>NZ_JAPCZF010000001.1 GCF_025938095.1 Novosphingobium sp. JCM 18896
AACAAAACGCTTCCGGGCTGCCTCGCGCCGCCCGCCATGGTGACGCGGGGTGGAGCAGCCCGGTAGCTCGTCAGGCTCATAACCTGAAGGTCGTAGGTTCAAATCCTACCCCCGCAACCACCAATCTAGAACTCAGAATAGACACGCAAATCAGCCCCAAGGCCATCGCCATGGGGCTTTTCGTGCGTCCGTGCCGATCGGGCGACGCCCTGGGCCACATTGCCATTGACAGGCCGGGCCAGACCGCGAAGTGCCGCAAAGGTTCCAGCCGGTATCATATCATGCCGGCGGCAGGAGGATGATTCACGATGCCCAGTCAAACGATGCCCGAACGCCTTCTCGACCTGATCCAGGCGGAGGGTATCGATACGCTGTTCGGCATTCCCGATCCGAGCTTCTTCGGCCTGTTCCTCGAGGCCGAGCGCCGCGGCATGCAGATCGTCTCACCGCATCACGAGGAAGCCATGGCGCTGATGGCCGACGGCTATTTCCGCATGACCGGCAAGCCGGTGGTGATGTGCGTGAACAAGGGGCCCGGCGTCGGCAATATCGCCGCCGGCGCGAACTTCCTGCTCAAGGAAAACGTCCCCGCGGTCTTCATCATGGCCCAGCGCCAGCGCTTCTACGAACAGCGCGTCCGCCGCGGCAAGATGCAGTACATGAGCCAGCCACCGCTGTTCGAGAATGCGGTCAAATATGCCGGCGTCATCGAGTATCCGCAGCAGACCGAGGAGATCTTCCAGGAGGCCTTCCGCCAGGCGCTCAGCGGCGTGCCCGGGCCGTCCTATGTCGAGGTGCCGCTGGGCGTGATGCAGGCCAAGTTCGACGGCTCGCCGGTCGCGGCCCCGTCGCGCTACCGCCTGACCCGCCAACGCGCCGACGACCTCTCGATCCGCGAGGCGGTCGAACTGCTGAAGGGGGCGAAGGCGCCGGCACTGCTGCTCGGCCAGGGCGTTTTCGTCTCGCGCCAGCACGAAGCCGCGCGCGCGCTGGCCGCCAAGCTCGGTTGCCCCATCCTGCAGTCCAACGCGGTCGAAGCCGTGCTGCCGGGCATGGAAGATCGCACTTTCCCCTACAGCTCTGAGGCCGGTTCGCGCATTGCCGCCGCCTCGGACGTGGTGCTGGCGATCGGCACCGAACTGGGCGAGGCGCTGAACTATGGCCGCGGTCATGCGTGGAAGGACGGCGATGCGACGCGCAAGTGGATCTACGTCGAGCGCGATGCCACCGCCTTCGGCGTCAATCGGCCGATCGACGTGCCGCTGGTCGGCGACCTGGTCGACATCATCCCGCAGCTGACCGAGGCGCTGGGCGACCTGAGCCGCGCGCTGCCCGCCGAGCTGCCCGAATGGACCAAGCTGCGCGACGATACCAAGCGCGCGCTCGAGGATCGCGTGCCGAGTGCCTCGAAGCCGATCCACACCGGCCGCCTGGCGATAGAGGCGACCAAGGCGATCCCGGCCGACACCGTCCTGGTGCGTGACGGCGGCGCCGCGTCGATGTGGTTCTCCGCGCTGCTGCAATGGACGCCGCGCGACGCGATGTGGAGCTCCAACTGGGGGGCGATCGGCAACGGCCTGCCGATGGCGGTCGGTGCCCAGCTCGCCGTCGGCAAGGATCGCCGGGTCGCGCTGCTGACCGGCGACTCCGCCTTCCTGTTCCACATCTCGGAGCTCGAGACCGCGGTCCGCAAGAACCTGCCGCTGATCTGCATCGTGGCGGTCGATCACGCCTGGGGCATCGAGGCTGCTTCGTACAAGGCCAACTTCGGTGAGAACACCGCGACCCCCGAAGCCCGCTGGGGCCAGGAGGTGCGGCTCGATCTGACCGCGCAGAGCTTCGGCGCACACGGCGAATACGTCGATCGCGCCGAGGACATCGGGCCGGCGGTCGAGCGCGCGATCGCCTCGGGCAAGCCCGCGGTGATCCACGTCGAGGTCGATCAGGCCGCGAACAGCACCTTCAACGGGATCCCGGGCTTCCTCGAATTCCGCAACTGGTTCGGCGAGGAGGGAGACTTCCTCGGCGTGCCGGGTGCGGCGCCGGCGCCCGCCGCGGGCAGCGGCGGCGGTTCGACCGAGAACAGCAGCGGATACTGAGCGCAACGCCGCCGTCGACCCTCGGGTCGGCGGCGGTTTTTGCTTTAGGCCGAGGTTTCCACCCCGGCGATGCCGGTGCGGTGCATGCGCCGGCCGGAGTCGACCGCATAGGGCACGACCCGGTGCAATGCCGAGGGATTGTCCCAGATCACGCAGTCACCCTCCTGCCACTCGTGACGGTACGAGAAGGCGGGCTGGGCGGTCCAGTCGAGCAGGCGGGCGAGGAGCGCCCGCGCCTCGGCCTGGTTCATGCCGGGGATCTGGTCGGCGGTCGAGCCGATGATCAGCGACTTGGTGCCATCGCGGCGCGTCCAGACCATCGGATGCTCGTGGCGCAGCGCGCGGCGCGCCTCGTCGATGCCTTCGGGCCCGCAGACCTCGCGCACCGAGGCGGTCACCGTGTGGACCACGCGCAGGTCTGCGAGATCGGCCTTCTCGTCGTCGGACAGCGCCGCATAGGCCGCCTTGGTGCTGGCGAATTCGGTCTGGCCGCCCTTGGCCGCGAGCTGGCGCGCACTGAGCAGCGAGGCCTTGGGCGGCGGCACGTCGACCGTGAGCCCGTCCATGTGCCAGAAGAAGGTGCCGAACACGTATTCGCGCTCGATTGCCGCGCCCTCGTTCAGGGTCACCTCGTAGACCGCGGCGGCGTCGGCGCGGCCGGGGACCTTGGCTTCGACGTTGACCCGCTCGCCCAGGGCATCGGTCAGCGCGAGCTGCTCGGCGTCGGACAGGCCGATCTGCGGCAGGACCAGCACGGTGTGCTTCTCGAGCAGCGCGAGCAGTTCCTGGCTGACCGCGGGATCGCCGATCGCGGCGCGGTCGAGATGGACCTTGGCGCCGATCGCCGGCTTGAGCACTTCGACTTGCAGAGTCATGTCAGGTCTTTCCGGTCAATTGCCGTGCGCGAGTTCTTCGCCCATCTGCGCGAGCAGCGGCATGATCGTGCGATCGGCGAGCACGGTGCAGAAGTACTCGTTGAGCTGGCAGATCTTCCCGTCGCGGAAGGTGAAGATGAAGACGTACTGGTTGCAGTAGGGCTCGCCGTTGCTGAGCACGGCGTCGCCTTCGAATTCGAGCACGACGCGGTCGCCCTCGGCGGTCAGGCTGTGGACCGTGGGGCGGAAGCCCGTGGGCACGACCTGGCGGAAGGCCGCGGCCGTGGCGAGCATCGTCTCGCGGTTGCGCCAGCCCGAGACCTGGCCGAAGCCCTTGGTGAAGGTCTCGGCGTCCTCGGTGGTGCAGCGGCCCATGCCCTCGGCATCACCCTTGTCCATCGCCTGCAGGAAATCGAGCGCGACCTGCTTGTTGGCTTCACTCATCGTTCTCTCCCGTTCGGTATGACTTGGCGCCGAACAGCGCGCGCCACAGCCGTTGCAGCCAGGCGAGGAAACCGGCTTTCGGCGCGGGCTTTGCGCTCGCGGTCCAGGCGGGCTGCGCCTGGGCTTCGATCGTGTCGCGCAGCTGGCCGGCGAAGCCCTTGGCGAGCTGGGGCAACAGCGGCTTGCCCATGGCTTCCCACATCGGCGCCATTGGGCCGGAGCCCTGGACCTGGACCTGGAGCCTGACCTCGGTCTCGCCGGGGCCGGTCGCGGTGGCCAGATAGGAGCCGCCGCCCTGGACCGGGTCGCCTTCGAGCTTGTAGGTGAAGAACACGCGCCCAGGCCCGTCCCACTGGTCGACCTTGACCTGGACGCGGACCGTGCGGACGAGCCCGCCGACGCCGACCTTGAGGGTCCAGCGCGAGTTGTCGTCGTCGATCACCTCGCAGTCCTGCATGCCCGGCATCAGGCTGGCCCAGCCGCGGATGTCGCGCGCGAAGTCCCAGACCTTGGTGATGTCTTCGCGGATGGTGACGGTCTGTTCGGTCTCGATCATCGGACGATCACAGCCCCATCCGCGCGACTTCGCGCTCAAGCGCGGTGCTGGGATCGCCGCAGGCCTCGCGCGCGGCCAGCCAGCCGTAGGTCATGCCGCGCGCGTTCGAGATGCCGCTCTGCATCACGGCGCCGGTCTCCATCCGCGCGGTCGAATTGCCTGCGGCGTAGAGTCCGGGGATCGGCTTGTCGTCCCAGCCGATCACGCGCGCGTGGTGGTCGATCATCAGGCCGGCGGCGGCGATGCCCGTGCCGCCCATCCGACGCAGCTCGACCGCGTAGAACGGGCCCTTTTCGAGCGGGGCGAGGTTCGGGTTGGGCTTGTGATGGATGTCGCCGCACATCCAGGCGCTCCACGGATGGGTGCCGCGGCCGAAATCGGGATCTTCGCCCTTTTCGGCATGGCTGTTGAACCGCGCCACGGTCGCTTCGAGGTTGCTGGCGTCGATGCCGATCTTGCCCGCGAGTTCGGCCAGGCTGTCGGCGCTGGTGCCGAAGCCTTCGGGGAAATCCTGGCCCGGAGTCACCGAGAAGAACGGGTACTTCGCCAGGACCTGGCTGTCGATCACCACCCAGCAGGGGAAATTGGGATGGGTCTGGTTGCCGCCGTCGATCTCGTCGATCTTGTAGTAGAACGAGCGGTAGAAGGCCTCGTTGCCGAAGCGCTTGCCCTCGCGGTTGACCACGATCGTGTGCGGTTGGCCGATGACGGGCAGGGCGCTGCGCCAGAGCGGGCGGCCTTCCTCGTCCTCCTCGCCGGGCACGGTGACGCCGAGCGAGGTGATGTCGGGCACCGTCGCGATCCGCGCGCCGAGCGGGCCGGCGAGGCGGAAGTTGGCGCCGTTGATCCCCGAGAACAGCATCGAGCCCTGCTCGAGCTGGCGGGCCAGCGTCTTGTTGAGTTCCTGGTTCTGCTCGTAGGAACTGACCGCGACGACGACGCCCTTGTTGGCCTTGATGAAGCGCTGTTGCCCGTCCTGGGTGACGCGCACGCCGACCACGCGGGTGCCGTCGGAGATCAGTTCCTCGGCCTGGGTTCCGGTCAGCAGCGGAATGCCGCGATCGAGCGCGCCCTTGACGAAATAGGCGGCGAGGCCGGCGCCGAGGCAGCGCTCGTCGTTGGTCAGGCGCTCGCCCATCTTGGCGAAGTCCCAGGCCATCATGTTGGCGGTGCCGCCGCCTTCGGCCATGTCGTGGTGGGTGAAGCCATAGGGCATCTGCGGCGAGACGCGCGTCTTCCCCTGCCATTCACCCAAGGTCTCGCCCTTGAACGGCTTGCATTCGAGCATGCGGCCTTCGGCCACGGCATCGTTCGAGACCGAGTAGTAATAGTCGGGGCAGTCGCGGATCACCGCCATTTCGAGGCCGATGCGGTCCTCGAAATAGCGCAGCGCCTCGCGCGCGTGGACGATCTTGTTGAGGATCGACAGGTCGCTGCCGTAGTCCATCGACAGGCGCTTCACGTAGCGGAAGCCGCTGTCGACCGAGTCCTCGACACCGATCTCGGCGGCGAGATGATTGCCCGCGACCCAGACCTCGCCCATCGACAGCGCGGTGACGCCGCCGACTTGCGCCGAGCGTTCGAGCACCACGGCGCTGGCGCCGTTCTCGTGCGCGGTGATCGCCGCCGACAGCCCGCCGATGCCAGAGCCGATCGCGACGATGTCCGTCTCCATGTCCCACGTCGACGGCAGATTGTTCAGCATTCCTGGAAATCCTTCTCCCGACCCCGGCGCCTTCGCGCTGGCGAGTCCGGCCACTGGCCCGTTTATCTCGCGTTTGCTGCCTGACTTGCCGGCGACGGGCAAGCATAAAAGATACGATAGTGTATTTTTATGGGCAAAAAAGGCCTGCCCGTTCGGTGCGATTGACAAGCCTGCTGAACAACTGCTTAGCATGCCCGGCCATAAGGGAAGAGGATTTCGCGATGCTGCCCAACGATCCGCCGCCGCGGCTGCCCCCCATCCGTTCGGACGAGATCGGCGAGGAGGCGCGCAGCTTCCTGGAGAAATGGACCGGCGGCTTCTTCAAGAATGCGGACAAGCATCCGGTCCTGCTGACCTTCGCGCACAATCCGAAGCTGGCCGACGTGTTCTCGGCCTTCAACATCCACCTGCTGACGACCAACAGCCTGCCGGTGAAGCAGCGCCAGATCGCGATCATGCGGCTCGCCTGGATCACCAAGGCGGTCTACATGTGGTCGAGCCACCTCAACACGAGCATCTCGTGCGGGCTCGACGATTCCATGTTCGAGCCGATCAAGGTCGGCGCCTCCGATCCCTATTTCACCGATTTCGAGCGGCACGTCATTCGGGCGACCGAGGAACTGGTCGCCAATTACGAGATCAGCGACGCGAGCTGGCAGGCGCTGATGACCGAGTGGACCGAGGCGCAGGTGCTCGATTTCCTGTTCACCGTCGGCTGCTACACGACCGTCGCCTACGTCATGCGTTCGACGGGCGTCCAGCGGCAGCCCGAACTGCTGGCATCGGCCGAGCGCTACGGCGCGCCCGAATAGGTTGAGCTATTCGCTCTCGCGCAAGGCGCTGATCCGCTCGAAGTGATCGCGCACGTTGCGCGCGAGCGAGAGCGGGTCGAACGGCTTGGTGATGACGCCGTCGGCGCCTTCGTTGATATAGCGGTCGACGTCGGCCTGGCGGGCGTTGGCGGTGATGAACAGCACGGGCAGCTTGGCGAACTGTGGCATGTCGCGCAGATGCGCGAGCACGTCCTTGCCCGACATTTCGGGCATCATCAGGTCGAGCAGGGCGATGTCGGGCACGAAGCCGTTGGCGATGATGCCGAGCGCTTCGCGTCCCGAGGGGGCGATGCGGACGTCGAGGCTGGGATCGAGCGCGAGCGCCATTTCGACGATGATCCGGATGTCGGGCTCGTCGTCGACGTAGATCACCTTCAACCGGTCGCTGAACCGTCTAGCGTCCATCGCTGGTCTCCGCGGCCTGCTGCGCCGTCTGTTGTGCCGTCTGCTTCTGGCGAGCCAGAATGTCGTTGATCGTCTCGACCAGCGTGGACAGCGAGCGTCGCGATTTGGTCAGCACGGCGGCCACCTCGCTGGCGAAGGCGCCGTTGCGCTCCTGCGCGGAATAGATGATCACCGGGATCGCCGCCTCGCCGCCGAGTTCGCCGAGCAGCTGTTCGCCGCAGCCGTCGGGCAGGCCCAGGTCGACGATGACCACGTCGGGCCGATCCTGGGCGATCATTTCGCGGGCGGAGGCGAGGTCGGTGGCGCGGGCCATGCGCGCGCGGCCTTCGAGCGCGGCTGCGGTGATCTCAAGCGTATCGGTGTCGTCGTCGACGTGGAGGATCAGCGGCATGGCATGGCGCGCGCGCGCCATGACGCTGGCCAGCGCCGTGTTGAGCCGGATGGCGTCGAGCGGCCGCGGGATCCAGTCGACGACGTCGAGGGAGGCCAGCTTGGCGCCGGGCTCCTCGCCGCCGGCAATGGCGATGACGGGCAGGGTGCGCAGCGACGGATCGCTGTGGATCTCGTGCAGCAGACGCGGATTATCGCCCAGGCAATGATAGTCGAGCAGGAGCGCGACGTAGTGCTGCTGCGCGAAGGCGGTCATGATCGCCGAGGCCGTATCGACCACGTCGGCGCGGACCGAACGGTTCTCGAGCGCATCGGCGATGCCGCGCGCCTCGGCCTCGTTCGCGCAGATCAGCACGCGTGGTGCCGCACCGTTCTCGGGCTGCCCGGTCACTGTGTTCCACACGGGCAGATTGAAACTGAACACGCTGCCGCCGGTGGTGGCCGGGGTGTACCAGATGCCGCCGCCGTGGTTGCGGACGATCTCGCGCGATATGGCGAGGCCTAGGCCGGTTCCGCGCGTCTGGCCGGCCGGAACCTGGATCGACTGGGCGAACCGCGTGAACAGGCGGTTGCGCAGCTCGGCGTCGATGCCGGGGCCGCTGTCGATCACGCTGGCCTCGGCGTGGCTGTTGCGGCGGGTGATCTGCAGGCACACCGTCTTCTCGGCCGGGGTGAAGCGGATGGCATTGGCCAGCAGGTTGTTGAATACCTGGATCAGTCGCTCGGCATCGCCGCGGACCATGACCGGATCGGCGGCGAAGTCCGCGATCAGTTCGACGTTCTGGTTCTCGGCCATGCCGCGCACGGCGTCGAGCGCGCGCGTGCCGACGTCACGCAGGTCGACCGGCTGGAAATCGAACGACATCTCGCCGGCTTCGAGCTTTTCGATGTCGAGCAGGTCGTTGACCAGGCGGATCAGCCGGTTGGCGTTGTTCTCGGCGATCACCACCAGCCGCAGCATGGCCGCGGGGAATTCCTGCCCGAGGCTGCCGCGCAGCAGGCCGAGCGAGCCGACGATCGAGGTCAGCGGCGTCCGCAACTCGTGGCTGACGGTCGAGAGGAACTGGTCTTTGATCCGTTCGACCTTCTCGCGCTCGGAAATGTCGCGCAGCGCCGCGACGATGTGGACGCCGTCGGGCAGGGGCATGGTTCCCAGCGCCGCCTCGACCGGGATCGTCGAGCCATCGGCACGGTGGGCCGCCAGGTTGTGGCGAAACGGCTCGGCCAGGCCCTTGCCGGTCAGGCCGATGCGATCGAGGAACAGGCCTTCGCCAGGGGCGAGATCGACGATCAGCGAGATGTCGCGGCGGATCAGGTCGTTCTCGGGATAGCCGAACAGTTGCGAGGCCGCGCGGTTGATCGTCTCGATGCTGCCGCTCGGGTTGATCAGCACGAGCGCATCGAGCGTGCTGTCGAAGATCGCGCGCCGGCGCGCCGCGGCCTCGCGCGCGACGCGTTCATAGGACGCCCGGCGATGTTCGCTGCGCCAGAACAGCACGCCGATGCCGATGAAGGTCAGCGCGACCATGGCGACGATGAACCAGCTGATCTGCTCGGTCGTGCGGGTCCGCTCGTTCTGCCGCGCCAGAGTCTGCGTCAGTCGCTGCGCCTCGGTCGCACGCGCCTTCTCGGCTTCGCTGCGCAGCTGATCCATCAGCTTCTTGCCATAGCCCTCGCTCACGGCAGCCGAGGCCGTCGCGAGGCCGCCGCTGCGGCGCAGTCCGATCACCCGCTCCATCTCGCGGAATTTCTCTTCGCTGATCTGCTGGAAGCGTTCGAGGCCGCGGCGATCGACTTCGGTCGTCGGATAGGCCCACAAGGCCTGGAGCAGTTCCTGCGCGTCGCGGCGCCCTTCGCGATAGGGTTCTAGAAAAGCCTCGTTGCCGGTGATGACGAAGCCCCGCTGACCGGTTTCGGCATCCTTGATCGAGGAAAACAGCTCGCTGATCAGCAGTTGGCGGGCATGTCCCTGGCGGACCTCGTCCTCGCTGCTGCCCAGCCGGCGATATTCGGTGCCGAACCAGAAGGCGAGGGCTGCCAGCAGCAGCGGAATGAGCAGGAGAACGGCAAGCCCGGCGCGCAGTTCGAAGCTGCGCGATTGGCCAGGAGGATCCTCTTCGCCGGTCACGGCTCGCCCTCAGGATCGAGCAGCGGCTTGACCGAGAGGATGGCCTGCAGCCGGTTGGTGACGCCGAGCTTGCGGAAGATCGCGGTCAGATGCGCCTTGATCGTCGCTTCGGTGAGTTCGAGATCGGCGGCGATCTGCTTGTTGAGATCGCCGCGGACCAGCGCCGCGAGCACGCGCTTCTGCGCCGAGGACAGCGTTTCCATCCGCGCGCCCATGTCGCGCAGCGCGTCGGGCACCGCGGGGGCCGGGGGAAAGACCACGCCGCCAGTGACCAGGGTGCCGATCGCCATGGCAATCTGATCGAGCGGCTGGCTCTTCGAAATGAACCCTGCCGCGCCCACGGCCTTGGCCGCGTTGACGATCCGCGGTTCGTCGAAGGCCGATATGATCGCGATGGGGACGCTGCCGAGAACGTGCTGGAGGCGGAAAAAGCCCGAAAAACCCTCGGCGTCGGGCAGCTGGTAGTCGAGCAGCAACAGGGCGATGTCCTGGCGTGTCTGGGCGATGCGTTCGGCAGACTCGATTTCGGTCGCCTCTTCGACGACGAGGTGCGGAAGCTGCGACATGACCGCCATCCGCACGGCGTCTCTAACCATCGGGTGATCGTCAGCGATCAAGACTCTGCGTCGCATCAGCCGCCAATCCCCATTGCAATAAACGGTGTTTCTCTGGGATTCAGCTTGCAATATGTTCACCCTGTCCCGCGCTGTCGAGGGATGCAAAGCTCCATTTCGGTGTCATCCACAAAAGGAGAGGGGCGCATAGCGGCAAGATCGATCCTCTTGGCAGTCTCGGCGGACCCTGTCTTGACGGACCAGGTTTGCGGCTTCGTGAAACCCTTCGGGTGGTCCTGCCAGCAGGCTGCGGATGCCGCCGGCGCGCGCGTTGCCTTGGCCGAAGCGCCGGCGATCGTGCTCGTCGATCAATGCATCGACGGCGCGGCGGCACTGATGGCGGAGGTCCGTCAGATGCCTGCGCCGGTCAACGGCACGCCGATTTTGACCGTCGGCGGCGAGGCGCGCGGTGCCGTCGGTTCGGGCGGGCAGCTCGGCCTGCCGGTCGATCGCGAGGCCCTGCTCGCGCTGTTGCGCCAATGGGCGGGTCCGCTCGAGGATCACGCCGCGCGCGCCGAGCCCTGGCACTTCCGCTACCGGCTCCTACGGCTGCTCGGGCTCGACAATACCGACGTCATGCTGGCGCGGCTGCGAGCCAACCTCCGCGAGGCGGTCGACCAGGCCGAGGCCGAAGGCACCGCCACCTCGGCGCATCGGCTGGCGGGGCTCGCGGGGATCTGCGGTTTTGCCGAGGTCAGCCAGGCCTGGAGCCGGGTCGATCAGAACGAGGTGGGTGCGCTCGCGGGGGCGCTCGATGTCTCGCGGCGCGCGATCGCCGACCTCGACGCGGTGCTGGGGGACCCCGGCGGAACTACTTGAGCTGCAGCGGCAGGCCGGCGGCAACGAAGATCACCTCGTCGGCGGCCGCGGCCACCGCCTGGTTGATCCGCCCGGCGAAATCGCGAAACCGGCGGGCGAGGGCGTTGTCGGGCACGATGCCGAGCCCGACCTCGTTGGCGACGAGAATCAGCGTGCCGCGAAAGCCGGTCACCGCCTCGACCAGCACGGTGATCTCGGCATCGAGGTCGCGCTCGGCAAGCAGGACGTTTGTCGCCCACAGCGTCAGGCAATCGACCAGCAGCGTCTCGCCGGGCGCTGATCGCGCGGCGATGGCGGCAGGCAGATCGAGCGGGGCTTCGAGCGTCGACCAGCGTGCGTCGCGATCGGCCTGGTGCAGCGCGATGCGTTCGCGCATTTCGTCGTCCCAGGCCTCGGCCGTGGCGACATAGGTCAGCGTGCCGCCGCATTGCTCGGCGCGGCTCTGGGCGAGGCGGCTCTTGCCCGAGCGCGCACCGCCGAGCACCAGCAGGCGATGGCCGGTCATGACGTGGGTTCTCCGGCTTCGCGTGCGAGCGCGATCAGCGCGGGCACGTCGACATGCCGTTCGAGCTCGGCGGCGATGTCGTCGAGCGCGGCGTCGACGTCGGCCTGGTAGTCGACACCCGCGCCCTCGACGCCGATCCGGCCGAGCAGCGCGCGGCGCAGGTCGGCGCTGGCGAGCAGGCCGTGGACATAGGTGCCGAGCACGCGCCCGTCCGCGCTGATCGCGCCATCCTCGCGGCCGTCGTCGAAGCGCGCGAAAGGCCGGGCGCGATCCGCGCCGGTGGTCTCACCCATGTGCATCTCGTAGCCGGTGAACCCCGCGTCGAGCGCGTGGCCCACGACCTGGCGCAGGGCCTTGCTGCCGGCGAGCCGCGTTTCGAGATCGAGCAGGCCGAGCCCCTCGATCGCGCCCGGCGGGCCCTCGATCCCGTCGGGATCGTCGATCCGCCGCCCGAGCATCTGATAGCCGCCGCAGAGGCCGAGCACCGCGCCGCCGCGCCGGCGGTGGGCGAGGATGTCGACGTCCCAGCCCTCGGCGCGCAACGCGGCCATGTCGGCGACTGTGGCCTTCGAGCCGGCGATGACGACCAGCGCGGCCTCGGCCGGGATCGGCTGGCCCGGCGGCACCATGACCAGTTCGATGCCAGGTTCGAGCTTGAGCGGGTCGAGATCGTCGAAGTTCGAGATCCGCGGCAGGATCGGGCAAGCGACCACCACGCGGCCCTCGCCACGATCGGCGCGCTTCTCGAGGATTACCGCGTCCTCGCTGGGCAGGCGCACGGTCGCGCGTAGCCAGGGCACGACGCCGAAGCCGCGCCAGCCCGACAGGTCCTCGATCTGGCGGTAGCCGTCCTCGAACAGCGCGGGATCGCCGCGGAACTTGTTGATCACGAAGCCGCGGATCATCGCCGCGTCGGCCGGATCGATCACCGCGCGCGTCCCCACGACGGCGGCGATCACTCCGCCGCGGTCGATGTCGCCGACCAGCACCACGGGCACCTGCGCCGCGCGCGCGAAGCCCATGTTGGCGATGTCGCCGGCGCGCAGGTTGATCTCGGCGGGCGAGCCGGCGCCTTCGACCACGACCACGTCGCATTGCGCGCGGAGCCGGCGATAGCTTTCCATCACCTCGGTCAGCAGCGCGCCGCGCCCCTCGCGGAAATTGCCCGCGCCCAGCGTGCCGCGGACCTTGCCGTGGACCACGAGCTGCGAAGTGCGATCGGCCTGCGGTTTGAGCAGGACCGGGTTCATGTCGGTGTGCGGTTCGACGCGGCAGGCCATGGCCTGGAGCGCCTGGGCGCGGCCGATCTCGCCGCCGTCGACCGTGACCGCGGCGTTGTTTGACATGTTCTGCGGCTTGAACGGCCTTACGGTCAGCCCGCGGTTGGCCAGCGCGCGGCACAGCCCGGCGACGAGCACCGACTTGCCGACGTCCGACCCCGTGCCCTGGAGCATCACAGCACCCATGCGACGCCTCCTGCCGTCATCCAGAGCAACAGGCAGGCGCGGACATAGACCGCCAGCGCGCGGCAGATGTCGTGCGCGCCGGCCTGCGGCGAGCCGTCTCCGATCCAGGGCTTGTCGTGCATCACGCCGTCATAGGCGATCGGGCCCGCCAGGCGAAGCCCCAGCACGCCGGCCATCGCTGCTTCGGTCCAGCCGGCATTGGGCGAGGCGTGCAGCCGCGCGTCGCGCCACATGGTCCGCCAGCCATCCATACCCGCAAGGCAGATCATCACGCCGCCGATCCGCGCGGGGACCAGGTTGAGCACATCGTCGGTCCGCGCCGCGCACCAGCCGAACGCGCGCCAGCGTGGCTCCTTGTGGCCGATCAGGCTGTCGGCGGTGTTGATCGCCTTGTAGATCCAGACGCCGGGCAGGCCGCCGACGAGCAGCCAGAGCAGTGGTGCGGCGACGCCGTCGCAGAAGCTCTCGGCCAGGCTCTCGATCGCCGCGCGCGCGACGCCAGCCTCACCGAGCTGCGCGGTGTCGCGGCCGACGATCATGCCCACGGCTTGGCGCGCGGCTGGCAGGTCGCCGGCTTCGAGCGCGCGTGCGACGGGGCGGACGTGATCGAACAGGCTGCGCTGCGCGAGCGCGGGGAAGGCGGCGAGCGCCAGGCCGATCCAGCCGAAGGGACCGAGCAGCGCGAGCAGCAGGCTCTGCACGAGCCAGCCACCGAGGCCCGCGACCAAGAGAAGGACGAGCACGGTGGCGATCCCGGTCAGCAGGCGGCGGCGCTCGGGGCTCTCGGGCCGGTTCCAGCGTGCCTCACAGTGGTCGATGATCCGCGCGAACAGGCCGACCGGATGACCGATGCGGCGATAGAGCCCCGTCGGCCAGCCGATCGCGGCGTCGAGCGCGAGCGCGACGAGGGCGACGGGCTCAGCCAAGCGCCGTGTCGAGCCGGGCGAGGTCGGCGTCGTTGCCGGGCAGGCCCAGCCGCAGCCAGCGCGGATCGTAGTCGAACGGCCGTGTCAGGATCGCGCGGCGGGCAAGCCGCTCGAACAGCGCCTCGGCCTGGTCGGTTTCGACCAACCGGAACAGCGGGCAGTTGCCGCGCGCGGCCAGGCCGTGGCGCGCCAGTACCGTATCGAGCGCCGCCGCGCGGCACGGCAGGTCGGCGCGGCTGGCCGTGATCCAGGCGTCGTCGCGATAGGCCGCGGTGCCGATGGCGATGCCCGCGGCCGCGACCGGCCAGGCGCCGAGGCGGGCGCGGAAACGCGCGATCACCGCGCGCGGCGCGATGACGAAGCCGAGCCGCAGACCGGCGAGGCCGAAGAACTTGCCGAACGAGCGGAAGATCACCAGGCGGCGGTCGTCGGCCACCCGATCTGCCAGGCTCAGTTCGGGCGAGCCATCGGCGAAGGCCTCGTCGATCACCAGCCAGCCGCGATGCGCAAGCAGGTCATCGGCAGCATAGGTCGCGCCGTCGGGGTTGCGCGGGTTGGCGACGATCAGCGTCTCGTCGCCTGCTTCGGCCAGAGTGACCGGCCGCGATCCGCCGAACATGTCGCCGTGGGTGCGATAGGTCGGCGCGAGGTGGACGGCGGGGCCGGGCAGCACGTCGCCGGCCATGCGCAGGCCGATCTCGGTGCCGGGTAAGGCGCAGACGTGCTGCGGATCGGCGCCGAAATGGTCGGCCGCGGCGCGTTCGAGCGCGGCGAGGCCTGCCTCGTCGGGCAGGGCCTGCCAGTCGATCGCCAGGTCCGCCGGCACCGGCCATGGGTTGGGGTTGATCCCGGTCGAGAGATCGAGCCAGGGCGCATCTCCTTCGCCGAAGTGCGCGCGCGCCGCGGCCAGGCCGCCGCCGTGCCAGGTCCAGCGCGTCATATCAGCCGGGCTCCGACGATCGCGGCCAGTAGCAGCCCCGATTCCACGATCTCGATGCCCGCGCCGTGGAGGTCGCCCGAGACGCCGCCGAACCGCGCGCGCAGCCAGACGGTCCACAGCGGAATGAACAGCAGCGCCGCGAGCAAGCCGGGTACGAACCAGCTCGCGGCGAGCAGGACCAGGCCCCACAGCGCGAGATCGACCGGGCGCACCGTGTCGCGGAAGCGCGCGCCGAGGCCCTCGTGCAGCGGCGGCAACCAGCGCGTCCAGGCGAGCGGGCCGATCCGCGCAGCGAAGGGGATCAGCGCCAGCGCGAGCGGCGGCGCGGTGACGAGCAAGCTGCGGATCAGCACCAGCTTGGCCACAAGCTGCAAGCCGATCGCGACGACAGCGAAGCTGCCGACGTGCGGATCGGCGAAGACCGCGCGCAGGCGTTCGGGATCCTTATGCGCGGCGCCGGCGGCATCGGCGGCATCGCCAAGGCCGTCGAGATGCAGCGCGCCGGTGACCGCGACCCACAGCACGAGCCCGACCAGCGCGCCGAGCCAGGGATCGATGCGCGCGCCGAGCACGGCGCCGAGGCCAACGATCGCGCCCACGACCAGGCCCGCAGCCGGAAACCAGCGCATCGAGGCGGCGAATTCGTCGCTGCTCACCGCCACGCGCGGCATGGGCAGCCGGGTGAGGAACTGGAGCGCGATCACGAAACCCTTCATGTGCGCAGGCCCACCACCTGTCCGGCCGGCCTGTCACCGGGCCTGTCACCGGGCCAGACGCGGAAGGTCAGCAGCGCGGCATAGGGCAGGTCCAAGGCCCAGCCGAAGCGATGGTCGAAACCGCAGAGCACGCTCAGCGCCGCGCGCATGGCGCCGCCGTGGGTGACGATCAGCGTGTCGCGCGGCGACAGTTCGCCAATCGCGGTGCCCACGCGCGCGACAAGATCGGACCAGCGTTCGCCTTGTGGCGGGGCGTAAGCGTCGGGATCGTCCCAGAACCGCGCGAGCGCCTGCGCGTCGATCTCGTGCGGGGCGCGGCCGTCCCAGATGCCGAAGTCCAGCTCGCGCCAGCGTGGATCTGAAGTGGACTTGAGGTTTCGGGATTCGGCGATCGCACCGGCTGCCGCAGCGGCGCGGGAGAGATCGGAGCTGACGATCGCCTCGACCGCCAGATCGCGCGTGCGTTCGACGCAGGCGGCGATGCCGCCGGGGGTTGGAGCCGCATCGCTGCGCCCGAGCAGCAGACCCGGAACCTCCGGCGCGCCGTGGCGCAGCAGGTGGAGGCGGAAGCCTTCGCTCATGCCCCGCCGGCGATCCCGGCTTCGGCAAAGGTCGCCATCTGCGCGTGCGCGGCCAGGGCCGAGCGCACGACCTGTGCCGCCACGGCCGCGCCGCTGCCTTCGCCGAGCCGCATGTCGAGCCGCAGAATGGGATCCAGCCCGAAGCGTTCGAGCAAGCGGGCGTGGCCGGGCTCCGCCGAGCAGTGACCGGCCAGGCAGTGTTCGGTGATCGCGGGATGGGCCGCAGCCAGCGGTGCGAGCGCGGAGCCGCTGATGAAGCCGTCGAGCATGACCGGAATGCGCTGGCGGCGCGCGGCGAGCACGGCGCCGGCGATCGCGGCGATCTCACGCCCGCCGACGCGGCGCAGCGTCTCGAAAGCGCTGCCGGAGGCGTTCGCGTGGAAGGCGAGCGCGCTTTCGACCACGGCGATCTTGCGTTCGACCCCGGCCGGATCGAGCCCGGTGCCGGGCCCGACCCAGGCGCGCGCGCGGCCGCCGAAGCTGCGCGCGCAGAGTGCGGCGGCGGCGGTCGAATTGCCGATGCCCATCTCGCCGACGACGAGCAGATCGAGATCGGGCGTGACCACGCCGGCGCCGATCGACAGGGCTTCGAGGCATTCGGCCTCGCTCATCGCCGGCGCGCAGGTGAAGTCCTCGGTCGGCCGGTCGAGCGCGATCGGCACGACCGTCAGTTCGAGCCCGGCGGCGCCGGCCAGCGCGTTGATCGCGGCGCCGCCGGCGGCGAAATTGGCGACCATGAGCGCGGTGACGTCGGCGGGGAAAGCGCTGACCCCGCGTGCGGCGACGCCGTGGTTGCCGGCGAAGATCGCGACGCGGCCGCGATCGAGCCGCGGCTTCTCGCGACCCTGCCAGCCGGCGAAGAACACGGCGATGTCCTCGAGCCGCGCCAGCGAGCCTGCGGGCTTGGTCAGCTGCGCCTGCCGTGCCTCGGCTGCCGCAATCGCTGCCTGGTCCGGCCCGGGCAGCTCGGTCAGCGCGGATTCGAAGTCGGCGATGGAGGAAAAGCTCATTCGGCGACGAATCCTTCGGGCGGGGCGCGGGTGATGAAGTGGCCCTTCACGCCTTGCGGCCAGTCGCGGAACGGCACGCGGCCATGCTCGCTGGCGGCATAGTGGACGGCATAGTCGAGGATCGCGCGTGCGGCCTCCGCATCGGGCGTGAAACGGCCGAGCACGTAGCTGACCTTGCCCGGCGCGCGCAGGTGGATCGTGCAGAATTCGGTGCAGGCGAAGAGGCAGGGCATCTCCTGCACGGCAACCTCGGCATAGCGCGGGTCCGTGGCCTGAATCTCGCGCAGGGCCGCCGCGAGCAGCGCGCCGCCGCGCCGGCCTTCGCCGTCCTCGCGTTGGTCGGCGGAGAGCCGGCAGGTGTTGCAGGCGACGATGGCAGGGCCGGGCGTAACGGGTGTCAGCATCAGAAGCGTCCCCGCAGGCCGGCGTAGAACACGCGGCCCAGAGCGTTGTAACGGAAGGCGGTGGAATAGGTCTCGTCGAACAGGTTCTCGACCCGGCCGACCAGCCGTAGCGCGGGCGACAGCGCATATTCGGCGCGCAGGTCGACCAGCGTATAGGCGTTCAGCACGGTGGTGTTGGCGGCGTTGTCGAAGGTCTTGCCCGACCAGCGGACCGCCGCCCCCGTCGTCAGCCCGAAGGGCCATGCGTAGGAGACCGAACCGTTGGCCGTCTGGCGCGGTCGGCGCGGTAGCCACTTGCCGAAGTTGGCGCCGGGCGAGCGGTCCTCGGCGACGGTCCAGCTGTAGTTGCCGTCGAGCTGGAAGCCGCCGAGCTTCAGCGCGGCGCTTGCCTCGATGCCGTGGGCTTCAGCGCGCGAGACGTTGGCATAGTAGCCCTGGCGGCGCGTGGTCGTGCTGCCGGGCACGAAGCAGAGCGCATCGGTCGATGTGGCGGCGCAGGAGTTGAAGATGATCTGGTCGCGCGTCCTGCGCTGGAACCAGGTCGCGCCGAAGACGAGCTTGCCGTCGAACAGGTGCTGTTCCGCGCCGGCTTCCCAGCCCTTGGCCTGCTCGGGCGCGAGGCTGGCGACGCCGAATTCGGAGAACAGCTGGTAGAGCGTCGGCGCCTTGAAGCCTTCGCCATAGCTCGCGCGCAGGGTGGTGCCCGTGGGCAGCGCGAGCACGCCGCCCGCGGCGAACAGCAGCTTGCCGCCGAAACGATCGTGATCGTCGTGACGCAGCCCGGCGTTCAGGGTCAGCCCCGCGATCGGCTGGGCGCTGAGCTGGGCATAGAAGCTGGTGATGTCGGCGCCGCCGCGCACCGGTGCGGGCACCGGCGTGGCCAGCGCCGCGGGCGGCGAGACCGAGCGGAAGCGTGAGCGCTCGTTTTCGGCGCCCGCGAGCAGGGTCCAGCCTTCGCTGATCGCGAAAGCGCCCTGGTATTCGAAGCGGCGGTTGTGGCCGGCCGCGTCGAAGGTCTGCGCGCGGGCGCGGGTGGGGTTGAAGTTGTCGCGGTCGGTGTCGGTATAGGTATAGCCGAAGCGGTTGCGGAAGCGCCCGTCGAGCAGGTCCAGGTTGAGCCCGGCATAGCCGACGAATTCGCGGTTCAGCGCATATTCGAGGCTGTCCGCGGTGGAGGCGTCGATCTCGGTCCGCGACGACGCATAGTAGCCGCGCAGGTCGGCCGAGAGCCCCGGCGCGAGCTCGAGCACGGCGCGGCCGCTGACGTTGCGGTTGGTATAACCGTCGGCCTCTCTACCGCCATAGACCGGGGCGAGCGCGCTGATGCCGTCGGTTGTGAAGGCCTGGCCGCCCAGGCGCCAGGCGAGCGGGCCGGTCTTGCCGCCCAGCGCGGCGCGCGCGCTGACCGTCTCGTGCGAGCCGGTCTCGAGGTCGAAGCTGCCTTCGAGCACTTTCTCGGGCAGTGCGGTCACGACGTTGACCACGCCGCCGATCGCCTGGCTGCCCCAGAAGATCGACTGCGGCCCGCGCAGGACCTCGATCCGCGAGGCGTCGCCGGCGAGCAGGTTGGCGAAGTTGTAGCCGCCGCTGCTGGCCGAGGGATCGTTGAGCTTGACCCCGTCGATCACGACCACGGTCTGCTCGCTCTCGGCGCCGCGGATGCGCAGCGCGGTGGTGGTACCGTAGCCGCCGTTGCGCGCGATCGAGATACCCGGCGTGCGCAGCAGCAGTTCGGTGACGCCGATGTCCTGCGCGCGGTCGATCGCCGCCTTGTCGAGCACGGTCAGCGAGGCGGGGACCTGGTCGACGGGCAGCGCCAGGCGCGTCGCGGTGACGAGGATCGTGTCGGTCGCGGACGAGACGTCTGCGGCCGCGTCGGGAGTAGGGGCCTCCGGCAGTTCGTCGGCCCGCGCCGCTACGGGCACGGCGAGGAGCGAAACGGAAACGAGATACTGCAACACGCGCACGACCAAATCTCCCCCACGCATGCGTGGTCGGACTTGTCGTCGCGCGGGTTCACCCCCGTCCGCTCGGCACACCCTGTCCGCGCGAAGGACGACCGCGACGGGCAGGTCTCCTGGCTTGCGGGTCACTGCCGGTTCGCGCCGCCTTCTCGCGATCCGGGGATCGCAATGGCGTGTGGCACGATGGCTCGCCGCTCACAGTTGCAGGGGCAGCCGGGGTCTCGAACTCCGTTCCCTTTTCATCACCCTTGCGGGTGAACCTGTCGCAGGGGCGGCGTTAGGCACATCGCCGCATGGCGTCAATCGCCGCACTTGCCGCCAGCGGGCGCTCGTCTATGTCGCAGGCATGCCTCCGCTGCCTCGCTTCCTGATCCTGTCGGCCCTGTTCGCCACGGTGGCGGGCGGCGTGCTCGCGGCGAGGGCGGTACGCCCGGCACCGGCGGGACCGCCGCGGCGGATCGTCTCGCTCAACCTCTGCGCCGACCAGCTCGTGCTCGCGCTGGCCGATCGCAGCCAGATCGCCGGGCTGACACGCAACGCCACCGACGTCGAGATGTCGGCCGAGGCGGCGCGCGCACGCGGGCTGCGGCTGCTCAGCAAGTCGGCCGAAGAGATCGTCGCGCTCGATCCCGATCTCGTCATCGGCATGCCCGCGCGGCGCAGCGCGGCGATCAAGGTGCTCGAGGACCAGAACTACCGGATGGTCGATCTCAAGTCGGCCGAACGCTACGACCAGATCCAGGCCTCGATCCGCAGCACGGCCAATGCCGTCGGCCACCCCGAGCGCGGTGCGGCGCTGATCGCGCGAATGGATCGCGAGCTCGCGGGCGTTCCCCGGCTCGGCCGCGGGCGGGTCGCCGCCTATTACCAGCGGCGCGGTTTCCTCACCGGCACCGGCACCCTGATCGACGAGGTCATGGCGCGTGCGGGCCTGGTCAATCTCGCGACGAAGCTCGGCAAGCCGGCACTGTCGCAGGTCAGCCTCGAGGAGATGGTCGCGGCGCGGCCCGATTTCCTGATCGTCGAGAGCGCGACCGACACCGTGCGCGACCAGGGCACCGAGATGCTCCACCACCCGGCGCTCGCCGGCATCCCGCGGATCAGCATTCCGCAGGCCTGGACGGTCTGCGGCAGCCCGGCCTACGTGCGCGCGGTGCGGGGGATTGCGGAGCAGATCGCCGCGTATGATCGGGCGGTGCTTCGCCACCCTCATCCAAGCTCCGCTAGCCGCTGACGCGGCAAGCTACGCTATCCTTCTCCCGCCAGCGGGAGAAGGCGGGCGTTGCCCCTCTCCCGCTGGCGGGAGAGGAGCGAGACTTAGCCGCGCAGCGGCTTAGTCGCAGCGGTGAGGGTGGCTGCGGCTCAGAACTCGATCCCCGGCTGGGCCATCACGTTCTGCTCGCGGAACGGGTGCTTGACCAAGGTCATCTCGGTGACGAGGTCGGCGACTTCGACCAGGCCTTCGGGCGCGTTGCGGCCGGTGATGATGACGTGCTTCATCGGCGCACGCGCGGTCACGGCTTCGAGCACTTCGGCCAAGGGCAGGTAGTCGTAGCGCAGGACGATGTTGAGCTCGTCGGCGAGGACCATGTCGTAGGCGGGATCGGCGATCATGCGCTTGACCTCGTCCCAGGCCTCGCGCGCCACGGCGATGTCGCGTGCGCGGTCCTGGGTGTCCCAGGTGAAGCCTTCGCCCATCGGCTTGAATTCGACGTTCTGCGGGAAGGCGTCGAACACGGCCTTCTCGCCCGTGGTCATCGCGCCCTTGACGAACTGGACCACGCCGACCTTCTTGCCGTGGCCGATCGCGCGCACGACCATGCCGAGCGCGGCGGTGGTCTTGCCCTTGCCCTTGCCGGTGTTGACGATCAGCAGGCCCTTCTCGACGGTCTTGGTCGCACCGATCTTCTCGTGCGCGGCCTGGCGCTTCTTCATCTTTTCGGCGTGCTGTTCTTCAGTGCGTTCGGCCATCGAGCGTGCTCCTTCGGGGCGGGCGGATAGCCGAACCGGGCAGACGCGCAAACGGAAAAGGCCGGGCGTCCTGAAACGCCCGGCCCTTCCTGAACCTCTCGAAATGCGCGGGATCAGCCGATGATCGACTTGATCTCGAGATATTCGTGGAAGCCGTATTCGCCCCATTCGCGGCCGTTGCCCGAGCGCTTGTAGCCCCCGAACGGCGCGTGGAAGTCGAAGCCGCCGTTGACCCAGATCGCACCCGTGCGCAGCTTGCGCGCGATCTGGCGGCACTTGTCGGCATCCTGGCCCGAGACGTAGCCGCCGAGGCCGAACAGGCTGTCGTTGGCGATGCGGATCGCGTCGGCCTCGTCCTGATAGGGGATGATCACGAGCACCGGGCCGAAGATCTCCTCGCGGCTGATCACCATGTCGTTGGTGCCGACGAAGACGGTCGGCTTGACGAACCAGCCCTTGTCGAGCCCGTCGGGACGGCCGAGGCCGCCGGCGATCAAGGTCGCGCCCTCGTCCAGGCCCTTCTGGATGTAGTCCTGGATGATGTTGAACTGGCTCTTCGACACGACCGGGCCCATCGCCACGTCGGTCAGCGGATCGCCGACGGTGACGGCGTTGCAGGCCTCGGTCGCGGCCTTGACCGCCTCGTCGAGGCGCGATGCCGGCACCAGCAGGCGCGAGCCCGCCGAGCAGGTCTGGCCCGAATTGCCCATCATGCCGCCGGTCGCGCCGGCGACGTTGGCCGCCAGGTCGGCATCGTCGAGCACGATCCAGGCGCTCTTGCCGCCGAGTTCCAGGCCGACGCGCTTGACCGTCTCGGCCGCGTCCTTCTGGATCTGCACGCCGACCGGCTCCGAGCCGGTGAACGAGATCATGTCGACGTCCTGGTGGGTCGACAATGCCGTGCCGATTACCGAGCCCTGGCCCTGGACCATGTTGAACACGCCCGCCGGGGTGCCGGCGTCATGAATGATCTCGGCGAGGATCTGCGCCGAATACGGCGCGAGTTGCGGCGGCTTCAGGATCATCGTGCAGCCCGCGGCCAGCGCCGGGAAGATCTTCACGCAGGTCTGGTTCATCGGCCAGTTCCACGGCGTGATCAGGCCGCAGACGCCGATCGGCTCGTAGCGGATCAGGCTGGCGCCCTTCTGCTGCTCGAAGGGGAACTCCTTGAGCACGTCGATCGCGGTCTGCAGGTGGCCCGCGCCGAGGCCGACGTGGAAGCCGCGGCCCAGGCCGACCGGCGCGCCCATTTCCTCGACGACGGCGTCGCCGAGCTCGTCGGAGCGCTTGGCATATTCGGACTGGATCGCGAGCAGGATGTCGAGCCGGTCCTTGACCGAGGTCTCGCCCCAGGAGGCGAAGGCGCGGCGGGCGGCGGCGACGGCCTTGTCGACGTCGGCGGCGGAACCCAGCGAGATCGTGCCCGAGACGGCTTCGGTCGCGGGGTTGATGACCTCGGCGGTCTTCGGCGTGGTCGGATCGACCCACTGGCCGTCGATGTAGAACTTCAGATACTCGCGCATACCATCTCCCGCGATGTCATGGGGTGGGCGAAAGGGGGATTCGCCTGTTGCCCAAAGAAATAGGCCCGCCCCGTACTGTGTCCAGTATGGCGCGGGCCTGAATTTTCGTCCTGTCGGCGAACCCTCTTACTGGGTGCCCTCGGCGTACCAGGTACGGAACTTCTCGTACTTGGGCATTTCTTCCGAGTTGGCCTTCGGATCGATCGGAACGTGGATCACGGTCAGGCCGCCGCGCTCGTAGGCCGCCTTGATCGCCGGGCCGAGGTCCTTGGCTTCGCGAACGTATTCGCCGTGGCCGCCGAAGCCTTCGCCGATCTTGTCGAAGCGGACCTTGTCGGACCAGTGCGTGCCGGTTTCCGCGGTGCCCTGGCCGAAGGTGCGCTTGTAGACGCCGACCTCGAGACCCCACTGGAAGTCGACGCCGACGACGCAGACCAGGGTCAGGTTCTTGCGCACGGCGACTTCGAGCTCACCGACGTGGAACAGGAACGAGCTGTCCGAGGTCAGCAGCATGCCCGGGCGCTTCTTGCCGGTCGCGGCCTCGTCGGCGAGCATGGCGCCCGTCGCGTAGGGCAGGCCGGTGCCGATGTGGCCGTAGTTCTGGTTCCAGATCACGTCATGCGGCTTCGACTGCGAATAGGTCCACTGGTAGATCACCGTGGCGCCGCCGTCGCGGATCAGGATGCCGTCCTTGGGGAAGGCCTTCGAGGCTTCGACGACGAACTGCGCGGTGTTCATCGCGACATTGCCCGAACCGTCCGACTTCTCGCCGGCTTCGGCGGCCAGCTCGTCGAGTTCGGCCTGGCCGTCCTTCATGAAGCGACGCAGGCTCGCGGCCTCGGGCAGGGCATCGCCCAGCGCGCGGCTGAGCTGCGGCAGGACGGCGCGAAGGTCACCGACCAGCGGCACGTCGATCGGGCGGTTGACGCCGATCGCGGTGGCATCCTGCTGGATGTAGATCCACTTGCGGTTGGCTTCACCCGCATACCAGTGGCGCCAGCGGCCATAGTGCAGCGGCTCGCCCAGCTCGGTGCCGACGGCGACGACGAGATCGCTCTCTTCGACCGCGTCGATCGAGGCGTCGGAGAACACGTACTGGAAGGTGCGGTCCTCGATGCCTTCGATATAGGCGGTGCCGCCCGAGGTCTGAATGACCGGGCAGTTCATCTTGAGCGCCAGCTCCTTGAGCTTCTCGCCCGACTTGGTCGTGTGGACGGCGTGGCCGACCAGCAGGATCGGGTGCTTGGCGGCCTTGATCAGCGCGGCGGCCTCGGCGATGCGGTCACCGTCGGCGCCGGCCTCGAACAGGCGGTAGCGTGCGGGCGGCAGAGCCGGCTCGGGCTCGAGCTCTTCGAGCAGGACGTGGCTCGGATATTCGATGTAGCAGGGGCCCGGCGTGCCCGACATGGCGACGCGGATCGCCTCGCGAACGATTTCGTCGGTCTGGTCGGCATATTCGATCGACGAAGAGAACTTCACCGAATCCTCGATCATCGGCTCCTGGCGGACGAACTGGATGCGGCCGCGGCGCACGCGGCGCTCGGTCACGCGGGCGCGCTGGCCACCGAGGATGATGACCGGGTCGTTCTCGACCTTGGCGCACTGGATGCCGGGCATCGCGTTCGCCAGGCCCGGCCCGAGCGTGGCGATGCAGAGTGCCGGCTTGCCGGTGATGCGCGCGGCGGCGGCGGCCATGTGCACGGCCGAGGCCTCGTGGTGCGGCGAGACGACGGTCCAGCCGCGCTTCTCGGCTTCGAGGAACAGGTGGACGAAGTTCGGATCGGGGATGCCGAACAGCGTGTTGACGCCTTCTGCCTCGAACAGTTCGAGGATGCGCTTGTAGACGGGGGTGCCGCCCTTCGATTCCGCCTGCGGCTGGTCGTCGTATGACATCGTCTGGATTTCCTCTTCAGATGATATTCGAAATGGATTTCAGGGGGTTGCTCGGGCGCCGGCGCTCGACCGGGGCAGGCGGGGACTCGCCCCGCAGAATCGCCTTCACTCTCCCAATGACTGTTTCGGCACCGCTCCTAGCTCAAGAGAGCAGGGTCGCCAACACTTGATCAACACACCTGTTCATTTGCTCTCCGTATCCAATCCGAGCTCGGCGAGGAGCGCGGCATTGTGTTCGCCGAGCCGCGGCGCCGGGCCCTGGACCTGGCCGGGCGTGGCCGAGAACCAGGTCGGCACGCCGGGGAAGCGCGTCGGCCCCTGCGGCGTGTCGATCGTCTCGAAAAAGCCGATCGTATTGAGGTGTTCGTTGTCGAACAATTCGTCGGTGGTGCGCAGGATCGCGCAGGGAATGTGCAGTTCACGCAGCAGGTCGAGCCATTCCTGCGTGGTGCGGGTCAGGAAGGTCTCGCCGAGCAGGCCATAGACGCGGCCGATCTGCTTGGCGCGCTTCTCCAGGGTGGAGAATTCCTCGGTCTCCCAAGCCGGCTTCACCGCCGCCATGAAGGCGTTCCAGTGCTTGTCGTTGTATACGAGCGCGGCGACGTAGCCGTCCTTGGTCTTGTAGGGGCGGCGGTTCTTCTCGACCGCGCGGTGGTAGTGCGCGGGGGTGGTCGGCGGCGTGAACATTGCGCCGTTGGCGTGCTCGACCAGCATGAACGAGGACATCGCCTCGAACATCGTCACCTCGACCTCCTGGCCTTCTCCGGTGCGTTCGCGGTGGAACAGCGCCATCGTCGTGGCGTGGAGCGCGTGGAGGCCGGCGACCTTGTCGGCCATGATCGTCGCGACGAAGCCCGGCTCGCCGTTCATCAGCCCCTGGACGTGGGTGATGCCGCATTCGGCCTGGATCGTGTCGTCGTAGGCCGGCTGGTCGGCCTCGGGGCCGCGGCGGCTGTAGCCGTAGCAATTGGTGTAGATGATGTCGGGGCGGATCGCCTTGACCGCCTCGTAGGAGAAGCCGAGCTTGGCGATGGCGCTGCCGCGCATCGAATGGATGAAGACGTCGGCCGTCGCGATCAGCTTGCGCAGGACGTCCTTGTCCGCCTCCTGCCGCAGGTCGAGCATCAGGCTGCGCTTGCCGCGGTTCACGTTGACGTAGATGCCGCCCATGCCCGCCTCGGGGCCGACCGTGATGTGGCGCGTGTTGTCGCCCGCGGGCGGCTCGACCTTGATCACGTCGGCGCCCATGTCGGCCATGATCTGCGTGGCATAGGGGCCGAACACGACCGAGGTCAGGTCGATGACGCGGATGCCGGCCAGAGGCCCGGAACCTGCTCCCTTTTTCGCGGCGCTGTTGCTCAAAGAATCCTCCAGGGTTCGCCCGCCTGCTAACCCATCGGCACGATCAGGTCTATGCGTATTTTGGTTCAGTGTGCCAATATCGGGTTGCTCTTGGTTGTCTTGCCTGCCTCTCGCTGCTAGGCGGGCGCAGACACCCGCTCAAGCCAGAGGTTGCAACCGTGGACTTTGCCTTCACCGAGGACCAGCAGAACATTCGCGAAGCCGTGCTCAAGCATTGCTCGCAATTCTCCGAGGACTACTGGCTCGAGCACGACCGCAGCGGCGAGTGGCCGGTCGAGTTCCACAAGGCCATGGCCGAGGCCGGCTGGCTCGGCATCGCCATGCCCGAGTCGGTCGGCGGTGCGGGCCTCGGCATCACCGAAGCGGCGATCATGATGCAGGCCGTGGCCGAAAGCGGCGGCGGCCTTGCCGCGGCCTCGGCGATCCACGGGCCGGTCTTCGGGCTCGAGCCCGTCGTGCTGTTCGGCACCGAGGAGCAGCAGCAGCGGATGATCCCGCCGATCCTCTCGGGCCAGGAGCGCATGTGCTTCGCGGTGACCGAGCCCAACACCGGGCTCGACACCACCAGCCTCAAGACCCGCGCGCAGAAGGTCGACGGCGGCTATCTGCTCAATGGCGAGAAGGTGTGGATCACCAATGCCCACGTCGCCGACAAGATGCTGATCATCGCGCGCACCACCGCGCTCGAGGACGTCAAGAAGAAGACCGAAGGCCTCACGCTGTTCTATACCAAGCTCGATCGCGAGAAGATCGAGCACCGCCTGATCCCGAAGATGGGCCGCCACGCGGTCGGGTCGAACATGCTGTTCATCTCGGACCTGTTCGTGCCCGAGGAAGATCGCATCGGTGCCGAGGGGCAGGGCTTCAAGATCCTGCTTCAGGGCCTCAATCCCGAACGCGTGCTGCTCGGCGCCGAAGCCACCGGCCTCGGCAAGGTGGCGATCGCCAAGGCGGCCAAGTACGCGCAGGAGCGCGTCGTCTTCGGCCGGCCGATCGGCCAGAACCAGGGCATCCAGCACCCGCTGGCCAAGGCCTGGATGCAGGTCGCGGCAGCCGAGCTGATGGTGTGGAAGGCGGCCAGCCTGTTCGACCAGGGCAAGGAATGCGGCGTCGAGGCGAACACCGCCAAGTTCCTCGCCGCCGAAGCCGGCTACGAAGCCTGCCAGACGGCGGTGATGTCGATGGGCGGCATGGGCTATGCCCAGGAATACCACGTCGAGCGCTACCTGCGCGAAGTGCTGATCCCGCGCATCGCGCCGGTCAGCCCGCACCAGATCATGAACTTCATCGCCGAGCGCGTGCTCGAGCTGCCGAAGTCCTATTGAGCCGATAACGGTTGAGGTTTGCGCGGATAATGCATTATCCGGCCGCCGACCACTGCCAAGGAACCTGACCATGCCCATCGCCCACGAACCGATCTCCGCGCGCTCCTGGCTCTTCGCCCCCGGCGACAGCGAGAAGAAGATGACCAAGGCGATGGAAGGCACGGCCGACATCGTGCTGATCGACCTCGAGGACGCGGTCGCGACCGAGAACAAGGTCCTGGCGCGCGGGATGGTGCACGATTTCGTCAAGAACAACCCGGCCCAGCGCGCGCGGCTGTGGGTGCGGATCAATCCGTTCGACGGCCCCTATACCCTGGGTGACCTCGCCGCGATCATGCCTGCGGCGCCCGGCGGCATCATGCTGCCCAAGGTCTATGGCCGCCAGGAGGTCGAGAAGCTCGACCACATGCTCTCGGTGCTCGAAGTCGCCAACGGCATCGACGAGGGCTCGACCCCGGTCATCGTCCTGATCACCGAGACCGCCGAGGCCATGTTCCACACCGGCGACTACAAGGGCGCGCCGCGTGTCGTCGCGCTGACCTGGGGCGCCGAGGATTTGGCCGACTCGATCGGCGCGAGCTCGAACAAGAATGCCGACGGTTCGTACAGCTTCACCTACGAACTCGCGCGCAGCCTGACCGTGCTCGGCGCGGCTTCGGCGGGGGTCACCGCGATCGAGACGATCTCGGCCGACTTCAAGGACCTCGACGCGCTGCGCAAGCGTGCCGAGAGCGTCCGCCGCGACGGCTTCCGCGGCATGCTGGCGATCCACCCGGCGCAGGTCGACGTGATCAACGCGGCCTTCACCCCGACCGAGGCCGAGATCGCCGAGGCGCAGGAGATCGTCGACGTCTTCGCCGCCAATCCCGGCGTCGGCGCAATCGGCTGGAAGGGCGGCATGCTCGATCGTCCCTACCTCGCGCGCGCCGAGCGCCTGCTCAAGCTGGCGGGCAAGTAATGAGCCCTGCCGACCTCGACCTCTCGCGCTATCTCAAGCCCGGCGACCGCATCGTCTTCGGCCAGGCCTGCGGCGAGCCGACGACGCTCGTCGAGGCGCTGATCGCGCAAGGGGCGGGGATCGGCAACCTCTCGGCCTTCATCGCCACCTCGTTCTCGGGCTTGTTCGTGCCCGAGAACGCGAGCGCCTTCCGCCTGTCGAGCATGGGCGCGATCGGCGCGCTCCGCTCCATGACGAAAGCCGGCGCGCTCGACGTGATCCCGGTCCACGTCAGCCAGGTCGGCCCGCTGATCGCCGCGGGCGTGCTCCCCTGCGACGTCGCGATGATCCAGGTCAGCCCGGCCGATGCCGACGGCAACCACTCGTGCGGCCTGATCAGCGACTACGTCCGCGCCGCGGTCGACAAGGCGCGCGTGGTCATCGCCGAGGTCAACGACCAGGTTCCCTACAGCCACGGCGAGCTGATCCCCGGCTCGGCGATCGACGTGAAGGTCCAGGTCTCGCGCGCGCCGGTCGAAGTCGCGGCGGCGAAGATCGGTGAGACCGACGAGGCGATCGCGCGCCACTGCGCGGGCTACATCGGCGACGGCTCGGTGATCCAGACCGGCGTCGGCGCGGTGCCTGACGCGATCCTGCGGCTGCTCCACGATCGCAAGGACCTGGGCGTCCATTCGGGCATGCTCGGCGACGGGCTGGTCGACCTGTTCGAGGCTGGGGTCATCACCAACGCGCGCAAGGAGATCGACCGCGGCGTGACGATCAACGGTGCGCTGATCGGCACGAAGCGGCTCTACGACTTCGCCGACAAGAACCCGGCGATCCGCATGACGCCGACGAGTTACACCCACGACGCCGCAGTTCTCGGCCAGCTGTCGCGGCTGGTGACGATCAATTCGGCGCTCGAGGTCGACCTCACCGGCCAGGTTAATGCCGAGCAGTCGGGCGCGGCCTACATGGGCGGCACCGGCGGCCAGGTCGATTTCGTCCGCGCCGGCGCGCGCTCGCCGGGCGGCGCGGCGCTGATGGTGCTGGCCTCGACCGCCAAGGGCGGAACCCTGAGCAAGATCGTGCCGAGCCTCGCCGGCCCGGTCACCACGGCGCGCACCGAGGTCGACGTCATCGTCACCGAATACGGCGCGGCCGAACTCAAGGGCCAGACCCTGGCCGAGCGCACCAAGCGCCTCATCGCCATCGCCCACCCGGACTTCCGCGAGGAGCTGGACCGGGCCGCGCACCAGATCCAGACCCGGGGGTTCTAATGTCCGCCAATCACGACAATGGCGCCGTCCTGTTCGATGCCCGCGAAGACGGCATCGCGATCATCACGATCAACCGCCCCGAAGAGCGCAATGCGCTGAGCAAGGAAGTGCGCGAGGGGCTGTGGGCGGCCTGGCGCCGGTTCGAGGCCGACGAGGCCCTGTGTATCGCGATCCTGACGGGCGCCGGCGAGAAGAGCTTCTGCGCGGGCGGCGATCTCAAGGAGATGGTCGAGACGGGCATGCAGGTGCCGCCGGCCGACTTCATCCCCGCGGCTTACGACAATCTGCAGCTGACCAAGCCGACGATCGCCGCGGTCAACGGCTTCGCTTTCGCCGGCGGCTGGCTGATCGCGCAGAACTGCGATCTCTGCGTCGCCAGCACCAATGCCAAGTTCGCGATCACTGAGGTCAAGGTCGGCCGCGGCTCGCCCTGGGCGGCGCCGCTGATCCACATGATCCCGCAGCGGATCTTCATGGAGATCGTGCTGACCGGCAAGCCGATCACCGCGCAGCGCGCCTACGAGATCGGCCTGGTCAATCGCCTGGTCGAACCCGCCGCGCTGATGGACACGGCGCTGGAACTGGCGCGCGAAGTGCTCGAAGGCGCGCCGCTGTCGGTCAAGGCCGCGCGCGAGACGGTGATGCTGTCGACCGAGATGGGCCGCTCGGCCGCGCTCCAGGCCGCGCGTGCCGCGCACGAGCACGCCTACAAGAGCGAGGATGGCCAGGAAGGCCCGCGCGCTTTCGCCGAGAAGCGCCAGCCCGAGTGGAAGGGGCGTTAAGTGATTTCGAGGCAGGTGGAACACCTGCCGGCTCGGAAATCACGGTAGACAAAGACACCTAGGCGCAGAACAGCGCGTCGGACCGATCGGCCTTCGCGGCATAGAGCGCGCGGTCGGCGTCGAGGAACAGCGCCTGCGGATCGAGCTCCTCGGTCTCGGGCGCGAAGGCGAGCCCGGCGGATACGCCGATCGTCAGCCAGTTGCCATCCCAGGCCACGGGCGAGAGCAGGCTGCAGATCCGCGAGCGGACCTTGGCCTCGATCTCGGCGCGCGTGCCGTCCGGCGGCAGCAGTACGGCGAATTCGTCGCCACCGATCCGCGAGACGAGCTGGGCGTGCGGGAAGGCGTGGCGCAGACGCTTGCCCAGCGCGACCAGGCAGGCGTCACCTGCGGCATGGCCCCAGATGTCGTTGATCTGCTTGAAGCCGTTCATGTCGAACAGCAGCAGGGCGCCGACGCCGTCCGCTTCCGGCGCGTCCTTCGCGCGATCGAGGAAGCGCTGGAAGGCGGCGCGGTTGGCCACGCCGGTCAGCGGATCGCACTCGGCCAGGGCGCGCAGCCGCTCCCACCGTTCGTGATCCTCGGTGATGTCCTGCTTCATGCCGTAGAGCGTCACGGCGCGCCCGTTCGAATTCTGCGTGGCTGCGGTGATGCGGATCCAGCGCCGGCCGCCGTCGGGGCGGACGATGTCGGCGTCGAGCGAGAAACCCTTGCGCGTCTCGATCGCATGGCGGCGCTGGCGTTCGAGCCTTTCGCGCGACTCCTCGCTGTACATCTCGACCACCGCGCGGCGCTCGGGAATGGTGGAAAGGCCGAACAGCGAGAACACGCCGCCGGTCCAGGTCAGCCGCTCGCTGCGCAGATCGCAGGACCAGGCGCCGATCGAGACGAGCGGGGCGGCCTGCTCGTAGAGTTCGAGCGCGGACATGCCGTTGTCGTTGAAAGTGGCGGCGCCGTCCTGGATAGCTCTCGATACGAGCATGGCGTTGATCGGCTCCGTCCGCGACTGTGTCCGCGGGTCTGGCCGGGACGGTCGAAGCCTAGGGATCGATGGTAAACATGGCCTTTACCGCCGTAGCGTGAAGATGCGTTATCACCTGGAAACATAAAGAGAGGCGCCGCAGGAGCAAAGTCCTGCGGCGCCTCGTTTTTCGTCACATTCTAACGGAGAGCGGCGGCCTATTTCTCGACGGCCATGCCCGCGAAGTCGCCCTTCTGGCGCCAGTCCTCGAGCATTTCCTGCCAGTTGTCCCAGCCGAGGCCCCAGCCGCGGAACAGGAACCACTTGGCTTCCTTCTCGCCCTCGTTGGTGAAGTAGGAAGGGGTGCAGTCGTTGAGGATCATCGACAGGTCGAGCGCGATCTCGTTGAAGCGGTCGATGTAGGCCTGCTGACCCTCGGCGCTGGGCTCGATCGAGACGATGCCCTGGTCGAGCGCCTGCTTGATGATCCAGGCCTCGTGGCGCACCTGCTCGCCGAACTGCAAGGTCGTGGTGCCGTTGAGGCCGCCCTGGACGTAGCCGGTGAAGAACATGTTCGGGAAGTTGTGCGTCGACATCCCGTGCAAGGTCTTCGGACCGTCGGCCCACTGGTCGTAGATCGACACGTCGTTGCGGCCGACGACGTCGTCGAAGCCCCAGCGGCGCTTGAGATCGCTGGTCACCTCGAAGCCCGAGGCGAAGACGATCGCGTCGATCTCGTATTCCTTGCCGTCGGCGATGAAGCCCTTTTCGGTCATCGCTTCGAGGCCCTGGGTGGCCGAGACGTCGATCAAGGTCACGTTGGGCTGGTTGAACGTGTCGTAGTAGTCGTTGTTCGACAGCGGCCGCTTGCACATGAAGCGGTAGTAGGGCTTGAGCGCCTCGGCCGTGGCCGGGTCCTCGATGATCGAATCGACGCGGCGACGGACGCGTTCCATCACCTGGAAGTCCATTTTCTCGCGGCGATCCCAGAACTCGGGGAACGGGTGCTCGGTCTTGCCCTCGGCCTTGAGATCCGCGTTGATGTTGCGGTTCACCTCGGTCCAGAAGTCGCAGATCAGGTCGGGCGCGTCGAGCGGCAGGATCTCGTTGGCGGCGCGCAGGAAGTTCTCCTGGCGCGCGGCCTGCCAGCCGGGCTTGAGCGAGGCGGCCCAATAGGGGTCGGTCGGCGGGTTGTCGCGCTTGTCGACGCCCGAGGGCGTGCGCTGCAGCACGTAGAGGTGCTTCGCGTACTTGCCCAGATAGGGCACGGCCTGGACCGAGGTCGCACCGGTGCCGAGGATCGCGACGCGCTTGTCCTTGAGCTTGTCGAGCACGGGATTGCCCCACTCGCCGCCGGTGTAGTCATAGTCCCAGCGGCTGGTGTGGAACTTGTGGCCCTTGAAGGCGTGGATGCCGGGGACGTTGGGGAACTTGGGCGTCGACAGCGTGCCGCCGGCCATGATCACGAACTTGGCGCGGATATCGTCGCCGCGGTCGGTGCGCACGCGCCAGCGCTTGATCGATTCGTCCCAGGACAGGCCCTTGATCAGCGTGTGGAACAGGCCCTTGTCGGCCAGGCCGAACTTGGCGACGATCATCTGGATGTATTCGTAGATCTGCTTGCCGTCCTCGAACTTCTTCGAGGGCAGCCACTGCATCTCTTCGAGCAGCGGCAGGTAGCAGTAGGCGTCGTTGTCGCACTGGATGCCCGGATAGCGGTTCCAGTACCAGGTGCCGCCGTAATTGCCGGCGTGGTCGATGACCTTGAAGTTGGTCACGCCCTGCTTGGTCAGGTGATAGGCCGCCAGGAGCCCGGTCCAGCCGCCGCCGAGCACGGCGACGTCGACATCTTCGGCCAGCGCGTCGCGCGGCACCACCGGGCTGAACGGATCATGCTCATAGGTGTCGTGGGTGAGGTTGTCCTCGTGCGGGGCGTACTGTTCCTGGCCTTCGCGCCGGATGCGCTTGTCACGCTCCTGCTGGTACTTCGCCTTCATTGCCGGGATGTCGATTTCCTCGGCGGGGGGGACGTTGGTCGGTTCGCAGACGAAGGTCATGGGCAGTTCCGGCTCTCTCTCGCGTGTGTCTCGATGCAGGGGAGGGCCTTAGCGCGACCCGAACCCCAATGGCAGTATTTTGTGCGGGTGTTCAGCCGCCTTTCCGCGCCATGTCGAAGCTGTACATGATGTGATCGACGTGACCGTGCAGCCCGAAGTCCTGGAGGTCGCTCTTGTCGTGGACCTGGGCCATGGCCTGGTCGACTTCCTCGATCGTCCAGCTCGGCTGATAAACGCCCTTGGTCTCGGCGATGAAGGCGCGGGCGATGCGGCCGCCGATCGCGGCGATCATCTCGCCCGAGACGTCGCAGCGCTCGTGCGCGAGCCAGGCGACGGTCGGCGAGACGAGCTCGGGCTCCATCGGTGGGTACTGCGAGATGTCGAGGCCTTCGGCCATGCGCGTCACCGCCGAGGGAACGATGACGTTGGACTTCACGTCGAACGCCTCGCCCTCGAGCGCGGCGATGTTGCTGAGCCCGATCATGCCCGATTTGGAGATGCCGTAGTTCACGCAGCGGTTGTTGCCATAGATCCCGCCGATCGAGCTGGTCAGGACGATGCGGCCATAGCCCGCGTCGCACATCAGCGGGTGCACCGCCTTGACCATGTAGAAGGCGCCCATCAGGTGGACGTCGATCACCGACTGGAAGTCCTCGAACGACAGCTCGCGGATCGTGCCGTAGCGGACGTTGCCGGCGTTGTAGATCAGGATGTCGACCTTGCCATAGGCGTCGAGGGCGGTCTGGACGATCGCCTGGGCGCTTTCGGGCGTCGCGACCGAATGGGTATCGGCCACGGCCTCGCCGCCGGCCGCGACGATCTCGTCGACCAGCTGCTGGGCGACGCTGGCGTCGTTGCCATCCCCTTTGATCGGCGCGCCGAGGTCGTTGACCACGACCTTGCAGCCCTTCGCGGCCAGCAGCCGCGCATAGGCCGCACCGAGCCCGCGGCCACCGCCGGTGATCACCGCCACGCGGCCGTCGAAACGCAGTTCAGTCATCGGGATTCCTTCAAGGTTAGACCGGCTGCCAGATCGGCGAGCCGCGTTCGGCGCGGTTGGATGGGATAGTGCGGCCGTCGATGTCGGTCAGGCCATATTCCTGCGCCAGTTCGGCGTTGATGAAAGTTCCGCCCGATCGCGCCATGATCGCGGGATCGGCGGCGAGTGCGGCGACGACGCGGCCGGGGAACTCGGGCGAGCTGCCGGCCGCGCTCTTGAGCTGGTTCGCCATGCCGGGCACCGACCTGAGGTTCTCGATCGCGCGCTCGGTATAGGTGAAGCCCTGCCACAGCGACAGCGAGGCGACGCCGTGCTCCTTGAGCTCGACGGCCATGTCGCGCGCCATGCGATCGAGCCCGGTCTTCACCGTGCCGAAGATCGGCCCGTAGGTATAGGTCACGCCGACATAGCCCGAGATGCCGACGATCAGCCCCGACCTCTGCGGCACCATGATCTTCGCGGCGTGCCAGGCGGCGACATAGGCCGCGCGCAGGCCGACATCGAACATTTCCCAGTTCGACAGCGGCTTTTCCCAGAAGCCGCCGGGCTGGGTCAGCTCGGGGGGGATGACGATGGCATTGTTGACCAGCAGGTCGAGCCGGCCTTGTTCGGCCTGCACCTGCGCGAACAGCGCGGCGATGTCCTCGTCGCGCGCCAGGTCGACCGCGACGGCTATGCCCTTGCCGCCGCGCGCGTCGACTTCGGCGGCGGTCTCGCCGATCGTGCCCGAGAGGCCTTCCTGGCCCGCGGTGACGGTGCGGCCGGTGACGTAGACCGTGGCACCCTGGTCGGCGAGCGCGAGCGCGATGCCGCGCCCGACGCCGCGGCTGGCGCCGGTCACGACCGCGACTTTGCCTGCCAAGGAACTGCCCGAAGCCATCGACTCTCTCCCTCACGCCTTATGTTACGCGGGCGATGCCTGTGCGCCGGCGTGAGCGTCTTGACCTATGCAGACAAAATCGGGCGTTTCAAGCCGTGGCGCCGCGCGCCCTGCAAGATTGTATACCTTCGGCGAGTCCCGGGCTTGACGCTCGCTCGTACAGCCGTCCAGAAGATCGCCCGAGCCAGACCGGAAGCCCGGTCGTCGAGCCGGGAGAGCATCACGATGACCCAGACCACGCCGCGCTATGTCTCGCCCAATCCGGCCGAGACGGCCGAGGGCTGGACGCTCGAACGCGTGACCCGGCCGAGCCGCCTGTTCGGCGCCAACGGCCTCCACACCGGCAAGGACGGGCGCGTCTACGTCGCCTCGGTCGGCGGCAGCCAGGTCAGCGCGATCGACGTCGATACGCTCGAGATAGAGGCCTATGCGCCGATGGGCGGGCCGATCACCGGACCCGACGACCTCGCCTTCGACGATGCCGGCAACCTCTACGTCACCGAGATCACCGAGAACCAGGTGCGCGTGCTGCGGCCCAACGGCACCAGCGACGTCATCGCCGACCTGCGCGTCGCCAATCCGATCATCTTCAAGCAGAACCGCCTGATCGCCGGCGAGCTGACCATGGGCGCCAGGATCGTCGAGCTCGACCGCAACGGCGGCGCGCCGCGCACGATCATCGAGGGCGTGCCGATGGCCAATGCCTTCGACATCGGCCCCGACGGCAAGCTCTATTTCCCCGCCCAGGCGGCCAACGAGATCTGGCGCGTCAGCCTCGACGGCGGCGAGCCCGAGGTCGTGACCAAGGACCTCGGCGTGCCCGACTCGGTCAAGTTCCACCCCGACGGCTATATCGTCTCGACCCAGGTCTATTCGGGCCAGGTGCTCAAGATCGATCCGCGCACCGGCGAGAAGGAAGTGCTGGCCGACGTCGGGCCGGGGCTCGACAACGTCGCCTTCGTCAACGGCCGGACCTTCGTCTCGCACATCACCGGTTCGATCCACGAGATCACCCCGGGCAAGGCCAAGCCGCTGGTCAAGAAGGGCATGCAGTGGCCGCTGGGCCTGGCCGTGGCCGAAAGCGGCGAGCTGTTCATCGCCGACGGCGGCTTCACCTACACGCTCCAGGCCGGCGGTGAGCCCGAGCTGGCCGGCATGCTGTTCTCGCCGGGCTTCCCCGGCTGGGTCCGCGACGTGGCGGCGGCGGGGGCCGGCGAATGGATCGTCACCACGGCCAACGGCGACGTCGCCCGGTTCAACCCCGCCGGCCAGGCCAGCGAGATGCTGGCGCAGGGCTACGACCGCCTGATGGGCGTCGACCTGGCGGCGAGCGGGGCGGTGGTCTTCGCCGAGATGCCCACCGGCCGCCTGCTCTCGGTCGAGCGCGGCGAGGTCAGCGAACTGGCGCGCGGGCTCGACAAGCCGATGGGCGTCGCGATCGGCCCCGACGGCGCGGTCTATGTCGCCGAGGCCGGGGCTGGGCGCGTCACCAAGGTCGCGGGCGGCAAGACCGAGACCGTGATCGACGGCCTCGGCACCCCCGAAGGCCTCGCGATCGCGGGCGGCAAGCTCTACGTCGTCGACACCGACAGCAAGCAGGTGATCGAGAGCGACCTGGCGGGCGGCAACCGCCGCGCGATCGGCGCCAACCTGCCCGTCGGCGCCCCGGCCGGGATCGTCCCCAAGGAACTCGGTAGCGTCGGCGACATGTGCGGCCCGATGACGACCTTCGCCGGCCTCGCCGCCGGCGGCGACGGCACGATCTACGTCGCCGGTGCGGCCGAGGGCAGCGTGCTGGCCCTGCGGCCGGCCTGACAGAACATCAGAGGAGAGAAACGATGCTGAAGCAGATCTGCTTCTTCAAGAAGCGGCCCGACATGACCGCCGACGAGTTCATGGACTACTACGAGAACCAGCACTCGCAGCTGGCCAAGAAGTCGGGCGCCAAGCCGGCGATCCCCAACGCCGTGCGCTACGTCCGCCGCTACCTGAAGCCCGAGATCAACCCGGTGACGGGCCAGGTCCACGATTGCGGCTACGACTGCATCATGGAAATCTGGTGGAACAGCCGCGAGGACTTCGAGAATTCGCAGCGCATCATCGCCGATCCCGAGCGCCTGCCGATGACCAAGGCCGATGAGAAGAACCTGTTCGCCAGCCACGACAATCCGATCGTGACCTGCATCGAATACGATTCGCCGATGGGCCCGAACGGTGAGACCGGCCGGGTCGAAGTGGTCTACGATTGATCTTAAGATCCTCCCCATTTCGCGCAGCTAAATGGGGAGGGGACCGCCCGCGAAGCGGGTGGTGGAGGGGTATTGATAGAGCCCCTCCGTCAGCCACCTTCGGTGGCTGCCACCTCCCCATTTGCGCTGCGCAAAAATGGGGAGGATCGTCAGCTCACTTGTACTGCCGGTGCCCGGTCGCGTCCTCTTCCTTGAACGCGGGGATCGGTTCGACCGCCTTCATCACCACCAGCGGGATCTTGCGGCTCGTCGACTTCTGGTAGTCGGCGTAGAACGGGAAGCCGTCGACCATGAAGTTCCAGATCTTCTCGTACTCGGCACCCTCGGGCTCGCGCCAGGTGCCGCGGAAGGCCTGGGTGGCGACCTGGAACTCGATCTCGGCCATTTCCTTGATGTTGAGATACCAGTCGGGGTGCGTGTCGGCGCCGCCCTTCGAGCCGACGATCACCACTTCGCCGGCGATGTCGCCGTAGCAGAGCGCGGTGATGAAGGTCTTGCCGCTCTTGCGGCCCTTGTACTTGATCATGCAGTGAGTCGCGAACGAACGCCCGCCCACGGCGGTGATGTCCATGATGTGGCCTTCGGCACCGCCCGATTTGAGATACATTTCGCGGTGTTCGGCCACCCAGTCCTTGCGGACCGCGGCAATGGCGGATGACGATTCGTCGCTCATGAAACTCTCCGTGAATTTGGTCGTGGATACATGTTCTGTCGGCCATCTTCGGCATTTCGCCCGGGCTGTCCAGCCTGCAGGACCCTCGCTTTCTTGATCGCGGTCAATTATATGCTGAACGGGTGTGCAGTATTGCGCGCTCGTGCCAATACCGACATAGCGGGCCGATATAGGGCCGACACATGCGAGGGATGCGATGACCGAGATGGGAAAGATCGTTGAGGCGGCGGACGAACTGACCGCACCGGTCACGATCGGGCCGGAAGCCTACATTTCCGAGGACTATGCCAGGGCCGAAGGCGAAAAGCTCTGGTCCAAGGTCTGGCTCCAGGCCGGCCGGCTCGAAGACATCTCCAATGTCGGCGACTTCATCACCTACGACGTGCTCAACGACTCGGTGATCATCATGCGCAGCAGCGAGACCGAACTGCGCGCCTTCCATAACGTCTGCCCCCATCGCGGCCGCCGCCTGATCGACACGCCCAAGGGCAAGCGCAACGCACGCGGCAACAAGACCAACATCGTCTGCGGCTTCCACGGCTGGACCTTCGACCGCCAGGGCTCGTGCACCTATATCGAGCATCAGGAAGACTGGCAGGGCAAGCTGACCGAAGAGCGCACCGCGCTCGGCAAGGTCCAGGTCGATACCTGGGGCGGCTGGATCTGGATCAACCTCGATCCCGAAGCCGGCCCGCTCGCCGAATATCTCGAGCCTGCGGCCAGCCTGCTCGATCCGTTCGAACTGCAGAACATGCGCCCGCGCTGGCGCAAGTGGGTGGTGTTCGACTGCAACTGGAAGGTCGCGATGGAGGCCTTCAACGAGACCTATCACGTCTCGACCACGCACCCCGAATTCATGGAATTCGGCCAGTTCCGCGGCTGGGGCCGCAACCAGGGACTGCACTCGAACATCGGCTACGATGCGCCCAAGGGCCGCGAAGAGGATCAGGCCAAGCTGCGTCTCGGCGCCGGCGACGATCCTCGCAAGTCGACCTGGGAAATGCAGGACTTCACCTGGAAGAACGCCAACACCAACACGACCATGACCCTGGTCGAGGCGGCCAAGCGGCTGGTCGACGAACTGCCCGAAGACACTCCGGCGCCCGAAGTGTCGAAGCACTGGCTGGCCTCGGCGCGTGCGGCCGACGAGGCGCGCGGCGTGGTCTGGCCCGTGGTCGCGCCCGAGCACACGGCCAAGACTGGCACCTCGTGGCAGATCTTCCCGAACACGCAGATCGGCCATGCGGTCAACAACATGCTGGTCTACCACTATCGGCCCTACAAGGCCGACCCGAACAAGTGCATCTTCGAGGCGTCGGTCTACGAGCTGTACCCGGAAGGCGAAGCGCCCGAGACCGAGTGGGAATATACCGAGCCCAACGACTGGCCGCCGGTGCTCCAGCAGGACTTCAACAACATGGCCGCGGTGCAGGAGGGCATGAAGAGCTCGGGCTTCCGCGGCACCCAGCCCAATCCCTACATGGAACGGACCGTGCCGAGCCTGCACTACAACCTGGCCAAGTTCATGGGCACCGGCGCGCCGCGCAAGATCGATTGAGGGGTCTGCCGAGCCGTTACGGCGGCTCGGTGATCGCTCGACAGGCTCCATAGGGGACGGCTCATCGCGATGAGCTCACCCATCTTTACCGTCGTCCCTGCGAAGGCAGGGACCCAACCGAGCTCTCTTCCTGAAGCGGAAGGTGCGATGACGCGCTGTTGGCTAGGCCCCTGCCTGCGCAGGGGCGACGGTGACTTGGTGTGATTGCTAAAGGGCCTTGGTGCGCAAGACCGCTGCCCGCCTAGGCCTCAACCCCGCTTCCGCGTCGCCTCGCGCACCCGCCGCAACAGGTCGTCGAACTCGCCGTCGCGCGGGACGAGGTAGATGTCCTTGAGGTCGCGCGCCACGGTCTTGAGCTCCCTCTCGGTCAGCAGCCCGATGGCGACGATCTTGTCGGTGCCCGTCATTTCCGCAATCTCGATCCTAACTAAACCACGCCGTCGGCAGTAGGCGGTTCAAAATTCCCGTCTCGTCCTTCGACGGCGTCGGGGTCGTGAGCATGAGCATGACGACATAGAGCGCCGTCAGGCCGACCATCACCCAGACAACCCTTCGCAGCATTCAGGACGCGATCGCGTCGCCAAAGGCTCGTAGCCGGGGCCGCATGTCATTGGGATCGAGCCGGAAATCTTTCATCACGATAGATTACGCGAAAACGCGCATCGGGTTCCTTCAGTGTGGCACCGCTCGTCGCGTAAGTTGGCTGTTCAATCGATCGGTCCCGGCACTGAAGCGCCGCCGTAAATCGGACGAGCCGAGCATTGGCCTTAACCTATGTTTGTTCTTCTGCGCCACGAACCGTGATACAAGGCTGTCAGCATCGATCCGTATTTCGGCCAGTCGATGCCTGAGAGACAGCAGATCGTTACGTGCTCCCGCCATAAGCATGGAACATCGTGATGTCCGTTTTCTCGATCACGCCCACGAATCCCGATCATGCTCCGTTCGAGGTGACCTCGCGCGACGCCGCCGCGGTTCTGCATGCCATCGCCCGCGCCGATTGCGGCGAGGCCGACGTGCTCGAGAACGGCGCCTATATGTTTTCGGTCAGGCTGGATCCGAACGGGCTCTGGCACATTCACCAGCGCGTCGAACCGATCAATGTGCCGATATCGGCGCTTGGCTGACGCGATCTAACGACCCCCGCGCGCGATCGCGCGGAGCAGGTCGGAGAACTCGTCATCGTTGATCGGATCGTAGAGCTTGCGCATCCCCGTGTGGAGATTGCGCCGCTCTTCGGCGTCGATCCGGCGGAGCCGGCGGGGGGCGATGGAACTGGACATGCTCCAGGATAACGCCGTGAGCGCCAAAGCGTTCCCTGTCGGCGACAGGTTGTTGTGCAATCTATTCTCGCTTTCCACCCTAACCGTCATCCCCGCGAAGGCGGGGATCCATCACCTACGTTGCCTGTTCGCTCGGCTGGCGCTGCCGGCACATCGCGCCGATTTCGCCCAGCAATTGCTTGGCGTCGAACGGCTTGCCCACCAACGGCGCGTCGACGTGGCCGGCGGGGAGATGGTCGCGGCCATAGCCGCTGACGAAGAGGAACGGCACGCCGGCCGCGGCGAGCGCGTCGGCGATGCCGTCGACGGGTTCGCCGTGGAGATTGCCGTCGAGCACCGCGCCGTCGATCGCGAGGTCGGCGATCAGGCGCAGCGCCGCGGCCGGGTCCGAGGCCGCGCCGACCACCACGGCGCCGGCGTCCTCGACCAGGCCGGTGAGTTCGAGCGCGATCAGCGGCTCGTCCTCGACGATCAGCAGGCGCAGACCCTTGATGCCCTGGCCAGCACCCGTGCCCGCGGGCGAGCCGGGGGTGCCGGGCGCGGACGGTGCGAGCGGTGCGGTCTTCGCCGCGCCGAGCCAGGGCAGGGTCAGGCGCCAGGCGATGCCGGCGGGATCGTAGGTCGCGGTGGCGCCGCCGCCGTCGGCCTTGAGGCTGCGCTCGATCAGCGCCGTGCCGAAGCCGCGATGGCTCGGCGCCGTGGGCGGGGGACCGCCGCGCTCGATCCAGTCGAGTTCGAGCAGGTTGTTGGCCACGCGCCAGGTCAGGCTCACGGTTCCCGCGGGCACCGACAGCGCGCCGTATTTGTGCGCGTTGGTGACCAGTTCGTGGAGCACCAGCGCCAGATGCAGCGCCGGTTCGGGCGCGAGGTCGATGTCGGGGCCGCTGGCGATCAGGCGTTCGGGCGCGAAGGTGCCGATCGCCGCCTGGCCGGTGACGAGATCGCGCAGGCTGGCGCCCTGCCAGGTCGCGCTGCTGAGCAGCGAATGCGCCTTGGCCAGCGACTGGACTCTGCCGAGGAAGGTCGGTGCGAAGTCCGAGGGGCCCGACGAATGGCGCAGGGTCTGCTGCGCGATCGCCTGGACCGAGGCGAGCGTGTTCTTGACCCGATGGTTGAGCTCGCCGACCAGCAGCCGCTGGGTTTCCTCGGCGCGCTTGCGTTCGGTCACGTCGAGCATCTGGACGTTGATCGAGATCAGCCGGCCATTGGCATCGCGCAGCGCCGAGCAATAGCACTCGCAGTCGAGCGTGTAGCCTTCGGCCGTGCAGAACTTGAGCGTGCGCGTCGCGCGCTCGGTCGTGCCGTCGATCATCGCCGCCATCAGTTCGGCGAAGTCTCCATCGTCGTCGGGGCTGATCCACTTGATCCGCGCGGCGCGGAAGCCCGCGACCTCGGCCGCGCGCCAGCCGAACAGCCGCTCGGCACCCTGCGACCAGGCGACGACGCGCTGGTCGCGATCGATCTCGACGATAGCCAGCGGCGAATTGTCGCTGTGCGCGGTCAGCCGGGCGAGCGCCGCGGCATGCTCGTCGCGCTGGCGCGCGAGTTCGGCGCGCTGGCGGTAGAGCTCGACGAAGATCTCGACCTTGCTGCGCACGACCTGCGGATCGACCGGCTTGAACAGATAGTCGACCGCGCCGGCCTCGTAGCCGCGGAAACGGCGACGCTCGTCGGTGCCCACGGCGGTCAGGAAGATGATCGGTACGCGCCGCGTGCGCTCGGTGCCGCGCATCAGTTCGGCCAGCTCGAAGCCGTCCATGCCGGGCATCTGCACGTCGAGCAGCGCCAGCGCGACGTCATGAACCAGCAGCAGTTCGAGCGCCTCGATCCCCGAGCGCGCCTGGAGCAGTTCGACCCCCTGGTCGCGCAGCAGCGCTTCGAGCGCGAGCAGGTTCTCGGGAACGTCGTCGACGGCGAGGACGCGGACGGGTTCAGGCAGCATCAGCGATCCCCCGTAGTGGCGCGGTGTTGCGGCGGTAGATCTTCTCGCGTTCGTCGAAGTCGGCGAAGGCGTCGGAATGGCGCGAGAAGCGCAGGGTTTCCTTCGAGCCGAGCCCGAGGAAACCGCTGCGCACGAGGGATTCCCCGAAAAGGCCGAGCGCGCGGTCCTGCAGGTCGCGGTCGAAGTAGATCAGCACGTTGCGGCTGGAGACGAGGTGGACTTCGGAGAACACCTCGTCGCTGGCGAGGTTGTGCTCGGCGAAGACCGCGCGGCGGCGCAGCGTCTTGTCGAACACTGCGGCGCCATAGGCCGCCGTGTAGTAGTCCGACAGCGAGGCCTTGCCGCCGGCCAGGCGGTGGTTCTCGGTGAACTGCGGGATCCGCTGGAGATCGTAGATCCCCGCCTCGGCCTTGGTCAGCGCGGCGGGGCTGATGTCGGTGCAGTAGAAGATCGTGCGATCCTCGAGCCCTTCCTCGCGGAACAGGATCGCCAGCGAATAGAACTCCTCGCCGTTGGCGCAGCCTGCGATCCAGACCTTGAGCGAGGGATAGGTGCGCAGGTGCGGCACCACCTTCTGGCGCAGCGCGAGGAAATAGGCGGGGTCGCGGAACATCTCGCTGACCTGGATCGTCAGGAAGCCCATCAGCTCGGCAAAGGCGGCGGGCTCGCGTAGCAGGCGGTGCTGGAGCTCGGACAGGCTGGCGAGGCCGAACCGCCCGAGCGCGCGCGCCATGCGCCGGTGCAGCGAGGCGCGCGAATAGCCGCGGAAGTCGTAGTGGTACTGACGCCACACGGCTTCGAGCAGGAGATCGAGCTCGATCTCCTCGTGCGGTTCGAAGGTCTCGATCAGCGCGGCATCCATACCCGTACCAGACTCAGCAATTTGTCGACGTCGAGCGGCTTGGCGAGGTAGTCGTTGGCGCCGGCGTTGAGGCATTCCTGCTGGTCGCGCTCCATCGCCTTGGCGGTCAGCGCGATGATCGGCAGGCCCTTGCCCCAGTCGCGTCCGCGGATCTCGCGCGTGGCGGTGAGGCCGTCCATCTCGGGCATCATCACGTCCATCAGCACGAGGTCGACGGGCTCGGCCAGGTCGCGCGCGGCCTCGTCGAGCGCTTGCAGCGCCTCGATCCCGTTACGCGCGATGCGCACGTTCACGCCGTGCGGTTCGAGCACCGAGGACAGCGCGTAGATGTTGCGGATGTCGTCCTCGACCACGAGCACGCGGCGGCCTTCGAGTGCGGCGTCGCGGTTCAGCGACTTGACGATCAACTGCTGCTGCGGCTCGGGCAGTTCGGAGACGATCTGGTGGAGGAACAGGGTCACCTCGTCGAGCAGCCGCTCGGGCGACTTGGCGCCCTTGACGATGATCGACTTCGAATAGCGCCGCAGCCGCAGCTCCTCGTCCTGCGATAGGTCGCGGCCGGTATAGACGATCACCGGCGGGAAGCCGACGCTCTCGTCGGCGCTGAGCCGCTCGAGCAGATCGAGCCCCGAGGCGTCAGGCAGGTTGAGGTCGAGCACCATGCAATCGAAGGTCTCTTGCCCCAGTCGGTCGAAGCATTCGGCCGCCGAATGCGCCTCGACCGTCTCGACGTCGCGCGAGGCGAGCAGCAGGCGCACGGACTCGGCCTGCTGCGCGTCGTCCTCGACCACGAGCACGCGGCGCAGCCGCTGGGCCATGCGCTGTTCGAGGCTTTCGAGCATGCCGACGAGCTGGTCGCGCGCCACCGGCTTGAACAGATAGCCGATCGCCCCGCCCGACAGTGCTGCCTGGCTGTCGTCGTCGACCGAGACGACGTGGACCGGAATGTGCCGCGTGCGCACGTCGCGCTTGATCCGGTCGAGCACCGAGAGGCCCGTGTGGTCGGGCAGGTTCATGTCGAGGATCACGGCATTGGGCACGTACTGCCGCGCGAGCAGCGCGCCTTCGTCGGCCGTGCCGGCGATCAGGCACTGGAAGCCCTGCTCGTGCGCGAGGTCGCAGAGGATCCGCGCGAAGACCGGGTCGTCCTCGACGATCAGGATCACCCGGCTGTCGCCGCTGAGCCCCTCGCGGTCGTCCTCGGGCACGTTGGCCGGGCGGCGCAGCTGGGGCGCGGGGTTCGATGGCTGCGGTCGGGCGACGACGGGCGCCGGTGCGGACGCCTGTAGGAAGCCGGGCTCGTAGCGTTCGGGCAGGGTCAGCGCGAAAGTGCTGCCCTGGCCCTCGGCGCTCTCCACCGCGACGTCGCCGCCGAGCAGCCGTGCGAGCTCGCGCGAGATCGACAGGCCGAGGCCGGTGCCGCCGTACTTGCGGCTGATCGTGCCGTCGGCCTGGCGGAAGGCCTCGAAGATCACCTGCTGCTGCTCGGCCGGAATGCCGACGCCGGTGTCCTGCACCGCGAAGGCCAGACGCCCGTCGGCCTCGCGCGCGACGCGCAGGGTCACGCTGCCGCGATCGGTGAACTTGATCGCGTTCGACAGGAAGTTCTTGAGCACCTGTTCGAGCCGCTGCGGATCGGTCTCGATCTCGGCGGTGTCGGCGCCGGCCTCGATCGCCAGTTCGAGCCCCTTCGAGGCCGCGGCGGGGGCGAACAGCGCCTTGAGCTTGTCGAGCATCGGCGCCACGCGGATCTTGCGCGGCTGCAGTTCGAGCTTGCCCGCCTCGATCTTCGATATGTCGAGGATGTCGTTGATCAGGGTCAGCAGGTCGTTGCCCGAGGTCTCGATCGTCTGCGCGTGCTTGACCTGGTCGGCCGAGAGATTGCCCGCGCGGTTCTCCGCGAGCAGCCGCGCCATGATCAGCAGCGAGTTCAGCGGCGTGCGCAGTTCGTGGCTCATGTTGGCGAGGAATTCGGACTTGTAGCGGCTCGCCGTCTCGAGCTCGCTGGCCTGGGCGCGCAAGGAGGCCTGGTTGCGCGAGAGATCGTCGCGCTGGTTCTCGAGCTGGCGCGCCTGTTCCTCGAGCTGGACGTTGGTCTGTTCGAGCTCGCTCTGCTGCGCTTCGAGCCGCGCCGCCGATTCCTGCAGCTGGCGGCTCTGCGTCTCGAGCTCGTCGTTGCTCGCGCGCAGTTCCTCGCTCTGCGCCTGCAGTTCCTCGGCCTGCTGCTGCGTCTCTTCGAGCAGCTCCTGCAGCCGCGCGCGATACTTGCCCGAGCGGATCGCGACACCGAGCTGGCCGGCGACGCGGTTCATCAGCGCTTCGGCATCGGCCAGCCGGTCGGCGGGGAGGCCCAGCTCGACCACGGCGTTGACCACGCCGTCGGCATGGGTCGTCGCCAGCAGCAGCGATGCCGGCTTGGCCGCGCCGAGGCCCGAGCCGAAATAGAGATAGCCTTCGGGCACGTCGGTCAGCACGAAGTTGCGGCGATCGGTCACCGCCTGGCCGAGCAGGCCGTCGCCCACGTCGAAACGCTCGGGCACCTTGGCGTCGGCGGGAACGCCGTAGGTCGCATAGCGGCGGAAGCCTTCGCCGTTGCGGATGAACACGGCGCCGGCGCGCGCGCCGAGGTGGTCGCAGAGGAAGCGCAGCGCTTGGCCGCCGAGCTGGTCGAGCGGCAGTTCGCCGCCCAATGCTTCGGCAAGGCCGACCTGGCCGCCCTGCAGCCATTCCTCGCGGCGGATGGCGAGGCGGTTGCGGATGAAGAAGAAGCCCACGCCCGCGAGGATCCAGGCGATGGTCAGGCCGATCGAGCGGTTGGTCACCGAGATCATCGGATCGAGATCGCCCGTGGCGAGGTTGAAGCCGACGATGGTCAGCACGGTCGCCAGCCCGGCGGTGACGAGCGGCACCTGCGGTCGCGGCGCCAGGTAGGCGAGCACGACGGGCAGGAAATAGCCGGCCCAGACCGCGGTCCCGCGCGGGAACAGCGTATCGGCGACGAAAGGCAGCAGCAGCAGGACGAGCAGCCCGGCATAGAGCCAGGGCGCGCGATCGGGCGCGGTGATCTGCCTCATGCGGAACGCCTGTTTTCGAAGAATGCGACGTCGAGGGCCGTCGCGGCCGGAATGCTTTTCAGGAACACAGAAAACCCCACCGTTCATGCGCGAACGCCGGGCGGGACGGAAGGTTCCCGCGGGTGTGCGATTTTTCCGTGGAAGGATCGGAGGTTAGGTGCGGCTGGCCGACTGGCCCTCATCGACACTCGCTACCGTCGCCCCTGCCTGCGCAGGGGCGACGGGTAAGGGGCAGGGTGTGATGGTGGTGGAGGTGGCGGTGGTGGTGATGATCGGAACATCAGAACCAACACCCAATCCCGTCATCCCCGCGAAGGCGGGGATCCATCTCCCGGTCGTGCCGCAATCGCCACGGCTGCCTTGGCGGATGCCGGAGGTGATGGATCCCCGCCTTCGCGGGGATGACGAGAAGGAAAATGATCTCACACAAAGACACAAAGGCGCGAAGAGGCCGCTTCCGCGACGAAGTTGCTTGTCCCCCAACGGGGCATTTTGCGGCAGGGTCGCGGTGGCGGATGGGCCTTCGGCCCAAAATACTTCTTAGTGCCTTTGTGCCTTTGTGTGAGGCTCTATCTTCTTCTCTTAAATACCGATCCGGCGATCAGAACTTCATGGAGAAGGGATCGCGCTTGTCGCCGGAGAAGTCGATGAAGACGTTCTTGGTCTGCATGAACTCCTGGATGCCGGCCTCGCCGCGGACGCGGCCGAAGCCCGAGTCCTTCATGCCACCGAAAGGCGCTTGCGGTGCGGCGACGCGGTAGGTGTTGACCCAGACCACGCCCGACTGGATCGATCGCATCATGCGCAGGCAGCGGCTGATGTTCTCCGACCAGACACCCGAAGCCAGGCCATAGGGCGTGTCGTTGGCGATCGCGACGGCTTCGTCCTCGTCGGCGAAGGGAATGATCGACAGGACAGGACCGAAGATCTCCTCGGCCGCGACCTTCATGTCGTTCTTCACGTCGGCGAAGATCGTCGGCTCGATGAAGAAGCCTTTGTCGAGCCCCGGGCCCTCGGCGCGGCCGCCACCCGCGACGAGGCGCGCGCCGTCGCCCTTGGCGGCCTCGATGAACGAGAGGATCTTGGCGAACTGCGGCTCGTTGGCGGCCGTGCCCATCTCGGTCGCGGGATCGCGCGGATCGCCCATGACGATCTGCTTGGCGCGCGCGGCCAGGCCCTCGACCATGCGGTCGTAGATGCCGCGCTGCACGAGGAGCCGCGAGCCGGCGATGCAGGTCTGGCCGGTGGCGCCGAAGATGCCCGCGAGCGCGCCGATCAGCGCGCGGTCGAAGTCGGCATCGTCGAACACGATGTTCGGGCTCTTGCCGCCCAGTTCCATCGTCACCGGCTTGAGATTGGCACCGGCCTTGGCCGCGATCAGCCGGCCGACGCCGGGGCTGCCGGTGAACGAGATCTTGTCGACCAGGGGCGAGCCCGTCAGCGCCGCGCCGACATCGCCCGCGCCGGTGACGACCTGGACCACGCCCGCGGGGAAGCCCGCCGCTTCGCAGAGCCTGGCCACTTCGAGCGTGGTGGTCGAGGCGTGCTCGCTGGGCTTGAGGATCACGCAGTTGCCCGCGGCGAGCGCGGCCGGCAAGGTGTTGGTCAGGATCGCCACGGGCGAGTTCCAGGCGGTGACGCAGGCGACGACGCCGTAGGGCACGCGGATCGCGAAATCGAGCGTGTCCTTCTGGTCGAGCGGGATCACGTCGCCGTGCATCTTGTCGGCCCAGGCGGCATAGTAGCGGAAGATCCGCGCGGCATAGCCCATCTGGCTCGAGGTCTCGCGGATGACCTTGCCGTTGTCGGTGGTCTCGAGCAGCGCCATGCGGCTCGCATCGGCGTCGAGCAGGTCGGCCACCGTGTTGAGCAGCTTGGCCCGCTCGCCCGGCGTGGTCTTCGACCAGGTGCCGTCGAAAGCGCGGCGTGCGGCGTGGATCGCCTCCTCGACGTCGGCCTGGGTGGCGACCGGGATCGTCGCGTGGACCTCCTGGTTGTAGGGATTGATCGCCGGCAAGGTCGCCCCGTCTGAGGCCGGCCGCCAGCGGCCGTCGATGAAGAGCTGGTAGGTCGTGGTCACGGGTATTCTCCGGGCAAGGCTCAGGCAGTGCGAACGGTGGCGGTCATGTTCTTGGCATCGCCCTGCTGGGTCCACAGGCCGGCGCCGGTGTCGGTGACGTCACCGCAGACGTGCAGCGGCGCGCCGTCGAAGGCGGGCTTCTCGCCGCGGAAGTCGAAACCGGCGATCGGCGCCGAGAGCTTGCGCGCGGCCAGGTCGATCAGCAGGGTCGCCTGTAGCGGACCGTGGACGACGAGAGCGGGATAGGCCTCTTCCTCGATCGCATAGGGCCGGTCGTAATGAATGCGGTGGCCGTTCATCGTCAGCGCCGAATAGCGGAACAGCAGCACCGAATTGGGATCGAGCGTCTCGGCCCAGGCCGCGGCTGGAGCGGGGCCGGCGACCGGCGCGGGCAGCGAGCCGGCGGCCGGCTCGCGGTAGACCAGGTCCTGCTCCTCGCGCACCGCGACGCCGTCGCCCGCGTCGAGCTCGTGCTGGACCGTGACGAAGACGAGCGTGCCCGAGCGGCCGGTCTTCTCGGTGACCGAGAGGATCGTCGAGGTCTTCGTGACCGTGTCGCCCACGCGCAGCGGCTTGAGGAAGGTCAGGCGCCCGCCCGCCCACATGCGGCGCGGCAGGGCCACCGGTGGCAGGAAGCCGCCCTTGGCCGGGTGACCGTCGGTGCCGAGGCCGGCCGGCGGCTTGACGTCCCAGAAATAGAGCCAGTGGTGGAGCAGCGGCAGTTCGTCACCGGCCTTTAGAGCGCCTTCGCCACCCAGCGCCACGCTCAGCGCATTGCTGCGCGCGGGCTCCAGTACGTCCACAACGCTCTGGCTCTTGCCGATCCACTCTGCGAATTCGCTCACGCCGTCTTTCCTTGTTCGATGTCGATGGTGGGCCGCGAACGGCCGAGGATGGTGCCGGCCAGGGTCGCCAGGCCGGCGGTCAGCAGCAGCACGCTGGTGGTCTGGGACGAGCCCTGGACGACGAGCAGCTGTGCGATGAAGGGAACGACGGCGCCGCCGAGGATGCCGCCGAGGTTGAAGGCCAGCGAGACCCCCGTGTAGCGCGAGCGCACCGGGAACAGCGTCGCCAGCCAGGCGCCGAGCGGGCCGTTGTTGAGCCCGAGCACGAACATCGCCGCGCTCAGGGTCACGCCGGCGACGGCCATCGAGCCCGAGCGCAGACCGGCCTCGAACACCAGCCCGAGCAGGGCGGTGCAGGCGGCGCCGACGATCAGCACGCGGCGCGGACCCAGGCGATCGGCCCAGACCCCGGCGATCAGGATGCCGACGACGTAGAAGCAGTTCGCCAGGATCTGCAGCAGCAGGAAGCTCTCGCGCTCGTAGCCGAGGCTCGACACTGCGAGGGCCAGCGCGAACGAGGTGGCGAGGTAGAACACCGCGAAGGTCGCGACCACGCCGGCCGCTCCCGCGAGCACCTGCCAGCCGTGGCGCGAGACGATCTCGACGAAGGGGACGCGGATCACCTCCTCGCGCGCGACCGCCTCCTGGAACTGCGGCGTCTCCTCGATCTTGAGGCGGATCCACAGGCCGAGGATGACGAGCACGGCGCTGGCAATGAAGGGCAGGCGCCAGCCCCAGGCCATGAACTGCGCGTCGTCGAGCAGCAGGCCGATCAGCAGGAACACGCCGTTGGCGGCGAAGAAGCCGATCGGCGAGCCCAGTTGCATGATCGAGACGAAGCGCGCTTCCCAGCCCGGCGGGGCATGCTCGGCGGTCAGCAGCGCCGCGCCGCCCCATTCGCCGCCGAGGCCGAAGCCCTGGCCGAAGCGCATCAGGCAGAGGAGCGCGGGGGCGATCCAGCCTGCCTGCGCGTAAGTCGGGAGCAAGGCGATCGCGACAGTCGAGATCCCCATCGTTAGCAGCGAGGCGACGAGCGTCGACTTGCGGCCGATGCGGTCGCCGAAATGGCCGAAGACTACGGCGCCCAGCGGTCGCGCGACGAAGGCCAGGCCGAAGCTGGCGAAAGCCAGCAAGGTCTGCGCCGCGGGTGAGGCCGCGGGGAAGAACAAAGGCCCGAAGACCAGCGCCGCGGCCGTGCCGTAGATGAAGAAGTCGTAGAACTCGACCGCCGTGCCCATCAGCGCGGCCAGCAGCACCCGCCGTTTGGCTTGCATCGGGTGAGGGGCGGTCGTGCTCATGCTCAGCCCCGCTGGTGCAGCAGCGGCAGGCCCGCGCGCGGCCAGTCGACCGCGATCAGCAGGCCGCGGCCCGAGACGGTGATGTAGGCGGTCTTCATGTCGGGGCCGCCGAAGGCGATGTTGGTACAGTAGGGCTCGGGGCCTTCCCAATATTCGAGCTTCTCACCCTCGGGCGAGAACACGGTGATCCCGCCGGTGACCAGGGTCGCGACGCAGATGTTGCCCTCCGCCTCGATCGCCATCGAATCGAAGCGCTGGTAGCCCGTCGCCTGGCCGAGCATCCGCCCGCCGTTGGGCGAGGGCCAGGCGATCTTCTCGACCGCGCCGCGCCCCGCGATCGGCCAGTGCCAGAGGCGGCCGGTCTCGGTCTCGGAGACGTAGAGCGTCTTCTCGTCGGGCGAGAGGCCGCAGCCGTTGGGGGTGACCATCGGGAACACCGCCTGCCGGATCCACGAGCCGTCGGCCGCGGCGTGGTAGACCGCGCCCTGCTCCATGACGCCGTCATAGGTCTTGCCGTGGTCGGTGAACCACAGGTCGCCGTTGCGGTCGAAGACCAAGTCGTTGGGGCCGGTGATCGCCTTGCCGTCGCACTGGGTGTAGAGCCAGGTGACCTCGCCCGTCGCCAGGTCGACGCGCTGGATGCCGCCGCCGGTATAGTCCGCGGCGCGGCCGTGCGGGCGGTCGTAGCCCTTGGTCTCGAAGATGTCTTCCTTGAGCCAGTGGAAGCCGCCGTTGTTGGCGACGTAGCAGGCGCCGTCGGGGCCGATCGCCGCGCCGTTGGGCCCGCCGCCGAGCTCGGCCGCGACCGACTTGGTGCCGTCGGGGGCGACGCGGGTCAGCCGGCCGCCCTTGATCTCGACCACCAGCACCGAACCGTCGGCCAGGACGATCGGTCCCTCGGGGAATTCGAGCCCGTCGGTAACGATCCGATATTCGAGCTTTTTGGTCTGCATCGTGGGTTCCTCTCCCGATCGCCGCTATTTGCGGTCGATCACTTCGATGATGGCTGGAAAGTATTTCTCGCCGATCCCGGCGTCGATGGCCGCCTGGTAATATTCGGACACCAGCCGTGGCAGTCGCGGTTCGACGCCCATCTGCTCGGCCAGCTCGATCGTGTAGCCGAGGTCCTTGAGCGCATAGGGCGAGGGGAAGGCCTTGGCCGGGAAGTCTCGCGGGGCCATCGCCTTCCTGGCGTGGGTCTGCAGCGCGAACGAATTGCCCGAGCCGAGCCCGACCGCCTGGATCAGCGTTTCGGGCGCGACACCGGCGCGCTCGGCCACGACCATCATCTCGGCGATCGCCGCGACCTGCTCGAACAGCAGCGTGTTGTTGACCAGCTTGACCACCTGGCCGCAGCCGACCTCGCCGCAGAGCGTGACGTCCGAGCCCATGTAGCCGAGCAGCGGCGCGATCCGCGCGAACAGGTCTTCGCTGGCGCCGACCATGATCGACAGGGTGCCGTCGATCGCCGCCTGCCGCGTGCGCGCGACCGGCGCGTCGGCGAACTCGAGACCTCTTTCGCGCAGGCTAGCCGCCACCGCGCGCGCCTCGGCGACCGCGGTGGTCGACAGGTCGACGACGACGGTGCCGGGCTTGGCGTGCTCGGCGATTTCTGCCGCCACCGCCGCGACCTGCTTGCCGCCGGGCAGCGAGAGGAAGATCACCCTGGCCGCCTGCGCGACCTCGGCCACCGAGGCCGCCGCCACCGCACCCGAGGCGACCTGATCGGCGACCGCGGCGGGCACCATGTCGAACACATGCACCGGCGCGCCATGCTTGGTCACCGCGTTGCGGCACATGCCCGAGCCCATGACGCCGAGACCGATAAAGCCGAGGGTGGGAACTTCGCTCATGGCCTTGCCTCTCAGTAGATCACTTCGGCGTCTTCGAGCGCCGTTCGTTCGTCGCGGCCGAGGCCGAGCAGCTCGCCGTAGACGTAGTCCTCGTCCTCGCCGAGCTTGGGGGTGCCGCGATGGATGCCGATCTCGGGGCCCTTCGACAGCCGCATCGGCACGCCCACGGCGGCGCGGTGCTTACCATCGGGCTCCTGCACCTCGCAGATCGCGCCGCGGGTCCGCAGGTGCGGGTCGGCGGCGATCTCGGGCGTGGTCCAGGAGGCATGCGCGGCCACTCCGACACCCTGGAGCAGTTCGGAGATGTCGTCGGCCGTCCGGCTCGCGGTCCAGGCCGAGAGCACCGGTTCGAGCGCTGCGCGGTTGGCGTGGCGATCGGCGGCCTTGAGGAAGCGCGGATCCCCGGCGAGACCGGACTCGTCGATCAGCGCGGCCAGGGCCTGCCATTCGGCATCGCTGGTCACGGCGATCGCAACCCAGCGATCCTCGCCCTGCGCCGGATAGACGCCGTGCGGCGCGTGGCTCAGGTGTTCGTTGCCGATGCGGTGGGGCTCTTCGCCCGCGGCGGCCATCAGCAGCGCCTCGCCGAGCAGCGAACTCGCCACTTCGCGCGCCGAGACGTCGACGAGCCCGCCCTGGCCGGTCAGCCGCCGGCGCTGGAGCGCGGCCATGACCGCGACCGCAGAGTTCATGCCGACCGTGTGGTCCATGACGTGGCGCATCTCGACGGGAGGCCCGTCGGCATAGCCGGTCATCTCGCCGAGCCCGCCCCAGGCGCCGAACAGCGGCGCATAGCCGGCGAAGTGCCGGTCGGGGCCGCTCTGTCCCGACGACGAGACGCAGAGCATGATGATGTCCTGCTTGACCGCCTGCAGGTCCTCGAAGCCGAGGCCCAGCCGGCCGATCACGCCGGGGCGGAAGCTTTCGGCCGCGACGTCCGACACCGCGACCAGCCGCTTGGCCAGGGCCACGCCCTCGGGCTTCTTGAGGTTGATGCGGACCGACAGCTTGGTCGAGGCGACCTGATCGAAGGTCGCCGGACCCATGCGGCCATAGACCGGGTGCGGCTTGCGGAAGGCGTCGGGGCGCATCGCGCTCTCGACCTTGATGACCTCGGCGCCCAGCTGGCTGAGCAGGTGCGTGCAGAACGGCCCGGCGTTGTGCACGGTGAAGTCGGCGATGCGGATGCCGGCGAGGGGTTTCATCGGATATTCTCCCCCGCGAATGCGGTGAATTTCAAAGAAAAGTAATGCTCACACAAAGGCACAAAGGCACAAAGATTCAGCGCCAGTCCTTCGTGCCTTTGTGCCTTTGTGGGAGTTATCATTTTTCTTCCCGCTTTCGCGGGAGCGAAGAGAATGGCGGCGCTCATGCGTTATACTCGCCCAGCGCGGGCGGGCCGCTGCGCAGTTCCAAAGCCGCGCCGTCGAACTGGAACGGCGAGACGAGCATGTCGAACACGCCGGCACCGGTATCGACCGGCTGGAACAGGCCGCGCACCTTCTCGTGCGGATCGCGGACGACCTCGGCCGGCGTGTAGTATTTCGCCAGTGGCACCGACAAAGCCTGACCCTCGCGGACGATGTCCTCGACCTTGCGGACCGCGGCCCAGGCGCGGATGTTGCCGTTGATCATCGGCCCCTGGCGGCTACGTTCGAGCGAGTCCGCGAGCGCGGGATCGAGCGCCCATGCGGGTTCGCCGAGCAGCTTGACCAGGCCCTCCCACTGGCGCTGTTCGAGCGTCAGGAGCTCGACGTAGCCATCGGCGCAGGGGATCACCCCGCCATAGCGGAACGAGCGTTCGACCCTGTGCTCGATCGAGCCGTCGCCGAGCCGCTGGATGGCGAAGGCGCCGACCGCCAAGGTCGCGTCCTGGCTGGCGATGTCGACGAACTGGCCGCCCACGTCGGGCCGCGCCCAGAGCGCCGAGAGGGCGCCCAGCGCGGCGGCGATGCCGCCCTGCATCGCGCCGAAATGACCGTGGACCTTGAGCGGCGCACGGTCGGGAAACATCTCCACCGCGAGCCCGTTGGGCAGCAGGTAGCCTTCGCCTGAGGCGTGCTGGATCTGCACGTCCTCACCCTTCCACTCGGCCTTGGGGCCGTGTGCGCCGAAGGGCAGCACCGAGACGTGGACGAGATCGGGATGGCTTTGCGCGACGGAGGCCTCGTCGAGGCCGAGCGGCTTGCGCTCCGCGAGCGGCGTGTCGTCGATCAGGATATCGGCCTGGCTCAGCAGCGCGCCCAAGGTGGCGCGGCCGTGCGCGGTGTCGAGTTCGGCGACCTGGCTGCGGAAGCCCGCGGCGAGATAGGCGAACAGCGCGGAGACCTGGTTTGCGAGGAACGGCGGCTGGCGGCGCAGCGGCGAGCCCTGCGGCGGCTCGACCAGCACGACCTCGGCGCCCATCGTGCCGAGCAGGCGGGCGGCATAGGCCGCGGCCACGCCGCGCGCGATGACGACGATCCTGAGGCTGTCCAGGGGGCGCAGCGAGGTGAGGGGGGAAGTGGGCATTCTTAAATCCTCCCCGGGACGGGGAGGGGGACCGCGACGCGCAGCGGCGTGGTGGAGGGGGCTCGCCCGCAACCACCACGTCTGGCCGAGGACCCCCTCCACCATCCTTCGGATGGTCCCCCTCCCCGTTGCCGGGGAGGAGATGGAGGCGTCGCTAGATCAGCGCACCACCGGCAGTTCGAGATCGAGGCCCGAACCGTCGACGAACACCTTGGTGTTCGGATCGAGCGAGGGCAGGATCACCGTGGCGAGGCCCGGCGTGGTCAGTTCGCCGCGCTGGTTCTCGCCCTTGATCTCGATGTCGACCAGGGCATAGCCGTCCTTCTTGTACTTGCGCGTGACCGTGCCGCGCGCCCAGGTGCAGTCGCCCATCGTGTTGAAGCGGCTCATGCGCGTCTTGATGCGCTTGAGGAAGCCCGCGTCGCCCATCCAGTTGGTGATCAGCGAGGCCATCCAGGCCGAACGCTGCGGGCCGTAGTCGTAGACCCCGGGAACGCCGACGTCCTTGGCCGTGCTCTCGCGGTGGTGGCCGATGCCCGTGTATTCGATGCCGCCGCCGGCTTCGGGGTTGCGGAAGAAGTGGCCCGGGTGCTTGACCGCGTTCTTGAAGATCACGCCGTGGGTATGGCCGCGGCCGCAGCCGACGAGGAAGCCCATCGTGTCCATCAGCGAGAGCGGGCCGCGGACGATCTCGGGCAGGGTCTCGCCTTCCTGGACCTCTTCCCAGTAGCGGACGTTGCCGCCGCGGATGTTCTTCTCCTCGTCGAGGATCGCCTGGTCGATGTGCTCGAATTCCTCGGGCGTGTATTCGTGGGTCTTGATGTCCGAATACTTGCCGGCCTCGCGCGCGGCCTTGCGCTCGTGACGGGTGCAGGTGCCGAGCGCGCGGCTGACGAGTTCGCCGCGCTGGTTGAAGTAGCTGGCCTCGACGTACTGGAGCACGAGCGTGCCCGAGAACTGGCTTTCCTTGACCTCGACGCCGACGACGCGCTCGATCGCGGTGATGCGGTCACCGGGGCGGATCTGGCGGAAGATTTCCCAGTCGTTGCCGGCGTAGAAGCCGTGAACGCCCGGCAGGCCCCAGCGCGTGCGGCCGACCCAGCCGAAGGCCATCGGGAAGTTGGGGTGGGCCAGCATCGAGCCGTGGCGCGTCAGGCGGCCGACTTCGAGATCGCGGTAGAGCGGGTTGAGATCGCCGATGCCGTTGCAGAAGTTGCGGATCGTGTCCTCGGTGGCGTCCTGCAGATAGGGCCCTTCGGGGCGCAGCTGCATGCCGATCATGTTCTCGGCGGCCTTGATCGCCTCGGGGGTGATCTTTCCTTCGGCGGCGGCGTGGCCGATGTCTTTTTCAGCGCTCATCGTTGGCTCCTGATGCGACGCTCACCAATCGGCGCCGGCTTGGGGTGGATTCGATGGATCGGTGCATAATGCATTATCTTGGGTGGTCAAGCGGGAGCGAGGCCCGGCGTCGCGCATTTCGGACGGGCGAAAGCCGGCGGGCCGGTCGGGGGTACGGGCGCACGTCTGCGGCGTCACTGCGGCACGAACGCGGCAGCAACGTCAGCTGTCAAGTTGCGGCGAAAAGCCTCCCCGAAAGCGGCTTGGGGAAGGCCGATTCAGCGGGTCCAGTCGAACTCGGCGCTGTCGACGATCGCGCCGTAGCGCCCCATGCAGGCGATGGCGTGCATGTGCTCGTCGGGCGTCACGCCGGCACAGCAGTCTTCGAGCACGACGACCTCGTAGTCGCGGTCATGCGCCTCGCGCGCGCCGGAATGGACGACGCCGTTGGTCGAGACGCCGCACATGACGATCCGCTCGACGCCCTGGGCGCGCAGGATCGGTTCGAGCGACGTGCCGTAGAACGGGCTGACGCGGTGCTTGACCACGTCGAAGTCCTGCGGCGCGGGTGCCAGCGCGGGGTGGACCTCGGTGCCCTTGGTGCCGAGCTGGAAGATCCCGTTCTTGCGCGCGCCCGAGAAGATCGGCGAGGCGGCGGGCGCCTCGCGGTAATCGGCCGAGAAGCCGACGCGGACATAGCCGATCAGCGCACCCGCGGCGCGCGCCGCGGCGATGGCCTTGGCGGTGTTCTCGAGGACCTTCCGCTGTTTGACCTGAATGCCATAGGTCTGCGCGTTGAAGCCGTCCTCGGCGACGAGATCGTTCATCATGTCCATGACGAGGAAGATGGTCTTTTTCATGTGGATCAGCCTGTTATGAATTGAACCTAATTCGTCGTCCCGGCGAAGGTCGGGGCCTTTGGCCGGCGCGTCGCCGCTTTCTCGGAGCAAACGGAGAGAGGTCCCGGCTTTCGCCGGGATGACGTCATTGCGTCGCCACTGCGTTCTTCAATTCGGTCCACCCTGCCTCGATATGCTGGCGCGTCGCCAGCATCGCCGCGGCCAGATCGTTGACGATGAAGGCCTGGAGCAGGTCGTCGTGCTCGGTCGCCGCGCGGCTGACTCTGCCCTTGAGCTGGTTGATCAGGTCGAACGGATAGCGCGCCCAGAGGATCTGCACGAAGTGCAGGGTCTGCGGCATCCGCGCGATCTCGAACATGCGGTGGTGGAAGCGGTAGTTGGCGGCGCGCGCGGTCTCGTTGTCGCCGGCGTCGAAGGCCGTGGCGAACTCGTCGGCCATGACCTTGAGTTCGGCGATGTCGGCTGCGGTGGCGCGCTCGACCGCGCCGCGCACGAGCTGGGTCTCGAGCAGAATGCGCAGGTTCAGCGTCTCGGTCGAGGCCTCGATGTCGAAGGGCGCGACCACCGCGCCGCGGTAGGAATCGCCCGCGACATAGCCTTCGGCCTCGAGCAGCTTGAGCGCCTCGCGCACCGGGGTGATCGAGGTGTTGAGCAGGGTGGCGATTTCCTGCTGCTTCAATCGCGCGCCACGCGCGAAGCGGCCCGATATGATGCCTTCTCGCAGGAAATCAGCGACTTGCTCTTCCTTGGTGCGAAACTGCATCATCGTATCGGTCAACTCTTCTGCCGCACCGGCGCCCAGGCGAAATCGCCGTCCTGATAGGCCTTGGCGGCGCCCGAAGACAACAGCGCCTCGATTTCGGCGGGGGCATAGCCGAGCTCGGCGAGCAGCGGACGCGTGTGTTCGCCGATTTCGGGCGGGGGCAGGTTGGGCGTGATCTCGCCCTGGCCGGCGAATTCGGGCACCTCGAACTGGAGTCCGCGGAAGGACAGTTCGCGCAGCTTGCCCGGCTGGCGCGCCTGCGGCGCCTCGAGCACGCGTTCGAGCGGCACGACCTCGTTGAAGCCCAGGCCCGCGGCGCGCAGGCGGCGTTCGGCCTCGGCCAGCGAATAGCGGCTGACGGCCTCGCGCACGGCGGCCTCGACCGTCTCGCGCGCGGCCTTGCGGTCGCGTAGCTTGGTATAGGCGGGGTCGCCATCCTCGGGCATGTCGAGCGCCTTGGTCAGCTTGGCCCAGTGCGCATCGGTGAGGATCAACAAGTAGATCCAGCGCGAATCTGCGGTCAGGTATGAACCGTAGCCGGGCATCGAGAACTCGCCGCCGCCTTCCTTTTCGAGCCGGCCGAGCAGCTGGGTCTTGAGTTGCATGCCCGCGAGGTCGCGTGCCGCCAGGTGCAGCCCGGTCTCGTAGAGGCCGATCTCGATGCGGCGGTCGGCCGCGCTCGGATTGGGATTGAGCATCGCCGCGAGCACGCGGATCACCGCATAGGTGCCGGCGAACTGGTCGTGATACGACGGCCCGAAGCGCGTCGGGCGGCCATCGACCCTGTGGTCGTCCATCGCCCCGGTCGCGGCCTCGGCGATCGGGTTGGTCATCAGGTCGTCCGCCTGCGGCCCGTGGGTATAGCCCTTGACGTGGACGTGGATCAGCTCCGGGTTGACCGCCGCGCAGTCGTCGGCGGTGACCCCGAGCTTGCGCGCGGCCGAGGGGGCGAGGTTGTGGATCACGACCTGGGCCGTCGCGGCGAGGCGGCGGAACACCGCCTTGCCGTCCTCGGTCGTCAGGTCGAGGCAGATCGCCTGCTTCGAATGGCTATAGGCGACGATCGTTCCGCTCGGCCCCCCGCGCACCAGCGACCGGGTGGTGTCCCCCGCCGGCGGCTCGATCTTGATGACCTCGGCCCCGAGCTGCGACAAAATATGCGTGGCAAACGGCGCGGCAATCATCGTGCCCAATTCAAGCACGCGCTTCCCGGCCAGCGGTCTGGATTGATCGGTCATGCGGCTCTGCTGACAGATAATGCATTATCCATCAAGAGGCGATGCGTCAGTCGTCGCGCGGTTGCCAGGGATAGAACGGCGGCATGGCCGAAGTACGGCCGCCGAACGCCGCATCGCGCTTTTCGAGGAAGGCTGCGACGCCCTCCTTGCCGTCGGCGATACTGGTGTAGAACATCGCCAGCGATTCCACGTCGTGCGCGGCGCGCGGATGCGGCTGGGCGGCGTTGGCGAGGACCATCTGGCGGATCAGCGCCATGGATACCGCCGAACGGCCGGCGACCAGCTGGCGCGCCAGTTCGAGCGCGGCGGGAAGGAGGTCTTCGGCAGGCAGGACGGTGCGCACCAGGCCGGCTTCGCGGGCGGTCTCGGCGTCGACGAAATCGGCGCGATAGAGCCATTCGAGCGTGCGCTCGTGGCCGACGATGCGCGGCAGGAACCAGGTGCAGCAGGCGTCGGGAGTGATGCCGAGGCGGCCGAAGGCAAAGGCGAAGCGGGCGCGCTCGGACACCAGGCGGAAGTCCATCGGCAGGGTCATCGTCGCGCCGACGCCGACCGCGGCGCCGTTGATCGCGCCGACGATCGGCTTGAGGCAATCGTACATCGCCAGGGCCACGCGCCCGCCGGTGTCGCGCACGCCGCGCTCGATCTCGGGCCGGACCGGGCGTTCCTGCAGGTCGGCGAGCGTCGGCGTCAGGCTCTCGTCGAGCCCGAAGACGTTGCCGCCGACCGAGAGGTCCATGCCGGCGCAGAAGGCGCGTCCGGCGCCGGTCACCACCACCGCGCGGACGGCATCGTCGGTGCTCGCGCGGCGATAGGCGTCGACCAGTTCATCGGCCATCCGGACGGTGAAGGCGTTGAGGTTGTCGGGGCGGTTCAAGGTCAGCAGCAGCACGCCGTCGGCGTCGACGTCGTAGGTCAGCGTTTCGTAGTTCATCGCATGGGGTCCGTTCGAGGTTTGTCGGGTCTCTGGAGTGCGGGCGCCTTGCCGCCTATAGGCTGGCGCGAGACAGGATTGTGGAGGGGCGGGTGAGCATCAGGGACGAGAACGCGACGATCGATCGTCAGGCGCTGGCGCAGGAGGTCATCGTCTCCGCCGGCAACGTCCTGCGTGCCGCGGGCTTCGGCCGCGAGGAGATCGGTTTCTTCTTCCGCCAGGCCGCGGACATGCTCGATGGCGCCGCTCCGCCCGCGCCGAAGTCGCCTGCGGCATCGGTAGGCGGCCTCGCCCAGGTGGCCGCGCAGTTCGCCGGCAGCAGCGCCGTGCGCGAGTTGCACCGGCTCGGAGTCGAAGGTCAGGCCCTGCTGCCGCTGACGGGCGAGAGTCCGCAGCTCAAGCAGGGTTTCGACACGGCGATGCAGATCGTGCCGTTGCTGGCCGAAGCGCAGAGCGCCTTGCGCGGGCTGGCGGAAGAGGTGGGGCTGCCGCTTTGCGCCACGCGTGCCGAAGCGGAGCAGGCGCAGGCCGATGTCGTGTGCCTCGAAACGTTCGAGACCGCTTACGACGAGGCGCTCGCGCTCCTTCGCGCGGTGATCGAGGCGCTGATCGAGCGTCGCGACGGCGAGGCCTTCGCCTTCCTGCTCGGTCATTTCGCCGAGAACGGCGTGATCATCTGCGGGCCGCTGGAAGCGGTGGTCGCGCAAGGCGCCCGGACCTTCGTCGGCTAGCGCCGCGCAAAAGAAACGGCCCCCACGAGGGGAGCCGCCAAGGTTTACGCGATCGCTCGCGGGGTGGTGTTTGCGGGGCTCGCGGCCGGGGATCATTCGGCCTTCTTGCGGCCGCTCATCGACAGGCGCCAATCGGGCGGGAACAGCGAGTCGTTGTCCTTGACCGCGTTGTTGAGGCCCTTGTCGAAGGTCTCGTCGCCGAGGGTGAGCTGGTCCTCGTTCTTGACCTGGCCGAGCATCGATTCGAGCCAGGCGGCCAGGATCGAGCCCTTGTATTCGCCCTGGTCCTGCTTGAAGACCTCGAAGAAGGTCTTCTGCATGACCACGGTGTCGGTCGGGCGGCAATTGGCGCAGGCCATCGCGTACTTCATCGTCTCGGCCTCGAGCTGGTCGCGCGGGACCACCGAGTTGACGAAGTGCAGTTCCTTCATCTCGTTCGCGGTGAAGGGGCGGCCGGTGAAGACCATTTCCTGGAACTTGCGCAGGCCCATCATCGTCGCCCACTGCCACATGCGCGGCGCCCAGCCGACGTAGCGGAACGAGGGGTGGCCGAACAATGCGTCGTCCGACGAGACGATCAGGTCGACGTCGGCGGCCTGATAGAAGTGCCAGCCGTAGCAATAGCCCTTCACCTCGAGGATCGAGATCTTCTTGAAGTCCTGCAGCGCGCGGTTGCCGAAGTTCGAATTGGCATAGAGCTGCACGAGCGAGGCGAGATAGCGATAGGTGTCGCCAGCCGGATACTTGACGCCCTCATCCTCGCCGATGCGGAACTCGCGGAGCAGCGAGGCGCGCGAATCCGCCGAGAGCATGTCGGCCTGTTCGGGCAGGTCGCCGCCGCCGCCGAAGTGCTTGCCGTTGCCGCGGATGACCAGGACCTTGACGTCGTCGTCGACATTGGCGCGGTGAACGAGGTCCGAATAGCGCAGCCGCATGTCGACGCTCATCGCGTTGAGATCGTTGGGGCGGTTGAAGGTGATCGTGGCGATCTTGGTCTTGGGATCCTTCTCGTAGAGGACTGCTTCCTCGGCCGGCGGGATCTTGGACGCCGCGCGCGCGGCGCCTGCTGTCGTTGCAGAAACCATTGTCCTCTCCTTCGTCTGAACCTTCGATCGACTCGAAATCGTGTTTCGATACGGCGCGAGCCTAGCATCGTCTGTGGAATTTCGTGGGGCAATCTGGAGGGACGATCAACGCGGCGCGCGCCCGAGTCAGTCGCAGGTCAGCGCGATTGCGAACACAATCAATTACCCGCCGACTATCATCGGATAGGCAGCGGGGCTAATCGAAAGACCAGAGGTGTCGACGGAATGGATTGGATCGAAGGCGATATGTTCGGCATGGCGATGCCGACCCATCCCGAGGCGCTGCGCGCCGCGGGGGCCGCGTTCCTGACCGAGGCATTTCACAAGATCGGTTCGCTGCCGGCCGACAACGCCGTCGCCGAGATCACCCGCTTCGAGGACTGCCCGCGCGGCAGCACCGGCCGCAAGGTGCTGCTCTCGGTCGCCTATGCCAAGCCCGATCCGGCACTGCACACCGATCTCTTCGTCAAGTTTTCGCGCGCCTTCGACGATCCGCTGCGCGACAACCAGCGCTACGAAATGGAAGACGAGGCGCGCTTCGCCGCGCTGTCGGTCGGCCACTTTCCGATCGACGTCCCCGCCTGTTACTTCAGCGACTTCCACCACGAGAGCGGCACGGGGATGATGATCACCCAGTGTATCCCCTACGGCGAGGGACGCAACGAGCCGCACTACGAGAAGTGCCTCGACTGGCAGATGCCCGCTCCGCTCGATCACTATCGCGTGATCATCGAGACCAACGGGCGCCTCGGCGCGGCGCATCGCGCGGGAAAGCTGTCACCCAAGATCGACGAATATTTCGGCTTCGACCGCGAGGCCGCGATCGCCTCCGACCGCATCCGCTACGACGAGCAGAAGCTCAAGAACCGCATTTCCCGCTATGCCGAGTTCTGCCGCAACTATCCGCAGCTCCTGCCCGCCAACATCCGCGCCGAGAGCTTCCACGAAGCGCTGATGCGCGACGTGCCGCGCTTCCTCGCGCACGAGCAGGCGATCAAGACCTGGCTCTATTCGCGTCCCAAGAGCATCGTCTTCGCGCACTGGAATGCCAATGTCGACAACGCCTGGTTCTGGCAGGGCGACGACGGCCAGCGGCATTGCGGCTTTATCGACTGGGGGCGCGTCGGCCAGATGAGCGTGGCCCAGGCGCTCTGGGGTACGCTCTCGGGTGCCGAGCCCGAGCTGTGGGACGCGCATCTCGACGATCTGTTGGCGCTCTACGTGGCGCAGTTCGATCCCGCCCAAGGGCTCGATCCGGCCGAGATCCGCCTCGAGATGGACATGCTGATCGGCCTGCTCGGCATCTGCTGGCTGCTCGACGCGGTGCCGCTGATCCTGCGTGAGATTCCTGATCTCGACGAGGCCGATGGGCGTCGCGACCGGCGTTTCGTCGAGAGCGAGCGCGCGCGCACCCAACTCCACATGCTCACGGTGTTCATGAACCTGTGGGAGACGCACGACCTCGGCCGCAGCCTCGATACCGTGCTCGCGCGGGTGGAGGCGGCCTGAGCTTTCAGCCGCTGGTACGCAGGTGCCCTTCGTAGTCGCGCTTGCCGATCGGCACGCCGCGCGATCGCAGAATGTCGTAGGCCGTGACCGCGTGAAAATGGAAGTTGGGCAGCGAGAACGACAGGATGAAGGTCTCGGCGGTGAAGGCCAGCCGGCGCGGGCCGATCTGCATGTCGAGCTCTTTGCCTGCGCAGGTATCGATCTCTTCGCGGACGAAGGCTTCGAGTGCGGTTTCGCCCTTGGCGATCATGCTGCGGAGCTCGGCGAAGGGAACCGGTCCGACCAGGCCCGGCGGGGTGAAGGCGCCGGTCATCAGCGCCTCGACGCCCCAGACCGCGTGATGCCAAGCCGCCTCGATCTGGAAGTGGAACGGCGCCATGTCGGGCCACAGGCGCGCTTCGACGAAGTCGTCGGGATCGGTGCCGTTTTCGGCGCAATGCTCGGTCGCGCGATCGAGGAAGCCGCCGATCGCGCGCATCGTCTGCAGGAAGGTCGGTACGCTGAGGTCGTAGAGCGACGTCGCCATCGGTCGGTTCCTTCCTAGCCGCAGGCCTCCATCGCCTCGCCGGCAAGGCGCGCGAGCAGCGGGAACTTCTCCGCACGCTCGTGAGCATGGGCCGAAGCCGCAGTGCCCCGGATTGCACGGCCCTTGATGCCATGGAAGATCGCCGCGAGCCGGAAGAAGTTGAAGGCGATGTAGAAATCCCAGTTGGGGATCGAGGCCCGGCCGGTGCTGCGGCAGTACATCGCGATATATTCGGCCTCGCTCGGAATGTTCAGCGCGGCGAGGTCGGCGCCCTTGAGCCCGGCGACGATGTCGGGCGGCATGCGATACATCATCGCGTGGTTGGCGAAGTCGGCGAGCGGGTGGCCGAGGGTCGACAGCTCCCAATCGAGCACCGCGATCACGCACGGCTCGGTCGGGTGGAAGATCATGTTGTCGCAGCGGAAGTCGCCGTGGACGATCGAGGACTCGTCGCCCGCGGGGATGTTGTTCGGCAGCCATTCGACCAGGCGGTCCATGTCGGGATCGCGTCCGGCCTCCTCGTCGGCCAGGTACTGCTTCGACCAGCGGCCGATCTGGCGCTCGAAGTAGTTGCCGGCCTTGCCGTAGTCGCCGAGGCCGACCGCCTCGACATCGACGCCGTGGAGCTGGGCGAGCGCACCGTTCATCGCCGCGAAGTAGGCCGGGCGTTCTTCGTTCGAGACGCCGGGGAAGGTCGCGTCCCAGAAGATTCGGCCCTCGACCATGTCCATGACGAAGAACCAGGTGCCGATCACGGAATCGTCGGTGCAGACGCCGAACACGCGCGGTACCGGGAAGCCGAGCGGCGCGAGCGCGCCCATCACCCGCGCCTCGCGCTCGACCGCGTGGGCGCCCTTGAGGATGTCGCCCGGGGGCTTGCGGCGCAGGACGTAACGGCGCCCGGGGGTGACGAGCTGGTAGGTCGGGTTCGACTGGCCGCCCTTGAACTGCCGGACCTCGAGCGGTCCGGCATAGCCCTCGACATTGGCCTCCATCCAGCGCGCCAGCGACGCCGTGTCGAACGCGTAGCCCTCGCGGACCTCGGTCGTGCCCGAATTGGCCGTTTCGTCGTGCGTGCTCATGCTTCCTGCGCCTCGCGCCATTCGCGGCGGATCTTCTTGGCGAGCGACCATTTGTGGACCTCGGTCGGGCCATCGTAGATGCGGAAGGCGCGGATCTCGCGGAACACCTGCTCGACGATCGTACGCTCGGTCACGCCGATGCCGCCCATCACCTGAACGCAGCGATCGGCGATCCGCATCAGCGCCTCCGAAACCGCGACCTTGGCCATCGAGCTTTCTATCGTGCCGAGATCGCCGGTGTCGAGCACCTGCGCGCACCAGTAGATCATCAGCTCGGCTTGCTTCAGGTCGATCCGGTTCTCGGCGAGCATGAAGCCGACGCCCTCGTGCTCGATCAGCTGCTTGCCGAAGCCCTGGCGGCGGCAGGCATAGTCGGTGGCGATCTCGTGCGAGCGGATGCAGGCGCCGAGCCAGCGCATGCAGTGCGAGAGGCGCGCAGGGCTCAGGCGAACCTGCGCATATTTGAAGCCTTCGCCGGCCTCGCCGAGCATCTGGTTCTGGGGCACGCGCAGGCCATCGATCGTCAGGGTGGCGTGGCCGCCGGGCATCGAGCTGTCGATCGTGTTCGGCACCTCGTCGATGCGGATCGCCGGATCGGGCAGGTCGACGAGGAACATGCAGGCGCCTTCCTCCGCCTTGGCCATGACGATGCCCACTTTCGCGCCGGCGAAACCGGTGATGAAGGTCTTGCGGCCGTCGATGATCCAGTCGCCCGAGCCGTCCTCGGCGCGGCGGCAGGTGGTCTTCATCATCGAGGGGTCGGAGCCCGCGCCCTGCCAGTCGGCCGGTTCGGTCATCAGGAAGGCCGAGCGCGCCTGGCCTTCGAGCAGCGGCTTGAGGAAGCGGTCCTTGATCTCATCGCTTCCGACGTGGCCGAGAAGGTACATGTTGCCCTCGTCGGGGGCATTGGTGTTGCAGCCGTAAGGCCCGAGCGGCGAGAGGCCCGAACGGATCAGCAGGTAGGCCGTCTCGAGCTGGCTGCGGTGCGAACCGTCGGCCTTCACATGCGGCGTCAGCAGGCCCTCGGCGCGGCCGAGCGCCTTGAGTTCGGCGACCAGTTCGTCGGTCGGTGCGCCGTGGTGATCGCGGCGCGGATCGCGCTCGTAGGGCACGATCTTCTCGCGCACGAAAGCTTCGATACGCGCGCCGAGCGCACGGACTTCTTCGGAAATGTTCATCGTCGCGGCATCCATGAGCCGTCGTCTCCCAGGTTAGAGCGTGCTTGTCAGATGGCCCCCGTCGACCACGAGCGTGGAGCCGGTCATGTAGGCTCCCGCGTCGGAGGCGAGGAGGAGAAGCGGTCCGTCGAGATCGGCGAGGCTGCCGAAGCGGCGTTGCGGCACGCGCTTCATCATGGCCTGGCCGAGATCGCCCGACAGGAAGGCATCGTTGAGGTCGGTCTCGAAATAGCCGGGGGCCAGCGCGTTGACGCGAATCTTGAACCGCGCGAATTCGAGCGCGAGCACCTTGGTCAGCTGGATCACGCCGGCCTTGGACGCGGCATAGGAAGCGACGCCGCCGGCCTGGCGCAGGCCGAGGATCGAGGCGACGTTGACGATCGATCCGCCGCGGCCGTGCGCCTTCATCCCGCGCGCCGCCGCCTGTGCGACGAGGAACACGCCCTTCAGGTTCGTATCGACGACCTGGTCCCAGTCGGCCTCGCTCATGTCGATCGCCGGGCCATCGGCGACCACGCCGGCATTGTTCACCAGAATGTCGGTCTCGGCGAAGGCCGGCGCGGCGGCTTCGATCGAGGCCGCGTCGGTGACGTCGAGCGCAAGGGTGTCGCAGGATCCGCCGATCTCGGCCGCGACTTGGGCCAGTTTTTCCACGCGCCGCGCTGCCAGGGTGACATGGGCGCCGGCCTCGGCGAGGACCTTGGCGAAATGCAGGCCGAGGCCGGAAGAGGCGCCGGTGACCAGCGCGCGCTTGCCCGCGACCGAGAAGCGATCGGCCGCGCTCATGCTGCGTCGCCCGTCTTGACGATGACCTTGCCAGTGACCTGGCGATCCATCATCGCGCGGATCGCCGCGCCGCCCTGGGCCAGCGGATAGCGCGCCGAGATCAGCGGCTTGATCCGGCCTTCGGTGAGCATGGCATAGAGTTCGGCCATGTTCTGCTGGTGCAGGTCGGGCGTACGCGCGACGAAATCGCCCCAGAACACGCCGACGATCGAGGCGCCCTTGATCAGCGGCAGGTTGAGCGGGAGCTTCGGGATCTCACCACCGGCAAAGCCGATGACGAGGTAGCGGCCGCCCCAGCCGATCGTGCGGAAGGCCGGATCGGCCAGCTTGTCGCCGACCGGATCGTAGATCACGTCGACGCCCTTGGGTGCGAGTTCCTTGACCGCGGTCTTGAGGTCGCTGGTGGTGTAGTTGATCGTCTCGTCGGCGCCGTGCGCCTTGGCGATCGCGAGCTTTTCCTCGGTCGAGGCGGCGGCGATGACGCGCGCGCCCATGGCCTTGCCGATCTCGACAGCGGCGAGCCCGACGCCGCCGCTGGCGCCGAGCACGAGCAGGGTTTCGCCGGGCTGCAGGTTCGCGCGCTGCTTGAGCGCGTGGTGCGAGGTGCCGTGCGCCAGGGTGATCGCGGCGGCAACGTCGAGATCGACGCCCGCGGGGATCGGCGTGGTCGAGGCGGCCTTGGCCACGACATATTCGGCGAAGGCGCCCCAATTGGTCAGCGCCGAAACCGTGTCGCCCACCGCGAAGCCGCTGACGCCTTCGCCCAGCGCCGCGATCGTGCCCGAAAGCTCGCCGCCGGGGGCGAAGGGCAAGGCGGGCTTGAACTGGTACTTGTCGAAGATGATCAGCGAGTCCGGGAAGTTGAGCCCGGCAGCGTGGATCCTGATCAGGACTTCGCCGGGGCCGGGCTGCGGCACCGGGGCGTCGTTGCGCAGCTTGAGCGCTTCGGGCGGGCCATGCTCCTCGCAGAGCAGGGCGGTCATCGTCGTGGGAAGGGTCTGGGTCATGGTGCTCACATTGCGGAAAGGCCGCCGTCGAGCTTGAGCTCGGAGGCGGTCATCATCGAACTGTCGTCGGAAGCGAGATAGATCACGGCTTTCACCACGTCCTCGACCTCGCCGATGCGGCCGATCGGCACCTGGCGGGCCAGCTTGCCGAGGATCTCGTCACGGTCGCGGTCGCCGACGAAACCGTCGAGCAGCGCGGTGTGCACGAAGGTCGGGTGGATCGAATTGCAGCGGATCGGCCAGCCCTTGCGCGCGCAGTGCAGCGCCACCGACTTGGTCAGCATCCACAGCGCGGCCTTCGAAGCGTTGTAGGCGGCCATGTTGTGCGAAGCGATCATCGCCGAGATCGACGACATGTTGACGATCGATCCCGGTCCGCTCTCGCGCATCAGCGGCAGCGCGTATTTGCAGCCGAGGAACGGCCCGTCGGCGTTGATCGCCATCGAGCGCCGCCAGGTCTCGAGATCGAGATCCTCGACCGAACCGACCGCGACGATACCGGCGTTGTTGACCAGCACGTTGAGCCCGCCGAAGCGCTCGCCGCAGACGGAGATGGCGGCTTTCCAGTCGTCCTCGCGGGTGACGTCGAGCGCTTGTGCGGCCGCGCGGCCTTCGCCCCACGCGGCCACGATACGATCCGCCACGGCTTGTGCGCCGGCGGCATCACGATCGGTTGCGAGCACCGTCGCGCCCTCGCGCGCCAGGCCCTCGGCAATGGCCGCGCCGATCCCCTGCGCTGCGCCGGTCACCAGCGCCACGCGCCTTTCGAGGCGCGGCGCGGTCATCGCCTTTTCCTGATTTTGAACGTCGTGCGAATCATTCCGAATCCTCTCCGGTCGGCCTTACGATCCGATGCGCTATCATGGAACAATTTCGTGGGGCTAGATAACCTGCGCGAATTGTCAGTATGCTCGCGTGCCTGGGCAAGGCCCTTTACCGCGAGCCATGCTTGACTGGCCATCTGGCCGACAATCACGTAGGGCAATATTGGGCACGTAGGGCGATATCGAAGCCGATTGGAGTTCGCAGGACGATATGGAGGAGTTGTCGGGAGAGGGCGCGAGCCACTCCGTCTATCGCGGTATCCTCGAAGCGCTCGAGGCCGGATCGGTCATTCCGGGGCAGCGCCTGATCGAATCCGAACTGTCCGACCAGTTCGGCGTGGGCCGCAATGCCGTGCGCGAGGCGATGCAACGGCTGGCCGCGCGCGGTGTCGTCAATCTCCATCGCAACCGCTCCGCCTCGATCCGCCAGATCGATACCGCGGAGGCGAACGAAATCTTCGACGTCTCGGGGGCAATGACCGAGCTCCTGTTCGGTCTTGCGGCCGCGCACTATGACGCCGCCACGCATCAGGCCGAATTGCAGGCGGCGCTCGACGACTTGAAGGCGGCCTATGCCGACGGCAAGGAGTTCATCTTCAGTCGCGCGCGGCGAGGGCTTTATCGGGTCGTGCTCAAGATCGCCGACAATCGCGAGTTGAGCCGTATATTCCCAGCGGTCGGAACGCACATCATCAACGCGAAGTATCAGTCGCGCAAATTGCAGAGCATCCGCATCCGCGATTATCAGAAGATGGTCGGGGCTGTCGTCGACGGCAACGTCAAGCGAGCCGGAGCCTTGGCGCGCAAGCACAACGAGGCGGTGCGCGAGGCGGTCAGCGAACATGCGGCCTACCACCAGCGGCCTTTGTTGGCAGGCCGGAAGGCTTCTGCCGACTTCTGACATTCACGCCCTAAAACAAGAGCTTGGCCCGGCGCTTTTGCGTTCGGGCGCGGTTTTCCGCGCTTTGTTGGTGAAAAACCGCGCGCGATGCCGTCAGCCGGGCATCCGGCGCGATGGTCCGATGATTTACGCTTAGGACTTTGCAAAAAATGGGTTTAGCCTGCCGCTCCCAATATACAGGAGGGGACCTTATGAAGCGTTCGATCATGTGTCTTGCTGCTCTCGCGGCGTTCTCGCTGGCTGGTTGCGGCAAGAAGGAAGAAGCTGCCGCCGAAGCTACCGAGGCCAGCAGCGAAGCCGCTGCGGCGGCTGGCGAAGCCAGCGCTGCCGCCGGCGAAGCAAGTGCGGCGGCGAGCGACGCGGCAATGGCACCCGAGGGTGCGGCCAAGGAAGCCGCTGGCGATCACGCGGCTGCCGCAGGCGACAAGGCCGAAGCGGCCGGCGAGAAGGCCGAAGCCGCTGGCGAGAAGGCCAAGGACGCGGCTCACTGAGCTGCGCAGGAACCCGGGCGGGGCAACCTGCCCGGGTTCTCCCGATCGAGGGCGCGGCCCCGACCGATCATCTAGTCCGATCAATCCAGGCGGTCAGCTCCGCCAGTCGATCACCCCATAGTCTGAATTCGGCCAGCCGAGCACTTCGCGCGTGGCCTGACCGTCACGATAGTGGATCAGGTTGATCCCGCCGGTCTTGAGATCGTGCGATGGCGATGCGGCCCCGCCGGGCTGGTTCTCCCAATCCTCGAAGACATAGGCGGGCTCGATCGCGATCCGCCAGATCGGCCGCGTGCGGCTGGCCTCGCGCAGCATCGCGTCGAGCCGGGCGCGGGCTTCGGCCGGCCAATAGAACAGACAGGCCGAATGGAACACGCAGACCGGGTCGGGTGTATCGGCCAGAGCCGCAGGCAGGTGGACCAGGGCATCGCCTTCCATCATACGGATATCCGTCTGCGCGACGACGTCCAGGGCCTTGGCCAGGCGTCTTTGCTCGTCGCGCAGTTCGGGGAAGCACAAAGCCAGCAGCCAGCGGCGTTCGTCTTCGGAGCGCGCGTCGATCGTATGAAGATCGATGCCGATGCGGGTGCCGATGCGCGGGATGAACAGCTCGGGGCCGCCGCGCAACTCGCCTTCGAGCAGCAGCGGCGCATCGGGCGCGCCGATCACGCCCTGGTCGTTGAGCCGATAGGCGAACTTGTCGAAGGCGAGCAGCACGCCGCCGCTGCAGCCGATCTCGATCAGGTTGAGCGGCTCGCCGGCCTCGCGCGCGACCACGCACATTGGGGCGAGCAGCGCGCGGCAGCGCTCGGCATAGGTGGTCTGGACCGTACGCGTTTCGAGCAGGTCGCGGATTTCGTCGCGGTGCGCGCGGCAGAAGCGGACGAGTTCGAGATAGGCCTCGCCAGCGGGCAGTGGGTCGTCGTCGATCGTCGCGAAATAGCGCGCCAGCGGGTCCGAGGGATCGCGCAGCAGCAGATAGTGCACGGCGGAGAACAGGTGCGTTGCCGCCGCCGCGCCCATGCCGTCGCCGGCGAGCGCGAGCATTTCGGGATCGTTCACGACCTTGCGGCAAAAAGCCTCGTAGAGCGGGGCGCGCATCGTGCGGAAGATCTGTTCGCTGGCGCGGAAGCCCGCCGCCGTGTCGCTCAGGCGGGCATCTTCGGTGAGGGCCGAGGTCATGACGTTGCTCCGGTATCGATGATCTGGCGCTTGCCCGGCAGGTGGAACGAGCGGTCGTCGCGCGCGCGGAAATTGAGGAAATGGACGCCTTCGGGCCCGGCGATGAAGCCGTAGAACACGCCGCCGGCGATATAGAGGCTCGCGCCAGGGCCGATCGTCCGCGCGCCGACCTTCATCTCGCCCGACAGCACGTAGATGATCTCGTCCTCGTCGTGGCTGTGGAGCGCGACCTCCTCGTGCGGATGCATGCGCAGTTCGACGAGCTGCGGTGTGGCCTCGCTGCCGGGCTCGCGGATCTTGTAGGCGCTCGCCGGCCCGCCGTCGGGCAGCAGCGCGCGGGCTTCGGCCCGCTCGGCGCGGACCGGCGAGATCTGCCAGGGCTTCTGCTCGGGCGTGGTTATGCGGACTTTGGCCATCGGGCGCTCTCCTCTTCGCTGGCGGCGCGCGCGAAATCGCGGATCAGTGCGGTGACCGCCTCGGGCCGTTCCATCATGCTGAAGTGACCGGTCTCGGGCAGGACCGCGACCCGTAGCTGCGGCAGCGCCGCGCGCAGGCCGTCGAGATAGGGGCTGGTCTCGTCAGCCTGCGTGAAGGTTCGGCGCGGCGTGAACTTGTCGTGGTAGGTGCTCTGGATCGCCAGCACGGGCAGGTCGACCGGCAGGCCGGCGAGCACGATGTCGGCGCGGTCGCGGTCCCAGTCCTCGAGTGCGCGGACGGCGGCCCACATCACGGGTTCGGGCGGGGCGGACATCGTCGCGATCACCTGCGTGCGGACAGCATCGTCGGCGTAGGGGCCGATCGTCCGATCGAGGATCGCGGCGAGGCTCTGGTCCTCATGCCGCGGGGGCGGGGCGCCGGCCGACGGCGTGGAGGCGGCGCGGCCGCCCACGGTCCGACTGCCGTCGAGCAGGACCAGCGCGGCGGCGTTGTCGGGCTTCTGCCAGACCGCCTCGGCAGCGATCCGCGAGCCCAGGCTGTGGCCGACGATCACCACGGGTGAGAGATCGAGCGCCTCGATCAGCGTGTTGACGTCCGCCGCCCAGCGCGCGACCGACAGTTCGCCCTCGGCGCCGCCCGAGTGGCCATGACCGCGCAGATCGAAGGTCAGCACCGCGAATTCGCGGGCCAGATCCGCGGCTTGGGCGGCCCAGTCGCTACGCGCACAACAGCCGCCGTGGATCAGCACCAAGGCCGGTTTGCCCTGCCCTGACAGCGTATAGTCGAGGCGCGTGCCGTCGAGGGTCAAGCCGGGCATGGCATGTCCAGGCATTGACTCGCGCCGGGCCGGCGGGCGATCTTTCGTAAGGCAGGAGCGGCGATCAAGTCCGCCCGATGCGGGAGAAGCCCCGGGTGCAAGTCCAGTTCGATCCGCGGATCGTGCCCGATCCCTATGCCCCCCTGGCGGCCGGGCCGGTGGACGCGCGTGGCTCGTTCGAACGCCAGCGCGCGCGCCGCGCTGCGATCCTCGCGACGACGCGCCGCGTGCTCGCGCAAGGCCCCGAAAGTTTCACCCTGCGCCGCGTCGCCGACGAGAGCGGTGTCACCGTCCAGACCCTGCGCAACGCCTTCGGCCGGCGTGAGGAGCTGATGGTCACCGCGATCAACGAGCATACCAGTGCGGTCTGGTCGGCGCTCGGCGGCTTCTCGCAAGGGGCGACCTTGTTTCTCGACCTGGCCGAGATGTATTTTCACTGTGCCGCGGCGACGCCGCAGTTCCTGCGCGCCATGGTCACTTCGGCCGTGGGCAGCGCGCAGCCGCTCGCCGTGCTCCAGCGGCACGGTTCGGCGATCAAGCTCGTTCACCTGCGCCGCTTGGTGCGCGAGGGCAGTGTGCGGCCCGGCGCCGACATCGAGGCGCTGGGCGCGCAGATCACGCGGCTCAACACCTTCATGATGTACGAATGGGCCGCGGGCGGTGCGGCGCAGGAACTGCGCGAGCAGATGGTCGCGGGGAATCGCCTGCTGCTGATGGGCGCGGTGAGCGCGGCGGCGGCCGAACAGCTCGAGGCCTGGCAGATGAGTGAGGCGGCCTGATCCGCTCATGTCGCGTCGTCCGCAGAGCGAAAGCGCGTCTCGAATTCGGTGAACTGGTCGAGCCCGAGCAGTTTCATGATCCCGCCGGGGGCGGTGATTTCGGGCGGGACCGCGGCGCGATAGGCGGCTTCGCTGCCGCTGCGGCGCAGTTCGGTGAAGGCGCGATGGAGTGCGTTGACCGCCGCCTCGATCGGCCCACCGGTGAGGCCGAGCACGCGATAGCCGATCTGCGCCATGTCGGCAGCGGTGTAGCCATCGGGGATCAGTACGCCCTTGACCGGCCCGTCGATCGCCTTGGCGAGACGGGCATAGACTTCCATCTGGTCGTCGGGCGAAAGCGCGGTGATCGGGCGGCCGTCGACTACGAAGCAGATCGGCATGGCCAGGTCGGCGCCGGCGGCGAGGTAGCGGTTGCAGCGTTCGACCAGCGCGTCGAAGCCGAGCACGTCGGCATCGGAGCGGGCGATGACCACGAAATCGGGATCGCGCCGCGCGGCGAGGGCGGCGCCCAGGCGCGCGAGCTGTTCGTCGAGGCTCACGACCGAGCGACCGTCGAGCGCGGGGCAGCGCTTGGGTCCCTGCTGGTCCTCGATCTGGATTCCGGCGATCCCGGCCTGCTCCATCTCGCGCACCAGCCGCGCGACGTTGTGGACGCCGCCGAAGCCGGTCTCGCCGTCGCAGGTGATCGGCAGGTCGACCGCGCCGGTGATGCGACGGGCCTGCTCGACCAGTTCGCTCAAGGTCAGCAGGCCGATGTCGGGCCGGCCGAGCAGCGCCGCCTCGACCCCGAAGCCGCTGATCGCCAGCGCCTCGAAGCCGGCATGCTCGGCCACGCGCGCCGAGAGCGCGTCGTAGCAGCCTGGGGTGACCAGGCAGGCCTGTTGCGCCATCAGCGCGCGGAAGCGGGCGCCGGGGCTCATGCGCAAAGCTCCGAGAGGTCGGCCAGCGTTTCGAGACCGCGCAGCCGCTCGAGCAGACCGGCGGCTTCGGCCAGCCCGCCGTGGCGCGCGCAGTCGAGGAACTTCGCGTCGAGATCGGCGTCCGACAGCGGCAGACGTGCGTGGCCGCGCGGGTAGCGGATCGGACCGGAGTCGAGCCGGCCGCCGTCGCGCGTTTCGATCACCACCCGGTCGAACCGCGCGAGGCCGGGCTGCTCGGGGCATTCGTCGTCGACCAGCTCGGTTTCGGTCAGTGTGTAGAGCGCGGCGATCTCGGGCCGGCGGACGTAGTCGTCCGAGAGTTGGGCGAAGCCGACGGCCCGATCGGTCAGCGCCGCGGCGACGTTGTGATGCAGGCTGAAGCGCGCCTCGATGCCGGTCGCGGGCCGGTCGAAGCGCAAGGTTGCCGCCGGCGCGCGGCCGAGGCTGGCCGTGACGCGGACGACATCGGCCGGCCGCAACTGCGCCTGGCTGGCGAGATCGATTACTCCATCGATCGCCCGATGCGAGGCATAGCAGACCGGGTAGCGCTTGACCGAAAGACCTTCGTGCAGCAGCCGCAGGTCGTCGGCCCTGGCGGCGAGGCGCAGCGGGCCATCGGTATCGACCGCGCCGTCCGGCGAGATCGCGCGCAGGAAGCCGTGCGGACTTTCGAGCGCCGTCGGCGAACCCGTCAGCCCGGTGCGGGCGAGTTGCGCGGCCTCGATCGCGCTGGCGGCGGCGCGGCCGGCCTGGAGTGGCTTGGTCGGTGAGCCGAAGTTGGCGATGAGCCCGCCCGCAAAGCTCGCGGCCATGGCGATCGCATTGGTCGCGGTCTCTGCGTCGAGCCGGTTGAGCGCGGCCACGGCAACGGTCGCGGCGACCGTGCCGAGCATTGCCGTGGGATGCCAGGCGCCGAGATGATAGGAACCGCTCTCGCGCCAGCCGAGCTCTGCCCAGGCCTCGTAGCCCACGACATAGGCGCGCAGCGCGTCACCGCCCGAGCGACCGAGCTTTTGCGCTTCGGCGAGGATCGCGGGGACGAGCACGACACTGGGATGGCCGTGGACCGCGACGTCGTCATAGTCGAGCACATGGCCGACCATGCCGTTGAGTAGCGCCGCGTCTCGCGCCGAAAACTGGCGGCCGCCGAGCAATGCGGTCGCATCGCGGCCTGTTGCCAAGCTGTCAACCAACAGGGCCACGGACGGCTCGCGCCAGCCGGCGAGTGTGACGCCGACCGTGTCGATAAAGGCGCGTGTCGCGGCGGCGAGTGCCGGATGGCCGGGCGGCACGGCGGGGGGCTGCGCGGCAAGCCGCGCCAATCCCGCTGTCAAACCCGTCTCGGCCACCGTCGTCTCCCGATCGATCCTCTCCTGGGTCATCGCGGCTGCCCGGCGGCATGGCCAGAGCGGCACCGGGGTTTTATTTGCTACTTTCGCGAGAAAGCAAAGCGATCGCCCGCCGCCGGCGACGCGATCCGCCTAGAGGGAGCCTGAACAGGAGGACTTGCGATGCCGATCACGATCACGCCGGTGCAGGGGGATTTCGTCGCGCGCGTCACCGGCGTCGACCTGCGCCAGCCGCTGTCCGCCGAAGACCGCGACGCGATCGTGCGTGCCTGCGATGCCTATGGCGTCCTCGTCTTTCCGGGGCAGTTGCTCGAAAAGGAGGAGCTGGTCGCCTTCGGTCATGCCTTCGGCGAGGTCGATACCACCTTGCAGAAAAAGCTGCTCAACCACGTCCAGAACCGCCTCGGCATGGACACGATCACCGACATCTCGAACGTCGATGCCGAGGGCCAGGTCGCGGGGCCCGAGCACTGGCAGACCATCACCACCGTCGGCAATCGCTTCTGGCACAGCGACGGTTCGTACAAGCATCAGCCGATCCGCTATTCGATCCTGAACGCGGTGACCGCGGTCGCGCGCGGCGGCGAGACGCAATATGCCGATCTGCGCGCCGCCTACGACGATCTCGATCCCGTCACGCGCGACTGGATCGCCGACAAGGTCGGCCAGTTCTGGTCGCACAACACGCGCGACATGCTGAAGATCCCCGACACCGAGGCCGAGCGCGGTGCTTTCCCCAAGGCGCGCTGGCCGCTGGTCCGCACGCATCCGGGCTCGGGCCGCAAGGTCCTGTGGTGCGACAGCAAGACCTATGCGATCGAGGGACTGCCGCTGCCCGAAGGCCGCGCCTTGGTACACGAGCTGATCGAGCACATCGGCCAGCGCGAGCATGTCTACAGCCACCACTGGACGCCGGGCGATCTGGTCATGGCCGACAACCGTTGCACCGTGCACCGCGGCCGCCGCTTCGATCACGCCGAGCGCCGCGAGATGCGCCGGGTCGAGACGACCGACGATTCGCTGTCCTTGGGCGAAGCCGCCTAGGTCACCACCGGCTCGAGCATGCGGATCGTCCCAGCATCGGCGTCGATCTCGGCGCGGATGCCCACCGGCAGGCTCACCTGATTGGCGACATGGCCGAACGGCGCGCCCTGGAAGGCGGGCACGCCGAGCGGCTTGAGGTGATTGTCGAGGATCTCCGACAGGCTGAAGCCGATCCCCGGGGAATCGTCGGTGCCGCAATTGGTGCACTGGCCGAAGACGACGCCCGCGACCTTGCCGAGAATGCCGCTGAGCGCGAGCTGGGTCATCATCCGGTCGATCCGGTACTCGGCCTCGTCGACCTCCTCGAGAAACAGGATCGCGCCGGTCATGTCGGGCATGTAGGGGGTGCCGACCATGGCCGCGAGCACGGCGAGGTTGCCGCCGATCAGACGGCCCGAGGCCTTGCCGCCGCAGAAGGTGCGGACGCGGCTGCGCCGCTGGACCAGGCGATCCTCGCCGCCGGCGGGCATGCGCCAGGTCGGCATCTCGCCATCGAAGGCCAGGCGCTTGAACGAGTCCCACGACGATGCGCCCCAACTGCTCGACAAGGTCGGGCCGTGGATCGACGGGCAGCCGGTCTTCGCCGCGAGCGCCAGGTGCAGCGCGGTCACGTCGCTGAAGCCGACGAGGAGCTTGGGATTGGCCTGGATCGTCGCGAAATCGAGATAGGGCAGGGTGCGCGCAGAGCCCCAGCCGCCGCGCACGGCGAAGATCGCGCGCACGCCCTGATCGGCGAACATGGCGTTGACGTCGGCGGCACGCTCCTTGTCGGTGCCGGCGAGATAGCCATAGCGTTTCATCACGTGCGGCGCAGGCTTGGGAACGAGCCCCATGGCACGCACGGTGTCGAGGATCACGTCTAGATCGAAGCGGTCCACGGTGAAGCCGGCCGGCTCGATGAGCCCGACGGTGTCGCCTGGGCTCAGCCGCGACGGCTTGCGCATCAGGGGCGCGGGCGGCGCGGCCGGAATGCCGGTGGAGGAGCTTACGGCTGCGGCGCCCAGGGCGGCCAGGGCGGTGCGTCGATCGAGCATGACGATCGCCTAGCAGCAAAGCCGCTGCGCCGCGACGGTAATCGCTCGAGGGTTTTCCGGGTCCTTTCGCGCGCGGCAATTGACGTGAGCCACTGTGTATCGCATCAGCGCGCGATAACACCGATGGGTGGTACCCGCGCGTCGTGTCGGACGGCGCGGACAGACAGGGGGATTTCGAAGTGCCTTCAGCTTTCGTGCGCAATGTCCTGGCGCTCGCCTGCGCGGCCCTGGCCGTCGGCGGTTGCCACCGCGCGGCCCAGCCGATCGAGGAAGCCATGGTTGCCAACGGCGACGAATGGCCGAGCTGGGGCCGCACCGGCCACGAGACCCACTATTCGCCGCTCGACGAGATCGATGCCGACAACGTCGCCGATCTCAAGCTCGCCTGGCACTTCGATCTCGAGCCCGGCTATACCCCGACGACGCCGCTGATGGCCGAAGGCAAGGTCTTCATCACCACCGGCCACTCGCTGATCCGCGCGCTCGACGCGGTCAGCGGCAAGGAGCTGTGGCAGTACGACGCCGGCACCCGCGCTCGCGCGACGTCTCCGCTCGACATGTCCTGGGGCAACAAGGGCATCGCCTATTCGGAAGGCCGCGTGTTCCTCGGCACGAGCGATGGCTATGTCGTCGCACTCGATGCCAAGACCGGCAAGGAAGCCTGGAAGGTGCAGGACTTCCCGACGGACGACCTGCGCACGATGAACGGCGCGCCGCGTGTGTTCGGTGGCAAGGTCATCATCGGTCACGGCGGCGCCGACATCAGCGCGATCGACGGCTACGTCTCGGCCTATGACGCGAAGACCGGCAAGCTCGCCTGGCGTTTCTATACCGTGCCGACCGATCACATGGATGCGGCAAACCGCAAGGCACAGGAGGTCATGCGCCCGACCTGGCCCAGTGGCTGGAAGAACCCCGACGGCACGCGTCGCGGCGGTGGCGGTACGATGTGGAACGCGTTCAGCTACGACCCCGAGCTGAACCTGATCTTCCTCGGCGTCGGCAACGGCTATCCGTATAATCAGAACCTGCGCAGCCCCGGTGGCGGCGACAACCTGTTCCTGTCCTCGGTCGTCGCGGTCAATGCAACCACGGGCGAATATGTCTGGCACTATCAGGTCTGCCCGGCCGAGCAGTGGGACTGCACCGCCACGACCGACATGACCCTGGCCGAGCTCGAGATCGACGGCAAGCCGCGCAAGGTGCTGATGCAGGCGCCGAAGAACGGCTTCTTCTACGTGCTCGATCGCAAGACCGGCCAGTTCATCTCGGCCGAGAAGATCGCCAAGGTCACCTGGGCCGATCACATCGACCAGAAGACCGGCCGCCCGGTCGAGAACCCCGGCATTCGCTATCAGGGCAAGCCGGGCCTGTTCGAGATGTGGCCGGGGCCGACGGGCGCCCACTCGTGGCAGCCGCAGGCCTACAGCCCGCAGACCGGCCTGGTCTACATCCCGGTGATCGAGCAGGGCGCTGTGATCGGCGATATGGCGCCTGGCGAGAAGGGACTCTCGGCGGGCATGGGCGTGACGCTGTTGCCCGAAGCGGGGCTCAAGGAAGGCGCCCATGCCTGGCTGCGCGCCTGGAACCCGGTGACGCAGAAGCTCGCCTGGCAGAAGGAACTGCCGGGCTCGTGGCCGGCGGGCGTGATGACCAGCGCCGGCGGGCTGGTGTTCCAGGGCCGCATGGACGGCAAGTTCGTTGCCTATGACGCTAAGACGGGCGCCGAGGTCTGGTCGTACGACGTCCAGGCGCCGATCGTCGGTGCGCCGATCACCTATCGCATGAACGGCAAGCAGTACGTCACCGTCATCACCGGTGCGGGCGGGCAGGGCGCCGGTATGCAGAGCCTCGGCAACCAGGAGCTGAACACCGACTATCGCCTGCCGCGCCGCGTGCTCACGTTCGCGCTGGGAGGCACCGATGCGCTGCCCAAGCTGGACTGGCCGGAGCCGACGCCGCCTGCGGATCCGGACTTCAAGCCCGATACGGCGCGGGCGCAGGCGGGTGCGATCCTGTTCGGCACGCGCGCTTGCCTGGTCTGCCACGGGTGGAACGCGGTCGCTTCGGGTGCGGCACCCGACCTGCGCCTCTCGCCGGTGATCCTGGACGCGGCCGCCTTCCGCACGATCGTCAAGGACGGCGGACTCAAACTCAACGGCATGCCGCAGTTCCCCGGCTTCTCCGATCAGGAGCTCGAAACGCTGCGCTTCTTCCTGCGGACGCGCGCCAGCACGTTCAAGGCCGAGCGCGAGGCGATGATCGCCAAGCGCGCGGCGGCGGGCGGCTCGAACGCCAAGGCGGCCGACTATGCGGGCAAGTGGAACATCGTGGTCCAGTCGCCCGTGGGTGAGACCCCCGCGGTGATCGAGCTCACCGCCAATGGCGATGCGCTGCGCGGCAAGGTCTCGGCCGAGCAGGGCACCGTCGAGGTCAGCGGCAAGGTCGAGAATGGCCGCGCGACCTTCTCGGGCAAGGCCAGCATGCCGATGCCGATCACGGTCGGCTACGACCTCACCTTGAAGAACGGAAAGCTGATCGGGGAGAGCTCCAACGGGCCTTTCGGCACCTTCCCGGTGACGGGCACTAAAGCCCCTTGAACCGGCCTTTCCGGCGGTAGATTCATCGCTCGCGCGTGACCCGCGCGAGCGATTTTTCGTGCCTTAGACCAAGGTCGTAGCATCCGCTTGGTTTCGGGCTAGTATTTTCCCGAGGGTTTTGTCATCAAACGACAACCATGTGTCGCGGAATGCGAAGCAGGCGGGGCATGGTTAATGTAGGGGACCAGCAAGCCCGGGCCGAAGCTCGGACGGCTTCCAGCATGCGAGGTGCGCTCGAATGTTGATAACGTTTTGTCTTGTGGTGCTTTTTATCGGTTCACATGAGGTGCGACGTGTCGGACTGCGGTCCATGACTGGAAGTTTCGCTGGATTGCCACGCCCCTCGCAGGGCTGACGCCGTCCCCGATCACGCTAGTTCGAGAAGATGTGAACCAAACGATGTACGATCTTGTTTTCACTATCGATCAAGACGTGAAGCGTCGCGCTTCGCTTTCCTTCTTCCTGAATAATCACGGCACCTTTGCGGAGCCGTTCGAGACGATCGACGAGTTCATCGGCTGCTGGCCGAAGTCGGGCGTCATCCTGATCCATGACGAGGGCAACGCGGTTGCATCGCTGATGCATGAGATCTGCAGCCGCCACACCTGGCTGCCCGTCGTTGCCTATTCGGAGAACCCCGATCCGTCGCGGATCGTCGAGGCGGTTCTCGGCGGCGCCATCGGCTATGCCAACTGGCCCGGCTGCGGCGATGCCCTGCTCGACGCGATCCGCAACGCCGGCACCCGCTCCGGCGCTGCGATCGCCGCTGGCTCGCGCAAGACCATGGCGCTGAGCCGCATCGAGAAGCTTTCGAAGCGCGAGCGCGAGATCCTGGCCGGCATGGTCGAGGGGCTCAGCAACCGCCTGATCGGCAAGCACCTGTCGATCAGCCCGCGCACGGTCGAACTGCACCGCGCCAACCTGCTCAGCAAGATCGGTGCCCGCCACAGCGCCGAGGCCATCCGCCTGGCGATCGAGGCCTCGCTGCCCGCGTTCGAGCCGGTCGTTCTCGACGCCGCCTGACGCCACCATCCGAACAAACGAAAACGGCGGTTCCGCAAGGAGCCGCCGTTTTTCTATGCGCTGATGTCGGGGCAGGGGACGTCGTCCGAAGCATCCCCAGAAATGCCGAGAGCGCAGCCCCGTGACCGGGGCTCCCATGCCGCCCGGTAACGGAGCTGCGCTCATCGTGCGCGATATGTCTGGTCGCGGGCGCCCGGTACGGAGGCAAATACGTACCGGGCTCCTCGCGTCAGTTCGGTTTGGCTTGCGCTTTGTCCTCGGCTTCGTCGGCCTCACTGCCGATCTGCTGCCAAGGCTGCTCCTCGTCCTCGGTCTCTTCGACCGCGAGGAGTTCGTAGAGGCGGGTGCGGAGCACGTCGACGCCGATCGACGACATCGCGCTGTCCGGGCAGTCCGCCTGGAGGATTGCGGCAAGCGAGCGCTGCTTCTGCGCGATCAGGTCGATCGTCTGCAGCTCTTCCGTGTGGCGCTGGACCACATCGGCGTTGCCGCAAAGGATCGTCCCCAGCGTCTCGATGTCGAGGCTGAGATCGAGCAGCACGTCAGCGATCGCCCGGATGTGGGGCCCGCTCAGAAGGGGCCCGCCCGAGGGGGTGGGGACCTCTTCCATCATCATGCGGCGTGCGCCAGCTCTTCGGCGTCGGCGTTGAGCGCCTGCAGGTTGAGCACCATGACCATGCGATCCTCGATCGCCGACAGGCCTTCGAGGAAGGGCACGACGCCGTCCTGCGACATCGGCGGCGGCGGCTGCAGCGTATCGGCGGCGATCGTGACGATGTCGCTGACCGAGTCGACGATCAGGCCGCGGGCCTGGCCGGCGTATTGGGTGACGATGATCGCGTGGCGCGGGGTCGCTTCGGTCGCTTCCCAGCCGAGACGCGCAGCCAGGTCGACCACGGGCAGAACGGTGCCGCGCAGGTTGACCACGCCGGCGACATAGGCCGGGACGCGCGGCAGGCGCGCGGTGGGCGACCAGGCGCGGATCTCGCGGATCGCCATGATGTCGATCCCGAAGAGCTGGTCCGCCACCTCGAAGGTGATGAGTTCACGGTGCATGGGTCTGTAATCCTCTAGGATCAGTGAGAGACGCGGCGAACCGCCGCGATGAGCTTCTCGGTGTCGAACGGCTTGACGATCCAGCCGGTCGCGCCGGCCTGGCGGGCGCGAGCCTTCTTCTCGTCCGAGCTTTCGGTCGTCAGCACCAGGATCGGCCGGTCGCGATGGCGGCTGCCACCACGCAGGCGTTCGATCAGGCCGAAGCCGTCGAGCCGCGGCATGTTGATGTCGGTGATGACGACATCAGCCTCGTTGCTCGCAAGCCATTCAAGGGCCTCGATGCCATCTTCAGCCTGCACCACGTCGAAGCCGTTGGTGCTGAGCGCATGGTTCAACAGCGCACGCATCGATGCGCTGTCGTCTACCGTAAGTACCCGCGTTGTATCGGTCATGGGATTTGCCTCGTATAATCCTTTAAAACAGTTCGACGTCACCGGAGGAGACCTGCGGCCGCGCGACCGGTCTCTCTGGCGGCGCCATCTGAGCGTCCACGTTACGGCAGCGGACCTGGCCCAGAGCGGGTCGGAAATCGACACGCCGGGCAAAGCTGCCGCCAAGATCGAAGCGCATCAGCGGTATGCGCTCGTTCTCGAGGAATGAGCGGGCGAAGTCGGCATTCGCGCTGCCGATCGCCTTCATTCCGGTACGCAGGTTGGCGCCACCGTAGAGGTGGGCCTTCATGCGACTCTTCAAGGCTCCCCAGGCCAACATGTCGTTGATCAGCATTTCCATGAGGTAAACGCCGTAATGGACGTCGACCGCATCGGTGCCGCGACTGGAGGGAGGCTCGGCCAAGAGGAAGTGGTTCATGCCACCAACCCCGGCAATCGGATCGACCAGGCAGGCCGCGACGCAGCTGCCCAGGACGGTGTTGAGTTCGACGCGGGGGTCGGTGCTGACGCGCACCTCACCCTGCATGACCGTGACGCGGATCGCGTCTGTCGGCCCTCTCGGCTTGTCTATGGGGCTCATGGCACTCATTTTTTATGCGGCCTTCCCGAGAGCGTAGGTCGCGATTTCGCCGATCGGCGCGATCACGCCGGCGGCGCCGAGCGAGATCGCCGCGCGCGGCATGCCGAAGACGGTGCAGGTGGCTTCGTCCTGCGCGATCGTCGCCGCGCCGGCCTGCGACATGGCGAGCAGACCGCGCGCGCCGTCGCTGCCCATGCCGGTCAGCAGCGCGCCGACCGCGCGGGCGCCGACGGTCTGGGCGACCGAGCCGAACAGCATGTCGACCGAGGGCAGGTGGCCCGAGACCGGATTGCCCGGACGCAGGCGTGCGTAATACTTGCCGGCGGTGCCGCCGACGGTGAGGTGACGATCGTCGCCCGGGGCCAGATAGCAGTGACCCGGCTTGAGCGGCATGTCGGGCTCGGCCAGCATCACCGTCGCCGGCGAGCTGATGTCCAGCGTCTTGGCGATCGCCGGGGCAAAGCGCGGGTTGACGTGCTGAACGATCACGGTCGGCGGACAGTCGGCCGGGAAGTTGGCGAGCACCGTCTGCAGCGCTTCGACACCGCCGGTCGACGAACCGATGGCGATGAGGTCCGGGCGGTGCGCACGGATCGCGTTGTTGGTGCGCGCGGCAACCGGGGCGGGAGCGCTCGCCCCACCGCGGTTGAACTGGACCTGCGCCGCCTGGCGGATCATGTCGCCCAGCTTGGTGCGGGCACCGGTGCGCAGCGCGGCGTCGAGATCGGCCTTGGCATAGCAGTCGATCGCGCCGAGCGTCAGCGCGCGGGCGGTGGTTTCCGCACCCTGCTGGGTCGAACCCGAGACGATGATCACCGGCGTCGGGCGCAGGGTCATGATCTTCTCAAGGAAGTCGAGCCCGTTCATGCCCGGCATTTCGATGTCGAGCGTGACGACGTCGGGGTTGTGGACCTTCATCAGCTCGCGGCCCTCGGCGGCATTGCCCGCCGCGCCCACGACCTGGATGTCGGGCTCGGCCGAAAGGCACGCCGCGAGAATCGCGCGCATGGTGGCGGAATCGTCAACAATAAGAACCCGGATCGTCATGCCGCGCTTCTCTGATAGATGGTGGGACCGACTGGCTGGAGCTGCGCGGCGGCGGGACCCGTGACGCGCTCGCTGTGGCCGATGTAGAGAAAACCGCCAGGAACCAGCGCTTCCGCGAAGCGGGAGATCAGCCGTTCCTTGGTCGGGGTATCGAAATAGATCATCACGTTCCGGCAGAAGATCACGTCGAACTGCCCCTTCATCGGCCATTGGCCGTGAAGGTTGAGCGTGCGGAAGCGCACGAGACCGCGCGCCGTGTCGTCGAGCGTCGCCATGCCGCCCGCCACCTTGGTCCAGGGCTGGCGAAGCTGCGCCGGGACGGCCTCGATGTCCTCGACCGGATAGGTCGCGGCCGATGCCTTCTTGAGCGCGTGCTGGGCGATGTCGCTGGCCAGGAAGCGGATGTCCGAACCGGCGATGCGACGGCCCGTGGCCTTGTCCTCGCCGAGCAGGGTCATCACGATCGACCAGGTCTCTTCGCCGCTCGAACAGCCGGCCGACCACAGACGGGCAGGCTGACCGGACTGCACCTGATTGAGCAGCTTGGGGCGCGTGGTCTGCGCGAAGTGCTCGAAGTGGTGCGGCTCGCGATAGAAGAACGTGTGGTTCGTCGTCAGCGCGCCAATCGCACGGGTCTGTTCGGCCGGGTTGTTCCGGATGTGATCGATATAGGCCGCGAAGGTGCCACAGCCCGATTCCCGGACCAGCGGCGCCCAGCGCGAGTAGACCAGCATCGCCTTGCCGGCTTCGAGCACGATGCCCGCGCTCGAATAGGCCAGTTCCGAAACGGTCTTGAAGTCGGCGGTGCTGTAGATGTCGGGGCTGATCCCCGGCATCGGCTCTGCCGTGGCTGCGGCGAGGCTCATGCTGCCTGCCTTTCGGGCTCGATCATCGCGCCGCCGACGAGACCGTCGACGTCGAGGATCAGGGCCACCTGGCCGTCACCGAGGATGGTCGCGCCGGCAACGCCGTCGACCGCACGGAAGTTGGTGTCGAGGCTCTTGATGACGAACTGGCGCTGGTCGCAGATGTCGTCCACCAGCAGCGCGGCCTGGCCGGCGGCTTCGGTGTCGACCACGATCAGCACGCCGCCGTCGGGGCCGCGCGATGCGCCGCTACCGCCGATCGTCTCGCGGACCGAGATCACCGGGATGAACTTGCCGCGCATGTTGAACATGGCGCGCTGGCCCAGGCCCTGAACCTCGCCGTCCTTGGGACGGAGGCACTCGACGACGTGGGCGAGCGGAACGACCATCGATTCCTGGCCTACCGCGACGATCATGCCGTCCGAAATGGCGAGCGTCAGCGGCAGGGTGAGGGTGAAGGTCGTGCCCTTGCCCTCTTCGGATTCGATCGTGATACGACCGCCGAGATCCTTCACGTTCTGACGCACCACGTCCATGCCGACGCCGCGGCCCGAAACGCTGGTAATGCTCGCCGCCGTGGAGAAGCCGGGCGCGAAGATCAGGTTGTCGATTTCCTCGGGGCTCAGCTGCGCGTCGGGCGAGAGCAGGCCCTTCTCGACCGCCTTGGCGAAGACGCGGGCACGGTTGATGCCGGCGCCGTCGTCGGCGATCTTGATGAGGATGCGGCCCGAACGGTGCTCGGCCGAGAGGGTCAGCGTGCCGTCGGCGGGCTTGCCCGCGGCGAGGCGAGCCTCGGAAGCCTCGATGCCGTGGTCGACCGCGTTGCGGATGAGGTGGGTCAGCGGCTCGCCGAGACGTTCGATGACGGTCTTGTCGAGTTCGGTGCTTTCACCGATCAGGTCGAGGCGGACGTGCTTGCCGGTCGACGAGGCCAGTTCGCGCAGGATACGCGGCACGCGGCTGAACACGGTGCCGATCGGCTGCGCGCGGATCGACATCGCGCTTTCCTGGATGTCGCGGGTCAGCGATTCGAGGAGAGTGATCTCCTCGTTGGCCTGAATGCCTTCGTTCGAGATGCGCTGCGCCATCATCGCCTGGGCAATGACGAGCTCGCCGACCGAATCGATCAGCTTGTCGAGCTTGGCCAGGTCGATGCGGATCGAGGCGCCGGCCGATGCTGCTGCGGCAGCGGCGTTGGCATTGGCGGCCGCAGGCGCCGCCGGGGCTGCCGCAGCGGGAGCCGGAGTCGGGGCTGGTGCGGCTGCGACCGGCGCCGCGACGGGAGCCGGAGCGGCGGCCGCGACCGGAGCCGGCGCGGGGGCCGGGGCGGCGACGACCGGGGCGGGAGCGGGGGCAGCGGCAACCGGGGCCGGCGCGGGCGCCGGAGCCGGGGCGGCGACGGGCGCCGGAGCCGGTGCCGCGGCGGCGATCATCGTCGGCGGGATAGCGGCGGTCTCGCCGAAGGCGATGCCGACGTCGTCACCGACGAAGTCGAAAATGTCACGTACGGCGGCTTCGCTGACGTCGCCGGGCAGCTGGTAGCTCCAGCCGAGATAGCCCTGGGCGGGATCGAGCTGGTCGAGCGGCGGCAGCTTCTCGACGTCGCAAGCGATGCAGGTGGCGCCGAGGCCGGCCAGTTCGCGCAGCAGCAGCAGCGGTTCGCCACCGTTGAGCATCGAGCCGTGGTGCGGACGCAGGTGAACGTGGAGCCCCGGGGCTTCCTGGGGCGCTTCCGGAGCTTCGGGCTCGGCCGCGACTGCGGTTTCGGCCGGCGCATCACCGTCCATGCTCGGCATGTCGCCGAACATGGCGTCGAGGTCGAGCTCGTCGAAGGCGTCGCCGAAATCCTCGTCTTCCTCTTCGGACGACGCGGTTTCGGGCTCGGCGGCCGGCGCGGGTTCGGGGGCCACTTCGGCAACCGGGGCCGGGGCGGGCTCGGCTGCAGCTGCCGGTGCAGCGCCGGCATTGGCGTGCTGGGCCGCGGTCAGTTCCTGGAGCAGCTGGACGTCGTCGGGTGCCGCACCGCCGTCGCGCGCGGAATTGACGTGGTCGCTCAGCGTGTCGAGCGCGCGCAGCAGCAGGTCGGTTAGCGGTGCGACGTCGACGAGGCCGTCACGCACGTCCGAAAGCAGCGTCTCGAAGGTGTGCGTATAGGCCGCGAGCGCGGTGAAGCCGAAAGCGCCGGCGCCGCCCTTGATCGAGTGGACTGCGCGGAAGATCGCGTTGATCGTGTCGTCGTCCTGCGTGCCCGACTTACAGGCATCGAGGCCGGCTTCGGCGGCGGCGAGCGATTCTTCGCACTCGACGAAGAAGATCTGTTGAATTTCCTCGGCGGTCACGCGCGTGCCTCCTCGAAGAGCTCATTGGTGAGGCCGGTCAGGCTGGCCGCGTCGCGCAGCGCCGGCGACGGATCGATCGCAACGCCCTCGGTGGTCCGGCGGGCGCTGGCGAGCAGCTGGAGCAGCGCCTGGCTGACGTGCGTCACCTGGGTGCCGTCGACGCTGAGCGGAGCGCCCATGGCCGCCACGAATTCGGGCAGCAGCGTCTCGACGGTGGCGCGGTCGCACCGCGCGGGAAGGGAGATTGCAGACATTCGGGAAAACCCTTTCGCCGATCGCTCTTAGAATTCGGCCCAGTCGTCGAAGTCCTCGACGGGGGACGACTTGATCGCGAGATTGCCGTGGACTGCCGGCATCGACGGCGCGGCGGGACGCGGGGCCGGCGTGACGGGGAGGGCTGCGACGCGCGGTGCGCCGTAACCGCCCTCGCCAGTCGAGAAGCGCGAGACCAGCGCGGTCAGCTCGTTGGCCTCGTCGGCCAGGCTGCGCGAGGCGGCGGTCGACTGCTCGACCATCGCCGCGTTCTGCTGGGTCATGCGATCCATTTCGCTGACGGTGGTGTTGATCTGCTGGAGATTGAGCGACTGCGCATTGGCGTTGTCGGCGATCTCGGTCATCAGGCCGGTGATGTCGCCGACGCCGCCGAGGATCTTCTCGAGCAGGGCGCCGGTCTCGGCAACCAGCGTCACGCCGTCTTCGACCTGGCGGGTCGAGGCGGTGATCAGTTCCTTGATGTCCTTGGCCGCGTCGGCCGAACGCTGTGCGAGCAGTCGGACTTCGTTGGCGACCACCGCGAAACCCTTGCCTGCGTCGCCGGCACGCGCCGCTTCGACGCCCGCGTTGAGCGCGAGGAGGTTGGTCTGGAACGCGATCGAATCGATCACGCTGATGATCTGGCCGATTTCCTGGGCCGACTTCTCGATCGCACCCATCGCCGTCGTCGCGCGGGCGACGACCTTGCCGCCTTCGGTGGCTTCCTGGTGCGTCGCCGAGATCGTGCGCTGCACGACGGTGGCGCGCTCGGCGGTCAGCTTGATGTTGTCGGTGACCTGGTTCATCGCCGAGGCCGCTTCCTCGAGGTTCGCCGCCTGGCGCTCGTTGCGGTTGGCGAGGTCGTCGGAAGCCGAACGGATCTCGGTGGCGCCGTTGTGGACGCTCGAGGCCGAGGCGCGGACCGACTGCATGGTACCCGCGAGCGACGAGACCGCCGCGTTGAAGTCCTTGCGCAGCTCCTCGTAGGCGCTGGGGAAGGGCTCGGTGAGCTGGAAGTCGAGCTGGTTCTGCGAGAGCTTCTTGAGGCCGCCGCTGAGGCCTTCGGCCATACGGCTATCCTCGGCCTTGTTGCCGTTCTGGAGCGCCAGGGCATTGTCGCGGAAGGTCGCCATGGCCTTGGTCATCCGCCCGACGCAGTCCTTGTGGTCGGTGTAGCGGATCGGGCTGGAGGTATCGCCCGCGGCCAGCGCTTCCATGCGCACGACCGTGTTAACGTAAGGCGTGCAGATTCGCGACGAAGCCGTCATCAGCGTAATCGCCGTACCCACGAGCGCGGCACTGGCCGCGCCGATCAGGGTCGGGCTGCCGCCGGCGAGAACGGTGGTAGCGACTCCGACGCCCGCCAGCGCCGTCTGAACGCCCAGAAGCGCCTTGAATTTGGCCCTGATGGGCGAGTCTTTCTCGAACCAGTTAAGCATCTCGCCTCCAGCAGTCGCGGGTATGTCGCGTGGTCTTCGCCCGCATTTCGCGGGTGACCGTGGCGAGGCTGGATTAACCATCTCCGGGTGAATTCGGGGCTTAGCGAGGACCTGGTATTTCTACTATTTTATATCAGCCGTTTACTATAACTTCCCCGTTTATGAGCCGCATGAGCCTGGCGAGTCCGGGTAATCAGCGGAGGTTAAAACGGTCCTATGTCTATGAATGACGCACGCGTTCTGGTGGTCGATGATTCTGCGGCCATGCGCGCGCTGTTTTCCGACGTGCTGGACCAGGCGAAGAACGTCCAGGTTGTGGGAACCGCGATCAACGCCGACGATGCACGCGACAAGATCGCCTCGCTCCGCCCCAACGTGATCACGCTCGACGTCGAAATGCCGGGCATGAGCGGCATCGAGTTCCTCGAGGAAATCATGTCGACCAATCCGCTGCCGGTGGTGATGCTCTCGTCGCTGACCCAGGCGGGCACCGAAATCTCGCTCAAGGCTTACGAGCTCGGCGCGGTTGAGTGCTTTCCCAAGCCGCTGAAGGCGACGCCCGAACAGTTCAACAAGCAGGTCGGCAAGCTCGGCAAGATCGTGCTCGCGGCGGCCAACAGCAACGTCAAGGACAAGAAGCCCAAGCCGACCGGCCCCGCCGTCGAGAAGTTCGACTGGAACGGACGCATCGCCGCGTTCAGCGCGTCGATGGGCGGTGTCGAGGCCTTGACCGAAATGCTCGCCGGCTATCCGGCGAACTGCCCGGCCACGGTCGTTGTGCTGCAGACCCAGCCCGAACTGGCCGAGACCTTCATCAATCGCCTGAACAAGGACCTGAAGTGCTCGGTCCGTGCGCTGGTCGATGGCGCCGCGCTTGAAGAGGGCGTGGTCCACATTGCCGCCGATCCGAACAACCATGTCGTGCTCGAGCCCGGCTCGCCGCCGAAACTGCGCCTGCTGGCGCGTGATCCGGTCGAGGGCGTGCGCCCGTCGGCCAACCTGCTGTTCGGCACGATCGCCCGCGCCGCGATTCCCGCGGTCGGTGCCGTGCTTTCGGGCATGGGAACCGACGGTGCCAAGGGCCTCAAGCTGCTGCGCGACGCGGGTGGCAACGCCTTCGTCCAGTCGCCGCAGAGCTCGGTTGTGGCGGAATCGCCGAATGCCGCGATCGCGGCCGGTGCGGCCGAACGCGAAGTGCCGATCGATGCTCTGGCCGCGGCCACGCTGGCCTGCTGCAACAAGGCCTGATCGCGTGGCCGGCTAGACCGGTCTCATACAAGAATAGAGCGATAGCGGCGTGAGAATTCACGCCGCTATTCGTCGTTCAGTGCGTCTGAACGCACCAATTGTTGACGAACGTAAAGGAATCTATCCTTTTCCCTAACGCGCTATCGCAAATGCACGCGGCCGGGATTTATCGGGGGATAAATCGGATTCTGTCATTTCCCTGTATGAAACCAAATGGGGGCAGTGCGGATGACGGCTTCGAGTTCGCAACATTCGATCGATGACTATGGGCTCGTTGCGAGTTCGGTTCTTCCGTGTGCCTCTGTTAGCCAACTTGCCAATCAAGCGGTGACCGCGTGAACAGACCCGACAATCGTACTGGCCAGCGTGTCATGACCGTGTTCAAGGCGGCCCGGATCGGTGCGGCCTGCGCGGACGACCTCGGCCTGATCCGCAACATCTCCGCCGAAGGTCTGATGATCGAGACGCAGCTGACGCTGTCGGTCGACGAGCCCGTGGTCATCGAGATCCAGTCGGGCAAGCCGATGGAAGGCCGCGTCCGCTGGTCGAAGAACGGCATGACCGGTATCCAGCTGAGCTCGGCGATCGACATCGCCGAGGCGCTGCGCACGAGCAGCCCGGGCGACATCGTCGACCGCATCCGGCCGCCGCGCTTCGATCGTGCGGTCGAGGCGACGCTGCAGTACGAGGGCCGTCACTGGTCGGCGATCACGCAGAACATCTCGCTCTCGGGCGCGCAGATCGTCACGCAAAGGGCCCTGCTGCTGCCGCGCAACGCCCATGCGGTGCTTGGGGTCGAAGGGCTCGGCTCGCTGGGCGGCGAATTGCGCTGGCGCCGCGGCAACAACATCGGCATCCGCTTCGAGCATCCGCTGCCGCTTCGCCATTTCCAGCAGTGGCTCCACCAGTTCGGCGAGCACCGCGTGCCCGTTGAGCTGCCGCAAAGCGCGCCCGCTTCGGCCATGCGCTCGATCTAGTCGACGAGTTTCGCGATGAAGCCCAACTTTCGCGAAGATTTCCTGGGGCGGGAGCTTGTCTCCGAGCACCAGGGAGCGGATTTCGCCGGCTGGCCGGCGGCACAGCCGCAGGCGGTCGAGACGGACCTCGCAGCCTTCTATCAGGAAGCGCTGAACGAGGCAGCGATCGTCGACATCACCGATCCGCTCGGCACGATCCTTTCGGTCAACGATCGCTTCTGCGAACTCACCGGCTACACCCGCGGTGAGCTGGTCGGAACCAACCATCGCATGCTCCGCTCGAACGAGCACGACTGGACCTTCTTCCGGCAGATGCAGCGCGAGATCATGCTCGGCCACGTCTGGCGCGGCGAGATCTGCAATCGCTCCAAGAACGGCGACCTGTTCTGGGTCGACACCACGATCGTTCCGCATCGTCGCCGCAACGGCCAGATCGAGCGCTTCATCGCCATTCGTTTCGACGTGACCGCGCGGCGTCAGGCGGAAGAGCGGCTGCGCCGCCTGGCGAACGTCGATCAGGTCACCAACCTGCCCAATCGCAACGCCTTCATGCGCAGCGTCGAAGACATCATCGCCGATACCCGCGCCACGCCGGGCCGCATCGCCGTGGGTATTCTCGACGTCGACCACTTCAAAGAAATCAACGATTGCCTCGGCCATGGCGCCGGCGATGCGCTGTTGCAGGAACTCGCACTGCGCCTGCGCGCCGCCATGGGTCGCAACGACGAGGTCGCGCGGCTCGGTGGCGACGAATTCGGCATCATCCTGCGCGACTGCGCCTCCGAGGACGTGGTCCGCCAGCGCATTGCCGGCATCTTCCAGGCCTTTGCCAAGCCGATTCCGGTCTGTGGCAGCGAGAGACTGCTGTCGGCGAGCCTGGGCATGGCGATGCTGCCGGTCGGGCCTGCGGGCCGCGACGAATTGCTCAAGAACGCCGATATCGCGCTGCACGAAGCCAAGGCCAACGGCCGCGGCCGCGCCGAACTGTTCGGCGAGGAGATGCAGGAAGCGGTTCACCGCCGCGCGGCGCTGCGCGAAGCCTTTCAGCGTGGTCTCCACGAAGGCGAATTCGTGGTCCATTACCAGCCCATCGTATCGCTGGTCCCAGGTGCTCCCGTTGCGATGGAAGCGCTGCTGCGCTGGAACCATCCCGAGCTCGGCCTGATCCGACCGCCCCAGTTCATCGAAGCGCTGTCCGACGAGCATCTGGCCGCGCAGGTAGGCTGCTATGTCATCGACGTCACGGTCCGGCAGATCGAGCAGTGGCATCGCGATCGCGTTCGTTTCGCTTCGATCTCGATCAACGCGACGCTCGGCGATTTCCGCTCGGGCCGCTACGTCGACGCAATCCTCGCGGCGATCGCCGACGGCCGCATCGGCGCGGGCGACATTCGGGTTGAGATCAACGAGGACGTCCTGATGGGGCGCGGCGGCGATTGCGCGCGGTCGGAGATCGATCGTCTTCACAAGGCTGGCGTCGCCATCGCCTTCGACGATTTCGGCACGGGGTTCGCCTCGCTGCGCCACCTGCGCGACATGCCGGTCCAGGTGGTGAAGATCGACAAGAGCTTCATCCGTTCGATCGAGCACGACCGCGCCGACCGTGCCATCGTCGGCAATGTCATTTCGCTCGCGCATCAACTCGGCAAGACTGTGACTGCCGAAGGTGTAGAGACGCGCGAGCAGGCGGAAGTGCTCAAGGAACTCGGCTGCGATCTGATCCAGGGTTTCCTCGTGGCCCCGGCGATTGCGGCGAGCGAGATCGAGCCGCTGCTGCGCGCCGACGACGTTACCGCGCGCTACGGCCTAGCCTGATCCAAGTCTTTCGCAGGCCGCGCTTCAGCGCTGGCAGCGGCGCACCCAGTCGGCGAAAGCGGCCATAAAGCGGGCGACGCCCTGGCGCGTACGCTCGTCGGTCAAGCGCCCTTCCGCATCGAACTTTTCATGGGCGCGGAAGACCAGCACTTCGGGCTGGGGCATGCAGTAGCTCTCGGTGAATTCGAAGGCCTGGCGCAGCTGGCTCTGGCCGCGGGCCGTGCCCGTGATCCCCGGCGAGGCGCCGAATATCGCGACCGGCTTGTGCGCGAGGACCGCGTCGCGCGGCGGGCGAGAGGCCCAGTCGATGGCGTTCTTCATCACGCCGGGGACCCCATGGTTGTATTCGGGGGTGGCCATGATCACGCCGTCGGCTGCGGCGATCGCCTGCTTGAAGCGGACCACGCCCTCGGGATCGCCGGCTTCCTCGACGTCGCCGTCGTAGAGCGGCACGGCGGCGAGATCGAAGAGCTCCACCTCCATGTCGGCCGGCGCCAGCTCGACCGCGGCTCGGATCAGCGAGCGGTTGTAGGATTCGCGGCGCAGGCTGCCGGCGAAGGTGAGAACCTTGAGGGGGGACGCTCCGGTATTTGCAGTCACACGATTCTCCACGGCCGACGGCGACACCCTGCGGGGTGCGGCTTGGCGCCGTCAAGCCGTGGAGCGGTGCTTACTTGGCCGGATTGGCGACGTCCTTTGCGGCGCTGCCGACGTCCTTTGCCGCATCGCCGACATTCTGCGCGGCATTGGCGACGGCATTGTTCTTGACCACTTCGCTGTCGCTCATGCGGCTGAAGAAGACGATGCCCACCACGAGCGCGATGACGAGGACCAGGGCGATGACCCAGCCCGAACCGCCGCCGCGGCTGGGGGTTTCGACGATGACGGTGCGATCTTCGGCCATGATGGGATACTCCGTTGAACACGTGGCCCCAGAAACGACCGGAACGGACCCATGTTCCTGCCGACCGCGCGAGGCCTGCGGAACTCTCCGTCGAGCGAAGGCTTTCCGTGGGCAGAAGCAATCTCAGGGGCGCAAGCCATGGCCGAATTCACCGTCGATCGCCTCGTCTTCACGCCGCCGATGATCGACCTGTCGCGCTCGCCGCTGGCCGGGCATTTCGATGCCGAGACCTATGTGCTGGGCGCGTTCAATCCCGCCTTGACCAAGCTGCCCAACGGCAACCTGCTGATGCTCGTGCGGGTGGCCGAGGCGCTGCGCCAGCCGATCTTCGACGGCAAGGTCCATGCGATCCGTTGGGATGAGGGCAAGTACGTGCTCGACGGCTGGCCGCTCGAATTCGCCGACACCGCCGATCCGCGCAAGTTCATGCTGCGCGGCGGCGGCTGGAATATCATGGCGCTGACCTCGCTGTCGTGGCTGCTGCCCGTCGAACTGTCGCCAAATGGACTCGCGATCGTCGCGGTGCACTACGACCGCGCCGTGGCGCCGACGGGTTCCTGGCAGTGCTACGGCCTCGAAGACGCGCGGATCAGTCGGGTCGAAGGCAAATATTGGATGACCACCTGCTCGGTCAGCCCCGAGCGGCATTCGACCACACTCTACAGCTCCGAAGACGCGATGGACTGGCATTTCGAAGGCATCGTCCTCGATCACCAGAACAAGGACATGCTGATCTTCGAGGGGCTGATCGGCGGCAAGTTCTGGGCGCAGACGCGGCCGCTCGGCGATCTCTACTTCGCCTATCCGCCGGGCAGCGAATGGCGCGCGGGACCCTCGATCAATCTCGCCTCGTCGCCCGATTGCCGCCACTGGCAGCCGCACATCGAGCCGGGCATCCGCCCCCACGCTGCAACCGTCGCGACCGCGCGGATGGGCGGGGGGACGCCGCCCATCCTCACCGAAGTGGCGGGCAAGCGCGGCTGGCTGACCCTGTGGCACGGGGTCGAGCCAAGCGGCATCGTCGGGGTCTACCGCACCTATTGGTCGCTGCTAGATCCCGAGCATCCCGCGCGTACGATCGCCACCAGTCACGATCCGCTGATCGAGGCCGATCCCGGGCTGACCACACCGATCGAGGACCTGATGTACCTGCGTGATGTGGTCTTCACGACGGGGATCGTCGAGGCGGAGGACCATTTCATCGTCGCCTCGGGCGAAGCCGATCTCGCTTGCCGGATCACGCACATTCCCAAGACCCGCTTCTGACACCCCGTTGCCAAAAGCCGATGTTGCAGTGCAATAGGCAGCGATGCGCATCGCCATCGTCGATGAAAGCGCCGCGCGCGCTTCGGTGATCCAGGAAGGACTCGCGTCGCTCGACGACTGCGAGATTTTCGTGGTGACCGAAAGGCGCGGCCTTGTCGCGCGGATCGGCGAGATCGCGCCCGACATCGTGCTGATGGACCTCGGCAACCCCTCGCGCGACGTGCTCGAGGAATATTTCGCGGTCAGCCGCGCGCTGGCCCGGCCGATCGCCATGTTTGTCGACCAGAGCGACGACGACGCCATCGCGGCCTCGATCGATGCCGGAGTCTCGGCCTATGTCGTCGACGGCCTGTCCGCCAACCGCATCAAGCCGCTGATCGACGTCGCGGTGCGGCGCTTCAACGCCTTCGCGCGGTTGCAATCGGATCTCGATGAAGCACGCGGGCGGCTGGCCGAGCGCGAGGCGATCGACAAGGCCAAGCGCATCCTCATGGACAGCCGCGGGCTGACCGAGCCCAAGGCCTATGCCGAGATGCGCAAGGCGGCGATGGACCAGGGCAAGAAGATTGCCGAGATCGCCGATGCGATCATCACCGCGCACAAATTGATGGGAGGCAAGTGATGGCCGAGGAACTGACGATCGGCTTCCTCCCGCTCGTCGATGGCTGTCTGCCGATCCTCGCGCGCGAACACGGCTTCGCCGAGGACGAGGGGGTTTCGCTCAATCTCGTCAAGGACGTGTCCTGGGCGACGGTGCTCGATCGCCTGCTCTATGGCCACAGCGACGCCGCGCATATGGTCGCGCCGCTGGCGATCGCGACGACCCTGGGCCGCGGGCGTCCGGCGCAGCCGCTGGCGGTGCCTTTCGTCCTGGGTCTCAACGGCAATGCCATCACCCTGCGCTCGGACATCGCGCAGCGCGTTGGTGTCGACGGTAAATTGGGCGATCCCGCGCAGGTCGGCGCGGTGCTGGCCGAGGTCGTGCGCGAGCGCGTGGCCGCCGGCAATCCGCTGCGCTTCGGCGTGGTTCACCGCTATTCGAGCCACAACTACATGCTGCGCTACTGGCTCGCGGCTTGCGGCATCATGCCCGACCGCGATGTCGAGATCACCACCGTGCCGCCGCCGTTCTGCGCCGACGCGCTCGAGGCCGGGGAGGTCGACGGCATCTGCGTCGGCGAGCCGTGGAATTCGGTCGCGGTCGAGCGTGGGGTGGGGCAGATCGTCCTCGCGACCGCGCAGGTCTGGCGTCGCGGCGTCGAGAAGGTCCTCGCGCTGCGCGAGCCCGTGCTGAACGAGAAGCGCGGCGCCGTCGAACGCCTGATCCGCGCCATGTGTCGTGCGGGGCGGCATTTCGTCGATCCGGCCAATTGGGAAGCCAACGCCGCGATCCTCGCGAGGGCCGAATATCTCGACGGCGATCCCGTGCTGATTCGCCGCGCGATCGCCGACCAACTGCTGCTCGCGCGGGGCGGAGAGATCGTCGAATATCCCGATTTCATGTTCCAGTACCGCGAGGCGGCGAACTTCCCCTGGGTCAGCCAGGCCGAGTGGCTCTACACCCAGATGGTGCGCTGGGACGGGCTGACCTTCGATTCGGCCGATGCCGAAAAAGCCGCGCGCGTGTTCCGTCCCGACGTATACCGCAGTGCACTAATTGGCACCGGCGAGCCGCTACCGGGCGCCAGTTCGAAGGTCGAAGGCAGTCTCCGGCAGAAGACCTCGGTCTCGACCCAGCAGGGTACGATGACTTTGGAAAGTAATGCGTTTTTTGACGGTCGCGTATTCGATCCCAGTCATCTTGCCGAGTACATCGCGCAGCTCGGCTGAGATCAATTCATGCTGCATTGCAAAAATACCTTTACCAAGTCCGTGCGAATCGGTTAGCCTTCCTGCCAGCAGCCAAGCCGGCCGCCGCCCAAGGACGGGCGGACTAGAGCGCCGCTGGGCTTCAACGAAACATTGCGTGGCAACGTCGCCGCCCGAATTGGTCCCCACCCGGGAGCCAAGTCGAGGCGGTTTTTTGCGTTGTCCGCACGAGGCGGAGCGAGTGCCCGATGGGTCAGGTGGGATCAGCGCAGAATCAGCGAAAGGGCGAGCGCCAGCGCCAGCCCAAGGCTGACCGCCTGCCAGAATCGCACCGGGTTACGCTCGATCAGCGGCACCGGACGACGTTGGCGGACTTCGAGCGAGCCGCCGCGTTCGAGCGCCCGGAGCAGGTCGATGACGTCGCCGAAGCGCGCCTCGCGGTCAGGCTGGATCGCGGTCAGCACCGCGTCGTCGAGCCAGGACGGGATCTCGGCGCGGTACTTCGAGGGCGGGGTCGGGCGGCCGAAACGCGGGCGCTGGAAGGCTTCCTGCTCGCCGAAGGGCCAGTGTCCGGTCAGCCAACGGTAAAGCGTGACGCCGAGGGCGAACTGGTCGGTCAGGTCGTCGCCGGCGTTTCCGGCGAACTGTTCGGGCGCCATGAAGCCCGGCGTGCCGGGGATCTCGTCGCCGTGGAAATCCTCGACCCGCGGCAGTCGCGCGACCCCGAGGTCGATCAGTTTGAGGCCGCCGTCGCTCGTCAGCATCACGTTGTCGGGCTTGATGTCGCGGTGAACCACTTCGAGCCGATGCAGCGCGGCGACCGCTCGGGTCAGGCGGATCGCGTGCTCGACCGCGAGCTTCAGCGGGGGCAGGCCGGCCGCCAGGCGATCGGCCATGGTCTCGCCGGTGAGCAGCGGTTGGACGCAGTAGAGTGCGGTCTGCCGGTCGGGGCGGACCGGATGCGCGGCCAGCACGAAAGGACTGGCGACGCGCTGGGCCAGCAGCAGTTCACGGGCGAAGGCCAGGCGGATCGCGCGTTCGCTGAGCGCGTTGGGGCGCGGGAACTTGAGCACGACCTGGCCGCCGGCTTCGCCGTCCTCGGCGACGAGCAGGATCGCGTAGCGGCCTTCGCTGAGCACACGGTCGATGCGGAACCCGTCGAAGCTGGTGCCCGGCTCCGGCGGCGTGATCGCGGGCAGGGCGGACAGGCCCGCGAGGATGCCCTCGTGATCGGGCGCGGGCAGGCGGACGACGTCGATCAGCACGGCCGTGGCATTGTCGCGGCCCCCGGCTTCGAGCGCGGCCTCGACCAGTTCCTCGGCGGTGGCTTCGGCCGACTTCTGCTGACCCAGGATCGCGGCGATGCGCTTGTCGCTGAGCGGACCGTGCACGCCGTCGCTGGTCAGCAGCAGGCGGTCGTGTTCGGCCAGTTCGATCGTCGCGTGGTCGAGCCGCAGTTCGGGCTCGATGCCCAGCGCGCGGATCAGCACATGACGAAGGTCGGGCTCGGGGCGGACATGATCCTTGGTCAGGCAGGTCAGCTTGCCACCGGCGAAGCGCCAGGCGCGGCTGTCGCCGACGTGGACCAGATGCGCACGGCGTCCGCGCAGCGCAAGCGCGGTGAAGGTGCTCGCCGCGTTTTCCATGTCGTCGCTGCGCCCCATGCCGTGGAGCCAGCGGTTGTAGGCCGCCAGCGGCGCCTGCATCGCGCGCGCCGGACCCAGCGTGTCGGGCATCGCGTAGAAGCCCTCGATCAGCGCGCGCACTGCCAGTTCGGCGGCGACGCGGCCGCGCTTGCCGCCGCTGACGCCGTCGGCCACCGCCGCGATCACGCCCTGGCGCATGCGCTCGAGCGCCGTGCCCATGTGGACGCCGCCGAAGTCCTGGTTCTCCTCGCGCGGCCCCTGGGCGCTGGCAAAGCCCGCCGCCAGCACCAGTTGCCCGTCCGCGTGACTCGCATCGCGCAATTTCTTCGCCCCCTCACATGTGCGCGCACCACGCCCGCCCGCGTGAGGATCGATCTCACTTCCGTCTCGTCAAGTCCGAAGGGGACATGCCAATGAGTACGCTTGCCATGAAGGAGGGTGCCGGCATGGATTCCGGGCCGAATACCAGCCAGAGCTTCTGGAAATCGGGCCACCGCCCGACCCTGATCGCCTCGTTCCTCTATTTCGACGTCGCCTTCATGGTCTGGGTCATGCTCGGCCCCCTGGCGCCGATCATCTCGCAGGAGCTCGGGCTCGATCCCGCGCAGAAGGGCCTGATGGTCGCCGTGCCGACGCTTGCCGGTGCGGTGCTGCGCATCGTCAACGGCCTGCTCGGCGATCGCATCGGCCAGAAGCTGACCGGCGCGATCAACCAGCTCATCGTCATCGCCGGCCTCGCCGTTGCCTGGCACTTCGGCATCTCCACTTACGAGGGCACCCTGGCGATCGGCGTGATCCTGGGCTTTGCCGGTGCCAGCTTCGCGGTCGCACTGCCGCTCGCCAGCCGCTGGTATCCGCCCGAGCACCAGGGCAAGGCCATGGGCATCGCCGGCATGGGCAATTCGGGCACCGTGCTCGCCGCGCTGTTCGCGCCGCTGCTCGCCAAGACCTTCGGCTGGAACGAGGTCTTCGGCCTCGCGCTGATCCCGCTGATCGCGGTCTTCGTGTTCTACATGATCGCCGCCAAGGACAGCCCCGACCAGCCCGAGCCCAAGCCGCTCTCGGCCTATGCCGACGTGCTCAAGGAGAAGGACGCCTGGTGGTTCATGCTGTTCTACTTCGTGACGTTCGGCGGCTTCGTCGGCCTCTCGAACTCGCTGCCGACCTACTATGCCGACAGCTTCGGTCTGACCCCGGTCATCGCCGGCTATTGCACGGCCGCCTGCGTGTTCACGGGTTCGCTGCTGCGCCCGATCGGCGGCGGCCTGGCCGACCGCTTCGGCGGTATCCGTACGCTCACCGCGGTCTATGCCTTCGCGGCGATCGTGCTGGCGGGCATCGCCTTCGCCGGCGCCTCGCTGCCGCTGACGATCGCCTTGTTCCTCACCGTCATGGGCACGCTGGGCATCGGTAACGGCGCGGTGTTCCAGCTCGTCCCGCAGCGTTTCCGCAAGGAGATCGGCGTGATGACCGGGCTCGTCGGTTTCGGCGGGGGCGTCGGTGGCTTCTACCTCGCCTCGTCGCTCGGCTTCGCCAAGAAGCTGACCGGCAGCACCAGCCCGGGCTTCCTGATCTTCGCCAGCCTGGCGGTGATCGCGCTGCTCGGCCTGACCCTGGTCAAGAGCCGCTGGCGGACGACCTGGGGCGCCGCGGTCCAGGGCGTGCGCATCTAAACGCATACCACCTATCGAAAGACGAGCCAGTCACCCCCGCGGCAGCGGGGGTGACGAGGCGGGGGAAGGGGCCTGACGCGCAAAGAACCGTCAGGAAGGGATCACATCATGAGGAAGTTCATCACGGCGGCCGCGCTGGCGGCGCCGCTCGGTTTCGCGCAGCCTGCGCTCGCAGCACCGGCGCCCAAGTTCGGGGATCCGGTCAAGGTCGGCGACGGCCTGACGCTCGATCCGATCATCGACGCGCGGCTGCGCTGGGAGCATGTCGATCAGCCGGCGACTGAAGCCGATGCCGTCACCCTGCGCCTGCGCGCGGGTGTCGAGCTCAAGCACGCCTCGGGCTTCTCGGCGCTGGTCGAGGGCGAAGGCACCTTGGCGATCGGCGCCGACTACAACGCCTTTCCCTTCGCGGTCGCGGTCGGCCAGCGGCGGCCGCAGTTCTCGGTGGTCCCCGATCCCGAGAACATCGACCTCAACCGCGCGCAGATCCAGTACAAGAGCAAGGCGGCGACGCTGACGCTCGGTCGCCAGCGGATCAACATCGACGATCAGCGCTGGGTCGGCTCGGTCGCCTGGCGGCAGAACGAGCAGACCTTCGACGCCGTGCGTGCCGAGGCCAAGCTGGGGCCGGTGAACCTCGATGCGACCTATGCGATCAGCCAGCGCACGATCTTCGGCATCGACGCCGGACGTACCACCGATTTCGCCCCCGGCCAGGGACCGCGCCAGGACTACGACGGCGATTTCGTCTTCCTCAACGCCGTGGCCAAGGCAGGCCCGGTCAACCTGCGCGCCTTCGCCTATCTGCTCGACTACGATCCCGTGTTCTTCCGCGCGAACTCGTCGCAGTCCTACGGCGGCAAGGCGACGGGCTCGTTCCCGCTGGCGCCCAAGTTCAAGCTCAACCTGATGGCCAGCTATGCGCGGCAGAGCGACTACGGCAGCAACCCGGTCGACTATTCGGCCGACTATATTGCCGGCGAAGCTGGCCTCGCGATCGACAAGCTGACCCTGACCGCGGGCTACGAGGAACTCGGCAGCGATCGCACCGCCGCGGCGGGCGCCAGCCGCGCGGTGCAGATGCCGATGGCGACCCTGCACAAGTTCAACGGCTGGGCCGACCTGTTCCTGACCACGCCGGCCAAGGGCCTGCGCGACAGCTATGTCGGCGCGGCCTACAAGTTCGATCGCGTCAAGGCGCTGCCCGGGCTCAACGCCGCGGTGATCTGGCACAATTTCGACAGCGACGTCGGCGGGCTCGACTACGGCGACGAATGGAACGCCTCGCTGGGCTTCAAGCTCGGCCAGGTCGCGGTGCTGGCCAAATACGCCAACTACAAGCGCCACGGCGCCGCCGATTTCGCCGGCGACCAGGATACCGAAAAGTTCTGGCTCCAGGCCGAGGTGGCTTTCTAGTTCCTCCCCAGGAAGGCGAAGGAGGCCGGAGCGCTAGGCGCCCCGGTCTCCTTCGCCATAACCCGTGTGAATTGCTGCACTGCAAAAAAGACTTGCCCCCGGCGCGGAGAATCGGTTAGACAGAAGGCAAGCGAGGCCGTGCCGCCCAACGTCGGGCGAACCAGCGCAGCCGCTTTTCATTAGACAACGCGTGGCAACGGAGCCGCCCGAATGATCCCGAAAGGATCGATTCGAGGCGGCTTTTTCGTTGTGCGCGTTCGGTACGGAGACCTGACGTGAATGCGCCGATGACCTTCGGAAACGACAACCCCGGTAGCGGCACCCGCGAACGCTTGGTCGTGATCGGTAACGGCATGGCCGGTTGCCGCGCGGTCGAGGAGATCCTCGCACGCGATCCGGGCCGCTACTCGATCGCGATCTTCGGCGCCGAGCCGCGGGTGAACTACAACCGCATCATGCTCTCGCCGGTGCTCGCGGGCGAGAAGGCCTTCGACGACATCGTCATCAACACGGCCGAATGGTACGAAGAGAACGGCATCGAGCTGATCTCGGGCGATCCGGTCGACCAGATCGATCGCGCGACCCAGACCGTCATCGCTCGCTCGGGCCGCGTCGAGCCCTATGACCGGCTGCTGATCGCCACGGGCTCCGATCCCTTCATCATTCCTGTTCCCGGCTCCAAGCTACCCGGTGTCGTCACCTTCCGTGACCTCGACGACGTCGACAAGATGCTCGCCGCCGCGGACAAGGGTGGCAATGCGGTGGTCATCGGTGGCGGCCTGCTCGGGCTCGAGGCCGCGCACGGCCTCAACCTGCGCGGCATGGCGGTCACCGTCATCCACCTGATGCCGACCCTGATGGAGCGTCAGCTCGACGAAGCCGCCGGCTACCTGCTCAAGACCGAGCTCGAAAGCCGCGGCCAGGTGATCCTTACCGGCGCCGATACCGCCGAGATCGTCGAGAAGGATGGCCACGTCGCCGGCGTCAAGCTCAAGGACGGGCGAGAAATCCCTGCCGACATCGTCGTCATGGCGGTCGGCATCCGCCCGGCCACGGCGCTGGCCAAGGCCGCGGGTCTCGAGGTCGAGCGCGGCATCATGGTCGACGACCACATGATCACCTCGGACCCGGCGATCATGGCCGTGGGCGAATGCGTCCAGCACCGCGGCACCTGCTATGGCCTCGTTGCGCCGCTGTGGGACATGTGCCGTGCGCTGGCTGACCACGCGACCGACAGCCCCTCGGGCTACGAGGGCTCGGTCACCTCGACCAAGCTCAAGGTCTCGGGCATCGACCTGTTCTCCGCCGGTGACTTCTCGGGCGGCGACGGCGCCGAGGACATCGTCATGCGCGACGCCGCGCGCGGGATATACAAGCGCGTCATCGTCAAGGACGACAAGCTCGTCGGCGCGGTGCTGTATGGCGATACGGCCGACGGCTCCTGGTACTTCGACCTGCTCAAGAAGGGCGAGGACGTCTCGGACATCCGCGACGCGCTGATCTTCGGTCAGGCCTTCGCTTCGGGGGGCGCCCTCGCGGACCCTAATGCCGCCGTTGCCGCCCTCTCGGACGATGCCGAGATCTGCGGCTGCAACGGCGTCTCCAAGGGCACCGTGGTCAAGACCATCCAGGGCGGGGCCTGCAGCCTCGACGCCGTCCGTTCGCAGTGCAAGGCCTCGGCAAGCTGCGGTTCGTGCACGGGCCTGGTCGAGAGCCTGCTCAAGATCACGCTCGGCGACGACATCCAGTCGGGCCCCAAGACCGTCTGCAAGTGCACGAGCTTCAGCCACGACGACGTGCGCCGCCTGATCCTCGAGAAGGAACTGAAGGCAATTCCTCAGGTGATGCAGGAACTGCACTGGACCACGCCCGACGGCTGCTCCTCGTGCCGTCCGGCGCTCAACTACTACCTGCTCTGCGCCTGGCCCGGCGAGTACGTCGACGACCAGAAGAGCCGCTTCGTCAACGAGCGCATGCACGCCAACATCCAGAAGGACGGTACCTATTCGGTCGTCCCGCGGATGTGGGGCGGGCTGACCAATCCGAAGGAACTGCGCGCGATTGCCGACGTGGTCGAGAAGTACAACGCGCCGATGGTCAAGGTGACCGGCGGCCAGCGGCTCGACATCTTCGGCATCAAGAAGGAGGACCTGCCCGCGGTCTGGGCCGATCTCAACGCCGCCGGCATGGTCTCGGGCCACGCCTACGGCAAGTCGCTGCGCACGGTAAAGACCTGCGTCGGTTCGGAATGGTGCCGCTTCGGTACCCAGGATTCGACCGGGCTTGGGGTCAAGCTCGAGCAGATGACCTGGGGCTCGTGGATGCCGCACAAGTTCAAGATCGCGGTCTCGGGCTGCCCACGCAATTGCGCGGAGGCGACGATCAAGGACTTCGGCGTGGTCTGCGTCGACTCGGGCTACGAACTCCATGTCGGCGGCAACGGCGGCATCAAGGTTCGCGCCACCGACCTGCTGTGCAAGGTCGCGACCGAGCAGGAGGCGATGGACGTCTGCGCCGCCTTCACCCAGCTCTACCGCGAGCAGGCCTGGTACCTCGAACGCACCGCCCCCTGGATCGAGCGTGTCGGTCTCGACCACGTCAAGCAGGGCCTGTTCGACGATCCCGAGGCGGTCGCCAAGCTCGCCGCACGGTTCCGCTACTCGCAGCAGTTCATGCAGGACGATCCCTGGGCCAAGCGCGCCGCGGGCGAGGATGCCGAACTGCACCAACACCTTGCCGAAGTTCGGCCCCTGGAGTTCGCACAATGATCGGAGACTGGCTCGACATCGGTCCCACGGACCAGATCGCCCCGGGCAACGCCCGCACCCTGCCGGTGCGTGGCGGTGAGGAAATCGCGGTGTTCCACACGATGGACAACCAGTTCTATGCCCTCGTCAACAAGTGCCCGCACAAGCAGGGGCCGCTGAGCCAGGGCATCGTCCACGGCAACGTCGTGACCTGCCCGCTGCACAACTGGAACATCTCGCTCAAGACCGGCGAGGCGCTCGGCGACGACGAGGGCTGTGTGCCGACGATCCCGCTCAAGGTCGACGCGGGCCGGATCTACCTGCTGCGCGAGGCGGTCGTCGCCAAGCGTGCGGCCGTGGCGAAGGCGGCCTGACCCGATGCGCGAAATCCGCACCACCTGCGCCTATTGCGGCGTCGGCTGCGGCATCAAGGCCGAGGTGACGGGGCGCGAGGTCGCGATCAAGGGCGACGAGACGCACCCCGCCAACCTCGGCAAGCTCTGCTCGAAGGGCACGCATCTAGGCGAGACGGTCGGCCTCGAAGGCCGGCTGCTCTACCCCGAGGCCGGCGGCAAGCGCGTCACCTGGGACAAGGCGATCGACCGCGTCGCCAAGCGCTTTGCCGATACGATCGCGCGCTATGGCCCGGACAGCGTCGCCTTCTACGTCTCGGGCCAGTTGCTGACCGAGGACTACTACGTCGCCAACAAGCTGATGAAGGGCTTCATCGGCACGGGCAACATCGACACCAACTCGCGCCTCTGCATGTCGAGCGCGGTCGCCGGGCATATCCGCGGCTTCGGCGAGGACGTGGTTCCCGCAACCTACGCCGATTTCGACGAGGCCGACCTGATCGTGCTCGTCGGCTCGAACACCGCCTGGTGCCATCCGATCGTCTACCAACGGATCATGGCGGCGCGGGCTTCGCGCGGTACCAAGCTCGTGGTGGTCGATCCGCGTCGGACCGAGACCTGCGAGGAGGCCGACCTTCACTTGCCGCTCCGTCCCGGCAGCGACGTCGCGCTGATGAACGGCCTGCTGGCCTACTGCCGCGACAAGGGCCTGCTCGACGAGGGCTATCTCGAAGACTGCGTGACAACCCCCGACGGTTTCTGGGAAAAGCTCGGTGAGGGCAGCGACCTTTGGTCGACCGCCGCGGCCTGCGACCTGCCTCCGGCGGACCTGCTCGCCTTCTACGAACTGTTCGCGGCCAATCCGCGGACGATCACGCTGTTCAGCCAGGGGATCAACCAGTCGGTGCGCGGCACCGACCAGGTCAATGCGATCCTCAATGTCCACCTCGCCACGGGCCGCATCGGCAAGCCCGGCGCGGCGCCGTTCTCGATTACCGGCCAGCCCAATGCGATGGGTGGCCGCGAGGTCGGCGGGCTCGCCTCGACCCTGGCCGCGCACATGGATTTCGCGCCCGAGAACGTCGAGACCGTCCGCCGCTTCTGGGCCGCGCCGCGCATGGCCAGCAAGCCCGGGCTCAAGGCGGTCGACCTGTTTCGCCAGGTTCGCGAAGGCCGGGTCAAGGCGCTGTGGATCATGGCGACCAACCCCGCGGTGTCGCTGCCCGACGCAGGCCTGGTGCGCGAGGCGCTGGCCGCCTGTCCCTTCGTCGTCGTCTCGGACTGCATCGCCGATACCGACACCGGCCGCTTCGCCCACGTCAAGCTGCCCGCGGCGGGCTGGGGCGAGAAAGACGGCACGGTCACCAATTCGGAACGCCTAATCAGCCGCCAGCGCGCGCTGTTCCCGCTCGCGGGCGAGGCCCGGCCCGACTGGTGGATCATCACCCAGGTGGCCCAGGCGATGGGCTGGACCGAGGCCTTCGCCTACGATCGTCCCGCCGACATCTATCGCGAGCACGCCCGGCTCTCGACCTATCAGAACGGCGGCAAGCGTCTGTTCGACATCGGCCATCACGCGGTCATCTCGAACCCCGCCTATGACGCCATGACGCCATTCCGGTGGGGCGGTGAAGGGGACAAGGCGCCGTTCGCCAATGGCCGCTTTTCCACGCCCGATGGCAAGGCACGGCTGGTCGCGGTCGAGCAGATGGCGATCGAGGCGCCTTTGGCGAAGTTCCCGATGACGCTCAACACCGGCCGCTACCGCGACCAGTGGCACACGATGACGCGCACGGGCCTGTCGCCCAAGCTCTCGCAGCACCGCCGCGAACCGCTGGTCGAAATCCACCCGGCCGACGCCGTCGCGCTGGAGATCCAGGCCGACGATCTCGTGCAGGTTTCCACCCCCGCGGGCGATTCGGTGTTCCGGGCGCTGCTGTCCGAAGGCCAGCGCCGCGGCGAGGTGTTCACGCCGATCCACTGGACCGATCGCCAGTCCACGGGCGGCCGCACCGGCCGGTTGCCGCGACCGCTGGTCGATCCGGTCTCGGGCCAGCCGGGCTTCAAGTCGACCCCCGCGCGGCTCGAGAAGCTGGCTCCCGAATGGCGCGGTTTCGTCATCGCGCGCGACATCCCGGACGAGATTCCCGCAGCCTATGCCACCAAGGTCCGGGTCGCTGCCGGCTGGCTGGTCGAAGTCGCGGGCGACGGCGATCCGGCGGTTCTGGCCAAGGCCGTGCTCCCCAAGGGCGAGCGGATCGAAACCATCGACCAGGCGCGCGGCGGCATGCGCGTCGCCGTGCTCGAAGACGGCCAGTTGATCGCCGCGCTGTTCGTCACGCGCAGCGGCCGCACGCCGTCGCGCGAATGGCTGATCGAGCAGCTTTCCGCCGCGGGCATGGCCTCGTCGATCGAACTGCTCGCCGGCCGTCCGGCGACGCCGCAGGCCGATCGCGGTCCGATCGTCTGCGTCTGTTTCGACGTGGGTATGAAGACCATCGTCGAAGCCATTGCCACACAACAACTCGTCTCGGTCGATGCCGTCGGCAAGGCGCTTTCGGCCGGTACCAATTGCGGCTCGTGCCGCCCCGCAATCCAGCGCCTGATCGGCGAAACCAAGGAGGCCGCCCATGCGTGACACGACCCCGATCGCAGCGGGAGAAGTCTGGCTGGTCGGCGCTGGACCCGGCGATCCCGAACTGCTCACGCGCAAGGCCGAGCGGCTGATCGGCGAGGCCTCGGTGGTGTTCTACGACGCGCTGGTCGGCCCCGAAGTGCTCGATCTCGCGCGGCCCGGCACGCGGCTGGTCCATGTCGGCAAGCGCTCGGGCCGCCACTCGAAGGATCAGAAGACGATCGACGCGCTGATCGTCGAGGCGGCGCTCGCGGGCGAGCGCGTGGTGCGGCTCAAGGGCGGCGATCCGTCGATCTTCGGCCGGGCGACCGAGGAACTCGACGCCTGCCGTGCGGCCGGCGTGCCCGTGCGGATCTGCCCCGGCGTCACCGCTGCCAGTGCCGCTGCGGCAGGGATCGGCGCCTCGCTGACCCTGCGCGGGCTCGCGCGCAAGCTGACCTTCGTCACCGCCCATGCCCGCGCCGGCGAGGAACTGTCGCTCGACTGGTCGGGGCTGGCCGATCCCGAGGCGACCTTGGCGATCTACATGGGTAAGGCTGCCGCGGGCGAGGTCTCGCGCAACCTGATGGCGGCGGGCCTGCCCGGCGATACGCCGGTGGCGCTGGTCGAGAACGCCAGCCTGCCGAGCCAGTCGGTACTGTTGACCCGGCTCGACCTGCTCGGGCTCTCGGCCAAGGCGGCGCTCGGCGATGGACCGGCGCTGATCCTCGTCGGCCAGGCGCTGGCGGTCGCGGGCGAGGCCCAGGCGCTTGCGGGAGCAGCCCGAACGCTGGCATGAGGGCGCGGCCTTCCTCCAGGAGAAGCCGGTGCGCCTTCACGCCTATTTTCGCAGCTCGACCTCATATCGCGTCCGTATCGGCCTGAATCTCAAGGGTTTGGACTACGAGGTCGTGCCGGTGAACATCCTCACCGGTGAGCAGCGCAAGGACGCCTATCGCGGCAAGAATCCCTATGCCGGCGTGCCCGCGCTCGAGGTCGAGGGGCGTGTCTATGCCCAGTCGATGCCGATCCTCGAATGGCTCGACGAGCGTTATCCCGAACCGGCCTTCCTGCCCGGCGATGCCGACGCGCGTTTTGCCGTGCGCGAGCTGGCCTATGCCATCGCCACCGAACTGCACGGCCCGCTCAATTCGCCGGTGCTTAAGTACCTGGAGAGCGAATTCGGCCAGGATAAGGATGGTGTCCGCCGCTGGTATCATCACTGGCTGGCAAAGACGCTCGGCGGGGTCGAGGCGCGGCTCGCCGAACGCGGTGTCGGCGACTTTCTCGGCGAAGCGCCGGGGCTGTTCGAATGCGTGCTGATCCCGCAGCTCTACAACGCGCGGCGCTTTGGTTTCGAGCTTTCGGCGATGCCGTGGATGCATCGGATCGAGAGCGCCTGCCTCGAACTGCCGGCGTTCATCCGCGCGCACCCGGACAATCAGCCCGACGCGACCTGAAGCTCCGAAAGGTCGAGCAAGTCCAGAAGCTTGGCGCGGGCTTTTCGCACGTCGCGCCATAGTGCTGGGCGCGCCAGATCGGCGGGTGCAATCGTCTCGGGCCATTCGGCCGAAACCAGACTTTCGATGCTCGCGATCCGCCGTTCGTCGACCAGGAAGCGCGGGTCCACCGTCGCGGGATCGGCCACGACACGCAGCCGCAGGCAGGCGGGGCCACCGCCGTTGGCCATCGATTCGCGGACTTCGACCGGGACGAGCCGGCGGATCGGGCCATTGCTCGCGACCAGACCCTCGAGCCAGGACCAGACGCGCGGATTGGCGCGGGCCTCGCTCGGCAGGATCAGCGCCATTCCGCCCTCCGGCAGGGTCACGAGCTGGGCGTTGAACAGGTAGGAGGAAATCGCCTCGGCGAGGCTCACCGCCGCGGCGGGAACCTCGATGATCTCGACTTCGGGCAATTTCTCACGAAGTGCCGCATAAAGTGCCGTGGGATCGGCAAAAGCCTGCTCGTGGGCGAAGAGCACATGCTCGTTGGCCACGGCGACGACGTCGTTGTGGAAGGCGCCTGCAGCGATCGCTTCGGGTGATTGCCGCGCGAACAGGGTGCGCGCCGGATCGAGGCCGTGCCGCCGCGCCACCGCCGCGCTGGCCTCGCGATGCTGGCGCGCGGGGAAGGGGCCGCCGCTCTCGCCGTAGACGAAAACCTCTATTCCCAGGGTGTTATGGCTCGAACACAGCCGCATGTGGTTGGCCGCCCCCTCGTCGCCGAAGGGCGGGGGGACGGGCGCGTGCACCATGAAATGGCGGCTGTCGGCAAAGGCCAGGCGGAGCTGGGCGAGGGTGCCCGGCCACTCGTGGCTGCGGTGGGGCATGGTCACGAGGTTGGCGGTGCTCAGGTGGCAGCGGCCATCGGCGGTGTCGGGCGAGGGCGACACCGTCGCGGCGTTGGCAGCCCACATCGCCGAGGCCGAAAAAGCGTTGGCACGCAGGGCCTTGTCGGCGCTTTCCATCGTGGTTCCGAGGCTGGCGAGCCAGGCCTCGTCGGGGCGGTCGAGCGGCACGAACAGGCCCTGGACGAGGCCGAGTTCGAGATTGGCACGCATCTTGGCCAGGCCCTGCAACGCCGCTTGGCGCGGATGGGCGAGCTTGCCGGCATTGGCGGTCGCGGCGAGGTTACCGAGGCTGAGCCCGGCGAAATTGTGGCTCGGCCCGACGATCCCGTCGAAGTTGATCTCGATGAGGCTCATCGCGGAACGTAAGTCACGGAATCACCGGGAGAAACCTCAAGCGCTTCGGCCGTTCCGGGGCTCAACTTGACACCTGTCGTTGTTGCCGCAATCCGGCCGCATGACGCCCGGAATGCGCCCAGATGCCCATGCGCGACCAGGCAGTCCTCGCCCTCGTCGCTTAGGCCGACGATTTCGGCCGTGCGCGCGGTCTTGATCGTCGCGATCTCGTCGGTCGGTGCGGTCATCGTCGGGCCGCCGTCGAACACGTCGACGTAGCATTCGTAGCGGAAGCCTTCGTTCTCCAACATCCGCTGCGCAGCCCGACCCGACTGGTGCGGCTTGCCGATCACCGCGAGCGCGGTCTCGGGCAGCAGCGCGGTATAGATCGGGTGCTTGGGCATGAGGTCGGCGATGAACTGGTTGCCGTGGATCGCGTTGAAATCGTCGGCCTCGCGGAAGCTCATGCCGAAGAAGCGCCCGGCGAGGCCGTCCCAGAAGGCCGAGCCGCCGGTCTCGTCGTGGGCGCCGCGCAGTTCGGCGATGGTCCGGTCGGCGAAGCGCGCGCGGTGCAGGGCCATGAACAGGTAGCGGCTGCGCGCGAGCAGCGCGCCGGTGCCCGCGGCGCGATCGCCGGCGAGAAGGAACAGCCCACCGACCTCGCTGGCGCCGTCGAGATCGGTCGAGAGCACGAGCGTCTCGGCGCGGATCGTGCGGTCGAGCTCCTTCGAATATTGCGAGAAGGTGCTGATCCGGTACGAGTAGAACGGCCAGCGCGCGCCGATCCGCGAGAAGATCTGGCAGGTGCCGCGGACCTTGCCGCTGGCCGTGTCCTCGAGCACGAAAAGGAACAGGTCGTCGGCGAGGGTGTCCTCTGCTCGGGCAAACGAAGCCTCGGTGCGCGCGAGCTTGGCCTTGAGCGTCGGCCGGTCGGGCGGCAGGTTGGTGAAGCCGCCGCCGGTGCTCTTGGCCATCTGGTAGAGCGCGGGCAGGTCCGCGGGGCGGGCGGCGCGCAGGACGAAGCTCATAGGCCATCTCCCCGATCGAGGCGGTGGAGCACGAGCGCGGTCAGCCGCGCGCGCGGAACCAGCGAGGCCATGTCGCAATACTCCTGCGGCGAATGGATGAAATCGCCGCGTGCGCCCATCGTGTCGAGCACGGGCACGCCGCAGGCAGCGATGTTGTTGCCGTCGCAGACGCCGCCGGTGTCGTGCCAGGCGAGGCTTTCGCCGAGATCGGCGGCGGCGCGCGAGACCAGCGCGAACAGGCGCTCGGCCCCCGCGTCGATCGGCTTGGGCGGGCGACCGAAATGGCCGTGGAGCGCGATCGTGACGTCATGATCGCACGCGACCTCGGCGACGAGACGATCGAGCAGGGCTTGCGCTTCCGCCGCCTCGGCCGGGCCGTGCGGGCGCAGGTTGACGCGCAGCACGGCCAGGGCGGGAACGCTGTTGCTGGGGCCGCCGCCGTCGATCTTCGCAGGATTGATGCGCAGCGCCGGATGCCGCGCGCGGTGGAGCCGCAAGGCGAGATCGCCCGCGGCGACCACGGCATTGCGCCCGTCCTCGGGATTGCGACCGGCATGCGCGGCGCGGCCGGTGACGACCGCCGCGAAATTGCCCGAGCCGGGCCGCGCGCGCGCCATGCCGCCGCCGGGCAGCGCGGGTTCGTAAGTCAGCGCGGCGATCTTGCCGCGCGCCAGTTCGGCGATCAGCGGCGCGGAGGCGGCCGAGCCGGTTTCCTCGTCGCTGTTGATCAGCACGTCGTAACCGAGCGTGGGGCGGCCTGCCTCGAAGGCAACCAGCCCCGCGAGCATCAGCGCCAGCCCGCCTTTCATGTCGGCCGCGCCGGGGCCGTTGAGCCGGTCGGCGTCGAGCCAGGTGCTCGCCTGGAACGGGTGGTCGGCGGCATAGACCGTATCCATGTGCCCGGTCAGCAGCACGCGGCGCTCGGCCTCGGGGCGCACGCGCAGGACAAGGTGGCGGCCATGCGCCACGGGTGCGAGTTTGCCCGCGGCGGTGACGGTCTCGACCGGCTGCGGTTCTTCGAGCGTTAGCGCGCCGGGCAGGACGGCGAAGGCATCGGCGAGCAGAGCGGCGGTTTCCGCCAGGCCGGCGAGGTTCGCCGTGCCGCTGTTGATCGCGGTCCAGGCCAGCACCCGGTCGGCGATCGCGTCGCGCGCGATCGGTTCGACCAGGGCGGCCTCGTCGCGCGTCACGGGATCAGCATCCCCGCGAGCGAGGCGACGTTGCCCGTGGGTTGCGCCGCCTCGAAGCTGGCGACCGGATAGGCGCAGTAATCGGCCGCATAGAAGGCGCTGGGCCGGTGATTGCCCGAATCCCCGAGCCCGCCGAAGGGCATCGCGCCCGAGGCGCCGGCGGTCGGCCGGTTGCGGTTGACCACGCCCGCGCGGCTTTCGCGCACGAAGCGCTGCCACAGCGCGAGGTCGGGGCTGACCAGCCCGGCGGCGAGCCCGAAGCGCGTGGCATTGGCCGCGGCGATCGCCTCGTCGAAACTGTCGACCCGCGTGACCTGGAGCACGGGCGCGAAGATTTCCTCGTCGGGCACCGCGAGGCCGGTGACGTCGAGCAGAGCCGGGGTGACGAAGGTCGCGCGGCGATCGGGCAGGGGTTCGAGCAGGCGGATCGGCCGCGCGCCGAGCGCGACGATCTGGCCGACCTGCTGCTGCGCGCGCGTCGCGGCTTCGGCCGAGACCAGCGGCCCCATGTAGGGCGCGGGATCGGCGTTCCAGGCATGGACGCGCAGCCGATCGCGCAGCGCGGCGATCGCCTCGACCACGGCATCGCCGAAGGTGCCGTGGGGCAGGATCAGCCGCCGCGCGCAGGAGCAGCGCTGGCCGCTGGTGACGTAGGCCGATTGCACGACCAGCGCGGCGGCCTCCTCGACGTCGAGCGCCGCATCGGCACCGTCCCAGACCACCAGCGGATTGTTGCCGCCGAGTTCGAGCGCGAGGATCACCTTGGGGCGATCGGCGAAGATCCGCCGGAAATGCGCGCCGGCGGCGGCCGAGCCGGTGAACAGCAGTCCGTCGATGTCGCTCTCGACCAGCGCCGCGCCGGTTTCCTTCGCGCCCTGGACCAGCGTGAACACGCCTTCGGGCAGTCCCGCAGCCTGCCAGGCATCGGCCATGGTCTCGCCCACCGCGGGGGTCAGTTCGCTGGGCTTGAACACCACGACATTGCCCGCGAGCAGGGCGGGGACGATGTGGCCGTTGGGCAGGTGGCCGGGGAAATTGTAGGGGCCGAGCACGGCCATCACGCCGTGCGGGTTGTGGCGGAGTACGGTTTCGCCGAACATCGTGGCGCTGCGTTTCTCGCCCGCGCGTTCGGCCTGGGCGGCGATCGACAGGTCGATCTTGCCGATCATCGAGGCCACTTCGCCGCGGCCTTCCCACAGCGGCTTGCCGGTTTCGCGCGCGATCAGGCGGGCGAGATCCTCGCTGCGCGCCTCGAGCACGCCGCGATAGCCGCGGACCATGGCCAGGCGCTGCGCGAGCGGCGTTGCGGCCCAGCCCGCGAGCGAGCACCGCGCGACATCGACCGCGCGGGTGACCGCAGCGGGCTTGGCGGCAGGGCCCTCCCAGACCACTTCACCCGTTGCCGGATCGAAGGATTGCAGCATCGCGTCCATCATCCTCCCTTGTGGGAATTCCACAAGGCCCATTCTAGGAAGGACGTGTGGAGCTTGCGGTGGACGGTCCGGTGGGGACGTTTGCCTGTGCGGTGGGCGATCCGTCTCGCTGCCGTATTTTGCCAATTTCATCTGCCCGTCGCCCCTGCGAAGGCAGGGGCCCAACAGAGTTCTCGCCCTGAAGCGGAGGGCGCGTGGCGGCGCGGTCGGTTGGGCCCCTGCCTTCGCAGGGGCGACGGGTAAGGTGGTTGGTCTGGGTTGCCCTCCGTTCCTGCACTTGCGGCAGACCGTCCCGACTTGACGCTAACGGGTTGTATCGGTGGTCTTTCCGCGGTTGCGCACAGGCCCGGGCTGAAAGATGATGCGACGGCTTGTGTGCTATGGGAACTTTTCCCTACGACGCGCGCTTAGGCGTTTGATGTGCGGGGCTTAATCGGTCTCGTCCATGCGGGTTCGACGGGGGCTATGCAGCAGAGGGTCAGCGACAGATTTGCGATGCTGCGCCGGAAGCGGGTGCGGTTCGATGCCTGTGCGGGCGTCGTCGCGACCGCGCTTGCCCTGACCGCCTTGCCCGCCTGGGCGCAGGATGCCGCCCCCGTTGCCGTATCGCCGCCCGCCGAAACCAAGCTCGAGGCCGGCAAGCTGCCCGTGCCCGCCGCCCCGCCCGAAGCGAACCTGCCCGCGGTCGATCCGGTGATTTCCGACGAGGCTTTCAACAAGGCGATTCCCTCGCTCGACGTCGCCGACGATGCCGAGCTCGACCGCCCGCTCGAATCGATCGAGGAGTTCGAGCGTCAGATGGCGTCGAAGCAGGCGGGAGCGAAACCCACCGAGGGACAGAGGGCCCCCGCGGGCAATGCCGCCTTGGCCGATGGCACCGCGACCGAGCAGATCGGCGATGCGCCGGTCAACGATCCCGAGCTCAACAAGCCGCTGCCGCCGATCGACCAGTTCCAGGTCGAGCCGGTCCAGTTCGCCGAGGCGGACGAGGACGACAAGGCGGCCGAGGTTGCCTATCGGGTCGAGGTCAACGGGCTCGACAAGGCCGATGCCGAGACCGAGACCGACCTGCGCGATCTGTTCGACGATCTCTCCGCGCTCGGCAGCGGCAAGGGCAAGGCCGCCAACGCCGCGATGGTCACGGCGCGGCTGACCGAGGACGAAGTGCTGCTCGAGCGCATCCTCGCGTCCGAAGGCTGGTTCGGCGCGCGCGTGCGCACGCGGCTCAGCCGCGGCGGCGAGGCAAGCCAGGACCGTGAGGACGAGGATGGCGGCGAGCCCGCGACCCAGAGCGCGAGCGCTCGCCCGGCCGCGCCGGGGCTGACCGCCGTGCTCGATGTCACGCCGGGCAAGCGCTACACGCTCGGCTCGATCGTGATCCTGGCCGCGCCGACCATCCCGGCCGATCTCGTCAGCCGCAATCTCGCGCTCAAGACCGGCGAGCCGATCGTCGCGCAGCGCGTCCAGGGCGCCGAGGCGCAGATCGCCGTGGCGCTGCCCCAGGAAGGCTATCCCTTCGCCGAAGTCGGCCAGCGCGACGTGCTGCTCGATCGCGACACGGGGCAGGGCGACTATACCCTGCCGGTCACCGTCGGCCCGCGCGCGCGGTTCGGCGACATCGCCACGACCGGCGATCTCGCCTTCGACGCCAAGCACGTCGGCGTGCTGACCCGGTTCAAGCGCGGCGAGCTCTACGACAGCCGCAAGGTCGACGACCTGCGCCAGGCGATGGTCGCGACCGGGCTGTTCTCGTCGGTGGCGATCGAGCCGCAGCGCAGCGGCCAGAAGGTCGCAGACGATCCCGACGGCGCCGAATACGTGACGATGATGGTCACCCAGGACGCCGGCCCGCCGCGCACGATTGCGGGCACGCTCGGCTACGGCACCGGCCAGGGCCTGCGCGCCGAGGCGACCTGGACCCACCGCAACATGTTCCGCCCCGAAGGCGCGCTGATCGCGCACGGCGTCGCGGGTACGCAGGAGCAGGGCGCGGGCGTGACCTTCCGCCGCTCGAACGCCGGCCAGCGCGACCGCACCTTCGAGCTCACGGCCGAGGCGCTGCACACCGACTACGAGGCCTACAACGCCTATACCGGCCGCCTCGCCGCGCGCATCGCGCGCGATTCGACGCCGATCTGGCAGAAGAAGCTGACCTATGCCGCGGGGGTCGAGCTGCTGGCCTCGGGCGAAGAGGACTACGACTTCGCCCTGGGCAAGCGCCAGCGCCGCACCTTCTACATCGCCGCGCTGTCGGGCCAGCTCGGCTTCGATACCAGCGACGATCTGCTCAACCCGACCAAGGGCTATCGCCTGACCACCCTGATCCAGCCCGAGGGTTCGCTCGAGGGCGGCTTCACGCCTTACGTCCGCGCGCGGATCGACGGTTCGGCCTATTATTCGGTGAGCAAGGACGTGGTCCTGGCCGGCCGCGTGCGCTTCGGCACGATCCAGGGCGCGGCGCGCAACGACATCGCGCCGTCGCGGCGGTTCTACGCGGGCGGCGGCGGCTCGGTGCGTGGCTTCGGCTATCAGGAGCTCGGCCCGCAGGACCCCGACGGCAAGCCGATCGGCGGCCGCTCGGTCAACGAGGCCGCGGCCGAGGTGCGCTATCGCTTCGGCAATTTCGGCATCGTCGGCTTCGTCGACGTCGGCCAGGCCTATGAGTCGACGATGCCCAAGTTCTCCGACCTGCGCTATGGCGCGGGTATCGGCGGGCGCTTCTACACCAATTTCGGGCCGATGCGGCTCGACATCGCGACGCCGATCAACCGGCGGCCGGGTGAGGCGCGGGTCAGCGTCTACGTTTCGATCGGGCAGGCGTTCTGATGGCCGGCGAAGAAGAACCCCCCGTGGAACAGGGCGCGCCCGAGCCGACGCCTAATAGCCAACCCGGCGAAAGCCAGCCGGTCGAGACGGAGGCAAGCGAGACCACCGAGGTTCGCGTCGTCGAGAAGCCGGCGAATTGGCCTCTGCGGATCGCCAAGTGGGCCGTGGGCCTCGTCGTTGGCTTTCTCGCGCTGGTGGCGCTCGGCGTGTTCCTGCTCGATACCGGGCCGGGTCACCGCTTCGTCTCGGACCAGATCGAGAAGCTGCAGTTCGAGAACGGGCTGACGATCAAGGTCGCGCGGATCGACGGCTCGATCTACGGTGCGATGACCCTGCGCGGGCTGTCGGTCGGCGACCAGAAGGGCGAATTCCTGTTCTCGCCCGAGATCAAGGTCGACTGGCGGCCGTTCTCCTACCTCAAGAACCACGTCGACGTCCGCGCGCTGACTGCGCAGCGGATGATCCTGCGCCGCGCGCCCGAGCTCAAGCCTTCGACCGAGGAAGGGCCGTTGCTGCCCAATCTCGACATCGACATCGGCAAGCTGCGGGTCGATCGCTTCTTCGCCGAGGCGCCGGTCTCGGGCGAGCGCCGCGTGTTCCTGCTCGATGGCCGCGCGCATATCGCCTCGGGCCGCGCGCAGGTGTGGTTCGACGGTTCGGCCGTGGCCGGGCAGGGCCGCGCCGGCGGCGACCGGGTCAAGCTCGTGCTCGACGCCGTGCCCGAGACCAACAAGCTCAACTTCCAGTTCGCGCTCGACGCGCCCAAGGGCGGCGTGCTCGCCAAGCTCGGCGGGCTGACCCAGCCGCTGGCGGTGCGGGTCGACGGCAAGGGCGACTGGAAGGTGTGGAACGGCAAGTTCGACGCCGACCTCGGCGGCCAGGAATTCGCGCGGCTGGCGCTGACCGCGCGCGACGGCACGTTCGCGATCAAGGGCCCGGCCCGCTTCGCGCGGCTGGTCAACGGCGCCACGGCCAACCTGCTCGGCCCGGCCAACGCGATCGACCTCACCGCCGTGGTCAAGGCGCGCAAGGCCGATCTCTCGGGGACGCTGTCGGGCGATGCCATGGGGCTGTCGGTCAAGGGCGGGGTCGACCTGTCGGACAACAGCTTCGCCGATTTCCAGCTCGGCTTTGCCTTGCTGCGCCCCTCGGCGATCGCGCCGAACCTGTCGGGCCAGAACATGCGCGCGCAACTGACGCTCAACGGCGCCATGGCCAGGCCCACGGTCGCCTACGTGCTCAACGCCGACCGCGTGCAGATGAACGACATGGGGCTCGAACGGCTGACCGCCACCGGCGAATCGCGCGTCGATGCCGATCGCATCATCGTGCCCGTCGCCGCGCGCGTCGCGCGGATCACCGGGCTCGACACCGTCGCCGGCGGCCAGCTCGCCAATGTCCGGCTCGACGGCGATCTCGCGATCGACTGGCCGCGGATCCTGTCGGACAACATGCGCATCCGCTCGGACCGCATCGACGCGGGCCTCGTGCTGATCGCCGATACGTCGAAGGGGCTCTACACCGGCGCGGTCAACGGCAAGATCGACAACTACAAGGTCGAGAGCGTCGGCACCTTCAACATCGAGACCAATGTCGATCTCAAGACCGTGCCGCAGGGTTTCGCGATGGTCGGCAAGGTCCGCGCGCGCTCGACCAAGCTGAGCAACGAGGGCCTGCGCAACTTCCTCGGCGGCAATCTCACCGCCTCGGCGGGCGTCGCCTATGGTCCCGACGGGATCATCCGGTTCAACACCTTGCGGCTGGAATCGCCCGAACTGCGCGTGACCGGCGGCGACGGCTCCTATGCGCCCAGCGGCCAGATCGTGCTCAACGCCCAGGCCGTGCACCGGCAATACGGCAAGGTCGGGGTCAAAGTCGCGGGCACGGTCAGCAATCCGCGCGCGAGCGTGGTGGCCGAGCGACCGGGGCTGGGCATCGGCCTCGCCAATCTCGAGGCCGAGATCACCGGCGCGCCCGGCGGCTATCGCCTCAAGGCCAATGCCGACACCGACTATGGCCCGCTGACCGCCGACGTCGTGCTGGGGATCGGCAAGGTCACCACGGTCGAGATCGCCAGCGCCAACCTCGGCGGCATCGACTTCGCCGGATCGCTGCGGCAGACGCCGGCCGGGCCCTTCGCCGGCCAGCTCACCGCCAAGGGCAACGGGCTCGACGGGCTGGTCCGGCTCGGCGCCCAGGGCAAGTACCAGGAAGCGCTGATCAACCTGCGCGCCGAGGATACGGTCCTGCCCGGTCCCGCCAGCCTGGCGATCGGCGCGGCGATCGTCGACGCGCGCGTGGTGCTCTACGACAAGCCCTGGATCGTCGCCGATGCGCAGATCGCCGATACCCGCATCAACATGCTGTCGATCCGCGAGGCGCGCGCGATCATCGACTATCGCGACGGCCGCGGCCAGGCCAAGCTGCTCGCGCGCGGCTATACCGGCGTGCCCTTCCGCGTGGCCGCCAACGCCGATCTCCAGCCCAAGCTGTGGAAGGCGATGATCAACGGCACCGTGCGCGGGCTCGCCTTCAAGACGACCTCGCCGGCGCGCGTGATCCCCTCCGGCGTCAAGGCAGGTGGGGGCTACGAGCTGCTGCCGACGCGGATCGACTTCGGCAAGGGCAACATCCGCCTCGCCGGCACCTATGGCAGCAACGGCGGCATCAAGGTCGAGAGCCGGCTCGACGCTTTCGACATGAGCCTGGTCAACGCCTTCATGCCGGCGATCGGCGTGGGCGGCAGCGCCACGGGCAGCCTCGACTTCGAGCAGGCGAGCACCGACGCCTTCCCGCGCGCCGACGCGCGGCTGTCGATCGACAACTTCACACGCACCACCTCGGTCTCGATCTCCGAGCCGGTCGACGTCAACTTCGTCGGCAAGCTGCTGCCCGACGGCGGCGAGGCGCGCGCGGTGTTCCGCGAGCGCGGCACGGTGATCGGCCGCATGCAGGCCTCGCTGCGGCCGCTGCCGCCGGGTGCCGGTTCGTGGACGACGCGGCTGTTCGGCGCGCCGCTCGGCGGCGGCATCCGCTACAACGGCCCGGCCGATACGCTGTTCTCCTTTGCCGGCCTGTCGAACCAGCGCCTCTCGGGTCCGATCGGCGTCGCGGCGGACTTCTCGGGCCGGCTCTCGGCCCCGCAGCTCAGCGGCGTGATCCGCGCCAACAGCCTGACCTACGAGAACCAGATCTACGGTACCAAGCTGACCAACATGGCGCTGTCGGGCCGCTTCACCGGCGACCGGCTCGAGATCGAGAAGCTCAGCGCCAATGCCGGTGCCGGCACGATCGCCGCCTCGGGCTTCGTCAGCCTCGCCGCCGAGGCCGGTTATCCGATGGACGTCTCGGTGACGATGAACAACGCCCAGCTCGCGCGCAGCAACGCCGTCTCGGCCTCTGCCACGGGCCAGCTCCGCCTGACCAAGGCCGCAGGGGAGACCGCGCTGCTCCAGGGCAAGATCGCGCTGCCCGAGACGCGCTATGAGATCATCCGGCAGGGCGCCTCGCAGGTGCCCGAGCTGACCGGCGTGCGCTTCAAGCCGAACCGCCGCCAGCGCTTCACCAGCGAGGAACCGCAGAAGCCCGCTCCGGGCCTGTTCAGCAACATCCGCCTCGACCTGGCGCTGTCGGCGCCCGAGCGGCTCTACGTCTCGGGCATGGGGCTCGAATCCGAATGGGGCGCGAACTTCCGGGTCACCGGGACCAGCGCCGTGCCGAACCTGACCGGCGAGGTCGAACTGATCCGCGGCACCCTGGACTTCGCCGACCGCAACTTCGAGCTGAGCGAGGGCCGCGTCACCTTCACCGGCGGGCGCACGATCGACCCGATCGTCCAGATGACCGCGACCGACGACATCGAGGACGTCACGGTCAACGTCAACGTCTCGGGCCGGGCCTACAACCCGCAGATCACTTTCTCGTCCTCGCCGGGGCTGCCGCAGGACGAGATCCTCAGCCGCATCCTGTTCGGCTCCTCGGTCACCGCGATCTCGCCGATCCAGGCGGTCCAGCTCGCCGCCTCGCTCAATTCGCTGCGCGGCTCGGGCGGCGGGCTCAACCCGATGGGCAAGCTGCGCTCGGCCACGGGCATCAGCCGCCTGCGCATCCTCTCGCCCGACGAGACCTCGGGCCGCGGCACGGCGCTGGCGGCGGGCCAGTACATCACCGACGACATCTACGTCGAACTCGTCACCGACGCGCGCGGCTTCACCGCCACCCAGCTCGAGATCAGCCTGACCAAGTGGCTGTCGCTGCTGAGCCAGGCGGGCGGCTCGGGCGTGACCAACTTCAACCTGCGCGTGCGGAAGAACTACTGATGCGCGCTCTGGCGGTCATCGCGCTGCTTCTGCTGGCGGGCTGCCAAAAGAGCTTCGACGAGCGCTACGAAGACGCGCAGAAGAAGATGGCCAGCCAGGCGGCCTCGATCGACCAGGAACTGGCGGTCAAGGCCAGCGAGGCAGCGATGGGCGAGGCGGCGGCGAGCGAGGCTGCTGCGAGTCCATCGCCCTCCGCTCCGCCATCCTGAAAGTCGGCGGCACCGCGGCGCAGTTTATCGAGAAGGTGCGGCGGGGCTGAAGCATCTTTCGGGATGACGAGTGCCCCGGATGCTGTCGATGTAGGGTGTTTCGATCAGTTTTAGCGGGCCAGCCGGAAAGGCGTGAAGCCCCGATATCCGCACGTCGAGGGTCACGCAGTCCTGATTGTTCAGAGGCAGAATATAGGCGTAGCGGCCATTGAGCTTCCACCACCGGCCTTCGCTGTCGGTCAGAGCGGCTTCGGCGCGGAAGCGGCGCGTGGTGAAATGCCTACCCTTGTCCAGTAGCTCGACCTTCCGGACATAGAAGGTCATTCTTTGAATTTGGCCGGGCCGGCCCAAGGCCTGGAAGAAGTGGACCCAGCCGGCCGCGTTCGAGACGAGGATCACGACCAGGATTACCCAGGGAGCCAGCCTGCGCCGCCCCTTAAAAACCAGGATCGCCCAGAACAGGGCGCCTGCCGAAATGCCGAGGAATAGCTCTCGAAGATCTGCTCGTGGCGTGAAGTAGGGCTTTTCGCCGGCAATGCTCCAGATGAAGATATCGAGCAGCATCGCGCCGAGTGCCACGACGAGCACCACGAGCATCATCAACGCGGCATGCGGCGTCATCCAGGCCGGCCCAGAGCTGCGACTGACGTAAGCCGGGCCCTCCACGACGGTTGGGTCTCCGGTCCAGGCGCGGCTGTCGACACGGATGGGCTCTTTGCTCATCCGCTGATCTTAGCGCGGCTCGATTACCAAGATGCAAATCCGGTGACGGCGGCGCGGCGGCTGGTAACGCGATCCGCACTCATCTCCGGAAAGGATTCTCGATCCGTAGTTTCTTCTCGACCGTCATGCCGTGCTGCAGGTCTTCCGAATAGAGCACATCGCACCGCGTTCTGAGTGCCGAGGCGACGATCAGCGCATCGTAGAACGCGAAGCCGTGTCGCTGAGCGAGCGCCAAGGCCTCGATATGCGTGTCCAGATCCACGGGGTGGATCGCACGGGCCAGCGCGCGAAGCGCGGTCAGCGCGGCGTCGATTTCGTCCCACTGCCACCCGAGCTTGCGGCGCGCGACATTGGTGAACTCGTTGAGCACTTGGACGCTGACGTCGCAGCCCTTGGCTAGCAAGGCTTCGGCCGCCTCCGAACGCGGATCCTGGGTGAAGGCATAGACGACGACATTCGTGTCGAGGAACGCTTTCACCGCGCGTTCGCGTCGTCGCGATCGAAGCTCCAGCCTTCGGGCAGTGGACGACGCAACTGACGGATCGTCTCCAGCGCAGCCAAGCGCTTGCGGTCGCGAGCGACCGCGAAGGTCCTATCGTCGGCGACGCGGACCTCGATGTCGTCGCCTTCCTTGAGGCCGAGCGCTTCCACCACGGCCGCGGGCAGCCGGATCGCCAGACTGTTGCCCCATCGCGTGACCTGCATTGAAAGTCTCCAAGGATATACTTGGTCAATGTATATCATGGAGTGGGCTGCGGCAACTCACTCCGGCCCCAGCATCTTCTCCGGCCGCACCAGATCGTCGTACTCTTCCGCGCTGACATCCCCGCTCGCCACCGCCGCTTCGCGCAGGGTCAGGCCCTGCTTGTGCGCGGTCTTGGCGATCGCGGCGGCCTTGTCGTAGCCGATCCTGGGCGCGAGCGCGGTGACCAGCATCAGCGAGCGTTCGACGCCCTGGCGGATATTGTCCTCGCGCGGCTCCAGGCCGAGCACCAGGTGTTCGGTGAAGCTCTCGGCCGCGTCGGCGAGCAGGCGGACCGACTGGAGGAAGTTGTAGGCCATGACCGGGCGGTAGACGTTGAGCTCGAACTGGCCCTGGCTGTCGGCGAAGGTCAGGGTCGCGTGGTTGCCGAAGACCTGCGCGCAGACCTGGGTCATCGCCTCGCATTGGGTCGGGTTGACCTTGCCGGGCATGATCGACGAGCCGGGCTCGTTCTCGGGCAGCGCCAGTTCGCCGAGGCCCGATCTGGGCCCCGAGCCGAGGTAGCGGATGTCGTTGGCGATCTTGAACAGGCTCGCGGCCAGCGTGTTGAGCGCGCCGTGGGCGAAGAGCAATGCGTCCTGCGCGGCCAGCGCTTCGAACTTGTTGGGCGCCGAGGTGAAGGGCAGGCGGGTGGCTTCGGCTATGCTCCTGGCCACGGCTTCGGCGAAACCCAAGGGGGCGTTGAGCCCGGTGCCGACCGCGGTGCCGCCCTGGGCGAGTTCGCAGACGCCGGGCAGGGTGGTGCGCACCCGGTCGATGCCGTTCGCGACTTGCCGGGCATAGCCCGAGAATTCCTGGCCCAGGGTCAGCGGCGTTGCGTCCTGCGTGTGGGTGCGGCCGATCTTGACGATGTGTTCCCAGGCGCGCGCCTTGGCATCGAGCGCATCGTGCAGCGCGGTGAGCGCGGGCAGCAGCCGCGCGTCGATCTCGCTGACCGCGGCGACGTGGATCGCGGTGGGGAAGGTGTCGTTCGACGACTGGCTCATGTTGACGTGGTCGTTGGGGTGGACCGGCGTCTTGGCGCCGAGTTCACCGCCGAGCAGCAGGTTGGCGCGGTTGGCGATGACCTCGTTGAGGTTCATGTTGGTCTGGGTGCCCGAGCCGGTCTGCCAGACGACCAGCGGGAACTCGTCGTCGAGCTGGCCCGCGACGATCTCGTCCGCCGCCAGCACGATCGCATCGGCCAGCCTGCCGTCGAGCAGGCCGAGATCCTGGTTGACCCGCGCGGCGGCGCGCTTGACCACGGCGAGGGCGTGGATCAGCGGGCGCGGCATGCGCTCCTCGCCGATGCGGAAGTTTTCGGAAGAGCGTTGCGTCTGCGCGCCCCAGAGGTGCCGGGCCGGGACTTCGATCGCCCCCATCGTGTCGCGTTCGGTGCGGGTCTCGGTCACGGTGGTCCTCTTTGCGCGGGGGTCAGGACGGATCGCTGGGCTTCGCGCGGTTCCGGCGCCGGCGCCAGACGTAGTAGCCGCAACCGGCCACCCCGCCGCCGACGAGCACGGCCTGGCCGGCCACCGTCGCGGCGGCGGTAAGGCCGCCCACGGTCACGCCCCAGGCCAGTTGCGAGAGAACCGAGATGATCGCCTGCATCACCTGAAGATCGGCCTGCGGGGCGCCGGGGTCAAGGGTACGGCACTCGGCCCGACGCTTCTGCACCCCTGCCGGCGTGCAAAAAGGCCAAAGGAAAGGGCGATCATGTCGTTTGCTGATGCGGCGGATCCTCCCCTGCAAGGGGAGGTGGCAGGCCGGAGGCCTGACGGAGGGGTGTCAGCCTCTCGGAGAAGGGGACACCCCTCCACCACCCGCTACGCGGGCGGTCCCCCTCCCCTTGCAGGGGAGGATCGACAAAGAAAAAGGGCGCGGACCTTTGCGATCCGCGCCCTTCCTTGGCTTCCTCTCGCAGAAGCTCGAAAATCAGGCCTTTAGGCCATCGCGTCGACCGTCTCGGTCTGCGCCTGGGGTTCGGTTTCCCAGCGGCCGAAGCCGTAGTCGCCCTTGATCGTCGTGCGGTGGACGACGCGATCGTACTTGGGATTGCAGCCGCAGGCCTCGTGGAGCATGCGCCAGTTGTCCCAGATCACCATGTCGGTGGGCTTCCACTGGTGGTAGTAGGGCTCGATCGTCGCTTCGACGTTTTCCCAGATCTCGGCGCAGAGCGCGTTGCCCTCGGGGGTCTCGTTGCCGACGATGCCGCGGCAGCCGTAGGGCGTCATGTGCAGCACCTTCTCGCCGGTCTCGCGCGTCCACACCGCGGGGTGGATCGAGCGCGGCAGCTTCTTGGCATATTCGAGGATGTCGTCGTTCTTCGGCTGGATTTCCTTGAAGGTCTTGGGCAGGCCGAAGAACTGGCGCTCGTAATGCATGTCGAGCGTGTAGAGCAGCTCGATGTTCTCGGCCTTGTCGCGCAGGGTCGGATCCATGTCGTTGTAGATCTGGATGCCGTCGGCGAAGGCGGTCAGGCCGCCCTCGGGCGCGATCACTTCGGCGCGGAGCACGCCGGCGCGGTTGAGCTCGTTGTTGTAGGTGTGGTCGAAGTGCCAGGGCTGCCAGGTGACCAGGGTCTTGCCCTCGATCTCGCAGATCGCCGAGTCCGACTGCGCGCGGATCGTGATGACGCCGGGATAGCTGTCGTTGTCGAGGCGCTCGACCATCTTGACCGGGTGGTCCTTGAGCGGGCCGAAGACGTTGCTGATCTCGACCTGCATCTTGGCGCTGGGCTCGACGTTCTCGAACACGATCATGCCGCGGTCTTCGAACAGCTGCTGGAGCTGCTTGCGCACGCCCTCGTCGGCCAGCGTCTCCCAGGTCACGCCATCGACGCGCGCACCGAAGGACAGGCCTTCCTGCAGCGGTTTCACTTCGATCGAAGCCATCTGATCCAACTCCCGCCTATTAGGCTGTATGTGTTACAAGGTAATACGATGAGGCACTATGTAACATGATTGGTGGGTGGCGTATAGAGGAATGATGCGCTGGCCTACATTGCCGCGAACGCCTCCGCGGGTTCGAAGCCTTCGAGCGGCTGGTGCCCCGATTGCGAGAAGTCGCGGTGCCAGTTCGGCGTGCGGGTCGAGCTCTCGGCCTGCGGCAGCTGGTAGTTGAAGCAGACGCCCATGCGGCCCTGGTTGAGCGCGGCGGTCTGTTCGAGCGACGGCGCGACGTATTGGCGCGCGCCCGAGACGAAGACCGCGCGGCGCAGCAGGGTGGCCCATTCGGCCTCCTGCGGCGAAAGCTCGCGCTTCCAGAGCGACAGGCGGCGCAGGTCGCGGCCAGAAGCGGAGTCGGCGGTGCCGTGGATCGCGGAGCCGTCGAGCTGCCAGCGCAGTTTCTCGATGCCGTTCTCGTGGAGCGTCGCCGTGGTCCGACCCTCGACGCGATCGGCGACGGTCATGTCGAAGCGTGTCGGCGCGGTGTCCTCGGCATGGGCGGCGGCGAGGATCGCGAGATCGTAGAGATGCGTGCAGTGTTGCGCCGGATCGCGCGCGCCGACTTCGGTCAGCGGTAGGCCGGTGAGCTCGCGCGAGACGAAGTCGGTCGCGCCGGGGCAGGCCGACCACGGATGACGCACGGCATGGGCCGCGACCCGCGTGACGCGGCCCTCGGCGTGATCGAGCCGGATATGGAAGCGGTGCATGTCGTCTTCGAGCGCCCCGCCGATCCAGCCGGCTCCTGGCTGGAGCACGATCCGGCGGTGGAGGCCGGTAGGGTAGGCGGGGAACGCTGGTGTCATGTCTTTGCCTGGCGGCCTCGATAGGACAGCCGCCATTCGGGCGGGAACTGGCTGTCGTTGTCCTTGACCGCCGCGGCCAGGCCCTTCTCGAAGGTCTCGGCGTCGACGGCGATCTCGTCGGCGCTGTCGGGCTTGACCGCGGGCAGCATGCCCTCGAGCCAGCCGGCGAGGATCGAGCCCATGTATTCGCCCTGTTGCTGCTTGAACACCTCGAAGAAGGTCTTCTGCATGACCACGGTATCGGTCGGCCGGTTGCGCGAACAGGCGAGCGCATATTTCATCGTCTCGGCCTCGAGATCCTCCCTGGGCACGACTGAGTTGACGAAGTGCAGGTCCTTCATCTCCTTGGCGGTGAAGGGGCGGCCGGTGAAGACCATCTCCATGAAGGGCCTCAGGCCCATGGTCAGGGCCCACTGCCACATGCGCGCGGCCCAGCCGACGTAGCGGAAGGCCGAATGGCCGAACAGCGCGTCGTCCGAGGCGATGACGATGTCGGCGTCGGCGGCCTGGTAGAAGTGCCAGCCGTAGCAATAGCCCTTGGCCTCGACGATCGAGATCTTCTTGAAGTCCTGCAGGCTGCGCAGGCCGAAGCGCGCGTCGGCATAGAGATTGGTGACGTTGGCGATGTAGCGATAGGAATCGCGCGGCGGATAGGTCACGTCCTCATCGGCGCCAATGCGGAATTCGGGCAGTGGCGAATAGTCCTCGTCGCCGTTGAACATGCCCGCCATCTCGGGAAGGTCGGCGCCCGAGCCCAGATGCTCGCCGACCCCGCGGATGATCAGCACCTTGACGTCGTCGTCGACATTGGCGCGCAGTACGAGGTCGGCGAAGCGCTGGCGCGCGGCGATCGTCGGCGCGTTGAGATAGCCGGGGCGGTTGAGCGTGATGATCGCGATCTTGGTCGCCTTGTCCTTCTCGTAGAGGACGATGTCCTCGGCGCTCGGCTGGCCCGTTTCGTCTGGCATGTCCCGCGTGTTCCTAATCTGTGGTGCTGCCGAGCTTTAGGTCTTTCACCTTGCCCGGCGATTCAATTGTCTGGAACGGTGCCATGATCCGTTCTCCTTGCGCATTCGTCCAGCCGCGTTAGGCTCGCGGGCAAAGGGAAAGCGGCCGCAAGCGCCGCCGAATGGGAGCTCGTGATCCGGTGAACCAGGTCGTGCCGCAATCGACGTTCGAGGACGACGTCCAGGTCGTGCCCTACGATCCCGCGCGGCCGATCCCGCTGTTCCAGGGGCTCGGCCGCAGCAACCCGCCGCCGCGGCGCAACCAGCGGCTGCGCCGCGCGCAGATCCTCGCGACGATCCGCCGGCTGCTGACCGAGGACGGGCTCGACGGCGTCACCGTGCGCGGTATCGCCCAGGAATCGGGTCATGCCGTGCAGACGATCTACAACCTCGTCGGCCCGCGCGACCAGGCGATCGTCGAGGCGATCAGCGAGTACACCCGCTATGTCGGCCACACCGCGCTGCCCGATCCCGGCGATCCCGAGGCCGTGGTCGAGATCATCGGCCGCTGGCTCCAGTCGATCGAGGCCGCGCCCGAGTTCTGCCGTCAGGTCTGCCTGATTTTCTTCACCCCCTCGCGCGGGATCTTCTACCACTTCCGCGACAAGCAGCGGAAGGCGATGCAGGGCCTGCTGGTCAAGCAGCAGAAATGCGGCGTGCTGCGCGCCGACGCCAATCTGGGCGAACTGGCTGAACAGCTGGTGACCTTCGCCACGGCCTCGTGCGTCGAATGGTCCGACCGGCCTTTCCCGCTGCCGCAGCTCCACCAGCGCATCCGCTCGGGCTTCGGCAACCTGCTCGACGGCGCCCGCGTCAACCCGACGGCGCCGCAGTGGAGCTATGCGTCCTAAGGCTTGGATGGCGGCAGGGTCACACGGTAGACCAATAGCCGGTTGTGATTGTCGAAGTCCGAATTGCAGGCTTGCCCCGACATTCGGCAACGACGCGCGACGAAGTCGTTGTCGTTGCCGACGAAGAGGAAATGGTCGTTCGGATGATCGGTCTCAAGCGCCGGAACGAGATCGAGCGCCTCCCACTTCTCGGAAAGATCCGAAACCGCAAGTCCGAAGCGCGCGAGTTGCGCGGGGTTGAGCAGGTTCACGAATTCGGTCGTGTCGGCCGGGACGATGTCGGCGCGCAAAGTCGTGGAGGCCGAATCCTGCAGGATCGAGCTCGTGCCCGTCTCGCTCTCGCTGCCGGCGAGATTGGTCGCGCCCGCGAGATCGACCAGCAGCACGCTCTTGTAGACGATCGGCGACTTGCCTGCACCGAGGCCGGCACCATCGCGCGCGAGCATGAAAAACCGGCTATCGTCGAGCGCGAGGATCTCGCTCTGCGCGGCGGTCTTGTCGGGAGGTCCGCCCTGGCCGTCCTCGGTATAGGCCGGCAATCGCACGACATGATGCGCGACGGGGCGGGCTGGCGTGGGCGTGCGGCTGACGTCATAGACCAGCACCCGTGTGTTGATACGCCCGGCGGCGTTGCCCTGGGCAGTGTCCTGGACCAGCGCGCTCTGCAGCGCCACGAACAGTCTGCTGCCGTCGGGTGAAAGCGAGAGGCCTTCCGGGCCCTGGTTGTTGCGACGGCCGCTGTCGGGTGCCTGCAGCGATCCGAAGAACGGCGCGCCTGCGCGGCGCGGCACGATCGCCGGGGGCGGGCTGATCACGCCCTGCAACCGCCCGCTTCGGTCGAAATAGTAGACGTTGGCCGTGTATTCGTCGCCGACGTAGAAGCCGCCGTCGCGGGTGAACTGCAGCGCTTCGGCGTCGAGCGAGACCTTGCCGCGGCCCACGCCGCTGGCCGGGGCCGGGAAGACGATGCCGCGCTCGGTCAGCGTGCCCGTGCCGGGATCGGCGCCGGTGAATGGCTTGCCATTGAAGTCGCGCAGTTCGAGCCCGCCATCGGGGACCAGCGTGACCTGGCCGTCGCCGGGCGTGAAGCGCAGCCGCAGACGCTCTAGCCGGGCGGGATAGTCGAAGAACAGGTTTGCCGCGGGATCGTTGCGACCGCGGTCGGGCAGGGTCCAGAGCACGCCTTCGTAGTGATCGCCGACCCGCTTCCAGCTGCCCGGCGCGATCTTGAGCGAGGAAAACGATCCCAGCGTATCGCCGAGAAAGTCGACCGTATCGGCAGCCAGCCGGCCGCTGCCGACCAGACCCTGGTTGATGAAGGTCTGGCCGCGCAAGGTGACGCTGTGCGCGCCGGCGGTCTGATCGAGATGCGGCCGGGTCACGGGCTCTTCCCCGCCGGCAAAGGCGGGGAAGGCCGGAAACAGCGACAGCAGGATCAGCAGCGCGGCGCGCGAAGGCTTAGAAATCAAAACCGATCGTCCCGAACACCTGCCGCGGCGCCGACGAGTGGAACACGACGACGCTGCCCGTCGGATCGTTCGGCGCGAACACGCTGCTGTCGAAGTTCGAGGCATAGCGCTTGTTGGTCAGGTTCGTCACGTTGAGCGAGAGCCTGGCGCCCTTGAGCGGGCCGACTTCGCCGAAGTCGTAGCTCAGGCCGAGGTCGGCGGTGAAGTAGCCGGCGAAGCTCTGGTCGTTGGTGTAGGTGTAGTAGCGGCGGCCCGTGTACTTGCCCTGGATCGAGGCCCCGAAGCCGCCCTGCTTCACGCTGAGCACGCTGGCCAGCATGGTCTTGGGCGTGTCGACCTGCTGCTTGCCCGCGGTGGCGTAGAGCACGCAGGTGGTCGTGCACCAGTTGAGGTCGTCGTCGTAGGTCGACTTGTTGAACGAGGCCGAATTGTACCAGTTCAGCCAGGGCAGCGGCTTCCACAGCACGCCGATTTCGGCGCCCTTGCTGGTGACGCTGTCGGCGTTGTGGAACGAGTTGCCGCAACCCGGATTCTGCTGCTGGTTGGTCGGGCAGGGGTTGTACTGCAGCAGGCGGTCGTGGAACTTCACGTAGTAGCCGCTGAGCGAGACCTGCAGCGGGCCGCTGACATAGCGGTAGCCGCCTTCGAAGCTCTTCGAGGTCTCGGGCTTCAAGGTCTTGCCCTGGACGTCCCAGACCGCCTGCGAGACCGACTGCGGCCCCAGCTTGAAGCCGCCCTGGTACATGGCCATGTTCTCGGCATAGGAGGCGAACAGCTCGTGCTGCGAGGCGACCTGCCAGTGCAGGCCGATCTGCGGCAGGAAGTTGTCCTTCGCGACGAGCGAGCCGGTGGCGAACTGGCTCGAGGCCGGCGGTGCCGCCTTGGCGATGCCGCGGATCGCCGTGGCGTCGGACCGGGCGTAGGTGCTCTTGAAGCCGAAATCGATGGTCAGCGCGTCATCGAGCAGCTTGACCGTGTCCTGGACGTAGAACTGGCGCGTCTTCCACGCGGTTTCCTGGACCCACTGCGCGAGATCGGGCTGGCCCTTGAGGAACTGCGCGAGGCTGAACGGGCCGGTGACGTTGGTCCACAGGTAGCGCGCGGCGCTGCTGGTGTTGTCCTCGATCCAGAAGCCGGCCTGGAGCTGGTTGAAGCCCAGCTGCCAGCTCAGGCTGCCGACCACGCCGGTGCGATCGATCGTATAGCGCGTGTCGCGGATCTGGACCGGGATGTCGTCGGTGGTGACCGTCGTGCCCTGGTTCGACAGGCCGGCGATCCAGTTGTTGCCCGCGCCCTTGTCGTTGTGGTGGTAGACCTGCAGGTGCGCCTTGAGGTGCGCGGTGACGTCCACGTCGGTGGCGATGTAGAACAGGTTGTCGTTGCGCAGGATCTGGCCGTTGGTGAAGGTCACGTCGGCGTTCTTCTGCGGCGCCGGGGCGGCGGCGCACTTGATCGGCGTGGTGGTCACCGTGCAGGCGGCGACGCCCAGATAGCGGTTCCAGTCGGGCGCATAGCCGGCCCAATCCCAGCCGAGGCGGTTCAGCATGTCCTTCGACAGATAGGCGTCGTCGGCCTGGTTGGTGCGCGAAAGGTCGGCGAAGGCGGTGATCTTGACGCCCTCGATCTCGTACTTGACCTTGGCGTTGAGCTGCTTGCCGGTCGACCGGATGTAGTCGCCCTGGTTCACGAACAGGTCCTGTTCGACGTAGTGGCCCGAAACGTAGGCCGAGAAGCCGTCATGCTCGCCCGTATCGAAGCGCGCGAAGACCCGGCGGCTGCGTTCGCTGCCGATCGTGCCGTTGACCTTGAGGCCGAGGTCCGCCTTCGGGTCGCTGCTGAAATAGGTCAGCGCGCCGCCGAGGTTGCTGGTCGAGGCGATGCCGAGGCCGGCGATGCCCGTGGCGAGATCGGCGCGGGCGAGGTTCTCCGAGATCAGCGCGCGGCTGATCGTCAGGCCGTTGTAGTTGTTGTAGGCGCCGTCGCCGAGCGGCATGCCGTCGAGCGTGTAGCCGAGATGGGTGGTGTTGAAGCCGCGTACCTGCAGGGTCAGCGACTGCTCGTTGGTGCCGAGTGCATCGATCGACTGCGCGCTCACGCCCGGCAGGAAGTTCAGCGCCTTCTGGATGCTGGTGCCGGGCGGCAGAATGTCGAGGTTCGCGGGAACCAGCGTCGAGACCGAGCGGGTCTCGCCGGTGCCGACGACGACGATGTCCTGGCTTCCGGTGCTGTCTGCCTCCGCGGTGCCAGCCTCTTCGGCATGGGCCTGAACGGAAACAGTCAGACACGCAGCAGTCGTCAACGCGAAAACAAACTTCTTCAACACATGGCCCTCACTGATGCGGAAGCGCCTTGAGAACACGTGTCCGGCGCCCCGATTTCGTTGCGGGCGTGCCTATTTCACGCGTTGATGACAGTCTGGCGACAAACGTTGGTCGACGGAAAAAATAGCAATGTTCGGAAACAATCCCTGCTGTGCCGGCCGCTTAGGCGATCGGGCCGAGGCTGGCGCCGGTCGTGGCTGGCTGCCGATAATCCGGTCAGTTGGTCTGCGTGCTCGCTGCCAGGCCGAATGACGCCTTTAGTTCGGAACGTTCAAGCCGTCGGGGCATTTGCAGGCGATGATCTCCCTCGGGCGGCGCACGAAAATCGCCACAGTCATCTGCGTCGTTGTCGTCGGCAGCCTTTTCATAGGTCTCGCCGTGTTTCCCGCTGGATGGCTCAAGGGCATTGCCGAGCAGAGGTTGAGCAAGCAGATCGGCCGACCCGTCACCATTCGTTCGGTGAGCCGCGAAAGCGGTTTCTCGTTCACGCCGGTTTTCCGGGTCGGAGGCCTGCAAATTCCCCAGGCGAAGTGGGCGGGGCGCGGCAAGCTCGCGTCTGTCGAGAGCCTGCGGATTCGCATCGCCATGTTGCCTGCTCTCGTGGGGCGAGTGGAGCCCGAACTGCTGTCTGCCGAGGGCGTGCAGCTCGACTTCGTGCGCGATGCGAGCCGGCGCGTGAACTGGCGCGATGGCGATCCTGCGCGCGGTGAGCAGGGCGGGGGGATTTCGCTGGCGGCGATCGACAGGCTGGAGGCGAACGTGCGCTATCGCGATGCCTTGCAGAAACGCTCGATGTCGCTTGCCGTCACGATCGATCCGCACCGTGGATTGGTCGCGACGGGGCAAGGCGAGATCGAGGGAAATCCCGTTGGGCTGTCTCTGAAGGGACCGATCAAGGCGAAGCAGGAAGCCTGGCCGTTCGAGGCGAGCATCGTCGGGCCCGCTGTCGACATGCGCATGAAAGGGGTGACCATCGGGCCGCTGAACACGTCGGACATGACCTTACGGATGTCGGCGCGCGCGAACGATCTGAAGCTCGTCGATCGGGTGATCGAGGCGGGCCTCTTCGGTACCCAGCCCGTCAATGTCGCGGCCGACGTGACCCATCGGAACAGGCGTTGGACGATACGGGGTCTGGCGGGGACGATCGGCAGCAGTCAGCTCAGCGGAAACCTGACCGTCGACAAGAGCAGCGGTCGATCGAAACTCGACGGCGATCTGCGCTTCGCGCGCCTGGACTTCGCGGATCTATCGACCGACGCGGGTCAGCAGAAGGCGATCGCTCTGGTGCGCGCAGAGGGACCGAGAATCGTCCCCAATACCCGGATCAACATAGGCAAGATCAAGAATACCGACGGCCGCATCGCCATTCGCATCGACCAGATCATCGGTGCCGGGAACTCTGGCCTGCGGAGCGCGGAAGGCGTTCTGACGATGGATCACCGGCTCTTGATCGCCAAGCCGTTCACCCTGCGTCTAAGCCGGGGCACCCTGGCCGGCGAGATCCGTGTCGATCAGCGCAAGGGGCAGGCCGAACCGCAGGTCTCGATCGCGCTCGATTTGCGCGGCAGCAGCATCGATGCTCTCGCAGGCGGAGACGGTGCCGTCGATGCCACCGTGGACGGACGCCTGCGCCTCGTCGGAACCGGCAGCACCTTGCGCGAGGTCGTGGGCCGATCGGATGGCGCTATCGGCGTGATCGCGCATGACGGGATCCTTCCCGCCAAGCTGGCCCGGCTTCTCGGCTTCGACGTCGGCAAGGGGCTCTTCACCGGCGAGGATCAGCAGGCCAGGCTGCGCTGCGCCGCCATCCGGCTCGACATGCGCCGCGGCGTCGGGACCGCTTCTTCGGCGGTCGTCGACACCAGCGAGAGCCAGACCCGCGCCACCGGTTCGGTCACCTTTCCCGAAGAACGGATCGCGCTCACCCTGACCGGGGCGCCGAAGCGAAGTTCCGTGCTCAGGTTGCCCGGCTCCGTTTCCGTGTTGGGAACGATCCGCGAGCCGTCGATCATGGTTCCCAGAGACGTGAAATCGCTGGGCAACGTGCTCAAGGCCGTGGGGCGGGCGCTCACCGGCAAGCAGGGGCCGGAGGCGGCGGATGCCGACTGCGGCGCCCTGACGGCACAGATCCTGCGCTAGCAGGCGGGCTCGTCATCCTTTTCCCTCAGCCCTGCTCGCGGCGGCGGCGGCGCTCGATTTCTTCGGGCTCGTCTTCGTCGACGTGCTCGAGTTCGCTGCGCGCCTCGGGATGTTCGCGCAGCAATTCGTCGACCTTGGCATGGATGGCCTGGGTATCGCGGTGGGCGGCACGCTGGATGAGGAAGGTCATCGCCCAGGCCGCCAGGACCGCGCAGGCGTGCCAGTCGAACGTTTCGGGCTCGAACCAGGCCCAACCCGCGGCATAGACGGGAACGACGAGAATGGCCGCGGGTCTCGCGGTCGCGACGCCGATCGTCGTCAAGAGATTGGCAAATCCCATGTGGCTCATCTCCGTAGAACGACCGGCACAGCATTCGGTGCCGATTGCGATTTTCGGTCGTTCTCGTGAGGCGAACCTGTGAAGTCCCGCGCCTTGCCCGCGCTTTACCCGGCCCTTGCTGCGGTCGAGGTGATCTTCTTGCGCGCGCGGGAACGGTATCCACGTTTTCGACGTTCAGGGTCCGAGGCTTGGCGGGATCCATGCCTCCTCGGAGGAATATGGCGGGTCTGCTTCAGTTCAAGTCTGACGAACGGATGAGCGCGCGCGGCGAAAGCGCGCAAGACGATCTCAGTGATATCGAGCTGCTACACAGCATCAGCGTCGCTTTGATCGGCGAGCAGGACAGGCTCGAGCTTTACGGCAAGATCGTCGATGCTGCGGTATCGATAACGGGCTCGCAGTTCGGGACGATGCAATTGCTTTGCCCGCCGGGTGATCCGTCGGGCCACGGCGGTGAATTGAACCTGCTATGTTCGCGGGGACTGCCGACCGATGCCGTCGCATTCTGGCAGTGGGTCAGTCCCGCGGCTCACAGCAGTTGCACGGCTGCGTTGAAGACCGGCCGGCGCGCCATCATTCCCGACTTCGAGAAATGGCAGGAGATCGCCGGGACCGAAGATCTCATAGCCTTCCGCCGAACCGGGATACGCTCGGCCCAGACGACGCCGCTCCTGTCGCGCGGCGGCGAACTGCTCGGCATGATCTCGACGCACTGGAGCGAGCCGCACGAGCCTACCGAGCGCGACCTCAGGCTCCTCGACATCCTGGCGCGCCAGGCGGCAGACCTTCTCGAGCGCACCATCGCCGAGGAGAAGCTGCGCGAGCGCGAGCAGGAGTTGAAGCGCAATTGTGCGGTCCTGCGCGAAACCGAGGCACTGCAGCGCATGCTCACGGGCGAACTCAGCCACCGCGTCAAGAACATGCTCGCCACGGTCCAGGCGATCGCTTCGCAGACTCTGCGCAACTGCGAGGATCCGGCTGAATTCGTCGAGAGCTTCGGTGGCCGCATCCAGTCGATGTCACGCGTCCATTCGCAACTCAGCACCAACGAATGGAAAGCCACGCAGCTCCACGACGTCGTTCGCGACCAGATGAAGCTGGGGCCGGTCGACGAGACGCAGATTTCCGCAACCGGGCCAAACGTCGATCTAGGGGCTGCGATCGTGCCGCAGGTGGCCATGATCCTTCACGAACTCGGCACCAACTCCCTCAAATATGGCGCCCTGTCCGCGTCTGAGGGCTCGGTTTCGATCGATTGGTCGGTCTCGGGCCAGACGCTCAAGCTCCGCTGGGCCGAGCGCGGCGGGCCAAGCGTCAATGCGCCCATCCGGCGCGGGTTCGGTACGCGGCTCATCGAAGCGAGTGCGCGGGGGATCGGCGGAGACGCCCGGATGTCGATCGACGCCGGCGGGGTTCGCTGGAACATCACGCTCACCTTGCCGATCGTGCCGAGCGAGCCGCTCGCTGCGGATATGTCGGAGAAGCGCGCGCAGGCTTCGGGCAAGGCGCAGGCAAGCCTCGCTCCCGGAGCGCGGCTGCTCGAGGGAAAGCGAATTCTCGTGGTCGAGGATGAGCCGCTCTTGGCACTCGAGGTCGCCGCGGAACTCGAAATGTCCGGTGCCTTCGTGGTCGGCCCGGCCGGAAACCTCGAGGCGGCTATGAAGCTCATCGAGCAGTACCGGTTTCATGGGGCTCTGCTCGACGCCAATCTCGGTGGTCAGGGAGTCGATGACATTGCCACCAGGCTGGCCGAACAGGGAATCCCGTTCGCCTTCGTGAGCGGCTACGACCGATCATCGCTCCCCGACGCCTTTCGCAAGATCCCCTTGCTCGGCAAGCCTTTCGATCGTCGACAATTGCTCGACGCTGCGGTCGCTCTCGTCACCTAAAGGGTGGGGCGCGGCGGAAGCGCCGTCCTCGCAGCCGGCGAACCTTGGAACAGTCCAAGGTTTCAATCCATACTCGGGGCCCGAAGCCGCGGGGCAGCTTGTATGATGGCCTCCTACGTAAGCCGGTGACGAGCCTTACGCTCTCGGAGGGGATCATGGCCGATACGATAGCGGACGTCGGAGTGGACGCCCTCGATCTCCCATTACTGGCCATCGAGGATTCCGGGTTTTCGCTCGATCCGGTCGCGCGCTTTGCCGAGGCGCGAACCAGGCACCCTTGGCTCGCGCGGATTTCGGTCGGCTACATCATCACCGAGCACGCGGCCATGCGCGACATCATGCGCAACGACGCGAGCATGGAAATCGGCTTCAACGACCTCGTCGAATATATGGGCGCCACGGGCACGCCGTGGGGCGAATTCATTCGCGGCACGGTGCAGACCCAGAGCGGCGAGACGCACCACCGCTTGCGCGAAGCGCTGCGCGGTGCCTTCTCGCCGCGCATGGCGAACCGCTATCGCGGCGTGATGCGCGAACAGATCGAGGCTCTGCTCGACGAATGGCTGCCCCGGGGCGCGTTCGATTTCGAGGAGTTCGCCTCGTTCTATCCGATCTCGGTGATGTGCCGCATGATCGGCGTACCGACCGACATCATCCCTAGCCTGCGCGCTTCGCTCGAAGCGCTCGGTCTCGCCATGAGCATGGATCGCAAGCATCTGCCCGAACTCCAGCGCGGCACGCTGCTGCTCGAGGAAACCGCGCGTCGCGTCATCGCGGCAAGGCGCGGGGCGGGCCGCTCCGATGGCGAGCCCGACCTGCTCGAGGCGGTGCTTGCCGTTCGCGAGGAGGGGCAGATGAGCGAGGAGGAACTGGTGAACCTCCTCGTCTTCATGTTCGTGGGCGGTTACGACACCTCGAAGAACGTGATCACGCTGATCATGTTCACCCTGCTCGACAAGCCTGAAGTCTACGCGCGGTGCGCGGAGAGCCTCGACTATACCCGCAAGGCCATGCACGAGACCTTCCGGTACCATTCGCCTTCGACCGCGACGCGCAAGGTCGCGCAGGAATTCAGCTTCCGCGGCGTGCGCTTTCCGGCCGGCACGCTGATCATGTTCCCCTGGGGCATGTCGGGGCGCGATGCGACGGCGACGGAAAATCCCGACAGCTTCGATCCCGATCGCAAGGGCCTGCGCGGCAGCCACTTCGCCTTCGGCATGGGCGCGCACATCTGCCTCGGGCAGTTCATCGGCCTTGCCCAGATCGAGGAGGGATTCCACGTCATCGCGCGGTGTCTGAAGAACCCGCGCTTGACCGGACAGCCGGGTTGGCGCCCGTTTCCCGGCGTGTGGGGCATCGCGGGGTTGCCGATAGCCTTCGATCCCGCCTGAGCAATACTTTCCCGGCCGACCGCGAGGCCGGCCGGGATCAGGGCGTCAGCGCCGGCCGCCTGGGCGCAGCGTCAGCCGCAGCCAGACCTCGCGGCCGTTGTCGTAGGAGCACCAGATCTCGTCGCTGCCCGCCGGTCCCTTGCTCGGGCCGCCCTGGATGCCGCCGGGGAAGAAGATGCCGCCGGCATTGTTCGAATTGAAGCAGAGGCCGCTGGTGTACTGGTTGGTCAGGTTGCTGCCGATCAGCGAGACCTGCCAGCTGTCATCCTCGGCGGCGAGCGTGATGTTGGCGCCGAGCTTGAAGAAGTCGTCCTGGTAGAAGTCGTCGCGGCGCCCGAGGTTGGTCAGATAGCGCGAGGAATACTGGCCATTGGTGCCGAGCCGCAGCTTCATGTTGCGGCCGACGGGAAGCTCGTAGTCGATGCCGAAGCTCGCCTGCCATTCGGGCGCACGGCTGAGCGGCGTATTCGACAGGTCCTGCGCCGAATAGAGGAACGGCGCGCCGGTGGCGGCATTCGTGAAGAAGTTGCCCGTGGCCAGGGCGACGGCGTCCGCGGTCGGGTCGAGCGGCCGCGGCGTCAGGTTGCAGCCTTCGGCGAAGGTCTGGCCGCCGGCGCAAGGCGCGCCGACGAAGCTGGTGAACTTCGCCTTGTTCCAGTTGACCGCGGCGCGCAGGCTCAATCCTTCGACGTCGCGCGGCTGGTAGCTCATGTCGAAATCGACGCCGTAGACGCGTGCCGTGCCGGCATTGCGCGTCGACAGCACCGGCAGGCCGCCGATCTCGGGCGGTTGGTTTATGCCCACCTGCAGGCCGTTGTAGTTATAGTAGTAGCCGGCGAGGTTGAGGTTGAGCTGACGGTCGGCCAGCCGGGTCTTGATGCCGATCTCGCCACCGCGCACGCGTTCGTCGCCGTAGGAATTGTCCTCGCCCGGCGCGATCGGCTGGACGATGTTGTACGAGCCCGACTTGTAGCCCTGCTTGAGCGAACCGAACACGGTCAGGTCGTCGGTCGGGGTGAAGGTCACGGTGAATTCGGGCGACCAGTTCTTCGAGACCAGATCGGGCGCCGTCGGAAACAGCAGCGGCAGTCCCGGATACTGCGTGGTCATGGCGATCGAGCGCCGCTCGTCGGTGTAGCGCACGCCCGCGGCCAGTTCGAGCTTCGGGGTCACCTTGTAGAGCAACTGGCCGAAACCGGATACGGATTCGATGTCGAGGTCGAACGTGCCGGCCACCAGCGACGCAGGGAAGCCGAGCGCCGAATTGCCGGGAAGCCGGGCGTCGTCGTAGATGTCGCCCTTCTGGTAGAAGGCACCCGCAAGGAAGTTGAACGGGCTGTCGAAGTCCGACGACAGACGGAATTCCTGGGTGAAGTCCTTGCGATGATAGAACTTCGAGGCGGCGAAGGCCGAATAGGTGCCGAACAGTGATCCCGAGGTCAGCGAACGGCTCTTCAGGTCGTAGTAGCCGGTCACCGAGGACAGGACGACGGCGGGGGACAGGTTGTAATTCATCTCCAGCGTCGCGAAGGCCTGCTTCACGCGGCTGAAGGGTTTGCCGTCGTTCGGCAGGCCGCCATAGAACGCCGGATTGAGATAGATCTGGCCGGTATCACGATCGACCCGGCAATCTTCCGAGGCCGGGAAGAACGAGGGCAGGGCGATCCCCAGCGAAGGCAGATAGTTCGTCGTTCCCTCGGGGCACGATTTGTACTGAAACGGACCGCCGCCCTCGGTGTATTCGTTCGAGTAGTTGAGCTTGAGGCGCGCGGTGAAACTGCCCGGGTTCTCGTAGAGCAAGGTGCCGCGCAGGAACACGCCCTGGCCCTGGCCGAGCCGATCGGGCGGCTGGACGGCGCCGAGGGCCGGAATGCCCTCCGCACGGTTGCGGAAGTAGCCTTCGGTCGAACTGTAGGCCGCCGCGAGGCGAAGGCCCAGGCTGTCGGTCAGCGGCGTGGAGATGATCGCCTCGCCGCGCAGGGCGCGGGCATAAGCTTCGTAGCCGATCGTGCCGCTGACTTCGGTCTCGCTCGTCGGATCGGCGGTGCGGATCGAAACGACGCCGCCGGGGCTGTTCTTGCCGAAGAACAGCGCCTGGGGGCCTTTCAGCACCTCGACCTGGGCCATGTCGAACAGACCGATCGAATAGGCCGAGCCTTGCGTGAACTGCATGCCGTCGATGTTGAGCGAGACCGACTGGTCGATGCCCGGATCGAGCGAGGTCGTACCGATGCCGCGGATCGAGACCTGCGCGCCGTTTTCGAGCACCGATTGGCCGAGCACGAAGCCCGGTGTGAACTGGGTCACGTCCTGGAGATTGACCACTTGCGCCTGGGCTATGACGTCCTGCGTCAGGACGTTGGCGACGACGGGCACTTCGAGGATCGATTCCTGGCGCTTGCGCGCCGTCACGATGATGTCACCGCTTTCGACCGATGCTCGATCTTGGGCCCGATCCTGAGCCTGCGCCTGTGCCATCGGCGTGGCGACGGCAACGGCGGCGCTCGCCAGCGCGATCACTTTGAGTTGCATGTGATCTTTCCCCTCGTGAGTCGAATTCTTGTTTTTGTGTTTCGGTTTTGATCGACCCGCCGCGCATCGACGCCGAAGATGTCAGTCATCGCGCCGGCCGCCTTGCTCGGAAGATACCACGGCGCAATTTCCGCGAGCGGGCCAAGGGGTAAAGGCCGCGAGCTGAAAACTATGGAGCAATCTCGACGGCGCGTTCTTATCTTTCCCGCAACACCGCAACCTTGGGTGCGATCACGTCGCCTTTTCGAGAATGGAGCCGCCGTTCGATGTGGCTTTTGTCGCCAGGTTCTTCATATCGCTCCGGCGAGGCGGTGCTCTTTGGCGGGAGTAGTTAGATGATCACGTTCCGGGACCGCGGCGCGCGGGGAAGGCTGAAAGGCTCGACGCTCGATGCCTTCTACAGCTTCTCTTTCGGCGACTACCGCGACCCCAAGAACATGGGCTTTCGCGCGTTGCGCGTGCTCAACGAGGATTTCGTCATCCCCGGCGCCGGCTTTTCCGAACACGGCCATGCCGACATGGAGATCGTCACGATCGTGCTCGCCGGCGCGATCGCGCATCGCGACGATCTCGGCAACGAGGCGCTGATCCGCGCTGGCGACGTTCAGCGCATGAGTGCGGGCACCGGCATCCGGCATAGCGAGATGAACCCGAGCCTCGAGGAGCGTGCCCATGCCCTGCAACTGTGGATCATACCGCGTTCCGCGGGCGGTGATCCGTCCTACGAGCAGAAGCACTTTGCGGAGGAAGCGGGGCGCAACCAGTGGGTGCTCGTCGCCAGCCTGGATGGAGAGGGCGCTTCGCTGACGCTGCGGCAGGACGCCCGCCTCGAGATCGCGAGGTTGGACGAGGGCGCCCTTCTGTCACGCGCGCTGTCTCCCGACCGGGGCTACTGGGTCCAGGTCATGGGTGGGATCATCGGGCTCAACGGCACGGAGATGCGCGAGGGCGATGGTGCTGCCATCACCGCGGAAGCGATACTGACGATCGAGGCCGAGACGCGGGCCGAAGTCCTGCTGATCGATTTGCCGTGAGGCGACGATTCGGGCCCTCAGTCTAATCGGCAAGCCGGCATATATCGGTCCACTGCGCACCGACGAGCGAGCAGAGGCGATCCGGCTCGATCTCCACGGACGTGGTACGAGATCCTGCGGCTGGAAAGACGGTGGCAAATGGCCTGATCGAGAGGTCGCAGAAGATTTGAAGGGGCGTGCTCAGACCAAACGGGCAGACGCCGCCGACCGGGTGTCCGGTCAAGGTTTCGGTTTCTGCGGCTTGAAGCATCCGCGGCCGTGCCCCGAACACAGCCTTGCACTTCGCATTGTCGAGCCTGGCGTCGCCGCGGGCGACGACGATCATGACTTGATCGTTGATGCGAAGGGCCAGCGTCTTGGCAATCCGCCCTGCGTCGACGCCGAGGGCCTGCGCCGCCTCGCTCACAGTCGCGACGCTCTGACCGTTTTCTACGATGCGGAGATCGGGCGCATGTTCGGCTAGCCAGGCGGCTGCGGTTTCAGCTGTCAATTTGGGCTTTCCGAATAGAATGGGCTCGCAACCTGGCCTCGGTATAGTACGACGGAGGCCACTGCAAAGCCTGGTCGATGACATTGCCGGCGCTGCTGGACGGCGATTGCACTTAGGGCGGGGCTTACACATCGCGGGCACGAAATTCCCGCAGCGACGCGATTTCCCTGTGTGCCGTTGCTAGTCTCGGAACTCAATTCGGGCTGCCGGGAGATGCATGATGGCGAACGCCGATATCGTCAGGACCTTCCTCCACCATTGGGACGAAAGCGAAATCGACAGCGCTTTCGCGCTGATGTCGGAGGACATCGTCTACAAGAACACCGGGTACCCCGATGCGGTCGGTCACGATGCGGTTCGCAAGACCCTGGCCGCGCTCATCGACGGCAGCACGCCGATGACGTCGGTCATTCATGCCGTCGCGGAAAACGCGGACGGTGTGGTCATGACCGAGCGCACCGATACCCTGCATCATCCCAAAGGGGCGATCTCGTTCCCGGTGATGGGGGCTTTCGACGTGGCCGGCGGTCTGATCACCGGCTGGCGCGACTATTTCGACGCGAGCATCTTCAAGGCGGGCTAGCGGCAGCCGGCGGAGCTCGGCGCTTCGTCAGCCGTTCGCGATGCGTGCGATCGCTTCGATCGCGGCAAGATCGGGATTGCCGAGGCGCAGCAGCGTAAAGCGGGAATCGCGCCAGCGCCGGAAGCGCTCGGCAATGCGCTCGACCGGGCCGATCAGGGCACCTTCGTCGACGTATTCGTCGGGCACGGCAGCCAGTGCCTCGTCCTTGCGACCGGCCAGGAACAGCTCCTGGATGCGCTCGGCGGCGGCACCGTAACCACGCTCTACCATCGCGTTCTTGTGGAAGTTCTTCCCCTGCGCGCCCATTCCGCCAACATAGAGCGCGATGGTCGCCTTGGCGGAAGCCAGCGCGCTCTCGACGTCGTCGGTCACGATGACGCGGACATTGCCGACGATCTCGAGGGTATCGATCGTCCGGGAATCGGCGCGGCGCGCGAGCCCTTCATCCAGCAGATCGAGCTTGGCGGCCAAGGTGTCTGGCGTGAGATGCATCGACAGCCACCCGTCGGCGATCTCGCCGGTCAGGCGGATGTTTACGGGAGTCGACGTGCCCAGATAGATCGGGATGTCGGGATTGCCGTGAAGGATCGATTTGAGCGGCTTGCCGAGGCCCGACGCGCCCGGCCCCTCGTAGGGCAGGCTGATCTCGCTGCCGGCATGGGATACCGGTCCCTCGCGTTGCCAGATCCGGCGCATGATCGCGACATAGTCGCGCAGGCGCGCCGAGGGCTTCCCCCAGGGCTGGCCATACCAGCCTTCGACGATCTGCGGTCCGGACACGCCGAGCCCCACCGCAACCCGGCCCGCTCCGGCCAGGGCGTCGATCGTCTGGGCGATCATCGCGCAGTTCGCGGGGGTGCGCGCCGCGAGCTGGGCAATGCCGCTGCACAGGCGGATGCGGCTGGTCCTGGCGGCGATGAAGGCCAGCGGGCTGAACACGTCGCTGCCGTAGGACTCCGCCGTCCAGATCGAATCGAAGCCCAGCGCCTCGGCGCGCGAGATCGCCTCCATGGGCAGGTCGAGCCGCGCCCCGCTGTAACCGATGTCCAAACCCAGCTTCATGGCGTTTCCCTTTCGAGAGCGGTTCTTCGGGCCTGGTGCGGAGATCGCAAGGCGGATTCGGCAATATCGTGGGGAGAGTATCGGCGGTTCGCACGCGTGAAGAATTTTAGATTGAAGCAGTGGCAATTTATTGATGGTCGACGCGACGGAGAAGCGTTCCCCTGATTTGTAGAGAGGCTTGAGCATGATCACCGAGACCGAGCGCCACGGCGAAAGCGCGGCTGTCGTCCTGTTCGAGATGATCGAGCCGCATCTGGCTCTCGTCACGCTGAACCGCCCGGAAAAGCGCAATGCGGTCAATGGCGAGGTGGCCGCGGCGCTCGAGGTGATCGTCCGCCGGATCGAGGACGATCCGCAGGTGCGTGCCGTGATCCTCACCTCGTCGCAGGACAAGGTGTTCTGCGCCGGGGCGGACCTGGGCGCGGTGGCGAGTGGTACCGGGCTCAGCATGGAGACCGCGCATGGCGGCTTTGCGGGCTTCGTCTTCGCCAATCGCGTCAAGCCCTGGATCGCCGCGATAGAGGGCTTGGCGGTCGCGGGCGGTTTCGAGATTTGCCTCGCCTGCGACATGATCGTCGCCTCGCGCCAGGCGCGCTTTGGCCTGCCCGAGGTGAAACGCGGGCTCATGGCGGGTGCCGGCGGCGTCCATCGCCTGCCCAATCGGATTCCCGCCTCGCTCGCCTATGAGCTGATCGCCACGGGTGAGCCGATCGATGCCGAACGCGCCTATGCCACCGGCTTGGTCAACCGCCTGGTCGAGCCTGGCCAGGCCCTGGCGGCGGCTCGCGATCTGGCCGGACGGATCACGCCCAACGCCCCGCTGGCCGTGCAGCATTCGCTGGCCGTGGCGCGCGCCGGCGCGGCTCTGCCCGACGGTGCGGCACGCGTGCTCGCCAGCGAACGCATGGCGATGCTGCGCAAGACCGAGGATTTCCGCGAGGGGCCGCGCGCCTTCGTCGAGAAGCGCGATCCGGTCTGGACGGGACGCTGACCGTGGCGCGGGGGCTCGGGCCGGGGCAGAATGGCGAGCATCTGAGCTTTTGCCGCCTATGCGAGGCGCTCTGCGGCCTGACTGTCGAGGTCCGGGACGGGCGCATCGTCAAGGTTGGTCCCGATCGCGATCATCCGGTTTCCGAAGGGCACATGTGCGTGAAGGGCGCGCGCATGGTCGACGTGGTGCACGACCCCGATCGCGTGCTCCATCCGCTGCGGCGGACGGGCGGGCCCGGCGAATTCGAGCGGGTATCCTGGGATGAGGCGCTCGACGATATCGCGGCACGTCTGACGGCCATCGTCGCCGAGCACGGCGGCGAGGCGGTGAGCGCCTATCTGGGCAACCCGGCTTCCTTCGCGACGATGCACCCGGCCTATATGAACGGCTTTCTCAAGGCCCTGGGCGCCGACAAGAAGTTCAATTCGATGCACACCGACACGGGGGCCAAGAACCTCGTGCTCGAGCTGACCTACGGCAATCCCTATCGCTACACCTTTCCCGACCTAGAGGATTGCGATTTCCTGATCGTGATCGGCGGCAATCCCGCGGTCTCGCACATGTCGCTGATCTCCGAGCCGCGGGCGCTGCAGAAGCTCGATGCGATCGCGGCGCGGGGCGGCATCGTCGTGGTGGACCCGCGGCGAACCGAGACGGCGAGACGTTACGAACATCTGGCCGTGCGACCGGACAGTGACGTGTGGCTGCTCGCCATGCTGTTGCGCACGGTATTCGAAGAAGGTCTGTTCGATCCCGCCGCGCTCGATGCCCGGGCGCATGGCTGGCGCGAGCTGCGCGACGCGGTGACGGCGGTTCCCTTCGCGCTGGCCGCCGAGCGCTGCGGCGTGAGCGAACAGGCGGCCCGCGAACTCGCGCGTCGCTTCGCCGGCGCCCGCACCGCTGCCTGCTACACGCGGCTCGGCACGGGGCGCGGCAGCTTTTCGACGCTCACCAACCTGATGATCGAGGCGTTGAACATCGTCACCGGCAGGCTGGGGCAGCAGGGCGGCTGGGTGATCGGACAGGCGCCGATCGAGCTCTTCAAGGTCAATGCCAACCCCTATGGCACGCGCCGCTCACGGATCGGCGATCTCCCTCTGGTTCTGGGCATAACGCCGGGCGGATCGCTGGCCGACGAAATCACCACGCCGGGCAAGGGACAACTGCGCGCGCTGTTCTGCGATTCCGGCAATCCCGTGCTGTCCTATCCGCGCGGCGATCGGTTGGAGGCTGCGCTCGACCAGTTGGACCTGATGGTCTCGTTCGATCTCTACGTGACCGAGACCACGCGCTGGTCGCACTATGTCCTGCCTTCGACCACCTTCTTCGAGCGCGCCGATCTCAACGAGCTGTGGGGCGCCAACGCGCCGCGGCCCTGGGTGCAATACGCGCCGCCGGTCCTCGATCCGCAAGGCGAAGCCCGCGGCGAGTATGAGATCTACGCGGCGATCCTCCAGCGCATGGGGCTGCCTTCGCCGCTGGCCATGCTGGGCAGTCCCGCCAATCCCGATCCCACGCCGATCGAGGCCGCCGACGCATTGTTGCGCCATGGCCCCTGGGGCGGCGAGGATGGCCTTTCGGTGGCGAAGCTCTCGGCCGAGCACCCGCACGGGCTGCGCTACATGGACCGGGTCGATGCCGCCGCGACCTTCGACCTCGTCCACTACGCAGACCGCAAGGCGCGGCTGTGGGGTGATGTTCAGGCGGCGGAATTCGCGCGACTGAGCGATGCCGGAGCCCGGCCGGACGGCATGCGCCTGTTCGGCCGCCGTCGCTTGCAGTCGCTCAACAGCTGGATGCACAATTCCGAGCGTCTGACGCGCGGCGACTTGTTCAGCCTTCAAGTCCATCCCGACGACGCGCGGCGCTTCGGCATCGAGGACGGCGCACCGGTGCGCGTGACGAGCGCTGCCAATGCGCTGATCGTCATGGCCGAGGTCACCGACGACGTGATGCCCGGCTCGGTCTGCTATCCGCACGGCTGGGGGCACCGCGGCGGTGGCTGGCAGAGGGCGAATGCGATCGGCGGCGCCAATATCAATCTGCTCGCCTCCGACGACCCCGCCGATTGGGAACAGGTATCGGGCATGTGCCTGCTCGATGGGATTCCGGTGACCCTGGAGCCGGCCTAACGGTCAAGACGCGGGGGGCCTAATTACGCCGGCAAGTCCGCCCTTCGCGGATCGATCTTCACCCTCGCTCGATCAACTCACCCAATTCGTGCAGCTTGAGCTTGCCCGTGGCGGTGCGCGGGATCTGGCGCTCTTCGATGAACACGATCCGCCTGGGCACCTTGTAGCTCGACAGAGTCTCGCGCAGCGCCGTGCGCAGACTGTCCTCGGTGGGCGCGAAACCCTCCGCCGGGACCACGGCAGCGGCGACCACCTGGCCGAATTCGGCATCGTCGAGCCCGGTGACCACGGCTAGTGCCACTTCGGGCAGTTCGTTCAGCGCGGCCTCTACCTCGAGCCGCGACACGTTGGCGGCGCGGGTCTTGATCATGTCGTTGCGGCGCGCGACGAAGTAGAGGCAGTCGTCGGCGTCGATGCGTACGAGGTCGCCGGTAGGATAGAAGCCGTCGGGCGTGAACACCTCGTCGTCGCGGCGCTTGTACATTCCGCGCATCAGCGCACCGCCGCGCAGTTGCAGTTCGCCGATCTCGCCCACGGGCACTGGCGCGCCCGTCTCGGGATCGACCACGCGGCGCTCGTAGCCGTTCACCGGGCGGCCGCAGGCGAAGGGCTTGTCCGCGGGCATCCGGTAGTCGAGCGGTTCGGCGCTGTGCGGCGCGAAGGTCTCGCTCATGCCGAGCATGCCCGACTGGAACTGCGGCGGGATCAGTTCGCCGTTCTCGTCGCGGAACGGGCCGAGGCCGACGATGGCGTCGATGTCGATGCCGCGTGTCGGCGCCAGCTTGCGCAGCCGCGCGAGGCCGTCGCCCCAGCCGTTGAGGCGGTTGACCTTCAGCGCCTTGATCGTCTCGACCACGACTTCGAGATCGGGCGAGGCGGGATAGACCAGCGTCGCGCCCTGGCTCAGCACCTGGAAGAACATCGCCATGCCGCCGAGCCAGAAGGCGGGCAGCATCGGCAGCATGCGGTCCTCGGGGCTTATCAGGAACAGCCTGGCCAATTCGACCGGGTGGCGCGTGACGTTCCATTGCGTGTGGACCACGGCCTTGGGCAGCGAGGTGCTGCCCGAAGTGTAGACGATCACTGCCTCGTCGCTCGGCGCGACCTGCGCCTCGACCGAGGTCAGGATTGCCGGGGAGACCTCCGCGGCGCTTGCGCGCAGATCGTCGATCGCGCCGGCCCAGGGCAGGTCTGCGGCATCGTCGAACCAGACCGCGCGCAGGTAGGGCGCCTCTTCCAGTCGCAGCGCGCCGGGCGCGCAATCGGCGAGCGCGGGGAAGGCGGCCTCGAGCGTCCGTGCGTAGTCGTGGCTGAGGAAGCGCCGCGCCGAGATCAGCACCTGGGTGTCGCTGTTGCGCAGGATGTGCGCGAGTTCCTTGGGCGTCGCCATCGTCGAGACGCAGGTGATCAGGCCGCCGATCCGCAGGCTCGCGAGGAAGGCGGTCGCCCAGAGCAGCCCGTCGGGGGCGATCAGTGCGATCCGCGTGCCCTTGCCCGCGCCGGTCGCCAGCAAGGCCCGCGCCATCTCCCCGCTGCGCCGGTCGAGTTCTGCATAGGTCACGGTTTCGGCAACTGTGGCGATGGCGTCGTGATCGGCGCGCGCGGCGACGAGGCCGGCGAGCATCGCGGGTATCGTGGAGGCCGGTTCGGTTCCGGTCATGGCGCTCTCCCTTTCGGACATCATCGTACCTGAACGGCTCCGGCCCACGCCCCCACCCGACCTCCCAACGATAGTACCCTAGGGAGGTCGGGTGGGGGCGTGGGCCGGAGCCGCCTCCCCGCAACGCGGGTAAACTCAAAATGCCGCGAGGGGCAGGGCGGGTCCACTGGCATTGGCTGGAACGATGATAGGCTTCGTTCCACGCTCCCGATGAGTCGCCGATTGTGCCGCGCGCGGCACCTGTGCGACCCCGTGAGCCAACGATAGAACGAGAGAGGAAGAGACGATGGCGGAGAAGATCGCTTTCGTGACGGGCGCAGGTTCCGGCATCGGCCGGGCGACCGCGCGGCTGTTCGCCGAACGCGGCCATGCCGTGGCGCTGGTCGACATGAACGAGGCCGGCGGGCGCGAGACCGAGGCGATGATCCGCGAGGCCGGCGGCGAGGCGCGCTTCATCCAGGCCAACGTCGCCGACGACGATTCGGTGCGCAACGCGGTCGAGCAGACGCTGGCCGCCTATGGACGGATCGATGCCGCCTTCAACGCCGCGGGGATCGACGGCGAGGTCGGCAAGCTGACCGCCGAGGGCTCGCTCGACAACTGGCACCGGGTGATCGGGGTGAACCTGACCGGTGTCTGGCACTGCCTGCGCCACCAGATCCCGGCGATGCTGGCGACCGGTGGCGGTGCCATCGTCAACTGTGCGTCGACCGCGGGCATCCGCGGCGCGGCCTTCTGTGGCGCCTATTCAGCCTCGAAGCACGGCGTCGTCGGGCTGACCAAGGCCGCAGCGCTCGAATATGCGAGCCAGGGAATCCGCATCAACGCGGTCTGCCCCGGCATGATCGAGACGCCGATGACGCAGCGCCCGGGCATGGGCGAGATCATCCAGGAACTGGTCAAGACCAGCCCGCTCGAGCGCATCGGCCAGCCGCAGGAGATCGGCGCCGCGGTCTGGTGGCTCTGCGGCCCCGACGCCAGCTTCGTCCACGGCCAGGCCGTCGCCGTCGACGGCGCCTTGACCAGCCGCTGAGGCGGACGCGGACATGACCGAATTGCGTTTCGAAGGCCGTACCGCGATCGTCACCGGCGCCGGCGGCAATCCCAGCCTGGGCCGCGCCCATGCGCTGCTGCTCGGCGCGCGCGGGGCCAACGTCGTGGTCAACGACATCGGCGTCGATCCCGAGCAGCGTCACTATCCGGGCGCGGCCTCGGCCGAAGCCGTCGCCGCCGAGATCCGCGCGGCCGGCGGCAAGGCGATCGCGAACACGGCCTCCGTGGCCACGCCCGAGGGCGCCGAGGCCATCGTCCAGGCCGCGCTTGACGCCTTCGGCTCGGTGGATATCCTTGTGAACAACGCGGGGATATCGATCGGCGCCCCGTTCGACCAGATTTCCGCGCGCGACCTCCAGCGGCATATCGACATCAACCTGATGGGCACGATCTGGTGCAGCCGCGCCGCCTGGCCGCACATGAAGGCCGCCGGCTATGGCCGTATCGTCAACATCACCTCGAGCTCGATGACCGGCTTCGCCGACCAGGCCGCCTATGCCGCGAGCAAGGGCGGCGTGTGGTCGCTGACGCGCGCGCTGGCGGCCGAGGGCGAGAAGCTGGGCATCAAGGTCAATGCGGTCAGCCCCGGTGGCTACACGCGGCTCGTCATCTCGACGATGGAGGACGATTCGCCGCTGCTGGCCCACGCCAAGCAGACCCTGCCGCCGCACCTGTCCTCGCCCGCCGTGGCCTTCCTCGCGCACGCGGATTGCCCGGTCACCGGCGAATGCATCGATTCGGTCGGGGGCGAGGTGCAGCGCTGCTATATCGGCCGGACGACGGGCTTCAACGAGCGCGACCACACGATCGAGACGATCGGCGAACGCTGGGCGAGCGTGATGGACACCGACGGCGCCGTCGTGGTCGGCCTGGCGACGATGGACACCTCGGACTGGGGCCTGCGCGCCTACGACGGGGCGGAAGCGTAGTGGAACTGACGGGCCAGGAAACCCGGCTCGATCCGGCTATCCGCAACGATCCGTTCCCGTTCTACCGCGCGCTGCGCGAGGAGCGGCCGGTCTACTACGATCCCGGCCTCGATCTCTATCTGGTGACCCGCTACGACGATGCCGCGGCGGTGCTGCGCGACGACGTCAACTTCTCGCTCGAGCACGGCTACCAGGACCGCTACGGCAACGGCTTCCTCGACGAGTTCGCGGCGATCCTCGAGCGAGACGGCGGCGGCTTCATCCGCGACATGGCGATCGATCCGCCCCAGCACACGCGCTATCGCAAGCTGACCGAGAAGGCCTTCACCGCGCACCGGGTCAAGGATCTCGAAGGGCGCATCCGCCAGATCGTCGTCGGCCTGGTCGAAGCCATGGCCGCGCGTGGCGCGGGCGACGGCATGAAGGACTTCGGCGGCCCGGTGACCGCGCAGATCATCTGCGAGCAGCTCGGCTTCGATCCGCAGGAGGTCACCGCCGAGCGGATCGCGATCTGGACCAAGGCCGTGCTCGACCAGATCGGCCGCATGCAGACGCGCGAGGACATGTTCGAGAACGCGGCCGTCATGTGCGAGCTGCAGAACTACATCATCAAGCACATCAGGGACCGCCAGGCGAACCGCCGCGAGGACATGATCTCCGATCTCGTCCACGCGCGGCTCGACGAGGGCGAGGATGCCGAACCCGTGCTCTCGTGGACCGAGCAGATCGCCACGGTGCGCGGCTTTCTGATCGCCGGCAACGACACCACCGCGGCGGCGATCGTCAACCTGCTGCTGGTCCTGGCGACCGAACCGGGGCTGGCCGACCGGCTCCATGCCCAGGTCGACGACGACCGCGTCATGACGCGCTTCGTCGAGGAGGTGCTGCGGCTGCAGCCGCCCGTGCATGGCCTGTTCCGCACGGCGATGAACGACGTCACGCTGTCGGGCATCACCATCCCGGCCAAGGCGCAGGTCTGCATCATGTATGCCGCGGCCAATCACGACCACGCCAAGTTCGCCGATGCCGACGCCCTCGACATAGACCGACCGAACGTGGGCGCCAACCTGACCTTCGGGCTCGGCATCCACCGCTGCGTCGGCATCGCGCTGGCGCGGATGGAGATCAAGGTCGCCGCGCAGGAGATCATTCGGCGGCTCAAGGACATCAAGCTGGCGATCGACCCGGCCGAGATAACCTATCTGCCGACCCTGGCGACGCATACGATCGAGCGACTGCCGCTGACCTTTGCGCGGCGCTGATGCCACCCTCATCCAAGCTCCGCTAACACCCTGCGGGTGCAAGCTGCGCTATCCTTCTCCCGCCAGCGGGAGAAGGGCGCGCTTACCTTATCCCGCTGGCGGGAGAAGGATACGTAGGCTTGTGAGCGCAGCGAACTAGCCGGAGTTGGATGAGGGTGGCATCACGCAACCCATGACCGCCTTCGCCTACATCGCCGCCGCGCTTGCCGAGATCGCCGGCTGCTTCGCCTTCTGGGCCTGGCTCAAGCTCGGCAAGTCGGTCTGGTGGCTGATCCCGGGCATGCTGTCGCTGGCGCTGTTCGCCTGGCTGCTGACCCTGGTCGACACCGACAACGCGGGCCGCGCCTATGCGGCCTATGGCGGGGTCTACATCGCTTCGGCGCTGCTCTGGTTGTGGCTGGTCGAGGGCGCGCGGCCCGATCGCTGGGACCTGATCGGCGCCGGCGTGTGTCTGGCCGGCGCGGCGATCATCCTGTTCGGGCCGCGGACGGCTCAGCCGTTCTCCACCGCCGCCCTGGCTTCCATGATCTCGCCGATCAGGCTCTTGGCCATGCCCGCCGTCGCCGCGCCGTCGACCGAGAGGATCTGGCCCGAGACCTGGCGCGAGCGGTCGCTCGACAGGAACAGCGCGGCCTCGGCGATGTCGCGCGGGCTCCCCTGGCGCTTGAGCGGCTGCCAGCCCATGCGCACGTCGTTGACCGCTTCCTGGATGCGCTTCTGCAGCCCGTCCTCGTCGGCCGCGGCGAAAGTGCCCATCGGCGTCGGGATGTTGCCCGGGCAGATGCAGTTGACGCGGACCAGGTTCACGCCGAGCTCGATCGCCGCGCACTGGGTGAAGTTGACCACCGCCGCCTTCGACGCGCGGTAGTTGAAGAAGCCGAAGCCGGCCTGGATGCCGCTGATCGACGAGACGTTGATCACCGAACCGCCGCCGTTCCTGGCCATGTGCCGCGCGGCGATCTGGGTGCCGAGCATCACGCCCTTGACATTGACCGCCATGACCCGCTCGAAGGTGTCGAAATCGGCGTCGAGCAGCGAGCCGAAGGCATTGTCCGAAAGCCCGGCATTGTTGACGATCGCATGGAGCCCGCCGAATTCGCCGACCGCGTAGTCGACCAGCGCCTGGACGGCTTCGCGCTTCGACACGTCGGTCTGTTTGAAACGCACGTCGCTGCCGAGGTCCTTCGCCAGGGCCTGACCTTCCTCCTCGAGGATGTCGGCGATGACCACGCGGGCACCTTCCTCGAGGAACAGCTCGACCATGCCGCGGCCCAGGCCGCGCGATCCACCGGTCACGATCGCCACTTTTCCGGCCAGTTCGTTCGCCATTGTCGTCTCTCTCCTCCGCCTCGTCCCAACTTTGGGAGAGTTCCCCACGCCGTTCTAAAGTTCCGCCGCCGCGCCCGCGCCTGCTACATCAAGCGGTGCTATCGACTCAATCGCGGAGACAAGAATGCAAAAGCGACTTCTCGGAGGGACATTGGAGGTTTCGGCCATAGGCCTGGGCTGCATGAGCCTGAGCGGTGCCTATGGCGAGGCCCTGTCCGAAGCAGCGGCGGGCGATCTGCTGCGTGCCGCTTACGATCGCGGCGTCACCTTCTTCGACACGGCCGAACTCTACGGTCCCTTCGTCAACGAGAAGCAACTGGGCGCGGGGCTCGCCGGCATCCGCGACAAGGTGGTGATCGCCACCAAGTTCGGCTTCAAGATCGACGGTCACAGCCCGCAGACCCAGGAATTCGACAGTCGTCCGGAACATATCCGCGAGGTCGTCGACGCCTCGCTGCAGCGGCTGCGCACCGACTACATCGACCTACTCTACCAGCACCGGCTCGATCCCGCCGTGCCGATCGAGGACGTCGCGGGCACGGTCGGCGACCTGATCCGCGAGGGCAAGGTCCGCGGCTTCGGCATGTCCGAGGCTGACGCCGCTTCGATCCGGCGGGCGCATGCCGTCACCCCGCTGACCGCGCTGCAGAGCGAATATTCGCTGTGGTCGCGCAATGTCGAGGACGAGATCCTGCCGACGCTCAAGGAACTGGGTATCGGTTTCGTGCCGTTCAGCCCGCTCGGCCGCGGCTTCCTGACGGGCGGGGTCAAGCCGGACACGCTGCCCGAGAACGACTGGCGCTCGAAGATGGCGCGTTTCGGCGGCGAGAACGGCGCGAAGAACTATGCGCTGGTCGAGGCGCTGCAGGCGCTGGCGGCGAAGACCGGGCACAGCTCGGGCCAGCTGGCGATCGCCTGGGTGCTGCACCAGGGCGAGGACTTCGTGCCGATCCCCGGCACGCGCAAGCTCGAACGGCTCGAAGAGAACATCGCCGCCGCCGACATCGTGCTGTCGGCCGAGGACCTCGCGGCGATCGACGCGGCCTTCCCGCAGGCGGAGATCGCCGGGGGCCGGTACTGGTGAGCGCGGTGACGGCCCTCGATCGCGATCCGGCCATGCTCGTCGCCGAGATCGAGGCGCGCGCGCGGCGGGTGGAAACGCCTTGCGGTGACGGCACGATGGTCTGGCGGATCTGGGGGGAAGGGGAGCCGTTGGTCGTCAGCCACGGCGCCCAGGGCGCGTGGTCGCACTGGATCCGCAACGTCGATGCCTTGTCGGCGGGGCGCATGCTGATCGCCGCTGACCTCCCCGGCCACGGCGATTCCGCCATGCCCGAGACCCGCGACCACCGTGGCAATGCCAAGGCGATCGCCGCGGGGCTGCAGCAGATCCTCGGCGATCGGCCTGCCGACCTCGCGGGCTTCTCGTTCGGCGGCTGTACCTTCGCCCATTTCGCCGCCTGGCATCCCGAGAAGGTGCGGCGGCTGGTGCTGATCGGTACGGGCGGACTCGACACGCCGCTCGGCGAGGTGCTGCTCGGCCGCGTCTCGGGGCTCGAGGGCGAAGCGCGGCAGGCGGCGATCAAGGCCAACCTGCTCGGGCTGATGCTGCATCACCCCGACAGCGCCGACGAGCTCGCGCAGCACCTGCTGCTGGTCAACGCGCGCAAGGCCCGCTTCGACCAGGCGGCCGATCTGGTCCTGCCCGACAAGCTCGCGCGGATCCTGCCCGAGGTGCGCGTGCCGGTCGACGCGATCTGGGGCGAGTTCGACCGGCCGCATCCGGCGCCGCATCTGCAGGAAGCGGTGATCCGCCGGACCCATCCCGATGCGGACTTCCGCGTGATCGAGGGGGCGGGGCACTGGGCGATGTACGAGAGGCCCGAGGCCTTCGACGCGGCGCTGCTCGCGATACTGGCCAAGCCGCCAAGCGCGGCGCGGGTCTGAGGCGGAGGGAGAGGCTGCCATGACCGTATTCACCAACGCACGAGTGTTCGACGGCCGCCAGGCCCTGCCGGGGCTGCACACGGTGGTGCTCGAAGGCAACCGTATCGCCTCGGTCTCGCAGGGGGCGGCCGAAGGCGAGGCGATCGACCTCGGCGGCATGACCCTGATGCCGGGGCTGATCACCTGCCATTTCCACCCCGATTTCTACAAGTTCACCCTGGCCCAGGGCTTCTCCGGCGAGCCCTTGGGCAAGGAGCTGCCACCGGGCGTGCTGATGGCGATCGGCGTGCGCAATTGCCGCGTGCTGCTGGAAAGCGGCTTCACCGGCTATGTCGGCGCCACCGCCGGGCACGATATCGACGCGCAGCTCAAGATGGCGATCGAGCAGGGGATCATTCCTGGGCCGCGGCTGCGCGCCTGTTCGATGCACATCGGCACCACCGGCGATCTCAACCACTCGAAGAACTGGTGGCGCGAGATGACCTCGCCGGGCACCGACACCTTCGTCGACGGACCCGCCGAGATGCGCAAGACCGTGCGCGAATTCATCCGCCGCGGCGCCGAGACGATCAAGCTGTTCACCAGCGCGGGTCACGGCTTCCCGGGGCCGGTGCCGCGCAACATGGAGCGCGACGAGATCGAGGCCGCGGTCCAGGCCGCGCACCACCGCGGCGCCAAAGTCCGCGCGCACTGCGCCGACCGCGCGATGATCGAGGAATGCGTCGAGCTCGGCGTCGACATCATCGATCACGGCGACGAGATCGACGAGGCGCTGATCGCGCTGATGGCGCAGAAGGGCACCGTCTGGGTGCCGAGCCTGATCTATCCCAAGTGCCTGCTCCAGCTCGGCTGGGGCGATGCGCGGATGCAGGAGCTCTACGACCACGTCCGCGCGATGCTGCCCAAGGCGCAGCAGGCGGGCGTCAGGATCCTGATAGGCGACGACTATTCGGGCGTCTTCCGCGAGGTGATTGCCGACGATCCGCTCGACCACCAGGTCGGCAACTATGGCCGCGAATTCGCCTACTATGCCGAAATCGACGGGCTCTCGCCGGCCGAAGTGCTGGCCTGGGGCACGGCCAATGCCGGCGAGGTGCTGACCGGCGGGCGCGACAGGCTGGGCGTGATCGAACCCGGCGCGCTGGCCGACCTGATCGTGGTCGACGGCGATCCGCTGTCCGACCTTTCGATCCTGTCGCGGCCCGAACAACACCTGAAGGCCGTCGTCCGTGACGGCCAGTTCGTCATCGACCGCGTGTCGCAAGCGCGTCTCGCGCCCGCCACGCTCATGGGAGTAGCCGCCGAATGATCCCCGCCCAGCGCAACAAGACCTATATGCAGCTCGCCTTCGTCGTGCCCAATCTCGAAGCGGCGATCGACCATTGGGTGCGCACCGCCGGGGCGGGGCCGTTCTTCGTGTTCGAGGAACTGCACTTCGACGAGAGCACCTATCGCGGCCAGTCGGCCGACGTGCAGCCCTGCCGCGCCGCGATCGGCCAGCACGGCGACATGCAGATCGAGCTGATCCAGCCGCTGACCGAAGGGCCGGGGATCTGGACCGACGTCGTGCCGCTGGGCGGCGCGGGCTTCCACCACACCGGGCTCTACTGCACCGACTACGAGGGCGAGCGTGCGGCTGCGCTGGCGGGCGGCGACATGGCCTTCGAGGGCCTGATGATGGGCGCCAAGACCTGCTATATCGACACCGTGAAGACCCTGGGCTTCATGACCGAACTGATCACCGCGAACCCCGTCGCCGAAATGGTCTTCGGCCAGATCAAGGCCGCCGCCGAAGGCTGGGACGGCAGCGATCCGATCCGGACGATGGGCTAAGGTCATGACCACGCTGCCGCCCGACTTCGCCGATCTCGAGCGCTTCGTGCCCGACTGGGTCCATGCCGACGCGCCCGCGCGCATGGCCAAGCGCCAGGGCTCGACGATCGCCGACATCAAGGCCTTCTACCAGGCCATGCTGCCGCGCGGCGAGGCCGTGCTCGCCTGCCTGCGCGGCCACCAGCTCGGCGACCTGCCGGCCGAGGTCGAGACGCTCCTGCGGCTGATGCTGATGCTGGCCGAGGTCGCGCCCGCGGTCGAATGGTACGACGATCCCGCGGTCTACGACGGCTTTCCCGTCGGACGCATCTGCTACACCCGGCTGATCTCCGATACGGGAGCCCAGGCATGAACGAGCTCGCCACCCCGCCGGTCCCCGGCATCGGCCTGACCGCGCGCTATCCCGAGATCGACACCGGCCCGGTCGACACCGCGATCTATCACGAACCTGCGGCCTACGCGAAGGAGATGGAAGCCATCTTCAAGCGATCCTGGTTCATGGTCGGCCGGACCGAACAGATCGCGCGGGCGGGCGACTTCTTCACCTATACCTTGCCGACCTTCCGCCAGGAGATCCTGGTCTGCCGCGATCGCGACGGCCATGTGAACGCGTTCCACAACGTCTGCACCCACCGCGGCAACGTCGTCGAGCATCGCAAGGAGGGGCACAGCCAGGGCCTCTTCATGTGCCGCTTCCACGGCTGGGCCTTCGATCTCAAGGGCGGCCTCGCGCGTATCCGAGACGAGGAAGGCTTCTTCGGCGTCGACAAGAGCTGCAACGGCCTGAAGCGCATGCCCGTCGGGGTCTGGCAGGGCTTCATCTGGGTCTGCCCGAGCGACGAGCCGTACCAGAGCCTCGAGGATTTCCTCGGCGAACAGGGCCGCGACACCGCCGGCTATCCCTGGGGCGCCTGCACGCAGTCCTACCAGTTCGAGGTCGAGGTCGACTGCAACTGGAAGCTGGTCAATGACAGCCCGGCCGAGGTCTATCACATCCCCGTGCTGCACCCGAATTCGGCGGCGCCGACGATGATGGCCTCGGGCAACATCATGGGCCGGCTGCTCGGCACCGAGATCAAGGGTCACCACCGCACCAATTCGCACTACAGCGTGATGGGCGAGCCCAAGCCCGTGCAGAAGCTCGCCTATTTCCACGCCGCCGCGGCGCAGAACGTGGCGGTGGACGACAAGGGCTACGAACTGCCCAAGGGGATCAATCCCACGCGCTCGCCGTGGTGGACGGTCGACCTGATCCAGTTCTTCCCGACGATCGGCTTCACCCTGTCGGCGGGCATGTACACCGCGCACCAGGTCTGGCCGCTGGGCCCGAACAAGTCGCTCTACCAGCAGCGCGTCTTCGTCCGACCGGCGAAGACCGCGGCCGAGCGCTTCGGCCAGGAGAACACCATGGTCGAGTTCCGCGACGTGGTGATGGAGGACTTCTCCACGCTCGAACGCATCCAGCGCGCGCTCGACACCGGCCAGATCAAGCAGTTCCACTATCACGACCACGAACTGGCGCTGCGGCACCAGCATCATGTCGTGACCACGATCCTCGCGGAATGGGACCGCGAGCAAGCCTCAGCACAAGGATAAGACGATGGCGACGATCGCACAGACCGCCCCCTGCCGCGCGGTGACGCCCGAGGAAGTGGCGCATTACGAGACGCACGGCTGGGTCCAGCTCAAGCGCTTCATCTCGCCCGAGATGATCGCGACGATGCTGACCAAGGCCAAGGAACTGATGGGCGAGGACGGCGACAGCAACCCGCCCTATGGCATCGACCAGCCCTATTTTAACGCCTTCGCCGCCTCGGGCTACAACGACGAGCGGGTGAAGCCGGTGTTCGACGGGATCGGCCAGGCGGCCAAGGCGCTGATGAACCGCAAGTCGGACTATGGCGTGCGCCTGTTCAACGACTTCTTCGCGCCCAAGCTGCCCGCGGCCAAGAAGACGCGCAACCAGGGCAATGGCCCGACCTCGTTCCACCAGGACTACATCACCTTCGCGGTCGATCGTTCGGGTGGCATGACCTTCTGGATCCCGCTCGAAGCCTATGGGCCCGAGGCGGGGACGATGTCGTTCCTCAACGGCTCGCACAAGCTGGGGGTGCTGGGGAACTATACCAGTTACGACGGCAAGGACATTCGCGAGGTCTGGCCCGAGCTCAAGGACTGCGAGGAGAGCCCGCAGATCGACTACGAGCTGGGCGACATCACCGTGCACACGCACCTGACCGTGCATGGGGCCGGCGCCAACCACCTCGACCGGCCGCGCTGGGCCTACCTCGTCCTGCCGCAACCTGCCGACGCACGATGGAACGGCGCGCCGCCCGAGGCCTTCGATCCCAAGGCGCATGGCATGGAGCCTTACGGCAAGTTCCCCGACGAGGCGTTTCCGATCATCGGGTGAGGGGGCGGCGAAAGTTTCGTCATCCCCGCGAAAGCGGGGACCTTTGGCCTGTGTTTCTCCGCACCCTAGGACAAGGCCGAGAGAGGTCCCCGCTTTCGCGGGGATGACGGGGCTTGTAGGCTCACCCCCATGAAATCCATCGCCACCCTGACGCTCAACCCGACGATCGATGCCTCCTACGACGTCGATCGGGTCATCCCGACGCACAAGATCCGCACGCGCAACGAGCGCTACGAGCCCGGCGGTGGCGGGATCAACGTCGCGCGCGTGTTCTGCCGGCTCGGCGGCAAGGTCGAATGCCTCTACCTCTCGGGTGGCGGCACCGGCGCGGCCTTCGATGGGCTGCTCGACGACATGGGCCTGCCGCGCCGCCACGTCACGATCGCCGAGCCGACGCGCGTCGCCAGCGCGGTGCACGAGGCCGAAACGGGCAAGGAATTCCGCTTCGTCCCCGCCGGGCCGACGATCTCGGAGGAAGAGTGTGCGGCTTGCCTCGACCTGCTGCGCGAAGTCGACTGCGACTACTTCGTCGCCAGCGGCTCGCTGCCGCCGGGCATCGCCGACGATTTCTACGTCCGCGCCGGCGCGCTCCTGCGCGAGCGCGGCATTCCGCTGGTGCTCGACACTTCGGGCCACGCGCTGAAGGAAACCCTGACCGCGGGCGGCGTCTATCTGGTCAAGCCGAGCGCTGGCGAATTGCGCCAGTTCACCGGCGAGGCGCTGGAAACGCCCGAGGACATCGCCGCGGCGGCCATGGCGATCGTCGCGGCGGGGCAGGCCGAACTCGTCGCGGTGACGCTCGGCCACAAGGGCGCGGTGCTGGCGCAGGCCTCGGGCACGACCTTCGTGCCGGCGCTGGAGATCGAGGCGCGCAGCGCCGTCGGTGCGGGCGACAGCTTCCTCGCGACAATGCTCTTCGCGCTGTCCGAGGGGCGCGATCCGGTCGAGGCCTTTCGCTACGGCATGGCCGGCGGCGCTGCCTCGGTGCTCAATCCGGGTACCGGCCTCGCGCATCCCGACGACATCGAGCGGCTGTTCGCGCAGGTCGCGCGGGCCTAGAACTCCGCGACGATCCGCCCGACCACGCCGCCCGCCTCCAGCCGTGCCAGCCCGGCCGGGATCTCGTCGAAGCCGATGGTCGAGGCCTCGATCGTCAGCTCGCCGCGCGCCATATGGGCGATGACCGCGGCGGTGTTCTCGGGCTGGCCGCCGCCCGAGCCCACGAGCGTGACCGACTTGCCGACGAGTTCCATCGTCGAGATCGTCGCCGATGTCCGGCCGAGCCCGACCTGGACCACGCGCCCACCGACGCTCACCGTGCGGATCGCGCCGGCCGTGGTCTCGCCGAAACCGGCGAAGTCGACGATCAGGTCGAGCCCGAGCCCGACCATGTCGAGCACGTCGGGAAACACCTCGATCACGCCCTGCTCGCGCGCCGCGGGCCAGGCCTCGCGCCGCGGTTCGGCGGCCCAGACCTGCGTGCCGCCGAGCACGGCGAGCCTTGCGCCGGTCATGCCCAGGCCGCCGAGACCGATCACGCCGACCTTCATCCCCGGCTGCAGCGCACCGGCCTTGTAGAGCGCGGTATGCGAGGTCTGGCCGGCGTCGGTCGCGGCCGCGCCCTGCGCGAAGCTGACCGTGTCGGGCAGGGGGATCAGGCAGGCGGGCGGCACCAGGCAATGCGTGGCATAGCCACCGTCGGCGTGGCGCCCGGGGCAGAACTCAAGGCTGCCCGAGGCGACGACGCGTTGGCCCACGGCAAGGCCGCCGACGCCGCCACCCAACGCGGCGATCTCGCCCGCGACCTCGTGGCCGAGGATCAGCGGCGGCGGCACCGGCATGAACGGGGTCAGCGTGCCGTCCATCCGGCCGACGTCGCTGTGGCAGAGCCCCGATGCGCGCACGCGCAACAGCACCTCGCCCGGACTGGGGCGCGGCGTCTCGCGCTCGATCCGTTCGAGCGGCCGATGCGCGCCGGTGAACAGCCAGGCTTCCATCCTAGAGCTTGAAGCCGCCCGAGGCGTCGATCGTCTGCGCGGTGATCCAGCGGCCGAGCGGCGAGGCGAGGGCATAGACGATGTCGGCGATCTCTTTGGGCTGGCCGAAGCGCTTGAGCGCGGTGAAGTCGATCACGCCCTTGGCCAGTTCGGGATCCTCGGTGACGTGGAGGTTGGTCTCGCCCGCAGTGAAGCCCGGCGAGACCGCGTTGACCGTGATGCCGCGATGGCCGAGGTCCTGCGCCAGCACGCGGGTGAAGGCCTCGACCGCCGCCTTGGCCATCGAATAGACGATGATGCCGGGATCGGTCAGCCGCGATCCGGTCGACGAGATGTTCACCACGCGGCCGTGGTCGCGCAGATGGTGGTAGAGCGCGCGGGTCAGCAGGAAGGGGCCGCGCACGTTGTTGTTGAAGGTCTGGTCGTAGAGCGCCTCAGTGCTGTCGAGGATCGTCGCATAGTCGCCGCCGCCGATGTTGTTGATCAGGATGTCGATCTCTTTCGAGCCGGTGCGGGCGGTGAATTCCTTGTCGAGCGCGGCGATCAGCTTCTCGTTCTCGCCGGGCTCGCCGATCCTGGCCTGGACGGTGAAGGCCTGGCCGCCGGCGGCCTCGATCGCGGCGACCGTGTCGGCCGCGGCCTGGTGGTTGCCCGCATAGTTGACCGCGACCAGCGCGCCCGCCGCCGCCAGCCGCTCGGCCATGGCGCGGCCGATGCCGCGTCCGCCGCCGGTGACCAGCGCCGTCTTGCCTGCCAGATCCTTCTGCATTCGCTCGTTCCTCTCCCTGGCCGTCCCGCGGGACCGGCCGAGGAGGACCTCAGGCGACGATCGCGCGGCGGCAGAATTCCCAGATTTCGTCGGCGAGCCGCGGCCGGCGATAGCTGGCCTGCTCTCCGCTTTCTTCCATCAGCGTCTCGATGTGGACGGTGCTCGCGATCAGATTGTAGATCAGCGTGGCTTGCAAGATGGGATCGCACTCGCGCACCTGACCGATGCGGATGCCCGCGCTGATCCTTTCGGCAATCATCGTGATCAGCGGCTGCAGCGCGGCTTCGAGCTCGGCCGGGCGGCTCTGCGCGAGCCGCATGTGCTCGCGCACCATGGCCGAGATGCGGCGCATGCCGATCCGGCCCTGATGGGGCTGCGAGCCGAGCACGAGCAGATCGACGACCACGCGGAGCTGGTCGAGCGGCTCGGCGAGATGCGCCGTCTCGCGTTCGAGGTGTTCGGCGGATTCGCGCAAGGTCTCGGCGAAGACCGCGACGACGAGATCGTCCTTGCCCTCGAACCGCTCGTAGAACGCGCGGCGGGCGAGGCCGGTGCGCTTGAGCATCGCGCGGATGGTCAGCCCGTCGAGGCCTTCTTCCTCGAGCAGTTCGTTGGCGGCGGCGATGATGCTTGCCCTGCGGACGCACTCGGCGTCATTGTCGGGCGTATCGGCGGAGACTGCCAGGTCGGCGTGTGGCGACATGGCACTTCGGTTACCGTGTCCGGGGCCGCAGGTCCAGCCGCGGACATTGACAAAATCGGGTATAGGTTCTACAAAACGAGAACACTGTTCTCAACTGTTTCTGGAGTATTTCGCAATGCCGCTAGTCACCTACGTCGATCATGATGGAACCCGCCATGAGGTCGAGGTGGAGGTCGGCGACAACGTGATGCGCGGTGCGGTCAACAACGGCGTCGAGGGCATCGTCGGCGAATGCAGCGGTGGCCTGGCCTGTGCGACCTGCCATTGCTACGTCGCGGCCGACTGGGCCGACGTGGCGGGCACGCCGACCTCGGACGACGAGCGCGACATGCTCGAATCCGCTGCGGCCGAGGTGCGTCCGACCAGCCGCCTGAGCTGCCAGATCGAAGTCACCGCCGAGCTCGACGGTCTCGTGGTCGAACTGCCCGAGCGTCAGTACTGAGCGGAACTGGGAGAGAAAACCATGGCCACCGCCCCCATCGTCATTCCCGAGAACGATCCGCGCAATCCGGTGCCGTTCCCGCTGCCGCGCCTGGCCGGCCCGGACCAGGTGCCCGATCACGTTCCCGAAGCGCTGATCCGCTCGACGAACATGCTGTTCAACCCGGAATTCCTCGCCGATCCCTATGCCTATTTCTCGGGCATGCACGAGAAGCTGCCGCCGATCTATTATGACGTCGGCCGCATGGGCAACGCCTGGAACCTCACCAAGCACGAGGACGCCTTCTTCGCGCTGCGCCATGGCGAGTATTTCTCCTCGGCCAGCTCGACGCCGTTCCCGCGCGATCCCAGCGACTACTTCTACTTCCTGCCGATCGAGATCGATCCGCCGATGCACCGCAAGTATCGCGCGATCGTCGATCCGCTGGTCAATCCCCAAGCCGTGCTCAAGTGGGAAGAGCGCATCCGCAAGTTGTCGAACGACCTGATCGACGCGGTGATTGCCAAGGGCGAGTGCGAGTTCACCGAGGACTTCGCGCGGCCGCTGCCGGTCTGCGTATTCCTCGACCTCATGGGCCTGCCGCAGGACATGCGCGACCAGTTCGTCACCTGGGTGGTGCAGCTGCTCAAGAACTTCGATCCCGCGCAGATGATCCCGACGATGAAGATCATCGGCGACTATCTGAAGAGCGCGATCGAGGACAAGCGCAAGAACCCCGACGAGGGCATGATCAGCCGCATCGTCCACGCCGCGCCGAACGGCGAGCCGCTGTCCGACAAGGAGATCTTCGGCTTCGTCTTCTTCGTCTTCATCGCCGGGATCGACACGGTCTACGCGACGCTCAACAACATCTGGTACTGGCTCGCGCGCAATCCCGATCGCCGGCACGAGATGATGGCCGATCCCGACAACATCAACGCCCAGGTCGAAGAGCTGCTGCGCGTGTTCTCGGTGACCTTCTCGGGCCGCATCCTCAAGCAGGATCTCGAGCTGCGCGGCGTGCAGATGAAGGCCGGCGATCGCCTGACTTCGATCCTGCCCGCCTGCAACTACGATCCCGAGGTCTTCCCCGAACCGCGCAAGATCGACTTCCATCGCCCGCGCAAGCCGATCCTGGCCTTCGCCGGCGGCGTGCACTCGTGCATGGGCGCGCACCTGGCGCGGCTCGAGATCAAGATCGGCCTGCAGGAATGGCTCAAGCGCATCCCCGAGTTCTCGGTGAAGCCCGGCGCCGAGATCAAGTATCCGCCGAGCGCGGTGGTCGGCCCCGAGCCGCTGCCGCTGGTCTGGTAAGGCTCAGCAGCCGCCACGTTCGGGACGGAAACGCACCTCCCGATCGTGGCGGATCAGCAGCAGTTCGCGTCCGTCGACCGTCAGCGGCTCGTGCGCGAAGGCGATCTGGCCGAGGTCGTTGGGCGCGAAGCTGAAGCGGGCTTCGCTCGCGCTGCCGGCGGTCAGCGCGAAGCGCTCGCTCTCGAGATCGAGCGCGGGCAGCTGGAACTTCACCGACACCACCGTCTGCCCGGGCTTAAGCGGCACGACCCAGGTCTGGTAGCCGAGCGGGCTGCCCAGGGTCGAACCGTCGCTGAGCACGATCAGCGCGTTGAAGAACTGCGGCGAAAGCCCGTCGGGCAGGTCGAGCTTGAGGCGGAATTCGTCCGCGCCGGCTGCACTCTCGCCGACGAGGGCAAAGCGCGGCGGATTGACCGGATCGCTGTCGAGCAGGACCTGCGTGCCATCGCTCTCCCAGCGTCCCTGCGCGCGCTCGTCGATCGCGCCATAGGACAGGCCGTAGCGAAATCGCCCGTCGGAGGCGAGGATCAGCTCTGCGGCGACCTCGGTCGCGCCGCCGTTGTACTGGCCCGCAAGGCAGCGGGCGGGCGCGGCGTAGGCAGCAGAGGCAAGCTGGATCGTCAGCGCGAGCGCGCCAAACAAAGATAGTGGACGCAACATAAGACTGGCAAGCGACTCCGGTTTGCTGCACCATTCGCGGCAAACGGGGGCCGCGGCAAGAGGCCCCAGATTGGAGAGCGGGCCATGGAGTTTCGCCCACTGCATCGCGATTTCGGCGTCGAGGTCCTCGGCTTCGACCTGCAGCACGGCGGCACGCGCGACGAGATCGCCGTCTTGCGAGAGGCCTACGACCGGCATCACCTGTTGCTGTTCCGCAAGGGTGGGCGCGTCTCGGCAGATCGGCACGTCGAGATCGCCGGCTGGTTCGGCCCGCCCGCGCCGATCGCCAACGATGCCGATGGCAGCCTCGTGACCGTGCTGCAGAACGAGGAGGCCGCGGGCCGGCTCGAGCTGCCGTTCCATTCGGACTTGACCTATACCGCGGATCCGATCGACGCGATCTGCCTCCATGCGATCGCCGTGCCCGAGGGCGGTAGCTCGACGACGTTCGTCAGCAGCGCCGCCGCCTGGGACAAGCTGCCCGCGGCGCTGCAGGCCGAACTGGCCGACAAGACCCTGCGCCATTTCTACAATTCGCGGCTGATGGTCGCCGACTGGCCGAGCTTCGCCGCCGAGCACCCGGTGCGGCTCGCGCATCCGCGTACCGGTCGGCCGATCCTGTTCGTCACCGAGAACCACGCCGAGCGCATCCTGGAGATGGACGCGGCGCGCAGCCGGGCGGTGATCGAGGAGCTGTTCGGCGTGCTCTACGCACCCGAAGCGCGGTATCAGCACTGGTGGGAGCTCGACGACCTGGTGATGTGGGACAATCTCGCGATCCAGCACGCGCGCACCGAGGAAGCGCATCCGCGCTCGGGCAAGCGCGCGCTGCAGCGCGTGGCGCTGGCCAGGGTGGGATTCCACGAACTGCTCGAACGCGCGCGGGCGGCCGAGGCGGTTTAGGCGGTCAGTGGTTCCGCCTGGCGCCGCCCCGGCAGCATCAGCGCCGCCAGCGCCGCGGCCACGCCGAACAGGCCGGCGATCATGAAGGCCGGGGCGTAGGTGCCCCATTCCTCGCGGATGATCCCGGCGCCGAGCGCGGCCGTGGCGGCGCCGATCTGGTGGCCGACCATGACCCAGCCGAACACGATCGGCGCGTCGCGCTCGCCGAAGGTGCGGTTGGTGATCGCGACGGTCGGCGGCACGGTGGCGATCCAGTCGAGCCCGTAGAACACCGCGAAGACCGCGAGGCTGGTTGCGCTGAAATCGATGAAGGGCAGGGCGACGAGGCTGAGCCCGCGCAGGCCGTAGTAGACGAAAAGCAGCCGGCGCGGATCGTAGCGGTCGGTCAGCCAGCCCGAGGCGGTGGTGCCGAACAGGTCGAACAGCCCCATCGTCGAGAGCAGGCCCGCGGCGGCGACGGGGGCGATGCCGTGGTCGCCGCAATAGGCGATCAGATGCGTGCCGACGAGGCCGTTGGTGGTCAGCCCGCAGACGAAGAAGGTGCCGAACAGCAGCCAGAACACCGGGCTGCGCGAGGCCTGGACCAGCACGGTGATCGCCAGCGCCGGATTGGCCGCCTGGCGCGGCGCGGGCGGGGCGTCGCCCGGTTCCTCGCCGAAGCGGGCGACGCCGACGTCCTGCGGCCGCTCGGGCACGAGCAGCGCGACCAGCGGGATCAGCGCGAGGCAGGCGAGGCTGACGACGAGGACCACCGGCTTCCACGCGCCCTCGCGCGTCAGCCAGGCGAGCACGGGCAGGAACACCAGCGCGCCGGTCGCCGCGCTGGCGCTGAACAGGCCCATGACCAGGCCCTGGCGCGCGGCGAACCAGCGGTTCACCACGGCCGCGCCGAGCACCATGGTGATCGCGCCGGTGCCCACGCCCGAGAACACGCCCCAGAGCAGCAGGTAGTGCCAGGCCTCGCTCATCCACTGGCTGGCGAAGGTCGATGCCGCCATCAGCGAAAGGCCCGCGATCATCGTCCGCTTGATGCCGAAGCTCTGCATCAGCGCTGCCGCGAAAGGGCCAACCAGGCCATAGAGGAAGATGCCGAGCGCGGCTGTGGCCGAGATCGTCGCGCGGTCCCAGCCGAAGTGCACTTCGAGCGGCACCATCAGCACGCTCGGCGCCGAACGCAGCCCGGCGGCGGCCAGCAGCGCAACGAAGGTGACGGCGGCGACGATTGCCGGCCAGCGCAGCGCCGGCCTCATGACGTCATCTCCCCCTGGGCCGCACCGACCAGCCGATCGAGCGTGCCGAGCAGCACCTGCCATTCGTTCGCCGGGATCTCGCCGAGCAGGTCGTCCTGCGCGGCCTCCCAGTCGCCCTCGGCGCCCTGCATCGCGGCGCGGCCGGCGGGGGTGAGGCGGGCCAGCTTCGAGCGGCGGGGGCCCGAGGCGAGCGCGATCCAGCCCACGCGCTCGACCGGCGTCAGGGTGCGGTACAGCGAGGTCCGGTCCATCACCAGCTTCTCGGCGAGTCGGCTCAGTGGCATTTCGCCCTCGGCGCGCGCCAGGTTGCGCAGGATCGAGAACTGCGTCGTCGTCATGCCGTGCGCGGCGAGACGCTCGTCGTAGAGCCGAGTCACCGCGCGCGAGGCCTTGCGCAGCGCGGTGCAGGCACAGGCGGAAATCTTTTCATGATGCATATGCATCATCGTGGTTGCCCGTGACGGCGATGTCAACCGCTCTCGAAGGTCCATCGCTTGTCGCTGCCCATCGGGCGTGCGAAGTCCTCGGCGATGACCGCCGGCGCCATATCCTATCCCGATCCGTTCACGCGTTCGATGCTGACGATCGCCGCGACCACGGCGGTGATGATGGTGACGATCGACGGCACGATCGCGATCATCGCCTTGCCGAGCATCCAGAGCAATCTCGCCGCCTCGCACGAGCAGATCGCCTGGGTGCTGACCTCCTACCTTATCGCCGCGGCCATCGCGACGCCGCTGTCGGGCTGGCTGGCCGATCGCTTCGGGCGCAACAAGATCATCGCGCTGTCGGTGGCGAGCTTCACCCTGGCCTCGATCGGCTGCGGCCTCTCGCCGAACCTAGAGACCTTGGTGTTCTTCCGCTTCCTCCAGGGTGCCACGGGGGCGAGCGTAGTGCCGCTGACCCAGGTGCTGTTGCTCGACATCAACCCACCCGAGCGCCATGGGCCGGCAATCGCGCTGTTCGGCATGGGATCGCTGTTCGGGCCGATGATCGGGCCGACCTTGGGCGGCTGGCTGACCGAATACGTGTCCTGGCGCTCGATCTTCCTGATCAACGCGCCGATCGGCCTGCTCAGCCTGGGCATTTTTGTGGTGTTCGGCCGCGAGCGGCTGCGCGAGGGCGTGCGCAAGTTCGACGGCAAGGGCTTCATGATGGTCGCGGTCGCGTTGACCGCGATGCAGCTGATGATCGACCGCGGTCAGATGCTCGACTGGTTCTCCTCGCCCGAGATCGTGCTCGAAGCGACCGTCGCCGGGCTCTTCGCCTATGTCGCGGTGGTCCACATGTTTACCTCGCGCGATCCCTTCATCAAGCCGGCGATCTTCCGCGACCGCAACTTCCTGCTCGGCACGGTGATGACCGCCTTGCTCGGCGTTCTGCTCAACGGCGTGATCCCGATGGTCACCAACATGATGCAGCAGTTGCTCGGCTATCCGGTGATCCTGACCGGCATCCTCTCGGCGCCGCGCGCGGTGGGCAACATGCTGACGATCCTGTTCGTCGGGCGCATGGTCTCGAAGGTCGACGGGCGGCTGCTGATCTTCGCCGGCATGCTGATGCTGGTCTGGAGCCTGCATATCCTGACCGGGCTGTCGCTCGATGCGAGCCAGGAGGAACTGGCCTTCGTCGGCTTCCTTCAGGGCTGCGGTTCGGGCTTCCTGTTCCTGCCGCTCAACCTGATCGTGTTCAACACGCTGCCGATCGAACTGCGCAACGAGGGTTCGACGCTCTTTGCGCTGACGCGCAACCTCGGCGGGGCGGTCGGGATTTCGATGATCCAGGCCGCGACGGTGCGCGACACCAGCATCGCGCAGTCCTATCTGGTCGAGGGCGTGCGGCCTGACAATCCGCTGGTCGGCTGGTGCTGGCCCGATCTCGACTTCGTCGATCCCGCCGCAATCGGCGGCGTGCTCGGCGAGGTCGTGCGGCAGGCGACGATGGTCGCCTATGTCGATTCGTTCCGCGTGCTGATGTTCCTGGCGATCGGCGTGGCGCCGCTGTGCCTGATGATGAAGATGGGTCGCGGGCCGGCCCAGGCCGCGGGCACGCCGCCGCCGATCCACGCCGAATAGGATGGATCGCTACTGGTGATCTCGCGTCATCCTGACGAAAGTCAGGATCCATTATGCACTCCGTTGTCCGGTCACCCGCGACACTCGCGCCATAGTGCCACACGGCCAGCCTTGGCCGGCTCGCGCGGTTCCGAATAGATCCTGACTTTCGTCAGGATGACGGAAGCGCACCGGAGCATTTCCGCTGTGCCAAACGAATTGGCCCGCCACACCGGAGTGCGACGGGCCAGCTTTCCTCCCCAGGAAAGGCGTGTCGTCTTAGCGCCCGCGCGTGGCGGTGCCGAGACGGTGATAGAGGTTCGAGTACTTCGCGGAATCCGGCGCGTCCTCGTTGGCCTGTAGGTAGAACCGTACGGCCTCTTTCAGCAACTTGAAATCGTCGGTCGACAGGACGGCACGGGCCAGAGTGGGTTCGCTCATCGTATCGCTCCTTCTTCCTGGGCTCGCGGTGATACGAATACCGCGAGCCTGGTTGCCTGCGGCTTAGGCCGCCAGTTGGTTCCCCGCGGCCTTAGGCCGCGAACTGGTTCATCGTGTTGGCGGCGCCACCGGCCTTCAGCGCCGCTTCGCCCGAGAAGTATTCCTTGTGGTCGTCGCCGATGTCCGAGCCCGACATGTTCTGGTGCTTCACGCAGGCGATGCCCTGGCGGATCTCCTGGCGCTGGACGCCCTTGACGTAGCCGAGCATGCCCTGGTCGCCGAAGTATTCCTTGGCGAGGTTGTCGGTGCTCAGCGCGGCCGTGTGATAGGTCGGCAGCGTGATCAGGTGGTGGAAGATGCCGGCGCGCGCCGCGGCGTCGCGCTGGAAGGTGCGGATGCGCTCGTCGGCTTCGTCGGCCAGCGGCGTGCCGTCGTAGTCGACGCTCATCAGCTTGGCGCGGTCGTAGGCCGACATGTCCTGGCCTTCCGCCGACCAGCGGTCGAACACCTGCTGACGGAAGTTCAGCGTCCAGTTGAAGCTGGGCGAGTTGTTGTAGACCAGCTTGGCATTGGGCACGACTTCGCGGATGCGATCGACCATGCCGGCGATCTGCTCGATGTGCGGCTTCTCGGTCTCGATCCACAGCAGGTCGGCGCCGTTCTGCAGCGAGGTGATGCAGTCGAGGACGCAGCGGTCTTCGCCGGTGCCCGTGCGGAACTGGAACAGGTTCGAAGGCAGGCGCTTGGGGCGCATCAGCTTGCCGTCGCGGCTGATCAGGACTTCGCCGTGGCCGACCGTGGTGACTTCCTCGCAGTCGAGGAAGGCGTTGTACTGGTCGCCGATGTCGCCGGCTTCCTTGGTGAAGGCGATCTGCTTGGTCAGGCCGGCGCCGAGCGAGTCGGTGCGGGCGACGATCACGCCGTCATCGACGCCGAGTTCCATGAAGGCGTAACGGACCGCGCGGATCTTGGCGATGAAGTCCTCGTGCGGGACCGTGACCTTGCCGTCCTGGTGGCCGCACTGCTTCTCGTCCGAGACCTGGTTCTCGATCTGGATGCAGCAGGCGCCGGCCTCGATGAACTTCTTGGCGAGCAGGTAGGTCGCCTCGGCATTGCCGAAGCCCGCGTCGATGTCGGCGACGATCGGCACGATGTGCGTCTGATAGTCGTCGATCTTGTGCAGCAGGCGGTGCGTGGTGACCGCGTCGCCCGCCGCCTTGGCGGCGTCGAGCTCGCGGAACAGCATGCCCAGCTCGCGCGCGTCGGCCTGGCGCAGGAAGGTGTAGAGCTCTTCGATCAGCGCGGGGACCGAGGTCTTCTCGTGCATCGACTGGTCGGGCAGCGGGCCGAACTCGCTGCGCAGCGCGGCGACCATCCAGCCCGAGAGGTAGAGGTAGCGGCCCTCGGTCGTGCCGAAGTGCTTCTTGATCGAGATCATCTTCTGCTGACCGATGAAGCCGTGCCAGCAGCCGAGCGACTGCGTGTAGGCGGCCGGATCGAGGTCATAGGCGGCCATGTCGGCGCGCATGATCTTGGCGGTGTACTTGGCGATGTCGAGGCCCGTGCGGAAGCGGTTCTGCAGGCGCATGCGCGCGACCGATTCGGCTTCGATGCCGTTCCAGGTCTGCTGGTTGTCGCCGATCGTCTGGCGGGCTTCGGTGATGGTCTGCGAGTAGGTCACGGTGAAAATCCCTGCAAAAGCGCGTGTTCGATGATTTCGCCTAGGCCAGGGATCTGCGCGGCGGAACGGCTCGCGGAGTGCGGCTGTCAAGCTTTACAGATTATCATTGTAAAGTTGTATAGATATGACAAAGATCGATTGTAATGGTTGACAACCGCTCCCTCTATCTCGGCCCGCGGATCAAGCGGCTGCGGCGCGAGCTCGGCCTGACCCAGCAGGCCATGGCCGAGGACCTGGCGATCTCGCCCAGCTACGTCGCATTGCTCGAGCGCAACCAGCGGCCGCTGACCGCACCGCTGCTGCTGCGCCTCGCGCGGACCTACAAGCTTGACATGGAGGACCTCGCGGCCGAGGAGGGCGAGGACTACGCCCGCCGCGTCGCCGAGGTGCTGCGCGATCCGATCTTCTCCGACATCGACCTGCCGGCGCTCGAAGTGGCCGACCTCGCGACCAACTTTCCCGGGGTCAGCGAGGCGCTGCTGCGGCTCCACGGCGCCTACCTGCGCGAGCAGCAGGCCCTGGCCGAGCAACGCGTGCCCGGCGCCGAGGAGGGCGCCGATCCCGTGGCAGAGGCGCGCCGCTTCGTCGCGCGCGAGCGCAATCATTTCCCCGATCTCGACGCGCGCGCCGAGGCGCTGGCGGCCGAGATCGCCGAGGCGGGCGGCGCGCAGGAATTCCTGCGCAAGCGCGGGCTCAGGGTGCGCTTCCTGCCGCCCGAAGTGCTGGTCGATACGATCCGCCGCTACGACCGCCACAACGAGCAACTGCTGATCGACGAGACGCTCGATGCCGCGGGGCGCGCCTGGCAGCTCGCGATCCATATCGCCTATACCGTCATGCGCAGCGACATCGCCCGGATCGTCCGCGCCGAGACCTTCGCGAGCCAGACCGCGGCGACGCTCGTCCGCCGCGCGCTCGCGGGCTATGCCGCGGCGGCGCTGGTCATGCCTTACGACAAGTTCGCGCGCGCGGCCGAGAGCCGGCGCTACGACATCGAGGCCCTGGCCAGCCTGTTCGGCACGAGCTTCGAGCAGACCGCGCATCGCCTGACCACGCTCGGACGGCCTGGGCGCGAGGGTGTGCCGTTCTTCTTCATCCGCGTCGACCAGGCTGGCAATGTCTCGAAACGCCTCGACGGCGCGGGTTTCCCTTTCGCCGCGCATGGCGGGTCGTGCCCGCTGTGGAGCGTCCATTCGGTGTTCGGCCGGCCGGGCGAGGTGGTGACGCAGTGGCTCGAGCTGCCCGACGGCCAGCGCTTCTTCTCGATCGCGCGCCGCGTGACGAGCGGCGGCGGGCGCTGGGGGCGGTCGCAGGTGCACGGGGCCATCGCGCTGGCCTGCGCCGCCGAGCATGCGCCCAAGCTGGTCTATGCCGAGGGGCACGATCCGCGGAGCGTACCGGCAACGCCGATCGGCGTGACCTGCCGCCTGTGCCACCGCGCATCGTGCCCCGCGCGTGCCGCGCCACCGATCGGCCGCGAAATCCTGCCCGACGACTATCGCCGCGCCGCCGAACCGTTCACCCTGGGCGAAAGCTGAAGGGAGAAGCGGGATGGGACAGTTCGACGGTAAGGTTGCCATCGTCACCGGCGGCACGATGGGTATCGGCGCCGCCATCGCCGAGGTCTTCGTCGAGGAAGGCGCCAAGGTCGTGATCGCCAGCCGCAATGCCGCACAGGGCGAGGCGCTTGCGGAAAGGCTCGGCGCCGCGGTCCGCTATCGGCGCACCGACGTGGCGCAGCGCGATCAGGTCCAGACGCTGGTCGACTTCGCCCTGGCCGAGTTCGGCGGGCTCGACGCGATGGTCAACAACGCCGCGATCACCGGTGCCTTCCACAACCGCTTCCTCGACGACGACATGGCCGACTTCGACGCGGTCGTGCGGGTGAACCTCGCGGGGGTGATGTACGGCAGCCAGATCGCCGCACGGCACATGGCGGGGCAGGGCGGCGGGGCGATCGTCAACCTCTCGTCGATCGCCGCCGAGGTGCCGGGCTTTGCATTGCTCGCCTATCGCGCGGCCAAGGCCGGGGTCGAGAACTTCACGCGCTCCTTGGCGATCGACCTCGGCGAATACGGCGTGCGGGTGAATGCGATCCAGCCCGGGCACATCCCCACGCGCAACAGCGACTTCGGCGGCCATCCGGGGCTGACGCCCGAGCAGAGCGCCGAGCTGAACGCGATCGTCGATACGATCTACAACGCCGACCAGCCGCTCAAGCGCCGCGGCGACCCGCGCGACGTCGCCTATGCCGCCGCCTTCCTCGCCAGCGACCGCGCCGCCTATATCACCGGCCAGGTGATCGCGGTCGATGGCGGTGTCACCGCGGGCTCCGCGTTCAACCAGAACAAGCTGCTCGGCGACGCGCGTCGCGACTATCTGGCGAAGTTCGGGCTGGAATAGGAAAAGATCCTCCCCTCCAAGGGGAGGGGGACCGCCAGCGAAGCTGGTGGTGGAGGGGTGTTACCCTCTCCGAGACGGCGACACCCCTCCGTCGGGCGCTACGCGCCTGCCACCTCCCCTTGCAGGGGAGGATCCCACCGTAGAACCGTCCCCGCGATCCTTGTGTGGAGACCTGCGTTCTCGTTGATCCCGCCTGTGATCGCCGGTAGATCACAGCGCATAATAGTTGGTGAGAGGAGAATGCCGTGGCCGCGCTCAGCGAAGCCGTTCCCGTTCCCGCCCATGTGCCGCCCGAGGCGGTCTATGACTTCGACATGCGCGCCGATCCCGGGCTTCTCGCCAATCCGCACGAGCGTGTGCGCGAGATGCTGCGCGAGGCGCCGCCGGTGTTCTGGACGCCGCGCAACGGCGGGCGCTGGATCGCCATCGGCCATCCCGAGATCTTCCAGGCCTCGCGCGATCCCGAGAACTTTTCCAGCGGGCTGATGCCGCGCGAGATGCTGGCGGCGGCCATGGCGATGATGCCCAAGGATATGCCGCGCATCCCGCAGGCGACCCCGATCACGATGGACCCGCCCGAGCATGGCAAGTTCCGCGGGCCGCTGCAGAAGACCTTCTCGCCGCGCGCGGCGATGAACCAGATCGAGGAGATCCGCGGTCTTTGCGACGAACTGATCGACAAGGTCATCGACCAGGGCCACTGCGATTTCATCGCCGCGATCGCCGAGCCGCTGCCCGTCACGGTCTTCCTCAAGATGATGGGACTGCCGGTCTCGCGGCTGGCCGAGTTCCGCGAGCTCGTGCACGAATTTCTCGCCAACACCGCCTCGGGCGACATGATGGCCAGTGCGGCGATGTCGCGGAAGGTCGCCGACGCGATGCTGGCCGACATCCTCGCGCGCAAGGACGATCGCCGCGACGACATCATCAGCCTGCTCTGGGCGACCGAGATCGACGGCGAGCCGATGACGCTCGAACTGATGGAGGACTATGCCGTCCTGCTGTTCATCGCCGGGCTCGATACGGTGATCAACGGCATGGGCTTCGGCGTCCGCCACCTCGCCACCCACCCCGAACTGCAGGAGAAGCTGCGCGCGGAGCCCGAACTGATCGTCGAGGCGGCCGAGGAACTGCTGCGCCGCTACAGCTTCACCATTCCGATGCGCCGCGTGGCGCAGGACACGACGCTCGGCGGCTTCGACCTCAAGCAGGGCGAGTGGCTGGCGCTCTATATCCCCGGTGCCGATCTCGATCCGCGCGAGTTCGCCGAGCCCGAGCGGTTCGACCTCGATCGCGAGAACAAGGTTCATATCGCCTTCGGCGCGGGGCCGCATCGTTGCCTGGGGGCGCATCTCGCGCGCGTCGAGCTGCAGGTGCTCTACCAGCAATTGCTCACGCGGCTGCCGCCGTTCCGGCTCGACCCCGATGCCTCGGCCGCCTTCCATTCGGGCAATATCATCGCCTTCGATTCGCTGCCGATCCGGTGGGATTGATGGAACCGATCGCAGGATAGTTCAAAAACGAGTGCAACCTGTGTGCGAGCCGGCGCAGAGCTATTGACGGCGCATACGCGGGGGCCTAGGTCGGGCTTGTTCGAAATAGCGAAACCTAGTCTATCAGGGGGAAGATGTCGCGATCCTCACCGGGCGTCCGCCGCGTGGCCGCCATTCTCAATTTCATCGCCGACCATCCGGGGCAGGCCTTTGCTCTGACCGATCTGGTGCGTGCGCTGAAGCTCAGCCGGGCGACCTGTCATGCCCTGCTGACGGGGCTCGTCGATGTCGGCTACCTCTATCGCACCAGCGACAAGACCTACGTGCTCGGCCCGGCGCTGGCCTCGATCGGCCGCACCGCCGCGCAGCACTTCTCGCCGCTGCAGGTCGCACAGCCCGAGATGCGCAGCCTGGCCGACGAGTTCGACGTGGTCTGCTCGGCCTATTTCCTCGAAGGCGACATGATCCACCTGCGCGATCGCGCCGCCTCGCTCAGCCACCTCGGCTATCCGGTGCCGATCGGCACGCGGATGAAGCTGCGCTCGCCGCAGGCGACGGCCTTCTTCGCCTGGTCGCCGCGCGATGCCGAGGCCTGGCTTGAGACGGTCGATCCCAAGCCCACCGCCGACCGGCGCGACCTGATGTTCAAGGCGATGGACTTCGCCCGCGAACACGGTTTCGTCGTGCTCGTGCGCGGGCCGGGGTTCGAGGGCAGCGATGAGACCAGTGATCGCGCGATGGGCGTCGACAACGACGAGATTCCGGTAACGCCGATCGCCCATATCGACGTGACCACGGTCTATCCGATCGGCGCGTTGATGGCGCCGATCCTCGACGAACGCGGCCAGGTGAGCTTCTGTCTGCTGCTCGCCGGGTTCCACGCGGCGATGACCGGCGTCGAGGTCCTCGCTGCGGGCGATCGGTTGCGCGCCGCCTGTCAGCGTATCTCGAGCTTCGTGGCGGGCCGCGGCCGTCAGGTCACCGTCGAGGACTGAACTCCAGCACCCGTTTTCTCCGGCTCGGCTTGACGCTCGCCTTCGGCTGGCCTATCGCTATTTCCCGAAAACAAATTCACTAATGGGAATTTGTCCGCGCCGACTGGCGACGGATTTGGGAGATGGCGATTGTCTGACGTGATCGTGGCGCCTTCGACGCGCGACCTGGAAATTCTGGCCGGCAAGCTGACGCAGTGGATGGCCGCGCGGATGCCCGAAGCCAGCGACCTGCGTTTGACCGAATTCTCCTATCCCAAGGGTGCGGGCCAGTCGCACGAGACGATCCTGTTCGACGCCGAATGGCGCGAGGGCGGCGCGGCGCGCGCGCAGGGCTTCGTCGTGCGGATCAAGCCGTCGAGCTTCACCGTATTCCCCGACAACCTGTTCGACGAACAGTACCAGCTGATGAAGGTGCTCAGCGACGGCGACTACGTCCGCGTTGCCAAGCCGCTGTGGTTCGAGGCCGACGCCGATCTGCTCGGTGCGCCGTTCTTCGTCATGGAGAAGGTCAAGGGCCGCGTGCCCGTCTCCGTGCCGCCCTATGCCAAGACCGGCTGGCTGTCCGAGGCGACCCCGGCGCAGCGCCGCCACCTGTGGGAGGGCGCGGTGCGCCAGCTCGCGGCGATCCAGCTCGTGCCGCTCGACAAGGTCCAGTTCCTCGCCGGCAGCGGCGACGCGCGCGAGGGCCTGGCACAGGAGTGGGACAAGTACACGCGCTTCGTCGACTGGGTGAAGGACGATCCGCGCGCCGAGATCCTCGAGGCCGGCCGCCAGCGGCTGCTCTCGCTCTGGCCGAAGAACCAGCCCGAAGGCCTGGTCTGGGGCGATGCCCGCATCGGCAACATGATGTTCGACGAGAATTTCGACGTGGTCGCGGTGATGGACTGGGAGCAGCCCTCGCTCGGCGGCGCGCTGCAGGACCTGGCGTGGTTCTGCACACTGTCCGAGATCATGCACGGCAAGAACAGCCCGATCGGCGCACCGCTCGAAGGCATGGGCACGCGCGAGGAAACGATCGCGCTGTGGGAAGAGATCACCGGCAAGTCGGCCGCCGACCTCGCCTGGTACGAGGAATTCACCCAGCTCAAGATGGCCTGCACCGGCGTGCGCATGGACGGCATGCGCGGGACCCAGATGTCGAGCGCGGAAAGCCTCAAGGTGCGGCTCAAGGTCTAGTTCGTCGCTTCGCGGAACGGGCTCCCGTCCCGCTCGGGATCGGCCGCCAGCCGGCCGGGGGCGGGGTCCCGTTTCCGCGGGGCATCTGCGGCGGAGCTTCCGCCGGCCCCCATGGATTTTCGTTTCGATTGATGCGACACCCTCGCCATGAGCGATAGCGACTTGCGCAAGATGCGTTTCGAGGACGGCGGTTTCCTCGTCCTCGTCCTTCTGGTGACACTGGCCTTCATCTGGCTGCTGATGCCCTATTTCGGCGCGGTCCTCTGGGGCGTGGTCGCGGCGATCGTCTTCGCGCCGGTCCAGCAGATGCTGGTCCGCCGCATGCACGGCCAGCGCAATTTCGCCGCGGCCTCGACCTTGATGCTGATCCTCGCGCTGGTCATCGTGCCCGCCATCTTCATCGCCGTCAGCCTCGTCCAGGAAGCCGCGGCGCTCTATACCAAGTTCCAGTCGGGCGAGATCAATCTCGCCGCGGTGTTCTCCGACCTGCGCGACGCGCTGCCCTATTGGGCGCGGCGCTGGCTCGACAGCCGCGGCCTCGCCGATTTCGAGGGCGTCCAGCGGCTGGTCGGCCAGGGCATCACCACCGGCCTCCAGACGATCGCCACGCGCGCGCTGCTGTTCGGCCAGGGCGCGCTGAGCTTCGTCGCGGCGCTCGGCGTCATGCTCTATCTCACCTATTTCCTGCTGCGCGACGGCAAGGAGATGGGCGCCAAGATCAAGGCGGCGGTGCCGCTGCGTCCGAACCTGCGCGACACGCTGTTCCAGCACTTCGTCGTCGTCGTCCGCGCGACGGTGAAGGGCACGGTGGTCGTCGCGATCATCCAGGGCCTCCTCGGTGGCCTGATCTTCTGGATTCTCGGGGTCGAGGGCGCCTTGCTCTGGGGCGTGGTCATGGGCTTCTTCTCGCTGGTGCCGGCGGTCGGCACGGCGATCATCTGGGTGCCCGTGGCGCTGTTCCTGCTGGTCACCGGCTCGATCTGGCAGGGCGCGGTGCTGGTGTTCTGCGGCGTCTTCATCATCGGCATGGTCGACAACCTGCTGCGTCCGATCCTGGTCGGCCAGGACACGCGCATGCCCGATTTCCTCGTGCTGATCGCGACGCTCGCGGGCATCGAGCTGTTCGGGCTCAACGGCTTCATCGTCGGCCCGGTGATCGCCGCGCTGTTCCTCGCGGTCTGGAACATCATCGCCGAGGAACGCGGCGCCGAACTGCCGCTGCCGACGGGAACCAGCAGCGGGACCTAAGCCCCGCCGCTTTTCCATTTCCCCGCTCTCAGATCGGCAGGTTGTACAGCTCCGCCGCATTCTCCTGCAGCACGCGCTTGCGCGTGGCGTAGTCGTGCTGGCCGAGCGTCTCGACAAGCTTGTCCTGCACCCCGGGATAGAGCGAAGTCGGGTGCGGATAGTCGGTCTCGAACATCACGCGATCGACGCCGATCTCTTCGAGCATGTGCTTGGGGGCATAGTCCTCGAACCAGTAGCTGACCCAGAAGTGCTGCTTGAAGTATTCCTTCGGCCGCATCTTGAGCCCGCGGTTCTCGCGCGTGCGGAACTCGTCGAGCTGGTGCTCCATCGCCTCGAGCCAGAACGGCACCCAGCCCATGCCGCTCTCGATCAGGCCGATCTTGAGCTTGGGGAAGGTGTCGAGGATGCCCGAGACCATGAAGTTCGACAGCGTCGCCGCGCAGCCGACGTGATGCAGCAGCGCGTGGATCGGCAGCTTCTGGTCGAAGCCGAGGTTGTCCCAGATCGCCGAATTGGCGTCGAGCGAGGCGTTGAGGTGGTAGTTGAGCGGAATGCCCTGATCGTTGCAGATCTCGAAGACCTCGGCCCAGAAGGGCGAGACCTTGCCGTCGGGGCCGACATAGGCGCTCGAGCTGTCGACGCGCTCGGGCCGGTCGGGCAGGGTGATGCCCTTGAGGCCCATGTCGGCGATGCGGCGCATCTCCTTGTTCATCAGGTCCTTGTCCCAATAGGGCAGGGTTCCCATGCAGTTGATGCGGCCGCCGGACTCGTCCATCCGCTCCTTGCAGGCGTCGTTGTAGATCTCGGTGATCGCGACGGCGAGCGGCTCGTCGCCCAGCCCCAGCAGCGAGCCGACCTGGGTCACGCCGCCGTTCTGGAAGCAGATCTGGCCCCAGACCCCCATCGCGTCCATCTGCGCGAGCCGCGGCGCGACGAGGTAGGAGCCCGGATCGATCTGGTCGTAGTTCTGGAAGGCCAGCCGGCCGAGCAGCTTGTTGCGGTCCTTGGCGATGACGTTGCCGCCGATCGAGCCGAAGTGCTTGTCGCCGACGAACCACTGGTCGGCACCGTCGATGCGGCGGACGTGCGGCATCTTGTCCTTCATCGCGGCCGGCGCGTGGCTGGTCCAGAGGTCCGCGGGCTCGGTGAAATGGGTGTCGCAGTCGATGATCTTGATGCCTTCGAACAGCGGATCGACGCCGCGCATGTGTGCGTCGAAATCGACTTCGCGGATGTGACCGCCGGGTGCCCAGCCTTCGGCGAGCCAGTACCACTTGGCGTCGTCGACGCCGGCTTTCATCACGGTGCTCTTCGGATTGTCCTCGGCCATTTCGGCTCTCCCTCTCACGATTCGTTGGGGCGGAGCATACCGTGATCCATTTAACCAAGCAATTGCTTGGTTGGCGTGAGGTTCGCCCAAACTCGTTGCACCTTCGCTTGGCGATGGCTGGCTCTGCGCTAGAGTTTCGGCAAGGCTATGGGAGCATCGGGTGATCGTCCTCCAGTTTTTGGCCGCGGTGGTGGCCGCTTTGCCGCCGTTGACCGTCGAGGCGCGTGCACGGCTCGAACCTTTCGACGCCGTGGTTGCGCAAGTTCGCGCGGCGCATGATGCGGCCGGGCCGGCGAGCGACGATCGTGAGCGGCTGGCCCGGCTGTGGGATCTCGACCAGAAACCCATTCGCGCGGCGCAGGTCGTCAATGTCGAGGGACTCGACGCCGAACAGGCGAGGGCGGTGAAGCGCGAGGTCCAGGCCAGGCTGGAGACGATCAACCGCGAGAACCTGGAGCAGCTCTATGCGCTTCTCCCGGCGGCGGGATGGTTCACGCGAACGGACTACGGCGACCATGGCGCCGAAGCCGCCTTCCTGGTCGTCCAGCATTCCACTGCCGAGGTCCAGCGGCGCTTCCTGCCGAGCCTGGAGCGGTTCGCGGCCTCGGGAGACGTCGCACCTTCGCAATATGCGCTGATGTACGATCGCCTGGCCTTGGCCGATGGCAAGTTGCAGCGCTACGGCACCCAGATGCGCTGCGAGGCCGGTCGCATGGTTCCCGCGCCGACCGAGGATCCCGATCGCTTGGAGGAAAGGCGCGCGCCGATGGGTTTCCGCTGGCCGACCTATGCCGACTATTTGAAGAACTTCGGCGCCTGTTGAGAGGAGGCGGGCGGGGCCCTGCTCAGCGCAGCAGCACCGGTAGCCCCGAGACGCCCTGCTGTTCGAGCCCGCCGGTCATGAACGGCGCCTCGGCCGCGGGATCGAGCCGGAGATTGGGGAAGGCGTCGAGCAGCGCGTTGATGCCGGCCTCGATCTCCACCCGCGCGACGTTCATGCCCAGGCAGCGGTGGGTGCCGAGACCGAAGGCCATGTTGGTCAGCTTCTCGCGGTGCAGATCGAAAACGTCGGGATTTTCCCAGCGCGACGGATCGCGGTTGGCCGGGCCGAGGCCGAGTTCGAGCACCGATCCCGCGGCGATCTGGTGGCCGTAGAACTCGGTGTCGGTCGTGACCATGCGGTAGAAGTAGGGCGCGGTCGGGTTCCAGCGCAGGCCTTCCTCGATCGCATCGCCGAGCAGCGCGCGGTCGGCCTTGACCGCCTCGAACTGGTCGCGGTGGGTGAGCAGCGCGAACAGGGTGATGCCCATCTGCCGCCACGAGGTGCCGCCGCCGGCGACCATGACGAGCTTGGCGTGGGTCATGATCTCGCGATCGCCGAGCGGGCGCGGATCCTCGCCGGGCATCATCAGCTTGGTCCTGGTCAGGAACGAGATCAGATCGTCCTGCGGTTCGGCGCGGCGCGCGGCGATCAGGCCGAGCAGGGTGTCCTCGACGATCTTGCCGTTGCGGACACGGTCTTCCGCCGTCGTGTTGCGGCTCTGCGAGGTCGAATGGAGATAGGCGTGGCGGAAGGTCAGCGCCTCGTCGCCCGACAGGCCGATCGCGGTGGTGATCGTGTAGACGGGCACGCGGGCGCAGAAGTCGAGGTTGAGCTCGGCGCGGTTCCCAGTCGCCATGCGGGCGATCAGCCGCGCGATGATGCCGTCGATCGTGCGCGTGCGCCACCAGCCCATCGCTTCGGGCATGAGGAACTTGGGCTGGATCGTCCGGCGATAGGCGCGGTGCATCGGCGGATCCATCTCGAGGATCCCCATGGTCTTCTCGTTGGCCGGGTTGTCGTTGCCCTGGACGCCGTTCGAGAAGGTCTGTGCGTCGCGGAAGGCGGCCTCGCAGGCTTCGTAGGTCAGCACCGAGTAGTGCTGGCGGCCGCGGGCGCGGACGTGGCGGTCGTGGTGCGGCAGGCCCAGCAGTTCACGCAGGCGGCCCTTGTGCACGGGCGCCTGCGCGCGCAGCGCGTGGACCTGCGGCATGATCGCGCCGACGTCGACGGCATTGCCGATGTCCTCGGCCTCGCGGCGGACATCGTAGAGTTCCTCGTAGAGCGGATCGTCGGCGACGAGGACGTCGGTTCCGGTGCCGGAGGTCATCAGGTTCACGCGGCATTCTCCCGCGGTTCGCCGGCCGCTTCGGCGCGGGCGCGCCGGGCCTCGGGGGTTTCGTGGGGAAGGCGGCGCGCGGCCAGCCAGAGCAGCACGAGCGCGATCGGCGCCAGCGCCATCATCGACAGCAGGCCAGCGGTCAGCGAGCCGGTGACCGCGCTCACCTTGCCCGCCCAATAGGGGCCGGTGCCCGAGGAGATCACGATCGCCACCAGCGAGAAGGCCGCGGCGGCGGCGCCGCGCATGCGCGGCAGGACGAGGTCCTGGACCATCGCGGCGATGCCGCCGCTCCACAGCGCGGTGATCAGGCCGAGCGCGAAATAGGCGGCAAGGAACACCCGATAGTCGATCACCGTCATCATCACGATGATGCAGGGGACCTGGCCGATCATGCTGATCCCGGCCATGCCCAGCGGCGCGCGGCGATCGCGCTGCTTCCAGCGGTCGGTGAAATAGCCGCCGAGCAGCACGCCGGCGATCGCGCCGATGATGTGGATCGCGCCGAGCGAGAAGCCGATCTCGTGCGCGGGGATCTGGTAGGTGCGCATAGCATAGGGCGCCGACCAGACGTTGACCGCTCCGCCGACGCAGGCGATCAGTGCGGTGGCGGCGGTGCCCATGACGAAGGTCGGGTCGCCGAAGGTCAGCTTGAACAGCGGCCGGTCGCGGTAGGACTGGATCTGGCCCCAGGTGAGCACGGCATAGGCGCCGAGCCCGAACGAGGCCCATTGCGCGAGGTCGCCCGTGGCGCGCGCCACCAGGGTGGCTATGGCGACGATGACCGCGGCGATCAGCAGGTTGCTGACCAGGCCCTTGCGACCGCCGACGCGGTAGACGCTGAGCACGGTGAAGGGCGGGATGGCCGTGGCGAACTCGCCGAGCACGAAGCGCCCGGCCGAGCGCGCCTCGAGCGGGCGCGGCGGCTCATGGATGGCGAGCACGGCCAGCGCGAGCAGCAGGCCCGGCAGGCCCACCGAGATCAGCGCGGCCTTCCAGGGCGCCGTGGTGCAGGCGCCGGCGAGCGGCAGGGCCTGGCACATGTCTTTCCAGTGCGTGAGGAAATAGCCGCCGACGAACATGGCCAGCGCGCCGCCGACGAAGACGCCCGAGAGCAGCACGCTCATCGCCATGGCGCGGCGGCGCTGGGGGACCATGTCGGCCAGCAGCGAATGCGAGCAGGGGTTGGCGACGGCCTCGCCGACGCCGACGCCGATGCGCGCGACGCCGAGCATCGCGAAGCTGGTCGCGGCGCCGCCCAGTGCGGTCATGACCGACCACAGCGCCAGGCCGAAGGCCATGACCTTCTTGCGCGGCAGGCCGTCGGAGATCTTGCCCATGGCGATGCCGACGACCGAGTAGAAAACGGCGAACGCTGTACCCAGGAGAAAGCCCAGGTCGGCGTCGTCGAGTTTCAGGTCATGCTTGATCGACTGCGCGAGGATCGAGACGATCTGGCGGTCGAGGTAGTTGAAGACGTTGGCGAGGGTCAGGATCGCGAGAGCGTACCAGGCCGCCTTGGGAATGGCCGGGGCGCGGCTTTCCTCCGAGGGCGAGGCGCCCTCCGTATTCGTCGCCACGCCCTCGTCCCCTTCTTATCGTCTTTGCGGTTTCCCGCGCATCAGGAGATGCGCAGGAACTTCTTGGCATTGTTGTAGATGATGTCCTGGATGTCCTTCTCGGGAACCCCGGCGAAGTCACGCTTGATGATCGCGTGGCTGTTCGGGAAGGTCGTTTCCGAGTGCGGATAGTCCGACGACCACATGATGTTCTTGCCGCCCGGCAGGTCGCGCGCGAGGATGCCAGTGCGGTCCTGGATGAACGAGCCCCAGACGTTCTGGTCCATGTAGTGGGACGGCAGCTTGTCGATCGGGCTGTCCATCCAATAGCGCTGCTTCTCCCAGGTACGGTCGCAGTATTCGGCGTACCAGGCGAACCAGCCCACGCCCGATTCCATCATGCCGATGCGCAGGTCGGGGAAGCGGTCGAAGATGCCGTTGAAGATGAAGATGCCCACGGTCTCTGCCATGGCCAGCTTCGACATCGGCATGTCGGGCAGGAAGTGCTGCTTCTCACCGAAGCGCGGCACGCGCCCACCGAGGTGGAAGGTGATGGTCATGCCGAGGTCGCAGAGCACCTTCCAGAGCTTGTCGAACTCGGGCTGGTAATACTGCAGCGCGCCCTTGGGATCGCCGGTCTGCGCCGAGACCTGGCCCGACTTCATGTTCTTGATCTCGGACGTGGTCTTCCAGGCTTCCGCGTTCTGCGGGAAGGCCGGGAGCTGGACCATCTTGAAGCCCATCTTGCCGAGTCGCTTGACGTGCTCGATCGTCTCGTCGACGTCGCGCATCGGCGCATGGCCGACGGGGAACAGGCGGTGCGGCGCGTTCGAGGCCCAGTCCATCACCCAGGTCGAGAAAGCCTCGAAGCTGGCGAGATAGAGGTCGTTGTCGAACGAGCCGAGCGGTCCGCCACCGAACAGGATCGCCTGGTCGATGCCGTCGAGGTCCATGTCGGCGAGGCGCTTGGCCGGATCGTAGGTGTTGCGCTGGTCGGACAGGCGGCCGACCATCTTGAAGTCCTTGCCCGAGCGGCCGGCCTGGTTGTTGATCATCATGACCGGGCGGCGATTGCCCTCGAACAGGATGTAGTCGCACTCTTCGCCGTGCTCGATCACCGGAGCCTTGTGCTTCTGCGACTGGGGGAGGTATTCCTTCCACATGTCGTGCGGCGGATCGATGTGCGCATCGGCATCGAAGATCGGCCCCAGCGTCCAGTCTTCCTTGGTGGCGCTGCCAAATTTGGGATCGGCTTCGCTCATCTTCCAGGCTCCTTCCCGTTGTGTCTTGTTGCGTAAATTCGAAATCGCGAACGCAGTATCGCAGTTCTGAACGATTAAGTCAAGATTACGACTCGTCGCAGAAGCATTCCGTCGCGCCGCAGGAGCGGCGCGCCGAGGTCAGAATACGACGCCTTTGACCTTGAGATCGATGATCGCTTCGTCGTCGTAGCCGAGGCTGGCGAGCACCGAGTCGCTATCGGCGCCGAGTTCGGGCGAACGACGCGCGGGCATGGGCTCGCCGTCGAAGACATAGGGCACGGCGACCAGCGGGATCGTCGTGCCGTCGCCGTAGTCGACGGTCTGGACGAAGTTGTTGGCCTTGACCTGGACGTCGTGCTGCAACTCGCCGACGTCCTGCACGGGATCCCACTGACCGTCCTGGCGGCCGAGCAGATCCTTCCATTCGGCCAGCGTCTTGCTGGCGAACAGCGCCTTCACGTCGGCATAGCATTCGTCGACGTTGGCGGCGCGGGCCTTGGCATCGACATAGCGCGGGTCCGAGACCCATTCGGGCTTGCCCGAAACCTCGCAGAAGCCCTTCCAGTACTTGTCCGCCTGCAGCATGCAGAGCGAGACGAAGCGATCGTCCGACGTGCGATAGTTGCCGACCAGCACGTTGTAGGGCTTGGGCGCCTTGGGGCGCGGGAATTTCTGGGTCCCGTCCATCGTCGACTGGGCGATGAAGCGCTGCATCGACCACATCGCCGTGCCCAGCAGCGAGACGTCGACGGTCGACGGCTCGCCCGTCATCGCGCGCTTGGCCAGGGCCGCGCAGATCGCGCCGCAGAGCATCGAGCCCGACAGCGTGTCGCCGAAGGCCGGTCCCGGAGGGCCGACGGGGTAATCCGCGTCGTCTTCGGTCAGCGACGACGAAACGCCGCCGCGCGCCCAGAACGAGATCGAATCGTAGCCGCCCTTGGCGCTGTCGGGGCCCTTGGGGCCGGTCGGACTGCCGCTGGCGTAGATGATCTTGGGAAACTGGCCGCGGATCGTGTCGGCGTCGATGCCCATGGCCTTGCGCGCGGGCGGCAGCAGGTTGGTCAGGAAGATGTCGGCATCGACCAGCAGCTTGGCCAGGACCTCGCGCCCCTCGGGCTGCTTGAGGTCGAGCGTGACCGACTTCTTGCCGCGGTTGTAGCTTTCCCACGACAGGTCGATCCTGTTGCCGCCGCCGATCGCGCCGATCGACAGGCCGCGCAGCGGATCGCCCGTCGGCGGCTCGATCTTGATGACCTCGGCGCCGAGGTCGGACAGCATACCGCCGCAGGCGGGCACGAAAGCCCACATCGCGACTTCGACGACCTTGATGCCTTCAAGCGGTTTGGACATGCCGTTTTCCCTATCTCCCGGTGGCTTTTCCCGCGTTCGCGGATTCGCCGTTAAATTCTCTATTGTGACGCATGGACCGAAATCGCGAATCAGGTCAATATGCGTCGGTCATTGAAGACGAGAGGGAGAGTAATGCCGGACGATCAATCAACAAGGCCGCCGATGACGTCGGGTCCGGCCGAGCCGAAGCTGCGCGTGCCCGATACGCGCGAAGAGGCGCTGGACCCGGCCTGGCTGAGCCAGGCGCTGGCATCGGTAGGGCAGGGCGCTCCGGTAACCTCGGTCGAAATCGTGGAGGTGATCAAGACCGTTGCCACCAAGATTCGCTTCAAGGCGACCTTCGACGGTGCGGCGGGTACGCAGGACTTCTGCCTGAAGGGCCTGCTCGATGCCGACGAGATGACCAAGATGGGCGGCTCGACCTGCGTGCTCGAGGGGGACTTCTATCTGAAGCTCGCGCCCAAGCTGAACGTGCAGGTGCCCGAGGCGGTCGCGGTCGTCACCGATCGCGAGGCCAAGCAGAGCGTGCTGATCATGCGCGACGTGATCGCCGCTGGCGGCCGTTTCTGCTCGGCGCTCGAGGCCTTCACGGTCGACGACGCGGCCAGCAGCCTCTCGCAGATCGCCAATCTCCACGCCGGCGGTCAGGCCTTGCTCGAAAGCACCCCTTGGGTGACGCCGCGCATCGCCTCGCTCGGCCGCATGCCGCACATGACCGCCGAGATCCTCCAGGGCCTGCTCGATGGCCCGCGCGGCGACAACCTGACGCCGGCGGTGCGCAACGGCGCACGGCTGATCGCGGGCATGCAGGCGCTGGGCGACAAGGATGCGGGGCGTCCGCAGTACCTCGTCCACGGCGATTCCCACGCGGGCAACATCTTCCGTACGGCGAAGGGTTCGGGGCTGATCGACTGGCAGGTGCTGCAGCGTTCGGGCTGGGCGGTCGACGTCGCCTATCACCTCTGCGCGGTGCTGCCGGTCGAACTGGCCGAGACGGAGGAGCGCAACCTGCTCAACCACTATCTCGAGCTCGGTCGCGGCCTGGGGCTGACCCTGCCCGACGCCGAGGAAGCCTGGCTGCAGTATCGCGAGGCGGTGATGTACGGTTTCTACATGTGGGGCATCACGCGCCGCGTCGCGCCCGACATCACCGTGCAGTTCACCGACCGTCTCGGCCGTGCCGTCATGCGGCACGACAGCCACGCGCTGCTCGGGGTGGCCTGAGCAGCGGAACGAAAAAGGCCACGCTCGATCGAGCGTGGCCTGAAGTTCGTTTGGAATTGATGGCCCGCGGTGCTTCGAGCACCGCGGGCTTTTTCTCGCTTACTGGCCGAAGGTGTAGCGCAGACGCACACCGTAGAAGCGCGGCTGGTTCGGGATGATCTCGGCGACGCCCGCCGAGTTCCAGGCACCCGTGTTCGACACGTTGTACTTTTCCTTCGTGAGGTTGGTCACGAACAGCGAGAGATCGACCGGCGAACCGGCGACGCTGCGCCAATCGAGGTTGAGGTTGATCAGGTTGGTCGCCGGGGTGAAGCCGAGCGGAATGCCGTTGACGAACTTCGGCACCGAACCGTCGTTGATGTAGCTCGACTGGTGGACCCAGGTGGCCGAGAGGTTGATCTTACCAACGCTCTCGTCGACCGGGATCGTGATCGACGGGGTGATGCTGAGCTTGTGCTTGGGCGAGAGCACGAAGGCCGAGCCCACCGCGACGTTCGGCGTGATCGAGCCGAACGGCGTGCCGACCAGCAGCTGGCCGAGCGGGCTGCCGTCGCCCACCGTAGCGCGCGGCGCAACCTCCTTCACGCGGGTGTTGAGGTAGGTGTAGCCGAAGGCGACGCGGAAGATCTCGGCGAAGCCGACCGAACCGTCGATCTCGGCGCCGTAGATCCGCGACTTACCCGCGTTCACCACCGCGTTACCGCCGGCAACGCCCAGAGCCGCGGCCGCCGGCGTGGCGACCAGGCCTGCGAAGACCTGCTGGTTGCTGAGGTTGTTGTAGAAGCCGGCGACGTTGAAGTAGCCGTTCACCGCACCGCGGAAGCTCGCCTTGGCGCCGACTTCATACGAGTCCAGCTTTTCGGGCTGCCACAGTTCGACACCGGGGTTGGTGAAGTTGATGCCGCCCTGGCGATAGCCACGCGCATACTTTGCGTAGAACATCAGGTCCGACGACGCCTTGTAGTCGAGGTTGATGACCCAGGTGGGCTCGCTCGACTTGTTGGTCAGGTTGGTGACGCAGACGTCGCGGTTCAGACCCGGAGGGTTGGCGCCGTAGGTTGCCGGGCCGTGGCGGAACGAGTCCGTGCAGGCGCGGGCGATCTGGCGGCCGCTGACCGGATCGGTGAACAGCGGGCCCGTGGAGGCGCTGGCCGAAAGACCGGCGCGGGTGCCCTGGGTCAGACCGACGATCTTGTCGAAGGTGTAACGGATACCGCCGGTCAGCGAGAGCTTGTCGGTGATCTTGTAGGTCGCCTGACCGAAGATGCCGTGGTTGTCGAAGCTCAGCTGGGTGCTCGATTCGGAGATCGAGCCGATCAGCAGCGGGTTGGTACAGGTAATCGTCTCCGGCCGCTCGCAGTTGAAGAAGATGCCCGTACGACCGGCGCTGAAGCCGATCGGGCGGCTGAATTCGAGGTAGCCGCCCAGCACGAAGTTGAGCTTGTCCCAGGTGCCTTGGACCTGGAACTCGTTGGTGAACGTGCTTTCGGCCGAGTTGTAGGTGTTCGGACCGGCCGTATCGAGCACGATGCGGCCGTAGGACTGACCGCCCGCGAGGACGACCGCCGGCAGCAGCGGGCTGAGGCGATTGGCGCGGAAGCCGGTGACAGTGGTGCCGGTCAGGCCGGGTCCGGTATCGATCGACGGCACGACGAAGTTCGAACTGCCGAGGTCGAAGTTCGCACGCTCGCGGAATTCGCCGTAGCTGGCGATGTTCTTGATCGTGATGTTGTCGCTCGCGCGCCAGGTGGTGGTGTTGATCACCTGCCACTGCTGGATCTTGAGGAACGGGTTCCGGTTGTTCGTCTCGATGTCGTAGAAGCCGTCACCGCGCGCAGTCTGGCGACCGAGCTGGATGGCGCACGACGCGGCCTGGAGGTGGCGCGTGCCGCTATAGCCGGCGGTGCCCGAGGTGATGTTGAGCGGCGATTCGGGCGAGGTCGGCGTGGCGCAGCCGACGATCTTCGAAGCGTAGCCGCGCGTGTTCGAGTCGCTGTAGTGGAAGACCGTGTAGTTCTCGAGGTCCGGCGTCAGGTCGGCGACGATGCTGAGACGCGCGTACCAGTAGTTGACGTTGTTGTAGTCCTCGGGGCCGATACCCGACAGGTTGTTGATGAAGCCGTCGCGCTTGTTGCGCTCACCCGCGATACGGACCTTGAAGGTGTCCGACAGCGGAATGTTCAGCGCGCCCTGAAGGCGCATCTGATCGTAGTTGCCATAGGTGCCTTCGACGTAGCCGCCGAGCTCGCTGGTCGGCTTGGCCGGGGTCAGCAGCACGGCACCGCCGGTGGTGTTGCGGCCGAACAGCGTCCCCTGCGGACCCTTGAGAACCTGCACGTTCTGCAGGTCGGTGAAGGCGCCGGCGCCGACGGTGTTGCCCGAGGTCGTGCCGCCCTGGGCGCGTACGCCGACGACTTCGGCGAAGTAGACGCCGACGGTCGGGGCCGTGGCCGAATCCTGGTTGAAGCCGCGAATGTTGAAGTTGGCCTTTTCAGGGCCATAGCGCTCGTTCACCGACAGCGACGGCGTGTAGATCGCGAGGTCGGTGGCGACCGCGATGTTCTTCTGGGTCAGCTGCTGTGCGTTGAACACGGTGATCGACACCGGCACGTCCTGCAGGCGCTGTTCGACGCGCTGCGCGGTGACGATGATGTCGCCGGTGGCGCTGTCATCGGTGCTCTGGGCCAGCGCCGGGTTGGCCGAGGCCATGCCGGCGAAAGCTACGCCGAGCAACAGGCCCGATCTGATCGTGGTATTCCTCATTAGTACTCTCCTCCTCCGCAGAAATTTTTATCGAGTTATCTTGCCGGCTTCGCCGGTCGTCGGGAAAGGTCAGGAAGCGATATTCGGCGTGACGCAGGCGGCATCCAGGCCCGCTGCCGATCGGGCAGAAGCCGTGCCGCGGCGAACCGCAGTCGTCGTAAATCGCATCAGGCTGATTGCCATCGACCGATCCCTCATCCCCCGTCATTTATGCGATGGTCTATCGCTTAAATGAACGATTTTCATTTATCTTGAGGCAGTTCTAGCAATCCGCTGGATTGGTCACAATAGGGAACAGTGCTTCGCGCGAATGAATTGCGGGGATAGTGTTGCGAGCCTGCATCACTGCTGCATCAGCCTTGCAGTGCGATCTCCAGCACGGTCTCGGTCCCGGCCCAGGACATCTTGTGCGCCATCGCGTTGTAGCGGATTCCGTCCATGCCCATCTTGCCCGCGTCGGGGTCGGTGAAGCTGTGCGCGGCCTCGCCGAACACGGTGATCTGATAGCGTGCCTGGGCTTGTGTCAACTCGCGGCGCAGCGTCTCGATTTCCTCGAGCGTGGCATAGGGATCCTGGGCGCCGCAATAGGCGACGACTTCGCATTTGACCGCGCCGGGCTGGGCCGGGGCGTGGGTCTTGAGCGTACCATGATAGGACACCACCGCCCGGAGTTCGGCCCCCGCGCGGGCGAGTTCGAGCACGCAGTGGCCGCCGAAGCAGTAGCCGATCGCGGCGATGCGGGCGGGATTGACCTCGGGGTGGGTGCGCACGGCTTCGAACCAGGCGAGCGAACGATCGCGCACGTTCTTCATGCCGTCGTCGATGAAATACATGTAGGCGCCGTGCGCGGCCTCGGGCGCACCGTTCTGGACTTCGGGGCCGTACATGTCGGTGGCGATCGCCAGGTAGCCCAGCGCCGCCAGCTTCTCGATCGTGCCCTTGACCTGATGGCGCAGGCCGTTGGCGCTGTGCATGACCATCACCGTCGGGAACGGACCGCTGCCCTCGGGCCGTGCGATCAGGCCTTCGAGGCGCGTGCCGTCGTGCTCGCAATGGATGGTCTCGAAGGCGGCCATGATTCTCTCCCTGGAATTGCTGTTCGTTTCGGCGAACATGGCGCGACGCCGCGGCGCCTGTCAAACCGACGGCGGCGCGATTGTCGCGGCATCGTCGGCGTGGCATGAGGCGGCGGATGAAGCGCGCCGCCTATTCCTCGCCGCGCGGTCTGCGCTGGGGCGTGGCCTTGCTGGTCGTGCTTTTGCATATCGCGCTGCTGCTGGCGCTGATCCGCGCTTTCGCCCCCGATTTCACCGCGCGCGTGACCGAGCAGGTCTTCGGCACGGTCACCGTGACCGTCACGACGCCGCCGCCGGCGCCCACGCCGGCGCCGCAACCGGCGCCACCCGCGCTCGCGCCGCAACCCGAGGGGGCCGCCGCCGCTGCGGGCAAGCAGGCGGTACCGCGGCCGATCGCCGCGCCGAGCCCGCAGATCGTCATCGCCACCCAGGCGGCGCCGCCGGTCGTGGGGCAGGGCAGCGCCAATGCGTCCGGCGCGCGAGACAGCGGGGCAGGCAGCGGGGCTGGCGGCCAGGGAAGCGGAACCGGGGCGGGCGCCTCGGGCTCGGGCCAAGGCGGGGGCGGTATCGCCACCAAGGCGGCGAAGCTGTCGGGCGACATCAACTCGGCACGCGACTATCCCGAGGCCACGCGCGAACAGCGACTCGGCGACTATGTGATCGTCGCGCTGACCGTGGGGACCGACGGAAGGGTCAAAGGCTGCCGCGTCCACCGTGCGAGTCGCGATTCGCAGGCCGACCAGATCACCTGCCGACTGGCCACAGAACGCTTCCGATTCCGTCCGGCGACCGATGCGACGGGCCGTGCAATCGAGTCGGTCTTCGGTTGGCAGCAGCGATGGTTCGGTCCGACCGAATAAAAATCGGAGCCGCTTGGAGCCGGCGCACGGATCGGGCATTTAGGCGGTGATGACTCAAATCATTCCCGTGATCCTCTGCGGCGGCAGCGGTACCCGCTTGTGGCCGCGCAGCCGTGCCGTGAAACCGAAACCCTTTCTGCCGCTGGTCGGCGACAGCACGCTGTTCGAGGCGACGCTGGGCCGCTGCCCGCCCGACGCCGACTTCGCGCCGGCGATCGTCGTGACCGGCGCGGCGCATCTGCCGCATGTGGAGGACCAGCTGGCCGGCGCGCCCGACGCGCGGGTCATCGTCGAGCCTGCGGCCAAGAACACCGCCGCGGCGATCGCACTGGCGGCGCTGCGGGTGTCCGAGGACGCGATCATGTTGGTCTGCCCGAGCGATCACCACATCGCCGATTGCGACACCTTCGTCGCCGCGGCGCATGCCGCCGCGGCCCTGGCCGGAGAGGGTTGGCTGGTGTCCTTCGGGATCGAAGCCAAGACCCCCGAAACCGGCTATGGCTATCTCAAGCGCGGCGAGGCGATCGGCGAGACCGGCTTCCGCGTCGACCAGTTCGTCGAGAAGCCCGATCGCGAGCGTGCACAGGGCTTTCTCGACGCCGGCATCTACGCCTGGAACGGCGGCATCTTCGCCTTCCGCGCGCGAGACTTCCTGGCCGAGCTCGAAGCGCACCGCCCGGCGATCCTCGACGCGGTGCGGCGCTCGGTCGAACGCGGGGTCGACGACAACCACCGTTTCTATCCCGAGCCGGAGGCTTTCGCCGAGGTGCAGAGCGAATCGGTCGACTATGCGGTGATGGAGAACACCGGCCGCGCCGCCATGGTCCCCGCCGACATGGGCTGGTCCGACATCGGCAACTGGCAGGCGCTCCACGAAGCGCGTGCGCGCGACGAACAAGGCAACGTCGCGATTGGCCGCGTCGAACTCGTCGACTGCCGCAATGTCCTCGTCGACAGCGACGGGCCGCGCGTTTCGGTCATCGGGCTCGAGAACGTGATGGTCGTGATCGACGGCGACGAGGTGCTGGTCACCACCGCCGCCGGCGCCCAGCTCGTCGGCAAGCTGTCAGGGGCAGTGAACCAATGAGCGCGGCCTTGCCCATCCGGGAGGTCGAGAAACCCTGGGGCAAGGACACGCTTCCCGCACCTTTCGCGGCACCCGACGGCAAGCGCATCGGCGAAATCTGGTTCGAGCCGCCGCCTGCGCTGCCGCAGCTGCTGGTCAAGTACATCTTCACCAGCGAGGCGCTGTCGGTCCAGGTCCATCCGTCGGATGCCGAGACCCTGGCCAAGGGCCTCGGCCGCCAGGGCAAGGAGGAATGCTGGCTGATCGTCGATGCCGAGCCCGAGGCGAAGCTGGGCATCGGCTTCAAGCAGCCGCTTTCGTCCGAGGCGCTGCGCACGGCCGCGCAGGACGGTTCGATCGAGGACCTGATGCAGTGGCACAAGGTCCGCCCCGGCGACTTCTTCTACATTCCCGCGGGCACGGTCCACGCGATCGGCGCCGGGGTGAGCCTGATCGAGGTCCAACAGAACAGCGACATCACCTATCGGCTCTACGACTACGGCCGCCCGCGCGAACTGCATCTCGACGAGGGCGTGGCCGTGGCCAAGGGCCAGCCCTATCCCGACGAATACAAGCTTTCGGTGCCCGATCGCGACGACGTGACCCTGGTCGAGGGGCCGCTGTTCCGGCTCGACCAGATCGAGGGTCTGCCGAACGAGGACGTCGCCATGCGCTATGGTGCGCGGCCGCTGCTGGTGATCCCGCGCCAGGGCGCGGCGAAGATCGGCAGCGAGGCCGTGCTGCCCGGTGGCTGTGGGCTCGCGACGGACTTTGACCAGATCGCCTTCGATGAGAACGGCGCCTGCCTGATCGCCCAACCCCTGACCTAGTCGGAGCCTCCCTGACCATGCGCCGGACGCGCGCGGTCGGCCCGATTTTGCAACTGCCGGCGGGTTGATCCTGCGGGCCGGCGGGCGCAAAGTCCGCGGCCGAGAGGAGACCTGCCCTGTCCACCGTTCATCCCGTCCCCGCCGCCTGGGCGGCCCGTGCCTATGTCGATGCCGCGGGCTATGCCGAGAAGTACCGTCGTTCGATCGAGGAGCCCGAGGCCTTCTGGCGCGAGGAGACGGCAAGGCTCGACTGGATCAAGCCTTGGACCAGGCTCTCGCAGACCAGCTTCGACGAGGCGGACTTCGGCATCGAATGGTTTTCGGACGGCACGCTCAACGTCGCGGCCAATTGCCTCGACCGCCACCTGGCCGAGCGCGGCGATACCGTCGCGATCCTCTGGGAGGGTGACGATCCGTCGCAGCAGCGGCGGATCACCTATCGCGAGCTGCACGAGGATGTCTGCCGTTTCGCCAATGCGCTGAAGGTGTTGGGCGCGAAGAAGGGCGATCGCGTGACGATCTACCTGCCGATGATCCCCGAAGCGGCCGTGGCCATGCTGGCCTGCGCGCGGATCGGCGCGATCCACTCGGTGGTCTTCGGCGGTTTCTCGCCCGAGGCACTGGCCGGCCGCATCCAGGATTGCGACAGCCGGATCGTCGTCACCGCCGACGCCGGCATGCGCGGCGGCAAGACCGTCCCGCTCAAGGCCAATGTCGACGAGGCGTTAAACCATTGCACCTCGGTCGAGGCCGTGCTGGTCGTGCGCCATGTCGGCAATCCCGTGACCCTGGCCGAGGGCCGCGATCACTGGTGGCACGAAGCGCGCGAGACCGCTTCGTCGAACTGCCCGCCCGAGGAGATGGGCGCCGAGGATCCGCTGTTCATCCTCTACACCTCGGGTTCGACCGGCAAGCCCAAGGGCGTGCTCCACACCACCGGCGGCTACCTGACCTGGGCGGCGATGACGCACCACTACGTCTTCGACTACCGCCCCGGCGAGATCTACTGGTGCGCGGCCGACGTCGGCTGGGTCACCGGCCATTCCTACGTCGTCTACGGCCCGCTGGTGAACGGCGCGACCCAGGTGATGTTCGAGGGCGTGCCCAACTATCCCGATCACAGCCGCTTCTGGCAGATTGTCGACCGCTATCAGGTCAACATCTTCTACGGTGCCCCCACCGCGCTGCGCGCGCTGATGCGCGAGGGCGACGAGTGGGTGAAGAAGACCGACCGTTCGTCGCTGCGGCTGCTCGGCTCGGTGGGCGAGCCGATCAATCCCGAGGCCTGGGAATGGTACTGGCGCGTGGTCGGCGACGAGCGTTGCCCGATCGTCGACACCTATTGGCAGACCGAGACGGGCGCCTGCATGATGACGCCGCTGCCCGGCGCCCATGCGCTCAAGCCCGGTGCGGCCTCGTTCCCGATGTTCGGCGTCGTCCCGCAGATCGTCGATGGCGAGGGCGTGGTTCTGGATGGCGCGACCGAGGGCAACCTCTGCATCACGCAAAGCTGGCCGGGCCAGATGCGCACGGTCTGGGGCGATCACGAGCGCTTCTTCCAGACCTATTTCACCACCTATCGCGGCAAGTATTTCACCGGCGACGGCTGCAAGCGCGACGCGGACGGCTACTACTGGATCACCGGCCGCGTCGATGACGTGATCAACGTCTCGGGCCACCGCATGGGCACGGCCGAGGTCGAGTCCGCGCTGGTCGCCCATGCCAAGGTCGCCGAGGCCGCGGTCGTCGGCATGCCGCACGAGATCAAGGGGCAGGGCATCTACGCCTATGTCACGCTCAACGCCGGAGTCGACAGTGATGGGGCCGAGGGCGAGGACGTACGCAAGGAACTGGTCCAGTGGGTCCGCCACGAGATCGGCCCGATCGCCACGCCCGACGTGATCCACTTCGCCCCGGCGCTGCCGAAGACGCGCTCGGGCAAGATCATGCGCCGCATCCTGCGCAAGATCGCCGAGAACGACACGTCGAACCTCGGCGATACTTCGACCCTGGCCGATCCCGGCGTGGTCGATACGCTGCTGGCGACGCGGGGGTAGTGCGGCATGCCTGTCCTCGATCCTCCCTGTTTTTGGCGAAGCCACAAACGGGGGAGGGGGACCGCCGGCCTCTTCCGGCCGGTGGTGGAGGGGCGGCGGTCCTTCACCGCCGCTTGTGCGGCGGCCTCTCCACCACTGCCGCTTCTCGTCAGCGGTCCCCCTCCCCATTTGTCCCTTTGGGAAAAATAGGGAGGATCGCATGATCCGCAGGCGCAAGGCATGATCGCCCACACCATCCAGCTCGCGCTCGCGCCGGTGTTCATGCTGGTGGCGATCGGCAACATCATGAACATCCTGTCGACCCGGCTCGGCCGTACGGTCGATCGCGCGCGCAAGCTGCAGGATCTGCACGCCGCGACCACCGGCGACGAGCACGACCTCGTCGTCCAGGAAATCCGCACGGTCGACCGGCGCATCCACCTGATCACGCGCTCGATCCTGTTCCTCGTGATCGGCTGCCTGGCGATCGGCACGACCGTGGCGATCCTCTTCGTCGAAGAACTGTTCGACTATCCGCTCGAAAAGGTCGCCGCGGGCTTCTTCCTCGTCGCGGTCGGGCTGTTGATGGCCGGGCTGACCTTGTTCCTGCGCGAGATCCGCATCGCTGCGGCTTCGCTGCGGATCGACCGCAACCTGCTCGAACTGCACCGCAAGCTCTGAGGGCAAGCTCCGAGGGTCAAGTTCCAAGGCCAAGTTGCCGCTGGCCAAACCCCCTGCGCCTCGGCACATTGGTGTCAAACGACGCCATAAGGCGCGGGGAGAGCAGGTTTGAACGGCAGCCCGTCCAGCGCGGTTCCGTCGAGTGCGGCAGAGGAGTGGAAGAGCGGCTGGGCGCTGGTCCTGGCCTGTTTCGTCGGCTTCTCGTTCTTTTCGGTTCCGACCGCGTCGATGGGCGTGTTCATGGAGCCGATCGGTCGCGAGTTCGGTTGGGGGCGCACCCTGATCGCAGCCGGCACTTCGATGACCTCGGTCGTCACCGCATTGCTCTCGCCCTTCGTCGGTGTGCTGATCGACCGCTGGGGCGCGCGGCGGCTGGGCTTGCCTGGGGTATTCCTCACCGCCTTCGCGATCGGCGCGATCAGCCTGGCCAACGGCTCGCCCGCTCAGTGGCTGGCGCTCTGGGCCTTCTATGCGCTGATCTCGATCCTGGTGAAGACCACGATCTGGACCGCGCCGGTCTCGGGGCACTTTCAGGCCGGGCGTGGGCTCGCCCTGGCGCTGACCCTGTCGGGCACCGCCGCGGCCCAGGCGATCGCGCCGCCTTTGTGCAACTGGCTGATCGAGCACTACGGCTGGCGGCAGGCCTATGTCTGGACCGGGCTCGGCTGGGGCGGGGTGACCCTGCTGCTGTGCTGGCTGTTCCTCTACGACCGCAAGGATCGCGACCGCGCCGCGCCGGACGGCGTCGCACAGCCTGCTGATGACGTACCGGGGCTGACGATCGCGCAGGCCTGGCGCAGCCGACCGCTCTGGGCCATCGCGGTTTCGACCTTCGTCATGATGCTGCTGAGCCTCGGGCTGCAGATCCACCAGGTGCCGATCCTGACCGGCGCCGGCGTCTCGCGCGCCAATGCCGCCTGGCTTGCCAGCCTGTTCGGCCTGGCCGGGATCGTCGGCAAGCTCGTCACCGGCGCGCTGCTCGACCGCTATCGGCCCAACTGGATCGGCGGCCTGACTCTCGCGGTCAACGGCGTGGCCTTCGCGCTGCTGCTCGGCGGCCTGCATTCGCCCGCGCTGATCGTCGCGGCGATCCTGATCAACGGCTATTCGGCCGGGACCAAGCTGCAGATCTGCACCTACCTGACCGCCTCCTATGCCGGCCTGCGCAACCTGGGGGCGGTGTTCGGGGCGATGTACAGCCTCGTTTCGCTCGGCTCGGGGCTGGGGCCGATGGTCGCGGGTTTCGTCTACGACACGACGGGCGGCTACGGCCCGTTCCTGATCGCGGGGACTTTCGGCTGCCTGTTCTGCGGCCTCTTGGTGCTGACCCTGCCGCGCTATCCGAATTGGAAGGAGACGACTGCATGACCGCCGCCGAAGAATGGCGCAGGGGCTGGGGCGTCGTCCTGGCCTGCTTCGTCGGCTTCTCGTTCCTATCGCTGATGACGGGCACGGTTTCGATGTTCATCCAGCCGATCAGCAAGGAGTTCGGCTGGAGCCGCACCCTGATCGCCTCGGGCGTTTCGATCGGCGCCGTGGCGACGACCCTGGGCTCGCCTTTCGCCGGCCTGCTGTTCGACCGCTTCGGCCCGCGCAAGCTGGCGATCCCGGGGGTGACGATCACCGCGCTGTCGATCGCGGCGTTCTCCTTCGCCAACGGCTCGCCCGCGCAATGGTTCGCGCTGTGGTTCATCTATGCCTTCGTCTCGCTGATGGCCAAGGGCACCTTGTGGACCGCGGCCGTGGCGAACGTGTTCGACAAGTCGCGCGGGCTGGCGCTGGGCATCACCTTCAGCGGTTCGGCGCTGACATCGGTGCTGCTGCCACCGCTGACGATCTGGCTGATCGACGAGGTCGGCTGGCGCATGACCTATGTCTGGCTCGGGCTCGGCTGGGGCGGCATGACTCTGCTGGCTTCGGTGCTGTTCCTCTACGACCTGCGCGACAAGCCTGCCGGGGGCGCCGCCTCCGCGCAGACCCCGGCCGAGGCCCGCGCCGAGCTGCCGGGCCTGACCTTGGGCGAGGCTTGGCGCAACAGCGCACTGTGGCGGATCGGCATTTCGACCGTGCTGACCATGGTGCTGACTCTGGGCCTGTCGATCCATCTCGTGCCGATCCTCGGCGCCGCCGGCGTCTCGCGGACCAACGCGGCCTGGCTTCTCAGCCTCGCGGGCATTGCCGGGCTGGCCGGCAAGCTCGTGTCGGGCGTGATGCTCGATCGGTTCCGTCCCAACTGGATCGGCGGCCTGACCCTGGGCACGACGGCGCTGGCCTTCGGCCTGCTGATCGACGGCATCCGCTCGCCGGCGCTGATCGTCTTCGCCATGCTGGTCAACGGCTATACCACGGGGACCAAGATCCAGGTCGTTTCCTACCTGACCGCGCGCTACGGCGGCATGCGCAATTACGGCACGCTCGTCGGCGTGATGAACGGGGCGATGGCCTCGGGCCTGATCGTCGGGCCGGTCTATGCGGGCCTCGTCTTCGACATGACGGGTGGCTACGGCCTGTTCCTGATCACCGGCACGGTCGGTTCGATCATCTGCGGGCTGCTGCTTTTCAGCCTGCCGGCCTATCCCGACTGGTCGGGTACGGCCTCCGCGCCCGAGCCGGAACAGCCGCGAGAGGCCACCGCATGACCGGGACGTCCCATACGGCGTCGCAGGAGTGGCGCGCGAACTGGACGCTGGTGCTTTCGGCCGCGGCGGGCTTCTCGTTCATGTCGATCATGACCACCGCGATGGGCGCCTTCATCGGCCCGCTGGTCAAGGAGTTCGGCTGGAGCCGCACCGTCGTGTCGATGGGGCTGCCGATCGCCGGGGTGCTCAGTGTCCTCCTGTCGCCCGTCGTCGGCCTGTTCATCGATCGCTACGGATCGCGCCGGCTGGCGATCCCCGGCCTAGTCGGCATGATCGTCTGCACCGCGGCCTTCGGCCTAATCAGCGGCTCGGTGACGCAGTGGGTCGTGCTCTGGGCGGTCTACGCGCTCGTCTCGCTGGCGGTGACGGTCAGCGTCTGGACCGCGGCCGTCGCGCGCGCCTTCACCGCCGGACGCGGCCTGGCGCTGGGGCTGACCCTGGCGGGTACGGCCGTGGCCCAGGCGGTGGCACCGGTGCTGGCGACCTGGCTGATCGGCGCCTTCGGCTGGCGCACGGCCTTCGTCGCCATCGCCTTCGGCTGGGGCGGCTTCGCGCTCCTGCTCTGCCTGCTGTTCTTCCGCGCGCCCAGCGACGGTCCGGCGCAGGCCGCGGCACGCGACACCTCGGCCGAACCCGGCCTGACGATCCCGCAGGCCTGGCGCGATCCCGGGCTCTGGCGCATTGCGATCTCCACCTTCGTGCTGATGGTGCTGACGATCGGCCTGCTGATCCACCAGATCCCGATCCTGGTCGAAGCCGGCGTCACGCCCGAGCGCGCGGCGCTGCTCGCGGGCGCGGGTGGGCTCGCCGGGATCCTCGGCAAGCTGGTCACCGGCGTGCTGGTCGATCGCTTCCGCGCCAACTGGGTCGGCGGCGTGACCTTGGGCTTCACCGCCTTCGCCTTCCTGCTGCTGCTCGATGGCGTGCGCACGCCCGCGCTGATCGTCGCGGCCATGCTGATCAACGGCTATTCGGCGGGGACCAAGCTGCAGATATGTTCCTACCTGACTTCGCGCTACGGCGGCCTCAGGAACTTCGGTACGATCTTCGGCTTCATCGGCAGCCTGACCGCCTTGGGATCGGCGCTGGGGCCATTGCTCGCGGGCATGGTCTACGACCGCACCGGCGGCTACGAGCCCTTCCTCATCGCCGGTACGATCGGCTGCGTGTTCTGCGGGCTTCTTATCGTGAGCCTGCCGCGCTATCCCGACTGGAACGAAGGGCCGGTGCGGGACGACGAGAGCCCGGCCGCGGACCCGAACATGAGGGGATTGGCGTGAGCGGAACGGGGCCGACGGCGGCGCAGGAATGGAAGCAACACTGGACCCTGGTCCTCGCCTCGGCGATCGGCTTCGGCTTCTTCTCGGTGATGCTGTCGACGGTCGGCCTGTTCATGGAGCCGGTCAGCGCGGAATTCGGCTGGAGCCGCACCTTCTATTCGTCGGGCGCCTCGATCGCGACGATCATGACCGCGCTGCTCTCGCCGTTCTTCGGCGTGCTGATCGATCGCTACGGCTCGCGCAAGCTGGCGCTGCCCGGCGTGCTGCTGACCCTGACCTCGATGCTGCTGTTCGGCCTGACCAACGGCGCGGCCTGGCAGTGGATCGCGCTGTGGGTGTTCTTCGGCGCCGCCGCGGTTACGATCAAGTCGACGATCTGGAGCGCGGCCGTGCTCGGCGTGTTCGAGCGTTCGCGCGGCCTCGCGCTGGGCCTGACCATGGCCGGCACCGCGCTGTCGCAGGTGATCGTGCCGCCGCTGGGCAACTGGCTGATCGCCGAATTCGGCTGGCGCGCCGCCTATGTCTGGCTGGGCCTGGGCTGGGGCTCGATCACCTTCGTGCTCTGCCTGTTCTTCTTCTTTGACGCGCGCGACGCCGCCGCGCGCAGCCAGGCCAAGCAGGCGGGCGAGGCGGCGGAGGTCGAGGCCGTGGAACTGACTGGGCTGACCGTGCGCGAGGGCGCGCGCGACTGGGCGCTGTGGCGCGTGGGCATCTCCAACTTCGTGGTCATGCTGCTGACCCAGGGCCTCGCTGCGCACCTGATCCCGATCATGACCGATGCCGGCGTCTCGCGCGGCAATGCCGCGCTGCTCTCCAGCCTCGGCGGCGTTGCCGGGATCGTCGGCAAGCTGATCACCGGCGCACTGCTCGATCGCTATCGGCCGAACTGGATCGGCGGCCTGACCCTCGGCGCGGCGGCGCTGACTTTCGCGGCGCTGATGGAGGGCGTGCGTTCGCCTGCGCTGATCGTCTTCGCGCTGATCGTCAACGGCTATGCCGCGGGCACCAAGACGCAGATCACCGGCTTCCTCACCGCTTCCTACGGCGGGATGAAGAGCTTTGGCGTGCTCTATGGCGTGATGGCCGCGCTGATGGCGCTGGCCGCGGGTTTCGGACCGCTGGTGGCGGGGCGCGTCTACGACGTGTTCGGCGGCTACGAGTGGTTCCTGCTCGCCGGTGCGATCGGTTGCACGCTCGGCGGCCTGATGGTCATCAGCCTGCCCGCCTATCCCAAGTGGGAGAAGAAGGAGCCCGAGGCCGAGACGGTGGCCTTTGCCTGAGCGCACCGCCGTGCAACATGATGTGGCGCGCCAAGATCGCGCATCGAAGGGGCACCGCCAGAATGCGCACCGTTTTTTCCGCTCTGACCCTGCTTGTGGCGAGGCTGCCGCTTCCGGCCCTGTCCGCTGCGCCGACCCCGGCCGAGGCTGCGCGGATCCGCGAGGACGCGCTCAAGGACGATCTTGCCTGGGACATCGCCGAAGGACTGACCACCGAGGTCGGGCAACGGCTGGCCGCCACCGAGGCTGAGGAACGCGCGCGCGTCTGGGCCGTCGCCAGGCTCAAGGCCCTGGGCTTCAGCAAGGTCCGTGTCGAGCCTTTCACCATGACCCGCTGGACGCGCGGCGCCGAGCGGGCGAGCATCGTGGCGCCATTCCCGCAGAGCCTGGCGGTCGCGGCGCTGGGCGGCAGCAGTTCGACTCCGCCCGGCGGCATCACCGCAGAGGTCGTCGCCTATCCCAGCTTGGCTGCTTTCCAGGCGGCCGATCCGGCCGAGGCGAAAGGCAAGATCGTGTTCGTGTCGCATGCGATGACCGTCACATCGGACATGAACGGCTATGGCACCTTCTCGGCGGTCCGCCGCGAGGCGCCGAAGCTTGCCGCCCAGCGCGGCGCCGTGGCCGTATTGATCCGGTCGGTCGGCACGGATTACCACCGGAACCCGCATACCGGGGCGGGGGCTGCCGGAACGGGCATAGCCGCGGGTGCCCTGGCGCTTCCCGATGCCGAGCAACTGATGCGCGCGGTCAAGCGCGGCAAGCCCGTGCGCATGAACCTGGTGCTCGAATCCCGCAGCGAAGCCGACATGCCTTCGGGCAACGTCATTGCCGAGATCCCCGGAAGCGATCCGGCCGCGGGCACGATCGTGATCGGCGGGCACCTCGATAGCTGGGACTTGGGCACCGGCGCGGTGGACGATGCCGCGGGCCTCGCCATCACCACTGCGGCAGCCAAGCGCATCATGGCCATGGGCAAGCCGCTGCGCACGATCCGGCTGGTCTGGTTCGGCGCGGAAGAGCCGGGCCTCGTCGGTGCGGCCGCCTATGCCAAGGCCCACGCCGGCGAAAAGGTCGCCTTCGCTGCCGAATCCGACGCCGGGGCTGGTCGCGTGCTGTCGTTCGAGACGTCAATCCGCGAAGAGGCGCTCCCCGCGATGCAGCCTTTGCGGCAGGCGCTCGTCGAACTCGGCGTGACCAAAGGACACGGCAACGGCGCCGCCGAGGGTTCGGACATCTCGGTGCTCGCGCGACAGGGCGCTCCGATCATCGGCCTCGCCCAGGACATGACACGCTACTTCGACTTGCACCACACGCCCGACGACACACTGGACAAGATCGATCTCGGCGAACTGCGCCAGAACGTGGCCGCCTGGACGCTGATGCTGGCCTTCCTGGCCAACGACCGGACCGAACTTGGGCCTGTCGCGGTCAGCGATAAGTAGGAAGGCAGCGGTTCGGCGAAGCCGGACAAGCCGCGGCAGGTGATTCCACCTGCCGCGCTATCGCGTTAGGCCGCCAGCTTGAACGGCTCGATCTCGCCCGCGAGGTAGAGCTTCTTGGCCTTGGCGCGGCTGAGCTTGCCCGAGCTGGTGCGCGGCAGGGTACGCGGCGGGACCAGTTCGACGATGCAGTTCATGCCGGTGATCGAACGCACCTTGTCGCGGATCTCGTCGTGCAGCTTGATGCGCTCGATCGGATCGGAGACGCGGCAGTGGACGAGTACGGCGGGCACTTCCTCGCCGTTCTCGGTCTCGAGGCTGAAGGCGGCGATGTCGCCCTGGTGGAAGCCCGGAAGCTGTTCCACCGCCCACTCGATGTCCTGCGGCCAGTGGTTCTTGCCGTTGATGATGATCATGTCCTTCGCCCGGCCGACGATGAACAGATAGCCGTCGACCATGTAGCCCATGTCGCCGGTGTCGAGCCAACCGTCGGCCATGCAGGCCTCGGTCGCCTCGGGGTCGCGGTAGTACGAATGCATGACGCTGGTGCCGCGGCACCAGACCTTGCCGATGTGGTGATCGGCCAGCGCGTGACCGGCCTCGCCGCGGATCTCGAGCTCCATGCCGCGCACGACGACGCCGCAGTTGACGATCGCGCGGTAACGGGCTGGCCTGCTCAGATCACGAGGCGTGCCCGAAAGGCGCTCTTCCTCGACCAGTTCGACGCGGATGCCTTCGCCCGGGGGCATCAAGGTGACCGCGAGCGTGGCTTCGGCCAGGCCGTAGCTCGGCATGAAGGCGCCGGCCTTGAAGCCCGCGGGAGCGAAGGTGTTGACGAAGGCCTGCATGACGTCGGGCCGGATCATGTCGGCGCCGTTGCCGGCGATGCGCCAGCGCGACAGGTCGAAGCGCTCGGACACGTTGGTCTGGCTCGAGACGCGGCGCGAGCAGATGTCGTAACCGAAGGTCGGCGAGAAGCTCACCGAGGTGCCCGGATTGCGGCTGATCAGATCGAGCCAGGCGAGCGGGCGGCGGGCGAAATCCTCGGTCTTCAGGTAGTCGACCGAGAACTGGTTGCCGATCGGCGAGAGGAAGCAGCCCACCAGGCCCATGTCGTGATACCACGGCAGCCACGAGATACAGCGGTCGCTGGGGCCGATGTCCATGCCGTGGCTGTGACCGGCGAGGTTCGCCAGCAGCGAGCGGTGCGTGACGGCGACGCCGTGCGGGAAGCGGGTCGAGCCGCTCGAATACTGGAGGAAGCAGATGTCGTCGGGCTGCGGGGTGGGCAGCGCGGTTTCGGTCGCCTTTTCCTGCTCGAACGCTTCCCAGGCCAGGCCTTCGCAACCCTGGCGCTCGGCCGCGGCGATCGCCATCGCTTCCAGCTCGGCCGGGAACAGCAGCATCTTCGGCTCGGCCGAAGCCATCTGCACCGCGATCTGGTCGATGTAATTGTCCTTGCCGCCGAACGAGGTCGGCAGCGGCAGCGGCACCGGCCAGGCGCCGGCATAGACCGCGCCGCAGAACAGCGCGGCGAATTGCGGACCCGTCTCGGCGATCAGGGCAATCCGGTCACCCGGCTTCACGCCGTGCGCGATCAGGCGATAGGCCATCGCGAGCGCATCCTGGCGGAGCTCGGAGAAGGGATAAGGACGGATCAGCGTACCGCGCGGATCGTGGAAATTCAGGCCGCGCTTGCCCTTTGCGGCATAGTCGATCGCCTCGCAAAAGTTCGCGAAATCGGCATAGCGGCGCGGAAGATCGTCTTCGTTCGCGGTCGGAATGAGGTTGTTATTAGCCGTCGGCACCAGCGTGGCGGTGTCGGTCATGTGCGGTAACCCGTTGTTGTTACAAGATTTATAGCGATGTGCTGTTGCCCTATACCGGAAACCTTCGATCCGGGCATGGCAAAAACCCTCCGTTCGCGGGCTTTCCCATTCTGAGGCGACTGTGGCACGAATAGGGCAATGGTGTCACAATCCCCAGCCACAGGGCCGCGGCGCGGGTCCCGAAACGGGAACCGCGCGGAGCCGAAGCCGATCGGCGCAGCGCGGCTGGAAGAGCTGGCGCTGGCCTATGTCGCGCGTTTCGCCACGAGCCGCGCCAAGCTGACCGCCTATCTCGCGCGCAAGCTGCGCGAGCGCGGCTGGGACGGGGACGGCGAGCCGCCCGTCGCCGCGCTGGTCGAGCGTTTCGTGGCTGCTGGCTATGTCGACGATGCCGCTTTCGCCCGCGCCAAGAGCGGCAGCCTGCTGCGCCGCGGCTATGGCGCGCGGCGTGTTACCCAGGCCCTGGGCGCGGCCGGGATCGATGAGGACATTCGCGCGGAGGTCCGGGCGGGCGAGGGTGCCTTGCGCCGCGCGGCGCTGGCCCTGGCGCGCAAGCGCGGGTTCGGCCCGTTCGGCCGCTCTGCCGGCGAGCGCGATCCCGCACGGCGCGAGAAGCAGATCGCGGCGATGCTCCGCGCCGGCCACGCTCTGGACAGCGCGCGTGAATTGGTCGATGCCGCGACGATTGAGGCGGCCGAGGAATGGGCTGCGCTGGAGGACGAATAGATGCGCTCGATTTTGCCATGGGCGATGCCGTCATGGAGCACGCGGGGCCTGGTCGCGATCGGCCTGGCGCTGGCCGCCTGCTCGACCCAGCCTGCCGACACCGCCGCCAAGACCGCGGCCCAGGCTGCGCATCATGCCGAATCCGGCCTGCCGGTGGTGCCGCTGACGGTCAGCCACGAGCGGCGGCATCACGCTTTCCGCGTCGAAGTGGCGCGCACTAGCGCGGAGCAGGCCAAGGGCCTGATGTTCCGCACGCAGATGGGCGCGGACGAGGGCATGATCTTCCCGATGGCGCCGGCGCGCCCGGCCGCCTTCTGGATGCGCAACACGGTGATCCCGCTCGACATCATCTTCGTCGGCGAGGATCGCCGCATCCTCAACATCGCCGCCAATGCCGTGCCTTATTCGGAAACGCCGATCCCGTCGGCCGGCAAGGTCAGCGCCGTGCTCGAGCTCAACGGTGGACGCGCGGCGGCGCTGGGCATCGTCGCGGGCGACAAGGTCGACTGGTAACCGCCGTTTCCGTCGCAGAACGCGTCACTGGACGCTTGCCCCACGACCCCAAAATCCGCTAGGCGCCGGCACCATGGGTATCCTCTCGAAGATCTTCACCTGGTGGGATGGCGCGACCATCGGCACGCTGCTCGACTCTTCGCGTAACGGCGAGCACGTTGGCACCGACGCCCAGGGCAATCGCTACTATCGCGGCAAGAAGCCCAAGAACGTCGACGGGCTCGAGCGCCGCTGGGTGATCTATTCGGGTTCGAACGACGCCAGCCGCGTGCCGGCCGAATGGCACGGCTGGCTGCACGGCAGCTTCGATTCCGTCCCCGAGAGCAATCTTCCGCCCGCGCGCATCTGGGAGGTCGATTACACCCCCAACGCCACGGGCACCGATCAGGCCTATCGTCCGCAGGGTGCGCTCGAGCGTGGCGGTCGGCGTGCTCACGCCACGGGTGACTACCAGGCCTGGTCGCCGGACGCCTGAGGACGATGACGCGGCCGATGCGCCGGAAATCTTCTCTTGTGCGCGCCGCCCTCCCGTCGGCCGCGCTTATGCTGGTCGCGGCCCTGGCTGGCTGTAATCGCGGCGAGGATCAGGGCGCCGATCCGGCTGCGACCGAAGTTCCCAAGGCCGTCGCCGCCGCGCCGGTCGGCATTTCTGCGGTCGAGAGCCAGTTCGGCACGCCGGTCAAGGATCGCGTCGCGACGATCGGCCTGCTCAACAAGCGCAACAACCTCTCGCAGGACCTCGTCATGAAGTCCGGCGAATCGCGCCGGGTCGGCAATGTCATCGTGCGCCTGGCGAGCTGCGAACGGACCTTGCCATGGGAAAGCCCGGCCGAGGTCGGCGCTTTCGTCCAGGTCTTCGTCGAGGAGCGCGCGCGCACCAGCGAGCCGCTGACCTGGCACAAGGTGTTCTCGGGCTGGCTGTTCAAGAACTCGCCGTCGCTCAACGTGATCGAGCACCCGGTCTATGACGTCTGGGTCAAGGACTGCGCGATGAAGTTCCCGGGTGAAGAGGCCGATCCCTCGGCATCGGCGAGCAGCGCCGCGAAGCCCGCGGGCAGGGCCAGCACGTCGGCCTCGCCGGCGCCGACCGCCTCGCCGAGCACGGCGCCGAGCCCTGCGGCATCGCCGACGCGCGCGCGGGCTTCCACGCCCAGCCCCGAATAAGGCGGCTGCGCGGCGCGCAGCAGGGTCACGTAACGCCGCTGGCTGATCTCGACCGCGCCCAGCGAGGCGAGGTGTGGCGTGATGAACTGGCAGTCGAGAAGTTCCACGTCGCAGCGGCGCAGCGCCGCGACCAGCCAGGCCAGTGCGGCCTTCGAGGCGTCGGGAACGCGGCTGAACATCGATTCGCCGCAGAACACGCGATCGAAGCCGACGCCGTAGAGCCCACCGACCAGCGCGCCGTCCTGCCAGCATTCGATCGAATGGGCCTGGCCGAGCTCGTGCAGGTGCTGATAGCTCGCGGCGATGCGGTGGCTGATCCAGCTTTCCCCGCTGCCATCGCGGCGGGGGGCTGCGCAGGCGTCCATGACTTCGGCGAAAGCGGCGTTGCAGGTCACGGCGAAGCGCCCGCGGCGCAGGGTGCGGGCCAGTGATTTCGATAGGTGGAAGCCGTCGAGCGGCAGGATCGCGCGCTTGCGCGGCTCTACCCAGAAGATCTCGGGATCGTCGCGGTGATCGGCCATGGGGAAGATGCCGCTGCGATAGGCCAGCATCAGAAGCTCGGGGTCGATGATCGGCGGCGGCGTGGCGGGAGCGTGCACCGGGGGAGTCTAGCAGAGGCCGAGCGCAATCCAAATGCCTGGGGCCAAATGCTCGGGGGCCAAATGCGCGTCGATGCCGGTCGGATTTTATGCCGGCACCACCTTGCCATCGCCGCCGACACCTCCTAGAGGCAGCCGGCCCGCAGGAGTGTAGCTCAGTTGGTAGAGCATCGGTCTCCAAAACCGAGGGCCCACGGTTCGAGTCCGTGCACTCCTGCCAGCATTCCCCCAAGGAAGCTGAAAAGCCGATGGAATCATCCCCGCCGATGATGCGGCACGAGCGCGAATCCGGCGAAGGTCCAACCGTCCTGCGCATGGCCCTGGCGCGCGTCTCGTCGCGCGAAGGGCTGTTCCTGGCGCTGTTCCTGGCGCTGCTTTCGGCCATGCCTTTCATCATCGCTGCGCATCCGCAGCTCACCGACTATCCGTCGCACCTGGCGCGCTACGGCATCATGATCGACGGTGGCCGAGATCCGTTTCTCGCGCGCTATTACGATTTTCACTGGCAGCTGACCGGCAATCTCGGCGTCGATCTGCTGATCTGGCCGCTGGCCAAGCTGATCGGGCTCGAACCCGCCGGCCGGGTGATCGGCATGATCATCCCGCCGCTGACCGCGCTGGGCCTGATCGCGGTCGAATGGGTGCTGCGCCGCCGCATCGGCATCGCCACCCTGATGGCGCTGACCTTCATCTGGTCGCCGGCAATGGTGCTGGGCTTCTACAACTTCTGCCTGTCGCTGGCTCTGCTGTTGCTGTCCTTCGCGCTTTGGGTGCGGCTCGACGACTGGCCCAAGCGCTGGCTCGTGTTCATCCCGATCGGCCTGGCCATGTGGCTGTGCCATGCCTCGGGCTGGGGCGTGCTCGGCGTGCTGGTGTTCGGCTACGAATTTCACAAGCGCAAGAGCCTGCACGCGGTGCTCGCCACCTGGCCGCTGGCCTTCCCGTTGATCCCGATGCTGCTGAGCGGCGGCGCCAAGGGTGCGCTGTCCTATGGCTCGGGCGTCGGCATCTTCAAGCTGGCGATCTGGATCCAGGCAATGCGCGACCAGTCGTTCACGCTCGACATCGTGACCCTGGCGCTCGCGCTGCTCGTGCTGCTGGCGGCGGGGCTCGCGCGCAAGATCGACGGGCGGCTGGGCTGGGCGACGCTGATCCTGCTGATCCTGACCTTCGCCATGCCGCGCCACTTCGGCGGCGGCGACTATGCCGACTACCGGCTGATCGCTGTCTCGCTGATGATCGGCTGCCTGGCGATCGACTGGTCGGCGCCGCGCTGGTTGGTCTGGCTGGCGCCGGTGCTGTTCCTCGTCCGTCTCGACCTGACCTGCGCCGCCTGGGAAGTGAACTCGCGCGAGACCACGCAGATTCTCAAGGCACTCGACTACATGCCGCGCGGCGCGCGCGTCGCCGGTGTCATCGTGGTCGAGGCGCGCAATTGGTCGCTGAATCCCTTCGAGCACGTGATGAGCTATGCGACCGTGCGCAAGAGCGCGCTGGTCAACTCGCACTTCGCCATTCCTGGCGTGCACATGCTGCGGCTCAAGGAGGGCGGTCCGGGCTTCGTCGACCCGTCGCACCGCATCGCGCATTGGCCCGGCCGCAAGGTCTGGCTGCACAATTTCAAGCCGGCCAAGCAGGCCGACTACCTGTGGTTCATCGGCCGGACCATGCCCTCAAGCCTGCCCGAAGGCGCTAAGGTCCTGTTCGCGACGCGGCACTCGTTCCTCGTGCGGCTTGCAAACCGGGCCGCTGCTCGCTAGATCGCGACCATCTTCCTACAAGGAAAATCGATCGCCCCTCCCGGCAGCAGCCGGGGCGGCGATGAAGACTTGGTGGAAGACGTAACGGATTTTTGTAAGGCGATAGGCAAGATGGCCAAGACCAGCCCCGGCGAATTCATGCGCCAAGTCCAGGCGGAAATGCGCAAGGTCGTATGGCCGACGCGCCAGGAGACGATCACCACGGGTATCTTCGTGGCGATCCTGATGACGATCCTGGCCGTGTTCTTCCTGGGCGTGGATTCGCTGTTCGGCGCGATCGTGCGCTGGCTGCTGTCGCTTGCCTGATCTGGCGCCTGAACTCGAAAGAAAGACAACCATGGCCCGCTGGTACATCATCCACGCCTATTCCGGCTTCGAGAACAAGGTCAAAGAAGCGATCCTCAACGAGGCCGAGCGCCTCGGTCTCGAGCAGCTCGTCGAGGCCGTCGAAGTCCCGACCGAGTCGGTGACCGAGGTCAAGCGCGGCAAGAAGGTCCAGGTCGAGCGCAAGTTCATGCCCGGCTACGTCCTCGCCAAGCTGACGATGAACGACGACGTCTACCACCTCGTCAAGAACACCGCGAAGGTCACCGGCTTCCTCGGCCCGAACGGCAAGCCGCAGCCGATCAGCGAGCGCGAGGCCGCCCGCTACTTCGGCGCGCGCGAACAGGCCGCCGCCCAGCCGCGTCACCAGGTTTCGGTCGATTACGAGATCGGCGATTCGGTCAAGGTGCTCGACGGTCCCTTCGCCAGCTTCAACGGCCTGGTCGAAGAGCTCGATTTCGACAAGAACCGGGTCAAGGTCTCGGTCTCGATCTTCGGTCGCGCGACCCCGGTCGAGCTCGATTTCGAGCAGGTCGAACTCAGCAAGTAAGCCGCGTTCTCCCCATCAGGGAGTTCGTCGTTGCAAATTCGCGCCGATCCCGCTATCGGCGCGCGCTTCCGGACTTGTCCGGATCCCCGCGGGAGAAGGCTTGCCTAGCAATAGGGGCCGTCGTTTGACCGCTTACTCTGAGGTCCTGCTCGCAGGGCCGACAGGAAGAAAGGAGGCCCTCCGTGGCCAAGAAGATCGAAGGTTACATCAAGCTGCAGGTGGCGGCCGGTTCCGCCAACCCCTCGCCGCCGATCGGCCCCGCGCTCGGTCAGCGCGGCGTCAACATCATGGAATTCTGCAAGCAGTTCAACGCTGCCACGCAGGAAATGGAGAAGGGCACGCCGCTGCCGACGGTCATCACCGTCTATGCCGACCGCTCGTTCTCGTTCGTCACCAAGACGCCGCCGGCCACCTTCTTCATCAAGAAGGCTGCTAACCTGAAGTCGGGCTCGAAGGAGCCGGGCAAGGTTTCGGCGGGAACGATCAAGCGCTCGCAGCTTGCCGAAATCGCCCAGGCCAAGATGGCCGATCTCAACGCCAACGACATCGAGCAGGCGACGAAGATCATTGAAGGTTCTGCCCGTTCGATGGGCCTGCAGGTTGTGGAGGGCTGATCTGATGGCACAGACGAAGAAGCAGAAGGCCCTCGCGGTCAAGCTCGGTGACAACCAGAAGCTCTATGGCATCGACGAAGCCATCCAGCAGCTCAAGGACCTGCAGTCGGCCAAGTTCGACCAGACCCTCGAAGTCGCGCTGAACCTCGGCGTCGATCCGCGCCACGCCGACCAGATGGTTCGCGGCATGGTCACGCTGCCCTCGGGCACCGGCAAGGACGTCAAGGTCGCCGTGTTCGCACGTGGCGACAAGGCCGAGGCCGCTCTCGCCGCCGGCGCCGACAAGGTCGGTGCGGAAGACCTGCTCGAGGACATGCAGAACGGCAACCTCGACTACGGCCGCGTCATCGCGACCCCGGACCTGATGGGTCTGGTCGGTCGTCTCGGCAAGGTGCTGGGTCCCAAGGGCCTGATGCCGAACCCGAAGCTGGGCACGGTCACCCCGAACGTCGCCGAAGCGGTCAAGGCTGCCAAGGGCGGCCAGATCGAGTTCCGCGTCGAGAAGGCGGGCATCATCCACGGCGGCATCGGCAAGCTCTCGTTCTCGAACGAAGCGCTGCGCGCCAACTTCGACGCTTTCGTCGATGCGATCGTCAAGGCGAAGCCGGCTGGCGCCAAGGGCAAGTACGTCCGCAAGGTCGGCCTGTCCTCGTCGATGGGCCCGGGCCTGAAGATCGACACGACGGAAGTCGCCGGCGCCTGATTTCAGCCGCGGTTGATTGATAATCGTGGGGCCGGGGAGGGAAACCTCTCCGGCCCTTTCGTTTGTGAGGTGCACGAGCCTGCGGAATCCTGCGGATACGTTTGGCTTCTCGTCCCGTCATCCCCGCGACGCGGGGATCCATCTCCGGTGGTTGCGGCAAGTGCTGCCGGTGGTTCGGGAGGCGAGCTTGGGTGATGGATCCCCACCTTCGCGGGGATGACGAACAAAGGGTGTCGGGGGCTCGCGCATCTCCCATCTTGATTTCTATCGCAAAGCGAGTAGAGGGCGCTGAACACCTGTTCAGTTTGGGTAGAGGGAAGCCATGGCCATCCGGTTCGAGAACATCAAGGAATTCATCGGTTCGCGCGTCGTCTGGGACGATCGCGCCGATCTCTTCACGCCCGAGGCTGCGGCCGCGATTCGCGCCAAGGTCGAAGAGCGCACCGTCGTCGTCTTTCCCGAGCTGAACCTGACCGATGACGAACAGCTCCAGTTCACCGAACTGATGGGCGAGCGTCAGCGCCTGACCGGCCGCTTCAACAAGCAGGAGGTCGAGAACGACGACGTCTACCAGGTCACGCTCGATCCCAAGATCAACCCGCAGCCCGAATATGTGCTCGGCACCTTCTTCTGGCACATGGATGGCATCACGGTCGACGCGCCGCCGCCCTTCGCCACCTTGCTGTCGTGCCGCATCGCCCCGGCTGCGGGCATGGGCGGCGAGACCGAGTTCGCCAGCACCTATGCCGCCTACGAGGGGCTGCCCGAGGAGGAGAAGCAGGCGCTCGAAGGCATGAGGGCGGTGCATTCGGTCAAGGCGAGCCTCTCGCCGATCGCCGACGCCATTCCCGAGAAGCACCGCGACAAGGTTCTGAACATCGGCCTGGTCAAGGAGCACCCGCTGGTCTGGACCCACGAGTCGGGCCGCAAGTCGATGGTCATCGGCACGACCGCCGACCACATCGTCGGCCAGGAGATTCCCGCGGGCCGCGCCATGCTGATCCGTCTGCAGGAATGGGCGGCACAGCCGGCCTATTCGCTGCGCCACAAGTGGACCGAGGGCGACTTCGTGATCTGGGACAACACCGGCGCGATGCACCGCGCGATCCCCTACGACAAGTCGACCGGCCGCATGATGCACCGCACTTCGATCGCGGGCACCGAGACCGTGGCAGCCTGATCTCGGCGCAGCCTGATCTGGGCTAACTGTCGAAACGCACGAGGCCGGGAAGGGAGACCTTTCCGGCCTTTTCGCTGCGTGGCATAGCCTGGGCGAACGGGAGATCTATCTATGCGTCTTGTCCTGGCCCTTACGGCGCTGATCGCGGCTCAGGCGGTGCAGGCCGATGCGCCAGCTTCTGCGCCGCCGCCGCCGATGGACGTCCACTACGACGTGCCGCAGGACAAGGGCCCGCAGCACGTCAACACCGTGCTGCGCGTGTTTCCGGTCGGCGGCGGCTCGGGCTGGCATACCCATCCGGGCGCCGAGATCGCCTACCTGCTCGAAGGCGAGATGACGCTCGAACGCGCCGGTCAGCCGACGCGGACCCTGCGCGCGGGCGAGAGTTTCATGGTGCCGCGCGGCCTCGCGCACAATGGCGCGAACATCGGCAAGGTGCCGGCGCGGCTGGTGATCACCTATGTGACCGACAAGGACGCGCCCGTGCGCAGCCCAGCGCCTGCACCGGCCAAGCCCTGATCAGCGTGCGGCTAGGTTCGCCGCCGTATAGCACTCGATGAGGTAAGCGAGCGGCCTGCCGTCGGGCAGGCGCAGCAGCGCGCGGTGCGTCGACACCGTGTCGGGCGGACAGTTCTCGACCGGGCCCGCGTTGACGTCGATCGTCTCGCGCCGAAACCGCAGCGCACCCGCGACCTTGCCGAAGGGCACGTCGCTGTTCGCCAGCGCCGCATTCATCTCGGGCGTGAGCCGCGAGGGAACGTACCAGTTCCAGGCGACCGACAGCACCGTGTCGTCGCAGCTCAGCCGGACGTTGCGCATGCCCAATCGGTCGTCGGCGCCGAGATCGAGCACGCGGCGCATCTTGCCCGGCGGATCGTTGCTCTGCGCCCCGATCACGCGCGCACGAATCGGACCGTGACCGATCTGGCGCGCCTGGCACCACTGCTGCAGCGCCTCGGTCGCGCTGTCGTAGCGGGCGAGGTGGGCTTCGAAATCGGCGAGGCCGGCGGCGCCGGTCGCGACCGTGCTGGCCATGACGATCGGAGTCAGGAAAGGATCAAATGCCACCGGCCACCGCCGGCTTGCCCATGGCCTCCAGCGCCGCGACGAGCGCGCGCGTGCAAGCCGCCAGTTCCGCGGCGTCGGTCGAGCGGATGACGAAGTTGGCGCCGGTGCGGCCTTCGCGCCAGAACGGGTAGGAGCCGATCTGACAGGTGGGATGCGCCTTCTCGGTATCGCCGAGCAAGGTCGCGACCTCGCTCTCTTGGACCCAGCAGCCGACCGTCTCGGACAGCAGCGGCGCGCCGCCTTCGAGCGTGCCCGAAAGCGCGTCGAGCATGCCCGCGGTGATCGCCGGCACGCCGGCCATGATGAACACGTTGTCGAAGCGGATGCCCGGCGCGCCGGTGTAGCGGTTGGGGATCAGGTCGGCGCCTTCGGGCACGCGCGCCATGCGCAGCCGCGCCTCGGTCAGCCCGCCGCGGGTCTCGTAATAGCCTTCGAGGATCGCCCGGGCTTCGGGATGGACGATCACGCCGACGCCCACGGCCTCGGCGATCGCATCGACGGTGATGTCGTCGTGGGTCGGGCCGATGCCGCCGGTGGTGAACAGATAGTCGTTGCGCGCGCGCAGGGTGTTGACCGCCTCGACGATGGCTTCGGTCACGTCGGGCACGACGCGGACCTCGCGCAGGCGGATGCCCTGGATGCCCAGCCACAGCGCGACCTGCGAGATGTTCTTGTCCTGGGTCCGGCCGGAGAGGATCTCGTCGCCGATGACGATCAGCGCGGCGGTGTAGATGCGGCCAGAGCTCGGGGACGAATCGGACATGGGCCTCGGGTTAGGGCAATTGGCCGCGGCTCGCTACTGCGCAGAGGCCGGTACCGGTGCCCTCTCGAACCGCAGCACGCCGTCGTCGATCGGTGCCGCGCGCATCTCCTTGCGGTCGGCCGTGTAGTTCATGCCGATCTGCCAGGGGGCGGTGGCGGCGCTCTTGGGAATGCAGTCGCGCGCACGCGCCAGATAGCCCGATGAGAAGCCGTCGAACGGATGGACCTCGGTCAGCGCGTGATCGGGCGGAAGCACCGGCGTCACCACGTCGAGGCGGCGCTGATCCATGTGGCGCAGCAGCCGGCCCAGCCATTCGCCGACCAGATCGATGCGCAAGGTCCACGAAGCGTTGAGATAGCCGAAAGGCGCGACGAAATTGGGCACGTTCGAGAACATGCAATTGCGGTAGTAGTAGTGCTCGCCCGGCACGATCGGCGCGCCGTCGAGCGTCAGCGCGATCTTGCCGAGCAGCATGACCCGCAGCCCCGTGGCCGTGACGATCAGGTCGGCATCGAGGTGGCGGCCGTCCTCGAGCTTCAGGCCGGTGCGATCGACCTCGGCGATCCGGCCGGTGACGATCTCGGCCTTGCCCGCATTCAGCGCAGCGAACAGATCGCCGTCGGGGATCAGGCAGAGGCGCTGTTCCCAGGGTCCGTAGGGCGGCGTGAAAGCCTCACGATCGTAATCGCTGCCGAGCTGATCTTCGAGCTGTTTGCGAAGATAGGCCTTCACCGCCTCGGGCTCGTCGCGCGACTTGCTGAACAGGAAATCCTGCATGCGCACGTTCTTGATCCGCGAAAGAGTGTGGGCCAGGCGATCGGGCAGCAGCCGGCGCAGCCAGGACGCCACCTTGTCGAGCGCCGGACGGGTCAGGTACCAGCTCGGCGTCCGCTGGAGCATGGTCACCTGCGCGGCGGTCTCGGCCATGGCCGGTACGAGCGTCGCCGCGGTCGCGCCCGAGCCGATGATCACGACCTTCTTGCCCACATAATCAAGATCTTTGGGCCAGAACTGCGGGTGGACTGTCAGCCCGCCGAAGCTGTCCAGTCCGGGAATCTGGGCGTCATAGGGATCCTCGTAGTCGTAGTAGCCGGTACCGACGAAGAGGAAACGCGCGCTCTGCTCGCGGCGCTGGCCGGCCTCGTCTTCGATCACCGCGGTCCACAGCGCGGAGGCGCTGTCCCAGTTGGCCGAGACCACGGTCTGGCCGAAGCGCATGCGCTCGCGAAGGCGATGATCGTCGACCACGTCGTTCAGGTAATCGAGGATCATGTCGCCGCCGACGATCGTCTTGTCGTGACGCCAGGGCGCGAAACCGTAGCCCAGCGTGAACATGTCGCTGTCCGAGCGCACGCCCGGATAGCGGAACAGGTCCCAGGTGCCGCCGGGCCGGGCGCGCCGCTCGACGATGACGAAGCGCTTGTCCGGGCATTCGCGCACGAGATGCGCGGCGATGCCGATGCCCGAAATGCCGGCGCCGACGATCAGCACGTCGAGCGGGGGGAGGATCGGCGTTTCGGCGTTCAAGGCTCGCTCCTTCACGGTTCGGGCGGGCGCATTGCCAGCCGGACTTGGGTTTGCCACAAGCCCTCTATGCCAGTCGTCGCCGCGCGCCGCTATACTTCGGGACTATGCTCGCAGACCGAGCTCGCGATCGATGGAACCCCGCGCGAGCCGTTGCCCGAGGGCTGCTTCGACTGGGTCGGCCTGGCCGAGCCGACCGCCGAGGAGATGGAACTCCTGCGCGTCCAGTTCGGGCTGCATCCGCTGGCGGTCGAGGACACGCTCAACCCCAACCAGCTGCCCAAGGCCGAGGTCTACGGCAAGCAGCTGTTCCTCGTCGCGCGCACCGCGGCGATCGAGGGGGGCGAGAAGATCGACTACGGCCAGACCGCGATCTTCCTCGGCCGCGACTTCATCGTCAGCGTGCGGCTGGGATCGACGCGCGCGCATGTGGCGCTGCGCACCAAGCTCGAGACCGATCAGGAGCATCTGGCCGAAGGCGCCGACTATGTCGCCCACGCGATCCTCGACTTCATCGTCGACGGCTACGAGCCGATCATGGAGAAGCTCGATCTCGCCGTGCAGGCGATGGAAGAACGCACGATCGATGCCTTTCCCGATCCTTCGACGATCCGCCGCATCTTTCGCCTGCGTCGCCAGCTGCGTCGGTTCGAGCGGATCATCGGTCCGATGGATACGATGTGCGAGCGGCTGGTGCGCCACGACCTGCCCATGATCGACAACGAGGCGCGCGTCTGGTTCCGCGACGTGCAGGATCACGTCAAGCGCGCGCTGGCGCGCGCCGCCAGCCTCAAGGACACCCTGGCCAGCCTCGTCGAGACCGCCAGCCTGCTTGAGCAGCATCGCCAGGGCGAAATGACGCGGCAGCTCGCGGCCTGGGCGGCGATTCTCGCAGTACCCACGGCAATCGCGGGAATCTACGGCATGAACTTCGACGTCATGCCCGAACTGCGCTGGCGCTACGGCTATTTCGCGGTGCTGGGCGCGATCGCGCTGACCTGCGGCGGGCTGTGGTACCGCTTCCGCCGGATCGGCTGGCTCTGATCCTTGCTCCCCGCGCAAGCGCGCAAAAAAATGGGCCGGTCCGAAGACCAGCCCTTTGATAGTTAAATTGGGAGAGGATGCCTGAAAGGCCCGCCCCATATGGGGGAATCGGATACATGCCGCAAATGCGAAAACCGCCTAGTTTGTTGCGCATTTTGCAACTCTAATCGCCAAGGCGATCGGTACGGTTCAGCTTTCCGCAATGACTCCGAACAGGTCGTGCGCGTCGGCGTCCTCGACCAGGACTTCGACCACGTCGCCGGCCTTGAGCGTGGCCGAGACGTCGCGCAGATAGACGTGGCCGTCGATCTCGGGCGCGTCGGCCTGGCTGCGGCCCGTGGCGCCGATGTCGCCTTCATCGTCGGGTTCGCCGACCTCGTCGATGATCACCGGCAGCACGCGGCCGACCTTGGCGCCGAGCTTGGCAGCGCTGATCGCTTCGGTCTTTTCCATGATCCGGGCGTAACGCTCTTCCTTGACCGCTTCGGGCACGGCGCCTGGCAGGTCATTCGCCGTGGCACCTTCGACGGGTTCGAAGCGGAAGGCGCCGACACGGTCGAGCTGGGCCTCGTCGAGCCAGTCGAGCAGATACTGGAAATCGGCCTCGGTCTCGCCGGGGAAGCCGACGACGAAGGACGAACGGATCGCGATGTCGGGGCAGATCTCGCGCCAAGAGCGCAGCCGGTCGAGCACCTTGGCCTCGTTGGCCGGGCGCTTCATCGCCTTCAGCACGTTGGGGCTGGCATGCTGAAACGGAATGTCGAGATAGGGCGTCAGCAGTCCCTCGGCCATCAGCGGGATCACCGCGTCGACGTGCGGGTAGGGGTAGACGTAGTGCAGCCGCACCCACGGTGCCTGGCCTTCGGGCGTGCGCAGCTGACCGAGCTCGCGGGCGAGATCGGTCATGTGGCTGCGGACCTCGTGGCCCTTCCACGGATAGGCCTGGTGGCGGATGTCGACGCCATAGGCCGAGGTGTCCTGGCTGATGACCAGCAGTTCCCTGGTGCCCGAAGCGACGAGCTTCTCGGCTTCGCGCAGCACCGCGTCGACGCGGCGGCTGGCCAGCTTGCCGCGCAGCTGCGGGATGATGCAGAAGGCGCAAGCGTGGTTGCAGCCCTCTGAAATCTTGAGATAGCTGTAATGCCGCGGGGTCAGTTTGACGTCGGTGTCACGCTGCGGGATCAGGTCGACGAAGGGGCCCTGGCTCGGCGGGGCGGCCTCGTGCACCGCACCGACCACGTCCTCGTACTGATGCGCGCCGGTGACGGCGAGCACGTCGGGGAATCTTGCGCGGATGGCCTCGGCCTCGTTGCCCATGCAGCCGGTGACGATGACGCGGCCGTTCTCGGCGATCGCCTCGCCGATCGCGGCCAGGCTCTCCTCCTTGGCGGAGTCGAGGAAGCCGCAGGTGTTGACCAGGACGACGTCGGCGCCGGCATAGTCGGGGCTCATTGCGTAGCCGTCGGCGCGCAGGCGCGTGAGGATGCGTTCGCTGTCGACCAGCGCTTTCGGACAGCCGAGGCTGACCATGCCGACCTTGGGCTGGGTAGGGAGTTCGATTGCCATTATGCGGCGGCCCCTACACGAGGTCGGTTAACTTCGCTACCGTGCTGCATCGATAGCAGATGGGAGTGGATATGGGGCCGGTCAACTGGGTGGCGGTGATCCTCGCGGCGAATCTCGCGGTAGCCCTCGGCATCGTCTGGCACGGGCCCTTGTTCCGCACCGGGCGACCGCTGCTCGAGGGCGGGCCGGCCAAGGGCTATGGCACCGTCGTCGTGGTCATGCTGATCGGTGCGGCCATGCTCGGCCACAACTGTGCGCGGATCGGCGCCGAGACGCTGGCGGCCAAACCCTGGCTCTGGCTCATGCAGTCGGGTGGCCTGGCGATCGCCTTCGTCATGCCTGCTGTCTGGCTGACCCAGGCGCGGCACGGCATGACGCCGGGGCAGCGCCTGATCGACTGCCTTTATTGGCTGGCCGCATACCTGCTGATGGGCGCGACCTTCTGGGCGCTCAGCTGACGCCGACGGCATCGCTCGCGCTGGTGGGGATGATCTCGACGATCACGTCGCCGGGCTCGATCCGTTTGGCGCCGTCTTCCCAGAAGCCGATAGCCTTGCCGCCGCGATAGATGCGCAGCGCCCGGCCGTGGCCGCAGGCGTCGAGCGGCTTGCCGACTTCATCCGCGGTGGCCAGGCGCTCGACCAGCTGGACCTTGCCCGAAACCGAGGCGAGATCGGCCATGTAGTCGGCGATGTGCGTGCCCTGGGCCGATCCGGCGAGCAGCAGGCCGGTGAAGCGCACGGGGTTGATGACGTTGTCGGCGCCGGCCTGGCGCGCGAGCAGTTCGTTGTCCTCGGCGCGGACCACGGCGCTGATCGGCACCTTGGGCGCGAGGTGGCGCACGGTCAGGACGATCAGGATCGAGGTGTCGTCGCGCCCGGCCGAGACCAGCACCGAGCGCGCCGCGGCAATGCGCACGGCCATCAGGGTCTCGTCGCGCGTGCAGTCGCCTTCCATGACGTTGCAGCCCAGCGCCTCGGCTTCGGCCAGCCGCTCGGGCGACTTGTCGAGCACGACGATGCAATGCGGATCGGTGCCGCGCTCGATCAGTTCGTGCACGGCCTGCGAGCCGCTGATACCGTAGCCCAGCACGACGATATGGTCGGTCAGCGCCTTCTGGATGCGAGCCATCCGCCATTTCTCCCAGCTACGCTTGATGATGAAGTTGTAGGCCGTGCCGACGAAGATGAAGAGCACGAGCACGCGGATCGGCGTGACGATCACCGCCTCGATCAGCCGCGACTTGTCCGAGACCGGCGCGATGTCGCCGAAGCCCGTCGTCGTGATCGAGATCATCGTGAAATAGACGACGTCGAGGAACGAGACGTGATCGTCGTAATTGTCCTTGAGCCCCGTGCGGTCCAGCCAGTGAATCAGGACGACGAAGAACACGAGCACCAGCGCGGCGAGCAGTCTGCCGCCCACGTCGGCCCAGACCGGGACCTTGATCGCCCGCTTCAGCGGCTGGAAGCGGACGAGCGGCGCCTTACGCCTCATTTGGCCTCCGGCAGCTCCTCCGTCGGATCGACCGGACGGTTGTTGCGGCGCAGTTCGAAGTGGAGTTCGGGTCCCTTGGCCTGACCGGTCCGGCCCGACAGGCCGATGCGCTCGCCGCCTCGGACTTCCTCGTTCTCGCTGACCGTGATCCGGCTGAGGAAGGCATAGGACGAGGTCCAGCCGTTGCCGTGGTCGATCACCACCAGGTTGCCGAACTGGCGCGGCTCGGCCCCGGCGAACAGGACCTTGCCCGGCGCCGTGGCGCGCACCGCGGTGCCCACGGGCGTGCGGATGTCGATGCCGTCGTGATAGTCGCTCTCGGTGCGCGCGGTGAAGCCGCGGCGCAGAGTGCCCTGAAGCGGCCAGGCGAAGCGCGCGGTGGTCGTCGCGGCGGTCGCGGTGGCGGCAGCGGCTGCCGCCGTCGCGGCGGCGCTGGCCGGGGGCACGGTGGTGTCGGGCGCGGCGATCAGGGTCGGGATCAGCAGGACCTGGCCGGGCTTGAGCGCCGCGTCCTCGTTCAGCCCGTTGGCGACGGCGATGTCCTTCCACGGCACGGCATAGCGATAGGCGACCGAGAAGCCGCTGTCGCCGCGCGCGACCGTGTGGCGGCGTGTGCGCGGGATCTTGAGCTTCTGGCCCGTGCGCAGGTTGTAGGGCGCCTTGAGGCCGTTCGCCTCGATGATCAACACCCGCGGCACCTTGGCGCGGTTGGCGACGCCCATCAGTGTTTCGCCGGCGGTGACGACGTGTTCGGTTTCCTGGTCGGCGGGCACCGGTTCGCCGGCCGCCACCAGCATCGCGGCCGCCGCGGCGAGCAGCGCGGCGCGCCTCATGCGTAGCGGCCCGCGAGCGAGGCCAGCGAAGCCTCGTGGGTGAAATCGAGCTGGAGCGGCGTCACCGAGATATAGCCGTCGGCGATCGCCTCGAGATCGGTCTCGTGGCCGGGCGTGTGCTCGATGCCGTGGAGGCCGAACCAGAAATAGGGGAAGCCGCGCGGGTCGAGCCCTTCGACCACCGAGCCGCGGGCGTAGTCGTGGAAGCCCTGGCGGACGACCTTGATGCCCTTGACCTTTTCGGGATCCAGCGGCGGGAAGTTGACGTTGACCAGGGTGCGCGGCGCGAAAGGCGCGTCGACCAGCGGACGCAGCACCTGCTCGCCCCAGTGCTCGGCCGCGTCGAACGGCGCGGCGGCGCCGATGTCCTCGCGGCTGTAGACCTGGCTCAAGGCGATCGCGCGGACGCCGGCCAGGGCGCCTTCGAGCGCGGCCGAGACCGTGCCCGAATAGGTCACGTCGTCGCCCAGGTTGGCGCCGCGGTTGACCCCCGAGAGGATCAGGTCGGGCTTTTCGGGCATGATCTTCTTGAGCGCCATCGTTACCGCGTCGGTCGGCGTGCCCGTGACCGAGAAGCGCCGCGCGTCGTGCTGCTTGAGGCGGACCGGGCGGGTCAGGGTCAGCGAGTGGCCGGCGCCCGACTGCTCTTCGTCCGGCGCGCAGATCCAGATGTCGTCCGACAGCCGCGAGGCGATGCGTTCGAGAACTTGCAGGCCGGGGGCGTGGATGCCGTCGTCGTTGGTAAGCAGGATGCGCATGTCCGATCCCTACCCGTCTACCCGGAGCTTGTCGAAGGGATGCTTCGTACTTTCCACCGTGGCTTGGCGGAATTTCCTTACCCGTCGCCCCCTTATCCGCCGCCCCTGCGAAGGCAGGGGCCTATCCGCCCTCGCGGAAGAACGCGACGATCGCGATCGCAAGACAGGTCTGTTGGGCCCCTGCCTTTGCAAGGGCGACGGTATGTTGAGGCGATGGGGCTTACGCGGCGGCGGGTAGCAGCCGCGTGATCCCACCCATGTAGGGCTGCAGCGCCGTCGGCACGTCGACCGAGCCATCGGCCTGCTGGTAGTTCTCGAGCACGGCCACCAGGGTACGGCCGACCGCGAGGCCCGAGCCGTTGAGCGTGTGGACGAACTCGGTGCCCTTCGCGCCTTCGGGGCGATAGCGCGCGTTCATCCGGCGGCCCTGGAAGTCGCCGCAGTTCGACACCGACGAGATCTCGCGGAAGGCGTCCTGCCCGGGCAGCCAGACCTCAAGGTCGAAGGTCTTGCGCGCGGTGAAGCCCATGTCGCCGGCGCAGAGCAGCATCTTGCGATAGGGCAGCTCGAGCGCCTGGAGGATCGACTCGGCCGCCGCGGTCATCTTCTCGTGCTCGGCTTCCGAATCCTCGGGCCGGCAGATCGTGACGAGCTCGACCTTGTCGAACTGGTGCTGGCGGATGTAGCCGCGCGTGTCCTTGCCCGCCGAGCCCGCTTCCGAGCGGAAGCAGGGGGTCAGCGCGGTCATGCGCAAGGGCAGGGCGCTTTCGGCCAGGATCTGCTCGCGCACGGCATTGGTCAGGCTGACCTCGGCCGTGGGGATCAGCCAGCGGCCGTCGGTGGTCTTGAACAGGTCCTCGGAGAACTTGGGCAGCTGGCCCGTGCCGAACACGGCCTCGTCCTTGACCAGCAGTGGCGGCGCGCATTCGGTGAAGCCGTTCTCGCCCTGGCGGTCGAGCATGAACTGGCCGAGCGCGCGGGCGAGGCGGGCCATCTGGCCGCGCAGGAAGGTGAAGCGCGCGCCGGCGATCGCCGCGCCGGTCTCGAAATCGAGGCCGAGCGCCGGGCCGAGGTCGGCGTGTTCCTTGGGGGTAAAGTCGAAGCTGCGCGCGGTGCCCCAGCGCGAGACTTCGACGTTGCCCGCCTCGTCCTCGCCATCGGGGACTTCTGCGACCGGAATGTTGGGCAGCTTGGCCAGTTCGTCGCGCTGGCGCGCGTCGAGGTCGCGCTCTTCGGCTTCGAGCGTGGGCAGCACCTGCTTGAGTTCGGCGACTTCGGCCATCAGCGCAGCGGCTTCGTTCTCGCGCTTCTGCGCCTTGGCCGCACCGATCGCCTTCGATGCTTCGTTGCGGCGATTCTGCGCCTCCTGCATCTTCGTCGCGACCGCGCGCCGCTGCGAATCAAGCGCGAGCAGCGCCTGGGCCGAGGGCTCGACCCCGCGGCGGGCGAGACCCGCATCGAAGCTTTCCGGATTTTCGCGAATGAGGCGGATGTCGTGCATGGCGGGGCCTATGCCCGCTTGAGCGCCTGCTTTCAACTGCCGGGGAACCGAAGGAATGGTGGGCGCGACAGGGATTGAACCTGTGACCCCACCCGTGTGAAGGGTGTGCTCTACCGCTGAGCTACGCGCCCATTCCGTTCGGGAAGCGGGCCTCTACGTGAGGCGACACGAATTGACAAGAGCCGTAAGCGGGATAGAGGCGCGAACATGAGCGAAGAACAGACTGCAGACCAGACCCCGGCCGCGACCGGCGGTCCCGACGTCCCGCCCGATCACCTCGCGATCAACCCGCGCAGCCCGTTTTTCGATGCGGACAAGCTGCAGCGCGGCGTCGGCATCCGCTTCAAGGGCGTCGTGCGCAACAACGTCGAGGAATATTGCATTTCCGAAGGCTGGGTGCGCGTTCAGGCCGGCAAGACGATGGACCGCAAGGGCCAGCCGCTGACCTTGAAGCTCTCGGGCCCGGTCGAGGCCTGGTACGAAGATCTCGGCGAGAACCCGCCGGTGGCCAAGGCCTGATACTGCCCGCGTGACCCCACCCGTGTGAAGGGTGGGCTCAGGGTTTCAGCTTCCCGACAACATCGTCATCCCCGCGAAGGCGGGGATCCATCTCCCGACCTGTCCGAAGACATGGCCGTCCGGTTTACCGAAGCCGCAGGAGATGGATCCCCGCCTTCGCGGGGATGACGCGTAGTTGTGCGTTGGGAGCTTAGCGCTCTCGCCCGATGCCTAGCGCCGCTTGCGCGCGATGATCTGGCCAATCGGGTCGTTGCTCAGCGGCGCGCGCGGCGGCGCGGCTTCGACCCGGGCTTCGGCCTTGGCGGCCGGCGCGCGCGACTTGGCCGCGAACTGCTTGACCAGCGCGCTCTTCTCTTCGGCGGTCCGCGCGACCTTGATCAGTTGCGGCTTGGTGATCTTTTCCCCACCGAACTTATCGGCCCCGGGCTTCTTGTTGTAGATGAAGCCCGTCACCGGCCAGGCGGTGCCGCCCAGCGCCTTGATCGGCGCGAACCAGACGCGGACCTGGCTCCAGTCGTTGTTCGGCGACACGTCGACCGCGCGCACGTTGCGCTCGATCTGGCCGCGGCGGCCGTTGATCGGCGACCAGTTGGCATGACTGATCAGCAGGGTGCGCGAATCGACGATCTTGCTGACCGCGGCGACATGGCCGAGGTGCGAGTTGCCGAAAGGCCGGAAGGCCATGACCGCGCCGACCTTGGGCTCGCGGCCGCGGGCATAGCGGCCCTCGGCCTGGCTCCACCAGGTATGGGCGTCACCGTAGATGTTCACGCCGGTGACCTGGCGCGCATAGGGCACGCATTGCAGGTAGGGCGGCAGCGCGATCGCGCCCACGCTCCGGCCGCTCCCGCCGCCGGATTCGCCGTTGAAATCGATCGTGGACCGGGCGCCCACGGGCCCAGCCACCGCCGTCAGCGCCAGAAGCGCGCCTGCATAATGTCTTCCCGCCATGGGGCAATCATGGAGCGCCGATGGTAAGCGCTCGCTTTCAAGCCGTGGTAAACGGGCCGGCAAGTATTTGTGCGAATCCGCGTTTCGCTTGCTAATTCGGCCGCCAGACGCCACTTGGCGGGCTATAATGCTTCCCCAAGTCATCATCATCGGCCGACCCAACGTCGGCAAGTCGACGCTGTTCAATCGGCTGGTCGGCAAGAAGCTCGCCCTGGTCGACGACCAGCCGGGCGTCACACGCGATCGCCGTTTCGGCGAGGCGCACCTGTTGGGGCTCGACTTCACGATCGTCGACACCGCCGGCTGGGAGGACGACGATCCCGCCAGCCTGCCCGGCCGCATGCGCGCGCAGACCGAGGCCGCGCTCCAGGGCGCGAGCGTCGCGCTGTTCGTCATCGATGCCCGCGCGGGGCTGACCCCGCTCGACGAGGAGATCGCCCGCTGGCTGCGCCAGTCGACCGTGCCGGTCATCCCCGTGGCCAACAAGGCCGAGGGCAAGGCCGGCGATGGCGGCCTGTTCGAGATGTTCTCGCTGGGCTTCGGCGATCCCGTGGCGCTCTCGGCCGAGCATGGCCAGGGCATGGCCGACCTGTTCGAGGCGCTGCTGCCGCATCTCGACGAGGGGCAGCGCGAACGCGACGCGGCCGAGCCCGAGGAGGAGGTCGACGAACTGTCGGGGCCGCTCAAGCTCGCGATCGTCGGGCGCCCGAACGCGGGCAAGTCGACCCTGATCAACCAGTTCCTCAAGGAAGACCGGCTGCTGACCGGGCCCGAGGCGGGCATCACCCGCGACTCGATCGCGATCGACTGGCTCTGGACCGATCCCAAGACCGATGAGGAGCGTCAGGTCCGCCTGATCGACACGGCGGGCATGCGCAAGAAGGCGCGCGTGACCGACAAGCTCGAGAAGCTGTCGGTCGCCGACGCGCGCCATGCGATCGACTTCGCCGAAGTCGTCGTGCTGCTGCTCGACGCGACGCTCGGGCTCGAGCACCAGGATCTCAAGATCGCCTCGATGGTGCTCGAAGAAGGCCGCGCGCTGATCATCGCGATCAACAAGTGGGACGTGGCCGATAACCCCTCGGGCCTGTTCAACGGCATCCGCGAGGCGCTCGGCGACGGGCTCTCGCAGGTCAAGGGCGTGCCGCTGCTGTCGGTCTCGGCGCGGACGGGCAAGGGGCTCGACGAGTTGATCCGCGCCGCCTTCGAGGTCCGCGAGACCTGGAGCCGGCGCGTGCCCACCGCGGCGCTCAACCGCTGGTTCGACGATGCCCTGGCGGCCAATCCGCCGCCGGCGCCGGGCGGAAAGCGCATCAAGCTGCGCTACATCACCCAGGCGCGGAACCGGCCGCCGAGCTTCGTCATGTTCGGCACGCGGCTCGAACTGCTGCCGGCGAGCTACGAACGCTATCTGGTCAACTCGATCCGCCGCGAGCTGGGCTTCGAGGCCGTGCCGATCCGCCTGACCCTGCGCAGCCCGAAGAATCCCTTCGCGAAATAGCCGAGGGCGTAGGCGGCGCTACGGCGCGCGTTCCGCGCAAACCGCACAAGCAAAAAGGGCCCGCACCGGAGTGCGGGCCCTTTTCTGTAATCGTCGAGCGGCGGGCCTGCCTGCGCGAGGGGACGGGGGCAGACCCGTGCGATCCTTACGAACCGGCCGCTTCGCTCTGCAGCTGGATGTAGTTCTGGATGCCCATCTGCTTGATCATGTCGAACTGCTTCTCGAGGAAGTCGATATGCTCTTCCTCGCTGTCGAGGATGTCCTCGAACAGTTCGCGGCTGTTGTAGTCGCGCACCGTCTCGCAGTGGGCGATCGCTTCCTTGAGCAGCGGCACGGCCTCGTACTCGACCTCGAGATCCGCCTTGAGGATCTCTTCGACCGACTCGCCGATGCGCAGCTTGCCGAGCGCCTGGAAGTTGGGCAGGCCTTCGAGGAAGAAGATGCGCTCCGCCAGCTTGTCGGCGTGCTTCATCTCGTCGATCGACTCGTGGCGTTCGTAGTCGGCGAGCTTCTTCACGCCCCAGTTGTCCAGCATGCGATAGTGCAGCCAGTACTGGTTGATCGCAGTCAGCTCGTTGAACAGGACCTTGTTCAGGTATTCGATGACTTTCTGGTCACCCTTCATAATACGCCTCCTGATGTTGGGGCGCATATGGGCCTGTAGAGAGGGGCAAACAACCCCAAAACCGGCAGTAATCAGCCAAAAACTATAAGTAATTCAAGCTGATAATGATTCTCGTTTTAAGCGCAGCCGGCGACACCGAGGAGCGAGCGTTCGTCCATCAGGATGTCCGAGGCTTCGTCGAGGCACTGGCGACACTGCGGGGTGCGTCCCATCGAGCAATAAACGGAATCTGCATCGCCCGAGCAACGGCGTGCAGCGGCTCGCAGGTCAGTTTCGCGAATTGCATTGCAGATGCAGACGTACATCAGCCTCTCCGAATCACTTTCACCCCTTATAGGGCTAATGAGAACGTCTCGCAATACTATTGCGATTAGTTCTCAGTGGCGGAAATCCGTCGTATCGGCAGAAATCTTCGCTCGGTCAGCGAGCGCCACAGCCATTCGAGCGGCCCCTGGCGGAACCGCGCGAGCCACGATTCGCTCCAGCCGAGCATCAGCGCCCAGCCGAGCAGGACGAAGGCGAACTGGCCGGCGTGGCCGACCGTGCCGATCAGCCCGAGTCCCCAGCCGTAGAAGATCGCGGTCATCATCACCGTCGAGGCGAGGTAGTTGGTGAAGGCCATGCGCCCCGCGGCCGCGAGCTTCCGGCCGAGCCAGGTGCCCGTCAGCCACGGCGTCGCCAGGACCAGCAGCGCCGCATAGGCCAGCGCCATCGCCAGATGCGGTACCGCGGTCCAGTAGAGGATCGCCGAGGTCATCGCGCGCGGCGGGAAGTGGCGTTGCCACAGCCAGTCGAGCATCGACAGGGTCATGGTGAGGCCCAGCGCCAGGCCGAGCCCAGCCACGGCCCAGAGCCACTTGCGCGGCCAGGTGCCCGAGAAGAACCCGCTGCGCAGCAGGACCGTGCCGATCAGCATCAGCGGGATCGTCTCGCCGAGGCTCGGCCAGGCGGTCTCGAGCGACCAGAACGGGCGATCGTGCAGCTTGGCCAGGATCTGATCGCCGAAGCCCAGCGCATATTCGGCGAGCTCGCGTGCCGTCCGCGCGTGGAAATCGGTGAGATAGGCGGCATGGGCCTTGGCCTGCGTGGCGCTGGCCAGGCCGAGCCGTGCCTGTTCCTCGGCATAGACAGCGGGAATGTCCTCGAGCGTGCCCGCCAGGTGCCAGCCGAGGAACGCGATCAGCGCGCCGATGACCAGCGGCACGCGCGGGATCTCGCGCAGGAACATCACGGCTATGGCCGAGAGCGCATAGAGGAACAGGATGTCGCCCCACCAGAACAGGAAGAAGTGGGCGAGGCCGAACAGCAGCAGCCAGCCGAGCCGGCGCATCTGCAGGATCTCTCCGTCGCGGTCCTTGGCCTCGGCGCGATCGATGAAGAGCACGAGACTGGCCCCGAACAGCAGGGTGAACAGCGCGCGCATCTTGCCTTCGAAGACCACGAACATGCCGGCGAAGGCGGCCTCGTCGAGCGGAGTGGCGATGACCGGGACCTGCGGCGTCAGCGCCGCGGTCGAAGGGCCGGCGAAAGCCGCGATGTTGACCGCGAGGATACCGAGGACGGCGACGCCGCGGATCAGGTCGAGCGAGGAAATCCGGTCGTCAGGGTATTCCGGCATCAGTTCCTGACGGGAAGGCAGGTGAAGCCCGCGGCCGAGAGGCGCGAACAGGCTGTCTGCGCTTCGGCCTGGCTGGCGAAGCCGCCGGCCTGGAGCTTGGCGATCTTACCCGCGGGCACGAGCAGCTTGGTGCGCCCGGCGATCTCGGGACGCGCCTTCACGCGGTTCCACATGGCCTCGGCATTCGAAGGCACGCCGAAGGCGCCGAGCTGGACGCGCCAGGCGCCGGTGCTGGCGGCTGCCGGGGCCGGAGTGGCCGCGGGGCGGGCGGCCACGGGTGGCTTCGGCTGCGGTTGCGCTGCCGCGACGCGCGCGGGAGCCGGTGCCGGGGTGGGGGCAGGAGCGGCCGCAGCGGGCGCTGCCGTTGCGACTGCGGGCGTCTGCGGTCGGGCGAAGTCGGCGCCGGCGGTGCGCGGGCTGTCGCTGCCGGCGATGCGTTCGGCGATCGCCACGGCGGCATCGGGCGAAACGGGGGCGGGGCGTACGGCCGCGGTCGCTGCCGCAGCCGTGCTTGCCACGCGTCCGGGCAGGGCCGCGGCACTCGCGACGCGGGCCGGCACGGCGGCGGTCGCTGCCGCCGTCGCCGCCGCGGGCAGGCTGACGCCGAGATCGGCCGAGGCGATCTGCCGTTCGCGCGTCGCCTGGGCGGCGCTCGCGAGCTGCGAGGCCAGGTTCACGCTCTGCTGGCGCTGGTCGAGCGGGATGTACTTGTCCATCTGCGACAGCGCCGGCGCGGCCTGGGCGAGGCCCGCCTGCTGCGCCAGGCTGACCAGCGCATAGGCGCGCACCCAGTCCTTGGCGACATTGTCGCCGTTGAAGTGGGCGATGCCGAGCAGGTACTGCGAGCGCGGGTCGCCGCGATCCGATGCCGCCTTGATGTAGGGCATGGCGCGCGCCTGTTCGCCGCGCTGGAACAGCAGCAGGCCGTAATTGTCGGCGGCCTGGATATGACCCTTGGCCGCGGCCTTGCCGAACAGGTCTTCGGCCTTGGCGAGATCGACGGGAACGCCGCGGCCGAGCTTGTAGGCCTGGCCCAAGTTGAACATGGCGTCGCTGTCGCCGCGATCGGCGGGCGTCTTCCACTCGGCGATGGCCTTGGCATAGTCGCCGCGCGACCAGGCATCGACCCCGGCCTTGACGTCGGCCAAGGCCGGCGTGAGCGCCGGTGCGGCTGCCAAAAGCGCGGCACCCGCCAGCCACGAAATCCGAAGCTTTGCCTTGATCGTCATGTCGCCCACCTAAGCCAAATTCAAAACACGGTTGCGATCCGTCCGGCCCTGCCGCGGGCTCGCCGCCAGCATGCGCCAATTCGCCCCGTCCACCGTGCCTAACTGGCATAGTAAACCGTGGCTTAGCAAAAGCTTTATGCGACGAGAGGTGTCCCGCAAACCCGCCCGAGAGGCCAGACTTAACCTAAAATTAGGAACGATCTGCGATTTCCCCCGACAGTTGAAAGTGCATTTCTTGCATCGGGGGACCAGCATTGCGCGTACTGGCATTGGCATCGCAGAAGGGCGGGTCGGGAAAGACCACCTTGTCCGGGCATTTGGCCGTGCAGGCTCAGCGCGCCGGCGCAGGGCCAGTCGTTCTGATCGATATCGACCCGCAGGGTTCGCTCGCCGACTGGTGGAACGAGCGCGAGGCGGAACTGCCGGCCTTTGCGCAGACCACGGTCGCGCGGCTGGCCAATGATCTCCAGGTCCTGCGTCAGCAGGGCTTCAAGCTGGCCGTAATCGACACGCCGCCGGCGATCACCATGGCGATCCAGAGCGTGATCTCGGTCGCCGAGCTGATCGTCGTGCCGACGCGTCCGAGCCCGCACGACCTGCGCGCCGTCGGCGCCACGGTCGATCTCTGCGAGCGCGCGGGCAAGCCGCTGATCTTCGTGGTCAACGCCGCGACGGCGAAGGCGCGCATCACCGCGGAAGCCGCGGTCGCGCTGTCGCAGCACGGCACCGTCGCCCCGGTGACCTTGCACCACCGCACCGATTTCGCCGCATCGATGATCGACGGCCGCACGGTGATGGAATGCGATCCCAACAGCCGCTCGGCCAACGAGGTCGTCGCGCTGTGGAACTACATCGCCGATCGCCTCGAGAAGAATTTCCGCCGCACCGTGTTCGCCTCGCCTGCGGCCGTGGCGGTTCCCGGTCACCCCGGTGCTCATCGTCCGGTCGGCGGCGGCTTCGGACGCCGCGTCGCCGGCTCGTAGGAAGGGGCACAGGGGGCATGACAAACAGACCCGTTGCCTCGCTTTCGCCGACACTGCTCGCGCGGAAGGGAGCCGCACGCCCGGCCATGCGGCCGCAACTGCAGCCACTGCGCGCCTTTCAGGACAGCGCCGCGCGCCAGCTCGACGATCTCGGCTGGAACGACATGGGCGATGCTGAAGCCGGTACGGTTGCGACGCCGGTGATCGAGCCGTCGTCCATCGAGACCTTGGCGCCGGTCGAGGAAGTCCAGACCGCCGAAATCGTGGCGCTGACGCCCGAGATCGAGATCGCTCCGACGCCCGTGCCCGCGCCCGAAGTGGTGCAGCAGCTCGCCAAGATCGCCGCGCGCGTGACCGGGAAGGGCAAGGCTATCAAGCCCGCCAAGACTGCGGCTGCCAAGGCTGAACCCGTCAAGGTCGATCTGAGCGCGCGTCGTTCGGCGCTGTCCGACGGTCGCCGCGCAGCCTTCACCTTGCGCCTGGATAGCGAGCGTCACCTCAAGCTTCGCCTCGCCTGCGTCACGAGCAACCGCAGCGCGCAGCAACTCGTCACCGAAGCGCTCGATCGCCTGATCGCCGACCTGCCCGACGTGGCGGAGCTGGCGGCCAAGGTCCGCAAGTCTCGCTGAACCGATCTATTCTAAAGGGAATCAGTCCATGTCGCGCATGAGCCTCAAGACCGGCGTCAGTGCCAAGGCCATCCGATTCGCCATCTCCGGCGCCGTCGCCATGGGGCTCCTCGCCGGTTGCGCCGGGTCGGCATCGAAGCATCTGGCGCGCGCCGGCGAACAGGCCGTCCGCACCACGGGCAAGCAGTCGCGCGCCGTCGGCAATGCCGAGCAGGCCGTCGCCAAGACGCCGAACGATGCTGCCGCACGCTTCGCGCTGGGCCAGACCTATCTCGACGCCGGCCGCTTCCAGTCGGCGGTCACGAGCTTCTCCGACGCGATCGAGCTCGGCGATACCAGCGGCCGTACCCAGCTGAGCCTCGCGCTCGCGCAGATCGGTGCCGGCAATGCGCCGGCCGCCGTCGCCGTGCTCGACGAAGCGCGCGATTCGATCGGTGCGACCGACCGCGGTCTCGCGCTGGCGCTGGCCGGCGAGACCGGCCGCGGCGTCGCCGTACTGATGGATGCGCTGCGTTCGGGCGAGAACAATCCCAAGCTGCGCCAGAACCTGGCCTTCGCCTATGCCCTCGACGGGCAGTGGCGCGAGGCGCGCGTCACCATGGCGCAGGACGTTCCGGCCGATCAGATCGACGATCGCATCGGCGAGTGGGCGATGATGGCCCAGCCCGAGGCCGGTCAGCGCCGCGTCGCCAGCCTGCTCGGTGCGCCGGCCGGCGTTGCCGATGCCGGTCAGCCGGTCGCGCTGGCGCTGAACCCGGCCGCGCAGGCCGAGCGTTTCGCCGCCGCGGAAACGCCCAAGACCTTCACCCCGGCCGCGCAGGAACTGCCCCCGGTCGACGCCGCTCCGGCGCCGATCGCCCCGGCTTTCGCCGCCGCGCCCTCGACCGCTTTCGCCGCACCGGCTCCGGCTCCGGCCGCGCCGGTCATTGCCCCGGCGAGCTTCGCCGCGGCCTTCCCGGCGGCCAAGCCCGCGGCGCGTACCACGGCCAAGCCAGCCCGCGTGGCGCGTGTCGCGCCCGTCGCGGCGGCGCAGCCGGTCGTTACGGGCACGGGTAGCCACATGGTCCAGATCGGTGCGTTCTCGAGCGAGGCCAATGCCAAGCGTGCCGTGCGCCACTACACCGCGCGCAATGCCGAACTGCGCAACCTGCGCATCACGATCACGCCCGCCGTGGTCAACGGCAAGAACTTCTGGCGTGTCGCGGCTGCCGATCTCGATCGCGGCTCGGCCACGCGCCTGTGCTCGGGCCTGAAGAACCGCGGCGGCGCCTGCTTCGCCTATGCGGCGACCAGCGCAACCGCCCGGCCGGCCTTCGCGTTCGCCGGCGGCGCGGCCAAGGCGCGCCACCGCTAAGGCCTTATCGCCAAGACTTTCGCTGCGGCGATTGCCCCGGAAAACCCCTCCCCATAGCGGGAGGGGTTTTTGCTATGCGCCCAGGCTGTGGCTGCCCACGGGCATGCCGCCCTTGAACAGCGCCAGGACGCGGCCCTGGACCGGCTGACGGTCGAACGGGGTATTGCCCGCGGCGGCGGCCATCTTGTTCGAATCGACGATCCACGGCCGCTCAGGATCGATCACCGCCACGTCCGCTTCCGCGCCGGCCCGCAGCGCGCCGGCATCGACGCCGAGCAGTGCGGCGGGATTGGTCGCGAGCAGGCGGAAGGCGCGGCCGAGGTCGATCACCTCGTCGCGCACGAGGCTCAGGGTCAGCGGCAGCAGGGTTTCGGCGCCGGCCATGCCGGGCTCGGCGTCGGCGAAGGGCAGGCGCTTGTCCTCGGGGCCGCGCGGATCGTGGCCCGAGGTGACGACGTCGATCGTCCCATCGGCCAGCGCCGCGCGCACCGCCTGGCGATCGGCCTCGGAGCGCAGCGGCGGCGAGAGCCGGGCGAAAGTGCGGAAATCGGCGACGGCGATGTCCGAAAGCATGAAGTGCGCGGGGCTGACCCCGGCGGTGACGGCAACGCCGCGCGTCTTGGCCGCACGCACCAGTGCGAGGCCGGCGGCGGTGGTGACTTGGCGCAGATGCAGCCGCGCGCCGCTCATCTCGGCCAGCGCCACGTCGCGCGCGATCGCCAGGGCTTCGGCTTCGGCGGGGGCCGAGGGCAGGCCCAGCCGCGTCGCCATCTCGCCGGCGGTGGCGACGGCATTGCCGACCAGCGCCTGGTCCTCGGCATGGCTGACGACGACGAGGTCGAGCATCGCGCAATAGCGCAGGAGCCGCAGCATCGTGCCCGAATCGGCGATCCAGCGGCGGCCCGTGGCGACGGCCTTGGCGCCGGCATCGCGCATCATCGCGATCTCGGCGAGTTCGCCACCCTCGAGTCCGCGCGTCGCGGCGCCGAGCGGGTGGACCCAGAGGTCGGGCTTGCCCGAGCGCGAGGCGTAGCGGACCGTCGAGGGACGATCGAGCGGTGGCCCCTGGTCGGGCATCAGCGCCGCGCGGGTGATCCCGCCGAAATGGAAGGCCGGCTTGTCGATCGCGAAGACGCCCAGATCGACGAGCCCCGGCGCGACGACCGCGCCCTTGGCGTCGATCACGCGCGCACCGTCGGTATCTACACTATCGCCGACGGCCGCGATGCGACCGTTTTCGATGCGTACTGCACCCTTGGCCGGCGTGCCCTCGGGCAGGACCAGCAGGCCGTTGGCGATGACGAGGGTAGGGGCGACGCTCATGCCCAGCCCTCCACGCCGCGCGCCTTTCGCGTCAGCACCTCGAGGCAGGCCATGCGCATGGCCACGCCCATCTCGACCTGGCGGGTGATCATCGAGCGTCCCGCCAGATCTGCCACGTTGCTGTCGATCTCGACGCCGCGGTTCATCGGTCCGGGGTGCATGACCAGCGCATCGGGCTTGGCCAGGGCCAGCCGGTGGAGCGTCAGCCCGTAGAGATGGCGGTATTCGCGCGGGGAGGGGATGAACTGGCCCTCCATGCGCTCCTGCTGGAGCCGCAGCATCATGACCACGTCGGCGCCGGCCAGCGCCTTGTCGAAATCGTGATAGGGCGTGACCTTCATCTGCTCGATCCCCGCGGGCATCAGCGCCGGCGGCGCGCAGACGCGGACCTCGGCGCCCAGCGTGGTCAGGCAGTGGATGTTCGACCGCGCGACGCGGCTGTGCAGGATGTCGCCGCAGATCGTCACGATCAGGCCGTTGAACTCGCCCTTCCGTTTGTCGAACAGGGCTTGGCGGATCGTCAGCGCGTCGAGCAGGCCTTGGGTCGGGTGCTCGTGCTGGCCGTCGCCAGCGTTGAGCACGGGGCAATCGACCTTGTCGGCGATCAGCCGCACCGCGCCCGACGAGCCGTGGCGGATGACGATGGCGTCGGCGCGCATGGCGTTGAGCGTCATCGCCGTGTCGATCAAGGTCTCGCCCTTTTTCACGCTCGATTGCGCGACCGCCATGTTGACCACGTCGGCGCCGAGCCGCTTGCCGGCGATCTCGAAGCTCAACAAGGTGCGCGTCGAGTTCTCGAAGAAGGCGTTGATGATCGTCAGCCCGGCGAGCCGATCGGCACGCTTCTGCGGCTGGCGGTTGAGCTCGACCCACTGTTCGGCCTCGTCGAGGAGGAACAGCAATTCGTGCGGGGCGAGGCCGGCGAGGCCGAGCAGCCCGCGGTGCGGAAACGCGAGCGATCCTGCCGGATAGCGTCCCGTTTGGGAGAGTTCTGCCGATGTCATTGAAGACAGTGCCCTACGCGGGTGGGGGCGAGCGGTAAAGACCGTTATCCCCGACGCGGAATGTAGCCATTGACTACATTCCGCGTCGAAGCTATCCTGGGGACAGTGAAGCAGATCCAATACACGCGATCGGCCCTAAAGGCGCTTCGCCGTATGCCCGCGAACACAGCGGAACTGATCGTGTCGAAAATCGAGCAATATGCCGTTGAACCGGGCGCGTTGGCCAACAATGTCGTGGCGCTCAAAGGGCGCGATGGCGTCTGCTTGCGAGTGGGCGATTGGCGCGTGATCATGGACGACGGTGTCGTGCTTGCCGTGCTCGAGATCGGCCCGCGCGGCGGAGTTTACGAGTGAGGCGATCATGAACGAAATGGTGACGATCACGAAGGCCGAGTATCAGCGCCTGCGCGAAGCCGCGGAAGAGCTCGACGATCTGCGCAGTTACGATCGTGCCAAGGCTGCGCTTGCGGCCGGCGACGACGAACTCGTTCCCGCCGAGGCCGTCAACCGCATCATCGGTGGCGAGAGCCCGCTGCGGGTGTTTCGCGATCTTCGCGCACTGACCCAGCAGCAACTGGCGGATGCCTCGGGCGTCAATCGCGTGCAGATCGCCGACATCGAGGCTGGCCGAAAGACCGGATCGGTCGAAACGGTGAAGAAACTGGCCGCAACATTGGGCGTGACGCTGGACGATCTCGTCTAAGCCCCTACCTCTCTGTCGAAAATGCAAGGAACCCGCATGGCATTCGCGCGCAAGGTCTGGAAGTTGCTGGTGGCGATCAAGGACGGGCTCGCGCTGCTGTTCCTGATCCTGTTCTTCCTCGCGATCTATGCGGCGCTGACCAGCCGGCCCAACATCGGCCAGGTCCAGAACGGCGCGCTGTTGCTCAAGCTCGACGGGGCGATCGTCGAGGAACCTTCGATCAGCGATCCGATCGAACAACTCGTGTCGCGCCGGGCCCCCACGGGCGAGTATCGGGCGCGTGACGTGGTCCGCGCGCTGCGGCTTGCGGCCAAGGACGACAGGATCAAGGCCGTGGTCTTCGACCTTTCGCGCTTCACCGGCGCGGGTTTCGTCCATCTCCACGACATCGGCCAAGCGATGGACGAGGTCCGCGCGGCCAAGAAGCCGATCCTCACCTATGCGACGCTCTATGCCGACGACGGCATGCTGATCGCCGCGCATTCGAGCGAGGTCTGGGTCAATCCGCTGGGCGGTGCGCTGGTCCTGGGGCCGGGCGGCAACCAGTTGTTCTACGGCGGCCTGCTCGAACGGCTGAAGATTACTGCCCATGTCTTCCGTGTCGGCACCTACAAGTCCGCGGTCGAGCCCTACATCCGCAACGACATGTCGCCCGAATCGCGCGATGCCGCGCAGGCGCTCTATGGCGCGCTGTGGGAGAACTGGAAGGCCGATGTGGCCAAGGCGCGGCCCAAGGCGAATCTCGCGCTGGTCGGCAGCGATCCGGTCGGCTGGGTGCGCGCCTCGGGCGGCGACGTCGCCAAGGCCGCGCTGGCGGCGGGGCTGGTCGACAAGCTCGGCAACGAGGTCGAGTTCGGCCAACGCGTCGCGCAGGTCGTCGGCCAGAACAAGCTCGATCCGGGCCCCGGCCACTTCGCGCATACGACGCTCAAGACCTGGCTCGCGGCCAACAAGCCCCAGCGACCGGGCAAGGCGATCGGCGTCGTGACCATCGCGGGCGAGATCGTCGACGGCGATGCGGGGCCGGGTACGGCGGGCGGCGAGCGTATCGCCAAGCTGCTCGACGAAGCGCAGCAGAAGGACTTTGCCGCGCTGGTCGTGCGCGTCGATTCGCCCGGCGGGACGATCACCGGCGCCGAGCAGATCCGCGCGGCGATCGATCGCTACAAGGCGAAGAAGATCCCGATCGTCGTGTCGATGGCCAACCTCGCGGCGAGCGGCGGCTATTGGGTCTCGACCCCGGCGCAGCGCATCTTCGCCGAGCCGGGCACGATCACCGGGTCGATTGGCGTTTTTGCCGTCATTCCCAGCTTCGAACGCGCGCTGTCCGAATGGGGCGTGTCGGCCGACGGGGTAAAGACCACGCCGCTGTCGGGCCAGCCCGATCCGATCGGCGGGCTTTCGGCCGACGTCTCGGCAATGCTCCAGGCCAATGTCGAGAGCAATTACGGCCGCTTCATCGGCCTCGTCGGTGCGGCGCGGCGCAAGACGCCCGAGCAGGTCGACGCGATCGGGCAGGGCCGCGTCTGGGACGGCGGCACGGCGCGGCAGAACGGCCTGGTCGACGAATTCGGCGGGCTCGACGAAGCGCTGGCCTATGCCGCCAAGTCGGCCAAGCTGACCGAATGGCACGCGGTCTACCTGGGCGACACGCCCGATCAGTGGGCCTCGCTGCTGCAGCGGCTCGGCGGCCAGGACGACGATAGCGCCCCGCCGGCCGAGGCGCGCGATTTCGCCGCGGTGTTGGCACAGCGCCAGCTCGGGCTCGTCGGCCATGCCCTGGCCGGGGCCGAACGGCTCGTCGGCACGCGCGGCGTGCAGGCCTATTGCCTCGAGTGCCCGGCGCCCGGCGCGCGGCAGCCGGTCAAGGGCGACCTGACCTTGCTGGCGCGCGCGGCGCAAATGCTCGAGCTGAAGTAAGCTTCGGGAACGGACCGGGCTCTTAGCCCGGCTTCGTCATCCCAGCCATTCCCCCATCATCCGCGCCACTTTCCCCGCCTTCGCGGGGATGACGGATGGTTTCTGGAGGAGCGCCCAGCGCTCAACCTAGGCCGCGGCGGTTGCCGTCCGCGGCCGACCCAGCCGCAGGTCGCCCATGATCGAGGTGCGGTGCATGTTGCGGCCCGATTCCTCGTCATAGGGCACGACGCGGTGCATGACGCCGTGGTTGTTCCAGATCACGAAATCGCCCTCGCGCCAGTCGTGGCTGTAGGAGAATTCGGGCTGGGCAGCCCATTCGATCAGCCGCTCGATCAGCGAGCGGCCGGCGACGTAGGACATGCCGATCACCTCGTCGGCGTGGCTGCCGAGCACCAGCGACTGGCGACCGTCGGGTTGGGTCCAGACCAGCGGCACGACCATCTCGGGCGCCTGGCGGAAGCGCGCGAGGCGATCTTCGGGGATCTCGCGGAAGACGTGGCGCATTGCCGCCTCGAGGCGGTGGATCACCTTGAGCTCGGCGATCGCCGCCTGCTCGGCTTTCGGCAGTTGCGCCCAGGCGGCGAAGGTGTTGGCGAATTCGGTCTGGCCGCCCGTGGGCGAGAGCTTGCGCGCCGACAGCATCGTCGCCTTGGGCAGCGGCTGGTCGACCGTGACGCCGTCGGTGTGCCAGAACCAGGTGGCATAGACGAATTCGGGCGCGAGGGTCGCGCCCTTGCCCAGCGCGATCTTGTAGACGTCGGTTGCCTCGTCGCGCTTGGTCGAATCCTCGATCGCCGCGCTCGTATAGTTGAGCCGCTGGCCGAAGGCGTCGGTGAAGGCCAGTTGCTCGGCGTCGGTCAGGTGGAGTTCGGGGAAGACCAGCACGCCGCGCTGTTCCATCGCGTCGCGTATGGCCTGGACCACTTCGGGCTCGCAGAGCCGTGCCTTGTCGACGTGGACCAGGCTGCCGATGTGCTCTTTGACGGGCTCGAAGGTGATCGCGGTCATGGGTCTCGCCATTGCTGATTGTTCAGCTTCCATACGATTCCCTCGCACGGCAGCCTAGCGCCGCGGCATGACTGGAGCGGAAGCTACAGCGGTGGCGGCGTTTCGTCCGGGCCGCGGTCGGGATTGTCGACGTCGGGCTGGAGCGGCGGGGTCTCGTCGGGCGAATTCGGCTGGAATCCGGGCTCGGGCTCCTGCATTGGCGGGCTTTCGTCGGGTGACTGGGGCTCGATCGTGTCGGGGGTGAATTCCGGTTGCGTGGCCATAAACCTGCCTTTCTTTCCCAGAAAACCATTGCGAGACGTCCACAGTTCCCGCGGCGCTTGCCCTTTTGTCCCAGTGCTTATAAGGGCCGTCGCCTGATTTTTAGGCTTCGTCGATATGCGGGCGTGGCGGAACTGGTAGACGCGCTGGTTTTAGGTACCAGTATCGCAAGATGTGGGGGTTCGAGTCCCTTCGCCCGCACCAGTGCCTCGCCCCTGAACCAGCGATGCCGTTTTGAGAGTGGAAGGCTTCCAGAGCTATGCAGATTGTCGAGACCGCCAACGAGGGTTTGAAGCGGGCCTATACCGTCAAGATCCCTGCCAAGGACATTTCCGCGCGGATCGAGGGCGAGGTGAAGAAGATCGCCCCGCAGCTCCGCATGCCGGGTTTCCGCCCGGGCAAGGTTCCGGCGAACCTCGTCAAGAAGATGCACGGCCCGCAGCTTCACCAGGAAGCGCTGAACACGACCATCAAGGAGGCGATGGACAAGCTCGTCGCCGACAACAAGCTGCGTCCCGCGATGCAGCCCGACGTGTCGCTGGGCGACGGCTATGAGGAAGGCAAGGACGCCGAGCTGACCGTCAGCCTCGAAGTGCTGCCGCAGATCGAGACGCCGTCGGTCGACGGCCTCAAGCTCGAGAAGCTGGTCGTTCCCGTCAGCGACGCCGAAGTCGATGCCGAAGTCGCGCGTTTCGCCGGCCAGCAGAAGAGCTTCACCGACGCCAAGAAGGGCAAGAAGGCCGAGAGCGGCGACCAGGTCGTCGTCGACTTCCTCGGCAAGCTCGACGGCGTCGAATTCGACGGCGGCAAGGCCGAGAACCAGCCGATCGAGCTGGGCGCCGGTCGTCTGATCCCCGGCTTCGAAGAGCAGCTCGTCGGCCTCAAGGTCGGTGACGAGACGGTCATCAACGTGACCTTCCCGGCCGACTACGGCGCGAAGGAACTGGCCGGCAAGGACGCGACCTTCGACATCAAGGTCCACGCGGTGAAGATCGCCGGTGAGCAGGAGATCAACGACGATCTCGCCAAGAATCTGGGCCTCGAGAGCCTCGAGCAGCTCAAGGGTCTGCTCCGTGGCCAGCTCGAGCAGCAGACCGCCGGCCTGACCCGCACGGCGATGAAGCGCTCGCTGCTCGACCAGCTTGCTGCCGGTCACGACTTCGAGGTTCCGCCCTCGATGGTCGAAGCCGAATTCCAGCAGATCTGGGCGCAGCTGACCCACGAAGCCGGCCACGAGGAAGATCCCGAAGCCGCGCTGAAGGAAATCGAAGCCGAGAAGGACGACTACAAGGCGATCGCCGAGCGCCGTGTGCGCCTGGGCCTGCTGCTTTCGGAGATCGGCCAGACCAACGGCGTCGAGGTGAGCCAGCAGGAAATGCAGATGCTGCTCGCGCAGGCTGCGCAGCAGTATCGCCCCGAGGATCGCCAGCGCTTCTACGAATACGTCCAGCAGGATCCGCTCGCCGCGGCCCAGCTGCGCGCGCCGCTCTATGAGGACAAGGTCGTCGACTTCCTGTTCGACAAGGCCGAAGTCGCCGAGCGCGAAGTGACCAAGGAAGAGCTCCAGGCCGCGATCGAAGCGGAAGAGGGCGGCCACGTCCACGGCCCGGGCTGTGGTCACGACCACGGCGACGAGAAGCCCGCCGCCAAGAAGAAGGCTGCGCCGAAGAAGAAGGCCGAGGCCGCTGCTGAGGAGGCTCCGGCCGCCGAGGAAGCCAAGCCCGCCAAGAAGACGCCGGCCAAGAAGGCTGCTGCGCCCAAGGCCGAAGCGGCCGCCGAGGAAGCGCCTGCCAAGAAGGCTCCGGCCAAGAAGCCGGCTGCCAAGAAGGCTGCTGCCAAGGACTGATCGTCCGGCTTACGGAAACGAAACGGCCCGGTGCGTCATGCGCGCCGGGCCGTTTTGGTTTGGGCTTTTGGCTTGGGGCCAAAGCCGCTCCGCGTTCTCATCTCCCGTCATCCCCGCGAAGGCGGGGATCCATCACCGGTGCTTTCGTACGGCCCCGGTGGTCCTTTCGGGTGGGGACGGGAGATGGATCCCCGCCTTCGCGGGGATGACGGGAATCGGGTGGGGAGAGGCGGAGTGACTTCCGTCCCTCACATCTCAGGCGGCGGCCACTCGACGATCAGCACGTCGATGTCCTTCGCCGGTTCGAAGTTCGTCTTGCGGACCTCGAACTGGGTGGGCGAGATCTTTTTCACCCCGTCCATGCAGAAGCTGACCAGGCTGTCGGGGCGGCCCTTGTCGACGATCAGCCGGAACTGGCCGATCGGTCCGCGCCAGTTGGCGCCCGACTTGAGGATGTAGCTGAGCCAGCGCTCGAAATAGCCGGGGCGCTCGCCGGGTGGCTTAGTGCCGAGCCGGCGGTCGATCCCGGCGTAGAAGGCGCGATCGGTGCAATAGCGCTTGGTGTAGTCGGTCTGGGTGTCGCGGCGGTATTCGGGATCGAGCGCGCCGCCGACCGAACCGCCTGCCAGCGGGACGTAGCGATGCGTCACCTCGACGGTCTTGCCCGCGGGGAAGACCTGGCGGCGGGTGACGTGGGTGACGAGGTTCCAGGCAGGGACTACGACGTCTTCCTGGCGGCGCAGCAGGCCTTCGCGGATGTAGCCTTCGCGCTCGTTCGGGCTCAGCTTCTCGATGAAGGCCAGGTCGTCGTCGTAGTCGATCGGGCTCCACAGCCGCGGCCAGCCGAGCTGCGCGATCCGCGCGGTGACGTCGCGGCCGGCGACCTCGAGCTTTTCGACATAGTCGAGCTGGACGGGCTGGCCGTCGACCGTGGTGCGGAACTTCAGGTCCTCGCGATAGTCGGGCAGCGAGCGGTCGCCGAGATAGCCGTCGATGCCGCCGGGCAGGTGGGGGACGGGGAACGAAACCAAGGTCTCGATATCGCGGGCCGAGCGATTGGTGAAGCGGTAGCGGACGCGGACCTCCTCGGCCGAGAGGAACAGGTCTTCCTTGTCCATCGAGATCGCGTCGTTGCGGGTCAGCTCGAGCCCGCCGATGCCGATCGCGGCCGAGCTGTCGTTGGCCAGCACGGGCGCGGCGGGGAGGGCGAGCAGCGCGAGGGCGGCGCGGAGACGAATTCTCATTTCGTCATGCTAGCCGGATTCGTCGGCCCTCTCCAACCCAACCAACTCTGTCGGGAAAAGGTGGGCGGTTCCTACTTTCCCCGCAGCTTCAACGCCGGCACTTCCGCGCCGTCCAGCCTTACTCCCAGCACCTCGGCCAAGGTCGGGGCGATCGCGCGCATGTCGATCTCGCCGAGTGAGCGGCCCGCGGGCACACCCTTGCCCATGATCAGGAAGGTCGAGCGCAGGGTCTTCGCCTGCGGGAAATAGCCGTGGGTCCCGTGGTACTTGGGTGTGGCGCGCAAGGGCGCCGCGGTGCCGGCGAAGCCTGCGAGCGTCGCATCGGGCATCATGTTGACGTAGAACGTGGCTTCGGGATTGCCGCCCATTCGCGCGATCTCGTCCTTGCCGATCACCGCCGCGATGCCGTTGGCGGGGTCGGCCTTGAGGTCGGCGAGCAGCTTGGCGACCTTGGCCTGCAGCGCTGCGTCGTCAGGCCGGGCGAGCACCACCGCGGCCGAGCCGCCAGCGATCCACGGAACGGCGTCCCAGCTCTTGATCGCGCCCTTGTCGTCGAGCGTGATCAGGCCGGCATCGATGAAGGGGCGATAGAGACTGGTCTCGCGGCCGATCGTCTCGAAACCGTGGTCGCTGGCGACCGCGATCACCGCATCGGGATGGGCGGCGAGCTCGGCCGTGATGACCTTGCCGATCACCGCGTCGATCCGTTCGAGCACGGCGTGGGCCGAGGGCGTGCCCGGGCCCTGGGCGTGCTGCTCGTGATCGAGCGCGGTGTAGTAGACGCTGAGGAATTCGGGCTTATGCGCCGCGATCAGCCGCTCGGCGAAGCGTCCGCGCTTCTCGTCGCCGTCGATGCTTTCGTCGATGCCGGGGGCATAGGCCTCGCCGGTCGCGCGTTCGAGTTCGGGCACTAGGCCCGGGGTCGAGAGTGCGGCGACGAGCTTGGCGTCGTCGGCATGGCCGGTCCGCCAGATCTGCGGCAGGTTCCAGGTCATGCCGGCCGCGCCGACGCTGACCGGCCAGTGGATCGAGCCGACGGTCTTGCCCGCTGCGCCGGCGGCCGACCACAGGGTCGGGACCTTGATGTCGCTGGCATACCAGTACCAGCCGCCCTGGTTGATCTGCTTGGGATCGAAGGTGTTGTTGCTGACGATCCCGTGCCGGGCCGGGCTGGCGCCCGTCACCAGGGTGGTGTGGCTGGGATAGGTCACGGTGGGGAGGACGCCTATGACCCCCGTTGCATAGGCGCCCTCCGTGACGAACCTTCTGAGGTTGGGAATCTGGAGACCGCGCTGCTCCGCCTCGATCACGTCGCCGGGGCGCAGCCCGTCGATCGAGATCAGCAGGACCGGTTCGGCCAGAGCCGGCGTCGCCGCCAGCAGGCCGGCGGCGAGGAGCAGCGCGGCGCGCATCAGAACTTCACCTTGACCGTGCCGAACACCTGCTGCGGCGCGGCCACCAGCAGGGTCTGGTTGTCGCCGATGTTACCGTAGCCGTTCGAACCGATCGTGCCGACGTAGCGCTTGTCGAACAGGTTCGAGGCGTTGAGCTGGACCTCGATGTTCTCGTTCAGGCGATAGCCGAGCGTAGCGTCGACGATCGCGCGGCCCGGCACGTAGCCGAGCCCGTCACCGGCCAGGCGCAGGTCGTTGGTATAGGTGAAGAAGCGCTTGGACATGTAGTTGACCGCGACGCGCGCGAAGAGGCCGCCGTCGTCGTAGTTCACCTCGCCGCGCGCCATGTGCTTGGGCGTGTCGACCACGGTGCTGCCCTGGATCGCCGCAACGAGCGTGCCGGCCCGGTCGAACACGTCGTCGCGATAGGTCGCGTCGGTATAGGTGTACGAAGCATAGATGCCGAGCGTGTCGGTGAGCTTGAGGTCACCCGCAGCCTCGATGCCGATCGAGCGGACCGAACCGACGTTCTGCAGTACCGAGGGATTGCCCTGGATGCCCGGACCGCTCGAAACGGCGAGGAGACGGTTCTTGAAGTCGACGTAGTAGGCGCCGAGCACGCCGTTGAAGCGCGAGGTCTTGTAGCGGAAGCCGAGTTCGTAGGTGTTCGAGCTCTCGGGCTTGATCGTGTCCTTGATCGCGTCGAAGCCGGCCTGGGTCGTGCCCCAGATCGAGCCGTTGACCGAGGGGAACGCGCGCGTCGCCTGGGCGAAGCCGGCGAAGACCTCGGCATGGTCGTCGATCGAGTAGACCGCGCCGACGCTCGGCTGGAACCAGTCCTCGGTCTTGAAGCGGCCTTCGGGGAACACGCCCTTGACGATCGCGTCGGCTTCGTTGGTGACCTTGTAGCCCTTCCAGCCGAGGTCGATCTTCAGCCGGTCGAGTTCGATCGTGTCCTGGACGAAGTACTGGACGGTCTCGGTGGTGAAATCGAAGTCCCACTGCGTCGCGAAGGGGTTCTTCGGATAGTCCTGGAACGAGAAGCCCGGATCGGTGCGGCTGGCCAGCGCATAGAAACGACGCGCCTGGTTGAAGTCGTTGTGTTCGTACCAGCCGCCGAGCTTGATCGAATTGAAGCCCAGCTTGAAATCGGCCGAGCCGAAGACGCCGTAGCGCTGGATGTCGTATTCGGTGGTGCGAACCGAAATCGGCGCGCCGGTCGGGCTCTGCGTATAGGGCGTGCCCCAGAGGCCCATGCCCGTGTTGCGGTGGTAATAGCCCTTGATCGCGACGTTCGCGTCCTCGCCGATCGGCGTCTTGTAGCCGAGCGAGGCGAGGGTGTCCTTACGCAGGCCGGCGGCGTCGTAATAGGCGTCGTCGAGCGAGGTGATCTTGCCCGGGAAGGTCGTGCCCGCCGCCGGATTGGTGGGCGCGAAGCCGGTGATGTCCGACTTGCCGTCCTTGTTCGCGTCGATGTTGTTGGCGATGTCGGCCAGTTGGACCGCGAGTGCGTAATTGTCCGAGACGTTGTCGAAATCGTAGCCGAGCCGCGCGAGCATATCGAGCGACATGTCCTGATAGTCCTGCTCGCGGCGGTCCGAATAGGAGAACCAGCCCTCGATCTGGCCGTCGCCGACGGGCATCACACCCTTGGCGTTGACGATGTGCTGCTTCTGGCGGCCATCACCCTTGTACTTGTCGGTCGTGCCGAAGCCGTAGGACACGTAGCCGCGGAAGCCGTCGACGCTGCCCACGTTGATGCGGGCGAAGGCGCGCATGGTCTCGTTGGAGCCGTAGGTCAGGCTGGAATCGACCGCGAAGTGGTCGAGCGGATCCATCGAGAAGTATTCGACCGTGCCGCCGAGGTTGTTGGTCGCCTGGGTGTCGATCGCGCCGGCGCCCTGGGCAACGCGCGTCGAGCTGATGTTCTCCGAGCTGATCGCGCGGCTGACGTGGAGGCCGTTGTAGTTGCCGTAGCTCATGTCGCCGAGCGGCAGGCCGTCGAGATTGAAGCCGAGCTTGTCCTGCGAGAAGCTGCGGATCGTGACGCGGGTCGACCACTCGTAGTTGCCGAAAGGATCCGAGGCCTGGATGTTGACGCTGGGCAGCTTCTCGATCGCGCGGATCGGGCTCGAACCCGGGGTCAGGATCTGGATCTGCTTGGCGTCGACCTGCTGGACCTGGCGAGTCTCGCCCTGGCCGAACACGACGATGTCGCCCGATTCTGCGTCGGCGGTGGCAGCGGCGTCGGCGGTGACTTCGTCGGCGAAAGCGGGCTGGGCAAGGAATGCCGTCGAAGCAAGCAGATAGATGATCGTGGAATGGCGCACGGGAACCCCCTGAATATTGTGCAGTGCAGCGAGCGGGGGTGTAGGAGCGGCCTGTTGCGCTTCGATGGAGCTTTCGTGGCGTTCGAAGGACGGTTTCGTGTCGAACTTATGTCCAAAAGTGAACGCAGTTCGGCCGCCCTTTGGCAAGGCGCTTAACCGCGTCGCGTCGCTCTACCGATCGATCCGTTAACGCCCTTGAACATCGGGCCGTGGCACGCGACATAGGCGAGCCAATAAACGAGGATTTCCATGATCGACCTGTTCGGCCACAATAGCGCCCAAGGAAAATTCAGCACCGACCCCGTGACCGGCGCGCTCGTGCCGATGGTGGTCGAGCAGACGAGCCGCGGTGAGCGCAGCTTCGACATCTTCAGCCGCCTCCTGCGCGAACGCATCGTCTTCGTGACGGGCGAGGTCGAGGACGGCATGGCCTCGCTGATCGTCGCCCAGCTTCTGTTCCTCGAATCGGAGAACCCGTCGAAGGACATCTCGATGTACATCAACTCGCCGGGTGGCGTGGTGACCGCCGGCATGGCGATCCACGACACCATGCAGTACATCAAGCCGCGCGTTTCGACCGTGTGTATCGGCCAGGCGGCCTCGATGGGCTCGTTCCTGCTCGCCGCCGGTGAGCCGGGCATGCGCATCGCGCTGCCGAATGCGCGCATCATGGTGCACCAGCCCTCGGGCGGCGCGCGCGGCATGGCCTCGGACATCGAGATCCAGGCGCGCGAGATCCTGCGCATCCGCAAGCGCCTCAACGCGCTTTATGAGAAGTACACGGGTCGCACTTTAGAAGAGATCGAGAAGGCGATGGATCGCGACACCTTCCTCGAAGCCGAAGAAGCCAGGGCGTTCGGCCTCGTCGACAAGGTGTTCGAGACTCGCCCCGATGGCGCCGAACCCGCCGGGAACGGTACCAAGGACTAATGCGTTCGGGGCTGGACGAAAGGCTTAACCCTGCCGTTTCAGCCCCGCGCAAGCTTTGCCTGCTATAGGGCAGGATTGATTATTCGGCCCACAGGGCTAATCTTGGTGAGTCCGTCCCCTCGTGATTTTGCGGTGGGACTCTGGGATAAAGCATGACCAAACTGAGCGGATCCGACGCAAAGAGCACTCTCTACTGCAGCTTCTGCGGCAAGTCGCAGCACGAAGTGCGCAAGCTTATCGCCGGCCCCACCGTGTTCATCTGCGATGAATGCGTCGAGCTGTGCAACGACATCATCCGTGAGGAAACGAAGGCGGGCATCGCCGGCAAGAAGGACGGCGGCGTCCCCAGCCCGCGCGACATCTTCGAGACGCTCAACGACTATGTGATCGGCCAGGACCGCGCCAAGCGCGTGCTGTCGGTTGCCGTGCACAACCACTACAAGCGCCTCAAGCACAGCGGCAAGGGCGGCGACGTCGAGCTGTCGAAGTCGAACATCCTGCTCGTCGGTCCGACCGGCTCGGGCAAGACCCTGCTCGCGCAGACGCTGGCTAAAACCTTCGACGTGCCCTTCACGATGGCCGACGCCACGACCCTGACCGAAGCCGGTTACGTGGGTGAGGACGTCGAGAACATCATCCTCAAGCTGCTGCAGGCCTCGGACTACAACGTCGAGAAGGCCCAGCACGGCATCGTCTACATCGACGAGATCGACAAGATCAGCCGCAAGGCGGAGAATCCGTCGATCACGCGCGACGTCTCGGGCGAGGGCGTGCAGCAGGCGCTGCTCAAGCTGATGGAAGGCACCACGGCTTCGGTTCCGCCGCAAGGCGGCCGCAAGCACCCGCAGCAGGAATTCCTGCAGGTGGACACGACCAACATCCTGTTCATCTGCGGCGGCGCCTTCGCCGGCCTCGAGAAGATCATCGCCGACCGCCTGCAGAAGCGCTCGATCGGTTTCGGCGCGCACGTCGCCGATCCGGACAAGCGCCGCGTCGGCGAGCTGCTCCAGAAGGCCGAGCCCGAGGATCTGCTGAAGTTCGGCCTGATCCCCGAATTCGTCGGCCGTCTGCCGGTGATCGCGACCCTGCAGGACCTCGACATCGAGGCCCTGGTCAAGATCCTGCGCGAGCCGAAGAACGCGCTGGTCAAGCAGTACCAGAAGCTGTTCGAGCTCGAGGACGTGACCCTGACCTTCACCGACGACGCGCTCGAGGCGATCGCCAACAAGGCGATCGAACGCAAGACCGGCGCGCGCGGCCTGCGCTCGATCGTGGAAGGGCTGCTGCTCGACACGATGTTCGACCTGCCGACCGAACAGGACATTGCCGAAGTCGTGGTCGACAAGGACGTCGTCGCGGGCAGCAAGGAACCGATCCGCGTGCTCAAGGGCAAGGAAGAAGCGGCCTAAACTGCCGCTTTCTTCGACCGATTTCAGGATGCCGTCTGCCTTCGGGCGGGCGGCATTTTGTTTGTGCGCTATTTGCTTTGCATTGGTTCCTCCCCGTTTCGCGAAGCGGAATGGGGAGGGGGACCGCCCGCGCAGCGGTGGTGGAGGGGTTTATCGCGATCGATCGAGGCAAAGCGCAACGATGGCTGAGGCGACTTCTTCAGGGTCGGCCAACACGTCTTTCGCCGGAATCCGAATGAGTTCGATCCCTTGCTTCGCAATCCATTCCGTCCGGCGTTCATCTCGCTCGGGGCGGTCTCCCATGTCGTGGGCGATGCCGTCGATCTCGAAGCCGGTCTTGGCCTGCGCGCAGTAGAAATCGATCATAAGGCCCGACTGGATGTTGCTTGCGCAGCTTTACGCCCTGCGATCGACCCTTGAGTTCGCGCCAGAGCAGACCCTCGGGCAGGGACAGCGCACGGCGCAAACGGCGTGCTGTCGCATAGTCGTGCAGGTTCTTGCGCAGTGCCATTTCCCCCTCCACCATGCTGCGCATGGTCCCCCTCCCCATTGCTGCGCAACGGGGAGGAACAGGTCAATTCAGGGAGAATACGCATGTCCGAGAGCCGTATCCGCGTACCGCGGATCATCCACACGATCCACGCGACCACCGATATCTATGCTTGCCGGCTGCTCTATCAGGACGCGCTGGGCGGGCTGGTCTTCGCCGAGAACTACTTCCCGGCCGAGGACCGCGATTGCGCGCTGCTCTACGTCGCCAACCACATGGTCGAGCCGATGGCGCCGCGTAACCCCGCGGACATGACCAAGCCCTATGCGCGCATGGCCAGCAAGATCGGCCAGGCGTTCCACTCGTTCGAGCTCAAGGTCGAGGACGGCAAGGCCGCGAGCCAGGCCTTCCGCGACGCCGGCGCGACCGTCGCCAGCGACTATGGCGTGTTCTTCTTCGTGAAGCCCGAGTCGACCGGCGGCGTGCTGCTCGAGGTCTGCGAGACCGCCATGCCCAACGATCCCTACGATCGTGTCGGCGGCTGGGGCGCGCAGGTCGGCACGGGTCATGCCAGCGGCGTGCTGCGGCTCGATCACATCGCCTGCGTCACCGCCGAGATCGACAAGGCCGTGCGCTTCTTCACCGAAGCGGTCGACGGCGAGGTTCTTTCGGACGAACGCACCGAACTGCCGCAGCCGGCGCGACGCGTGCTGCTCCAGATCGGTGACACCAGGGTCGCCTTCATCCAGCCCGACGATACGGCGGCGGGGCCGCTCGGCGCCTTCCTCGGCAAGGCGCAGAACGGCATCTATGCGCTCGTCTGGCAGATCGAGGATGCGGCCCGTGCCCGCGCGCATTTCGACAAGCTCAAGCTGCGCCAGACGGGCGAGGGCTGCGTCTCGCCCGGTTTCGCGATCGAGCCCGAGGACTTCCTCGGCGCGCGGCACGAATTCGTGGCCGGCTGACCGGGGGCTAGACCACCGTCTCGCTCTCGAGCGCGCAGCCGGTGTCGGACAGCGTTTCGACCTGAAAGGTCGGGTGGCCGATGCCGAAGTCGTGCTCGAGCCGGTGCGCGAGGTCGTGGAGAAAGCGGTCGCCGGGGAAGCCGCCGGGCATGACGAGGTGCGCGGTGATCGCGTTCTCGGTCGTGCTCATCGGCCAGATGTGCAGGTCGTGCACCGCGGCGACGCCAGGCTGGCTTTCGAGGAACTGGCGGACCTTGGCCTGATCGATGCCTTCGGGCACGGCGAGCAGGCCCATCCGCACGGCCTCGCGCAGCAGGCCCCAGGATCCCCAGGCGATCACCAGGGTGATGACCAGCGAGGTCACCGGATCGATCCAGCCCGCGCCGGTCAGCATGATGCCGATCCCGGCGACGACCACCCCGGCCGAGACGGCGGCGTCGGCCAGCAGGTGGAGGAAGGCCGCGCGCAGGTTCAGATCGGTCTTGCTGCCCGCGGCGAAGAGCAGCGCCGAGGCGCCGTTGATGGCGATGCCGATCGCGGCGACGACGATCATCGTCGTGCCTTCGATCGGCGCGGGATCGCTGAAGCGCCGCAAGGTCTCCACCAGGATCGCGCCGAGCGCGACCCACAGCAGCGCGGCATTGGCGATCGCGGCGAGGATCGAAGAGCTCTTGAGGCCATAGGTGAACCGCTCGGACGGCGGCCGCGCCGAGAGCACGCTCGCGCCCCAGGCGAGCAGCAGCGAGAGCACGTCGGACAGGTTGTGCCCGGCATCGGCGATCAGCGCCATCGATCCGCTGACCAGGCCCGCGGCCACTTCGGCGACGACGAAGACGAGATTTAACCCGACCGCGATGGCGAAGCTCGCGCCGCCAGGCGTGCCGTGCGCGTGGCCGTGGTGCCCGTGCCCGTGATGCCCATGCCCGTGATGATGGCCATGGCCAGCGTGGTCGTGATGGTGGTGGGCCGCACTCATGGCGGTGTTCTCGCACATGCATCCGGCACCGGCAATCGGAGCGGCGAGCCTGCGCCGACTGTGGCGCTTTTGCCGCAGTGCGAAAGAATCTTCGCGACTGCGACGCTGCGCTGCGGAACAGGCGGTCTTACCTTCTAGCTTGTCAGCAAATTGTCACATATCGCGTGTCTAGGGCGGCTACAGACCTGTGAACGCAATCTTAATGCGTGCGGGAAACGCGCCGGGAGGGGTGCTCTAGGTCCAAATTTGTTGCCGAACCCGGGCGAGGGACGGCACCACGACAGGGGACAATTTCGCTATGCATTTCAGACATTTCCTTGCCGCGACTGCGGCCAGCCTGACGCTTGCCGTAGCGCTCGCGACGCCGGTTGCGGCGCAGGAAACGACGTCGTCGATTCGCGGTACCGTGATGAGCGAAGGTTCGCCGGTCAGCGGTGCGACGGTCGAGATCGTCAACACTGCCACGGGCGCGCGTTCGGCCGCCACCTCGACCGCTTCGGGCGGCTTCGACGTTTCGGGTCTGCGTGCAGGTGATCGCTACACCGTTTCGGTGAAGGCACCGGGCTACGTGGCCTCGCAGGTGACCGACGTCGTCACCGTCGTCGCGCAGGCCTTCGAGCTGCCGATCGAACTGACGGCTGAAGGCGCCGGTTCGAACGACATGATCGTCGTCACCGCCTCGCGCATCCAGGGTGCGAAGTCGATCTCGCAGGGTCCGACGACCGTGCTGACCGCAGAGCAGATCCAGAGCGTCGCCTCGATCAACCGCGACATCCGCGACCTTTCGCGCCGCGATCCCTTCGCCCGCCTCGACGATACCCCCACAGGTGGCCGCGCGATCTCGTTCGCCGGTCAGAACCCGCGCTACAACCGCTTCTCGGTCGACGGCGTGGCGATCACCGACAGCTTCGGTCTCAACACCGACGGCCTTCCGAGCCGCCGTTCGCCGGTGCCGTTCGACGCGATCGGCCAGTTCCAGGCCAAGGTCGCGCCGTACGATGTGCGCGAAGGCAACTTCCAGGGCGGTTCGATCAACATCGTTCTGCGTTCGGGTACCAACGATTTCCAGGGCACCGGCTTCTTCGCCTATTCGGCCGACGAGCTTAACGGCAAGAGCACCAAGGCTGGTCCGGGCGTCCCCACCGGCAAGGTCACGCTGCCCGACTATACCTACAAGAACTTCGGTGCCCAGATTTCGGGTCCGATCATCAAGGACAAGCTGTTCTTCATGATCGCCGGCGAGCGTCTGCGCGCCAGCCAGCCGATCCCAGAAGGTCCGATCGACAACAACGCCGGTACCGCGATCCCCACGGTGACCCAGGCTCTGGTCGATCAGATCAGCGCGATTGCCAAGTCGCGCTACGGCTATGACACCGGCGGCGTGATCAACACCAACGGCGACAAGGACGATCGTCTCGTCGCCAAGCTGGACTGGAACATCTCCGACACCCAGCGCGCGGCGGTGACCTACACCTATGCCAAGGACTCGATCATCCTCGGCCAGAACAATTTCGCCACGCCGACCTACGGCCTGGGTCTGGCTTCGAACTCGTACATCCAGGGCAACAAGCTGCACACCGGCGTCGTCCAGCTGAACTCGGACTGGTCGGATAACTTCTCGACCGAAGTCCGCGGGTTCTACAAGGATTACACGCGTATCCAGGATCCGACCCTGGGCCGTGGTTTCGCCCAGTTCCAGGTCTGCACCGCGCCGACCTCGGACCGCACCACCGCTGGTGCCGCGGCGACCGCGAGCATCAACTGCGCCGCTAACTTCGCCAATATCAGCTTCGGTCCCGACGTCTCGCGCCAGACCAACGCGCTGCGCGTCAAGTCGTACGGCGGCCTGCTGCAGGGCCGCCTCAAGGCAGGCGACCACGACCTGAAGGCCTTCTTCGAATTCCAGGACGTGAAGACCTTCAACGCCTTCCTGCAGCGTTCGGCGGGCGACTACTACTTCGACTCGATCGCGGACTTCCAGGCCGGCACTGCCCAGCGTTTCCGTTACGGCAACGCGATCCCGACGCTGGACCCCAACGACGCCGCGGCTTCGTTCCGCTATCAGGGCTACACCGTTGGTATCCAGGACAACTGGCGTGTCAGCGACCTGCTGACGGTCAACGCCGGCGCCCGACTGGACTTCTACGGTGGCTCCAGCCACGCCGCGCTGAACCAGACGTTCCTGACCCGCTACGGCTTCGCGAACAACGAGTTCATCAACGGCATGAGCGTGTTCCAGCCGCGCTTCGGCTTCACCTGGAAGCCGCTGAGCGAAGTCACGATCCGCGGCGGCGCAGGCGTATTCGCCGGCGGTACGCCTGACGTCTACGTCTCGAACAGCTTCTCGAACACCGGTGTCCTGACCAACGCGATCGACGTGCAGCAGGCCAACAACGGAACCTATTCGGGCAGCGGCGCGAACGCCACCACCGGTGCGGCGATCCTGACCAACGTCAACGGCACGACGATCCCGACGGCAGCGAATGGCCTGCTGACCAACGCTTCGGTCAGCGCCAATTCGCCGACCAATGCGCTCGCGAAGGACTTCAAGCTGCCCTCGCAGTGGCGTCTGACGATGTCGGCGGACTGGGAGCCCGAACAGCTCGGCTTCCTCGGCCGTGGTTGGAGCTTCGGTGCCGACATCCTCTACTCGAAGGTCCGTCAGCAGGTGTACTTCACCGATGCGCGCGTCGTGGCCAACGGCCTGACCACGCCTGACGGTCGCCCGCGCTACAACGCGATCACGGCGTTCACCGACACCAACTCGGACATCATCCTGACCAATTCGAGCAAGGGCCGCAGCATCGTCGGCATCCTGCGCGCTCGCAAGAACTGGGAGTTCGGTCTCGATGCCGGGGTGAGCTACACCTATCAGGACATCAAGGACGCCAACCCGGCGACTTCGTCGACCGCGGGCTCGAACTACGCGGCGGGTGTGTCGCTCGATCCGAACGGTCCGGCCTACGGCATCTCGAACGACGAAGTGCGCAATGCCTTCAAGTTCGACGTGAACTTCAATCACGCGTTCTTCGGTGACTACAAGACGACGCTGGGCATCTTCGGCGAAAGCCGCAGCGGCCACACCTACAGCTACACGTTCCGCGATCTCGGCACGCGTTCGACGGTGTTCGGTACGATCGGCTCGGGTACCCGCTACCTGCTCTACGTACCGACCGGCATCAACGATCCGAAGGTCTCGTTCGCCAACGCCACCGACGCGACGCTGTTCGACCAGTTCATCGACGCCAGCGGCCTGGGCAAGTATCGCGGCACGATCGCGCCGCGTAACGCCTTCCGGTCGAACTGGGTGACGAAGGTCGACCTCCACTTCGCGCAGGAACTGCCCACGGGCATCGGCAAGGCGCGGTTCACGCTGTTCGCCGACATCGAGAACTTCACGAACCTGCTCAACAAGAACTGGGGCCAGATCCGCGAATATCCGTTCGCCTACACGATCTCGCCGGTGCAGGTGCAGTGCCTGACCACGCCGGTCGCGACCGGTACGGCGCCGGGTGCTGCGGTGGCGAGCACCTCGAGCGCGCCCTGCGCCCAGTATCGCTATACCGCGAACCAGACCTCCAACGGTCAGTTCACGGCGCCGACCGACACGATCTATGCGCGTCAGTCGCTCTACACGATCCGCGTGGGTGCCCGCATCAGCTTCTAAGCTGCGCGCAAACCAAGAAAAAACGGGGGAGGGGACGCAAGTCCTCTCCCTCTTTTTTTGGACCTTTTTCCCATAGGCGCGTCACGGCGCTTGTGCTTTATCTTCCGCCAAAACGGGCCGCACCCACCATCCTGTTTCGGGAGAGCTTCCTGCCATGAATTCCATCCGCCTCACGCGCGGCGCGCTGTTCCTCGCCGCCGCCGCTCTCGCACCGCTGGCGCAGGCGCAGGCCGCCCCTTGCGGCACGACCGGCGCGAAGCCGCTGACCGTGGGGACGGTCGCCCGGGTCGAGCCGGGGCCAGCGCGCAATTTCACGCTCGAGCTCGGCGTGCGCGAGGGCGTGATCGTCGATATCGCGTCGCTCAAGACCAAGTCCACGGCGAGCGACGACGAAGACGAGCATGATCATGGCGACGGGACAGCGACGCCCGTGGTCCAGACGATCCGCCTCTGCGATGCCAAGGGCAACGTGCTCGCGCCGCAGCCGGGCGAGGTCTTCGCCAAGGGCGGCAGCCTGAGCGAGACCGAGGACGGCCAGCGCCTGCGTTTCTACGCTTCGGCCGCCGGCACCTATCTGGTCTCGGTCACGGCGAGCAGCGATGCGCGCGAGATCCTCGTGCGCCGCCGCGATGGTGGCACGATCGCGCAGCCGGTGGTCTCGGCCTCGCTCGGCCGTGCGCAGAAGGGCATCACCTCGTCGGGGACGCCGATGGTCTTCTCGTTCGACGGCACGGCCGGTCAGTGGGTCGAGCTCAAGTCGACCTCGGAGAAGGACACACTGCTGCGGCTTGCCGCGCCCGACCGCGAGGGCAACTATGCCGTGGTCGCCGAGAACGACGACAGCGACGGGCTGAACCCGGTGATCCGCCGCAGGCTGCCGACCACCGGCACCTATTACGTCCAGGTCGATTCGCTGTCCGACGAACCGGGCGAGTTCGAGCTCTCGCTAGAGCCGACCAGTGCCCCCAAGCCGCCGCCGCCGCCGATCGCCCTGCGCGCAGGCGCGCCGGTTTCGGGCAAGCTCGCCGATGGTGATGCCGTTGCGGTCTATGCACTGTCGGTCGCAGCCGGGAAGAGCTATCGGCTCGAACTGACCGCCGAATACGACGGCGTTGTTGCCATCGGCGTGCCCAACCCCGTCGAGCCCGAGGACGGCGGCAGCGGTGCCGATGCCGGCTTCACCGAGATCAAGTCGCAGGACAGCGGCACCACCGGCACCGAAAAGCTCAACTTCACCGCGCGCGGCAACGGCCAGGTGCTGGTGCGCGTGAAGAGTTTCGGCATCGGCGAGACCGACGGTTCGTTCACCTTGAAGGCGGTGGACCTGGGCGGCTAGGCGCCGCGCCAGCATCCTTCGACAGGCTCAGGATGAGCGGGCGTTTGGGTACTTCGCAATTCCCAGGACCCGCTCAGGCTGAGCTTGTCGAAGACTTTCGCGCCGGCTCAATCGTAGACGCAGCTGTCGAACGCCGAATTGCGCACCACGCCGCTGCGCCGGGCGATCGTATTGCCGTGGCGGCGGGTGAAGCCCGTGGCGTTGGTTACGGCGCGGCGCTTGGGGCTGGGGAGCGCGGCGGCGATGCGTGCGGCCTCGACCGGTGAGAGCTTGGCGGCCGAATGGCGGTAATAGCGCTGCGCACCGGCCTCGACGCCATAGGTACCGATCCCGGTCTCGGCGACGTTGAGATAGACCTCCATGATCCGCCGCTTGCCCCAGATCGTCTCGATCAGGAAGGTGAACCAGGTCTCGAAGCCCTTGCGCAGGTAGCGCGTCCAGCCGGTGCCCTGCCAGAGGAACACGTTCTTCGCGGTCTGCTGGCTGATCGTCGAGCCGCCGCGGATGCGCCCGCCCTTGGCGTTGCGCTCCATCGCCTGCTCGATCGCGGCGCGGTCGAAGCCGTTGTGCGTGCAGAACTTGCCGTCCTCGCCGGCGATGACGGCGGCAACCATGTCGCGGTCGATCCGGCTCAGCGGCTCCCAGTCCTTCTCGAAGCCGTTGGGATCGAGCAGCATGGTCAGCGTCACCGGCGGCGGGACGAAGCGATAGACGATCGTCAGGCCGACGCTGATGGCCAGGAACCAGACGATCGCCCGGCCGATCCACCAGCCCAGGCGATAGGCGAAACCGCGTTCGGACCGGGACGTGGAGCGCTTGAAGATCGAGACCATATGGCATGTGGTTAGCGGGGAAGGGCCGGGGGATGCAATCGGCTGTTTTCCGTCTGCGGTACCGCCGGCGGCGATGACATTCGCGGCCAGGCTGCCTATGTTGTCGGCAATGGCAGCATCGACCGTTCCGCTTCAGCTTCTCCGGCGTTTCGTCGCGCCGCTGCTGTTGCTGATGATCTCGGTCCATGCCCTGACGCCGCTGGGCCAGCCGCTGCAGCGCATATCGGGATCGGCCTTCAGCGCCGAGACGGTCGAGGTTTCGTTGCGCTCTGGCCAGCGCGGTCAGGTGATCAAGCAGCAGGCCGAGGCACCCGAACCGGTGCTCGCCGAAATGCCGGCCATGGTGACGGTGCCGCGCGAGGCTTTCGTTTCCGCCACTGCGCCGGCCGTCCCCGGGCTCGGCCAGACGGGGCCGCCGCTCGCGGGCCGCACCAGCTTCAGTCCGCTCTCGCCGAGGGCCCCGCCTGCCGCCTGATGGAAGCCGGCCGCCTGCGCGCGGCCTCATCTCCCATCGAGTGAGCAGGACCATGACCACCAGCAAGACCAACACATCGGAGCGCAAGCTCCGCCGCCGCGCCATCGAGCGCATCATCGCCCTCTATCCCGACATCGGCCAGGAGCAGCTTCACCGGCTGTTCGACTACTTCCGCCTTGAGGCCAGCGCCGGCGACGTCGCGCGGATCGCGACCAATCCGCGCATCCGGCCGCAATATCGCCAGCTCTGCCGCGATCACCGGATCGACCGGCTGCGATCGGTCGATCGCCTGTTCGGCGTGATCGCGGCGGTGCTGGCCGCGGTCAGCCTCGTCTCGCTGACCGCCGGTTCCTGAGGCAGGAGCGCCCATGCCGCACCACATGCCGCTCATCGGAACGATCGTTGCCGGTCTCGTGATCGCCTTCCTGCTCGGCGCGCTCGCGCATCGCCTGCGCATGCCGCCGATCGTCGGCTATCTGCTCGCCGGCGTCGTCGTCGGGCCCTCGACCCCCGGCTTCGTCGCCGACGGCAAGCTGGCGGCCGAACTCGCCGAGATCGGCGTGATCCTGCTGATGTTCGGCGTGGGTCTGCATTTCACGCTCAAGGACTTGCTCTCCGTGCGCCGGATCGCCGTGCCCGGTGCCGTCGCGCAGATCGGCGTCGCGGTGGCGCTGGGCACCGGGCTCGGCCTGTGGCTCGGCTGGAGCCTGCTCGCGAGCGCGATCTTCGGCCTGGCGCTGTCGGTGGCGAGCACGGTCGTGCTGCTGCGCGCGCTGCAATCGCGCGATCTGGTCCAGACCGAACGTGGCCGCATCGCCGTCGGCTGGCTGATTGTCGAGGACCTGGCGATGGTCCTGGCGCTGGTGCTGCTGCCGCCGATCGTCGCGCTCCAGCTTGGGCAGAACGGCGCGGGCACGGCCGACATCCTGCGTTCGCTCGGCGAGGTCGCGCTCAAGCTCGCGGGCTTCATGGCCTTCATGCTGATCGTCGCGCGCAAGGTGATCCCGCTGGCACTGCACTGGGTCGCGCATTCGGGCTCGCGCGAGCTGTTCCGCCTGGCCGTGCTCGCGATCGCGCTCGGCGTGGCTTTCGGCGCAACCCTGGCCTTCGACGTGTCGCTGGCGCTCGGCGCCTTCTTCGCCGGTATGATCCTCGGCGATACCCAGCTCAGCCGCCGCGCCGCCGAAGAGACCTTGCCGCTGCGCGACGCCTTCGCCGTGCTGTTCTTCGTCTCGGTGGGCATGCTGTTCGATCCCGCCGTCGTGGTCGAGCAGCCGGGGCCGCTGCTGGCAACCGTGGCGATCATCGTCCTCGGCAAGTCGCTCGCGGCCTATGCGATCGTCCGCGCATTCGGCCATCCTTCGTCGACCGCGCTGACCATCTCGGCCAGCCTCGCGCAGATCGGCGAGTTCTCGTTCATCCTTGCGGGCCTGGGGGTGACGCTCGGCGCGCTACCGGCCGATGCGCAGGACCTGATCCTCGCGGGCGCGATCCTGTCGATCCTGATCAACCCGATCCTGTTCAAGCTGATCGTGCCCCGGCGGCGGTCCGAGGCGCCGGCGGCCGAGGCCGAAGGCGCCTCGGCAAACGAACCCGCGCATGCCGTGCTCGTCGGTTACGGCCGCGTCGGCCGATCGATCGCGCGGCGGCTGGCTAGTGACGCCCATGTCCTCACTGTGATCGAGGATCAGAGCGACATGGCGGCCGAAGCGCGCGAGGCCGGTCTCACCGTCGTTGCCGGCGACGCGACGGCGGTCGGCGTGCTCGAACAGGGCGGCCTCGAGAGCGCGGCGATCCTGCTCGTCGCCATTCCCGAGGGTGTCGAGGCCGGGGTCGTGGTTCGGCATGCGCGAGAGATGTGCCCGTCGCTGCACATCGTCGCGCGGGCGCACTCGCGCGAGCAGGCCGAGGACCTTCGCCGCTGGGGCGCCGACGAGGTCGTCCAGGCCGAGGAAGAGGCCGCGGCGCGGATGGCGGCGAGCGCGGTGCGGCTGGCGCGCATATAGCAGTATCGCGGGCTTGCCCGGCGGGCGGCGGCGGTCGAAGGGCAGGCCATGAACATTCGCGAAGCCATACCATCGGACGCCGCGGCGATCCTGTCGATCATCCTGCCCGTCATCCGCGACGGCACGACCTATGCGCTCGACGCCGGCATGGGCGAGGACGAGGCGCTCGCCTATTGGCTGGCGCCGGACAGGACCACCTTCGTCGCCGAGGACGAGAATGGCGAGATCGTCGGCACCTACTACCTGCGCGCCAACCAGGCGGGCGGCGGCGCGCATGTCGGCAATTGCGGTTACATGACCGGTGCCAAGGCGACCGGGCGCGGCGTGGCCAGCGCGATGTGCCGCCACTCGCTCGACCAGGCGCGGGTGCGCGGCTTTCGCGCGATGCAGTTCAACTTCGTGGTCAGTACCAATACGCGCGCGGTGGCGCTGTGGGAACGTCTGGGCTTTGCGATCGTTGGCCGCCTGCCTGGCGCCTTCGCGCATCGCGAAAAGGGTTTCGTCGATGCGCTGGTGATGTACCAGTCGCTCACGGAGGCCTGACCATGTTCCGATCCTGTCTGGCGATCTTCGCTCTGAGCCTGGCGACCCCCGCCTTGGCCGAAGAGGCGCGCGAGTTCTGCGCCGACCGGCCGGGGCTGGGAACGCCGGCCTGCACCCTGGCGCCGGGCAAGGCGATGGTCGAGATCGGCGCGGCCGCCTGGGATCGTTCGCGTGACGCGACGAGCATCGACGATGAAATAACGCTGGGCGATACCTTGCTGCGGCTGGGCGTGACCGAAACCACCGAGCTTCAGTTCGGCCTGACCGGGCACGTCATCCAGCGCAGCCGCGACCGCACGACCGGTGCGGTCGATCGCGTGTCGGGGCTGGGTGACGGCATGATCGCCGTGCGTCAGGGGCTGGCGGGACCCAACGGGAATATCGCGCTCCAGGCCTATGTCACCGTGCCGCTGGCCAAGCAGCCGATCGGCAGCGGCGAATGGAGCGGCGGCCTGCTGCTGCCCTTCGGTTTCGACCTGCCCAGCGGTTTCGAGCTGGACTTCACGCCCGAGATCGACCTCGCGGCGAACGAGAACCGCGGCGGGCATCACCTCGCCTGGGGCGGAGTGATCGGCGTGACGCACGACCTGGCCGAGGACCTGAGCCTGACCGGCGAGCTTGGTGCGCTGCGCGACGAGGATCCCTCGGGACACAGCACCGACGCGCGGCTGGCGCTGTCGCTGGCCTGGCAGCCGGTCGAGCGGTTCCAGATCGATTTCGAGGCCGACGCCGGTCTGTCCGACGGTGCGCCCGATCACAGCCTGGCGATCGGCCTAGCCTGGCAGTTCCGCTGAACGAGAGGGAGAGGGTTCAGATGAGCGACGAAATCGCGATCCAGCAGGTGATCAACCGCTATACCGACGGCTGCAACCGGCAGGACTGGCCGCAGGTCATGGCGACCTTCGCCGCCGACGGGATCTGGGAGGTCCAGGGCAACGAGATCCAGGGGCACGCGGCGATCCAGCCGGCGATGGCGGTGTTCCTGACGCAGATGGACTATTTCACCCAGACCGCTTCGGCCTCGGTGATCGAGATCGCCGGCGATCGGGCCACGGCGCGTACGACGATCCGCGAATGCGGCAAGTTCAAGGGCCGCGATGAGGCGCTCGAAGTGCTGGGGTTCTATGCTGACGAGCTGGTCAAGACCGCGCAGGGTTGGGTTTTCGCGCGGCGCAAGTTCACCAGTTTCGGGCTCCACCGCTTTCCGCTCGCACCCGGTCCGGCGCTGGGGTGAATTCTCGCGAGAATAGCGGCGTCTGAACAATTGGACGATGCTTATGGTTAAGATGGATATACTGGTGCCATATCCGTTTTGATTTGGTTGCGAATGGCGATGTAAGCTCTGCTGCGCTCGCCGTTCTTGCGATGACATGGAGCGTCGTCCCACCTCGCACCCGCAGGCCGTGCCGGCATGATCGGCATCAACACCTATGCGATCCAGAACGCGATCCGGCGTTCGGAATCGGCGGTGCAGACCTCGATGCTGCGGCTCTCGACGGGCAAGCGGATAAATTCGGCCAAGGACGATCCGGCCGGGCTGGCGATCGCCACGCGGATGGAGTCGGACATCGTCGGCATGCGCCAGGCCGTGCGCAACGCGCAGGACGGCATCAGCCGCGCGCAGACCGCCGAGGGCATGATCAACGAAGTCACCAACATGGCGCAGCGCATCCGCGAGCTGGCGCTGCAATCGGCCTCGGGCACCTATACCGACAACGATCGCAAGATGATGGACGCCGAGGTCCAGGAACTGAAGGCGCAGATCTTCGACACCTTGGGGCAGGGCCAGTTCAACGGCGTGCCGCTGTTCGACACCGCCGCCGCGGGCAGCGGGCCGGGCACGCCGGGAACCCCGGGCTACGGCACCGTCACCCTGCTCCAGATCGGCGCCCAGGCCGGCGACACCGTGTCCGCCACCACCGGCAATCTCGACCTGACCACGCTCGCCGCGCTGAGCGTGGCGACCAAGGCCGGGGCGAACGCGGCGCTCGGCACGGTCGACGACTTCGTCAAGAACACCAACACGGTCCGCGCCGGCCTTGGCGCCACGCAGAGCCGTTTGGAATCGACGATCAATCTGCTCAATACCAACATCGTCAATCTCAGCGACGCGCAAAGCCGGATCATGGACGTCGACTACGCCGCCGAATCCGTGTCGCTGGCCAAGGCGCAGATCACCTTGCAGGCGGGCATGGCGATGCTGGTTCAGGCCAACCAGATGCGCAAGGCGATGATCAAGGCGCTGCTCGACGTCTGACCGCTTGGCATCGGGATATACGGTCCATATACGATCGATATACGAATCGTATATGGAGGCCCCCTTGGGCATCGTGAACATCGACGAAGACCTGCACGATCAGCTACGCCGCGCGAGCAAGGTCTCGTGCCGCTCGATCAACGCCCAGGCGGCCTACTGGATCAAGATCGGCATGCTCTGCGAACTGAACCCGACCTTGAGCTTCAACGAGATCGTCGAGCGCGAGCTGAGTTCGGCGGGCGTTTCGCCACCACCGCTGGTGCTGAGCGCGGCATGACCAAGCAGCCCGAAGAGCTGGCGCTGATGGCCGAATCCGGCCGGCTGCTGGCCTCCGTTTTCGAGATGCTCGACCGGACCAAGCTGGCAGGGCGCTCGACGCTCGAGATCGACAGCCTGGTCGAGCGCTTCATCGTCGACGATCTCCAGGCCCGGCCCGCGAGCAAGGGCCAGTACGGCTATGGCTTCGTGCTCAACTGCTCGATCAACGACGTCGTCTGCCACGGCGTCCCTTCGGCCACCGAGATTCTGCGCGACGGCGACATCGTCAACCTCGACATCACGCTCGAGAAGAATGGCTTCATCGCGGATTCGAGCAAGACCTACATGGTCGGGCAGGTCGATCCGGCTGCCCGGCGGCTGGTCCAGACGACGTACGAAGCGCTGTGGATGGGCATCCGCGCGGTCCGTCCGGGGGCGCGGCTGGGCGACATCGGCTTCGCCATCGAACGCCATGCCAAGCGCCATGGCTATACCATCGTGCGCGAATATTGCGGCCACGGCATCGGCCGAGAGATGCACGAGGACCCGCAGATCCTGCATTTCGGCAAGCCGGGCACGGGAATGGTCCTGCGCGAGGGCATGGTCTTCACGATCGAGCCGATGGTCAATCGCGGCCGGCGCGGGGTCTGGACCGAGGACGACGGTTGGACCGTGCGGACCGAGGACGGCTCCTTATCGGCGCAGTTCGAACATACCGTCGCGGTGACAGCCTCGGGCGTCTCGGTGCTGACCTTGCGCGCCGATGAGCGGCACATGGTGGGCGGGCGGAAGGCGGCGTGAAGGGGCCTGGATCCTCCCCTGCAAGGGGAGGGGGACCGCGCGCGTAGCGGGTGGTGGAGGGGTGTCCCCCTCTCCGAGACGGTTACACCCCTCCGTCATCCCTGCGGGATGCCACCTCCCCTTGCAGGGGAGGATCTGAAGATGGCTGACCCACCGGCCGCGGCACTCGCTTGCCCTTGGTTTGGCTGGTCAGGTGGAACTGGTCGCAGCGATCGCAGCGATAGTGGCGGAGCTCGATCGTGGCCGCGCGCGCCGCGGTTTGCGCCGCATCCTCGGTCGGGAACCGCTGTTTCCTTCGGCAGATCGACAGGCGCGTGCGCATCGCGCGGTCATGCGCGGGGCGGGCAGGGCGCGCAAACAAAAACCCCCGCCGGTGAGGGCGGGGGTTTCGTTGGTTTGGTGTGAGTGTCAGAGCGCCGGGATCAGCCGCTTCTCGCCGGCGATGCGCTGCATCGCCTTCTGCAGCTTCTCGAAAGCGCGAACCTCGATCTGGCGGACGCGCTCGCGGCTGACGTGATAGACTTGGCTCAGCTCTTCGAGCGTCTTCGGGTCATCGATCAGGCGGCGTTCGGTCAGAATCTGCTTCTCGCGGTCGTTGAGGCTGTCCATCGCTTCGACCAGCATGTCGTGGCGCAGCCGCGATTCCTGGTCTTCGGCGACGATCTCGTCCTGCAGCGGGCCGTTGTCCTGCAGCATGTCCTGCCACTGGCCTTCGCCGTCCTCGCGGAACGAGACGTTGAGCGACGAGTCGCCACCCATCATCATGCGCCGGTTCATGTTGACCACTTCCTGCTCGGACACGCCGAGCTTGGTCGCGATCGTACGAACGTCGTCGGGATGCAGATCGGCATCCTCGTAAGCGTCGAGGTTCTTCTTCATCCGGCGAAGGTTGAAGAACAGCTTCTTCTGCGCCGCGGTGGTGCCCATCTTCACGAGGCTCCACGACCGCAGGATGAATTCCTGGATCGAAGCCTTGATCCACCACATGGCGTAGGTCGCCAGGCGGAAACCGCGCTCGGGCTCGAACTTCTTGACGCCCTGCATCAAGCCGATGTTGCCTTCGGAGATGAGCTCGGACACCGGCAGGCCGTAGCCGCGGTAGCCCATAGCGATCTTCGCCACGAGGCGCAGGTGGCTCGTCACCAGTTGCGCCGCGGCGTCGGGATCACCATGTTCCGAAAAACGCTTGGCGAGCATGTATTCCTGCTCGGGTGCGAGAATCGGGAATTTCTTGATTTCCGACAGGTAGCGGTTGAGGCTCTGCTCGCCGCCGAGTGTCGGGATCACCGGAAGGTTGCGTTCCATATCGAAGTACCCTGTTCCTTGTATGTCGGCGGGCCGTTGTCAGACCCTTACTAGGCATCTGCTGTTGCCGCCACGTATGAGTAATTTATAACACGATAGCTTTATTTCAGTTCCGCAATTCTCCGATCAGTGTGACCATGTCTTCCGGCAATTCCGATATGAAATGCACGGATTTTCCGGTGACCGGATGGACAAAGCCAAGCTCCGCGGCGTGAAGCGCCTGACGCTGGAAACCGAGTGCGGAGAGAATCGGCCGGAGCCGTGGAGAAGAGCGTCCATAGACAGGGTCACCCAATAGCGCATGGCCGATTGACGCCATATGAACGCGCACCTGGTGCGTTCGCCCGGTCTCGAGCCGGCATTCGACCAGGCTCGCGTTGCTGAGCGGTTCCAGCGTGCGATAGTGCGTGACCGCGTGCTTGCCGCGACCGTCCTCGACCAGCGCCATCTTCTTGCGGTTCGTCGTCGAGCGGGCGATCGCGCCGCGGACCGTGCCCGCGGGCGGGATCGGCCGGCCGCCGACCACCGCGCGATAGGCACGGACGATCGAATGGTCGGCGAACTGCCGGGCGAGGCCTTCGTGCGCCGCATCGCTCTTGGCGGCGACGAGAAGCCCGGAGGTGTCCTTGTCGATACGGTGGACGATACCCGGTCGCGCGACGCCGCCGATGCCCGAAAGCTGCCCCGCACAATGATGGAGCAGGGCGTTGACCAGCGTCCCGTCGAGATTGCCCGCAGCGGGATGGACGACGAGCCCGGCGGGCTTGTCGACCACGATCAAGTGCTCGTCCTCGTAGGCCACGACCAGCGGGATGTCCTGCGCCGCCGCCTCGGCCGGTACGGCCTCGGGCACGCGGATCGCGAAAGGCGTGCCTTGCGCGGGCTTGAGCGAAGCCTGGTTTACCGGCTTGCCCGACAGCGCGATGCGACCTTCGCCGAGCAGCGCCTTGACGCGCTCGCGCGACAGACCACTGGCATCTGCCAGCGCCTTGTCGAGCCGCAGCCCGTCCTCGGCTATTACGCCTTCGATGATGCTTTCCGCGCTACCCACGGGTACAAGATGGGGATGGTCCTTCTGGTCACAAGTGATGTTATTGCAACATTGATTGCAGAAGCAGCGAAAGCCGCTCCAGAGGAGTGTTGCGGGCTGCTGCTCGGGCGTCAGGGGTGTGTGGAAACTGCCATGCCAACGGCCAATCTGGCGGCTGATCGGCTCAGGCATTTCGAGATCGATCCGGCCGCGCTGTTCGCTGCCCACCGCGCCGCGCGCGCGGGCGGGCCCGAACTGATCGGCTATTTTCATTCGCATCCCAGCGACCATCCGGTGCCCTCGGCAACCGATTGCCAGCACGCCAGCGGCGACGAACGGGCATGGGCGATCGTCGCCGACGGAAGGGTGGCCTTCTGGCGCGACGGGGCGGGGGGCTTCGAGCCGCTTTCCTATGAAGTGGTAGACGGTTAAGGGGGACCGGAAGGTTTCGCGGTTCGCACCGGGATATTGTTTCCCAGGACCGCGTAAACTGTGTCAACTTCGGTCGAAATTGCGAACGGAATCAGGACGAAATGACGATCAGCCCTCTCGACCTTGCCAGCCTGCTCTGCTCGCGCCTTTGCCACGACATGCTGAGCCCGGTCGGGGCGCTCACCAATGGCCTCGAGCTGCTGTCCGACGAAAAAGACCCCGAGATGCGCCAGCGCTGCTTCGAGCTGCTCGAGCAGAGCGCGCGGATTTCCGCGGACAAGCTCAAGTTCTTCCGCCTGGCCTTCGGTGCCGCTGGTGGTTTCGGCGAGATGGTTTCGGTCACCGAGGCGCGCGCCTTGGTCGACGCGCTGGTCGGCAACAACGGCCGGATCGAGGTGAACTGGGCCCTGGCGAACGAGTCGCTGCCCAAGCCCGCGGTCAAGACCATGCTCAACCTCGCGCTGATCGCCATCGATTCGCTGGTCCGTGGCGGCACGCTCGACATCGGCGCCGAGTTCCGTGCCGACGAGAACGGCCAGGAGGCCAGCGAGATCGTCGTCCGCGCCACCGGCGCCCGCATCGCCTTCGATCAGGACATCGGCCGCGCGCTCGACGGTTCGCTGCCCGATCGCGAACTGGCCAGCCGCACCGCTCCTTCCGCCATGCTGCGCGAACTGGCGAGCAGCCTCGGCGGTCAGCTGCAATGGGCGCTGTCCGACGAGGCGCTGGTCCTGGGCGCGGTACTGCCCGTCGGGTAAGGAATAGTCCGGTGGTCAACCGCTGGCTGATCCATCACGAGCGGGCTTCGCCCAATTGGGACGAGCGCGCGCTGCGCGTCTCGATGGTCGTGCTCCATTACACGGGCATGCGCACCGCACAGGAAGCGCTCGACCGGCTCTGCGATGCCGAGGCCAAGGTTTCGGCGCACTATTTCATCGACGAGGCGGGCCAGGTGACCCAACTCGTGCCCGAGGAGAAGCGCGCCTGGCACGCGGGCAAGTCCTACTGGCGCGGGATCACCGACGTGAATTCGGCGAGCGTGGGCATCGAGCTGGCCAATCCCGGCCACGAATGGGGCTACCGCGAGTTTCCCGAGGCGCAGATGGACGCCTTGCTGCCGCTACTGGCCGACATCGTCGAGCGGCATCAGATCGCGCCGGTCAACGTCGTCGGCCATTCGGACATCGCGCCCGCGCGCAAGATGGATCCGGGCGAGCTGTTCGACTGGCCGCGGCTGGGCAAGCTGCGGTTGGCCCTGCCGATCCCCAAGGCCAAGATGAACCTGCTCTACGACAATCCCGGCGCTTTCTACCTGGCGCTCGAGCGGTTCGGCTATGACGTGACCGACGGCCACGCCGCGGTGCGCGCTTTCGAGCGGCGCTGGCGCCCGAACAAGATCGCGGGCGAGATCGACGGACAGCTCGGCGGAATCCTGTTCGAGCTGCTGTTGGAGCGCGACGACTGACGTGCTAGGGCGCCCCCGCCGGGGGACCGGGCAGCCGCGTCATCTTTCGGGATGCCGAGGAAAGTCCGGGCTCCACGAAACGAGGGTGGCGGGTAACGCCCGCCGGGCGCAAGCTTAGGGAAAGTGCCACAGAGAGCAGACCGCCTGTTTACAGGTAAGGGTGAAAGGGTGCGGTAAGAGCGCACCGCGCGGCCGGTAACGGTTGCGGCATGGCAAACCCCACCCGGAGCAAGACCGAATAGGGGCGACGGGCTTGTCTACGTCCGAAAGGATACGGGACAGGCGGGGCGGTTTCGGCCCCTGATCGCCCGGGTTGGTCGCTAGAGCGGCGTAGCAATGCGCCGCCAAGAGGAATGGCTGCCGTCGTCCGCATGTCCTTCTGGGATACTACGGGCGTCACAGAACCCGGCTTACAGGTCCCCCGGCATATTTCGGGCCTGGTCGAGCGTTTCGGGCGGAGCAGGACCTCGCCCTTCCTATCTAAGCCCCGTCATCCCCGCGAAGGCGGGGATCCATCACGTGAGCTCTCCAATCGAACCGCGGTGCAGGACGATAGCCCCGGAGATGGATCCCCGCCTTCGCGGGGATGACGGAGTTTGTTTGGTGCGGTGTCGAGCGGGCGGAGAGGACTAGACCGTCCGCGTCGCCACCGTGATCGCGCCATCGCGGTCGGTAGTCTCGATCAGCCAGCGACGATCGCCTTCGAGGCACAGCGCGGTGAGCCGGCCCGACTTGTAGGCGCCGGTGTCGATGCCGATGCGGTTCGGCCGCAGTTCGGGTTCGGGGACGATGGTGTGACCGTGGACCACCATGTGCCCGTGATGTCCGGCATGATCGAGGAACTCTTCGCGGATCCAGCGCAAGTCCTCGACGCGCTGGTCCGCGATCGGGGTGTCCGGTCGCACGCCGGCGTGGACGAACAGATAGTCGCCGATCACCGCGAAATCCTCGAAGCCGGCGATGAAGGCCAGGTCCTCGGCCGGCACGGCTTCGCGCATCAGCGCCTGGATCCCGGCGAGATCGGCCGCCGCGAAAGTGGCGCGATCGACCCCGTAGGACAGGATCGTCGCGTCGCCGCCATAAAGCAGGAAGCTGCGCAGGATCGCAGCGTCGTCGAAGCTCTGGAGGAACTTCTCCTCGTGGTTGCCCCATAGCATGCGGACCTTGCGCCGGCCCTGCCAGTCGCGCGCCGCGGATACGACCCCGGCGCTGTCGGGGCCGCGGTCGATCAGGTCGCCAAGCAGGACTACCGTGGTATCGGCCGGCCCGCGCGCCGCGTCGTCGGCCTCGATCGCAGTTTGCAGAGCCGCGAACAGGTCGAGCCGGCCGTGCACATCGCCGATCGCATAGATCCGCTCACCCGTCGGAACCGTGGCGATCTGCGCCGTCTTGGGCGCCCACAATTGGCGGATCGACTTGAGCATATGCCGCTCTGTTACGCCCGGAACGCGCGACAAGCGAGGCCTGCGCGACCTGTTGCCGAAAATCCTCGCCGCCGTGGCGCTGTGGCGGCTCGTCCGAAAACGGCTTGTGCGATCGGGCGCGGCTGTGCAGCCCGTAGAGGCGCTATATCGGGAATTTGCCTATGCTTTCGTCCTTCCGCCGTCTGATCGCCGTTGTCCTGCTGGCGGGCAGCGCCCTGGCCGCTGCGCCGGCCTGGGCCGACGAGACCGATCCACCGAGCGAGATTACGGTTCATGGCCACGCCGCGCTGCTCAGCGACTACCGCTTCCGCGGCCTCTCGCGTTCGAGCGGCGATCCGGCCGTGCAGGGCGGCATCGAGGTAAGCCACGCCAGCGGCTTCTATGCGGGGTTGGCGGCCTCATCGCTCGATCTCGGCGCAATCGGCCCGCTGACCGACCCCGCGCACAGCGACATGCAGCTCGACCTCTATGCCGGCTGGACCGGTCCGCTGACCGGCGGCTGGAACGCCGATGTCGGCTTGCTCTACGATGCCTTTCCTGCGGGTAATTTCGGCAAGGCCGAATTCTTCGAACCCTATGCCTCGGTCTCGACCACGCTCGGCCCGCTCAGCGGCAAGCTCGGCGTGAAATATGCCTGGAAGCAGCAGGCGCTGAATTTCAACGGCGGGCGCCGCGACGACAACCTCTACGTCCATCTCGATCTCGGCGCGGGCATTCCCAATACGCCGGTCTCGCTCTCGGCGCGGCTGGGCTACACCGATGGCGCGCTGTCGCCGAAGTACGCCACCGGCGAGACGGTCGACTACGCCGGCGGCCTCGATTGGGCGCTGGGCGCGAGCTATGCGATCACGCCGTTCCTGTCGATTGGCGGCCAGTACGTCGGCGTCCAGGGGCGCTCGATCGACGGCTATTCGAACGACACCGTGGTGGGCACGCTCAAGCTGTCGTTCTGATTTCACGCGAGCGGTTTAAAAATCGGTCTGCGGGACTAGATTGCCGCTGCCCATGCGCTCGCCCCCCGAGCGACGAAGTGAAAGACGCAAGCCGTGACCAAGTTCCTCCACACCATGATCAGGGTCGCCGACCCCGATGCGACGATCCGCTTTTTCAGCCTGTTCGGCGTTCAGGAAGTTCGCCGCTTCGACAACGAGAAGGGGCGGTTCACGCTGATCTTCCTCGCCGCCGAAGGGCAGGAGGGCGTCGCCGAGGTCGAACTGACGCACAACTGGCCTGACGAGAACGGCAAGGCGGAAGAGTACAAGGGCGGCCGCAATTTCGGCCATCTCGCCTATGGCGTCGCCGATATCTACGCGACCTGCCAGAGGCTGGCCGATGCCGGCGTGACGATCAACCGCCCACCGCGCGACGGCCATATGGCCTTCGTCCGCTCGCCCGACGGCATTTCGGTCGAGCTGCTCCAGCAGGGCGAGCGTCTGGCGCCGCAGGAGCCTTGGGCGAGCGCCCCCAACATCGGCGAGTGGTGAAGGCTCAGGCGTCGCCGCGCGGCGGCGGCGCCAGCCTCAGCACGAGATAGCCGGCCAGCGCCGAGAGCAGCGAGCCGGCCAGAACGCCGAGCTTGGCCTGCTCGACCAGTTCGGGATGCGCGGGGAAGGCCAGCGCACCGATGAACAGGCTCATCGTGAAGCCGATACCGCAGAGCAGCGCCAGGCCCCATAGCTGCAGCCGGCTCGCGCCTTCGGGCGGGCGCGCCAGGCCGATCCGCTCGGCCAGCAGGATCGCGCCGAAGATCCCGGCCTGCTTGCCGAGGAACAGGCCCGCGGCGATCGCCAGCGGCAGCGGTGCGAGCAGGTCGGCGAGGCCGAGCCCGGCCAGGCTCACCCCGGCGTTGGCGAAGCCGAACAGCGGTACGATCAGGTAGCCGTTCCACGGCACCAACGCGTGCTCGAGCCGCAGCAACAGGCTGTCGCCGGAGTGATCGGGCCGCAGCGGGATCGTCAGCGCGGCGAGCACGCCGGCGACGGTGGCGTGGACGCCCGAATGGAGCATGCAGTACCACAGCGCGATGGCGAGCAGCACGTAGGGCAGCGGCCGCCCGATGCGCAGCCGGCCGAGCACGACCATGCCGGCAAGCAGCACGAGGCTCGCGATCAGCCAGCCGGTCGCTATCTGCGCGGTGTAGAACAGCGCGATGATCGCCACGGCGCCGAGGTCGTCGACGATCGCCACGGTCAGCAGGAACAGGCGCAGCGAAGGCGGCAGGCGGCTGCCGAGCAGCCCGAGCACGCCGAGCGCGAAAGCGATGTCGGTCGCGGCCGGGATCGCCCAGCCGCGGTGGAGATCGGCTTGCCCCGTCGCGAAGCCGATGAACACCAGCGCTGGCGCGGCCATGCCCGTGGCCGCGGCCAGCACCGGCAGGCGCCGCCGCGCGGGATCGGCGAGCGCGCCGGCCAGGACCTCGCGCTTGATCTCCAGCCCGACGGTGAAGAAGAACACCGCCATCAGCGCGTCGTTGATCCAGTGGTGGAGCGTCGGCAGCTTGGCGATCGGACTTCCGGGCAGCGGATCGTGCAGCACGGCGTGGTAGGCATGGGCGAGCGGCGAGTTCGCGACCACGATCGCCGCGGCGGCGACCGCCATCAGGATCAGCCCTGCGCCTGCGTCACCGCCGAGGGTGCGTGTGAGGAAACCGGCCACGCGGCCCGCGATCGAAAGTGTCCGGCGTTGCATGCCCCCTTGTGCGAGGCATGCAGCGTCGTTGCAAGTCGGTCGCAATGACTTTAATCTGGCCGCTTAGGGGCAGATACCACGGGGGGAATCCGGGCGCATGGGGTCTGAGGGCATGACCATCCTGCCGCAGGTGTTCGACTGGCTGCGGCTGGTCGAATACGAGCTGCTGCTGTTCGCTGCATTCTGGTTCGTGCTCGGCGCACTCGACGAGTTCGCGGTCGACCTGCTGTTCGTCTGGTTCAGGCTGACCGGCCGCATCGGCGAGAGGACGTTGCCGAAAGGTGCGGAACAGGCGCCGCTGGCAGGCCGTGCCGCGGTTATGGTGCCGGCCTGGCGAGAAGATGCGGTGATCGGCGAGATGATCGCCCATACCCTGCGCGCCTGGCCGCAGCACGACATGGTGCTCTACGTCGGCTGCTATCGCAACGATCCGGCTACCCTGGCCGCGGCCATGGCGGGGGCGGGCGACGATCCGCGGGTGCGGCTGATCGTCAACGATCGCACGGGCCCCACGACCAAGGCCGATTGCCTAAACCGGCTCTACGCCGCGGTCTGCGCCGACGAGGCGCGCAGCGGCCAGGCCTTCGCCGCGGTGATCCTCCACGATGCCGAGGACATGGTCCATCCTGCGGCACTGACGGCGATGTCGCAGGCGCTGGTCGAGGTGGACTTCGTGCAGCTTCCCGTGCGCCCGATGCCGCAGCCGCACTCGCCATGGGTCGCCGGGCACTATTCGGACGAATTTGCCGAGGCGCATGGCAAGGCCATGGTCGTGCGCGATGCTATCGGCGCAGCCATCCCGGCCGCCGGAGTCGGCTGCGGCTTCGCGCGCGCCACCTTGTCGCAGCTGGCCTTGCTGCGCATGGACGAGGGCGGCAAAGGCCCCTTCGCGAGCGACTGCCTGACCGAGGACTACGAACTCGGCGTGCTGGTCTATCGCAGCGGCGGCAAGAGCCGCTTCCTGCGCCTGCGCGACGCCAGCGGCGATCTGGTCGCGACGCGCGCCTTCTTTCCGAGCAAGTTCGAAGCGGCGATCCGGCAGAAGGCGCGCTGGATCCATGGCATTGCGCTGCAGGGCTGGGATCGCCTGGGCTGGTCGAACCGGCCGCTCGACATGTGGATGGCGCTGCGCGACCGGCACGGTCCGCTGACCTCGGTCGTGCTGGCCGCGGCCTATATCCTGATCTTGGTCGAATTCACGCTCGGGCTTGCTTGGATGGCGGGTTGGGCCGCGAGCGAGCCAGTCGATCCCCTTGTACGCACGCTGATCGCGATCAGCTTCGCATCCTTCCTGTGGCGCGCGATCTGGCGCTTCGGTTTCACCACGCGCGAGTACGGCCTGGCCGAAGGCGCGCGCTCGTTCCTGCGCATCCCGATGGCCAATTGGGTGGCGATCCTGGCCGGGCGACGTGCGCTGAAGGCCTATGTCCGCACCTTGCGCGGCGAGCTCGTGCATTGGGACAAGACCCATCATGCCGTGCATCCCGCTTCGACGACGGCCTGGATCGCCCCGTGAAATCCCTACGCTCCTACCGCGGGCAGCCGCTCGTCGCCCTGATGGCGCTGCTCGGCGGCTGGGTGGTGCTGCGCGTCATCGCCTGGGATGCAGCGACACCCGCATCGACTTCGGTGGATAGCGATGGCCCCGTTGTCGTGGCGCCGGCGCCGCGCGAGCCAGCTTCGCCCGAACGGCCGACGGTGAGGCCGTCGCCCGACGCGAGGCCGCTCGCGCCGCGCTTCGTCCCGCCGCCGGCACCGCCACAGCCTTGGGCGCGGTCGGAGTTCGACGCGACGCGGCGGGCCGTGCGATCGTCGCCGATGCCGCGCGAGGGCGCCGAGCCGGTGCCGGTCCGGCTCTCGGCGGGGCACCAGCTCCTGTGGATGGCGGCGCTGTCGCAAGTGCCCTTGCCGACCATCGTCGCGGCTCCGGCGCCTCAGCCGGCTCCGCAGCCCGCACGGCCGCGTACGGCCTCGACTTCGCGCTGGTCGGCCGATGGCTGGCTGCTGCTGCGCCGCGGCGGGACGGTCACGCCGGCCGGCGGTTTTGCCCCCGCGACCTACGGCGCGAGCCAGGTCGGTGCAGTCGTGCGATATCGTCTCGCGCCGCAGTCCGCGCAGCGTCCCACGCTCTATCTGCGGGGCAGTGCCGCGCTCAACGGTTCGCGCGAGCGCGAAGCGGCGCTCGGGGTTTCGGCGCGGCCGATCGCCGGCCTGCCGATCGCGGTGGCGGCCGAGGCGCGGATCAATGCGCAGCCGAGCGGCACGCGCACGCGCGCGGCGGCCTTCGCCTATACCGAGTTCGCACCGGTCGACCTGCCACTGGCGGCGCGCGCCGAGTTCTACGCCCAGACCGGCTATGTCGGCGGCAATTTCGCCAGCGCCTTCGCCGACGGCCAGCTTCGCGTCGACCGCCGGCTGATCCGGCTCGGCCGCGGCGAGCTGCGCGCGGGCGGCGGCATCTGGGGCGGGGCGCAGAAAGGCGCCTCGCGGCTCGACGTCGGGCCCACTGCGGTGGTGGGTATGCCCATCGGCGAGCGGGCCGGCGCGCGGCTCGGCGTCGACTGGCGCTTCCGCGTGGCGGGCAATGCCGCGCCAAGCTCGGGACCGGCGCTGACGCTGTCCGCAGGTTTCTGACCTCGCGCCGGCTTGCCTTGCCGGCCGGGGTTCGCGACAAGACGCGCAGATGGACGTCTACCTTCCGATCGCCAACCTTTCGGTCAACGGCCTGATCATCGTCGCGCTCGGCGCGTTGACCGGTGTGCTGTCGGGTCTGTTCGGCGTCGGTGGGGGGTTCCTGACCACGCCGCTGCTGATCTTCTACGGGGTTCCGCCGACCGTCGCCGCCGCCTCTGCCGCGAGCCAGGTCACCGGTGCCAGCGTTTCGGGCGTCTTCGCCCATTCGCGGCGGGGCGGTGTCGACGTGCAGATGGGCGCGGTGCTCGTCGCCGGCGGCATCCTGGGGACGGGCATCGGCGCGGTGCTGTTCCGCGTGCTCGAGGAACTCGGCCAGATCGATACGGTGATCAACGTGCTCTACGTCGTGCTGCTCGGCTCGATCGGCGGGCTGATGGCGCGCGAGTCGATCCAGACGATCCGCGCGCAGCGCAGCGGCGTGCCGATCCCGGCGGCCAAGCGGCGTCACCACCCGCTCGTCGCCAGCCTGCCGCTGCGCTGGCGCTTCTACAAGTCGGGGCTCTACATCTCGCCGCTGGCGCCGCTGCTGCTGGGCATGGCGACGGGCATCCTGACGATGCTGATGGGCATCGGCGGCGGCTTCGTGCTGGTCCCGGCGATGCTCTACATCCTCGGCATGAGCGCCAGCGTGGTCGTCGGTACCTCGCTGTTCCAGATCCTGTTCGTGACCATGGCCACGACGATGATGCACGCACTGACCACCAAGGCGGTCGACATCGTGCTCGCCGCGCTGCTGCTGATCGGTTCGGTCACCGGCGCGCAGCTCGGCGCGCAGTTCGCGCAGAAGGCGAGTCCCGTCTACCTGCGTCTCGTGCTCGCGGCGATCGTGCTGCTGGTGGCGCTGCGGCTGTTCCTGGGGCTGACCTATCGGCCCGACGAGATCTTCACGGTGGCCCCCCTATGACCGGGCCAGAAACATGAGGGGCCTGCTGGCCCTGCTGGCTCTGGTCCTGCTCACCGGCGCGCGTGATCCGATCCTGGTGCCCGAGGTGTCGCAGCACACGGTCGAGGTGCGCCAGGGCTTCACCGGCACCGAACTGCTGCTGTTCGGTGCGATCCTCAATCCCGAGGGCACGCGCGCCGGGCGCGACTACGACATCGCCGTCGTGCTCAAGGGGCCGATCCAGTCGATCCTGGTGCGCGAGAAGCGCAAGGTCGCGGGGATGTGGATCAATGCCGAGAGCACGGGCTTCCGCTCGGCGCCATTGTTCTACGCCGTCGCGTCTTCGCGGCCGATCCGCCAGATCGTCGACGAGAAGACCGCGGCGATCTACGAACTCGGCCTGCCCTCGCTGCAGCTCTCGCCGATCGGCACGATCGACACGCCGGTGCAGGAGCGTTTCGCCGCGGGCCTGGTCGATCTCAACCGCCGCGGCCAGCTCTATCAGGAGCAGGACAGCGGCGTGAAGATCAGCGAGCAGGTGCTCTATCAGGCGCGCATCGCGCTGCCGTCGAGCGTGCCGACGGGCGAATATACGGCCGAGACCTTCGCGATCCAGAAGGGCCGGGTCGTCGCCTCGGCGATCAGCCGCGTCGAAGTGCGCAAGCTCGGCTTCGAGGGTGCGATCGTGCGTTTCGCCGATCAGCAGAGCTTCTGGTACGGCCTGCTCGCGGTCAGCGTCTCGGTGCTGATGGGCTGGATCGCCGGCCGCCTGTTCGCCCTGGTCTAGGGGCTCTGGGAGCGCCGATTTAGGGCGATGTTAACGACTGGCGACTAGGCATTTGCCGGAATATCCCGGAGCCTGGTGAATGTCCGACATGAGCATAAACGGCTTTGACAAGGCCCAACCGGCGAGCCCGAGCGACCTGTCGGCCGTCTCGGTCAACGCCAGCCAGCCGATCGGCGTCATTCTCGACGTCAGCGGTTCGGGCAGCCAGATCGCCTTCGATCCGCAGCGGCTCAACGAATGTTCGCAGGATCGCGATCCCTCGGTCGCGCTGTCGGGTCAGGTCGGCAGCCAGGTCAAGATCCGCGTCGGCAACTCCTGGCTTCTGGCCAGCGTGCGCAACCAGAAGCAGGACCAGCGCAACGGCGGCGGCATCCTTTCGGCGGTCGACTTCCTGGGCGAGGGCGACGAGGAGCGGCTGACCGGCCGCATCCACTCGTTCCGCCGCGGCGTCACCGGCTATCCGATCCCGGGCGCGCTGGTCTATCCGGCGACCTCGGCCGACCTCAAGCAGATCTATGCCAGTGACGGCCGATCGAGCATCCAGATCGGCAACGTCTATCCGACCAAGGACATCCGCGCCGGCCTCTACACCGACGCGCTGCTGGGCAAGCACTTCGCGCTGCTCGGTTCGACCGGTACCGGCAAGTCGACCAGTGCCGCGCTGATCCTCCACCGGATCTGCGATTCCGCGCCCGAAGGCCACGTCATCCTGATCGACCCGCACGGAGAATATTCGGCGGCCTTCCGCAACAACGGCATCATCCTCGACGTCACCAACCTGCAGATGCCCTACTGGCTGATGAACTTCGAGGAGCATTGCGAGATGTTCCTGACCTCGTCGGGCAACGAGCGCCAGCAGGACGCCGACATCCTCTCGCGCTGCCTGCTCCAGGCGCGCTCGAAGAACCGCCTGGCCGAGCAGATGGGCAAGATCACGGTCGACGCGCCGATTCCCTATCTGCTCTCGGACCTGTCGAACATTCTCCAGAACGAGATGGGCAAGCTCGACAAGGCGACCAACTCGGCGCCCTACATGCGGGTCAAGGCCAAGCTCGACGAGCTCAAGGGCGATCCGCGCTACCAGTTCATGTTCTCGGGCATGCTGGTCGGCGATACGATGGCCGAGTTCATCGCCAAGATCTTCCGCCTGCCCGCACGCGGCAAGCCGATCTCGATCATCGACGTCTCGGGCGTGCCCTCGGAAATCACCTCGACGGTGGTCGCCGTGCTAAGCCGCCTGGTCTTCGACTTCGCGGTCTGGGGCCGCGAGGAGAAGACGCGGCCGATCCTGCTCGTCTGCGAAGAGGCGCACCGCTACGTCCCGAACGAGAAGAACGCCGATGGTTCCTCGGTCGGCAAGATCCTGTCGCGCATCGCCAAGGAGGGTCGTAAATACGGCATCTCGCTGGGCCTGATCACGCAGCGCCCGTCGGACCTCGCCGAAGGCGTGCTGTCGCAGTGCGGCACGATCATCTCGATGCGTCTCAACAACGACCGCGACCAGGCCTTCGTCAAGGCGGCCATGCCCGAAGGCGCGCGCGGTTTCCTCGACTCGATCCCGGCCTTGCGCAACCGCGAGTGCATCATCTGCGGCGAGGGCGTCGCGATCCCGATCCGCGTCTCGTTCGACGACCTCGAGGAGCACAAGCGCCCGGCCTCGGAAGACCCCTCGTTCAGCGAGCTGTGGAACGGCTCGGGCGGCGAGGAAGACATGGTCTACCGCACGGTCCAGCGCTGGCGCGCCGGCGGGCGGTAAGCAGGGTCAGGCCGGCTGTTCGGCCGTTTGTTCGGGCACCGGCCGGCCGGCCTCGAGCTTGGCGTCCTTCTTCCACCTGCCGCTGAGGTAGAACGCCCAGGTCAGCGCGGCCGAGACGCCCGATCCCACCGGATAGGCCCACCACACCGCCTCGCCGCCAATGTGCGGGACGGCCAGGAAATAGAAGCCGAGACGCGCCGGATAGAGCGAGATCGTCATGATGATCAGCGGCACCACCACCGCGCCATAAGCGCGCATCGTGCCGCCCAGGACCATCATCACGCCCATCAGCACGAAGGACCAGGTGACGACGAGCTGGATGTGCTCGGCGATCGGCATGGCCGGGCTGTCGCTGCCGAGGAACAGTGCCAGCAGCGGATGGTCGAACAGCACGATCAACGCGGCCAGCGCCGCGGTCATGATCGCATTGGTGATCATGCCGACGCGGGTGACTTCGCCGACGCGGCCGTGATTGCCGGCGCCCAGGCTCTGCGCGACCATGGCGCTGACCGCCGAACTGATCGCGAAGGCGGGCATCTGCAGGTAGTTCCACAGCTGCAGCGAGGCGCCATAGGCGGCCGAGGCGTTGAGCCCCTCGCGGTTGACCAGCCCGACCATGATCACGCCGGCGGCCGACATGATCAGCATCTGCGCGCCCATCGGCAGGCCCTTGCCCAGCACGTAGCGCAGGTCGGGCCCGTTCGGGATCAGATAGCGCAGCTCGGCGCCACGCAGCCGCAGCGGCAGGTCCTTGCGATAGATCGTGGCGATCATCAGCATCACCCCGGCGAAGCTGGCGACCGCGGTGGCGAAGGCCGATCCGGCGATGCCGAAGGCCGGCACGGGGCCGAGCCCGCGGATCAGCAGCGGGTTGAGCATGATGTCGAGCGCGACGGTCAGGATCATCGCATAGAGCGGCGTCTTGGAATCGCCGGCGCCGCGCAGCCCCATGCCGACCATCATCGACAGCGTGCCGAAGGGCATGGTGAAGAAGATCACCTGCAGATAGGCCAAGGCCTCGGTCTCGATCGCCGCCGGTGTGGACAGCAGGTGGAGCAGCGGGCGCGAGAGGAGGCCACCGAGCACGCCGGTGGTCATGGCGAGGACGATGCACAGGCCGATGCCGGCGCCGAAGGTCCGCCGCGCGGCGTCGATGTCGCGCGCGCCGAAGAACTGGCCGACGCGGACCGTGGTGGCCATGCCGAAGCCGAACACCGCGGCGAACAGCAGGAACATCACGATATTGGCATTGGCCGTGGCGGCGAGCGCCGAATTGCCGATCAGCCGGCCCACCCAGATCGCGTTGATCGAGCCGTTGAGCGTCTGCAGCACGTTCGACAGCAGCATCGGCACCGAGAACATCAGCAGGGTGCGCAGGATCGGCCCCTGGGTCAGATCGCCCTGGGGATGCCCTGATCCGCGTGTGCTCTCTCCGCGATCCTCAGCTAGCTTATTATCGTTCACGTCCCTCTGGTGTCGCCGAACAGATGGATATGCAAGCGGTCCGTGAGATTTAATTCGTTTTCCGAACAGGTTTGCGCGAGCCAGCGCGAACGCTCGCGGATCGTGGCGCTGTCGCGGCCTTCGGGCATCAGGAAGATGCGGCTGCCGGGGATCGCGTGGGCCTGCTGGATCGCCAGGACCTCGTCGACGTCGGCAGGCTCGGCGACGACGAATTTGAACCAGGCGCGCGGCTCGGCGGCCCAGTGCGCGAGGCGTTCGGGGTTCAGCGCGAGATCGGCGGGATTGCCGCTGTGCGAGAGCTTGGGGCTGACGTTGTACTGATCGACCAGGGCGTCGAGCGCGGGCGATGGCGGGACCGAGCCGTTGGTCTCGACTTCGACATGCGTGCAGGGGACGAGTTCGCGCAAGTGCGCGACCATGCGGGCGAGCGCCGGCGCCTGGAGCAGCGGCTCGCCGCCGGTGATGACGAGGCGATGCTGGCCGAGCGCGGCGATGCGCCGGGCGGTCTCTTCCTCCGAGAGCGTCACCTGTTCCTTGGTGCGGTCGAAGGCGAGGCCGTCGCGGTGCGGACGGTTATCGCCGGTGAAGCGCCAAGTATAGGCCGTGTCGCACCAGACGCAGGCGAGGTTGCAGCGCGACAGCCGCACGAAGGTACAGGGCTTGCCCACCGAGGCGCCTTCGCCCTGGATCGAGGCGAAGATCTCGGGCTCGCCGGGTTCGGTGGTGGCGAGGATCAGCGGCATGGGGCGGGGCTACAAGGTGACAAAGGTGACGAAAGTGACAGGGGGTAATGGGCGAAAGTGTCACCTTGCGCGCGGCGCAAGCGCGCAAAAGCCTGGAATTGCGAGGGCGAGCAAAGGGACATGGCAGGCGCTTTCTCACTTTGCGGCGCGGTAGGAAAGCAATTCCTCCCCGGTACGGGGAGGGGGACCGCCGCCCGTAGGGCGGGGGTGGAGGGGGTTCTCGTCCAAGTGCAACGCGGGGAGGGAGCGCCTTGGCGGCGCACCCCCTCCACCACGCCGCTTCGCGCCGCGGTCCCCCTCCCCGTTGCCGGGGAGGATGAAGAAACTTACCCCAACCGCGCCAGCGCCGCGGCGAGACGCTCGGCCTCGGCGGCGTGGGCGGCATGGTCGGCGCGGGCCTTTTCGACGGCTTCGGGCTTGGCCTTCTCGACGAAGGAGGGATTGCCCAGACGCCCTTCGAGCGACTTGGCCTCCTTCTGTGAGACCGCGAGCGCCTTTTCGAGACGGGTCTTCTCGGCGGCGATGTCGATCACGCCTTCGAGCGGCACGACGATGTTCGCGTCGCCCGCGCCGATCGCCATGGCCGCGCCGGCCGGCGCAGCGGCAAACTGGATGCCGTTGAGGCGGGCGAGGCGGTCGACCGCGGCCGGATTGCGCTCGATGATCGCGCGCGTCGTCGCGCTGGGATCGGGCAGGTAGGCGTCGAGCCGCGCGCCCGGCGCGATGCCGAGTTCGGCCTTGGCCGTGCGCAGGTTGCCGATCAGCGCGATCAGCCAGTCGACCTCGGTCTTGGCCTCGGCGTCGACGGCGACGCCCGGCGCCGGCCACTGCGCGACGATCAGCTCGTAGGGACGGTCACCCAGCTTGTTCCACAGCTCTTCGGTGACGAAGGGCATGAAGGGGTGGAGCATGACGAGGATCTGGTCGAGCACCCAGCCGGCGACGGCCTTGGTCTCGTCGTCGAACTGGCCCTTGATCAGCTCGATGTACCAGTCGCAGAACTGGTCCCAGACGAAGTGGTAGATCGCGTTGGCGGCGGCGTCGAAGCGCAGTTCGGCCATCGCCTTGTCGAGCTCGGCGACGGTGTCGATCACCTCGCCGATGATCCACTTGTTGACCGCCGAGGTGGCCTGCGGTGCGGCGAGGCTGGTCGAGGCGCCGATGCCGTTCGACTGGCAGAAACGCGCGGCGTTCCACAGCTTGGTGGCGAAGTTGCGGTAACCCTCGACGCGCTTCTCATCCATCTTCACGTCGCGGCCCTGGCTTTCCATCGCGGCCATGAAGAAGCGCAGCGCGTCGGCGCCGTACTGGTCGATCAGCCCGAGCGGATCGACGACATTGCCCTTGGATTTGGACATCTTCTGCCCGTCGGCCGCGCGGACGAGGCCGTGCAGGTAGAGCCGCTTCCACGGCACCTGGCCCTCGTTGAAGTGCATGCCCTGCATGGCCATGCGCGCATCCCAGAAGAACAGGATGTCGAAGCCCGAGATCAGCAGGTCGTTGGGATAGTGGCGCTGGTAGAGCGTCGCGTCTGCCTCGGGCCAGCCGAGCGTGGCGAAAGGCCAGAGCGCCGAGGAGAACCAGGTATCGAGGACGTCCTCGTCGCGGCGAAGGCGAACGATCTTGCCTTCGCTACGAGCGTCAGGATCATCAGTGATTTCGATCGTGCAGTCTGATGGATAAAACTGACGTGCAAGAGTAATTGCTTCCTCAGGGGTCTCCGCGACAAATGGCACTGTGTCCATTCGTGTGCGACCGATCTCTTGCATGTTGCCTTGCGGCGCAATCATACGGATTATGTCGCCTGTCTGGAGGGCGCCATCGCCATCCAGGGAAGGTCCATACCAAGCCGGAATCCGGTGGCCCCACCAGAGCTGGCGGCTGACGCACCAGGGCTGGATGTTTTCCATCCAGTTGAAGAAGGTCTTTCCCCAGGTCTTGGGGACGATCTCGATCGCGCCGCTGCGCACCGCCTGGAGCGGCGGCTGGGCGAGCGTTTCGGCATCGACGTACCACTGGTCGGTCAGCCAGGGCTCGATCACCACACCGCCGCGATCGCCGAACGGCGTCTGGATCGTGCGCGGCTCGAAGTCGGCTTCGATCTCTTCGCCGTCCTTGGTCTTGGTGACGTGTGGGACGAGGAAGCCGGCGGTCTTCATGTCCTCGACGATCATCTGGCGCACGACGAAGCGGTCCTGGCCGAGGTACTTCTCGGGCACGAGCCCGTCCTGCGTCTGCACGACCTTGGCCTCGGCATCGAACATGTTGAGCATGTCGGCGGGCTTGATGCCCGCGCGCTTGCCGACCTCGAAGTCGTTGAAGTCGTGGCCGGGCGTGATCTTCACCGCGCCCGAACCGAGCTCGGGATCGGCGTGTTCGTCGGCGACGACCTTGAAGCGGCGGCCGGTCAGCGGCTGGAGGATGTCCTTGCCGATCACCGCCTTGTAGCGCGGATCCTCTGCGTTCACCGCCACGGCCATGTCGGCCAGCATCGTCTCGGGCCGGGTGGTGGCGACGACGATGTGATCCGCGCCGTCATCCAGCGTGACGCCGTCGGCCAGCGGATAGCGGAAGTGCCAGAAGCCGCCCTTGATCTCCTGCGTCTCGACCTCGAGGTCGGAAATCGCGGTCTTGAGCTTCGGGTCCCAGTTCACCAGCCGCTTGTCGCGGTAGATCAGGCCCTGGTTGTAGAGGTCGACGAAGACCTTCACGACCGCCTTGGTGAAATGCGGGTCCATGGTGAACTGCTCGCGCGACCAGTCCATCGAGCAACCGAGCCGGCGCAGCTGGCCGGTGATCGTGCCGCCGCTCTCGCGCTTCCACTCCCAGACCTTGTCGACGAAGGCCTCGCGCGAATAGTTCGTGCGCTTGTCCTGCTTCGCCTCCATCTGGCGCTCGACCACCATCTGCGTGGCGATGCCGGCGTGGTCGGTGCCGACCACCCACAGCGCATCCTTGCCGCGCAGACGTTCGTACCGGATCACAACGTCCTGTAGTGTGTTATCCAGCGCATGACCGATATGCAGCGAGCCCGTGACGTTGGGCGGCGGATTGACGATGGTATAGGGCACGGCGTTCGGGCGCTCGGGGCGGAACAGCCCCTTGTCCTCCCAATGCGCGTACCATTTCGCCTCGATCGAAGCGGGGTCGAAAGTCTTGTCCAATTGCGTCTCGGTCATGCCCGCGCCTTTGCCAGCGGGACGCGCGGCACGCAAGCGATGCGGCGGGTTCGGTGCCGTCTATCGTCCCTCGCGCACTTGCCGAGGCAGGTATTTTCCCGCATGAACCTCGCCTGATGCGCGATTGGGCCGACTTCACGACCGATGCGGAGGAGGGCGGGGCTAGCACCATCGCGCTCACCGGCGCGCTTACGGTTTCCTGCATAGGCCCGCTCGACAAGCGGCTGCGCGAACTCGACGAGCCGATCGCGCGGATCGATCTCTCGGGCGTCAGCGCGATCGACACGGTCGGCGCCTGGACCGCCTGGCGCACCGCGCGCGATCACGATGCCGAGATCGTCGGCGCCAGCGAGCAGGCCGAGCGGCTGATCTCCGCGATCAAGGATTCGAAAGGCGACGCCGACATCGCCCCGCCGCGCGCAGAAGTGATCGAGCGCGTGCCCGCGGCGGTCGGCGATCTCGTGGTCGGCTGGGGCGAGGGCACGGTCGGCGTGATCGGCTTCCTCGGTTCGCTGGTGGTCTCGGCCGGGCATACGATCAAGAAGCCCAGCAAGCTGCGCGTGAAGGCGCTGATCCGCCAGATCGAGCTCGTCGGCGTCTCGGCGCTCGGCATCATCGGGCTGATGTGCTTCCTCGTCGGCATCGTCATCGCGCAACAGGGCGCGGTCCAGCTCCAGCAGTTCGGCGCCGAGTTCTACACGATCAACCTGACCGGCCGCCTCGCCATGCGCGAACTCGGCGTGCTGATGACCGCGATCATGGTCGCGGGCCGTTCGGGCTCGGCCTTCGCCGCGCAGCTCGGCACGATGAAGCTGACCGAGGAGGTCGACGCGATGCGCACGATCGGCGTCTCGCCGGTCGAGGCGCTGATCATCCCGCGCGTGCTCGCGGCCGTGCTGATGATGCCGCTGCTGGGCTTCTATGCCGCGGTCATGGCGATCATCGGCGGTGCCTTCCTGGCGAACTTCGCGCTCGACATCCCGTTCTTCACCTTCCTCGCGCGGATCCAGGAGGTCGTGCCGATGCACGACGTCTGGGTCGGGCTGGTCAAGGCGCCGTTCTTCGGGCTGATCATCGCGCTGGCCGGCTGCTACCAGGGCATGCAGGTCAAGGCCAATGCCGAGGAAGTCGGCATCCGCACGACCATGGCCGTGGTCCAGGCGATCTTCATGGTCATCGTCCTCGATGCCTTCTTCGCGATCTTCTTCACCAAGGTGGGCTGGGGATGAGCGAGCACGATCCCGCCAATACGGTCGATGAGGCCGACCTGCCCGCCGTGGCCGAACCCTTCACGGGCGACAATCCGATCGTCATCGAGGGGCTGAAGAACTCGTTCGGCGATCACGTCATCCACGAGGACCTGTCGCTGACGGTCCGGCGCGGCGAGATCATCGGCGTGGTCGGCGGCTCGGGCACGGGCAAGTCGGTGCTGATGCGCTCGATCATCGGGCTGCAGATCCCCGATGCAGGAACGATCGAGGTGCTCGGCAGTTCGATCACCGATGCCCAGGACGACGACGATATCGACATCCGCTCGCGTTGGGGCGTGCTGTTCCAGGGCGGCGCCTTGTTCTCGACCCTGACCGTCGCCGAAAACGTCGAGGTGCCGCTGCTCGAGTTCTATCCCGAGATCGACCCCGAGCTGCGCCACGAGATCGCGCGCTACAAGGTCATGCTCTCGGGCCTGCCAGAGGAAGCCGCGTCAAAGTATCCGGCCGAGCTGTCGGGCGGCATGAAGAAGCGTGCGGGCCTGGCGCGGGCGCTGGCGCTCGATCCCGAAGTGCTGTTCCTAGACGAGCCGACCGCGGGCCTCGACCCGATCGGCGCGGCGGCGTTCGATCGGCTGACCAAGGAATTGCAGGAAACGCTGGGGCTCACCGTGTTCCTGATCACCCACGATTTGGACACGCTCTACGAGATCTGCGACCGCGTCGCCGTGCTCGCCGAGAAGAAGGTGATCGCCGTGGGGACGATCCCGGAACTGCTCGCGCTCGACCATCCGTGGATCCAGGAATACTTCAACGGCCCCCGTGGCCGGGCTGCCCAGAACAGTCAGGAGCGCGGTGCGCAGGCCCGTGAACAGGGCCATGCCGACAGCGTGGACAATTCAGGCGAACAAGGGGCATAGGCGGGGCAATGGAGACAAGAGCCAATCACGTCTGGGTGGGTGTCGTGACCCTGGCCCTGGTGGCCATGGTCGCCGCCTTCATCATCTGGATCGCCCGGATCAATGAGGGCGATCAGCGCAAGTTCGACATCTTCTTCAAGCAGTCGGTCGACGGGCTCGCTCAGGGTTCGAAGGTCTCGTTCGCGGGCGTTCCCGTGGGCAAGATCGAGACGATCGAGCTGTGGAAGAAGGATCCCAGCTTCGTGCGCGTGCGCATCGGCGTGAAGAAGGAAGTGCCGATCACCGTCGGCACCACCGCGACGATCCAGGGCAGCTTCACCGGCACCTCGGACATCATGCTCGAAGGCGCGATCAAGGGCGCGCCGCCGATCACCGAGCCGGGGCCCGAGGGCGAGCCCGTGATCCCGACCAAGCAGGGCGGGCTCGGCGCTATCCTCAACAATGCGCCGCTGCTGCTCGAGCGGCTGGCGACCCTGACCGACCGGCTCAACCTGCTGCTGTCCGACGACAACCAGAAGTCGATCCGCGGCATCCTCGCCAACACCGACCGCATGACCGGCGATCTCGCCGATGCGACCCCGCAAGTGAAGGCGACGATCGCCGAGCTCCAGGGCACGCTCAAGCAGGCGACGCGCACGCTCGTCGCCTTCGAGGGCGTCGCCGGCAAGGCCGACCAGGTGCTCGGCGAGGACGGCCATGCCCTGGCCGATCAGCTGCGCCAGACGCTCGGCGCGGCGAAGGCTGCGGCCAATGCGCTCGAAGGCGCGGTCGGCGATGCGCGGCCCGGCATTCGTCAGCTGTCGGGCTCGACCCTGCCCGAGGCCGAGGCCGCGATCCGCGACCTGCGCGCCACGGCGCGGGCGCTGCGCCAGGTGACCGAGAAGATCGACGAGCGGGGCGCGGGCGCCCTGGTCGGCGGCGGCAAGCTGCCGGACTACAAGCCATGAACGACAGGGGGCAGATCGTGCGCGGATCCATCAAACTGGCGACGCCTTTCGCTGCGCTCCTGCTGCTCGGCGGCTGCGTCAGCCTCGGCGGCAAGGCGCCCAAGCAGCTGATCGGGCTCACCCCCGAAGCGACGGCGCCCGCCGGCGACATGGGTGCGACGACCCTGCGCGAGGCGCTGGTCGTGCTCGATCCCGAGGCCGAGCGCCGGCTCGACGTCCAGCGCGTGCCCGTCCAGGTCGACGACGCGACGATCGCCTACCTCAAGGACGCGACCTGGGTCGAGCGGCCCGCGCGCCTGTTCCGCCGCCTGCTCGCCGAGACGATCCGCGCCAAGGGCAAGCGACTGGTGGTCGAGGCCGGCGACGCGGCCGAGGGCGGCAAGACCACGCTCGGTGGGCGCCTGCTCGACATGGGCTACGACGCGCGCAGTCAGACCGTGGTGGTGCGCTACGACGCGCTGCGCTCGGATGGCGCGGGCAATGTCGTCTCGCGCCGTTTCGAGGCCAGCGTGCCCGGCGTCTCGCCCAAGGTCGAGAGCGTCGCACCGGCGCTGAACAAGGCGGCCAACGAGGTCGCCGCGCAGGTCGCGGACTGGGTGGGCTGACACCACCGCCTTTCGCCCGATAAATCCCGTCGCCCCTGCGAAGGCAGGGGCCCAGCCGAGCTCTCGTTCTGAAACCGAGGGTTCGCGGACGCACCGTTAGTTAGGCCCCTGCCTGCGCAGGGGCGACGGGATTATTGGATATGGGACGGATCTACCGTTCGATTTCCGCGACCACCTCGGCCAGCCAGGCCAGCGCCTCGACATCCGCGCCGACGTGCGCGACGAATTCCTGGCCGCGCTTGGCCGAATCCAGTTCGCCGTCGATCCACCGCTCGGGCCGGTCGTGATAGGTCAGGCCGGTCCGTGCCAGCCAGGCGGGGATAGTCCAGCGGTTGAGTGGTCCGCCCTCGCGTGTCAGCCGCAGCGCGGGCGGGGCATGGTGCGCGATACGGCCGGGACCGTGATAGATCGTGTTGGTCTGGTTCCAGCTACCCGCGAGATGCGGATGCGCGCGCGGCGGCTCGCGCCATTCGGGGGACAGGCGCAGGGCCTCGGGCGCGCCGTGGCAGGCCACGCGCATGTGGCCGAAGATCCGATGATGGCGTTCGCCCGTGGCCTCGTCGGCGAAGAGCCCGAAGAACACGAAGACGTCGCCCGTCCCGATCCCCTGCTTGCGCAGGTGGCCCTGCGCCGCGTCGCATTGGCCGAACCAGCAGAGGCCATCGGCGAAGAGAGGATCGTCGTGGCACAGCGATCGGCCGGTCAGGCGCCCGCGCGTCGCACGCTCGACCAGCGCGTCGTGGCCCAGATCGGCATAGGTCGTGGTCGAGCTATGGCTCGCCGGGATCGGCAGCGAGATCGGCCGACCGCCGACGATCGGCGAGGGCGCGCCGCCGGCGGTGCTGTCGAACCCCTTGCGGCTGAAGACGATGCGCATGGCGTCCTTATAGGCCTCGTCGATCAATTCGTAAGGTGACCGTAGTCGGGCCTCAGGGCCTCCAGATACTCACCGTCACTCCGGACTTGATCCGGGGGCCAGCTGAGCGTCGTAGTTCATCGCTTGCCGCGAGAAGCGGGACCCCGGATCGAGTCCGGGGTGACGAAAGCGGGAAACGGGTGTGCGTTCAGCCCCGCGCCAGACGGGCATAACGCATCGCGGTCTCGAACACCGACAGGCGCTGTTCGCGGCGTTCTTCCGCCTCGGCGTCCTTGCCCCAGAGGCTGGCCTGCCAGTCCTCTTCGAGATTGGCGACGTCCCACAATTCGTCGGCATCGGCCTCGGGCGCGAGCGCGGCGAGGGCGATCACCAGCGACGAGGCGAGGCTGGTCAAGGTGTTGACCGCGGCGAGGACATGGTCGCTCTCGGCCTGGAGCACCGCGTCCATCCGGGCGAGCGTTGCGGCCGGCTGGGGACGGTGCATGATGCCGTCGATTCGCTCGAAATGGACGTCCCAGCGCTGCTCGGCGGCGTGGAGCAGCGGCTCCCACACCTCCTGCTGGCGCTCGTGCAGCGGTTCGTCGGGCTCGGCACGGTAGCAGAGCGTATCGGTGCCGGCATAAGCGACGAGGCTGCGGATCGCGTCGCTGCGATCCTGGCCGATCACGTCGATAGCATAGTCGGCCATGTCGCGCATGACGAAAAGCGCCGGATCGATCTCCTCGCCCTGGTCGGCCCATTCCTCGGCCAGCGCCTCGGCCAGCGCCTGCGTCGGCAGGGCCTGCGCGCGGCCGCCGACGGTCTTGAGCCCGCGGCCGTCGAGCAGCACGCGCCAGCCCTCTTCGTTGTGACCGACCGAGACCTGCTTGTAGAAACGTTTCATGAGTTCGGGGATTTCCAGCGGCGGGCGAGAAGGGTGGGCATGACCAGCGCGTCAAGCAGGCCGATGACGAAAAGGGCATAGCCGGCCTCTATCGGCAGGTCGATCTTGCGGTTGATTACCAGCAGGCCGACGAGCGCCAGGGCCGTGCCGATCCAGCGCATGGCCTGGATCACGATGAAGCGGTTGCGGGCGCGATCCTCGCTCATTTCAGCAGGTAGGCCTTGAGTTCTTCGCGGCTGGTGGCGACGAACTCGGCGCCGGCCGCGCGCAGTTCCTCGGGGGTGTGATAGCCCCAGTCGACGCCGATCCCGCGGACTCCGGCGTCGCGCGCCATCTGCATGTCGTAGGCGGTGTCGCCGATCATCACCGCCTCGGACGGTTCGGCCGCGGCCTCGAACAGCGCGGCTTCGAGCATCGCCGGATCGGGCTTCGACGGGTGATTGTCGGCGGTCTGCAGCGAGACGAAGTGCTTCGACAGGCCGTGCGAGGCCAGGCAGTGATCGAGCCCGCGGCGCGACATGCCGGTCGCCACGGCGAGCTGCCAGCCGGCGCCGTGGAGCGCGTCGAGCACATCGGCGATGCCGTCGAACAGTTGCTGCGATAGCTCGCCCGCCTCGCGCTGGGCGCGGAAGGCGCGCTTGTAGGCGTCGACGAGGTTGCGTTGCAGATCGTCGTCGATGTCGGGCGAGAGCCGGCGCATCGCCTGCGGCAGGCTGAGCCCGACCATGCGGCGGACCTGGTGAGGATCGGGCGCGGGCAGGCCGACTTCGGCGAAGGCTTCGTCCATCGCGCGGCAGATCGAGGCCTGGCCGTCGATCAGGGTGCCGTCGCAGTCGAAGACAGCGAGCTTGGTCATGAGGCAAGTGTCCGCATCAGTTGGGCGATCGCGCGCGAGCCCTGGGCCTCGAGCCCCGTCGCGACGCGCTCGCGTTCTTCGGCAGGCTTGTTCTGCGACAGCTTGAAGGTCGGGCGCCAGGCCTGGATCTCGAGCTCGAAGCCGACGATCGCGCCGAGCATCGGCCGCAGCTTGCTTTCGGGCATCTTGGCGAGCGTCCAGGGCTTGCCTTCGGTCACGCGCGCTTCCTCGCGCGCGCTCAGCGTCTCGAGCAGGCCGAGCAGCCCGTCGACGTCCATCCGGCGGACACGGCCTTCGAGTTCGAGCGCGACGTAGTTCCAGGTCGGCACCTGCTCGGCATCGGCATACCAGCGCGGCGAGACGTAGCCTTCGGGGCCGTTGATCACGGCCAGCGCGGTCGTGCCGTCGAGATGCCGGGTCAGGGCATTGCCGCGCGCCAGGTGGAACTGGATCGCGCCATCCTCGGTCCAGACCAGCGGCGTATGCGCGACGCGCGGGCCGTCGGGCGTGGTCGCGAAGACCATGCCGAAGCCGATCTCGTCGATCAGCGCTTCCATCAGCGCGCGGTCTTCGGTGCGAAAGGCGGCGTTGGGATGCACGATCAAATCCTCCCCGGAACGGGGAGGGGGACCGCCGGAACGGCGGTGGAGGGGGCTATCGCGCTGGCGCCTCGGTTGCGGAGGAGCGCCAGCCGGCCAACCCCCTCCACCACGCCGCTACGCGACGCGGTCCCCCTCCCCGTTCCGGGGAGGATCGCATGCCTTGTCACGGCCGCCGACCCTTGGGCTTGCCGATCGAGCGACCGGTCGGCCGAGCCGGAGCAGTCCTGCCCGGCGCCGTCTTCGGCGCGGACTTCGCACCGCTGCCGGGGCCATCGCCGGCGCCCGAACGCGCGCTGGGCCGGCCGCCGATCTTCTTCTTGCCGGCGGGCTTGCTGGGGGGCTTAGTGGCATCCCGACCCGAGCCGGCAGGACCGCGCTCGCCGCTCTTGCGCGTCTGGCGCTCGCCGCGGCGTTCCTTGCGGTACTGCTTGGCATGGGCCTTGGCCGCGGTCTTCTCGACCTCGCGGCTCGGCTTGCGCGGAGCCTCGATCAGCATTTCGCCGTCGTCCTCGTCGAAGCCGAGCTGTTCCATGCCCATGGCGAAATGCTCGGGCAGGGGCGCGGTGACGTCGAGCGGCGCGCCGTCGGGGTGATCGATGATCAGCCGCCGCGCGTGCAGGTGCATCTTGCGGCTGATCGTGCCCGACAGGAAGGCGTCGGGGCCGCCGTACTTGCCGTCGCCGACGATCGGATGGCCGATTGCCGCCATGTGGACGCGGAGCTGGTGGGTGCGGCCGGTGAACGGCTGCAGCTCGACCCAGGCGGCGCGATTGCCGGCACGGTCGATCACGCGATAGCGCGTGCGCGCGGGCTGGCCCTGCTCGCTCTCGTCTACCATCATCTTCTCGCCGCCGGTGCCCGGCTGCTTGGCCAGCGGCAGCTCGATCATGCCGTCCTCGATCGACGGCACGCCGACGATCAGCGCCCAGTAGATTTTGCGCGCGGTGCGCGTCGAGAAGCGCTTCGAGAAATAGGCGGCGCTGCCCGGGGTGCGCGCGATCAGCAGCACGCCCGAAGTGTCCTTGTCGAGCCGGTGGACCAGACGCGGGCGCGGTCCGTCGGCAGCGAAGGCATCGAGCAGGCCGTCGACGTGTTCCTTGGTGCCCGAACCGCCTTGGGTGGCGAGCCCCGGCGGCTTGTTGAGCACGATCGCCGCGCGGTCCTGGGTCAGGACCATGGCCTCGGCCTTCTCGATCTGCTCCTCGGTCAGCTCGCGGCGCGGCCTGGCGCCGCCCTTCTCGGGGATGGTGCCGCCCGGCGGTACGCGCAGGACCTGGCCCTTGGTCAGGCGATCGTCGACACCCGCGCGCTTGCCGTCGACGCGGATCTGGCCGGTGCGCGCCCAGCGGCTCACCGTGGCGAAGCCGACCTGCGGCAGGTGGCGCTTGAACCAGCGGTCGAGCCGGACACCGTCGTCGTCGGCGCCGACGGTGAACTGGCGGACCTGGTCGCTCTTGTCCTGCATGCTCATGCCACGGCTCGCATAAGGTAGAGGCCGGCGAACAGCCCGCCGAAGCCGCCGATCAGCGAGGCGGCGACATAGGTCATCGCCGTGGCCAGGGCACCGCGCTCGATCAGCACGGCGAAGTCGAGGCTGAAGGCCGAGAAGGTGGTGAACCCGCCGAGCAGGCCGACGCCGAGCAGCAGGCGCCAGTTCTCACCCGAGTGCATCGTGGGACTGCCGAAGCGCGCCAGCCAGCCGGCGAGCAGGCCCATGGCCATCGAGCCGACGAGATTGACCGTCAGGGTCGCCCAGGGGAAGGCAGCGGTCGTCGGCGAAAGCGCGCGCGCGACGAGGAAGCGCAGCCACGAGCCGGCAGCGCCGCCGGCGGCGACATAGCAGGATGCGGTAAGGAAGGAGGGTGGGCTCATCGCTGCGCCATAGCTGCGCGGGGGCGATCACGCCAGCGCCTCCATTGAGCCTGTGCGAGCCACCGCCTATGTCCGCCCGACTACCGGGGGAGGGAGGCACTACATGGCCTATGTGCGCTTGACGTTGGATGACGTGGCCGAGGACCTGCGCGGCGCGGTCAAGCGGATGCCGCGGCTGCCTTTGCAGTTCTCGCTGGTGCGCCGCCTCGTCCGCTGGGGGCTGCGTCGCACGCCGACGCAGGCCGTGCCTGGTGTCGAGATCCGCACGATCGGCGCCTTGCGTGTCTATCTGCCGGCCGAGCGGCGGACGCGCGCGGCTTTGCTGTGGATCCATGGCGGCGGCTTCCTGATCGGTGTGCCCGCGCAGAACGACCGGCTCTGCGCGGAGACCGCCGCGGCGCTGGGCATGATCGTGGTCGCGGCAAGCTACCGGCTGGCGCCCGAGCATCCGTTTCCCGCCGGGCTCGACGATTGCCGCCACGCCTGGCGCGAACTGCGCGATAGGGCCGGCGAGCTCGACATCGATCCTGCGCGCGTGGTGATCGGCGGCGAAAGTGCGGGTGGCGGGCTCGCAGCAACCCTGGTGCAACGGCTCTGCGACGAGGGAGAGCGCCCCCTGGCGCAGTGGCTGTTCTATCCGATGCTCGACGATCGCACCGCCGCCCGGCGCGATCTCGATGCGGTACAGCACCCGATCTGGAACAATGCCTCGAACCGGGTCGGCTGGCGGTCCTATCTCGGCGGCGAGCCGGGTGGTGCGGTACCGCCCTATGCCGCGGGCGCGCACCGTACCGATCTCGCCGGCCTGCCGCCGGCCTGGATCGGGGTCGGTTCGATCGATCTCTTCGCCGCCGAGGACCGCGCCTATGCCGACAAGCTGGCCGCCGCCGGAGTCGCGGCGACCTTCGTCGAGGCGCCCGGCGCCGCGCACGGCTTCGTCGCCTGGGCGCCCGATGCGCCGACTTCGCGCGATTTCCTCGGCCGGGCGATCGCCTGGCTGGCGGGCATACTGGCGGAACCGGGCAACGGATGATCGCCAATCGCGCAAAGGAAATGGAGCAAAGGGTTGCCTTGCCTGCCGCTCTTTGCTAGCGGGCCGCCTGTTCGAGCCGATCCCAACGGATTCGGCTTATCCTGCTATTGTTCACTTTTGGGCAAATCCCCGCGCGTTTGCATCGGTGGGGCTCTGGCCTTCGTTTTGTGAGGTGTGTCGGTTTATGCAAATTCTCGTCCGCGACAACAATGTCGACCAGGCTCTGCGCGCGCTCAAGAAGAAGCTGCAGCGCGAGGGCGTGTATCGCGAGATGAAGCTGCGCCGTCACTACGAAAAGCCCTCGGAAAAGCGCGCCCGTGAAAAGGCTGCTGCCGTCCGCCGCGCTCGCAAGCTCGAGCGCAAGCGGCTGGAGCGCGACGGCGTCAAGTAGGATGCTGGGCGCGGTTCCCGAAAGGGTGCGCCAGCAAGCTTGAACCACGCCTTGCGATGAGCCATGAGGGCGCGGAATCAGTTCCGCGCCCTTTTTGCTGTCTGTTCTGCAGGCCTTATTACTAGGATCGACCCGATGACCGAGATCACCCGCGTACCTCTTCAGCCGATCGCCAAGGGCTCGCTGAGCAAGATCTGGGTCGGCGTCGCCGCCCTGGCGCTGGCCGCGGGCGGCATCGCCTGGGCGGCCATGCCGCCGCAGGTCCACGTCGCGACGCTCACGGCCGGCCATGGCGCCTCGCCGGTCGCCAGCGACGTCGCGCTGATCAACTACAAGGGCACCCTGCCCGACGGGAAGGTCTTCGACGAGGGCAGCAACAAGGTGTTCCCGCTGCAGGGCGTGATCCCGGGCTTCACCAAGGCGCTCGAGCAGATGCAGAAGGGCGGCAAGTACAAGGTCCAGATCCCGGCCTCGCTCGGCTACGGCGACAAGGCCCAGGGCCCGATTCCCGCCAACACCGACCTGACCTTCGAGATCGAGCTGATCGATTTCATCAGCGGCGAGGAATACCAGCGCCAGATGCAGATGATGCAGCAGATGCAACAAATGCAGATGCAGCAGGGCGGCGCCCCCCACGGCGCGTTGCCGCCGGGCGTCCAGGGCATGCCCGAAGGCGCGCCGCAGCCGTAATTCCCTTTTCCTGACGAAAGCAAAGCCATGTCGGTCGATACCGCAACCGTGGCCAAGATCGCCGCTCTCGCCCGCCTCAAGGTGAGCGAGGCGGAGATCGCCGCCATGGTCCCCGAACTCAACGGCATTCTCGCCTGGGTCGAACAGCTCGGCGAGGTCGATGTCACCGGCGTCGAGCCGATGACCGCCGTGATCGAGAACAAGCTGCGCCTGCGCGAAGACGTGATCGACGCCGATCCGCTGACCGGCGGCGGCAAGCGCGACGACGTTCTGGCCAATGCCCCGGCGGCCGAGCACGGCTTCTTCGGCGTGCCCAAGGTGATCGAATAAACATGACGGACGTAACCGAACTCGGCGTCGCCGCGATCCGCGAGGGCGTGGCCAAGGGTGACTTCACCGCGGTCGAAGTGGCCGAGGCGTTCAACGCCAACGTCGCCGCCGCGCAGCAGGCGCTCAACGCCTTCATCGTGCCGACCCCCGAAAAGGCGGTCGAGGCCGCGCAGGCGGTCGACGCCGCGCGCGCCGCGGGCAAGCCGCTGGGCAAGATGGCCGGCGTGCCGATCGGCATGAAGGACCTGTTCGCCACGCGCGGCATCCAGACCACCGCGGCGAGCCACATCCTCGAAGGCTTCAAGCCCGAATACGAGTCGACCGTCAGCCAGAAGCTGTGGGACGCGGGCGCGGGCATGCTGGGCAAGCTCAACCTCGACCAGTTCGCGATGGGCTCGTCGAACGAGACCTCGTACTTCGGCAACGTGATCTCGCCCTGGCGCCGCAACGACGGCGGCAACGCCGCGCTCGCGCCGGGCGGTTCGTCGGGCGGCAGCTCGGCCGCGGTCGCCGCGCGCCTGGCGCCGGCCGCCACGGGCACCGACACTGGCGGTTCGATCCGCCAGCCGGCCGCCTTCACCGGCATCTCGGGCATCAAGCCGACCTACGGTCGTTGCAGCCGTTGGGGCGTGGTAGCTTTCGCCAGCTCGCTCGACCAGGCGGGCCCGATGGCGCGCGACGTGCGCGACTGCGCGATCATGCTCGAGGCCATGGCCGGCTTCGATCCCAAGGATTCGACCAGCCTCGACCTGCCGGTGCCCGACTGGGAAGCCGCGCTTTCGGGCGACCTCACGGGCAAGAAGGTCGGCATTCCGCGCGAATACCGGCTCGACGGCATGGACGAGGAAGTCGCCAAGTCGTGGGACCAGGGCATCGCCTGGCTCAAGGACGCCGGTGCCGAGATCGTCGAGATCAGCCTGCCGCATACCAAGTATGCGCTGCCGACCTACTACATCATCGCCCCGGCCGAAGCCTCGTCGAATCTCGCGCGCTATGACGGCGTGCGCTACGGCCTGCGCGACCTGCCCGATGGGGCGGGCCTGCAGGACATGTATGCCGCCACCCGCGCCGCCGGTTTCGGTCCCGAGGTCAAGCGCCGCATCCTGATCGGCACCTATGTGCTCTCGGCCGGCTTCTACGACGCCTATTATACGCAGGCTCAGAAGGTTAGGGCGCTGATCTCGCGTGATTTCAAGGAAGCCTGGGCGCACTGCGATGTGATCCTGGCGCCGACCACGCCGAGTGCCTCGTTCGCGCTGGGCGAGAAGAGCGCCGATCCGCTCGAGATGTACCTCAACGACGTCTTCTCGGTCCCCGCCAGCCTCGCCGGCCTGCCGGCGATGTCGGTTCCGGCCGGGCTGAACGCGGAAGGCCTGCCGCTCGGTCTGCAGATCATCGGCAAGCCCTTCGACGAACAGGGCGTCCTCAACGCCGGCCTCGCGATCGAGAGCCGCGCGCAGTTCTCCGCCAAGCCTGAGAAGTGGTGGTAAGATGAGCGAATATCGCATCAAGGGCGAAACCGGCGACTGGGAGGTCGTGATAGGCCTCGAGGTCCACGCCCAGGTTGTCTCGAAGTCCAAGCTGTTCTCGGGGTCGGCGACGGCCTTCGGGGCCGAGCCCAATTCGCAGGTGTCGCTGGTCGACGCGGCGATGCCCGGCATGCTGCCCGTGCTCAACAAGGAGTGCATCCGCCAGGCGGTGCGCACCGGCATGGCGATCAACGCGCCGATCAACAAGTGGTCGCGCTTCGACCGCAAGAACTACTTCTACGCCGATCTGCCGCAGGGCTACCAGATCAGCCAGCTCTACCACCCGCTGGTGGGCGAGGGCGAGATCGAGGTCAGCCTCGACGAGAAGAACCCCGAGGCGGTCAAGACGATCGGCATCGAGCGCATCCACGTCGAGCAGGACGCGGGCAAGCTGATGCACGATCAGCACCCGACGATGTCCTATGTCGACCTCAACCGCTCGGGCGTGGCGCTGATGGAAATCGTGTCGAAGCCCGACATGCGTTCACCTGCCGAAGCAGGGGCTTACCTGCGTAAGCTCAGGACGATCCTGCGCTATGTCGGCTCGTGCGACGGCAATATGGAAGAAGGCTCGATGCGCGCCGACGTCAACGTCAGCGTGCGCAAGCCCGGCGCCGAGTTCGGTACCCGGACCGAGACGAAGAACGTCAACTCGGTGCGCTTCGTCATGGCCGTGGTCGAGCAGGAGGCGCGCCGCCAGATCGATCTGATCGAGGATGGCGGCACGGTCGTCCAGGAAACCCGGCTCTACGATCCCGACAGGAACGAGACGCGTTCGATGCGCTCGAAGGAAGACGCGCACGACTATCGCTACTTCCCCGATCCCGATCTGTTGCCGCTCGAACTCGACGAGGCTTTCCTCGCCGAGTGCCGGGCCTCGCTGCCCGAACTGCCCGATGCCAAGCGCGCGCGCTACGAGGGGCCGCTGGGCCTCTCGGCCTACAACGCCAATGCCCTGACCGCCGAGGTCGAGACGGCCATGGCCTTCGAGGAACTGCTCGCGTCGGTGGCCAAGGCCAGCGGCAAGGGCGAGGCCGACGTCGCCAAGCGCGTGGCCAACTGGCTGCTGTCGGAGCGCGCTGGTGTTCTCAGCGCGAACAACGTTCTGGCGAGCGATCCCAAGAACTCGCTCGAAGCCAATACGGCGCTCGTCGTCGCGGCCGAGAGCGGTGCGATCTCGGGCAGCAAGGCCAAGGAGATCTTCGCGCTCTACCTGACCGGCGACATCGATCTCGCCAAGGAGATCGAGGCCAACCAGCAGACCTCGGACACCGGCGCGATCGAGGCGGCGATCGCCAAGATCCTCGCCGACAACGCCGACAAGGTCGAGCAGTACAAGGGCGGCAAGGAAGCCCTGTTCGGCTTCTTCGTCGGCCAGACGATGAAGGCCATGCAGGGCAAGGCCAATCCCGGCGTCGTCAACGAGCTGCTGAAGAAGGCGCTGGGTTAAGAACCGGGGGCGAGGGGCAGGCTCAGCCGCACCTCGCCGCCGCTGGCGCCATTCGCCAGTACGAGCGCGCCGCGATACTGCTGGGCGATGGCTGCAGAGATGGCCAGGCCGAGCCCGCTCCCGCCGGTCTCGCGATTGCGCGAGGCCTCGCCGCGGGCGAAGGGCTGGCAGCCATAGGCAAGCATTTCCGCACTGAAACCGGGCCCCCGGTCGCGCACGACCAGCAGCGCCTGGGCACCGTCGTGCGCGAGTTGCAGGTCTGCGCTCGCGCCATAGCGCAGGGCGTTGTCGATCAGGTTCTGGATCAACCGGCGCAGCGCCATCTGCGAAGCGATCACCGGCACTGACTTCATGACGTCAGCCGTGACGGGCAGGTCCTGGACCGCGCATTCGTCGACCATCGCCGCGACCAGCTCGGCCAGGTCGAAGCGCTCGGCGGGCTCGCTGCCGCTGCGGTCGAGCGCGAGCGAATCCTCGATCAGCCGGCGCATCGCGGCGATATCTGCCTGGGCGGCGTCGCGCTGGGCTTCGGGCAGGGCCTCGAGCCGGAAGGCGAGGCGGGTCAGCGGCGTGCCGAGATCGTGCGCGATCGCCGAGAGCATGCGCGTGCGCTGCGCGACCTGGTCGATCTGGCTGCGCTGGAAGGCCGCGAGTGCGCCGGCGACCACGGCCACCTCGGGCGGACCGCTCTCCTCGGCCACGTGGAGCCCGGGGCCATCGCCGCGGACCTCGGCGGCGAGGCGGTCGAGCGGACGGGTGATCGCGCGCGCCAGACGCCAGGCGAGCCCGATGATCGCCGCGAGCACCAGCGCGGTCGCCGTCGCGACGGTCGCCCACCAGGGCAGCGAGATCGGTGCGGGATCGAGCCGTACGACCTGCCAGTTGCCCGCGGTGTGCCAGGCGAAGCGGGCCTCGCCGGGGATAAAGCGCGGCATGCCCGGTGGTCCCCTCCTGGCGGCCTCGGGCGGCGGGGGCGGCAACGCGACATAGGCGCGCAGGTCCGTAGGCGGGGCGCCGAGGGCTTCCGCGAGCTGGCGCTCGATCGCGGCGTCGCGGCGTTCGCCGGCTGCGGCGCGGGGCTCGGTCGTGGCGCTGCTGCGGTGGAAGCGTTCGCCGTCCGGATGCCGGCTGCGCTCGCCGCGCAGCGCCGCGGCGACGTCGCCGAGCTGGATCGGCGGGGCCTTGGGCGGCGGGCCGTTGAAGGTGATCGCGATCATTACCGCGGCCGTGATCAGCACGGCGACGGCGACGAGCAGGATGATCTGCGCGGCGATCGAGCGGCGGTGGAGCGTCACAGTCGCTCGACCGGGCAGGTCAGGCCATAGCCGGCGCCGCGGACGGTGCGGATCAGGTCCTCACCCCCACGATCCTGCAGCTTGCGGCGCAGGCGGCTGATGTGGATGTCGATCGCGCGATCGTAGGCCAGCCCGTCGATGCCGTGGACCGCGTCCATCAGCTGGTCGCGGTTGAGCACGGCGCCGCGCGCGCGGACGAGCGCGGCGAGCAGGCGGATCTCGCTGGCGCTGAGCGTGACCGGTTGGCCGGCGGGATCGCGCAGGATCCAGCCGCTCTCGTCGAGCCGCCAGTCGGCGAAGGCGAGGATCGAGGCCTGGGTCTCCGGTCCCGCCGGGGGCAGACGCCGACGCAGCACCGAGCGCACGCGCGCGAGCAGCTCGCGCGGGTTGCAGGGCTTGGCAACATAGTCGTCGGCGCCGCTTTCGAGGCCGACGATGCGATCGATGTCGCTGGCCAGCGCCGAAAGCATGATCACCGCCGGCGCCCCGGCGCCCTGGAGCGCGCGCAGGCAGGAGAGCCCGTCCTCGCCGGGCATCATGACGTCGAGGATGACGAGATCGCTGGGCGCCTGGGCGAGGGCGGCGCGCATCGCCTTGCCGCCCTCCGCCTCGCGCACGGTGAAGCCGTTGTTGCGCAGGAAGTCGCCGATCAGCGCGCGCAGCGGCGCGTCGTCGTCGACCAGCAGGATGGATTCACCGGCCACCCCGCCTGCATTGCCAATCGTCTTCGCCATGGCAAGTCGTCAGGTCGCGATCCCGATCGTCGTGCTGCCGGTATAGCCGGCGGCGGCGCTGCCGGTCAGCGTCGGCGTCATCACCGCCATCTGCGCGGTGGTGTTGTCGCCGAAGACGTTATCGCGCGCGATCGAGGTCGAGGCGTAGTTGCCCTGGCTCGTGCCGTAGCCGCTGGTGGCATAGACCGCGGCGCAGGCTTCGGCGGGCATCGCGAGCTGCGAGACCAGCACGGCATAGCGGCCCGAGGTGGCATTGGCCTGGCTCGAGAACACCTCGAAATGGATGTGCGGGTAGCGGCCGGCGTAGCAGCCGGGGAAGATCGTGGTGAAGGTGACCTGGCCCTTGCTGTCGGTGACCTGGACGCCGCGCAGATAGCTTTCGGTCGGCAGGTCGTAGAGCGAATACTTCCCGTCGCGGTCGCAGTGCCACATGTAGACGGCGTAGCCTGCGAGCGCCGCGCAGGCGTTGTTGACGTTGGCCAGGGTCAGGGTGAGCGTCAACGGGATGCCCGCGGCGACGGTCGAGCTGCCGATGAAGCTCGAGCGGATGTCGCTGCGCAGCACGCCGCTGGCGACCAGCGCGTTCGAGGTCACCCCGTTCGAGCTGTTGGTGCCGTCGGCCGGGTAGGGGCCGTTGGTCTCGCTGGCGGCGGTGTTGCAGGCGGCGCTGCTCGTCGCGGTCGGCGTGGGGGTGGGCGTCGCCGTGGCGGTCGCGCTGGGGGTGGGTGTCGGCGTCGGCGTGGCGGTGGTCGTGCCCGAGGACGAGGAACTGCCCTCTCCGCCGCAGGCCGCGACGAGCGCGGTGGTGCCCACCGCGCCGATCAGCCCGAGCGCGCGCCGGCGCGGAAACAGCCGTTCGAGCGCCTTGAGATCGTGGCCCAGGCCATGATCGTGGCCGTGCCCGTGATCGTCGTCAAAATTCCTGTGCATCTCGCAAACTCCCGATCGATCCCCGGCCTGGGCTTAGCCGGGGATCGTATCGAGGGTTTGTCGCGAATGTTTCAGCCCTGTAGCGGGCTGGAAATGTCAGGCTGCGCGGTTGCCCGAGAGGGCCATCGAGCCGAAAGCGCCGGCCTTGACCGCGCCGGTGATCGCGTCACCGTCGACCGTGGCCTCGCCTTCGAGCGTCATCGGCATCGGCACCTTCATGTCCATCTTCCAGGTGATCGTGTTGCCCGCGACCTGGCCGTCGGCGATCTCCATCGAACCCATCATGTCGCTGGTGACGCTGCCGGTGAAGGCGTCGCCGCTCGGATTGACGGTGAGCTTGCCCTTCTGGTCGCCCATCGGGGTCTTGATGACGACGTCGTAGGTTCCGGCAACGGACATGGCATTCCTCCTGGTTTGCGACTTGGTATCGGGGGCAGTTGTGAAGCGCGCGGCGGCGAAGTCAATCGCCGCCTGCGGCTGATCCCCCGTCCACCGCGGGCGCGATTTCGATGGGCATTCCGAGGCGCTTGAGCTGCGGCTCGACCTGCTTGCGATCGCCCACCACGACGAAGGTCAGCCCCTCGGGCTGGAGGTAGGTCTTCGCCATGGCATCGATCGCCTTGCCGTCGATCGCGCGCCAGCGGCTGGCCAAGGTCGCGTAGTAGTCGTCGGGGCGGCCGAGCAGCTGGTTCTGCTGGATCGCGCCGAGCACGTCGCCGTTGCTCTCGAAGCGGTTGGGCAGCGAACGGATGTTGCCGTCGGTGACGCGGTTCAGTTCCTCGGCATCGATCGGCTTCTTCGCGGGGAAGGCCTTCATGTCGGCGACGATCGCTTGGATCGCCGCGCCGGTCTTGTCGGCCTGGACCGGCGCACCGACGGTCAGCGCGCGCGGGCCGGCGGGGCTGCGGATGCCGGTCGAGACGCCGTAGGACCAGCCCTTGTCCTCGCGCAGGTCCATGTTGAGCCGCGAGAGGAAGCCGCCGCCGATGACCTCGTTGGCGAGGTCGAGCGCTTCCATGTCGGCGGTGCGGCCGGTCAGCGGCAGGACGCGGCCGGCGACGATCACCGATTGCGGCGAATTGGGCCGGTCGACCAGGACGATGCGCGGGCGCGGCGCGGGCACCGAGGCGGCGAGGTCCTTGACCGGCTTGGCCGTGGCCGGTGCCTGCCAGGAGCCGAAGGCCTTCTCGAGCAGCGGCTTGAGCTGGTCCATCGTCACGTCGCCGACGACGGTGATCCGCGCGAGATCGGGGCGCAGCCACTTGTCGTGCGCGGCGCGCAAGGCCGCCGGGGTCAGCGCGGCCAGCGACTTGGCATCGCCGAGGCCGTCGATCGGCTGGCCATAGGGGTGGCTGCCGTAGAGCAGCTTCGACAGCTCGCGCCCGGCCAGCGCGCGCGGATTGGCCAGCGCCTGCGACAGCGCGGCCTGCTGCTGGTCGCGCACGCGCGCGACCTCGCTGTCGGCGAAGGCGGGATTGCGCGCGACGTCGGCCATCAGTTCGAGCGAGGGGGCGAGGTTGGCGGTCAGCGCGGTCAGGGTGATCGAGCTGGTGTCCTGGCTGCCGCCGCTGCCGATCTGCGCGCCGAGGCGCTCTTGCTCCTCGGCGATCTGGGTGGCGCTGCGCGTGGTCGTGCCCTCGTCGAGCATCTTGAGCATCAGCGACTGCGTGCCCGGCGTGTCGAGCGCATCGGCGGCATAGCCGGCGTCGAAGCCCAGCGAGATGACGACCTTGGGGATCGTCGTGCGCCGCGCGAGCGCGATGGGGATGCCGTTCGACAGCGTGGCGCGCTCGATCGTGGGCACGACCAAGTCGGGCACGGGGGCGATGGGCGGTGTCGCGCGCTTGGGGCCGGGCTTGATCGCGGCGCCGGGCTTGGCGGCCTTGGGCTTGGCGGCACCGGGCGCTTCGTCGCCCCAGCCGCCCATGGCCTCACCCTTCTCGGTGCGCTCGCCGGGAACCACGGCCAGCGAGAAGACCGGGCGGCCGAGCCAGCGCTGGAGCGCCGCCTTGACGTCTGCCGGGGTCAGTGCCGCGACCCGTTCGAGGTCCTTCTTGTACTGTGCCGGATCGTTCGAATAGAGCTGTCCTTCGGCCAGGGTCGCGCCCTTGCCCGAGAAGCCGCCGACCTCTTCGAGCGCACCGATCTGGCTCGAGAGGATCGAGGTGGCGGCGCGGCGCAGCTCGTCCGCGCTCGGCCCTTCGGCGACGAATTGCGCGATGATCTGGTCGAAGCGGGCTTCGGCCTTGGCGCGGTCGACCCCGGGCTTCACGTCCATTTGCGCGGCGAGGAACGAGACCTGTTCGAACGGCTGCGCGCCGGCGGTCACCGCGACCGCGAGCTGTTCGTTGCGCACGAGCACGGTATCGAGCCGCGAGCTCGACAGGCCGCCGAGGATGTGAAGGCCGACTTGCAGCGCCAGCGCATCGGGCTCGTTCATGCCGGGGCCGCTCCAGTTGCGGCTGAGGCGCAGCACGGGCACCTGGTCGGTCATCTCGCGCTTGGCGGGTGCGGGCAAGGTCACTGGATCGGCCACGACCGGCTTGACCACGGGGCCGCGGGCAATGTCGCCGAACCACTTCTCGACCAGCGGCCGCGCGGTGGCGACGTCGATGTCGCCGGCGAGCGCGAGCACGGCGTTGTTCGGGCCGTAGTGGTCCTTGAACCACTGGCGCACGTCTTCGAGGCTGGCGGCGTCGAGATCGGCCATCGAGCCGATCGTCGCGTGGCGATAGGGGTGGCCGACGGGGAACAGGCCGTCGCCCACGGCATAGTCGCTGAGGCCATAGGGCTGGTTGTCACCCTGGCGCTTCTCGTTCTGGACGACGCCGCGCTGCTTATCGAGCTTGTCCTGGGTCAGCGCGCCGAGCAGGTGGCCCATGCGGTCGCTTTCCATGAACAGCGCCATGTCGAGCGCGCCCTTGGGCACGGTCTCGACGTAATTGGTGCGGTCATACCAGGTCGAGCCGTTCGACGGGGTCGAGCCAGCGGCTTCGAGCGGCTTGTCGAAATTGGGCACGTTCTCCGAGCCGCCGAAGAAGATGTGTTCGTAGAGGTGGGCGAAGCCGGTCTTGCCGCGCGGTTCGTGCTTCGAGCCGATGCGGTAATAGGTGGTCACCCCGACGATCGGCGCCTTGCGATCGGTATGGACCAGCACGGTCAGGCCATTGGCCAGGGTGAAGCTCTCGTAGGGAATGTCCACCGCCGCGACGAGCGCGCTGAGCGGTGCGGGCTCGGGCTTGGCGGGCGCCGTCGCCGGGGGGGCGCTGGCGACGGGGGCGGTGGGCTGGGTCGCGCAGGCCGAGAGGGCGAGCGCGGAAAGCGAAACGAGAAGGAATCGACGCATGGCGCATTTGTGGCGCATTCGTCGTTCTCGCGAAAGCGGAGACCTGCGCGTTCGGCCCGCTTCGAAAACGTCGCAGGGGTTCCGGCTTGCGGCGCGTGCGATACCGATCATCGAGCGCAATCAGGACGATTGTAGGCGAATTATTTGTATTTCGTCAGGTGTATTGTCTGAATCCTTGTATTCGTTGTCATTTTTCCGAGATTTTTTCGTACAAAATCCGAAAAGAAAATCCCATTTTGACGTAATTTTTCACCGCTAGCCGACCCGCGTCCGAAAACTCTCTGACAACATAGGGGAAGCTACAGTGAGTCCTATCCATTCGGCCGCCGCGAAGCTCGCGGTCGGCACCTGTCTTGCTACGTTCAGCGCATCGGCCTTCGCCGCGACCGCGGCGGAAACCGAAGCCGACAACGGCGAACTGATCGTCGTCACCGCCCAGAAGATCGAACAGCGCGCCATCGACGTGCCGATCACCATCAGCGCGATCTCCGACGAGCGTATGCGCAAGATCGGCGTCTCCGATCTCGACGAGCTTTCCAACTATGTCCCGGGCCTCAACATCCAGGAGCAGAGCGCCAACAATCCCGGCATCGTCATCCGCGGTATCACCTCGGACAGCGGCTCGTCGCAGCAGGCCGCGCGCGTGACGCTCTACTACAACGGCGTCGACATCTCGCGTTCGCGCGGTGTCTATCAGGGCATCTACGATCTCGAGCGCGTCGAGGTCGTGAAGGGGCCGCAGGCGACGCTGTTCGGCACGGCCTCCACGATCGGCGCGATCAGCATGATCTCGGCCAAGCCCAAGCCGGGCTTTTCGGCAGAGCTGATGGGCGGCTACGGCAACTTCAACCAGATCCAGCTCGGCGGCTTCCTCAACGCGGGTTCGGAGAAACTGGCGGGCCGCATCGCTTTCCTGTTCAAGAAGCGTGACGGTTATTCGCACAATCTCGATCCCGTCCAGGACGATCTCTACGCGCAGGATCAGCTCGGCGTGCGCGGCTCGCTGCGGTTCAAGCCCAGCGACGACTTCACCGCCGACCTGGTGCTCACCTATGACCGCCAGCGCAATTCGGGCACGCCTTTCATCAACCCGAAGGTGCCCCCCGTCTATCCGTCGGGTTCGGTCTATGGCGACGTCTGGCTCGGCGGTTCGCCGCTGTCGGAGCAGGTGCTGGGCGCGGCGAAGCTGGGTCTCCACCGCGACGTCTACGACGTGAACCTGACGACGAGCTGGAACTTCGCCGACGACTGGAGCTTCACCACGGTCAACGGCTATCGCAAGTTCGATTCGCTCGAAATCTTCGACGCCGACGGCTCGCGCGCCTGGTTCCTCGAATTCGCCGAGAACGCGCAGGGCTGGCAGGCGAGTCATGAGGGCCGCTTCGCCTATCGTACCGACAAGGTCCGGGCCTCGTTCGGCTGGAACTATTTCATCGAGAACAACAACCAGTACGTGCCCTTCTCCGGCGAAGAGAACACCTTCATCAAATGCACGGCCGCGGCCGCGACGAACCCGCTGGGCTGCATCGGTCCGGACCTGTCGGTGGTGCCGCTCAATGGCGGCGTGACGCCGATCCCCTATTCGAGCTGGTACAACAACCGCGGCAAGAACCAGAGCTGGTCGCTGTTCGGCGAGACGACCTGGGTTCCTGCGCCCACGCTCGAACTGACGGCCGGCGTGCGCCTGCTGATCGAGAAGCGTCGTTCGGGCTTCGGCGCCTATGCGCCGAATTCGAAGCTGACCGGCCGGCCGCTGATCGCCAGCCAGATCAACACCAACGGCGTCTATTTCTGGTCGGAAGACAGCTTCCAGGCCGTGCTGCCGCGCTTCAATGTGCTCTATCGCCTCAACCGCAACCTGAACCTCTACGGCACGATCTCGAAGGGCCGCCGTTCGCCGACGGTGTCGGTGGCGGCGCGCAACGCGACGCAGGCCAACATCACCCTGATCCCCGAAGAGAACGTCTGGAACTATGAAGGCGGCATCAAGGGCAAGGCCGGTATCTTCTCGGGCTCGCTGGGCGTCTATTACCAGAAGTACGACAGCTTCCAGGTCAGCGTCCGCCGCGACGACGGCACGACCGTGACGCAGAGCGCGGGCAGCGCCAGCAACCTCGGCGTGGAAGCGGAGTTGCAGGCCGCCGTGACCGACTGGTTCGAGCTGTTCGGCAATGTCGGCTATATCGACGGCGGTATCGACAACAAGCCCGAGAACGGCCGCTTTGCGGGTAACCAGTTCCGTCTCCAGCCCAAGTGGCAGTGGGCGGCCGGTTTCACCGTGGATGCGCCGGTGGCCGAGGGCACGCGGGTGTTCCTGACGCCCAGCGTGACCCACCGCAGCAAGATCTACTTCGAGACCCCCAACACCGAAGCGATCAGCCAGGATGCCGTGACGCTGGTCAACGTGCGCGGCGGCGTATCGTTCGGCGAGGGGCGTTACGAGGTGGCCGCCTATGCGCGAAACCTGCTGAACGAAAAGTACCTGCTGGACGCCGGCAACACCGGCGGTTCGTTCGGATACCCGACCTTCATCCCGGCCGAGCCGCGCCTCTACGGCGTCCAGCTCACCGCGAAGTTCTGAGCCGGGAGGGACTGCGATGACATTCGAGATGGACAGGCGCCTGCTGCTGAAAGCAGGCGCCTTCGGGCTCGCCGCGCTGTCGACGCCCGGTGTCGCCCAACTGCTGACCGCGCGCGGTTTCACCCATGGCCTGGCCAGCGGCGAACCTTCGGCGCGATCGGTGCTGCTGTGGACGCGCTATGTCGGCAGCGGCGACAGCAAGCTGCGTTGTGAGGTTTCCGCGGACGAGGCATTCGGCCGGATCGTCGGCGGCGGCGACGTCACCGCCGCGGCCGAACACGATCACTGCGCCAAGTTGGTGGTCGAGGGGCTGACGCCCGATCGCTGGTACTACTATCGCTTCGTCGCGCCCGACGGCACGATCAGCGAGGTGGGGCGCACGCGCACCCTGCCCGAAGGCGATACCAAGCGCTTCGGCATCGGGCTGTTTTCCTGCTCGAACATGCCGTTCGGCTGGTTCAACGCCTATGGCCATGCCGCGGCCCGCGACGACCTCGACCTGATGGTGCACGTCGGCGACTATCTCTACGAATATGGGCCCGGCCGCTATCCGGCCAAGGCCTTGGCCGGGAGGGACTTTCTGCCCGCCAACGAGATGGTGGCGCTGGCCGACTATCGCCTGCGCTATGCCTCCTACCGTGCCGATCCCGACCTGCGCCGCCTGCATCAGCGGTTCCCGATGATCGCCCAGTGGGACGATCATGAATTTACCAACGACAGCTGGAAGGACGGCGCGGAAAACCACCAGCCGGACAGCGAAGGCGATTGGGGGCAGCGCAAGGCCACGGCCGAGCGGGTCTATCGCGAGTGGATGCCCGTGTCGGACAAGCGCTACGACAGCTACCAGATCGGCTCGCTGGCCACGCTGTTCCGCCCGGAGACGCGCATCACCGGCCGCATGAAACAGCTCGACCTCAAGGAAGCGCTGGCGGGCCGGGGCGATCTCGACAAGGCCTTCGCCGAATTCCGCGACGGTCCGTGGAGCGCCAAGGACCGCACCCTGATGGGGGCCGAACAGGAAGCCTGGCTGGAGCAGGGCATCGCGCGGTCGGCCAAGGCGGGCACGCGCTGGCAGATCCTGGCTCAGCAGATCGTCATGGGCGAACTGCGCATTCCCGAGAAGGTCGCCGACTGGATCCCCGCGGGTGCGCCCGAGGGATCGCGCCGGACCTTGATGGGCATGGTGGCCGCGTCGAAGGCGGGGCTGCCCTACAACATGGACGCGTGGGACGGTTATCCCGCGGCGCGCGAGCGGCTGCTGCGCGCGGCGCAGGCGAGCGGGAGCAACCTGGTCGTGCTGTCGGGCGACAGCCACAATGCCTGGGGCAACGATCTGCTTGCCGACGGGCGTCCGGCCGGTGTGGAATATGCGGGCCACGGCGTCACCTCGCCGGGCTTCGAGACCTATCTGCCGGCCGTGCCCCCGGCCGACTTCGCCGAGGCCATGCGCGAGACCAATCCGGGTCTCGCCTTCTCCGACACGAGCCGGAGAGGCTATGTCTCGCTGCAAGTCACCCCGGCCGAGGTGAAGGGCGAGTGGCATTTCGTCGGCACGATTGCCGAGCGCACGACGCGCGGCGTCACCAGTAACGGCCTGAACGTGCGCTGGGGCGAGAGGCGTTTCGCGGCGGCGTGACGTGATGCGAGGCCGGGCGAGGCGTTGCGGCGCCTCGTCCGGTTCTCGTCCCGGGCCTTTTTACCCGCGCTGGAACACCTGGTTGCTGTCGAAGCGGCTGATCTTCCAGTCGCCCGTCGCATCGCGGCGGCATTCCATGCGCACGTCGGCGACGGCCAGCGGATCGCAGAAGCCGACGAAGGGCGGCTCGCCGACCTTGGCGAAGAACAGCAACTGGAAGGTCACCGTCGCATGGTCTTCGGCGGCGAACTTCACGCGATAGTTGACGTGGAGGTGGCGCATGACGGGGGCGCCGCCGGCCGCGGTCAGGCGATCCCAGCGCTCGTCGTAGAAGGCCTGCGTCGCGGCGATGCCCTCGCGCCATTCGCCGCCGACGAAATAGGCGACGTCGTCGGTCAGCACCTTGGCCTGGGTCATCTGGCGGCCGCTGTTCCGGTCGAGCTCGTCACCCCATTCGTTGATGACCTGGTGGATCGCCGCGACCGCCGCTGCCTGTTCCAGAGTGAACTTCGCCATTCGTCTCTCCATTCGCTGAACGCTTGCACAGCGCCTTATGCGCAAGCGTTCAGGATTGGAAGCGCAAGCCCCGCGGCGTGACCGCGGTCTGCAGCAGGTGGAACAGGCCTTCGATCGCCAGCGCCATCACCGCCGCCGGAATCGCACCTTCGAGGATCAGCCGTGTATCGTTGAGGCGGATGCCGGTGAGGATCGGCTGGCCATAGCCGCCCGCACCGATGATCGCGCCGAGCGTGGCCAGGCCCACGGCGATCACCGCGGCGGTGCGCAGCCCGGCCATGATCGTCGGCAGGGCCAGCGGTAGCTCCACCCGCCGCAGCCGCGCGGTGCGCGACAGGCCGAGCGCGTCGGCACTGTCGAGCAGGGCGGGGGCGATGCCGGTGAGCCCGGCGTGGGTGTTACGCACGATCGGCAGCAGCGAATAGAGGAACAGCGCGGCGATCGTCGGCGCCGCGCCGATGCCGAGCAGCGGGATCAGGATGACGAACAGCGCGAGGCTGGGGATCGTCTGCAGCAGCCCGGTCAGCGACAGAACGAGGGCGCCGAGCCGGCGATTGCGCGCAGCGGCGATCCCGAGCGGAAGGGCGACGATCAGCGCGGCGGCGAGCGAGACCGCGACGAGCCAGAGGTGTTCGAGCGTGCGGTCGAGCAGGCGGTGCCAGAGGCCGTCTCCGTCGGGCTTGCCCGCCGTTTCGCCGAGCGCGAAGCGGGCCGCATCGGTCTCGCTCAGCTTGTCGACCGTGACCTTGCGGTTGAGTTCGCGCATCTCGGCCTCGTCGATCGAGCCTGCCAGCCCATCCAGCGCGGCGATCGCCTTGGCGGGCAGGCCGGCGCGATAGACGAAGACCGCGTCGTAGCGCGGGAAGAACTGGCGATCGTCGCGCAGGACGGTCAGGCCGTAGGTCACGATCTCGGCGTCGGTGGTGTAGACGTCGGTCACGGCGATCTGGTTCGCGGCGATGGCGCGGTAGGCGAGGTCGTGGTCGATCCCGAGGATTTTCAGCCCGCCGAGGCCGTAGGCGCGCGACAGTGCCGGCCAGCCGTCCTGGCGGTCGACGAATTCGTTCGATAGCCCGATCGCAAGCTCGGGATGCCGGGCAAGATCGCCGATCGTCGCGATCCCCAGTCGCTTGGCGACATCGGCGCGCATCGCGAGGGCATAGCCGTTGGAAAAGCCGATCGGCTTGGACATGGCCAAGCCTTGCGCGGCAAGCGCGCGGGGCAGGTCGGCATCGCTCGCCAGATGCTGACCCGAGAGGATCTCGAAGCGCAGGGTACCGGTATAGTCGGGATAGACGTCGATCTCGCCGGCCTTGAGCGCGTCCCAGAGGATGCGGCTGCCGCCGAGTTCGCGGCGATGCGTCGCAGGCACGCCCGCGCGTTCGAGCGCGAGTCGCGCGATCTCGCCCAGAATTACGCCTTCGGTGAACTTCTTCGAGCCGACGGTTTCGGCCTGGAGCGGCGCAGCGATCAGCGCGAGCAGCAGCAGCCACCTCACAGCGCGTCCTCCGCCGCGAGAAATTCGGTGACGAAAGGCTCGGCGGGGCGCTCGGTCAGATCGGTGATCGCACCCTTCTGGACGATCCTGCCGTCGCGCATCAGCACAGCGGTTCCGCCAAAGAAGCGCGCTTCGCCGAGGCTATGCGTGACCAGGACCACGGTCTTGCCGAGCCCTGCGAAAATGCCGCGCAGTTCCTCGGCCAGCCGTACCCGCGTGATCGGATCGAGCGCCGACAGCGGCTCGTCGAGCAGCAGCACCGCGGGATCGAGCATCAGCGCGCGCATCAGCGCGACGCGCTGGCGCTGGCCCCCCGAGAGCTCGCCCGGATAGCGATCGAGTTGCGCGGCATCGAGCGCGACCAGCGCGGCGAGTTCGTCGACCCGCGCGGCGATCCGCTCGGCCGGCCAATTCAGCTCGCGCGCCATCAGCGCGACGTTGCCGCGCGCGGTCAGGTGCGGGAACAGCCCGCCGTCCTGGATCACGTAACCCAGCCGCTGCCGCATCGCGCGCCAGTCGGTCACGGGGCGCCCCTCGAAGCGCAGATCGCCGGTGAACGGCGTCAGTCCCGCGAGCGTGCGCAGCAGGGTCGACTTGCCCGAGCCCGAGGGGCCGAGCAAGATCAGGGTCTCGCCGGCAGCGATGGCGAGCGTGGTAGGCGCGAGTGCCGGCACGTCGCCATAGGCCACCGCCACCTGATCGAGTGCGAACATGGTGGGACTGTAGGGGGAAAATTCGACGCGAGGACAGATTTAATCCTCCCCGGCACGGGGAGGGGGACCGCGACGCGAAGCGGCGTGGTGGAGGGGGCTCGCGGCCAGGCGCTGCGTTTGAAGGAGAACCCCCTCCGTCATCCCTGCGGGATGCCACCTCCCCGTGCCGGGGAGGATGAGAAGCGCTCAGTCCACCCGATACGACAATTGCACGGTCTCGTTCGCCGGGATCGTCCGGCGCCAGACGCGCTTGCCCGGCTTGGCGATCAGCCCGCTCGGCAGGCCGCGGTAGGTGCGGCCGAGGTTGTGGAATTCCGCCTCGAAGGTGACCGCGAAGGGATTGGCGTTGCGGATCGTCAGGACGTGGGGCGCCTTGGCACTCGCAGGCTCGCGCGTTTCGATCGTCACGTCGCCGGCGCGGGCGAAGGCCAGCTCGACCTCCTCGTTCATCGCCTTGTCGGGCGTCGAAGCCTCGCCGATCAGGCCGCGGCCGTGCTCGCCTTCCTGATAGAGCACGGCCTTGCCCGCGGGCAGCGGATCGCCGAGGCCGTTGTCCTTGCGGTTGCGGAAGCGGAACAGCTTGTCGATCGGGCTCGGGCCTTCGTCGATCACCGTGCGGTAGATCGTCTCGCCGCGGACCGCATCCTTCACCAGAAAGGCGACCTGCTTATGCGAGCGCGCGGCGACGGTGACGGGTACGGGGATGCGGTAGAGCTTGAGATCGCCGAGCCCTTCGGCTTCGGCGACGACCGCCGCCTTCTCCTCGCGGCGCCGAGCGGTGACGACGATGTTTCCTGCCGCCATCTCCATCATCATCGGTGCCGCGGGCGGCGGCGGAGGAGGTGGCGGTGGCGGGGGATTGAGCCCGCTGCTCGTGTTGCCCATGGGCCAGCACTGCGCCTGCTTGTAGAGCGACGAAGCCTCGGCCTTGATCCGCGCGCCGCTGTCGTCGCGCGTCGTGTCCGATCGGTTGATCTTGCCCGCGACGGCCGCGGTCGTCGCATCGACGAAGCTGGTGTCGTCGCCGCTGGCCATGGTCATCCAGCCGAGCAGTTCGAGCGACTTGCCATCGGGAGCTAAGGTACCGACGTAGGTTGCATCCCAATCGAAGCCGGTGGCGATATAGGCGAGGGTGATCGTCACCCTGCCACCCGGCTGGTCCTTGGTCAGCATCGACAGCACGGGCTTGGCCGACAAGGTCGCGGGTGCCTGCGGGTAGATCAGCGTCTGCTTGAGCCCCGAGCAGTAGACCGCCTCGGTCCCGCGCGGGGTGGTGACGACGAGGCGGTCGGCGGCCGAGCGGATCGTCGCCGGTTCCTCGACCGTGGTGCCCGTCGCGGGATCGGTACGGCGCAGGATCACGCCCTGGCCCGTGAAGGCGTCGACCAGGCCTTTCTGCGAGAGCAGCGCGGCATCGCGGTTGCGCTCGCGCGGGTCGGTGCCGAACAGGATCGCCGACTGCGGCACGATCCCGCTGGCGACACCTTCGAAGCGGACGGTCACCTCGCCCGGCGGCAGGGTGACGGTGCGGGTTTCGGAGATCAGCGCGAAGGACGACGGCCGGTTGCGGTCGATCGCGCCGTCGCCGCGATCGGGATCGCGGTAGAGCGTGACCGCGACGGTGTCGGGCGCGTCGGACTGGACGACGGGCGGCTCGGCGAGGGCGGGGGTGGCGAGGAGGAGGGCGAGCAGAAAAGATCCTCCCCTGCAAGGGGAGGTGGCAGCGCGTAGCGCTGACGGAGGGGTGTCTCCGCCTCGGAGAGGGTGACACCCCTCCACCACCAGCTTCGCTGGCGGTCCCCCTCCCCTTGCAGGGAAGGATTGGAACGTGGTCTTTACCACGGCGTCAGAAAGGTCGCCGTCAGCTCGACCTTGCCTTCGGCCGGCACGGGCACTTCCCAGCGGCGTTCGTCGGCGCTGTCCTGCATGCCCTTGATGCTTTCGTCGGTGACGCGCAGGTCGCGCCACCACCACCACTGGCCGAGGCCGCCCTGGATCACGTCGACCGTGACCGGCGCCGGGCTGGCATTGGTGACGATGTAGCGCATCTGCGTGCGGTAATAGCGCTTGGGGACTTCGCCGACCGCGGTCTTCTTGGTGCCGTCGGGATAGGTCACGGTCCAGCGCGCGTAGGTCTGCCACTGCTCGCTGGTGATCACGTCGCGCTTCTCGACCACGGGCTGGACCTTGACGTCGAAGGCGTCGCCGGTGCGGATCGCGAGTTGCGAGCCGCCGGGGGTGTGCGGGATCTCGCTCTCGCCGATGAACTGCGACTGGCCGCGGCTGTCGCGCATGTAGACGCGGACCGTGCCCGCCGGCAGCGCCTCGCCGATCCCGGCGGCGCGCGCGTTCGAGAACTTGAGCACCGAGGCGGCGCTCTGCGCTTCGTCCTGGCTGTTCATCCAGCCGTTGCGATATTCGTAGCCCTTGCGCGCCGGCACGCCCGAGGCGTCGAGGAACGAAACCTGCTTGGTCTGGGCATTGGCGATCGTGGTGCGGCCCTCGATCGGATAGACGTGGAAGTCGCCGAGGCGCTGGCCGCTGCCGCTCTCGGTGCCCGCCATGTTGCCACGCGGACGCGGCGGCTGGTAATAGCCGGGGTTCTGGCCCGAGAAGCCGACATCGCCGGCGACGAGCAGGGTGCGGGTGTTGTTGAAGGTGGTGCCGGTGTTGTTCGACAGGGTGATCCAGCCCTGGACGTCGATCTTGCCCGCCTTCTCGTCGAACAGCGCGACATAGTCCGATTTCCAGCCGATCCCCGGCGTCAGATAGGACAGTGTCAACGGCCGGCTGCCGCCCGAACGCGCGTCGACCGAGACCGACAAGGTCGGCCGCGCGCGCAGGTTGGGCGGGATCGAATCGAAGATCACGCGCACGGGCAGGCCGTCATCGCGCAGGACCTCGATCCGCTCGCCGATCCTGAGCACGACCCCGCCGTTGGCCGCGAGCACGGTCGCGCGCTCGCGTGTCTCGGCGCCGGTCGCGGGATTGGTGCGCAGCAGGGTCACGGTCTGGCCGACCGCCTTCTGCATCAGCGCCGAGGGGGAGAGCAGGTCGTAGTCGAAGTTCTGTTCGACGATCCCGAAGCCTTCGCCCGACAAGGTCACCGTTTCGGGCCGGATCTGCGCCGAGACGTCGGCGAACTCCTGGCGCGACTTGCCCGCGGGCAGGCTGATCTGGCGCACGTCCTGCACCAGCGCGAGGTTGTTGTTGTAGATCGTGACCGAGAGGTCGCCCTGGGCGGATTTCGGGCTTTCGCTCTGGCCGATCGCGGCACCCGAACACAGACCGAAACCCACGGCTGCCGCCAGCGTTCTGTAGCGCATTCGCACCCCTCTCCGTAGAATTCCTGAGTGAGAGCTAAGCAACGGCGGATTACGGTCAAATGAATTTGCAGCGAAATCCGAGCGACATACTTGTGTGGCCTAAGGGCAACACTATCTCCTAGCCGACAGGAGGACGTACCCTAGATGAACCTCGAAAAATTCACCGATCGCGCCAAGGGATTCCTGAACGCGGCGCAGACCGTCGCGATCCGCAATAGCCACCAGCGCATCACCCCCGAGCACCTGCTGAAGGCGCTGCTCGACGACGGCGAAGGCATGGCCGCGGGGCTGATCCAGCGCGCGGGCGGCAATCCCGCCTATGCCGTGCAGGAGCTCGACAAGGCGCTGGCCAAGCTGCCGGCGGTCTCGGGTGGCGGCTCGCAGCAGCCCCCGGGTCTCGACAACGACGCCGTGCGCGTGCTCGACCAGGCCGAACAGATCGCGCAGAAATCGGGCGACAGCTTCGTCACGGTCGAGCGGATGCTCGTCGCGCTGGCGCTCGCGAGCACGACGCCCGCGGGTCAGGCGCTGAAGGCCGCCAATCTCACGCCGCAGGCGCTCGAAGCCGCGATCACCGAGCTGCGCGGCGGTCGCCAGGCGCATTCGGCTTCGGCCGAGGAAAGCTACGAGGCGCTCAAGAAGTATGCGCGCGACCTCACCGAGGCGGCGCGCGAGGGCAAGCTCGATCCGGTCATCGGCCGCGACGAGGAGATCCGCCGCACCGTGCAAATCCTCGCCCGCCGCACCAAGAACAATCCCGCGCTGATCGGCGAGCCCGGCGTCGGCAAGACCGCGATCGCCGAGGGCCTGGCGCTGCGTATCGCCAACGGCGACGTGCCCGACAGCCTCAAGGACCGCGCGCTGATGTCGCTCGACATGGGCGCGCTGATCGCCGGCGCCAAGTATCGCGGCGAGTTCGAGGAACGGCTCAAGTCGGTGCTCGACGAGGTGAAGGGGGCCGAGGGCCACATCATCCTGTTCATCGACGAGATGCACACGCTGATCGGCGCGGGCAAGGGCGACGGCGCGATGGACGCCTCGAACCTGCTCAAGCCCGCACTCGCGCGCGGCGAGCTGCACTGCATCGGCGCGACCACGCTCGACGAGTACCAGAAGTACGTCGAGAAGGACCCGGCGCTGCAGCGGCGGTTCCAGCCGGTCTTCGTCGGCGAGCCGACGGTCGAGGACACCATCTCGATCCTGCGCGGGATCAAGGAGAAGTACGAGCTGCACCACGGCGTGCGCATCGCCGACAACGCGATCGTCGCGGCGGCGACCTTGTCGAACCGCTACATCGCCGACCGCTTCCTGCCCGACAAGGCGATCGACCTGATGGACGAGGCCGCGAGCCGCATCCGCATGGAGGTGGAGTCGAAGCCCGAGGAGATCGAGAACCTCGATCGCCGCATCATCCAGCTCAAGATCGAGGAAATGGCGCTGGCCAAGGAGAGCGACCAGCCCTCGAAGGACCGGCTCGACGCGCTGCGCGACGAACTGGCCAATCTCGAGCAGCAGTCGAGCGAGCTGACCACGCGCTGGCAGAACGAGCGCGACAAGATTGCGTCGGAAGGCAAGATCAAGGAAGCGCTCGACGCCGCCCGGATCGAGCTGGAACAGGCGCAGCGCGGCGGCGACTATGCCAAGGCGGGCGAGCTGACCTACGGCCGCATCCCCGAGCTCGAGAAGCAGCTCGAGGAGGCTCAGGGCCAGGCGGGGAATGCCCTGCTGCGCGAGGAAGTCACCGCCGACGACATCGCCGCCGTCGTCAGCCGCTGGACCGGCATCCCGGTCGACCGGATGATGGAGGGCGAGCGCGAGAAGCTGCTCAAGATGGAAGAGGTCCTCGGCAAGCGGGTGATCGGTCAGCGCGACGCGGTGGTCGCCGTGTCGAAGGCCGTGCGTCGCGCGCGGGCGGGTCTGCAGGATCCGAACCGGCCGCTGGGCTCGTTCCTGTTCCTCGGCCCCACGGGTGTGGGCAAGACCGAGCTGACCAAGGCGCTCGCCGGCTTCCTGTTCGACGACGACTCCGCGATGGTCCGCATCGACATGAGCGAGTTCATGGAGAAGCACTCGGTTTCGCGCCTGATCGGCGCGCCTCCGGGCTATGTCGGCTATGACGAGGGCGGCGTGCTGACCGAGGCGGTGCGGCGCCGGCCTTATCAGGTCGTGCTGTTCGACGAGGTCGAGAAGGCGCACAACGACGTGTTCAACGTGCTGCTCCAGGTACTCGACGATGGACGCCTGACCGACGGGCAGGGCCGCGTGGTCGACTTCACCAATACGCTGATCATCCTGACCTCGAACCTCGGCAGCCAGTACCTCGCCAACCTCGGCGACGGGGTGGATGTAGAGACGGTCGAGCCGCAGGTCATGGAGGTCGTGCGCAGCCACTTCCGGCCCGAGTTCCTCAACCGGCTCGACGAGATCATCCTGTTCCACCGGCTGGCGCAGGAGCACATGGGGCCGATCGTCGAGATCCAGGTGGCGCGCGTGCAGAAGCTGCTCAAGGACCGCAAGATCACGCTCGACCTCACCCCCGCGGCCGAGCGCTGGCTGGGGCGGGTCGGCTACGATCCGGTCTACGGTGCGCGTCCGCTGAAGCGCGCGGTGCAGAGGTACCTGCAGGATCCACTCGCCGAGAAGCTGCTCGGCGGTGAGATTCCCGATGGCGCGACGGTCAAGATCGACGAGGGCGAGGGTGCGCTCGAGATCGCGGTGAGCTGAAACCAGGCCGAACAACAATACCGTCATCCCCGCGGAGGCGGGGATCCATCTCCCGAGCCCTCGGTTCGAGCGGCAATCTCAGGAGATGGGCCCCCGCTTTCGCGGGGGTGACGGGCTGTTTAGTCGTTAGCTCCGCCTCAAGCCGGCGGGATGAACGTCTGCTGGATCGCCTGGAACTCGCTGCGCGCCTCTGCGCGGGCGCAGTGATCGGCCAGCGCGGGATAGTCCGCCAGCGTCACCAGGTGGGCATAGGCCTCGCTGACGAAGCGGGCGACGCAGGCGACGGTGTTGTCGTCGTGGCCGGGCTCGGCGCCGAACCACCAGTCCCCCGCGCGATCCGCACAGGCGTCGTTGAGCGCGGCGATGCCGTCCTGGATCTGCGCTTCGCTGCGCGCGACGAAGGCCGGATCGAGCGTGGCTGCGAAGATCTTCGCGTAGAAGAACGACACGGCCTTGTCGGCCACGCCCGTCGCCAGAGCGCAGCGGCGCAAGGCCGCGCGGCGCTCGGGGCCGGAGGCCGCGATCAGCGCGCGGTCGCGGCCGTGGACCTCGTCGAGGTGGTCGAGGATCGCATAGGAGTCGATCAGCGCCTCGCCGTCATCGAGAACTAGAGTCGGCACGCGGCGCAGCGGATTGTGCGCGACGAACTTGTCGCTCTCACCGAAGCTCGAGAACGGGTGGTGCGTGAAGGCCATGCCGTAGCGCGTCAGCGCCAGGCCGACGCGGCGGACGAAGGGGCTGTCGTATTGGCCGATGAGTTGCATGGTCACCACGTCCTGCTGACGCTCAGCGCGAAGCGGCGGCCGAGCGCGTCGTTGATCGAGAGCGGCACGACATAGCCGAAATATTTCTGGCCGACTCTGTCGAACAGGTTGGTGATCGACAAGGTCAGCTTGTAGCTTTCGGCGGCCGTGACGAAGAGCGCGGCATCGACTGTCGCGAAGGGATCGAAGTGATCGAACTCGCGCGTGTCGTTGGGGGCGTCGCCGCGGCCGGTCAGCGCGATCGCGCGGCCGCCCGTGTAGTTGACGTTGGTCGCCAGGCCCCAGGCAGCGTTGGCGTAGCGCAGGCGCAATTGGCCCTGCCAGCGCGGATCGCCGACCACGCCGTCCGAACGCGCCGGCGCGACGCCGGTGACGTCGACCAGGCGACGGCGCAAGTGGAACAGGTCACCGCCGAGTTCGAGCGCGCCGGCCAGGCCGAGGCCCGAGAGGTCGGTGCGGTATTCCAGCCCGGCCTGGACGCCGCTCATTTCGATCCGCTTGCCGTTGACGTAGCCGAGCGTGACCGCGGGGTTCTGCGCGTCGGACACGACCTGGCCCTGCGCATCGCGGCCGATCAGCGCGCAGAACGCGTTGCCCCTGGCGGGATCGCTGGCGTTGAATTCGGCATTGTCGAAGCAGCCCTGCGCGACCTGCGTCATGCTGAGGTTCGCGATCGGATCGCTGATGCGCACCCGGATGTAGTCGGCAGCGAGACTCAGGCCGGGCAGGAAGCGCGGGCGCAGCAGCGCGCCCCAGGTCAGGTTGTCGCTGCGCTCGTTGCGCAAGCCGGGATTGCCGCCGTTGAAGGTCGGCACGGTCACCGTGGCGGCGATCAGCGGCGTAGCGTTCGGATAGCGTGCGAGGAAGGCCGTGCAGTTCGCCCGCCGGATTTCGGGCACCGGACCCGCGCCGATGTTCGCGGTCGAGCAGAGATCGGGCACCGGGATGTTGGTCACCGCGCGCGGCGAATAGAGTTCGGTGATCGCGGGCGCGCGGAACGAGCGGGTGAAATTGCCGCGGAGTTCCAGATCGGCGATCGGCGCGAAGCTGCCACCGGCCGCCCAGGCGGTGAACCGGCCATTGGCGCTGTTGTCGACATGGCGAACGCGGCCGAAGGCCGAGAGGCTGTGGAACACGCTGTCGTTCTCGGGCGCGATCAACGGCACCAGCACTTCGCCGAAGACCTCGTCGAGATCGTAGCGTCCCGCCGTCGGCGCCGCTGCCGCGGCGCGGCCGAGCCCAGCCTGAAGGAAGGCATCGGGGGAGAAGCTCGCCTTTTCCTCGTGGTGCTCGAAGCCGAGATTGAACGAGACCGGATTGCCGAACAGATCGAAGGGCGAGCCGCCGAGATTGGCGTTGACGACCACCTGCTCGAGCCGCGACCGGGCGATGGTGTCGCGCAGCACATAGGCGCGCGCGGCGGGGGAGGCGGCGCCTTCGCCGAACAGGTTGAGCGGGACGCAGGCGGGATCGGCGATCGGTGCCTGCCCTGCGGGGAAGCCGGTGACGGTGGGCGTCGTCGAGCAGACGATCTGCCCGCCGACCCGCGCGACGTTGACCGCGTTGACGAAGCGCTGCTGATCGATCGCCTGGCCGTAGTCGGTGAAGTCGCTGCGCCCGTAGTTTAGCGACACCTCGAAGCCATAGTCACGCCCGCCGAGCGCGAGCTTGCCTTCGAGGCCGACCACGCCGCGGTAGATCTTGCTGTCCGAGCGACCCGAGGTGTCGGCGAGATCGGCATTGGCGCGGCTCAGCTGGAAGGTGCTGCCATAGCCGAGCGCGGCAAGCTGCTGGCGCGCCTGGGTGGTCAGGAACGGATTGTCGGTGCGGAAGGTCAGCGGCGCGGAGCCACCGCCGAACTGCACGGCGTTGAAGGTCGGCAGCTTGACCGGCAGGTCGGCGCGGCCGTGGTAGAACAGGCCGTCGGCGAACAGGGTCAGCCGGTCTGTCAGGTCGTAGGTGAACGAAAGGCTGGCGTTGAGCCGACGGAGGCTGGAGGTCAACGCGAGGTAGTCGTTGAGCCGCAGACCGTCGCCGCCCGAGGCCATGGCCGCGGCGGCGAGGACGCCGGGCACGGGGGCGCCGTAGATCGTGCCTTTGTCGAAGGCCCGGAGCTGGCCGTCGGGCGCGAACTGCCAGGCATAGGCGCCGGCGCCGCTCGACAGCACGCCGCCGCGCGAGACCGCCGGCAGGTTGAGGTCGCGGATCAGCACCGATCCGGGGAAGCCGTCGCTCAGGCTGTCGTTGAAGCCGATGCTCGGATTGATCCTGCCGTCGTTGGTGGGGCTGCGCCCCGCCGGGCCGAGTGCGGCAACGAGGTTCAGTGCCGAGCAGACGCCGGCCTGCACGACGGTGCAGGGGTTGGTCGCGTTGCCGAGGTTGGCGCGATAGATCCCGCGCTGGCCACCGGTGACGGCGCCGAGCCGGTCGTAGCTGAGCGCCGCGGTCAGGTTACCGCGGCCGCCGGCGAAGTCGATCCCGCCCGCTGCCGCCAGGTTCCAGCGGACATTGTCGCCCTGGCCGCTGACGCCGCTGGTGGCACGCGTTTCGAGCCCGGTCAGCCGGCGCTTGAGCACGACGTTGACCGTGCCCGCGATCGCATCGGTGCCGTAGACCGGTGCGCCGCCGATCGAGACGCGCTCGACCCGGTCGAGCAGGATCGTCGGCACCACGTTGAAGTCGACCTGGGTGCCCGGCGTCGCGTTGCCGAGCACGCTGGGGACGTTTGACGAGACCACGCGGCGGCCGTTGACCAGCACCAGGGTGCGGTTCGAGCCGAGCCCGTAGAGATTGATGAAGTTGACGCCCTGGCCATAGACCGCCTGGTCGCCGCCGAGCGTGACCGAGCCGCGCACGCCGGGTGTCTCGTTGAGCGCGTCGGCCAGGTTGGTGAGGCCTCGGTCGTCCAGGTATTCGCGCAAGGTCGCATCGATCGGTTCGGCGCTTTCGGCCGGCGCGCGGGGAATGCGCGAGCCGGTCACGACGATCGGCGCCTCGCCGGCTGCCAGGGCCGGCGTGGCGCAAGCAGGCGCGAAGGCCGCAAGCCAGGCGACACGGCGGAACGACCGCCGCGAAACTTCGATGCTCACTGGAAATCCCTGAAAATCTTTTATGACGACCCGCGCCCCTTTTCGCGCGAACCGGCCAATTCCGCAACGTCATTGACCGGCTTGACGGCGCCGTTTAACCGGCTGCTTAAATCGGATTGTCCGCGTGCTTTCCTGCCGATTCCCGGTGCCGACGGCGCGCAATCGCGAACGAAAGGAAGACTTGCATGAAGCTCGACAGCAGCATCGCCGCCGTCGTCACCGGCGCCGCCTCGGGCCTGGGCGCGGCCACCGCGCGCGCGCTCGCCGCGCAGGGCGTGAAGGTCGCGATCTTCGACCTGCAGGAAGAGAAGGGCAAGGCGCTGGCCGAGGAGATCGGCGGCGTGTTCTGCGAGTGCAACGTCACGTCGGATGAGAGCGTCGACGCCGCTTTCGCCAAGGCGCGCGCCGCCCACGGCCAGGAGCGCATCCTGGTCAACTGCGCGGGCACGGCCAATGCGATCAAGACGGTCAGCCGTGACAAGACCACGGGCGAGATCAAGCACTTCCCGCTCGATGCCTTCAACTTCATCATCCAGATCAACCTCGTCGGCACCTTCCGCGTGCTCGCCAAGTCGGCTGCGGGCATGCTGACGCTCGACCCGCTGAGCGAGGACGGCGATCGCGGCGTGATCATCAACACCGCTTCGGCCGCGGCCGAGGACGGCCAGGTCGGCCAGGCCGCCTATGCGACGTCAAAGGCCGGCGTCGTCGGCATGACCCTGCCCGTCGCGCGCGATCTCATGAACGAGGGCATCCGCGTCAACACGATCCTGCCCGGCATCTTCCGCACGCCGCTGATGATGTCGCTGCCCGAGAAGGCGCGCGAAGTGCTCGACGCCTCGGTGCCGTTCCCCAAGCGCATGGGCAAGCCCGAGGAATATGCCGAGCTGGCGCTGGCGATGATCACCAACCCCTACTTCAACGGCGAGGACGTCCGCCTCGACGGCGCCATCCGCATGCCGCCTCGCTGATCAGAGCCTATGGGGGAGGCCGATCTTACCACGCCGGCGGGAGCGCGGGCGCAACTGCTCGATACGGCGAGTGCGATCATGCGCGAAGGCGACGTGATCGACATCTCGCTGTCCGAGCTGTCGTTGCGCTCGGGGCTCAATTCGGCGCTGGTGAAGTACTATTTCGGCAACAAGGCCGGCCTCCTCAAGGCTCTGCTCGATCGCGACTGGCAGGCGATCGTCACCAGCGTCGATGCGCTGGTGCACAAAGGCGACTGGGGGCCGGAGGCGAAGCTGCGCCGGCACATCTCCAAGGTCGTCGATACCTTCTACCAGGTTCCCTACCTCAACCGCCTGACCATGCGGCTGGTGCGCGAGAGCGACGAGGCCGAAGCGCGGCATATCGCCGATTCCTACCTTTCGCCGATTTACCGCGCCTATGAGGCGCTGATCGACGAGGGTGTGCGCGCCGGCGTGTTCCGCCCGGTCGATCCGCAACTGTTCTATTTCACCGTGACCGGCGCGGTCGACCGCTTCTTCTCGGCGCGGCTCGTGCTCAAGCACTGCTTCGATCAGGACACGTTGACCGAGGAACTGCGCGACCGCTATCGCGAGCACACCATCGACATCATCATGGCAGGCATCCTTGCACGCTGACAATCAGAGCCGTTGGGAGAAATCCGACCGCTGGCACATTGGCATCATCGGCGGCTCGGGCCTTGCCGACGGCGTCGGGCTAGACGACGCGCAGGAGATCGAGGTCTCGAGCCCCTTCGGCGAGCCTTCGGGACCGGTCACGGTCGGCACGCTGAACGGCGTGCGCTTCACCTTCCTGGCGCGGCATGGGGCAGGGCACCGCCTGCCGCCGCAAGAGGTGAACTACCGCGCCAACGTCGACGTACTCAAGCGTTGCGGCGTCACCGACGTGCTGTCGCTCTCGGCGATCGGTTCGCTTCAGGAACAGCTTGCGCCGGGGCACTTCATCGCGATCGACCAGTTCATCGACCGCACCGTCCATCGCGGTCACAGCTTCTTCGGCCCGGGCATGGTCGCGCATGTCAGCCTGGCCGATCCGGTCTGCCCGATGCTCGCCTCGATCGCGGCGCGCGCGGGCGAGAAGGCGGGTGCGACGGTCCACCGCGGCGGCTGCTATCTGGCCATGGAAGGGCCGCAGTTCTCGACCCGCGCGGAAAGCCGGCTCTACCGGCAGTGGGGTGCCGACGTGATCGGCATGACCGGCATGCCCGAAGCGCGCCTGTGCCGCGAGGCCGAGCTGCCCTATGCCATGCTCGGCATGATCACCGACTACGACGCCTGGCGCGAGGAAGAGCAGGGCGTCGAGGTTTCCGAAGTGCTCGAAGTGATGCACGCCAATGCCGCGACGGCGCGCAATGCGGTGCGTGCGCTGGCGACGCTGCTGCCCGAACGGCGCCCGCCGAACCCGATCGACGGCGCGCTCGACCATGCGCTGGTCACCGCGCCCGCCGCGCGCGATCGCAGCCTGCTCGCCAAGCTCGATGCGGTTGCCGGCCGGGTCCTGCGCTGATCCCGAAACAAGCCGGCCTCCCCGCGACGTTTCCGCCGCGGAGAGGCCGCTCCTCCCATAAACTTCGTTAGCGCTCTGGCTTAGCTCGGGCCGCCGTCCGAGAAGGCGTCGGCGATCGAACAGGCCGCCGGGCCGAGAATGACGATGAACAGCACCGGCAGGATGAACATGATCAGTGGCACGGTCATGATCGCCGGCAGACGCGCGGCCTTTTCCTCGGCGCGCATCATGCGCTCGTTGCGGAACTCGGCCGAGAGCACGCGCAGTGCGGAGGCCAGAGGGGTGCCATAGCGCTCGGTCTGGATCATCGTCGTGACCACGCCCTTCACCGAGTCGAGATCGACGCGATAGGCGAGGTTCTCGAAGGCCTGGCGGCGATCGGTGAGGAACGACAGCTCGATCGAGGTCAGGGTGAACTCGTCGCCGAGCTCGGGGAAGGCACGGCCCAGTTCCCTGGCGACGCGCGCGAAGGCGGCATCGACGGTGAGGCCGGCTTCGGCGCAGATGACCAGCAGATCGAGCGCGTCGGGCAAGCCCTTGCGGATCGCGTCGGTGCGCTTCGAGATCATGTTCTGCACGAAGATGTCGGGCGCCTTGTACGACATGATCGCTACGGCCGCGAAGGCCATGAACTTCTTGAAGCTGCCCCAGTCGGGGAAATAGTCGACCAGATAGATCATCACCGCGGCGAAGCCGCCGAGAACGATCGGCAGGACCAGACGCCCGAAGATGACCGCGACGGCCCATTCCTTCTTGCGGATACCGGCCTGGGCCAGCTTCTGCTGCGCCTGCTTGACCTGGCTGTCCTGCAGCACCTTCATCGACGAGAGCGTGTCGCGCATCTTGTCGGTGGTTTCGTTCTTGCGGATGAGGCTGGCGCGCTTGCGCGGCGTCGCCACGATACCGGCCTTGAGCTGCTCGCGGCGTTCGTTGAGCGCCTTGACGCGGCGGGCCATGGGATCGCGCACCGTGATCGCGGTGTAGATCGCGAAGCAAACGGCCACGGTGGCGATCATCGCGAGCATCGTCGCGACCCAGATGACATCGAAGCCGAGAAGCGTCGGACCGGGCGGGGTTTGAGTCATGTCTATCGTATCCCGCTCAGATTTCGAAGCTGACCATCTTGGCCATGATGAAGCCGCCGATGCTCATCCAGACGAGGCCGCCGAGGCCCGTGACGATCAGGCGGTCTTCGGTGAAGAAGCCGCCGATGTAGGTCGGGTTGATCCAGTAGATCAGGCCGAAGACGATGAAGGGCAGGGCGCCGACGATATAGGCCGAGGCCTTCGATTCCGAGCTCATCGCCTTGATCTTGAGCTTCATCTGCGCACGCTTGCGCAGCACGTCGGCGAGGTTCGACAGCGTTTCGGCGAGGTTGCCGCCGGTCTCGCGCTGGATCGCCAGGGTGATGCAGAAGAAGCTGAATTCGGGGGTGTTGAGCCGGTCGGCGGTTTCCTGGAGCGCTTCCTCCATGGTCCGGCCGATCTTGATGCGCTCGATCACCAGCTTGAACTCCTCGCCCACCGGTCCCGGCACTTCCTGCGCGACGACGCCAAGCGTCTCGGTCACGGGAAGGCCCGAGCGCAGGCCGCGCACGAGCAGTTCGATGGCATCGGGAAACTTGGCGGTGAATTTGGTGCCGCGGCTCTTGATGCAATGACCGACGACGAGGTGCGGCAAGCCCACACCGACCAGCATTCCCAGTCCCAGCGCCAACGGCAGGGCGCCCGACATCAGGAAAATGAGCACGGTCACGCCGATCGTGAGGCCGACCGAGGCATAGATGTACTGCGACAGCGTCCAGCCCTTGCCTGCGCGGTGCAGGCGCAGCGCGAGCGCTTCGATGCGCGAGCTCGAACCGGCGATCTGGTGCAGCTTGGGCTTGCGTGCGGCGACGGCCTTGCGCAGCTGTGCCTCGACCTTGTCGATCGTGTTCTCGGAATGGCGATAGCGCAGCGTCTGCAGGCGACGCGCGCTCTCCTTCGTGGCCGAAGGGCCGCTGAACGACATCGCGACGAGCGCGATCGAAGCGGTCAGGCCGAAGGCGATCAGCAGTATCGGAAGCAGGTCCATCGGCGCCTATCGCCTTCCTCTTCATGACCCGCGACGCAAGCGTCGCGGGCATTCTCCAGATCAGGCCGGATTTTTTGCCGGCGACTTCTTCGACAGCATTGACTTGAGATCGATCTTGCCCAGCAGCGACTTCTTCGCCGGAGCGGCACCGTCGTCGCTCGCCACGTCGCTGGCGCCCACTACGGCCTTGGCGATGTCGCGGACGGCAACGCTGGCCTTGCTCGCGCGGTTGGCCTCGCAGAAGGTCTTGCCGAGCTTCGCAGCGTTGGCGGCCGACTTGAGGTCGTAGGCGACAGCGATATCGATCTTGCGCTCGATCGAGCTTTCGAAATCGGCCTTGCTGATCTCGCCGACACCCGGCTGCACCTTGTTGGCCACGACGACCACTTGCGCGTGCTGGGCATTGGTCTTGAGCCAGGACAGCATCCGGATGGTGTCGCGCGCCGCGGCCAGCGTCAGTTCGGTGACGAGGACGATCACGTTCACGTCGGTCAGCAACTGCGGGAAGTTGATCAGCATGTTGCGCGGCAGGTCGATGACCGTCATCTCGAAGGCGTGACGGAACTCTTCCTCGAGCTGGAGGAAGGCCGCGCCGTCGGTCATCAGCGGCATGTTGATCGGCGCTTCGGCCGAGAGGATCGCGAGGTTGTCGTTCGCGCGGATCATCGCGCGCTCGATGAACAGACCGTCGATGCGGCTCGGGTTCTCGATCGCGTCGGTCAGGCCGCGGCCCGGCTCGAGATCGAGCGAAAGCGCGCCGGTGCCGAAGTGGATGTCGAGGTCGAGCAGCGCGGTCGGCTGCTTGTTCTCGGCGCTGAACAGCCAGGCGAGCGAGGTCGCTATGGTCGAGGCGCCGACACCGCCGCGCGTGCCGATGACCGCGGTCGAGATATGCTGCTTGGCCGCGCTCGCGTCGGCGAACTTGGGTGCCGAGAAGACCGCCTGAGCATTGACCAGCGCATCGCGCAGAACCGAGGGGTTCAGCGGCTTGAGCAGATAGTCGTGGATGCCGCTGGCGAGCAGGTCGCGATAGAGGCGTACGTCGTTGACCTGGCCGATCGCGATGACGACCGTACCGGGCTCGCAGACTTCGGCCAGGGCGTTGATGTCGTTGAGCGGATCGCCGCTTTCCGACAGGTCGACGAGCAGGATGTTGGGGCTGGCCGAGATCGACAGCGCCTGGACGGCATTGCGCAGGCCGCCCTTGTTGCACTTCTCGGGCGCCCAGCCCATTTCGACCACGACGGGACGCAGCACGTCGAGCGCCGCGTCGTCGCAGATATAGGCCTGATAGGGATCACGCCCACCGCCAGGTCCAGCTTTCCAGGGTGCGTTCATGATCAATCCCCCTTCGAGCTGTTCGCTTTGACGGTGCCGCCGCCGGCGCCCGAAAGCTCCTTGTTGCGGAACGCGCCGATCGCCTTGTTCGAGCCCATGAGCACGGTGTCGCTCTCGCCCTTCTCACCCTTCAGCAGGTGCTCCGGGTTGGCGACCATCGCGGCGATGTTGCTGTTGACCGCGCAGCCAAAGTTCGAGCTCGTGGCGTTGCGCGGGTTGAAGTCGTTGCGCGAGGACCAGTTCGGGCATTCGGGGACGCTAGCCTTGGCGCGCGTGACGATGACGCGAGCGTTGCCGGCGGTCACATAGCCCTGGGTCGGCGGAGGCGTGTCGCTGAGGATCAGGCCGCGGCGCGCGGCGATCGATGCAACCGCCGCGCGGGTGGCTTCGCTGCCGAGCGGATCGTCGATCGCGATACGATCACCATAGCGCAGATCCATCGCGTCGAACCAGCCGTCGATGCGGCGCTGCTCGGGAACCGAGAGGCCGCCAGGGCCGGTGTTCACGTCGAGCGTGTAGTTGACCTTCTCGACCACCGGCTGGTGCACGCTATCAAGCGTGCCGTTGGTCGCGATGCCGCCGCAGCCGGCGAGGGTCAGTCCCAGCGAGAGAGCCAGTGCTGCGCCCGCGATCTTCGGGGCGGAACGGATCAGGGAAGTCATGGGGTTCCTCACCTCTCTCACTTGAGATTGAAGCCGGGCTTCGGCGCTTCGGCGGTGGCGCCGCGCTTGACCGAACCTGGGATTTGTATGTCGGCGGCGCCGACGGCCGGCACGTTGGTGCTCTGCGGCGCGGCGCTGGGCATCGGGCGCGGGATGGACTTGCCGCTTTCCTGATTGCCGAGCAGGCGCTCCAGTTCGTTCGGTGCGGAATAGCCGTCGGTCGGCAGCTTGATGTCCTTGGCGTCGACCGGGTTGACCAGGTACGGCGTCACTACGATCACCAACTCGGTCTCGCCTTTCTGGAATGCGGTCGAGCGGAACAGCGAGCCGAGGACCGGCAGGTCGCCGGCGCCGGGCAGCTTCTTGATCGCGTTCTGCGTCGTGTTCCGGAGCAGGCCGGCGATCATGAAGCTCTGGCCCGAGCCGAGCTCGATGGTCGTTTCGGTGCGACGCACGGTCAGCGCGGGGATCGAGAAGCCGTTGAGCACGATCGCGCCTTCGCTCGAGAGCTCGGACACTTCCGGGCGGACGCGCAGCGAGATGCGACCGTTGGCCAGAACCGTAGGCGTATAGGACAGGCTGACACCGAAACGCTTGTATTCGATCGAGGTCGTGCCGAGGCCCTGGCTCATAGGGATCGGGAATTCGCCGCCCGCCAGGAAGTCGGCGGTTTCACCCGAAAGCGCTGTCAGGTTAGGCTGGGCGAGGGTGGACACGAGGCCGACGTTCTCACCCGCATCGAGCGTGCCGAGGATGTTGAGGCCGAGAAAACGACCCATGCCGGCGATCGTGGAGAGGCCGCCCGTGGCCGGAGTCACGTTGGTGCCGGGTGCCAGCACAAGCAGACCGGTAATGGGGTCGATCCTGTAACCGCTCGTCGCCGAACCGATGCCCAGCGGCAGGCGCGGATCGGTCGAGATGGTGGTGGCGGGCAGGCGGCCCTGGCCCAAGCCGAACTTGAAGCCGCCGGTGCCGTCGATCGTCGTCAGGTTCGAAGAGAGGTTCTTCGCCAGCGTACGGCTGACCTCGGCGATGCGCACCTGCAAGTTGACCTGCAGCGGGGTGGCCGTCTTCAGGCGGCTGACGATGTTGACCGTGCTGTCCTTGCCGCCGACAAAGGCCTGGATCAGGCGCTCGGCTTCGGCCGCGTCCTCGGGCGAGGCGACGGTGCCGGTCAGCAGATAGGTGTTGGTGCCCATCGTGGCGACGCCGATCTTGGCTTCGGGCATGGCCAGCTTGAGCATCTGGTCGACGCTGTCGATGTTCGAACCGACGCGGACGTTGGCCGACCAGACGATGTCACCGGCCGCATTGCTCGCATAGACCGTGGTCTCGCCGCCGGCCTTGCCGAAGACGTAGAGCTGGCGGGTCGACTTGACCTCGACGTCGGCGACCGCATCGTTGGCGACGAAGACGTTGGCCATCGTGCCGCCCAGGGTGATGAGCTGGCCCCGGCCGATCGACAGGACCATGTCGTTGGCCGGACGGGTAACCGACGTCGGCGGCGCGGCGTGGGCCGGCGCGGCGACGAGCGGTGCGGCGGCGCAGGCGCCGATCAGCAGGGTACGAAGCAGGCGGCGGTTCATGGTCTTGCCCCCAAAAGGCGATGATTTCGTGAAGGTCGTGCTGCGGAAGGCCATGTCAGTTCTTCCCCACGGAGACGGTTTCGACGTTCTTGCCGCGCGTGATGCGAACCACCGGGCCGACCGGGCCAGGGTTGATCGCGGGCATCGGCGCGCCGACAGCGGGCATCACCCGCGGCGTCTGCGACGGCATCGAGACACGCTGGAAGCGCGAGACGTCGCCGCCGGTCTGGAAGGTCGTCGGACCTTCGACCGGCCGGTTCATCGCCTGGCTGAGGATCTTCTCTTCCTGTTCCTTGCTCGCGCCTTCGGGCACCTTGACCGAACCGCTCGCGATCGCGCGGTCGAGCTCCGACTGGTTGTCGGCGAGCGAGCGCAGCGACAGGCTGAGCTGGCCGATCGTCTCGGCGACGGCGACCTTTTCGGCGATGCGCGGCGTGACTTCGAGCGTGACCGTGCTCGAGGTGCGGACCACCGACTTGCCGTCGACCGTCTCGGTCGAGGTCGCCTGATCAGTCGCGAGGACGCGCAGGTTCTTGAGGATCGTCTCGGAGGCCTTGAGCGCCTGGCCTTCCGCACCCTTGACCGACTGGGTCAGGACGAGGTCGACGTGGTCGCCCGGAAAGATGAAGCCGGCGACGCCGGTCTTGACCGAAACGGGGATCGTGATCGCGCGCATGCCCGGTCCGAGCGCAGCGGCGAGGAAGCCGCGGTCACCCGGCGCGACGAGCGTGCCCTGGGTGATCGGCTGGCCGGCCGTGATCGGATTGCGCACGACGGTGCCGAGCAGTTTCGACATGTCGGCTTCGCCGTCGAGGAAATAGGCATCCTGGACCATTTCCTTCGGCCAGGCCTGGAAGGAGACCGAATCGGCGGTGATGATCGTGCCGACCGGAAGCGCGCGCTGGGCGACGAGGACCTTCGGTCCGTTCGCTTCGGGTGCCGGTGCGGCTTCGGCCGCCGGTGCGGATGCGCCGACGAACAGGCTGCGCGCCGCCAGGGCCGTGCCGACCGCAATGACCAGCGCCACCAGCAGCAGCGACAGCTTTCTCTTGTCCATGGCTAGATCAGCCCCCTCGAAAAAATGCCCAAGTTCACTCCGCAATGGAGCAAATTGGTTAAAATCAGGTTCAGCCCAACAGTCCGGGATTCTGCAGGGGCGGGATATATTGGCTGGCCAGAGCCCAGAGCCCGGCGCCCGAAATGGCGATGCCGTAAGGGATTTCCGGGCGCTCCTCGCGGCGGGTCGCGAAGTGCCAGACCATGTAGACGGCCGTCAGAACGCCGCCGGCCAGCGCCATGACGACGATGACCTGCGCGAACCAGAGCGGCTGGATCCACAAGGCCAGCGCACTCAGCAGCTTGACGTCGCCGCCACCCATCCAGCCGATCGCGAACATCAGCGCGAAGACCAGGAAGGATCCGGCGGCGATACCGATCTGCCAGCCGATGTCGGTGAGGCCCATTCCGCTTGCCAGCCAGAACAGCGGCGCTGCGATTGCGATGCCCGCGTTCAGCCAGTTGTCGATGTGGCGATGGCGGATGTCGGTGACGATCGCCACCAGGAGCGCGATTGCCAAGGCGCCCAGCAATCCGTAAGTGAAAACGCCGTGCATGACATGCCCCCAGGTATCCGCGAACACCTAGCGTCGATGGCTTACGAAACAGTAACCAAGAACATCAGTACGGGGTTAGCCCTCCGCACGGCGCTGGCGGCGTGAGCCTGGACGCGGTCTGCGAGGCGCCGGCGATCGATCGTCGCGCGATCGCGCGCGAGGCGCGTGAGAGTCTCTGGTATACGCGCGACGACTACGCGATCCGCCGGATCGATTGGGGTCAGTCCGCCGATTGTCCGCGCGGCTCGCTGTTGTTCATGCCCGGGCGCGGCGATGCCTATGAGAAGTATCTCGAGACTCTGGGGCACTGGCATACCCGCGGCTGGCGGGTGACTTCGACCGACTGGCGCGGGCAGGCCGGCTCTGGCCGCCTCGGTACCGATGCGGTGACGGGGCACGTCGATGATTTCGCGCTGTGGATCGACGATCTCGCCGATTTCTGGGCTGATTGGACGCGTGAGACGCCGGGCCCGCACGTTCTCGTCGGCCATTCGATGGGCGGACACCTGGTCCTGCGCGCGCTGGTAGAGCGCCGCGTCGATCCTGCGGCACTGGTGCTGATCGCGCCGATGCTAGGACTGCACCCGCACTGGCTGCCACCTGGCGTGCTCCACACGGCGGCGCGGTTGATGCGGAGCCTTGGAGATCCGCGCCGGCCGGCCTGGAAATGGAGTGAGAAACCGGGCGAGCCACCGGCCAGTCGCATCGAACTGCTGACGCACGATGCCGAACGCTATGCCGACGAGATATGGTGGCGGCAGCAGCGTCCCGAGCTGATGATGGGGCCTGGTTCCTGGGGGTGGATCGCCGCGGCGCTGGCCTCGATCCGGAAGCTCAATCGCCGGGGCGCGCTCGAGGCGGTCGCGACGCCGGTGCTGGCTCTGGCGACGACTGCGGACAAGCTCGTCGAATATACCGCGATCGAACGCGCCGTGCAGCGGCCGCCGAAGGCCGAGCTCGTCCGCTTCGGCGACGAGGCGCGTCATGAGATCCTGCGCGAGAGCGACGGCGTGCGTGATCGCGCGCTCGATGCGATCGACGGCTTTCTTGCGCGCACCGCGCCGGCATCCTGACAATGACCGACCGCTATGATGTCGCCGTCGTCGGGGCGGGCATGGCCGGGGCGTCGCTGGCCGCTGCGCTCGGCCCGCGCGCGCGAGTCCTGTTGATCGAGGCCGAGGATCGCCCCGGCTATCACTCGACCGGTCGCTCCGCCGCCTTCTGGACCGAGAGCTACGGCGGGCCCGCCGTCCAGCCGCTGACCACGGCATCGGGCACCTATCTGCGCGACAACGGTTTTCTCGGTGCGCGGGGAGCCCTGACGATTGCCCGCGCGGGGCAGGAGCGCGAACTCGACGCCTTCGCCGCGCGGTTCGCCGACCTGGGGGTCGATGTCGAAGTGCTCGGCAGGGCCGCGATCGAAGCGCAGGTTCCCGGCCTGCGCCCCGACTGGATCCGGGGTGCCTTCGAGCCGAGCTGCGCCGACATCGACGTCGCCGGTCTGCATCAGCACTATCTGGGGCTGGCGAAGCGGGCCGGGGTGGAACTGTGGTGCGCGGCGCGGCTGGCGGGGGCTTTCGAGGAAGCCGATGGCTGGCGGATCGTACTGGCCGACGGACGCGAGCTGGCCTGCGATCTGCTCGTCAATGCGGCGGGGGCCTGGGCCGATACCGTTGCCGAACTGGCCGGTCTCGCCGCGCTCGGCATTGCGCCGCTGCGCCGGACGGTCGCACAGCTGCGCACGACCCCGGCAGTGCCTGCGGCCCTGCCGCTCGTGCTCGATCTGTCCGAACGCTTCTACTTCAAGCCCGAAGCCGGACGGCTCTGGCTGAGCCCGCACGACGAGACGCCGAGCGAGCCCTGCGACGCCGCGCCCGAGGAGATCGACGTGGCCACGGCGATCGATCGGTTGGGCCAGGTGGTCGATTGGACCGTTGAGCGCGTCGAGCACCGTTGGGCCGGGCTGCGCAGCTTCGCGCCCGATCGTTTGCCGGTCTATGGTTTCGATCCGGCCTCGCCGCGCTTCTTCTGGTTTGCGGGGCAGGGCGGCTTCGGCATTCAGACCGCGCCCGCTGCCGCCGATCTCGCGGCGCGGCTGTTGCTCGGCGAGGGGCCCGGCGTGGTCGATCCTGCGCCTTACGACCCCGCGCGTTTCGTCTGATCCTCGATAAAGCGTTGATTGCGCAGGCGCCTTCCGTGCGCGTCGCGACTCGTCTTGCGGTAATTACGTATAGTGATTTTACTTATTCGACGCGAGTCGTGTGTGTATTTGCACACGAATTCCATGGTGAATCATTCCTTACTTCGCTGTATAGTATAAATAACAGTAAAGTATAAGTATTTGGAAACCGTGTTGCATCAACTGATAGTAACCTAAACGCTATGTTATCCATTAGTCGATAAAAGACCTCCATCAGACGAAAAATCTGATCTTTTTACAGGATTCGGAGGTTTTAAAGTGCAAGTTCAACTTGCCACGGGGGCGTGTGTTACCACGCGCACGATCGCGGAATTCGCCGAGCGCCTTGGGGCGCTACGGGCTGAAAACGATGTTCTGATCGACGTCTCGGAACTCGACGAGGTCGATCTGACCTTCGTGCAATTGATCGATGCCCACCGCAACGACCGCGCCGATGACGGCCGGACGCTGGCGCTGAGCGCGTGCGATCACGAACCCATCACATTGCTGCTTTCCCGGTGCGGATACCTGGAAGGGGCGGATCAATCCGACATCGAATTCTGGACAGGTGAGGTAAGCGAATAATGTCTGCATCCATTCTAGCGGTCGATGACTCGGCCAGCCTCCGTATGGCGATCAAGATCGCGCTGACCGGCGCGGGCTACAAGGTGACCGAGGCCAGCGACGGCCAGGACGGTCTCGCCAAGGCCGGCGCCGAGCGCTTCGACCTGATCCTGACCGATCTCAACATGCCGAACATGGACGGCCTTTCGATGATCCGCGAGATCCGCAAGGGCTCGGTCCAGACCGGCGTGCCGATCCTGTTCCTGACCACCGAGTCCGACGACGGCGTCAAGGCCGAGGCCAAGGCCGCCGGCGCGACCGGCTGGCTGGTCAAGCCCTTCGTGCCCGATCAGCTCCTGCGCGTCGTTTCGAAGGTGCTGAGCCGGTGAGTTCGAACGATCCCGTTGCGGCCTTTCTGGTCGAGGCGGGCGACCTGCTCGACCAGGTCGAGCAGGATCTGCTCGATCTCGGCAAAAACCTGCAGGACGCCGACCTGATCAACGCCGTCTTCCGCGGCCTTCACACGCTGAAGGGCTCGGGGGCGATGTTCGGATTCGAAGCGCTCGCCGCCTTCACCCACCATTGCGAGTCTGCCTTCGATCGCGTGCGCAAGGGCAAGGCTGCGGCCACGGCCGAGCTGGTCGGCGCGATCCTGGCGGCCAAGGACCACATGGCCGTACTGCTCGATCCCGCGGCGCCCAAGGGCGATGCCGCGGGCGAGGCGATTCTCGATCGCCTGCGCGCCGCGATGGATGACGAGACCGCCGAACCGGCCGCTGCGGCGCCGGTCGCGGCAGCTCCGGCCAAGCCCGCCGCCACCGGCTGGCATCTGCGCTTCTACCTGCCGGGCGAGGCCATGGTGAACGGCCTCAACCCGCTGGGCCTGATCGACGAGCTGCGCGAACTCGGCGACGCGCGCGTCGCCGTGCTGCGCGACCGCCTGCCGCCGCTCGATCAGTTCGATCCGACCCAGTGCTATTTCGGCTGGGACGTGACGCTGCGTGGTGACGTGAGCCGTGACGATATCGACGACGTGTTCATGTTCGTCATCGACGACATGGAGCTTCAGCTCGAGCCGTTGGTGGCCGAAGTCGAAGCGCCGGCCGTCGAAGCCAATCCGATCGTGGAGGCGGCCACCGCACCGGCCGCTTCCGCCGTGCCGGCGCCGCCCTCCTCCTCCGCGGCGGCGCCGGCATCTCCTGCGCCTGCCGTGGCCAAGGAGCGTCCGGCCGAGAACGTCCGCGTTCCCGCAGAGCGTCTCGACGAACTGATGGATCGCGTCGGCGAGCTCGTCATCGCGCAGAGCCGGCTCTCGCAGATCGCGCAGGACAGCTCGAACGCTGCGCTGCGTTCGGTCACCGAGGACATCGAACGCCTGTCGTCGGAACTGCGTGACACCATGATGGTGCTGCGCATGGTGCCGGTCTCGACCCTGTTCGGTCGTTTCCGCCGCCTGGTCCACGACCTCGCGAACGAGACCGGCAAGACGATCGAGCTGATCACCGAGGGTGAGAGCACCGAGCTCGACAAGACCGTGATCGAGCGTCTCGCCGATCCGATGATCCACCTGATCCGCAATTCGTGCGATCACGGTCTCGAAACGGCCGAGGATCGCCTGGCCGCGGGCAAGCTCGCTGCCGGTATTCTGCGCCTGCGCGCGCAGCAGTCGGGCGGCGAGGTGATCATCTCGATCCAGGATGACGGCAAGGGCCTCGACCGCGATCGCATCCGCGCCAAGGCCGAGGGCAATGGCCTGATCCAGCCGGGTCAGGTGCTCAGCGACCAGGAGCTCTACCAGCTGATCTTCCAGCCGGGCTTCTCCACGGCCGCGGCGGTGACCAACCTGTCGGGCCGCGGCGTCGGCATGGACGTGGTCAAGCGCACGATCGAAAGCCTGCGCGGCACGATCGACATCGCTTCGACCCCGGGCAAAGGCTCGACCATCTCGCTGCGTATCCCGCTGACCCTCGCGATCATCGAGGGCCTGCTGGTCCGCGTTGGTGAGGGGCACTACGTGATCCCGCTGGCGGCGGTCGAGGAATGCATCGAGCTGAGCCTCGAGGAAGACCTGCGCTCGCGCGGTCGCAGCTTCATCACCTTGCGCGACCGGCTCGTGCCGTTCCTGCGCTTGCGCGAGATGTTCGCGACCGGCACCAAGCCCGACGTCTTTCAGAAGATCGTCGTGATCTCGACCGGCAACGGCGAGCGCGTGGGCCTGGTCGTCGACCAGATCGTCGGGTCCTACCAGACCGTGATCAAGTCGATGTCGACGCTCCACCGCGACGTCTCGACCTTCAGCGGGGCGACGATCCTCGGCGACGGTTCGGTCGCGCTGATCCTCGACATCGCCCAGCTCGTCTCCATCGGCCAGCAACAGGAGGAGCGGCTTCGCGCCGCCGGATAAGCCATGACCGATAGCCTCATCCCCTGGGATGCCGAGGGCAACCTCGACGTCCTGACCTTCGACCTCGAAAGCGAGACCTTCGCGCTCGAGGCGACGCAGGTGCAGGAAATCCTGGACCTGCTGCCCGAGACGGGCGTCCCCGGCGCGCATCCGCTTGTCGGCAGCGTCGTCAACTTCCGCGGCAAGATCATCCCGATCGCCGACCTGCGTCTGGCCTTCGGCATGCATACGGCGAAAGCCACGCTCGACAGTCGTATCGTCGTCATCGAGATGGCGGTCGACGGCGAGCCGATCCAGATCGGCATCCGTGCCGACAGCGTCCACGAGGTCGCCGCGCTCAGCCGCGGTGCCAGCGAGGACGCCCCGGCCGTCGGCATGCGCTGGCGCCGTGACTACGTCCGCGGGCTGGTGCGCCGGCCCGAGGGCGTCATCGTTCTCCCCGATCTTACCGCCATCTTCGCATCGGTTCTCGGCGGCACCGTGCCGTCGATGCCCGCCATCACGCACTAACAAAGGTCGCAACCACCATGCGTGCAACAATCAAACTCAAGCTGGTCGCGACCTTCGCGCTCCTGCTCGTCATTCTCGCCGCGATCATCGGCGTTTCGCTGAGCCGTATGAGCGCCATGGACGATGCCATGTCGCGCGTCGTCAACGGTCCCGCCAAGCAGCTCGATCGCGCCCGCGCCATCGATGCCGGCGTCGGCATGATCATCCGCGGTGAAAAGAACCTCGTGATGAACGAAGATCCGCGCACCGATGCGGAGTTCGAGGCCTCGATCGCCACCTGGCGCGGCAAGGTCCACCAGCTGATCGAGGATGCAAACGCCAAGCCCTCCGAGCAGACCCGCGCGATGTGGGCGAAGCTCCAGGAGCAGTACGCCGAATTCCTGCCGATCAGCGATAAGGTCCGCTCGCTCGCTGCCAGCGACCGCTCGGCCGCAGCGGCGCTGTCGATGGGTGAATCGCGGGCCCGCGCCAAGGCGCTGTCGGGCACGATCGAGACCCTGGTGAAGAAGCAGCAGGAGATGATGCAGGCCGCCGACGAGCAGGCCTCGGCCGAATACCAGGCTGCGCGCACGATGACCCTGGCGATGGCGGGCTTCGCCTTCCTGCTGACGATCGGCGCTGCGCTCTATCTCTCGCTGAGCATCTCGCGCGGTCTCAAGAGCGCCGGCGATGCCCTGCGTCAGGTGGCCGAAGGCGACCTGACCCGCATGGTCGAGATCCGCAACAACGACGAGATCGGCGAACTGCTCGGTCACGTCAACGAGATGATCGACCGTCTGCGCGACGTCGTGGGCGAGGCCAATGCCGCCTCGTCGAACGTCTCGGCCGGCAGCCAGCAGCTTTCGGCGACGTCGGAACAGGTCTCGCAGGGCGCGACCGAGCAGGCCGCCGCTGCTGAGCAGGCTTCCGCCTCGATGGAAGAGATGGCCGCCAACGTGAAGCAGAACGCCGACAACGCCGCGACCACCGAGAAGATCGCGCGTCAGTCGTCGAAGGACGCCGAAGCCAGCGGTGTCGCCGTCGACAAGGCCGTGGCTGCAATGCGTACGATCGCCGAGAAGATCGGCATCGTCCAGGAGATCGCGCGCCAGACCGACCTGCTCGCCTTGAATGCTGCGGTCGAGGCCGCCCGCGCCGGCGAGCACGGCAAGGGCTTCGCGGTCGTTGCCTCGGAAGTGCGCAAGCTTGCCGAGCGCAGCCAGGTCGCCGCGGCCGAGATTAGCTCGGTCTCGTCCGACACCACCGCCGCCGCCGCCCAAGCCGGCGAGATGCTGACCAAGCTGGTGCCCGACATCCGCCGCACGGCCGAACTGGTCTCCGAGATCAGCGCCGCCTGTCGCGAACAGGACATCGGCGTCGCCCAGATCAACGAGGCGATCCAGCAGCTCGACCAGGTCACCCAGCAAAACGCTGCCGCCTCCGAGCAGATCTCGAGCACGTCGAGCGATCTCGCCGGCCGCGCCGAGGAACTGCAGACCTCGATCGCCTTCTTCAAGACCGGAACGGGCAGCCACGCGGCGTCGCCGGTCCGTCGCGGGGTTCCGGCCCGGGCCAAGCTTCCGGCCAAGCCCAAGGCCAAGCCCGCGATGAAGTCCAAGGCCAATTCGGTCCACGACCAGCAGGCGCGTGCGCGCGGCTTCACGCTCGACCTGTCGAACGGTGGCCCCGATGCCGACGACCTCGATTTCGGGTCCGAAGCCGCCTGATCGAAAACGGGGCATCCTTCGGGATGCCCCACAACCTTCACCCCCAGGCTGGCGGGCGATCCCCAGCTCTCGTTCCATAATCATCGAATTGACTGCAATTCGCCCGCGTCAGGGAAAAATAATCATGCGACCCACCATCAAGCTGAAGCTTGCGGCGACCTTCGCCATCGTCACCATCATGCTGCTCGTCGTCAGCACCATCGCGATCTCGCGCATGTCGACGCTGAACACGGCCATCACCGACATCATTTATGGTCCGGTCGAACGGCTCACCGTCGCCCAGAAGGCGCAGGGGCTGATCGGTGACATGTCGCGCCAGGCGCGCTCGATGGCGCTGACCAGCGATCCGAAGATGCTCGACGAGCTCGAAGGCAAGTCGATTACCTATCGCAAGGACTTCGAAACCCTGCTCGATAAGGGCGAAAAGCTCTCCACGCCTGAAACCAAGGACATCTGGAGCAAGCTGCGCACCGAGTTCGAGGAGTACAAGACCTTCGACGAAAAGGCTCGCACGCTGGCCCGCCAGGGCGACAAGGTCGCTTCGGCCGAGGTCTCGCTCGTTTCGGGCCGTCCGGTCCAGCTCTCGATCTCGGAACAGGCGAAGAAGCTCGTCGAGGCCGCCAATGCCGAGATGAAGCAGGTCGATCAGGACACTAACGAGCTCTACGCCGCCGCCCGCACCGCAGTGCTTGGCGCTGCCGCGCTGGCTCTGCTGATCGCCATCGCCGGCGCCCTGTGGATCTCGCGCACCGTCGCCCAGGGCCTCAAGCGCGTCAGCACGGCGCTCGACGCGGTCGCCATCGGTGATCTCGACCAGGAAGTCGTCGTCACCTCGAACGACGAGATCAAGGACCTCGTCGGCACGGTCAACAAGATGACCGCCAGCCTGCGCGTTTCGGCGAGCCTCGCCGACAAGATCGCCGGCGGTGATCTGACCGTCGAGTACGAGCCGCTTTCGGCCAAGGACAAGCTCGGCCACTCGTTGGTCAACATGGTCAGCCGCCTGCGCAGCGTCGTCGGTGAATCGCTCGAAGCCGCGACCAGCGTCTCGGCCGGTAGCGAGCAGCTCTCGGCGACCTCGGAGCAGGTCTCGCAGGGCGCGACCGAGCAGGCCGCCGCCGCCGAGCAGGCTTCGGCCTCGATGGAAGAGATGGCTGCCAACGTGAAGCAGAACGCCGACAACGCCGCGACCACCGAGAAGATCGCGCGCCAGTCGTCGAAGGACGCCGAAGCCAGCGGCGTCGCCGTCGACAAGGCCGTCGCCGCGATGCGCACGATCGCCGAGAAGATCGGCATCGTTCAGGAGATCGCGCGTCAGACCGACCTGCTCGCTCTGAACGCCGCGGTCGAGGCCGCCCGCGCCGGCGAGCACGGCAAGGGCTTCGCGGTCGTTGCCTCGGAAGTGCGCAAGCTTGCCGAGCGCAGCCAGGTCGCCTCGGCCGAAATCAGCTCGGTCTCGTCCGACACGATGTCGGCCGCCGCCGAAGCCGGTGAAATGCTCAACAAGCTGGTGCCCGACATCCGCCGCACCGCCGAGCTAATCAGCGAGATCAGCGCCGCCTGCCGCGAACAGGACATCGGCGTCGCCCAGATCAACGAGGCGATCCAGCAGCTCGACCAGGTCACCCAGCAGAACGCTGCGGCTTCCGAGCAGATCTCGAGCACCTCGACCGAGCTCGCCGGCCGCGCCGAGGAACTGCAGACCTCGATCGCCTTCTTCAAGACGGGCGAGGGCACGCGCAAGGTCGTGAGCCGTCGCGTCCCCGCGGGTAAGCCGAAGAGCGCTGCTCGGGTCGCCCCCAAGGGCGCGGTCAAGCCGAACTCGGTGCTTGACCAGCAGGCGCGCGCCCGCGGCTTCTCGCTCGACCTGTCGAGCGGCGGTCCCGATGCGGACGACATGGATTTCGGAGTGGAGGCAGCGTGACCACGGACAGCACCATGCAGGCAGTGACCTTCGCGCTCGGCGCGGAATGCTTCGCGATCCCGGTGACTCTCGTTCGCGAGATCCTCGACTACGGCGAAGCCTTCCACATCCCGAACGCGCCGGTCTGGCTCCAGGGCATCACCGACGTGCGAGGGCAGGGCGTGCCGACGGTCGACCTGCGCGCGCGGCTTGGCCTGGCTATGGCAAAGCCGACGCTGACCACGCGCATCCTCGTCGTCGACGTGCCGCTCTCGGGCCGCACGGTGACCTTGGGGCTGGTCGTCGACAAAGTGCTGGACGTCAGCACCTTCGCCGCCGACCAGATCGAGGCGGCGCCCGACATCGGTGTGCGCTGGGGCTCCGACTACATCCTGGGCGTCGTGCGGCGTGACGAGGGCTTCATCGTGCTGATGGACGTCGCCCAGATCTTCTCGCGCGATGCCGACTCCACGCTGCTCTCGCAGATGTCCGCGGCCGCCTGAGCGAAACGAGGAAAGCATGTCCAGGTCTCAGGCGCTGCGCGCGCCGATCACGGTCGAAGATCATCTCTCGGCGCGCAATTTCTCGCGGATCGCCGCGCACATCTACGAGCGCGTGGGGATCATCATTTCCGAGAACAAGCGGACGATGGTCGAAAGCCGTCTGCGCCGCAGGCTGCCGATCGTCGGCGCCGACGACCTCGACGAATACTGCGACAAGGTGTTCTCGGGCGAGCTCGGCGACGGTGAGGAAGAGCACCTGATCAATGCGATCACCACCAACAAGACCGACTTCTTCCGCGAGCCCAAGCACTTCGACTACATGATGGGCACGATCCTGCCCGACCTGGTCGATCACGGTCCGCGCAAGATCAAGATCTGGAGCGCGGCCTGCTCGACCGGGGCCGAGCCCTATACGATCGCCATGCTGCTCGACGATGCCCTGGCGGGCCGCGGCGCGCCGAGCTTCGCGATCACCGCGACCGACATCGATACCAAGGTGCTCGAGACCGCCCGGCGCGGCATCTACGAGACCGAAATGGTCGAGCCCGTGCCCGACCGACTGCGGCGCAAATACGTGATGGTCGCCAAGGATGCGAAGCGGCGCGAGATCCGCATCGCCCCCAAGCTGCGTTCGGCGATCGCCTTCGGCCGCATGAACCTGATGGACTCGCGCTTCGCGGCAGAGCGCGATCACGACATGATCTTCTGTCGCAACGTGCTGATCTATTTCAACAAGGTGACGCAGGAGGCGGTCGTCCGCCGGCTCTGCGATCATATCAAGCCGGGTGGGCACCTGTTCCTCGGTCACGCCGAATCGATCCTCGGTTTCGACGTGCCGCTGACCCAGGTGGCCAACACCGTGTTTCGGAGGGATTGATGCCGGTTCTATCGCGCGACCGTTCGGGCAACCGTACCCGTGTCCTGGTGATCGACGATTCCGCCAGCGTCCGCCAGACGATGACCGCGATCCTCGAGCAGGATCCCGAGCTTCATGTGATCGCTTCGGCGGCCGATCCTTTCGCCGCGGCGAAGATCATCCAGCAGGAAGTGCCCGACGTCATCACGCTCGACGTCGAGATGCCGCGGATGGACGGCATCACCTTTCTGCGCAAGCTGATGAGCCAGTGCCCGGTGCCCGTGGTCATGTGTTCGTCGCTGACCGAGGAAGGTTCGGAGACGCTGCTCCAGGCGATGGAAGCGGGCGCGGTCGACGTGATCCTCAAGCCGCAGATCGGCGTCGCCGACCACCTGGTCGAACACCACATGGAGATCTGCGACGTGGTCAAGGCGGCGGCACGGGCGCGCATCCGCGGCCGCTCGGCACGGCCGGTGACCAAGGTCGTGCCCGAGAAGAAGCTGACTGCCGACGCCGTGCTGCCGCCGCCGACCAGCCGGGCGATGAGCCGCACGACCGAGAAGGTCGTCTGCATCGGCGCGTCGACCGGCGGCACCGAGGCGCTGCGCGAGGTGCTGACTGCTCTGCCTGCGAACGCGCCGGGCATCGTCGTCGTCCAGCACATGCCCGAGGCTTTCACCAAGGCCTTCGCCAAGCGGCTCAACGGGCTTTGCGAGGTCGACGTCAAGGAAGCGGAGGACGGCGATCCGGTGCTGCGCGGCCACGTCCTGATTGCGCCGGGTGGGCGCCACATGATGCTCGAGCGCCAGGGCGCGCGCTATCACGTGTCGATCAAGGACGGCCCGCTGGTCTCGCGCCACCGGCCTTCGGTCGATGTGCTGTTCCGCTCGGCCGCGCGCTCGGCGGGCTCGAACGCGATCGGCGTGATCATGACGGGCATGGGCGACGACGGCGCCCGTGGCCTCCTGGAAATGAAGGAAGCGCGCGCGCGCACCTTCGCGCAGGACGAGGCAACCTCGATCGTTTTCGGCATGCCGAAGGAAGCGATCGCCCGCGGCGCGGCGGATCATATCGTCCCGCTCGGATCGATCGCGCGCGAAGTGCTGCAGGCTGCGGCGGCCTAAGGGAAATTGGAGAGACTGCGTGTTTGAGAGCAAGATCATCGCCGACGACAGCGCCACGGCAGGAACGGCGGACGTCGGTGCGGCGCTCGGCGTCATTCGGCTCGAGCTGAGCAACGTCGCCTCGCGGATCGACGCACGCTTCGTCGAGGCGGGCACGACGCTCGGCACGATGCTCGAGACGATCGACGCGCTGATGCAGCGGCTCGACGGCATGACGGGCGTACTCGGCGCCGACGACGCCGGCGCGGCCGTGGCCGAACTGACCGATGCCGCGCGGCTGATCTCCGAGCTGCCGCAGCGCAGCGCCTGCCGCAACGACATCTTCGTCGGCATCCGCCAGACCGTGACGCATCTCGAGGACGGCCTCGGCGGTATCCACAAGATCCTCTCGGCGCTGCGCATCCTCTCGGTCAACATCCGCATCGTCGCGGTCGAGGAGCCGACCTTCGACAAGTGGGTCGACAGCATCGGCGCGCAGCTTTCTGCCGGCGAGGACGAGCTCACGCCGCTGGTGAACCTGGTCAACCGGCTCAAGCAGGACGTCTGGCGGGTCGAGGACGTCGAGGGTCAGCTCAGCGCCGAGACCGCTAAGGTCCTGCCCGCCGCGCCCAACCGCCTGCTGCGTGACGCCCAGACCCTGGTCGACTACCAGGACATGATCGCCAAGACCGTGACCTCGGTCGCCGATATCGCGCGCGGCGTGCAGTCGCGCGTCGCCCAGGTGCTCGTCGCGCTGCAGGTCGGCGACAATGCGCGTCAGCGCATCGAGCACATCGCCAGCGGCCTGGCCCTGCTCGAAGACCATCTCGCGCACGGAGAAAGCGACGAGGCCAGCGCACGGCAGATGACCGTGACGATCGTCGGCCTGCTCGCCGAGCAGCTCGCCGACACGATGGACAGCCTGCAGAAGGAGATCGCCGAGCTCGGTCGCTCGATGCAGGGCATCGCCCAGGACGCGCGCAGCCTGCTGTCGATCAGCGGCAACGGCGATCAGGGTTCGGTCGGATCGACGATCCTCCAGAGCCTCAACGAAGGCATCAACATCGTCGAGCAGCTGACCCTGCAGCTGCGCGAGACCAACGGCGAGGTTTCGGGCATCGTCCGCAACATCCTGATCGCGCTCGACGGGCTCAACGAGCGCATCCGCGTCGTCGCCGAACTGCGCGACGAGGTCGAGCAGGTCGCGATCAACGTGCGCCTGCGCTGCCAGCACGCGCGCAAGAGCGGCCCGGCGATCGGCGTGATCGCCACCGAGGTCCGCCGCTATTCGGGCCAGCTCAACGATACGATCCAGACGATCAGCAAGGACCTGGCCGATCTCGGCACGCTCAACGAGTCGCTGCGCAACGAGAGCGACCTGGCCGACCAGGTCGACATCCGCCGCATGCTCGAACAGTCGCTGCGCGCGATCGGGCAGGGCTGCGAGGCGGTGAACTCGTCGCTCGACGGCGCGCTCGAGGATTCGAGTGCGGCGATCGACCTGATCAGTTCGGCGACGCTCGACCTCGACGGCCGCGGCGATCTCAACCAGGCGCTGCAGCGCATGCTGCTGATCGTCGGCGAGGACGACTGGTCGGCGCCGATCGAGGATGCGGCTTCGGCGCAGGCGAAGGATCAGATCCTCGCGACGATCTTCAAGTCGTACACGATGGCGCGCGAACGCGACATCCACCTGGCGCGCAGCCCCATGCCCGATCTGCCGATCCAGGCCGAAACCGCAGCCGCGGCGCCGGCGGGCGACGACGACGATTTCGACGACATCTTCCTCTGAGGCCGACGGTCGTCCCGGGCGGCTGCACGGGCGAACATTGCCGCGACATGCCAGTCTACCAGTTTAGCGGTCTGCCAGTATAAGGCAGCGCCAGGGAGGTAGGAGTGGCAGTTTCGGCGAGCGGAGATCCGCGTCGCGCCTTGGCGCAGGCGCCTATGACGGTGCGGCAGATGTTGGCGATCGGGCTCTGCGTCCTGCTCAACGCGATCGACGGCTTCGACGTGCTGTCGATCAGCTTCGCTTCGCCGGGCATCGCCAAGGAATGGGGCATCGATCGCGCCGCGCTCGGCGTCGTGCTGTCGATGGAACTGATCGGCATGGCCGCGGGCTCGATCCTGCTCGGCCAGGTCGCCGACAGCGCCGGGCGCCGACCGACGGCGATCGGCTGCCTGGCGATCATGGCATTGGGCATGTTCGGCACCACCCAGGTCGCCTCTATCGGCGCGCTCGCGGCGACGCGCCTGTTCACCGGACTCGGCATTGGCGGCATGCTTGCCGCCACCAATGCGCTCGTTGCGGAATTTGCCAACGACAAGTGGCGCCACGCCGCCGTCGCGATCATGGCGGCGGGCTATCCGATGGGCGTGATCGCCGGCGGTTCGATTACCAGCGGCCTGCTCGAGACCGGCGACTGGCGCGACGTTTTCCTGTTCGGCGCGGGGATGACGGCGCTGTTCCTGCCGCTGGTGTCGCTGCTCTTGCCCGAGCCGGTCAGCGCTGTGCTGCAGAACCGTCGCGGTGACACGCTCGCACGGCTCAACCGCAGCCTGCGCGCGCTGGGCCACGCGACGGTTTCCGGCCTGCCGCCCGAGGATGCCGAGCGCCACAAGGCGCGCCTGTCCGATCTGTTTGCGCGCGGCATGGCGCCGGTCACGGTCCTGCTGACCGCGGCCTATTTCCTTCACATCATGACCTTCTACTTCATCCTCAAATGGGTGCCCAAGATCGTCGTCGACATGGGCTTCTCCTCCGCGTCAGCGGGCGGCGTGCTGGTCTGGGCCAATGTCGGCGGTCTGATCGGCGGGCTGCTGTTCAGCGCTCTCAGCCTGCGCTTCTCGCTAAAGGGCCTGCTCGTGGCCTTCATGCTGGCCTCGACGGTGACGGTCGCGGTCTTCGGGCTCGGCCAGGCGGACCTGCAAGGACTGTCGTGGGCGGCTGCCGTCGGTGGGTTCTGCACGAACGCCGCCGTGGTCGGAATCTATGCTCTGGTCGCGTCCTCGTACCCCACTGAAATCCGCGGCGGTGGCACTGGCTTCGTCATCGGAGTCGGTCGTGGCGGCGCTGCGCTGGGGCCGATCGCGGGTGGGCTGTTGTTCCAGGCCGGACTCGGCCTGGCGCCGGTAGCGGCGATCATGGCCGCTGGCTCGCTGATCGCGGCGCTGGCGCTGTTGGCCTTGCCGAAGTGCGCGGGGACCTCCGGCTGAGCGGCGGCATCGGCGCGATGTGCGACCGTTACGGTCATTTCTACACAAAATTACAGAAGACCTAGCGTTCACCAAGAATGCTGGGTTTTTCGCAGTTCCGAAAGGCTGTTCGGTGAACCGGACTGAGCCGTCTCATTTTTCATGGGAGGCTAAGCAATCGTACGTAGCGATTTTTTAACCATCGATCCTGTAGCGAACGCCCGTCGCGAGCACTTTGCAATTTGCAAAGCGCGGAAGAGGTGGGGTGTGCCCGACGGCGGGCCGATCCGCCTGTTTCGCTTCGCAAAAAAAAGAAAAGTCTTCCCCGATACCAGCAAACCCACGGCGGTCGTCGTTTCTCGATGGCCACGCATTCCTACGACTGGAGACCGACAATGCTGAAGTGGTTTGAGCGCACCGCGCCGATCCGCCTGAAGTTCAAGGTTCTGCTGATCATTCATGCGAGCCTTACCGGCGGCGTCCTCGCTGCTGCGCTGCTGGCCGGCGCCGGCCCGATCGTGCTGGGGGCTGCGGCCGCCTGTTTCGTCGCGACGGTTCTGACCGTGCTCGTGGCGAGCCAGCGGATTTGCACGCCTTACGTCAACACCGTCGTGCGCATGGAGGCCCTGGCCGCGGGCGATACCGACAGTCCGATCGCCTATATCGACTACCGCGACTGCGTGGGTCGCATGACCACGGCCATGTCGACCTTCCGCGACAACGCGGTCGAGGTCCAGGCGAGCCGCGAGACGCAGGATCGCATTGTCGGCGCGCTGAGCGGAGGGCTCCAGCGCCTCGCCCAGAACCAGCTCGATACCGAGATCACCGAGGAATTCCCCGGTGCCTACGACGCGCTGCGCTGCAATTTCAACGAGGCCGTTGCTTCGCTCAAGGACACCGTCGGGTCGGTGCGCAACACCGCCGCGAGCGTGCTGACCGGTGCTTCCGAAATCCGCTCGGCATCCGACGATCTCGCCACGCGCAACGAGCAGCAGGCCGCCTCGATCGAGGAGACGGCGGCCGCGATGAGCCGGGTCACCGGCGGCGTGCGCGACACGGCCGACAAGGCAGGCGAAGTCCAGCGCTCGATCGCCGACGTCCATCACGAAGCCGAGGAGGGCGGCCAGGTCGTCCGCCGCGCGGTTTCGGCCATGGCCGCGATCGAGAAGTCGGCGAGCGAGATCAACCAGATCATCGGCGTGATCGACGGCATCTCGTTCCAGACCAACCTGCTCGCGCTCAACGCGGGCGTCGAGGCCGCCCGTGCCGGCGATGCCGGCAAGGGCTTCGCCGTGGTCGCCAACGAAGTGCGTCTGCTTGCCCAGCGCTCGGCCGATGCCGCCAAGGACATCAAGGGCCTGATCGAGGCCAGCAGCAAGCAGGTCAACGATGGCGTCGCGCTGGTCGGCGAGACCGGGACCCTGCTCGACACGATCCTCGAGCGGATCGGCGGGATCACCGTGCTCGCCGCCGAGATCGCGCAATCGGCCGAGAGCCAGTCGGCCAATCTCCAGCATATCAACTCGTCGGTCGGCGAGATGGATCGCATGACCCAGCAGAACGCCGCGATGGTCGAGGAATCGACCGCCGCCGCGCGCAACCTCGCCGACGAGGCCAACGAGCTGACCGGCATGGTCGGTCGCTTCCAAACCGGGGGCTCGGCACCCGTGCCGATCCGTCCGGCCGCGGCTGCACCGCGTCGCGCTCCGGCGATGGCGATGCCCGCCGTGGTCGGCAATCTCGCGCTGCAGTCCGACGCCTTCGCCGACGACGACTGGGCCGAATTCTAACTCACCAGCGCGCGCCCGCGCCACCGACCACGTAGGGCCTGTGATAGGACAGGTCCTCACGGTCGCGCGTGCCCTTGAGGAAACCCTTCACCGGCGGTGACTGCAGCCACGAGGCGTCGCCCTGCATTGCGGTCTCGACCGTCGAGCGACGCCACAGGATGCGCCATTCGTCACCGCGCCGTTCGAGCTGGTCCATGTAGCGGCCCGCCGCGACGGTGCAGGTCAGGCCGTCGTGCGAGAGCATCGTGCCGACCACGTAGGTCTCGCAGTAGGCGGTATCGCCTTCGATCTCGCAGATGTGGTTGGCGAGGTTGTGCTGGTTCATCGCGAAGGCATGGGCGTGGCCCTTGTTCGCGAGCTCCGGGTATTCGGTCGCGGGCAGCGGTACGGCGCCGTGTTCGTCGGCGCCTTCGGGCCAATAGCAGCTTGCGGTCAGTTCGGTGTCGTGGCGATCGCGCCCGCGCGATTCGCGCACGATCACGTCGAGGATGTCCTGCCGGTCCTTGAGCTGGCGCACGGTCTTGCGCAGTTCGGCCAGTTCACTTTCGAGATTTCCGTCACGCATCGTCGTTGTCCTATGGGTATTCGAGATCAGGCCAGCGCGAAGCCGGCCGCGGCGATCGGCATGCCGGGCACGTCCGAGCGGCCGCGATAGAGGAACGAGTTGGTGGCAGTGATCGCGCCGCCCTCCTTAAGCGTGTCGCCGCCGTCCGCGGGTACCGAGTTGAAATAGAGATCGCGTCCGTCGGCGCCGCCGAAGCGGAGTTGGGTGATCGAGCCCGCCGGCGTCTCGACGCGGCCGATCTCGGTGCCGTCGGGTGCCATGCGGGTCAGGTAGTTCGAGCGGAAGCCGGTGATCCACAGGTTGCCCGCGGCGTCGAGCGCCATGCCGTCGGCGTCCTCCTTCTTGAGGAACAGCCGCTGGTTGGTCATCGCGAGATCGTCGGTGACGTCGAACACCAAGGTGCCGTTGAAGGTGTCGTTGCAGTAGAACCGCCGATGGATCGGATCATAGGCCAAGCCGTTGGTGAAGCCCAGGCCATCGACCAGCAGGATCAGTTCGCGGGCTGCGGTGAGGCGATAGAGCGCGGTGGGCCGCGGTGTCTCGCCCTTGATGATCATCTCGATGTCGTTGGTGCCGAAGAAGATGCCGCCGGTGCCGTCGGGCACGAGTTCGTTGACACCGTTGATCGGCTGGCCATCGATCCGGTCGATCAGCCAGCCCGAGCGGCCGCTCTGCCGGTCGTTCCACAGGATGCCGCCTTCGCCGGTCGAGAGCACGATCCCGTCCGCGTTCATCAGCACGCCGCCGGTCCACATGCGTTCGGGATTGAGCACGCCAAGCTTGGTGCCGTCGGGCTTCACGCCATGGATGCCGCCGGCGATCACGTCGCTGTACCAGATCGTGTCGCGCTCGTGATCCACGGCCAGGCCCTCGAGATAGAGGCCCGAGGCGATCGTCGTGAAATCAGCTGTCGTCGTTGCGTCCATGGCTCTCTCCCGCGTATCGTTCGTCAAACTGTTAGCAAACCGCCGATGCTGTCAAGCGCGTGGCGCTCGGCCTTTACGGTTACGCGCCGGAACTCTAGGCAGGAACGATGAGGAACAGGGGCGAATGACCGCGGAGAAGCTTGGACCCAATCGCCGCATGGGGCCGGTGGGATCGGAAAACTGGCATGCCATGCTCGACGGTGCCGAGCATATCCTGCGTGAAGAAGGTCATGCCAAGCTCACCTCGCGACGCATCGCCGAGCAGATCGGCGTCAAGCAGCGGCTGGTCTATTACTACTTCCACACGATGGACGATCTGATCGTCGCGATGTTCCGTCGTTCGTCCGAGCGCGACCTGCGCCAGCAGCGCGAGGTCAGCGCCGCGCCGATGCCGCTGCGGCGGCTTTGGGAACTCGCCGCCTATTCGCACGATGCGCGGCTGATCTCCGAGTACATGGCGCTGGCCAACCGCATTCCCGACCTCAAGGCCGAGGTGATCAAGTTCATCGACGAATCGCGCGCGATCCAGGTGGCGGCGATCACGCGCGCGCTCGAGGCATCGGGCACGGCCGCGAAGCTGCCCGCGACCGCGCTGGCGATCATCGCGACCAGCGTCGGCCTGTCGCTGAACCGCGAGGAGGAATTGGGCCTGTCGTCGGGGCATGCCGACATGCAGGCGGTGCTGGCCGGCTTCCTCGACCTGCTCGAACCGCAGGGCTGAGACGCACGGGTTCTAGCCTGCCCTATCGGGGGGCAAACGTATGTCTCAATACGCCACTTCCATTCGGTGAAGGCTCAGGCGGGATTGCCCAGCAGCGGAGCATGGCGATCGACCAGGATCGCGCTCGCCTCGTTCATCCCGATGACCTCCACCGCAGTGCCATGACGACGCATCCTGGTGACGAGGTCCTCCAGCGCGCCGACCGCCGTGACGTCCCACAGGTGTCCGGCGGAAAGATCGATCCGCACGGTCCGGGCCGTATCGCGCAGGTCGAACTGATCGACGAAAATCTCGGCGCTTGCGAAGAATATCTGGCCCGAGACGACATAGGTCCGTGTGTCCGTGGCGTCGCAGTATTCGGAACGGACTTGCATCAAGCGCGTAACTTTGAATGCGAAGAATACCCCGCTGAGCAGCACGCCCACGCCCACGCCCATCGAGAGATCGTGAGTCGCGACCGTCACGGCGACCGTCGCCAGCATGACGCCGCCCGAGACCTTCGGATGCCGGGCCAGATCGCGAAGGGAGGCCCAGGAGAACGTGCTGATCGACACCATGATCATGATCGCAACCAGCGCGGCCACCGGGACCTGCGCGATCCATGGCCGTAGCGGCACCATGACGAGCAGCAGGAAGACCCCGGCGACCAGGGTCGAAAGCCTGCCGCGCCCGCCATATCGCACGTTGCCCACCGTCTGCCCGATCATCCCACACCCCGCGATGCCGCCGAACAGGCCGGCGGCCAGATTGGCCAGGCCCAATCCCGTGCATTCCTGCGCTTTCGAACTGTTTGTGTCAGTGAGGTCATCGACGACACTGGCGGTCATCATCGATTCCAGCAGGCCGACTGCGGCCATGGCCAGCGCGTAAGGCGCCACGACAGTCAGTGTCTGCCAGGCGTATGGAACCGCAGGGAGTGCAAAGGCCGGTAGGGTAGCCGGCAACCGGCCCAGATCGGCGACCGTGTGGATCGGCATGGGGAAGGCCATGCTGATCGCGGTCAGCACGATGACACAGATCAGCGGCGAAGGGATCGCCTTCGTAACCTTGGGGGTCAGATAGATGATGCCTAGGCCGGCCGCTATCATGGCATAGGTATGCCAGCTCACGTTCAGCATCTGCGGCACTTGCGCCGAGAATATCAGGATCGCGAGCGCGTTCACGAAGCCGGTCCGGACCGATCGCGACACGAAGCGCATCAGCACGTTCAGCTTCATCAGGCCGAAGGCGATCTGAAATAGTCCCGCCAGCAGCGTGGCCGCCAGCAAATACTGGAGGCCGTGGCTATGGACGAGGGCAGCCGCGACCAGTGCGACCGATCCCGCTGCGCCCGAGATCATTGCCGGCCGGCCGCCGGCAAAGGCGATGACGATGCCGATCACGAAGGATGCGAACAGCCCGACCTCCGGATCGATGCCCGCGACGAACGAGAAGGCGATAACCTCGGGGATCAGCGCGAAGGTCCCCACCATTCCGGCCAGGATGTCGCGACGGGCGTTGCCGGCACCGTCGAACCATTCGGCGCAATACCGAGCGAAAGCTTGGGAAGTCATGGAAATACCAGCGGAAGTCGCAGGACGCCGCGAACTGGCGCGGACGGGCAAGAGTGCGACATGCGTTGTCCGGCGGATAAGCGGCCGGAATAGCCACCCGGAATTCCACCGGGTCCTTGCGAATGCGGCCGCCTAACGCAGCTGTCGCCGTTCTACAAGGATCCATGCATGCGGAGCGTCTGAGGATCAGGCCTCGTGCAGCGGCGGCGCGTGCCGACTGCGCGCCATCTTGTTTAGGCGATGGCCGAGCTTCCATGCAAAATGCTGCCCAGGTCGAAATCCATCGGCAGGCGCCAGTCGAGGCCGGGCAGGGGGGCGCCAATCTGATCGATGTCCGCGCTCGGCGAGCCACTGCCTTTGCCCGGGGTAGCGATGCCGATGGTCACTGTGGCGACGTTCGAGTTCGTCGAGCCGTCGTTCATCTTGTAGGTGAAGCTGTCGGAGCCGATGTAGTTTTTCGACGGTGTATAGTTGAACGAGCCGTCGGCATTCAGCTTGAGTGTGCCGTGCGAGGGCTTGTCCACGAGCAGCACCGAGGCCGGCTTCGTGGACCCGTCAATGTCGTTGGCGAGCACGCCGTTGATCGCAGAAACGGCCAGCTTCGCGTTCTTGCCGATGGCATAAGAGTCGTTCACGGCAACCGGATTGACCGGCGTTACCGCGACAACCGGGTCGTCCGCGCCGACGATCGTAACGGTCACGACCTGGCTGACGTCTCCACCGCGGCCATCGCTGATCACCACGTCGTATAGCTGGGTCAGTGTCTGACCGGCGGCGAGAGAATCGATGGCGCTATCGCTGACCGAAAAAGACCAGGCGATCTTGTTCGTGCCGTCGATATCGGTGACATCGAGCGAGAAATTGCCCAGATAGCCGGTCGCGCGGGCGGCCGAGCTTGCCGTGTGGCGGTCGGCCAGATCGGCATCGGAGAAGCTCAGCGAACCGGCAGCAGTGTGAAGCGCATTGGTTACCTCCGCGGCTGATCCATCAGCAAATTCGGTTAGCGTCGCCGACTGCGGCGCCGAGGTGATGGCTGGCGCGGTGTTTGCCGTCGGTGCGTTGCCGCTCAGTGCCAGCCGAACATCGGCGAACTGCAGGAACTCGATGTTCTTGAGCGTATCGATCCCGTCGGGCTGCCCGCTGCGGTTATCGGCGACCGTCCAGCTGCCGTCGCCGTTCTGGTTCCAAGTGTAGCTGCTGCTCAGGCCCGAGAACACGGCCGTGTCGATGCCCAGTCCGCCGTCGAGCGTATCGTTGCCGCCGTTGCCGGTGAGCCGGTTGTCGGCAAAGTTGCCCGTGAGCATGTCGCTCCCCGATCCGCCGACGGCCATCTCGATCAGGGATGCCTCATTGCCCTTGTGAAGCAGCGCATTGGCCACGTTTCCGGCCGCATAGTGGCCGCTGCCGAGGCTGGCGAGCTGGGTTGTCGAGGTGATCGACCACTCGCCGGGCGCGAGATTGACGGCGATGTTGGTGGTGTAGGCGGAGAAGTCGTAAGTATCGTTGCCGCCGCCGTCCCAGATCGTCATGAAGATCTTGTTGCCGGCCGGTGCGCCCTGGCCGACGCCATTGAGCGACATTTGACCGGTCGTCGGGTCCCACTTGTAGACCGTATCGCCGCCATTGGTGTTGTAGTTGGCGCCATAGAGCACCTGCAGCGCCGCGATGTCGTACATCATCAGGGTCTGCGGATAGCTCGACGACGAAAGCGTATAGCCACCGACCGGACCGCCCACGTAGGAGTGGTAGCTCATCACGGTGTATTCGATCGAGTCCCGATCGGCCGGGATTGCCGCGAAGGAGCCCTTGGCGTCCTGCGAGTGCTTGAAACCCATGTCGTGACCGGTCTCGTGCAGTATCGTGAAGAACGCGTAGTTGCCCTTGCCGGGATTGTCATAGAGGTTCTTGGAGTTGTTGAACCAGGCATCGCCACCTACTGCCGAAGTGCTCGGGTAGTAGGCCCAGGCCGTGCTCGGTGAATCCGATTCCGCGTAACGCAGCTCGCCGTGCTGGTTGGCGGTTTCCGTGACTTCGGTGAAGGACAGCTGGGCGATGCCGGCATAGTTCTGCAAAGCGGCCCGGACCGCGGCCTGCTGGACTGCGGTGAAGGCCTCGAAATTGCTGTTCTGCTCGCCGGTGCTGTAGGTCGAGCCATACTGCGATGCGTCGGTCGGGAAGCTGCACGTCAGGGCGTTGACGCCCCATTTTACGCCAGAGAGCACGCCATCGATATAGGCGTCACCGGTCGGGGAGTAGCTGGATACGGCCGTCATCTGTTGTCCTGAATGGTCGCACCGGCACGAGCCGGCTTCGACATTCAGAATGACGGGAGGGGGTAAACTTCGCCTCTCGGCCGGAGGTTAATCAAAGTTAATCGCTGATGATGTTCCGGCCGCCCGCAAGAGATCCGGGAAGCCGGCGAATTGGTATGCCTTAAACATATGGAATCCCACATTGATTTGAGGATTTCAACACGGGTCGTGGGACGGGGACCGGTCGTCGACCTGCGCGCCGCGACCGGTCCGAACTGTCACATCCAGTTGCCAGAGGTGTTCTCGTTTTCGAGCAGGTTCTTCACCGTATCGAAATTGCCACTGGCAAAGGCCCCTTTGACCATCGTGATGACCTGGGCCTCCGTGTAACCGTACTGAATATCTTCGTCCCTGATGTTGAGGATGGCTGCAACGGCCTCGCGAGCCAGCGCCTGCGCGCCACCGCCAGTTAGACCGAGTGCCTGTTCGAAGGTGATGTCGCTGGCGACACTACCCTTTTTGCCCATGGGGCCAATCTGCCAGTTGATATTGTTGGGAGTGCCAAGTTGGAAGAAGGTTTCGAAGGAACTCGCCGCCTGAGCCGAAATATCCCAATCATTACGGTCGCCATCGTCCGGGCCGTGGTTCTTCCAGTAGCCATGTGACAGGCCTTCGCCCAGCACGCCCCAGTAATTGGCGTCATCGGTGGCAAAGATCGTCGTGCCGCCGGCCTGGGCAGTGGCGGTGCCCGTATTCGTGTGTTGGCCGATGACGAAGGTCACGACCTCGTCAAGGTCGTCGCCGAAGACCCAAACGGCTTGTTGACCCGGCGCGATCGGGTCAAGGCTGTGGGTCGTCCCCGATCCAGGATCGAGATCAAGCTTGTTGTCGCTGAGTGTCACCCCGGTCAGCGTGATGTTGCCGGTGTTCTTCACGATAAACTTGAACTGGATATCCGAGGTTGGAAGCGCGAAAGGTCCGCTCGGTAAATCGGCATCCGACCAGGTCGCGCCACCATCAACGGAGACTTGCTTTTCGATTTCGATCTTCGGGTCGAAGACGAGATCGACCTGGGCGCTACTGCTCAGCGGATCGGTCTGACTGGTGTCGGCCGTCGCGGTGTTGTTTAGCTTGCCGTCGTTGTTGTTGTAACCGCGGGCATCAAGGTCCGCCTGCGTCAGCGTGTAGCTGTAGTCATAGATCCAGGTTTCGCCAACATCGAGCACGCCGGGGTTGGTGGTGTCGCCCGCAGGCAACCCCACGGGTGTCGCTTGCCCCTCGACAAGGTCGCTCAAGGCCACGCCCGTCAGGGAGACGTTGCCGGTATTCTCGATAACAAGGTGATAGTTGATCACATCGCCAGCACGGTCGGCCTTGTCGTTGCCGTTGCCTCCCGTCACCGAGGTCACTTTCTTTTCGATTGCGAGCTTCGGATCATAGATGAGGTCGACACTGGCGCTGCTGCTCTGCGGATCGGTTTCGCTCGTGTCGACCGTGGCGGTGTTGTTGAGCTTGCCGTCGTTGTCGCTATAGCCGCGCGCGTCGAGGTCCGCCTGCGTCAGCGTGTAGCTGTAGTCGTAGCTCCAGGTCTCGCCGACATCGAGCACCCCGGGGTTGGTCGTGTCGCCCGAAGGCAGTCCCACCGGCGTCGCCTGTCCCTCGAGAAGGTCGCTCAAGGCGACCCCGGTCAGCGAGACGTTGCCGGTGTTCTCGATCGTGACGTGATAATTGATCACGTCGCCAGCACGGTCGGCCTTGTCGTTGAGGTTGCCTCCCGTCACCGAAGTGAATTTCTTTTCGATTGCGAGCTTCGGATCGTACACGAGGTCAACGCTGGCGCTGCTGGTCTGCGGGTCAGTCAGTTCCGTGGTCGTGGCCGTCGCGGTGTTGTCGAGCTTGCCGTCCTTGTTGCTGTAGCCGTCCGCGTCGAGGTCCGCCTGGGTCAGCGTGTAGCTGTAGTCGTAAACCCAGGTCTCGTCGGTATCGAGCACTCCGTCGTTGTCCGTGTCGCCCGAAGACAACGTCAGTTGCGTCGGATCATAGCCCTCGACCTTGTCGGACAAGGCCAACCCGGTCAGGGCTACGGTGCCGGTATTTTCGATCGTCACCTGGTAGTTGATCACGTCGCCAGCGTGGTCGGCCAAGCCGTTTCCGTTCCCGCCGGTCACCGAAACGAAAGTTTTTTCAATGCTGTACTGGGTGATGTCGTTGCCGGGATCAGGATCGGGAGCATCTGGCTGCGTCAGCGCACGGAATTCCTCGAAGCCGCCGTCCGAGTTCGTGAATTTTGCATAGAGAGTGATGTAGTCGTCGGCCCCTACGCCGCCAAAAAGGCTGGCCGGGATGAAAAATCCGCCGTCATCGTGGCCACTTCCGTTGTCGGCGGTAAGCAGCAGAGGGTTGGCCATCGAAAATATCTGAGTAAAGCCGGGGAGATTCTGATCGTATAGATCCGACGTGGCGGGCTCATCCGAAAAATATAGCTTCAACGATTCGAGTGTTATGCTCGGATTTCCGCCGTCTTTCTTGTCATCGCCATCGTTGAGGTCGAGGCGGATCTGATAATAGAATGTGCCATCGATATTTACTTTTTGCAGGGAGCTGAATTTCAGGCTGTCGGTGAATGCCGCCTTGTTATCAAGAACATTGCCATTTTCATCGGTGTTGAAGCCTTCCTCGGAACCTTTCGCCTGAACTCTCAGGAAGGTGTCGTAATTCCCGGTACCGGAATTGACAGTGGTCAGGTCGAAATAGGCGCCATTGTTCAGCGTGAGCGTGGCCATGATAACCTCCATTGCAATCACTGCCAGGTGTGCCCACGACGGACCGGTATGCGGCGCGAACCTGGGGCTGCAAGCTTTGGGCAGCCGCTAGGAAGCCTCCGGAGTACCGGCGCGAACGCGAAGCGGTTGGCAGTAACAACTCCTTCAAAGCATGGGGTCCGACTCGAAATTCACCGGAATCATGCAAATGATGAAGGTGCTCTACTCTTCGGCTTGAACGGAAAAAGTTGGGAATTCCCAATGTTATACGAGTGTCGATTATTGGAACACTCGCGGTCTTGATCGCCTGTAAATCGCGCTCCCTCGAAGAGGTAAGGCGAGAAAGCTGTTTCTAATTTAGGTGGGGGCGGGGTCTTTCATACGGATGCCCGCTTCACTACCAAATGGAACCGCCGAAAAAGCGGCCTGACGGGACAGCCAGTGGGCGCTTGTTAGCGGAATTCCGCTCATGAAAAACGCTGGGGATCCCGCAAAACGATTTCGCATCAATGCTCAAGGCCTGGCGCCCCAGAAGGTCAGCCGTAGCGATAGGGATTCTTGTCGATCGTGGTGGTCCCACGCGTCTGATTGCAGAGAAAGACCGTGCCGGTGAAATAGATGCCCGGCTCCTTGATCGTCTTGGCGAATTCGAACGCGTGGCGAAGCTGTCCCACGGTCATCTCGACCGGTGCTTCGTCCGGCTGATAGGTCATGCCGTAGGCGTAGTCCTGTCCGTCGTTGCTGATCTCGACATGGCAACCCATGACATGGGTGACGGGATGGGTGTCGCAGAAGTCGATCAGGCGCTGCATGCTCGCGAACCATGGTTCCCAGAAGCTGATGTAGCAGCGTCCCCGGTAGAACATGTCGCCGGTGTAGAGGATTTGGGTATAGCTGTCGTAATAGGCGAATTCCGAGATGACATGCCCGGGCGATCCCCAGATCAAGATGTCGCGGCCGCCGAGATCGAGCGTGACGCGCTCTTCCGGGAAGTTGGTCATGCCCCAGAAGCCGACCATCTCCTCGTGGGTCAGCCCCATGTACCGGGTGTTGGGGCGGTCCGCGAACTGGTTCACCGCCGCATAGTGATCGACGTGCAGGTGGCTGAACGCGACCAGCAATTCGAGGCTGGCAGGATCGCGGCCATTTCGTGCGCACCATTCCTCGATGCATTTGTCCACGACCCCGCGCAGGTCCCAGTCGTTGCGCAGCTGAACGAAGCCCTCGTCGAGCAGGAGAACACGATCGTTGCCGAAATAGAGCGGCGCGAAGGGGGCCTCGTAGCTGTAGGCCTTGTTCTGCCGCAGGATCGCCGTGTGGGGGTTGTACCAGTGGACGTGGACCGGCGGATCGGTGTTGTCCATGCACGACGACGATCCGCAGATCCATTTGGTGGGAAAGGTCCCGGGTGCCGGCAGGTTCTTCGTGAAATCGATCGGCGTGGGCCTTGCCGCCGCTGCCGCGGCACTGGCGAGCGATCCGCTCGCGGTCGTCGTCACGGCGGCGGCGGAGAGGAATGTACGGCGATCCATGGCGACGTCCTGCATTGCGCGCATCAAAAGGGGCGGGGCGGATTGATGGCGGGCAAGTCGCTGGGCCAGGCCGTGGTGCGCTGATCCGGGCTGACGCCGTTGTAGAGCGCGAAATCCCCGCGGATCAGCATCATCTCCTTGCCCTGGATCTCGCGCGCATGGTGCAGTACCTCGTCGATGATCGTCGATTCTAGTTCGAGGATGCGCTCGTAGGGCTTGTAGGTGGCGAACCGGGGGTAATAGCGCCCGGGCACGAACATCATCTCGATGTGGCCGCCCAGGATCCACCGGACCGGCCGGCTCGCGACGAAGGTCTTCACGCGTTCGAGCGAGGCGACGAAATCCCTGTCGTTGCCGATCTGGATCTTCCCGGGATAGAGGAAATCGCCGGTGAACAGCAGGTCGCAGTACGGATCGTAGAAGCTCACCCCGTCCTTGTGCGTACCCGGCGTCGGAAGCACCTCGATCACGCGATCGCCCAGATCGATCTTGCCGACACCTGCCGGCCAGCCGCTCGCCAACCGGTAGAATTTCTTCATCACTTCCAGCGGTTTGGGCACGATCGTCGTGTCGTTCCGTCCCGCGAACTGCACGAGACCCTGGTTCTGGGCCAGATCCTCGCCCGAGGTCAGCGCTACGGTGAGCGGAACCCGGCTGCGGCCGCGCGCCTGGGCCCAGCGCGCGACGATCGCATCCACCGTCTCGCGAAGGGGGTAGTGTTCGGGGTTGGCCGTGGCGCCCGCATCGATCAGCAGCGCGGCGTCGTTCCCGAACAGGAGATAGGTGAACGGGGCTTCCCAATGCACGCAAACGTTCTGGCGCAGGACGAATGTGTCCTCGTTGTACTGCACGACCTGAACGCGCGGGTCCCGGTTCTTCGCGGCGATGTTGGAGCCGTAGGTCCAGCGAAATCCGAGCTTCCCCGGCGCCGGACCCTCGCTCCGATAATCGTGCTGAACCGGCTTGTTGCGATGCAGCGGAATGGCGCTGTCGGTATGGCGTGACCCCGGCAGGTTGAACGGGAGGGCGGGATTGCCGTTGGGATAGGCGCCGCCAGTCCCGGAAAGGACGTTGCCGGATCGGGCAGCATTGTACGGGGGCGATGACGGCACGTTCTTCCCTCAGAAGCGCGGAATAAGGGGGTGTCCAGGTTGGGCCTCGCTTGTCGAGCGAAGCGCTCTCCCACCCTTGATTGAAGGTTGCGGATATTAATTATTTCGTCAATGTTAATATTTGCGTTTTCCGGTGCTGCCAGGGCAGTTGGTGTTGCGATGCAGCATTTTGGCCGCGCTCATAATGGTGATGCAAAGTTTGCCAGTGCCAGGTGCTACCGCGAAGACTGCCCTCGGCGGCGCGCGAAAATCGGGCGCAGGACTTGCCGGGGCGTCAGTCTTCCGGTCTTCATCGTCCGACGTTTCCATAAGAATGGAGCCCAGCCGAACACGCTGACCGACGACACCACGACGCCGCTGCCGACGCTGCGCCTTAACGGCGAGCAGCGCAATCGCGGGATCGAATGACGATCTTCGGCGAACTGGCGCGCGGCCTGCGCATGCTCGGCGGGGTGACCTATCTGCAAGCGAGGCTGACGAAGACGCAGGACGGTCTGCTCGACGGCAAATCAGGCGCCCGGTGCCCCCGCCTTGGGCCGCGAACATGAGCCTCGATTGGGACGTGCCCGGCCTGCGCGGCCTCGCCGTGAACGGGCGCGTGATCCACACCAGCGCACAGTACGTCTACGACATCAACACGTTCAAGCTGCCCTCGTGGACGCGGTTGGATCTGGGCGCGCGATATGCCGCGGAAATCGGCGGCAAGCCCGTCGTGTTCCGGGCGAGCGTGGATAACGTGTTCGATCGGAACTACTGGCAGGGTGTCTTCTTCAACGGCTCGATCACCCTCGGTGAACCGCGTACGTTCCGCCTCTCCGCCAGCATCGATTTCTGAAGACACGAGGGATGCAGGCAGATGTCTCCAGCCGCCGCGATCAGGCCGCGCTCGCTTCCCGCGTCGTGTTGGCGTTTCTCGGCGGCTACACGTTCTGCTGGGGCATCATCGCGCTCTGCACGACGGGGAGACGCTGGGTTCGATCCTGGCGCTTCTCACCTACCCGCCGGCCTTCCTGTGGGTTTTCGCGGCCCGCAGTCTCTGGCGGGTGGCCGCGGTGCTGTTGGGCGGCGGCACGCTGATGGCGGCCGCGGCGTCGCTGATCCAGTCCAGTTGGACTTGAAGGGACGGCCGATGTTCCAGAGCCTACGCCATGCCGCGACCTGGGTGCATACGTGGTTCGGCCTCGTGCTGGGCTTCGGGGCCCTCTGCGGATGCGGCGGCGGTTCCAGAGATGTGGCCAACGACGACCCGTCGGCGGCACTGAGCGATGCAAGCGCCAGTGAAATTGGCAAGGCGCGCGCCTACCTCGGCCCATTCACTGCCGAGAATCCAGATCGTTGCTTTGCTGACGTCGGGCTGGATGCGGTACAGCTCGAAGCTCGGAGTAGCGATGGTCTCGGGCCGCGAGTTCCACCGGTACGCGTCGTCGTCGCGATCGACGGCTCCGGATCGATGGCGGGACGGATCGGCGGTCAGACCAAAATCGATCTCGCTCGCGACGCCGCCACACGCTTCCTCGACGGACTGCCGTCCTCGGTAGAAGCCTCGTTGATCGTGTTCGGGCAGCAGGGCGACAACAGCGAAGCAGGGAAGGCCAAGTCATGCGCGGGCGTCGAGCTTCTTGCCCCGATGTCCAATGATCGCGCGCGGCTTGGCGCAGCGGTCTCCCGGGTCCGAGCGGTGGGTTGGACGCCCCTTGCCGCAGGGCTCGCAAAGGCGGAGGCGCTGCTCGCTCCCTCGTCCGCCCGCGGAGAGCAGGTCATCTATGTCGTGTCCGACGGTCAGGAAACTTGCGGAGGCGATCCGGTGGGGACGGCACAGCGGATCAACAATGGTACCACCCGTGCGATCATCAACATCATCGGCTTCGGCTTGCCGTCTAGTGAAGCAGCGGCGCTGAAGGCCGTGTCTGATGCAGGCGGCGGCAACTTCGTAAACGTCAACAGCCGCGCCGAATATGACCAGACCCTTGGGCAAGTGCGCGAATCTAATCGCCGGGCCTCCAATGCCGTGCAGCATAGCAACGCCATCGCGAGCAATGCCGTGCAAACGTCAAACACGCTCAGCAGCGCGGCGGTCTGCGTCAGCAACATCGTAAGCTCTGAAAAGGTTCGGGTGAGCAACGACCTGGCCGCTCGGGCTGTCAGGGGCGAGAACCTTCCGTTCGAGCGCGTCGCGCGGACACTTTTGAAGGAGCGGCACGATGCCATGGAATTGCGCCTGAAGCGCTATCGTGCGCAGCTACAGGGCAATGAAGCTCAGGTGCGGAAAGCCATCGATGCTGAGGCGAACTCCGTCAAATAAGCCACGCTACACGCCATAGCCGCCGACAAAGCCGACATTGAGCGACTCATTTTGAGCACGCAAAGCAGCCGCTCATTCGTGGCTGCTATTTGCCGCGCGGCGCGAACGATCCGCACGAAGCACCGGCGTTCACCGCAGCGTTCAGCATCAGGCATTTGCCGCAGCCTTCTTCGGCTGCCGTGAAGAAGGCACAACCGGCGCAGCGGCGCGCGGGATCGGCGGCGACGTCCATGTAGCCGATCGAGCGCCGCCGGTTCTTCTGGCTGAGCGGCAGCGTAGCAGGATCGTAGCAGACCGCGGCCCAGGCCGAGGAGGCGCCGAGTGCGGCGAGCGGGACGGCGGTGGCGGCCAGGGTGAGGAAGCTGCGTCGACTGGGGTTCATGTCAATTCTTCTCCACGCGGAACTGGTCGTGACATGCCTTGCAACTGCCGCCGAGGCTGCGCGCGGCGGTGCGGATCGCCGCGACGTTGCCGCCACCGACCGCGCGTTCGAGCGCGCCTGCCTGCGCGGCGAAGCCGTCCTGGAGCTGGCGGAAGCGCGGGCCCTGCGTCCAGATTTCGGGCTTGGCGGCGGTCTTCACGCCCGGCCGCGGGCCGCTTCCGGCCGGGTACCAGCCGTATTGGTGGCTTGCCGCCGCGCGGATCCGCTGCGTAGCGGCCCGCAATACTGCGGGTTGGGGCGAGGGCGCGCGCAGTCCATCGTTGAGCGTCTTGAAGGCCGCGCCGAGATCGCGGTAGCCGTCGATCCGCGTGCGGATCTGGTCTGCCGGTGCGGCGAGGAGCGGCGCGGCCGCAATGCCGGCAAAGACGATGACGGCGAGAGCCCGAAGCTTCGCCGGTTTCAGTCTGTCGATGGTCATCTGTTTTCCGTTTTCTTCCCTCTGACGTCTTCAGGCCGGCTTCTTGGGGCCGCGGTAGACGTCGTGGCATTCCTTGCACTGCAGCGCGCCGCCCAGCATGTTGGTGACGCTGGTCAGATCGCCCTTGGCGCCGAATTCGGCGAGCTGCTTGGTGTTCTTCTCGAGATCGTCGAGCCGGCGCGAATAGTCGGCCCAGTTGGACCAGACTTCGGGCTTCGCGCGCCCTCCTGGCACCCGCGGCTCGAAGGCGCCCTTCGAAGCCGCCGCGGTTTCGGCGATCGAGGCCGTGACTTCGGCGAGCTTGTCCTTGGGCTTGAGCCCGGCGGCGATCTCGCCCAGCAGCTCGGCGTCCTTGTCGAACTGCAGCATCAGGTTCTGCCTCTCGAAGATGATCCCGTCGGCTTCGGCCTTGGACATCTGCTCCTCGGCTGCCGATGCAGGCTGGGCGCCTGGAGCGGTCAGGACGATCGCCACCACGAGCAGCGCCGGAAGCGCGAGGGCATGTCTGGACTTCATCGGTTGGATCTTTCGTTGCGACGGGTCATCAGGCGACCAGCTCGGTCACCGTGCGGTTGGTGTCCATCGAGCCCGTGCCCCATTTCTCGACCTGGACGCCCATGGCCTGCTGGATCGACAGGCCCACGCGCGATGCCGCGTCGGCGCGGCCGGCCTTGTGGTAGCCGGTGCGGACGCGGCCGCCGGCCTTGCCGATCACCATCATCGGAATACCCTCGACCGCGTGCGACTTGGCGATCGAGCAGTCCGAGTGCGCGAACAGCAGCGTGTTGTCGAGCAAGGTGCCGGCGCCTTCCTTGATGCCCGCCAGGGCATCGACGAAGTCACGGCAGGCGACCATCGACTTCGCCGCGAACCAGGCCACCTGCTCCTGATAGCCAAGCTTGGGATTGACCGGCTCTTCGTGGGTCAGCGTGTGGTGGGTGTCCGACGAGGCCGAGCGGCGCAGGTTCGACGCGGTGTCCGAGAACAGCATGTTGAACACGCGCGTCTGGTTGCAGGCGAGCGCCTGGGCCAGCAGGCCAGCCATGATCTTGTGGTTGACCATGACGTGCTCGACGTCGGCGTCGACCACGGTCTCCGCCGGGGCCTGCGGCATCGTGAAGTTCTCGACCTTGGCCGGCGGCTGCAGCTGGAGTTCAAGCTGCTGCTCGAGCTGGCGAACCGAGGTGAAGTATTCGTCCATCCGTTGACGGTCGGCCGCGCCCAGTGTCCTCATCAGTCGCTGGCGATCGTCGGTCACGGCCGAGAGGACGCTCCGGCGCACCATCGTGCGCGGATCGGGGGTGAACGAGGCGGCGTTGGGATCCTGGAAGCCCTCGCCGAAAATCCGCTGATAGAGCGCCACCGGCGAGACCTCGCTGGGATTGGGCGAGCCGGCGCCGCGGAACGAATAGGAACGCTCGATGCCCGACGCGCTGAGCTCGATCGAGCGGAACCGCGAACCCTGGCCGATCACTTCGCCGATCAGCACGTCGAAGGTCGGCGCGCGGACGGTTTCGGTGGGCACGGGGATGCCCGTGCGGAGGCCGAGATTGCCCGTCATGTGCGGCTTGTTGGCGACCCCGTCGAGCTTGACGTCGAAGCCCGAGAAGATCGCCATCTGATCGCGGTAGGCCGCCAGCGGCTCGAGATCGGGCGGCATCGTGTAGCCGCTGCCTTCGGCCGTCGGGATCCAGCGCTCGGGGATGAAGCCGCAGCCCCAGATCCAGGTGCCGAAACGTACCGGCAGGCGCTGCCCGGTCGCGGCGAGGGCTTCGCCGTTCACGTCGAGGAAGATGTCGAGGAAGGGCAGGGCCATGCCCACCTTCGCGCCGTTCACCATGCCGCGCAGGATCGTCCTGCGGTTGAGCTGCGTCATGAGCGGTTTCCTTTCTTCGCGGCAGCGGCGGCCGTGCGTTGCGGTCCCTGATCGAGCGCCGGGGATACGGCGTAGAAGGTCTTGCTGAGCGCGATCGCGCGCATCAGCGCCGGGACGCGGAAGCTTTCGGCCTCGAAGCGGCCCATCAGGTATTCGACGAAAGGCTCCTCGTTGCCGGCGATGTCGCGGCCGATGGCCGAGCGATAGAGCTTCTCGGTCAGGCAGCCCGTCACGCTGGGATTGTCGTGCATCGCCTGGCCGAGGCCGGTGGCGCCCGAGAAGTCCTTGCCGTCGAGCGAGCCGCTGAGGTCGAGCTCGGCGCCGTTCTCCTTCGCGCGGAAGCTGCCGGCACCGTCGAAGTTCTCGAGCGTCAGGCCGATCGGATCGGTCAGCTTGTGGCAGCCCGCGCAGACCGGATTGTCGTTGTGTTCGGCCAGCCGCAGGCGCGCGGTCGATCCGGGGCGGTTTACGGCGTCCTGCACGATCGAGAAGTTCACGTTGGCCGGCGGATCGGGCACCTTCTCGCAAAGGAAGATCTCGCGCAGCGACTTGCCGCGCAGGGTCGGCGACGAACGCCCCGGATGCGAATGCAGGGCCAGCATCGAGACGTCGGTCAGGATGCCCGCGCGGGCGCTGTTGGCCGGATATTCGCCGCGTTCCCAGCCGTTTCGCGTCGCCACCGGCACGCGGTAGAGGATGCCGAGCGGCCGCGAGAGCCAGGTTTCGCGCGTGGTGAACAGGTCGCGATAGTCGCCCTGCTGCGTCACGAGCAGCGAGACCACGGTGCGCAAGGTCTGCTCTTGCGCGTCGCGCGCCACGGCGGTGGTATAGGCGGGGTAGATCGCCGGGTCCTTGAACAGGTCGTTGAACCCGTCGAACTGGAACATGTCCCAGAAGAACGCGCGCACCGAGCTGGCGAGCCGCGGCGAGGCGAGCAGGCGGTCGACCTGGCGCGCCAGGCCCTGTTCGCTGTGCAGTTCGCCGTGCGCGGCCGCGCGCAGGAGTTCGGCATCGGGGGTGGTGTTGGTCAGGAAATAGCTGAGCCGGACGGCCTTGGACCAGCCGTCGAGCCGCATCGTGCCCGGCTGTTGCGGATCGGGCTCGGCGCGCTCCATGCGCAGCAGGAAGTGCGGCGAATCGAGCATGCCGATCAGCGCATATTCGAGGCCCTGGTGGAAGGTGCCGAGCTTGGCCTGGGCGGCCTGCGCGACCTGGACGAAACGGTCGCGTTCCTGCGGAGACAGCGGACGGCGGAACAGCTTGAGGCCGTAGTCGGTCACGAACCGCGTGGCGCAGGCCTTGTCGAAGGTGCTCTCCGATTTCGGCTGGCAGGGCACGAACTGCGCACGGCGCTTCTCGCCGGTGACTTCCGCGGCGATGCCGCGCGCCGAGACGTCGTACTGCTCGAGGCTGAAGGCCGACATCGAGCCGTGGCTGGTGCCGACCGCGATCAGCCCGTCCTCGCGCAGGCCGCGCTCGAAGCGACCGGCGATGGCGACGTCGGGCGCGAAGACGTCGGCGATGGTCGCGCGATATTGCGATTCCGTCAGGCGGCGCATCAGCAGCGGGCCGCCCAAGGGCTTGGGCTCCACCACGGCGGCGGGTTCGGGCTGCGCCCCCTGCTGGGCCCAGCCGATGCCACCGGCCAGGGCCAGGCAAAGCCCCAGGCCGATCCGGCGCAGCGTCGACGGTTTGAAGGTTCTGGCGATCATGACGCTCATTTCAGCGCCAGCGGCGCGTTGACGCTCTGCGTGCGCGCATCGACGACGAAGGCGGGGGCGAAGCGGATCTTGTACTGGGTGGATATAGAGGTGCAGCGGCCGGTCTTCGGATCGCGATCGCCGTCGGCCGCCTGGTAAAGCGCCTGGTAGGCACCGTTGCAGGTGTGCCCGAGCACCGCCGCGCGGCCGACCGAGGTGCCGAGCCGCAGGCGCTCGGGGGCGAGTTCGCCTTTGGCATTGCGGCTGTGCCGTGCGCCGTACTGCAGGTCGTACATGTTCTCGACCGGGGTATAGCCGGCGAGCAGTCCGGTAATGCCGCCGTCGGGGGTGAACCTGAACCGGGCCCGCGCGGCGCGCAGGATGCGGTCGTCGGTCATCGAGTTGACGATGTTGTGGAAGCGCAGGTCGACCGGATCGATCATCAGCACGCCGTCGACGATGCGGCCGCGCGTGGTGGCGCGATAGCGCTCGTCCTGCGTCGCCGCATAGGTCGCATAGGGCAGGGCCGCCCGCGCGGCGCTGAGCTCGAGCGGATCGGCGTTGGCATAGAAGCCGATCTGGACCTCGGGGTCGTTGCGCAGGTCGTCGACGCCTTTGAGCGTCATCAGGATGCCCCAGGATCCCGTGTACATTTCGGTCTGCCAGCTGTTGGCCTGGCCCGAGGACTGGAAGCCCGTGGTGCAGCCGACGACGCGATACCACTGGTTGTCGACACCGCGTTCGCCCTGGGTGCCCTGGAATTCCTCGTGCGAGCAGGTGTCGACCCTGCGCGAGCGGCTTGCGCCGGGCTCGCGCGCGTCGAGATCGAAGCCATCGACCTTCACCTTGCCCGAGACCATCCGCCAGCCGGGATCGGCGGAAGCGCCTTGCGGATTGAGGCAGATGTTCTGGCCGTCCGACTTGGTCTGCACCGCCATGTTCATGCGGCGCTCGTAGCTCTGCTGGTTCTCGTCGGCGCCGCGCTGCCCGGCCGGGGTCTTGGCCAGAGCCTCGATCAGGCCGCGTACGCCGGCCGACATGCCGGCGGGGCAGGCGCCGTCCTTGCCGTCGGGGCCGAGCGCATAGGCGATTTCGGTGACGACGAAGCCGGCCTCGCCGTTGCGGAACACTTCGTTCTGCAAGCCGCCGGTGGCCTGGCGCGGGGCTTCGGGAGACGGCGATGCCTGGGCTGCGCGTTCGGAAGAGGCGCTGGCCAGCAGCAGGCCGGCAGACAGCACCACGCCCCCTTTGAGGAACGCGCGTCTCCGGTATCCGTCACCTGCTGTCACACGCACCCTCCAGTCGATCTTGCGGCCTGTGCCGATGCGAGAGGATAGCGACCTGCAGCTACGTGCCTGCCCGTCCCGGCGGGCCCGTCTCGGCAATCTGCAGCCGCCCTAGCGGGGGCGGGGCGGGTGCAGACCTGGGCTATCCTCTCGATCGAGGGACTGCCTCGCCGGGGCGGATGGAGCCAGCGGTTTTACATGAACTTTACACTTGCCGGCGGAGCGCCGAGCGCCCGTATCAGGGCGTCACCAGCTTGTAGCCGACCCGGCGGATCGTCTCGATCGAGATCGCCGGAAAGGGAGATAGCTTGTTGCGCAGATTGCTGACGTGCACGTCGACGCTGCGGTCGAACGATCGCCAGGGGCGGCCGAGCACCTGCCGCGACAGCGCGTCTTTCTCCACGACCTGACCCTCGGCTTCTACCAGAACCGCAAGAAGCGCGAATTCGGAGAAGGTCAGGTCGAGCCGGCGGCCACTCACGCTCGCCTCGCAGGCGCGCGAATCTATGCGGATTTCGTTCGTGACCCGCGATGAGGCCGGGGACGGGTCATCGCCGGCGGCGGCGCGCTTCACCGCGGGGAGGAACATGTAGCCTTCGCCGCGCAAGGTCCGGATCACCTCGTCTCCAGCGGCGCCGTGCAGCTTCTGGCGGAGCCGGCTGACTTGCGTGTCGATCGCGCGATCGAAAGCGTCGGAATCGCTGCCGCGCGCGAGGTGCAGCAATTCATCGCGGCTCAGCACGCGCTGCGGATGCTCGACGAAGGCCAGGAGCAGGCTGAATTCGCCGTCCGACAGGCTCGTCACGACGCCGCCCGGATCGCGCAGCACTCGCCGCACGGCGTCGAGTTGCCAGCCGGCGAATTCGAAGCGAAGTCCGCCCGGCGGGTTTGCGCCCACGCCCTTGAAGCGACGCTGGAGTGCACGGATGCGGGCGAGCAGTTCGCGCGGCGAGACCGGCTTGGGCAGATAGTCGTCGGCGCCGTATTCGAGGCCGGCGATCCGGTCCGCCTCGCTGCCGAGCGCCGAGATCATGATGACGCCGATGTCCTGGCGATCCGCCAGCGACTGGGCCAGGCTCAGGCCGTCCTCGCCGGGCAGCATGACGTCGAGCAGGACGATGGCGACCGCGTGTTCGTCGAGCACGCGCCGCATCGCCACGCCGTCGCCCGCCTCGAGGACGTGGAAGCCCTCGCGCGACAGATAGTCGCTGATCGCCGACCGGACCGAGGGCTCGTCGTCGACGATGAGGATCTTGCTGGGGGGCGTTTCCATCGCGCGCTCACATCGCCGTGGCTGTGGCCGCGCCGATCGGCAGGCGCACGCGGGCGCGGAAGCCGCCGGGGACATTGCTCAGCTCGATCGAACCTTCGTGTGCGCGAGCGGCGGATTCGGCGATCGCGAGGCCGAGGCCGATCCCGCCCGTGCTGCGATTGCGCGATCGCTCGCCGCGGAAGAAGGGATCGAAAGCGCGGGGTAGGTCTTCCTCGGCCATGCCCGGGCCGTCGTCCACGAAGTCGACGACCACTGCGTCTCCGTCGCGGTCGTAGGTGAGGTCCACGCGGCTCCCGAACTTGAGCGCGTTCTCCATCAGGTTGCCGAACAGGCGGCGGAGGCGGATAATGTCGCCCCGAACCGTGAGCTTTTGCGTCGGGACGAACGCGACGTTCGCGCCGCGATCGCGGCAATCGTCGGCCAGGGTCTGCAGCAGCGATCCCAGATCGAGCGGTTCGGCGATCAGCGGCCGACCCTCGCCATCGACATAGTCGAGTGTTGAGCCGATCAACTGCTCCATGTGCCGAATTTCCGCCTCGGCGGAGGCCCGCGTCTCGGCGTCGGCATTGGCGATGCGGAAGCGCAGGTTGGACAGAGGCGTGCGCAGATCGTGCGCGATCGCACCGACCAGCGCCGTGCGTTCGCGTACCAGATGCGCGATCCGTTCCTGCATGTCGTTGAGCGCCACCGCCGCCTGGCGGATTTCGGTCGGGCCGGCGACGGGCACCGGGCGATCGTAGCGGCCGGCCCCGATCCTGTCGGCCGAAGCCGCGAAAGCCTGGACCGGGCGATTGAACCGCGCGCTGAACAGCATCGCCAGCGGCAGGACGATCAGGATCCCGAGATAGTAGGTCGCATAGCGCCAGAACCGGACCGAGCGGGCCTGCCAATAGTCGACGATCCGCGAATGGGTATGCCACGCGCCGTCGGTCTGCCTGATGTAGATCGTGAAGCCGCCGAGCAGCGCCGGATTGGCGGCGCCCTCGTCGGCATAGATCCGCGCTTCGTCGACTATGACCTGCGGGCGGTAGCGGTCGGACTGCAATCGCACGCGCACGTCGCGTTCGGGAAGCGCCAGGCGGGCCGCCAGCAGCCGCGATATCACGCGCTCGGCGCTGCCCTCGCTGGCCGGCGCCTGCGCCACGCGCCCACGCTCGATGAGCTTGGGCGGGATCTGTACGATCTCCAGACCGCGGACGATGCGGGTCATCTCGTAGAGCGAGACCGGGCTCGAAGAAGGGCCGTAATCGATATTGATCGCGATGATGTTGATCGCCGTGATCGCGGCGATCGTGCCCAGCGCAAGGAGGATCATGTGCGCCCGGATCGAGTTGAGCCAGGGCCAGAGGCGTCCTTTCACCAGCGGTGCCATCCATCGGCAATGGCGGCCATTTCGATCGGCATTCTTCTCTCCTTCGGACACCGGTCGCTTCTACGCGCGATCCGGCTTCATAATTTGTCCGGTCGGACACAAAGGCAATGTCCATCGGCTCCGCGTGGTGAGCGATGTCGCAGACATGGCGGATGATGAGTAGCTCAGACGACAGCGCTCGTAGCGGCCATTCATTCGCCGACCGCCGCGGAGGACCGAGGTCGGATCGACGGGGCGAGGCTCGACGAGAATGAAAATTTGGTTGCTCGGTCCGATTTGGATTGAAAGCGATTTAGTAAAGCGCGGGCTGGATGATAGTTTATTGCTCAGGACATTTGAGCAATCGGCATGGCGTTTGGTCCACGTATTTTATTGGTAGATGACCATCCATTGGTCAGAGACGCTCTTAGAAAAGCCTTGGAGGTAGAATTTCCTGAACTGATATTGGAGGATGTTGGTAATATCCGATCGGCTTTGAAAGCTATCCAGTTCCGAGAACCTGAATTGGTATTGCTGGACTACGATCTACCTGACAGCGGAGGTTTTTCTGGCTTCATACGGATCCAGAATGTCCTTCGGACTGTACCGATTGCGATTATCTCGGCCTACGATCAGCCCAGAGTCATTCAAGCTTCACGCTCGATCCGCGCTGCGGGCTTTATATCGAAACGAACACCACTCCCGGAAATCGTCGGCCTAGTGCGCCAGTTGTTGGCCAAGGAACGGTGTTTCCCTGAAGGTCACGAGAGCGAGAGCTGTGATGCTCTAGCTGAGAAACTCTTCTCTCTTTCACGGGCCCAAAGGCAGGTTCTTGCCGCCTTGGTCCGGGGCGATCTCAACAAGCAGATCGCGAGCGAACTGGAAGTCGCCGAGGCGACGGTAAAGACGCATCTTACGCCGATTTACCGCAAACTGGGCGTCGGCGGACGGCACGAGGCGGTCATGATGATGAAGCCTCTGCTGGATCCGCAGATCGAGGGTGGATGAAATCGCATTCCCTCATTCGCCGACAGAGCGGTCGTAACGCTACCTCACGCGCGACTTGAAACCCGCCGTACGTTCTCGGCGCGCTTCTTCCAGGAACAGCGCGAGGAACCTGCGGTTGCGCTCGTCGGATCGCTCGTGCATCCACGGGGTGGCTTGGACATCATGTTCAGCCCTGGATGTATGGCGGGTCATGGCCGAAGCGAAAAAGCCGCGGGAACGCACCACTGCCAGAGGAGATGCAACCCGCAATCAGATCCTCGACGCTTCGGAGGTCCTGTTCGGCAGCAACGGTTATCTTGGAACTTCGCTACGCGACATCGCCGAGCAGGCGGGGGTGCGCATGGGGCTGGTGCACTACCATTTCGGTAACAAGCACGAGATCCTTGACGCCGCCCTAGAGCGAAAACTGGGCCTGCTCCGTGAAACGATCGCGGCGAGCTTCGCTCAGGCTGACGAGAAGGCAGCCGGTGAACTCGATCTGGAAGCGATGGTCACGGCCTTCATCCTTCCGTTTCTGCACGCCGTATCCACGGATGAGGATCCGCTGCGCAGTTACATCATCATGACTTCGCACCTCATGAGTTCCTACCGTCTGCCGGAACTGCGGCCGATCCTGGGGAAGCTCAGCTCGATCTCCGAAATCCTGGTCGACCGGCTCAAAAGGCATCGTCCCGAGATCGGCGAGAAGAACCTGCTGGCGGGCGTCTACCTGATCGAGGCCGCGTTGATCTTCATGGTTCAGGATTCCGGCTTCCTCGACGACCTCAGCCAGAACCATCACTCGGTCGGGCGCCTGGAAGACATCGCGCAGCCGGCTCTGCGCTTCTTCGCCAGCGGTCTAGAGAGCTTGCAGAACCCATCCTGATCGTTTTGATAGGTTGGTCGACCGACCTAGTTTGCTATCCATCCCTCAACGACGCGGCCTGATCGAACAGCCGCGCGCTTCGTGAGAGGGAAAGGAGGCCTTGTGACGAGGCAGGAGCTTGATGCGCTGACGCTCGATGGCCGCGATCCCGCGAACCTGCGCGGCGATCCGATCACCGGCGATCGCTATACCTCGCGGGACTTCATGCAGCGCGAATGGGACCAGATGTGGACCCGCATCTGGCATGTCGCCGGCCGCACGGCCGAGCTCGAAGACGCAGGCGACTATGTCGTCCATGATTTCATGAACGAGTCCGTGTTCTGCGTCCGGCAGGAGGACGGCTCGATCAAGGCGTTCTACAACGCCTGCGGACACCGCGGGCAGCGCCTCGTCTGGGGCAGCAGCTATCAGGACCGCTTCCAGTGCCCTTATCACGGCTGGATCTGGGGCAAGGACGGTGTGCTCGCCTCGGCGCAGGACCCCGAGGATTTCCCTCAGGGCAATCCCTGCGGCAAGCTCAAGCTCAAGGAACTGCGCTGCGCGACCTGGGGCGGCTTCGTCTGGTACACCATGGACAACGATGCGCCTGAGCTGCTCGACTATCTGGCGCCGATGCCCGAGCTCTATCGCAACTATCCGATGGACACCGCCGTGCGCGTGTTCTGGATGAAGATCGATCTCGACACGAACTGGAAGTTCGCGACCGACAACTTCTCCGAAAGCTATCACACGCGCACCGCGCACCCGCAGGTGCCGCCGTGGATCGACCAGGATGTCGATACCGCCCGGCACGAAATGTGGGCAGGCGGGCACGGCCGCACCGTCCAGCCGATGCGCCCCTCACTATCGGACCGCCTGCCCGACGGCGCCGACCATCCCTTCGATGCGATCCTGCGCCAATGGGACATCGATCCGGCCGCCTATCCGGACTTCGAAACCAAGGCGATGCAGGGCTGGCTCGACCTCAAGGCCGCGAAGAAGCGGCTCTGGCGGGAACGCGGCTATGTCCACTACGAGAACATGGACGACGAGGAGATCACCGACAGTCCGCACACGGTGATCTTCCCCAACGTCACGATCAGCTTCCTTCCCGACAACCTCGTCTTCTTCCGCACCGAGCCGCATCCGGAAGATCCGGGCAAATGCACCTTCGACCTATGGTGCATGGCCTTTCCGGTCGCGGGTCAGACCGAGGTGGAATCGGTCATGGCGGGGCCCCAGCCGCTGCGTGAGGCGTCGTTCCAGCGTCGGGATTTCGATCAGGGGCGCGGCGTGCCCGAGATTCATGGCCAGATCGTCTACCAGGACATGCTTCTCGCCGAGGGGCAGCAGCGCGGCATGCATTCGCGCGGCTACCGGGACGCCTACCTTTCCGCGCAGGAGACGCGGGTGCGCTTCTTCCATGAGGTGCTGAACGACTACCTGGAAGGTCGCCGCTAACCGCGGCCGACCGCCAAAGCCGAAGACACGTGTTTCGCGGCCTCGCGTGAGGTCCGCGCAGATCGATGCCGCCAGCAAAGGCGGCACGCCATTCGTGATGGGAGACGTTCGATGAAGACCTGGCTCTGGATCGGCTCGTGCCTTGCGCTCGGCCAATTGGCATTCGTCACGCAGGCTCAGGCGCAGGAGGCGCCGGTCGAGGAGTCCGCCGGCGGCATCGGCGAAATCGTCGTCACCGCGCAGAAGAAGTCCGAGAACCTGCAGGACGTACCGATCTCGATCACCGCGATCGGCGGCGAGGCGCTGGGCGCGACCCAGGGCACCTCGCTCCAGGCGCTGCAGAGCATGATCCCCAACGTCCAGATCGACAATTTCGCCAACACGCCGCAGAGTGCGGTCTTCACCGTGCGCGGCATCGGCGTGATCGAGCCCGATCCCTATGCGGGCAATACCGTGTCGATCGTGGTGGACGGCGTGCCGCAGTTCTTCTCGATGGGCGCGCTGCTCGATCTCTACGACATCGACCGGATCGAGGTACTGCGCGGACCTCAGGGCACCTTGTTCGGTGCCAACACCACGGGCGGCGTGATCAACGTCGTCACCGCGCAGCCCAAGGGCGAGTTCGGTGGCCATGTGAAAGCCGTCTACGGCAACTACAATCGCTTCGACGTCACCGGCTCGATCGAAGCGCCGCTCGTCCAGGATGTGCTGTCGCTCAAGGTGGCGGGCATCCACACGCAGCGGAAGGGCTGGGTCACCAACGTGGTCGACGGCACCGACCTCGGCCGCAAGAACCTCGACGCGGCGCGTGCCTACCTGCGCTTCACGCCGAGCAGCGATTTCGACGCGACGCTGCAGGGCGAATATGTCAACGCGCGCAACGGCTCGCCGATCGTCATTAGCGGCGCCTATGCCGGCGAGGCAATCTACCAGGCGCCGGGCGTGCTCAACATGTACGTCAGCCCCTGCGCCGGCGGCGGCCAGTGCTCCGCGCCGGACAAGTATTTCGGTGCCAACAACTCGGTCCCCGACGAGTCCAACATGGACACCTGGTCGGGCACGCTGACAATGAACCTGCGCAACAGCGGCCTGGGCGACATCACCTCGATCACCGGCTACAAAAAGTTCCGCCTGCGCGAATTCACCGACCAGGACGGCACGCCCGATTTCAAGAACGATACCTATCGCCGGACGGAAGGCTGGCAGTTCAGCCAAGAACTGCGCACCAACCTGGAACTGTCGGACAGCTTCAACGTGCTGGTCGGCGGGTTCTATCTGAAGAACCATTACGACCATATCCAGGCCTACCGCCTGCAGTTCGCCGCGCCCGGCCTGCTCCAGACCAACCTGCAGGACCAGGACAACTATTCGATCTCGGGCTTCGCCCAGGCCTATTGGCAGGCGACCGACCGGCTGAAGCTGCAGGCCGGCATCCGCTACACCCACGAGCGCACGATCTCGGCCCCCAGCCTGATCACCAGCATCGGCAATCCGGCGGGCTCGAACTACACGGGCGAGGGCAATACGGTGATCGGCAGCTTCACCACTGGCGGGCGCAAGGCCTGGAACAACGTCGGCTGGAAGCTGGGCGCCGACTACGAGATCACGAATGACACGCTGCTCTATGCGAGCTGGGCGCGTGGCTTCAAGTCGGGCGGCTTCACCGCGCGCGTCGGCGTACCGGCGGATGGCGCGACCCCGTTCGATCCCGAGAAGGTCGATACCTTCGAAGGCGGCATCAAGGCCGATCTGCTCGACCGCCACCTGCGCATCAACCTGGCCGCGTTCTACACCAACTATCGCGACCTGCAGGTCGCCCAGATCTATTTCGACCGCGCCACCAACACCCAGGGCAACCGCATCCTCAACGCCGGCAGGGCCGAGATCAAAGGCTTCGAGCTCGAGACCACAGCTGTCCCGGTCGAGGGCATGACGCTGCGTGCCTCGCTCGCCTATCTCGACGCCCGGTACAAGGAGTTCCTCTACACCGATGCGGTCTCGGGGCAGGCGCTCGACCTCAAGGGATTTCGCCTGCAGAACGCGCCGAAGTGGAACGCGACCGTCGGCGTCAACTTCGCCATCCCGCTCGGCAACGGGGCGAGCCTGGTGAGCGACCTGTCCTATGCCTACACCAGCTCGAAGTTCTACACCGCGATCCTCGATACCCCGCGCTCGAAGATCCAGCCGACGCATCTCGTCGACGGCACGCTGACCTACAAGCCCGAAGGCGGCGCCTGGTCGATCGGGGTCTGGGCGACCAACCTGCTCGACGCCCGCTATCTTTCGACGGTCTACGATTCGCCCGGTTACGGCGGCATCGCGGGCTATGCTCCGCCCCGTCAGTTCGGCGCCTCGGCCAGTTTCAGCTTCTGAACGGGAGAACCGACATGGGCCGTGTAGCGGGCAAGGTTGCCATCATCACCGGCGGCGCATCGGGACTGGGCGCTGCCGATGCGCGGCTCCTCGCCGCCGAGGGGGCGAAGGTCGTCCTGACCGATGTCCAGGCAGGGCTCGGTCGGGAAGTCGCTTCCACGATCCCGGATGCGCTTTTCCTCGAGCACGACGTGCGCGACGAGGGGCAGTGGCGGCATGTCGTCGCGCAGACCATCGAGCGGTTCGGCAAGCTCGACGTCCTCGTCAACAACGCCGGGCTGGTGCGCTTCGCCGATGTCGAGGCCTGCGGGCTCGATGACTTTCGCCTGCAGATGCAGGTGATGGTCGAGGGCTGCTTCCTCGGTTGCAAGAGCGCGCTGCCGCATATGACCAAGGGCGGTGCCAAAAGCAGCGGCGGTTCCATCGTCAACGTCGCGTCGGTGGCAGCGCTCAAGGGCATCAGCGCGATCCCTGCCTACAGCGCCGCCAAGGCCGGGATCATCGCGCTGACGCGCAGTGTGGCGGTGCATTGCCAGGAGCAGGGCTATCGCATTCGGGTCAATGCCATTGCGCCGGGCGCGCACGACACGCCCATGACGCGCCAGGCGCTCGAGCAACTGCCCGGCGATGCCGCCGGGCTGGATCAGGTCAATGCCCACGGACAGGGCAGGCCTGAGGACGTCGCGAACCTCGTGCTGTTTCTCGCGTCCGAAGAATCGCGGCAGATCACCGGTACCCACATCGTCATCGATAACGGGGAGACCGTGTGATGGGGCGATCCTACGGCATCGGTGAGATCGCCGACATCCAGGCCATCAGCAACGTGTTGGCTTGCCACAGCCGCGGCGTGGACCGCGCGGATGCGGGCCTGCTGGCGAGTTGCTATCATGATGGCGGGACCGTCGATTACCGTTTCTTCGCAGGTCCGGCCGCGCAGTTCGCCGCGATCCTGACCGAGGGCCAGAAGCAACAGCCGGTCACGCTCCACCGCACCGCGCAGATGTGGATCGAACTCGACGGCGATCGCGCGCAGTCCGAGAGCCATGTCATGGCCTATGCCGCGAGCGCGGATGAGGCGGGCCAGCCCTGCCAGCGCCTGATTTGCGGACGCTATCTCGACCGGCATGAGCGCAGGCACGGAGAGTGGCGTCTCACCCATCGCACCTACGTGCTCGATACGAACGTCAACTGGCGTGGCGATTGGACCCGTCCTGATCTCGGTCCCCTGGAGTCTCAGGCACCCATCGGCGGCCATGGCGCCGCTGACGCCGGCATTGCCCTGCTTGCCCAGGCCCGCGCACGCAACAATACCGAAGGAGCCGAGACCATGTCCCATGACGAAGGCGTCATCGATGCCGTCATCTCTCGCCAGCAGATCGCCGACCTGACGATGGCCTATTGCCGCGGGGTGGACCGAGCCGACGCGGCGATCCTCGCCGAGGTCTTTCACGAAGATGCGACGGTGGTGAGCGGGGTCTTCAACGGGAACGCGCGCGATTTCGCGACGCAGATCTGTACGCTGGTCGAAGAGGTCTACGAGCAGACCTTTCATTCGATCGCGAACCAATGGATCGAGGTCGATGGCGACGGCGCGATCGGCGAGACCTACGTCATCGCCGTGTCGACCAGCCGAGGCGACGGCGAACCGACCGACACGCTGACCGGCGGCCGCTACATCGACCGCTTCGAGCGGCGTGGCGGTCGCTGGGCCATTGCCGAGCGCACATTCGTCCTCGACTGGATGCGGAATGAACCGACCACGCGCCAGATGGAAGGCGGCATGTATGGTGCGCTGGACCTGCGTGGCTGCCGCGGCGCCGCGGACCCGGTCTATGCTTTCTTGCGCGGGTGAGGGTCATGGGCACGCCTACCGACCTTGACGCCGAGCTTCGTGATCTGATCGCCCGGCGCGACATAAAGCGCGCGCTGATGGCCTATATGCGCGGGCAGGATCGACTTGATCCCGAACTGCAGCTTACGGCCTTCCACGACGACGCCGATGTAGATTGTGGCCTGTTGCGTGGAACCGGCCGAGAATTCACCGACTTCGCCCAGGATTTTCTCGTCAACATGGAGGGGAGCCAGCATCTGATCGGGCAAATCGACATCGAGGTCGATGGCGATCGCGCTCATGGCGAGGTCTATTTCCTGGCCTGGCACCGCCTGGTCGAGGACGGCGAGCGCTACGACTTGATAATGGCTGGCCGGTATGTCGACGAATATGCCTGTCGCCAAGGTCGGTGGGCGATCGCGAAGCGTCGCGAACTCATCGACTGGGGGCGCAAGGACAAGTCTTCGGACGGCTTCATGGCCGACATGCCGCTTTTGCACCTCGCTGGTCGGCGCGGCGCCGATTTCAGCCAATCCCGCACTTGGTAGTCGAGTGGTCCGAATCGGATCGTTGAGAACGGCCGATCATTCATGTGTCCGTCCCGTCTCTTCGGTCGAAGCGGGCGGCGATGGTACTCCGGTCCAGACTGGCGCCAACCATGCGACGGGCTGGCCCGCTTCCACGCCAGCAGTGCGCATCCTTTTCGATCCGATCAGCACTGTTCCCGAAGCCGGAGCGATCGGCGATCCCCATTCACGCGACCTCGAGAAGTAAGGCGGGAATGAGCAGAAACGCGGCAGCCACCAAGGCTAGGGCCAGCCATCGCCAGGCCCCCATGCCGAACCAGGCCAACCGCCATGCGCCTTGTTCGGGCTCCACGCCGTTCGCCGGGCGCGACAGCCGCAGGGCATAGATCGCCACGCCCGATACGGATAGCGCAGTGAGCAGCGCGCCGAACAGGAACCAGGGCAGCTTCGTCCAATAGCCGCCGAAGGTTCCGAAGTGCAGGGGATCGGCCATTTCGCTGATCCGCTGGTTCAGGTTCAAGTCCTCGGCGTGGTAGACGGCCAGGGCCTCGGCATTCGCGGCCTCGACCCACACCGCGTTCGCGCGCGGGCGTACGAGTAGCGCGCTCTTCTGGCCGCCGAAGACGAAGGCGCCTGATGTCTCGGTCGGGAAGCGGATCGTCTCCAGGCGCAGGTCGGGATCGGCTGCGCGCGCGGCTGCGAGGCTTGCCGCGAAGCGTCGGCCGATCGTGGTGGGCCCCCCGGGGTAGGGCGCCACCTTGCTCAGACTGGGAACGGGGGCATCGGCGCCGAGCTTCTCGACGAAGTACCAGAAGCCGGTGAGCGCGATCAGTGCGACGAACCACAGCGACCAGACCCCGGCAAGGCGATGGAAATCGCCCCACCAGGTGCGCGCGCCGCGTCGCCGGGGCGCCTTCAGGAAACCGCGCCACCATTTCTTGTAGACGACGAACGAGGTGACCAGGCTGATCATCAGCAGGAAGGACACCGCGGTCACGATCGGAATGCCAATCCACCCGGGCATGTTCAGGTGCCGATGCATGTTGCGCAGGATGCGCTGCGCACCCACCCAGGGCCCCGTGCCCTGAACCTCCCCGGTCGTCGGATGGACATGCAGGAAACCATAGTGGCGGTCCTTCCAGATCACCGTGACCTTCACCGCGAAGGCGCTCGCGGTGGGGGTCTCGACGAGCTGGATCCGCTGGATGCCCGGATAGCGCGCGGCGCTCGCGACGATCTTCTCCCAATCCGGCTCGCCGCCGACGCCGGCGGGGGCGACGCGCAGCGATGGCTGGAGCAGCCAGTCGATCTCGCTCGACAGGACTGCCAGCGTTCCCGTCAGAAAGACGAAGCTGGTGAACAGCGCGAGCTTCAGGCCCACCCACTGGTGGACGTGCCACCAGATACGGCTGGTCTTGCGGCTGGAAAGCGGGCGGGCGGGGAGGGACCGGGTCGCCACGGTCAGAACCGGTAGGCGGCTTCGACGAAGGCCGAGCGCGGCTCGCCGGGGAAGTGCCCGCCGCGGTCGTTGAAACCCGAGGCAGCGTAGGTCTTGTCGAAGATGTTGTCGACGCGGGCACGGATTTCCCACGGGCCGCGGTTCCAGCTGACCGACCCGTCGAACACGAAGTAGGGATTGACCGGCTGGTTCGACAGCGAGATCCGCTTCGAGACGTAGTCCCCGCCGAAAGCGAAGGCGAGACCTGGCTTGGGGAACTGATAGCGCGTCCAGAAGCCGAGCTTGTGCTGCGGCGCATTGGCGAAGCGACCGCCCGCGACCGCATTGGTGATCGCGGTCCGCCCGTTGGTCTTGGTGATCTTGGTGTCGTTGTAGGCATAGGCGACCGTCAGCACCCAGTCGTCGGTAAGGTCGGCGGCGATGTCGATGTCGACGCCCTTCGAGGTGACTTCGCCGAAGGCGATGCTGTTGTTGACCCCGTCGCCCTCGGGATCGCCACGCGGATCGGACTGGAGCAGGTTCTCGCGTCGGATGCGGTAGACCGCGATGCTCGACTGGATGCGCCCGTCCATCAGCGCCGTCTTGACGCCGCCTTCGATGGAATCGCCCGTGGTCGGATCGAAGGGGCCGCCGGCACGCGGGTTCTGCGCCGCGGCCGACTGTGGCTCGAAGCTCGTCGAATATTGCGCGAACAGCGAGACGTCGTCGCGCACCCGCCAGGTGGCGCCCAGGCGATAGCTTTCGTCGTTGCCCTTGAAAGAGGCGGTAGCGCCGCCCGCTGGCGCGGCGAAATCGTCGAACTGGTCGGTACGGATACCGGCGATCAGGATCAATCGGCCGATCGTCAGTTCGTCGAGCAGGTAGAAGCCCGTGCGCTTGGTGACGTTGAGGTCGCGAAGGTAGGGCCCGAGCGCATAGTTCGCCGGATCGCAGGCGCGGTAGACCGGATTGATCAGCGTCAGCGGGCAGGGGCGCCGGGCGGCGTTGGAGAGCGCCGTCGTGGTCAACCCATCGAGCGACCGCCCGTCGAACACGGCGTCGGTCTTGCTGTAGTCGAAGCCGGCAAGCACGCGGTTGGAGATCGTCTCGCTGAACGTTGCCGACCACACGGCATTGGCGCCCACCGACCACACGTCGTTCACGCGGATCTGATCGCGGTATTGCCGTCCGACCGTCTCGATGCGGCCGTCGCGGTCGAGGTCGAGCAGCGCGCCGGGCTCGTGGTATTTCTGCGTCTCGGTCGCGTCGATGCGGCGCACGGAGGCGTCGATCGCGAGATTGTCGGTCGGCTGGAGATCGAGCCGCGCCTGGAACGTGGTCGAGCGCAGGTTAAGGAAGTCGCTCGGCTCGTTGTGATTCCAGCGGCGATCGGCGAGGAAGTTGCCCTGATTGTCCACGGGCACGCCGCGCAGGCGGTTGGCGTCGAGATCCTGCTCGATCCGCAAGACCTGCCCGGTCAGCTTGGCCAGGCCGAGGTCGAGCGTGACGCCGGCGTCGAGCATCAGCGACTTGTTGCCTGCGAAAGTGCGCTGGAGATCGCGATCTTCGAAGAAGGCGCCCGCGCGCACCGACAGCACGTCGTTGACCGGGCCGGTCACTTCGGCCTGGGCGCCGTAGCGGTTCTGCGTGCCGCCGACGAGGCCGACCGAACCGGCGAAGGTCTGCGACGGCTTCTTGGTCACGTAGTTGAACAGGCCGCCGGGCGCGGTCTGGCCGTAGAGCATGCCTGCGGGACCCTTGAGGAACTCGACGCGCTCGATGTTGAACAGCTGCGGCACGGCGAAGCCGATATAGGGATCGCCGCGCAGGCCGTCGTAGAAGTTCTCCTGCTGGCGGAACCCGCGCGCGGTGACACCGGCGTAGGAGAATAGGCTGACCCCCGAGATGTTGCGATAGAGGTCCTGCGCGTCGCGCGCGCCCTGGTCCTTGATCAGATCCGCGGTGATCACCGTGATGCTCTGCGACGATGCCAGCGGCTCGGTCGGCAGCTTGCCGCTCGACGTTTCCTCGGCGCGATAGAGCTTCGCGGCGCGGGCAGAGACGACGATCTCGTCGGGCCCGGCCTCGGCGCCGGAATCGTCTCGTCCCTCCTCGGCGAGCGCAGGCGTGAGCGAGGCCGACCAGCAAAGGGTCGCCATCAGATAGGTCCGCATCGATATTCCCCTGTCGTAAAGATGATAATGCTAATGCGTTTTATTTGCATAAACATGCAAGAGCAGGCCTTCGATTTTTCGAATACGCGGCGGTCGAGCGGTTCGGATGCGCGCCGGGGGGATTTTTTCGCTGCGCGACCGGATGCGCCGCGTCTTTTTTGCGTTTCGCTGCATCCAAATGGGATAGGCTCAACGTATGGCGATTGGGGTCATGCCGGATATGCGGCGGACAAGGCCTGGCCGGCTGTGGGATGCCGGTTCGGCGATGTGCGGATCTTGTATCGTGGTGTCAGGGATATCCGAGCTGGAACACTTGCTGCGTCACGTCGCTGCCGGCGACATGGCGGCTTTCCGCGCGGTGTACGATCATGCCGCCGGCCGTCTCCTGGCGATCACCATGGCCATTCTGCGCGATCGGGCGGGCGCCGAGGATGCCGTGCAGGAAGCCTTCCTGCGGATCTGGCGCAAGGCTGGCACCTATCAGGCGTCGCGCGGTGCGCCGCTCGCCTGGATGAGCGTGATCGCGCGCAACGCCGCGCTCGACCAGGCGCGAAGCCGGCGTGGGACGGAAGAGATCGAGGTTGCCGACGTGCCCGATCTGGCGGTGGCGCCGGTCGAGCCGCCCGATGCCCGGCTGGGGCAATGTCTGGGGCGCCTGCCGGCGGATCAGGCGCGCTCGATCGTCGCGATGTACACGTACGGTCTCAGCCATGCGGAACTGGCCGAGCTTCTCGCCGTTCCTTTGGGCACGGCCAAGAGCTGGGTCCGACGCGGAACGCAAAGTCTGAAGGAATGCATGGAATCATGAGTCGCGACGAGCTGGCACTGGATTTCGTGATGGGCGCCCTGTCTCCGCTCGAGCGCGAGACGGTCGCGCGCGATCGTCTGTCCGACGCGGCGCTCGACCAGGCGATCCGCGAACTCGAGGCCGATCTAGCGCCGATGACCGGCCTTGCCGGAACCCTGGCGCCGCCCGACAGTCTGTTCGACCGGATCGGCCGCGCGATCGAGCGCGAGCGCGGGGCGGCGACCGACAAGATCTCGATGGCTTTCGAAGAGGGCGAATGGCGCACCGTCGCCCCGGGCATCGCCACGCGCGAGTTGTGGACATCCCGAACCTACCTGCTGCGTTGCGCGCCGGGCGCGGTGATCCGCGCGCATTTCCATACCGAGACCGAGAACCTCGTCGTCGTCTCGGGCGATCTGGTCATCGGCGAGCGCGTGTTCCGCACCGGTGACTGGCACAGCGCGCCGCCCGGGACCGATCACGAAGACATCCACACGGTCGACGGCTGTGTCCTGCTGATCCAGCACGTTGCCTGAATTCCGGGCGTCGGCCGGAAAATATCCGATGCGTCTGCATCCGCGCGCGAACGCGGCCTCGTAATACAGTCATCGAACAGATTGCCGCTGGGATCGAGGATCCACGCAGCGGAGCCGGTTCGAACTGGTATTCGAGGAGATTCCGATGAGAAAGATCAATCCCGTCGTCAGCGCGGCGGCGCTGGCCTTCGTGGCCATGACTGCGACGGCGGCTTTCGTTCCGGCCTCGGCCGCGGGCATGATGTCCGGTAATCCCATGGTGGGCGGCGCGCCGATGTTCGCCTCCAAGAACATCATCGAGAACGCGGTCAATTCGAAGGATCACACCACGCTGGTGGCTGCGGTCAAGGCCGCGGGCCTGGTCGGTACGCTGTCGGGCACGGGACCGTTCACCGTATTCGCGCCGGTCAACGCCGCCTTCGCCAAGCTGCCCGCGGGTGCCGTCGCCAATCTGCTCAAGCCCGAGAACAAGGCGCAACTGACCGGCGTGCTCACCTATCACGTCGTGCCGGGCAAGCTGTCCGCGGCGGATCTGCGCCAGCGGGTGATAGCCGGTCGCGGCCGGGCCATGCTGCGCACCGCGCAGGGTGAGAACCTGACCGTGACCCAGGCCGGCCGCCGCCTGGTGATCACCGATGTCCGGGGCGGGCGGGCGATGATCTCCATCGCCGACGTCAACCAGAGCAACGGCGTGATCCACGTCGTCGACAGCGTCCTGATGCCCTGACCCCCGGGACGGCGGAGCACCTCCTGAGCCCCCGCAGCGCAGGTGCTCCGCCAAACCGATCGTCATGACCATTCATCCCGGGCTCGTGCGACTGACGCATTGGATCAACGCCGCCGCCATGACCGTGATGGTCATGAGCGGCTGGGCGATTCACAATGCCGCGCCGATCGCGCCTTTCGCCTTTCCCGCCGCGATCACGCTCGGTGGCGGCCTGATCGGTGCGCTGCAATGGCACTTCGCGGCGATGTGGGTGCTGGTCGCGAATGGTGGGCTCTACCTGGTTCACGGCATGGTGACCGGGCGCCTGCGTTGCAGGCTGTTTCCAGTCTCGTTGCAGGCGGTATTCGCCGATGGGCTGGCCGCCTTGCGCGGGCGTCTGCGCCACGACGATCTGGCTGCGTACAACGGCGTGCAGCGGCTGCTCTATGCCGGCGTCATCCTGCTCGGCCTGGCGGCCGTGGTCAGTGGGCTGGCGATCTGGAAGCCGGTCCAGTTCGGTTGGCTGACCGCGCTGCTGGGCGATTTCGACAATGCCCGCATCGTCCATTTCATCGCCATGGCCGGCATCGTCGCCTTCGCCGCGATCCACGTGCCGATGGCCTTGCTGTTTCCGCGCAGCCTGCGCGCGATGATCTTCGGAAGATAGCCATGGCCGATCCCGACAGCGCCTATATCCTGGCCGCAGTGGCGCGGCGCCTCGACCTTTCGACGCGCCGCCTGTTCCTCCGCCAGGCGCTGGGGCTCGGCACCCTGGGGCTGCTCAGCGGTTGCAAGGTGGTCGACGGGCTGGGCGCCGAGCAGGCGCTTTCGGGCATGAACGACTTCAACGATCGGGTACAGGCTTGGCTGTTCGATCCCATGCGGCGCGCGCGCGAATATCCCGAGAGCGCGATCACCCGGCCGTTTCCGTTCAACAGCTTCTATTCGCCGAACACGCCCGATCTCGCGCCCGAAATTGACCTGGCGGGCTGGGTGCTCAACGTCACGGGGCGGGTCGAGCGCAAGGCCGACTGGACCCTGCCGCGGCTCTACGACCTGCCGCGGTTCACCCAGATCACCCGGCATATCTGTATCGAGGGGTGGAGCGCGATCGGCAAGTGGACGGGCGTTCGCCTCTCGTATTTCCTGCAGCGGGTGGGGGCCGACATGCGCGCCCGCTATGTCACCTTCCGCTGCGACGACGAATATGTGACCTCGATCGACATGGCCACGGCGCTGCATCCGCAGACGCAGCTATGTCTCTGGATGGACGACCAAATCCTGTCACGACGGCACGGCTTTCCGGTGAAATTGCGCGTGCCGACCAAGCTCGGCTTCAAGAACGCCAAGCATGTCGGGGAGATCGAGGTCGGCAACGACTATACCGGCGGATACTGGGAAACCTACGGCTACAACTGGCACAGCGGGCTCTGACCTGACAGCTGGTAATGATGCCGCTATCGCGCCGCGTTCCGCGCGCCCGGCGCAAGGTACTCGGTGAACAGCAGGCAACCGCCGTGCGTCTCCATCCGCTGGTGCAGGCTGCCGGCCGGCACGCAGATGTAGTCGCCCGTCGCGAAGCTGCGTCCGCCGATGTCGAGATCACCGGCGACGACCAGGATGTGCTCGTCGCGATCGTCGGGCTGATCGTGGGCATCCTCGACCGCGCCGGGATTGCAACGGATCAGCACCGCCTCGTCCGACCACAATGGCTTGACCTCGATCAGCCGGGCGTGGGTCTGCCATGCGCCGTCGCCGCATTCCTGCACGTGCTTGCCCTCCAGCGCCGTCCTTTCGCGGCGCATGGCGTGTTCGACCCGCGACCAGTCGCGCGCTGGATGCCGCGCGATCGCCTCGTCGGGCTGGAGCCCGGCGAAAAGCTGCTCGGCGAAGTGGATGTGCTCGTCGAGCTCGCGGTTGTAGAGGCGTTCGCGCGATACTTCGTCGCGCTCCCCGGGGGACAGCGCCCCCAGGACGTAGGCGGTGGCCCGATCTTCGATCGACATGTCCAGAACTCGCGTTTTCATACAAGGGTATACGGATGTGCTGCGCCGATCGGACGCATCGCGCCCACGATCAGCCTTCCATGCACAGCTTGAGCGACTGGGTGCCGCGGCGGATCCAGCTCTTCACCGTGCCGAGTGGCAGCGCCAAGGTCTCGGAAAGCTCCGAATGGCTCAGGCCGTAGCTGTACATCGTGACGATCGCGCGCGCCTGATCGCGCGGCAGCTCGTCGAGGCACTTGCCGAGCTTGGGATCGGGCGGTTCGACCGCCTCGGTCGCCAAGGTGGCGAGATGGCCTTCGTCGAGCTCCTCGACCGGCTGGCGGCGGCGGCCGAGATCGAGCGCGGCGTTGCGGGCGATGATGCCGATCCAGGTCTTGGCCGAGCCGAGCGCCGGATCGAACCGGGACGCCGTCCGCCACAGCTTGATGAAGGCCTCCTGCACCGCGTCCTCGGCTGCCTGGCTATCGCGCAGGATGCGCAGCGCGATCGCATAGACCCAATCGGCCTCGGCTTCGTAGAGCCGGCGGAACGCCGCCTCTTCGCCGGAGGCCATCCCGATCAGGAGGGCCTCGGAGTTGCGTGTCTTCGTGAGTGTCATGATCCCCGCTACGCATGAGAGCGCGCCTGGGCGCTCCCTCGCGATACGGTCCGCGCGGGGCCATCGGATGCAGTCTCTGCGGCGAGCCGAGTGAAATAAAGTTCGGGTCCAAGCTGCATCTGCCGCGCGCCCGGTGCCGGTAATTGCCCCTCGAAGGCCGCCGTGATCGTCACGACGGCCCCAGCCACGCCAGAGGGGTGAACGATCCGATGCACTATCGAGCAAAGTTGAAATGGGGTGCCGGCCTGGCCACTGCCGTGGTCCTGGGCGCTACGCCGCTGTCCGCCGCCTGGGCGGCCGAAGCCGAAGACGTGGCCGCCGACGGCATGGCCGCCGAAGCGCCGGCCGAGACCGCGAGGCCGATGGAGCAGCCGCGGCGCGAACGCGGCCTGCTCTCGGGTGGTGGGCGCCTGCTGCTGACCGGCGGCGTCTCGACGATCGAGGGCGCGGGTGGCGGTGGCCTCACGCCCTGGGCGCTGATCGGCTCCTACGGCACGCGCAACGAACTGGGCGTCACCGCCTTCGCCACCGGGGTCGACACGCAGGACTTCACCCTGGCCTCCTACGGCGGCGGCATCAGCATCAACAACCGCGTCGAGCTGACGATCGCGCGCCAGAACTTCAACTTGCGCGAAGTCGGCAATGCGCTGGCGCTGGGCAACCGCTTTACCATCAGCCAGACGATCCTCGGCGCCAAGGTGCGACTGTTCGGCGATGCCGTGCTCGAACAGGACAGCCTGCTGCCGCAGGTCTCGGCCGGCGTGCAGTACAAGATCAACGACGACAAGACCGTCGTCGGCGGTGCCCTCGGGCTCGATAGCAAGGGCGTCGACTTCTACCTCGCCGCGACCAAGATCATCCTGTCGAAGAGCCTGCTGCTCAACGCCACGGTGCGGATGACCAAGGCAAACCAGTACGGCATCCTCGGCTTCGGCGGGCTCGGCGGCAAGGACCAGGCCTACAAGCCGCAGTTCGAAGGCGCCTTCGGCTTCGTCGCGACGCGCAAGATTCTGATCGGCGGCGAGTTCCGCACCAAGTCCAACCGGCTCGAGGGCGCGCTCGGCGGCACCTCGTTCCGCGAGGAGAGCGCCTGGGACGCCTATGTCGCCTTTGCCGCCACGCGCAACGTCTCGCTGACCCTGGCCTATGCCCGGCTCGGCCAGATCGCGCTGCGCCGCCAGAACGGCGCCTATGCCTCGCTCCAGATCGGCTTCTGACGCCCGCAATTCCCACCGAAAGGAACAATCATGCTCAAACGTGCCCTTCCGCTCGCGCTGCTTTGCGCGATCGCGCCCCAGATCGCTGCCGCCCAGGAGCCGGCGATCTCGGATCCCTCGATCAAGCCGCGCGCGCCGACCTTGCCTGTCATCACCGACGACACCAACCTGTTCGAGACCTTCGGCGGCCGCGAGGGCCTGGTCGCGATCATGGATGACGTGATGCCGCGCTGGGTCGCCAACCCGCGCACCCGTCCGTTCTTCGAGAATGCCGATCAGACGCGGATCAAGGCGCTGCTGGTCGAACAGTTCTGCGTCGTGATGAAAGGGCCCTGCACCTATTCGGGGCGCAGCATGGCCGAGGCGCACAAGGGCATGAACGTAAACGAAGGGGCCTTCTTCGCGCTCGTCGAAGAGCTGCAGCGCACGCTCAGTGCGAAGAAGGTGCCCTTTATCGCGCAGAACCGGCTGATCGCGGCGCTCGCGCCGATGCATCGCGACATCATCGATCGGTAAGCGCCATGAAGAGGTCCTCCGTCTCGGCCGCCTTGGCCGCCGCGCTCGTTGTCGTAACTGTTGCCCCGTTGGCGGGCGCCGGCGTGCAAGCACAAACCCCACCGGCCGGGGCGGAGGGCGCCAGGCTCTATCAGGCGCGATGTGGCGGCTGCCACTCGATCGCCGCCAACAAGGTAGGCCCGGCGCACAAGGGGGTCTTCGGCCGCAAGGCCGGGGCCGCCCCCGGATACAATTACTCGCCGGCGCTCAAGGGGGCCAACGTCACCTGGGACGCCGCCTCGCTCGACCGCTGGCTCCAGGGCCCGCAGCGGATGGTGTCGGGCACGCGCATGTTCCTGTCGGTCGCCAATCCGGCCGAACGCGCGGCGATCATCGCCTATCTGAAGGCGGAATCGGGCAAGTGATCTCCTATAGCCGCCTGTTCGATCAGGCGATCGAGCGCCTGCACGCCGAAGGCCGCTATCGGGTCTTCATCGACATCCTCCGCAACAAGGGCGCGTTCCCCAACGCGCGGTGCTTTGCCGGGCACAACGGGCCCAAGCCGATCACGGTCTGGTGCTCGAACGACTACCTCGCGATGGGCCAGCACCCCAAGGTCATCGCCGCGATGGAAGAGGCGCTGCACAACGTCGGCGCGGGCTCGGGCGGTACGCGCAACATCGGCGGCAACACGCATTACCACATCGAGCTCGAGCACGAGCTGGCCGACCTTCACGGCAAGGACGGCGCGCTGCTGTTCACCTCGGGCTACGTCTCGAACGACGCGACGCTCTCGACGCTGGCCAAAATCCTGCCGGGCTGCGTGATCTTCTCGGACGAGCTCAACCACGCCTCGATGATCGCGGGCATCCGCAATTCGGGCTGCGACAAGCAGGTCTGGCGGCACAACGACGTCGAGCACCTCGAGGAACTGCTCGCCGCGGCCGATCCCTCGGTGCCCAAGCTGATCGCCTTCGAGAGCGTCTATTCGATGGACGGCGACGTCGCCCCGATCCACGCGATCTGCGACCTGGCCGACAAGTACAACGCGCTGACCTACATCGACGAGGTCCATGCCGTGGGCATGTACGGGCCCCGCGGCGGCGGCATCACCGACCGCGACGAGGCCGCGCACCGCATCACCATCATCGAGGGTACGCTCGGCAAGGCTTTCGGCGTGATGGGCGGCTATATCGCCGCCGACAGCAAGATCATCGACGTGATCCGCTCCTATGCGCCGGGCTTCATCTTCACGACCTCGCTGTCGCCGGTGCTGGTCGCGGGCGTGCTCGCCTCGGTCAAGCACCTCAAGGCCTCGTCGGTCGAGCGCGACGGCCAGCAGGCCGCTGCCGCCAGCCTCAAGACGATGTTCGCCGAGGCGGGCCTGCCGGTCATGCCCTCGACCACGCACATCGTGCCCTTGATGGTCGGCGATCCGGTCAAGGCCAAGAAGATCAGCGACATCCTGCTCGCCGAATACGGCGTCTACGTCCAGCCGATCAACTTCCCGACCGTGCCGCGCGGCACCGAGCGGCTGCGCTTCACCCCCGGCCCCAGCCACTCCGAAGAGATGATGCGCGAGCTCACCGCCGCCCTCGTCGAGATATGGGAACGCCTCGACATGGAATTGCTCGAAGCCGCCTGAACGGCCGGCCTCGACCACCCGAAGGATGAAAGACATGGACGCCTCCGCGCGCGGATTTTCGTTGCAGGCCAAGACCCTGGCGGGCTTCGCCATCGGTCTCGCGGCCGGGCTGGCGGTACACCTGCTGGCGCCCGGCGCGGCCTGGGTCACGACCCTGACCAGCCAGGTGACGCAGCCGATCGGCCAGCTGTTCCTGCGCCTGCTGTTCATGCTCGTCCTGCCGCTGCTGTTCTCGGCGCTGGTCGTGGGTGTCGCCGAGCTGGCCGACATCCGCGCGCTCAAGCGCGTCGGGCTCAAGACCCTGGTGCTGACGACCGTGCTGTCGTCGGTGGCGGCGCTGCTCGCACTGGGGCTGGTCAACCTGCTCCAGCCCGGCGTCGGCGTCGACCCCGCGCTGGCCGATACCTTGCTCGCCAATGCCCGCGACGGCGCCAGCGCGATCGTGTCCGACACCAAGGACAAGCCTTCGGGCATTGCCGCGATGCTCGCGATCGTCCCGACCAACGTCTTCGCCGCCGCTTCGGCCAACGACGTGCTCGCGGTGATGGTCTTCGCGCTGTTCGTCGGCATCGGCCTGGTGCTCGTTCGCACGCCGCAGACCGCGCAGTTCAAGGGCGCGGTCGAGGGGCTGCTCGAGATCAGCATGAAGCTGATCGGCCTGTTCATCCGGCTGGCGCCGCTGGCGGTCGCCTGCTTCATGTTCAACCTGGCCGCGCTGTTCGGCTGGGACCTGCTGGCGCGGCTGAGCGCCTATGTCGCGGTGGTGCTGCTCGCGCTCGGCGTACAGATGGTGGTGGTCTATTCGCTGGCAGTGAAGTTCGGCGGCGGCATGTCGCCGCTGCACTTCTTCCGCCAGAGTCAGGAGGCCATGGTCATGGCCTTCTCGACCGCATCGTCGAACGCGACCCTGCCGACCTCGCTGCGCGTTGCCGAGCGCAACCTCGGCCTGCCGCCGCAGGTCGCGCGCTTCGTGCTGACGATCGGCGCGACGGCCAACCAGAACGGCACGGCGATCTTCGAAGGCGTGACCGTGCTGTTCCTCGCACAGTTCTTCGGCGTCGACCTGTCGCTTGCGCAGCAGGCCATGGTGCTGGTGATCTGCGTGCTCGGTGGCATCGGCACGGCGGGCGTGCCGGCGGGTTCGCTGCCGGTGATCGCGATCGTGCTCGGCAGCGTCGGCGTGCCGCCCGAGGGGATCGGCCTGGTGCTCGGCGTCGATCGCTTCCTCGACATGTGCCGGACCGTGCTCAACGTCGCCGGCGATCTCGCCGCCGCCGTGGTCGTGTCGCATGGAGAGGACGACGTGGCGGAAGACGCCGAGGGAGTCGCCGTCGCGGCTTAGGTCTGGCGGGCGACGATTGCCTGCAGCGCGGCGAAGCAGGTCGCGTCGATCGCCTTGCCGACCTCTGCCGCCATCACCGCCAGAGCCTTGTCCACGGTCATCGCAGGGCGATAGGGCCGGTCGGCGGTCAGCGCGTCGAAGAAATCGGCGACTGAGATGATCCGCGTGTCGATGGCGATCTCGGCCGCGGCGAGCCGCTGCGGATAGCCCTTGCCGTCGAGCCTTTCGTGATGCGCGCCGGCGATCGCAGCCATGCCACGCATCGTCGCGACCCGGCCGAGGATATCGGCGGTCAGCGCCGCGTGGCTCTGCATCGTACGCCACTCGTCGTCGTCGAGCGCGCCGGGCTTTTCGAGGATTCGGCTGCTGATCCCGAGCTTGCCGACGTCGTGCAGCATCGCAGCGCGGTGGAGCCGCCGGCAATGCGCGGCGTCGAGGCCGAGCTCGCGCGCGATCTCGATCGCATAGACGCCGACACGCTCGCTGTGACCGCCGGTATAGGGGCTCTTGGCGTCGATGACCTGGCCGAAGGCCATGGCGATGTCGTCGAGGTAGTCCTCGTCGAGTTCGACGCGATGCTGCGCGGGTTCGAGCGCGAACAGCCGGCTCTCGATGTCGGGCGCGGCGAGCGCGTCCCAGAACGCGGTCGATGCGGACAGGTCGATGAACAGATCCGCCAGCGCCGGATCGATCCACGAACCGCGGCGCGAAAGCACTTCGGCGCGCGCCGCCTCGGCGCCGTGAGCCACGAAGAACACGTCGACGAGCTGCGCCAGCAGCGCAATCCGTCCGCCAAGCGGGATCGCCTCGCCGGCCACCTGATAGGGCAGGCCCGAGCCGTCCCAGTGCTCGTCGAGATGCGCGATCGCCTCGGCGACCGCCTCGGAAAAGCGCAAGCGCCGGGCGATGTCGGCGCCGCGCGTGCAGCGGGTCTCGATCAGGCCGGTGAGGATCGAGCCGGCGTTCTCGAGCACGTTGCCGATCGCGCGCTCGCGCTCTTCGGTAGAGGCGCCGATGCCGATCCCGCCCAGGGCGAAGGCGCCGAAATCCTCGGGCCGGGTGCCGATCAGCTTGAAGTCGTGCTTGAGCCGCCGGTCGTCGCCGACGAAGATCGCACAGACCGCGGCGGCATTGCTGCTGCAGCCCAGATCCTTGAGCAGCACCGCATAGAACAGATCGCGCAGCGCAGCCGTGTCGAGGTGGAGGGCCTGGCCGATCTGCATGCCGATCCAGCACGATCGCAGGCTGTGCCCGGGCGACTGCCCTTCGGTGAGGTCGAGCGCATAGGAAAAGCTGCCGAGGATCTCGGCGAGCGAGGTTCCCTCGGCGGCGGGCTCAAGTGGCGGGATCGAGGATCGCATGCACGGCATACGCCTGAAATGACGGGTTTGGATGCAGTGTCGCGATGGCGGCTAGCCGGAAGTCAGGAATTCGCGGTCGAGCATCATTTCGCGCGCGTACTTCGCTTCTTGAGCGAGCGCTTCGGCGAAAGGCGGCCAGCCGATCATGCTGTCGAGGAAAGCCGCCAGCGCCGGGTAGGTCGAGCGATCGAGACGGTATCCTAGGTAGCAATAGTTGACCAGGTTGGACGCCACCGCGATGTCGCCGATCGTATGGCTGTTTCCGGCGAAATGGCTTCCGTCGACTGCACTGTCGAGAAAGGTCAGGAACTCGGGCAGCGGGCCAGCGAGGATCGCGTCGACCACGGCCTGATCGGTGGGCTTGCCGAACAGCATCGGCGACAGCTTGTGCTGAAAGAACAGGCCTTGGATGGCGTTGCGGAACAAGGTCTGCCCGGCATAGGCATCGATGAACATTGCGCGCGCCATGGTCCGCGGCTCTTCGGGCACGATGCGCGGGCCTGGGCGACTGACGTCGAGATAGTGCGCGATCGCGGTCGAATCGGCGAGCGTGAAGTCGCCCTCGCGCATCGCCGGGATAAGCCCGGTGGGGCTCAATTCGCGCCACCCGGGCGGCGGATCGAACGGAAAGACGGGAACGTTTTCGAAGGCGATGTCCTTGTAGAGCGCGACGACGATCGCCTTGCGGACGTGGACGGCGATCGGCAGGCCGAAGATCTCGATCATGGGCTGGTTTCCTGTGCGATGACGATCAGAAGCCCGCCGACACGCGGGCGTAGAGGAAGCGGCCGTTGAAGCCGAACGGCGAGAAGTTCGAATAGGGCAGGTATTGCTGGTTGACCGGATAGAAGCCGCCGTCGGGCCGCCGGCCCGTGGGCAGGCGATCGGGATAGACGTCGAACAGGTTGTTCGCGCCCACCGCCAGCTCGAAGCGCTCCATGAAGGTGTAGCGGGCTTCGAGATCGGTGATCCACTTCGGCCGCAGGCGCGCGTCGTCGGGACCCAGGGCGGTCAGGCTGTTGGCATCGGTCAGCGGCGCGGTGGCCCCCGGCGCGATCACCCGGCCATAGCGGGTGCTGCGCGCGGTCAGGCCGAACGGCCCCTTCCTGCCTTCGGCGCTGAGCACCAGCTTCTCGTTCGGCTGGCCATCGGTGAAGCGGATGCCTTCGACGCGGCCGAACAGGACGATGCCGGGGATCTGCGCGAGCGGGCCCAGCGTGTTGATCCGCCGGTCGATCGCGCTGTCGTTGTGGTTGTAGGCCGCGGTAAGCGTCCAGTCGCCCAGCGCCGAGCTCGGAGCGCGCCAGCTGGCGATCACGTCGACGCCTTCGGTCGTGGTGTCGAGCCCGTTTATGAAGAAGCGCGCGGCGCCGACGCTCTGGAAGCCGTTGGCGTCGAGCACGGCCTTCACCGCATCGCGCACCGCCTGCGAACCCGTGCCGGCGGCGCCCAGGTTCTCGGTCAGCACGATCCGGTCGCGGATCTTGATGTGATAGTAGTCGACCGAGAGGTTGAACCGCGAGGTCGGCGCCAGTGTCGCGCCGAGGCTCAGGTTGGTCGACTTCTCCGCCTTGAGATCACGCGCGCCGAGTGCACGAGCGACGGGGCTCGAGACCGAGACCGTGCTGATGTCCACCGGCAGGCCGTTGATGAAGTTGGTCGAGGTCGTGGTGAAGAACTGCTGCTGCAGCGAAGGCGCGCGGAAGCCGTTCGAGAACGAACCGCGCAAGGCCAGTCCGCGGATCGGTTCGTAGCGCGCGGCCAGCTTGCCGCTGACCGTGGAACCGAAGTCCGAATAGTGCTCGAACCGGCCGGCGGCGGTCAGGGTGAAGCCCGGCAGCACCTCGGCGTCGAGTTCGGCATAGACCGAGACGTTGTGGCGGCTGACGTCGGTCGCGGCGCTCGTCGGGAATCCGGGGAAGCCCTGCGCGCCGACGGGCGCCTGGCGGCCGGGGAAGCTGCAAATGCCGGTGGCGGCGGCGAACACGCCGCGCAGCGTCGCGCAGTTGGCTGCAGTGGTCTGCTGCGAGGCCATGAAGAACGGCCCGGCGGCGAAGGACTGCATGTCGCCGGGGCGGATCTTGAAGTCCTCGTTGCGATATTCGGCGCCGAAGGCGACCGACAGCGGACTGGCCAGCCCCAATTCGAACGAGCGCTCGACGTCGAGATTGACGAGCTGCTGGCCGAACCGCAGACCGCCCGCGTCGAAGTCGGTCTGGCTCTGCGGGCCGAAGGACGCGTTGAGGCTATTGAGCGTGCGATAGTCGAGCCTGTTGTGGCCGAAGCCGGCGGACAGGTCGACGTTCCAGCCCGCCAGCTTGCCCTTGATGCCCAAGGTCCCCGAGGCGTCCTTCAGCTGCGAGCCGATGAAGGGCAGAAAGCCGTCGGGACGCAGCGCGACGAAATTGCCGGCGTTCGGTGTCGTGCCCGGTACCAGCACCGAGAAGTCGCGGTTGTTGACGACATTGGCCTGGCGATAGTTCGCCGCGCTCAGGCCGTCGCGCTCGCCATAGGAGCCGAAGGCATAGACGTCGAACGCGCCCAGCGGCACGCCGGCATTGACGAAGACGTTCCAGTCCTCGGTCTTGGCGTCGCCCAGGATGAAGCTGCGGCGGTTGAAGGTCAGCTCGCGCGGGTCGAAGGCGGCGGTGGGCTGGTTGTAGTTCGGCCGCGTATCGAAGCCCGAGCGATTGGTCGCGTCGCGATCGCGGTATTCGGCGGTGACGTTGACGAAGCCCTCGCCGACCGTGAGGCCGATATTGCCGGCGAGCGTATAATACTGACCGTCGCGCACCTTGAGGTCGGCGCCGGTGGTGGCGGCGAGATAGCGCGGATCGGCGGGGTCGAGGAAAGGCTGGCCGGCGGCATTGGTCTGCAGGCCGGTGACGCTGGCGACGTCGTTCAGGGTGGTCACGTATTTGCCGAAGCTGGCGACGAAGCGCGCACCCTGGCTGGCCTGCTTGAGGCGGATGTTGATCACGCCGGCGATCGCATCGGAACCGTATTGCGACGATGCGCCGTCGCGCAGCACCTCGATGCGTTCGATCGCCAGGGTCGGGATCGTGTTGAGGTCGACCGCCGCGCTACCGCGGCCGACGGTGCCGTTGACGTTGATCAGTGCCGAGACGTGGCGCCGCTTGCCGTTGATGATCACCAAGGTCTGGTCGGGTCCCAGGCCGCGCAGCGAGGCGGGGCGGATCACGTCGCTGCCGTCGGCGATCGAGGGTTGGGGGAAGTTGAAGCTGGGGACCAGCTGGTTGAGGATCTTGTTGGTTTCCGAAAGGCCCGTGCGCGACAGGCTTTCGCCGCTGATCACGTCGACGGGCACGGGACTGTCGGCCAGTATGCGATCGGTGCGCCGCGTGCCGGTCACGACGATCGCGTCCATTCCGGTCGCGACAGGTTCGCCCGGCGGCAGTTCCTCGGCATGAGCGGTCTGCGCGGCGCAGAGCGCCAGCCAGGGCAGCGTCGCGGCCAGGACGAGGGCGCGCGAAGACAGGCCCGAAAGGCCGGAGAAGATAGCTGGCATGTTTTTGGGTTTTCCCTGCTGGTAGGTATTTGCTGTCTGGAATACGCAGGTTGCTACGTTGCCGGATGCAGGGCTCGGTGCGGTGGTGACTAGTTCGGTGCCATGCGGGCCAGGAGACCTTCTCCGAGCCAGCGCGCCAGCCAGGCGCCGAGCCTGTCAGCGCCATGCTCCTGCGCGAGATCGCCGAGAGTGCCGCCGTGTGCGAAGCTTTCGAGCGCGAGGCATTCTGCCCCATCGACGCTGCGGAACCGCGGAGACAGGCCCTGTCGCCAGACGATCAGATTGTTGCCCGCCGTTCGCGTTACGCTGAATTCCTCGTCACCTTCGGACAAGGCGTTCCATAGCGCGCAGACATTGGTCACGATCGGCAGTGCTGCAAAACCCGCGGCGAGATCGAAACGCAGGTCGTCCCAATAGCCGGGGGCATGATCGCCCGCCGCCAGCTCGGCGGCATCGAGCTGCGGGGCGTCCAGTGCGGCGAAAGCGCTCTGCATGTGCCATTCGAGCCAGGCGAGTTCAGCCACTTCGGGGTCGTCGGCGAACAGGTCCCCGAGAAGTTCGGGAAAATCGGACCCGTAAAGATCGAGCGACCAACTGCACGGCGGCCGGGTCAGGATGTAATGGCAGGCGGCCGTGGTGAAAGCCTCCGCACCGACCCAGCGGCGCGTACGCTCAAAGCTCGTTTCCAGCGCACCGAGCAGCCGGCCGCGATAGGCGTTGCGATAGATTTCCATGCCTGTCGACGATGGGGCGCGGCCATCCTGGTCCGCGGAAGCAATCTCGCTGCGGAAGGCGTTCTGGCGCGCAAGCAGGCTCATGCGGCAAGCCTTGGGCTTGCCGCATGGCCGCGGGCGAGCTCCAGTTCGGCGAGCAGTTCGGGAAGCGGTGGTATCGCGTCGTCGCGTTCGATCATCGTCGCGCAGGGGCCAAATCGGGCAGCCGCCTCCCGATAGAGCTGCCAGACTTCGGAGCAGACCGGGGCGTCGTGTGTGTCGATCAGCATCCCGTCGGGCCCGGCGCTGTGGCCCGCCAGGTGCATCTGGCGAACGCGGTCGGCTGGAATGCCGGCGAGGAAGGCCAGCGGATCGAAGCCGTGATTGACGCTGCTGACGAAGACGTTGTTGATATCGAGCAGGAGGAAGCAGCCCGTCTCTTGCGCCAGCACGGCGAGGAACTGCCATTCGCTCATCGTGGACTCGGCGAATGTCACATAGCTCGAGGGGTTCTCGATCAGCATCGGCCGTTCGAGCACGTCCTGCGCGTGCTTTACGTTGGCGATGCAGACGGCGAGCGCCTCGTCGCTGTAGGGCAGCGGCAGCAGGTCATGCGTTGCGAAGCCGCCGACCCGCGTCCAGCACAGGTGATCGGAAACCCATAGAGGGTCTATCCGCCGGGCGAGCAGCCGCAGTTCGCCGAGATAGTCCGGGTCGAGCCCTTCGGGCGATCCCAGCGACATCGACACGCCGTGCATGGCCACGGGATGCCGTTCTCGCACCGCCTCAAGCGTGCGCATCGGCCGCCCGCCGCAAGCCATGAAATTTTCCGAGATGATCTCGACGAAATCGACCGGCTGCTCATGCTCCACGAAATCGCGCTGGTGTTCGCGGCGCAGTCCCAGGCCGAAGCCGGCGAAACGGGGTATCGTGTCGGTCATAGGCGATCATCCGATCGAACGAGAGAAAATGGCCCGGCCGGCGGGGGTGTTGCCGGCCGGGCGGACGACATCGCGGGGTCAGCCGATGTCGCCGATGGTGCCGCCGCGCTTGAGGCATTGCCCGGCGGCCATCGCCTTGAAACCATGGCCCTTGCAGGTGTTCATGCCCTTGCAGTCGTGATCGGTGGTCTTGCAGTCTCCCGTGCCCTTGCAGCTGTTGACGCCGTAGCAATGGACCGTGTCGGCGGTGCCGAGAGCGCCGCCCGAACTGCCGGCGGGCGGCGTCGCGGCGTGGGCGAGGGCGGACAGCGCCAGCGCGGCAGCGGCCGATGCGATAGTGGTTCCGGTCTTGAGGGTAGGCATGTCATGATCTCCGCGAAGGTCGTTTGCCGAATTGGCGTCGACTGGTTCGCGGTCGGGCGGCGCCCGGTTACGGATCGGAGAAATATTTTTGGCGGGCTTTCGCTGTAACCCGATCGCGCATCGCTTCGAATTGGCAAGTACCGGCTGTCGCTTGGACAGTCGGGACAGACAAGGAGACGTCGATGTCCACTGCCAAGACCGCTTCTGGCTTTGCCGCGATCATCGTCGCGGCAGCCTCGACCGCCGCGCTGGCGGCCAACGCGCCCGCCGCCAAGCCTGCCAAGGAGAAGTGCTATGGCGTCGCCAAGGCCGGCAAGAACGATTGCAAGGCCGGCGCCGGAACCAGCTGCGCGGGTACCTCGACGCGCGACTACCAGGGCAATGCCTGGACGCTTGTCCCCGCGGGCACCTGCCTTTCGATCAGGACGCCGCGCGGCCATGGCAGCTTGGAGCCGCAGGCGTGATCAGCCCCGCATCCCTGCTGCAAGGCTACGACGCGGCGGTGCGGCGGCTTTCGGGGGCGATCCCCGAAAGCCTGCTGCTGCTGTTCCTGCGCGTCGTCTTCGGCGGCATCTTCTGGCGCTCGGGCCAGACCAAGGTCGCGGATGGAAGTTGGTTCACCCTAAACGACAACACGGTCGAGCTGTTCCGCACCGAATATGCGGGTGTGCCGCTGCTGCCGCCCGAGCTGGCCGCGACCATGGCCAATGCCGCCGAGCATCTGCTGCCTGCGTTGCTCTGCGTCGGCCTGTTCACGCGGGCTTCGGCATTCGGCCTGCTCGTCATGACGCTTGTCATCCAGGTTTTCGTCTATCCCGAGGCGTGGTGGCCCGAGCATTCGCTGTGGACCGGACTTGCGCTGGTCCTCGTGCTGCGCGGGGGCGGGCTGATCTCGCTCGATGCGCTGCTGGTGGCGAAGACCCGCTGATGCTCGCCGACGAGGCATCCCTGTCGCGGCTGGCGGCGCTGGCGCAGCGCGGCGATCGGCAGGCCTATGCGGCCATGCTGACGGCCTGTCGTTCCTGGCTGCTGCGCTACTACCGGCGTAAGGTGGCGCCGGAAGTGATCGAGGACCTGGTGCAGGAAACGCTGCTTTCGGTGCACCGAAAGCTCGCCAGCTACGATCCCGGACGTCCGCTGATGCCTTGGCTTGCTGCTATCGCCCGCTATCGCTTCATCGATCATCTGCGCTGTGCCTACCGTTCGGCAGGTGAAGCCGAATTGGACGACGATACCACCGATGGCCATGACCAGGCCGTGATCGCGCGCCTCAGCCTCGACCGGCTGTTCGAGGCCCTGCCCGATGCCCAGCAGCGCGCAATCGAACTGGTCAAGATCGAGGGGCTTTCGATAAGCGAAGCCTCGGTCTCCACCGGTCAGAGCGAATCCCTCGTCAAAGTGAATATCCACCGGGGCCTGCGACGCCTCGCTGCGCTTATCGAAAGACTATGAGCATGCCCGATCACCCGGACACCTTCATCGAGAGCCTCGTGGACGATCTCAAGCCGGTCGCAACGCTGCGTCAAAGCACCGGCATGGTGCGCGCCCTGATCGCCCTTGCGGCTGGCGTCATAGCGATCGTGGCGGCCTTTGGCCTGCGTCCCGAACTCGTCCGCGGCCATCTCGACCCGCTGTTCCTGATATCGAGCGGGCTGTTCCTGGTCCTGTCGCTGGCGACGGCCTGGTCCGTGATCGACATGGCCCGTCCTTTCGTGGGCACGCGGCGCGACGGTTGGGCCTGGACCGCATTGATGGCAGCGGTCCTGCCCGGCGCGGCGCTAGGGTCCTTGATCGGCAATATGCTACGCGGGCAGCATGCCGCGATCGACCGGGGGGGCGTCTTCTGTCTCGTCTTCGGCACGGCAATCGGCCTGATCACGGCTGCGGCGCTGGTCCTGTGGCTGAGACGGGGCGCACCCGCATCGCCGACCAGGGCAGGCTTCTACACGGGCGTGGCCGCAGGGGCGGCGGGTATCTTCGCGGTTTCGTTGCACTGCCCGCACAATGACCTGATCCATATAGGCGTATGGCACGGCGGGACGGTGATCTTGTCGGGCCTGCTCGGACGGCTGACACTTCCACACCTCCTGGCCTGGTAGGGCGAAATCGCCAATACTCGTGCGGATCGTTGCTCCCCGGCAAGGGGACAACCACCCTTTCCTTCGAGCTGGACGATAGATCCGATCTGGTGGTGAGTTGACGGGTAAAGTATTACAGACCACGAATACACGGGGTCTGCCATCTTCTGAGCGGCTCATCCCGTGAAATTGGGCCTCGAGCCCGAAGTTGGACGACGGCCGAGCCAGGGAGCAAAACGGCCGCTGTTGATGGGGGCTCTAGTGTCGGTCGGGTCTAACAGGAACTTGCCTTCCGCGCTGCGTCCCGATGTCGTCGTACCGATTTTGGTGGCAATGGTGATCCTCGCCTTCGCCGCGACCATCGCGTTCTATCAACGGGATGCTGCCAATGCCCGACTGGCGCAGGAAACGCGCCTGATCGGATCGAACTTTGCTGCCACCCTGCAAGCGCATCTGAATGCCCGCTTCAAGGCCGGAGAGATTCTCGGCCAACGCTTCGTCGATACGGAAAATGTCGATATGCGGACGTTTCGTGAGGAAGCGACGCTCACCCACGAACTGTATGATGATTTTCAGGCCTTGAGCTGGGTGGATGCGGCAGGCGTCATCCGTATCGTCACACCAGAGAAGGGAAATGCTGCAGCCCTTGGCCTTGATCTGCACACCTTGCCCATCCCTTCGCGGACGCTTGCCAGGGCTGAAGCGACCGGGCGTCTGCAGGTCACTCCTCCCATAGAACTTGCCCAGGGTGGTCGGGGATTTGCAGCCTATATTCCGGTGAGCGGAGAAGCGGGGCGGAAGGGCTTCGTGAACGTCGTCTTTCGATCCGGTCCTTTGTTCAATTCCGTGCTGCTGGACGTGACCGCGCGCCCTTACGCCGTCAGAGTAGCGGACGGCGACGATGTCATCTTCGAGACATCGAAAGAAGCATCCGATCCAGACTTCGTGCAGGTCAGCAATATCGCCGTCGCCAATCGGCAATGGACCGTCGCCATCGCACCCGCGCCCGATCTTGCGGATCGGGCAAGCGCATGGCTGGACGAGACGATCGTCATCTTCGGCCTCCTGGGCGCGGCTTTCGCGGCCTATACCACCCGCTTGGTCTTCGTTCGCCAGGCTGCGGTGCGCGAGAGCGACGCGCGCCTGCGCGTCATAGCCACCAACATCAACGACGCGGTCTGGGTCGTGACCTCGGATTTCAAGGAGATCCGATACTGTAACCCTGCATTCGAGCGAATTTTCGGTCTGCCTTGGGAAAGCCTGGAAAGCCCGTCCGAGCGCCGGCCCGAAAACCTCGGGTCCGAAGAGTGGGACAAGCTGAAGCGCGCCAGCGGGGAAGATAGCCCGATCGACCGGTTCGACTGTCCGATCTTCAAGGTTGTCGGTTCAGACGGAATCAGCCGGGATGTCTACGCGCGCTTTGCCGCGATGCGAGATGGCAACGATCGCATAGACCGATTTGTCGGTGTGGCAACCGACGTGTCCGAACTGATGAAGGCTCAGGAGCACCTGCGCCGCAGCAACGAACGCCTTTTTCAGTCGCAGAAGATGGAGGCCATCGGCCAGTTGACCGGCGGCGTCGCCCACGACTTCAACAACCTGCTGTTCGTGATTTTGGCCAATGCGGAATTTGTACGCGACCGAATGGCCGATCCACAGATCGTCGAGGCCCTGGATGAGATCGTTCGCACGTCCGAGCGGGGGAGCGACCTGACCAAGAACATGCTCGCCTTCGCGGGGAAATCGCGGCTGGTGCCGCGCGCATGGGACCTCAACACGGTCATTCGCCAGGCCCAATCTTGGATGACCAGGGCGCTACCGGAGAGCATTTCGGTCGAGGTTTCGCTGCTCGCGGGCCTTTGGCCGGTTCTGATCGATAGAACCGCATTGGAAAGCGCGCTGCTAAACCTGCTGCTCAATGCCAAGGACGCGATGAACGGCAAAGGCAAGCTGACAATCGAGACCGCGAACGTTCGGATCGATGATGCTTACAACGAGGAACGAGGTGAGGGGCTGGTCTCTGGCCGTCATGTCATGCTGGCAGTCAGCGACAATGGCGCGGGAATAGCATCGGAAGATATCTCTCGTATTTTCGAGCCGTTCTTCACCACCAAGCAGGCAGATGGCGGCACCGGGCTGGGGCTTTCCATGGTGCAAGGCTTCATCAAGCAATCGGGGGGAACGGTAAGGGTCTACTCCGAGATCGGGGAGGGGACGACCTTCAAGATCTACATCCCGGCGTCCTGCGAACACCCCGTTCCGGAGCATCGCGAAAAAGAACTGAGCGATAAGGCGCAGGAAAGCGCTCGCATTCTGGTGGTCGAAGACCAAGGGGAAATCCGCAAGCTTCTCGCCAGGCAACTCAGGGGCGCAGGATATGCGGTCGTGGAAGCGAGGGACGGCGACGAAGGCCTCGAACTCTACGGCGACGGCGGGGGATTTGACCTTGTCATTACCGACATCGTGATGCCCGGAACCCTTCAGGGACCAGCGCTGGCCAAGCAGATCCGATCACGAAAATCCGATGAACGCTTCGTTTTCATGTCGGGCTACGCCACCGAGGCACAGGTCCATGGAAACGGATTGCGGCCGCAGGACATCCGCTTGACGAAGCCCGTGCGCAGGGCCGAATTTCTCGCGAGCGTCAGGCAGGCATTGCAGCGCACCGATTAGCTGGGACACGGGCTTCGCCGATAAGCCACCGTTCAGAGTGAGCCATTGGCTCCCTGGCAGCGCTCGGTCATTCATCATGCGTGCAGCCGGCAACCATCGGCATTTGCCTAGCTCGAGTGGTCGCTGGACCACCCATCACCGTCTGGGTATCGCCCGCCACGTTGCGATAGACGCACTGAAGTCGACTGGGAGCCGAGGAGTTATGGATCACGCGGTGCGATGGAGGCAGTCGGGCAAGGTCGGCCATCTCACGTTCTGTCGGTCAAGCAAGCGCAATGCGCTGCGGATGGCGGACTGGGCAGAGCTGTCCGACATGCTCGAGGCGATCTCGAAGGCTGGGGTTCAAGCACTGATTGTCGAGTCCTCGGACCCGCAGGTCTTCTCTGCGGGTTCGGATCTCGTCGAAGTCGAAGCCTTGAGCGAAAGGCCGGAGAATGCCGCTCCTTTCGCGATGGTCATGCAGCGGGTGATGCAGCAGCTTGGGGCAGGGCCGATGGTCACGGTCGCCGCCATAGCCGGCCCCTGCCATGGCGCCGGCGTTGCGATCGCCATGGCTTGCGATATCCGGGTAGCCGGTCCGCGCGCGACATTCTCGATCCCGCCTGCGAAATTCGGAATCTCCTATCCGAGCGGTGACATTCGCCGCCTCGCTCGGCTGGTGGGGCCCGGCCAGGCCGCCCGTCTGCTGTACAGCGCTGAAACCATCGATGCCCAGGAGGCGGCGCGCATCGGCCTGGTCGATCTGCTCGATGACGACGTCGCGGCGCGTTGCCAGGACCTTGCTCGGCAGATCGCGGCGAATTCAGCCGATAGCATCGCGCTGCTAAAAGGGGCGCTCGATCAGCATGTGTCGGCCGCGGAGCCCGATCAGCAATTTCTCGACGGTTTTCGGACGGCAGACTTCCTGAGGTTTGCAGGACGAGATCGAGGCTGAGGCAGACGGGGCGGTAGGCCTTGAATTTCACCGAACAATCGTAAGCGCCACGCTCTGGTCCGACATCCACTCGCCGAACGTCGCTCGCGGGATCCACGCCGCCGCACTTCCGGCAGAAATGGCTTTACCGTCATAGATTGCTGGCGTTTACGAGCTTGGTCGGGCAAGGGGCCGCCGAAATCGCGTTTTTGTCGTGGCGGCCCAGCCGCCATACGGCACGTTTCCAGGAAAATAGCGGACTTATGAATAGCAACGGTTACGGTGCAGACGAGGATGTACCGGTCATCGATCTCGACAAGGGCTCGATTCAGCAGCTGATCGCGCGTGCGAAGAGTCGCGGTGTCATATCGGCCAAAGAGCTCGATGCGGCTCTACCCCGCGATCAGATGTCGACCGACCAGATCGAAGACGTGATGGCCGCGATTTCCGAGATGGGGATCAACATCGTCGATAGTGACGATGACACCGATCCCGATGCCGATCCGTCGAGCGAGGGCGAGCCCGAAGACGACGACGAGCAGGAGCGTGACGAGCTAGACGGCCAGGTGGCCGCTCCGCGTGCCGGCAGCAAGAAGGCCGAGAATGCTGGCCGCTCCGATGACCCCGTGCGCATGTACCTGCAGGAAATGGGCGCGGCCGAGATGCTCAGCCGCGAGGGTGAGGCCGCCATTGCCAAGCGCATCGAGTGTGGTCGCGACATGATGATCCTGGGTCTCTGCGAGAGCCCGATCACCTTCCACGCGATCATCCAGTGGTCCGAGGCGCTCAACAACGGCGAGATGCAGCTGCGCGAGATCCTCGATCTCGACGCGATGCTCTCGAAGGAGCCCAAGCCCGAGAACCTCTCGGAAGACGGCGAGGACGACGGCGAGATTTCCGAAGCCACGGCCGGCCCGTCCTACAAGGAAGAGGAAGAACCCGAGGAAGAGCACACCGCCGACGAGGATGAGGACGGCGTCGAACGCCGCGCCCGCCGCCCGGTCGAGGAAGAGGAGGAAGACAACATCCTCAGCCTCGCGCAGATGGAAGCGCAGCTCAAGCCCGAAGCGCTCGAGAAGTTCGCCTCGATCACCGACCTGTTCCGCAAGTTCGAGAAGATCCAGAACGACCGTCTCGACGCGATGGGCATGGGCAACGATTTCCCCGCGGCCAAGGAAAAGCAGTATCAGCAGCTGCGCGAAGACCTGACCGCGCAGGTCGAATCGGTGCAGTTCCACGCGAGCAAGATCGAGTTCCTGGTCGACAATCTCTATGCCTTCAACCGGCGCCTGACCACGCTCGGAGGCCAGATGCTGCGTCTCGCCGAACGCCACAAGGTCGACCGCAAGGACTTCCTCGAAAGCTACATCGGGCGCGAACTCGAAGACAACTGGCTCCAGGACATGTCCAAGAAGGACAAGAAGTGGGCCGCCTTCGCCGATAACGAAGCCGATCCGGTCGAGCGCATCCGCTCGGAAGTGTCGGACATCGCTTCGGCCACGGGCATGTCGCTTCCCGAGTTCCGCCGCATCGTCAACATGGTGCAGAAGGGCGAACGCGAGGCGCGCATCGCCAAGAAGGAGATGGTCGAGGCCAATCTCCGCCTCGTGATCTCGATCGCCAAGAAGTACACCAACCGCGGCCTGCAGTTCCTGGACCTCATCCAGGAGGGCAACATCGGCCTGATGAAGGCGGTCGACAAGTTCCAGTACCGCCGCGGCTACAAGTTCTCGACCTATGCGACCTGGTGGATCCGTCAGGCGATCACCCGCTCGATCGCCGACCAGGCGCGCACGATCCGCATCCCGGTCCACATGATCGAGACCGTCAACAAGCTGGTCCGCACGAGCCGCAAGTTCCTTCATGAAGAGGGCCGTGAGCCCACGCCCGAGGAAATGGCCGAGCGTCTGTCGATGCCCGTCGAGAAGGTCCAGCGGGTTCTGAAGATCGCCAAGGAACCGATCAGCCTCGAAACGCCGGTGGGCGACGAGGAGGACAGCAATCTCGGTCAGTTCATTCAGGATGCGAATGCGGTCATCCCGGTCGACGCGGCGATCCATTCGAACCTCAAGGAGATGGTCACCCGTGTCCTGGCGTCGCTGACCCCGCGCGAAGAGCGCGTGCTGCGCATGCGGTTCGGCATCGGCATGAACACCGATCACACGCTCGAGGAAGTCGGCCAGCAGTTCTCGGTGACCCGCGAGCGTATCCGCCAGATCGAGGCCAAGGCGCTGCGCAAGCTCAAGCACCCGAGCCGGTCGCGCGCCATGCGTGCTTTTCTCGAGTAGAAGCTTGTTCCGAGGGCGCTCAGCGTCCTTGACCGATAGCGATCTCCCCTCGCTACCGACGTGGCGAGGGGATTTTACCGACCAAAGCCGCCGTTGCCTTACCCAGTTCGGCAATGTGAGAACTGCGTCGGTTCAAGGCCGCAAGTCAGAGGGCTCGGCAGGGATCCCGGTAGCCGTGACCAGCCTTCTCGGCCGCTCCGTCAGAACGCAATTTCCTTGCCCTCGAAGTCGAACAGGTTGCCGCTGTCGGACGGCTTCAATTCTTCGATGACGTCGAGAAGTTGCAGCGCTGCGCGTTCGGGATCGAACAGTCGTCCGGGCTGGACATTCCCCTGGAAGGGCCGGGACAGAGCGGTGTCGACCGTGCCGGGATGAAGTGCGACGATGATCGCCCGCGCATTGCGGCGGGCCTCCTCGATCGCCAGGTTCCGTACCAGCATGTTCAAGGCGGCCTTCGATGCCCTGTAGCCATGCCACCCGCCGAGCCGGTTGTCGGAGATCGAGCCGACCCGAGCCGACAGCGCCGCAAAGACGGTTCTGCCGCTTTTCGGCATGACCGGCAGGAAATGCTTGGCGACCAGCGCCGGGCCGATCGCGTTGACGGCATGAACTTTCGCCAACCACGACGGGTCGAGCTCCCGCAGCGCCTTTTCGGGACCGCGATCTCCCGCATGGAGCAGACCGGTCGCGACGATCACCAGGGTCGGCGGCGGTCCCTTGGCCACATGCGCGGCGGCGGCGGCGATGCTGGCCTCGTCCTCCAGATCGAGATGTTGTGCTCCGGTCCGCGATCTCGCGAAGCCATGCACGACATCGAAGACCCCTTCGTCTATCAGGGCGGCTTCGAACGCCGCACCGATACCGCCCGACGCGCCGACGACCACGGCCGCGTTCTTGGTGGAACCGGTCACGAGCGCGTGAACCGCCAGTGGTCGGTGTCGCTTGCCTCGGCATCGAAGCTGTAGCCGTCGCTATCGAAGCCGCGCATGGCGTCGATGTCGGTGACGTGGTGCTCGCACAGCCAGCGCGCCATCATGCCCCGCGCGCGCTTGGCGCTGAAGCTGACGAAGCGCGGGCCGTCGGGTCCGGGTTCGCGGAAGTCGACCTCGACAATGCGCAGGCCTGCCAGCTTGCCTTTCACCGCCGCGAAGTATTCCTGGCTCGCAAGATTGAGCACCACGCCCGATCCCTCTTCGGCCACTTGGTCACGCAGCAGATCGGCGATGCGATCGCCCCACCAGTCGGTCAGGCTCTTGCGGCGCGGAGCCCAGCGCGTGCCCATTTCCAGGCGATAGGGCCGGATCGCATCCAGCGGGCGCAACAGGCCGTAGAGGCCCGACAGCATCCGCACGTGATCCTGCGCGAAGGCGACACCGGCTTCATCGAGCGTGTGGGCTTCAAAGCCCGTGTAGACATCGCCGGCAAACGCGAAAAGCGCTGGCCGCTCCGGCAGGTGAGCGAAGTCCCGGAAGCGTTCCGCGTTGAGCTTGGCGAGGCGCGGGGAGATATGCATCAGATCGCTCAAACGTTTTTGCGAAAGGTTGGCGGCTGATTTGGCAAGGCCGCTCGCTTCCTCGACAAAATGAGGTTTCGTGGCGGTCAGCGGCGGAAGCGCACGCTCGAAATCGAGGGTTTTGGCGGGGGAGAGCAAGGCGATCATACCGTCGTCCGTAACCTCGGCATAGGACGGCGTCAAAAGGTTGGCTCTCGCCGACATAGCGGCCGTTCGAAACGCGAGCGCTTCATTCCAATATCCGTCATCCTCGCCTTCGCGGCGGTCACAGCAAACCCATCTGTTCGGATACCACGACTAATTGTCGCGGACGCCCTTGGCGCCTTGTGCAGAAACACACCGCGCCCGCATCCAGCTCTTTAATCCGACTGCTTGTTCGCTCCGGCTTTTCGCAGAAACGTTCAAATGTCGAATTCAAAGGCGGTGGTGCCCGGGGACGGAATCGAACCGCCGACACCATGATTTTCAGTCATGTGCTCTACCAACTGAGCTACCCGGGCATCGCTGCTGCGGCGGGTCCAAGAGGACCGGCGAGCGATTGGAAGCGCGCCTATGGCGAAGCCGTGACGGCTTGGCAAGGGCTAATCAATCGTCCTGCGAAAGTTCTCTACCGGGGAGTCCGTCCTCGTCGATTTCGGCCGGCGGGCCGGGCAGGGCGTAGCCGTCGTCGAGCCATTTCACGAGGTCGCGGTCGCGGCAGCGGGGCGAGCAGAACGGCGCATGCGCCTCGACGCGCGGCTTGCCGCAGATCGGGCATTTCTTGGGCGGACGGGTCATAGGTCCACCAGTTGGGCATAGCCGCCGTCGAGCGCAAGCGCGGGTTCGGGCTGCCACCGGATTTGTTTGCCGCTGCGCCGCGCGAGGTTGTCGCGCCAGTCTGGGCGGACCGCGGCGAGCACCCCCGGATGCGCCGCGACGAGCAGCGCGCCGGCGCCGTCGATCCTTTCGGCCCGGCGCAGCAGCAGGCGTGCGGCGGCGCCGGTACGGTCGCGCGCGAGGCGATGGAGCAGCGATGGCCGTTCGAGCCGGGCGACGAGCTGGACGAAGCCGAAGCCGTTGATCGCGGTGCGCTCGTGCCGCCAGTCGGCGAGCGCCGTGGCCAGGCCCTCGTCGACCGCGCGGCGATCGGCCTTGTCGGACAGGGTCGGGAAATCGATGCCGATCGAGCCGGCCAGGTCGAAGCGGCGTATCGCATCCGCCACCGCAGGAATCGCCGCGAGCGCCAGCGCGTGCAGGGGCAGGGTGCCGTCGACGTCGATCAGGGTCATCGCCGGGGTCGGGCTGATCGTCAGGCTGCCACCGGCGAAGGCGATCTCGCCGCTCCAGGCCTCGGCGAACAGCGCGTCCCAGTCCGCGGACAGGTCGGCTTCGAAGCGTCGGACAACGCGTGCGGTCTCGCCCTCGCTGCGGAGCCGCTCGGCGAGCGTCGGGGCGGGGCGGGGCGGCTGCGTGGTCGGGCGTGCCTGCGCGCGCTTGAGGCGGCCGGTCTCGGCGATTGCGGCGCGGGTGATCACCGCGCGCAGCGGTGCGCCCTCGCTGGCCTCACGCGGAAGCTGGTCGACCAGCGCTTCCTCGCCGCTGGCGAAGCGCAGCAGGCCGCGCTTGGCGCCCGCCGTGCGCGCGATCAGCACGGCATCCTCGACCTGTCCGGCCGCGAGCGGACCGGGCCAGTCGATGCGCGCGGCCCTGATCGCGCCGTTCTCGGTCAGGATCGCGCGGTGCTCGCCGATCCCTTCCTCGATCAGCCATTCGGGCCCGGCATTCCTAGGCAATTGCGAAGCCCGCGGCCTTGAGCAGCGCGCGTGTCTCGTAGAGCGGCAGGCCGACGACGCCCGAATGGCTGCCCTCGATCCAGGCGATCAGGCCTTCGGCGGCGCCCTGGATGGCGTAGCCGCCGGCCTTGCCGTGCCATTCGCCGCCGGCGATGTAGCCGTCGATCTCTTCGCGCGAGAGCGTCTTGAAGCGCACCACCGTCTCGGACAGGCGTTCGCGCAAGGTGCCGTCGGGCGCGCGCAGGGCCACGGCCGAGAGCACGCGGTGGCGGCGGCCCGACATGAGTTCGAGGCAGCGGCGCGCGGTTGCCTCGTCCTCGGCCTTGGGCAGGATTCGCCGGCCGAGCGCGACGACGGTGTCGCCGGCGAGGACGTGTTCGCTGTCGCTCGCGGCGGCAAGTGCCTTCTCGCGCGCCATGCGCCGCGCATAGTCGCGCGGGACTTCGGCCTTGTGCGGGGTTTCGTCGATGTCGGCGGCGGCGATCCGCGCGGGTGCGATACCCAGGCGCGCGATCAGCTCGCGGCGGCGCGGACTGGCGGACGCGAGGACGAGCTGCAAAGCGCTCATGCCCGCGCGATCCGATCAGAAATCAATAGGAACCGGGGCCGCCGCGGCCGGGCATGAAGCGATAGGTGATACGGCCCTTGGTCAGGTCGTAAGGGGTAAGTTCGACGAGCACTTCGTCGCCCACCAGCACGCGAATACGGTTCTTGCGCATCTTGCCCGCGGTGTGGCCGAGGATCTCGTGATCGTTTTCGAGCCGGACCCGGAACATGGCGTTGGGCAGCAGTTCGACCACTTGGCCACGCATTTCGAGGAGTTCTTCTTTCGCCATCGGCGATCGGTTTCCACTTCTTATGTCTGGATAATGCGGCGCGCCATAGCTCCGGGCGCGCCAAAAGGAAAGCCTTTGGCGGTCATCTCGCCTTCAGCCCAAATCTATTACGCGCGAGTGTATCGGCAGCGTGACAATTTGATACCCGGCGCCGGCTTGTGCCGCAGGTCGGTGTCGAGCATTTGCCGGAGCCGGAGAGGGACCTGACCGACTTTCAGGGTGGAGGATTTCGTTTGCGTCCCTTGGTACTTGTCCCGCTTGTCGTTCTGGCTGCGCCCGCCTGGGCACAGGATGCGTCGCCGGTCGAATCCGCGCCGGCCGATGCCCCCGACGACGAAGTCCTGATCGATTCCGAGACCGGCGAGGAAATCCGCGCGATCGGCGACGAGATCCTCGTCGTGGCGACGCGCATCAAGGGCCAGGTCGAAGCGCCGCAGGCGCCGTTGCTCGTGCTCGACGAGGCGGATATCTCGTCCTACGGTTCGGCCTCGCTCAGCGAACTGCTCGATCAGTTGAGCCCGCAGACCGGCTCGGGCCGCGGTCGTGGTTCGGGCGGCCCGGTGGTCCTGCTCAACGGCCGCCGCATCTCGGGCTTCCGCGAGATCCAGGACCTGCCGCCCGAAGCGATCCGGCGCATGGAAATCCTGCCCGAGGAAGTGGCGCTGCGCTATGGCTATCCGGCCAACCAGCGCGTGGTGAATTTCATCCTCAAGGACAATTTCGCCAGCAAGACCGTGGCGGTCGAATACGAGCCGTCGACCCACGGCGGCACCGCCGACAGCGAGCTCGAGGCCGGTACGGCAGTGATCGCCGGGCAGAAGCGCTTCCACCTGCACGGCCGGATCAACGATACGACGATGCTGACCGAGGCCGAGCGCGACGTGATCCAGACCTCGGGCAACCTGCCGACGGTGGCCGGCGATCCCGATCCCGCGGCGTTCCGCTCGCTGGTCGGCGCCAGCCGCAAATACGGTCTCAACGGCACCTGGTCCACGGCCTTCGGTGAGGGGCCGAAAGCCTCGGCCTTCACGATCAACGGCGCGCTGACGCGGACCGACAGCCGCTCGCTCAACGGGCTCGACACGATCGAGCTCGTCGGGCCTGGCGGCGCGGCCGAACTGCGCAGCCTGCCCGACGCGCTCGAGCGCCGCTCACACGCGACGGCGTTCCAGAGCGGGCTGGTGTTCAACAAGCCGCTCGGTGGCTTCAACCTCACCGCGACCGCCGACGGCGGCTATACCGATACGCGTTCGACGATCGACCAGCCGCGCAGCGCCGCCGCGCTCTCGCCCTTGGTCAGTGCCGCGCTGGCGGGCAATCTCGCGATCGACGGGCCGCTGCCCACGGTCGCCCCGGGCCAGACCGATCGCGCGCGTTCGCAGGACTATAGCCTGACCTCGCTGGCCACGCTGTCGGGCACGCCGTTCCGCCTGCCCGCGGGCGAGGCCTCGCTGACGGTCAAGGGCGGCTTCTCCTATACGCGCACCGACAGCAACGACACCCGCACTGCGCGCGACACCAGCTTCGATCGCAGCAATGCCTCGACCGGCCTGAACCTCGGCGTGCCGCTGACCAGCCGCAAGAACGGCGTGCTCGGCGCGGTTGGCGACTTGTCGCTGAACCTGAGCCTGGGCCTCAGCCACCTGTCGGACTTCGGCACGCTCAAGGACTGGAGCGCCGGGCTGACCTGGGCGCCGACCGAGAAGCTGAACTTCCAGGCGAGCTACCTGGTAGACGAGGCCGCGCCGTCGCTGAGCCAGCTCGGCAGCCCGACGGTGCTGTCGTCGAACGTCGTCGTCTACGACTTCACGCGCGGCGAGACCGCGCTGGTGACGGTCCTCACCGGCGGTAATCCCGATCTCGTGCGCGAGAAGCAGCGCGACTGGAAGTTCTCGGGCAACTGGCAGCTGCCGTTCCTCAAGAACTCCAACCTGATCGTCGAATATTTCCGCAACCGTTCGACCGACGTCACCCAGGATTTCCCGCTGCTCACCCCCGCGATCGAGGCGGCCTTCCCGGGCCGCGTGGTGCGCGATGGGGCCGGGCAGCTCGTCGCGATCGATCGTCGGCCGGTGACCTTCAGCGAGGTCAAGAGCTCGCGGATCCGCTGGGGCTTCAACATCTCTGGCACGATCGGCAAGCCGCAACCGCAGGGGCGCCAGGGCATGATGGGCATGATGGGCCCCTGCGGACCGCGCGGTCCTGGGGCTGGGGCGCCCGGTGGTGCTCGGCCAGGTGGTATGGGGGGAGGCGGCATGGGGCGCGGACCCGGCGGCGGTGGTCGCGGCTTCGGCCCCGGCGGACCGGGCGCGCAGCCCGGCAACGGCCAGGGCCGCTGGAACCTGTCGCTGTTCCACAAGGTCGAGCTGACCAATACGGTGCTCGTCGCGCCGGGCGGTCCGGTGCTCGACCTGCTCGACGGATCGGCGCTGACCGCTGGCGGCGTCGCGCGCCATGGTATCGAGCTGGAGGGCGGCCTGTTCCACAAGGGCTTCGGCCTGCGCGCCAACGGCGACTGGTCGTCGCCGGTCACGGTCCGCGCCACCGGGGCGCCGGGCAGCTCGGACCTGCGCTTCGGCAGCGTGTTCAAGCTGAATCTGCGCGCCTTCGTGAACTTCGATCAGCGCAAGAAACTGATCGAGGACGTGCCCTTCCTCAAGGGCACGCGTCTGTCGCTCACGGTCGACAATATGTTCGATTCGCGTCAGCGGGTGACCGACCAGACGGGCGCGGTGCCGCTCAGCTATCAGCTCGACTATCGCGATCCCAAGGGGCGCGTCGTCGGCATCGATTTTCGCAAGATGTTCTGAACTCCGGAGATTCTTTCGGTGGAGCCTCAAGGCCTCGCCGGAAGAAGTTCGACGGGCCGAGCGGACGGCAACGCTTTGCCGCTCCGGCAAGCCAACCGGCACTTAATTTCCGCTTCCGGCTGCCGCTCTAGTATTCGGCAGCCGCATCGAACTTTCTCGGTCGGCACCTTCGGGTCTACACACGGGAATTTCGCATGGCTGTTATTAACACCAACATTGGCGCGATGAAAGCGGCTAACGCCGGTAACTCGGCCGCCAAGGCTCTGGGCAACGCGATGGAGCGTCTGTCGACCGGCAAGCGCATCAACAGCGCCAAGGACGACGCGGCCGGTCTCGCGATCGCCACGACCATGACCTCGCAGGTCCGCGGCATGACGCAGGCCATCCGCAACGCCAACGACGGCATCGCCCTCGCTCAGACCGCCGACGGCGCGCTGAACGAAGTCACCAACATGCTGCAGCGCGTTCGTGAACTGTCGATCCAGTCGAAGTCGGGCACCTACCAGTCGTCGGACCGCACCAACCTGCAGGCCGAAGTCACCGAACTGACCTCGCAGATCGACGACATCCTGACCAACACCAAGTTCAACGGCGTGACGCTGTTCGACAAGACCTCGACCGGTTCGGTCTCGGTGACCATCCAGGCCGGTTCGGACTCGACGAACACGATCGCTCTGAACATCAAGGGCATCGACGGCACCAAGGTCAACGCGACCGCTCTCGACGTTTCGAGCGCTTCGGCTGCTGGCACGACGATCGGCAACGTCGACTCGGCGCTCGCTTCGATCAACACCACCCGCGCTTCGCTGGGTGCCAGCCAGAGCCGCCTGGAATCGGCGGTCAACAACCTGACCAACAACGTGACGAACCTGTCCGACGCCCGCAGCCGCATCGAGGACGCCGACTACTCGGCCGAAACGACCGCGCTCGCCAAGGCCCAGATCGTCAGCCAGGCTTCGACGGCCATGCTCTCGCAGGCCAACCAGTCGGCCCAGGGCGTCCTCTCGCTGCTCCGCTAAGAGCACCGACGAGACCGAATACCTTAACGACTACATAACCGATTGATCGACTGCCGCGGGTCCCTTCCCCGCGAAACATGAAGAGCCCGGCGCCCTAGCCATGTCCGTCGGGCTCATCATCTCCGCGATCAGAGCGCGACTAGTTCCCGCGCTCCCGCCGGAAGCAGAACATCGACAGGACAATCAAGCCGGTCCCTTCCCGGCACTCGAGCTCGGTGGCCGCCATGACCACCGGGCTCTTTCTTTTGGGGTGGCGCGGGCAGGGCAGCCGGTTTCGCTCCCGGCCTGAATCGTGGACGAGGCGCGGGCGCCTCTCCCCAAGCTCGCCCGAACGCCCTATCTGGCCTGCATGGCCCGTACCCCCGCCGGAACTCCCCACGACCCCCGAGGCGCCGAACGCTTCAACGAGGATCGCGCGACCTACACCGTGCGCGGCTCGGACCAGCCCGACATCGACGCTGGCGTCGCGGCGATCCGCGAGACCGTGCGGACCCTGCCGGCGCGGCCCGGGGTCTATCGCATGCAGGACGCGCGTGGCGAAGTGCTCTACGTCGGCAAGGCGCGCGTGCTGCGCAATCGCGTGGCCAATTACACCCAGGTCGATCGGCTGCCGCTGCGCCTGAAGCGCATGGTCAGTCAGACACGGTCGATGACGATCGTCACGACCAATTCGGAAGCCGAGGCGCTGCTGCTCGAGGCGCAGCTGATCAAGCGCTTCCGGCCTGCCTACAATGTGCTCTTGCGCGACGACAAGAGCTTCCCCTTCATCCTGCTGCGCGCCGATCACGCCTTCCCGCGGATCACCAAGCACCGCGGCGCGCGCAAGGCCGCGGGCAACTATTACGGGCCCTTCGCCAGCGCCGGTTCGGTCAACACGACGATCAACGCGCTGCAGAAGCTGTTCCTGCTGCGCAGCTGCACCGACAGCTTCTTCAGCCGGCGCGATCGCCCCTGCCTGCTCTACCAGATCAAGCGCTGCTCGGCGCCCTGTGTCGGCCGGATCGACGAGGCCGGCTATGCCGAGCTCGTCAGCGAGGCCAAGGACTTCCTCGGCGGCAAGAACCAGGCCGTGCAGAAGAAGATCGAGGCGCAGATGGCCGAGGCGGCCGAGGCGCTCGATTTCGAGCGCGCGGCCATGCTGCGCGACCGGCTGCGCGCCGCGACCTTCATCCAGGGCAGCCAGGCGATCAACGCCGAAGGGCTGCAGAACGCCGACATCTTCGCCATGGCCTGCAAGGGCGGACAGGTCGCGGTCCAGGCCTTCTTCATCCGCGGCGGCCAGAACTGGGGGCACCGCGCCTTCTTCCCGACGCATACCGAGGGGCTGTCCGAGGAGGACGTGCTGACCGCGTTCCTCGCGCAGTTCTACGAGGAGGTGCCGCCGGCGCGGACGATCCTGATCGATCGGGCGCTGCCCGAGGCCGAGCTCGTCGCCGAGGCCTTCCGCGAGGCGGCGGGTGGCAAGGTCGAGATCTCGGTGCCGCAGCGCGGCGATCGCAAGCGGCTGATCCAGCAGGCGACGCGCAATGCGGTCGAAGCGCTCGACCGGCGGCTCGCCGAGAGCGGCACCAAGGCCAAGATCATGCGCGAGGTGGCCGACTTCTTCGAGCTGCCCGAAGTGCCGCAACGGATCGAGATCTACGACAACAGCCATATCCAGGGTACCCACGCGCTCGGCGCGATGGTGGTCGCGGGGCCCGAGGGCTTCCTCAACGGCCAGTACCGCAAGTTCAACATCAAGACCGCGCAGACCAACGACGACTTCGGCATGATGCGCGAGGTCATGGCGCGCCGCTTCGGCAAGGCCATGACCGAGGATCCCGACCGCCAGAGCGGCACCTGGCCCGATCTCGTGCTGATCGACGGCGGCAAGGGGCAGATGTCGGCGGTGCGCGAGGTGATCGAGGAACTCGGGGTCGAGGACCTGCCGCTGATCTCGATCGCCAAGGGGCCGCACCACGGGCGCGAGGGGCGCGAGGTGTTCCACTTCCCCGACGGCCGCGAGAAGATGCTGCCGGTCAATTCGCCGGTGCTGTTCTACCTGCAGCGGCTGCGCGACGAGGCGCACCGCTTCGCGATCGGCGCGCACCGCGCCAAGCGCAGCCGTGCGATCACCGCGTCACCGCTCGACGAGATCCCCGGCATCGGCCCGGCGCGCAAGCGCGCGCTGCTGCTGCATTTCGGCACGGCGGGGAAGGTGCGCGCGGCGAGCCTCCAGGACCTGCAGCGCGCGCCCGGCGTCAGCGCCGCGGTGGCGCAGACGATCTACGATTTCTATCACCCCAACGGCTAAGGCTCGGGCGGCTAGGGATCAGGCGATCATCAGCATCTCGGGCGCGACGCCGACCCATTCGACATAGGACGGCGGGCTCATCCAGGGCATTCTGGTCTTGCCGCGGAAGCGGCGCAGCAGGTCGGTGAAGCCGCTGACTTCTGCCTCGAACTCGATCTGCGAGACGCGGTTGTCGTCGAGCAGGCGGGGCAGGGCGAGCAGGTTCGCGCCCTTGCGCGCGAGCCCCGGCTGGCAGGTGGTAGCGCTGCGGATTTCTGCGTCTTCGAGCACCGGTCGATGGGTGTGGTGCCACTCGCCGCTCGGATAGCAGAAGTGATCGAGCGCGCGGCCGAGCACGGGCGCGATCGCCGCGCGATTGTCGCGCAGTTCGCCCGCCGCGGCGACCGGGCATTCGGGGAACTGGTGGCGGTGGGTGTGGAGCTCGATCGCCATGCCCGCGGCTTCGAGCTCGCGCGCTTCCTCGGGCGAGATCAGGTTGAACAGGCGGCGGTCGCGGATGCGCGCGTAGTCAACGCCGAGGGCTTCGCCGAGCCGCTGCGACAGCGCCACGCGCCCGTCCTCGTCGAGGGCCGCCGTGCCGTGCGCGAAGATCTGCGCGCTGGCCGCGACGCGGTTCTCGGGGGTGAGGGGCAGTGCCGTGGCCTGGGCGAGCGCCGGCACGCCGAGCCGCGACAGATCGACCTCGTGCTTCGGCGACTTCCAGCACATGTAGTCGACCGCGAGTTGGAAGATCGGGGTCGCCTTCTCGAAATAGTAGGAGGTCAGGTAGAGCGTCGAGGGAAAGTCGTAACGGCTCAGCACCTCGCGCGCGACGGCGTGGACGCTGTGGAAGCCGTCGTCGATCGTGATCGTCACGGGATCGCGCGGCAGTTTGCCGCTTGCAAGCCGATCGACCGCCTCGCCGAGCGGCAGGACGGTATAGCCGTGGTCCCTCAGATAGCGCATGCGCCGGTCGAAGAAGTCGCGTCCGACGAATAGCGAGCCGCGGAACCGGTCCTCGTCGTCGAGCACGAAGCCGTGGTAGCAGAGGATGCGCAGATCGAAGCGCGTGAGGTGACGCGCCAGCGCGAAAAGGCCCGCCAGCTTGCAGATATGAAATATCGCGAGGATCAACCGTCGCTTTATCACTGCCGCCACCCGTATTCCCGGCGGGGCATCCCTGATAAGCCCCGAGAGGCTTCGGCCTATAGGTCGAACGGTTAAACAACCGCTGTTTTTCGGGCTAAGATGCGGCCCGGAAACACTTTATTGCAATTGGCCGGGATCGGCGGAATTCAGGGGTCGCGACCTTCGGGGCGGGTGATGATACGATCGCGCGCGGCGCGCAGGTCGCCGGTCTCGATCTGCTTGGCCAGGCGTTCCTTGTCGCGCGCGCGGTACATGTCCTCGGCACGGTCGATGTCCTCGGGGCTGACGTCGAGCCCTTCGAGCGCGAGCCGCGACATCTTCATCGCGGATTCGAGCACTTCGCGGACCACGGCGGCGGCCGGCGTGTTGCCCAGGCGCACGGCCGAGCGGCGATCGAAGCCGCGAATGTAGATCGCCGCGCGCGGGAAGGCCTTGTGCACGGCCTCGACCATCTCGGCGCTGAGCTGGTCGCCGTCGAGGCAGAACAGGATCAGTTCGGCCTCGTCGGCACCCGCCTGGCGCAGCAGGTCGAGCCTCGTGCCGTCGCCGAAATAGACCTTGGCGCCGAAGCCGCCGGCGATGTCGATCATTTCGATGTCGGTGTCGATCAGGGTTACCGGGATGTTGCTGGCCATCAGCATCTGCGCGACGGTCTGGCCGAAGCGGCCATAGCCGACGACGATCGCGTTGGCGCCGTCGGCCGCGGGGCCTTCGCGCTCCTCGTCGCGCTCGACCGGGGCCTCGCGGAAGCGCTTGGTCGCGGCCATCAGGAACGGGGTCGTCGCCATCGACAGGGTGACGATCGCGCCGAACAGGCTCGCGGCGTCGGGGGCGATCAGATAGGCCTTCTGCGCCTGGGCGAAGAGCACGAAGCCGAATTCGCCGCCCTGGCTCAGCAGCACGCCAAGCGCGAGCGCCGCGCGCCAGCTCATGCGGAAGGCCAGGCCGATCGCGAAGATGACCAGCGCCTTCACCGCGATCAGCGCCAGGGCCATGGCGATGACGAAGGCCGGGCGTTCGGCGATCGCATGGAGGTTGAGCATCATGCCCACGGTCAGGAAGAACAGGCCGAGCAGGATCGAGCGGAACGGCTCGACGTCGGCCTCTAGCTCGTGGCGATAGGGCGAGTCCGCGAGCATGACGCCAGCGACGAAGGCGCCGAGCGCGGTCGACAGGCCCAGCGCCTCCATCAGCGCGGCAGAGGCGATGACGGTGAACAGTGCGGCGAAGACGAACATCTCGCGCTCGCCCATGTTGCCGATCAGGCGGAACATCGGGCGGATCAGGAAGCGCCCGGCGGTGATCAGTCCGGCGACCGCGGCGAACGAATAGACGGTCAGCAGCCAGCCCGGCGGCCCGCCCATGTCGGCCGGATTGCGGCTCATCGCCGCGATGATCGTGATCAGCGGGATGATCGACAGGTCCTGGAACAGCAGGATCGCGAAGGCGCGTTCGCCGAAGGGCGTGCGCATGCGCCCCGAGCTCCGCAGCAGCGGCAATACCTGCGCGGTCGAGGACAAGGCCAGCGGCAGGCCCAGCGCCACAGCGGCCTCCCACGAGAAGCCGACGGCGAGGATCACCCCGGCGATCGCCAGGCCGCAGAGCGTGACCTGGAGCAGGCCGAGCCCGAGGATGTCGCGCTTCATCCGCCACAGCCGCGAGGGGTTCAGTTCGAGCCCGACGACGAAGAGCAGCAGGGTGATGCCGAGTTCGGCGATACCCAGCTTGCTCTCGGCGTCGCCGACCATGTCGAGCACCTGCGGCCCGACGAGGATGCCCGCGACGAGGAAGCCCAGGGTCGCACCCAGGCCCAGCCGGCGGAATAGCAGCACGAAGACGAGCGCGAACCCGAGCAGCAGGAAGCCGTCCTGCAACAGCGAAGCTTCGGCGTCGTGCATCAGGCGGCGGCTTTGCGGTGCGGGAGAAGCATGGCCGCCTTCCTGCGCAATCGTGCGCACGGGGGCAAGGGGTAAGCGTAATCCTCCCCGGTACGGGGAGGGGGACCAGCCGAAGGCTGGTGGAGGGGGCTGTCCGGTGAAGGCAGTGTTAGCCGAGAGCCCCCTCCACCACGCCGCTACGCGTCGCGGTCCCCCTCCCCGTGCCGGGGAGGATTTTTTTGATCCCCATGTCACACGCGGCGCGGCCGCCTCGTCATGTCGGCACAACCCGTAGCGAAGGACATCCGACCATGACCGCCAAGCTCAATCCCTACACCGCCGCGCCCGAGATCATGAAGCCGTGGATGGCGGTTTCGGATGCCGTCAACACCAGCCTCGAACACAGCCTCGTCGAACTGGTGAAGCTGCGCTCTTCGATCCTCAATGGCTGCGCCAACTGCATCAACATGCACACGGCCGACGCGCGCATGGCGGGCGAGAGCGAGCAGCGGCTCTATCTCGTCGCCGCCTGGCACGAAGCGCCGGTCTTCACCCCGCGCGAACGCGCGGCTCTGGCCTGGACCGACGCCTTGACGAAGCTGGCGCAAGGGCACACCCATGACGCCGCCTGGGATGCGCTCGCCGAGCACTTCACCGAGGAGGAATGCGTGAAGCTGACCTTGCTGATCAACGTGATCAACGGCTGGAACCGCATCGCCACGGCCTTCGGCCTGCGGATCGAGACGCCCGCGACCAAGAAGCTGGCGGCGGCGTGATGTCGGTCGGCGCGGACGATCCCGCGGTCAGCTTCGACCCCCTGCGGCCCAAGCTCGTCCGCGTCGCCTATCGCATGCTCGGCTCGGTCGCCGACGCCGAGGATGCGGTGCAGGAGGCCTTCATCCGCTGGATGGGGGCGGACCGCGCCGCGGTGCGCGAGCCCGAGGCCTTCCTGCGCCGCACGGTGACGCGGCTCTGCCTCGACCAGCTCAAGTCGGCGCGCCACCGCCGCGAGACCTACATCGGTCCCTGGCTGCCCGATCCGATCGTCGAGGAGGAAGACGTCGAGGATGTCACCCTGCCGCTGATGCTGGCGCTGGAACGGCTGTCGCCGCTCGAACGCGCCGCCTTCCTGCTCCACGATGTCTTCGGCCAGAGCTTCGACGAGATCGCGGTGACGGTCGATCGCGATCCCGCGGCCTGCCGCCAACTCGCCAGTCGCGCCCGCGCGCATGTCCGCGAAGCGCGGCCGCGCTTCCAGGTGGAGAAGCAGCGCGGGCTGGAAATCGCCGAGGCCTTCTTCGCCGCCACCCGCAGCGGCGACATGACCGCGCTTGGCGCCATGCTGGCGACCGACGTCAGCAGCCACTCGGACGGCGGCGGCAAGCGCCCGGCGGCGATGCGCCTGATCCAGGGCGCGCGGCAGCTGCTGCGGCTGCACCGCGGGCTGGCGGTCATGTATCGCAAGTACCCGTCACGCCTGGTGCGCGTGGGTTTCGTCAACGGCTTGCCGGGCTTCGTCACGCGCGAGGCCGATGGCGAGCTCCAGACCACGGCCTTCGAGATCGAGGACGGCAAGATCGTGGCGATCTACGTCATGCGGAACCCCGACAAGCTGAAGCACCTGCACTGAGCCAGTGGTGCTGGCGGCCTGTGGATAAGTCTGTGGGCTAGTGCTGGATAAGCTGTGACGGAACCTGTGGACCGCGGTGGATGAAATGGCTCAGTCCGTCAGCCCGGTCGGGTTGCGGCCCATTTCGGCCCGCGCGATGAGCGCGAAGGCCGCGCGGCGCGTGCGGCCGCCGATCGCGATCGAATAGCGGCCGATCGCGCGGCGCTCGCGCCAGATGTGGTCGATCATCGGATGGTCGGCGGCAGCGCAGCTATCGCTCCAGGCGATGTCGGTGCGGTCCAGGATCGCCAGGTTCTCGCGCTGGAGCAGGACGCCCGGCGAGTAGCGCGCATAGCGTTCGTCGAAGGCCGTCTTGAACGAGAAGGCGCCCGGCGGGGTCAGGAAAGTCGCGAGCATCGCGATCGGCGCGCCGTCGAGCGACAGGGTCAGGCGTTCGAGCCGGCCGCGCGCGGCCCCTCTGGGCAGACTGTCGCGGAACAACTGAGCCGTGCCGGGCTGGGCCGCGAGCGCCGAACCGGCGAGGCCCTTCCAGCCCGCCTGTTCGAGCGCGAGGAACTGCTCGACCCACTGGTCGAGACCCTCGCCGTCGTCGCGGCGTTCGAGCGTGACCTCGCCGAGTTCGGACAGCCGCGCGAACTGGCGGCGCAGTTCCTTGCGCTTCTTGCCCGACAGCGTCGCCTCGAAATATGCCTCGGGCGTCTCGTGGCTGCTGAGTAGCGCGCGTTCCTCGCGGTGGACGAGGTGGGCGGGGCGGCGCTGTTCGGCCAGGACGTCGACCAGCGCCGCGTGCAGCGCGCCGGCAAGCGGCATGTGCGCGAGGTGCAGGAACAGGCCGAGCCCGGCGTTGCGATCGGCCCAGGCCAGCAGCGCGCGCCAGAAATGGGTCTCGAGCCCGGCAGCGACCAGCGGCGCGCCGAGGAAGCAGTTGGCGTGGAGCCAACTCGCCAGATGGGGCAGCGGCTTGCCGTAATAGCGCCGCGGCCGGCCCAAGGGCAGGATCCCGGCCAGTTCGCCGTCGGCCTCGAAACGCAGGATCTCGACCTCGCCGTGCGGATCGAAGGCGGCGAGCGCGGGCAACAGGTACCAGGATTCGAAGAAGGGATTGGGCTCCGAAGCGCAGACCGCAAGCGCGTCCCAGGCCAGCGTCTCGGTGGCGAGCTGCGTCCAGGGCAGGGCTTCGAGCACGAATTCGGGCCGGCGCGCAGCCGCGGCCTCGGGCCGCGCCGCAGGCTTGGGAAAGGACCCGGCCTTGCTCGCCACGCTGGTTCATCCTCGAAACGGAAGCTCGCGCGCTCCCAGCGTGGAAGTAACAGGCGAACGCCAACGAAATGCTAACGAAGCCGGCAAGGCAAAACCCCGCCCGGATCGCTCCGAGCGGGGTTCGCCATCACCTATGCCGGGGGCCGCAGGCGGCCGGAGGCATGGTTCTATGTCTCGGTCGCGGTCAGCCGGCGGCGTGGCTGGCCAGAGCTGCCAGAAGCAGCAGCGCGACGATGTTGGTGATCTTGATCATCGGATTGACGGCGGGGCCGGCAGTGTCCTTGTAGGGATCGCCGACCGTGTCGCCGGTCACCGCGGCCTTGTGGGCTTCGGAGCCCTTGCCGCCGTGGTTGCCGTCCTCGATGTACTTCTTGGCATTGTCCCAGGCGCCGCCGCCCGAGGTCATCGAGAGCGCGACGAACAGGCCGCCGACGATCACGCCCATCAGCAGGGCGCCGAGCGCGGCGAAAGCATCCGCCTGGCCGGCCACCGCCTCGATGACGAAGTAGACGACGATCGGCGCCAGCACCGGCAGCAGCGAGGGCACGATCATTTCCTTGATCGCGGCACGGGTGACGAGGTCCACCGTGCGGGCATAGTCGGGCTTCGAGGTCCCTTCCATGATGCCCTTGTTGTTGGCGAACTGATCGCGCACGTCCTTGACCACGTCGCCCGCGGCACGGCCGACCGCGGTCATGCCCATCGAGCCGAACAGGTAGGGCAGCAGCGCGCCGAGCAACAGGCCGACGATCACATAGGGGTTCTCGAGGCTGAAGCTGACTTCGAGCGTCGGGAAGAACTCCTTGAGATCGGTGGTATAGGCGGCGAACAGCACGAGCGCGGCGAGGCCGGCCGAGCCGATCGCATAGCCCTTGGTCACGGCCTTGGTGGTGTTGCCCACGGCGTCGAGCGCGTCGGTCTTCTCGCGCACCGAGTCATCGAGGCCCGCCATCTCGGCGATGCCGCCGGCGTTGTCGGTGACCGGACCGTAGGCATCGAGCGCGACGACCATGCCGGCCAGCGCCAGCATCGCGGTGGCGCCATAGGCGATGCCCATGAGGCCGGCGAGCTTGAAGGCGATGACGATGCCGGTAACGATCACCAGGGTCGGCAGGGCGGTCGATTCCATCGAGATCGCCAGGCCCTGGATCACGTTGGTGCCGTGACCGGTTTCCGACGACTTGGCGATCGAGCGCACCGGGCGGAAATTGGTGCCCGTGTAGTATTCGGTGATCCAGATGATCAGGCCGGTGATGACCAGCCCGAGCAGCGAGCAGTAGAACAGCGAGCGGCCGGTGAAGCCGTCCTCACCGATGGCGATCTCCATGCCACCGAGCGCGTGGCTGATCGCCCACCAGATCGCCGGGACCGAAAGGACCGCGGTGACCAGGAAGCCCTTGTACATGGCGCCCATGATGTTCTTGCCGCCACCGAGGCGGACGAAATAGGTGCCGATGATCGAAGTGACGATGCAGACGCCGCCGATCAGCAGCGGCAGCGCCATCAGCGCTGGCAGCAGGTCGCCGGCGCCTTTGAGCAGCAGCGCTGTCAGCACCATGGTGGCGCCGACGGTGACGACGTAGGTCTCGAACAGGTCGGCGGCCATGCCGGCGCAGTCGCCGACGTTGTCGCCGACGTTGTCCGCGATCACGGCGGGGTTGCGTGGATCGTCCTCGGGAATGCCCGCCTCGACCTTGCCGACGAGGTCGGCGCCGACGTCGGCGGCCTTGGTGAAGATGCCGCCACCGAGACGCGCGAAGATCGAGATCAGCGAGGCGCCGAAGGCAAGGGCGACGAGGCCATCGACCACGGTGCGGTCCTCACCGCCGACGGTGTAGCCGCCGGGGCCGGTCAGGTACCAGTAGAACACCGCGATCGCGAGGAGCGCGAGGCCCGCCACGAGCATGCCGGTGATCGCGCCCGCGCGGAAGGCCAGGGTCAGGCCGTCCTGCAGGCCCTTCTGTGCGGCGGCCGCGGTGCGGACGTTCGAGCGGACCGAGATGTTCATGCCGATGAAGCCGGCGACGCCCGAAAGGATCGCGCCGATCACGAAACCCGTGGCCGAGATGGCGCCGAGCGTACCGGCGATGATCGCAGCGACGATCACACCGACGATCGCGATCGTCGTGTACTGGCGCTTCAGGTAGGCTTGCGCGCCTTCCTGAATGGCGGCGGCGATTTCTTGCATTTTCTCATTGCCGGCCGGGCTTCCTAGAACCTGGCGACTGGTGACGAAGCCGTACAAGACGGCAAGCAATCCCAATACTATAGCGATTGTGACGAGATCCACGTAGGCCCCCTTCATCCTGTTTCCCAACAATTGCGCCCTTCTTTGGGGTCGCAAGTTGTCAAGGGCTATCGAGTGGTCAGGGTACTTGCAAGCGTTTCGCCGCGGTTCTCGTCGGTTTGTTCCGAATACGGAAAATGCGCTGGCATGCGACCAAAGTCGGCCTTGCTTGCCGGACTCCATGGTTTATGTGATGTTAACACTATGGAAGTCGCACTGAAGAAGCTGTTCACGGTGATGCCGCTGATCTTCGGGATCGGCTTCATCGCGCCGCTGATCGCGCAGACCATGGCCGCCTGGCACTGGGAGGCTCCGCTGGGGCTGACCCGCATTGCCTTTGGCCTGACGATCGGCGCGGCCTGGGGGCTCTATGCGACGCTCCGTGGACGGTGGGTCTAGGCGATTGATCGGCGGGGGCCATGAACGACATCCGTGACCTGATGCTGGGCGGCCAGACGGCGCCCGATGCTCTGACCCGCGAAGGGCCGGCGATCCCGCTGGCGCGGCCCGATCGCGAACTCGACGCCCATGCGCGCAAGACGCTCGCGCAGATGGAGCGCGAGATCGGCCTCAAATATGCTGCGCAGAACGTGTCGACCTGGCCCTACGTGGCGATCGCGCTGGTCTGTTTCGCGGTCTTCGTGGCGACCTTCCCGCTGGCGATCATGGGCGTGATCCCGCTCTGGCTGGGCTGCGCGATCAATTCGGTCTTCGTCGCGGGCGGCTATGTCGTCAGCCACGAGGCGATGCATTCGAACCTCGGCCGCGAGGGCACCAAGGCGCGGTTCTGGAACGAACTGACCGGCTGGATCGCCGCCGTGCCGCTGATCCTGCCCTTCTCGATGCTCAAGGCGATGCACCTGCTGCATCACCAGTATACCAACGATCCGATCAAGGATCCCGACGCGATCCACGCCGCGCCCAATGTGTTCATGGCGGTGATCAAGTCCTGGCTCAACCGGCAGCCGGGGCCGATCGGCACGGCCGCGCGCTGGCGCCGGCACATCGGCGAACTCGGCACGCCCGAAGCCAAGGCCGCGCTCAAGCACACGATGGCGATCCAGCTCGTCGTGCTCTCGTTCTTCTTCGCCATGGCCCGGAGCGGCTATGCGATCGAGGTTGCGCTACTCTGGTGGCTGCCGCGGCACATCGGCCTCAGCTATATCCATGCCGTGCTGAGCTGGGCGCCGCACCAGCCGCACAACGGCGTCGGCCGCTACGACAGCACCGCGATCATCCGCCACAAGCTCGGCCACTGGGGTTCGCTGGGGATCGATTTCCACCTGGTCCATCACCTGCATCCGTACATCCCGGTTCACGCCTGCAAGGCAGCCTACCGCGAGATGAAGCCGATCCTCGAGGCACGCGGCGTGGACTGCAGCGCGCACTAACCGTGTTCGAAGCCGAGGTTGTCCTTCTCGCCGAGTGGGATACCATCGAGCAGCAGCGGTGCCGGGCCTGACGACAGGACCTCGCCGATCCGCAAGGCCGCGACCGGCAGGGCCGCGTCGGCCGGCGCGGTGAACAGCAACTGGTAGTCGTCGCCCCAGCGCAGCGCCTCGGCGCGGCGGTGCTCGGGCGCGGCGATCGGCACGGCGGCACCGTCGATCGCCAGGATCACGCCGCTGGCACGCGCGATCCGCGCGGCGTCGAGCAGCAGGCCGTCGGACACGTCCATCATGGCCGTGACGAGCGGCGCCAAGGCTTGGCCCTCGGCGAGCAGGGCGCTTGGACGGCGATAGGCAATGCTGTCGCCCTGGCCAGCGCGCAAGGCTTCGAGCCCCATCATCGCGCCGCCGACCGGGCCGGTGACATAGACCGCGTCGCCGGCCTTCGCGCCCGAACGTGAAGGGACGGGTCGGTGCGTCGCGCGGCCGATCGCGGTGAGGCCCATCGCCTGAGCCCCGTTCGCCGACACCGTATCGCCGCCGAGCAGCGGTGCGCCGTAATGCGCGAGAGCCTCTTCCAGCCCGGCGAGAAACCGCGCGTCGTCGCTGCCGAGCATGTAGCCGAGCAGCACGCCCACCGGCTCTGCGCCCTTGGCCGCGAGATCGGACATGTTGGTCGCGACGAGCTTCCAGGCGAGGTCGGCCGGATCCTGCTCGGGCAGGAAGTGCACGCCCGCGACCATCATGTCGTGCGTAAGTATCAGCGTCTCGCCGCCGATCTCGATCACCGCGCAGTCGTCGCCGAGCCCGCGCGCGGCAGGATGCGTAGCCATCCGGCGCAAGGTTTCGATGAAGGCGAGTTCGGTGGTCATGTGCGCGTGAGAACCTGTGTGAGGCTGGCCATGCAGCCGTCGCCGTTTTCGAGCACAGCGTTGTTCCAGAAACGGATGATCCGGTACCCCTCTGCCTCGATCACGGCCGAGCGCGGAGCATCGCTTTGGGGCGAGTGTTGCCCGCCGTCCAGTTCGATGACGACTTTGGCTTGATGGCTTGCGAAGTCGGCGATGTATTGGCGGATCGGCACCTGGCGGCGGAAACGCGCTTCGGGGAAGTTTTCCTTGAGTAAGCGCCACATCCGTTGCTCGGCATCGGTCGGATTGCGCCGCAGATTGCGGGCGCGTTTTGCCGATATGGCGGGCGGGTGCTTCTTCACAGGCGCACCTTAGTTCTTCCCCCTTGATGGGGGAAGTCGAAGCACGACCGTTCTTCCTCCCCCTTGATGGGGGAGGGATACGGAGGCTTGAGAGCGAAGCGAACTAGCCGAAGTTGGGTAGGGGTGAGGTTCCCTACAGGCGCCGAACTCGCGGCACGCTCACCCCTATCCAGCTGCGACTAGGCAGCAAGCTGCCAAGTCTTCGCATCCTTTCCCCATCAAGGGGAAAGGAAGGGAGGAAGACTTTACCGAACCGCCTTTGCCACGGCGTCGAGCACGCCGTTGACGAATTTCGCCTCGCGCGCCTCGAAGAAGGCGTGGGCGACGTCGACGTATTCGCTGATCGCGGTGCCGGTGGCGACATCGGCGCGGGCGAGCAGTTCGTAGGTACCGGCGCGCAGGATCTGGAGCAGGGTCTTGTCGAGACGCTCGATCTTCCAGCTCTCGGCCAGCTTGCTCGACAACAGTTCGTCGATCTCGTCGCGGCGGGCGATCGTGCCTTTGACCACGTCGTCGAAGAACTTCACCTCGGCATCGACGTACTGGCTGTCGTCGACTTCGTCGTCGATCAAGCCGCCGAGGCGGTGGCGGTGGAACTCGTCGAGCAGCGGCGCGAGGAGGGTCCCCTCCATGTCGTGCTGGTAGAGCGCCTGAACGGCGGCGAGGCGCGCAGCGGCGCGGGCACGCGAGCGGCCGCTCACTGGCCCGACTCCAGCTGTTCGAGCCGCACGGCGACCGAGCGCGCGTGGGCGGGCAGGCCTTCGGCTTCGGCCAGGGCGACGGCGGCGGGGCCGATCGCGTTGAGAGCGCTCGCGTCGAGCTGGATGAACGAAGTGCGTTTCATGAAATCGAGTACCGATAGGCCGGAGGCGAAGCGCGCGCGGCGGCCGGTGGGAAGGACGTGGTTGGGACCGGCGACATAGTCGCCGACCGCCTCGGGGGTCATACGGCCGAGGAAGATCGAACCAGCGTGGCGGATCGCGTCGGCCAGCACCTGCGGCTCGTCGGTCGCGATCTCGACGTGCTCGGCGGCGAGCGCGTTGGCGAGGGCGGGGGCCTCGTCGAGGCTGGCGACCTCGATGATTACGCCATGCGTGTTCCAGCTTTCGCTGGCGACGCGCGCGGTCTGGAGCATGGCCAGCTCGACGCCGACCCTATCGGCGACGGTATCGGCGAACAGCGGATCGTCGGTGATCAGGATCGACTGCGCGGCGGGATCGTGTTCGGCCTGGCTCAGCAGGTCGGCGGCGATCCAGTCGGGATCGTTCTTGCCGTCGGCAATGACCAGGATCTCGCTGGGCCCGGCGACCATGTCGATGCCGACGACGCCGTAGAGCTGGCGCTTGGCCTCGGCCACCCAGGCGTTGCCGGGGCCGGTGACGACGTCGACGGGGCGGATGCGCTTGGTGCCATAGGCCAGCGCGCCGACGGCCTGGGCGCCGCCGATCCGCCAGATCTCGTCGACCCCGGCGATGTGCGCGGCGGCGAGGACTAGCGGATTGACCTTGCCCTTGGGGGTCGGGGTGACGACGACGAGCCGTTCGACCCCCGCGACCTTGGCGGGAATGGCGTTCATCAGCAGCGACGAGGGATAGGCGGCGCGGCCGCCCGGGACGTAGAGCCCGGCGGCATCGACCCCGCGCCACTTGGCGCCGAGGCGTACACCGGCCTCGTCGGTATAGTCGCGGTCCTGCGGCAGCTGCGCCTCGTGATAGGCACGGATGCGCTGCGCCGCGAGCTCGAGCGCGGCGCGCAGTTCAGGGTTGAGATTGTCGTAGGCGTCGCGGCACTCGGCCAGTTCGATCCGCCAGTTGGCATCGTCGGCCAGCGAATGGCCGTCGAAGCGCTGGGTCAGTTCGGCCAGGGCCACGTCACCGCGATTGCGCACGTCCTCGAGGATCAGCGCGACGTCGCGCGCGACGTCGTCGTCGCTCTCGCGGCGGTCGCGGACGAGGCGCTGGAACGCCTTGTCGAAGCCCGGATCGCGGGTGTTGAGCCGGAGCATCAGGCGGCTGCTCCCTCAGGGGCTTTCTGCTCGGCGACGAGCGCGCGGAAGCGTTCGACCAGCGCGCCGACCCGCTCGTCGGTCTTGAGCGCGGCGCGGTTGACGATCAGGCGGGCCGAGATCTGCAGGATCACCGAAGTCTCGGCGAGGCCGTTGTCCTTGAGCGTCCGGCCGGTCTCGACCAGGTCGACGATGCGGCTGGCGAGCCCGAGCCCGGGGGCGAGCTCCATCGCGCCGTTGAGCTTCACGACCTCGGCCTGGATGCCCAGCTTCTCGAAATGCTTGCGCGTGAGGTTCGGATACTTGCTGGCGACGCGCAGGTGGCTCGCGGCAGGGCCGTCGGTTTTCCGGTCGGTCGGTTCGGCGACCGAGAGACGACAGTGGCCGAAGTCGAGATCGACCGGCGCATAGAGATCCGAATAGGCGAATTCCTCGACCACGTCGGAGCCGACGATGCCGATCTGCGCAGCGCCATGCGCGACGAAGGTCGCGACGTCGAAAGCGCGCACGCGGATCAGGCGCATGTCGCCGAACTCGTCGCCCTCGCAGGCGAAGGACAGCGCACGCGACTTCTTGTCGTGGAACTCGGCTTCGGGCACCACACCGGCATGGGCCATCAGGGGCAGCGCCTCGTCGAGGATGCGACCCTTGGGCACGGCGAATGTGAGCGGCCTGAGATTCACGGGCTTTTGCATCGGCCGCGCATAGGCGGCGGCAGGCGAAAGGGCAACCGTGGAGCAGGATCCGATCAGCGTCAGCGTGGCACAGGCCTTTGCCAATCAGGTCGCCTATTGCCGCGCCAATGCGGCGACGGTGACCGCGCGCGTGGTCGCGGCGATTGCCGCGCAGCTCGACGATCCGAACCCAGGGCGTTTCGTCCGCACGATCCGCGACTGGCCGGGCCCACCCTTGGCCGACGCCGTGCCGTTGCGGGCGACGGGCGGAATCCACGCCCTGCACCAGAGCGGTCGGGCGCCGGAACTGGCCGCGATCTATGCAGACGAGCCGGCAGACGACGTCGCGATTGTCGCAGCGGCGACGCGAGCCCACGAGGACTTCCTGATGCCCTGGCTCGACGGGCCGCCGCAGACCAACGAGGCCGGGCGCTCCTGGGGTTTCGTCGCGGCGATGCTGTGGCTGGCGGGGCAGGGGCTGCCGCCGCGCTTCGCCTGCCTGGAAATCGGCTCGAGCGCGGGGATCAACCTGATGCTGGATCGCTATGCCTATGATCTCGGCGGAGTCTCGGTCGGGCCCGAGCAGGATGCGGTCCTGCATTTCGCGCCCGAATGGCACGGGCCGCCGCCGCCCGACCGGGCGATCACGGTGGTCTCGCTTAAGGGCTGCGACGTGGCGCCGATCGATCTGACCGATCCGGCCCAGGCTGCGCGGCTGCGCGCCTATGTCTGGCCCGAACACGCGGTTCGCTTCGAGCGGCTCGACGCGGCGATTGCGGCGGCAAAGGTGAAAAGGCCCGATCTTGTCCGCATGAACGCCGCGGACTTCGTCGAGCAGCAGCTGGCGCAGCCGCAGGACGAGGGCACGACGCGCGTGCTGATGCATTCGATCGTCTGGCAATATGTCCCGGCCGACCAGCAGGCGCGGATCACCGCGGCGATGGCAGCCCACGGCGCCAAGGCCACGCGCGAACGTCCGCTGGCCTGGATCATGCTCGAGGCCGATCGCACCCTGCTCCAGCACGGGCTGCGCGTGCGCTACTGGCCGGGCGGGGAGGAGGCCGTGCTGCTCGCCGGTGCCCATGCGCATGGGGCAAGCGTGGAGTGGAAGATCCAAAATCCTCCCCTGTAAGGGGAGGGGGACCGCCGCCGTAGGCGGTGGTGGAGGGGTGTCGCCCTCTCCGTGATGGGGACACCCCTCCGTCACGCGCTACGCGCGCGCCACCTCCCCTTGCAGGGGAGGATCTTAGCTGCGCGGCCGTCCCATCCCCGCCAGCCGCCAGTCGGTATAGCGCCGCAGCATCCGGCCCAGCCACCAGCCGCGGCGTTCCATGCGTTCGATCCAGCCGCCGTGGTACGAGCCCCATTCCCACAGCGCGACAAAGGCGAAGGTCAGGGTCGACCCGGCGTAGAGCAACAAGGTCGGCGGGTGCGCCAGCCAGCCCCAGAGCACCAGCGCGGCGGTCAATAGCAGGCCCGCGGTGTGCGAGGGCGGGAACCAGTTGTGGCCGCTGCTGATCCGCTTGAACTTCATCGTTCCGCCGAGGAACAGGCCCATGCCGCCGGCCGTGACCAGCAGGAAATCCGCGTGCACGGGCTCGAGCGGATGCGCGAGGGTCAGTTCGTCGGCGACCGCGATCAGGATGATCCCCGCGACGATCGGTACGTGCCAGAAGGTGAAGGCGTCGCGGCCGACCACACCGGGGTGTTCGTGATGTTCGATATGCTCGGCGCCGCGCTTGGCGCCGACGTCGAAATAGACCCACCACATCGCGAAGGAGCCGAGGAAGGCGGTGAGGAAGGCCAGGATCGTTGGCAGGCTGGGTTCGAGCTTGCCGAAGGTCGCGCCGGTGATCAGCACGCCTTCGCCGAGCGCGATGATGATGAACAGCGCGCAGCGCTCGGCCATGTGGCCGCCGGCGATCTCCCAGTCGTCGGGGGTCGAGCGGCCGAGCCCCGGGACCCAGTAGAACACGACCGGCCCCAGCGATTCGATCGCCAAAGCCGCCATCCACCAGGCCACGCGCTCGCCGGGATCGGCGAGGCCGCCGAGGATCCACAGCGGCGACGAGGCGACGAACCACAGCGTGATCCGCACGAGGCCCCAGTTGTCGTCGCGCGTCCATTCGCCGCAGACCCACGAGACGTAGAGCGAGCGGCCGATCTGCAGCGCGCTATAGGCGACCGCGAAGGTCAGTCCGGCGCCGGCGAAGGCGTGCGGGATCGAGCTCGACAGGACCAGGCTGACGACCATGGCCAGGCCCAGGACCAGCCGGTTGCCGCCGTGGTCGGGGTCGATCCAGTTGGTCGCCCAGGTCGTGTAGATCCAGGCCCACCACACCGCGAGGAACAGGATCGCGGTCTGCAGCGCGCCCAGCCAGTTCAAATGCTCGAGCAGGCCGTGCGAGAGCTGGGTGATCGCGAAGACGAAGACGAGGTCGAAGAACAGCTCGATATAGCCAACCGCGGCATGGTGGCCGTGGACCTGGCGGATCAGCGAACTGCCCGACCGCGGCTTGATCTCCGGGTCGTCGCTCACGGATAGGAGACGATCTTGGGGCGTCCCTCGGGCAGCGGGATGAATTCGGCCTCGTCGTCGGGCACCTTGGGGAAATTGCCCGCACGCCATTCGAGCGCGGCGTGCTCGATCCGCTCCTTCGACGAGGACACGAAGTTCCACCAGATGTGGCGCGGGCTGGCGAAATGCTCGCCGCCGAGCAGCATGACACGGCCGCCGCCCGCCGAGGTCAGCTTGAGCGACTGGCCGGGCGCGAGCACGGTCAGTTCGTAAAGCCCGAGCGGCACGCCGTCGATCGCCGCCTCGCCGCCGACCAGCATGACCGCGCGTTCGTCGGCCTCGGGGTCGATCGGGATCGCCGAACCGGCGTCGAGCAGGATCTCGGCATAGATCGTCTCGGCATATTGCGTGGTCGGTGCGGTCTCGCCCCAGAGCGTGCCCATGATCACGCGTGCTCGCGCGCCGTGGCCCTCGATCAGCGGCAGGCCGGTGCGGCTCTCGAAGGCGGGGGCGATCTCCTCCTTGCCGTCGGGCAGGGCGAGCCAGGTCTGCATGCCGTAGAGCGAGGGGCCATCTGCGCGCTCGGTCAAAGGGCTGCGCTCCGAATGGACGATGCCCGTGCCCGCGGTCATCAGGTTGACCTGGCCGGGGCGGATCGTCGCGAAAGTGCCCAGGCTGTCGCGATGGTCGATCGCGCCTTCGAACAGCCAGGTCACCGTCGCGAGGTTGATGTGCGGGTGCGGGCGCACGTCCATCGCCTTGCCGGGATCGAGCTTGGCCGGGCCGAACTCGTCGACGAAGATGAAGGGGCCGACCATCTTGAGCCGCGGCGAGGGGATCGCGCGGCGCACGGTGAAGGCGCCGAGATCGTGCGCGATCGGGGTGACGGTCTGGAGGATGGGGCCGGATGCGGATTCGGTCATGCGAGAGTTCCTTCGCGCTGCGCGCGGGCGCGCCGGATCAGGTTGACGATGTTCTGCGGAAAGATCGGCTCGTGCCAGTCGGCCACCTCTTCGGGGGTGAACCAGCGGTGCCCCTGCATGATCGACTGTTCGAGCTCGGTATGCCCGCTGACGTTGATTTCGGTGCGATCGGTGACCGCCCAGAAGAAGTGCTCGAGCGATCGGATCGGCTCGCGCTGCAGGGTCTCGAACTCGTCCTCACGGACATAGTCCATCGCCACCGGTTCGGCCTCGAACCCGGTTTCCTCGAACAGTTCGCGCCGTGCGGCGGCGGGAAAGTCCTCGCCCGGGTCGCATTCGCCGCCGGGCGCGGTCCAGAACGGCTTCGACCAGCTGGGGGTATAGCGGAACAGCAGCAGTCGTCCGTCCGCGCCGAACAGCAGCACGCGCGCGGCGCGGCGGATCCGGCGCTGGACGGGAGCGTTCATTCCCCGGGGGCCTTAGCCTTGATTGCGAGCGCGTGGACGCGGTCGCCCGGGATGTCGCCGAGCGCGCGGTTGACCATGCGCTGGCGTTCGAGCCGCGAGACCCCGGCGAAGGCCGTGCTCTCGATCTCGACGGTGAAGTGCGATTCGCCGCTGCCGTCGTGGCCGGCATGGCCGCGGTGCTTGTCGCTGTCGTTGATCACGTCGAGCCGCGTCGGGGTGAAGGCCGCCTGGAGGAGTTGGCCGATTTCTTGTGCGAGTGGTCCAGTCATGCCTTCACTTCTAGCCGATCTGTTGCCATCTGCCACCCGGTGAGACACGACAGATTCCACGGCCGACACCAGACCCCGGGACGAACCTGCCAGGCGCCGAATTGCGATGAGGCGGGCGAATTCCGTGCGCCCGGCGCGCGTGCCTCGGGTTTCGACGGGCCGGGCGACTACCGCTGGTTCTGCCTCGATCACGTCCGCGCGTTCAATTCGGGCTACGATTTCTTCGCGGGCATGAGCGCCGAGGAGATCCTCGAGGCGCAGTCGCCGCTCCACGGCTGGGAGCGCGAAACGCGCGCCTTCCGACCCAACGGCAACATCGACCAGGCGCCGCGCTGGGCCGATTTCGCCGATCCGCTCGACGCGATCAGCGGCCGCGCGCGGGCGCACATGCGCGCGCGACAGCCGGCGCAGCGCCAGGACGGCATCGTGCTCTCGCCCGACCAGCGCCGCGCGCTCGACGTTCTCGGCCTGCCGATCGACGCCGATCGCCGCGCGCTGCGCAGCCGCTATTCGGAACTCGTGCGCAAGTACCACCCCGACCGCAACGGCGGCGACCGCGGCTACGAGACGCGGCTGCAGGAAGTGGTCGAGGCCTATCAGCTGCTGCGCAAGGCCGCGGCTTTCGCCTGATCCTCCCCGAAACGGGGATGACCACGCTTCCTTCACGTTTTTCCGCCAGGGTGCCGCGCTCACGTGCTAGCGAGTTAGCCCATGCCTGCGGTTTCCCGATCGTTCCTCGTCCTGAGCCTTGCTGGCCTGGCCGGCGCCGGCGTCGCAGCAGCGGCCGCCTCGGCCGTGCACGACGAAGCGGCACCCAAGATCGTTGCCGAACCGGTCGCGGCGATTGATGCTCCGGCGCCGGTGTCGTCTTCATCGAGCCAATCGACCCCAACGGGTGACGGCTTCTACCCGTCCTACATGCCGATGAACGGCCTCCACCGCCCGGCGACCACGCTGTTCGTCAAGTGCGACGCCTCGCGTGCGGCGGGCAAGGAAGTCTACCAAGGCCGCGATGGCGATTCACTCTACGGCCGCGCCGAGGGCGGCTTCGAATTCGTCTACGAGGCGCTGGACGGCGCCGGGAAACCCTGCGTCTATCCCTTTGCGCCGTGGATGCCGGACATCGTCGGTTCGCTCCAGGGCACGCAATATATCCTGCGTTCGTCGATCCCCGGCCGCCGCGTGACCTTCCGCTCGGGCGACGACTGGGCGAAGGTCAATCTGCGCCTGTTCCAGGTCGGCGCGCAGCGCGTACATTTCGAGATGCGCGACATCGAACTCGATTTTCCCGCCGCCAACCAGCCGATGGGTGCGCTCCATCTCGAAGTCGTCGACACCGCACGGCCGGGCCTGTTCACCGCCGTGGTGCGCCGCTCGAAGATCTTCGGCGGCAAGAACGCGATCTTCGTCCCCAGCGGCGAGATCATGCTCTATGTTGAGGACAGCGAGATCGCGGGCAACGTCGGCACCAATGCCGACCAGGAGCACGCCACCTACATCAACGGCACGCTCGTCTCGCACTTCCGCCACTCGATCTGGCGCGGGCAGCGCGCGTGGGAGAACAGCGCCAGCGGCCACCAGATCAAGGACAAGGCCTACCTGCGGATCTACGAGGACGTCACGGTCGCGAACACGCCCAACGGCGCGCCGCCTTCGGCCATGCCGCTCGTCGACATCTCGGCCTTCGGTTTTACTTGGGCCAATGGCTTGCACATCAAGCGCCAGCTCTCGGCGCAGGAGCCGCGCGAGGGCCTGGTCGATCTGCGCACCGAGATCGCCTATGGCCCGCCCGACCACTATCCGTGGAACCTGCTGGTCAGCCCCGACTGGCGGATGCCCGCGGCGCCGCTGACCGCGCTCGACAAGGTCTATGTCTCGGCCTTCTTCAACACCACGGTCGAGAGTTTTCGGTCCGAGCCTTTCGTCTTCGCCTTGCGCTCGCAGGGCAATGCCCTGGCGGCAGATGGCATCGAGATGCTGGGCGGCGATCAGACCACGCGCGCGCAGCAGCGCATCGTCTCGCTGGCCTTCGACACCGAGGGACGGATGCAGAAGGTCTATGCGCCCGGCGGCTGGACCTACGTCAATCCGCAACTTCCGCCCGAGAGCGAATGGGTGACCGATCGTGACAAGTTCATCCGCCATGCGCTGGGGCTGATCGGGCGGTAATGTTCAAAATCCTCCCCCTTAGGGGGAGGGGGACCGCCGGCGTAGCCGGTGGTGGAGGGGGGTAACCGCTAGCCGGGACACCCCTCCGTCAGCGCTTCGCGCTGCCACCTCCCCTTCAGGGGAGGATCGTTCGACATCAATCCGCCTCGCACAGCGCCTGGAGCTGGTCGGCGCAGACGCCCCAGCCTTCGACGAAGCCCATTTCCTCGTGCTGCTTGGCGGTCTCGGCGCTCCAGTGGCGCGCGCGGGCGGTGTAGCGGGTGCCGTCGCCTTCGGGCTCGATCTCCCAGATGCCGATCATGAACGGCCCCGAGGGCTGGAAATCGGCGGTGACGGCGTCGGTCGTGACGAAGCGCTTGCCCTCGTCATAGGCCAGATAGACGCCGTTCTGCGGGCTCTGCTCGCCGTCGGGGCCATAGAAGGTCATGTTGCAGACGCCCATGGGCCGGCGGTCCTGCTGGTCGATCTCGGCACGCCAGGGCTTGGGGCACCACCATTCCTCGGTGCGGTTGACCATGATGTCCCAGACCTTGTCGGGCTTTGCCGCGATCAGACGGGTGACGGACAGTTCGGTGTTGTCGGACATGCGGGGCCTCCGGTGAAAGTGTCAGTCGCGGTCGGGCGCGCCGAGCGGGAAGTAGGGGCGGAACGGCCGCGCCTCTTCGACGCAACGCGCGACTTCGGGCAATGACAGCAGGTGCGCGCGCCACTGCTGGAGCCGCGGGAAATCGTCGGCGATCGGGTGGACCCAGTCAGCGTAGAACAGCGACGGCGCGGCCGCGCATTCGATCAGGGTGATGTGGTCCATCGGCGGATAGTATTCGAGCCAGCCCTCGAGCCAGGCATAGGTCCGTGTCAGCTGCTCGCGCGCTTCGGCGCAGCGCGCCTGGTCGGGGTTCTCGCTGTCGCGGATATATTCGTTTACGACGATCTGCATGACGTTCATCACGTAGTTGTCGAAGACGCGGTCGAGCATGCGCATGCCCAGCGCCGCGCTCGGCTCGTCGGGCACGAGCAGCTGGTTCTTGGCGTGGCGCTGCGACAGGTATTCTATGATCGAGGTGCTCTCGAAGATCACGTTCTCGCCGTCCTGGAGCACGGGGAACTTACCCAGCGGCCCGGCCGTGGCGACGAACTGCGCGTTCTCCGGGTGATCGGGATCGACCACCTTGAAATCGAACTCGATGTCGTTCGCGTAGAGCGCGATCAGCGCCTTCCAGGTGTAGGACGAAAAGGGATGGCCGTAGAGCGCGAGCATTCGTGAAATCCTGTTCCTAATACTGGACCTTGGGGAAGAAGTCCTGCCCCCGGCCTTCGGGTATGGTGTCGAGCATGCCCCAGACCGGGTCCATGAAATCGAGGCCGCGGTGGTGCTGATCGGGGTCTTCGGGCGCGAAGACAAGCTCGCTGCCCCAGAAGTGCCGAATGGTACCATTGTCCTTGCGGAAGACGTTGAGCATCGGCTCGTCCCAATCCTCGTCGGGCTTGTAACCGCGCGCTTCGCGCATCGCCGGGGTCAGCGAGGCGGTGTTGCCGTAATAGTGGCTCGGATAGGCATTGTCCGCGGTCGAGATCAACTGGAGGTGCTGCCAGCCGCGATCCTGCGCCCAGGCCTGGAGCCTTGCCAGCGGCGAGCGCGCAACGACGTAGAAGGCCGCGCGCTGCGGCACATGCCGCGCCGCGCCGTCGAGCCCGTCGAGCAGGTGGGTGCAGCCGGGGCAGGGCACGTTGCGCTCGGGCCCGAACATGTAGCTGTAGAGGATCAGGGTCGAATGGTCGCCGAACAGCTCCGACAGCCGCACCGGCTCGGGCCGGAAGTGCGCGCCGATCCGCTCGAACACGTAGTCCTCGGGCACTTCGCCGCCGGGCGGCAGCGCGCGGCGCAGCGCGGCCACGGCTTCGGTCTGGCGGCGAAGCGCGATCTCGGCGTCGAGCAGGGCATTGCGCGCCGCGCGGTATTCGGGGCTTTCATTGGGGAAAGCGACGCGGGGGAAATCGGCCTCGGCCATGATCGGGCTCCCTAGTTTCCGGCGCGGGCGGCCTCGATCGCGGCGACGTCGATCTTCTTCATTTCCATCATCGCCGCGAACACGCGCTGCGCCACGGCGGGGTCGGAGCCCGCCACGGCTTCGCTCAGCGCGCGCGGGGTGATCTGCCACGAGACGCCCCACTTGTCCTTGCACCAGCCGCACTGGCTCTCCTGGCCGCCGTTGCCGACGATGGCGTTCCAGTAGCGGTCGGTCTCTTCCTGGTCCTCGGTCATGACCTGGAACGAGAAGGCTTCGCTGTGCTTGAACATCGGGCCGCCGTTGAGGCCGATGCAGGGAATGCCCATGACGGTGAACTCGACCGTCAGGACCTGGCCCTGCTGGCCGCCCTCGGGATAGTCGCCCGGCGCGCGGTGGACGCCCGACACCTTGCTGTCGGGAAAGGTCGCGGCGTAGAAATTGGCGGCCGCCTCGGCCTCGCCTTCGTACCACAGGCATACGATGTTCTTGGGTGCGGTCATTTCTTCATGTCCTCGATCAGCTTGTTGTCGACCGCCTTGGCGGCCTTGTAGCGCGGGCGGGCCTGGATCCGCTCGGCATAGGCGACCAGCGCCGGGCGCGGCGGCAGGATGCCGAAGTTGAGGCCCCAGTCGACCGAGCTGCCGACATAGACGTCGGCCATGGTGAAGCGATCACCGCAGACGAAGGCGCGGCTCTCGAGCATGGCTTCGAGCGTGTCCATCGTCCGGTCGAAGCTGCCCCAGCCGGCCATCATCTCCTGCTGCCCCTCGGGCTCGAACTTGAGCGCGCGGCTGGTGATCGACTGCTCGATCGGCCCCGCGGCGAAGAAGGTCCAGCGCAGGTAGTCGGCCAGTTCGTCGTCGTGCGGCAGCAGTCCGGCCTCGGAGTGCATCTCGGCGAGGTAGAGGCAGATCGCCGCGGCTTCGGTCACCACCCGGTCGCCGTCCTCGGTGTGGTGGACGATCGTCGGCACCTTGCCCATCGGGTTGGCTTCGAGGAACGCGGCGGGCTTGTCCTTCCAGTCGACCAGCACCTGCTCGTAGTCGGCATCGACCTCGTGCAGCGCCCAGCGGGCGATCTGGCCGCGCGACATCGGGTTGGTGTAGAAGGTGTATTCGGCCATCGCCTATCCTTTCGTGCCGACGAGCGAGAACATCGCGCCCTGCGGATCCATGCCGTTGATGATCCATTCGCCGCCGGGCACTTCCATCGGCCCGTTGAACACCTGGCCGCCATTGGCCGTGACCGTCGCGACGGCCTGATCGATGTCGCCGACGCGGATGTAGAAGTTCCACATCCCGACGGGCACTTCCGCGGGCTTCTGCATCATCGCGCCGATCTGCTCGCCGCCGTGGTCGATGAACCAGTAGTCGCCCATCTCGCCCATCGGCATCTTGTCGTTGAACGCGAAGTCGAAGTGCTTGGCGTAGAACGCGCGCGCGCCGTCGATGTCGGGGCTGTAGAGCTCGTTCCAGGCGACGCGCTGCGGCGCCGTGCGATCGTAGACGTCGCTGCGCGCATCGGCGGGGGCGCCCGCTGGCGGGACCGGGGTCATCACGTAGAGCGGCACGCCCTGCGGATCGGTGACGAGCGCGAAGGAGCCGACGTCGATCGTGGTCTTGGGCATCAGCACCTTGCCGCCGTCGGCAGCGATCGCCGCCGTGGCCGCATCGACGTCGGCGACGTAGAGGTAACCGAGCCAGCAGGGGCGGGCGCCGCCCTCGCACATGGCGTCGGTCAGCGCGAGCACGCCGCCGCCGCTGCCGCCGTCGTCGCGGACGATGTGGCGGTAGTCGACACCCCCGGCGGCCGCGGCCCCCTCGGGCGCTTCACCCAGGATCTTCCAGCCGACGACCTTGCCGTAGAAGTCCCGCGCGGCATCGGGATCGGTGGTCATCAGTTCGTACCAGATGAAGCTGCCGAGGGGATTGGTCATGGCTCAGGCTCCCACGGGCTGCTTGGTCAGCTCGACCACGGGGGCGAAGCTGCCATAGACCATGCGCTTGCCGTCGAACGGCGGCTTCTCGTCCTCGAAGCCCTTCATGCGTTCGTCCTGCATCATCTTCTCGTGCGCACCGTCGCAGGCCTCGCGCGATTCCCATTCGATGAACGAGAAGACCACGATCTCGCCGTCCTCGGCCTTCACCGAGCGGTAGAAGTCGGTCTGCTTGCCGTGCGGCACCTCGTCCTGCCAGGCCTCGACCACGCGCTTGGCGCCATAGTCCTTCATGATGTCCCACATGTCGAGCGCGGCCTTGCGGTACCCGGCCTGGTTGCCCGCCGGCACGGGAACGATGAAGCCCTGGACGTAGGGATTGTCGAGCGCGGTGCCCTCGTCGACCAGCGGCGTGAAGCCGCCGTAGATCATGCGCATGCCGTCGAAGGGCATGGGGTTCTTTTCCTGGCTCATGCGGTCGTCGGACTGCATGATCTCTTCCATCCTGGCTTCCATCGCCTTGCAGGTCGCGGCGTCGGGCCATTCGATCCACGAGAAGACGACCGATTCGTCCTCCTTGCAGTCGACCGCGCCGAAGAAGTCGGTGGTGTGGCCTTTCTCGACCTTGTCCTGCCAGCATTCGAGGATGCGGGTGGCGCCGTGGTCCATGAACACGCCGTCGCCGAGATCGGCATGGGCGATGAACTTGTCCTTGTTCGCAGTCGGCACCGCGAGAACGAAACCTTGTACGTAGGTCATCAAGCGTCTCCTTCCTTCTTCTGCCCCTTGAGCAACGCGATGATCGCCATTGCGTGCCCGTGGCCCCCAAAATCGTAACTAGGGCCCGAATTCGTCCTTGAGTGCGGCCACGATCGTCCCGGCCTTCACCCCCGGTGCCAGGCCGGCGCCTTCGCCGAAGCCTTTGTCCTTGCCCCAGGCGCGGAACGCCGCGGGGGTCTTGCCGGTCTTGGCCTCGATGTTGTCGAGATAGGCCTGGAAGCTCATGCCGGCATCTCGAACGGGATCGGCGCGCCGAGATCGGCGGTCTGGTCGGCCAGCGCCTGGACGAAGGCCGGACGCGCCTCGCCGCGCTGCTTATAGGCCGTCAGCTTGGGATAGGCCGACAGGATGTCGGTATGGCGGACCTCGCGCAACACGGTCACCATCAGGATGTCGGCGATCGAGAAAGGCCCGGCCAGCCAGCCGTCGGGCGGCATGGCGTCTTCGAGGTGCCGAAGCCGGACGTTGAGGAAATCGACGAAGCCCGGGCGCGCCTCCTTGGTCCAGCCCTCACGGGCGCGAAACACGTCGACCCATTGCAGGTCCATCACCGCGGGTTCGACCGTGTTGAGCGCGGCGATCAGCCAGGAATGGGCATCGGCGCGCGCCTGCGGTTCGCGCGGCAGCAGCCGTTCGTCCTGTTCGCCGAGGTGGAGCAGGATCGCGCCGCTCTCGAACAGGCGCACGCCGCCTTGTTCGAGCGCGGGCACCTGCCCGAACGGCTGCCACTCGCTGCGGTAGCTGTCGGGGCGGGGCTTCATCCCCTCGTAGATCTCGGTGCGATAGGGGCGGCCGATCTCCTCGAGCGCCCAGCGCACGCGCAGGTCGCGGACCAGGCCATGCGCGAAGGCGGGCACGTCCTTGAGCGCGACGACGACGGTATCGGCCTTGGGATCCATGGGCATGGCTGTTCTCCTCTGCGGTGATCAGTTGTTGGCGATCAATTGCTGGCTGGCGGCTGGCCGCACATCGCGTTCTCCGCGGCCTTGCGCAGTTCTTCCTCGCCCTGCGGGGCGTTGGGCAGCGAATGGGCGATCGACCACATGTGGCCCCAGGGATCCTTCACCTGGCCATAGCGATCGCCCCAGAACATGTCGGTCGCGGGCATGACCACGGTGGCGCCGGCCTGGGCCGCGCGGTCGATCGAGGCATCGGCATTGGCGACGTAGAGGTGCAGGGTCACCGGCGTGCCGCCGAGCGCATTGGGGCCGAGCGCGCCCATTTCCTTCATCTCGTCGACCAGCATGACCATGGCGCCGTTGATCGTGATCGCGCCGTGCATCAGCTTCCCGTCGGGGGCGGGGAGACGCATCATCTCCTCGGCGCCGAAGGCCTGCTTGTAGAACTCGATCGCATCGGCGGCGCCGGCGCAGACGAGGTGCGGCGCGAGTGCGGGCGGGGTGAATTCGGTCATGATCTTCTCTCCCTTTTTGCGTTTCGATCAGGCGACGACTTCGGGCGGGGCGACCTCGCCGCTGGCGACCGCGGGATCCATCCACATCGTCTCCCAGATGTGCCCGTCGGGATCGGTGAAGGCGCGGCTGAACATGAAGCCGTGATCCTGTACCGCGAAGACGTCGGGCTGGCCGCCGTTCTGCTCGGCGGCGGCGAGGAAGCCGTTGACCTCGTCCTTCGACTCGCAGCTGACGCACAGCATGACTTCGCTGCTGTCGGTCGAGGGGATCGGGCGATCGGTGAAGGTCTTCCACTTGGCGTGGGTCAGCAGCATCACGAAGATCGTCTCGGACAGGACCATGCAGGCCGCGGTCTCGTCGGTGAAGTTCGGTTCGTTGGTTAAGCCGAGCGCCTCATAGAACGCCTTCGACCGGTCGAGATCGACCACGGGCAGGTTCACGAAAATCATGCGGGCCATTGGGTCTCTCCTCCTGGGTGCAGCACGCGCTGCGAATCGCTCTTGCTTTGTGATGGTCGTGTGAGTTACTAAAAGCAACCATGGAGTTACAAAAAGAAACCAAGGCGAGCGAGCGGCACGGCAAATGGTACGATGACGCCTGCGGCATGGCTTTCGCGCTCGAACTGGTGGGCGAGCGCTGGTCGCTGCTGATCGTGCGCGAGCTTATGTTCGGAGGAAGGCGGTTTTCGGACTTGCGGGCCGGGATGCCCGGAATCAGCGCCAAGGTGCTGACCGAGCGGCTGGAATCGATGGAGCGCGCGAAGATCGTCCAGCGCCGCCGGCTGACCACGCCCGTCGCGGTCCAACTCTACGAACTCACGCCCTGGGGCTATCAGGCCGAGGAGGCGATGCTGGCGCTGTGCAAGTGGGCGGTGAAGTCACCGCATCACGATCCCAACCTGTGGCTGTCGCCGGCCTCGCTGATGCTGTCGATGCGCGTGATGTTCGTCGCGGCGCGGGCCGAAGGCGTCGCCACGCGCGGCATGATCCGCGTCGGCAACGACAGCTTCGTCGTCGAGGTGGCCGATGGCCGGTTCCACGTTGCGCGCGGAGAGGCGGAGGTGCCCGAATTCGTCTTCGAGACGCCTCTCGCCACGCCGATCATCTTCACCGCTTACGGCAAGATCCCGGTCGAGGATCTGGCCGCGACGGGCCTGACCGTCAGCGGCGACCGCGCCGCGGCGCAGCGCTTCCTCGACTGCTTCCAGCTGCCCGAGAAGGTCTATTGAGTCGGCGGTAGGGGAAAAGGGCTCAGCCCGCTTTCGCGGGCCGGTAGGCTTCCATCTCCGCCACGACCTGCCAGGCCGGCCGCTCGCAGACGCGCGCGTACCAGGCCACGGTCTTCGGCTGGCTCGGCGTGATGCCGACATAGGCGAGAGTGCGGAACATCGAGGCGACCGAAATGTCGGCCAGGGTGAAGTCCTCGCCCAGCAGCCAGCCGCTCTCGGGCACCACGCTCTCGACGTAGTCGAGGCTGCGCGGCAGTTCGCGTTCGCCTTCGAGCGCGATGTCCTCGTTGCCGGGGATCTTGAGGAATTTGGGCGCGACCACGCGATTGAACATGATCTTGAGGCCCGAGGCGCAGAAGATCGTGTCGGTGAATTCGTCGAACCACATCGCCCGGCCGCGCATCCGCGGATCGGCGGGCAGCATCGGTTTCTCGGGGTACTGGGCCTCGATGTAGGTGACGATCGCGGTCGAATCCGCCAGGCGATAGTCGTCGTCGATGAAGGCCGGGATCTTGCCGAAGGGGCTGGCCAGGCGAAATTCGGCGTCTTCGCTGCCGGGACTCAGGAGCTTGAGGTTCCAGGGCAGGCCCTTTTCCTCGAGCACCAGCGCCACCTTGCGCACGTAGGGAGAGGGGAGACCGCCGAAAACCTGCATCGAAACCACCCGAACAACTGCAATTGCCGGGAAAGCTTATTGCAGCTCCGCGCGGGCGCGTATAGGCGTTCGCCGCGATGACTGACACTTCCACCAGCACCACCCGTCTGCCCGCGCCCGACACCGAAGTGAGCGTGCGCGAGGTTTTCGGCATCGACATCGACATGACCGTGCCGGCTTTTTCCGAAGCCGACGAGCGCGTGCCCGACCTCGACGACAGCTACGTGTTCGATCCGGACACCACGCTGGCGATCCTCGCGGGCTTCGCCTTCAACCGCCGCGTCATGGTCCAGGGCTATCACGGCACGGGCAAGTCGACGCACATCGAGCAGGTGGCAGCAAGGCTCAAGTGGCCCTGCATCCGCATCAACCTCGACGCGCACATCAGCCGTATCGACCTGATCGGCCGCGACGCGATCGTGCTGCGTGACGGCCTCCAGGTCACCGAATTCCGCGAAGGCCTTTTGCCCTGGGCGCTGCAGACGCCGACCGCGCTGGTCTTCGACGAATACGACGCGGGCCGTCCCGACGTGATGTTCGTGATCCAGCGCATTCTGGAGACCGAGGGCAAGCTGACCCTGCTCGACCAGAACCGCGTGATCCGCCCGAACCAGTTCTTCCGCCTGTTCGCGACGGCCAACACCGTCGGCCTCGGCGACACGAGCGGCCTCTATCACGGCACCCAGGCGATCAACCAGGGCCAGATGGACCGCTGGAACATCGTCGTCGGGCTCAACTACCTGCCGCAGGCGGTCGAGACCGAGATCGTCGGAAAGAAGGCGACGGGCATTCCCGAGAAGCAGATCGCCGACATGGTCAAGGTCGCCGACCTGACCCGCCAGGGCTTCATCAACGGCGACATCTCGACCGTGATGAGCCCGCGTACGGTCATCACCTGGGCGCAGAACACCGCGATCTTCAAGGATCCGGGCTTCGCCTTCCGCCTGTCTTTCCTCAACAAGTGCGACGAGACCGAGCGGATGCTGGTGGCCGAATACTACCAGCGAGTGTTCGGCACCGACCTGCCCGAGAGCGTGGTGGCGAAGGCTTGAGCTTCCGCCACCCTCATCCAAGCTTCGCTAGCCGCTGACGCGGCAAGCTGCGCTATCCTTCTCCCGCCAGCGGGAGAAGGTGGTGCTACCAAACCCCTCTCCCGCTGGCGGGAGAGGCAGCGAGACTTGGTGAGCCCTAGGCGAACCTAGTCGCAGCGGTGAGGGTGGTGCCTCACTCGTTCACCGCTCGCTTCTGACCCGGCTTGAACTCGAGCTCGCCCGCCGGCACCGCGCGGCTGTAGAGGAAGCCCTGGGCCTGGTCGCAGCCGTCCTTGCGCAGTTTCTCGAGCTGTTCGCCGAACTCGACGCCTTCGGCCGTCGTCGTCATCTTGAGCTCGTTGGCGAGGCTGATCACCGAACGGACGATCGCCTGGCAGTCCTCGCGCTCGGCCAGTTCCGAGACGAAGCAGCGGTCGATCTTGATCTTGTCGAAGGGGAAGCTGCGCAGGTAGTTCAGCGACGAATAGCCCGTGCCGAAATCGTCGAGCGCGATCTTCACGCCGAGGGCGCGGATCTTGTGCAGCGTGGCCAGGACTTCCTCCGATTCCTGCATCAGCAGGTTCTCGGTGATCTCCAGCTCGAGCCGGTTCGGGGTGACGCCGCTCTGCGCCAGGGCGCTGACCACGACCGACAGCAGGTTGCCGTCCTTCATCTGCGCGGGCGACATGTTGACCGCGACGGTCAGGTCCTCGGGCCAGCCCGCGGCTTCGGCGAGCGCGGTGCGGATCACCCATTCGCCGATCTCGACGATGACGCCGGTCTCCTCGGCGATCGGGATGAACACGTCGGGCGATACCGTCCCGCGCGTCGCGTGGTTCCAGCGCAGCAGCGCCTCGTAGCCGGCGGTGACGCCGCGGTTGATGTCGAGCAGCGGCTGGTAGTGCAGCTCGAGCTCGCCGCGCACTATCGCGGCGCGCAGATCGAGCTCGAGCGCGCGGCGCTCCTGCATCTGCACCTGCATGTCGGGGTCGAACACCGAAATGCCGCGGCGGCCGCGCGACTTGGCGTTGTACATCGCGAGGTCGGCGGCGCGCAGCAGTTCGTCGCCCGTCTGGCCGTCGGTGGGGGCGAAGGCCGCGCCGATCGAGGCGCCGATCGGCATGATCTGGCCGTCGATCTCGATCGCGTTGCCGACCGCGCCGAGCACGCGCTCGGCGATCGCCAGGCCCGCGGCGGGCGAATCGAGATCGGTCATCAGGATGACGAATTCGTCGCCGCCGAGCCGCGCGATCATGTCGCGCGGACGCACGACCTCTTCGAGCCGGCGCGAGATCTCGACGAGCACCTTGTCGCCGACGGCATGGCCGTGGCCGTCGTTGATCGCCTTGAAGTGATCGAGGTCGACGTAGAGCAGGCCGATCGAGCCATCGAGCGCGGTGCGGTGGAAGGCGCGGTCGAGCGTGGCGTTGAACAAGGTGCGGTTGGGCAGCTGGGTCAGCACGTCGTAGTGCGCCATGAAGGCGACCTTGGCCTCGGCGCGCTTGGCCACGGTGATGTCGGCGATGAAGCCGCGCCAGCCGATCGTCTGGCCTTCGCGCAGGATCGGGCGGCCGTTGAGCGACCACCAGTGCTCGACGCCGTCGACGCGGATCGGCACGACGACGTTGCGGAAGGCGCGGCCCTCGTCGAACAGCGCGCGCAGGTCGGCGGCCTCGGGCACGTCGCCGAGCAGTTCGATCAGCGACAGGCCTTCGAGCTCCTCGGGTTTGCGGCCGCAGGCATCGGCGAAACGCTGCGAGGGGTGCCAGATCTGGAACTTCGAGCCGATCTCGTAGAGCCAGTCGCTGCCCTCGTCGTCGTACTGGTTGAGCAGTAGCTGGATGGTCTCGTTCGACTGGCTGAGCCGCCGCGTGCGGATGCGGCGCGTCGCGAACATGTAGTAGAGGTTGTAGAGCGACCAGTGCATGAAGCAGGTCATCACCCAGACCGTGACGGCCACTGCCGCGCCGTCCCAGCCGGTCCGCGACAGCAGGCCGACGCTGACCGCGGCGGCGCCGCTGGCGCTGGCGGCCAGGCCGAGATGCGGCACCGACATGGCGGAAATGCCGTCGATCACCATCATCGCCACGCCCAGCGCGATCAGGCCGTCCATGCTGGCTTCGGGGGCGATCAGCAGCGCGGCGAGCAGGGCGCAGGCCCACCAGGCGGCGCGCAGCCGGATGACGCTGACGCGGTACTTGAGCGCGCGCTTCTCGTCGAATTCGCGGCGGGCTTCCTTGTGGCGGACCGACCGCTGCATGGCCATGACCGCGCACCAGCCGAGCATGGTCAGCAGGGTGAACACCGGATTGGTGCGGGGGCCGACGAGCAGCAGCAGGAGCGCGAGCCGGACGGTTTCGAGCAGCGACAGCGGGAAGGCGCGCAGATAGTCGGCGCGGCAGCGGGCGAACCAGTTCTCCTCGTGCGCCTCGACGTGGTGACGCGTCAGGGCCAGCAGGCTCAGCGGCGTCTCGACGATCAGCTTGTGCCCTGGCGGAGAAGAAACGACCATCCAGCAATGCCCCCAATGTTCCGGTCCGTTTCGTTGAACGGTCCGGTTTCCCTTATGTCTTTGAATTCGGGTGGGGCAGGTAAGCGAAGTTCCCTAGTATCTGGTTAAAGCACCTGTCCGGTGGGTAACTTCGCATTCATATCCGATGCATCTGTCGGATACTTGGCGCCGGTGAAGTAAAGACCATCGGCCGGCGCGTTGAGCCCGAGCGCCTTGCGATCGCGCGCGGCGAGGACTTCGGCCATCCGGCTCTCGGGCCAGCGGCCGAGTCCGACGAGCGCCAGGCAGCCGACCATCGAGCGCACCTGGTGGTGGAGGTAGGACCGGGCTTCGGTCTCGACGATCACCTCCTCGCCCACTCGCTTCACGTCGAGCCGGTCGAGCGTCTTGAGCGGGCTCGCCGACTGGCAATGGGCTGAGCGGAACGTGGTGAAGTCGTGGAGCCCGATCAGCGCCTGGGCGGCGCGGTGCATCGCCGCCTCGTCGAGCGGGCCGCCGACCAGCCAGGCCTTGCCGCGATCGAGCGTCAGCGGCGCGCGGCGGTTGACGATGCGATAGCGGTAGGACCGGCCCAGGCACGAGAAGCGCGCGTGCCAGTCGTCGGGCACGACCTCGCAGCCGATCACCGCGACCGGGGCCGGGCGCAGCCGTGCGTTGAGCGCTTCCTGCAGGCGGAACCGAGTGAGGTCCTTGGCGATGTCGACATGCGCGCGCATCGCCAGCGCGTGGACCCCCGCGTCGGTGCGGCCGGCGGCGTGCATGATGACGGTCTCGCCGGTCACCGCATGGGCGGCGTCCTCGACCGCCTGCTGCACCGACGGCCCATGCGCCTGCCGCTGCAGCCCCATGAAGGGCCCGCCGTCGAATTCGAGGGTCAGCGCGAAACGCGTCACTTTTGGCCGTGCTGCTTGAGTGAGGTTCCCGCCGGGATCGGCTTGCCGCGCAGCAGTTCGGCGACGTCCATCGCCGGCTTGCCCTGGCGCTGGATCCGTGTCGGCCGCAGCGCGCCCTGGCCGCAGGCGATCGTCAGCCGGTCGTCGATGACCGAGCCCGGCCAGCCGCCGCCGTCCGCGGGTTCGGCCGCCAGCACCTTGTAGCGCTCGCCCTCGAATTCGAAGAAGGCGCCGGGCACCGGCGCGAAGCCGCGGACCTGGCGCTCGACCTGGACCGCGGGCAGGCTGAAATCGAGCAGCGCCTCGGCCTTGTCGATCTTCTTGGCATAGGTGACGCCGTCCTCGGGCTGCACCTCGGGCGGATAGGCGGCGAGGTCGGACAGCACCTGAACGACCAGCCGCCCGCCGATCTCGGCGAGCTCCTCGGTCAGCTGACCCGTGGTCTTGCGCTCGATCGGCGTGCGCTCGATCGCCAGCATCGGCCCGGTGTCGAGCCCGGCCTCCATCTGCATGATCGTCACGCCGGTCTCCTTGTCGCCGGCCAGCACCGCGCGGTGGATCGGCGCCGCGCCGCGCCAGCGCGGCAGCAGCGAGGCATGGATGTTGATGCAGCCGTGCCGGGGCGCGTCGAGCACGGCCTGCGGCAGGATCAGGCCATAGGCGGCGACCACGGCGACGTCGGCCGCGAGCGCGGCGAAGGCGGCCTGCTCCTCGGCGCCCTTGAGCGAGACCGGGTGGCGCACGGCAATGCCGCGCGCTTCGGCCTCGCGCTGGACGGGCGAGGGGGTCAGCTCCTTGCCGCGGCGGCCGCCGGGGCGCGGCGGCTGGCTATAGGCCGCGACGACCTCGTGCCCGGCCTCGGCCAGCGCGACCAGCGCGGGCACGGCGAAATCGGGGGTTCCCATGAAGATGACGCGCATATGCGAAAGGCTTTCCCTATGAGCGCATGCGCCCTATCTGGGCGAGGATGGCATCGCAAGAGATCGAGACCCTGACATCCGCCCTGTCGCGCCTGCCGGGGCTCGGACCGCGCTCGGCCCGGCGCGCGGTGCTATGGCTGATCAAGCGGCGCGAAAGCTCGCTGGTCCAACTGCTCGACGCGCTCGCCGCGGTGCGCGAGACTCTGGTCGAGTGCCAGACCTGCGGCAATGTCGACACCAGCGATCCTTGCGCGATCTGCGCCGATCCGCGGCGTGACCAGCGCTCGCTCTGCGTGGTCGAGGACGTCGCCGATCTCTGGGCGCTCGACCGCGCACGGCTGTTCACCGGACGCTATCACGTCCTGGGCGGCCGGCTCTCGGCGCTCGACGGGGTGCGGCCCGAGGACCTGACGATCGGCCGGCTGATCGACCGCGTCGCCCAGGGCGGCATCGACGAGGTGGTCCTGGCGATGAACGCTACGCTCGAAGGCCAGACCACCGCGCACTACATCGCCGAACGGCTCGAGGCCTATCCGGTGCGCCTGACCCAGCTCGCGCACGGCCTGCCCGTGGGCGGCGAGCTCGACTATCTCGACGAGGGCACCTTGGCCCAGGCCCTGCGGGCGAGAAGGCCGGTGGGGTAGCGCGAGCATCCTTCGACAAGCTCAGGATGAGCGGGGCTGGGTGCTTCCGGCTTTGAACAAAACCCGCTCATGCTGAGCTTGTCGAAGCATCAGGCGCAGCGCTGCGAAGGCCCACGCGCCAGGTTGCGATTCTAACGCTTCGGCACTATCTGGCCCCCATGGCCATCCGCGAAATCATCGAGATTCCCGACCCGCGTCTCAAGCAGGTCTCCGCCCCCGTCGAAAAGTTTGACGAGGAACTCAAGACGCTCGTCGCCGACATGTTCGAGACGATGTACGACGCACCGGGCATCGGCCTCGCGGCGATCCAGGTCGGCGTGCCGCTGCGCGTGCTCGTCATCGACCTCCAGCCCGACGATCCCGATGCCGAGCCCGAGGTCTGCACCGCCCACGGCGGCCACGAGCACACGCACCAGCCGACCAAGAGGGAACCGCGGGTCTTCATCAACCCCGAAATCCTCGATCCGTCGGAAGAAACCTCGATCTACAACGAAGGCTGCCTCTCGGTCCCCGAGATCTTCGCCGAAGTCGAACGCCCCGCACGTATCCGCGCGCGCTGGCAGGACATCGACGGCAAGGTCCACGAGGAAGAGATGGACGACCTCATGGCGACCTGTCTCCAGCACGAGATGGACCACCTCGAGGGCATCCTGTTCATCGACCACCTCTCGCGCCTCAAGCGCCAGATGGCGGTGAAGAAGCTGGAAAAGCTGCGCCGCGCGGCTTGAGGCTGGGGGCTCTCCGGCCGGCGCTGCTCGCCACTTAGATCCTGATCTCACGTAACCCCAATCCCGTCATCCCCGCGAAGGCGGGGATCCATCACCCCTGCCTGCCGATCGCGCGGCGATGCAGGACGAGCGCTTCGGAGATGGATCCCCGCCTTCGCGGGGATGACGGATAAGGGGCGTTGCGCCTCTGCCCTCGACAATCGTCGGCCCTGCGCAGACAGGGGCCCAACCAAGCTTTCGCGCCGACGCTACCGTGGCGATGGTGGATAAGTCGGTTGGGCCCCTGCCTGCGCAGGGGCGACGGTTGTGTTGGCGGTGATGCTCGGTTAGGTTCCCATTTCGTTCCAGATGGGAAGATGCCGTGGAAGCCGCTCTGTTCGTTATCGTCGCACTCGTCGTCGGCCTCGGCCTGGGCTGGTTCCTCGGCGGCCGCCCCGTCGCCGAGATGCGCCAGCGCTTCCTCGCGCGCGATGGCGAGGCGCGTGAGCTCGACGAGAAGTTCCGCCGCGCGATCACCGAACTGGCCGGCGCCAGCGAACGCGCCATGCGCGCCGATGGCCTCGCGAGCGAGCTCAGCGAGGCGCAGGCACGCAACGCCGTGCTCCAGGGCCAGTTGGCCACGGCCGCGACGCGGGCCGACAGCGCCGAACGCCTCGCCGCCGAACTGCCCGACCTGCGCGCCTCGCGCGAGGTGCTGGCCGCCGAACTGGCGACGCTGAAGGCCAATGCCGCGAACTTCGACGAGAAGCAGCGGCTGCTGATGGAAGCGCAGGAAGCGCTGAAGAAGGAATTCGCGGTCGCCGGCGCCAAAGTGCTTGAAGGCGCGCAGCAGGCTTTCTTGCAGCGTGCGCAGGAGCGGTTCGCCGTGTCCGAGGAGAAGAGCGCCCAGCAGATCAAGGCGCTGCTTGCGCCCGTCGGCGAACGGCTCAAGAGCTACGAGGATCATGTCTCCTCGCTCGAAGCGAAGCGCGTCGATGCCTTCGGCCAACTCACCGGGCTGATCGAAGGCATGCGGGTTGGGCAGGAGCAGGTCCGCGCGGAGGCTGCTCGGCTCGGCAACTCGCTGCGCAATGCGCCAAAAGCTCGCGGTCGCTGGGGCGAGCAACAGCTCAAGAACGTGCTCGAACAATGCGGTCTCTCGGAACACACCGACTTCGTCACCGAGCATTCGATCGAAACCGAAGAAGGCCGGTTGCGCCCGGACGCGATCGTCAACATTCCCGGTCAGAAGAAGCTCGTGATCGACGCCAAGGTCTCGCTCAACGCCTATCAGGAAGCGTTCGAGGCGCAGGATGATCTCGTGCGCGACAGCGCCTTGGCGCAGCACGTCGCCTCGATGCGCAACCACGTCCAGACGCTCGGCGCCAAAAGCTACCAGAGTCAGTTCGAAGACGCGCCCGACTACGTCGTGATGTTCGTACCCGGCGAACATTTCGTTGCCGCGGCGCTTGAGAAGGACCCCGAGCTCTGGGACTTCGCCTTTCGCAATCGCGTGCTGTTGGCGACGCCGACCAACCTCGTCGCGATCGCGCGCACCGTGGCGCAGGTCTGGCGGCAGGACGGCCTGGCGCGCGAGGCGCGCGAGATCGGCCGCATGGGCGGCGAGCTCTACGACCGCCTCGCGGTCGCGGCCGAGCACATGAAGCGTGTCGGCAGCGGGCTGTCGAGTGCGGTCGACAACTACAACAAGTTCGTCGGTAGCTTCGAACGCAACGTTCTCTCGGCTGGCCGTCGCTTGCGCGACAAGCACATCGAGATCGGCAAGCGCGAGATCGAGGAAGTGCCGCTGGTCGAGAGTTCGCCGCGCTATGCCGAGAGCGCCGCGACGGAACCCGCCGTGCCGCTGCTGGTTGAGACCGAACAGGAATAACCGGCGAAAGGAAGCGGATGCGGTATCTCGGTCTTGGCAGTCTGACGGCCCTGGTCCTGCTCGCGGGCTGCAATTCGGAACCCAAGCCGCCGCAGGCCCCGCCCAGCGATGCCGCCAGCGTCGCGGCGACGCCGGCGCCCGCCCCTAATGCCTCCGATCCCGATCCCACCAAGGCGGCGGGGCTCTGGCTCGACAGCCAGGTCGAGCCGCGCCAGCCGGGCAAATGGGCGCCGCGCGACGAATGCGGCACGATCCCCGGCGCGCGCGCCTTCCGCGAAAGGCTCGCCGCCGCGGTCCAGGCGCGCGATGCCGAGGCGATCGCAGCGATGGCCACGCCCGACATCCGCCTCGGCTTCGGCGGGCAGGACGGCGTGCAGCGCTTCCGCGCCGCGCTCAAGGCACCCGACGGCAAGCTGATGAACGAACTCGCGGCGCTGCTGCCGCTCGGCTGCGCGGGCAGCGACGGTGGCGGGCTGACCGTGCCCTGGTACTTCCAGCAGGAAGTCGGCGACGTCGATTCCTATTCGGCGATGCTCGTCACCGGCGTCAACGTGCCGCTGCTCGCCGAGGCCAAGCCCGGCGCGGCGGTGAGCGAGACGCTGTCGTGGGATCTCGTCTCGCTGACCAAGGGGCTGTCGCCCGGCGCGCCGTTCCAGCAGGTGAAGAGCGCCGCGGGCAAGACCGGCTACGTCGCCACCGACAAGCTGCGCAGCCTGCTCGCGCATCGCCTGCTCGCGGTGAAGCAGGGCCAGGACTGGAAGATCACCGCGGTGCTGGCGGGGGATTGAGGGCCGGGTCACGCGAAGCCGCGAAGACGCGAAGGGGCGCCAAAAATTTGCCGTCACCCCCGCGAAAGCGGGGGCCCATCTCCGGGGCTTTCGTCCTGCACCGCAGTTTGGTGGGAGAACTCGGGTGATGGCCCCCCGCTTTCGCGGGGGTGACGGAGGTTAGGTTTCTCGCCTAGTCCTTCGTGTCTTCGCGTGAAACCCTACTTCCGCACCAGCTCCACCGCATGCGCCGTGGTCCGCAGGCTCAGCCGGTCCCCGCTCAGCGTCACCGCCGGCTCGCCGCCGAGCAGGTCGCTCAGCGCGCGTTCCTGTTCCATTTTGCCCTCGCAGAACATCCTGGTGCTCATCAGCGGGCCGACCACGAGCTTGCCCGCATTCTCGCTCCAGGTGCCGCCCAGGCGGTTGCAGCCGGCAGAGGCGACCAGGCGGTCGGGGCGGAAGGCCAGGCTGGCCTCGCCGACCGGCGGAGTGCCGTCGATCGTGGTGACGCGCCATTCGCTGTCGGCCAAAACGAGCTTTGGCGTGGGTGCGGTTCCGGTCGAGGTCGTGGCGCATCCGGCGAGGAGCGCCAGCAGGGCGAGGGGGATCGAGAGCTTGCGCATGGGCACTCTCCTGCAGGAACGCGCCTGATCGCGCGCTGAACGCAGCCTAGGCCTTGGGGCGCAGGTGCGCCAGCGCCTCGTAGGCAAGCACGGCGCCGGCGACCGCGGCGTTGAGGCTGTCCGCCCGGCCGAGCATCGGCATGTGCACGCGCAGGTCGCAGGCGAGCTCGTAGTCCTCGGGCAGCCCGCGCGATTCGTTGCCGACCATCAGGAAGCACGGCGCGGCATAGGGCGCGGTGCGATAGTCGGTGGAGTCGCGCAGCGAGGCGGCGACCAGTTGGCCGTCCCCGGCGCGCAGCCAGGCGTGGAACTCGTCCCAGCGCGCTTGGGCGATCTTCTGGGTGAACACCGCGCCCATGGAGGCACGCACGGCTTCGACCGAGAAGGGATCGGCGCAGTCGTCGATCAGGATCAGCCCGCCCGCGCCGACCGCGTCGCCGGTGCGCAGCATCGTGCCGAGGTTGCCCGGATCGCGCAGCGCCTGGGCCACCAGCCAGATCGGCGCGGCGGCGCGGTCGAGCTGCGCGAGGCGCGTGTCGAATTCGGCGAAGACGCCGGCGACGGCCTGGGGGTTGTCCTTGCCGGTGACCTTGGCGAGGATTTCCTCGTCCATCTCGATCACCTCGCCGCCGTTCGCGGAAACTTCGGCGATCAGCGCATCGAGCAGCGGATGGGGATCGCGCTTGATCGCCATGACCAGCATTTCGGGCAGGTGCCCGCTCTCTCGCGCGTCGGTGAGCAGGCGCAGGCCCTCGGCGAGGAAGCGCTTTTCTTGCTTGCGGTGCTTCTTCTCGCGCAACGAGCGCAGGAACTTGACCGTGGGGTTGGAGAAGCCGGTGATCGTGCGGAGCATGGGTAAGCGGTTAGGGCGGCGGCGGCCCTTCGACAAGCTCAGGGCGAGCGGGTCTGGGTGCTTTGCGGCTTAAAACCACATCCGCTCATGCTGAGCGTGTCGAAGCATGCCGGCGCGCGGCTGGCCTCAATCCTCGCCGAAGCCGTCCTTGACCAGGCCCGCCAGCTTGAGCAGTGCGGCTTCGGCGCCGTCGCCGCTGACGGCGATCTCGATCGTGTCGCCCTTGGCGGCGCCGAGCATCATCAGGCCGAGGATCGAGCCGCCCGCGGCCTCGGTGCCGTCCTTGCTGACCGCCACCTGCAGCCCATCGGGCAGCAGTGCGACCATGTTGACGAACTTGGCGCTGGCGCGCGCGTGCAGCCCGCGCTGGTTGATGATCTGGACGGTTTCCTTGAGCGCGATCATGCCTGCTCCCTCATGCATGTTGGCTCCTCAGGCGTGCTGGCCGAGGTACTCGGACGCCATGGTGATGTAGTTGCGGCCGGCGTCGCGCGCGGCGATCGCCGCGTCGGTCACCGACATGCATTCGCGCGCCTTGGCGAGGCGGATCAGCATCGGCAGGTTGATGCCCGCGATCACCTCGACCCGGCCGGCCTGCATCAGCGAGATCGCCAGGTTCGACGGCGTGCCGCCGAACAGGTCGGTCAGGATGATGGCGCCTTCGCCGCTGTCGACGCGCTTGATCGCGGTCGCGATCTCGTGGCGGCGACGCTCCATGTCGTCATTGGGTCCGATGCACACGGTCGCGACCGCCTCCTGGCGGCCGACGACATGTTGCATCGCATTCACGAACTCCTCGGCAAGATTGCCGTGGGTCACCAGGATCATACCGATCATGCTGGAAAATTGCTCCGAAGGCCCTGCGAAACCGCCTGGATAGCTTTGGCTTTTCTCACGAGGCCACTCCTCCTTCTATGAGGTCGGCAGCTCGCGAGCCCAGGTTGCGGTGCAGCAATGTGGGCGAAAAACCGGCGGCACGCAAGGCCGCTCCGATCTCTTCGGCGACGAACACCGATCGGTGTCGTCCGCCCGTACAGCCAAAGGCGATGTCGACGTAGGCCTTGCCCTGCGCCTCGTAGCGCGGGAGCAGCATGAGGATCAGGTCGCGGATGCGCGCATAAGCCTCGGGGAAAGCCGGGTCCTGGCGGATGTGCTCGCCGACGGGCGCGTCCCGGCCGGTCAGCGGGCGCAGCTCGTCGACCCAGTGCGGGTTGTCGAGGAAGCGCATGTCGAAGACGAGGTCGGCGACCGGCGGCATGCCGCGCGAGAAGCCGAAGCTGGAAACGGTCAAGGTCAGCGGCTGGTCGGTCGGCGTGAAGCGCTCGCGAATCACCTGCTGGAGATCGTTGGTCGAATAAGCGGTGGTATCGATCACGCTGTCGGCCCAGCGGCGCAGCGGTTCGAGCAGTTCGCGTTCGGCGAGGATGCCCGAGGCGACGGGCATGTCGGCGGCGAGCGGGTGGCGGCGCCGGGTCTCGTTGTAGCGCCGCTCGAGCTCGCGGCTCGCGCAGTCGAGGAACAGGGTGGTGACTTCGAGATCGGCGCGCTTGCTCAGCTTCTTCACGCGCTCGATGATGTCGTGCGGGTTGAAGCCGCGCGTGCGCGCATCGAAGCCGATCGCCAGTGGCGGGCGCGGATCGGCGGGCGAGCCCTGGCCCGCGGACGATGCGGTGGTGTCGATCAGCCGTTCGAGCAGGCGGACGGGGAAATTGTCGAGTGCTTCCCAGCGCAGGTCCTCGAGCACGCGCAGCACCGTCGTCTTGCCCGCGCCGAGCAGGCCGGTGACCAGCAGGATCCTTTGCGGGCCTTGATCGAGGGCGGCTTGGTCGGTGTCGGTGTCGCTGGACATGGATCGCGGAAGTGTGCGCTTCTCACCATCGAAAGGGAAGGGCGAAGACGCGCCTTTTACCCCGCAGAGACTTAACCCAGGCTGAGTCCGTAATAGGTAAGTGCCCGTTCGGCCTTGAGATGTAGCACCGTGCCCTCGGGCGCGAGGCGCAGCATCGGCAGGGCGATGCCGGCGTGCTCGACGCTCTCGGGGTGCTCGACGAAGCGCGGCGCCGCTGGATCGAGCACGAGCACCAGCGCGACCGGCGCCTCGTCGCAGACCGGCTCGTGCAACAGCCCCAGGTTGCGCACCTCGATCAGCCCGCGCGTGTTGGGATGCGGCATGGCGACGAGCCGACCCTTGCGCGCTTCGAGCATCACGCCGTCGTCGCCGACCAGCACGGCGCCGCGATCGATCAGCGCCAGCGCCAGGCTCGACTTGCCCGTGCCGGGCGCGCCCTCGATCAGCACGGCGCGCCCGTCGATCGCGACACAGGTGGCCTGGTGGGGGGTCATGGGCGAACCTCGTGAAACGAAGGAGGGGTACGCAAGCTCTTCCGCCCACCCGTCATCCCCGCGAAGGCGGGGATCCATCTCCTTCGCTCTCCGATCGAACGGCCGTGCCGGATGAGAGCCCCGGAGATGGATCCCCGCCTTCGCGGGGATGACGGAGGTTTGGGCGAACGGAGAGGAGCGGGGGCGGCGATGGGGAGTGTCACGGCCACAATCACCCCTGATCCCAAGCCGGTAGGACGATCACCAGCCGCGCGCCGGGCTGGCCGTCGAAGCGGTCCTCGGCGGTCAGCGTGCCGTAATGCGCCTCGACGATCGTGCGGGCGATGGCGAGGCCGAGCCCCGAATGGCTGCCGAAGTCCTCGTCCGCGGGGCGCAGCGAGTGGAACCGCTCGAAAACCTTCTCGCGCTCGCTCTCGGGGATGCCGGGGCCGTGGTCGGAGACCGTGAGGCCGACCTGTTCGTCATCTCCGGTGATGCTGATCTCGATCATCGCGCCCGGCGGCGAGAACGACACCGCATTGTCGAGCAGGTTCTCGAGCACGCGCTCGAGCCGCGCCGGATCGCCGGGCACGACGCAGAAGCCGGCGCGGCGGTGGGTGACCTCGATCCGCGTCTCGCCGTTGACCCCGCGGGTGTCGCGCGCCTCGACCAGAGCGAGCACGAGCTGGACCATGTCGACCGGCTCGAAGGTGGTGCGGCTGAGCTCGGCGTCGATCCGGCTGGCATCGGCGATCTCGGTGACCAGCCGGTCGATCCGCCGGACGTCGTGGGTGGCGATGCCGAGGAGCTGGCGGCGCAGTTCGGCATCCTCGACGCGTTCGAGCGTCTCGAGCGCGCTGCGCAACGAGGCGAGCGGGTTCTTGATCTCGTGCGCGACGTCGGCGGCGAAGGACTCCACGCCGTCGATGCGCTGGCTCAGCGCGGCGCTCATGTCCGAGATCGAACGCGCGAGCATGCCGATCTCGTCGCGGCGTTCGGGCAGGCGCGGGACCACGACCTGGCGGTCGCGCCCCAGTCGCACGCGGATCGCCGCGCGCACCAGCAGGCGCAGCGGCTGGATGATCGTGCGCGCGAGGAACAGCGAGAGCAGGATCGAGACGAGCAGCGCCGCGCCGACGATGATCGCCAGGGTCTGCCGCGCGTCGCGGATGTTCTGGGTGATGTCGGGCGAATTGCGCATGGTCAGCAGCACGTCGCCCTTTTCGCCGACGGGTGCCGCCGCGGTGATCACCGGCGTGCGATCGGGCGCGCGCCGCTGGCGCATGACCGTGGCCTTGGTGCTGCGCGCCTCGGCGATCTCGGGGAAGCCGGCGGCCTTGTCCGATTCCTCGTAGTTCGGGATCTCCGGCGCGCGCACGAGGAAGTCGAGGCTGCGGTCGAGCCCGCGCGCGGCGTGCATGTACCACGGCTCCTTCTCGGGATCGACGAAGGTGAAGGCCGGGCCGACCAGCTCGAAGCTGTCGGCGATCAGCTTGTCCTTGCGGTCGTAGAGGCGGATGCGCAGCTTCTGCTCGGCGCCGACGCGCATTAGCAGCGCCTTGCGCTTGGTGCGGTTGAGCGGGCCGAGCGCATCGGCGGTGATCTGCACCTCGGCGCGGGCCAGGCCGAAGCGCTCGGCGATCAGGCGGTTGCGATAGGTGTCGAGGTAGAACACCGAACCCGCGAGCAGCACCAGCGCGACGACGTTGACCGCGAGGATGCGCGAGGCCAGCGAGACGCGCCGCGTCCAGAACAGCCGCTCGGGGATCAGGCCATCGGTGTCGTCAGCCATCGGCGAACGAATAGCCGGCGCCGTAGAGCGTATCGATCGCCGAGAAGGTCGGATCGACCCCGCGGAACTTGCGGCGCAGGCGCTTGATGTGGCTGTCGATCGTGCGGTCGTCGACGAAGACGTCGTCGCTGTAGGCGGCGTCCATCAACTGGTTGCGGCTCTTCACCACACCAGGCCGCATCGCCAGCGATTCGAGGATGAGGAATTCGGTGACGGTCAGCGACACGGCCTTGTCGTCCCAGGTGACGCTGTGGCGCGCGGGGTCGATCGTCAGCCGGCCGCGCTGGATCGGCTCGGGCAGGCCCTCGGGCACGGGCTCGTCGGGCTCGGCGCGGACCAGTTCGGTGCGGCGCAGGATCGCGCGGATACGCGCGACGAGCAGGCGCTGGCTGAACGGCTTGGTGATGTAGTCGTCGGCGCCGAGCGCGAGACCCAGCGCCTCGTCGGGTTCCTCGTCCTTCGAAGTCAGGAAGATCACCGGCAACGAGGAACGGTCGCGCAGCCGCTGCAACAGTTCGAGCCCGTCCATCCGCGGCATCTTGATGTCGAAGATGGCCAGATCGGGCGGGTTCTCGAGCAGGGCCTTCAGCGCAGTCTCGCCATCGGCATAGACGCGCGTGGCGAAGCCCTCGGCCTGGAGGAAGATCGACAGCGTGGTCAGGATGTTGCGGTCGTCGTCGACCAGCGCGATGCATTGCTGCGGCACGGTCGGTGCGACGTCGACGGGTTCGCCGGTGGAGGAGGGGGCTGGCGGCTCGGCCGTGGTCACTGGTGTGCGGATCCTCGAAAGCGGCTCGGCCTTGCGGGTTAGCCCTTCGCATCGCTGCTGACAACGTGGGGCTTTGGCGCCGCGTCCCCTGTCTCAGTATTGCTTGCTTCCGTCGGGGATCGGCGCATGCTCCTCGTCCCCAATGCGGAGTCGAAGCCCATGAGCATCCTCAACAGCATCTTCGGTCAGTTCGGTCAGCACGTCGACGTTGCCAATATGGCGGAAAAGCTCGGGATTCAGCCGGCTCTGGCCGAGAAGGCGATTGCCGCGCTCGGGCAATCTCACGCCGAACCGGGGGATACCATCGCCGGCGCGGCCGCCAAGACCGGGCTGGACAGCGGCGTGCTCGGGCAGATCGTCGAGCAGATCGGCGGCGAGGGCTCGCTCGGCGAATTCGCGCGCACGCTCAAGGATCATCCGCAGGCCTCGGGTCTGTTCGCGATGCTCGATCGTGATGGCGACGGCAATCCGTTGAACGACGTCACCGATCTGGCGAAGGGTCTGTTCGGCAAAGGTTAAGGAAGCGAGTGCCAGGCGCGGCCGGCTGCCATCCGGCAGCAATAAATTATTATAGTGTGTCCACTATCCAACGCACCGTCTGACGCGTAGACGGTCGCCAAGGTCGCGACAAATATAAAGTGCCTCATCAAGGAGGGCACCATGGACTGGCTCACCACGCTGCGACGCAGCGGGGGCATCAATGCGCTTTCGCGCCAGATCGGCGCGAGCCCGGCTGACGTCTCGGCGGCCGTGACCGCTCTGTTGCCCGCGCTTCTCGCCGGGTTGCGTCAGGCTGCCGACACGCTGGGCGAGGGTGATGCCGGTGTCCAGTCGCTCGTCGACGTGCTGGCCGAACTGGGCGGTGGACAGCTCGCGGCCGACATCATGGGGCCGGGGCCGCTCGACACGACACCCGGAAATCTGCTGCTCGACCGCGTTCTGGGCCCCGAAGTGGCGCGCCGCGCGGTGCTGGTCGAGGCCGAGCGTGCCGAGGGGCTCGATCCCGAGCTCGGCGCGCGTGTCTTGCCGGCGCTGGCGATGCTGGTCGGCGGCTATATCACCGCGCGTGCGGGTGGCAGCGGTGCCGAGGGCAGCGGTGGGCTCGGCGATCTTGCCGACACCCTGACCTCCGACGTCAACGACAGCGGCGCCGATCGCATCTGATGGCTTCTACTGCGCTGTCATTGCTGGTGCTGACCGTCGTCGCGCTGATCGCCGGCGCGGCCTTCCTCTGGCGCCGCGGTGGCGGGCGCAAGCAGATCGTGCTGATGCTGGTGCTCGCGGCGATCCTGGCGATCAATGTCGCGATCTGGACCCTGCCGACTTCGGGCGGCCAGTCGCTGGCCGGAACGGCGGCGGCGCAGAACTGATCCGCGCCGCCAGCTTGGTTCTTACTTGATCGGGCAATCCGGCGAGAGCCGCATGTCGAGATAGTTGTCGACCGAGCGCATCATCTCGTCGAGCTCGTTCTCGAAGAAGTGGTTGGCGCGCGGGATCTCGTCGTGATGGATCGTGATGTGCTTCTGCGTGCGCAGCTTGTCGACCAGCTTCTGCACGGCGTTCGGCGTCACCACCGTGTCCGACACGCCCTGGACGATGATGCCCGAGGCCGGGCAGGGCGCCAAGAAGCTGAAGTCGTACATGTTGGCCGGCGGTGCGACCGAGATGAAGCCACGGATCTCGGGGCGGCGCATCAAGAGCTGCATGCCGATCAGCGCGCCGAACGAATAGCCGGCGATCCAGGTGGTCGAAGCCTCGGGATGGATCGACTGCACCCAGTCGAGCGCTGCGGCCGCGTCGGACAGTTCGCCGATGCCGTTGTCGAAGCTGCCCTGGCTGCGGCCGACGCCGCGGAAGTTGAAGCGCAGGGTCGCGAAGCCGCGGTTGACGAAGGTCTTGTACATCGCCTGGGTGATGCGGTCGTTCATCGTGCCGCCCGCCTGCGGGTGCGGATGAAGGATCATCGCGACGGGTGCGCGCGGACGCGGGCCGGGCTGGAAACGGCCTTCGAGGCGACCCTCGGGACCGGGGAAAATGACTGCTGGCATTGTCGGTATACCTGGTGAATGAGAATCTCGACGTTCGCCCGCCGGGTTCGGCTGGCGATCGGTCCGTAAGATTCTAACGGGAATTGATGCGCTATATAGAAACCGCCACCACGAAAACAACATTTTGCCGCAAGATGCTTAACCCCATGATATTCGGGCCAACGATACTCAGGTCATGACCGCCGACCGCCTCTATCTCGATCACGCCGCCACCACGCCGCTGCTGCCCGCGGCGCGCGAGGCCATGCTCGCGGGCTTCGCGCAATGGGCCAACCCGTCGAGCCCGCACCGCGAGGGACGCGCGGCGCGCGCGGCGCTCGAGGATGCGCGCGCGCGTCTGGCCGAGGCGCTCGGCTGGCGCGGCGAGGTGATCTTCACCTCGGGCGCGAGCGAGGCGCTGACCCTGGCGCTGACGCGCTGCCGCCAGCCGCTCGCCGCGGTCTTGTCGGTCGAGCACGAGGCGGTGCTGCGCCATGCCGGCGATGCCGAGCGGCTGGCGGTGGACGGGCAGGGGCTCGTCGATCCCGCTGCGGTCGCGGCAGCAGCGGCGGGGACCGGACTGGTCGCGGTCCAGCAGGTCAACAACGAGACCGGGGTGATCCAGCCTCTGGACGCGATCGTCGCGGCGGTGCGCGCGGCGGGCGGGCTGCTGCTCGCCGACTGCGCGCAGAGTGCGGGCAAGCTCGCGCTGCCCGATGCCGATCTGATCGCGCTTTCGGCGCACAAGTTCGGCGGGCCGATCGGCATGGGCGCGTTGCTGGTGCGCGACTGGGCGCTGCTCGAACCGACTGGCGGACAGGAGCGCGGCTATCGCGCCGGTACCGAGAACCTGCCCGGCGCCCTGGCGATGGTCGCCGCGCTCGAGCAGGGGGGCGGCTGGCTCGCGAACGCGGCCGCAATGCGGCAGCAACTGGAGCTGTCAATCTGTGCGTCCGGCGGCGCCGTGATCGCCGCTGAAACGCCCCGTTTGCCGACGATCGGCGCCTATCGCATGCCGGGAATCTCGGCCGCGGCGCAACTGATCCGCTTCGACGCGATGGGCCTGGCGGTCTCGGCGGGCAGCGCCTGTTCGTCGGGCTCGCTGCGTACCAGCCACGTACTCGGCGCGATGGGGCTGGAGGATAAGGCTGCGTCCGAAGTGATTCGCGTAAGTATCGGGCGTGAAACGACCGAGGCTGACATCGCCCGCTTCCTCGATGCCTGGCGCGAGATTGCCGGAAAGGATCGTACGGGGGCATGACCTACCTCGATTACCAGGCGACCACGCCGCTCGCCTCCGAAGCCCGCGAGGCGATGCTGCCCTGGCTGGCAGGCCCCGAAGCGCTTGGCTTCGCCAACCCGCACAGCCCGCACCGCCCCGGCCGCGCCGCCGCCGCCGCGGTCGAGCTGGCGCGCGATCAGGTCGCGGCGCTGCTGCCGCCGGGCGGTCGCGTGGTCTTCACCGGCAGCGCCACCGAGGCGCTGAACCTCGCGATCCTCGGCCGCAAACCGCGCAAGATCTCGGTCTCGACGATCGAGCACGCTGCCGTGATCGACACGGCCCGCGCCAGCGGCGCCGAAGTCCACACGCTGGAGGTCGGCAGTTCGGGCCTGGTCGCGGCCAATGCCGCGATCCCGGCGGGTACCGATCTCGTTGCGGTCATGCAGGTCAACAACGAGATCGGCACGATCCAGCCCGTCGCCGCGCTGGCCGAGGCCGCGCACGCCGCCGGCGCGCTGTTCCTCTGCGATGCGGTCCAGGGCGCGGGCAAGCTCGCGGCGCCCGAGGGAGCAGACCTGATCGCGCTGTCGGCGCACAAGCTCTACGGCCCCAAGGGCATCGGCGCCTTGTGGATCCGCGACGGCGTCGAGCTCGCGCCGCTGATCCACGGTGGCGGCCAGGAGGGCGGCCTGCGCTCGGGTACCCTGAGCCCGGCGCTCTGTGCCGGATTCGGCGCGGCGGCGAAGCTGGCGGCGGCGCGGATGGCGGCGGACAATGCCCATGTCGTGCCGCTCTGGGATCGCGCCCGCGCGCTGTTCGCCGGCTGGACGCTGAACGGCAGCGCCGAGGCGCGCTGGCACGGCAATCTCAACCTGCGCAAGGACGGGCTCGACGTCGCGCGGCTGATGTCGGACCTGCGCGACCTGGCCTTTTCGGCAGGCTCGGCCTGCGCCAGCGGGTCGGGTCGGACGAGCCATGTCCTGCGTGCGATCGGGCTCACGGACTCGGCGGCGAAAGGCTCTATTCGGATCGGATTCGGACGTTATACCATCCTCGGGGAACTGGAGGATGCCTGCGCACGGATCGTCGCCGCGGCGGCGGCGCAGGGAGTTTGACGTGGTCGCAGTTACGTTCATCACCGCAGAAGGCGCGCGCGTCGCGGCCGAGGCCGCCGAGGGCACGCGCCTGCTCGAGGTCGCGCAGGCCGCCGGCATGCCGCTCGAGGGCACCTGCGAGGGTCAGATGGCCTGCTCTACCTGCCACGTCGTCGTCGCCCCCGAATGGTTCGACAAGCTGCGCCCGGCCTCGGCCGACGAGGAAGACATGCTCGACCTCGCCGCCGACGTCACGCGCACCAGCCGCCTCTCGTGCCAGATCACGCTGACGGCCGAACTGGACGGCATCGAAGCGCGCATTCCCGGCGAAGCGCGCGACATGCAGCTCCGCTAGTCGGCAAGAGCGTCGACCAGGGCCTTGGAAAAGGCCGGAATGTCGTCGGGCTTGCGGCTGGTGATGAGATTGCCGTCGATCGCCACTTCCTGATCGACCACGTCGCCGCCAGCGTTCTCCAGGTCGGTGCGGATCGAGGGCCAGCCGGTCACGGTCTTGCCGTCGACCACGTCGGCTTCGATCAGCAACCAGGGGCCGTGGCAGATTGCCGCGATCGGCTTGTCGGCCTCGTCGAAGTCTTCGATCAGTTCGATCACACGCTCCTCGAGCCGTAGTGCGTCGGGGTTCATCTGTCCGCCGGGCAGAAGCAGGCCGTCGAAGTCCTCGGCCGAGACTTCGTCGAGACCGGCATCGACCGAGACGCTCTCGCCCCAGTCGCCGTGGTTCCAGCCCTTGATCTGACCGCGCTTGGGGCTGGCGACGACGGTTTCGATGCCGGCTTGTTCGAGGCGCTTGCGAGGCTCGATCAGCTCCGACTGTTCGAAACCGTCGGTGGCGAGGATGAGGACGCGCTTGGACATGACGGAAAGCTCCTTGGCTGCCCTCCATCAAGTCCTGGCGGAGCGAGCCGTTCCCGGCCGCCCCGGATCATTGGGGCAGCGTCTCGCTTTCCTGCAACGAGGCGGCGGTTCGGCGCAGTCGCCGCCAGATCGCCCGCAAGACCAGAAGCAGCGTGCCGATCGGCACCAGCACGGTCAGGGCCATGATGATCGCCGCAAAGGTCCAGCCGAGCACGCCGCCGACATTGCCCAGGGCATCGCGGATCGGCGCAGTGAAGGCGCCGCCCGAGGGCCCGCCGGCGCTGTAGCTGAGGTTGACCCGGCTGAAGTCGACGCGGCCCTGCATCTCGGCCAGCCAGGATCGCGCCTCGTCGATCTCCTCGTTGACCTGGGCGACGCCGCGCTCGGCCTCGACCAGTTCGGCGACGCTTCCCTTGCGCGTCGCCAGGACCTCCATCAGCCGGTCGCGCAGCAGGCTGCGCGCGCGCAGGCGCGCCTCGGTATCGATGATCTTTTTCGACAGGTCCTCGCCGGTGATGCCGCTCGACACCTCCTCGCCGCCGGCCGCTCCGGCCGCCTTGGCCAGTTCGGCGCCGAAGGCGCGGGCGCGCGGGGCGGCGACGTCGAGCGCGAGCGAGCCCGAGGCATAGTCGCCCTCGGCGCCCGACTGGCGCAGTTCGAGCACGCGGCACTGGCTGGGCCCCAGCTTCTCGCAGAGATCGGCGTGCTTGCGCTGGAGCGCGGGCATGCGCTCGGCCGAGACGCGGTAGCCGTAGTCGTAGACATAGGCGATCTTCGGCACGGTGACCGCGATCGTCGCGGCTTGCGAAGCGCCGGGCGCGGGCTTGCCGCCGGCCTCCGCCTTGCTCGCCGCGGCATCCCGCGCCGGTGCGCTGACCTCCTGCGCGGCTTCGCCATGTTCGCCCTTGCTGCAGCCGGCGAGAACCAGGCCGAGCGGCAGCACGGCGAGCATGAGACGGTTCATGACGGGTTCCCCTCCGCAGCAAAGGCGGCGGTGATGCCAAACCGGGCCGGAATCGTCAAAAAGCTTCGGGAAAAAGGCTCGTCCGCGGTTTCGCGCCGGGCCTCGCATTGCTAGGGCGGTCGGCCATGGCGAGCCCTACCGACACCGATCCCGATCCGTTCGACGCCATCGTCGATGCGCCGTTCGACAGCGCGCTGTCCGAGCGTTACCTCGTCTATGCCCTGTCGACGATCACCGCGCGCTCGCTGCCCGATCTGCGCGACGGGCTGAAGCCGGTCCACCGCCGCCTGCTCTGGGCCATGCGCGGGCTCAAGCTCAACCCGACCGACGCCTTCAAGAAATCGGCGCGCGTCGTCGGCGACGTCATCGGCAAGTACCACCCGCACGGCGACGCCTCGGTCTACGACGCGATGGTCCGCCTCGCGCAGGACTTCTCGCTCCGCTATCCGCTGGTCGAGGGCCAGGGCAACTTCGGCAACATCGACGGCGATAACGCCGCCGCCTACCGCTACACCGAAGCGCGGCTGACGCGTACGGCGATGCAGCTGATGGCCGGGCTCGACGAGGGCACGGTCGAATTCCACCCGACCTACAACGGCGAGGAGGAAGAGCCCGAGATCTTCCCGGGCCTGTTCCCCAACCTGCTGGCCAACGGCTCGACCGGCATCGCCGTGGGCATGGCGACCTCGGTTCCCAGCCACAACGTCGCCGAGATCATCGACGCGACCCTGATGCTGATCGACAACCCGGCCGCCGAGCACGCGCAGCTGATGCAGGTGTTCCAGGGGCCGGACTTCGCCACGGGCGGCGTCATCGTCGACAGCCCGGCGGCGATCAGCCATGCCTACGAGACGGGCAAGGGCGGCTTCCGCGTGCGTGGGCGGTTCCATGCGGCCGAAGCCAAGGCCGAGGCCGACCGCGAGGCGGGGATCGAGCGGCTCGGCAACGGCATGTGGCAGCTGGTGATCTCCGAGATCCCCTACATGGTCCAGAAGGGCAAGCTCATCGAGCAGATCGCCCAACTGATCGCCGACAAGAAGCTGCCGATCCTCGAAGACGTCCGCGACGAGAGCGATGAGCAGATCCGCCTCGTGCTGGTTCCGAGGAACCGCAACGTAGATCCTGATCTGCTGAAGGAATCGCTCTACAAGCTCAGCGATCTCGAGACCCGGTTCAGCCTCAATCTCAACGTGCTCGACGCGCATCGCACGCCGGGCGTGCTGGGCTTGAAGGACCTGCTCAAGGAGTGGGTCTTCAGCCAGATCGACATCCTGCTGCGGCGCAGCCGCCACCGGCTCGACAAGATCGCGGCGCGGCTCGAACTGCTCGAAGGCTATATCATCGCCTTCCTCAACCTCGACCGGATCATCGAGATCATCCGCACCGAGGACGAGCCCAAGCCGGTGATGATGGCCGAGTTCAATCTGACCGACCGTCAGGCCGAGGCGATCCTCAACATGCGCCTGCGCTCCTTGCGCAAGCTCGAGGAAATGGAGCTGCGCCAGGAGCATGCCGAGCTGCTCAAGGAGCAGGCCGAGCTGCAAGAACTGCTCGAGAGCCCGGCCAAGCAGCGGACACGTTTGAAGCGCGATCTCAGGAACTTGCGCAAGGAATATGGCGAGGATACCGAACTCGGCCGGCGTCGCACGACGATCGCCGAGGCGGCGCCGACGCGCGAGTTCTCGATGGATGCGATGATCGAGAAGGAGCCGGTGACGGTGATCCTCTCGCAGCGCGGCTGGGTGCGCGGCGCGCGCGGCCATGTCGCGCTCGACGGCGAGTTCAAGTTCAAGGAGGGCGACGGCCCGGCCTTCAGCCTGCACGCGCAGACCACCGACAAGCTGCTGATCGCGGTCGACAACGGGCGGTTCTACACGCTCGGCGCCGACAAGCTGCCCGGCGCGCGCGGCTTCGGCGAGCCGATCCGCACGATGCTCGACATCGACGCCGAGGCGCAGATCATCGCGGTCGTGGCCTACAAGCCGAAGGCGCAGCTGCTGCTCGCCTCGAACGTCGGGCGCGGTTTCGCCGCCGAGGCCGACGAATTGCTGGCCGAGACGCGCAAGGGCCGCGGCGTCATGAACACCAAGCCCGGAGTCAAGCTGGCGCTGGTGCGCGAGATCCCGGCCGAGCACGATCACGTCGCCGTGGTCGGCGACAACCGCAAGCTGGTGATCTTCAGCCTCGAGGAACTGCCGATCCTGGCCAAGGGGCAGGGCGTCACCTTGCAGCGCTACCGTGACGGCGGGATGGCCGACGCGATCACGCTCAAGCTCGAGGACGGGCTAAGCTGGAAGATGGGCGGCGAGACCGGCCGCACGCGCACCGAGCCTGACATGCGCATGTGGAAGGTCGCCCGCGGCGCCGCTGGCCGCCTGCCGCCGACGGGTTTTCCTAGGGATAACAAGTTCTAGGATCGAATAGCTGAGGATTTTCTCGGCTATCTACCGTCGCCCCTGCGGAGGCAGGGGCCTAGATAAGCTCGCGGCCTGAAACGAGAGGCGCCGATGCGCACCGTTAGATGGGCCCCTGCCTTCGCAGGGGCGACGGCAGCGGTTAGGTCGCGCTGGATTTTTACGGATTTTAGCTCGCGTCCGCTTCCACCTGTGGGTGGTTGGGTACGAGCACCAAGGTCCGCCCCTCGACCCTCCAGCTTGCGAGCCGCGACAGCAGGTTCATGCCCAGGACGTTGGTCTCGCCGAGACCCGGCGCGATCACCGCGTCGAGATCGCGCGCGACGACATTGCCGAAGCGCATTTCGTCGATGCGCGCGAGTTCGGCGCGGATCGTGCCGTTGGCGGTCTTCATCATCACCGACTGGCGCAGCGGCTGGATCGGCACCTGCGCTTCGGTCGCGGTGCTTTCGGACAGCGCGGTCAGGGTTGCGCCGGTATCGACGAGGAAGCGATAGGGGCGGCCGTTGACCTGCGCCTGGAGCCAGAAATGGCCGTCGTTGCTCATCGCGATCCGCGTCTCGCCGCCGGTAACCCTTTGTTCGGGCAGGCCGATCTGCGGCAGGGCGAGGTCGTTGCCGGTGGTCAGCCGCGCGACCTGGACGATCGTCAGCAGCAGCGCGGCGACGAGCGAGAGGTTGCCGAGCCCCTGGATCAGCCCGCCCAGCCGCGGCGTCGCGCGCTTGATCATGCCGCCGAGCGTGACCGCGAAGATCGCCGCGACGGCAAGCGCCAGCAGCGGCTGTTCGCGGAGGAAATCGAAGGTTTCTTGAAGGTTCACGCGGGCACGCTAGCACGAGCAAGCTTGCGCGCGGCTGAGCGGCTCATTCGCCCAGGGCCTCGTCGAGCAGTTCCTGGACCCGCGCGGCATCGGGGAACCCCTCGGCGACCCAGTGCGCCTCGACCATCAGCAGCACGCGTGCGACCTCGGGCCCGGCGGTGACCCCGCGTGCCACGACGGCGCCGCCCTTGAGCGGGAACACGGGGATTTCCCAGTCCTTGAGCGGGGCGATGTCGCCACCGTCGAGCAGCAGCCAGTCCTCGGTCTCCTCGCGCCCGACGTGGTAGGCGAGGGCGTGCGCGTTCTTCGGGCCGCTGACCCGCTCGGCAGCGTGGACCAGCCGCTTCTTCTGGGCACCCGACAGGCGGAAGCGCGCGGCGACCTGCTCGGCGAGCGACGGGTCGGGTGGCAGCAGCGCGGCGAGATGGCGGATCGCGTCGGGGGCGGCGCCTTGGCGCTGCTCTTCGGCGACGAGCCGCGCCAGCGCCGCGGCGTCGGCGTGCGGCAGGATCACGTCGAGCACGCCGAGTTCCTGCATCCGCATGACGGTCGGCGCGGGATCGGGCAGGCTCAGCAGGTTGAGGAACTCCATGCCGATCCGCTCGCGCGACAGGCCCTTGAGCGTCGCGGCCAGTTCGGCGCAGGCGCTTTCCGATTCATGATCAGCCGGTTGCGAGCCAAACCTCGCCTGGAAGCGGAAGTAGCGCAGGATCCGCAAATGATCCTCGCGGATGCGCTGGCGGGCATCGCCGATGAAGCGCACGCGGCGATAGCCGAGGTCGGACAGGCCGCCGAACCAGTCGAACACCTTGCGCGTCGCGGGATCGGCGTAGAGCGCGTTGATCGTGAAGTCGCGCCGCGCCGCGTCCTCGCGCCAGTCGGTGGCGAAGGCGACGGTGGCGCGGCGGCCGTCGGTGCTGACGTCATGACGCAGGGTGGTGATCTCGACCGGGCCTTCGGGCAGGACCGCGGTGACCGTGCCGTGCTCGATCCCCGTGGGTACGCTGCGGATGCCGGCCGCGGTCAGGCGCTCGATCACCGCTTCGGGCAGCAGGGGTGTGGCCAGGTCGACGTCCTTGACCGGAATGCCGAGCAGGGTGTCGCGTACCGCGCCGCCGACGTAGCGGGCATTGCCTTGGCCATTGTCGTCGGTTCCGAGCGCGGCGATCAGTGCGGCGAGATCGGTGCGGCGGGTCCATTCGGCCTCGGGCAGTTCAGCCATGCCAGCGCAGCCGGCGCGAGAGGTTGACCAGGATCGCCGCGGTGATCCCCCAGATCTGATGTCCCTGCCAGTCGATCTCGTAATAGGGACGCATCGATCCCTCCCATTCGACCCATTGTTGCTTGTGGTTGGCGGGGTCTAGCACGAAATCGGCCGGTGCCTCGAACCATTGCGCGACTTCGGTCGGATTCGGCACGATCTCGACATCGGCGGGGACGACGCCGAGCACCGGGGTGATCGCGAAGCCCGAATGGGTCTCGTAGACGTCGCTCTCGCCGATCACGCGCACCTTGTGCTGGCCTATGCCCAGCTCTTCCCAGGTCTCGCGCAAGGCCGCCTCGATCGCGGTCTCGCCGGGATCGATCGAGCCGCCGGGAAAGGCGATCTGGCCGGGATGCGAGCGCATGTTCGACGGGCGGTGCAGCAGCAGAATCCCCGGATCGGCGCGATCGGTGAAGGCGGCGAGCACGGCGGCGGGACGGAATTCGCTCATGCCGTCGAGCCGCTGATCGGTCCACAGCTCGGGCGGCTCGCCCGCGTGACCGATCGTGTAGAGCCGGCTGAGCCGGTCGAACAGTTCGCTCATGCCGGCGTCAGCGAAAAGGTCGCGCCCTGGCTGGTGACGCTGAGGTCATCACCGGCGAGCGCGATCTCGGCCAGTTGCGCATAGGTGCTGCGGTTGAGCCGTGCCTCGGCACCGTGGCGCACGCCGAGATAGAGCGCGGGCGTATCGGGATCGCCGGCGGCGCGGATCGGATGATCGGGGCCGGCGATGACGAGATCGTCGGTGTTGAGCCGGAAGGCGAGGGCATCATGCCCATTCTCTTCGGCCCTCTTGACGTCGATCGCGACAAAGGCCGCGTCCTCGACCTCGATCGTCAGCTTCTCCTGCGGCGTCACCAGCCAGTGCTGGCCATCGGCATCGCGAAACAGAAGTGAGGCGAAGGCGCGGACCATGGCCGCGCGCGTGATCTCGCCGCCCTGGTGATACCAGCGGCCGTCGGCGGCAATGCGCATCTCGCTGTCGCCGCTGCGCTCGGGCTGCCACTGGTCGACCGGGGGCAGCTTGCGGCTCGCGACCAGCTCGGCGACTTCGGCGAGCGAGAGACCGGCAAGCTCTGGAGGCGGCTCGTAAGGCATCGGTCCGCCCTGCCAGATCAGGTCAGCCGCGCCAAGGCCTACCTCGATCCCTCCCCATCGGGGGAGGGGGACCGCTCGCGCAGCGAGTGGTGGAGGGGGCGCGGCGAGACGAGACGAGACGAGAGGTTCGCGGCCGACCGCGCCCCCTCCGTCAGCCCTGCGGGCTGCCACCTCCCCCGGCGGGGGAGGATCCTAGCCTTTCCAAGGCCCCAGCGTGCCCTCGGCCGGCAGGACCGCCGGATTGTCGCAGCGCACCAGCAGGCGGTGCCGTTCGAACGGGCCGGGCAGGTCCCAGCCGCCGGTGGCTTCGTTGGTGAAGCCCCAGAAACGGCCGTAATAGTCGGGATCGCCGATCATTACCTGCGGCAGCGGCGCGCGCGGGTCGAGCGCGGCGAGGCTCGCGGTCATCAGCGCCTTGCCGAAGCCGCGGCCCTGCTGTTCGGGCAGCACGGCGACGGGCCCGACCATGACCAGCGGGTGCTTGCGTCCCGCAGCGTCGGTCAGCGCCACCGGCCAGCACTGGATCGTGCCCGCGAGCATGTCGTGCTCGTCGAGCGCGGCGAAGGACAGGCCGGGCAGCCACTCGGTGCCCTCGCGCACCTTGTAGGCCGTGCGCTTGTGGCGGTCGGGCTCGAAGGCGCGGTCGAGCAGCGCCTCGATCAGCGCGGGGTCGACGTCGGCAAGGGGAATGATGTTGGCCATGGCCGCGCGCGGATAGGGGTGCGTGCCAAGGTTGTCGACCCGATTTACCTTTTGACGGGTGTTAGTCGCAGAAGGTGCCCGGCGCCGTCTTCCTTGCCGTCCTCGAGCAGCCAGACCGAACCGTCCTCGCGTTCCTCGATCTCGCGGATGCGATGCGACATCGGATAGCGCGCGACTTCGCGGGCCTTGGTACCCTCCATCGCCACGCGCACGATCGCCGCGGGCTGCATCGCCGCGATCACCGCCTGGCCGCGCCAGGCCGGGAACTCGCTGCCGCGATAGAAGATGAAATCGCCGGGCGCGATCACCGGATTCCAGCTGATCGCCGGCTGCGCGAGATCGGGGCGCGTGGCGTTGCGCGGGATCGGCTTGCCGTCATAATGATCGCCGTCGGAGACCAGCGGCCAGCCATAGTTCTTGCCGGGCTCGACGAGGTTGAGCTCGTCGCCGCCCTTGGGGCCGTGCTCGAGATCCCAGAGCCGTCCGCCCGCGTCGAACTTGAGGCCGAGCACGTTGCGATGGCCGTAGGACCAGATCTGCGCGGTCACGCCGCCTTTTGCGGCAAATGGATTGCCCGGCGCGGGCTTGCCATCGAGCGTCAGCCGCAGGACCTTGCCGAGATTGGTGCCGAGGTCCTGCGCCGGGGTGAACTTCTGCCGCTCGCCCGAGGACAGGAACAGGTACTGGCCGTCGGGCGAGAAGGCGACGCGGTGCGAATAGTGGCCCTGGCCGGTGACCTTGGGGTCCTGGCGCCAGATCACCTGCAGCCCTTCGAGCCTGGGCGCGCCTTCGGTGACGAGCCTGGCCCGGCCGAGCACGGCGCCGCGCGTGTCGTTCTGGCCCTCTTCGGCCCAGGTCAGGTAGACCGTGCCCGAGGTCGCGAAATCGGGCGCCAGCACGACGTCGCCGAGCCCGCCCTGACCGCCATAGGCCACCTGCGGTACGCCATCGACCTCGCGCACTTCGCCGCCCTCCTGCCAGAGCATGAGCTTGCCCTTGCGCTCGGTGATCAGCGCGAAGGGCGTGCCGGGCAGGAAGGCCATGGCCCAGGGTTCTTCGAACTGCGCAACCTGGGTGACGGTGAAGCCCGGATCGCCCGAGGACTTCGCTTCGGCGGCAGCGGCCTTATCCCCTGTCGACGCCGAGCCGCAGCTTGCGAGGCCGAGCGCGGCGAGGGATAGCGGGGTCATCCATGTCGAGATTCGCATGTCCGCAGTAACGCACAGACTTCGCCTGGGTGCCACTGGTCTCGTGATCGGTGTCGACGAGGCCGGGCGCGGGCCTTTGGCCGGGCCGGTGGTCGCCGGCGCCGTGCTGCTGTGCAAGCCGCGGCCGAGCGGGCTCGACGATTCCAAGAAGCTGAGTGCCGCGCGCCGGGCCGAGCTCGAAGCGGCGATCAAGCGCCGCTGCCATTGGGCCGTCGGCGTGGTCGAAGTCGCGGACATCGACAGGCTCAACATCTTCGGCGCGACGATGGCGGCGATGACCCTGGCAGTCGAGGCGCTGTGCAGCGCGATCGGCGAGGATCCGGCCGAGGTCCTGGTCGACGGCAACCTGACCCCGGCGGGGCGCAACGCCGGCTGGCGCTGGCCGGCGCGGCCGATCGTCGGCGGCGATGCGCTAGAACCCTGCATCTCGGCCGCCTCGATCATCGCCAAGGAACATCGCGATCGGCTGATGCGCGATCTCGCGGCGCAGCACCCGCATTACGGCTGGGAGCGCAACGCCGGCTATGGCACGCCCGAGCACATGGCGGCGCTGCGGCTGCACGGGGCCACGCCGCACCACCGGCGGTCTTTTGCGCCGGTCGCGCAATTGGAGATGCAGGTGTGACGCGGGCTTGCGCTTGGGCTTCGACAAGCTCAGCCTGAGCGGGTGTTTGTGTTGATCGCCATTCCCCAGGCCCGCTCGTCCTGAGCTTGTCGAAGGACGCTGGCGCGAAGGGGGGAGATCAAGAAATGCCTTTTACCGCCGCAGACGTGCCCGACCAGTCTGGCCGGACGATCATCGTAACTGGCGCCAACACAGGGCTCGGCTACGAAGCCGCCAAGGGGCTCGCCGCCAAAGGTGCGCGCGTGTTGCTCGCCTGCCGTGATCAGGCCCGAGCCGAGGCGGCCATGGCGCAGATCCGCGTCCAGACACCCAGCGCCGACCTGGCCTTCCTGCCGCTGGACCAGGCCGATCTCGCTTCGGTGCGCCGCGCCGCCGAGCTCGCAGCGCAGGAGCCGCGGCTCGACGTGCTGCTCAACAATGCCGGCGTCATGTTCCCGCCGCTGACGCGGACGAAGCAGGGCTTCGAGCTGCAGTTCGGGGTCAATCACCTCGGCACTTTCGCGCTGACCGCGCTGCTGCTGCCCAAGCTGGCCGAGACGTCGGGTTCGCGCGTGGTCGTCACCGCCAGCCTCGCGCACAACCGCGGCAACCTGCAGTGGGACGATCTCAATGCCGAGAAGGGCTACAACCGCACCGCGCGCTATGCCGACAGCAAGCTCGCCAACATGCTGCACTTCGCCGAGCTCGACCGGCGGCTGCGCGCGGCGGGTTCGCCGGTGACCGCGGTCGGTTGCCATCCGGGCGTCGCCGCGACCGAGCTGATGCGGCATGCCGGGCCGTTCCAAGTGTTCATGCCGCTGGTCGGCCTGTTCCTCAACACGGCCGAGCAGGGCGCCTGGCCCGCGCTCGAAGCGGCGACCGCGCCGGGCGTGCAGGGCGGCGAATATTACGGTCCGCAGGGGTTCAGGGAAATGCGCGGGACTTCGGGTCCGGCCAGGCGGACGGCGGCTGCGCAGGATCCCGAACTCGCCCGCCGGCTGTGGGACGTGTCGGTCGCGATGACCGGAATCGACCCCGGTCTGGCGCCGGCCTGAAGATTTTTTTCGGGCCTAGAGTCCACAAAGCCACACCACAAGATATCGAGTCGCAAGTCGTTGGCCGGACTCAATATCCTGTGCCGGACTCATTCCGTTCTCGTCGTCGTTGATGCCCCGTTAACCATCGTGTGCCAGGATTCCCGCGGAGTCGCGTCTTGACGCGGACTCCGCGAGGACTCACCCTAGGCAGCAATTCAAGGGGGCTTCAGCGGGCGGTATGGTTCAGGTTGTGGAAAAAACGCGGGTGCGTGCGCGCCCGCTTCGTCAGGCGCGTGACGAGCGCGTGGTGGCGAAGGACCTGCCGCTGGGGCGGATCCTCGACGGCGATTGCATCGAGGCGATGCGCAGCCTGCCCTCGGCGTCGGTCGACATGGTCTTCGCCGATCCGCCGTACAACCTCCAGCTCGGCGGCGATCTCAATCGCCCCGACGGCAGCCACGTCGACGCGGTCACCAACGACTGGGACAAGTTCGACAGCTTCGCCGCCTACGACAAGTTCACCCGCGAATGGCTGGCCGAGGCGCGCCGCGTCCTCAAGCCCAACGGCTCGCTCTGGGTGATCGGCTCGTACCACAACATCTTCCGCGTTGGCGCGATCCTGCAGGACCTGGGCTTCTGGATCCTCAACGACATCGTCTGGCGCAAGGCCAACCCGATGCCCAATTTCAAGGGCACGCGCTTCACCAATGCCCACGAGACGCTGATCTGGGCGGGCATGGGCGAGAAGGCCAAGTACACCTTCAACTACCGCGCGATGAAGACGCTCAACGACGAGCTGCAGATGCGCTCGGACTGGGTCCTGCCGATCTGCAACGGCCAGGAACGGCTCAAGCGCGGCGGCGCCAAGGCGCACCCGACGCAGAAGCCCGAGGCGCTGCTCTACCGCGTGATGCTGGCGACGACCAACAAGGGCGACATCGTGCTCGACCCGTTCTTCGGCACGGGCACGACCGGTGCCGTCGCCAAGCGCCTCGGCCGCGAATGGATCGGCTGCGAGCGCGAGAGCGTCTACCGCGAAGTCGCGCTCGAACGCATCGAGATGGCGCTGCCGCTCGACGAGTCCGCGCTGACCACGATGCAGAGCCCCAAGGCCGCACCCAAGGTGGCCTTCGGCACCCTGGTCGAGACCGGCTGGATCGCGCCGGGCACCATCGTCACCGACAAGAAGGGCCGGATGAAGGCCACCGTCCGCGCCGACGGCTCGCTCGCCGACACGAAGGGCGAAAGCGGTTCGATCCACGGCCTGGGCGCCAAGCTCCAGGGCGCGCCCTCGTGCAACGGCTGGTCGTTTTGGCATCTCGAGCACCAGGGCGAGATCAAGCCGATCGACGCGGTGCGGCAGCTCTATCTGCTGGCCACGGAACCCTGATCGCCTGTAGACCGATCCGGTCATGCACCAGTTCTACCTGCGCCCGATCGCGCTCGCCGAAAGTCCGCAGAGCGAGGAGGGCGAGGCGCTGCGCCTGGCCGGCGGTCTCGCCTATGCCAGCCGCTTCGCGCTGATCGAGCGGCAGGACGGCAAGATCGTCTCACGCCGGCGCTTGTCGGCGGCCGATCTCAAGGACTTGCCCGACGAAGTCCAGCCGCAGGTCGCGGCCCTGCGCCAGGCGCACGCGCCACTGCAGTGCGGCGCGCGGACGATCCGGCTCGACCAGCCGCAGGTCATCGGCATCCTCAATGTCACGCCCGACAGCTTTTCCGACGGCGGCCAGTTTCTCGACGATCCCGACGTGGCCAATGCCCATGCCGCGGCTATGCTCGAGGACGGCGCGGCGATGATCGACGTCGGCGGCGAGTCCACGCGGCCCGGTGCCGCGGCGGTCTGGGAAGGCGACGAGGTCAAGCGCGTGGTTCCGGCAGTCGAGCGCCTCGCGGCCTCGGGCGCGGCGATCAGCGTCGACACGCGCCGGGTGGCGGTGATGGAAGCCGCGCTCGCCGCGGGCGCCCATGTCATCAACGACGTCTCGGCGCTGCGCCACGATCCGCGCAGTCTCGAGTTCGCTGCGGCTTCCGGCGCGCCGGTGATCCTGATGCACGCGCCGGGTGAAGGCGAGGACCTGCATGCGGGCGGCAGCTACCGCGACGTCGTGCTCGACGTGTTCGACTGGCTCGTTGCGCGGCGCGATGCCGCCTTGGCTGCGGGTGTCGCGCGCGAGAAGATCGTGCTCGATCCGGGCATCGGCTTCGGCAAGTCGATCCAGGACAATCTCGCGCTGATGAACGCGCTGCCGCTGTTCCATGCGCTCGGCCAGCCGCTGATGCTCGGCGTCAGCCGCAAGCGGATGATCGGCGCGCTCGCCAACGAGGCGCCCGCGCACCAGCGGCTCGGCGGTTCGCTGACCCTGGCCTTGAAAGGCCTCGACGCGGGCATCCAGCTGCTGCGCGTCCACGACGTCGCCGAGACGGTCCAGGCGGTGCGCGTCTGGCGCGGCCTGCGCGACGCCGCGCTCACCGACTTCGGCCAGTTGCCGCCGCTCTAGAGGCTGTAGCCGCCGTCGCTTACCAGCACCTGTCCGGTCACGTTGGCCGCGGCGTCGGATAGCAGGAAGCCGATCTGCCCGGCGATTTCGGCCGCGGTGGTGAAGGCGTGGTCGCCGCCGGTCTGCTTGCCGAGGGTGCGCAAAGCCGCCTCGCGGCCGAGTTCGGCCTCGAGCTGGCGGAAATGGTCGGTCTTGGTCCAGATCGGCGTGTCGACCCGGCCCGGCGCGATGGCGTTGACGCGGATGCCGTCGGCGAGGTCTTCGGCGGCGGCGATCTTGGCGAGCTGGCAGACCGCGGCCTTGCTCGCGCCATAGGCGCCGGTGTTCGCCGTGGCCTTCACGCCGACGACCGAACTGGTCAGCACGAGGCTCTTGCCCTGCGAAGCCTTCATCGCGCGCAGCGCCGTGCGCAGGCCGAGGAAGGCGCCGTCGAGATTGATCGACATGATCCGGCGCCATTCGGTCCAGTCGAATTCGGCGAGCGGCGCGCCATTGGCCACGCCGGCGTTGATTACCGCGTGATCGAGCCGATCGAGCCCGGCCTCGATAGTCTCCCACAGCGCCGGATCGCTGACGTCGCCGGCATGGCGCACGACCTGGCAGCCTAGCTCGAGCGCGGCGAGCCCTGCGGCGTCGATGTCGACGAGCACGAGTGAGCCGATCCCGCGCGCGTCGAGCCAGCGCGCGATTTCGGCGCCGATACCCGAGGCGGCGCCGGTGATCAGTGCGGTGCGGCCGGCGAAGTCGCTCATGGTCAGAAGCTCGCCCCGTCGACCTTCTGCAGTTCGAGCGCGTCGATATCGACCGCAGGAACACAGCGCAGGTTGACCGCGCGGATCGCGGCGCCGTTCTGCTCGCCCTCGGCGAAAGGCTCGGTTCCGCAGGTGGGGCAGAAGCGATGGACGATCTTGTGCTTGTTGAACAGGTAGGTCTCGAGCGCCTCCTCGCCCTGGTCGAGCGTGAACTGCTCGGCCGGCACGAAGGTCAGCAGGAAGCCCTTGCGGCGGCAATGCGAGCAATTGCACGACGTCGCCTGCCGGGGCGCATCGCCCGCGACGGTGAAGGCCACCGCACCGCAGTGGCAGGATCCGCTGTAGGCCATCTCGATTCTCCTTTTCGGATCAGGCGACTTCGACTCTCAGCCGCGTGATCCGCGTGGTCTTGAGCAGCCAGCGGCCGCCCACCTTCTCGTAGGTATCGTGGTAATGACCATAACCTACCAGCCGCGCGAAAGGTGCGCCCGGGGGCATGAAGAACCTGTCGCTGAAGACCCAGATGCCGCTGGCGGTGGTCTCGCCGGTGATCTCGATCTCGCTCTGGTGCCCCTGGTGGACCGTGACCAGGCGCGGGCCTTCGCCCGGATCGAGATTGTCGGTCTGCCACGAATCGCGGCCGCGCATGACCAGGTTCATCTGCGGCATGTGATCCACGCCGGTCACCGGATCGGTGCAGCAGCCCTTATAGTCGAGCACGCAGTCCTCGGCGAGGATCGAGCGCACCAGCGCGCCGTCGCCCGTGTCGACCCCGCGCCAGTACTTGGCCTTGAGCTGCTTGATGTCCTCGATCGCGCCAGCGCGCTCACCTTCCGTCACGCTCTCTCTCCATCGCCGTTTTGACGATGTTCGGAGGGGGGCGAAGGTTAGTCAATGCGTGTCGGAGAGGAGGTTGATGCTATCGGTTTCACGCGAAGCCGCGACGCCACGAAGAGTTTGCAACCACTCGCCTCACCCTTCGCCTTTTCGCCCAATTCTTCGTCATCCCCGCGAAGGCGGGGAGCCATCTCCGACGGCCGCGATCATCGCGACCCTCGTCTTGGCGGACAGACCTGGAGATGGGCCCCCGCTTTCGCGGGGGTGACGGAAAGGGATGAGCACGCCAGACGAACCGCTTCGCGGCTTCGCGTGACATCAATTCGAGAAATGCCGCTCAGGCGGCGTTGTCGATGCCGAGTTCGGAAAGCTTGCGGTAGAGCGTCGAGCGGCCGATGCCGAGCCGGCGCGCGACCTCGGTCATGCGGCCGCGGTAGAGGCCGATGGCGAGGCGGATCACGTCGGCCTCGATCTCTTCGAGCGGGCGCAGGTTGCCGTCGGCCGTGTAGAGCATGACGCCCGAGCTTTCGGGCACCGAAGCCGAGGAGCTGATCGGTTGGCCCGAGCCGAGCATGTTCGAGAGCTGCGGGAAATCCTCGGACGTCAGCGCGTCGCCGTCGCAGAATACCGCGGCGCGGAACAGCACGGCCTGGAGCTGGCGGACGTTGCCTGGCCAGTCGTAGGCCGCGAGCAGCGCCAGCGCGCCGTCGGTGATGCCGAGCTGGCGCAGCCCCGGCTGTTCGCCGATACGCGCGAGGAAATGGCGGCAGAGCGCGGCCATGTCGCCCGGGCGCTGGCGCAGCGGCGGCAAGGAGACCGAGACGCCCGAGATCGCCTGGAGCAGTTCGGGCAGGAAGTGCCCGCCACTGACCATGTCCTTGAGCGGCAGGTTGCTCGCCGCGATCAGGCGGACGTCGACCTTGAAGCTGTAGGGCGCGCCGATCGGGCGCACGTCGCCGCGGGTCAGCGATTCGACCAGACGTTCCTGCATGGCCAGCGGCAGCCGGTCGATCTCGTCGATCGCCAGGGTGGCGCCGTCGCACTGCTGGATCGCGCCGATCTGGCGGTCGAAAGCGCCGGCGAAGGCGCCTTTCTCGTGGCCGAACAGCACCGATTCGATCGAATTGACCGGGGTCGTGCCGACATTGATGATGCGCAGCGGCGTCTTCGCGCGCGGGCTGGCCGCGTGCATCGCGCGGATCAGCATTTCCTTGCCGGTGCCGCTCTCGCCTTCGATCAGCACGGGTGAATGGCTGCGCGCGGCCTTGGCCGCGACGGCGAGCGCCGCGCGGAAGGTCGGTGCGGCGCCGATCATCGCCTCGAAATCCGGGTTCGAGGGCATTTTCTCGGTCAGCGGGGCGAGCTCGTCGCGCGGCGCCTCGCGCGTGGTGGCGCTGCGCAGCGCTTCCATCAGGCGTTCGGGGGCGACGGGTTTGATCAGATAGTCGGTGGCGCCGGCGCGCATCGCCTCGACCGCGAGCAGCGGCGAGGCGCTGGTCGTCAACATCAGGATCGGCAGTTGCGGGCGGCGCGACTTGAGTTCGGCGATGAGGCCGCAGGCGTCGTCGCCGGGTACCCACTGATCGAGGATGATCGCCGCGAGCTGCATGCCCTGGCGCGTGCCGAGCGTGGCGATCGCGGTTTCCGAATCGCGGGCGATGATCGTGCGCCAGCCCTCGCGTGCGGCGAGCGCCGAGATCAACCGGCATTGGGCCGGTTCATCGTCAATCAGCATGAGCAGGCGCTGCTCGAGTTCAGCCATGGTGCTGCGCTTATCCGTCCCCTGTGAGCCAACGTGGATAGCGCGATCGGGTAAAGACGGGATTAAGGCTAAGCTTTCGGCTTCCTGCGCGCCGGTGCCGTCGATGGTAAAGCTGGCCGACTAGAACTGACGGGACTTGAGCGACGACCGGATGGACGATAGAGGCGGGGCGAACAAAGTTTTTCCCCATTCAAGGATCTAAGCGCATGGCATCGGGCAACGACATGAAGGCGGCGAATGAAACCTACGCGGGCTTCATCAATATGGCCAAGTGGGGTTCGATCGTCGTTGCCCTAATCGTGATCTTCGTCGTTGGTCTGATCGCTTCGCACAAGTGACCTTGCGGCTCGCCGTTCCCGCCGAACGGGAAAACGGAGAGTCACGGATCGCTGCGACACCGGAAACGGTTCGCAAATACATCGCGCTTGGCGCCAAGGTCGCGGTCGAGACCGGGGCCGGGCTGGGCGCATCCATATCGGACGAAGATTTTCGGGCGGCCGGTGCCGAAGTGGCGCCGCTGCCCGAAGTCGTGCGCGGCGCGCAGATCGTGCTGGGCGTGCAGGCGCCCGACCCCGCGTTGCTGGCCGGTGCGGCCGACGGCGCCTGGATCGTCGCCATGCTCGATCCCTTCGCGCGCCGCGAGCGGGTTGATGCCTATGCCGCGGCCGGGTTCGAGGCGCTGGCGATGGAATTCATGCCGCGCATCACCCGCGCGCAGTCGATGGACGTGCTGTCCTCGCAATCGAACCTGTCGGGCTACAAGGCGGTGATCGAGGCGGCCAATCTCTATGGCCGCGCCTTTCCGCTGATGATGACCGCCGCGGGCACGGTCAGCGCCGCGCGCGTCTTCGTCATGGGCGTCGGCGTTGCCGGCCTCCAGGCGATCGCCACGGCGCGGCGGCTGGGGGCGCAGGTCTCGGCCACCGACGTACGCTCGGCTACCAAGGAGCAGATCCTCTCGCTCGGCGCCAAGCCGGTCTTCGTCGAAAGCGTCGCGGGGATCGAGGGCGAGGGTAGCGGCGGCTATGCCACCGAGATGTCGCCCGAATACCAGCAGGCCCAGGCCGAGCTGGTCTCGGCGCACATCGCCAAGCAGGATATCGTCATCACCACGGCGCTGATCCCCGGGCGCGCGGCGCCGCGTCTGGTCAGCGACGCGCAGGTCGCGAGCATGAAGCCGGGCAGCGTGATCTTCGATCTTGCCGTGGCGCAAGGCGGCAATGTCGAGGGGGCCTTGGCGGACCAGGTGGTCGAGCGCCACGGCGTCAAGATCATGGGCTTCGCCAACACCCCGGCGCGGCTGCCGGCCGATGCCTCGGCACTCTATGCGCGCAATCTCTACAACTTCCTCTCGGCCTTCTGGGACAAGGAGGCGGGCAAGCCCGTGCTCGATACGGAGATCGGCGACGCCGTGCGGCTGACGCAGGGCGGCAAGGTGGTGAGCGAGAGGTTGCTGATTTGATCGCAGGCGGCCCCCATCCTCCCCGGTACGGGGAGGGGGACCGCGCCGCGCAGCGGCGTGGTGGAGGGGGCTCTCCGCCCACGCAACGCCCGGTGGTCTACAGCGCCCGCAAGCTGCGCGGGAAAATGACCCCGCCAGAACTGGCGCTCTGGCGCTATTTGCGCGGCAACCCCAACGACGTGAAATTCCGCCGCCAGCATCCGATCGGTCCTTACGTCGTCGATTTCTGCTGCCTGGCCGCTCGCCTCGTCATCGAGATCGATGGCATCGTTCACGACATGGGCAATCGTCCGGCGCAAGACGATCGCCGCAGGGCATTCATCGAACAACACGGGTTCAGGGTGATCCGGATCGCTGCCCAGCGCGTGCTGGCGGACGCGGAGGGTACTGCTGCCGCGATCGTCGCGCTGGCGGAGAACCCCCTCCACCGTCCTGCGGACGGTCCCCCTCCCCGTACCGGGGAGGATTGGTAGCTTCATGGACTTCATCGCGATCCTGTCGATCTTCGTCCTGGCCTGTTTCGTCGGCTATTACGTCGTCTGGTCGGTCACCCCGGCGCTGCACACGCCGCTGATGGCGGTGACCAATGCTATCTCCTCGGTGATCGTCGTCGGCGCGCTGATTGCTGGGGCTTCGAGCGCGGGCTGGTCCAGCTGGCTCGGCCTCGCGGCGATCGTGCTGGCCTCGATCAACATCTTTGGCGGTTTCGCGGTGACGGCGCGGATGCTTGCGATGTTCAAGCGGAAGGATCGCTGAGCGGATGGAGCGTCACGGCCTGCCCGACTGGGCACTGATCGCCTACCTCGTCTCGGGGGTGCTGTTCATTCTCGCGCTGCGTGGGCTGTCGTCGCCCACCTCTTCGCGGCGCGGCAATCGGCTCGGCATGGCCGGCATGGGAATCGCCGTGCTGACGACCCTGCTGACCCAGGCGCCGATCCCGCCGGGCCACTGGTGGCCGCGGCCGACGCCGGACGATCTCGTCACCCTCGCCAAGATCGTCGGTGCGATCGGCCTCGGCGCCGTCGTCGGCCTGACGATCGCGCGGCGGATCCAGATGACCGCGATGCCGCAGCTCGTCGCCGCCTTCCACAGCCTGGTCGGTCTGGCCGCGGTCCTCGTCGGCATTGCCGCCTATCTCGACCCCGGCGCCTTCGGCATCCTCGACGCGCCGGGCGTGATCGATCCACTGAGCCGCGTCGAACTCGGCCTCGGCGTTGCAATCGGGGCGATCACCTTCTCGGGCTCGGTCATCGCCTTCGCCAAGCTCAACGGCAACATGAGCGGTGCGCCGATCCTGCTGCCCGCGCGGCACGTCATCAACCTCGGCACCGTAGCGGTGATCCTCGGGCTCACGGCCTATTTCACCCAGGACCAGGCGCCCTGGGTATTCGTGACGATCACCGCACTGTCGTTCCTGATCGGCTTCCTGCTCATCGTGCCGATTGGCGGCGCGGACATGCCGGTCGTCGTGTCGATGCTCAATTCCTATTCGGGCTGGGCCGCGGCGGCGATGGGCTTCACCCTGCACAACACGGCGATGATCATCACCGGCGCGCTGGTCGGCTCGTCGGGCGCGATCCTGTCCTACATCATGTGCAAGGCGATGAACCGCAGCTTCGTTTCGGTCATCGCCGGCGGCTTCGGTACTGAGAACGGCGGCGGCGCGGGCCCAGATCAGGACGGAAGGGGCGAGCGGATCGAGCGCCCGTGGAAGCGCGGCTCTGCCGAGGATGCGGCCTTCCTGCTGAGCCAGGCCGAGCAGGTCATCATCATCCCCGGCTACGGCATGGCCGTCGCCCAGGCGCAGCACGTGCTGCGCGAGATGGGCGACCTGCTCAAGGCCGAGGGCGTGCGCGTCAAATATGCGATCCACCCGGTCGCCGGCCGCATGCCGGGCCACATGAACGTGCTGCTGGCCGAGGCCAACGTTCCCTACGACGAGGTCTTCGAGCTCGAGGACATCCAGGGCGAATTCGCCCAGACCGACGTCGCCTTCATCATCGGCGCCAACGACGTGGTGAACCCCGCGGCGAAAACCGATAAGAGCTCGCCGATCTACGGCATGCCGGTGTTCGACGTCGAGAAGGCGAAGACCGTGATGTTCATCAAGCGCTCGATGTCGGGCGTGGGCTATGCCGGGGTCGACAACGAGGTTTTCTACATGGACCAGACGATGATGCTGCTCGCCGACGCCAAGAAGATGGTCGAGGACATCGTGAAGAGCTTGCAGCACTGATGCGCGCGCTTTTCATCCCGCTCGCGATCCTGTTGGCCACCGCCGGCTGCGTCGAGAAGATCGCCGAGAGCCGCGTGCGCGGCGCTCTGATCCGCGCCGGCCTGTCCGAGCGCAATTCGGACTGCATGGCGCACCGCATGGTCGAGCGGCTGACGATCGGCCAGCTCCGCAAGCTCGAGGTGCTGCAGGGGCAGAAGCGCTCGATCGCCGAATATGTCTATGCCGTCGAACGGCTTAGCGACGCACAGCTCATCGGCGTCACGACCAGTTCCGCCGCCTTATGCGCAACCGGGCTGGTGCGTTAGCTGGACGCGATGGCCTCGTCTGGCTAGGCCGGCTGCGACGGACAATCGCAACGAAGGAGCGGCCCCTTGCGCAAGATCGGCCTCATCGGCGGCATGAGCTGGTACTCGACCCGCACCTATTACGAGCACATCAACCGCGGCGTGCAGGCCAAGCGCGGCAAGCAGGCCTCGGCGCCGCTGCTGATCGAGAGCCTCGACGGCGCCGAGCTCATCGGCCTGTCCTCGGCCGCCGACTGGAAGCGCGCGAGCGGCGTGCTAACGGAATCGGCGAAGCGGCTCGAGGCCGCGGGGGCAACCGCGATCCTCATCGGCTCGAACGCGATGCACAAGGTCTACGACACGGTCGCGGGCGGGGTCTCGGTGCCCGTCCTGCATATCGCCGAATGCGTCGGCGAGCGCATGGTCCACGGCACGATCAAGAAGGCGGCGCTGCTCGGCACGCGCAACGTCATGGTCGAGAGCTTCTATCGCCAGAAGCTGATCGCGCGCGACATCGAGCTGCTGCCGCCCGAGATGGGCTTCGTCGATACGCTCGACCGGATCATCTACGACGAGCTGATCCTCGGCAAGCCGACGCGCCAGTCCGAGCGCGAGCTCAAGACGATCATCACCAACCTCGAGAAGGACGGCGCCGAGGCGATCGTGCTCGGCTGCACCGAGCTCGAAATGGTCGTCGATGTCGACGCCAACGTGCTGCCGATCTTCGACTGCACGCGCATCCACGCCGATGCGGCGGTGGATTGGATCGTGGGTACCGAGTAAGCTACCTCGAGATCCTCCCCCACCGGGGGAGGTGGCAGCCCGCAGGGCTGACGGAGGGGGCGGCGATGCGGGACCATACGCCGGAGGCCTTGCTTGCGGCCAAGCGGTTGCGCAGGAAGATGTCGTTGCCCGAAGTCTTGCTGTGGCGTTTGCTTCGCAAGCGGCCCATGGGGATCAAGTTCAGAAGCCAGCACCCGATCGGTCGCTATGTCGCCGACTTCTATTGTGCGAGCCGCAAGCTGGTCGTGGAAATCGACGGCATCGCCCACGATATGGGCGATCGACCCGAACGAGATGCGCGGCGTGACGCGTGGTTGAAAGAGTGGAATGGAAGTTGTGCGGATAGCGGCGGTCGATGTCTTGCGCGATCCCGAAGCGGTGACAGCTTCGATCGTCGCCTCGTGCCTGGCCGTTCCCCCTCCGTCAGGCGCTTCGCGCCTGCCACCTCCCCCGGTGGGGGAGGATCGGCGATGACTGCCCGCTCCCCGCTTGCCTCCGACCCCGCCAAGTCGCGCGGGCGGCAGTTCTCGCTGGCCAGCGATCTCGCGCGCGGGCCGCGTAGCGATTATCAGCGCGATCGCGACCGGATCATCCATTCGATCGCCTTCCGCCGGCTGCGCTACAAGACCCAGGTGTTCATCGCCCCCGACGGCGATCACTATCGCGTGCGGCTGACCCACAGTCTCGAAGTCGCGCAGATCGCCCGCGTTATCGCGCGTGCTCTCGGGCTCGACGAGGATCTGACCGAGGCGCTGGCCCTGGCGCACGACATCGGCCATCCGCCCTTCGGCCATGCCGGCGAGGACGCGCTCCACGCGGCGATGCAGCCGTTCGGCGGGTTCGATCACAACGCCCATTGCCTGCGCACCCTGGCGCGGCTCGAATCGCCTTATTGCGAGCACGACGGGCTCAACCTGACCTGGGAGACGCTCGAAGGCCTGGCCAAGCACAACGGCCCGCTGGGCGAGGTCAACTGGGCGCTGGCCGAGATCGACCAGGCCTGGCCACTCGAACTGACCACCTGGCCTTCGCTCGAAGCGCAGGTCGCGGCGATCTCCGACGACATCGCCTACGACAACCACGACATCGACGACGGCCTGCACGCGGGCTTCCTCGATCTCGACGAACTGCTCGCGCATCCCTTCGTCGCCGATCGCTGGCGGACGGTCGAGCAGCGCTATCCCGCTGCGCCGCGCAACCGTCAGCTGCGCGAGCTGATCCGCTCGCAGATCGGCGTCATGGTCAACGACGTCATTGCCGAGACCCGGCGCCGGACCCAGGGCATGACCAGCGTCGCCGATGTCCGCGCCGCGGGCCGGGCGAGCGCCACCTTCTCGGCGGAGATCGAGGAGGGCGAGCGTGCCTTCAAGCGCTTCATGTACGAGAAGCTCTATTACCACCCCGACCAGCTCGCGACCGCCGAACGCGCGCGCGCGGTGACTGCCGAGCTCTACGCGGCCTATTCGCAGGAGCCGCGGCTGATGGACGACGAGTGGCATGAGAGCCTGCCCGAATTCGAGCCTCAGCGCAGCCGGCACATCGCCGATTACGTCGCCGGCATGACCGATCGTTTTGCGATCGCGAGCCACGCGCGGATCTATGGACGCACGCCCGAGGGGCTGCGCAATGTCTGACGCCGCATGAAGCCCATCAGGATCTGTCTCGTCGGGGCCACCGGCCTCGTCGGCGCGCGCATGATCGAGGCGGCGGTGCTGCGGCCCGACCTGCGCCTCGTCGGCGTCGCGCGCCGCGAAGTACCCCTGCCGCCGGGCGCGCGGATGGAGATGCTGCTCGCCGACCCCGAGAATTGGGGCGATGCGATCGCCGCGGCCAATGCCAGGGTTCTGGTCTGCGCGCTGGGTACCACCTTCGACAAGGCGGGGCGCGACGAGGCCGCGTTCCGCGCGGTCGACCAGGATCTCGTGCTGGCCTGCGCGCGCCATGCGAAGGCTGCGGGCATCGGCCATATGATCCTGATCTCCTCGGTCGGCGCCGATCGCGCCAGCCGCAGCTTCTACCTGCGCGTCAAGGGCGAGACCGAGGATGCCCTGGCCAAGATCGGCTTTGCGCGGCTCGATATCCTGCGCCCGGGCCTGATCCGCGGCCCGCACCAGGAACGGCGCCCGGCCGAGCGGCTGGCCATGCTGGCGAGCCCGCTGATCGACCTGCTGCTCCACGGCGGCCTGCGCCGCTATCGCTCGATCAAGGCCGACACGCTCGTCCAGGCGGTCTTCGCGCTGGTGCGCGAGAAGGCCGGCGGGCGCTTCGTCCACGACTATGACGCCATCCGTTATGCGATCCGCCGCGCGCGGGGATAATTCGCAGGTGCAGCAGGCGCCGCGGTTGACTCGTCCGGGCAGTCTTGCGCAGAGTCCCCGACGTCGCTGACCGCGCGGGAGAGTTCCTGCGATTCGTGGGTAAGACCACTTTTCGCAGGGCGCCGAAGGAGCAACCGCCCCGGAATCTCTCAGGCAAAAGGACCGCGTGGGGTCGATAGCGATGCTCTGGAAAGTGTTCTGCCTGAACGGCAGGGCCGCCGAAGGGGTAACCGGGTTTCGTCATGGAACCTGGGAAAGCTCTCAGGTTTCCGTGACAGAGGGGGCACCGAACCGGTGTGCCATGCTGTGCGGAGCTATGTCTTGTGAGCGAAGATTACGACAACGATGACCTCGATGCGGTGGACCCTTTGGTCCTGCCGCTCGACGCCTGGCACCGGACACGCGGCGCGCGCATGGTCGAGTTTGCCGGCTACCAGATGCCCGTCCAGTATGAGGGCATCATCGCCGAACACACCTGGACGCGCGAGAATGCGGGCCTGTTCGACGTCAGCCACATGGGCCAGCTCGAGGTCAGCGGTGAGGGCGTGGTCGCGGCGCTCGAAGCGCTGCTGCCCGGCGATTTCGCCGCGCTCAAGCCCGGCCGCCAGCGCTATTCGCTGCTGCTCAACGAGGCGGGCGGGGTGATTGACGACCTGATGGTCACCAATCGCGGCGATCATTTCTACGTCGTGGTCAACGGCGCGACCAAGTGGGACGACATCGGCCACCTGCGCGAGCATCTGCCCGACGAGATCACCCTGACCCATCTCGACGAGCACGCGCTCCTCGCGCTGCAGGGCCCGAAGGCGGCCGAGGCACTCGGCCGGCTGGGCCTGGTGCCGGCTTTCGACGGCATGCCCGCGCTCGCCGACCTCAAGTTCATGCAGGCCGGTCCTTTCCTGTGGGATGGTCGTCCGCTCGGCGTCAGCCGTTCGGGCTATACCGGCGAGGACGGTTTCGAGATTTCGGTGCGCGGCGAGGACGTCGCGGCGCTGGCCGATGCGCTCTGTGCGCAGCCCGAGGTCAAGCCGATCGGCCTGGGCGCGCGCGATTCGCTGCGGCTCGAGGCCGGGCTGCCGCTCTATGGGCACGATCTCAACGAAGAGACCGATCCGATCAGCGCCGACCTCGGCTTCGCGATCAGCAAGCGTCGCCGCAGCGAGGGCGGCTTCCTCGGGGCGGAGACCGTTCTCGCGCGGCTCGCCGAGGGCACTTCGGCCCGACGCGTCGGTCTCGCGCTCGAAGGCCGTCAGGCCGCGCGCGAGGGTGCCCAGGTCATGCAGGGCGACCAGCAGGTTGGCCAGGTAACCTCGGGTGGTTTCTCGCCCAGCCTCCAGCGCCCGATCGCGATGGCCTATGTCGACGCCGCGCTGGCCGCACCGGGCACCGCGCTCGACATCGACGTCCGCGGCAAGCGCCTGTCCGCCACGGTCGTGCCCATGCCTTTCGTCCCCCACCGCTATCATCGCTGAGGAGCTTTCGATGAGCCGCTATTTCTCCAAGGATCACGAGTGGATCGACGTCGACGGTGACACCGGCACGGTCGGCATCACCGACTATGCGCAGGGCCAGCTCGGCGACATCACCTTCGTCGAACTGCCCGCGGTCGGCCAGGCCGTGAAGAAGGGTGAATCGGTCTCGGTCGTCGATTCGGTCAAGGCCGCCTCGGACGTCTACACGCCGGTCAGCGGCGAAGTGACCGACGCCAACCCGGCGCTCGCCGATGCGCCCGAGCTGGTCAACGCCGATGCCGAGACCGGCGGCTGGCTGTTTCGCATCAAGCTGGCCGACGCCGGCGAACTGGGCGATCTCATGGATGAGGCCGCCTACAAGGACTATGTCGACGGGCTGTAAGATAACGATCCTCCCCCATTGGGGGAGGTGGCAGCCCGCAGGGCTGACGGAGGGGGCGCGGGTATGCTCGGCCTCACGTACGCCCGCACCCCCTCCACCACGCGCTGCGCGCGCGGTCCCCCTCCCCCGATGGGGGAGGATCTTCTGGCCTTACTCCGGACGGAGCTATTGATGCGCTATCTCCCGCTCACCCCCGCCGATCGTGCCGAGATGCTCGGCGTCATCGGCGCGACCTCGGTCGACGACCTGTTCAGCGACGTGCCCGCGGCGGCGCGGCTTGCGGGCCCGATCGCGGGCCTGCCGAACCATGCCAGCGAGATGGCGGTCGAGCGGCATATGGCCGCGCTTGCCGGCAAGAACCTCAGCGCCGGCGCGGCGCCGTTCTTTCTCGGCGCGGGGGCCTATCGCCACCATATCCCCGCCTCGGTCGATCACCTGATCCAGCGCGGCGAGTTCCTGACCGCCTATACGCCCTACCAGCCCGAGATCGCCCAGGGCACCTTGCAGGTCCTGTTCGAGTTCCAGACCCAGGTCGCGCGGCTCTACGGCGTCGATGTCGCCAACGCCTCGATGTACGACGGTTCGACCGCCTGCTGGGAAGCGATCGTCATGGCCGGCCGCGTGACGCGGCGGAAGAAGGCGGTGCTCTCGGGCGGGCTTCATCCGCACTACGTTTCCTGCGTCGAGACCATGGCGCGGTTCACCGGTGAGACGATCGACGCTCGCAAGCCCGTGCTCGAAGCCGCACCCGACGATGATGCAGTGATCGCCGCGATCGACGGCGAGACCGCGAGCGTGGTGGTGCAATATCCCGACATTCTCGGCCGCATTCCCGATCTCGCGGCGATCTCGGCGGCGACGCAGGTGGTGGGCGCCTTGCTCGTCGTGGTCATGACCGAGCCCGTCGCGCTCGGCCTGCTCGAGGCGCCGGGCCATCTCGGCGCCGACATCGTCGTGGGCGAGGGGCAGTCGCTCGGCGTCGGCCTCCAGTTCGGCGGGCCCTACCTCGGCCTGTTCGGCTGCCGCGAGAAATACGTGCGCCAGATGCCGGGCCGGCTCTGCGGCCAGACCGTCGATGCCGATGGCCGCCGCGGCTTCGTGCTGACCCTCTCGACGCGCGAGCAGCATATCCGCCGCGAGAAGGCGACCTCGAACATCTGCACGAATTCGGGCCTTTGTGCCCTGGCCTTCTCGATCCACATGAGCCTGCTCGGCGGTGAGGGCCTGGCCCAGCTCGCCGCGGTCAACCACGGTCGCGCGCAGACCCTGGCCAAGCGCCTGGCGCAGGTTCCGGGCGTGTCCGTGCTCAACGATGCCTGGTTCAACGAGTTCACCGTAATCCTGCCCGGCGACGCGCGCGAGGTCGTGCGGTCGCTGGCCGACAAGGGCGTGCTCGGCGGGGTCTCGCTCGGCCGGCTCTATCCCGAAGCCGGCGACCTGCACGGTGGCCTGCTGGTCACCGCGACCGAGACGACCACCGACGAAGACATCGAAGCCCTGGCCACGGCGCTGGGCGAAGTCCTGAAAGGAGCTGCGGCATGAACGCGCCCAACGCCTCGGGCTGGAAGCCCGAACTCGGCCCCTCCGGCACGGCCTCGCCCGTGACGTCGAGCGGTGACAGGGGCTTGCAGCTCGAAGAGCCGCTGATCTTCGAACTCGGCACCGGCGCCAATTTCGGCGTCGATCTCGATGCGCCCGAAGCCGCGCCGCTGGCCTCGCTCGGCCGCTTCCTGCGCAAGGACAAGGCCGCGCTGCCGGGGCTGACCGAGCCCGAGGCCGTGCGCCACTACACGCGCCTGTCGCGGCAGAACTACGCGATCGACCTCGGCCCGTTCCCGCTCGGCTCGTGCACGATGAAGCACAATCCGCGGCTCAACGAGAAGATGGCGCGCCTGCCCGGCTTCGCCGACGTCCACCCGCTCCAGCCGGTGCAATCCGTCCAGGGCGCGCTCGGCGTGATCAACCAGCTGGCCTTCTGGCTGATCGAGCTGACCGGCATGCACGGCGTCGCCATGACCCCAAAAGCCGGGGCCCACGGCGAACTGTGCGGGTTGCTGTGCATCAAGGCCGCCATCCTGGCCAAGGGCGAGGATCGCCCGGTCATCCTGGTCCCCGAAAGCGCCCACGGGACCAATCCAGCCACGGCCGCCTTTGCCGGCTTCCGGGTCGAGAACATCCCCGCCACGCCGGCGGGCCGGGTCGATCTGGCGGCGCTGAAGGCGCGGCTTGGTCCTGACGTCGCGGGCGTGATGATCACCAACCCCAACACCTGCGGGCTGTTCGAGCCCGAGATGAAGGACATCTCCGACGCGGTCCACGCCGCGGGCGGCTACGTCTATTGCGACGGGGCCAACTTCAACGCGATCGTCGGCAAGGTCCGTCCCGGCGACCTCGGCGTCGATGCGATGCACATCAATCTGCACAAGACCTTCTCGACCCCGCACGGCGGCGGCGGGCCGGGTTCGGGGCCGGTGGTGCTGTCCGAGGCGCTCTCGCCCTTCGGGCCGCTGCCCTTCACCGCGCGGCAGGCCGACGGCACGATCCGCCTGATCGAGGAGGAGGACGCCCCCGTCGAACACCCCCAGGGCTTCGGCCGGATGACCGCGTTCCACGGCCAGATGGGCATGTTCACCCGCGCGCTGACCTATATCCTCAGCCACGGCGCCGACGGTCTGCGCCAGGTCGCCGAGGACGCGGTGCTCAACGCCAACTACGTGCTGCGCAGCCTCGAAGACGTGCTCGACGCGCCCTTCGCCGCGAGCGGGCCCTGCATGCACGAGGCGCTGTTCAGCGACGACAACCTGCCCGACGGCTTCTCGACGCTCGACGTGGCCAAGGGGCTGATCGACGAGGGCTTCCACCCGATGACGGTCTATTTCCCGCTGGTGGTCCACGGCGCGATGCTGGTCGAACCGACCGAGACCGAGAGCAAGCAGGGGCTCGATCGTCTGATCGGTTCGCTGCGCGCGGTGGCGGAGCGGGCGCTGGCCGGGGACGAGAGCCTCAAGTCCGCGCCGCACTATGCGCCGCGCCGCCGGCTCGACGAGACCCAGGCGGCGCGCAAGCCGGTGCTGACCTGGCAGGGCCACGTCCAGCAGCCGGCACCGCCGATCCCCAGCGAGATCGGCGGGAGCTGAGCCTTAGTTAATCGCGTTCGAGCCGGCCTGACCGACCGACTCGATGTCGCGGCCGGCGCCCTTGACCGTGTTGCAGGCGGATGCGGTCAGGGCGATACTGCCCACGGCGACGGCGAAGATGAGCTTCTTGAGCATGGCTTGATCCTTGTCCGATGCCGGTCGGCGCGCATGCCGACTGGCTCGCCGGGCTAAACGACGATCGCGACCGGATGTTCCGCTTTCACGCCCGCAATTCGGGGTGGGTGTCTTCCTTCAGCGCGTCGCGGCGGCCGAGCCTGTGCTCGCGCCAGGCGATGATCAGGCCCGCGGCGACGATCAGCGGCGCACCCAGCCACATCATCGGCGAGGGCAGTTCATCCCACAGCGCCCAGCCGTAGAGCGTCGCCCAGATCAGCGCGGTGTAGTCCATCACGATCACGCTGGTGACCGCGCCGAACCGCAGCGAGGCGGCCATGAGGAACTGCGCGACCGCGCCGATCAGGCCGATCGCGACGAGCACCAGCCACTGTTCGGGGCTGTGCGGGGTGTAGAAGAAGGGCAGGGCGAGCGCTGCCATCGGCGCGCCGAAGGCGGCGAAGTAGAAGGCCGTGGCCAGCGGTTCCTCGGTCCGGCCGAGATCGCGGATCTGGTAGTTGATGATGGCGATGAAGAAGGCCGCGAGGAGGCCGAGTCCGGTGCCGAGCGCCGAAGTGACGTGGCCGCCGGGCTGGGCGATGACGAGCACGCCGAGGAACCCCAGCGCCACGGCCGCCCAGCGATAGGGGCCGATGTGCTCGCGCCAGAGCAGCGCCGCCATGATCACGGCGAACAGCGGCGTGGTAAAGCCGAGCACGGTTGCTTCGGCGGGCAGCAGCAGGATCGCCGCGCCGAAGTTGAAGATCATGTTGGTCATGCCGAGCAGCGCGCGCTTGCCGTGGCTGGCAAGCCGCTGGGTCCTGAGCCGATGCAGCCCGCCGGTCATCGCGAGGCCTGCGAGGATCAGTGGGATCGACACCGCCTGCCGCCAGAACATGATCTCGGGCAGGGCGACGCCGCTCTGGCTGGCATATTTGACCAGGACCAGGAGCGTGGCGAAGAGGAAGGCCGAGACGATACGCAGGCCGAGGGCGAGAAACGGGCGTTGGGGGAGGTCCACCTCCGCGCTTTAACCGGCGCGCCGGTTGAGGCAAGGGGCTGGACATGGACGATTTGCGTATTGACGTGATGTGGGCCGGGATCGCGGCCGTGTTGCTGGCCGTGGTCGCCTGGCTGGCCGATCGGCGCCGCCGCAACCGCAGCGATCCCGACGCGGTCGGCTTCATGCCCTGGACGACGCTGTTCTTCTGGGCGGCCTTCGTCGCCTTCCTGATGATCGTGATGGCCTGGCAGCTTCGCTAGCGGCCGTTAAACATCTTGGTAAGGCCTTGCCGGCATTCTCGGCGCGGGTCGCGTAGAATCAACGGGTTCGCGCATGAAATTGTCATTGAAGCTTACCCCGCGCTTTCCGCCGCGGGAGCCGCGCGTGGCCGTCACGATCGAGGCCAGCCTGCTGCTGCCGGGCGACGAGGTCGTGCCGATCGCCATCCGCAACATCTCGGCCGAGGGTTTCATGGCCGAAACCCCCGTCGTTGTATCCTGCGAAGGCTGGGTCGGGGTCAGCCTTCCCGATTGCGGCATCGTGCCCGCGCGAGTCCGCTGGAGCGCCGAGGGCGAACTCGGCGCGCAGTTCCGTCGGCCGCTCGATCTCGAACGGCTGGGCGTTGCCGCAGCCGATGGATCGGATAAGCCGCTGTTCCGCTCGCGGCTCGTGCAAGGGCCGCTCTAGTCGTTACGAGCCGGGAATCGGCGAGAGTTCGCCATCGGACCGCGTGCTCGTGCCGGCCCGGTTTGCCGAACCCGGCAGGGCTCGGAACAGGGTGACCCCGATCAGAATCGCGGCCACGAAGGCGTAACGCCCCTGAACCAGGACGTTGAGCAGCGGCACTTCCGCCATGAAGCCCGGAGGCTGCGTCCAGCTCGGCAAAAGCAGGGCCAGCCAGCAGGGAACCACGACGGCCAGCATCGGCGACGGCCGCTCGATCGCCTGGGCGAGCTGGGCGAGGACCATCGGGAAGAGCAGCGCGTAGTGATAGCCCCATGAATTGGGCGCGGTCACGAGCGCGGTCGCCAGCAGGATGTTCAGGCTATCGAGCGGCTGTTCGTCGCGCGTCAGCCGCTGGTGCGCCAGCGCCAGCAGGATGCCACCGACGAGGGCCGCTTTGGAGAGCAGCTGGATGGCCATCGGGATCGGCACGAAGTGATAGATCGGCTGCAGGCCGCCGGCTGCGGCATGCGCGGCGATCCCCGCGATCGATGAGGCGACCCCGGGCATGGTATAGCGCTGCGCGTGCGGCAGAAGCTCGAGGAAGTATTGCAGGTACAGATCGAGCGACGACCACAGCAGCGCGACCACGGCGAGTAGGGCCGTGGCCAGGCAGGTGGCGATGACGGCGGGAAACTTTCGACGATTGAGGAACAGCACGGGCACGACGCCCGGATAGAGCTTGAGCCAGAAGCCCAGGGCGACGGCGATGCCGGCGCTGGCCGGCCGGCTATGGGCGGCGAAATATACCGCCGCGACCGAGAAGGTCATCACCATCACGTTGACCTGGCCCGCCGCGAAGGAGGTGCCGATCGGCGCGATGGCGAGCGCGCCGAGCAGCGCGCAAGTGGCTGACCGGCGCGAGACCGGCGTCATTTTCACGATCGTCCAGGCCGCGGCCGCCAGGCATGTCGCGGTGATCGCCGAATGGATCAGGAAGGCAGCGTCGATCGGCAGGCGCGACAGCAGATGGAAATAGAGGATCGAAGGCGGCGGATAGACGAAGCCGCTGACGAACTCGTTGTCGCGGCATATGTCGTAGGGGCGGACCAGATCGGCAGCGCCGCACATGTAGGTGCGGAAATCGAGCGGTAGCTGTGCCGTCTTCGCACCCTCGCGCAACACGAGGATGTATTCCCAGACATGGTGCGCGATCAGCGCGAGCGAAACGACACCGATGATGGCGGCGATTGACGCACTGACGCGCTGTTCATGTTGCCCGAGGATCAGAGGCAGGCTTCCAGGTAGGCCTGGTCGAAGCCGAACTGGCGCGCCTTTTCGAGCGTATAGGGGCGGAGGCCCGACGAGCGGAACTCGCCGATGATCTTGCCGTCGTCGGTCTCGTCCAGGTACTCGAACTTGAACAGTTCCTGGGTGACGATGACGTCGCCTTCCATGCCGATGACCTCGGTGATGTTGGTCGTGCGGCGCGAACCGTCGCGCAGGCGCTTGACCTGGACGATGAGGTCCACCGATTCGGCGATCTGGCGGCTGATGGCTTCCTTGGGGATCTTGATGTCGCCCATCAGGATCATGTTTTCCATACGGCCCAGGCACTCGCGCGGGCTGTTGGCGTGAAGCGTGCACATCGAGCCGTCGTGGCCGGTGTTCATGGCGGCGAGCAGGTCGAAGCACTCGGCGCCGCGGATCTCGCCCAGGATGATGCGGTCCGGGCGCATACGCAGCGCGTTCTTGACGAGGTCACCGATGGTGATCGCGCCCTGGCCTTCGAGGTTCGGCGGACGTGTTTCGAGCGGCAGCCAGTGCGGCTGCTGCAGCCGGAGTTCGGCCGCGTCCTCGATCGTCAGCACGCGCTCGCCCGGATCGATCATCTTCGACATGGCGTTGAGCATCGTCGTCTTGCCCGAGCCGGTACCGCCCGAGATGACGATGTTCATGCGGCAGGCGCCGGCGATCTTGAGCGCCGTGGCCATCTTGTCGCTCATCGAACCGAAGCCCGCGAGCATGTCGATGGTGATCGGCTTCTCGGAGAACTTACGGATCGAGATGGCAGTGCCGCGCAGGCTAAGCGGCGGCACGATGACGTTGACGCGGCTGCCGTCCTTGAGGCGGGCGTCGGCCAGCGGCGTGGTCTGGTCGACGCGGCGGCCGACTTGGTTGACGATGCGCTGGGCGATCTGGAACAGGTGCGCTTCGTCGCGAAAGCGGATCGGTGCGAGCTGGAGCTTGCCCTTCTTTTCGATGTAGGTCTGCTCCGGGCCGTTGACCATGATGTCCGACACGTCGGGATCGTTGAGCAGTTCTTCGAGCGGACCGAAGCCCAGGAGCTCGTCGATCAGCACCTTCTCGAGCGCGAACTGCTCGCGGCGGTTGAAGGTGACCTTGAGCTCGGCCAGCACTTCCATGATGATCGGCCGGAATTCTTCCGACAGTTCGTCCTTGGTCAGCGTCGCCGCAGCTTCGGGATCGACGCGCTCGAGCAGGCGCGGCAGCACCTGTTCCTTGATCTTGTGGATCGAGGCTTCGAAGCCCGAATGGTCGTAGGTGTTCGATTCGTTGGCCGCATTGGCGCGATCCGACAGGCGCGCCATCGCATCGGCGTTCTTGTCCATCGGGCGGGTTGCGGCGTCCTCGGCAGGAAGAGGAGGAAACTGTTCGCCGCCGCCGGGCGCAGCGGGTGCGGGCGTGGCGGGGCGGGCTTCCATGCCGCTCTTCATCGGCCGGGCCACACCGAAGGCCGGGCGTGCGCCCGGTCCCATGCCACCAGCTCCATTGCGTCGCCCGAATGCGCTCATGCGTCGTAAAATCCCATGCGCGGAGGCCTATCCATGGCTGGCATCCGCAAGCGTTCTTCATTGAATAATAAGGTTGAAGGTTTGATAACTTCCTAATGCGAGCGGGACGAATTGACCGGAGCACGGGCGATTTGCGGCAAGCCGAGCACTGCTGGCTTTGTTTACGTCCGCTGGGCCACCGGATCGAATGGCATCATCCGATACCCAAGAGCCGCGGCGGCCGAGAGACCGTGCCGCTGCACCCGATCTGCCACCGCGCGATCCACGCCAACTTCACCAATGCCGAGCTGGCGAGGGCCGGCACCGAGGTCGAAGACCTGCGTGGCAATCCGGCTTTGGCGACATTCCTGCGGTGGATCGTCGGCAAGCCGCCCGACTTTCACGCACGGACCGCGGCGCGCAAGCGGTAGACCGGATCACGCGTTTGCGGCAGATTTCGAGCGTGCGGCCAGGGGAGACGATCATGGCCAAAGACTTCCGACACGGTATTACGGGTGCGCTATCGTTCCTGTCGCTTTTGTCCGCGCCGCTAGCGGCCGAAGAGGCTGCGACACCCACCATGCCCGCCTGGATGGCCGGCTGCTGGCAGCAACGGGCTGGCGAAGACTGGACCGAGGAGTGCTGGACGATCCCGCGCGCCGGCCAGATGCTGGGGAGCAGCCGCACGGGTAAGGCCGGGCGGATCGCGAGCTGGGAATTCATGCGGATCGAGCAGGACGTGCCGAACGGGGAGGGCGCGACGGTCCGCATGGCCTTCCAGGCGGCACCGCAAGGGCGGAACTGGACCATGTTCGCCTGGAGCCCGAGTGCCGAACCCGGCGTGACCTTCTCCAGCGCCGCGCACGACTATCCGCGGCGCATCCACTACTGGCGCGAGGGAGACTTGCTCAAGGCCGAGATCTCGATGCTCGACGGCAGCCGCGCGCAGCGCTGGACCTACAGTCCGATGCGGCCCTGAAAGAAGGGCGCCTGAATCGAAAAGGGCGCGCCGATCGCTCGGCACGCCCTCCTCGGTGACTGTATGTCGGAGCCGATCAGCCTTCGACGTGCTCCGCGAGCACGGTCAGGCCGCTGGCGCCGACTTCGGCGAAACCGCCGGTGATGCGGATCTCTTCGGGCTGGCCGCCGTCGGTCTTATAGACCTTCAGCGCGCCGTCGCGGATCGTCGACATGAAGGGCGCGTGGCCCTCCAGCACGCCGAACTCACCCTCGGAGCCCGGAACGACGACCATGTGGACGTCGTCCGAACGGACCAGGCGCGCCGGCGTGACGAGTTCGAAGTGCAGGGCCATGTCGCTTAGGCTTCCTCGGCCAGCTTCTTGGCCTTCTCGATGGCCTCGTCGATGCCGCCGACCATGTAGAACGCGGCCTCGGGCAGGTGGTCGTACTCACCGTCGACGACGGCCTTGAAGGACTTCACGGTGTCTTCGATCTGGACGAACTTGCCCGGGATGCCGGTGAAGACCTCGGCGACGTGGAACGGCTGCGAGAGGAACTTCTGGATCTTGCGGGCGCGGGCGACGGTGAGCTTATCTTCTTCCGAAAGCTCGTCCATGCCCAGGATCGCGATGATGTCCTGCAGCGACTTGTACTTCTGCAGCGTCTCCTGAACGCGACGCGACGTGTCGTAGTGCTCCTGGCCGACGACGGCCGGGGTCAGAACGCGCGAAGTCGAGTCGAGCGGGTCGACGGCCGGGTAGATGCCCAGCTCCGAGATGGCGCGGTTCAGCGTGGTCGTTGCGTCCAAGTGGGCGAACGAGGCGGCCGGCGCCGGGTCGGTAAGGTCGTCCGCGGGGACGTAGATCGCCTGGACCGAGGTGATCGAACCCTTGGTGGTTGAGGTGATGCGCTCCTGCAGCGCGCCCATGTCGGTAGCGAGCGTCGGCTGATAGCCCACGGCCGAAGGAATACGGCCGAGCAGAGCCGACACTTCCGAACCCGCCTGGGTGAAGCGGAAGATGTTGTCGACGAAGAACAGAACGTCCTGGCCTTCCTGGTCGCGGAAGTACTCGGCCATGGTCAGACCCGACAGAGCAACGCGAGCGCGGGCGCCCGGGGGCTCGTTCATCTGGCCGAAAACGAGCGCAACCTTCGAACCTTCCGAGGTGGCGTTGCCCTCGGCGTCCTTGGCGATGACGCCCGCGTCGAGGAACTCGTGGTAGAGGTCGTTACCCTCGCGGGTGCGCTCGCCGACGCCGGCGAACACCGAGACGCCGCCGTGGCCCTTGGCGATGTTGTTGATCAGTTCCTGAATGAGAACGGTCTTGCCGACGCCGGCGCCGCCGAACAGGCCGATCTTGCCGCCCTTGGCGTAGGGCGCGATCAGGTCGATGACCTTGATGCCCGTGACGAGGATCGAGGCTTCGGTCGACTGGTCGATGAACTCGGGAGCCTTGGCGTGGATCGGGGCGAACTGGTCGCTACCGACCGGGCCACGCTCGTCGATCGGCTCGCCGACGACGTTGAGGATGCGGCCGAGCGTCTTGGGGCCGACGGGGACCGAGATCTGCTGGCCGGTCGACTTCACGGCCTGGCCGCGGGTCAGGCCGTCGGTCGCGTCCATGGCGATCGTGCGGACGGTGTTCTCGCCGAGGTGCTGGGCGACTTCGAGAACCAGGCGGCTGCCGTTGTTGTCGGTTTCGAGCGCGGTGAGGATCGAGGGCAGTTCGCCTTCGAAGGTGACGTCGACGACGGCGCCGATGACCTGGCTGATCTTGCCGGCGGTGGTCTGGTTGAGCACGGGTGCGGTTGCCATTTGGGTTTCCTTGCCTTGGCTAGCTTACAGCGCTTCCGCGCCGGCGATGATTTCGATGAGTTCGGTGGTGATCGCGGCCTGACGGCTGCGGTTGTACTGGATGGTGAGCGCGTTGATCAGCTCGCCCGCGTTGCGCGTGGCGTTGTCCATCGCGGTCATCGACGCACCCTGCTCGGACGCGTTGTTTTCCAGCAGCGCGCCGAACAGCTGCGTGCGCAGGTAGCGCGGCAGCAGCGCGGCGAGGATTTCCTCCTCGTCGGGCTCGTACTCGACCACGGCACCGGTGTCGGCGACGACGGCCTTGGGTGCGGGGACGGGGATGATCTGCTGCTGGGTCGGTTCCTGCGTCAGCGCATTGCGGAACGTCGAGAAGAACAGGTGCGCGACGTCGAACTTGCCCTGCTCGTAGAGCGTGACCAGTTCATCGGCGATGCGCTCGGCCTCGGCATAGCCGGGCTCGCGCACGTCGGTCGTGTCGAACATCTGGAGGACGGCCTTGGGGTAGTTGCGGCGGATGACCGCGCGACCCTTCTTGCCGACCAGGAAGAACAGCACGGTCTTGCCAGCGGCTTCGAGCTCGCGCGCCGTGGTCAGTGCCGCCTTGACGATGTTCGAGTTGAACGCGCCGGCCAGGCCCTTGTCCGAGTTCGCGACGACGAGCAGGTGAACCTGATCGCTGCCGGTGCCGGCGAGCAGCTTGGGCGAGTTCTCGCTCACCGTGATCTTGCTGGCGAGGCTGGCCATGACTTCGGCGAGGCGCGAAGCATAAGGACGCGCAGCCTCGGCCGCGGCCTGAGCCTTGCGCAGCTTGGCGGCGGCGACCATCTGCTTGGCCTTGGTGATCTTCTGGGTCGACTTGACCGAGTTGATCCGCCCTTTGAGTTCCTTCAGCGAGGCCATGACGGCTCCCTAATTCGTCGTCCCGGTTTTCACCGGCCGGTTTCCACCAGCCGGCTTCCGCCAGGACGACGCGTTATCCCTTAGGCGAACTGCTTGCCGAACGTGTCGAGCGCAGCCTTGAGCTTGGCCTTGGGCTCGTCGCCCAGCGCCTTGCTGTCGCGGATCGCGGTGAGCACGTCGGCGTGCTCGGCACGAAGGTAGCTCAGCATCTCGGCTTCGTACTCGGTGACGCGGCTGACTTCGATACCGTCGAGGTAGCCGTTGGTGCCGGCGAAGATCGACGCGGTCTGCTCTTCGAAGGGCAGCGGCGAGAACTGGGCCTGCTTGAGCAGCTCGGTCAGACGCGAACCGCGGTTCAGCAGCTTCTGGGTCGAGGCGTCGAGGTCCGAACCGAACTGCGCGAAGGCCGCCATTTCGCGGTACTGCGCGAGCTCGAGCTTGATCGAGCCCGAAACCGACTTCATCGCCTTGGTCTGCGCGGCCGAGCCGACGCGCGACACCGACAGACCCACGTTAATCGCGGGACGGATGCCCTGGTAGAACAGGCCGGTTTCGAGGAAGATCTGGCCGTCGGTGATCGAGATCACGTTGGTCGGAATGTAAGCCGAAACGTCGCCCGCCTGGGTTTCGATGATCGGCAGTGCAGTCAGCGAACCGCCGCCGTTGGCGTCCGACATCTTCGCCGCACGCTCGAGCAGGCGGCTGTGGAGGTAGAACACGTCGCCCGGATAGGCTTCGCGGCCCGGAGGACGACGCAGCAGCAGCGACATCTGGCGGTAAGCCACGGCCTGCTTGGAAAGGTCGTCGTAGACGATGACGGCGTGCATGCCGTTGTCGCGGAAGAACTCGCCCATGGTCACGCCGGTGTAGGGCGCGAGGTACTGCAGTGGCGCGGGCTCCGATGCCGTCGCGGCGACAACGATCGAGTATTCCATCGCGCCGTTCTCTTCGAGCTGGCGGACGATCTGCGCGACGGTCGAGCGCTTCTGGCCGACGGCGACGTAGATGCAGTAGAGCTTCTTGCTCTCGTCGGTGCCGGCGTTGACGCCCTTCTGGTTGATGAAGGTGTCGATCGCGACGGCGGTCTTGCCGGTCTGACGGTCACCGATGATCAGCTCGCGCTGGCCACGGCCGACGGGGACGAGGGCGTCGATGGCCTTGAGGCCGGTCTGGACGGGTTCCGAAACCGACTGGCGCGGGATGATGCCCGGAGCCTTCACTTCGACGCGCGAACGCTTGTCGGCGACGATCGGGCCCTTGCCGTCGATCGGGTTGCCGAGGCCGTCCACGACGCGGCCGAGCAGGCCCTTGCCGACGGGGACGTCGACGATCGTGCCGGTACGCTTGACCTGGTCGCCTTCTTTGATCTCGGCGTCCGAGCCGAAGATCACGACGCCGACGTTGTCGGCTTCGAGGTTCAGGGCCATGCCCTTAACGCCGTTGGCGAATTCGACCATCTCACCGGCCTGGACGCTGTCGAGGCCGTGGATGCGGGCGATACCGTCACCGACGGACAGCACCGAACCGACTTCCGAGACCTGGGCCTCGGTGCCGAAGTTGGCGATCTGGTCCTTGATGACCTTCGAGATTTCTGCGGCGCGGATATCCATGTTCAGCCTTTCATCGCGTTCGCGAGGGAATTGAGACGGGTGCGGATCGAGCTATCGATCTGACGGCTCCCGATACGGACGACGAGGCCGCCGAGGATCTCGGGATCCACGGAAGCCTTGATCTTCACTTCCTTGCCTTCGCGCGCCTTGAGCTTCTGCGAGAGCTGGGAAATCTGATCGTCGCTCAGCGGGTGGGCGCTGGTCACTTCGGCGGTCACCTCACCGCGCTGGGCGGCGGCGATCACGGCGAAGGCGCGAACGATCTCGGGCAGGGCGGACAGGCGACGATTGGCCGCGAGCACGCCGATGAAGTTCTTGGTCAGGTCCGACAGGCCGAGCACGCCGGCGACGGCGTCCATCGCCTTGGCGGTATCATCGCGGCTGACCTTCGGGTTGCGAATCAGCGCGGCAAGATCGGGGCTGCCCTTGAGCGCTTCGCCAAGCTTGTCGAGATCGCTCTCGACTGCCGTAACTACGCCCTTCTCACTGGCCAGGTCGAACAGTGCAGAGGCGTAACGCCCTTGCAAACTCGCCGTAATGCCGCCGGAATTCTCCACGCGTTTCGGTTCCCTCTTACCGGATGGGGCAGGCGCTCCAGGTCACGCGAAAAATCGCCCGACGGCCCGCAGTCGGGGCGCGCATAGCGACGAAATTATTTCGATGCAAGGCGGGGGGCGACGATCATTGCTTTGTCCCCGGGTCAGCCGCTTTGCTGCAATTGTACACGAGCCGTTCGTTCGGCGTGGCCGGCAGCATCGCCTTGAGCGCGAGCTGGCCCGAGGCCATCCGCCGCGCGGCGTCGAGCCCGCCGCCGCACTGGGCGGCCGGCTGCTTGTCGCGCTCGGCCCGCACGCCTGCCATTGTCGTGAGGTCAAGCAGGTAGCGCTCGGCCTGGTAGACGCCGCTGGCCGGATCGAAGCGCGCGACGGTGACCGTTTCGTCGCCGTTGGGAACCGAGACGCGGAACCAGCCGTCGGAGCCGCTGGCATACTGGTCGCGCTGGTCGGCACAGCCGTCGGCGCGCCAAAACAGCGGCGTATCGGCGGTCGACGACACGGTCACGCGGCTGCGCTGGAGATCGAGCACGCAGACGAGATTGCCCGAAAGATCACCGGCCTGGGGCTTGCCCTTGCCGCCCTTGCTCGCCTCGGCCAGCGCGGCGTCGGCGCGGGTGCCGATCTCGCTCAGCGAAGGGCGCAGGAGCCAGGCGGTCACCGCGCCGCCGAGCAGGCCGACGGTGAGCACGGCGGCGATGATGACATCGCGCTGGCGTTGCTTGGTCAGCAGGAACAGCCCGGCACCGCCGGTCGCCAACGCGAGCAGCAGCGCGAGGCCGGCGATGGCCATGCCGTTCTCGCGCTCGCCGATCACCGCGAGCTGGGCTTCGGTCCGCGCCTTGTCCTCGGCGACCGAGGCGACGCGCTGCGCCTCGAAGGCGCGTTCCTTCTCGCCGGCAGCGCGCGCGGCTTCGTCCCGGCTGAAATCGGCCAGGCTGCGGCAGGGGGCGCCCGTGGTCTGCGGCTTGGCCTTCACCCCCAGCAGGAAGCGCGAGACCTCGCGCATCGAGGCGGCGAAGTAGAATTCGGAATCGGCGTCCTGCGAGATCGTGCCGAAGCTGTTGATGCCGACCACACGCCCGCAATTGTCGAGCAGCGGCCCGCCGCTGTTGCCCGCGCCGATGGGGGCGGTGTGGAGCAGGGTGTCGAACTGCTTCGATGAGCGCCCGGCCGAAATGTTGCCGCGCGTCTTCACCGGTGCGGAAGGCGCGGTGATGTCGCCGATCGAGTAGCCCTGGGCCAGGTCGACGTTGCCCGGATAGCCGACCGCGTAGACGTCCTGCCCGTCGGCCACGGGGCCCGTATAGAGCGTCGCCGCGGGCAGGGCGGCGCCGGTCTCGGTGAGTTCGAGCAGCGCGAGATCGTTGCCCGGCGAAACCGCGACGACCTTGGCGAACCAGCCGTTCTTGCCCTCCGACGGCACCACGCCGATGCGGATCGTGTCGTCCTCCTGCAAGGGGGCGATGACGTGGGCATTGGTGAGGATGCGATTCGGCGCCACCGCCACGCCCGATCCGTGGCCGACGAGCGAGAGCTGATCGCCGTCGCGCGAGACCAGGACGATGCGCACGACGCTGCGCGCGGCCGCGGCGATATCGGCGGGCTCGGCGGCCAGCCGCGTCGCGGGCAGGGTCACGAGCAGCGCGGCGAAGGTGGCGATCAGGGCGAAGAGACGAGCGATTCGAGCCATGCGCCGCTGTTTGCCCGCCTTGCCTGCCTGCTGCAATGCAACCGCGGCGCGCTCGATCGCTTTGGCCGATCGCTTTGAGCGCAAGCGCCGGGACGCAGCGGCGGCGCGCATGCGGCATGGCTTGTCCTGACGACTTGTCCTCATGGGGAGACATGCCATGTATCACGACGTGACCCTGCCGCCGCACATTCCCGCCCCCGCGGACGACGACGCCCGCTGGCGCATCGCGCTGGCCAAGGATCGGCGCTTCGACGGCGTGTTCATCACCGGCGTGCACTCGACCGGGATCTACTGCCGCCCCTCGTGCCCGGCGCGGCCGCCCAAGCGCGAGAACGTCTCGTTCTATGCGACCCCCGCCGATGCCGAGGCCGCGGGCCTGCGCGCCTGCCTGCGGTGCCGTCCCGACGACGTCTCGCGCGACGAACTGGCGGTGACGCAGGCAATCCAGATGCTGCGCGATGCCGACGAGGCCGTGCCGCTCGAAGTGCTCGCCGCGGCGGCGGGCTACAGCACCGCGCATTTCCAGCGGCTGTTCAAGCGCGCGGTCGGCCTGTCGCCCGCGGCTTTCGCGCGCGCCTTGCGCATCGAGCGCGCCGCCGATGCGCTGACCGCGGGCGAGAGCGTTACCCAGGCGGTCTACGAGGCCGGCTTCGGCGCGCCTTCGCGTTTCTACGAGGCGAGCCAGGCACGCATGGGCATGACGCCTTCGGCCTGGCGCGACGGCGGGCGCGGCGTGATCATTCACTGGGCGGTGGTGGTCACCAGCCTCGGCCCGATGCTCGTCGCCGCGACCGACAAGGGCGTCTGCCGCCTGTCGTTCGACGAGGACGGTGCGGATCTGGCCGCGCGCTTCCCCAAGGCCGACCTGGTCGAGGGCGGTGCGGATTTCGCGGCGCTGTTCGCCGAAGTCGTCGCCGCGGTCGAGAGGCCCGGCGATTCGCGGCATATCCCGCTCGACGTCCAGGGCACGGCCTTCCAGGAGGCGGTCTGGCAGGAGCTGCGCCGCATTCCGAAGGGCGAGACGCGCTCCTATGCCGAGATCGCCGCGGCCATCGGCAAGCCCGGCGCCGTTCGCGCCGTGGGTTCGGCCAATGGCGCCAACAACGTCGCCGTGCTGATCCCTTGCCACCGCGTGATCAAGTCGGGCGGCGCGCTGGGCGGCTATGCCTATGGCGAGGCGATCAAGCGCGAACTGCTCGAACGAGAGGGCGCCGGCGGCTGAGCCACCGGCCGCGCCCGCACCACTGGCGGCCTGACTGTGCGCCACGGGGCAAGCGGAGCGGCTTACGCCACGGCCTTGCGCGGGGTATTCGTTCGGCAAACAGACGAAGAGGGAGCCGACAATGCCCGTAGACATCCCGGCCGGAGCGCCCGCGACGATGGGTGAGGCCTTCGCCCACATCAATGCGCTCGACAAGCCGACCGTCGATCAGCTCAAGGTGATGGTCCTGCTCGAAGCCGCGGGGCAGGAACTCTACCGCCAGACCGCGACGGGCACCGACAATGCCGAGGTCATCGCGCTGCTCGAACACAATGGTCGCGAGGAGATGGCGCATGCCCATCGCGTGGCCAAGGCGATCCGGGCGATCAGCGGCGAGGATTACCTGCCACCCGCTGCGGCCGACAATCCCTACCTGGCCGGGCCGTTGCCCAGCGCCAAGCTGACGGCCGCGGGCCTGCGCGGTCTGGCGCAGAGCGAGGTCGCCGGTGAAGTGCTCTACGAGAAGTGGGCTACCAACATCGGCAACGAAGAAGCCGCGAAACTCTTCCGCCAGAACGGCAAGGAAGAGGTCGAGCATGGCGATCGGCTGATCGAAGCCGCGGCGCTGCTCGAAGCCTGACCTCTAGCGCTCCAGCCGCACTGGCGTCGCCTTGAACGAGGGCGTGCGCGAGCGCGGATCGACCGCAGTGCCGACGAGGACATTGGCCTCGGGATAGTAGGCGAGCACCGATCCGCGCGCGATGTCGTAAGCCTTGAGCGTGACGCCGGGCAGGCGGCCGTGGTCCGAGACCAGCGTCGCGGTCTCGCCCGCAGTGAAACCGGCGTCGGCGATGTCGGCTTCGTGCATCATCACGGTCATGCGATCGGCGCCGTCGCGGTAGGAATCGGTGCGTTCGTAGACGATCGAGTTGAACTGACCCTCCGAGCGCACCGTTGTCAGCATCAGGCCTTCGCCGCGTGGCACGGGCAGGGCGATCGGCACGAAGCTCGCCTTGCCGCCGGGCCGGTTGAAGCGCGGCGTATGGAGCAGACGGCCCTGGATGTGGAACTCGCGCTTGGCGACGTCGATGTCGGCCAGTTCGGCCATGCCGGGGATGGTCCTGGCGATCGCCTCGCGGATGTGGCGATGTTGGGCAAAGGCGGGAAAGTCGATCGGGCTGCTCGGCAGCACCCGCGCGGCGAGGTCGGCGAGGATCGCGACTTCGGGGCGGACGTTGTCTAGCCGCTCGATGCCGCCGTCGGATAGGCGGACGAAGTTGAACATCGATTCCTGGGTGGTCGGCTCCCACTCCTCGTCGCGCGCGGTGACGGGCAGGACGATGACTTCGCCGTCTTCCATGCCCTCGACATGGCCGCGGTTGATGGTCGTCGTCAGGAACAGGCGGAAGCCGATCCGGCCAAGCGCCTCGCGCGCGAATTCACGGCCCGGCGTCGCTTCGAGCAAGTTGCCGCCCATGATCACCGCCGCGTCGATTTCGCCGCGGTGCGCGGCCTCGATCCCGGCCAGCGTGTCGTAGCCCTTGGCTGTCGGCAGCTTGACGCCGAACCCTTGCTCGATCGCGGCGAAGACGTCGGCGGGGAGCACGGGCTTGACCCCGATCGTGCCGATGCCCTGGACGTTCGAATGGCCGCGCAAGGGCAGCAGGCCCGCGCCGGGGCGACCGATCTGGCCGGTCAGCAGCGCCAGGCAGGCGATCGCCTCGACCGTCTCGCTGCCGTGGGTGTGATGTGTCACGCCCATGCCCCAGGCGAAGACCGCGTTCTCGGCCGCGGCGATCTTGCGCGCCAGCGCGGCGATCGTCGCCTGGTCGAGCCCACAGCCGCGCTCGATCGCGTCCCAGTCGGCGGCGAGAACGTCGGCACGGAAGGCGTCGAAGCCCTCGGTATGCGCGCCGATGAAGTCCTTGGCCTCGAGCCCGGCCTCGAGCACCGCCTTGGCCAGTCCCTTGAACAGCGCGGTGTCGCCGCCGATCCGCGGCTGGACATATTCGCTGGCGATCCAGTCGCCGCCCTTGAGCATCGAGCGCGGGCTCTTGGGTAGGGCGAAGCGGACCAGCCCGGCCTCCTTGGCCGGGTTGACCACGATCACTTCGCCGCCGCGTGCGCGGCAGTCCTTGAGCTTGTGTATGAAGCGCGGGTGGTTCGACGAGGGATTGGCGCCGACCACCATGATCAGGTCGCAGCGCGTCAGGTCGGCCAGCTCGACCGTCGCCGTGCCCGTGCCGATCGTCGAGCCCATGCCGACGCCAGAGGCCTGGTGGCAGTAGTACGAGCAGTTGTTGACGTTGTTGGTGCCGAAGGCGCGTGCGAACAGCTGGAACAGGAACCCGGCCTCGTTCGACGAGCGGCCCGAGGAATAGAACAGCGCGCGGTCGGGCTCGGTCTCGCGCAGCCGCGAGGCGGCGCGGGCGAGCGCGAAATCCCAGTCGACCACGCGATAGCGATCCTCGCCGGCGGCCTTGAACAGCGGTGTGCCGAGCCGTCCGAGATGCTCGAGCTCGTAACCGTCGAGCTCGGCGAAGTCGGCGAGTGCGTGGGTCAGCACGGTTTCGGGGATCGGCGGCTGGATGTCGGTCGACTGCGCCTGGATCGACTTGTTGCAGACCGCGGGAAACTCGCCGAGCTCATTGGTCATGCCACCGGCCTGGCCGCCCATGCCCAGCGCGCAGGCCTTGCAGGTGTTCTTGGCGGTCAGCGCCTTGGCGCTGTTCTTGATCCCCATCCGTTGCGCGGTGCGCAGGGCGTAGAGGATCTTCTTGGCGCCGCCGCCGACGGTTGCAGTGCTCATGGTCTGGCTATGCCACAGGCAGCTCCGTCAGACAAAGCGGCTTGCCACTGCCAACCGATGCTTTCTCAGGAAAGCTGCTTCTTGGGCTGCAGGATGTTCGCGAGCAGGACCGCTGCGTAGAGAATGCCGCCGTCAATCAAGATAAGGCGAACGATTTCCAATTTTATAGATGGCTCTGGCAAAAGAGACAAAAGGGCAGGAAGTCCCCAGAACAGTCCGGCCACTATGATAAAACCCTTCACCGTCGGGCGTGGAGAATTCTGTGCCCGAGTATTATAAAGCGCAAGATAGGCTAGCGGCACCGATGCGAAAATGACCGGTATTAGCCTGACTAAGAGCGACTGCCCGGCGAGCAGCAGGGCTATCTGCGCGGCGAAGGCGATTATGAGTAGCGCGCTCGGAATATGTCGAACTATTTTCATGACAGACCTCGCTGTTTTGAGCAGCGTTAACAGGCTGTCGTTACCGAGGAATAAATCCTTCCAATTCAGACGAAACTATACGGATCGATGTCGACATTCACCCGCACGCCTTGCGGAAAGTCGAAACGTCCCAGCCATTCGCGCACGATCTTCTGCACCTCGGCCGAGCGGCGCGCGTTGATCAGCAGGCGGTAGCGGTAGCGGCCGCGCAGCAGCGCCATCGGTGCGGGGGCGGGGCCGAGGATCAGGACGTCGGGCAGGTTGGGCGCGGTGCCGCCGATCGCGCGCGCGGCGTCGCGGGCTTCGGCCTCGTCCTCGGACGACACGATGATCGCCGCCCAGCGGCCGAAGGGCGGCGCGCCGGCGTCGCGGCGGGCCTCGGTCTCGGCGGCGTAGAAGGCGTCGCGGTCGCCCTTGGCCAGCGCGTCGATCACCGGGGCGGTCGGGTGCCGCGTCTGGATCAGCACTTCGCCGGGCTTCTCGCCGCGGCCGGCGCGGCCGGCGACCTGCGCGACCTGTTGGTAGGTGCGCTCGGCGGCGCGCAGGTCGCCGCCTTCAAGGCCGAGGTCGGCGTCGACCACGCCCACCAGCGTCAGTTCGGGGAAGTGGTAGCCCTTGGTGACGAGCTGGGTGCCGACGATCACGTCGATCAGCCGGTTCTCGGCCGCGGCGACGAATTCGCCGATCTTCTCGGGGCTGTTGAGCGTGTCCGAGGTGACCAGCGCGACTCTCGCGCCGGGCAGGAGCTCGGCCACCTCGTCGGCGATGCGCTCGACGCCGGGGCCGCAGGCGACCAGGCAATCGGGCGTGCCGCATTCGGGGCAGGCCTCGGGCACGGGCACCTCGTGGCCGCAGTGGTGGCAGGCGAGCCGGCGCGACAGGCGGTGCTCGACCAGCCAGGCCGTGCAGTTGGGGCACTGGAAGCGATAGCCGCAGTGGCGGCACAGCGTCAGCGGCGCATAGCCGCGGCGGTTGAGGAACAAGAGCGACTGCTCGCCGCGTTCGAGCCGTGCCTTCAATTCCTCGACCAGCCGCGGCGCGAGCCAGCGGCCGCGCTCGGGCTGTTCCTCGCGCAGGTCGACCACCGAGATGTCGGGCAGCCGCGCGCCGCCGAAGCGGTCGGGCAGGGCGATGCGTTGATAGACCCCGGTATCGGCCAGGTGCATCGATTCGAGCGCGGGCGTGGCGCTGGCGAGGATCACGGGAATGCCCTCGAACCGCGCGCGGATCACCGCGACGTCGCGCGCGTTGTAGCGCACGCCGTCGTCCTGCTTGAACGAGGTTTCGTGTGCTTCATCAACGACTATGAGGCCAAGCCTGGCATAGGGCATGAACAGCGCCGACCGCGCGCCGACGACGACCTGGGCGTCTCCCGAGACGATCGCGCGCCAGGCGCGGCGGCGCTCGCTGGCCTTGAGCGACGAGTGCCAGAGCACCGGGGTGACGCCGAAGCGCGCCTCGAAGCGGCGCAGGAAGTTCTCGGTCAGCGCGATCTCGGGCAGCAGCACGAGCACCTGGCGACCTTCGGCCAGCGCCGCGGCGACGCCTTCGAAATAGACCTCGGTCTTGCCCGAGCCGGTGACGCCGTCGAGCAGGAACGGCGCGAACTTCTTCGCCTCGACCGCCGCCACGAAAATATCGGCCGCCGCCTGCTGGTCCTCGCTCAGTCTGGGCGCGGCGAAGTCGGCGCGGGCGCGCGGGTAGGGGCGGTCGATGTCGACCACCACGGGTTCGAGCAGCCCGGCGCCGACCATGCCGCGCAGCACGCCTTCGGATACGCTGGCGATCTCGGCCAGCTCGCGAATCGTCGCCTGCTCGCCGTGGAGCGCGTCCATCGCCGCCGCGCGTTGCGGCGTCATGCGCTTGGGCTCCTCGCCGGTCAGGCGATATTCGGTGGTCGTGCCGCCGCCGCGCAGCGCCGCGCTCGAGCCCAGCGCCATGCGCGCCACCGAGGACAGCGGCGCGACGTAGTAGTCGGCCGCCCATTCGATCAGCCGGCGCAGCGGCGCGGGCAGCGGCGGCACGGGCAGGACCTCGATCAGCGGGCGCAATTTGCTGTCGGGCACTTCCTTGGTCGGCAGGCGTTCCGCATCCCAGACCACGCCGACGATCTGTCGCGGCCCCAGCGGGGCGACCACGACCGAGCCCGGTTCTATCGCCATTCCTTCGGGAACGCGGTAGTCGAGCACGCCGAGCGCGGCATTGAACACGAGGAGTCTGGCGCGATTCATCTTGGGGGCTATAGCCATTCACCGTGCATATAGGCATGGCCCACGATGAAGACGCTGGAAGAGAAGAGGAAAATCGAATGACCGCAACCGCATACCCCGTCGTCGGCCGCCGCGAATTCCTCTTCGGCACCCTGGCGATCGGCGTCATGGCGGCGCTTCCGGGCGTGGCTTTCGCCCAGGTGGCCGCCGATCCGGCCAGCGACGCCGTGCGCCGGCTGATGGTGCTTTCGACCCAGAACGCGCTGAACCGTCTGGGCCAGCCCAACGGCTTCCTGACGAGCAACGTCGCGCGCTTCGGCCTGCCCACGCTGTTCGCCAAGGGGGCGGCCACCGCGAGCGGGCCGCTGGCACAGGGCGCCTTCCGCCTGGAGCTGATCCAGAAGCTCAACTATTTCGCGGAATTCGGCGCGCGCGGCGCGGTTCCCGCCATGGCCGAGGCCTCGCGCAAGCTGCCGATCCCCAACGCCACGGCGATCGTCCAGGGCCAGCCGACCGCGGCGACTTCGGCGCTGCGGCTCGAAATGGGCTCGGGCCTGGTCAACGCATTGCGCGGGCCGATCGAGCAGGCGCTGATCGCGGCGCAGGACCCGACCATCGCCCAGGCCGTCGCGGCGCTGCCCGGCGTGACTCTCGGCGACGTCGCCCAGGCGATCGCACTCTCGGCCGACAACGGCATCTGGTACGAGATCGGCTCGGCCGAGGCGGAGATCCGCGCCAATCCGGCGGCTTCGGGCGACAGCGCTCTGGCCGCTGGCCTTGCCGCCGCGCGCGCACCGGTTCCCGCCCCGCTGCCGCCGGCTGCGCCCAAGCCCTGAGGCGTGGTCCTGATGGCCAGGAGGCCTAGCCGGCCCGGCCGGCTGGGCCTATAGGGGCGCGGAATCGCCCGCAGGAGCCATCATGAAATTCTTCGTCGACACCGCCGACACCGCCGAAATCGCCGACCTCGCCGAGACCGGCCTGCTCGACGGCGTGACCACCAATCCGTCGCTGATCGCCAAGGCGGGCCGCGATTTCATCGAAGTGACCAAGGAGATCTGCGGTCTCACCTCGGGTCCGGTCAGCGCCGAAGTCGTCGCGCTCGATCACGCCGGCATGATGCGCGAGGCCGAGGTCCTGCGGAAGATCGCCGACAACGTCTGCATCAAGGTGCCGCTGACGGTCGACGGCCTCAAGACCTGCAAGAAGCTGACCAGCGACGGCACGATGGTCAACGTCACGCTTTGCTTCTCGGCCAACCAGGCGCTGCTCGCCGCCAAGGCCGGCGCGACCTTCATCTCGCCCTTCGTCGGCCGTCACGACGACAACGGCTTCGACGGCATGGCGCTGATCAACGACATCCGTCTGATCTACGACAACTACGCCTTCGCCACCGAAATCCTCGTCGCTTCGATCCGCCACCCGATCCATGTGCTCGAAAGCGCCAAGATCGGCGCCGACGTCGCGACGATGCCGCCCGCGGTGATCCGCTCGCTGTTCAAGCACGTCCTCACCGACAAGGGCATCGAGGGCTTCCTCGCCGACTGGGCGAAGACCGGCCAGTCGATCTGAGGTAGCGCCAGCATCCTTCGACAAGCTCAGGATGAGCGGGTGTTGTGAGTTGTCAAAACCCACCCCGTTCGGGCTGAACTTGTCGAGGGGCACTTGTTTTTGCGCGACTTCCGCTCATCCTGAGCTTGTCGAAGGATCAGGCTGAGCTTGTCGAAGCCTACGCGCTTCCGCTAGCGCAATATCCATGTCCGACGAATCCCCAGCCGACCGCTTCAAGTCCGTCCTCGCCGGCGCGTCGCGCGCGCTCGCGCATGACGCCGAGGTCGAGGTCAACTGGACGGCCGACGCGCCGAGCCAGTCGGGCAACACCTTCCGCGTGCCGATGCCCGGCCGCAGCCTGCCGCGCGGCGCGGCAATGGAAGCGCGCGGCTTCGCCGACAGCTTCGCGCTCAAGCTGCGCCACCACAACGATCAGCTCCACAACCGCCACGCCCCGGTCGAGCCGATGGCGCGCGCCTGCTACGATGCGGTCGAACTCGTCCGCTACGAGGCGCTGGGCGCCAACGATTACGCCGGCATCGCCCAGAACCTCGACGCCGCGACGACCGTCCGGCTCAACGTCGATCCGATCACGCGCGCCAAGAGCGCCGACGACGTGCCCGTCCAGACCGCGCTGTCGCTGCTGCTGCGCGAGCGGCTGACCGGCCAGCCGATCCCCGCCAATGCGCAGGCCGGGGTGAACATGCTGCGCGGCTGGATCGAGGAACGCGCGGGCGACGACTTCGCTGCGCTCGCCGATTCGATCGACGACCAGAAGGCGTTCCAGGCGCTGTCGCTCGACATGCTCCAGCATCTCGAACTCGTCCGCGTCGAGCCGCAGGACAGCCAGCCCGACGATTCGGACGACAACGACGGCGACGAAGAAACCGAGGAAGACGAGCAGGGCGACAACGCCGGCGAGGAACAGCAGCCCTCCGAAATGGCTGCCGAACCCTCCGAAGGCGATGACGACGGCGAAAGCGAAAGCGAAGCCGAGAGCGCCGACGACGACCAGGAAGCCGATGCCGGCGAGGATGGCGACGAGGGCATGCTGCCCGTCCGCCCGAACCGCCCCTGGACCGATCTGCCCGACGCCTTCGACTACAAGGTCTTCACCGAGAGCTTCGACGAAGTGGTGGCGGCCAACGACCTCTGCGACGAGGAAGAACTGACCCGCCTGCGCGCCTATCTCGACGCGCAGTTGAAGGGCCTCCAGGGCATCGTCACCAAGCTCGCCAACCGGCTCCAGCGCCGGCTGATGGCGCAGCAGAACCGCTCGTGGGACTTCGACCAGGAAGAAGGCCTGCTCGACGCGGCGCGGCTCGCACGCGTGGTCGTCTCGCCGGGCCAGTCGCTGTCCTACAAGGTCGAGCGCGACGTCGAGTTCAAGGACACGATCGTCACCCTGCTGATCGACAATTCGGGCTCGATGCGCGGGCGGCCGATCTCGATCGCCGCGATCAGCGCCGACGTGCTCGCACGCACGCTCGAACGCTGCGGCGTCAAGACCGAGATCCTCGGCTTCACCACGCGCGCCTGGAAGGGCGGGCAGAGTCGCGAGGCCTGGCTGGCCGGCGGCAAGCCGCAGCACCCGGGCCGCCTCAACGACCTGCGCCACATCGTCTACAAGAAGGCCGACGAGCCCTGGCGCCGCGCGCGCCGCAACCTCGGCCTGATGATGCGCGAAGGCCTGCTCAAGGAGAACATCGACGGCGAGGCGCTGCTCTGGGCGCACACGCGCCTGCTGGCGCGGCCCGAGGATCGCCGCATCCTGATGGTCATCTCCGACGGCGCGCCGGTCGACGATTCGACCCTGAGCGTGAACAGCGCCGGCTATCTCGAAAGCCACCTGCGCAAGGTGATCGACTGGATCGAGCGCCAGTCGCCGGTCCAACTCGTCGCCATCGGCATCGGCCACGACGTCACACGCTACTACAAGCGCGCGGTGACGATCATGGACGTGGAGCAACTCGGCGGCACGATGATCGAGCAGTTGGCCGGTCTGTTCGAGGACGATTAATGCAAGTATCCGAAGCCGTCGCCACCCGTCGTTCCGTCCGCGCCTTCCAGGACAAGCCCGTCGATCTTGCCGTCCTGCGCCGGGTGCTCGATCGCGCGCAGATGGCGCCGTCGGGGTGCAACTTCCAGCCGTGGCTGGCGACCGTGCTTGCGGGCGAGCCGCTGCGGCGGCTGCAGGAGAAGATGCTGGCCGCGCAGCCGCAGGATCCGATCGAATACGATTTCTCGGCACCGCAGCAGTCGCCCGCGCATCTCGATCGGCTGCGGTCGCTGGGCGCGGCGATGTACGGTTCGATGCAGGTCGCGCGCGAGGACAAGGGCAAGCGCATGGACATCGCGCAGCAGAACCTCGTCTCGTTCGGCGCGCCGGCGCTGCTGGTTTGCTATTTCGAGCGCTTCATGGCGCCGCCGCAGTGGGCCGACGTCGGCATGTGGCTGCAGACGATCATGTTGCTGCTGCGCGAGGAGGGGCTCGATTCCTGCCCGCAGGAGTGGATGGCGCTCTATGCCCGGCTGATCAAGGCCGAGATCGGCGTGCCCGACGAGAGCCATATCCTGTTCTGCGGCCTCGCCATCGGCTATCGCGAGGCCGAGGCGCCGGTAAACAATTTCGAACGCAGCCGCCTGCCGCTCGACGAGGCCGTGCGCTTCGTGGGCTTCGATCAGTGACGGTCGCCGAGGCGGTCGTCTCGCGTCGTTCGATCCGCGCCTTCCTCGATAGGCCGGTCGATGTCGCGATGCTGCGCCGTGTCCTGGAAACCGCGCAGCGGGCGCCGTCGGGCGGCAACGTGCAGCCGTGGAACGCGGTGGTCCTGACCGGCGAGCCGCTGGCGCGGATGCAGGCGGCGATCGCCGCAGCCGTGGCGGCGCGGAGCGAGCGCAGCACCGAATACGACATCTATCCCAAGGCGCTCGACGGCGCCTACGAAGACCGCCGCGTCGACGTCGGCGAGAAGATGTACGAGGCGCTGGGCATCGCCCGCGACGACAAGCGCGGCCGCTTCGCGCAGTTCGCGCACAACTTCCAGGCCTTCGGCGCGCCGGTCGTGCTGCTCGTGCATACGCCGCGTTACATGGGCCCGCCACAATGGTCGGACATCGGCATGTGGCTGCAGACGGTGATGCTGCTGCTGCGCGAGGAGGGGCTCGATTCCTGCCCGCAGGAGTCCTGGGCGATGTATTCGCGGCAGATCCGCGAGACCGTCGCGATCCCTGAAGACCATGTGTTCTTCTGCGGCTTGGCGATCGGCCACCGCGATCCCGCGGCGCCGGTGAACCTTTTCGCGGTGCCGCGCGCGCCGCTGTCCGAAGTGGTCCGGTTCGAGGGTTTCTGATCATGCCGTCCCCGCTGCTCTGGGTGCCGGTGACCGTCGCCGCCGCGACCGCGCAAGTGTTCCGCAACGGCGCCCAGGCCAATCTCACCGCCAAGATCGGCACCCTGGGCGCGACCCAGGTGCGCTTCATCTTCGGCCTGCCCTTCGCGATGCTGTTCCTCACGACCGCGCTGGTGATCGCCGGTGCGAGCTTGCCGGCGGTCGGCGCGGCGTCGCTCGGCTGGTGTGCGCTCGGCGCGCTGGCGCAGATCGCCGCGACCGCGCTGATGCTCCAGGTCATGCGCGAGCGCGCCTTCGGCGTCGCCTATGCCTATATCAAGACCGAGCCGGTGCTGGTCGCGGTGATGGGCGTGGTCCTGCTTCACGACGTGCTCGGCGCGCTGTCGTGGATCGCGATCGGCGTGGTCACCGCGGGGGTCCTGCTCGCTTCGACCAAGCCCAGCGACGCACGGCTGCTGCTCAAGGAGGGGCGGCTGATCTTTCTCGGCACGCTCGGCGGCGGGCTGTTCGGGCTCTCGGCGATCGCCTTCCGTGCGGCGATCGAGGCGCTCGGGGTGGGCGACTTCGTCATCAACAGCCTGTCGATGCTCGTGCTGTCGCTGGCGATCCAGAGCGCGCTGCTCGGGCTCTACCTGGCGCTGCGCCAGCGCGAGGCCTTTCTCGGGTCCTTGCGCGAATGGCGCGTGAGCCTGGGCGCGGGCTTCCTCGGCGCGGCGGCTTCGTCGGGCTGGTTCGTCGCCTTCTCGCTGACCGCGGCGGCCAATGTCCGCACCCTGGCGCTGATCGAGATGCCGCTCGCGGCGCTGGTCTCGCGGCGGATCTCGGGGAGGGCCCTGGCCGCGAACGAGTGGTGCGGCACGGGCGTGATCCTCGCCGGCCTCGCGCTGCTGCTTTACGCCCACGCGGCTTGATTCTAAGGCGCGGCGCATGACCGACGCCCCCTTGAAGCTGTTCAACAGCCTGACCCGCTCGCTGGAAGAGTTCCAGCCCGTCCACCCGGGCGAGGCGCGCGTCTATTCGTGCGGGCCAACGGTCTACAACTACCCGCACATCGGCAACATGCGCGCCTATGTCTTCGCCGACGTGCTCGGGCGCACCCTGAGCTTCAAGGGCTACAAGCTCACCCACGTCATCAACATCACCGACGTCGGCCACCTGACCGACGACGCCGACGCCGGCGAGGACAAGATGGAGAAGATGGCGAAGGAACGCGCCCAGTCGATCTGGGACATCGCCGCGCACTACACCGAAGCCTATTGGGCCGACATCAAGGCGCTCAACATCCGCCAGCCGGCCGAATGGTCGATCGCCACGAAGTACGTCCCGGCGATGATCGACTTCGCCAAGTCGATCGCCGACAAGCACTGCTACGAGCTCGACAGCGGGCTCTATTTCGACGTTGCCACCGTCGCCGACTACGGCCGCCTGGCGCGCGCGCATACCGAAGAGGGTGAAGGGCGGATCGAGGCGGTCGAGGGCAAGCGCAACGCCGCCGACTTCGCGATCTGGCGCAAGACGCCGGAAGGCGAGAAGCGCCAGATGGAATGGGATTCGCCCTGGGGCCGCGGCGCGCCGGGTTGGCATCTCGAATGCTCTGTGATGAGCGGCCAGATCCTCGGCTTCCCCTTCGACATCCATACCGGCGGCATCGACCACCGCGAGATCCACCACCCCAACGAGATCGCGCAGAACCAGGCGTTCTGCTGCACCAACGGGCTCGACGTGCCGAAGAATTCGGGCGCCAACGTGTGGATGCACAACAACTTCCTCGTCGAGCGCTCGGGCAAGATGAGCAAGTCGTCGGGCGAATTCCTGCGGCTGCAGCTGCTGATCGACAAGGGCTACCATCCGCTCGCCTACCGCATGATGTGCCTTCAGGCGCACTACCGCAGCGAGCTGGAGTTCAGCTGGGAAGGCCTCGGCGCGGCGCTGACGCGGTTGAAGCGCATGGTGATCGCCGTCGGCCAGCTCAAGGAGCGCTTGCCCGATCCTCCCCCCTCGGGGGAGGTGGCAGCACGAAGTGCTGACGGAGGGGGCGCGGCGGGAGCAAGCGTCTCGTCCGACCACACCCCCTCCGACGACCCTGCGGGTCGCCACCTCCCCCGAGGGGGGAGGATCGAAGCTTTCCTCGATCGCTTCGATGCGGCCGTGTCGGACGATCTCAACACCGCCGTCGCGCTGACCGTATTCGACGAGGTGCTCGCGCTCAAGAAGGTCGACGCCGGCGAGAAGCTGGCGGCGCTGGCGGCGATGGACGCCGTGCTCGGGCTCGGCCTGCTCGATCTCGACCGCGCCGAACTGCGCTTGCGGCCCAAGACCGCGACGATCACCGAAGCGGAGATCGAGGCCGTCATCGCCCGCCGCAAGGAAGCGCGGGCCGCCAAGGACTTCGCCGCCTCCGACGCGCTGCGCGACGAGCTTGCGGCCCAGGGCGTCGAGGTCATGGACGGCGATCCGCTCGGCTGGGAATGGAAGCTCGGCGATTGACCTAGGCCGTCGCCTTCCGCCATCCTCGCATCCAAGAGGAGCGGAACCGTGATGACTGCCAGCATGCTGATCCTGCTTGCCGCAGCCGGGCTTGCGCCGGCGACGGCGGGCGAGGTCGATCGCCAGGTCCACGAGATCTTCCGCCCCTATCGCGAGAACGCCGATGACAGGCCGGTGTGGGAACGTCCGATCTTTTCGCGCGAACTGCGCACGCTGATCGCGCACTGGCAGCGCGTCGCGCCCGAAGGCGAGGTCGACGATCTCAACGACGCCGACTGGCTCTGCCAGTGCCAGGACTGGGATCCCAAGGCGTTCGACCTGGCGATCCTCAAGGTCGCCGGAGCCGGCGCCGATCGCGCCTCGGTCGATGTCAGGATCGGCCTCGGTGCCGGTGAGGCGGGCAAGCGCCGGGCGCAGCTCCGCCTCGAACGCGAGCAAGGCGGCTGGATGATCGGCGATCTCTACGCGGCCGAGAGCTTCCCCGAAGGCCTCAAGCAGGCGCTGCGCGAAACCATCGCCAAGGACGAAGCGCTCAGGAGAGAAAAGCGGCCATGACCGTCGCCCTGCTCAACGCCATGCTCCGCCCGCTGCTCGAGTCGCGGCTGCCCGGCTGGGTCGAGCCGCGCTGGTTCGACAGCTCGGAAAGCCTGCTCGCCGGCGCGCCCGAGGCCGAGATCGGCTGGTTCGATGCCTTCCAGTTCGATTCGACCGGCGAAGCGCTCGCGCGTGCGGAAAAGCTGCGCTGGGTCAGCACGGTTGCCGCGGGGATCGATCATCTGCCGCTCGCCATGCTCGCCGAGCGCGGCGTGGCTTTGACCAACGGCGCCGGGCTCAACTCGATCACGATCGCCGAATTCGCGGTCATGGGCATGTTGACGATCGCCAAGGACTATCGCGCGATCGTCCACGCGCAGGACCGCCGCGAGTGGCTGTTCGACGCGCCGGGCAAGATGGAGCTTTACGGCAGCAAGGCGCTGATCCTCGGCGCTGGCGGGATCGGCACGCGGATCGCCGAACTGCTCGCGCCCTTCGGTGTCGCGGTGACCATGGCGCGCCGCACGCCCGCGCCCGGTGCGCTCGGCCCCGACGAATGGCGCGAACGGCTGGGCGAGTTCGACTGGGTGATCGTCGCCGTCGCCTCTACCGCCGAGACGCGACACATGGTCGGCCAGGCCGAATTCGCCGCGATGAAGCCCGGCGCGACGGTGATGAATTTCTCGCGCGGCTTCGTCATCGATACGCAGGCGCTGCTCGACACGCTGCGGGCAGGGCGGCTCGGCGCGGCCTATCTCGACGTCACCGATCCCGAGCCGCTGCCCGCCGATCATCCGCTATGGGGCTTCGACAACGTGCACATCACCATGCACCTGTCGGGCCGCGCGCAGAACCTGATCATGCAACGCGGCGCCGATCGCTTCCTCGCCAACCTCGATCGCTATGCCAGGGGCGAGCCGCTGCTCCACCGGGTCGATCTCGCGCTTGGCTATTGAGGCGATGACTTGCACCTAGCCATTTGATACGGTTGCCGCCGTAAGGGCGGGGGGATACCGCTTTACCGGATCGCACGACGTTTGTTGGGACGAAACAGGGAGGCGGGCGCTCTTCGCGCCTCGGCCCGATCAGGAGCAGGTAATGGCGCACGGTGAGGGCAAGAAAGCCTCGGATCTTTTCATTGAATGCCTCGAGGAAGAGGGCTGCGAATACATCTTCGGCGTGCCGGGCGAGGAGAATCTCGATTTCCTCGATTCGCTGTCGCGCTCGAAGAAGATCAAGCTGGTGCTGACCCGGCATGAGCAGGGCGCGGGCTTCATGGCCGCGACCTATGGCCGCCACACCGGCAAGACCGGCGTCTGCATCGCCACGCTCGGGCCGGGCGCGACCAACTTCGTCACGGCCGCGGCCTATGCCACGCTCGGCGGCATGCCGATGCTGATGATCACCGGCCAGAAGCCGATCAAGAAGTCGAAGCAGGGCCGCTTCCAGATCCTCGACGTCGTTTCGATGATGGCGCCGATCACCAAGTTCACGCACCAGATGGCCTCGTCGGACAACATCCCGAGCCGCCTGCGCGAAGCCTATCGCCTGGCCGAGGAAGAGAAGCCCGGCGCCACCCACATCGAACTGCCCGAGGACATCGCCGACGAGCATACCGAGGCCGTGCCGCTCAAGCGCTCGATCGTGCGCCGGCCGACCGCCGACGTGAAGTCGATCCGCCAGGCGGTCGAGGCGCTGCAGAACGCCAAGAACCCCGTGTTGGTGATCGGTGCGGGCGCCAACCGCACGATGACCTCGAAGATGCTGCTCGAATTCGTCGAGAAGACGGGCATTCCCTTCATCACCACCCAGCTCGGCAAGGGCGTGATCGACGAGCGCCATCCGAAGTTCCTCGGCTGCGCCGCGCTCTCGGCCGGTGACTTCTGCCACCGCGCGATCGAAAGCTCGGACTGCATCGTCAACATCGGTCACGACGTGATCGAGAAGCCGCCGTTCTTCATGCGCAACGAGGGCCTCGACGGCCCCGGACCGGTCGTGATCCACATGTCGACCAAGACCGCCGAGGTCGATCCGGTCTACTTCCCGCATATCGAGGTGATCGGCGATATCGCCAATGCCGTCTGGCAGATGAAGGAAGCGATCGAGCCGTCGAGCGCCTGGTCGTTCGACCACATGCTGACCTATCGCAAGGCCGAGATCGAGCACACGGCCAAGCTGGCGGCGGACGAGCGTTTCCCGGTGTTCCCGCCGCATGCCGTCCAGCAGGTGCGCGATGCGCTGCCCGACGACGGCATCGTCTGCCTCGACAATGGCGTCTACAAGATCTGGTTCGCGCGCGGCTACACCGCCTGCAAGCCCAATACGGTCCTGCTCGACAACGCGCTGGCGACGATGGGCGCGGGCCTGCCTTCGGCCATGGCCTCGGCGATGGTCTATCCCGATCGCAAGGTCATCGCGGTCTGCGGCGACGGCGGCTTCATGATGAACAGCCAGGAGATGGAGACCGCGGTGCGCCTCGGCCTCAACATCACCGTGCTGATCCTCAACGACAATTCCTACGGCATGATCCGCTGGAAGCAGGCCAACATGGGCTTCGAGGACTGGGGGCTGACCTACAACAACCCCGATTTCGTGAAGTACGCCGAAAGTTACGGCGCCAAGGGCTACCGCGTCGAAAGCGCCGCGCACCTCAAGGACCTGCTGGCGAGCTGTCTCAACACGCCCGGCGTTCACCTGATCGACTGCCCGGTCGACTATTCGGAGAACGACCAGATCCTGAACAAGGACATCAAGGCGCTGTCGAAGGCGCTTTGAGAAACTTCGCTCGCCACCCTCATCCAAGCTTCGCTAGCTCCTGACGGAGCAAGCTGCGCTATCCTTCTCCCGCCAGCGGGAGAAGGTACAGGGTTCTTACCCTCTCCCGCTGGCGGGAGAGGCGCGAGACTTACCGACCCGAAGGGGAGGTTAGTCGCAGCGGTGAGGGTGGCGGCTACACCTCTTCCAACAGCAACAGGTCGATCTCGATCGCCAGGCGTTCGGCCAGCACTTCGTGATCGACCGAAACCACCGCGGCGTCGGCGACGAGCTGGCCGGGGATCGCGAACTCGTGCTCGGGTAGGGCGGCGATGAAGCGCTCGCCGGCTGCCACCGCCTCGGCGCCGGTAAAGGCGAGCGCGATCGTGTGGCGCGTGCCGGTGAAGGTCACGCTGGCCCAGGGGTGCTCGCGGTGCCGGAGCAGTTCCGCCTTGCCTTCGGCCAGCCGCAGGACCACCGATAGCAGCGCCCGCCACGGGCGGCGCAGGCCGGGGAAGCGGTTACGCATGGTTGCTCTCCAGATGGGCGTTTTCGCTGCGATAGGCGGTCATGAAGCGGGTAATCCGCTCGGCCGTCGCGGCGCGCGGCTCGCGGCCGTTGCGCAGGTCCTCGACGAAGCGCGGATCGTGCGCCGCCAGCCGGCCGAACTTGGTCCAGGGCATTCCGGTGTCACGCAGGAACTTCTCGATCTGTCGCAGCAGCATGGTTCCTCCGTTCGGTGAGAGCCCGCGAATCAATGTTCCATATTTGTTCCAATCGAAATCCTACTTGTCTAGGAAAAATCCTACGCGTACGATGCTTGCATGGCTGCTTCCGATCCGCGTCAGCGCCTGCTCGAACTGGCGGGTGAACGAGGGGTGAGCCTTGCCCAGCTTTCGGCCATGATCGGCCGGAATTCGACCTATCTTCAGCAGTTCGTGCGTAAGGGCAGTCCGCGCAAGCTCGAGGAGAACGATCGCGCCACGCTCGCGCGGTTCTTCGCCGTGGGCGAGGCCGAACTGGGGCGCGTGGAGGAAAAATCCTCCGAATCGGACTGGATTGACGTTCCGCGTCTGGCGCTCGGCGCTTCGGCCGGGCCGGGTGCTGCGATGGAATCCGAGCGGCCGATCGGCGCGCTGCGCTTCGCGCGCGGCTGGCTGCGCGGGCAGGGGCTCGATCCGCGACAACTCTCGGCGATCACGGTCGAGGGCGATTCGATGGAACCCGTCCTGCGCGATGGGGACGAGATCCTGGTCGACCTGTCGCCACGTCCCTTGCGCGACGGTATCCACGTCGTGCGCGTCGACGGTTTGCTGCTGGTCAAGCGGCTCGAGACCGGCCGTCCGGGGCTGGTCGTGCTGCGCAGCGCCAATCCGGCCTATGATCCGATCGAACTGGCGGTGCCCGAAGTCACCGTGGTCGGCCGCGTCGTCTGGAAGGGCGGGCGGCTTTAGGCTGTCCTACAGGCCGGTGGCGGCGCTAGGATCTGCGCGTTTGGCACAAGGTGACACTTCACTCTCTCTGGACCCTGTCACTTTTGTCACCTTCGTAACTTTATGCGCCGATCCGCCGGGGCGGGTCTCGTCTTGCGGCATTGCAATCGCGGGCGCCTCCCGCCATCTCCCGGGCATGACCGAAGCCAACCAACCGCCGATGCGCGTTGCCATCGTGCCCGTGACCGCCTTCGAACAGAACTGCTCGCTGGTTTGGTGCACCAAGACCATGCGCGGCGCGCTGGTCGATCCCGGCGGCGATCTCGACAAGCTCAAGCTCGCGCTCGAGAAGACCGGGGTCACGCTCGAGAAGATCCTCGTTACCCACGGCCATATGGACCATTGCGGCCAGGCCGGCGTGCTGGCCAAGGAACTCGGCGTGCCGATCGAAGGGCCGCACGAGGGCGATCGCTTCTGGATCGAAAGCCTCGACGATCCCGCCAAGCGCTATGGCCTCGAAGGCGAGAGCTTCGAGCCCGACCGCTGGCTGGTGAACGGCGACCAGGTGACCGTCGGCGACCTGACCTTCGACGTCGTCCATTGCCCCGGCCACACGCCCGGCCACGTCGTGTTCCACCACGCGCCGTCGCAGGTGGCGCTGGTCGGCGACGTGCTGTTCGCGGGTTCGATCGGCCGCACCGACTTTCCGCAGGGCAATCACCAGGACCTGCTCGATTCGATCACCCAGCGGCTCTGGCCGCTCGGCGACGAGGTGACCTTCGTGCCCGGGCACGGCCCGACGAGCACCTTCGGTCAGGAGCGCCGGACCAATCCCTTCGTCGCGGATTCGCGGTTCGGCTGAGTCCTTGATTGAGAGCGGCACCGGCCCGCGCCGGTTCCGCCGGAAGGCGGCTCTAAAATTTCCCCAGCGCGATCAGGATCGCCACCACGGCGAGGCCGAGCAGGGTGAGCATGGTCACCAGCGTGCCGCCCGCGCGCAGCGGGTTGGGGCGCGTGCTGTCCATGCCGAGCGCGTGGGCGAGGCGGGCGAGCATGAACAGGCCGCCGACCACCGCCAGCCACTTGCCGCCCTTGGTCGAAAGCTCGATCGCGCCGATCAGGATCAGCGCCAGGGGCACGTTCTCGATGAAATTGGCCTGGGCGCGCATGCGCCGCATCAGCGCCTCGTTGCCGCCGTCGCCGTGGAGAATCTTCGCGCTCATCCGCACCCGCGAGATGCGGATGCCCAGCCAGAGATTGATGACGGCGGCCGCTGCGGCCAGGCAGAGTGTGGTCTGAAGAAGCATGTTTCCCCCGTGTTTCCCGTTCGATGCGATCGCTATCGTGCTCGCCCTTGCAACGCACGCGAAAATCGCTATAGGCGCCCCTTCGCTGTTGCCGGGCCCCGGTTGCGGTGCAAGGGGCTGCAAACACGCAGGCTTGTGCGCCGATTTACCATGGCCTAGGGCGACCTTCAGAAAACGTGATTAACTGCTGGAACAGGTGCCGACATGGCTGTCCCTAAAAGAAAAACCACTCCCTCCCGCCGGGGCATGCGTCGTAGCCATGACGCGCTGAAGGTCGAAGCCTTCCACGAGTGCGGCAACTGCGGCGAACTCAAGCGCCCGCACAACCTGTGCAACGCTTGCGGTCACTACAACGGTCGCGAGATCATCGCGGTCGGGCTCTAAGCCCACAAGCCCAGGACACGCACGATGAGTCTACCGCGTATCGCTGTCGACGCGATGGGCGGTGATGAAGGCGTGCGCGTGATGGTGGAAGGTGCCGCGCTCGCGCGTCGCCGCCACGATCGCTTCAAGTTCCTGCTGGTCGGTGACGAGACGCGGATCAAGGCCGCGCTCGACAATCATCCGAACCTGCGCGGCGCGTCCGAAATCCTCCATTCCGCCGACGTCATCAGCGGCGAGGACAAGCCGAGCCAGGCCCTTCGTCGCGCCAAGACGACGTCGATGGGCATGGCCGTCAATGCCGTGAAGGCGGGCGACGCCGGCGCCGCGGTCAGCGGCGGCAATACCGGCGCGCTCATGGCCATCTCCAAGCTGGCCCTGCGGACGATGCCCGGCATCGACCGTCCCGCGCTCGCGGCGCTGCTCCCCACTCTGGGCGACAACGACGTCGTCATGCTCGACCTCGGTGCCAATACCGAGTGCGATGCCCGCAACCTGGTCCAGTTCGCGATCATGGGCGCGGCCTATTCGCGCGTCGTCACCGGCCGCGATTCGCCGCGTGTGCGCCTGCTCAACATCGGCACCGAAGAGATGAAGGGCACCGACGAACTGCGCGATGCCGTGAACATCCTGCGCAAGGCCGCCGGTGACCTGTCGATGTCGTTCGACGGCTTCACCGAGGCCGACAAGGTCTGCCGCGGCGACGTCGACGTCGTCGTGACCGACGGCTTCTCGGGCAATATCGCGCTCAAGGCGATCGAAGGCACCGCGCGTTTCGTCGGTGATCTTCTACGCCGCTCGTTCTCGAGCTCGCTGCGTTCGAAGTTCGGCTTCCTGGTCTCGCGCCCGGCGACCGAACTGCTCAAGCACCATCTCGATCCCAACAACCACAATGGCGCCGTGTTCCTTGGCCTCAACGGCATCGTCGTGAAGAGCCACGGCAGCGCCAATGCGGTGGGTGTCGCCAACGCCGTCCACGTGACGGCCCGACTTCTGGAAGAAAACGTGACCGAGCGGATTACCGCGGACCTGGCCCGGGTGGGCGAAGAAAGCCTCAAGATGCGTGCGCCGGCCGCCGCCCCTGCCACGGGGAACGCCGCCTGATGCGTCGTTCCGTGCTTATGGGGACGGGTTCGGCCCTCCCGCGCCGCGCGCTCGGCAATGCAGAGCTCGCGAAGATGGTCGATACCAGCGACGAGTGGATCGTCGAACGTACCGGCATCCGCAACCGCCACGTCGCCGCGCCCGACGAGACCACGTCGAGCCTGGGCACGGCTGCTGCCCGCGCTGCGATCGAGGCCGCCGGCATCGATGCCAAGTCGATCGACCTGATCGTCCTCGCCACGGCGACGCCCGATCAGACCTTTCCCGCCACCGCGACGATCGTGCAGAACGAACTCGGCTGCAACGGCGGCATCGCCTTCGACGTCGCCGCTGTCTGCTCGGGCTTTCTCTATGCGCTCGGCGTCGCCGATTCGATGCTCGTCTCGGGCGCGGCCAACCGCGCGCTGGTGATCGGCTCGGAAACCTTCAGCCGCATTCTCGACTGGGAAGACCGCACGACCTGCGTGCTGTTCGGCGACGGTGCCGGCGCGATCGTGCTCGAAGCGCGCGACGAGGCTGGCGATCAGCCGCGCGGCGTGCTCTCGACCAAGCTCCACGCCGACGGTGCGCACAACCAGCTGCTGTTCGTCGACGGCGGGCCTTCGACCACGGGCACCGTGGGCAAGCTGCGCATGCGCGGCAAGGAAGTGTTCCGTCACGCCGTGACCAACCTGTCGTCGGTCCTGCTCGAAGTGGTCGAGCAGGCCGGAGTCGCGATCGAGGACATCGACTGGCTGGTGCCGCACCAGGCCAATGCCCGGATTCTCGAGGCGACCGCCAAGAAGCTGAACCTGTCGCCGGCCAAGGTCATCATGACCGTGGACCAGCATGCCAACACCTCGGCAGCCTCGGTTCCGCTCGCGCTCGACGCGGCGATCCGCGACGGCCGGATCAAGCAGGGCGACCTCGTCATGCTCGAGGCAATGGGCGGCGGTTTCACCTGGGGCGCGAGCCTTCTGCGGGTTTAGTCCCGGCACCTCCCATCCGTTCGACCCAAGCGATGCAGTGCATTGCTTTTTATCGGAATCCCCATTACCCCTGCTGTGGGGTCGCGTTTAAGGGGATAGGGGCTTTATGCGCTCCACGGAAACGCTTACGCGCGCAGCGATTGCGGAGGCGATCAACCGCAAGCTTGGCTTGTCGCGGGCGGAATCGCTCGCCATGGTCGAGGCGATCTTGGATCATATGTGCGAAGCGCTCTCCAAGGGAGAGAACGTGAAGATCTCCGGATTCGGTACGTTCCTGCTTCGTGACAAGGCCGAGCGGATCGGCCGCAATCCCAAGACCGGTGTGGAAGTGCCGATCACCCCGCGCCGGGTGCTCACCTTCCGCGCCAGCCAGATGCTCAAGGATCGGATCAGCGGCAAATGAACGAACAGTCCAACTTCCCCGGTTTCGATGACGGCAAGGCGCCCGACGCCCTGCGAACGATCGGGGAGGTGGCTGCAGCGCTCAACATCCGCCAGCACGTTCTGCGCTATTGGGAAGAACAGTTCCCGATGCTCAAGCCGATCAAGCGCAGCGGCGGCCGGCGCTATTATCGGCCCGAGGACATCCAACTCGTCGCGACGATCGATCGGCTCGTGCACAAGCAGGGCTACACCTTGCGCGGCGCGCGGCTGGCGATCGAGGGTGGCGAAGGCAAGGCGGCTGCTGCTCCGGCGAAGCCCGTTACGGCACCGGCCCAGGCTTCGGCCGACCTGCTCCCGCAGCTCCAGTCGATCCGCAACGCTCTGGCGGCAGCGCTCGCCGCGGCTTGATCCGCGCCTACTGCGCCTGGCGCTTCATCTCGGCATAGACGGTCTCGCGGTCTTCAGGCGTCAGCGCCTGAAGATGGCGGCTGGCTTCCTTGTAGGTCAGGAAGGGCCGGCCATCGGCGATGATCGGCACGGTGCGGCCGTTGTAGATACGGCGGAGCAGCCGGCGCTGCGCCCGGCTTAGCGCTTCTTCGGATTCTTCGGTCATCGTTCGTATCCGCGGGCCGCGCTCAGGCGGGCTCGGGCCCCAGTTCCGAATCGAGGTCGCGCGGGCGCGTCAGCAGCACGAGCCTTGCGCCGCCGTCTTCGAGGTCGGCCCAGCTGTCGATGTCCAGTTCGAGCTTGGCGAAGGCCGCGGTCGGGAACTTCTCCTCGACGATGTCGCGCAGCGGATTGCTGCCGTCGTCGGGGACGAGATCGAAGATCAGGTCCTCGAGCCCCGGATTGTGTCCGACCATCAGGATCGTCGTCGGATCGCCTTCCTGCTCGCGCAGCAGGTCGATCAGGGTCGCTGAACTGGCCAGGTAGATGCGGCGGTCCCAGCGGACCTGCGGATTGATCTTGGCGGCCTGTGCGCCGAGCTCGATCGTCTGCGCCACGCGCACCGCGGGCGAGGCGATGATTCGCTCCCAGTAGATCGGCTGCTGCGCGATGTGCTGCCCCATGATCGCCGCGCCCTTGAGCCCGCGCTTGTTCAGCGGGCGATCGAAGTCGCGCGCGGCGCGATCGTTCCAATCGGACTTGGCGTGGCGCCAGATACCCAGGGTTTTCATGCGGGGTTCGAAGAGGAAGTGTCGGTTGTCACGGGGGCAGGTGAAACACCGCTCGCCACCCGTTGTAAAGCCTCGTCGAGCGTGAGCCGCCGCACGGGCGTGCCCGGCGGAAAGGCGGAGAGCAGCCGCGAGGGGAAAGCCGAGGATAGGACGACGAAATGGCCGTGGTCCTCGCGGCTGCGAATCAGGCGGCCGAAAGCCTGGGCCAGGCGCGCGCGGATGATCCGGTCGTCATGGGCGGAACCGCCGCCCGCCAGCCGCCGCGCGCGGTGGAGGATCGAGGGCTTGGGCCAGGGCACCTGCTCCATCACCACCAGCCGCAGCGAATGCCCGGGAACGTCGACGCCGTCGCGCAGGGCATCGGTGCCGAGCAGCGAGGCGCGCGGATCGTCGCGGAAGATATCGACGAGCGTGCCCGTATCGATCGGATCGACGTGCTGGGCGAAGAGCGGCAGCCCGCCGCGCGCGAGCCGGTCGGCGATGCGGCCGTAGACCGCGCGCAGCCGCCGGATCGCGGTGAACAGGCCGAGCACGCCGCCGCCCGTCGCCTCGATCAGTCGGCCATAGGCCGCGGCGAGCGCAGGAATGTCGCCCTTGGGCACGTCGGTCACGATCAGCACTTCGGCCTGGGCGCCATAGTCGAACGGGCTCTCGAAGGCCGACAGTCGCGGGGCGATGCCGATGTGCGGCGTGCCGCTGCGGGCGATGGCGGCGTTCCAGTCGTCGCCGCTGGCGCCATGCCCGTCCTTGAGCGTGGCCGAGGTCAGCATCACCCCATGCGACGGTTCGAGCACGGTGCGTGCGAAGGGCTTCATCGGATCGAGCCAGCGGCGGTGCAGGCCGATGTCGAATTCGCGCGCGTCGCCGCGCTCGACCGCGAGCCAGTCGACGAATTCGGGATCGGCCGGACCGCCGAGCCGGTGGAGCAGGGCTTCCCAGGCCGAGAGCAGGTCGATCCGCCAGGCCAGCGAATGCCGCGCGCCCTCGATGCGCGCACGGCCGGGGCCGTCGAGCCAGTCGGGCGGCTCTTCGAGCAGCGCTTCGAGCCGCAGCCCCAGCCGCATCAGCGGCTGGCGCAGTTCGGCGAGCGCGGCTTCGGCGGCCTGGGCCTGTTCGATGAACGGCCCTTCGAGCTGGGCGGCCTCGGTTTCGAGGCCATAGCCGGCTTCCTGGCCGCCGCTCTCGTCGCGCGCATAGACGGTGGCGCGCACGCCGGCGAACAGCTCTTCCAGCGGTCCGACCGGGACATTCTCGCTAAGCCGTTGCAGCCAGCCGTCGCTGGGCAGCGCCTCGGCCGCGTGCGCGGCGGCGGCGATCGCCTTGGCGCCTTGCTCGTCGTAGCTCGAAATGTCGGCCAGGCGCGCCGAGAGGCCGCGCCGGCGGCCTTTCGAGCCGCGCTCGGGGCCGAGCACCCAGCGCTTGAGTTCGATCGTCTCGGCGCCGGTCAGCGCCGCGGCGAAGGTCGAATCGGCGGCTTCGAAGACGTGATGGCCTTCGTCGAAGATCAGCCGCGTCGGGCGCGCCGCATGATCGCGGCCGCGCGCGGCGTTGACCATGACCAGCGCGTGGTTGGCGATGACGAGGTCCGCCTGCGCCGAATTGCGCGCGGCGCGCTCGATGAAGCACTTCCGATAGTGCGGGCAGCCGGCATAGACGCATTCGCCGCGGCGGTCGGTCAGCGAGGTGATGCCGCGCTGGCGGAACAAGGTGCCGAGCCAGCCGGGCAGGTCGCCGCCGATCATGTCGCCGTCCTGGGTATAGGTGGCCCAGCGCGCGACGAGCTGGGCGAGGATCGCGGCGCGGCCGCCGAAGCCGCCCTGGAGCGCATCCTCGAGGTTGAGCAGGCACAGGTAGTTCTCGCGCCCCTTGCGCACGACCACGGGCGGGCTGCCGTCGCGACGGTGCATGGGCCAGGCGCGGCGGCTCTCGCGGCGCAATTGGCGCTGCAGGGCCTTGGTGAAGGTCGAGACCCAGACCGTGCCGCCCGATTGCTGCGCCCAGACCGAGGCGGGCGCGAGGTAGCCCAGCGTCTTGCCGATGCCCGTGCCCGCCTGGGTCAGCAGCACATGCGGCGCGGCCTCGCGCCGGCGGGGCTCGAAGGCGTGCGCGGTCTCGGCCGCATAGGCGCGCTGGCTCGGGCGCTGTTCGGCGGAGTCGCCGGTGAGCGCAGCCAGGCGATCGAGCACGGCCTGTTCGTCGAGCGTGACCTGCGCGGGCTGGGGGCGCTCGGGCGCTTCCTCCCACTCGGGCAGCTTGGAGAACAGCCAGCGCTCGGCGCGATCGGGCTGGGCGATGCGCGCGGACAGCGGCCCGGCCCAGGGCCAGCGCATGCGCACCAGCGACTGGAGCACGGACCAGGCCCCCTCGCGCTCGGGCCAGTCGGGGCTTTCGCAAGTGTCGAGTAGCGCCGCCGCGGCGGCCTGGAGCAGCGCCGGCACCTCGTCGTCGCCCGCGGGTTCGGCCAGGCCGAGCGCGGTGGCGAGGCCTTTCGGCGTGGGCACGACGAAGCGCGCCGGATGCACGAAGGCGTAGAGTTCGAGCAGGTCGAGCCCGGAGAGATCGGGATAGCCGAGCCGCGTGGCCACCAGCGGCGCGTTGAGCATCAGCAGCGGCGTATCCGCCGCGGCCATGATCGCCTCACCCTTGCCGAGCCCGCGCGTCACCCCGATCGCATCGCGCAGCCAGCAGCCGCCATGGCTGGCGTGGATCGCGGGAAGGGGGAGGGCGGTCATGCCCCGAGCGTTAGAACGAAACTGGAACCCGGGGGAAGGGCTTTCCCGCCGCCGCGTCACAAAAGCTCCCCAATAAGGGCATATACCTAAGCGGGAAAAACGGGTCGCGCTTCATCATGATGTTTCCCTCGACGCTGAGATCGTGGCTTGGACTTGCGCGCCCTCTGGACGAGGATGCCGACGAGGCAGCCGTGCGCCGTCTGTTCCTCCATGGCCGGCAGGACTATCAGGTTGAGCTTCGCGGCGTGGCGCGCTGCCAGGCCGAGCTCGACGAGATCGTCCGTGCCCGCCCGCTCACGCGGTTGCGTCAGGACTGCATCGCCGCGCTGTTGATCGATTACGAGGGTGGCGAGGAACGGCATGCCGTCGCCGTCGAGATCGAGGGGCGGCGGATCGGCCATCTGCCGCGCCACGTCGCCAGCCAGTATCGCGAATGGCTGCAGACCTGGCGTCTGCTGGCGTCCGAAGTCCGCTGCCGCGGTCTGATCGTCAACTGGAGCGCGCCCGAAGCCGCCGGGCCGCGCTACAGCGTGCGGCTCGACCTCGAGATCCCGTTCAAGATGACGACGCTGAGCTACTGAACGGGCGCGGTCCGTCGCTCGATATTTTCGAGCAGCAATCGTTCGAGCCGCGCGACATCGGGCACGCCGAGCACTTCGAAGCGCTCGGTCACGCGATCGCCGTCGCTGTCGGTCCGACTGTGCGTCTGGATGCGCAGGTCGCCGAAGCCGTCGCGTCCCTCGCGCCGGTCGATCGGGCCGATCTGGTGGAGGATCACGCTCTCGACCTTGCGATCTTTCGCATCGACGACGCGCAGCAGCCGGCGATCAGTGAGGCCATAGGCGGTGGTGCTCGCTTTGCGCATCGCGCGAATCGGTTGCCACAGCATCCACAGGCCGATGGCAACGAAGGGCAGGCCGAACAGCGGGAAGATCATGCCGAAGCTCCACTGTATCGCGGTCGGGGTCTTGGTCGCGGCGCTCCACGGCAGCAGCGCCATCGTTTCCCAGAACAGCGCGAAGGCGGTCCAGGGAATGGCGAAGAGCCAGATGCCGAAGCCGCGCTTGAGCTTGCCCGCGCGCGGCTGGCCGCTCCACAGCAGGCGCTCGCCGGCGAGCAGTTCGCGGCGCAGCGATTGTTCGAGTTCGGGCGAGAGGCTGGGCGTCATCCGCCCGCGATTCTAGCCCGCCAAGGTTACCAAATCGCGCCCGCTTCCCGTCGTCGAGTCAGACGAGTTCGTCGTGCTTGTTCCTGGCAGGTTCACCGGTCTCGCCGGACGGGGCATCGGTCGACGGCGTTTCGATCGCGATCGTCGTCGCGTCGGCGCCCGTCACTTCCATGCCGGCTTCGTCGAGCGCGCGCTTGATGCCGCGGACGATCTCGTCCTGGATGACGAAGTCGTTGGCGCGCGCGCCCGACCACCAGCGCACCAGGAACTCGACCGAGCCGTCCTTGAACTCGCGCGCGAAGACGTCGACCGGGTGGCTGGATTCGACGCCCTTCACGCCTTCGACGACCTTGCGGATTACCGCGGCGGCTTCGTCCATGTCGTGGTCCCAGACGATGCCCAGCGTGATCTGGAAGCGGCGGTGCGGGTTGTCGGTGGTGACCTTGACCGGATTCTTGAACAGCACCGAATTGGGCACGATCGTCAGTTCGTTCGACGGCGCGCGAATATGCGTTTCGCGCAAGGTGATCCGCTCGACCTTGCCGGTGATGCCCTGGCATTCGATCGAGTCGCCGATCCGCATCTTGTCGCGCAGCATGATCAGCACGCCGGCCAGGAAATTCTGGAAGATGTCCTGAAAGGCGAAGCCGATCGCCAGCGCGCTGACGCCGAGGCCAGCGAGGACCGAGCCCGCGGTGATGCCCGGAACCGCCACGGTCGCGGCGATCATCAAGCCGGCGATCCAGATGAACAGCCGCACCAGCGTTTCGACCAGCTGCTTGAGGTTTTCGCGCATGTGGACGTTGCGGGTCAGCCGATCGGCGATGCTGACGGCGAACCGTGCCACGAACCAGGTGAGCACGAGGATCGTCAGCGCGATCGCCAGCGATGGCAATTGCTGGACGAGGCCCTTGAGCATGGCGTTGACCTGATCGTGCAGCGTCTTGAGATAGTTCACGGGTCGAATTCCTCGCATTTCCGCGAGAAATAACCGGGAAGGCCCCGTCGAGGTTCCCAAAATGCCCTTCGCGCTTGCCTCTCCGGCGCTTTGGCGCGAAAGGCGGCGGGCTATGAACGACGATGCACTCCGGACCGCCGCACAGACCTCCAAGGCATGGCCCTTCGAGGAAGCCCGCAAGCTCGTGAAGCGCTTTCCGCAGGGCAAGAAAGACGGCTCGCCGGTGCTGTTCGAGACCGGCTACGGTCCCTCGGGCCTGCCGCACATCGGCACGTTCCAGGAAGTCCTGCGCACGACCCTAGTCCGCCGCGCTTACGAGGTGTTGACCGGTGGCGCGCCGACGCGGCTGGTGGCCTTCAGCGACGACATGGATGGCCTGCGCAAGGTGCCCGACAACATCGCCAACGCCGGCGTCCTGCACGACAACCTCCACAAGCCGCTGAGCCGGATCCCCGATCCCTTCGGCACGCACGAGAGCTTCGCGCACCACAACAACGCGATGTTGCGCGAATTCCTCGACCGGTTCGGCTTCGACTACGAATTCGTCTCGGCCTCGGACCGCTACAATTCGGGCGCATTCGACGATGCGATCCGCAACGTCCTGCGCAATTACGACGCGGTGATGGGCATCATGCTCCCCACGCTGCGCGAGGAGCGCCGCAAGACCTATTCGCCGGTCCTGCCGGTCTCGCCGACCACGGGTGCGGTGCTGCAGGTGCCGGTAGAGGTGATCGACGCCGACCAGGGGCTCGTCCGCTTCACCGACGAGGACGGCCAGGTGGTCGAGCGCTCGATCCTCGGCGGCAATGCCAAGATGCAGTGGAAGGTCGACTGGGCGATGCGCTGGGTCGATCTCGGCGTCGACTACGAGATGTGCGGCAAGGACCTGACCGACTCGGTCACCCAGTCGGGCAAGATCGCGCAGGCGCTTGGCGGCCGCCGGCCCGAGGGCATGATCTACGAGCTCTTCCTCGACGAGAAGGGAGAGAAGATCTCCAAGTCCAAGGGCAACGGCCTGACGATCGAGCAGTGGCTGACCTACGGCAGCGAGGAGAGCCTGGGCTTCTACCTCTACCGCGATCCCAAGAGCGCCAAGCAGCTCCACATCGGCGTGATCCCGCGCGCGGTCGACGAATACTGGCAGTTCCGCGAGAAGCTGCCCGAGCAGCCGATCGAGCAGCAACTGGGCAATCCGGTCTGGCACCTGCTCAACGTCACCGAAGGCGGCAAGGGCGCGGGCGACAAGCTGCCCGTGACCTATGGCCTGCTGCTCAATCTCGTCGGCGTGCTCGGCCCGAAGGCGACGCGCGAGCAGGTCTGGTCCTACCTCGCCAACTATGTCGAGGATGCCCGGCCCGAGGCGCATCCGGCGCTCGACAGGCTGGTGACCACGGCGCTGGCCTACAACCGCGATTTCATCGCGCCGACGCTCCAGCGTCGTAAGCCCGAGAACGGCGAGATCGCCGCGCTGACCGCGCTCGACGAGGAACTCGCGGCGACCTCGGACGATGCCACGGCCGAAGAGCTGCAGAACATCGTCTACGAGATCGGCAAGGACCCGCACTACGGCTTCGAGCAGCTGCGCGACTGGTTCAAGGCGCTCTACGAGACCTTGCTCGGATCGAGCCAGGGCCCGCGCATGGGCAGTTTCATCGCGCTCTACGGCGTGGCAAACACCCGTGCACTGATCGCCGAGGCCCTAGGATCATGATCTATGCACAACCCGGGAAGAACGCCTGAGCAACTGGCCGAGGATCTCCTCGGCCGCCGTTTCGAGGAGCTCGAACCCGAGGAGCAGAACGTCCTGCGGCGCATCGCCACGGGCGCACTGATCGATCTCGACGCCGACGAGGAAGCCGCGCTTCATGCCAGCTTCGCCGACCGGCTGGCCGACAAGGTCGCTGCGGTCGGCGGTTCGTGGTCGTTCATCATCGCCTTTGCTGTGGTGCTGCTCGGCTGGATGCTGATCAACAGCCGCATCCTCGAAGCCTTCGGGCTGCATCCGTTCGATGCCTATCCCTACATCTTCCTCAACCTGATGCTGTCGATGCTCGCGGCGATCCAGGCGCCTGTCATCATGATGAGCCAGAACCGGCAATCGGCGAAGGATCGCATCGCCGCGCGGCACGACTACGAGGTCAACCTGCGCACCCAGCTCGAAATCGTGCGGCTGCAGCGGCGGTTCGATCGGTTGCTCGATCATCTCGACAAGGAGCGGGAGATCGCCGGGCGTTAACGGCTTCTTGCAATCCGCGGGCTAGACCCGCCAGCATGGGCCACGAACTCGCGATCGACGTCAGCGCGGCGCAGCAGCTGCTCGCCTGCAACCTCTGCGGCGCGCGTGATCATCGAACGCTGTTCCGCAAGGCCGGCTATGACCTCGTCGCCTGCGGCCATTGTGGTCTCGCCTTCATCGCCAATCCGCCCGACGAGGCGGCGATCGCCGCGCTCTACGATGGCGGCGCCGACTATCACAGCGCGTTGCTCGATCTGGGCCACGCCACCTTCGCCCGAATGCAGGAGATCGCGCGCCAGCACCTGACCTTCCTGCGCCGTTCGATTGCGCAACCCACGGGGCTCAGGCTGCTCGACATCGGCTGTTCGAGCGGGCTGTTCCTCAACGAAGCGCGCACCGCCGGCTTCGTGGTTTCGGGCGCGGAGCTTTCGGCCGCGACTTCGGCCTTCGCGCGCGATCATTTCGGTCTCGACGTGCACACCGGCGATTGGCGCGAGGCGGGGCATGCGCCCGGCAGTTTCGACGTCATCACGCTGTTCGACGTGATCGAGCATCTGGCCGATCCCTTCGCCGAGCTCGTCGCGATCCGTCGTCTGCTCAAGCCGGGCGGCCTGTTGCTGCAGTCGACCCCCGACATCGACGGCCTGTTTCCGCGGCTGTCGTACAAGCTGGCCAACCGGCTCGACTATTGGCCGCATCCCGAGCCGCCGCACCACCTGTTCCAGTTCTCGCGCCGGACCTTGGCGGCGCTGACCGAGAAGGCCGGCTACAAGACGCTGCGCGCCGATCAGACGCGGATCAGGCTCGGCTACAGCTTCGGAACGCCGAGCCACTGGAAGCGGAGCCCAAAAATGCTGGCCTATGCTGCGCTGTTCGCGGGTACGGCGCTAGTCGGACCGTGGATCGGGCAGGGCGATTGGCTCTATCTGGCCTCACGCAATCCCGTCTGATCTAAGCCCGTCTGAGCTTCAGAACGCGTCGGCGGCATCCATCAGCGCTGTGAGGCGCTTGGGAGCGACCGAACGCCAGGACCGGGCCAGCCACTCCGCCACCGCGTCCCAGTCGGTATCGCCGAGATCGAGGCGGATGCCGATCCAGCCGTCGCCGAAATAGGCGGGGCGGTAATAGCGCGCCTCGTCCTGCTCGATCAGGTGCTGCTGCTCGTCGAGCCCGCTGATCTTCACCAACAGTGCGACCTTGCCGTCGCCGTGGTGATCGCGGCTGAGATAGGCGAACTTCTTGCCCTTCACGATGCCGAAGCAGGGCATGCCGTGCGAGGTGACCTCGTCGGTCTCGGGCAGGGCGAGGGCATGCTCGCGAACCTGGCCGAGCAGGTGTTCGGGATCGCTGGCCTTGGTCACCAGCTTCGCCAGCATGCGCGAATAGAGCTGATGCTCGGCGATCAGCACGCGCGCGGCCAGGCTGTCGGCCGTGTCGCCGGGCAGGATCGCCACCGGCGTCTGGCCCAGAACCGGGCCGTCGTCGAGCTCGGCGGTGACGAGGTGAACGCTGACGCCGCCATGGCTATCGCCGTTGGCGATCGCTTGGTCGTGCGTGTGCAGGCCCTTGTACTTGGGCAGCAGCGAGGGATGGATGTTGAGCATCCGCCCCTCCCAGCCGGCGACGAAATCGCCGGTCAGGATGCGCATGTAGCCGGCCAGCGCGACGTATTGCGCGCCGCTCTGACGGATCTGCGCGTCCATTGCCTGGTCGTGGTCGGCGCGATCCATGCCCTTGTGCGGAAGGGCGAAGGTCGCGACGCCCTCGGCGGCGGCCAGTTTTAGGCCACCGGCGTCGGGATTGTTGCTGGCGACGAGGACGATCTCGAACGGGCAGTCTTCGGCGCGGCTGGCATAGAGCAGCGCCGCCATGTTGGTGCCGCTGCCCGAGATGAGCACGGCGACCTTTGCCCGTTCAGGCCCTGCATCAGGCATTATGCGTGGCGCTCCACGGCGCGCGCGCGCTCCAGGTCTCGACGCTGCCGCTGACGGTGCAGCCGCGCGTGCCGGCCTCGATGTGGCCGACGGTGAAGGCCGTTTCTTCGGCGGCGGCGAGATCGGCCAGCACGGCGTCGACGTCGGCCGGCGCGACCGCGAGGATCATGCCCACGCCGCAGTTGAACGTGCGCGCCATTTCTTCGGGCTCGATGTTGCCCTGGGCCTGGAGGAAGGCCATCAGCCGCGGCTGCTGCCAGGCATCGGCATCGACCTGCGCATGCAGGCCCTTGGGCAGGACGCGCGGGATGTTCTCGAGCAGGCCGCCGCCGGTGATGTGGGCGAGCGCCTTGATCTTGCCGCCGCGGATCAGCGGCAGCAGGCTCTTCACGTAGATCCGCGTCGGTTCGATCAGGTGATCGATCAGCAGGCGGTCGGGATCGAACAGGGCGGGGCGGTCGAGCTTCCAGCCCTTGTCGGCGGCGAGTCGGCGGACCAGCGAGTAGCCGTTCGAATGGACACCCGACGAGGCGAGTCCGATCAGCACGTCGCCCTCGGCCACCTTGTCGCCGGTCAGCTGTTCGCCGCGCTCGACCGCGCCGACGCAGAAGCCGGCGAGGTCATAGTCGCCCGCGGCATACATGCCGGGCATCTCGGCGGTCTCGCCGCCGATCAGCGCGGCACCGGCCTGGCGGCAGCCCTCGGCGATCGAGGCGACGACGCGCTCGGCGACGCCGTTGTCGAGTTTGCCGGTTGCGAAATAGTCGAGGAAGAACAGGGGCTCGGCGCCCTGGACGATGAGGTCGTTGACGCACATGGCGACGAGATCGATGCCGATGCCGTCGTGGCGATCATGGTCGATCGCCAGCTTTACCTTGGTGCCCACGCCGTCGTTCGCCGCGACCAGCAACGGATCCTTGTAGCCCGCGGCACGGGGGTCGAAGAACCCTCCGAAGCCGCCGAGCTCGGCGTCGGCGCCGGGGCGCGCGGTGGACTTGGCGAGGGGCGCGATCGCTTTGACGAGCGCGTTGCCGGCGGCGATCGAAACGCCCGCCTGTTCGTAGCTATAGGACTTGTCTTCAGACATACGCAGGCGCCTATCGCTTTCCCGCTTGGATTTCCATGACCGTTTGGGCAAAAGGCGCGCGGTTTTCCCCGATGCACCATTTGACCTTCCCCCAACGACTGGCGACTTTCCGCCCCGGACCGGCCGGCCAGCTCGTGATCGGGCTCGCGACGGCGTTGGCTTTGGCACTCGCCGTAACGGGTTCGGGCCGCCTGACCGCACAGGTCGAGGGCGAGCGCGGCATCGCGCCTCTGGCCACGACCACCGACATCCAGGTCGGCGGAATCGAGGTCAACACCACCGGCAAGACCGCCGAGGAAGCGCGCGAAGCGGGCTGGAACGAGGCGCAGCGCAAGGCCTGGGAGCAGATCGGCGGCGCCAAGCTGTCCGACGGGCAGATCGATGCGCTGGTTTCCGCCGTGGTCATCGAACGCGAGCAGATCGGCCCGCATCGCTATGTCGCGCGGCTCGGCGTCGTGTTCGACCGCGCCAAGGCCGGCGGCCTGATCGCGGCCGGCGAGGGCGGGGTGGAGCGGTCGCGTTCGGCGCCGCTGCTGGTCCTGCCGATTCTCGAATCGGGCGGTGTCGGCCAGGTCTTCGAAGTGCGCGGGCTGTGGCAGCGCGCCTGGGCCAACTTCCAGACCGGGGCCAGCCCGATCGACTATGTCCGCCCCGTCGGCGCGGGCGGCGAATCGCTGCTCCTCACGGCCGGCCAGGCGAGTCGTCGCAGCCGTCTGTGGTGGCGCGGCATTCTCGACCAGTTCAACGCGTCCGACGTGCTGATCCCGGTCGCGCGGCTCGAACGGCAATGGCCGGGCGGTCCGGTCAAGGGCACCTTCACCGCGCGCTACGGCCCCGACAACACCTATCTCGACAGCTTCACCCTGACCGCGCCCGACGAGCGCGGCGTGCCGAAGATGCTGAACCAGGCGCTGGTGCGGATCGACCAGATCTATGCCGGCGCGCTCTATCAGGGCGTGCTGCGCCCCGATGCGACCCTGGTGACCGACCAGAGCGCGTTCTACGCGGCGCTGGCGGCGCTGCATGCCGCCGCGGCCCAGGCGGCGCCGCTCGACGATGGCGCGCCGGTGGTTGTCACGCCGGGCGCGACGCCGAGCGCGACGCCCACGGCTGCGACCAAGATCTCGACCTTCACGGTCCAGTTCGCTTCGCCCGATGCCGGGGCGGTGGACACGGCGCTGGCATCGGTGCGCAGCTCGGCCGGGGTCCAGGGCGCGGCGACCAGCTCGATCGCGATCGGCGGTACCTCGGTCATGCGCGTGACCTCGGGTGGCAGCCTCGATGAACTCGCCGCGGCGCTGCGCGCGCGCGGCTGGCAGGTGAGCGTTGGTAACAACGCCTTGAGCATCAAGCGCTAAGACGCAGCCATGTCGCAGATCGCTCTTCCGCTCGCGGCCGGACAGGGCGCGGGACCCTCGCGGATCGTCGCGGGCAACGCCAATGCCGGCGTGATCGACGCTTTCGCCCATGCCCAGGCCTGGCCGTTCCGCACTGCGATCCTGCTGGGGCCACCGCGCTCGGGCAAGTCGCTGCTCGCGCGCTGGTTCGTCGAGCAGGATGCCGGCGACGTGGTCGACGACGCCGAGGCGGCCGACGAGACCGCGCTGTTTCACGCCTGGAACCGGGCGCAGGAAAGCGGCCGGCCGCTGCTGTTCGTCAGCAACAAGTCCGACTGGCGGGTGACCTTGCCCGATCTCGGTTCGCGGCTCGGTGCGGCGCTGCGGCTGGAGATCGGCGCCCCCGACGATGCCATGCTGGCCGATCTCGTCGCGCTCCATGCCGAACTGCGCGGGCTGGCGCTCGACGAAAGCGCGGCGGCCTACCTTGTACCGCGCATGCCGCGTAGCCACATGGGCGTCGAACGTCTGGTGGCGGCGATCGATCGGTTGAGTCTGGAGCGCAAGCAGGCTCCGACGCTTTCGATCTGGCGCGATGCGCTCGACACGATTTCAGGGAGTTGAGGCCGGGAAACCCGGCCGCGCTTGCTTTGGCGGGCGATTGATGGGACAAAACAGGGCGATGTTTTCAAGACTTACCGCTTACGTGGACTCCATCGTTGCGCGCGATCCGGCGCCACGATCGCGGTTGGAAGTGCTGCTCTATCCGGGCCTGTGGGCCGTGGGCTGGCACCGCGTCTCGCACCGCCTGTTCAACGCGCGGCTGTTCTTCCTCGCGCGCGCCGTCCAGCACATGTCGCGCTTCCTCACCGGCTTCGAGATCCATCCCGGCGCCAAGATCGGCAAGCACCTGTTCCTCGAACATGGCTTCATCACGATCGGCGAGACCGCGGTGATCGGCGACAATGTCACGATCTACCCCTGCGTGACCTTGGGTGGGACCAATCCGACCAACGGCAAGGGCGGCAAGCGCCACCCGACGCTCGAGGACAACGTCATCGTCGGCGCAGGCGCGCAGATCCTCGGCCCGATCACGGTCGGCCAGCGCGCGCGCATCGGTGCCAATGCGGTGGTGACCGACGACGTGCCCGAGGGCGCGACGATGGTCGGCGTCAAGGCGCGCTCGACCCTGGTCAAGGCCGAGACCTGGGCCAAGGACTTCATGCCCTATGGCACGCCCTGCAAGGAACCGTGCGAGCCCAGCGGCCAGCGGATCGAGGACCTCGAAGCCCGCATCGCGCTGCTGCAGGCGCAGGTCGAGGAGCTGCTGTCCGAGCGCGAACTCGCCGATGGCCCCGATGCGCCGGTCACGCGCAAGCGGACGCGGAGCTGATCGCTAGATGGCCTCAGGAGCGGCAGTCAGCGGACCGAGCGCCACAATCCTAGCCTTTCCCAAGCTGCAGGTCGGTTTCGATCGGATCGAGCTGCAGCGGATTCTCGATCTCTACGGTCGCATGGTCGCCGCCGGCGAGTGGCGCGACTATGCGATGGACTTCGATCGCGACGCCGCGAGCTTTTCGGCTTTCCGCCGCGCCGCCGAACGCCCGCAGGCGCGCATTGAGAAGCGCCCTTCGCTGCGCGCCAAGCAGGGCATGTGGACCTTGTTCGGCGAGGCCGGGCAAGTGCTCAAGCGCGGACACGAACTGGCCGGCGTCCTGTCCCCGCTTGAACGCCGGCTGCTCAAGATCGTCGACGATTGAACTCGTTCAGGCGAAGGCTTGCGCCATTGGTATACCGTCACGTTGAGCCGCGTTGATTTCCGCCATGATCTGCGCGAGCAGCCAGGCCGATGCCATCAGCAGCAAGGAAGAAAGCATGCTGACGATAAGTCCGACTTGGATCGCTGCCGGCGTATTGGTGAACGTGTCGCGCATCCCGACGTAGGCGATGATATTGCCGGCCAGCCAGGTTCCCCACCACAGCTTGATCTGCGGATCGGCATCATCGCCGAAGCTTTCGTACTGTCCGAGCGATACGGACCAAAGCTCGCGCATCGCCCTGAAGGGCTGCACGAAGGTGGCAACCGGAACGAAATACCAGCCCACGGCCCAACCCGGACTGAAAGCCAGGTCATCGATCCCTGCGGCGCGCAGATTGGCGTGCGCGCGGTAGACCCACATGGCGACGAGCACCACCGTCGCCGCGAAAGTCAGTAAGTAAAACAGGAAGATGGCAGTCAAGGCGCCTGCCATCGGCAGGCTCATGCTCTCGCTGTCGATCGCGCCGGTGAACTGTCCGATCGCAACCAGGACATCGAGTGCGGAGGCACCTATGTAGGCTAGCAGTGCAATGCGTGCAAACCGCGTGCGGCGGTCGAGCAGGTTCAGCCCTTCGGGCAGGCTCAATAAGGTCATTATCGTTCCCCCTTTGATCCGTGGTTGGGGCTAGCAGCCTTCATCGGCGGAGCAATTCCAGATGGGTCGATTCCCGACCAATCTCGGTATCAGGCGAGGGGTGTCTTGACGCGATATCATCAGGTGATATCAAGGTGCCCGTGACCCGCATTCTCGCCGATCTTCCCGACGACGACATTCGCTGGCTCGATCGCATGGCGAGCGAGCAGGGCAAGTCGCGCGCGGCCGTGCTGCGCGAGGCGGTCAGCGCCTATCGCGCCGAAGGCTCGCAGGACTGGATCGATCGCGGTTTCGGGGCTTGGAAGGATCACGTCGATATAGCCGGCGACGCCGTCGACTGGCAGCGCCGCGAGCGGGCCGCATGGACCCGGCCCTGGGATGACGACTACGAGGCGGCCCGCGCCGAATTCCCCGACCAGTTCGACCCCGAGGACGATCGCCAGCGCGCGCTGCATCGCGACATGCTCGCCGGGCGCTATCCGCCCTTGCGCAAGCCCGATCCGGCATGAGCGGCTTCACTTTCGATGCGAACGTGGTGATCGATGCGCTGACGGGTTTCGAGCCGGCGCGATCCGAGATACGGCGTGCCGCCGGGCTCGGCCCGCGGGTCTGGATGAGCCGCATGGTGTGGATGGAAGTGATGTCGAAGGGCAGCGATACGATGGTTCGCGATGCCGAGGCCTTCCTCTCGGGTTTCGGGATCGACGAGATCGACGCCGAGATCGGTACGCGCGCTGCCGCGCTGCGCCGCGAGCGGCCGCAGCTCAACACGCCGAACGCCATCGTCCTCGCCACCGCGCTGATCCGCGGCCGGGTTCTCGTCACACGCAATGTCAAGGATTTCCCCGCACAGATGCCGGGCGTCCGAGTCCCCTATTTCCTCTAGCGAAAGCGCAAATCCATGTGTGGAATCATCGGCATCGTCGGCAAGGAAGAGGTCGCGGACCGGCTGGTCGATGGCCTGCGGCGCATGGAATATCGCGGTTATGACAGTGCCGGGGTCTGCACCGTGCACGACGGCCAGCTCGTCCGCCGCCGCGCCCAGGGCAAGCTCGTCAATCTCGTGCGCGAGCTGGCGCGCGATCCGGCGCCGGGCACGGTCGGCATCGCTCATACGCGCTGGGCCACCCACGGCGCGCCGACCGCGGCCAATGCCCATCCGCATGCCACCGGCGAACTGGCGCTGGTGCACAACGGCATCATCGAGAACTTCCGCCAGCTCAAGGAGGCGCTGACCGCGCGCGGTCGCAAGTTCGAGAGCGACACCGACAGCGAGGTCGTCGCGCACCTGATCTCGGAGCAGGTCGAGGCCGGGGTTTCGCCCGCCGAGGCGGTCAAGACGGCGCTGCCGCAATTGCGCGGCGCTTTTGCCCTGGCGATCGCCTTCCGTCATTTCCCCGACATGCTGATCGGCGCGCGGCTCGGTTCGCCGCTGGTCGTCGGCTATGGCGAGGGCGAGACCTACCTGGGTTCGGACGCGCTGGCGCTCGCCCCGCTGACGCAGAAGATCACCTATCTCGAAGAGGGTGACTGGGTCATCGTCACGCGCGAAGGCGCGCAGATCTTCGACAAGGACGGTCAAGCGGTCGAGCGCGAGGTTACCACATCAGGCGCCTCGGCCGTGCAGATCGAGAAGGGCAATTACCGCCACTTCATGCAGAAGGAGATCTTCGAGCAGCCGACCGTCGTCGCCCAGACCTTGCGCAGCTACATCCGCCAGGTCGACCAGAGCGTCGCGCTGCCGCAGATGGATTTCGACCTTTCCAAGATCAACCGCGTGACGATCGTCGCCTGCGGGACGTCCTACTACGCCGGCCTCGTCGCGAAATATTGGTTCGAACAGTTCGCGCGGCTGCTCGTGGACATCGATGTCGCCAGCGAATTCCGTTATCGCGATCCCGTGCTCGAGCCCGGCGGGCTCGCGCTGTTCATCTCGCAATCGGGCGAGACCGCCGATACCCTGGCCGCGCTTCGTCACTGCAAGGCCGCGGGTCAGACGATCGCCGTGGTGGTCAATGTCCCGACCAGCTCGATGGCGCGCGAGGCCGATCTGCTGCTGCCGACCCACGCCGGGCCCGAGATCGGCGTCGCCTCGACCAAGGCCTTCACCTGCCAGCTCGCAGTGCTAGCCGCACTTGCCGCGCATCTTGCGGTCAAGCGTGGCCGGATGGATCGCACCGAAGAGGCGGCGGTGGTCAATCACCTGATCGAGACGCCGGCCGCGCTCAACGCCGCGCTGGGCCACGACGACGAGATCGCGGCCATGGCTCACCTGATCGCGCCGGCGCGCGACGTGCTCTACCTCGGTCGTGGGCCCGACTATCCACTGGCCCTTGAAGGCGCGCTGAAGCTCAAGGAAATCAGCTATATCCATGCCGAGGGCTATGCCTCGGGCGAGATGAAGCATGGGCCGATCGCGCTGATCGACGAGGCCGTGCCGGTCATCGTCCTGGCGCCGTCGGGCCCGCTGTTCGAGAAGACCGTCTCGAACATGCAGGAGGTTCGCGCGCGGGGCGGCAAGATCGTGCTGATCTCCGACGCCGACGGCCTGGCCGAAGCGGGCGAGGGCTGCCTCGCGACGATCGAGATGCCCAAGGTCCATCCGCTGATCGCGCCGCTGGTCTATGCCGTGCCGGTCCAACTGCTGGCCTATCACGTCGCCTGCGTGAAAGGCACCGACGTCGACCAGCCGCGCAATCTGGCGAAGTCGGTCACGGTCGAGTGATGCGGCGGTCGGGGAGTCGATTTATCCCCAGGAAACAGGCCGACGAGAGCATTTGCGACCGCCTCGCATTTACGAGGCGCTAACCAGTCGCCGCGTAGATATGCGGGTGTGAGCCAACGAGAGTCCGCAACTGCATCTCTTCCCAAGGAACTGCCGGTCCTGGCGGTCCTGGGTTTGACCGATCCCGGCGACGGCGATTGGGCGCGGCTGCGTGGCCTGCAATATTCCTGCCTGCCGCGGGCCATGGTCTCGCGGCTCTGCGCGCAGAGCCTGGCGGCTCTGGCCGCGGCAAGCCTGCTGCTCGGCCGCGTGTCGATTCTCCTGACGATCGCCTGGCTGGTGATGCTGTGTGGCAGCCTCTATTTCGGCACCAGGATCGACCGCTCGCTCCACGACGCCGATCGCCGACGCCTGTCGAGCGGCGAGGTCAATCGCCAGACGCTCAGCGCGATCGTCAATGCGCTCGTCTGGGTCGTGCCGATCGCCACCGCATCGCTGTTCCTCGATCCCGAGACGCGCCTGAAGCTGTGGACCGTCCTGGCCATGCTGATGACGGCCTCGGCGATCCTGCTGCCCGGCGTGCCGATGGGCACGCTGATGTTCACCGGCATAGTCGGCGGCGCATCGGTGGTCAGCTTCCTGGTTTCGGGCATGTTCGACATGGCCATGGTGGCGACGGCCTTCGTCCTGACCGTCTGCCTGGGCGCGGTCGAGGGGGCCAAGCGCTTCCTCCAGGCCAAGGTTGCCGAAGCCGGCATGGTCGAGAAGAGCGAGGTCGTCTCGCTGCTGCTGCGCGAATACGAAGAGGGTGAAGCCGACTGGCTCTGGCAGATCGATCCCGCGCGGCGCGTGCGCGGCGTCTCGCCGCGCTTCGCCTTTGCGCTGGGGCTCGATCCTGCGGACATCGACGGCCAGCCCTTCGTCCAGCTCGTGGCCGGTCCCGCCTGGGAATCGGGCCAGTTCCATTCGAGCCTCCACGACCTGGCCGAGCGGCTAAAACGCCGCGAGTCCTTCTCGAACCTGCTGATCCGCGTGACGATCAACGGTCACTTGCGCTGGTGGGAGCTGTCGGGCACCCCAAAGCTTGACGAACATGCCAATTTCGACGGGTTCCGCGGGGTCGGCTCCGATGTCACGCAGCAGCGAGAATCTTCGGACAAGATCGCCTATCTCGCCAGCTACGACACGCTGACCGGCCTGCCGAACCGCATGATGCTGACCGAAGCGCTCGGCGATGCGCTGAAATATGCCGAGCAATGGCGGACGCGCTGCGCCTTCCTGATGATCGATCTCGATCGCTTCAAGGCGGTCAACGACACGCTCGGCCATCTGGTCGGCGATCAGCTTCTGGCCAAGGTTTCGAGCCGCCTGCGCGAGCAGATGAGCGAGAACGAGATCTGCGGCCGCCTGGGCGGCGACGAATTCGCGGTGGTGATCCGCGACGCGACCGACCTGAGCCGCGTCGAGAGCGTCGCCGAACGCATCATCGAGCGCCTTTCGGAACCCTACGAGGTCGATCACCACACGCTATACGTCGGCGCCAGCGTCGGCTCGGCGGTGGGGCCGCGTGACGGCAATACGGTCGAGACCTTGATGCGCAACGCCGACCTCGCGCTCTATCGCGCGAAGGACGTCGGCGGCAACGCGCACTATACCTACGAGCCCGCGCTCCACGCCCATGCCGAAGAGCGCCGCAAGCTTGAGTTCTCGATGCGCCGCGCGCTCGAACGCGACGAATTCGTGCTGCATTACCAGCCCGTGGTCGACGCGGAGAGCGAGCGCATCCTCAGCTTCGAGGCGCTGGTTCGCTGGAACAGCAACGAGCACGGCTTCGTCAGCCCCGGAAAGTTCATCCCGCTGGCCGAGGATACCCGCCTGATCGTGCCGATCGGCGAATGGGTGCTGCGCGAGGCCTGCCGTGAAGCGGTGAACTGGCCCGGCGATACCAAGGTCGCGGTCAACGTCTCGGGCGAGCAATTGCTCGATCCCAACTTCGTGAGCAGCGTGGTCAGCGCGCTGGCCAACAGCGGCCTTTCCGCGCATCGGCTCGAGGTCGAAGTCACCGAAAGCATCTTCCTGCGCGATGCGACCATGGCGCGCGCCGCGCTCGAGAAGATCATGGCGCTGGGCTGCGGCGTCGCGCTCGACGATTTCGGCACCGGCTATTCGTCGCTCGGCTACCTGCGCCGGCTGCGCTTCTCGACCATCAAGGTCGATCGCAGCTTCGTCCAGGGCGCGGCGACGGGTAATCCCGAGAGCCTGGCGATCATTCGTGCAGTGGTCGCCATGGCCGACAGCCTAGAGATGTCGACCACCGCCGAGGGTGTCGAGACCGAGGCCGAACTGGAGATGATCCGCGGTCTCGGTTGCCGCAAGATCCAGGGCTTCTTCTTCGGCCGCCCGATGCCCGCGCACGAAGCGAGCGCGCTGTTCCGCCAGTGGGACCTGCGCCAAAGCGGTTCGGCGGCCTAGTAGTCGCCCACACCCACATCGTCAAATTCCCCGTCGCCCCTGCGCAGGCAGGGGCCCAACCAAGCTATCCTTCTGGCCGAAGGTTTCGGATGGCAACCTTAGCTGGGCCCCTGCCTGCGCAGGGGCGACGCTATTTCAGATGCTCAAGACGCCAAGGCTAGGCGATGCGCCTCAGGCGCCGACCAGACCGCGCACGGCGCTCTCGAACAGCACACGGCCGTCGATGCCGCCCTGGGCCTGCTCGATCATGCGTTCGGGGTGCGGCATCATGCCCAGCACGTTGCCGGCCGCGTTGAGCACGCCGGCGATCTGGCGGGCCGAGCCGTTGACCTCTTCGGCGTAGCGGAAGGCGACGCGGCCTTCGCCTTCGAGCCGGTCGAGCGTCGCCTCGTCGGCGAAGTAGTTGCCATCGTGGTGCGCCACGGGGATGCGGATGCGCTGGCTCTTCATGTAGCCGGCGGTGAACAGCGACTGGTTGTTCTCGACCGTCAGCGCCACTTCGCGGCAGACGAAGCGGATGCCGGCGTTGCGCATCAGCGCGCCGGGCAGCAGGCCGGCCTCGGTCAGGACCTGGAAGCCGTTGCAGACGCCGAGCACGGGAACGCCGCGGCCCGCGGCCTCGACCACCGCGCGCATGATCGGCGAGCGTGCGGCCATCGCGCCCGAGCGCAGGTAGTCGCCATAAGAGAATCCGCCGGGCAGGGCGATGAAGTCCAGGTCCGCCGGCAGTTCGGCGTCGCCGTGCCAGACGCGGAACACGTCCTCGCCGGTGACCTCTTCCAGTGCCACCGCCATATCGCGGTCGCAGTTCGAGCCGGGGAACGTGATGACGGCGGCGCGGAAGTTCTTCTTCACGCGGCGATCCTTTCAACGCGGTAGTTCTCGATCACCATGTTGGCGAGGAGCTTCTGGCACATCTCGTCGAGCGCGGCGTCGGTGACCGTGTCGTCGACCTCGAGCTCGATCAGGCGGCCGGCGCGGACGTCTTGGACGCCCGAGAAGCCCAGGCCTTCGAGCGAATGCTGGATCGCGCGGCCCTGCGGATCGAGCACGCCGTTCTTGAGGCTGACATAGACGCGGACTTTCATCGCAAAGGCCTTTCGCGGGATCTGCAAGGTGGGATTCGTGGCGCCAGCCTATGGCTCCACGCGCCCGAAGGAGCAAGCTTTTGGCCCGCTTTTACATTGAAAGGCCGCCGATGGCGTGTCATCGCCGGCCTTTGCCCCCTCAGCCACGGAGCCTGCCAGCATGACCATCTCGTTCGAAGGGCGCGTCGCGATCGTCACCGGCGCGGGCGGCGGCATCGGTCGGGCCTATGCGCTCGAGCTGGCGCGGCGTGGCGCCAAGGTGGTGGTCAACGATCTCGGCGGCGCGCGCGACGGCACCGGCCATTCGGACGCGGCGCTCGCCGTGGTCGAGGAAATCCGCGCTGCGGGCGGCGAAGCGATGTCGAACGGCGGCAATGTCGGCGAGTACGGGCAGATGGTCGAGATGGTCGCCAAGGCCAAGGAGGCCTGGGGCGGCGTCCACATCCTGATCAACAATGCCGGCATCCTGCGCGACAAGACCTTCGCCAAGATGGAGCCCGAGGATTTCGAGTCGGTGATCCGCGTCCACCTGCTCGGCAGCGCTTTCGCCAGCAAGGCCGTGTGGGAGACGATGCGCGAACAGAACTACGGCCGCATCCTGATGACCACCTCGTCGACCGGACTCGGCGGCAATTTCGGCCAATCGAATTACGGCGCAGCCAAGCTCGGCCTCGTCGGCCTTGCCAAGACGCTCTACCTCGAAGGTGCCAAGTACAACATCAAGGTCAACTGCATCGCCCCGACCGCGGGCACGCGGATGACCGAGGACATCTTCCCCGACAAGGCGTTCAAGGCCTTCAGCCCCGAATCCATCGCGCCGGCCGCGCTGTTCCTCGTGTCCGAGGACGCGCCGACCAATGCGATCGTCGGTGCGGGGGCGGGGGTCTACCAGAGCGCCTGGGTGACCTTGAACCGCGGCACCCTGCTGCCACCCGAGGCGCAGACGGTCGAGGGCTTCGCCGCGGCCTGGGATCGCATCAGCGCGCACAACGGTGACGCGCCGATGACCTCGGGCGTCGAGCAGTCCTATCACGCGATGGAACTGCTCGCGGCGGCAGAAGCCAAAAACTGACCGCCCAGGTCAGGCCTTCTTCTCTGCCTTTTTCTTCTTCATCGCGTCGTGGAACTCGTCGGCCCAGCCGGGTTTGACGAGCTGTTCGGCGCGCACGAGGCGAAGTTCGCCGTCGGCGACGTCGCGGCTGACCGCCGAGCCCGCGGCGACGATCGCGTCGGCGCCGATCTTGACCGGGGCGATCAGTGCCGAGTTCGAGCCGATGAAGGCGCGTTCGCCGATCACGGTCTTGTGCTTGAAGTAGCCGTCGTAATTGCAGGTGATCGTGCCCGCGCCGATGTTCGCGCCAGCGCCGACCTCGGCATCGCCCAGGTAGGTCAGATGGTTGGCCTTGGCCCCCTTGCCGAGCACGGCCTTCTTCATCTCGACGAAGTTGCCGATCTTCGACTTCTCTTCGAGCACCGCGCCCGGACGCAGGCGGGCATAGGGACCGACCTCGACCTTGCTGGCGATCGTCGCGCCCTCGATGTGGCAGAAGGCATGGATCACGACGTCGTCAGCCACGGTGACGCCGGGGCCGAACACGACCTGGGGCTCGATCGTCACGTCGCGGCCGATCTGCGTGTCCCAGGCGAACCAGACGGTTTCGGGTGCGATCAGCGTCGCGCCGTCATCCATCGCGCGGCGGCGCCGTGCGGCCTGCCAGCGACCTTCGGCCTCGGCCAGTTCGGCGCGGCTGTTGATGCCAGCGACCTCGTCGGGATCGGCGGTGACGACGACCGCGCAGGTCTTGCCGTCGGCGCCGGCGATGTTGACGATGTCGGGCAGGTAGTACTCGCCCTGGGCATTGTCGTTGCCGACGCGGTCGAGCAGCGCGAACAGCGCGTCCGAACGCGCGGCCAGCAGGCCCGAATTGCACAGGCGGGTGGCGCGCTCGGCCTCGGTCGCATCCTTGAATTCGACCATCTTGGCGATCCGACCGTCCTCGGCGATCACGCGGCCATAGGCGAGCGCGTCTTCGGGCTCGAAGCCGAGGACCACGACCGCCGGGCTGTCGGGTGCGTGCAGCCGGTCGAGCATCGCGCGCATCGTCTCGCTGCGGACGAAAGGCACGTCGGCGTAGAGCACGAGCACGTCGCCGTCGAAGCCGGCGAGCGCCTCTCGGGCCTGGAGCACCGCATGGGCCGTGCCGAGCTGGGGTTCCTGCACCGCGATCGTCGCGCGGTCGCCCAGTGCGGTCTCGAGCTGGTCGCGCCCATGGCCAGCGATGACCACCAGCCGCTCGGCGCCGAGCGCGCCGGCACTTGCCAGCAGGTGCTCGATCATCGGCCGTCCGGCGATCGAATGGAGGACCTTGTGGCGGTCGCTCTTCATGCGGGTGCCCTTGCCGGCGGCGAGGACGACGAGGGCGAGCGGGGTATCGGTAGCAGCCATGATCCTACGCCAATGCCAGCAAATTCTTGCGGTTTCCAGAAGGCCGCGCCATCGACCGACGAATGGTAACATTTCCTTTCGCTGTCGTCGGCTTCGATCTCGACGGCACTCTGCTCGACACGCACGAAGACCTGGCCGCCGCGGTCAACCACGCGCTGGCGCTGGTCGACCGCGTGCCGGTGCCCGCGGCGGAAGTTCGCAAGCTCGTCGGTGGTGGCGCCAAGCTGATGCTCGAACGCGCGCTGACGATCACCGGCGGAATCCCGGAGGCCGAGTTTCCGCGCCTCCATCGCGAATTGCTCGAATTCTATGAAGCCAACATCGCGGTTCATACGCGGCTGTTTCCGGGCGGACTGGCCATGCTCGACGGCCTGGCCGAGCGCGGGGTCAAGCTGGCGGTGGTGACCAACAAGCTCGAAGGCCTGTCGGTCAAGCTGTTCGCCGAGCTGGGGCTGACCGATCGCTTCTTCACGATCATCGGCGGCGACACCTTGGGCATCGAGCGGCGCAAGCCCAAGCCCGACATGATCGAGGAGATGATGCGCCGGGCGGGCGAGGGGGCAGGTCGCGCGGCCTTCGTCGGCGACTCGAGCTTCGACACCGGCGCGGCGCGTGCCGCCGGCGTGCCCTGCGTCGCCTGCAGCTTCGGTTTCAACGACCTCCCCGTCGACGAACTCGGCGCCGCCGCGGTGATCGATCATTTCGACGAACTGATCCCGGCGCTGGAAGGACTTTAATTCCTCCGCATCCCAACTTCACCCGTCACCCCGGACTTGATCCGGGGTCCCGCTGCCTTCTGTGACGTTGCGAAAACAGCGGGATCCCGGGTCGAGCCCGGGATGACGGGGATAGGGAGCGCGGGCCAACGAATGAGCAATTGAGGCCATAAGTTAGTGCCCTGCGCGGGAGGATCGGGATTGCGCATATACGCATTTCGCCCGGGCGGTTTCCCGGTCCTTGCCTCGCCTCGAAGGCCATGCAACCTTGGTTCGGATAGCCGGCGCGGCCGGCGCAAATCCTCAAGGGAGAGACCATGACCAGCCCCGGTGCCAAATTGCGCGCGCTCATCGACAAGGGCGAGCACTTCGTCTGCGGCGATACCTATTCCGCCATCACCGGGCGCATCTGCGAATATGTCGGCTTTCCTGCGGCCTATCTCGGTGGCCACGCCTGCAGCGCGTTCCACTACGCCGTGCCCGACAACGGCGTCTATTCGCAGGTCGAGCAGATCGAGCAGGCCAGCCGTATCGCCAACGTCATGTCGATCCCGCTGATCGCCGACGCCGATACCCTGGGCGAGACCGTGGCCGACGCCTATCACTACACGCGTCGCTACATTCAGCAGGGCATCGCCGGCTTCCATGTCGAGGACGAGCGCAATCCCAAGCACTCGAAGCACGTCAACGGCCTCTGGTCGATCGCCGACCAGCAGGCGCGGATCGACGCCGCGCGGCGCGCGCAGAAGGATTCGGGTCAGGACTTCGTCATCATCGCGCGCTGCGACGAGCTCTACACGAGCGAGATGGGCGGTGGCGGCACCGGCGATTGGGCCGAGGCGGTCAAGCGCGGCCATGCCTATCTCGAGGCCGGCGCCGACATCGTGTTCTATCCGCCGCGGCCGGACTGGGTCGGTGATCTGGTCAAGGAATTCGGAACCAAGGTCGCGACGATGGGCTTCTCGGTCCCCGGCACGGCGTTCAACATGGCGACCGGCGGCTGGGTGACGGCCGCGGCCAACCACCTCAAGATGATGCGCGAGCTCAAGGACGAGGGCCAGGTGAAGTCGGGCAACTGGAACTTCCCCGAGAAGTACGAGCTGATCGACCATCCGCTCTACGACGGCCTGATCGAGGAATGGGCCGAGAAGACCGGGCGCCAGTCGCGCCCCAACCACGCGCCGTAAGAAGCTCCGTCGTCCCCGCGAGACGTAGTCGACCAAAGGTCAAAGCGGGGACCTCTATCGATCGTTTCTGACGCCGGGGAAATACCGGCGAAAGGTGCCCGTTTGCGCGGGGATGACGAGTTGTGACTTTTTGGGAGAGAGATCATGAGCAGCACCGATATGCTCGGCCTGACCGGCAAGGTTGGGATCGTCTGGGGCGGCGGCTTCGGCATGGGCGAGCGTAGCTCGCTGCGGCTGGCCGAGGCGGGGGCGGCGGTCGCCGTCGTCGACCTCATCCAGGAGCGCGCAGAGAATGTCGCGGCCGAGATCAACGCCAATGGCGGCACGGCCGTGGCGCTGACCGCGGACTGCACCGACGAGGCTAGCACCCAGGCCGCGCTCGACGCGGCCGAGGCAGCGCTCGGGCCGGTCGACGTGATGATCACGGTCATCGGCCTCGGCGTCTGGGGCCAACTGCTCGACTTCACGATGGAGCAGTGGATGGAGTCGCACCGGCTCAACCTGACCTCGTTCTTCCTGCCGGCGCGCGCCGTGGCGCGGTCGCTGGTCAGGAACGGCAAACCCGGCGCGATCGCCTGCGTCAGCTCGGTCTCGGGCCTGACCGCGGCGCCCAACCACGGCGGCTACGGCGCGGCCAAGGCGGGCATGATCAACCTCGTGCGGACCATGGCCAACGAGTGGGGCCAGTACGGCATCCGGGTGAACGCGGCCATGCCCGGCGCCGCCGCGACGCCGCGGCTCGAGATGCCGCCCGCCGCGCTCGAGAAGTTCAAGGAGATGCTGCCGCTGCAGCGCCCGGCCGAGCCCGACGAACTGGCCAAGGCGCTGGTGTTCCTCGTCTCGGACATGGCCAGCTACATCACCGGCGACAATCTGCGCGTCGATGGCGGCTGGACCTCGCGCTTCCTGATGCAAGGCGGGACGGGGAGCATGTCGAAGGCGGCGAAGTAGGGCGACCAGATCCTCCCCCTGTGGTGGAGGGGGCGCGGTAACAGGGTAGGTTTGCATTCGACCGCGCCCCCTCCGTCAGCCCTGCGGGCTGCCACCTCCCCTGGAAGGGGAGGATCTTGCGCTCAATTCAACGGATCCCGGTAAGGCCCGGCCAGGTGCCCGCCGTCGACGAGCAGCTCCGATCCTGTGCAATAGGCGCTCTCGTCCGAGGCGAAGAACAGCACGGCGTTGGCGATGTCCTCGACCCGCGCCATGCGCTTGATCGGCTGGCGCGCGATCGCCTTTTCGAGCCGCGCCATGGCCACCGGATGCATCGCCCGCTCGTGCGTGCAGTCGACGATCCCCGGGTGCACCGAGTTCACGCGGATGCCGCGTTCGCCGAGTTCGAGCGCCAGCGCCTTGGTCATGCCGGTGACGGCGAACTTGGTGGCGACGTAGGAGCTGAGGTGCGACACGCCGGCGAGCCCGTCGATCGACGAGATGTTGACGATCGAACCACCACCCCGTTCGGCCAGCGCCGGCACCGCCGCGCGCACGCCCAGCCAGACGCCGTTGAGATTGAGATCGACGACCTTCTGGTGCGCGGCGACTGGCGTGGTCTCGATCGGGCCGCCGGTGCCATCGCCGGCATTGTTGACGAGTACGTCGAGCCCGCCGTGATCGGCTACTATCCGCTCGACCGCGGCGCTCCAGCTATCGGGATCGGTGACGTCGAGCGCGACGAAGCCCGCGCCGATGCTCGCCGCCAGCGCCTGGCCTTTCTCGCGCTGGATGTCGCCGATCACCACCACGGCGTCGTGCTCGCGGAACTTGCGCGCGATCGCCGCGCCGATGCCCTGCGCGCTGCCCGTCACCAGCGCAACCTTGCCCGAAAGCCTGCCCATCGATCGTCTCCCATGCGGGCTCCGCCAGAATCGGCCCGCTCGCCGTCAGCCTAGTTGCCCGCACCGGCAATGGAACCGCGTGCGGGCTTGTCGCGGCCCGAAGAGCGGTGTTCCATATATACGCAAGAGAGCGCGAGCAGGCGCCGCTGCGGGAGAGACGCGCGATGAAGCTGGGCATCACGACCAACTACACCTGGTTCGGCCCGCCGGTGACCGCACTGGCGCAGGCGATCGAGTCGCTGGGCTTCGAGTCGATGTGGATGGGCGAGCATCCGATCATCCCGGTCGCCGCCGCCGAGGCCGAGCGCTACGGCGTGCCGCTACCGCCGAACTACCGGCACATGCCTGCGTTGTTCGTCAGTCTCGCGGCCGCGGCAGCGGTGACGAGCAAGATCCGGCTCGGCACCAACATCTGCATCGTCCCCCAGCGCAATCCGCTGCTGCTGGCCAAGGAGGTGGCGACGCTCGACCGTATCTCGGGCGGGCGCGTGAGCTTCGCCTATGGCACCGGCTGGATCGAGGAAGAGGCGCCGGTCTTCGGCTATCGCTTCGACAAGCGGCTGGGTCGCACGCTCGATTTCATGCGCGCGGTCCAGGCGCTCTGGGCCGAGGGCGACCACGGCTACGAGGGCAAGCACGTCTCGTTCCCACCGGTCCATTGCTATCCCAAGCCCTTGCAGAAGAAGCTGCCCGTGTTGATCGGCTCGGGCAACGACAAGACCGACAACACCAAGATCTTGCGCCGCGTCGCGCGCACGGCCGATGGCTGGCTGCCCTCGTTCCTGAGCCCCGCGCAGATGCGCGAGCAGCTCGGCCTGCTGCGCGAATTCTGCGAGGAGGAGGGCCGCGACTTCGCCGCGCTCGACATCTCGCTGATCGTACCCGCCATCAGCTTCGGCGTCGGCGACCTGCCGCCCTGGGGCGCCGGGGCCTATGACGATCTCGAACCGGTGAACGCGCGCGAACTCGTCGAGGAATACGAGGAGGCCGGGGTGCAGCGCATCCTCGTCGGGGTCAACGATATGGAGGACGACAGCGCGTTCAAGGCGCTCGAGGACGTCGCGCGCGGGATGGGGCTGTTGTGAACGGCCCGTTCGATCGCCTGAGCCTCGCGGGCCGCGTCGTCCTGATCACCGGCGCGACCGGCGGCATCGGCAGCGAGACGGCGCGGCTCTGCGCCGCGCGCGGTGCCAAAGTGGCGATCGCCGATCTCGACGCGGTCGCCTGCGAGCGCCTGGCCGAGGCCATCCGCGCCGACGGCGGCGAGGCCATGGCGATCCGTGTCGACGTGACCCAGGAAGAAGACGTGCAGGCCATGGTCGCGCAGGTGGTCGCTCGGTTCGGCGGCCTGCATGCGGCGTTCAACAATGCCGGGATCAACGCGGGCAACGCCCTGCTCGACGGCATGGCCCTGGCGCAGTGGCAGCGCAGCCTCGCGGTCAATCTGACCGGGGTGTTCCTTTGCATGAAGCACGAGATCGCGCATATGCTGGCCCATGGTGGCGGGGCGATCGTCAACACGTCCTCGGCCGCGGGCGCGGTGGGCATGGCCTGGTCGGCCGACTACGTGTCCGCCAAGCACGGCGTCGTCGGCGCCACGCGCGCGGCGGCGGTCGAGACCGGCGGCAAGGGCATTCGCGTCAATGCGATCCTGCCGGGCGCGATCGAGACACGGATGTTCACCGACGCGCTGGGCACCAATCCAGACCTGCGGCGGATGACCGAAGCCGGCCATCCGATCGGGCGTGTCGGCGCGCCGCACGAAGTGGCCGAGACCGCGGCCTTCCTGCTGTCCGATGCGGCTTCTTTCATCACTGGCGCCTGCATCATGGTCGACGGCGGCTTTACGACGCAGTGAGCCGGGCGGCCGCGAGTGCCGCCTCCACGCCTTCGGCCAGGGTGGCGCGGATGATCTCGACGGGCCAGTCCTGTGGCGCGACGATCGCCTGGAGCGAAATGCCCTGAACGATCGAGTTGAGCAGGCGGCTGGCCTTGGCGAGATCGTGGCCCACGCCATGCCGCGCGCGCAGCAGGCGTTCGATGTCGGCGATCCCGGCGGCCGTGGCGTCGCGGATGATCGCGGCCAGGCTCTCGTCGCGCGCGGCGGCTTCCCAGAAGGCCAGATAGGCGCGCCAGCGGCGGACGTTGGCCGGGCACCAGGCGGTGAAGGTCAGCAGCGCATGAACGGGATCGTCGGGTTGCTCGACGAAAGCCTGGTCGAAGCGCTCGTCGCCCTGGGCGGAAAGCACGGCGAAGGTCCAGACGAGCAGGTCCTGCTTGCTCGCGAAATAGTGGGTCACCGCTGCAGTCGAGAACCGGGCCTGCGCGGCGATCCGCCGGATCGTCGCCGCGCCGATGCCCTCGGCCGCGATCACGTCGATCGCGATCTCGGCGATATGGCGGCGGCGGGCGTCATGGTCGGTGGCCATCGGCAGCAGATCCGGCAGGTGGGCGGCGGATACAAGCTTTCAGGCTCTGCCCCCGACGGCAAGCGATGTTGCCTCGATACGAAGCGCGGCGAGCCCGCGGAATTGAATCGCTTGGGTTTAAAACGCGCGTTGTAAACCGTGCCAGAAAATCGTGTTGAATTACCGGCGTTTATCGCGAGTTTCGGGGGCACGAGAAAATACGAGAGAGGATCTCATGACGGCGCTTCAGCATGGGCTGTTCATCGCCCCTTATCACGACGTGACCGAGAGCCCGACGATCGGCCTGCGCCGCGATCTGGAGATCGTCGAGCACGTCGAGAAGCTGGGCTTCGCCGAGGCCTGGTTCGGCGAGCATCATTCGACGGGCTGGGAAACGATCGGATCGCCCGAGCTGATGATCGCCGCGGCGGCCGAGCGCACGAGCCGCATCCGCTTGGGCACCGGCGTTGTCTCGATGCCCTACCACAACCCGCTGATGGTCGCCAACCGCATCCTCCAGCTCGATCATATGACGATGGGCCGCGTGATCTTCGGCATGGGGCCGGGGCTGCTGCCGACCGATGCCGAGATGATCGGCGTCGACATCAAGTCGCTGCGATCGAAGCTCGAGGAGGTCGCGCAGATCATCGTGCCGCTGCTCTCGGGCGAGGAGGTCACCCACGAGACGAGCTGGTACAGGCTGCACAAGGCACGCACGCACCTGCGGCCCTATACCCTGCCGCATCCCGAGATCGCCGTCGCCAGTGCGATCACGCCTTCGGGCGGCATGCTCGCGGGCAGGTACGGCTTCGGCATGCTCTGCGTCGCCGCGACCGAAACCGCGGGCTTCGACGTGCTAGACGAGAACTGGAAGATCGCGCAGCAGATGGCCGAGGAGCACGGCCAGCGCATGGATCCCGCCAAGCTGCGGCTGGTCGTGCCGATGCACATCGCTGCGACGCGTGAGCAGGCGCGCAAGGACGTGGCGCAAGGCCTGGCGCGCTGGGTCGAATACTTCGACCGCGTCGCGCCCGCGGGCATGCGCGGGATGAGCGGCGCCGGCGATCCGGCGGACTTGCTGGTGAATGCCGGGCGCGCGGTGATCGGTACGCCCGAGGATGCGATCACCATGATCGAACGGCTCCAGGCCAAGCAGGGCGAGTTCGGCGTGATCCTGTTCCAGGCGCACAACTGGGCCGAATGGGAAGAGACCAAGAAGAGCTACGAGCTCTACGCGCGCTTCGTCATGCCGCATTTCGCCGGGACCAACCGCAACCGCCAGGCCTCCTACGCCGCGCTCGAAAGCAACATCGACCGGCTGGAGGGAGAGCGCACCAAGGGCGCCGAAGCGGCGTTCAAGGCCTGGGAGGAGAAGACCGGGCGGAAGGCTTAGCCATCCTCCCCGGCACGGGGAGGGGGACCAAGCGAAGCATGGTGGAGGGGGCTCTCGGCCAACCTCCGCGCTTGCGGAGAGCCCCCTCCACCACGCCGCTTCGCGTCGCGGTCCCCCTCCCCGTGCCGGGGAGGATGGGATTTCTTACTTCGGCTCAGCTACGCCTTCGGGCAGCACCAGTACCTCGACCTCTTCCTTGGGGTCGAGATAGCGCAGCGCCATCGCCTGGATGTCGGCGGCGGTGAGCATCTGCAGGCGCGCTTCGGCCTGGAGGTAGCGGTCGATCTCGGCGGGCTCGGTCTGCGCGCGGTCGACTAGGCTGAGCCAGCCTCCGTTGCTCTTGAGCCCGTTCTGGATCGCCTCGACCATCGGCGCGCGGGCGCGCTGGAGGATGTCGTCGCTGACCGGCGCGGCGCGCAGTTCGGCGATCGTCTCGAGGATCGCGGTGCGGGTCGCCGGAACCTCGTGGACGTCGACCGAGGCGGCCACGCCGAACACGCCGTAGTCGTTCCAGAACCGTGACAGCGAACTCGCCGCGCTCGGACTGTAGGCCTTGCCCAGCTTCTCGCGCAGCGTGTCGGTCAGCTCGATGCGGACCACGCGTTCGAGCAGTTCGAGCGTCAGCGACTGCACCGGATCGCTGTCGTCGCGCGTCGGCCAGGTGAGGCGCAGCAGGGCCTGGTCCTTGGGGCCGGTGTGACGGATCACGCGGGCCTTGCGGTTCTTGGTGAACGAGCGCGTGCGCTGCGCCTTGTATTCCTTGAACTCGGCCTCGCGCGGGGCGATCGCGCCGAAGGTCTTGGCGACCAGGGCGATCGCCTGGTCCTCGTCGACGTCGCCGACGATCCCGATCTCGACCGCGCCGTGGGCCAGGCGGTCGGAGATGTCGGCCTTGAGCTTGTCGAAGGTCAGCTTGCGGTACGACTCGACCGGCTGCAGCGTGAAGCGCGGGTCGTTGTCCGACAGGATGCCGCCGATGCCGTTGCTCAGCGCCGAATTGGGCGTGGCGTTCCGCTGGGCGAAGAAGTTGTTGATGTTGAGCCGGTACTGGATCTCGCCCTCGGGGCGATAGCCGGCATCGGTGACGAAGGCGGCCATGACCTGCAGTTGCAGCTCGAGGTCGCGCGGCGTGGTCTGGGCATAGCCGACGAAGGTCTCGGGCGTGGACGACAGGCCGCTCGACACCGTGTGGCCCGCGAGGATCGACTGCAGATCGTCCTGGCTGTGCTTGCCGAGCCCACCGACGGGCAGGGCCGAGACCATCTGCGTCGCCAGCGGATTGTCGCGGGTGTTGAGCATGTCGCCGCCGTCGACGCTGAGCTGGACGAGGATCCGGTCCTTGTCGATGTCGGTCTTCTTGAGGTTGAGCCGCACGCCGTTGGTGAAGCGCACTTCGCGAATGCCCAAAGCCGCCTCGCGCGTGTCGCTGACGATCGTGCCCGGTGTGCCGAACTGGCTATAGGCGAAGCCCGGTGCGGCGATCTCGGCGCCTTTGGTCAAGGTCGCGCGCATCGCCTCGTTCCAGGCGGCACGGATCGCCTTGTCGCCGCCTTCGGGCTGGCGCCGGCCCTGGAAGCGCAGCAGCGGATTGTCCAGCGGCACCGCCTCGCGCTGCATCGCGGCGAGGACCGCCTCGGGCGTGATCTGCGGAATGAAGGCTTCGAGCCGTTCGAGCACGCCTTGCGGTGATCCCGGCACGACGTCGTTGCGCAGCAGGTCGAACACCGCGTTCATCAGCGCGCCGTTGCTGCGCGTGCTTTCGGAGGCGGCGGCATCGCGCGTCGCGGTGCGGATGTTGGCGACCTGCTCGGCCACTTCGGACTGGCTGAAGCCGAAGCGCAGCGCGCGGCGATATTCGACGGCCGCGGCGGTCAGCCCGCGGCGCCATTTGCCGTCGATCGTGTCGACGATGAGGTTGGTCGTGCGCCCGTCGCGGAAGACGTCGCCCGTGCCGAAGCCCGCGCCGCGGAACGGCGGATCGGGCTGGCGAACGATGCGCAGCAGGCGGCGGTTGATGATCGCATAGCCGATTTGCCGCAGCAGCCCTTCACGCCGCTGCTCGGTAGTGTCGGCGCCCTCGATCCAGTTGCCGTGGCGCGAGGCGGTGATGCGTTCGGACAGCGCCGGATCGATGTAGACCTCGGTGCGGCCGGCGGCCTTGACGTCGACCGGACCGGCCGTCGGTACGGGTTCGACGGGTTTCGCCTGCCACGAGCCGAACTTGGCGAGGATCGCCTTTTCGACCACGGCCGGATCGAAATCGCCGATGACGATCACCGTCGCGTGTTCGGGCACGTATTCGCGTTCCCAGAATGCGCGCAGGCTCTGCGCCGTGGCGGCGGAGACGGTCTCGACCGTGCCCACGGGGAAGCGCTGCGGATAGAGTGCCCGCGGATGGAGGAACTTCGCCTGGTCCATGCCGTTGCGCATCTGCCAGGTGTTGCGATCACGCAGTTCGGCGAGGATCACGCCGCGCTCGCGGTCGACCGCCTCGGACGAGATCGTCAGCTCGCTGGCGGTCTCGCGCATCAGCATCAGCGCGATGTCGAGCAGCTTGGGATCGGCGCGCGGCAGATCGAGCATGTAGGTGGTGGCCTCGAAGCCGGTCGAGGCATTGGTATCGGCGCCGAAGGCCAGGCCGTTGCGTTCGAGAAGGCGGATCATCTCGCCTTCCTTGACGTTGGTCGAGCCGTTGAACGCCATGTGCTCGACATAGTGCGCGAAGCCGCGTTCGGTCGGCGCCTCGTCGAGCGAGCCGGCGGCGATCTCCATGCGCACCATCGCCGTGCCTTTGGGGTTGGCGTTGCGGCGGATGACGTAGCGCATGCCGCTGGGCAGGCGGCCGAAGCGATACTGCGGTTCGGGGGCGATGTCGCTGTCGAGGAAGCCCCAGACGGGGCGCGGGCGGACCAGCGGTGCGCTGGCGGACGCAAGCTGTTCGGCCTGCTGCGCGCAGGCCGAGAGCGCGAAGGAGAGCAAAAGGAAGAAAAATAGGGACGGACCGCGTCGCATCTCGTCTCCCTTGGTCCATCCTCGCCACCGTCCCGGCCGCGACGCGCTGCGTCACGGCCGAGCGATACAATGCATTACTTGCCGCGAAGTTTCCGGTGCTTCGACAGGTCGAAGACTTCGCTGGGACCGTTGTCGTCCTGGAGCAGGCCGAGGCGGCGAGCGACTTCCTGATAGGCTTCGGATTCGCCGCCGAGATCGCGGCGGAAGCGGTCCTTGTCGAGCTTTTCGCCCGTGGTCATGTCCCACAGGCGGCAGCCGTCGGGGCTTATCTCGTCGGCCAGGATCACGCGGCTGTAGTCGCCGTCCCAGATGCGGCCGAACTCGAGCTTGAAGTCGACCAGACGGATGTTGATCGCCGCGAACATGCCGCACATGAAGTCGTTCACGCGGATGGCCATGGCGGAGATGTCCTGCATCTCCTCGTTGTTGGCCCAGCCGAAGCAGGCGATGTGCTCTTCGGCGATCAGCGGATCACCTAGGGCATCGTCCTTGAAATAGTATTCGATCAAGGTGTGCGGCAGCGGCTCGCCCTCGGGGATGCCGAGGCGCTTCGAGATCGAGCCGGCGGCGACGTTGCGCACGACGACTTCGATCGGAATGATCTCGACTTGGCGGACGAGCTGCTCGCGCATGTTCAGCCGGCGGATGAAATGGTTCGGCACGCCGATGTGGTTCAGGCGCGTGAACACGTATTCGCTGATGCGATTGTTGATGACGCCCTTGCCCTGGATCGTGCCCTTCTTCTGGGCGTTGAACGCGGTCGCGTCGTCCTTGAAATACTGGATCAGGGTGCCGGGCTCGGGACCCTCGTAGAGGATCTTGGCCTTGCCCTCGTAGATCTGGCGGCGACGGGACATCGATGCGTTCCTTGGAAGATTAGGTAACCTGGGCGGACAGTACGAAAAGCAAGCCCCGGCAGAGGCAGGTCGCTTGCGCGGGACTGCACGGCCGGGGCGTCGGGGGCCTATATAGGCAAACGGAGGTCAAAAGCAAACTGGAGCCCGACCGGCGAAGCGTGCACAACCACGCAAAAGAGGAGAAGGGCGTGAGCAGCGAGATCGAGGCCTACATTCGCGCGAACGAGGGAGTGAGCCAGCTGTCGGACTGGATGCTGGTCGATCAGGATCTGATCGACCGTTTCGCCGACACTACGCGAGACTGGATGTTCATGCATGTCGATGCCGAGAAGGCGGCTCAGACCGAATTCGGCGGCACCATCGCGCACGGCTTCCTGCTGCTCTCGCTGTTCGCGCCGCTGCGCGGGGAGATCGTGCGCGATAGCCCGCCGGGGATGCGCACAGGGCTGAACTACGGTCTCGATCGCGTGCGCTTCGTCTCGCCGGTGCGCTCGGGCAGCCGGGTGCGCGCGCGCTTCACGATCAGCGAACTGCGGCTCGAAGAGCCGGGCAAGCTGCGCGAGACGATGGAAGTGGTTCTGGAGGCCGAGGGATCGGAGCGGCCTGCGGTCGTCGCGCGCTGGCTGACGATGTACCTGTTGTGAGCCTTGAGGTCCGGCTTTTTACCGGTCCCGAGATCCTCGCTGCGATCGACGATCTGGCGCGGCTGCGAATGACCGTCTTCGCCGAGTGGCCCTATCTCTACGATGGCGATCCCGCCTACGAGGCGGACTATCTGCGGGAATTCGTGAAAGCCGATCATGCCGTGCTCGTCGCGGCCTGCGACGGACCGCGGATCGTCGGCGCGGCGACGGCCTGGCCGCTGGCCGCGCAGGATGCCGATTTTCGCGCGCCTTTCGCGGCGCATGGCCTCGACCCTTCGCGGCTGTTCTACTTCGGGGAGAGCGTGCTTCTGGCCGAATACCGCGGGCGGGGGATCGGTCATGCCTTCTTCGATCACCGCGAGGCACAGGCGCGGGACTGCGGTGCCGAAGCGGCCTGCTTCGCCGCGGTGATCCGCGCACCCGATCATCCGGCGCGGCCGGAAGGTTACGTTCCGCTCGACGGCTTCTGGGGCAGGCGTGGCTATGCGCCGGTCGAGAAACTGGTCACGCACATCGCGTGGAAGGACCACGACGAGCCCGACGAGAGCGCCAAGCCGCTGCAGGTCTGGCTGCGAACCCTCTGACCGATCAGCCGAGCTTGCGGACCAGCGCCTCGGCACCAAGGCTGACCTCGCGCCAGGTCTCGGCGAAACCGGCCTCGTCGCCGAAATAGGGATCGGCGACCGACTGGCCGGCCATGCCGGGCACGAGGTCGAGCAGCAGCGAGACCTCCGCGCTGGCATCGGCGGGCGCGACGCGGCGCAGATCGGCGAGGTTCTTCGCATCGAGCGCGAGTACGTGGGTGAAGCGGCGGAAGTCCTCGGGCGTGACCTGACGCGCGCGATAGGACGAGATGTCGATGCCGTGACGCAGCGCCTCGGCCTGGGCACGGCGATCGGGCGGCGTGCCGACGTGCCAGTCGCCGGTTCCGGCCGAGTCCGCGGTCACGTCGAGACCGGCCTTTTTCGCCGCCTCGCGGAAGGCGGCCTCGGCGAGGGGCGAGCGGCAGATGTTGCCGAGGCAGACGAATAGTACGGCGGGCCCTGGCATGTTTCCTCGTTCGCAAATCCGGCCTGCGGGGAACCCTTCGACGCGGTCTTTCGCTGATAGGGGCAAGTGCCAAGCACCTCAATCACACGCGTAGACCCGCGTGAACGATCGTGTTCGGATGGAACCGGCGCCTCCGCGCACCGTTTCACCAGGGCAACGATCCATCACGAGAGGAACGCCCCATGGTCGACACGCTCATTGCTTCGCAGGAGAAGCATCGCCTGATCGCATCGGATCGCGTCGAAGGCACCAAGGTCTACAACCGCCAGGGCGACAAGCTCGGTTCGATCAAGAATTTCATGGTCGGTAAGGTCAGCGGCCAGGCCGAATATGCCGTGATCGAATTCGGCGGCATTCTCGGCATCGGCAACGACTACTACCCGATCCCCTGGGACATGCTGACCTACGACGAGGACAAGGGCGGCTATCTGGTCGACCTGACCAAGGACCAGCTCGAAAAGGCACCGCGCCACAGCTCGGCCTTCCCCGAATACGATCACAACTACGGCCGTACGGTCTTCGACTATTACGGCATGGCCTATCCCTATCCGTTCATCTGACCGCGACCGCCCGCGGGGTGGGCGGCGCGCATAGATTTGGCCGGCGCTGCCTCGTGAGGCAGGCGCCGGCGGTACGGGTACGGGGGACCATGTGACACTGCCGCAAATCCTGTCTCTGCTGACTTTGGCGGGGACGATGGTGTTGTTCGTCTGGGGGCGGTTCCGCTTCGACGTGACCGCGTTGATCGCGCTTCTCGCCGGCCTGGCGCTGGGCGTCGTCGAGCCCAAGAACGCTTTCACCGGCTTTTCCGACGATATCGTCATCATCGTCGCTTCGGCGCTGGTCATCTCGGCCGCGGTCCAACGCTCGGGCATGGTCGAGACCGCGCTGGGTTTCATCACGAGAAGGCTGCACAGCGTCCGGTCGGAACTGGTCGTGCTGACCGCTTCGGTCGGTTTCGCCTCGGCCTTGGTCAAGAACGTCGGCGCGCTGGCGATGCTGATGCCGATGGCGTTCCAGCTGGCCAAGCGCAGCAAGGCCAATCCGTCGACCTTCCTGATGCCGATGTCCTTCGCCTCGCTGCTCGGCGGGCTGATGACCCTGGTCGGCACTTCACCGAACATCATCGTCAGCCGCGTGCGCGAGGAGATGACCGGCAAGCCCTTCGCCATGTTCGACTATTTCCCCACGGGCTTCGGCCTGCTGGTGATCGGCCTGATCTTCCTCCGCTTCGGCTATCGCCTGCTGCCGCGCGATCGCCGGGCGGCGCCGACGATCGGCGATGCGCTCGACATCAAGGGCTATGTGACGGAGGTCGTCGTCGCCGAAGGATCGCAGGCGATCGGCGAGAGCGTCGGCGATTTCATCGATCGGCACGAGGGCGAGGTCACGGTCACCAGCGTCCTGCGCGCAGGCATGCGCAGCCCGGCGCTGCGTCACACCGAACTGCACGAGGACGACACGCTGATCCTCGCGGGCGAGCCCGATGCGCTCGAACGCGTGATCGCCAAGGACGGTCTCGAACTGGCCGGCGCGCATCGCCACCTGCCCGAAGGCAGCGAGGACGACGAGGTCGGTGTGGTCGAGGCCGTGGTCACGGTCGAATCGCCGCTGGTCGGGCGGACCGCCGAGGGCCTGCTCCTGCAGCAGAACTACGGCGTGAACCTGATCGCGATCTCGCGCGCGGGCGAGCACCTGACGCGCCAACTCGGCGCGATCCCGCTGCATGCGGGCGACGTCGTCGTGCTGCAGGGGCCCTTGGCGCCGATGGCCGAGCGCGTCCGCGATCTCGGTGCGCTGCCCTTGGCCGAACGGGCGCTGCGGCTCGGCAGCGCGCGGCCGGGCTGGCTGCCGATGCTGATCCTGGCTGTGGCGATGGTGGCCACGGCCACGGGCCATCTTCCCGTCACTCTGGCCTTTTTCTCCGCGGCGGCATTGATGATCGTCACCGGGGCCCTGCCCGTGCGCGAGGCCTACGACGCGATCGAATGGCCGATCCTGATCATGCTCGGCGCGCTGATCCCGGTCAGCGACTCGCTGCGCACGACCGGCGCGTCGGACGTGATCGCCACGAACCTCGCGCAACTTGCGACCTCGCTGCCGCCCTGGGGCGCGGTGGCGTTGATCCTGGTTTCGGCGATGGCGGTCACGCCGTTTCTCAACAACGCCGCTACCGTGCTGGTCATGGCGCCGATCGCCGCGGTCTTCGCGCACGATCTCGGCTATCGGCCCGAGGCTTTCCTGATCGCCACGGCCGTGGGCGCGGGCTGCGATTTCCTCACGCCGATCGGGCACCAGTGCAACACGCTGGTGTTCGGGCCGGGCGGCTATCGCTTCTCGGACTATGCGCGGCTCGGCGCGCCCTTGTCGGTGCTCGTCGTGCTGCTGGGGACGCCGCTGATCCTGTGGTGCTGGCCGGTCTAGGCCCGATCCGCAACCTGCGCGACGAAGGCATCGAGCCGCCGCCACAGCGCTTCGCGGGTTCCCGCGAAATTGTGCATGTGCGCCATCTTCGGACCGACGAACAGCGCCAGGTCCGACGTGCTCATGAAGGCGGCGAGTTCGCGCAGCGGATCCTGGCAGACGTCGCGCTCGCCCATGCCGAGCAGCACGGGCACGGTCACCGTCGCGGCGGCGCCGGCGAGATGGCCGGGCAGCAGGCCGCCGCCGGCGTTCGGCGTGGTCGCCGAGCGCCAGTAGGGCAGTGGGCCCGAGCCGCGCTGGCCGGCCATGTCGGCGTCGACGAAGCGTGCGGGCACGTCCTCCCAGTGGAAGGCATATTGGAAATCGAAGCCGACCAGCGCGGACAGGCCCGCCATCGGATCGGCATGGCCGCGCAGGCATACCGCGTCGGCCTCGTCGCGCGCGGGCAGGCGGGTCGAAACCACGCTGCTGCCGAGCATCGCCAGGCCATCGAAGCTCTTGTGCCCGGCCTGCATCAGCAGGCCGATGTGACCGCCCATCGACTGGCCGACGCCGACCACCGCCGCGGGTTCGATCGGAGCGATGCCGTCGGCCAGGGTGCCCTCGTGCAAGTCCTTCAGGATCGCCTGCAGAGCGGCATGGTTGGCTGCGGCGCACGCGGCGAGGCTCGCGGCCTCGAGTTCGGGAACGTCGCTGTCGCCGACGCGCAGATGGTCGATCGCCACGACGACGGCGCCGCGCGCGATGTGATGTACGGCCTCGCTGTAGCCGTCTTCGCGCAGGTCGAAGTAATGTCGGGTGTAGCCACCGCCGGGCATGGCGAACACGACGGGTGCGCTTGGGCCGGGCCGGTCGGGCAAGTGCACGGTCGCGGCGAGCGTCCAGGACCGACCGTCCTCCAGCGCGCCGGTTTCGACGCGCAGCTCGATACGCCTGTGGCTCATGTCCGTCTCCCCGCCGCCTGATGCAGCTTGGCGGGGAGCTTAGCGCTCAGTCTGCCGGGATCAACGGGCCAGAATCAATGGGCCAGGATCAACGCGCCGCGAGCGCGGCGTCGCTGGCCAGCTTGTCGACTCTCTCGTTCTCGACGTGGCCGGCGTGGCCGCGGACCCACTGCCATTTTACCTGGTGGCGCTTGGCGGCATCGATCAGTTCGTGCCAGAGGTCCGCGTTGCGCACGGGCTGCTTGCTGGCATTGACCCAGCCGTTGCGCTTCCAGCCGTTGACCCACTTGGTGATGCCGTCGATCACGTACTTGCTGTCGGTATAGACCGTCACGTCGCAAGGCTCGATCAGGGCGCTCAGGCCCTTGATGACCGCAGTCATCTCCATGCGGTTGTTGGTGGTCTGCGGGTCGGAGCCCGACATTTCCTTCTCGTGCTGACCCATGCGCAGCAGCGCACCCCAGCCGCCGGGGCCGGGATTGCCCTTGCAGGCGCCATCGGTGAAGACTTCGACCTTTTTCAGAACCGTACCCTCATCTTGCTTTTCGGCCGTTCAGGCCTGGCCGAACAGACCCGCATTGGCGGGATCGGCGTAGAATTCCAGTCGCCGCGCGAAGGCCAGCGGGTCCTTGCGGGTGACCATGGCGTCGGCCGGCGTGTTCATCCAATCATAGGCGCGCGTCATCAGGAAGCGCATGGCGGCGCCGCGGGCCAGAACGGGAAGCGCGGCGCGCTCCTCTGCCAATAGCGGGCGCACGCTCTCGTAGCCGGCGAGCAGGGCATCCGACAGCGCCGCGTCGAAGCGCTTGCCGTCGTTGCTGAAGCACCAGGCTGCATGTGTCACGGCGAGGTCGTAGGCGGTGATGTCGTAGCAGGCGAAGTAGAAATCGATGAGCCCTGTAACCCTATCGCCGAGCATCAGCACGTTGTCGGGGAACAGGTCGGCGTGGATCACCGAATGCGGCAGGTCGCGCGGCCACTGCCGATCGAGGCGGGCCATCTCGCGCTCGACGATCTGCGCGAGCTCGGGATGGATCGAGGCGAGCCCTTCGCCGCCACAGGCCTTGGCGAGATCCTGCCAGCCCGGAAGGCCCAGGCTGTTCGTGCGCCGGCTGGGGAAGTCCGCGGCGGCGAGGTGGACCTGGGCCAGCGCGGCGCCGACCGCGCGCGCCTGCTCGGGCGTGGGATCGCTGACCGAGACGCCGGGCAGGAATTCGATCAGCGCCAGCGCCTTGCCCTCGTGCAGGCGATAGGCCTGGCCTTCGCGGTCGTGGATCGTCCGCGGAACCGGGCAGTCGCGCGCGGCCAGGTGATCGAGCAGGCCGAGGAAGAACGGCAGCTCGCTGACTTCGGTGCGCGCCTCGTACATGGTCAGGATGAAGCGCGCGCCGCTTCCGTCCTTGCCCTCCGTGTCGATCAGCCAGTTGGAGTTCGACACGCCCTCGGCGATGCCCTTGGCCGAGACCAGGGCGCCGACGTCGAATTCGGAGATGATGGCGGCGAGAGCCTCGGCGCCGAGCTGGGTGTAGACCGCCATGATGTCCGTCTGTGCGCGTTGACTAAGTCAGCTGCCGGGGCAGCTTGAAGACCATGCGCTCTTCGGCGGTGACGACCTGCTCTTCGGACAGTTCGCGCCATTCGCCGAGGCGCGCGACGACTTCGCGGACCAGCGTTTCGGGGGCCGAAGCGCCCGCAGTGAGGCCCAGCGTGTCGACTCCGTCGAGCCAGCCCGGTTCGATCTCGCTCGCGCGCTGGATCAGGTACGAGCGCGTACCCAGCCGCTCGGCCACTTCGGCGAGGCGCAGCGAGTTCGAGCTGTTGGGCGCGCCGATCACCAGCATCAGCTGGCACTGCGGGGCGATCGCCTTGACCGCGGCCTGGCGGTTCGATGTGGCGTAGCAGATGTCCTCGGCCTTGGGCGCGGTGACCTGCGGGAACTTCGCCTGGATCGCGGCGATGATCGCGGCCGTGTCGTCGACCGAAAGCGTGGTCTGGCTCAGATAGGCGAGTGGTGTGCCCTCGGGCAGGTCGAGCGCGGCGACGTCCTCGATCGTCTCGATCAGGGTCATCTCGCCCTCTTGCACTTGGCCGAAGGTGCCGATGACCTCGGGGTGGCCCTTGTGGCCGATGAACAAGATGTGCCGGCCGGCTTCGATCTGGCGTTCGGCCTGGCGATGGACCTTGCTGACCAGCGGGCAGGTCGCGTCGAGCCATTCGAGCCCACGCTCGGTCGCGGCGGCCGGAACCGCCTTGGGCACGCCGTGGGCGCTGAAGATCACGGGAACGCCGTCGGGCACTTCGTCGAGTTCCTCGACGAAGACCGCGCCCTTCGCCTTCAATCCATCGACGACGAAGCGGTTGTGGACGATCTCGTGCCGCACGTAGACCGGCGCGCCGTAGCGATCGATCGCGCGCTCGACGATCTCGATCGCGCGGTCGACTCCCGCGCAGAAGCCGCGCGGAGCCGCGATCAGCAGGCGCAGCGGCGGTTTTCCATGTGGAAAGGGGGCGTTCATATTCGGCCCTCTAGCGCTTTGCCGCGCGCCCGGCTAGGGCATGAGCCGTCAAACAAGGATGCCCCGATGAGCCCTCGCTTCCGTCTCTTGCCTGCCGCAACGATCGCGATCGTCGGCGCCGTCGCGCTGGCCGGCTGCAAAACCAAGGGCGAACTGGTCGTCGACGAGAGCGTCGGCGTCACCGCCGTGCGCGGTGCCTGCCCGGCGATCGGCATCCCCGACTACACCGGCGACATCACGCTGTTCCGCGGCACGGGCGAGAAGACCGCCGCCAACATCGACCTCGTGGCGACGATGACCAACGTCAAGTCGCAGTGCAACGACGGCGGCGAGGGCGGCGCCAAGGTGTTCGTGTCGAGCAGCTTCGACGTGCTCGCGCGCCGCACCGATACGGCTGGCGCGCGCCAGGTCCAGATCCCCTATTTCGTGTCCGTGCTGCGCGGCGGTAGCGCCGTCGTTTCGAAGCGCGTCGGCACCGTGACTCTGACCTTCGCCGACGGGCAGGAGCGCGCCCAGGCGACGGCCCAGGGCACCGCCTATATCGATCGCGCCGAAGCGACGCTGTCTCCCGAGATCCGCGAGCGCATCACGCGCAAGCGCAAGGCCGGTGAGGCCGACGCCGCGGTCGACCCGCTGACCGAGCCCGACGTCAAGGCGGCGGTCCAGCGCGCGAGCTTCGAAGTCCTGCTCGGCTTCCAGCTCGATCAGGCACAGCTCGCCTACAACGCCACGCGTTGAGCTGAGAGCAGCTTGCAAGAAAGCTAACCGAAACCCCGCTCACCCTGAGCTTGTCGAAGGGTGCTGGCGCGGCCGTGGTGTTTGGTGCTTCGACAAGCTCAGCACGAGCGGGTCGGGTTTTTTGCCCGAGTTTCCGGCACGCCTCTCTAGCGGCCCATGGCCTGAACGATCGCGTCGCGCGCGGCGGCGGCGAGCGTCTTGCGGTTGGTCAGCGCTTCGCCCGTCAGCGGCGGCAGGAAGTGCAAGGTCAGCATGACAGGTCTTGCGCGCGCGAGGATGCGCAGGAAATTGTCGAGCCCGGGCTCCTCGCCGATCCAGGCGATGTCTGCCGTTTCCTTGCCGTAGTCGAGCCAGATCGGCTGGACCGCGATCCCCACGGGAATCGGGTCGAGCGCCGAGAGCAGCGAGCTCTTGAACGGTAGCAGATCGGTCCCGTCGCTGGTCGTGCCTTCGGGGAAGATCGTCAGCGCGCCGGTATCGCGGATGGCTTCGCGCACCTGTTCGACCTGGCGGCCGACGCTCGCGCGGTCATGCCTGGCGACGAAGACCGTGTCGTTCATGTCGCAGAGCCAACGCAGCGGGCCGATCGCCGCGAGGCCATCGTGCGCGACGAAGGCCGAGCCGGTCGCGCCGGCGATCGCCGGGATGTCGATCCAGCTGACGTGGTTGGCGAGCAGGAAGACGCCGCGCAGGCCGCCGCGCCCTTGCGACTGCGCTCCGGAGAGCGTCACCTCGACGCCGGCGATCCAGGCGATGCCGCCCAGGAACACGCGCGGCCAGGGATTGGCCAGCCGCAGCGCGCGCCAGAGATAGTAGAGGACGATGCACAGCCCGAGCCAGGCCAGCATCAGGCCGAGCCTGATCGCGACGAGCAGCCAGCCCAGCGGCGGGATCGCTCCCGCCGTCAGCCTTCGCGCTCGAGCTTGACGCCGTAGAGCTCCATGCGGTGATCGACGAGGCGGAAGCCCAGGCGATCGGCGATCTGCTTCTGCAGAGCTTCGAGCTCGGGATCGACGAATTCGATGACCTTGCCGCTCTCGACGTCGATCATGTGATCGTGATGCGCCTCGGGCGCGGCTTCGTAGCGCGCGCGGCCGTCGCCGAAATCGTGACGGTCGAGAATGCCGGCCTCTTCGAACAGGCGTACGGTGCGATAGACCGTGGCGATCGAGATGCCGGGATCGATCGCGGCTGCACGCTCATGCAGCTTCTCGACGTCCGGGTGGTCGTCGCTTTCCGACAGCACCCGGGCGATCACGCGGCGCTGCTCGGTAATACGCAGGCCACGCTCGGCGCAAAGGGCTTCGATGTCGATCGGCTGCTGCACAGGAACTCCGCTGGTAGAAAAGCTTCACTCACCATTCTAGGCGGGTGAAGCGCGATCTACAACCCGCGGGGGAGAGGCCGCGGGGGAGAGATTTCAGGCTTTCGCTGCTGCCTTGCGGCCACGGCGCGGGCCGGGCTTGCGGCCGAGGCCGATCTTCTTGGCGAGATCGCGGCGCTTGGCGGCGTAGTTGGGCGCGACCATCGGGTAGTCGGCCGGCAGATTCCAGCGCTGGCGATACTGATCGGGCGTCAGATTGTAGTGCGTCATGAGGTGGCGCTTGAGCATCTTCAGCTTCTTGCCGTCCTCGAGGCAGACGATGTGATCGGGCTTGACCGAGGCGCGGATCGACACGGCCGGCTCGGGCGCCTTCTCGACCACCGGTGCGCTCTGGCCGAGGCCCGAAAGCGCGCCGTAGACGTTGGTGATCAGCGAGGGCAGGTCGTCGACCGAGACGCTGTTGTTGCTGACATGGGCTGCGACGATGTCCGACGTCAGCGTGATCAGCGTTTCGTTCATGTCGTTCTGGGGAGTTTCCATGCGATCCTCGGATTTATACTTGGTGGCTATTGTGTTCCAGTGGACACAATGGCGTTTGCTTGCACTATTGCCGCCTTGAACCAAGCGATCAGCGGACTCAAGCCCAATTACATGCCTATTCGATGTTTTTGCCGATGAAGTAACCCGGATAAACATCGGTCATGCCGAACAATTCATCTGGCGTTAATCACGCGCTGTAGGCGAACGTGATTGCGTCGAGCATCTGACCGTCGGGTCCGCGATAATAATTGGGTCTTTCACCGATCGGCAGAAAGCCGAAGCGGCGATAGAGGAATTCGGCGGGATTACCGCGCCGCATCTCGAGCAGCAGGCGCTGAGCGCCACGGGCCTGCGCCGCGCGTGCGAAGCGGTCGAGCAGGGCGAGGCCGAGGCCGCGGCGACGCCAGGTCGGTGCGATCGCGAAAAGCAGCAGTTCCTCTTCCTCGAAGCCGTAGCGCGACAGGAAGAAACCGGCGGCCGGCATGCCATCTTGCGGCAGGCAGCCGTCGCCGGCGATCAGTTCGTAGTGGCAATTGCCGATGACCAGTGCGTCTTCGACCTGCCGGCGGGTCCAGGCCTCGCCATAGGCGGGGTCGAAGGCCTCACCCATCACCGCCATCAGGCGGTCGAGGTCGTCGATCGGCGGCATCATGCGCGCACCTGCGGCAGCTTGGCATCGGGCGCGCGGCCGTAGAGCGGGTGGACCTCGGCGGTGAAGGTGGCGGCCGGAAGCAGCGTCAGCGCGCGGGCATCGGGCCATAGCGCGAGCGCTTCGCCGCTGCCGCGGCTCACGATCAGGGCCTCGGCCTGGCTGCCGGCGACGGTGTCTGCGGTGACGGCCGTGGTCGCCGCAGGCGGCGCGAGCGAAGCTAGCGCGGCGAGGGGGGCTCCGCCTTCGTCGAAGTTCTGCACGAACCATTCGCCGTGGCCGCCGGTCATGGCGACACTGACCGGGCCGGGACGATCGCTGCGGGCGATCGCCGCGACGAGATCGAGCGTCGGATAGCCGACGAGTTCGGCGCCCCAGGCGAAAGCCAGCGCGCGCGCCGCGGCCAGCCCGACGCGCACGCCGGTGAAGCTGCCGGGGCCGAGCGCGACGGCGATCCGCGTCGCGCGACCCTTTTCCGGGAGAGCGGCGATCATCGGAACGAGCTGCTCGGCATGCCCGCGTCCGAGCATGCGGAATTCGCCCGCTATCAGATTGTCGTCATCGAACAGGGCGACGGAGCAGGCCTCGGTCGCGCTGTCGATCGCGAGTATGCGCATGCGGCTAGGCGGCGCGGACTTCGGTGACTTCGGGAACGTAGTGCTTGAGCAGCCCCTCGATGCCCTGCTTCAGCGTCGCGGAGGACGAAGGGCAGCCCGAACAGGCGCCCTGCATCGTCAGATAGACCACGCCCTCGCGGAAGCCGCGATAGATGATGTCGCCGCCGTCGTTGGCGACCGCGGGGCGGACGCGCGTCTCGATCAGGTCCTTGATCTGGTCGACGATGTCGGCGTCGGCCGGATCGCTGCCGATGTCGTCGTCCTCGGCCGGAACGCTGATGCCGCCAGCGGTGCCGCCGGCGAACAGCGGTGCGCCCGAGACGAAGTGGTCGAGCAGCGCCGAGACCACCTGCGGCTTGAGTGCCGACCAGTCGACGCCCTCGCCGGCGGTGACCGAAACGAAGTCGCGTCCGAAGAACACGCCGGCAACGTCGCCGAGCGAGAACAGGGCTGCGGCCAGCGGCGAGGCTTCCGCATCGTCCTCGTTGGTGAACTCGCGCGTGCCCGCGGTCATGACCGGCTCGCCGGGCAGGAACTTGAGCGTCGCCGGATTGGGCGTGGTTTCGGTCTCGATGAACATGGTTCCGTGCATGTAGGCAACATGCCGGGCGGGTCAAGCGCGTGCGGACGGTCCGCTTTCGCACGGTGCCGAGCTCGTGTCGCGTTTCGCCAAAAGCATCATTTGAGCAACGCGCGATTGGATCGCGTTGAAACCTCGATGAAAATACGATGCGGAGGTCTTCTCCGAGATTGGCCAAGGCCATCGGTGGTCGGATTGCCACCAATGCGGATGCTATTGTTGGCGCGTTGCTGTGGGAACGAGCGGCAGTATGGCGTATTACGGAGACGAACCGAGTCTTATGTTAGCCTAACAGAAACCACGTCATGCTCACATCCATGCCCAGCTCGATTGAGGCGGTCGGAACAACGGCATGACGCAAGGCACGGTACGCACCCTGTTCGTAGAGGACGAACCCGATCTTCGCGAAATCGTGAAGGCAGCGCTGGGGCTGGACCCCGGATTCGTCGTCTCAACATTCCCATCCGCCGAGGACGCGCTCGAGGGACTCCACGACAACAAGGAGCCTTTCGATCTCGCGCTGCTCGATATCCGCTTGCCGGCGATGTCGGGAATCGACCTGCATCACCGTCTGCGCGGCATTCCGGGGCTCGAGCGGATCAAGACCGTGCTGATGACGGCTTCGTTGCTGCCGCGGCAGATGCCCAAAGGCCTGACCGATCCGCGCGGCGAAGTGCTCGGCGTGATCCAGAAGCCGTTCCATCCGCTCAAGCTGGCGTCCGACCTCCGCGCGATGCTGACGCGCGCGCATTAGGCGGCGTCGGCGGTCCAGCGGGTCTGGCCGTCATTTCGCCCGCCATGTAGTCGAACCCTATTCCTTACCGTCACCCCGGACTTGATCCGGGGGCCCGCTTTTGCGGCAAAGGATGCGCTGGAACTAACAGCGGGACCCCGGATCAAGTCCGGGGTGACGATGAGGGTTTGGGTATCCCAAGAGTTCGACGACGATCACCTTGCGAATTTGTCCAGGTCATCCAGAGCTGAACTCGGGGCCACGCCTGGGCGATCAACGACACAGGCAACGGCGCGGACGAGCGCGGCGAATTCCCAAGCGTGCTAACCCGCGATAAGGCTGCGCGCCGAAGGAGATTCACGACATGGCGCGTTCGATCATCGTTACCGGCGGATTCGGAGTTCTGGGGCAGGCCGTCGCGGCGGCGTTCGCTGCGCAGGGTGACAAGGTGGCGCGCGTCGACTTCGCGCCTTCCGCGGCCGAAGCGGTCGCCGGCACGCTCGACATCGGCGGGGTCAACCTGACCGATGCCGACGCCACCCAGGCCGCGCTCGACCAGGTCGCTGCGGCGCATGGCGGGATCGACGTGCTGGTCAATGTCGCCGGCGGTTTCACCTGGGAGACGCTCGAGGGCGGTAGCCTCGATTCCTGGGCGAAGATGCAGGCGATGAACCTGATGACCAACGCGACGATCACCAAGCTGGCGCTGCCCGCGCTCAAGGCCGGCGAGCACGGCCGCATCGTCAACATCGGCGCGGGTGCGGCGATCAAGGCGGGCATGGGCATGGGCGCCTACACCGCCTCGAAGGCCGGCGTGCACCGCCTGACCGAAGCCCTGGCCGAGGAACTCGGCGGCAGCGGCGTCACCGTCAACGCGATCCTGCCGAGCATCATCGACACGCCGACCAACCGCAAGGACATGCCCGATGCCGACTTCACCCAGTGGGTGACGGCCGAGGCGATCGCCGATGTGATCCTGTTCCTCGCCTCGCCGGCCGCGCGCGGCGTGACCGGCGCGCTGATCCCCGTTACCCGCAACGGCTAAGCCGTCGTGGGCTGCGGTGAACCGCCTCAGAAGAAGGCGGTCAGCGCGGTCGAAAGATAGCGGGTGTTGCCGGTGCGCGGCGCGTTCGGCGCGTTCTCGAGGAAGCGGCCCTTGAGCAGCAGGCTGGCGTTGATGTCGGCGCGCAGCCGCTTGGGGATCGCCCACCAGCGGAAGCGGCTGTCGATGCTGTGCCCGGCGAAGGAGCCCGAGGCGCCGGTGGCGTCGCGCACGCCCGAGGTCGAGAAGGCGTCGCGGCTATTGGCCAGCCACATCGGATGCCAGGCGACGAAGCCTTCGATGCGCTTGCCCGGGGCGAACTCGAACCGCACGCCGGGCGTGCTGATGTTGGCGCGGCCGACCGCGGCATAGATGCCCGAGGGCACGAAGTCTGCACGGCGCATGCCATAGAGCGTGTCGAAGCGGCCGTACTTGCCGCCGGGGCCGTCGCCGCTGGCATAGTCGTATTCGACCGAGAGGCGCGCCTTGAGCTTGCCGGGGAAGCTGTAGCCGACATCGGCGTGGGCGAACCAGGCCGAGACATCGAGCTTGCTTGCGGTCGCCGCTGTGCCGTTGCTGGTCGTTCCGGTCTGATACATCGCTTCGACCTCGAAGTCGAAGCGCCGCGGTTTCGGATCGGCCATCAGGCGCGCGCTGAAAGTATCGAGATTGCGGTCGCGGGTCAGGCGGCCGGGCGCGTCGCGCTCGGCGAGGCCGACATAGGCGAGCTCGGCCATGGTTCGGCCGATCACGTTGGGGCGGGCGACGAACAGGCCCCAGAGCTGCGTATCGAAATTCTCGCGATCCATCTGGATCTTGCCGCTGCGCAGCGAGGCGATGTCTTCGGGCAGGCGGATCTGCGGCAGCACATAGAGCGCGGTCGCGGTCGTGCCGTCCTTGAGCTTCGCGTCGGCGCGCAGGCCGGTGTAGCCGTTGGTCGTGTTGCGATAGTCGTCGGCCGCGATCAGGCGGCGCGAGCCGATGTTGAGCATCATGCGGCCGGCCTGCAGCGAAGCCGTGCTGCCCTTGCCGAGTGCGCCGGGCAGGGCGAGCGTGGCATAGGCCTGGACCATTTCGACCGTGTTGATTTCGTTGGGACCGACGATGCCGCCCGTGTCGATGCCGAAGGCGCGGCTGTCCCAGAGTTCGGCGCCGAGGCGCAGATTGCCGCTGTGATATTCGGCCGAAACGATCGTGCGCAGGCTGACCAGGTCCTCGGCCGAGCGGAAGCCCGCACGCGCCTGGCCATCGAGCGTCTCGTAACGCACGCGGCTGTTGGCGGTCAGGGTGAAATCGTCGGGATTGCCGATGAGCGCCTGCAGCGTCACAGGATCGGCTTCCTTCGCCGCGGCCATGCCGGAATTCGCGCAGACTGCCAGGGCGAGCCCTGCGGCAGAAAGCCAGGTTGCGGCATTGCGAGGCATTCATTCACTCCGTGGTTCGTATTCGGTCGTGATCCGTCTTGTCCGCACGACGAAAGCGTCCCGCTCGATCGCATAGCGGATCGGGCAGTCCTCGCTGGTTCGTCGTGTGGGAGCCGACAGACGCGCTATCGCCGAACAAGGTTAATTCGCTGTTTGCCGTGTTGCGGGATTGTCCGCAATATTTCGCAACATTCTCCGGCATCGGGATTTTCATCGCCGCTGCCTATTCACTGGCCCTTCATCCCCAGCGACTCTATACCGGAGCCCGATGACCTTTTCTCAGCGCTTCTCCCGCTCGCTCGCTTCCTGTCTGATCCCGCTCCTGGTGCTGCCGGCCGCGATACCCGCGCCGGCCCAGACGCCGCGGAAGCCCGCACAGCAGGCCTCGGCCGGCTGGCTTTACAAGAACAGCGACGTTCCGCCCGATACCGAATGGAACTTCGGCGAACTGGCCAACGGGCTGCGCTATGCCACGCGCAAGAACGGCGTGCCGCCGGGGCAGGTGTCGATCCGCATCCGCGTCGATGCCGGCTCGCTCAACGAGCAGGAGAGCGAACAGGGTTTCGCCCACTTGCTCGAGCACCTGCTGTTCCGCCAGTCGAAGTACCTCGGCAATGGCGAGGCGATTCCTACCTGGCAGCGCCTCGGCGCGAGCTTCGGCAACGATACCAATGCCGAGACCACGCCGACGCAGACGGTCTACAAGCTCGACCTGCCCAATGCGACGCCGGCTTCGCTCGAGGAAAGCTTCAAGCTGCTTTCGGGCATGGTCACCGCGCCGACCCTGAGCGAGGCGAACATTCGCACCGAGGTGCCGATCGTCCTCGCCGAAATGCGCGAGCGCGGCGGTGCCGGACAGCGCGTGCAGGAGGCGACGCGGCGCACCTTCTACGCCGGCCAGCCCCTGGCCACGCGCGCGCCGATCGGTACCGTCGCGACGCTCAACGGCGCGCATCAGGACGCGGTCCGCGCCTTCCATTCGCGCTGGTACCGGCCCGAGAACGTGGTCGTCATCGTCGCCGGTGACATCGAACCCGCCGAGAGCGCGGCGCTGGTCAAGAAGTGGTTCTCGAGCTGGAAGGGTGTCGGCAAGCCGACCCCGGCGCCGAGCTTCGGCGATCCCATCGCGCCCAAGGACGGCGATCCCGCCAATCCGGTCGGCGAGACGCAGGTGCTGGTCGAGCCCGACTTGCCGCGCGGCATCTCCTACGCGATCCTGCGCCCCTGGCGCCCGGTCAACGATACGATCGTCTACAACCAGGGCTTGATGATCGACAGTCTGGCCCAGGCGGTGATCAATCGCCGGCTCGAGGCCAAGGCGCGTGCCGGCGGCTCCTATCTGGTCGCCCAGGTCAGCCAGAGCGACATCAGCCGCTCGGTCGACGGCACCTTCGTGGCGGTGACGCCGCTGGGTGCCGACTGGCAGGCCGCGCTCAAGGAAGTGCGTTCGGTGATCGCCGACGCGCTTGCGACCCCGCCGACGCAGGAAGAGATCGATCGCGAAGTGGCCGAGGTCGAGGTCGCCTTCACCAGCCCGGTCGAGCAGCGCCGCCTGCTGCCCGGCTCCAAGGTGGCCGACGACCTCGTGACCGCGCTCGACATCCGCGAGACTGTCGCCGCGCCCGAGGCCGTGCTCGAGATCTTCCAGAAATCCAAGCCGCTGTTCACGCCGCAGGCGGTTCTCGATCATACGCGGTCGCTGTTCAAGGGTACCGTCACCCGCGCGGTGCTCGTCACGCCCAAGTCGGGCGAGGGCGACGCGGCCTCGCTGCGTCAGGCTCTGGCGGCGCCGGTCGCCGGTGATCCGAGCGTGCGCCTGGCCAACAACAAGCCGATCAAGTTCGACGAAATGCCCGCGATCGGAGAGCCCGGCCGTATCACCGCGCTCGCGCCGACGGGGCTCCTGAACATCGAGCAGGTGGAATTCGCCAACGGCATCAAGGCGATGATCTGGCCGACCCAGGACGAGCCCGGCCGCGTCGCGGTCAAAGTGCGCTTCGGCGGCGGCTATCGTGCCTTCGGTGCGAACGATGCGCCCTACGTCACGCTCGGCCAGATGGCGCTCGTCGGGTCGGGCGAGGGCACGCTCGGCCAGGAAGAGCTCGATCGCATCTCGACCGGCCGCAAGATGGGCTTCGACTTCAACATCGAGGATGCCGTCTTCGAATTCTCGGCCGATACCCGCCAGCAGGACCTGGCCGACCAGCTCTACCTGTTCGCCGCCAAGTTCGCGATGCCGCGGTGGGACGTGAATCCGGTGCGCCGCGCCAAGGCCGCGGCGCAGCTCCAGTACGAAACCTATGCGACTTCGCCGCAAGGCGTGCTCGAGCGCGATCTCAAGTATCTCCAGCGCGATCGCGATCCGCGTTTCCACACGCCGTCGCCGGCCGAGATCGAGAAGACCACGCCCGAGGGCTTCAAGGACGTCTGGTCGCGCGTCCTCGCGAACGGGCCGATCGAAGTGCAGATCTACGGCGATTTCGATCGCGTCGCGACCCTGGCCGCGCTGCAGCGGACATTCGGGGCGCTCAAGACGCGGCCACCGCTGCCCAAGGATACCGCCCCCGCTTCGGCGCGTCAGCCTGCGCCGACCGCGCAGCCGGTGGTCCTGACGCACCGCGGCGACGACAACCAGGCCGCGGCGGTGATTTCCTGGCCGACCGGCGGTGGCTCCATGGGCATCACCGAATCGCGCCAGATCGAAGTCCTGACACAGCTCTTCACCATCCGCCTGCTCGACGCGATGCGCGAGAAGCTGGGGGCGAGTTATGCGCCGCAGGTCTACTCGTCGTGGCCGCTCGATCTCGACAGCGGCGGTACGATCACCGCGCTCGCACAGTTGCAGCCCAAGGATGTTCCGGCCTTCTTTACCACCGCGCAGGAAATCGCCGCCGATCTCATCGCGCGGCCGGTTACGGCTGACGAACTCGGCCGCGTGATCGAGCCGATGCGCCAGCGCGTGACGCGCGCTTCGACCAGCGCCGCCTTCTTCATGTACCAGCTAGAAGGTGCGACCGCCGATCCGAGCCGGATCGGGGCGATCCGCACGATCCTGCGCGACTATACGGTGACCACGCCCGAGGCGATGCAGGCGCTCGCGGCCAAGTACCTGCATCCCGACAAGTCGTGGAAGCTCTCGGTCCTGCCGCAGGAGGCCACGGGCCAGGCGCCGACGCCGGCCGCGCGTTGATGTGGTGCGGCAGGGGCATCCGCCCTACCGTGGCGGCACCGCTTCCAACCGTCAGGTCGGCGCATGACTCCGATCACAGTCCGCAGGAATCCAGCTTTTGCAATTGGGCCGCACCGGCTGTATGCGCGCGCCTTGCATTGGATGGGAGCGCGACGTGGCGAGTAACTGGACCCCCGACGGCTGGAAGGCGCAAGAGGCACGGCATCTGCCGGTCTATGGCGATTCCGCGAAACTGACCGAGGTCGAGGCGACCTTGGCGAAGTTTCCGCCGCTCGTGTTCGCCGGCGAGGCGCGCGCGCTCAAGGCCGAGCTCGCGGAGGTTGCCGCCGGCAAGGGCTTCCTGCTCCAGGGCGGAGACTGCGCCGAGAGCTTCGCCGAGTTCCACCCCGACAACATCCGCGACACCTTCCGCGTGCTGCTGCAGATGGCGGTGGTCATGACCTTCGCCTCGAAGCAGCCGGTGGTTAAGGTCGGCCGCATGGCCGGCCAGTTCGCCAAGCCGCGTTCGGCGCCGACCGAAACCGTCGGCGGCGTCGAGATGCCCAGCTACTTCGGCGACATCATCAACGGCATCGAGGGCAATGCGGAATCGCGCCGCAACGATCCGCAGCGCATGCTGCAGGCCTACAGCCAGTCGGCTGCGACCCTGAACCTGATCCGCGCCTTCGCGCACGGCGGCTATGCCAACCTGCGCCAGGTCCACCGCTGGACGCTCGACCACATCGGTCGCAGCCCCTGGGCGACCCGGTTCAGCGAAATGGCCGATCGCATCGGCGAGGCGCTGGACTTCATGCAGGCCTGCGGGATCGATCCCGAGACCGTGCCGCAGCTCAAGGGCACCGAGTTCTACACCAGCCACGAGGCGCTGCTGCTCCCGTATGAGCAGGCGCTGACCCGCCGCGATTCGCTGACCGGCGACTGGTACGATTGCTCGGGCCACATGCTGTGGATCGGCGATCGCACGCGTTTCGAGGGTTCGGCCCACGTCGAATTCCTGCGCGGCGTCGGCAATCCGATCGGCATGAAGTGCGGCCCGAGCCTCGAGCCCGACGCGCTGCTCAAGCTGCTCGACACGCTCAACCCCGGCCGCGAAGCCGGTCGCATGACCTTGATCAGCCGCTTCGGCCACGACAAGGTCGAGGAAGGCCTGCCCAAGCTGGTGCGTGCTGTGAAGCGCGAGGGGCATCCGGTGGTCTGGTCGTGCGATCCGATGCACGGCAACGTCATCAAGTCGGACTCGGGCTACAAGACGCGTCCGTTCGAGCGCATCCTGACCGAGGTGAAGGGCTTCTTCGCCGTGCACCGCGCCGAGGGGACTCACGCGGGCGGCATCCACATCGAGATGACCGGACAGGACGTGACCGAGTGCACGGGCGGCGCCGTCGCCATCACCGACGCGGCGCTGGCCGATCGCTATCACACGCATTGCGACCCGCGTCTCAATGCCGCGCAGTCGATCGAGCTGGCCTTCCTGATCGCCGACATGCTCAATCTCGAAGCCGGCGAACGCACCAAGCAGGCGGCGTAAAACCGCAATTCCGACAATAAATTGGGAGCCTGACACGCGGTGGCGTGTTAGGTACCCCATGTACGGAGGCGCGATCCAGGAGGACATGGGGGTGGGGGCACGGCTGGCCGAGCGCTATCGTGCCGTGCGCGCGCTCAGCGAAGCGCTGGTCGCTCCTTTGTCCGACGCCGACGCCACGCTCCAGTCGATGCCCGATGCCTCGCCGGCGAAGTGGCACCTGGCGCATACGACCTGGTTCTTCGAGACTTTCCTGCTGCGCGACAACCTGCCCGGCTATCGGCTGTTCGATGCGCGCTGGCCGTTCCTGTTCAATTCCTACTACGAGGCCGAAGGCCCGCGACACCCGCGCGCGGCGCGCGGCATGCTGGCGCGGCCGGCGCTGGGTGAGGTGCTGGCCTATCGCTCGCATGTCGACGATGCGATGCAGGGTCTGCTTATCCGGCCGGACCTGGCCGACCTGATCGAGCTCGGCCTCGCGCACGAGCAGCAGCATCAGGAACTGCTGCTGACCGACATCAAGCACGCGCTCTGGTGCAACCCGCTGGGGCCGGCCTATGCCGCCTCGAAGGTCAACGGTGCAGAAGGCGGAGTGCCAGGATGGACCGAACATCCCGGCGGCATCGCCCGCATCGGCCACGGCGGTGAGACCTTCGCCTTCGACAACGAAGGACCTTCGCACCGCGTCCTGCTCGAACCCTTCGCGCTGGCTGACGGTCTCGTCACCAATGCCGAGTGGCAGGCCTTCATCGTCGAGGGCGGCTATCGTACGCCGGCGCTTTGGTTGTCCGATGGCTGGGCCTGGGTGCAGCACGACAAGGTCGCGGCACCGCTCTACTGGCACGAGGACGAGGCCTTCGGCCACGCAGGCTGGCAGAAGCGCGATCCCGCGGCGCCGGTCACGCATATCTCCTACTACGAGGCCGATGCCTTCGCCACCTGGGCCGGCGCGCGGCTGCCGACCGAGTTCGAGTGGGAAGCGATCGGCCAGACGCATGATCCCGCCGCCGGCAACCAGCTCGACCATGCCGGCGCGATCATGCCCGCGGGTTCGCTCGGCCTGTTCGGCGACTGCTGGCAGTGGACCCGCTCGGCCTATCTGCCGTTCCCGCGCTTCCGCCCGGCCGAGGGCGCGGTCGGCGAGTACAACGGCAAGTTCATGAGCGGCCAGTTCGTGCTCAAGGGCGCGAGCTGTGCGACGCCGCGCGGCCACTCGCGCGCGAGCTACCGCAATTTCTTCTACCCCCATCAGCGTTGGCAGTTCACCGGCCTGCGCCTGGCCAAGGATCTTTGACGCATGGCGACGCAATTCGAGCAGGATCTGATCGAAGACCGTCCGTCCGACCGCCTGCGCGACCAGTTCCGAGCCGACGTGCTGACCGGCCTGCGGCAGCGCCAGAAGGTGGTGCCCGCGCGCTGGTTCTACGACCTGCGCGGCAGCGAGCTGTTCGAAGAGATCACCCGGCTGCCCGAATACTATCCGACGCGTGCCGAGATCGAGATCCTGGCCAACCAGTGCAGCGAGATCGGCGCGGCGGTGGGCGAGGGGCGTGCCGTGGTCGAATTCGGCGCGGGTAGCGCCACAAAGACCCCGCTGCTGCTCGATTGCATCGCGCCGGCGGCCTATGTGCCGATCGACATTTCGGGCGAATTCCTGCGCGAGGCCTGCAAGCCGTTGGCGCGGCGCTATCCCGATCTGCCGATCGTGCCGGTCGAGGGCGATTTCACCCATCCGCTGACCTTGCCTGGCGAAGTCGGGGGTAGCCCCGTGCTTGGCTTCTTCCCGGGCTCGACGATCGGCAATCTCGCACCGGCCGAAGCCGTCGATCTGCTGCGGGCGATGCGCGCGACCTTGGGCGACGGCAGCGTGCTGCTGATCGGCATGGACATGATCAAGGACCGGCAGATCCTGCTCGATGCCTACGACGACGGCGCTGGCGTCACCGCCGCGTTCAACTTGAACCTGGCCGCGCGGATCAACCGCGAGCTCGATGGCGATATCCCGATCGACGCGCTGCGCCACAATATCGTGTGGAACGTCGAGCGTGCCCGGATCGAGATGCATCTCGAGGCCGTGCGCGACATCGCGTTCGAAATTTGTGCGCAGCATTTTGCGATGCGCGCGGGTGAGACGATCCACACCGAAAACAGCCACAAGTACGACCTGGCCAGCGCGACCCAGCTCCTGCTGGCGGGGCACTGGACGCCCTTCGCGCATTTTCAGGATAGCGAACGGCGCTTCATGGTGCTGCTCGCGCGCGCCGATGCCGGGCTCATGACCGCTTGACCGCGGCGATGCGTGGCTTAAGCCTTGGCATTGTGAACTTTCGCAACAGACTCGCCGGGCTACTCCTCGCGATTTCCGCCGCCGCTTCGCCGGTCTTTGCTGCGCACAATAACACCACGAATGCTGCAGCAATCGCGACCGATCCGATCCGCAACGACAAGATCGGCACCTATGACTGGGTGCGCCCGCAGGCCGACTTCGTCCGGCGCGAGGTCATGGTGCCGATGCGCGACGGCACGCAGCTGTTCACCGTCATCGTCTATCGCAAGGGCACGCGCGACGCACCGATCCTGCTGAGCCGCACGCCCTACAACGCGGGCGCCACGACCATGCGCAACCGCAGCCAGACGATCACCGAAGTGCTGCCGATCGCCGATGCCGAATTCGTCGACGATGGCTACATCCGCGTCTACCAGGACGTGCGCGGCATGGACCGGTCGGAGGGCGAATACGTCATGGCGCGGCCTTTGCGCGGGCCGCTCAACAAGTCGCGCGTCGACCACTCGACCGACGCCTTCGACACGATCGCCTGGCTGGTGAAGAACCTGCCCGAGAGCAACGGCAAGGTCGGCATGATCGGCTCGTCCTATCTCGGCTTTACCGCGCTGATGGCGCTGGTCGATCCGCATCCCGCGCTCAAGGCGGTGGTGCCGCAGAGCCCGATGGTCGATGGCTGGATCGGCGACGACTGGTTCCACAACGGCGCCTTTCGCCCGCTGGGCTTCGACTACCTGCTCGCGCAGACCGCGACGCGCGGCGGTGGACCCATGCCCGTGGGTAACATGGTCGACGAATACGAGACCTATCTCGAGACCGGATCGACGCGTGAACTCGCGACGAAGTGGGGGCTTCAGGACCTGCCCTCGGTGCGCAAGGTGCTCGAGCATCCGAACTACGACGACTACTGGCAGGGCCAGGCGCTCGACAAACTGCTGGCGGCACGCAAGCTGACCGTGCCGGTGATGCTCGTCGTCGGGCAGTGGGACCAGGAGGATTCCTATGGCGCGCCCGCGGTCTACAAGGCGCTCAAGCCGCAGGATCCCGACAACAGCTTGGTGCACCTGGCGATCGGCCCCTGGCGCCATTCGGGCGTCAACTACGACGGTTCGAGCCTCGGCGCGCTCAAGTTCGAGGGCGATACCGCGCTGCAGTTCCGCAAGCGTTGGATGAAGCCCTTCCTCGACTGCCACCTCAAGACCAATGCGCCGCCTTGTGACACGCCGCCGGTCGTCACCTATGCCACGGGCGCCGATCGCTGGGAGGTGTCGCAGCGCTGGCCCGATGGCGCCGAGCAGCCGCTCTATCTGTCATCGGGGTTCGGCCTGTCCTTCGCCAAGCCCGGCGCGGCGGGTTCGGACGACTACGTCTCCGACCCGGCCAAGCCCGTGCCGATGCGTCCGCGCCCGGTGTTCCTCGACGGTGACGACTGGAAGACCTGGCTGGTCCAGGACCAGCGCTTCGCCGACGGCCGGCCCGACGTGCTCAGCTATACCACGCAGGTGCTCGACAAGCCGCTGCACATCAAGGGCGCGCCACGCGTGGAGCTTCACGCCGCCACCAGCGGGCGCGACAGCGACTGGGTGGTCAAGCTGATCGATGTCTATCCGCGCGAATATACGCGCCAGGCGGACATGGCCGGCTATCAGCTGCCGATCGGCATCGAGATCTTCCGCGGGCGCTTCGTCGGCGGCTTCTCGAACCCGGCACCGCTCGAGCCGGGCAAGCCCTATACCTTCCAGTGGTCGCTGCCCAACGTCGACCACGTCTTCCAGCCCGGTCACCGGATCATGGTGCAGGTGCAATCGAGTCTCTTTCCTGTCTACGAGCGCAATCCTCAGACCTGGGTTCCCGTTGTCTTCGACGCCAAGCCCGGCGACTATGCCAAGGCGACTCAGACGATCTTCCACGGCGGCGACGCGGCCAGCGCGGTATGGCTGCCCGTGGCAAAGGACTGAGCCGGGAACCCGCAAACGGCAGTGACCGGGCGGGGATCGGAGAGAGGACGAACATCATGGATCTGGCGAAGTATGGCCCCTGGGCCTTGATCATCGGGGGCTCCGAAGGCGTGGGCGCCGAATTCGCGCGACAACTCGCGGCCGACGGCTTCAAGCTCGTGCTAGTCGCGCGCAAGCCCGAGCCGCTCGAAGACCTGGCGACCGAACTGCGCAGCAGCGGCGCCGAGGTGCGCGTGGTCTCGGCCGATCTCAGCAAGCCCGGCGTGCTCGACCAGGTGCGCACGGTGACCGACGACGTCGAGATCGGCCTGCTGGTCTACAACGCCGGGGCCAACAACACGCGCGGCAACTTCCTCGAACTGCCGCGCGAGGTGCCGGACTCGGTGATCGCGATCAACGTCCTCGGCCAGACCGATTTCGCGCGGCACTACGGCGCGCCGATGATGGCGCGCGAGCGCGGCGGGATCATCCTGACGGGCTCGCTCGGCGGCTATCTCGGCTCGCCGACCCTGGCGGCCTATACCGCTGCCAAGGCCTTCAGCCGCATCTTCACCGAAGCGCTCTGGGCCGAGTGCCAACCCTTCGGCGTCGACGTGCTCCACCTCAACATCGGCTTCACCGCCACCCCGGCCATGGCGCGCCTGGGCATGCCGATCGACATGGCCGAACCGCCCGCGACCGTCGCGCGCGAAGGGCTCGAAAACATCGCCAACGGGCCCTTGTGGATCGTCAGCACGCCGGGCAATGCCGAAAGGGCGCGGATGCTGTCGGTCGCCGACAACCGCGGCGATCTGGTTCGCGCCCACGCCATCCGGCCGCGCGAGGAGACCGGCAAGGCGGCCCAGGAAATGAAGGACATGGTGGGGAATGGCTGAGGCATTCGATCTTTCGGGTAAGGTTGCGCTGGTCACCGGTGGGGCCAGCGGCATCGGCGTCGGTATCGCCGAACTGCTGGCCGAGGCCGGCGCGACGGTCGTCATCGCCGACATCAACGCCGCGTGCGCCGCGGCCCAGGCCGACGCGCTGCAGGCGGCAGGCCACAAGGCCGCCGCGATCGCGGTCGATCTCGCCGACGAGGCTTCGGTGATCGCCGCCTGTGCCGAAGTGATCGAACGCCACGGTGCGCCGTGGATCTTGGTCAACAATGCCGGGCTGCAGCATCGCGAGCTGCTGCTCGAAGGCAGCGTCAGGCATTGGGACCGCAACAATGCGGTCAACGCGCGCGGCGCCTTCCTGATGATCCGCGAACTGGCCAAGGCGATGGTCGCCGCGGGGCAGGGCGGCCGCGTGATCAACGTCGCCAGCTCGGGACTGATCGGCCAGATGGTCCAGGGGCTCTCGGCCTACCTCGCCTCGAAGGGCGCCATGGCGGCGCTGACCCAAGCCGCGGCAATGGAGCTCGCCGAGCATGGCATCACCGTCAACACCGTCCTCCCTGGCGGCGTCGGTACGCCCGGCGCGATCGGCGCCGAGGGCCCGCCGCCGATCGGCCCGGGTAATCGCCGCCCGCCGCTGGGCATGTGCGAGCCGCGCGACATCGGCTCGGCCGTGCTCTACTTCGCGACGCCGATGGCGCGCTTCGTCACCAACCAGACGATCTGCGTCGACGGCGGCTTCTCGATAACCTGATACGAAAAAGGGGCCGTGCTTGCGCGCGGCCCCTCGATCGTTTTGCGATGTCGCCCGCGCTTACTTCGGGGGCATGCGGATCGCGCCGTCGAGGCGGATCAGCTGGCCGTTGAAGTAGGTGTTGCGCGTCAGCTCCATCACCAGCGAGGCGAATTCCTCGGGCTTGCCGAGGCGCTTGGGGAAGGGCACGGCCTTGCCCAGGCCGTCGAACACCGCCTCGTTCATTTCCTTGACGCGCAGCATCGGCGGCGTCGCGAAAGTGCCGGGCAGGATCGCGTTGACGCGAATACCGAGGTCCATCAGGTCGCGCGCCATCGGCAGGACCATGGCGTTGACCGCGCCCTTGCCGCCGCCATAGGCGACCTGGCCGATCTGACCGTCCTGCGAAGCCGCCGACGAGGTGAAGATGATCGTGCCGCGCTCGCCGTCGTCGTTGAGCGGTTCTGCGCCGGCCATGCCCAGCGCGGCGATCGAGGCGACGCGGTACGAGGCGGTGAAAATGCCTTCGGCCGACTTGGCGATCTGCTCGGTCGCGGTGCGCTTGTAGCCGCCCGTGGTCTTGTCGAACGAGACGGTCTTGCCGCCGCCGGCGACGACCGCGCAGTGCACGACGACGCGCTCCTGGCCGTGGGCCGCGCGGGCCTTGGCGAAGCCGGCCTCGACGCTGGCTTCGTCCATGATGTTGACGTTGCAGAACACGCCGCCGATTTCCTTGGCGAAGGCTTCGCCGGCTTCCTCGCTGATGTCGAAGATGGCGACCTTGACGCCGGCGTCGGCGAGGGCCTGCGCGCTGGCGCGGCCGAGGCCCGAGGCACCGCCGGTGACGACGGCGGCGATGGTATTGTCGATCTTCATGCAAACCTCCCGGTTTCTGGACGAATCAGAACTGGCGAAGCGGGTAGCTCATGGATACCTGCATGTCGAAGGTTGCACGCATTCTATCGCTGGGGCGGGGGCTGACAGTTCGCTGCTCTAACGCTAAGGGCGCGGGATGACCGAGCGTTCCAAGATCCGCAACTTCAGCATCATCGCGCATATCGACCATGGCAAGTCGACCCTGGCCGATCGCCTGATCCAGTTCACCGGCGGCCTGTCCGAGCGCGAGATGTCGGCTCAAGTCCTTGATAACATGGACATCGAGAAAGAGCGCGGGATCACCATCAAGGCCCAGACCGTGCGTCTGAACTACAAGGCCCAGAACGGCGAGACCTATGAGCTCAACCTCATGGACACGCCCGGCCACGTCGACTTCGCCTACGAGGTCAGCCGCAGCCTCGCCGCCTGCGAAGGCGCGCTGCTCGTCGTCGACGCCGCGCAGGGCGTCGAAGCCCAGACGCTCGCGAATGTCTACCAGTCGATCGAGCACGACCACGAGATCGTCCCCGTCATCAACAAGATCGACCTGCCCGCGGCCGAACCCGAGAAGGTGCGCCACGAGATCGAGGAGGTGATCGGCATCGACGCCTCCGAGGCCGTGCTCGCCAGCGCCAAGTCGGGCATCGGTATCGAGGAGATCCTCGAGGCCATCGTCGCCAAGATCCCGCCGCCGCAGGGCGACGACAAGGCGCCGCTCAAGGCCATGCTGGTGGACTCGTGGTACGACCCCTACCTCGGCGTCGTCATCCTCGTGCGCGTCATCGACGGCGTCATCAAGAAGGGCCTCCAGGTCAAGTTCATGGCCGGCGGCACCGAGCACCTGATCGACCGCGTCGGCTGCTTCACGCCGAAGCTCGAACAGCTCAGCGAACTCGCGGCCGGCGAGATCGGCTTCATCACCGCGCAGATCAAGGAAGTCGCCCAGGCCAAGGTCGGCGACACGATCACCACGGTGAAGGGCGGCGCCACCGAGGCGCTGCCGGGCTTCAAGGAAGTCCAGCCCGTGGTGTTCTGCGGCCTGTTCCCGGTCGACGCCGCCGACTTCGAGAAGCTGCGCGAGTCCATCGCCAAGCTGCGCCTCAACGACGCCTCGTTCTCGTTCGAGATGGAAAGCTCGGCCGCACTGGGCTTCGGCTTCCGCGCGGGCTTCCTCGGCCTGCTCCACCTCGAGATCATCCAGGAGCGCCTGACCCGCGAATACGACCTGGACCTGATCACCACCGCGCCCTCGGTGGTCTATCGCATCCAGCTGCGCAAATCGAAGACCGAGGACGCCAAGGAGATCTACCTCCACAACCCCGCCGACTATCCCGATCCCAGCCGGATCGAGCAGATCGACGAGCCGTGGATCAAGGCGACGATCTACACCCCCGACGAATACCTCGGCTCGATCCTCAAGTTCTGCCAGGACCGCCGCGGCATCCAGACCGGCCTGACCTATGTCGGCGGCCGCGCGCAGATCTCCTACGAACTGCCGCTCAACGAGGTCGTGTTCGACTTCTACGACCGCCTCAAGTCGATCAGCCGCGGCTATGCCAGCTTCGACTACGAGCAGATCGGCCTGCGCGAGGGCGACCTCGTCAAGATGTCGATCCTCGTCAACAACGAGCCGGTCGACGCCCTCTCGATGATCGTCCACCGCGGCGTCGCCGAGGAGCGCGGCCGCCACATGTGCGAACGCCTCAAGGACCTGATCCCGCGGCACTTGTTCAAGATCCCGATCCAGGCCGCGATCGGCGGCAAGGTCATCGCCCGCGAGACCATCGCCGCGATGCGCAAGGACGTGACCGCCAAGTGCTACGGCGGCGACATCACCCGCAAGAAGAAGCTCCTCGAGAAGCAGAAGAAGGGCAAGGCCCGGATGCGCGAGTACGGCAACGTGCAGATCCCGCAGGAGGCCTTCATCGCGGCGCTGCGGATGGGGGAAGAGTGACCCGAACTCCGCTCACCCTGAGCTTGTCGAAGGGTAGCTTGGAAGCGGTAGCGCGGGGGAAGCGGGAGTGAATGCGAGGGCCATCGCCCTCGCGCTCCCATTCCCAAAATCGTACTCCCGTCACCCCGGGCTTGACCCGGGGTCCCGCTTCGTGCGGCAAGCGATGTGCTGGAACCAATAGCGGGACCCCGGATCAAGTCCGGGGTGACGGACTGATGGGCATCGGCGGGGCTTGTTCTGGCCGGCACGGACCGTCAAATAAGAAAATCGTAGAGATCGTTCCAATCGGGATTGCCGCGCTCGATTAGCGCGAACTTCCAGGCGCGCCGCCATCGCTTGACCCGCTTTTCGTGGGCGATGCAATCTTCGATGGTCTCGCCGCGCTCCGCCCAGACCAGTCGCCGCAATCCGTAGCGGGCGCAGAAGTCCGAGCCGGTTCCTTCGCGATGCTGGACTATCCGCCGCGGCAGGTCCGCCGTGACGCCCACGTAGATCGTGCCCCGATAGCGATCGGCCATGATATACACCCAGCCGCCGCGTCGCTCCCTGTCCATGCGTAAAGTTGAAGAGAAGCGGGGCCCCGGGTCAAGCCCGGGGTGACGGGAAGGTTTTGTCAGGCGATGTTTCATATCGCCGTTGATCGGCGACAACTTGCTTCTGCCAGTTCGGAGTAATCCCCCTGTTGCTCGATCCTCAATTCAATGAGAGCTTCTGATAAGGGCAATACGGGGGAATTTGTATGGATCTGGCGGCGCGGCTTACGGAACTGGCAACCAAAACGCAGCAGCATCGAGAGGTTCTGCTTACCGAGCAGGCCGCCAAGACGGCGCTCGTGATGCCTTTTATCAATCTCTTGGGATATGATGTTTTCAATCCATCGGAGGTGGTGCCAGAGTATACGGCGGACGTCGGTACCAAAAAGGGTGAGAAAGTAGACTACGCGATTTGCATCGATGGAAAGCCATCGATCCTGATCGAATGCAAGCCATCGACGAGCGACTTGACGATCAACCACGCATCGCAGCTTTTCCGCTATTTCAGCGTTACGGATGCAAGGCTGGCGATCCTCACCAACGGCGTGATCTACAAGTTCTTCTCCGACGTTGATCAGCCGAATAAGATGGACGCCCAGCCTTTCTTCACCCTCAATCTCGATGCCGTGAGAAAGTCCGATATTCGCACATTGGAAGCCTTTACCAAGGCCGGTTTCGACATCGATGCGATCGTTCGAGAGGCATCGAACCTCAAGCTTGAATCGCTGGTGCGCAAAGAGCTCGAGACAGAGATGGCAGCCGCATCAGAAGAGTTCGCGCGGCTGATCGCCAAGCGCGTTTATGCGGGGCAAGTGACGGCGCAAGTGAAGGACACCTTCACGCGGCTCATTGCCAATGCCTTTTCCGCGATTGTGCGCGATCATGTGAACGATCGTCTCACCTCTGCGCTGAACGCCTCTACAGTTCCAGACCTGGACGACGAACCTGTCCTGCCTGTCGATGAGGTGATCACGACCGATGAAGAGATAAACGGGTTTCGTATCGTTCAGGCCATCGCTTCCAAGCTGGTCGACCCCAAGCGTGTCATCATGCGGGACGCGAAATCGTATTGTGCCGTGCTGCTGGATGACAACAATCGCCGCACTTTGGTTCGCCTGCATTTCAACGGAATAACGACCAAATATGTTGGTACGTTTGAAGGGCAGACCGAGACCCGCAATCTCATTGCGGACCTGACCGATATCTACAAGTTGGCGCCGCTCCTCGAGGCTCGTATCGCGGAGTTGGAGGCAAAGGCAAAGTAAGGGGGCGAGGGGGTGATGGCCCCCTCATTCCTCACTTCCCTCTACCGTCCCCGAAAAGGCGTAGCCCGTCCGTCATCGGGCCAGCCGTGCTTGAGCGAAACCGTGCGAATCCCGTCCGCCTCGCTAGGCTCGCGCGGAGTCTCGGCGTCGCAACCCGCGCTTTCCTCTACGTCCTCATCCTCGAACTCCGCCTCCTCGTCCTCGTCCAGATCCTCGTCGTCGGGCAGTGCTGGCGGGCCGCCGAGGCGTAGCCATTCGGTGCGTAGGGCGCGGGCGATTTCGCGGGTGCGGCGCTGGTCCCAGTCTGTGAGCTTTTCGTGGATGCTGGCGTAGCTCTGCCGGGTGCGTTCGGCCTCCGCCAGCGCGCGTTCCTGGTCCCACTGCTTGCGCCACTGGCGCTTGAGATTGGCGAGCGTCGCGCGGTCGGCCAGGTTCATGCGGCCGTCCTCGCCGAAGCGCTTCTTGGCGCGGGTGCGCAGGAGGAACATCAGCAGGCGGTCGTTGTACTTGCGGCGCGTGCCGACGAGCTTGCCGTAGGAATAGACGGGCACCTCGACGCCGTTCAGCGCGCGGTCCATCGCGACGTCCTCGAGCCGCTGGACGCCGAGCGCGAGCGCGACTTCCCAGGCCTTCCGGAACTCGTGCGCCTGGGGATGGCGGCGCAAATGGTAGGCGCCTTCGGGGGCCATGTTGACCGCGTGGGCGGCGGCCTTGACGCTGCCGGTATCGGCGAGCGCCGCGATGAAGCCGCGCTGGCGTTCGGGTGTCCAGCCGTCGTGGCGGTCGTAGTGGCGCGGGACAGGGGCGAAGTCGCTGAGGAGCGCCAGGCGCTTGGCCTTGCCGGCTGCGGTCTGGTCGGCCGCGGTATGGGCAGGGTCGCGGGACTTGTCGATCATCGCAGGGCTCTCGGATCGGAAAGGGCCGGGGAACATGTCATGAACATGATCCTGTAGGAAAGCGAAGATGGTATTCGCTTCTTTTCCCCCTTGCAGCGCTTGCTTGGTCGGTCGAAGGTGCCGCGCAAATCAGCCATCACGGGAGAGAATCAAATGCCACGCGCGACAATCAATGGCCTGGGAATCGAGTACGAGGTCCACGGGCCCGAGGGTGCCCAGGCCGTCATCCTGACGCCGGGCGGGCGCTTTCACATGGATACGCCGGGGATCCGCGACTTCGCGCTCAAGCTGGCCGAGGGCGGCCGCCGCGCGGTGATCTATGACCGGCCGAATTGCGGCAAGTCCGACGCCTGCCTGCTCGGCGCGAGCGAGAGCGAGATGCAGGCCGAGGCGCTGTCGGGCCTGATCCGGCATCTCGACCTCGGGCCGACGGCGATCATCGGCGGTTCGGGCGGCAGCCGCGTGTCGATGCTGGCGGCGGCGCGCGATCCCGACATGTGCTCGCACCTCGCGCTGTGGTGGATCAGCGGCGAGCCGATCGGGCTGATGCAGCTCGCCACCTATTACGCGGGCGAGGCGGCATCGATGGCCTCGGTCGGCGGCATGGAAGCGGTGATGAACGCGACCTCCTGGGCCGAGAACTTCGCGATGAGCCCGACGGCCAAGGAATTCATCCGCAGCCAGGATCCGCGCCAGTTCATCGCGGTGATGCAGAAGTGGGCCTCGGCCTACGTGCCCAGCGACATCACGCCGGTGCCGGGGATGAAGCCGGTCGACTTCGCGCGGCTGACGATGCCGACCCTGGTCTATCGCAGTCACGACAGCGATCTGTCGCACACGCGCACGACCAGCGAATGGGTGCACCGCCTGATCCCGCAGAGCGAGTTCCGCAATCCGCCGTGGCGCGACGACGAATGGAACTACCAGGCGGCCGAGACCGCCTCGGGCAAGGGACACTCGCTGTTCATCTCGTGGCAGAATCTGGCGCCCGAGATCCTGGAATTTACGGCGTAATGTGAGGGTGCGGCGGGGACATTCGTCCCCGCCTTGCGGCACCGGCCCACGCCCCCACCCGGCCTCCCTACGATAGTACCCTATGGGAGGCCGGGTGGGGGCGCCAAAGTTCCTAGGGGGCCGGTGCCGCCTCCAGCGTCAGCTGGAAACCTGACTCCTTACCCGCCGACGATCGACTTCACCTCGAGGAAGTCGCGCAGGCCCCAGGCGCCGGCCTCGCGGCCGTTGCCCGAGCGCTTGTAGCCGCCGAACGGAGCGTCGGGCACGGGGCCCCAGGCGTTGACCCCGACGAGGCCGGCGCGCAGCCTGCGCGCCACGCCCTTGGCCAGTTCCTCGTCGCCGGTGATCGCGGCCGAGAGGCCGTATTCGGTGTCGTTCGCCAGCGCGATGCCCTCGTCGAGCGTCTCGTAGGTGCTGATCGTCGCGACCGGGCCGAAGGTCTCCTCGCGGAAGATGCGCATGTCGGGGGTTACGTCGCCGAACACGGTCGGACGGACGTAGTAGCCGCGGTTGACGCTGTCGGGCATGCCGGTGCCGCCGGCGAGCAGGGTCGCGCCCTCGTCGATCGCCGACTGGATCAGCGCCTGGATCTTGTCGAACTGGCTCTTGTTGACGACGGGGCCGATGTGGCCGCCTTCCTGCGCCGGATCGCCGACCGGGGTCGCCTCGAACATGGCCTTGGCAAAGCTCTCGACCGCCTGCTTCTGGCCCTGCGAGACGATGACGCGGGTCGGGGCGATGCAGGTCTGGCCCGAATTGCCGACCACGCCCGAGAGCATCTTGCCGAGGTGCGCGTCGATGTCGGCGTTCGGCAGGACGAGGTTGGGGCCCTTGCCGCCGAGTTCCTGGTGCACGCGCTTGACCGTCGGCGCGGCGGCCTGGGCGACGGCCACGCCGGCGCGGGTCGAGCCGGTGAACGAGACCATGTCGATGTCGGAATGCGACGCGATCGCCGCGCCGACGCCGGGCCCGTCGCCGTTGACGAGGTTGAACACGCCCGCGGGGACGCCGGCCTCGGCCAGGATCTCGGCGAAGATCACCGCGTTGGTCGGGCATTCCTCGCTGGGCTTGAGCACCATGGTGTTGCCCGCGGCGAGGCAGGGGGCGACCTTGGCGACGATCTGGTTGATCGGCCAGTTCCACGGCGTGATCATGCCGACGACGCCGATCGCCTCGTGCACCACGCGCGCGCCGCGCATCTCCTCTTCCCACTCGAAGCCTTCGAGCGCGTTGCGCGCGGACTTGAGGTGGCCGATGCCGGTCGGCGCCTGGGCGGCCGTGGCGAAGGAGATCGGTGCGCCCATCTCTTCGCTGATCGCCTGGGCAACCTCACCGAGCCGCGACTTGTAGACCTCGATCACGCGGTCGATCAGCGCCAGGCGCTCGGCGACGCTGGTCGCGGCGAAGGCGGGGAAGGCGGCGCGCGCGGCCTTGACCGCGGCGTCGACGTCGGCCGCGGTGCCCAAGGTGATGACCGTGCAGGGCTCCTCGGTCGCCGGGTTGATCACTTCGTGGCGCGTGCCGCCCTGGCTATCGACCCAGTGGCCGCCGATGAACTGCTGCAGATGTTCGCGCATGACCGATCCTTCCCGGAAATTTCAGGCGCCGTGTCTGGCACAGGCCCGGGAAGGGGGCAACGCGTCAGGGGGCGGGGACGGGCTCCGCATCGGCCGGTCCGTGCGATGTCGCGGGTACGATATCGCGCGGATGCAGGCGGATCCGCGGCACGACCAACATGGCGCCGACCGCGAGCACCGAGAAGGCCCAGAAGATCGGCGCATAGGAGCCGGTGCGGTCGAACACGAAGCCGAAGATCGGCGGGGTCAGCAGCAGGCCGATCAGCGAGACCAGGCCGAGCAGGCCCACCGCCTTGCCGACCACGCTGGCGCCGAAGATGCGCGGTGCGACGAAGCTCTGCAGCGGCACGATCACGCCGCCGAGGCCGACCATCGCCGCGCCGAGCAGGATCAGGCCATAGCCGCCGAAGCCGGTCGCGGCCATGGCCAGCGCCGCCATGCCCGCGGCGAAGGAGCCGAGCGCGCCGAGCATCAGCACGCGCGAGTTGATCCGGTCGGCCAGCGCGCCGAAGGTCAGCTTGGCGAGGAAGGCCATGCCCGCATAGAGCGAGACGACTACGGCCGCGGCATTGGCCTCGATGCCGAGGTCGCGCGCCATCGGCACGATGTTGGTGACCGAACCCATCATGCCCGCGAGCACGACGGTGACGACCAGCGCCAGCAGCCAGAAGGCCGGATCGGAGACGATCTCGCGCGCCGAAAGCGAGGCGGCCGCACCGCCGCCGGCCGTCGCGGGCGGCGTCTCGGCGCCGTCGGCGTGGAGGCCGCGGTCTTCGGGGCGGTTGATGATGAAGGCCAAGGCCGGAACCGTGACGCAGGCGAGCACCAGCGCCAGCACGCGCAGCGCCTCGCGCCAGGCGAACTGGTCGAACAGGCCCTGGATCACCAGCGGGAAGATCATGCCGCCCGCGCCGATGCCCGAGACGGCGATGCCCAGCGCCAGGCCGCGGCGCTTGTCGAACCAGCGCGTCAGCAGGACGGTGCCCGAGATCGGCCCGGCCATCGCCTGGGTCGCGGCCATGAACAGGCCGTAGACCACGAGCACGGCGGTGAACGAGGTGACGAAGGACAGCGCGACGAAGCCGATGATCATGCTGAACACGCCGACCGCCATGATCCGCCGCAGCGAGGACCGGTCCATCAGGTTGCCGACGATCGGCGAGAGAATGCCCGTGGCGATCGACATGACGGTGATCGCCAGCATCAGCACCATGCGGGTCGAGCCGAACTCCTGGCCGAGATGGACGGCGATGATGCCGTAGGTCGGCGCGATCATGCCCGAACACGACATGACCACCATCGACGCGAAGACCTGTCGCCAGCCGATGCCGAAGCTACGTTCCATCCGATCCCTCTCCGTTCGTCATTTGTGACGATTCGTTCGCTATTTCGGACAGGCTTATCACCCGAAAGGCGCGGCTTGGAAACAAGCGATTGATCAGCCCATCGCGCTGCGACACCGCATGGCAACGGCGAGTGATGGCTTCGTGCGGCGCTCAGTCGTGGTCGCGCGGTGGGTTCGGGTGGAACGGCGGATCGGGCATGACCACGCCGACGTCCTGCGCATAGCGATCCCAGGCCGCGATCAGCGCGGCCTTGCGCGCCGGCTCGGCGGCCGAAAGATCGCGCGTCTCGCCGGGATCGTGCGCCAGGTCGAACAGGTGCCAGATGCCGTCGCCGATGTCGGTGATCTTCCAGTCGCCTTGCCGCAGCGAGCGCGAGCCGAACAGTTCGGTGCCCACCGCCCGGTCGGGCGGATAGACCGTCGCGTTGCGGGCCAGCAGCCCGCGCCAGCTCAGCCCGTCGATCGCCTGCACCTCGCGCCCGGCGAAGCGGCCGGGGGTGACGGTGACGCCGGCAAGGTCGAGCAAGGTCGGCACGACGTCGCGGACATTGGCATAGGCACGCGCGATCGTGCCCGGGCGGCGGACCGCCGGCCCCGCGACGAAGGCCGGGGCGTGAATGCCGCCCTGCGTGGCGAAGCTCTTGAACCGCCAGGACGGCGCCGTCGCCGCCTGGGCCCAGCCCGCGCCGTAGTTGACGTAGGTCTTCGGGCCGCCGAGCGCCGCGAGCGGCGGGGCGGGGGTACCCGGCCGCGGCGCCGGGTCGCGCGCCTCGGCGCCGTTGTCCGAGAGGAAGACGATCGTCGTGCGCTCGAACTCGCCTTGGGCCTTGAGCTCGGCGACCACGCGGCCGACGGCCTTGTCGAGTTCCTCGACCATCGCCGCATAGATCTCCATCTTGCGGCTCGAGGTCTGGCGCTCTTCGGGCGAGAGCGAGTCCCATGGCACGGTATCGACGGGCCGGTGCGGCTGCACCGCGGGATCGAGCAGGCCGAGCTTGGCCTGACTCGCGAGCCTTTGCTGGCGCAGCACGTCGTAGCCCGCGTCGTAACGGCCGCGATACTTGGCGATCGTCGCGGCCGGCGCCTGCAGCGGCGCGTGCGGCGCGGTGAAGGCCAGATAGGCGAAGAACGGCTGGCGCGCCTTGTCGTCGCCACGGGTCGCGCGGAGCTGGTCGATCAGTTGGCCGGCGAAGAAGTCCGACGAATAGAAGTCCGCGGGCAGGCTCGTCACCGTCTCGCCGTCGCGGGTATAGCCGAACATCTTGCTGCGATCGGTCGAAAGCCCCGCGCCGAAATGGTCGTGGCAGCAGTTGAGCATGGCGAAGCTGTGCTGGAACCCGCGCGCGTGGGGATCCTGATCGGGTGCCGTGCCGAGGTGCCACTTGCCCGAGAACAGCGTGCGATAGCCGCCGGCGGCCAGCCGCTCGGCCAGGGTCGCGGTGTCGGCGCGCAGATGGCCCTCGTAGCCACGCCGCCCGGCCTGGTTCGGCGCCATCGATTCGGGCATGTTGCCCAGGCCGACGCGATGGCTGTCGCTGCCGGTCAGCAGCATCGCGCGCGTCGGCGCGCAGGCGGCTTCGGTGTGGAAGTTCGCCAGGCGCAGCCCCGACAGCGCCAGGGCATCGAGGTTCGGCGTCGCGATCTCGCCGCCGAACGCGCCGAGATCGGAAAAGCCGAGATCGTCGGCGACGATGACGAGCACGTTCGGGCGGGGCGCCGGCCGCGCCTGCGCGCTCGGCAATGCGAGCGCGGTGCCGCACAGCGCCGCGGCGAAACCTATCCAGCGGCGATGGGACATATAACGCTTCTCCTCCACAAACGCGGCTTGGGTAATCGCCGGGACCCGGGGTTTCAATTGACGAAGACTTGATGGTTAATTGCAAAATGGCAGTAAAATAACTATAGACTGCCATATGGCATGGAGGTGCGCATGGTTCAGCTCTTGAAGGTCGAAACCGAACCGCGGCCTTTCGTGCCCGAACCGATCAGCGATGCCGAGGCCGCGGCGATGTTTCGCGCGGTGCTCAACCTGTTCCGGCTCTGGGGCGTGAGCGAGGATCAGGCTGCGGTTATCCTCGATCTCGCGCCGCGAACCTATGCGCGCTGGAAGGCCGGAGCGCTCGGGCGCATCGGCCGCGACGGCAAGGCGCGGCTGTCCAACCTGATGGGGATCCACAAGGCGCTGCGCCTGATCTTCCGCGAGCCGGCGCGCGGCTATGCCTGGATCAAGGCGGCCAACCAGGCCTTCGGCGGGCGCTCGGCGCTCGAGGTGATGACGGGCGGCGAACTCACCGACCTGATGCGTGTGCGCCGCTACCTCGACGCCGAGCGCGGCGGGTGGTGATCGATCCAACATCGATTCCGCCGACATCGATTCCGATCACGCAGGTGGAATGGCGTGGCGCGCGCCGCATCATCCGCAGCCTCTATCCGCCGATCGACCTGTTCGACGACATCGCCGATCCGGCCGACTGGCCGCTGCTGCTCGCGGCCGAGCAGAAGACCAACCCCCGGCTGATGGAGACGATCGGTCAGCTCGATCTCGTCCCGCCGGCGCGTCGGGTGGCCGGGCCGGGCGCAAGCTACGTCATGGCCGCCTTCACCCATGCGAGCCCCGAGCGCGCCGGTCGCTTTCACGACGGCAGTTTCGGTGCGCTCTACGTGGCGCGCGAGTTCGAGACCGCGCTGTTCGAGACGATCCACCACCACGCGCTGTTCATGGCGCGCACGCGCGAGACGCCGGGCTGGACCTCGCAGTTCCGCGAACTGGTGCTCGACGTCGAAGCACCGCTGCACGACCTGCGCGGAAAGAACGATGCCTGGGCCGAGATCCTGGCGCCCGACAGCTATGCCGCGTCGCAGCCGCTCGGCGCACGGCTGCGCGCGGATGGCTCGGAGGGGGTGGTCTATCCGAGCCAGCGCAATCCCGAGGGCGAATGCGCTGGCCTGTTCCATCCCGATCGCGTCACCCTGCCCATGCAGGCGCGGCACCTCGACTATCACTGGAACGGTGAGCGCGTGGACCTGTACCGCGATGCCGGGAGCGGGGATGTCTATCGGGTGACGTGAGCGACCGCGTCCGCTGATGAGGGCGTTAAGAGCCGATAATCCGCGCCGCGGGCTGCATACTGGTCAAGATACAACCGGGATGCCGATTATGTGGGGTGGCTGGCCATCGGGTCGATATTGCAACAACTTGGCTACAGCATTCTCACGTCGTTTCTCGTCATCGGCGCGAATTTCCGTCAGCCAGTTTCGAACGCCATTCTCTATGGCGTTTAACATGCCAAGTATGGTCACCTGAAATGCAGTCTCGTTCTGGGTTTGGGAAAGAAAAAACTCTAGGACGACGCCATGTTGATTGGGTGGAGTGAACAAGACTCTGTCGAAGCCATGCGTTCCGCGCGTGAAGCCCGTGGCTTCATGCATCAAGGCGTTCCGAATGATGTAAACGACTGAGCCGTCGAATTTCACATTCGCGGGCGAGAAATGTGGCGCTACCCACTTATCGTACCATTCAATGTAGCGCTGACGTGGCTTTTTCTCTTGTCCCCAGAACTCGGCGGCGCCGCATGCGTCAGGGAGCATCAGCATGGACGACACAACCGGATACCAGATACCACTATCGTATGTAGCGCGTATTTGCTCGAGAATGGGTTCCAATGCGGTCACTCCTAGCTAGCAGCGGTGTGTCCCGTCACATTCTCAATACAAACTTTAATCGCTGGGCTGATGTGAGCCTGTCGGTCGCAGGCATGCCTACAGAAAAGAAAATGGTCGGGGAGACAGGATTCGAACCTGCGACCCTCTGGTCCCAAACCAGATGCGCTACCAGGCTGCGCTACTCCCCGACACGTGGTCGGCCTGACCATATCCGACGTGGTGGGCCCGGCAGGATTCGAACCCGCGACCTAGCCGTTATGAGCGGCCAGCTCTAACCGCTGAGCTACAGGCCCCAACGCCGTGCCCGCCATCACCCGCGAGGGCGGTGCCGGATGCGCGGGCGTTAGCCGGGTGATGCGCGCTAGGCAAGCGCCAGCGAACGCGTGAGGTCCTGCACCGTGGTCGGCGCGACGCCGCGGCGCGCGAGATGGGCGAATATCGCGCGCCACCAGTCGTAGAACGCCTCGAGATCGGCGGTGTCGCGCACGTAGGGGGTGTGGCCCGGCGCCAGCGAGGGGCTGTGGAACGAGAAGATCAACAGGTGCTGGTCGTCGGCGAGCGCGGCGTCGATCGCGCGGATGCCTTCGTCGACCGTCGTGCCCTCGGGGCTCAGCGGGATGCGTTCGAGCAGGCCGATGCGCGCCATGGCGCCGAGCAGGCGCGGCACGCGGCCGAGCAGCGGATAGAGTGTCTGGCCCCAGGCCTGCAGGTGCCCGGTGAAGGCCGCGGTCACCGGCGCCTCGATCAGGCTCCGCGCGCGATCGAGCCAATAGGCGCGGCGCGGGTGCCGGCGGAAATCGGGGCCGCCGATCGCAGTATATTCGTAAAGGCTGCGCACCGAGGTATCGATGACGACCCCGGCCTCGCGCAGGATCGCCGCGCTGTTCGGGCCGACGCCATAGCGGCCGGCGCGGTAGATCAGCGGTGCGACGCCGAGGTTGGCCTTGATCGTGGCGTGCAGGCCGAGGAACTTCTCGCGCTCGATCTCGAAGGGAAGATTGCCAGCGAAGCTGTTGAAATCACTGACCTCCTCGACAAAGGGCGGATTGACCCAAGGGTGCAGGTGAATGCCGACCTCGGCCTTGCCCTCGGCGAGCGCGGGGCCGAGCACGGCCGCGGTTTCCGGCGCGGTGGCGATCGGGTGGTCGATCAGGAAGACCGGGACCACCCCGAAACCGTTGCAGAATTCCTGGAAGCGGCCGAACTGGCCGATCGTCTCGAGGCCGTGGCCTTCGCGGCGCGGCGGGCGGCTCCAGTCGAATTCCTCTTCGGTGTCGATCGTCACGAGGAAGCGCGGCGCGCCTTCGGGCAGGTGCACGAAGTCCGGCTGGCGCGGCGGCTCGACGATGTTGACTTCAGGGCTGACGCTGCAAACCAAGAACCGGACTCTCCATCGGCGTAACGCGCGGGTTCGGACCCCGATGCGCGCTCGGAACGATGGAATGCCCTATAGACACAAAAGATTACCGAACATTCGCATCCAGTTCGGTTCGGTCGGGGACGGGGGTGAGCGTCGCGGCCGGCAGGGTCAGGCGTAGCTTGTCCTGCCGCCGTTCGAGCGCGCCGCCGGCCGACTTGGCCTCGGCCGCCGCCAGCCGCAGCGCGAAGCCCGTGCCGAACATGCCCGCGGCGAGCGCCTGCGGTTGGCCGCCGGCGCCGGCGTCGAACAGCGCGTCGCCGTCGCTGAAGGCCAGGCTCGCGGGCAGGCGCAGGGTCAGGCGCAGGCGATCGCCGCGCATGCGGGCGCGCAGCCGCAGAACTTCGCCGGGCGAGGTCGTGCCGGCCAGGGTGGCGAGCAGGCGCCAGACCAGTCGCTGCGCCTCGATCGGTGCCAGCGCGACGGGCAGGGCGGCATCCTCGCATTCGAGCTCGAGGCCGCTGTGGCGCGGCGCGTTGAACCCTTCGAGTTGCGCGATCGTCGCCGCCAGCACCGGCAACAGATCGCTGGCGCCGGGCTCGAGCGCCATGGCGCCGCTGTCGAGCTTGACCAGTCGTTCGAGTTCCTCGAAGCCCGCGAGCATGCGCGCGCCATCGCTCGCGACGGTGGCGGCGAGCGCGCGGTATTCGTGCGGCGTGGGGCCGAACAGCTGCTGCTGGATGACCTCGGCGAAGCCCTGGATCGCGTTCACCGGCGTGCGCAGCTCGTGCAGGATCTGGCGCATGCGATCGGCCTCGCCGTCGCCCGCTGGCGCGGTGTTGCCGTCGGTCGGGCGGCGCATGCGGCCGACATAGCCGGCGAAGCGGCCGCCGGGCTGGTCGAAGCGCGGCGCGGCGTCGATCCGCCAGAGCCCGGCGATCGCCGGGGCGCCTTCGATGCGGATCGTCGCGCGGGCGATCGGTTGGCGATGGCGGAAGGCGGCGAGCAGGCCGGGCGAGCTCTGCGCCGGGCTCTCGGGATCGCGCGCGGCGATCCGCAGGCCGACCACGGCGGGGGCTACGCCGGCCTCGGCCCAGACGATGCGGCCTTCGGAATCGGTGGCGAAATCGAAAGCGGGCAGGTGGCGCAGCGCGGCGTCGGCGGCCGGGGCTTCGTCGTCGGCGATCGGGCGCGTTTTGCGGAAGGCCTCGATGCGCCGGACGATCGCGCCGATCTCGTCGATCTGCGGCGGGGCCTCACTCGGTTCGACCAGGCTCAGCGGGGCGATTCTTGCGGGTTCGGGTTCGACTTCGGGTTCGACCCCGGCCTCGAACGGGGCATCGAACGGGGCCGGGGGCAGGCCGCGGTCGGCGACGCCGAGCCGGGCGAGCAGATCGACCACCCGCGGTGGCAGGCCGCGGCGGTGGCGGACGAAGCCGCGCGCGCCGACGGGGAGGGCGGGGATCAGGTCGAGCCACTGGTCTTCGTCGAGCTCGGCGCGCGCCATCGTCGCGGCGGCGACCTCGGGCTCGGCGACCGCGAGCTGGGCGATCAGGCGCGATGCGCGCAGGCGCAAAACGGGCTCGCGCAGGATGGCGGCACGTTCGCGCGCCGGAATCGCCGCGTCGAGCTCGCCCAGCCGCAGATAGGCGGCGTCGACGCGCGGGCTCTGGGCGGTGTCGGGCAGGCTGCCGAGCAGGTCGATCAGCTGGCGGAACTGGACGCGCGCGATCGTCTCGCTGCCGGCAGGGCTGCGCAGCACGGTATCGAGACGGTCGTCGAAATGCATCACGGCTCCGCTGCCCCGCGGCGATGCGGTCACAAGCCCAGCCTCCTAGCACTTTGACGCATATGCGAAAGGGCATGGAGCGACGGCGTTGCAAAGCGGGACGATTGCGACGGCAAACAATAATATTATGTGGGGGTGGTTGTTTCCGTTATAAATCGTGCCACAACACCGGCCGACCAGTCATGACTATCAGAGTGGGGCGATAGGGGCGCAGGCATGGCAAATCTCGATCATATCGACCGTCGGCTGCTGGCCGAACTCCAGGACGAAGGGCGCGTGACCAACGTCGAACTGGCGCAGCGCGTGGGCCTGACCGCGCCGCCGTGCCTGCGCCGCGTGCGCGCGCTCGAGGAAGACGGCGTGATCAAGGGCTATCACGCCGAGCTCGACGCTTCGAAGCTCGGCTATGCGATCACCGTCTTTGCGCTGGTCAGCCTAAAGAGCCAGGCCGAGGAATCGCTGCGGCAGTTCGAAGAGCACATGCGCAAGCTGCCCGAAGTGCGCGAGTGCCACATGCTCAACGGCGAGATCGACTTCATCCTCAAGATTGTCAGCCGCGATCTGCAGAGCTTCCAGGAATTCCTGACCTCGAAACTGACCCCGGCACCCAACGTCGCCAGCGTGAAGACCTCGCTGACGATCCGCACGGCCAAGCAGGTACCCGGCGTGCCGCTAGAGCTCGACGGCGACTTCTAGAGCAGCGCCGCCGCCTCGAGCCCGAGCAGGTAGCTCTTCGGGCCGAAGCCGGCGATCGAGCCCTTCGCGGCCATGCCGACGAAGCTCTTGTGGCGGAATTCCTCGCGCGTGTGCGGGTTCGACAGGTGCACCTCGATCACCGGCGTCTTGATGCCGCGGATCGCGTCGTGGATCGCGACGCTGGTATGCGTATAGGCGCCGGCGTTGAGCAGGACGGCGACGGCGCCTTCGGCCTGGGCCTCGTGCAGCCAGTCGACCAGGTGGCCTTCGTGATTCGACTGGCGCAGGTCGATCGCCATGCCCAGTTCCTGCGCGCGGTCCTCGAGCATGGCGGCGATGTCGTCGAGCGTTTCGCTGCCGTAGATCTCCGGCTCGCGCAGGCCGAGCAGGTTCAGGTTCGGCCCGTTGAGCACGTATACGAGTTTCTCAGACATGATCGGGCCCCTGCATGATTGATCGCGTGCAGGGCCTAGGCTGAGCCCGATGGGCTGACAAGTGCCGCGCCGCCGCGGGCGCGATCGAGGTCAGCTGGGGCTGCTGCCCGAGACGTCGGTGCCGCTGAACTCGCCCGCCGGTTCGACCGAGGCGACGTCGGGCTCGTTGATCGCTTCGGGGAGATCGGTGGAGTTGCCGTCGAACGAAGGCGAGCTATCCACCGGAGGTGCCGGACGCGACGAGGCGGCGATCATCGCCGCTTTCTCGGCGGCTTGCTGCGCGGCGACGGCCTTGGCGGCAGCGGCTTCGGCGGCGGCGAGCTTCTCGGCCATGGCCTCGTCGTTGCTCTGGCCGCAGGCGGCAAGCGCCAGCATGGGCAGCAGCATGACGATCGCGGCAGACCTGAAGCGCCACGAGTTCCCGGCCGGACGGCTCATCGATATCTCCGAAAGGCGGCGATCGTGCCGCATCGGCCGGGGTTATAGCGGCAAAGGCCTTCGCACTGGTTAATCGCGGCCTACTTGTCCGAGCCTGCGACCTTGCCCCATTGGCGCATCACCGAATAGCCGAGGTAGCCGGTGCCGAACAACGCATATAGCGGTTCGGGCAGGCCGTTGAGATAGGCGGTCATGCCGCTGGCGATCGCGCTGGCCGTGGCCGGGCTCAGCGCGCCGATCACGCCCATCGGCACGGCCCAGAGAATCATCGCATACATGACGTAGAGAAAGCTCGGCCGCGCGCGGCTGGTCCAGGGATCGCCCGATCCGGCCTCGGCGACGATGGCCGAGAGCCGCGTCTGGAGCAGTTCCATCTCCTGCGAACCCTGCAGCCGCAGCAGCTCGAGCTTGGCGCGCTCGCGCGCGTCCTTGTCGGGAATGACCTTGTCGATGATCGAGGTGAGCGGGCCGAGCAGCGAGTCGAGCACGGGCATGGGAACACTCCTGGCGTGACGAGGAGCAGTCCAGATAACCAAATCGGTTTCTGTAGGAAAACGGATTTGCGCCAGGGCTTTTGGGGCTGGCTATTTTGGGGTGTGTCTCTTTGGTCGGGACGAGAGGATTCGAACCTCCGACCCCCACACCCCCAGTGTGATGCGCTACCAGGCTGCGCTACGTCCCGACCGGAGGGGTGCGCCTATAGGCATGGTCGACGGGGATGGCAAGCGCGCGTTGCCATCCAAATTTCATCGCAAATTTCATCGCGTCGGGAAGGCGGGCCGGCGCGCGTTGCCACACCTGCGCTTTGCTGCTAACCGCCCGCAATTCCGGCCAAGACGCGCCTGGCCGCATGTTTCGGCCGTTTGGCGCAGATGCCGCAAACAAGGCAGATTTCCTCGCAATGAGCAGCACCATCCTCGATATCCTCCAGGCCGCAGCCCCCGCCGCCGGCGAGCCGCCGGCCTGGATCCAGGTCATGCCCTTCGTCGGCATGGCGGTGGTCTTCTGGTTCTTCATCTGGCGTCCGCAGATGCGCCAGCAGAAGGCGCATCGCGAGAAGATCAGCGGCATCAAGCGCGGCGACCAGGTGCTGACCGGTGGCGGCTTCGTCGGCAAGGTCGTCAAGATCGACGACCAATACGCCGAGATCGAGCTGGCGCCGAACGTCAAGGTCAAGGCGCTGAAGTCGACCATCACCGATATCGTCGGCCCGGGTGGCTCGGCGCCGGCAAACGACTGAGCCCATTAGGGTTTTCGGGAGAGCGCGTTAGAATATGCTCGATTTTCCCCGTTGGAAGCGTGTCACCTATTGGCTGGTGGCCCTGCTCTGTGCCTTTGCGGCGATACCGTCGCTGACCTCGATCGCGGGTGTGAACCTGCCGAGCGTGATTCCCCAGCCGAAGGTCAACCTCGGCCTCGATCTCGCCGGCGGCAGTCGCCTCCTGCTCGAGGCCGACGCCTCGCAGGTGCGGCGCCAGCGCATCGAAGCGATGGAAGAGAGCGTGCGCCAGCGTCTGCGCGATGCCCAGCCGCGCATCCGCATCGGCGACATCTCGAGCCGTGACGGCAACCTGAGCTTCGTGGTCGAGAACCCGGTCCAGGTCGACGCCACGCGCGAGCAGATCCTGCCGCTGACCACGGGCGCGGGCCTGACCGGCCAGCGCGACTGGGACATCAAGGTCGAGGACGGCAATCGCTTCATCCTCACCCCGACCGATGCCGGCATCAACCAGGCGATCGATCATGCGATGGAGACCGCGATCGAGGTCGTGCGCAAGCGCATCGACGCGCTCGGCACGCGCGAGCCCGACATCCGCCGTCTCGGTTCGAGCCGCATCGACGTGCAGGTGCCGGGCCTCAAGGATCCGCGCGCGCTGATCGAACTGCTCGGCAAGACCGCCAAGCTCGAGTTCAAGCTCGTCGACGAGACCGCCGCACCCAGCGACGTCGTCCAGGGCATCGCCCCTCCGGGCAGCGAGATCGTCGCTTGCGTCGATGCCGGTGCCTGCCGCGGCCAGCCGGCCATCGCGGTCAAGCGTCTCGGCGGCATCAAGGGCGATCAGCTGACCAACGCGGTCCAGTCGAACGACCAGCGGACCAATGCCGCGGTCGTCTCGATCACCTTCGACCAGCAGGGCGGCGCCAAGTTCGCCAAGCTGACCACCGAGAACGTCAACAAGCCCTTCGCCATCATCCTCGACGGCAAGGTCCTGTCGGCGCCCAACATCAACGAACCGATTCTCGGCGGCAGCGCCCAGATCTCGGGCAGCTTCACGATCGAATCGGCCAACCAGCTGGCGATCGCGCTGCGCTCGGGCGCGCTGCCGGTCGACCTCAAGGTCGTCGAGCAGCGCACGGTCGGCCCCGACCTCGGCGCCGATTCGATCAAGAAGGGCGCGATCGCGATGCTGGTCGGCACCGTGGCGCTGATGGCCTTCATCCTCGTCACCTACGGCCGCTTCGGCGTCTATGCCAACGTCGCGCTGGTCATCAACGTGCTGATGATCCTCGGCGTCATGGCCATCGCCAACACCACCCTGACCCTGCCGGGCATCGCCGGCTTCGTGCTGACCATCGGCGCCGCGGTCGACGCCAACGTGCTGATCAACGAGCGCATCCGCGAGGAACGCGCGCGTGGGCGCCGCGTCGTCCAGGCGGTGGAGATGGGCTACAAGGAAGCCAGCCGCGCGATCTTCGACGCGAACATCACCAACGTCATCGCGGCGATTCTGATGTTCCTGTTCGGCTCGGGCCCGATCCGCGGCTTTGCGGTCGTCCTGATGATCGGCATCGTCACTTCGGTGTTTACCGCCGTCAACCTGACCCGCATGTGGGTCGCGATGTGGCTGCGCAAGGCGCGGCCCACCGAACTGGTGCTGTGAGGGTACGGCCATGAAACTGCTCAAGCTCGTTCCCGACAACACCAACATCCACTTCCTCAAGTGGCGGGTGCCGTTCTACGTCGTCTCGGTGCTGCTGATCGTGGCATCGCTGACCCTGACCTTCACCCGCGGGCTCAACCTCGGCGTCGACTTCGTCGGCGGCCAGATGATCCGCTTCACCTTCGAGCGCACCGCCACGGCGCCGATCGCTTCGGTGCGCGGCGAGATCGACAAGCTCGGATTCGGCGAACCGACGATCCAGGAATTCGGCAAGCCCAACCAGCTGTCGATCCGCATGCGCCTGCCCGAAGGTTCGGAAAAGGACCCGGCGATCGCCGAGCGCATGTCGGCCAAGATCGTCGCCGCGGTCCAGGCCGCGCATCCCGACGCGCGGCTCGACGGCAACGATACCGTCTCGGGCAAGGTCTCGGGCGAACTGTTCAGCAGCGGCATGGTCGCCTTGCTGGCGGCGATGGTGGCGATCTCGATCTACATCTGGGTGCGCTTCGAATGGCAGTTCGGCGTGGGCGCGCTGTTCGCGCTGGTCCACGACGTCAGCCTGACCCTGGGGCTGTTCGCGCTGACCCAGCTCGAATTCGACCTCAACATCGTCGCGGCCCTGCTCACCCTGATCGGCTATTCGCTCAACGACACGATCGTCGTCTACGATCGTATCCGCGAGAACATGAAGAAGTACCGGCGCATGCCGATGCCCGAACTGCTCGACCTCTCGGTCAACGAGACGCTGTCGCGCACGATCGTGACCTCGCTGTCGGTGCTGATCACCCTGGTCGCGCTGCTGCTGCTCGGCCCCGACGTGATTTTCGGCTTCACCCTGGCGATCACCTTCGGCATCTTCGTCGGCACCTACAGCTCGATCTACATGGCCGCGCCCATCCTGATCTGGCTGAAGGTCAATGCCAGCAGCTTCATCCCGCAGGAAAGCGAGATCGACCGGCAGGAACGCCTGGCACGCGAACGCAGCTGACGCCGGATCACATCGGCGCGGCCTTGGGAGAGGAACGATGCCGAAAGTATCCGTCGTCACGCCGGACAAGGCGCAAGCAGGGCAGGCGCCCGCGGGCTTTTCGGGCCTGCCGGGCGCACTCGCCTATTTCGACGACGCCCGGAGTCCGCTGCACCTGCATCTCCACCGCATCGCGCCCGGCGAGGCGCTGACGATCGGGCCGCTGGCGACCGACTGCGTCGCCTATGTCTGGCGCGGTGCGCTCGAAGCGGGGGGCTGGGCGCTCGCGCCGGGATCGAGCCTGATCGTCGAGCACGGCCAGACGCTGGCGGTGCTGGGCGGTGAGGCGCCCGCGGAACTGCTGACCTTCCATGCGGCCGAGCCATCGGACGGCCAGCGCGCCGGTGGCAACGTCCACCTGCTGCCGCGCGAACGCGTGCCGTTTCGCGCCGACATGGGCGGCGGCTCGGGCGTCGGCGGCGGGATGCACGCCGACTCGTCGTGTCCGACCAGCGCGGTCTGGCTGCATGAGAACCACTTTCCCGGCCGCGACACGCCGATGACCCCCGAGGAGGAGAAGCGCGGCGTCCATTCGCATTCGGAGGACGAGATCATCTTCGTCACCGATGGCGAGATCCGGCTCGGCGCCAGGCTCTATGGCCCGGGCACGGCCGTGGCGATCGCTGCCGACACGCTCTACAGTTTTACCACCGGGCGGAAGGGGCTCAGCTTCGTCAACTTCCGCGCGGGAACGCCGGGCGACATCCGCTTCGCCAGCGGCGCGACGATCAGCGAGACCGGCTACTGGCGCGAGCGGGCGATGACACCCGAATACATCACGCCGCGCTAGGTCCAGATCCTCCCCATTTCGCGCAGCTAAATGGGGAGGGGGACCGCCAGCCCGCTTGGGCTGGTGGTGGAGGGGGCGGCGGTCCTTCACCGCAGCTGCGCTCCGAACTGGCCGAAAACCCCTCCACCACCGACGCTTCGCGCCGGCGGTCCCCCTCCCCGTTTGCGCTTCGCGAAAACAGGGAGGATCTTAATGCCCGGCCAGTTCGCGCCAGAAACCGATCAGTTCGGCGGCATTAGCATCCCAGCTGAAGCGTTCGGCGCTCGCCGCGACGTCCTCCTGGCTCGGCGGATCGCTGAGCAGGTCGGCGACTGCGGCGGCGATCGCCGTGGGATCGCGCGCGGCGATGCGCCCGGCCGCGGGGCCGTCGACCACCTCGCGCGCGCCGCCGACGTCGGGGATCACCAAAGGCGCACCGCAGGCGAGCGCCTCGATCCAGACATTGGCCAGGCCCTCGCGCTCCGACGGCAGCACGACCGCGTCGGCGGCCGAGAGCAGTTGCGGCAGCAGGTCGTGCGACACCTGGCCGAGGAACTGGACGCGGTCGGTCAGGCCGCGTCCCTGGGCGAAGAGCCGCAAGGCGGCCTCGTCCTCGCCGACCCCGGCCAGCGCCAGATGCGCTTCGGGCAGGTGTTCGAGCGCGGCCACGGCCAGCCGCTGGCCCTTGATCGCGATCAGCGCGCCGGGAACCACGAGCAGCGGCCCTTCGGCCCAGATGCCGAGTTCGGGGATCGCCGAGATCAGCGCGCGCGCGGCCTTGCGCTCCATCGGATGGAAGCGCTCGCGGTCGAGCCCGGTGTAGTGCACGGCGATGCGGTCCTCGGGCATGCCGAGCGCGATCATGTCGCGGCGCAGCGCGTGCGATACGGCGAGAATGCGGCCGGCCTGCCGCGCGGCGCGCAGCATCTGCGCGAGCGCCTTGGGGCGCTGCCCCCAATAGTGGATGTCCGATCCGCGCGCCTTGATCGCCAGCGGCAGGCCCAGCGCCTGCGCGATCAGCGCCGCCGCCGGGCCGTCGGGGAAGAAGAACTGCGCGTCGACCACGTCGAACGGCTGCCGCGCGTGCAGGTCGCGCACCAGCGGTAGCACGGCCTTGGCGATGCGCGCCGGATTGCTGTCGCCGCCGAGCTTGGGGATCAGGGTGAAGCGCGGGTGGAGCACGCGGATGCCGTCGCAGTCGCTCTCTGCGGGCAGCTCTTCGAGCTTGCGATAGCGTGGGCTGCGCGACAGCGGCCAGGGCGGCACGCCGATCGGGCTGACCATGGTCAGGTCGACATCGCCGGTCGCCGCGACGCCGCGCATCTGGTTGGCGACGAACTTGCCGAATGCCGGGCGCTGCGGATTGGGAAACAGCGTCGAGAGCGAGAGAACGCGCAGCACGGTGGTCAGAGTTTCCGCACCAGCATTTCGGCGACCGCGAGCCACGGCGGGTTGTCGATCACGACCTGGCGCTGGCCGGCGCCCGGCGGGAGCAGCGCGATACGGGTTCCGGCGCGGTCGATCATCCGGCCGAAGGCGAAGCGGCCGCCGCTGCGCGGGGCGAGCACGTCGCGGTTGAGCAGGCGGGCATGGTCTTCGGCCTCGTGCTGGCGCAGCCAGACCTGGTCGCCCGCGCGGTATTCGCCGGCGCTCGCCTCGATCGCCATCGCGACCAGTGGCCCGCCGGAATCGTCGAGCGCCGTCGGCAGGATCGCATCGCGGGGAGAGGTCAGCGCCTCGGCGCCGGAGTCGGTCATGCGGGCAATAAGTCGCGGCTGCTCGGCCTGTTCCCCGCGCACGAGCAATTCGGGATCGACTTCGAGTGCGGCGGCGATGCGGTTCATCCAGCCGAGCGAGAGATTGCGCGTGCCCGTCTCGAGCCGGCCGATCGTCTGCGCCGTGGTCGGCGGGCTGCAGCGCGCGGCGACTTCGGCTAGGGTCAGGTTCTTCTGGCGGCGGATATCGCGAATGCGGTTGATCATGGCCCGTCCGTACTAACCAAATCGGTTTTCCGCTTTCCTACAGGCTGACGCATTTGGCAAGTCCAGGCGGCAAGCGAGGAGAACACCGATGCGCCAGGTCCTGGAAGAACGCGAGCTGACCGCCGAAGGGCCCATGCGTCGCGCGGGACGGCGCGGCGCGCGCAGCGTCACGGTCAATGTCGCGGAATCGCCGCTGACCTGGCTCCACGCGCGCGGTCACCTGACCGACGTGCAGTTCGACGCCGGCGAGCGGCTGCGCGCCGATTGGGAGCGCGCGCAACTCGCGCCGAGCATGACTTCGCGCTGGGATACGGTGCGCGTGCAGGGCGGCGAGCGCGGGCTCACCCCGGGGGAGCGCCAGATCGCCGCGAAGGCGCGTTTCGACGCGGCCGTGGCGGCAGCGGGGCCGGGGCTGGCCGACGTGCTCTGGCGCGTGGTCTGCGCGGGTGAGGGCCTGCCCCAGGCCGAGCGCGCGCTCGCCTGGCCCGCGCGCAGCGGCAAGCTCGTGCTCGGGCTGGCGCTCGACCGGGTGGCGGGATTCTATCGGATCGGGTGAGGTAAGGTGACACTTATCGCCGCTTGGGCCGTGTCACTTTCGTCACCTTTGTCACCTTGTCGGCTTCAGCCCTCGACCATTTCCGCCAGTTCGAGCCAGCGTTCCTCGGCGGCGTCCTTGTCGGCGCGGGCCTTGGCGATCGTGTCGCTGAGCGCGGCGAACTTCTTGGGATCGCGCGTGTAGAGATCGGGGTCGGCCATCGCCGCCTCGTCGCGCGCGATCGCGGCTTCGAGTTCCTCGATCCGGCCAGGCAGCAGGTCGTAGTCGCGCTGGTCCTTGTACGAGAGCTTGCCCTTCTTCGCCGGCATCGGCGGCGGGGGCGGGGCAGTCTCGGCGGCCGGCTTGGCCGCGGCTTTTGCGGCCATGGGCTTCTTGCGCTGCTTCTCCCAGTCGGCATAGCCGCCGGCGACCACGTCGACCTTGCCCGAGCCGTCGAGGCCCAGGGTCATCGTCACCGTGCGGTCGAGGAAGTCACGATCGTGGCTGACGATCAGCACGGTGCCGTCGTAGTCCGAGATCACTTCCTGCAGCAGGTCGAGCGTTTCGAGATCGAGATCGTTGGTCGGCTCGTCGAGCACCAGCAGGTTCGACTTGCGCGCAAATTCGCGTGCTAGCAGCAGCCGCGAGCGCTCGCCGCCCGACAGGGTGCCGACCTTGGCCTCGACCAGGCCGGGATCGAACAGGAAGTCCTTGAGATAGCCCTGGATGTGCTTGCGCACGCCGCGCACGTCGATCCAGTCGCCGCCTTCGGCCAGGACGTCGCGCACGCGCTTGTCGGGGGCCATCAGGCTGCGCTGCTGGTCGATGACCACGCCGTCGAGCGTCTTGGCCAGGGTGATCGCGCCCTCGTTGGGCGCGAGCTCGCCGGTCAGCATGCGCAGCAGGGTGGTCTTGCCCGAACCGTTCGAGCCGACCAGGCCGATGCGATCGCCGCGCGTGATGCGCAGCGAGAAGTCCTTGATGATCGTGCGGTCGCCGAACCGCTTGGTCACCTTGTCGGCGACGATCACCGCCTTGGTCTTAGAACCGTCGCTGGCGATCTCCATCTTGGCGACGCCCTGCGGCCCCAGCATGGCGGCGCGCTGGGCGCGCATCTCCCAGAGCTTGGCGAGGCGCCCCTGGTTGCGCTTGCGCCGCGCGGTGACACCGCGTTCGAGCCAGTGCTGTTCGATCTTGAGCCGCGCGTCGAGCCGCTCGGCATTGCGGATCTCGTCGGCCTGGACCTGTTCTTCCCAGGCCTCGTAGCCGCCGAAGCCGACCTCCTTGCGCCGCAGCGAGCCGCGGTCGAGCCACAAGGTCGCCTTGGTCAGGCGGGTGAGGAAGGTACGGTCGTGGCTGATGACGACGAAGGCGCCGTTGTAGCGGCTCAGCCAGTCCTCGAGCCAGTCGATCGCGGCGAGGTCGAGGTGGTTGGTCGGCTCGTCGAGCAGCAGCAGGTCGGGCTCCGAGGCGAGCGCGCGGCACAGCGCGGCGCGACGACGCTCGCCGCCCGAGGCGCTGTCGGCGGCGCGCGACAGATCGATGCCGAGCTGGCCGGCGATGGCTTCGACCTCGTGCTGCGGCGGCGCATCGGGGCCCGCCAGCGCGAAGTCGAGCAGGGTGGCATAGCCGGTGAAGAACGGGTCCTGTTCGAGCGTGACCACGCGCGTGCCGGGCTGAACCGAGCGCGTGCCCTTGTCCCCCTCGACCGTGCCCGCGAGTAGCCGGAGCAGGGTCGACTTGCCCGCACCGTTGCGCCCGATCAGCGCGAGCCGATCGCGCGGGTGGACGTTGATGTCGAGGTCCTTGAACAGCCAGCCGGAGCCCTGGATCAGGCCAAGGCCTTCCCAGCTAAGTATCGGTGCTTGCGCCATGGCCGCCGCCCTAGGCGTTCGGCCCCTTCGTTGACAAGCGTATTGACGGGCCGGGCCGGCTGCCGGAATGACGGGCGGAAAATGGCGCATTCACGCCTTGTTCAACGCCGGACACTTAGGCAGAGCGCCAATATGAACCGTGTCGCGATCGCCTTCCTGCTTACGCTCGCCGTGCCGCCCTATCCGGTGCTGGCCCAGCCTTCGACCGTCCAGGGGCAGGTGCGTCGCGACATGAAGGCCGGTGCCGTGCGTTCGCTGCGCGAGATCGAGCAGCGCATTCTGCCGACGATGCCGGGCATGGAATACCTCGGCCCCGAATACGATCCGGCCGCTCTGGTCTATCGCCTCAAGTTCATTCGCCAGGGCCGCGTGGTCTTCGTCGATGTCGATGCCCGTTCGGGCACAATCATCAACCAGTCGCGTTAAGGGCCCATTGGGTGCATTGCTTGACGCAATCTGGCTTTCGCCGCATTTTTCTGCGGAAATTCTTAGGGGACAGCAACGAATGCGCATCCTGATCGTCGAGGATGAACCCACGCTGGGCAAGCAGCTCAAGTCGACTCTCGAGCAGACCGGCTATGCCGTCGATCTCTCGGTCGATGGCGAGGACGGCCATTTCATGGGCTCGACCGAGGAGTATGACGCGGTCATCCTCGATCTCGGCCTGCCCGAGATCGACGGCCTGACCGTGCTCGGCATGTGGCGCAAGGAGGGGCGCAAGTTCCCCGTGCTCGTGCTGACCGCGCGCGATTCCTGGTCGGACAAGGTCGCCGGGCTCGATGCCGGCGCCGACGACTACCTGGCCAAGCCGTTCCAGACCGAGGAACTGATCGCCCGCCTGCGCGCGCTGATCCGCCGCGCCTCGGGCAACACCTCGTCCGAACTGATCGCCGGCGGCGTGCGTCTCGATACGCGTTCGGGCCGCGTCACGCTCGATGGCGAGCCGGTCAAGCTGACCGCGCAGGAATACAAGCTGCTGTCCTACCTGCTCCACCACAAGGGCAAGGTCGTCAGCCGCACCGAGCTGATCGAGCACATCTACGATCAGGATTTCGACCGCGATTCGAACACGATCGAAGTCTTCGTGACGCGCATCCGCAAGAAGCTGGGCGCCGACGTCATCACCACGATCCGCGGCCTCGGCTACAGCCTCGACGATCCCGCCGAAGCTCACCGCGGTTGAGATCGGCGTGGCGGAGGACAACGCCCCGCCGCCGGTGAAGGCGAGCGTCGCGCAGGTCGCTGCGCCCGCCGTCGTGGTCGAGGACACTTCAGAGGCCGACAAGCCCAAGCCGCATACCGGCTCGCTGTCGAAGCGCATGATGCTGATCGCGGCGGGCTGGATCACCTTCCTGCTGCTCGTCGGCGGGCTCGCGCTCGATCGCGCGATGACCTCGCTGATCACGCGCAATTTCGACCAGCAGCTCGACTACATGCTGACCGGCATGGTCGCCTCGACCGAGATCGGCCCCGACGGCGAGGTGTTCTTCAATCGCCCGCTCGGCGACCAGCGCTTCCTCGAGCCCAACTCCGGGCTCTACTGGCAGATCCGCGGCGTCGGGCACGACGATTTCAGCTCGCGCTCGCTGTGGGATCGCAGCCTGACCGTGCGCACCGATCACTTCGATGCCGCGCCGCACGTCTACGACAGCGCCGAGTTCCAGGGCGAGAAGCTGCGCGTCATGGAACGCTCGATCATCCTGCCGGGTAGCGAGACCAAGTGGTGGTTCACCGTCGCTGCGAGCCGCGGCGAACTCGACGCGCAGATCCGCCGCGTGCGCTCGATCCTGATCTATTCCTTCGCGATTCTGGGGCTGGGCTTGTTCGTCATGGCGGGCCTGCAGTCGTGGTACGGCCTTGGCCCATTGCGGCGTGTGCGCCGCGCGATCCAGAAGATGCGCACCACCGGCGCCAACCGCGTGACCGAGCCCTTGCCGCTCGAGGTCCAGCCACTGGTCGAGGAGCTGAACGGCCTGCTCGTCCACATCGAGCGCCAAGCCGAGGAGGCGCGCACCCACGCGGGCAACCTCGCGCATGCGCTCAAGACGCCGCTGACCGTGGTGATGAACGCCGCGACGGCGCGTGCGCCCGACCTGTCGGACACGGTGATCCGCGAGGCGGCGGTGATGCGCCGCCAGGTCGATCACCACCTCGCGCGCGCGCGCGCCGTCGGTCGTCGTGCCGTCGGCCAGTCGCGCGCCAATGTCTGGGCCAGCGTCGAGGCGGTGCTGCGCGCGGTCACCCGCCTCTACGAACGCACGCGCTTCGATCACGACGGCAATCGCGAGGTCAACGTCGCGGTCGAACGCCAGGACCTCGACGAGATCCTCGGCAACCTTATCGAGAACGCAGCCAAGTATGGCGGCGGCAGCGTCTTCGTCACGGTCTGCCCGACCGCCGACAGCGAGACCTGCGAGATCTGGATCGAGGACGACGGCATGGGCATCCCCGAGGAGGAGCGCATCCGCATCTTCGATCGCGGCGCCCGGCTCGATACGGGCAAGCCCGGCACGGGCCTCGGCCTCGCCATCGTGCGCGACGTGGCCGAGATCTACGGCGGTACCGTCGAACTGGCCGAGAGCGAGGACCTGGGCGGCCTGCTGGTCAAGCTCAGGCTGCCGCGCGCGAAAGGATAAGCCCCCGAATCGTGGAACCATGAGGTGGCCCGCAGGTTGAAAACGCGTGCGCATTGCAGCGTTTCCATCAAGGGAGAGATCTTATGTTTCGCTGGGCTATCATTTTTGCCGTCGTCGCGCTGGTCGCGGCGCTGCTCGGTTTCGGCGGCGTGGCGGGCCTGTCGGCCGATCTCGCGAAGGTCTTCCTGCTGGTTGCGGCCGTGATCCTCGTGATCGGCTTCGTCGCCGGTCGCGGTCCCAGAGTGCCCTGAGGCCAGGCCTTAAGGGCGCGCCTGCGCCTGCTCGTGGTGCCGGATCACCTCCTGGATGATGAAGCGCAGGAACTTCTCCGAGAACTCGGGGTCGAGCTGCGCGGCTTCGGCGAGCGCGCGCAGGCGGGCGATCTGGCGATCCTCGCGGCCCGGGTCCGAAGCGGGCAGGTTGTTCTCGGCCTTGTAGGCGCCGACCGCCTTGGTGATGCGGAAGCGCTCGGCCAGGATGTGGATCAGCGCGGCGTCGATATTGTCGATCGAGGCGCGGAAGCCGGCCAGGACGGGATCGGAAGAAGCGTTTTCGGTCATCGCCGCACCCGCTAGCACGACCATTCGAGCGACTCTAGACTTGCGTTAACGCGCGTGCACCTTCAAGGCGCGAGCCCATGTCCGCCGAAATCGTCCCGCTGCGCCCGCGCGCGTCCGAACCCTCGCTCGCGCCGATGCTGGCACTGACCGCACCGGGCATGAACGCCGTGAACTCGGTCATCCTCGACCGGATGCAGAGTCAGATCCCGCTGATCCCGACCCTGGCCGGCCATCTGATCGCCGGCGGCGGCAAGCGCATGCGGCCGATGCTGACGATCGCGGGTGCCGAACTGTGCGGCTATCAGGGCGCGCGCCATCACAAGCTGGCTGCCGCCGTCGAGTTCATCCACACCGCGACCCTGCTCCACGACGACGTCGTCGACGGTTCGGACCTGCGCCGCGGCAAGGCTACCGCCAATATCGTCTACGGCAATCCGGCGACGGTGCTGGTCGGCGACTTCCTGTTCAGCCGCGCCTTCGAGCTGATGGTCGAGGACGGCAGCCTCAAGGTGCTCAAGATCCTGAGCCACGCCTCGGCGGTGATCGCCGAAGGCGAAGTCGATCAGCTGACCGCGCAACGCCACATCGAGACCAGCGAGGACCGCTACCTCTCGATCATCGGCGCCAAGACCGCCGCGCTGTTCGCCGCCGCCACGCGCATCGCCGCGGTCGTCGCCGAAAAGAGCGAGGCCGAAGAGCGTGCGCTTGAGGACTATGGCCGCAACCTGGGCATCGCCTTCCAGCTCGTCGACGATGCGATCGACTACGATTCCGAAGCCTCGGAGAGCGGCAAGGGCAAAGGCGACGATTTCCGCGACGGCAAGATGACCCTGCCGGTGATCCTCGCCTATGCGCGCGGCGACGCCGAGGAGCGCCGCTTCTGGCAGGACGCCATCGCCGGCTTCAGCAATTCGGACGAGGACCTCGCCCACGCGGTCGAGCTGATCAACCGCCACGACACGGTCAGCGCGACGCGCGAGCGCGCCCGCCACTTCGCCCAGCGCGCGATCGACGCCATCGCCGGTTTCCCGGCGGGCGAAGCGCGTACCGCCATGGCCGAAGCCGCCGAATTCGCGGTCTCGCGCCGCTACTGATGGGGCGGGCGACGGTCAGTCGTCGTCTTCATCCTCATCGCCGTCGGGATCGACCTCTTCCTCGTCTTCATCGTCCACGCTTTCGATCGCGTCGATGATCAAATCGAGCGCGTCTTCGTCGGCCGTCCACACGCTGGTGCCGCCGTCCTCGTCCTCTAGCGTGATGCGATAGTCTTCGCCGGTGCGCTTGATGCTGAATTGTGCCAGAGCCTTGGCCATGATCGTCTTCCCTCGCCTGGTAGGTTCGATGCCCAAACCCGGATGGGCACGTTTGGTTGCAGTGCGATGAAAGACTTGCCGATCCACGCCGTCCTGCCCGATCTGCTGGCGGCCTTGCGCGAGAAGGAAAGCGCGGTGCTGATCGCGCCGCCGGGCGCGGGCAAGACCACCTCGGTGGCGACTGCGCTGCTCGCCGAGCCCTGGTGCGAGGGCACGGTCATCCTGCTGAGCCCGCGCCGCGTCGCCGCACGCGCGGCGGCCGAGCGCATGGCCGAACTGCTCGGCGAGGCGCCGGGGCAGACCGTCGGCTACCTGACCCGCCTCGACTCCAAGCGCTCGGCGGCGACGCGTGTGCTCGTCGTGACCGAGGCGATCTTCGTCTCGACGATTCTCGGCGATCCCGAGCTCGCGGGCGTCTCCGCCGTGCTGTTCGACGAGGCGCACGAGCGCCATCTCGACAGCGACCTCGGCCTCGCCCTGGCGATCGAGAGCCAGCAGGTATTGCGTCCCGACCTGCGGATCGTCGTCATGTCGGCGACGATCGATGGGACGCGCTTCGCTTCGCTTCTCGACCAGGCGCCGGTGATCGAAAGCGCCGGCAAGGCTTTCCCGCTGGCGATCCGCTGGCTTGGCGCGCGGCCCGAATTGCGGATCGAGGATGCGATGACCTCGGCCGTGCTGACCGCCTGGCGCGAGGAGACGGGGGACGTGCTCGCCTTCTTGCCCGGCGTCGGCGAGATCGAGCGCACGCGCGAACGGCTCGAAGCGAAGCTCCCCGGCGAACTGATCCTGCCGCTCCACGGCCAGTGCGAGCCCGCCGCGCAGCGCGCCGCGATCAAGCGCGATCCCGGCGGGCGGCGGCGCATCGTGCTGGCGACCGCTATCGCCGAGACCTCGCTGACGCTCGACGGCGTCTCGGTCGTGGTCGACGCCGGCCTGTCGCGCCGCGCCGAGTTCGACAAGGCGGCGGGAGTGACACGGCTCGTCACCCATCGCGCCAGCCAGGCCGCGGCCGCGCAGCGTGCGGGCCGTGCGGCGCGCCAGGGCCCCGGCGTGGCCTATCGCCTGTGGGAAGAGGCCGCCCATGCCGGCCGGCCGGCCTTCGATCCGCCCGAGATGCTGACCAGCGACCTCGCGCCGCTGCTGCTTTCGCTGGCGCAGTGGGGTGCCGGCGATCCCGCGGCGCTGCCCTGGCTCGATCCGCCGCCGGCCGCCTCGGTCGGCGCGGCGCGGAGCAAGCTGCTGTCCTTGCAGGCGATCGACGGCGAGGGCCGCATCACCGATCACGGCAAGGCCATGGCGGCGCTGCCGATGGAGCCGCCGCTCGCACATATGCTGCTGTTCGCCGCCGAGCACGGTGCCGCGCAGGAGGCGGCGCGCCTCGCCCTGCTGCTCCAGGAGCGCGGGCTCGGTGGGCGCAGTGAAGACCTGGCGCTGCGGCTCGATCGCTGGAACGGCGATCGTTCGGGCCGCGCCGAAGCCTCGCGCAAGTTGGCGGCGGGCTGGGCCAAGCGTGTGCGCGATCGCGGTGAGGATGACGGGATACCGCTCGGCGTGCTGCTGGCCGAGGGCTTTCCCGACAATCTCGCCAAGCGGCGCGACGCCAAGGGCGAGGACTGGCTGACCGCCGGGGGCAGGGGGCTGCGGCTCGATCCCGCCTCGTCGCTGGCGCGTGCCGAGTGGCTGGCCGTGGGCGAAGCCCAGGGTTCCGCCGGCGGAGCGCGGATCACCGGCGCGGTCGCGCTGACCGAGGCCGAGGTTCTGCGCTGGCTCGGGCATCGGATCGAGAAGCGATCGACCCTGCGCTGGGTGGCCGACGGCAATCGCGTCGAGGCCATGCTCGAACAGCGGCTCGGGACGATCACCGTGAGCCGGGGGCCGGACTCGGCGCCCGACAAAGAGGCGATCGTCGCCTTCCTGCTCGAGCGGGTGCGCGCGGAAGGGCTCGACCTCGTGCCCTTCTCCGCCGGATCACGCGCCTTGCTGACGCGTGCGCGCCACTCCGGGATCGAGGCTCTGTCCGAAGCGGCGCTGCTCGAAGAGCTCGAAGACTGGCTGGCGCCGCTGCTCGGCCGCCGGCTCGACGCGCTCGACGGCGGCAAGCTCCACGAGGCCTTGCGCAACCGCATGACCTACGACGATCGCCAGAAGCTGGAGAAGCTGGCCCCGGCCGAGTTCCGCAGCCCGGCCGGTTCCACCCACGCGATCGACTATGCCGACGAAGGCGGGCCCTCGGTCGAGGTGCGCGTCCAGGCGCTGTTCGGGCTCGATCGCCATCCGGGCTTCGGCCAGCCTTCGCAGCCGCTGCTGCTCAAGCTGACCTCACCCGGCGGCAAGCCGATCCAGGTGACGCGCGATCTGCCGGGCTTCTGGCGTGGTTCGTGGCGCGACGTCGTGCGCGACATGAAGGGCCGCTATCCCAAGCACCGCTGGCCCGAAGAGCCCTGGGCCGAGGATCCCAGCCTCAAGACCAAGAATGCCTTCGAGGCATCACGCCGCTCTTGATTCCGAAAGCGATTCGGGACAATCGGCGCTTATGACCGCACGCATCTATCAGCGCCCGAAGAACGCCATGCAGTCCGGCAAGGCGCTCACCGAACAGTGGATCCTCGAGTTCGCGCCGGCCGAGGCCAAGCGCCCCGATCCGCTGATGGGCTGGGCAGGCAGCGGCGATACGCAGCAGCAGGTCGTGCTCAAGTTCGCCGAACAGGCCGATGCCCAGGCCTATGCCGACAAGTACGGCATCGAGGCGCGCGTCACGGCGACGCCGCCCAAGCGCCTGAAGATCCAGGCCTACGCCGACAACTTCAAGTAAGTTTCAAATCCTCCCCGTCCGTCAGTGGGCAGGGAGGATCGATTCCGCGAACTACTGGCGCAGCTGCAGGCGGCCCTGGCGGAAGGCGGCGCGGCAATCGGTCGCGTCGTGCTTGATGTCCGAATCGAGCAGCGGCGTCGAGGTCATGCCCGCGCCCTGGAAGCGCTTGTCGTCGCACTCGCCGTCCTTGGCGTACTTGCTGGTGTCGTCGCCCCACTGGATGCGGTCGGCGTCGTCGGTCGAGGCCGCGGGCGTCGTGCCACCGCTGCGGCGGCCGCCCTGGTAGGTCAGCCGGCCCTGGTTATAGGCGCTGCGGCAGTCGGTCGCATCGTGGCGGATGTCGCTGTCGATCAGGGTCGTGTCGGTCATACCGGGGCCCGAGAAGCGCATGTCGTCGCATTCGCCGTCCTTGGCGAACTTGCCGCTGTCATCGCCGAAGTCGATGTTCTGCGCATAGGCGACGTGTGGCGTGCCGGCGGCCATAATTGCAACGATACCAATAATTTGGCCAAGAGCCTTGCGCATGTCTAACCCCCTGAAATGTTGCCGGACATTGCCGCAATCCGGGGCCTCTTGCAACAATCGGCGGCGTGGCTCTTGCGGTTTTCCGCGGTCGCGGCCATATGCGCGACCGGGAGTCCGGGCGGGCGTTTGCGCTCGCCAACCTGGTCAGGTCCGGAAGGAAGCAGCCACAACGGGTTGCGGCGGGTCGCCCGGCTCCTTTTCATTCTCGCGCAGTTCCCATTTCCCCCCTGGGGGCCTAGGTAGGGCACATGGGCGATTCACCCGATATGTTTGGCGGCGAGACGCCCGAGGAAGAGACTGCGCCGAGCGCGGCAGAGCTCGAGGCCGCGGGGCAATCCGCGCTGTTCGGCGAGCCTGCGCCGCCGCCCGCCGCGGCTCCGCCCGAGCCCGATCCGGTGCCGCCAGTTGCCGCCGCCGCTCCGCCGCCGCCTGTTTCGGCGCCCGCCGCCGCACCGGCCGCGCCCGCGGCGCAGCCCTATCGCGTGCTCGCGCGCAAATATCGCCCGCAGACCTTCGCCGAACTGATCGGCCAGGAGCCGATGGTCCAGACCCTGGCCAACGCGATCAAGCGTGACCGGCTGGCCCACGCCTTCCTGATGACCGGCGTGCGCGGGGTCGGCAAGACCTCCACCGCGCGCCTGATCGCCAAGGCGCTCAATTGCGTCGGGCCCGAAGGGCAGGGCGGTCCGACGATCGATCCCTGTGGGCAGTGCGAGCCCTGCGTGGCGATCGCCGAGGGGCGCCACATCGACGTGATCGAGATGGACGCCGCGAGCCACACCGGCGTCGACGACGTGCGCGAGATCATCGAGGCGGTGCGCTATGCCGCGGTCTCCGCGCGCTACAAGATCTACATCATCGACGAAGTCCACATGCTCAGCCGCAACGCGTTCAACGCGCTGCTGAAGACGCTTGAGGAGCCGCCGGCGCATGTGAAGTTCCTCTTCGCGACGACCGAGGCGGACAAGCTGCCGGTCACCGTGCTGTCGCGCTGCCAGCGTTTTGACCTGCGCCGCATTCCCACGGGGCTGCTCGCCGAGCACTTCGCCGGGATCTGCGTCAAGGAAGCGGTGCTCGCCGACGGCGAGGCACTGGCGATGATCGCCGCCGCGGCCGAAGGCTCGGTGCGTGATGGCCTTTCGATCCTCGACCAGGCGATCGCCCATGCCGATCTCGATGGCGGCGCCGACGGCAGCGGCAAGGTCTCGGCCGAACAGGTCCGCGACATGCTCGGCCTCGCCGACAAGTCGATCCAGCGCCGGCTCTTCGCTGCCCTGCTGGCGAGCGACGGCGGCGCGTTGCTCGATCTCGTCGCGACGCAGTTCTCGCTCGGGGTCGAGCCGCTGGCGCTGATCCGCGGCGCCATGGACCTGACGCACAAGGTCACGGTCGCGCAGATCGGCGGTCATGCCGGCGATGCGGCCTCGGCCGAGGAGCGCGAGGCGCTGGAGGGCTGGGCCAAGGGGATGAGCGCGGGCCAGCTCCATCGCCTGTGGCAACTGCTGCTCAAGGGCTTCGACGAAGTGCGCACCGCACCCGACCCCTTGGTCGCCGCGCAAATGGCGCTGCTGCGCGTCATGCACGCGACCGACATGCCCGATCCCGGCCAGCTCGTGCGCAAGCTTGAGGACCTGGCCTCGCGGCCCGTGGTGATGGCGCCGTCGGTCGACGGCAGCCCGGCAGGGGCTCCCGCCGCGCCGGCCGTGGCGCTGCCGTGGGAAGCGCTGGTCGACAAGATCAAGGATGTCGAATTCGGGCTGTCGACGCGCATGGAAATGCAGGTCCGCGTGGTCGAACTGACCGCGGGCAAGCTGCGCTGGTCGCAGCCTTCGGGCTTCACCGAGGATTTCTCGCGCGAGATGCGCGTGGCGCTCGACAAGGCTACCGGCCAGTCCTGGGAGGTCGAGCGTTGCGATGCGTCGGGTCAGCCGACCTTGATCGAGCAGCGCGACGCCGCCAAGGCCGCCAATGAGGAGGCCGTGCGCCGCTCGCCCTTGGTCGAAGCGGTCTTCGCGGCTTTCCCCGACGCGCAGGAAATGAATGAGAGCGACGACGTTCAGTTCGGTCGCAAATGGAGTCAGAGACGATGAAATCGATGGAAGAGATGATCCAGGCCGCTCAGCAGGCGGCCGAGACCATCCAGAAGCAGATGACCGAGACCCAGGGCAAGCTCGACGCGCTCGAGGTCGAGGGCCTTTCGGGTGGCGGGCTCGTCAAGATCCGCTGCTCGGCCAAGGGCCGCGTCATCGGCGTTTCCATCGACGACAGCCTGATGACCCTGTCGGAAAAGCCGATCCTCGAAGACCTGATCGCCGCCGCCTACAACGACGCGCGCGTCAAGGCAGACTCGGTCGCCAACGAGGAAATGGCCAAGGCGCAGCAGGGCCTCGGCCTGCCGCCGGGCTTCAAGATGCCGTTCTGACGCGGAGGCTGGAGACGGGGCGTTCTCTGGCTGCGACGATGCGTTGCATGCTTGTGGCCGCCCCTTATCGACTCGAACCGGGTATCGCATGGTAAAGTCCCGGTCGCCGCGAAAACGGCGGCGAGACTTCTTCCCGGGCAGGAGGATTGCCATGCGCGTACAGAACGAGACGTCGTCCGTCGCCAAGATCGTGCCACCCGCGGTTCGCGCCACCAGCGACCAGCGCGGTTCGGCGCATCACCACCGCCACCACGACATCGGCGAGGACATCGCCGCGCTCGACGAACACTGGGTGTTCCGCAAGGCGCGCTGAGCGGCGATCGAGAGGGCAGCCAGTCCATCTTGCCGTCGCCCCTGCGAAGGCAGGGCCTATCCGGGCTCTCGTCCTGAGCGACGGTGCTTTAAGGCACCGTCAGTTGGGCCCCTGCCTGCGCAGGGGCGACGGGATGGGGTGATTGTCGTCGAGGGGCAGTTCGCCCAGGGCGAGTGGCGGGTGCTTTACCCGAACCAGGCCAGCACGGCCGCCGTCAGTGGATTGGTCGGATCGGCGAGCAGCTTTGCCGTTAGGCCCAGGCACATGACGATCAGCAGCGGCCGCACCGTGCTCGCGCCGAAGCGGATCGCGGTATGCGCGCCGACCTGGCCGCCGGCGATCGCGCCCACAGCCATCGGCAGGCCGACCTTCCACATGACATGGCCGCTGGCGATCAGCACGGCGAGCCCGGCCAGGTTGCTCGTGAAGTTGAGCAGCTTGGTATGCGCGACCGCGCGCGTCACGCCGAGCCCGAAGACCGCGACCAGTCCGGTGATGAAGAACGAACCGGTGCCCGGTCCGAAGAAGCCGTCGTAGCCACCGATCACGAAGGCCATAGCCAGCAGCATCGGCGGCCCGGCCAGGACGTGGCGATCCTCGTCGGTCATCTTCGGTGCCAGCAGGAAATAGGTGGCCATCGCGATCAGCAGCAGCGGGATCAGGCCCGAAAGGAATTTGGGATCGATCAAGGTCAGCAGGAAGGCGCCCGTCGCCGAGCCGGTGAAGGATGCCAGCGCGGGCAGGGCGAAGCGGCGGAAGTCGATGTGCCCCTTGCGCGCGAAGGCGACCACCGCGCCGCCTGTGCCGAACGAACTCTGCAGCTTGTTGGTGGCGATCGCCGCAACCGGCGGCAGGCCCGCGGCGAGCAAGGCCGGAATGGTCAGCAGACCGCCGCCGCCCGCAATCGCGTCGATCGTGCCGGCGAGGAAGGCCACGCCCACGAGCAGGGCTATGATGTCGATACCCATGTCCATGATCGGGCTCTAGCCGCTCGCGACGCCGAGCGGAATGCGCGATTAGGCGGAGATGCCAGAACGGGTTTGCGCTCATTTTCTGGTCGTCGCCCCTGCGCAGGCAGGGGCGCAGCCAACCGTGCCTCCCCGCGCTTTCCGTTTCAGGTCGAGAGCTTGGTTAGGCCCCTGCCTGCGCAGGGGCGACGGGAAGGGGGCAACCGGGGTAAGGTCGGGTCGTCCTCGCCGCATTCCCGGCTTGAGACACCCGCGGCCCCATCCACAGCCTCTGGCCGCACGACCATTGCGCGCCGCGCACCTGCATCCCATATCATGCGGGAACGCCGGAACTCTCCGGCAGGCGCGCTTCCCGCGCCGTAGTGGGTGGATATGACCTTGAACTTGCTTCCCCTCCTTCCCCTGCGCGACATCGTCGTGTTCCCCGGCATGGTCGTGCCGCTGTTCGTCGGCCGCGAGAAGTCGGTGGCCGCGCTCGAAGCGGCGATGACGGGCGACAAGGACATCTTTCTCCTCGCGCAGCTCGATCCGGGCTGCGACGATCCCGATCGCGACGATCTCTACGATACCGGCGTGATCGCGCGTGTGCTCCAGCTGCTCAAGCTGCCCGACGGCACGGTCCGCGTGCTGGTCGAAGGCCAGCAGCGCGCGCAGCTCCAGTCACTGCGCACCGAGCAGGGCGCGAACGGCGAGATGCTGGTCGCCCAGGTCGAGACGGTCGAACCGGTCGAGGCCGAAGGCGCCGAGGTTTCGGCGATGATGCGCTCGGTCGTCGATCAGTTCGGCGAATATGCCAAGCTCAACAAGAAGCTCTCGCAGGATGCCGGCGAACAGCTCGGCGATATCGAGGAACCCTCGAAGCTTGCCGACACGATTGCCGCGCAGCTTTCGGCGAAGGTGTCCGACAAGCAGTCGCTGCTGAGCGAGACCGATCCGCTCAAGCGGCTCGAGATGGTGTTCTCCTTCATGGAGGGCGAACTCGGCGTGCTGCAGGTCGAGCGCAAGATCCGCGGCCGCGTGAAGCGGCAGATGGAGAAGACGCAGCGCGAATATTACCTCAACGAACAGCTCAAGGCGATCCAGTCCGAGCTGGGCGGCGGCGACGGCGAGGAAGCCAACGAGATCGCCGAACTGCAGGAGAAGATCGAGAAGCTCAAGCTCTCGAAGGAAGCCCGCGCCAAGGCCACGGCCGAGCTCAAGAAGCTCAAGTCGATGCAGCCGATGAGCGCCGAGGCGACCGTCATCCGCAACTACCTCGACGTGTTGCTCGGCCTGCCCTGGGGCAAGAAGAGCAAGCTCAAGAAGGACATCGCCGCGGCCCAGGCCGTGCTCGACGACGATCACTACGCGCTCGAGAAGGTCAAGGACCGGATCGTCGAGTATCTGGCCGTCCAGGCGCGCACCAACAAGCTGAAGGGGCCGATCCTGTGCCTCGTCGGTCCGCCGGGCGTGGGCAAGACCTCGCTGGGCAAGTCGATCGCCAAGGCGACCGGCCGCCAGTTCATCCGCCAGTCGCTGGGCGGCGTGCGCGACGAGGCCGAGATCCGCGGCCATCGCCGCACCTACATCGGCTCGCTGCCGGGCAAGATCGTCACCAACCTGCGCAAGTCGGGCACCAGCAATCCGCTGTTCCTGCTCGACGAGATCGACAAGCTGGGCCAGGACTTCCGCGGCGATCCGGCCTCGGCGCTGCTCGAGGTGCTCGATCCCGAACAGAACGCCAAGTTCCAGGACCACTACCTCGAACTCGACATCGATCTGTCGGACGTCATGTTCGTCTGCACGGCGAACAGCCTGAACCTGCCGCAGCCGCTGCTCGACCGCATGGAGATCATCCGGCTCGAGGGTTACACCGAGGACGAGAAGGTCGAGATCGCGACGCGCCACCTGATCGCCAAGCAGGTCGAGGCGCACGGGCTCAAGAAGGGTGAGTTCACCCTGACCGAAGCTGGCCTGCGCGACCTGATCCGCTATTACACCCGCGAGGCCGGCGTGCGCACGCTCGAGCGCGAGATCGCCAAGCTGGCGCGCAAGTCGCTGCGCCAGATCCTCGAGGGCAAGGCCAGCGAAGTCACCGTGACGCCCGAAAACCTCGGCGACTTCGCCGGGGTGCGCAAGTATCGCCACGGCATGTCCGACGACGAGCACCAGGTCGGCGCGGTCACGGGCCTGGCCTGGACCGAGGTCGGCGGCGAGCTGCTGACGATCGAAAGCGTTACCGTGCCCGGCAAGGGCGGGGTGAAGACCACGGGCAAGCTCGGCGAGGTGATGACCGAGTCGGTCCAGGCGGCCTTCAGCTTCGTCAAGGCGCGCAGCCCGGCCTATGGCATCAAGCCGTCGATCTTCCAGCGCAAGGACATCCACATCCACCTGCCCGAAGGCGCGGTACCCAAGGATGGTCCGAGCGCGGGCATCGGCATGGTCACCTCGATCGTCTCGACCCTGACGGGCATTCCCGTCCGCTCGGACGTGGCGATGACCGGCGAGGTCACCTTGCGCGGCCGCGTGCTGCCGATCGGCGGGCTCAAGGAGAAGCTGCTCGCCGCGCTGCGCGGCGGCATCAAGACCGTGCTGATCCCCGAGGAGAACAAGAAGGACCTCGCCGAGATCCCCGCCAACGTGAAGGAGGGGCTGGAGATCATCCCCGTCAGCCACGTCGACGAGGTGCTCGCCAAGGCGCTCACGCAGCCGCTGGAAGCGATCGAATGGACCGAGGCCGACGAACTGGCCAGCCAGGCCGCCGCGCCCGGCGCCAATGCGCCCGCGGCATCGCCGACGGCGCACTGATCGGGGGCCCGATCGGGCCAGACATCGATGTTGCATTGCGGCGACTCGGAACCTGTTCCGGGTCGCCGTTTTGCGTGCGGAGCCTGCTGTGTGGGGGCGCCATGCGGACGGCGCGCTCAAAACCGCTCACTTTGTCGAAAAGCTCGGAAATTAGGGAAGATTCAACGCCTGCCGCGCCCATTTCGCTTTGACAGTTTCGGGAAAACTCGCTCAATTCGCGCCGCTTATAAGAGAGGCGAAATCGGTTTTCGGTTCCACTGAAAGGTAGGGGGTTTCCATAATGAACAAAAACGATCTGATCGGCGCGGTCGCGGATACGAGCGGCCTGACGCGTAGCGATGCCACGAAGGCTGTCGAAGGCGTCTTCGAAGCCATCACCGGCGCGCTCAAGAAGGGCGACGAAGTGCGCCTCGTTGGTTTCGGTACGTTCTCTGTCGCCAAGCGCAAGGCCTCGACGGGCCGCAACCCCCGGACGGGCGAACCGATGAAGATCAAGGCTTCGTCGCAGCCGAAGTTCAAGGCCGGCAAGGGTCTCAAGGACGCGGTCAACTAAGCGTCCTATCCGCGCGGCCGCCTCTCGCCGCGCCACAAGAATAAAACATTGGGAGTACCGGTGCCGCGTCTGACCCTCAGGCGCGGCATTTTCGTTTGAGCGCCATTTCGGCCTTTCCCTCCAACCGTCGCCCCTGCGTAGGCAGGGGCCCATCTGACAGCGCGCTTCACGCGCCTCTCGTGTCAGACCGAAAGCTTGGTTGGGCCCCTGCCTGCGCAGGGGCGACGAGAAGTCAGGTGGGGCGGAGAAGAGCCGTTACGGGTTGCCCAGCTTGATCAGCGCGGTCGGTGCCGCCGGGGTGCGTAGGTTCACCGCCCAGTCGAGCTTCTGCCCGGCCGGATCGGGCTGCGGCCCTTCGTCGGTGTTGTTCGCCAGGATCGTGCCGTCGGTGCGCAAGGTGAAGGTGCCATCCACCGGCGAGGGGGGCGGCATGTTGTCCTTCGCGCCCATCATCGAGCGGAACGGCTCGCCGCCCGCCGCCGGTGCGAAGCCGGGGGCGTCGACGCGCACCGAACCGTCGTTACGCATGGCGATCTGGACGAAGGCGTTGGCCATCGGGAAGCGTTCGATCGTCGGGAAGGTGAAGTCGTGGTCGAGCCGGCCCGTGATTGCGAAGTCGACGTCGAACAGCCCGTCGCCCTTGTAGTCGACGCGCTTCCAGCCGGCCTGTCGGCGCAGCCTTGCGGCGAGCTCTTCGGCCGCCTTGGGGCTGCTCGGATCGATCCCGCCGAGGATCGCGCGCATCGATTGCGCGTCCTGCTGCCGCTTCTCGGCCGAGCGCGCCTGCTCCTCTTCCCAGGCCTGCTTCTGCTTGGCCAGGTCCTCGTCGGTGCAGGGGCGCTCGTCGAAGGTGTCGTCCTTGTAGCAGGTCTCGGGCGTGAAGCTTGCCGGCGCCTTGTTCGCTTCCTCGGCCAGCTTGCTCAGCGCCAGCATGTGGATCTCGCCGGTATAGGCGAAGCTGAACTGCCCGTCCTTGCGCAGGTCGAGCGTCGAGGTGAACTTGCCCGGTGCGAACAGGCAGGCCGAAAGCAGCATGCTGATCAGCGCGATCAGCATGCCCCCGGTGCGCGGTGCGAAAATCGACTGCATGAGAGATCCCCCCGTGGAGTGACTTCCCGCCTTATCGCGTGGCGACCGCATAGAGTGCAATGGCTGCTGCGTTCGACACGTTGAGGCTTTCCATCGCCTCGCTGATCGGCAGCCTGGCCAGCGCGTCGCAGTGCGCGGCGATGTTCTGGCGCATGCCTTCGCCCTCGGCACCGAGCACCAGCGCGACCGGGCCGGCGGGCAGGGCCTCGCCGAGCGTGGACTTGGCTTCACCGGCCAAGCCGATTCGCCAGTACCCGGCCTCGGCGATCTCCTCGAGCGCGCGGGCTAGGTTCACCACGCGGACCCAGGGCACGATCTCGAGCGCGCCCGAGGCCGATTTCGCGACCACGCCCGATTCGGGCGGGGCATGGCGGTCCTGCGTGACGATCGCGCAGGCGTCGAAGGCCGCGGCCGAGCGCATGATCGCGCCGACGTTGTGCGGATCGGTCACCTGGTCGAGAATCAGCAATGGCCGCGTGGGATCGCCTTCGAGCACGTCGCCGAGGAAAATGTCGTCGAGCGGCGCGCATTCGAGCACGAGCCCCTGGTGTGGCGCCTCGCGCGCCACCAGCCGGGCGAGATCGGCGCCTTGCGCATATTCGACGGGAAAGTTGGCGGGCAGTTCGCCGTCGAGCGATTCGATGCCTTCGCGCGTCGCCCAGAGCTTGTGATGCCGGCGCTCGGGATTCTTGAGCGCGGCTTCGACCGCATGGCGGCCCCAGAGGCGCACCTGGCCGCTGCTCGCGCGCCCGGAACCGCGGCCACCCTTCATCCGGCCGGCGCGTCCGCGCAGGGCTCGCTTCGGGCGGTCTTCTTTGCCGGCGCTCATGTCATGTCCTTTTATATATGGTGTTAGACTTCGTCGAAGCGGCACCGGCCCGCGTCCCCACCCGACCCCCCAACGATAGTAGCCTGTGGGCGGTCGGGTGGGGGCGCGGGCCGGTGCCGCAATCACGAAACATGACGCTCCTGCCAGTCGCCCCATTGACAGGCAAGGCTCGCTTCGCCATGAGCGCGCCTCTCGGCCGGAAGGCTCCCCTGTGGAGCCGCACGAAGCGGGGTTCTCCCCGCACCGGCAAACCGGTGTGGACAGGTGGCCGAGTGGTTAAAGGCAGCAGACTGTAAATCTGCCCGTGCAAGCGTACGCTGGTTCGAATCCAGCCCTGTCCACCACCGACCTCTCCGCCCTCCGGGGCGATCTCCCTTCCGCGATCGTCGCCGGCTTGGCAGGTTTCCCGCGAGCTGCTAGGCCGCGCTAACGGGATCAAGCAACCTCCCGTCCAGGCCCCGTCGCCCAAGCGTTGCCTTGATCGTCCGCAGACTTGCGGATGAAAGGCATGAGGCGAAAGTGAGCGGCTTTTCCGAGAAACCCGATTTTTCCGAGCTGGTGCGGGTCTGCGCGCGCATCGGCTTTCTCAGTTTCGGCGGGCCCGCGGGCCAGATCGCGCTGATGCATCGCGAACTCGTCGAGGAGCGCGGCTGGGTCAGCGAGGCGCAGTATCTGCATGCGCTCAATTTCTGCCACCTGTTGCCCGGGCCCGAGGCGCAGCAACTGGCGACGTGGATCGGCTGGAAGCTGCACGGGCTGCGCGGCGGGCTGGCGGCCGGGATGCTCTTCGTCCTGCCCGGCGCCCTGGTCATTCTCGCGCTGTCGATGCTCTATGCCTGGTCGGCCCAGATCGACTGGTTCGCGGCGCTGTTCCTCGGGATCAAGGCGGCGGTGCTGGCGATCGTGGTGCAGGCGCTGATGCGAATCGCCGGCCGGGCGCTCAACACCCGCTTCAAGAAGGCGCTGGCGGTGGTCGCCTTCCTCGCGCTGTTCTTTCTCGATCTGCCGTTCCCGCTCGTCGTACTGGGCGCGGGGGCGATCGGCATGGCGGTCGCTGCGGCGCGGCCGGCCTGGCTGGCGCTCAAGCCTCTGGGCGATCCGCCGGCGGCAAGCCCGCGACCCTGGAGGCAGAGTGTCGCCGCGGTGCTCGTCTGGGGCGCGGCCTGGGCCTTGCCGATGGCTCTGGTGCTGCTCCTGCTCGGGCGCGATCACGTTCTCTGGCAGATCGGCCTGTTCTTCTCGCAGCTCGCGGTGGTCACCTTCGGCGGTGCCTATTCGGTGCTGGCCTATATGGCGCAGGAGGCGGTGCACGGCTTCGGCTGGCTGTCGGCGGGCGAGATGGCCGACGGGTTGGGCCTCGCCGAGACGACGCCGGGGCCGCTGATCATGGTCACGCAGTTCGTGGGCTATCTCGCCGCGTTCCGCGCGCCCGATCCGTTCACGCCGCTGGTCGCCGGAATCCTCGGCGCCGTGCTGACCACTTGGGTCACCTTCGTGCCGTGCTTCCTTTGGATATTCGCACTGGCGCCGTGGATCGAGCGGCTCGAGCATGCGCGCCGCCTCAACGGCGGGCTCGCGGCTCTGACTTCGGCGGTGGTCGGCGTCATCGCCAATCTCAGCCTGTGGTTCCTGCTGCATGTGCTGTTCGCGCGGGTGGAGGAAGCGACGGCGGGGCCGCTGCGGCTCTATGTGCCCGATGCGTCGACCTTCGACTGGCGCGCCGCATTGCTGGCCCTGGTGGCCGCCGTGCTGATCTTCCGCTTCCGGCTCAACGTCATCAAGGTGCTCGCGCTGGCGGCGCTCGGCGGCCTGATTCTGTCGCGGATCGGCTGACCTGGACGGCGCGGCGAAGGCTCGCGGTCCCAAAAGAAGCCCCGCTCGATCGGGCGGGGCTAAAGGGACGAGGGGCTGTTCTTCCCTCGGGGTCGTGCCGCGCCGGTTATATGTGGGGTGCGCGGCAGGAGTATAACGCGCGAACGACGGTTTTGTGTCCACCAGGCGGCATATTGGCGGTGGTTTACGGTCCGTATTGGCGGCGGGCGGAGGGATCCGAGGAGGCTTCTCCCGTGCCAAGTCACGGGCCGCGCTTGGCAATCGCGCGGGCACTACCTAATAACCCCCGCCATGGCAGGTGAAATTCTCGACAATCAGGGCCGCGGTGAAGCCAGCTGGCGCTGGCCCGCAATCCATCCCGAAGCACGCAAGTTCGCGGCGATCGCGGCCGTGCTCTGCGCACTGTTCGCGTTCCTCGCATGGGAGACCATCGCCTGGCCGATGGGCCTGCTGGTGTTCTGTATCTGCGCCTTCTTCCGCGATCCGCAACGCGTCACGCCGCAGGGCGATCGCTACATCGTCGCGCCGGCCGACGGTCTGGTGACCTTGATCCAGAAGGTGCCGCCGCCGCGCGAGCTGACGATCGACGACGGCTCGGCCGCCGCGCGGCTCGGCGAGGCGCCGGTCACGCGCATCTCGATCTTCATGTCGGTGTTCGACGTCCACATCAATCGCGCCCCGATCGGCGGGACCGTGCGCCGCGTGATCTACATTCCCGGCCGCTTCCTCAACGCCGATCTCGACAAGGCCAGCGAGGAGAACGAGCGCCAGCACATTCTGATCGAGCGCGGGGACGGTACCGCGATCGGCTTCACCCAGATCGCCGGCCTCGTCGCGCGTCGTATCGTGCCCTTCGTCAAGCCGGGCGACATGCTCGCGGCCGGCCAGAGGGTCGGCCTGATCCGCTTCGGCAGCCGGGTCGACGTCTACCTGCCCGAAGGCACCGATTCGCGTGTGCTGCTCGGCCAGAAGATCGTTGCGGGCGAGACCATCCTCGCCGAGATCGGCCAGGCCGGGACGGTCGAGGGGGTCATGCAGTGACAGAACCCGACCCGCGCCAGCCCGGATCGCGCCGTCTGCGCGGCGGGCTGACCTTGCGGGCCATGGTGCCGAACGCGATCACCGCGGCGGCGCTCTGCGTCGGGCTCACCGGCATCCGTTTCGCCATCGCGCGCGATTTCGAGCAGGCGGTACAACTGGTCATCCTCGCCGGCGTGCTCGACGGCATCGACGGCCGCGCCGCGCGGCTGCTCAACGCGCAGTCGCGCTTCGGCGCCGAGCTCGACAGCCTTGCCGATTCGATCTCGTTCGGCGTGGCGCCGGCGCTGATCATCTATCTGTGGACCCTGCAGTCGCTGCCCAGCGTCGGCTGGTTCGCCGCGCTGGCTTTCGCGATCTGCTGCGTGCTGCGCCTTGCGCGGTTCAATGCGCGCATCGATTCGGAAAACCAGCCGCACAAGTCGGCGGGTTTCCTCACCGGCGTGCCCGCGCCGGTCGGGGCGGGGCTGGCCTTTCTGCCGATGTACCTGTGGCTGGCAACGGGCCATTCCGAGATATTCGCCTCGCCGATCCTGGTCGGTATCTGGCTGGCACTGATCGCCTTCCTGATGATCTCGAGCGTACCGACCCTATCCTGGGGCAAGCTGCGGCCGCGCCGTAACATCCGGCTCGAGATGATCGCGCTGGCGGGCCTCGTGGTTGCCGCGCTGGTCACCGAGCCCTGGCTCACTCTGGTGGTGATCTGCGCAGCCTATCTGCTGCTCATTCCGATCGGTCTGTTCAACTACCTGCGGATCAAGCGGCAGCGGGGAGAGCGGAACGCGAAGGATTCGCCCGCGCCGCTGTGAACTGCGGGCGAAGCACGGTGGCCGTGCTGCGCACCTTGATCTCGTCGATGGTCACGCGAACTTCGCGCCATTCGCTGAAAGCTTTGACTTCACGACGCAGGGCGAGCGCGCCGTGGCCGTAACGGCGCCAGGTGCCGGCGATCGTACCGGCGGCCAGGAGGGCCGAGGCGGTGAACAGCGTCGTCAGGAGAATTGCAAGCATCTCGAAAACCCTTCGCCTCGGCACTCCGCGGTTGCGGAAGTGGAATATCGTGGGGATAACCGGAGCAGAACCGGTTATGTTCCTGATGAGACAAATATGTTCTCGTTTTGTTCTGACGGTCAAGCGGATTTTGCGTTGTCTTGCGCTTTTGTCGCGGTGGCCTGAGGTCTATCCCGAAAATTCAATGACTTGATTGCGCAGCCTATCGGTACTGCGCCGACGGTAAGTCGCCGTCTTCAGGCGGCAGCGCGACGCGGCGAGAGTCCGCCGAGGCGGTGGGTAACGGGCTTGGGGCCGCGGTGATGGCGCAGCGGGCTGCGTGGGATGCGAGCCAGCACGCGATGCTCGCGCAGGGTCAAGCGGACCTCTTCGGTGGGGACGGGCTGACGCAGCGCCGCCCGAAGATCCGCCAGAGGGGCGAGCGCGCCGCGGAAGCTCATGGCGATCGCGCCAACGGCCAGCGCCCCAAGAGCCGCGAACATGAAATCGAACAACACGGACATGGACCTGCTCCTTTGCCTGCCCCCGATTTGCCCCCGTGCTGTGCCCTAACCTGTGGAAAAACCTGTTCGAAACCTGTGTCTGAGCTCTAGCACGGGAATTACTTAGGTAAAACTACTAAGAAGCGGAAAGGATGCGTTAAGGCCTTGATCGCGCGCAAATTCCTGCGTCCGGCGCGCTTTTTGCCCGAAATTGGGGCTGGCTTTGCGCGGTAAATCGGACTAAGGGCGCCGCTTCCGCAGGTTGCCTGTTCCCATTCCGGGGGCAGGGCCAGGCGGAAATCCACATGGGAAGCATCACATACCGGTGCCGCAGCGGGCCCTTCCGCACGGTTCCAGCTTCCCAGAGGTCCAACCGGAAAGGAATTATCCTATGGCGGCTCCTACCGTCACGATGCAGCAACTGATCGAGGCCGGCGCGCACTTCGGCCACCAGACCCACCGCTGGAACCCGCGGATGAAGCCGTACATCTTCGGCGCCCGCAACGGTGTGCACATCCTCGACCTGTCGCAGACCGTGCCGCTCTTCGCGCGCGCGCTCGACTTCATCTCGTCGACCGTCGCCGCCGGCGGCAAGGTGCTCTTCGTCGGCACCAAGCGCCAGGCGCAGCAGCCGATCGCCGAAGCCGCCCGTGCGGCCGGCCAGCACTTCGTCAACCACCGCTGGCTGGGCGGCATGCTCACCAACTGGAAGACCATCTCGGGCTCGATCAAGCGCTTCAAGGCGCTCGAAGAGCAGCTCTCGGGCGACACCGCGGGCCTGACCAAGAAGGAAGTCCTCCAGCTGACGCGCGAGCGTGACAAGCTCGAGCTGTCGCTTGGCGGTATCCGCGACATGGGCGGCATCCCCGACGTCATGTTCGTGATCGACGCCAACAAGGAAGAGCTGGCGATCAAGGAAGCCAACGTCCTGGGTATCCCGGTCGTCGCGATCCTCGATTCGAACGTCTCGCCCGATGGCATCGCCTTCCCGATCCCGGCCAACGACGACGCCAGCCGCGCCATCCGCCTCTACTGCGACGCGGTGAGCCAGGCTGCCAAGAAGGGCGGCCGCGATGCCGTCGTTTCGTCGGGTGCCGACATCGGCGCGTTCGACAACCCGCTGGCCGAAGACGCCATCGCGGAAACCGCCGAGGCCTGATGATGATGGCCGCTTCGCCGCGGCTGTCATGAAGTTGTCGCGCTCCGGGCCCACGGGCCCGGGCGCATCACAAGCATTTCTACAAGAGGAAATCCGCAATGGCTTACACCGCCACTGACGTGAAGAACCTGCGCGAGCGCACCGGCGCCGGCATGATGGACTGCAAGAAGGCTCTCGACGAGACCGGCGGCGACATGGAAGCCGCCGTCGACAGCCTGCGCGCCAAGGGCCTCGCCGCCGTCGCCAAGAAGTCCAGCCGCACCGCGGCCGAGGGCCTGGTCGGCGTCGCCGTTGCCGGCACCAAGGGCGTTGCCGTCGAGGTGAACTCGGAAACCGACTTCGTCGCCAAGAACGAGCAGTTCCAGGACTTCGTGCGCAAGACCACGCAGGTCGCGCTCGAGACCGGCACGTCGGACGTCGAAGCCCTGAAGGCTGCCGCCTATCCCGACGGCGGCACGGTCGCCGACACGCTGACCAACAACGTCGCGACGATCGGTGAGAACCAGCAGGTTCGCCGCATCAAGCAGGTCGCCGTGTCGCAGGGCATCGTCGTGCCCTACATGCACAACGCCGCTGCGCCGAACCTCGGCAAGATCGGCGTGCTCGTCGCGCTCGAATCGGAGGCCGGTGCCGACGTGCTCGAGCCGCTGGGCAAGCAGATCGCCATGCACATCGCCGCGGCGTTCCCGCTGGCGCTGAACGCCGAGGATCTCGACGCCGACACCCTGGCCCGCGAGCGCAAGATCGCGGCCGAGAAGGCGGCCGAAAGCGGCAAGCCCGCCGAGGTCCAGGCCAAGATGGTCGACGGCGCCGTGGCCAAGTACGCCAAGGACAACGCGCTGCTCTCGCAGCTGTTCGTCATCGACAACAAGACCCCGATCGCCCAGGTCGTCGAGCAGGCCGGCAAGGCCGCTGGCACCAAGATCGTGCTCAAGGACTATGTCCGCTTCCAGCTCGGTGAAGGCATCGAGAAGGAAGTCAGCGACTTCGCGGCAGAAGTTGCCGCCGCGGCCGGTCTGAACTGATCGCGCACCCTCTCCGTTCCGCTGCGGCGGGACGGGGAGGGGCCATCGGGCCCTGCGGGGTCCGTCGCCTCCCTCGCGCTGCGCCAGGGAGGATTTTTTACGCCCAGCGCGCACTTGGCAGCCTCCCGCTTAGGGCTATAAGGGCCGCCTTCCCGCCAAACGGACGCTTTCGCACCCATGAGTTCGCCCAGCTACAAACGCATCCTGCTCAAGCTCTCCGGCGAGGTGCTGATGGGGAACCAGCAGTTCGGCATCGATTCCGATTTCGTCGCCGAACTGGCCAAGGAAGTGAAGGCGGCCAAGGATACCGGGCTCGAGATCTGCCTCGTCATCGGTGGTGGCAACATCTTCCGCGGCATGGCCGGTGCGGCCAAGGGCATGGACCGCGCCCAGGCCGACTACATGGGCATGCTGGCGACGGTGATGAACGCTCTGGCTATGCAGAATGCGCTCGAACAGCTCGGCGTGCAGACGCGCGTGCAGTCGGCCGTGCAGATGGACGCGGTCTGCGAGCCGGTGATCCGCCGCCGCGCTGAGCGTCACCTCGAAAAGGGCCGCGTGGTGATCTTCGCCGCGGGTGTCGGCGCGCCTTACTTCACCACCGACAGCGGGGCTGCGCTGCGCGCCGCCGAGATGCGCTGCGACGCGCTGCTCAAGGGCACCAGCGTCGATGGTGTCTACGATGCCGATCCCAAGACGAACCCCGACGCGAAGCGTTATGATTCCGTCGATTACGATACGGTCCTGGCGGATAACCTGAAGGTCATGGACGCCTCGGCCGTGGCGCTGTGCCGCGACAACAACATTCCGATCGTCGTGTTCTCGATCCGCGAGAAGGGCAACCTCGCCCGCGTTCTCGCCGGTGAGGGCGTGCAGACGATCGTGCAGAAGGGAGCCTGAACATGGCCAAGTACGACAAGGCGGATCTCGAACGCCGCATGAAGGGCGCCGTGGAATCGCTGCGCAGCGACCTTTCCGGTCTGCGCACGGGCCGTGCCAACACCGCGCTGCTCGATCCGATCACGGTCGAGGTCTATGGCGCGATGATGCCGCTCAACCAGGTCGCGACCGTCTCCGCGCCCGAGCCGCGGCTGCTGTCGGTGCAGGTCTGGGACAAGTCGAACGTGACCCCGGTGGAGAAGGCGATCCGCTCGGCCGGGCTCGGCCTGAACCCGATCAACGACGGCAACAACATCCGTTTGCCGATCCCCGATCTGACCGAAGAGCGTCGCAAGGAACTTGCCAAGCTTGCGCACCAATATGCTGAAAAGGCTCGTGTTGCCATTCGCAACGTCCGCCGCGACGGCATGGACGCACTCAAGGCCGACGAAAACAAGAAGGAAATCTCGGAAGACGAGCGCAAGCGCGGTGAGACCGAGGTGCAGAAGCTGACCGACGAGCAGATCAAGGCGCTCGACGAGGTAGCGGCGCAGAAGGAAAAAGAAATCCTCTCCCAGTGAGGCCAGGTTCGGCACAGATCGGGGGAGGGCATGGGTAAGGCCATGAGTAGGGCCCGCCACGTCGCGATTATCATGGACGGCAACGGCCGGTGGGCGAAGAAGCGCCACCTGCCGCGCGTGGTCGGGCACCAGCGCGGGGTCGAGGCCGTGCGCAAGCTGGTCCGCGCCGCGGGTGCCATGGGGCTCGAGGCGCTGACGCTCTATGCCTTCTCGACCGAGAACTGGCGGCGTCCCGAGGACGAGATTTCGGCGCTGATGGGGCTGCTCAAGCGCTTCATCCTCAGCGACCTCGAGGAATTCGCCGCAGACAACGTGCGTCTCAAGATCATCGGCGATTACAAGGCCTTGCCGGCTGATGTGGTCGAACTGATCGAAGGTGCGATCGCGCGCACCGCGGCCAATACCGGCTCGACCCTGGCGGTCGCGCTCAACTATGGCGCGCAGGACGAGATCGCCCGCGCCGCGCGTGCTGCGGCAGCCAAGGGCGAGATCACGCCCGAGACGATCGCCGCCGAGCTCGACACCGCCGATCTGCCACCACTCGACCTGCTGATCCGCACTTCGGGCGAGATCCGGCTGTCGAATTTCCTGCTGTGGCAGGCGGCCTATGCCGAGATGTGGTTCACCGACGTGCTCTGGCCCGATTTCACGCCTGCGCATCTCGAAGAGGCGCTGGCCGCCTTCGCCGATCGGGAGCGCCGCTATGGAGGGCGCTGACCGCAAGGCCAAAGGCGCCTCCGACCTCGGCGTGCGGGCGGCCTCGGCCGTGGTCATGGTCCTAGTCGCGGGTACGGCGCTGTGGCTGGGCGGCACGGTCTGGTCGGTGTTCGTCCTGGCGATCGCCGCCGGCGTGATGTGGGAATGGTCGCGGTTGACCCTGGGGCTGTCCGACAAGGTCGCGCCGCGGGTGATCTGGATCCTCGTCGGCATCGTCTACATCACCGTCGCCGCGCGGATGCTCGAATATGTCCGCGGGCTCGAACCCGACGGGCTGGTGGGGACCCTGGCGATCGTGGCGACGGTGATTGCCGTCGACGTCGGGGCCTATTTCGCCGGCCGCACGATCGGCGGCCCCAAGATCGCGCCGAAGATCAGCCCGTCCAAGACCTGGGCCGGGCTTGCCGGTGGCATGCTGGGTGCGACGGCGCTGCTCGCGGTCTATTTCCAGCGGTTCGGTGCCACGCCGATCGCCGCGCTCACCGCCGGGCCGATCATCGCCGCCGTCGCCCAGGCCGGCGACTTCTTCGAAAGCTGGATGAAGCGCCGGGCGGGCGTGAAGGATTCGAGCGGGCTGATCCCGGGGCATGGCGGCCTGTTCGATCGGGTCGACGGCCTGCTCGCGGTGCTTTTCCTGGCGGGAATTCTCCACGCCTTGGGTATGATGTGACGATGCGCAGAATCTCGATCCTCGGCGCGACGGGCTCGATCGGCGCTTCGACGCTCGACCTGGTCCGCCGCGCGCCGTTCGACTGGAAGGTCGTCGCGCTCACCGCCAACGGCAACGTCGCCGAACTGGCCCGGCTCGCGCGCGAATTCGGCGCCGAGATCGCCGTGACCGCCGATGCCGCCTGCCTGTCCGATCTGCGCGAGGCGCTGGCCGGCACGGGCATCGAGGCCGCGGGTGGACCTGCTGCGCTGGTCGAGGCCGCGGGGCGGCCTGCCGACATCACGATCGCGGCGATCGTCGGCTGCGCCGGCCTCGCGCCGACGATGGCCGCGATCGAGCAGGGTAATACGGTCGGTCTTGCCAACAAGGAGGCGCTGGTCTCGGCCGGCGAGGTCATGACCTCGGCCGTGGCACGCCATGGCGCGACCCTGCTGCCCGTCGATTCCGAGCACAACGCGATCTTCCAGTGCCTGGCCGGCAACGATCCCGCGCACGTCCGCTCGATCACCTTGACCGCCAGCGGTGGTCCGTTCCGCGACTGGTCGCTCGAACAACTCGTCGGCGCGACGCCGGCTCAGGCGGTCAAGCATCCGAACTGGGACATGGGCGCCAAGATCAGCGTCGACAGCGCGACGATGTTCAACAAGGGCCTCGAACTGATCGAGGCGCACCATCTGTTCCCGGTCGGGCTCGATAGGCTGCGGATCATCGTTCATCCGCAGTCGGTGGTGCACTCGATGGTCGAGTACCGCGACGGTTCGACCCTGGCGCAGCTCGGCCCTTCGGACATGCGCGTGCCGATCGCCTCGGTGCTGGCCTGGCCGGAGCGGATCGACACGCCGCTGGCGCCGCTCGATCTCGCCGCGATCGGCGAACTCAGCTTCCGCGCGCCCGACGAGGTTCGCTTCCCCGCGACGCGGCTCGCGCGGCAGGCGGCAGAGGCGGGCGGCGCGATCCCGGCCGTGCTCAACGCCGCCAACGAAATCGCCGTCGCCGCCTTCCTGGCCGGTCAGATCGGGTTCACCCGCATCGCCGCACATGTCGAGGACGTGCTTTCGTGCTATGCCCCGCCTGCGCCCGCCTGTCTCGCCGACGTCATCGCGGTGGACGCCGAGGCGCGCGACCGCGCAAAAGCGCTGATGGAGCCTGCCTGACTTGAGCCATTCCCCTTCGCTGCTGCTGACCCTGCTGGCCTTCGTCCTGGTGTTGGGGCCGCTCGTGCTGATCCACGAGCTTGGCCACTATCTGGTCGGCCGCTTCTTCGGGGTGAAGGCCGAGGCCTTCTCGATCGGCTTTGGTAAGGAGATTGCGGGTTGGACCGACCGGCGCGGTACGCGCTGGAAGCTCTCGGCGCTGCCGCTGGGCGGCTATGTCCAGTTCGCCGGCGACATGAACGCGGCCTCGATGCCCGATGCCAATGCCGCCGACGGACTGACCCCGGCCGAGCGCGAGCAGCTGTTCCAGTCGAAGGCGCTGTGGCAGCGCGCGCTGATCGTCGCGGCCGGGCCGGTGACCAACCTGGTCTTCGCCGTGCTGATCTTCGCCGCGTTCAACCTGGCCTATGGCAAGATCGTGGCGACCCCCGAAGTCGGCTTGTTCGCCCCCAATTCGACCGCCCAGGCGGCCGGGCTCAGGCTCGGGGACCGCATCGTCTCGATCGACGGCAATGCCATCGATAGCTTCACCGACATTCCCGAACACGTCGTGCCCTATCCGGGCAAGACGGTGACACTCGTGGCCAAGCGCGGCGGCGAGCAGATCACCCTGGCCGTGCCGGTTGAGGAGCGGATCGAGCGTGACCGGTTCGGCAACGAGGCGCGCATCGGCCGGATCGGCATAGGCGCCGGACGCGGGCGCATCGTGCCTGTCGGGCCGGGCGAGGCGGTGACGCTCGCCGTCGATCAGACCGCGGGCATCATCCGCATGACGGTGACCGGTATCGGCCAGATCTTCTCGGGCGATCGCTCGGTCGAGGAACTCGGCGGACCTATTAAGATCGCCAAGTATTCGGGCGAGCAATTGAGCCTCGGCTGGCAGAAATTCGTCAGTTTCGTCGCGCTGATCTCAATTAATTTGGCATTCATCAACCTGCTGCCAATTCCTGCTCTCGACGGCGGGCACCTGGCTTTCTACGCGGCCGAAGCGGTGCGTCGTAAGCCGTTGGGTCTCCGCAGTCAGGAATGGGCGTTCCGCACGGGCATGGCATTGGTGCTGGCCCTCATGCTGTTCGTTACGATCAACGATCTGGCCGGACTGCCGCTTTTCGGTGGCTAACCCGGTCAGGCCGGTGGAGAACTTGCAACTGACAGCCCTCGATACCGACTGACTGCTTGATTGGCCGGGCGCCATCGGGCAGAGGGCTGCGACTGCCTGCGGGAGCGGTAGCGCGGTCGGGTGGGAGGACTGCCTTTTGCCGCAATGTTTCGGACTATTGCCGAACTGTGACGGGATTTAGCGTGTCGATGATGGGAATGACGATGGTTCGCAGCCTTGATTATCGCCGCGCGTCCGGTTTGGCGGCGGCGCTTCTGGGAACCACGATCCTGGCGGGGCAGCCCGTCTACGCCCAGGCGACGAGTGCGCCGGCACGCAGCCCGGCGCGCGCTGCGACGCCTGCGCCCGCCAAGGCTGTTCCGGCGATCACGCCGCCGGCTCCGGGTGAGGCCGCGATGCCGATCACCACGCTGACCGTGGTCGGTTCGCAGCGTCTCGAGCCCGATACGATCCTGTCCTACGTCAAGCTGCGCGTCGGCCAGCCCTATACCCAGACCGCGGCCGACCAGGCGCTGAAGGACCTCTTCGCGACCGAGCTGTTCGCCGATGCCCAGGTGCGCAACGACAACGGCAACGTCGTCATCCAGGTCAAGGAAAACCCGGTCGTCAACCGGATCATCCTCGAGGGCAACAAGCGCATCAAGGACGAGAAGATCCTGCCCGAGATCAAGGTCTCGCCGCGCCAGATCTTCACGCGTTCCAAGGTCCGCGCCGACGTCGCCCGCATCATCGAGCTCTACAAGCGCCAGGGCCGCTTCGCCGCCACGGTCGAGCCGAAGATGGTCAGCCTCGAGCAGAACCGCGTCGACATCGTCTTCGAGATCACCGAGGGGCCGAAGTCGAAGGTCCGCCAGATCAACATCATCGGCAACGAGAAGTTCTCCGACGGCGATCTGCGCGGCGAGATGGTGACCAAGCAGGCGCGCTTCACCCGCCTGTTCAGCTCGGGCACCAGCTACGATCCCGATCGCATGGCCTTCGACCAGCAGAAGCTGCGCCAGTTCTACCTGACCGAGGGCTATGCCGATTTCCGCGTGGTGTCGGGCGTGGCCGAGCTTACGCCGGACAAGAAGGACTTCATCATCACCTACGTGGTGGAGGAAGGCGAGCGCTACAAGTTCGGCGACGTCAAGGTCGACAGCCAGCTGCGCGACTTCGACGGCGAGACCTTGGCCAAGCAGCTGCCGATGAAGAAGGGCGACTGGTACAACGCCAAGATGGTGGAAGACACCATCGAGAAGCTGAACGAGACCGCCGGCGCCTTCGGCTATGCCTTCGCCGACGTCCGCCCCGACTACGATCGCAGCAAAGACGATCTGACCATGGGCGTCACCTTCCAGATCCAGGAAGCGCCGCGCGTCTACGTCGAGAAGATCGACGTCAACGGCAACACCTTGACCCAGGACAAGGTCGTGCGCCGCGAGTTCCGCATCGCCGAGGGTGACGCGTTCAATTCGCTGCAGGTCAAGCGTTCGACCAACCGCATCAAGTCGCTCGGCTACTTCCAGGAGAAGTTCGAGGTCGAGCAGAAGCCGGGCTCGGCGCCCGACCGCATCATCCTCGAAGCCAATGTCGAGGAAAAGCCGACCGGCGAGCTCCAGCTCTCGGCGGGCTTCTCGTCGATCGAGAGCTTCATCTTCCAGGCTTCGGTCCAGCAGCGCAATTTCCGCGGCCGCGGCCAGACGATCGGCCTCTCGGGTTCGTACTCGCGCTATTCGAAGTCGATCGAGACGAGCTTCACCGAGCCTTACGTGTTCGACAAGAACGTCTCGGCCTCGGTCTCGATCTACCGCCGCGACTACAACAGCTTCAACTTTGCGAACTCGGACCGCCGCACGACCTACGAGCAGGCGACCACGGGTATCCAGTTCCGTGCGGGCGTGCCGCTGACCGAGTACCTGACCGCGGTGGGCAGCTATACGCTGAACTACGACGACATTTCGCTCGATCGGAACCAGTTCTACACCGACCGCGTCAGCGCGGGCAATTTCCGCTGCGATCCTCTGCTCGCCGGCCGCTACCTCTGCGAGGCCATCGGCAAGCGCACGAGCTCGATCGTCGGTCTCTCGCTGATCTACGACACGCTCGACAACCGCGTGCGTCCTTCGCGTGGCCTGCTCGCCACGGTCAGCACCGACTTTGCCGGCCTCGGTGGCTCGGTGAAGTATGCGCGCCTGCGTGCCAATGCCGCACGTTACTGGCCGGTCGGCGGTGGCTTCATCTTCTCGATCTCGGGCGAGGGCGGCGTGATCAAGTCGCTCGACAACAGCGGCAATGCGGCGCTGGGTATCGACGACGTTCGCCTGACCGACCGCTTCTACCTCGGCGAGCCGCAGATGCGCGGCTTCGACATCCGCGGCATCGGTCCGCGCGTCATCCGCAAGTTCTACAACGACGCCAATGGCAACGGCGTGAACGAGGACGGTGAGTTCTCGGCCGATCGCAACGATTGGACCGATGACGCGCTGGGCGGCAAGTATTACTATCAGGCTCGTGCCGAACTCGAGATCCCGCTGGGTTCGGGCGCGCGCGAACTGGGCCTGCGCCCGTCGATCTTCGCCGACGTCGGCGCGGTCTGGGGCGTGCGTCGCCCGCTGACCGACGATTTCAAGTCCGATCAGTTCATCCCGAGCCGCGACGCCAATGGCATTCCGCAGTACACGGTAATCTGCAACGGCGCGGCCACGCTCGTTTCGAGCGCCAACGGCGCGCCGGCCAGCGATCCGTCGTGCGTCGCCTCGGGCGACGGCGTGACCGCGGCAGGCAGCACGATCCCCGCCTACCGCGAGTTCTTCCTCGGCAACACCTGGAAGCCGCGTTTGGCCATCGGCATCGGCGTCAACTGGAATTCACCCTTCGGCCCCTTCCGCATCGACTTCTCGAAGGTCATCCTGAAGCAGGAAGGCGACGATCCCAAGACTTTCACTTTCAACGTGGGAACTCAATTCTGATGAAGACCATTCTCAAGTCCGTCGCTGCGGCCGGTCTGATGCTCGCCGCTGCCACCCCCGCCATCGCCCAGGCGCAGGCCGCTGCCGGTCCGCTCGTGCCGGGTCTGGCCGTCGCCGACCTCGATGGCGTCGTCGCCAACTCGCACGCCTACAAGACCGCGCAGAGCCAGCGTCCGACCACCTACAAGCCGCAGCTCGACCAGGCCGAGGCCCGCCGCAAGGCGATCGTCGCGCAGGTCACGCCGCTGGTCGAGAAGTTCAACAAGGACCGCGCTGCGCCCACGCCGAACCAGGCCGCGCTGCAGACCCAGGCCCAGCAGATCCAGCAGATCCAGCAGGCGGGCGAGCAGGAACTGCGCCAGATCCTGCAGCCGGTCGGAATGTCGGAAGCCTATGTCCAGGAACAGATCGCCGACAAGCTCGACGCCGCGGTGAAGGCCGCCATGGCCAAGAAGAAGATCTCGCTGCTGCTCTCGCCGCAAGCCGTGACCGCCTTCAACAACAACGGCTACAACATCAGCCAGGACATCGTGAACGAGCTGAACACGCTGATCCCGTCGGCCACGCTGGTCCCGCCCGCGGGCTGGGAACCGCGCGAAGTGCGCGAGCAGCGCGCGCAGCAGCAGGCCGCACAGGGCCAGGCGCCGGCTGCACCGGCGACGACCACGACGCAGCCCTCGGGCCGCTGAGGTCGGGAACCGGGGAATGGCTGAGGAAACCAAGGCTGCAGAGGCGCCTGCTTACGACATCGTGAAGATCCTGAACGCGCTGCCGCATCGCTACCCGCTGCTGCTCGTCGACAAGGTCCTCACCCTCGAGATCGGCGAGGAGATTCGCGCGGTCAAGGCGGTCAGCTTCAACGAGCAGTTCTTCCAGGGCCATTTCCCCGGCCGCCCGATCATGCCCGGCGTCCTCCAGATCGAGGCGCTGGCTCAGGCCGCGGCGATTCTGGCGATCGAGACGCTCGAACTCGCGGGTTCGGGCAAGCTCGTCTACTTCATGGCGATCGAGGAAGCGAAGTTCCGCGCTCCCGTGGAACCGGGCTGCCTGCTCGAGCTCAACGTCGGCTTCGTCCAGAAGCGCGCGCGGGTCTGCAAGTTCTGGGGCAAGGCCTCGGTCGACGGCAAGGTCACCTGCGAAGTCCAGTTCACCGCGATGGTGGCGGACCCGCCGGCTTGATCAGTGCGGCGGGGACATCCGTCCCCGCCTTGCGGCACCGGCCCGCTCCCCCACCCGACCACTCTACGATAGTACCCTATGGGTGGCCGGGTGGGGGAGCGGGCCGGTGCCGCAACCCAGCCGTCAGGCTGGACAAACAGGCGAAGCGCCGCTATGCGCGCGCCTTCCATTCAGGCCGGTCGGAACCGGCCGCAACGAAAGTGAATGCGATGAAGAGCGGAATCCACCCCGACTATCACATGATCAAGGTCCAGATGACCGACGGCACCGTGTTCGAGACGCGCTCGACCTGGGGCAACGAAGGCGACACGCTGGCTCTCGAAATCGATCCGACCTCGCACCCGGCCTGGACCGGCGGCAAGGCGCAGCTTCAGGACGGCGGCCGCGTGGCTCAGTTCAAGAAGCGCTTCGGTGGGCTCACGCTCAAGAAGGACTGATTCGGTCTCATCGCCGGTATCACGAAAGAGGGCGGTCCCGCGGGGCCGCCCTTTTGCGTTTGGCCTTTAGCGTTGGCGAACAGGCGATGTGCGAAAACTCACAAGCTGCCTGTGCCCTGAATCACAGCTCGCATCGCGGGAATCGGTCAAACCGTAGACAGGCCCGGCGATGCCGCATCGCAGGGCTGGGGCACGCAGCGTGGCGAAAGCGCGTTGTGCAGAGACCGGGCGGAGTGGCGCTTTCCGATCGCCGCGACATTCCGCCCGGTCTTTTGCGTGTTCCGTCGGAGCATCCTGGATGCGGTTACGCGATGCCGGTTCGCCAATCTTCGTCGCTCCTGCGAAGGCAGGGGGCTAACTGACCGCGCCGCCTGGCACCCTCGGTATCAGAACGTGAACTTGGTTAGGCCCCTGCCTTCGCAGGGGCGACGGGCAGGTTTGCACCGGGCTGTCAGTCGGGCCTCAGCCCCAGGGGCGTTCGCGGTACCAGCGCGTGATCACGTACTTGCGGCCGGCGCGAACCTTCATGCCGTGGTGGAGGCTGGCGGGATTGACCATGCCGTCGGGGCGGCGGTTGTTCCAGATCAGCAGCTTGCCGCGCTCGGGCTGGACGGTCTTGTCTAGCCATTTGAACCGCGTCGCGCCGCCGGCCTCGACGTCGTTCAGATAGATCATGTAGGTCCAGGTGCGCTGGCCTGCGACCGCGCAGTGGATCTGGTAGTCGGTGCCATTGGGCTCGAAATAGTCGGTATGCGGCTTGAATTCCTGGCCGACGTCATAGCGCTGGCCCTGCAGCGGTTCGCCATGAGCGGGATGAATCCCCGATATGTGCCCGAGCAGCCGGTCCAGCCCTGCGACGATCGGATCGGACGCGTCGAGATCGCAGGTCGAACTCGTGCGGAACAGTTCGTCGCCGTTGTCGTCGGCGATGGTCGAGGGGCGATGCTGGGCCTCGATCCGCGCGACCAGCGCGTCGCACGACGCGGCGTCGAGGAAATTGCGGTACTGGTAGAGCTCGAGCCGCGGCGAGGGCACGCGCTGCATGTTGGGAAACGAGAGCAGGTGCTCTGCCGATGATTCGCCCGGTCCGGTCATAGGAGCCCCTCATAAGCGGCGACGCGGGGGAAGAAAATCGGGCCAAGGCACGAGCAGCGCAATTTTCGCTTCCCAATTCGCAGCGCTTGTGCAAATGCGCGCTCCCACCCCGATGGCTCGGTCGAGCCCGGTGGTGACAGCGCCTCGTGCGCGATTTGTGGCGATCGTAGCTCAGTTGGTTAGAGCGCCGGTTTGTGGTACCGGAGGTCGTGGGTTCGAACCCCATCGATCGCCCCATTCTCTCCTTTCTGCACGGGCATTTCGGCGGTGCGTAAGCACGCCTTGCCCCTTGCCCGCGGCGGCGGGCGCTGCCAAAAGCGCCGCGATCATGCACGGCTTCGCCAATCCTGCCCGTTTCCTGCGTATCGCGCGCTGGCTGATGCCGTTGCTGATGGTTTCGGGCGTGGTCCTGGCCGCCGCTTCGCTGGCCTGGGGGCTGTTCTTCGCCCCGGCCGAAGGCCTGCAGGGCGAGACCGTGCGCATTCTCTATATCCATGTGCCGTCGGCCTGGCTCGGCATGGGCGGCTGGACCGCGATCGCCGTGGCCAGCCTGACCGAACTGGTCTGGCGCCACCCACTGGCGGGCATCGCTGCGCGTGCCGTCGCGGTGCCGGGCGCGGTGTTCACCGCCGTGTGCCTCGTCACCGGCTCGCTCTGGGGCCGACCGGCCTGGGGGACCTGGTGGGTCTGGGACGGTCGGCTGACCTCGATGCTGGTCCTGCTGTTCCTCTATTTCGGCTATGCCGCCCTGGCCCAGGCGGCCAGCGGAGCGGGGCAGGGCGGCTCGCGCGTGCCGGCGGTGTTCGGCCTGATCGGCGCGGTGAACATTCCGATCATCCATTATTCGGTGCTGTGGTGGAATAGCCTGCACCAGCCGCCGAGCATTTCGGTGGGCAAGTCCGCCATGGCCGTGGACTTCCTCGTGCCGCTGTTGATTGCGACGGTCGGCTTCTCTTTGATTTTCGGCGGCGTCGTGCTCGCGCGGATGCGCGCGATCCTTGCCGACATCCAGGCCGAGGCGCGTCTGCGCCGCAAGGCCGGAGCCGCGGCCTGATGCGCGAAGCTCTCGATCCCTGGACCTTCATCTGGGCCGCCTATGCCATTGGTGTGGGCGGAACCGCGCTGATGATCGGCTGGAGCCTGATATCGATGCGTGCGGCCGAACGCCGGCGCGAGCGGAGCCGCGAGCGATGACTAACCCTGCTGCGTCCAAAGGAGCGGCCGGCATCAAGGCCAAGCACCAGCGTCTCGTGCTCGTCGCCATCGCGCTCGTCGCGCTGATCGGCGCGGCGCTGCTGGCGATCTGGGGGCTGCGCAGCCAAGCGAGCTATTTCTACGTACCGAGCGACATCCTGGCCGCGCGGCCCGATCCCGATCGCGGCGTGCGCCTGGGCGGCATGGTCGAGAAGGGCTCGCTCAAGACCGAACCCGATGGCGTGACGATCGCCTTCGTCGTCCACGACGGCAAGGCGCGTGTGCCCGTGAAGTTCAAGGGTATCGTGCCCTCGCTGTTCGTCGAGGGATCGGGTGTGGTGGCCGAGGGCAAGCTCGCGGCCGACGGGACTTTCGTCGCCGACAATCTCCTCGCCAAGCATGACGAGAAATACGTCCCGCGCGAGATGAAAGAGATGACCGAGGCGCAAGCCAAGCAAGTGGTGGCCGAAACGCAATGATCGCCGAATTCGGCCTTGCCGCGCTGTGGCTAGCGGCCGCCCTCGCAGGCCTGCAACTGCTCGCCGGTGCACTGGGCCTGACCGCTCGTGGCGTGGCGCTGGGCGCAATCGTGCGCCCGGTCGCGGTGGTACAGGGCCTGCTGGCGCTGATCGCCTTCGTCGCGCTGATCGTGCTGTTCTGCCAGACCGACCTCTCGGTGAAGCTCGTGGCGATGAACTCGCACTCGGCCAAGCCGCTGATCTACAAGTTCGCCGGAACCTGGGGCAACCACGAGGGCTCGATGCTGCTCTGGGTAACCGTGATGGGCCTGGCCGGCAGCTTCGTCGCCCTGGTCGAGCGGCGCTTGCCCGAGCCGACGATGCTGGCGACCCTCGCGGGCCAGGCCTTCGTCAGCCTGGGCTTCTACGCCTTCCTGCTGCTGTCCTCGAATCCGTTCGAGCGGATCAGCCCGGTTCCGGCCGAAGGGCAGGGGCTCAACCCGCTGCTCCAGGACATGGGCCTCGCCTTCCATCCGCCGACGCTCTACGTCGGTTATGTCGGGCTCTCGATCGCCTTCAGCTTCGCGATCGGCGCGCTGATCACGCGCGAGGTCGGACCGGCCTTCGCGCGGGCCATGCGCCCCTGGGTGCTCGGCGCCTGGATATTCCTGACGCTTGGCATCACCGCCGGCTCCTACTGGGCCTATTACGAGCTCGGCTGGGGCGGCTGGTGGTTCTGGGACCCGGTCGAGAACGCATCGCTGATGCCCTGGCTCGCGGCGACGGCACTGCTGCATTCGTGCTCGGTGCTCGCCGCGCGCAACGCGCTGCGAGCCTGGACGATCATGCTTGGCGTGGTCGCCTTCTCGATGTCGATGGTCGGCACCTTCCTCGTGCGCTCGGGCATCCTGACCTCGGTTCACGCTTTCGCGGTCGATCCCGAGCGCGGCTCGTTCATCCTCGTGCTGCTCGCGATCTACATCGGCGGCGCGCTGACCCTGTTCGCCGTGCGCGCGGCCTCGGTGACCGAAGGCGAGCGCTTCGCTCCGGTCAGCCGCGAGGGCGCGCTGGTGTTCAACAACGTCATGCTCTCGGCCGTGCTCGGTATCGTCCTGTTCGGGACGCTCTATCCGCTCGTGGCCGAGGCGATGGGCGCCAAGGTCTCGGTCGGGCCGCCCTACTTCAATCCGATGAGCGCGCTGTTCGTCGTGCCGATGCTGCTGGTCATGGCGGTGGGGCCGCTGCTGCGCTGGCGCCGCGACGGCTTCACGCGCGTGCGCAAGGCTCTCGCGATCCCGGCTGGCCTGATCGTCCTGGCGGCGATTGGCGTGGCAGCCTGGGGCGGAGTCGGCCTGCTGCCCTTCATCGGCCTGGCGCTTGCGGGCGGGCTCGCCGTCGCCAGCCTGCTGCCGCTGCGCGGACGCAGCCTGCGCCGCACGCCGCTGGCCACCTGGGGCATGGTCGTCGCGCACCTGGGCGTCGCGGTCGCGCTGTTCGGCATGGCCAGCGAGAGCGCGTTCTCGGTCGAGAAGCTGGTGGCCGCGCGGATCGGCGAGACCACCGCCGTCGGTCCTTGGCACGTCAAGCTCGAGGGCATCCGCCCCGTCGCCGGCCCGAACTGGACGGCGCTCGAGGCCGATCTGACCGCCTCCTACGCCGGTGGTTCGCCGACCAAGGCCCATCCGCAGGCCCGCTTCTTCTGGTCGCCGCCGCAGCCGACCAGCGAATCGGCGCTGCTGACGCGCTGGAACGGACAGCTCTATGCCGTGCTCGGCGAAGAGGCCGATGACGGTCGCTGGCAACTCCGCCTCTGGTGGAAGCCCTTCGTGACAATGATCTGGTTCGGCGGCCTGATGATCGGCCTGGGTGGCCTGCTCGCGCTGCTGGGACGCGTCGCCAGCGACCTGCGTCGCTACGTCGCGCGCGGCAAGATCGCCTATCGCCGCGAAAGGCAGGGCCGATGACCGAGACTTCCGCTGCACCGAAACCGCGCCGCTGGGCGATCTGGCTGCCGCTGGTGCTGTTCCTCGGCTTCGTCGGCCTCGTGCTGCTCGGCCTGTTCCGCCCGGCCGATCGCGAAGTCGCGAGCGCCATGGTCGGTAAGCCACTCCCGGCGTTCGACCTGCCCGCCGCCACGGCCGACAAGCCCGGCCTGGCGTTCAAGGACTTCGCCGCGGGCGGCAAGCCGCGGCTGCTCAACGTATTCGCCTCGTGGTGCATTCCCTGCGCGGTCGAGGCGCCGCAGCTCGACCAGCTCGCCAAGATGGGCATCGAGATCAACGGTATCGCCATTCGCGACCACCGCGAGGACGTGACCGCCTTCCTCGCGCGCAACGGCAATCCCTTTACCCGCATCGGCGCCGACGACGTCAGCAAGGTGCAGATGGCGATGGGTTCCTCGGGCGTGCCCGAAACCTTCGTGATCGATGGCAAGGGCGTGATCCGCTACCAGCACATCGGCGAGATCCGGGCCGATCAGATGCCGATGATCCTCGAGAAGCTGAAGGAGGCGGAACAGTGAAGCGTCTGCTGATCCTGCTGCTCATGGTCTTCGCCGCGCCGGCTTTCGCGCAGGACACGATGCCGCCGGCACCCTACGCCTATCGCCAGCTCGACAACCCGGCGCAGGAGGAAAAGGCACAGGCGCTGATGGAGACGCTTCGGTGTCTCAAGTGCCAGAGCCAGTCGATCGCCGATTCGGACGCGCCGATGGCGGGCGACATGCGTAGCCAGGTGCGCGAGCGCATTGCCGCCGGCGAGGATCCCGAGGCGATCCGCGCCTGGCTGGTCGAACGCTATGGCGACTATGTTTCCTATGCACCGCGGGTGACCGCGCTGACCTGGCCGCTGTTCATCCTGCCGGTCGTGCTGCTGGTGCTGGCCTCGCTGCTGCTGAGCCGGCGTTTCCGCAAGGGAGGCGGCGAATGAGCTGGCTTTGGGCGCTTCTCCTCGCGATCGTCGCGCTCGCGCTGATCCTGCTGCTGCTCCGCTGGTTCGGCCAGCCGCGCAGCGGTTGGGAAGCGATCGCCGCGGCGCTGTTGCTGGGAATCGCCGGCTATGGCTTGCAGGGCCGTCCTGGCATGCCCGGGTCGCCCAAGGCCCCGGCCGAGACGATCGCGGGGAATTCTCCCGAATTGGTCGAGGCACGCAAGTCGCTCGCAGGAGCAGGTGCGAGCGGAGAAACAAACAACAAATGGAGCATCATCGCCGACGCGCTGGCGCGGCATGGCCAGTTCGCCGATGCCGCCGGCGTACTGCTCGGCGCGGTCGACAAGAACCCGCGCGACGGAGATGCCTGGCTGGCCCTGGCCAATGCGCTGGTCGGCCATGCCGAAGGTTCGCTGTCGCCGGCCGCGCTCTTCGCGTTCCGCAACGCGGCGACCGTCGCACCCGAGCATCCGGGGCCGCCGTTCTTCCTGGGCCTGGCCATGGCGCAGTCGGGGCGGTTCGACGACGCCCGCGCGATCTGGACCGAGCTGCTGGCCCGGACCCCGCCCGACGCGCCCTGGCGGCCGGATCTTGTGGATAAGCTGCAGCGGCTCGACATGATCGTCGCGCGGCAGAACGCGATGCAGGGCATGCCGATGGGTCAGCCTGGAACAATGCCCTAGAAAACGGGTTTCTCAGGCCGATTGCGGGGGCCTTCGCTTGCTGCTAAGCGCCGCCTCCTTGCCGCATTGCGGCATGGAACCCAGTCGCGACAGGGCGCAGGCATGAGCGAATCGATTTCGGACGACGCAGGTGCCAGTAGCGGTGAGGCCGTCGCGCCAACCCAGCCGATAACCGGCCACCACGGACATCACGACCACCACGGCGGCGCGCTCAAGCTCGCCATCGGCGCCATTGGCGTCGTCTTCGGCGATATCGGTACGAGCCCGCTCTACGCGATGCGCGACACCTTCGCCGGGCATCATCGCCTGCCGCTCGATCCGCTGCACATCTACGGCATCGTCAGCCTGATGTTCTGGTCGATGATGGTCATCGTGACGCTCAAGTACGTCACGGTGATCATGCGCGCCGACAACCGCGGCGAGGGCGGCAGCCTGGCGCTGCTGGCGCTGATCAACAAGCACACCGGCGTCAAGAAATGGTCAGGCGGGATCGTCCTGCTCGGGATCTTCGCGACCTCGTTGTTCTACGGCGATTCGATGATCACGCCGGCGGTCTCGGTGCTGTCGGCGATCGAAGGCCTGGCGGTCTATCAGCCGCACCTCGGCCCTGCGGTCGTGCCGCTGGTCGTCGGTATCCTCATCTTCCTGTTCATGATCCAGAGCCGTGGCACGGCCAAGGTCGCCGCCTTCTTCGGCCCGATCATGCTCGTCTACTTCGCGGTGATCTCGGTGCTCGGCGTGATCAGCATCGCCGCGCTGCCCGAGGTGATCTCGGCGCTGAGCCCGCATCATGCGATCACGATGTTCGTCCACGATCCGTGGCGCGGCTTCCTGGCGATGGGCTCGGCCGTGCTGGCCGTGACCGGCGCCGAGGCGCTCTACGCCGACATGGGCCACTTCGGCCGCAAGCCGATCCGCATCTCGTGGCTGGCCTTCGTGCTGCCGGCGCTGGTGCTCAACTACCTCGGTCAGGCTTCGCTGTTGCTGCGCACCCCAGCCGCGCTCGAGAGCCCGTTCTATCTGCTGGCGCCCGAATGGTTCCAGTGGCCGCTGCTGATCATCGCCTCGATGGCCGCGATCATCGCCTCGCAGGCCGTGATCACCGGCGCCTTCTCGGTCACCCAGCAGGCGATCCAGCTCGGCTTCATCCCGCGCATGACGATCCGCCACACCAGCCTCCAGGCCGGACAGATCTACATTCCGGTGATAAACTTCGGCCTGATGATCGCGGTGATCCTGCTGGTCCTCGTGTTCCAGCGTTCGTCGAACCTGACCGCGGCCTACGGCATCGCCGTGACCGGCGCGATGGCGATCGACAACTTCCTGCTCGCGGTCGTGCTGTTCCAGCTGTGGAAGTGGAAGCCCTGGCTCGCGGTGCCGCTGCTGGCGCTGTTCTTCGTGCTCGACGCCGCCTACCTCAGCGCCAACCTGACCAAGATCCCCGATGGCGGCTGGGTGCCGCTGATGATGGGCATCGGCATCTTCACCCTGCTGACGACCTGGTCGAAGGGCCGCCAGCTGATGCGCGCCAACATGGCCGAGGGGACGATCCCGATCGAAGTCTTCGCCAAGAGCGCCCATTCGAGCGCGGCGCGCGTGCCCGGCACCGCCGTTTTCATGGCCTCGACCGACCTGGGCGTGCCTTCGGCGCTGCTGCACAACATCAAGCACAACAAGGTGCTGCACGAGCGCGTTGTGATTCTGACCGTCGCCATCCAGGGCGTGCCCTATGTCGACGAGGGCGATCGCTTCACGGTCAAGGACATGGGCAACGGCTTCTACCGCCTGATCCTGCGCTACGGCTTCCTCGAGGAGACCGACGTGCCCGAGGCGCTCAAGGGCGTGACCATGTGCGGCGAGCCGTTCCAGATGATGAAGACCAGCTTCTTCCTCTCGCGCCAGACCCTGCTGCCCTCGGCCAAGCCCGGCATGGCGCTATGGCGTGAGAAGCTGTTCGCCTGGATGCTGCGCAACGCCGCGAGCGCGATGGAGTTCTTCCGCCTGCCGACCAACCGCGTGGTCGAACTGGGTAGCCAGATCGAGATCTGAGCCGGCGGTTTCAGTTGGCCGACGGAGGCGGTGCCGGCGCGGGAATAGGGATGGGGGCCGGTGCTACGGCCGGCGGTGCCGGTACGGCCACCCTCCGCACGGTCAGAACCTTGACCGGCTTCTCGATCATCTGCCCCCTCATCACGCCTTCGCCGAGCGTGGCCGAAAGCGGCACGTCGTAGATCTTCCGCACCACGTCCATGCCCTCGACGACGTGGCCGAAGGCGGCGAAGCCGGCCTTGCCGTCGTCGGTCGTGGCGTTCGGGTCGGCGTCGAGCCCGGGCATGTCCGATAGCAGGATCGAGAAATCGCCGGCTGCGGTGCCGGGCGTGTAGCGCGCCATCGAGATCGCACCGGCCTTGTGCAGCACGCCGGTGACATTGGTCGGCTCGTGCGCGATCGGCGGCAGCGCGCGGCGCGGATCGCCGCGCGTGCCCGCCTGGACCAGTCCGTTCGGCTGCTCGCCCCACTTGAGCCGCATGACGCGGTAGAAGGCGATGCCGTCGAACCGGCGCTGATCGACGTAGCGCACGAAATTCCGCGTGGTTATGGGGGCGGCCTTCGCATCGAGATCGAGCGTGATCGTGCCGAGTTCGGTGACCATCGCGACGCGGACGGTATCGGGCAGTGGCGTGGGCTTGGGAGCGGCCTTGGGCGCGGCGGCAGAAGCGCTGACGGCGAGGGCGAGCAGCAACGGCGCGGCGGCGAGTGGGGCGAATCGAAGCGTCATGCCGCGATCATGCGCCAAAAAGAAAGGCGCGGCATCCTTCCCGGAAACCGCGCCTCTCTTTGGCGAATATGCTCGCGAGGATCAGCCGAGGTTGGCGCTGACCATCGTGTAGAACATCGGCAGCGACAGCAGCAGGTTGGTGCGGCTGGCGATCAGTGCGCGGGGAGCGGCCTTGGCCTTCTCCTCGTCGCTGGCTTCGACGATGCCGAGGATCTTCTTCTGCGCCGGCCAGATGATGACCCAGACGTTGAGGAACATGATGATCGCCATCCACATGCCGAGGCCGATCAGGTTGACGTTGCCTTCGCCCGAGAAGCTCAGTGCCTGGTGGCCGTAGCCGTTGATGAAGGCGATCGCGAGGCCGGTCAGCACGGTCAGCAGCGCGCCGTAGCGGAAGAAGAAGAACACGTTCGGGGCGATGTAGCCGGTGACGCCCTTCTTCAGTTCGGCCGGGATCTTGGGCATGGTCGGAACCTGGACGAAGTTCAGGTAGTAGAGCAGGCCGATCCACAGGACGCCGAAGAACAGGTGCAGCCAGCGCAGCACCGAGTTGGCATCGACCGTAGCCGACGGCGCGAAAGCCATCATGACAGCGATCGCGAGCACCAGGCCCACAGCGAGCACCAGGTGCAGGTTACCGAAAAGTTTGGCCATTGTTTCCCCCTAGGATTCCGAAGGCGCGACTACGCAGCGAACTGCAAAAGTTTGTTGGCGGACCGCCCGGAAAACCGCGGGTCAGCGCGCCATCTATTGCGGCATCGCGGCCGAATGTCACATGATTTTGCGTGATTGTGCACTTATTCGTGCGCGTTATTCGTGCGGGGGATTGGTCAGGACCTCGTCCTTCGATTCCTGGCCCAGGCCGTGACGCAGGACCATGGGAATCTGCGTGAAGGTGAACACGAACGAGAGGCTGGTGAATCCCCAGAGCTTGGCCTGGAGCCAGCCGTCGAAGGTGAGCACCTGGCGCAGCACTTCGTTGAGCCCCGCCAGGAACAGGAAGAACACCGCCCAGTTGCGCGAAAGCTTGAGCCAGCCGGCCTCGTCCAGGCCTTCGAAGGCCGATTGCAGCAGATAGCGCAGCATCGGCTTGCGCCGCGCGAGCCCGGCGAAGAGCACAGCCGCGAACAGCAGGTAGACCGCGGTGGGCTTGACCTGGACCCAGAACGGGTCGCCCAGCAGCACGGTCAGCGTGCCGAAGCCTAGGATCAGCACGGTCGACAGCCAGAGCATCGGCGAGACGTGGCCGAGGCGCCAGCGCGAGACGATCAGCGCGATCACCGTCGCGATCATGAAGGCGACGGTGCCCTTGGTCACCGCTACGACCACGACCAGGCCCTCGGCATCCGAGGGCGGGGCGAAATGGCGATAGGTCAGGAAGAAGACGAGCAGCGGCCCGAAATCGACGACGAGGTTGATCCACGAGCTCTTGGGCTTCTCGGGCTTGAGCGCGGCCGTATCGGACATGTCAGGCGACTCCCGCGATGACGCGCGCGACGAGGTCGGGGTCGAAGGGGCGCAGGTCGTCGATCTTCTCGCCGACGCCGATCGCGTGGATCGGCAGGCCGTATTGCTCGGCCGCGGCGACGAGCACGCCGCCGCGCGCGGTGCCGTCGAGCTTGGTCATGATCAGGCCGGAAACGCCGGCCACTTCCTTGAAGGTTTCGATCTGCTGCAAGGCATTCTGTCCGTTGGTCGCATCGAGCACCAGCACGACGTCGTGCGGGGCTTCGGGGTTCAGGCGGCCGAGGACGCGGCGAATCTTGGCCAGCTCGTCCATCAGCTCGCGCTTGTTCTGCAAGCGCCCGGCCGTATCCACGATTAACGCGTCGATGCCCTGCTCAGTTGCGGCCTTCACCGCATCGAACACGATCGAGGCGGGATCGCCGCCCTCGGGGCCGCGCACGATCGGCACGCCGAGCCGATCGGCCCAGACTGCGAGCTGGCCGATTGCGGCGGCGCGGAAGGTGTCGCCGGCGGCGAGCATGACGCCATAGTCCTGTTCCTGGAACAGGTGTGCGAGCTTGGCGATCGTCGTGGTCTTGCCCGAACCGTTGACGCCGATCACCAGGATCACCTGCGGGCGCGGAAAGGCGACGACTTCGAGCGGTTTGGCCACGGGGCGCAGGATCGCGGCGATCTCTTCGGCCACGGCCTGCTTGATCGCTGCCTCGTCGGCACCGCGTTCGAAACGCTCGCCCGACAAGCGCTCGCGGATGCGCGCGGCGGCCCGCGGGCCGAGGTCGGAGAGGATCAGCGCGTCCTCGATCTCGTCGAGCTGATCGTCGCTGAGCCGGGTCTGCGAAACGATCCCGGCGAGGTTCTCTGACAGACGTTCTGAAGTCTTGCGGAAGCCGCCGAACAGGCGGTCGCTCCAGGTTTCCGCGCTCATGCGAGCATTCCTTCGATGATCTGGCTTGGCGTTACGGTCTGCCACTGCGACGCCACGGCGTCGGCAGACAGGCGCACCCGCGCGAAATTGTCGGCGTGGCCGGTGCCGTCACGCTCGGCGAGCACGCGCAGCGGCTTGCCGATCAGCGAGTGCAGCCAGTCTGCGCGCTGTGCTGCGACGGCCTCGCGCAGCTGCGCCGCGCGGGCCTTGACCGTCGCCGGGGCGACCTGCGGCATCCTCGCGGCGGGGGTGCCGGGGCGGGGCGAATAGGGAAAGACATGGCCGTGGACGATGGCGAGGTCGGCGATGATCGAAAGATTGTTGGCGTGCATGGCCTCGTCTTCGGTGGGGAACCCGGCGATCAGGTCGGCGCCGATCGCGATCTCGGGGCGGCGTTCGCGCAGGCGCTCGACCAGGCGGACGGCGTCGGCGCGGGAGTGGCGGCGCTTCATGCGCTTGAGGATCAGGTCGTCGCCCGATTGCAGCGACAGGTGGACGTGCGGCATCACCCGCGGCTCGCAGCTGAGCAATTCGAACAACTGCCTATCGATCTCGATCCCGTCGAGCGAGGACAGGCGCAGGCGTTCTAGGCCGGGGAAGGTATCGAGGATCGCTGCGACCAGCGCGCCGAGCCGCGGCTCGCCGGGTAGGTCGCCGCCCCAAGAAGTCAGGTCCACGCCGGTCAGCACCACTTCGCGCGCGCCGGCGTCGAGATGGCGCGCGACGTCTTCCAGCACCGCGGGCACCGCGCGCGAACGGCTGGGGCCACGGCCTTGCGGGATGACGCAGAAGGTGCAGGCGCGGTCGCAGCCGGTCTGCACGTCGACGAAGGCGCGGGTATGCGCCTGGTGCGGTGCCGGCGGCGCAGGCGGCACGTTCCAGGCGCGCGGATCGAGCTTGGCCGTGTTGGCGACTAGGCCGTCGACCTCGGGCATCGCTGCGAGGGCTTCACGCTCGACCTCGGCGGCGCAGCCGGTGACGAGCAGGCGCGCGTTGGGCCGGGCCTTGCGCGCGCGGCGGATCGCCTGGCGCGTCTGGCGCACGGCCTCGGCGGTGACCGCGCAGGAGTTGATGACGGTCAGGTCTTCGCTCGCGGACAGCAGCCCGCGCAGGCTCTCGCTTTCGGACAAGTTGAGACGGCAGCCGAGCGAGACGACCTCTAGCGTCACGTCCTAGGCTCCGTAATCCGTAGGATCGAACGAACCGCGGAAGCTTTCGGCGGCGGCGCCGGTCATGACGATCTCGCCGTCCTCGCGCCATTCGATGCGCAGCGGACCGCCGGGCAGGGTGACCGTGACCGCGCGATCGACGAGACCGCGACGCATCGCGCCGATGGCCGTGGCGCAGGCACCGGTACCGCAGGCGCGGGTGAGGCCGGCACCGCGCTCCCACACGCGCAGGCGGATCGCGTCGCGCGCCGTGATCGTCGCGACGTTGACGTTGATGCGTTCGGGGAACAGCGGATCGTGCTCGATCTCGGGGCCGATCCGGCCGAGATCGACCGCGTCGGTATCGGGTACGAAGAAGATGACATGCGGATTGCCGACGTTGACCGCGGTCGGCGCGTCGAGTTCTTCCCAGCCCACGGGCATGGTCAGCGTGTCCATTGCATAAGCCAGGGGAATGCGATCCCAGTCGAACCGCGGCTGGCCCATCTCTACAGAGATGCCGCCCGCGGCAGGGCTCGCGGAGATCAGCCCGCCCGCGGTCTCGATCCGCGCGGCCTTGCCGTGGAGCAGCCCGACCGCGCGCGTCGCATTGCCGCAAGCCTCGACCTCGGAGCCGTCCGAATTGAAGATGCGCATGCGGAAATCGGCCGCATCGGACGGTTCGAGCACGATCAACTGGTCGCAGCCCACGCCCGTGTGGCGATCGGCAAGCGCGGCCGCCAGGGCATTGGTCATCGCGGGAATGCTGTCGGTGCGTCCGTCCAGCACGACGAAGTCGTTGCCGAGGCCGTGCATCTTGACGAAGGGTACGCGCATAGTGGCCGCGCTCTAGAGGCTATCGGCGCAAAGGGAAAGCGCCGCGGTGCGAGTCCTTCTCAGGAAGGGACGGCACCGCGGCGATTTGTCAGAACTGGCCCGAGATCAAGACCTCGGCGATCTGCACGGCGTTGAGCGCCGCGCCCTTGCGCAGGTTGTCGTTGGCGACGAACAGCACGAGGCCGTTCTCGGCCGAGGGATCGCGGCGCACGCGGCCGACGAAGACCGGGTCCTTGCCCGCGGCCTCAAGCGGATTGGGCACCTCGCTGAGCACGACGCCGGGCGCCTTGCCGAGCAGTTCGAGCGCCGTCTCGGGCGAGAGCGGGCGTTCGAACTCGACGTTGATCGCGATCGAGTGGCCGGTGAACACGGGAACGCGCACGCAGGTCGCGGCAACGCGCAGGCCGGGGATCTCGAGGATCTTGCGGCTCTCGTCGCGCAGCTTGAGCTCTTCCTCGGTGTAACCGTCCTCGCCGAGCACGTAGTTGAGCGGCACGACGTTGTAGGCGATCGGCACCGACCACTTGCGCGGCGTGCCGAGGTCGACCGAGCCACCGTCGTGCGCCAGGTCGGCGCAATTCTCGGCACCCGCGACGGTCTGTTCGCGCAGGATCTCGACGCCCTCGACGCCGCCGCCCGAGACCGCCTGATAGGTCGAGGCGACGAGGCGGACGAGGCCCGCGGCGTCATGCAGCGGCTTGAGCGCGGGCATGGCGGCCATGGTCGTGCAGTTGGGGTTGGCGACGATGCCCTTGGGCATCTGGTGCAGCGCGTGCTGGTTCACTTCGGCGACGACCAGCGGCACTTCGGGGTGCGAACGCCAGGCCGAGCTGTTGTCGATCACCACGGCGCCGGCCGCGGCGACCTTTTCGGCGAGCGCCTTCGAGGTCGAGCCGCCGGCCGAGAAGAACACCACGTCGAGGCCCGAATAGTCGGCGGTGGTCGCATCTTCGACCACGACGTCGCTGCCGTTGAAGGCGAGCGTCTTGCCGGCCGAGCGGGCCGAGGCGAACAGCCGCAGCGTGCCCACCGGGAAGTTCCGCTCTGCCAGCAGGCCGAGCATCATCGTGCCGACGAGACCCGTCGCGCCGACGACGCCGATGTTGTAGCGGCCGGTGGTGTTGTTGCGGTAGTTCATGAAAATGCGTCTCCTTGTCTGCGGAGGCGCGGGAAGCTTGGTCTTGCCTTGCAAGTGCCCCGCGCCTTGGCGGGGCTTTGTCCAGGTGCCTAGGTCTTAACCGTCAGCACGACCGGACCGCCCCGCGATGCGGGTCGGCTTGGTGCTAATGGTTTTAATCACCGTGGACATGGGCGGCCCGATAACCGAGCCACCCAAGCCTGTAAACCACCTTTAATCGCCGCCGCCGAACTTCAGCCGCACACCACCGTTGAGCACGAAGCCCTCGGTCGGTGCCCATACGTCGACGGTCCAGCGGCCGTCGGGCGCGCGGGTTCGCCGCAGCAGCGGATCGTACTGCGTCTGGCGCTTGCCGAAAACGTTCTCGGCATTGAGGAACAGCCGTGCCTTGCCCACGGCGATCTCGCCGAGCAGGCCGACTTCGACATAGCCGGGCGAGCGCGTGCGGTAGGGATTGTCCTCGAGCAGTTGCCCGCCCGTGTAATAGACCTCGAGCCCGAGCCGGCCCTTGTCGTGTTCCTCCCACATCGCGACGAGCCCCGCGGTGTGTTTGGGTGTCAGCGGCACCTGCCGGCGGCCGGGGCGATCGGGGTCTGGCTCTGTCGCATCGACGAAGACGTAGGAGCCGGTCACGGTGAAGCCGTCCTGGCGATAGCGCAGCAAGGTCTCTGCGCCGCGGATGCGCGTCTCGTCGGGGGCGTTGACCAGCCGGACGCGATCGGTGGCGATCGTCTCCAGTCGCGTCGAATTGCGCATGTTCGAGGCGAACAGGGTCAGGTTGGCCTCGATCGGTCCGCTGCGATAACCGAAATCCATCGAGGCGGTGCGCGCGGTCTCGGCTTTCAGATCGCCCAGGGGTTCGAGCCGCGACAGCCCTGCCGCTTCGATCTCCTCGACGAAAGGCGTCGGCGCATAGAAGCCGCGGCCGCCCGATAGGCGTATCGTCCAGGGCCCGGGCCGGTAGAGCAGCGACAGCCGCGGGCTGAACTGGGTGCCGTAGCGGTTGTGGAAGTCGACCCGCGCGCTGCCGGCGAGGGTTAGATCGGGCGTCACTTCCTGTTCGACCTGGCCGAACAGACCTGGGACCTCGTAGGCATAGTCGAAGGCGCCGAAGGTCTGCGAACGGAAGGAGTCGCGCTGCCAGGCCGCGCCGCCGACCCAGCTCGTGCCGCCGGCCTTGCCCGAGAGCGAGGCTTCGGCGAACAGCGTGGTGTGGCGATCGTCCTCGTGGGTCTGCCCGTAGAAGTGGTGGTGACGCTGTGTCATGCCCGCGGCGCGCAGGTGGGCGGTGACGTCTCCCAGCGGTGCCTGGGCGACGAGCCCCGCGTCGAAGCGATCGGTATCCTGTTCCTGGCGGAAGGCGGTGCCGTCGGGCACGGTGCGGCCGGGCAGGGTGCCGCCGCTGCGCCGCTCGGTCATGGCCCCGGCGGTGACGAAGGCCGAGGCGCCGTCGGCGCCTTCCCAGAACAGGCGCGGGCGGACTGTCCAGCGGCGATAGCCGGGCATGTCGGCCCAGCCATCACCGTCGCGGTCCTGCCGTGTCTGGCGGTGGTAGCCGCCGGTCAACGATGCGCGCCATGACTCTGACAGCGGGGTCGCGGCATAGGCCGTGGCATCCTGGCCGTCGCGCGAGGTGACGTTGAGCAGGACTTCGGCCTCGGGCTCTGCCTTGGGACGGCGCGAGACGAGGTTGATCACCCCGCCGAGCGCTGAAGGGCCATAAAGCGCCGAGGCGGCACCCTTGATGACCTCGACCTGGCCGAGATCGGTCGGCGGCACCTGCAGCAAGCCCAGCGACGAGGCCTGGCCGCCATAGAGCGGCAAGCCGTCGGCGAGGAGCTGGGTGAAGCGGCCGTCCATGCCCTGGACGCGGACGTTGGCGGCACCGAGCGCGGGCGAGGTGACCTGGACCCTGAGCCCGCCGGTCTCGCTGAGGATCATCGCGACGTTGCCCGGGCGCATGAGGATCTTCTCCTCGATCTCCTCGCGATCGATCACCTCGACGCGGACGGGCTCGTCCTGGACGCGACGGCCCGAGCGGGTGGCCTGGACTATGATGTCGTCCTCGGTTTCTTCGGTTTCGGCGGGTGCCGAGGTCTGGGTATCATCGGCCGCGGTCTGGGCGGCGGAAACATGGGGATTGAACAAGACGGCGCCTGCCAGCAGCAGGGCGCGGGTATTCGTAAGCATGGGAAACTCCTGAACACGATCGCAGGCATGCGGCCACGATGCGGGCCGCGTGATGGTCGTGGTTCAGGCCGAGGGCGGCTGGGTCGGCGGCGCGGTGGCAAGCGAGCGCAGCCGCGTGACCGGTCGGTCGAACAGCAGTGCCGCCAGGGGGGCAGGGCGGCAGAGCGCCGCGGCTGGATGGGGATCGGGCGCGATCGGGCAATGGTGATGGCCGGCGTGTGCCGCCCCGGTATGCGTATCGCTCGGGGATTCGTCTTCGCCGTGCTGCGCATGGGCGCGGGCTTCCGCGACGTGATCGGTCAGCGCATCGGCTTCGGCCGGCGACAGGTGGCTGCCGCACAGAAGCACGGTCAGGATCACGAGGAGGTGCACCACTCGACGCATGGTGCGGCCTTAACCCGTCGTGCGGCCTGCGCCTAGATGGTTCAGCCCTGGCTCGCGGTCTTGGGATCGATCGCGGGGGTGATGCGCTCCGCCGACGGTGTCGGCGGCTCGCTGAGCAGATCGAGGCTGGCCAGCTTGTCGCGCGTGACGCTGGCGGGCTGCGGCTGGCCGTAGAGGAAGCCCTGACCCTTGATGTCGCCGTACTGCATCAGCCGTTCGAGGATTTCCTTGTTCTCGATACCCTCGGCGGTGACGGGCAGGCCCAGGTCCTTGCCGAGCCGCGTGACCGCGTCGACGATCGCCGCGCTGTCGCTGTCCTCGGTCAGGTTGGTCACGAACATGCGGTCGATCTTGATCCGGTCGAACGGCAGGCTGCGCAACTGCGCGAGCGACGAATAGCCGGTGCCGAAATCGTCGAGGCTGATGCGGATGCCCTGGTTCTTGAGGCTGGTGACCAGGGTGCGCACCTCGCCGATGTTCTCGTGCAGGCACGATTCGGTGATCTCGATCTCGAGCCGATGCGGGGGGAAATTGGCTTCGAGCAGCATCTTGAGCAGCTTCTGCGCGAACCACGGATCGCGCATCTGCAGCGGCGAGATGTTGACCGACAGCGTCAGCCGCGGGTCCCAGGTCTTCGCGTCCTCGAGCGCCTGCGCGATCACGCTTTCCGACAGGTCGGCGATCGCGCCGATCTCCTCGGCGATGGGGATGAAGATCTCGGGGCTGATCACGCCGAGCGCGGGCGACTTCCACCGCGCGAGCATCTCGAAGCCGGTGAGCTGGCCCGTCGAAAGATCGATCTGCTGTTCGTAGAACGGCACGAATTCGCCGAGGCGGATGCCGCGACGGATGCCCTGCTCGATCTCGCGGCGGAAACGCAGCTCGTTCTGCATCGGCGCGTCGAACCAGAAGTAGCGGTTCTTGCCCGCGCGCTTGGCGTGGTACATCGCGATGTCGGCCATGTGCAGCAGCGTATGCGCGTCGGCCGGCTCCTCGCCGACCTCGCGCGAGAAGTCGCTGCGGGTGAGGCCGAGCGAGGCGGTGATCTCGATGCCGTTGCCGCTGACGTCGGAACGCGAAGCGATCGCCTCGATCAGCTCCGCGGCCAGGTCGTCGATCGCTTCGGGCCGCTTGGGATCGAGCGGGACCACGCAGGCGAACTCGTCGCCGCCCAACCTTGCGAGCAGCGCACGCTTGGGCAGCAGCGCGGCGATCCGCGCGGCGCATTCGCGCAGCACTTGGTCGCCGATGGAGTGCCCGTTGAAGTCGTTGATCTGCTTGAAGTTGTCGAGGTCGATCATGACCAGCGCGACGACTTCGCCGCGTTCGCTGCCGCGCGTGATCAGCTCGGCCGTGGCATCGGCCAGACTGCGGCGGTTGAGGCAGCCGGTCAGCGGGTCGGTCTCGGCCAGGAGCTTCGCCTGTTCCTCGGCCTTGCGGCGTTCCTGGACTTCGAGGGCGAGCTGGCGATAGCGGCGCCAGCCGAAGATGATCAGCGCGATGTTGAGCAGGAGCGCGCTGGTCAGCGCCTTGTCGGGGCCGAGCCCGACGCCCGCGAACGAGCGCACGACCTGCGGGACCACGACGCCGCCCGTACCGACGAACATGATGATCGCGGCGGTGGCGATGCCGAGCGCCACCATGTCGCGTTCGGCCCGGCCGAAGCGTTTTCTGGTGCCGTCCCTGGGGTCGCCGGGATTGTGTTTCGAGTCCGCCATCCGCGTACCTTTTTCCCGCAATGTGCGGAGGATACCCGGTGCGTTCTGAAATTTCGGTTAAGTTCCGCGGCCCGCCGGGGCGGGCCGTGCGGTCACTTCTTCAGGCCGATCTCGCGCAGGCGTTCCTGCAGATAGTCGTCGGCCGAGATCGACACCGGATAGCGATCGGGGTTTTCGGGCGTCACGCATTGCTGCAGCGTCTCGAAGCGGAAATCGCTGCGCAGGTGCAGGAAGAACGGCATCGAGTAGCGGCTGTGGCGCGCACGGTCGCCGGCGGGATTGCGCACGCGGTGCGTGGTCGAGGGCAGGACATGGTTGGTCAGCCGCTGCAGCATGTCGCCGATGTTGATCACCACCGCGCCTTCGGGGGGCGCCACCGGCAGCCAGTTCCCATCCTTGGCGAGCAGTTCGAGCCCGGCTTCCTCGGCGCCGAGCAGCAGGGTGATCAGGTTGATGTCCTCGTGCGCGCCGGCGCGGATCGCGCCGCCCTGGTCGGCGCCGACGGGCGGGTAATGCAGCAGGCGCAGCACCGAGTTGCCGTCCGCGATCGCCGGGGCGAACCAGTTCGCGTCGAGGCCCAGATGCACGGCGATGCGCGAAAGGATCACCGAGCCGACGCGGTCGAACTCGGCGAACAGCGGCTCGAACACGTCGCGGAAGCCCGCGGGGCGGCTCGGCCAGACGTTGGGCGGCATCGAACTCGTCGCCAGCGGGTGGCCGGCGGGCAGGTCGCGGCCGACGTGCCAGAACTCCTTGAGGTCGGTCTCGCTCGCGCCCTTGGCGATCTCGGTGCGGAACGGCGTATAGCCGCGCGCGCCCGACATGCCCTGGAGGAAATAGCTGCGCTTCTCCTCCTCGGGCAGGGCGAAGAGCTCCGCCGTCAGCCGCCAAGCGTCGGCGATCAGTTGGGAATCGATGCCGTGATCGCGCACCAGCGCGAAGCCGAAGGCACGGAAGGAATTGCCGATATCGTCCGAAAACCGCTGCGGTTCGTCGGCGAGGCTCAGCACGGGGAGGGTCTGGAGGTCCATGTCTTTCCCAGTCCGGAAATGGTCGTTATGGCCGCCCTCTACCGGACAATGGGCGGGCATGCATGACCAAAATCAACGACGCAGACTCGGAAGCACCACGCTACTGGCTGATGAAGTCGGAGCCCGACGTCTATGGCTGGGACGATCTCGTCGCCGAGGGCGAGGGCACCTGGGACGGCGTGCGCAACCACCGCGCCGCCAACAACCTGCGCGCGATGAAGAAGGGCGATCTGGCCTTCTTCTATCACTCGAACATCGGGCTGGAGATCGTCGGCATCGTCAAGATCTCCAAGGCCGGGCTCACCGATCCCAGCGATCCCGAGGGCAAGTGGGCGGCGGTCAAGGTCAAGCCGGTCAAGAAGCTCAAGCATCCGGTGACGCTCAAGGCGATCAAGGCCGATCCCGCGCTCGCCGAGATGGAACTGGTGCGCCTGTCGCGCCTGTCGGTGGCCGAACTGACGCCGCAGGAATGGGATTACGTGCTCGGCATGGCGAAGGCCTGATACACTCTATTACGGAACCAAGCGCGCTTTGGGCACGTTCCCTTTCCGAAGCCCGGGACATCGGTCTCGGCAATCAGGACAAGGAGTTACGTGATGGGTGAGCTCAAGGACAAGGCCAAGGGCCTCGCGAACGAACTGGCCGGTAACGTCAAGCAGGCCGCCGGCAAGGCGAACAACGATCCGGCGCTGCACGCCGAAGGCAAGGCGCAGGAGCGCAAGGGCGAAGCCCAGAACCTGCTCGGCAAGGTCAAGGGCGCTCTCGGCGACAAGATCTGAAGCTTTTTTCCGATTGCGGAGAGGAAGGGTCGTTCCCACGGGGGCGGCCCTTTTTCGTGGCTGTCCCGGAACGGGAAGCTCGCGCCGAACCTAGGTTAACCGGCTGGTGCAATGGTGAACAATTTCTTAACTCTTCGTCATGAGCAAGCGACGCGCCCTGGTCCTCTCGGACGAATCCGCCCGGCATCCGTTCCTGGCAAGCCTGCCGGCGCACGTACGCCGCGTCGATCGTGATCTCGACGTGCGCAGCCGTACCCATGGTGCCGGCTGGCGCGATTTCCTGACCGCCTACAGCGCTTGCCTGGCCGCGGTCGCGACCTTCATCGCCTGATCTGAAACTCCTGCGGCCGCTCAGCCCGCGACGGCCAGCTCGGCCTTGTAGAGCAGTCGGCCGAGCCAGGCCGAACCCAGGCACATCGCCGCGACGAGCAGAAGCTGGTCGGCTATGGCCACGCCCCCGGCGCTGAGGCCGACGGCCAGCAGCGAACCCACGACCATCGCCCCCGAATTGACGATGTTGTTTGCTGCGATCGTGCGTGCGGTCTCCGACTTGTCGACCGAGGTGGTGAGGAAGGCATAGAGCGGCACGACGAACATGCCGCCGGCGATCGCGATGCCGAGCAAGGTGCCGAGCAGCGGCAAGGCCAGCGGCTGGACGACGAAGCCGGCGACGTCGAGCAGCCCCTCGATCGGCTGCGTGCCCCAGTTGGCGCAGACCAGATGGAAGGCGACGACGAAGACGCCCATGACGATGACCGAGGCCGGCGAAAAGCGCGCCGAGACCTTGCCCTTGAGCAGCGCGTTGATCGTCATCGAGCCGATGGCGATGCCGACCGAGAAGATCACCAGGAACAGGCTGGCCACTTCCTTGCTGGCGTGGAGCACGTTCTTGGCGAGCGGCGGGAACTGGATGAACAGCACCGCGCCAATCGTCCAGAAGAACGAGATCGCCATGATCGCGAGGAACACGCGGCGCTCGTCCATCGTCTTGCGTATCAGGGTCGCCGACGAACGGAACACGTGGAAGTCGAGCGGCTGCGCGGCGGTCAGCGGCGGGGCGGGGGGGACCTGGCGGCCCGCGAAATAGCCGACCACCGCGGTCAGCACGACGCAGAGCGCGGCCCATTCGACCTCGATCCAGCCAGCCAGGATCGTGCCCGCGAGCACGGCCATGTAGGTACCGGCCTCGACCAGGCCGGTGCCGGCGAGGACCTCGTCCGATTTCAGGTGCTGCGGCAGGATCGCGTACTTGATCGGGCCGAAGAAGGTCGAATGGATGCCCATCGCGAACAGCGCGAGCAGCATCAGCGGGATCGCCACCGCCTTCACCATCATGCCCTGCCAGGCCAGCACCAGACCGGCGCCGCCGACCAGCATGATCAGGATCTCGCAGAACTTGACGATGCGGATGATCTTCGCCTTGTCGCGCATGTCGGCGAGCTGGCCCGACAGCGCTGAGAGCACGAAGAAGGGGATGATGAACAGCGCCGAGGCGATCGCGCTGAACCGCGCTTCCTCGGCTTCCGAATTGTAGACGCTGTAGACGACGTACAGCACCATGGCGTTCTTGAAGAGGTTGTCGTTGAAGGCGCCGAGGAGCTGGGTAACGAAAAGCGGCAGGAAACGGCGCGTGCCGATGAGGTGCGTGGTTGTTGTCATGGCCTCGTGTTCGGCAATCTCTCTTGGCGCGTGACCCTAGCGCCTGCTTGGTGGTCCACAAGCCCTCTAGCGCCTCTTTTGTGCAGAAGTGTTACCCGCTATCTCTCGGATCACCATGCTGACTCTCCCCAACATTCTCACGCTCTCGCGCATCGTCGCCCTGCCGATCCTGGCTGCGCTGCTGTGGTGGCCAACCTGGGAGATGGGCTATGGAATCGCCTTCGCGGTCTACTGCCTGATGGGCATCACCGACTATTTCGACGGCTACCTGGCGCGCGCGCAGGGCACCGTCTCGAAGCTCGGCGTCTTCCTCGATCCGATCGCCGACAAGATCATGGTGGCGACGGTGATCCTGGTGCTGACGGCGCAGGGCATCCTCCGCGGCCCCTATGTCGGCGACATGCACGTCATCGCCGGCCTGATCATCCTGATCCGCGAGATCGCGGTCTCGGGCCTGCGCGAATTTCTCGGTGGACTGCAGGTTTCGGTGCCGGTCAGTCGCTTGGCCAAATGGAAGACGACCTTTCAGCTTATCTGCCTCGGCGCGCTGATCCTCGGTAACGCGCTGCCCGGCTGGACGGTGACCTTGGCCGACTTCACCTTCAACCTCCCGCACACGGTGGGCCTGACCACGCTCTGGGCCGCGGCGGCGTTGACGCTGGTGACCGGCTGGGACTACCTGCGGGTGGGGCTCAAGCACATGGACTGAGATGTTCCGTTATTCGGAATGACGAATGAATTTTCGACAAATCCCGGTCGTGACTTGCCGGATTACTTGCTTGTCAGGTGCATGCGTAAGTTTGGCCCGCCAACAGGTTGCCTAGGTTACTAATTTCGCGGAAGTCGCATCCCAGTCATCGTCGCGACGATACTGTGAATTAATTCAATGCTCCTGTGGAAACGCATTGTGTGCGATACCTGATCGCTTATAGTTCCCCCTGAAAAACAAGAATTGGGAGCAATTCCAGACCGCTCGAAGACTCGCTCCGGCCCGCAAGGACGCGCGCCGGCAACCGAGCACGGCGGCTGAGAATGGCCGGCCCGGTCGGGTCGGTCCTCATGGGGAGGAAGCTATGAAGCTGACTGGCGTGTCCCGTAATTCTCTGCTTGCATCCACGGCAATCGCGATAGGCCTCGGCCTGCCGATGCAAGCCATGGCCCAGTCGTCCGAGGGTAACGTCGGACTGGAGGAAATCGTTGTCACCGCGCAGAAGCGCGAACAGAGTTTGCAGGACGTGCCGATCGCGGTGACCGCGGTCACCCAGGAAAACCTCCAGGCCAACCGCATCTTCACGGTCAACGACCTCTCGGCCGTGGCGCCGGGCGTGACGGTGAAGCCCTCGGCCGGCGGCATTTCGACGCCCTCGTTCACGATCCGCGGTCAGACCAGCTTCGGCGTGGTCGCGGGCTCGGACAAGCAGGTCTCGATCTACGTGGACGGCGTCTACATCGGCTCTCCGCGCGGCTCGATCTTCCAGCTTCCCGACATCCAGCGGCTCGAAGTGCTGCGCGGGCCACAGGGCACGCTGTTCGGTCGCAATGCCACGGCGGGCGCGATCAGCGTGACCACGCGCGACCCCAACGGCGATGCGCGGGTGAAGCTCGAAGGGTCCTACGGCAACTATGACGCCTATCGCCTGCGCGCGACGGTCGAGACGCCGCAGTTCGGGCCGTTCAGCGCCTACTTCAGCTACGTGCGCGACTATCGCCGCGGCGAGATCCGCAACGCCGCCGAAGGCACCCTCTGGGATCGCAGCAATTCGCCGTCGGGCTTCGGCGTCAAGCGCTCGCCGCGCTGGCTCGGCACGGTCGATTCGAATTCGTACTTCGCGGCGGTGAAGTTCGAGCCGAGCGACAGCTTCAAGCTCGTCTACAAGTACGATCGCAACGACGACAAGGGCACGCCTGAAGGCACCGGCTTCATCGGCTATGATGCGGCGGCGGGCGGCGGCCTGCTCGGCGGGGTGCTGACCGCGCTCTATTCGAGCCAGCAGACCTATGCGGCGCCCGACGGCAAGCGTCCCGACGTCGTCACCAACGCCTGGGTGACCGCGCGCGAGCAGCGCGTGCAGGGCCACAGCGCGACCGCGACCTGGCAGGCGACCGACTCGATCGTGGTCAAGAACATCTTCGCCTATCGCAAGGCCACGGTTTTCGCACCGTCGGCCATCGACGGCGTCGGCACGCTGACCTTCACCCCGCAGGTGGTCCAGCCCTTCGCGCTGCTTTCGGCGGTCGGCCAGATCGGCGCCGGCTTCTTCGCGCTGCCGCAGGCGCAGCAGGCGGCGATCCTCGGGCAATTCGCTGCGGGGTTGACGCCGCTGGTCGGCTCGCGCGTCGCCATCGTCAATTCGCAGGCCTCGTCGATCGCCAAGCAGTGGAGCGACGAACTCCAGGTGAACTACACCTCGGAGCGACTCCAGGCGACCCTGGGCGCGCTTTGGTATCACTCGGACGACGAGGCCGGCGGCCCGATCGGTCAGCAGAACACGCTGACCTTCGGCACCTTCCTGCCCGCCTCGGGCGTGATCCCGCTGGGCAACGAAGGGCGCTATTTCAACAAGGCGACCTCGCTGGCGGCCTATGCCCAGCTCGAGTTCAAGGTGACCCCCGAGCTCGAGATCGTCGGCGGCGCGCGCGTGACCTACGACAAGAAGACCAGCTCGTTCCGCTGGGACGTGCGCAGTGCCACGACCGGCGTGGTTTCGCCGCGGCCGCTGATCGTGCCGCCCGAGTATAGCAAGACCAAGCCCAACTTCCTGATCGGCGTGAACTGGAAGCCCAACCAGCAGACGCTGCTCTATGCCAAGTACTCGACCAGCTTCGTGTCGGGCGGCTCGACCGCGGGCATCGTCTACGAGCCTGAGACCGCGAGCTCGGTCGAACTCGGCTTCAAGGGCGATTTCCTCGATAACCGCCTGCGCACCAACCTCGCGCTGTTCCACGTCGACTACAACCACTTCCAGTCGCCGCAATCGACCACGGCGGCGAACTCGGTGGCGGCGGTGCTGCCGACCTTGACCACGCTCTACGGCGCGGCAACGGCGGGCGAGCTGATCTCGAGCCTGTCCACCTTCGTCGTCGACCAGGGCAAGATCCGCGCGCGTGGCTTCGAGCTCGAAGTCACGGCGGCGCCGACGCGCGGGCTGACCCTGGGCGGCAGCGTCAGCTACACCGACGTCAAGTTCCCCTTCATCAACCCGGCGGTCCTGGCCGGGACGGGCGGGGTGTTCCGAGTCACCGCGCGACCGAAGTGGACCGCGAGCGCCTATGGCTCCTACGAGACCGAGCCGCTGTTCGGCGAGACGACGCTGAACTTCCGCGCGGACGTGCTCTATCGCTCGAAGATCCTGTTCAGCCTCAATCCGGCGATCGACATCTATGCGTCGCGTAGCAATGCCTCGATGGCCGAGGTCAAGGGCTTCGCTTTGGTCAACGGCCGTGTCGCGCTGCGCCATCTGTCGATCGGTGGGGCCGATGCCGAGCTTGCGGTCTGGGGCAAGAACCTGACCAACCGCAAGGATGCGACCTTCGCGCTGTTCACCCCGCTCGCGACCTCGGCAAACTACGTCGCGCCGCGGACCTACGGCGTCGAGCTCAGCATCGAATTCTGATAACAGGGGCGCGCCCGGGCCGAGAGGTCCGGGCGTTGTCTCAGCCGTTAGACTGTCAGTCGCGATGCCTCAATCGCTTCGCGATGCGATTTACGCTCCATCCGAATATGATGGAGGCAACGAGCAGGCCGCCGAGCTGCAGCCACATGTTGTTGAAATTGCCCGAGCAGGGTGCAGGCCTGCCTTCGCACCCGCCTCCGCCAAGGGTTGTTCCGATGAAAATAACGAACGCGATCGGAGCGAATACCAGCGGAGCGAGGATGCAGCCCCAATTTATGCGATGATTATCGGAGAATGCCATGGCGGAAAGTTGCATGAGCCGTGGCCGGAAGCAATTCAGCCCGTCCGAAGTTCCTCGGCGAGCATCCTGAACTCTTCGGCGCGCGGGCTGTTCTTGCGCCAGACCAGCGCGATCTCGCGATTGGCATGCGGTGCGTTGAGCGGGCGGGCGACGACGTTGGTACCGTTGAGGATACCCGCGTCGAGCGCCATTTCGGGCAGCATCGTCAAACCAAGGCCGTTGTCGACCATCTGTACCAGCGTGTGCAGCGACGTGCCGATCATCGTCGCGCTGGCGCGCAGTTCGGGCCGGTTGCAGGCGGCGAGCGCGTGGTCCTTGAGGCAGTGCCCGTCTTCGAGCAGCAGCAGCCGGTTCTCGTCAATCGCCGCGGGCGAAATCTCGGCCGGCGGATCGCGCGGATCGTCCTTGGGGAAGGCGACGAAGAAGGCGTCGAGCTCGATCGTCTCCTTTTCGACCTCGCCGGTGGCATAGGGCAGGGCGAGCAGCACGCAGTCGGCACGGCCGTGGTGCAGCGACTCGATGGCCTGGGCACTCGGCTCCTCGCGCAGGAACAGCTTGAGGGCGGGGCGCTCGCGGCGCAGGCGGGGCAGCATGCGCGGCAGCAGGAACGGCGCGATCGTCGGGATCACGCTCATCCGCACTTCGCCCGAAAGTGGCTGGCCGCTCGACTGGACGAGCTCGGAAAGTTCCTCGGCCTCGCGCAGGATGCGGTGCGCCTTGGCGACCACGGCATTGCCCAGCGGGGTGAAGCGCACGGCGCGCTTGGTCCGCTCGACCAGGACAACGCCAAGCAGCGCCTCGAGATCGCGCAGGCCGGCCGAGAGGGTCGACTGCGAGACGAAGGTCGCTTCGGCGGCGCGGCCGAAGTGGCCGTGCTCGTGGAGCGCCACGAGGTATTGGAGCTGCTTGAGGGTCGGGTGGTAGACCGTCACGCGGCGGCTTCGTCCGGCGTATCGCCCTTCGGCTCTTCGACCTCGTCGTCGACGTGGGTCATCTTCAGCTTACCGTCGACCACGGCGAAGGCCATCTTGCCCTCGACCAGATCGAGCGCGTCGTGGCCGAACACCTCGTAGCGCCAGCCTTCGAGGATCGGCAGCTTCTTGCGCACGCCGGCGGCCAGCATCTCGAGCTCGTCGCTGCGCGCGAGCAGGCGGGCGGCGACGTCGATCTCGCGGCTGCGGATCTTGAGCAGCAGCTTGAGCAGGTCCGCCACCAGGGCGCCTTCCTTGCCCAGCGGTGCGCCGCGCGGCGCGCGGGCGGGCATCTCGGCGTCGGTCAAAGGCTGGGCGTCGGCCAGCGTCTGCATCAGGCGCTTGCCGATCTCGTTGTCCTTCCAGCCGGCCGAGAGCCCGCGGACCTTGGCGAGGTCGGCCTGGGTCTTGGGCGGATGGCTGGCGATGTCGGCAACGGTCTCGTCGCGCGCAATGCGGCCGCGCGGGATGTTCTTGTCCTGCGCCTCGACCTCGCGCCAGGCGGCGAGGGCACGCAGACGGCCGAGCACCGCGGCGTTGCGGCTGGGCGCCTTGATCCGCTCCCAGGCTTCGTTCGGCTCGTTGCGATAGTTCTCGGGATCGGCGAGCTTTTCCATCTCCTGGTCGAGCCAGGCGCCGCGGCCGGTCTTCTTGAGCCGTGCGAGGATCTTGGGGAAGATCTTGCAGAGGTGGGTGACGTCGCCGATCGCATATTCGATCTGGCGTTCGGTCAGCGGCCGGCGCGACCAGTCGGTGAAGCGCGCGCCCTTGTCGATCGTCAGGCCCAGCCACGATTCGACGAGGTTCGAATAGCCGATCTGCTCGGACTGGCTGATCGCCATCATCGCGATCTGCGTGTCGAAGATCGGGTGCGGCGTGCGGCCGGTGAAGTTGTAGACGATCTCGACGTCCTGGCCGCCGGCGTGGAAGACCTTGAGGACCTCCTCGTTGTCGGTCAGCAGGTCCCACAGCGGGGTCATGTCGAGACCCGCCGCCAGCGGATCGACCGCGGCGGCTTCTTCAGTATTGGCGATCTGCACCAGGCAGAGCTCGGGCCAATAGGTGTTCTCGCGCATGAATTCGGTGTCGACGGTGACGAAATCGGATTTCGCAAGGCGGCCGCAGAGATCGGCCAGCGCGTCGGTAGTGGTAATAAGAGGGTGTATCTTCATGGGTCTTTGTTCTGTTATGGGCCCGTGCGGGCCCTCGGCTTGACAAAATTGCGGCCATCGCCTGTTAGCCGCGCGCTCCCCCTGCCTGATTGGCGGCCGAATGGAAAGACTTTCGATGCATCCCTATCGCTCACACACCTGCGGCGCTCTCAATGCGGAGCATGTCGGCCAGACCGTCCGCCTTTCGGGCTGGGTGCATAGGAAGCGCGATCACGGCGGCGTGCTGTTCGTCGACCTGCGCGATCACTACGGCATGACCCAGATCGTCGCCGACAGCGACAGCGCGGCGCTGCCCGTGCTCGAGTCGCTGCGCGCCGAAAGCGTCGTGACGATCGAGGGCGTGGTGAAGGCGCGCGCCGAGGGGACGCAGAACGCCAATCTCTCGACCGGTGCGATCGAGATCTTCGCGCGCGAGGCGACCGTGCTGTCGCGCGCCGAGGAACTGCCGATGCCGGTGGCCGGCGAGCAGGAATATCCCGAGGACATCCGCCTGCGCTATCGCTTCCTAGACCTGCGCCGCGACACCCTGCACGCCAACATCGTCAAGCGCACCAAGATCATCGCCGATCTGCGCCGCGGCATGGAAGGCGCGGGCTTCACCGAATATTCGACGCCGATCCTGACCGCGTCCTCGCCCGAGGGTGCGCGCGACTTCCTGGTGCCGAGCCGCATCCACGCGGGCAAGTTCTACGCGCTGCCGCAGGCGCCGCAGCAGTACAAGCAGCTGCTGATGGTTGCCGGCTTCGACCGCTATTTCCAGATCGCGCCGTGCTTCCGCGACGAGGACCCGCGCGCCGATCGTCTGCCGGGCGAGTTCTACCAGCTCGATCTCGAGATGAGCTTCGTCACGCAGGAAGAGATCTGGGAGACGCTCGAGCCGGTGATCGCCAGCACTTTCGAGACCTTCGCCGAGGGCAAGGCCGTGACCCCGGCCGGCCAGTGGCCGCGCATTCCCTATAGCGAGGCCGTGCTCAAGTACGGCACCGACAAGCCCGACCTGCGCAACCCGATCCTGATCCACGACGTCGGCAGCCACTTCGAGACCTCGGGCTTCGGCCTGTTCGAGAAGATCGTCGGCTCGGGCGGCAAGGTCCGCGCGATCCCCGCGCCGGGCACGGCCGAGAAGAGCCGCAAGTTCTTCGACGAGATGAACGATTGGGCGCGCGCCGAAGGCTATGCCGGCCTCGGCTACGTCACCCGCAAGGGCGGCGAGTTCGGCGGCCCGATCGCCAAGAACCACGGCGAAGAGGGCATGCAGGCGCTCTACGACGCGATGGGCCTCGGCCCCGACGACGGCTGCTTCTTCGCCGCCGGCAAGGAAGACCAGGCCGCCAAGCTGGCCGGTCTGGCGCGCACCCGCGTCGGCGAGCAGCTCGACCTGATCGCCAAGGATCGCTTCGACTTCTGCTGGATCGTCGACTTCCCGTTCTTCGAATACAACGAGGACGAGAAGAAGGTCGACTTCGCGCACAACCCGTTCTCGATGCCGCAGGGCGGCCTCGAAGCGCTCGAAAGCCAGGATCCGCTGACGATCAAGGCGTTCCAGTACGACGCGGTCTGCAACGGCTACGAAGTCGCCTCGGGCTCGATCCGTAACCAGAGCCCCGAGCTGATGGTCAAGGCCTTCGAGCTGACCGGCCTGGCCCAGTCCGACGTCGAGGAGCGCTTCGGCGGCCTCTACCGCGCGTTCCAGTACGGCGCTCCGCCGCACGGCGGCGCGGCCTTCGGCATCGACCGCCTGGTCATGCTGCTCTGCGGCGCGCAGAACTTGCGTGAGATCACGCTGTTCCCGATGAACCAGCGCGCCGAGGACCTGCTGATGGGCGCACCCTCGAATGCCGAGCTCAAGCAGTTGCGCGAACTCCACATCCGCGTGGTGGAGCCGGCGCCGAAGGCGTAAGCTCCGCCACCCTCATCCAAGCTTCGCTAGCTCCTGACGGAGCAAGCTGCGCTATCCTTCTCCCGCCAGCGGGAGAAGGGTGGGGCGCTCCATCCCCTCTCCCGCTGGCGGGAGAGGCAGCGAGACTTGGCAGCTTGCTGCCTAGTCGCAGCGCTGACGGTGGTTCGGCGCCGGCGTTGTATCCTGCGCCCCGACCCGCTAACCCTTCTCGCGGATCGAGAAGGGGGCTTCCGATGATGCGTGCCGGATTGCGTGGGCTGACCGCGAGCGTGCTGTTGCTCGCTACGAGCGCACAGGCGGAAGTGCTCACCGTCGAGGGCGTCTATCCCGCCGGCAGCGACGGCGCGGCGGCGATGAGGGCGATCGCGGTGGAATCGTTCGGCGGCTCCGACGGCCCCGACCTCGCGATCCGCATCGAGGACGCGCTGCGCAGTGTCGAGATCGACGGGCGCCCCTATTTTCGCGTTCTGCCCAGCGCTAGCGGCGGTGCCGACGGGGTGCTGCGCGGCACGGCCACGGCCGAGATCAAGCGCGAACGCTATACCGAACAGCGCGAGCGCTGCGTCGCCAAGGATGCGAACGGCAAGTGCACCGAGAAGCGCAAGGAAGACGTGCGTTGCACACGCCGGCGCATCGAGCTCGTGCCCAACGTCCGCCTGATCGCGCGCGACGGCGCGCTGATCCATGCCGACAGTCAGCTCGAACAGGCCACGGATTCGCGCTGCGAGGACAACTCGTCCGAACAGCGCTCGCCCGAGACCGTGGTGCGCGAGCTCGTCGGGCGCATTGCCGGCCGTCTGCGCAGCGCGCTGGCACCCGCCTGGCGCCGCGACTCGATCCGCGTGCTCGAGGATCGCAAGGGCCTCTCGCGCGAGGACGGCGACAAGTTCAAGAACGCGCTGCGGCTAACCAAGACCGATGCCGGCGCGGCCTGTCGCCAATGGCGGGCGATCGCTGATGCGAATCCCAGCCATCCCGCGACGCTGTTCAACATCGGTCTGTGCGACGAGGCAGCCGGCAATCTCGATGCCGAGCGCATTTACCAACAGGTTCGGCCGCTGACGCGTGCCGGCAACGTCGGCGAAGGGCTCGAACGGATTGCCGCCCGCCGCCGCGCCGTACGGCAGTTGGCGGCCCATGCACGCTAACAAAACGCCGATTTCATCGTGATTGCAGTGCATTTGCCATGTGGTTTCGCCCAACAGGCTTGCCAGCGGCACATGCGTTCTTTAGGGCGACTGCCGAGATTTCCATCCTCCGGTTTAGAAGGGGCAATTCATGAGCGACACCGCCGATCGGGTTAAGAAGATCGTTGTAGAACACCTGGGCGTTGAAGCCGACAAGGTGACCGAGGACGCGAGCTTCATCGACGATCTGGGCGCCGACAGCCTCGACATCGTCGAGCTGGTCATGGCTTTCGAAGAAGAGTTCGGCGTCGAAATCCCGGACGATGCTGCCGAAAAGATCAGCACCGTTTCCGACGCGATCAAGTTCATCAACGACAACAAGGGCTGATAAGGCCCATCATTCCCGGCTGCCCTGAGCCTGTCTAAGGGTTGTCTGTGGGGAGCCAGGGATGAATTATTCGGCAGGCTCGACCTCTCGGGAGGTTGAGCCTGTTGTTTTTTCGGAGAATTGCATGCGTCGTGTCGTCGTAACGGGTCTTGGTCTGGTCACTCCGCTGGGTGCGGACGTGGAAACGACCTGGAGCAATCTGATCGCCGGCAAGTCCGGCGCCGGCCGCATTACCCGGTTCGATACCGAAGGCCAGAAGTGCCACATCGCGGCCGAGGTGAAGCCTAAGGATCATCCCTGGGGCTTCGACGCCGACAAGCGCGTCGACCACAAGGTCCAGCGCCAGGTCGATCCCTTCATCGTTTTCGGCATCGATGCCGCCGGCCAGGCGATCGAAGATGCTGGCCTGACCGACATGACCGAGGAAGAACGCTACATGGCGGGCTGCTCGATCGGTTCGGGCATTGGCGGCCTGCCGGGCATCGAGAGCGAATCGCTCGTGCTCGCCAACAAGGGCCCTGCGCGCGTCAGCCCGCACTTCGTGCACGGACGCCTGATCAATCTCATCTCGGGCCAGGTCTCGATCAAGTACGGCCTGATGGGCCCGAACCACGCGGTCGTCACCGCTTGCTCGACCGGCGCCCACTCAATCGGCGACGCCGCGCGCATGATCAAGGACGGCGATGCCGACGTCATGCTGGCGGGCGGTGCCGAATCCACGATCTGCCCGATCGGCATCGCCGGTTTCGCCCAGGCGCGCGCGCTGTCGACCGCGTTCAACGACCAGCCCGAGAAGGCCAGCCGCCCCTACGACAAGGACCGCGACGGCTTCCTGATGGGCGAGGGCGCCGGTGTCGTCGTTCTGGAAGAGCTCGAGCACGCCAAGGCGCGCGGCGCCAAGATCTACGCCGAAGTCATCGGCTATGGCCTGTCGGGCGACGCCTATCACGTCACCGCGCCGCACCCCGAGGGCTCGGGCGCGTTCCGTTCGATGCAGATGGCGCTGCGCAAGGCCGGCGTCGAGCCCAAGGACATCGACTACATCAACGCCCACGGCACCTCGACCCCGCTCGGCGACGAGCTCGAGCTGGGCGCGGTGCGTCGCCTGTTCGGCGATGCCATCGACACGGTCTCGATGAGCTCGACCAAGTCGGCGATCGGCCACCTGCTGGGCGGCGCGGGCGCGGTCGAGACGATCTTCTGCATCCTCGCGATCCGTGACCAGATCGTGCCGCCGACGCTCAACCTCGATAATCCGAGCGAGAGCTGCGAAGGCGTCGACCTCGTTCCGCACAAGGCCAAGAAGCGTCCGGTGCGCGCGGCGCTGAACAACAGCTTCGGCTTCGGCGGCACCAACGCCAGCGTCGTGGTCCGCAAGTACGAGGGCTGATCCCCGGTGTTCTCGCGTCGCGGCATCATTCTGGCGGCGCTGATCGCGCTGGCTGGCTTCGCCGCGGTGTGGAGCACCTTCGGCGGCTGGTACGGTAGCGGGCCGCTGAAACGCGATCAGGCCTTCGTCGTCCCCGACGGCGCGGGCCTGACCGTGGTCGCGGCCAAACTCCAGCGCGAAGGCGCGATCGCCTCGGCCGAGGCGTTCCGCCTGCGCGCGCGGTTCTTCGCCAGCGCGGCGCCGATCAAGGCCGGCGAATTCATGCTGCCCAAGGGCGCGAGCCCGTCGCGGATTCTGGCCATTCTCCAGGGCGACGAGATCATCCGCCGCTTCGTCACCGTGCCCGAGGGGATGCCCTCGATCATGGTCTACGAGCGGCTGATGGCGCAGCCGCACCTGACCGGCAAGATCGAGGTTCCCGCCGAAGGCTCGATCCTGCCCGACTCCTACGACTTCGCCCGCGGCGAGAGCCGGGCGGCGGTGCTCAAGCGCATGCAGACGGCGATGCAGCGCCGGCTCGACGAGCTATGGGCCCAGCGCAAGCCCGGCAGCGTGGTGAAGACCAAGCAGGAAGCGCTGACGCTCGCCTCGATCGTCGAGAAGGAAACCGGCAAGCCCTCCGAGCGGCGCCAGGTCGCGGGGCTCTACTCGAACCGCGTGCGTACGGGCATGCTGCTCCAGGCCGATCCGACGATCATCTATCCGATCACCAAGGGCAAGCCGCTGGGCCGCCGCATCCGCCAGTCCGAGATCGCCGCGGTCAACGGCTACAACACCTATACGATGGTCGGCCTGCCCAAGGGCCCGATCACCAATCCCGGCAGCGATTCGATCGCCGCCGTGCTCGACCCGGCGCCGACCAAGGCGCTCTACATGGTAGCCGACGGCACTGGCGGCCACGCCTTCGCCGACACGCTTTCGCAGCACAACGCCAACGTCGCCAAGTGGTTCGCGATCCGCCGCGCGCGCGGAGAGCTCTGATCTTTGGAGGTTCGCCGCTGCTGGTTACCGCCGAACTGCCGGTGGGGCTGCAGGACTGGGCCGATGCGCTAAGGCGCCAGCACTATCCGGCCGAGCGCAACCGCCTGGCCGCGCACGTCACCATGTTCCACGCACTGCCCCCTTCGGCCGAGGGCGAGGTGCGCCGGCTACTGGGCGAGATGGCGCGGCAGAAGCCGCCCGAGGCCGAAGTGACCGGACTGATGGACCTGGGGCAGGGCACGGCCTTCACCGTCGACAGCCCCCGCATGGTCGCGATCCACGCAGAGTTGGCCGAACGTCTGCACGGCTTGATCCAGCAGCGTGACGATCGCCCGCTGCGGCTCCACGTCACCGTGCAGAACAAGGTCCCGCGCGCCGAGGCGCAAGCGCTGCAGGCGGCGCTGGCGGCCGAGTTCAAGCCGCGCCCGTTCCGCTTCCGCGGGCTGGCGCTGTCGCACTGGCGCGACGAGCTCTGGCAACAGGCGCAGCTCTATTCGTTCCGCGGCTGAGCGGCCAGATGGCCTAGGACGAATTCGCGGCGTTGAGGCACGCCGGCCAGAGGCAGCATGATCGTCTCGTAGCCGAGCGCCTGGTAGACCGCGATCATCGCCTCGCAGGTCGCCGCGGCTTCGGCCTCGTCCTGCCGGCGTTCTTCGTCGCGCGCGTAGATCTCCGGCCAGTGCGGCGCGACGAAGACCTTACGGTTGTAGCGAAACATCTCGGCGGCGCGATGCAGGTGTGCGGGCACGGGCAGGCCGCAGAGCGTCAGGTAGCCGATCACGTCGGGCAGGCCGCGGTCGCAGATCACCGGGCCGGGCAGTAGGCAGGCCTCACGGTGCGAACGCAGGTCCCACGACAGCATGAGCTCGGCAAAGGCGCTACGATCGGCCCATGGCAGCGCGGAGCCGCCGATCGCGACCTGATCGCGGATGATCGCGCGGCCGGCTTCGGCCATGGTCGCGAGGCCCGCGGTGGCGACTGCGGCAACCAGCGTGGTCTTGCCCGAGCCCGGTCCACCGGTGATGACGAAGAGATGGTCGGTCATGTCAGGGATCCCATGCGCGAAACGGGCAGGTCCGCGCTGTACGGACCGACGACGGTATCGGAAGGGAAGGAAGTGGTAGCGGAGGAGGGACTCGAACCCCCGACACGCGGATTATGATTCCGCTGCTCTAACCGGCTGAGCTACTCCGCCACACGGCCGCTGCTGGTAACCAGCACTGCGTGCGAGGGGCGCTCTTAGGGCCGGTCGCGCGCGCGGTCAACCGTCGCGAGCGGCAAAAATTTCACTTGTTCAGGGCGGAATGAATCTCGGCCATCGGTGCGGTCAGAACCGAATAGACCTGGCCCGCGACGAGCCCGGCGCCGGCGATGCCGACGAAGGCCAGCGCGCCCCATTCGAACACGCGCGCGAAGGTGCGGCTGGCCTGTTCGGTGGACACCGCCTTGGGCAGTGGCTTGGCCACGATCGCCTCGCGCGCGGCGCTGCGACGCTCGGAGCCTCGCTCGGACCCGGGGGACTTGCGGCCGTCGCGCTGCTCGGCGAGCATTCCCGAAATGTCGATGCGGTCCTGCGCGCGGATGCCAAAGCGTACGCCCTGCGACCAGCGGACGTGGCCGACGATCGAACTCGAGCCGCAGCGCAGCTCGACGAAGTCGCCCTTCTGCGGCGGAGTCAGGGCTTTCGCCATCGCACCGCGCGGCGAGAGGTTGCAGATGGTCACGTCCGACCACCCCTCTTCCGTGCGCATGCGCGCATTGAGCATCACGACCTGGCGTTGCTCTCGTTGTTTTTGCGACCCCATGCGCGAGGGCCTATGCCGAAAGCTTTAAGAAGGGCCGAGCGGCAACATCCCTAAACCTACGATAACCGACTAAAGTCTAAGGTAGGATGAGAAAAACCCGGGCGCCGTCCGCGGATTACGGCGCGGCGGCGCCGGTCGCGCAATCGCCATCCTTTCCGGCCTCGCAGGCGGGCGTCCACAGGTCGTCGTTGCCCGAGGCGATGACTGGCTCGTCGACCTGCGGCTCGTAGTTGAGCCGGCCGAGATCCTGCACGTCGACCGTCGTCACGACCATGACCGGTCCATCGGCCGTGGTGTCGGCCGGCGGTTCGACGGTCTTCTCGATCCGGTCCTGCGTCGGCGTGATCTCCTGGCTGGTGGCCAGGGGCGGTGGAGGGGGCGGAGTCGGGGTTGGTGTCGGTGTTGGTGTTGGGGTAGGTGTCGGCGTGGGTGTTGGCGTGGGCGTTGGTGTCGGAGTTGGCGTGGGTGTTGGTGTCGGAGTTGGCGTGGGTGTTGGTGTCGGAGTTGGCGTGGGTGTTGGTGTCGGAGTTGGCGTGGGTGTTGGTGTCGGCGTGGGCGTCGGTGTCGGTGTCGGTGTCGGTGTCGGTGTCGGTGTCGGCGTGGGTGTCGGCGTGACCTGAGGAATGCAATTGCTGGTGTCGGGCGTAAACACGCAGCCGTTGACTGTCGAAGCGGCGTCTACTGATTGGCTGAAATCGCTTGTGAAAGTGATCAGCGAAATCGCGTCGAGACCGTAAGCGAGACTGCCGTCGCTCTTGGTCGCAACGCCGCTAATGACCACAAGCGGGCCACCGCTGCCGGAATTGTTGACCCTCAGGCCGCCCTGACCGACCTCGAAGCCGCGGCGGCGATTGAAGTCATAGCGGATCCCGTCGCCGGTATTCTGGATGTAGAGGCCCTTCGACATGCTGAGCCGCATCGCGTATGAGCGCAACACGACTTGGTTCGTGCCCGGCCCACTACTGAGCAGGGTGTCGATAGCCGCAGGATTTGTGAGCGGCGAGGAGCCGAACAACTGGTTTGCTGCGCTGGTCGATACCGCAGCGATCTGTTCCGCCGAAAGCAACAGGTAGCCGCCACTTGCGCCCGCAGTTCCCTGCAGGTCGATCCGGCCCGATGCGTTGTCGATCCAGATCAGGGGGGATGCCTGGATGTTCACCTCCTGATCGGAGGCGAGGCCGCGGAAGCGGACCGTCCCGTTCACCAGCAGATAGCCCGAGCTTTCGATCGAGAAATTGCCTGTGCCGAGCTGGCCGTTAGCATATTGCGGGTTTGTATCGACGTTCAGGTTGCCAACCGTGACGTCGGGATTGGAATAGCTGCCGGTATCAAGGCCGGGTGCGACCAGTGTGATCGAGTCAGCACGCAAACGGCCGATTTCGGCATTGCTCAGGCTGTAGCCAGCGGTGGTGTCGCTGCCGCCGTAGAAAGTCCGCTTATCTTCGTCGCCATTGGTCAGCGTAAGGTCGGTAATTGCCTCGACGAGCGCGCCCGTGCCGATGGCGATGTCACCGCTGGTGCCGCTAACCGTCTGGCCCCCGACCTTGGCATTGTTGCCGATGGACAGGTTGCCGTTGGCGTTCATGGTCACGCCACTGGAGGCGGAGAGCGTGCGTCCGGCATTGGTGCCAGACTGGGTGACGATGATGTCACCCGAGGTCGATCTCAGATTGACATTGGTCGCGCTCACCGTGCTTGCGCCAGTCACTGCGACGGTGATCGGACCCGCGGCCTTGACGTCGAACGTGGTGGAAGCATTTAACGTGCCGCCATTGCTCTCGATCCTTGCCCCCGAACCCGAGGGCGCGATTAGGCCATTCGCGTCGATGTCGAGGCTGGTCATCTGGATGCGCGCCACGCCTGTGGCATTATCGACAAAACTCACGGTGCCGCCGCGTGCTTCGAAGTCCGGCGTGTCGCCCGCGTCGCCATTGGCTTCGATTACGACCGCACCCAGAACCCGTTCGGGGCTGGGGGTAGGTGTCGGCGAACCCTGGTTGAGGAACGTCACCGTGCCGCCCGTGCCCGCACCTGTGAAGCTCGACGTCGCGCTGGTGTCGCCGGCCGTACCGTTAGCTCGCATCGCCAGGTTGCCGAGCGAAAAGACGCCGGCGCTGTCCACGGTGAAGCTTGCCTCGCCGCCCTTCCCTGAGCCGGCTGGTTGTGAGAAGGAGAAGGTATCGCCGCCAAGGCCGTTGGCCGAAATGGTCGTATTTGTGGCGTTAAGCGTCGCGCCCGTTATGGTGATGCTCGCTTTCCCGCCCTCGCCGAGGGCGCCGGCGCCCGAGGACAGCCCGCTTTCGCCGCTGGCGTCCACGGTCAAGCTTCCGGTGCCCGTCGTAACCGTCGACCCAGACTGTACGTTCAACCGCGCGGTGCCGCCCTTGGACGTTCCGCCCTGACCGCCGCTCGAGTCGTAGCCCCGGCCTCTCGCTCTGATCTGGGTGACGCCCAGCGTCGCCGTGCCGCCGTTCGCAATGATCTGCGCGGTGCCGCCTTCACCAGCTTCGCCGCTGACGGAGCCATTGCCGTCAGCGTAGACGTTCGTCCCGGAGGTCACGGTGAGACTGGGAGCGGTCGCAGGTGACGCTGGTGCTTCCAAGCGAATCGTTGCGACACCGCCGATATTGGTCCCAGCGGCGGCCGTACCCGTCCTGCTGGCATCCACGGTGAGGGTGCCGCCCACGCTGACTTGGGGCCCGGTCGTCCCGCTCCCACCAGCCCGAAGCAATAGCTCGGCCGCCGGTGCGTAGATGCCAAGGTTGCCGATGACCGAAATCGTCTCGTCGGGATCCGCGGCGACCGAAACCTTGGTGAGCGAGGTCAGGGTTGCGTTTCCGGCGAAGCTGGTCGTTCCAGCGGTCGCAGGGCTTACCGTGATATCGCCGGTACTCTTGCCTGTGAGGTTCGCCTTGAATTGCGACGCTCCCGCGTTGATCGCGACGAGCCCGGAGGCCGGAGTTGGTGTCGGAGTTGGTGTCGGAGTTGGTGTCGGAGTTGGTGTCGGAGTTGGTGTCGGAGTTGGTGTCGGAGTTGGTGTCGGAGTTGGTGTCGGAGTTGGTGTCGGAGTTGGTGTCGGAGTTGGCGTCGGAGTTGGCGTCGGCGTTGGAGTTGGAGTTGGAGTGGGCGTAGGTGTCTGCGTCTGTGTTTGCCCGGAAATCGCCCCGTTAAAAATGTTGTAGCCACCCGACAGAACGATCGTTCGGCCGGTATCCGCGGCCTCAGCCTGGGTCGCCCCGAAGGTTCCGCCCAGGGCCATCGTGATCGCGCTGTTCTGGGGAGCGGCGAGGACGACGACGTTCTTCGCGGCGGCGCCCGCCGCGACTACGCCCGTGCTGCCTGTGTGGACGATCGCGTTGCTGACCGTCGTGCCCTCGTTCACGCTGATGGTGAAAAGGCCATTGCTGATCGAGAACGTCGCGTCTTGGGCTGCGACCAGCGCAGCCGAGCCCGCGCCGTCGATCGTCCCAGCCTGGGTAACCCCCGGCGCGATCAGTAGCGCATAGCCGGTGGTCGTGATCTTGCCGTTGTTCTCCACGCGCGAGGCTCCATAGCCCGTTTGCGTCGTAAACCTGTAAGGGGTGGTTATGCTGCCGCTGGGATTGGGCGTATAAGCGACATCGTTCGCAGTCAGGACGATGCCGTTCGCAGTGAAGGTCGAGTTATTGCCAGTGACGATGCCGGTGGGGCTGTAGAACCAGACGTTGGCGTTGCCCGATACGACCGAACCGGTCACCGTTCCGTTCAACCCGACTGGGCGTGTCGTGCTGACGGGCAGGATACGGTTGAGCACGGTGAAGTCGCTCGATCCCGTAAAATCAACGCTGTTCCCCGCGGGCAGAAAGTCGATCGTTCCGCCTGTGGTGGCTACGTCGTCCGGAACCCAGTTGATTACCGCCGTTGTGCTGTTGACTGTAACCGTCGCGGGCGTTCCGCCAGGATTGCTGACCGAGGCATTGCCCGCCACGACTGTGCCTGTCCCCGCGATCTGCGCTCTCACCGTCGCACCCCGCGCCGCCGCGACCAGGGCCAGGGCCATCGCGCAGCTCGTCAGCAGCGGCCTCACGCGGCGGGGCGTGCGGACATCGGTCGTTTCGGGAAGCTGGGTCATCAGCGGGTCCAGGGGAAGAGGTTGACGGTGAGCGAGACGAGCAGGCGGACGTCGCCCTTGACCGTGCGCAGGCCGGTCTGGTTCGCGGGGTCGGCGTAATAGGCCACGCGCTTGAGCGGCGCGGCGGCATAGGCCTCGAGCCGGGCGCGGTCGCCCCAGCGGGCGCGGAGGCCGCCGCCGGCCGAATAGAGCGACTGCGGATCGCGCGGATAGGGTGCGCGCTGGTCCTGGTTCCAGACACGCGCGGCGTCGAAGAAAGCGAAGGGCTGGAACGCCCAGCTTTGCGCGCTGCGCGGCGTCAGGCTGCCGAGGCGCAGTTCGGCCTGGGCACCGATGCCGCTGTCGCCGGTGAGCACGCCGGGCTCGTAGCCGCGGCCGACGGTGTAGTTGCCGGTCGAGAATTCCTCGAAGGCGAGCAGCGGGTTCGGCGCATATTGCGCGCGCGGTGCCAGGCTGATCGTCAGCTTGGGCACGGGGCGGAACTCGGCATAGGCGCTGGCGCGCAGCACGAAGGCCGTGGGATCGGCCTCGGCGCGCGACAGCAGCAGGCCTGGGCAGTTGGCATAGAGCGGCGCGGGCACGCGCGGGCAGGGCTTGCTGGCGTCGAGGATGCTCACGCCCTGGCGCGCCTCGAGCGATCCGCCGATGCGCCAGCGCGGCTCGTTCGCCGAATAGCCGCGCAGGCTGCCCATCGATTTGGGATCGATGCGATCGTAGTCGAGCCGCGCGAACAGCACGCGGATCTTGTCCTCGCTGATCGGCACGTTGGTGAAGGTCACGCGCTGGTTGGCGAGGTCTAGCCCGCCGCCGAGCCAGAGGTTCTGCGACAGGCTGCGCTGCAGCGGATAGGAGGCGCGCAGGGTGGCGATCAAGGTGCGCGTGCGGAACGGATCGGCGCCCGCCCCGGTGCCGCCGACATCGGGCCGCGTCCAGGCATAGGTGAAGTCGCCGCCCAGGGTCAGGCCTTCGTGGCCCAGCCGGAAGGCGTGGCTGGCCTGGACGACGTGCTGCTCGCTCCAGTCGAAGGTGTTGTAGTAGGCCAGGGTGGTCGTGTCGGCGAGACCGGTCAGCCCGTGGAGGCGTGCGCGGATCAGCCCGCCGAAGCGGCCGACCTCACGCGAACCGAGGTTCTGCACCGCACCCTCGATCTCGATCGGAGTATAGCGGACCGAGACCTCGCCGATCACCTCGCCGGGGCGGGTGCCGGCCGGGCGCAGGGTCAGCCGCGCATCGTAGCCGGGCATGTCCTGAACCAGCAGCAGGTAGCGCTCGGCCTCGAAGGTGTTGAACACCGGCTGGTCCTGCAGCTTGGCCAGCTGGCGCGCGATCGTGCCTTCGGCGCGGCCGGTGTCGCCGCGCACCTGGATGCGCACGAGCTTGGCCATCAGCACGTCGAAACGGACCGTGCCGTTCTCCTCGATCCGCTGCGGCGGGACCTGGACCGCGGCGACATAGCCCTGGCGGCGCAGGATCGTCGCGGCGCGGTCGCGGATCTCGCAGACCGTGGCGACGGGTACGCTCTGCCTGGCGAATTCCGCCCAGGTCGAGCGCAGCGTTTCGGGCGAGATCACCTGGAGGCCGTCGAACTGCGCGCCGGTGATCGTCATGCGGACGCTGGCGAAGCGCGGATCGGCGAGCGGGCAAGGCGCGCGCTCGACGTCGCCTTCGACCGTGACGCGCGAGCCCGTGTCGCGCGGCGGTTGCGTCGCCTGCTCGCGCTGGAGCTCCTCGCGCGTCGGCGGCCTTGACGGCAACGCCTGCGCCTTGACGGCGAGCGGCGTGCCGGTGCCGACCACGGCGATCAAGAAAAGCGCTGAGCGCGAGAATGCCATAGCTTGCCCCATGTGCGGCCGGCCGCGGCCTGTCGGCGCGGTCAGCCCAAATCTCCCCACAGGATCCTAAGTCCCGCAGTTCCCCGAACCGTTGATGCCCGCGATTCTCTCGTCCAGTCCGCGGACCGGTTTTATTGGGGTGCATCAAGCTGGCGAAATCGCCACGTTTTACAATACGCTAGGCAGGGGGCCGGGTCACGCCCAAAAGCGACGAAATGACCCGGCTTCTGCCCCTATCCGGGACTTTCAGTCCGGGCTTTTCAGCGCGCCGATCAGCAACTGCTTCTGCGCGTCGCAACCCTTGGCGTCGAGCGCGGCATAGGTGCCCGCCGGATCGGCCGGTGCCGCCGGCAACAGCGCGAAGCGCAGGCGCGTGGGCTTGGCCAGGCCGCCGCCGCTGATCACGTAGCTCGCGCCCTCCGCAATCGGCAGGCTGGCGGGCCAGGTGGTAACGTTTTGGCCGACGAGGAACGGCGCGCTCGCGCTGCCCCCGGTGGCCGGCGCGATCGTCAGCGTCTCGGCCTGTTCCATGTCGGGCCGCCAGAGGCCGACCGCGGCGGGGTCGGTAACGCAGACCGTGCCCTCGCTGGCGACGTTGACGTACCACAGGTTCGACGGCTTGGCCGCTTCGCCGGCCCCGCGGATCGCCCCGGTGCGCGCGCGGCGGCGGTTCTGCGTGGCGACGAGCGCGGCGAAGCTGGGGTTGGCGGTGGTGGCCGAGGCGGCGGCGCTGGTCGTCACCGGACCGCGCAAGGTGCGCGTGCCGCGGCTGTCGAGCACGGTCAAGGTGTCGCCGGCGGCGAGGACGATGCGGCTGCCCGCGGCGAGCGACTTGCCCGCGGGGTAGCTGCGTGCCGAAGGCCCCGAGGCGCTGACGACGATCGTCTGCGCCGCAGCGGCTCCTGCCCAGAGGCCAGCAACGCCGAGCGAACAGGCCAGCGCGGCCGCGGCGACCTTCCGCCGAACGCTATTCGAGAACATAGGAACCTCCAGTTTTGACCGACTGCATACGATAGACCAGGTTGGCGAGCGCCGCATCGTCCGGGCTGGCGGCAGCGAGGGCTTCCAGCTCGGCGAGAGCCCCGCCGTCACCTTTCGCTAGACGATCGAGAATCGCCTGTATGTGGCTTAACGCACCATTAGGCACGTCCGGCGCGGGCTCGAACACGTCGACCGGGGTGGCGCGCCCGCGCAGGGTGATGCGGCCCAGCGGACGCCACCAGTCGAGGCCCGAACGGCTGACCGCCTCGGCGCTGGCGATAACGCTTGTGTGGAGCTTTTTGTTGGCCGCCTCGAGCCGCGAGGCCGTGTTCATCGAATCGCCCAACGCGGTGTACTGGATGCGATCGTCGCCGCCGAAGTTGCCGACGATCGCCTCGCCGAAATGGAGGCCGACGCGGGTGCGGCCGATCGGCGGCACGCCGGGCGGGGCGGTCCTGCGAAACTCCTCGCCCGCCTGCCACATGGCATAGGCGGCGCGCGCCGCGCGCGTCCCGTCGTCCTCGCGCGAGATCGGGGCGCCCCAGAAGGCGACGACGGCGTCGCCGACGAATTTGTCGATCGTCCCGCCATGCGCGAGCACGACGTCGCTGAGCAGATCGAGATAGCGGTTGAGCAGGGTCGCGACCATCTGCGGGTCGAGCGCGTGGCTGAGCTCGGTAAAGCCTTCGAGATCGCTGAAGATCACGAAGATCTCGCGCCGCTCGCCCTTGAGCGCGAGCTGTTCGGGATCCTGGATGATCTGGTTGGCGATGTCGCGCGGCAGGTACTTGCCCAGCGCGCCCTGTGCGAACTTGCGCTGCTCGGCGCCGACCGCGCGTGCCGCGCCGCCGATCGCGACGAAGGCCAGGACCCAGCCCAATGCCCAGCCGAACACGGGCAGCCCCTGGGTGTCGATCATCCGCGCCTGCAGCCAGAAAGGTAGCAGGGTGACACCGGCGACCTGGATCAGCAGCACCGGGCCGACGCGCCACCAGGCGCCCGAAACCAGGCTCGACAGCGCGCCTAGCAGGACCGCGGATAGCGCGATCAGCCAGAGTTCGCCCCGGCTGATCGGGCGGAATGGCGCCTGGTCGAGCAGTTGCGAGAGGATCGTCGCGTGGACTTCGAGCCCGATCATCGTCCGGCCCTCGGTGGCGAGGCGCAAGGGGGTCTCGAACTGGTCGTAGTCGATCACGTCACCGCCGATCAGCACGTATTTCCCGCGGATCTGGTCGGCCAGCGCCGGGATCGCCACGCCTGCGGCGAAGACGTCGATCGGCAGCTTGTTGTAGACGCCGTAGTCGGCGAACTTGGCCTGGCGGAAGCGGATCGCGCCGGTGTAGTTCTCGAAGCCCTTCTGGTCGGGCACCAGCGCGCGCGCCATCAGCGGCGGCAGGCCGGGCACGACCTTGGGCCAGGAGCGGACGACATTGTCGCTGTCCACTTCGAGGCGGATCGAGGTGGCCTTGGTCTTGTCGGTCGCGATCGTCTTCTGGAATTGGTCGAGGAACTGCTGCTGGCGTTCGTTGATCTGGTCGCGGTTCGATCCGAACGAGGCATAGGCCAGATAGGTCGGCGTCTGCATGCCGCGCAGCGCCTCGATCAGGTCGGCGTCCTCGTCCTGTTCCTGGTCGATCAGGATATCGATGCCGATGCCCTTGGCGCCCATCGCGTCGATCGAGCGCAGCGCGCGCGCCAGGGTGCCGCGGTCGAGCGGCGAGCGCTTGCGCGTGTTGATCAGGGTGTCGTCGTTGAACACGACCATGACCACGCGCGGATCGGGCTCGACCACGGGCGCCGCCCAGGCCTCGCGCAGGTCGTAGAGCGCTCGCTCGCCCGCGGGCACGAAAGGCAGACTCCACGAATGGCGCGCGATCAGCAGGCCGGCGATCAGCAGCAGCGCTGTGAGCACCGCGCGGGCGGGACCGATCCGGCGCGCCAGCAGCCGCGTGGATTTGAGCCGCGGCATCGGCTCAGCGCTGGACGATGAGCTGCTGCGCGCCGTCGCCGACGATCGCGAAGTCCGACCAGTAATAGGGATGCGAGGTGGCCGCTTCGTCCATCAGCGGACGCTGGGCATCGCGCAGCGCCACCGCCAGCGGCCGGCCGACGCCCTCGCGGAACAGTCCCGAGATCAGCCGCTGGGTGGCGCTGAAGTCGTCGGGCGCAGGCCAGTGGCTAGCGATCACGGTGCGGCTGCCCGCGCCGATGAAGGCACGGACCAGGCCGTCGAGCGCCGAGCCGCCGCCGGTGGTGACGCCGGCCTCGCGCGTGGCGGCGCGGCTGGCCTCGCCGGCGGTGTCGCAGGCCGAGAGGATGACGACGTCGGCGTTGAGCTTGAGGTCGTAGATTTCCTTGAAGCTCAGCAGGCCGTCCGAATCGCCGCTGCCGAACGAGGTCAGCAGCGCCGGGCGGGCCGGGCATTCGGGGCGCGGTGCGGTGACCAGGCCGTGGGTCGCGAAGTGGAGGATGCGATAGTCGGCCAGGTCGGTGCGGCTGCGCACTTCGGTGTCGGTGAAAGCCGCTCCGGTGACCACCTGCGATCCGCTCGAGCCGATCGCCGAAGCCGCCTGTCGCAGTTCGCTGGCCGAGATCGGCTTGTTCCACTCGCTGAGCGGCCAGGAGCAATCGGCGGTGTTGCCGCCGCTCAAGCCGCGGGTCGAGCTGGCCTGGATCAGACCCGGGGTGGCCGGGGCATTGTCGCCGAAGCCGATGTACTGGCGCGCGGCGGTCGAGGCCGGGGTACGGCGCGTGTCGCGGAAGGCGCGCGCCGAGACCGAAGTGCTGACCGCGTGGCTGCGGCCGAGCCATTCGATGCCGCGGAAGTCGAACTCGTCGGCATTGGGATCGGCGGTGCGCGCCAGGTAGCGGTCGACGCCGGCCTGGTCCGCGATCAGCAGGTTCGGCGGCAATTGCAGCATCGCACCGTCGGGCTCGAAGATCAGGTGCTGGACCGGCGTGAGCCGCGCGGCGACGGGATCGAACAGGTCGCGATAGAGAGCGCGCGCCAGTTTGACGTCGAACGGATAGGTCACGTTCTGGCCGTTCTCGACCAGCGAGATCGTGCCGCGCAGTTCGCGCACCTTGGCGGTCAGGTCGGCAGCGCTGAGCGGCGTCTTCCAGGCGGTCGCGCCCTGTGCGTCGACGTAGATCGCGTAGACGCCGCTGCCGGCCACGGCCAGCTTGTAATAGGCCTCGCCCTCGGGCAGCGACGCCTTGAGCTCGGCCAGGGTCATCGCCTCGGTCGACAGCGCGCGGTATTGCGGGAACTCGGAAAGCCGTGCGAAGGTCAGCGACTGCTGCTCGGTCAGCTGCTTCATGTCGCGGTCGCGCGAGGCGATCTGCTCGGACGTGGTGCCGTCCTTTTCGGGCAGGGCGTTGAGCCGCGCCAGTTCGATGCGCGTACGCTCGATGTCGCGCGAGAGGCTGATCGCCTGGCGGAACAGCTGCGCGGATTCACCGCCGCCGTCGCGCAGCTCGCGTGCGAGCACGGCCTGGGTATCGGCGACACCGGGGCGCACCAAGGTCTGGCTGGCGAGGAACAGGTCCTCGACCAGTTCGGGCCGGCTCGGGATCTGGCTGGCCAGCAGCTCGAAATAGGGCGCGAGCTGGTTCGACAGGCCCGTGGTGTTGAGCCGGTTCGCGGTCGTGTTGGCGACGATCGCGCGATAGAGCTCCATCGCCTCGGCCGGCTTGCCGCGGCGCACGAGGAAGGCGGCGAGACGCGCGCGTCCGCCGTTCATCGCGGTCGTTTCGGGATAGGAGCTGCTCAGCAGGTCGAGCGCGCCGCGCAGCAGGCCTTCGGCGGCGCCGAAATTGCCCTGGCTCTCCTGGATCAGCGCGGTCTCGGCCATGATCTGCGCGCGCAGGCGGGTGATCGAGGTGATGCGGCCTTCGCGCACGGTGCTGGCGTCGGACAGGGCCCGGTCGAGCAGCGCGCGCGCCGGTTGCGGCTGGCCCTGCAGGCGCAGGACCGTGCCGCGCAATTGGAGCGCCTGCGCGTCGAGGATCGCGGCGCGTTCCTCGGGCGTCAGGGTCGCCGCCTGGACTGCGCCGAAGCGCCGGCCGTTGGGCAGCGACGAATTGATCTCGGCGGCGAGCGGCGGGGTGATGTCGACACCGCCGCCCAGGCCGATCACGCCCACGGGTACGACCGAGCGGGTCAGCACGTCGCCGGCCTCGGCCAGCTTGCCCTGGTTGAGCAGGTGCATGCCTTCGAAATTGCGGCGCAGGCGCAGTTGCACGGGATCGAGCGTGGTGATGCGGCCGGCCGCCGCGAATAGCGAGTCGGCCTCGGCGAATTCGCCGAGGTTGGACTTCTGCAGCGCCTGGTTGAGCAGGTACTCATGCAGCCGCTGGTCACGACCGACCGTGGTGTCGCGCACCGTATCCTCGGCATCGAGCCGCGCCTGCAAGGTGTCGAAGAACTCGGCCGCCTCGGCATAGGAGCCGGCGTTGTTGCGGCGATAGCCCTCGGCCAGGGTCTGCGCGGGATCGAGCGCGCCGGCCTGGACGCGCGCGAAGGCCACGGGATCGGCCAGGCCCGTCGTCGCGACGCGGATCTCGCCGTCGAGACTGCGATCGGTGACGATCGTGCGCAGCGCCAGTTCGAGCGCGCTATCGTAGCCGCTCAGGCCTTGCGCGGCATAGGTCACCTTGCCGATGCGGACGCGGTAGATCTTGTAGCCGATGTTCGCGTCGGTCAGGCGGCAGAGCGTGACCGAGACCGGGCCGACGTCGGCGATCGTGGCCGTGGTCTCGGCGCTCTCGCAGATGGCGCCGGCGTCGCGCGCGGCGATCAGGCGGGACGTCGCGGTGGCATCGTCGCGCAGGGCATAGACCTTGCCGACGGCGCGCGCGGCGTCGCGGCAGACGATCGCCCAGGCGCGGTCGAACATGCCCTGGACCGCGGGGTCGCTGCTCTGGCTCTGCATCTGGCACAGCGCGCCGCGGGCGTTGCCCAGGCGGAAGCTGTCCTGCAGCGACGGGCGCGCTTCCTGCGCGCCCGCGGAAGCGGTCGCGGCAAGCGCGGTCATGGCGATCGAAAGCGTTACGGCGCGCACGTGTCCCTCCATCGGCCGCACGGACCGGCCCCCCTGGCGAGTCTCATGCTAACCGATTGATTTGCGACCGTCTAAGTTATCTTGATTCGCGATAGAGGATTGGCGGGGTGCTGCGAAGAGGGATTCAGGGTAAACCGGGATTCAGGCGGCGGCGCCGCAGTAGGCCGCGAAGAAGTCCACGATCGCATGTTCGAGCGGCGTGTGGAATTCCACCCCCGCGCTGTCGCGCCCGCGCCAGCGCACGGTCGCGGCGAGCGGGCCGATCGGTCCCAGGTTCAGGGCGATGACGTGGCCGATCGCGATGTGCGGCTCGACGTGGTTGAGCCGGCAGCCCGTGGCCGAGATCGCGCTGAACACGATCTCGCGCTGGGCTGTGCCCGCGACTTCGTAGGATCCCGGCACTTCGACGAAGAGCCGGCTTTCGCGCCTGCGATCCACAGCGATCTCCTTTGTGATCTTGCTGGGGACCTTAGGGGATTATACTTAAATCGAACCTGCTGAAGAGGGTTAGCCGCGATTAACCACCGGCGGGCGGCGGCGTGCTCGCTGCCGTGGTCGGAGCCTCAAGCCAGCCGCCCGCGGTCGCGACGTAGAGCCGGGCGACGTTGAGGTACTGGCGCGAGCGCGCATCGACCAGCGCGAGCTGCGAGCGCTGGTAGGTGCGGCTGGCATCGAGCACTTGCAGCACGCCCGAATTGCCGACCTCGAAGCTGCGCCGCGACAGCCGCAGCGAGCGTTGTGCGATCTGGGCCGATTCCTGCCGTGTCGCCAGCGAACGGCCGTCGGTCTCGATCGCCGAGAGCAGGTTGGAAACCTGGCCGAAGGCTTCGAGCACGGTCTGCTGATAGGTTTCGGCGGCGGCGCGGGCATCGGCCTCGGCGCCGCGCTTCTGCGCCTTGAGCGTGCCGCCGTGGAAGATCGGCGCGGTCAGCCCGGCGAACAGGTCGAAGCCGCGATAGCGGTTGCTCAGCAGGTCGCCGGGGACCGAGCTCGACTGCGAGAGGTTCGCGCCGAGCGTGACGTTGGGATAGAGCTGCGCAGTCGCGACGCCGATCGCCGCGGTGGCGGCGTGGAGCCGCGCCTCGGCCTCGAGAATGTCGGGCCGCTTGTGGACCAGCGTCGAGGGCAGGGCGACGGGCACCTGTGCGGGCAGCAGGAAGCGATCGAGCGTGAACGGCGTCGGCTCGAGCTCGGCCGGCGACAGGCCGACGAGCACCGCCAGCATGCCGCGCGCCTCGGCCAGCTGCTGTTCGAGCTGGGGCAGGCCGCCGCGGTCGTCCTCGAGCTGCGCCTGGGCGCTCAGCACCTCGACCAGGGTGCCGACGCCGCCCTGCTGGCGCTTGCGCGTCAGGCTGACGTTGCGCTCGTCCTCGGCGAGCAGCGCGCGCTCGGTGGCGATCCGGTCGTTGAGCGCGGCGATCGCCAGCACCTGCTGGACCACGCGCCCGGCGATGACGAGGTGCGCGGCTTCGGTCTGGCGCTGCACGGCCTCGGCATCGGCCAGGGTCTGTTCGAGCGCGCGGCGGTTGCGGCCGAACAGGTCGAGGTCATAGGTCACGCCGCCACCGATCGTGTAGAGATCGAAGCGCGGGTTCTTGATCGACTGGCCGCCGCTGGTCGAGAAGGCGTCGAAGCCGAAAGCCGAGAGGTTGAGCTGCTGGTATTCGGCGCGCGCATCGGCATTGACCTGCGGCAGCATGCGCCCACGCGCGGCCTCGATCCGCGTGCGCGCCTTTTCGAGCGTCGCCTTGCTTGCGGCCAGGCTGTGGTTGCTGGCGATCGCGCGGGTCACCAGCGCGTCGAGTTCGGGCGAGCCGAAAGCCGTCCACCAGCCCTGCTCGGGCCCCTGGCCGAGCGCGGCACGGCCGGCGCCGTCGCTGGCATAGCCGGCCTGGGGCGGGGGCGCGGCAGGGGTCTTGAAGTCTGGCCCGACGGTGCAGGCACCGAGCAGGATCAGCGGGAGAAGGGAAACAAATCGACGCATCGGGGTTACTCCATCGCCGGCAGCGGCGCTTGATGCGCGCTGCGCTTGGGCGGGCGCAGGAACAGGATCAGCGGCATCATCGCCAGGCTGACGTAGAAAACGAAGGCATAGACGTCGGCATTGCCCACCATGGAGGCCTGGCGGGCGATCTCGGCATTGAGCCTGCCGAGGAGATCGGCAGCGCCGGGATCGAAATCGGGCATGCCATATTGGAGGATCGGATTGTCGGGCCTCACCCCTTCGACCAAGTGCGCGCGCGAAGCGGCCGTATCGTGGATCAGCTCGCGGTTGAGCAGCGAGATGCCGACGGCATTGCCGAGATTGCCGGTCAGCGCGAACATCGCCGCGCCTTCGTTGCGCAGCTTGTCGGACAGCGTGGCGAAGACCATCACCGACAGCGGCAGGAACACCATGCCGCCCGCCAGCCCCTGAATGAAGCCGATGTAGAGCAGGGTCTCCTGGTCGACGTAGAGATCGATCTTGGCATAGAGCAGCATCGACACGGCCGAGGACAGCAGCCCGAGGAGCAGGATGATCCGCGAGTCCAGCTTGCCGATGATCCGCGCGACGACGATCGTCGAGACGATCGTACCCAGCGCGCGCGGCATGCCGACCATGCCCGTGCGAAACGCCGAATAGCCGAGCAGGCTCTGCGTCATCACCACGACCATCGGCACCGTGGCGAAGACGACGACGCCCAGCAGCGCGCGCACTGCGGAGCCGACCGCGAAATTGCGGTCGCGGAACAGCTCGGGGCGCAGGAAGGTGTCGCGCGCGGTGAAGAGGTGGATCACGCTGAGGTAGACCGCCGCGGCCAGGATCACCGCGTAGATCTGGATCTCGGGCGATTCGAACCAATCGAGCTGTTCGCCGCGATCGAGCATCAGCTGCAGCGCGGCCAGCGCGGTGGACACCGCCAGGAACCCGAACATGTCGAAGCGCATCGGCCGGTCGGATCGGCTCTCGGGTATGAAGGCCAGCATGCCGAGCAGCGACATCACGCCGAAGGGGATGTTGATGAAGAACACCCAGCGCCACGACATCGCGTCGGTCAGCCAGCCGCCGAGCGAGGGGCCGATGATCGGCCCGGCCATCGATCCCAGCGAGAACAGCGCCATCGCCTTGCCCAGCCGTTCGGGCGGGTTGATGTCGAGCAGGATTGCCTGGCTCAGCGGGATCAGCGCCGCGCCGCTCGCGCCCTGGAGCGCGCGGGCCAGCACGATCGTGGTCAGGTCCTGCGCTGCGCCGCAGAGCGCCGAGGCGAGGGTGAAGCCAGCGACCGAGAGGATCATGATGAGCTTGCGGCCGTAGCGCCCGGCCAGCCAGCCGCTCAGCGGCGTCGCGATGGCGCCGGCCACGAGATAGGAGGTCAGCACCCAGACGATCTGGTCGGACGAGGCGGACAGCGCCGACTGCATGTGCGGCAGCGCGACGTTGGCGATCGTGATGTCCACGGCCACCATCGTCGACGCCAGCATCGCCGGCAGGGTGATGAGGAAACGTTCGGTCGCGCCGGGGTAGGAGGGGGGCTGGGCTGGGGGCACGCCGCTGGCCTCAGGGCTTGGCCGGTGCCTTACCTGCCGTGGGCGAGTAGGGCGGCGTATCGGCACCGAACAGGTGGCGCTGGTGACCGGTGTCGACCTCGACCTCGACGCTGAGGCCGGTGTGCAGCGGCAGGTCGGCACCCGGAGCTTCGTCGAGCGCGATCTCGACCGGCAGGCGCTGGACCACCTTGACCCAATTGCCCGTGGCGTTCTCGGCCGGCAGGATCGAGAACGAATTGCCCGTGCCCGGACTGAAGCTGGCGACGTGGGCCTTGAGCTTGTGGTCGGGGAAGGCGTCGATCTTGACGAGTACCGGCTGGCCGACGCGCATGTAGCGCAGCTGGTTTTCCTTGAAGTTCGCCTGGACCCAGAAGCGCGTGCCCGACAGCATGAACACGGTGCGGCCCGCGGTCACGTAGTTGCCGACCTGGAGCTGGTGGACGCGCGTGACGACGCCGTCCTGCGGCGCACGCACCACGGCGTCGCGCAGTGCGATCCGCGCGCTTTCGAGCTGCGAGGCGGCCTGGCGGACGGCCGGCTGGGCATCGGCGGGGCCGCCGACCTGTCCGGCCAGGCTGGCGCGCAGGCTTTCGGCCTTGGCCTGAGCCGCGGCGATGGCGTCGCGCGCGGTGCGCGCCTCGGTCGCGGCCTGGTCGGCCTGGGCCTTCGACGAGATGCCCTCGCGCAGCAGTGAGGCCTGCCGCGCGGCTTCGTTCTGGGCATAGGCGGCGCGGGCACGCGCCGCGCTGACCTGCGACATGGCTTCCTGATAGTCGGCCTGCTTCGAGCCGACATCGGTGCGCGCATTGGCGAGCTGGGCCTCGGCGGCGGCGACCGAAGTCTCGAAGCCGTCGGTGTTGATGCGGAACAGCACGTCGCCCTTCTTGACGCGCTGGTTCTCGGTCACCTCGATCGCGACGACCTTGCCGCTGACGCTGGCACTGACCGCGACGAGCCCGGTCTGCAGCGAGGCGTTCTCGGTCGATTCGTAGCGACCGCCCGTCAGATAGAAATACAGCGCGCCGACCAGTACCACCACCGGCGCGGCCAGCATGAGCACGCGCCGCAGGCCGCGGCGCTGCCGGGGCACGTCGCCCTGGCTGTCATCATCCGCGGCTATCGAGCTCTCGGCGTTCATAGGATTTCCTGTTTCCTCATCTGCGCGGCAGATACTAAGCATGGCTAGTATCAGCAATAGGAAGAAACTTGATTATGTCGGAAGACCGCGTGCTCGCGCTGGAAGGCATCCATAATTTTCGCGATTACGGCGGTTATCCGGTCGTCGGCGGGGGGCGTCTGAAACGCGGATTGCTGTGGCGGTCGGGCCAGCATCATGACGCCACCGATTCGGATCTCGCGCGGATTGCTGCACTGAATCTGGCCTCGGTGTTCGACCTGCGCTCGTCGCGCGAGCGCGAGGTTCATCCTTGCCGCCGGCCCGAGGGCTTCCTCGCCGAAGTCGTCTTCGGCGGCGATCCGCCGCCCCGTCAGACGGCTGGTGGTGAGACCGGTCATTCGGCGCCGCATGTCGCCGCCGCCCAGGCGCCGCGGCAGCGTGACGTCGCTTCGACTCGCGAAGGCCTGCGCAAGAACTACGGCATGATCGCCTTCCGCCCCGAACTGGTGGCGACGATCCGGCTGATGCTGGCGACCCTCGCCGAAGGGCGCGGCGCGAGCCTGGTCAATTGCATGGCGGGCAAGGATCGCACCGGCATCGCCGTCGCCGCGGTCCATCTCGCCGCCGGCGTCCATCGCGACGACATCGTCGCCGACTACCTGCTGACCAACACCGCCGGCGACGTCGAGGCGCGCATCGCTGCGGGCGCCGCGACGATCACCGCCATGACCGGCCAGCTCGACGACGATGTGCTGCGCGTGCTGATGGGGGTCGAGGCCGAATATATCGAGGGAGCCTTCGCGATGATGGCCGAGCGGCACGGGTCGACCGACGGCTATCTCGTCGAAGTCCTCGGCGTCGACGCGGCGCTCAAGGAGCGGCTGCGCGCCGCGCTGGTGGAGGGCTGAACATGACGGCAACGCGTGTCCTCGCGCTCGAAGGCGTCAACAACTTCCGCGACTATGGCGACTATGCCGTCTCCGGCGGCGGCCGCATTCGGCGCGGTGCACTCTGGCGCTCGGGCCAGCACGTCGGCGCCAGCGACGCCGATCTCGACGTGATCGCGGGTCTTGGACTGACGACGGTCACCGACCTGCGCGGCGACAGCGAGCGCAGGCTCAACCCTTGCAGGCGTCATGCGAGCTTCACTGCTCAAGTGCTTACCTGTGATGGAGAATCGGCGGCGCTCGCTTCGCACATCGACGCCGCGAAGGGCGTGCTGACCGAAGCCGATGCGCGCGGCGCGATGCGCCGGCTCTATGCCGAGATGCCCTATCGCGCGAACCTCGTCGCCGTGCTCCAGCGTCACTTCGCGGCGCTGGCTGAAGACGGGGTGAGCCTGATCCACTGCTTCGCCGGCAAGGACCGCACCGGGCTTTCGGTGGCGCTGACGCACCACGTCCTCGGCGTCCACCCCGATGACGTCATGGCGGACTACCTGCTGACCAACACGGTCATGGCCGGCCGCGATTTCCAGGGGAAGAGCGGCAGCGACGCGTCGAAGTACCAGCGGATGGACGAGGCCACCAGCCAGGCACTGCGTGGGGTGAAGCCCGAATATCTCGCCGAAGGCCTTGCCGCGATCCAGGCCAGCCACGGCAGCACCGATGCCTATCTCGCAGACGTGCTGGCGGTGGATGCCGCCATGCAGGAGAAAATCCGCGCTGCGCTGATAAGGTAATTCAAGGAGTTATAGAAACTCTTTGATGTCGTTCATGAAGCGATCGAACTGGTCGTGATGGAGCCAGTGGCCGGCCTTTTCGTAGACCTTGAGGCTGGCCGTCCTGAAGTGGGCGAGCCGACCGTCCTTCTCGGGGTTCGAGGCGAAGCTGTCGGTGCCGTAGAACATCAGCACCGGGCAGGTGATCGCCTCCCACAGCTTGATCTGCTCGGCATAGGGCATGTCGGTCGCCGACCAGACGTTGAGGTAGTTGTCGAACTTCCACGACCAGGTGCCGTCCTCGTTGCGGCTGGCGCCGTGGATCGTCAGGTGGCGCGCCTGCTCGTCGCTGAGGAAGCCGTTCTCCTCCTTCATCCGCGCATAGGCGGCGGCGAGCGTCGGATAGCGGCGCGGCAGGCGGGCCGAGGCCTTGCGCTTGTCGTCGATCCACTTGCGCAACCGGTTGGCGGTGCCTTCGGCCTCGACCAGGTCGCGCTGTTCGGGCGAGGGGCCGAGGCCCTCGATGTTGACGAGCTTGCGCACCTTGTCGGGATAGAGCCCGGTGAAGCGCGTCGCGATGTTGCCGCCGAGCGAGTGCGAGACGATCGTCACCTGCTCGTGCCCGAGCGTGTGCACGAGCTGCGCGAAGTCGTAGACGAAGGCGTCCATGCCGTAGTGCCCCTCGGGCGACCAGGCGCTGTCGCCGTGGCCGCGCAGATCGGGGGCGATGACGTGCCAGTCCTTGGTCAGTTCCTCGGCGACCCAGTCCCACGACCGGCAATGGTCGCGCCCGCCGTGCTGGAGGATCAGCGGCGGCGCCTCGCGATTGCCCCAGTCGACGTAGTGGAGCCGCAGGCGCTGCGAGATGAAGCTGTTCGAGACGGGGCCGGTGGTACGCATCGCCTTGGGATGCGACCACGAGGTCGCGACGTCAATCGCCTGCGTGGCTCTGTCGCTCCGGCGATGAATGCGGGCACAGACGACCGAACCATGGGCAGAATGCTGGGCATAAGGCGTGCCTCCGCGGTTGCCAGGCGGCCGTGCGTCTGCGCGATAGGCGTCGCAGGATACCCGCCCTATCCGCGATGAAAGGAATGCTGCGCGCGCCGGCTTGGCAAAGGCGCCCCGCGCATCCTATCTCGCCAGCCAGCCGGAGGATTTTCATGACCGTTCACACCACCCGCATGCTCATCATCGGTTCGGGGCCCGCCGGGCTCTCGGCGGCGATCTACGGCGCGCGCGCCGGCATGCAGCCGATCGTCGTCCAGGGCCTTCAGCCCGGCGGCCAGCTGACCATCACCACCGACGTCGAGAACTATCCGGGCTTCCGCGACGTGATCCAGGGGCCCTGGCTGATGCAGGAGATGCAGGCCCAGGCCGAGCATGTCGGCACGCGCATGATGTGGGACACGATCCTCTCGGTCGATCTCCAGTCGGGACCGCCGTTCCGCGCTATCGGCGACAGCGGCGACGTCTACGAGGGTGAGACCCTGGTCATCGCCACCGGTGCCCAGGCCAAGTGGCTCGGCGTCCCCGGCGAGCAGGAGCTCGGCGGCAAGGGCGTCTCGGCCTGCGCGACCTGCGACGGGTTCTTCTATCGCGGCAAGAAGGTCGTGGTCATCGGCGGCGGCAACACCGCGGTCGAGGAAGCGCTGTACCTGACCAACCACAGCCAGGACGTCACCTTGATCCACCGTCGCAATACCCTGCGCGCGGAGAAGATCCTCCAGGATCGTCTCGAAGCAAATCCCCATGTTTCAACGCTCTGGCACAAGAAGGTCGAGCGTTTCCTGCATGACGAGACCACGGGTGCGTTGCGCGCGCTGCTGCTGGTCGACACGATCACCGGCGAAGAGAGCGAGTTCGCCGCCGAAGGCGCCTTCGTCGCGATCGGCCATGCGCCGGCGACCGAACTGTTCAAGGGCCAGCTCGAGCTCGATGACAGCGGCTACATCGTCGTCCAGCCGGGCACGCCCAAGACGGCGATCCCCGGCGTCTTCGCCTGCGGTGACGTCATGGACCACACCTATCGCCAGGCCGTGACCGCGGCGGGCACGGGCTGCATGGCCGCGCTCGACGCCGAACGCTTCGTCGCCGAACGCGAGTTCGAAGCGGTCAAGCTGGCCGCGCAGGCGGGCTGAACTAGCTTCGCAGCATTTCGAGGATCTGGTCGCTAAGCCATTCCTGTGAATGGCTTTCGACGAAACTGTGCGTCGCATCTGGACAACGCCGGATGCGCGCATCGGTCTTGTCCCAGGCGGCGAGGAAGGCCTGCGCCGTCCGGTCGCGCTCGGCGACGAGGAAGCGGATCGGGCCGGTGAACTGGGCCACGCCCTGCGCGAGAGTCTGCGCCAGGCTGCTCGGCGGTGCCGGCTTGCGCGTGGCACTGCGCAGCGACGACAGCAGCTTGCCGACCGAAACCTGACCGGTCAGCAGCCGCTTGATCGCGGCGGGATCGGCCAGCCGCCGCTTGTAGTGATCGCGCAGAACTTCGGGCGGCGGTGCGGCCTGGTCCTCGTCGATCGTCCAGGGGTTCGACAGCACGAGCCCGTCGAGCCCGGCACCGCGCGCGAGCATCAGCGCGCTGGCGCCATCGCAATTGCCCCAGCCGATCACGCGTTCGACCTGCGGGCAGGCCTGGCGGAACGCGGCCAGTGCCGCGGCGATGTCGGGCGCGCGTGTCTCGAAGCCGCCGTTCGGGCCGTCGCTGTCGCCGACGCCGCGGTGGTCGAAGCGGAACACGGGGAAACCCGCGGCGGCGATCCGCGCGGCGAACAGCGCCTGGCCGGCCCAGGCGCCCGCGCGCAGCTCGTTGCCGCCGGTGACGATCAGCAGGCCGGTGGCGTCGGGGGCCTCGTCGAGCGTGCCGACGAGGGTCGCGCCTTCGCAGGCGAAGGTCAGGTGCCGCCGGCTCATGCCTTGATCCCGATCGCGAGGATCGCCGCCAGCGCATCGGCCTGTTCGCGATCCTCGCCGGGATCGGCGCGCAGCCAGAGACCGCCACCCCCGATCGTGTCTTGCTCGATTACTTTGGAGACTTGCCCAGTAAGATGCTGGAATTCATCAATGAAGTCGGGTGAAAGCGCAAAGCCCGCGAGATTTAGCCCCGACTCCATACCTTGATCGATTAGGCCATCATAGGTCTCCGTCACGCCCGCCTCGCGTGAACTTAGGATGCGCGCGCGGATCATTTGGCGGAGAATAATCGGCGCTCGGGCTGGCGCATAATGCCAGCTCTGCATGCCCGTCGGTGTTAGTAGCGATCCACCCCTGATGCCGAGAACGTGGCTCGCACGGAAGTGTGCCGCCGCCTCCGCCATGGCTGCGCGCCAGAGCGTCGGAGTCTGCGCTTCAAGGGGCTGAAGGCTCTCGTTGCAGCCGGGCAGGTCGGGCAGCATGCTGTCGATGCCTGCGCCGTCGAGCCGCCGCATGACCTCGACGGTCAGGCGGCGCATGCGGTTGGCCTCGTCGAACAGCGCGGGGACGATCAGCAGGCGATGCGCGCGACCGCTATCGAAGCAAAGCGCGTATTCCTCGGCGCGCGCGCCGTCGGCTGTGGGACAGGGCCAGGTGGCCGGTGTCACGCGGCCCCGATCACGCTGCGGCGCGCTTGGCCTCGGCGAAGACGAGCAGCGAGCCGTAGGTTTCCAGCAGTTCGCCGTCGATCTCGTCATCCTCGATCATGATGTCGAGGCGATCTTCCATCTCGGTGAGAAGCCCGGCGACCGCCATCGAGTCGAGCTCGGGCAGGTGGCCGAACAGACCGGTCTCCGCCGTGAAGCCGTCCGCCTGACCCGCCTTCAGTCCGAGGACGTCGGTGAGGATGCGGCGCAGAAGCTGGTCGGTATCGGTCTGCATAAGCGTTCTTTGGCGCCTTTCTGGCCGTAAATCTGCGAAATTGCGCGGGCTCTAGCCACGCTTCCCGCGGCCCGCAAGGCGCTTGAGCGCGCGCTTGGCGAGAAATGGCCAGTTTTGCGGGGCTTCGGGCCGGATCAGGTCGAGCCGGTAGCGCGCGCGGACCTCTTCCATCCAGTCGCGCTTGTAGCCGTCGTTGCCGGTGCCGAAGTCGATCAGCCCGACCCCGTCGACGTCGATGACTTCGCGAAACAAGGCTGCGCTGAGCACGGTGCCGGGCGATAGCGGCTTGGCGTCTTCGCGGTGCGCGAGCTTGTGGATGAAGGCGGTGCCGCCCTCGACCGTCCACATCTGCGCCGCGACCGCGCGCCCCTCGGCATAGGCCACGCCGAGCCGTAGCCGGCCCGCCGCGCCCTCCGCCTGGGCGAAGGCGCGCAGGAAGTCGGGCGAACCTTCGCTGGGCTTCCAGCTTTCGCCGTAAATATCCTCATAGTCGGCCCAGGCTTCGGCATCGAACTGTTTGAAAATGCGCGTTTCGACTTTCGCAGTCTTGCGCTTGAGAGTCGTGCGCAACGGTCCCGGACGGCCGGCCAGATAGTCGTCGTAGCTGCGGCCCTGGAGTTGCAGGACGTGGTTGGTGTCGCAGGCTTCGCGCAGCGCGATCCAGCCGGCCTTGCGGAAGGCGGCTTCGGTAAGGTCGGCACTGCCATCCTCGCCCGGCAGGCCCGACAGGGTCAGGCGCGGGGCCCGCTTCGCGAGATCGCGCGCCAGGGCCGTCAGCAGTTCGGCGGTATTGGCGTCCGGCGAGGTGACCGGACGCAGGCGGAACGAATACCAGTTGGCCAGTCCTGAAAGTCCGCTCTCGGCCCGCTGAAGCGGAAGCACGGCGGTTGCCTTGCCATCGCGCGCGACGGCGAGCAGCGGGTCGATCCCGCAGTGTTCGGCCAGTCCCTGCCACCAGGCGAGCCGGTCGAAGGGTGCCTGCTGCATCTCGGGGGAAAGCAAGGCCGCGAGCGAGGCGTCCGATTGCACTTCCTTAAGATCAGCGTGATACTCGATGGCGATCACCCGCCCGTTCCCCCACTGGAGCCTGCCTTGCACGCCGACACCGAGACGACGATCCGGCCGCTCGACCATCTCGTGCTGCGGGGCGCCGAAGAAGCGCCCGCGCTGGTGCTGCGCGAGGGAACGCTTAGCTACAAGGCCTTAAGATCGCGTGTCTCTCGACTGGCGGCCTGGCTGAAGACGCAAGTGCCCGAGCCGGGCGCGCGCGTCGCCACCTGGTCGGCCAAGGGCGAACTGACCTGCCTGATGCCGCTCGCCACGGCGCGCGCCGGCCTGGTCCACGTACCGATCAATCCTCTGCTCAAGCATGCGCAGGTCGCACACATCCTGGCCGATAGCGGGTCGCGTCTGATCATCGGCACTCCCGCAAGACTTTCGACGCTCGAACAAGGCGATGTGCCCGATAGCTGCGCTTCGATCGGAGAATCCGACGCCTTGGGCGCCGCGGCCGGGCTGGAAGCCGATCTCGAGGCATCGACAGCCGATCCCGATGATCTCGCGGCGATCCTCTATACCAGCGGTTCGACCGGCCGCCCCAAAGGCGTCATGCTCAGCCATGCCAACATGTGGCTGGGGGCCGAGAGCGTCGCCGCCTATCTCGGTCTCGCGCCCGACGATCGCACGCTGGCGGTGCTGCCGCTGTCGTTCGACTATGGCCAGAACCAGCTCCTCTCGACCTGGTACGCGGGTGGTTGCGCGATCCCGCTCGACTATCTGACCCCGCGCGACGTCGTGAAGGCGGTCGAGAAGCACGCGATCACCACTCTGGCCGCGGTGCCGCCGCTCTGGGTCCAGCTGACCGAGCAGGATTGGCCCGAGGAAACGCGGGCGCGGCTGCGCCGGCTGACCAACAGCGGCGGCGCGCTGACGCCCGATCTCGTCCGCCGGCTGCGCGCCCTGTTCCCGCAAGCGCGGCTTTTCGCGATGTACGGGCTGACCGAGGCCTTCCGCTCGACCTTCCTCGATCCCGCGCTGATCGACACGCATCCGACCTCGATGGGCAAGGCGATCCCGCATGCCGAGATCCTCGTGGTCAACGATGCCGGCGCGATCGCCGCCGACGACGAAGAGGGCGAACTCGTCCACGCCGGCCCGCTCGTCGCGCACGGCTATTGGCAGGATCCCGAGCGTACGACCGAGCGCTACAAGCCCGCGCCTGCGGGCTCGCGCTATGGCGGCATGGCCGTCTGGTCGGGCGACCGCGTGCGGCGCAGCGCCGATGGTCTGCTCTATTTCGTCGGCCGGCGCGATGCGATGATCAAGTCGGCGGGCAACCGCATCAGTCCGCAGGAGATCGAGGAAGCCGCGCTCGCCACTGGGCTCGTTGTCGAAGCCGTCGCGCTGGGGCTGCCCGACGAGCGGCTCGGCCAGGCCGTGCACCTGGTCGTCCGGCCGGTTGCGGGTATCTCCGACGTCGAATCAGAATTGCCGCGCAAGTTGATGCAAGAGTTGCCGAATTTCATGCAGCCCAAGGCGATTCATTGGCGCGAAGCCATGCCGATCGGGCCGAATGGCAAGATCGATCGCACCGGTCTGCAGGCTGAACTCGCCGCCTGATCGCGCGCCTGTTCCGTATTGGGACGCAAGCCCGCTGGGTGTGCCGTTCCCGAACGATTAGCGGGCAGGGATAACGCAATATTCACCCTTTTTACCGATAGCTGCATCCGAAAACGTCTGACTTGCGCGCGGGAATGGGCCCGTTTCCGCCGCTGGTCCGGCACTGTTGAGGATGTGCCAAAATGCCGAGTGACCGCTTCTTCCGGCTCCCCGTCGGACGACTATTGGCCGGAAGCGCCATGGCCAGCCTGGCATTGTCGGGCTGTGCCGGTACGTCGAAGCCCGAGCTGCCCTCCGCCTCCTTCGTGGCGTTGCAGGAAGGTCCGGGCGAGGAATACGTCATCGGTCCGCTCGACGAGCTCACCGTTTTCGTCTGGCGCAATCCCGAACTCGGCGCGAGTGTGCAGGTCCGGCCCGACGGCCGCATCACCACGCCGCTGATCACCGACATGCCGGCCGTGGGCAAGACGCCCTCGATGCTGGCCGAGGACATCAAGCTCCAGCTCTCGCAGTATATCCAGGATCCGCTGGTCTCGGTGATCGTCAACAAGTTCGCTGGTACGTTCAGCCAGCAGGTGCGCATTGTCGGTGCCACCGAGAAGCCGGCCTCGATCCCCTATCGTGCCAACATGACCCTGCTCGACGCGATGATCGCGGTCGGCGGCCTGTCGGAATATGCCTCGGGCAACCGCGCCAAGCTGATCCGCTTCGACAAGACCATGGGTAAGCAGCGCGAATTCGCGGTGAAGCTCGGCGATCTGCTCAAGAAGGGCGACAGCCGCGCCAACGTCATGCTGATGCCCGGCGACGTGATCATCATCCCCGAGAGCATGTTCTGACATGAACGGGCTCTACGACGAGGTCCTGTCCGCGCTGCACAGCGTCTGGAACCGCCGCTGGCTCGCGCTGGCCGTGGCCTGGGGCGTCTGCCTCCTGGGCTGGCTGGTCGTCGCCCTGATCCCCAACAGCTACGAATCGAAAGCGCGCATCTTCGTCCAGCTCGACGACGCCCTGGCCGAACAGGTCGGCATCGGCGTGGCCGACAAGAAGCGCGACATCGAGCGCATCCGCCAGACGCTGACCAGCGCGGTCAACCTCGAGAAGGTGATCCGTTCGACCAAGCTCGGCGATTCGGTGAGCTCGCCCAAGGACATGGAAGGCGCGGTCGCCGCGCTCGGCAAGGCGGTCAAGGTCGCCTCGACCGAAGAGAATATCTTCGAGATCACCGCCAAGGCTTCGGACGGCTCGCTCTCGGAAGCCGAGAACGCGAAGCTCGCGCAGGAGATCGCGCAGAAGATGATCGACATCTTCCGCGAGGAGAACCTTTCGGGCGGTCGCGGCGAGATGACCGAGACCCTGCAGTTCGTGAACGGCCAGCTTCAGCAGCGCGAGAAGGAACTCGAATCGGCCGAACAGCGCCGCCTCGCGTTTGAAGCCAAGAACCCCGATATGGTCGCTGGCGGCGCCGCCGGCCTGCAGCGGCTCGAAGCCGCACGCGCCGAGCTGCGCGGCATCGATGCCGATCTTGCCGGTGCGCAGAGCGCGGTCGCGGCGATCAACGGCCAACTCGCAGGTACCCCGGCAACGATCGCCGGCGGTCCCGGTACGAGCAGCCCGAAGAGTTCGCTGGCCCAGGCCACGTCCGACCTCGCACAGATGCGCGCGCGCGGCCTGACCGACAATCACCCCGACGTCATCGCGCTGAAGAGCCAGATCGCCATGCTGCGCACCGTGGCGCAGGGCGACGGCGGCAATGCCGGCGGTGTGCCCAATCCGGCCTATAGCTCGCTGCAGTCGATCAAGGCCGATCGCGAGGCGAGCGTCCAGTCGCTGACCGCGCGTCGCACGACGATCCAGGCCGAGATCGCCCAGCTGACCGCGCGCCAGATCAACGATCCCGAAATGGCGGCCGAGGCACAGCGCATCACGCGCGACTACGACGTCCTGCGCCAGCAGTACGACAAGCTCCTGCAGGATCGTGAGGAACTGCGCCTGCGCGGCGAGGTGAAGACCGAGCGTGAGGCCGTGAAGTTCCAGGTGGTCGACCCGCCGACGACGCCGCGTGCGCCGGTGGCACCGAACCGCCCGCTGCTGCTGGTGGGCGTTCTGGTCCTCGGCCTCGGCGCTGGCGTGGGCGCGGCTTTCGCGCTGGGTCAGCTCCGCACGACCTTCGCGACCACGGGCAAGCTCGAATCGGCCACCGGCCTGCCGGTGCTGGGATCGATCTCGCGCACGCTTACCGAGGCGGCCCAGGCGGCGCGGCTGCGTCAGCGCAAGCTGTTCTTCGCGGGCCTCGGCGCGCTCGGCGGGTTGTTCGCCCTGCTGATGGCGGTCGAGTTCGTCCAGCGCGGCATGGTGGCCTGAGGGGGAACGTATGACCGACCAAACCAAGATCCCGCTCCCCAAGGGCAATGGCGACTCGCTGATCGAGCGCGCGGTCGAAAGCTTCGGCTGGGGCCAGTTCGCGGCGCCGCCGGTGCCGGCAAGCCTGAAGCCGCAGATCGCGCCGAAGCCGGTCGCTCCCGAGCCGGTGGCACCCGCACCCGTCGAACCGGTGATCGAGGCGGCCGCACCGCAACCCGAGCTCGAACCGAGTGCACCCGAAATCGCACCGGAGACCTTTGTCGCGGCGCCCGAAGTCGCGCCGGTTGTGGCCGAGCCCGCGGTGGTCCAGGTCGAACCCGCCACGCGCCCGCTCGCGGCGCCGGTCGCGCTTTCGGTTCGTGACGACACCGCGCACCCGATCGATCGCGAGCATCTTCGCCGTCAGGGCTTCATCCAGCCCGAGGGCAACGTCACGGCGACGCTCGAGGAGTTCCGCATCGTCAAGCGGCAACTCCTGCTCAACGCCGCCGATCTCAAGCGCCAGGGCGCGGGTGCCAAGGGTCAGCGCGTGCTGATCTGCTCGCCGCATCCGGGCGAGGGCAAGACCTATTGCGCGGTCAACCTCGCGCTGGCGATTGCTGCCGAGAAGGAAAGCGAAGTCCTGCTCGTCGACGCCGATTTCGCCAAGCCTTCGGTGCTGAGCGCGCTGGGCTTGCCGGGTGGACAGGGTTTGATGGACGCGCTCGCCGATCCGGCGCTCGACGTGGCCGACCTGGTGCTCGGCACCGACGTCCCGGGGCTCAAGGTCCTGCCCGCGGGCAATGCGACCAACCGCGACAGCGAGAACCTCAACTCGTCACGGACGGCCAGTGTGCTCGATCGCCTGACCGAGGGCGCGCCGCACCGCGTGGTGATCTTCGATTCCCCTCCGGCGCTCGCGGCTTCGCCCGCTGCCGAACTCGCCAAATATGTCGGCCAGGCGCTCGTCATTTGCCGCGCCGACCAGACCGGCCAGCAATCGCTCGAGGATGCGATCTCGCTGCTGTCGGGCTGTCCCAACATCCAGCTCTTGCTGAACGCCGCGAGCTTCAGCCCGAGCGGCCGCCGGTTCGGCGCCTATTACGGATACGGAGCATGACCATGCAGTCACGCCATACGAAGCAACTGGCCGCGTTTCTGGCCGTGGGAGCCTGTGCGCTTCCGCTGGCCGCGATGGCGCAGTCGATCGGTTACGGCAACGTTTCGGGCGGCAGCGGCTCCGGCGGCAGCGCGCGCGGCGACGACGTCAGTGCGGGCGATAGCTCGGCCGCGTCCGAACGGGGCGAGCGTGCCGGTCGTGGTGGGCGGAACTCGGGCAGCCGCGGCGTCCGCGTGACGCCCTACATCGAGGCCGCGCAGATCGTCACGGCTGAGCTTTCGCCCGGTGACGACACGCTGACCTATTCGATGGTCGCCGCCGGTGTCGACGCCTCGATCCAGGGACGCAACAACGGCGCCTCGGTCTCGCTGCGTTACGAGCACCGCTTCGGCTGGGGCCGCGCGCGCGACAACAGCACGATCAGCGGCATCGCCAATGGTTACACCACTGTTGCGCCGGGCCTGACGCTCCATGCGGGCGCCCTGGCCGCGCGCACGCGTATCGACAACGAAGGCGGGGCCGTGCTCTCGCCGCTCGATCTGGGTAACGACACGGTCAGCCAGACCTATTCGGTCTACGCCGGGCCGTCGCTCACGACCCATGCCGGTCCGGTCGCGGTCAACGCCAACTACCGCATCGGCTACAGCAAGGTCGAATCGCCCGATGCTTATGTCGTGGCGCCCGGCCAGCCCGCGGTCGACGTGTTCGACGACAGCGTGAGCCAATCTGCGAACATCCATGCCGGCGTGAAGCCGGGCCAGGTCCTGCCGGTCGGTCTGGGCGCGGGGGCCAGCTACTACCGCGAAGACATCTCCAACCTCGACCAGCGGATCGAGAACTTCGCCGCGCGTGCCGACGTCACCGTGCCGATCACCAACACGCTCCATGTCGTGGGCGGCATCGGTTACGAGGATGTCGAGGTCTCATCGCGTGATGCGGTGCGCGATTCCTCGGGCGTTCCGGTGATCGGCCCCGATGGGCGCTACATCACCGACAAGAGCGGCCCACGCCAGATCGGCTACGATGTCAGCGGCCTGATCTGGGATGCGGGCGTGATCTGGCGGCCGAGCCGGCGCACGGCGCTCGAGGCGCATGTCGGCCGGCGTTATGGTTCGACCACCTACTACGGCACCTTCGCCTATGCGCCCAACCCGCGCCAGGCGCTCAACGTCTCGGTCTACGACAACATCTCGGGCTTCGGCGGCCAGGTGAGCCGTGCGCTCGAAGGCCTGCCGACTGATTTCGAGGTCGTCCGCAATCCGCTCACCGGTGGCTTCGGCAGCTGCGTTGCCTCGGTCGAGGGTGGTAATTGCCTGGGCGGCGCGCTCGGTTCGGTGCGTTCGTCGGCATTCCGCGCTCGCGGCGTCATGGCAAGCTACAACCTCAATTTCGGCCGCACGAGCGCTGGCGTGGGCGGCGGCTACGATCGCCGTCGCTTCATCGGCGCACCGGGCACGGTGCTGGCACAGCAGAGCGGCGTGGTAGACGAGAACCTGTGGGTCGCCGGCTTCCTCAGCCGCCAGATCGATGCGGACTCGACCGTCCGGGCCGACGTGCGCGCGAACTGGTTCCAGAGCGGTTCGGGCACGGCGGGCGATGGCACGGTCATCGGTGCGACGGCATCCTACTATCGCAATCTGACCCAGCGTCTCTCGGCCACGGCGGCCGTGGGCGTCGATGGGATCGATCGCGATGCACCGCTGCCGGACCAGTGGATCGCTTCGGCGCTCCTCGGCCTGCGCTACAGTTTCTAAGCCCAGGGGGCACGAATGTTCGACGAATTCTACGGGCTCAGTGGCCGGCCTTTCCAGCTCACGCCCGATCCGGCGTTCTATTTCGAGAGCCTGACGCACCGCAAGGCGCTGTCCTATCTCTCCTATGGCCTGGCCCAGGCAGAAGGCTTCGTCGTGATCACCGGCGAGGTCGGCGCGGGCAAATCGACCCTGGTTGCCTATCTGATGGCGACGATCGATCCCGCGCGGCTCACCGCCGCGCAGATCGTCACCAGCAAGCTCGACGAAGGCGAGATCATCCACGTCGTCGCCCAGGCCTTCGGGCTACCGGTGCAGGGCCATGACAAGGCCTCGGCGCTCGGCGCCATCGAGAGCTTCCTCCACGACGAGGCGCGTGCCGGCCGCCGCTGCCTGCTGATCGTCGACGAATCGCAGAACCTCTCGATCGGCGCGCTCGAAGAGCTGCGCATGCTGTCGAACTTCCAACTCGGCGCGCATCCGCTGCTGCAGACCTTGCTGCTCGGCCAGCCCGAGTTCCGTGGCACCTTGCAAGATCATTCCCAGCTCGAGCAGTTGCGCCAGCGCGTGATCGCCACGCATCACCTCGATGCGATGGAGACGGCCGAGGTTCAGGCCTATATCGAGCACCGCCTCAAGCGCGTCGGCTGGGAGGGCAATCCGAGCTTCGACCAGCGCGTCTTCGCCGAGATCTACACCGCCACTGGCGGCGTGCCGCGGCGGATCAACCAGATCGTCAACCGCCTGCTGATGCTGGGTGCTGTCGATCAGCGCAGTCACATCGACAACGCCATGCTCCAGCAGGTGCTCGGCGAACTCGGCCGCGATGCCGCGTCTGCGCGCGAACAGGCTCCGGCCGCGCCTCAGGCCGTGCCGGCGCAGGCTTCGGTAGCCGAAGTAGCACCGCAGCCGATCGAAGGCGTCGCTGCGGCGGCGCTCCACGCCGCGCTGGCCGAGCGTGACGCGCAGATCGCCGAGCTTCAGCATGCGATCGTCGAACTGGCCAACAAGATCGAAGTGCCGAGCGCCCAGAACGAACTGGCGATCCTGCGCGACCGTGTCGCCGCGCTCGAAAGTCAGGTGGTCGAGCAGGAAAGCGCCATCCGCCACACCTTGACCATGCTGATCGAGTGGATCGAGACCGAGAACGGCGCGCGCGTCGCAGCCTGACCGCTTGCGCGCCCCGCAGGGAGACCTTCGCCCGTGACCGCTGCCCTGCCTATCGAGGTGCCATCGCTTGACGAGATCCTGCGGCCGGTCAATGGTTTGTCGGTCGATGTCGAGGACTGGTTTCAGGTCGGCGCTTTCGAGAAGGTGATCGATCGGCGCGACTGGGACGGGCTGACCACGCGGGTCGAACGCAATTGCGATGCGATCCTGGCGATGTTCGCCGAAGCCGAAGTCAAGGCGACCTTCTTCACGCTCGGCTGGGTGGCCCAGCGCTATCCGGCGATGATGCGCCGCATCGCCGAAGCCGGACACGAAATCGCCAGCCATGGCTGGGATCATGCGCGGGTCTTCACGATGGATCGTGCGGGATTCGCTCTCGATCTCAAGAAGAGCCGTGAAGCCATTGAAGATGCTAGCGGCGAACGGGTCAGCGGCTATCGCGCGCCGAGCTTCTCGATCGACCAGCGCACGCCTTGGGCTTTCGCCGAACTGGCCGAGCAGGGCTATGCCTACAGCTCGAGCGTCGCGCCGATCGCGCACGACCACTACGGCTGGCGCGAAGCGCCGCGTTTCGCCTTCCGACCGCTCGCCGATGCCGATTTCGTCGAGATCCCGGTGACCACCGCCGAGTTCGCTGGTCGCCGGCTCGCGGCCGGGGGCGGGGGCTTCTTCCGCGTCCTGCCCTATGGCTTTTCGCGCTGGGCGATCCGCCAGGTCAACCAACGCGACGGACGTCCGGCCGTGTTCTACTTCCACCCGTGGGAGATCGATCCCGGTCAGCCACGCGTCGCCCACGCGCCGCTCAAGTCGAAGCTTCGCCATTACACCAATCTCTCGGGTATGGCTGGTAAGCTACGACAACTCACCGGAGATTTCTCCTGGGGGCGGATGGACGATCTCGCTCGGGGCGAGGCGCTCCGCGCCGTCGCACTGCCGGTATGAACGCGCCCTTCGTTCCTGCGCGCGAGACGCTGCGCCTGGTCGATCTGCGCGATCGCAACGAGGTTGCTCGCATCGAATCTTTCGTTGCCGCGCATCCGGAAGGGACGCCGTTCCATCGTGCCGCCTGGATTGGGGCCGTCGCCGCGGGTACGGGCAACCGGGCGCTCGCGCTCGTCGCGGAACGGCATGGCGAGATCGTCGCCTACCTGCCGCTCAACGAGATCCATTCGCCGATCTTCGGCCGCCTGCTCGCTTCGAGCGGTTTCGCGGTCGACGGTGGCCTGCTCACCAGCGACGGTGTCGATGTAGAGGCGATCGTCGCGATGGCCGAAGATCAGGCGCTGCGTCGCTCATGCCCGGCTATCGAGCTGCGCGGGGGCACGCTTCCGGGCGAACGTCCTGGGTGGACGCGTAAGACCGAATCGCATTGCGGCTTCGTCACCGAACTCGCGGCCGATGACGAGGCGCAACTCCTGGCGATCCCGCGCAAGCAGCGCGCCGAAGTCCGCAAGAGCCTGGCCAACGACTTCACCGTCGAGATCGGCACGCGGGAGTGCGATCGCGCCGCGCACTATGCGGTCTATGCCGAGAGCGTGCGCAATCTCGGCACTCCGGTCTTCCCGCGCGCGCTGTTCGATGCGGTGCTCGATCGCTTCGGCACCGATGCCGACATCCTGACCGTGCGTCACGACGGTGCGGCGGTGGCCTCCGTGCTGTCGCTCTATCACCGCGGCGCGGTGATGCCCTACTGGGGCGGTGGCACAAGGGCGGCGCGCGCGCTGCGGGCGAATGATCGCATGTATTTCGAACTCATGCGTCACGCGCGCGAGCGCGGATGCAGCCGTTTCGATTTCGGCCGCTCGAAGACCAACAGCGGTGCTTACCATTTCAAGCGCAACTGGGGCTTCGAGCCCGAGCCGCTGACCTATGCCAGCTGGACAGCGCCCGGCGAAGATCCGCGCGATGCCGATCCGACCAGCAAGAAGCATGCGCTCCAGATCGCGCTCTGGCAGAAGCTGCCATTGGCCCTGGCCAATCGCCTGGGGCCGCTGATCGCGCGGGGGCTGGGATGAGCGGCGAGATTCTGTTCATCGCGCATCGCTTGCCGTTTCCGCCCGATCGCGGCGACAAGATCCGATCGCACCACATCCTCAAGCACCTGGCGTCCCTCGCGCCGGTCCATGTCGCGACCTTTGCCGACGACGAGGCCGATTTCGCCGAGGAAGCGAGCCTCGCGAGCATGGCGGCCAGCTATTGCCTGCGCCGCAGGACCAAGCCCTTGCCGCTGGCGGCGCTCCAGGCCCTGGCGACCGGGCGGCCGGTCAGCCTGACCGCATTCCACGATCGCGCCCTGGCCGACTACGTCGCCGAGGTTCTGGCGACGCGGCCGATCGTGGCGATCTACGTCTTTTCGGGCCAGATGGGGCAATATGTCCCCGTGGACTTCACCGGGCGGCTGATCGTCGATCTGGTCGACGTCGATTCGGCGAAGTTCGAGGCCTATGCCGCCAAGCGTAGCGGCCCGATGGCGCTGGTCGAGGCCCGCGAAGCGCGCCGGCTCGCGGCGGAGGAAGCGCGGCTTGCTGCTCGTGCCGACGTCACCCTGCTGATCTCCTCGGCCGAGACGGAGTTGTTCCGCTCGCGTCTGCCGGTGGCTTCGCCCGCCGAGGTGCGCGTACTCGGCAACGGCATAGACAGCGTGGGTTTCGATCCGGCTCTGGTCTCGCCGGAGCCGAAAATGACGGCCTGCGCCGGGCCGCGGCTGATTTTCACCGGGCAGATGGACTACGCGCCGAACATCGACGCGGCGCTGCGCGTGATCGACCGTGTGCTGCCGCGTATCCGCGCCGTCCGCCCCGACACGAGCTTCCACGTCGTCGGCCGCAATCCGACCTCCGAACTGCTCGCGCGGCATGGGCGCGACGGCTGCCATGTCTGGGGACGGGTCGAAGACATCCGGCCTTGGCTTGCCGCCGCAGACTGCGCCCTGATACCGCTTGAGATCGGTCGCGGCGTGCAGAACAAGGTGCTCGAGGCCATGTCGATGGCGCTCCCCGTCGTGCTGAGCAATGAGGCGGCAACCGGTATTGCCGCGCAGAACGGCGAACACTTCGCGGTGGTCGACAACGACGCGGCGCTGGCCGAGGCGGTTCTTGCCATGCTCGACGATCCGGCAAGGGCCCGAGCAATGGGGGCGGCGGCCCGCCGCTTCGTCGTCGAGAACGCGAGCTGGGAAGCGGCGCTCGCGCCGCTGGCCGAATTCGTCGGCGGTCCGGGCAGGGTGCGTCATGCCGCATGACATAGCCGCGCGGTTGCGCGCGGGGCCGGGCCTTTTCGCGAATCTTCCCGATAGCTGGCGGCCCGCGCTGGGTCTTCTCGCGGGCGCCTGGATCGCCAATTTTCTGCTGTTCCTGTCCGATTGGGCCGACATGGCCAATCAGTGGTGGAACATCTCGACCTACAACCATGTGGTCCTGGTTCCGGCGATCGTCGCCTGGCTGGTTCACGAGCGCTTGCCGCAGCTCGCACGATTGACGCCGCAGGCCTGGGGGCCGGGCCTGGTGGTCTGCGCGGGGGCGGGGATGCTCTGGGTGCTCGGCGAATTCGCGGGGCTCTCGGTTGCGCGCCAAGCGGGGGTGGTGGCGCTGCTCGGCGGTTCGGTGCTGACGTTCCTCGGCCCCCGGATCGGTGCGGTCCTGGCCTTCCCGCTGGCCTATACGATCTTCCTCGTCCCGATCGGCGACGAGCTCATTCCCGCGCTCCAGATGATCACGGCAGCGATCACCATCGGTCTCGTTCACCTGAGCGGGGTGGCGGCGACGATCGACGGCGTGTTCATCCATACGCCGGCCGGACTGTTCGAGGTGGCCGAGGCCTGCTCTGGCGTGAAGTTCCTGATCGCCATGGCCGCCTTCGGCGTGCTGGCGGCGGAAGTCTGCTTCGCCCGCTGGCCGCGCCGCCTGGCTTTCCTGGCGGTCTGCCTGGTGGTGCCGGTTCTGGCGAACGGCGTGCGCGCCTGGGCCACGGTCTTTGCGGCGCAGTATGTCGGCGCCGAGCGTGCCTCCGGCTTCGATCACATCGTCTATGGGTGGATATTCTTCGCCCTGGTCATTGCGCTCGTGCTCGCGCTGTCGTGGCGCTTCTTCGATCGCCCGATCCATCAGCCGATGGTCGATCTCGATCGCATCGCGGCATCGCGGCTGATCGCGCGTCTCGAGACGCTACGCATCGGCACCAAGCCTGCCGTCGCCGGGCTGGTCGCGATCCTGCTCGTCGCGCAGGTCTGGGCGCGGGCGGCCGATGCGCTCGCCGCGCCGATGCCGGAGGCGATTGCACTGCCGCAGGTCGCGGGTTGGCAGCCCGTCGCCTATCGTCCCAGCCTGCCTTGGGAACCGCGCGCGCAGGGCGCCGATCATCGGTTGATGGGCCGCTATGCCGATGCCGCGGGTGATGAGGTTGACGTGTTCTTCGCGCTCTACGCGGCGCAGGGGGAAGGGCGCGAAGCCGGCGGTTTCGGCCAGGGTGCGCTGCCGCCCTCCGGCCTCTGGGCCTGGCAGTCGCCGGGACCGGCCGTGCCCGATGCCCGAACCGATCGCATCCTGGCCGAGGGGCATGTCGAACGGCTCGCCTATACCTGGTACCGCACGGGTGATCTGCTGACCGGCAGCAATGCCCGCCTCAAGCTCGCCAACATGGGCGATCGGCTGATTCTGCGCGAGAGACCGACGATGATGCTGATCGTCTCGGCCGAGGACCGGCCGGGCCGCCCGGCGAAGATCGCGATCGACCGCTTCCTCCGGGCGATCGGCCCGGCGGACCGATGGATGGACCGCATGGCCGGCCTCCGCTAGGACTTCGGCGATGTGCGGGATTGCGGGCATTTTCCATCTTTCGACGCCCAAGCCGGTCGATCCGGCGCGGGTCGAACGCATGTGCGACGCGATCGCGCATCGCGGGCCCGACGGGCAGGGCGTCTGGACCGCGCCCGGCGTGGGGCTCGGCCATCGCCGCCTGTCGATCATCGATCTCGCCGGCTCCCCGCAACCGATGGCCGCGACCAACGGTCGCGCGATGCTCGTGTTCAATGGCGAGATCTACAACTACCGCGAACTGCGCGAGGAGCTGCGCGCCACCGGGGCCGTGTTCCACACCGATGGCGACAGCGAGGTGATCCTCGCCGCCTGGCAGCGCTGGGGCGTCGATTGCCTGCCCAGGCTCCACGGCATGTTCGCTTTCGCGATCTACGATCTCGACCAGCGCACGCTGTTCCTCGCGCGCGATCGGCTCGGGGTGAAGCCGCTGTTCCTGGCGCCACTGGCCGATGGCAGCCTGATCTTCGGCTCGGAACTCAAGGCGCTGACCGCGCACCCTTTGCTGCGCCGCGAGGCCGATCCGCTGGCGGTCGAGGACTATCTGACCTGGGGCTACGTCCCCGACACGCGTTCGATCCTCAAGGGCGTCGAGAAGCTGCCGGCCGGGCACTATCTGCTGCTGCGGCACGATGCCGCGATGCCGCGGCCCGTGCAGTGGTGGGATATTTCCTTTGCCGAGCGTCGCCGCGGCAGCGCGGCCGATCTCGAGGCCGAACTGCTGCTCCTGCTACGCCAGGCGGTGACCTCGCGCATGGTCGCCGACGTGCCGCTGGGGGCCTTCCTCTCGGGCGGGGTCGATAGCTCGAGCGTCGTCGCGCTGATGGCCGAGACGAGCGCCAATCCGGTCAAGACCTGCTCGATCGGCTTCGACGTCGCCGCACTCGACGAGACCGGCTACGCCAAGCAGATCGCCGAGCGCTTCCAGACCGAGCATCGCAGCCGCACGGTATCGCCCGACGATTTCACTGCGATCGACACGCTTGCGGCGATGTTCGACGAGCCCTTCGCCGATGCCTCGGCCTTGCCGACCTGGCGCGTCTGCCAGCTTGCGCGCGAGAACGTGACCGTGGCGCTTTCGGGCGACGGCGCGGACGAGGCACTGGCCGGCTATCGCCGGCAAGTATTCCAGCGCAACGAGGATCGGTTGCGCGGGCTGTTGCCGTCATCGCTGCGTCGCCCCGTGTTCGGTGCGCTCGGTGCCGCCTATCCGAAAGCCGACTGGGCGCCGCGGATGTTCCGCGCCAAGTCGACCTTCCTGTCGCTCGCGGCGAGCAGCGAGGAAGGTTACGCGCGTGCGCTGTCGGTGACGCCGCCCGAGGTGCGCGATCGTATATACGCGCCGGACTTCCAGCGGCTGCGTGGCGACTATCGCGCCGAACAAGAGCTCGTCGACCTGATGAACCGCGCGCCCGCGCGGTCGGGGCTCGATCGCGCGCAATATGCCGATCTCAAGTTCTGGCTGCCGGGTGACATCCTGACCAAGGTCGATCGCACCTCGATGGCCGTCGGTCTCGAAGCGCGCGAGCCGCTGCTCGATCATCGCCTGATCGAATTCGCCGCAGGTCTGCCCGAAAGGCTGCGCACCCAGCGCGGGCAGGGTAAGTGGCTGATGAAGAAGGCGATGCGGCGGTATCTGCCCGACGACATTCTCTATCGCCCGAAGCAGGGCTTCGTGACGCCGATCTCGCAGTGGTTCCGCGGCCCTCTGGCCGAGGCCGCCCGGGCTATTGGCGAGAGCGCCGGGCTGGCGCGGATGGGCTGGTTCGACCGCGAACAGCTCGCCCAGATCGCCTCCGCGCACATCGCCGGACGTTCGGACAATGCGCGTCTCCTATGGCAGTTGCTGATGCTCGAGAGATCGCTGGAGCGGTTGGGCGTCGCCGGCTGACGTTTTTTGAGATCGGCGCAATTCTATACGCGCTGCGACGGCTGCTGCGCTGCCGATAATCCCGCCTGATGTTCGACCATTGTCTAATTTACGAAACGACTCGAACGCCATAGGTTGTGGTAAATTCCAAGTTAACCATACAGGATACGGATTTTTATCGTGGAATCCGCCACGCGCTCCTTTTCGAGTGGCGGTCCGGGATGGCCGAGTGGGCTGTGTTCAAAATAGCACGGTCAAGTCTAATTTATCTGCTATGCACAGTGTTTATACGTAGTCGTGGTCCGTCCGAGGACGCCTCGCGAGGCAAAATCCTTTTGCCAAGGGAGTCCGTGCTCGCGTAGATTCTGAAGTGGCCGCGATAACATAACAACTGGCAGCGGGGTCGTAAGCGGGGTTATGTATGGATCGGCTAAGCGGCGATCTTGATAGACGGACTGAACAGGACGGCGTGGAAGAAGCGCCGGCCATTCCTTTGACCGACGACGTCGAGCTGCTGCTCGAGCGGTCGGAACGGCGCTTGGCCGTCCCCGAGCGGCTGCTCAATCTCGAAGAGCTCGACGTGCTCTACGACGAAACCAAGCAGGCGCTGTGGACCTTCATGCGGCCCAAGGATCGGCCGAGCTTCACGCGTACGATGCTGACCGATTTCGAGGCCTGGCAATCGCTGATCAAGCAGGGCTTCGGCCCCGGCCGTCTGCCGCTGCGCTATCTGGTCCTCGGCAGCCGTGCGCCGGGCGTCTTCTGCTTCGGCGGCGATCTGGCGCTGTTCCACCAGCTCATTCGCGAGCGTGATCGCGAGGCACTTGCAGCCTACGGTTATCGCTGCGTCGAGATCCTCGATCGCAACATGCACGCGCTAGATCTGCCGATGCTGACCATTGGCCTGGTCCAGGGTCAGGCGCTGGGCGGGGGCTTCGAATCGCTGCTGTCGTTCGACTTCATCATTGCTGAGCGTGGCTCGACCTTCGGCCTGCCCGAAGTGACCTTCGGTCTGTTCCCCGGCATGGGCGCGCACGCGATCCTGTCGCGCAAGCTCGGTGCGGCGATGGCCGATCGCATCATTCTCTCGAACGAGACCTATTCGGCCGAAGAGATGTACGATCTCGGCATCGTCCACCAGCTCGCGCCGGCGGGCGAGGGCGTTGCCGCGGTGCGCGACTTCATGGCCAAGACCGACCGGCGCCACGCCGGCGTGGTCAATGCGCGCCGCGCGACGCGCGTCGCCAACCCGATCGAGATGTCCGAATACTACCGGATCGTCGACCTCTGGGCCGACGCGGCGCTGCAACTGCGCGAGCAGGATCTCAAGCTGATGCAGCGGCTTGCCAGCGCTCAGGCGCAGAAGGCGATGCTGGCGCGGGCTTCCTGAATTTTAATCCGTCCCGGGTTCGCCCGGGACGGGCACTATTCTTCGCCGTGGCCGAGTGCGAGGTAATCGGCGCTCTGCATTTCCTGAAGCCGGCTGATGGTGCGATCGAACTCGAAGCGGCCGCCCTCGTTGCCCTTGGCGCCGGTATCATAGAGATCGTCGGGCGCGGCATCGGCGGTTGCCAGCAGCTTGACCTTGTGCTCGTAGAGCGTGTCGATCAGCGTGACGAAGCGCGCGGTCTCGTTGCGCAGGTCGGGGCCCAGCTTCGGGATGCCGACGAGGATCACCGTGTGATAGGCCCGCGCGATCGCGAGATAGTCCGAGGCGCCGCGGGCTTCGCCGCAGAGCCGCTTGAAGCTGAACACCGCGACGCCCTTGAGGCTCTTGGGCACGAACAGGGTGCGCCCGCCGAGGTCGAGTTCGGCCGAGGGGACGTGGGCGCTGTCCTCGGGCGAATAGTCGGTCAGGCGGAAGAAGGCCTCGCGCACCTGCGCGGTCGCTTCGGGGCCGAGCGGCATGTGCCACATCGCCATCCCGCCCAGACGGTGGAGCCGGTAGTCGACCGGGCCGTTCAGGGTCAGTACGTCGAGCTCGCGCTCGATCAGTGCGATGAAGGGCAGAAAATGCTCGCGGTTGAGCCCGTCCTTGTAGAGGTCCTTCGGCGCACGGTTCGAGGTGGTGACGATCGTCACGCCGAGTTCGTCGATGAGCTGGGTGAACAGCCGGCTCATGATCATCGCATCGGCCGAATTGTTGACGACCATCTCGTCGAAGGCGAGGCAGCGCAGGTCCTTGCCGATTGCCGCGGCGACCGGCGGGATCGGATCACCCTGTTCCTTCTTGCGCTCGTCGCGCAGTCGCTCGTGGACCTCGAGCATGAAGGCGTGGAAGTGGACGCGGCGCTTCTCGTCGATCTTCAGGCTGTCGTGGAACAGGTCCATCAGCATCGACTTGCCGCGGCCGACGCCGCCCCACATGTAGACGCCGCGGTGGCGGCTCTCGCGCTTCTTGCCGAACAGCTTGCCGATCAGCCCGCCCGTGGGCGCGCGCTCGAGCTCGCGCTGGAGCTTCTCGAGGCGTTCGGCCGCAGCTTCCTGCTCGGGATCGGGGCGCAGTTCGCCCGAGGCGATCAGCGCTTCGTAGCGGGCGAGCAGGCCGGTCATCGGCCGGAAGCGATCGGGGCGCTGGGCTTGCGGACCGTGCCGGTGAACGAGGCGACGATGCTTTCGTCCTCGCCTTCGCCCTGGACGATCAGCCCGCGCAGAAAGCCGAGCCGGCGCGTCTCGCGCAGGACCTGGACCACGGCGTCGAGCGGCTTCTCGGGATCGCCCGAACCGATGAACTGGCAGGACAGGTCGACCGTGGCCGAGCCCATCGCATCGACGCCGCGCACCATGTGCATGCCGGCGAACAGCGAGACGTCGATCAGGCCGAGCGTCGCGGCACCGTGGACGTTGTTGCCGTTGTTGGTCAGGTGGCGGACGGGAATGATCCGGCAACGCGCCGAATCCTCGTCCTCGCGCCGCACCAGCATGCGGCCGAGTACGGCCTCGTTGTAGCGGGTCTCGTCGAGCAGCCGCCAGCGATGCCAGCCCGGGTTCTCCGGGTCCGGCTCGCAGGAGAAACCGCGCGCGCCTTCGCTCACGGTATCGGCCTCAGACGTGCCGTTCGGCCTGCATCTTCTTGATCTCGGCGATCGCGCGCGCCGGCGACAGGCCCTTGGGGCAGACGTTGGCGCAGTTCATGATCGTGTGGCAGCGATAGAGGCGGAACGGATCTTCCAGCTCGTCGAGGCGCTCGCCGGTCATCTCGTCGCGGCTGTCGGCCAGCCAGCGATAGGCCTGGAGCAGGATCGCCGGGCCGAGGAACTTGTCGCTGTTCCACCAGTAGCTCGGGCACGAGGTCGAGCAGCAGGCGCAGAGGATGCACTCGTAGAGGCCGTCGAGCTTCTCGCGCTGTTCGGGGCTCTGCAGGCGCTCCTTGCCCGAAGGCGTGGTCGAGACGGTCTGCAGCCAGGGGCGGATCGAGGCGTACTGCGCGTAGAAGTGCGTGAAATCGGGGACCAGGTCCTTGATCACGTCCATGTGCGGCAGCGGCGTGATGCGGATCTCGCCCTTGAGATCCTCGATCGCGGTGGTGCAGGCGAGGCCGTTGCGGCCGTTGATGTTCATCGAGCACGAACCGCAGATGCCTTCGCGGCACGAGCGGCGGAAGGTCAGGGTCGGGTCCTGTTCGCTCTTCATCTTGATGAGCGCGTCGAGGACCATCGGGCCGCAGTTGTCGAGATCGATCTCGAAGGTGTCGTAACGGGGATTTTCGCCGCTGTCGGGATCGTAGCGGTAGACGGTGAACTTCTTGACCTTGGTCGCACCCTCGGCGCGGTGGTGATTACCCTTCTTGTTGATCACAGAGTTCTTCGGAAGGGTGAAGGTCGCCATCGAAATTGCCCCATATTGCGGCTGCGAAAAGCCGGCTGTTTGCGCCTCTCTAGCGATTCACGGCGTCAGGGCAAGCCCGTCGCGCGCAATGGCGCTTGCATATCGCGCGGCTGTGCTTGTCCTGGCCGAAACGAATGGGGCGGCCGTCTTCGAGACGACCGCCCACGCCTGGTCCAGTAGTTTGCGGATCTACTGGCCCTCGACGCCGTCCTCGTTGGCCATCCAGTGGACGAAGCGGTGCAGCGGGTACATCGCATCGTGCGGATTGCCGATCGCCGCGGGGCCCGCCTCGCCGAGCCGGACGACGCGCTGGGCGCCGCCGCTGGCGAGGTGGTCGCGCAGGGAGGGCATGCGGTCGAACGGATAGACGCCGACGGTCTGGGTGGCGACGTTGACGTATTTCATCGCTTCCATGAGATCGGGCACGCAGACTACGTTCGAGGTCTTGCGCAGCGGGTGGAAGTCGACCGGTTCCTCCGAACGGATCGCGACGCCGCGACCGTCGGTCTTGCCGAAGACCGCATAGTCGTCGTCCATCATGCGCAGAACGTCGATTTGCTCCTTGAGCTCGCGGTCGAGCGGGCGCGGCGTGCCTTCGCCGGTGCGGTCGATGCGCAGGCGCTCGGCCAGGACCTCGGCATAGCGGTCACCCTCTTCGGGCGTCGCCTCGAGGAAGGTGAAGCGGCTGCAGACGCAGGCTTCCTGGTTGAGGATCGAGACGTCGCGGGCGTTGAACTCCGCGGCTTCGGCCAGGGTCTCGTCGGAAGCGAAGGCCTCGCGGCCGACCATCGAGATCGAGGTCTTGGGATCGAACGAGACGAGCTGGAAGCCCGGGCCGATGTACTTCATGACGTTGTTGATCGCGTCGCCGCCGCCCCAGGCGACCAGCTTGTCGAAATACTGCGGGCGATAGAGCACGCGCTCCACGGCATCGTCGCCGCCGCGCCAGTAGATCGCCGACATCGACTGGACGACCGGATGGTTCGGATCGATCTCGGCCATGGTGCGCAGGAAGGCGGTGGTCGAGAACGGATCGGCCGAGGCCATCTTGAACAGGCTGACCGACTTGACCAGCGCCGACTGCGCGATCGAGCGAATGCCCATGCCCGGCGAATTGCCCGGCAGGACGTGGATCAGGCGCGGGGCATAGGCGCGGATGAAGCTGCGGCGGCCCTGGTGATCGGTGTGCGGCACCCATTCGTCGAGCGCCTTGGGGTTGGGGAAGTTCTGCTCGACCACTTCCATCAGCACCTTCTTGTCGAGGTACTCGGTAGCGTGGAGCATCTGGTGCTCGATCACCCCGCGCGGCGCGAGGCTGACCTTGGCCATGCGGTCGATGCAGGCCTGGACGTGCTCGTTGTTCGGATCGCAGAGGCGCTGGCCCGACTCCACGAGGAAGTCGATGATCTCCGAGAGCGGCGTGTTGAGCAGCGGCGGCAGTTCGGTGCGCGGGTGGACCAGGCTGTTGAGGTCGAGCTTGGGCGTGGCGAAGGATACGCCGAGGTCACGCGAGCGATGGATCTGCTCGGCGCCTTCGACGACCTGACCGCGGATGAAGAACGGCGCGGAATCGGCCTCAGCGGTTTCGGTCGAGGGCGGGCTGCTCAGGTCGGTCAGCGTGTTCATGGCGATCCTTTCCACATGCGCCCTGCCGCGACTCGGCTTAATGGCGACTGATACGTTTCATTATCGCGTTATGGCCGTTCGAGGCAAGCGGCATTTGCTGACCGCCGCGGATTGCGATCGGGGCTTGCTGCTCCTGCGGCCGAATGAGACATTCGCGGCAGAACAGAACCAAGGAGAGCACAGGATGGCCGCGAGAGAGCAGGCCGGGAGCGGACACCGGGACATCTTTGCCGCGGACATCGCCTGGGGGCAGGGCGCCTCGCCGGGCATCCAGTATGCGCGCTTCCTGCTCGACGAGGACAACGCGGCAAGCTCACCGATGGTGATCCTGTCGAAGTTCGAGCCTGGCGAAGTGGTCGATCCGCACACCCACGGCTGCAACTACCTCGAATATATCATCGAAGGCTCGCAGCGGGTCGGGAAGACCAATTTCACCAAGGGCGACGTGCGCTGGGCCAAGGCGGGGACGGGCTATGGTCCGATCGTCGTCGGCCCCGAGGGCTGCACCGTGCTGATCGTCTTCCAGGAAGCGGCGAAGTCCAACACCATCCCGCTGGGCAAGGCCCGGAGCCTGCCGGAAACCGTCTGAACCGGCGGCCTCGTCGCGCACTTTCACAAATATCGCTGCAGCGGTTGCCGGCGCGCGCGATTGTGCCATCACCCGCAACAAATTCAGGAGATGAACGATGTCCGAGGGGAATTTCTATAAGGGCCGCGTCGCCGTGGTCACGGGTGGTGGTCGTGGCTTCGGCAAGGCCTTCGGCACGGCGCTGGCCGCGCGCGGCGCTCATGCCGTGCTCGTCGACATCGACGGCAAGGTTGCCGAGGAAGCCGCGGCCGAGATTCGCGCGAACGGCGGTCAGGCCACGGGCTTCGGCGGCGACGTCACCGACGAGGCGCGGATGGCCGAGATCATGGCGGCCGCCGCGGCGCTTGGTGGAGGCGGCATCGACATCCTGATCAACAACGCGGGCCTGCACAGCGACGAGTACGGCCAGCCGATCTTCAAGATGGGCCTCGCCAAGGTGAAGCGCCTGTTCGACGTCAACGTCATCGGCGTCGTCACCTGCACGATCGCCGCGGCCGATTACATGCGCGGCCGCGCGGGTGCGTCGATGGTCAACATCGCCTCGTCGGCCGGGCACATGGGTGGCTCGGCCTATGGCGATACCAAGCTCGCGGTCTCGGGCCTGACGATCACCTTCGCACGCGAGCTCGGCCCCGATGGCGTGCGCGTCAACGCGATCTCGCCGGGCCTGATGCTGACCGAGACGATCGCCGCCGAACTGCCGCCCGAGACCAAGGCGCGGGTCAAGGCGATGCAGATGATCGGCGACGACGGCAAGGAAGAGCACATCGTCGACGCCATGCTGTTCCTGACCTCACCGCAGGCGAGCTTCGTCACCGGCGAAGTCCTGCGCGTGACCGGCGGCATGGCGGCGGGGGTTTGACCCGATGAGCGAGCCTTTCGTCCGCCCCGACGTCCGCAAGTTTCTCGACGGAATGGCGGCCAATCCGCGGCCCGTGTTCAACGACGCGATGATGGTCATGATCCGCCAGATGCCGTCCGACGCCATGGCCGGCCTGGACCTGCCCGTCGGCGAACTCGGCGAGATCCGCGACGTCACGATGGCGGGGCCGGGGGGTGACATCGCCTTGCGGCTCTACGATCCGCGCGCCGACCGCGCGCCGGGACCGGTCGTGGTATTCTATCACGGCGGCGGCTTCGTCGTCGGCTCGATCGACACCCACGCCGGGCTCGCCGCCGAAATGGCGCGCCAGCTCGACTTGCCCGTGATCTCGGTCGAATACCGGCTCGCGCCCGAGCACAAGTGGCCTTCGGCGCCCGACGACGGCGAGGCCGCGGCGCGCTGGATCGCGGAGAACGGCGCGGCTTTCGGTCGCGAATTCACCCATCTCGTGCTCGCGGGTGACAGCGCCGGCGGTAATCTGACCCTGGTGGTCGCCAACGATCTCCACGCGAGGCCTGCGGCGCTGCCGCTGCTCGCGCTGCTGGCGATCTATCCGAAGGCGGATTCGAGCAAGCGCTATGGCTCGATGGTCGATTTCGCTGACGGCTACGGCCTGGAATCGGCCAACATGGCCTATTACGATCAGGCCTATGCGCCCGACGGGCAGCACGTGCGCCACTCGCCGATCCTGGCCGATCTCGTCGGGCTGCCGCCGACCCTGGTGGTCACGGCCGCGCTCGATCCGCTGCGCGACGAGGGCCGCGCCTATGCCGCCGCGGCGGCGCTCGCCGGTGTCGACGTGACCTATCGCGAATACCGCGGCACGATCCACGGCTTCTCGAGCTATCGCCGGCTGATCCCCTCGGCACAGGCGGATATGCTGTCCTATCTGGCGCTGGCGCGCGCGATGATCGCCGAGGCGCTCGCGGGGTAGTTTGTCGCTGCGATGTCGTTTGACTGACGTCGGCAGCGCGCCCTTTCGCGTTTTTCTCCCATCGGGCTTGGGGTAACCTTGGCCGATGGGAGAGACGGTCAAGACATTCTGCCGCAATTGCAGCGCGCTCTGTTCGATGGAGATCGACGTCGAGGAGGGGCGCATGGTGCGCGCCCGGCCCGACGGCACGGCTTCGCCCTATGGCGCCTATCTCTGCCCCAAGGGGCTCGCCGCGATCGACTTCCACAACGGGGCCGAGAACCGGCTGCTGCAGAGCCTGAAGAAGCAGCCCGACGGCGCCTTCGCACCGATCGATGCCGAAGCCGCGCTCGACGAGATTGGCGCCAGGCTCAAGGCGGTCTACGAGGAACACGGCCCGCGCGCGATTGCGGTCTATCACGGCACCGGCGCCTATCGCTGCGTGCTCGGCAACCTGATGGAGCGCGCCTGGGTGGCAGCGCTCGACACACCGAACTTCTTTTCGTCGATGACCGTCGACCAGTCGGCCAAATGGGTGACCATGGCGCGCATGGGCGTGATGGCCAGCGGTCGTCACAATTTCCGCGACGCCGACTGCGCGCTGCTCGCGGGTGGTAATCCGTTGGTCACGCACCAGGGCGCTCCTTTCGCCGTGGCCGAGGTCGGTGCGCCGGCGCGCGCGTTCGCCGCGGCCAAGGAGCGCGGCTGCAAGATCATCATCGTCGATCCGCGCCGGACCGAGACCGCGCGCTTCGCCGACCTGTTCATCCAGCCGCTGCCCGGCCACGACGCCGAACTGTTCGGGGCGATCGCCCACGTCATGCTGCGCGAAGGCTGGTACAAGCGCGATTTCGTCGAGCGCTTCTGCATTCAGCTCGACGAATTGCGCGCGGCGCTGGCGCCGTTCACCCCCGAACTCGCCGCAGCGCGCGCGCAGGTTCCGATCGAGCAGATCGAGCTCGCGGCCCGGTGGCTGGGCGAGGCCGAGCGTCCACTCGCGGGCAGCGGCACGGGGCCGTCGATGAGCACCCATTCGAACACTGCCGATCACATGATCGAGGTGGTGAACGTGCTTGCCGGCGGTTACCGCAAGGCCGGCGACCGTATCCGCAATCCGGGCGTGCTCAAGGTCAAGGACGCCTACGAAATGGCGGTCTCGCCGACGCGCAGCTTCGAGCACGAGCCGAAATGCGTTAGCGAGGATACCGGCCTGCTCGTCGGCGAGTTCCCGACGGCGCTGATCCCCGGTGAGATCGCCGCGGATTCGCCCGATCGCATCCGCGCGCTGATCTGCTTCGGCGGCGATCCGCTGATGGCGGTCGGCGATCCCACCGTGGCGCGGGCCGGGTTCGAGAAGCTCGACCTGCTGGTCTCGCTCGACAGCCGGATCAATGCGACGGGCGAACTGGCCGACTACGTCATCGCGACGAGCCAGCCGTTCGAGCGGCATGAGATTTCGGTGCCCGGCGACGGTTCCTATCCCGAGCCCTTCGTCCAATATACCGCGCCCGTCGTCGCGAAGCCCGAGGGCGTGATCGACGATTGGGAGTTCTTCTGGGGTGTGTCCGCCCGCATGGGCGTGCCGTTGACCTTCAAGTACTGGAACTACGGCCTGCGTTTCCAGGACATCCCCGAAGGCATCGAACTGAGCCTGACCGAGAAGCCCGATCCCGAGGATCTGTGCCGCTATCTCGCCAAGGACAGCCTGGTACCCTTCGACGAGATCAAGGCGAACCCTTCGGGCGTGCGTGCCGAAGTGCCGCCGCGCGTGGTGCAGCCCGGGCCGGCGGGGGCGACGGGGCGGCTCGCGCTATGCCCGCCAGACGTCGCCGCCGAACTCGCGACTATTGCGGCCGAACCCGCGGAAGCCGGCTACGGCTATCGCCTGACCTGCCGCCGCATCCTCCACGCGCTCAATGGCGCGTTTCGCGGTTCCAAGGAGGTCCGCCGCCGGTTCCCCGTGAACTATGCGCACATGAATCCCGAGGACATGGCGGCCGAAGGCCTGGCCGACGGCGACACGATCGAGATCGCATCCGAGTTCGGCGCGATCCGCACCCTGGCCAAAGGCGAGGACCGTCTGCGCCGCGGGGTCATATCGATGACCCACATGTTCGGGCCATTGCTCGGCTCGGGTGACCCCGTGGCCGACGGCGGCGCCAATGTCGGTCAGCTGACCTCGCTGAAGCATCACGTCGAGCCGATCAACTTCATGCCGCGCTTTTCAGCCGTGCCGGTAAATGTTAAAAAGGTGAACCAACTGCACATGGCCTGAGGGAGAGCCGACGATGGCGAGTTTGGCACAGGTTGCGGCGCTGCGCCCCGCAATGGTCCGTTCGCGTCCGGTCCGCGTCGATGCGGTTTTCGATGATCCCACCGCCGTGTTGCGACTGCTGCGCGAGCGCGGGCCCTACCAGACCACCGCTGCGGTTCATAACCTGGGTGCGACGATGGGCGCGGGCGCGGCCAGCGCGCCCTGGTTCAAGGCCTATCTCGACGATCCGCTGTTCATCGAGAATTCGCGCTGGATCGCCGCAGCGCGCGAGGCCTTCGGTGCGGCCATCGTCCGCCCCTTCGCCGCCATGGTCAATCTCAACGCGGCGACCCCCGGCGGTGTGCCGCATCTCGACCTCGCACAGTTCCGCGGTTTTGGCGCGCAGCAGGCCCCCGTCTGGTTGCTCCAGAACATGGCGCACGCTGGCCTGTTCAACGATTGGATGACGCCGATCGCCTCGGGTCTCGCCTGGTTTTACCGAGGCCGCGACGGCGGCTTCGAATACTTTCCAGACGGGCCGCAGGCACCGTCGGTGACCGAGCGCGCGCCGCTGTGGAACGTCGGGGTGATGAGCGACAACGAGTTCATGTGGCACCGCGTGGAGCCGATCGGGACGCCCGAAGAGCAGGGGCGAGTCCGTGCGCTGATGCACTTCGACAACAGACTGCATGCAATCGAAGGCGGTTGGGAGATGCGGCGCGGCGACGATTGTCTGATCCGCTTCGGGCTCGATCAGGTGCGCATCTCGATCTTGTGGAAGGCGCATGTCTTCACCGATGCGGCGCACCTGGCTTCGTTCGAGGATGAAAGGCTGAACCTGACCCTGGAGCAGGTCGTTGACGGCTATCAGGCCGATCTGATCGCGCGGGGAATCGCGGCGAAGCGTCCGTCCGATCCGCTCGCCGACGACGAATGGCGCGAGGTCCTGCAGCGCGTCTACGCTCCGCCGATCGAGCATCTGCGCGCGGATTGAGGCGCACGGGAGCTTTCCGCGCAAACAAAAAGGCCCGCCGCGCGAGCGACGGGCCTTTCCGATAGATGGGCCTGAGATCAGGCGCCGAAGGTGCGCTGCCACCAGCCGCGACGCGGCGTGTCGCCACCTTCGCCGGCTTCCGCCTCGGCAGCAGCCTCAGCCGCGACATCCGCCGCCGGTTCGGCCACAGGTGCCGGCTCGGCTTCTGCGGGAGCTGCCTCGGCTTCGACCTTCTTCTTGCGCGTACGCTTGGGCTTGGCCGGGGCCTCTTCCGCCACCACTTCGGCAACGGGCTCGGCAGGCGCTTCGGCAGCCGGAGCTTCCTCGGCGACGGTGTCGACCTTCTTGCGACGTGTGCGCTTGGGCTTGGCGGGAGCCTCTTCCGCCGCCACTTCGGCAACGGGTTCGGCGGGCGCTTCGGCCGCCGGAGCCTCCTCGGCAACGGCATCGGCCTTCTTGCGGCGCGTACGCTTGGGCTTGGCCGGAGCTTCCTCTGCCGGAGCCGCTTCGACTTCGACAACCGGCTCGGCTGCGACGGGCGCTTCTGCGGCTTCGTCCGAGGTCTCGGCGCCTTGGCCGTCCTCGTTCACCGCGGCCTGATCGCCTTCGCCGCGACCACGGCCGCCGCGCCGGCGACGACCGCGACGGCGACGCTTGCGCGGACCGTCCTCGTTGTCGGCGCCGTCTTCGGCATTGTCGTCACCGGTGGCTTCGAGCTCTTCGCCAACCTCGTCGTCGCCGGGCTCGTCACCGGCGTCTTCCGACTGCGTCTCGTCCTGGCCGTCCTCGCGACGGTCACGACCGCGACCACGGCGGCGCTTGCGACGCTTGCGACGGCCATCGCCATCGCTGTCGCCACGGCTGCCGGCCTCTTCGGCCTCGGCTTCGTCGAGATCGTCGTCCTCGGGCAGGTCCTCGTCGTCGAACTCTTCGACGATCGGCTCGAACTTCGGAACGAATTCGGGGCGCGGGCCCGACGAGACGACGCGCATCTTGGCGCCTTCGTTCTCACCCTCGGGGATCACCTCGACGCGCACGCCATAGCGATCCTCGATCTCGGCGAGATCGGCGCGCTTGGCGTTGAGCAGATAGACCGCCGCCTCGGTCGAGGCGTAGAGCGAGATAATCGAGCCGCGACCCTTGGCGGCCTCGTCCTCGATCAGGCGCAGCGCCGACAGGCCGGCCGAGCTGGCCGTGCGGACCAGGCCGGTGCCGTCGCAGTGCGGGCAGGTGCGGGTGGTGGCTTCGAGCACGCCGGTGCGCAGACGCTGGCGGCTCATCTCCATCAGGCCGAAGCTCGAAATGCGGCCGATCTGCAGACGGGCGCGATCGTTCTTGAGCGCCTCCTTCATCGCCTTCTCGACCTTACGGACGTTCGATCCGTATTCCATGTCGATGAAGTCGATGACCACGAGACCGGCCATGTCGCGCAGGCGCAGCTGGCGGGCGATCTCGCGCGCGGCTTCGATGTTGGTGTTGACCGCGGTCGCCTCGATGCCGTGCTCCTTGGTCGAGCGGCCCGAGTTGATGTCGATCGAGACCAGTGCTTCGGTCGGGTTGATGACGATGTAGCCGCCCGACTTGAGCTGGACCACAGGGTCGTACATCGCGGTCAGCTGGTCCTCGGCGCCATAGCGCTGGAACAGCGGCACCGGATCGGCATAGGCCCGCACGCGGCGTGCGTGGCTGGGCATCAGCAGCTTCATGAAGTCGCGCGCGGCGCGGTAGCCCTGCTCGCCCTCGACGACGACTTCTTCGATGTCACGGTTGTAGATGTCGCGGATCGCGCGCTTGATCAGGTCGCTGTCCGAATGGATCAGCGCCGGCGCCGACGACTTCATCGTGTTCTCGCGGATCTCGTCCCACAGGCGGGCGAGATAGTCGAAGTCGCGCTTGATCTCGGTCTTGGTGCGGGCAAGGCCGGCGGTGCGGACGATGCAGCCCATCGACTTGGGCAGGTCCATTTCCGAGATGATCGACTTCAGGCGCTTGCGGTCCGAGGCCGAGCTGATCTTGCGGCTGATGCCGCCACCGTGGCTCGAATTCGGCATGAGCACGCAGTAGCGGCCGGCGAGCGACAGATAGGTGGTGAGGGCGGCGCCCTTGTTGCCGCGCTCTTCCTTGACGACCTGGACCAGCAGCACCTGGCGGCGGTGGATCACGTCCTGGATCTTGTAGCGGCGGCGCAGCGCCATGCGCTTGGCGCGCAGTTCGTCGGCTTCCTTCGAGCGGCCGCGGCCGCCCTGGCGGCGCTTGCCGCGACGCTGGCGGCCACCCTGGCCATCCTCGTCGCCGCCTTCGCCGGCTTCGGCCTGTTCGCCGTCTTCGTCCTCGAAGCCGTTCTCGACGTGGCCGTCCTCGATCGTCGCGACCTGGTCCTTGTCGGACGTGTCGACCTCGGTGACGCCCTCATCGCCGAAATCGTCGGCCAGGCCTTCGCCCAGATCGTCGTCGCCGCCGAAATCGTCGTCGTCACCCTCGTCGGCGGCGCGCAGAGCGGCCTCTTCCTCGGCGTGGGCGGCCTCTTCGGCCAGCAGGGCTTCGCGATCCTCCTTGGGGATCTGGTAGTAGTCGGGATGGATTTCGCTGAAGGCGAGGAAACCGTGACGGTTGCCGCCGAAATCGACGAAGGCCGCCTGCAGCGACGGTTCGACCCGGGTTACCTTGGCGAGATAGATATTGCCTTTGATCTGCTTGCGATCGGCAGATTCAAAGTCGAATTCCTCAATACGATTGCCTTTGAGCACGGCCACCCGGGTTTCTTCCTGGTGGCGCGCATCGATAAGCATGCGCGTGGTCATTATGAATTCTCCAAGCGCGCCGCGGCGCGGACCCCGCAAAACGGGGAGCCGGCAATGCGGCGCGAATATACAATAGCTCGCCGCCGCGCCCGATCATGTCGAGGCCCGGTACACGGCGAACTGGGGTGTGCGTGAAGCCCGAGCGCGACAGCGTCCGGGCGGCTTGCTTCGTGTCTGCTAGCGGGAGAATGCGCGGCGTAGTCGAACGCGCAGTACCGAAATGCGGTGCGCCAGCCGTCCAAGCCTTCCGCGCCTGCAAAGGCTGCGGTTGGCAGAACGGCAAGTGGCTTCTCATGGCTCGCATCAACCTGTTCGGTCCGGATTGGAAAGCCCGGATGTCGGCCGGAAAAGTGAACAACTCTGCGATCCTCGTCCGATTATGCTTGTTTCAGCTCTGTTTCGGAGCATCGAGGATCGGACAGGTTCGCCCGGCTTCGTTCATCTAGCAGCCAATACCTTGATCGGCAAGGCTTGCCTCGGGGCTGGCCCGCGTGCGGACGTGCGTAGCGCGTGGGGGGCTGTCGCCGCGGACGGGTGGGGGACACCGGTTCCCTCTGCCATTGCGGTTCCATGTGGGTAGCCCTAGCAAGAGGTTCAATGCCGCGCTTGGTCCAGCTTGTCCTGCTCGTCGCTGCGCCACTGGCGCTGGTGGGAGCCATGGTTGCGGCGGATCGGCTCTTTGCATCCCCCGGTCGCGGCTATGCTTACGTCGAGCGTATCGTGCTGGCCCCGCCCACGAGCGAGATCGGCCTGCCGCCGATCCAGGGGCCGCTCGACGGTAGCCGGCCGCTCGTCGTCATCGATGCCGGGCACGGCGGCCATGATCCCGGCGCCGGTCGCGCGCCGCTGGTCGAGAAGGTCCTGACCCTGGGGCTCGCCCGCGCGCTGCGCGACGAACTGATCAAGGGCGGCGGCGTGCGCGTGGCGATGACGCGCGACGACGATCGCTTCCTGCTGCTGCCCGAGCGCTCGGGCATGGCGCGGCGGCTCAACGCCGATCTGTTCATCTCGATCCACGCCGACAGCGTCGAGGACGGCGCGGACGTGCGCGGCGCCAGCGTCTACACGCTGTCCGAGCGCGGCACCAACGAGACCGCCGCGCGCCTGGCCGCGCGCGAGAACCGCGCCGACACGGTCAACGGCGTTTCGCTGGCCAGCACCAGCGATGCCGTGAGCGCGATCCTGGTCGACCTGTCGCAGCGCGAGACCCAGGCTCGCTCCGAGCAGTTCGCCCGGCTGATCCTGCGCGAGGCTTCGGACAAGATGCGCTTCCACGATCGCGAGCTGCAATCGGCGGCTTTCGTCGTGCTCAAGTCGCCCGACATGCCCTCGGTCCTGTTCGAGAGCGGCTATATCAGCAATCCCGACGAGGCCGCGAGACTGGCCTCGCCCGAAGGCCAGGCGACCTTCGCCAAGGCGACCGCACAGGCGATCCGCGCGTTCTTTGCGCGGCAGGCTCAGCCATGAAGCGTGGCATGGGCTCGTTGCGCCGGACTGCCTGCGAACGCGCTTCCCCTCGCGCGGGACACGCGATAAAGGCGGCGGGCAATGGCTGAAAACGCATCGTCCGACGGCGAGAACCTGAACTATCGCATCCGCCGCGAGGCGAGCGGCGCCTGGGGATGGCTCCGTAGCAATTGGCGCGAAAAGCGCTGGGTCCGCTGGCTCGGCTATGCCGGCGGCGGCTTCCTCGCCGTCTTCGCCGCGGCCTGGCTGCTGGTCGCGCGTGACCTGCCTTCGGCCGACAAGCTGCTCGACTATCAGCCTCCGCTGCCCACGATCGTGCGCGGCATCGATGGCCAGATCGTCTATTCCTATGCGCGCGAGCGCCGCGTCCAGCTGCGCTTCGTCGATTTCCCGAAGCAGCTGACCGACTCCTTCCTCGCGGCCGAGGACAAGACTTTCTGGACCCACGGCGGCGTCGACTATCCGGGCCTCATCGGCGCGGTGATCGACTATGCCTCGAAGATGGGCTCGGGTCAGCGCGCCAAGGGCGGTTCGACGATCACCCAGCAGGTCGCCAAGAACATCCTGATCGGTGACGAATATTCGGTCACGCGCAAGCTCAAGGAAATGATCCTGGCGCGGCGCATCGAGGCCACGCTGACCAAGCAGCAGATCCTCGAGCTCTATCTCAACGAGATCCCGCTCGGCCGGCAGAGCTTCGGCGTCCAGGCCGCCGCGCGCGCCTATTTCGGCAAGGATGTGGGCGATCTCAATCTGCAGGAATCGGCCTTCCTGGCGATCCTGCCCAAGGCGCCCGAGCGCTATGGCCGCGCCAAGAACGCCGACATGGCGATCGCGCGCCGCAACTACGTGCTCGACCAGATGGAGAAGAACGGTTGGGCCAGCGCCGAGGCGGTGGCCCAGGCCAAGACCCAGCCGCTCGGCATCATCGGCCGCCGTGTCGAGACCTACGATCCTTCGGTCGGCTATTTCGTCGAAGAAGTCCGCCGCCAGCTGATCGATCGCTACGGCGAGAAGGCCGAGAAGGGCCCGAACGGCGTCTATGCCGGTGGCCTGTGGGTGCGCACTTCGGTCGATCCCGAGATGCAGAAGGCGGCGCAGGATTCGCTGCGTGCCGGGCTGCTGCGCTATCACGGCGGCATGGGGTGGCGTGGGCCGATCGAACATCTCGATATCGATGGCGATCGCTGGCAGACCGAGCTGGTCACGCTCAACAAGACCATCACCTATCAGGACTGGCGCGTCGGCATCGTCATCGATCGCCAGGGCGCCAGCGCCTCGATCGGTTTTCCCGACGGCAAGACCGGCCGCCTCACCGGTCTGCCCGACGCGCTGCGTGCGGGCGACGTGATCGCCGCCGCGCCGGTCGGCACCGACACCTATGCGGTGAAGACCATTCCCGAAGTCTCGGGCGGCATGCTCGTCGAGAGCCCGGCCGACGGCCGCATCGTCGCGATGCAGGGCGGTTTCGACGCGGGGCTCGCCTCGTTCAACCGCGCCACCCAGGCGCTGCGCCAGCCGGGTTCGACGATCAAGCCTTTCGTCTACGCCACGGGTCTCGACATGGGCATGACCCCGGCGACGATGGTCTCGGACGGGACCTTCTGCGTCTATCAGGGCACCGCCGGGCAGAAGTGCTTCCGCAACTTCGGCGGCGGCGGCGGTGGCGGCACGCATACGATGCGCTGGGGCCTCGAGCAGTCGCGCAACCTGATGACCGTGCACATCGCCAACGACGCGGGCATGGAGAACGTCACCAAGACCTTCCAGCGCGTCGGCATCGGCAAGTACCAGAACTACCTGTCCTTCGCGCTGGGCGCGGGCGACACCACGGTGATCCAGATGGTCAACGCCTATGCCGCGCTCGCCGCCAACGGCGTGCAGTATCCGGCCTCGGTGATCGACTATGTCCAGGACCGCAACGGCAAGGTCATCTTCCGCGCCGACAACCGCCGCTGCACGACCTGCAACATGGCGCAGTGGGACGGCAAGCCGATGCCCCGGTTCGAGCCGCGCGGCAAGCAGGTGCTCGATCCGCGCACGGCCTACCAGGTGGTCCACATGCTCGAGGGCGTGGTCCAGCGCGGCACCGCGGTCGTGCTGCGCGACCTCAAGATCCCGCTGTTCGGCAAGACCGGCACGACCACGGGCCCGACCAATGTCTGGTTCGTCGGCGGTTCGCAGAAGTACGTTGCCGGCGTCTATCTCGGCTACGACAAGCCGCGTTCGCTCGGCGGCTATGCCCAGGGCGGCCGCATTGCCGCGCCGATCTTCAAGCAGTTCGTCCAGGCGACGCGCAACCGCTGGAGCGACCTGCCTTTCGTCGCGCCCGAAGGCGTGCGCATGGTCCGCATCGACCGCACCAGCGGCAAGCGCGTGTTCGGCGTCGAGCCGGGCAGCGATCCCAAGGCCGGCGTGATCTGGGAAGCCTTCAAGCCCGATACCGAACCCGCGCGGGCAACCCGCGCCGACGAGCTCTCGAAGCAGCGTTCGGCGCTGCTGGCGGCGATCCAGCGCGGGCGCCAGGCGCGCCAGCAGGATGCGCGCGATGCGGCCCGTTCGGCGGAATCGGCGGACTTCGCCGAGGAACAGGGCGGCGTCTACTGATCGCGCTCCGGGGAGGCGTTGACACCGCGGTTCCTATAAGTTCATCTTCCTTACCAATTGTCAGCCGGCCGACAGTCGCTATCGTTGCCGGACGATAACAAAAGGGACGGGAATGGGACCGAGGCACAGCTTCTGGAGTGTATTGGGGCCGGCGGAAGCTCCAAAATTCGGACCGGGTTCGCGTTCCGCACGCGGTGGTGTCAATCCGACGGCCGAACCGTCGGTCGAGGACGAGACCCAGGCCAAGGTTGCCGAACTCGTTACCATCCTGGGCGAAGCGCACCGGATCGGCGTGCGCCTGCTGCAGATGTTCGCCAGCGTGCGCGAGGATTCCGGGCTCTCGGGCATCGAGGTGCTGACCCTGATCGGCGTGGCCCACGCCGCGCGGCCGCCGACGGTGCCGCAGATGGGGCGTTCGCTCGGCCATCCGCGCCAGGTGATCCAGCGGGCAGTGCGCGTGCTCGAGGAGGAGGGGCTGGTCGAACTCCAGCCCAACCCCGGACACAAGCGCGCCGCGCTGCTGGTCGCGACCGAGAAAGGCCGCGCGCTCGGCGGCACGATCGACGCCCAGTCTGCGGAGATCATCGCCGACCTGACCGAAGGGCTCGATCTCGATCTCGCGGACCTCGCGGCGATGAGCGACGGCCTGCTCACCCTGCGCCGCCGGATCGACGGGCGCCCCGCCGAACGCGCGGACTAAGCCGATGCCGGGCTTTCATCCCTCGCACCACGCCCGGACCATTCCCGACGCTGCCGCCATGGTCATCGCCGACACCGGCGAGGTGCTGACCTATCGCCAGCTCGACGAATATTCGAACCGCTTCGCACAGCTCTTGCGCTCGCTGGGGCTCAAGCCCGGCGATCGCATCGCGCTGATGCTGCGCAATTCGCCGGCTTTCCCGATCGTCTATTGGGGCGCGACCCGCTGCGGCGTCTTCGTGACCCTGCTGTCGACCCATCTCAAGCCGGAAGAGGCCGCCTACATCCTCGGCGATTCCGCGGCGAAGGTGCTCGTGCTCTCGGCCTCGCTCGGCGAGACGCCGCGCGCGCTGGCGGCGGAGCGCGCGGCGCTGATCTCCGGCGTGGGGACTATCCTCTATGCCGACGACGAGCCGATCGAGGGCGCCAGTTCGCTGCGCAATGCGCTTGCGGCGATGCCGCCGGTGCCTGTGGTCGATGAAATCTCGGGCTTCCACATGATCTATTCGAGCGGCACGACGGGGCGGCCCAAGGGCATCGTCCTGCCGTTCACGCCCGGGCCGATCGACGAGTTCAACGCGCTCGAGGGCGGGATGCCGCGCTATCACGAGATGGACCCGCTCGTGTATCTCAACGTCGGCCCGCTCTACCATGGCGCGCCGCTGTCCTGTATGATCGTCGCGCAGCGCCTGGGCGGCACTTTCGTCACCCAGCGCAAGTTCGATGCCGAGGGCGTGCTCGCGGCGATCGAGAAGTACGGGGTCACCGCGGCGCAGTTCGTGCCGACCATGTTCGTGCGCATGCTGGCTCTGCCCGAAGCGGTGCGCAGGCAGTACGACATTTCTACCCTGCAGATCGCGATCCACGCCGCGGCGCCGTGCCCGGTCGAGATCAAGCGCCAGATGATCGAATGGTGGGGGCCGATCATCCTCGAATATTACGGCAGCACCGAGGGTGTCGGCGCCACCGCGATCAGCGCCGAGGAATGGCTGCGCAAGCCCGGCTCTGTCGGGCGGTCCTCGCTCGGCCCGATCCACATCTGCGACGAGGACGGCAACGAGCTGCCCGCGGGCGAGCCCGGGACGATTTGGTTCGAGGCGCTGCCGGGGCGCGGGGTGAATTACCTGAACGACGCGGCCAAGACTCGTGCTGCGACCCATCCGCGTCATGCCGACTGGTTCGCCGTCGGCGACATCGGCCGGCTCGACGAGGACGGCTATCTGTTCCTCACCGACCGCAAGGACTTCATGATCATCTCGGGCGGGGTGAACATCTATCCGCAAGCGATCGAAGACTGTCTCATCGTGCATCCCAAGGTGCTCGACGTGGCGGTGATCGGCGTTGCCAATCCCGAATATGGCGAAGAGGTGAGGGCGATCGTCCAGCCCAAGGATTGGTCGGAGGTGGGCCCTTCGCTCGAAGCCGAACTGCGCGAATGGGTGAAGGACCGCATATCGAAGGTGACGCAGCCCAAGAGCTACGAATTCGTCGAGGAATTGCCGCGGATTCCGTCGGGCAAGCTGGCCAAGCACGAGCTGCGCAAGCTCTACGGCAATCCCGTCGCGGTGATTTAATTGACACGATCATGTCAAACTGACACGATCGCAGCATGCATGGCAAATTCGATTCCCGACATCCGCTGGTGGGCCTCTCGGACGAGCTGATCCGGCTCAACGGCCGCCTCAAGGGCATGTTCGCCGGTGCGCGCCGATCCGAAGGGCTCGGCGATTCCGAGCTGACCGTGCTCAACGCCGTGGTCGAGGCCGATCGCGCGCCGACCGTGCCGCAGATCGGCCGTTCGCTCGGCCAGCCGCGTCAGATCGTCCAGCGCGCGGCCAATTCGTTGATCGAGGCCGGTCTGATCGAGGCAGAGACCAATCCCGATCACAAGCGCGCCGTGCTGCTGCGTGCGACCGAGCAGGGCGTGGCGCTCAAGCGCGAGATCGACGCGCGCGCCGATGCCATCGCCGAGGAGATCGCGGGCAGCCTCGACGCCGATCTGGTCCGCCGCGCGGCGGGGCTGCTGCACGACATCCGCAAGGAACTGGAAGCTCGGCTGCGGGCGGGAGAGAAATCATGACGAGCATGACCTACGATCTCGATGAGTTGGCGCCGAAGGGCCCGCTGACCGAATGGCTCGACGCGCATGTGCCCGAGTTGGGCAAGGGGCCGCTCGAAACCTCGGTGCTCAGCGGCGGTACCTCGAATGTCGTGCTGACGCTCAGCCGCGGCGAGACGCCGATGGTCATGCGCCGTCCGCCGGCCGTGCCGCCACCGGGCGCCGAAAAGGGCGTGCTGCGCGAGGCGCGGATCCTGACCGCGCTCAACCAGACCGAAGTGCCGCATCCGATCTGCTACGGCGCCTGCGAGGACGTCTCGGTCGCGGCCGCACCGTTCTACGTGATGGAGAAGGTCCAGGGCTGGGCGCCGAACCTGCGCGACGAGAAGATCTGGAACGAGGCGCCGTTCGACACGATGCCTTACGAATACGGCATCCCCTTCGCCATCGTCGACGGGCTGATCGCGCTGGCCAACGTTGACTACGAAGCGATCGGGCTGGGCGACTACGGCAAGCCCGGCAAGTTCCTCGAACGCCAGGTCGATCGCTGGGCCGGCCAGCTCGCGAGCTACAAGGAGCGCTACGGCTACGCCGGCCGCCATCTCGAAGGCTATGCCGAGACCGAAGAATGGCTGCGGCACGCGGCTTTGCCCAAGGAAGTGCGCGGCATCATCCATGGCGATGTCGGCACGCCCAACATGATGTTCCGCCACGGCCCGCCGGCGCGGCTCGCGGCGATGATCGACTGGGAGCTGTCGACGATCGGCGATCCGATGATCGACATGGGCTGGTTTACCGGCGGCATGCGTGACGAGGAGAACCCCGACAAGGAGTTTCCTAACGCGCTCAACAACCCGGCGAACTTCCCGACCAAGCAGGAGCTCGCGCGCTACTATTGCGCCGGCACGGGCCGTGACATCCGCGACTTCGAGTGGTTCTCGCTGCTCGCCAAGTTCAAGTCGGGCTGCCTGCTCGAATACAAGGTGGCCCAGGCCGAGGCGGGAATCCTGCCCAAGGAGACGGGTCGCTTCTTCGCGCGCATCGTCGAGAACGTGTTCAAGGAAACCAAGGCGCAGATCGCGCGGATGAAGTGAATTTGATCCTCCCCGGCACGGGGAGGATTAGGAGAGAATGCCATGATCGATTTCAGCATCGAACCCGAATTCCAAGCGAAGCTCGACTGGATGGACAAATTCGTCCGCGAGGAATGCGAGACGATGGACCTGCTCTGGCCGCAGATGGGTGCCAATTTCGAAACCTGGCGCAGCGATGCGCGCAAGCACCTCAAGCCGCTGCAGGATCAGGTGAAGGCGCAAGGGCTGTGGGCCTGCCACCTCGGCCCGCATCTGGGCGGCCCCGGTTACGGCCAGGTCAAGCTGGCGCTGATGAACGAGATCCTCGGTCGCTCGTCGTGGGCCCCGACCGTGTTCGGCACGGCCGCGCCCGATACCGGCAATGCCGAGATCCTCGCCATGTTCGGTACGCCCGAGCAGAAGCAGAAGTACCTCGGCCCCTTGATGGACGGCGATATCGTCTCGTGCTTCTCGATGACCGAGCCGCAGGGCGGCGCCGATCCGGGCGAGTTCACCTGCAAGGCCACCTTGGTCAAGAACGACAAGGGCGAGGACGAGTGGGAGCTCGAGGGCTACAAGTGGTTCTCGTCGAACGCCAAGCTGGCGACCTTCCTGCTCGTCATCTGCGTCACCGATCCCGACAAGGTGCTGACCGAGCGGATGAGCATGTTCATCGTGCCGACCGACACGCCGGGCATCGACATCCTGCGCAACGTGGCGATCGCCGGCGATCTCGATCCCGAGGACGGCCACCACGCGCATATTCACTACAACAAAGTGCGCGTGCCGCTCGACCACATGCTGGGCGAGCGCGGCGGTGGCTTCAAGGTCGCCCAGGCACGGCTCGGCGGCGGGCGGATCCATCACGCCATGCGTACGGTCGGCATCTGCAACCGCGCGCTGGAGATGATGCTCGAACGCGTGGTCTCGCGCCGGACGCGCGGTCGCACGCTCGGCGATCACCAGATGGTGCAGGACAAGATCGCCGCGTCGATCGTCGAGCTCGAGGCCTTCCGCCTGCTCGTGCTCAAGACCGCCTGGATCATCGACGAGGTCGAAGAAGGCCGCATGCCGCACGGCTCGGCGCGCAACTACATCGGCATGTGCAAGATCGGCCTGGTCAAGATCTACCACGACGTCGTCGGCCGCAGCCTCGAGATCCACGGATCGCTGGGCATCAGCCTCGATCTGCCCCTGGCCAAGTGGTACGGCGGTCACATGTCGCTGGCCTTCGCCGACGGCCCGACCGACGTGCACAAGTCGCAGCTCGCCCGCGCCTATATGAAGAAGGCGAAGCCGGCCGAGGGCTTGTTCCCCAGCGAGCATATCCCGACGCGGCGCGCGGCGGCACAGGCGCGCTATCCCGATGCGGTCGATCCCAAAGTCGTCGATCCGCGCAAGGCGAAGCGCGCGTGATGGATCCGCTTTTCGACTTCACCGGCAAGGTTGCGCTGGTCACCGGCGGCTCGCGCGGGCTCGGCTACCAGATGGTCAAGGCCTTCGCCGAGCGCGGCGCCGACGTCATCATCGCCAGCCGCAAGCTGGAGAACTGCGAGGCCGTGGCCGAGGAAGTCCGCGCGCTCGGCCGCAAGGCGCTCGCGGTCTCGGCGCATGTCGGCAAGTGGCCCGAGTGCGACCGGCTGATCGAGGAGGCCTACGCCGAGTTCGGGCGTGTGGATATCCTTGTGAACAACGCGGGGATGAGCCCGCGCACGCCGAGCCACGAAGTGACCGAGGCTTTGTTCGATTCGGTGGTCAACCTCAACTTCAAGGGGCCGTTCCGCCTCGCGAGCCAGGTCGCCAAGCGCATGGCCGACGGCGATGGGGGCTGCATCATCAACGTGACCTCCTCGGGCTCGTTGATGCCGCTGCCGCAGGTCGTCGCCTATGGTTCGTCGAAGGCGGCGCTCAACGCGATGTCGAAGAGCCTGGCCTGGGAATATGCGCCCAAGGTGCGCGTCAACACGCTCTCACCCGGCGCCTTCCGCACCGACATCGTCGAGGCCTGGCCCGACAAGGGCAAGGGCCCGATTCCGATCCCGCGCGGCCATGCCGCCGAGCCCGAGGAGATCGTCACCGCCGCGCTGTTCCTGGCGAGCCCGGCCTCGGCCAACGTCACCGGCTCGCTGGTGCGCTGTGATGGAGGACAGCACTGATGCCCCGCGCGATCATCGCCGACGCCTTCGGTCCGCCCGAGGCCTACGAAATTCGCGAGCATGCCGCGCCGGAACCCGGCCCGGGGCAGATCCGCGTCGCGGTCAAGGCGATCGGCATTTCCTACGTCGACGTGCTGACCGCCGCGGGCAAGTATCAGGTGACGCCGCCGCTGCCGTTTATCCCGGGCAGCGAATGCGCGGGCGTGGTCGAGGCCTTGGGCGAGGGCGTCACGCATCTGGCCGTCGGCGACCGCGTCATGGGTTCGAGCTTCGGCGGCATTTTCGTCGAGCAGGGTACCTTCCGCGCCTCGAGCTTCAACAAGGTGCCCGACGCGCTGACCCTGGAAGAGGCCGCGGTCTTTCCGCCGAGCTATACCACCGCCTTCCACGCGCTCAGCGACCGCGGGCGGCTGCAGCCCGGCGAGACCCTGCTCGTGCTCGGCGCGGCCGGGGCGACGGGCATCGCCGCGATCCAGACCGGCAAGGCCATGGGCGCGCGGGTGATTGCCTCGACTTCGAGCGAGGACAAGCGCCGGCTCTGCCTCGAGGCCGGCGCCGATGCCGTGGTCAACACGCGCAGCGAGGACTGGCGCGGCGAGGTCAAGGCTGCCGCCGGCGGGCGCGGCACTGTCGACGTCGTGTTCGATCCGGTCGGCGGCGACATGACCGATCCGGCTTTCCGCACGCTCGGCTACGACGGGCGCTACCTCGTCATCGGCTTCACTGGCGGTATCTCCTCGCTCAAGACCAACCTGCCGCTGGTCAAGACCGCGAGCCTGATCGGTGTCCAGCTCCGCGCTTTCGGCGAGGCCGAACCGGCCAAGGCCCAGGCGAACTTCGCCAGGGTGCTGGAGATCGCCGCGACGGGCGCGCTCAAGCCGGCGATCGGCCGGGCCTATGCCTTCGACGATTTCCGCGCGGCGATGAACGCGGCCTTCAAGGGCGAGGGCGCCGGGCGCGTGGTGCTGAAGGTCGGCTGATCAACAGGTCGCGCGGAACTGCTGCGGGGTCTGGCCGGTCCAGCGCTTGAAGGCGCGGCCGAAGCTCGTCTGCTCGCCATAGCCGAGCCGGTCGGCGATCTCATCGAGCGTGAGCTGACGCTGTGCAAGGTGCGACTTGGCCAGCTTGGCGCGCTGGCCCTCGACCAGTTCGGAGAACTTGGCCCCCTCGGCGGAGAGCTTGGCCTGGAGCGTGCGGACCGAGGTGCCGATCTTGTCGGCGCAGCGCTCGATCGTGCAGTTGCCCGAGGCCAGCGAGCCGCGGATGTAGCTTTCGACGCGATCGATGATCGACTGGCTGTGCGACGCCTTCACCGTCTGCAGATAGGAACCGAGCAGGCGGAACAGCACGCGGTTGGCGCTGGGCACGATCTGGTCGAGCGTGTGCACCGGGAAGGCGATGGCATTGTGCCGGCTGTGCGAGATGACCTTGCAGCCGAGCACGCGCTCGAGCTCGGGCAGGTCGCTGGCGCGGGTGTCGGCCGAGAGGCTGATCCACGAGGGCTTGAAGCCGGGACCGCCCATCGCCTGGAGCAGCTTCACGTTGAGCATGGCCGCCTGGTAGTTGGCCTGGTCGTTGACGCCGATGTCGGTGTTGACCAGCCAGGCGAGCTCGGCGGTCTCGCGGCCCTCGATCAGCACGACCTCGCAATCGGGCGCGTGGACCACGGGCAGGTAGTCGATCAGGCAGCGGATGCCCGCGCGCACGGTGGGCGCGGCGCGGCAGAGCGCGGTGACGCAGCCGAACACCTCGGGATCCTGGGCGATGGCGATGTGCAGGCCGAACAGCGGATCGTCGAACAGCGAGCTGCAATATTCGAGCGTGTCGGCCAGCTGCTGCGGCGCGATCAGGCTTTCGGGATCGGTCAGAACGCGCGCTTCCATGCCATAGCGTTCGACGATGCCACGCGCGTCGCGGCCGCGCTGGCGGGCGACGTCGGCCAGGCCGCTGAAGTTGGCGGCGCGGCACTGGCCGCCGCCGGGGGCGATGTCGAGCGGCCCATCGAGGCTGAAAAAGGTCTCCTGACCCATTGATCCCGTTCTCCCGGCCGGCGCTGTGCCGGCGATGATCCTCCACGCGCGCCGCCCGACTCTCGGTGGCGCGCCTGTGGCGTGCAATATCGACACTCTCGCGCAAAATGCCAAGAGCGCGACTTGTCTGTGGCCGCAGAGGCAGGTTTCTTCGATAGGAAGTGCCATGACTGTCGGTGCAAGGATGCCGCCGAGAGCCGCTTTCGCAGGTGCAGCACGCGATTGCCGTCAGAGCAAAATCCGAAATGGAGGAATGCGGCGCGAGATGCAGCCGATGCAGTCCGCTGCGTCAAATGTCGAAGTCGATGCGCCGCTTGCGTGGAATGCCCGGCGCGATGCTTTATGAAAAGCGCATAAGAAGGGCCTGCGCATAGGCCGGCCCCACACCGGGAGAGTACCCATGGCGGAGACCCTGTTCTCCTTCGATCGCCGCAACTACCGCGATTGCCAGGACAAGTTCCGCGGCGACCGCGAGCAGGAATACTATCGCGGCGATTTCTGGATCGAGGATGCCTCGACGATCGAAGTGCGCTCGGAGCGCAAGGCTGTCGGCGCGGTGTCGATCATCAAGCAGCGTTCGGCGACCAACCTCGGCTTCCGCCGCACGCGCCAGCACATCCGCGAGGACGCGACCGACCTGTCGATCCTGTGGTTCGTCAAGCACGGCAAGCTCGCCTTCTCGAACCAGTGCGGCAACAAGATCGCGCAGCCCGGCGATTTCGCCATCACCCGCTCGATGTCGCCGTTCTTCATCGAATGCGTGGTCGATTCGGAATCGGTGCACGAATTGCTCCACGTCACCGTGCCCACGCACATCCTGCGCGCACATATCCCGCAGGACTTCTCGACGGGGCTGTTCATGCCGGCCAACCGCGCCGAGCTGGCGATCGCCGAGAACATCCTGACTGACGTCTTCGAGGACGATGGCTCGCTGGGCGAGGATTCGGCGCGCGTGCTCGTCGAGACCGCGCTGACCCTGATCGGCAATGCCGTGCGCACGAGCGAGGAAGCGGCGCCCGCGCGGCAGACCATCGCCGATCGCCGCCTGCAGGACGTGCTGCGCTTCATCGAGGTGCACCTGTCCGATCCGCAGCTGTCGACCGCGATGGTCGCCAAGGGCTGCGGCATCAGCCCGCGCTATCTGTCGTTCCTGCTGCGGCTCAAGGGCACCTCGTTCTCCGAGCTGGTCTGGGAGCAGCGGCTCGAGAAGGCGCGCAACTGGCTCTCGGCGTCGGACCCGCGCGACATCTCGATCAGCGAGATCGCCTATGGCGTCGGCTTCAAGAGCCCGGCGCACTTCAGCCGCATGTTCAAGCGCGTGTTCAAGGTGAACCCGCGCGAGTTCCGCGGCGAATGTGCCGAGCATTCGGAGCTGGCGCACGCCGACGAGCACGACGCCTTCGCGAATTTCGCGGGCGAGACGCTGCAGTAACCTCGTACGGAAAACGGACGGACGGTAACGGCCCGGCGGTATCGCGCTCGGCCAGCGCCGCACGCTTGCATCGCCGGGAACCATCGCCGATGGTAGTGCGCGCTATCTGAGGAGGATGTCCCAATGCCCAAAGTCAAGCTTGTCGCCCTGACCACGCCGCTGCCCGGCAAGGAAGCCGAGTTCAACGATTGGTACCAGAACAAGCATCTCGGCGAGGTCACGTCGGTGCCCGGGTTCGAAGGCGCGCAGCGTTTCCAGCTCGTCGCCAAGCTCGCCGGCTCCGATCCCAACACCTATCTCGCGATCTACGACGCCGACGTCGAGGATCCGGGCGCTCTGCTCGCGGGCATGGGCGAACTGGCCCAGTCGGGCAAGATGACCCCGCCGATCTTCCAGGACATGGCCACGACCTACACCGCGCTGTTCACCGAATGCGGTGACTACGTGAAGGCCGGCGGCTGAGGCCACTCATCCTCCCCGGTACGGGGAGGGGGGCCGCCAGCGTAGCTGGTGGTGGAGGGGGCTCTCGGCCAGCGCAGCGCGTATCGGCCCACCCCCTCCGTCAGACCCTACGGACCTGCCACCTCCCCGCGAGCGGGGAGGATTTTCAACCCTGCCCGAACTTCGGCGCGCGCTTCTCGCGCAGCGCGGCGATGCCTTCGAGGTGGTCGGCGCTGCGCACCGAGACCGATTCGTAGGCGATGCCCGCGTCCATCACCGCCGCGGCGAGGCGCTTGAGCTCGAGGTTGGTCAGGATCTTGGTCGCGCGGATCGCGCCCATCGCGCCGTTGAGCAGCTTCGCGCAGAACGCGTCGACCGCGGCATCGAGCTCTTCCTTGGGCACGCAATAGTTGATCAGGCCGATCTCGGCCGCCTTCTGTGCGGTCAGGATCTCGCCGGTGAACAGATATTCCTTGGCGCGGGCGAGGCCGATGCGCTGCGCCCAGATCACCGCGCCGCCATCGCCGGCGACGAGGCCCAGGCCGACGTGCGGATCGCCGATCTTCGCGCCCTCGGCGCCGATGACGATGTCGCACATCAGTGCGATCGTCGCGCCGAGGCCGACGGCGTGGCCGTTGAGCCGGCAGATCACCGGCTTGTCGATGTCGAGCAGGGTCGAGATGATCCGCTTGGCCTGGCGCGCCTCGTGATCGAACAGCACGGGGTTGGCGGCGTTGCGCGCGATGTGCTCGAGATCGCCGCCGGCCGAGAAGCCGCGGCCCGCACCGGTGATGACGACGACGTCCGAGCCGGTGTCGCCCTGGGCGAACCACAGCGCATCGGGCAGTTCGTCGTGAAGCTCGAGGTTGATCGCGTTCATCGCCTCGGGGCGGTTCAAGGTCAGGCGCAGCAGGCGGCCTTCGCGGGCGAATTCGATCGTCTTGAAAGTCGGCAGCGGCTGAGCGGCGCTTGGGGCAGTATCGGACATCGTGAGGTCTCCCTAGTCGGCGCCGTCATAGAGCTTCGATTCTGCGGAGCCAGCCATATTCTTCGCGAGCGCGATGGTGCGCTGGCTTGCCAAGGTCAAGCCGGCATGCTGAACAGGCGCGCAGCAGGATTGGGCGCGGAAACGCGCGACGGAGAGGATCAAGATGGCAAATTTCGACGAGACGTTCGATTGGGTGGTCGTGGGCTGCGGCGGTGGCTCGATGAGCTCGGCGCTGCTGATGCGCCAGGCCGGCAAGTCGGTCGTGATTCTCGAAAAGTCGCCCTTTGCCGGCGGCACCACCTGTAAGTCGGGCGGCGTGATGTGGCTGCCCAACAACCCCTTCATGGATCCGGGTGAGGACAGCACCGAGAAGGGTATCACCTATCTCGACGCCGTGGTCGGCGACGACGCCGACGCGCCGGGCACCAGCCACGAGAAGCGCCTCGCCTATATCACCGAAGGCCGCAAGATGGTCGAGTTCCTGGTCAAGCAGGGCGTCCAGCTCCGCCGCGGCTCGGTGTTCTGGCCCGACTATTACGACGAATATCCGGGCGGCTGCAAAACCAGCCGCACGATCGTCGCCGAGCCGTTCGACAAGAACGAGCTGGGCGAATGGGCGCCCAAGCTGCGCAAGGGCTTCCTCGAAGTGCCGGTGCTGCTCGACGACGGCATGAAGCTGCCCTTCATGACCACGGGCAAGAAGATCGGCTTCTTCGCCAAGACCGGCCTCAAGGTCGTGCTCGGCAAGCTGACGGGCAAGAGCTACGTCACGGCCGGCGCGGCGCTCCAGGGCCGCATGCTCAAGGCCGCGCTCGGCGCCGGTGTCGACATCCGCGTCGAGACCCCGGTCAACGAGCTGATCATCGAGAATGGCAAGGTTGTCGGCGTCGTCGCCAGCAAGGACGGCAAGCCCTGGCGCGTCGGTGCCAACCTCGGCGTGCTGGTCAATGCCGGCGGTTTCTCGCGCAACCAGGAGATGCGCGACAAGTACATGCCCGGCACCAATTCGGCCTGGTCGATGACCAACGAGGCCGACGAGGGCGACATGCACCGCGAGATGGAGCGCCACGGCGGCGTGCTCGCGCAGATGGACCAGATGGTCGGCTTCCAGATGACCCGCGCGCCGGGTTGGGAAGATGAATATGTCGCGCCGGGCGCGCAGTCGATCACGGCCAAGCCGCATGCGATCCTCGTCGACCAGACGGGCGTGCGCTATCTCAACGAGGGCGGCTCCTACGAGGAATATTGCGAGCGCATGGTCGTGCGCAACCGCACCGCGCCGGCCGTGCCGAGCTGGGCCGTGTTCGATCGCCAGTACCTCGAGCTCTATCCGCTGGCGAATGGCGGCCAAGGCAAGATCCCGCAGAAGTGGGTCGAGACCGGCTATCTCAAGCAGGCCGCGACGATCGAGGAACTGGCCAAGCTGATCGACGTCGATCCGGCGACGCTCAAGGCCACGGTCGATCGCTGGAACGGCTTCGTCGACAAGGGCGTCGACGAGGACTTCCACCGCGGCGAGCGCGCCTATGACGAGTTCCTCGGCGATCCGCGCCGCGAGAAGCAGTTCCGTTCGCTCGGCCGCATCGACAAGGGGCCGTTCTACGCGGTCGACGTCGTCCCCGGCGACGTCAGCACCTATGGCGGCGTGATCACCGACGTGAACTCGCGCGTGCTGCGCGGCGACGGTTCGGCGATCGAAGGGCTCTATGCCACGGGCGTCTCGACCGCCTCGCCGATGGGCAAGGTCTATCCGGGCGCCGGCGCCAGCGTCGGTCCGTCGCTGACCTTCGGGTGGATCGCGGCCAAGCATGCCGCGGGGCTGAGCAACGCCCAGCTTTGAGTGAACGGGCTTTGAGCGGCCGGATCATGGATGACGCCGCTTTCGTGGCCGCGGGGTGGGCGCCATTGCCCACCTCCGGTTTCTCGGCGGCGATCGGCAAGACCTGGATGAAGGGCGAGGCGGGCAGCCGCACGGTGGCGCTCGCCGCGCACGACGGTATCGTCAACGACTATGGCGCCGTCGTCCACGGCGGCGCGCTAATGACCTTCGCCGACATCGCGCTCGGCTTCGGTGCCGCCGATGCGATCACCGGGCACAGCTATGTGACCGTCCAGCTCCAGTATTCGTTCGCCGGCGGCGTGGCCAAGGGCGCGCTGATCACCTGCGAGCCCGAACTGGTGCGCAAGACCTCGTCGCTCGCCTTCGTGCGCGGCCTGATCAAGGCCGACGGCGCGGTGGTCGGTTCGGCCGACGGCATCTTCAAGGCGCTGGGGCCGCGGTAGGTATCATCCTGGGCACGCGCCCTCTCTCTTCGTCATCCCCGCGAAGGCGGGGATCCATCTCCAGAGCTGTCCTAAAACGCCATCGTTGCGATTGTTGATGCCGTAGGAGATGGATCCCCGCCTTCGCGGGGATGACGGGAAGAGTGGAGTTCGCGCGTACTGGGCCTCGTGAAGCCTACAGCAGGTTCACGCCGACCTTGCCGAAGAACTGCCCCGATTCGAGCATGCGGAACGCGTCCTCGATGCGGTCGAGGTCGTAGACCACGTCGACCACGGGCTTGATCCGGTGCGCGACGATGAAGGCGAGCATGGCCTCGTGCTGGTCGCGGTTGCCCACGCCGATCGGTTTGAGATCGACCTTGGGATCCTGCCGCGTCCACGAGAATTCCGAGCCGAGCATGCCGATAGCCGAGAGCTGGCCGTCGGCGGCCAGCAGCGAGACGTTGTCGTCGAACTGGGTCGCGCCGACCGTGTCGATCACGTTGGTGACCTTGGCGCCGCCGATCGCGTCGCGGATCGCGGCGGCCCAGTTCGGCGTGTCGCGGTAGTTGACCGTGACGTCGGCGCCGAGCGAACGCGCGCGGGCGAGCTTGGCGTCGGACGACGAGGTGGCGATCACCTGCGCGCCCATCGCCTTGGCGAACTGCAGCGCCGCGATCGAGACGCCGCCGGTGCCTTGCACGAGCACCCAGTCGCCAGGGCCGGTCGGGCGGAAGCCGGTCAGCGCCGACCAGGCGGTCAGCCCGGCGCAGGACAGTGTCGCCGCCTCTAGATCGCCAAGCTCGTCGGGGTTCAGGACCAGGCTCTCGGCCGGATAGACCGCATACTGCTGCGCGACGCCGTCGATCGATCCGCCGAGCATCGTCGGGGTCGGCTGCGAACCGCTGAGCCAGCCGATGGTGAACTGCGGGGTCACGCGGTCGCCGGCTTTCACGCGTGTGACGCCGTCGCCCACGGCCTCGACCACGCCGGCGGCGCAGGACAGCGGCACCAGTTCGGGTTCCTTGGCGATCCCCGGGATCAGGCCCTTGGCCATGATCACGTCGCGATAGTTCAAGGTCGCCGCGCGCAGCCGCACCAAGGCCTCGCCGGGGCCGGGCTGGGGCTTGGGCATTTCGCGGATTTCCAGCGTGTCGATGCCCTTGCCGCTCTGCAGCACTGCCTGCTTCATCGTTCTCTCCCGAATCCTTTTGGCGCTGACTAAGCCCGAAATGCGCGGGCGTGCATCCCGAAAATGTTCGGCCGGGAACGTGGTGCGCTCACCGGCTTTGCCTGCGGCGGCGCAGCCGCGTGACTGGCGGGCCGGCTCGCGTTCCCATGCCCGGACCCCGCTGTTAGGCTCCGCCGCGTACCTGGGGAGGGAGTTTTGCGCGTGGAAGATCCGTCACTGTCGTTGGTCTATGGCAAGCCGCTGGCCGAGGAGCCGGGGCAGGGCGCGCAGACCATCGGCGGCTATCTGCGCGAGGTTGCGGCGCTCTATGGCTCGCGCGAGGCGCTGGTCCTGCGCAAGGGCGAACATCGCCTGTCGTGGTCCTACGACGACCTGCTGGCCCGCTCGATCGAGGTGGCAGCGGCGTTGATCGCGAGCGGCGTCGGCCGCGACAGCCGCGTCGGCATCCTCATGACCAACCGCCCCGAATTCCTCGCGGCGCTGTTCGGCACGGCGCTGGCGGGCGGCGTGCCCGTAGCGCTCAGCACCTTCTCGACCCCGAGCGAGCTCGACTACCTGATCAAGGCCTCGCAGGTCTCGATCCTGCTGTTCGAGCAGACCGTGCTCAAGAAGGACTTCCACGCGATGATCGCCGAGCTCGAGCCGGCGATCGCGCAGGGCGAGCCCGGCGGGCTCAATTCGGCGAAGTTCCCGTTCCTGCGCCACCTCGTCTCGCTCGGCGGCGTCGAGGGCACGGACGAGGCGCTGGAGTCCGCGTCGGGTGGGGCGGTCGAGACCTGGCGCGCCTTTCTCGCGCGTGGCGCGGACGTGTCCGAGGCCCAGGTCCTGGCGCGGGCCGACATGGTCACGCCCGGCGACATCGGCGGCATCTTCTTCTCCTCGGGCACGACCAGCCTGCCCAAGGGCATCGTCCATGCGCAGCGCGCCTTCACCGTACAGTGGTGGCGCTGGCCTCAGACCTTCGGGATGCACCACCCGGTGCGCGCCTGGACGGGCAACGGCTTCTTCTGGTCGGGCAACGTCTCGATGGTGCTCGGCTCGGCCTTCTCGACCGGCGGCGCGGTGGTGCTCCAGCGCTATTTCGACGCCGAGGAGGCGATCGACCTGATCGCGCAGGAAGGCGTGCACTTCATCAATGGCCGCCCGCACCAGTGGGCGCGCTTCCAGGCGGCACCGAACTGGGCCGGCGCCGACCTGTCGAGCGTCAAATACGTGCCGCGCGGCGAACTGATCTGGGAGCATCCGACCGTCGATACCCAGTGGCGCGTGCCCAACGCTTTCGGCTGCACCGAGACGATGACGGTCAACACCGGCTTCTCGGTCGAAGTGCCGCCCGAATACTACAAGGACAGCTTCGGCGCGCCGCTGCCCGGCAACCTGCTCAAGATCGTCGATCCGATGACCGGCGCGATCGTGCCGCGCGGGACCAAGGGTGAGCTCTGCGTCAAGGGACCGACCCTGATGATGGGCTATCTCGGCAAGACCTTGGAAGACTGCTTCGACGCGCAGGGCTTCTTCTGCACGGGCGACGGCGGCCACGTCGACGAAGAGGGCCGCTTCTTCTGGCAGGGGCGCCTGACCGACATGATCAAGACTGGCGGCGCCAACGTCTCGCCGCTCGAGGTCGACGAGGTCTGCGCGCGGTTCCACGGCATCAAGCGCGTGCAGACCGTGGGCGTGCCCGACGACCTGCTCGGCGAAATGGTCGTCACCTGCATCGTGCCGGTCGACGGCGTGACCCTCGACGAGAGCGCGATCGTGGCTTTCCTCAAGACCGAGATCGCCAGCTTCAAGATCCCGCGCCGCGTGCTGTTCTTCACCGACGAGGACTGCGCGGTGACCGGCAGCGAGAAGGTCAAGCCGGCGCTGATGCGCGAGCTGGCGGCACGGACGCTGGGCGTCGCGCCGGCTGTCCCCGCCGGGGGATAGACGCGCCCGATCCCCGTGCCACTCTGTCGTGCAAACGAGGAGAGGCGATGTGGACAGGCTTCGGAACAAGGTGATCGTCGTGGCCGGCGCCGGCGGGATCGGTGGCGGTCTCGCCCGGCGCTATGCGGCCGAAGGCGCGGCGGTGGTGCTGGGTGATCTCGACGCGGCGAGCGTCGCGGCGACGGTGGCCGAAATCACAGCGGCGGGTGGCACCGCGGTTGGCACCGCGCTCGACGGCGCCGACGAGGCTTCGGTGAACGCCGGGGTGGCGCTCGCTGTCGAACGCTTCGGCGGTCTCGACGGCTTCCATGCCAATTTCGCAAGCTTCAAGGACGGCGAGAGCGGGGCCGATATCCTCGGCCTGCCGATGGAGGCCTTCGACGAGGTCATGCGTGTCAACGCGCGTGGTTTCGTGCTGTGCACGCGTGCGGCGCTCCCCGAGATGCTGCAGCGCGGCGGCGGTTCGCTGGTCTATACGACCTCGGGCGCAGCCTTCATGGGCGAGCCACTGCGCCTGGCCTATGCGATGAGCAAGGTTTCCGCGCACGCGCTGGTGCGCCACGTCGCCAACCGGTTCGGTGCGGAGGGCATCCGCGCCAATGCCATCGCCCCGGGCGTGGTCTCGCACGCCCGGTTCGAGGCGGTGATGGATCCGGATGTGGTTGCCGGCATGGCGGCGCGGATCCCCGTCGGCCGACTCGGCCGCCCCGAGGACATCGCCGCCATGGGCGCGCTGCTGATGTCCGACGAGGGCAGCTTCATCACCGGCCAGGTGCTCAGCGTCGACGGCGGCAATTCGATGCGCCAGTGACGGTTCAAGGCTTGGTCCAGGCGATCATCGACATCGGATAGGTGACCATCACCGCGCAGTCCTGCAGCTGTGCGCGGAAGCCCAGGCGATCCTCGCCGCCCGCGGCATCGTCGCGCATCATCGCGAGAAGCTGGTCGCGCGTGCAGGTCTCGGGGAACGAGGTCTCGAGCACGGCCGCATAGGGCATCGGTGCGGTGAGGTTGGTCACCGCCCGCGCCTCGCCGAGACCGGCGGCGCGGCCCAAGGCTTCGAACTCGGCGATCGTGTGCGCGTGACCGTGCGACGGATCGCGCAGGCGCTCCATGCGGTCGTAGGCTTCGGCCTTGTCGGCATCGGGCGTGACGTCGAGCACGACCACGCTGCCGCCTGGACGGCAGACGCGCGCCATTTCGGCCAGGACGAAAGCCGGCTGCTCGAAATGGTGGAAGGCCGCGCTCGATCCGACCACGTCGAAGGCGCCGTCCGCGAAAGGCAGGCCGGCAGCATCGCCCAGAACCCACGCGACGTTCTCGATGCCGAGCCGGGCCTGTGCCGCGCGCGCCTGATCGAGCATGGCTGGAGTTATGTCGTAGCCCGTTGCCCGCGCGACATGCGGTGCGAGATCGAGCGCGAGCGAGCCCGGGCCGCAGGCGACGTCGAGCACTTCGTCCTCGGTCGAGAGCCCGATGAAGGCGCGCAGGCCGGCGCGGCGGTCGCTGGCGATCATGCCTTGGGTCAGGCGGGCATAGCCTTCGGCCTGCTGGGTATGCTGATCGACGATCTTCTCGTTGTAGGGGCTGTGCAGGCTCATCGCGGTTCTCCTCGCTCTATGCCGCAGAGGATAGGCGATTGGTCCTTGGCCTGCGCGCGCGCTTCGGCCAGACTTGGCGCCATAACGGCCAAGAGGACCTGCGATGCCATTCGATCTCGCGACCACCGACGCGCTGCTCTCGACCACGCGCGCGGTGCGCAAGCGGCTCGACCTCGATCGCGCCGTGCCGCGCGAGGTGATCAACCAATGCCTCGAACTCGCGGTCCAGGCGCCGACCGCGAGCAACAGCCAGTCGTGGCGCTGGATCGTGGTCGACGATCCGGCCAAGCGCCTCGCGCTCGCCGAGATCTATCGCAAGGGGGCGCTGCCTTATCTGGCCTCGCCGCTCAAGGCCTCGAACGAGGCCGATCCGGGGCAGGGCGAACGCGTGCGCGATTCGGCGCAATGGCTGGCCGAGAACCTCGAGAAGGTGCCCGTCCACGTCATCCCCTGCGTCGAAGGACGCCCGCCCGCGGGCGCGCCGGCGATGATCTCGGCCGGGGTGTTCGGTTCGATTTTCCCCGCGGTCTGGTCGTTCCAGCTCGCGCTGCGCGCACGCGGGCTCGGCTCGGCGCTGACGACCCTGCACCTGCTGCACGAGCAGGAAGCGGCCGACCTGCTCGGCCTGCCCGACAACGTCATGCAGGTGGCGCTGCTGCCGGTCGGCTATACCAGGGGCACCGACTTCAAGCCGGCGGTGCGGCCGCCGGTGGCGGGGATCACGCACTGGAATGGGTGGTAGGGGCGCTTCACCACCCTCATCCAAGCTATGCTAGCCGCTTATGCGGCAAGCTTCGCTATCCTTCTCCCGCCAGCGGGAGAAGGGGCACTACCTAACCCCTCTCCCGCTGGCGGGAGAGGAAGCGAGACTTATTGAGCGAAGCGAAATTAGTCGCAGCGGTGAGGGTGGTCTCAAGCAAACGCCGCCAGCGCCTGCCGCCCGGTGCGTTCGCGCCAGGTGTCTAGGCTTTCGCCGAGCTGCAGGTTGAGCATCGCCCGCTTCATGAACAGGTGGATCGGATGCTCCTCGGTCAGGCCGATGCCGCCGTGGAGCTGGATCGCTTCCTCGACCACGAGCCGATAGACGTCGCTGGCCAGCGCCTTGATCGCGCCGAGATCGACGAGCGTCGCCTCGGCCTCGACCGCGCGCTTCCACAGCAGGGCTTCGGCCGCGACGACGCGGGTCTTGAGATCGGCGACGCGGTGCTTGAGCGCCTGGAACATCGCCAGCGGCCGGTCGAACTGCTTGCGCGTCTTGAGATATTCGATCGTCATCGCGAGCGCGGCGGTGGCACCGCCAAGGCTCTCGGCCGCGAGTGCGAGCTGCAGTTCGCCGTGCAGACGTTCGGCAATCTCGTGCGCCGCCTCGCCGCGCGCGACGACGAGTTCGGGCACGACCTGGTGGTTGGCCAGGGTGACGTCGAACAGCCGGCGGCTCTCGTCCCACAGCTTGCGCTCGGTCACAGTCACGCCGGCCGCGTCGAGCGGCACCAGCGCGGCAAGCCCCTTGGCGAGTACGAGGACGTGGCTGGCGAGATCGGCATCGGCCACGCAGGGCAGGGTGCCGCTCAGCACGATCGAACCCGAGTTGGTCACCTCGACCGCCGCGGGCAGCAGGTTGGTGGTGATTAGCTCGCCCGTGGTGGCGCGCTCGATCCAGCTCGCCTGGTCGGCGAGTTCATCGGCCGCGGCGAGCGCCTGGACGGCGAGCAGCGCCGGGATCAGCGGCGCGGTCGAGAGGACCTTGCCCAGCTCGAAGTGGATCGCTGCCGAGCTGTCGCGGCCGAGGCCGAGGCCGCCCGCGTCTTCGGGTAGCGGCAGCAGCAGCCAGCCCATCTCGGCGATCAGCGGCCAGCTCGTCTCGCGCGCGGGCTTGAGCTGGTCGGCCGGGAACGCCTTCTGCGCGGCGTCGTGGAGTTCGGTGCGTTCGATGCTCACAGGACCCACCCCTTCGGCTCGCGCTGCATTTCGAGCATGCGCTCGGAGATGATGTTGCGCTGCACTTCCTCGCTGCCGCCGGCGATGGTCCAGGCGTAGCTGTTCATGAAATCGGCCATCCAGTTGCCCGTGGTGAGATCGCCATAGACGATCGGCGCGCGGTACTGCTCGTCGATCCCGCCAAGGCGCGTGCCGAGCAGGGTGAACTCACGCAGCACGCGCGAATAGGTGTTCTTGACGATCGAGGCGTCGCCCAGGCCCTCGTGGCCGTCGATGCGGTTCTGCAGGAAGCGGTCGGCGATCGCGCAGGCTTCGTCGCAGCGCGTCACGAGCTGGCCGAAGTCGCGCAGCACGCCGCGGTCTTCCTCATAGCCGTTCTTGCGGATCAGTTCGGCCACGCGGCTCAGCGCGCCGCGCATCTTGTAGGTCAACTCCATCAGCGTGAGGCCGCGCTCAGACGACAAGGTCGCCTGGCTGACGGCCCAACCCTTGCCCTCTTCGCCGACGCGATCGGTGACCGGGATCACCACGTCGTCGAGGAACATCTCGCAGAATTCCTCGTCGCCCTGGATCTGTTCGATCGGGCGGACCGAGACGCCCGGCGCCTTCATGTCCATCAGCAGGAAGGTGATGCCCGCCTGCTTCACGCCGTCGCTGCTCGTGCGCACGAGCAGCAGGCACTTGTCGGCATATTGCGCCATCGTCGACCAGACCTTCTGGCCGTTGATCACGTAGACTTCCTGGCCGTCGCGCGTCTGGCGCTCGGCCTTGCACTTGAGCGAGGCGAGGTCCGAACCGGCGTTGGGTTCGGAGAAACCCTGGCACCAGGTCTCGCCCTCGAGGATCGCGGGGAGGTAGCGGGCCTTCTGTTCCTCGGTGCCGCATTCGAGGAAGGTCGAGGCGGCGTGATAGGTGGAGACGAACGAGAGCAGCAGCCGCGGCGTGTCGGCGCGGGCCAGCTCCTCGTAGATCACCTTCTGCTCGGCCAGGCTGCGGCCGGCGCCGGGGGCGAGGCCCGCGGGCCAGTGCGGCACGGCATAGCCGCCGGCGACCAGGGTCTGGAACCAGTCGCGCTGCGCCTGGGCGAACTCGGCGTGGCTCATGGTCTTGTAGGCTTCGCGCCAGCCCGTGGGGGCGTGGGCGGCGAGCCAGGTGCGGACTTCGTTCCGCAAGGTGTCGAGTTGCGTGGTGTCGCTCATGCGGGCCTCTTGCAGCGCGTCGGGTTGGTCGTCAAACGCAGGAGCGTTAAATGGCGACTTCGATCGTATCGCCGGTGACGCGGACCTCGAAGGTCTTGATCGGCATCGTCGCGGGCGGGTTCATCGGTTGGCCAGTCTCGAGATCGAAGCGCGCGCCGTGGACGGGGCACGAGAGCCAGCCGTTCTTCATCTTGCCGCAGTCGAGCTTCTCGTGCGCGTGGCTGCACAGGTTCTCGACTGCGAAGATCGTGTCCTTCGTGTTGCACAGGACCAGCTCGACCTTGCCGGCCATGGCCACGATCTTGGCGCCGGCGGGCAGTTCGTCCAGCTTGGCAACGGCGACGAAGGTCTTTTCGCTCATCGGCTCGGGTACTCTCTTTCGGGTCGGAAACGCGGCCCCTGTAGAGGTCTCGCGCGCTGTTCAATCCGCCCTTGCCGTCAAACGCGCGCGGAAGCAATTGGCTCTACCCTGCCGGTCATTTCTCCGGCACTGTCCCAACAGATAATGCCGCGGGCGAATTCGCGGAATATGTGGCGGGAGAGGCTGTGCAGGATACAGAGACATTCGACGTCGTCGTGGTGGGTTCCGGCTCGGCCGGTGCCATGGCGGCGCTGCGTGCGGCCGATCACGGGCTCAAGGTCCTGATCGTCGAGAAGGCGCAGAAGTTCGGCGGCACCTCGGCCACCTCGGGCGGCGTCATGTGGATCCCCAACCACCAGCTCGACGGTGACCAGGGCGACAGCCGCGAGGCGACCCTGCAATACGTCGACAGCCTGATCGGCAAGCCGGTCAACCGCGAGCGGCTCGAGGCCTTCGTCGATGAAGCGCCCAAGATGCTGCAATATCTCAAGGGCACCGGCGTGCAGGTCGCGGCCGCCGCCTGGCCCGACTACTATCCGGGCAATCCCGGCGCGCGCGCCGACCGTTCGGTGATCGTGCCGACCTTCGACGGCCGTGATCTCGGCGACAACCGCTATGCGCTGATGCGCGAGCAGTACAACCGCTTCAAGCTGTTCGGCCGCTATGCGATGGACCTGACCGAGACCTTCACCCTGATGATGCAGTCGAAGGGCTGGCGCGGCGTCGCCGCCAAGGTCATCGCGCGCTACTGGATGGATCGTTCGACCCGCGCGGTCTCGCACCGCGACAAGCGCTTCACCTCGGGCGCGGCGCTGATGGGTGCGACCTACAAGGCCGTGTTCGACCGCGGTGCCGAGCTGCGCATGGAGACCAAGCTCGACCGCCTGCTGGTCGACGACGCCGGCCGCGTGACCGGCGTCGAGGTCAGCAACTTCGGCCGCAAGTACACGATCAACGCGCGCCACGGCGTCGTGCTCGCCGCGGGCGGCTTCGAGTGGAACCAGGAGCTGCGCGACCGCTTCTATCCGGTCCCCGGCCTGACCCGTCATTCGTCGACCCCAGAGGACGCCAACCGCGGCGAGGGCCTGATCGCCGCCGAGGCGATCGGCGCCTCGACCGAGCATACCGAAGCGGGCTGGTGGATCCCCACTATGCAACTGCCGATGCCCGGCGCCTCGAACTTCCACGAAATCCACCAGGCCGCCTTCGACGTCGGCCGGCCGTGGTCGGTCGTGCTCAACCGTAATGGCGATCGCTTCGTCGATGAGGCCTGCGGCTACGACCAGTTCGGCCAGGCGATGGTCGCCGATCATCAGAAGACCGGCGCCAACATGCCGTGCTGGCTGATCTTCGATACGAAGTTCCGCCGCAAGTTCAGCGCTGGCGGCCTGATGCCGACCGTGCATACGCCGGAGCGCAAGGTGCCCAACGACTGGTGGGACCACTACGTCTTCCGCGCCAACACGATCGAGGAGCTGGCGAAGAAGATCCATCTGCCGGTCGACAAGGTCAAGGAACAGGTCCGCAAGATCGGCGAGTATTCGAAGACCGGCATCGATCCCGAATTCGGCCGCGGTATGAACCCCTACGACCAGATGTTCGGCGATCCCACGGTCACGCCCAATCCCAACCTGGGTCCGATCGACACCGCGCCGTTCTATGCCGTGCCGATCAACAACGGCGACCTCGGCACCAAGGGCGGCCTGCGCTGCGATGCGCGCGCACGCGTGCTCGACCAGGCGGGCAATCCGATCGCCGGCCTCTATGCCGCGGGCAACCAGTCGGGCACGCCGTTCGGTGACGTCTACCCGGGCGCCGGCGCGACGATCGGCCCGGCCATGACCTTCGGCTACATCGCCGCAAACGACATTGCAGAGCGCTCGGGCAACCAGCGGGCGTAACATTCATCCTCCCCGGAACGGGGAGGGGGACCATGGCGCGCAGCGGCATGGGGGAGGGGGCTCGCAGGCAAGCGCAGCGCCAACCGACAGCCCCCTCCACCGTCCTGCGGACGGTCCCCCTCCCCGTGCCGGGGAGGATTGAAGGAGCAAGATTATGGAAGGCAAAGTTGCGATCGTCACCGGCGGCGGCGGCGGGATCGGTGCGGGGATCGTCCGCGCGCTCGGCGCGAAGGGCGTCAAGGTCGTCGCGACCGGCCGCAACGAGGGCAAGCTCGCGCGCTTCGGCGAGGAACTGGGTTCGTCGATCGCCTACTCGTCGATCGCGGTCGATGCCACGGCCGCCGATGCGCCCAAGGCGATCGTCGAGCACGCGCTCGAGAAGTTCGGCCGGCTCGACATGCTGGTGAACAACGCGGGCTCGTTCAATTTCGGCCCGGTCCATTCGACCACCGACGACATGCTCGACGAAGTGCTCGGCATCTCGCTGCGCGCGCCGTTCCGCCTGACGCGCGAGGCCTTGCCGCATCTGGGGCAGGGCTCGTCGATCCTGTTCGTCGGCTCGACCTGGGGCATCTACGGCACGCCGGGTGGCGGTGCCTACTCGGCGGTCAAGGCCGCACAGATCGGCCTGATGCAGACCTTGGCCGCCGAATACGGGCCGCAGGGCATTCGCTCGAACTACATTGCGCCCACCGTCGTGCGCACCGAGATGACCGACGCGTTCTGGGATCTCGACTTCTTCCGCCGCACCAACCACGAGCTGACGCCGTTCCCCGGCGAATGCACGGTCGACGACATCGGCAACATGGCCGCCTTCCTCGCCTCGGACCTGGCCGGCTTCGTCAACGGCCAGACGATCGCGGTCGACGGCGGCATTTCGACCACGCGCTACCTCGCGCCCGAAGCGGTGAATGCCGAACGAAAGTAGTGTTTCCAGACTGTTGCTGAAAAGCGGCACCCTGCGGGGAAATGCTGCGCTGCAACACAACTGTCATTGATATCACATCGCCGAAGACTAGGCGGGCCGCCGAGATGGCTGGCCCGCCGACCTTCGCTGGCGCGCGACGGCCGTCTCCGATCAATCGGAGATAGAATTTCATGAAATCGCAGACCGCACTCGCCTTCACGGCGCTTTGCCTCGCCACGGTGGCCCTGCCGTCGATCGCCGCCGCGCAGACCGCCGATGCCGGCGCCGATACCGGCCTCGGCGAAATCGTCGTGACCGCCGAACGCCGCGCCGAGAACCTGACCGACGTTCCCGTCTCGGTCGGCGTGGTCAGCGGCGACAACCTGCGCCAGTTCACCGGTGGCGGCGACGACACGCTGCTCTCGCTCGCCGGCCGCGTGCCCAGCCTCTACGTCGAATCGACCACGGGCCGCATCTTCCCGCGCTTCTACATCCGCGGCCTCGGCAACGTGGACTTCTACCTCGGCGCCTCGCAGCCGGTCTCGATCATCCAGGACGACGTCGTGCTCGAGCACGTCGTGCTCAAGTCCAACCCGGTCTACGACGTCGCCCAGGTCGAAGTGCTGCGCGGCCCGCAGGGCTCGCTGTTCGGCCGCAACACCACGGCCGGCATCGTCAAGTTCGACACGATCCGTCCGACCATGGACCTCCAGGGCCGCGCCTCGCTGTCCTACGGCACCTACAACAGCGTCAACCTCGACGCTGGCGTCGGTGGCCCGATCGTCGCCGACAAGGTCGCCGTGCGCCTGTCGGTGCTCGCGCAGCACCGCGAGGACTACGTCGACAACACCTACACCGGCCCGAGCCTCGACGGCACGGTCTCGCCCGCGAAGAACACGATGGGCGGCTTCGACGATCTCAACGCCCGCCTGCAGGTCCTCGTCACGCCGACCGAGGATCTCTCGCTGCTGCTCTCGGGCCATGTCCGCGATTATGACGGCACCTCGACCCTGTTCCTGCGCGGCGCGCTGACCAAGGGCTCGAACGAGAGCACCGCTCCGCGCGATCGCGTCGCCTTCGACGAAGCGCAGAACAACCCGCAGGCCTATAAGACCCAGGGTGCCTCGGCGCGTCTGGCCTGGAACTTCGGCGACGTCGAGCTGACCTCGATCACCGCCTACGAGCACACGGCCGGCTATAGCCGCGGCGACACCGACGGCGGCGCCGCGGTGAACTTCCCGGTCGGCGGCCTGCCCAACGGCTACGGCCAGTCGCAGGGCCAGATCCGCGATCTCGACCAGTGGACGCAGGAACTGCGCCTCGCCAGCACCGGCGACGGCCCGTTCAAGTGGCAGGTCGGCGGCTACTACTTCGACAGCCGCGACATCACCGACTTCTACCAGCGTCGCTACTTCCTGACCGCACCGTTCAGCGCGACCAACGCCCAGACCAACAACCCCGAGAACTGGGTGCGTCTGCACAACGTCAATACCTCGTGGGCGCTGTTCGGCCAGGCCAGCTACGAGATCGGCGATCGCCTGACGATCACCGGCGGCGTGCGCTATACCGAGGACAAGAAGCGCACCCAGCTGATCAAGGTGGCGAGCACGGGCTCGACGGTGAACTTCCCGGCGACGGCGTCGCGCGACGTCAGCCTGACCGGCAAGGAGCCGAGCTGGGATCTCTCGGCGCTCTACAAGCTCAGCGACGAGGCGAGCGTCTATGCCCGCGTCGCGCGCGGCTTCCGCGGCCCGACGATCCAGGGCCGCTCGGCCGTGTTCGGTTCGGCCTTCACCACGGCCAATTCGGAAACGATCACCTCGGGTGAGGTCGGCTTCAAGAGCCAGCTGCTCGACAACCGCCTGCGCTTCAACGCCAGCGCGTTCTACTGGCGCGTCAACGACATCCAGCTCAACGGCAACGATTCGGACGGCAACGGCGTCCTGTTCAACGCCGACAAGGCCGATGCCTATGGCGCCGAGGCCGAGATCGAGTTCCTGCCGATCGACAACCTGTCGCTGTCGCTGGGTGGCAGCCTGCTGCACACCAAGATCAAGGACAGCCGCGTCTATGCGCAGGTCTGCGCGCTCAACGGCGTCGTGGTCTGCACGGTCGAGGATCCGACGATCACGCGTCCGGTGTTCGGCGCGCCGACCGTCTTCGCCTCGATCGACGGCAACCCGCTGCCCAACGCGCCGAAGTGGAACCTGAACTTCGCCGCGCGCTACGACATCCCCGTCGGCAACTCGGGCAGCTTCTTCATCGCCACCGACTGGAACGCCCAGGGCTATACGAACTTCGTGCTCTACAAGACCAAGGAGTTCTACTCGAAGAACAACTTCGAGGGCGGCCTGAAGATCGGCATCACCGGTGCCGACAAGTCGTGGGAGTTTGCGGCCTTCGCGCGCAACATCACCAACGAGAAGAACCTCAAGGGCGTGATCGAGAACTACATGGCGGCCGTCTACAACGAGCCGCGCATCTTCGGCGTCTCGTTCAGCGGCAAGATCCGCTAAGCGAAGACCCGACAGGGTAAGAGACGGGCTCCGGTCGCAAGGCCGGGGCCCGTTTTCGTTGGCGGGGCCGCGCTTCCACTCTCTGGCCGTCGCCCCTGCGAAGGCAGGGGCCCAACCGAGCTTTCAGCCGGGCACGAAGTTGTCTGTCTGTGCGCTCAGATGGGCCCCTGCCTTCGCAGGGGCGACGAGTTGGGGTACGACGTCTGCTGCAGCTTGCCGCGAACGCATTCTCTCGTTTAACGGGGCCGCAGACCTGAGAGAGCGACAGCCCCATGAACTTCGAATGGACCGACGAGCAGCAGGCGTTCCGCCGCAAGCTGGTCGACTTCCTCGCGGCGAACCTGCCCGAGGACTGGGAGGAATTCTCCAAGCACGGCCCGGCCTCGCCGGCGCTGACGGAGTTCGCGCGCGGCTTCTGTCGCAAGCTGGCCGAGAACGGCATGCTGTTCCCGCACTGGCCCAAGGACATCGGCGGCGAGGGGCTGGGGCCCTGGGAGCAGCAGATCCTGGCCGAAGTGATGTGGGAGTACGGCGAGCCGCGCGGCGGCCAGTACATGAACGTCAACTGGATCGGCCCGACGATGCTGAAGTACGGCACCGAGGCGCAGAAGGCGAAGTATCTGCCGCAGATCTCGGCGGGCGAGATGCTCTGGTGCCAGGGCTTCTCCGAGCCGAATTCGGGTTCGGACCTCGCCTCGCTGCGCACCCGCGCCGAGCTTGAGGGTGACCATTACAAGGTCAACGGCCAGAAGATCTGGACCTCCTACGCCGGCCTCGCCGACACCTGCTTCCTGCTGACGCGCACCAGCGACGATCGCAAGAAGGGCATCACCATCCTGCTCGTGCCGATGGACACGCCGGGCATCACCGTGCGCCAGATCCCGAGCCTGATCGGCGAGGGCGACATCCACGAGGTGTTCTTCGACGACGTCATCGTCCCCGTCGGCCAGCGCTTCGGCGAGGAAGGCCAGGCCTGGGAGATCATCGGTTATTCGTTGACCAACGAACGCCTGGGCATTCCGCGCTATCACCTGGCGCGCGAAGCGCTCGACCGCGCGGTCGGCATTCTCAAGGCGAACGGTGAATTCACCCGCGAGACGGTCAAGGCCGAGGCCGCGCGTTGCGCCGCGCTCTGCGAAGCGGCGCGCACGGCGATCTACGCGATCGTCCAGAAGCGCGTCGATGGCGGCACGGTCGGTCCCGAGAGCTCGTCGGCGCGCTACGCCACGGTCCAGGCCGAGCGTGCGGTCAGCGAGTTCGTGGTCGAATATGTGCCCGAAGCACTCGCCGGTCAGTCGGCCTTCCTGCAGATGCACCACCAGCGCGGCATCGTCGCGGGCATCGCTTCGGGCGCGGCCGAGATCCAGCTCAACATCATCGCTTCCGATGTTCTTCAACTGCCGCGGGAGCCGCGCTGATGCTTCTGTCCCTGTCCGAAGACCAGACCCAGATCCTCGACTTCATCGACAGCCTGACGCGGCCTTATGCCGCCGTCCCGATGCACGACGTCTCCTTCGCGCTGACCAGCGACGCGCTCGACGCCGAGCTGGTCGAGGGCGGTTTCCTCGACGTGATGGCGATGGAAGAACTCGGCGCGGTCACCGCGGCGCTGGTGGTCGAGAAGCTGGCGCGGCTGCCTTTCGCGGTCGAGGCGGCGGCCTCGGCGCTGGTGCGTCCTTTGCTCGATCCCGAACTGCCGCGGCCGCTGTGCCTCGTCGAGGAAGGCTCGCTGCGCAAGCCCGTGCGCTTCCTCAAGCCCGGCGCGACCGTCGTGGTCGTGGGTGAGGGTAGTGTTCGCAGCTTTACCGCCGGCGAAGAGCACGTCCGCTCGGCCGGCGACGAAGTGCTCTACGGCTATCCGGTGGCGTTCCTGACCGGCGTGCCCGCCGAGACGCGCAGCCACGACGTCACCTCCGAGCGACTGCTGACGGCCTGGCGCGGCGCACTCGCGGCCGAGGCTGCGGGCCTGCTCGCGGCGGCGCTGGCCTCGGTCACCACCTATGTCGGCGAGCGCAAGCAGTTTGGCCGCCCGATCGCCACCTTCCAGGCGCTGCGTCACCGCCTCGCCGAGATCCAGGTCGCGACCAACGGCGTCTACTGGCTGGCGCTGCGCGCGGCGATGACCGGCACCGCCGGCGATGCCGCGCTCGCGGCGCTGCACGCGCAGGAGGCGGCGAAGCGGGTGGGCTACGACTTCCACCAGTTCCTCGGCGCCATGGGCATGACGCTCGAGCATCCGCTGCACCTGTGGACCTATCGCCTCAAGTTGCTGACTGCCGAACTCGGCGGGCGCGGCGCTCAGGCGGTCGCTGCGGCGGACGCGATCTGGGGCGACTGAACCGACGATTTCGCGCGAAGTGAGACGGCGAATATCACAAGTCGCCGTCTCGCCGCGTTGCGCTCCATTGCCCGCAGCAACGGCACTTGTCCGTGTCGGAACCGCGATGTCAAAAATGGACCCGACTGGTTCATTTAAGCATCTGTAAGATACTGGGAAATCGCGATTGCTGAACGCTTGAACGGCGTTTCTGCATCATTTGACATGACCTGCCCGCTCGCTGAGCATCCCCGCCTAACAAGAGAAATGGGGGATTTGGATATGGGCGGGCATGCCAATCGGCGACACGTCGCGAGCACTCTGCTTGCGCTTTGCATCACCACCGCGCTGACCGGCGTTTCGGCGCAGGCGCAGGAAACCGCGACGGTCGAGAGCACCGGCGTCGGCGACATCGTCGTCACCGCGCAGCGGCGCGAGGAAAACCTGCAGGACGTGCCGATCTCGGTCACGGCGATCAGCAACGACACCTTGCAGGCGGTCGGCGTCGGCGGCACCACGACGATCAGCCAGATCGTCCCCAGCGTGCAGGTGACCTCGTCGGGCCCGTCGAACATCTTCTTCATGCGCGGCGTCGGCAACACCAGCGGCAACGTGGGCGAGGAGGGCGCGAACGCGTTCTACGTCGACGGCGTCTACCTGGGCGACCTGACCTCGGCCGGTACCAAGTTCAACAACATCCAGCGCATCGAAGTGCTGAAAGGCCCGCAGGGCACCTTGTTCGGGCGCAACTCGTCGGGCGGTCTGGTCAACATCATCACGCGCGAGCCCGACAACGAGGCGACGGTCCAGGGCAAGGTCGGCTACGGTAATTACAATACGGTCCAGGGCCAGCTCTATGCGGCGACGCCGCTGAGCGAGAACGTCAGCATCGACGTGGCGCTGACCGGCAAGGATCAGAACGACGGCTTCGGCACCAACCTGGCCACCGGCAAAGACATCGGCAAGGGCTGGTACTGGGGCGCGCGCTCGAAGCTGGTCTGGCGGCCGGGCGACGCGACCAAGATCGTCCTCTCGGGCGATTACTACAAAGACTACAACGACTACGTGAACGGGTTCTACCTGACCAAGGGCAGCGTCGGCACCGGCGGCTATCGCTTCCCCGGCGAATACAACCTCAACACGCTCGACAACGGCTATGCCGACATCCAGACCTTCGGCGGTTCGCTGACGATCGAGCACGAGTTCGACTTCGCCACCTTGACCAGCATCACCGCGCGCCGCGGGGTCAAGGTCCAGTCCTCGTTCGACGCCGACTACACCTCGTCGCGCCTGGTGATCGCCTACGTGCCGTCGCGGGTGAACACGTTCCAGCAGGAACTGCGCTTGGCCTCGGCCACGACGACGCCGTTCAACTGGCAGCTCGGCGTGTTCTACTACCACGCCAAGGCCAACGTCGACGGCTTCACCCTGCGCGGTCTGGCCTTCGGCGGGCTCAACAACGGCACTTCGACGCGCGCCGAGATGAAGACCAATTCCTACGCCGCCTTCGGCGAGGCGGGCTACGACATCACGCCGACCACGCACCTGATCGCGGGCCTGCGCTATACCAAGGACGAGCGCACCTATCAGGGCACGGTGACGACGATCCAGACGGGCGTGGTCACGGTCGCGCCGCCGGCGCAGAAGCTGTCGACGGGCAAGGTCACTTACCGCGTCGCGCTGCGCCAGGACCTGACCGACAAGATCAACGTCTATGCCTCGTACAACCGCGGCTTCAAGTCGGGTATCTTCGCGGCGACGGGCAGCCCGCTCGATCCCGCGGTCGGCCCGCAGACGATCGACGCCTTCGAGGTCGGCCTCAAGTCGCAGTTGTTCGACAACATGGTCCGCCTCAACCTCGCGGGCTTCCACTACCAGATCGACGACTACCAGATCCGCGCCCAGCCTTCGCCGGGCCGCACCCTGCTGCTCAACGCCGCGACGGTGAAGGTCGACGGTCTCGAAGGCGAACTGACGATCGCGCCGGCCGAGGGCCTGACCCTGAACTTCTCTGGCACCTACCTAAATTCGCGCTTCACCGACTTCCCCGGCGCGCAGTTCACCTATCAGAGCCCGGCGGTCTGCACGACCGGCCAACCGGCCGGCCGCGCGCGTCCGGCGGGGCAGTCGACGGGCCCGGCGACGGGCGGCGGCATCAACTGCTTCGGCGATGCCACGGGCAACAAGACCCCGCTCTCGCCGACCTTCGCCTCGACCGTCAGCCTGAACTGGCGCAAGAACCTGGGCAACGATGCCGAGGTGATCTTCAACGCGCTGTGGAACCACTCCAGCCGGATATTCTTCGAGGCCGACAACCGCCTGTCGCAGGGCGCCTACGACGTCGTGAACCTGTCGTTCGAGCTGCGGCCGAACAAGAACTGGGGCATCGAGCTCTGGGGCAACAACATGTTCGACGAGCGCTACTACCAGACCGGCGTCGGCGGCACGACCGGCGACCACAGCGAATACGCACCGCCGCGGACCTACGGCGTGAGCCTGAAGTTCGATTTCTGAGGAACGGCTAGTAGCGGGGGGAGGGATATGCTGACCCTCTCCCCGTTCGACGGCACCTTTGTTCGTCATCCCCGCGAAGGCGGGGATCCATTACCCGAACTTTCGGATCGCACTGCGGTGCCTTCGGAGAACTGAGGAGATGGATCCCCGCCTTCGCGGGGATGACGGGTTTTGGTGCGGTGGCGGTAACGGTTGAGTTGCCGACCGACCTGCGCCGCCCCCTCACGCCTTCGTCAGCAAGGTCCCGAGTTCCTCGTCATCCTCGACGTTGATCATGCCGCCGAGCTTGGCGCCGCCGCCGACGGCCAGGGTCTCGCCGGTGATGTAGGAGGCGGCGTCGCTGGCGAAGAACACGATCGCTTGGGCCACCTCGCGCATCGTGCCGTAGCGGCCCAGCGAGAAGGCCGACTTGGCGACCGCGGCGGCGTCGAAGCCGCGCTTGTCCCAGCCGAGTTCGGCGGCCTCGGTCGCGGTCATGCCCGGGGCGACGCAGTTGACGCGGATGCCGCTCGGTCCCCATTCGGCCGACATGACCTTGGTCAGCATCTGCAGTCCGGCCTTGGCCGCCGAATAGGCGCCGACGCCCTGGGTGCCGTTGACCCCGGCCATCGACGAGACGTTGACCACGCAGCCACCGGTCCGCCGCAGATGCGGGAAGGCCGCCTGCGCGCAATATTGCGCGGCGCTGAGGTTGAGCTGGATGTCGCGGTCCCACTTGGCGAGGTCCATGCGGTGGAGCCCGACATGGCCGTGCGCGCCGCCGGCGTTGTTGACCAGCACGTCGAGCCGGCCGAACTCGGCCACGGTCGCCTCGATCAGCGCCTTGCAGGCCTCGGGCTTGCGCACGTCGGTCGCGACGCTGAGCACGCGCCGTCCGGTGTCCGCGCGGATCGCTTCGGCCATGACCTCGAGTTTCTCGATGCGCCGCCCCGCGAGGATAATGTCGGCGCCGCGCTCGGCCAGCAGTCGCGCAGTCGCGCCGCCGATGCCCGTGCCGCCGCCGGTGACCACGGCCACGCGGCCGCTGAGATCGAAGCCTTCGAGCATCACCAGCGTCTCCGGCGTTGGCAGGCCCTTACGCGCTGGCGCAGCTCCTCGGCACGCTCTTCCGGCGTCACCTTGGGCGTGTCCGCGGGCAGGTGATCGCGGATCTCGGAGAGCTTCACGCGCTTCATCGTCGGCACCGGGTGGCTGTCGCAGTCGTACCAGCGGCCGTAGATCGTACCCTGGTAGAAGCCCGCCGCGTCGAGCCAGTTCGGCACGCCCGGGTCCTCCTGCGCGACCACGGCATAGAACCGCCCGTCCGAGGCGACATGGGCGAAGTGGCCGTTGGTGCTCGACAGGCGGTAGACGTATTCGGTGGCGTTGAAATAGGGATCGTTGAGCTGCCAGTTCCAGTAGCGGCGCTGCGCCGGCAGGTCGGTCTCGACGATCAGCGCCTCGCCGGGCTCGAACTCGTAGACCGCAGGGAGATAGACCTGGCGGGTGAACGATCCGCCGTAGACCGCCGGCTCGAACACGTTGACGCCGACATTGGCCTTCACCGCGTTTTGCATGGCGTAGAACAGCTTGGTCGCGCGCACGGGCATCCGCGCCATGTGATCGATCCGCTCGAGGATTTCGTCGGGCGTCAGTCGTGCCTTCAATCCCTTGGGGTTCAGGCATTCGATCGACATGCGTGGATCGACCTCGTTGACCCAGTCGTAGCTGCGATAGCGCGTCATCAACACGCGCGCGCCCGGCGCGATCTTCAGCCAGTTGCCCGTATAGCCCGCCGGCTTCTCGGTGCTGACCAGCAGTTCGAAGCTGCCGTCGGGCTCGACCTGCAGGTCGCCGCTGTCGATGTCGTTGTAATAGGTGCCGACGAGGTCGTTTTCCCAGGGCAGCCCGGCCGAGCTCAGCGCCGTGGTGAAGGTGATCATGAACACCGAACCGCGGTCGCCGCTGATCTTGTAGCTGTAGTCGCTGGAGATCGGCGCGTAGAGGTAGATGTCGTCGGGGTTGGGCTGCAGGGTGTAGACGGGGTTCCACAGCGGTGCCCAGTCGGGATGCTCGGGATCGGCGTGGAAGAAGGCGAAATAGCCGTAGGACAGCTGCATCATGATCTGGCGATAGACGTCAGCGCGATATTGCGGGTCGTCGGGGCGCCAGGTGTTCGCGATCTCGTTGACAGCCTCCTCCAGCGGTTGGAGGTACTGCGACAGCGGGCCGATCTGTCCACCAGTGCTTTGGGTCATGGAAACATCCTCTCGGCGATGTGGGACTCGCTTGCCTAGATGGTAAGCACTATCTAATCGGACTGTAAATGGAGGATAGAGTATGAGCGGAGAGGACATGATCGATCTGGGCGGCCAGGTGGCCCTGGTGACGGGCGCAGGCCAGAACGCGGGCCGCGCGATTGCGCTGGAGCTGGCGCGGCACAATTGCGGCGGCGTCGCGGTGAACGATTTCGTTGCCGAACGTGCCGAGGCCGTGGCCGCGGAAATCCGCGCGACCGGCGTGCCGGCCGTGGCCGTGCCCTTCGACGTTTCCGACCTCGAAGCCGTGCGCGCCGCCGTGGCCAAGGCGACGGCTGAACTCGGCCCGATCACGGTGCTGGTCAACAATGCCGGCATGGCGGGCCCGGGCGGCTCGCTGCGGCCGACCTTGAACTTCTGGGAGGAAGATCCCGAGGCCTGGCCGCGCTATCTCGGCACCAATCTCTACGGCGTGCTCAACTGCTGCCACGCGATCATCCCGGCGATGGTCGAGGCCAAGAAGGGCCGCATCGTCACGATCGTCTCGGACTCGGGCCGCACCGGCGAGCCCAAGCTCGCGGTCTATGCCGCGGCCAAGGCCGGCGCCAACGGCTTCGTCCGCTCGATCGCCAAGGAAGTCGGCCGCCACGGCATCACCTGCAACGCCGTGTCGCTGTCGTCGCTGATGCCCGACATGCCGCAGGAACAGCTCGAGGAATTCGAGAAGAGCGATCACGCCAAGAAGCAGCTCTCGAACTACATCGTGCGCCGCTACGGCCGTTCGCAGGACGTCGCCACCCTGGTGACCTACCTGTGCTCGAACGCGGCCTCGTGGATCACGGGGCAGACCTATCCGCTCAATGGCGGCTACGTCACCGCCTAAGGCTGAGACGATCAGGCAAGGCTCTGCCGCATTCCGGCATTGACGAATCCGGTTGGAGGACGATGTTTAGACCTCAAAATACGAGGGAGTCTGAATGTCGTCGCCAGCCTATCATGCCCCTGAGACGATAGAGCAGGCGGTGGCGCTGCTGGCGGGTGACGCCGGCGCGCGGCCGCTTGCCGGGGGCACCGACCTGATCGTGCAGATGCGCTCGGGCCGCAACGCGCCCAGCGCGATCGTCGATCTCAAGCGTATCGCCGGCCTGTCCGGCATCCGCGCGCTGCCCGGTGGCGGTTTCGCCATCGGCGCGGCGACGCCGTGCACCGCGCTCAAGGACGACGCGGCGCTGGCTGCGGCCTGGCCCGGCGTGGTCGAGGCGGCCAACCTGATCGGCTCGGTCCAGGTACGCAATCGCGCGACCATGGCGGGCAACCTCTGTAACGCCTCGCCCGCAGCCGACAGCGTGCCCGCGCTGGTCGCCGCCGGTGCGACCTGCCTCGTCGCCGGCCCGAACGGTCAGCGCGAGGTGCCGGTCGAGGCGATCCCGGCGGGGCCGGGCAAGACCTCGCTCGCGCCCGGCGAAGTGCTGGTCGAGATTCGCTTGCCGGCACAACTCGGCGCCGATGCCTACCTGCGCTCGATCCCGCGGAGCGAGATGGACATCGCCGTGGTCGGTGCCGGGGTGAGTCTGGTGCTCGGTGCCGGCGGTGTCTGCACCGCGGCGCGCGTGGCGATCGGCGCCGTCGCGCCCACGGTCGTCCTCGTCGAAGCCGCGGGCGCCGCGTTGATCGGCGGCAAGCTCGACGATGCCGCGCTCGAAGCCGCCGCCGATGCCGTGCGCGCCGCCTGCCGGCCGATCGACGACAAGCGCGGCACCGCCGAATACCGCACCGCCATGGCCGGCGTGCTGGTCAAGCGCACCGCAAAGATCGCGCTCGAACGCGCGCATAAAAATCAGGGCCGGAGTCAGGCATGAGCAAGCTTCTCGTATCCACCACGGTCAACGGCGACCCGCAGCAGTTCCTCTGCGATCCCGACACCTCGCTACTCGACGCGCTGCGCGAGGAGATGGACCTGACCGGTAGCAAGGAAGGCTGCGGCTCGGGCGACTGCGGCGCCTGCACCGTCGTGCTCGACGGCAAGATGGTCTGCTCGTGCCTGGTCCTCGCACCGGAGGCCGAGGGGCGCCAGGTCAGCACGATCGAGGGCGTCGCCGAAGGCAACCAGCTCCATCCGATCCAGCGCCAGTTCCTCGAACACGGCGCGCTCCAGTGCGGCTTCTGCACGCCGGGCTTCATCGTCGCATCCAAGGCACTGCTCGACCACAATCCGGATCCGAGCGAGACCGAGGTGCGCTATTGGCTGGCGGGCAATCTCTGCCGCTGCACGGGCTACGACAAGATCGTGCGCGCGGTGATGGACGCCGCGGCCGAGCTGCGTCAGGACAGGAGGACCGCGGCATGAACGCGCCTGAAAACAAGCAGCAGTTCCGTCTCGTCGGCACCCGTCCCGTCCGTCCCGACGGGGTCGAGAAGGTCACCGGCAAGGCGATCTATGGACCTGACCACGTCTCGCCCGGCATGCTCCAGGGCGCTGTGCTGCGCAGCCCGCATCCGCACGCACGCATCCGCGGCATCGACACGAAGAAGGCCGAGGCGCTCGCGGGTGTGAAGGCCGTCGTCACCGGCCAGGATTTTCCGCAGGCGGCGGACAAGCTCGTCGCCGGTGCCGAAAGCGCCTCGAACCTGCGCTGGGTCGCGCAGAAGTGCATGGCGATCGGCAAGGTGTTCTACGAAGGCCAGGCCGTTGCCGCGGTCGCCGCGACCAGCCATGCCGTGGCCGAAGCGGCGCTCAAGCTGATCGAGGTCGATTACGAGGTGCTGCCGCACGTCATCGCCATCGAGGACGCGCTGGCCGAGGACGCGCCGGTGCTGCACGACGACGTGTTCACCCAGGGCCTCGCGGAGAAGCCGACCAAGCCCTCGAACGCCTCGATGCGTTTCGCGATCGAGCGCGGCGACGCCAAGGCGGCGATCGCCGGCGCGGCCGCGAGCTTCACCGGTCGCTTCACGCTGCAGCCCGTGCACCAGGGCTATATCGAGCCGCACGCCTGCGTTGCGCAGTGGAATGCCGACGGTCAGGCCCAGATCTGGTGTTCGAGCCAGGGGCACTTCGCGATCCGCGCGATGACTGCGGGCATCCTGCAGATCGACATCGCCAGCGTCCGTGTCCACCCGCTCGAGATCGGCGGCGGCTTCGGCGGTAAGACCACGGTCTATCTCGAACCCGTCGCCATGCTGCTGTCGCGCAAGGCAGGGCGGCCGGTGCGGTTGACGATGAAGCGGACCGACATCTTCCGCTCGACCGGCCCGGCACCGGGCGCGGTGATCGATATCACCCTGGGCGCGGCGGCCGACGGCACCTTGGTGGGGGCCGAGATCGAGCTCAAGTACCACGGCGGCGCCTTCCCGGGGGCCAACGAGGTCTATTCGGGCGTCGGCGGCGCGGTGGGCCACTACCGCGTGCCCAATGCCTCGATCGTCGGTTGGAACGTGCTCAGCAACATTCCGACGATGCACGCTTATCGTGCGCCGGGCGCGCCGCAGATCAACTTTGCGGTCGAGAGCGCGATGGACGAACTCGCGGCCAGGCTCGGCATCGATCCGATCGACCTGCGGCTCAAGAACATCGTCCATCCGGGCGAGCCCTCGGCCTCGGGTGTGCCGCTTGGCGCGATCGGCTATGCCGAGGCGCTGGAGGCGGCCAAGGCCCACCCGCACTGGTCGTCCCCCGTTGCACCCGGCCAGGGCCGCGGCGTCGCCTGTGGCGCCTGGGGCAATTACGGCGGCCCGTCGACCGCTTCGGTCAAGCTCGGCGAGGACGGCTCGGTGCTCGTCACCGAGGGCAGCCCCGACATCGGCGGCAGCCGCGCCTCAATGGCGATCATGGCGGCCGAGACCCTGGGCGTCGCCTACGAGAAAGTCCGCGTGACGATCGCCGACACCTCGTCGATCGGTTTCTCGATGGTCACCGGCGGCAGCCGGACGACCTTCGCCACGGGCAAGGCGGTGATCCAGGCGACCGAGGGCGTGATCGAACAGCTCAAGGACCGCGCCGCGCGGACCTGGGGCGTCGACGTCGCCGCCGTGACCTGGGAAGACGGCACCGCGGTGCATGGCGACCAGCGCCTGACTCTGGCCCAGATCGCCGCGAAGACCGGCACCACCGGCGGGCCGATCTCGGCCGAGGCCGTGGTCGATCCGCACGACTTCCTGCCCGGCTTCGGCGTGCACATCTGCGACACCGAGGTCGATCGCGAGACCGGCCACGTCCTCGTCAAGCGCTACACCGTGGTCCAGGACGTCGGCCGCGCGATCCATGCCGACTACGTCGAGGGGCAGATGCAGGGCGGGGCTGTGCAGGGCATCGGTTGGGCGCTCAACGAGGCCTATGTCTACGACCGCTCGGGCAAGCTCGATAACGCCGGCTTCCTCGACTATCGCATGCCCGTCGCCTCGGACATGCCGATGATCGATACGGTCATGGTCGAAGTGCCGAACCCCGCGCATCCCTATGGCGTCAAGGGCGTCGGCGAGGTGCCGATCGTGCCGCCGCTGGCCGCGGTCGGCAACGCGGTCAGCCGCGCGACGGGGATCCGCATGCACGACCTGCCGATCAGCCCCGACCGCGTCTACGGCCTGCTGCGCGCGGCGGAGTAGCGCTTGCGCCTGATCGTCATGCCGCCGTTCGACCGCGAGTTCTTCGGCGGCAAGGACACGCTCGAGATCGAGGCACCGACCTTGCTGGCGCTGGTCGACCGGCTCGGCGATCTGTCGCCGGGCTTTGCCGAACAGGCCGAGGCGCGCGCCGCCTTTGCGGTCGACGGCGTATTCGCGCCCGACTGGACGCGCGCGCTGGCCGGGGCGGAGGAAGTCGTCCTGCTGCAGCGCGTTGCCGGCGGGTGATTGCGCGTATAGATAGTGCTCACTCATTATAAGATGGGGAGAGGACATGACCGACAGCCTGACCTGGCGCGCGCTGGAGCCCTTCGGCGTCGAGATCGAGCGCGACCTGTCGCAGCCGCTGTCGCCGGCCGAGACTGAGCAGTTCCGCTCGCTGTTCAACACCCACGGTCTCGTCATCGCGCGCGGGCAGGCGCTGTCCATGGAGCGCCAGCGCGATGTCTGCGCGCTGCTCGGGCCGATCCTGCTGCGCGAGGGCGAGAACGGCTTCATGACCAACGAGGGCGGCGGCCCTTCGGCCTCCGAGCTCAACTGGCATGCGGACGCGGCCTATACCGAGCATCCGTTCGACGCGCTGTCGCTGCACGCGCTCCACGTGGTCGACGGCGCCTCGTCGACGCGCTTCGCCCGCGCCGAGATCGAGCTGCCCGACGACCTGCGGGACCTGCTCGACGGGCGCGAGCAGGAGATGATCGCGCCGCACTACACGGTGCTGGCCGAGGTCACCTGCGACGTCCGCGATCCGCTCGCGCAGAAGCGCGGCGTCATGCCCGCGCTCTATCGCAACCCGCACAACGGCCGCACCTGCGTCTGGGTCAACGCCATGCAGACCGCGCGGCTGCTCGACATGGATTGGGAGCATAGCCGCGACAGCCTCCATGCGATCTACGACCACCTCTATGCCCCGGCCAACGTCTACGAGCACCGCTGGCACCAGGGCGACCTGGTCATCTGGGACAACATCGCGCTCCAGCACATGCGCGGGAACGTCGAGGGCGTGGGCAAGCGCGTGCTGCAGCGGGTGATCGTCGGCACCGAGGGTGTGGCGCCGCACGTCCAGGCGGGCTAGGCCCGGGCCATGACGAATACGACCCAGGGTTCCTGCCAATGCGGCGCCGTTCGCTTTCGTGTCGATGGCGCATTCCAGAGCTTCTTCCTCTGTCACTGCGGGCGCTGCCGCAAGGACACCGGCTCGGCGCACGGCGCCAACCTGTTTTCGTCGAGCGCCAAGCTCGAATGGCTGGCGGGTGAGGGGGAGGTGCGGACCTATCGCGTGCCCGACACGCGCCACGAGAAGAGCTTCTGCGCCACCTGCGGCTCGGCGCTGCCGCGCGTGCAAGAGGGGGTCGGCATGCTCGTCGTGCCCGCGGGCAGCCTCGACGAGCCGATCGACATTCGGCCCGACGCGCACATCTTCGTCGCCGATCGCGCGGATTGGGATGAGGGGCTCGAAGCCCTGCCGCGGTGCGAGACCTTCCCGGGCTAGGCGCCGACCTCGACCGTCTCACCATTGCGCCACTGCCGCAGCACCAGGTAGCGCCCGTGCAGCGCGCCGCGATCCTGGATGCCGAAGCCGAGCAGGGTGCCTTCCTCGCCCTCGGCGGCGGGGAGCCACTTGATCTGCTCGAGCCCGACTTTGACGCCTTCGCGCGTGAAGTCCTCGGCGCGGGCCAGGCCCTCGGCTACGAGCCGGCCGAGATCGTAGCCCTTGGCGGCCCAGACCGCCTGCTTCGCACCCAGGCCCATGCGCTCGCGCAGCGCGTTGAGCGTGCGGTTCGAATCCGAATGCATGTCGATGTAGATCCAGCCGTCGCAGGCCTGGGCGAAGTCGCCGTGATAGCCGCGCAGGCCCGCCGTGTTCATGATCCGCGGCCCCTGCCAGCCGCTGGCGCTCAGCGGCCGCGCCACGGCCGGCGCCGATAGCCCGAGCCCGAGGTAGACGAAGCCCTGCGGCTGCGCGGCCAGCACGCGTTCGACCGCTTCCGACGCGTCCTCCGATAGCGGCGAGATCGCTTCGGCGGCGACGATATCGAGCCCGATAATCCGCGCCTCGTCCTCCAGATACTTGAGATGCCGCGTGCCGATCGGCGACTGGTCGTAGACCACGCCGACCCGATCCGCGCCTATCGCCTTGAGGTGCCGGGCCATGACCAGCGATTCGTCCTCGTGCGAGCCGACCTGGAGGTGGAACATCCATTCGCCGCGCCCGCGCTCGGCGCCGGCCCAGTTGATCGTCGGTACTTGCGCGGCCTCGACCCAGGGCGTCGCGGCGAGGGCGTTGTCGCCGATCGCCGGGCCGACGATCAGAGCGACGTCCTGCCGGATCAGGTCCTGAAACGCCCGCTCCACGGCAGCCGCGGTGCCCGAGGGCAGCCCGAGCCCATAGGCGTGGACGAATTCGACCTCGGCATCGAGCCGGCCCGCGGCCTGCACGGCTTCGACCTCGCGCCGCAGCCAGTCGGTGACGTCTCCGGGCGCATCGGTGCCATCGCCCATGTCGTTGAGCACGCCTACCTTGATCTTGGCCTTGATCTTGGCCTTGATCTTCGTCGCCATCATCATCCCTCCCGCGATGCGCCTCGCGCTTGCCCAGATAGCTGCCACTATCCTAGCTTGCGATCCAGAGCCTTTGAGGGCCGACAGCCCAGGGGGAGAGTGATGAGCAGGATATCCGATTTGCTGGACGCCGCGCGCGGCGCATCCGGTCTCGACAATTTCGGCGAGGACAGCTTCCGCGAGGGGCTCGAACGGCTGATCGCCTCGGGCGACGGCGAGGCGCGGCTCAACGAGGCCGGCCGCCGGATGTTCGACGGCCAGATCGTCATGCTGCTGATGAAGCGGCTCGAGGTCGAGGACTGGTACGCACGCCATCCCGAGATCGACGAGCAGGAGATCGTCGCGCCGCTGATGGTCCTCGGCCTGCCGCGCACCGGCTCGACCGCGCTGCATTGCCTGCTCGGCGAAGACCCTGCGGTGCGCGTCATGCGCAATTGGGAATGCATGAACCCTTGCCCGCCGCCCGAGGCCGCGACCTACGAGACCGATCCGCGCATCGCGCTGATGGACGAGCAGATGAAGCGCCGCGACGAGATGACGCCGCGGATGAAGCAGATGCTGCCGAGCACCTCGACCTCGCCGACCGAAGACCAGCTCACCATGGGCTACAACTTCGCTTCGCAGATCTTCCAGGCGAGCTTCCGCATCCCGTCCTATGCGCAGTGGCTCCACCACGAGGCCGATCTCGAACCCACCTTCCGCTACGTCAAGCGCGTGCTCAAGCTGCTGCAATGGCGCTGCCCGCCGCGCCGCTGGCGGCTCAAGAACCCGACCTATTCGATGTTCATCACGGCGCTCGACAAGGTCTTCCCCGACGCGCGCTATTGCATGACGCATCGTGACGTCGCCAACGTGATCCCCTCGGTCGCCGATCTCTACTACGAGATGCACAAGCCCAACACCGACGTGCCCGACAAGGCTTGGCTCGGCGCGATCAACGAGGAGTTCGGCATGCTCGGCATGCAGCGGATGATCGCCTTCCGCGACGCCGGGCAAGAGCACCGCTTCTTCGACATCCACTTCGCCCCGTTCCAGAAGGACCCGTTCCCGACGCTGGCGAAGCTCTACGACTTCCTCGGCGAGCCTTTCACGCCCGAGGCCGAGGCACGGATGCGCGCCTGGCGCGAGAACACCCCGCGCGACAAGCACGGCCGCCACGAATACGACGGCGCCGAATTCGGTCTGCACACCGCCGAACTGCGCGAGAAGTTCCGCTTCTATACCGACCGCTACGACGTGCCGCTCGGGAAGGACTGATGTTCGGCTTTCACACCGAGGCCGCGGAGGTCGTTCGCGGGATCGATCTGACCGGCCGGCGGGTGGTGATCACCGGCGCGAGCTCGGGGATCGGCGTGGAGACCGCGCGGGCGCTGGCTCTGGTCGGCGCGGATCTGGTGCTCGGCGTGCGGGACGTCGCGAAGGGCGGCGAGGTCCTTCGCGACATCGACGGTAACCTTCGCCTTCTCAGGCTCGACCTGTCCGATCTCGCTTCGGTCGCGAACTTCGCCGCGCAGATATCGGGCCCGGTCGACGTGCTGATCTGCAACGCCGGCGTTTCGAAGACGCCGGACAAACATCTGGCCAACGGCCTCGACATAAGGTTCGCGACCAATCACCTCGGTCACTTCCACCTCGCGCACTTGCTAAAGCCGCAGATGGCGGAACGCGGCGCGCGGATCGTCGTGGTCAGTTCGGCTGCGCACAAAGGCATGCCGGTGCGGCTCGACGACCTGCAGTGGCAGAGCCGCGAGCATTTCGACGGTGCCGCCTATGCCGAGAGCAAGAGCGCCAACATCCTCTTCGCGCAGGAGGCGACGCGGCGCTGGCAGGGCGAGGGGATCTTCGCCAATGCCGTGCTGCCGGGCTCGTCGCTGACCGGGCTGCAGCGCTTCCACGGCGAAGCGCTCAAGCGCAAGATCGGCTTCATCCACGAGGACGGCTCGCTCGATCCGCGGATGAAGACCGCAGGCCAGGCGGCGGCGACCTCGGTCTGGGCGGCGACGGCGCCTGAACTCAAGGGGCGCGGCGGTCTGGTGCTCGAGGATTGCGCCGAGGCGCTGCCGGTGGGACCCGAGACCCATGCCTGGGCCGGCTATGACGCCAGCGTCGCCGACCCAGAGACCGCGCGGCTGCTGTGGGAGCATTCGCTGGAACTGGTGCGAAAATTCCTCCCCTGAAAGGGGAGGGGGACCACCCGCAGGGTGGTGGAGGGGGCTCTCGGCTGAGTGAGGCGTTTCCGGCGAACTCCCTCCACCCCGCCGCTTCGCGGCGCGGTCCCCCTCCCCGTGCCGGGGAGGAAGTGCTTGCATCGCCTGCTCATCCGCGCGACCGAGCGGGCATGACCGACAACGCCAACATCTTCGCGCATTTCCTCGCCGTGGCCGAGCAGGCCGGCGACAAGCCATTCCTCGTCGAGAACGGCGCGACGGTGCTGACTTTCGCCGATCTCGACGCGCGCACCGGCCGGCTCGCGGCGCGGCTGCAGGCGCTGGGCGGCAAGACGGGCGAGCGGATCGTCGTCCAGGTCGACAAGTCGCCCGAGAATGTCCTGCTCTATCTCGCGGCCGAACGGCTCGGCATGGTCTACGTACCGCTGAACACGGCCTATACCGCGGGGGAACTCGCCTATTTCCTCGGCGATGCCGAGCCGGCGGTGGTGGTCTGCCGTCCGGCCGACGAGGCGGCGGTGCGCGATCTCATGACCACGGGCACGCTGGTCACCTTGGGCACCGACGGCCAGGGCAGCCTGCTCGACGACCTGCCTGATACAGTTGCCCCCGTCGCTGCGCGCACCGCGACCGATTTGGCTGCGATCCTCTACACCTCGGGCACGACCGGGCGCTCCAAGGGCGCGATGCTGACCCATGCCAACCTGCTCAGCAATGCGCTGACGCTCAAGGACCTGTGGGGCTGGCAGGCCGACGACGTGCTGATCCACATCCTGCCGATCTATCACGTCCACGGCCTGTTCGTGGCGCTGCACGGCGCGTTGCTCGCGGGAGCGACCGTGCTGTTCCACCGCGGCTTCGATCCGGCGGCGGTGGTGGCCGACATCGCGCGCGGTTCGGTGCTGATGGGCGTGCCGACGCACTACACGCGCCTGACCGCCGCGCCCGAGCTGACCCCGGCGAGCGCGGGTGGGATGCGCCTGTTCCTCTCGGGCTCGGCACCGCTGCTCGCCGAGGCGCACCAGCGCTTCGAGGAGAAGACCGGCCAGCGCATCCTCGAACGCTATGGCATGACCGAGACGGGCATGATCACCTCGAACCCCTACCGGGGCGGCGAGCGGGTCGCGGGCACGGTCGGCTATCCGCTGCCCGGCGTCGAGGTCCGCCTGCGCGGCGATGACGGAGATTTGGTGAACGAAGGTCCGGGCGTGCTCGAAGTGCGCGGGCCCAACGTCTTCGCCGGCTACTGGCGCATGCCCGAGAAGACCGCGCAGGAAATCCGCGAGGACGGCTTCTTCATCACCGGCGACGTCGCCACGCAGGAGGCCGACGGCCGCGTGACCCTGGTCGGCCGTGCCAAGGACCTGATCATCGCTGGCGGGCTCAACATCTATCCCAAGGAAATCGAGGAGGCGATCGATGCGCTGCCCGGCGTCGACGAGAGCGCGGTGATCGGCGTGCCGCATGCCGACATGGGCGAGGGCGTCGTCGCCGTGGTCGTGCCGCAGAAAGGGGCCAGTGTGACCGAGGACGAAGTTCGCGCGGCGCTCGAAGGCCAGCTCGCGCGGTTCAAGCAACCGCGCCGGGTGATCGTGGTGGAGGCGCTGCCGCGCAACGCCATGGGCAAGGTGCAGAAGGCGGCCCTGCGCGCCGACTATGCCGGCCTGTTCACTTGAAGGTCACGGGGCGGGCCGAAGCCCACCCCGCAGATCTTAGAGGTCTTAGAGACCGTCGGCAGCCTTGCTGACGAGCACGTTCACCGCGACGCGACGGTTCTGCGCCTTGCCTTCGGTGGTCGAGTTGTCCGCCAGCGGATCGGCCGTGGCCATGCCGGTGGGCGTCAGCATGCGGTAGGGCTTCCAGCCGCAGACCTGCTGCAGATAGTTGACCACGCGGCCCGCGCGTTTCTCGCTGAGCTCCTGGTTGATCTCTTCGCTACCCGTCGAGTCGGTATAGCCGACGACCAGCAGCATCGCGTTCTTCTGGCCTTCGGCCTGGGTCGCCGCGGCGCAGAGATCGTTCTTCGCCTGATCGGACAGCAGGGCCTTGCCGGTGTCGAAGTTGACGTTGGTCGTAGCCTTGATGTTGTACTGGTCGATGTCGGCCATACGACCGCGCAGCGCCTCGGTCGCCGCGGTCTGCTCGGCGAAGCGCTGATCGGTGCCGTTGCGGATCATCGCCGCGGTCTTGAGGTCCTTGTTCTTGAGCGAGATCTGGCTCGCCACCAGGCTGCCCCCGCCCTGCATCGTCTTGATGCTCACGGGCAGGCCGTTGAGCAGCGAATCCGCGGCGAGCTTGCTGCTGGCCATACCCAGGAAGCCGCCGCTCGACTTGATGCGCGTCGCGTCGGTGACGGTGACGACGGTGTTGGTGCCGCCGGCGCTGGTGACCTGGATGCGGTTGTCGCTGCGTGCGGAGATGAAGCCCTCGATGTCGGGCCCCTTGGTCATCTGAGCGGGGGCGGCGTCATCGGTCACCGTCGCGGTGAGTTCGGCCTCGGGCGGGCTCGCGGGCTGGGCAATGACGGCTGAGGCCGTGCCGGCGAGTAGGGTGGCGGCGAAGAGAAACTTGGGGGTCTTGGACATGACGGTCATAGTGGTGCTCCTTCAAACTCGGCCAGTGGGGGCCTGCGTGAGCGCAGCTTCTCGTCCGACTGCCATCCTCTCGGTGGTGTGTTCAACTGTCAGAACCCTCTCCATCTGGCTTCAATCGTGCGGCGTGTGATCGCACTGGAGCCTGGGTGTTCAGCGCAACCTTGCGGGCAGATGAACGCTCCCCGCGACCACCGCCGTGGTGCGGGTCGTGCGAGCGCAACTTGCGATGAACCGAGCCGGCGGGGAGTCGTCATGACGTCAAGAATCGCCCGATCGCGCTCCGTCCCGGCCCGAGAGAATCCGGATTCTAGGCGCGCGGACCGCGCTGGAAGAAGCGCTGCTTGAGCTCCTCGTAGCTCGGATCGACCGGGCTGGAGCCGAGCAGGCCGTCACCGTCGAACGGGCGGATCATGTGCATGTCGTAGGTCACCACGCGCTTGGCGAAGCGCCACTTGCCGTCGGCGCAGCGGCGGTAGTTGTCGATGTAGCGCACGGCCATGAAGTCCTCGATCATCGCGCCGGGGTTCTTCTGGTCGGGGATGTAGTGCAGCGCGAGGGCATAGACCTCGCCGTTGCCCTCGTCGCCCTCGACGCTGACCATGTGGTTGCAGACGTGGTGGCCCGAGTAGTTCATGTAGGGCAGGGCCGCGGCGATGAAGTCGCAGTACTTGTCGGCCGGGCCGTCGAAGCTGGTGCCATGCGTATCGGTGGCATCCTCGGTGTAAAGGTCGCGCAAAAGCTCCACGTCCTTGCGGTCGATCGCGCGCGAGTAGTGCAGCACGAGATCGCGGATCGCGTCCTTGTCGAGCAGGCGCTGCAGTGCGGTTTCGTCGATGGCCATGTCTCTCTCTTCCTTGTGTTCTAGTCGATTACATCAGCGAGCCGCCGTCGACCGGCCAGACCTGGCCGGTGACGAAGCTCGCGCGGTCTGAGGCGAGCAGCGCGACCACCGAGGACAGTTCTTCGGGAGTGGCGAAAGGTCGGCCAACGAAGGTCCGGCGCTGGCGGATCGCGCGGTCCTCCTCGCTGACGCTGCCCAGGCCCTTGGCGAAAAGGCCGTTCTCGGGGTTGAAGCGGCTGCCCTTGCTGAAGGCGGCGGGATCGGTGGCGAAAGTCGCATAGGGCGCGATCGCGTTGACGCGGATGCCGTGCTGGCCGACCTCCTTGGCCAAGACCACGGTGAAGCTGTGCACCGCGCCCTTGGCCGCCGAGTAGACCGGCAGCATGTAGTCGCCGACGAGCCCCGCGGTCGAGCCGACGTTGACGATGGCGCCGCGCTTGCGCTCGATCATGCCGGGCAGGACCGCGTGGGTCATGCGCAGGACCGTGCCGAAGTTGAGGTCGATGTCGCCGGCCCACTTGTCGGGATCGGAATCGACGAAGAAGCCCTGATCGACGTTGCCGCCAACGTTGTTGACCAGCACCTCGACCGGCCCGAGTGCTTCCGCTGCCTTGAGGATCAGCGCGGGCGCGGCCTTGTCGAGCAGGTCGGCGGCGACGAACACCGCATCCTGCGCGCCCCGCGCCTTGGCGGCTTCGACGGTGCGCGCGCCGGCTTCGGCATCACGGCCGACGATCACCACCTTGGCGCCTTCGGCCGCGAGCTCGAGCGCGATGCCGCGGCCGATGTTGGCCGTCGCCGCCGTCACGATCGCGACCTTGCCCTGCAGTCCCAGATCCATCCCCGCCTCTCCTTCGCCATACCCTTACGATCGACGCGCATTGGCACGCCGAGGCCGGGGGAGGTCAAGAAGTTTTACGACAGAGGTGTCGTAATTTGTGGAGGCAGCGCCTTATTGCGCGCCGGGAATGTCGGGGAAGGTGTTGGTGCGGTTGGCGATCACGCAGCGCAGGTCGCCGTCGCTGCCGTCGGCGTTCTGGCGTCGCAGGAAGCCCTGGGTCAGCCGGTGATAGCGCTCGCCCTTGCGCGGGCCGCTGGTGAAGACGACCTGGTCGCCGGTCAGCAGATAGGTGCCGCGCACATCATTGGCTTCGTAGCGCGAGCCGAAGATGATCGCGAAATCCTCGGCCGGCCGGACGTCGCCGCGCGGGCCCAGCGCATCGCCGGGCAGTTCGCAGGTATAGCGGCCCAGTTGCAGCGAACCGATCTCGCCGCCGGGTACGGCCAGCGCGGGCGTGGCGACGAGGGCGAGAGCGAGGACGGGGAGGGCGCGTTTCATGGCCCGAGCGCTACCACCGTCGCAGCGCGATTGCCATATCGCAGGCTGCGCGCTAAGGGGCCGCCTTTCCGAGGGGTCGGAACGCCGATCCCTTTCGCTCTTTCGCATCAGAGGCACTCCCCATGAAGATCAGCGGCGTCGACATTCGTCCCGGCAACATCCTGGAATACGAAAAGGGCATCTGGAAGGTTGCCAAGACGCAGCACACCCAGCCCGGCAAGGGCGGCGCCTTCATGCAGGTCGAGATGAAGAACCTGATCGACGGCCGCAAGACCAACGTCCGCTTCCGCAGCGCCGACACGGTCGAGCGCGTGCGCCTCGACACCAAGGACTTCCAGTACCTCTATGCCGAGGGCGACGACCTGGTGTTCATGGACAAGGACACCTACGACCAGATCACCCTGCCGTCGGACCTGCTCGGCGATGCCGCGGCCTTCCTCCAGGACGGCATGGAAGTGCTGCTCGAAATGTGGGAAGAGCGCCCGATCTCGGTCCAGCTGCCCGAACAGGTCGAAGCCACGATCGTCGAGGCCGACGCCGTCGTGAAGGGCCAGACCGCCTCGTCGAGCTACAAGCCGGCGGTGCTCGACAACGGCGTGCGCGTGATGGTGCCGCCGCACATCGAATCGGGAACCCGCATTGTCGTGGACGTTTACGAGCGTAGCTACGTCAGCAAGGCGAACTGAGCACCACCATGGCGGCAATTTCAGGCCTGATGCGCGTGATGGAAAAGGCTGCCCGCAAGGCCGGGCAGCGTCTCCGTCGCGATTTCGGCGAGATCGAGCACCTGCAGGTTTCGCGCAAGGGACCGGCTGACTTCGTCTCGAAGGCCGATCAGCAGGCGGAGCGTACGCTCTGGGACGAACTGCGCGCGGCGCGGCCCGCCTGGGGTTTCCTGTTCGAGGAAGCCGGCGAGATCGCGGGTGAAGAGGGCAAGCCTCGCTTCATCATCGATCCGCTCGACGGCACGTCGAACTTCCTCCACGGCATCCCGCACTTCGCGATCTCGATCGCGGTGCAGGAGCCCAAGCTCGACGGTTCGGGCTGGGGCGACGTCACCGCCGCGCTGGTCTATCAGCCGGTCACCGACGAGTCCTACTGGGCCGAAAAGAGCCGCGGCGCCTGGCTTCAGGACAAGCGCCTGCGCGTCTCGGGCCGTCGTCACCTCGACGAGAGCCTGATCGCCACGGGCATTCCCTTCATGGGCCGCGGCAACATCGCCGAATGGACCAAGATCTACCTGGCCCTCGGCGGCCAGGTCGCGGGCATCCGCCGCTTCGGCGTCGCCTCGCTCGATCTCGCCTGGGTCGCCTCGGGCCGGTTCGAGGGCTTCTGGGAATCGGGCCTGCATCCGTGGGACACCGCTGCGGGCTGCCTGCTCGTGCGCGAGGCCGGCGGTTTCGTCTCGGACTTCAAGGGCCGCTCGCAGGCGATCTGCGATGCCGAAGTGCTCGCGGGCAACGACGCGCTGCATTCGCGGCTCCACAAGATTATCGCCGGCGCTCTCAAGGCCGGTTGATAGGATTAAAGGGCCCGGCTATCGCCGGGCCTCCCGCTGCCCCTGTGGCGGAATGGTAGACGCGAACGACTCAAAATCGTTTGTCGCAAGGCGTGCCCGTTCGAGTCGGGCCAGGGGCACCAGCGGGACATTGCGGCGGCGCGAGCGCTGACATAGGCTGCGCGCATGATCCGCACGCTGCTCGCCGCCACACCGCTCCTTCTCGCTGCCCTGCCTGTCCAGGCCGAGACCATCGCCGACCGCATCCAGGCCGATCTGCCCGGACTGATGGCGGTCTACCGCGATCTCCACGCCAATCCCGAACTCTCCTTCCAGGAGGTGCGCAGCGCCAAGGTCATGGCCGAGGCCGCGCGCAAGGCCGATTTCACCGTCACCGAGCAGGTCGGCAAGACCGGTCTGGTCGCGGTGCTGCGCAACGGTCCGGGGCCGACCGTGCTGATCCGAGCAGACATGGACGCGCTGCCCGTCACCGAGCAGACCGGACTGCCCTTCGCCTCGAAGCTGCGCGGCACCTCGACCGCGGGGGTCGAGAGCGGGATCATGCACGCCTGCGGCCACGACACGCACATGACCGCCTGGATCGAGACCGCGCGTCTGCTCGCGGCGCGCAAGGCCGAATGGTCGGGCACCGTGGTGATGATCGGTCAGCCGGCCGAGGAAATGGGGCTCGGCGCGCGCGCGATGGTGGCCGACGGACTCTACACGCGCTTTCCCAAGCCCGATTACGCGCTGGCCTTCCACGACAGCGCCGATCTGCCCTCGGGCATGGTCGGCGTGCGGCCGGGCTGGGCGCTGGCCAATGTCGATTCGATCGACGTGGTGGTGAAGGGCGTTGGCGGACACGGTGCCTATCCGCACAAGGCGAAGGATCCGATCGTCCTCGCCAGCGCGATCGTGATGCGGTTGCAGACCCTGGTCAGCCGCGAGCAGAACCCGGTGAATCCGGCGGTGGTCACGGTCGGCAGCTTCCACGGCGGGACCAAGCACAACGTCATTTCCGACGAGGCCAAGCTCGAGCTGACCGTGCGCAGCTTTTCGGACGAGGACCGTCAGCGGCTGATCGAGGGCATTCGCCGTATCGCTGCGGGTGAGGCGATGGTCGCCGGCATGCCCGCCGATCGCATGCCGGTGGTGACCGTCAAGGAGCCCTATACCCGCGCCACTTTCAACACGCCCGACTTCGCGCGCGAGATCGCCGGCGATCTTGCCGGCAAGATGGGCGAACAGCGCGTGACCGTTCTCGAACAACCGGTGATGGGCGGCGAGGACTTCGACGAATACCGCCGTGCCGACGAAGCGCACATCAAGTCGACGATCCTCTGGATCGGCGGGGTTCCGCCCGAAACCCTTGCCGCTGCGCGCCGCGGCGAGAAGCCGCAGCCGTCGATCCACAGCCCGTTCTGGGCCCCCGAGGCCGACAAGGTGATCGCCGCCGGTGCCGAGGCGCTTACGCTCACGGCGATGCGGTTAATGAAGCGCTAGGGCGGATCGACATTCATCTAAGCCGTCGTTCCGTTCCCGTCATCCTGACGAAAGTCAGGATCTATTGGGCGCTCCGCACCCGGTTGACCGAGAGGTGCACGCCATGGTGACGCAAGGGCGGCATCGACACCTCAACCTCGCTCCGAATGGATCCTGACTTTCGTCAGGATGACGGCTCGGAGGACGAAAATCCGTCGGTGTCTTGAATGTCGATCCGCGCTAGCGGGCGATCCGATTACCGGAAGATAGGCCGCGCACTTCGGCTTGTTCGCGGGTCGGCTTTACGCACATTTTAACCGCTCTCAGGCAAGGAATCCGGCCAATCATCTTTCAAGGCCGACTGGATTCGTCATGCTCGCCAATCAGGTTCGTCGCGGCGCGACGGGACTCATCGTTCTTCTCTGCGTCGCCATGGCGATCGCGGCACTGGTCGTCGCCCAGATACGCTTCGGCGGGCCGATCCACCGCGAGAGCGCGCTGCAGGACGAACTGCTGGCGGACATCCTGCCGCCGCCCTTGTTCGTGGTCGAGCCCTACATGCTGGCCGAGGAGATCAAGGACAGCGACGGCGCGAATGCCGATGCGCTTGCCAAGCTGCAGGCGGTCCGCAACGGTTTCGAGGCGCGCAAGGCCTACTGGCGTCAGGCCGATGTGCCCGTCGAGGAGCGCGCGCAGCTCGAAACCACGATCAAGTCCGCGGACCTGTTCTGGCAGGAGGTCGACAGCAAGTTCCTCCCCGCCGCCAAGCGACATGACGGCGCGGCGATGGGCGAAATTCGCGACGGCAAGCTCAAGCAGATCTACGACCAACAGCGCGCCGACATCCGCCGCCTCGTCGAGCTGTCGAACGAGCATCGCGCGACGATGCAGGCGCAGAGCGACCGGATGGTGACCCTGGCCCTGGCGGCGATCGCCGGTCTGGCACTGTTGGTCCTCGGTGCGATCTTCGTGGCGGGACGTTTCATCCGCGCACGCGTCGTCGCCCCGCTCGCCGAGACGGCCGAGACCATGCAGGTCATGGCCGCGGGCGACTACAGCCGTACGCCTTCGGGCCTCGATCGCACCGACGAGATCGGCCAGATGGCCGCTGCGATCGGTGTGTTCCGCGAAGCCGGCATCGCCCAGCGCGAGTCGGCGTCGAAGCAGGCCGCGGTGGTCGATGGCCTGTCCGAATCGCTCGCCAAGATGGCCGACGGCGATCTCGCACACCGGATGGACCGGCCGCTGGCTCCCGAATACGAGCCGCTGCGCAAGGCCTACAACCGCACCGTCGCCGAGCTGGCGCAGGTCATCCAGATGGTGACGCGCACGGCCAATGGCGTGTCCTCGGGCGCGGCCGAGATCCGTACGGCCTCGGACGATCTCGCCCGGCGCAACGAGCACCAGGCTGCCAGCCTCGAAGAGACTGCGGCGGCGATGAACCAGGTCACCTCGGGCGTGAACGAGGCCGCGGCCAAGACCCAGGAGATCCGAGCCTCGATCACCACGGCCAATGCCGAGGCGCACGAGGGCGAAGTCGTGGTCGCACGCGCGGTCTCGGCGATGGGCGAGATCGAGAAGTCCTCGGGCGAGATCACGCGCATCATCGGCGTGATCGACGGCATCTCGTTCCAGACCAACCTGCTCGCGCTCAATGCCGGCGTCGAGGCCGCGCGTGCGGGTGAGGCGGGCAAGGGCTTCGCCGTGGTCGCCACCGAAGTGCGCGCGCTGGCGCAGCGTTCGGCCGATGCCGCCAACGACATCAAGGCGCTGATCTCGAACAGCACCCAGCACGTCGACGCCGGCGCGAAGCTCGTTGCCGAGACCGGCGCGCTGCTTGCCGGCATCGCCGGCCGGATCAGCGAGATCAACAACATGTTCGACACGATCGCCGCGACCAGCCAGGCGCAGGCGACGCACCTGCAGCAGGTCAACGTGGCCGTCGGCGACATGGATCGCATGACCCAGCAGAACGCGGCGATGGTCGAGGAATCGACCGCGGCCGCGCGGAGCCTGGCCGACGAGGCGGGGCAGCTTGCCGGACTGGTGACGCAGTTCCGCACGGGATCGGTCAACGTCGTGCCGATCGCCGCACCTTCGGCACCGGCGCCTTCGTCACAGGCCCGGATCGCACCGCCGCCGATGGTCGTCGGCAATACCGCGATCGACGAAGACTGGACCGAATTCTGACGATCACCGGGGCGCCGGGTTTGTAAGGTCTGGCGACAGTCTGCGGCAGAAAACTGTCAGCTTTACCGACATTTTACGCCTTTGCCTTAGTCATGTGCCGACGGTCCGCCACGGGCCTGACGCTGGGCAAGGACCGCCATGATCAGGGTGTTCAAACACTATATCCCGCACGCGGTCCTGCTGCTCGGGCTTTTCGACCTGCTGCTGCTGGTCACCGCAGGCGAAGTCGCCTGGCGGTTGCGCGCGGGCCAGATCGACATGGATCCGGGCTTCTTCCACGAGCGCCTGTGGGCTCATGCGGGCTTCGCGGGAATGATGCTGACGGCGATGATCTCGGTCGGCGTCTATGGCGCGGACTCGTTGCGCTCGATGCGCTTCGCCTGCGCGCGGCTGCTCGTCGCCGTATCGCTCGGCATCATCGCGCTGTCGTTCATCGATTTCGTGCTCGACGCGCATAATTTCTGGCGGTCGACCCTGGCCTACGGCATGGCCCTGGCCATCGTGCTGCTGGTGCTCAACCGCCTGGTGATCGGCGGCATCCTCGGCACCTCCGCCTTTCGTCGCCGCGTGCTCGTGCTCGGCGCGGGCAATCGCGCGCAGCGTCTGCGCGAGCTCGGCGAGCGGCCCGAGAGCGGCTTCGTCATCGTCAGCTATGTCGGCATGAGCGAGAGCACGCCGGTCGTCGAAGAGGCGATCGCGCGTTCGGCGATCCACAATCTCACGCGCTTCGTCGAGAACCTCGGCGTCAGCGAGGTCGTCCTCGCGCTCGAGGAACGGCGCAACGCATTGCCGCTCAAGGACCTGCTGCGGATCAAGACCGCGGGTGTCCACGTCAACGACTTCTCGAGCTTCCTTGAGCGCGAGACCGGCCGCGTCGATCTCGACACGGTCAACCCGTCGTGGCTGATCTTCTCCGACGGTTTCTCCTCGGGGCGTGCCGTATCGAGCGTCGCCAAGCGCGCCTTCGACATCGGCGCGAGCGCGCTGCTGCTGGTGCTGACCGCGCCGGTGATCGTGCTTTTCGCGCTGCTGGTGAAGATCGACAGCCGCGGCCCGGCCTTCTACCGCCAGTCGCGCGTCGGGCTCTATGGCCAGAAGTTCGACGTCATCAAGCTGCGCTCGATGCGCACCGATGCCGAGGCGGCGGGCGCGCAGTGGGCGACCAAGAACGATCCGCGCGTCACGCGCATCGGCAATTTCATCCGCAAGGTCCGCATCGACGAACTGCCGCAGGCCTGGACCGTGCTCAAGGGCGAGATGAGCTTCGTCGGCCCGCGTCCCGAGCGGCCCGAATTCGTCGCCGACCTCGAGGAACAGCTCAACTACTATGCCGAGCGGCACATGGTGAAGCCGGGCATCACCGGTTGGGCCCAGGTCAACTACCCCTATGGCGCCTCGATCGAGGATTCGCGGCACAAGCTCGAATACGATCTCTACTACGCCAAGAACTACACGCCGTTCCTCGACCTGCTCATCATCCTCCAGACCCTGCGCGTCGTGCTCTGGCACGAAGGCGCCCGGTGATGGCCCGAATGATGGTCCTTCGGTGATCCAGGAACCGGTCAGCCCCTTCTGGACGCTCGTCGGTGCGAGCACGCACGTCGTCGGCGCGGTCGCCGCGGCGACGGCGGCGGTGTGGCTGCTCGGCCGGCGCAAGGGTTTCGGCGATGCCTGGCCGGCGATCGTGGTCGGCCTCGCGCTGACCGCGACGCGCTGCCTGATCGTCGCGGTCCTCGGCGACGGGGGCCTGCCGGCATCGCTGGCCGAAGCCGCACGCAACCTGGCCTGGCTGGTCGTCACCTACAAACTGTTCGCGGCCGACGGGCGCCACGCCAGCCTCGGGCCGATCCGTCCGGTCGTGGCGGTGCTCGCCGCGGTGGAACTGCTGCAGGCGGCGATCGATCTCGTCATCGTCCATCTCGGGCTCGGACCGTCGATCGCCGAACTCGCCTTCGATTCGATCGTCCTGCTGCGCCTGCTGATCACGGTCGGCGCGCTCGTCCTCGTCCACAATCTCTATGCGGGTGCCTCGAACCAGTCGCGACCGGTGCTGCTCTGGCCGGCGACGGGCCTGGCGGTGCTGTGGACCGTCGATCTCAATCTCTACACGATCGCCTACCTGAGCAGCGGATGGCCGGCGGAAGTCGCCGCGTTGCGCGGGCTCTCGGCGATCGTGCTGGCGGTGCTGCTGACGGTGGGCGCGACGCAGGATCGCGCCGGCCAGCGCTTCCGCCCGTCGCGCGCGGTGACGTTCCAGACCTTCTCGCTGATCGTGATCGGCGCCTACCTGGCGGCCATGGTCGCGGTGGCGCGCTGGCTGTCTTACGCCGGTGGCGACTATGCGCGGGTGATGGGGCTGGGCTTCGTCGTGCTCGCCAGCGTCGCGGCGATCCTGTTCCTGCCTTCGCGGCGCCTGCGCGGATGGCTGCGGGTGACGCTGGCCAAGCACTTCTTCCAGCACCGCTACGACTATCGCGAGGAATGGCTGCGCTTCACCCGCACGATCGGCAACAGCGGCGGTGGCGCGCCGCTCGGCGAGCGCGTGGTCCAGGCGATCGCCGACATCGCCGAATGCCCGGCGGGCCTGCTCCTCGCGCCGAGCGATCATGGCGAGATGACCCTGGCGGCGCGCTGGCACTGGCCCGCGACCGACGTGCCGGCGGTGGCGTTGAGCCCGGCCTCGGTCGCCTTCTTCGAGCGCGAGGGTTTCATCGTCCATATGGATGACCTGCGCGCCGGCCGGGACTCGCGCGGCGAGGGCCAGGCCGTGCCCGAATGGCTGCGGCTCGAACCGCGCGCCTGGGCGCTGGTGCCGCTGATCCACTACGAGCGCCTGGTCGGCCTCGTCGTTCTCGCGCGCCCGTCGATGGCGCGTCAGCTCGATTGGGAGGACTTCGACCTGCTGCGCGTCGTCGGCCAGCAGCTCGCGTCCTATCTCGCCGAGCACGCGGGCCAGGAAGCCCTGGCCGAGGCGAGCCGGTTCGACGATTTCCACCGCCGCATCGCCTTCGTCATGCACGACATCAAGAACCTCGCGAGCCAGCTCAGCCTGCTCGCGCGCAATGCCGAGAAGCATGCCGACAAGCCGGCCTTCCGCGACGACATGCTGCTGACCCTGCGCAATTCGGCGGACAAGCTCAACACGCTGCTGGCGCGGCTGTCACGCTACGGCAACGGCGCGATCGAGAAGGTCGATGCCGTTTCCGCCAGCGAAGTCGTCGGCGCGGTGGTCGGGCGCTTTCGCATGGGGCATCCCGTGGTGCTCGGCGATTGCCTCGAAGAGGCCGTCCTGGCCAACCGCGAGGCGCTCGAGCAGGTGCTGACCCATCTGATCCAGAACGCGATCGATGCCAGCGCGGCCAATCGCCCGGTCTCGGTCAGCGCGGTCGCCGACGGGGTTCACGCCCGCTTCGACGTGGTCGACTCGGGCACGGGCATGGCCCCCGAATTCGTCCGCACCAAGCTGTTCAAGCCGTTCTTCTCCTCGAAGAGCGGCGGCTTCGGCATCGGCGCCTTCGAGGCGCGCGAACTGGTGATCGCGATGGGCGGCCGGCTCGAAGTGGAATCGCGCGAAGGGCTGGGCTCGCGCTTCACCATCCGCCTGCCGCTCGCGGCCACTCGCGAACTTTTCGACAATCGAGCCGGAACCCCGGCGGAGAAAGCTGCATGACCATCGATAGCCGCCCCAAACTGCTCGTCATCGAGGACGACGCCGGGCTGCAGGCGCAGCTCAAGTGGGCCTACGAGGACTTCGAGGTGATCGTCGCCGGTGATCGCGCCTCGGCGCTGGCCGCGCTGCGCGCCGAGGAGCCCGCGGTGGTGACGCTCGACCTCGGCCTGCCGCCCGATCCCGACGGGACGACCGAGGGCTTCGCCGTGCTCGACGAGATCATGGCGCTCAAGCCCGATACCAAGGTGATCGTCGCCTCGGGCCATGGCGCGCGCGAGTCCGCGCTCCAGGCCATCGCCAAGGGGGCTTACGACTTCTACCAGAAGCCGATCGACATCGAGGCGATCGGCCTGATCGTCCGTCGCGCGCTCGAACTGCACCGCATCGAGGGCGAGAACCGCACCTTGGCTGCGCGGACCGCCAAGGACGATCGCGTGCTCGGCACGATGATCACCGCCGCGCCCGAGATGGTCAGGGTCGCGCGCACGATCGAGCGCGTCGCCAACACCAATGTCTCGGTCATGCTGCTCGGCGCCTCGGGCACGGGCAAGGAACTGCTCGCGCGCGGGCTGCACCAAGCCAGCGACCGCGCCGGCGGCGCCTTCGTCGCGATCAACTGCGCGGCGATCCCGGAGAATCTGCTCGAAAGCGAGCTGTTCGGTTACGAGAAGGGCGCCTTCACCGGCGCGATCAAGACCACCGAGGGCAAGATCGAGCAGGCCGCGGGCGGTACGCTGTTCCTCGACGAGGTGGGCGACATTCCCTTCCAGCTCCAGGTCAAGCTGCTGCGCTTCCTCCAGGAGCGGGTGATCGAGCGCATCGGCTCGCGCCGGTCGATCGCGGTCGACACGCGCATCGTCTGCGCGACGCACCAGGATCTGGAGGCGATGATCGGCGACGGGCGTTTCCGCGAAGACCTTTTCTATCGCCTGGCCGAGATCGTCGTGAAGATTCCCAGCCTGGCCGAACGTCCCGGCGACGCGACCCTGCTGGCCAAGGTGTTCCTTGCGCGCTTCGCCAAGGAGATGAACCCGCAGGTCCGCGGCTTCGACGCCAATGCCCTGACTGCGATCGACGCCTGGCCCTGGCCGGGCAACGTCCGCGAGCTCGAAAACCGGGTGAAGCGCGCGGTGATCATGGCCGATGGCAAGCTGGTCAGCGCGGTCGATCTCGACCTGGCCGAACCCGATGCCGAGGTCGCGGGGGCGCTCAATCTCAAGACTGCGCGCGAGGCTTCGGACCGCAAGGTCATCCGCCACGCGCTCGCACGCAGCGAAGGCAACATTTCGAGCACCGCCAAGATGCTCGGGATCAGCCGGCCCACGCTTTACGACCTGCTCAAGCAGTATGATCTCAGCGCCTGATCGCAAGCCTTCGCGCCGGGCCTGGCTCGCCGCCGCGCTACTGGCGACGGCGGTGGCCGGCCCTGGTGGCGCCGCGCCGCCTTGGTCCGACCTGATCGGCCAGGCACGCGAGGCGCTGAGCAAGGGCGATCCGATCTCGGCCGAAGTCAGCCTGCAGCGCGCGCTGGCCGCGGGCGCACCGCGCGAGGCGGTCGCCGCCTATATGGGCGAGGCTTTCCTCGGCGAGAAAGCGCCCGACAAGGCGCGCGACTGGCTGGAGCCCGGAGCCTTCACGCCCGAGACTGCGGCCTGGGGCTTCCGCAAGCTCGCCCAGCTCGAACGCGAGCAGGGCAACCTCGCCGCGGCCGGGCAGGCCTTCGACCGGGCCATGGCGATCACCCCGCGCGACGCGACGATGTGGGTCGAGATCGGGCGTCTGCGCTACGTCGGCGGCGAGCACGAACTGGCGATCGATGCGGCCGACTATGCGCTCAAGCTCGATCCCGACAACGTCCGCGCGCTCGAATTCAAGGCGCAGTTCGTGCGCGACCAGCAGGGCCTCGCCGCGGCCTTGCCCTGGTTCGAGCGCGCGCTCCGGCGTGCGCCGCGCGATCTCGGCGTGCTCGGCGAATATGCGGCGACGCTCGGCGATCTCGGCCGCGCAAAGAAGATGCTGACGACGACGCGGCTGATGCTCTCGATCGAGCCCGGCAATCCGCGCGCCTACTTTCTCCAGGCCGTGCTTGCCGCGCGCGCCGGCCAGTACGAACTCGCGCGCGGATTGCTCGCGCGCACGGGCGACGAATTCGACGAAGTGCCAGCGGCGCAAATGCTTGAAGGCGTGCTCGAAATGGAGGCGGGCAACTACGGCCTCGCCGCCGAGGCGCTTGCCAAGCTCAACCGCCAGCAGCCGGCGAACGATCGCGTAAGGCTGCTGCTGGCGCGTGCCTATGCGCGGCGCGGCGAGGATCGCCTGGTGATCCACGACTATGCCGATCAGGCCGCGCGGGCCGATGCCTCGCCCTATCTGCTGGCGCTGGTCGCGCGCGCGCACGAGGCAGGGGGGCGTCGGGATCTGGCGGCACCGCTGCTCGACCGTGTCGCCTATGCGCGTTCGGTCGATCTGGCGCCGGTGGCGCTGGGTTCGGAATTCGGTGGCTTGCTGGCTTCCGACCGGATCGACGAAGCCCGTGCCGGCATCGCGCGCAACCTCGAAAGCAATCCCGGCTCGGCGTTCAACCAGGCGATCGCAGGCGATCTTCTACTCGTGGACGGCGATGCCGCGGGGGCGCTGAACCACTATCGCCTGGCTGCGCACGTCCGGCTGACCGAAAGTCTGCTGCTGCGCATGATCCTCGCCTCGGCGCGGGCGGGACAGCCCGCCGCCGGGGCTGGGCTCGCCAGTGCTTTCCTCGCGACCAACCCGACCGACCGCGCGGCCAAGCGCGTGCTCGCCGCTGCTGCGGCACAGGCGCAGGACTGGCCGCGCGCGTGCAGCCTGCTCGAAAGCCTGCGTGTGAATGGCGGCAGTGACGACGTCCGCCTGCTCGCCGATCTGTCGCGCGCGCAGTTGCGCAGCGGCGATGCCAAGGCGGCCGAGGCCACCGCGCGCGCCGCCTATGCTCTGCAGCGGGGGAGCCCGCTCGCGACCGAAGCCTGGGGCGAGAGCCTCCAGGCGCTCGGCCAGACCGAGCGTTCCCAGGCGCTGCTCGCCAAGAGCCGGACGATGCTCGTCGGCGCCTGATTCTCGGCTCGACATTCGCCCGAGGCTTGGGCATCGCCACAAGTCCTAAGACCGGGAGAGGATATGGCGGGCGCGCTCGACGGCATCACGGTGATCGAACTGGCGGGCATCGGTCCGGCGCCCTTCGCCGGCATGATGCTGGCCGATCACGGTGCGCGCGTGATCCGCATCGAACGCCCGGGCGCTTCGCCCTTCGGCGATTTCGGCACGCGTGACGTGCTCAACCGCAACCGCGAGATCCTGACGTTCGATCTCAAGCAGACCGACGCGGTCGAGCAACTGCTGGCCCTCGTCGAGACGGCCGATGCCTTCATCGAGGGGAACCGTCCCGGCGTGATCGAACGGCTCGGGCTCGGGCCCGACGTGCTGCTGGCGCGCAATCCGCGCATCGTCGTCGGTCGCATGACGGGCTGGGGGCAGGATGGTCCCAAGGCCCAGCGCGCGGGACACGACATCAACTATATCGCGCTGTCGGGCGCGCTCCACACCTTCGGCCCGGCCGAGCGGCCGATGGCGCCGGCCAACCTGATCGGCGATTTCGGCGGCGGCGGCATGTTGCTCGCCTTCGGCATGCTCGCGGGCATCCTGTCGGCGCGCAGCACGGGCAAGGGCCAGGTCGTCGACGCGGCCATGGTCGACGGCGCGGCGCTGCTCTCGGCGATGACCTACACGATGCTGGGCAACGGCATGTGGCAGGACCGGCGCGGCGTGAATGTGCTCGACGGCGGCGCGCCCTGGTACGACACCTACGAGACCGCCGACGGCAAGTTCGTGGCGATCGGCCCGCTCGAACCGCAGTTCTATGCGCTGCTGCTCGACAAGTTGGGCCTGACCGGCGATCCCGTGTTCGCGCAGGATCTCGACCGTTCGACCTGGCCCGAAGCCAAGGCCCGGCTGCGCGAGATTTTCCGTGCGAAGACCCGCGACGAATGGTGTGCCCTGCTCGAGGACACCGATAGCTGCTTTGCGCCGGTGCTCAGCCTGGCCGAAGCGCCAAACCATCCGCACAACCGCGAACGCGGCACCTTCGTGGAAGCCGATGGGCTGATCCAGCCCGCGCCGGCACCACGCTTTCTCGGCACGCCGGCGCCGCCCTTGCGCCTTTCGGAGCGTTGATCACTTTGTTCTCCAAGATAGACCCGATGGTGCGGCTGATTACGGCCGCGATCCTGCTCGCGACCGTGCTGCCGGTCGAAGGCCGCGCGCACGAGATCGCGCAATTGGTGTCCAACGCGGCGGTTTTCGTGCTCTTCCTGCTTTACGGCCTGCGCCTGTCGCGGCGTGAGGTGCTGGCGGGGCTCGGCAATCATCGCCTGCTGCTGCCGCTCGTGGCTTTCGTATTCGGCGTGATGACCGTGGCGGGGTGGGGGCTCTGGCAGGCGAGCACTGCGGTGCTGCCGCCGATGCTCGCGCTCGGCTTCCTCTATCTCGGCGTGCTGCCGTCGACCGTGCAGTCGGCGACGGCCTATTCCTCGCTGGCGGGGGGCAATGTCGCGAGTTCGGTCGTGGCGGCGGCGCTGATCAACATCCTCGGCGTGTTCATCAGCGCCCCGCTGTTCGCGCTGCTCGCGGGCAGTGCGGGTGGGGAATTCCACGGCGATCAGCTGGTCAAGGTCGTGACCATGCTGCTGCTGCCCTTCGTCGCCGGGCAGGTCCTCCAGGGCTTCGTCCGCGGATGGATCCTGGAGCACAAGCAGCTGATCACCCGCATGGACCGCGCCTCGATCGCGATTGCGGTCTACGTCGCGTTCTCTGGTGCAGTCGAGCAGGGCATCTGGACCAAGGTCGATGCGCTGGGCTGGGTTGGCGTGCTGCTCGGCTCGGCGGTTCTCATGGTGCTCGGCTACGGCGGCGCCTGGCTGCTCGGCGGTGTGCTGCGCCTGCCGCACGGGGACCGGATCGCGATGCTTTTTGCGGGAGCGCAGAAGAGCGTGGCGATGGGCGCCCCGCTGGCGACCGTGCTGTTCCCCTCCCAGATGGCCGGCATCGTGATCCTGCCGCTGATCGTCTACCACCTCGTGCAGATGATCGTGGCCGCGCCGATGGCGACGCGGCTCCGCGGCGATCGCGAACCGACGCATTGAGCCGGACCGGGAGAATCGGCTGTCCTACGCGCGGGACTTCCGGCAAGGTGAGAGTTCGTGGCTCAAGGTGACACAGTCAGCGTCTTTGGCGCCGTCACTTTTGTCACCTTTGTCACCTTATGCGGAAGTCACTTGGGCTGGTAGGTCTGCTCGACCCCCGGGAAGGCCCGCGCGCGCACCTCCTCGGCATAGCGTACGGCCGCATTCGAGATCGTCTCGGCGATCGTCTCGTAGCGCTTCACGAAGCGCGGCACGCGCTCGAACATGCCGAGCATGTCTTCGGTGACGAGCACCTGCCCGTCGCACTGCGCCGAGGCGCCGATACCGATCGTCGGCACTTCCACGGTCTTGGTCAGCGCGATCGCGATCGGCTCGAGCACGCCTTCGACGACGATGGCGAAAGCACCCGCATTGGCCACGGCGACGCCGTCGGCGACGATCTTCTCGTGCTCCTGCTGGCTCTTGCCGCGCGCGCCATAGCCGCCCAGCGCATTGACCGCCTGCGGGGTCAGGCCGACGTGGGCCATGACCGGAATGCCGCGCGCGGTGAGGAAGGCGATCGTCTCGGCCATGGCCTGGCCACCTTCGAGCTTGACCCCGGCGCAGCCGGTCTCGGCCATGATCCGGCTCGCGGCGGCGAAGGCCTGCTGCGGGCTGGCTTCATAGGTGCCGAACGGCATGTCGACGATCACGACGCTGTGATAGGAGCCGCGGACGACGGCCGCGCCATGCGCGATCATCATGTCGAGCGTGACCGACAGGGTCGAGGGCAGGCCATAGATCACCTGGCCCAGCGAATCCCCGACGAGCAGCAGGTCGCAGTGCGGGTCGAGCAGCTGCGCCTGCCGCGCGGTATAGGCGGTCAGCATGACCAGCGGGTTCTCGGTACGGCCTTCGAACTTGCGCCGCTGGATCTGCGGCACGGTCAGGCGCTTCATCGGCGCGGGCGTGGGATTGGCGCGAGAGGTCGCGGTGTCGAGCTGGAAGGTCGTGGACATGCCGGTCTTCTAGCCCCGGATACAAGGCTGGGGAAGGCCGTGCACGGGGGCCTTGCCAATACGTCACCACACTGTAGCTTTCCCGCCCAATCCGCTGATTTCGGTGAGGGTCCCCTGCATGTTCGGTCGCGTGAAGCCGCTTGATGCCATTCTGGCCACGGCTGAAAAGAAATCCCTGCACCGCTCGCTCGGCGCCTTCCAGTTGACCATGCTCGGCATCGGCGCGGTGATCGGCACGGGCATTTTCGTGCTGACCGCCGAGGCCGCGCAGAAGGCCGGCCCCGGCATGATGGTCAGCTTCATCATCGCCGGTCTGGTCTGTGCCTTCGCGGCGCTCTGCTATGCCGAGATGTCGTCGATGGTCCCCGTCTCGGGCTCCGCCTACACCTACAGCTATGCGGTGATGGGCGAACTGATCGCCTGGATGGTCGGTTGGGCGCTGATCCTCGAATATGCCGTCGCCGCCGGCGCGGTGTCGGTGGGCTGGTCGGGCTACGTCGTGGGCCTGATCGAGCATGCCTTCGCGGTAGACATACCCGATACCCTGGTAGCGGGGCCGTTCGACGGCGGCGCGATCAACCTGCCGGCCATGTTCATCGCCGGCTTGGTCACCTGGCTGCTGGTCATTGGCACGCGCGAGAGCGCCACGGTCAACGCCGTGCTGGTGGTGATCAAGGTCACCGCCCTGACGCTGTTCATCGTCCTCGCCCTGCCGGTGATGAATTCGGAGCAGTTCTCGCCCTTCGCGCCGACCGGCTTCGTCGGCATCGGCATGGCCGCGGCTTCGATTTTCTTCGCCTACGTCGGCTTCGATGCGGTCTCCACCGCGGCCGAGGAAACCAAGAACCCGCAGCGCAACATGCCGATCGGCCTGATCGGTTCGCTGACCGTCTGCACGGTCTTCTACCTGTTGGTCGCGGCGGGCGTGATCGGCGCCCCCGGGCTCTCCAGCCAGCCCGTGCGCGATGTCGCCGGCCTCGCGCTCGAGCCGGGCAGCCGCGAACTCGCCGCCCAATGCGCCGCCCGCGCGGCCGAAGGTCTGAAGGACGTGGTCTGCTCGAAGGAAGCGCTGGCCTTCACCCTGCGCGAGATCGGTTGGCCGCAGATCGGCAACCTGCTCGGCCTCGCCGCCGGGCTCGCGCTGCCGTCGGTCATTCTGATGATGATGTTCGGCCAGACGCGCATCTTCTTCGTCATGAGCCGCGATGGCCTGCTGCCCGCCTCGTTCTCGAAGATCCATCCCAAGTACAACACGCCGCACGTCATCACGATCATCACCGGCGTCGCGGTCGCGCTGTTCGCGGCCTTCTTTCCGGTGGGGCAGCTCGCCAACATCTCGAACTCGGGGACGCTCTTCGCCTTCGCGGCGGTGTCGATCGCGGTGATGGTGATCCGCAAGACCGATCCCACGCGCCATCGCCCGTTCCGCACGCCGGCGGTCTGGATCACGGCGCCGATCTCGATCGCGGGCTGCATCTACCTGTTCGCGATGCTCGATCACAAGAGCATCATCCTCTTCGCGATCTGGGCGGTGATCGGCTTCGTGGTCTACTTCGGCTACAGCCGCTCGCGCAGCCACGTCGGGCTCGGCATCGTCGAGGTGCATGAGGACGATGCCGACGTGCCGCCGCAGCCGGTGCCACCGTTGCCGGGTGCGCCGATCGACTGAACCTGCGGCGCTCTCCCGCGTTGGGAGAGGCTATGGCATCGCGATCTCGCTTCAATCCCGATCGCTGGGCGATCGCGCTGATCGTCACCGCCGCGCTCGCCATCGCGGGGTGGCGGTGGCTGGTCGCGCATCCCGAGCACAATCCCTGGGCGCCGCTGCGCCTGTCCGATCGGGTGGGCTGGGCGACCGCGAGCAAGCTCGCCCATCTGCGCGACGAGCCGGCCGAATGCCGTGCCTTCCTGACGCGCAGCGGGATTGCCTTCACCGCGCTGCCGCCCGTGGGCGAGGGCGCTTGCCGCCGCGCGGATCGCGTCACGGCGTTGCCCGATATGAGGAGCGGCCTGGTGCTACGCCCCGCCGGCGCGCAGGCGAGTTGCGCGGTCAATGCCGCGCTGGCGCTGTGGCTGCGGCACTCGGTTCAGCCCGCCGCGCGCGATCTTCTCCGCACGCGGGTCGTGGCGATCGAGCACCTGGGCACCAGCAATTGCCGGCGTATCGGCGGCGGCGCGAAAGGCGCCTGGAGCCAGCACGCCACGGGCAATGCCATCGACGTGGCCGGGTTCGTGCTGGCCGACGGCCGCCGCGTCTCGGTGCTGCGCGACTGGTCGCGGCCGGTGCCCGAGGCGGATTTCCTGCGGGCCGTGCGCAACGGTGCCTGTAAGGTCTTCGCGACCACGCTATCGCCCGAATACAACGCCGCGCACCGCGACCACCTGCATCTCGACCAGGCGGCGCGGCACGGTTTCGGCGTCTGCCGCTAGATCCGCTCGATCACGATCGCCTGCTCGGTGATCGCATCGAGCACCTCCTGCCGATCCTCGGGTGCGCGACCTTCGAGGAAATCGAGCAGGTCGCGCTTGAGCCGCTCCTGCTGGGTCGCGAAGACGCCGTGCGCTTCGCCCTCGTATTCGATCAGTTCGGCATGCGGCACGCGGCGCGCCACCTCGCGCGCGGTCGCTTCGATCGGCACGGTCTTGTCGGCCGTGCCGTGGATCACCAGCGTCGGGACGGTGAAGGCGGCGAGGTCGGGGCGGAAGTCGGTGGTCGCGAAAGCGCGCGCGGCGGCGAGCGTCGGGTGAAGCCCCGCCTGCATCGCGGTCTGCCACGACAGGTCGAGCACCTCTTCGCTGACGGCGCGATCGAGCCAGCCAACGCCGTAGAAGTCCTTGAAGAAGCCGCGGAAGAAGTGCGCGCGATCTGCGAGCATGCCCTCGGTCATCTCGGCGAAGACGCGTTCGGGCACGCCATCGGGATTGTTTTCGTTCTCGGCCATGTAGGGCACCACCGAACTGACCAGTGCGACACGGGCCACGCCTTGCGCACCGTGGCGCGAAAGGAACCGCGCGACCTCGCCGCCCCCCATCGAGAAACCGACGAGCGCGACCTTCTCGCCGCCCGCGACCTGGCCGATCACCGCGGCGAGATCATCGGCGAAGGTATCGTAGTCGTAGCCGTCCGAAGGCTGGTCTGAACGGCCGAAACCGCGGCGGTCGTAGGCAATCGCCTGAAACCCGTTCTCGGCGAGGTGATGCGTCACGGGATCCCAGCTATCGGCCGACAGCGGCCAGCCATGGATCAGGACCACCGGTGGGCCTTCGCCCCAGGACTTGGCGTAGAGGCGGGTCCCGTCGCGGGCTTCGATCATCGGCATTGCATCTCTCCGGTCCGCGCCCTTGCGAAAGGAAACCGCCTCTTCCCCGTTGGTTCCGACTTTCCCTGGCTCCGGGGACGGGTCTAGGATGGGCCATGGAGTTCGAAATCCTCCCCGTGACGCGCTTCCAGCAGAACTGCTCGATCCTGTGGTGCGAGAAGACCCGGCGCGCGGCGGTGATCGATCCCGGCGGCGACATCAGCGAGATCCTCAACTTCATCGACATGCTCGATCTCGAACCCGAAGTCGCGCTGGTGACCCATGGGCATTTCGATCACTGCGGCGGTGCAGCCCAGTTTGCCGAGATGACCGGCGCGCGGATCGAGGGGCCGCACATGGGCGATGCCCCGCTCGTGGCGCGGCTCGAAGGGCAGGGCGCCTTCTTTGCCGAAATGGCGCGGGCGCGGGCCGCGAATGAGGAGGTCGTCGCCCAGCTCGAACGCCAGGCGGCGCAGCCACGCGGCAAGGTGCGCAGCTACGAGCCGCTACGCTGGCTCGATCATGGCGATCGCGTGCGCTTCGGCGAGGAGGAACTCGAAGTCCTGCACTGCCCAGGGCACAGCAAGGGCCACGTTGCCTATTTCAGCCGATCCGCGCGACAGGCCTTCGTCGGCGACATCCTGTTCCGCCACACGATCGGCGCCTGGGAGCATCCCGATGGCGACCTGCCCACCCTGATCGATTCGATCCGCAATCGCCTGTTTCCGCTGGGCGACGACGTGGCTTTCGTGCCGGGGCATGGCGATACCTCGACCTTCGGTCACGAACGCGAGGCCAATCCCTTCGTCGGCGACGAAGCCTTTGCGCGCTGGTCGACGCGGTTTCCCGGCTCCGTCGATCCGACCCTGGCCAAGCCTAAATATTTCTAGAGGCGGTAGCCGCCGTCGACCGAGATCGCCTGGCCGGTGATCCGCGCGCCTTCGGGCGAGACGAGCATCAGCGCCATGGCGGCGATGTCCTCGGGATCCATGATGCAGCCCAGCGCGGCGCGATCGGTGGCATAGGCGCGCGCCTCGGCCTCGGTGATCCCCATGTGCTCGGCGGTCTTCTTGAAATCGACCATCCGCGTGTTGGTCCAGCCCGGGCAGATGCAATTGGCGGTGATGCCGAGAGGCCCGCAGTCCTGCGCGAGCTGCTTGGTCAGGCCGACGAGGCCGTGCTTGGCGGCGACATAGCCCGGCGGCCCGCCGTCGTTGGCGCGCAGCGCCTCGGTCGAGCCGATCGTGACGATGCGGCCATAGCGCTGGCTGCGCATCGCCGGCATGGCCGACTGGATCGTCCACCAGGCCGCGGTCAGGTTGAGCAACAAGGTCGCCTCGAAACCATCGTTGCCGCCTTCGAGGCTGCTGTGCATGCCCGCGACGCCGCCGACGTTGGGCACGACGATATCGACACGGCCGAACTGGGCGAGCGCTTCTTCGACCGGTCGATGCGCCTGCAGCCGGTCGCTGGCGTCGGCGACGACCGCGAGGGCATCGACGCCGAGCCCTTTGGCTTCGGCCACGGTCCAGTCGAGCTCGGCCTTGTTGCGTGAGGAGACCACCACCGTCGCGCCTTCGCCGGCGAGAGCCACGGCGATAGCCTGGCCGATGCCGCGGCCGCCGCCGGTGATGACCGCCACTTGTCCTTCGAGCTTGTCGGGCACTTGATCGCTTCTCCATGATCCTGGTTGCCATGCGACTGTCATCGCTGGCGCGGTTTGGTCCAATCTATGGATTTGCGCGACGTTCGGACGCAAGTTTCGATTGTGCGCACCATTGCAACCATGCTTATGGCCAGGGGAATCAACTCGGGAGAGTCAGAAATCATGTCGCAGGGAAATCTTGGTATCGAGCCCGAAGTCCTCAAGGCGATCTACGGTCAGATGGCGCGCATCCGCGCCGTCGACAAGGCGATCCAGGCTGGGCTTTCGGCGGGCAAGTTCATGTTCACCTACTGGCCGATGACCGGTCAGGAATGCATTCCGGCGACGATCTCGCAGCTCACCACCGAGCGCGACTACATGGTCACCACCTATCGCGGTATCCATGACCAGGTCGCCAAGGGCGTCGACCTTTACGGCATGTTCGCCGAGGCGCTGGGCCGTGAGGACGGCGTCAACAAGGGCAAGGGCGGCTCGCCGCACATCTCGGACCCCAAGTCGGGTTCGATGGTCACCACCGCCATCGTCGGCGCCGGCGCACCGATCGCCAACGGCCTGGCCATCTCGGCCAAGGAGCGCGGCGAGGACCGCGTGACGATCGTGAACTTCGGTGACGGCGCGACCTCGATCGGCGCGGTGCACGAGGCGATGAACCTCGCTGGTGCCTGGCAGCTGCCGGTCATCTTCATGTGCCAGAACAACCAGTGGGGCGAATACACGCGCATCCCCACCTACACCAACAGCCCGAACTTCTTCGGCCGCGCCGAAGCGCTCGGCTTCAAGGGCGTCCAGCTCGACGGCAACGATCCCGCCGCCTTCTACAAGGGCATGAAGGAAGTCGTCGACCACGTCCGCGCCGGCAAGGGCCCGGTCTTCGTCGAGGCGATCACCTACCGCATCGGGCCGCACGCCGGCGTCGGCGACAACTACAACGCCACCAAGGAAGAGCTGGCCGCGGGCAAGGAGCGCGCGCCGCTCGAAAAGACCCGTGCCCTGCTGCTCGAAGCCGGCATTTCGACCGAGGAAGAGCTGACCGCACTCGAAGCCGCCGCCAAGGCCGAGGTCGAGGATGCGATCGCCCGCGCGCTCGAAAGCAAGCCGACCCCGCCGAGCGAGACGATCGTCGACGTCTTCGCCGATCCGGACAGCGTGCCGCAGCGCGGCCACTTCCCGGTCCGCGAGGCCGAGGGCGAGCTTTCGGGCGATACCGAGTCGATCTCGATGGCCATCGCCGTGCGCGATGCGCAGCACATCGCCATGACCAACAACAAGGAAGTTTTCATCCTCGGCGAGGACGTGGGCGACCCGCAGGGCGGCGTGTTCGGCACCAACAAGGGCCTGCAGACCGAGTTCGGTGACCGCCGCGTGCGTCCGACCCCGATCGCCGAGACCGCGATCATCGGCGCCGCCATCGGTTCGTCGATTGCCGGCATGAAGCCGATCGCCGAGATCATGTTCGTCGACTTCCTCGGCGTCTGCCTCGACCAGATCGCCAACCACGCCGCCAAGCAGCGCTACATGTCGGGTTCGGCGACGCATGCGCCGTTGACCATCCGCATGCAGCTCGGCGGCGGCATGGGCGGCTTCGGCGCGCAGCACTCGCAGAGCCTCGAAGCCTGGCTCACGCACACTCCGGGCATCAAGGTGGCCTATCCGTCGAACCCGGTGGACGCCAAGGGCATGCTGCTCTCGGCGATCGACGATCCCGATCCGGTCGTCATGCTGGAATCGATGATGCTGCTCTACACGCTCAAGGGCGACGTGCCGAAGGGCGAGTACAAGATCCCGCTCGGCGTCGCCAAGGTGCGCCGCCCGGGCAAGGACCTGACGCTTATCTCCTATGGCTACATGCTCAACCACTGCCTCGCGGCGGCGGAAGAAGTGGCCAAGGACGGGATCGACGTGGAAGTGATCGACCTGCGCTCGCTGGTGCCGATCGACTATCACCGCGTGCTCGACTCGGTGAAGAAGACCGGCCGCGCGCTGGTCGTCCACGCCGCCGTCGAGTTCTGCGGCCTGGGTGCCGAGATCTGCTCGACGATCAACGAGGAGCTGTGGGGCAAGCTCAAGGCGCCCGCGATGCGCTTCGGCGCCGATTATGCGCCGATGGCCTATTCGAACGCGATCGAGTTCAGCCAGGTCCCGACGCCGCCCTCGATCGCTGCGCGCATCCGCGCTGCGGTGAAGTCCTGATCAACAATCAATCGTTCTACAGAAGGTAAACCGATGGCAACGACCCTGACCCTGCCCAAGCTCGAAATGTCGATGAGCGAAGGCACGCTGGCCGAGTGGAAAGTGGAAGACGGCGCGACCGTGAAGGAAGGCGACGTGATCTACGTGCTCGAGACCAACAAGACCGCGCGCGACATCGAGGCTCCGGCCTCGGGCACGCTCGTCCACAAGGCCGCCTCGGGCGAGACCTACGACGTGGGTACCGAGATCGGCGAGATCGTCTGATTGGATAACTCCTCCCCGGGAACGGGGAGGGGGACCATCCGCAGGATGGTGGAGGGGGCTCTCGGCGCGCACGGCGCTGGCCGGAAATCCCCCTCCGTCAGCCGCTACGCGGCTGCCACCTCCCCGTTGCCGGGGAGGATTTTTATTGCCTAGAGCCCCAGCGCCTTGAGCACGTCGGCCCAGGACACCAGCTTGAAGTTCTGCGCATGGGGTGCGTTGTCGCCGTCCTGGGCGACGAACAGCCCCGCAGGATAGTCGGCGCCGAAGCTCCCACCCATCAGCGCGATGCCGTCGGTCTCCGAGGTCGCGCCGAACTGGCCCGCGGCCACGCGGAAGCGGCCGGCGGGCTCCATGCCCGGCAGGCGATAGACCGCATAGGCGTTGTCGCCCTGGCTCGAGGCGACGAGAAAGCCGCCCTTGTCGCCCTCGGTGATCAGCGCGAGGCCTTCGGTGTCCATGACCAGCTGCTTGCCGTCGGCCTTGGCCACGAGGCTGCCCTGGGTCTGACCCGCGACATAGCGCCACACGCCAACGTCTTCCTCGCCGACATAGAGCGTGCCGTCGCGCGGATCGGTGACGCAGCCTTCGGTCTGGGTCGCGACCTTGCGCGTCGCCACGGGCACCGAGCGCGGGGTACCGTCGAGTTCGAGACGGAATTCCTCGATCGTGCCGTCCTTGAGGACCGAGAAGGCGTGCAGCGCATCGCCGTGGGCCCAGAGACAGACGCCGTAGGCCTCGCCGCGGCCGCCTTCGACCGCGCCGAGCGGGATCAGCTTGGCCGCTTCGGTGTCGAGCCGATAGAGCCGCAGCTTGGCCGCCGTGACGTCGTTGCGGTCGCTGGCGACGACGATGACGCCGCGCGGCCCCAGGTCGACCAGGTCGACGTTGTTGAGCCGGCCATCGGGTTCGAAGAAGCGCGAGGGCCCGCCGAGACCGTAGACGTGAAGACCCGCGCGCTTGTCGGTCGCGACGATCAGGCTCTTCGCCGGATCGGCCGGATTGCGCCAGATCGCCGGGTCGTCGGCCGCATCGGCCGCGGCCGTGCCAACCGGCGCGGTCTCGGCCTTGGCGGTGACCTCCGCCGCCGGCAGCGAGGCTACCGGCGGGGTGGTCGCGGTCGTGGCGCAGGCCGAGCAGGCCAGCGCCCCGAGCAGGATTGCCTTAGTCCGCATCAGAAGTTGAACCGGATACCGCCGGTGTAGCGGCGGCCGAAGCGTTCCCACTCGATCGTCTGGCCGGTGGTGCTCGGCGAAGGCGTGCCGGTCGCGGTCAGCAGGTTGCCCGGATCGGAGAAGCGGCGGCCCGGGTGGTTGAGCAGGTTCGAGGCGTCGAAGTAGATCTCGAAGTTCTTGGTGATCGCATAGCGTGCCGAGAAGTCGAGCTCGTCGTCCGAATCCCAGTAGGTGTCGCCGGCGTCGGCCAGGGTGTCGGCGACGGTGTCGAGCCACTTGCCGCGGTTCTGGTACTGCAGGCGCAGCGACAGGCCGTACTTCTCGTAATAGGCGCCGAGGTTGTAGACGAAGTCCGAGGTGCCCGGCAGGCGGACCTTGCGCGCCGGGATCGTGCCGGTGGCGGGCTTGGTGACGCGGCTGTTGTTGAGCGTCAGGTTCGCCGAGATACCGAAGCCGCCCATGAAGTCGGGCAGGCCGAGGCTGTCAGTCCAGGGCTCGAGCTGCAGCTGGGCCGCGGCTTCCATGCCGTAGATGCGGCCGTCACCGCCGTTGGTGATGCCCGAGAAGGTGTAGCCCGAGCGATCGACGCCGCCGCTGTTCAGCGCGCTCGAACCGAAGGTGCGGGCGGTCGTGTAGAGGACGTCCTTCACCTCCTTGTAGAACGCGCCGATCATCAGGTAGCCCTGCGGACGCATGTACCATTCGAAGTAGGCATCGACGCCATAGGCGCGCTCGGGCTTCACGGCGGGGTTGCCGCCCGAGATCGTCTCGTTGGTGTCGTTGACCACGACGTTGGGACGCAGCTGGTCATAGTCGGCGCGCGCGGCGCCCGAGTTGAACGACAGGCGGAATTTCTTCGTGTCGTCGACGTTGTAGTTGATGTGTAGGCTCGGGAAGACGAGCGTCTGCTCGGCCTCGGCGGTCACCAGACCCGTGGTCGTGCCGACGGTACCCACGGCGATGCCGCGGTTCTTGATGTGCTCGACGCGCGCACCGCCGATCACCGAACCCCAGTCGTAGCGGACCGTGCCCATGAGGAAGGCCGCATAGACCTGCTCGCGGACGTCGTAGTTGTTCGCGGTGTTCGGCAGGAGCAGCTGCGGGAAGGCGGCACGGGCAGCCGCGCTCGCCGCGCGCATCTTGTCGGTGTCGAAATAGCGGAAGGTGTAGCCCATCGGAATCTTGCCGAGGAAGGCCTGATCGAGCGAGAACTGGTTGTAGTCGGTCGGCAGGACCGTCGCGGCCTGAGTGGCGTTCAAGGTGATCTGGTTCTCGTCGGCCACCTTGGTGCGCTGGTCGAACTGGAAGCCCAGCTTGAACGTGGCGTCGCCGCCAAGGAAGCTCGTGTCGCGGCCGACGACCAGCTTGGCGGTATAGGCCTTGGTCGTGTCGACCGCGTCGAGCACGGTGAAGCCCGACAGCGGCTTGCTGAAGGTGTCGATCGCGGTGACGGCGTCACCGGCCTGGAAGCGCGTCGGCGAAGCAAGCTGGATCGTGCGGAACAGCTGCAGGCGCGAGAGGTTCGGATCGGAGAAGTCGTAAGCGATCGTCGGGCGCAGGTTGCGCGTCGAGGGGCTGTCCCAGGTCGCTTCGCCGACGACCGATCGATCGTCCTTGGATTCGGTGTAGTTGCCGACCCAGGAAACCGTCCAGCCATCGCCGAAAGCGTGGTCGCCGGCGAGGGTGTTGGTGAAGACCGACTGGCGGAAGGCGCGCAGGGTCGAGCGCTGGCGGATGTCGACGCCGTAGACCGTGCCCTTCTGCGGGGTGTTGCCGATGCAGACGTCGCCATAGCCCGAAGTGGTAGGAGTGGCGGTCGGCGTCGGCGTGCAGGCGGCGGTGTTGGCGACGAGATCGCCCTCGCGGTCGTCGAGGTCGAAGCGATAGTTGTCGCGCGCCTCGTCGTCGGTGAAGATCGTGTAGACCGAGCGCAGCGAGATCGTGTTGTCGGCGTCGGGCTTGTAGTCGAGGCGGCCGGAGACCGACCAGTTCTTGCGGGTCAGGCGGTAGAGCTTGTTCTCGGCCTCGTGCGCCCAGAAGCGGGTTGCCGCGCCGGGACGCTGGTCGTTCGGGACGCGTTCGTAGTCGGTCTCGAAGTTGTCGGTGATCATGTTGCGCTCGTAGTAGCTGCCCGAGAGCAGCACGCCGAGTTCGCCGGAGCCGACATTGAAACGGTTCGAAAGGACCACCGAACCTTCGTATTCCTTGCGGTTGCCGAGCTCGGCGAAGCCCATGCCGGCCTTGCCGGCGATGTGGAAGCCGTCGTAGTCGAAGGCCGAACGGGTGACGACGTTGACGTTACCCGCGACCGTCTCGCCCGGCATGTCGGGCGTTACCGCCTTGGACACGATGATCTTGCCGGCGATCGCCGAGGGGATCGAGTCGAAGCGGGCATCGCGACCTTCGGGGCTGACGACGTTGATCCCGTCGAACGACAGCGTGGTCCAGGTCTTCGGCGCGCCGCGCAGGTTGATGTAGCGGGCCTGACCCTGGTCGCGCTCGACGCTGACGCCGGGCAGGCGGCTCGTGGCCTGGGCGATGTTCTGGTCGGGCAGGCGACCGACCGCGTCCGAGGCTGCGACGGCGACGAGCGAATCCGATTTCTTTTGAACCTCGAGCGCGGCCGCTTCGGATTCGGCGATCGGGCGGGTGCCGGTGACGATGATCTCGCCGGCATCGGCTTCGGCCGCGACCTCTTCGGCATGTGCGCTGGCGAGCGGCAGAAGCGTGGCGACGCTGCACAGCAGCATGGTGCGCCGAACGGCGCGGTCGATCGTGAACATTGGTAGCCCCCTGAGTTTGGTTCTGGGGGCGCGCCTAGGTGTCGATCGAGACTCTACCGCGTCGGTTTTTGGTCTTTAATGTGACAATTGTGGACTGTTGGTTTTGCGCCGCAGCATGCGGTCGGCGGGCTAGTGGTCACACCGGCCCGCCGAACCGGAATTCAATGTCGGCTCGCATATTCGGACTGCGGCGTACCGAGCCCGCGCAACGGAATCTCGCGCGGGAGCGGGCCGTGGCCGTGCAGCAGCTGCGAAAGTAGGCGCTCGCCGAGCGGCCAGTCGCCCAGATCGCTGTTGGCGTTGATGTGGCCGACGGCGCCGGCATCGGCGAAGCGGCTGCCCCAATCGCGCGCCAGCGATATGGCGCTGCGCTGCGTGCAGTAGGAATCGTCCTGGCTGGCGACCACGACGCTGGGGAAGGGCAGTTCGGTGCGTGGGCAGGCCGAGAAGCGCGCGAGACGCGGATCGAGCCCCGGGCGGTCGACATCGGGCGGTGCGACGAGCAGGGCGCCGATCACGCCGCTGTCGGCGCCGGGCTGCTCGTACTCGGCCCACCAGGCGACGGTGATGCAGCCGAGGCTGTGCGCCACCAGGATCACGGGCCGCTCCGCGTGATGGATCGCGAGATTGAGCTTGTTGACCCAGGTGTTGCGATGCGGATCGTCCCACATGCCAAGCTCGACACGCTCGGCATTGTCGTACTTGCGTGCCCAGCGGCTCTGCCAGTGATCGGGGCCGCTATCGTTGAGGCCGGGAATGAGGAGGATCAGGGGTTCCTGATCGTTGCTTTCCCGCGAATTTTCGAAATAGGCCATGGTCGTGACTCCGTGAAGGAATGCGCTGGCCGGTCGACTCGGAATACGTCCCGACTGAGGGACAATATAATTCAACTAATTTGATAGACAATAGCTCTGCGCCGCATCGAGGCGTCAAGGCGGCGGATCGAGTGGCCGGAACCAAGGGCGCGGCCTGCTGGTTGCGGTGTCGAGGAGGTCGCCATGACCACGAACCGTACCAAGGACTATCCGCCGCGCCAGACGCGCCTGAGCACCGATGAGGCGCCGCTGGTCGATCTGGCCGCGGCACCGAACGATGCCGACGACCAGTCAGACGCCGGTCTCCCGACGACCGACCATGAGGCCGAAGGCTGGCGGTCGACGCCGCCAGCCAAACCCTGAAGAACGCTTAGGCGGCCTTCTGCGCGGATTTCGCGTAGTTGCCGTACTTGAGGTCGATACACTTGATGTGTGCCGACAGCCAAAGCCGCAGGAAAGTGAAGAAAGCGCTGGTCGGCACGCCACCGGCCGCGGCGATGGCCTGGGCATGGACGGCGAAATCGTCGAGCAGCTTCTTATGGATGCCCTTGTGGATTTCGAGTTCGGGGTAGCCGATTCGGGCGAGGTAGGCTTCCTCGTCGGCGAAGTGGCGGGTGGTGATGTCGCCCAGGCGGGCGATCTTGGCCATCATCGCCGGGCCGGACTGACCGGCATTGGCGCCGTCGTAGACGATGTTCATCGCGTCGAGGATGTCGCGGTGCTCTGCATTCATCTTCTCGACCCCAATATCGAGGCTCTGGTCCCAATTCATCAAAGGCATTTTGGTTTCAATCTCCAGTGGAAGAAAGCAACCCAGTCCTTCCCCAGGGCCACGGCGGCGGGATGGCATGCGAATGGTTAATCGCAACTATCGGCCGGGCAGGTAGATCGCGCAGTTCGTCGCTGGGCCGACTTTATCGGCAGGGCGCGCGGAACCCGGCCGCTCCTGCCTTGTTGCACCTGCGAAGGAGAAGCCGATGTCCAGCATTCCCAACGCCGCCATGCCTCGTGCCGTCACCAAGGCGCCGTGTGACAAGCCTGCGACCGACAAGGCCAAGCTGTTGCTCGGCCTAACTGTGACGCCGCCGGTGGTGGCGATCGCGCTCGGCGCCTTTGCGTACAAGCGGTTGCGCTCGCTGGCTTCGGACTTCGCACGCAAGATCGAAACCAGCGGCGGCAGCGAGGCACCTGCGGTTACCGTGGATCCCGTCGAAGTGGAGAAGGGCGGGGAGCTTCCCGTCCCGGTCTAGCGGCTCGATCGGCGCTAGATGGTGACCCCTACGGGAATCGAACCCGTGTTTCAGCCGTGAGAGGGCCGCGTCCTGACCGCTAGACGAAGGGGCCATATGCCGACACTCACCTGTCTGCCTTGCTCTAAGAAGAGCAGGAAGATGGTGACCCCTACGGGAATCGAACCCGTGTTTCAGCCGTGAAAGGGCCGCGTCCTAACCGCTAGACGAAGGGGCCATGTCAGCTAGCGCCGACGGCAGGCCGCGCACTTAGGCAAGGCTTTCCCGGGGGTCAAGCCCGCTTATCGAGTTTGTTTCACTTGCGTGAAATAGTTTCGGCAAAAGCGGGCTCAATCGGCCCAGGCGGCGTCGTCGAGATGGAGCTCGGCGGCAGGGCGACTGCCCCAGTCGTCGATCTTGGCGCGGCCGGCCAGCCAGAGCTTGCGGCCCTGGGCGGCATGGAGCAGCGCCTGGCCCATTTCGCTCTCGGCCGCGCGGAAGGCGATAGCCTTGAAACTCGCGCCGTCGTCGCCGCGCGCGATCAGGCGGACGTGGGCACTGCCGACGAGATCGGCCTTGAGCAGGCGCACGGGCCCGACCGCGACTCTCGGTCCCGGCCAGCCCATGCCGTAGGGCCCCGCGCTCTCGAGGGTGCCGACCAGTTCGGGCGTGAGCCCGCCCGGCGCCACCGCGAGATCGAGCAGCAGGGCTTGCGATCGCATGGCCGAAGTGACCGCATTGCCGAGCCTGGCATCGAGCCAATCGGCGAGGGCGTCGAGCTTGTCGGGCGCGATCGTCAGGCCTGCCGCCATGGCGTGGCCGCCACCGGCGACCAGCAGGCCCTCGGCGCGCGCGGCGATGATCGCAGCGCCGAGATCGACGCCGGGAATCGAACGGCCGGAGCCCTTGCCCTGACCGGCCTCGTCGGCGTCGAGCGCGATGACCAGCGCCGGCTTGCCGGTCTTTTCCTTGATTCGTCCGGCGACGATGCCGATCACGCCTGGATGCCACCCCTTGCCGGCGAGCACGAGGACCGCGCGGTTGTGCTGGGCAGCGAGCTGCATCTCAGCGGCTTCCTGCACCTCGGCCTCGATCGCGCGGCGTTCCTCGTTGAGGCGTGAGAGCTGGGCGGCGATGTCGGCGGCCTCGTCGGGGTCCTCGCTGGTCAGTAGACGCACGCCGAGCGTCGATTCGCCTACGCGGCCCCCCGCGTTGATTCGCGGACCGAGCGCGAAGCCGAGGTCGCTGCAGCTCGGCGGGCGGTTGAGCCGGCTCGCGTCGATCAGCGCGGCCATGCCGATGTTCTCGCGCTTGGCCATGACCTTGAGGCCCTGGGCCACGAGCGCGCGGTTGAGCCCGTGAAGCGCGGCGACGTCGGCGACGGTGCCCAGCGCCACGAGATCGAGCAGCGCGAAGAGATCGGGCTCTGCGCGATCCTTGAAATAGCCACGCTGGCGCAGCGACCGCACGGTGGCGACGGCGACGAGGAAGGCCACGCCGACCGCGGCGAGGTGGCCGTGGGCGACGCCGGTGTCGCTCTCGTCGAGCCGGTTGGGATTGACCAGCGCGGCCGCCACCGGAAGTTCCTCGGCGCACTTGTGGTGATCGACGACGATCACGTCGGCTCCGGCGGCGTGGGCCATGGCCAGCGCCTCGTGCGCCATGGCGCCGCAATCGACCGTGACGATCAGGCTCGATCCCTCGCCGGCGATGCGCACCAGCGCCTCGCCCGAGGGGCCGTAGCCTTCGAGCAGGCGATCGGGGATGTAATAGCGCCCGTCGCGGCCGAGCATGCGCAGCAGGCGGATGAACAGCGCGGCGCTGGTCGCGCCGTCTACGTCGTAGTCGCCGTAGATGGTCATCGTCTCGCCGCTGAGCACGGCCTGGGCGATGCGTTCGGCGGCGGCGTCCATGTCGCGGAACTGCGAGGGATCGGGCAGGAAGGCGCGCATCGTCGGCGCGCGCTGGCGCTCGACGTCGTCGCGCGCCACGCCGCGGGCCAGGAGAAGCTGGGTGACGATGTCGTCGAGACCCGCCGAGCCGCCTAGGCCCGAGCCGATGTCCATGTTGCCACCGCGCCAGCGCCAGGCCTTGCCGCCGAGCGAGGTCTCGATTCCGAACAGCGATGCGGGTTGGGAAGCCATGCCCGGGGCTAACCCATTCGCTGGCGGGCGGGAAGGCTGGCGCGTGCGAAATATCACCAAGTATGGGAATTCTCTCGCGCGTAAGACGCGATATGATCGCACGTCTCACAGGGAGGATCAGCGGATGGTTTCACGAGTCGTATGGGGCGGCCTGTTCGCCGCGGGAGCAACTGCGGTGGCGCTTCCGCTGATCGCGCAGCCGGGCCCGGCAAGTGGGCCGGTGGCACGCTACGACATGCGCGCCGGCACGATCTCGGGCATGCCCGGCGGTATGGGCGGGGCGATGAGCATGATGTTCGGCGGCGGCCGCAGCAACAACGTCCAGCACGAACTCTACCTGCGCCTCGGCTCCTCCCAGGCGTCGGCCAAGGGAGCGCCTAAGGCCGATCACTTTCCACCCGCCGCGGCCAAGCTCGGCAAGTCGGTCGCGCTGACCACACCGCGCGAGGAACGCGGCGAAGACGTATTGCCGCAGAAACCCAAGGGTCGCCTGCTGATCTATTGGGGCTGCGGCGAGCATGCGCCCAAGGGACAGCCCGTGGTGATCGACTTCGCTCGTCTCGCGGCCGGCCAGGTGCCGCCGGGGTTGTGGACCTCGACGATCATCCGCGACTGGGGGCCGAACCTGCAGAACAGTCGCACCTTCGGGCGCTGGCCGTCGGAGGACGGCAAGTACGTGAAGCCCGATACGGCGCTGCCGGGGCCGCATCGCGTGGCGAGCAACTATGCGCCCGAGATGAACTTCACGCTGACCAAGGACTTCATGGCGGCGCTGCGCGTCAACACCAGCTCGATGCCCAGCGGTGCTTCGATGGTGCGGTGGACCGGTATTCCGGACGCGACAGGCTATCTGGTCGGGCTGTTCGGCGGCAAGCAGACGGGCAATGGCGAGATGGGCGACATGGTCATGTGGACGAGCAGCGCCACGCGCCAGTTCGGCGGCGGCCTGAGCGACTGGCTGTCGCCCGGCCAGGTCGCGCCGCTGGTGCGCGACCGGACCTTGCTGGCGCCGACCGCGACAACCTGTACCGTTCCAGCCGAAGTCATCCGCGATGCCGGCGATTTCCGCGTGGGCACTCTGACCGGGTTCGGACCGGAGGAGAACTTCTCCTATCCCCCGCGTCCGGCGACCGGCCCGTGGCGCCTCGAATGGACCGCGCGCATCCGCCATCGTTCGATGACGAGCTGGATGCAGATGCCCGGCATGCCCTCGGGCATGGGCGCACAGTCCGAGGACGATGGCCGCAGTTCGGGTTCCGGCGGCCAGAACTGCCGCCGTCGTGGCGGCCTCGGCGGCATGCTCGGCGGAGCGCTCGGCGGCGGGGGCGGCTGCTGAGGCGCTGTGCCGGCGTCCATGCTGGCGATAGTCTGGCATAGCCGCACCGGCGCGGCCGAGGCGATGGCGCGGGCTGCGGGCGAGGGGGCAGGCGAACGCGGCCTGCTGCTGACAGCGGACGAGGCCACCCCGGAGCGGTTGCTGGCGGCAGCCGGCTATCTCTTCATCGCGCCCGAGAACCTCGGCAGTCTCTCGGGCGCGATGAAAGAGATGTTCGACCGGGCCTACTACCCGCTGCTGGGCCGGATCGAAGGCCGCGCCTATGCCACCGCGATCGCCGCGGGTTCGGCAGGACAGGGGGCCGAAGCGCAGATCGATCGGATCGTTACGGGCTGGCGGCTGCGCCGCGTCGCGGAGTCGTTGATCGTCAATCTGGGCGCGCAGACACCCGAGGCAATCATCGCGCCGAAAACCGTCACGCCGGACGATCTCGCGCGGTGTCGCGAGCTCGGCGCGGCGCTGGCCGAAGGTTTAGACCTGGGACTGTTCTAGGTTATGCATCCGGGATGATCCTATCCCGGGCCACGAAGACTCGACGCGCCCCGGCAAAAGGTGTCACAACCGATCTGGATCGATCGTGCCGTGGGCGCGCAGCAGGCGGAGGGCAGGTCAAGCAATGCAGGGCAAAGCCGGCATTTCATTGCTCTTCGCGGCGGGATCTCGTCCGACCGCCAGCGATATTGCGGCCCTGCTCGAAGTCCCGGCTGCCGGCGGTCAGATGGCGCGGATCAGCCATAGGCCGGCGGACGACCATGGCTGGCTCGAACTCCTGGCCAGCGGCCTTACCTTCGATCTTCGCGGTCTCGCCCCCGGTGCCGCCGCGCATCTGCCGATCGCCAGTCATGCCTATGGCCTAAGCGAGGATCCCGGCAGCGCCGAACTGGAAGCTATCGCACTGCTTCCCGGCCCGCACATCGCCAGCGGCGGCGCGCTGATGCCCGTGGTCCGCACCTTGACGCGGCTCGCCGCCGGCCTGGCAATGGAACTGCCGGTGACCGCGGTGTGCTGGAACCCCGCGGGCGCCTGGATGGATCCCAAGTATTTCACCCGCCTCATGTTCAGTTGGCTGTCGGGCGGACCGTTCCCCGCGCTCGGCCTGACCGCCCTGCTGCCGGACAAGGACGGCGGCGTACAGAGCGCCGGCCTCGACTTCTTCATCGGCCAGGAACTGCACATCGACCAGCGCGGCAGCGAAACCGGACCCGATACGCTCAAGATCGCCGGACGGATCATCGACAGACTGGTGTCGCATGGCCCCTTGCAGAAGGCCGAGACCTTCACCGGAGCAAATGGAGAGCTGCTGCTGGCCGAGCCTTCGGCGGACGGCCGCCGCGTCAGGGTCACGAGGTCGGCGTGAACCAGGCGCAGCCGGCCCTTCGGTGCCGTCTGCGTTTCGATGCCGTCAATCGCAGCGGCAGCGCCGATCACGATCCCGGACTGCAGCGGCATCACCTGCTGCCCCGCCAATTGCTGTCGCAGCGCTGTTTCGGAAGGATGTTCGAGGCGATCGGCCCCGCGCGCGTCGGCTTCGACGACTTTCGCGCCAACGGCATGCTGCTGCCTTGTTGCGACGCCGCGGTCCTGCGCATGGCCATGCCGCTCCACCGCGGGCCGCACCATCGCTACAGCAGGATGGTGATCGAGCGCGTGGGAACGATCGAGGCCAGTTGGTCACGCGAACGATGTGGGCATGGGCTCGAACGGGCGAACGAACAGGCGCTGATGCGGCTCGGCCTGGTGCAGCGAGCGCTGCGTCGACGGCTCCTCCAGGGCGGGCGCAAGACCTTTGCGCTCAATCGCCGCGATCCGTTCGGCTCGAACGGCGATTTCTCGGAACTCGACGCGATGGCCGAGATGCTCTGGGTGTCGAGCTTTCAGCCGAGCCGTGTGGCGAGCGCGGCCTTGGCGTCCTGATATTCAGTTTCGAGCCGGTCGACGCGTGCCGCGACGCTCTCGACCACCTTGACCGCGCCGACGCCCTGGCCCGAGCCCCAGATGTCCTTCCAGGCCTTGGCCGCGGTGGTGCCACCCGAGCCGAAGTCCATCTTGGTCGGGTCGCTCTCGGGCAGGTTGTCGGGATCGAGCCCCGCCGCGACGATCGAGGCGCGCAGGTAGTTGCCGTGCACGCCGGTGAAGAGGTTGCTGTAGACGATGTCGGAGGCCTGGGCGTCGACGATCGCCTGCTTGTAGCCATCGGGCGCATTGGCTTCGGTCGTGGCGATCCAGGGGCTGCCGATATAGGCGAGGTCGGCACCGGCGGCCTGGGCAGCGAGGATCGAGCGGCCGTGGGCGATCGCACCCGACAGCACCAGCGGCCCGTCGAACCACTCGCGAATTTCCTGGACCAGGGCGAAGGGCGATTGCGCGCCGGCATGGCCGCCGGCGCCGGCGGCGACCGCGATCAGGCCGTCGGCCCCCTTCTCGATCGCCTTTTTGGCGAAGGCGTTGTCGATCACGTCGTGAAGGACCACGCCGCCCCAGCCATGGACCGCTGCGTTGACGTCCTCGCGCGCACCGAGCGAGGTGATGATCACGGGCACCTTCCACTTGGCGCAGATCGCCAGGTCTTCCTCGAGCCGGTTGTTGGTCTTGTGGACGATCAGGTTCACCGCATAGGGCGCGTCACCGATGGCATCGGTGATCTGGCCGAGCCATTCGTCGAGCTGCGCCGCCGGCCGGGCGTTGAGCGCCGGGAAGCTGCCGAGCACGCCCGCCTGGCACTGGGCGATCACCAGTTCGGGGCCCGAGACGATGAACATCGGCGAAGCGATGACGGGCAGGCGGAGCTTACCGAACAGGGCGGGCAGGGACATGGCGGATCCGTTTTAATCGAGCGATTAAATCCGCCATAAGCGCAGTATTCGGGCCTGTCGAGAGGCCAGGAAACAGGTTGGGCATGAGGTCAGGCGAGGGCTTTCGCGAAGGCTGCCTTGAACAGTTTCATCTCGGCCGGTGTGCCCATCGAGATGCGCACCCAATTGTCCATGTGCTTGCGCGCACCCGATATGAACACGCGATCCGCGGCAAGCTTGGTGGCGATCTCGCCGCCCGGACGGCCGACCTCGATCATCACGAAGCTGGTCTGCGAAGGAAGGTAGCGCGTGCCGCGCGCATGCAGCCAAGCGAACAGGTCGTTGCGCACGGCGGTGTTGTAGGCCTTGCGTTCGGGCACCAGGTCCGGCGTCAGCAGGCTGGCCTCGGCGGCGATGACCGCGGGCATCGGCGTGACGTTGATCCCATAGTCGGCGAGCCGATCGAGCAGGTCCTTGCGCGCGGCGACGACGCCCACACGCAGGCCGGCGAGACCGTAGATCTTCGAGAAGGTCCGCAGCACGACAACGTCCTGGCCCTTGGCGACGAGATCGAGGCACGACTGGGCCTCGCTGTAGTGGATATAGGCCTCGTCGACGAGCACGACCGAGCCCGCGGGCTTGTTGGCCAGCAGCCACTCGATCTGCTCGCGCGGGGTGACCAGGCCCGTCGGATTGTTAGGATTGCAAACGTAGTAGAGCCCGGCATCGGGCGCGGCGGCAAGCAGCTTGCGCATGTCCATCTGGAAATCGCCGCCTAGGGGAAGCGTGACCGTGCGGGTCACGGGCTTGCCGCCCGCGCCCATGAAGCCGGAATCGAAGGTCGGCTCGAAATAGGCGATCGGCCGAGCCTTGCTCGAGAAGGCAAGCCCGGCGGCGCAGAGCGGGGCGTAGGAACCGGGATGGACGACGACGTTCTCGTGCGCGAGGCCGTTCTGGCGCGCGAAGACGTCGGCGAGGCGGTTGGCGAAGGCCATGCCGTAGCGTCCGCCGAGCCGCTCGATCCCGGCGAGGGCCTGACGCGCAGCGGGGCAGGGGCCGAGCGGGCTCTCGTTCGAGTTGATGTAGACGCCGTCGGTCAGGCTGGCGATCATCGCCGCGGGATCCTCGGGCACCGGGCGTGCGGCGCTGCGCTGGGCGAGAAGCGGCGCGGCCTGGGCCAGCAGGGGCAGGGCGACCGCAGCGCCGGTGCCGCGCATGATCGCCCGGCGGGAGAGCGAGATGTCGCCGGCCCGGATCTGCGATCCATGCGTCTGCGATCCAATCGGGTCGGTCTTCATCGACTATCTCCATCCGCCGGTGCCGGGATCATATCATTGCCTTGGCGAAGTACGGCCAATACCGCTCTTGGCGTATTGCACGGCCCGTCCGGTCGCGCGGCGATGGATTAATCAACAAGGGTGTTGCCTTCCGCGCCGCCTTGTCCGAAGGCGAGAATCATCGTGACTCTCGCTGAAGAGCGCGTCGTCGTATACATTCGGGAGAGACATTCATGGCCACGCTCGACACTTCGGACATCGACCAGTACCTCGGCAAACCGGTCGCCTCCTCGTCGCTGCGCGAACCGATCGCGACCAACGACATTCGTCGCTGGGTTCACGCGATGCACTATCCGAACCTGCTGCACTATGATCCCGATTTCGCCGCCGCGAGCCGCTGGGGCAAGATCGTCGCGCCGCAGTCCTTCTGCATCGCCACCGATGACGGCCACGGCGCCGCGCCGGCCTGCGTCGGCAACATCCCCGATTCGCACCTGCTGTTCGGCGGCGACGAGCACTGGTTCACCGGCAAGCGCGTGGTTCCCGGCGACATCATCGCCAACGAGCGCATTCCCTTCGACTACGTGGTCAAGGAAACCAAGTTCGCCGGCCCGACCTGCTTCCAGCGCGGCGACAACAATTTCACCAACCAGGACGGCGAGCTGATCCTCAAGCAGCGCTCCACCGCGATCCGCTACAACAAGGACGCGGGCAGCGAGACGGTCAACACCGACGACTTCGAGGAGACCGTCTGGACCGACGAGGAAGAGCAGGACATCATCAAGCGCCGCGCCGCCTGGGGCAACATGATGCGCGACCTGGGCCACAAGGAGCGCTGGTGGGATGACGTGCAGGTGGGCGACGCGCTGCCCGAGCGGGTCTTCGGCCCGCACTCGATCGCCAGCTTCGCTACCGAGTGGCGCGCCTACTACGTCAACAACTGGGGCACGATGAACCTGCGCAAGCAGGATCTCGCCGGGGTTGGCTTCGATCCGGCGATGGGCATCTGGGAGAACGATCCCGACTACATGATCAGCGATCCGTTCCAGACCGACGGCGCCTATTACGGCCCGTCGCGCGGCCACCTGTTCCCGGGCTGGGCGCGCCGCATCGGCATGCCGCGCGGCTACGGCTATGGTGCCTCGATGGGGGCCTGGGGCATCGACTATCTCGCGGGCTGGGCCGGCGAGCATGGCTGGGTGATCCACGCCATCTCAAACTACCGCGGCCCGGCGCTGACCGGCGACCTCACGGTGCAGACCGCCGAAGTCGTCGACAAGTCGGTCGACGAGGAAGGCCGCCATCTCGTGCACGTGAAGCACAAGATGGCCAACCACAAGGGCGTCATCATGGCGACCGGCTCGGCCGAGGTCGTGCTGCCCAAGAAGCCGGGCTGAGCTCTCACCTTTCCCGCTCCGCGATCGCACGCGGAGTGGAGCAATCCGGGGCGGTCGTGCGGAGCGCCCTGGATTGCCACGGGGCTCCGGCTCCTTCCGATTGCGGATTTCGAACCTAGAAGGACTTCTCCCATGGCCACCGAAGCACCCACGCTCGATTGCTCGGACATCGACCAGTATCTCGGCAAGGTGATCGAAAGCTCGCCGCTGCGCGAACCGCTGGGCAACAACGACATCCGCCGTTGGGTTCAGGCCATGCACTATCCGAACCTGCTGCACTTCGACCGCGCCTATGCCGCCGAAAGCCAGTGGGGCAAGCTGGTGGCGCCGCAGTCGTTCCCGATCGTCATGGACGACGGCCACGGCACGGCCCCGTCCTGCGTGGGCAAGATTCCCGAATCGCACCTGCTCTTCGCCGGTGACGAGTTCTGGCACTATGGCCCGCGCGTGTTCGGCGGCGACACGATCAGCAACGAGCGCATCCCGTTCGACTACACGATCAAGAACACCGGATTCGGCCCGACCTGCTTCCAGCGCGGCGACAACTTCTATCGCAACCAGAACGGCGAACTGATCGCCAAGCAGCGCTCGACCGCGCTGCGCTATTCGGCGGCCGCCGGCGGCGCGACGGTCAACAAGGACGATTTCGAAGAGCCCAACTGGACCGACGAGGAACTCGATGCGCTCGAAGAGCGCAAGATGACCTGGATCCAGATGATGCACGACCTCGGCCACGGCGAGCGCTGGTGGGACGACGTCAACGTCGGCGATCAGCTTCCCGAGCGCGTATTCGGTCCGCACACGGTCGCCAGCTTCACCACCGAGTGGCGCTCGTACCTGTTCTCGGTCTGGGGCACGCTCGATCGCCGCGAGATCAATCTCGAGGACTTCGGCTTCACCAAGGAGATGGCCGGGCACGAGAACGATCCGATCATGGAGCGGATCAATCCCGAGCTGACCGACGGCGCCTATATCGGTGCCTCGCGCGGCCACCTGTTCCCCAAATATGCCCGCAAGATCGGCATGCCGCGCGCCTATGGCTATGGCGCCTCGATGGGCGCCTGGGTGACCGACTATCTCGCGGGCTGGGCCGGCGAGCATGGCTGGGTGTTCCACTCGACCGCCAACTATCGTGGTCCGGCGCTGTCGGGCGATGTCACGATCCAGACCGCCGAAGTCGTCGACAAGATGGTCGACGAGGAAGGCCGCCACCTGATCCAGGTCAAGCACCTGATGAAGAGTCAGAAGGGCGTGACCATGTGCACCGGCCTGGCCGAGATCGTGCTGCCCAAGAAGGGCTGACGTCTCGAAATCCTCCCCGTTTTTGCGAAGCACAAACGGGGAGGGGGACCGCCGGCGAAGCCGGTGGTGGAGGGGTTTCAGCGCTGACAATATCGCACGATGGCTTCAGCAATATCCTCTGCCGACCGTAGCACTTCGAGTGCCGGTATGCGCACGACCTCGATACCCTGCTCGCTGAGCCAGAGGTCCCGTCGCCCGTCACGCGAAGGCCTATCACCCGTATCGTGTGCGAAACCGTCGATTTCGAAGGCAATCTTTCGCTCAGCGCAGTAGAAATCTAGCACGTAGGGACCAAGCGGATGCTGTCTCCGCAGCTTTACCCCTTCCGGTTCCTTACGCAGCAGACGCCAGAGCAGCACTTCGGGCAGAGACAGTTCTTCGCGCAGCTTGCGCGCCTTCGCTACGTTACGCTGTTGCCGCTTGCGTGGCATGCCCCTCCGTCACCCGCTGCGCGGGTGCCACCTCCCCATTTGTGCTAACGCAAAAATGGGGAGGATTTAAGAGGCGCAGCTATACCGCGTTGGCTGCGCTGAGCACCGCACGCACGCCGGCCGTGGCGACGTCCTCGTCGACGCCGACACCCCAGATCGTGCGGCCGTCGGCAGCCAGGCATTCGACATAGGCGGCCGCCTGCGCGTCCGAACCCTTGCCCATTGCGTGTTCCGAATAGTCGCGGATTTCGAGCTTCACGCCGAAGGCGTCCTCGATCGTTGCGACGACCGACGAGAGCAGGCCGTTGCCGCGGCCGGAGACCGACTGGACCTGGCCATCAACGGCGATCTTGCCGGCGAAGACGCGGCTGCCGTCGGCTGCCTTGGTCTCTTCGTAGTCCTGCAATTCGAAACGGCCGCCGCCCTGCTTGTAGGTCCGCTGGAACACGTCCCAGATGTCGCCCGCCTGCAACTCGCGGCCGAGCTCGTCGGCGAGCTCCTGAACGTGCTTCGAGAAGTGCGCTTGCATCCGCTTGGGCAGCTTGAGGCCCTGGTCCTGCTCGAGCACCCAGGCGAAGCCGCCCTTGCCCGACTGCGAGTTGACGCGGATCACCGCCTCGTAGGAGCGGCCGAGGTCGGCGGGATCGATCGGCAGATAGGGCACGGCCCAGAGCTGGTCGTTGCGCGTTTCCTGCGCGGCGAAGCCCTTCTTGATCGCATCCTGATGGCTGCCCGAGAAGGCGGTGAAGACCAGTTCGCCGCCATAGGGATGGCGCTCGGCGACCTTGAGCTGGTTGCAGTATTCGACCGTCTGGATGACCTCGTCGATATCCGAGAAGTCAAGGCCGGGGTCGACGCCCTGCGTGTAGAGGTTGAGCCCGACGGTCACCAGGCAGCAGTTGCCCGTGCGCTCGCCGTTGCCGAACAGGCAGCCCTCGACGCGATCGGCGCCGGCCATCAAGCCGAGCTCGGCCGCGGCGACGCCGGTGCCGCGATCGTTGTGCGTGTGCAGGCTGATCACCGCGCTCTCACGGTTCGGCAGGTTGCGGCAGAAGTACTCGATCTGGTCGGCGTAGATGTTGGGCGTCGCCGCCTCGACCGTCGCCGGCAGGTTGAGGATGATCGGGTGCTCGGGCGTGGGCTGGAGCACGTCCATCACCGCCTCGCAGCATTCGAGGCTGAAATCGAGCTCGGCGGTCGAGAAGGTCTCGGGGCTGTACTCGAAGTGCCACTTGGTCTGCGGGAAGCGCGCAGCCTGGTCGCGCAGGACCTTGGCTCCGTTGACCGCGATCTCCTTGATCTGCGGCATTTCCAGCCCGAACACCACCTGGCGCCACAGCGGCGAGACCGCGTTGTAGAGGTGGACGATCGCGGCGTGGACGCCGGCCAGGCTCTCGAACGAGGTCTTGATCAGATCCTCGCGCGACTGGGTCAGCACCTGGACCAGCACGTCCTCGGGAATGCGGCCCGAATCGACCAGGCCACGGATGAAATCGAATTCGGTGGCGCCGGCGGCGGGGAAGCCGACCTCGATCTCCTTGAGACCGACCTTCACCAGCAGGTCGAAGAAGCGGTTCTTCTTCTCGGCCCCCATCGGGTCGATCAGCGCCTGGTTGCCGTCGCGCAAGTCGGTGGACAGCCAGCGCGGCGCCTGGGTGATCGTGCGGCTCGGCCACTGGCGGTCGGGCAGGTTGATGGGCTGGAACGGACGGTACTTGACCGAAGGGTCTTTGAGCATGGTCATGACGGTATCTCGCTTGGCAATTTTTGCGGCTTTAAGGTCTGGTCAGGTCCCCTTGGGCGCCGCCAGCGCCGCAGATACGACGCATCAGCTCACGCCCAAGGGCGGATAAGTCGCAGGGTAAGGCCAAGCCGGTTCGTCATTGCCCCAAGCCTATGGCGACTGGGTTGGCCGATGTAAAGGGCGGTCGCCCCCGAAGCGGAACCTATCGCGTCGGCGCGCGTCTCTTTCGCCAAAGGAGACACATCATGGGCATTCTCATCGTCCTTCTCGTCGGCATTCTCGTGGGCTGGCTGGCCAGTGCACTGGTCGGCGGTGGCGGCGGGCTGATCTTCGACATGGCGGCCGGCATCGTCGGCGCGCTGATCGCGGGCTGGTTGTTCGGCGGCGGCGCTTCGTTCCTCAGCGGCAACATCACCGTGACCTCGATCGCGCTTTCGGTGGTCGGCGCGGTGATCCTGCTGCTGGTCGTCAGCCTGATCCGCCGCGCCAGCTGGCGCTGAGGTCAGTGCGCCTCGATTGGTAGCGGTCCCGTATCCTGCGCGAGCTTCTTCGGCGCGCGGATCATCAAGACGAGCGGGATCGACAGCAGCGCGATGATGGTCAAAAGCCAGAAGTCGTTGACATAGGCGACCATCATCGCCTGCCGTTCGATCTCGCCGTTGAGCGCCACGGCGCCGGCGGTCGTCTCGGGTGATAGCATGGAGGGCAGGACGCCCTCTGCCACTTCGGGGCCGATATGCGCGGCGAGCGAGGCATGCATCGTCTGCGTGTTGGTCACGGTCAGCGCCTGGAACACCGCGACGCTGATCGATCCGCCGACATTGCGCACGAAGCTGGTCGCCGCCGCGGCATCGGCGCGCAGGCTCGGGGCGATCGTCAGGAAGCCCAAGGTCGAGAGCGGCACGAACAGGATGCCTTGGCCGAAGCCCTGAAGCAGCGTCGCCCAGACGATGCGGCTGCCATCCATCGACAGGTCGAACCGCGACATCTCGTAGAAGGCGGCAACGAAGAACGAGAGGCCGATCGCGATCAGAACTCTGCGGTCGACCAGTTGATCGAGCCGGCCCATGAACTGGAGGATGACCAGCATCAGCATCCCGCGCGGGGCGCTGAGAATGCCGGCGTGGACCGCCGAATAGCCGAGCACCCCCTGCATCATCAGCGGCAGCAGCGCGAAGCTGGTGAAGGTCAAGGTCGAGAAGAACATGCCGAACATTGCGCTGGTCTGGAAATTCCGGTCGCGCAGCAGGTCGCGCGGGAACAGCGGCGCGCGGGCCGTGAACGAATGGATCGCGAAGATCCAGAAAGCGCAGGCGGCGACGGCGGCCTCTATCCAGATCTCGCGCGAGTCGAACCAGTCGAGCGTCGTGCCGCGGTCGAGCAGCAGCTGCAGCGCCGAGACGCCGATGCCCAGCGAGGCGAAACCCAGCACGTCGAACGGCCGCGGTGCCGGTGGCGAGGCCGGCAGGAACCAGTAGAGCAGCCCGATCGACAGGATGCCGGCGGGCAGGTTGATGTAGAAGCACCAGCGCCACGACCATTCGTCGGTCAGCCAGCCACCGATCACCGGGCCGATCGCCGGCGCGACGACCGCCGCCATGGTGAACAACGCGGTCGCGCGGCCGAGGCGTTCGGGCGGGTTGATGTTGATCAGCACCGATTGCGCCACGGGCATCAGCGGCGCCGCGACCACGCCCTGGAGCGCGCGGAACAGCACCAGCTCGGGCAGGTTCATCGCCATGCCGCACATCACCGAGGTCACGGTGAAGCCGAAAACGCAAAACAGCAGCATCGGCTTGAGCCCGAAGCGTGCAGCCAGCCAGCCACTCACGGGGATCGTCACCGCCTGGGCGATGAAATAGGAGGTGATCACCCAGGTGATTTGCTCGGGCGAGGCTGAGATCGAGCCCTGGATGTGCGGCAGCGCGATATTGGCGACGGTCGTGTCCATCGCGCTCATGAAGGCCGAGAGGATGAGGCCCAGCGTGATCAGGGTACGGTTCATGCTGGCGCTCACGCGGCGGAGCTTTAGCGGAGGAGGGCGCCGCCGCAAGTTTCCTTGCGACGAAATGTCTGAACACTTGCACAGCATTCCCGTTTGGGCAAAGTGGGCGCGGAGAAACGGGAGAGTTTTCGATGACGGACCAGACCATGCGCGCCGATTGGTCGCGCCCTTATCGTGTCGTGCAGTGGGCGACAGGCAACGTCGGCAGCCGCGCGATGCAGCGCGTGATCGAGCACCCCGACATGGAGCTCGTCGGCGTATGGGTGAGCAATCCCGACAAGGTCGGCCAGGATGCGGGCACGCTCTGCGGCATCGATCCGGTGGGTGTGAAGGCGACCAATTCGCTCGACGACGTGATCGCGCTCAAGCCCGACTGCGTGCTCTACATGCCGCACGTCAACCGCGTCGAAGAGGTCTGCCGCATCCTTGCCGCGGGCATCAACATCGTTTCGACGCGCATGGAATACCAGAACCCGGCCGGGCTTTCCGAGGCCGATCGCACGGCGATCGAAGCGGCCTGCCAGCAGGGCGGTACCTCGATCCACGCCACGGGCTCGAGCCCCGGCTTCATCAGCGAGGCCGTGCCGATCGTGCTGACCTCGATCGCGCGCCGCGTCGACAAGCTGACGATCACCGAATTCGCCGATACGTCGTCGCGCAATTCGCCCGAGATGCTGTTCGGCCCGATGATGGGCTTCGGCGAGCCCGCGGGCCGGATCAACGAAGGCATGATGCACCATATGATCCACTCGTTCAGCCCCTCGCTGAACCTGATCGCCGAAGCCTGGGGCATGCCGTTCGACGACGTCCAGGCGCGCCAGGCCCAGGGCATCGCGCGCAACGACGTGGTGATCCCCGCGGGCACGGCCAAGGCGGGCACCGTCGCCGCGACCAAGACCGTGGTTTCCTGCATGCACAAGGGCAAGCCGCTGATCGAGTTCCAGGCGATCTGGTACATCTCGTCCGACGTCGACACGACTGACGGCGAGGAGTGGAACTTCCGCAAGTCAGGCTGGCATGTCCTGGTCGAGGGCGACACGCCGCTCGACATCACGATCGGCTATCCGGTGTCGGACGAGGACTATCCGAACTTCACCCCGAACCTGACCGCGCACCGCCCGGTCAACTGCATCCCCTACGTCTGCGCGGCGAAGCCCGGCTTCGTCACCACGCTCGACCTGCCGCAGGTCGTAGCCAAGCTGGCCTGATCCTTCGTCGTCCCGGGTCAAGCTCGGGACGACGCAGAGGCTTGATCGCGATCGGTGGGCGGGCATGATCCGGGGCATGACCCAGATACGCCCGTTCGCGCTCGCGATCCCGCAGGACCAGCTCGACAATCTCCAGCGCCGGCTCGACATGACGCGCTGGCCCGAGGTGGAAACCGTCGACGACTGGTCACAGGGCACGCCTCTGGCGGTGCTCCAGGAACTGACTGTCTATTGGCGCGACCACTACGACTGGCGCGCCTGCGAGGCGCGACTCAACGCGCTGGGCCAGTTCGTCACCGAGATCGACGGGCTCGACATTCACTTCCTCCACGTCCGCTCGCCCGAGCCCGATGCCACACCGCTGATCATGACCCATGGCTGGCCGGGTTCGGTGATCGAGTTCCAGCGCGTGATCGGGCCGCTGACCGATCCCGTGGCGCATGGCGGCAAGGCCGAGGACGCGTTCCATCTCGTGGTGCCATCGCTGCCCGGTTATGGCTTCTCGGCGCGTCCGACACGGACGGGCTGGGGGATTGAGAAGATCGCCGAGGCCTGGGGCGAACTGATGCGCCGGCTCGGCTACGCCCGCTGGGTCGCGCAGGGCGGCGACTGGGGGGCTTTCGTCACCAACAGGATCGGCGAGCAGGCGCCCGCGGGCTGCGCCGGCATCCACGTCAACATGCCGATCGCGCGGCGGACCAAGGCGGCCAAGGAGAACCCGACCGAGGAGGATCGCCGCACGCTCAAGCGGATGGCCTTCTACAACGAATGGGACATGGCCTATGCTAAGCAGCAGGCCACGCGGCCGCAGACGCTCGGTTACGGCCTGGTCGACTCGCCCGTGGGGCTGGCGGGTTGGATCTACGAGAAGCTGCAGGTCTGGTCTGACAATCCCGGGAATGCCTGGGACGTGCTCGGCCGCGATGCCGTGCTCGACAACGTGATGCTCTACTGGCTGACCGGCACCGGCGCCTCGGCCGCGCGGCTCTATTGGGAGAGCTTCGGCGGCGGCAACGACGGTCGCATCACGCTGCCCGCCGGTGCCAGCGCCTTTCCCAAGGACATCATGCCGGTGCCGCGCTCGTGGATGGAGCAGCGCTACGAGAACATGGTTTACTGGAACGAACTCGACTGCGGCGGCCACTTCGCGGCCTGGGAACAGCCCGAACTCTTCGTCGACGAACTGCGCAAGTGCTTCGCGCTGATGCGCTAATCAGCCGCAGCGAATCCGCTTGATCCGGCCGTCCTCGCCGATCTCGACGTTGAGGCGATCTGGCCGGAAGTCCATCGTCACGGCATCGCCGGGCTTGATCGTGCGGATGCGATCGTGGCCGACGGTCTGGCGGATGCTGGCATCGACGTCGGTGCTCGGCAACCGGTTCAGATAGTCGGTCAGCTTGCCTGCGCCACAGGCGTCCTCCTCGGGCTTCACCAGCGGCGGATCGCCGGCGCCCGGCTTGGGATCGGGACTGCCCGAAGGTGGAGCCGGCTGCGAGGTCGGCGGCGGGGCCGGGGCTTCGGAGGCCTTGGGCGGCGAAACCGGCGTGGGCGCCGGCTGCTCGGCCGGGGTACAGGCCACCAGGCTCACGGCGAGACCCGGCAGCAGCAGGAGAAGGGACTTGCGGGACATCACGCCACCTACTTCTTCACGAAAGCCGCGACGATCTCGAGATCGACCTCGTCGGAGACCAGCGGAATGCCCATGTTCACGCCGAAATCGCTGCGCTTGATCGTCGTCTTAGCCTCGAAGCCGACCATCTCGCCGCCGCCCATTTCCTTGGGCATCGTCGCTGCGCCATAGAAACTGGCGTCGAGCGTGACGGGCTTGGTCACGCCGTTGACCGTGAGGTTGCCGGTAATCTTGGCGGTGCCGGCGGCGGCATCGGCGACGACCGCGGTCGAGACGAAGCGCGCGTCGGCGGGCGTGGGGCCGAAGAAGTCGGGCTTGCCGCCGGCTGCCGCGGGCGCCTTGAGCAGATGCGCGGTGAGGCCGGGGCTGGCGGTCGTGACCTTGGCCACCGGGATCGTCACGTCGACCTTGGCGGCATTGGGGTTCTTGGGATCGAGCGTCAGGCTACCGGTGATCTGGCCGAAAATACCGAGATAGGGCGTGATGCCGAGGTGATCGACCTTCCAGCGCACCAAGGTGTGCTCGTTGTCGACCGTGTAGCTGCCGCCCGTGATCCGCGCGGCATCGCGCGCGCCGGGCTTGCTCGGCGCTTGCTGAGCGATGAGCGGGGCGGTGACGGCGAGGGCCGCGGCGGCGGCGATCAGGCCGAGATTCTTGCGGGACAGGGACATGCAGGCACTCCTCCGGTGCTGGCCACCTGTCGGCGCCAGTTCGGGGCGATCCTAGCTCGCTGTCGCGCAAAGAAAAGGGCCGGTCCGAACGGACCAGCCCTCCCCATTTTCCGTTCCCCGCAGACCGGCCACGAAGACTGACCGCGGGTGACGACGCGTCGCGATCAGTTCTTCGACTTGTCGACCAGCGCGTTGGCGCCGATCCAGGGCATCATGGCGCGCAGCTTGGCGCCGGTTTCCTCGATCGGGTGACGCTTGGCGGCCAGGCGGGCGGCCTTGAGCTCGGGCTGGCCGGCGCGGTTGTCGAGCACGAAGTTCTTCACGAAGCGGCCCGACTGGATGTCGGCCAGAACGCGCTTCATTTCCTTCTTGGTCTCTTCGGTGATGATGCGCGGACCCGTGGTGATGTCACCGTATTCGGCGGTGTTCGAGATCGAGTAGCGCATGTTGGCGATGCCGCCCTCATACATCAGGTCGACGATCAGCTTCAGCTCGTGGAGGCACTCGAAATAGGCCATCTCGGGCGCGTAACCGGCCTCGACCAGCGTTTCGAAGCCGGCCTGAACCAGCGCCGTGGCGCCGCCGCAGAGCACGGCCTGCTCGCCGAACAGGTCGGTCTCGCATTCCTCGCGGAAGTTGGTTTCGATGATGCCCGAACGGCCACCGCCGACGCCCGAGGCGTAGGCGAGCGCGACGTCGTGTGCATTGCCCGTGGCGTCCTGCGCGATGGCGATCAGGCAGGGCACGCCGCCGCCACGCTGGTATTCGCTGCGCACGGTGTGGCCCGGGCCCTTCGGCGCGATCATTATCACGTCGATGTCGGCGCGCGGCTCGATCAGGCCGAAGTGGACGTTGAGGCCGTGGGCGAAGGCCAGCGCTGCGCCGGGCTTCATGTTGGCGTGGATGTCGTCGGCATAGATCGCGGCCTGATGCTCGTCGGGCGCGAGGATCATGAGGATGTCGGCCCAGGCCGCGGCTTCCTTGTTCGACAGCACCTTGAAGCCGGCGTTCTCGGCCTTCTTGGCCGTGGCCGAACCCTCGCGCAGCGCGATGGCGACTTCCTTGACGCCCGAATCGCGCAGGTTCTGCGCATGGGCGTGGCCCTGGCTGCCGTAGCCGAGGATGGCGATCTTCTTGCCGGTGATCAGGTTCAGGTCGGCGTCGGCGTCGTAATAAACCTTCATGTCTCTATCCTTCGAAGAATCAAAAATGTGAGGGTGTGAAAATACGGGATGCGAAAAAATCAGGCCGCTTCGGGGCCGCGGATCATTCCGACCACGCCGGTGCGGCCGACCTCGACGATGCCTAGCTCGCGCATGATCGCGACGAAGCTGTCGATCTTGTCAGGCGTGCCGGTCAGCTCGAAGACGAAGCTGCGGGTCGAGGTGTCGACCACCTTGGCGCGGAACACTTCGGCGACGCGCAGAGCCTCGACGCGGATGTCGCCGGTGCCGGCCACCTTGATCAGCGCCAGCTCACGCTCGACGTAAGGGCCGATCTCGGTGAGATCGACGACCTTGTGCACGGGCACGAGCCGCTCGAGCTGCGCGTGGATCTGGTCGATCTGCGCGGGCGGGCCGTGGGTGACGATCGTGATCCGGCTCACCGAATGGTTCTCGGTGATGTCGGCCACGGTCAGGCTGTCGATGTTGTAGCCGCGCGCGGTGAACAGACCGGCGATCTTCGCCAGGATGCCCGCCTCGTTGTCGACGGTGATGGTGAGGACGTGGCGTTCCGACGCCTCTTCTTTGATCTTCATCACACCAGGGCCTTCGCTTCGTCGTCCATCGTGCCGGCGACCACGTCACCGTCGAGAATCATGTCGGTATGGGCCGCGCCCGAGGGGATCATCGGGAAGCACTTGGCTGGCTTGTCGACCAGGCAGTCGACGATCACCGGGCCCGGATGTTCGATCATCGCGCGGATGCCGTCGTCGAGCTGGCTCTCGTTCTCGATGCGGATGCCCTTCCAACCGTAAGCTTCGGCCAGCTTCACGAAGTCGGGCAGGCTGTCCGAATAAGACTGCGAGAAGCGGCTCTCATAGGTCAGTTCCTGCCACTGGCGGACCATGCCCATCCACTCGTTGTTGAGGATGAACACCTTGACCGGCAGGCGATACTGCGTGGCCGTGCCCAGCTCCTGGATGTTCATCTGGATCGAGGCGTCGCCGGCCACGTCGATGACGAGGTCGTTCGGATTGCCGAGCTGTGCGCCGATCGCAGCGGGCAGGCCGTAGCCCATGGTGCCGAGGCCGCCCGAGGTGAGCCAGCGGTTGGGATCGTAGAAGTGGAAGTACTGTGCCGCCCACATCTGGTGCTGGCCGACCTCGGTCGCGATAATCGGGTTGCGGTCCTTGGTCAGCTCGAACAGGCGCTCGATCGCGAACTGCGGCATGATGACGCTGTCCGACTTGCGATAGGCGAGGCTGTCGCGCGCACGCCATCCGTCGATCCGGCCCTTCCACTCGCTCAGGTCCTGCGGCTTGCGGCTGCCCCATTCGGTGATGAGCTGGCGCAGCACCACCGCGCAATCGCCGACGATCGGCAGGTCGACCGGCACGGTCTTGTTGATCGACGAGCGGTCGATGTCGATGTGGATCTTGGTCGAGTTCGGCGCGAAGGCGTCGAGACGGCCCGTCACGCGGTCGTCGAAGCGCGCCCCGATCGCGACGATCAGGTCCGCCTGGTTCATCGCCCAGTTGGCTTCATAGGTGCCATGCATGCCGAGCATGCCCAGCCAGTCCTTGCTGTCCGCCGGGAAGGCGCCGAGGCCCATCAGGGTCGAGGTCACGGGCGCGCCGGTCAGCGCCTGCAGCTGGCGCAGCAGCGCGGTCGCTTCGGGGCCGGAGTTGATCACGCCGCCGCCGGTGTAGAGCACCGGGGCCTTGGCCTTGGCGATCAGTTCGACCGCACGGGCGATGTCCTCGCTGCCGCCTTCGACCGTCGGCGAATAGCGGTTGCGGCGCTGGATGGCACCGTCGTTCCACACGGCCGAAGCGATCTGGACGTCCTTGGGGATATCGATCAGCACGGGGCCGGGGCGACCGGTCGTGGCGATCTGGAACGCCTCGTCGATCACCGCCGCGAGCTGCGAGGGATCGCGCACCAGATAGTTGTGCTTGGTGCAGTGGCGCGAGATGCCGACGGTGTCGGCTTCCTGGAAGCCGTCCGAACCGATGACCGAAGTCGGCACCTGGCCGGTGATCACGACGAGCGGAATTGAATCCATGAAGGCGTCGGCGATGCCGGTGATGGCATTGGTCGCGCCGGGGCCCGAGGTGACGAGTACGACGCCGGGCTTGCCGGTCGAGCGCGCATAGCCCTCGGCCGCGTGCGCGGCGCCGGCTTCGTGGCGCACGAGAATGTGGCGGAGGCGTTCGTCGCCGAAAAGGGCATCGTAAATCGGCAGCACGGCACCGCCGGGATAGCCGAACACGAATTCGACACCCTGGCGGACCAGGCTCTCGACCAGAATGCTTGCGCCGCTGCGCTCTTCGCTCACTGTTCCAACCTTCCTCAGTCGCGCGGTACCCGCGCTATGGGCTTACCGCGCCCTCTAAAAGAACCGACCCGGTACGGCAATGCCGCGCCGGGTCGCCTTCGTATCGGGCACGAGACCGCATCCGCGGATTTGTGCGGCGCAGTATGAGACATGAAATGAGGTGTCAACACCTATGTTTGAAATAAAGTTTCAAACAATGCTTTTTCTGAAAAAGGTTCGTTGCTTTCGCGGTGCCAATCGGCCGGTGGCTGATGGCGCAGCCAGGTGAACTGGCGTTTCGCATAATTGCGCGTCGCCTGCGCACCGCGGCTCATGGCCTCGTCGAGCGGCCATTCGTCGTGCAGGTATCCGGCGATCTCCGGCACGCCGATCGCGCGCATGACGGGCAAGGCGGGATCGAGCCGGCGGGCCAGCAGCGCCTCGACCTCGGCGATTGCGCCGAGCTCGAGCATGCGTGCGAAGCGCAGGTCGCAGCGGGCATAGAGCTTCGTGCGATCGGGCAGCAGGATGACCGGGTGCAGCATCACGTCGCCGCCGATCCCTCCGCTGAGCTCGCTTTGCCAGGCCTTGAGTCCGCGCCCCGTCGAGCGGATCACTTCGAGCGCGCGCGAGACGCGCGCCGCATCGGCCGGCGAAAGTGCGGCGGCGCGTTCGGGATCTTCGCGGGAGAGGGCCGCATAGGCTTCGCCGACGGGCAGGGCGCGGACCTCTGCGCGCACTTGCGGATCGATCTCGGGCACGGGCGCAATCCCGTCGAGCAGGGTGCGGACATAGAGGCCGGTCCCGCCGACGAGGATCGGCACCACGCCCGCATCATGCGCGGCCGCGATCTCGCGCTTGGCGGCCTCGGCCCATTCCGCCGCCGAGCAGGCCTCGGCACCGTCCCAGGCGCCGAACAGGCGATGTTCGATGCCCTGCATCTCCTCGTCCGAGGGGCGCGCGCTGAGCACCGAGAGGTCGGCATAGACCTGCGCGCTGTCGGCATTGATCACGACGGTGCGACGTCCCTCGGCTTCGAGCGCGAGCGCCAGGCGCACGGCAAGATCGCTCTTGCCGCTCGCGGTCGGCCCTGCGATGAGCGCCAGCGGCGGCTTATCGCCTATAGAATTGAAGGACGTTTCGTTGCTCATTGCCCGGCTGATAGCAGAGACCAGCACCCTTGCGACCAATCTCGATCGTGCGCGCGAGGAACTTGCCGGCAAGGGCTGGCCCGTGGCCATGGCCGAAACGATCAAGAGCGGCATGGACGCGATCGAACTCGAACTGCCGCACGGCGATGCCGCGGGCGTGCGCGAAGTCCTCGATCGCCATTTCGCGCCGTCGGATCTGCTGCTGTCCGATCACGAGCCGGTGATCCCGCGGGTCTTCGTCTCTGACATGGATTCGACGATGATTTCGGCCGAATGCATCGACGAACTCGCCGACTTCGCGGGCATCAAGGATCAGATCGCCGAGATCACCGAGCGGGCGATGCAGGGTGAGCTCGACTTCGAATCCGCGCTGCGCGAGCGCGTTCGCCTGCTCGAGAATTTGAACGAGGGTGCGATCGCCGAATGTCTGGCCACGCGCATCGCACCGATGCCCGGCGCCAAGACGCTCGTCGCCACGCTCAAGGCCAAGGGCTGCCGCACCGTGCTGGTAACCGGCGGCTTCCACCAGTTCGCCGATCCCGTGGCCGAACAGCTCGGCTTCGAGAGGGTAGTCGGAAACCGCCTCGAGGTAGCGGGCGGCAAGCTTACCGGCGGCCTGATCGGGTCGATCGTCGACAGCAGCGTCAAGAAGGCGGTCTTGCTCGAAGAAATGGCCAAGCTGGGAGAGGGCGCGACGAGCCTCGCCACCGGCGACGGCGCCAACGACATCCCGATGATCGAAGCCGCGACCTACGGCATCGCCTACTGCGCAAAGCCCAAGGCGCGGGCCGCGGCCGATGGCTGGATCGACCGCGGCGACCTGACGGCAATTCTCGAACTGCTCGGGATCCCGCGCAACGAATGGGTTACGGGGTAATGAAACCCTCCCTGTCCGCGTAGCGGATGGGGAGGGTCATCGCGGCGATCAGCCTTCCATCCAGTCCTTGAAGAAGCGCTCGTTGGCCTCACGCAGCGTCTTTACCGGAATGTCGAAGCCCGGCCCCTTGAGCGAGGTCCCGGTCGTGGTGCCGATGCGCGTGACCGGGATGCCCTTGGCCTTGATCTCGTCGGCCTCGCGACCCGTCACGACATAGCGGCTCTGGTCCTCGCCGAAGGCCTGACCGGCATCGGCGATATCGATCTCGCAGCCGATGCCGCTGGCCATGGCCATTTCGGCGAGGGCTACCAGCAGGCCGCCGTCGGACACGTCGTGCACCGCGGTCACGCGGCGATCGGCGATCAGTTCGCGGACGAATTCGCCGTTGTGGCGCTCGGCCTCGAGATCGACCGGCGGCGGTGCGCCTTCCTCGCGGCCGTGGAGTTCGCGCAGCCAGAGCGACTGGCCCAAGTGGCCCTTGCTCTCGCCGATGACATAGATCGGCTCGCCCATCGCATGGAACTTGATCGTCGCCATCTTGCTGTGATCGAGCATCAGGCCGACGCCGCCGATCGCGGGGGTGGGCAGGATCGCCGAGCCGCCACCGGTCGCCTTGCTCTCGTTGTAGAGGCTGACGTTGCCCGAGACGATCGGATAGTCGAGCGCGCGGCAGGCGTCGCCCATGCCTTCGAGCGCGCCGACGATCTGGCCCATGATCTCGGGCCGCTGCGGGTTGGCGAAGTTCAAGCAGTTGGTGATGGCGAGCGGCGTCGCGCCGACCGCGCAGATGTTGCGATAGGTCTCGGCCACCGCCTGCTTGCCGCCTTCGTAGGGGTCCGCGAAGCAATAGCGCGGCGTGCAGTCGGTGCTGATCGCGAGCGCCTTGTCGGTACCGTGGATGCGCACGACCGCGGCGTCACCGCCCGACTTCTGCAGGGTGTCGGCGCCGACCTGGCTGTCGTACTGTTCGAAGATCCAGCGGCGCGAGGCGAGATCGGGGCTGGCGATCAGCGCCAGCAGGTCCGCGCCGAGATCGGCGCTCGCCGGAACATTCGTCAGTTCCGCCGGCTTCGGCGTCGGCACATGCGGACGATCATAGAGCGGGGCATCGTCGGCCAGCGGGCCGAGCGGAATGTCGCAGACCACCTGGCCGTCGAATTCGAGCACCATGTGGCCGGTGTCGGTGACTTCGCCGATCACCGCGAAATCGAGCTCCCACTTCTTGAAGATCGCCTCGGCCATCGGCTCCTTGCCGGGCTGAAGCACCATGAGCATGCGCTCCTGGCTCTCCGAGAGCATCATTTCGTAGGGCGTCATGCCCTCTTCGCGGCAGGGCACGTTGTTCATGTTCAGGCGAATGCCCGCGCCGCCCTTGCTAGCCATCTCGACCGAGGACGAGGTGAGGCCAGCGGCGCCCATGTCCTGGATCGCGACGATCGCGTCGGTCGCCATCAGTTCGAGGCAGGCCTCGATCAGCAGCTTTTCGGTGAAGGGATCGCCGACCTGCACGGTCGGGCGCTTCTCTTCCGACTTCTCGTCGAAGTCGGCCGAGGCCATGGTCGCGCCGTGGATGCCGTCGCGGCCGGTCTTCGAGCCGACGTAGACGATCGGATTGCCGAGGCCGGTGGCGGCCGAATAGAAGATCTTGTCGGTATCGGCGACGCCCACGGTCATCGCATTGACCAGGATGTTGCCGTCATAGGCTTTGTGGAAATTGGTCTCGCCGCCGACCGTCGGCACGCCGACGCAGTTGCCGTAGCCGCCGATGCCCGCGACCACGCCCTGGACCAGGTGCTTCATCTTCGGGTGATCGGGCCGGCCGAAGCGCAGCGCGTTCATGTTGGCGACGGGACGCGCGCCCATGGTGAAGACGTCGCGCAGGATGCCGCCGACGCCGGTCGCCGCGCCCTGGTAGGGTTCGATGTAGCTCGGGTGGTTGTGGCTCTCCATCTTGAAGATGGCGGCCTGGCCGTCGCCGATGTCGATCACGCCGGCGTTCTCGCCGGGGCCGCAGATCACCCAGGGGGCTTCGGTCGGCAGCTTCTTGAGATGGAGGCGGCTCGACTTGTACGAGCAGTGCTCGGACCACATGACCGAGAATATGCCGAGCTCGACCATGTTCGGCTCACGCCCGAGCGCATGCAGGACGCGCTCGTACTCTTCTGCGGACAGCCCGTGGGCGGCGACGACATCTGCGGTGATCTCGGACATGCCGCGCCCTTAGCTCGCCTCTGCGCGGAGCGCTAGACGTCAGCACAGGATTGGAGCGCTTGACCGGTGGACGCCGCCCGGCCATTGCTGGCGCATGGTTGAAACCGCTGCCTCAGACATCGCCGGACTGACCTTCGAGGACGCGCTGCGCGCGCTGGAGGACGTGGTCCGCAAGCTCGAGAGTGGGGAAGTGCCGCTCGACGATTCGATCACGCTCTACGAACGCGGCGAACATCTGCGCAAGCATTGCCAGGCCCGACTCGACGCCGCGCAGCTGCGGATCGAGCGGATCGTCGCCGGCCCCGACGGGAACGCGACGGGCACCCAGCCTTTCGACGATCCGGGCCGCTGACATGAGCGAAACCGGCGTGAGCGACGGCCTGTCGACCGAGAGCCTTCTGGCCGACGGCCTGGCCCGTATCGCGCGCGACATCGACGAGGCCTTCGACCAGCTTCTGCCCGTGCCGCAGGATCCGCGCGCGCGTCTGATCGAGGCGATGCGCTATGCCTGCATCGGCGGTGGCAAGCGGCTGCGCCCGCTGTTGCTGACCGCGACGGCCGAGATGTTCGGCGTCGATCGCGACGCGGCGCTGCGTGCTGGTGTCGCGATCGAGGCGATCCACGTCTATTCGCTGATCCACGACGATCTTCCCTGCATGGACGACGATGCCCTGCGCCACGGCAAGCCGACGGTGCACAAGGCTTTCGACGAGGCGACCGCAGTGCTCGCCGGCGACGCGCTCCATGCCTTCGCTTTCGAACTGCTCGCCGATCCGGTGACCAGCGGCGATCCCTTCACGCGGATCGAACTTGTCGCCACGCTCGGCCAGTCGAGCGGCTTCCAGGGCATGGCCGGCGGCCAGATGATGGACATGATGGCCGAGGAAAGCGACTTCGACCTGCAGACGATCACACGCCTCCAGCAACTCAAGACCGGTGCCCTGCTCGGCGCCTCGGTCGAGATGGGGGCGATCCTGGGGCGGATCCCGCCCGAAGGCCGCACGCATCTGCGCGGCTATGCCCGCGACATCGGCCTCGCCTTCCAGATCGTCGACGATCTGCTCGACCACGAAGGCGACGAGAAAGCCGCGGGCAAGGCGCTGCGCAAGGATGCCGAACAGGGCAAGCAGACCTTCGTGTCGTTGCTCGGCCCGGAACGCGCGCGTTCGCAAGCGCGGATGCTCGTCGATCAGGCGGTCGCGCAACTCGGCAGCCACGGCGCCGAAGCCGATCTGCTGCGCGCGCTGGCGCGCTACATCGTGGAAAGGAATCATTGATGACGGGTGGTAAGGAGCGGGTCGGGGTCTATCCGGGCACCTTCGATCCGATCACGCTCGGCCATGCCGACATCATCCGTCGCGGCGCCAAGCTCGTCGACCGGCTGATCATCGGCGTCACCACCAACATCTCGAAGAATCCGATGTTCTCCGCCGAGGAACGCATGGCCATGGTCCGGCGCGAGGTCGACGCACTGGGCATCGACAACGTCGAGGTCGTCGGCTTCAACGCATTGCTCATGCGCTTTGCCGAGAAGCAGGGCGCTTCGGTCATCGTCCGCGGCCTGCGCGCGGTCGCAGACTTCGAATACGAATACCAGATGGCCGGCATGAACCAGCAGCTCAACGCCAAGATCGAGACGATCTTCCTGATGGCCGACGTCAGCCTGCAGCCGATTGCCTCGAAGCTGGTCAAGGAAATCGCGCTGTTCGGTGGCGATATCGCGAACTTCGTCAGCCCGACCGTGCGCGATGACGTGCTGGTGCGGATCGAGCAGACCGGACGGCTCGGCGAGTACTGATCGAGCCGAGCGTCAAAACGCGACAACCAACCGGCCGCGACGGGTTCCGTTCATTGCCATGACAGCGGCGGAACGCTATCGGAGCGGCCGATCGATACCGGAGGCCCAGGCCGCCGGTCTGGCCATGGGTGAGTGCTGCCGAATGAAATCCCGTCTGTTCGCGTCTCTGTTTCTGGGCCTGTCGCTCGTCGCGGCGCCCGCCATGGCCAAGGATGCCCCTGCCGTGACCCCGGCCAAGGTCTACCCGACCCTGGTCGACACCAATCCCGCGAACAAACCGCAGGACGTGCTCTATCTCGAGCTGTCGAACGGCGGCCGCGTCACGATCCGGCTGATGCCCGAATGGGCGCCCAACCACGTCGAGCGGATCAAGACGCTCGTCGCCGAGCATTTCTACGACGGCATCATCTTCCACCGCGTGATCGACGGCTTCATGGCACAAACCGGAGATCCGACGGGTACCGGCGAGGGCGGCTCGAAGCTTCCCGACCTCAAGTCCGAATTCAACCCGCTGCCGCACGTGCGCGGCACGCTGTCGATGGCGCGGACCAACGATCCGAACAGCGCCAACAGCCAGTTCTTCATCGTGTTCTATCCGCGCTTCGCGCTCGACCATAAGTACACGGTGTTCGGCCGTGTGATCGCGGGCATGGACGTGGCCGATCGGATCGAGCGCGGCGAACCGCCGCAGAACCCGACCAAGATCGTCCGCGCCTGGATGGGCGCCGAGGGTGCGCCCCTGCCGGCCGCCGCCGCTCCTGCACCGGCGGCCCCGGTGACGGCCGATCAGCTGAGCAATTCGAAGTCGAATTGATTTCCGAGACGCGCTAGGCGCGCCGCATGCGCGTAGACCTCTTCGACTTCGACCTTCCGCCCGAGAACATCGCCCTGCGTCCCGTGCGCCCGCGCGACGCGGCACGCATGCTCGTGGTCGCGGGTGAAGCTTCGCTCGACGATCGCCGCGTTGCCGATCTGCCGGGGCTACTACGCTCCGGCGACGTTCTGGTGTTCAACGACACGCGCGTGATCCCGGCGCAGCTCGAGGGCAGGCGCGGCGAGGCGAAGATCGGTGCGACTCTGCACAAGCGGATCGACCTGCGCCGCTGGCAGGCCTTCGTGCGCAATGCCAAGCGGCTGCGCGAGGGCGATCGGATCGAATTCCCCGCCGATGTCGAAGCCGTGGCCGAGGAGCGGCACGCCGACGGCAGCTGGACCCTGGCCTTCGCCGGCGAAGAGCCGGTCGAGGTCCTGCTCGAGCGCGCCGGCCAGATGCCGCTGCCGCCGTACATCGCCGGCAAGCGGCCGACCGACGAGGCCGATCACCAGGACTACCAGACGATGTTCGCGGCCGAGAAGGGCGCCGTGGCGGCGCCGACGGCCGCGCTGCATTTCACGCCCGAGCTGATGGCCGGGCTGGCCGAAGCCGGCGTGGCGCACGAGACGCTGACACTGCACGTCGGCGCGGGCACCTTCCTGCCGGTCAAGGCCGAGGATACCGCCGATCACGCGATGCATTCCGAATGGGGCCGCATCGACGCAGCCACCGCCGACCGCCTCAACGCCGTGCGCCAGGCCGGCGGGCGAGTGATCGCGGTGGGCACGACCAGCCTGCGCCTGCTCGAAAGCGCGACCGGCGAGGACGGGATCATCCGTCCGTTCGAAGGTGATACCGCGATCTTCATCACCCCCGGCTATCGCTTCCGCGCGATCGACGGGCTGATGACCAATTTCCACCTGCCGAAATCGACGCTGTTCATGCTGGTTTCGGCGCTGATGGGGCTTGAGACGATGCAGGCGGCCTATGCCCATGCGATCGCCGCGGGCTATCGATTCTATTCCTACGGCGATTCCAGCCTGTTGCTGCCTTGAACCTTTCATCGTGCGACCTCATCTGTGCGCGATGGGAGCGATTCTAGAGATTGAGGGCCTGCAGAAAACCTACGCCGGCGGCGTGACGGCTCTGCAACCGACCGACCTGACCATCAACAAGGGCGAGATCTTCGCGCTGCTCGGGCCCAACGGCGCGGGCAAGACGACCTTGATCGGGCTCGTCTGCGGGCTCGTCCGGCCGAGCGGGGGCACGATCCGCGCCTTCGGGCTCGACATGGCACGCGACTGGCGCAAGGCGCGTGCGCGGATCGGGCTGGTGCCGCAGGAACTGTCAGTCGACATGTTCGAATATGTCCTGCCCGCGGTGACGCACAGCCGCGCGCTGTTCGGCCGGCCCGCCGATCCGGCGAAGATCGAGAAGCTGCTCAAGTCGCTGTCGCTCTGGGAAAAGCGCGACCAGCGCATCTCGGCGCTGTCGGGCGGCATGAAGCGGCGCGTGCTGATCGCCAAGGCGCTGGCGCACGATCCCGACCTGCTGTTCCTCGACGAGCCCACCGCTGGCGTCGACGTCGAGCTGCGCCGCGACATGTGGCAGCTGATCGGCCAACTCCGCGACCAGGGCGTGACGATCATCCTGACCACGCACTACATCGAGGAAGCCCAGGAGATGGCCGACCGGGTCGGCGTGATCGACCGCGGCGTGCTCCAGCTGGTCGAGGAGAAGCGCGCGCTGATGGCGCGGCTCGGCACGACCGAGGCCAAGATCGCGCTGGCGCAGCCCGTCTCCGCGATCCCCGCCGCGCTCGAGCATTTCGGCCTGGCGATCGAGGATGGCGGCAAGGTGCTCTGCTACCACGGCGCGGGCGAGGGCGAAGTCGCGCCGCTGCTCAAGGCGCTGCTCGCCGAAGGCATCGACTTCACCGGCATCGACGTCCACGAATCGAGCCTCGAGGACATCTTCGTCGATCTCATCGGCCGCAATCATCATGATCAGGAGGCCGCGCGATGAGCTTCAACCTGCGCGGCACCCTCGCGATCTACAAGTTCGAGCTGGCGCGCACCTGGCGCACCTTGTTCCAGTCGATCCTGACCCCGGTGCTGACCACCTCGCTCTATTTCATCGTGTTCGGCGGGGCGATCGGCTCGCGGATCGATACGATGGGCGGCGTGCCCTATGCGGCCTTCATCGTCCCCGGCCTGCTGATGCTGACGATCCTGGCCGAAAGCACGGCTAACGCCTCTTTCGGTATCTACCTGCCGCGGTTCACGGGGACGGTCTACGAACTGCTCTCGGCGCCGATCGGCGTGGCCGAGACCCTGGTCGGCTATGTCGGCGCGGCGGCGACCAAGTCGGTGATCCTGGCGGTGGTGATCCTCGCCACGGCGCGGGTCTTCGTCGACTATCATATCGAGCATCCGCTGCTCGCCGCCTTCTTCATCCTGCTGAGCGCCGTGGCCTTCTCCTTGCTCGGCTTCATCCTCGGCTGCTGGGCCGATGGCTTCGAGAAGCTGCAGGTCGTGCCGATGCTGGTGCTGACCCCGCTGACCTTCCTCGGCGGCACCTTCTACTCGATCCAGATGCTGCCCGAGCCCTGGAAGACGGTGACCTTGTTTAACCCCGTGGTCTATCTGGTCAACGGCCTGCGCTGGACCTTCTACGGCCAAGCCGACGTCAACTTCGGCGCGGCGATCACCGCGACCCTGGGCTTCATGGCTCTGTGCATCGCGGTGATCGCGTTCATCTTCCGCACGGGCTGGCGCCTGCGCAGCTGACGCGCGATAGCTAGATCTCACACGGATCGCGCGACGGCATCGTCGCGTCGATCAGCGCCTCGTCGGCGGGCAGGTGGCCGTCGAGAATGAGCATGGCGAGACCGTGGGCGATCGCCCAGGCGCGCACCTGGATCTCGCGCGCCGCCGCCGCATCGCCGCCGCTCAGCGCCTCCGAATTGGCGCGCAGCAGGCGGCCCGCCGGGTTGTTGCCGAGTTCGGCCCCGCCGGCGAGCTCGGCGTGGCTGAAGATCAGGCGGAACAGGCCCGGATGGGCAATGGCGAAGCGCACATAGGCACGCCCGGTCGCGGCGAAGCCCAGCGGGCCACCGCCCGCAGCGGCCGCGGCCAGGCTTTGCTCCTCGAACAGCTTGGCCAGACCGGTCTCGGCCAGGGCGCTCAGAAGCGCGTGCTTGTCGGGGAAGTGGCGATAGACCGCCGTCGCAGAGACGCCGACCTCGCGTGCCAGCTGACGCAGCGAAAGTTCGTTCGGATCCGCGGTTTCGAGCGCTTTAAGGCCGGCTTCGACGAGCGCCGAACGCAGGTCGCCGTGGTGATAGGTGCGGTTGGTCTCGGACGATGTTGACACTGTTATCATTGCCTGTATGTTTACGACATCAACATTAGGTGGAGACTTGTATCATGGCAAGCGCAGTCGAAGACACGATCCGCAGCATCGTCGGGAAGGGCATCGAAGTCGTTTCGGACATCAACCGCCGTCTCCAGGACGACAAGGCCGAGCATCGCTTTCTCTCCGGCATCCACGCGCCGCTGCACGACGAGCGCACGCTGACCGATCTCGCGGTGACGGGCACGATCCCGGCCGAGCTCTCGGGTCGCTATGTGCGTATCGGGCCCAACCCGTTCAAGCCCGATCCGCGCGGCTATCACTGGTTCATCGGCGACGGCATGGTCCACGGCCTGCGGCTCAAGGACGGCAAGGCCGAGTGGTATCGCAACCGCTACATCCGCTCGAAGAAGCTCGAAGGCGTCGGCGGGCCGGAAGCGGCACCGGGGCCACGCCGCTCGAACTTCGACAACGTGAACACCAACGTGATCCAACTCGGGTGCAAGATTCTGGCGCTGGTCGAGGCCGGATCCTATCCGGTCGAACTCTCGGACGAGCTGGAATCGATCGCCTACAGAGACTTCGGCGGCAGCCTGACAGGGCCCTTCACCGCACACCCGCACGAGGACCCGCGGACGGGAGAACTCCATGCGATCACCTATGACGGCATGACCCAAGACAAGGTCTGGCATGTCGTGGTGGGTAAGGAAGGCAAGGTCCGGCGCGAGCAGCCGATCGCGGTCGAGCACGGCCCCTCCATTCACGATTCCACGATCACCGATCGCTACGTCGTGGTGTTCGACCTGCCCGTGACCTTCTCGATGAAGACGCTGATCGGCGGTGCGAGCTTCCCCTATCGCTGGAACCCCGAGCACAAGGCGCGCCTGGGCCTGCTGCCGCGCGAGGGCGATGAGCCGATCTGGTGCGAGCTGGATCCCTGCTACGTGTTCCACGTCGCCAATTCGTTCGACCGCGCCGATGGCAAGGTCGTGGTCGATCTCGACGTCTACGACACGATGTTCGCCGGCGATGGCGAGGGCCCCAGCGGCAAGTCGCGCGGCTTCGAGCGCTGGGTGATCGATCCGGTCGCGCGCAGTGTGGATCGCCAGACGATCGATGCCGCGCCGCAGGAGTTCCCGCGGCCCGACGAGCGCTTCTTCGGCCAGGACTACCGCTATGCCTGGGCGATCGGCCTGCCCGATGCCGAGACGACCTTCCTCGGCGAGCAGCCGCTCTATCGCCACGACCTCAAGACCGGCGAGCGGACCGCGCACCATTTCGGCCCCGGCAAAGTCCCCGGCGAATTCGTCTTCGTGCCGCGCAGCGCCGACGCGCCCGAAGGCGAGGGCTGGGTCATGGGCTACGTCATCGACAAGGCGAACGAGACCACCGACCTGGTGATCCTCGACGCGAGCGACATGGCGGCCGAGCCCGTGGCGCTGGTGCACATCCCGCATCGCGTGCCGCCGGGGTTCCACGGGAACTGGCTGGCGGATTGATCGGGCCGCGAAGCGACGCGATTAGATGCTAGCGAAATAAAGCCCCTTCATTCCCGCAAAGGCGGGAATCCACCTCCGATGCTCTCATTTGGCAACGGTAGGAGATGGATCCCCGCTTCCGTGGGGAGGACGGGCTTTTCCCTTAGGCCTTGTCCCACTCGACATGTAGCGCCTGAAGGCCATGGAGCATGTAAGTCGGCTCGTAGGAATAACGCCGCGCGCCCGCCGGGCCGTGGCGCTCTTCCGAAATGCGGATGTCCGAAGTGCGCGAGAGGAACTGTTCGAGTGCCACGCGCACTTCCATCCGCGCCAGCGGCGCGCCGATGCAGCCATGCGAGCCGCGGCTGAAAGCGACGTGGTCGCGCACGCCCGGGCGATCGTAGTCGAACGTGTCCGGATCGGCGAAGTGCCGGGGATCGCGGTTGGCGCCGCCCGAGCAGACCGTGACGATCGAACCCGCCGGGATATCGACCCCGCCGACCACCCCGTCCTTGATCGCGAGCCGGGACATCGTCTTGACCGGCGGCTGCGTGCGCAGGACCTCCTCGATGAACTCGGGGATCCGGTGCGGCTCCGAGCGGAGCTTGGCCTGGACCTCCGGCATGTCGCCGAGCGTGCGGAAGGCAAACGCGACGAGCCGCGCCGAAGTGTCCTGGCCGGCGCCGAACAGGAAGCAGGCGAGCTGCGCCTTGACGTGCAGCCCCGGATCGCCGCCGTCCTTGAACCTGGCCTGGGCGAGATCGGTCAGCATGTCGTCGCGCGGGTTATCGAGGCGCTCGGTCAGATAGCCGAGGAAGCGCGCGTGCAGGTGGAGCAGCGGGTCTGCGCCGATCTTGAAGCCTTCGTCGCCGCCAAGCTGGGTCGGATCGGGACCCATGGCTTCGAGTAGGGCGGGGCGATCCTCTTCGGGCACGCCGAGCAGATCGGCGATCACCAAGGTCGAGAGCGCGTGGGCGAAATCCTTGGTGATCTCGCAGCCGCGCTTGTCGATCAGGCCGTCGACCAGGCGGATGACCAGGCCGCCGACATAGTCTTCGTTGGCCTTGAGCCGCTTGTGCGTGAGCAGCGCCTGGAGCAGCGCGCGGTGTTGGGTGTGGTGCGTACCGTCGAAGGTGGCGAGGTGGTCGGTCCAGGGCATCTCGTGGCGATGCTCGGCGAGCTGCGCGGCGACATTGCCGTTCGGCGTGAAGGGTAGCGGCGGCAGCGGCCCGGTAACGGCGACGGCGGAGGAGAACACCTCTCCCTGCTGGTTGTAGACCTCGAGCGCCTCGTCGTAGCCCGTGACCATGAAGACATCCTGGAACTTCTCGCGCATCACCGGGCAGGCCGACCGCAGCGAGGCGAGGTAGTTCGGAAGGTCCTGCGCGATCTCGGGATCGCTGAAGAAGTCGGTGTCGCGAAAATCGGTCACGGCGTGTCTCTCTCCGGTGATTCTTTTTGTTCGCCGCATTGTTAGCACGCCGGCGAGCAGACTCAACGGGCGCTAGCATCCGCGGCGGCAGGCTCTATAGGCTCGACCGATGACCCGTTTTGCCTTCTCCATCCACGCCACCGACGGCAAGGCCCGCACCGGCACGATCCAGATGCGCCGCGGCGAGATCCGCACCCCGGCCTTCATGCCCGTAGGCACGGCCGCCACGGTCAAGGCGATGAAGCCCGAGGCCGTGCGCGCGACCGGCGCCGACATCATCCTGGGCAACACCTATCACCTGATGCTGCGTCCCGGCGCCGAACGCGTCGCGCGGCTCGGCGGGCTGCACAAGTTCATGAACTGGTCGCGCCCCATCCTCACCGATAGCGGTGGCTATCAGGTCATGAGCCTGTCCGACCTGCGCAAGATCACCGAGGAAGGCGTGACCTTCGCCAGCCATATCGACGGCTCGCGCCACAATCTGACGCCAGAACGCTCGATGGAGATCCAGCGGCTGCTCGGCTCGGACATCGTCATGGCCTTCGACGAATGCCCGCGCGCCGACCAGGACCGCGACGTCATCGCCCGCTCGATGGAAATGTCGATGCGCTGGGCCAAGCGCAGCCGCGACGCTTTCGACAGCGGCGGCGAACATGCCGAGGATGCCGCGCTGTTCGGCATCCAGCAGGGCGCGCTCGACCAGGGCCTGCGCCAGAACAGTGCCGACGCACTGCGCGACATCGGCTTCGATGGCTATGCGATCGGCGGGCTCGCCGTGGGCGAGGGGCAGGAGGCGATGTTCGCCACGCTCGACTTCGCGCCGGGCCAGCTTCCCGCAGATCGCCCGCGCTACTTGATGGGCGTGGGCAAGCCCGACGACCTCATCGGCGCGGTCGAGCGCGGGGTCGACATGTTCGACTGCGTGCTGCCGAGCCGCTCGGGCCGCAACGGCCAGGCCTTCACCTGGACCGGGCCGCTCAACCTGCGCAATGCCAAGCACGCCGAGGATACCGGCCCGCTCGACCCTCGCTGCATCTGCCCGACCTGCGCCACCTATTCGCGCGCCTATCTCCACCACCTGATCAAGGCTGGCGAGATCCTGGGCGCGGTGCTGATGACCGAGCACAATCTCAGCTTCTACCAACAGCTCATGCAGGCGATGCGCGACGCGATCGGGGCAGGGCGCTTCGCCCAGTTTGCCGCCGATTTCCGCCGCGACTATCTCGGCCGTTGAAGGGATCCGAACCGATGACCGCTCTCAAGACCACCCTGCGGATCGCCGCGCTGTCGCTGGCTCTGGCACCGTTCCTGCCGGCGCTCGCGCAGTCCGTGCCGGCCGCGAAACCCGTTGTCCCGGCCGGGCCGCCGGCCTGGAGCGTCACCTCGGATGCCGCGCGCGGCGTGGTCGGCATCATGGCGACGTCGAAGGGCGGTACCGTCCAGTTCCTCGGCGGTTGCAGCAAGGGCGACGAACCCGGGCTCTCGGGCGCCTTCTCGAACTACCAGGGCGGCGGATTGCGCACCGACGGGCAGGTCGAGCGTGTGGCCTTCTACGCGCGCGGCGAGGACTGGCAGGATGCCTTCTCGGTGCGCCTCCGTTATCAGTCGGGCAGCCGCTCCTGGGAAATCGCGCAGACCATCTCGCCGGTTTTCCTTAGCTCGTTCTCGCGCGGTGCTACCCTCGCGGTGGTCAACAGCCGCAACGAGGAGATCTTCACCTTCGACCTCACGGGCTCGACTGCGGCGGTGAAGGCCATGCGCACAGTCTGCGCAATCCCCGTCCAATAGGAACCCCGTTGATCGGCCCGGCCAAAACGGGTTCAATGACGCCGCGATGGCGGACGATATCCTGCATGGCCTGATCTTCGTTGCCGGTGTGGTCGCGCCGCTGGCGCTGCCTCTGCTGTTCTTCGGAGCACTCGAGCGGCTTGTACCGGCGGGGCCGCTCAAGTCGGCGCGGGGCTGGTGGCTCAACCTGCGGCTGATGGTGGTCTATCTGGCCGTGCCGACGGTCCTCGCCGTGGCGATCAAGTATCTGGTCAGCGAGGCCGGCACCTTGAGCGGCGGCGGCCTGGTCGATCTGCTACCCTGGATCTCGATCTCGGGCGTCCTCGGCGTGATCGCCGGCTGCCTGATCTACCTGCTGGTCTGGGATTTCTTCTACTATTGGTGGCACCGCGCGCAGCACCAGTTTCCTGCACTCTGGCGGATGCACAGCCTGCATCATATGGACGAGACATTGGGCGTCTCGGCCAACATGCGCGTCCACTGGCTCGAGGAGATCGGCCGAACCGTCGTGATGTTCATGCCGATGGCCTTTCTGTTCAACCTACCGGTGGCGACGGGCGTGGTCGCGATCGCGCTCACCTTCTGGGGCGCCTTCATTCATTCGAACCTGCGATTGCATCTCGGTCCGATGAGCGCCGTGATCGCGGGTCCGCAGGTCCATCGCGTGCATCACAGCCGGCTCGACCAGCATCACGATCGCAACTTTGCGGCCTTCTTTCCCGTGTGGGACCTGGTCTTCGGCACCTACCACCATCCTGCCCGCGACGAATTTCCGCCGACGGGAGTCGAAGGAATGGAGGAAGTGGGTTCGGTCTGGGAAGCCATCGTGCACCCGTTCCGCGGTCGGAGGTTTCGCGCTCCGACGGAGTGACGTGAGAGCAGGCTCAGGCCGGCTTCACCTCGAGCTTGGTGCCGCGATAGGCGAAGAAGCGCCCCGAGCGCATCTCCATGAAGCCTGCGCCGATCTGGGCGGCGAAGCGCTGTGCGGTCTCGAGGTCGGGGTACCATTTTCCGCGACGGTGCGGGGTAACGAAGCGATAGAGTTTCATATGCCCGGATAATGCGGGCAAGGGTACGAAGTTCCCAGCAGGATGCTGTTTTCAGCAGGAAAAACGCGACGAATGGTGCGCTGCAACGAAGCAGCAACAGACCTGCAAGCCCGGCGCAAAACTAGGGCAGAAAAAAGGCGGCCACGCGGGCCGCCTTCGTTCGATTCGCTGGTGCGAAAAGCTGGATCAGCGCGAGTAGAACTCGACGACCAGGTTCGGTTCCATGCGGACCGGATAGGGCACTTCGTCGAGCGTCGGGACGCGGACGAAGGTGACCTTGTCGGTGCCGTCGGGCGCGACGTAGTCGGGAACTTCACGCTCGGGCAGGGTCAGGGCTTCGGCGATCAGCGCCATTTCCTTGGCCTTGTTGCCCAGGCTGATGATGTCGCCGGGGCGCACGCGACGCGAGGCGATGTTGCACTTCACGCCGTTGACGCGGATGTGGCCGTGCGAAACGATCTGGCGGGCCGAGAAGATCGTCGGCGCGAACTTGGCGCGGTACACGACCATGTCCAGGCGCTGCTCGAGCAGGCCGATCAGGTTCTGGCCGGTGTCGCCCTTCATGCGCGAGGCTTCCTGGTAGGTCGCCTTGAACTGCTTCTCGGTGACTTCGCCGTAGTAGCCCTTCAGCTTCTGCTTGGCGCGGAGCTGGATGCCGTAGTCCGACACCTTGCTCTTGCGACGCTGGCCGTGCTGACCGGGGCCGTAGCTGCGGCGGTTGACCGAGCTCTTGGGACGGCCCCAGATGTTCTCGCCCATGCGGCGATCGATCTTGTACTTCGACGAATTGCGCTTCGACATGCGCCTTCACTCCATTTGCTGCACGGGCGACCGTCGCCCGCGCTGAAACCCCGGAACCGCACCATTCGGCCTGATGCCGAATGCGGCCGCTGCTTCACCGGGGGTGCAGGGCCAATTGCGAAGGCGCGCCCATGACGGGTGCATGACGGAAAGTCAAGGCCGGCGACCGGCCCAATACGAAAGAACCGCGTTCAGCCGCCGTCGACGCTGCGGCGATGGTCCTGCGCGCGGCGGATCGCATCCTGATCGTCGCGGTTGTTGCTGTTCCACTGCGCCTGTGTACGGCAGACCTTGGGGCCGGGAAGGCGCGATCCGACGACGACCTGGCGGCGGCAGACGAGCTTGTCGGCCGTATCGTCGGGCTTGGCGTCGGGCTGTGCGCCCGAGGCGGACGTAGGGCTAGCCGTCGGCGTGACTTCAGGCTCTGCGGCGAGCGCTGGCGCGGCAAGGATGAGCAATCCGGCGAGGAACGGCGTAGCTGCTTTCATGCGTGTAAATTGCTGCCCGTTGCAGCATTTTGCAAGCACCTAGCGCTTGCGACCCGGTTCGCGTTCGAGCTGGCTGAGCACGCCGCGCAGGGTGCGCACTTCGAGGTGGTTCCAGCCCGGCTTGGTCAGCAGGTTGCGCAAGGTCCGCCGCGAGGCCGCCGCACGGCTCTCGGGGAAGAAGTACTCGCGCGGTTCGAGCAGTGCCTCGAAATGGCCGATCAGCCCCTCGAGCTCGTCCTGCGGCGCCGGCGGCAGCAGGTCCTCGATCGTGGGCTGGGCAAGGTCCGCGTTCTTCGACCATTCGTAGGCGCATAGGATCACCGCCTGGGCGAGGTTCAGCGAGCCGAATTCGGGATTGATCGGCACCGTGACGATCGCACGGGCGAGGGCGACGTCCTCGGTCTCCAGCCCCGAACGCTCGGGGCCGAACACGAAGGCCGAGCGGCCGACCGCGGTATGAACCTCGCGCGCCGCCTCCTCGGGCGTCAGCACGGGCTTGGTAACGCCGCGCTTGCGTACGGTCGTGGCATAGACGTGCGCGCAGTCGGCGACAGCTTCGGCCAGGGTCTCGTAGACCTCGGCCTTTTCGAGCACGACGTCGGCGCCCGCCGCGGCCGGACCGGCGCTGGGATTGGGCCAACCGTCGCGCGGGGCGACGAGGCGCATCTCGGTGAGCCCGAAGTTGAGCATGGCCCGCGCGGCCTTGCCGATGTTCTCGCCAAGCTGCGGCCGGACGAGAACGACGATCGGCTTCCGGTCAGTTTCCGCCGACATCGCGCCCACCGACTTGTTGGACCGCGCTGGCGAATTCCTCGAAGTCCTTGGCCTCGCTGAAATCGCGATAGACGCTGGCGAAGCGGATATAGGCAACGCTGTCCAACTGGCGCAGCCCGTCCATCACCATCTGGCCGATCGCGCGCGAGGCGATCTCGGTCTCGCCCATCGTCTCGATCTGGCGCTGGATACCCGAGACGAGCTGGTCGATCCGCTCCTGCGCCACGCCGCGCTTGCGGCAGGCGAGGGTGACCGACTGCTCGATCTTGGCGCGCGCGAAAGGTTCGCGCGTGTCGTCGCTCTTCACCACGGTGATCTCGCGCAGTTGGATGCGCTCGAAGGTGGTGAACCGCGCCCCGCAGCCCTCGCACTGCCGCCGGCGACGGATCGCGGCCCCGTCTTCGGTGGGCCGCGAATCCTTCACCTGGCTGTTGTCATGGGCGCAGAACGGGCAGCGCAAGAGTCAGAGACCCTGGTAGATCGGGAAGCGCGCGCACAGCTCTTCGACGCGCGTCTTCACGCTCGCCTCGACCTGGGCGTCGCCCTCTTCGCCGTTCTTGCGCAGACCCTCGACAACTTCGGCGATGAGCTTGCCGATCTGGGCGAACTCTGCCTCGCCGAAGCCGCGCGTCGTGCCCGCGGGCGTGCCCAGGCGGATACCCGAGGTGACGAAAGGCTTCTCGGGATCGTTGGGGATGCCGTTCTTGTTGCAGGTGATCGCGGCGCGATCGAGCGCCTTCTCGGCGTGCTTGCCCTTGGCGTTGTAGGGACGCAGGTCGACCAGCATCAGGTGGTTGTCGGTGCCGCCCGAGACGATGTCGAGACCCTGCTCCTGGAGCGAGGCCGCGAGCGCCTTGGCATTGGCCTTCACGGCCTTGGCATAGGCCTTGAACGAGGGCTGCAGCGCCTCGGCGAAGGCCACGGCCTTGGCCGCGATGATGTGCATCAGCGGGCCACCCTGGAGGCCGGGGAAGATCGCCGAGTTGATCTTCTTGGCGATCGCCTCGTCGTTCGACAGGATGATACCCGAGCGCGGACCGCGCAGCGACTTGTGCGTGGTCGTCGTGGTAACGTGCGCGTGCGGGATCGGCGAGGGGTGCTCACCGCCGGCGACGAGGCCCGAGAAGTGCGACATGTCAGCCAGCAGGAAGGCGCCGACTTCATCGGCGATCTCGCGGAAGCGCTTGAAGTCCCACTCGCGCGAATAGGCGGTGCCGCCCGAGATGATCAGCTTGGGCTTAGTCTCGCGCGCGATGCGGGCGACTTCGTCCATGTCGATGCGGTGATCGTCGGGGCGCACGGTGTAGGGCACCGGGTTGAACCACTTACCGCTCATGTTGACCGGCGAACCGTGGGTTAGGTGGCCACCGGCGTTGAGGTCGAGGCCCATGAAGGTGTCGCCCGGCTGCAGCAGCGCCAGGAACACGGCCTGGTTCATCTGGCTGCCCGAATTGGGCTGGACGTTGGCGAATTCGGCACCGAACAGCTTCTTGGCGCGGTCGATCGCGATCTGCTCGATCTCGTCGACGTATTCGCAGCCGCCGTAATAGCGCTTGCCCGGATAGCCCTCGGCATACTTGTTGGTCAGGATCGAGCCGGCGGCCTGGAGCACGGCCTTCGAGCAGATGTTCTCGGAGGCGATCAGCTCGATCTTGTCGCGCTGGCGATCGAGCTCCTTGCCGATCCAGCCTGCGATCTCGGGATCGCTCTGGGCCAGGTCCTGGGTGAAAAAGCCTTCGGGGCGGATGTCGGTCATGCGGTCCTGCCTGTTCAGATCGAGGGGTTGGTAAGCTTTTCGACGCGGCCGGTGTGACGGCCGCCGCCGAATTCGGTCGAAAGGAAAGCGTCGAGACAAGCCTTGGCCATGTCGATGCCGGTCAGCCGGGCGCCCATGGCGATGGCATTGGCATTGTTGTGCTCGCGCGCCAGCGCGGCCGAGAGCGGTTCGGAGACGAGCGCGCAGCGCAGCGCCGGGTTGCGGTTGACCGCGATCGAGATGCCGATGCCCGAGCCGCAGAGCGCGACGCCATACTGCGCCGTACCGTCGGCGACGACCGCGGCCAGCTTGTAGCCGTAGTCGGGATAGTCGACGCGGTCGGCGGTCTCGGGGCCGAGGTCGGCGACCTCGTGGCCCAGGCTGATCAGGTACTCGCGCAGTTCGGCCTTGAGGTCGACGGCGGCGTGGTCGGAAGCGATGGCGATGCGCATGGGGGCTATCCGCTGAAAGAAGAGGAATCGATGAAGCCGCCCCTTAGGCGCGAGGGCGCGCCAAGGCCAGCCCGGGGAGGCGCTGAGACAGGGATGACACAAAAGACGGACACGGCACTTCCCCGAAGAAACAGAGAGTGCCCAGACGAGCGGCAGACAGGAAACGCCCAATGGCGGTTCGAGATCGCGCTCCACGGCGGTGCTCCGCCTGTCTCGTCAGTTACGCGATGGCGGCGATCTAGGCCTGGGCCGGCGCTTTGTAAAGGTGCGCGCGGGGCTAGGGCTGCGCAGCGGGTGCTTTCGCGCCCTGCATGATCTTGCGCGAGGCATCCGGATGCTTGAGCAGATAGCCGGCGATCGCCGATTGCAGTTCGGTCTGTGAGGACAGGCTCGCCTCCTGCGCTTCGACGAAATAGGTGCGGTTGGCCGCGGCCACCGCGGGGTCGGCCATGATCGCCGTGCTGCGCGAAAGATAGCGCCGTCCTGCCGGGGTGCGGGCGAAGCGCGCCACTTCGTCGAGTTCGGCCGGCGAGAACTCGTGCGTATAGGCTTCGGCCATGGCGTCGATCAGTCGGGGCATGTAGCGTTCGGTGACCGGGGTGAGACGGTCGAGCACCTTTGCGAGATGGCTGTCGATGATCCGGCGCAGGGCCGGATCGCCCGACTGTTCGAGCATGGTCGGGCGCATCTGATCGGTCAGCGTGCGCATCATGTCGGCCACCATCGTGCTGCGGCGGTCGGGCGGCATGATCGTTTCGACGATTTCGCGGGCATGGGCGATCGCCGCCGGATCGGTCGTGGCCACCGGTTCTGCCCAGGCCGGTGCGGAAAGCAGCAGAGCCGGCGCCAAGGCCAGCGCGCAAGCGAACTTCATCATGATCGGATTGCCCCTTCGGCGCCGCGGCGAACTGGCCCGCGACATGCCAGTCGAGCGGCACGGCGTCCATCGGTCGCGGCGAAGAGCCATAAAACGAGAGCCCCGTCGCATCTCTGCGGCGGGGCTCCGTTCAGGCACTCTCCCACTGGAGCCTGCCTTTCTCGTGATTTCCATTCTCTGACCACTTCTAGAACGTCCCTCGTGCCCGAAGGGTTCCCGGTGGCGCGAAAATTATTGATCGAGGAACGAGCGCATCTTGCGCGACCGGCTCGGGTGCTTGAGCTTGCGCAGCGCCTTGGCCTCGATCTGGCGGATACGCTCGCGGGTCACCGAGAACTGCTGGCCGACTTCCTCGAGCGTGTGATCGGTGTTCATGCCGATGCCGAAGCGCATGCGCAGCACGCGCTCTTCGCGCGGGGTCAGGCTGGCCAGGACGCGGGTGACCGTTTCCTTGAGGTTCGCCTGGATCGCCGCGTCGACCGGGATGATCGCGTTCTTGTCCTCGATGAAGTCGCCGAGGTGCGAATCTTCCTCGTCGCCGATCGGCGTTTCGAGGCTGATAGGCTCCTTGGCGATCTTCATCACCTTGCGAACCTTTTCGAGCGGCATCGACAGACGCTCGGCCATTTCCTCGGGCGTGGGCTCGCGACCCTGCTCATGGAGGAACTGGCGGCTCGTGCGGACCAGCTTGTTGATCGTCTCGATCATGTGGACCGGGATACGGATCGTACGCGCCTGGTCGGCGATCGAGCGGGTGATCGCCTGACGGATCCACCAGGTCGCATAGGTCGAGAACTTGTAGCCGCGGCGGTATTCGAACTTGTCGACGGCCTTCATCAGGCCGATGTTGCCCTCCTGGATCAGGTCCAGGAACTGCAGGCCGCGGTTCGTGTACTTCTTGGCGATCGAGATCACGAGACGGAGGTTGGCCTCGACCATCTCCTTCTTGGCGATGCGTGCCTCGCGCTCGCCCTTCTGCACCATGTTGACGATGCGGCGGAACTCGGGAAGCGACATGCCCGTGGCCGAAGCGATGTCCGAAACTTCCGAGCGGATGCGCTCGACCGCGTCGGCCTCGTTATCGGCGAAGGCGGCCCACTTCTTGTCCTTCCTGGACATGTCCTTGAGCCAGTTGTCGTCGAGCTCGCGCCCGATGTAGCTGTCGAGGAAGTCCTTGCGGTTGACCTTGTGGCGTTCGGCGAGGCGCAGCATCTGGCCGCCGAGCGCGGTCAGGCGCCGGTTGAAGGCATAGAGGTTGTCGACCAGGAACTCGATCTTGGTCGCGTGGAACTGCACGGACTCGACCTGCGCGGTCAGGTCTTCGCGCAGCTGCTGGTACTGCTTTTCCTTGGCCGCGGGGAAATCGTTGCCGAGACCCATCGCGTCGAGACGATCGCCCTGGATCTTCTCGAACTTGCGGAACAGGTCGGTGATGTTGGCGAACTTCTCCAAAGCCTCGGGCTTGAGCTGCGCTTCCATCTGGGCGAGGCTGAGTGTGTTGTCCTCTTCCTCTTCCTCGACCGGGCGGCGGGCGCGGCGCTCGATGCCGTCCTCGTCCTCGTCACCGTCGGCCGATTCCTCTTCCTCGGGCTCTTCCTCTTCCTTGTAGGAGGGGCCGGCCGTGGCTTCGGAAATCTCGCCGTTGTCGTCCTCGCCGTCCTCGGAGAGGTTTTCGGGCTTGGGCTCCTTCGAGAGCATCGCGTCGAGATCGAGAATCTCGCGCAGCTGCATTTCGCCGTTGTTGAGCGCCTCGGACCACTGGATGATCGCATGGAAGGTGATCGGGCTCTCGCAGAGGCCCAGGATCATCGTGTCGCGACCCGATTCGATGCGCTTGGCGATGGCGATCTCGCCCTCGCGCGACAAGAGCTCGACCGCGCCCATCTCGCGCAGGTACATGCGCACCGGGTCATCGGTGCGCTCGACCGTTTCCTTCTTCTTCTCGAGCGCAGGACGCTCGGACATGCCGTCGTTGTCTTCGGCTTCCTCGTCCTGCTGCTTGTCGTCGGGATCGATCGCGTCCTCGTCGCTCTCGACGATGTTCACGCCCATCTCGTTCAGCGCCGAGGTGATGTCCTCGATCTGATCCGAGGACATGTCCTGCGGCAAGGCTTCGTTGAGTTCGTCGTAAGTAATGATCCCGCGCCGCTTGGCACGTGCGATCAACTTCTTGATCGAGGCATCGTTGAGATCGATCAGGGGGGCGTCGCCGCCATCACCCTTGTCGCCCTGCATGTCTTCGTTCTGATCGAGATCCATCATTCCGCCATGGTTTTAGAGCCATCACCCGAAGGCAAAGCCGCACGCGCGCTCGCCATTTGCCCGAGACGCGACTCAAATTCCAGTTTTCTCTTCAGCAAACGTTGCTGTTCGGCATAAGCCTCGTCGGTAAACTCGCGATTTAACCGCTCGGTCGCATCCGCCAGTGCGGTTTCCAGCGCCGGACGCTCGACCAGCAATTCGATCGCCTGGGCCATTTCGGCGCAGGCCTGTGCGGGCACGGTATCGGGGCTCAGGAAACCGAAACGCATGCCACCGTAGTCCACCGGGGAGGGCATCGCCTGTCCTTGCCGGGTCAATATGGTGGCGAGCATATCGCTTTCAAGCGCTTGGCCGTGATCGCTCGCGTCGAGCAGCAGGTCGAAGCGCGGATCGAGACCCGGGCAGCGCGCCAGGGCTTCGGCATGCCGCGCAATTTCCGCGGGGAAACGGATCAGGCCGGCGAGAATTGCCGCCGACAGCGCATCGCGCGCGCCGCCGCTCGTCGCGTGGCGCAACCGCGCGGCATTGCCGCTCGGCGACGGGCCGGCGAAGGGCGAACGGTTCTTGTCGCGCCACTTGCCGGCATCACGCCGGCCCTGACCCTGGCCGCCGCCCTGCCAGGCGCCTTGGTCGCGCGACTGGCGCGGCGGATAAGCGAACTCGGAAAAGCGATCGAGCAGTTCGCGGCGATAGAGGCCTTTGATGTCCTGATCGCCGATCGTCTCGACATGGGCGAGCAGACGCGCCTTGAGCCCGGCCTTGTCCTCGGGCGTGTTCAGCGGGACCGAATCGCGTTCGTGCTCCCACAGGGTGTCGAGCAGGCTCTGAGCCTTGCCCAGCACCTCTTCCATCGCGCGCGGGCCGTCACGCTTGATCAGGTCGTCGGGATCGAGCCCGGTGGGAAGCCGCACGATTCGCAGGCTGTGCGCAGGGCGGAGCAGGGGCAGGGCGCGGGTGACCGCGCGCATCGCCGCCCGCTGGCCCGCGGCGTCGCCATCGAAGCAGAGGATCGGCGTCTCGACGAGCCGCCACAGCATCTCGATCTGCCGCTCGGTCAGCGCCGTACCCAGCGGCGCGACGCTTTCGCCGAAGCCCGCGGCCGACAGCGCGATGACGTCCATATAGCCCTCGACCACGATCAGCCGCCCGGTCTGGCGCGAGGCGGGGCTGGCGCGGTGCAGGTTGTAGAGCGTGCGCCCCTTGTCGAAGAGCGGAGTGTCGGGCGAGTTCAGGTACTTGGGCGCATCCTTCTTGTCCTTGTCGAGGATGCGTCCACCGAAGGCGATGACGCGGCCGCGCGCGTCTTCGATCGGCAGCATCAGGCGGCCGCGAAACCGGTCGTAGGGCTCCTTGTCATCGACCGCGATGCGCAGGCCGGCTTCGATCAATTTGGCTTCAGGAAACGTGGAAAGCGCACCTTTCAGCGCCTGCCGTCCCTCGGGCGCATAGCCGAAGCCGAAGCGCTGCAGCGTATGCGCGTCGAAGCCGCGCGTTTCGAGATAGGCACGCGCCTTGGCGCCTTCGGAGCCGGCCAGACTCTCGACGAACCAGGCCTGGGTCGCGGCCATCACGTCGTGCAGCGAATCGCGCTGCTCGGCCTGCTTGGCCATGCGCGGATCGGGGGCGGGGACGTCGATGCCCGCCTCGGCCGCGAGTTCCTTGACCGCGTCCATGAAGGACAGGCCGCGCTGGTCGGTCATCCAGCGGATCGCGTCGCCGTGTACGCCGCAACCGAAGCAGTGATAGAAGCCCTTCTCGTCGTTGACGTAGAAGCTCGGGCTCTTCTCGTTGTGGAACGGGCAGCAGGCCTTGAACTCCCGCCCCGCCTTGGTGAGCCGCGTCGTCCGCTGGACCACGCTCGAAAGCGTGATCCGCGAGCGCAGTTCATCAAGCCATTGGGGCGAGAGGCTCATGTCAGGCCAGCGCTTCCTTCACCCAGCCACTGGCCTTGCCCATGTCGAGTTCGCTGGCGTGGCGCGCCTTGAGCTCGGCCATGACCTTGCCCATGTCCTTGACGCTGGTGGCGCCGAGTTCGGCCTTGATCGCCTCGATCGCCGCGCGGGTCGCTTCCTCGCTGAGCTGCTGCGGCAGGAAGGTCTCGATCACCTCGAGTTCGGCCTTTTCGGCATCGGCCAGTTCCTGACGGCCACCCTGTTCGTAGAGCGCGATCGATTCGCGGCGCTGCTTGACCATTTTCTGCAGGACCTCGACGACGAGCGTATCGTCATCGGGCGCATTGGTGGCGGTGCGCAGCTCGATGTCGCGGTCCTTGAGCTTGGCGAGGATGAGGCGGACGGCGGCAAGGCGACCCTTGTCGCCGGATTTCATGGCAGAGACCTGCGCGGACTTGATCGAGTCGCGAAGCATTTTTCGTGGATTCCCGTGAATTGCCGCGGGCTGCGGCGGAACGGGCTATCTTAGGGAGGGATTTCCGCTTTTCCTAGGTTGACGGAACAGGCCTCGGGGTCTAGCCGCCGCCCCTTAGCACCTATCGCCGGAAACCTTCAAACGGAGCGCCCCTTCTATGGCCGACGCCGCCCTTTCGCACGCGCCACAACCCAAAGGCGCGACTGGCGTTCTGGTCCTCGCCGACGGTCACGTCGCCTGGGGCCGGGGCTTCGGTGCCACCGGTCAGTCGGTTGGCGAGGTCTGCTTCAACACCGCGATGACCGGCTATCAGGAGGTGATGACCGATCCCTCCTACGCCGCGCAGATCGTGACCTTCACCTTCCCGCATATCGGCAATGTCGGCGTCAACGACGAGGACCTCGAATCGCTGGTCGAAGGCGCGGTCGGCTGCGTCGTGCGCGAGGACGTCACCGCGCCGTCGAGCTTCCGCTCGCGCGGCCTGTTCGGTGACTGGCTCAAGTCCAAGGGCAAGATCGGCCTCGCCGGTATCGACACCCGCGCGCTGACCCGCCGCATCCGCCTGTCGGGCGCGCCCAACGCGGTGATCGCCCACGATCCCGATGGCAACTTCGACATTCCCGCGCTGATCAAGCGCGCGCAGGACTGGCCCGGCCTCGAAGGTATGGACCTGGCCCGCGTCGTTTCGCGCGGCAAGTACGAGGGCTGGGAAGGCGGCGTCTGGACCCTGGGCAAGGGCTATGCCCGCTCGCCCCGCGACACCCGCCCGCACGTCGTCGCGATCGACTACGGCGCCAAGGACAATATCTTCCGCAATCTCGACAAGGCCGGCGCGCGCGTGACCGTCGTTCCGGCGCAGACGCCTCTCGAAGAGATCCTCGCGCTCGAACCCGCCGGCGTGTTCCTGTCGAACGGCCCGGGCGACCCGGCCGCGACCGGCGCCTATGCCGTGCCGACGATCCAGGCACTGCTCGAGCGCAACGTGCCGATTTTCGGCATCTGCCTCGGCCACCAGATGCTCGGCATCGCCGCCGGTGCAACGACGACCAAGATGCACCAGGGCCACCGCGGCGCGAACCATCCGGTCAAGCGGCTGTTCGACGGCGTGGTCGAGATCACTTCGATGAACCACGGCTTCGCGGTCGACAACACGCGCCTGCCCGACAACGTGATCGAGACCCACGTCTCGCTGTTCGACGGCTCTAACTGCGGTATCGCGGTGAAGGACAAGCCGGCCTTCGGCGTGCAGTATCACCCCGAAGCGAGCCCGGGCCCGCAGGACAGCTTCTACCTGTTCGAGCGGTTCGTCGGCATGCTGAAGCCCCAGACCGACCAGGCGTGAACTCCAGGAGGATATAAGACCATGAGCCTCACCGACCTCGAACAGCACGTCTACGCCTACTACGTCGCGACCGACGCCGCGCAGTTCAGCGCCGCGCCGCGCTTCTATCCGCATGGCGAACTGACCTTGATCTTCGCCGACAAGGTGCAGGTCGCGACGCGCAAGTTCGGCCGCCAGGTCCACTCGAAGTCGAAGGCCGCGGCGACCGCGCTGATCGACAAGCTGATCGAGGCCGGCGCCTATTCGACCAAGCAGAACGAGTTCGGCGGGTCGATGCACCAGTTCCAGGAGCCCGCCTACAAGGCCTTTCTCAAGGCCGAGCAGGACGGCAACCCGATCATCCAGCAGGCCAAGGCCGAGGGTCCCGAATTCTGGGAAACCGCCTTCGCCAAGCTCACCGAACAGTAAGACCTAGGACAGCCATGCCCAAGCGCACCGACATCTCCTCGATCCTCGTCATCGGCGCGGGACCCATCGTCATCGGCCAGGCCTGCGAGTTCGACTATTCGGGCACCCAGGCGATCAAGGCGCTGAAGGAGGAGGGCTACCGCGTGGTCCTCGTCAACTCCAACCCCGCCACGATCATGACCGACCCGGACATGGCCGACGCGACCTATATCGAGCCGATCACGCCGGAGATCGTAGCGCGCATCATCGAGAAGGAACGCCCCGACGCGGTGCTGCCGACGATGGGCGGCCAGACCGCGCTCAACACCGCGCTGGCGCTGTTCAACGACGGCACCTTGGAGAAGTTCGGCGTCAAGATGATCGGCGCCGATGCCGATGCGATCGACAAGGCCGAGGACCGCCAGCGCTTCCGCGACGCGATGGACAAGATCGGCCTCGAATCGGCGCGTTCGGGTGTTGCCCATACGGTCGACGAGGCTTTCGCCGTGCTCGAACGCACGGGTCTGCCCTCGATCATCCGTCCCAGCTTCACGCTCGGCGGCACCGGCGGCGGCGTCGCCTACAACAAGGCCGAGTTCGAGAAGATCGTCCGCTCGGGCCTCGATGCCTCGCCGACCACCGAGGTGCTGATCGAGGAAAGCCTGCTGGGCTGGAAGGAATACGAGATGGAGGTCGTGCGCGATCGCGCCGACAACTGCATCATCATCTGCTCGATTGAGAACGTCGATCCGATGGGCGTCCACACCGGCGATTCGATCACCGTCGCGCCGGCGCTGACCCTGACCGACAAGGAATACCAGATCATGCGCAATGCATCGATCGCGGTCCTCCGGGAAATCGGCGTCGAAACAGGTGGTTCGAACGTACAGTTTGCGGTCAATCCGAAGGATGGCCGCCTGATCGTGATCGAGATGAACCCGCGCGTCTCGCGCTCGTCGGCGCTGGCCTCGAAGGCCACGGGCTTCCCGATCGCGCGCGTCGCGGCCAAGCTCGCGGTCGGCTACACGCTCGACGAACTGACCAACGAGATCACCGGCGCGACCCCGGCCAGCTTCGAGCCCTCGATCGACTACGTCGTCACCAAGATTCCGCGCTTCGCCTTCGAGAAGTTCAAGGGTTCGGAGCCGCTGCTCAGCACGGCGATGAAGTCCGTCGGTGAAGTCATGGCGATCGGCCGCAACATCAAGGAATCGCTGCAGAAGGCGCTGCGCGGCCTCGAGACCGGTCTCGACGGCTTCAACCGCGTGATCGAGCTCGAAGGCGCGAGCCGCGACCAGATCACCGCGGCGCTCGCGCGCCAGACGCCCGACCGCCTGCTCGCCGTGGGCCAGGCCTTCCGCGAAGGCTTTTCGGTCGCCGAGATCAACGCGATCACGCATTACGATCCCTGGTTCCTGCGCCACATCGAAGAGATCATCGCCGAGGAAACCCGGATTTCGGCCGAAGGCCTGCCGATCGACCCGGCCGAGATGCGCCGGCTCAAGGCCATGGGCTTTTCGGACAAGCGGCTCGCCAAGCTGGCCGTGCGTTCGGTCCACGTCGCCGGCGGCCTGGGCGAGACGCGCGCGCGCAAGCACGGCCTGCTCCACGATGCGATCAAGGGCCTGGCCGGCGCCACGACCGAGCAGGAAGTGCGCGACCTTCGCAAGAAGCTCGGCGTCCATCCGGTGTTCAAGCGCATCGACAGCTGCGCGGCCGAGTTCGAGGCGGTCACGCCCTACATGTATTCGACCTATGAGGCGCCGATGTTCGGTGAGCCCGAGGACGAGGCCATGCCCAGCGATCGCCGCAAGATCGTGATCCTCGGCGGCGGTCCCAACCGTATCGGCCAGGGCATCGAGTTCGACTATTGCTGCGTCCACGCCTGCTTCTCGCTCGCCGAGGCCGGCTACGAGACGATCATGGTCAACTGCAATCCCGAGACCGTCTCGACCGACTACGACACCTCGGACCGGCTCTATTTCGAGCCGCTGACCGCCGAGGATGTGCTCGAGATCCTGCGTGTCGAGCAGCAGAACGGCGAGCTCGTCGGCGTGATCGTCCAGTTCGGCGGCCAGACGCCGCTCAAACTGGCCCAGGCGCTCGAGGATGCGGGCATCCCGATCCTCGGCACCTCGCCCGACGCGATCGACCTCGCCGAGGACCGCGAGCGTTTCGCCGCGCTGGTCGAGAAGCTGGGGCTCAAGCAGCCGGCCAACGGCATCGCCCGCAGCCGCGACGAAGCCGTCGCCGTGGCCGCGCGCATCGGTTATCCGGTGCTCATGCGCCCGAGCTACGTGCTCGGCGGCCGCGCAATGGAGATCGTCGACTCGGTCCAGCAGCTCGACGACTACATCACCACCGCGGTCCAGGTGTCGGGCGACAGCCCGGTGCTGATCGACCAGTACCTGCGCGACGCGATCGAATGCGACGTCGATGCGCTCTGCGACGGCGACGAGGTCGTGGTGGCCGGCGTGATGCAGCACATCGAGGAAGCCGGCATCCACTCGGGCGACAGCGCCTGCACCCTGCCGCCGTACAATCTCCCGGCCGAGATCGTCGAGGAGATGGAGCGCCAGGCCGAGGCCCTGGCCAAGGCGCTGGGCGTCAAGGGCCTGATGAACATCCAGTTCGCGGTCAAGGATGGCGACGTCTACCTGATCGAGGTCAACCCGCGCGCCTCGCGCACCGTGCCCTTCGTCGCCAAGGCGATCGGCCAGCCCGTCGCCAAGATCGCCGCGCGCGTCATGGCGGGCGAGAAGCTCAACACCTTCCCGCCGTTCAAGCGCGAGCTCGACTATATGGCGGTGAAGGAAGCCGTATTCCCCTTCGCCCGCTTCCCCGGCGTCGATCCAGTGCTCTCGCCCGAGATGAAGTCCACCGGTGAAGTCATGGGAATCGATCGCGATTTTGGCACGGCCTTCGCCAAGTCGCAGCTCGGCGCCAGCACGATCCTGCCGCAGGGCGGTACGGCCTTCGTCTCGGTCAAGGACAGTGACAAGCCTGTGATCCTGCCCGCGGTGCGCAAGCTGATCGAGCTCGGCTTCACGATCATCGCCACGGGCGGCACCCAGCGCTATCTCGCCGATGCCGGCCTGCCGGTCGAACTGGTGAACAAGGTGGCCGAAGGCCGCCCGCACATCGTCGATCGCATCATCGACGGCGAGGTGACCTTGATCTTCAACACCACCGAGGGGTGGCAGAGCCTCAAGGATTCGCAGTCGATCCGCGGTTCGGCGCTGACCGGCAAGGTGCCCTACTTCACCACGGCAGCCGCCTCGGTCGCGGCGGCGGAGGCGATAGCAGCCCTTCGCGGTAGCCAACTTGAAGTGCGTTCACTGCAAGCCTATTATAGCTGATACAACAGGCTCTCCCGGACATCCGAATGGTCGGCCCGTTTCCCAGGTGGAACGGGACGGGAGAGCAGTCGCCAATGAGGGGGCGACCAGGAGGTAGAACGAATATGGCGAGTGTCGAGAAGTTGCCGATGCTGGCGGAAGGCTATGAAAAGCTGACCACCGAGCTGAAAGCGCTGCGTGAAGAACGTCCGCGGATCGTCGATGCGATCGAGGAAGCACGCGCCCACGGCGACCTTTCCGAAAACGCCGAATATCACGCCGCTAAGGAACGCCAGGGCCAGGTCGAGGCGATGATCGGTGATCTCGAGGACAAGATCAGCCGCGCGAACATCATCGATCCGGCGACGCTTTCGGGCGATCGGATCATCTTCGGTGCGACGGTGACGCTGCTCGACGACGACGACAAGCCCGTGCGCTATCAGATCGTCGGGCCCTACGAGGCCGACGCCAAGATCGGCCGGATCAGCTACAACTCGCCGCTGGGCAAGGCGCTGATCGGCCGCAAGGTCGAGGACGAGGTCGAAGTCACGGTGCCGTCGGGCGACCGCTTCTACGTCGTGAACCAGATCGAATTCATCTGAACCGATAGGGCGGGCTTGGCCCGCCTCCAGAAAAACCATCCCCGCGAAAGCAGAGACTTTTGCCGGTCGACTCCGAGATTCGGAGCATCGGCAAGGTCGCTGCATTCGCGGGGATAGTGATTTCAGAGAACGGGCGAGCTTGGGAGCCTAACTCCAGCTCGCCCTTTCTTTTTTATGCTTCAGGAAGCTCGGGTTCGAGCAGCCGGTGCAGGTGCACGATCACGTATTTCATCTCGGCATCGTCGACCGTGCCTTGTGCCTTGCCGCGCCAGGCGTCTTCGGCCGAAGCGAAATCGGGATAGACCCCGACCAGATCGAGCTTTTCGAGATTAACGAAATCGAGGCCCTGCGGGTCGCTGACCCGACCTCCCATTACGAGGTGAAGTTTCTGCATAGTCTTTTGTCCTGGGGAAGGAAAAGAGACCGTTCCTGTACTATTGTGCAGGCGCGAAGGGCAAGGGCTCAGCGGCGCAATTTCCCGGCAAGTTCGACAGCCTTGTGCAGCAATCGCTGGGCGGCTTCGCTGGCGTTGTCGACCGCGTCTTCGGCCGGCCCCCGGAGCTTGCCCGCCTTGTCGACCAGGACTTCGCCCTGACGACGCAGGCCTTCACCCGCATCTTCGGCGCGTTCGAGCGCCTGACGACCGAAGGCCATGCTCGCCGTGCCGGCCATTTCCGCCAGGGTCAGCGCATGCCGCGCGAGCTTGCGTCCGCTGCCGCGCGACAGCAGCGCGCCTGCAACCAGCCCCAGCGCGACGCCGCCGGCGACGACCAGTCCTGGATGGTCGCGCGCGAAATCGACGACGGCCTTGCCCGCATCCTCGGCCTTGGCCTTGGCTTCGGGCAGCTTCACGACATTGGATTCAGTCATCGTCGGCCTTCCTTTCCGTCTAGTCCTCATCGCTCCATAGGCTGGCGACGAGGTTTATGATCGGGCCCCGCAAGAACCAAAGGACGATTGCTCCAATGGTTCCCGCGATGACGCCCTTGTTTTCGTTCGCCACCTCGGCCGCCTCGGCCATCGCCTCGCCTGCGCGATCGGCAATCCGGCCGCCGATGCTGCGCATGGCCAGATCTTCCTGAACCTGCGCGAGCTGGTTCTGGAAGGCAGCGTAAGCGGCGTTCCGTTCGGCCTTCGCCTGTTCCAGTGGCAGAACCATCAGCCATCGCTCCGGTTGGACAGCGCCGCGACCATCGCTCGCCACTGCCCGGCGGCAATCAGCGCGGCAATCCCCGCGGCGACCAGCAGCCCCGCGAAGACCGCGGCCGTGGCGCCGAGTGCCCCCAGAATGGGTGTCAGCCCGAACACGAGGCCCACGGTCAGCGCGACCAGCGCGAAAAAGGCCAGGACGAGCGCGAGCCCGCCGAGAAGCGCGATCCACTTGATCCGCCCCGCGGCATAGCCGGCACGCGACTGCTGGAGCGCGGCCTCGGCTTTGGCGAAAGCGAGGCCGCGATCGACCAGCAAGCGCAGGTCGTCTTCGAGATGTCTATGGCGAGCCGCCTCACCGCCGGCGAGAGGCGGCTGCTCGTCTTCGTTGCTCATCAAACGCCCCCGGGCGAAGGCGTCAGTCGTTCGAACCCCGCAGCATGCGCGCCAGCAGGAAGCCGCCGACCGCCGCGATGCCGATGGCCAGGCCCGGGCTCTTGCGGACGAATTCCTTGGCATCCTCGGCCAGTTCGTCGAGTTCCTTGGCATCGATACGCGCCGAAACGTCCTGCAGCGACTGCGCCGCCGAACGGGCATAGTCGCCATACTTCACGCCGACCTTCTCATCGATCAGCCCGGCATTCTCTGAAACCAGCTTGCCCACCGCAGCGATGCCCTCGCTGGCCTTGGCCTTGCCCTCGTTGGCATAGGTCGTAGCCTTTTCCTTGGCCTGCGCGGTCCATTCGCCGCTCTGGCTCGTGACCTTCTCGCGATAGAGGTCGGCGCGCTCCTGGGCTTCCTTGCCGAGCGCCTGAGCGCCTGCCTTGGCTTCTTCGATGGCCTTGGCGAAGCGTTCCTTGGCCGGCTTCTCGCCCGTGCTGGTCGGGTTTGCGAGCGTGTCGTCCATGTCTTCTATCCTCCTTGCGGCGCATATCTGGCCTAAACCGACGGCCAAAGTGATTATTGCCTAAGTGATTCTGGGGTCTATGCGACCAATGTAACACAAGTCGCCCGACAAAGCTGCAACGCGGCTTGCCTGCCAAGGTTCCCCTGCTAAGGACCGCCGAAAGCCTTTTGCGGCGCCATATCTCAGGAGAACGCAAGCATGACCGCCATCATCGACATCCATGGCCGTGAGATTCTCGACAGCCGCGGCAACCCGACGGTGGAAGTCGACGTCCTGCTCGACGACGGCAGCTTTGGCCGCGCTGCGGTGCCTTCGGGCGCCTCGACCGGTGCGCACGAAGCGGTCGAACTGCGCGACGGCGACAAGTCGCGCTATCTCGGCAAGGGCGTGCTCAAGGCGGTCGACGCCGTCAACGGCGAGATCCGCGACACGCTGCTCGGCCTCGACGGCGAGGATCAGCGCGACATCGACCTGACCATGATCGCGCTCGACGGCAGCGAGAACAAGAGCCGCCTCGGCGCCAACGCCATCCTCGGCACCAGCCTGGCGATCGCCAAGGCCGCCGCGAATGCCCGCGGCCTGCCGCTCTATGCCTATGTCGGCGGCGTTTCGGCGCATGTCCTGCCCGTGCCGATGATGAACATCATCAACGGCGGCGAGCATGCCGATAATCCGATCGACTTCCAGGAATTCATGGTCATGCCCGTCGGCGCGCCGACCCTGGCCGAGGCCGTCCGCTGGGGCGCCGAGATCTTCCACACGCTGAAGAAGGGCCTGCACGAGAAGGGCCTGGCGACCGCGGTCGGCGACGAGGGCGGCTTCGCCCCGAACATCGCCTCGACCCGCGCCGCGCTCGACTTCATCGCCAGTTCGATCGAGAAGGCCGGCTTCAAGCTGGGCAGCGAGATCAAGCTCGCGCTCGACTGCGCCGCGACCGAGTTCTTCAAGAACGGCAAGTACGAAATCTCGGGCGAGGGCCTGTCGCTGTCGCCGGTGCAGATGGCCGACTATCTGGCCGACCTGACCACCGCCTATCCGATCATCTCGATCGAAGACGGCATGAGCGAGGACGATTTCGAGGGCTGGAAGGCGCTGACCGACAAGATCGGCAACAAGGTCCAGCTCGTCGGCGACGATCTCTTCGTCACCAATCCCAAGCGCCTGACCATGGGTATCGGCAAGGGCCTGGCCAACTCGCTGCTCGTCAAGGTCAACCAGATCGGCACGCTGACCGAGACGCTCGAGGCGGTCTCGATCGCGCAGCGCAACGGCTACACCGCGGTCATGTCGCACCGTTCGGGCGAGACCGAGGACTCGACGATCGCCGATCTCGCGGTCGCGACCAACTGCGGCCAGATCAAGACCGGCTCGCTCGCGCGCTCGGACCGGCTCGCTAAGTACAACCAGCTTATCCGCATCGAGGAAGAGCTGGGCGACGCCGCGCACTATGCGGGCGAGGGCGCCTTCGGCCGCCTTGGCGCCTGATTGATCGGGAGCGTCCCCGGTCGATTGTCGGGGACGCTCCAGGAACCTATATCGCGAAATCACCTTTCTGGCCGAGCGGGTCTCGCTCGCGCCATGCCATGGGATTTTGCCGATGATCGATAGAAAGCTGCTGGCCGCCCTGTTTCTCGGCGCGGCCTCTCCCGCGTTCGTTCCCGCGCTCGCGGAAGCACCGGTGGAGAAGGTCAGGGCACCGGGCAGCCTCGGTATCGATCCCGCGATGATGGACCGTTCGGTCAAGCCGGGCGCCGATTTCAACCTCTACGCCAACGGCGCCTGGCTCAAGACCACGGAGATCCCGGCCGATCGTTCGAGCGTCGGCGGCTTCTATATCGCCGACCACAAGACCGAAGGCCAACTCGGCGAACTGATCGCCGAAATCCTGCGCTCGACCGCGCCCGCGAACAGCGACGAGGGTCGCATCCGCGACTTCTACCGCGCCTATCTTGACACCGCCGCGATCGACGCCGCGGGCCTCAAGCCCGTGCAGCCCGATCTCGATCGCTTCGCCGCGATCCGCGACGTGAAGGGCCTGTCGCGCGTGCTCGGCGAACAGGTCCGCGCCGACGTCGATCCGCTCAACGCCACCGACTTCCAGACCGAGAACCTGTTCGGCCTGTTCGTCACCCAGTCGCTGCCGGGCACCGCGGTGATGCCCTATGTGCTTCAGGGCGGGCTCGGGATGCCCGAGCGCGAATACTACCTGTCGAGCGACGCCAAGATGGTCGAGCTGCGCGGCAAGTACCGCGCCTATGTGGCGCAGCTCCTGACCGATGCCGGCATTGCCGATGCACAGGGCAAGGCACAGCGGATCTACGATCTCGAGCTCAAGATCGCCGAGGCGCACCTGACGCGCGAGCAGAGCGAGGACTTCCAGCACTCGGCCGCCGAGTGGCAGCGTGGCGATTTCGCCGCCAAGGCGCCCGGCATCGACTGGAACGCCTTCTTTGCCGGCGCGCAGCTCGGCCAACAGCAGACCTTCGCCGCCTATCATGCGGGGGCGATCCCCAAGCTGTCGGCGCTGGTCGCCTCGCAGCCGCTCCAGGCCTGGAAGGACTGGCTGCTGTTCCACCAGATCAACACCAACACCGACGTCCTGCCGACGAAGCTCGATGCGACACGCTTCGCGTTCTACGGTACGGCGCTGACGGGCACGACCGAGCAGCGCCCGCGCGAGAAGCGCGCGATCGCCGCGGTCAACGGCGCGATCGGCGATGCATTGGGCAAGCTCTACGTCGAGAAGTATTTCCCGGCCGCGGCGCGCGCCGAGGTCCAGGCGATGGTCGAGAACATCAAGACCGCCTTCGCCAAGCGGGTCGAGGCGATCGACTGGATGGCGCCCGCGACCAAGAAGGAAGCGATCGAGAAGGTCCGCACGATCGAGGTCGGCGTCGGCTATCCCGACACCTGGCAGGACTATTCGGGCCTGACCATCGGCGCGAAGACCGCCTATGCCAACCGCCAGGCGGCCTCGAAGCTCGGCTACCGCCAGCAGCTCGCCAAGATCGGCAAGCCGCTCGACCGGCGCGAGTGGTGGATGAACGCGCAGCTGGTCAACGCGGTAAACCTGCCCGTGCAGAACGCGCTGAACTTCCCCGCGGCTATCCTGCAGCGGCCGTTCTTCGATCCCAGCGCCGACGCCGCGTTCAACTATGGCGCGATCGGTGCGGTGATCGGTCACGAGATCAGCCACAGCTTCGACAACAACGGCGCAGCCTTCGACGCCAGCGGCAAGATGCGCAACTGGTGGACCGACGCCGATCTCGCGAAGTTCAATGAGGCGGGCAAGGCGCTCGCCGATCAGTACGACGGCTACGAGCCGTTCCCCGGTCTCCACGTCAACGGCAAACTGACCTTGGGCGAGAACATCGCGGACGTGGCGGGGCTCGCCGCCTCCTACGACGCCTATCGCGCTTCGCTGGGCGGCAAGGAGGCACCGGTGATCGACGGCTTCACCGGCGATCAGCGCTTCTTCATCGCCTTCGGCCAGTCCTGGGCGACCAAGATGCGCGAAGCGGCGCTACGCGCGCGGATCGCGACCGACGGCCATGCGCCGGGGCAATATCGCGCGCTGACCGTGCGCAACCTCGATGCCTGGTACAAGGCTTTCGACGTCAAGCCCGGTGATGCGCTCTATCTGTCGCCAGAGAAGCGCGTGCGGATCTGGTGAGCTAGGCCGAGCCGGGCAGCGCGGCATCGAGCCGCGCGACCTGTTCGGCGCTGAGTTCGAGACTTGCCGCGCCGAGCAGGTCGGCCAGTTGCTCCTGCTTCGTCGCGCTGACGATCGGCGCGGCGATGGCGGGTTGGGCGTTGAGCCAGGCCAGCGCGATCTGCGCGAGGGTCGCGCCGGTCTCGGCCGCGATCGAGTCCATGACGGCGAGGACGTCGAACCCGCCATAGCCCGCGAACTTGTCGAGCGCATGCGCACGCGAGGAACCCGCCCAGTCTTCGGGCTTGCGGAACTTACCCGACAGGAAGCCCGCGGCGAGGCCGTAATAGGGCAGCACGGCGATGTCCCGATCGACGCTGAGCGCCTGGAGCGGTCCTTGATATTCGCCGCGCGAGACGAGGTTGAACTCGGGCTGGAGCACGGTGAACGGCGTCATGCCCATGCGGTCGGCCAGCTTGGTCACGGCGCCCAGGCGTTCGACCGTGTAGTTCGAGGCGCCGAGCTCGCGGGCCTTGCCGCTCTTCACGAGGTCGTCGTACCCCGAGATGACCTCGTCGAGCGGCGTCGTCTTGTCGTCGCGGTGGGCATAGTAGAGATCGACGTAGTCGGTGCGCAGGCGTTCGAGCGAGCCCTCCATCGCCGCCGCGACCTTGTCGGGCTTGAGCGCATAGGGCGGGCCGCCCATGCCGGTCTTGGTGGCGATCAGCATGTCCTTGCGGACGCCGCGGCTCTCCATCCATTCGCCGATGATCGTCTCGGACTCGCCGCCCTTGTTGCCGGGGATCCACGACGAATAGCCCTCGGCGCTGTCGATCATGCGCCCGCCCACCTCGTAGAAGGCGTCGAGGATCGCGAAGCTCGCGTCGCGATCGAGCGTCCACCCGAAGACGTTGCCGCCGAAGCAGAGCCGGATTCCGCCGATCGACGGATGCCCTGCCTCGGCGATCGGATCAGGCACCGAAGCGATCCTTGAGCGCGTGCAGCGCGAGCGCCGCCTCGGCCGCTTCGCCGCCCTTGTTCTTCTGCGCCGGATCGGCGCGGACGATCGCTTGTTGCTCGTTCTCGACCGTGAGGATGCCGTTGCCGATGGCGACGCCGTCCATCGTCAGCGCCATGATGCCGCGCGCGCTCTCGCCGGCGACGATCTCGAAATGATAGGTCTCGCCGCGGATGACCACGCCGATCGCGACATAACCCTCGTATTCGCCGCTCTGGTCGGCCAGCGCGATCGCGCCGGGGATCTCGAGCGCGCCGGGGACGGTGATGACCTCGGCCTTGTGGCCGGCCGCCTTGATCGCGGCCTTGGCGCCGGCGACCAGCATGTCGTTGAGGTGGTCGTAGAAGCGGGCTTCGACGATGAGGAACTTGGCCATGATCGGGTCTCTCGGTTAGTCGATGGGGCGTTCGCCGACGATCGACAGGCCATAGCCTTCGAGCGCGACGAGCGAGTGGTGCGAGTTCGACAGCAGGATCATATCGTGCACGCCGAGCTCGGCCAGGATCTGGGCGCCGACGCCGTAGTCGCGCAGCTCTTCGATGGCGGGCTCTTCGCCCGAGCGATAACGCTCCTTGATGTCGATTGCCTGCGAGATGGCGTTGGTCGTGCGCTTGTTGATCGTCACGATCACGCCCGAACCGGCCTCGCCGATGATCTCCATCGAACGCGACAGCAGCCGCGAACGCTCAGTATCCTCGCCGAAGATGTCGGCGAAGTACGAGAGCGTGTGCATGCGCACGATCGTCGGCTGTTCGGGATCGATCCGGCCCTTGAGCAGGCAGACGGTCTCTTCGCCGGTGGCCTTGTTGAAATAGGTGCGCGCGGTCCACTCGCCGCCCCACTTGCTCTTGAACCGGGTCTCGGCCTTCTTCTCGACGAGGTGGTCGTGCTTGCGGCGATAGGCGATCAGGTCGCGGATCGTGCCGATCTTGAGGTCGTGCAGGCGCGCGAAGCCGACGAGGTCCTCGAGCCGGGCCATCGTGCCGTCGTCGCGCATAATCTCGCAGATCACGCCCGAGGGGTTGAGCCCGGCCAGACGCGAGATGTCGCAGGCGGCCTCGGTGTGGCCGGCGCGGACGAGCACGCCGCCGTCGCGCGCGCGCAACGGGAAGACGTGGCCGGGGGTGACGATGTCGTCGCGGCCCTTGCTACCGTCGATCGCGACGCTGACGGTGCGCGCGCGGTCCGCCGCCGAGATGCCGGTGGTGACGCCTTCGCGCGCCTCGATCGAGGTGGTGAAGGCGGTCTCGTGCCGCGTGCCGTTGTTGCGGCTCATTAGGTCGAGACCGAGCTGAGCGACCCGCTCGCTGGTCAAGGTCAGGCAGATCAGGCCGCGGCCGTGGGTCGCCATGAAGTTGATCGCGGCGGGGGTGGCCATCTGCGCGGGGATGATGAGGTCGCCCTCGTTCTCGCGATCCTCGTCGTCGACGAGGATGTACATGCGGCCGTTGCGCGCCTCGTCGATGATTTCCTCGATCGGTGCGAGGACTGGGCGGTCGTCGTTGGCGAAGAGGAAGCGCTCAAGCTTGCCGAGCGTTTCGGCCGTCGGGTTCCAGTCGGGCTCGGTGCAATCGCGCAGGGTGTTGGCGTGGAGACCGGCGGCGCGGGCGAGCCCGGCCTTGGTCATGCCGCCGTCGACGACGAGCTTGCGGACGCGATCGATCACATTGTCAGGCATATACGACTCGCTAAATCACATTAAAATGTGACAACAGGCCTGCGCCTTCACATTGGCGCTGTCAATCGCCTTTGAACACGGGCTTGCGCTTGGCGATGAAAGCCTCGACCGCTTCCTCATGATCGGCCGTAGTATGCGCCGCCGCCTGCATCGCCGCCGCCATTTCGAGCAGGCTGGCGAGATCGGCGCGGCGGCCTTCCCACAACAGACGCTTGGTCATGCGCACGGCATGGCGCGGATTGGCGGCGATGCGGCGGGCGAGCGCGCGCGCCGCGTCCATCAGTTCGGCATCGGGCACGACCTGGCTGACGAGCCCGCAGGCGAGCGCTTCGCGCGCGTCGATCGTGTCGCCGGTCAGGGCCATCTCGGCAGCCTTCGACCAACCCACCACACGCGGCAGCAGCCACGAGCCGCCGTCGCCGGCGATCAGGCCGAGCTTGACGAAGCTCTCGGCGAACTTGGCGCTTTCGCCCGCAACGCGCAGGTCGCACATGCAGGTGAGGTCGCAGCCCGCACCGATCGCCGCGCCGTTGACCGCGGCGATGACCGGAACTTCGAGCGCCGCGAAGGCCAGCGGCAGCCGCTGAACGCCGCGCTTGTAGGCGATCCGCGTCTTGACCGGGGTACCGGCATTGACCGAACCGCCCGCGCGCATCTCGTGGATGTTGCCGCCCGAGGAGAAGCCCTTACCCGCGCCGGTGAGGATCGCGACGCGCGCCTTGGGATCGGCCTCGAGCCGTTCGAGCGCGGCGATCAGCGCATCGATCACTTCATGATCGGTGATCGGATTGCGCATCTCCGGCCGGTTGAGCGTCAGGGTGACGATGCCTTCGTCGTCGATTTCGTAGAGCACGGCGTCGGTCAAGTCGGGTCTCCCGGTTACGCAGCGGCGATAAGGGCAATGCCGCGCCGCGCCAAGCCTTGACGCTGGTCATCGCGCGCAGGCAGGTTCGCGCCAAATCCATAGGGAGAGGTACCATGACAGAATTCCAGCGCGCCGATGGCGTGGCGATCGTGACCGGCGCGGCCGGCGGCATGGGCTCGCACTGCGCGCGGTTGCTGGGCGAGGCGGGCTGGACCGAGCTGATCCTCTGCGACCTCGACGAGGCGCGCATGGCGCCGGTGGCCGAGGCGCTGCGCGCGACGGGTGCCAAGATCGACCTGCTCGGCGGCCAGATCACCGATCCGGCATTCCCCGGGCAGTTGCTCGACAAGCTGGGCGCGCGTTCGATCGGCGCGGTGATCCACACGGCGGGCGTCTCGCCGCACATGACCACGGCCGAGCGCATCCTCCAGATCAACCTCGACGCCACCCAGGCGATCGTCGACGCGATCCGCCCGCGGATGGCCCAGGGCGGTGCGGCGGTGCTCTATGCCTCGATGGCCAGCTACTTCTCGGGCGGGGCCGAGGCCGATGCCGCCTTCGAAGCGCCGCTGCCCGCGGGTGGCTCGGCCGAGCTCATGCATTTCGTCGCCAACGAAGGCATGGCCTATACGCTGTCGAAGCGCGCGGTCCGGGCGATCGCCAAGCGTGAGGCCAAGGGCTTTGGCGAGCGCGGTGCGCGGATCATGTCGCTGTCGCCGGGGCTGATTGACACCTCGATGAACGCGGGCGAGGCCAACGATCATACCGCGGCGATGCTCTCGGGCGCTGCGCTGCCGCGGCTCGGCCGGCCGGCGGAACTGGCAGCGGCCTCGGTCTTCCTGGTCTCGCCGCAGGCCGGCTTCATCACCGGCTGCGACCTGCGCGTCGACGGCGGCGCGCTGTCCTCGCTGGGGATCTGAAACCTCACCAAGCTCACACGAGCGGGCATGTGCGAGTTCAAAAACTTGATAAGTTTTATCGAGCTGAATCAAGATTTTACACAATGAGAATGAGCCTGTCCCGCATCGCAGTTTCCCGCGATGTAGGACAGGCCCTTTTCGTTGGCCCTCAGGTGGGTTCGGCTCAGCCCTTCTGCTGGCCGCCACCCATCATCTTGCTGATGTCGACCTGGCCGGTGGTGAGGCCGCCCATGAAGCCGCCATCGACCGGCAGGACCACGCCGTTGACCACGCCGGCGGCGTCGCTGTTCAGCAGCACCAGCGGACCGGCCTGCTCGGCGGGGGTGGTGTAACGGCCGAGCGGCTCGGCGGCGGCGTCGACGATGTCCTTGCCCGAGGTGGCGTGGAAGGTCGCCATCATCGGGGTCTGCGTCGGCGAAGGCAGCGAGCAGTTGATGCGAATGCCCTTCTTGATCAGCTGCGCGCCCATGAACTGGGTCCAGACGATCACGGCTTCCTTCGAGAAGGCATAGCCCTCGGCGACGTGCTCGGGATGCGCTTCGGCCCAGGCCACGGCGGCGTCGAAGCCCTGGACCTGCAGCAGTTCCATGTGCGTCGGGATGCGGCGGCTCCAGCCCAGGCCGCCGGTCGAGGCGATCGAGACGATCGCGCCGCCCGAGCCCATCAGCGGCAGGACGGTGTCGGTCAGGTGGCGCGTGCCGATGAAGTTGACCTTGAACGTGTCCATCGCCGGGAAGGCGCCGCCACCGGCGAGGCCGGCGCAGTTGAACAGCGCGTCGATCTTGCCGCCAATGGCCGCGACGCCCTTTTCGATCGAGGCCGCGTCACGCAGGTCGATCTGGTTGAACGAGGCGAGGGGGAGCGCCGACTCCTTGAAGTCCAGGCCGTGCACTTCGGCACCGAGGTCGAGCAGGATCTTGGCCGTGGCCTCGCCCATGCCCGAGAAGCAGCCGCTGACGATGACGCGCTTGCCCTTGTAGCCCAGAATGTCGCTCATGATGTCGTCCCTTCCTCTCGCCGGAATTTGGCCTGGAATCCTAATGCGCGCGGTCATGACGCGAGACCGCTTCGCCTTCAACCGGATAGTCGCCTGATCGCTCGGGCGATGGGGTTGGGCAACCAACCCTCACTCCCCCTCGATGGGGGAGGGATACGTAGGCTTGCGAGCTTGCTCGCTAGCCGTAGTTGGGTGGGGGTGAGGGTGCCGGCAGACGTTGTGTCTCGGGCCCGCTCACCCCCATCCAGCTGCGACTAGGCAGCAAGCTGCCAAGTCTTCGCATCCTTCCCCCATCAAGGGGGAAGGCGCAGGAATTACAGCTTCACATTGCCCGGCCGCGAATTGTCCTTCTGGCGCAGGCCCAGCTGCTCGCGCGCCTTGGCGCGGATATAGGCGTGGATCTGGCGGATCTGCACGTCGGTCAGCTTGTCGAACTTGGGCATGCCGCGGTCCATCAGCGGGCCGGTCTTGAGCAGTTGCGTCAGCGTGTCGAGCTGCAGCGCGATCGCGGACTCGCGCAGATCGGGGCCGGGGGTGCCGGTCGCCTGGAGCGCGATGCCGTGGCAGGCGGCGCAGGAGACGGCGAGCTGCTTGCCCGCGGCGACGTCGGCCTCGTTGATCACATAGGCCGGATCGTCGACCGCATGGACCTTCATGTCGGGCCCCGGCGTCGCTTCGAGCTTGGCCGTGCCGCCGATCGCGAAGGTCAGCAGGCGGCGCGGCTGCACGCCATATTTCCAACCGACGTTCATGAAGTCGCCATAGGCGGCGGTGGTGCCGCCGTAGCCGACGAGGATCGAGACGTATTGCTTGCCGTTGACGCTGAAGCTCATCGGCGCGCCGACGATGCCGAGGCCGGCGTTGAACTGCCAAACGCGCTCGCCGCTCTTGGCGTTGTAGGCGTTGAACGTTCCCTCGGCCGTGCCCTGGAAGACGAGGCCGCCCGCGGTGGCGAGCGTGCCGCCGTTCCACAGGTTGTCGTTCTTGACGCGCCAGGCCTCCTTCTGCGCCACCGGATCCCAGGCGACGAGGAAGCCGTGACCGTCGCCTTCCTTCTGCTTGATCGGCTCGAGCAGCAGACCCATCACGTTGAAGGCGTTCTCGGAGGCGTCGCCGCGCTTCGAGAAGCGCGCGCCGATCTGCTGGATCGGGATGTAGACCAGGCCCGTGCGCGGGCTGTAGCTCATCGCCTGCCAGTTGTGGCCGCCGATCGTGCCCGGCCAGATCTCGGTCAGGCCGGTCTCGTAGCGGATGTTGGGCTCCTCGTTCGGGCGCCCGGTCTTCATGTCGATGTCCTTGACCCAGTTGACCAGGGTGGTCTTGCCGGGTTGGTTGATCAGCTTTCCGGTCTCGCGGTCGATCAGGTAGAACAGGCCGTTGGTCGGCGCGTGCATGATGACCTTGCGCGGCTTGCCGTCGATCTGCAAGGTTGCCGTCTGGATGTTCGGCGTGGCCTTGTAATCCCAGGAATCGCGCGGGTTTTCCTGGTAGTGCCAGACGTACTTGCCGGTATCGGCGTCGACCGCGACGATCGAGCTGGTGTAGAGGTTGTCGCCCTTCGAGCCCGGATCGCGGACCAGCGGGTCATAGGCGCCAGCATTGCCCGCGCCGATGTAGATGCGGTTGAGTTCGGCGTCGAAGGTGATGCCGTTCCAGGCGGTGCCGCCACCGCCGCCATTCTTGGTGAAGTCCGCGCCCCAGGTCTTGGCCGCGGCTTCCATCGCCGGATCACCCTTGTTCTGCTCGGCCGTACCCGGCGTGGTATAGAAGCGCCAGACCTGCTTGCCGGTATTGCCGTCGAATGCCGTGACGAAGCCGCGCGCGCCGAAGTCCGCGCCGCCGTTGCCGATGATCACCTTGCCCTTGAAGGTGCGCGGTGCGCCCGTGCAGATGTTGTAGGAGCCGGCCGGAGTGGTCTCGGTCACCCAGAGCTGCTTGCCCGTGGCGGCATCGAGCGCAAAGAGCCGGCAATCGAGCCCGGCGACGAAGATCTTGCCGTTTTCGTAAGCGACGCCGCGGTTGGCGCCGAACGAGAAGTGCATCTTGTCGGGATTGTGCTTCCAGGTCTCGGGATCGAACTTCCAGAGCTGCTTGCCGGTCACCGCGTCGACCGCATAGACCGCGGCATAGGAGCCGGGGAAATAGATCTTGCCGTCGACCGCGAGCGGCGTCGCCTCGAGCGTGACTTCGCCGGGCAGGTCGAGCGACCAGGCGAGGCCGAGCTTGTCGACGTTGCCCGTGCCGATCTCGGTCAGCCGGCTATAGCTCGTCTCGTCCGCCCCGCCGCCGACCGCCGCCCAGTTTTGATCGGTGCCGACGCCCGCCTCGGGCTGCGCGGCCTCGCCGGCACCCTTGGTGCAGCCGGCGGCCAGCAGAGCCGTGCTCGCGGCGGCCGCGAGGATGGTCATTTTCAGACGATGCATCGAACCTCTCTCCCGTATTTGGCGCTATCTCTAGTGGATTTTGCGCCACTGTAAATCACAGAGCTAATGATCTGGTCAGCAATGTGATGCGTCGTCAGGCGAGGGTGATCCGGCGTGCCTCGCGGTCGATCGTCAGGCGATAGGCCTGGGTATCGTAGACCAGACCGGGGAGTTCGGGATTCTCCCAATCGGCGGTCGTCATCGCCGCGCCCGCGAGCGTCAGCCATTCGCCGGGGAGCGCGAACTGGCGAAGATGCGCGATCCGCTCGGCGCGCCAGCTCGCCAGTTCGGCGACATAGTCCTCGAGCGCGACATCGCGCCCCGTCCAGTCGATCCAGGACAGCGCGTTGTCCTGGGCATAGGCGTTGTTGTTGCCCTTCTGGCTGCGGCCGAATTCGTCACCGGCGGTGAGCATGATCGTGCCGGTCGAGGCGAACAGCGTGGCCAGCAGCGCGCGCAGATCGGTGTCGCGACGTGCCAGGATCGCCGGGTCGGTGGTCAGGCCCTCGACGCCGTTGTTCCACGAGAAGTTCTCGCCGTGGCCGTCGCGGTTCTCCTCGCCGTTGGCCCAGTTGTGACGCTCGGCATAGGCAACGGTGTCGGCGAGGGTGAAGCCGTCGTGCGCGGCGAGGAAGTTGACGCTGCGGCTCGCCTGCTCGCCGAAGACGTCGGCCGAACCGGCGAGGCGGGTGGCCATAGCGCCGAAGCCGCCATCACCCAATCCTGCACTAGGGCGCCAGAAGCGGCGGACGTCGTCGCGGAAGCGGTCGTTCCATTCGAGCCAGTTCGCGGGAAAATTGCCGAGCTGGTAGCCACCCGGGCCGCAGTCCCATGGCTCGGCGATCATCACGCTATCGGCGAGCCAGGGATCCTTGGCGATCTCGGCGAAGATCGGCGCATCGCGATCGAAGCCGGGGCCGCGCGCGAGGATCGTGGCGAGATCGAAGCGGAAGCCGTCGATGCCGCAATGGCGGACGAAATGGCGCAGGGTGTCGAGCGCGAGCTGGCGCACCGCCGGCTGCGCGAAATCGAGCGTATTGCCCGTGCCCGTATCGTTGATCAGGCGGCCATCGGGCTCCTTCGCATAGGCCGCGTCGTCGAGCCCGCGCAGCGACAGCACCGGGCCGAGCACGTCGCTCTCGCCGCTGTGGTTGAGCACGAGGTCGAGGACAACGCCGATACCCGCGGTATGGAGCGCGGAGACGGTCTCGCGCAGTTCGGCGACGCCGCCGGGGCAGAGCTCGGGATCGAGTGCCATCATCGCCACGGGGTTGTAGCCCCAGGCGTTGGTCAGGCCGAGCGGGCCGAGGTGGCGCTCGTCGATCCAGGCGACGATCGGCATCAACTCGATCGCGGAGACGCGAAGCTTGCGGAAATGCGCGATCACCGAGGGATGGGCGAGCGCGGCCACGGTACCGCGCTGGGCTTCGGGCACTTCGGGATGGAGGACGGTGAAGGCGCGGACGTTGAGTTCGTAGACCAGTCCGCCCTGGGCGAAATGCGGCGGGGTGAGGGCGACTTCGGGCAACGATTTCGGCACGATCGCCTTGGACACCAGCGCGGCGGTATCCTCGCCGAAGACCGAGAGCCGCGGATCGTAGACGAAGCGGCGATCGAGCTCGATCGCATAGGGATCGACCAGCAGCTTCGCCGGATCGAACCACAGCCCGCGCTCGGGCGCCCATTCGCCCTCGGCGCGGTAGCCGTAGTGCGCGCCCGATAGGTCGTCGGCGATCTCGACGGCCCAGACGTCGCCTTCGCGGTGCATCGCCAGACGCTGCTCGGCCCCAGCGACGAACACGCAGAGCGAGACCTCGTGAGCGTGCGGGGCGCGCACGGCGAAGCGGGTCTTGCCGTCGCGGACCTGGGCGCCGAGGTTGGTCCAATCCGTCTTCATAAATCCCTCCCGTCGCCCCTGCGCAGGCAGGGGCCCAGCCAAGCTCGCGTCCTGAAACGGAAGGCGCGAGGCGGCACGGTCAGTTGGGCCCCTGCCTTCGCAGGGGCGACGGGGGAGAGACGGGGTGGCGGAAGATTGTCACGTCACCACATCGGGCGCCGTCCGCCCGGTGTGCCGCACGATCCCGGCGATCGCGTCGGCCGCGGCGATCAGGTCGCCGAGCATGTCCGAAACCGGCGCGTCGAGCTTTCCGCCCACGGGTTCGTAGCGTTCGAGATAGACGCGCAGGGTCGCGCCCTCGGTGCCGGTGCCCGACAGGCGGAAGACGATCCGCGAGCCGCCCTCAAACATCACCCGAATGCCCTGGTTGCGGCTAACCGAGCCGTCGACCGGATCGACATAGGCGAAGGAGTCCGCCGCCGCGACCTTGAGCGGGCCGAACTCGCGGCCGGTCAGGGCGTCGAGCCCCGCGGTCAGTTCGGCCATCAGCGCGTTGGCCTTGTCGGTCTCGATCGCCTCGTAATCGTGCCGGGCGTAGTAGTTGCGGCCGAACCTGGCCCAATGCTCGTGCGCGAGGTCGTCGACGCTGATCCGCCGCACGGCGAGCACGTTGAGCCAGAGCAATACTGCCCAGAGCCCGTCCTTCTCGCGGACGTGGTCCGAGCCCGTGCCCGCGCTTTCCTCGCCGCAGATCGTTGCCATGCCGGCGTCGAGCAGGTTACCGAAGAACTTCCATCCGGTCGGCGTCTCGAAGCTCGGCAGGCCCAGCGCCTCGGCGACACGATCGGCGGCGGCGCTGGTCGGCATCGAGCGGGCGACGCCCTTGAGCCCGCCCGCATAGGCCGGCGCCAGATGGGCATTGGCCGCGAGCATCGCCAGCGAGTCCGACGGGGTGACGAAGCGGTTCTTGCCGATGATCAGGTTGCGATCGCCGTCGCCGTCCGAAGCCGCGCCGAGCACCGGCGCCTCCGGGCTCATCATCAGGTCGTAGAGCACCTTGGCATGGACCAGGTTCGGATCGGGATGATGCCCGCCGAAATCCTCGAGCGGGGTGCCGTTGTGGACCGTGCCCACGCGGAAGCCGAGCCGGCGTTCGAGGATCTCGTGCGCATAGGGTCCGGTCACCGCCTGCATCGCGTCGAAGCACATGGTCATGCCGTCCGAGACCGCCGCGCGGATCGCGGCGAAGTCGAACAGGCTTTCCATCAGGTCGGCATAGTCGGTGACGGGATCGATCACCTCGACCACCATGCCCGACACCGTGACCACGCCCACCTTGTCGAGATCGATGTCGGCCCCGTCGACCGTCAGCCAGCGGTCGATCTCCTGCGTGCGCGCATAGATCGCCTCGGTCACGCCCTCGGGCGCGGGGCCGCCGTTGGCGACGTTGTACTTGATGCCGAAGTCCTCGTCGGGCCCGCCGGGATTGTGGCTGGCCGAAAGGATCAGCCCGCCAGAGGCCTGGTGCTTGCGGATGACGTGGCTGGCCGCGGGCGTCGATAGGATGCCGCCCTGGCCGACGAGCACGCGGCCATAGCCGTTGGCCGCGGCCATGCGGATCGCCTGCTGGATCACCGCGCGGTTGTGGAAGCGCCCATCGCCGCCGATCACCAGCACTGCGCCGCGCGGGGGTTGCACCGCGTCGAACACCGACTGGATGAAGTTCTCTGCGTAGTTTTCCTGCTGGAAGACGCGGACCTTCTTGCGCAGGCCCGAGGTGCCGGGCTTCTGGCCTTCGAACGGCGTGGTCTGGACGGTGCGGATCATCGGATTTCCTCGACGAGCTGGCCATAGAGATCGGCATAGGCCTTGCCGCTGCGCGCCCAGGAGAAATCGCCGGCCATGCCGTTGCGCTGGAGCTGGCGCCACAGCTCGGGCTGACGGAAGAGGGCGGTGCTTCGGCTGATCGCGGCGGTCAGGGCATTGGGTGTGACGCCATCGAACTGGATGCCCGTGGCGACGCCTGCCTGCAGCGCGGCGACGTTGGCGTCGATCACCGTATCGGCCAGCCCACCCGTGCGTGCGACCACCGGCACGCAGCCATAGGCCAGGCCATAGAGCTGGGTCAGGCCGCAGGGCTCGAACCGCGAGGGGATCAGGATCGCGTCGCCGCCGGCCTGGATGCGATGCGACAGCGCCTCGTCGTAGCCGGTGCGCACGGCGACACGGCCCGGATGGCGCGCGGCGGCGGCGTGGAAGCCGGCCTCGAGCGCGGCATCGCCCGAGCCGAGCAGCGCGAGCCGTCCGCCGAGCCCGACCAGATGGTCGAGCACCCCGAGCAGCACGTCCATGCCCTTCTGCCAGGTCAGCCGGCTGACTACGACGAACAGCGGACCGTCATCGGCGTCGAGCCCGAACTCGACCTCCAGAGCACGCTTGTTGGCGAGCCGCTTGTCGAGCTTGCGCGCGGTGAAGCGCGCGGCCAGCGTGGTGTCGGCGGCCGGGTCCCACTGCGCCGTGTCGATGCCGTTGAGGATGCCGTGCACGCGCTCGCCGCGGCTCACGACGATGCCTTCGAGCCCCATGCCGAACTGCGGATCGCGGATTTCGGTGGCATAGCTCGGGCTCACCGTGGTGATCGCCGATGCCGCTTCCATCCCCGCCTTCAGCGCGCCGACCCCGCCGTGATACTCGACGCCGTGCATCGACCAGGCCTCACGCGGGAGGCCGAGCCCGGCGAAGGTCTCGGCGCCGCTCCAGCCCTGGAAGGCCATGTTGTGGATCGTCATCACGCCGGGCAGCGGCGGCGCGTCCGCGACCGGTGCGAAGCGCAGATAGGCGAGCGTCATCGCCGCCTGCCAGTCGTGCGCGTGGACCAGGTCGTAGCGACGCCCTTTGACCACGCCGCCGGCGAGATCGGCGGCGGCACGGCCGAAGGCGGCGAAGCGGCGCCAGTTGTCGCCCCAGTCGCGCCCCGAAGGATCGGCATAAGGCCCGCCCCCGCGCGCGAAATAGGCCGGGGCGTCGAGCACGAGCAGCGGGTGTCCGTCGATCTTGCCGGCGACGAGCCGCGCCGGCTCGCCGAGCAGCGCGGGCCAGCTATGCAGGGTGCGCGGCTTGCCGAGTGCGGCCATGACCGCGGGATAGCCGGGGAGCAGGGTGGTGATCTCGACCCCGTGCGGCGCCAGAGCCGCGGGCAGGGCGCCGACGACATCGGCGAGCCCGCCGGTCTTGACCAGCGGCACGGCTTCGGAAGCGACGGAGAGGACGCGCAGGGTCATCGCGCGACTTCCGAGACGTCACCCACCACCGTCACCCCCGCGAAGGCGGGGGCCCATCTCCTGCGGTATCGATCGATCGCGACAGCGGCGCAAAACGCGAACTCGGGTGATGGATCCCCGCTTTCGCGGGGATGACGGAAAAGGGGTTCTGCGTGGAGGAACGTCATCACAGTCGGTCGATCATGGCCTTGGTGATCAGGCAGACGCCGTTCTCGGTCCGACTGAAGCGCTGGGCGTCGAGCTCGGGATCCTCGCCGACGACCAAGCCCTCGGGGATGCGCACGCCGCGGTCGATCACGACCTTGCGCAGCCGGGCGCTGCGGCCGATGTTGCAATAGGGCAGGACCACGGCCTCGTGGACATTCGAGAAGGAGCCCATTTTTACGCCGGTGAACAGCAGGCTGCGCGAGGCGACCGCACCCGAGACGATGCAGTCGCCCGACACCAGCGAGGAGATCGCCGTGCCGCGGCGGCCGTCCTCGTCGTGGACGAACTTGGCGGGGGCGGTGATTTCCGAATAGGTCCAGATCGGCCAGTCGCGATCGTACATGTTGAGCTTGGGCACCACGTCGGTCAGGTCGATGTTGGCTTCCCAATAGGCGTCGACCGTGCCGACGTCGCGCCAGTATTCCTCGATCTCCTCTGCGGCGCGGATGCAGCTCGACGAGAAGCGGTGTGCGACCGCCTTTCCGTGTTCGACCAGGTAGGGGATGATGTCGCCGCCGAAGTCGTGCTTCGATCCCGGCGTCTCGGCATCGCGGCGCAGCTGCTCGATCAGGAAATCGGTGTCGAACACGTAGATGCCCATCGATGCCAGGGACATGTCGGGATTGCCGGGCATCGCCGGCGGATCGGCCGGCTTCTCTACGAACTCGGTGATGACGTCGTTCGCGTCGACCGCCATCACGCCGAAACCCGAGGCATCCTTGCGCGGCACTTCGAGGCAGCCGACGGTGACGTTGGCGCCACTGTCGACGTGCTGCTGGAGCATCAGCTCGTAGTCCATCTTGTAGATGTGGTCGCCGGCCAGGATGACCATGTATTTCGGCGCGTAGTCCTCGATGATGTCGATGTTCTGGAAAACCGCGTCGGCCGTGCCTTCGTACCACTGGAACTCGGACACGCGCTGCGAGGCGGGCAGGATGTCGAAGCTCTCGTTGCGCTCGGGCCGCAGGAAGTTCCACCCGCGCTGCAAGTGGCGGATCAGCGAATGCGCCTTGTATTGCGTGGCGACGCCGATGCGGCGGATGCCCGAATTGATCGCGTTCGACAGCGCGAAGTCGATGATCCGCGTCTTGCCGCCGAAATAGACCGCGGGCTTGGCGCGGTTGTCGGTCAGCTCCTTGAGCCGGCTGCCGCGCCCCCCGGCAAGCACATAGGCCATGGCGTCGCGCGCCAGCGGTTGTTGCCGTCTATCGACCATGCGCCCTCTCAGTACCTTTCTTATTCTGCCAGTTCGAACAGGACCGTCGCCAGCGGCGGCAGTGTGACATGGGCTGCGCCGTCCTGCGCCGTCACCGCACCGAGATTGCCCTGGCCGCTGCCACCATAGACCGCCGCATCGCTGTTGAGCACCTCGCGCCATTGGCCGTCGTGCGGCAGCGGCAGGCGATAGCCGGTATGCAGCATTGGCGTCATGTTGGCGACCACGGCCACGGGCTTCGCCCCCGGCGCCTTGCGCAGCCAGGCGAAGACCGAATGGGCGGCATCGTCGACCACCAGCCACTCGAAACCGTCGCTCTCGCAGTCGCGCGCGTGGAGGGCCGAGCTCGTCCGATAGAGCTTGTTGAGATCGCGCACGAGGTTGCGCACGCCCTCGTGCGCGGGGGCGCCGCGCAGGTCCCAGTCGAGCGCGCGATCCTCGTTCCATTCGCGGCGCTGGGCGAACTCCTGGCCCATGAACAACAGCTTCTTGCCCGGATAGCCCCACATCAGCGCGTAATAGGCGCGCAGGTTGGCGAACTGCTGCCAATCGTCGCCGCTCATCTTGTTGAGCAGGCTACCCTTGCCGTGGACGACTTCGTCGTGGCTCAGCGGCAGGACGAAGTTTTCCGAGAAGGCATACATCAGCCCGAAGGTGATCTCGTCGTGGTGATGCTGCCGGTGGACCGGATCGCGCGCCATGTACTTCAGCGTGTCATGCATGAAGCCCATGTTCCACTTGAAGCCGAAGCCCAGGCTGGTCTTCGGGCCTTCGTCGTAAGCGGGCAGCGAGACGCCGGGCCAGGACGTGGACTCCTCGGCGATCGTCATCACGCCCGGATGCTGTCCGTAGAGCGCCTTGTTGGTCGCGCGCAGGAATTCCACGGCTTCCCAGTTCTCGCGGCCGCCCTCGGCATTGGGGATCCATTCGCCGGCCTCACGCGAATAGTCGCGGTAGAGCATCGAGGCGACGGCATCCACGCGCAGCCCGTCGACGTGATAGCGCTCGGCCCAGAACAGCGCGTTGTTGACCAGGAACGACTGCACCTCGCGCCGGCCGAAATTGTAGATTGCGGTGTTCCAGTCGGGATGGAAGCCGAGCCGCGGGTCCTCGTGCTCGTAGAGCGCGGTGCCGTCGAAATGGGCGAGGCCGTGTTCGTCGGTCGGGAAGTGCGCGGGCACCCAGTCGATCAGCACGCCGACGCCGGCGCGATGCGCCCCGTCGACGAAGCGCGCGAAGCCGGCAGGATCGCCGAAGCGCGCCGACGGGGCGTAGAGCCCGGTGGTCTGGTAGCCCCACGACGGGTCGTAGGGATGCTCGGAGACCGGCAGGAACTCGATGTGGGTGAAACCGAGTTCGACGACATAGGGGATCAGCCGCTCGGCCATGGCATCCCACGAGAGGAACCAGCCATTGTCGTCGCGCTGCCAGGAGCCGGGGTGGACCTCGTAGATCGCGATCGCCTCGCGCCGCGGATCGACCGCGGACCAGTGCGCGCGGTGGGCCTCGTCACCCCAATCATGCTTGCCGGGCAGGGCGGTGATCGAGGCCGTTCGCGGGCGCAGTTCTGAGGCGAAAGCGAAGGGATCGGCCTTGAGCGGCTGCACCGTGCCGTCGGGGCCGACCACACGGAACTTGTAGGCGCGGCCGAGGCCGATCTTGGGCAGGAAGATTTCCCACACGCCGATGTCGGCGCGCTGGCGCATCGGGTGGCGGCGGTGGTCCCAATCGTTGAAATCGCCGACCAGCGAGACGAGGCGGGCGTTGGGTGCCCAGACCGCGAAATGAACGCCGTCGGCGCCTTCGTGGCGGATCGGGTGCGCGCCAAGCTTGTCGAACAGGCGGAAGTGCGTGCCTTGCGCGATCAGCAGGTCGTCTATCGGGCCGAGCACGGGGCCGAAGGAGTAGGCATCGGTGACCCACCACTCGTGCGGCCCAGCAGTGCAACGGTACTGCACCGGCTGTGCATCACCCCTGATCTTGCCCTCGAACAGCCCGCCCGGATCGATCCGCTTGAGCTTGCCGAGCTTCTTCCCCGCCAGGTCGTGCGCCTCGGCCTTCTCTGCCCCCGGCAGGATGGCGCGCGCGAAAGTGCCCTCGGGACCCTGATGGACCCCCAGCAGCGAAAACGGATCGGCGTGCGTGCCTTCCAGCAGTGCGGTGATGGCTTCCGCCGGTGGCTTCATGAGTCCTCAAGTCTTGTGCTAACGCACCCGAGGCGCCAAAATGGCGAACAGATCGGATCGAAATGCGCGCCGCGAAGGCTGGTAGCCTTTGCAAGCGCAGTTCGGTTCGAGATGGAAGCCATTTTGGCGTCCCTTCGGGATTTGATCGATTTGACCCATTGCTGCGTCGATCGGTCTTGAAATGGGCCCACCATTCCTGCGCCCTCACTCCTTGCACTGGGTCAAATCGATTCAAACCTCGGGTGCGTTAGCACGAGACTTGAGGACTAAACTCCCCAGATGTCCTTCGCATATTCGGCGATGGTCCGGTCGGACGAGAACCAGCCCACATTGGCAATATTGCGGATCGCGCTGGTCCGCCAGGCCTTCTGGTCGAGCCAGCGGGCATCGACCGCGCGTTGGGCGGTGGCATAGCTATCGAAGTCGGCCGAGCACATGAACCAGTCGTGGTCGTAGATGCCGCCCATCAGATCGGCGTAGCGGTTGGGATCGTCGGGGGAGAACACGCCGCTGGCGATCGCGTTCAGCGCCTGGCTCAGCTCGCGCGACTGCTCGATCACCTCGCGCGGGTTGTAGCCGTCGGCGCGCTTCTGCGCGACCTCGTCGGCGGTGAGGCCGAAGATGAAGATCTCGTCGTCGCCGACCCTGTCCTTGATCTCGACATTGGCGCCGTCGAGCGTGCCGATCGTCAGCGCGCCGTTGAGCGCGAACTTCATGTTGCCCGTGCCCGAGGCTTCCATGCCCGCGGTCGAGATCTGTTCGGACAGGTCGGCCGCCGGGATCAGCTTCTCGGCCTTGGTGACGTTGTAGTTCGGCACGAAGACGACCTTGAGCAGTCCGCCGACCGAGGGATCGGAATTGACGCGCCGGGCGATGTCGTTGGCCAGTTTGATGACCAGCTTGGCGTTGTGGTAGCTGGGCGCCGCCTTGCCGCCGAAGATCTTCACCCGCGGTACCCAGTCGCGCTCGGGATGGCTGCGGATCTGGTCGTAGAGCGCGACCGTCTCGACCAGGTTGAGCAGCTGGCGCTTGTACTCGTGGATGCGCTTGATCTGGACGTCGAACAGCGCGTCGGGATCGAGGCGGATGCCGACCACTTCCTTGATGTAGGAGGCGAGGGCGACCTTGTTCGCACGCTTGACCTCGGCGATCCGCTCGCCGAGCGCGGCGTCACCGGCCAGCGCGTTGAGATCGACCAGCTTCTCGGCATCGTCGAGGAAGCCGTCGCCGATCGCGTCCTTGATCACCGCGGTCAGGCCTGGGTTGCACTGCTGCAGCCAGCGGCGCGGGGTGACGCCGTTGGTCTTGTTATTGATCCGCTCAGGATAGAGCTGGTGCAGGTCCTTGAACACGGTGACCTTCATCAGGTCCGTGTGCAGCGCCGCGACGCCGTTGACCGAATGCGCGCCGGCGAAAGCTAGGTTGGCCATCCGCACGCGACGTTCGCCGCCCTCGTCGATCAGCGAGATCGCCGAGACCGCGGCATCGTCCATCCCGGCCTTGCGCGCCTCACGCAGGACGCGGCTGTTGATCGCATAGACGATCTGCATGTGCCGCGGCAGCAGCCGCTCGAACAGCGGCAGCGGCCAGGATTCCAGAGCCTCGGGCAGCAAGGTGTGGTTGGTATAGCCGACGGTCTTCTTGGTGATCTCCCAGGCCTCGTTGAATTCGAGGCCGTGCACGTCGACGAGAATCCGCATGATCTCGGCCACGGCGACCGCGGGGTGCGTGTCGTTGAGCTGGATCGCCGCCTTGTCGGGCAGGGTGCGGACATCGCCCATGTAGGCGACGTGGCGGCGGATGATGTCCTGGATCGAGGCCGAGGTGAAGAAATACTCCTGCCGCAGCCGCAGCTCCTGCCCGGCGGCGCTGGAGTCCGCAGGATAGAGCACGCGCACCAGCGCATCGGCGCGGGCTTCCTCGACCAGCGCGCCGACGTGATCGCCGGCGTTGAAGGCGTCGAGCCGGATCGGATCGAGCGCGGTCGCGGTCCACAGGCGCAGGGTGTTCACGCGCTTGCCGCGCCAGCCCACCACCGGCGTGTCGACCGCCGAAGCCTCGACCTGCTCGGCCGGCTTCCACACGACCCCGCCGTCGGGGCCATCGGCGACCACTTCACCGCCGAAACCGACGCGATAGGCGCTCTCGCGCCGGTCAAACTCCCAAGGGTTGCCGTGCGCGAGCCAAGTCTCGGGAAGCTCGACCTGCCAGCCATCCTGGATGCGCTGGCGGAACATGCCGTTCACATAGCGGATGCCATAGCCATAGGCGGGGATGTCGAGGCTCGCGAGGCTTTCCATGAAGCAGGCGGCGAGGCGGCCGAGACCGCCGTTGCCCAGCGCCGCGTCGGGCTCGAGATCCTCGAGCGCGGCGAGATCGAGCCCGTGGCTGCGCAGCGCCTCTTCCATCTCGCGCGTCATGCCCATGTTCGACAGGGCGTCGCGCATCAGGCGGCCGATCAGGAATTCGAGGCTCAGGTAGTAAACCCGCTTGCCGCTCTCGTCGTAGGTCTTGCGCGTGGATTCGATCCAGCGGTCGACGACGTGGTTGCGCAAGGTCAGGATCGCGGCCTTGAACCAGTCGTGCTGGGTGGCGGCGCGCTCGTCCTTGCCGACGCGGTGGCGGAGCACGGCAATCAGGTGCTCGTCCATTTCGGAGACGGGCGGGGAGAGGGCCTCGATGGCGGGCTTGTTCACGGCAGGACGCTCCCATTCTGAGCACCGGCGCAAGGACGCGAAACCCCTGCCGCCGGTCGCGACGACGACTCCGTCCTCCCCATGCCTCCATCGCCATGGCTAAGGCAGACAGGCCCTCTTCGACAAGTCGATTGTGCAATGCGGCATTAGAATTCATGAACGGCGAGGCAGGCCTGTCAGGAGCGCAGCATGAGTCGACCGATCGATCCGGCGAAGGCGCCCTGGTGGCGCGGCGCTGCCGTCTACCAGATCTATCCGCGATCCTATCAGGACACCAACGGCGACGGCGTCGGCGATCTCGCCGGAATCACCCAGCGGCTCGACTATGTTGCATCGCTCGGCGTCGATGCGATCTGGATCTCGCCATTCTACACCTCGCCGATGCGCGACTTCGGCTACGACGTCGCCGACTACTGCGACGTCGATCCGACTTTCGGGACGCTCGCCGATTTCGATGCGCTGGTGGCTAGGGCGCACGCGCTCGGGCTCAAGGTCATCGTCGACCAAGTCTATGCCCATACCTCGGACCTGCATCCCTGGTTCGCCGCGAGCCGAAGCTCGCGCGAGGACCAGCGCGCCGAGTGGTACGTCTGGGCCGATCCCAAGGTCGACGGCACGCCGCCCAACAATTGGCAGTCGGTCTTCGGCGGCCCCGCCTGGACCTGGGATGCGCGCCGCGGCCAATACTACATGCACACGTTCCTCAAGGAGCAACCGCAGCTCAACGTGCACAACCCCGCGGTGCAGGACGCGCTGCTCGGTGTTGCGCGGTTCTGGCTCGATCGCGGGGTCGACGGCTTCCGGCTCGACGCGCTCAACCATTCGATGCACGACCTCTTGCTGCGCGACAATCCGCCGGCGCCCGACGACGGCCGGACGCGCACGCGGCCGTTCGATTTCCAGACCAAGCTCTACAGCCAGTCGCACCCCGACATGGTCGGCTTCATCGAGCGGATCCGCGCGGTCTGCGACGAATACGGCGCGATCCACACCGTGGCCGAGGTCGGCGGCGACAAGGCGATCGCCGAGATGCAGGTCTATACCCAGGGCGATCACCGGCTGAACTCGGCCTATGGCTTCGACCTGCTCTATGCGCCCGACCTCACCCCGCAGATCGCGATCGACGCGATCGAGCGCTGGTCGACCGGTGGCGGCTGGCCGAGCTGGGCCTTCGAGAACCATGACGCGCCCCGCGCGGTCTCGCGCTGGTGCGCGCCCGCGGACAGGGAGCGCTTCGCGGCAATGAAGATGGCACTGCTGGCGGCGCTGCGCGGCAACATCATCGTCTATCAGGGCGAGGAACTGGGGCTCGAACAGGATCAGATCCCCTTCGAGCTGCTGCAGGATCCCGAGGCCATCGCCAACTGGCCGCTGACGCTCTCACGCGACGGCGCGCGCACGCCGATGCCCTGGCGCGATGAAGACCTGGGCGGCTTCACCACGGGGCATCCCTGGCTGCCGCTGTCGGACGCGAACCTGGCGCGCGCGGTCGAACGGCAGGAGGCGGATTCGGCCTCGCAGCTCGCGCTGACGCGGCAGGTTCTCGCGATCCGCAAGGCACATCCGGCCTTGCGATTGGGCACGCTCGAGAAGGCCCGCGCGGATGGTGCCGTGCTGTCCTTCGTGCGCGAGGCCGCGGGCGAGCGCGTGCATTGCCTGTTTAACCTGTCGCCCGATCCGGTGGTGCTTACGGCGCCTGCGGGCGAGCCGATCCTGGCGATCAACGGTGCCGCGCCCGGACACCTGCCGGGCTTCGGTGCGCTCTATCTTCGCGAGACGGTTTGAGGCCGGGGACATCCGAGACAGGCGGCTCGCAAATCGCGCCGCCGCCTGTTAGGTCTGGTGCATAAGGTCAGCGGCCGATCGCGACAAACGCGGCGGCGCTTGAGGGGCTGACCAAGGATCGGTGGACGAATGGCGACACGGCAGAACACGCTTCGTGCGGGAACGAGCGACGCTAAGACCAAGGATGGGGCCGAAGCCAAGCGCCGGCCGGCTCGCCGTCCACGCGCCAAGGCCGATGGGTCGCCGCCGATCGATCGCCGCGAGCTGATCCTGGCGGCCGCGACACGGCGCTTCGCCGAATACGGATTCGAGGCCACGACGGTGCGCCAGATCGCCGACGACGTCGATATTCTCTCGGGCAGCCTCTACCACCACTTCGCCACGAAGGAGGAAATCCTTGAGGAGATCGTCCGCGACGCGATTCTGAAGAGCCGCGACGACGCGCAGCGCATCGCCGGGCTGCCACTCGATGCCGAACAGCGCTTCGTTGCCCTGCTGATGACCGAACTGCACCGGCTGACCGAGAGCCAGGAGGTCTATGCGATCGCCTTCAACGAGCGGAAGTTCTTCCGGCGCAGCGACTATTTCAACTATCTGACGCGGGCGAAGAAAGAGTCCTACGACGCCTGGAGCGCGATCCTTTCGGATGGCGTCAAGGAAGGCCTGTTTCACCCCGATCTCGACATCTACCTGACGATCTCGACCGTCATCCGCATGCTCAACGCGGGCGCCGACTGGTACAAGAACGAGGACGGCTCGCAGATCGACGCGATCGCCAACTACTCGCTCGACAAGCTGCTCGATTTCTACCTCGGATACGTGCTCCGCGCGATCCGCGCCCCGGCCCGTGCCGGCGAGGCGATCCCGCACCCGACGATCGAGCTGTGACGGCCGAACCCGTTCCGCCGCAGTACCGGGACGAGGAAACGGCGGCGCGCATCGCGCTGATTGCCGAGAGCTTCGAACGCCTGCTGCGCCGGCCGCTGGTGCCGCATGGCGAGGATATGGTCGCAGCACTGTGGGACGCGCCCTGCGCGATCGTCGCGCACGGGACCGAGCCCGATCCGGTGTTCTTCTTCGGCAACCGCGCGGCGCTGACCGCCTTCGATTGCGACGTCGCGGGTTTCGTGACGATGCCGTCGCGCCTCTCGGCCGAGGAAATGCTGCGCGACGAGCGGCAGAGCCTGCTCGACCGCGTCACCCGCGACGGCTTCATCGACGACTATGGCGGCATGCGCGTCTCGGCGACGGGGCGGCGCTTCCGCATCGACCAGGCCGTGGTCTGGAACCTGATCGACGCGCACGGCGCGCGTCACGGGCAGGCGGCGACCTTCACGGTGTGACCGCGATCGCGCCAGATCCCCGCCTGCTGGCCGCGATCTTCGCGGCGCTGGGGCAGGGCGGCGAAGAACGACCGCTGGTCCTCGGCCTTTGCGGCGCACAGGGCAGCGGCAAGACCACCCTGGCGCAGGCCGTGGCCGAGGAAGCCCAACGGCGCGGGATCGCCACGGCGACGCTTTCGATCGACGATCTCTATCTGACCCGCGCCGAACGCGAGCGGCTCGGGCAAGACGTCCATCCGCTGCTGCGCACGCGCGGGGTGCCGGGGACGCACGACGTCGCGCTCGGGCTCGAGGTCCTTGCGGCGCTCGATCGGGGCGAGCCGGCGCGCCTGCCACGGTTCGACAAGGCGCGCGACGATCGCCGGCCCGAGGCGGAATGGGACCGGGCTCCGGCGAACACCGAACTGCTGATCCTCGAGGGCTGGTGCGTCGGTGCCCACCCCGAGGATCCGGCGGCACTGCGCGATCCGGTGAACGCGCTCGAAGCGAGCGAAGATCCCGATGGGCTATGGCGCAGCTATGCCAACGTGGCGCTGGCCGGCGTCTACCAGGAGCTGTTCGCGCGGATCGACGTGCTGGTCCTGCTCGCCGCGCCGGGCTTCGACGTGGTCTTCGACTGGCGCCTGCAGCAGGAAGCCGAACTGCGCGAAAGCGCGGGGCCCGATGCGCCCGGCCTGATGGACGCGGCCGGCGTCGCACGTTTCATCGCGCACTACGAGCGGCTGACCCGCCACATCCTTACAGAGATGCCGGGGAGAACGGATTTGGTGGTACGGCTCGGGCTGGATCGGTCGGTGCTGTCGATCGGCTAGGTCCTGGAGTGCGGACGGGCGAGTTTCGAGCAAAAGCATTCTCAACAGCCCCCGCCTGCTCTCACTCCGTCGCCCCTGCGTAGGCAGGGGCCCAACCAAGCTTTCGTCCTGAAACGGAAGCCGCTTTGAGGCGCGGTCAGATGGGCCCCTGCCTGCGCAGGGGCGACGGCTAAGAAATAAGGGCATCTATCTCCTCCAGCCCGCTCGGCCTGAGCTTGTCGAAGGCCCCGGCACGACCCCTCCGCCCATCATCCCGGCGAAGGCGGGGAAGGAGCGTTCAATCCAGGCTAGGCTGCGTCGCGTTCAGCAGCATCGCCCACATCGACCAGATACCGATCACCGTCGTGCATTCGACCGCACCCTTCTCGCCGAACAGCTGGACCACGCGCGCGAACAGCGGGGCGGGGACGTCGCCGGTCACCACGGCGAGGGCATATTCGATCACCAGCTTCTGCTCGTCGTCGAGCAGGCCCGTGGTCTTCCAGAAGGGCAGCGCGGCGAGCTGGTCCATGCGCAGACCGACGGCCTCCCAGGCGCGGTGGCGCGAGCGGGCGGAGAAGTCCGAGCCATAGTGCAGGTTCACCGTCTGGATCGCGATCTCGCGCAGGTCGGCTCGCTTTGACCAGCCCAGTTCGAGCGCGGCGAAGCTCGACAGCTTCGACAGGTGCAGCGCCAGCCTGGGATTGAGCGCAGCGATGGCGACGCCCGAATGCGGCCGGTCGATCTCGGGATTGTCCACGCCGGGGAACATCTGCCCGAACAGCTCGGCCAGGTCGTCGCGCGTCTGGGCATCGGGATTGGGGTAGTCGCTGGGCTTGTAGACGGGCGTGACGCGGGCCATCGGTTGCTCCTGGATGTGGCCAAGGAATGTGGCTGGCGCACATCACCGGTACGATCCGCTTTGTCAAAGCCCCCGGCACCTCTCGCGCCGCCGCCGCGGCTGCGCTAAGGCCGTTAACCATAGCGGGATCCGTGGTGGGGGAATGCGGCGTTGACTGAGCTGGAATTCATGGCCGTCGCCTTCGGCTTCGCCAACATCGCGCTGCTGATCCAGCGGAACGTGTGGAACTTTCCCTGCGGCCTCGTGATGGTCTCGCTCTACGCCGCGATCTTCTTCGAGACGCGGCTCTACAGCGAAGCCATGCTGCAGGTGTTCTTCTTCTGCGTGCAGCTGTTCGGCTGGTGGAAATGGACCCGCGCGATCGACGACGAGGGTGACCTCGTGGTCGAATGGTCCTCGCCGCGCACCTTGGTGCTCTGCGCGCTGTGCACGATCGCCTTGTCGGCGATGCTCGGCGAGACGATGGCGACCTGGACCGATGCCGCCGCGCCGCATGTCGACGCCACGGTCGCCGCCGCCAGCGTCGTCGCGCAGTTCCTGCTGTCCTACCGCCGGATCGAGAACTGGGTCTACTGGATCGCGATCGACGTGCTTTCGATCGTGCTCTACATCTGGCGCGGGCTGAACCTGACCGCGGGACTCTATATCGTCATGCTGATGATGTCGGTGTTCGGGCTGATGGCCTGGCAGCGCAGCCGGGTGGCCTCGGCACCGCTGGTATGACGATCGTCGTCGCGTTGCACGGGATCGAGAGCACGGGCAAGTCGACCCTAGCGGCCGAGCTCGCCGCGGCGCTGGGTGCGGTCTGGGTGCCCGAATACGGCCGCGAATACTGCCTCGAACACGGCACCGACTGCTCGGCCGAGGACCTGCAGGCGATCGCCCGCGTGCAGCAGGAACGCATCGCCGCGGCGCCTGGGGGCCTCGTCGTCACCGATACCGACTGGCTGATGACGCGCGCCTGGCACAAGATGATGCTCGGCCCCGACATGGGCGGGCCGGCCTATCCGCTGGCCGACCTCTATCTCCACCTCGCGCCCGACGTGGAGTGGGTCGACGACGGGCTGCGGCTCCACGCCGAGGCGCAGGAGCGGTTCCGCTTCGACGGGCTCTGCCGCGACGAGCTCGATCGCTTCGACGTGCGCTGGGTCGAGATCCGCGGCGACTGGCCGGCGCGGCGCGCGGCGGCACTGGCGGCGATCGCCGCGCTCTAGCCGCGCTTCACTTCGGCTGACGGGCAGCCGCCACCACCGATGATCCGGCAGACGAAGGCGCCCTTGCGCCGGCCGAGGGTATCGATCCGGTTCGCCGCCGCGGCGGGCGGGTTTGGACCGACGGCGATGCGGATGCGACCGTCGGCATCGGCCACGACATTGCGATCATGCGCGCCCGGGGTCTGCAGATTCTCGTACCAGAAGTTGTAGGCGTGGAGCGACCAGTAGCCGGGGCCGAGGTCCGCCGGCATCGTCACTTCGAGCCATTCACCCTCGGCGAGATCGAAGCCGCCGAGGAAATATTGCGTGTCGCGGTCGCCCTGGACCGTGGCGGTCAGTTCGGGCGGCGCGAGGTCGAGCCGGTTGCGGTAGCTGCGCGCAACCTCGGTCCACTTCAGATATTCGCGGACATTGCTGCCGAGCGAATGCGCGACGAAGCCGAGTGCACCCTCGGCGCTGCCCATGGCGAGCGCCAGACCCTTGGCCGGGGGGCTGCCGGTGAAGCGCAGTTTTGCCGGATCGGCCGCCGGATCGCGGTGCAGGGTGCGGGTCAGCATCACGCGCGTTCCCGGCAGGATCGGCAAGGCATTACCGCCGATGTCGAGCGCGAAGCTGCCGTCGGCCGCGACGTTGCTGCGGTCGAAGGCGACATAGCCGGCCTCGATCGGCGCGCCATTGGGGCCATAGGTATAGAGCCCGACACCGACGCGCTCCGAGCCTTCGAGCCGGCCTTCGAGGCGATAGGTCTGCCCCTCGGCCACGGGGGCAAAGCGCATCAGGTAGTCGGGATTGGGACCGCCGTAGCAGGGCAGGGCGCGCGACAGGCCATCCTGCTGGAACAGGTGACCGAGCACCGCCCCGCCGAGCCCCGCCGCAAGCACGCGGGCCAGATAGGCCTCGCCCTCGGCCAGGGTCTCGGCATCGGGCGCCGTGGCGGCGATCTGCGCGCGGGCTTCGGCCACGGCTGCGTGGAGCGCGTCCCAGCTCATGCCAGCGCGCCGATCCGGGCGAGGCCCTCGTTCTCGCGAGGAATGGCGAAGCGGCGCATGTAGTCGCCGAAGCGTTCGAGCACTTTGCCCTCGTCGAGCCCGTATTCCTGCCAGGTATAGGCGTTGGCGCCACGCGCGTTCTTGGGATTGGCGGCGTGCCAGGCGCGCACGGTCTCGGCGACGTCGTCGGGCGTATCGACGCCGATGCCCGCGTGGATGCGGTACATCTCGGCCACCGGATCGGCGACGAGCGCGTAGTAGTCGACGTGGACGACACGGTCCGCGTTCGGGCCGCTATCGAAGGCCATGATGCGATCGACGTGGCGGGTGATGAAATGCAGCATGTCCCGTCCGACCTCGGCCTTGTCGACCGGCCCGGCCGATCGCATGCCGCGCAGGTTGAAGGTCATCTTGCAGATCGAGGCGAGCGTCTGGACCGGATCGCGGTGGGTCATGACCATCTTTGCGGTCGGATGGACCTTGAGGATCTCGTCCATTGCGAGGACGTGGTTCGGATACTTGAGCGCCCAGGGCTTGCGCTCGGACTTCCACTGCAACAGCTGGAGCTGGCGCTTGTGGATGCGATAGGTCTCGCCGAGGTTAGCCTCGTCGAGCAGATAGTCGAAATAGCCGGGCACGCGGTAGAGGTTGTTGAGGCCCACCGAACCGAAGCTCTGTTCGAGGAAGGCGTGGCATTCGTCCGAACCGTCCTCGTCGTAGAGGTGCAGTGCCTCGAACCCGTCGAAATGGGCGCGGCCCTTCTGCATCTCGATCCAGGCCTCGCGGCGGCGCATGACCGAGGCGGGGTCGTGGCCCGGCGGCGGCGCGGGCATGATCGATTCCCAGGTGCGGATCAGCCGGAAGCGGCGGTCGCGGTCGAACAGGTACTGGAAATAGGTCGTGCCCGAGCGCGGCAGGCCCATCAGGAACACCGGCGCCTCGATCGGCTCCTCGGCGATTTCCGGAAAGTCGCGCAGCCAGCGCAAGCCTTCGAGACGGTTGACCGTATCGACGAGCAGCATGTTGCGAACATAGGCCTCGCCCTCGTCCGACATCGGAAAGTCGCGGCCGAGCTCGGCGATCAGCCGCTCGAGATTGCCGCGCACGCCGACGTCGGTATCGGCCACGCCGACTCGCTCCTCGGCCTCGGCGATGATCTGTGCCGCATCGAGCATTGTTCTCTCCCGTTTTTCTCGAGCGGACTCGGGGCTTGCCGGTCCGCTGTCTTTCGACGATATTCGACAAATGCCGAATATGTCAAAACCCGCTTCGGATGCATCGCGTCGGCGCTTCGTCGAGGACGTCGCCGCGCGGCTGACGCCCTGGGGCATGCAGCCCACCCTCGCGCGGCTTTACGGCTACCTGCTGCTGAGCGCCGAGCCGGTCGATCTCGATGCGATCGCCGCCGACCTCGACATGGCCAAGAGCAGCGCCAGCGTCGCCGCGCGCGAACTGGTGAAATACGGGCTCGCCAGCCTCCACAAGGAACGCGGCAGCAAGCGCGTGCGCTATGGTGCGTCGGAACGCTATTCGGGCTTCCTCGTCGCCCAGGCGACCTTGCTCGGCGATCTCGGCCATCTGGTTCAGGACCAGGCCGATGCCGTGGCCGAGGGGCGGGTGCTGCGCCGGCTCGAACACCTGTCCTCGTTCTTCCTCAAGATGGAAGCGACGATCCGGCACCGCATCGACGAACTGACCGAGGAAGCGATCCGCGAAGGACTGGTGGAGGAGCCGAGCCCATGATCGACCCGTTCCGCATCGACGTGCCGCAGGCGGTGCTCGACGACCTGCACGACCGCCTGGCGCGCACGCGCTGGACCGCCGATTTCGCCAACGACCAATGGGCCTACGGCGCCAATGCCGCCTATGTCCGCGAACTCGCCGAGCACTGGCGCGAGCGCTACGACTGGCGCGCACGCGAGGCGATGATGAACGCCTTCCCACAGTTCCGCACCACGATCGACGGGGTGCCGGTCCATTTCATCCATGTGAAGGGGAAGGGACCGAACCCGGTGCCCTTGCTCCTCAATCATGGCTGGCCCTGGACCTTCTGGGACTTCCACAAGGTGATCGGCCCGCTGACCGATCCCGCGGCGCACGGCGGCGATCCGGCCGATGCCTTCGACGTCATCGTGCCCTCGCTGCCCGGCTACGGCTTCTCGACCCCGCTGACCAAGACCGGCCAGAACTTCTGGACCACGGCCGATCTCTGGGTCGAGCTGATGACGCGGCTCGGCTACGATCGCTTCGCCACGCAGGGCGGCGACTGGGGCGCCTTCATCTCCGCGCAGCTCGGCCACAAGCACGCCGACAGGGTGATCGGGGTCCACCTGCACACGCCGGCGCCGCTCGACTTCATGACCGCGATGCGCCCGCCCGATCCCGCGGACTTCGCGCCCGAGGAAGCCGAACTGCTGCAGAAGAGCGCGCACATGATGGCCGAGGAGGTCGGCTATTTCATGCTCCAGCGCTCGAAGCCGCAGACGCCCGCGGTGGGCCTCAACGATTCCCCCGCGGGCCTGCTCGCCTGGATCGTCGAGAAGCGCCGATCCTGGGCCGATACCCAGGGCGAGGTCGAACGCCGCTTCACCAAGGACGAACTAATCGACACGGTCATGCTCTACTGGGTGACCGAGAGCTATCACACCTCGGCCCGCTACTATTACGAGGCCGCGCACAATCCCTGGACGCCGTCGCACGACCGCATGCCCGTGGTCGAGGCGCCGGTCGGGATACCGATCCTCCCCGCCGAGCTGACCGTGCCGACGCGTAAATGGGCCGAGCGCTACTACAACCTCCAGCACTGGACGCGGCTGCCCGAAGGCGGCCATTTCGCACCGATGGAAGTGCCCGATCTGCTGGTCGCCGACATTCGCACCTTCTTCCGCGGACTGCGCGCGCCTGCGTAAATACGGATTTGCCGGCCCGCGATTGCCGCGCGCCGATCCACGCCGGTATTCCTTCGCTCAGCAAACGACACGAAGAGAGGATTTCGGCGATGGAACTGGGCCTGCTTTACGAATTCGACGTGCCCCAGCCCTGGGCGGGCGAGCATCCCTGGGGCCAGCGCTCGGCCGAGCGCCAGGTCTATCGCGACAATATCGAGCAGATCGTCCTGGCCGACAAGCTGGGCTTCGAGGCGGTCTGGCTGGTCGAGCATCATTTCCGCGAGAACCGCAGCCACATGCCGTGCAACGAGGTCGTGCTCGGCGCGCTGTCGCAGATCACCGATCGGATCAAGCTGGGCTTCGGCGTCAGCCTCATGCCGCACGAATTCATCCACCCCGCGCGCATCGCCGAGAAGGTCGCGACGGTCGACCTGCTGTCGCGCGGCCGCGCCATCTGGGGCATGGGCCGCTCGACGCCGATGGAGCAGATCGCCTTCGGCGTCGACATCCCGAACTCGAAGGAGAAGATGAAGGCCGCGGCCAAGACCGTCGTCGGGATGTGGGAGCAGGAATACTACGAGGAGGATTCCGAGTACCTGAAGTTCCCCAAGCGGATGGTCACGCCCAAGCCCTACCAGTACCCGCACCCGCCGGCCTGGATGGCGGCCTCGACCGAAAGCTCGGCGACGATGGCGGGCGAAAACGGCTGCGGCCTGCTGTGCTTCTCGATCATGCAGCCGCTCGACAAGCTCAAGCTCGTGATCGACTCCTACCGCGAGGCGCAGAAGACCGCGACCCCGCTGACCGGGGTCCATACCAACAAGGTCGGCGTCTATACCCTGGTCCATTGCGCCGAGAGCCGCGACAGCTTCGGTACCAACCGGCTCTGGGAGTCGATGTGGTGGTGGTACAAGGGCATCGCCGAATTCCACCTCAAGTGGGAGATGGCGCATCTGACGCCAGAGCAGCAGGCCCAGGCCTTCCCGCTGCTCGAAAGCCGCGCGCGCGGCGAGTTCGACATCGAGGAGTTCGACCGCGAGGACATGGTTATCGTCGGCACGCCCGACGAATGCCTGCAGAAGCTGCTGCGCTACGAAGAGGCCGGAGTCGACCAGCTGCTCTGCTACCTCAACTTCGGCTACCTGCCGCACGACGCGATCATGAAGTCGATCGAGCTGCTGGGAACCAGGGTGATCCCCGAGCTGAGGAAGCGCGGCGCGAACCGCGTGGCAGCGGGGCTCGAGCAGCAGATCGCAGTGACGGCAAAGCAGACCGAGACCGGCGCACTGTGGCAGAAGAACGAGCTGCTGAAGGCTTAGCAATCGCCCTCTGATCCTCCCCGGAACGGGGAGGGGGACCGCGACGCGAAGCGGCGGGGTGGAGGGGGCTCTCCGGCGAACACGGCGTCCGGTGGATAGCCCCCTCCGTCAGCCCTGCGGGCTGCCACCTCCCCGTACCGGGGAGGATGTGGCCTTTACCCCCCCGCCGGCACCCAGTTCGCCACGGCCTCGCGCATGATCGCATGCAATTCGCCAAGCCGCTCGCGCACCTGCGCTGTGCTTCCTGCGAGGCCCAGCACGGTCGGCACGCGCAGCCCGCGCATCGGCAGCGGCATGGCCATCGACCAATAGTCCGAACCCGCCGTCGCGCCGTCGGCGAAGCCCGCCAGGCGGATCTGCGCGAGGTCCTGGAGCACCGCGGGCAGATCGCCCGCAGGCACCCGCGCGCGCTCGGCGAGCCGCAGGACCTCGTCGTCGTCGAGCGCGGCGAGATAGGCGCTGCCGATCGCGGTACCGAACACCGAGACGCTGAGCCCTCGTTCGCCGCGCTGGCCGTCGGGTACGACGCAGTCGATCAACTGCATGAACAGGTCGTTGGGCGTGGAGATCGTCACGGTCATGCCCGTCGCCGCGCGCACCGTCTCCATCAGGTCGCGCAGCCGGCCGTCGGCGCCGTAGCTCGCCATGATCCAGGCGCCGAATTCGGCGAGCCGCGGCGAGGGCAGGTAGGTCTTGGCGCGCGCGTCGAAGGCCAGGTGCCCCGAATCGAGCATGGTCTTGAGCAACTGGTTGGTGGTCGAGGGATGCGTGCCCAAGGTCTGCGAAATCTCGACCGCACGCAGCGGCCGGCACTCGCGCCCGAACAGCTCGAGCACGTCGAGCGCGCGCGTCGCCGAGCGCGACAGGCTGCGCCGGTCGCCAGGCCGCTTGACGCGAACGTGGGCCGAAGGGCTGCGCGGACTGCGGGAGGCGATCAGGGTCATCGCCGGCACTCTAGGCTTTCCGGCGATCGCCGGGCAAGCATCGTGGCGGCGGAACCGCCACCTAAATGAACCTGATGTATTGCAATGGTCCAACCCCTCTGTCATCGCTGCCGACCTGAGGAGGAACGGGGAAGCGATGCCGAGCGACGCGGAATTCCAGAGGCTGGCGGACGAGCTGGCGGTACGCCGGGTGCTCGACGAGTACTGCCTGCGGCTCGAGGTCAACGACTTCGAGGAATGGCTCGACCTGTTCACCGACGACACCGTCTACGAGGTCTATCGCCGCGAGCTGAAGGGCCGCGACGCGGTGCGCGACATGCTGTCGAAGGCGCCGCACGGCGTCCACCTGGGCGGACCGATGCGGATCACGCTCGACGGAGATCGCGCCGAGACGATCCAGAACTATCTGTTCATCGCCGCCGAGGACGCCGCCTGGAACATGGGCTGGTACTTCCGCACCGTCGTGCGGACCGCGGACGGGTGGAAGATCGCCCATACCAAGGTGCAGATGCAGAAGATCGGCTCGGGCACCCCGCCGCTGCTCGCGACGAACTAAGAGAGGATCAGGGCATGAAGATCGATTCCAGCATAGCCGCGGTGGTGACCGGCGGCGCCTCGGGCCTCGGCCTCGCGACCGTCAAGGCGCTGCGCGAGGCGGGCGTCCGCGTGGCGATCTTCGACCTCAACCCCGAGGCGGGCGAGAAGGCCGCGGCCGAGACCGGCGCACTGTTCTGCCAAGCCGACGTGCTGTCCGACGACAGCCTCGACGCGGCCTTCGCCAAGGCGCGCGCGGCGCATGGTCAGGAGCGCGTGCTCGTCTCCTGCGCTGGCGGCGGCAATGCCAAGACCACGGTCAGCCAGGATCGCGAGACCGGGGCGATGAAGCTGTTCCCCACGGCCGAGTTCGCGCGCGTGGTAAACCTCAATGCTGTCGGCACCTTCGCCACGATCACGCGCTTTGCCGCGGGCTGCGCCACGCTCGATCCGATCGACGGCGAAAGGGGCGCGATCGTCTGCACCGCCTCGGTCGCGGCGCAGGACGGACAGATGGGTCAGGCGGCCTATGCCGCGGGCAAGGCGGCGATCGCGGGCATGACCCTGCCGATCGCGCGCGACCTGTCGCGCTTCGGCATCCGCGTGAACACGATCCTGCCGGGCATCTTCTCGACCCCGCTGATGAACCAGGCGCCGCAGGCACTCAAGGATCGGCTCAGCGCCATGACCGCCTATCCCAACCGCTTCGGCGAGCCACACGAATATGCCAGCCTCGCGCTCGAGCTCTGCCGCAACACCTACATGAACGCGCAGGCGATCCGGCTCGATGCCGGCGTGCGCTTCGCCGCGAAGTAACAGGGAGACGTCGCGATGCTCGAACTCGTTCCGCTGGGTACCGCCGTAGTCCAGGTCGCACCGCCGCTGGCGGTGGGTGCCGGACCTGCGGGCAACCGCTCGATCGGCGAACTGCGCTCGGCCGAATTCGCGGGCGAGCGCCTGCGCGCGAGCCTGGCCGGTGCCGCCGCGGCAGACTGGATGGCGGTCAACGGCACGATTGGCGAGATCGACGTGCGCATGACCCTGCGCACCCACGACGATGCCCTGGTCTATGTCCGTTACGGGGGCCGCCTCAATCTGGCGGACCGCGCTAACGGCCTCCACGCCTATGTCGCCCCGGTCTTCGAGACCGGCGACGAGCGCTACGCTTGGCTCAACGCGGTGCAGGCCGTGGGCAAGGGCAAGCTGATCCCGGGGCCAGACGGCACGCGGATCGAATACGAATTCTACGAAGTGCGCTGAGGAACACAGATCCCATGGCCGTTCCGCCCGACATCCGTGACCTGCTGGTCGACATCCGCGCCTATTCGGACGGGCGGATCTACGACGCCTACAAGTGGTTGCGCGCCAACGATCCGCTGGGAACGGTCGAGGCCGAGGGCTACGATCGCTTCCGCGTGGTCACGCGCCATGCCGACGTCATGGAGATCAGCCGCCAGAACGACCTGTTCACCAACGGCCCGCAGTCGATCCTGTTCACCCAGGCCGAGATCGAACGTAACCTGCAGCAGAGCGGCGGGGTGACGGTCAAGTCACTGATCCAGATGGATGCGCCCGAGCATCCGGTCTACCGCGACATGACCGCGCACTGGTTTCGGCCGGCCAACCTCAAGCTGCTCGAAGGCCGCGTTCGCGAGCTGGCGCGCCGCGCGGTCGATCGCATGGCGGCATCGGGTGGACGCTGCGACTTCGTCAACGAGATCGCGCTGCACTATCCGCTGCTGGTGATCATGGCGATCCTGGGCCTGCCCGAAGAGGACGAGCCGCTGATGCTGCAGCTCACCCAGGGGCTGTTCGGCGCGGCCGATCCTGACGACCTGGTCGACGGCGTGCCGCCGCCGCAGGAGCGCGACCGTTCGGCGCTGTTCAGGATGATGGCCTATTTCAACAAGCTGACCGAGGACCGCCGCGCCAATCCGACCGACGATCTCGCCTCACTGATCGCCAATGCCAAGGTCGACGGGCAGCCGCTCGATCCGCTGACCACCATGGGCTACTACATCATCGTCGCCACGGCCGGCCACGACACGACCTCGTCCTCGACGGGCGGGGCGATGTGGGCGCTGGCGCAGAATCCCGAGGAATTCGCCAAGCTCAAGGCCGATCCCAAGCTGATCGGGCCGATGATCGAGGAGGCGATCCGCTGGACCTCGCCGGTCAAGCACTTCATGCGCACCGCGACCGAGGATACCGAGGTCAACGGCCAGGCCATCGCCAAGGGCGATTGGCTGATGCTCTGCTATGCCTCGGCCAATCGCGACGAAAGCATGTTCGCCGAGCCCGACGCCTTCCGCGTCGATCGCAAGCCCAACCGCCACGTCGCCTTCGGCAACGGCGGCCATCTGTGCCTGGGCCAGGCGCTGGCGCGGATGGAGATGAAGATCCTGTTCGAGGAACTGCTGCCGCGGCTCGAAAGCGTCGAACTCGACGGCGAACCCAAGATGAGCGCGGCGACCTTCGTCAACGGCCCGATCCGTCTGCCGATCCGCTACGTGATGAACTGACATGCTCAATCGGCTCGACGACTACCCGATCCACCAGACTCCCGAGCCCGTCGCGCACGTCGCGACGACTGATCGCAACGCCTACGACCGCTCGTGGTTCAACGGTTTCTCGATCGACGGCGAATGGTATTTCGGGATCGCCATGGGGCTCTATCCGCACCGCGGCGTGCTCGACTGCGCGTTCAGCGTGGTGCGCAAGGGTGAGCTGCAGCACTGCTTCTACGCCTCGCGTCGCGCGCCCACCGAGCGGACCGAGATGCAGGTCGGCCCGTTTCGGATCGAACTCCCCGAACCCATGCGCCGCACGCGCGTGGTGCTCGAGGACAACGACAGCGGCCTGTCCTGCGACCTCACCTTCTCGACCCGCACCGCCGCGATCGAGGAAAGCCGCCAGACCTTGTGGAGCGGCGCCAAGCGGACGATGGACGCCACCCGGTTCGACCTGTTCGGCCGCTGGTCGGGCACGATCCGCACGCCCGAGGGCGAAATCCAGGTCCGCGAGGACACCTGCCTCGGCGTCAAGGACCGCTCGTGGGGCGCGCGCAAGCTGGGTGAGCCGGAGACCGGCGGCGCACCGCCCGCGGGCAAGGTCGGCGCCTTCTTCGTCTGGGCGCCGCTGTTCTGGGACGATCACGTCAGCCAGGCGATCATCTACGACGATGTCGAAGGCCGCCCGCTGATCCGCGAGGCGCTGACCGCGCCGCTCTACCCTGCCGAGCCCGGCGGCCCGGTCGAGGACGGCCGGCTGAACCGGCTCGCCACGGCGCGGCATCGCATCGCCTATCACCCGGGCACCCGGCTCGCGCGCGGCGCCGAGATCGACCTCGTCGGTCATGACGACACGGTGCGCACGATCCAGTTCGAGCCGATCCTCAAGTTCCAGATGAAGGGCATCGGCTATGGCCATCCCGAATGGGGCCACGGCTTCTGGAAGGGCGAACTGGCCACGGGGCACGAGAGCTTCGATCCGGCCGCGCTCGACATGCTGCAGGTGCCCAACTTCCACACCCAGCAGGTCGTGCGTGTGACCGACGGCAGCCGGCAGGGGATCGGCGTGCTCGAGCAGGTCGTGCTGGGCCCCTATGCGCCCGCAGGGTTTGCCGCGATGGCGGACGGTGCCGCATGACCCAGGAAGACCTCGAACGGTTCAATATCGCCTGGCTGAAGGCCTGGACCGACAAGGACGTGCCCGGCATCGCCGCGATGTATGCCGAGGATTGCTCCTACGTCGACGGGGCGAACGCCGGAGGGCTGACCGGGCGTGCCGCGCTGACCGCCTATATCGGCAACCTGTTCCCGCACCTGCCCGACTGGCACTACGCGCCCGACGCGCTGTGGCCGGTCGAAGGCGGCTTTTGCGCGCGCTGGTTCCTCGACATGGGCGGAAAGCGTTTTCGCGGGTTCGACTTCGTCCTGCTGAAGGACGGCCTGATCGCGCACAACGAAGTCTATACGATGCCGCTCTAGAGGCGGCTTCACCCGATCGCGGCGAGCCCGTCCCAATCCTCGACCGTAGCCACGGTGCGATCGATAAGCAGGGCGATCAGCCTCTCGTTGTAATCGTCGTGTTCGACATAGGCCGCGGCGACCACGGTCATCCACAGACCCGAAACGACATTGCGGCGATAGCCTTCGAGCGCCGTCTGCAGGGTGTAGCCCGGCGTGGTCTCCGCCATCAGCATGGCATGCTCGCCGATCAGCGCGCGCTCGCAGGCGCGACGGTCCTCGGTGGTGAGGCTGGTTGCCAGCAGGTAGGCGACATCGCTCTGCGGGTCGCCGCTGCTCACGCCCTGCCAGTCGAGCAGGCAGGCGCGCAGGCCTTCGGGGCCTTGCTCGAACATGATGTTGTCGATGCGCGGATCGCAGTGGATCAAGGTGCGCAGCGCCGGTCGCTGATCGAGCCAGGCGAGAGCCCGATCGCCCAACCGGTCGATCGCCGCCAATTGCGCCGCCGTCAGGCGATCCCCCATCCAGTCGCGCAACACTTGCGCACCGCGGACATAGCTCGGCAGGTGGTTGCGATAGTCGCAGAGCCAATCGGGCAGCGGGGCATCGACGTAGTGCCGATGGAACCGCGCCAGTTCGGCAACGGCTACCCCGGCTTCGACGATCGAGCAGGTCGCGAAGTAACCGTCGTCGCGATCGACGCCTGCGACGTTCTCGATCAACAGGTTGCTCAGCCCGGCCTCGTCGCCCGCGGAGAAATAGAGCTGCGGCACGCGAAACTCGTCCTGCTGCGCGAACAGGGCATAGGCCTGGCGTTCGCGTGCGAAGGGGCCGGCGCTGCCGCCACCGCCGGGCCACTTGCCGATCTTGCAGATCGCGCTGGCCGGCGCCGTGACATGGCCGCTGTTGTAGCTCGCGCGGATACGGACCGTGGCGCTCGTGGTGCCATGGCCGATTGGCGTGACCTCTGGCTCCATCGCGAGCCGCTGCGGCGCGACCACGCCGCCCGCGGCCAGCGCGCGCTGGAACCAGTCGGCGCTGATCTCGCCCGGAGCAGAAACCAGGGCCGGCGAGGGCAGGCTGGCGGGATCGAACTCGTCGCCATCCTCGCCCCACAGGCCCTTCTCGTAACTCGAATTCCAGCAGCGGGTGAAGCGGCCGTCGTGCGCCTCGAACACCTCGATGCCGCAGAGCGCGATGCCGCGGCCGACGCGATCGACCATGTTCCAGACCGAGGTCACGAAGGTGTCGTCGGCATGGAGCACGCGATGGGTGAACAGCGGCTTCATCGCCAGGCTGCGCTGGACGCGGACGATCTGCTCATCGTGGCTCAGCGGCGTGACCACGCCGGGATCGTGGCGCACGATCGGATCGGCGCAGACCTCGCGGATCAGCTCGGGTTCGGCGTTGTTGTAGACGCGCTCCCAGTAGATCTCGATCAGCTCGCGCGGGCTGCGCGTGGTCATGGCGTGCGCTCGAATTGGGCGAGGCCTTCGGGCACCGGATGGAAGGGCTGGCGATCGACGAGATAGATCGCCGCCTGTGGCCCGCCGAAAGCCGAGGGATCGTCGAGCCCCCCGACCTTGAGCACGAGCGCGGGAAAATCGGGCAGCCGCGTCGCCAAATGGGTGCCACAGGTGCCGCAGAACTGGCGCGTGACGGGCTTGTCGATGTCGCTGCGGGTGAAGCTGGCCGGCTCGCCGCGGACGTAGCGGAAGCCTTCGACCGGCATCATCATGAAGTAGTTGGGGCCGCCGCCGGTGATGTACTGGCACTCGCGGCAATGGCACTGCGCCCGCAGCCTGGGCTCGCCCGCGGCCTCGTAGCGCACGGCGCCGCAATAGCAGCCACCGGTCAGCGTGGTGACGGGGGCGCTCATCGGCCGGCCACGTCGAAAGTCTTGACCAGGGTGCGCTTGAGCTGGCGACTGGTGAACAGCCAGCGCTCGCCGCGCTTTTCGTAGGTCTCGTGATAATGGCCGAAGCCGTGGACGACCATCGTGTCGGTCGCGGTGTCGAAGATCATGTCTTCCATCGCCCAGATGCCCTTGGCCTTCTCGTCACTCTCGAAGGTGATCTCGGGCGTGTGCGAATGATGGACCGACTTCGTCTGCGGGCCGAGCAACTGGCTGACGTTTTCGATCATCTCCTGCGCGCTTTCCCAGCGCGGGTATCCCTCGTTGTGCGAGACGTGATCGGGCGCGTGGAGCGAGAGGTAGAGGTCCCAGTCCTTGGTATCGACGGCCCGGTCGCGGCGGGCCTTTAGGAGCTTGATCTCCTCGCGCGCCATCAGTTCCTCGATCTCGGTCATGCGATCTCCCTAGGCTTGGCGCACCGCGACGGCGCTGGCGGCAGCGAAACCGCCGTCGGCGGGCAGGTTGACGCCGTTGAGATAGGACGCGCGCGGGCTGTTGAGCATGAGCAGGACCCAGGCCTGCTCCGCGGCCGTCGAGCGGCGGCCGATCTGCGCGGCGACGGCGTCGATCCGCTCGCTCGGCGTGACCTGCTCGATCGCCGCGAGCATCGGCGTCTGCACCGAACCCGGGCTCGTGCAGTTGATCCGCACGCCCTGGGCTATGGTCCGGGCCGAGGCGGTCATTGTCCAGACCGCGATGGCCTCCTTGGAGAAGCCGTAGGCGTCGGCCTGGGCGAGCTCGTGCGTCTCGCACCAGGCGAGCGCGGCGGCGAAATCCGCGGTCGCGACGAGCTCGCGCAGTTCGGGCAGGTGCTGCGGCCAGCGCGCGCCGCCGACCGAACCGACCGAGACGATCGCGCTGCCCGCAGGCATACGATCGAGCAGCGCCTCGGTCAGCATGCGCGTGCCGATGAAGTTGACCTTGAGCACGTCGAGCGGCGGCTGCATCGGCGGCAGGCCGGCGCAATTGAACAGCGCATCGACCGGGCCGGCGATCGCCTTCACCGCCTCGGCGATCGCCGCCGGATCGCGCAGGTCGAGCCGGGTGAAGGCGGCGAGCGGCAGGTCGCTATCCTGCCAGTCGATCCCATGCACCTCGGCGCCGGCGTCGAGCAGCAGCCGCGCCGTCGCCGCGCCGATGCCCGAGCGGCAGCCGGTGACGACGACGCGTTTGCCGGCATAGCCGAGCGAGTCCGCGGCGCTATCCATCAGTTGACGTAGTGATCGCCCGAGGCGCGGATCGTCATGTCGCTGATCGAGACGCCCCAGGGCTGGTTGACCGCGTGGACGATGGCATCGGCGATGTGCTCGGGCGTCAGGAAGGCGTGGCCGATGTTCTCGGGATCGCTGAGCTCGGGCGCCTCGCCCGAGGCGAGCTTGGCATAGTCCTCGTAGAAGCCCGCCATGTGGTGCCCGACGATGCCCGCGCCGGCGGCCGAGTTGACCACGGTCTTGACCAGGCCCGTGGCCACGACGCCGGTCGGCTTGATCACCGTGACCTTGATCTTGCCGCGCGCTTCCTGGCGGAAGGCGTGGCTGAAATAGTCGACCGCGGCCTTGGTCGCGCCATAAACCGCGGCGCCCGCGGTCGGCCGGTTGCCGTAGATCGACGAGAGGTTGATCACATGGCCGCGGCCCTGCGCCATCATCTGGTCGTAGACCGCGATCGAGCCGTGCATCACGCCCTTGAAATTGATGTCGATGCAGCGCTCCCAGGCGGGGAGGGCGCTGGCGTGGTCGGCGATGAAGGCCAGCGGCATGGTGCCGGCGTTGTTGATCATGACGTCGATCGCACCATAGGCGAGGACCGCCGATTGCGCCGCCTCGCGCATGGCCTCGATCGAGGTGACGTCGGCGGCGATCGCCTGTGCCTCGCCGCCCTGGGCGCGGATCGCCACGGCGACGGCCTCGGCGGCCTGGCCGTCGACGTCGACGCAGGTCACCCTCGCGCCGTCAGCCGCCAGCTTTTCGGCGGTCAGCTTGCCGAAGCCAGAGCCCGCGCCAGTGACGATGATCGACTTGCCGGCAATGTGATCGGCCATGTTCAGCCTTCCTTCTTCGGTGCGCTGGCGAAAGCCGGCAGGCTGGTCGTGTCCATGCCGTAGCCAAACAGGCGGAAGTTCTGCTGGTGGCCGAGGTGGTGGAGCGAGAAGGCCTGGTCGATCGCGTTCATCTGGCCCTGTATGTCGAGCGTCTTGTTGACCGCCTCCTTGGCCAGCTTGAGCGCGAAGGCGGGCTTGCTCGCGATCTTCTGCGCCATGGCCAGGGTGAAGTCCTCGAGCTCGGCCAGCGGCACGACGTGGTTGACCATGCCGAGCCGGTGCGCTTCCTCGGCGTTCCAGCTGTCGGCGGTGAACAGGAACTCCTTGGCCTTGCGCGCGCCGAGTTCCCAAGGGTGGCCCAGCCACTCGACCGCGGGCATGCCGAAGTTGATCACCGGGTCCGAGAACACCGCGTTGTCGGCGGCGATGATCAGGTCGCAGACCCAGGCATAGATCAGCGCGCCGGCGATGCACTTGCCCTGGACCGCGCAGATCGTCGGTTTCGAGACGTTGCGCACGCGTCGCGCGCTTTCGAGGTAGCCTTCCTTCTCGGCCGCGTACCAGCCATGCGCGCCCGGCTCGTTGAAGCCGCTCCAGGTCGAGACGCCGGGGGCGCCGTCCTGCATGGCCTGCTGGTACTGCTCGACCGTATCGGCGATGTCGTGCCCGGCAGAGAAGTTGCGACCATCGGCGGCCAGGATGATGACCTTGACGCTGTCGTCCCGGATCGCGCGATCGAAGGCTTCGTTGATCGCGAAGATCAGCGCCGGGTTGATCGCATTGTGCTTGTCCGCGCGGGCCAGGACGATGCGGGCGACGCCGGGCGCCGGGTCTTCGTAACGGATCAGGGTCTCGGTCATTTCAGGCTTTCAGGGAGTGTTGGGGCGATCAGGCGTTGTTGAGCGACGGGCGCTTGGCGGTCTTCCATTCCTCGCGCTTGCTGGCCGCCGTGTCCGCCGCGCGATCCCAGAAGGCCGCGCCCTTCGCCAGGTTGACGAAGTTGAACGCGTTGGCGTGGCGGAATTCGAGGATCTCGACCCCCTCGGGGCCGGGCTTGTAGGTGTAGGGCACGCCCGCGGGGATGAAGAAGCTGTCGCGCGGCCCCAGCTCCTCGGTGCCCATCATCAGCGAACCGGCGATCACGTAGTAGAGGCAATCGCAATCGTGGCTGTGCAGCGGCAGCGCATAGCCGTGCTTGAACCAGACGTGGGTCAGGCCGAAGCCGGGGACCTGGCTGAGCACCTTGATCTCGTCGCCCTCGAGATAGCCCGAGGCAATGGCCTTATCCATGCCGGCGCGCTGGGTATCGCTGAACGGTTCGACCGTCATGCACTTGGCTTCCATCAGCCCCGGCGCGTCCTTCGCACGGAAGATCTGGAACTTCGACGTGTCTTGCTCTTCGGCCATGTCAGTATCCTTTGCCTTTGCCGATATTGGAGACGTGGCTGACCATCAGGTCCTTGTATTCGGGGCTCAGCATCAGCGAGCTGTTGGCCAGACGCTCGACCGCCGCGGCCTGGTGCGCGCCGAGATCGTGGGCGAGCTCGATCGCGACCTTGGCCGTGCCGATCATCTCGGCGTTCTGCTGCGCGAGGTGGCGGCAGAAGCCCATGACGTCGCTCTCGAAGCTGGCGTCGGGGTAGACCTTGTGGACGAGCCCGGCGATCCGCGCTTCCTGCGCGTCGATCGGCATGTTCGCCATGATCAGCAGCCGCGCCCAGTGCGGACCGATCAGGCGGACGAGCCGGCTGACGCCGTTGGTTGCGGGCAGCACGCCGAACTTGGCCTCGGGAAAGGCATAGCTCGCGCTCTCGGCGGCGAGGCGGAAGTCGCACGACAGGCTCATCTCGAGGCTGCCGCCGACGCAGCGCGCGTGGTGCGCGACGACGATCGGCTTCTCGATATATTCCATCTCATCCCAGACGCGGCGCATCAGGTTGGCACCGCGGCGGTGCTGGTCGCGCACCTGCGAACCCTTGGTCGGGAACTCGCGCTGCGGCCCATTGGCCTTGAGGTCGGCACCGGCCGAGAAATAGCGGCCGTGCGACTTGATCAGCATAACGCGCAGCTCGGGCGTGTCGCGGAAGCGCTCGACCGCCTGGTCGAGGATCGTCATCAGGTCGATGCTCATCGCATTGAGCTTGTCGGGGCGGTTGAACGTCGCGACGAGGATGTTCTCCTCGACCACCTCGACGAGCATGTGCGGTTCTTCGGTCATCTCTCTTCGGCTCCCATGGCTTGTTGTGGGGCGATTGTGGGACCGGCGCGACGGCGCGCGCAAGTCCCCATCCGCCGGCCTCAGAAGCCGATGTCGACGATCGGCGCGTTATAGCCGCTGTTGACCGCGTTCTGTCCCTTGCGCAGCGTCTCGGCGTCGAGCCCGGCGAGATAGCCGTCGACGAGGCGCTGGTAGTTGCTGATCATGCCTTCCTGCTCGTGGCTGAGCCGCATGTGGGTGAAGCCGCCGGCGTGAAGTCCGCGCTGCTGGCGCGGCAGGTTCGAATAGTCCTGCATCGGGATCTCGGGGAACTGTTCGGAATCGTAAGGCAGCATCGTCGGCGCCTTGGGCGTGTCGTAGTCCTCGCCCTCTGGGCGCAGGACCAGCGACCAGATCTCGAACAGGCAGGTCTCCGCGGTCAGCGGGCGGATGCGGTACGAGCTCATCGCCGCGAAGCTGGGCAGCAGGAAGAAGTGCGGGAACATGAATTCCACGTCGTGGAACGGCTTCTCCTGGTTGACCTTGGGAATGTCGAACATCGGTGCGCCGCGGGCGAGGCCGTCGGCAGTGATGTCGGCCTGGGCCTTGGCGAAGAAGGCGCCGAGCGCGTGCATCGGATCCTCGGGGACCTCCATGTCGCGCAGCTTCTCGATCACGTCGACCTCGGTCTGATGGACCATGCCGGCCATGCCGCTGGAAAGCCGGGCGTAGAAATCGATCATGTTGTTGACCATCATCCGCGAATCCATGTTCCGCGTCGGGATCGGCTCGTTGCCGTCGGGACCGTAGGAATTGCCCGGCATCAGATCGTGCAGCTGCGGGTGCGTGCGCATGACGTGATAGCCTTCCATGAAGGCCTCCATCGCGAGCTTCCAGTTGGTCGGCAGCACCGTGCCGTACCACCAGTCCATCTTCAGCCGATCGACGTGCCGCGCATCGAGGATGTCGACCACGGGGCCCAGCGATTCGATCAGGCCCGGCGCGTCGTCGTCGAAGTTGATGAAGGCGCAGCCGGCCCAGAACTCGCAGCGGACCTGCGGCAGATCGATCAGCGCGTGGTCGAGCAGCGCCTCGTCGAAGATGGCCTTGCCGAAGACGAAGGTGTTCTTGCCCTCGGCGTTCCAGCGCCAGCCATGGAACGGGCAGATGAAGCCGGTCTTGGCGCAATTGCCCGGACCTTCGACCAGTTGCACGCCGCGGTGGCGGCAGGCGTTGTGGAAGGCCTTCACCCCGTCCTTGGTGCGCACGACGATGACCGATTTGTCGAGGATCGTGTATTCGGTGTAGTCGCCGATGTGCGGGATTTCCTCGAGCCGGCAGGCCATCTGCCAGACGTGCGGCCAGAGCTTTTCGTTCTCCTGCTTGAAGAAGTCTTCGTCGTAGTAGCGCTCGGCCGGGATAAGCTTGGGCTCGGTCACCCGATGCGGGACCTTCGCAAGCGCGGCCTGGGTATCCTGGGTCATCTTTTCTCTCCTGCCGGCGTGACGCGAGTCGGGCCTCGCGGATCGCCAGTCTTCGGACCGATGCTAATTAATGCATCTCGGCATGTGAATTATTTTTCGCCAGAAGGCTGGGGCAGCGTGCGGGCGATATGGTCAGCGCCAGCGGTCGAAAAAGCCCGCGACCTCGGCGGCGAAAAGCTCGGGTTCCTCCCAGGCGGCGAAGTGACCGCCGCTGGGCATCTCCTGCCACGACACGATGTTGAACCGCTTCTCGGCCGCAGCGCGGGGCGGGGGTGGGGTCTCTTTCGGAAACCGCGCAAAGCCCATCGGCACCGCGATGGGACCACCATCGGTCGGTCGCGCCACGGTCATCGAGTTGTAGAGCCACATCGACGCCTGGACGTTGTCGCTGACCAGATAGGTCATGACGGCGGTGATCAACTGGTCCTTCGAGAAGGCGCTCTCGATGTCGCCGTCGTTGTCCGACCAGGCGCGGTATTTCTCGAGCACCCAGGAGGCGAAGCCGATCGGCGTGTCGGCGAGGGCGAGCCCGATCGTCTGCGGCCGCGTGGTCATCTGTTTCGAATAGGCACCGACGTCGTTCATCCGCCGCCGCGCCGCCTTGAACCAGTCGGCCTCCTCAGGCGACATCTCGCCGCTGGGCCGGTGCGCGAGATAGTTGAGGTGGAAGGCCCCGACGACGCCGGCGTGATCCTGCGCGAGCGCGGTGGTGACCGAAGCCCCCCAGTCGCCGCCCTGCGCGCCGAAGCGCGGATAGCCGAGCACATCGACCATCAAGGTCCGCCACATCCGCGCGATGTCGCGCGCACCGATCGGGCGGGGCGGGCGGCCCGAAAAGCCGTAACCGGGGAGCGAAGGCACGACCACGTCGTAGCCGCGCGCCGCCAGTAACGGCATCGCTTCGAGGAATTCGAGCACCGAGCCCGGCCAGCCATGGCTGAGGATCAGCGGATAGCCCGGCTCACCGGTGGTCACGGGCAGGTGGTAGAAGTGGACCGCGATGCCTTCGATCTCGGCCATGTATTGCGGCAGCGCGTTGAACGCCGCCTCGGCCGCCGACCAGTCGTAGCGATCGCGCCAGTGGTCGCGGAACTCGGCAAGATAGCGCGCATCGGTGCCGTATTTCCAATCGGCATCGTCATCGGGGGCATAGCCGATCACGGCATCGGCCACGCGCCCGGCGATCCAGTCGAGCCGGGCCTGCGGAACGGCGACACGAAACGGTCTTTTCACGTTGCGATCTTCCGGTCAGAGTGGGCGAGTCCGGTCGCGGGTCTATCAGCGCCTCGATACAATGCAAACATCGCGTTGCATTTTATCGCAGCCATGGCAGGCTCGGGCAAGAGAACACACAAAAGGAGAGCACGATGCCGGCAAGCGAGGCTGCGGTGCGGCGACCGGGTGCGTGGCGCACGGTCTGGATCCTGGCGCTGGTCTGGGCCATGGCCATGCTCGACCGGCTGATTCTGCTGTTGCTGATCCCCGGCATCAAGGCGTCGATGCAGCTCAGTGATACCGAGGTCTCGTTGCTCTACGGCCTGGCCTTCGCGATCTGCTTCTCGGTGATCGGCATCCCGCTGGGCCACCTCGTCGACCGCTGGAGCCGGCGCAACCTGCTGATCGCGGGCATGCTCGGCTGGAGCGCGGCGACCCTCGCCTGCGCGCTGTCGCACGACTTCTGGACCTTCTTCGCGGCGCGCATGACGCTGGGCGCGTTCCAGGCCGTGCTGGCGCCTGCGGCGATCTCGATCGTTGCCGACCTGTTCCCGACCGAACAGCGCGGCAAGCCGACCGCGCTGCTGCTCGCCGCCTCGATGTTCGGCGGCGCCCTGGCGAACCTCGTTGGCGGCGCGCTGCTCGACGCCTTTGCCGATCACCAGCCCGTCCTGCCGCTGGTCGGGCAACTCGCGGCCTGGCAACTCGCGCTGTTTGGCGCGGGCCTGGTCAGCCTGGTCGCCACGCCCTTGCTCCTGCTCGTGCAGGAACCGCCGCGCGAAAGCGCCGCCGCCACGGGCATGGGCGAGAGCTTCGGCATGATCGCCCACGTCCGCCGGCATGGCGCGATGTTCCTGCTGCTCTTCGCCGCCTTCGTGGTGATCGCGGTTGCGGGCAACGGCGTCGGCAACTGGTGGCCGGCGGTGTTCATGCGCCAGAGCGGGCTGACACCGACCGAGACCGGCATGGTGCTCGGCTCGATCTCGCTGATCGGCGGCATCGGCGCGGCGGTGATCGGCGGCGCGCTCAGCGACTGGGCGGCGCGGCGCGATCCGCGGACGGGGCGCCTCAAGCTGACCGCCGTGGCGCTCGTCGGGCAGATGATCGTGCTGCTGCCGCTGCTGCAGCCGCAGTTCGTGCCCGGGATCGTCGTCGCGCTGTCGATCTCGGTGATCCTGTCGGGGGTTATCGGCGCGGCCTGCTATTCGCTGCTGCCCGACCTGGTGCCGCCGCAAGGGCGTGGCCTGCTGATCGCGATGTACCAGTTCGTCGGCAACCTGATCGGCTTCGGCCTGGGGCCGACGGCGGTCGCGCTGGTGACCAACGAGGTGCTGCGCGCCGAGACGCGCGTGGCCGAGGCGATGATGCTGTTCGGCCTGCCGATCTATGCCCTCGCCGGCGTGTTCGTCCTGCTCGCCGCGCCGGCGGTCAATCGCATGCGCGCGGCGGCGGCCTAGCCGGCGCTTAGCTCGAAGCGATCACCCGGCCGGCGGCCTGGACCATGCCGGCCTTGGTAAGCGCGTCGGACATTGGCATGTCGTCAGAGCCCGAGGCGGCGCGGATCGAATCGATCACGCTTTCGGGATTGTCGCCCTCGAGCTCGTAGAGCGTCAGCAGGGTCCATTGCGGCGCGTCGTCGAGTTCGTAGACCCGCTGGAAGTCGAGGCTGACCAGCTTGCCGCCAACCACGCCGGGCATGCGCAGGACGTCGGCGAAGTGGCGATCGCGGTACCAGGTGACGAACTCCTCCTCGCGGCCGGCAACGGCGCGCGAGAGAACGGCGTAGGTAAAACGGGCCATCGATTCGATCCTCTTCTTGCCCCGGGCATGCAAGCCGTGCATGAATAATGCAACAGGAGAGATTCAATGATAGAGGCGGATGACAAGCGCTGGCAGCAGCGCCCCGAAGGTTCGAACTGGGGCGATTTCGGCCCCGACGACCAGATCGGCCGGCTCAACCTGATCACCCCCGAACGCCGCCGCGCCGCCGCCGCCGAGGTGCGCGAGGGGATCGCCTTTTGCCTGTCCTTGCCGCTCGACTGCCCGCGCGTGCAGATCAACCCGCGCCGCTTCCCGCCCGAGATGTCGTTTTCGATGCGCGGCGACGATCCGGCGATGAACTATCCCTATGGCCGCATGTTTCCGGGCCAGAAGGACGTGGTCTGCGACGACCGCGCGCTGCTGAGCCTGCAATATTCGACCCAGTGGGATTCGCTCTGCCACATGGGCTTCCTCTACGACGACGGTCGCGGCGAGGAGGAAGCGACCTACTACAACGGCTATCGCGCCCACGATCACGTCCACGGCCCGTTCGACTACCTCCACGACCGCGCGGCCAAGGACGGCCCCTACGGCGCGGCACGGCTCGGGATCGAGACCCTGGCCGAGACCGGTCTGCAGGCGCGCGGCGTGATGATCGACCTGTTCGCGCACGTCGGGCTCGAGGCCGAACGGATCGGCTATGACCGGCTCATGCGGATCCTCGAAGAGGACAAGGTCGAGGTCGAGGAGGGCGACGTGCTCTGCTTCCGCACGGGCTTCGACCGCGCACTGCTGGCGCAATATGTCGACGTCTCGGTACCCGTCGATCCGCACCGCTGCTCGGGGCTCGACGGCTTCGACGACCGCCTGCTGCAGTGGATCACCGACAGCGGCGCGGTGGCGCTGGTCTCGGACAACGAGGCGGTCGAATGCATGCCCGATTTCAAGCGCGAGACGCCGCACGGCTCGCGCGTGCCGCTGCACAACCACTGCCTGTTCAAGCTGGGCATCCCACTGGGCGAGATGTTCCTGCTCAGCGATCTGGCCGACTGGCTGCGCGCCAACGGCCGCTCGCGCTTCCTGTTCACCGCGCCGCCGCTGCGACTGCCGGGCGCGGTGGGATCACCGGTGACGGGGGTGGGCACGGTATGATCGACATGAACGAACTGAAGATCGCCTGGGACCGCGACGGCGTTGCCTGCCTGCGCGGGCTGCTCTCGCCCGCGCAGATCGCCGATGCGACCGAAGCCTACGAATGGACCCGCGACAACCGCGGCCCGGGTTTCACGACAATGGGCGGCGATGACCGCTCGTGGCAGGACCTGTCGAACCCGGCCAGCTATGCCGCCTATGACGGCATGCTCCGCCGCTCGCCGATCGCGCCGCTGCTGGCCGAGCTCTGGGGCGGGCCGGTCTGGTACATGTACGAGCAGATCTTCCACAAGGAAGCGACCGAGAACTTCACGCCGTGGCACCAGGACACGCCCTACATGCCCGTCGCCGGCGCACATCATGCGGTCTGCTGGATAAGCCTCGATCCCGTCAGCCGCGCGGCGACGCTCGAATACTGCCTCGGCAGCCATCGCGGGCCGGTCTACAACGGCACCTCGTTCAAGCCCGGCGATCCGACCGACCCATTCTACAGGACCGGCGACCTGCCGCGCATGCCCGATGTCCAGGCCGATCGCGCAAGCTGGAACATCGACGGCTGGGCGACCGAGCCCGGCGACGTCGTGCTGTTCCACCCGAGCGTGCTCCACGGCGGCGGCGCACCGGGGCCGCAGGGACGGCGCCGCACGCTGACCCTGCGTTTCTTCGGCGAGGACGCGACCTATCAGGCGCGCCCGGGCCGGACGGCCGCGCCGAACGTGCCGGGGCTGCACGACAATCTGCGTGACGGCGATCCTTTCCGCCATCCGATGTTCCCGCAGCTCGCCTGACTTGCACATCTCGCCAGCGAAGATATGCATCGCGCGTAAAGCATTAATCGGGAGTCGGTCGTGCCGGGAGAAGTGAGCAATATCCGAGATCCGCTGGTCGCGCGGCTGATCGGCCCCGGCAAGGCCTTCGAGCTGGTACCCGAGCGGATCGGCGATCAGGTGCACGAGGTGTTCCGGGGCGCGCCGCGCAACTTGGCCGGTCTCTATCGCCAGGGCATGCAGTACGGCGACCGGCTGATGATCGTCCACGGCGACACGCGCCTGACCTATGCCGAGGGTTTCGCGCGCGCCGCCGCGCTCGCCCAGACACTGCGCGAGCGCTACAGCGTGGGGCAGGGCACGACGGTGGCCGTGGTCACCGCCAACCGTCCCGAATGGATCATCTCGCTGCTGGCGATCACCGCGCTCGGCGGAGTGGCGGCGCTGGTCAACAGCCGCGGCGCGGCCGAGGAGATGCTGCGCGCGATCGACAAGGTCGGCTGCACGCTGGCGATCCTCGATGCAGAACGCGACGACGTGATCACCGCCGAGCAGCCCGATCCCGCCTGGCCGCGGATCGTCATCGGCGAGCCCAAGGTGCCGCTGCGCGCCCGCGATGCGGACTTCGCCGCGCTGTCGGCGCCGCAGCCGGGCCTCGACTTCGCGCCCGCCGACATCGCGCCGGGCCAGGGCGCGATCATCCTGTTCACCTCGGGCACCACGGGCTTCCCGAAGGGTGCGCTGCTGAGCCACGGCGCGCTCGCGCATTCGGTCTCGGTCGCGGCCTTCATGGGCACCCTGCAGGACATTCGCTACGAGGAGGAGAGCGGCGAGACGCTGCCGCCCGATCGCCGCGCGATGACGACGCCCGCGGTGATCCTCGGTCCGATGTTCCACCTTTCTGGGATCATGCCGATCCTGCGCGCGCTGAGCCTGGGGACGACGATCCACATCATGGGCAAGTGGAACGCCGACGTCGCCTTCGACATGATCGAGCATGTCGGCATGACGCGGCTGTCCTTCGTCCCGGCGATGCTGTTCGACATGTTCCGCAGCCCCCGCGCGACGCCCGAGATGCTCGCCAACGTCCGCTACATGGTCAACGGCGCCGCGCCGCTAAACCTGGCGCTGGTCGAGGAGATCAAGGCGCGGATGCCGAATTGCCAGCTCGCCAACGGCTATGGCCAGACCGAGGCCACCGCCCAGACCTGCAACATCAGCGGCAACCTCTACCTCGACCATCCGGCAGCCTGCGGCTGGGCCGCGCCGACCGTGAAGATCGAACTGCGCCGCGACGACGGCTCGATCGCGGCGCCGGGCGAGGCGGGCGAGCTCTGGGTCTCGAGCCCGATGCTGATGAACGAGTACGTCGGCGATCCCGAGGCGACGGCCGAGACCCTGCAGGATGGCTGGCTCGCCTCGGGCGACGTCGCCACGGTCGACGAGAACGGCATCTACACGATTGTCGACCGCAAGAAGAACATGATCATCTCGGGCGGCGAGAACATCTACTGCGCGGAGGTAGAACGTGTCGTCGGCGATCATCCGGCGGTGCGGGAGGTCATCGCCTATGGCCTGCCCGACGCACGCCTGGGCGAACGTCTGGCCGTGACCGCCGTGCTCGAAGCCGGCGCCGAGGCGAGCGAGGACGAGATCAAGGCCCACGCCAAGCAGCGGGTCGCCATCTACAAGGTCCCGCGCGACGTCTTCCTGACCCGCGACTCATTGCCGCGCACGGCCTCGGGCAAGGTCGATCGCGGCAAGTTCCTCAAGACTCTGCGCGAGTTGGCCTGAGCCATGGACTTCGAAACCCTCCGCTACGAGATCGACGCCGGCGTCGCCACGATCACGCTGGCCCGCCCGGAAAAGCTCAACGCGATCGACGGACACGCGGTGCGCGAACTGACCACCGCCTTCGATCGTGCCGACCGCGACGACGACGTCCGCGCGGTAATCCTGACCGGCGAAGGGCGCGTGTTCTGCGCAGGCGCCGACATGTCGCGCGGCGACGAGACCTTCAAGGCGCCCGATGCCGCGAGCCGCACGGTTCCCGAGGGTGAGACCGTCTATCAGCAGCAATGGGCGCGCGAGCCGGGCGGCATCCTGGCGCTGCGGCTCTATGCCATGACCAAGCCGCTGATCGCCGCGATCAACGGCCCCTGCGCCGGGATGGGCGCGACGATGCCGCTGCCGATGGATGTGCGCCTGGCCAGCGAGACCGCGCGTTTCGGTTTCGTCTTCGCGCGCCGCGGAATGGTGCCCGAGGTCGGCTCGTCGTGGTTCCTGCCGCGCATCGTCGGGATCTCGCGCGCGCTCGAATGGTGCTATTCGGGCCGCTCGGTCGGCGCCGACGAAGCACTGGCCGCGGGTCTGGTCAGCCGCGTCCTGCCGCCCGAAGACCTGCTTCCCGAGGCGCGCAAGCTGGCCCGCGAGCTGACCGAGAATTCGGCACCGGTGTCGATCGCACTGACCCGGCAGATGATGTGGCGCGGGCTCGGCATGACGCATCCGATGGAGGCGCACCGGGTCGAGAGCCGCGGCATCTATGCCCGCGGCCGCAGCCCCGACGCGCTGGAAGGCGTGCGCGCCTTCCTCGACAAACGAACTCCGGTCTTTCCGGGCACGGTCTCCAGCGACATGCCCGACTACTACCCCTGGTGGACCGAGCCCGAATACTTCTGATCGAAACAAGACGGGCCGCACGAGCCCGAAGGGATGAGGACAGTACGATGAGCGACCTGCAATTCGACGAGACTTTCGATTTCATCAGCGTCGGCAGCGGCGGCGGCTCGATGGTCTCGGCGCTGCTCATGCGCTCACTGGGCAAGAGCGTGGTCGTGCTCGAGAAGATGCCGCGGATCGGCGGCACGACCTCGCGCTCGGGCGGGGTCATGTGGATCCCGAACAACCGCTTCATGAAGGAAGCCGGGGTCGAGGACTCCTACGAGAAGTCGATGACCTACATGGAGGCGACCGCGGGCCAGTCGCTCGACGCGCCGGGCACGACCCCGGCCAAGCGCAGCGCCTATGTCACCGAGGGCCCCAAGATGGTCGACTTCCTCGTCGACAACGGCATCAAGCTGGGCCGCGCACCCTGGTGGCCCGACTACTACGACGATCGCCCGGGCGGCTCGGTCGCGGGGCGTACGGTGATCGCCGACCTGTTCGACAGCAACGAACTCGGCGAATGGCGCGACAAGCTCGAACCCAACTTCCTCGGCAACACCCCGGCGCGCCTGTTCGAAGGCTTCGAGATCGGCCTCGCCAAGCATTCGTGGAAGGGCAAGCGCGACATGCTCAAGGTCGGCATGCGCATGATCGCGGCGAAGCTGACCGGCAAGCGCTGGGTCACCGCCGGCGGCGCGCTGCAGGGACGGATGCTCCAGGCGAACCTCAAGGCCGGGGTCGACCTGCGCGTCGACAGCAAGGTCAGCGGCTTCATCCAGGACGAAAGCGGCGCGGTGCGGGGCGTGATCACCGAAAGGAACGGCAAGCCCTGGCGGGTGGGCGCCAATCTCGGCGTGCTGGTGAACGCCGGCGGGTTCAGCCACAACCAGGAAATGCGCGACAAGTACCAGCCCGGCACCTCGGCCAAGTGGACCGCCGCGACACCGGGCAGCACGGGGGAAATGATCCTCGAGATGAACAGGATCGGCGCAGCGCTCGGCCAGATGGAGGAGATGGTCGGCAACCAGATGTCGATCCCGCCGGGCATGGAGAACCAGGGCAACGGCGTCGCATTGGCCAAGTTGGCCGGCGGCCAGACGCATTATGCCAAGCCGCATTCGATCGTCGTCGACCAGTCGGGCGTCCGCTACATGAACGAGGGCGGTTCCTACATGGAGTTCTGCCAGAACATGCTCAAGCGCGACAAGGTCGTGCCCGCCGTGCACTCGTGGTGGATCGGCGACCAGAAGGGCCGCAACGACTATCACGGCGGCACGCCGCCCAAGGCCTGGCTCGAAACCGGCTTCTTCAAGCAGGCCGACACGATCGAGGACCTGGCCGACCAGATCGGCGTCGACCGCAAGGTGCTGCGCCAGACGATCGACCGGTTCAACGCCGATGCCCGCGCGGGCGTGGACGGCGAATTCGGTCGCGGCAATCGCGCCTACGACAACTTCCTCGGCAACTTCCACCGCAAGGATGGCTCGCACACGCTGGGGCCGATCGAGACCGGGCCGTTCTACGCGGCGCCGGTGGTGCCGGGTGACGTCGGCACCTATGGCGGCGTCGTCACCGACGAGAACGCGCGCGTACTGCGCGACGACGGCTCGGTGATTCCGGGGCTCTATGCCACGGGCATCTCGACGGCCTCGGTCATGGGCCGGATCTATCCGGGTGCGGGATCGAGCGTCGGGCCGAGCTTCGTCTTCGGCTGGATCGCCGCCAAGCACGCGGCCAATGCGAGCAATATCGCCTAAGGAGTAGCGGGAGCAGGCTGAGCGCCGTCTCCCTTGATCTTGTAACCGTCGCCCCTGCGAAGGCAGGGGCCCAACTGACCGTGCCTCCAAGCGCCCTCCGTTTCAGGACGAGAGCTTGGTTGGGCCCCTGCCTTCGCAGTGGCGACGGTTGGGTATTGGCGCGAAGGTCGAGTGACCAACGCATCGATGTGCGGGAAAGCGAATCTCCGTCACCGCGATTTATTGCAACGACTCTTATTCATTCTTTACTCGGCGAGCAGCTTCGCTATCACAGAGTTGCCCGCCGCAGGAGTCAGCGCGTGACGACAGATAGCCTCGTTATACCCAAGCCCGGCAATACCGTGATCCGCATCGGCGGCGATGCGCGCCCCTGGATCGCCGGCTTCCGCTGCGACGTCTGCGGCGCCGCGGTGACCGAGCGGACGATGGCCTGCCGCGCCTGCGCGAGCCGGACCCCGCCGGCCGAATTCCGCGCGGTCGAGACCGGCAGGCTGCACACCTGGTCGGTGGTCCATCGCTCCTATCCGGGCGTGGCCGTGCCCTTCGTCTCGGCGATCGTCGATCTCGACGACGGGCTGACGCTCAAAGGCACCTTGCGCGGGGTCGATGCGGATGCGCTGCGGCACGGCCTGCCCGTCGCGCTGGTGTTCGACGATGCCGGCGGCGCGCACGACAAGGAGGGCGTGCCCTACGTCGGCTTCCACTTCCAGCCCCGGGAGAACCAGGCATGAGCGACGTCTACATCGTCGGCGCCGACATGATCGCCTTCGGCCGATATCCTGATCGGACCTACTGGCAGCTCGGCGCCGAGGCCTCACTCGGCGCCCTCGACGACGCCGGCCTGTCGATCAAGGATATCGGCGCGATCTATGCCTCGTCGTGCTTCAACGCGCAGTCGATGCTCGGCCAGAAGGTGCTCAAAGAGATCGGCCAGACGGGCGTGCCCTGCATCAACGTCTCGAACGCCTGCGCCTCGGGCGCGACCGCGGTGCGCGAGGCCTTCATCGGCATCAAGAGCGGGATCTACGACGCCGTGCTCGCCGTGGGTTCGGAAAAGAACCCGCGCGGCATGCTCGGCGGAGCGCCATTTGAAGGTCCGCCGCCCGAAGGGCTGTTCGGTTCGGAATCGATGCCCGCGGTCTTCGCCGAGGCAGGCATGGTCCACGCCGCGGCCTATGGCACGACGCTCGAACAGTTCGCCCAGGTCGCGGTCAAGAACCACCACCACGCGACGATGAATCCCAAGGCCGCCTACCGCAAGGAGACGCCGCTCGAGGAAGTGCTCGCCAGCGAGATGATCGCCTGGCCGCTGACCAAGCTGATGTGCTCGGCCAACGTCGACGGTGCCGCCGCGCTGGTCCTCGTCTCGGAGAAGAAGGCGCGCGAGATCGGCATGAGCCGCGCTGTGCGCGTGCGCGCCTCGATGCTCGTCTCCGATCCCTACGAGCCACGCAATCCGGTGATGTTCGACTGCAATTCCGTGACGCGCCTGGCCGCCGCCAAGGCCTACGAGATGGCCGGGCTCGGCCCGCAGGACCTCGACCTCGTCGAACTCCATGACTGCTTCGCCACGGCCGAGATCCTCCACTACGAGAACCTGGGCCTCTGCGGCGAAGGCGAGGCGGGGCGGCTGATCGACAGCGGCGACACCGCGCTCGGCGGGCGCATCCCGGTCAACGTCTCGGGCGGGCTGCTGTCGAAGGGCCATCCGATCGGCGCCACCGGCGTCGCCAATATGGTCGAGATCGTCGAGCAGCTGCGCGGCGAGGTCGGCGCACGGCAGGTCGCCGGTGCGCGCATCGGTCTGTCGCACGTCCTCGGCTTCGGCGCTGCGGCCGGCGTCCACATCCTCGAGAAGGCATAGTCATGAGTGGACTGGCGGAAGGCTGGATCGACCTCACGGACCGGATCGCGCTCGTCACCGGCGCGGCTTCGGGCATCGGCCGGGCTTCGGCGCGCGCGTTGGCCGCGGCAGGGGCAACGGTGCTGGCGCTCGACTTCAACGAAGCGGGCGCCGCAGAGACTGCCGATCTGATCCGCGCCGACGGCGGCGAGGCCACGGCCCGCGCGCTCGACGTGACCGACGAGGATGCCTGGACCGCGCTGGGCGATTGGATCGCCGAGACCTGGGACAGGATCGACGTGTTGGTCAACAGCGCCGGCGTCGCACGCTTCGACCGGATCGAAGAAGGCATGAGCCGGACCTACCGCGAGGCTTTCGCGGTCAACGTCGACGGCTCGCTGTTCGGCATGGCCATGGCGCTGCGCTTCATGCGGCCCGCGGGCAAGGGCGCGATCGTCAACATCTCGTCGACCGCCTCGCTCAAGGGCAATCCGGGCATGGCCTCCTACGGCGCGAGCAAGGCCGCGATCTCGCACTTCACGCGGAGCGCCGCGCTCGAATGCATGCGCGCGGGCGGCGACATCCGCGTCAACGCCGTGCTGCCGGGCTTCACCGACACCGCGATGGCCCAGGCCGTCTACGACCAGTTCGACGACAAGCTGGGCGGCCGCGACAAGACGCTCGCGGTCTTCGCCGCCGGCCGGCCCGCTCAGCCCGATGAGATCGCCAACATGGTGCTGTTCCTCGCCTCCGACCGGGCCAGCTTCGTGTCCGGCTCCACCATTTCCGTAGACCGCGCGCAAGGTGCATAACCCGCGCGTAAGAGGACCTTTCGTGACCACCACAGATCCCCTGCTGCAGCCGTTCCAGACCCGCGGCCTGACCTTCAAGAACCGCATGGTTCACGCGCCGACGACGATGAACATGTCGGACGACCGCGGCTACGTCACCCGCCAGGCCGTGGGCGCCTACGAGGCCCTGGCAGCCGGCGGCTTCGGCGCGGTCTGCGTCGGCGCGACCTGCGTTCGCTGGGACGGACTGATCAACGAGCGCATGCTCGGCTTCTACGACGACACCTACATCATCTCGCAGCGCGAACTGGTCGAGGTGATCCACAACAACAACGCGCTCGCGGGCATCCAGCTGTTCTATGGCGGGCTGATCGTCGGCGCGGGCACCTCGTTCCCGCTCGAACCCGGCAAGGGCTGGATCCCCGGCACCGTGTCCTGGGGCCCGACCGGCAAGTACCCGATCGGCAACCAGCAGCCCGGTGTCGTCCCGACCGAGGTCTACAAGAGCCTGGTCGAAGACTATGCCCAGGCCGCGCGGCGCTCGAAGGAGGCGGGCTACGACTACGTCTCGTTCCACTTCTGCCACGGCTCGCTGCCGCACGTGACCTTGTCGCTGCTCGAAAACCAGGGTCGCAACGACGAATATGCCGACCGCTTCCTGTTCTGCGAGCAGATCATCCAGCGCACGCAGGAGCTCTGCGGCAAGGACTTCCCGCTGATCCCGCGCCTGGTCTGCGATGAGAACTTCGTCGGCGGCTACGACCTCGACTACTTCATCGAGCACTATGCGCCGCGGCTGCACGCACTGGGCATCGACGCGCTCGACTGCACCTTCGGCTCGATGCTTCCCGCCAAGAGCCGCGATCCCGAAGTCAATTCGGGCGAGATCATCGGCGGCGGCTTCTACGTGCCCAACCTCGTGACCCTGCCCTATATCGAGCGCATGCGCGAAGGCCTGAAGGCGCGCGACATCGACATGCCGCTGATGGGATCGTGCAACATCAACACGCCCGACCAGATGCGCACGATGATCGGCGACGGTGCCGCCGATTTCTTCGCCTCGTGCCGCCAGTCGCTCGACGATCCCGACTTCCCGCGCAAGATCGCCGAGGGCCGCGAGGACGAGATCCGCAAGTCGACGCGCACCGGAGCATCGCTGCTCCAAGGCAACATCTTCGGCAAGGGCGTCGCCGGCTCGGCGCAGAACGCCGCTTTCGGCCGCGACCGCGAATACCGCCTGGTCCCGACCAACCGCCCCAAGCGCGTACTGATCGCGGGCGGCGGCTCGGGCGGTCTCGAATATGCGCTGACCGCACACGAGATCGGCCACAAGGTCACGGTCTACGAGAAGTCCGACCGGCTCGGCGGCGTGCTCAACTGGGCGGGCAACTATCGCACGCTGCGCAATGTCGAACAGATCGCCTACCAGCCCGAGTGGTTCCGCACGATGATCGCCAAGCGCGGTGTCGAGGTGCGGCTCGGCGAGGAACTGACCGTCGAACGCATTCTGGCCGAGAAGCCCGACGTCGTCGTCGTCGCAACGGGTGCCAAGGCCGCGCTGCCCGAGGTCTCGGGCCTCGGCTCGGCGCTCGACAGTGGCTTCGCGCGGACGATCGACAGCGTCCTCGGCGAACGCGGCCGGCCGCTGGGCGAGGGGCCGATCGTCGTCTGGGGCGGGGCCGAAGGCATCGAGCTGGCGCTCGATCTCGCGCGATCGGGCCGCCAGGTCCGCCTGCTCGACCCCCGCGCCAAGTTCGCGCCGGCCGCCTACATCGGCTCGCGCGCGCGCTACGTCATGCTCTGGGCCGGACAGGCCGGGCTCGCGCCCGAGACCGAGGTCGAACTGACCGAAGTGGGGGAGGGCACGATCGTGGTCCGCCACGGCGATGGTCGCAGCGAGACTATTGCCGCCGCGCATCTGATCCTCGCGCCGGGCCGTGTCGCGCACGATCCGCTGTCGCGCGCGCTGCTCGGTTCGGGCATCGAGGTTCAGGTCGTCGGCGACGCCCGTAGCCCCCGATCCTACGGCAATGCGATACACGAAAGCGCATATCTCGCCCGGCGTTTGTGATCGGCACAGAAAATGCAACGCAGTCGATGAAAATATGCAATTGAGGGGCTTGTCTCGAACACGAAAATTGATCATTTGCGCGCCGCCGCGTTGCATTATCGCCAGCGCAAGCACGCTTTTCCGCCGTTAGCGAGGTAGAATGTTGGACAAGGTCGCCCCGCCTTCGAAGAAGGCTTCTGCCGTTTCCACCCGCGCCAAGGCACCGCCGAAGCGCAAGCGCAACCGTGCTGGACGTCCGACCGCGGACGAGCTCGAACGGCGCAAGCTCAAGGTCATGGAAGTCGCGACCGACATGTTCGTCAACCGCGGCTATGCGGCGACGACCCTGCTCGACATCGCCAAGGTCGCCGGCGTCGCCACACGCACGCTCTACCAGCACTTCGGCGACAAGGAGGCCATCTTCCAGGAGGTGATCTTCGCGCGCGACACGGCCAAGATCGACAAGCCCGTGTTCGAGCCCGGCGATGACCTGGTCTCGGCGCTGCGCAAGGCCGCGCACTATTCGTCGCAGGTCGCGCTGCGCGAACGCTCGATCGAGCTGATGCGCCTGATGATCGCCGAGTCCGCGCGTTTCCCCGAGCTGATGAGCTCGGTCGCCACGGCGATCTTCTCGCGCTTCACGCGCAACGTCGCGCAGCTGTTCACCCAGCTCGCCGAGAACGGCCTGATCCCCGAGGGCGATCACGACCAGTCGGCCGAGCTGTTCATCGACCTGATGCTCGGCCAGCGCACGGTCATGATCTATTTCGGCTGGGCCCAGGCGACGCCGACCGAGGCCGACATCGAGGCCAAGATCGAACTGTTCATCAAGGGCCGCTTCGGTGGCATCGAGAGCGCCGCGAAGCCGGACAAGAAGGCATCGAAGAAGAAGGCGTGATCGCGTAATCGTGACCACGATATAACCGGCCGGGGGCGTTTGAACTGCCCTCGTCCGGCCATCCCGGCTAGAACGCGTTAAAACATCACGCATTCGCCGGGACGAGGAATGACCACGCTGGAATCGCGCATCGCCGACTACCTCGGGCACCGCATGCCCGCGGCCAAGAACGTCCAGATCGACGATCTCGCCCGCATCCACGGCGGCTCCAGCCAGGAGACCTTCCGCTTCCGCGCGCGGTGGCAGGATGACCGGGGCGACCAGGAACGCCGCCTGATCCTGCGCCGCGCGCCCGAGGCCGGGCTGGTCAACGCCGAGCGCGATCTCGAATTCAACGTCTATTCGGCGCTCGCCGGGCGCGGCGTGCCCGTACCGACCGCGCACTGGCTCGAGCTCGACCCGCAATGGCTCGACCGGCCGTTCTTCATCATGGACCTGATGCCCGGCAAGCCCGGCCACTTCTTCCATTCGAACGATCCCTATGAAGGCCAGGGCGAGACGGTCGGCCGCAACTTCTGGCGGCATCTGGGCACCCTGGCGGCGCAGGACCACCGCGCGCTCGGGCTCACGGGCCTGCGCGGCGGCGAGGCCGACGGCGCCTACTGGCAACGCGAACTCGATCATTGGGAAGCGGCGCTCGATGCGGGCGAGGCCGTGGTCGAGCCGATCGTGCGCGGCGTCATCCGCTGGTTGCGGCGCAATCCGCCACCCGCCGCCGCCAAACCGGCGATCGTCCACGGCGACTACCGCTGCGGCAACTTCCTGTTCGTGCCCGACGGCACGATCAGCGCGGTACTCGACTGGGAGATGTGCCACGTCGGCGATCCGCTCGAGGACGTGGCCTGGGCGCTCAACCCGATGTGGTCGGTCGAAAAGCACCTGCCGCTCGACGAAGGCCTTGCGCTCTGGGAACAGGCGAGCGGCCTGACCCTCGACCGCGCGGCGCTCGACTGGTGGCGGCTCTTCGCCACGGTCAAGGCCTGTGGGCTCTGGACCACGGCCGAGGCGAGCTTCGAGGACGGCACGAGCCGCGAGATGATCGTCGCGCTGACCGCGCTGCGCGCCAACCACTTCCACCGCAAGGAAATGCTCGAACGTATGGAACGCCTGGGCGCGATGGGGAGTGTGGGGGCATGAAGCTGACCGGAGCCACCGTCCTCGAAGGCGTGATCGACGCGCTGCGCGACCAGGTCGCGCCGCAACTGAACGACGCTTTCGCCGCTGACGCCGCGCGCATGGCGCAGTCGCTGATCGCGATCGTCGGCCGCGCCGGCGACGACGCCGTCGCGATCCGCGTCGCCGAGAACGCGCACATCCGCGAGCTGCTCGGGCAGGGCGGACTGGCGGCAGCCGCGGCCTCGAAGGATCCAGGCTTGCGGATCAGCGAACTGGATGCCGAGAACAGCCGGTTGCGGACGCTGCTGGTCGAGCTTCATGCAAGGGTCGAGCTTGAGGACGACATCGAGGCCCGCGAGCTCGACCAGGCCATCTGGCGCGCTTTGCGGGACTTCGAAATGGCGCGCGCGCCGCGGGGGTAGGACGTTTCGAAAGACGCTGAAAGGAATGATTTTTCTGGTGTATTCACCCCCGTAACCTATGTTGAATCCGCCTCTTCCTTGTCAGCGGCAAACTATCCCACAATGGATCAGCGAGCGAGTTAACGCACCCGTACCTCTTTTGGGTCGGGGTTAGCGGGATCATACGGCTGATAGAACACGTTTGTCAGATACACATGCTCAGAACCGGCACCGCAAGCTACCTTGAATTCGTCATCAATCTGCTGCTGAGTCCTCATGGCCTTACCCCCACGCACAAACATAGTGTCCTTTCCGTTCAAGTTCATGATTATATTGGCGACGGCAAAGGGGCGGACATGGATGCTTTCATCCTTGAAGACCTCTATCTCCTTGCTGGAGGCTCCCTGAACAACATAGTGATACATCGCATACACGCCGGCTTGCCCGTATTCCGTTACAGTTGGCGCAATCTTTAAAGGGCAAGCTCGTGTTAGCTTGAGCGGACCATTGGCTTCCGGCTTCCAACGCACGCATCCAGCGGCTGATGCCGCGAGCAAGATTGAGCCTATTGCTTTTAAAGCGACAAATGGAGCTTTCCTCATGGGCTTTCACTAACGCAAGACCGTTAACGGCGACTTCCTCGTGCGCGCGAAAACGAATTGTCTACCGCCAGAAAATTTTCGGCCCATGATCGCGGAATGGCCGAGCCGAGAGAGGTCGTTGGCCAACACGTTACGCCACCGCTGCAGCGCGTTCTGCAGACTGAAACTCCGGTCATTCTTCCACATCGATCATGGCCCTGACTACCGGCCGACTAGAAATTTGCGAGCATGTGAGCCTAACGATTCCTCAGCCAATAGTAACAGCTATCTACCCTCGCGCCGGCAGCTTCAGCAGCTTCGCCGCGTTATCGTAGAGGAACTTCCCCCAGACCTCGTCCTTGAACGGCACCGCGTCCATCTCGGCGAAGATGCGCGAGAGTTCGAGGCCCATAGGGAAATAGCCGCCGTAGAGCACCTTGTCGGCGCCGCGCGAGTTGGCGAACTTGATGATCGCCTCGGGCCAGTATTTCGGCGCGAAGGCGCTGGTCGAGTAGTAGAGGTTCGGCCACTTGAGCAGCAGCTTGACCGCCAGGTCCTCGTCAGGCTCAGCGCCGTGGCGCATGACCACCTTGAGCTCGGGCAGATCGTAGGCGACCTCGTCGAGGTGGCCGACCCATTGCGGCATCATCGGCACGCGCGGGCCGGGCACGCCGACGTTGATGAAGATCGGCAGGTCCAGTTCGATGCACTTGGCATAGATCGGATAGGCCTTCTTGTCGTTGATCGGCACCGGCGGGTTCTGGCCCGAGGGGAAGAACGACACGCCGCGCAGCAGTCCGGCGTCGTATTCGCGCTGGATCAGGCGGACCGCATCCATGCCCTTGTTGGGATCGACCGGGCGGATCGCGACGAAGCGGTCGGCATGGCGGCGCAGCGCTTCCTCGGCGCGGTCGTCGGACATGTGGATCACGCCGACGCGGACGTTGTGCTGGTCCATCTGCGCCAGGGTCTCGGCGATCGAGGCGAGGCGATCGTCGCCTTCGCCGATCTCGTCGGGAATCACCTTGAACATGTATTCGGCCGGGTGCGTCTTCCACTCGGTCTTGAGCGATGCGACACCCATCTGATGCGTGTCGCGGAAGCCGATCAGCGTGTCGATCACGGGAATATCGCGGGGACGTGGCACTGTTCGGCTTTCCTCTGGTATCTTCGCTGGCAGCGGTATTGCAACAGGCGTGGAGTATTGTAAAGCCGAGTGGGCGGTGCGCTGTATCGCCGGGAGAATGGACGCGTGAATTTCGACTATACCGACGATCAGAAAGCTTTGAAGGACGAAGCACGCCGCTTCCTCTCCGCCGTATCGCCCTTGAGCGTGGTGCGTACGGCGCTGGAGAATCCCGACGCGGGTTACGACCGCGCGCTTTGGCAGCGGATTGGCGAGCAGGGCTGGTGCGGCGCCGCGATCCCCGAGGAATATGGCGGCATCGGCATGGGCCACGTCGAGCTCTGTGCTCTGGCCGAAGAGCTCGGCCGCGCGGTCGCACCGGTGCCTTTCGCCTCGACCGTCTACCTTTTCGCCGAGGCGCTGCTGCTCGGCGGCTCGGACGCGCAGAAGAGCGAACTGCTGCCGCAGGTGGCCATGGGCGCGCTGATCGGCACCTTGGCCGTTTCCGAAGGTCCGGGCGTGCTCGTGCCCGATCGCGTGGCGACGCGCTTCGCCGGCGGCAGGCTGACCGGCACGAAGCTCCCCGTCACCGACGGCATGGCGGCGGATCGCGCCGTGGTCCTGGCCTCGTCGGACGAGGGGCCGGGACTCTACCTCGTCGACCTCACCGGCGCCGGCGTCGAACGCCGCCTTGTCTCGACGATCGATCCCACGCGCGGTGCGGCCGAGATCGTGTTCCGCGATGCCCCCGCAGAGCCGCTCGTCGGCGGGCTCGGCCTGCTCGCGCAGGTACAGGACAGGGCCGCCGTGCTGCTGGCCTTCGAACAGCTCGGCGGGGCCGATCGCTGCCTCGAGATGGCGCGCGACTATGCGCTCGAACGCTATGCCTTCGGCCGGCCGATCGGCTCGTACCAGGCGATCAAGCACAAGCTCGCCGACGTCTTCGTGCGCAACGAGGTGGCGCGGGCCAATGCCTATTACGGCGCCTGGGCGCTCTCGACCGGTGCGCCCGAACTGCCACTGGCCGCCGCCGCGGCGCGGGTCGCGGGATCGGGCGCCTACCTGCTGGCCTCGCGCGAGAACATCCAGACCCACGGCGGCATCGGCTTCACCTGGGAGGCCGACTGTCACTTCTTCTACCGCCGCGCGCGGCATCTCGGGCTGATCCTCGGTGCACCGCGCGACTGGAAGCGCCGGGTCGCCGACCGGCTCGAGTTGAAGCTTGCTCTGGAGACCGCAGCATGAACTTCGACGACACCCCCGAAGAGGCTGCCTACCGCGCCACGGTCCGCGCCTGGATCGCCGCCAATGCGCCCGATCTGAGCCGGCTCTCGCCCGAGGAACGCCGCAACTGGCACCCGGCGCACAAGGAGGTCGCGCGTCAGTGGCAGGCGACCAAGGCCGATGCCGGCTATGCTTGCCTGTCCTGGCCGAAGGAGCAGGGCGGGGCCGGCGGCAGCGCGATCGAGGAGGCGATCTTCAACCAGGAAGAGAACCGCGCGGGCCTGCAGTTCACCTATTTCATGACCGGGCTGCACATGCTGCTGCCCGCGCTGATGGAGCACAACAAGGACGCGGCCTCGCTCGCGCGCGTTCCTCCCGCGGTGCGCGGTGAGGAGATCTGGTGCCAGCTGTTCTCCGAACCCGCGAGCGGGTCGGACTCGGCCGGCGTGCGCTGCGCCGCCGTGAAGGACGGCGACGAGTGGGTCATAAACGGCCAGAAGGTGTGGAACAGCGGCGCGCAGATCGCCGACTACGGCATGCTCGTCGCGCGCACCGATCCCGACGTGCCCAAGCACAAGGGCCTGACCGTGTTCTGGCTCGACATGAAGACGCCCGGCGTCGAAGTCCGGCCGATCCGCATGATGTCGGGCGACAACGAGCTCAACGAGGTCTTCCTCACCGACGTGCGCATTCCCGACAGCCAGCGCGTGGGCGAACTCGGCGGCGGCTGGAAGGTCATCATCTCGACCCTGATGAACGAGCGCGCCGCGCTAGGTTCGGGTACCGGGCTCAACTGGCGCGACGTGATGAAGCTGGCGGGCCAAGTCGCCTCGTGGGACGGCACGGCGCTGGAGGATCCCGCCTTCCGCGAATGGCTGGCCGATCTCTACGTCGATGCCGAGGCGATCCGGCTGCTGTCGTTCCGCACCTTGACCTCGCTGTCGAAGGGCGCGGCGCCGGGGCCCGAGGGCTCGGCCGGCAAGCTGCTCTGGTCGAACCTCGCGCAGACCCTGACCGACAAGGCGCTCGACGTGCTCGACCATGCGGGGTTGATGGACGATCCCGACGAGGCGCTGCTGGGCGGCGCCTTCCAGCACCGCTTCCTCTGGGCGCCGGGGCTGCGCCTGGGCGGCGGCACCGACGAGATCATGAAGAACATCATCGCCGAACGCGTGCTGGGCCTTCCGGGCGACGTGCGCGTCGACAAGACCGTGCCCTTCCGTGAGATTCCCAACGGGCGATGATCCGAGCTTGGACATCGTCGCCACGTTTTGACCTCGCGGCATGCTCACGATAGAATGACATTTGCCTGATTCATTATGAGTCGGAGCCAGGAGTTGACGATGGACGCAGCCACTTCTCCCCTCGATCGCGGCTTTGCCAAGCTGCCGATCCCCTTCGGCTGGTTCGCCGTGGCGACCTCGGGCGAAATCGCGCCGGGCGAGATCAAGACGCTGCGCTATTTCGGCACCGAATTCGTCCTCTGGCGCGGCCATGACGGCAAGGCCAACGTGGTCGATCCGTTCTGCCCGCATCTCGGCGCCCATCTCGGCGTCGCCAGCGAGGTCGTCGGCAACGACCTGCGCTGCGGCTTCCACCACTGGTCGTTCGACGGCCAGGGCCGCGTTACCGACATTCCCTATACCGACGTGATCCCGCCCCAGGCCAAGCGCGGCTGCCTGCCGACCTGGCCCGTCAGCGAGAGCGACGGCGTGATCTACGTCTGGTACCATCCGAAGAAGGTCGCGCCGAAGTGGGACGTCGTGCGCCTGCCCGAATGCCCCGACGGCGACTGGGTGCTCCATTCGACCTACGACTGGGTGATCGACATCCACGTCCAGGAAATCACCGAGAACGGCCAGGACCACGCGCACTTCAACGCGGTCCACGGAGTGCCCTTCGCGCCCAAGGGCGAGTTCAAGATCGACGGCTGGACGCGGCGCAACACCGTCGTCGCCGAGATGAACACGCCGCGTGGGCCGATGACCGGCAAGATCGACACCACCGCGGTCGGGCCCGGCCAGTCGATGGTCGAATACATCGACGTCTGCCACGTCGTGCAGGCGCAGCAGGTCACGCCGATCGATGCCGAGCACACCCATATGCGCTGGCAGATGTTCACCCCACCGAACATCTCCGAAGGCAAGGCGCGCGTCACCGCCGCGCGTATCCGCGACCTGGTCAAGCAGGTGACCCAGGACATTCCGATCTGGAACGCCAAGCGCTTCCAGGAGCAGCCTATGCTGGTCAAGGGCGACGGTCCGCTGCTCGCCTATCGCCGCCAGTACGCGCGGTTCTACCAGTTCGACGATCCCGAGCCCGAGAGCGTGGCGGCATGACGGCATGACCCAGGCCATGCCGAGCGAGATCCGCGAACATGCCGCGCCGCGCGGCAAGGATACCCGCTTCGTGATCATCGGTGCCGGCATCTCGGGCGTGCTCATGGCGATCAAGCTGCTCGAGCGCGGCTATCACGACATCGTGATCCTCGAGAAAGCCGGGCGTATGGGCGGCACCTGGCGCGACAACGTCTATCCGGGCGTCGCCTGCGACGTCGCCGCGCATCTCTATTCCTATTCGTTCGCGCGCAATCCGTGGTGGAACTCGCGCTACGCCAAGGGCGCGGATATCTGGGCCTATTACCGTGGCATCGCGAACCACTACGGCGTGCTGCCGCTGATCCGTTACTACGCCGAAGTGCTTTCGGCCGAGTTCGGCGATGGCCTGTGGCAGGTGACCACGCGCGACGGCGAGGTCCTGATCGCGGACGTGGTGATCGCCGCCACGGGCCGGCTCCACCGCCCGGTCATGCCCGAAATCGAAGGGCTCGACAGCTTTGCCGGCGCGCTGTTCCACACCGCGCGCTGGGACCAGTCGGTCGAACTCGCGGGCAAGCGCGTCGGCGTGATCGGCACCGGATCGAGCGCGACGCAGATCGTAACCGCACTGGCGGGCAAGGTCGAGCGGCTGTCGCTGTTCCAGCGCACCGCGCAATGGGTGTTTCCGGTCAAGGACACGCCCAATTCGTGGTGGACCAAGCTCCGCTTCTGGCTCTCCAAGCGGCGTTGGGACGACTATTATCGCCAGCTTCGCAGCGAAACCGAAGCCCGCGGCAAGGCGGCGACCAGCACGGTCGAGGGGCGCGCCGCGCGCGACCAGGTCTGCCACGATGCGCTCGCCGGCATCCGCGATCCCGAACTGCGCGCCAAGCTGACGCCCGACTATGCCGTCGGCTGCAAGCGGCTCGTCTTCTCGGACGGTTTCTACGAGGCGGTCCAGCACCCGAGCGTCGACGTGGTGGTCGATCCGATCGCCCACGTCGTGCGCGAGGGCGTGGTCACCGAGAGCGGCAAGCTGCACGAACTCGACGTGCTGGCGCTGGCGACGGGCTTCGACGCGCACGCCTATCTACGGCCGATGCAGGTGATGGGCGAGGGCGGGGTATCGCTCGACGAGGTCTGGCGCGACCTGCCGCTGTCCTATCGCTCGATCATGATCCCGCACATGCCCAACTTTCTCATGATCAACGGGCCCTATTCGCCCGGCGGTACCTCATCGGTGGTCGGCATCGCCGAGGCGCAGGTCGACTATATCCTCCAGCTGATCGACCGCATCGTCGAGCAGCAGGTCCAGATCGCACCGCGCGAGGAACCGGCGCGCGCCTGGCTCGACGGGATCCGGGCAAAGGCCAAGGATTCGGTCTGGGGCAACGGCGGCTGCCAGTCGTGGTACCTCGACAAGACGGGTACGCCGACGCTCGACACCAGCACTCTGTCCGAACTGCAGGAGCAACTCGCCGACGTGCAATGGAGCGATTTCATCGAGCGGCCGAGATAGGATGGCGCGGGTCCAGGCCAACGGCATCACGATCGAATACGAGATTTCCGGGCCGGCCGACGGCCCGGTCCTGCTGATGATCCACGGGGTCGGCGCGCAGCTGATCCGCTGGTCTCCGGGACTGATCGAAAGGTTCGAGCGCGCCGGCTTCCGCACCCTGCGCTTCGACAATCGCGACATCGGCCTGTCGAGCCACATGGACCATCTCGGCCTGCCTGACATCGCCGCCGCGGTGGCCGCGCGGCAGGCGGGCGAAGAGCCGGTGCTGCCCTATACGCTGTCCGACATGGCGGCCGACACGATCGGCCTGCTCGACGCGCTGGGCCTGGGTGAAGTGCATGTCCTCGGGGTCTCGCTCGGCGGCATGATCGCGCAGGTCCTGGCGATCGAACACCCTGCGCGCGTGCGCTCGCTGGCGCTGTTCATGACGCAGAGCGGCAATATCGACCTGCCGCCCTCGCAGCCCGAGGCCATGGCGATCCTGTCGCAACCAGCGCCCGATCCGGCGCGCGACCGCGAGGCCTTTCTCACGCACCAGGTGAAGCTCAATCGCGCTCTGGGAAGCCCGCTCTATCGAGCGCCCGAGGACGAGCTGCGCACGTTCGCCGGCCTGTCCGCGGATCGTGCCTACAACCCCGCCGGCCCGGCTCGCCAGCTCGCGGCGGCGCGTGGGTCGGCCGATCGCCGGCCGGCCTTGCGTGAACTCGCGGTGCCGACGCTCGTCGTTCACGGTGCCGACGATCCGCTGATCCGGCGCGAGGCCGGGCTCGATCTCGCGCAGAGCATTCCCGGGGCCTGGCTGCTCGAAGTGGGCGGCATGGGGCACGACTTGCCGGGCGACCTGCTCGACCTCTTCGCCGCCAACGTGCTCGCGAACTGCGCTCGCGCCGCCTGAGCGTTCCACGCTAAAACACAAACCCGTCATCCCCGCGAAAGCGGGGATCCATCTCCCACGACCTCCACGACCGCTACGGCAGAGTTCGGTGGCGGGACTGGAGATGGATCCCCGCCTTCGCGGGGATGACGATAATGGGGTGAGGATGACGATTAGGGGAGGGCTCTCCGCCCCCAAAAACAACGCCCGGGCCTTTCGACCCGGGCGCGCTTCCTTCTGCGGGGGAAGCTCAGAAATCGAGGATGAAGTCCACGCCCCAGGTCCGGGCCTGCTGGTAGGAGGCATTGGCTTCGAAATCGCCGAATTGCAGGAAATACTGCGCAGAGCGGTTGTTCGTCAGGTTGCGCCCCCACAGGCCAATCTCGCCCTTGGCCGGACCGACATTGAAGTCACGCAGCGCGACGCGGCCGTTGAGGATCCAGCGCGCCTCGGTGAATTCATAAGGCGCGAAGGCCGGGGTCACGCTCGCCACGTCGGTGAACGGGATCGTCCGGTACTTGCCCTGGTAGGTGGCGTCGAGCCGGAAGAACATCGTCGCATCGTCGAACAGCGGCGGCGTGACGTACTGGCCGTTGAGCGAGGCGATCCACGGTGCGACGCCGGTCAGCTTGTAAGGCCGCCCCTGGGCCACCAGCGGGCTCGGGTTCTTGAGGTTGGCGTCGGTGTAGCCGACCGAGCCACCGAAGGTCAGGCCATCGGCGGGCGCGGCATTGACCTCGAGCTCGAAGCCCTTGGCGTTGACCTCGCCGTTGCTGATGACGACCACGCCCAGAGCCGCCTGGTTGACGCCGTTGAAGGTCACCACCGAGCCGCTCTGCGCCGACTGCACGTTCTTGTACTTGGCGTGCCAGAGCGCCAGGTTCACACGCAGGCGTCGGTCGAGCCATTCGGACTTGAGGCCCACTTCCTGCGACAGCACGGTCTCGGGCTCGAAGCTGATCTGGCCGACCGCACCACCCGACAGGAAGGCCGAGGAAATCTTGGCATAGGCCAGGACGTCGTCGTTCGGCTTGTAGTTGAGGCCCACCGAGAAGGTCGGCTTGGTCTTCTCGAAATTGAACGGGAACGAGGTGAGCGCACCCGTGCCGGTGCCGCTGACGATCTCACCGGTGCCCGTGCGGCTGCCCGAGAACACGCCGCCACGAACCAGGTCACCGCGCTTCTTGTCGCGCGTGATGCGGCCACCGGCGACGATGTCGAACTTGTCGGACAGGTGGAATTCGCCCTGGATATAGGCCGCGAGCGACGTCGCGATCGAGGTGCCGTCCTGGACATTGCCCAGCGGCAACAGTTGCGGCGTGATCGCGAAGGCGAAGTTCGGCGCCATGCCGGGCAGGCCGCTGTTGAGCTCCTTCGAGTGATACCACAGCGCACCCACGGTCAGGTCGGCGAAGTCCGAACGGTAGTTGAGCTGGGCCTCGTTGCTCCACTGATGGCCCTTGCCGTAGGAATTGCCTTCATAGCCGGCGAAGTAGGGACGTCCCGCCACGGCCGGCCCGAGCTGCGCGGCAATGTTGGCGATCGTCGCCTGGACCAGCGCGGCGTTGGCCGGATTGGCGACGTTGACGCCGGCACCCGACAGCGCGCTGATGCCCGCGAAGGTCGCATAGGGCACGACCGAACCGGCGGTGAACTCGAGCCCGCTGAGGCCCGCGATCGTCGAGGGGCCCCAGACCTCCGACTTGCGGTAGGCGGTGATGTTCTTGAACGAGAGATCGTCGGTCAGCTGCAGGTTGATCGTCAGGTTATGCCCCGACGACTTCTGGAAGCCGACCTGGCTCCAGGCGTTGTTGGTCGCGTCGGGGCGCTGGTTGCCCGGGTTGAGCACGACCGGGCCGAAGCGACCGCCACCCGCCGGCTGCGCAGCGAGGATCTGGGCCAGCATGTTGCCGGTGAACGAGGCGCCATTGATCGCCACGGGCGCGCGCGCTTCGGGATAGACGTCGCCGCTGGTCGAATCGAACTTGTAGGTCGCCGAGAAGGTGTCGCTCGGCTCGAACTTCACCGCGGCGAAGAAGTTCTCGAAATTGCGGCCGCCGAGCCATTCGGGCGAGCGCTTGAGCTGCTGGTTGGTGAAGGGGCTGGTGTAGTCGAAAGTCGTGCCCGCGCCGAGGTTGCGCACGTCGCCGCGGCGCTCGTCGTGGACATAGGTGAAGAACGCGGAGAACGGCCCGATCTGCGGCGTGTCGATCGTCGTGCGCACGCGCAGCTGATCGTAGTTCCCGACGGTGACTTCCTGGCGCCAGGCCAGCTCACCCTTCGGGTCGCGCGTCACGACGCTGATCGCGCCGGCCGTGGCGTTGCGGCCGAACAGCGTACCCTGCGGACCGCGCAGCACCTCGATGCGCTGGGTATCGGGCAGATCGAAGACCGAACCGCGCGTACCGCCGATGTAGACGCCGTCGAGATAGACCGAGATCTGACGATCCTGGCTCGGTGCCGAGGCGCTGGCGAAGACGCCGCGCATGGAGAAGGAAGGCGAACCCAGCGCGCCGGCGTTCTGGCGCGACAGCAGACCGGGGGCGAGGCCGGTGAGATCGTTGACCGAGACGACGCGGTTAGCCTGGATCGTGTCGGCGCTGAGCGCGGTCAGCGCGATCGGCACGTCCTGCGCGACCTGCTCGCGCTTCTGCGCGGTGACGACGATATCCTCGAGCCCGGTGGTCTCGCTCTGCGCCCAGGCCTGGGCCGGGATGGCGGCGATTGCGGCCAAGGTGGTCGAAAGCAGCAGTCGGCTGCGCATGTTCGTGTGGCTTTTCATGTTACCCTCTCCCTGTCTTTCCGGCCATCGGCGCGGGACGGGCAGGGGCCTTGGAACCGCACGCCGATATCCCGTGACACCGACGAACGGAGGCATTCGCCGAACCGCCAGGCCCGACGCCGATCCGCACTCGGATTATTGAAATACACCAATGTCAAAACGCTTTTAGGCATCGCCGAAAGCGAGTCAATTGCAATGCGCCATCCATGATGCATTTTTCTATTTTCCGGTTGATTTCCGTGTATAGCCATTCGGGAAAGCGCCGCAGGGCGTGAGGATACAGATCGGGAGAGGGCGGGTGAGCGCCAAACTGACGGGACGCAAGATACTAGTGACCGGGGCGGCGAGCGGCATGGGGCGAGAGATCGCGCGACTCTTCGCGGCCGAGGGGGCCGCGCTGGCATTGCTCGATCGTAATGCCGCGGGCGCGGCGGAAATCGCAGCCGAGCTCGGCGCCAGCGCCCATGGCTGCGACGTCGCCGATCGCGCCGAAGTGGATCGTGTGGTTGCGGCTGCCGGCGAAGCGCTGGGCGGTCTCGACGGTGTGGTCAACGCCGCGGGCATTCTCGACATCGTGCCTTTCGCCGATCTTTCGCCCGAGAGCTGGGATCGCATGCTCGCGGTCAACCTCAGCGGCCCGTTCAACGTGGTGAAGGCGGCGCTGCCGTTCCTCCAGGCCCCGGAACGCGCGACGATCGTCAACATCGCCTCGGTCTCGGCCCTGATGCCGATGGCTGGAACCGCGGGCTATTCGGCAAGCAAGGCCGGCCTCGCCATGTTCACCAAGGCGATCGCCTTCGACCTCGGCCCGAACATCCGCGCGAATTCGATCTGCCCGGGGGTGATCAAGACCGAGATGACGCGCTACCTCTGGGAGAACGCCGAGCACACCGCCCGGGCCGAGGATCGCGTCGCGCTCAAGCGCCTCGGCGAGCCCGGCGACGTAGCGCGCGCGGCGCTGTTCTTCTCGACCGAGGATTCGGGCTTCACCACGGGAACGGAGCTGCCGGTGGACGGCGGATTTTCCTGGCGGTGACTGATCATCCTCCCCGTACCGGGGAGGATTGCGATTCAGCTCAGCTCCGCCGCTGCGATCTCCTTCGCGCGCAGGCGTAGCACATCCTTCTTCACCTTGCCCGAGGGGACGCGCGGCAGGTCGTCGACCAGGACGACGTGCTCGGGGAACTTCTGCCGGGCCAAGCCCGCTCGGTCGAGGAAGCGACGGATCTCGGCAAGGTCGATCGTCTGCCCGGCGCGCGGGATGATGAAGGCGCAGCCTTTCTCGCCCGTCACCGCGCTCGGCATCGCGACGATCGCAACCTCTGCCACGGCAGGGTGCTCGGCCAGCAGGTCCTCGACCTCCTTGGGGCTGATGTTCTCGCCCGAGCGGATGATGATGTCCTTCTTGCGCCCAGTGATGACGATGTAACGTTCCTCGGCGATGCGGCCGAGATCACCCATGCGGAAGAAACCGTCGTCGAGGAAGGCGCCCTCGTTGTCCGAGGGGTGCAGATAGCCGACGAAAAGGCCCGGGCCGCACGCCAAGATCTCGCCTTCCTCGCCATCGGGCAGCGGCGCGTCGGTCACGGCATCGACGATGCGCATCTCGACCGGGGCGACGATCTCGCCGTCGGTCTCGGCGCCGAGCCGGGCCTGGGCGCGGTCGCGGATGCCGAGCGTCGCGGTCAGCATCTCGGTCGAGCCGTAGCAGCGGAAGAACAGGCAGTCGGGGAAGGCCGAGCTGGCGCGGCGGATCAGGTCGGGCGATACCGTGGTGCCACCGCAGAAGAACAGCCGCAGCGACGCCAGCGCCTCGGGCCGGTCCTGGGCCACGTCGAGCATCTGCTGGAGGAACGGCGTCGCGCCGCCGGTGACGGTGCAGCCGTTACGCGCGATGCAGTCGATGCCGTCCTCGGCCGCCCACACGTCGATCAGCACCGAGGCGTTGCCGAACAGCCAGGGCATGTCGAAAGCCCAGAGCGCGCCGGTGATGTGCGTGACGGGCGAGGGCATGAACACGACGTCGGCGGGGCCGATGCCCCAGGCCTCGCCCATGGTCCTTGCGCGATGACCGTAGGAATAGTGCGTGTGCAGCACGCCCTTGGGCCGACCGGTGGTGCCCGAGGTGTACATGACGATCAGCACAGCCGCCGGATCGACCACGGGCAGGCTGTCCGGATCGACGGGATCGCCGGCGAGGGCCTGCTCCCAGGTCAGGTCCCCGGCATCGCGCACGACGACCACGTCGCGCAGCGCGGGCAGCGAGGGGCGCAGCGCCTCGACCGCGCCATGGTGGTCGTACTTACGGAAGGTCCCCGGCACGAAGATCAGCTTCGCGCCACAGTCGGCGAGGATATAGGCGAGCTCGCTCTCGCGGTAGATCGGCGGGATCGGGTTGACGATCAGCCCGCAGATCCGCGCGGCGAGTGCGATCACCGCGGTCTCGGTCCAGTTGGGCAACTGGAACGAGACGACGTCGCCGGGCTCGAGCCCCTTGGACTGGAAAAAGCCCGCAAGCCGCAACGCCTGATCCCAGGCCTCGGCGCGGGTGCTCCGGCGCTCTCCCTCGATCAGCAGGATGTGATCGGGATCGGCGGCCACCGCCGCGCGTGCGACATCGGCAAGCGTTTCGTTCCGCCAGTCGCCGGCATCGCGCCAGGCTTGCGCCTGCTCGTCCGACCAGCGCGTCTGGAGCCCGCTCGGGTCGGTCCGCATCGTCCAGGTCATGCCGTCCTCACTCTCCGTCGGCGAGGGCGATCGTGCGCCCTTCTGCCGAAGCCATGTCGATCGCATCGAGCAGCCGCGTCAAGCGTAGCGCGACGTCGAAATCGGGCACGGTGCGCGTGCCCTCGCGGATGTCCCGCGCGAAATCCGCATGGAGCTGGCCGACGTTGATCGCCGCGCCTTCGAGCCCCGCCAGGCTGGAGGCGGGCTGAGGCTCGGCATCCGCCGACGTCGTCACGGTCAGTGCGCCGCACTGGTAGCCGCCCGGATGCTGCCCGCGGATCTCGAGCGTACCCTCGCTGCCGCGTAGTTCGAAGCGCAGCGGCAGGTGCTCGCCCGCGGTGATCTCGACGCTGGAGACGCAGCCGCTGGCGTGGCGTCCGTGGATCAGCATGTGATTGGCACAGGTCCGCGCGACCTCCTCGCCGGTCCCGGCGATCGTGACCCGGTCGCGCAGGATCGAATTGCGCGCCGTGACTTCGGCATAGGCACCGACCACGGCCTCGACCATCGCAAGCGTGTGCCCGCCGGCAATCGTCGCCAGGGTCGCGCCATTGCGGCGGTCCTGGAGGTAGGCGTAGTGCGGGGGCGCCACCGCACCCCAACCAGCGGTCGACGAGACCACGCGCAGGCTCAGCGGCCGACCGATCGCGCCCTCGCGCACCAGCTTGGCGGCATGGCGCACGGCCAGCGCATTGGCGCCCTGTAGACCGATCGCGACATGGGTTCCCGCCTGGCGTGCTGCCGCGGCCAGTTCCTCGGCCTCCGCCAGATCGCGCGCCAGCGGCCATTCGCAGTAGACATGCTTGCCGGCTTCGAGCGCGGCCAGGACGATCGCGCGGTGCTCGGGCACCTTGACCGTCACCGCAACGACATCGACCGCGGGATCGCGGGCCATCTCGCAGGAATCGGCATAGGCCTGGTCCGCGCCGAAGGTCTCGGCGGCAAGGTCGGCGATCTCCTGCGTGCGCGCCGAAACCGCGGCGATCGCGATCTCGGGCAGGGCCGCCAGCGCGGGGAAGTGCGCATCACGCGCCCATCCGCGCTCGGCATTGGCGCCAGCGAAGCCGAAACGCAGCATCAGCGTGCCTTGGGCAGGCCGAGCACGCGGTCGGCGGTGATCTCGCGCTGGATCTCGTTGGTCCCGCCCGAGATCGAGAAGACCCAGGACCACAGATAGTCGTAGGTCCAGGGATAGGCGATGCGATCGCCGTCGAATTCGAGGAAGGACCAGCCCAGGATCTCGCCGACGACTTCGCTCAAAGCCTTGTGCGTGGTCGTGACCATCAGCTTCATCATCGAGCCCTTGGGTCCGGGCTCGCCGGTGCGGTCGGTCTCGGCGATATCGGCCAGGGTCATCGCGCGGATGGCGATGCAGTCGGCCTTGATCGCGGCCAGACGCTGGGCGATGCCGTCGTCCCCGATCGCCAGGCGGCCGTCCTCGAGCCGGGTCTTGCCGGCCAGGTCGATCGCGCGATTGACCCTTTCGTAGAGCTCGAGCTGATCGCCGATGAAGCCGAGGCCGCGTTCGAACGAGAGCGTCGCAAGCGCGGTCGACCAGCCCTTGCCGACCTCGCCGACGACATTCGCCAGCGGAATCCGCACCTCGTCGTAGAACACCATCGAGACGTGATCGTCCTGCAGCATGGTGCGGATCGGCTTGATGTCGATGCCGGGCGTCTTCATGTCGCAGATCACCCAGGTGAGCCCCTTGTGGCGCTCGCTCGCGGGATCGGTGCGGATCAGCAGTTCCTGATAATCGCCATATTGCGCGTCGGTGGTCCACATCTTGGCACCGTTGACGACGATGTGGTCACCCTCGATGCGCCCACGGGTCTTGATCGAGGCGAGGTCCGAGCCGGCATTGGGCTCGGAGAAGCCCTGGCACCACAAGGACTCGCCCGAAAGGATGCGCGGCAGGTGGAACGCCTTCTGCTCGGGCGTGCCGCGCGCGATCAGCGTCGGCCCGGCGTGCATCAGCGCGACATAGGTCGTGTTGATATGGTGCGGCGCGTGGGCGCGCGCCAGTTCCTCGTACCAGATCACCTGACGCAGGCCGGACAGGCCGAGGCCGCCGTATTCCTGCGGCCAGGCGACGCCGGCCCAGCCATGGTCGTGGAGCTTGCGCTGCCAGTCGCGATCGAACTGCGCGCCGGCCTGGCCATGCGCAGGGCGGCGCGTCTGCGGCACGTTGGCCTTCAGCCATTCGCGGGCGCGGGCGCGGAAATCGCGATCGGCTTCGGTGTAGTGGAGGTCCATGTCAGTCCTCCAGTCCGGCGTGGAGCACGCGGCCGAGCAGCGCGCGCTTGGCGCCGAACAGCCGCGACAGCACCAGCGCATGCTTGAGCAGCAGATGCGCGTCGTGTTCCTCGGTGACGCCGATGCCGCCGTGGAGCTGGATCGTCGTGTCGGTCGCGGCGAGCGCGGCGCTGTTGGCGAGATGCTTGGCGACGTCGAGATGGGTAGCGGCGTCGGCGCGGCCTTCCTTGGTCGCGGCGGCGGCGTACCAGAGCTGCGCGCGCGCCGCTTCGATCCGCACGGCCACGTCGGCACAGGGATGGCGCACGGCCTGCCACGAACCGATCTTGCGACCGAAGGTCTCGCGGATTTTGGCATAGTCGACGATCAGGTCGAGCGCTGCCTCGGCCACGCCCAGCAGCATCGCCGCCGTGCCGAGCTCGCCGAGCTGCCAGATGTGGTCGCCGGCGAGCCGCTCGACGGGATCGGGCAAGGCACTCACGACGGCGAGCGAATTGGCCGGATCGAGCGCCGGCCGCGATGTCGTAGTAGCATCGGCCAGCGGATAGAGCAGGGCCTCGTCGGGCGTGACGAGGAGCGCCAGGGCGCTGTCGGCCGCGCCGAGCAGGCGCCAGGCCTCACCATCGGCAACGAGCAGCGCGACGCCGCGCGCACCCGAGACGATGTCGGCATCGCCGGTCAGATTGGCGGCGAGGCACTGTGCCAGCAGGTCGACCGGGCCACACTGCCGTCCCGCCTCGCGGAAGAACAGCGCATGCTCGACCGCCGAGAGGCCGCTGCCGCCACCGCTCTCGGGCACGGCCAGCGCGAACCAGCCCATTTCAGCGAAGCGCTGGCGCGCGGCCTGGCCGAGATCCGCCGAGCCGGGCGTGTGCAGACGTGCGATCGGCAGGGCCTGAGCGACAAAGGCGGCAGCCGCCTCGGCGATCTCGACCTCGTGTCCGTCAGGCGCGAGATACATTCATCGTCCCCCGCATCCCGAACCCCAATTCATCATCGTGAAAATGATCCACATGTCATGCATTAATCCCGAAACCCCTCCTAAGGCGGCGGGAAATAATTGCAACAGGCGACGGTTATTTTATCCCGATCGGATCGGCGGGACGATGAAATGCCGCAGCGCTCAGCCCGCGAAAGGCACTTCGGGAAGCCCGGGTTCACCGGGTTCGAGCGCGAAGACCGCGCCATTGGCGACGGTCGGCGGCGTGACCGGCGGCATCGCCATCTGCGTCGAGGTGACGAACAGCGTCGCGCGGTCGGGTCCGCCGAAAGCCGGCTTGGTCGGATTCGAGAAGGGGAGGGGCACGGTCCGGTCGAGCGTGCCGTCGGGGCGATAGCGCCGCAGCGCACCGGCCGCGACATTGGCCATCCAGTATCCCCCCGCCGAATCGACCGTGGCGCCGTCGGCGAAACCCTCGCCGTCGCCGAGCAGGACGAAAGGCCGACGGTTCGACAGGTTACCCGTCGCGGGATCGAGGTCGAACGCCTCGACCTGGCGTGTCGGCGAAGTGACCGCGTACATTGTCCGCCCGTCGGGCGAGAAGGCGAGGCCGTTGGCGACGTGCACGCCGGTGATCACCGGCACGAGCCTGTCGCCATCGAGCCGGCAATAGGCAGCATCGGCCGAGACCCGCTCGGCGATGAACCGGGTGTCGTAACCGCCGATCCAGAAGCGCCCCTGGCGATCGCAGGCGCATTCATGAAGATGGACATGCGACGGGAAGGGCGAGGGCACGCGGAAGGCAAGATCATCGCTCGCCGGGTCGAAATCGTAGAGCCCGTCGGCCAGCGCCACCAGCAGCCCGCCGTCGGCCTTGAACACGAAGCCGCCGATCCGCCGCGGCATCGGCCAGACGCGGTGCTCGTTCGATTCGGGGTGCCAGCGGTGCAGTTCGGGCTCGTGCTCGCAGTTGATCCACCACAGTGCCTGTTCGGCCTCGGACCAGGCGGGCGTCTCGCCGAGGTGGTTGTTGGCGTCGAAGGCGGTGCGGACTTCGGTCATCGGGCGGTCTCCAGGAACTGGCCGACATGCTCGGCGGCGCGGCGCAAGCCGGCTTCGACACCCTCGGCGGCAAGACGCGGGCCGATCACCTCGAGATCGTACCATCCGGTGAAACCGCTGCGCGAGATCGCCGGTATCAGCCGGTCGAGCGGTACGGCGCCGTCGCCGGGCACCGCGCGACAGGGCAGGCCGCGGTCGCCGTAGACGTAGTCGGCGACCTGGACGAGCGCCACGTCCGCGCCGGCTTCGGCGATCACCGCCTCGATGTCGGCATCGGTCCAGCAGGCAAAGAGGTCGATCATCACCGCGATGCCCGCACCGCGCGCCAGCGCGAGGGTATCGGCCAGACGGTGTGCGATCGAAACGTCGGCATAGAGGTGCGAGGTCGGCTCGATACCGAGCCGTAGCCCCGCCGCCCTCGCGGCTTCTGCGCAAGGCGCCATCGCGTCGGCAAAGCGCGCGGCGGCGGTGGGCCAGTTCAGGTCGCCGCGACCGCCTGTGGTCATGATCACCGTCGCAGCGCCGACATCCCGCGCTATGCCGATGGTGCGGAGCAGGCGTTCGCGCGCGGCGTCGGTCTCGGCCGGGGTGGCATAGCCGAAGGCACGATGGGTCAGCGTCGCGACGGCGAGCCCGGCCTCGCGAAAGGCCCGCGCGCTCTCGGCCACGCCGAAGGCGAGCACCTGGTCGAGTTCGGGGCTGATCCCGCCCGCACCGATCCGCGCGATCCGTTCCACCTGTTCGCCGAGCGGCGCGGGCGGCAGGCACAGCGTGTTGATCGAGATCGCCGGATGCATGCGTGGTCAGCCCGCGAGCGGGGTCGATTGGAAGGCGACGAGGCGCCAGTCGCCGGCCTTCGCCCAGACCGTCGTCACGCGATTGTTGAGCCGCTTGTCGACACCCTCGACGCGCACGTCGGTGGTCATCCGGCCCGTGAGCAGCGCTGCATCGGGCGCGAGCGCGGTCACCTGCGCCTCGTCCCAGGCGATGCCGACATAGACGATCCGCCCCGCCGCCATCTTGGCGAGATAGGCCGCCCGATCGTCGACCGCGCCGGTGGCATGGGCGAAGTGCAGCCGTGGATCGAGCAGATCGGCCAGCGCCGCATTGTCGTTCGCCAGCATGGCATCGCAGCGACACTTCTCTGCCGCCAACACCGCCGTGGTCAGATCTTCGTTCAAGCTCGGCTCCTCTGCCGGGGTCGTCCTGCGGCCCATCGAATCGTCGCCTCAGCAGGTATCGAGATTATAAGATTGCATAAAGCCTATTCCATTTTTTGGATGCGAGAGGCAAAGGCGGAGACGAGGGAGGGATCGGCATGAGCGACCAGGGTTCCGTGATAGACCGCATGTTCGCCGCGCTGGCCGCGGGCAAGGTCGAGGCCGCGCTCGCCTGCCTCTCCGACGATGCGAAGATATGGCACGGTTTCGATTGCCTGGCGCACGACAAAGCCGCGATGCGCGCGCAATACCGGGGGCTGGTCGATGGCTTCCCGGCGCGCGATTTCGTCGACGTGCGCCGCCAGGCCACGCCCACGGGTTTCGTCCAGCAGCATGTAATGACCGCGACCACGCCGTCGGGCCAGCGCAAGGCCTGGCCGGCCTGCATCGTCGTACGCATAGAAAACGGGCTGATCACAAGGCTCGACGAATACATCGACCGCGCCGGCGCGTTCGAGCCGCCGGCCACCGGTGCGCTCGTAACGCCCGGACTAGACGACTGATAGGGAGAGGAATGCCATGATGCGGTTCGAAGGCAAGGTCGCGATCGTCACCGGTGGCGCGCGCGGCATCGGCGCGGCGATCGTCGCGCGGCTCGTGGCGGAGGGCGCAAAGGTGCTCGTCGCCGATCTCGATCCGCCGGCCAAGCAGAGCGAAAGCATCGTCTATCGCCGTACCGACGCGACCCAGGCCGCCGAGGTCGAGGCCGCCGTCGCCGCGGTGATCGAGCGCTGGGGCCGGCTCGATGTGCTGGTCAACAATGCCGGCATCGGCGCGCTCGCCGAGACACCCGACATGAGCGAGGATGCCTGGGACAAGGTCTTCGCGATCAACACCAAGGCGGTGTTCCTGTTCTGCAAGGCGGCGATCCCGGTGATGCGCGGCCAGGGTGGCGGCGCGATCGTCAACGTGGCCTCGATCTCGGGCCTCGTCGGCGACTATGCGATGGGCGCCTACAACGCCTCGAAGGGCGCAGTGGTGAACTACACGCGCTCGCTCGCGCTCGACTGCGGGCGCGACCATATTCGCGTCAACGCGCTGTGCCCGGGACTGATCGAGACCGAGATGGCCGCCGCCGCGATCGCCGATCCGATCGACCGCGCCTTCTGGTTCGATCGCATCGCGCTCGGCCGCTCGGGCCGGCCCGACGAGATGGCGGCCGTCGCCGCCTTCCTCGCTTCGGACGACGCCTCCTACATGACCGGCGCGATCGTCGCGGCCGACGGCGGCATGACGGCGCACACCGGCCAGCCCAACGCGCCCGACCGTATCCGCCAGCGAAAGCTGCGCTGATGCGCCGCTGGCTCAAGCGGCCCGAAGGCTCGAACTGGGGCCAGTTCGGCGACGACGACCAGATCGGCCGGATGAACTTGATCACCCCCGCGCGCCGCCTCGCCGCGGTCGCGAGCGTGACCGAGGGCCTGGCCTTTCCGCTGAGCCTGCCGCTCGACCATCCGAAGAAGCAGGTCTTCGCCGGGCGCAATCCGCCGGTGCTCTCGCCGACGATCAGCGCCGACGGCCGCACGATGTACGACTGGATGCCCGCCGGCGGCCCGATCGACGTGGTCAACGACGACCAGGTTCTGCTCGGCCTGCAATATTCGACGCAGTGGGACGGGCTCAGCCACTACGGCACCCGCTTCGACGCCGACGACGACGGCGAGGCCGAGCATGTCTTCTACAACGGCTATCGCATCGATCGCGACTTCGTCCTGCCGGGCGAAGGGCGGGCACCCGCGGCGCTGGCGCTCGGCATCGAAAAGCTGGCCGAGACCGGCGTCCAGGGGCGCGGCGTGCTCGTAGACCTGCGGCGATCCCCGGAGAAGGTCGGCTACGACGCGCTGATGCGCGCGATGGACGCGCAGGGCGCGGAAGCGGGCGAGGGTGACTTCCTCTGCATCCACACCGGCTACGCCGACCTGCTGCTGCGCGACGGCGCAGAAGTGTCCGACGCCGAACTCGCGGCCTGCCCGGGGCTCGACGGCAGCGATGGCGCGCTGCTCGACTGGATCGACCGCTCGGGGATCGCGGCGATCTGCGCGGACAATTCGATGGTCGAGAAGATCGACGGGCTGAACCGCTGCGCCGGCACGGCGATGATGCCGCTGCACGCGCATTGCCTGGTCAAACTCGGCGTCCATCTCGGCGAATTCTGGTGGTTCGGCGCGCTCGGGACGGCGCTGGCCGAGCGCGGCCGCAGCCATTTCCTGCTGACCGCGCCGCCGCTCAACCTGCCCGGTGCCGTGGGCTCGCCGGTCACACCGATCGCCACAATATGACCCGAAAAAAGAAATCGAATTAATTTTTCGATTGACGACTCGCGCCGCTTGCGAATTAATGCAACACGCGTGAGGAGATACATATGACCATCGCCCTCGATTCCAATAAGACCAAGATCGCCAAGCGGGTGATCGAAGTGTTCGAATTCTTCGCTTCCGAGAACCGGCGCGCGACGGTGATGGACATCGTCCGTCGCTATGATCGGCCGCAGTCGAGCACGTCCGAACTGCTCGGCGCGCTGGTCGAGCTGGGGTTGCTCTACAAGGACCCGGCCTCGCGCTCCTATGCGCCGACGCCGCGGCTCGCCGCCTTTGGTTTCGCCGCGCAACCCGAGCCGATCGCCAGCGGCCGACTGTTCGACTACATGGATCGCCTCGCGCAGACCTCGCGCGCCGGCGTCGGCCTGTTTGGCGTGGTCGGTACTCACGTCCAGCTGTTCCGCTGGGTGCAGGGCGCCGACCTGGCCAGTGGTGCGCTCGACTGCGGCGCCAGCGTGCCGCTGTCTGCCAGCCCGGTCGGCCTGCTGCTGCTGTCCTCGCTGGGGCTCGAACAGGCGAGCCGGATGCTCTGGCGCCTCAACGCCGAAGCCCCGCCCGAAGACCGCTTCAACCTGGCCGACTTCAACGAGATCGTCGCGCGTTGCGGCGAGCTCGGTCATGTCACCGGCGATTCGGGCTTCACCAAGGACAGCCGCGTCACCGCCATGCTGCTGCCCGAGGGCCTGGGCGAGCGCCGGCTCGCACTCGGCGTCGTCTATCCGACCACCGCGACGGTCAATCCCGACGCACTGCTCGCCACGCTCGAACACGGGGTTGGGCACTGCCTGGGCGAGGAGCAGGTCCTGGCCGCGCCCTTCGTGCGCTCGATGGTGAACTGAGCGCCTGGATGGCCACTGCCGCACAGTCCTCGATCAGCCACAACCAGATCGGTCAGAAGCTCGGCCGCAAGGGGCAGGAAACGCGCGAGCGGATCATCTCGGCGATGCTCCAACTGCTCGCCGATCACGACGGTCCGCCAGTGACCGTCAGCGGCGTCGCCAAGGAAGCCCAGGTCCGGCCGCCCAACGTCTACCTCTACTTCCCCGACATGGGCGAGCTCGTGCTTGCCGCTCTCTCGCGCGTGATGGACACGGCCGAGGAAGCCTATCTCGCGCGCCTGCGCCGGCGCTGGCCCGACGAAACGCTGCACGAATGCTGCTTGGCCTTCCTCACCGCGCACTACGACTTCTGGGACCGGCACGCGCGACTGCTCCACATGCGCAATGCCATGGCCGATGCCAGCGACCTCAGGATCCTGCGCTACCGCAACGACGTGACACTGCCGCTGATCAGGCTGCTGGCCGATCAGATCGGTTCGGGACTACGCGAGGATGCCGATATCGCCTGCGTGCTGCTGACCGGGCTCGAGCGCGTCGCCACCGTGGTCACCAATCCGCAGTTCCGCATCATCACCGGCGGTTTCACCGAGCACGACCAGCGCACCTATGTCCGCAACCTGATCGCGGCCGAGGCCGAGATCCTGGCCGTGGTCATCGCCCATCGCCGCCCCAGCAGCGCAGCAACGAAGGAATAGCCGCTTGTACATCGGCACCCATGCCCGGACGCAGCCCGACAAGCTGGCGGTCGTCCGCCCTGCCACGGGCGAAAGCCTGACCTACAAGGCGCTCGACGACCGTTCGAACCAGCTCGCGCAGCTGCTCCACGCGCATGGCCTGCGCCGCGGCGATCACGTCGCGCTCTATCTCGAGAACCACCTGGCCTTCTTCGAGGTGATCTGGGCGGGCATGCGTTCGGGGCTCTACATCACCCCGATCAACCGCTTCCTGCCCGCGGCCGAGGCCGCCTATATCGTCGACGACTGCGATGCACGCGTGCTGATCGTCTCGGCCGCGCTCGACCAGTCGGAAGAGCTTGGCCGGCTTGCCTCACGCTGCGAGGTCAAGCTCTCGGTCGGCGGCGCGCTGCCGGGTTTCAATGACTACGACACGGCAATCGCACGCCATCGGGCCGAGCCTTTGGCCGAGGAGCCGCTGGGCACTTTCATGCTCTATTCGTCGGGCACCACGGGCAAGCCCAAGGGTATCAAGCGGCCGCTCGCCGATCTTTCCGCCAAGGACGGCAATCCCGGCATGAAGGCGACAGTCGGCATGTTCGGCATCGACGGCGACAGCATCTACCTTTCGCCCGCACCACTCTATCACTCGGCACCCGCCGGCTACGTCACCGGCGTCACCCAGGCCGGCGGCACCGTGGTGATGATGGACAAATTCGATGCCGAGGCCGCGCTCGACCTGATCGATCGCCACAAGGTCACGCACTCGCTGTGGGTACCGACGATGTTCGTGCGCATGCTCAAGCTCGATCCCGCGATCCGTGCAAAATACGACCTGTCGAGCCAGCGCAGCGCGATCCATGCCGCGGCGCCGTGCCCGGTCGAGGTCAAACGCCAGATGATCGCCTGGTGGGGCCCGATCATCGAGGAGTTCTATTCGTCGACCGAGATGGCCGGATTCGCCAAGATCGGCAGCCGCGACTGGCTCGACCATCCGGGATCGGTCGGCCGATCGCAGGGCAAGCCCTTCCACATTTGCGACGAGCAAGGCCGCGAACTGCCGCCCGGCGAGCCGGGGATCATCTATGGCGAGGCGCAGACCGTTACGCGCTTCACCTACCACAAGGACGACGGCAAGACCGTCGGCGCCTCACACCCACAGCACCCCGAATGGGCGACGGTCGGCGACGTCGGCTATCTCGACGCGGAAGGCTACCTCTACCTGACCGATCGCAAGGCCTTCATGATCATCTCGGGCGGGGTGAACATCTACCCGCAGCAGATCGAGGATGCCCTGGCGCTGCACCCCAAGATCGCCGACGTCGCGGTGATCGGCGTGCCCAACGAGGAACTGGGCGAAGAGGTCAAGGCCGTGGTCGAACCCGCCGAGGGCGTGGCACCGTCGGCCGAACTAGCCGAGGAAATCCGAGACTTCGTGCGCGAAAGGCTCGGCCGCCAGTTGACGCCGCGCACGGTCGATTTCACCGACGCGCTGCCGCGACTGCCCACGGGCAAGCTCTACAAGAAGGCGCTGCGCGACCAGTATTGGAAGAACTGACAGGGCCTCGCGCCCTGCTCAATCAGCCCGCTCGTGCTGAGCCTGTCGAAGCACCCGGCGCAACGCTGCGCCGGCACCCGTCGACAAGCTCAGGGTGAGCGGGTCTGGGATCAGCCGCCGAGCAGCGGCCAGAGCACCATCGCCAGCCCGACGACGCTGACCAGGAACACCAGCGAGCGCACCACCGGCACGCCCAAGGCATAGAGCGGCAGATAGACCACGCGCGCGCCGAGCCATATCCAACCGCCGAGCGCGGTCATGTCGCCGGTCCGCCCAGCGGCCACGACGCCGAGCAACGCCACGATCGCGATCGGAAAGGTCTCCTGGTAGTTCGCCTGGGCACGGACCATGCGTCCGACGATCGGATCCATCGGCGGCAGCGCTTCGTCGCGCGCGCCGGTGTTCCACTTGGTGCCGTATTGGCGCGTCTTGACGTGCCCCGCGGCGAAGATGTGGACGAAGAGCAGCACGGCTCCCCAGGCCAGGATCAGAATTTCGGTGTGCATCGTTCCCCCTCCGTCGGTCTTGCGATCGAAGCCCTGTCGTTAGCGCAATCGCGCGTGTTTGCCCCTTTTCGCCGGCATAGACCGTCCCCGCGATATGGCGCGCCGCAGCTTGCCATGATGCGGCCCGCGATCAAGCTGGTGCAATGAAGACGATGCTCGTCGTCGGTGCAACCGGCGTGATCGGCGAGGCCTGCCTCGCGCATTTTGGTGCCTTGCCCGACTGGCGCGTGATCGCGCTGTCGCGACGCATACCCGACGGGCTGGGCCACGCGCGCCATCTGGCACTCGACCTGACCGATGCGACGGCCTGCCGCGCGGCCGCAGGCGAACTGACGGAGGTCACCCATGTCGTCTACGCAGCGGTGTCCGAGCAGCCTGGTCTCGTCGTCGGATGGCGCGATCCCGCGCAGATGGAACTCAACCGGGCGATGCTGGGCAACCTGCTCGACTCCCTAGTCAGCGCTCGCGGGCTGCGACACGTCACCTTGCTGCAAGGTGCCAAGGCCTATGGCGCGCACGCCGGTATCGCGCCGCGCCTGCCCGCGCGCGAGCGAGAACCGCGGGTCGAGCATCCGAACTTCTACTGGCTGCAGGAAGAGCTGCTGCGCGACTGGGCGCGGGCGCATGACCTGGGCTGGACCGTGTTCCGCCCCGGCGTGATCGTCGGCGGCGCCTGGGGCGCGGTGATGAACCCGCTGCTGGCGATCGGCGCCTATGCCGCGATCCGCCGCGAGGAGAGCAAGAGCTTCGCCTATCCCGGCGGCGTGCCGCAGATCGGCGAACTGGTCGATGCCGGGCTGCTCGCCGAGGCCTTCGCCTGGGCGGCGGAAGCCCCCGCGGCGCGCCACGAGACCTTCAACGTGACCAACGGCGACGTCTTCGCCTGGCGCACCGCGTGGCCAGCGATCGCCCGCACGCTCGGCGTCGAGACCGGTCCCGACGAACCGTTGAGCCTCGCCGCCTATCTGATCGAGCGCGCCGATATCTGGGACCGGGTCGTCGCGCGCGAAGGCCTGCGCGCGTTGAACCTCGCGCGGTTCCTCGGCGAGAGCCATCATTATGCCGACGTCCTGCTGCAGAAGGACGCGACCGCAATCCGGCTGCCGACGCTGCTGAGCACGATCAAGCTGCGCCAGGCCGGCTTCGCCGCCTGCCGCGACAGCGAGGACGTAGTCTGCGGCTGGCTGGCCGAAATGCAGGCAAGGCGGCTCCTGCCACCAGCCTGAAGGCTCAGACCAAGGTCACCCCCGGATATTCGCCGATGATGATGCTCTCCATGTCGCCAAAGCCGCTGTTCGCTCCCTCGCGAATGCGGACGGGGCGATCGCGGATCTGCCAGCGATAGTTCTCGGCGGTCTTTTCGGATGCATTGACGTCGTCGATGCACTCGCCGTCGAGGAAATCCTCGCCCTTGAAGCTGCCGTGAATCTGGTCCTTCCACGGCCCGTACATGCCGGGCAGCAGGCGGAAGCCCATTTCGGGATCGATCGCCTCAATCTCGAAGACACGCTCTTCGACCGACTTGCCCTTGCCCGCGACGATCGCGGTTATCCTCCCGTGCATCGCCGCCTTGTCACCCTGACGATAGGCGATCTCGGGATAGAGATGGAGGATCGGGATCTGGGTGCCGTCGCTCTCGTTGATGTAGCCGCTGAAGAACTCGGGCGGGCCCTCTCCGCCGAAATCGCGGAAATAGTAGGCGAGGTCGTAGCTCGTGCCGTCGGGGCGATCGATCTGCGAGACCAGCCAGTTGAAGTGATAGGGCTGGCCGGCCTTGCTGCCGCCGGTTGCACCGATGTTGCCGGGAACGAGGTCGCTCGGATCCTTGCCGACATGCTCGCGCACGCCCCACGAATGGTCGCGGAAGCCGAACCAGTCCTCGGGCGCCACGGAGATGCGCTCGCCCTCGATCTCGATCCAGCCCGTGATCGTGCCGGCCTGATGATAGCGGATCACGTCGGAGGCTGCGCGACCGGCGGCGAAGACGGTATCCCGCTTCTCGAAGAAGGCCGGCATCGTCGCGGTGAAGACCAGGTCGAAGGCGATCGGCTGCGCGGCATTGGGGGCCAGGGCTATGCGGATCGCCTTGAACGGCTCGATCACCTCATAGCTGAGCGGGCCGACCGAGGTCTCCTCGAGCTGCGGCCGCAGCACCCGGCTCGCGCGCACGGTGCGCTGCTGGGTGCCCCTCTGCACGCCGGCGAAACCGTCGAGCACGTTGCGGTTGGTATACTTGCCCAGGCCGAAGCTCGCGGCGAGCGAGCCGTCCTTGCGCGCGAGCATGAACCAGACCTTCTCGGTCCAGGCCCGATCGGCCGAAGCCACCGTGGCGTGGGTGTTGACGATCTGGTGATTGAGGAATTCGTCCGTCGGCGTCAGCGGCGCGATAGTCGGGATCATGGAAAGGCCTCTCAGAAGTCGCCGCCGTCGAGCATCGCCGTCATGACGCCGAGATAGTAATCGAGATTCTTCGCGAAGTAGGCGAGCTTGGGATCCTCGCTGCGGCCGGTCAGCCACATGTTGGTGCCCTCGGCGATGATCGCGGTGATCTTTCCGATCTGCGCGATCTCGTGCCAGAACACGCCCTCGGCCGAGCGTCCCGAGGCTTCCTCCCACCAGGCGATGACCTGCGCGCGATCGGGCATGCCCGGCTGCTTCTGCGGCGTCGTCGCGCCGTGATAAGGGCAGGCGAAGCCGTAGAGCATGTAGCCGAGATCGGCGAGCGGCTCGCCGTTCAGCGCCATCTCCCAGTCGAGCACGGCGCTGACCTTGCCGTCCTGCCACATCAGGTTCGACAGCTTGGTATCGCCGTGAACCACCGCCGGCGCGCCGCTTCGCGGAGCCGGCCGCGCCAGCAGGCGGTCGTACTGTGCGACGAGGGCAGGGGCGTTCGCCGCCGCCGCGAAGGCGCGCCAGGTACGCGCATCGTCCTCGGGCGAGACGGGGGCGCCAAGCACGTCGAGCGGCTGCAGCCTCGCCAGCGAGCCGAAGGCCGAGACCCAGCGGTGGGCGATGTCGCTGCGGAACGCGTCGCTGCCCTCGACGAACCAGGGCTGGAGATCGAGGTCGTGGATCGATTCGCCGGCGACGCGCTCCATCACGAAGAACGGCACGCCGAGCGCGTGGGTATCCTCGCTCGCCAGCACGATCTGCGGCACGGGCGGGGCACCGGGCGCCTGGCCGAGTTCGCTGTAGATCGCCGCCTGGGCGATCACGTCGTGGCCGTCGAGCATCGCCCCGGCCGAGGGCGGCAGCCGCAGGATCAGGTCGGCACCCTCGATCAGATAGGTCTCGTTGGAAAAGCCCGTGGTCAGCGGCTTCACGCCGATTATCGTCGTGCCTTGCGGCAACATGGCTTGCAGCACGCGGGTCGTCTGGTCGAGGTCGGCGATCATGGCATTTCCATGCGAGCGATGGGACGAGCTGTCTACACGCAATGAATTGCACTTGTCATGATTCATTTTATACCGTGTCGACGATACGACGATCGAGGAACGGGATTCGATGGACTGGCTGAATGACGATCAGCGCGCACTGCGCGACATGGCAGAGACCTTCGCACGCAAGGAAGTAGAACCCGTCGCCAACCGCATCGACATGGAGGAGCGCACGCCAGACGAGCTCGTCGCCAAGGCGGCCGAACTCGGACTCTACGGTCTCTATACCAGCGAGGCATACGGCGGCGTCGGGGCGGACCTGGTCTCGGTCTGCCTGGTCAGCGAGGAGATCGCCAAGGCCAGCCCGGCCTTCGCCGGCATGCTGACCGTGCAGATAGTGCTCTGCCCGAAGACGGTCGAAATCCTCGGCACCGAGGAACAGAAACAGCGCATCCTGCCCAAGGCGGCGGCCGGCGAGCGGCTGATGGCCTATTCGCAGAGCGAGCCCGGCGGGGCGGCCAACATCGCCGCACACCTGACCAAGGCCGTGCCCGATACGCAGAGCGAGGGCTGGCGGCTCGACGGCGCCAAGCTGTTCTGCACCCAGGGCTCGGCCCAGACCTACCTCGTCATGTGCAAGACGAAGGACCGCGACGGCAACGAGGGCTATGGCTGCGTCATCGTCGAGGCCGAGGACGCGGGTTTCCAGGTCGCGCCCTACGAGCACAAGCTCGGCTGGCGCGGCACCAACACCGGGCCGATCTCGTTCGACAACGTCCATCTCGCGCCCGACGACATCCTCGGCGACCTGCTCAGCGGCGGCTTCTCGCACCGCGCCGCGAACACCGCCAACCTGCTCGCGCATTGCGCGGTCTCGGTCGGCTGCGCACAGGGCCTGTTCGACAAGACGCTCGACTACGTGAAGCAGCGCCGGCTCTACGGCCGCGACATGTCCGAATTGCAGCCGATCGCCTACTGGCTGGCCGAGAGCCACGCCAAGATCGTCGCGGCGCGCGCGCTGCTCTACGACACGGTCCGCGCCTTCGAGGCGGGTGCGATGGCGCCGGCGCAGTCGAACGTCTGCAAGACCTTCGTCTGCGAGACCATGTTCGACGTCTGCGTGAAGCTGCTCCAGCTCTGGGGCGGCAGCGGCATCATGGATTCGACCGGGGTCAACCGCTACATGCGCGACGCCCGCGCCCAGTGCGTCGCCGAGGGCGCGAGCGAGATCCACTATGCGATCATCGCCAACCAACTGCTCCACGGGCAGCCCACCCTAGTGCCCAGCAACATCGTCAAGAAGGCCTGAGGCCCATCATACTTTGGCAGGCTGGCTTTCGGCCAGACGGCAAGGCATCCTCCGGCGATCGACGATCGCCCGGAGGACAAGCCGTGACCGCACCCGACACACCCGAGAAGCCGACACCCGCAGCCGAAGAAGCCGAACGCAAGCGCAAGGAACACCTCGACGAAGCGCTCGACGAGGCCTTGGACGAAAGCTTTCCTGCGAGCGATCCGCCCGCGGTCCACTGACCGTCCATTCAGCGATTTTTAGGGAAGGTGGTGGACGCACTTGGGCTCGAACCAAGGACCCGCTGATTAAGAGTCAGCTGCTCTACCAACTGAGCTATGCGTCCACACTGCCGTTTCCGACACTCGATCGATCAGGCCGATTGCTCGGACCCGTTCGCTCGGGAGCGCTCCTAATAGCGATTGTTCGGCGGCTGGAAAGGGGGTTCTTCGAATTTTTTTCAAGTATCTGAAAATAAATCAAAATATCGTGTTTTTACGCCGAATCGCAGACGAATCGGTTGGCCTTGGCGGCCTGGTGGTGCCTCAGGAAAGGCCTGACGGGCGCACGCGCCAGCGGTCGATCGCCATCAGCGTGCCCACGCAGATCATGTTGGTCATCATCGACGAGCCGCCGTGGCTCATGAAGGGCAGCGGAATACCGACGACGGGGGCCAGGCCCATGACCATCATCGTGTTGATCATCGCATAGAAGAAGATCGTCGCGACCATGCCCGCGGCGAGGAGCTGCGAGAATCGATCGGGTGCCTTGCGGGCGACGCCGAGACCCCAGCGCAAGACCAGGAAGAAAACCAGCAGCACGAACAGGCCGCCGACCAGCCCCCATTCCTCGGCCATCGTCGCGAAGACGAAATCTGTGTGCGCCTCGGGCAGGTATTCGAGATGGCTCTGCGAGCCGTTACCGAATCCCTTGCCGAAAATACCGCCCGAGCCGATCGCGATCTTCGACTGGGTGATGTGGTAACCCGAGCCGAGCGGATCGCTCTCCGGGTCCATGAAGATCAGCACGCGCTTGCGCTGATAGTCGTGCAAGCCGAAGAAATAGGCGAGGGGCGCGATGATCATGCCGGCCAGGCCGCCGGCAACGAACCAGCGCAGCGGCAGGCCTGCCAGGAACATCACGACGAAACCGCCGAAACAGATCGCCAGCGCGGTGCCGAGATCGGGCTGGATGATGACGAAGGCCGCCGGCACCGCGATCAGGCCGCCCGCGGGGACGAGGCCGCGCCAGCTCGAAGTCATCGGTGCGGGCAAGGCATCGAAGAACCGCGCCAGCACCAGCACGATCGCCGGTTTCATCAGCTCCGACGGCTGCAAGGTCATGAAACCCAGATTGAGCCATCGCTGGCTGCCGCCGCCGATCGCGCCGAGCATCTCGACCAGCACCAGCAGGATCAGAACGGCGAAGTAGATCGGATAGGACCCGAGCTTGAACAGCTCGCGCGAGAAGCGCGACATGACCACGGCCATGGCGAGGAACAGCACGAAGCGGATGACGTGGGTCAGCGCCCACGGCTGGAGATGTCCGCCGGCGGCCGAATAGAGCACCGCCGATCCGAACAGCACCAGCGCGGTCAGCGGCAGGATCACCTGCCAGGGCTGGCGTGCCACGGTGGCAGGGACGATCGAACGGCTCATTGCGGCAGGACGATCGTCGGTGCCGGCGTGGGCGATGCGGCAGGGGCAGGCGGCGGGCTGACCTCGACCACCGGCTCGGGCGCGGGGGCCTGCGCCTCGCGCACCTCGGGCTGCGAGCGCGGCGCTACCGGCTCGTCCGCCGCGGCGACCGCGCTTTCCTGCGCCTGCGGCGAGACCACCGGCGCACTCACGCCGTATTGAGAGGCATAGAACGCGTATTTCGCGGCCATGCGCTCCTGCGGGGTACCGCCCCAGCCCTTTTCCATCTCGAGCAGGACGTCCATCGCCTTACCGGGATCGAACAGATAGGTCATGACGTCGCGCGCCACCGGATAGGCCGCGCCCGAACCGCCGCCGTGCTGGATCACCACGGCTGCGGCATAGCGCGGCTTGTCGAACGGGGCGAAGCAGATGAAGTGGCCGTGGTCGCGGTGCTTCCACAGGCCGCCCTTGCCGCGGCCGATGTTGAGTCCGACGACCTGCGCGGTGCCGGTCTTGCCCGCCATCTCCACGCCGGGGACCGGCAGCTTGGCGCGACCTGCCGTACCGCGGCCGTTGACCACCTCGTTCATTGCGGCGTGAACGATGTCGAGATGCTCCTGGCTGAAGCCCATCGACTTGGCCTGTGGCTGGTTGCCGCCGTGGATCAGGCGGGGCATGATTTCCAGCCCGCTGGCGATGCGCGAGGCCATGACCGCCTGTTGCAGCGGATTGACCAGCATGTAGCCCTGCCCGATCGTCGCGTTGACCGTATCGAAGACGGCCCATTCCTTGCCGTACTTCTTCATCTTCCAGGCCGGATCGGGAACCGTGCCATAGGACTGGCCGGCGACCGGCAGCGGGAATTCCTGGCCGAGACCCAGTCGCTTGGCCATCGCCGCGATCTTGTCCATGCCGATCTGCTGGGCGAAGTGATAGAAATAGACGTCGCAGGACTGATAGATGCCCTTGGCCATGTCGACCCTGCCGTGGCCGCCGTGGTTCCAGCAGTGGAACACGCGGTTGCCGACGCGCAGGCCACCACCGCAATTGGTCGCGTCGTCGGGGCTGAGCCCGGCCTCGAGAAAGGCCAGCGCCACCATCGGCTTGACCGTCGATCCCGGCGGAAACAGGCCGCGCAGCACCTTGTTGCGCAAGGGCACGTGATCGTCGTCGGACAGCATCTTCCATTCGATGCGACCGATGCCGTCGGCGAAGCTGTTGGGATCGAAGCTGGGCATCGACACCATCGCCAGCAGATCGCCGGTCCAGCAGTCCATCACCACCACGGCGCCCGATTCGAGGCCGAGCCGCCGCGCCGCATAGTCCTGCAGCGGACCGTTGATGGTCAGGTGCAGCGGCTTGCCCGGGACGTCCTCACGCGTGTCGAGATCGCGCACCACCCGGCCCGAAGCCGTCACTTCGACCCGACGCGCCCCCGGCTGCCCGCGCAGCAAGGTCTCGTAGTGCTTTTCGAGCCCATCCTTGCCGACCTTGTAGCCGGGGGTGACGAGCAGCGGGTTCTTGTCCTTCTCGTATTCCTCGGCCGAAGCCGGGCCGACATAGCCGATCAGGTGGCCGACCGAAGGTCCGGTCGGGTAAAAGCGCGAAAACCCGCGTTGCGGAACCACGCCGGGCAGGTCGGGCAAGCGGACCGAAACCGCGGCGAAACGCTCCCAGTCGAGCCCGGACTTGACCTCGACCGGCTGGAAGCCGTGCGCCTTGTCGAGCTTGTCCTTGAGGTCCTGAACCTCGATCGCAGTCAGCTGGAGCAACTGGCCGAGCTGGTTCACGGTCTTGTCAGCGTCGACCAGGCGCTCGGGAATGACGTCGACGCGGAAATCGGCGCGGTTGGAGGCGAGGGGGGCGCCGTTGCGATCGAGCACCCATCCGCGACGCGGCGGAATCAGCGTCAGGTTGACGCGGTTGCTCTCGGCCTCGAGCTGGTACTTCTCGTTCTGCGCCACCGACAGGTAGGCGAGGCGGCTCGCCAGCAACACGCCCAAGCCCCCCTGGACCGCACCGAGCACGACGACGCGGCGCTCGAAGCTCTGCCGCAACAGCGCCGGGCTGGTCGTCGGCATGCGCCAGATGGCCTTCCAGTTCATCGGCTCATGTCCAGGAAGGGAATCAGCCGGAAACGGTCGAGCCCGGCGACCACGCGGCCGACGAAGGGATAGACCAGCACCGCGAGAATGATCTGCGGAGCGAGGAAGGCAATATGGGCACTGCCACCGCCGGCATTGGCCGCGCCCAATGCCGCAACGATGTAGACCACGATCAGCGCGGTCGCGACGGCCCATTCGAGCGCGAAATTGCGCCAGGGGAAACGCAGCTCGATCAGTTCGAGCACGATCATCGCGATCGACCAGAGCAGGATCGCGCTGCCCAGCGGCTGACCGCTGTAGAGATCGTCGAAGAAGCCGAGCGGCAGCCCGGCCCAGACGGGCAGAAGCCCCGGACGCAGCTGGCGCCAGGCAAGCAGGGTCAGAAAGCCGAACGGCGGCACATAGGGCGCCGAGGCGAGGAACAGCCAGGTCGGCAGAACCGAGGCCAGCATGATCGACAGCCAAGGAACGCTGCGCGCGACGAGCGGCGAGGGCGCACGATTGATGCGCCGCTGGAAGCGGATCTGCACGGCGTGGACCAGACGCGACGGCATCAGCGCGGGCCGGGTGCTGCCGGGGGCGCGACTGCCGTTCCGGAGGCCGTGGCGACCGGCTCGGCCTGCTGCGCCCAGACGCGGTCGACCACGACGAATTCGGTTGCCGCGGGATCGGCCAGGACCCGCGCGATGGCGCCGTCGCGCGTAACGCTGGTCACCGCCGCGAGGGCGATGCCCGGACGATAGAGCCCGCCCGAGCCCGACGTGACGAAGACGTCGCCGGGTTTCAGCGGATTGATGCCGAGATTGATCAGGCGCAACTGCAGCCGGCCGTCGCCGAGCCCCTGTGCGAAGGCCGCGACGCCATCCTGGGCGCGGCGCACGGGCACCACACTCTCGGTATCGGTGACGAGCAGGACGCGTGCGGTCGAGGAGCCGACCTCGAGGACGCGACCGACCAGCCCGAGCTGCGAGCGCACGGGCATGCCGACGACCACGCCGCGGCCGCTACCGGCGCCCAGCGTGGCGAAGCGACGCGTCGATCCGCCGGTCGCCGCGACCAGTTGCGTCGTCACCACCGGCGCAGGATCCTGCTGGGCAAGACCAAGCAGGCCCTTGAGCCGCGTGTTCTCCTCGGCGATGGCCTGGGCCTCGACGAGGCGGATCTTGGCCTCGGCCAGTTCGCGTTCGAGCTTGGCATTGCGCACGCCTGCGACGGCATAGCCGCGCACGACGTCGAAGAAGCTCTGAGTCTCGCGCCGACCCACGGCCACGACCTTACCGCCGGGCTCGGCGGCATCGGCCGCCGCACCGCGCAGGCCGGCGAAAGCGTCGGGATTGAAGATGGAAACGATCAGGAATCCGCCGCCGACGAGCGCACCGACGATCCCGGCAATGTAGCCGAAAAACGTACCGTATTGCGCCCTGCGGGAATATCCGGAGCGCCGGTTAGGCGGCGGCGCCATGGAGCTTTTCTCCCTCCTGGCAGCTTAAGCCGTCATCAAGACGCCGCGATAGACGGGGTCTTCCATGGCGCGGCCGGTACCCAGCGCGACGCAGGACAGCGGGTCCTCGGCGATCGAAACGGGCAGGCCGGTCTCTTCGCGCAGGTACTCGTCGAGCCCCTGGATCAGCGCGCCGCCGCCGGTCAGAACGATACCCTGATCGACGATGTCGGCCGCGAGTTCGGGCGCGGTGTTCTCGAGCGCGATACGCACGCCCTCGATGATCGCGCCGATCGGTTCGGACAGGGCTTCGGCGATGTTCGCCTGGGTGATCGTGATTTCCTTGGGCACGCCGTTGACGAGGTCGCGGCCCTTGATGTGGATCGTCTCGCCGACGCCGTCGGTCGGGACCATGGCGATGGCATAGTCCTTCTTGATCCGCTCTGCGGTCGATTCGCCGATCAGCAGGTTGTGGTGACGACGGACGTAGGAGACGATCGCCTCGTCCATCTTGTCGCCGCCGACGCGGACCGAGGTGGTATAGGCGAGGCCGCGCAGCGACAGCACGGCGACTTCGGTGGTACCGCCGCCGATGTCGACGACCATCGAGCCAACCGGCTCGGTCACCGGCATGTCGGCGCCGATCGCTGCGGCCATCGGCTCGAGGATCAGGTAGACTTGGCTTGCGCCGGCGTTCGAGGCGGCGTCGCGGATGGCGCGACGCTCGACCGAGGTCGAACCCGAGGGCACGCAGATCACGATCTCGGGATAGCGGAACAGGCTCTTCTTACCGTGCACCTTGCGGATGAAGTGCTTGATCATCTCTTCCGCGATTTCGATGTCGGCGATGACGCCGTCGCGCAACGGACGGATCGCCTCGATGTTGTCGGGCGTCTTGCCCATCATCATCTTGGCGTCGTCGCCGACGGCCTTCACCTTCTTGATGCCGTTGATCGTTTCGATCGCGACGACCGACGGCTCGTTCAGGACGACGCCGCGGTCTTGCACATAGACCAGCGTGTTCGCCGTGCCGAGATCGATCGCCATGTTCTGCGAGCCGAACTTGAAGAATCGCGACATCATCGAGGGCATCAAAATATCCGTGACTTACCGGGCACTTACCGCGAAGCTCGCGGCGGCATGCAGGCCGGCTGGTGAGCGTGGAAGGCGGCTTCCTAGCGCAGCATTTGGCGAAAGGCCAAAATTTTGTGGCGCAATCGGGGGATAGCTTTCGGACCCCAGTCTCGAATTTCCGGCGCTTCGTCGCTATGCAGTGGAAGTGCTCGAAAGCTCCCCAAGAATCTCCCCGGTAATCCGACGCCTGCCCGAGGAACTCGTCAACCGGATCGCCGCCGGCGAAGTGGTCGAACGCCCAGCCTCGGCGCTCAAGGAACTGGTCGAAAACGCCATCGACGCGGGCTCGATCAACATCTCGGTCCGGCTCGCCGCCGGCGGGCTCGATCTGATCGAGGTGACCGACGACGGTTGCGGCATGGGTCCCGCGGAAATCGCGCTCGCGCTCGAACGCCACGCCACCTCGAAACTGCCAGACGAGCATATCGAACTGGTCGCCACGCTCGGCTTCCGCGGCGAGGCGCTGCCCTCGATCGCCAGCGTCGCACGCCTGTCGATCGAATCGCGGCCACGCGGTCAGGAAGGCTGGAAGCGCGTGGTCGACCACGGTCAGGTCGCCGAGGACGGCCCCGCCGCGCTGCCGCCGGGCACCCGCATCCGGGTGGAGGACCTGTTCGGCAAGGTGCCGGTGCGACGCAAGTTCCTGCGCACGCCGCGCGCCGAATATGCCGCCTGCCTCGACGTCGTCCGCCGACTCGCCATGGCGCGACCCGATGTCGGCTTCACGCTCGAACACGACGGCCGCCGCGTGCTCCAGGTCCAGGCCGGCGAAGGCGGGGATGGGGCGCTTGCCGCGCGCGTCTCCCGCCTCGTCGCGCGCGAGCTTGCCGACGACGGCGTGGTGATCGATGCCGAGCGCGGGTCCGCTCGGCTCACGGGGGTGGCGGGCCTACCCACCTACAATCGCGGCGTTGCCGATCACCAGTACCTGTTCGTCAACGGCCGGCCGGTGAAGGACCGGCTGCTGATCGGCGCGGTGCGCGGCGCCTATGCCGACATGCTCGCGCGCGACCGCCACGCCGTGCTCGCGCTGTTCCTCGAGCTTCCGCCCGAAGAGGTCGACGTCAACGTCCACCCGGCCAAGACCGAGGTGCGCTTCCGCGATTCCGCCTTCGTGCGCGGCTTCATCGTCGGCGCGCTGCGCCACGCGCTCGACAGCGCCGGCCAGCGCTCGGCGCAGAGCCCCGCGGCCGGGGCCATGGCCAACTGGCAGGTCGAGCCCGTCGCAGCGCCTGCTGCCTACGTTCCGCTGACACCTGTGCCGGCGCCGCTGGGAAGCCTGTTCACGAGCTTCGATCGCGCAACGCCAGCGCGCGTCAGCGAGGTCGGGCAGAGCTGGCGCAGCTACGAGCAGGCCGTGATGGCGCCGCCCTCGGCGCGCGCCGAGGAAGCCGAAGCGATCCCCGAAGAGGCCGTAGCCTATCCGCTCGGCGTCGCGCGCGGGCAGGTGGCTGGCACCTATATCGTTGCCGAGGCTGAGGATGGCCTGGTGATCGTCGACCAACACGCGGCGCACGAGCGCCTCGTGCTCGAACGGCTGCGCGCGGCGGGAGCCCAGGGCGCGGTCGCCGCGAGCCAGGCTCTGCTGCTGCCCGAAGTCGTCGATCTCGAGGAGCCCGCCTGCGACCGGCTCGAGGAAAAGGCCGAGGACCTCGCCGCGCTGGGTCTCGCCGTCGAACGCTTCGGACCGGCCGCGATGCTCGTGCGTGCGGTGCCGACGGCCTTGGGCAAGAGCGACGTCCAGGCGCTGGTCCGCGACGTGGCCGACGATCTCGCGCAGAACGGGGACGCGCTGCTGCTTGGTGAGCGGCTCGAACACGTCCTGGCGACGATGGCCTGCCACGGCTCGGTCCGCGCCGGCCGCGTGCTGTCGGTGATCGAGATGAACGCATTGCTGCGCGAAATGGAGCGCACGCCGCGATCGGGCCAATGCAACCACGGCCGCCCGACCTGGGTCAAGCTGGCACACGGCGACATCGAGAAGCTGTTCGGCCGCAAGTAACCGTGTGGGAACAACGGCTCGACGTCGCGCATTGTCCACTCGTGAACAAAGGTCGCTTAGCTTTGATCGTGATGCCGCTCGCGCTGCTCGGCGCCTGCGGCGGGCAGACGCCCGCGGAGAAGGCCGCTTCGGACGCACGCGCCGTCGCCGAGGTCGAAGCCGTGCAGAAGCGCAAACCGCCGATCCAACCGCTCGAAATGGGCGTGGTCGATCCCAACGTGCGGCGGCTGTTCAACCTCTCGGAGCATGGCTGCGGTTTCTTCACCGATCCCAATCCCGGCGCCTTTCCACTCGCCGTCATCGGCAGCGACAAGGCGGTGTTCCAGCTCAATGGCGAGCCGGCGATCCTCGCGTCGGACAGCGGCAGCCCGGTGATCGCCGGGAACATCCACGAGAAATACGTCGGCCGGCAGCAGTCGGCGCAGCTGGAACGCGACCCCGATCGCCTGACGATCCGCGACAGCTTCGAGCGGATCGTCTATCAGGCGGCGGGCATGCTGCGTTGCTCGGAACCGGCCGAAGCCGCCGCGCGATAGGCCTTGGCCCAGGCCAGCACGTCCTGCCGCGCCCAGGCGAGCATGTGGAAGCAGGGCCGGTACTGGCCCGCCTCGTACAACGCCTTGCGCTGCGGCGCGAAGCGCAGGGCGTCGGCGGTGGCATAGGCGTCCTCGCCGACACGCATGACGAAGGCCCCGCCGCTTTCGGGAATGGCGCCGATGAACGACAGTTCGGGGCTGATCCGGGCCACCTGTGGATCGTGCCACCACGACCAGCTACTGATCCCTCGGATTTCGGGGTTGGCTTCGAGCAGGTCCGCGACGCGCAGGTAGAGCTCGGCATAGCCCTGGGCGTTGAAGTCCTTGACCAGGCGCCGGTCGAAATGGAGCCCCCAGACGGCCTTCACCCCGCCGAGCCGCCAGGCCATCCGCGCCATGGTCAGCGCCTGACCGGCCCCGCCCTTGAACGCCAGGCTGCGCGGAATCCCGCCGAGCGGATCGAGCACCTCGACCCCGCAGGGCAGCAGGCGGCCGCGGCAGACCGCGAAGTCCTTGGCGAAAGGGTCATGGCCGTGGCGGAAGAAGCCCTTCCGGCCTTTGCCCAGGTCGGCGACCACGCGCGCGAGATAATCGTCGAGCACGCCGCGCGCCTCGGAGGTCAGGCGCATCGGCGCGGGCGGACCGTCGACAACCGCGCGCGCGATCAGATGGAGCAGGACGAGGCGGTGATAGGCCTCGACCGCCTCCATCCCACCTGCGGCCTCGATCGTCGCGCAGGTCGCCCGCGCTTCGGCCGGAACCGCGTGATACTGCGAGCCGGCGGGCAGCGCGGCGAAAGGCGCCAGATAGGCGTCGATCGGGTGGTCGGCGAGCAGGCCCGCCGCAAGGCCGGACTCGATCTCGCGGACCATCGCGGCGATCGCGTCCGGGGGCGGCAGCGCCCGGCGCTGCGAGTCCTGGGGAGCAGGTGGCGCCGACGGGGGGGAAGGATCGGCTATGGTCTCATCCCGCTTCAAGGCTCGCAACGTCCTTCTGCCCGCCAGTCTATCGCCCGCCCGTTTCTCCAGTGTTTATGGAATCTATCTTAGTGTTGCCGATCAGCGCCCGAGGATGAAGCGCGCGAACAAGGTATAGCCCCAGGGATTCTTGCCGTAGGCGACGTCGAGCGCATCGGGCTTGGCATAGAGCGCCGCTGAGCCGCCGAGCGCGAGTTCGAACGGCCCCAGCGGCACACGCCGGGCGTAGCCGAGCTGGAACTTGCTGACGCGAAACACCTGGTCGTGCAGCGGATCGGCGTGATCGGGGAAGAACTCGTCGTTGGCGACGTTCTCGAACCGGCCGAACAGCGTGTTGCGATCGTCGAGGTCCCAGTTCGCCTCGGCCTGCCAGGCCGAGAGCGAACCGCCCCCTGAACCGTTATTGGGCCGGCGATCCTTGTTGCTGAAGGCCAGCATCGCCGCGAAGCCCTTGCCGTCATTGTAGTGCGCCGAGGCGGTGACGCGGTGCTCGTCCTCGCCCGGGTGCAGTTCCTCGGGTTCCTTGATCTGGCCATAGCTCGTCTGCAGGGTCCAGGCGGGCGAGGGGCTCAAGGTCGCGCGGACCGACCAGCTGTCGAGCTTGGGCGTCTCGATCCCCCAGCGACGTTCGTCGGGTTCCGCCCCGCGGAAGGCCGAGGCCTCGAGCTGGAACAGCGGCGAGGAATAGCCGGCGGTGACGACGCCATAGGTGATATGCGTCGAATCGAACCAGTGGTGTGTGATCGGCGGCTCGGGATTGTAGCGGGCCGAGCCGCGCATCATGAAGGCGCTGGGGCCAAGCGCGGGTTCGCCGACCGGGCCGCCGTAAAGGAACAGCTTGTCGTCGCCGCCCAAGTCGAAGTCGACGCGCGCGGCCAGTTCCATGAACAGGTCGTGCGGATGCTGGCGATCGACCAGCGGCAGCCCGCGCGCGGTCTCGCCGGTGGCGAAGAGATTGGGGTAGCCGCGCGCGTCCATCGCCGGCTCGAGGCTCAGCATCGACTTGAGCAGAACGCGGCCGAAGCTGGTCTCGCGCTCGCCGGTGACCATCAGCATCGAGGTGACATAGGCCTTGTCGTCGCCGCGCGGCCCCGAGTGATCGGTATACTGACCCGAGACGAAGCCGTGCGCCATGACCATCCAGTCGCCCGTCGGCAGGTGCAGCCCGCGCATCGATTCATTGGCGGGCAGAAGCGCCGTGCCCGAACCCGCGCTCGGGCCGCTCGGCATCGCCTCGGCCATCTCCTCGCCATCGGCAGCCGGCATCGTGTGGCCCATGGCGGCGTGATCCGTCGCACCGTGATCGTGGTCCTGCGCCCATGCGGCCGGAGCCATGGCGATCGCCAGGGTGCTCGCGGCGAGCGAACGGACAGCCAGTTTCATCATAGTCTCCATTGTTTCAAAGATATTTGCCGAGCATCCAGGCGGCCATGGCCACCATGCCCAGGTTCTCGGCCAGCGAGACGAAGCCCAGCGGCACCCGGCTCGATCCACCGACGCAGGCACATTTGATGTCGCGCTTCTGGACATAGACGGCCCAGAACACCGAGACCGCGCCGACCGTACCGATGAACAGCGCGATCGGGATCGACACCAGATCGAGCCAGTGCGCCGCCATCAGCGCGCCCGCCGACCATTCGAGGAACGGGTAAAGCCAGGCATAGGGCAGCCAGCGCCGCGCCAGCAGGTCGTAGCCGAGGAACATCGTCGCGAAGCTGTCGACGTCCTGCAGCTTGAGCATGGCCAGGATCATCATCGCGAAAGCGACGAACCATTCGCCGGCCACGACCGTCAGCGGCGTGCCGAGCACCGCGGTGCTGGCGGCGAGCGCGAGGCCCGCGGCTGTGGCAAAGACCGCGATCACCGGCACGTAGCTGGTCGCCTGCGGATCGCGGACCTTGAGGCCGAGATGACGACGCAGATCGTCGTGACCGCCGATCCGCTGGCCGTCGATGAACACCTGCGGCGTCGTCTTGACGCCGTGCTCGGCCTTGAACGCGTCGGTCTCCTCGCGCGTGGTCAGCCAGCGGTCCTCGACCGCGTAGCCACTGCTGCGCAGCAGGTGCAGCGCCCGGATTCCCCAGGGACAGACGTGCTTGTCCATGACCATGCGGTAGATCGTGGCCTTGGGCTTGGATGCTTGGCGTTCCATGACGAATCAACCTATAGCTTCCGTACCACGGTACGGAGTCAAGCAATGGCGCTCACCATTTCGGAACTGGCGCGCGGCGCCGGGGTGGGGGTGGAGACCGTCCGCTTCTACCAGCGCAAGGGCCTGCTGTTCGATCCGCGCCCCGGCTCGGTCGCGAGCCCGCCAGGGCGGCGTCACTATGGCGACGACGAAGTGCGCCGGCTACGCTTCATCCGCGGCGCTCAGCGCGCGGGCTTCACGCTCGAGGAAATCCGCGAACTGATGGACCTCGATCGCAGCAACGACCGGCCGAAGGCGCGGGCGATGGCGCGCGCGCGGATCGTCGAACTGGACGCGCGGATCGCCGAACTCGAGGCCGCGCGCCGCTCGCTAGAAAGCCTGGCCCGCGAGTGCGCCAAGTCCGACGAGGGCCCGTGCCCGATCATCGAGGCCTTCGAGCGCTAAATCGCCGCCAAAATGGAGCGTTCAGGAACCGGCGTACGATAAGCGGGTTTATCGAGTGCTTGCCGGTGCCCTGACTTGCACCCCGTACCCCGCCCCCGCTCAAAAGCCAGCGCTCCGGCAAGCTCCCTCCAGATCAGACGCTCGCCTCAGACGTTGAACTTGAAGTGCAGGCAGTCGCCGTCCTGGACGACGTACTCCTTGCCTTCCTGGCGCAGCTTGCCGGCATCCTTGGCGCCGCTCTCGCCGTTCAGCGCGACGTAGTCGTCATAGGCGATCGTCTCGGCGCGGATGAACCCGCGCTGCATGTCCGAGTGGATCTCGCCCGCGGCCTCGGGGGCCTTGGCGCCCTTGTGCACGGTCCAGGCGCGCGCTTCCTTGGGGCCGACGGTGAAGAAGGTCAGCAGATGGAGCAGATCGTAGCCCGAGCGGATGATGCGCGCGAGGCCGGTCTCGTGCAGACCCAGCTCCTCAAGGAAGACCATGCGCTCTTCGGGATCCATGCCGACCAGTTCGGCCTCGATCGCCGCCGAGACGATCACCGCGTTGGCGCCTTCGGCCTTGGCCTTCTCGAACACCTTGGCCGAGAAGGCGTTGCCCTCGGCGGCGCTCTCTTCCTCGACATTGCAGACGTAAAGCACGGGCTTCGAGGTCAGCAGCTGCGCCTGGGCGAAGACGCGGGCTTCATCGTCGTCCTTGGGCTGGGTCAGCCGCGCGGGCTTGCCGTCGCGCAGCAGGTCGAGCGCCTGGCCGAGCACCGAGGCGATCACCTTCGATTCCTTGTCGCCCTGCGCCGCCTTCTTCTGCGCCGCGGGGACGCGCTTCTCGAGGCTTTCGAGGTCCGACAGCATCAGCTCGGTCTCGACCGTCTCGGCGTCGGAAATCGGATCGACCTTGTTGTCGACGTGCTGGATGTCGTCGTTCTCGAAGCAGCGCAGGACGTGGACGATCGCGTCGACCTCGCGGATGTTGCCGAGGAACTGGTTGCCCAGGCCTTCACCCTTCGAGGCGCCGCGCACGAGGCCGGCGATGTCGACGAAACCGAGCTGGGTGGGGATGATCTTCTGGCTGCCGGCGATCTCGGCCAGCTTGTCGAGCCGTGGATCGGGCACGCCGACCTGGCCGACGTTGGGCTCGATCGTGCAGAACGGATAGTTCGCCGCCTGCGCCGCCTGCGTCTCGGTCAGCGCGTTGAACAGCGTCGACTTGCCGACGTTGGGCAGGCCCACGATCCCGCAACGAAAACCCATGATATGCTCCGAATGATGCTTGAGCGCGCGCCCATACCGGGGTGCGGGGGAAAAGGCCAGCGGGGGAGGCGTAACACCTTGCATCCTCCCCGGTACGGGGAGGGGGACCGTCCCCGCGCAAGCGGGGATGGTGGAGGGGGCTCTCCGGCAAACACGTCGTCCCGCCCGGAGAGCCCCCTCCGTCATTCGCTCCGCGAATGCCACCTCCCCGTGCCGGGGAGGATGAAGAAACGTCAATCCAGCACGGCCTTGCCCCAGGCCGCGTAGGGGCTCTTCTCGAGCAGGCCGCGCTGGGTCTCGGCCGAGACGCGGTTGATCTCGAGCTGCGGCTTGTTGCCCGGATGGACCGGACGGCGCAGCGGGCGCGTACCCGCAGGCAGGGCGGCGATCTCGGCAATGGCCCTGGGCACCTCGATCGGATCGGGCAGGCCGGGGGGGCAGGGCTGCGGGAGCGGCCCCACCACCGGGCATCCGGCTCATCTGCGCGACCAGTTCGGGATAGCCGGCCTTGTGCTTGTCGTCGGCCCGCGCTGCCAGCGCCGCAGTATAGCGCGCACGGTTCCGGCCGATGCCCGTGGGAAAGCCGCCGGGCTCTATGATCACGACTTCGATGCCGTGCGGCGCGAGTTCGTAGGCGATCTGCTCGCTCATCGCCTCGACCGCGAACTTGGTCGACGAATAGAGCCCGCCCGCGGGCATGATGATCCGCCCCTGCTGCGACGAGACGTTGAAGATCAGGCCCGACTTGCGGCGGCGCATGCCGGGCAGCACCGCGCGCATCGTCCGCTGCAGGCCGAAGACGTTGGTATCGAAGGTCAGCTTGGTCGCTTCGAGGTCCTGCACCTCGACCGGGCCGGCGATGTTAATGCCGGCGTTGTTGACCAGCGCGTCGAGCGGCCCGCCGTTGCGCTTCTCGGCCTCGGCGACCGCGGCGTTGACCGAGTCCTCGGACAGGACGTCGAGCGGCAGGACCTGGAGATCGAGCTTCTCGTCGCGCGCCACCTTGAGCAGCGCCTCGCCCTCGGGCCGCGGCAGGTTGCGCATCGTCGCGAAGACGCGCGCGCCGAGCCGCGCATAAAGCAGCGCCCCGACGTTTCCGAAGCCCGACGAGGTACCGGTGACGAGGAAGCTCTTGCCCGCGAGCGGCTTGGTGCCTTGGGCGGAGCCGGGAACCGCAGCCGCGGCGGCGAGGGCGCCGCTACCGGCCAGAAGCGAGCGACGGGTGATCTCGGGCATGGCCTGAACCTCCTGCGATGACGCGCGGAGGATATACCGATGCCGGGGATAGTCGAGCTAGGCGACTGTAACGAAGTGTTCGCGTCAGTCCTGCAGCCGCAGCGCGACGTCGTTCATGAAGCGCGTGTCGTCGCCCTTGGCCAGCCATTCGCTCTCGGCCGAGATCGCGCCGAGCATGTCGGCGAGGTCGTCCATCTCGCTCTTGGCGTAGTTGCCGAGGACGTGACCGGTGACGCGGTCCTTGTGGCCGGGATGGCCGATGCCGATGCGCACGCGGCGGAAATCGGCGCCCAGATGCTGGTCGATCGAGCGCAGGCCGTTGTGTCCGGCGGTGCCGCCGCCCTGCTTGATCTTGACCTTGAACGGCGCGAGATCGAGCTCGTCGTGGAACACGGTCAGCGCGTCGAGGCCGAGCTTGTAGAAGCGCAGCGCCTCGCCGACCGAGCGGCCGCTCTCGTTCATGAAGGTGGCGGGTTTGAGCAGGAGTATCTTCTGGCCGGCGATGCGGCCTTCCTGCAGCCAGCCCAGGAACTTCTTCTGGACCGGGCCGAAATCGTGGACTTCGGCGATCGTGTCGAGCGCCATGAAGCCGATGTTGTGCCGGTTCATCGCATATTGCGGACCGGGATTGCCGAGGCCGACCCAGAGCTGCATCGAAATCCCCGGAAAGTCGTCGTCCCGGCTTTCACCGGGACGACGGGTATTCTCAAGCGTCGGCGGCCGGCGTCTCGTTGTCGCCTTCTTCGCTCTTCAGCGCCGAAGGAGCAACGATCGTCGCGATCGTCAGGTCCGCTTCGTGGCTGCCGTCGGTGGCACCGGCGGGCAGCTTGATGTTGTTGATGTGGATCGAATCGCCCACGTCCAGGCCGGTGACGTCGATCTGGATGTCATCGGGGATCTTGTCGGCTTCGACGACGAGGTCGAGGCTATGGTGGACGATGTTGAGCACGCCGCCCTTCTTGAGGCCCGGCGACTTCTCTTCGTTGATGAAGACCACGGGCACGTTGACGTGGACCTTGGCGTTCTTCGAAACGCGCAGGAAATCCGCGTGCAGCGGGCGATCGGTCACGGGGTGGAACGCGACGTCCTTGGGCAGGGTCCGCACCTTCTTGCCGCCGACTTCGACCTCGACGATCGAGTTGAAGAAGTGACCGGTGCCGAGCTGACGGACCAGTTCCTTCTCCTCGACGTGGATCGAGAGGGGCTCTTCGTTGTTGCCATAGACAACGGCGGGGACACGGCCAGAACGACGCAGGTCACGGGAGGCTCCCTTGCCAGCCCGTTCGCGCGTCTCTGCCGGCAGGTTAAGCGTATCGCTCATGGTACTTGCCTTTCGAAAACACTGGATTGCACATGCTTCGCCGTCACGCCTCCAGGGATGACCATGACGGGAAGCGGGCGCGGTTAGCGGCAAAGTCCCGGAAATGCAAGGCCGCAGCGGCTATTGCACACGCGTGATCGTATAGCCTCGCGCCGCGAGCAGGGCCGGCAGCCCCTCGGTCCCCGCCATATGCGCCGCACCGAGCGCGACGAAGGGGTGTTGCCCCTGGCCCAGCATGGCGACGAGACGTTCGCTCCAGGCGCGGTTGCGCGCGGTGAACAGCGCCGCGCGCAGCTCGGGATCGGCGAGCAGGCCCTTGCCGGTCTCACGCTCGATCGTGGCCATGTCGCCCTTGCGCCAGGCCGCAGCGAGGTCGCCGCTCTCGTTGTCGATCGCGCCTTCGTCGCGCAGGACGGCGTTCAGCAGATCGCGCTGCTCCGCTTCGGGCAGGGCATCGAACAGGCCGAGTTGCGCGGCGGCGCCTTCGAGCTCGACCACCGGGCGATGTTCGGCCGCGGCGAGGACCGCGCGGTCGATCCCGTTGCCGGCATCGTCGCGCCCCTGGCTGGCGCGCGCGAGCGACAGCGCCACGGCCCAGGTCTCGACACCGGTGAAGCTCGCCTCGCGCGCGCCGACCTTGCTCATCAGCGCGGCAAGCCGCGGGCGCAGCGCCGGGTCGATCCGCGCCGAGACCGGCGGCAGGCCCGGACTCTTGGACATGGCGGCGAAGGTCTTCTGTAGCGCCGCCTGATCGGCGAGATTTCCGACCTCGACGACGATCCGATCGCTGTCGCGCAGCGCCGCATCGACCTTGCCCGAGCGCCAGAGCACGGGGCGTTCGAGCGCGTGGATCGTGCCGAACAGATAGCCGCGCTCACCATGGACGCCGTCCACGCGCCAGAGCGCCGGATTGGCCGGCTCGGGCTCGGCGGCGCATGCCGCGAGCAGCGCCGCCAGGGCGACGGCGATCAGGCCGCGCACGCGCATGTCACTGCACGCGGGTGGTCTTGAGGCCCTGCGCGGCAAGCTGCTCCTGCAGGCTGCCCGGCCCGGCGAGGTGCCCGGCGCCGACCGCGACGAAGACCGTGCCCGGCGTATCGAGCCGCTGCTTGACCCATTGCGCCCAGGCCTTGTTGCGGTTGACCAGCAGCATCTCGATCAGCGCTGGATCGTCCTCTTCGTCGTTCATCAGCTTCGCGAGCGTCTCGGCATCGCCGCGGCGCCAGGCGGTGACCATCTGGCCGAGCTGCTCGGCCACGGTCGGCAGCTGCTCGACGACGTCGGCGAAATAGCGCTTCTGCGCGTCCAGCGGCAGCGAATCGAACAGGCCGATCTGGAAGGCCGGGGTCTCGAGCCCCGTGTGCTTGCGGCCGAGCGCCTTGGCCTGCGCGTCGAGCACCTGCTCGACCCCGAACTTGGGATCGTAGCCCGTGCGCATCAGCGGCAGGGTCGAGAGCGCCACGGCCGCATACCAGGGCTCGTAGCCGTCGAAAGCCTGGAGCGGCAGGCCGAGCCCGCCGAGCTGCTTCTCGTAGGCCGCCTTCTGCGCCGGGGTCAGCAGGCCGCGCAGCGACTGGCCCTGCGGCAGCACCGCGTGCTCGAGCACGAGCCGCTGCATTTCGGTGGGATCGGCCTCGGTGATCTCGGTGACCAGTTCCTGCGAGCCGTCGAAGGCCTCGCGCACGGGCCCGTGGAACCAGTCGATGCCTTCGGGCAGCGCGTGGATCGTGCCGAACAGCCAGATCGTCGTATCCTCGTCGGACAGCTTCCACAGCGCCGGGGCGATCTTCTCCGCCGTGGGGGCCGGACTCGGGGAAGGAACCGGGGCAGGGGGAGAAGCGGCCACGGTCGCGGCTGGCTGGGCCGATGCCGTGACCGACAGCGCCGAGACGATCGCGAGGAACAGGCAGGCGAGCCGACGGAAGAGCGATTGCATGGCCTTGGTATAGGCAGCGGATTCTCACCCGTCGATGAACGGCCTGCCAGAATCTACAGTCCGTTTTCCCGGTGATCCGACTCCTGTTGACCCTGCATGCCCCGTGCGCCAAAGGCCCGAGCCATGTCCGCCCCATCTCTGACCGGTTCGAAACCGCTTTCCTTCCAGGAGATGATCCTGCGCCTCCACTCGTTCTGGAACGCGCAGGGCTGCCTGATCCTGCAGCCCTATGACATGCGCATGGGTGCCGGCACCTTCCACCCCGCGACGACCCTGCGCGCGCTCGGCCCCGAGCCGTGGAAGGCCGCCTACGTCCAGCCTTCGCGCCGGCCGACCGACGGTCGCTACGGCGAAAATCCGAACCGGCTGCAGCACTATTACCAGTACCAGGTGATCCTCAAGCCGAACCCCGAGAACCTGCAGGAACTCTACCTGCAGAGCCTGGCGGCGATCGGCGTCGATCCGCTGGCGCACGACATCCGCTTCGTCGAGGACGACTGGGAAAGCCCCACTCTAGGCGCCTGGGGCCTCGGCTGGGAAGTCTGGTGCGACGGCATGGAGGTGACCCAGTTCACCTATTTCCAGCAGGTCGGCGGTTTCGACTGCAAGCCCGTCGCGGGCGAACTAACCTATGGCCTCGAACGCCTGGCGATGTACATCCAGGGCGTCGACAACGTCTACGACCTGCGGTTCAACGACGCCGGCGTGTCCTATGGCGACGTGTTCCTCAAAAACGAGCAGGAACTCTCGAAGTACAACTTCGAAGTTGCTGATACCGAACAGCTTTTCAAGGGCTTCCAGCACGCCGAGGCCGAGGCCAAGCGCTGCATCGAAGCGCAGATCCCGCTCGCGGCCTACGACCAGGCGATTGAGGCCAGCCACCTGTTCAACCTGCTCCAGGCGCGCGGCGTGATCTCTGTGCAGGAGCGCGCCAGCTACATCGGCCGCGTACGCGATCTGGCCAAGGGCGCCTGCCAGGCGTGGATCGAGAAGAACCAGGCCGAATGGGCCGAGAAGTTCCCGGGGTGGACGGTATGAGCGATTTCCTCCTCGAACTGCGCTCGGAAGAGATCCCCGCACGAATGCAGGCCGGCGCGCGCGCCAGCCTCGAGAAGCTGTTCCGCGAACAGCTCGCCGCCGCCGGGCTCAAGCCGGGCGCGATCACGGTCTGGTCGACGCCGCGCCGGCTCGCGCTGATCGCGCGCGACCTGCCGCTCGCCACCGAGGCCGTCAGCGAAGAGCTCAAGGGTCCCAAGACCTCGGCACCGCCGCAGGCGCTCGAAGGCTTCCTGCGCAAGACCGGCCTGACCCAGGACCAGCTCACCGAGCGCGACGGCATCTATTTCGCCGTCACCGAAAAACCCGGCCGCGCCACTAAGGACGTGCTGGCCGAGGCGATCCCGGCGATCGTCCGCGCCTTCCCCTGGCCCAAATCGCAGCGCTGGGGCGCCGCCTCGATCTCCACCGAGAGCCTGCGCTGGGTGCGTCCGCTCTCGGGCATCGTCGCGATCCTCGGTGAGGACCTCGTCGAGACCGCGGTCGGCGACATCGTCTCCGGCTATGCCACCAAGGGCCACCGCTTCCATCACCCGGGCGAGATCACCATCGGCGGCGCGCACGACTATGCCGACAAGCTGCGCGCCTGCCACGTCCTCGTCGACCACGAGGAACGCCAGGACATCGTTCGCGCGAAGGCCGCCGAGGCGGCGAGCGTCACGGGCCTGACCCTGGTGGAGGACGAAGGGCTAGTCATCGAGAACGCCGGCCTGACCGAATGGCCGGTGCCGCTGCTCGGGCGCTTCGACGAAGAGTTTCTTGAGGTTCCGCCCGAGGTCATCCAGCTAACCGCCCGCACAAACCAGAAATATTTCGTCTGCGAGAAGGATGGCAAGCTTGCCAATGCCTTCGTCTGCACGGCCAATATCGAGGCCAGCGACGGCGGTGCGGCGATCGTCGACGGCAACCGCAAGGTCCTCGCCGCACGCCTCTCCGACGCGCGCTTCTTCTGGCAGCAGGACCGCAAGGTCGCGCTCGCCGATCAGGCGAAGAAGCTCGAACGCATCACCTTCCACGAAAAGCTCGGTACGGTCGCCGACAAGGTCGAGCGCGTCGCCAAGCTGGCGCGCTGGCTGGTCGAAGAGGGTGTGGTAAAGGGCGCCGACGCCGATCAGGCCGAACAGGCCGCGCGTCTCGCCAAGGCCGATCTCGTCACCGAAATGGTCGGCGAGTTTCCCGAACTTCAAGGCCTTATGGGCGGCTATTACGCTCGCGCCGAAGGTTTACCTGATGCCGTCGCCGATGCCATCTGCGATCACTACAAGCCGGTCGGGCAGGGCGATGACGTGCCGACCGCGTCTTTGACGGTCGCGGTCAGCTTGGCGGACAAGTTCGATACGCTCCAGAGCTTCTTCGGAATCGACGAGAAGCCCACGGGCTCGAAGGATCCCTTCGCGCTGCGCCGCGCGGCGCTGGGCATCATTCGCCTGATCACCGAAAACGGCCTGCGCATGAGCGCGGGCGAGGGCGAACTCCTCGACTTCTTCGCCGACCGCCTCAAGGTTCAGCAGAAGGAAGCCGGCGTCCGCCACGACCTGATCGACGCGGTCTTCGCACTGGGCGGGGAGGACGATCTCGTCCGGCTGCTCGCGCGCGTCCATGCGCTGCAGGCGTTCGTCGGCACCGACGACGGCACCAACCTGCTCGCCGGCTACAAGCGCGCCGCCAATATCCTCAAGAAGGAGGACTGGCACGGCAGCGAGGGCGAGATCGCGCGGACCGGCGAGGAAGATCCGCTGGCCCAGGTCGACGATCCCGATCTCGCGCCCGTCATCGCCGCCAAGATGGCCCAGCGCCATGCGCAGGACCTGTCCTATACGCCCGAACCCGCCGAAAAGGCGCTAATCGACGCGCTCGACGCGGCCGGTCCGCAGGCCGCCGCTGCGGTGGATGCCGAGGATTTTGCGACGGCCATGGCCGCGCTCGCGACTTTGCGCGCGCCGATCGACTCGTTCTTTGATAGCGTGACGGTCAACGACAGCGACGAGATCAAGCGTCGGTCGCGGCTCGACCTGCTCGCGCGGTTCCGCCAGGCCGTGCACGGCGTGGCCGACTTCTCGAAGATCGAAGGGTGACGGCCAGCACGCCACCCTATCGCAGTTGAGAGATTACCGGGAGATTCCCAGCCTTTAGAGGCTACCCCTCAGGATGGGGTGTCATACGACACCTGCGTCCCCCAAGCGCCAATTCGGCCCAAGTGCCAGTGAGGAAAGCGACGATGAGCAAGCAGGTCTACACCTTCGGCGGTGGTGCGAACCACGATGACGCCCGCACCCGCGACAAGACGATCGTCGGCGGCAAGGGCGCCAATCTCGCCGAGATGGCCGGGATCGGCCTGCCGGTGCCCCCGGGCTTCACCATCACCACCGAGGAATGCGTCGCTTATCTCGCCTCGGGCGCCGACTTTTCGGAAGCGCTGCGCGGCGACGTCGCCACGGCGCTGACCCATATCGAGGCTTCGGTCGGCAAGAAGTTCGGCGATCCCGCCGACCCGCTGCTCGTCTCGGTCCGCTCGGGCGCGCGCGTGTCGATGCCCGGCATGATGGACACCGTGCTCAACCTCGGCCTCAACGACGCCACGGTCGAAGGTCTGGCCAAGACCTCGGGCGACGATCGCTTCGCCTGGGATTCGTACCGCCGCTTCATCCAGATGTATTCGGATGTGGTGCTCGGCATCGCCCATCATCTGTTCGAGGATGCGCTCGAAACGGTCAAGGAAGACAATGGCTTCTACACCGATGTTGAGATGGAAGCCGATCACTGGCGCGCGCTCGTCGGCGAGTACAAGGACATCGTCGCCAAGGAGCTGGGCCGCCCATTCCCGCAGGACGTGACCGAACAGCTCTGGGGCGCGATCCAAGCCGTGTTCGATTCGTGGGATTCGGACCGCGCCAAGGTCTATCGCCGTCTCAACGACATTCCCGGCGACTGGGGCACCGCGGTCAACGTCCAGGCCATGGTCTTCGGCAACATGGGCGACACCTCGGCAACGGGTGTGGCGTTCACGCGCGATCCGGCGACGGGCGAGCGCGCCTATTACGGCGAATGGCTGGTCAACGCCCAGGGCGAGGACGTCGTCGCCGGCATCCGCACGCCACAGTACCTGACCAAGGACGCGCGCGAGAAGGCGAACGCCAAGCCGCTGTCGATGGAAGAGGCGATGCCCGAGGCCTATGGCGAACTCGCGCGCGTGTTCGACCTGCTCGAGAAGCACTACCGCGACATGCAGGACATCGAGTTCACCGTCGAGCGCGGGCACCTGTGGATGCTGCAGACCCGCTCGGGCAAGCGCACGGCCAAGGCGGCGCTGCGCATGGCGGTCGAGATGGTCGGCGAGGGCCTGATCGACGAGGCGACCGCAGTGCGCCGGATCGATCCGATGGCGCTCGACCAGCTGCTCCACCCGACGCTCGACCCCAAGGCCCCGCGCGACGTGCTGGGCAAGGGCCTGCCGGCCTCGCCGGGCGCAGCCTCGGGCGCGATCGTGCTCGATGCCGACACCGCCGAGCACCGCGCCGAACTCGGCGAGGCGGTGATCCTCGTCCGCGTCGAGACCAGCCCCGAGGACATCCACGGCATGCACGCCGCCAAGGGCGTGCTGACCGCGCGCGGCGGCATGACCAGCCACGCCGCCGTGGTGGCGCGCGGCATGGGCCGCCCCTGCGTCTCGGGTGCCTCGGCGATCTCGATCGACATGGGCAGCCGCACGCTCAAGATCGGCAACCGCAGCCTCAAGGAAGGCGACGTCATCACGCTCGACGGCGCCACCGGCGACATCATGGCCGGCCAGGTGCCGACGATCGAGCCCGAACTCGTCGGCGATTTCGGCACCCTGATGGGCTGGGCCGACCAGCACCGCCGGATGAAGGTGCGCGCCAATGCCGAGACGCCCAACGACTGCCGTATGGCACGCCAGTTCGGCGCCGAGGGCGTCGGCCTGTGCCGCACCGAGCACATGTTCTTCGACGCCGGCCGCATCTCGGCCGTGCGCCAGATGATCCTCGCCGAGGACGAGGCCGGCCGCCGCTCGGCGCTCGACAAGCTGCTGCCCGAGCAGCGCGCCGACTTCCGCGCGATCTTCGAGGTCATGGCCGGGCTGCCCGTCACCATCCGCCTGCTCGACCCGCCGCTGCACGAGTTCCTGCCGCACGGCGACGCCGAATTCGCCGAGCTGTCGGAGACGATCGGCATCGGCGTCGAGACGCTCAAGCGCCGCGCGGGCGAGCTCCACGAGTTCAACCCGATGCTCGGCCATCGCGGCTGCCGCCTCGGCATCACTTTCCCCGAGATCTACGAGATGCAGGCGCGCGCGATCTTCGAGGCCGCCTGCGACGTCGCGGCGGCGAGCGGGGAAGCCGTGGTCCCCGAAGTGATGATCCCGCTGGTCGCGACCAAGCGTGAACTCGAAATCCTGCGCGCGCTGGTCGATCGCACCGCCGCCAAGGTCTTCGCCGAGAAGGGCGCGACGCTCGAATATCTGGTCGGCACGATGATCGAGCTGCCGCGCGCCGCGCTGATGGCCGGCGAGATCGCCGAGGAGGCGCGGTTCTTCTCGTTCGGAACCAACGACTTGACGCAGACTACTCTGGGCGTTTCGCGCGATGACGCGGCGCGTTTCCTGAGCCCCTATGTCGAGCAGGGCATCTATCCGCGCGATCCCTTCGTCAGCCTCGATGTCGACGGCGTCGGCCAGCTCGTCAGCCTCGCCGCCGAACGCGGCCGCGCGACGCGCCCCGACATCAAGCTCGGCATCTGCGGCGAACACGGCGGCGACCCGGCGTCGATCGCTTTCTGCGAAGCACAGAAGCTCGACTACGTCAGTGCCTCGCCCTACCGCGTGCCGATCGCCCGCCTGGCCGCGGCACAGGCGGCTTTGGGCTAACGCTTCCAGCCACTTAGCGTCAAAATCTCGAAACGCTCGGTAGTACGACCGTCTTCGCCCGCCGCGGCGAAGGCGGTTCGTGCCCGGGCCAGCGCGGCCTTGCCCAGCGGCGGGCCGGCACGGTCGAGCACGTTCGACAGTCCTTGCGCCCGCAGGTCCCCGATCAGCCGCTCGAGCGAGGAGAACCGCACGTCGAGCGAACGGCTGTCGATCACCGGATCGGCGAAGCCCGTGCGCTGAAGCAATTGCCCGCCGGCGCGTACGTCGACTTGCGGATGGATCCGCGGGGCCGGGCGGTCCCCATCGGCCGCGAGCATCGCCTCACGCAGCACGGGCAGGCTCCCGGCGGCCATGAAGCTCGCGATCATCAGCCCGCCGGGCGCAAGCGCGCCGCGCAAGTGAATCAGCGCGCCGGGCAGGTCGTTGACCGTGTCGAGCGTGCCGAGGCTGGCGATCAGGTCGAAGCCTCCGGAAGCGAAGGGTCGCTCTTCGTCGAAGCCACGCGCGGGCTCGACGCTTTCGGTGCCGGGGCCGAGCCCGACCGCGAGCATGCCGGTAAAATCGCCGATCACCAATGCTTTGCGCGGCTCGACTCGCAGGAACGAGAGCCGGTCGAGCACGTCGTCGACCATATCGGCCATCAGATAGCGCGGCGCGTCGGGTACCTGCTGCAGCGCAAGCATGCGACGGCGAGCGGCGAGACGGCGGGCAGGGGCGAAGATCCGGGGCGGGGAGGCCATCACCGCCCCATGGCGCGCTGGCGTCAGCTTGGCTAGTCTCTGACGTCATGCGGTTCGCCCAAGCCCTGGTCCCGGTAACCGATCTGGTCTTCCCGCCGCGCTGTCCGCTCTGCGGCGAGGGCATCGGCGCGCAGACCGGGCTCTGCGCCGCCTGCTGGGGCGAACTGGTGATCCCCGGCGAGCCGGCCTGCGGGCTGTGTCAGCGGCCAATGGGCGACAGCATCACCGCCGGAGCGGTCTGCGCACCGTGCCTGGCACAGCCGCCGAAACACGACGGCGTCGCCGCAGGCACCCTCTATAACGCGGCCTCGCGGCGACTCGTGCTCGCCTTCAAGCACGGCCAGCGCATCGCGCTCGCGCCGATGATGGCGCGGCTGATGGCCGCCAAGTTGAGCATGGTCGAGCCCGACTGGCTCGTCGTGCCCGTACCCTTGCACCGCTGGCGGCTGTGGCAACGCGGGTTCAACCAGGCGGCACTCCTCGCCGGCGAGATCGCCCGGTTGCGCGGAGCCAGGCTGGCAGTGGACCTGCTCGAACGCCGCAAGGCGACGCCCACGCTCGGCGGGCTCGGCGCCAAGGCGCGTGGACGGGCGCTCTCGGGCGCGATCGCGGTCAATCCCAGGCGCAGAGCCTCGCTGAGCGGCGCGAAAGTCGTGCTCGTCGACGACGTGCTGACCAGCGGCGCGACCAGCGAGGCCTGCGTCTCGGCACTCAAACGCGCGGGCGCGGAAACCGTGATCGTGGCCTGCTTCGCGCGGGTATTGGATGAGGCGCTGCCCACGGGCTGAACGGCAATCCAGCCCATCCTGAATGGGCCGAAAGCACAAACGAAAACGCCCGGAGCCGAAACTCCGGGCGTCCTCGTGACGAAACTAGTGGACGCTGCTTTCGCAGTTCGCCGGCCACCCCCTATGGCCAGTTCGCCCGATCCCTCATTCGGCTCGCCCAGGCTTGCGCGGGCGTTAGCCTATCCCCGAACCATGGCGCTTTGTTCCGCACCGTATTCCGGTTTGCAGACCTCGCGGCCTGCCCGAGCGTTTTCCTCGGAACCGCGCGGAAATGAAAGCCCTTCGGCCTTGGTTGATGGATTTTGGTCTCCATCTGTGGTTATCGTGCAACAAGTTTGCGCGAGCGCCGCTTTCACCTAGGATCATCACGATTATGACGACCACTTCCGCCCCGACCAGCGATCGCGAGAAGGGCACCGCCTTCCTGCCCCGCTTCGACGCCCAGGGCCTGCTGATCGCGATCGCGGTCGATTCGACCACGCAGGAGATCCTGATGGTCGCCTATATGGATGCAGAAGCCCTGGCGAAGACCCGCGAGACCGGCCTCGCGCACTTCCACTCGCGCTCGCGCGGCAAGCTCTGGCTCAAGGGCGAAACCTCGGGCCATTTCCTGCGCGTGCAGGAAACCCGCGTCGACTGCGACCAGGACGCGCTGGTCATGCTGGTCAAGCCCGAGGGCCCGGCCTGCCACACCGGCGCCACGAGCTGTTTCTATCGCAAACTCGAAGGCGACGAACTCGCCCCGATCGCAGGCTGAGGAGAGGCCCAGAATGCCGAGCTACAAGGCGCCGACGCGCGACACCCGGTTCATCATCAACGAAGTGCTCAAGCTCGAGGGCTACGGCAATCTTCCCGGCTTCGCCAATGTCACGCCCGACATCGTCGATGCGGTGATCGAGGAATCGGGTAAGTTCGCCGCCGAGGTGCTCGCGCCGCTCAACGCCAGCGGCGATGCCGAGGGCTGCACCCGCGCCGCCGATGGTTCGGTGACGACGCCGCAGGGCTTCAAGGCCGCGCATGGCCAGTTCCGCGAGGCGGGCTGGGGCACGCTTTCGGCACCCGAGGAATTCGGCGGGCAGGGCATGCCGCACGTCCTCGGCTTCGCGCTCGAGGAATACATGTCGGCCGCCAACCAGGCCTTCGCGATGTATCCGGGGCTGACCAACGGCGCGGTCTCGGCGCTGCTCGCCAAGGGCTCGCCCGAGCTGCAGGCCAAATACCTGCCCAAGATGATCGCCAACGAGTGGCTCGGGACGATGAACCTGACCGAGCCGCAGTGCGGCACCGACCTGGGCCTGATCCGTACCAAGGCCGAACCGCAGGCCGACGGCTCCTTCGCGGTGACCGGCACCAAGATTTTCATCTCGGCGGGTGAGCACGACCTGACCGACAACATCATCCACCTGGTGCTCGCGCGGCTGCCCGACGCGCCCGGCGGGACCAAGGGCATCTCGCTGTTCGTCGTGCCCAAGTTCCTCGTCGGCGACGATGGTTCGCTCGGCGCGCGAAACGCGGTCTCGTGCGGCGCGATCGAGCACAAGATGGGCATCCACGGCAACGCCACTTGCGTGATGAATTACGACGGCGCGACGGGCTGGCTGGTCGGTGAGGAGAACAAGGGCCTCGCCGCGATGTTCATCATGATGAACGCGGCGCGGCTCGGCGTCGGCATCCAGGGCCTGGCCCAGGCCGAGGCCGCCTATCAGAACGGCGCCCAGTACGCGCGCGAACGCCGCCAGGGCCGCGCGCTGACCGGACCCGCCGAACCCGGCGCTCCGGCCGATACGCTGCTGGTCCATCCCGACGTGCGCCGCATGCTGATGGACGCCAAAGCCTTCACCGAGGGCATGCGCGCGCTGGCGCTTTGGTGCGGCCTGCTCGTCGACGTCGCGCACCAGGCGCCGAGCGAGGAGGAACGCGACGCGGCCGACGATCTCGTCGGTCTGCTGACCCCCGTGATCAAGGGCTATGGCACCGACCGCGGCTTCGCCACGGCGGTCGACATGCAGCAGATCTGGGGTGGACACGGCTATATCGTCGAGAACGGCATGGAGCAGTTCGTCCGCGATGCGCGCATCGCTATGATCTACGAAGGCGCCAACGGCGTCCAGGCGATGGACCTCGTCGGCCGCAAGCTGGCGCTCAAGGGCGGCCGCGCGATCCAGGCCTTCTTCGCGCTAGTCGATGCCGAATGCGCGAGCGCCAAGGAGAACGAGAAGCTGGCCGACGTGGCCACGCGGATCGAGAAGGCCAATGGCGAGCTCAAGGCCGCAACCATGTGGTTCCTGCAGAACGCCATGGCCAATCCCAACAACGCCGGCGCCGGCGCGACGCCGTACATGCAGCTGACCGGGATCGTCGCGCTGGGCCTGATGTGGCTACGCATGGCCAAGGCTTCGACAGAATCCCTGGCCGCGGGCACCTCGGATACGGCCTTCTACGAGGCCAAACTGACCACCGCGCGCTATTTCGCCGAGCGCTACGCTCCCGATGCCGGCGCGCTGCGTCGCAAGATCGAGGCGGGGGCCGAGGCGCTGATGGCGCTGCCGGCGGAGGCTTTCGAAACCGCGTGAAGGTCCGACCACGCCGATGACCATCGCCCACGAGGTCAAGCTCGTCGTCTGGGATCTCGACGACACGTTCTGGCAGGGCACGCTCTCGGAGGAGGCGATCACCCCGATCGCCGCCAATTCCGAGCTCGTGCGCCTGCTGGCCTCGCGCGGGATCGTTTCGTCGATCTGCTCGAAGAACGAAAAAAGCGCTGTAGAAATGCAGCTCAGAGCTTTGGATATATGGGATTATTTCGTTCTGCCCAGCGTCAGCTTTGCGGCCAAAGGACGCGCCATCGCCGAACTGGTCGAAGCGCTGCAGCTGCGTGCCGAGAATGTCATCTTCATCGACGACAATGCTTCGGTGCGCGCCGAGGCCGCCTTTGGCTGCCCGGGCCTGCAATGCCTGGCCAGCCCCGACGAACTGCGGGCGGCGCTCGATAGCCCGCATCTTCGGGGCAAGCCCGACCCGGACCTGACGCGCCTTGCCCAATATCGCGCGCTCTCCGATCGCTTCGATCGCCGCCAGAACCACGCGGCGGGCAACGAGGACTTCCTCCGCCAGAGCGAAATCCGCATCGAGATCGACTATGCGGTCGAGGAGCACCTCGATCGCGTGGTCGAAATGATCAACCGTTCGAACCAGCTCAACTTCACCAAACGGCGCCTGCCCGGCGCGGAAGCACGCGCCGAATTCGTCGCGGAGCTGAGCCGGTTCGGCTTCAAGGCCGGCGTGGTTCGCGCATCGGACAAGTACGGCGACTACGGCGTCGTCGGCTTCTTCATGACCCTCGCCACGCTCAAGACATACCGGCTCGAGCACTTCGTGTTCTCGTGTCGAATAATGAACATGGGGATTGAGCAATATGTCTATGAATACCTGAAGAAACCCGAGATTGAAATTGCGGCACCGGTGGCCAATGGCCTGGCGGCATATCCGCGGGTCGACTGGATCGAATTCGGCTCGGCGGTACGAAGCGCCGACCATCTACGCGATCGCGAGATCGTGCTGATCGGCGGCTGCGACATGCTCCAGCTCTCGACCTATTGCGGCGGGCGCTCGCGCGAGTTCACCAACCGCGAGCACCGTGGGATCATCAAGCGGCTCGACGATCCCTTTATCCTGCTCGACGACAGCGAAGCCGTCGCCGCGAGCCCCCTGCGCGGCGAGATCCCGGCCTTCGATTTCGAGGACCTGATCGAGCTGCGCGATGCCCTGGCGCAGGCTGATGCGGTGATCGTCTCGCTCTACCGCATGATGGAGATCAACTACTTCCGCGGACGCGACGGGCTGACCGTGCGGCTCGACGAGGATGCGGTGCGCGAGATCCTCGCGTCCGATCGCGGGCTCTGGTTCGTGCGCAATTTCGGCTTCGTCGAGTTCACCCACGAGCAGCGACAGGAACTGGTGCGGCTATCGCTGGCGCGGCTCGTCGAGATGACGCCTGCGGACTGCAGGGTGATCGTGCTGCTCGAGAACACGCGCAAGCTAGAGGCCAATCCCAACGAGAAGCGCCTGCGCGAAATCTACAACCAGTTCCTCATCGATCAGTCACAAGTCCTTGATCGAATGGACTATATCGACGTCAACGTCGAAACCCACATCGATTGGCTGTTCGACGATGGATTCCACATGAGCCGCCAGGGCTACTTCGAGCTCGCCCAGGCCGTGCGTGCGCGGCTCGCCTGATCGACGGCATCGCCGTCCACGATTCGTAGGCTCTGACGACGAAGCGGGCAGCCTTGCGGGCGAGCCGAGCCCGACTTCCGACGCGCCCCGCCAGACCCACGCACCATCGCAAGCTGCATGGCAATCCGGCTCCGCTGCGCGAGAAGCGCGACGCGGGGATCAAGAAGGGACCTTCCGATGCCATCGTTCATCAAGCTTTTCGCCGCGGCGCTCGCTCTGCCGCTGACCGCGGGTGTCGCCCAGGCGGTCGAACCGGCAAGCAGCCCCGACCACACCCATAGCGCGACGTCGCAGCCCGCCGCCACGCTCGACACCAATGCCGATGGCAAGCCCGACGCCTGGGATCGCGATTCGAACGGCACGCCCGACGCTTGGGACACCAATGCCGACGGCAAGCCCGATCGCTACGACACCAACGGCGACGGCAAGCCCGATTCTACGACGCCCAATCGCTGATTGCGCGGCTCCGGTTTCGCGGGCTGGTCCTTCGCTCCAGGGATCAGTCCGCGAATACCTCGTCGAACAGCGCGGTCATCGCTGCCCACGACTGGCGATCGGCGCTGGCATCGTAGGCGATAGCCGGAATGCCGCGCGCATCGCTGCCCGGATCGGTGAAGCCGTGCTTGACCCCGCTGTAGGCGTGGAAGTGCCAGTTGGCGTCCGCGCGGTCCATTTCCTCCCAAAAGGCCATAACCTGCGCACGCGGCACCATCGGATCGGCGTCGCCATGGCAGACCAATAGCCGCGGCCTGATCGCGCCGGGCTCGGCTGGCCGGCCGGTTTCGAGCAAGCCGTGGAAGGTTGCGGCGACGCGCAGGTCCTGACCGTCGCGCGCCATTTCGAGCGCCGCCTGACCGCCCATGCAATAGCCGACTGCGCCCAGCGCCAGGCCCGCCGCCGCGGGATACGCCGACAAGGTCGCCACCGCGGCGGCGAGGCGCGCGCGATAGCGATCGGTGTCGGCGCGCAGGTCCTTGGCGAGGGCCGGCCAGTCGCCCTCGGCCACGCCGTAAAAGTCGGCGATCAGCACAAGATAGCCGAGTTCGGCCAGCATCCGCGCGCGGCGCTCGGCGGCCGGGGTGACATTGGCGATCGTCGGGTAAAGGACGATCGCCGCACGCGGCGCTGCAACGGGCCGCGCCAACCATCCGGTCAGCGCGGTCTGACCATGGGCATAGTCTACGCGTTCGAGCGAAGTCATGCCGACAAGTCCTTATTCAGGCAGGAAATCCGGCACTGAGAGATAGCGCTCGCCGGTGTCGTAGTTGAAGCCTAGGACCCGGCTACCCTTGGGCAGTTCCTCGAGCTTCTGCTTGATCGCCTGCAGGGTCGCGCCCGAACTGATGCCGACGAGCATGCCTTCCTCGCGCGCGCAACGGCGGGCCATTTCCTTGGCCTCGGCCGGATCGACCTGGATCGCGCCGTCGATCGCCTGGGTGTGCAGGTTCGACGGGATGAAGCCCGCACCGATGCCCTGGATCGGGTGGGGGCCGGGCTGTCCGCCCGAGATCACCGGCGAGAGCGTCGGCTCGACCGCATAGGCCTTGAGGTCCGACCACTTTCCCTTGAGCACTTCCGCGCAGGCGGTCAGGTGCCCGCCGGTGCCGACGCCGGTGATCAGGACGTCGATTGGGCTGCCGGCGAAGTCCGCAAGAATTTCCTGAGCTGTGGTGCGCACATGCACGTCGATGTTCGCAGGATTATCGAACTGCTGCGGCATCCAGGAACCCGGGGTCTGCTCAATGATTTCCTTGGCGCGCTCGATCGCGCCCTTCATCCCCTTTTCGCGCGGTGTCAGGTCGAAGCTCGCGCCATAGGCGAGCATCAGCCGGCGACGCTCGATCGACATCGATTCGGGCATGACGAGGATCAGCTTGTAGCCCTTGACCGCGGCCGCCATGGCGAGGCCGATGCCGGTGTTGCCCGAGGTCGGCTCGACGATGGTGCCGCCGGGCTTGAGGCTGCCGTCTTTCTCCGCCGCCTCGATCATCGCCAGGCCGATGCGGTCCTTGATCGAGCCGCCGGGATTGGCGCGCTCGCACTTCACCCAGACCTCGTGGTCGGGGAACAGGCGCGAAAGGCGCACGTGCGGGGTGTTGCCGATCGTGGCGAGGATGGAGTCTGCCTTCATGGTGCGGGGTCCCTTTGGCGATATTGGGGTGCGAAAGTTCGGGCCCGGGCCAGCTCTGGAAAGAGGAAGGCCCATGCGAGTGTGATCACTATCGCACCGACTCCGCCGAAGACAACCGCTCCCGTCGCACCGAGCAGCGCCGCGGCGACACCCGACTGCATTTCGCCGAGTTCGTTCGATGCCGAAATGGCCAGGCCCGAGATCGCCGAGACGCGCCCGCGCACCGCGTCGGGTGTGTTGAGCTGGACCAGGCTCGAGCGCACGAAGACCGAAACCATGTCGGCCGCGCCATAGGCCGCGAGGCACAGCAGCGAGAGCGGGAACCAGCGCGACAGGCCGAACGCCACGGTCGCCGCGCCATAGGCAGCGACGGCCCAGAGCATCTTGGCGCCGACATTGCGCGACAGCGGCTTCCACGACAGCCATAGCGCGACAAGCGCGGCGCCGGCGGCAGGGGCGGCGCGCATCTGGCCGAGGCCTTCAGGGCCGACATGGAGGATGTCGCGCGCGAAGACCGGCAGCAATGCCGTGGCGCCACCGAGCAGCACGGCGAACAGATCGAGCGTGACGCAACCGAGCAGGAAGCGCTCGTTCCAGACGAAGCGGAAGCCGTCGAGGATCTGGCGGAACGGATTGACCCCGCGGTTGCTCGCGGCGGGCGGCAGGCGCCGGATCATCGACAGAAGCACGCAGGCGCAGGCGAGCAAGGTCGCCGAGACGCAATAGGGCGCGGCCGGGTGCGAGGCGAACAGAAAGCCGCCCATCGCCGGGCCGACGATCGTCCCTGCCTGCATCGCGATCGAATTGAACGCGATCGCGCGCGGGATCAGTTCGGGAGGGACGATGTTGGGTGCGATCGAACTGATCGCCGGACCGACGAAGACCCGCGCGGAACCGTGCATCGCGGCCATGACGAAAAGCAGCGGCAGGCTCAGCAGGCCGAAAGCCGTGGTCAGCGCGAGCAGGACGGCGATCAGCAAGTCGATACCGAGCGCGACCGCGCCGACATAGCGGCGATCGAAGCGGTCAGCGGCGACACCCGCGATCGGGGTCAGCAGCGCCAGCGGGACGAATTGCGCGAGACCTAGCGCTCCCAGCAGGAAGGCGGCATCGGCGATCGACATCCCGTAGGTGCCGCGCGCGAGGTCGTAGAGCTGGTAGCCGATGACGACGACCATCGACGAAGTCGCCAGGACGGAGGCGAAACGCGTCAGCCAGAAGAACCGGTAGTCGCGGATTTGCAGGGGGGAGGTGGGCGCAGTCACCGCGCCCGCATGACAGCGGGCACGGGGTCTTGCCAATAAGAAGAACCAATCAGTCCTAGAAGGATTGCTTTACGATTGGGCGCTCCGCCCGATCGGTGTGCGCTTCAGCGCGCCGCGCGCAGGCGCGGGTTGGGCTGCAGCGCGTCGATCAGCTTGGTGAAGTCGTCGAGGCGGATGATCCGCTCGAACTGGAAGCCAGCGCGCTCTTCGGTCAACCAGATCAGGTGAGCCTCGATCCGGCCGATGACGGGCAGGCGGATGACCACGCGATCGCCGCGCGTCAGCGGGCTCTGCCCCGTCGCCATGAAACCGTGCGCCGAAATGTTCGCGATGTGCAGATGCACGTCGCCGAGTTGGCGATGTTCACCGATGACCGGCTGTTCGACCGGATGCCGCATCGCGCGGCGCATGTCGGTGACGGAAAGCTGAGCTCCTGCGCCCATCTCGTACTAATCCCTTGAAGTGATCGAGGGACCTCTATGAAGGGGAAAGGCAAAGATTGGGTAAACCGGCAAAGACCTGCCGGCAGGAATTTGCCGCTTTTTGCCGTTATGCCGAGCGCAGGACGCCGTGCTTTTTCTTGCCCGAAGACAGTCGAATTTCCCCACAATCACCTGAAATCATGTGATTTTCATCGGAGATGGCGACCCCTTCGAGCTTGGCACCGCCACCCGCGACCAGGCGCTTGGCTTCGCCACGGCTCGCCGCAAACCCGATACCGACCAACGCATCGACGATCGTAACGCCTTCGGCCGGAACGGTGAATTCGGGGAGGTTTTCGCCGATCCCACCGCCCGCGAAGGTCGCCGAGGCGGTCGCTTCGGCGGTCTTTGCCGCTTCCTCGCCGCGACACAGCCGCGTGATCTCGTTGGCGAGCACGACCTTGGCCGCGTTGATCTCGCTGCCCTGGAGGGCTTCGAGACGCACGACCTCGTCGATCGGCAGGTCGGTGAACAGCCGCAAGAACTTGCCGACGTCGCGATCGTCGCAATTGCGCCAGTACTGCCAGAAGTCCCAGGCCGGCAGCGAATCCTCGTTGAGCCAGACCGCACCCGCGGCGGTCTTGCCCATCTTGGCACCATCGGCCGTGGTCAGCAACGGCGTGGTCAGGCCGAACAGTTCGGTCTGGTCCATGCGGCGGCCGAGTTCGACGCCGTTGACGATGTTACCCCACTGGTCCGATCCACCCATCTGCAGCCGCGCGCCGGCGGTCTTCGCGAGGTGGCGGAAATCGTAGCCCTGGAGGATCATGTAGTTGAATTCGAGGAAAGTCATCGGCTGCTCGCGCTCGAGCCGCAGCTTGACCGAATCGAAGGTCAGCATCCGGTTGACCGTGAAATGCGTGCCCACTTCCTGGAGCAGCTCGATGTAGCCGAGCTTGCCCAGCCAGTCGTGGTTGTTGACCATGACCGCGTCGGTCGGGCCGTCACCGAACTTGAGTAGGCGCGAGAAGATCGTGCGGATCGAGGCGATGTTGGCCTCGATCGTCTCATCGTTGAGCATCTTGCGGCTCTCGTCGCGCCCCGTCGGATCGCCGATCCGCGTGGTGCCGCCGCCCATCAGCACGATCGGCTTGTGCCCGGTCTGCTGGAGCCGACGCAGCATCATGATCTGCACGAGGCTGCCGATATGCAGCGAGGGTGCCGTCGCGTCGAAGCCGATATAGCCGGGCACGATCTGCTTGGCCGCCAGCGCATCGAGGCCCGCGGCATCGGTCTGCTGGTGGATGTAACCGCGCTCTTCGAGCAGGCGGAGCAGGTCGGACTGGAATTGCGTCATGATGGCCTCGTTTCGGGAAGCGCGCGCCTAGCACGGCGAAGCGCGCTTGGGAACGCGGTGGTGCGCGGGAGAAAAAGCAGCCCTTCGACAAGCTCAGGGTAAGCGGTGGAAGAGAAAGTGTTCCTTATAAACCCGCTCACCCTGAGCTTGTCGAAGGGCTGCCCTGAACCTTGCCGTAAGCCCAGGTCTTCCGCGAGATGCGTCCATTCCGGGCCATCCCGAGATTGTCGCTGGCGGAACCGGCCGTAGTTTCGGTCCATGACCTTCTGGGCCTATATGCTCCACTGCCGCGGCGGGTATTTCTACGTCGGTCACACCGATGATCTCGAACGCCGCATCGCCGAGCACAAGGCGGGCACGCTCCCCGGCTTCACTGCCGATCATCAGCCGGTTCAATATGTGTGGTCGCAGGAATTCGTGACGCGCGATGAAGCCAAATCTGCGGAAAAGCAGATCAAGGGATGGTCGCGCGCGAAGAAAATCGCGTTAATCCGAGGCGATTGGGCGCGAATCTCCGTTCTGGCGAAGGGGAAGCGCGGCGATCCCACTCAAACGGAATAGAACACGCATGCTGGTCCATCAGACGGTTTCCCTGGTCCCCCATCCCGATCATCCGCCGCGCGGCGTGCAGAGCATCGACGTGCGCTGGCTCGAGACGCGCAAGGGCGTCTTCGTGCTGCGCTGGGTGATCAAGGGGGTGGAGGCGCTGGCCGTGCCGGCCTTCGCGGGCAAAGGCCGCGGCGACGACTTGTGGCAGACGACTTGCGGCGAACTGTTTCTAAAGGACCGTGACGGCCCCGGCTACCGCGAGTTCAACTTCTCGCCCTCCGAGCGTTGGGCCGCCTATCACTTTGAAAACTATCGCGACGGCCGGACCGACGCGGACGTACCCCCCCCCGAGGTCACCAGTGAGGGTGGGCAGTTCCTGTTCGTGCTGACCGCGCTCCTAGATCCCGCGCTGCTCGAAGGCAGCGACCGGGCCGGGATCTCGGCCGTGATCGAGGAGAAGGACGGCACCAAGTCGTTCTGGGCGATCGCCCACGCGCCGGGCGCACCCGATTTTCACAACCCGGCTTGCTTCGCTCTGCCGCTTGCGGCACCCGCAGACGCATGAAATCCGGTATCGATTGCCTGCTGGCGGACCCGAACCTGCGCAAGCCGCTTGCCGGCAAGCGCGTCGCGCTGATCGCGCATCCCGCCTCGCTGACCGAGGGGCTGGTCCATTCGCTCGACGCTCTGGCGGTCTGTCCGGGCGTCAGGCTGACCGCAGCCTTCGGTCCGCAGCACGGGCTCAAGGGCGATAAGCAGGACAACATGGTCGAGACCGGCGACGAGATCGATCCGGTCTACGGGATTCCCGTGTTCAGCCTCTACGGCGAGGTCCGCCGCCCCAGCGCGGCGATGATGGACACCGCCGACGTGTTCCTGTTCGACCTCCAGGATCTCGGCTGCCGTATCTACACCTTCGTCACGACCTTGCTCTACCTGCTCGAAGCCGCCAGCGGCACGGGCAAGGCGGTCTGGGTGCTCGACCGGCCCAATCCCGCCGGGCGGCCGATCGAGGGCACGACCCTGCTGCCGGGACAGGAGAGCTTCGTCGGCGCCGGGCCGATGCCGATGCGTCACGGGCTGACCTTGGGCGAGATGGGGCGCTGGTTCGTCGATCACTTCAAGCTCGATGTCGACTACCGCGTGATTGCGATGGAAGGCTGGCAGCCCGACACGGCTCCCGGCTTCGGCTGGCCCGAGGAGCGGCTGTGGATCAACCCGAGCCCCAACGCCGCCAATCTCAACATGGCGCGTGCCTATGCCGGCACGGTCATGCTCGAAGGCACGACCCTGAGCGAAGGCCGCGGCACGACGCGTCCGCTCGAAGTTCTGTTCGGCGCGCCCGATGTCGATGCCAAGGCCGTGCTCGCCGAGATGCAGCGTGTGGCACCCGACTGGCTGGCCGGCGCGGCGATCCGGGAATGCTGGTTCGAGCCGACGTTCCACAAGCATGCCAAGACCTTGTGCAACGGCCTTATGATCCATGCGGAAGGTGGCTTCTACGATCACCAGGCCTTCCGCCCCTGGCGATTGCAGGCGCTGGCCTTCAAGGCAATCCGCAACCTCGCGCCCGACTATCCGATCTGGCGCGACTTCCCCTACGAGTACGAATTTGAGCGGCTGGCCATCGACGTGATCAACGGCGGTCCGGCTCTGCGCGAATGGGTCGACGATCGGGCGGCCTTGCCGGGCGATCTCGATGCGCTGGCGGGTAAGGACGAGGCCCAGTGGGCTGAGGAGATCCGGCCGCTTTTGCTGTACTGAGCCCGAGCCCTACTTTTTCCGTCGCCCCTGCGCCAGGGGCCCAGCCAAGCTCTCGCTCTGCTGAAGGCACGGTCAGTTAGGTCCCTGCCTTCGCAGGGGCGACGGAGAGATTGCAGCACGCAACAGATACTCAAACGTGGTTGGCGATCCAGGCGACGGCCTGTGCCGAAGGCACGAAGAACACCTGCGCCAATAGCGTGCCGGCAAGCCGGCTGAACGAGATCCACACGATCGTGCGGCGGAACAGCGGCTCGCTGACCCGGCCTTCGACGACGTCGTCGGTCATGACCGACAGCTGCGGGTCGATCAGCGCGAACAGCAGGATCGTCGCGAAGCCGTTGATCACGGCCGAGAGCTGTGAGGCGGTGACGCGGAATTCGGGATTGAGATAGCCGGCATAGAGCGAGGCGAGCACGCCGACGGTGATCAGCGCCTGGGCCATGCAGTTGGCCAGCAGCACGCCCCAGCCCACGCCGCGCGGCTTGGCCAGTTCGCGCAGTTGCGTCGAGCTCGGCACGCGGATCGCCTGGCGGATCGCGCGCAGACCCGCGGGCGAAGCCGTGCGCAGGATCATCTTGCCCGTCGAACGGGTGTTCTGGAAATAGCCGATCGCGCGCGCGAACATCCGTTGCCCCGTGGGCACCAGCGCAATGCCGAGCGCGACGGCGATCGTCGCCGAGAACAGGATCAGGCGAAAATCCCAGAGCAACGCCTCGCCGCCGCCGTCGGAAATCCGCGTCTCGATCCGCTTGGCGAGGAAGGGGCCGAGGAACGAGTTCGACGTGCGCGACACCAGCACGAGGATGTTGAACAGCGCGAAGCTCATCGCGATGCGCCGCGTCCGCACGCCAGCGATGCGCGCGGCATAGGCGAGGGTGCCGATCAGGTTGATGCCCGCGGTGAGCAGGCAGATGATGAGCAACTGGGCGTCCATGCCGCGGGCTTACCGCGCCGCGGCTCGCTCCGCCAGCATCACACTACGTCTGCCAACAACGATGTATCGCCGATCAGCACCGAGGTCATCGACAGCGCGCCGTCGAGCGTGTCGTTGAACAAGGCGGTGCCGTCACCCTCGCGTCTGGCCCCGAGCGCATAGAGCAGCGGCAGGTAGTGCTCGCCGCTGTTGATCGCGAGCGCGGCGTTGCGGTCGTCGGAAGCGAAGTTCATCAGCGCCGCGTCGTCGCTGGACAGGATCGCGGCATTGCTGCGGTCGCGGAATTCGCTCGCCCAGTCGGGCAGAGTGCCCGCCGCCTGGCGCCAGAGCGCGAGGTTGTGGATCACGTTGCCGCTGGCGACGATCAATACACCCTCGTCGCGCAGCGGCGCGAGCTTGCGACCGAGGGCGAGGTGCTCGGTGGGCGAAAGCGTGCGATCGAGGCTCATCGCCACCATCGGAATATCGGCCGCAGGGAACATCGGCTGGACCACACCCCAGGCGCCGTGATCGAAGCCCCAGGTCTTGTCGGGCGTGACGCGGTCAGCGCCGAGCAGGTCGGTCACGCGCGCGACCAGATCGGGCGAGCCGGGCGCCGGATAGCGGATGCCGTAGAGCGCCTGAGGGAAGCCGCCGAAGTCGTGGATCGTGCGCGGCTGGGCGCCGGCGGTGACATGGGTGCGCCCTTGCGTCTCCCAATGCGCGGTGACGGCGAGGATGGCGCGCGGGCGCGGCAACGCGCGGCCCAACGCCTGCCAGGCGCGGCGCTCGGGGCCATCGGTGATCACGGTCATCGGCGAGCCGTGGCCGAGGAAGAGAACGGGCAGGGTCGTGGTCATGCCTGCGAGATGGGCAGCGCTGGCACCGCGTGCAATGACAGCAAATCTATGCGCGCGAGAAGCTGCGGCGCACCGGCGCGGTCTCGGGCACGAGGATCATCGCGACGAGGCCGATCAGCGAAGTCCCGGTCAGATACCAGGCCAGCGCCATCGGCGTGCCCGTCACCTCGAGCAACCAGGTGACGACGAGCTGCGTCGCCCCGCCGATCAGCGCGACGGGCAGGGCATAGATCAGGGCGAAGCCACGCGCGCGGATCCTTGTCGGCAGCCCTTCGCTGATCGTCGCATAGATCGATGCCTGGGTGAGGAAGCTAAGCGAAGCGAGCAGGACCATGGCGGTGACGAAGGTTGTAGCGTCGCGCGCGGCATCGATCCAGGCGAAGCAGGGCACCACCGCGCAGACGAAGGCGCTCGCCGGCCAGATCAGCATCGGGCGGCGACCGAACCGATCGCTGAGCCAACCGCCGAGCAGGGTGGCGATCACTTGCATCAGCCCGATCAGCGCCTGCACGGTCAGCGCGACGCTGGGCGGGAACTTCAAGGTGTTCTGGCCGAAGGTCGCCATATAGGTGAACACGTAGGTTCCCGTCGTGCCCGCGCCGATCATCGCCAGGCCGCAGAGCACCGTGCGCCGATGAGAGGCGGGAGCCTCGGACGCGGCAATCGGCACCTGCCGCAGAGTCTCGGGCAGGGCTCGGCGGACGATCAGCGCGAAAGGCACGATCACCGTACCGAGCAACAGCGCGATCCGCCAGCCATAGGCGGCGAGCGCGGCTTCGCTAAGGACGAGGCTCAGCGCGAGCCCGACCAAGGCGGCGGTCAGCGCCGCGACCGCCTGGCTTGCCCCCTGGAGACTGATCACCAGGCCGCGTCGGTGCTCGTCGGCCGCTTCGACCAGATAGGTCGTCGCCGAGCCGATCTCTCCGCCGAGCGCGAAGCCCTGGATCAGCCGCGCGATCACGGCGAGGACCGGCGCGGCCAGACCGATCGCCTGGTAGGAGGGTGTCAGCGCGAGCAGGGCGATACCGCCTCCCATCAGCAGCATCGAGGCCAGCATCGCCGGCTTGCGTCCGTGCCGATCGGCATAGCCGCCGAGCACCCAGGCGCCGAGCGGCCGGCTGACGAAGCCCGCGCCGAAGGTCGCCAGCGAGCCCATCAGGCTGAGGAACGGATCGCCCGAGGGAAAGAAGGCCTTGCCGATCTGCACGGCGAAGAAGGCGAAGGCGACGAAATCGTAGAACTCGAGCGCATTGCCCAGGGTCGCGGCGGCGACGGCGCGCCGCATCGACGGCGCGCCCGTGCTCAATGCTTCTTGCGCGTGAGCTCGCGCATCGCGTCGTCGAGCCCGTCGAGCGTCAGCGGATACATCGAATCGCCCATGATCTGGCGGATCAGCTTGGTCGAATTCGAGTATTCCCATTGCCGTTCGGGCACCGGGTTGAGCCAGACGGTCGCCGGGTAGATGTGCATGACGCGCTGCAACCAGGTCGCGCCGGCTTCCTCGTTGAAATGCTCGACCGATCCGCCGGCATGGCTGATCTCGTAAGGGCTCATCGCCGCGTCGCCGACGAAGATGACCTTGTAGTCGTGGCCGTACTTGTGGAGCACGTCCCAGGTCGGCGTGCGCTCGGAATAGCGGCGACGGTTGTCCTTCCACACCGACTCGTAGAGGCAGTTGTGGAAGTAGAAGAACTCGAGGTTCTTGAACTCGGTGTTGGCCGCGCTGAACAGTTCCTCGACCAGCTTGATATGCGGATCCATCGAGCCACCGACGTCGAGGAACAGCAGCACCTTGACCGCATTGTGCCGCTCGGGCCGCATGCGGATGTCGAGCCAGCCCTGCTTGGCCGTGCCCTCGATCGTCGCGTCGAGATCGAGTTCCTCGGCCGAACCCTCGCGCGCGAAGCGGCGCAGCCGGCGCAGCGCGACCTTGATGTTGCGCGTGCCCAGCTCGACCGTGTTGTCGAGGTTCTTGAAGTCGCGCTTTTCCCAGACCTTGATCGCGCGGCCGTGCTTGCCTTCGCCGCCGATGCGCACGCCCTCGGGATTGTAGCCGGCATGGCCGAACGGTGAAGTGCCGTTGGTGCCGACCCACTTGTTGCCGCCCGAATGGCGCTTTTCCTGTTCCTCGATCCGCTTCTTCAGCGTCTCCATGATCTCGTCCCAGTCGCCCAGCGCCTTGATCGCCTCCATCTCCTCCTTGGAGAAGAAGCGCTCGGCGACCTGCTTGAGCCAGTCCTCGGGGATCTCGACCGGCTGCTGGCCGTAGTCGGTCATCACGCCCTTGAAGACCTTGGCGAAGACCTGGTCGAAGCGGTCGAGCAGCCCCTCTTCCTTCACGAAGGTGGCGCGGCTCAGATAGTAAAACGCCTCGGGCGTCTGCTCGATCACGTCCTTGTCGAGCGCTTCGAGCAGGGTCAGGTGTTCCTTGAAGCTCGCCTTGATGCCGGCGGCGCGCAGCTCGTCGATGAAGTTGAAGAACATGGGCTCAGCTCGGGTTGGGAGTGGAGGGCGGCGGCGGTTGTCGCGGGAATTGCTCGAGCGTGGGATCGATCACCGCCCAGACGGGCGCGTCCTCGGTCCAGATCGCCATCAGCGGCTTGATGTCGTGCGGCGTGTCGAGCGTGCCGAGGCGGATCACGCGGAACTGCGGGCGCGCCGAGCTTTGCCCCATGACCGGGGTGCCGCAGGCCGTGCAGAACGACTGGGTGATCGTGTTGCCGCTCGCCGCGACATATTCGTGCCCCGAGAGATCGCCGGCGATCGTCACGTCCTGGGTCGCGAACATGGCATTGTGCGTGGGGCCGCCCGCGGCAATCTGCTGACACTGGCGGCACCAGCACTGGCGCGCGGTGATCGGCGCGCCGGCAATGGCGAGCGTTACCGCCCCGCAGGCGCAGCGTCCGGTATAGGTCATGACGCCTCCGCGGGTGCCGGCATCGGCGGCGACTTGGGGAACTGGGGCAGGGCGGGGTCGATCACGGCCCAGGCCGGTGCCTCGCTGGTCCACATGACCATGCCGGGCCGCAGGTCGTGCGGCTGCTCGAGGATGCCGAGCTTGACCGCGACCACCGCGGCCAATGCCGAGCTGCCACCGAACACCGGCGTGCCGCAAGCGGCGCAGAACGACTGGATCGACATGTTGCCGCTCTCGGCCGGATAGGTGTGGACGGTAAGGTCGCCCGTCGTGGTCACCTGATCGGCGCGGAAGATCGCATTGTTCGAGGCGCTGCCCGCGGCGATCCGCTGGCACTGGCGGCACCAGCACTGGCCGACGCCGAAGGGCTCGCCCGCAAGCGCCACGGTCACCGCCCCGCAGGCGCAATGGCCGGTATAGCTCACTGCCCCTGCTCCTTCTTGAGCGTGGCATTGAAGGCCGTCTCGGCCTCGTCGACCAGACGCGGCAGCAGCGCGGGATCGACGAAGGCATTCGCCTCGCCGACATCGCGGCGCCGCGCGCGGCCGATCACGTCGGTGGTGTCCGAATGGCCGGGCAGGACGACGTCGGCGCGCACGCGACGCAGCTTGGCAAAGGTGCGACGATAGTCACCGACGATGCCCGGATAGCCCTTGTTGCCGACGAGCTTGTTGCCCGCGACGGTGATCGAGCAGAGCACCAGCACGTCGAGCGGCTTCTCGACGTCGGTCACACGCAGCGACCAGCTCGTGCAGCCCGGCGTGTGGCCATAGGTGAACACCGGCGTCAGGCTCACGCCGCCCAGAGTCACCGGCCGGCCATCGGCGACCACGCGGTCGACCTTCACCGCGGGAAAGCGGATGACGCCGTAATTGGTCTCGCTCGGCGGCGTGCCGGTTTCATAGGCGCGGCGGTCGCCGGGGCTCGACAGGAAGGCCGCGCCGGTGTCCCGCTTGAGCCCGGCGATCGCAGCGACGTGGTCGTAGTGCGCGTGGGTCGCGAGGATCAGCTTCACGTCCTTGAGCCGGAAGCCGAGCTCGGCGATCGACCGCTCGACCGCAGGCACGGCTTCCTCGATGCCACCGTCGATCAGGACCAGGCCGGCGCGCGTCTGCACCAGATAGGCGGCGATGCCTTCGGTGCCAACGTAATAGATCGGCCCGACGACATGGAACGGCCGCGTCGGCCGCGCCCATTCGGCGGGGATGTCGGACGGCGAGGCGCCGATCCCGAGAAACGCCGCGGCGCAGAGCAGCAGCCGGCGCATGGCGTCAGTTGCCCTGGCGCCGCGCCATGAAGGCCAGGCGTTCGAACAGCATGATGTCCTGCTCGTTCTTGAGCAGCGCGCCGTGCAGCGGCGGGATCGCCTTGGTCGGGTCGCGGTTCTGCAGCACGTCGAGCGGCATGTCCTCGTTGAGCAGCAGCTTCAGCCAGTCGAGCAGTTCGCTGGTCGAGGGCTTCTTCTTGAGCCCGGGGACGTCGCGCACCTCGTAGAACACGTCCATCGCCTTGGCGACGAGCGCCTTCTGAATGCCGGGGAAGTGCACGTCGATGATCGACTGCATGACCTCGCGGTCGGGGAACTTGATGTAGTGGAAGAAACAGCGGCGCAGGAAAGCGTCGGGCAGTTCCTTCTCGTTGTTCGAGGTGATGACGACGATCGGACGCTCCTTGGCGGCGATGCGCTCGCCCGTCTCGTAGACGTCGAAGCTCATGCGATCGAGCTCCTGCAACAGGTCGTTCGGGAACTCGATGTCGGCCTTGTCGATCTCGTCGATCAGCAGGACGGGGAGCTGGGGCGAGGTGAAGGCCTCCCACAGCTTGCCCTTCTTGATGTAGTTCTTGATGTCGTGGACGCGCTCGTCGCCGAGTTGGCCGTCGCGCAGGCGGGCGACCGCATCGTATTCGTAGAGGCCCTGCTGCGCCTTGGTGGTCGACTTGACGTTCCATTCGATCAGCGGCGCGTTGGCGGCCTTGGCGATCTCGATCGCCAGCACGGTCTTGCCCGTGCCCGGCTCGCCCTTGACCAGCAGCGGGCGGCGCAGCGTCACCGCGGCATTGACCGCGACCTTGAGGTCGTCGGTGGCGACATAGGAGCTGGTGCCTTCGAAACGCTGCATTTCGGTATCCTGTCGAATTCGGTTGCTCAGCCGGGTTAGGTTGTGCGGCGCAGCAAGGTCAAGCGCGGAAATGGGAGGGGCTGCCGGCTTCAATCCGCCGATGCGGCGAGCCTCAGCAGCCTTTCGGCCAATCCGGCCAGTCGCTGAGTATCGACGGCCGCGGCCGGATCGTTCCAGCTTGCCGCGACGACGATCCAGTCGCCCGACTTGCGCTGCACGAGCCAGGACAGCGAGACCACGCCGGCTTCCGAGCCGCCCTTGTAACCGACATAGGCGAAACGCTCGCGCAGGTCCTTGGCCATGGTCGGCGCGACGCCGAGAATCTGCAGCACGCGCGGATCGCGACGTCGGCGCAGGCCATCGAGCACGCGCGCGACGTCTTCGGGCGAAGCGAACCATTCGATCGAGTCTATCGCGGTGGGCAAGCCGTCGAGCGCGGTCAGGTCAGCCGTGGCCAGCAGCCTGTCGGTATCGAGCGAGGCGAGGATGCGCGCCTGGCCCGCATCGTCGGCGCGGGCATAGGCTTCGCGGGAGGCCGGCGAGAACTTGAGCGCGAAGGCCTCCGCGGTGGTGAGCAGCGGCAGCATGCGCGACGGATCAGCGTGGCCGCTGGCGCGTACCCGCGCGGCCACGCGTTCGCGCCCGATCAGCCGGATCAGCGTATCGGTGGCCGTATTGTCGCTCATCGAAATCATCAGCGTGGTGAGCGTCTCCACCGTGACCGGCGCGTCGGGCGGCCAGTCCTGAGTGATCCCGCTCGGCAGGCTGCGCGCATTCAGCCGGACGACTTCGTCCCAGCGATGCCGACCCGCGGCGATCTCCTCGACAAGGGCGTCGAGGACCCAGAGCTTGAAGGTTGAACCAACGGCGAATTGCGCGTCGGCGTTGGAAGCCGCGATCGGCGCGGTCTGGCCAAGCCGTTGCACGACAAAGCCGCTGCGCCCGGGCAGGGCAGCAAAGTCCGCGGCGATGCGCGCGGCGCTATCGCCCAGAGGCGATACCGCGCCGATGCGCAGGCCCGTCACGCGGTAGGGCGCGGCAGCCTCGATCGAAAAGATCGCCACGGCCGTCGCGCGCTCGAACCGCAGGTTGAACTGCCCCCGCGTCGGGCTTTCCGAGCGGAAGTCCTCCGTGCCGAGCAAGCGGCCGTTCTCACGCTCCAGTTGTGCGACCAGTACGGCGAGCTGCGCGGGTGGCACAGCGGCGACGAAAGGCGGCGCGAAGACCGCGACCGGATCCGTCTTGGCCTGGAGCGTGGCGAGGATGTCGGCGACACGCTGCTCGGGCATCTGCGCCTGAGCAGCGGTTCCGATCATGGCAAGCGCAGCGGCGATCAGCAGGCGCATCGGAATCTCCCTCTCGGCCGGAGCCTCAGGCGTCGATCAACTCGGGATCGATCTCGCTCGCGCGGTTCTGGATGAACTGGAAGCGGTGCTCGGGATTGCGGCCCATCAGGCGGTCGACGAGGTCCTTCACCTGTGCGCGGTCCTCGTATTCGGGGGGCAGGGTGATGCGGATCAGGCCGCGGCTCGCCGGGCTCATCGTCGTCTCGCGGAGCTGCTGCGGGTTCATCTCGCCGAGGCCCTTGAAGCGCGAGACTTCGACCTTCTTGCCCTTGAACAGCTTCGACGCCTCGAGCTCGGCGCGGTGCGCGTCGTCGCGGGCATAGGCCGAGGTCGAGCCCGCGGTCAGGCGATAGAGCGGCGGTTGCGCGAGATAGAGGTGCCCGCGGCGGACGACCTCGGGCATCTCCTGGAAGAAGAAGGTCATCAGCAGGGTGGCGATATGCGCTCCGTCGACGTCGGCGTCGGTCATGATGACGATGCGGTCGTAGCGCAGCAGGTCGGGGTTGCAGTCCTTGCGACTGCCGCAGCCGAGCGCGAGCAGCAGGTCGGCGATCTCGCTGTTGGCGCGGATCTTGTCGGCCGTGGCGCTGGCGACGTTGAGGATCTTGCCGCGGATCGGCAGGATCGCCTGGGTCTTGCGGTCGCGCGCCTGCTTGGCCGAGCCGCCGGCCGAGTCACCCTCGACGATGAACAGCTCGGTCTCGGCGTCGGTCTCGCCCGAGCAGTCGGTCAGCTTGCCCGGCAGGCGCAGCTTCTTGGCATTGGTCGCGGTCTTGCGCTTGACGTCGCGCTCCGCCTTGCGGCGCAGGCGCTCGTCCATGCGCTCCATGACGTGGCCGAGCAGTGCCTTGCCGCGATCGAGATTGTCCGAGAGGAAATGGTCGAAGTGATCGCGCACCGCGTTCTCGACCAGGCGCGCGGCCTCGGGCGAGGTCAGGCGGTCCTTGGTCTGGCTCTGGAACTGCGGGTCGCGGATGAAGACCGAGAGCATGATCTCGCTGCCCGTGACGACGTCCTCGGGGGCAATGTCCTTGGCCTTCTTCTGGCCGATCAGATCGCCGAAAGCGCGGATACCCTTGGTCAGAGCGGCGCGCAGGCCCTGTTCGTGGGTGCCGCCGTCGGGGGTCGGGATCGTGTTGCAGTACCAGGAATAGGAGCCGTCGGACCACAGCGGCCAGGCGATCGCCCATTCGACGCGGCCTTGTTCCTCGCCCTTGTCGTTCGGCGCAAAGTCCTGGCTGCCCGAGAAGAACTTGGCGGTCACGCATTCGCGCTCGCCGACCTGCTCGGTCAGGTGATCGGCGAGGCCGCCGGGGAACTGGAACACGGCTTCGGCCGGCACGTCGTCGCTGGCGAGCGAGGGCGCGCATTTCCAGCGGATCTCGACCCCGGCGAACAGATAGGCCTTCGAGCGGACGAGCTTGAACAGCCGCGCCGGCTTGAACTTCGCGTCCTCGCCGAAAATCTCGGGATCGGGGGTAAAGGCCACCGACGTGCCGCGGCGGTTGGGCGTGCCGCCCAGCTTCTGCAGCGGGCCGGTCGGCAGGCCGCGCGAAAATTCCTGCGCGAACAGCTCCTTGTTGCGCGCGACCTCGATCCGCGTGTTGACCGACAGCGCGTTGACCACCGAGACGCCGACGCCGTGGAGGCCGCCCGAGGTGGCATAGGCCTTGCCCGAGAACTTGCCGCCCGAGTGCAGGGTGGTGAGGATCACCTCGAGCGCCGACTTGCCCGGGAACTTGGGATGTTCGTCGACCGGGATGCCGCGGCCGTTGTCGATGATCGTCAGCCGTCCGGCCGCGCCCTCGGCTTCCTCGAGCACGAATTCGATGCGGTTGGCGTGGCCGGCGACGGCCTCGTCCATCGCGTTGTCGAGCACTTCGGCGGCGAGGTGGTGCAGCGCGCGTTCGTCGGTACCGCCGATGTACATGCCGGGGCGGCGGCGGACGGGCTCGAGCCCCTCGAGCACTTCGATCGCGGAGCCGTCGTAGGTCTCACCGCCGACGGCGGCGGGCAGCTTTTCGAACAGGTCGTCGGACATGCGAACGCCTATAGAACACGCGCGATTCCGGGCGCAAGACGGAGGCATAGGTTATCGTCAGCGTCTTGGCGCCCGATCCTCCCCTTCCGGGGGAGGGGGACCGCCCGCGCAGCGGGTGGTGGAGGGGATGCGGGCAAGCGAGAGGTTCGCGGCCGGCCGCGCTCCCCCTCCGTCAGCCCTGCGGGCTGCCACCTCCCCCGATGGGGGAGGACCTGGAATGCTTACTCCCCGAAGCGCGCCGGGGCGGGACTCACGGGCACGACACCGGCAGCCTGGACCTCGCGCACTTCGAGCGCGCGTTCGACCACGCCGCTGGGGCGGAAGCGGAAGGCGCCATCGAGGCCGATGAAGCCGCCGCTGTCGGTCAGGCGCGTCATCGGGAAGGGGCTGCCCGTCCGCCAGTCGCGCGCGATGCGCAGGGTCAGCAGCACGGCGTCGTAGCCGAGCGTGGCGATGCGATAAGGCGCGGCGCCGAACCGCGTCTTATAGCTGGCCGAGAACTGGCGGAAGCGCCCGTCGGATACCGACGCGAACCACGCCCCGCGCAGGGCCGGAGTTGTCGCGACCACGGTCTCGCCGCTCCACAGATCGGTGCCGAGCAGGCGCGGCGTCGCGGCGCTGGCAGTCTTGAGCTGGCCCGCCGCCTGGACGGCGAAGCGGCCGCCATCGGCGATCAGGACGGCATCGTAGCCCCCCTTGGTCTTGAGCCGGCGCGCGGCGCTGACCACCGAAGTGTTCGAGCGATCGTAGCTCTCGGTCGCGGCGACGGCACCGCCGGCGGCGCGAACCGAAGCGAACAGCGCGGCCGAGGCACGCTCGCCGTATTCGCCGCTGGGCACGAGCGCGGCGAAGCGGTTGACCCCGCGGCCTTTCGCGAATTCGACGGTGCGCGCGATCGAAGCGCTGGGCACGCTGCCCATGATGAAGACGTCGCGGCCCGCCGCGCCCTCGTCGTTGGAGAACGAGATCACGGGAATGCGCGCGGCGCGCGCGGTGGCGGCGACGGCGGGAATGTCGTCCGACAGCAGCGGACCGAGAATCAGCTTGTTGCCGTCGGCGACGGCCTGGGCGGTCACGCTCGCCACCCCGGCCGAGGTGTCGTAGGTGGTGATGCGCAGGTTCTGCGCATTGGTATCGAGTAGCGCCATCGTCGCGGCATTGGCGATCGACTGGCCGACGGCACCGTTCGGCCCGGCGAGCGGCACGAGCAGCGCGACGCGATGACGCGCCGAATCGGTCGGCAGGCTAGAGCTGGGTCCCTGCTCGGGCGGCGGCGGCGTATCGACGGGGCCTTTCGGTATGACCTTACAGCCCGCTAGCAGCACGGCTCCAAGCGCAGGCGCCGCCAGGGTGATGAACCGGCGCCGGTTCGTTGCGCTACTCAACATTGCTTGCCGCTCCCCGCTCGCATGCTCCATGAGGGCCCGATGGAACATCCGCTGTTGCCCGGTCTCTATATTGTCGCGACGCCGATTGGCAATCTCGGCGACGTAACGCTCCGGGGCACGGAGATACTCCGAGGCGTAGCTGCGATAGCCTGTGAGGATACGCGGGTGACCGGCAAGCTGCTGAATCACCTCGGTATCAAGAAGAAGATGATCCGCTACGACGATCACGCCAGCGAGGCCGATCGCGAGCGGCTGCTGGCGCTGCTGGCCGAAGAACCCGTCGCGCTGGTCAGTGATGCCGGCACGCCGCTGATCTCCGATCCCGGCTATCGCCTGGTGCGGACCGCGCGCGAGCGTGGCATCGCCGTGACCAGTCTGCCGGGGCCGAGCGCGGTGATCGTCGCGCTGACCCTGTCGGGCCTGCCCAGCGACCGCTTCCTCTTCGCCGGCTTCCTGCCGAACAAGGACAAGGCACGCCGCGACGTGCTGACCGAGTTGGCGGCGGTGCCCGCCACCCTGGCTTTCTACGACACCGCGCCGCGGCTCGAGGATTCGCTGCAGGCGATCGACGCGGTGCTGCCGGGCCGCGAAGTCGCGGTCGCGCGCGAGCTGACCAAGAAGTTCGAGGAATGCCGCAGTGGCAACCCTGCCGAGCTGATCGCGCACTATGCCGCGCATCCGCCCAAGGGCGAGATCGTGCTGCTGGTCGGCCCGCCCGTGCCGGTCTCGCCCGAAGAGATCGACGTCGACGCCCTGCTGCGCGCCGAGCTCGCGACCGAGAAGGCTTCGAAGGCCGCGGGCAACGTCGCCAAGGCCACGGGGCTCGATCGCAAGGCACTCTACGCCCGCGCGCTGGAGCTCAAATGAAGCGAGCAGAGGCGGAGCGCCGGGGCCGGCGGAGCGAAGTGCTCGCGGCCTGGTATCTCCGCCTCAAGGGCTGGCGGATCCTCGCGCGCCGCGTGAAGACGCCGCGCGGCGAAGTGGACTTGGTGGCGCGACGCGGCTGCGTGGTCGCCTTCGTCGAAGTCAAATGGCGCAGCACCGCCGTCGAACTCGACCGCGCGATAGATCACTACCGCCTGCGCCGCGTCGCCGCCGCGGCCGAGGCGATCGCCCCGCGCTACGTTCGCGGTGGCGACGACATGCGGATCGACGTGCTGCTCCTTGCGCCAGGCCGCTTCCCGCGCCACATCGTCAACGCCTGGATGGGCTAGCCCCTCCGAACCGTTAGAAAAGGATATTCGATGACCCTGCGCGTGGCGGTCCAGATGGACCCGCTGGAGACGATCAACATCGCCGGCGACTCGAGCTTCCACCTGATGCTGGCGGCGCAGGAACGCGGCTATCCGCTATGGCACTACGACGTGCGAACCCTGGCCTACGACACCGACGGCAACAGGCTGACCGCCTGGGCTGCGCCGGTGACGGTGCAACGCGTCGCCGGCGATCACTTCCAGCGCGGCGAATACCAGCTGATCGACCTGGCCGACGACATCGACGTCGTGCTGATGCGCCAGGATCCGCCGTTCGACCTCGGCTACATCACCGGCACCCACCTGCTCGAACGGCTCGCGGGCCGCACCCTGGTGGTCAACGATCCGGTTTCGGTGCGCAATGCGCCCGAGAAGGTCATGGTGCTCGATTTCGCCGAATTCATGCCGCCCACGCTCGTCGCGCGGCGGATCGAGGACGTGAAGATCTTCCACGCCAAGCATCCGGGCGATCTCGTGGTCAAGCCGCTCCACGGCAATGGCGGCAAGGCCGTGTTCCGCGTGCCCGCCGACGGCAGCAACCTCGGCGCGCTGACCGAGCTGTTCGGCACGGTCTGGCCCGAGCCGTTCATGGTCCAGCCGTTTCTCCCCGAAGTGTCCGAAGGCGACAAGCGCATCGTCCTGGTCGACGGCGTGGTCGCCGGCGCGATCAACCGCAAGCCGGGGCAGGGCGAGTTCCGCTCGAACCTCGCGGTCGGCGGCTATGCCGAGGCGACGACCCTGACCGCACGCGAGGAAGAGATCTGCGCCGCGCTCGGTCCCGTACTCAAGGAGAAGGGCCTGGTCTTCGTCGGCATCGACGTGATCGGCGGCAAGTACCTGACCGAGATCAACGTCACTTCGCCGACGGGCATCGTCGCGATCGACCGGTTCAACGGCTCGGACGTCGCCGGCATGATCTGGGACGCGATCGAGACACGCCACGCCGCAATGCTGCAGGGCTGATGCGAACCCACCCCGCCGCCGGACGTTGACCGTTACATGACCGAATGGATTCTCCGGCTGATCGAGCAGGGCGGCTATTGGGGCATCGCCTTCCTGATGTTCATCGAGAACGTGTTCCCGCCGATTCCGTCGGAGGTGATCATGGGGCTCGGCGGCATCGCCGTCGCGCGCGGATCGATGGAGTTCTGGCCGCTGCTGTTCATCGGCACGGTCGGTTCGACCCTGGGCAACTACGTCTGGTTCCTCGTCGGCGACAGGTTCGGCTACCGGCGGCTCCAGCCGCTGGTTGATCGCTGGGGCCGCTGGCTGACGCTCGAATGGGAAGACATCGAACGGGCTAGCCGGTTCTTCCGCAGCCACGGCCAGTGGGTCGTCTTCGCCATGCGCTTCTCGCCGTTCCTGCGCACGATGATCTCGCTGCCCGCAGGCCTCGCGCACATGAAGCACGGCAAGTTCCTGGCCTTCACCTTCGTCGGTGCGGCGGTGTGGAACGCCGGGCTGATCCAGGGCGGCCGCTGGCTCTCACGCTATCTCGCGGAGGCAGAGGTCTGGCTCAACGCGCTGATCATCGGTTCGGTGATCGTCGCTCTGGTCGCCTATGCCTGGCGCGTCGTCACCTGGAAGCCGCGCAGCTAGCCCGCCTTTACTTTCCCCGTCACTGCGATACATCGTGGATCATAACCACGGGAGGTATCGTCTATGCGGCTCTGGACCAGGCTCGGCGCGGTGGCGCTGGCTCTCTCGGCCTCTTCGGCCCAGGCCGAAGCCAACGGCGCCTGGCGGGTAAACGGCGCGATCGCCGGGCGGACCTTCGTGCTCGACTGTCAGTTCAACGGCAATGCCGGCACCTGCACCGATACCGACAGCAAGAAGACGCACCCGCTGGCCAGCCTTTCGGCGACTGGCGATCAGGTCGCCTGGAGCTTCAAGACCAAGGTCGCGATCATGAGCGTGACCTTGAGCTTCGCGGGCCGCGTTGCGGGCAATCGCATCACCGGAACCATGCGCGCTGCCGGGCGCAGCGGGACGTTCAACGCCGTTCGACGCTAGGCCTGCTCGCGCGGGTGCGCGTTGCGGTAGACGTCGAGTAGCACGGCCGCATCGACCTTGGTGTAGATCTGCGTCGAACCCAGGCTGGCATGCCCCAGCAGTTCCTGCAGCGAGCGCAGGTCGGCACCGGCGCCGAGCAGATGCGTCGCGAAGGAATGGCGCAAGGCGTGCGGTGTCGCGGTCGGCGGCAGACCGAGCGAGACGCGCGCGCGGGCCACGGCCTTCTGCACCATGCCCTGCGATAGCGGCCCGCCCTTGGCGCCGCGGAACAGCGGCTCGTCGCGCGGCGCGCCCCAGGGTGACTTGGCGACATAGTCGGCGACGCCGTCGCGCACGATCGGCAGGATCGGCACGACCCGCTGCTTGCCGCCCTTGCCGGTGACCTGGAGCACCTCGCCCAGCGGCAGCGCGCTGCCCTTGAGCGACAGCGCTTCGGCGATACGCAGGCCCGCACCATAGAGCAGCAGCAGCACGGCGCGATCACGCGCGCCGATCCAGGGCTCGGCGGCATCCTCGTCGACCGCGACCGCGAGGTTTACCGCCTCGTCGGGGGTGATGGGACGTGGCAGACCCTTCTTGATCCGCGGCCCGCGCATGCGCGGCAGACTGGCATCGATCTCGCCGGCCTGGCTGCGCGCAAAAGCGAGGAAGCCCTTGAGCGCCGAAAGCTCGCGCGCGGCCGAGACGTTGGATAGGCCGTCGGCGCGCCGCGAAGCCAGCTGTTCGCGCAGCACCGCGGTATCGAACCGCGCGAGCGTGGGCCAATCGGTCACCGGGTGTTCGTCGAGCAGCCGTGCCGCCGTCGCGACATAGGCGCGCACCGTATGCGGCGAACGCCGGCGGCCCTGTGCGAGGTGTGTACCCCAGGCCTCTAGGATGTCGGCATGGGTCAGATTCATGCCTCGACCAGGTCCGCAGGGACCAGTTCACCGAGCAGTGCATCGAGTAGCGGCATGCCCTGCGGCGTCACGCCCACGCGCGTCCCCTCGCGCCAGGCGAGACCCTGGCCGGTGTAGAAGTCGAGCTTGGCGGGATCGCAGAGCTGATCCTCGCGCAGCTCGAACCGCCGAGCCTTGGCCGCGAGATCGACGCCCTCGGCCAGCCGCAGCCCCATCAGCATGGCTTCGCTCGCCTGCTCGTGCACGCCGAGTTCGCGCGCCTCGGCGATCCCGTCGCTCTGACGCTCGATCGCGGCGAGCCAGTTCTCGGGCTTCTTGTGGCGCACCGTCGCGCGATTCGCACGCCGCCCATGGGCGCCGGGGCCGATCCCGCAATAGTCCTCGTAGCGCCAATAGGTGAGATTGTGCCGGCTCTCCTCGCCGGGGCGGGCGTGGTTGCTGATCTCGTAAGCGGGCAGGCCGGCCGCTTCGGTCATGGCGCGGGTCAATTCGAACAGGTCTGCCGCGGCATCGTCGTCGAGCGGATCGAACTTGCCCTCGCGCACCAGGGTCGCGAAGCGCGTGCCCGGCTCGATCGTCAGCTGGTAGAGCGAGAGATGGCCGGTGCCGAACGACAGTGCACGCGCCAGCTCGGCCTGCCACATGTCGGGCGACTGTCCGGGCCGCGCATAGATCAGATCGAAGCTGACGCGATCGAAATGCTTCTGCGCAACGTCGAGCGCGGCGAGACCTTCCCTGGCATCGTGCAACCGGCCGAGAAACCGCAGGGTCTCGTCGTCGAGCGCCTGCAGCCCGAGCGATACGCGATTGATCCCGACCTGCGCGAGAGTCGCATAGTTCGCCGCTTCGACCGAAGAGGGATTGCCCTCCAGCGTGATCTCTATCCCCTCGGCAAAGCCCCAGAGCCGCTCGGCCTCGGCGAGCAGCCGCTCGACCAGCGCAGGCGGCATCAGCGATGGCGTGCCGCCGCCGAAGAAGATCGAAGCGAGCCTTTCACCACTAGCGATCTCGGCCTCGCGCGCCATGTCGGCGAGCAGCCCGCGCTCCCACAGGGCCACGTCGACCCGGTCGCGGACATGGCTGTTGAAATCGCAATAAGGACACTTCGCCAAGCAGAAGGGCCAGTGGATGTAGAGCGCGCGCGCCATGGGGTTAAAACTCGTTAAACCTCGAACTTGAACCGGGCTTTACCCCGCTTCGCCAAAATCAGCGGCATGAAACGCCTGCTCAATGCCCTGGTCCTCGCCGCCGCCGGTGCCGCGCTGACCGCCACTCTCGTACCATCAACCGTCTCCGCTGGCGAAGCCGCAGATTACGCGCCGCGCTATGCGGGCTACGCCTCGCGCTACTCCGCCGCTCCGGCGACCGATTTCGCCGCGCGCGTACTGAACACCCACAATGGCGAGCGCGCGCGCATGGGCCTGCGACCGCTGCGCTGGAACGCGCGCCTCTCGGCCCAGGCGCAGCAATGGGCCTCTTCGCTCGCGCGCCGCGGCGCCTTCGAGCATTCGAACGGCGACGATGGCGAGAACCTGTGGATGGGCACGGCCAACGGCTACAGCCCCGAGCAGATGGTCGGCTCGTTCCTCTCCGAACGCCGCGCCTTCCGCCCCGGCCGCTTCCCTAACGTCTCGCGCACGGGCAACTGGGCCGACGTCGGCCACTATACCCAGATCATCTGGCCCGAAACGCAGGAAGTCGGCTGCGCCGTCGTCCGCGGCGGGCGGGATGAGGTCATGGTCTGCCGCTACTGGCCGGCGGGGAATGTCTATGGGCAGAGCGTGGGGTGAGGTCCGGGTAGCCTCTCTTCCCCCACACCCCGTCATCCCCGCGAAAGCGGGGATCCACCACCAGAGGTTGCGTTCCGCACTGCGGCCGTGTTTGCTGCTACGGTAGGAGATGGATCCCCGCTTTCGCGGGGATGACGTTAAGGAGTGCGGTTGCAGGTAACTACCTGTCTCTCAGCCGCCGAACTGCGCCGCCACCAGCTTGGCGAAAGCATCCGCCCGGTGGCTGATCTTGTGCTTTTCCTCGGGATCGAGCTCGGCGAAGCTGCGCGTGTCGCCCTGGGGCACGAAGACCGGATCGTAGCCGAAGCCCATGGTCCCGCGCGGCGGCCACGAATAGGTGCCGTCGACGCGGCCCTGGTAGACCGCGGTCTCGCCATCGGGCCAGGCGATCGCGAGCACGCAGGAAAACCAGCACGAGCGGTCGACCTCAGAGCCCTGTTCGCAAAGCAGACCTTCGACCTTGCCCATCGCCATGTACCAGTCGCGGCCGGGCTCGCCTTCGAAGCTCTGCCGCTCGGCCCAGTCGGCGGTGTAGACGCCGGGCCGTCCGCCCAGAGCCGCCACGCTCATGCCGCTATCGTCAGCGAGGGCGGGCAGCCCCGAAGCCTGCGCCGCAGCGCGCGCCTTGATCAGTGCGTTTTCGACAAAGGTCGTGCCGTCCTCGACCGGCTCGGCCAGCCCGAGCGCGCCCGCCGATACGCACTGCACGCCATGCGGGGCGAGCAGCGCGGAGATCTCCTTGAGCTTCCCCGCATTGTGCGTGGCGATGACGAGCGTCTCGGAGCCGAGCCGACGGGTCACTTGGCGACGGCCTCCGCCTGAGCCGCCATGATGCGGTCGCAGCCGATGCGCGCGAGGCGCAGCAGGCGCAGCAGGCTTTCCTCGTCGTAGGTCGCGCCTTCCGCCGTTGCCTGGACCTCTGCGATGTGGCCGCCCTCGATCAGCACGAAGTTGGCGTCGGCATCGGCCGAGCTGTCCTCGACGTAGTCGAGGTCGAGCACGGGCACGCCCTCGCAGATACCGCAGGAGACCGCGGCGACCTTGCGGGTCAGCGGGTCTTCCTTGACGAGGCCGGCGGCCATCAGCTTGTCGATCGCGATGCGCAGCGCCACCCAGGCGCCCGAGATCGCCGCGGTGCGCGTGCCGCCGTCAGCCTGGATCACGTCGCAGTCGAGCACGACCTGGCGCTCGCCGAGCTTCTTGAAGTCGACCACCGAGCGCAGCGCGCGGCCGATCAGGCGCTGGATTTCCTGCGTGCGACCCGACTGCTTACCCTTGGCCGCCTCGCGGCTGCCGCGGGTGTGGGTGGCGCGAGGCAGCATCGAATATTCGGCCGTGACCCATCCTTCGCCCTTGCCGCGCATGAAGGGCGGCACCTTCTCTTCGACCGAGGCGGTGACGAGCACACGGGTGTTGCCGAACGAGACCAGCACCGAACCCTCGGCGTGAATCGTGAAGTTGGTCTCGAAAGACAGGGCGCGCATTTCGTCAGGCGCGCGGCCGGAGGGTCGCATGGGAATCCTTTCACTTGAGTTGGCGGCGCCCTATCCCCTAGCCATGACAGTGGCAATCCGTGGAGAAGACCGTTGCATGCACGCCTGCTGTCGTTGCTGATGATCCTGCCGCTGTCCGCCTGCGCGGCCAGCGCGGCGGCACCGACGAATCCCGCCGCGCCGGCAAGTGCCGCCGTGCTGGCCGGGCCGGTCAGCTACGAGGTGCGCAGCTGGGGCCGTCTGCTAGTGCGCTGGCAGGTCAATCCCGACGGTAGCGGCGAGATCTGGCGCGGCGCCCGCCAACAGAAGGATGCCGGCGCAATCAGCAAGTACCGGCTGCGGCTGGAGGGCGACGCCCTGCGCACCTTCACACGGAACGTCGAGGATGCGCGCCTGGCCACCCGCGAGGGTATTGCTTGCAAGAAGGAAATCTTCGACCTGCCTTACGGCTCGATCACCTGGGATTTCCCAGGAGCCAGGCAGACCTATGCTTTCGACGCGGGCTGCCGCTCGGAAGCGGGCGACGCCGCGCAGGAATTGCTCACCTTGGCGAACGACAACGTCGAGAATTTGGCGAAGATCGAGGCGACGCCCTACATGGTGGATCCTGCAGGACCGCGTTGAGACCATGCCCACGCTCCCGATCTCCGAACTGACCGACCGCGCCCGCGAGATCTTTCGCCTGGCGGTCGAAGGCTATCTGTCCTCGGGAATGCCCGTGGGATCGAAGACCCTGGCCGGAGCCGGCGGGCTCAATCTCTCGCCGGCATCGATACGCTCGGTCCTGGCCGATCTCGAACAACTCGGCCTGCTCGCCGCGCCGCATACCAGCGCGGGGCGCATGCCCACCGAGGTTGGACTGCGCCTCTTCGTCGACGGCATGATGCAGGCGGCCGAGCCCACCGCCGACGAACGCGCGGCGATCGAGCGGCGGATGAAAGAGCCTGGCCCGATCGAGCACGCGCTCGCCGCGACCAGCGCGGTGCTGTCCGACCTGTCGGCCTGCGCCGGCGTCGTCATGGTGCCGCGGCGTGAACCGCAACTCGCGCAGTTCAGCCTCGTTCCGCTCGGCGCCGATCGTGCGCTGGCCGTGCTCGTGGGCGAGGATGGTGGAATCGAAAACCGCGTCGTGCCGCTGCCGGCACCCGTACCGCCCGGCGCGCTCGAGCAGGTGTCGAACTACGTCACCGCGCGGCTCGGCGGACGGACGCTGGCCCAGGCCGCGCAGGCGATGCGCGCGGAGATCGCGTCGGGCCGCTCGGCACTCGACGCCGCGAGCCGCGACCTCGTCGAACGTGGGCTCGCGGTATGGAGCGAGGATGCTGCACGTCGCCCGGTGCTGATCGTCCGCGGCCAAGCCAACCTGCTCGACGAGGCCATGCTCAGCGACCTCGAAAGGGTACGCCTGCTGCTCGACGATCTCGAGAACAAGCAGTCGGTCGCCGAGATGCTCGACCTTGCGCGCGAGGCCGATTCGACGCGAATCTTCATCGGTTCGGAGAACCGGCTCTTCGCGCTTTCGGGGTCCTCGGTGATCGCATCGCCCTATCGCGACCGCGATGGACGGGTCATCGGCGTGGTGGGGGTTATCGGACCCACGCGGTTGAATTATGCGCGCGTGGTCCCCATGGTGGACTTCACCGCCCAGAGCCTGGGCAAGCTTATCGGATAGCGGAACTACAGTATAATGAACGAAGACAAGACGCAGCAGGACGATGCGGCGGTGGCCGAGGAATTGAAGGGCGTGCCCGAGGAACTGCTTGGCGGCGCCTCGCTCGGCGGCGAACTCAAGGATTTGCAGGACCAGCTCGAAGCGCAGAAGCAGGAAGTGCTCTATGCGCGCGCCGAGACGCAGAACGTGCGCCGCCGGCTCGAGAAGGACATCGCCGACACCCGCGCCTATGCCGCGACCGGCTTCGCGCGCGACATCCTGTCGGTCGCCGACAACCTGTCGCGCGCGCTCGAGTCGGTTCCGGCCGACCTGCGCGAGGACGACAAGCTCAAGGGCCTCGTCGCGGGCATCGAGGCCACTGCGCGCGAGATCGACAAGGTCTTCGGCCTGCACGGCATCAGCCGCATCGCCGCCAAGGGCCTGCCGCTCGATCCCAACCAGCACCAGGCCATGCTCGAAGTGCCCTCCGCCGACGCCGAACCCGGCACCGTCGTGCAGGAACTGCAGGCCGGCTACATGATCAAGGACCGCCTCCTGCGCCCGGCGATGGTCGCCGTGGCGAAGAAGCCTGATTGAGCCACGCGGGGCAGGGCCCGGCCGGCGAAACGTCGGCTGGGCCGCCCGTCGCCAGCGGCTAAGTACAAAACGTTACGGAACTCGCGGATAAATCAGCCGTTTGCCTCGTACAGCGTTAGGCAATCGGAGACTTATCATGCGTTCCCTCATCCTTCCCGTCATGGCCGCCGGCGCGCTTGCGCTCGGTGGCTGTGCTTCGAACTATGCCGGTGAAGGCGCCCTCGCGGGCGGCGCGCTCGGCGCTGGTGTCGGTGCGCTGGCGGGTGACGTCGGCGCGGGCGCTGCAATCGGTGCTGCCGCTGGTGCGGTGGCCGGCTCTACCGCCTCGAAGAACGACCGCGGCTGCTATCGCCGTGACCGCAATGGCGACCGCTACTGGGATCGCCGTTGCTGATGCGCTCCGGTGCGGGCGCGATGTGACGGCATCAGCCCGCGCCGGGGAAATCCACAAGAGCATCGTAGATGGCCGGGTCCGAAACCCCGGCCATTTTCACGCCGCGGCGCAGCAGGAAGGCATGGCGGACGATCTCCGCCTGTTGCTCGATGCCGTAGCGCGTCAGCGGCCAGCCCGGTTTGAGGCTGTAATCGTAGCGGCACAACGGATGGCGCGCGAGCGGTAGGTAGAGCCTGCCGTGCCGCTGCGATTGCCAGACGTGCGTCATCTCGTGGATGAACAGGCCCTGCCGATCGAGCCCGGCCTGGGCGAAGTCGTCACAGTAGAACGGCGAAGCCGGCGGGAAATGGATGTGGCCGCAAGGCGCCATCGTCACGGTGCGCGGTTGCAGCGGATGCCAGCGCCGGCGCCGGATTCGCACCGGATCGCAATCGACCGCCGTGCCGAAGATCGAACGCACCAGCGCGCGTTCACCCGCGGTCAGGCTACGCTCGCCGCCGACAGGGCAGGCGGCTGCGCTCAGTTGCCGTGGCCTTCCATATCCATCGCACCCGACATGCTCTCGACCTTGAGCGGTACCGAAACCTTGTCGCCGCCGGCGAAGGTCAGGGTCATCTCGGCGGTGCCGCCGGCCTTCACCGTCTCGGCGAGGTCGAACACCATCACATGCTTGCCACCGCGCTCGAACCTTACCGATTCGCCCGGCTTGAGTTCGATCATGCCGAGTGGCGCCATCGTGCCACCCTTGGTCTCGTGCATCTCGGCCTTGGCGGCACCGTCGATGGTCACGGCCGCGAGCGTGACCGCGGCGGCGCTGCCGTTGGTCACCGCAAAATAGGCCGCACCCGGGCGCCCTTTCACCACCGGCAGCGACAGCATGCCATCCGCAACCGTGATGCCCGGCTTGGCATCGGGCATCGCCGCCGCGTCGCTCGGCTGCGCCGCGGGCTTGTTCGCCTCACCGCATGCGCTCAACGCGAGCAGCGCCAACGGGGCGAGAAAAAGCGGCGATTTCATCGGCGGAATCCTTTCGGGCGAGACAGAACGGGGCCGCCGCCTCGCTAATGCCGCAACGCTCTTGTGCCAATAAAAACCGCTCCTATATCGCGCAGCAACGATGGCGGTTCCCGCGTCCCGGCGTGGAACCTTTGTCGAGAGCCGCCGAGCCGCTTCGCCTTCGGGGATGCGCACCGCGCGGTGTCACACACGATGCGAGGAATGGGGTAAGAATGGCTAAAGTAATCGGTATCGACCTTGGCACCACCAACAGCTGCGTGTCCGTGATGGACGGCGGCAAGCCCAAGGTCATTGAAAACGCGGAAGGCGCGCGCACCACGCCTTCGATCGTCGCCTTCACCAAGGACGGCGAACGCCTGATCGGTCAGCCGGCCAAGCGCCAGGCCGTGACCAACGGCGACAACACGATTTTCGCGGTGAAGCGCCTGATCGGCCGCCGCTTCGACGATCCGGTGACCAAGAAGGACACTGAGCTCGTCCCCTATACGATCGTCAAGGGCAAGAACGGCGACGCTTGGGTCAACGCCGGCGGCGAAGACTATTCGCCGTCGCAGATCTCGGCCTTCATCCTGCAGAAGATGAAGGAAACCGCCGAATCGTATCTCGGCGAGACGGTCACCCAGGCGGTCATCACCGTGCCGGCCTACTTCAACGACGCGCAGCGCCAGGCGACCAAGGACGCCGGCCAGATCGCGGGCCTCGAAGTGCTGCGCATCATCAACGAGCCGACCGCGGCCGCTCTGGCCTATGGCCTCGAGAAGAACGACGGCAAGACCATCGCGGTCTATGACCTTGGCGGCGGCACCTTCGACGTCTCGATCCTCGAGATCGGCGACGGCGTGTTCGAGGTGAAGTCGACGAACGGCGACACCTTCCTGGGCGGCGAGGACTTCGACTCGAAGCTGGTCGAATGGCTGGCGGACAAGTTCAAGGCCAAGGAGAACATGGATCTCCGCACCGACAAGCTTGCCCTGCAGCGCCTGAAGGAAGCCGCGGAAAAGGCCAAGATCGAGCTGTCGAGCACGGCTTCGACCGAGATCAATCTGCCCTTCATCACCGCACGCATGGAAGGCGGCGCCACCACGCCGCTGCACCTGGTCGAAACGATCACGCGTTCGGACCTCGAGAAGATGGTCGCCGACCTGATCGAGCGCACCAAGGAGCCGATGCGCAAGGCGCTGGCCGACGCCGGCCTGAAGACCGGTGACATCGACGAGGTCGTCCTCGTCGGCGGCATGACGCGCATGCCCAAGGTCCGCGAAGTCGTGAAGGAGTTCTTCGGCAAGGAACCCCACACCGGCGTGAACCCCGACGAAGTCGTCGCCATGGGCGCGGCGATCCAGGCGGGCGTGCTCCAGGGCGACGTCAAGGACGTTCTGCTGCTCGACGTGACCCCGCTGTCGCTGGGCATCGAGACGCTGGGCGGCATCATGACCAAGATGATCGACCGCAACACGACGATCCCGACCAAGAAGAGCCAGGTCTACTCGACCGCCGAGGACAACCAGCAGGCGGTGACGATCCGCGTGTTCCAGGGCGAGCGCGAGATGGCGCAGGACAACAAGATCCTGGGCCAGTTCGACCTCGTCGGCATCCCGCCGGCGCGTCGCGGCGTGCCGCAGATCGAGGTCACCTTCGACATCGACGCCAACGGCATCGTCAACGTCAGCGCCAAGGACAAGGGCACCGGCAAGGAGCAGCAGATCCGCATCCAGGCCTCGGGCGGCCTTTCGGACAGCGACATCGACCAGATGGTTCGTGACGCCGAGAAGTTCGCCGAAGAGGACAAGAAGCGGCGCGAGGCGGCCGAGGCGCGCAACAACGCCGACAGCCTTGTCCACGCGACCGAACAGCAGATCGCTGAACACGGCGACAAGATCGACGCCGGTCTCAAGGGCGAAGTCGAAGCCGCGATCGCCGCGACCAAGACTGCGCTCGAAGGCAACGATGCCGCCGAGATGACCGCCAAGGCTCAGGCTCTGACCGAAGTGGCCATGAAGATGGGTCAGGCGATCTACGAGAAGGACCAGGCTGCTGGCGCTTCTCCGGGTGCCGACGCCCCCGCGGGTGACGACGATGTGGTGGACGCCGAGTTCTCGGAAGTCGACGACAACAAGGCTTGATGGTAACGAACTAGCGAATTTCCGTCGCTTTCGCTTCGGCGGAAGCGGCGGGAATTTGATCGGGGTCGGGTAATGGCGTCAGCCGAGATTGATTTTTACGAGCTGCTCGAAGTCGAGCGGACCGCGGACGACGCGACTATCAAGTCGTCCTATCGCAAGCTTGCGATGAAGTGGCACCCGGACAAGAACCCCGGCTGTGCCGATTCCGAAGCGCGCTTCAAGGCGATCAGCCAGGCCTATGACTGCCTGAAGGATCCGCAAAAGCGCGCAGCCTATGATCGCTATGGCCACGAGGCCTTCCAGAACGGTGGCGGCGGAGCTGGCGCCGGTCAGGGCTTCGGCGGCGATTTCGGCGACATCTTCGAGTCTATTTTCGGCAGCGCCTTCGGTGGCGGCGGACGCCAGCAGGCGCGCCGCGGTGCCGATCTGCGTTACGACATGGAAATCAGCCTCGACGAGGCGTTCCACGGCAAGTCCGCGCAGATCGAAATCGAGGTCTCGCAGGTTTGCGAACCCTGCGACGGCCAGGGCGCCGAGCCGGGCACCGGCACGCGTCGCTGCACGCTGTGCGGCGGCCATGGCAAGGTCCGCTCGCAGCAAGGCTTCTTCATGGTCGAGCGCACCTGCCCGACCTGCCACGGCCGCGGCGAGGTGATCGAGAAGCCCTGCCGTTCGTGCGGTGGCGAGGGCCGCGTCGACAAGCCGCAGACGCTCGAAGTCAACGTGCCGCCGGGCGTAGATTCGGGGACGCGCATCCGCGTCGCCGGCAAGGGCGAGGCGGGGCCGTTCGGCGCACCTCCGGGCGACCTCTACATCTTCCTGCACGTCAAGCGTCACAAGGTGTTCGAGCGCGAAGGCACGAACCTGATCACGCGCGTGCCGATCACCTTCACCACCGCCGCGCTCGGTGGCGAGATCGAGATTCCCGGGCTCGACGGCGAGCGCCATCAGATCGCCATTCCCGCGGGCATCCAGTCGGGCAAGCAGCTGCGCAAGCGCGGCGTCGGCATGCCCGTCCTCCAGGGCCGCGGTCGCGGCGACCTCGTGGTCGAGATCTCGGTCGAAACGCCGACCAAGCTTTCGGCGCGTCAGAAGGAACTGCTGCGCGAACTGCAGGCCACCGAGACCGGCGACGAGTGCCCAGGTTCGAAGGGCTTTTTCGACCGGATCAAGGAAGCCTGGAACGACCTGACCGACTAACCCCGAAAGAGCATCTGCTCAGGGTTATTTCGATGCGAAATGCGCGATCGCAGCCATGGCCTCGTCATGGCTGCGATCGGTCGCCGAAGTCGTCAGCGCCACGTCTCCACCCGTTAGTCCGCGATTGGCCTTGGCCAGCATTCCGGAAATACCCTTGCCGGGGAACATCGCCGGTTCGCGCAGATGCAGAATGATCGAGCGCTGGCCGCGAAAGCTCCACTCGCTCACGCGCTCTATCTGCGACCAGGGGATCGTCTGATCGGACCAGCGTACCCAGCGGATGCCCGTCGGGCCGATGCGCATCTCCTCACCGGTATCGAACAGCCGCCTGAGCCCGACCAAACCGCAAAGCCCGAAAAACAGGATAGAGGCCCAGCCGATCGCCGAAGCAACCGACGCCGGATAGCGCGCGGTTTCAGGCTGCGCGCCAAACGCACCGATCATCCATAGGCCAAGCACCACGAAGACCGCGGAACCGAGCACGAGCAAGACCATCCGCCAGGGCGACGACCGCGCGACGAATTCCGGCATCACGAACCTCCCATCACTTCCGCGCGTATCCCGCGCACCAACCCAGGATCGGCGCAGAGCCGGCCTTCCTCCTCGTCGAGAATTGCGAGGAAGGCTTCGCGCTTGAAGGCCTGCATTTCCTCGGCCGAGAGGGTCGCATTGTCGGGCAGTGACGAGACCATCAAGTCGATCATCCGCTCGGCCCCGTGGAGCCGCCCCCACAGATAGTCGTTCTCGCGATAGGCACGGCTGAAGAAGGCACCGAAGTTGTAGAACTCGACCCCGCGCAGAGTCGCCTGGGTCCCACCCGCACGGATCGAACGCGCGTCGTCGGGCGATATGCGATCGACCTTGACCGGATCGAACTCGGTCAGGCCTTCGCCGCGCAACAGGGGCAGGGTGACCGTGTCGTAGAACGGATAGCCGAGATAGGCGAGCAACATGCGGCGGCGCAGCGGCGCGGGCATGTCGGCCATGGCCGTGGCCAGCATCGCATCGACGAGTTGGTCGGTCTCGGCCAGGCGGCGGCTCTCGGCGATCCCCGCGAGCACGGCCCCCGGATCCTGGAACACGCGTTCGGCCAGCTTGGGGAAGTCGGGACCGAGACAGTTCGAACTCTCGCGATCGAAATAGAGCGACAGCGCGTTGTAGACCGCCTCGCGCGCCTTCTCGCGCGCGTCTTCGCCCACTTCGCCGCCTTCTCCGTCCCAGTCCTGCGTCAGCCGGCGCGCAAGCAGCCGCAGTCGGCGGATGCGAAACGGCAGGTCGTGATCACTGAAGAAGGCGATCGCCTCCTTGGTCGCGCCGCCCTTGAGATCAGAGATGCGATCGAGCCCGTGCGCCGCGAGATAACTGGTCAGGTGGTTGGCAATCGGCTCGCGCGAGGGCAGCGAGAGCCCGCGCGCCGCCTCGCAGATGATCTCTGCCAGCATGTCGACCACGCCAGCGAACTTGACCTGGGCATAGCCGTGATAGGCGAAGCCCGCCTGCTCGGCGGCCGCCTGCTGCGCCTTGCCACGCCAATTCGACAACCGTTTCACCGTCGGCCGATCGAGGAACAGGGTGCGGCCGAACAGCTTGTCGACCGTCGCCTCGACCTCGGGCCGCAGCGCCGAAACGATCGAGCGCAGGTGCGCGCGCTCGCTCGATTGCCGTGCGATCTCCTCGAGGTTGTCGCGCACCGGCTGTTCGCGCGGGATCGAGGAAAGCGAGCCGAAGATCACCGAGAACCAGCCCGGCGGCTTGGGATCGCCGCGATCGAGCCCGCCGATGCGATCGGGCCGCGGATCGATGTAGACGAAGCGCCGATCGACCTCGCGCTGCGCCGGACGATCGCGCAGCACGCCCATGGCATCGGCGAAAGGTGCGTTGACCAGCACCGAACCGTCGATCAGCGACACGCCATCGGCAACGCCGCGGCGCGCATGTTCGGGCATGATCCGCTCGACGAAGGCCTCGCGTGTCGGCCAGCCGATCTCGCGCTCGCGGGCGAGGCTGTCGATCTCGGACAATTGCAGGGCGGGGAAGGCGCCGGGGAAGCTCGCCGTCGCGCGCGCGGCGAAGACCAGTTCAGGCACAGGCGCGAGTTGGCCGCCGGGGTGTGCGGGAGTCGCGGCGCGGAAGCCGATTGACAGGCGATGCTCGCTCTCCTGCACCAGCGGCGGACTGTTGAGCCGCAGCACTTCCATGTGCCCCTTGAAGTCGGTCGCGGTGACGAAGAGGTCGAGCGGATGCCCGACGGGGAGCAACGGCGGTCCGGTCTCGTTGTCTTGCATCGCTTCGAGCGCCTCGGCGATCAGCCGCGCGAAACCGAGCCCGCCGAACGGCGGCTCGAACCAGCGCGAGCGGATCAGGCGCGACAGCTTGCCGCGCACTTCGGCGCGCGTCTCGGGGGCGACGCTTTCGGACACGACGTTACCCGGCCGCCGCAGCATCCAGCCGACCAGCGGCAGCGCCCACATCTTGGCGAAGCGCCAACCGGGCCGCGCATCGGGATCGAGCAGCACGTCGACGTCCGCACGTTCGAGCCAGAGATGGGTCAGCGGCTCGAGCGACTGGCCCGAATGGATCGCCTGGGCAAGGAACACGCCGTTGAGCCCACCGGCACTGGCCCCGGCGATGACGTCGTTCATCACGCGCAGGCGAAGGCCATGCTGCGCCTCCATGTGCTGCAGCAAACGCCGATAGACGTGTTCGACACCAGAGAGCCGGCCCGTGCCGTCGCAGAAGGCCTGGCTGGCGCGCGCGACTTTCCACAGCTCCTTGGTGACGCCGTGCATGTAGACCGCAAGGCTGACGCCGCCATAGCAGACGAGCGCGATGCGGAGTTCCTTCTGGCGCATGGGCCTCCCCGTTCTTGCACGAGAGATGGCACGGGCGAGGGGGACTGCCAAGTCCGCCCCTTGCGTTCCCCATACGTTCCCGATAAGCCGCGCGCATGGCCAAACCGAAACGTCGTTACGTCTGCCAGGCTTGCGGCTCCGTCTCCCAGCGCTGGCAGGGCCAATGCCCCGACTGCGCCGAATGGAACACGCTCGTCGAAGACGCGCCCGCAACGGTCTTCTCGGCCAAGCACGACCTGTCCTCGGGCGGCCGCGCGATCCGCTTCGAGCCGCTCGACGCGCCGAACGAGAAGCTGCAGCGCCGCACCACCGGCCTGGCCGAGCTCGACCGCGCGCTGGGTGGGGGCCTGGTCCCGGGCTCGGCGATCCTGATGGGCGGCGATCCCGGCATCGGCAAGTCCACCCTGCTGATGCAGGCCGCGGGCAAGATCGCGCTCAGCGGCGGATCGGTGGTCTACATCAGCGGCGAGGAGGCGGCAGGCCAGGTACGCATGCGGGCCGAGCGCATGGGGCTGGCCAAGGCGCCGGTGCAACTCGCTTCGGCCACTTCGGTGCGCGACATCCTGACCACCTTGGGCGGCATGGAACCGCCGACCCTGCTGGTGATCGATTCGATCCAGACGATGCATTCGGACCAGATCGAGGGCGCGCCCGGCACGGTCAGCCAGGTGCGCGGCTGCGCCTTCGAGCTGATCCGCTTCGCAAAGGAGAGCGGCACCGCGCTGGTCCTGGTCGGCCACGTCACCAAGGACGGCAACATCGCCGGCCCGCGCGTGCTCGAGCACATGGTCGACGTGGTTATGAGCTTCGAGGGCGAGCGCAGCCACCAGTACCGCATCCTGCGCAGCCTCAAGAACCGCTTCGGCCCCGTCGACGAGATCGGCGTCTTCGCCATGCAGGGGCAGGGGCTCGAGGAAGTGGGCAACCCGTCGATGCTGTTCCTCTCGGGCCGCGAGAACCCGGTGCCCGGCTCGGCGGTGTTTCCGGCGATGGAAGGGACGCGGCCGGTGCTGGTCGAGATCCAGGCGCTGATCGTGCGGCTGCAGAGCGGCGCGACGCCGCGGCGCGCCGTGGTCGGCTGGGATTCGGGCCGCCTCGCCATGCTGCTCGCCGTGCTCGAGGCGCGCTGCGGGCTGAACTTCTCCTCGGCCGAGGTCTATCTCAATGTCGCGGGCGGCTATCGCCTGTCCGATCCCGGCGCCGACCTTGCCGTGGCCGCCGCGCTGATCTCGGCGCTGGGCGACCGGGCTCTGCCGAGCCATGCCGTCTGGTTCGGCGAAGTCTCGCTCGCCGGCGAGGTGCGTCCCGTCGCCCATTCAGGCATTCGTCAGCGCGAGGCGGCCAAGCTCGGTTTCCATCGCGCCTTCGGTCCGCCCGGCGGCGCCCAGCCTGAGGTCGACACGCGCTATGCCGAAATTGCGCTGCTCCCGAATGTCGTTGACCGGATTCTGTCCGACGCTTAGGTACCGGCGCGCATGACGGGCTTCGATATCGCTGTTTTGTTGCTTGTCGGCGTAGGGGCGGTGACCGGTTTCTTGCGCGGCTTCGTGCAGGAAATGCTCGCACTCTTCGCCTGGATCTTCGCGCTCTTCGCGATCCACTTCCTGCACACGCCGCTGAGCCACGCGCTGACGCCGACGATCGGCACCGGCTCGGGTGCGACCGTGCTGGCCTTCGCGCTGCTGCTGCTGGTGCCCTATGCCGTGGTCAAGCTCGTGGCCAACTGGCTCGGCGCCAAGAGCCGCAATTCGCTGCTCGGGCCGATCGACCGCGTGCTCGGTTTCGGCTTCGGCGGACTCAAGGGCCTGATCATCGTCGTCCTCGCCTTCTCGGTGCTCGTGCTCGGCTACGACACCGTCTGGGGCGTCGGCGGCCGGCCCGACTGGATCACTCAGGCGCGCTCCTATCGCTTCGTCAACGCGAGCAGCGAGGCGCTGGTCAAGATGATCTCCGAGCGCCGCAATGCCGCATCCGAAGCCGCCGCCAAGGAAGAGGCGGCCAAGGAAGACGCCGAGAAGGGCTGATGGCGACCGCCGCGCTCTACACACCCGAGGTCCTGGGCCTGGCGACGGGTCTGGCCGCCTATCCCTGGGACGATGCCCTGCCGCTCAAGGCCGATGCCCGCTCGAAGAGCTGCGGCAGCACGATCGCGCTGGCGCTCGCGCTCGACGCCGAGGGGCGGATCGCCAGGATCGCGCTGCGCTCGCAGGCCTGCGCGATCGGCCAGGCCGCCGCGGCGATCTTCGCCGAGGCCGCGAGCGGCCGCGACGCCCGCGACATCGCCCGCGCCGACGATGCCATCACCGCCTGGCTCGCGGGCGAGGGCGGTCTGCCCGACTGGCCCGGCCTGGCCGCCATCGCCGCCGCACGCGACTACCCCGCCCGCCACGGCGCCATCCGCCTTGCCTGGCAGGCCGCACGGCAACTGCTTCCCACGGACTGATTGCCTCGCTAGAGGTTTGCGCGAGGGAATGCGGGAGATTTGAATGTCGGGGGGAAGTGCAACCGTGAACGCCAGTCAGACACATGCGGAGCCAAGCGCTTCGGACATCCGCCTGGTCATCGCCGCCTCCTCGGCCGGCACGGTGTTCGAATGGTACGACTTCTTCATCTACGGCACGCTCGCCGCGATCATCGGCAAGACCTTCTTTCCTTCGGGCAATGCGACGCTCGAGACGCTGCTCGTCTGGGCGGGCTTCGCCGTCGGCTTCGGCTTCCGCCCGCTCGGCGCGGTGCTGTTCGGCTTCCTCGGCGACCGTCTCGGCCGCAAGTATACCTTCTTGGTGACCGTGACCCTGATGGGCGTCGCCACGGCCGGCGTCGGCCTGATCCCCTCGGCCGCGAGCATCGGCATTGCCGCGCCGATCATCATCATCCTGCTGCGCGTGCTCCAGGGCCTCGCGCTCGGCGGCGAATACGGCGGCGCCGCGATCTACGTCGCCGAACACTCGCCGCCCGAACGCCGCGGCTATTTCACCAGCTATATCCAAGCCTCAGTGGTTGGTGGCTTCGTGCTCAGCCTGATCGTCGTGCTCGGCTGCAAGGCGCTGATGAGCGCCGAAACCTGGGCCGAATGGGGCTGGCGCCTGCCGTTCCTGCTGTCGATCGCGCTGCTTGCGATCTCGCTGTGGATGCGCATGAAGCTGTCAGAGAGCCCCGTGTTCAAGGCGATGCAGGAACAGGGCGAACTCGCCGGCAATCCTTTCGTCGAGAGCTTCACCTATCCGGGCAACAAGAAGCGCATCTTCATCGCGCTGTTCGGCATCGCCGCTGGTCTGACCGTGATCTGGTACACGGCGATGTTCTCCGCGCTGAGCTTCCTCAAGGGGCCGATGCGCGTGGAGGAACTGACCGCCGAGATCATCATCGGAGCCGGCGCCGCGATCGGCATGGTGTTCTTCGTGATCTTCGGCAAGCTGTCCGACCGGATCGGCCGCAAGAAGCCGATCGTCATCGGCTACCTGCTGACCCTGCTGGCGCTGTTCCCCACTTATTGGATCATGGGCAATGCCGCCAATCCCAGCCTGGCCGCTGCGGCCGAGCGCAGCCCGGTCGTGATCCAGGGCCCGGACTGCCACTATGCGCTGTTCGATGCCGAGCAGAAGAGCGACTGCGGCAAGCTGCTGTCGGACCTGACCGGCCTCGGCGTCAGCTATGAGCGCGCCGATGCCGCGCAGCTCTCGGCGACGGTGGGCGGCACGCCGCTGGCGCTCGACAGCTATCCCTGGGCAGACAAGGTCGCGCGCGGCAAGCAGCTCCAGGCCTGGCTGGGCGAGGCCGGCTACGACTTCACCAAGGTCCAGCCCTCGGCCGGCCAGATCGCCACGATCCTCGCCGCACTCTTGCTGCTGATGGCGCTTTCGGGCGCGACCTATGGCCCCGTCGCGGCGCTGCTGTCGGAGATGTTCCCGCCGCGCATCCGCTATTCGTCGATGTCGATCCCTTACCACATCGGCACCGGTTATTTCGGCGGCTTCCTGCCGCTCATCGCCACCTCGATCTCGGCGCTCGCCGGCAATGCCTATGCCGGCCTCTGGTACACCTGGGGCGTCGTGGCAGTGGCTTTCGTGGTGGCGCTTTGGGGCCTCCCCAGCGGACCGCCGCGTGATTATGGTGACGATGCTTCTGCCTGAACTGCCCCCGGCGGCCCTCCGCCTCGCTATCGACCGTGATGCGCTCGCCGCCAACTGGCGCATGCTCGATGCCATGTCGGGCCAGGCCAGCGCGGGCGCCGCGGTCAAGGCCAATGCCTATGGCCTCGGCGTGGCCGCAGTCGTGCCCGTGCTGCGCGACGCGGGCTGCGCGCAGTTCTTCGTTGCACACTGGAGCGAGGTCGCCGCGGTTGCGCAGCATGTTTCCGCCGGTGCGATATCGGTGCTGCACGGCCCGCTGACCGCGGCCGACGCTGCCTATGCCAAGGCGCTCGGCGTCAAGCCGGTGATCAACTCGCTGCCGCAGGCGCAGCGCTGGCGCGAAGCTGGCGGAGGGCTCTGCGACCTCATGGTCGATACCGGCATGAACCGGCTGGGCTTGCCGATGAGCGAACTCGGCGATCCCGCGATCGCTGGGCTCGAGATCGACCTGTTGCTCTCGCACCTCGCCTCGGCCGACGAGGACGCAGCGCTCAACACCGTCCAACTCGCACGCTGGGAAGAGGCGCGGCGCGCGGTCGCGCACCGCCGCGCCAGCCTGGCCAACAGCGCCGGCATCGCGCTCGGCGCGGCCTATCACGGCGACCTGACGCGCCCCGGCCTGGCGCTCTACGGCGGCATCCCGCGCGCCGAGTTCGAAGGCCGGATCGCACAGGTCGCGCGGCCCGCGGCGGCGATCCTGCAAGTCCGCGAGGTCGCCGCGGGCGAGGGGCTCGGCTACAACACCACCTTCCATGCACCGGCGCCGATGCGCGTGGGCACGATCGCGCTCGGCTATGCCGACGGCTACCTGCGCTGCTGGTCCGGCAAAGGCGTCATGCTGTCGCAGGGCCGGCGCCTCGCCGTGCTCGGCCGGGTATCGATGGACATGACAATCATCGACCTCTCCGCTGCGCCCGATCTGCGCGAAGGCGACTGGGTCGAGGCCGAATACGAGCCCGTTGCCGCAGCGGCGCAAAGCGGGCTTTCGCAGTACGAGCTGTTCACCCTGCTGGGCGCGCGTTTCGGCCGCTAAACTTTTCTCGTTTCTGAACTTTGCTGCGCAGCAAGACATGTTGCATTGCCGTTGCTGCAAATGCTAACATGCCTAACGAACTATAAGCGGGATCAGGCAATGGCTGAAGCGGCAGAGAAGTCCGGCGATACCGTCATCATCAAGAAGTACGCGAACCGGCGTCTCTACAACACGCGTTCGTCGAGCTACATCACGCTCGAACACCTCGCTAAGATGACCCGCGACAATGTCGACTACAAGGTGCTCGACGCCAAGACCGGCACCGACATTACGCACCAGATCCTGACCCAGATCATCATGGAAGAGGAAAGCTCGGGCGAGCAGATGCTGCCTGTCTCCTTCCTGCGCCAGCTGATCTCGATGTACGGCAACTCGATGCAGTCGCTGATCCCGCACTATCTCGAAGCCTCGATGGAGAACTTCCGCGCCAATCAGGCGAAGCTCCACAAGGCCTTCGAGGACAGCCTCGGCAACAACCCGCTCGCGCGGCTGGCCGAGCAGAACATGGCGATGTTCAAGGCCGCCGCCGCCGCCTTCATGCCCGGCGCCGACAAGGGCGAGACTACACCGCCGCCTGCGCCGCCCGCCGCCAACGACGAACTCGCGGCGCTGCGCGAGCAGATGGCCGAGATCCAGAAGAAGCTCGACGGGCTGGGGCGCTAAGACGACGTCCCATCGGGACGCGGTGTCTTTCGCCGCCGCGCCGATCCCGCTAACAGGCGCGCATGAATCAGCCCGCCAAGATCAAGCACGCACTCAACACCACCCGCGAAGGCGACTTCGCCCAGTGGTACCAGGAAGTCATTGCCGAAGCCGAGATGGCCGAGGAGAGCGGCGTGCGCGGCTGCATGGTCATCAAGCCGTGGGGCTACGGCATCTGGGAACGCATCCAGAAGCTGATGGACGAGCAGATCAAGGCCGCCGGGGTCGAGAACTGCTATTTCCCGCTGTTCATTCCGCTCAGCTACTTCGCCAAGGAAGCCGAGCACGTCGAGGGCTTCGCCAAGGAAATGGCGGTCGTCACGCATCACCGCCTGATCGGTGACGGCAAGGGCGGGCTCGTGCCCGATCCCGAGGCCAAGCTCGAAGAACCGCTGATCGTCCGCCCGACCTCGGAAACCGTGATCGGCGCGGCCATGGCGCGCTGGGTGCAGTCGTGGCGCGACCTGCCGCTGCTGACCAACCAGTGGGCCAACGTCGTGCGTTGGGAAATGCGCACGCGCATGTTCCTGCGCACCAGCGAATTCCTCTGGCAGGAGGGCCACACCGCCCACGCCGATCGCGACGACGCGATGGAAGAGACCTTGCGCGCGCTCGAGATGTACCGCGCCTTCGCCGAAGGCCCGCTGGCCATGCCCGTGGTCGCCGGCGAGAAGCCCGAGAACGAGCGCTTCCCCGGTGCTGTCGCAACCTATTCGATCGAAGCCATGATGCAGGACGGCAAGGCGCTCCAGGCGGGCACCTCGCACTATCTCGGCACGGGCTTCGCCGAGGCGGCGGGCATCCAGTATCAGAACAAGGAAGGCCAGCAGGCGCACTGCCACACGACCTCTTGGGGCGTGTCGACGCGCATGATCGGCGGCGTCATCATGACCCACGGCGACGACGACGGCCTGCGCGTGCCGCCGCAGATCGCGCCGCAGCAGATCGTCATCCTGCCGATGCTGCGCGACAATGACGAGGACGAGGCGCTGCTCGCCTATTGCGAGGACCTGCGCAAGGCGCTGGTCAAGCTCTCGGCGCTGGGCGAGCCCGTGCGCGTGCTGCTCGACAAGCGGCCGGGCAAGGCCACGCAGAAGCGCTGGGCCTGGGTCAAGAAGGGCGTGCCGCTGATCCTCGAGATCGGCGGGCGCGATGCCGCCGGCGGCCAGGTCTCGGTTCTGCGCCGCGACCGCCTGTGGCGCGAGGATGCCAAGCCCAACTTCGTCGGCCAGGCCAAGGACGAATTCGTCGCAAAGGCCGCGGCCGAGCTCGAAGACATCCAGACCTCGCTCCACGCCGAAGCCACGGCGCGCCGCGACGCGCAGATCGTGCGCGGCATCGACAGCCTCGAGGGGCTGGCCAAGGTCTATGCCGACGACCAGAAGTTCCCCGGCTGGGTCGAACTCGGCTGGTCGCGCCCGACGGGCGCTGCGCTCGAGGCGGTGGTGACCAAGCTCAAGGCGCTCAAGCTGACGATCCGCAACACGCCGATGGATGCGGCCAAGCCGACGGGCACCTGCCCGTTCACCGGCGAGCCTGCGGTCGAGACGATCTACGTCGCGCGGGCTTATTGAGGACGCTCCGTCATCCCCGCGAAAGCGGGGACCTCTATCGGTTTATTCCGACGTCGCGGAGACACACCGGCCAAAGGCCCCCGCTTTCGCGGGGGTGACGGAAGAAGAGGCGGAGCGCTGAGGCTCCGCCCACTTCGCTTACTTGTCCTTCGCCATCTCCGCCCGATAGGCGTCGAGGCTGATCGGTCGCTCCAGGAAGCTCTGGACCAGCTCCGCTGCGGGCTTGGTGCCGCCCGGTTCGAGCACCATCTTGCGATAGCGCTGCGCCGTCGCCGCATCGCGCAGGCCCTTGGTCTCGAACCGCGTGAACATGTCGTCGGCGATCACCTTCGACCAGCGATAGGTGTAGTAGAACGCCGAGTAGCCGTTGAGATGGCCGAAGGCGTCCTGCATCTGCGACCATTCGGGGAAGGGGTTGAGATCATAGGCCGCCGCCAGCTCGCGCGTGCGCGCGCCGACGTCGGCGGGGGCGGTGCCCTGGTGCAGCTTCAGCGAGATGTTCGACAGGCCCAGCTGGCGCAGGTCGCCCATGCCCTGGTCGAAATAGCGCGCCTTGTTCATCTTCTCGACCAGCGCCTGCGGGATTGTCTCGCCCTTGGCGTTGACCGCGAAGCCCTTGAGCGTGTCGTAGTCGTAGACCCATTCCTCGAGCATCTGCGAGGGCGCCTCGACGAAGTCCCATTCGGTGGCAACGCCGCTCTGGCCGGCCCAGCGCGGGGTCTGGCCGCCGAAGATGTGGTGGATCAGGTGGCCGAACTCGTGGAGGAAGGTCTCGACGTCGCGGTGTTCCATCAGGCCGGTGGTGTGGTCGCCCGCGGGCATGTTCATTACCAGCGCGGCGACGGGGACCATGCGCCCGGCCAGGCCATTGCGCAGCGGCACGGCATTGGCGTGGTTGTACTTGCCCGGACGCGGATGACTGTCGAAATAGAAGCGGCCGATGACCTTGCCACCATCGAGCATCTCGTAGGCCTCGACCTGCGGATCCCAGGTCGCGGTCTTCCACGGCCGGATCTGGACGCCGAACAGGTCCTGCGTCAGCTTGAGGATACCGTCGCGGACGTTGTCATAGGCGAAATACTGGCGCGCCTCCTGGCGGTCATAGGCATAGTCGCGCTTCTGCACCTGCTGCGCCAGGATCGCGTTGTCCCAGAACTCGAAGGTCTTGGCACCGGGGTGTTCGCCCTGATGGAAGGCCAGCTTGCGCGCATAGTCGCGCTCGCCCGCGGGGCGCGCGGCCGTGTTCATCTCGGTCAGCAGGTTCTCGATCTTCGCCGGCGTGTCGAGCATCTTGTTCTCGACCGCGAGCGTCGCATAGTCCTTGCGGCCGAGCAGCGTCGCCAGCTCCTGGCGCGCGTTGAGCAGGTCCTTGAGCACCGCATCGTTCGCCGGATAGGCGCGCGTGTTGTAGGCCCGCGACAGACGCTCGCGCAGCGCGGCGCTCTTGGCATAGGTCATGACCGGGGTGTAGTCGGGCGTGTCGGTCGAGATCACGACCTTGCCGTCGGCACCGGGCTTGTGCCGGGCGATGTAGTCCGCGGGCAGGCCGTCGAGCTCGGCCGGATCGGCGGTCACGGTCTTGCGGCCATCGGCGATGTTCTTGTCGAACTGGGTGCCGAGCTCGGCGATCTTGTCTTGCAGCGCCTGTGCCTTGGCGCGCTGCGCGTCGGGCAGGCCGACGCCGGCACGCTCGAAGTCGCCGAGCGTGCGCTTGAGATAATATTGCGTGGCGGCATCGGCGCTGGCCGCCGGGATCGCCTTGAGGCGCTCGTAGATCGGGCGCGACAGCGACAGCTTGCTCGCTTCCGACGAGATGCGCACTTCGCAAGCGCCGCCCGCCGCCCGCCGCGCGTCGTCGGCCATGACCTCGCGGTAGAGCGTGAATTCGCCACCGGCCGATCCCAGGATGTTGCCGATGTCGTCGAAGCGGCGCAGGGTGCCGTCGACCGTGGCCGGTCCCGTTTCGGCCGCCAGTTCGGCCTGGCGGCGCTGGATCTCGGCGATCATGTCGTCGCAGCGCTTGGTGATCGCCGCCGCGTCGGCCGGCGTGGCGAAGATGTCGGCGCCGAGGAACGTGTCGACGTTCGTTTTGGATGCCGCAGCCTGGGCCGTACCGGCCAGCATCGTGGCCGCCAGCAGGCCGGCGGTGACGAGGGTTTTCATGGGGTTATGCCTCCGGGACTATGTTCTGGCCCGTGCTTACGGAGATGTCAGCAGCCGCGCAATTGCCGCTCGTCGATCCCACCGATCGTTCGTCGATCCGGTCTTGCCGCCATTCTTACGTTGTCATCCCCGCGCTAAGTCGCCACATCCGCGCGATGCCCGCAAAATCCAAGCCGCAGCCTGGCCTTCCCAGCCGCCAGCAGATCCTCGATTTCATCGCCCAGTCCGAAGAACCGGCGGGCAAGCGCGAGATTGGGAAATACTTCGGGCTCAAGGGGCAGGAGAAGATCCAGCTCAAATCGCTGCTCAAGGACATGGCCGACGAAGGCCTGATCGACGGCAAGCGCACCGCCTTTCACCGCTTGGGCGGCCTGCCGAGAGTCACCGTGCTACGCGTGGTCGATACCGAGGACGGCCAGCCGATCGCTATCCCCGATTCCTGGCAGCCCGATGACGCCACCCCGCCGCCGCGGCTGCGCGTGATCGAGCCCAAGGGCAAGCTGCGCGCACATGGCCCGGCGCTGCGCAAGGGTGATCGCGTGCTGGCACGGACCGAGGAGGTTGGCAACGGCTGGCTCGCCCATCCGATGAAGAAGCTGCCGGCTTCCGAAGAGCAGTTGCTCGGCGTCGTCGAGCTCGACGGCGCGGGCAAGCCCTGGCTGGCGCCGGTCGACAAGCGCGTGCGCAACGCCGTGCAGATTTCCGATCTCGGCGGTGCCGAAAAGGGCCAGCTCGTGCTGGCCGAGCCCGCCGGCCGATCCCCACGCGCCGGCGTCAAGGTCACCGAAGTGCTCGGCGATCCGCTGGCGCCGCGATCGTTCAGCCTCATCGCCATCCACAAGCACGGCATCCCCAACGTCTTTACCGACGAAGTGCTCAAGGAAGCCGAGACCGCCGCGAAGCTGCCGCTGTCGCAGGACAAGCGCGAGGACCTGCGCCATCTGCCGATCGTCGCGATCGACCCCAGCGACGCGCGCGACCACGATGACGCGATCTGGGCCGAGCCGGACGGGAAGGGCGGGTTCAACGCGCTCGTCGCGATCGCCGACGTCTCGTTCTACGTCCGCCCCGGCGGCTCGCTCGATCGCGAGGCGCGCAAGCGCGGCAACTCGTGCTACTTCCCCGACCGCGTCGTGCCGATGCTGCCCGAAGTGCTCTCGGCCGACGTCTGCTCGCTGCGCGCGGGCGAGGACCGGGCGGCCATGGCCTGCCACCTGTCGATCGACTCCGAGGGCAAGATCAAGGATTGGCGCTTCACCCGCGCGATCGTCCGCATCGCCGAAGTCATCGCCTATGAAGAGGCCCAGCGCCGCATCGACGAGAACGAAGCCGGCGATAACCTCAAGAACCTTTGGTCCGCCTGGGGCGCGCTGACCAGGGCGCGCAAGGAGCGCGATCCGCTCGCGCTCGACATGCCCGAACGCCGCGTCATGCTCGACGAGAAAGGGCGCATCGCCGAGATCCGCCTGCGCGAGGCGCTCGACGCGCACCGCGTGGTCGAGGACTTCATGATCGCTGCCAACGTCGCCGCAGCCAAGGCGCTCGAAAGCAAGGTCGCGCCCGTCGTCTACCGCCTACACGAGCCGCCGACGCGCGAGAAGCTGGTCGCGCTCAAGGACTACCTGTCGACCTTCGACAAGAAGCTGGCGCTCGGCCAGGTCATCACGCCGAGCCTGTTCAACCGCCTGCTCAAGGACGTGGCCGACGAGGCCGAGAAGGCGCTGATCATGGAAGCCGTGCTGCGCAGCCAGACCCAGGCCTATTATGGCCCGAAGAACCTCGGCCACTTCGGCCTGTCGCTGGGCTCCTACGCGCACTTCACCTCGCCGATCCGGCGCTATGCCGACCTGCTGGTGCACCGCGCGCTGGTCGATGCCTTCGGGCTCGAACAGCCGACACCCAAAAGCGACATTCCGCCGACCTCGGGCCTATCGGACCGTGACCGCTCCGATCTCGTGCGCGTCTCCGAAGCGATCAGCGCCGCCGAACGCCGCGCGATGGAGGCCGAGCGCGAGACGATCGACCGCTACGTCGCCGCTTGGCTATCGGCCCGCGTCGGCGAGGTGTTCGAGACGCGGATCACCGGCGTGCAGAAGTTCGGCTTCTTCGCGACGATCATCGGCCTCGGCGGCGACGGGCTAGTGCCGGTCTCGACCCTGGGCGACGAGCGCTTCCATTACGACGAGAAGGCACAGGTCCTGGTCGGCGAGGAGAGCCGCACGACCTATGCCATGGGCAACCGCCTGCGGCTGCGACTGGCCGAGGCCAATCCGCTGACCGGCGCGCTCAAATTCGAGTTGGAGGAGGGCGGCTCGGCCCCGATCGAGCCGCGGGGACGTCGCTCGGCACCGCCGCCCAAGCGCAAGGGCGGCTTCATCGTCGGCCCGCGTGGTCGGCCGGCGAACATCCGGCACCAGGGGCGCAAGCGGAAGTAGGGGCGGGGGCGCAGGCCACCCTCACCGCTGCGACTAACCTCACTGCGTTCGGTAAGTCTCGCTCCTCTCCCGCCAGCGGGAGAGGGGGTTAGGTACCGCCCCCTTCTCCCGCTGGCGGGAGAAGGATAGCGCAGCTTGCCCGCACCGCGGGCTAGCGAAGCTTGGATGAGGGTGGCGCCCCTCAACTGACCCGATCGATGTCCTCGGCATTCAGCGAACCCGGAATCACGAACATCGGGCAGGGCAGGTGCGAGAGGTGGCTGGTGAAGTGCTGGACCAGCGGCCCGGGGCTGCCGTCCTTGGCCGCGCCGAGCACCAATGCCGACACCTCGGGATGCTCGGCCAGATAGTCGCGCACGACCTTCTCGGCCTCGCCCTGGATCACCGAGATCACCGGCATGCGCCCGCTTTCCGACAGCAGGCTGCCCGCGGCGGAACTTGCCAGCGCCTCGGCGCGCGAGCGTGCTTCCTCCTCGATCGTCGCCTGGACGCCGGCGAAGGCGTTGAACGGCTGCGGCGCGACCACGGCGACCAGATGCACGGTGCCGTCGGTCTTGGCCGCGCGGCGCGAGGCGAAGCGCAGCGCGCTCAGCGCTTCTTCGCTCTCATCGATCACCACCAGGTAGACGCGCATTCTAATAGCCCCCGCTGGTTCTCGATATCCGCCATAGCGACGATCTGTGCAAGGTCCTTGCCCTGTCCTGGCATTTTGGCCAAGGACGGGACACAGCATCGCCGAGGACCTCCCCACATGCCCATCGAGATCAAGATGCCCGCGCTTTCGCCGACCATGGAGGCCGGCAAGCTGGCCAAGTGGCTGGTCAAGGAAGGCGACGCGGTCCAGGCCGGCGACATCCTCGCCGAAATCGAGACCGACAAGGCAACGATGGAATTCGAAGCGGTCGACGAAGGCAAGATCGCCGCGATCACCGTGGCCGAGGGCACCGACGGCGTGAAGGTCGGCACGGTCATCGCCACGCTCGCGGGCGAGGACGAAGACGCTGCGCCGGCCAAGGCGGAAAAGCCTGCCGAAGAGAAGAAGCCCGAAGCGGCGCAGCCCAAGGCCGCCGCCGAAGAACCCAAGGCTACGGCCGAGCCCGAAGCGCCGAAGGCCGAAGCCAAGCCCGTATCCACCACATCGCAGACCCAGGAGGGACGTATCCTCGCATCGCCACTCGCCAAGCGCCTCGCCGCCGAAAAGGGCGTCGATCTTTCCGGCCTGACCGGCTCCGGTCCGCACGGCCGCATCGTCAAGGCCGACATCGAAGGCGCCAAGGCCGGCACCGCGAAACCGGCGAACGACCAGGCCGCCTCGCCTGCCGCTGCCAGTGCCCCCGCGGCGACGCCGGCTCCGGCCGCCGCCGACAAGCCGGCCTCGGTCGATATGGCCCCCGAGACGCGCAAGCTGCTCGACGACCGCATCCCGCACAGCGTCGAGAAGCTCTCGGGCATGCGCAAGACGATCGCCAAGCGCCTGACCGAATCGATGCAGCAGGCGCCGCACATCTACCTCACGGTCGACATCCAGCTCGACAAGCTGATGGCCCTGCGCGCTGAGCTCAACGACGCGCTCAAGAGCCAGAACGTCAAGCTCTCGGTCAACGACATGCTGATCAAGGCGCTGGGCAAGGCGCTGATCGTCGTGCCCGAGTGCAACGTGACCTTCGCCGGCAACGAGCTGATCCGCTATTCGCGCGCCGACATCTCGGTCGCCGTGTCGATCCCCGGCGGCCTGATCACCCCGATCGTCCAGGATGCCGACGGCCGCAGCCTGTCCTCGATCGCCACGGCGACCAAGGACCTGGCCGAGCGCGCCAAGTCGGGCAAGCTGCTGCCCAGCGAGTACCAGGGCGGCACCGCCTCGATCTCCAACATGGGCATGATGGGGATCAAGCAGTTCACCGCGGTGATCAACCCGCCGCAGTCGACGATCCTCGCGATCGGCGCGGGCGAGCAGCGCCCCTACGTGATCGACGGCGCGCTCGGCGTCGCCACGGTCATGTCGGCCACCGGCTCGTTCGACCATCGTGCGGTCGACGGCGCCGACGGCGCACGCCTGATGGCCGCCTTCAAGGAATTCGTCGAGAAGCCGCTGGGGATGCTGGCCTAAGTGGCCGAAGCGCCCACCACGGAGCCCGTCATCCGCGTTTCGGCCATGCCGGCCGACGCCAATGCCTATGGCGACATTTTCGGCGGCTGGCTGATGAGCCTTATGGACAGTGGCGCCGGGCTCATCGCCGCACGATATTCGCACGGGCGCGCGGTGACGGTGGCGATGGACGGCATGCAGTTCCACGCCCCGGTCAAGGTGGGCGACGAAGTTTCGGTCTACGGCAAGCTGGCCAAGGTCGGCCGCACGTCGATGGCCATCCAGATCGAGGCCTGGCGGCGCGACCGTCACCAGGAAGAGAGCATCAAGGTGACCGAGGCGGTCTTCACCTTCGTCGCGATCGACGAAGCGGGGAAACCCAGAGCGGTCAAACAGGAGAAGTAGCAACGTGTCCGATCAGTATGACGTCATCGTCCTCGGTTCCGGCCCCGGTGGCTATGTCGCGGCGATCCGCGCGGCGCAGCTGGGTCTGAAGACCGCGATCGTCGAGCGCGAACTGCTCGGCGGCATCTGTCTCAACTGGGGCTGCATCCCGACCAAGGCGCTGCTGCGCTCGGCCGAGGTGTTCCACAACATGAAGCACGCCAAGGACTTCGGCCTGGCAGCGGAGAACATCAGCGCCGACCTCGAGGCGATCGTCAAGCGCTCGCGCGGGGTCGCGGCCCAGCTCAACAAGGGCGTCACCGGGCTGATGAAGAAGAACAAGATCGACGTGCACATGGGCACGGGCAAGATCACCGGTGCCGGCAAGCTGTCGGTCGAGACCGACGGCAAGACCACCGAGCTTTCGGCCAAGCACATCATCGTCGCCACCGGCGCGCGCGCGCGCGAACTGCCCAAGAAGACGGGCAAGGCCGACGGCAAGCGCATCTGGACCTATCGCCACGCGATGACCCCGCCCGAGAAGCCGACGAAGCTGCTCGTGGTCGGCTCGGGCGCGATCGGCATCGAGTTCGCCAGCTTCTATAACGACATCGGCGTCGACGTGACCGTCATCGAGATGATGGACCGCGTGGTGCCGGTCGAGGACGCCGACGTCTCGGCCTTCCTCGAGAAGCAGCTCAAGAAGCAGGGCATCAAGATCCTGACCTCGGCCAAGCTCGAGGACATCCAGCCGGGCGCCGACGCGGTCGCGGTCAAGATCAAGGACAAGGACGGCAAGGTCTCCGACGAGAGCTTCAGCCACGTCATCGCCGCGATCGGCATCGTCCCCAACATCGAGAACATCGGCCTCGAAGACGTGGGCGTCGAGCCCGACGAGCGCTTCAACATCAAGACCGACCCCTACGGCCGCACCAACGTCAAGGGCATCTGGGCGATCGGCGACGTCACCGCCGGTCCGTGGCTGGCGCACAAGGCGAGCCACGAGGGCGTCACCGCCGCCGAGGCGATCGCGCAGGAGCTGGGCAACAAGGACGTGCACCCGCACGCGCTCGACCGTCGCAACATCCCGGGTTGCACCTATTGCCACCCGCAGATCGCCAGCGTCGGCCTGACCGAGGCCAAGGCCAAGGAAGCCGGCTACGAGGTCAAGGTCGGCACCTTCCCGTTCATCGGCAACGGCAAGGCGATCGCGCTCGGCGAGCAGGAGGGCTTCGTCAAGACGGTGTTCGACGGCAAGACCGGCGAACTGCTCGGCGCGCACATGATCGGCGCCGAAGTGACCGAACTGATCCAGGGCTACGTCGTCGGCAAGACGCTCGAGACCACCGAGGCCGAGCTGATCCAGACGGTGTTCCCGCACCCGACGCTCAGCGAGATGATGCACGAGTCGGTGCTCGCCGCCTACGGCCGCGTCATCCACATGTAAGGTGAAAGCCCTCTCCGTTCGCGGGGAGGGCTATTCGCTCCGCTCAGCTTAGCGGGGCGCGATGCGGCACTGCCGCACGATGTGCTCGAACACGGCAACGTGAAGCTGGCTGGTGAACTCGCAGCCGACGGTCTCGTCCTGCAGCCAGCGGATTTCCGCATTCAGCATTTCCAGGCCAGGGATACGGATGCGCAGCGGCGTACCCCGCTTGGCGCCGGGCAAGGCCGCGATCCGGAAACCGGCCTGCGAGATGTCGTCGAGCTGGACGCGGGTCCAGGCCCGCGAGCCCAGGCGGACTTCGCAGGACAGGCTGACTTCGGCACGCTCCGCGAAAGCGCGCGTGCAACCGAGATCGGACGATATGGACTCGTACTTCACCGCTGGACTCCCTGCTTCCTCGATAGGCGCCGGAGGTTTCGAAGCGGTTAGCGCAAAGCAGAACTAGATCGCATTCGGACAGGTCTCGAGCCGGCGCAGTCCTTCCGCCGAGAGGCTGCGGAAGGTGATCGAATGGCGGGTGTCGCGCATCGGCGGCAGTGCGTGCCGCCAGACGTGGCGCGCCTCGCCGGCAAGCAGATAGATCGACCGCGGCGGCAGGACGACCGCAAGCTCCTCGCCGCTGTCGGGATGACTGAACAGCATCGTCGCCGGAGCGCCGAGCGAGACGCCGACGACATGCTCCCATACCGGCTTGTCGCAATGCGGCTGGATCACCGCGCCGGGTGCGTAGCGGTTGAGCAGGCATTCGGCGAGATCGTCGCTGACCAGACCTGCGAAGGTCGCGGCGGTCTCGGCCAGAGCACGAAACCCCTCGGGCATGGCTACGCAGCGCACGAAGCCGTCGTTCGCGAAATCGTACTTCCAACCGAACGAGGCGCTCGCGCGCGGGTTACCGGGATCATAGGCCGAGCATGTCAGATCGGCCGCCTCGATCAGCGCGACGAGTGTGGCTTCCTCTGCGGGCGAGATCACCTCGTACGCCAGCTTCAGCCCCGGCGGCAGTCCGGTCGACGACATCACGCCTCTCCTGTGTTTGGCAGCAGGGTGCGCGCGGGCCGCGACCGGGACAAGTCCCTAGAGCGCGGCGACCATTCCGATCGTGTCGTGATCGAGCATGGCCTGGCTCATCCGCGCGGTGTTCGCGGTGTTGACCGTCTCGGGCTGGTACTTCGATTCGGTCGTCATCCAGATGAAGTGACCGTAGACGAGGAACACCCCGTACTGGTGCATCGCCTCGTCGAAGCTCGGCGGGGTCACGCCGTTGGCGGCGAGCGCGTCGAGGTAGTGCCGCACCAGCGCGCCCTCCCAGTTGCGCCGGTCGGCGAGGTCGATCGAGGCCGAGATGTGATAGGACACCTCGAGCATCGCCGGGCCGGTGCTGGCGAGCGTGTCGAGGAAGCCCGGCGTGCCGTCGGTATCGATGTAGAGATTGCCCAGGTGGATGTCGCCGTGGAGCACGCAGTGCGGCATGGTCTTGCTGAAGGCGACGGTCTTGCGCCAGGCCTCGAGCATCCAGCCGTGATCCTTGAAGCGCTCGGCAACGGCAACGCCGCGCGGCAGGCCGAGGAACCGTGCCCAGTTCGCGGGCGAAGCCTTGTCGTCGAAGAAGCCCTGCATGACCTCGAAGAAATCGACGAGGTCGTCCCATTTGCCCCCGGGCTTGATCGCGGCGCTGTCCCAGGTCTTGGCATGGAAGGCGGCGAGCAGGGCCAGCCGCTGTGCGACCTGCTCGTGGCTCTGCGGCCGGGTAGCATGGCACCACTCGACGCCCTTGGCGACGAGGTCCTCCATGATGATGATGCCCTGGCGCGCTTCGGGATCGAAGTCGGCGAAGAAGCAGCGCGGGTGGGGCAGGGGCACTTCGGGATAGATGTCGCGATAGCCACGCACCTCGCGCAGGTGCATGTGATCGAGCTTGCGCGCGTGTTCCTCGAACCCGCCCTTGACGATGATCAGTTCGGGAATGCCGGCGGCGACCGCGGCCGCGTCGCGGTCGAGCCGCAGGCGGATCTTCGAGCAAGTAGTGAAAATAGTGTCGACCACCTCGGCGCCGGTGATCGTCACCCCCGGTGTGCGCTGACGCAGCGCCGCGGTCAACCATTCGGCGGTCACCCCTTCGACCGTGACGGGCAGGGGGAAGTAGCTGGCGGCGGACATAGCCTCTCCTCGGATCCGTGTCGCGCGCGATCCTATGGACAGGCGCGTCCGAGCGCTAAGGCGATCCTTGGAACAGGCGTGGCGGGCGTTCTCGCTAACGTGTCGCCAGCCTGTCGAAGCGATTCAGGCCGACGCAACAATGAGGAGCGCAGGACGTTGCTTCGATCACAAATGACCGAAGGAGATGAATGATGCCTCGGACAACGAAGACGGTCGCAAGCTTTCTCGCGCTCGCGCTACTCGGGACCACGCCGGTCCTCGCGCAGGCCAGCTGGCAGAACAACCAGTCCTCCTGGCAGAACCGCGGGGGCTGGGACCGCGATGCCTTCTGGCGCGATGCGCCAAGCGACACGCGCCAGCGCGTCGAATTCCTCCAGCAGCGCATCGATGCCGGCGTGCGCGACGGATCGCTGACGCGCAACGAGGCCCGCGATCTCGATCGCCGGCTCGACACGATCCGCCGCGACGCGCGTCGCGGTTCGCTGAGCGCGTCGCGCCGCGACAGCCTGCAGGCGCGAATGGACGATCTGAGCCGGCAGATTCGCTGGCAGCGCCGCGATGGCGACGACCGCTACGGCAACCGCGACGGCTACAACGACGACCGCTATCGCACCGACTACGACGCCTCGCGCTATTACCGCGACGATCCGCGCTACACCGAGCGTTCGCTGTCGTACAACGACGAGGTCTATCGCGGGTCCGACGGACGCTATTACTGCAAGCGCAGCGACGGCACGACCGGCCTGATCGTCGGCGCGATCGGCGGCGGCGTGCTCGGCAACGTCATCGACGGCGGGCGCAACCGCGTCGGTGGCACCCTGATCGGCGGTGCGCTGGGCGCGCTGCTGGGCCGCACGGTCGAGCAGAACAGCGCCAACAGCAACGTGCGCTGCCGCTAACCAACGCTCGGCAGAAACCCGAAGGCCGGCATCCCGCGATGCCGGCCTTTTTCGTTTGGTCGCATCGCTTTAGCGAATCCTATTGACCAAATCCCCAGCTTCCCGTTCAATCGTGATGCAACTGGGGAGGGGCAATATGGCTGGTATGCCATGGCTTGCGATCGAGCGATTGCGCTGGCGGCGCAGTTCGAGGCCGCCCACGACCGTCTTGCTGCGGGGGAGGTGAGGCACGGCCGATGCCGCTGATCGCAGTCCTTCATGACTAAAGCCGCGCGCCAGATCGCAGCGGCCCTCCTGCTGGGCCTGGCGACCTTCGCCGCCGTTACCGCCACTATTGCCAATATCGGTCCGCATTCGTTTCCCGTCGGCTTCTGGGTGGCCAACGGCATTCCGCTGGCCGTGCTCCTGCGGACTTCGCGCAAGCGTTGGCCGCTGCTGATCGCCGGGGCCGTGGTGGGGGATTTCGTAGCGGGCCTCTTGTTCCGCCAGCCGGGCTTCGTGCTGAACATGGCCGCCTGCATCAGCAACGTCGCCCAGTACGGCTTCATCGCCCTGGTGCTGCGCGCACGCTTCGGCGCATACTTCAATCTACTCCATGCACGGCAGGTCCGCTGGCTGCTGATGCTGAGCGTACCCGCGACCCTGCTCAAAGGCCTGATCCAGACGATCGCAGCCGCCGCTAGCGGTCACCGCGCGGCGACGCTCGAAATCCCGCTCATCTGGTTCCTGTCGTGCCTGCTCGGGCTTTTCGTCCTGTCGCTCCCGCTCCTCGCGATCGCAAGCCCGCAACAGCAGCAACGCATGCGTTTCGACACGCTCGGCGCCGCGATCGTCGGCTTCATCGTCGTGCTGGGCTTTATCATCTATGGCCCACCCGCTTTCACGGCGCTGTACCTGATCATGCCGCCGCTGATGCTGCTGGCCTGGCGCTATGGTCTGTTTGCCGCCGGCCTCGGCGCGCTGGTGAACAACGTTCTGGGATCGGTGCTCGCGATCACGACCAGCGGCATCACCGTGCGGCTGATGGCGGCGGGCTACGACAACACCAGCATCGGCGTCTATCTGGGGCTGTTCTACAACGCCGCGATCCTGATCAGCCTGCCCGTCGCGGTCGCACGCGTGCAGCAGAAGAACACCGAGAGCGAACTCGCCGCCGCACTCAGCGCGGCCGAGCGCCGGGCCGCGCAATTGGCCGACAGCGAAGCCGCGATCCGCCGGAGCCAGACGATTCTCGAACAGTCGGAGCAGCGCTTCCGCACGATCTTCGAACGCGCACCACTCGGCATCGCCCTGGTCGATCCCGAGACGAACCGTTTTCTCGACGTCAATCCGAACTTCGTCGAGATCGCCGGCTGGAAACGCGAGGACATCCTCAAGGAAACCTGGCGGGACATCACCGATCCGCGAACGCTGGTGGAAGAGGCCGACAAGGCCCAGGCGCTGATCAGCGGCGAGGTGCCGACCTTCCAGATCGAGAAGTCCTATCCGCGCACCGACGGAAGTACCGTCTGGGTGAACCTGGCGGTGACCTACATTACCATCCCGGGTAGCGACAGCGGCCGCCTGCTCGTGATGATCGAGGACATCAGCGAGCGAAAAGCGTTCCAGCAGCAGTTGCACGCCGTCCAGCGGCTCGAAGCCGTGGGCCAGCTCACCGGTGGTATCGCACACGACTTCAACAACCTGCTCACCGTGGTCATTGGCAGCAGCGAGGCCTTGGCCGACGAACTCGATGACCCGGAACAGCGCGAACTGGCACGGCTGATCCTCGACACCGCCGAGCGCGCGGGCGAACTCACGCGCGGTCTCCTGGCCTTTGCCCGGCGCCAGCCGCTTTCGCCGACGGCATTCGAAGTGAATCGGCTGCTCGACAACTGCGAGCCGCTGATCCGTCGGACTCTCGGCCCCAATCTCGACTTCAAGATCGAAAGTGCGCCGGACGCCGGCACGATCTTCGCCGATCGCAGCCAGACCGAAGCCGCGGTAATCAACCTCTGTCTCAACGCCCGCGACGCAATGCCCGACGGCGGCCGGCTCACCGTGACCACGGGAAGGACGGTGCTCGACGAGGAGTTCGTGCGCACCCATTCGGGCGCGCGCATCGGCGATTTCGTGGTCATCTGCGTGAGCGACACGGGAACCGGCATCGCGCCCGAGGTGCTCGACCGCATCTTCGAGCCGTTCTTCACCACCAAGGAATCGGGCCGCGGCACCGGGCTGGGCCTGAGCATGGTCTACGGCTTCGTCCAGCAGTCGCACGGGTATATCGACGTCGAGACACGCGAGGGCGAGGGGACCACCTTCTCGCTCTATCTGCCGGTCGCGCATACCAGGGCCGCGGCCGAGGATCCGACCGCACCCGACGCCATCCGCGGCGGCGCCGAAACGATTCTCGTCGTCGAGGACGACGGCATTGTCCGCCGACACGTCTGCAACCAGCTTCGCGGGCTTGGCTATGACGTCATGGAAGCCGAAGAAGGCGCCGGCGCCCTGGCGATCCTCGAAGGCCGGCCGGACGTCTCGCTGCTGTTCACTGACGTCATGATGCCGGGCGGGATGAACGGGCTCGAACTCGCCGAAAGAGCGCGCGTCCTGCAGCCCCAGCTGCGCATCCTGTTCTCCTCGGGCTATTCGGACGAGGTGCTGAACCAGACCGGGCACGAGATCGATCACACCACGCTCCTGCCCAAGCCCTATTCGCGGCGCGACCTGGCCGAGAAGATCCGTGAAGCCATCGACAAGACCGTCTGATTTTCGGTCATCGCGTCCTGCCGGCGGGAAATTGGCAAGCCCGCCGACTTGTGGCACAACCGATTCATGAACCTGGTGGTAACCATGAAGCCCGAGGCGCTACCCGAGGCGACCAGCATCAGTCTGAGCCTCCCCGAAACCATGTCCTTCGAGGAATGGGAGGCGGTCGGAGCCGAGCTCGCCAACCGCGCCAAAAAGCTCAACTGGTGGATCGGCGACTGGTGGGCGGCGGGGCATCACCGCTATGGCGACCGCGCCCGGCTCGCCGCGCGCGGACTGTTCGGCAAGGAGTTCAAGACACTCGCCAACATCGCCAGCGTCTGCCGCGCCTTCGAGCCCGGCCGACGGCGCGAGGAGCTGAGCTGGTCGCATCACGCCGAGGCTGCGGCGCTCTCGCCCAATGCCGCCGACATGCTGCTCGACCTCGCCGAGCGCGACAAGATGTCGAAGGCGCAGGTCCGCGCCGCGGTCACGACGATCCGCGGCGGCGCCCCGGCGCGCCCCGGCTCGGCCGAACTCGCCGGGCTCTACCGCGCCTACAACCGGCTGTCGCCGGCGCTGCGCATGGAAGCCGCACGCGCCTTCGCCGCCTTCGCCGAGAGCGGCGCCGAGATCGATCCCGACACGGGCCGGGCGAGGGCGGAACCCGAGCCCGAGCCCGAACCGCAGGCCGAAGCGGAATTCGAGCTGCCGACCCAGGCGGCAGCCGATGCCATCATCGACCATGACACCATCGCTGCGCGGGCGATGCCCGAAGACGAGATCGACGACGCGCAGGTCGAACAGGTCGAGGACGACGTGCTCGATCTCGCGCTCGCCGCCACGGACGACACGCCGCCAGCCGAAGACGAGTTCTTTCCGCACGCGTCTGACGATTGGGATGCGCCCGATGCCTTCGAACCGGCAGGCAACGCTGCACCGGCAGCCCCGCCGCCGCTCGATTTCGCCGACTTCGGCTCGGTCCTCGACCTCGAAGAAATCGCGGCCGAGCCCGAGACGCCGCGCGACGTGACGCTCGACGATGAGACCGCCGAAGCCGGCGCATCCGAGGCCGTGCTGGTACTCGAAGGCCTGGCCGAGGTGCCACAAGACGCCTGGAACGAGGCCTTCGCAGCATCGGATGCGGTCGAGGACGCGCCGCTCGCAGGCGCTTCGGAAGCGGTGCTCGATCTCGAAGCGCTGGGCGTGCCGCTGCCCGACCACGCGCCCGAACCGGTGCTCGATCTGGCCGGGCTCGAAGGCAGCGACGGCGACGTGCTCGATCTCGGTGCCCTGGCGCAGGACGAGGAAGAACCGTCGCCCTCGCGCTGAGCGCAGTCTTGGCGCGCTGAGCGCGGTCCTGGCGGACAGGGTGGGATTCGAACCCACGGTGAGCTTCCACCCACGGCGGTTTTCAAGACCGCTGCCTTAAACCACTCGGCCACCTGTCCTCGGAGCGCGGGCATAGCCGGAATGCGGCAAAGCGCAAGCGCCACCGGACGCTATCGTTCGACGGATCGTCGTACTGGCCTCCACACTGGCCACCGCATGGGGCAGGCTTTCGACAGCTGATCGGCCCGCCCGGCATTCACAAGCCGGAGGGCCTGTGCAACAGTCGTCGGCGATGAAACTGCGCCGTCTGTCCTCCATCGCCGCCGCGCTCGCGCTCGCCCTGTCGGCCGGTCCCGCCATCGCGCAAACCGCCGAGGAGGCGGGTTTCCAGGCCTATCTCCAGCTTCTGGCCGCGCGCGCGCGCGCCGAAGGCGTCAGCGAGGCGACGATCGCGCGCATGACCGCAGGCCTGACCGTAAACCCGCGCGTGGTTCAGCTCGACCGGGCGCAGCCGGGCGGTCCGCCCTCGGCCAAGCCTTCGCCCTTCGCGCCCTATCGCCGCACCCACGTCGATGCCGGCCGCATCGCAGCCGGGCGCACGATGCTCCAGAACGTCTCGGGCCTGCTGCCACGGATCGAGGCGACCTATGGCGTGCCCGGCAAGATGCTGCTGTCGATCTGGGGGCACGAGACGCACTACGGCTCCTACACCGGCGATTTCGATCTGGCCCGCTCGCTGGCGACCCTGGCCTACGAGGGCCGCCGCCGCGATCTCTTCGCCGGCGAATTCATCGCCGTGCTCAAGATGGCCGACCGCGGCGTCCCGCGCGACCGGCTCAAGGGTTCCTGGGCCGGCGCCTTCGGCAATCCGCAGTTCCTGCCCAGCGTCTACCTGACCACCGCGGTCGACGGCGACGGCGACGGGCGGCCCGACATCTGGTCGAGCCGCGCCGATACCCTGGCCTCGATCGCCAATTACTTCAGCAAGGCGGGCTGGCGCACGGGCGAGCCCTGGGGCGTCAGCGCCGCGATCCCCGCGAACTTCGACTGGTCGCAGGTGAGCAATCGCCTGGTCTCGCCGACCTGCCCGGCGGTCTACGCGCGCCATTCGGCGTGGAAGACCGTGGCCGAATGGCGCCGCCTGGGGGTCACGCCGGTCGGCGCGATCGGCGACCAGACGCTTGCGGCACTGTTCCAGCCCGATGGACCCGGCACGCCTTCGTGGCTGTTAACCGGGAATTATAGGGTCATCCTCCAGTACAACTGCTCGAACTACTACGCTTTGTCGGTGGGGTTGCTTGCAGATGAGATTGCCCGTTAACCCTGCTATTCCGCTCGCGCTGGTCCTGGTGCTTGCCGGCGGCGTGACCGCCTATGCCAAGCAGAGCCCCGCGCCGGCGCCGGTCAGCGGCCCCGCGGCCGACTATCCGGTCGTTGTCGGCGATCCCTTCCAGGTCGGTAGCACGACCTACACCCCCGAAGACCGGCTGAACTACGATGCCGTCGGCTATGCCGACATCGGCACCGAAGGCGGTGCGGGCATCTCGGCCGCGCACAAGACCCTACCGCTACCCAGCTACATCGAGGTCACCTCGCTCGAGAGCGGCAAGACCATCCTCGTGCGCGCCGAACGCCGCGGGCCGATGAACGACCGTCTGATCGAGCTTTCGCCCGGCGCCGCCGCACAGCTCGGGCTGGCGGGCAGCGCCAGGCCGGCCGTGCGCGTCCGTCGCGTCAATCCGCCCGAACAGGAGCGCGCCATGCTGCGCTCCGGCGGCCGCGCGCCCGAGCGCATGGAGACGCCCAAGGGCCTGCTCGACGCGCTGAACCGCAAGCTCGCCGCAGGGACAGGACTTCTGTCGCCCAAGCCGGTTACACCCGCAGCCGCGGCACCGCGGCCGAGCGCGAGCCCGACGCCGGCACCCACGGCCTCGCCGACGACGCGTCCTGCTCCGAAGCCTGCCGCCACGCCGAAGCCGAGCCCCGCGCCGAAACCCGCCGCGACGCCTGCGGCTCCCCCGACGCCTGCGCCCACTCCCGCACCGGCGGCGAGTGCTCCGGCCGCTCCGCGCCCCATCGCTTCGGCCCCCGCCGCCTCGGGCTCGCTGGTGGTCCAGGTCGCGGCGCTGTCCGCGCGCGACCGCGCGGCGGCCCTGGCGAACAAGCTCGGCGGCAGCGTCAGCCCCGCGGGCCGCTTCTTCCGCGTCCGCATGGGTCCCTTCACAACGCGTGGACAAGCCGAGGCGGCGCTGGCGAAGGCCAAGGCCGCGGGGTATAGCGACGCTCGAATCCAGCGCGCCGACTGACCTGACGCAATCGCGCCGCGCGGGAAATCCTGCACCGGAGCGCGATTGTTGCGAAGATCCCTGGCAATCCTGCTCGTTCCGGCGCTGATCGCGGCGCCGGCCACGGCTGAACTGCTGGCACCGCCCGCAGAACTGGCCCCGATCCCGGTCGCGCTGCTCGTCGACGTCAACTCGGGCCGCACGCTCTATTCGCGCGAGCCCGACCGGCGCTTTCTCCCCGCCTCGACCACCAAGGTGATGACAGCCTTCGTCGCGTTCGAGGAAATCGCGGCCGGACGTCTCGCCTCCGATCGGCAATTCATCGTGAGCGATCCGACCGCCCGGCAATGGAACGGGCGCGGCACCTCGATGTACCTGAAAGCCGGCGATCGGGTGTCGACCGACGATCTGCTTCACGGCATCGCCACCGCCTCGGCCAACGACGCCTCGATCGTTCTGGCCGAAAGCTATGCCGGCGACGTGCCGCGCTGGTGCGCGATGATGAACCGCGCAGCCGCGATGCTGGGCATGACCGGCAGCCGGTTCGCCACGCCCAACGGCTGGCCCGATCAGGGCGCGACCTATGTCACCGCGCGCGATCTCGTCACGCTCGGCGAAGCGACGATCACGCGCCACCCGCAACTGTATCGCACCTATTTCGGCCAGAAGCGGATGACCTGGAACGGCGTCGAACTGATCAGCCATGATCCGACGGTCGGCGTGGTGCGCGGCGCCGACGGGATCAAGACCGGGCACACCAACGAAGCCGGCTACAATTTCCTCGGCTCGGCCGAGCGCGACGGACGCCGACTGGTCATGGTCGTCGCCGGCGCGAAGACCGAAGCCGATCGCGCCAGCTCCTCGCGCGCCTTGCTCGAGTGGGGTTTCGCCGAATGGCACGATCGCCCGCTGTTCGCATCGGGGAAAGCGGTGGCCAAGGCCGCGGTCCAGGCCGGCGATGCGCGCGAAGTGCCGCTCGTCACCCATCGCGCGATCGCCGCGACCCTGGCCAGGGGCGAAACCGGACCGATCACGCTGACCGTCCACTACCGCGGCCCGCTCGTCGCGCCGATCGCCAAGGATGCGCAGGTCGCCGAGCTCGAAATCCGCGCCGGCGACGCACCGTCGAGCCGGCTGCCGCTGTTCGCCGGGCAGGCCGTGGCCAAGGCCGGGCCGCTTGACCGACTGGTCAACGGTGTCATGGGGTGGTTTTCATGACCCGGGGACAATTCATCGCGCTCGAAGGCGGGGAAGGGGTGGGCAAGTCGACCCAGACCCGGCTGCTCGCCGATGCGCTGCGCGCGCGCGGCATCGACGTCGTCGTCACGCGCGAGCCCGGCGGCACGCCCGGCGCCGAAGTGATCCGCGGCCTGCTGCTCGGACTCGACGGCGAGGGCTGGCATCCGCGCGCCGAGGCGCTGCTCTTCGCCGCCGCGCGCGCCGACCACGTCGAACGCCTGATCCGCCCGGCCTTGTCCCGGGGACAATGGGTCATTTGCGACCGCTTCGTGGATTCGAGCCGTGCCTATCAGGGCGGTGGTGGCGGTCTGTCCGATGCCGACATCGCCGATCTGCACCGGATCGGCAGCGAGGGACTGCTCCCCGACCTGACCCTGCTGCTCCAAGTGCCGCCCGCGGTGGCCGAGGCCCGACTGTCCCTGCGGGACACCGGGGGAAGCGACCGCATCGGCGGGCGCGACGCCGCCTATCACGCGCGCGTGGCCCAAGCCTTCGCGCGGATCGCCGAGGCCGAGCCCGCTCGCTTCGCCCGGATCGACGCCGCGGGCAGCCCCGAGCAGGCCCATGCCGCGGTCCTGTCCGCGCTGTCTTCGCTATTGTCCTCGGGCTTGTCCCGGTCATGACACCACGGGACAGCGCGCTTTTGGGGCATGACGGCGCCTGGCGCGAGTGGACAGCTGCGCTCGAATCCACGCGCATGCATCACGGCTGGATCCTCGCCGGGCCCAAGGGGCTGGGGAAGGGCGCCTTTGCCCGCGCCGCCGCGCGCGCGCTCGTCGCCGAGCCCGGCGTCCACCAGCCCGAAGGCGCGCATCCCGACATCCTGCTGCTCGATCCACTGCCCGCGAACGAGGACGAGGAGAAGAAGCGCGAGGAGGGCAAGCCCTACCAGACCAAGCGCAACATCTCGATCGACCAGATCCGGCGCATGCAGGGCCGGCTCGTCACGCGCCCGACCCTGGGCAGCCGGCGCGCGGTGATCATCGATCCGGCCGACGGGCTCGAGAAGGCCTCGGTCAACGCGCTGCTCAAGAGCCTCGAGGAACCGCCGGCGGGCACCTATTTCCTGCTGGTCACGCACCAGCCCGGCCGGCTGCTGCCGACGGTGCGCTCGCGCTGCCGGATTTTGCGGTTTCCCGCGCTCGACGCGGCGCAGATCGACGCGATCCTGCGCCGCGAGGAGCCCTCGGCCGACGCCGAGACGCGCGCCGCCGCGATCGCCGCCGCCGCGGGCTCGCCGGGCGCGGCTTTGGCCTTCGTCGGGCGTGATCTCGGTCCGATCCACGGCCTGATGCAGCGGATCATGCGCGAGGGCGACGGCGCTTTCGCGCTGCGCGGCGCGCTTTCGGAGGCGATCGGCGCGCGGCCCGACCGCGAAAGAGTGCTCGCGACGCTCGATCTCGCACGCGCGACCCTGGCCGAAGACCTCGCCAGCGCATCGCGCGCGCGCCAGATCAAGCTGATCGCCGCGCATGAGGCGGTGACCAAGCTTTCCGCGCAGGCACCGACCTACAATTTCGATCCCGGGCTGCTTATCATGGAGATTGGCGGGTTGCTGGCCTCGGCCGCCGTGCCTAGAGAGGCGGCAACCTGACATTGTGAAAGACTGCGCGCGCCAATGGCCGAACCCTATTACCTGACCACCGCCATCAGCTATCCCAACGGCAAGCCGCACATCGGCCATGCCTACGAGGCGATCGCGGCCGACGTCATGGCCCGGTTCAAGCGCGCGCAGGGCTTCGCCGTGCGGTTCCAGACCGGCACCGACGAGCATGGCCTCAAGATGGCGCAGAAAGCGCGCGACCTGGGCATCACGCCCAAGGCCCTGGCCGATGAAATGTCCCAGCATTTCATCGACATGTGCGACTGCCTCGCGGTGTCATACGACGTCTTCCTGCGTACCAGCGAGGATCGCCACCACAAGGCCAGCCAGGCGCTGTGGCAGCGGATGGAAGCCAATGGCGACCTCTATCTCGACCGTTACGAGGGCTGGTACTCGATCCGCGACGAGGCCTATTACGACGAAAGCGAACTGCAGGCCGGGGAAGGGGGGCAGAAGCTCTCGCCGCAGGGGACGCCGGTCGAATGGACCGTCGAGGAATCCTGGTTCTTCCGCCTGTCGAAATATGCCGACCGGCTGCTCGCGCTCTACGAGGACAATCCGTCGTTCCTCCTGCCAGACAGCCGCCGCAACGAGGTCGCGCGCTTCGTCGAGGGAGGCCTGCGCGATCTCTCGGTCTCGCGCACGAGCTTCGACTGGGGCGTCAAGGTGCCCGGTTCGGACGGCCATGTCATGTACGTCTGGGTCGACGCGCTAACCAACTATCTGACCGGGCTCGGTTTTCCTGATGACACCGCGGACATGAGCCAGTGGTGGCCGGCCGACCTGCATCTAATCGGCAAGGACATCGTCCGCTTCCACGCGGTCTACTGGCCGGCCTTCCTGTGGAGCGCCGGGCTCGATCTGCCCAAGCAGGTTTTCGGCCACGGTTTCCTTTTGAACCGCGGCCAGAAGGAATCGAAGTCGCTCGGCAACGTCACCGATCCGGTCGAGCTGGCCGGGCGCTACGGCGTTGATACCCTGCGCTATTTCCTCCTGCGCGAAGTCGCCTTCGGCCAGGATGGCTCCTATTCGCCCGAGGCGATCGTCACGCGCGCCAATGCCGAGCTGGCCAATTCGTTCGGCAACCTCGCGCAGCGCTCGCTGTCGATGATCTTCAAGAACCTCGACGGCAAGCTGCGCGCCGATCTCGAGGCTTCGCCGGCCGACCAGGCGCTTGCAGAGGCGGTGCAGGGCGGAATCGTCGCGTTGCAAACCCATTTCGACGCGCTTGCATTCAGCGACGGCCTCGACGCCTGGATGAAGGCGGTTTTCGCCTGCAATCAATATGTTGACGAGCAGGCGCCGTGGACTCTGCGCAAGACCGATCCCGAGCGGATGGCCGCCGTGCTGATGACCCTGTTCCGCTGCGTGCGCGATCTCGCCATCGCCGTGCGCCCCGTCGTGCCGGGCTCGGCCGACAAACTGCTCGACCAGATGGGCATCACCGCGGAAGCGCGCGATTTCGCGGCCCTGGCCGATGCGAACTGGTTCGCGGACCTCGTCGCCGGTGGCTTTGTGGTGGCCCAGCCGGTTGGCGTGTTCCCGCGGCTCGAACTGCCGGCCGAAGACGCCTGATGCTGATCGATTCGCACTGCCACCTCGAATACAAGGGTCTTGTCGAGGACCAGCAGGGCGTCATCGCCCGCGCCAGAGAGGCCGGAATCGGCGGTTTTCTCAACATTTCGACGCGTCAGCGCGAATGGGACCAAGTCATCGGCACGGCCGCGCGCGAAACCAACGTCTGGGCCTCTGTCGGCATCCACCCGCACGAGGCCGACGCGCATGCCGATCTCGGCGCCGCGGCGCTGCTCGAGGCGGCGGCGCACCCCAAGGTCATCGGCATCGGCGAGACCGGGCTCGACTATTACTACGATCATTCTGACCGCCAGACCCAGCAGGCGCTGTTCCGCACGCACATCGCCGTGGCGCGCGAGACCGGGCTGCCGCTGATCGTCCACACGCGCGACGCCGAGGACGATACCGCGCGGATCATCGCCGAAGAGATGGAGCAGGGGGCCTTTCCCGCGCTGATACATTGCTTCACCGCCTCGGCCCATTTCGCGCAACTTATGCTCGACCTCGGGCTCTACATCTCGCTGTCGGGCATCGTCACCTTCAAGAACGCCAAGGACCTTCAGGAGGTCGCCTCAAAACTTCCCGCCGGCAGGATCCTGGTCGAAACCGACGCACCGTTCCTGGCGCCGATCCCGCATCGCGGCCAGACCTGCGAGCCGGCCTTTACGGCCGACACCGCGCGCTTTGTCGCGAAGTTGCGCGGCGAGGATCCCGCGAAACTGGCGGAAACGACCTCGCGCAACTTCCTCGAACTGTTCTCGAAGGCCCGGTTGAGCGAGGTTGCGCCGTGAAGTTGCGCATGCTCGGTTGCGGTACATCGACCGGCGTACCGCGCGTCGGGGACGTGCCCGGCGGCGACTGGGGGCTCTGCGATCCAAACGAGCCGAAAAACCGCCGCACGCGCGTTTCGATTGTCGTCGAGAGCAACGAAGGCCGCCGGATCCTGGTCGACACGTCGCCTGATCTGCGGGCGCAACTTCTGGCCAACGACATCCAGAAACTCGACGCCGTGTTCTGGACGCACGACCATGCCGATCACGTCCACGGCATCGATGACCTGCGCCCGATGCGATACGGCCGCGGCGGTCCGCTGCTCGGTTACGCCTCGGACGAGACCGCGCGCCGGCTGCGCCAGCGCTTCTCCTACGTGTTCGCCGGCGAGCACGGCTATCCCACGATCGTCGAGCTCGACAACCTGAGCCGGCTGCGCATGTGCGCGGGTTTCGGCGTTTCGTTCTGCCAGATGCCGCACGGGCCCGCGCAGTCGACCGCCTATCGCTTCGAGGCCGACGGCGCCTCGATCGGCTATGCCACCGACTTCAGCGCCTTGACCGCCGAGATGGTCACGCTGTTCGATCGCTGCGACATCCTCGTGATCGACTGCCTGCGCCGCGAGCCGCATCCGACGCACGCGCACCTAGGCATGGCGCTCGAACTGGCCGAAGCCGCGCGCGTGCGCCGCGCGGTGCTGACGCATCTCGACAAGTCGATGGACTACGCCGAGCTGAGCCGCGAAGTGCCGCCGCATGTCGAGGTCGGCTACGACGGGCTGGAACTGGTGGCGTGACGATGGACACGCTCGTCGCGCTGGTCGGCGTGACCGGCGCGTTGTTCCTGGCGGTCCGCGGCCTGCAATCGCGCGGCATAAGCTTCGAGAACAAGGCGGCGATGGCGGTTGCCTGGGTGGTCATCATCGTCTTGCTGGCTTTCGTTCTCCAGCGTTTCGCGGCATGAAGCCCTGCCGGGGCGCAATCGCTCGATACGATATTTAACATAATATATATTATCATTCCAATATGACCCAGACACCACAAGCCCCTCTAGATCGCCTCCTCGGCATCATGGCACGCCTCCGCGACCCGGTGAGCGGCTGCGAATGGGACCGCGCGCAGGACTTCGCCTCGATCGCGCCCTATACGATCGAAGAAGCTTACGAGGTCGCCGACGCGATCGAGCGTCAGGATCTGCGCGCACTGCGCGACGAACTCGGCGACCTGCTGCTCCAGGTCGTGTTCCACGCGCGCATGGCCGAGGAAGCCGGCCACTTCGCCTTCCAGGACGTCGCCGCGGCGATCGCCGGCAAGCTCGAAGCACGCCACCCGCACATCTTCGGTACCGCGGAAGACGACGGACAGACGCAGACCCGACGCTGGGAGGAATTGAAGGCCGCCGAGCGTGCGGCCCAGGGTGCCACCAGCGCGCTCGACGGCGTGGCCATGGCGCTGCCGGCTCTCATGCGTGCGGAGAAGCTGCAGAAGCGCGCAGCGCGGGTCGGCTTCGACTGGCCCGATCCCGCCGGTCCGGCCGCAAAGGTGGTCGAAGAGATGGCAGAGCTTGCCGAAGCGGACGAAAGTTCCCGCCAGCAGGAAGCTGGCGACCTGCTGTTCGCTGCGGTCAACCTAGTTCGCGCTTATGGCATCCCGCCGGAGAACGCATTGCGTGATGCCAATGCGAAGTTCGAACGACGCTTCCGGGCAATGGAAGAGCTCGCGGCGGGAAGTGGCGACGATTTCGCTGCGCTAAATCTCGACCAGCAGGAAGTTCTTTGGAATGCTGTGAAGCTCCAAGAGACCCAAAACGACTCTTGAGACGCGATCACGATATCGCAACAAGGTCTAAAATGCCCTCAGAGGCACCTTACAGCCCGAAGAATGCCTCGACAGCACTCGGGACGCATGACACCCGGAAAAACTCTCTAGAGCCGCGCGTACCGACCCATCTCTCGAGGCGAGAGTCGCACCTCGATCCGGATCAAAGGCCCCTCCTCCCCTTCGCCGGCGGGATTTTCGGCCAGCACCTCGCCATGTGCGTGCAACCAGGCAAGCCTGTGCCCTTGTGCGGCGGGAAGCACGAAGGTGTAGGTCTTGGCATCCGAGGTGAGCAGTCGACCGACAGCCTCGAGCAGCACTTCGGTACCCTCGCCCGTCAGTGCGGACACGGGCACGATGACCTCGTCCGTCGTATGCGCCATTATCTCGCGCAGGTCTTCGATGCGATCGGGCGGGAGCAAATCCCACTTGTTCCAGACCTCGACGATCGGCACGCGCGGCGCGTCGGTTTCCTCGGGTTCGATCATCCCGAGGTCGCCGAGCACGGCGAGCACCTGCCGTTTCTGCGCCTCGGTGTCGGGATTGGCGATGTCGCGGACATGGAGGATGACGTCGGCGCCAGTCACTTCCTCGAGCGTGGCACGGAAAGCGGCGACGAGTTGGGTCGGCAGGTCGGAGATGAACCCCACGGTATCCGAGAGGATCGCCTTGTCGAGCCCGGGCAATCGCACCGCGCGCATCGTCGGATCGAGCGTGGCGAACAGCAGGTTCTCGGCCATGACCGAGGCCCCGGTCAGGCGGTTGAACAAGGTCGACTTGCCGGCATTGGTATAACCGACGAGCGCAACCACGGGCCAGGGCGCCTTCTCGCGCCGGTCGCGATGGAGTCCACGCGTACGGCGCACCTGGTCCAACTCGCGGCGCAACTTGCCCATGCGATCGCGGATCATGCGGCGATCGGCCTCGATCTGCGTCTCGCCGGGGCCGCCGAGGAAGCCGAAACCGCCGCGCTGGCGCTCCAGGTGGGTCCACGAGCGCACGAGACGGCCGGCCTGGTAGTCGAGGTGCGCGAGTTCGACCTGAAGCCGTCCTTCGGCCGTCGCCGCACGCTCGCCGAAGATCTCGAGGATCAGGCCAGTGCGGTCGATGACCTTGCGCTTGAGCTTTTCCTCGAGATTGCGCTGCTGGATCGCGGTGAGCGCGCCGTCGACGATGACCAGCTCGGCCTCGGATTGCTCGCAAGCCACGGCGATGTTGGAAACCTGCCCCTCGCCGAACAGGGTGGCGGCGCGGGCCTCGCGGATCGGGATGACGAAGGCGTCGACCACTTCGATGCCGATCGCCAGCGCGAGGCCCTTGCCTTCCTCGAGCCGAGCCTCGGCGTCCTGGGCCGGGCCCGAAGGCCCGGAACGTCCCCGGAATTGCGGACAGACGACGATCGCCCGCGCACCGCGGGTGACCTCGCCTTTCAGGTCCTCTTGTCCCATGGTCAGCGCGAGGTCAGCCCTCGTCGTCCTCGTCGTTTTCGCCCGTCAGATCGACCGGCGTGACGGGCTGGATCGTCGAAACCGCGTGCTTGTAGGCGAGCTGGACGTAACCTTCGCGCTCGAGCAGCATGCAGAACAGATCATAGGCCGCGACACGGCCCTGGAGCATCACGCCGTTGACCAGGAACATGGTCACCTGCACGCCCGCGTTGCGAATGCTCGACAGGAACACGTCCTGGAGCAGGCGCTGCTTCTTGCTGCCGTCGGCACCGCCGCCGAACTGGCGCGCATCGATCGGCGTCGACGGCATGATCGTCGAGATTGCGTGCTTGTAGACGAGCTGCGACTGGCCGTCGCGGCGCAGCAGGATCGAGAAGTTGTCGAACCAGGTGACTATGCCCTGGAGCTTGACGCCCTTGACTAGGAACATGGTCACCGGGGTCTTGTTCTTGCGCAGGAGGTTGAGGAACTGGTCCTGCAGGTTCTGGCCCTTACCGTTCCCGCCAGCGGGAACAACGGCCGGCTCCGGCGCGGGCGGCGGCGTCGGCTTAGGGCGCGCGGAAAGCGTACGTCCTGTCATCACTTTCTCCTTTTCTTGGCGGCCACTTAAGCGGTCCGCAATCTGGCCTGGCTTGCATTCCAGGCCGTTACTGAGACGGAATTCGTAGACTTTTGCTGCGACTGCGTAAACGCCAAAGATTGCAGGCGCGAGACAAGCCGCCTCAGACGGCGATATCCTCGTCCTCGAGCGCCCCTTCCCGCCGTTCCGCCATGCCCAGCAGCTTCAATTTGCGGTGCAGCGCGGAACGCTCCATGCCGATGAACGCGGCGGTCTTCGAAATGTTGCCCGAGAACCGGCGAATCTGGACCTTCAGATACTCGCGCTCGAAGGTTTCGCGCGCCTCGCGCAGCGGCACGCCCATCATCGCCGACATTAGCGAGTCGCTCTGCAGGCGGCCCGAGAGGATCTCGGGCGGCAGCATGTTGGATTCGATGCTGTCGAGCTTGTCGCGCGGCGTCAGGATGATCGTCCGCTCGACGACATTGCGCAATTGCCGCACGTTTCCGGGCCATTCGTAGGCCTGGAGCGCGGTCATGGCCTCGGCCGTGATCTCGGGCGGGGTCACCCCCTGCTCGTTCGCATAGCGCGCGAAAAAGTGGTTCACGAGGCCCGGAATATCGTCGCGCCGCTCCGAAAGCGCCGGAACCGTGACCGGAACGACGTTGAGCCTGTAGAACAGATCCTCGCGGAAGCGCCTTTCGGCGATCTCGCGCTCGAGATTGCGCGAGGTCGACGAAACCACGCGGACGTCGACGCGGATCTGCCGGTGGCCGCCGACGCGAACGAAGGCCTGTTCGGTCAAAACCCGCAGAATCCGGGCCTGCGTCGACAGCGGCATGTCCGCCACTTCGTCGAGATAGAGCGTGCCGCCATCGGCCATTTCGAGCAGCCCTGGACGCACGAGACTTCCGTCAGCCTCCTCGCCGAACAGCTCCTGCTCGAAGCGTTCGGGCGTGATCCGCGCCGAATTGACGCTGACGAAGGCGTTTCCGGCGCGCGGAGACCAGGCGTGAAGCATCCGCGCGGCGACTTCCTTGCCGACACCGGCCGGCCCGGTGATCAGCAGACGGCTGCCGGTATTGGCCACGCGCTTGAGCGTGGCGCGGACCTGGTTGATCGCCGAGCTGTTGCCGGTGAACTCCTCGACGTTCGAGAAATCCTGCCGCAATCGCGCGTTTTCGCGCCGCAGTCGCTCGGTTTCCGTAGCCTTTCCAACGAGATGGAGCAGACGCTCGGCCTCGAACGGCTTTTCGATGAAGTCGACCGCGCCGCGGCTGATCGCGGCGACGGCGGTGTCGATGTTGCCGTGGCCCGAGAAGATGATCACCGGCAGGTCGGGCTCGCGCACCTTGAGCGCGTCGAGCACTTCGAGCCCGTCCATGGCGCTGCCGTGCAGCCAGACGTCGAGCAACACCAAGGACGGGCGCCGCTCGTCGACCGCCTCCAGCGCCGACTGGCTGTCGCCGGCGGTGCGGCAATCGTAGCCTTCATCGCTGAGCACGCCGGCGACGAGTTCGCGAATGTCGCGTTCGTCGTCGACGATCAGGATATCGAGCGCCATGATTCCTCCAAGTATTTGAAAATGTTCATTCTGCTGCCTCCGACCCGCGCCGCTGGGCCAGCGGATCGCAGGCAAAGCTCATCGTCACGCGGGTGCCCCCACCCGCTTCGACGGCCGTGAAGCTCATGTCCCCGCCGTGTTCCTCGACGATCTTGTTGACGATCGCGAGGCCGAGCCCGGTCCCCTTTTCGCGCGTGGTCACGTAGGGCTCGATGATCCGCTCGCGATCCTGCGGCAGACCGATGCCGTTGTCCTCGATCGCCACGACCACTGTCTCGCGGACAAGCGTCATGGTAACCGCGATCAATCCCCGGAAATTGGCGGTTTCCGCCTTAGCCTTGGCCTCGATCGCCTCGACCGCGTTCTTGAGGACATTGGTCATCGCCTGGCCGAACTGGTGGCGATCGCAGGCGATCGTGGTGATCGCGTCGTCGGCCGAGAAACGGAAATCGATGTCCGGGCGCGCGACTTCCTGGAGAAACAGCGCCTGCCGCGCCAGCGCGGTGGGATCCTCGGCGCGGAAGACGGGCTTGGGCAGCCGTGCGAAGGACGAGAACTCGTCCACCATCTTCCGCAGATCGCCGACCTGGCGGATGATCGTCGCGGTCAATTCCTCGAAAAGCGGGCGATCGGTCTCGATTTGCTTGCCATAACGGCGATTCAGCCGCTCGGTGGCGAGCTGGATCGGGGTCAGCGGGTTCTTGATCTCGTGCGCGATGCGCCGGGCGACGTCGGACCAGGCGGCCTGGCGCTGATCGAGCAGTTGGCGGGTAATGTCCTCGAAGGTCACCACCGGCCCGCCGGCGTCGCGACTGACCTTGACCGCCAGAGTCAGCAGGTCGCCGCCCTTAGCGTATTGGATGATGCCGCTGGACAGCCCGGATTCGATGAGACTGGCAAGCTGCGGGGCAATGTCCCCCAGGGACAATCCCAGCGGACCGGGGCCTCCGGCCTCGAGCAGCAGCTTTTGGGCGGTGCTGTTCATAAGCGAAACGTTACCGGTGTCATCGAGCGCGATGATCCCCGCGGTCACCGATTCCAGCACGGCCTCCATGAAGGCGCGGCGCTGCTGGAGCTGCTCGTTGGCCGAGAGCAGATCCTGCGTCTGTCGCTCGATCTGCGCGCTCATGCGGTTGAACGCTCGGTTGAGCAGGCCGATCTCGTCGGCCCCCGTGCGACCCTCGACGCGTAGCGCGTAGTTGCCCGCCCCCACCCGGCGCGCGGCCTCGACGAGCTCGTAGAGCGGCTTGACCTGGCGGTCGGCGAAACGCAGCCCGAACCAGATCGACAGGCCCACCAGCGCCAGCGAGGCGCCGAACAGGGCCACGTTGAAGCGCAGCTGGAGCACCCTCGCCCGGCTGGTCAGCACCTCGTAGGCGCGGACGATATTCTGCGCACGCTGTCCCTGCGTGAAAGCCAGCAAATCCGAGCTTCTGGCGGTGTAAAGGTAGATCCCGGCGCGCCTGTCGATCGGTGTCACCGCCTCGATCTTGTTGGCATTGGCGTTGATCACCATCGTCTCGCCGCCGTCGATGCGGCGCAGCACGTCGGGGCTGATGCGCGGGCGCTGGTTGTTGCCCTCGGGATCGACGATCGCCGCCGTGCGCAGTTCGCCATCGACGCCCTTCTGCACGATCGCGGACTCGTTGAGCTTCCGATTGACCACCTGGTACGAATAGAACTCCGCAAAAGTGCGGCTGGCGGTGGATTCGGTGCTCAGGAAAGCGCGCATGTCCTCGGCCATGGCCACCGACTCGTAACCGACATCGCGTTGAGTTTGCTCGTAATATCCGCGCGCCAGCTTGTTCGCGTTCTCGAGCAGGCCGCGCGAATTGTCCGAAAACCAGAATTCGACGCCCGACTGGAACAGCCACGAGGCGAAGATCACGACCAGCAGCGTCGGCACGGCGGCGATCAGCGAGAAGATGAACACCAGGCGGACATGCATGCGCCCGGTGCCGCCGATCGTCTCAGCGGCCCGCTTGAGCGCCATACGGCGGCCGATCATGACCAGGATGGCCATCGCGGGCACGAGCGTGCCGATCAGCAAGGTCGCGGTGAGGTCCGAAGGCAGCAACTGCCCCTTTTTCGCCTGGGATTCCAAGGCGATCCAGGTGGTCAGCGTCATGATCAGGAAGGCGACGACCGACACGACTTCCATGACCGCGAAGAAGTTCGCGCGGCGCGCGGCAACCTGTGCACGCCGCCAAAGCCGCTGCCAGGGCCGATTGCGCGAGGATGGTTCGGCGGTCATCGTTGCAACCTTACAACACCACTGTTGCCCCACGGCAAGAGCGTTTTCCACCGATAGCCGCGAACCACGGCCGCATCGGCGTCGCCCCATCAGCTTCGGCGCGCGAATTCCTCGGGATCGAGCGCCAGTTCGCCGAGCCGCTTGCGCAAGGTGTTGCGATTGATGCCGAGCTGCTGCGCCGCGCGGACCTGATTGCCACCGGTTTCCCGCAGAATCTCCGCGAAAAGCGGGCGTTCGAAGGCGGCCAGCGCGGCATCGTAGACCGTCCCTGACACCGGGCGTACTTCGGCGAGCCAACGGCTGACCGCGGTGTCAATCGCCCCGCCCTCGCCCGTTTCTGCCGGCGCCGGACGGACCTGATCGAGCAGCGGCGTCAGATTGGCCGCGTCGATCGTGTCCTCGCGCGCCAAAAGCGCCATGCGATAGACGAAATTGCGCAGCTCGCGGACGTTTCCGCGCCAGGACTGGCGGCTCAACAGCGCAGCCGCATCGCTCGACAGCTGGCGCCGCGGCAAGCCCTCGGCAGCCGCGGCCTTGAGGAAGTGCCGCGCGAGCGCGGGAATGTCGTCGGTGCGCTCGCGCAGCGCGGGCAAAGTGATCGGCACGACGTTGAGCCGATAGTAGAGATCCTCGCGGAACTGGCCCGCGGCGATCAGTGGCTCGAGATCCTTGTTGGTCGCCGCGACGATACGCGCATCGACCTTGACCTCCTCGCGCCCGCCGACGCGACGGATCGAGCCCGATTGCAGCGCGCGCAGCAGCCGCGTCTGCGCCTGCATCGGCATGTCGCCGATCTCGTCTAGGAACAGGGTACCGCCCTCGGCCTGCTCGAACTTGCCGAGATGGCGCGCCACGGCGCCGGTGAAAGCGCCCTTTTCGTGGCCGAACAGCTCGCTCTCGATGAGTTCGGCCGGGATCGCCGCGGTATTGACCGCGACGAAGGGCCCGTCGCGCCGCCCGCCGAGCTGGTGAATGGCCTCAGCCACCAATTCCTTGCCCGTGCCCGACTCACCGAGGATCAGCACGGTCAGGTCGTTGCGCAGGACGCGCGTGATCATGCGATAGACGGTCTGCATCGCGGCGCTGCGGCCGACCAGCGGCAGACCCTCGCCGATCGTACCGTCCTCGACGCTTTCGGCCATGACCGTGCCCGCGCCGACCGCCTGGCGCACCGTCCGCGCCAGTTCGTCGATGTCGAAGGGCTTGGGGAAATACTCGAAGGCGCCCGTATCGCTCGCGCGCACCGCGGTATCGAGCGTGTTCTGCGCCGAAAGGATGATGATCGGCATCGCCGGGAAGCGCTCGTGCACCCCGCCCAAGGTTTCGATGCCGTCGCCGTCTGGCAGCATGACATCGGTGACAAGCGCCGAAAACCGCTGGTTGTCCAGGAGACAGTCACGCTGGACAATGGTGTCGCAGTGCACGACGTCGAAGCCCTCGGCCTCGAGCGCGGCGGTAATCACGATGGCGATCGAGGCATCGTCCTCGACGAGCAGAACGGTCACTTGCCCTCACCTCCCCCTGCGCCGGCCTCGCGCTCCGCCTCCCGGCGCCGCCCGCGCGGCTCGGTGGCCAGCGGCAGGTGCAGGCGGAAGTGGGTCCAGCCCTTGGCGTCATCGCGCTCGTGGCTGATGCGGCCGTTCATGTCGCGCACCAGCTTGCGGACAAGCGCCAGGCCGAGCCCCTGCCCGGTCTTCTTCGTCGTCACGAAAGGATCGAAGATGTGTTCGCGCATCGCCGGGTCGACACCGGGCCCGTTGTCGCTGACGCGCAGCTCGATCGGCAGGCGCACCGGCTTGCCCGAAACCGTCGAATGGAGTTGCAGGCCGCTGGCAAAACGCGTGCGCACCACGACCCGCGGCTTGGCAGCGCCGCCCGATGCCTCGCGCGCATTGGCGATGAGGTTGATCAGCACCTGGACCAGGCCGTCGGGCGAGCCGAGCACGGGCGGCAGCGAGGGATCGAACTCCTCCTCGATCCGCGCGCCCTTCCCCCCGGCCGCGTCCATCACCGCCACGGCACGGCGCGCCGCCTCGTGCAGGTTGCAGGGCTCGACAGGCGCCAAGGTTTGACGACTAAGAGTCTGCATTTCATCGATAAGTTTTGCGATCCGATCGACCTCGTCGGCGATCAGACTGGTCAAAGCCCGCTCTTTCTCGCCGACCTTGCGGCCGAGCAGCTGCGCCGCACCGCGGATTCCCGCGAGCGGGTTCTTGATTTCGTGCGCCAGGATCTCGGGCGCGCGGAGCACCGTATTGTCGGCACCGCCCGCCGCCTCCCCCAGCGCCTCGGCATTGGTGTCATGCAGCGTGAGCATCTGCCAGCCGGGCTCGTCGACGATCGGGGTGACCGTGACGTCCAATTGTCGCGAGCCATGTCCCGGGACAACGACGTTGACCTCGCGCGCGGACACCGGTGTCTCGCTGTCATTTATGCGGTTTACGAGGTGTGGCTCGAAATCGAGCAAGTCAGTCAGGCGGCGACCGACCAGGCGGCGCAGGCTCTGGCCGAAGAACTGCTCGGCCGCGGGATTGGCGGCGGCGATCTCGAGCCCCGGCGCCAGCATGACGATTGCCAGCGGCAGGCTCGCGAGCTGGCGATAGGCGTCCGGCGCACCCGCGACGGGCGCCTCGGCCGGAGTCATAGAGCGGGCCTCATGCCGCCTGTTGCTGCGGCACGGGACGCTCGAGCAGCGGCCCATAGAACTCGCCGAGCATACGCACGACCTCGGCCGCGTCGTCGACGAAATTGACCTTGTTGCGGAACTCGGCCGAGCCCGGCAGCCCCTTGGTGTACCAGCCGAGGTGCTTGCGCGCCATCTTGACGCCGGTATCGGCGCCATAGTGCGCGAGCATGCCCTCGTAGTGCTCGATGATCAGCGCGTACTGTTCGGCCAGGCTGGGCTCGGCCACGCCTTCGCCCGTGCGCAGCCAGTGCATGACCTGGCCGAGCAGCCAGGGCTTGCCGTAGGCCCCGCGGCCGATCATCAGCCCGTCGGCGCCCGACTGATCGAGCGCCTGCGCGGCATCGTCGATCGTGCAGATGTCGCCGTTGACGATCACCGGCAGCGACACGGCCTCCTTGACCTGGCGCACGAAGCCCCAGTCGGCCGAGCCTTTGTACATCTGGTTGCGCGTGCGGCCATGGACCGTGATCAGCTTGGCGCCGAGATCCTCGGCGATATGCGCGAGCTCGGGGGCGTTGAGGCTGTCGTGGCACCAGCCCATGCGCATCTTGACCGTCACCGGCACCGAGACGGCCTTGACCGTCGCCTCGATCAGCCGCGTCGCCAGCGGCAGGTCGCGCATCAGCGCCGAACCGGCGTCGCCGCTGGTCACCTTCCGCACCGGGCAGCCCATGTTGATGTCGATGATCGCCGCGCCCTTCTGCTCGGAGAGCTTGGCGGCCTCGGCCATCTCGTGCGGGGTGCAGCCGACGAGCTGCATCGACACGGGCTCCTCGATCGCATCCCAGGCGGCCTTCTGGATCGACTGGCGCGTCTCACGGATCGCCGCGGGCGAAGCGATCATCTCGGTCACGTTGAGCCCCGAACCGAACCGGCGCACGAGCTTGCGGAACGGCAGATCGGTGACGCCGGTCATCGGCGCCAGGATCACCGGGCAATCGACGGTGACGGGACCAACCGAGATCGGCTTGAGAACGGGCGGTGTCGGGAGCAAAGCGGTATACCTGCCTAAAAAACAGGCAGCACATAGGGAATTGCTCTCCTCGCGGCAAGCCTCTACCCGCCGGGGCCATGTCCGCGAGCGACACAACTTCCCCGGCCGCCCCCCCGCGCACCGCCGCGATCGTCGTCGCCGCCGGCGCCGGCCTGCGCGCGGGCCAGCCGCTGCCCAAGCAGTTCGCGCCGTGGCGCGGCAAGCCGGTTGTCCGCCATTCTGTCGAGGCGCTGATCGCCGCGAAAGTGTCCCCGGTGGTCGTGATGATCCCGGAACGGGCCGAAGATCTCGCGGGAAAGGCGCTGTCCGGGCTCGATGTCCGGCTGGTGACCGGAGGACAGACTCGTCAGGACTCGGTCCGCCGCGGGCTCGAAGCGCTGACTGCCGAGGCGCCCGACCTCGTTCTGATCCACGATGCCGCCCGCCCCGTGCTCAAGCCCTTGGTGATCGAACGCCTCCAGGCGGCTCTCGTCGAACACGCGGGCGCCATCCCCGTGCTTTCGGTGGTCGACAGCCTCGCGCATGCGTCCGGCACGATGATGGGCCAACCCGCCGATCGCACCGCGCTGCGTCGCGTACAGACCCCGCAGGCCTTCCATTATCCTGTAATCCTTGCCGCCCATCGTTCATGGACCGGAACATCCGACGCCGGTGACGACGCTCAGGTCGCCCAGGCTGCGGGGATCGAAATCGCGCTCGTCGAAGGAGACGAAGCCCTGCACAAGCTGACCTTCGCCTCGGACTTCCCGACGAACCTGCCGCCGGTCCGCATCGGCACCGGCTACGACGTCCACCAACTCGCCGATGGCGAGGAACTCTGGCTCAACGGCATTCGCATCGACCACCACCAGGGGCTCGCCGGCCACAGCGACGCCGACGTGGCGATCCACGCACTCGTCGATGCGCTGCTCGGCGCGATCGGCGCGGGCGACATCGGCCAGCACTTTCCGCCGAGCGATCCGCAGTGGCGCGGCGCCTCGTCCGACCGGTTTCTCGCCCATGCGGTCTCGCTGGTCGGCGAAGCGGGCTACGCGGTCGGCAACGTCGACGTTACGATCATATGCGAAGCGCCGAAGATCGGTCCGCACCGCGAAGCGATGCGTGCGCGGCTGGCGGAATTGCTCGGCGTTGACATCGGCGCGGTAAGCGTCAAGGCCACGACGACCGAGAAGCTTGGCTTCACCGGCCGCGGCGAAGGCATTGCCGCGCAGGCGGCCGCCTGCCTCGTGCGAATGGAAGGATGAATCCGATGCGCCGTTTCACTGCCATCGCCGCCGCCGCGCTGACCCTGGCGCCGACTCTGGCATCGGCTGCCGAGCCGCCCTGCCTTTCGCCCGGCGAATTCACCGCGCTCGCGGAATATGCCCTGCCGAGCATGATCAACGGCACGACCCAGCGCTGCAGCACCACGCTCGGCGCCAACGCCTATCTCCCGCGCGAGGGTGCACAGCTCGCCCAGCGCTACGCCGCGCGTCGCCCCGCGGCCTGGCCGCGCGCCAAGGCAGCCTTCCTCAAGCTGAGCCCGACGATCAACCCGCAGGCCGACGAGCTGATCCGCACGATGCCCGACGCTTCCTTGCAGCAGATGCTCGATCCGCTGCTCGCGGGCATGGTCAGCCAGCAGGTCCCGCTCGATCGCTGCGGATCGATCGACCGCCTGATTGGCCTGCTCGCACCGCTGCCCGCGCAAAACACCGCCGAACTGATCGCGCTCGCGGTCGGACTTGGCGCGAAGACCGGCCGCGCCAAGCTGGGCGCGATCTCGATCTGCGCCGCCTGACACCGCCCATGCGCCACCATCGCGCCTTGTTCCGTATGCCGGCCACTGCGCTCGCGCTGCTGGCGACCACCGCCCAGGCCGCGCCGGCGCCCGCCTGCATCAACCCCGTCGAGATGCGCGGGCTGATCGGCTACTTCCTGCCCGAGGTGATCGGCGAGGTGACGAACAACTGCGCCGCGCACCTGCCCGCCGACAGCTACCTGCGCACGGGTCTGCCGCAACTGGGGACGCAGCTCGCCGAGGCCAAGACGCGCAACTGGCCCGTCGCCAAGGCCGCCTTCCTGAAGATGAGCCGCGGCACCGCCGACGAGAAACGGTTCGTCAATCTCTCGGACAAGGCACTGCGCCCGGTCGTCGATGCCGCGATGAGCGAAAAGCTGAGAATCCCGATCAACCCGTCTGCCTGCGCCGACGTGAACGACGTCACCGAGGCGCTGGCCCCGCTCGACGCAAACCAGATGGTCAATCTACTGGCGACGATCTTCACCACGGTCGCGCGCAAGGACAGCAAGATGCGCAGCTGCCCGCGGGAGACACAATGATGAACGACAGCCTGCTTCCCGACGACATCGTCGAACTCGCGCGCCGGGTCGTGAGCGAGAACATGGCCGCGGGCCGCACCGTCGCGCTGGCCGAGAGTTGCACCGGCGGTCTGGTCAGCGCCGCGATCACAGAGATCGCCGGCTCCTCGGCCGTGCTCGACCGCGGCTTCGTGACCTATTCGAACGAGGCCAAGCGCGAGACGCTCGGCGTCGCCGGCGACATCCTCGATACCTTCGGTGCGGTCTCGGTCGCAACCGCCTGGGCCATGGCCCAGGGTGCGCTCAAGCACTCGGGTGCCGACGTCGCCGTAGCGATCAGCGGCATTGCCGGTCCCGACGGCGGCAGCGAGATGAAGCCCGTTGGCACGGTGGTCTTCGCCCGCGCGGTGCGCGGCAGCGAGGAGGTCAACGCCGAGGAACGCCAGCTCGACGGATCGAGCCGCGCCTTGGTGCGTCGCCAGGCGACGATCGTCGCGCTCGAACTGCTGCTCCCCGACGCGTCTGTGGATTAGTCATCGCCGCTCGTCGCCGGTCGGTTGCCCCCCGCGCGAGGGATAGCCAAAACTGTCGCCGATGGTGCGGGTAAGACTGTTCGTGGCTGCGATAGCGGCACTGGCCTGCGCGAGCTGTGGCGGTGACGATGGACCGCCGTCACCCAGCCCCACGGCTTCACCGACACCCAGCCCGACACCTACGCCTACGCCGACTCCCAGGTCTGTCATCGGGCTCAACCAGTCTGCGGCCTTAGCCACTTTCGCCGATCCCTGGGCGCTCGCCATCCTTCCCGATGGGCGCTTCCTCGTCACGCAGCGGCGCAGTCCCGGCACACTGTCGATCGTCACCCAAACCGGCACGGTAACCGCGGTGAACGGCGTGCCGACCAGCATCGGCCTGCTCGACGTCGCGCTCGCACCCGACTTCGCAACGTCGCGCGCGATCTACTTCTCCTACATGGTCCACGATCTGAGCGCCGAACGCGTCGGTCGGGCGAAAGACGAACCGAACCTGTTTCCCGAGCGGATGATGGTCGCACGCGCGACCCTGACCGAGTCGAACGGCAACGTCAGCCTGACGGCGATGACCGAGATCTTCCGCCAGGTTCCGACGATCGTCACATTCGAGGGATCGGGCGAGCCCGGCGGCCGGATCGCCTTCTCTCCCGACGGACGCTATCTCTACTTGACCTCGGGTGATCGACAAGAGCTCGACAAGGACTTCCTCTTCAGCCTTTCCAACAATCTCGGCAAGGTCGTCAGGCTGTTCCCCGACGGCACGATCCCGCCCGACAATCCTTTCGTCAATCAGGCCGGTGCGCGTGGCGAGATTTGGACGCTCGGTCATCGCAATCATTATGGCCTCGCCTTCGCGCCCGACGGACGATTGTGGTCGAGCGAGATGGGGCCGATGGGCGGTGACGAGTTCAACCTGATCCTGCCGAACCGGAACTACGGTTGGCCAGCCGTATCGAATGGAGATTTCTACACGGGCAATCCGATCCCGGATCACGCACCGGGAGACGGTTTCGAAGCGCCGAAGGTGAGTTGGACGCCAGTGATCGCACCGGCGGGCATGCTCTTCTACAAAGGTAGTGAATTTTCGGAATGGCGCGGCGATGCCCTTCTGACGGGTCTAGCCTCGAAGACGCTCGTACGGATCAGGACCAATGGCGATTCAGCGCAAGAGGTCCAGCGCTTCGACATGGGCACGCGCATCCGCGCAATCGCCGAAGCGCCCAATGGGTCCTTGTGGATTCTTACCGACGGGACGGCGGGCGAACTGCGCCGGATTACTCCGGTGTTCTGATAGCGGTCAGGCGGCGCTGGTTTCGCCGGCGTCGCCATAGAGCGTGGCCGCGCGCGTCTCGAAGGCGGCGACCATCTTGCGGAAGGCGCGATCGAGGTACTGGCCGGCGAGCTTCTCGAACAGCGCGTTGCGGAAAGTGAACTGCACCGAGAAGTCGACCTCGCACTCGCTCGGGCCCAGCGCGCGGAACTGCCAGCGGTTGTCGAGGTCGCGCAGCGGCCCGTCTATATAGTGTACGCGCAGCTCGTCGGGACGGTTCTTCTCGACGCGCGAGGTGAACTTCTCGCGGATCGCCGAGAAGCCGATCAGCATGTCGGCGACCATCTCGCTACCGTCGTCGGATCGCACCCGCGTCGCCATGATCCACGGCAGGAACTCGGGATAGCGGCCGACGTCGGCGACGAGATCGAACATCTGCTCCGCGCTGTAGGGGAGCCGCCGGACTTCGTGAATGCCGGGCATTAGACTTGGCGGACCTTCGCCAGCTGCGCTTCGCGCGCGGCGCGCATCTGGCGGAAATCGTCGCCGGCGTGATAGCTCGACCGGGTCAGCGGGCTGGCCGCCACCTGGAGGAAGCCCTTCGAGCGGGCGATCGCACCATAGGCACCGAAAGCCTGCGGCGTGACGAATTCGATCACCTTGGCATGGCGCGGGGTCGGCTGCAGGTACTGGCCCATCGTCAGGAAGTCGATGTCGGCACAGCGCATGTCGTCCATGACCTGGTGAACCTCGAGCCGCTCCTCGCCGAGCCCGAGCATGACGCCCGACTTGGTGAAGATCGACGGATCGTGGCGCTTGACCTGCTCGAGCAGGCGCAGCGAGGCATAGTAGCGCGCGCCCGGGCGGATCGTCGGGTAGAGCCGCGGCACGGTCTCGAGGTTATGGTTGTAGACGTCGGGCCGTGCGGTGACGATCGCCTCGACCGCACGCCCCATCTTGTTGCGGAAGTCGGGGGTCAGGATCTCGATCGTCGTCGATGGCGTCGTGCGGCGCAGCGCCTCGATCACCTTGACGAACTGGCTGGCACCGCCGTCGGGCAGGTCGTCGCGGTCGACCGAGGTGATGACGATGTGCTCGAGCCCCATCTTGGCCGCCGCTTCGGCGACGTGCTCGGGCTCGTGGGCATCGACCTTGCGCGGCATGCCGGTCTTGACGTTGCAGAAGGCGCAGGCGCGCGTGCAGACATCACCGAGGATCATCACCGTCGCGTGCTTCTTGGTCCAGCACTCGCCGATGTTCGGACAGGCGGCTTCCTCGCAGACGGTGTTGAGGCCGAGGTCGCGCATCAGCTGGCGCGTCTCGCCATAGCCTTTCGAGGTCGGGGCCTTGACGCGGATCCAGTCGGGCTTGCGCTGGCGCTCGGGCTGGCCTTCGGGACGCGGGGCAGGTGCAGAGGAGAGATCGTTCATCGCGCCCCAGATAGGCCGATGTTCGCCCCCTTGCCAGTGGCAAAGTTCGGGACCAATAGACGGGCCATGACCCAGGAAACCTCAGCCGAGCTCGCCCACCTCATCGACGGCTATCGCCGCTTCCGCCAGACCGGCTGGGCCCGACGCCGCGAACGCTGGGAACAGCTGAGCCAGGCGCAGGAACCGAAGGTGATGGTCATCGCCTGTTCGGACAGCCGCGTCGATCCCGCGCAGATTTTCGACGTCGACCCCGGCGAGATCTTCGTCGTGCGCAACGTTGCCGCGCTGGTGCCGCCCTTCGAGACCACGCCCGGCCTCCACGGCGTCTCGGCCGCGCTCGAATTCGCGGTGCAGGTGCTCAAGGTCAAGGAAGTCGTGGTCATGGGCCACGGCATGTGCGGCGGCTGCAAGGCGGCGCTGACCCAGAGCCTCAAGGACGCACCGCGCGGCGAAGGCGGTTTCGTCGCCGACTGGATCGGGCTGCTCGACGAGGCGCGCGAACCGGTCGCCGCCGCACACGGCACCGAGGGCCGCGACGCCGAGCGCGCAATGGAGCAGGCCGGCGTCAAGGTCAGCCTCGCCAACCTGCGCAGCTTCCCCTGCGTCCGCAAGGGCGAGCGCGAAGGCACGCTCAAGCTGCGCGGTGCCTTCTTCGCGATCTCCGACGGGCAGCTCCACCTGCTCGACGAGGCGGCCGGGAGCTTCGCGCCGATCGCGTGATCCCTCCGTCTCTCGGGGACAATGAAAAAGGGCGACGGTTTCCCGTCGCCCTTTTCTTTTGCGGCTTGAAGGCCCGGCTTACTGCGCGGCGGCGACCGGCGTGGCGCCACCAGCCTTCGAGGCGGCATAGGCCGTCCAAAGCTGCGCGATCGGCTTGCGCGGTCCCTGCACCTTGGCGAAGGTCGCCTGGGCTTCGGCCGCCTTGCCCTGATCGATCTGGGCGATGCCCAGACGTGTGAGCACGCGGTTGGCGTCGGCCGGCGACTTGCCCAGCGCGATCGTGTAAAGCGCCTCGGCCTTGGCGGCGTCGCCATAGCTGAGGAAGGCATCGCCCGCGGCGCCGGCGGTCACCGCCGTGGCATTCGCCGCGCGCGCATCCCGTTCGAGACCCGGCAGCGAAGCGCGGTCGGCCGAGAGACGGCCGCTGGCGACCTGGCGCGCCTCGGCGACGTCGCCCGCGGTGATCTTGCCCGAAGCGACACCCGCCTCGATGACCTTGAGCGCTTCGCCCGGCAGCGTGCGAGCATCGGCGTTCTCGAGATATTCGAGATAGTCGCCGCGCGTCGTCATCGAACCCGAACGCGACATCAGGCGCATCAGGTCGAGGTTCTCCTGCTTCTGATAGCTGGACAGCTGGCGCACCACGTTGATCGCATTGCTCCAGGCCGAGACCGAAGGATAGTAGCGCACGAGATCTGCGGCCAGTTCGTTGGCCGGGGCAGCCTGCTTGGTGTCGTAGGCAGCCTGCAGCGCGGTGCGGATCGAGGTCTCGCTCGGCTTGGTGCCCGCAGCCTTGGCCGCAGCGATGTCGCGCTGCGCCATCTGCAGCGGCGCCTGGGTGTTGCCCGTGCGCTTGTAGGCATCGGCGAGGACGCGATCGAGCAGGCCCTGCTGATCCTGGTAACCCGAAGCCTTGGCCGGCTCGAGATACTTCACCGCACCGGCATAGTCCTGCTTCTGGTAGGCGGTGACGCCCGCGAGGAACTGGACCTGGCCAGCCATCGCCGGCTGCAGCACGCCGCTGTCGATCATCAGCACCAGGCCCTGATGCTGGAGCGCGACGTCATCGGTCAGCACGCCATAGGTGCGCGTCATTTCGCCCAGCTTGAGCTTGTCGCCCGGGGTCGAAGCGGCGGCGCTGGCGGCATCGAGCTTGGCCTTGGCACCGCCGAGCTCGGTATCGAGCTGCGCGACGGCAGCGGCCTTCGCCTGGGCATTGGTGCCCGCAGCCTTGACCGCGGCAGCGCCGGCCGGCGGCGTCTTGGCCGCGTCCGACAGCGTCTTGTCGAGCGCCGCGGCAGCGGCCGCGAAGGGCTTCGAGAACTCGATCTTCGGGCCCGACTGCTCGTTCTTCTTGGCGGCAAGCGCGGGCTGCGCGACGAAGGCGCCCGAAACGCCCAGGGCCAGCGCGAGACCGAGCGCGGTACGCGAGAACAGAGTGCCGCGTTTCGCGGTGGTGGTCCGGATCATCTTCACGTCTCTCCTTGAAAGCCGCGGCAGGGGGAGGAGGTCCGCCGCACCCATGTGAAACTTCCGCCTGCGCTGATGACGTCGAAACGTCGGCTTGGCAACCGGTCTGCCGCTAGAGAAATACCGCTGAACGGCCTTTTAATCCGATTTGTCTCATCCGTTCATGTTCGACGCGGCAGGTGTGGAAAACCCCGCGTTCGCGGGAGCTGTAGGCAAGCTTCGGCTGGCATTCCCCTACCCCTTCGCCTAGGGCCGTCGGATGACATTTCCCGGCAACAGAACAAGCTAACCCGGCGTGAGCGAAGACACCGAGATTCAGGACAACCCGCACCCCCTGGGTGAGTTCCAGCGCGTCGACATCGTCGACGAGATGAAGACCAGCTATCTCGACTACGCGATGAGCGTGATCGTCAGCCGTGCGCTGCCCGACGTGCGCGACGGCCTCAAGCCGGTCCACCGCCGCATTCTCTTCGCCGCGCAGGAAGGCGGCATGGTCGCCGGGCGCCCCTATCGCAAGTCGGCGAAGATTGTCGGCGACGTTATGGGTAACTACCACCCGCACGGCGACAGCGCGATCTACGATGCGCTTGCGCGCATGACGCAGGATTGGTCGCTGCGCGTTCCGCTGATCGACGGCCAGGGCAACTTCGGCTCGATGGATCCCGATCCGCCGGCGTCGATGCGCTATACCGAGGCGCGCCTGGCGCGGGTGGCCAACACGCTGCTCGACGATCTCGACAAGGACACGGTCGACTTCATCGACAACTACGACGGTTCGCGCCAGGAGCCGACCGTCCTGCCCGCACGGTTCCCGAACCTGCTGGTCAACGGCGCCGGCGGCATCGCCGTCGGCATGGCCACGAACATCCCGCCACACAACCTCGGCGAAGTGATCGACGGCTGTCTCGCCATGATCGAGAACCCGGCGATCACCACCGACGAACTGATCGAGATCATCCCCGGGCCGGACTTTCCCACCGCCCCGCAGATTCTCGGCACCGCTGGCGCGCGCGCGGCCTACAACACCGGCCGCGGCTCGATCATCCAGCGCTGCAAGTACGAGATCGAGGAAGGCCGCGGCGATCGCCGTTCGATCGTGCTGACCTCGATCCCCTACCAGGTCGGCAAGTCGGGCCTGGTCGAGAAGATCGCCGAAGCCGCCAAGGACAAGCGGATCGAGGGCGTTTCCGACATCCGCGACGAATCGAGCCGCCTCGGCGTGCGCGTCGTCGTCGATCTCAAGCGCGACGCCACCCCCGAAGTCGTGCTCAACCAGCTCTGGCGGCACACCCCGGCCCAGTCGTCGTTCCCCGCGAACATGCTGGCGATCCGCGGCGGCCGTCCCGAGATCCTGGCGCTGCGCGACATCATCCAGTCGTTCATCCAGTTCCGCGAAGAGGTCATCACTCGCCGCACCAAGTTCGAGCTGAACAAGGCGCGCGATCGCGCGCACATCTTGCTCGGCCTGGTCGTCGCCGTGACCAACCTCGACGAGGTGGTGAAGATCATCCGCGGTTCGTCGAACCCGGCCGCCGCGCGCGCCGCGCTGCTCACGCGCGAATGGCCGATCGGCGAGATCGCGCAGTATATCCGCCTGGTCGAAGCCATCGAGCCCGATGCCGAGCAGGCGGGCGGCACCTACCGCCTTTCCGAGATCCAGGTGAAGGCGATCCTCGACCTGCGCCTCCACCGCCTGACCGCGCTGGGCCGCGACGAGATCGGCGGCGAACTCGAGGAACTGGCCACGGCGATCCGCGGCTATCTCGAAATCCTGGCCGACCGCGTCCGCCTCTACGGCGTGATGCGCGAGGAACTGGTCGCGGTGCGCGAGACCTATGCCACGCCGCGCCTGTCGCAGATCGTTCCTGCCGCCGACGGCATCGACGACGAGGACCTGATCGAGCGCGAGGAGATGGTCGTGACCATCACCCTCGACGGTTACATCAAGCGCACCACGCTCTCGACCTTCCGCGCGCAGAACCGCGGCGGCAAGGGCCGTTCGGGCATGGCCACCAAGGACGAGGACGCCGTGGCGACGATGTTCGTCACCTCGACCCACACCCCCGTCCTGTTCTTCTCGACCGCGGGCAAGGTCTATCGCCTCAAGGTCTGGCGCCTGCCCGAGGGAGGGCCGACCACGCGCGGCCGGCCGATCGTCAACCTGCTGCCCGCGCTTGACCAGGGCGAGACCATCGCCACGGTGCTGCCGCTGCCCGAGGACGAGGCCGAATGGGGCAAGCTCAACGTCGTTTTCGCGACGGCCAAGGGCAATGTCCGCCGCAACGCCATGGACGCCTTCGCCAACATCCCGTCGAACGGCAAGTTCGCGATGCGTTTCGAGGATGACTCGGCTGATCGCCTGATCGGCGTCGCGCTGCTCGAACCGGGCGACGACGTGCTGCTCGCCACGCGCGGGGGCAAGGCCATCCGCTTCTCGGGCGAGGACGTCCGCGAATTCCAGAGCCGCACCTCGACCGGCGTGCGCGGCATGGCGCTCAAGGGTGACGACGAGGTCATCTCGCTGTCGATCCTCCACCGCGTCGGCGTCAAGGACCAGGACGAGCGCGAGGACTACCTGCGCTTCGCGCCGTGGAAGGGCGAGCGCGAGGGCGAGCCGACGATGAGCGCCGAGCGCCTGGCCGAACTGGCCGAGCGCGAGCAGTTCATCCTCACGGTCTGCGCCAACGGTTACGGCAAGCTGTCTTCGGCCTACGAGTACCGTCGCACCGGCCGCGGCGGCCAGGGCATCACCAACATCGACAACATCGGTCGCAACGGCCCGGTGGTGGCGAGCTTCCCGGCGAGCCAGGCCGATCAGCTGATGCTGGTGACCGACCAGGCCAAGCTGATCCGCCTGAGCCTCGACTCGCTGCGCGTCATCGGCCGCGGCTCGGCGGGCGTGCGCCTGTTCAACGTCGCCGACGAGGAACACGTCGTCAGCGCCGTGCGCCTCGACGAGCAGGAAGAGCCCGAGAACGCCGCCGAGGAAATGGTCGCTGACGAGATCGCCGGCCTGACCGAGACCACCCCGATCGAGGACCAGCCGGTCCGCGACCAGGACATCGGCGACGAGCCCGAGGAATGAGCGAGCAACCCGCCGTCGCCTACAAGGTCCTGACCGCCGATCAGATGGCGGACCTCGAACGCGACGGCAGTTTTTTCGCGGGTGCGCCGGTGGACCTGGCCGACGGCTATATCCACCTGTCGACCGCCGCCCAGCTCGACGAGACCGTGACCAAGCACTTCGCCGGCCAGAGCGACCTCCACGTCGCGGCGGTCGACCTGCTGGTGCTCGGTGACGCGGTGGTCTGGGAACCCTCGCGCGGCGGCGCGCTGTTCCCGCACATCTATGCCGCGCTGCCGCTGTCGGCAGTGATCGCCTATGGCCCGCTCGAACGCGACGAGGCCGGCAAGGTGAAGCTCCCGGTAGCGGGCTAGGCGTTCGGGCGCTAAGGCCCCGATCCATGACTTACGACGTACATATCATCGGCGGCGGGCTCGCCGGCAGCGAGGCTGCGTGGCAGCTCGCCAAGCGCGGGCTGCGCGTGCGGCTTTCTGAAATGCGCGGGACCGGGGAACGATCGCCCGCCCACCAGACCGATGCCCTCGCCGAGCTCGTCTGCTCGAACTCGTTCCGTTCGGACGATTCCGATAAGAACGCGGTCGGCCTGCTCCACCACGAGATGCGCCAGTGCGATTCGCTGGTCATGGCCGCCGCCGCCAAGGCGCAGGTGCCCGCGGGATCGGCGCTCGCCGTCGATCGCGACGTGTTCTCGGCCGAGGTCGAGGCCGCCCTCGCCGCGCTGCCGACCCTGGAGATCGTGCGCGAGCGGATCGATCGACTGCCCGAGGCCGGACTGACGCTGGTCGCCACCGGGCCGCTGACCGCCGAGGCCCTGGCCCAGTCGATCGGCGCGGCCACCGGTGCCGACAGCCTCGCCTTCTTCGATGCCATCGCACCGATCGTCTATCGTGATTCGATCGACATGGACGTCTGCTGGATGGCCGCGCGCTGGGACAAGGGCGGCAAGGACTACATCAACTGCCCGATGAACAAGGAGCAGTACCTGGCCTTCCACGCCGGGCTGCTCGCCGGCGAGAAGACCGAGTTCAAGCAGTGGGAGGCGAACACCCCCTATTTCGACGGCTGCATGCCGATCGAGGTCATGGCGTCGCGCGGGATCGAGACCTTGCGCTTCGGCCCGATGAAGCCCGTCGGCCTCGACAACCCGCACAGCGCCACGCCCGAATTCCCCAACGGCCGCTGGCCCTATGCCGTGGTCCAGCTCCGTCAGGACAACAAGCTCGGCACGATCTGGAACATGGTCGGCTTCCAGACCAAGCTCAAACACGCCGAGCAGGTGCGCCTGTTCCGCACGATCCCGGGTCTCGAGAACGCCGAGTTCGCGCGGCTCGGCGGGCTGCACCGTAACACCTTCCTCAACTCGCCCGTGCTGCTCGACCGCCAGCTGCGGCTCAAGACCGCGCCGCACGTCCGCTTCGCCGGGCAGATCACCGGCTGCGAGGGCTATGTCGAGAGCGCAGCCGTCGGCCTGCTGACCGGGCTGATGACCGCGGCCGAGATCGCCGGGCGCGACTGGCAGGCGCCGCCGCGCACCACGGCGATGGGTGCGTTGCTCGCGCATATTACCGGCGATGCCGAGGCCGAGACCTACCAGCCGATGAACGTCAACTTCGGCCTGTTCCCGCCGGTCGGCCCCGAAGTGAAGAAGAAGGGCCGCAAGGAAGCCTATACCGCGCGCGCCAAGGACGACATGCGCGGGTTTGTCGCGGCGCTGGGCTGACCAACCTCCATCGTCATCCCCGCGAAGGCGGGGACCTTTGGCCGGTGTATCTCGGCGATCTCAGAATGGATCGAGAGGGGTCCCCGCTTTCGCGGGGATGACGATGGGGCAGTTCAAACCTCCGGCTCGACCTCGTCCTCATCCTCGCCCGGCTCGACGTGCTCGATCGCACGCTTCCGGACGACGCGCACGGCCGGTGCACATTGGCACTTCGGCGCGGCCGCCGGCTTGGGCCGGGTCGCGACGAATTCTCCGCGGTCGAGCTTCTGGTCGCGGTTGCGGTCGGCCGCGTGGAAGCGGTCCGAGGTCTTCACCGCCCACTCCTCGAAGCTCAGCAGGTTGTTGCCGTCCTTGTCGAGCGCGCGGAACATGGCAGCGCGCGGGATCAGCATCTCGACGCGCGTGACCACGTTGTCGCGGTTGCGATCGATCCGGTTGAAACGCCGCTCCTCGCGGGTGATCTCGGTGGCCTCGGGCGGCGGCGCACCGCGCAGGCCCTTGCCGTCAACATTCGGCAGCGGCTGGACCGCGGCGGCGCTGGCCAGGGCGGCGTCGGGCGGCGGTGCACCACGTTCGGTGGCGGCGCGGCCCTGCCACCAGAACACCCCCGCCGCGGTCAGCAGCAAGGCGGCCAGAGCTCCGAGCAGGATGCGGTTCATCGCGGCGTCCCCCTTCGGACGCCGACCTTAGAGCGGTTTCACCGCCGCGTAATCAGTGGGTGCCTCGGAAATCGCGCTATCGCAGGCGGTGGTTCAGCGCCCGAGCAGCCCGATACGCAGCGCCGTCAACAAGGCGGCCGGGGTCTGTCCGTCGCGCCCCTTGGCGGCGAGGCCATGGAGCACGGCCAGCGGGCGCAGCGCGCGGGCGACACGCGGCGGCTTACCCTCCGCCGCCAGCAGGCGACGCGCCGCCGCCTGCTCCTCGGGATGCGCGACATGCGCGGCGAGATCGGCCAGTGCCCATTGCCGGCCGAGCTTGAGCGCCGGCGCAGGATCGGCGCCGAGCACGCGCGCCAGTCCGGCGAAAGCCTCGCCGCGCCCTTGTGCGAAGGCCAGCAGATCCGCCTCGGGCAGCGGCGCCGCGCCGGTCAGGTATTCCCAGCCGTTGACCAGCTCGATCGCGGCGGCGTGGCCACCGTTCCACGACTTGAGCGTGGCCAGCAGCGGCTCACCGCGCGGCCAGGCCTCGGCATCGACCTGCAATTGCTCGCGCCACCAGGCGAGGCGCAGCTGCGCGAGCGAGGGTTCGTGCGAATTGCGGACGATGCCGGCCAGCCGCTGGTCGAGCACGAGCAGCGCCAGGGTCGGCGCGCGTGCGGGCGCCGGCGCATAGGCCAGCGCCAGGCGCTGCACCGGCGGCAGCGCCTCCAACAGACCTTCGGCACCGCTCATAGGATCAGCGATAGGTGACCTGCTTGACCGCCGCGACGATCTTGGGAACGTCGATCAGTGCCGCCTTCTCGAGGTTGGCGGCATAGGGCAGCGGCACGTCCTCGTTGCAGACGCGCAGCACCGGAGCGTCGAGATCGTCGAAGCCCTTCTCCATGCAGACCGCGATCACTTCCGAAGCGATCGAGCAGACGGGGAAGCCTTCCTCGGCCACGACCAGGCGGTTGGTCTTCTTGAGGCTGGTCAGGATCGCATCGGTGTCGAGCGGGCGCAGGGTGCGCAGGTCGATAACCTCGACGTCGATGCCCTCGCCCGCAAGCTGCTCGGCGGCTTCGAGCGCGAGGCCGACGCCGATCGAGTAAGACACGATCGTCACGTCCTTGCCCTCGCGCACGGTCCGCGCCTTGCCGATCGGCAGGACGTGGTCGTCGAGTTCGGGCAGCTCGAACGAGCGGCCGTAGACGAGCTCGTTCTCGAGGAAGACCACGGGGTCCTCCGACCGGATCGCCGCCTTGAGCAGGCCCTTGGCGTCCGACGCGTCATAGGGCGCAATCACTACTAGGCCGGGCACGCTGGCATACCACGGGCCATAGTTCTGGCTGTGCTGCGCGCCCACGCGCGCGGCCGCGCCGTTGGGGCCGCGGAACACGACCGGGCAGCGCATCTGGCCGCCCGACATGTAGTTGGTCTTGGCCGCCGAGTTGATGATGTGGTCGATCGCCTGCATGGCGAAGTTGAAGGTCATGAACTCGACCACCGGGCGCAGGCCGCCCATCGCCGCGCCGGTGCCGATGCCGGCGAAGCCGTATTCGGTGATCGGCGTGTCGATGACGCGCTTGGGGCCGAACTCCTCGAGCAGGCCCTGGGTCACCTTGTAGGCGCCCTGGTACTCGGCCACTTCCTCACCCATCACGAAGACGCGGTCGTCGCGACGCATTTCCTCGGCCATGGCGTCGCGCAGCGCCTCGCGCACCGTAGCGATCTTCATGTTGGTACCGCGCGGAACCTCGGGATTGGCCGCGGGCTTGGCCTCACTGGCGAGCTGGGCCGTACCCGTCTCGGCCTTCTTCGGGGCTTCGGCCTCGGCAGGCTTGGCTTCGGCCTTCGGTTCGGCCGCAGGCTTTTCCTCGGACTTGCTCGCGGCGGGCGCCGGCGATGCCTCGCCCTCCCCCTCGATCAGCGCGATGACCGTGCCGACCTTCACCCCGTCGGTGCCTTCGGCCACGACGATCTTGCCGACCGTGCCCTCGTCGACGGCTTCGAATTCCATCGTAGCCTTGTCGGTCTCGATCTCGGCGAGGATGTCGCCCGACTGGACGGTGTCGCCTTCCTTGACCAGCCACTTGGCCAGCTTGCCCTCTTCCATCGTCGGCGAGAGCGCGGGCATCTTCAGTTCGATCGCCATCAGTAGCGCTCCACCAGAACGTCGGTGTAGAGTTCGGACGCATCCGGCTCGGGCGAATTCTCCGCGAAGTCGGCGCTTTCGGACACGGCCGCGCGGATGCGCTTGTCGATGTCCTTAAGCTTGTCCTCGGAAATCCCGCGCGCGAGCAGTTCCTTCTTGGCACCCTCGATCGGGTCCGACTTCTCGCGGACCTCCTGCACTTCTTCGCGCGTGCGGTACTTGGCCGGATCGGACATCGAGTGGCCGCGGTAGCGATAGGTGTTGAGCTCCATCAGCACCGGGCCGTTGCCCTGGCGGACGTAGTCGAGCGCGATCTCGGCGGCCTGGCGCACTTCGAGCACGTCCATGCCGTTGACGTCCATGCCGGGGATGCGGAAGGCGGTGCCGCGCCGGTAGAACTCGGTCTCGGCCGAGCCGCGCTTGACCGCGGTGCCCATGGCATAGCCGTTGTTCTCGATCACGAAGATGATCGGCAGCTTCCACAGCGAGGCCATGTTGAAGCTCTCGTAGACCTGGCCCTGGTTGGCTGCACCGTCACCGAAATAGGCCAGCGCGACGCCGCCGTCCTCGCGGTACTTGTGCGCGAAAGCGAGGCCCGCGCCCAGCGAGACCTGCGCGCCGACGATGCCGTGGCCGCCGTAGAAGCGGTGATCGACGCTGAACATGTGCATCGAGCCGCCCTTGCCGCGCGAGATGCCCGAATGGCGCCCGGTCAACTCGGCCATGATGACCTTGGGGTCGATGCCATAGGCGAGCATGTGACCATGGTCGCGATAGCCGGTAATCACCGAGTCCTTGGTGCTGTCGAGCGCCGACTGCAGGCCGACCGCGACGGCCTCCTGGCCGATGTAGAGGTGGCAGAAGCCGCCTATCAGGCCCAGGCCGTAGAGTTGGCCGGCGCGTTCCTCGAAGCGGCGGATGAGCAACATCTGCTCGTAGAATTCGAGCAGTTCCTCGTCGCTGGCCTTGTAGCGCTTCTCGTTGCCGTGCGCTTCCTGGAGGCTGCGCAGCGCAAAATTGTCGTCGCCCGCTTCGGCGAAGGCCGGCTCAGCCTTCTTGGCCGGCGCGGCGCGGCGCCGGGTGGCGGTGGAGCCGCTCTTGGCAGCGCTGCTCTTGGCGGCGACGGTGCCGCTTTTGGCGGGTTTGGCCAATTCCTGTCCCTTCTGGCAGATTCGCGGATGGGTATAAGCACAACCTGAACGCGGCGATAGGCACGCCGCGATAGGATCAGCACTGCGGCGATAACATCGCGCAGGGCATCAGTGGATGAGCATGACCATTTCGTCGGGATGCGCAACGTTGAGATTGCTGCGCAGCAGTTCGCCGGCGAGATCGGGGTCCATATGACGCGGATCGAGCAGCGCAACGCGGTTGCGCAGTTCGTCACGCTCCTGGGTGAGCACCACCACTTCGGCACGACGCTGTTCGAGCATGCGCTGGTTCTCGGCCCAGGCCAGGACGCCGCTGGGACCGGCCAGCGAATAGCCGGCCATGATCAGCAGACACACGAGCGCACCGCCCTGCACCAGGCTTTCCCGGGCGAGTTTCGGTTCGGTGCGCGTTTTCTTGATCATGCCTGACAGAATCACAGTTGATTCACGGATTCAAGCGGTTTTCGACCATTCGTTCAAGGACTTCACGAGAAAAGGTTGGCACGCCCGCGAAGATGGCTGCGGATAACCCTGCCGCCACGCTCACAGGCGAGCGCCGAGGCTGGACGACACCTCCCCGAGATGCCAGACCCCGCGCATCGAAGCCGCTGCCCGAAGCGTCCGGCAGCCGGCCAAATCAGGTGGGAAGGATCGACGATGGGCAAGTTTCTGATGGTCGTCACGAGCAGCGCCAAGGACGGCCGCGATGACGAATACAACGCCTGGTACGACGGCACGCACCTCAACGAGATCTGCGCACTTCCCGGCGTGGTCAGCGGCCGCCGCTACGACGCCATTCCCGTCACGCCGCATCCCCAGCCCACACCCTACCTCGCGATCTACGAAATCGAAGCCGAGGATCCCGCTTCGGTTCTCGGCGAGATGATGCGCCGTTCGCAGGCGGGCGAAATGTCGATGTCCGATGCGGTCGACGGCGAGAACGCCAAGATCTGGATGTACGAGCAGCACTGATCGCAGGGTCGAGGCACTGACCCCATGCGCAGGGCGGTTCATCACCAAGGCGGTCGCCCCCGCGGAACTCTTGCGTCACACCGGCCATTGAGCCGGTGCCGGACAGGAGGACCCATGCTCTGGATTGAGGGAAGCGGGCAGCGACCGCTGGGATGCGACAACGACGTGGGCGACAGCATGACCGCGTCCGAACAGATGTATTTCCTCGGTGCGCCGCTCGCGCATGTGCTGCACTACGAAGACGAGCTGCGCGACGACCGCCTGCGCCGCACGACCAACGTGCGGCACGCCCGCCGCATCATCGCTTAGAAATTTGCACCTGGGCTCCCTGGCCGCCGTGAGCCAGGTCGAAGCTCTCTTGCATCCGCAACAGCCATTCCGAACTGACGCCGAAGGCTTCTTCGAGCCGGACCGCGCTGATGTGATCGAGCGGAAGTTCGCCCCGCAGCAGCGCGGCCAGGCTTTCGCGATCGAAGCCGAGATGGTCGGCCAGTTGGGCTAGATCGACACGATAGGGCTCGACGATCGCGGTGCGGAACCAGTCTCCGGGGTGTAGCGCCAGCGAAATCTCGGGCTCGATCATACAGGTCTCGTCTCCGCCCCGAGACCAGCATAGCCGGCCCCGCCGATTGCGACAACTCGGTGACGGAACTGGTGCGCCCGACAGGATTCGAACCTGTGGCCCCCAGATTAGGAATCTGGTGCTCTATCCTGCTGAGCTACGGGCGCGCCGCCAGGGGTGTTAGACGGGCGGCACGCGCAAGGCAATGCGAAGCACGGCGAACTAGTTGGCCTCGCCCTAGTTGGCCTCACCGGGCGGCGCGATCGGGAATGGCAGCGGCGCCACCTCGATACCTTCCTCGAGCAGGGCCTCGGCCTCTTCCCGGGTGGCCTGACCGTGGATGATCTCGGCGTCGCGTTCGCCATAGTGGATCGCGCGCGATTCCTCGGCGAACTTGTCGCCCACCCAGCGCGAATCCTTGAGCGCCTCTGCCTGCATCGCATGAAGCGCATGGATCAGCTGGATCGCCTCGGGCGGCATCGGCGCCTTGGTCATCGGCTGCTGCGGCGAAGCAGCGGCAGGGGTCGCGCTTGGCGCTGCGGCAGGAGCCGACACCAGCTGGTTGCCCTTGCGCGCCAGGTTCGGTGCCATCGGCGCCTTGATCACTTCGGCCGAACCGCATTCGGGACACGACACCAGGCCGCGCGCCTGCTGCTCGGAGAAATCGCCCGAGGAACCGAACCAGCCCTCGAAGCGGTGGCCGGCCGCGCGGCATTCGAGATCGAATACAATCATTGCAACGCCTAAATGGCGATATCGCGACGGTTGGCAAGGCTCGGCAGCTGCGCGCGCACGTCTGCGATCCGTTCAGGGTGGAGCTCGGCAAAGCCGAGGCCGGCCTCGGCCTCACCCATGTCGAGCAGGATCTCGCCCCAGGGATCGACGACCAGGCTGTGGCCATAGGTCGAGCGACCATCCTCGTGCCGGCCGACCTGGGCCGCGGCGACGACATAGGCGCTTGCCTCGACCGCGCGGGCGCGCTGGAGCAGGTGCCAATGCGCCTTGCCCGTCGGTACGGTGAAGGCGGCGGGGATCGCGATGACGTCGCAGCGCGCCTGGCCCAGCGCCTCGAACAGCGCAGGAAAGCGGATGTCGTAGCAGATCGCCAGGCCAAGCCGGCCCAGCGGCGTCTCGACCGTCACCACCGCGTCGCCGGCGGCATAGGCGTTCGATTCCCGCCAGGATTCGCCGGTGTCCAGATCGACGTCGAACATGTGGATCTTGTCGTAGCGCGCGACGATCTCGCCGCTGCCGTCGATCACGAAGCTGCGATTGGCCCAGCTGCCGTCCTCGCGCAGCACTGCCAGCGAACCGATCGTCACCCAGATCCCCGATTTCGCCGCGGCCTCGCGCACGGCGGCGAGGACGCGGTCCTCGCCCTCGGGCACGACCTGCGTGATCGCGCGCTTGCGATCTCGGTCGACCAGGCCCGACATCTCGGGGGTGAACAGCATCTTCACCGCGCTGGCCTTGGCCGTATCGAAGGCCTTGACGATGGTCCGGGCATTAACCTCGGGATCGATGCCCGAAGTCATCTGCAGGACGGCGATCCGCTTCAAAGCCCGAGCACCGGGTCGAGCTTGCCCTGGCGATCGAGCGCCGAGATGTCGTCGAATCCGCCGTAAGCGACGTCGTCGACCAGGACCTGCGGCACGGTCATCGCGCCGGGCACGCGCGTGCGCATCTCGTCGCGCTTCGGACCGCCCATGGTGATGTCGTATTCGGTATAGGCCACGCCCTTGCTGTCGAGCAGCTGCTTCGCTGCGACGCAATAGGGGCAACCCCACTTGGTGTAGATCTCAACTTTCGGTGCGGACATCGGCAGACCTCTCGAAACGGCCCTCTTGAAAGGGTGGCGCGCTAACATATCTCAAAACGCGTGTCATGCGCCGCTCTGGGCATGACACGCATCACGTTGGAAGCGCCGCTTTCGGGCTTCCCTGTTGGAAAATTGCTCACACGAGGATTTGTGCCATGAACCGTTTCGACTTTACCCCCTATCGTCGCTCGATGGTCGGCTTCGACCGTCTGTTCGACCTGCTCGAAAAGCAGGGCCAGAGCGGCGAGGACAAGTACCCCCCGTTCAACATCGAACGCCGCGGTGACGATGCCTACCGCATCACCCTGGCCGTCGCCGGCTTCAAGCCGAACGAGATCGAGATCACCGCGCAGCAGAACCTGCTCGTCGTCCAGGGCCGCAAGGCCGCCGATGAAGAGAGCGGGCAGTTCCTGCATGTCGGCATCGCCCAGCGCGCCTTCGATCGCCGCTTCGAGCTGGCCGACTACGTGCGCGTCGACGCCGCGAATCTTGAGGACGGCCTGCTGGTGATCGACCTCGTCCGCGAAGTGCCCGAGGCGATGAAGCCCAAGAAGATCGCGATCGGCGGACAGAAGCCGCTGTCGATCGTCGAAGCCCCGGCCGACGCCGCGACCGACAAGGCCGCCTAAGTCATCGTAATGTTTTGAGGATTTGGGGGCGGGCCCGGGATTGGCCCGCCCCCGCGACGTTTGCACGCCGCCCTAGCCCCCATGTGATCGTCCGGGTCGCTGATGACGATCACCCGAAGGCGAGTTTCTTCAGGCCGCAACCAGCACCTCGAGAACGAGGCATCGCTGTCGGTGCTTTGCCGTTGCCTGCGGGAGGCAATTAGCAAAAAATCCTTACAAGAGGTTAGTTCAAAAGTGCACTTAGCCCCAGGTAGGGCTTCGGTTCGTCGCTAGACAAGCCGCGCCTGTCGCAAAGCCGCTTCGACGAAGCCGGCGAACAGCGGATGCGGATCGAACGGCTTGCTCTTGAGCTCCGGGTGGAACTGCACGCCGACGAACCACGGGTGGTCCGGCCGCTCGACGATCTCGGGCAGCAGCCCGTCGGGCGACATGCCCGAGAACACCAGACCGCCCTTCTCCAGCGCTTCGCGATAGGCACCGTTGACCTCGTAGCGATGACGATGCCGTTCGGAGATCGTCGTCGCGCCATAGATCGAGGCCACGCGGCTGTTGCCGGCAAGCTGCGCTTCGTAGGCGCCGAGCCGCATCGTGCCGCCCAGGTCGCCGCCCGCCGCGCGGGTCTGCAGGCCTTCGGCGCCCATCCACTCGGTGATGATGCCCACCACCGGTTCCTTGGTCTCGCCGAACTCGGTCGAGCTCGCCTCGGCGATGCCCGCGGTGTTTCGCGCGCCCTCGATGCAGGCCATCTGCATGCCCAGGCAAATGCCGAAGAACGGCACGTTGTGCTCGCGCGCAAAGCGAACCGAGGCGATCTTGCCCTCGCTGCCGCGCTCGCCGAAGCCGCCGGGGACGAGAATGCCGTGCATCGGCTCGAGCAGCGATGCGATCTCGGCATCGCCCTTCTCGAACAGCTCGGCGTCGATCCAGCGAACGTTGACCTTGACCCGGTTGGCCATGCCGCCGTGGCTCAGCGCCTCGTTGAGCGACTTGTAGGCATCGGGCAGGCCGACGTACTTGCCGACCACGCCGATCGTGACCTCACCCTCGGGGTTGAGCTGGCGATCGACGATGTCTTCCCAGCGCGCCAGCACCGGCGCAGGCGAGTCGAGACCGAAGTGGCGCAGCACTTCGGCGTCGAGACCCTCGGCGTGATACTGCAGCGGCACCGAATAGATGCTCGGCGCGTCGAGCGCGGGGATGACGGCTTCCTTGCGAACGTTGCAGAACAGCGCGATCTTCGCGCGGTCGCTGTCGGGCAGCGGCTTCTCGCAGCGGCACAGCAGGATGTCGGGCTGGACGCCCAGACCCGCCAGTTCGCGCACCGAGTGCTGCGTCGGCTTGGTCTTCAACTCGCCCGCCGCGGCGATATAGGGCACCAGGGTGACGTGGACCGCGCAGGTCCGCTCACGGCCGAGCTCGTTGCGCAGCTGGCGCAGCGCCTCGACGAAAGGCAGACCCTCGATGTCGCCGACCGTGCCGCCGATCTCGCAGAGGATGAAGTCGAGCCCGTCCTCGTCAGCCAGCGCAAACGCCTTGATCTCGTCGGTGACATGCGGGACGACCTGGACCGTCGCGCCGAGATAGTCGCCGCGACGCTCCTTGGCGATGATGTCGCGGTAGATGCGGCCCGAAGTGATGTTGTCCGACTGCTGCGCGGAGACGCCGGTGAAGCGCTCGTAGTGGCCCAGGTCGAGGTCGGTCTCGGCGCCGTCGTCGGTCACGTAGACCTCGCCGTGCTGATAAGGGCTCATCGTCCCCGGGTCGACGTTCAGATAGGGGTCGAACTTGCGGATGCGGACGCGGAAACCGCGTGCCTGCAGCAGCGCCGCGAGGCTCGCCGCCATGAGACCCTTGCCGAGCGAGGAGACCACGCCGCCGGTGATGAAAATATACCGCGCCATGGGAATTGAGCCTTAGTGCGTAGTGGGGGGGAAGAGCAAGCGCGCTGCGGCCAGCCGGCTGTAGGAATCCACAGCTAGCCAGCCGCGTCCCGCAAAAAACGGGTCAGCGCTGCATCGATGATGCCTGGTATGACTTCTGGGCGATTACTTCTTGGCGGCGCCAGCCAGCGGATCGTTTGCCGCAGGCGCTGCGGCCGGAGCCGCATCGGGTGCCGGAGCACCCGGCTGGGCCGCGCCCGCCAGCGGATCGACCGGTGCCGGCGCCACGGGAGCGGCCGGAGCGCTGCGATCGAGCGTGGTGTCGATCTTGCGGCCCGACGAGCCACCCGCGGCCATGGCGGCCAGGACGATGCTGAGCAGGACGAACAATGTCGCCAGGATCGCGGTCGAACGCGTCAGGAAATCGGCCGCGCCGCGCGCCGACATGAAGCCCGAGGGGCTGCCGCCGACGCCGAGCCCGCCGCCTTCGGAGCGCTGCATCAGAATGACGCCAACGAGCGCCGCCGCGATCAGGGCCTGGACGACCGTAAGGAAGATGATGATCGACATGCTATCCGGATATCATGAAAATGGCTGGCGCGCATCTAGGGGCTAGTGCGCCCGGGCGCAACCCGCGCGCACCGCCATTCGGATTCCTCGCGAGACTCAGGCCTGCTCGGCCAGAGCCGCAGCCGCACCGATGATCGCGGTGAAGGCTTCGGCCGTGAGGCTCGCCCCGCCGACCAGTGCACCGCCGACCTCGTCCGCCGCCAGAAGCTCCGAAGCGTTGCCGGCATTGACCGAACCGCCGTAGAGGATGCGCACGGCTGCGCCGGCCTCACCATAGGTTGCGACCAGCTTCGCGCGAATCGCACGGTGCATCGCGCCGACATCGGCAACCGACGGCACGCGGCCCGTACCGATCGCCCAGACCGGCTCATAGGCGACCGACAGCTTGGCTGCGGCTTCCTCGCCCTGCGGCAGCGAACCGGCGAGCTGATCGGTCACGACCGTCTCGGCATTGCCCGAATCCCGCTCTGCCTCGGTCTCGCCGACGCAGAGGATGACGCCGAGGCCGGCGGCCTGCGCGGCTTCGGCCTTGGCGCGGACCAGTTCGTTGCTCTCGCCGTGGAGCGCGCGGCGCTCGCTGTGGCCGACGATGACAAAATCGGCGCCGGCATCGGCCAGCAGCGCGGCCGAGACGTCACCGGTGAAGGCGCCGCTAGCCTGGACATGGCAGTCCTGCCCGCCCACGCCGATGTCGGCGGCGGCCTCGCGCATGGCGTTCACCAGGGTGAACGGCGGTGCCAGCGCCACCTGCACGCCGGGGAAGCGGCTCGCCGCGCGATCGATCGCGCGGGCTTCGGCCAGCATGGCGCGCGTCCCGTTCATTTTCCAGTTACCGACGATGTAGGGCAGACCAGCCATTAAATTCCCTCATTGCGAACCGAATCCCTTGCGATCGGCCGCTTGTCTTCAGGCGCAGCTATTCCAGGGGCGTCGCGCTTGTCAAAAGCCTATGTTGCAAAGCCCACAGCGGCGCGGCGAGCGGGCATTGCGGGAACGCCGATTGCCTCCTAAAGGCAGCCAACCCGGCCCGGAAGGACGCTTCCGGGCGCTTTCACGAGCGGTTGCCCCATGCTGCAGTTCTTCCGAAATTTCATCACGTCCAAGTTCGGCGCGGTCTTCGCCCTGCTGTTCCTGGGGTTGATCGCCTTCGCCTTTGCCGCGGGAGACATCGCCGGCTTCCGCAATAACGGCGGCAGTGGGGACAAGGTCGCCACGGTCGGCCGACAGCGGCTCGCCGCCGCCGACCTCAACCAGGCGGCGACCAACGCGCTCGATAACATGCGCCAACAGAACCCGCGCCTGTCGATGAAGGGCTTCGTCGCCTCGGGCGGGCTCGAGCGCGTGCTCGACGACATGATCGACCGCACCGCCCTGTCGGTGTTCGGGCAGAACCACGGCATCATCGCCAGCGATCGACTGATCGACAGCGAGATCACCAAGATCCCCGCCTTCCGCGGCCTCGACGGCAAGTTCAGCGAAAGCACTTTCCGCCAGCTGCTCGCGCAGCGTGGCATCAGCGAGAAGCTGGTCCGCGCCGACCTGGCCCAGGGCCTGATCGCGCGGCAGATCCTCGAGCCCGCTTCGTTCGGCTCGGTCGTCCCGCGTGAGCTCGCCACGCGCTACACCGCGCTGCTGCAGGAAAAGCGCAACGGCGCGATCGCCCTGCTGCCGGCTGCGCTGTTCGCGCCCAAGGCCCCGCCGACCGACAAGGAACTCGCGGACTTCTACGCGAGCCACCGCAACCAGTTCATCCGTCCCGAGCGCCGCGTGATCCGCTATGCGACCTTCGGCGACGAAGCGCTCAAGAATCTCGCCGCGCCCAGCGATGCCGAGGTCGCCGCCTTCTACAACAGCAACAAGGCGCAGTATGCGGCCAGCGAAGCACGCGTGCTGACCCAGCTGGTCCTGCCGACCGAAGCCGCCGCGCGCGCGGTCGCCGCCGAAGTGGCCAAGGGCAAGACGCTCAAGGCCGCAGCCGCGGAAAAGGGCCTGTCGGCCGGCGATCTGCCGCCTACCAACAAGGCCGACCTTGCCCGCACCAGCAGCCCGGCGGTCGCCGAAGCCGCCTTCGCCGCCGCGCAAGGCACGCTGGCCGCGCCCGCGCGCAGCGCCATCGGTTGGCACCTGATCCACGTCGATCGCGTCGACGCCCGTCCCGCACGCACGCTCGACCAGGTCCGCGGCGAGATCGTCCAGCAGGTCGCCGCCGCCAAGCGCCGCGCCGCACTGGGTGACCTGACCGCACGGCTCGAAGACGAGTTCGACAAGGGCGGCAACCTCGCCGACGCGGCCAAGGAGCTGGGCCTGACCGTCCAGACCACGCCGGCGCTGACCGCCGACGGCAAGTCCTATGTCAATCCGAGCGAGGCCATGCCGCCGGTGATCGCCCGGATCGCCTCGGCCGCCTTCGCGATGGAGAAGGAAAACGAGCCGCAGGTCGCCGAAGCCGAGGCCAACAAGACCTTCGTGATCTTCGACGTCAGCGACATCGCCGCCTCGGCACCGGCGCCGCTGGCCGAGATCAAGACCGACGTCGCGGCCGCCTTCCTGCTCGAGCGCGGCGCGAGCGCGGCCAAGGCCGCGGCCGACAGACTGCTCGCCGAAGCCAAGAAGGGCGTGCCGCTGGCCCAGGCCGCGAGCAACCTCAAGCTGACGATCCCGCCGGTCCAGACGATCGACATGAACCGCCAGCAGCTGACCCAGAACGGCCAGCGCCCGCCGCCGCCGCTGGTGCTGCTGTTCTCGATGGCCAAGGGCACGACCAAGCTGCTGCCGGCCGACGGCAACCGCGGCTGGTTCGTGGTCTCGCTCAAGGACATCGTCACGCCGCCGCCGGCCGCCAGCGCCACGCTGATCCCCGCCGCCCAGCGCGAGCTCGGCCAGCTCGTCGGCAACGAATATGCCGAGAGCCTGCGCCGTGCGATCCGCGCCGAGGTCAAGGTCTCGCGCGATGAGGCCGCGATCAAGGGCCTGCGCAACCAGCTCAGCGGCAGCAACTGATCACGCACATGTCCACGGGTCGTCTCGAGAACTGGAACAATGCCGCCGCCGCGCTCGTCGAGGGCAAGCCCGCGCTCGTCTGGCGCCGGCTGATCGCCGATACCGAGACGCCGGTCGGCGCCGCGGTGAAGCTGATCGAACCGGGCCGCGGCGACTTCCTGCTGGAGTCGGTCGAAGGCGGCGCCGTGCGCGGCCGCTACAGCCTGCTCGGGCTCGATCCCGACCTGGTGTTCCGCGCGACCGGCCATGCCTGCGAGATCAACCGCGACTGGCAGGGTGACCGCGCGGCCTTCGCTCCGCTTGCCGGCGATGCCCTTGCCGAACTGCGCGGCCTGGTCGAGGCCTGCCGCATCGACGTGCCGGCCGAGCTGCCGCCCGCGCTGGCCTGCCTGGTCGGCTATTTCGGCTACGAGACGATCGGCCTGGTCGAGAAGCTGCCGCGCGCCAAGCAGAGCGCGCTCGAGCTGCCCGACATGCTGTTCGTGCGGCCGACCCTAATCCTGGTATTCGACCGCCTCAGCGACGCGCTGTTCTGCATCGCCCCGGTCTGGCCTTCAGCCGCGGCGCCCAAGCGTGCGCTCGACCAGGCGCAGGAGCGGATCGACACCGCGCTCCACCGCCTGGCCAGCACCGTGCCCGCGACGCTCACCGACGCGACCTTGCCAGAACCGACGCTGACGCCAACCCTGGCCGAGGGCGCCTATCGCTCGATGGTGCTGCGCGCGAAGGAATACATCGAGGCCGGCGACATCTTCCAGGTCGTGCTGGCGCAGCGCTTCACCACGCCGTTCACCCTGCCGCCGCTCGCGCTCTATCGCGCGCTGCGCCGGGTGAACCCCTCACCGTTCCTCTATTTCCTCGACCTGCCCGGCTTCGCCGCGGTCGGCTCGAGCCCCGAGATCCTCGTGCGCGTACGTGACGGCGACGTCACGATCCGGCCGATCGCCGGCACCCGCCCGCGTGGCAAGACGCCCGAGGAAGATCGCGCCAACGAAGCCAGCCTGCTCGCCGATCCCAAGGAACGCGCCGAGCACCTGATGCTGCTCGACCTCGGCCGCAACGACGTCGGCCGCGTCGCCAGCGCCGGCAGCGTCAAGGTGACCGAAAGCTACACGATCGAGCGCTACAGCCACGTCATGCACATCGTCTCGAATGTCGAGGGTAAGCTCGACACGGACAAGCACGATGCGATCGACGCGGTCTTCGCGGGCTTCCCCGCGGGTACCGTCAGCGGCGCCCCCAAGGTCCGCGCCTGCGAGGTCATCGCCGAACTCGAGCCCGAGACGCGCGGCGCCTATGCCGGCGGCGTCGGCTATTTCGCGCCCGACGGCTCGGTCGACAGTTGCATCGTGCTGCGCACGGGCATCGTCAAGGACGGGGTGCTCCACGTCCAGGCCGGCGCCGGCATCGTCGCGGATTCGGATCCCGAATACGAACAGCGCGAGTGCGAGGCCAAGGCCGGCGCGCTGATCGCCGCCGCGCGCGAAGCCGTGCGCGTGGCGAGCGAGGCCGGGTTCGGGCAGTAAGCCGGCATCCCGGCGAAAGCCGGGACCTTTGGCCGGTGCATCTCCGCGATCTCAAAATAAACCGATAGAGGTCCCGGCTTTTGCCGGGATGACGGCTTTTAACGGACGCCGCTCTGCGATCCGCCCGACCACCGTTCCTTCAGATGCTCGATCGCCTCGACCCGCGTCTCGCGCGCGGCCTTGGTCTCGACCGGCGCGATCACCGCGACCTTGCGGCCGTGCGACGTGATCTCGACCCGCTCACCGTGCTCGACCGCGCGCAGCAGCTTGGAGAAGGAGCGGTTCGCTTCGGTAGCGGTCACGGTCCGGGTCTTCATTGGCGGAAATCTATCGCAATCATCATCTTTGCCCAATGCAGTATTTTAGCGAGGCAGTTCCCCTCGCCCATGCAAGACGCTAAGGGCCGCGCATGATCCTCGTCATCGACAACTACGACAGCTTCACCTGGAACCTGGTCCATTACCTTATGGAACTGGGCGCACCGGTCGACGTCGTGCGCAACGACGCGCTGTCCACCGGTCAGGCGATCTCGAGCGGCGCCGCGGGTTTCCTCATCTCGCCGGGCCCCTGCACGCCCAACGAGGCGGGGATCAGCCTCGATCTCGTCCAGGCTGCCGCCGACGCCGGCAAGCCGTTGCTCGGCGTCTGTCTGGGCCACCAGTCGATCGGCCAGGCCTTCGGCGGCAAGGTGGTGCGCGGCGGGCTGATGCACGGCAAGACCTCGCCCGTCACCCACGACGGCAGCGGCGTCTTCGCCGGCCTGCCCTCGCCGTTCACCGCGACGCGCTATCACTCGCTGATCGTCGAGGACATCCCGGAGGCGCTCGTGGTCAACGCGCGCTCGGACGACGGCCACGTCATGGGCTTCCGCCACGCGAGCCTGCCGATCCACGGCGTCCAGTTCCACCCCGAATCCATCGCCACCGAACATGGCCACGCGATGCTCGCCAACTTCCTCGCGCTCTGCGGGATCGACGCGCGCCTCCCCGCATGACCCGCCTGCCTGACGTCACCGCGCCGCTCGCCGAGGACGAAGCGGAAGAAGCCTTTGGCGCCATGCTCGACGGCAAGGTGGCGGACGAGGATATCGCCCGCTTCCTCGTCGCATTGTCGGACCGCGGCGAGACCGCCAGCGAGATCGCCGGCGCGGCCCGCGCGATGCGCGCGCGGGTGATCCCCGTCGCGGCGCCCGCCAACGCGATCGACGTCTGCGGCACCGGCGGTGACGGCTTCCACACGCTCAACGTCTCGACCGCGGTCGCGCTGGTCGTCGCCGCCTGCGGCGTGCCCGTGGCCAAGCACGGCAACCGCGCCGCCTCATCGAAGGCCGGCGCCGCCGACACGCTCGAAGCACTTGGCCTCGATCTCGACCGCGCGGCCGAGACCGCCGAGGCGACGCTCGCCGATTTCGGCATCTGCTTCCTCTTCGCCGCCAAGCACCACCCGACCGCGGCCCGGATCATGCCGATCCGCAAGGCGCTCGGTCGCCGGACGATCTTCAACCTGATGGGCCCGCTGGCCAATCCGGCTCAGGTCTCGCGCCAACTCGTCGGTATCGCCCGCCCGGCCTATGTGCCGATCTATGCCGAAGCGCTCGCTCGCCTCGGCACCGACCGTTCCTTCGTGATCTCGGGCGACGAAGGACTCGACGAGCTCAGCCTCGCCGGCGGCAACGAGATCGCTGCGGTCGGCTCGACCGGCTTCGTCATGCAGCGCGTAACCGCCGCCGACGCCGGCCTAGCCGCCGCCCCGGTCGAAGCGATCCGCGGCGGTGATCCGCAATACAACGCCGAAGCCCTGCGCCGCCTGCTGATGGGCGAAGAAGGCGCCTACCGCGACGCGGTCCTGCTCAACGCCGCCGGCGCGCTGATCGTCGCCGGCGAGGTCGAGGGCTGGCGCGAGGGTGTGGAGGAAGCCGCCGAGGCCATCGACAAGGGCCTCGCCAAATCGCTGCTCGACTGCTGGATCGCGACGACAAAATGACCGACAAGCTCACCGAAATCTGCGACACCAAGCGCGGCGAAGTCGCGGCGCGCAAGGCGCTGGCCTCGCTGGCCGATCTCGACGCGCGCGCCACGGCGCAGACCGCGCCGCGCGGCTTCCGCGCCGCGCTCGAAGCCAAGGCTGCGAACGGCTTCGCACTGATCGCCGAGATCAAGAAAGCTTCGCCCTCCAAGGGATTGATCCGCGAAGATTTTCAGCCTGCCGAACACGCCCGCGCCTATCAGGCAGGCGGCGCCGCCTGCCTCTCGGTCCTGACCGACGCACCCTATTTCCAGGGCCACGAGGATTACCTGATCGCCGCCCGCGCCGCTTGCGACCTGCCCGTGCTGCGCAAGGACTTCATGGTCGATCCCTGGCAGGTCGCCGAGGCCCGGGCGATCGGCGCCGATGCGATCCTGATCATCGTCGCCGCGCTGAGCGACTCTCAGATGGCCGAGATCGAGGCGGCCGCACTCGAACGCGGCATGGACGTGCTCGTCGAAGTTCATAACGAAGATGAAGTTACGCGCGCGAGCGCCCTGAAATCGCGTCTGATCGGCGTGAACAATCGCGACCTCAAGCGCTTCGTCACCGACATCGGTACGACCGAGCGCCTGGCCCCGCTGATGCCCGAGGGCACTCTCCTCGTCAGCGAGAGCGGGATCAATGGCCACGCCGACCTCGTCCGCCTCGCCCCGTGCGGCGCACGCACCTTCCTCGTCGGCGAGAGCCTGATGCGCCAGACCGACGTCGCAGCCGCCACTCACGCGCTGCTAAAAGGCTAATGCGCATTTGTTCTTGCGCGGCGCGCGGGTCCTTGCTTCGCTCGGCGCACAATGACCGATAGTTCGAACAGGCTCACCCATCTCGACGACCAGGGCCATGCGCGCATGGTCGACGTCGGCGGCAAGGCGGAAACGCAGCGCGTCGCGATCGCTTCTGGCCGCATCCGCATGTCGCCCCAGGCGCTCGCCGCGATCCGCCAGGGCGAAGTGCCCAAGGGCGACGTCATAGCCGCCGCGCGCATCGCCGGGATCATGGCCGCGAAGAAGACCGGCGAATTGATCCCGCTCTGCCATCCGCTCGCGCTCGACGCGGTGACGCTCGACTTCGCCTTCGAGGAAGACGGTGTCCGCGCCACGGCGACGGCCTCGCTGACCGCCAAGACCGGCGTCGAAATGGAAGCAATGACAGCCACTTCGATCGCACTCCTCACGATCTACGACATGGCCAAGGCGATCGACAAGGGCATGATCATCGATCAGGTCCGCCTGATCGAGAAGCGCGGCGGCAAGTCGGGCACCTGGAAGGTCGCGGACCTGTGAAGCAACCGCCACTGCCGCTCGAAGAGGCTCAGGCCCGGCTGCTCGCGCTCGCCGCGCCGTTGCCGATCGAGCGCGTCGACGTGGACGGCGCGCTCGGCCGCTATCTGGCCGAGCCGCTCGGCGCGCGCCGCACCCACCCGGCGACCGACCTCTCGGCGATGGACGGCTATGCCGTGGCGGCAGGCGACATGGCCGGCCCCTGGCAGGTGATCGGCGAGAGCGCCGCCGGCCATCCCTTCACCGGCGAAGTCCGCGCGGGCAGCGCCGCGCGCATATCGACCGGCGCGGTGATGCCCGCGGGCGCGGGCGCGGTGATCCTGCAGGAAGACATCGCACGCGATGGCGACCGGATCACCCTGACCGGCGAAGCGCCGATCCCGGAGGACAAGCACATCCGCCGCTGCGGGCTCGACTTCCGGCTCGGCACCCAGGTGCTGACGCCGGGCGTGCATCTGGGCCCGGCTCAGATCGCGCTCGCCATATCGGCAGGACACAGCCACCTCGCCGTGCGCCGCCGTCCGCGCGTCGTCGTGCTCGACAGCGGCGACGAACTCGCGATCGATTTCGACAGCTGCGCGCCGCATCAGGTGCCCGCCAGCAACGGCGTGATGCTCGCCGCCATGGCGCGCGCGCTGTCCTGCGAAGTCGAACGCATCGGCCCCGTTCCCGATTCGATGGAAGCCATGGCCGAAGCACTCGACCGCGCGGGTGAGGCCGACGTCGTCGTCACCAGCGGCGGCGCCTCGGTCGGGGATCACGATCTGGTTCGCCCCGCCCTGCTCGCATGGGGCGCCGCACTCGATTTCTGGAGAGTCGCGATCAAGCCGGGCAAGCCGATCCTGGTGGCAACCAAAGGCCGGCAGCTGATCCTCGGCCTGCCGGGCAATCCGGTGTCGAGCCATGTCACCGCCTATCTGTTCCTACTGCCGCTGCTGCGCGCCCTGCTTGGCGCCGCCGATCCACTGCCGCGGCGCATCCGCACGCGCCTGGCCGCACCGATGCGCGCCGGCGGCGCGCGCCGCGAGTTCCTGCGCGCGGTGTGGGACGGCGAGAGCGCGACCCCGCAGACGGTGCAGGACAGTGGCGCCCTCGCCCCGCTCGCGGCGAGCAATGTGCTGATCGACCGCGCCGCGCGCGCGCCAGCAGCAGAGGCCGGCGACACGGTCACGGTCTACTTGCTGGAAAATGGCGGAATTGCTTGACGGCACTCGAATCGTTTCTTAATTGTTCCGCATTCGTTCACTGAACTTCCGCCTATTTTGAGCGCCAAGGGGAGAGTGCAGGATGCTGACGCGCAAGCAGCACGAGTTGATCCGCTTCATCCAGACCCGGCTCGAGGAGAGCGGCGTTTCCCCCTCGTTCGAGGAAATGAAGGAAGCGCTCGATCTCAAGTCGAAGTCGGGCGTGCACCGCCTGATCTCGGCACTCGAGGAGCGCGGCTTCATCCGTCGTCTGCCCAATCGCGCCCGCGCGCTCGAAGTGCTCAAGCAGCCTGAGGACGTGACCACCGGGAAGACCACGACGCGTGCCGCCGCGAACAGCAACACGGCGCTGACCGCACTCAAGCCCGCTGCCGCGACCTCGCGGCCCGAACCGGCGAACGACGTCATCGAGATCCCGCTGCATGGCCGCATCGCCGCGGGCGTGCCGATCGAGGCGCTCGAAAGCCAGTCGACCCTGCCCGTCCCCGCCGCGCTGCTCGGCCCGGGCGAGCACTATGCGCTCGAGGTTTCGGGCGACTCGATGATCGAGGCCGGCATTCTCGACGGCGACTTCGCGCTGATCCGTCGCACCAGCACCGCGCGCGACGGTGAGATCGTCGTCGCGCTCGTCCGCGGCGAGGAAGCGACGCTCAAGTACCTGCGCCACGAGAAGGGCATGGTCCGTCTCGATCCGGCGAACTCGGCCTACGAACCGCAGATCTACCGCGACGGCGAAGTCGAGGTTCAGGGCAAGCTGGCGGGGCTGCTGCGACGCTATCACTGATGGGGTGAGCGATGCCCGCGCATATCGACACGCTTCGACTGGCAAAGGCATTCGAGGAAGCCGGACAAAAGCCGGCTTTGGCTCAGGGAATGGCGCGTGCTATATCGGATGTCGCGATGAAAGACGTGCCCTCTCAATCCGATCTCCGCGAAGCCATCCACACAATGACGGTGCGTGTCGGCATCATGATCGCCGGCAGCACCTTGGCTCTCATCATCACGGTGGTCGGCGCACTCATTTCCGTGGCGGGTTAGGCATACCTGACGACATAACCGTCGGCTGAATGCGCGGCCTTGCTTCGGACAGGCGCCACCAGCCGTGCTCACCCTGCGTCTCGGCCACCGTCGTCACGCGTTGCCCGATCAGGTCGATCGCCAGTCCCCCGTTCCGCTCCAGGCTTCGCCGATCGGCCTTGAGCCAGGCCGGCCGGCAAGAGCGCGGCAGCCAGCGGTCCGAGATGACGATGTCGACGCGGTCGCAGGCGGCGGCGAGGTCGCGCTCGGGCACGCGGTCACGCCCCCGGCCGATCAGCAGATGCCAGTCGCGCCCGCCGCGTTGCAGCGTGACCGCGCAGAAATCGCGGTTACAGCGGGCGCCCGGCCATTGCTCGAGCAGGCGCAGCTCTCCGTCCATGCCCGAAAGCTCGGTCAGGTTGTCGCGGACGAATTCGCTCTTCTGCTCGCGCAGGACCAGCAGCGAACCGCCGACGCCGGTGATGCCGACGTGGCGGCCGTCGCCGGAGACCAGCAGGTCGGGCGCGCGCAGGAAAACCAGCGACACCGCGGCCACCAGCACCGGCGCAAGCCCCCATAGGCGCGGCGGCCCGCGCCACAGCGCCAGCCACAGCCCACCCGCGACGAACAGCGCGATCGCACCACGCCCCATGGCGGGCATGGTCGTCACCGCACCCGGCTGCGCCGCAACCCAGTGCGCGAGCGCAAGCATCAGTTCGATCGACTGGCCGGCGAGCCACCAGGCCGGTGCTCCGAGCCCGCCCAAATCGAGCACCAGCGCGACGAAGATCAGCGGCATCGTCACCACGGTGGTCAGCGGGATTGCGACGACGTTGGCGATCGCACCGTAGACGCCGGCGCGGTGGAAGTGGAACAGGCCGATCGGCATGATCGCCAGTTCGATCACCACGCCGGTTATCAGCAGCATCGCCAGGTTGCGGCCCAGCCGCGCGTACCAGGCCTCTTCGCGCGGGGCCAGGAAGCCGCGTACCGGCGCCGCGCCGTGCAGGGCGACGATCGCGATCACCGCGGTGAAGCTCATCTGGAAGCTCGGGCCGACCAGCGCCTCGGGCCAGAACAGCAGCACGAAGAAGGCGGCCACCGCGACCATGCGCATCGACAGCGGCTCGCGCCCCAGGGCGAGGGCCACGAGCACCAGCACCGCACCGATGCACGAGCGCACGGTCGGAACCTCGGCGCCGGTCAACAGCGTGTAGAAGATCCCCGCGCCTGCTCCGGCCCCCGCGGCGAGCAGCGGCAGCCGCACGCGCAGCGCCAGCCAGGGCCAGAGCGCGAGCAGGCGCAGCGCGATCAGATAGACCGCAGCAACCACAGCGCTGACGTGCAGCCCGCTGATCGACAGCAGGTGGCTGAGCCCGGCATCGCGCATAGCCTCGTCATCAGCCTTGGGAATTGCGCCGCGATCGCCGCTGGCGAAGGCCGTGGCGATCGCCCCGGCCGCGCCGTCGAGGCGGCTACGGACATGTTCTGAGAGCCGCGCCTGGGTGCGTTCGAGCCAGCCGCCGCCAGCGCCCGCGGCGGTCACGGCGATCGGCCCTAGCACCGAGCCCGTCGCGGCGATGCCCGCGAACCAGGCCGTGCGCGCAAAGTCGTAGGCGCCGGGCAGCATCGGCGGCGCCGGCGGCATCAGCCGCGCCCGCAGGCGCAGGCGAGCCCCCGTGCCCAGCCGCGCGTCGTCCTGCGCCAGCGGCAGCGACAGGCGCACGCGGATCGCACGACCGGTCTCGGGCTCGCGCGTCGCCAGCAGCAGGCGGACGCGGTCCTCGGCGGGGCGCGGCTCGCGGTCGAGGACGACGGCGGACAGCATCGCTACCATGGGGCGATCGATCGGCCGTGCACCGACCAGTTCGGACTTGGCCCATACCACCGCGCAGCCCGCGCCGATCAGCAGGGAAACACCGATCAGTGCCAGCCGCAGGTAGGGAAATCGCCCGTCGCGCGCCAAACCCGCAAGGCTCGCCAGGGCCAGGGCGGTGCAGGCGGCGAGCAGCGCCAGCCATTGCCAGACGTTCGCCAGCGCGAACCACAGCGCGATGCCCGCGGCGAAGAAGACCGCCAGCCACGGACCACGTTCGAAGCCCGCAGCGCCAAGAAATCGCTCGACCACGTCGCCCGCGCTGGACAAGCCGCTCAGCCTGCGCCAAGGGCGATGTTGCAGTGCAGCGCCCCGGGCGAGGTCGCCCTTCGAATTCGGGGCCGTTTCGTCAGAGACAGCGGCACTCTCGAGCATGCAAGAGTTTGGGCAGGAAGGAGCGAAGATGGCAAGCGATAGCGGCAAGGACGGCAAAGCGGTCGTTACCCGTTTCGCACCCTCGCCCACCGGCTATCTCCACATCGGCGGCGCGCGCACCGCGCTGTTCAACTGGCTGTTCGCGCGCCACCACGGCGGCAAGTATCTGCTCCGCATCGAGGACACCGATCGCGCGCGTTCGACCGAACCGGCGATCGAGGCGATCTTCGACGGCCTGCGCTGGCTCGGCCTCGACGGCGACGAGCCCGCCACCTTCCAGTTCGCCCGGTCCGAGCGCCACGCCGAAGTCGCGCAGACGCTGCTCGACTCCGGCCACGCCTATCGCTGCTACCTGACGCCCGAAGAGCTGGCCGCGCGCCGCGAGAAGGCCCAGGCCGAGCGCCGCCCGTTCCGTATCGACAGCGAATGGCGCGATGCCGATCCCGCGACGGCCCCCGCCGGCGCGCCGTCGGTCGTACGCATCAAGGCCCCGCGCGAAGGCGAAACGGTGATCGACGACCTGGTCCAGGGCACGGTCACGGTCAGCAATGCCGAGATCGACGATTTCGTCCTGCTCCGCTCGGACGGCACGCCCACCTACATGCTCGCGGTCGTCGTCGATGATCACGACATGGGCGTCACCCACATCATCCGCGGCGACGACCACCTGAACAATGCCTTCCGCCAGCTGTCGATCATCCACGGCATGGGCTGGGACGTCCCCGTCTATGCGCATGTGCCGCTGATCCACGGTTCGGACGGCGCCAAGCTGTCGAAGCGCCACGGCGCGCTGGGTGTCGACGCCTATCGCGACGAACTCGGCCTGCTGCCCGAGGCGCTGTTCAACTATCTGCTGCGCCTCGGCTGGGGCCACGGCGACGAAGAAATCATCAGCCGCGACCAGGCGATCGAGTGGTTCGACATCGACCATGTCGGCAAGAGCCCCTCGCGGTTCGACACGGCCAAGCTGCTCAACCTCAACGGCCACTACATCCGCGAGGCCGACGACGCGCGTCTGGCCGATCTCGTCGCGGCCAAGCTTGACGGCACGCCCGATCTCGCGCTGCTGACGCGTGCGATGCCGGTTCTCAAGGTCCGCGCCAAGGATCTCAACGAGCTGGCAGCGAATTCGGTGTTCCTCTTCGCGCAGCGCCCGCTGACGCTCGATCCCAAGGCCGAAGCGCTGCTGACGCCCGAGGCGCGCACGCTGCTGAGCCGCATTCAGGATCGGTTGCTGGCCGAAAACGGCTGGACAAGCGAAGGCCTCGAAGCCAGTCTCAAGGCGATGGCCGAAGAGATCGGCCTGGGTCTCGGCAAGCTCGCCCAGCCGCTTCGCGCGGCTCTGACGGGACAGACGACGTCACCGGGTATTTTCGATGTTCTCACATTGCTCGGTCGGGAAGAAAGCCTGGCGCGCATCGCCGCCCAGGCCGCGCCGGCCGAAGCAGAATAATTCTGAGGAGTAAGGCACTTGGGCAATCAAGCTAAACTGAGCACCGACGGCAAGGACTTCGACTATCCGGTCCTGAGCGGTTCGATCGGTCCGGACGTGATCGATATCCGCAAGCTCTACGGCCAGACGGGCAAGTTCACCTATGACCCGGGCTTCACCTCGACGGCGAGCTGCGAAAGCGCGCTCACCTACATCGACGGCGACGAGGGCGTTCTGCTGCACCGCGGCTATCCGATCGGCCAGCTGGCCGAGAACAGCTCGTTCATGGAAGTCAGCTACCTGCTGCTGAACGGCGAGCTGCCCAACGCCACCGAGCTCGCGGACTTCGATCGCACGATCACCCGCCACACGATGCTGCACGAGCAGCTGATGAGCTTCTACAAGGGCTTCCGCCGCGACGCGCACCCGATGGCGATCATGTGCGGCGTGGTCGGTGCGCTCTCGGCGTTCTACCACGATTCGACCGACATCTCGGACCCGCAGCACCGCAAGATCAGCTCGCACCGCCTGATCGCCAAGATGCCGACGATCGCGGCCGCGGCCTACAAGTACTCGGTCGGTCAGCCGATGCTGTATCCCGACAACTCGCTGTCCTACACGGGCAACTTCCTGCGCATGACCTTCGGCGTGCCGGCGGAAGAGTACGAGGTGATCCCGGCGGTCGAGAAGGCGATGGACCGCATCTTCATCCTCCACGCCGACCACGAGCAGAACGCCTCGACCTCGACCGTGCGTCTCGCCGGCTCGTCGGGCGCCAACCCCTTCGCCTGCATCGCGGCCGGCATCGCCTGTCTCTGGGGTCCGGCCCACGGCGGCGCCAACGAAGCGGCGCTCGAGATGCTGCGTGAGATCGGCCGTCCCGAGCGTATCCCCGAGTACATCGAGCGCGCGAAGGACAAGAACGATCCGTTCCGCCTGATGGGCTTCGGTCACCGCGTCTACAAGAACTACGATCCGCGCGCGACGGTCATGCAGAAGACCGTGCGCGAGGTGTTTGAGGCGCTCAAGGTCGACGATCCGCTGTTCGAGACCGCGCTGCGCCTCGAAGAGATCGCGCTCAACGATCCCTATTTCATCGAGAAGAAGCTGTTCCCGAACGTCGACTTCTATTCGGGTATCATCCTCTCGGCGATCGGCTTCCCGACCACGATGTTCACCGCGCTGTTCGCACTCGCCCGCACCGTCGGCTGGGTCGCGCAGTGGAACGAAATGATCAGCGATCCCGGCCAGAAGATCGGTCGTCCGCGCCAGCTCTACACGGGCCCCGCGCAGCGCGACTACGTTCCGGTCGAAAAGCGCTAAGCTTACCGGTACAGCCCAAGTCGAAGCCCTCCGTCGCCACGCGACGGGGGGCTTTTTCTTTGCCAGGATCAGTCTTGAGAAGCGGCCGGCAGGTCGAGGATGAAGCGGGCACCCTGCCCCGAAGCGCTTTCCACGCTGAGATCGCCGCCCATCGCGCGTGCCAGGCGGCGGGAGATGTAGAGTCCCAGCCCCGAACCGCCGTCACCGCTGCGACCCAGCCGCTCGAACTTCTCGAAGACGCGGCCCTGATCGGCTTCGGAGAGACCCGGCCCCTGATCGCAAACGACGACGCGCACGCGGCCCGGACCGGCGTCGATCGAATCCTCGAGCCGGATCCACACCTGCGAATCCTCGGGCGAGTAGCGGATCGCATTGGTCACCAGATTGATCAGGACCTGCAGCACGCGGCGGAACTCGGCCACGGCGGGCAGACTCTCACCCGGGCGCGGCGCATCGAGTGCGATACGCTTCTCTCGCGCCCTTACGCCGAGGATGCCTGCGGCCTGACGGGCGACGTCGGCCAGATCGATGCGATCGGGCGCGGTCGAGAAGTCGTCGGCCTCGACCACTTCGAGGTCGGTCAGATCCTCGATCAGCGCCAGCAGGTGCTGGCCCGCCGAAGCGATGTCGGCGGCATAGTTGGCATAGTCGTCCGAAATCGGCCCGGCCAGGCGCGAGTGGATCGTCTCGGCATTGGCGATGATCCGCGCGATCGGCTGGCGCAGGACCGGCGCAACGTCGCGGCCGAGCAGGCGGTGGCGCGCTGCCGATTTGCCGGCGTCGGGCTCGGGCGGCAGCGCCGGGAGTTCGGGCGAGACCAGGCAGAGTTCGAAGCCCGCGGGTTCGCGACCCGGTCCGGCCTGGGGAAACAGGCTCGCGCGCCAGCGCCGCGGCGATCCGGGCACTTCGACGTCGGCACCGTCGAGCAGGCGCCAGTGCAGCGGCTGCGAATGGCTGTTGCCGGCGATCGTGATGAAATCGGTCCAAGGGCGGCCGAAACCGGCTTCCATCGCAGCAGCGAGGGCGACGAGATCGGGAGCTTCCGCTTCGACCGTGAGCACGCGCTGGCCGGCATCGAGCCGCGCGGTCAGTTCGGCGACGTGCCGGTCGATCTCGCCGCGGCGTTCGTCGGCTTCGGCGGGATCTTCGGCGGCGAGCGGCGCCGCGTGCCAGTTGCGCAGCAGGATCTCGCAGCCGGCATCATCACCGGGCAGCGGCTCCACCTCGACCCAGGCTGTGATCGCACTGGCGCCGTCCTGCGCCTGGATCGTACGCGCGAGCTTGAGGCCGTAGCGGCGCGCCTTGCGCACCACCTCGAGCAGCGCCGGTACCGCGATCATGCCCGGCAGGTCGCCGCCACAGCGCAGTTGCAGCGCGGCGATCGCCTTGTCGGCCGAGACCAACATGTCGGCGCCGTCGCTGACCGCGCGCAAGGGTGCGGGAAGTCCGCCCGACACGGTCAGTGTCCCGCCCCGGCGATCAGCGCCGCCGCGCGATCGGGTGCGAGCCGATCGATGCCCTCGGGCAGTTCGGCGTCGGGATCGAGCGCGAGCAATTGCTCCTCGATCGCTTCGGGCTTGAGACCCGCGGCACAGAGCGCAAGCGCGAGGCGGGTGCGCTGCGTCTCGCTGGTCGCGAGCGTCGCAAGATCGCGGTCCTGTCGTGCCGAAACGGCGAGCGCGGTGAGGAAGATCGCGGCGCCGGCGTGGTGCAGCGACAGTGCGGCGACGGCGCCAGCCCCCATGCCCGTGACCAACCGCGACAGCAGTCCGAGCCGGCTGCGCGCTTCGTCATAGTCGGCGCGGATCGCGGCTTCGGCAGCCGCGGCACGCTGATCGGCTTCGGCGCTGCCACCCGCCACGCCGCGCAAGGCCACGAGCGCCGCGTGGAGCAGATCACCGGGCAATTCGGCCAGCGCCAGCCGCATGCGCCGCTGGGCCTGGCCGAACCGGGCCTGGGCCGCGAGGAACTTCATCGCCAGCGCCGCGGTCGTCTCGTCGGACGAGGCGACGAGCGCCTGGAGCAAAGGCGAAAGCACGGGGTCGAACGCGAGCCGCGCCTGGAGCAGTTCGGTCAGGTGCCATTCGAGCACCAGCGCGTGAACGTGCCCAAGGAACGCGGGATTGTCGGTGAGAGCGAGGGTCAGCGCCGCAAGGTCGCCGTCGCCGCCTTCGACCCGCGCCATGAGCTGGCGCGCGACGTCGCCGATCATGCCGCGCACGCGCGCGAGGATGGCATCGCCGAACAGGCCGCTATCGTCGCTCGCCAGCAGGTGGCGGAGCACGGGTGCGACCGTGCCGAGCACGACGTCGCCCTGGTCGAGCGCGCCGCGCAGGCGCGCTTCCACCGATTCCGTCGCTCGGGGATTGGCCGCCGCATCGCTCATGAGCCCGCTATAGCCGGCCATGGTTAAGCCCGTGTTATCTGCGCTTTGCCCGCGGAAAGCAGCAAAGCGGCCATGGCGAGCAGCATCGCCAGCACCTGCACGGCTTCGGAAAGGACACCGAAGAAGGCGGCGAGCGCCAGGATCAGCGCAAGCAGCGCGCGGTCCTCGAGCCAGGCGATCCAACCGCGCAGCAGCACGCGCGGCAGCAGCCGAGCCAGCGCAATCAGGATGAATGGCGGGAATACGTGTGCAAGCAGCGAATCCCACGGCGGCAGCGGCGCGCTCCAGACGATCACCACGATCAGTTCGAGGTCGAGCAGCCAGCCGAGCACGGTCTCGCCCGAAACCGGCGCCTTGCCGATCTTCAGCGAATCGTGCTCAACCCTTTCGAGCAGGCCCGAGGCGCGACGCAGGGTCCAGGCGATGGCGCAGAGCACCAGCGCGATCCCCGAATAGGCGAACCAGCCCGCGCCCAGCGCCAGCAGCATGAGCGCCACCGCGCCGAGCGCGACCAGCCCCCAGCCACTGCCGGCATGAAGCAGCGAGGGCCCGATCGCCAGAACGCCGAGCCGCGACAGCACGATGCCAGGGGTCGGCATCTCGCCCTCGCCCATGTGCAGGCGGATCCAGGAATCCTCGATCTCGTGCGCCTCGCCCTCGTCGTGGACGAGCTTCCAGCGCGCGCCTTCTCGCGCCGCCGCGGGGACGGTCTGCATGGCCACGCCCGATTGCAGCGCGATGCGCGTCAGCGCCGAGGGTATGTCAAAATCGGCGGGCAGATCGCCCAGCGCCTCGACCAGACGGCCGGGAATGCGCATCGCGCCGGCCGCGGCGTGGTTGATGTCGATCCGCTCGAAGCCCGCGGCAAGGCCGCTCTCGATCGGCTGGACCAGCACCGAATGCCCCTGCTCGAGCAGGGCGATCACCGCCTGCGGCGCAGCGAGCAGCCCTTCGGTGAAGACGATCAGTTCGTCGTTGGCGGTGACGAGCCCGGCCAGCGCGCGCGGCCCGGGAATGACGTGGAGGCGCACCCCGGCTTTCTCGGCTTCCTGCTGCAGCGCGATCAGCGGCGGCGTGACCTCGCGCGCGATGCAGACAACGCGCTGGCATTCGAGCGCCAGGGCTATGCCGAGCTGGTGCCGCGCCAGCGTCGCCCCGCCGACGTGCAGGAACGCGCGCGGCGTGCTCTGCCCCGTCCCAGCAGGTTCGATCATGGCAAGCAGGGCGACGCGCAGCGGGCTTCTCCGGGCAGTTGCCCTAGGTTCTAGGCAAAGCCTGAGCAGGTGCCAAGCACGCGATGGCGCGGCGACGTGCTAGACTGGTACGGGCTCAGCCCGCTGCGAATTCGTCGAGGAAGGTCTGGATCCGGCGCACGGCCACGGGATCGCCGGGAGCCGTGTCGATCGCCTGGTCGGCCAGGACCATCAGCCTTTCGGCGTTGAAGCTGGCGGCAAGCCCCTTGAGGCGCAGCGCGGCGATCTGCCAGTTGCCGTCGCACCGTGCGCGGCGGAGCAGATCGAGCTGGTGGGTCAGGCTCTCGACGAAGGCGAGGCGCAGCTCGGCGATGAGCACGGGATCGTTGCCCGCCGCGGCGGCCAGAGTGGCATCGAGGGTACCCGCTTCGTAAGCCATCCACAGAAGCCTAGGCCCGCAGGGTTAAGGTGGGGTTTATCCTGTGCATAACCGTGGTATTCAGGGAGAATGGCCGGGGAAACACGCATCATCGCCTTCGACGCTTCGAGCGCAAAAGCGCCGGAAGAGGAAATCCTGCTGACCGACGAGGCCGCGGAAAACCCCGCGCCCGAGCCGGTCGACAGCAGCTGGGACGATCCCGAGCCCGTCGAACCCTCCAGTTTCCGCTGGGTTCTGCCCGCGCTCGGTATCGTGCTGCTGCTCGGCTGGACCGGCTATTTCGGCTGGGCCGTCAGCGATCGCCTGACCCCGCGCCTGGCCCCTACCGAAGCCATCGCGCTGATCCGCGACTGGGCCGTGCCCGTCCTGCTGATCGCCGTTGCCGCGCTCGTCCTGCTGCGCAACAGCCGGCGCGAGGCGCTGCGCTTCGGTGAAGCCGCCCGCGTGCTCTCGCAGGAATCGGCGCTGCTCGAAGTGCGACTGTCGACGGTCAACCGCGAGCTCAGCCTCGCGCGCGAGTTCATCGCCGCGCAGTCGCGCGATCTCGAAACGCTCGGCCGCCTGGCCGCCGATCGTCTCTCGACCGAGGCCGATCGCCTCCAGGGCCTGATCCACGACAACCATGCGCGCGTCGAAACGATCGGCTCGGTCAGCTCGGCCGCGCTCGACAACATGGAGAAGCTGCGCGGCCAGCTGCCGGTCATCGCCAGCTCGGCCAAGGACGTCACAAACAACATCGGCAATGCCGGCCGCACCGCGCACGGCCAGCTCCAGGAAATGATCAACGGCTTCAAGAAGCTCAACGAATTCGGCCAGGCGAGCGAGCGACAGGTCCACGTCCTGCGCGGTCTCGTCGACGAGACGATGTCCGAATTCTCGCAACAGGCCGATCAGTTCGCGAACGTCACCGCCGCGCGCTTCAGCGAGTTCCGCGAACGCGGTGCCGAGTTCCGCACCCAGCTCGACAGTCACGAGGTCGAGGCGCTCGCCGCGATCCGCACGCGCGCTTCGGCCATGGCCGAGGAGCTCGAGCAGACCCGCCAGCGGCTCGACGGCGAAGAGGCCGAGAGCCTGACCTCGATGCGCGCGCGCCTGACCGCGCTGCGCGACGAGGGCCACGCCATCGCCCGCGCGCTGCGCGAGGGCGAGAGCCGCGCGCTCGAAGGCTGGGAAGCCAGCGTCGTGCGGATGCGCGAGGAGCTGAACGGTGCGCTGACCGAACTCCAGCAGGCCGAGATCGACGCGATCGAGGCACGCCAGGCGCGCACCGGCGCGATCCGCGAGGAGCTCGACAAGCTCGAGGCCCAGACTCTCGACCAGGCCTCGCGCTTCGCCGCCGAGCTCGAACGGCGCCAGGCCGAGACCACCGCCGCCGAAGAAGCCGCAGTGGCGCGCCTGCGCGAGCATCTGGCCGCGCTGGAATTCATCGCCGCATCGAGCCGCGAACGCCACGGCGAGATCGACGCGGCGGCTGCCGCCGACCTGCAAGAGCGGGTGGCCGCGCTCGATACCGAGATCGCCGAACGCCGCGCGCGCCAGCAGGAGCTCGAAGCCCAGGCCGCGGATCGCCTGCGCGAAAGCCTCGCCGTGATCGACGCCGAGATGGCCGAACGGATCACCCGGCAGGAAGAGCACGGCGCGACGATCCTGGCGCAGGGCCAGACGATCGTGCAGCAGCTTTCCGAATTCGAGAGCCGCACCGCCGAGATCGTCACGCACGGCGAGGCGGCCCAGGCCTCGCTCGGCGCCAGCCTGACCACGCTCGCCACCCGGCTCGGCGAAAGCCGCTCGGCGCTGTCTGGCACCGATCGCGACATCGCCGCGCTGACCGACAGCAGCGTGCGCCTGCTCGAACTGATCCAGGCGAGCGTCAAGCACAGCCGCGAAGAGCTCCCGCGCGTGCTCGGCGGCGGCGAGGAGCAGTTGTCCGGCCTCGAAGCGCGCATGACCGCGCTGCGCGAGGCGGCCAAGGAGACCGACGCGCACGGCACCCACATCGCCAAGGCCATCGAGACCGCCAACGGTCACCTGCAGCAGACTTATGCCGAGCTTTCGCAGCTGCAGAGCCAGCTCGAACAGGCCGGTGCGCTTCACGGCGAGACGCTGACCACCCTGCGCGAACAGCTCGACGCCATCGCCGGCCAGTCCACGCAACTGGCCCACCAGACGCGTGCGCAACTCGCGCTGGCGCTCGATACGCTATCGGCTTCGACCCAGAAGGCCATCGCCGGCTTCGGCGAGAGCGGCGCCAGCACGGTCTCCACCCTCGCCCGCCAGCTCGGCAGCGAGAGTGCCGCGGCGATCGAACAGGCCATGCGCACCAGCGCCGAGGAGACCACCGGACAGCTCGAGCGCGCGGTCGCGCAAGCCGCCGCAGCCGGACGCGACGCCGCGATCCAGCTCCGCGACCAGCTCTCCAAGGTCAACGACCTCGCCGCCAATCTCGAGAGCCGCGTCGCCCATGCGCGCCAGCGCGCCGAGGAGCAGGTCGACAACGACTTCACCCGCCGCGTCGCGCTGATCACGGAATCGCTGAATTCGAACTCGATCGACATCGCCAAGGCGCTCTCGACCGACGTCGCCGACACCGCCTGGACCGCCTATCTGCGTGGCGACCGCGGCATCTTCACGCGCCGTGCGGTGAGCCTGATCGACAATGTCGAGGCCAAGGCCATCGTCCAGATCTACGAGCGCGACCGTGAGTTCCACGATCACGTCAGCCGCTACATTCACGATTTCGAGGCGATGCTGCGCCAGGTCCTCTCGGCCCGCGACGGCCAAGCCATGGGCGTGACCCTGCTGTCCTCGGACATGGGCAAGCTCTATGTCACCCTGGCCCAGGCGATCGAACGCCTGCGGAGCTGAGGCAAGCCCACTCCAACCCGTCATCCCCGCGAAAGCGGGGACCTTTGGCCGGTTTATCTCCGATCTCTCGGACAAGCTCGATAGAGGTCCCCGCTTTCGCGGGGATGACGGGCGATGTTCAGATCTTCGCCGCGATCGGCGGTTCGCCGAACAGGTTCAGGTCGCCCGGTACGATCCAGCCATTGACGTAGTTGGCGTAGTAGAGGCCGAACAGCACCAGCGCGAGCACCGAGGCGCGCAGCGAGATGCGCTTGGCGTCGAAGTTGGCCGGCGCGCTGTCGGCCTGGCCTGGGGTCTTCTCGATACCCGCCTCGTCATGGGTGCGGATGCCGAAAGGCATGACGAGGAAAGCGCTGAACACCCAGAACAGCACGTAGATGGCGATGATGGAGGTCAGTTTCATGATCAGTCGTCCAGCAGCAGCACTTGCACCTGCGGCTTCTTGCCCGACCAGCGCGTCGCCGCGCGGCGGGCGGCCAGACGCGCGGCCTCGATCCGCGCATCGCGATCGTGCGCGGCCTTGCCCTTGAGCTTGCCGAGCGCCTGCGCGACGTCCTCGCGCGCTTCCTCGCAGAAGTCGGCATAGTCCTCGTCGAGCGGCAGGCCGACGCCGGCGATCTCGATGCGGCTGCCGGCGACGGCGACGGTCAGGAAACCGTTGTGCGCGAGCCGGCGGCGCATGACCATCGCCTCGCCATCGGCAGGCGCGATGATGTCGCCGTCGAGCACGAGACGACCGGCGCGGACCTCGCCGAACTTGCCTGGCTTGCCCGGGGCAAGCCGCACGAGGTCGCCATTCTTCTGGTTGACCGCCTTGGGAATGCCGCAGGCCAGACCGAAGCGCGACTGCTCGCGCATGTGGCGAATCTCGCCGTGGACCGGAACCAGGATCTCGGGGCGCAGCCAGCCATAAAGCGCCTGAAGATCGGGACGTCCCGGATGGCCCGAGACGTGGATCGGGCTCTGCCGGTCGGTGACGAGTTCGATGTCGCGTTCGGCCAGGCGGTTCTGGATGCGGCCGATGGCGATCTCGTTGCCCGGGATCTGACGGCTGGAGAACAGCACGACGTCGCCGGCTTCGAGTGCGATCGGGTGATTGCCCTCCGAAATACGCGAGAGCGCCGCGCGCGGCTCGCCCTGACCGCCGGTGGCGACGATCAGCACCTCGCCACGCGGCAGATCCATCGCCGTGTCGAAATCAACCAGGTCGGGCAGATGCTGAAGATAACCGCTGGCCTGGCCGGTCGAGATCATGCGGTCGAGCGAGCGCCCGGCGACACAGAGCTTGCGCCCGGTGGCACGCGCCACCTCGCCCAGGGTCTGGATACGCGCGACGTTCGAGGCGAAGGTGGTGACGACGATGCGCCGGCCTTTGTGCTTGGCCACCTCTTCGAGCAGCCCGCGATAGACCTCGCCCTCGGAGCCCGAATTCTCGGGATTGAACACATTGGTGGAATCGCAGACCAGCGCGAGAATACCGCTGTCGCCGATCGCGCAGAGCTCCTCGGCGGTGGTCGGCTGGCCGATCTGCGGATCCTCGTCGATCTTCCAGTCGCCGGTGTGGAAGATGCGGCCATAAGGCGTGTCGACCAGCACGGCGTTGCCCTCGGCGATCGAATGCGCCAGCGGCACGTACTGCACTGTGAAATGACCGAGATCGAACGGCTCGAGATGGTCGATCACCTTGAGCTCGACCTTGCCGAGCAGCCCCGCCTCTTCGAGCTTCGCCGCGACCAGCTTGGCGGTGAACGGAGTCGCATAGAACGGCACGCCGAGTTCCTCGGCGAAATAGGGCACCGCGCCGATGTGATCCTCGTGCGCATGGGTCAGCACGATACCGACGAGGTCCTCCTTGCGGTCCTCGATGAATTCGAGATCGGCGAAGACCAGGTCGACCCCCGGATATTCCGAACCGCTGAAGGTCATGCCGAGGTCGACCATCAGCCACTTGCCGTCGCAGCCGTAGAGATTGACGTTCATGCCGATCTCGCCCGAGCCGCCGAGCGCACAGAAGAGCAGTTCGTTACCCGGTTTCACTTGGTTTCGCTTCCCTGGGCCGCAGCCCTTTCCGCCAGCAGAGCCAGCCCGTCGAGCGTGAGGTCCGCATCGACCGCATCGAAGATGTCCGTCACCTCGTCGAACAGCACGGCAAGGCCGCCCGTCGCGATGACCTTGGCCGGACGGCCGATCTGCTCGCGCATGCGGGCGATCAGCCCTTCCATCATCGCGACATAGCCCCAGAACACGCCGATTAGCATGGCATCCTCGGTGTTGGTGCCGATCACGCTCTTGCTGTCGGGCACACGGATCGCAATGCGCGGCAGCATGGCGGTGTTCCCGACCAGCGCGTCGAGCGAGAGGTTGATGCCCGGGGCGATGATGCCGCCCTTGTAAGCGCCATGAAAATCTATGACGTCGAAGGTCGTCGCCGTGCCGAAATCGACGACGATCAGGTCACCCGGATACTTGGCATGGGCGGCGATGGCATTGACCGCGCGGTCGGCACCGACCGAACTCGGCTGGTCGACGTCGAGATCGATGCCGTAGTCCGCCGTGCCCTGCCCGGCGATCAGCGGCTCGACGAAGAAGTAATTGCTCGCCAGGACCTGGATGTTGTGGAGCGCGCGCGGGACCACGGTGCAGACGATGATCTGCGTGATCTCCTCGCGCTTGATGCCGCGGATCTCGAGCAGTTGCATCAGCCAGACGGCATATTCGTCGCCGGTGCGCCGCGGATCGGTGGCGATGCGCCAGCGGGCCTTGAGCTTGCGGCCCTCGAACAGCGCGAAGACGACGTTGGTGTTGCCGGCGTCGATGGCGAGCAGCATCGGAAGCTCCTTACGCGTCCGGGGTCAGACGGACTTCGCCCGCATGGATGGCACGGGTCTGCCCGTCGTCCAAGCGCAGCAGCAGCGCGCCGTCCTCGGCGAGCCCGGCGAAGGTGCCGTTCAGCACCCCCTCCTCAGGGTCACCGACGGTGAGCGGGGTGCCGAGCGGGTGCGCGGCGGCGAGCCAGCGCTGGACCACCGGCGCCAGGCCGAAATGGCGCCAGCGTTCGAGTTCTTCGGCGAAGATGCGTTCGAGATGGGCGGCGAAGGCGTCACGGTCGACGCCGCCCAGCGCCACGGTCTCGCGATCGGCGACCGCGGGCGCCTGGGCGAGATTGACGCCGATACCGATGACGACGCTGTCGTTGACACGCTCGAGCAGGATGCCTGCCAGCTTGGCCCTGCCGACCAGCAGGTCGTTGGGCCATTTCAGCGTGGCCGACGCGCCATCTTCAAGGTGCGGCGCGACCGCCGCATGGACGGCAAGCCCGGCGAGCAGCGCGAGCGAGGCCGGCTCGGGATCGCCGAAGCGCAGATGCGCGACGGTCGAGCCCATGAAATTGCCGGCAGCGTCGAACCAGTCGCGGCCCTGCCGGCCCTTCCCGGCGGTCTGCCGGTCGGCGACCAGCCAGTCCCCCTCGACCACGCTCTCGCCGGCGCGCAGGCGCGCGGCGAGGTCTGCGTTGGTCGAACCGGTTTCGGCTAGGGTCTGGATCACACCGCGGCGAACAGCGCGGCGGCTGCGGTGTCGGCCAGGCTGCCCAGGCACTTGGTCAGCAGGTAGCCGAGCGGCGAGATGAACAGCGCCGAAAGCGCCAGCAGGGCCTGGTGCGCCCAGTCGCTACGGCCGACGGCCTTGCCCGTGGGTTCGTCGAAGTACATGACCTTGACGATCTTGAGGTAGTAGAACGCGCCGATCACCGAAGCGGCGATACCGATCGCGGCCAGCGGCACGAGGCCCGCCTGAACCGCGGCCTGGAAGACCACGAACTTGCCCCAGAAGCCGAACAGCGGCGGAATGCCTGCGAGGCTGAACATGACCATGGCCAGCGCCGCCGCGAGCACCTTGCGATCGCGCGAGAGCCCGGCGATGTCGGAAATCGCCTCGACCTGGTTGCCCTCGGCATCCTTGAGCATCAGCACGGCAACGAAGCCGCCCACGGTCATCGCCACGTAGATCGCCAGGTAGACGAGCATCGCCGAAGCGCCCTGGACGGTGCCGGCGGCGAGGCCGATCAGGATGAAGCCGACGTTGTTGATCGACGAATAGGCCATCAGGCGCTTGATGTTCTTCTGACCGATGGCACCGAGCGCGCCGACGACGATCGAGGCGAGCGCCGCGAAGATCACGATCTGGCGCCAGGCGTCGGCCTGCGAGCCGAAGGCATCGAGCGCGACGCGCATCGTCAGGGCTAGCGCCGCCACCTTGGGCGCCGTGGCGAAGAACATCGTCACCGGGGTCGGCGCGCCTTCGTAGACGTCGGGCGTCCACATGTGGAACGGCACCGCCGAGATCTTGAAGGCCAGGCCAGCGAGCACGAAGACCACGCCGAACAGCGCGCCGGTCGAGAGACCGCCACCCAGCGCGGCGCTGATGCCCGAGAAGTTGGTCGTGCCGGTGAAGCCATAGGTCAGGCTCATGCCGAACAGCAGGATGCCGCTGGCGAGCGCGCCGAGCACGAAGTACTTGAGGCCCGCTTCGGCCGAGCGATCGTCGCTGCGCAGCATCGCGGCGAGCACGTAGCTGGCCAGCGAGGCCATCTCGAGGCCGATGTAGAGCGTCAGCAGATCGGTGGCCGAGACCATGATCCCGCCGCCGAGCGCGGCGAACAGGACCAGGATCGGATATTCGGCGCGCATCGCACCCGCGCGTTCGAAGAACTGCGGCGCGATCATCAGCGAGGCACCGGCGGCGCCGTAGATCAGCAGCTTGGCGAAGCTGGCGAAGGCGTCGGCGCGGAACTGGCCGAAGAAGGCATAGGTATCGGGGCCCGAGGCACCGGCGCAGAGCGCAGGCGCCGCGAAGCAGGCGGCGCCGACGAGCGCGGCGACCGACAGGATCGAGATCAGGCGGCTCGCCTTGTCACCGCTCCAGGCGGCGACGAGCAGCAGGATCAGGCCGGCAATGCTCAGCAGTTCTTCGGGCGCAATAAGGCGCAGCGAGTGGGACCAGTCCATCAGTGGTGCGCCCCCTCATGCGCCGCATCTTGGGTTTTGGGTTGTGCCTTCGCCACCGCGAGCGTCGCGTCGCCATGGGGCCGAGCCCGGGCGATACGCGCGTCGAGCGCAGCGATGTCCTGCCGCATCGGCGCCAGGAAGCTTTCGGGATAGACGCCCATCCACAGCACGGCGGCTGCGATCGGCGCCATCATCAGCCACTCGCGCAGGTCGAGATCGAGCATGGCGGCGGCATCGGCGTTCTTCTGCTCGCCGAAGATCACCCGGCGATAGAGATAGAGCATGTAGGCGGCGCCGAGGATGATGCCCGTCGTCGCGATCAGCGCCACCCAGGTCGAGACCTGGAAGATGCCGGCCAGGCTCAGGAATTCGCCGACGAAGCCCGAGGTGCCGGGCAGGCCGACCGAAGCCATCGTGAACAGCATCATGAACAGCGCGTAGTAGGGCATGTTCGTCGCAAGGCCGCCGTAGCGGTCGATCTCACGCGTGTGCAGGCGATCGTAGATCACGCCGACGCCGAGGAACAGCGCGCCCGAAACCAGGCCGTGGCTGAGCATGACGATCATCGAGCCTTCGAGGCCCTGCACGTTGAACGAGAACAGGCCGATCGTGACGATCGCCATGTGCGCGACCGACGAATAGGCGATCAGCTTCTTCATGTCGTGCTGGACCAGCGCGATCAGCGAGGTGACCACCACCGCGACCATCGACAGCCAGTAGACCAGCCAGGCGAACTGGGCCGAAGCCTCGGGGAACATCGGCAGCGCGAAGCGGATGAAGCCATAGCCACCCATCTTGAGCAGCACGCCGGCCAGGATCACCGAGCCCGCGGTCGGCGCCTGAACGTGCGCGGCCGGCAGCCAGGTGTGGACCGGCCACATCGGCATCTTCACCGCGAAGCTCGCGAAGAAGGCCAGCCACAGCCAGGTCTGCGCCTCCTTCGGGAAGTCGTAGGCCATCAGCGTCGGGATGTCGGTGGTGCCCGCCTCGTTCACCATCCACAGCATCGCGATCAGCATCACCACCGAGCCGAGCAGGGTGTAGAGGAAGAACTTGTACGACGCGTAGATGCGGTCCGTGCCGCCCCAGATGCCGATGATCAGGTACATCGGGATCAGGCCGGCTTCGAAGAAGATGTAGAACAGGTACAGATCCTGCGCGGTGAACACGCCGATGATCAGCACTTCGACCAGCAGGAAGGCGGCGTTGTATTCGCCGACGCGCTTCTCGATCGAGTTCCACCCCGCGCCGATGCAAACCGGCATGAGGAAGACCGTCAGCATGATCAGCATCAGGGCGATGCCGTCGATGCCGAGCGCCCAGTTGAAGCCGGCGAAGAGCTCGACCTTTTCCTGGAACTGCCACTGCGCGCCGCCGACGTCGTAATTGGCCCAGAGCAGCACGCCGAGCGCGAAGTCGATCAAGGTTGCGATCAGCGCGATCGAACGCGCCGCCTTGGCCTCGGTCAGAAGGCAAGCCACCGCGCCGACGAGCGGCACGAGCATCATGAGCGAGAGGATGGGAAAACCGTTCATTACCTTAGCCCACCATTGCCCAGCTAATTGCCCCGACAAGACCCAGCAGCATCACCAGCGCATAGCTGTAGAGATAGCCCGACTGGACCTTCTGCGCGTAGGTCGAACCCTTGGCGACGACCCAGGCCGCGCCATCGGGACCGAGCCGATCGACGATGCCGATGTCCACCTGCTTCCAGAACACCTTGCCGAGCCAGAAGGCCGGGCGGACGAACAGGAAGTTGTAGAGCTCGTCGAAGAACCACTTGTTGTAGACGAACTTGTGAAGCGCACCGAACTGGCTGACGAAGGTCGCCGGGAAGCTCGGGTTCTTCAGATAGGCGTACCAGGCGGTCAGCAGACCGATGGTCATCGCCGTGAACGGCGCCCACTTAACCCAGGTCGGCACTTCGTGCATCGCGTGGATCAGGTGCTCGCTGAACACGAGGCTGCCCTTCCAGAACTCGCCGTCGCCTTCGCTGATGAACGAATGGTGGAAGACCAGGCCGGCGAAGACCGCGCCCAGGCTCAGCACGATGAGCGGGATCAGCATCGGCAGCGGGCTCTCGTGCGGGTGGTAGCCCGCGGTGCCGTCGCCGTGATCCTCATGACCGTGGCCATGCGCGTGGTCGTCGTGACCGTGACCATCGTGCGCGTGCGCATCGTGGGCGTGGTCGTCATGGCCATGGCCGTGCGCATCGTGGACCGCGTGCTGGATATGCTCCGACCCGGCCCAGCGCGGCTTGCCGAAGAAGGTCAGGAAAGCCAGGCGCCACGAATAGAAGCTGGTCATCAGCGCGGCGCAGATGCCCATCCAGAACGCGAAGGTGCCGAGCTCCTTGCCCGAACCGAAGGCCGCCTCGAGGATCGCGTCCTTCGAGTAGAAGCCCGCGAAGCCGATCGTGCCGGCAATGCCGACGCCGGTGATGGCCAGCGTACCCAGAGTCATCGCCCAGAAGGTGATCGGGATGTGCTTACGCAGGCCGCCGTAGAAGCGCATGTCCTGCTCGTGGTGCATCGCGTGGATGACCGAGCCGGCACCGAGGAACAGCAGCGCCTTGAAGAAGGCGTGCGTGAACAGGTGGAACATGGCCGCGCCATAGGCACCCGAACCCGCGGCGAAGAACATGTAGCCGAGCTGCGAACAGGTCGAATAGGCGATCACGCGCTTGATGTCCCACTGCGTCGTGCCGACGGTGGCGGCGAAGAAGCAGGTGGCGGCGCCGACGAAGGTGACGACGCTGAGCGCGGTCGGGCTGGTCTCGAACAGCGGCGACAGGCGACAGACCATGAAGACGCCGGCGGTGACCATGGTCGCCGCGTGGATCAGCGCCGACACCGGGGTCGGGCCTTCCATCGCGTCCGGAAGCCAGGTGTGCAGGCCGAGCTGCGCCGACTTGCCCATCGCGCCGATGAACAGGAGGATGCAGAGCACGGTCATCGTGTCGAAACGGTGGCCCAGAAAGCCGATCGTCGTGCCGGCCATGCCAGGCGCGGCGTCGAGGATCGCCGGGATCGAGACCGTGCCGAACACCAGATAGACGCCGAAGATGCCCATCATGAAGCCGAGGTCGCCGACGCGGTTGACCACGAAGGCCTTGATCGCGGCGGCGCCGGCCGAGGGCTTCTTGAACCAGAAGCCGATCAGTAGGTACGAGGCCAGGCCCACGCCTTCCCAACCGAAGAACATCTGGACGAGGTTGTCGGCCGTCACGAGCATGAGCATCGCGAAGGTGAACAGCGACAGGTAGGAGAAGAACCGCGGCTGATCCGGGTCTTCCTCCATATAGCCCCAGCTATAGAGGTGGACGAGCGCCGAGACGCTGGTGATGACGACGAGCATGACCGCGGTCAGCGTGTCGACGCGCAGCGCCCAGTCGAAGCTCATGGTGCCCGACTGCACCCAGTGCAGCACCGGCACGACCGAGGGTTCGGCGTGGCCGCTCAGGAAACCGAGAAAGATCGGCCAGGACAGCGCGCACGAAACGAACAGCGCGCCGGTCGTGATCGACTTGACGACGGTGTTGCCGAGCATGCGGTTGCCCAGGCCGCCGATGATGGCGGCCAGCATCGGCAGGAATACGATGAAGAGGATCGAATGCACCGGTTTACCCCTTCATCCGGTTGACGTCGTCGACGGCGATCGTGCCGCGGCCGCGGAAGTAGATGACCAGGATCGCGAGGCCGATAGCCGCTTCACCAGCGGCCACGGTCAGCACGAACATGGCGAAGATCTGGCCGGTCAGGTCCTGCAGGAAGGCGCTGAACGCGACGAGGTTGATGTTCACAGCCAGCAGGATCAGCTCGATCGCCATGAGGATGACGATGACGTTCTTGCGGTTGAGGAAGATGCCGAGGACGCCGAGCACGAACAGGATCGAGCTGACGACGACGTAGTGTTCGATGCCGATCACAGCGAGACCCCCTTGCCCACTTCGGGTTTCACATTGACCGTCGCCTCGTCGGGGCGGCGCGCGATCTGGCGGCTGATGTTCTGGCCACGCGTATCGCTACGCTGGCGATGCGTCAGGACGATCGCGCCGATCATGGCGACGAGCAGGATGACGCCCGCGGCCTCGAACAGGAACAGGTAGCGCCCATAGAGCAGCGTGCCGATCGCCTTGATGTTGCTGACGCCGACCGCGGTCGCGGCCGAACCGTCGGGCGTGCCGAGGTGCAGCGCGCCGGCGCGATAGGCACCCACGCCGAGAACGATCTCGCAGAGCAGGACCACCGCGACGAGCATGCCGAGCGGGAAGTTCTTGATGAAGCCCGCGCGCAGCTCGGCGAAATCGATGTCGAGCATCATGACGACGAAGAGGAACAGCACCGCGACCGCGCCGACGTAGACGATGACGAGCAGCATGGCGATGAACTCCGCGCCGACCAGGACCATCAGGCCCGCGGCGTTGAAGAACGCCAGGATCAGCCAGAGCACCGAGTGCACGGGATTGCGCGCCAGGATCGTGATCGCGCCCGAGGCGACGACCAGAGTGGCGAACAGGTAAAAGGCGATTGTGTGGATCATGATCTTAGCCCCGCCGGCGCCCTATCGATACGGCGCATCGGCTTCAAGGTTAGCGGCAATGGCCCGCTCCCACTTGTCCCCGTTCGCCAGCAGCTTGGCCTTGTCGTAGAGCAGTTCTTCGCGCGTTTCGGTCGCGTATTCGAAGTTCGGCCCTTCGACCACGGCATCGACCGGGCAGGCTTCCTGACAGAAGCCGCAGTAGATGCACTTGGTCATGTCGATGTCGTAGCGCGTCGTGCGGCGGCTGCCGTCGGCGCGCGGTTCGGCCTCGATCGTGATCGCCTGTGCCGGGCAGATCGCCTCGCACAGCTTGCAGGCGATGCAGCGTTCCTCGCCGTTCGGATAGCGACGCAGCGCATGCTCACCGCGGAAACGCGGCGACAGCGGGTTCTTCTCGAACGGATAGTTGATCGTCGCCTTGGGCTTGAAGAAATACTTCAAGGTCAGCCAGTGCGCCTTGACGAACTCCCAGAGGGTGAACGCCTTGATGATTTGAGCGACGCTCATCAGCCGTACCTCGTGAACATCAGATAGCCGCTGACCAGGACGACGAAGCCGAGGCTGACGGGCAGGAACACCTTCCAGCCCAGGCGCATCAGCTGGTCGTAGCGATAGCGGGGAACGGTCGCCTTCACCCAGGAGAAGACGAAGAAGAAGAACAGGATCTTGGCGAGCAGCCAGACGAAGCCGGGCACGATGTAGAGGAACGGCAGATCCAGCGGCGGCAGGTAGCCACCGAAGAACAGCACCGCGTTCAAGGTGCACATCAGCAGGACGTTGGCATATTCACCGAGCCAGTAGAGCGCGAAGGCCATCGACGAATATTCGGTCTGATAGCCGGCGACGAGCTCCGATTCCGCCTCGGTCAGGTCGAACGGCGCGCGCGCGGTTTCGGCCATGCCCGAGATCAGGAACATCACCCACATCGGGAACAGCAACGGGTTGAAGGCATAGCCGTTCAGGATCCCGAAGACGTGGCCCTTCTGGTCGGCGACGATCTCGTTGAGGTTGAACGAACCCGCCCAGAGCACGACGCAGATCAGGATGAAGCCGATCGAGACCTCGTAGGAGATCATCTGCGCCGAGGCGCGCATCGCCGAGAAGAACGGATACTTCGAGTTCGACGCCCAACCCGCGATGACGACGCCGTAGACGCCGAGCGAGGAGATCGCGAGGACGTAGAGCAGGCCGACATTGATGTCCGCCAGCACCGCGCCCGAATTGAACGGGATCACCGCCCAGGCCATCAGCGCGACCGTGAAGGTGATGATCGGCGCGATCAGGAACAGGATCTTGTTCGAGGCCGAGGGGACGATGGTTTCTTGGAGGAAGACCTTGAGACCGTCGGCGAAGCTCTGCAGCAGGCCGAAGGGGCCGACCACGTTGGGGCCGCGGCGCAGCGCCATGGCCGCCCAGATCTTGCGGTCGGCATAGATGATCATGGCGACGCCGAGCATCAGCGGCAGCGCGATCAGCAGGATGCCGCAGATGGTCGAGACGAACCACGCCCATTCGTAGTTCATGCCGAGCGATTGGAAGAAAGCGGTCATTCCGCGGCCTCCGCGAAGTCCTCACCGTGGAGCAGTTCTGCCGAGCAGCGCTGCATCACCTCGCTTGCGCGGGCGATCGGATTGGTCAGGTAGAAGTCCTTGATCGGGTAGCCGAACACGCCGTCGGCCGAGCCACCGCCCGCAGGCAGCGAACCGTAGGCGGCCAGGCCTTCCTCGCCCAGCGCCGGAACCTCGGCGACCATCGCCGCGCGCAGTTCGTCGAAGCTGTCGAAGCCGACCGAAACACCCAGGGCATCGGCCAGAGCGCGCAGGATCGTCCAGTCCTCGCGCGCGTCACCGGGGGCGAAGACCGCCTTCTCGGCGAACTGCACGCGGCCTTCGGTGTTGACGTAAGTGCCGGCCTTCTCGGTGTAGGCGGCGGCGGGCAGGACGATGTCCGCCGCATGCGCGCCCTTGTCGCCGTGATGGCCGATGTAGACGACGATCGAGTCCGAGAACTTGGCGAAGTCCATCTCGTCGGCACCGAGCGAGAAGACCAGCTTGGGCTTGGCGGCGACGAGGTCGGCAATGCCGCCCTTCTGCGCGAAGCCCAGCATCAGCCCGCCCATGCGCGCGGCGGCGAGGTGTAGGACGTTGAAGCCGTTCCAGCCATCACGAACCAGGTTGAACTGGCCGACGAGGCCGAGGCCCGCGCCGAGCGCACCCTTGGCCAAAGCCGCACCGCCGAGGATGACCGCGGGACGCTCCGCCTTCGACAGCGCGTCCGAAACGTGCGCCGGCAGGTTGCCGAGCACCGACAGGTCCTCGCTCAGGAATTCGCCGCCGAAGGTGGTGTCCCACTGCTGGCCGACGAGGAAGACCTTGGCGCCCTTCTTGACCGCCTTGCGCAGACGGACGTTCACCAGCGGCGCTTCCCAGCGGACATTGCTGCCCACGATCAGGATCGCATCGGCGGTCTCGATGCCGGCGAAGGTCGAATTGAAGTTCACCGCGGCGAGGCTGGACACGTCGTAGTCCATGCCCGTCTGGCGGCCTTCGAGCAGGCTCGAACCCAGCGCGCCGACCAGCTTCTTGGCGGCGAACTGCGTCTCGCAGTCGAGCAGGTCGCCCGCGACCGCGGCAACGCTGGCGCCCGGCTTGACCTTGGCGATCGCGGCGAAGGCCTCGTCCCAGGTCGCGGCCTGGAGCTTGCCGTCGCGGCGGATCCAGGGGCGGTCGAGCCGGCGCTTGGTCAGGCCGTCGACCTGATAGCGCGCCTTGTCGCTGATCCACTCCTCGTTCACGTCGTCGTTGATCCGCGGCAGCACGCGCAGGACCTCGCGGCCACGGCTGTCGATACGGATGTTGGCGCCGGTCGCGTCGGAGACGTCGATGCCGAGCGTCTTCTTGAGCTCCCAGGGCCGCGCCTCGAAGGCATAGGGCTTGGAAGTCAGCGCGCCGACCGGGCAGAGGTCGATCACGTTGGCCGACATCTCGTGATGCGCGGCCTTCTCCAGATAGGTCGTGATCTGCATGTTCTCGCCGCGATAGAGCGCGCCGATCTCGTCCACGCCGGCGACTTCCTCGGAGAAGCGCACGCAGCGGGTGCAGTGGATGCAGCGCGTCATCGTCGTCTTGATGAGCGGACCCATGTACTTTTCGGTGACCGCACGCTTGTGCTCGTCATAACGCGAGGCGCCGCGGCCATAGGCGACCGACTGGTCCTGCAGGTCGCATTCGCCGCCCTGATCGCAGATCGGGCAGTCGAGCGGGTGGTTGATGAGGAGGAACTCCATCACCCCTTCGCGCGCCTTCTTGACCATCTCGCTGTCGGTGCGGATCGTCTGGCCCTCGGCAGCCGGCAGCGCGCAAGAGGCCTGCGGCTTCGGCGGTCCAGGGGCGACCTCGACCAGGCACATGCGGCAGTTGCCGGCGATCGACAGCCGCTCGTGATAGCAGAAGCGGGGGATTTCCTTGCCGGCCAGCTCGCAGGCCTGCAGGACGGTGGCGCCTGCCGGAACTTCGAGTTCGACGCCGTCGACGGTTACCTTAGGCATTACTCAGCAGCCTCGCGTACGTTGTCGGCGATCCGGCGTTCAAGCTCGGGGCGGAAGTGGCGGATCAGGCCCTGGATCGGCCAGGCGGCAGCGTCGCCCAGCGCGCAGATCGTGTGGCCTTCGACCTGCTTGGTCACCTGCTGCAGCATGTCGATTTCCTCGACCGCGGCGTCACCGGTGCGCAGGCGCTCCATCACGCGCCACATCCAACCCGTGCCTTCGCGGCAGGGCGTGCACTGGCCGCAGGACTCGTGCTTGTAGAAGTAGGACAGGCGGCTGATGGCGCGGACGATGTCGGTCGACTTGTCCATGACGATGACCGCGGCCGTGCCGAGACCCGAACCCGCGGCCTTACAGCCGTCGAAGTCCATCGGCATGTCGGGGCACTGGTCGCCCGGCACCAGCGGCACCGAGGAGCCGCCCGGGATCACCGCCAGCAGGTTGTCCCAACCGCCGCGGATACCGCCGCAGTGGCGCTCGATCAGTTCGCGGAAGGGAATGCTCATCTCTTCCTCGACCACGCAGGGCTTGTTCACATGCCCGCTGATCTGGAAGAGCTTGGTGCCCTTGTTGTTCTCGCGCCCGAAGCTCGAGAACCACGAGGCGCCGCGGCGCATGATCGTCGGAGCCACGGCAATGGACTCGACGTTGTTGACCGTGGTCGGGCAGCCATAGAGGCCCGCGCCGGCCGGGAACGGCGGCTTGAGACGCGGCTGGCCCTTCTTGCCTTCCAGGCTCTCGATCATCGCGGTCTCTTCGCCGCAGATGTAGGCACCGGCGCCGCGGTGGACGAAGACGTCGAAGTCATAGCCCGAACCGCAGGCGTTCTTGCCCAGCAGGCCGGCGGCATAGGCCTCGTCGCGCGCCGCGAACATCGTCTCGGCTTCGCGAATGTATTCGCCGCGGATGTAGATGTAGGCCGCGCGCGCACCCATCGCGAAGCCCGCGACCAGCGCGCCTTCGAGCAGCTTGTGCGGATCGTGGCGGATGATCTCGCGGTCCTTGCACGAGCCCGGCTCGGACTCGTCGGCGTTGATCACCAGGAAGCCGGGACGCGCCGAGTTCGGTTCCTTGGGCATGAAGGACCACTTCATGCCGGTGGGGAAGCCCGCACCGCCGCGGCCGCGCAGGCCCGAAGCCTTGATTTCCTCGATGATGCCGTCGCGGCCCTTGGCGAGGATGGCCTTGGTGTTGTCCCAGTCGCCGCGCTTCTGCGCCGCGTCTAGGTTCCACGGCTGGTAGCCGTAGAGGTTGGTGAAGATGCGATCCTTGTCGGCGAGTGCCATGGCTTACCACTCCCCTCGGTAATCGTGATTTTCGGAGACCATCTGCTTGAGCGTCGACAGCGCGCCGACCGGCTCGACCGTGTGGCGGCCCGGCTCCTGCGTGCCCGCCTTGGGCTCGCGGCCCGCGGCCAGCTCGTCGAGCACGAAGTTCAGGCGCTCGGCCGTCAGGTCTTCGTAGTTGTCGTCGTTGATCTGGACCATCGGCGCCGAAGCGCAGTTGCCCATGCATTCGACCTCGGTCAGCGTCCACAGGCCGTCGGCGCTGTTGTGGCCCTTGCTCATGCCGCGCGCCTTGCAGGCAGTCAGCAGGTCGTCCGAGCCGCGCAGCATGCACGGCGTGGTGCCACAGACCTGAACGTGGAAACGGCCGACGGGCACGAGGTTGTACATCGTGTAGAACGAGGCGACCTCGACCACGCGGATCACCGGCATGTCGAGTTCCTTGGCGATGTATTCCATCACCGGGATCGGCAGCCAGCCCTGGGTCTGCGTCTCGGCACCGATCTGGCGCTGCGCGAGATCGAGCAACGGCATCACCGCCGAGCGCTGGCGCCCTTCGGGATAGCGCGCGATGATATCGGGCACCTTCTTGGCGTTGACCTCGTTCCAGGTCCAGTTGCCCCAGCGCGCGCGCAGTTCGGGGGTATCGGGCTCGAGGTGGCGATCAGCCATGGCGACGGCTCCGCTGCAGCCAGAGGTCCTGGGCGTAGAGGAACAGCTCGAAGCCGCCGATCGCCGCGACCAGCATCGGCAGCGTCTGCGTGGGCTCGCCGCCCGCCAGGAGCACGCCGAAATAGCCGAGCGCAAGCAGGACGCCGGTGACGGCGGCCCAGACGCGCAGGGAATCCAGGAGGGAAATCTGCTTCAACGGACGAACTCCACGCGGGCGCACTTGGCGCCCTCGAAAGTGTAGATGGCGACGACTTCGAACGGCTCGACCAGCGGCGAACCGTCGGTCGACGGGCCGCGGGTGACGTATTCGCGGAACAGGACGTAGTTGCCGATTTCCTGTTTCTCGCGGATTTCCGCTTTGTTTTCAGGCCAGACGGCGAAGGCCTTGGCGAGCCCGGAACGCGTACCTTCCTTGCCCTCGCGCACGACGGCACCGCGATAGTTCGCCTCGCAGGCATCGTCGGTCATGTAGGAGACGTAGGTATCGACGTCCTGCGCGTTGTAGGCGGCGATCATCGCCTCTGCGGTAGCGAGATTGCTCAACGGTCGCACTCCCCGAAGACCACGTCGATCGCGCCGATGATGGCGGTGACGTCGGGCAGCATGTGGCCCTTGCACATGAAATCCATCGCCTGGAGGTGCGAGAAGGCCGTCGGGCGGATCTTGCAGCGGTACGGCTTGTTGGTGCCGTCGGCGACCAGGTAGACGCCGAACTCGCCCTTGGGGCTCTCGGTCGCGACGTAGACCTCGCCCGCCGGGACATGGAAGCCCTCAGTGTAGAGCTTGAAGTGGTGGATCAGCGCTTCCATCGACTGCTTCATCTCGCCACGCTTGGGCGGGACGACCTTGCGGTCGAGCGAAGCGATCGGGCCGTTCGGCATTTCGGCCAGGCACTGCTTCATGATCTTGGCCGACTGACGCACTTCCTCGACGCGGACCATGAACCGGTCGTAGCAGTCACCGCGCGTGCCGACCGGGATTTCGAAGTCCATGCGGTCGTAGACGTCGTAGGGCTGGCTCTTGCGCAGGTCCCAGGGAATGCCCGAACCGCGGATCATCGGGCCCGAGAAGCCCCACTTCAGCGCGTCTTCCTTCGAGACGATGGCGATGTCGACGTTGCGCTGCTTGAAGATGCGGTTGTCGACGACGAGGCTCATCGCGTCCTCGAACAGCCGCGGCAGACGCGTGTCGAGCCAGTCGGCGATGTCGGTCAGCAGCTTCAGCGGCACGTCCTGGTGGACGCCGCCGGGGCGGTACCAGGCCGAGTGCATGCGCGCGCCCGAGGCGCGCTCGAAGAAGTTGAGGCAGTCCTCGCGGATTTCGAACAGCCACAGGTTCGGCGTCATCGCGCCGACGTCCATGACGTGCGAGCCGATGTTGAGCATGTGGTTGCAGATGCGCGTCAGCTCGGCGAACAGCACGCGCAGGTACTGGGCGCGAAGCGGCACCTCGAGGTTCAGCAGCTTCTCGATGGCGAGCACGTAGGAGTGCTCCATCGCCAGCGGCGAACAGTAGTCGAGGCGGTCGAAATACGGCAGCGCCTGGAGATAGGTCTTGTGCTCGATCAGCTTCTCGGTGCCGCGATGCAGCAGGCCGACGTGCGGATCGACACGCTCGATGATCTCGCCGTCGAGCTCGAGCACCAGACGCAGCACGCCGTGCGCGGCCGGGTGCTGCGGCCCGAAGTTGATCGTGTAGTTCGAGATGACCTCGTCGCCGGTGGTCGGCGAGGCTTCCAGCTGGACACTCATGATCAGCTACCCTCGGGCGTCTTCTTGGCGCGCGGCTTGCGTGCGGGCTTGGACTCGGTCGGCGCGGGCGCTTCGGGCGCCTTGCCGCCATCCTTGGCGGCGGGCGCACCGGCGCTCTGCTTGTCGGCCGCGGCTTCGTTGGCCTTGGCATCGCCGCCGGTATCGGCAGGCTTGTCGGTGGTCTTGGGCGTCTCGACCTTGGGCGCGGCAGGCGGCGGCGGAGGAGCCGGCGGCGGCGCGGCCGGTGCCTTCTCGTCACCGGGCAGCAGGTAGTCGGCGCCTTCCCACGGGCTCATGAAGTCGAACGAACGCAGGTCCTGCGCGAGCTGGACCGGTTCGTAGACGACGCGCTTGTCCTCTTCGGAATAGCGCAGCTCGACATAGCCGGTCAGCGGGAAGTCCTTGCGGAACGGATGCCCCTCGAAGCCGTAATCGGTCAGGATGCGGCGCAGGTCGTGGTTGCCGGCGAAGATCACGCCGTAGAGGTCGAAAACCTCGCGCTCGAGCCAGCCCGCGACCGGCCACAGGGTCGTGACCGTCGGCACCGGGGTGTTCTCGGCGGCGGTGACCTTGACCAGCAGGCGGTGGTTACGCGTCACCGACAGCAGCATGTAGACGACTTCGAACCGCTCGGGCCGCGACGGATAGTCGACCCCGGCGATTTCCATCAGCTGCTGGTATTCGTGCTCGTCGCGCAGCTGGCGCATCGCGTCTTCGATACGATCGCGCGCGATGGTGAGCACGATCTCGCCGTACTCTTCCTTGCCGGCGACGAGCTTGTCGCCGAGCGCCTTGGTCAGCGTATCGAGCACGCCTTCGTTCGACGCGATCTTGGGTGCGGAATGCAGTACCGTCATCGTCCCGCCCTCACCGCTCGACCGTGCCGACGCGGCGGATTTTCCGCTGCAGCTGCATCACGCCATAGAGCAGCGCCTCGGCGGTCGGCGGGCAGCCGGGGACATAGATGTCCACAGGCACGATCCGGTCGCAGCCGCGCACGACGCTGTAGCTGTAGTGGTAGTAGCCACCGCCGTTGGCGCAGGAGCCCATCGAGATGACGTACTTGGGGTCCGACATCTGGTCGTAGACCTTGCGCAGCGCCGGGGCCATCTTGTTGCACAGCGTACCGGCGACGATCATCACGTCCGACTGGCGCGGGGACGCGCGCGGCGCGGCGCCGAAGCGCTCCATGTCGTAGCGCGGCATGTTGACGTGGATCATCTCGACCGCGCAGCAGGCGAGGCCGAAGGTCATCCACCACAGCGAGCCCGTACGGGCCCACTGGAACAGCTCCTCGGTGGTGGTGATCAGGAAGCCCTTGTCGGAAACCTCCTGATTGAGGTCCTTGAAGAAGGCCTGGTCGGGCGGCGTGATCGCCTGGCCCGACGAGGCCGAAAGCGGGTTACCGCCAAGGGGATTACCGGCGGTGTCGACGAGCGTGCTCATTCCCAGTCCAGAGCTCCCTTCTTCCATGCATAGGCGAGGCCGATGGCCAGTTCGCCCAGGAAGACCATCATGGTGATCCAGCCGGGCCAGCCGGTCATGTCGAGCGACACGGCCCAGGGGAACAGAAACGCCGCTTCCAGATCGAAGATGATGAACAGGATCGCGACGAGGTAAAAGCGCACGTCGAACTGGCTGCGCGGGTCTTCGAAGGCGGGGAAGCCGCACTCGTACTCGCTCAGCTTTTCGGCGTTCGGGTTATGCGCGCCGGTCAGGCGAGCGACGCCCATCGGCAGGAACACGAAGGCCGAAGACAGCCCCAGCGCGATGATCAGGAAGATCAGGATCGGCAGATATTGGGATAGATCGACCACGTTCTGACTCGGTTAAGGAGTTGAATGATGCGCGCCCTAGTCCCCCGTTCAGCGAGGCGCAAGGGTCGGATGCTTGCTGCGAACGGCTCTCAAGTTGCAATTTGAAACTTAATAGGCATATGCAATGATGACGCTTTCCGCCGAAGCGACGGATTGCCATTACCGCAGTGCAACATTATGCGACCGGGCAGAATTGTCCAACGCCATTCGAAAGGCAGATAGCGCCATGGCCCAGATTTCCGCGAACGATCCGATCGTCGTCCTGTCTTACGCCCGCACCCCGATGGGTGGCCTGTCGGGTGCCTTCGCCGACGTTTCGGCAACCGATCTCGGCGCCACCGCGGTCAAGGCCGCGGTCGAGCGCGCCGGTGTCGACGGTGCCGACGTCGAGCGTATCTACATGGGTTGCGTGCTGCCCGCCGGCCTCGGCCAGTCGCCGGCCCGCCAGGTCGCGCTCAAGGCCGGCCTGCCGCTCTCGGTCGAGGCGAGCACGGTCAACAAGGTCTGCGGCTCGGGCATGCAGACGGTGATCATGGGCGCGGAAGCCCTCGCCTCGGGCACGATCGACATGGTCGTCGCCGGCGGCATGGAATCGATGACCAACGCGCCCTATCTGCTCAAGAAGCACCGCGGCGGCGCGCGCGCCGGTCACGACACCGCCTATGACCACATGTTCCTCGACGGCCTCGAAGACGCCTACGAAGGCGGCTCGATGGGCTCCTATGCCCAGGCCGTCGCCGACGAGTACCAGCTGACCCGCGAGGCGCAGGACGCCTATTCGATCGAGTCGCTGCGCCGTGCCCAGGAAGCCATCTCGACCGGCGCCTTCGCCAGCGAGATCGTCCCCGTCACGGTCAAGACCCGCGGCGGCGACGTCGTGGTCGACACCGACGAGCAGCCCGGCAAGGGCAAGCCCGAGAAGATCCCGACCCTCAAGCCCGCCTTCGCCAAGGACGGCACGATCACCGCCGCCACTTCGAGCTCGATCTCGGACGGCGCCGCCGCGATGATCCTGACGCGCGAGAGCGTCGCCAAGGAAAAGGGCCTGACGCCGGTGGCCAAGGTCGTCGCCGTCGCCGCCCACGCGCACGAGCCGCAGCGCTTCCCGACCACGCCGATCAAGGCGATCCCCAAGGTTCTGGAGCAGGCCGGCTGGCAGCTTTCGGATGTCGACCTGTTCGAGATCAACGAGGCCTTCGCCTGCGTCGCCATGTTCGCGATGCACGACCTCGGCATCCCGCACGACAAGATCAACGTCCACGGCGGCGCCACCGCGCTGGGTCACCCGATCGGTGCTTCGGGCACGCGCATCATCACCACCCTGATCGGTGCGCTCAAGCACAAGGGCCTGAAGCGCGGCGTCGCCTCGCTCTGCATCGGCGGCGGCGAAGCCACGGCCGTGGCGGTCGAGCTGGTCTGATCTGCTGCTAGCTCCTCCCCATTTTTCCGCAGGACAAATGGGGAGGTGGCAGGCCCGCAGGGCCTGACGGAGGGGTAGCCGGCACCGCCCTTACCCCTCCACCACCAGCCTTTTCAGACTGGCGGTCCCCTCCCCATTTGCGCTTCGCGAAAATAGGGAGGATTTTCAGAAAACTACGGCTCGCCCACACCCCAGAGGCGCGCCTGCGGCACGAAACCCGCATGGCCGGTATCGACCTCGAGCCGGCACCACCCTTCCTCGCAATCGCCGAGCCGCCCGCTCACGCCGGGCTCGACCTGCCAGAGCAGCTTGGCATCGCTCGCGCCCTTGTCGCGCATGTCGGCGAGCCCCTTGCCCGTGACGATCGCGCCGCGATCGCGCTTGAGGAAGCGCGCCAGCATCCAGCCGCGCGCGCCGTCGGGATCCTGGACCAGCCGCCAGCCCTCCATGCGCCGCAACACCTTCATCGGCAGGCCCGGGCGATGATAAACCCAGGCAATGCGATAGGTCTCGGCCGGACCGACGCGCAGGTTCACCTCGCTGGCGCGCAGCGAGGCCCAATAGGGCACCGCCTCGTCGTCCGCGGCCAGCGCCGGAGTCGCGACGGATAGGAGTGCCAGGGCAGCGAAGGACCGTAGGAAGGATGACATGACGAACCCCTTAGACGCGGCCCCATAGATTTACGAGCGGCAACGCTTCAAGCACACTTCTGATCCTGGCCTGCCCCCGGAAAACCGCCACCGCGCTTGACCTCGTCGGCCAGTCCGGCACATTGCGCGGACACCATGACCGTTGTCACCGAAACCCCGCTCGCCCAACGCGTAACCGGCAAGCCGCGCGTGATCGTCACGCGCCGACTCCTGCCCGAAACCGAGGCGCGGATGGACGAACTGTTCGACGTCACCCACAATCCCGACGACGTACCGATGGACCGCGACGCGCTGATCGCCGCGATGCGCGAATGCGACGTGCTGGTGCCCACGGTCACCGACCGCATCGATGGCGAAATGATCGCCGCGGCGGGCGACCGGCTCGGCCTCTTCGCCAATTTCGGCGCGGGCGTCGATCACATCGACCTCGCCGCCGCGTGGGCACGCAAGATCGTCGTGACCAACACGCCTTCGGTCTTCACCGACGATACCGCCGACATGGCCATGGCGCTGATCATCAGCGTGCCGCGCCGCCTGCCCGAGGGATCGCGGATGCTGCTCGACGGCAACTGGACCGGCTGGGGGCCATCGAATTTCCTCGGCACGAGCCTGGGCGGCAAGCGGCTGGCGATCGTCGGCATGGGCCGGATCGGCCAGGCCGTGGCGCACCGCGCGCGGGGCTTCGGGCTCGAAGTGGTCTATCACAATCGTCACCGCCTGCCCCCGGCGATCGAGAACATGCTCGGCGCACGGTACGAGCCCGATCTCGACCAGTTGATCGCCGATGCCGATATCCTGACCCTGCACTGCCCGGCCAGCACCGGCACGCACCACCTGCTCGACGCCCGGCGCATCGCCCTGCTCAAGCCCAGCGCCTGCGTGATCAACACCGCGCGTGGCGACATCATCGACGAAGAAGCGCTGATCGCGGCGCTGCAGAACGGCCGCATCGCCGGCGCGGGGCTCGACGTCTATGCGCGCGAACCCTCGGTCGATCCGCGGCTGCTGGCCCTGCCCAACGTCGTGCTGATGCCGCACCTCGGCAGCGCCACGGTCGAAGGCCGCGGCGCCGCGGGCCTGCGCCTGATCGCCAACATCCGCTTCTGGATTGACGGCCACCGCCCGCCCGATCAGGTGCTCGAAGGCTGGGCTTAGAGCCAACTCCTCCCCTTCCGGGGGAGGTGGCAGCCCGCAGGACTGACGGAGGGGGCGCGGCCGAACGCGCACCTCTCGTACGACCTCGCCCCCTCCACCACCCGCTGCGCGGGCAGTCCCCCTCCCCCGTTGGGGGAGGATCGGATTGTTGAAAGGCCCCTGGCCTTGCCTTGTTTGTTAACGCGATAATGTTCTAGACGCCCCCTCGGAGGAACACGGCCCCGCTGGAGAGCAGGGTCTGTGAAGCAGGGGATTGCTTGAAATGCGGAAGAGCTGCGCGCTGTCGGTCGCTGCCCTGGCGGCTACCATGCCCACACTGGCGTTGGCCCAGGATGCGGCCACGCCCGATAGCGGCGACACCGCCTGGATCCTGACCTCTTCGGCGCTGGTCCTGCTGATGACCCTGCCCGGCCTCGGCCTGTTCTACGGCGGCCTGGTGCGCGCCAAGAACTTCCTCGCGGTGCTGATCCAGTGCGGCGCGATCGCCGCGATCGCATCGCTGCTGTGGATCGTCGTCGGCTATACCCTGGCCTTCGGCGACGTAACCAACGGCTGGCTCGGCTCTGGCAATGCCTGGATGCTGATCAATCTCGGCGACGTCCGCGCGAACACGACGATCCCCGAGAGCACCTTCGCGATGTTCCAGATGTGCTTTGCGGCGATCACCCCGGCGCTGATGGCCGGCGCCTGGGTCGACCGCGCGCGCTTCGGCTGGGTCGTCGGCTTCTGCGCGCTGTGGAGCTTGGTGGTCTACGCGCCCGCCGCGCACTGGATCTGGGGCGGCGGCTGGCTCGCGACCGGCCTCGGCACGCTCGACTTCGCCGGCGGCATCGTCGTCCACACCACGGCGGGCGTCTCGGCGCTGATCGCCGCACTGCTGCTCGGCCGGCGCCAGGGCTTCCCCAAGACCTTGATGCTGCCGCATAGCCCCGCCCTGACCATGGCCGGCGCCGGCCTGCTCTGGGTCGGCTGGTTCGGCTTCAACGGCGGCTCGGCCCTGACCGCCGGCGACGGCGCCGCCAGCGCGATCCTCGCCACCCATGCCGCGGCCTGCACCGCCGCTCTCGCCTGGCTCGCGATCGAACGCGTCAGCGTCGGCAAGCCGACCACGGTCGGCTTTGCCACGGGCGCGATCGCCGGCCTGGCCACGGTCACCCCGGCCGCCGGCTACATCTCCCCCGGCGCGGCGATCGTCTTCGGCATCGCCGCAAGCTGCGTCTGCTATCCGATGATCCAGGTCATCAAGCACAAGCTCAAGATCGACGACTCGCTCGACGTCTTCGCCGTTCACGGCGTTGGCGGCATCATCGGCTCGATCCTGCTCGCGATCTTCATCTCGCAGGACTTCGGCGGTGTCGGCTATGCCGAGGGCATGTCGATGGGCAGCCAGCTCGTCGCGCAGCTCGCCGGTGTCGGCGTGGTGGCGCTGTGGTCGGCGATCGTCTCGGCGATCCTCGCGGTCATGGTCTCGATCGTCCTGCCGATGCGCGTGACCGACGAAGAGGAATACGAAGGCCTCGACATCACCAGCCACGGTGAGCGCGCCTACGAATTCGACTGAGGACACATCAGCCCAGCGTTCCAGACTCCCGCACTTGCCACCGCGCGCACCGTCATGCGACGCGGTGGCTGACGTTTCCGCTTGAGCGGGATCGGCACCGGCCCACGCCCCCACCCGACCTCCCTAGGGTACTATCGTTGGGAGGTCGGGTGGGGGCGTGGGCCGGTGCCGCCTTACAAGCACGGAGAGGAACCGATGGCGCTGACCAGCGAAGTGGCCGACCACTTCAACCTCAAGAAGGACGACGATCTCTACTGGAGCGAAAGCTCGTGGTTCTCGTGGGCGATCCCAGAGCGCAAGATCAACGGCTTCTTCTACAATCACTTCCGCCCCAACATGAACTGCATGCTCGCCGGCCCGGCGATGTGGGACGCGAGCACGCCGCACGCCTGGGACTTCCCCTTCTTCGACTGGCAGGCGATGCGGCCACTCCCCCAGGGGCGGTTCGGGATCGATTACGACAAGTACGATTTCATGACCGACTTCTCGTTCGGCATCAAAATGCTCGAACCGCTGAAGCGCTATCGGCTGATGTACGATGCCAACGGCTTCACGCTCGACCTCGTGTTCGAGGCCGTCGCCGAACCGCACGAGATCGGCCGCCGCGAGGATCATGGCTTCGACGGCGCCTACAAGCTCCACTTCGAGCAGCCGGGGCGGATCACGGGCAAGGTCGTGCTCGAGGGCGAGACCTATGCGGTCGACACCTTCTCGATCCGCGACGGCTCGCACGGCCGCCGCAACCTCGAGAAGTGCACGCCCGGCGGCTACCTGTGGTCGACCGCCGACGCGAAGACCGGCTTCCACATGATGGCGGTCGACGCGAACCAAAGTCGCGATACCCTGTCGGTCGGCGGTTATCTGATGCGCGACGGCGTGGTCTCGTCGCTCGCAGAAGGCACGCGCCGCGTGCTCGAACGTGACGGGCCGCGGGTGACCGCGGTCGAAGTCGTGGCCAGGGACCAGCTCGGCCGCGAGCTTCATGCCTTGGGCCGCTCGGTCTGCCACGCCGAAGTGATCCTGTTCCCCGACCGCGGCATGTGGTGGCAGCAATATGCCTGGGACTACGACGGCCATACCGGCGCGATCGGCGAGGACCAGGAATACTACGGCCTCCAGGACTACCGCCAGTGGCACCGCGCCGGACCCGAGGCCTGGGCGAAACGGTGACCAGGCTCGTCATCGTCACAGGCACGACCGGCAGCGGCAAGACGACGACCTGCAAGGCCTTCGTCGAACAGGCCGAAGATCTCTGGCTCCACTTCGGCGTCGACACGATGCTCGGCACCCTGGTGCCGCGCAAGTTCGTCGACGGCGGCACGCGCAGCGGCGAGAGCCTGCACATGGCGCCCGACGATCCGGCCGATCCCGCAGGCCCCGCGCACATGGACTTCGGCCGCCAGGGGGGCCGGCTGATCGACACCTATCACCGCATGGTGCGCGCCGCGGTCGAAAACGGCGAACGCGTGATCCTCGATCACGTCGCCACCACCGTTCCGCCGATCCTGCCCAACCTGGTCGCGCATTTCCGCGACCTGCCGAGCCTGTTCGTCGCGCTCAAACCGCCGCAGGACATTCTCGGCAACCGCATCGCCGGCCGCATCGCCGAGGTCGAGAAGGTGCTCGGCCCGGAACAGGCCGCGCGCAACAACGAGGGCACCCGCCGCGCCTCGGCCTTCGTCGCGCGCGAGATCTTTCGCCACGACTGCTTCGACATGGTGCTCGACACCGGCGCCCTGTCGCCCACCGAAGTGGCGCGGGCGATCCTCGATCGGGTCGAGAACGGTCCGCCGGGCGATGCCCTGACGCGGCTCGCCTGACTTCGGGATCAGGCCGCGAGCCAGCCCTTCTTCGTCGCCAGGTTCGCGAACCAGATCGAGAAGACGCCGACCGCGGCGATGAACAGCGGGAACGGCAGCACCTGTCCGGCGCCCTTGTGCGCGATCAGGTCGGTCGCAGCGAAGGCATAGCCGAACATCACGATCACCGCGACGAGCGAGATCCAGAACAGCGTCGCCGCCAGCCGCTTGCGCAGCAGAAGGGCCAGGCCGCCGAACAGCCCGCCGAAGGTGGCAACGGCGTAGACCCAGTTGTACCAGGCGGGCAGCGCCGCGTAGTAGGCACGCGACCACTCGTCGACCGGCCCCATGGCTTCGGCGCCGAGCCGGATCTGCGTGACGCAGGCAAAGCAGCCCATCGTTTCCCACAGCACCAGCACGATCGCCACGATCCAGAACCAGACCGGCGGTTTGTTGGTATTTGTCATTGCGCCCTCCCCCGATTGCGAATGCCCGCGACACTGCGCCTCGCACCGGGCGAGCGCAAGCCCGCCGCCTAGCCGCCGCGCAGCAGTTGCACGCCCCAGTCGCGCTCGAACAGGTAGAGCAGCAGACGCGCCGCCTCGCCGCGCTCGCCGGTCAGGCCGCCGTCACGTTCGATCAGCAGCCGCGCATCGTCGTGCGCCACAGGGAGCAGCCGCTGGATCTGCTCCAATGTCGCGACGCGGAACGGCGTGTCGCCCGACTGCTTGGTACCGAGCAGCTCGCCGCCGCCGCGCAGGCGCAAGTCCTCTTCGGCCAGGCGGAACCCATCCTGCGTCTCGCGCATCAGCGCCAGGCGCTCGCGCGCGGTCTCGGACAGGCCGCCGCCGCGTAGCAGCAGGCAGGTCGATTTCTCGGTGCCACGACCGACACGGCCGCGCAGCTGGTGGAGCTGGGCCAGCCCGAAGCGCTCGGCCTGCTCGATCACCATCAGGTTCGAATTGGGCACGTCGACGCCGACCTCGATCACCGTCGTCGCCACCAGCAGCTTGGCCTCACCGCGCGCGAAGCGTTCCATGGCCGCGTCCTTGACCTCGGGCCTGAGCTGGCCGTGGACCAGGACGACGTCCTGCTCGCCGAAATGGTCGCGCAGCTCGGCGTAGCGCGCCTCGGCGGCAGCGAGGTCGTCGGTCTCGCTCTCGCGCACCATCGGGCAGACCCAATAGGCCTGACCGCCGCCCGCCAGATGCCGCGACACCGCCTCGACGACATCGCCCATCCGCTCGATCGCGACCACGCGCGTGTCGATCGCCTGGCGGCCGGGAGGCATCTCGTCGAGCTTGGAGACTTCCATCTCGCCGTATTGCGCCAGGGTCAGCGTGCGCGGGATCGGCGTCGCGGTCATCGCCAGGCAGTGCGGCGTGCGCCTGCCCTTCTGGGTGAGCATCAGCCTTTGCCCCACGCCGAAGCGATGCTGCTCGTCGATCACCACCAGAGCCAGATGCTTGTAGGTCACCGCGTCCTGGAAGATCGCGTGAGTGCCGACGACCACGTCGATCGAGCCGTCCATCAGCCCCATGAGGATCGACTCGCGCGCCTTGCCCTTGTCGCGCCCGGTCAGCAGCGCGATCTCGACGCCCGTGCCCGAGAGCATCTTGCTCAGGGTCGCATGATGCTGGCGCGCGAGGATTTCGGTCGGCGCCAGCAGCGCCGCCTGCGTCCCCGCCTCGACCGCGATCAGCATCGATTCGAGCGCGACCACGGTCTTGCCCGAACCCACGTCGCCCTGGAGCAGCCGCAGCATCGGCGATCCTTGCGCGAGATCACCTTCGACCTCGGCAATCGAGCGCTTCTGCGCGCCCGTCAGCCCGAACGGCAGCGACAGCTTGGCGCGCAGGCGCCCGTCGCCCTGCAGCGGCGTGCCCTTCTGCGCGCGGTTGGCGTTCTTCACCAGCATCAGCGCCAGCGAATTGGCCAGCAGCTCGTCATAGGCCAGCCGCTCGCGCGCGGGCTTGTTCTCGTCCTTGTGCGCCGCGAGCAGCGCCTCGCGCCAGGCCGGCCACTTCTCGCGCTCCAGCAGGTTCGGTTCGATCCATTCGGGCAGGTCGGTCAGCGCCACCAGCCCCTGCTGGACCAGCGCGCCGAGCCGCCCCTGGGTCAGCCCTTCGGAGAGCTGATAGATCGGCTCGCAGACCTGGCCGAGCCCGGCGGTCTCTTCGGAGACGTGATCGGGATGCACGATCTGCAGCATCTGCCCGTACTGGTCGAGCCGGCCGGCGATCCAGCGCGTCTCGCCCAGCGGCAGCTGCTTCTTGGCGGAATAGGACGCGCGCCCGAAATAGGTCAGCGCACAGACGTTGCCCGCGGCGTCCTCGGCCATGACGCGATAGGGCCCGCGGCCGCTAGACGAGCGGTGTTCGCGCACGGTCAGCGCGATGATGATGTTCTCGCCCACCGCCGCCTCGTCGAGATCGGCGACGACGCGGCGCTGCACGAAGCGGTCGGGCAGATGATAGGCCAGGTCCTTGACGCGCGTGAGCCCGAGCTTGTCGAGCGGCTTGGCCATCTGCGGGCCGACACCCTTGAGGCCGGCGGTTTCGACGAACAGGGAATTGAGCCGGTCGGGACGCATGGGAGCGGATATATCCGTCAACGGATCGAAATCCATCCGTTACCGTCCGTTACTTCATCCGTCGCCCCTGCGCAGGCAGGGGCCCAGCTGACCGAGCCTCCGCGCCCGCTTCGTTGCAGGACGAGAGCTTAGTTGGGCCCCTGCCTCCGCAGGGGTGACGGGATCTGAAGGCAGCAGACGGTTCTGTGTGGCGCGGCTTGTGTGGGCACTACGATTGCCCTACCCGCGCGCCATGACCTCAGACCGCCTGAACCGCATCAAGTTCCGCGCCTGGCACCGCGGCACGCGCGAGGCCGACTACATGATCGGCTGCTTCTTCGACCGCTTTCACGCCGAGTGGAACGAAGAGGAGATCGCCTGGTTCGAAGCCCTGCTCGACGAGGAAGACCACGACCTGCTCGCCTGGGCGCTCGGCACCGAGCCCGTGCCTGAACGCTATGCCGGCGCGCTGATGACGCGCATGCAGCAGCTCGATTACGTCGAGATCCCACAGTAAGGCCTTCGCGTCACGAATGCGTGACGTCGTAGACGGTCACCTTCGACCACAGGTGCTCGTGCTCGGCGATGAACTTCTGGTGCAGCGGATGCACCTGATAGGCGCCTTCGTCCTCGACGCTGTCGAAGGTCAGGATTTCGGACACGCCATAGCTCGCGTCGACCACGTCGCGGTCACCCGTCTCGGCCGGCACGCCCACGACCAACGAACGCACGCCCTCGATCGCGGCCAGCCCGCGCACACCGGCGATCAGCGCGTCGCGATCGGCGATCGAGCCCGGGTTTTTCAGCCAGAAGAATACCGCGTGCGTGATCATGCCGTGCCTTTCCCGTGCGAAGCCGATCTGCGGATAGATCGCACCCGCGCAGGCGGCAAGACAGGCACACTTGGAACGGAACAAATACACGGCTAGTGGCCTTGGCCTGCCATGCCCGATTTCTCGAAGATTCTCTCCGCCAAAACTCCGCTCACGCTCGCCTCGATCGCGCGCGGCGCCCAGCCGCTGGTCATGGCCGACCTCGCGCGGGCCGCCAAAGGCAGCCCCAGTGGCTCCAGAGCCGTCTTCATAGCGCCCGACGACGCCGCGATGCGCGCGGTTACCGATGCCGCCGGCTTCTTCGCGCCCGAGCTCGACGTCGTCGAATTTCCCGCTTGGGACTGCCTGCCCTATGACCGGTCGAGCCCCGCGCTCTCGGTCTCGGCGCGGCGGCTGGCGGCGCTGCATCGCCTGCAGAACGGCCCGAAAGGTCCGCAGCTCCTCGTCACCACGATCAACGCCCTGCTCCAGCGCGTGGTCACGCCGTTCCGCATCCGCGAGTCGGTCCGCCTGCTCAAGCCGGGCATGGAGATCGGCCGCGAGAGCCTGATCGCCCTGCTCCAGCGCCAGGGCTATTCGCGCACCGACACCGTCGTCGACGCCGGCGAATATGCGGTGCGCGGCTCGATCTTCGACATCTTCCCCTCGGGGCTCGAACAAGGCCTGCGGCTCGACTTCTTCGGCGACGAGCTCGAAACCCTGCGACTGTTCGATCCGAACACCCAGCGCTCGACCGGTTCGGTCGAACAGCACCTGTTGCTGCCCGCCAGCGAAGCCCTGCTCGACGAGGACAGTGTCAAGCGCTTCCGCAGCCGCTATCGCGAGATGTTCGGCGCCAATGCCACCTCCGATCCGCTCTATCAGGCGGTCAGCGACGGCCGCCGCCTCGCCGGCATGGAACATTGGCTGCCGCTGTTCGAGGACCGACTGGTCACCCTGTTCGACCACCTCGCCGCCGAGGACCTGATCGTCATCGACGCCTCGGCCCAGGGCGCGGCCGAGGAACGGCTGACCGACATCGCCGACTACTATACCGCGCGCACCGACACCTCGGGCAAGCAGCCGGGCTCCTACCGCCCGCTCAAGCCCGACGCGCTCTACCTGACGCGCGAGGAGATCGACGGCCGGATCGTCGACTGGCCCGTCCACAAGGCCGATATCTTCGCCCAGCCCGAAAGCGCCAAGGCGGTCGACTTCGGCTTCACCTCGGGCCGTGACTTCGCCCCCGAGCGAGCGCGCGGAGACAACGTCTACGAAGCCGCGGCCAAGCATCTCCAGACCGTGGCAAAGTCGGGCCTCAAGGCCTTGATCGCGGCCTATTCTCCGGGCAGCCGCGCGCGCATATCCGCTATCATCGGGGAGGCCGGGAAGGTCGAGCCCGCGCTGGCCGACACCTGGCAGGAAGCGCTCGGCCTAGCCGCCAAGGGCCGCCCGGTGGCGCTGGTCCTGCCGCTCGAAACCGGCTTCGCCAATGCCGAGATCGACCTCGTCACCGAGCAGGACATCCTCGGCGACCGTCTGGTCCGCCGCAAGAAGCGCAAGAAGGACGCCGACGCTTTCCTCGCCGAGCTGTCGGCGCTCACCCCCGGCGATCTCGTCGTCCACATGGACCACGGCATCGGCCGCTACGAGGGCCTGCAGTCGATCCCCGTGGGCAAGAGCCCGCACGACTGCGTGATGCTGACCTATGCGGGCGGCGACAAGCTCTACATCCCGGTCGAGAACATCGACGTGCTCTCGCGCTATGGCAGCGGCGAGGACGGCGTCGCGCTCGACAAGCTCGGCGGTGAGGCCTGGCAGCGGCGCAAGGCGCGGCTCAAGGAGCGCATCCGCGAGATCGCGCACGAGCTGCTCAAGACCGCGGCCAAGCGCGCGCTGCGCCAGGCGCCGGCGCTGCTGCCCGACCAGGCCAGCTACGACCAGTTCGTCGACCGCTTCCCCTGGGAAGAGACCGACGACCAGGAACACGCGATCGCCGACGTACTCGGCGATCTCGCCGCGGGCCGGCCGATGGACCGCCTCGTCTGCGGCGACGTCGGCTTCGGCAAGACCGAGGTCGCGCTGCGCGCCGCCTTCGTCGCGGCCATGGCCGGCCAGCAGGTCGCCGTCGTCGCGCCGACCACCCTGCTCGCCCGCCAACACTACAAGGGCTTCTCCGAGCGCTTCGCCGGCTTCCCGCTCGAAGTCGGCCGCCTCTCGCGCCTGGTGCCCGAGAAGGAGGCCAAGGAGACCCGCAGCGGGTTGGCCGAAGGCAAGGTCGACGTCGTGGTCGGCACCCACGCGCTGCTGTCGAAGACCGTCTCGTTCAAGGACCTGGGCCTCGTCATCGTCGACGAGGAGCAGCGCTTCGGGGTCAACCACAAGGAAAAGCTCAAGCAGCTGCGCAACGACGTCCACGTCCTGACGCTGACCGCAACGCCGATCCCGCGCACCTTGCAGATGGCGATGAGCGGCCTGCGCGAACTTTCGACGATCCAGACCCCGCCGGTCGACCGCCTCGCGGTGCGCACCTACGTGATGGAATGGGACGAGATGGTGATGCGCGAGGCGCTGCTGCGCGAGCATCACCGCGGCGGCCAGAGCTTCATCGTCGTCCCGCGCATCTCCGACATGGCCGAGATCGAGGACTGGCTGCACAAGGCCGTCCCCGAGGTGAAATACATCTCGGCCCACGGCCAGATGGGCGCGGGCGAAGTCGAGGAGCGCATGAGCGCCTTCTACGAGGGCAAGTACGACGTGCTGCTCTCGACCACGATCGTCGAGAGCGGGATCGACATCCCCAGCGCCAACACGATCATCATCCACCGCGCCGACCGCTTCGGCCTGGCCCAGCTCTACCAGCTGCGCGGCCGCGTCGGCCGCGCCAAGCTGCGCGCCTATGCCTACCTGACCACGCCGAACGACAAGGCGCTGTCAGAAGTCGCCGAGAAGCGATTGAAAGTGCTGGGAGATCTCGATTCGCTCGGCGCCGGCTTCCAGCTCGCCAGCCACGATCTCGACATCCGCGGCGCGGGCAACCTGCTCGGCGACGAGCAGTCGGGCCACATCCGCGAGGTCGGCTTCGAGCTCTACCAGTCGATGCTCGAGGACGCGATCCTCGCGGCCAAGGCCGGCGACATGGGGCTGGAGCGCGAACGCTCGGCGCTGAGCCCGCAGATCACCGTCGACGCGCCGATCATGATCCCCGAGGACTACGTGCCCGACCTCGCCGTCCGCATGGCGCTCTATCGCCGCCTCAACGACGCCGAGGACCAGCAGGAGATCGAGAGCCTTTCGGCCGAGATGATCGACCGCTTCGGCCCGCTGCCCTCGGCCACGGCGAACCTGATCAAGCTGATCGAGATCAAGCGCCAGGCGATCGAGGCGCACATCGCCAAGATCGACGTCGGCGCGAAGGGATCGCTGGTCTCGTTCCACAACGACCAGTTCCCCGATCCTGCCGGCCTGATCGCCTATGCCGCGCGGCTCGAGGGCACGGTCAAGCTGCGCCCCGACAGCAAGCTCGTCATCACGCGCGTCTGGGGTGATCCCAAGGCGCGGCTGCACGGCCTCGCACAGCTGACCAAGGGGCTGGCGCAGATCGCGCGCAAGGCGGCGAAGTAGTCGCGCTCACCCTCCGGTGGCGAGATCCACGAACTCCTCGGCGCTCATCGGCTGGGCGCGCAGGAAGCCCTGGTAGAAGTCGCAGCCTTCGCGCACGATCAGGTCGCGCTGGGCCTCGTCCTCGATGCCCTCGGCGATGACCTTGAGCGACAGCGCGCGCGCCATGGCGACGATCGCGCGCAGCACGGCGAGGTCACGCGGATCGTCCTCGATCCCGTCGACCATCGAGCGGTCGAGCTTGAGGTAGTCGAGCGGCAGCAGCTTGAGATAGCGGAAGTTGCAGAAGCCCGCGCCGAAGTCGTCGAGCGCGACGCGGATGCCCTCGCCCGAGATCCGGCCCAGGGTCTTGGCCGCGGCGTGGATGTCGCTGAGCAGCACCTGCTCGGTCACTTCCAAGGTCAGCCGGTCGGCCGGAAAGCCGCTCTCGCGCACGATCGCCAGCAGGGTGTCGGCATAGGAGATCGCGGCGAGATCGGCTGGCGTCACGTTCAGCGACAGTCGCAGCCCCGGCGGCCAGTCCCTTGCCGCCGCCAAGGCGCGTTTGGCGATGTGGCGCGACAGCGGCGCGACGTGGTCGCTGCGCTCGGCGACGCCGAACAACGCGGCGGCGCCGATGCGGCCGAGCACCGGATGCCGCCAGCGCGCCAGTGCCTCGGCGCCGGTCAGCAGGTCGTCGGCGTCGAACTGCGGCTGGAACAGGATCTCGATTTCGTCGCGGTCGATCGCGACGAGCAGGTCGGCTTCGAGCTGCGCCGCGGTGCGGCCCGGCGGCACCGATTCGCCGTCGGCCCAGGCGATCCGCCCGCCCTGCAGCCGCCGGCTGCCCAGCGTGTGGCCGAGCCGGTCGAGCAGCGATTCGACCGTATCGTCGGCCAGGGCGCGCAGCAGCGCCAGGCGCGGCGAGAGCCGCAAGGCGCCCGCGGCGGCGGGGATCGACTGCGAGACGATGTCGGCGAGCTGCTCGGCGAACAGCTGCCAGCGCTCGCGGCTGCAGGCCTCGTTGGCGGCGAGCAGGAAATTGCCGCCAGAGCCGCGCGCGACCAGCCAGGGGCCGTCGAGCTCGTTCTCGGCGAAACGGCAGATGCGCCCGCCGACCTCGGCCAAGGCCGCGTCGCCGGCGCTGGCGCCATAGGCGAGGTTCACCGCATCGAAGCGGCGCAGGCCGAGCAGCAGGGTGTGCACCTTCGCCGCCTCGCCGCGCGCGGCGGCCTGGGTCAGCCAGTCCTCGATCCGCCCGCGGACGGTGTCGATCGCCGGAAGCCCGGTCACGGCATCACGCGGCGCGTCGCGATCGAGGGAGCTCAGCTCATTCATTCCGTCACACTAGCCGGAAGCCCTTGCCAAAGCATTCAAATTACCACAGCTCCGCTCCCGGAACGGGATTTTGGAGTCTATCCGGCGTGGGCACGGACAAGAAGCTGGCGCTGATCGTATCGGACAGCGCCAAGGCGCAGGAAGGCGCCGAAGCGCTGCGCAAGGCGCACGACTGGGTGAAGCCGGTCGATGCCGACGTCTTCGTCGTGCTCGGCGGCGACGGCTTCCTGCTGCACGTTCTGCACGAGATGCTCGACAAGGGCCGCCTGCGCCCCTGCTACGGCGTCAACCTCGGCACGGTCGGCTTCCTGATGAACCGCAACGGCACCAAGCGCACGATCGCCGAGCGGATCGGCCGCGCGCGCGAGATCGCCGTGCGCCCGCTCGAGATGCGTGCGATCACTCAGGACGAGCAGGAATTCAGCTACTACGCGATCAACGAGGTCTCCCTGCTGCGCGAGACGCGTCAGACCGCGAAGCTCGAGGTCAAGATCAACGGCAAGGTGCGCATGGCCGAGCTCGCCGGCGACGGCGTGCTGGTCTCGACCCCCGCCGGCTCGACCGCCTACAACCTCTCGGCCAACGGACCGATCCTGCCGCTGGGCTGCAACATGCTGGCGCTGACCCCGATCAGCCCCTTCCGCCCGCGTCGCTGGCGTGGCGCGATTCTGCCCGACAGCGCCGAGGTCGAATTCCGCGTGCGCGAGCCGGCCAAGCGCCCGGTCTCGGCCGTGGCCGACCAGAAGGAGGTCCGCGACGTGCGCGATATTCGCATCTGCACCGCGCACGACAAGGAACTGACCCTGCTGTTCGACCCCGGCGCCAGCCTTGAGGAACGCATCTTCGCCGAGCAGTTCCAGGCTTGATCGCACAAATTCAATTTTTGTCGCCGGAGTGACTTGCCAAAGTTTCCGACGCTGTTATAGGCGCACCCCTGCCCGAGAGGGCTGCTCCCTGATAGCTCAGCGGTAGAGCATTCGACTGTTAATCGAATGGCCGTAGGTTCGAATCCTACTCAGGGAGCCAACTTCTTCACATCGCTGAAAAGACCGGCGAAGCCGCCCAACTGGCGGATGCTCTGCGCCCGTGGTATACTCTCGCCCGCGGGAGGCACCCTGGAGGTTGCCATGGTCATTGTTCAGGACACCCAACAGCGCCGCGAGCTCGACGGCCTTACCGCGCAGTTCCGCACGCGCGCCGATGCGGACCTCGCGGTCGAACATCTCGCGCAGGAACACGGGATCGATCCCGCCTTCATCTACGTCGAGCCCATCGCCGACGAGAACAGCGCGGGCATCATCGCCAGCGGCGGCGATCATGCCGCAGGCGCACCGAGTCACCGCGAACGCGCCGACGCGCCGCTCAACGGCGCGATCCAGCTCACCGTCCCCGTCCGCCACGAGAACCTGCTGATCGTCACGAGCGCGCTGCGCGAGAGCGGCGCCCAGTTGATCGAGGTTTTCTAAGGTCGATCTTCCTGGTGCGGCATAGGTTCTACCATCCCGTCGCCCCTGCGAAGGCAGGGGGCCAACTGACCGCGCGCGCAGGCACCCTTCGTTTCAGGACGAGAGCTTGGTTGGGCCCCTGCCTTCGCAGGGGCGACGGTAAGATAGGGAGCGGAGGCTTTCGAGCAGCCCCACACCACCTCGAAGCCCACGCCCCTTCCCAGCAAACAAAAAAGGCCGGCGCCCTTGCGGGAGCCGGCCCTTCTTGACCTGTCCGACAGATCAGTGCGCGGGCGCGGAGGCCGTACCGGTCGGAGCCGGGGTCGCCGTGTCGCTGGGCGCGGGGACGGCGGCCGGAGCGGCGCTGTCGATCGAAGCTGCGGTCATGTCCGCCGCGTCGGGGGTCGGGGTGGCATTGGCATTGGCCGTCTCGCTACCGCACGCGGAGAGGCTCATACCGAGGGCTGCCAGGGCGATGATCGTCGCGCCCTTGATCATTTTCGTCATCGAAACTCCTTTCAATCGCGCGTGCCCTCGCCCGCCGGAGGGGGACCGGCATCCGCATCACGCGGGCACGCTGTCTCGGGCGTTAACTAAGCGCCAAGCCGCTGTAAACGGCCGATCAACCGCTTGATCGCAGTGGCACCACGGCTCGCGGGTCGTTCCAGTGGCAAAAAACACAGCCGCCGCGTGCGTCCGCGCACCGCGCAAGAGGCCGCAAAAGCCGACAACGCGGTCATGGAAGCCGCCCGCCCCGGCGGCGATCGGATCGGAGACCCACGATGACCCTCACCGCCCGCAAGCTGTTCGGATCCCTCGGCGCCCCCGCACAAGCAGCCGCAGCCGCACCCGCTGCCGAAACCGCCAGCCCAGAATACGGCGCTTGGTATGCGCAGAAGATGGCCAGCGCCTACGCCGCGAGCCGCGGAGACCGGACGGTGGTGCAACTCGTTCGACAGACGCTGGGCGGAGAGCTGCCGCTGGCGGCGTAAGGGCACAGCCTCAGCCCCAAGCTCCCGCCCGAGCAACCTGGTGACGGCCTCCGCCGGTCGAAAGTGCGAAACCGTCAGTCGGCCCGGAGCCTTCCCGGCGCAGTGCCGGGAAGGCCCGAAGCGATCACCCCGCCACGCCGTGGCAGTGCTTGTACTTCTTGCCCGAGCCGCAGGGGCACGGCGCGTTGCGGTTGAGGTTCTGGTCCTTGTAGGGATCCTCGCCCGGACGCACGCCGGCATCGATGATCGCGGACGCCGCCGCACCACCGCCGAACACCGGCGTCGCGCTGACTTCGCTGCCCGCCTCGGGGGTGAAGAACGGATCGATGTGGCCCGTCAGGAAATCGGGCAGCTCGGGCAGGTCCATCTCGGCGGGCTGCGAGAACTGCAGCTCACTCGTGGTCAGGATGCGCGTCACGTCCTCGCGGATCGATTCGAGCATCTTCTCGAACAGGCCGAAGGCTTCCTGCTTGTATTCGTTGATCGGCGTCTTCTGCGCATAGGCGCGCAGAAACACGACCTGGCGCAGCGCGTCGAGCGTGGCCAGGTGCTCCTTCCAGTAGTGGTCGAGCCGGTCGAGCAGCACGCTCTTCTCGACCTGGCGCCAGACGGTCTCGTCGTTGGCGGCGATCTTCTCGGCCATCTTGGTATTGGCGAGCTCGGAAATGCGCTCCTCGATCAGCTCGGGATCGACGCCGTCCTCTTCCATCCAGGCCTCGATCGGCAGGTCGATCGCCAGCACGTCGGCGACGCGCTCCTTGAGGCCCGCGACGTCCCAGTGCTCGGGATAGGAACCCGCCGGGCAGGCATCGGCGACGATCGCGTTGACCGTGTCGTTGCGCATGTCGACCACCACGTCGTCGACGGTCTCCGCGTCCATGATGTCGGCGCGCTGCTCATAGATGACCTTGCGCTGGTCGTTCATCACGTCGTCGTATTCGACGACCTGCTTGCGCACGTCGTAGTTGCGCGCCTCTACCTTCTTTTGCGCGGTCTCGATCGCCTTCGACAGCCACTTCGAGCCGATCGCCTCACCATCGGCGAGGTTGTTGTTCATCATCTTGGCGAACAAGGTGTCGGGCCCGAAGATGCGCAGCAGGTCATCCTCGAGGCAGAGGTAGAACTTCGACAGGCCCGGGTCGCCCTGACGGCCCGAACGGCCGCGCAGCTGGTTGTCGATGCGGCGGCTCTCGTGGCGTTCGGTGCCGATCACGCAGAGCCCGCCGGCGGCGAGCACCTTCTGCTTCTCTTCGGAGACCTCTGCCTTGATCTTCGCCTCGGCCGCCGTGCGCTCGGGGCCCTCGGCCATGTCCTTGAGTTCGTCCTCGACCCGGAACTCGACGTTGCCGCCGAGCTGGATGTCGGTGCCGCGACCGGCCATGTTGGTGGCGATCGTCACGGCGCCGAGACGGCCGGCCTGGGCGACGATGTGCGCTTCCATCTCGTGGAAGCGGGCGTTGAGGACGTTGTGCTTGACGCCTTCCTTGTTGAGGAAGTCGGACAGCAGCTCGGACTTCTCGATCGAAACCGTGCCGACGAGCACCGGCTGGCCGGTCTCGTACTTCTCGCGGATCAGCTTGGCGATGGCGGCGAACTTGTCGAGCGTATTCTTGTAGAACTCGTCTTCCTCGTCGATGCGCTGCACCGGCACGTTCGTCGGGATCGTGACGACGTTCATCTTGTAGATGTCGAAGAATTCGGGCGCTTCGGTCGCCGCCGTGCCGGTCATGCCCGCGAGCTTGGGATACATGCGGAAATAGTTCTGGAAGGTGATCGAGGCCATCGTCTGGTTCTCGGGCTCGATCTTGACGCCCTCCTTGGCCTCGACCGCCTGGTGCAGGCCGTTCGACCAGCGGCGGCCGTCCATCATGCGGCCGGTGAACTCATCGATGATGACGACCTTGTCGTCCTTGACGATGTAGTCGATGTCCCGCTTGAACATGACCACCGCCTTCAGCGACTGGTCGAGGTGGTGGACCACCTGGGTGTTCTCGACGTCATAGAGGTTCGAGCCGACCAGCAGGCCGGCGGCCTCGAGCATGCGCTCGGCCTTCTCGACGCCGTCCTCGGTCAGGACGATGGACTTCTGCTTCTCGTCGGCCTCGTAGTCCTCGGGGACGAGCTGCTTCACGATCGCGTCGACCGAAACGTACATCTCGGACTTGTCGTCGGTCGGGCCCGAGATGATCAGCGGCGTGCGCGCCTCGTCGATCAGGATCGAGTCGACCTCGTCGATCAGCGCGAAGTTGAAGGGGCGGTGCACCATCTGCCCGCGCTCGTGCTTCATGTTGTCGCGCAGGTAGTCGAAGCCGAGCTCGTTGTTGGTCGCGTAGGTGATGTCGCAGCCATAGGCCTCGCGGCGCTGCTCTTCGGTCAGGTTGGGCACGATCACGCCGACGGTCAGGCCGAGGTAGCGGTAGATCTGGCCCATCCAGTCGGCGTCGCGGCGGGCCAGGTAGTCGTTGACCGTGACGACGTGGACGCCCTTGCCCTCGAGCGCGTTGAGATAGGTCGCGAGCGTGGCGACCAAGGTCTTGCCCTCACCCGTGCGCATTTCGGAGATTTCGCCGCGGTGGTGGACGATACCACCGATCATCTGCACGTCGAAGTGGCGCATGCCGAGCACGCGCTTGCCCGCCTCGCGCACCGTGGCGAAGGCCTCGGGCAGCAGGTCGTCGAGCGAGGTGCCCTCGGACAGCATGTGGCGGAACTTGGCGGTCTGGGCGACCAGCTCATCCTCGCTCATCGCTTCGAGCGTGGGTTCGAAAGCGGCGATCTTCTGGACGATCTTGTCGAGCGACTTGACGTAACGGTCGTTGGATGAGCCGAAAACGGCCTTGGCGATTGCCCCGAACATAACGGAATTCCTGAATTTTAGTGCGGATTCGGCGCGCACGGTTCCGCGCACGCCATCGAAATGGTCAACGCGTGACGGCGCTTATTCGCGCGCGCGGTCGATCCCGAGCATGACGGGAGGAGCGCATTCTGCGTCCTGGCGCATGATGACGATCGCGCAGCGGTCTGCCCGCTTGCCCGGATCGGCCAAAGGCGTCCGCGTGATGGGTCGCGCGATGGCGGCATTCTCGCTGCGAACGATCGCGGCGAAGGTCCCCACTTCGCTCGTCCCCACGGCGCGAATCCGCGCCTGTGCCGGACTCATCTGCGCGGCAAGGCCCGTGAACAGGGCCAGAAGGGTCAACAGCAGGCGGGTGGCCATGGGTGCCAGATAGGAAAAGACGAGTCGCTCGTCCAGTGCGGTAACGCAAGCCTCGGCGATTTTCCCCGCTCGTCGCGGATCTGTCACAATTCGTCTCTGCCAGAGCACGACATACCGCAGCGCAGCATTCGCTCGGTTGAGCACAAACCGAGCGCGATGATACCGTTTAGGCAAGGTCGGTTCTTGGTTAAGGCAATATTAAAATGACGAAATCCTGGGAACTGACCATCAGCCAGGCCATGGCGGAAGACTTATTCGAAGTCGTCCCAACAGGTTACGAAACCTTCTGCCCGCTAGTCTCACGCATCGCCGTCGATGTGTTTCGGCGCTTCAACATCCCGGCCAATCTTCTGCCCTGCCAACTTTGGCAGGCATCGGATGAGGGCAATCATGTCATTGGTTTCATGGGCAATGTGCTACCGGACAAATGGGACGGCCACGTCGTCTGCGTGACCGGCAACCTGCTGATCGACGCTGCCGTGCGCGGGCTGACCCGCGATTTCAACTTCGCGGTACCCGCGGTTGCCGTGGTCGAGCGCTTCAACGCCACCTCGCACGCGATCGCCCGGCTCGATCTCGAAGGCAGTCGGCGCCTATGGTGGTTCAACCCGCCCTACGGCTTCGACACGACCCCGCCGCTGCAGCCGGTCGAAATGATCGACGAATATGCAAGCGCACTGGCCGAACGCATCCAGGCCCGCATCGGCGACGAGCCACCGTCGATGGCCAGCGCAGCCTGACACCTTCGCGATTGCGGGGATTGTTGCGATTGACTAGGCGCGAACGCATGTCCGACGCTGTCTCCCCGCTCGCCTCGCCCTTCCCCGCGCTGCCGGCCATTGCCGGCGTCACGCCGCGCATCGCCCGCGCCGGCTACAAGGACTGGGGGCGCTGCGACCTGACCTATGTCGAGCTGGCCGAAAGCACGGCGGTGGCCGGCGTGTTCACGAAGAACGTCTGTTGTTCGACCGAGGTCGAAATGGGGCGGGAACAGATCAAGGGCGGAGCCGCCCGCGCACTGGTGGTCAACGCCGGCAACGCCAACGCCTTCACCGGCTATCGCGGCCGCGAGGCGGTCGAACAGATCACCGCGCAGGTCGCCGCGCACCTCGGCTGCCCGCAGGATCAGGTCTTCGTTTCTTCCACCGGCGTGATCGGCGTGCCGCTGCCCAAGGACAAGGCGCGCGCCGGGGTCGAAACCGCGCTGACCGCCACGCCGTGTTCGTGGGAAGAGGCCGCCAAGACGATCGGCACGACCGACACCTTCGCCAAGGGGGCGACCGCCTCGGCGGTGATCGACGGTCAGCGCGTCGAGTTCGCCGCGATCATCAAGGGCAGCGGCATGATCGCGCCCGACATGGCGACGATGCTCGGCTACGTCTTCACCGACGCCGCGGTCGAACCCGCGTTCCTCCAGCAGTGCCTCTCGGCCGCCAATGTCGAGACCTTCTCGTGCATCACGGTCGACAGCGACACCTCGACCAGCGACACCGTGCTGGCCTTCGCCACGGGCAAGGCGGGCAACACCCCGCTAGCATCGTTCGACAGCCCCGGCGCCGACGCCTTCGCCGCCGCGCTCAAGGACGTCTGCCGCCAGCTCGCGCATCTCGTCGTCAAGGATGGCGAAGGCGCGCAGAAATTCATCGCCGTCGCCGTGACCGGCGCGGTCAGCGACGAGAGCGCGCGCAAGGTCGGCCTGGCGATCGCCAACTCGCCTTTGGTCAAGACCGCGATCGCGGGCGAGGACGCCAACTGGGGCCGCGTCGTCATGGCCGTGGGCAAGGCCGGCGAACCGGCGGACCGCGACAAGCTGTCGATCGGCTTCGGCGGCACCTGGGCAGCCAAGGACGGCCAGCCGCTGGCCGACTACGACGAGGCGCCGGTCGCTGCGCATCTCAAGACCCGCGAGATCTCGATCGAGGTCGACCTGGGCCTCGGCCAGGGCCGCGCCACGGTCTGGACCTGCGACCTGACCCACGGTTACATCTCGATCAACGCGGATTATCGTTCGTGACGCAGGCGCTGACGAAAGCCGTCGCCGCGATCATGCGCGATGCTTCGGCGCGGGCGATCATGCCGCATTATCAGGCGCTCAACGCCGACCAGATCGACGCCAAGGCGGCCGACGACGTCGTCACCGTCGCCGATACCGAGAGCGAGGCGATCCTCGCCGAGAGCCTGGCCAGGCTGCTGCCCGAAGCGACGATCGTCGGCGAGGAAGCGGCCCATGCCGATCCCTCGCTGATGCAGCGGCTCGGCGATGCGCTGTGCTGGATCATCGATCCCATCGACGGCACCAACAATTACGCCGCGGGCAAGCCGCCCTTCGGCATCCTCATCGCGCTCGCCGAAAGGGGCGAGACCGTCGCGGGCTGGCTCTACGATCCGCTGACCCAGCGCCTATGCCACGCGCACCGCGGCCAAGGTGCCTTCATCGGCGAGGAGCGCGTCACGGCGCGCATCAGCGGCCAGACCCCGCCGGTCGCGGCGATCTCGCTGGTCTTCGCAGATCCGGCCCGGCGCGAGGCGCTCAAGACGCAGATCGCGCCGCACTATACGATGGTCGACATCCCGCGCTGTGCGGCCGAGCAGTATCCGCGGATCGTGCTAGGCCAGAACGACCTGTCGATCTTCGAGCGGACGCTGTCGTGGGATCACGCTGCGGGCGTGCTGTTCGTCAACGAGGCCGGCGGCAAGGCCGCGCGGATCGACGGTTCGCCCTATCGCGTCGACGAGGACCGCAAGGGCCTGATCGCGGCGGCGAGCCCGGCCCTGTGGGACGAACTCGCCGCGCGCATGCAGTCTCTTTAGAGCTCGCTTTCGATCCAGCTCTTGAGCTGGCTCTTCGGCGCGGCGCCGAGCTTCTGGGCGGCGGGCTTGCCGTCCTTGAACAGGACCAGCAGCGGGATCGACTGGACGCCGATCTGGCCGGGGATGGTCTGGTTCTCCATGATGTCCATCTTGACGATGTTCACCTTGCCTTCGAGCTCTTCGGAGATTTCCTCGAGCGCGGGGGCGATCATCTTGCACGGGCCACACCAGTCGGCCCAGAAATCGACCAGCACCGGCGTGCTGGACTCGAGCACGTCGGAAGCGAAGCTGGCGTCGGTCACGGCTTTGGTAGGCATTTAAAGGACTCCTGACTCTATTCGTTCTGCAATCTAGGGATGCCGCGCCTCTTGGCAACGGCACGTGCGGATAGGATTACTCCGCAGCGAGCAAGTCGCGCTTGTGGTCCGCGAGCACCTCGGACGGCAGCGCGATCAGCCGCGGCGCCGCGGTATAGAGCACCGCCGCCTCGACCTTGCGCCCCGGATAGGCGGCTTCGAGCGCCGCGGCATAGGCCGCCATCTGCCGCAGGGTCGCCACGGGCACATCGGAGAGGTCGGCCGGCGGCCGCCGCGCGGTCTTGAAATCGACCAGGCGCACGCGCGTCGGCTCGATCAGCAGACGGTCGATCTTGCCCGAAACCACCTGCCCGCCGACCACGGCCGCGATCGGCACTTCGGCGAGGCCCGAAGGCACGAACAGATCGCGCCATTCGGGATGATTCAAGACGCCGAGCGCCGCCGCGAGCAGATCGGCCTGCTGCGCCGCGTCGAGCTCGCCGGCATTGCGCGCCAGCCAGCGTGCACCGGCCGCGGCGCGCTGGTCCTCGGCCACTTCGGGCAAGCGTTCGAGCAGCTTGTGGATCACCACGCCGCGCCGCGCCGCCGCGCTGCCCGCGCCCACCGGATAGGGTGGATCGGGCGAAAGGTCCTCGCCCAGCGCGGACGGTGCCAGCGGCTTGGGCGGGCGCGGCTCGGCCGGGGGACCTCGCTGGAGCCAGGCAGGCAGCGGCTCGGGCAAAGGCAGACGCACCGAGCGGGCGTCGGGCGCTGCCGGCGGCAGATCGCCGAGCGCGCCCCATTCGAGCCGCGCCGACCACAGCGGATCGGCGACCCAGTCATCGGGTCCGAACAGCAGCGCCAGCTTGGCGTACCAGGAATTCTCGGACGGCTCCTTCTCGCGCGCGCTCAGCGCACCGCCGATGAACAGCGCCTCCTCAGCGCGCGTCATCGCGACATAGAGCAGCCGCCAGTGCTCCTGCATCTCCTCGCGCTCGATCGCCGCGTGATGCTCGGCGATCCGCCCGACGCGGTCCTCCTTGCGCAGGCCCGGCAACGGGATCTTGCGCTCGGGCGCGAACAGGTCGGGCAGGTCGATGCGGCTGCCACGCGGATTAGCGGGATTGCCCACGGCATCGGCCAGGATCACGATCGGCGCCTGCAGCCCCTTCGATCCGTGCACGGTCATGACCCGCACGAGATCACCCGCACCGCTCGCCTCGCGCTTGAGCTCGCCCTCGCCCGCATCGAACCAGGCGAGGAAGCCGACCAGGCTCGGCGTCGAGCTCGCGGCATAGGCCGAGGCGGCGTTGAGCAGTTCGTCGATCGGATCGTTGGCCTCGCGCCCCAGGCGCGCGACGAGCTTGCGCCGTCCCTGCCAGGGCCCGACGAGCAGCCATTGCAGCAGCGCCTGCGGCGGATCGTAATCGGCGAGGCGCAGCAGTTCGACCAGCCTGTCGACCACCGGATGGCCGATCGCGCGCAGATGCGACCACAGCCGGACGCCCTTGTCGCGGTAAGCGTGTGCGAGCAGGTCGTCCTGGCTCCAGCCGAGCAAGGGTGAGACCAGCAGCGAGGCCAGGTTGAGATCGTCGAACGGCTGCGCGGCGAAGCGCAGCGCCGCGACCAGATCGCGCACGGCCAGCGGCGCGCCGAGACGCAGGCGATCGACACCGGCAACGGGCACGCCCGCGGCATGGAGCCGCGCGACGATCAGCCCGGCCAGTTCGCGGCGGCGGCGGACCAGGACCATGACGTCGCCCGGCCCCGCGCGGCGGGCGCCACCCTTCACCAGCGGAAAGCCATGATGCATCCAGTGCCGGACCTGCTGGGCGATCTGCTCGGCCAGCTTGCGATCGGCACGCGAGAACCAGTTTTCCTCGGCCGGCTCCTCTTCCTCGGGCGCGAACGGATCGTCCTCGGTCACGAGACCGACCGGCCGCCATAGCGCGACGTAGCCAGGCCGCGCCTCGCCGACGTGCTGCTCGGGCGCCTCGCGCAGGCCGATCTCTTCGTGCCCGATGCCTTCGAGCGCAGCATCGACGAAATCGAGCACCGGCTGCGCAGTGCGGAACGAACGGTCGAGGCCATATTCGCGCAGGGGCCGCGGCCGTTCGTGCTCGGCTAGGCGCATGTCCTGTGCCGCCTCGACCGCGCCGCGCATCGCGTCCTTCACCCGCTGGTGCGCCGCCTCGAAGTTCTCGGGACTGGTGCCCTGGAAGCGGAAGATCGCCTGCTTGTAGTCGCCGACGACGAACAGGGTGCGCAGCTTGTCGTCGTGCTGGCCGAGCCCGGCAAAGAAATCGCCGGTCAGCGCATCGATGATCTGCCACTGCGCCGAATTGGTGTCCTGCGCCTCGTCGACGAGGATGTGATCGAAGCGGCGATCGAGCTTATAGCGGATCCACTCGGCCAGGTCCGAGGTCGCGAGCAGCGCCGCCGCCTGGCGGATCTGATCGTCGAAGTCGATCAGCCCCTCGCGCTTCTTGGCGTCATCCCAGGCCAGCGCGAAGGCGCGGCCGAGCCGCAGTGCCGGCACCAGTCGATCGGCCAGCGCCAGCAGACTCGCCATGCCGCGCGCGGCAACGATGCATTCGCCGACGTCGGCGACATAGCCCGCGTAGCCCGGATCGAGCTTGTCGAGCGAGGTGGTCGAACGGAGCTTGCCCTCCTTGGTGAAGAACACGCCATGCAGCGCATCGAGCGAGGCCGCGCGCTGTTCGGGCGATCCCGCCAGCCAGGCCTCGATCTTCGCGGCGTTCTCCTGCCCGGTCTTGGCCTTCCACTCGCGGTTGACGTCGAGACAGCGACGCAGCGCGCGCACGTCGAAGGCATCGTCGGCGCAGATCGCGGCGAGGAAGGCCTCATCGGCATCGGCGGGCAGCCCGAGCAACTGGTTGATCCGCGGCCGCATCGGCTCCTGCCAGGCGCCCGTGCCGAACCAGGCCTCGCGCGCCTCGGCGCAGCGCAGCAGATAGGCCTCGACGTCCTCGGGGCCCATGCGCAGCGACAGGTCGGCGACGGCATCGAGCATCTGCGGATCACCGCGCTCGGCCTCGGTCAGCAGTTCTGCGAGCACCTGCCGCGCGAGCAGAATGCGGTCGCGATCCTCCATCGGCCGCGTGCCGGGCACCAGCCCGGCCTCATGCGGGAAAGCGCCGAGCAGCCACTGCGCGAAGGCGTGGATGGTATCGATGCGCAGCCCGCCGCCGGGGCAATCGAGCACCGCCGCGAACAGCGTGCGGGCGCGGGCCTGGGTTTCGGGTCCCGACGGTGCGCCGATCGCTTCGAGCCGCTGGAACAGCGCGACCTCAGGCAGACGCACCCATTCGGCCAAAGTGCCGTTGATGCGCGCGGCCATCTCGGTGGCGCCGGCCTTGGTGAAGGTCAGGCAGAGGATCTGCGAAGGCTCGACCCCAGGCTGGAGCAGCAGCCGCAGCACGCGCGACGACAGCACCTGCGTCTTGCCCGTCCCCGCCGAAGCCGAGAGCCAGACGGTCTCCTCGGGCGCGACGGCGTGCATCTGGTTGCCGTGAAGCGGGTGGACCTTGGCGGGGCCGCTCATTCCCAGATCCTCCCCCTCTGGGGGAGGGGGACCGCCCGCGCAGCGGGTGGTGGAGGGGGCGCGGTACAAGAAGAGATGGCGCTCGACCGCGCCCCCTCCGTCAGCGCTTCGCGCTGCCACCTCCCCCAGCAGGGGAGGACCCGGGCTAGCTCATTCTGCATCATCGCCCTCCCCGCCAAGCTGGCCCAGCCATTCGTCGAGCCGCATGAGCTGGTCGTAGTCGTTATACCCGCCGATGTCGGGATTGAGCCGCGCGGTGAAGGGTTCGCTGCCCAGGATCCACTTGTCGATCGCCTCGACCAGATAGCGCGTGGTCTCCGAAATGAACTCCTCGCGCGGAATGCCCGTACGGCGGCTGCCTTCGAGGATCGGCTCCTCGCGATAGCCGAAGGCGATCTCGCCGCGCTGCTTGAGATCGCGCGACAGCGACCAGTATTCGAAGCGCCCGGCAGCGCCCGAAACGCCTTCGAAGCCGCCCTGCTCGGCGATCATGCCGATCAGCCCGAGCTGGAGCGCAAAACCCTCCTGCACCATCGACCGCGAAGGCGGCTGGCCGGTCTTGTAGTCGACCACGGCGAGCCTGCCGTCGGGCAGCTTGTCGATGCGATCGGCGCGGCCGTGGACGCGCACGCCCTTGACCAGCATGTCGCCCTTGCGCTCGCTGGCCAGCACCGTGCGCCCCTCGGCCTGCAGCCGCGCGATCTCCTCGCCGATCCAGCCCAGCGCCGCGACCAGGCGCGGCCGCCACAAGGTACGCATCAGCGGGTGCGCGCTCATCTCGTCGAGTTCCTCGTCGGCGATCGCCAGCAGGTCGCCGCCTTCCTTGTGCCAGCGTTCGAGGATCGCGTGGACCGCGGTGCCTTTCCAGGCGGCCGAAGGCTCGGCGTCGAGCGGATCGAGCGAGGACAGCCGCAGGATCGAGCTCGCATAGAACTGGTAGGGGTCACCACGCAGACGATCGAGACCGGTCACGGCGATATCGACCTTGCGCTGCTCGGCGCTGGGCATCGGCTGCGGCTGGGGATAGCGCGGCGCCGGCGCGGCGTCGTCGATCGCGCGCGCCAGCTCGACCGCGCGCTTCTCCTCGTGCATGCCGAGAAGGTCGCCGAGCATGGCCCTGACCCTCAGCACGAAGCGCGAGGGGATCACGGGTGCGCCCTCGTCGCGCTGCGCCCAGGACAAGACGACCTCGGGCGCGCCGAGCGCCGCCGCGAGATCGTGCGCCGACAGGCCGATGCGGAAGTCCGCGCCGGGCACGCCGAGCGCGCGCAGCACGGCCGGCGGCAGCAGCGCGTCGGGCGACGGCGACGCCGGCCAGACGCCCTCGGTCAGCCCGCCGCAGATCACCAGGTCGGCGCGGCTCATTCGCGCTTCGATCAGGCCGTAGACCGAGACGCGCGGGTGGCCGCCCCAAGGCGGGCGCACCGCCTGGCGGTCCATCGCGTCGCGCAGCACCGCATGAAGCTCGCGCGGATCGAGCATGGTCCCCGCGCCCCGCGCCGCCTCGCGCAGATCCTCGACGAAGGACGACAGGGCGCGCCCATCGGGCTTGCCCCAAAGCGCCGTGCCGCAAAGCGCCTCGGCGACTTCGGCCAGCGCTTCGAGCAGGCCCGCGAGCGGCGCTTCGTCGATCGGCAGGAACAGCGGCGACAGCATGGCCTCGACCCCACTCCACCATTCGGCCACCCTCCCCTTCGCGGCCGCCGCAGCGATCGGCGCGAGTCCCGCCGCCTGGCGCGGTCCGCGCAGCGCGAGATCGAGATGCCGCGCGGCTTCGAGCCAGGCGGCGCGATCTCCCTCCGCAGCGACCAGCGGGTGGGTCAGCAAAGCCAGCAGCGGCACCGGCGCGGCCTGTTCGGCAACGAGTTCGGCCAGCAGCAGCAGCAAGCGGCCCGCCGGGGTCTGGGCCAGCGGCTGACCGGCGGTATCGTCGGCCTCTATTCCCCAGCGATCGAGCTGCGCGACGACGCGGCCAGCAAGGCCGCGGTCGGGGGTGATCAAGGCCACCCGGCGCTCGGGTTGCTCCAAAGCTTCGCGGATCAGCACGGCGATCGCCTGCGCTTCCTCGCCCGGATGCGCAGTCTCCATCAGGCGCACGCCGGACAGGCGGCGCTGGTCGGCGGGCAGGTCGACCCAGCGTGCCGAGGCCGAGGGCGGCAGGAACAGGTTGGAGATCGCCAGGCTGCGTTCGGGCGGCGATGCGCTCAGGCCAGCGCGGTGCCAGGGCTGCACCTCCTCGCGCGCCACGCCCATGCGGTTGAGCAGCAGCTTGAGATGGTATTGCGGATGGGTTGCGGCGTCATTGCGGCCGAAAGGAGAGCCGTCAAGTTCGGGCGCCTTGCCGGCACTGCCGAGCGCGTCCCAGACATCCTCGTCGAGCGCGAGATCGAGATCGGGCAGGACCACGGCGCCTTTCGGGAGCTCCGAAACCACGCGCAGCAGCCGCGCGAGCGCCGGTGAGGCCGAGGTCACGCCAGCGGCCACGATCGGATTTTCCGGCGGATTTTCACACCAACGCCGCGCCGCATGATCGAACAAGGCGTTGCGCCGCGTCGGTGCGTCGACCATCTCGCGCTCGGCCAGCTCGGCGTTCCAATGCGCCTGGACCATCAGGAAACTGCGCGTCGAATCCTGCCAGTGCCGAGCGAGATCACCCACGATTCCAACGACTTCCTCGGACAGTAGGTCGATCGGCGCGATCCCCTCGACGAGCAGCCGGTCCATCGTCCGCCCGAGCTCGAAAGCCCGCCGCAGCAGCGCCGCACCCTGTCCTGCCTGATCGCCCTCGACCGCGCGCAGATAATGCGCGAGCCGCAGCCAGCGGTAGGTCGGATCCACCGCGCGCGGCACCTCGGCACCAGCCCCCAGCGGATCGAGCAACGCGCCCAAGGTCTCGTCGAGATCGAGATCACCCACCGCCGCCATCCGCGGCAGCAGCATGCCCGCTCCCGACAGTCGGATGAAAGCCTCGGTCACCGTCCGCACCGCGCGCTGGCTCGGCAGCAGCAGGGTCAGTCGAGCGAGACCGAGTTCGCCGTCGGAATAGCGCGGGATCAGCCCCGCGACGAGCGCATCGGCAAAACCGCGGTGCGCGGCGATCGAGTAGATCCGCGGGCCCTCAGGCACGCGTCAAGAGCGCCTCGGTCGGCGCGATCGCTCCGGGTTCGCCGACCTCGCACCACAGGCCCGTATGCGACAGACCATAGAGCCGTTCCTCGGCAATTGCGCGTTCCCACAGGACGTTGGTCGAGAAGGCGCCCTCGGGTGCCTCGCGCAACAGGCGGTGCGAAACGATCTGGATGCCGGTGTAGATGAAAGGCGCGATCCGCCCCGTCCGGCGGCGGCTGATCCGGCCCAGGGGATCGAGATGGAAATCGCCCTTGCCCTCGTAGTTCGCCGCGCGCGCATGCGGCACAACGAGCAGCAGCGCGTCCATCTTGTCTGCGTCCCACCGATCGGACAGCTCGCGAAAGGCGTTGCGCGGACCGTCGAGCCAGATGTTGTCGCTGTTGAGGCAGAAGAACGGATCGGGCAGCAACGGTGCCGCCTTGACCATGCCGCCGCCGGTCTCGAGCAGCAGGTCCCGCTCGTCGGAAATCGTGATCTCCGGCCCCCGCTTGCGCGCCTTGAGATGGGCTTCGAGCGCATCGGCCAGATAGTGGACGTTGACCACGGCCCTGGCGACGCCGGCATTGGCGAGCCCGTCGAGGCTGTAGTCGATCAGCGCCTTGCCGTTGACGCGCACCAGCGGCTTGGGCTGGCTCGCGGTCAGCGGCCGCATGCGCTTGCCGAGGCCCGCGGCCATGACCATCGCCGTATCGCTCGCGAGTTCGCTCACAGCTGGTAGCTCCCGCCGCCGGCTTCGCGGAGTTCGGCCGGGACGTTCGCATCGAACCAGGCGGCGACGGGCGCCAGCGCCGGATGTGCGAGATCGCGTTCGAGCAGCGCCCAGACTCGCGGGATCAGGTCGAGGTAGCGCGGCTTGCCGTCGCGCTTCCACAAACGGACGAAGATGCCGACGATCTTGGCATTCCGCTGTGCGCCCAGCCGAGCGTAGTCGGCAAAGAAGTCTTCCAGCGGCACCCCGGTCTTCTGGACGTAATGGTCGAACATCTCGGCCTCGAGCTCGGGCGAGACGTCGCGGCGCGCGTCCTGGAGCAGCGAGACGAGATCGTAGGCTCGGTGGCCGATCAGCGCGTCCTGGAAGTCGAGCAGCCCCTGCTTGTGCAGTTCGCCCAGCAGCATGATGTTTTCAGCGTGATAGTCGCGCAGCACGGTCACGCCCGGGCGCTGGCGCAGCGCCAGCGGTTTGAGCACCTGTTCCCAGGCCTCGGCATAGCCGTTGCCGTCGACGTAGAGATTCTGCGCGGGGCAGTACCAGTCGACGAACAGCTTCGCCTCGCGCTGGTATTCGGGGATGCCGTAGTCGAGGAAAGGCCCCGACGGCAGGCGGTGCAGGTCGACCAGCGCATCGACCGCGGCGCGATAGATCTCGCGCTCGTCGTCGGGCCACTGGTCGAGATAGTCGCGCATCCGCGCGAGGCCGAAGTCCTCGAGCAGCACGAGCCCGCGGCCTGCATCCTCGGCGAGGATCCGCGGCGCGCGCATGCCATTGGCGTCGAGCCACTTGGCGGCACGCAGGAACGGCCCAGGGTCCTCGTGCGGTGGCGGCGCGTCCATCAGCATCGCGGTCTTGTCGCCGCGGCGAATGCGGAAATAACGGCGGAACGAGGCGTCGCCGGCCAGCGGCTCGACGTCGCTGCCCCCCCAACCGGCGGTGTCGAGGAAATGGTCGAGGCCTTCGGGCAGCGTCATGGACATGGCAGCCGCCCTAGCCAATCCGCCCCCGCCTCCACAATCGCAATCCGCCCGGAGCCCACAGCTTCCAACGCAATCGCGAGGCAGCCCGGCTCATGCGCGAAACCGCCGGCGTGCTCGGGCCATTCGGCGAGCAGCGCAGCGCCCTGGCGATAATCGTCGAGACCGATCTCCTCGGCCTCGGCCGGGTGCGACAGGCGGTAGAAGTCGGCGTGGACCAGCGGCAAGCGGACGGCCGGTGGCTCGTAGAGCTCGACGATCGCGAAGCTCGGCGAAGGGATTTCGCCCTGGTGGCCCAGCGCGGCAATGACTGCGCGCGCCAAAGTCGTCTTGCCCGCGCCGAGCCCGCCCGAAAGTGCGACCACGTCGCCCGCTTGCAGCTTCGCCGCAATGGCGCGGCCGAACCGCTCCATCGCTTCCAGATCGGGCAGTTCGATCCTCACGGCAGCTCGACGATCGCCGCGGTCCCCTGGCCCGGCTCGGACAGCAGTTCGAGCGTGCCGCCATGTGCCTCGACGAGCTGCCGCGCGAGCGGCAGGCCCAGGCCCTGACGGCGCTCGACCGCCTTGCCATCGGCGCTGACCTTGAGCCCGCCCAGCGCGCGCGCCAGCATCGCCGCGTCCATGCCGGGGCCGTTGTCGGAAATGACGATCCGCGCCCAGTCCTGGCCTTTGACCTTGTGCCGCGACAGTTCGACGAGGATGCGCCCGCCGCCGGGCGTGGCCTGGATGGCGTTGTCGATCAGGTGCCCCAAGGCGCGCCCGAGCCGGCGCGGATCGCCCGAAATACGGCCGGCCGTGGCCTTGTTGCCGCGCAGGTCGAGCGACAGTTCGGCGCGACGGATACGCGGTTCACGCTCCTCGACCAGCCGCGTTACGAAGGGCATCAGGTCGATCTCCTCGCGCGCGAGCGGCAGGATGCCGGCCTCGCTCTGCGACAGGTCGAGCACCGACTCGATCTGCTCGCCGAGGCGTTCGACCGAGGCGAGAATCGCGGTGACGTATTCCTGGCCGGTATCGGACAGCCCGCCACCGAGCCCCGCCTGGAGCAGTTCGGCAAAGCCGCCGATCGAGGTCAGCGGCGTACGGAATTCGTAGCTCATGTTGGCCAGGAAGCGCGTCTTGACCGCATCGGCCTCGACCAGCGCGGCGTTACGTTCGCGCAGGGCCTCCTCGGCCTTTTGCGAGTCGGTGATGTCGAGCACGGTCAGCAGGCCGTTGCCGTCGGGCAGCGGCACACCAGCGAATTCGAGCGTGCGGCCGTCGGCCAAGTGGACCCGGCCGCCGGTCTGCTTGCGATCGAGCGTGGCGGCGCGCACGACGTTGCCGACGCCCTTGGCCTGCGGCGGCCGCATCAGCCGCGCGGCGATGCGCTTGAGCAGGTCCTCGATGTGCGGATGCGTGTCGAGGAAATCGCTGTCGAGCCCCCAGTCGGCGGCGAAGCGGCGGTTCCACAGCTGCATGCGGCCATCGGGTGCGAAGACCGCGATCGATTCGAACAGGCTGTCGAAAGTCGCGGTGCGCGTGCGCAGCAGGGTGTCGCGCACGGCCGAGAGGCGCAGCTGTTCGGTGCGATCCTCGGCGACGAGCACGAGCCCGCCATCGGGCATCGGCTGCGCGACGATGCGTACGTGGGTACCGTCGCCCAGCGGCCAGGCCTCTTCCTGCGCCTCGTTCGCCGCGAACCAATCGGCCTTCTCACGGCGCCAGGCCTGATAGTCGCGCGCCTCGGGCACGCGACCGGCATCGCGCGCGATGTCGAGCAGCCGTTCGAACGGCGGCGGATTGAGCACGTGCGCCGGGGTCAGCGCGAACAGCCGCTGAAACGGCTGGTTGGCGAAGGTCAGCTGGCGCTTGGCGTCGAACTGCGCGACGCCGGCGGAGAGCTGGTCGAGCATCGAGCGCTGCGCATCGCGGAAAGCCTTGAACTGGCGGCCCAGTTCCTCGAGGTCCTCGACGTCGATCGCATAGCCGGCAATGCCGTCGTCGATCAGCGGCAGGTCGCTGACTCGCAGCGCGCGGCGCTCACCGTCGATCGTCGCGTGGACCATGCGCTCGATCGGCAGCTTCTGCTGCGCGGCCTGGAGCGCGACCTGCGCAGCGGTGAGGCCGTCGACCGCCTCGACCAGTTCGGTGCCCTTCTCGACGACGCTCTCGGCGCTCTTGCCCGCGACGGCGGCAACATAGGCCGAATTGACCAGCCGCAGGCGACCGTCGTGGCCGCGGAACCACATCGGCATCGGCGCGGCCTCGATCAGCGAGACCAACGCGCTGAAGTCTCCGCGCGCACGCGCGGCTTCGGCACGCAGCTTGACCAGCTCGCTCTCGCTGTCGGAAAAGTCGAAGACCCAGACCAGCGCCGCGCCGCCGGGCGAGACGTGCGGATCGGCCAGGTGTCCGCGCAAAGCCAGCGACCGGCGCGATCCGCGCGGCGTGGCCACCATACGGAACGGCGCAGCGGTCTTCTGGGTGCGGCGGACCTCGGCGGTCAGCTCGGCGAGCTGTTCGGCGGTCAGGCCCTTGTCGCCGGTGTCGAGCTCGGTGAGGAATTGCGGGACCGTGTCGAGCCCCAGCCAGTTGGCCAGGCGCTGCGGCGCCTCGATCCGGCCGTCGGCGCGGACGAGCAGCGGCAAGGCCGGCGATTCGTCGATCATGCGTGCAAGCCGGCGCATCGAACGCTGGCCGGCCTCGGCACGCTGCTGGCGCACCCGCGCCATGACGATCGCCCAGCCCGCGGCGAGCGTCCAGGCTGCCAGCAGCATTCCCAAGAGGACGAGCACGGTCTGGCTGAGGATCATCGCGTCTTGGGTATGAGGCGGCGGATAGGATTACAAGGGGATGCCAACCACTCTTCGCCAGCTCCGCAGATGCCGTGGGCATAAACGCAAACGCCGACCTCACCCGGAAGGTGAGATCGGCGGCTCGCGATCGTATAGCGCCGAGCTTCGTGCGAAGCCCGGCACGACGTTTCGATCAGTAGCGGTAGTGCTCGGGCTTGAACGGACCTTCGGTGGTCACGCCGATGTAGTCCGCCTGCTTCTGGGTCAGCTTGGTCAGCTTCACACCCAGCTTGTCGAGGTGAAGCGCAGCGACCTTCTCGTCGAGATGCTTCGGCAGAACATAGACTTCGTTCTTGTAGTTCTCACCCTTGGTGAAGAGCTCGATCTGCGCCAGCACCTGGTTGGTGAACGACGACGACATGACGAAGCTCGGGTGGCCGGTGGCGCAGCCCAGGTTCACCAGGCGGCCCTTGGCGAGGATGATGATCTGCTTGCCGTCCGGGAACTCGACGAGGTCGGTGCCCGGCTTGACCTCGGTCCACTTGTAGTTGTCGAGCGCGGCGATCTGGATCTCGCTGTCGAAGTGGCCGATGTTGCAGACGATGCTCATCGGCTTCATCGCCTTCATGTGCTCGGCGGTGATGACGTGCTCGTTGCCCGTGGCGGTGACGAAGATGTCGGCGCGCGAAGTCGCCTCTTCCATCGTCACGACTTCATAGCCCTCCATCGCCGCCTGCAGCGCGCAGATCGGATCGATCTCGGTAACCAGCACGCGCGCGCCGCCGTTGCGGAGCGAAGCGGCCGAACCCTTGCCGACGTCGCCGAAGCCGGCGACGCAGGCGACCTTGCCCGCCAGCATCACGTCGGTGGCACGGCGGATCGCGTCGACCAGCGATTCCTTGCAGCCGTAGAGGTTGTCGAACTTCGACTTGGTGACGCTGTCGTTGACGTTGATCGCCGGGAACGGGAGCTTGCCCTCCTTGGCGATCTGGTAGAGGCGGTGCACGCCCGTGGTGGTCTCTTCCGACACGCCCTTGAGCGCCTTGACCGTCTCGGTCAGGTAGCCCGGCTTGGCCTTGAGGAAGGCGTTGAGCGCGCGGACGAATTCGATCTCTTCGGCGTTGCTCGGCTCGAACAGCTTCTCGCCGGCTTCGACGCGCGCGCCCCAGAGCGCGAACATCGTGGCGTCGCCGCCGTCGTCGAGGATGATGTTGGCGGTCGTATCACCCCAGTCGAAGATCGAACCGACGTAGTCCCAGTAGTCGGCCAGGCTCTCGCCCTTGACGGCGAAGACCGGAATGCCCGCGGCGGCGATCGCGGCGGCGGCGTGGTCCTGGGTCGAGAAGATGTTGCAGGTGGCCCAGCGCACGTCGGCGCCGAGCGCCACCAGCGTCTCGATCAGCACGGCGGTCTGGATCGTCATGTGCAGCGAACCGGTGATGCGCGCGCCCTTGAGCGGCTGCGACGCGCCGAACTCCTGGCGCAGCGCCATCAGGCCGGGCATCTCGGTCTCGGCGATCTTGATCTCGGCGCGGCCGAAATCGGCGAGGCCGATGTCGGCGATGACGTAGTCGTTCTGGACTTCTGCGACGCTAGCCACGGTGGGAAACTCCTGCTGCTTGAACCCGCGATCCGGCCCTGCCGGATGCAAGGACGGGCGGTGCACGATTGCCCCGCCCTTAGCCCAGGCCAGCCCTAGGTGGCAAATATAAAGATTGCTTTATATGATCCGCAGGCAGTTCACACAGGTGGCGGTCCGGCACCGAAACGCAAAATGGGCGGCCCCTTTTCGGGAGCCGCCCATCGTTCCCCGCAGAGGTTGGGGAGACACCGACAGAACGCTGTCGCTTAACGCCGAGCCCAGGCCAGACGCGTCGTCATCGAACCGTAGTCGGACAGCAGCTGGTCGGCCGCCTCCTCCAGGGTCGCGCGACCGCGCACGGTGGCGAGATTGCGCGCCACCGACTTAAGTTCGCTACAGCCCAGCCACGGGTGCCCCTGCCCGTAACCGTTGGCCATGGTGGTGCTCAGGCGGTCGAGCGCGCGCTGGGCGCCGGCGGCCCCATAGCGACGTGCCATCTCGTTCTTGAGCTCGGCGTTGGCGGCGTTGAGATCGGACAGCTGGTTCGTGGTGAAGCGTCCGTACTCAGCCGTGAAATTGTCAGAAGTGGTGCGGCAGCGGAGGCCGGTCACCATGAGCATGATGTCGAGGCGGCGCAGCTTCTCGGCGCCGCTCATCGAACCGGCGGCATGGGCCGGCGTCGTAGCGGCGATGCCGAGCGTCAGGGCCGCGAGCCCGAGCATCGAAGAGCCGAGCAGCGAAGAGCCCAGCGTGTTGGTATCGGCAGCACGAGCCGCCGTGGAATAGCGCGTCATCGGTAGTCTCCCCGCGGAGCAGCGTCCCCGCGAGAATTCCAATGCGCCTAGCGTCGTTAGCACCGGTTCAATTTCGGCGGTTAAGAAGAAATAAAGCATCTCCCGCCGTTGTCGCACCGCAGGCTTGGCCTATATCTCCCGCGACCCATTCCCTTTGACCGATTCCCATTAGGAAGGATGATGCGATGACCATTGCCGTTGGCGACAAGCTGCCCGACGTGAAGCTCAAGAAGGCCGGCGAGAACGGCCCCGAAGACGTGCAGACCGGCGACTATTTCAAGGGCAAGCGCGTCGCGCTGTTCTCGGTCCCCGGTGCGTTCACGCCGACCTGCTCGGCCAAGCACCTGCCGGGCTACGTCGAGAAGGCCGGCGAGCTCAAGGCCAAGGGCGTGGACGAGATCGTCTGCACCGCGGTCAACGACGCCTTCGTGATGGGCGCCTGGAACCGCGCCGACGGTTCGTCGGACGTCACCATGCTGGCTGACGGCAACGGCGAATTCGCGAACGCGCTCGGTCTGCCGCTCGACCTGACCGGCGGCGGGCTCGGCCACCGCGGCCAGCGCTTCTCGCTGCTCGTCAACGACGGCGTCGTCGAGCAGGTCAACGTCGAAGCTGCCGGCGAATTCAAGGTCAGCTCGGCCGAGCACCTGCTCGAGCAGCTCTGAGCCTTTCGCTCCAAGCAACACGGTCGGGCGCGATACCTTAGGGTGTCGCGCCCGATTTGCGTTGGAAGACCACGGCGACGCGATCGGCAGACAGCAAACGCCAGCGCTGCGGCTGCGCGCGCAGTTCGGTGATCAACCTGCCATTCCACTCCGGACTGAGCACGAAACCCGCCGGACGATAGAGCCGTTCGACCTCGTCCAGCCCCACGGCCCCGTCCCCGATCGCACGATAGCGCGCCCACTCTTCCGGGGTGTAGCGATAGTAGCGTCCGTCATAGGCCACACGCCATTCAGGCGAGCCGACGTCGATCGCCGGGCCGCCCCAGGGAAAGTGGGCGAAGATCGTCCCTTTGACACGGCTAGTGCGCAGTTTCTCGATCGCGGCGAGTGGGATCTTTTCGTCGAAATGCGTGGGGCGCAGGATAGGCACGATGGCGGCTACCGCGATCAGCGCCAGCGGTGACAGCCAGGCCGGCGTCCGCCGCTCGGCCGCGGGCGGCGGCACGGCACGCGCGATCACCGGAATCAGGGTCACCGCCCAGAACAGCGCGAAGCGCGAGGCGAACAGCGTCATGCCGAAAAAGACGATCGCGACCGCCAGTTCGCCTGCCTCGGTGCGCTGCGGATTGCGCAGCACGATCCAGGTCGCCATCACCGCGATCAGCAGCAGGTGAACAGCCCCGAAGCGGTTCATCGGATGCCATAGCGGCAGCCATTCGTTGACGTTCATCGCCGCGCTGGCCGCTGCATTGGCTGCGGAAGCGCCCAGGATATGCCAGCCATCGGGTGTCGCGAACATGGCGAGGCCGGCTAGCAACGCCAGAACCGTCAGCTCCCAGGGCGCCGCCTCCCCGCTCCTCAGGCAACGCCACCAGCCAATCGCAGCGACGGTCGCCAAGGTGACGGCGGCAATGCTGACCGAGGGATGGAGGTTCTGCCACACCAGGAACAGCGGCACGGCCAGAACGGTCATGCCCCAGGGCTTGAACCCGGTCCGCAGCGAGGCCAGCAAGGCACCGAAGCACAGGACGGCAAAACTCTGCGGGCGAATGCTCGCCAGAGGCAGTACGGCAAAAAAGGCGATCGCCAGCGCGAGCAGCACCGCGCCAGCGGAACCGCTTCGCCGGCGACAGGCCGCGGCAACGAGCAGAAACCCGCCCAGCCAGCACAGCGCGTCGAAGATTCGCAGCCCGGTCCACCCGGTCGTCAGCCGAACCTGCGCCATCACCGCCTGCCCCAACCAGGCGAAGGTCGGCATGGGCTGGCCGAAGTGCGTGGCCGAGAACGGCTCCTGCATCACAGGCCCGCCCCTCGCCAGGATCAGTTCGCCCAGCTTGAGCTGCCAGAAGATGTCGACGTCCCAGACCGGGTTCAGCAGCAGCACGGCCAGCATCGCCGCGGGGGCGATGGCGAGCAGCCAGGCCGCGACCACGCCGCGCGCCGGCTCGATCGCGCCCTGCCCCGCTTCGTTCAAGATGCCGCCTCCCCCGCGCGCGGATCAGTAGCCCATCAGGCTCAACACTTCCTTGCGGCTCGACTGGTCCTCGAGGAACACGCCCATCAGGCGGCTGGTGATCATCGCCACGCCCGGCGTGCGCACGCCGCGCCCGGTCATGCAGCCGTGCTGCGCCTCGATCACCACGGCCACGCCCTGCGGCTTGAGGTGATCCCAGATGCACTGCGCCACCTCGGCGGTCAGGCGTTCCTGGATCTGCAGCCGCTGCGCGAAGCCATGCAGCACGCGCGCGAGCTTCGAGATGCCGACGACGTGGCTGCGCGGCAGATAGGCGATCGAGGCCTTGCCGATGATCGGCGCCATGTGGTGCTCGCAGTGCGACTGGAACGGAATGTCCTTGAGCAGCACGATCTCCTCGTAGCCGCCGACCTCGTGGAACACCTTGGCCAGGTGCACGCCGGGATCCTCGGCATAGCCCTGGCAATATTCCTTCCAGGCGCGCGCCACGCGCGACGGCGTGTCGATCAGGCCTTCGCGCGTCGGATCGTCGCCCGACCAGCGGATCAGGGTGCGGATCGCCTCCTGCACGTCATCGGGCACGGGCAGCTTGCTCAGCGGACCGTCGTCGCCGTCGTGATGGTGGTGATCATCGTGCTTGCTCATCGATCGTCTTTCCTAACCTTACCGCACTCAATCTCTTACCGCGGGCGCCGCAGGAAACCGCCCCGCCGGAACAATCCGCGCTTCTCGCCGACCGGTTCGAACATTTCTTCGGGTCGCTCGGGATCGAGCAGAGCGCTGTCGGCGATCGTCTTTTCAGCTTCCGTAAGCGGACGCAAGGCAAAGGGTTCCAGACGCTTGCCTTCGCGCGGGAGCGATTCGATCGCCGCCGTCATCGAGCCGTGCCGTTCTATCGCGGTGGTGAGGTCGTCGACGGTCACGCCGCAATGCTCGGCCAGCAAAGAGTAGCGCAGGGCCTTGATCGTCGGGCCGATATGACCGTTGCCCGGCCGCGCCGCGTCGATGAACACGTCGCATTCGCTGTCGAGGCCCATCGAACGGTTGTTCATGTTGGCCGAACCGACGCGAACGATCTCGTCGTCGACGATCAGCAGCTTGGCATGGACGTAGATTTGCGCATCCCCCGAGGTCAGCGGCACGAAGACGCGAAAGCGACGCTGGTGGTCCTTCTCGCCGATCGCGTGGAGCAGGCGCACGCGGGCGGTGTCCATCGCTTGCTGTTCGAGCCAGCCGTGCGCAGTGGCCGGGTTGATCAGGACGATCTCCGGCGGATCGGGCTCGGCGACGCGCTGCGCGATCGCTTCGGCGATCCGACGTGAGGCGAAGTACTGGCTTTCAGCGTAGATGAAGCGTTTGGCCCGGCCGATCTGCTCGACGAACAGTTCCTCGATCTCGCGCACTTCCGGGCAGCCGCTGTAGGCCGCGCGGGTGCGCGCGATGCCCACTTCGACATCGGTGAATTCGGCGGCCAGACCGGCCGGCCAGGGGCTTTCATCCTGCGGTTCGCATGGCTGCATCTCACCACCGCCGGCGATTTGCCAGCGTTCGCGGCCGAGTTCGCCGAGCGCGCCCGCGACCTCACCCTCGAGCATCATCGTGATGTCGTGCCAGGGACCGTAGAGCCTGCCGTTCGGCCGGCGACGGCGGAAATCCTCGTGCAGATGCGCGCGTGTATCCCAGCGATCGGAGGTCACGTCGATGCCGCCGCAGACGGCGAAGCGATCGTCGATCACCGCGATCTTCTGATGATGGCTGCAGCCGATCGGATGCGCCGAATCGAGCTTGAGATCGATCGAGCGGTTGAGAAAGAACCGCACGACGTCGATGATCATCGTCCCGCGCAGAAGGAACTTGAGCGCGCCGAAATTCCACTCGAGCAGCTTGATCTGCAGCTTAGAACGCCGCTTGGCCAACCAGACCATGAAGGCGCCGACACGCGCCGGAAAGCTCTCGCGCCGTGGCAAGTTCCACCAGCGACGCCCCGGCCCCAGCCGGACGCGCGAATCGAAATCCCAACCGATCAGGAAGATCCGCTGCTGCGCCTGGAGCATCGCTTCCTGGATCAGCTCGAAATAGTCGGCCGCGTCGATGACGACGTGCGCACGCGAGGCTTTCGCATAGCGCCAGACCGACGGACTCGCCGATCCCTGCTCGTCTTCCTTACCGCCCATCGAGAATCCCATTGGCCGACAGGCACAGCCTCACCCGTCATCTACAGTCAAGATGGGGCACGGGTCGGCACTTGTCATCCGGCACATGGCGGGGAATTCTCGCGGGACATGGCCACGAGCCCGCGGGAGAGACCGGAATGACCACGCCGACCAGCCAGATCCTCAACGAGCTCGCCGATCGCGAGGCGATCAAGGAATGCCTCTATCGCTATTCGCGCGGGGTCGATCGGCTCGACGCCGACATGCTGCGCAGCGCCTATTGGCCCGACTGCGTCGACGAGCACATGGGCTTCGAAGGCAATGCCGAGGAATTCATCGCCTGGGCGTTCCCGGTGATGGGCTCGATGGACCAGGCGCAGCACTTCATCTCGAACGTGCTGATGGCGATCAACGGAGACAAGGCCGACGTGGAATCGTACTTCTACGGCTTCCACCGCATCAATACGCCCGACGGCCAGAAGAACGACGTGATCGGCGCCGGCCGCTATGTCGACAATTTTGAAAAGCGCGGCGACGAATGGCGGATCATGAGGCGCCTCGTCGTGACCGACTGGTTCCGCCACTATTCCGATTCGGCCGACTGGTCGCAGGGTATGCTCGGCATCATGATCGAACCCGGCGGGCGCTATCCGAACGATGAAAGCTACAAGCGGCTCAAGCTGGCCTGATGCGGATCGCCCGAAGAACCGGGCCCCGACAATATAGCCCGCGCGGGAGTCAGGTTCTGGCTCCCGCGCGGTCCGATCCATAGAGAACGCTGAAAACCGCACCAAGAAAGCCACGGTGCCGAAGTGTTCTTGCCGCACATAACATAGATTAAAGCGCTGCCGAAAATTTCTGGCCAAATCCGCATGTTATTCGTGCGAGGCCCCGTGACGACCAATGTAAGACCTTTTTCGCATCGTCACGCACCTTCCCCAAACCGTTTTGTTGCATTCGCCGACCTGACCGAGGCCGAACTGAATGCCTTGGGGCACCTCGGTGCCGATGTAGTCACCTATTCGCGCGACAAGGTGATCCGCCATGAGGGCGATCAACCCGACGTGTTCATGCTGCACAGCGGCTGGGTGGTGAGCAGCGGTTCGTTCGACGACGGCAGCCGCCAGGTCGTCAAGGTGCACCTTCCGGGCGACCTCATGGGCGCACCAAGCATGGGTTATACCGCCGCGGCCGATACGCTGACCGCGCTGACCGACGTGACTATCAGCAGAATCGTCCCCGAAGCGATCGCCCGCCTGTTCCGCGAGTTTCCCCGCCTGGCGATGATCATGTTCCTACTGGCCCAGGAAGAGCGCATCATCCTGATGGAACGTCTGATGTCGGTCGGGCGCCGCCGTGGCGCCCAGCGCCTGTCCGCGTTCCTCCTGCATATATACGATCGTCTGTGCCTGCTCGATCCCGACTGGCCGCTGTCCTTCGAACTGCCGCTCACGCTCGATCAGATCGCCGACGTCCTTGGCCTTCACGCGGTTCACGTCAGCCGCACCTTCAGCCGCCTCGAGCAGCAGGGACTGATCCACCGCGAGCACAAGCGCATCGACCTGCTCAATCTCGACGAGTTGCGGAAACAAGCCGGCTTTCCGCAGCGCAGGCTCCTACGCAACGCGGCCTGGCTCCCCCAACCGATCTAGCCGAAGATCGCCGACGCTCGGCAGAACCGACGGCAATCTTCGGCGGCGATCGACTCCAGGAGCGACCCGGACGATGCGGCGACCATGCCGATTTCACCGTGCGTCGCGATAACCTATGCTGCAATCTAGCTTGCACCCTCGAGGCTTCCGAACAGAAGCCCGGCCTCGACAGCCGGCGCGCGGACCATAAGAGAATGCCGCCCTCCGCACGAGGCGAAGGACGGCATGGAAACTCTTGGCGCGCCCGGAACGATTCGAACGTCCGACCCTCAGATTCGTAGTCTGATGCTCTATCCAGCTGAGCTACGGGCGCGTTGGGAGGCCCCCACTAGGGGGGAGTTCCAGGGTTGGCAAGCGGCTATTTTCGTTTTTTTCCAGAAGTGCCTCGGCAAGCGGATAATCGAGCGGTGGCATGGGCAGTCCGGCGATCTCCTCGCCCCGAAACCAGGCGATCGCTTCCCCGTCACGGCACTCGGCTTCGCCTTCCCAGGCGTGGCAAGTGTAAAGAAGGATTACATAGGGGCGGCGCGGCGGTTCGGGGACATCGACGTCGCTCGCGAAGCTGACGGGTTCGAGACGCGCTACGTCGAGCCTTAGGCCGAGTTCCTCCTCGATCTCGCGCACGGCAGCAGTCTGCGGGCTTTCTCCAGGCTCGACCTTGCCGCCCGGAAATTCCCAGAGCCCGCCATGCTCGCTTCCGCGTCGGCGCTGCTGCAGCAGGATTCGCCCCACGCCATCGACCAGAGCCACCGCAACGACGAGCACGGGTGTCGAAAAATTTTTCAAAAGCGAGCGCCTCCTAAAGCAAATCTTAACCCTGCCCCGCGACAACCCGCAAGGATCGGCGAAAAGCCAGGGGTAACCGAGACATGCTGTCATTTCTGAGAACATTGCTCGGGGAAACGCGCGGTGCGACGGCGATCGAATATGGCCTGATTGCCGCCCTGATCGTCTTGGCAATCATGGGCACCCTTCGCGGCATGGCCGGCGAAAGCGGCGGTGTGTGGGGCAAGGTTTCTACCCGAAGCGTCGACGCGATGAAGGCGAGTTAAGTAATTATCAATCGTTTGAAACTACCCAGTGACAGTCCGGAGCTTACGCGCACGGATGGGGTAATCGAAGACTGCAAGCCAGGAGACTTTCCATGAAGTTCATCAAGAAGCTGGTCCGCAACGAAAAGGGTGCGACCGCCATCGAATACGGCCTGATCGCCGCTCTGATCGCCGTCGCCGCGATCTCGGCCATGCAGGGCCTGGGCAGCCAGCTCAAGACCACGTTCGGCAAGACGTCGGCTGGCATCCAGCAGGGCAACTCGGCTTAAGCCGCGCTGCAAAGCAAATTCGAAGGGGCGGCAAGGCAACTTGCCGCCCCTTTTTGCTTGTCCAAGCGAAACCCCGCATCGCGAGATTAGCCATTTGTTAGGCAAAATCCCTTATGTATTTGATTTATCGGGATTTACCAGGGAAGCCTCATGAATTTCATCAAGAAGGTGGTTCGCAACGAAAAGGCTGCGACCGCCATCGAATACGGCCTGATCGCCGCGCTGATCGCTGTCGCTTCGATCTCGGCGATGCAGGGCCTCGGCAGCCAGCTCAAGACTACCTTCGGAAAGACGTCGGTGGGCATCCAGAAGGGCAACACGGCCTAAGCCGCGTTCGAATACGAGTTCACGGGGACGGCGGGGCGACCTGCCGTCCTTTTTGCATGCCTGAGCGATGCGCGCCGTCCGGCCATGCAGCGAACCTGCACGCGATTCGCTGCTATCCGCCTCGCTGTGCCAGCGGATGGCGCGCATTCACCAGCTGAACGAGACGCGCACTGTCGACATGCGTGTAGATCTGCGTCGTGCTGATGTCGGCATGACCCAACAAGGTCTGCAACACGCGAAGATCGGCCCCGCCCTCGAGCAGATGCGTCGCGAAGGCATGACGCAGGACGTGCGGCGAAATCTTGGCCGAATCGATTCCCGCACGCGTGGCCAGATCGCGCAAGAGCTGGAACAGACGGATGCGTGTGAGATGCCCTTGCGCACCGCGCGAGGGAAAGAGCTGCCGCCCGCCGCCCGGTCGCAGCACCAGCCAGCGCGACAACGCCGCACGGGCACGGCCGCTTACCGGCACCATCCGCTGCTGCCCACCTTTGCCCGTGACCGTCAGGAACGGCGCGTCGCGCGGCACCGAGGCCAGCGGCAGGGCAACGAGTTCGCTGGCGCGCAGACCCGAGCCGTAGAGCAGTTCGAGCAGGACGAGCAGCCGCACCGCCTCGGGCCGATCGGACGCGGCCTCTTCCTCGGCCCGACCGAACAGCGATTCGATCTCGCCGTGCGACAGCAGGCGCGGTAACGGCCGGCGTGTCGCGGGGCGCGGCAATGCGGGCGACGGATCGTCATCACGCAGGCCTTCATCAATCAGGAAGCCGTAGAACTGGCGCAGCGCCGAGCAACGGCGGGCCAGGCTGGCGGGCGCGAGATCGGCCCAGTCCTTGCCCAGCCCCGCCAGCGCTGCGCCGTCAGCGCGAACGAGGTCCCCTAGCGCTTCCTCCGCCGCCTCGAGATCGCGACGATAGGCAAGCAGGGTATTCGCAGCCGCGCCGCGTTCGGCGGCGAGCATCGCGAGAAACGCATCGACGGGCCGCGCGGAGCCGCCCGCGGTCACGCCCGAGCGACGGCCTCGGCGGCGATCATGCGCGCCTCGGCATCAAGGCCGACGCGGTTGAGCGCGGAAACGATGTGCAAGAGGTGCAGCGGCGTCATCTTCGCCCAGCTGTCGCCCTGCATGCCGACACCGGCGAGCAGCGCCACCAGGGTCGCGTTGTCGACTGCGGCCGCCTGATCGATCAGCCGGCTCCAGCGCGTCTGGCGCGCGAGATCGAATTCCATGCCCTCGGCGAGATTCTTCGCGACGTCGGGCGTGATCCGGCCGAGCCCGGCCAGACCGGCGACGAGGAATGCGGACTTGCGCGTCTTCTCGCTGTCGTCGCCGTCGCGGAAGGTCTCGATCGATCCCGACGAGACGGGCTGCGAACGCGAGGGCGCAGCGAGGACGAGCAGAGCCCAGGCCTCGCTGCCGAGTTCGGCCTCGTTCGACCAGCGCAGGGCATTGGCGTCGAGCCCGGCCGCGAGCATCGAGGCGACGAGATCGGAGGCCTTGCCGGCCGTGTCGGGCCCCACCGGCAGCCGCGCCGCGGCATAGGCGGTCAATACCTGGCGCGCATAGCGCTGCTCGGCATCGCCCGTACCGCTCCACAGCTGTTCCATCGCGCCGAGTCGCGCGCTCGGTTCGGCGGCGACATAGGCGTCACGCAGCAGCGAAGCGCGCTCGGACCATTCGCCGGTGATGTCGTCGGCCGCATAAATCTGGCCGTAGAGATCGACCATTGCCTGGCTCGACAGGATGCCCGCGGCACCCGCGCGATCTGCCGCCGCCGCACGCGCCGGCAGGCCGACCATCGGCGCGGTCGCGGTGACATAGTCGTAGCGCACGTCGGCGCCGCGCATCAGCGGTGCGGGCGGCGTCAGCCCGACGGCGATGGCCAGGCCATAGCGCCACGGCGTCATGTCCTCGACCTTGTCCCATTCGATCGTCACCGCACGACGCGCGCGCCCGGCGGCGCCCGCGTATTTCTGTGCGAGCAGAACGTCGATGCGCGGTTGCTGGCCCCGGTTCAGCTCGCGATCGAGCTGGTTCAGACCGGCCGTGCCATCACCCTGAAACACCGTGCAGATCGCCTTGGCCATTTCCCAGTGAGCGTCGCCGCCCGCCGCGCCCTGCAAGGCCAGCACGGGACAAAAGCCGGTGAAATCGGCCGTCGCGACATAGGCGTCGAAGGCCGCGCGGCTGAGATCGGGGGTATAGTTGCCCGTGTCGACATCCTGAACCAGCGCGCGCGCGGCATCGCCCTCGCCCATCCGCACGAGCAATGCGGCGCGCAACGCGGCGAAATCGGCGGGATTCATCTGCGCCGGCGCGTCGAGCCGCGAGGCCAGCGCGCGGCGCAGCAGGATATGTCCCCAGCGCGAGACCAGACGTCCCTTGTTGCCGGCAAGTGCGGCGCGGACCAGCGAGGCATTCTGGCCGGCGAGCGAGGTCGGCGACAGGCCGCCTTCGCGCTGATCGAGCAGGCCGACCTGCTCCATCGACCGGCGCGCAGCCGCGGGAATGTCGGACTTGGGGCGAAGATCGAGTGCTTCTTCGAGCTGTTCGGGCGTCATGCGCTCGAGCTCTTCGAGCGAGGGCAGCTTGACCGATGCCGCAGCCACGGCGGCCGAGGAGACCCGCGGTGCGGTATCGACGGGGATCGGTTGTACGACGGCGGTCGAAGTGCTGGCCTGACTGGCCGCCGCTGCCGGCGCGCTCGCCGTGTTCATCGACGGGCGCGGCGCCTGAGTGCGTGCGGGCTCTGTCCGCGGGGTCTGCGCCTTGGGCGCGGGTTCGTCGAAGCCCGGCGGCAGCAGCGATTCAGGTGCCTTCTGCGCCAGTGCCCAGCCCGAGGTCAGCGCGAGAGCGGTTCCAAGCAGGAGATGCAGCGGCTTCACTTCACGATCTCCGGCACGGGTACGGACTGCGAAATCGGGCGCAGCGGCTCGCGGCCGCCGTCGATCCAGGCATAGGCGAGAACCATAAGCACGATTGCGGCGACGCCGATCAGCAGCCTGCCCTTGCCCATCGTCACCGTCACTCGCACACCTTCGCTAGACCAAGTCGACACCCATCGCATTGGGGCCGAGCTTGCGCTGCCGAGTAGCGCAACTATAGGCGGGCCTGCAATGGACGTTGAAGATTCCCAGCTCTCCACGGGGGAGATCGAGGCCATGGCGCGCCGCATCGACCGGCCGGTCGTGCTCGTCGGCATGATGGGCGTGGGCAAGTCGAGCGTCGGCAAGCGCCTCGCCTCCCTGTTCCACTGGCCTTTCGTCGATGCCGACGACGAGATCGAGCGCGCCGCGCAGATGTCCATTCCCGAGATCTTCGCCACCCACGGCGAAGCCTATTTCCGCGACGGCGAACGTCGCGTCATCGCCCGGCTGATCCAGCAGGACGGCGACAACGGTGCGGGTGCCAAGCGGATCATCGCCACGGGCGGCGGCGCCTTCGTCAATCCCGAGACGCGCAGCCTGATCCTCGAGCGCGCAATCGCGGTCTGGCTCGACAGCGACATTGACACCTTGCTCGAACGCACCGCGCGTAAGGACAACCGCCCGCTGCTCCAGCAGGGCGACCCGCGCGAGACGCTCAGCCGGCTGCGCGACGAACGCCGCGAAGCCTATGCCCAGGCGCCGATCCACGTCGTCAGCGGCAGCGGCCCGCACGGCCGCACCATCGCCAAGGTTTTGCAGGGGATCGGACAATGGCTGTAATCCCAGTCGACATCGCCGGACGTCCCTACGAAGTCCGCGTCGGTGCGGGCCTTCTGGCCGAACTCGTCGACAACTGCCGCGGCAAGCTGCGCAAGCGGCGCGTGCCGATCGTCACCGACGCCAATGTCCATGCCGCCTGGGGCGCGGTGATCGACGGCGCGCTGACCGACAACGGCCACGAACCGCACTGGCGTATCCTGCCCGCGGGCGAAGCGACCAAGTCCTGGGATCAGTTGTCCGCCACAGTCGACTGGCTGCTCGAAGGCGAGGTCGAGCGCGGCGACCACATCCTGGCGCTCGGCGGCGGCGTGATCGGCGATCTCACCGGCTTTGCCGCCTCGATCCTCAAGCGCGGCTGCCATTTCATCCAGCTGCCCACGAGCTTGCTGGCACAGGTCGATTCCTCGGTCGGCGGCAAGACCGCGATCAACACCCCCGCGGGCAAGAACCTGGTCGGCGCCTTCCACCAGCCCTCGCTCGTGCTCGCCGACCTCGCCGTGCTCGACACCTTGCCCGAGCGCGAGTTGCGCGCCGGCTATGCCGAAGTCGTCAAATACGGGCTGATCAGCGATCCCGATTTCTTCGCCTGGTGCGACGGCAACGGTGCGGCCATGCTCGCCGGCGATGCGGCGCTGCGCGAATATGCCGTCGCCTATAGCGTCGCGGCCAAGGCGAAGATCGTCCAGGAGGATGAGTTCGAGACCAAGGGACTGCGCGCCCTGCTCAATCTCGGTCACACCTTCGGCCACGCCCTCGAAGCCGAGACGCATTTCTCCGATCTGCTGCTGCACGGCGAGGCCGTGGCGCTCGGCATGGTCCTGGCTGCGCGCTACTCTGCCCGGCGCGGACTGATGCCGCGCGCGAGCGCCGATCACGTCGCGCGTCACTTTGCCGAGGTCGGCATGAAGAGCGAGATCGCCCAACTCCGCCTCGACTGTGACGGCCGCGATCTCGTCGCGCACATGCTCCACGACAAGAAGATGGACGCTGGCACCCTGCCCTTCCTGCTGATGAAGGGGATCGGCGAGACCTTCCTCGCGAAGGACGTCGCGCTCGACGACGTCGCCGTCTTCCTCGAGGAAGAACTGCGGCGCTGAGCGCCCGCTTTCAGGACCTCAAATCTTGGTTGGATTACAGCGACTCGCTGAATCCAGACGCTAGCGCATCTTGCTTCGCCGGACCTCGCCCTCTAAGCGCGAATGCGAATCAATCGCATTACAGAAGATGAGGGCAATCGATGATCAATCTTCCCGCCGTGCAGCGGCGCCGTTCGACCACGAGCTGGCGTCTTGATCTGTCCCGCGCCGCTTTCGCGGCCGCGCTGCTCGCGACGGGTTCGACCGCCCATGCTGCCGAGGCCGAGACCAGCGACGAGCAGATCGTCGTCACCGGTCTGCGCGCCGCCGAAGTCGCCTCGGGCACCAAAACCTCGACGCCGCTGATCGAGACCGCGCAGACGATCACCGTGATCGATTCCGAAGAGCTCGAACGTCGCAACGCGATCTCGCTCAACCAGGCGCTCGGCTATGTCGCCGGCGTCGCGGTCAACCAGCGCGGCGGCACCGTCACCCGCTACGACCAGATGGTCCTCCGCGGCTTCGCGCCTGGCATCTTCGTCGACGGCATGCGCTCGATCGCGGGGCCTTATTCGACGCCGCAGACCGACTTCAACCGCATCGCCCAGATCGACATCATGAAGGGCCCGGCGTCGGTGCTCTACGGCAACGGCACGCCGGGCGGCCTGATCAACATCACCAGCAAGAAGCCCGAGGCCGAGGCGTCGGGCAGCTTCGAGGCGCAGGCGGGCAACTACGACTTCTTCCGCGCCGTGGGCGACGTCAACCAGCCGCTCGACGCCGACGCCAAGTGGCGCGTGCGCCTGGTCGGCGGCTGGCAGAAGGGCGATGGCTTCACCAAGCAGACCTTCAGCGAGCGCTGGCACGTCAGCCCCTCGATCGCCTTCGTCCCCGACGATCAGACCAGCATCACCGTGATCGCCGCCTATCAGCACGCACCCTCGGGCGGCGGCTATTCGGGCGTGCCGGCCTATGGCACGGTCCTGCCCAGCCCCGCCGGCCAGATCGAACGCCACATCAACACCGGCGAACCCGGCTACGAGGTCTACGACCACAAGGCCAAGTCCGTCGCCGCCTTCTTCCGCCACGAGTTCAACGAGCATCTGGCCTGGCGCACCAATTTCCGGTTCCAGAACAACAAGCTCAACTACCGCCAGATCTACGTCGGCGGCTTCCTCACGACGGGCACCGGCCTCAACATCAACACCGACTACGCGAACATCCTGCGCGGCGGCGGCGGTGCCGACGAGGATTTCGACACGCTGACGATCGACAACAACCTCAACGCCAAGTTCGCCACTTTCGGTATCGAACACGACGTTCTGGTCGGCATCGACTACCTGCGCATCACCGGTGAGAACTTCCAGCAGTTCAACACCGGCCAGACGACGAACCCGCTGACCTCAATCCCCAACCTCAACCTGTTCGCGCCGGTCTATGGCCGCACGATCCCGGCTTACGATCTGACCCAGCTCTCGGCCGCCTATGTCAACACGATCAGCAAGCGCGATCAGACGGGCGTCTACGTGCAGGACCAGATGAAGCTGGGCCGCCTCAACCTGATCGCCAGCGGCCGCTGGGACTGGTTCGAGCAGCGCACGATCAACAAGAAAACCACGCCGAACACCGTCACGCCGCTGTCGCAGACCGCGTTCACGATGCGCCTGGGTGCACTCTACGAGTTCGCCTTCGGCCTCTCGCCCTATGTCTCCTATTCGGAGAGCTTCGAGCCGCAGGCGGGCACCGACTACCTGGGCAACCTGTTCGTGCCGACCACGGGCAAGATGTGGGAAGCCGGCCTCAAGTTCCAGCCGCAGGGCGTGCCGGCGCTGTTCACGCTGTCGGTCTACGACCTCAAGCGCCAGAACGTGCCCGTCGGCGATCCGCTGGCCGGCACCGGTGGCCGCCCGACCAACTCGCAGGTGCAGATCGGCGAGACCCGCGTGCGCGGCGTCGAGCTCGAGGGCCGCGGCGAGATCACGCCGGGCTTCGACGTGATCTTCGCGGGCTCCTACACCGATGCCGTGATCACCCAGGGCACGCCCGCGGTGCCCGCGACCGCCCCGACCCTCACGCGCCTGGGCACCTCGGGCACGCCGTCGACCACGGGCACGCCGGCGCTCGGCGTGCCGAAGTGGCAGGCCTCGGCGTTCCTCTCCTATGACTTCGGCGCGAACAAGGATCGCCAGGGTGGGCTCGCGGGGCTCAAGCTCGGCGCGGGCTTCCGCTACGTCGACGGGTCCTGGGGCTCGACCAGCTACAAGGTGGTCAACAGCGTAACGACCTTCGAGATGTTCAAGACCAAGGCCTTCACCCTGTTCGACGCGATGATCGGCTACGACCTCGGCCGCGCCGCGCCTTCGCTCGAAGGCCTGAGCCTGGCGGTCAACGCGCAGAACCTGTTCGACAAGAACCACATCTCGGCCTGTCCGTTCAGCAACTCGTGCTACTTCGGCGCCTCGCGCACCGTGGTCGGTTCGCTGCGCTACAAGTGGTGAGAACCCGTCGGGGCGGTTGACGGGCCGCCCCGCCTTAGCGGGCCTAATTCAGCGGGGATGCAGCCTGGCCAGGGCGATCCCCGCGAGGTTCTGCGAGCGCTTGACGTAGCGGATCGGCGGCAGACCGGCTTCGCCCGCAAGCTCGCGCAGAACCTGAAGATGTCCGGCCGCGGCGCCTCGGCATTTCACCGCGCCCGTGGCGGGCCCGATCACCGAAGCCGCATCACCGAGCAGCACGAAGTCCGCCGCCCCCATCGCCTGAGCCACGCGCAGCGCTTCGATCAGCGCCAGCCATTCGGCGTCCTGGTTGGTGCCCTCGCCCAGATCGGTGCGCAGATGGACACGTCCCCCGGCAACCACCGCGACCTCGATCGCGCCGGGATTGGGCCGGCAACCACCGTCGAAGAACACCTTCAAGCGCGACGGCATTTGCCCCTCTTGGTCTGGTCGCCACGACGTGGCAAAGGCCGACCATGTCGCGACTGGTCCTGTTCAACAAGCCTTACGGCGTGCTCTGCCAGTTCAGCGACAGCCGCTCGCCGACGCCGCGGCCGACCTTGTCCGATTTCATCGACCTGCCCGGCGTCTATCCGGCGGGACGGCTCGATCTCGACAGCGAAGGCCTGCTGCTGCTGACCGACGACGGACGCCTCCAGGCGCGCATCTCGGATCCGCGATTCAAGACGGCCAAGACCTATCTGGTCCAGATCGAGGGCGATCCCGAGGAAACCGCGCTCGACCAGCTGCGCCGCGGCGTGTCGCTCAAGGACGGCCCGACCCGGCCGGCCGAGGTCGAGCGTATCGCCGATCCCGAGCTCTGGCCGCGTGATCCGCCCGTCCGTTTCCGCAAGACCGTGCCCGATACCTGGATAAGCCTGACGATCCGCGAGGGCCGCAATCGCCAGGTCCGGCGAATGACCGCAGCGATCGGGCACCCTACCCTGCGGCTCGTGCGCTGGCGGATCGGCGACTGGTCGCTCGACGGTATCGAGCCCGGCCAGTGGCGGCTGGCCTAGGTCGCGTTCTTGGGCCGAAGCACCGCCGCGAGCTGATCTGGTGTGAACGGCTTGGGTACGAAGACGAGATCCGATCGCTCGGCCTGATCGGCATAGTCGGGCTCGCCCGAGGTGATCACGACCTGCACTTCGGGCCAGCGTTCCTGCACGGTCCTGGCCAGCGCGAAGCCGTCGGGTCCGTCCGGCATCTCGACGTCGGTGAGCACGACCTGGAATGCGGTTGGCCCTTCCAGTTCCAGGATCGCATCCTCGGCGTTGAACGCTCCGACAGTCAGGTAACCCGCCTCTTCGGCGACGTCGCATTCGTAGAGCCGTGTCAGCGGCTCGTCGTCGACCACGAGAATGACAGGCTGGGCATAGTCCACGGCAGTTCTCCCAAAAGGTTGCCCCCCGAGTCCCGCCTGTTGAGTCCCGCGTGTCGATGGCCAACGCCGGATTCGGGCGGGCGGTTCCCGGGCGCCGACAGAGCGAGCGTCCCGCGCGACGGCGGATTCGGTTGCCCTGCGCGTCCACGCTGCTAACAGCGCTGTAAGCCTATAACCGGAGAGCGCATGACCGCGGCCGAAGCCACCCCCGAACTCGACGTTCCCTCCCCCCACGACACCGCCTTCCTCGGCCATCCCAAGGGCCTCGGCTATCTCGCTTTCGTCGAGGGCTGCGAGCGGTTCTCGTACTATTCGATGCAGACCTTGCTCGTGCTCTACATGGTCAAGTACCTGCTGCTGCCCGAACATATCGGCGGCGTGATTGGGCTCGATTGGCTGCGCGCCAACTACTACACCGGGCTCGAGGGGCAGCCGCTCGCTTCGGCCCTGTTCGGCGACTACACCGCGCTGGTCTACCTGACCCCGATCCTCGGCGGCGTGATCGCCGACCGCTGGCTCGGCCGGCGCAGCACGCTGATCCTCGGGGGTCTTGTCATGGCGCTCGGCCATTTCCTCATGGCCTTCGAGGGATCGTTCCTCTTCGCGCTGCTGGCGCTGGTGGTCGGCGTCGGCCTGTTCAAGGGCAACATCGCCAGCCAGGTGGGCGAGCTCTATTCGGAGAGCGACCTGCGCCGCGCGATGGCCTTCCAGATCTTCTACATCGCGATCAACGTCAGCGTCATCGCCGCGCCACTGGTCTCGGGCACCCTGGGCGAGAAGCTCGGCTGGCACTGGGGCTTCGGCGCCGCTGGCGTGGTCATGGTGATCGGCCTGCTGGTCTACCTCGCAGCCGCGCCCTGGCTCCCTGCCGACAACCGCCCCGCAAAGGGAGCGACGAAGGCCGAGCGCGCGAAGATGCAGGGCAACGACTGGCTGCGCCTGCTCGCGGTGATCCTGCTCGTGCCGATCCTCGCCATGTCGCTGCTGACCAACCAGCAGATCTTCAACGCCTACCTCGTCTGGGCCGACCAGCACTTCCAGCTGACCTTCATGGGCCAGACCCTGCCGACCAGCTGGATGATCACGATCGACGCCACCTTCAGCTTCTCGATGCTGGTCGCCGTCGCGCTGTTCTGGAAGTGGTGGAGCACCAAGTGGCGCGAGCCCGACGACTTCACCAAGATGATCATCGGCAGCCTGTTCTCGATGGCGGGCGGCGCCTGCCTGTTCATGGCCGCAGCGACGCAGGGCGGCGGCAAGATCGGGCTGTTCTGGCCGGTGATGTTCCACCTGCTCAACTCGATCGCCTTCTCGCACATCCTGCCCGTCAGCCTGGCGCTATTCTCGCGCCTCGCCCCCAAGGCGATCAATGCGACCGTGCTCGGCATCTATTACCTGGCCTTCTTTGCCGCGAACAAGATCGTCGGCACGGTCGGCGGTTGGTACTCGTCGATGCCGACGACGAGCTTCTGGCTGATGCACATCGGCGCGGCGGGCGTCGGCCTGATCGCCTTCACCGTGTTCAAGCTGCTGGTCGCGCCGAAGCTGCTGAAAGAGGCGGCCGCCTAAGGCTTGAGATCGACCACCGCGAAATCAGGGAGCAGCGCCTCGATCAGCAGGCTGCGATGGCACTCGCGCGCCTCGCGTTCGTAGCAGAGCAGCGCGACGCGCTTCTCGCCCGCGAGGTCACGCAGCTGCGCCATGGCGGCCAGCGCCTCGGGCAGTTCGAGCTGGCCGGCGTAGACCTGAGACAAGGTCGCATGATCGCCGCGGCGCGCGGCCGCCCTGCCCTCGGCCGGCGTGCCGAGCGGTTTCATGTGGCGATATTCGATCCCGGCTTCCCGCGCCGCCGCGGCCAGCACCGACTTCGAGAAGCCCGGCCGGCGCGACAGCGGCAGGTAGCGAATGTCGGCAAGCACCTCGACCCCGGCCGCGTTAAGCGCCGCGGTCACGTCGTCGACGCGCGCCTGTTCGTAGCCGATGGTCCAGATCGTGGGCATGATGGGAAGGTAAGGTGCCTGAGGCCGTCTGCAAGCGACAGCCAAACTTCACGAAGTTCACGCGTGCGGCGCATGGAGATTTTTTCCGGTGAGTCGCATCACCGGGCAGATTGGAGCTGAAAATCAGCAGGTTGGACGATGAGAAAGAACGAGAGCGATCTTCTCACCTGAACGCGGTGTAGGAAAGGCCTCAGCCGAACAGCGCCACCGACTGCATGCCCGCGAGCATCGGCGTGCCGGCGTCGTTCCAGATCGCCATGCGCTGGCTCGAACAGCCGGCCTCGGCATAGTCGGCACGCGAGCGCAGCAGCCACCAGCCGTCGCGCGTTGCGGGCGCCGGGGTCAGCAGGTTGACCTGCCATTGCATCGTCGAGACGGGTGTCGCCGGGGTCAGCAAGGACATCACGCCCGGCGGCAGGGCGTCGGCGCAGAGCACGAGCTCGACCATCGGATCGAGCGCCGCACGATCGCGCGCGCGCACCCACCAGCACATCTCAGGGCGCTTGTCCTCGCTGCCCAAGCCGCCATTTCTGGGAAGCGCGAAGCGCACGTCGAAATTGTGGCGCAGGAACGAGGGGCCGCGGTCGTTGACGAAGCCCTTGGCCTCATCGACCGGGATCAGTTCCGCAGGCACCGGCCGGTCATTGACGTGAATCGCACTCGCGACCGGCCCCATGAAGACGAAGCTGGCGGTGAAGGCGACTTCGCCCTCTCGCAGGACTTCGGCGGCCATCCAGGTGGCGTTGCGCCCGCGCCGAACCTGCCGCGCCCTCACCTCGACTTCGCCGAACACCGGCGCGATCATCGAGACCTGGGCCGAACGCAGCGGCGGTAGATCCTCCCCCGCCTCGATCGCGGTGGCCAGGGCTAGCGCGGTCGAGAAGCCGCCATAGGCGGTACGCCCCTGGTGCCAGTCCTCGGTAACGACGTAAGTGCGGCGGCCGGGCTCACCGCCCGCGCCCGCCAGGATTTCGGAGAAGGCTGTCGACATGGCTTCCCCTTGGCACGAGCCAGGGGACGCGGACAAGTCGGCTCGGTATTCAGGGTCGCAGCATCAGGTTGACCGCGAAGATGTGATCCATCTGATCGCGCCCGACCGGCGTTTTCACGTACTGGTTGAGATAGCCGGTCTCGACCGTCGACTTGCCCGACAGCGGCAGTTCGACGCCGGCGAAGCTGCGCACGCGATCGAGCCCGCTGCGCGCGCCCCAGTCGGTATCGTTGAGCGCGACGAAGCTCTCGACCCAGCCGAGCAGCGCCACCTTGCTGCCCTTCTTCACGGGAACCGCCGCGCGGATCATCTGGCGCACCCGCCAGCCCGTGTCGTCGCCGGTCGACAGCCAGCGCTGTTCGAGCCGCGTGCGCGACGACAGTGCGACGCCGCCCGGCTTGCCGAGCGACCAGTTGACCTGCTGGAACGAGCGGTGCTCGCGCGTCTCCAGCCCGTTCGCCGGCCGAGTGCGGACGTTGGCATAGCCCTGGTAGACGCTGACCTTGTCGCTGAGCTTCACGCCGAGCGCGCCGCGGATCATCATCTGCGAGAGCTCCGACGCATCGTTGCCGAAGCGCGGCTGCAGTTCGAGGAAATAGACGAGGTCGTCCTTGATCGGCCCCTGCGCCACGGTCTGCTGCCAGACCTGGCCATCGTGCCGGGTCTCGGCCCGCGCGGGCGCGGCTGCCAGGGTCGCGGCGGCGAGCGAGAGGGCGGCGATCGAACGCAGGGGAAGCATGTCGCACCCTCTAGTCCCACCAGCACCGCGCGTCGTGTTACGAAAGATTGCTGAAAGCCAGCACTGGGCCCGCCACCCTCACCGCTGCGACTAGGTTCGCCTCCGGCTCACCAAGTCTCGCTGCCTCTCCCGCCAGCGGGAGAGGGGTTAGGTAACGCACCCTTCTCCCGTTGGCGGGAGAAGGATAGCGCAGCTTGCCGCGGCAGCGGCTAGTGGAGCTTGGATGAGGGTGGTCTCGCGCCACGTTCGCCGGCGGGAGATTCCCTCAGAACAGCCGCGAGCCGTTGGGCACGGCCTGGTCGGGCGCGAACAGCACGACGCGGCCTTCGGTATCGGCGAAGCCCAGGGTCAGCACCTCGGACAGCGCCTTGCCGATCTGCCGCGGCGGAAAGTTGACCACCGCCGCGACCTGGCGGCCGATCAGCGCCTCGGCTTCGTAGAGCGCGGCGATCTGCGCGCAGCTCTTCTTCACGCCGATCGTCGCACCGAAATCGATGCGCAATTTGAGGCTGGGCTTGCGCGCCTCGGGAAAGGGCTCGGCCGCGACCACCGTGCCCACCCGCACGTCGACCGCCAGGAAATCGGCGAAATCGATCGTCTCTGCGGGGGGCGCGGCCGGGTCGTGGTCGAGGTGCACTTATTCCAGCTCGAGGATGATCGCATCCACGGCCAGGCTCTCGCCGGCCTTGGCGTTGACCTTCTTGACCGTCGCCGACTTCTCGGCGCGCAGGATGTTCTCCATCTTCATCGCCTCGACCACGGCGAGCGGCTGGCCGGCTTCGACCTTGTCGCCTTCCTGGACGCTCAGCGAGACGAGCAGGCCCGGCATCGGGCAGATGAGGAACTTCGAGAGATCCGGCGGGATCTTTTCGATCATGTGACCGGCGAGATGCGCGATCGAGGCCGGCAGGACCTCGACCTTGTGGATCGCACCGCGCGTGGTGACCTTGAGGCCCGTGCGCGTCGGCTCGATCTTGATGCCGATCGGTTCGCCGTCGATCTCGGCCGCGATCAGCTTGTCGCCGGGGGTATATTCCATGACCAGATCGACGATTTCGCCGTCGACGGTCACTTCCTCGTCACCCAGGGTCACCGCGAAGGTCTTGGCGCCGATCTTGACCGCCCACTCGTGCGGCGGCGGCAGGTGATGCGCGAGCTGGTTGTCGATCTGGCGCGCGCGGTCGGCACGGGCCGTGGCGACGAAGCCCGCGACCGCGGCGATCTTGGTGCGCAGCTCGTCCGAAGCGGCGGCGCCGTGGAAGCCCTCGGGATATTCCTCGGCGATGAAGCCGGTGGTCAGCTCGCCCGAGCGGAAGCGCGGGTGCTGCATGATCGCCGAGACGAAATCGATGTTGTGGCCCAGGCCCTCGATCTCGAAGCTGTCGAGCGCGGCAACCTGAAGATCGGCCGCCTCGTCGCGGGTCTTGCCCCAGGTGATCAGCTTGGCGATCATCGGGTCGTAGAACATCGACACTTCGCCGCCTTCGTAGACGCCGTCGTCGACGCGGATGCCGTCGACGCCGCGGCGCCCATTCTCTTCGCCGTCATCGGTCCAGCCGTCGACGGGCGGACGATAGCGGGTCAGGCGACCGGTCGAGGGCAGGAAGCCGCGATAGGGGTCTTCGGCATAGACGCGGTTCTCGATCGACCAGCCGTCGATCTTCACGTCCTTCTGGCCGAAGGCCAGCTTTTCGCCATAGGCGACGCGGATCATCTGTTCGACCAGGTCGACGCCGGTGATCGCTTCGGTGACGGGATGCTCGACCTGGAGACGCGTGTTCATCTCGAGGAAGTAGAAGCTCTCGCCGCTCGGATCGGCGCCCGAGACGATCAGCTCGACCGTGCCGGCGCTGTAGTAGCCCACGGCCTTCGACAGTGCGACGCACTGCTCGCCCATGGCCTTGCGCATCTTCTCGGTGACGAAAGGCGAAGGCGCCTCTTCGACGACCTTCTGGTGGCGGCGCTGGATCGAGCACTCACGCTCGTTGAGGTAGAGCACGTTGCCGTGCTTGTCGCCGAGGATCTGAATCTCGATGTGGCGCGGGTTGAGGATGAACTTCTCGATGAAGACGCGGTCGTCACCGAACGAGTTCAGGCCCTCGCGCTTGACGGACTCGAAGCCCTCTCGGACGTCCTTCTCGTCGTAGGCCAGGCGCATGCCCTTGCCTCCGCCGCCGGCCGAAGCCTTCATCATCACCGGATAGCCGATCTCGTTCGAGATGCGCACCGCGTGCTCGGTGTCCTCGATCTCGCCGACGAAGCCGGGAACGACGTTGACGCCGGCTTCCTTGGCGAGCTTCTTGGATTCGATCTTGTCGCCCATCGCGGCGATCGCGCGCACCGGGGGGCCGATGAACTCGATGCCCTCGGCGGCGAGCTGCTCGGCGAACGAGGTGCGCTCGGACAGGAAGCCGTAGCCCGGGTGTACCGCTTCGGCGCCGGTCTGCTTGCAGGCGGCGATGATCTTGTCGGCGATCAGGTAGGACTGGGCCGCGGGCGAAGGGCCGATGTGCACGGCCTCGTCAGCCATCTGCACGAAGGGGGCGCGCGCGTCGGCGTCCGAGTAGACGGCGACGGTCTGGATACCCATGCGGCGCGCGGTCTTGATGACCCGGCAGGCGATCTCGCCGCGGTTGGCGATGAGGATTTTCTTGAACACGTCCTACCCTTCTTTCCATTGCCTGCCGCCGAGCGGCCGGCACGAACTATTCGAAAATTCGCCGATGCTCAAACCGGCTTTCGCGCCAGGTAGATACCCAGCGCCATGACCGCGACACCCATCAGGCGCCGCGGCGTGACAATCGCCTGCGCCGCACTCAGCAGACCGAAGTGATCGACCGTCGCCGCCGCAACCACCTGGCCCAGCAGCACGAAGAACACCGCATTGCCCACGCCGATGCGCGGGCCGGCCCAGGTAATCGAGGCGATGTAGGAGACCACCACCAGCGCGCCGAGATAGAAATACGGCGGAATGCCGCGGAACTTCTCGATCGCGGGGAAGCCGCCGTTGGCCATCATCAACCCGAACGACAGCACCAGCCCGAAGCAGAACAGCAGGAAGGTTGCCGCATAGGGGCTTTCGATCTGCCGCCCCAGCCCGCCATTCAGCGCGGCCATCAGCGGAATGCTGACGCCCACGACGAACATCATCGCCGCGATACCGACGAAGCTGGCGGGGTTGCTCTGCAACTTATTCGGCCGCTTCGAGTTCGCCCACCGGCGGCATGTTGTGGCCGAGCAGGCGCAGCACGTCGGCCGCGCATTCGACCACGTTCGAGCCCGGGCCGTAGATGCCCTGGACGCCGGCGTTGCGCAGGTAGTCGTAATCCTGCGGCGGGATGACGCCGCCGGCGATGACCTTGATGTCGCTGCGGCCCTGGGCGCGCAGCAGCTGGATCAGCTCGGGGATCAGGGTCTTGTGGCCGGCCGCGAGGCTCGAGGCGCCGACGACGTCGACCTCGTTGTCGAGCGCCAGTACCACGGTTTCCTCGGGGGTCTGGAACAGCGGGCCCGAAACGATGTCGAAGCCCATGTCGCCGAAAGCCGAGGCGATGACGTTGGCGCCGCGATCGTGGCCGTCCTGGCCCATCTTGGCGACGAGCAGCTTGGGCTTGCGGCCCAGGCGACGCGTGACCGCCTCGACGCCGTCGACCACGGCCTGCCAGCGGCTGTCACCCGCATAAGGCGCGGCATAGACGCCCTTCACCGGGGTCGGCTGGGTGCCGTAGCGGTTGAAGCTGTCTTCCATCGCCGACGAGATTTCGCCGAGCGTGGCGCGCGCGCGCGCGGCTTCGACCGCATGGGCCAGCAGGTTGTTCTCGATCGACTGCTCGCCGGCCGCGGCCTGACGCAGCGATTCCAGCGCGGCCTGGCACTTGGCCTCGTCGCGGTCGGCCTTCATCTTGTTGATGCGGGCGATCTGCGCTTCGCGGACCTTGGCGTTGTCGACCTCGAGCGTCTCGAGCAGGTCCTCGTTGGCGAGGCGGTACTTGTTGACGCCGACGATGACGTCGTCACCGCGGTCGACGCGCGCCTGGCGGGCGGCGGCGGCGGTCTCGATCATCGCCTTGGGCCAGCCGGCGGCGACGGCCTTGGCCATGCCGCCTTCCTTCTCGACGCGCTCGATGATCTCCCAGGCCTGGTCGACCAGCTGCTGGGTCAGGCTCTCGATGTAGTAGCTACCACCCAGCGGATCGACGACATTGCACATGCCGGTCTCTTCCTGGATGATGATCTGCGTGTTGCGGGCGATGCGCGCCGAGAAATCGGTCGGCAGCGCGATCGCCTCGTCGAGCGCGTTGGTGTGCAGCGACTGGGTGCCGCCCAGCATCGAGGCCATCGCTTCGATCGTCGTGCGGATGACGTTGTTGTAAGGGTCCTGCTCCTGCAGCGACACGCCCGAGGTCTGGCAGTGCGTGCGCAGCATCTTCGAACGCTCGTCCTTGGCGCCGAGATTGGTCATCACCCGGTGCCACAGCACGCGCGCGGCACGCAGCTTGGCGACTTCCATGAAGAAGTTCATGCCGATGGCGAAGAAGAACGACAGGCGGCCGGCAAACTTGTCGATGTCGAGGCCCGAGGCGACGCCGTATTTCACATATTCCGCGCCATCGGCGATCGTGAAGGCCAGCTCCTGGACCTGCGTCGCGCCGGCTTCCTGCATGTGGTAGCCGGAGATCGAGATCGAGTTGAACTTCGGCATCTCGCGGCTGGTGTAGCCGAAGATGTCCGAGATGATCCGCATGCTCGGCTCGGGCGGGTAGATGTAGGTGTTGCGGACCATGAACTCCTTGAGGATGTCGTTCTGGATGGTCCCGTCGAGCAGCTTGCGCTCGACCCCCTGTTCCTCGCCGGCGACGATGAAGAAGGCGAGGATCGGAATCACCGCGCCGTTCATCGTCATCGAGACCGACATCTGATCGAGCGGAATGCCGTCGAACAGGATCTTCATGTCCTCGACCGAGTCGATCGCCACACCGGCCTTGCCGACGTCGCCGACGACGCGCGGGTGGTCGCTGTCATAGCCGCGGTGGGTCGCGAGGTCGAAGGCGACCGACAGGCCCTTCTGGCCCGCAGCAAGGTTGCGGCGGTAGAACGCGTTCGATTCCTCGGCGGTCGAGAAGCCCGCGTACTGGCGGATCGTCCAAGGACGGCCCGCATACATCGAGGCGCGCACGCCGCGCGTGAACGGCGCAAAGCCCGGCAGGCCCGGATCGACCGTGACGTCCTCGGCCGTGTAGAGCGGCTTGACCGCGATACCTTCGGGCGTGTTCCAGGTCAGGTCCTTGCCCTTGACCTCTTTCGCCTTCGCGGCTTCCCAGGCTTCGATCGTCGGCCCCGTTTCGCTCGTCGTTTTGTCGGTCATCGTTCCACTCTTCACATTAGGCCGTAACGCGAACGGCGGCTCAGTGCGCGCCCTTGGGCGTTTCCATGATCTCGGTCAGCTGGCCGCCCATGTCCTTCGGGTGGACGAAGAAGATGAGCGTGCCGTGCGCGCCGATGCGCGGCTCGCCGAGCACGCGCTTGCCCAGCTTCTCGAACCAGGCCTTGGCTTCGAGAATGTCGGGCACTTCGTAGCAGATGTGGTGCTGCCCCCCGAGCGGGTTCTTCTCAAGCCACTTGCCCACGGCGCTGTCGGCCGCGGTCGGCTGGAGCAGCTCGACCTGGGTGCCTTCGGTGCCGTTCTCGCCCGGCGTGTTGACGAAGCAGACGCGGACCTGTTGGCTCTCGAGCACGAAGGGCTCGGTGATGTCGGTCGCGCCCATGACGTCGCGGTAGAACGCGATCGAGGCGTCGAGATCGGGCGTCGCGACGCCGATGTGGTTCATGCGGCCGAGTTTCATTCGACGTTCTCGATGATCATGGCGATGCCCTGGCCGCCGCCGATGCACATCGTGATCAGGCCGTACTTGCCGCCGATCCGCTTGAGCTCGTAGGCCGCCTTCACGGTCATGATGCAGCCCGTCGCGCCGACCGGGTGGCCGAGGCTGACGCCCGAACCGTTCGGGTTGACCTTCTCGGGATCGAAGCCGAGCACCTTGGCGACCGCAGCCGCCTGGGCGGCGAATGCCTCGTTGCTCTCGATGACGTCGATCTGGTCGAGCGTCAGGCCGGCGCGCTTGAGCGCGATCGGCACGGCCTTGATCGGGCCCTCACCCATGTATTCGGGCTCGACGCCGGCATGGCCCCAGGCGACGATCCGCGCCAGCGGCTTGAGGCCCTTCTCGTCGACCGCCTTGCCCGTGGCGAGCACGACCGCGGCAGCGCCGTCGTTGATGCCCGAGGCGTTGGCGGCGGTGATCAGACCGTCCTTCTTGAACGCCGCGCGCATCGTGCCCAGCGTTTCCATGTTGGTATCGCCCTTCACGTGCTCGTCGGTGTCGAACACGACGACGCCCTTGCGCGTCTTGATCTCGATCGGGAGGATTTGCTCCTTGAAGCGGCCCTCGGCCTGGGCGCGGGCGGCGCGCTGGTGGCTGGTGACGGCCAGCGCGTCGGCGTCCTCACGGCTGATGCAGTGGCGCTCGGCCACGTTCTCGGCGGTGATGCCCATGTGGAAGTCGCCGATCGGATCGGACAGGCCGACGGTCAGCGCGTCCTCGAGCACGACGTTGCCCATCTTCTGACCGAAGCGGGTCGAGTGATCGTGGAACGGCGTGTTGGTCATCGACTCCGCACCGCCGGCGACGGTGATCGCCGCTTCGCCGAGCTTCATCATCTGCGCGGCCGAGACGATCGCCTGGACGCCCGAACCGCAGAGGCGGTTGAGCGTGAAGGCGGGCACCTCGTTCGGCACGCCGGCCTGGAGCGCGATCACGCGCGCCAGGAAGGCGTCGCGTGCGCTGGTGTTGCCGACCTGGCCGAACACGACGTGCTCGACGTCAGCCGGGGCGACGCCGGCGCGGCTCAGCGCTTCGGCGGCGACCTTGGCGCCGAGTTCGGACGGCTTGAAGCCCTTCAGCGAACCGCCGAAGTCACCGACCGCGGTGCGCACGCCAGAGACGATGTAGATGTCTTCCATGGACCTGTTCCTCAAAGCGGCCCCGCAAGCCGGGGCGGCCAAAAATCAGAGCGGAATGTTGTCGTGCTTCTTCCACGGATTCTCGAGCTGCTTGTTACGCAGCTTGCGAAGCCCGAGCGCCACGCGCCGACGTGTGGAATGTGGGTAGATCACCTCGTCGATGAAACCCTTCGCGGCCGCCACGAACGGATTGGCGAAGCGATCCTCGTATTCCTTGGTCTTGGCGGCGATGCCTTCGGCATCCTGGCCGCGGAAGATGATCTCTACCGCGCCCTTGGCGCCCATGACCGCGATCTCGGCGGTGGGCCAGGCATAGTTGAGATCGCCGCGCAGGTGCTTCGACGCCATGACGTCGTAAGCGCCGCCATAGGCCTTGCGGGTGATGATCGTGATCTTCGGCACAGTCGCTTCGGCATAGGCGAACAGCAGCTTGGCGCCGTGCTTGATGATGCCGTTATGCTCCTGGCTGGTGCCGGGCAGGAAGCCGGGCACGTCGACCAGGGTGACGATCGGAATGTTGAACGCGTCGCAGAAGCGCACGAAGCGTGCCGACTTCTTCGACGAGTTGATGTCGAGCACGCCGGCCAGGACCATCGGCTGGTTGGCGACGATGCCAACCGTGCGGCCCTCGACGCGGCCGAAGCCGCAGATGATGTTGGCGGCATAGCCCGGCTGGATCTCGAAGAAGTCGCCCTCGTCGACCGTCTTCTTGATCACTTCGTGCATGTCGTAAGGCTGCGTCGCCGAAGCCGGGATGATCGTGTCGAGGCTGTTCTCGATGCGGTCCCACGGATCGGCCGACGGACGCTCGGGCACTTCCTCGCGGTTGTTCAGCGGCAGGAAGTCGAACATCTCGCGCGTGGCGAGCAGCGCCTCGATGTCGTTCTCGAGCGCGAGGTCGGCGACCGAGGTCTTGGTCGTGTGCGTAATCGCGCCGCCCAGTTCCTCCTGGGTGACGACCTCGTTGGTCACGGTCTTCACGACGTCGGGACCGGTGACGAACATGAACGAGCTGTCCTTCACCATGAAGATGAAGTCGGTGATCGCCGGCGAATAGACCGCGCCGCCCGCGCAGGGGCCCATGATGACGCTGATCTGCGGGATCACGCCCGAGGCGTTGACGTTGCGCTGGAAGATCTCGGCATAGCCGGCGAGCGCCGCGACGCCCTCCTGGATGCGCGCACCGCCCGAATCGTTGAGACCGATCACCGGCGCGCCGACCTTCATCGCCGCATCCATGATCTTGCAGATCTTCATCGCGTGACGCTCGGAAACGGCGCCGCCGAAGACGGTGAAGTCCTGGCTGAAGACGAAGACGAGGCGGCCGTTGATCGTGCCCGAGCCGGTGACCACGCCGTCGCCGGGGATCTTCTCGCTCTGGTCCATGCCGAAGTCGACGCAGTTGTGCTCGACGTAGCCGTCAACCTCTTCGAAGCTGCCCTCGTCGAGCAGGATTTCGATGCGCTCGCGCGCGGTAAGCTTGCCCTTGGCATGCTGGGCGTCGATGCGGCGCTGGCCGCCGCCCATCTTCGCCGCCGCCCGGCGACGCTCCATTTCGGCAATATTGGCTGACATGCGGGCAGAATCCTCCTGAAAGCGGACTTGCGCCTAGGCGCGCGGGGCGCTCAGCGTCAATAGCATTTAACCGCGCGATTAAAACGATCGTGTGAAAACTCGGCGGCGATCGGGGGAGCGATGGCGGGCAAAACACCGCTCGGCCAGGGACAAGTCGGCGCTCCACGAAAGCCCCGTGGCAATCCGCGTCTTTTCCGCTATGGGCGCCGCCCATCCGAAGCGGTTGGGACGAACGACCCAGTCCTCGTCCGTCCGAAACTGCGAGCCCGATGCGCGACACGCCCTTTATCACCCAGCCCCTTTCGGTCGCACTCGACCTCGTGCGCGCGCTGGCCGCACTGGCGGTGCTGATCGGCCATGCCGTGCAGCTCGGTCACTACGACGGCTACTATCCGTTCTCGACCCAGTTCCAGCACAACGCGGTGATCGTGTTCTTCGTGCTCTCGGGACTGGTCATCACCGCATCGGTCGATCGCGCCCAGTCCGCCTCGCGGCCGCAGACGCTGGCGAGCTATGCCGTGGCCCGCGCCGCGCGCATCCTGCCGGTGGCGCTTCCCGCCCTGGCGATATCGCTGGCGGTCATGCTGCTCGACGCGCTGATCCTGCCCACGGCGATCTTCGGCGAGGATGCGGTCGGCGTGCCTGCCAGCGAATGGCTGTTCGCCCTGCTGTTCCTCAGCGAGTCCTATCAGACCGCCTTTGCGCCGAATCCGCCCTATTGGTCGCTGTGCTACGAGGTCTGGTTCTACGCGCTGTTCGCGGTCGCGACCTTCCTGGGCGGATGGCAGCGGCTGTTCTGGCTCGCGGTGCTGGGCGCCCTCGCCGGCCCCAACGTGCTGCTGCTGTTTCCCGTCTGGCTCGTCGGCGTGGGACTGGCCCGGTTGCCGATCGCACGGCGCGTTCCAGTCTGGCTGGGCGCGGCGTTCGTCATGCTGGCCGTGGTCGCGCTTTTCGCCATGCCGATGATATCGCGGCCGATCTACGGCGCGATCGAGAGCACCGTGCCCTGGCGCATGGGCTTCTCGATCCTGGCGATCACCGATCTGCTGCTCGGCCTGGCACTGGCGCTGGGCTTCGCCGGCCTGCGCGGTCTGACCTTGAACCACGGCGCCTGGTTCACCCGGATCGCGCCGCCGGTCCGCTATGCGGCGAACATGTCGTTCTCGCTCTACCTGCTGCACTGGCCGCTGCTGAAGCTGCTGCGCGTACTGCGAGAGCCCGAGAACGGCCCCCTGGGCTTCGCGCTCGTGCTGGCGGTGATCCTCGTGGCAAGCGCAGTATTCGCGACGCTGACCGAACATCACACGCCGCGCTTCAAGGCACTGCTCGAACGCATCGTCCGGCCACGGCAGGAAGCCCCCGCCGCGGCCTGACGGCGGTCAGCGCATCAGTACCAGTTCCTCGGCCATCGACGGGTGCAAGGCCACCGTCGCGTCGAAGTCCGCCTTGGTCAGCCCGGCGCGCACCGCGATCGCGGCGGCTTGGAGGATCTCGGGCGATTCCGGGCCGATCATGTGGATGCCGAGGATCTTCTCCGAATTGGCATCGACGACCATCTTGTAGAGCCCGCGCTCCTGGCGGCTGGCGAAGACGTTCTTCATCGGGCGGAAGTCGGCCGAATAGACCTTGATGTTGCCGTACTTGTTGCGCGCCTCGCCCTCGGTCAGGCCGACCGCGGCGAGCGGCGGCTGCGAGAAGACCGCGCTCGGCACGCAGTCGTAGACCGTGTTGCGCTTGTTGCCGCCGAACACGCTGTCGGCGAAGGCGTGGCCCTCGCGGATCGCAATCGGGGTGAGCTGGATACGGTCGGTCACGTCGCCGACGGCATAGATGCTGTCGCAGGCGGTCTTGCTGTAGTCGTCGACCGGGATCTCCCCCTTGGGGCCGAGTTCGATGCCGGCGTTCTCGAGGCCGAGCCCATGGGTCTTGGGCTTGCGGCCCGTGGCGATCAGGACGACGTCGGCCTTGAGCGGTTCGAGCTTGCCGGGGGTCGCCAGCAGGCTGCCGTCGGCCGCCTTCTCGACCTTGGTCAGCGGGCAGTTGAACTTGTACTCGATGCCGCGCGCCATGGTGATCTGCAGCAGGCGGTCGCGCAGCGCCTGGTCGTAGCCACGCAGCAGGGTCTCGCTGCGGTTCACCACGGTGACATGGGCGCCCAGCGCGTTGAAAATGCCGGCGAATTCCATGGCGATGTAGCCGGCACCCTGGATCACCACGCGTTCGGGGAACTTCTCGAGGTGGAATACCTCGTTCGAGGTGATGCAGTGCTCGACGCCCTCGAACTCGGGCATGACCGGCCAGGCGCCGGTGGCGATGAGGATGTACTTGGCAGTGATCTCGCGCCCGCTGGCGAGCTTGACCGCGTGCGGCCCGACGATCGTCGCGCGTTCGAGGAAATGGTCGACCTTGTTGTTGTCGAGCGTCGCCGTGTAGGCCGTCTCGATGCGGGTGACGTCGCGCAGCACCGCGTCGCGCAGCACCGCCCAGTCGAACTTCATGCCCTCGACCGACCAACCGTAGTGCGAGGCATCCTGCAGTTCCTCGGCGAAGTGCGAACCGTAGACCAGGAGCTTCTTGGGCACGCAGCCGCGGATCACGCAGGTGCCGCCGATCCGATGCTCCTCGGCGACCGCGACCCTGGCCCCGTGCGAAGCCGCGATCCGGCTGGCGCGGACGCCGCCCGAACCCGCGCCGATGACGAAAAGGTCGTAGTCGTAGTCAGCCATGAAACGCTCCTGTTGCGGAGCGCATATGGGCGGCGCGACGCGATCTTGCCAATCGCTTTTGCACATCACCGCGATCGACCGCGCGACGCACGATCAGACCTGCGATCATCCGGGCGTTGTTGCCGCGCGCCCTGTCGCCGAGTGTTTGTCTACACTCGAAGTTGAGTTATGCGTTAACCTTGTTTTCGCGGCGAGCAGCGCGCCGCGATTCTGCGGTCGAGGCTCCGGTCTGCGCATGGACCGGAGCTTCGGCCGCCGTTCCTCACCCGATCCCGGCGGCCGCGAGCAGCGCCTCGGTCGAAGCGTCGAACTTGGCGCCGCCCTTCTCGATCTGCTTGGCGATCTCCTTGCCCAGCTCGACGCCGAACTGGTCGAACGGATTGATCTCCATCAGCACGGCGTTGGCGAAAGTGCGATGCTCGTGGAAGGCGATCAGCGCGCCGAGCGAGGCGGGGTTGAGCTCGTCGAGCAGGATCGTCGCCGAGGGCCGATCGCCGGGATAGGCGCGCGCGCCGTCCTCGGCATTGGCGCGCCCGGCCATCAGCGCCGCCCCCTGCGCGAAGCAGTTCGACAGCAGGATGCGGTGATGCGCGGGATCGAGCGCATCGCCCGGCTGGATCGCCGCGATGAAGTCCACGGGCACGAGGTTGGTGCCCTGGTGGAGCAGCTGGAACACCGCATGCTGCGCATCGGTGCCGACACCGCCCCAGGTGATCGGCGCGGTCGCCCCCTCGACCGGCGCGCCGTCGAGCGTGACCGACTTGCCGTTCGATTCCATCTCGAGCTGCTGGAGATAGTCGGGCAGCAGCCGCAGCCGCTCGTCGTAGGCGAAGACGCCGCGCGTCTGGCAGCCGCGGATCCGCGTGTAATACTGGTCAGCGAAGGCCGCGCGCAGCGGCAGGTTGTCGGCGCCGTCGGCATCGCGGAAATGCGCGTCCATCGCCGCGGCACCGTCGAGGAATTCGGCGAAGTCGGGCCAGCCGAGCGCGAGCGCGATCGGGAAGCCGATCGACGACCACAGCGAATAGCGCCCGCCGACGCTTTCGGCGAAAGGCAGGACGCGCGTCTCGTCGACGCCCCAGTCGACCGCCGCGTCGGGATTGGCGGTGAGCGCGACGACGCGGCCATAGGGATCGTCGACGCCGTTCTCGCGCAGCCAGGCGAGCGCGCTGCTGGCATTGGTCATCGTCTCGGTGGTGGTGAAGGTCTTCGAGGCGACGGCGATCAAGGTCGTGGCCGGATCGCAGGCCTCGAAGGCCGCTTCGAGCGCGCAGCCGTCGATGTTCGAGACGATGTGGACATCGACCATCGCGCCGTCGCGCGCGAGCGCGTCGACCACCAGCGCCGGCCCCAGCGCCGAGCCGCCGATGCCGATGTGGATCAGGTGCTTGATCTCGCCCAGCGCGCCCTGGTGCACGGCCGCGATCAGACCGTGCATGCGGGCGTGGAACATCGCCGCCTCCTCGACCGCCTGCTCGTCGCCCACGCCGCGCTGTGCGGTGTGTTCGGCCGCCCTGCCCTCGGTCGCGTTGACCGGCTCGCCCGACAGCAACGCCTCGCGCCGCCCGGCAAAGTCGGTCGCTTCGGCAAGCCGCCCGAATGCCGCCAGACGGGCTTCATCGAGATGCGTCTTCGACCAGTCGAACAGGATCGCCCCGCCCGGCAGATCGAGCCGCGTGGCCAACCGGTCGAGACGCGCCGAATCCTGCGCGAACAGGTCCGCCAGTCGCGCGCTCGGCAGCGCCTGCAGTTCGTCCCATGCCGCCTTGACCGACTCGCTCATGCGCAGATCCCTCATCATTGACGCACCGAGCTTAGCCACGCTGCAACTGCGAAGACAATCTGCGAGGCGCCGCCGCGGCATTTCGATGCGTCCCGATTACATCCACACGCGACAGGGCGGCGCGCTTGACGTAAGCCCCGGCGATCAACATGGATGGCGTAATGACCGAAACCGCTCCCGCCCAACAGGCAAAGCACCCGGCTCCCGAAGACGCCACGCCCGCCAAGCCGGCGAAAAAGGAGGAAAACTTCTTCCTCTTCCTGGCCAAGCTGGTGCTGATCGTCGTGATCTTCCGCAGCTTCGTCTTCGCGCCGTTCAACATCCCCAGCGAATCGATGCTGCCGCGGCTGCAGAACGGCGACTATCTGCTCGCGGCCAAGTGGCCCTACGGCATCTCGAACTATTCGCTGCCCTTCAGCCTGCCGATCATCCCGGGCCGCTTCTTCGCCAATCAGCCCGAGCGCGGCGACGTGGTGATCTTCAAGGCGCCGCCGACCAACAGCGACGACTACATCAAGCGCGTGATCGGCCTGCCGGGCGACCAGATCCAGATGATCGACGGCCAGCTCCACATCAACGGCAAGGCCGTGCCCAAGGAGCGCCAGCCCGATTTCCAGATCGCGGTCTCGCCCAACACGCACTGCTATGCGCCGATCTTCGAGCGCGCCAACCGCTACGAGGCGACGCGGCCCGACGGCACGCGCGTCTGCTCCTATCCGCAGTTCAAGGAAACCCTGCCCAACGGCAAGAGCTACAACGTGCTCGACCTCGAACGCACCGCACAGGACAACACCCCCGTCTTCGTCGTGCCCGAGAATTCGCTGTTCCTGATGGGCGACAACCGCGACAACTCGCTCGATAGCCGCTTTCCGGCCTTCCCCAAGCAGGGCATCGGCATCGTCCCGCAGGACAACCTCGTCGGTCGCGCCACGATCGTGATGTTCTCGACCGACGGCTCGTCCGAATGGTTCAAGCCCTGGACCTGGTTCACCGCCGCACGCTGGGACCGGATTGGCGGCACGTTCTAAGCCCATGCTCGAAGACGACACCCGCGCGTTCCTGAACACTTTCGCCGGACGGCCGCCCAAGGACGAGTCGCTCTGGCTCGAAGCGCTGACTCACGGCAGCACCGGCCACCCGCGCAATTACGAGAGGCTGGAGTTCCTCGGCGACCGCGTGCTCGGCCTGGCGATCGCCGACTGGTTGCACGAGCTCGGCACGGGCGACGAGGGCAAGCTGTCGCAGCGCCTCAACGCGCTGGTCAGCCGCACGACCTGCGCCGAGATCGCGCGCGACATTGGCCTGGGCAAGCACATGCAGCTGGGCAAGCAGGCGCGCGAGGACGGCGGCTACGACAGCGACAACATCCTCGGCGACGTGATGGAGGCGCTGCTCGGCGCGAGCTTCCTCGAACAGGGCTTCGAAGCCACGCGGATGATCGTGCGCCGGCTGTGGTCCGACGCGGTCACCGGCCAGACCGGCCAGCGCAAGCATCCCAAGTCGGCGCTGCAGGAATGGGCCGCGGGTAATCGCCGCAAGATGCCCGAATACAAGCTGATCGAGCGTTCGGGACCCGATCACGCCGCGCGTTTCACCGTGGCCGTCACGATCAAGAGCGTCGGCGAGGTCCAGGCGACCGGCTCGAGCAAGCAGGAGGCCGAGACGCTGGCCGCCGAAGAATTCTTGAAGAGGTTCGGGTAATTTCCCGACAAGCTCAGGTCCTTCGACAAGCTCTGGACGAGCGGATAGAATGAACTTTACGCCGGCCCGCTCGCGCTGAGCTCGTCGAAGTACCGGCCATAACGGAAGAACCATTGGAAATGACGGATAAGTGCGGCCTGGTTGCCGTTATCGGCGCCCCGAATGCGGGCAAGTCGACCCTGGTCAACGCGCTCGTCGGTCAGAAGGTCGCGATCGTCTCGGCCAAGGCGCAGACCACGCGGGCGCGGCTGATGGGCATCGCCCTCCAGGACAAGGTCCAGATCATCCTAGCCGACACGCCGGGCATCTTCGCGCCCAAGCGCCGGCTCGACCGGGCGATGGTTGCCGCTGCCTGGGAAGGCGCACAGGAGGCCGATGCGATCCTGCTGGTGGTCGATGCGCGCAAGAAGCGGCGCGACGATCTCGAACCGATCCTGGAATCGCTCAAGGGCCGGCGCGAGCGCAAGATCCTCGTGCTCAACAAGGTCGATTCCTGCGTCAAGGAGCCGCTGCTGGTCATGGCCCAGGAACTGACCGCGCCCGGCGAGGACGACAAGCCCGCCTTCGACGAGGTGTTCTTCGTCTCGGCGCTGACCGGCGACGGCGTGCCCGAACTCAAGACGCGGCTCGCCGAACTGATGCCCGAAGGCCCCTGGCACTATCCCGAAGACCAGGTCTCCGACGCCAGCGAGCGCCTGCTCGCGGCCGAGATCACGCGCGAGCAGATCTACCGCAAGCTCCACGACGAACTGCCCTATGACAGCGCGATCCGGCCCGAGAGCTACACGCACCGCAAGGACGGATCGATCGAGATCCACCAGCAGATCGTCGTCGCGCGCGACAGCCAGAAGGCGATCGTGCTCGGCAAGAACGGCGCCATGATCAAGGCGATCGGCGAAGCCGCGCGCAAGGAGCTGTCGGCCTTGCTCGAGGCCAAGGTCCACCTGTTCCTGCACGTCAAGGTCGAGGAAGGCTGGGCCGACAGCCGCGATCTGTTCGAGGAAATCGGGCTCGACTGGGTGCGTTGACGAGCAACGATCCTCCCCTGCAAGGGGAGGTGGCATCGGCGAAGCCGATGACGGAGGGGTGTTCCCGTCTCGGAGAGGGCTACACCCCTCCACCACCCGCTACGCGGGCGGTCCCCCTCCCCTTGCAGGGGAGGATCTAAGAACTCAGTGGACGCCCTCGCAGCTCGGCCACTCGTGATAACCGTCGGGTCCGTAGCTATAGGACAGCGGCAGCCCCTCACCGGTGCGCTCGCTGATGCAGACGACCGCGTCCTCGGTTTCCAGGCGATAGACGAGTTTGAAGCTCTTCGCCGGGCAGATCATCCCCTCGCACGAGGAGATCGTCACCCGATCGTCGCGGATGTCGACGCGATCGGCTGCGGCGTTGCCCTGCGCCAGCTCGCGCAGTTCCTCGTGCAGCATCTCGCCATTGTCGAGATTGAGCACGGCTTCCTTGATCGCCGGATTGCGCAGCATGTCGCGCCCGCCTTCGGGCAGCGAGCGGATCTTGTCGTGATAGAGCGTCATGTCGACCTTCGAATAGTCGACGGGCACGATCGTCCGCGCGGGCGCGGGTTCGGGGGCGTGATGCACGACGCCCGACGGGCGCGCGATGATATAGGTGGTCTGGCCGACCACGACGGTGCCCAGCACGCCGATCGAGGCGATCATCCCGGCAAAGGTCATGCGCGAAATCTCGCGCTTGCCCTTGAACGGCGCGGCCGCAACGACCACCGCCGTCCCCGCCAGGGCACGCAGCTTGGTGACGATACCCGGCTTCTTGGGGCCGTCCTCGCCCTCTTCGGCGACTTCGGCTTCTGCCGGCTCGGCTTCCTCCGCCACGGGCTCGGGCATGGCCGCCGTCATCTCGTCCAGCATCGCGCTGAAGTCGTCCGACAGCGGCGCGGGCGCTTCGGCTTCGGGCATCACCGGCTCGGACGGCTCGCCACCCTTCGCCTTGGTCTTGGCCGTGGCGGCGGGTTCGACCACCGGAGCCACTTCGCCGAGAAGGTCGTCGAGACTTTCGCCGAAATCGGCCGAAGCCGGCAACGGCGCGAGTTCGCCGAGAAGATCGTCGAGATCGTCCACCGGCGCGGCCGGCGGCAGCGGCGCCAGCTCGCCCAGGATATCGTCGAGGCTTTCGGCCGCTTCGGGAGCGGCCAGCGGCGCGATCTCACCGAGGAGATCGTCGAGAGAAGCGACCGGCTCGGCCGCGGCCGGCGGTGCGATTTCACCCAGAAGATCGTCGAGCGCGTCGACCGGCTCGGCAGGGGCCAGCGGCGCGATTTCACCCAGCAGGTCGTCGAGCACATCGACTGGCTCAGCAGCGGCCGGCGGTGCGATCTCGCCCAGAAGATCGTCGAGCGCGTCGACCGGTTCGGCAGCGGCCGGCGGTGCGATTTCACCGAGAAGGTCGTCGAGGGCGTCGACCGGTTCGGCGGCCGGCGGTGCGATCTCGCCGAGGAGATCGTCGAGGTCCTCGACCGGAGCCGGAGCCGGTGGCACGACCTTGCCCATGACGTAGTCGACGGTCTCGACCGCTTCGACCGGGGCATCGGCGGCCTCCGCCGGCGCGATCTCGCCGAGCAGGTCATCGAGGTCATCGATCGGTTCGGCAGGGGCTGGCGGTGCTATCTCGCCCAGGAGATCGTCGAGATCATCGACCGGCGCGACGGCGGAAGGCGCGATCTCGCCGAGCATGTCGTCGAGGCTGTCTTCGACCGCAGGCGGCAGCGGTGGCGGCAGGATCTCGCCGAGAATGTCATCGAGCCCGTCGAGCGTTTCGACCGGCACGGCTACGCCGAGTTCGCCGAGAATGTCGTCGAGATCGGTGGCGTCGGCGGCCGCTACGGCCGGCTCGGAGCCCTTCTCCAGCACGTCCACGGCCTCACGCCCCGCGGCCCGGCGGGTGGACGAGCCTTTCGTGCGTTTGGTCTCGGACAAGGGGAGCTCTTCTCTGGCGGCAAATCTGCCGTTCCCCTCTGCCGAGATATAGTAAATATCCGGTGACCAAGTCCCTCCCGCAAATTACGCGAGGGGCCATTTGGCGGGGACGAAACCCGTCCCCGCCGCGCGTGGCTATTCGGCAACCTTCTTCTTGGCCGGTGCCTTCTTCGCCGGAGCCTTCTTGGCGGGTGCCTTTTTCGCCGCGCCCTCGCCCGTAGCTTCCTTCTTGGCCGCGGGTTTCTTGGCCGGAGCCTTCTTGGCCGGAGCCTTCTTGCGGCCGCCCTTCTTCGACGGGCCCTTGGCGGCGCGCTCGTCGATCAGCACGATGGCCTCTTCGAGCGTCAGGTCCTCGGGCTTCTTGTCGCGCGGCAGGGTGGCGTTGGTCGTCCCGTCGGTGACGTAGGGGCCATAACGCCCCGCCATCAGCTTCATCTCGCCGCCCGAGGTCGGGTGCGGGCCGAAGGTGTTGAGCGGCTCGGCCGCCGCGCGCGCGCCGCGTCCGCCGCCGTTGGCGGCATCGGCCAGCTTGGCGACCGCGGCGTTCATGCCGGTCTCGAACACCTCGAGCGTGCCGCGCAGCTTCGCGTACTTGCCGTTGTGCGCGAGGTATGGCCCGTAACGGCCGATCGAAGCGGTGATCGGCTGGCCGGTCTCCGGGTGCTCACCGATCGTGCGCGGCAGGCCTAGCAACTGCACCGCCCAGTCGAGCGTGAGCTCGCCGTTGGGCAGGTCCTTGGGGATCGACGACCGCTTGGCCTCCTTGCCCTCGCCCATCTGGATGTAGGGGCCGAAACGGCCGGCCTTGCGCGTGATCTCCTCGCCCGTCTCGGGATGCTTGCCGAGCACGCCGTCGCCCTCGGCATCCTGGCCGTCGGCGCCCGGCTGGGCGAACTTGCGGGTGAACTTGCACTCGGGATAGTTCGAGCAGGCGATGAAGGCGCCGTAACGGCCGCCGCGCAGCGAGAGCCGGCCTTCCTGGCACTTGGGGCACAGACGCGGGTCCGAACCGTCCTCGCGCGGCGGGAACAGGTAGTCCGAGAGAAACTCGTCGAGCGCCTCGGTGACTTCCGAAGGCTTGCGCTCCATGACCTCGTCGGACTTCGGCTTGAAGTCCCTCCAGAACTTGGCGAGCAGTTCCTTCCACTGCTCGCGCCCGCCCGACACGTCGTCGAGCTCCTCCTCCATCCCGGCGGTGAATTCGTAGGCGACATAGCGCGGGAAGAAGCGTTCGAGAAACGCCGTCAGCAGTCGCCCCGATTCCTCTGCGAAGAAACGGTTTTTCTCGACGCGGACGTAGTTGCGGTCCTTAAGCACCTGCAGGGTCGAGGCATAGGTCGAAGGCCGGCCGATGCCGAGCTCCTCGAGCCGCTTGACCAGCGAGGCTTCGGAGAAGCGCGGCGGCGGCTGGGTGAAGTGCTGGCTGGCCTCGACGCCCTTCTTCGCGGGCATGTCGCCCTTGTTCATCGCCGGCAGCAGGCCCGAATCGTCGTCGCCGTCCGCGCCGTCCTGCTTCTGGTCGCGACCTTCCTCGTAGACCGCGAGGAAGCCGGGGAACTTCACGACCTGGCCGGTCGCGCGCAGCTCGTGCTGGCCGGTGCCGTCGCGCAGGGTGACGGTGGTGCGCTCGATGTTCGCCGAGGCCATCTGGCTGGCCAGCGCGCGCTTCCAGACGAGCTCGTAGAGCCGCGCCTCGTCACCCGAACCGTAGCGGTCCTTGGTGAAGTCGGTCGGACGGATCGCCTCGTGGGCTTCCTGCGCGTTCTTGGCCTTGGTCTCGTAGTGGCGCGGCTTCTCGGGCACGTAGTGGCCCGAATAGCGATCGGTGATCGCCGCGCGCGCGGCCGAAACGGCCGACGGGTCCATCTGCACGCCGTCGGTACGCATGTAGGTGATCGCGCCCTGCTCGTAGAGCGTCTGCGCGATCCGCATGGTGTGGCTGGCCGAGAAGCCGAGCTTGCGCGCGGCTTCCTGCTGCAGGGTCGAGGTGGTGAACGGCGGCTGCGGGTTGCGGCGGGTCGGCTTGGTCTCGACCTCCTCGACGCGGAAGGCTCCGCCCTCGACCGCGGCCTTGGCGCGCATGGCCACGCCCTGCTCGCCCAGGCTCAGCCGGTCGAGCTTCTGCCCGTCGAACTTGACGAGGCGCGCGGTGAACTCGGTGCCGCCCTGCTCCAACTGCGCGGCGACCGACCAGTATTCCTGCGGCTTGAACGCCTCGATCTCGCGATCACGCTCGACGATCAGGCGCAGCGCGACCGACTGGACGCGGCCCGCGCTCTTGGCGCCGGGCAGCTTGCGCCAGAGCACCGGCGACAAGGTGAAGCCGAACAGGTAGTCGAGCGCGCGGCGCGCCAGATAGGCGTCGATCAGATCCTGATCGAGCTCGCGCGGCGCCTGCATCGCCTTGGTCACCGTGTCCTTGGTGATGGCGTTGAAGGTCACGCGCTGGACGTCCTTGGGCAGCGCCTTCTTCTTGGCCAGCAGCTCCTGGACGTGCCACGAGATCGCCTCGCCCTCGCGATCAGGGTCGGTCGCGAGGATCAGGCGGTCGGCCTGCTTGGCCAGATCGGTGATCGCCTTCACCTGCTTGGCCTTGTCGCCGTAGAGTTCCCAGTCCATCGCGAACTCTTCGTCGGGACGGACCGAGCCGTCCTTCGCCGGCAGATCGCGGACATGGCCGTAGGAAGCGAGGACCTTGTAGTCCTTGCCCAGGTACTTCTCGATGGTCTTCGCCTTGGCCGGCGACTCGACGATGACTAGCTGCATTGCTTCTCTGTATGCCCCTGCTCACACGTATGCGTATACGTGTACGCGTAAGGTGGTGACCCTTTGGGGGCGTCGTCAAGCGTTAGGCGAAGACGGTGCGCAGTCTAGCCCCTGAAACCTCGACCGCGTTCGCAGATGCCACCGCCGTTACCCAACCCGCAACGATCGTCGCACAGACCAAAAGGTTGATAGGCAAGCTGACATAAAGCGTGCCGGGGCTGACGCCGAGCCCGCGAACCACGAGCATGCCGCCCACGAGGATCGCCGCCAGCACTCCCAAATACCCGCAAGACAAGAGGAGAAAGGTGCCTTGCGAGGGCTTCGTAGCAGCCCAACTCGTTCGCAGGGCCTCGCCAACCGCCATCTCGTTGCGGACGATCAGCGGGGTAACCAGATACCAGCGAGCCATCAGAACGACGCCCGGCACGATCAGCAAGAGCATGCCGAAGCCGATCGCGATCCCCGAAAGGATGCTCGCGATCGCCAGCCCCCTGTACTGGCGACTGGCGATCACGGGATCATAGTTGTCGAACAATTTTGCCGTCGTCAGGCATTGCAGAAAGACCTGACCGAAAAACATGGCGACCGAAAGGCTCGTGCCACCAAACCGATCGCTGACATAGTTCATGAACCCTAGCGCGAGGACGCCGCCGATCAGGTACGACCGATTCTCACGAAAAAGCGCCATCGCACCAGCGACGACGTCCGAGAGCGAAATCGCGCGATATTCCATCCTGTCATCTCCCCGTTGCGCTCCGGGCTAGCGACAACGGAGATAAGATTTTCTCAACGCAGGTCTCGGGTTGGAACCCTACTCCGCCAAGCTCAACGCAAGGTCGCCAGCTTCGACACCAGCACCTGGTTCGCCTCGGTGGCGAGCTGGCGCGCGCCGGCTGAATAGGCGCCGGGCTCGGGCGTGAAGGTGAACTTCTTCGAGCTGTTGGTGCCGACGCCGCCGAGCAGGCCGATGGCGTTGCCCAGGGCGTTCGACACCTTTTCGCCGCTGCCCATCGAGTCCGCCTTGCGGAAGAAGTTGCCGCCGATCGCGACGGGCTCGGCCAGGGCCAGGCTGCCGGTCTTGTTGTTCGGGCCGATGATCGAGAGCTTCGACTGGGTCTCCATCATCGCCAGCCCGCCCTCGACGTTGACCGCCGACGAATTGCGGAACCAGCCGCCGTATTCCTCGCTCTTCGCGAAATCGAGGTAGTAGACGACGTTGAGCACGCGCGTGCCGGTGTCCTTGGCATAGTTGCTGAAGCCGAGCGCCGCCTGCGATCCGCTCATGATCAGGCCCATCGCGCCGAAGCCGCTGGCGGCGACGTCGCCGGGCATCAGGCGCAGCGGCGCGGTCTGGCTGGCGGCGATGAACAGGACCTTGGCCTTGTCGTCGCGGCCGGTGATCGTAGTCATCTCCTTGGGACCGGGCTCGCCCTGCGCGCGCGCCATCGCCGGGTGCGAGTCGAGCGGCGCGCGATCGGCCACCTCGAAGCCCGCGGCGGTGAGCTGGCTCACCAGGTCGCCATAGGCCGCGTCGACGATCTCCTGCAGTTCGGCCTGGGTATACCCGGCCAGGGTCGAGCGCACGGTCGAACGTCCGCCGAAACCCGAGCCCATCAGGCCGCCACCGGCCTTGGTCGAATCCTTGCGCTCGATCAGGAAGCCGATCGTGAACTGGCCGATCGTGACGCGCTGCGTGCCCTTGATGTTGGCGGCCGAAGTGACCTTCACCGGCTCCGACTGCTTGGACAGCGCCGGCACGGCCGAAACGAGCGAAATAGCGACGGCGAAACCGGTCGCAGCCTTTCTGATCCCCATAAATAATGCCCCTTCTTGTCTTCCCCAAGACAAGGGCATCATACTTGACCGATACTGCCGATCAAGTGACGGAATTTACGCGATATTACCGGGACCACCCCCATTCGGGGGTTGACGCTGTCACCCGCCCGCAAGCGACACCCGGCCGCCGGCATGGCGTGTCAGCCGGCCGGTGATCTCGAGTTCGAGCAGGGCGAGCTGGACCGAGGCCGGACTCTCGCCGCTCTGGCGGATGAGCTCGTCGACCGCGACCGGCGCCGTGGTTAGCAGACCGGCAATGTCGGCGGGGGTTTCGGCCCGGCCCTCGTCCGCCGGCGGCGCGGCTTCGCGCAGGCTCTCGCGAGGAGCACCGTCGTAGCCCGACAGCAGCTCGATCACGTCGTCGGGGCTCTGCACGAGCACGGCACCCTCGCGGATCAGCTGGTTGCAGCCGTGCGAGCGGCTGTCGAGCGGCGAGCCGGGAATCGCCATGACCTCGCGACCGAACTCGCCGGCGAGCCGCGCGGTGATCAGCGAGCCCGACTTCGGCGCCGCCTCGACCACCACGGTTCCCGCCGCCAGCCCGGCGATGATGCGGTTGCGCGAGGGGAAATGCCGCGCCAGCGGCTCGGTGCCGATCGGCTGTTCGGCGACCAGCAGGCCGCGCATCGAGATCTCCTCCTGCAGGTCGGCGTGCTCGGGTGGATAGGCCTGGTCGATGCCGCTGGCGATCACCCCGATCGTCGCTCCTCCCGACAGGGCCCCGCGGTGCGCCGCACCGTCGATGCCGCGCGCCAGACCCGAGACGACGACGAAGCCCGCCTCGGCCAGCGCCGCCGCGAAATCCCTGGCCAGCTTGACCGCCGCCGCCGAAGCGTTGCGCGCGCCGACCACGGCCACGGCGGGGCGCGAGGCCAATGCGGCATCGCCGCGCACGGTCAGGATCGGCGGCGCGCTGTCGATGCGTGCGAGCAGCGCCGGGTAGTCGAGCAGGTCGTGGAACAGATAGCGCGCGCCGACGCGCTTCACCCCCGCGATCTCCTCGGCCACGCGGGCTTCGGACGCCGCACGATAAGACCGCCCACCGCGTGCGGCGAGATCGGGCAAGGCCTCGAGCGCGGCGACGGCATCGCCGAAGCGCTGGAGCAGCTGACGATAGCCGATCGGGCCGATGTTGGGCGAACGAAGCAGGCGGATGCGGGCGAAGGCCTCGGTCTGGCTCAGCGTCTGAGCCGGACCGTTCATGCGGACTTGCTGCCCCCGATCCGCGGTTCGGTGCCGGCGCGCAGCCGGCCAATGTTGGCGCGGTGGAGCCAGATCACCAGTGCGGCCAGCACGACCAGCACGGGGACGAAGGCCTCGTGCCCGGTCGCCAGCGCGGCGATCGGCGCGATCACCGCAGCGCTCATGCCGCCGAGCGAGGAAACCCGCGTCAGCGCCAGCACGCCGAGCCAGGTCACCGCATAGGCCAGGCCGATCGGCCAGGCGAGGCCAAGCGCCACCCCCATCAGGGTCGCGACGCCCTTGCCGCCCTTGAAGCGCAGCCAGATCGGGAAGCAGTGGCCGATCACCGCGCCGAGCGCCGCGAACCCTGCGGCCTGCGCACCGAAGCGCCAGGCGATCAGCACCGCGGCCAGGCCCTTGCCGAGATCGAGCAGCAAGGTCGCCGCGGCCAGCCCCTTGCGCCCCGTACGCAGCACGTTGGTCGCACCGATGTTACCCGAGCCGATCGCCCGCAGGTCGCCGGCCCCGGTCAGGCGCGTGAGGATCAGGCCGAACGGCACCGAGCCGAGGGCGTAACCGAACAAAAGACTGACTATCCACTCCATCGCGGCACCCATAACCGTCCGTCCTGAGCTTGTCGAAGGGCTGTTCTTCCTTTTGCTCCGTTGCCGAAGTAAAGGGCAGCCATTCAACGCGCTAAGGGCGGACGGGGATTGTTGTTGTGACCGAGGCTACCGCCCCCATCCTGCTGTTCGACTCAGGCGTCGGCGGCCTTTCGGTGCTCGCCGAAGTCCGCGCCCAGCTTCCCGATGCGCCGATCATCTATGCCGCCGACAACGCCGGCCTGCCCTATGGCAGCAAGACCGAGGCGCAGATCGCCGCGCGCGTCGCCGGGCTGCTCGGCCGAATGACCGAACGCTATCGGCCGCGGCTGGTCTGCATCGCCTGCAACACCGCCTCGACGATCGCGCTGGGCATGGTCCGCGAAGTGCTCGAAGTGCCGATCGTCGGCACGGTCCCCGCGATCAAACCCGCGGCAGCGCTGACCGAGACGGGCACGATCGGCCTGCTCGGCACCGAGGCGACGATCCGCCAAGGCTACGTCGATCGGCTCGAGGCCGAATTCGCCCAAGGCAAGCACCTGCTGCGCTTCGGCGCGCCCGAGCTGGTCGCCGCCGCCGAGGCCAAACTGCGCGGCGAGAGCGTCGATCCGGCGATCTTCGCGCGGGCTGCCGCCGGCCTGCGCGACCAGCCCGGCGGCGATGCGATCGATACCGTCGTCCTGGCCTGCACGCATTTCCCGCTGGTCGAGCGCGAACTGGCCGAGGCTTTCGGCCCAGCGGTGCGCTTCGTTCACGGCGCGCCGGGCATCGCGCGCCGGATCGTCCACCTGACCGAAGGCCAGGATTTCGTGCGCCAGGCGACCGATCTGGCGCTGTTCACGCGCGACGGAGCCGACGTCGCAGAGCTCTCCGCCACTCTGCAGAATTACCGATTATTACGTATAGAAATTCTGTGACCCAGGCTGGATCAATGCCGCTGGCAAAATCACCGGGGTTCAGCTAAAGCGCTGATCAAAGGCCCCGGGGGGAAGGCCGAGTAATTTCGCAGGACGGGCTTTTGTGAACTACGACAAGATTTTCGATCAGGCGATCGAGCGCCTGCACGCCGAAGGCCGCTATCGGGTCTTCATCGACATCCTCCGCAACAAGGGCGCGTTCCCCAACGCGCGCTGCTTCGCCGGGCACAACGGGCCCAAGCCGATCACGGTCTGGTGCTCGAACGACTACCTCGCGATGGGCCAGCACCCCAAGGTCATCGCCGCGATGGAAGAGGCGCTGCACAACGTCGGCGCGGGCTCG
>NZ_JAPCZF010000010.1 GCF_025938095.1 Novosphingobium sp. JCM 18896
TGACCCCCCAATCGGTCAGGCTAGACCCGCGCAATGGGGCAGGCATGCAAAAAGGTTATTGCAGAGTTTCAGAGACGTCTCCGGCTTAGCGTTGTCTGGCGAACGAACCTTGAGGTGCCCCCTCTATCGCCACTTCCCTGCGGCCGAGCGCGAACCCGGCTAACCGGCGTCAGAAGATCGTCGCGTAGTAGGATTGCTCGAACCGGCCACGGCTGATCCGGGCCATGCGCTCGATGCGTTCCGGCACCGGGGGCGGGCGACGGTTCCGGGCCGGTCTTGCGTCGGTGCGGGCTAACAGCACGAGATTGGCAATGGCCGCGCCCAACAGAAACTCTTCTTCGGCACCGCGCAGTCCGCGAAGGTGCAGGCGGGTCAGCCCTCGCTTGCCTTTGGCATCGGCGAACACCCGCTCGACACCCCGGCGCAGCCGCATCGACCGCTTGAATAGCGGCGTCTGCATCTCGCCGCGCACCATCTCACGCACGTCCTCATATTCGCTGTGCGTGACCGACCTGTTGCTGCCTGCGGTGCATTTCCGTTTGAGGTGACAGGCGCGGCAATCGGCAGGACTGGCGCTGTATCGGAGAAAGCCCGCCCGACGATCGGCACCGCGAAAGGGCAGTATCTTCCCAGCGGGGCAGACATAGCGGTCCTGCTCCCGCTCATAGCGGAAGGCTTCGCGGGGGAATTTGCCCTTGGTCTGTTCGGATCGTTCCAGCACCGGGATATGCGGGATGGTGCCGCGATCGGTGACGAACGCCAGGAACGCAGCGCTGCCATAGGCGGTGTCGGCCGCGACACGCTTTGGCCGATAGCCGAACCGATTGTCGGCCCGTGCCAGCATGGTCCGCCCCGCATCGACTTCCGCGGCGAAGCGGGCGGGACTGGCCTCCACGTCGATCGCCACCCCTCCCGGCGTGTCAATCAGGACATTGAAGGCATAGCCGAACCGGCCCCGCGCCGTGCGCGCCGACCATGCCGACGCCGGATCGGTGCGTGACACCTCGGCCGGTTTGCCACGCGGTACGCCATGTTCCTGCGGTGGAGCATTGGCCTGATCCGCCAGCCATTCACAAACCGGGCGGGGAAGCCGGGGCGCGGCCATGTCGGCGTCCCGCATCTTGCGCTGCCAGCTTGCATCGGCCGCGACGAACGATGCATCGATTGCGGCATCCTTGTGGGCGATCAGCCCCGCATCGGCGCAGCGCCGCACCGTCTGCTCGAACAGGATGCGGAAGATGCTAGCATCGCGGAAGCGGCCATGCCGGTTCTTGCTAAACGTCGAGTGGTGCGGCACCGGCGCGTTGAGCGGCAATCGGCAGAACCAGCGATAGGCGAGGTTGAAGCGGACTTCCTCACACAGACGGCGCTCCGACGTGATGCCATAGAGGCGAGCGATCAGCGCCATGCGGACCAGCAATTCAGGCGCGATCGAGGGACGCCCACGGCAACTGTAGTGCGGCGCGAGCGCATCGCGCAGTTCACCCAGGTCGATCAGCCCGTCTATCCTGTGCAGGATATGATCGGCGGGGATCATCGCTCCCAGCGCCCGCCAGCTTGCGCCCTTGCCGCCTCGCTGTTGCTCACCCATCATGGCCGCTGCTCCCGATGTGTCGAAGCAGGGAACCCGTTAGGAACGCGATCGGATCACCCGGCCTTTTTTCAACAGCCCCGGTGGTTTGTTGAAGGTCAAAACCGTTCGGTTGTGACTTCAGCTACGGCACGGGGCTTCTGAGGCTCCCGGTCGTGGAGACGCTGTCTAACCTGTTTTATTTTATTTGGTTTTCCTGGATCTAAGCATGGGCCACGGTCGTTGACGAGTGAACCGTCGCGCGTTGCGTCCGGTGAACAGGAGCGGACAGATGCGGAAAAGCGGTGTTCTGATCGGGCTAGGAGCCTTCACGATAGCGCTGGCGGGAGCAGCTTACGCCCAGACGGGACGCAGCGCCGCGCTAACGCAGGTGGCACGCTTCGACCACCAGGTTACCGGCGTCGCCGTCTCGGCTGACGGGCGCCGCTTCGTCAACTTCCCGCGCTGGACCGACGACGCGCCGATCTCGGTTGCGGAGGTGATGCCGAATGGGTCGCTCCGGCCCTATCCCGATGCCAAGTGGAACAGCTGGCGCAACGCCAGGGCGAACGAGATGCCGGTCGGCGAGTATTTCGTCTGCGTCCAGTCGATCGTTCCCGATGGCCAAGGCAACTTGTGGGTGCTCGATCCCGGCGCGCCCGGCAACGAGAAGATCCTGGAGGGCGCGCCGAAGCTCGTCCGCATCGACCTGAAGACGAACAAGGTGACCAAGGTCATCGCGGTGCCGGGCGACGTTGCGTTGCAGGGCACCTACCTCAACGATATCCGGTTCTCACCCGATGGCCGGACCGGCTACATCACCGACAGCGGCACGCGCGGCGCAATTATCGTCGTCGACTTGGACGGCGGAAAGAGCTTCCGAGCGCTTGATGGCCATCCGTCGACCCAAATCGACAAGAGCGTCACCGTCGCGATCGAGGGCAAGCCGCTTGTCCGCCCCGATGGGCGGCAGCCCGCGTTCGCGTCCGACGGCATCGCGATCTCGATTGACGGGAAGACGCTCTACTGGCAGGCGCTGACGGGAAAGACGCTCTATTCGATAGCCACCGACAAGCTGCGCCCCGACGTCAGCGAACGCGACCGCGCCGCCGCGGTGAAGACAGTCGCTACCACTGCCGTCGCCGACGGCCTGTGGATGAGCAAGGCGGGCACCCTCTACATCACCTCGCCGACCGACTATTCGATCCGGCGGCTCGCCGGGACGTCCACCGAGATTGTCCTGACCGACAAACGGCTGCGCTGGCCCGATACGTTCGCCGAAGGTCCCGACGGGACGATCTACGTCACCGCGAGCCACATCCAGGACACGCAGTGGTTCACGCCGGGTGCCCCGCCGTCGATCCGCACCGAGCTGTTCTCGTTCGCTCCTACCCGTTGAGGTTCGCGTTGACCTACCTGCGGTACCGCGACGACATCGAGACGCTCGAACCAGACGAGCAGGCGACGATCGACGGCATCATCCAGGGGATGACCCAGCAGAGCGAGGTGGTCGAGAAGCGTGAGCAGCATGCCGTGCGCGCCAGCCATGCCAAGAGCACGGCCTGCGTTGTCGGCACGCTGACGATTGCCGACGACCTTCCGCCGGAGCTGGCGCAGGGGCTGTTCGCCGAGCCGGGCAGCTACGACGTCGCGATCCGCTTCGCGCAGGGCCCAGGCGAGACGCTGGGCGATCGCGTGTCGACACACCGCGGCATGGCGATCAAGGTGTTCGGGGTCGAAGGCGAGAAGCTGCCCGGGCACGATGCACCAACCCAGGATTTCGTGCTTGCCACGGGACGCACCTTTCCGTCGGGCACGGCGAGCGGCTTCCTGAGCGATGCGAAGACGATCGGCGCGGCCACGCCCATGCCCGAGGGCGTCAAGAGCGCGGTGTCTTCGATGGCGCGCAACTTCAACAAGGTGCTGGGCCTGTTCAACACTGCTTATGCCAAGGCGGACTTCTTCGGCCACCCGTTTAGCCACCCGATCGGCGACGACTATTTCAGTCAGGCACCGGTGCGTTATGGCGACTATGTCGCGAAGCTCGGTGCCGTGCCAGCGTCGCAGGCGCAGGACGCGCTCGGCGAGTGGCAGCTCGATCCGCATGAAGACGAGGACGGCTTCCGCCATGCCGCGACCGATTACTTCCGCGACCATGAGGCGGTGTTCGAGCTGAAGGTGCAGCTCTGGGCGAACGCGGAGACGCAGCCGATCGAGGACGCCTCGGTCGAGTGGCCGTCACAGGACAGCCAGTACCGCACCGTCGCCACGGTCCGCATCCCTGCGCAGGAGGCGTACAGCCCGGCGCGCGTCCGCTATTTCGAGGAGGTGATGACGTTCCGCCCGGCCCACAGCCTGGCCGCGCACCGACCGCTCGGGTCGGTGATGCGGGCGCGGCTGCAGGTGTATCGTGCGCTGTCTGCCTTTCGCCACCGCGAGAACGGGGTTGCCGAGGAAAACACCGCCGACATCACCGCCATTCCGGCCTGACCCGAAGCAAGAAGGCGCCGATCATGCCGACAGCCGTCAACTCCGCCACATACGCCGCCGTGCCGATCGGCACGGTGCCGACCACGCTGACGATCAACGGCGAGACTCGCACCCGCGCGATCGAGCCCTGGACGACGTTGCTCGACCTGCTGCGAGAAGGCGAAGACCTGATCGGCACCAAGAAGGGCTGCGACCACGGTCAGTGCGGCGCATGCACCGTGCTGGTCGACGGGCGCCGCATCAACTCGTGCCTCAAGCTGGCGGTGACGCTGGACGGGGCGAACATCACGACGATCGAGGGGCTTGGCCAGCCGGGCGACCTCCATCCGCTGCAATCCGCCTTCTGCGACCACGACGCGTTCCAGTGCGGCTATTGCACCCCTGGCCAGATCTGCTCGGCGCAGGGCCTCATCAACGAAGGCAAGGCTAGGACACGCGACGAGGTCCGCGAGCTGATGAGCGGCAATCTGTGCCGGTGCGGCGCCTATTCGAACATCGTCGATGCGGTGCTCGACGTGATCGGAGAAAAGGCATGAACCGCTTCGACTATGCCCGTCCTGCCAGCGTCGCCGAAGCGGTGCAGGCAGGTGCCGGAGAGCAGGTCCGCTATCTCGCAGGTGGAACGAACTTGATCGATCTCATGAAGGAGAACGTCGATCGGCCGATGACGGTGATCGACATCAACCGCCTGCCGCTGGGCGTGATCGAGGAGCTGGACGGCGGTGGACTGCGGCTGGGGGCGCTCCTGCCGAACGCCGATACGGCCTGGGACGCGCGGGTCGAGCAACGCTATCCCTTGCTGTCCTCGGCAATCCTCGCCGGCGCCAGCCCCCAGCTGCGCAATGCCGCGACCAACGGCGGCAACCTCAACCAGCGCACGCGCTGCTATTATTTCTACGATGTCGCCACGCCCTGTAACAAGCGCGAGCCGGGCTCCGGCTGCGGCGCGATCGGCGGGGTCAATCGCATCCACGCCATCCTGGGCGCGAGTGACCAGTGCATCGCCACGCACCCGTCGGACATGTGCGTGGCGCTGGCGGTCCTCGACGCAACCGTCCAGGTGACCGGCCCGGACGGCGACCGCTCAATCCCGATTGCCGATTATCATCGGCTACCCGGCGACGAGCCGTGGCGCGACAATACGCTGAAGCCCGGCGAATTGGTGACGGGCATCGACCTGCCGGCCGAGGATTTCACCCAGAACTACACCTACCTGAAGCTGCGCGATCGTCTGTCCTATGCCTTCGCGCTGGTGTCGATAGCCGTCGCGATGCGGGTCGAAGACGGCGCGATCGCTGAAGCGCGGGTGGCGCTCGGCGGCGTTGCGCACAAGCCATGGCGCAGCACGGAAGCCGAGAAGCTGCTGAAGGGCCAGCAGCCGTCGCCGCAGGCGTTCGGCGCCTTCGCGGACGCCCTGCTCGCCGGGGCGGTCGGTCAGGGCGAGAACGACTTCAAGATCCTGCTCGCGCGCAAGGGGATCATCCGTGCGCTGAAGCAGGCCGCTGAGGCCACCCCGCAATCGCAGACCGACAAGCGCGTCGCGTAAGGAATAGACATCATGGCTACCGCAGCGAAAATCGGTATCGGCAGCGCGATCAACCGCGTCGACGGGGTCGAGAAGGTCACCGGCACGGCGCGCTACGCCGCCGAGCATCCGGTGGAGAACCTGCTGTACGGCTACATCGTCGAGGCCGCGATCGCCAAAGGGCGGATCGTCAGTATCGATGAGGAAGCCGCGCGCGCCGTGCCCGGCGTTGTCGAGGTTATCACCCACCTCAACCGGCCGCACGTCGCCTGGACCGACCACAGCTACAAGGACGAGCTGAAAATCCCTGGTTCGCCGTTCCGTCCGCTTTACGATGATCGCATCCAGTTCAGCCAGCAGCCGATCGCGCTGGTGGTGGCCGAGACGTTCGAGGCAGCGCGCTTTGCCGCCAGCCTGGTCGAGGTCGCCTACGAGGCAGAGGCGCACAATACCGACTTCGAGGTTGCGGTCGGCGATAAGTACGTGCCGAAGAAAAAGCGCAGCGGCTACATGGCGCCGAAAAACCGCGGGGACGCGGCGCAGGCGTTCGCGGACGCTCCGCTGAAGGTGTCCGGCGACTACCGGCTCGCGCCGGAGCACCACAATCCGATGGAGATGTTCGCATCCACCGTCGAATGGCACTGCGACGGCAGCATCACCGTTTGGGATAAGACCCAGGGTTCGCAGGGGGTGCATGCCTACCTTGCCAGCGTTTTCGGCTTTTCGAGAAAGAAGGTACGCGTGCTCAACCCCTATGTCGGTGGCGCCTTCGGCTCCGGACTCCGACCGCAGCATCAGGTGTTTCTCGCGGTGCTCGCCGCAAAGATGCTTGAACGCTCCGTGCGGGTGACGATGACACGCCAGCAGATGTTCAGCCACGCCTACCGCCCGCAGGCGGTTCAAAGTATTGCCTTGGGCGCGGAGACGACCGGCAAGCTCACCGCGATCCGGAACGCGGCGACCACCTCCACCTCGCGTTACGAGGACAATATGGAGAATGTCGTCACGTGGGGATTGATGAACTACGACTGCCCGAATGCCGACGCAGAATATACCGTCGCCCAGGTCGATACTCCGACATCAGCGGACATGCGCGCGCCGGGGGCGGCGACCGGCATGACGCTGTTCGAGATCGCGATTGACGAGATGGCCTATGTCGCCAAGGTCGATCCGCTCGAGTTCCGGCTCGTCAACTACTCACCCATCGATGCGATGAATGGCACGCCCTACACCAGCAAGGCGTTGCGAGAGGCATTTCGCGAAGGGGCCGAGGCGTTCGGATGGAGCGAGCGCTCAGCCGAGCCGCGCTCGATGCGCGATGGCAAGGAGCTGGTCGGCTGGGGCTGCGCGACCGGCATGTGGGACGCCCAATTCTCCAAGACGTCTGCGAGCGCGAAGCTCACGGCCAACGGACATTTGGAAGTAGCGTGCGCGACGTCGGACATCGGCACCGGCAGCTACACGGTGATGACCTTGGTCGCCGCAGAGACGCTCGGCCTGCCGCCCGAGCAGATCACCGCCAAGCTGGGCGACTCAGACCTGCCGACCGCCCCGGTCGAAGGCGGGTCGTGGGGGGCGGCATCGACCGGTGCGGCGGTACAGCTCGCATGCCAGGCGGTCGGCAAGAAGCTCCTGAAGACGGCCGGCAAGATCGCCGGTGCACCGCTGGGCGACGCTAAGATGGATGACGTGCTGTTTGAGGACGGCTGCATCGTGCTGAAGGACACGCCGACCGTGAGGGTGCCGTTCGGCGACGCGATGCACGCCGCGGACCTGACGGAGATCGAGGAAGAGGAGACCGCGGCGCCCGGCTTCGGCGACATGTGGAAGGGTCTGCACAAGTCAAAGAACACCCACAGCGCGATCTTCGCAGAGGTGAAGGTGGACGAGGAACTGGGTGTGGTGCGCGTCACCCGCATCGTCGATGCGGTCGCCGCTGGCCGCATCATCAACCCGAAAACCGCGCGCAGCCAGATCCTCGGCGGCGTGGTGATGGGCATGGGCATGGCGCTCCACGAAGAGACCTTCCCCGATCACCGGCTGGGTCGCTGGATGAACCACAACTTCGGCGAATACCATGTGCCCGTGCATGCCGACATTCACGATATCCAGGTGATTTTCGTCGATGAACCCGATTCTGAAGTGACCCCGCTCGGAGTGAAAGGCCTGGGCGAGATCGGCATCGTCGGCACCGCTGCTGCGATTGCCAATGCGATCTTTCACGCGACTGGTAAGCGGGTGCGGTCCCTGCCGATCACGATCGATAAAATCTTGGGCTGATTAGGCTAAGTCAGCATCCGCCGTGCCGGGTCAATAGCCGGTCTCAGCCATTCTCGGGTTCCTGGCCTGGCTTGTAGGTGGGCTTTGCTGGCGGAACGATATAGCTCAACGTCACGATTCCCGCGACGATCAGTCCAGCACGCCAATTCCAGAAAGCCAAAGCGAAGGCTGCCCAATAGGCCCCGGCGGTGACGGCGAATTTGAGGGTTGTTCGCCTGAGGTAGGCGTCCGTCAGGCGCGGGTCTGAAAGCCCCCTCCCGGTTGCATAGACCCAACGCACGAACCACCACGTCGCCGGCGCCGCTGCCACGCCCAGATAAGCCAAAACGGCGGTCTTGCTTTCCGCGTCACCGCCGAGATGCTCGATGAGCGGCCGCGCAGGAAATGGCGTGATGCTGACAGCGGCAAGAAAGCCGATGCTGAGCAGATTGTAGCCATGATCGGTCTTTTGCAGAAGCTTGCCGGTGAAGTGGCTGGAGGTCCAGTAAAGACCGATCAGGATCACGCTAAGGGCGTAGGCTGCATATTCCGGTGCCAGCTTTAGGTATGCCGCTGCCAGGTCGCCGTCAGTCGGCTCTGGTGCGTGTAGTTCGGTCACCGGGAGGGTGATGGCAATTGCCAGCACCGCGTCCATGAACGCCTCGAGGCGATCCGATTTGCGTTCGGTTGCTTTGAGAGAGGATGTCGCCATCTGACGCTACAGCATTTCGAGTGGGCGACGGCCCGCTGGCCGGGGAAATGCCGCATCGAGTGTCGCAAGGTCGGCGTCGGAGAGCACGATATCTGCGGCAGCGCGGTTCTCCCGCACATGTGCAATCGAACTCGCTTTCGGGATGGCGATAAGGCCATCGTGGCGCAACGTCCAGGCAAGTGCGACCTGCGCAGGGGTTCCGCCAACCTCGGCCGCTACTTTGTCGAGGGCGGGATGGCTTGTGAGGCGTCCCTGCTCGACGGGACTATACGCCATCACTGGCACTTTGTGCTGTGCGAGCCACGGCAACAGGTCCAACTCAGGGCCTCGACGGACGAGATTGTATAGAATCTGATCGGTCACGCAGCCATCCCCGCCGGCAGCGACAAGCTCGTCCATATCGTCGGTATCGAGGTTGCTGACACCCCAATGCCGAATCTTTCCTGCCGATTTCAGCGCCTCCATTGCCTCTATCGTCTCAGCGAGCGGCACCGATCCACGCCAGTGGAGCAGGTAGAGGTCGAGCCGATCGGTGCCGAGCCGCTTCAGGCTCGCCTCGCACGCACCGGCAAGGCGAGAGCGCGATGCGTTCTGTGGATACGCCTTGCTGACGAGGAATAACTGGTCGCGACGGTCGCCGAGCGCTTCGCAGATCAGCGTTTCCGCCGCACCATCGCCATACATTTCAGCGGTATCGACAAGCGTCATGCCCAACTCGACACCGGCGCGTAGCGCAGCGATCTCATCGGATCGCCGCTCGGCACGTTCGCCCATCTTCCAGGTGCCTTGACCCATTGAAGGAACCACTTCCCCGCCGAGCAATGTCACGTGTTTCATGTGCTTTCGTCCAATGAGATGAGTTCGACTGTTCGGTCGCGGGAGGCGGATTGGCAGATGACCACCATGTAACGATCATATCGCGGCCGGCCATCGATCGAGTGCCATTTTGGCGATGGAGAGCAGTTCGTTGATCGTAGCGCCGTCGCGCGCCTGAACGGACATGCCTTCCATGACCGTATTGATGAATTTGCCTAGCACGGCCGGATCGGTGTTGGCCGCAAGCTCGCCCTGCACGGCGCCGCGTTGCAGACGCTCGATCAGGAGGGCCTCCGCCGCGATACGCTTGTCGCGCAGCAGGCATTCGATGGCGGCGGACGCCGGCGAAACGGCTACCGCTGCCGAATACATGAAGCAGCCGGCCGGCGTTCCAGGTTCCGAGAATGATGACGCCGCTCGTTCCAGCAGGCCTTTGACGGCCTCGTAGGTAGACAACGCCGGATCGTTGATGGGTGCATAAAGGTGGACGCTGAACGTCGCGGCGTAGCGCTCGATCACCGCCGCAAACAGCCCCGCCTTGTTGTCAAACGCTGCATAGAGACTGGCAGCGGCGACGCCAGTCTCCGCCACCAGATCGGCCATCGATGTCGCCTCGTAGCCGCGCTGCCAGAACAGCCGCACCGCCTTGTCGAGCGCAGCGTCAGTGTCGAACACACGAGGGCGACCTGCGCGGCGACGGGCTTTCGTCTCTGTCATCTCTGGCGCACGATATGGAACGATCGATAAATAATATCTTGAAGCTGGTGGTGCACACCGATACAGAACGATCGTTCAATAATCAAGGAGTCTCCAATGAGCCGCATCGTCCGTATCCACGAATATGGCGACGCCAGCGTCCTCAGGATTGAAGATGTGGCAGTCCCCGCGCCCGCGGCCGATGAAGTGCAGATCGCGGTGAAGGCGATAGGCATAAACCGCGCAGAGGTGATGTTCCGCAACCAAGCCTATCTTCAGGAAGCCGAGTTCCCGAGCCGCCTTGGCTATGAGGCCGCCGGCACCGTCGTTACGGTCGGCGCGGACGTGACCGGGTTTGCGGAAGGCGAAGCCGTCAGCGTCATCCCCCCGCTCGATATCGCGCGCTGGGGCACTTATGGCGAGGTCGCCAACGTGCCCGCCCGCCTCGTCGTCAAGCATCCGGCGGCGCTGACGTTCGAGGAAGCGGCGGCCGTGTGGATGCAGTATGTCACCGCCTGGGGTGCGTTGGTGGAGCAGGCGAAACTCGGCGAGGGCGATTTCGTCATCGTCACTGCTGCCTCCAGCAGCGTCGGCCTTGCTGCCTTCCAGATTGCGCGGATGGTCGGCGCGACGGTAATCGCGACGACGCGTACCGGCGCCAAACGCCAGGCCCTGATCGATGCCGGTGCACATCATGTCGTCGCGACCGGGGAAGAGGATCTGGTAGCGAGGGTGATGGAGATAACCGATGGTCAGGGTGCGCGCGTGGTGCTCGATCCGGTCGGAGGCCCGTCGTTCGAGCCGCTGACCGAGAGCATGGCACGCGGCGGCATCCTGCTCGAATATGGCGCGCTCAGCGGCGAACCGACGCCGTTCCCGTTGTTCTCCGTGCTGGGCAAGAGCCTCACGCTCAAGGGGTATCTCTACAGCGAGATCGTCTCGGACGATGCCGCCCTCGATCGCGCCAAGGCGTTCATCGTGGCGGGTCTGGAATCGGGCGCGCTCAAGCCGCGGATCGCGCGCACTTTCCCGCTCGACGCCATCCAGGACGCTCACCGCTTCCTCGAATCGAACGACCAGATCGGCAAGGTCGTCGTTACGGTCTGACCGGCATACCGGGGGGAGTGAGCGATCGCTCCCCCACGAATTTGCGCTGACGCAACGGCCTCGCACCAGCAATCAGTTTAACTCAACGAGGGTATCCCAACATGAAATCTCGCGCCGCTGTAGCCTTCGAGGCGGGCAAGCCACTCGAAATCGTCGAGATCGATGTCGCCCCACCCCGGAAAGGCGAAGTCCTCATACGGGTGACGCACACCGGTGTGTGCCACACCGACGCGTACACGCTGGCGGGGAGTGATCCGGAGGGTGTTTTCCCGGTGGTTCTGGGCCACGAGGGCGCGGGCATCGTTGTCGAGGTCGGTGAAGGCGTCACCAGCGTCGGACCGGGCGATCACGTGATTCCGCTCTACACCGCCGAATGCGGCAAGTGCGACTTCTGCCTGTCGGGCAAGACCAACCTGTGCGTCGCTGTCCGCGAAACGCAGGGCAAGGGCTTGATGCCCGATGGGACCACCCGCTTTTCGTACAATGGTCAGCCCCTCTATCATTACATGGGCTGTTCAACCTTCAGTGAATATACTGTCGTCGCCGAAGTCTCGCTCGCCAAGATCAATCCCGAGGCAAACCCCGAACATGTCTGCCTGCTCGGCTGCGGCGTCACGACCGGCATCGGCGCAGTCCACAATACCGCCAAGGTCCAGCCCGGAGACTCGGTCGCCGTGTTCGGCCTCGGCGGCATCGGCCTCGCGGCGATTCAGGGTGCGCGCCAGGCGAAGGCGGGTCGCATCATCGCCATCGACACCAATCCATCCAAGTTCGAGCTGGCACGCCAGTTCGGTGCGACCGAGTGCATCAACCCCAAGGACCATGACAAGCCTATCCAGCAAGTGCTGATCGAGATGACGGGCTGGGGCATCGATCATACCTTCGAGTGCATCGGCAACGTCCACGTCATGCGCGCCGCGCTTGAATCAGCGCACCGTGGCTGGGGTCAGTCGATCGTGATTGGCGTTGCCGGCGCGGGCGAGGAAATCTCCACCCGCCCATTCCAGCTCGTCACGGGCCGCGTATGGAAGGGGTCCGCTTTCGGTGGCGTCAAGGGACGGACACAGCTCCCCGGCATGGTCGAGGATGCGATGAGAGGCGATATCGATCTGGCCCCATTCGTAACCCACACGATGGGTTTGGAGGAGATCAACGAGGCCTTCGAACTGATGCACGAAGGCAAGTCGATCCGCACGGTCATTCACTACTGACCCGCCGATCCGAAGCGGCGCGAGGCGCTCGGATCGACAACTCGGCCGTCATCATGGCCGGGCCCCCGGCCATGATGAAGCGCGCCCTGGCAAATGGGCAACGCGTCGCGATGCGGTAACAAGCGCCGAATTGCGGTCGTTACATGCCGATAGCGGCACGGACCAGGCCGCCTAGCCCAGGCGCTTACCAGCGGAGTGCGTGTGGCCTCGTCGCGCGACCCAACGGGAAAAATGGTTTTGTCGGAACCTTTGTCCAATGCTGGAGAAATATTTCAAAGGTGCCGAACATCGGGCCAGCCTGGCCGTTGGATGTATTGAGTCGGAAATGCATTCATCTGTTACCCGACTGTGATGAACCACAGACCGCACGGGCGTATAGGGCAGGAAGACTGAATTGAAGAGCAAGGACATTCACGCGACGACGCCGGCCACCGATCATGGGCATGCGGGGCCGCCCGCTTGCGTGCAGGTTCGTGGCGCGCGCCAGAATAACCTCAAAAATATTGACGTCGATGTACCGCGCGACGCCTTCGTGGTGTTCACCGGCATATCGGGCTCGGGCAAGTCATCGCTCGCGTTCGGCACCCTTTATGCCGAAGCCCAGCGGCGTTATCTGGAATCGGTTGCGCCCTATGCCCGTCGCCTGATCGACCAGGCCGGCGTGCCGGAAGTCGACGCGATCGACGGTTTGCCGCCTGCGGTCGCGTTGCAGCAGCAGCGCGGCTCGGCCAACGCGCGATCCTCGGTCGGCAGCGTAACGACGCTCTCCAGCCTGGTGCGGATGCTCTATTCGCGCGTCGGCGAATATCCGCGCCATCAACCCATGCTCTATGCGGAGGATTTCTCCCCCAACACGGTCGCGGGGGCCTGCGCGACCTGCCACGGCATCGGGCGCGTCTATGACGCGACCGAAGAAACGATGGTGCCCGACGACACGCTGACGATCCGGGAACGCGCAGTCGCCGCTTGGCCGGCGGCATGGCATGGCCAGAACCTGCGCGATATCCTCGTGTCGCTCGGCTATGACGTCGATACGCCGTGGCGCGATCTGCCGAAGAAGGATCGCGACTGGATTCTCTTCACTGAAGAGACGCCGACGGTGCCGGTCTATGCGGGCCTGACGCCCGAACAGACCCGCGTGGCGCTGAAGCGCCGCATGGAACCGAGCTATCAGGGCACCTTCACCGGCGCGCGCCGCTATGTGCTGGAAACCTTTGCTAACACGAAAAGCGCGCTGATGAAGAAGCGCGTCTCGCAATACATCATCGGACGCGATTGCCCGACCTGCGACGGCAAGCGCCTGAAGCGCGAAGCCCTGTCCGTGAAGTTCGCGGGCCTCGACATCGCCGAGTTCGGCGATCTGACGATGTTGAAACTCCGGGACTTGCTCACGCCGGTCGCGCATGGCGAATATGGGGGCGCCGCGGCCCCGAAGGGCCATGTCCTCGGCAAGGCGGCCCGCGATGCGGCGGTCGAACGGAGGGTCGCGGCAGGAGGTTCGGCGCACAAGAGCGCGCCCGACGTACGCCGCACGCCCAATCTCTCCGACGAGAAGCGGATCGCCGCCCAACGCCTTGCCTGCGAATTGATCGAGAGGCTGGACCCGTTGATCGATCTTGGCCTTGGCTATATTCCGCTGGACCGCAGCACGCCGACGCTCTCCTCCGGAGAACTGCAGCGCTTGCGGCTTGCCACGCAATTGTCGTCACAGCTTTTCGGCGTGGTCTATGTGCTTGACGAGCCCTCGGCAGGGTTGCACCCGGCAGATGGCGAAGCCTTGCTCACCATCCTCGAGCGTCTCAAGGCGGCGGGCAACTCCCTGTTCGTCGTCGAACATGATCTCGACGTGATCCGCCGCGCGGAATGGCTCGTCGATGTCGGGCCAGGAGCCGGGGAAAAGGGCGGTGAAGTCCTCTACAGCGGGCCGATAGAGGGGCTTGCCGACGTCGAGACTTCGATCACCCGCCGCTACCTGTTCGCAGAGCCGCTCCGCAGTGAGCGCACACCGCGCGATCCCAAGGGATGGCTACGCCTGGAAGGGATCAGGCGGAACAATCTCCATGGTCTCGACGTCGAGTTTCCCATCGGCTGCTTCACCGCTGTCACCGGCGTTTCGGGATCGGGCAAATCCAGTCTTGTCAGTCAGGCGCTGCCCGAGCTCGTCACGGGACACCTCGGCGGGTCCCCCGTGGCCGAGGAGGATATCGATCCGCTGCTCGATGTTGCGCAGAACGACACTGAAGGGCGTATTGTCGCAGGCATGGAGCATGTTCGCAGGCTGGTGCGGGTCGATCAGAAACCGATCGGCCGCACGCCGCGCTCGAACCTATCCACCTACAGCGGCATGTTCGACCATGTGCGACGGATCTTCGCTGATACGCCGCTCGCCCGCCGGCGGCACTACAGCCCGGGAAGGTTCTCGTTCAACGTCGCGCAAGGCCGCTGCCCAGTGTGCGAGGGCGAGGGATACGTCATGGTGGAGCTGCTGTTCCTGCCGAGCGTTTTTGCCCCGTGCTCGACCTGTCATGGCTCTCGCTACAACCCGCAAACGCTCGAAGTCGAATGGAACGGGCGCAATATCGCCCAGGTGCTCGAACTGACGGTCGACGATGCGTGCGATTTCTTCGCTGGCGAGGCATCTGTGATGCGCTCACTCGACGTGTTGCGGGAGATCGGTCTTGGCTATCTGCGGCTCGGTCAGCCGGCGACCGAGCTGTCTGGCGGGGAGGCGCAGCGCATCAAGCTGGCGACTGAACTGCAACGCGCTCAACGCGGCAACACGATCTACATCCTCGACGAGCCAACTTCGGGGCTTCACCCCTCCGATGGCGACCGGCTGATGCAACACCTGCAGGGCCTCGTAGACGCCGGCAATACCGTCATAGTCGTCGAACATGACATGCGCGCCATCACGCAGACGGACTGGATCATCGACCTGGGACCGGGGGCCGGGGAAGATGGGGGCCGTATCGTTGCCAGCGGCGTCCCTGGCGTCGTTGCGGAAGCGGAAGGCAGTCTCACCGCCCGCTATCTCAAGGCGGCGCTGTAGGTCGTAAATCTGGCCGAACGCACGTTCGATCAGGTGCATCTCGACCACACGTTGGAATGGGTCGAATCTGGAAGCGGGAGCTTGCGATGTGTCACCGCGGTTGACGCGGCTTAGGGTTTGAGTGTCCGTCAGATGCGCCGTGCTCGCGTGATACGCGGCGTCGCGGACGGCCAATCGCTGGCCATCCGCCACGCTTGCTTTGTGCGGACCTTCTCCAGGGAGAGGGCTCTCACATGGTTTCGTCGAAACGCCCCGCGCTAATTCCCTGCTTCCAGCGCTGCGCCCACACCTTCTGCGATTTCCTCAACGAGTTTGGCACAGAAGGCGGGCAAATCATTGGGATCGCGGCTGGTAACAAGGCCGTTGTCGACCACGACTTCCTCATTGGTCCATGCACCGCCGGCGTTCTCGATATCGACCTTCAGCGTCGGGTAGGACGTCAAGGTGCGACCCTTAAGCACGCCTGCCTCGATCAATGTCCAGGGTGCATGGCATATAGCCGCAACAGGTTTTTTCTGATCGAAGAAAGCCCGGATGAAACCAATTGCCTCGACGCTGCCGCGCAGCTTGTCGGCACCGACAGTCCCGCCGGGCACAACAAGTCCGTCGAAATCGTCGGCTTTCACCTCGGAAAACGTCTTGTCGATAGTATAGCTGGCGCCCTCGTCAAGATCGCTATTGACTGTGCGAGCCTTGCCCGGTTCAAAACTGACCACGGTCACTTTGCCACCAGCGTCCTCGACAGCTTGCTTGGGCTTCGAGAATTCTGGTTCTTCCGTCCCTCGGGGTGCGATCAGAATGGCAACTGATTTGCCTTCCAAAGTCATAATTTATTTCCTATTCCGTCGAAGACTAAAGTCAGGTGCCCGGCTTGAGCACGACCTTCGTCCAGCCAGCATCGCGCTCGTCGAAATGCTTGTAGGCGTCTGGTGCTTGATCAAGCGGCAGTCGGTGCGAGATGATTTGGGCAGGATTGGCCCGGCCTTGCTCGATAAGCTTCATCAGTCGCCGGTTGTAGTGCTTTACATTGCACTGGCCGGTACCGATCTTCTGGCCCTTGAACCAGAAGTTGCCGAAGTCGAACGCCATCTTGCCTTCCTTCTGGAGATCGTCGGGCGCGTTCGGGTCTTCCGGAATGAACACGCCGACGACGCCGATTCCGCCGGTGGCCTTCGTGCTTTTGACGAGGCAGTTCATCGTGTAATTGCTGCGCTCCTTGCCGTGGCGATCGCAACACTGATACCCGACCGCCTCGACCCCCCGGTCGGTCCCGAGGCCGCCGGTCGCGTCAAGGATCTGCTGGGCGGGATCGCCCTTGCGCATGTCGATCGGAATAGCGCCCATCGCCTCGGCCAGTTTCAGGCGGTCATCGTGAGAATCGACCACAAAGATCTGAGAGGCACCGCGGATTTCGGCTGAGTGCGCGGCCATCAAACCGACCGGACCGGCGCCGTAGATCGCGATGCTTTCGCCAGGCAGGAAACCCGACAGTTCGACGCCATGCCAACCGGTGGGGAAGATGTCGGAGAGCATGACATAGTCGTCCTCCTTCTCCTCAGCGTCCTCAGGCAGCTTCAGACAATTGAAGTCCGCATAAGGAACGCGCATCAACTCGGCCTGACCACCTTGCCACGGCCCCATCTCGGCAAAGCCATACGCTGCGCCGGCGGTTCCAGGGTTGGTCGTGAGGCAAAACCCCGTCAAACCGCGTTCGCAATTTTCGCAGAAACCGCAACCGACGTTGCATGCACACGCGATCGCCCTTCTTGATACGATCTACCGCAGAGCCGACCTCGATGACCTCGCCAAGGTTTTCGTGACCGAAGACCTTGCCCTTTTCAAAGCTGGTACGGCCCTCATACATGTGAAGGTCCGACCCGCAGATATTGGTCGTGGTCAGCCGGATGATAACATCGGTCTGCTTTTCGATCTTGGGATCATCGATGGTATTGACAGAAACATCTTTGGGCCCGTTGTACACGACAGCTTTCACGGATCTTTTCCTTTCGCAGCTCTTCTCAACGCGGAATCAAATCGAGAGCTTTGTGATGATCCGCTCCATCGCAACGGCGGAGGACATCGCCCTTCCAAATGATCTCAGTTTCCTGAACCTTCTGCTACCTGAGAGGTTCCTTCCCGTAGGGCTATCCTGGGATCGATTCACGGCGGTTTTCAGAATGACTGGGCCAGAATGGCCGAATAACGCTCTAAACGGAGGCGACCCGCGCCGCGCGGGAGGCGCGCCCGCCGCCGTCGACTGAACCGCCGTCGACTAGGGTCTGTTAGCGTCTGATCCAATCGAGGGCTGCGGCGAGACAGAGGACGCCGAGGAAACTGACGGCAGTCTTCTCGTAGCGGGTGGCGACGGCGCGCCACTCCTTCAATCGAGCCCACAAACGCTCGACCCGGTTTCGGTTGTTGTAGATCCAGTCCGGGCAGGCGACGGGCGCTTCGTGGCGAAGCGGCGGGATCGCAGGTCGGGCTCCCATGTCCCAGACGTGCTGGCGGAAGGCATGACTGGTATAGCCGCGATCGGCCACGACCCACTTCGGAACGCCGGGCAGGTTGTCCAGCAGCGGAACGGCGTGCGGCAGTTCGTGGGCTTGTCCAGGCGCCAGACGGAAGGCCATCGCGCGGCCCGCGCCGTCGGCCATCACGCAGGCCTTGGTGCCATAGCCGCCACGAGATCGGCCAAGCGCTTCACGGCCGTCTCGCTCTTTCGCAGATCCCCCTTTCGGCTGGCACCCGCTGCCTTCTGGTGCGCCCGGATGTTGGTTCCATCCAGGAACACCATGCCGAGCCGGACGCCACGCTCCTGAACCAACGCCAGCAGCATCTCCCAAACCCCGAGCCGTGCCCACCGGATGAAGGTCTGAGCCGCCATCCACCAAGGCCCGAACTCCGCCGGCAGTGACTTCCACTTCGCCCCGTTCTGATGACGCCAGAGGATTGCCTCGATGGTTCGTCGCAGGTGCGGGCTCGGCACCTTCGCGTGCGGGCGGCACGCCTCGATCAACGGTTCCAGTTCAGCCCACTGTTCGTCGCTCAGCATCTCAGCTTTCCCTTGGCGGAAAAGCCACCGACATAGAGTCAGGTGCAGGCGCTAACAGGCCCTAGTCGAGCGTCTGCCCGTCCTGGTCGCGCAGATCGTTGTGGATCGCCACCGCGGCGCGCGAGCCGGTGCCCATCGCCGTGCCGATCTGGTCCAGCCCATCGACCGCGTCGCCGGCGGCATAGACCCCGTCCAGGCTGGCGCGCTGGTGGGGATCGGTCGCATAGCACTGGCCGCCGACCAGATCGGTCCCCAGCATCCGCCCCAGGTCGTTGCGGGTGTGCGATCCCAGCGCGGCATACAGCGTGTCCATCACCTCGGTCTGCCCGTCGGCCAGCGTCAGCACCACCCGGTCGCCCGAGAAGTCGAACCCCGAGACGGGTGCCGCGACGACGCTGATCCCGGCCGCGTCGGACTGCGCCTGGGCGTCGGGGTCCAGCCCCTCGCCGGTCAGCGAGATCATCACGATGTCCGGGCTGTAGGTGCGCAGGAACAGCGCCTCGGCCAGGGCGTGTCGGTCGCCGCCCAGCACGCCGATGCGCTTGCCGGTCTGTTCGAACGCGTCGCAGATCGGGCAATAGCGCAGCAGGCCGCGGTCGACGGCGTCGGCGTGCACGTCCTCGGGGACCGGCGGGCGGTGGTTGACCACCCCGGTCGCCAGCAGGACGGTGCGGGCGGTGATCGGGCCTGCGTCGGTCTGGGCGGTGAAGAGCCGGCCGTCGCGCCGCAGCCCGGTGACTTCCCCTCGGCGCAGATCGGCCCCGTAGCGTCGCGCCTGGTCGGCCATGTTCTCCAGCAGGTCGGCGCCGACCACGCCCTGCGGATAGCCCGCGTGGTTGTGCGACCGCGGGACCATCTTCAGCCGCCCCTCGCCCTTGTCGACCAGCACCACCTTGCGGTGGAAGCGGCCCAGATAGATGGCCGCGGTCAGGCCGGCCGGGCCGCCCCCGACGATCAGGCAGTCAATCCGTCCGGCGGTGGGGGCGTCTGGCATCGGGTCTCCTTCTGCGCGGGTAGGGCGCGACGGGGCGGGGCAAGGGGGTTCAGCGCATCCGCAACTCGCCGTCGATGCGAATCGTTTCACCGTTTAGATAGGCGTTCTCGATGATGAAGGCGGCCACCGGTGTCTCGAAAGCCGTGGCTCTAGAATACGAGTTTCCTGTCCCCGATCTCAAATAGAAAAAGCAGAGAAGGTTGGATTTGAGACCCATCCCCTCCGCCATCCGCATACGTCAAGACGGTGCCGGCACGATCCGCGATACCTGCGGTGTGCGAGCTGATGTTCGAACATAGTGAATCAGGTGTTCGCGCCTGCCACTTCAGAAAGTCACTCGTGACGGGCAGGCTCGATACGAACGCGATCAGGCCGTTTCCGCAGCCGACCTCGACACTGACGAGTGCCCGTTATCGACAGCTGCAAATCGTCGGCGTGCCATTAAGCCGGCACCGCCGCGCCCGGCACCGCGCTCTAAGGCTCAGCCGCGCGCGAACGCCTGCGCCGCTGCCTCGGCCACGCCCTGGCCCTGCTTGCCGGTGCCGCCCGACACGCCCACCGCGCCGATAACCGTATCGCCCTCCTTGATCGGCACGCCCCCGGCAAAGATCATCACCTTGCCGTCGTTGGAGGCATGGATGCCGTAGAAGTCGGCGCCCGGCTGGGCGAGCTTCGCCAGCGCCTTGGTCTCGACGTCGAACGCGCGCGCCGTCCACGCCTTGCCGATCGCGATGTCGACGCTGCCGCGCCACGCATCGTCCATCCGCGCGAACGCTAGGAGGCAGCCGCCCGCGTCCACCACCGCGATGTTCATCGGGTTGCCGATTCGCTCGGCCTCCGCGATCCCCGCATCGATGATCGTCCGCGCGTCGTTCAGGTCGAGTGTCTGGATGGTGTGCATGGCGTGTCTCCGTGGCCGGTTCGGGGAAAACCGCTCAACGCACGCCGCCGCGCGCGGGTCCCCCCGCGGGCGAGAGCGACGCGCTAGGGTGCCGACCGCTCCGCTATTTCGCGGCCAGCAGGGTGAACTTGTGAATCTGCGGCGGTTCGGAAAACAGTTCTTCTGCCTTCTCCATCAGTGCGGCGGCAACCTTGCCGTCAAGATGGGCCTGCCGATCCTCCTCCGTGTCGAACGTATCGAAGATCGCGTACGCACCGGGGCCTTCCTCGATCGCATACCAGGTCAGAGTGCCCGGCTCAGCTTGAACGAGCGGCAATGCCGAGGTCAGGAAATCGGCGACATCGCGCTCTTTTCCGGGCTTGGCCTTCATTGGTACATACAGGGCAAGTTTGGGCATAAATGACTCCTCAAATGAAACGGGCAGATATCATTCCGCAAAGTAACGGACGAACGGGCCGGTCGTTCCCCTAGAGGCGGAGCACATGCGGCCCCGCCTCCTCGTCGAAATCAGAACTGCTGTGCGGTCGGCCGGATGACGATCGCGTTGACGTCGACGTCATCAGGTTGTTCGACAGCGAACGCGATAGCACGCGGGACCGATCTTGCTCTCGGTTATCATCTCCGGCGCCCTCGCGACGTTGAACGTCGCAGCGGGCTGGCCAGCGATGTCTTTGCTCTCAGGACCGCTGCGTCGTTTGCCGAACCGGGCTGACGCGGCCGCGTGTGCAGCAACGGCCCCTCGCGAGATTCCTGGTCAATGCCCGCACTGTGCTCGCCAGCGCGCGTGCGCGCTGGAACACGCGGCCGCCCAAGTCGACGAACCGCGGATTTGAACTGAAGCGGAAGCCCCTTGGGATCCGGACGGCGACGCCCGCGATCGCGTGGTCAGCTTCCACCACGAAGTGAGAGGACACGATCTGCCTCCAGCGTGAGCCGGTGGTCGTGACGTTGGCCGAACGCGCTATTGCTCGCGAATTTGATTGGACCGTTGCGCCGTCTGGCGCGGTCGACGGGAAGTGAAGCCCTTGGCGCGCAGCTTGCGCGAGCTACCTAGGGCGGGCAGGCGTGCGGTGCTGCTCCCCGGGTGGATCTCGGAATGATGCTTCATGGTCATCATGACCGGGCTACTATTGTCCATGATGCGATGGAAGTCAATTGGCGTGGCATTCTGATTTCATTGCCGTGCGCCAATCGTCCTAAAGAAATCGGGATTGATAAGGATCTCTGAAAAAAGGTCAGCAACGAATATTTTAACGGCTCCTGGCTGTGATCAAGCTTGGTCGCGGCGAATTACGCAATTGAGGTGCTGGATGTGGGGCGCTGCTTCCAATTCTTCGATATAATCTTCGGCGCTGTGCGGGGTGTTCGGCCGTCGGTCAGCTCGTCGGGCTCGCCGCATGGCTGACCGAGTATCGCGTCGCGCGAAGGTACGGCTGAATGAAGGATCATTGCCGACAAGGAGGCGAGACGTGTTGCCGGCCATGCCGTCTTGCCTGCTCGTCGGCCGATCGCGAGAGCGGAACGGTCATGTGGCCGCGTCCTCCCTCCGCGCGGGTTCGGCGAAGCATCGCGTCCGGGCGTACCCGTGGCTCATTGCCCGATGCTGAAGCTGTCGGCCCGCGCCAGGCTCCATGCGGCGCTATAGAAGTCCTGCTCGGGTCTCTTGCGGAGGAGGTCACCGTCCTCGAGGAAGGTGTGGAGCTGCGAGAACATCCGCACTTCGGTGGGGCTGACGCGGCGGACCAGATGATGCGGCCCGATCATGGACGGCTGGGCGAGCCCCGCCGCCGCCAGCATGTCGGATAGGGCGAGCAGCGTGTTCCGGTGGAAGTTGGCGACGCGCTCGGCCTTGTCCGGAACGACGAGCGCCCGTTGTCGCAGCGGATCCTGCGTAGCGACGCCCACGGGACATCGGTTCGTGTGACAGGTCAGCGACTGGATGCAGCCGAGCGCGAACATGAAGCCGCGTCCGGCGTTGGTCCAATCGGCCCCCAGCGCGAGCGTCGCAGCGATGTCGAAGGCGCTGACGATCTTTCCCGCAGCTCCGACCCGGATCCGATTGCGGAGACCGGCGCCCACCAGCGTGTTGTGCACGAATAGGAGGCCTTCGCGCAGTGGCATGCCCAGGTGATCGATGAATTCGGCCGGCGAGGCCCCAGTGCCGCCTTCCGCGCCGTCGACCACGATGAAGTCGGGCAGGACGCCGCTTTCGCGCATGGCCTTGACTATCCCCATGAATTCCCAGGGCTGACCCACGCAGAGCTTGAAGCCAACGGGCTTGCCGCCGGAGAGACGGCGCAGTTCGGACAGGAAGTGCGTAAATTCAAGCGGCGTCGAGAAAGCGCGGTGCCGCGCCGGCGATATGCAGTCCTCGCCTGTCGGCACGCCGCGTGTCTGAGAGATTTCCGGCGTCACCTTCTCAGCCGGGAGGATGCCGCCGTGTCCCGGCTTCGCACCCTGGCTGAGCTTGACTTCGATCATCTTGACCTGCGCGTTGCGTGCCTGCTTCTCGAACTGGATCGGATCGAAGTTGCCGTCTGCCGTGCGGCATCCAAAGTAACCGCTGCCGATCTCCCAGATCAGGTCGCCGCCCGCCTCGCGGTGATAGGGACTGATGCTGCCCTCTCCAGTGTCGTGTGCGAAGCCGCCGAGCGCCGCGCCCTTGTTGAGCGCACGGATCGCATTGGCGCTCAATGAGCCGAAGCTTATGGCCGAGATGTTCAGGATGCTGCTGGAGTAGGGCTGAGTACAGGACTCGCCGCCGATCCGGAGCCGGAACTTCGCCGGGTCGGTGGGCGGAGCGGAGCGCACGGAGTGCGCGATGAACTCGTATCCATTCTCGTAGACGTCGAGTAGCGTGCCGAACGCGCGATCGCTCACCTCGTCCTTGGCCCGGGCGTATACCAGCGATCGCTGGCTTCGCGAGAACGGGGTCTTATCCTGGTCGCCCTCGATCATGTACTGCCGGATCTCTGGGCGGATCTCCTCGAAGAACCAGCGCAGGTGACCGATGATCGGATAGTTGCGCCTGACGGAGTGGACTGGCTGCGTGAGGTCGTAGAGGCCCACGAAGGTGAGGGCTGCGGCGACAATGAACATCGGGATCGCCCAGACGTGTGGCAGGTAGTAGCCTGAGACGATCATGGTGATGATAGCGACCGCTAGGGCGCTGAAACGGGTCAGTAGCAATTGGCACTCCGGGTTCCGGAAGCCGACCTGAAGTCTGACGGGCGCGCGCTCACTAGGGCGGCGGGCCAGGTCGGATCGGAATCACAATGGGCGTCACGTTCGTTAAGCGTACGAACGATCGATTGTTTCGCAGCAACCCGGAGATACGGGGCGCAGCGACGCCTTCTTACCCCAGCGGCGGAAGTGGTATGCCGCCCCTGGGGCCTGCAGGCGCGGAGTGCTGCTGCCAGGATGGAGTGACACGGGATATCTGCTGTACATGCCAGGGAGTATGCGGCCGGACCTTCTGTCAAGTCAAACGAGCCCCGGTGAGCGATGCAACGTTACGCCGGATCGCTCACGCCGGGTGACGTGGTACGGAACGATGACGCGCAAGCTCGGCCCGGACGCGGTGACGGTGCCATCGAACGCGGATCGAACGTCGTCGCCGCGCATCCCTTGCGGATCTAGGCTCGGGCTCGACGAGTAACCGTCCGGTTGACGGCGTACGACCAAAGAGGCTTCAAGGTCGCGGACAAGGAGCCTGACATGAAGCTGGAATCGATCGCCCTACACCATGGTTATGTTCCGGAGCCGACCACCCGTGCAGCTGCGGTCCCGGTATACCAGACCACGTCCTACACGTTCGACGACACGCAGCACGGCGCGGACCTCTTCGACCTCAAGGTGGAGGGGAACATCTACACCCGGATCATGAACCCCACCACCGCGGTTCTTGAGGCGCGCGTCGCCGAGATGGAGGGGGGTATCGCGGGACTTGGTCTCGCGTCGGGCATGGCGGCCATCACCTATGCCATCCAGGCGATCGCGGGGGCGGGCGACAACATCGTCTCGGTGTCTCAGCTGTATGGAGGCACCTACAACCTCTTCATGCACGCCTTCCCCCGTCAGGGCATCGACGTGCGATTGGTCGATGGCGCGGATCTCGCGTCCTTGGAGGCCGCCATCGACCACCGTACCAAGGCGGTGTTCCTGGAGTCGATCGGCAATCCTGCCGGAAACATCGTGGACATCGGGAAGGTCGCCGAGGTCGCCCATCGCAACGGTGTCCCGGTGATCGTCGACAATACTGTCGCCACGCCCATCCTGTGCCGCCCGATCGACTTCGGTGCGGACATCGTGATCCACTCGCTCACCAAATACATCGGCGGGCACGGCACGACGATAGGCGGGATGATCGTCGACAGCGGACGCTTCGACTGGACCGCCGACAAGGAGCGGTTCGCGATCCTGAACGAGCCTGACCCCTCATACCACGGGGTCGTGTACACTGAGGCGCTGGGACCTGCGGCTTTCATCGGTCGGGCGAGGGTCGGTCCGCTCCGGAACACCGGTGCCGCGCTGTCGCCGTACAGCGCGTTTCTTCTGCTGCAGGGGCTGGAGACGCTGGCGCTCCGGATGGAACGGCACTGCGAGAACGCGCTCAGGGTGGCGGAGCACCTGCGAAGCCATCCGAGGGTGCGGTGGGTCAATTACGCAGGTCTGCCAGATAGCGTTTACAACGGGCTGGCCCAGAAGCTCACTCGCGGGAAGGCATCTGGCATTCTGAGCTTCGGCATCGACGGTGGCGAGGAGGCGGGAGGCCGGTTCATCGATGGCCTCCAGATGATACTCAGGCTCGTGAACATCGGTGACGCCAAGTCGTTGGCCTGTCATCCGGCGTCCACTACCCACCGGCAGCTGAGCGACGAGGAACTCGCGAAGGCAGGCGTCAGCAGGGATCTGGTTCGCATCTCCGTCGGAATCGAGCATATCGACGACATCATCGCGGACATAGACCAGGCGCTTAACCGGAGTTAGTCGGCGAAGACCTCCAAGGAAGGAAAGCGATTGACGCGTTTCCAGTTCCGACGCCGACGCTGCGCAAGATCGCTGAAGGGGGAGATCTGGCAGCCTTGAGACCATCCGGGGGATCGGCGAGCGTGACGAGCGCTCAGAGCGCCGCTTTCCCGGTCCCGGTTGCAAAGCATAGCCTAGCACGGAGGTCGTTCCGCATATGTCTTGGTGGCGAGCCGGCGCCCCCGTTGGGGCGCCGGCCGCAACATCAGTTCTTCGCCTTCCTCCGAATAAGCGCGGCCAGGCGGTCCTTTACGGCGAGTCGAAGTTTCTTGAGCCGTAGAAGCCTGAAGGTGTCCGGGACTACGGCGCGGCTCTCCCTCTTGATGGCCTCGTCCAGGCGGCGATGAATGTTCGTCAGTCTAAAGGCTGCAGCTGACATGATTTTCCTCCAAAGGATGATGCGAGCGCCGTGCGCCCGCTGCTTGAGCGAATTGCGGCTTCAAGCCTGGGGAGGAGCGCGCGCCCGATAGTAGGCCGAACGCCCGCCGCGTGTGCTGGCGGAGAGGGCGGGTCCTACGGGTGACGCGGGATGCGCCAGACCGACCCGGCGCACGAACTTGGGTGAGGGCGGTAGGTCGAAGTCCCCCAGGAGCACCAGCGGGGTCTCACGGGAATTGGCGCGGAGGATCGCGCTGGGAAGCGCTGTAGCATTGCTCGGGCGGGCCGGAGCGAGCCGAGAGACTGCATCGTGGATGACGGGCGGACCCGAAAACGAGGAAGCGCCGGCTAGCAGGCCGAATAGAAGTAGGAGCGCTGCATACGGCCCTCGCTGATCCCACCAATGTGCCCTACCCGGCACTCCGCGCCTCCTTTTCTTTAGCTTTGATCTGGGGGCTGACGGACGGATTTCAACCGGTTGCCGATGCAACGCCTGGGCAGATCCGGGGTGGTACCGCACGGCCTTGCTCGATGGGATCGCTTGCCGTCACAACAGCGGTGGCTGGCACGTCCGACGGAAGGGTGAAGGGCCTGGATTTTGCCTGGAGCCGCTTCGGTGATACGGTGCCCAGATGGTCATCCACCAGACTTTCCTTCGTCTCCAGGCGCACGGTGGCAGCCTCATGACCCGATACGCGGCCTCGGCGCGCCGCGGCCGGTAGGCCGCGCGGCGCCGTCGAGGCGGACTGTGGCCGTAATCGGCTCGCGGCGAATGCAGGAGTTGGGTCCGCCGCGACGCGGCGTTGACGGAGACACGAGGTGAAGCAACCGGCCGAGAGTAATCTCGCGACCTACGTCAAGTTGCGTTGTGCGGACATCGAGGAGGCGATGTCGCGGCATTTCTCCCTCGACGAGCACGGCGGGCCATCCGTTCAGGATGCCGATATGGCGAGGCGCCTGGTTGGGTTCCTGATCGAGGTCATGTGCGGTCGGGCGGACGGCCTTTCGGACGAGATCGTCGAGGCGGTGCCGTTCGACTACCTTTCGAAATTCGGCGACGGCCTCGTCCCCATCCTCAACGACGTGATTGCCCGGGAGGTACCGCCTGCGCTTCTGTCGCAGGCCATTGACGGCTACTGGCGCGCAATCAGTACCAACTGGTCCCGCTGAAATCGGTCTCGATCGCGGCGGCCGCTCGCAACGCTGCCTGGCTTCCGCATCGCCGTGTCGATGGCTGACGGGTGCGGAAATCGGGTATACCTAACGGGTATGGACTTGAGGTTTCTGCTGGGTGTTCGGATCGTGATCGACTTGCGTCTTCTACGGTACTTCGTGGCGGTGACGGAGGAAGGCCGCTTCAACCGGGGCCGCGGACCGGCTGCACATCGCGCAGCCGCCCCTGTCGCGGGCGATCCAGCAGCTCGAGGCCCATGTCGGGGCGCCGCTGCTCGACCGCGCGAGCCGGCCGCTTCGGCTGACGGATGTGGGTAGGTTGCTCTACGCGCAGGCAGTCCAGATGATCGCGCGCATGGAGGATGTCGAGGCGATGGTGAGACGGCGGTCACCAGCTGCCGGCGGCGCCTTGTGATCGGCTTCGTCGCTTCCACGATATACGCGCGCCTGCCCGAACTGATCCGCGAATTCCGCAAGGTGGCCGAGAACGTCGAGCTGATCATGGTCGAAAGCTCCACTCTCGAGCAGATCGCGGCGCCTATGGACGGGCGCATCGACGTGGGCTTCGGGCGCATCCGTTTCGAGGATCCGGCGGTGTGCCGCATCGTCCTACGCGACGAAAAGCTCGTCGCCGCCTTCCCGGTGGACCATCCGCTGGGTGCGGGCGAAGGTCCCATTTCGCTGCGCGACCTCGCGGATGAGCCGCAGATCATCTATCCGCGAGCGCCGCGCCCCAGCTACGCCGATCAGGTCATTTCGCTTTTCCGAGACTACGCGATCGAACCGCGCGTGGTTCACGAAGTCCGTGAGCTGCAGGTCGCCATCGGTCTTGTGGCGGCGGAGGAGGGCGTGGCGATCATGCCCGAATCCACGCGCCGCGCGCGCAGCCACGACATGGTTTTTCGCGACTTGGTGGAGCCGGCTACCTCGCCCATCATCATGAGCCATAGGCCGGGGGATCGCTCGCCAGAGCTGGCCCTCATGGCCGCAGTCATTGCTCGGCAGTACAAGGAGTGGGGGTACGATGTGCCCGCGTCGCTGACCGAGGGGCTATGAAGCCAGAGATAGTGTCTCGGCCCTGCTAGCCAGCCGACGATGAATGCGGAGATCAAGGCGATCACCCATCCCATCCAGTCTTTCTCGAGTATGTCTCAGGCTGGCCGATGACGTCACCTGATCGGCCGGGTTCCTACCTGCCTCTGATCACGGGAGAGCCATCGCCGGCGGATGGTCGAGGTACGTCGATAGGTCCGTTCGGAAGGATTCGTGCTGCTCGCCCGCGCTGGCCGACAGCGCGCCATCCGCATTCAATGTCATCGAAATAGGTAGCCTGAGGCTGCCGCATAGGGCATTTTGAGAACCCGCTTGTCAGGAAGTACGCGCATGGACACTGGAACTCGGGTCACTGGTCGCTTGATAGCCGCAGCGCGCGCCTTGGCCGGCGTCCATCCAGTCGACTTTGCAGCGGCGTGCGGCCTCGATGTGGATGTCGTTCATCGGCTGGAGGCCGGCGGCCGCTCGTGGGTCAGCTCGAAGGAGGAGGCTGAGGCCGTCCGCCGAGGGCTCGACCACTACGGTGTGATAGTGATCGAGGAGACGGGCGGCATGGGTGCCGGCGTCAGGTTGAAATTCACCAGGCAGGACGTAAGGCAGATTGTTCGGTTGGAAGGCGAAGGCGGGATCATCGGATCCGATGACGCTCCATGAGGTGATCCCGCATTGAGCCTCGGGGATAGTGCTAATGCTTCAATGTGATCGCTGCCCTGGCTTGCTGTCAGGAACAGGCTGCGCGGGGGACCATCTTCCGTGGGTGCATGAAGTTTCGCGCTCATGCCCAGCTGCTATGCGGTCGGGCAGGCTCATGTTATACGGCGGTTCGCTGCCACAACGGCCCAAGGACATGCCAATCCCCCAGGCGGTGCCCATCTCTTGAACGGCCCAAGCCTTCGTTGCGGGCCGTTTTATTTGGCGGGTAGGTTTGATCGCATTCATGGCGGAAGATCGCGCGAGCGAGAACGGTGAGCGGATTGATTTCGGCTGTAACAAATTGTTGCCCGGACCGATGCTCGAAATCATCCCATTGAAATGTCCGCCGTTCGACGTAGGTTTGACGCACGTACCGGGCCCCTCTGGCGAGATAAGTCTCGTGATGTCGGACGTATCGAACTTACGGGGCCTCCTACTTTTTCAGCATACCCGTGAGCTCGATCCATTTTGCTGGATAGAGGAGTATGTTGTGATTTTATCTTTGCTTGCCATGGCTGCGGCCGGAGCTGTGACTGTGGCAGATCAGGTTCATCGGACGAACGTCGAGCATCAGGGGCAGCGATACGAAGTCGCCTATCGCGCCGATACGAAGGTCACTACTAGGCAGATCGGGATGTCGGCAGGGACGAGGCCGAGCACTGAGCGCTGCCTCTGGTCGGCACGAGTAGCCGTGACCCGTGATGTGAGCCACCCAAACGGTGCCAAGCTATCCCATCGTCTGGACGACGATAGCGTGATGCGGGGCAGCCACTACGGCAAGTGCTCGGAAAACAGAGCGAACGTCGCGACCTCCATCGCGCGACGTGCCGATGACGTGCGAACCCATCTCGTGAACGCAGCGGGGCGTGACACCAAGCGCGTTGCGACCGATTTGCGTTCGGCCGGGCATTTTGCGGCGAACTGAGGGCCTACAAGGGATGACCCCGGAGCGATGGCGTACCGGGGTCATGTCACTATCGCGAGCGAATGCTCGGACCGCACCCTATCGGAGGGCGGCGATCATCTAGATATTGGTCTGGTCGGCGGGCATGTCCGCAGCCCCCTCGGCCTCGCAAGGCAAGTCGATCTCCGGACCGATATTGTAGCTGATCATCGATAGCGAACCGAGCGAATAGCCTTGTATCAGCGATTGCGATTTTCCCTCGGTCGCGGCGATCCCCGCCGTGTAAAGTAGAGGGATGTAGTGGTCGGGCGTCGGGACGGCCCTGTCGAAGTCGGGATACTCGGAAAGCTTGAGGATCGCGGACGGATCTTCGGCCATCTGTCTGCGCACCGCCTCGTCGAAGCGCTGGGCCCATTCTGCGCGGGCGGTGGGCTTGTCCCACTCGACGAGCCGCAGATTGTGAACGACGTTGCCACTTGCCAGTATCATCACGCCCTTCTCTCGCAGCGCCGACAGCCGGGCACCCAGCGCGACATGGTATTCGAACGGCTTGAGGGCATTGATCGGGAGCTGGACTACGGGAACGTCCGCCTGCGGGAAGAGATGGGCCAGCGCGCTCCACGTGCCATGATCGAGACCCCATTGATCCCGATCGAGTCCGACCCAGTCGGGCTTCGCCGCCTCGACGACCTCTTGCGCGACCTCCGGCGACCCGTCTGCAGGATACTCGAAGTCGAACAATGGCTGCGGGAAGCCGTAGAAGTCGTGGATTGTGCGCGGCCGCGCAATCGCGGTGACCGCCGTCGCGCCGATGAACCAGTGCGCCGACACGACGAGTATGGCGCGGGGTCTCGGCAGCTTCGTGCCTAGGGTTCACCAAGACCGCGTGAACCCGTTCAATTCGAGCGTGTTCGTTGGGTTGCCATGTCCAATGAATAGTGCGGGCATGTTTCCCATAGACGATCTCCTACGCGGGATGCGGCGCTTGCACTACCGCTAAGACTTCAGCTTTTCAGCATCCTTCGCAAGGGACTGCGTCCTGACGCCAGCGTCACACAGGCACTGGGGGCCGCAGCAAAAAAGTTCTGTCGCTGCGCCGGACGTTTGGAATGCCGCCCCGCTGAGCCAAGTTGACGGTCCCCAGTGTTGCGACCGTTTATTCGGTAGTCCTGCCGTCGAAATGTTCATCGGCGGCGTCAGCGGCCGCTTTGGTTTGGTGCACTGTGCGGTCGACATGCTCGGGTGGGCCGTAGATCGTGTAGAGTTTCAGCGGTTCCTCGCCGGTGGCGATGACATTGTGCTTCGCGCCCTGTGGCACGATGACGCCATCGTCGGCCTTCACATGGTGTTCAACGTCGTCGATGACGATAGTGCCGCTACCGGCCTCGATGCGGAAGAACTGGTCGCGGTCTTCGTGGACCTCCTCGCCGATCTCATCTCCGGGCTGGATCGCCATCACCACGAGTTGGAGGTTGTGGCCGGTGTAGAGGACCTTGCGGAAGAGCTCGTTGTCCTCGGTCAGCTGCTCGATGTTGTCCACGAAGCCTTTCATGTCCTGCCTCCAGCGTTTGTCCAGCCCCGAAACCGCCGAGATCCGGGCCCGGTTCCATCGCCTTTCAGTCCGATCATCCCAAAGTTGCAGGATACCTGGCTGGAATATATTTGTCTTGCCGCCATTCCTTGTCAGCGAATCCAGCTTGAGCCATGTTGTCCGCAGAGGCTGCGGGCAGCATCGTCGAGCCGATGTAGCATTGGGTCACCGAGGCCATGCACGAGGTTCTCTGCCCGCAGTCTCGCCGAAGTCGCTTCTGGCCGAATCCGTGCTGCACCTTCAGATAAGGGCCTGATCGGCGCCTCGGCTGCCGCACTCTGAAAGCCTGAGGGGGGGCCTGACGCAAATGCGTAGGTGGGACGTCTGATCGTCGAGGTCGACGGCAGCCATCACGACGATTGGGAGCACGCCGCCGTCACGGACTGAGGCGGCCCGGGGCGCCGATCAGCGGCGTGGTGCGGTCACGCGCTCCAGCCGCGGACTAGCCGGACCAACTGCTCGCGGGTCGCGTCATCGACGCCCATGGCGAGCAGGTCGAGTAGCGAAGCCGACTTCTTCCCGAACCCGTCGATCTTCGCAACGAGCGACTGGAGCTGCCCTCAAGGAGCTATCTCGCCGAAGGCCGCGAGTACGGGCTCGAGGCCGGGCAGGACAGTGCGGCCTGCGAACTGGTCGGCGGGGAACCGGATTTCGGTTCCGCAGGACACGCCAAGAAGTCGTCCGCTCTCGCGCAGCTCGTCGACGGCGGCCTCGGAGACTCCGAGCAGCTCGGCTGCGTCCACGCGGGAGCATCCCGCCCACTTTCTCGGCAAGGCCGGTCTTGAACTGCTCGGCTTGCTCCCGCGTGGCCACCACCTTCGAATCTCGGGCCTCCTGATCGGAGGCTTTTGTCATCACAGTCCTTGCGTATTGCGACCGATGGGTCGTTCCGCTCGTCGGCGAAACCTGTAGCCAGCGGAACGCGGTTCTCCGTGGCAGTGAAGTGAAGATCGGCATGCCGCTCAATCGTTGCAAGTTTGGTAGTTTCGCGATCGCCAACCTGCTGGGAGAACCTACGCCGGCGCGGTCGGAAGTGGGTCCGTTCGCTGGACATGAAATTTCAGAGGATGGCGACGAACATATCGCGACGGGGTTTGCCAGGTGGGGGCTTCAGGACCGTGGTGCGACCGCAGCTCCAGCTTGCATTTTGAAGAATCCCAGGGGTGATCGACACCTACCATCCGGGAGATCGGTTTACGTGGCGCGCCGCTCGTCCCGCTCTTGCGGGCCCGTATATCCCCTAAGGATCGATTCATGGAATCTTCTTCAATATCCAGCTTAAGAGACCGTGACGGATCTGACCATGCTGCGAACACTTCTCAAACGCTCTGTTGCCAGAGCGAGGCCGCTCCAGCGAGCGAGGGTGGATACCGCTGAGCCGAGCTTCGCCTCCCTGCAGAGGGAGGTTTCACTACTTCAAGCGGAATACTTGGGAGTGCAATCCCACGTCGGGCAGTTCGGATCCTCGCCGGGATACTTCTCCCTCTCCCGCCGACGCAAGCGCGAGATCCTCGATATGCTGGAAGGCTCCAGCGATCCCTGCCTTCTGGTGGATCCGCGCCCCGGATTGCGCATCGTCGATGCGAACCATGCAATGGAGGCCGCGACGTTCACGAGGCGCAGCGCGATCGCAGGCGACAAGCTGTTCGCCGCCCTTCCCGGGGGTAGGGAAGGCGATGACGTCATCACCGCCTTCGAGGCGTACAAGATCTGCGCTCAGACCTTGAGGCGCCATACTCTCCCGGCGCAGCGGTACGATATAGAGGGTGCTGGCGGAGAAGTTCTTCTTCGTCACTGGCGGTCGCAGTATTTTCCGATCACAGATGATGCAGGCAGCCTCATCTACTTACTCAATCGCGCGGTGCCGCTCATTATGGATCAACCGACGAACTTCCATCGTGACGGTATGCCAGATGCGGAGGCCTGCGCTCCCGCTTATCGATGAGGAATCTTTTATACGCCGCTCAGGTTCCCGCTTGAAGTCATGCACCCCGAAGTTCAGTTTGTAGCTTGGCCCGCTGGTTCTTCCGAATATCGAACGATAAGTAGGTCTTCTTCCAGCCTATCGACCAGTCGCTTGGCGGTACTGCCGATCACGGCATCGAAGACGGCGCCGCGGCCGTGACTGCCGATCACCGTGAGGTCGATCGCGTGCTGGTCGATGTAGTCGTCGAGAAGGGTGTCTGGTGAACCGTGTTCGATCACGACCGTGGCCCGCGTCTTCACCTCAGGATCAATACGTGCGTCGCTCATGAACTTTGCGGTGATATCCCTCTCGATCGATCGACGCTCTTGCTCGATGTCCCGTCAAGGATGAAACTCGCATAGGGAATGTCGTAGGCATGGAACAACGTGAGGGCGCTGGTCGGAAAAGAGCGGCGGTGGACTGCAGCGCCTGAAGCGAGGCTTCGGAGAAGTCGGTTGCTATGAGTATGTTCCGATAGCTCCGGACCGACCTGTCATGCACCATGAGGACAGGAAGCTTCAGGCCACGGATCAGTCTTGTGATGGTGCTGCCGATTATCATGCGGCTGAGCGATTCAGGTCCTGCATTCCCCGTCACGACGAGATCGCAGTTCTCCCGGGTGGCGAGGTCGACCAGCCTCTCGGCAGGGGCACCCTCTTCGACGATTGCCCGGATGGGATAGAGGGCACTTCCCAGGTCGCGTCGCAGGCGCCAGCCCATGCGCTCCACGGAATCAGGTATCCGGCCCCATGACCGTCGGCTTCGGTCGAGATAGTATTCGGGAGTGTCCGTGGGAGCCATGATGTAGGCGGCGCCCAGCTCGGCCTGGAACTCCTCGGCGAGCTGAACCGCGCGGTCCAGCGCACGGTCGCAACGCGGAGTTAGAATCCGTGGCGAGGAGGATACGGCGCGGTTTGCTGACGCTCGCGTGGGACATGGGAACGCTCCAGTTTTCCTCCGTCACCGCAGCCAGGAGAAGCCGGTGAGACGGAGCGTGAGATCGAGATCGAGCGAAGGCAGCCAGGGAACCTCATGGCGCACGACTTGGCCATCGGCGAGCGAAGGATAGAAGCAGATGAGCAGAGCGCAGGCGGCAAGGGTTCGGGCGCGGGTGGGCAGGAATGCTGAAACCAGACTGCCCAGGAAGGGAAGCGCGAGAATGACTAGAAGGTATGGCGCCTCCAACATGGGCGGTGAATGGCTCCTGGTTGCCTGCGGGATCCCTCGAGGATTGTCGGACTTTATGGTTGCAATGTGCTGCCAGGGGCAAGGCCTGGCGACCGGATCATTGCCCTTGGCGGCTGCGAGTCCGCGCCGGCTGCGCCGCTGGCGGGTTCAGCCGTCGATTATCCTGTGAAGCCCCGCGGGCGGAGCCGCTCGTCACTCCGCCGCGGTTCGGGCATTGGACCTGGTGACCTCCTCGATCTTGGCTCCTTCCCTTTGGCGGCTGCCTGATGGTGGAGCCGATGTGCAAAGTGGCGGTAGATCGGGGGATGTCCGCCATTAATTTTCCTTTCGTGTCTGGTAGCCGCATCGGACGAGACGCCTTAAACTGGCGCTGCGCGCCAATGAAGAGCGTGCAATCTTGAGCCTCGTTAGAATAGTTAGCGGCAGATAGGCTGGCGCCAATAGCGCTCCGAGCGGAGCGCCCAGCCGCCGGGGCCCTTGCGCACGAGAAATTGACCGAGGTCAGCGACGTACACGAGGCTGCCGCGAGAGGACCACGGGCAAAGTTTGTCCTGCTTATCCGCGCTTAGTGGGTCTGCAAAACAGTGACGATTGGCGCGACGAGCTCGTAGGAGTCTCACGCCGAACCAATGACGGCACCGCATCGCCGGCGTCGAAACACAGGCCAGCACTGCTTGCAGCAAAGTGTCCCAGGAACTTGGGTCGATGCTGAGAATTTGATGAGAGAGGGATATCCAATATTCCCCGGAGCCAACCATGACTGACAATGACGAAAAGCAGATTGCATCGGCCGACCAAGCCCGGAGTGTCCATCGGAAAGCGGCAGATTCAAGGTCTGAGGTCGGCTCGGTGGAAGCTGGATGCCTCGATGGTGACAACAGCAAGGCGAAAAACAGGGCCGAACCGATCCCTGACGAGATCTGGGAGCATGAGCAAGAGCGACTTAACCCTGGCCAGGTCGAAGGGAATCCGACAGGTGCGAGCCGCGACAAGCCGAAGGCACCTTCGAACAGTGCTTGACCCCCGGTGGAAGGCGTGGGCGTCCGCCAAAAACGCCCAGATCGGGTGGGACCTTCCAGTTTTCAGGAATCGGCAGTACCGGGCTTAGCCATCTTGCGGTGCTGCTCGGCGAGGACCGCAGCTGGCGTGACATTGGCCACGGCCTGCTGGATCTTGTTCTTCCAGCCCGACACGATCGAAGCCTTGCCCGACATGACGGCGTCGTAGCCGTCTTTGGCTACATCGGCAGGGTCGGACTTCTTCGGATCCTGGCCGACCTGTGTGTCCATCATATCGCCGCGCGCGAAGAATTCGGTATCGACCGGGCCCGGCATCAGGGTCGTCAATGTCACCCCGTCGCAATCCTTGATCTCGTTGCGCAGCGCGTCGGTGAAATTGTCGACGAAAGCTTTTGTCCCGTTGTAGACGGCATTGAAGCTGCCCGGGATGAACCCCGCGATCGAACCGGTGACGAGCACCTTGCCGGCATTGCGCGCGACCATGGCTCGGAGCACCTTCTGTAACAGATAGAGCGTACCGGTGACGTTGGTGTCGATGACATGGCGCCATGCGCTGGGATCCTGTTCGAGAAACGCGTGGCCTAGCCCATGTCCGGCATTGGCGCACAGAAGATCGATCTGACGGCCACTCGCGGCCGAAAGGAGCTGGTCGACACCCTCGAAGGTGGAGAGATCGACCTCGAGCGTCTTCACGTCGGCCCCAAGGTGCTGGAGGCCCGCGGACGCGTCTACGAACGGGGTGTCGGCAACTACAAGCAGATCGTAGCCGTCCTTCACTGCAAGTTTCGCAAGCTCGGCGCCGATGCCGGTCGACGCGCCCGTGACGATCGCGAATTTGTCGGCCATGCTGTCTCTCCTATTCGGCTGCCATGGCCAGGTCGGTCTTAAGCACGACCTTGGTCACTTCGTTCTGATTGTCGTGGAACATCTTGTAACCTTTGGGCGCGTCCTCAAGCGCCATTCGGTGCGAGATCAGGAAGGTCGTGTCGATCTTTCCCTCGACGATCGCGTTGAGCAGTCCCGGCATGAAATGCTGAACGTGGGTCTGGCCCGTCTTTAGCGTCAGACCCTTCTCCATAAAGGCACCGAGCGGAAACTTGTCGACGAAGCCGCCGTAGACCGCTGGCATCGAGACGCGGCCGCCCTTGCGGCAGGCGAGGATCGCCTGACGGATCGAGTGAGTGCGATCAGTACCCAGGAACATCGAGGCTTTGATCTGGTCGACGACATTGTCGACGAAGAAGCCGTGCGCTTCGAGGCCGACCGCGTCGATTACCGCGTCGGGACCGATGCCGCCGGTCATTTCCATCAACGCTTCATAGGTCCTCGTTTCCTCGAAATTTATCGCCTCGGCGCCGAACCTGCGAGCGAGCTCCAACCGACGGGGGAAATGGTCGATCGCGATGACCCGCTCGGCGCCCATCAAAAAGGCCGACTGCACCGCGAACAATCCGACCGGGCCGCAGCCCCAAACCGCGACCGTATCGCCGGGCTCAATCTGCGCGTTCTCGGCGGCCATCCAACCGGTCGGCAAGATATCCGAGAGGAAGAGCACCTTCTCATCCTCGACGCCGTCGGGGATCACGATCGGACCAACATCGCTGAACGGTACGCGGACATACTCGGCCTGGCCGCCGGCATAGCCGCCCGTCATGTGGCTGTAACCGAAGAGTCCCGACATGGGCTGGCCGTAAAGCTCGCGGCCGATGTCCTGGTTGTCCGCGGGATTGCCGTTATCGCAGGCCGAATACTGGTGCTTGCCGCAGTGATAGCAAGAGCCGCAGGAAATCGTGAACGGGACCACGACCTTCTGCCCGTGCTGGAGCGTGCTCCTGGCGCCGACCTCCACGACCTCGCCCATGAATTCGTGGCCGAGGATGTCGCCCGCCTTCATCGTCGGGATGTAGCCGTCGTAGAGATGGAGGTCCGATCCGCAGATAGCCGTCGCTGTAATCCTGATAATCGCGTCGCGGGGATTAAGGATCTCGGGGTCGTCGACCGTATCGACGCGCACGTCGTGCTTGCCGTGCCAGGTGAGGGCGCGCATCAGACCTGTTCCTCTTCGAGCTGCTTGCGGGTCCGCGCTGCGGTGGCGATCTCGCCGGTTTCCATCAGCTGCTTGAAGCGCCGCAGATCCCGGCGCGTTTGAATGCGGGGCTCGCGCTGAAACAGCTTGGCGATGAACTGTCCGATCGTGCCGCCCGGAGGGTCGTAGGCGATCGTCGCCGTCACCACCGTGCCGCGCGCGCCGGCCTCCTTGAATTCGATACGGCCGCTGTTGGCGACGTCCGCATCCGGACCAGACTGCCAGGTGATGGCGCGGCCCGGCTCGTCCTGCGTGATGAGCGACTCCCAGCCTACCGTCCGTCCGGCTGGCGCCTTGACGGTCCAGCGCGAGCGATCGCGATCAATCACCTCGATGGCGTCAATATTCTCCATCACGCCTGCAAGATTGGCGGGGTCTCGCCAGAAATCGTACAGCTCCTGCGCCGTTCGGTTGATCGTCACGGTCTCGGCTAGCAATGCCCTCGCCGGAGACGCCGTCTTGGAAGTCTCGGGCGGTGCGTCATCATGCAGACGCTTCGCCAGGTCGCTTTCGCTCGTCATGCTCGAATTCCTCGTTGTATATACCTCGAACCCTATCCAGTCGGCATGGTTCCAGGAGGGGCCGGCTTTCACTGCGACCGTCAACCCGGCTGTCTCAGGCGCCCTTGGCTCCGTGTCATCGCAAGGCCGGCGAGGGAAGCGCCTTCACCGCGCAATTTCCCGGATCGGCTTTCGGCCTTATTCTTCGCTAGCGCCGCCATCGACCGTCGAAGCGTTTACTCCGTCGTCCCGGCCGGGGTTGCGGCGTTCCGACACGAGGCCGCCTGACTGGGCCTGCCTATCCTTATTGCCGGCATCTTTTTGCGCCCGGCTTGTCTTGGGTGTGCCGGGCGCGGCAGGCGAAAACGGCTTCACTTCGATGCCGGCAAGGCCGTGCTCGATATCGAACTCGTTGGCGTTCTGCGCGTCGACGCCCTCGGTGGTTGCGCGCGTCTCGCGCCGATCGGCCGGGCTTGCGTCGTCAGGTCCGATTGCGGTCGAGTGTTCCATATCGTCGTCCTTCCAAAGACAGATCGCAGCGTCAGCAGCGCGCGAGCGACCGGGTCGTGAGGCGAGCGGCCATGAGGTCGTTGGCCTGCGACTGCGCTACCGACAGCGCGCTGTTACCGGCAGCATCAGGGCGATGCGGGTCTGCGCCGCGTGCGAGGAGCCTATCGACGATGGCGGCTCGCCCAAACAGCGCTGCGAACATCAATGCGGTCTGGCCGGCGTGATTGGCAGCATCGGGCTGCGCGCCGTTCGCGAGCAAGAGCTCGACGATATCGTCGAGCCCTTTGAACGCTGCGCCCATCAAGGCCGTGTTGCCACGAGCGCCGTCCTGCTGGTCCACGGGCGCCCCGTGTGCCAGCAACAGATGGGCCGCATCGACATGTCCGTGGTAGCAGCTCAGGATCAGCGGCGAGTATCCTGCGGGATCCAGGGCGGCGACGTCGGCACCGGCCTGGATCAGCGCGGGAAGGACGTCGATCCGACCAAGCCTTGCCGCGTCGAACAGCAATTCCTGGATCCGCTCGGGTGAGGGCAGCGGGCGCGGCTGCTCATCGTCGTTCGCTGGCGCCCGCTGAGCCTCATTTGGCATCCAGGTCGACCTTGAGCTCGCGCGGCCAATGACGCAGCTTGCCGAGGCCCTCGACAAAGGCCGTTGCATCCTTGGCGCTCGTTAACGGGATGCAGGCTTCGTCGAGGTCGTCGGCGATGCCGCCTTTCTCGAAGATCGGCTGGGCTGCGGCCGTGAGGCCGATGAACTTGCCATGGCCGAAGGCGTCGCGCACGAAGTCCTGGCTTGCGGCATCTCCGGCGAGCAGAGCGCCGCCTTCCTCTGAAACGATCAGGGCGACCGCATCGAACAACACCGAAGGCCCGCCATCGATTTTCTGTTTCGCGGCGACCTTCGTGCCGTCCGACAGCGTGACCCCGCCGATCTTGGGCGCGATCACTTCGTAGACCGCGCCGACCTTGTCGACCGCCTTCACCAAGGCGGTAAAGAGCGATGCCTCGGCGCCGTCGCTGAGGAAGATCCCGAGCTTACGGCCCTTGAAATCGAGTGGCCCATTCTTGACGATCGAGAGTGCGTCGGAAGGCGCAAGGTCCGTGCGCGTTGGCACCGCTGCCTGCGCCGGCTCCGGGAGCTCGGGCAGGGCAAGGCCGTCGGCTACCGTTGCGGCCAATCCCTCGTCGATGTTGCGCAGGTGCGAGACCATCCGCGACCGGATGTCGGGACGCTCGACCTTGCTGAGTTCGAAGACCAGGGCATCACCGATGTGCTTCTGCTCGATCGGATCCTGACTGACGAAGAATTGACGGGCCTGGCTGTAATGGTCCGCGAAGCTCTCCGGGCGGATGCGCAGCTTCGCGCCATCGGCCTCTTCGGCAACGCTGCTGAACCCGCGAACCGGATCCTCACGAGGACCGCCGATCGTGGCGCCCCACGAGTTCGGCTCGTAGTTCACGCGTCCCTGGGGGTTTGTCATCGCCATGTGCCCGTCCTGCTGGAAATGCGCGACCGGGCACTTAGGCGCATTGATCGGAATGTGCGTGAAATTGGGGCTGCCGAGCCGCTTGAGCTGGGTGTCGAGATAGGAGAAATTGCGGCCCTGGAGCAGCGGGTCGTTGGTGAAGTCGATGCCCGGCACGACATTCTGCGTGCAGAACGCGACCTGCTCAGTCTCGGCGAAGAAATTGTCGACGACGCGGTCGAGGACTAGCCGGCCGACGCGGCGCACCGGGAGCACCTCCTCGGGAATGATCTTGGTCGAATCCAGCACGTCGAAATCGAAGCTGTCCGCGAAAGCCTGATCGAACAGCTGGACGCCAAGCTCCCATTCCGGAAAATCGCCGCCATTGATCGCATCCCACAGGTCGCGGCGATGGAAATCGGGATCGGCGCCGTTGATCTTGACCGCCTCGTTCCAGACCACCGACTGGAGGCCCTGCTTCGGCTTCCAGTGAAACTTGACGAAGGTCGATTTGCCGGCGCCGTCCACCAGGCGGAAGGTATGGACCCCGAAGCCTTCCATGGTCCGATATGAGCGCGGTATCGTGCGATCGGACATGATCCACATGACCATGTGCATCGATTCCGGCGTCAGGCTGATGAAGTCCCAAAAATTGTCGTGCGCGGTCTGGGCCTGGGGAAAGGCACGGTCGGGCTCGGGTTTGGCGGCATGGACGAGGTCGGGAAACTTGATCGCGTCCTGGATGAAGAACACGGGGATGTTGTTGCCGACAAGGTCCCAGTTGCCCTCTTGTGTGTAGAGCTTGACCGCGAAGCCGCGGACATCGCGGGCGAGATCGAACGAGCCCTTGGACCCGGCGACAGTCGAGAACCGGACAAAGGCCGGGGTACGTTCACCGACCCGCTGAAAGATGTCGGCCCGGGTCACGTCGGACAGGCTCTCGGTCAGCTCGAAGAAGCCGTGCGCCCCGTAACCGCGAGCGTGGACGACGCGCTCGGGAATCCGCTCATGATCGAAATGGAAGATTTTCTCGCGAAAATGAATGTCTTCGAGCAGCGTCGGCCCGCGCGCGCCCTGCTTGAGGCTGTTCTGGTCATCAGCAACCGGAACGCCCTGCTGCGTGGTGAGGACCGCCGTTTCGCCTTCGGCCACCTGGTGTGTCTCACCGCCCGTGCCTTGCGGCTCGGCGAAGGATTGTGACAGATCAGCGTCGGCGGGGATGGGGGACGACTTCTGCGGAGACTCGCCGCCGACGTCGGCACCGCCGAGCATGGCAGGGGTAACACCAGTTTTCGCGGTGGCAGGGTTCTTGGCGGGTACCGGCTTCTTGGCCATTGGCGTGATCCTTCGTGAGCGTCGCTGGTCGGTTGGCACGGGCCCGCGATCCGAAAATCAGCGGCAGCACCGATGGGACGCTAACACCCGCGGCGAAGGAGGGTTTCTCGGCATCAGGAAAAGTTAACCTGGATCAAGACGATTACGCCGGCGGGGTGCAACGCCGCGCCGGCCCGGCCGTTACGTTAGCGTGCGTTTGAGGGAGCCTCGCTGTCGAATGTTCACCGATCGGTTCTTGCGCGATCGCCGAGGTGTCAGGTTGGAGACCGCCGAACGCGCGCGTCTCGAAGAAGCGATCGAAGAAGTCCGCGTCGTCGAAGCGCGAAAGCGCCTCGTGCGCGCCGGCGATGTGCTGTCGGAAAGCACTCTCCTGGTCGAGGGATTCCTCTGTCGCTACATCGACGACCGGCGCGGGCTGCGGCAGCTCATGGCGGTCCATGTACCCGGCGATTTCGTTGATCTTCACGGTTTCCCGTTGAAGACGCTGGACCACGACGTGGCGACTTTGACCGCAGCGACCGTTGCGATCGTCCCGCACACGGCCCTGCAACAGATCGAACGCGAAGCTCCGGACCTGGCGCGCAAGCTTTGGTATGCCACCTTGCTCGATGCCGCCATTCACCGCGCCTGGCTTTTTCGGCTTGGCCGGCTCGACAGCATCGGCCGGGTCGCGCATTTCCTTTGCGAGACCAATGCACGGTTGGTCTTGGCAGGTCTGAGCGACGGCAGGCGCTTTGCTTTCGGTCTGACCCAATATGATCTCGCAGAGATCTGCGGTCTCACCAATGTCCATGTCAACCGCGTGATCCGCGCGCTGCGCGAGGAGCGCCTCTGCCTCTTCCGCTCCTCGCTCGTTGAAATTCTCGATCCAAGGCGGCTTGCCGAACGGGGACAATTCGATCCCACCTATCTCTACATCGACGACAGCGCGGCAGGCGCGCTTGCAGCGAAGGATTGATCGCCATGTCCGACCCCGCCGTACCCCACCCGCATAGCGAGCCCGGCTATGCAGTCGCCGAAGAAGGGCTCGTCATACTCGAAGGGCCCGGTGCCCTGGCGGTGACGATGACCCCTGATGCTGCAAGCCGCACCGGTCAAAGCCTGCTTGACGCAGCAGCGGAAGCACGCCGCCAAGGGAGCGACGCTGCTCCTTAATAGCAAAGCAATCGTCAGCCGGTCGCATCGTCGGCGAACCGGCTCGGTCCATATACCGAGGGAGCTTATTGTCACCATCGCGCGTTGATGTTGCAGCGCACAAACAAGGGTGATCATCTCGAATGGACGGATTGACCGCATTGTGGCTTTGGCCGCTCGCTCTGGCAAAGGCCCAGAACGACATGATTGACACGGCAATGAGCGCCCGAAAAGTCGTAGCTGCCCGAATGCCCTTAGTCGCAGCAGCAGTCCGGGATCCTTGGTCAGCCGACTATCCGGAGCTGTTTAGCATAGTCGAGGAAAAGACCAAAACGTTCGGGCTTTCGCAGCGCAAACTTGCCGCCGTTTCGCGCAGCCTTAGGCTGGCATGCGAGGCGAACTCGCGCGATTTCGCGAGGCTCATGGCCGGAACCGTTCTTGGCCCAGCGGACTGGGCGGCCATTGGAACACGCAATCTTGATGCATGGTCGGCACTGGTGAACCTTCCAGGCGACGCGATGGCGCCGGTGCGGCGACAGGTCCTTAGAAACGAGCGGCGCCTTCGGACCCGCGCGGGCAGGACCGCAAAGCCGAATGCATGAAGCGTACCGATTGATTTCTCGCGAGGATCGGCTGCCCGTTCAAGGATGACGTGCCTACCAGCCCTCGGGCAGGCGGCAGTTGAAGATGGCACAGAGCGGGGCCTGAACAGCGGCATGATGAGCACTGCCCGAGACGCTCAAGTCTTTGCGCCGTGCCGGTCATAGAGCGGCGGCCTTGCCTGCCAGGACCCGGTGGACTTCCGTTCGAGAGGCACTCTGCAGCGCTCGCATGTTGCCAGCAGCGTTCCATCGCCTGCGCGTGACATCGAAGGTTCGATGGCTGGTGACGACCAAGAAAACAGCGGAAGGACATGGGGTCAAGCAGCTCGGCGGAGAGATGTAAAACGCCCGAAAGCGTCTTTCGCTTCGACAGGCAGGCGAATGGCTTCGGCGTTGGTCAGCCATCCGCCCGATCGTGCGGCACCAAATCGTGTCCCTCGCGTTTGTGCAAGAGGAGGCTGATATGGCAAATGGTTGGGCGCAGGACGGCGCCGTGCAGGACCAGATCGAAGACACGGTCCACGACGCAGTTGAGCTTGCCAGGGCGCGGCTCGCTGCCGGAGCGGGTACGCGATATTGCGAGGATTGCGGCGAGGAGATCCCGGAGGCGCGGCGACAGGCGCAGCCTTCCAGTCGAACCTGTATCCCCTGCCAGACTACGCGCGACGGCGCGGTACGCGTATCCGGAATAAACCGGCGCGGCAGCAAGGACAGTCAGTTGCGCTGAATGCGACTTTTGGCATCCGAGGGGTCGTTGACAAGATCGTGATGAAAGGGTGGCGTCGGTCATCCTGACGGCGCTTTCAATGCGATGGTTTTCCCGGGCGCGTGCGACGCTTCTACCCGTTTGGGATGATGGCGGTACGCCTACAGATCAACGCGTGATCATCGGAAAAGAGGCGGGCACCCACCGGTTCCAAATCTATGGAAAGACGTGAAGTCTGGCGCCCTGAAGAAACTGCAATAGCCGGGAGCCATCACCGAGGTCGAGCATTCTAGGGGCGATGACCCGAATCGTTCCCGTGATCCTCTGCGGCGGCAGCGGCACTCGCTTGTGGCCGCGCAGTCGTGCCGTGAAACCGAAGCCCTTTCTGCCGCTGATCGGCGACAGTACGCTCTTCGAAGCGACGCTGGGGCGCTGCCCGCCCGACGCCGACTTCGCGTCGGCGATCGTGGTGACCGGCGCGGCGCATCTGCCGCATGTCGAGGACCAACTGGCCGGCGCGCCCGACGCGCGGGTCATCGTCGAACCCGCGGCCAAGAACACCGCCGCGGCGATCGCGCTGGCGGCGCTGCGTGTGCCCGAAGACGCGATCATGCTGGTCTGCCCGAGCGATCACCACATCGCCGATTGCGATACCTTCGTCGCCGCGGCCCACGCCGCCGCGGCCCTGGCCGGGCAGGGTTGGCTGGTGTCCTTCGGGATCGAAGCCAAGACGCCCGAGACCGGCTATGGCTATCTCAAGCGCGGCGAGGCGATCGACGAGACCGGCTTCCGCGTCGACCAGTTCGTCGAGAAGCCCGATCGCGAGCGCGCACAGGGCTTTCTCGACGCAGGCATCTATGCCTGGAACGGCGGCATCTTCGCCTTCCGCGCGCGCGACTTCCTGGCCGAGCTCGAAGCGCACCGCCCGGCGATCCTCGACGCGGTGCGGCGCTCGGTCGAACGCGGCGTCGACGACAACCACCGCTTCTATCCCGAGCCCGAGGCTTTCGCCGAGGTGCAGAGCGAATCGGTCGACTACGCGGTGATGGAGAACACGAGCCGCGCGGCGATGGTCCCCGCCGAGATGGGCTGGTCCGACATCGGCAACTGGCAGGCGCTCCACGAAGCGCGTGCGCGAGACGAACAAGGCAACGTCGCGATTGGACACGTCGAGCTCGTCGACTGCCGCAATGTCCTCGTCGACAGCGATGGGCCGCGAGTCTCGGTGATCGGGCTCGAGAACGTGATCGTCGTGGTCGATGGCGATGAGGTGCTCGTCACTACGGCAGCGGGCGCCCAGCTTGTCGGCAAGCTGTCGGGGGCGGTTAACCAATGAGTGCCGTGTTGCCCATCCGGGAGGTGGAGAAGCCGTGGGGCAGGGAAAGGCTTCCCGCACCGTTTGCTTCATCCGACGGCAAACGCATTGGCGAGATCTGGTTCGAGCCGCCGGCCGTACTGCCTCAGCTGCTGGTCAAGTACATCTTCACCAGCGAGGCTTTGTCGGTGCAGGTCCACCCGTCGGACGCCGAGACCCTGGCCAAGGGCCTCGGCCGGCAGGGCAAGGAGGAGTGCTGGCTGATCATCGATGCCGAGCCCGAGGCGAAGCTGGGCATCGGCTTCAAGCAGCCGCTTTCGTCCGAGGCGCTGCGCACGGCGGCGCAGGACGGTTCAATTGAGGATCTGATGCAATGGCACGACGTCCGCCCCGGCGACTTCTTCTATATTCCCGCGGGCACGGTCCACGCGATCGGCGCGGGGGTGAGCCTGATCGAGGTCCAGCAGAACAGCGACATCACCTATCGGCTCTACGACTACGGCCGCCCGCGCGAACTGCATCTCGACGAGGGTGTGGCCGTCGCCAAGGGCCAGCCCTATTCCGACGAATTTAAGCTGTCGGTGCCCGATCGCGAAGATGTGACCCTGGTCGAGGGGCCGCTGTTTAGGCTCGACCAGATCGAGGGCCTGCCTAATGAGGATGCCGCTATGCGCTACGGCGCGCGCCCGCTGCTCGTGATTCCCCGCAAGGGCATGGCGAAGATCGCGGGCGAGACCGTGCTGCCTGGCGGTTGCGGGTTTGCCAAGGACTTTGACGAGGTCGTTTTCGATGGGAACGGTGCCTGCCTGATCGCCCAGTCACTGGCGTAAATCTGGGCTGAACGATGATGGCATTTCGTCCAGGACCGCACATGGTTGCGAACGGCGACGATTACACGTCTGCATCGGCAGTTATCGGCTCTCCACGCCTGTCAGCTAAAGGCCCAGCGTAGCGTCCGAGCAAGCGTCAACGTCCCGCCCGCGACCAGTGACCGGGCAGGTCCCGATCCGGTAAGCCGGTGCAAGCGTCTCGCCCATCCTGGGAGCAGATCCACCGCCGCGTGTTGCACAAGTGCGAGCGGGACGCCATCGAGCGAGGGGCGCGGTCGCCGCAGGATGAGTGCGGCGACTTCACGCGACCGGGCATCGGCGCGCAATTGAGAGCGCATTGCGCCGATCCGTTGCAATACCTCGGTTCGGCTCCGCGGCCGCGTTATCTCGCCGCCATCAAGGATCCGTGCCGCTTACCGCGCGCCCAGTAGAGGTGGCAGGGGGGACATTCCACCACTCGTAGCTGGAGCGGAGACTTGCGAAGTAACGTTTCAACAGCGGGCGAATGGCGCTGCGCATCTGATAGGCTGCCAGGACCCCGGACGATGATATCGCCCTTATGGACTCGCGGATGATGGCGTCGGCCTCTTGCGCCTCGAGGGTCGGGAACGGCAAACCGGTGAGGATGCAGTCGGCCTCCCCCAGACCTTGCTCGGCGAGGTTGCGATTGACGTCTTGCGCCGTTCCTCGCACGACGATGAGCCGAGGATCATCGCAGCGACTGCGAAGCGCCTCGACGAAGCCTTGTCCGGTCTCGATCGCCACAAGCGCTGCGTCGCTACGCATCCGCTTCAGCGCCTCGAAGGTAAACCGGCCCGTGCCTGGACCATATTCCACCAAGACCCGGATCCTGTGCCAGTCGAGCGGCGCGAGCATGCGCCGGACCATGCGCGCGCTCGCCGGGACGGCCGAGCCAACCATCTCCGGGTGGCGAACGAACTCTGAAACGGCAACCCAAGCGAACCCTGCGCCATCGCTGTCTCCTTGATGAAACAGTAACGATGGCAATGGCCGGAGGTTCGCCCGGCCGGTGGAGAAAGGTGATCGTTCACTTCGCTCCCCCTTCCGTGAACCGCCGGCAAGTCCAGGGCGTTTCGAAGTCATGCAGGACCCTTTGAAGCGCTATCTCGCCTGGAAAGTGTGCTCGGCCTTTCATGATGAGGGCCGGGGCGAAGCTTCGGTCGAGCGCAAGAGCATGGTCTCTTGGGCATATGCGGAACAGTCCCGAGCCCCCGCACGCTAGGCGCGGGAGCCGCCGGAGCTGGTAACATGCACATGACATGCGTCGCCGCCTTTAACCGGAAGGTCTGGACATGCGCGACAACACCCCGGAAACCGAGGTGTCCGAGTTATTTCATGTGCGGGATTACCAGTCCCGGCGCTGCCCTTTGCGCAACGCTCTCGTTCGATAGCAGAGAGGATTGGGCTCGCCAAGTTTCTGTCCAAACGAGACCCGATAAAGATGCCCGGACTGGCGCACTGCCGAACAAGCTGACGGCGCCTATGTTCGACGTCGCGGACTTTCCTGGTTTCTGCGCGAAAACCGGGAAGCTGCCGTTCGTTCACCTGCCGCCGCCGGCCAGCCGACGGCAGCGTTCGACGTAGGCGACTGACCGGACTCAACGGCCAAATTGCGAGAAGCGGACGCTAGTTCGAGCGCGCTTTTTCAGGTCCACGACCTACGGCTCCGTTAGAGCTTGGCAGCTATCCGGACAGGCGGTTGGGCCGTTCGGGATGCTGCTCTGTTCAATCCTCTTTCGCCGCGACGGAGAGGTGTGTAGAAACTCGCTGTGCCGTGTGATCGACGGCCGACGATGATATGAAGGGGGTAGAAATGCCAGCGGCCGCAGGCCATGAGATAGGCCCGGTGGTGGTCGACCAGCTCAAGCTGGATCTGGATAATCCGCGATTTGTCGATCTCAGCTTCTCTGAAGAGGCAGAGATGATTGAGTATCTGTATGCCAATGCAGATTTACCGGAGCTGCTGCTCTCTATCTTGAACTCCGGTTTTATGGACTTCGAGCCTATTGTGGTAAAGCGCGGCGATAACGTTGTGCTGGAAGGTAATCGGCGCGTCGCCGCTCTGCGCCTGATCACACCCCCCTTCGCGAGAAGCTTGGTATCAAACTACCCGCTACGCCGAACGCTGCCGCGACGCCTAAGGAAATCCGCGCGGTTCTGGTAAATGATGCAGCAGAAGCGCGAAAATTTATCGGATTCAGCATATCAACGGTCCCCAGAAGTGGGATGCCATGTCTAAGGCGAAGTATGCGGCTGACTGACACGCCGATGGCGCGTCCCTGGAAGAGATCAGTCAGTCGCTCGGCGATACATTCAACACCGTCACCCGCTTGGTGGAGGGGTATCGCGTCTACAAGCAGGCTCTCAGCGTAGGTTTCGACCCTGAGCAGCGCACCGCGCGAAGGTTCGCTTTCTCGCATCTTTATACGGCGCTTACGCGGTCATCGATCAAACAATGGTTGGAGCTGCAAGAGGACGAGACGGTTGCGCCCGTGCCTGACCAAAACGTCGACCGTCTTCAAAAGCTAATGTCGTGGCTGTATGGCCAAGGCGAGCGCGAGCCAGCAGTGGTCCGGTCGCAAAACCCCGATCTAAACCGCTTGGCGGACGTGATCGGCAACGAACGAACCCGCGAAATGCTCATGTCCACGCGCAACCTGAGTGTTGCTTACGAGGAGCTGGAGCCCCAGCAAACCAGGCTGGAAAATTCTCTAATTCAGGCTGTTCGTCACACTGAGAGTGCTGCCGCGATCGTCAGCTCATTCGACGGTCGGGCAAGCACCTTCGAATTAGGTCAGCGCTTGTGGGGAGCTGCGCGGGATCTTTTAAGAATTTCCGGGACAAGCGCGCACAACTCGAAGGATTGGACGACGACCTGTGAGCGGCGCCCTCGTCGCTGCGGATATGCAGCGGTCCTTCTCACTTTCTGCAGACTGGCTTGAGATACTGGCGCTGGCACGTCCTCAGCAATATGCGACGGACGGCGACATCGCCACAGCCAACGACATCCTGGAAGATCGGGCGGCGGTTGCCGCCGAAGACGACCTGGCGTTGCCGGAAGAAGACCCCGACATCTTGGACCCGGCAACCGAAAGGGCGCTGGACGCCGTTTTCGAGGAGGTTTCCCATCGTCAGCGTGTCCTCGGCGCCGCCTATCCTTTCGATCTGAAAATCGGCAAGCGCACTCTCAGCCTCTCGGTGTCTCCAGAAGCTGACGATCCGATCGTCGAACAGGCGCGCGCAATATACATCGCGTGCTTGTATATGACAGGCGTCCGAGGCGGCTTAATCGATGCAAAGGCGGCGAAGATACGTGCAGACCCCGACATGGGTAACGCCTTCCAGATTTGCGCCACCATCGCGGCCGCGGGCTACATGAGCGGAGATGCCTATTGGTTCGGCCATCCTCGACCGGATGAGACTCCGTTTATGGATGCAATTCGTAAGGTCGCTGGACTGCTGCAAGGAACCGCTGCCCCGGCTCCCCCGCCAGGCGAAACCCTCTACGCGAAAGACCGTGGTATCGACGTGATCGCTTGGCGAGCCCACCACGATGGTAGGCCAGCAAAGCTTATCATGTATGGGCAGTGCGCCTCAGGGATGGATTGGGTGGGAAAGCCTGTGACGGGCAAGGTCCACCGGATGGATTCGTATTACACGCTGGCACCGTCGAAGAATTGGATTCCAGCCCTGCTGACACCATTCCCGTTGTATTCTGAAAAGGAAAACGGTCACCGGTTACGCACCGAGGAAGCAATGCAAGGGTTTTACCGTCAGAATGAGGCAGAGATGGGAGTGATCATCGATCGGCTGCGCATAGTGAGGTGGTGCATCGAAGCGCTTCGTGATGTTCAACCGTCAATGAAGGAGGCCGTTGATAAGCTCGACGATCTCTTCGCCTGGTCTCGGACAGCTTCCGAAGCAGTGAGACTGGCGGCATGAGCACTGTGCATCCGCTGCATTCGATCTGCCCATACTTCGCGATGTTCCCGCCAGGATTTGTCGAGCGTTATGTGCTGGCTTTCACCGATCCCGGGGAGATCGTATTTGACCCATTTAGTGGTCGAGGCACGACCATTTTCGAAAGTCTTCTGTTAGGCCGCCAGGCGTTCGGCTTGGATATCAATCCGGTAGCGGCGTGCGTATCAGCGGCGAAAGCTGAGCCGCCTGCCCAGACATCGTTGCTCAACCGCATCGAAGATTTGCGAGCGAGATTTGGTACCTGCGATATCGTCGGGGTGCCGGAGACGGAATTTTTTGCAGCCTGCTATGCTCCGCAGACGTTGTTGAGGGGAAGAAGGGCGCTTGTCACAGGCGGGGACAGCGGCATCGGCCGTGCCGCCGTCATCGCCTTCGCGCGCGAGGGTGCTGCTGTCGCCATCAACTATCATCCGCGAGAAGACCCGGACGCTCAGGACTTAAGGCAATTGCTGGAGAGCGAGGGCCTCGACCTTGTTCTATTGCCCGGCGATCTGACGGACGAAGGGTTCTGCACCAAAGTGATCGGAGACGCGGCGAAGAAGCTCGGTGGTCTGGATATTCTCGTGAACAACGCCGCCTACCAGCAGTCGAAGTCGTCGATAGCCGAGATCACGTCCGAGCAATTCGACCGAACGATGAAAACCAATGTCTATGCGCCTTTCTGGCTTTCCAAAGCGGCGGCCGCTCGCATGCAGCCCGGGTCGAGCATCATCAACACGGCAAGCGTCAACAGCTTCAATCCCGGAGAAGAACTGCTCGACTATGCCACGACGAAGGGCGCGATCGAGATCTTCACCAAGGGACTCGCCAAGCAGCTCGCGGCCAAGGGCATACGCGTCAACGCTGTCGCGCCAGGCCCGGTCTGGACGCCTTTGCAGGTTGCTGGCGGGCAACTACCCGGCAAGCTCGGCGAATTTGGTCAGGATACGCCGCTAAAGCGGGCGGGGCAGCCGGCCGAGCTCGCCAGCCTCTACGTCGTACTCGCCGACAATCACACGAGCTTCACGACGGGTAGTGTATTCGGTGCCAACGGCGGAACCGGCGCGGTCTAGTCTAAAGGGCGGCATCGACGGACGGCGAGTATGAGCTTCTCCAATCAGTTTCGAATCCGGCCCGGTGCGAAGATCCAACTCGATCATTTGGAAGCAGGCTTTGTGGGCGGGCTCGATCGCGCCGAGGCGAAGCAAAAGACCAAGAGGGTGATCGCACGCTTGGCGAAGCTTCAAAGTCTGCTCTACGCCAATGCCGAAGCCTCGTTGCTCATTGTCCTCCAGGGTCCTGACGCATCAGGCAAGGACGGTCTGATCAAGCACCTTCTTGGCGGCCTCAATCCGCAAGGTGTCGTCGTGACATCGTTCAAGCGGCCGACCGAGATCGAAGCCGCTCACGACTTTCTATGGCGGGTCCACCGCCGAGCGCCCGCCAAGGGCGAGATCGCGGTCTTCAATCGCTCCCATTACGAAGCGGTTTTGGTCGAGCGGGTACGTGAATTGGTATCGCCTTTGACCTGGCAGCGACGCTACGAGCAGATCAACGCTTTCGAAGCCCTGCTCGCATCGAACGGTACGAAGATCTTGAAATTCTTTCTTCACATCGATGCTCAAGAACAACTTGATCGCTTTCGGCGTCGGCTCGAGGACAAGCGCAAGCAATGGAAGATCAGCGAGGACGACTACGAAGACAGGCAGCTCTGGGGGAAATTTCAGCAAGCCAACGAGGCCATGCTTGAGCGGACCAGCACGAAGATAGCACCTTGGTTTGTCATTCCCGCAAACCACAAGTGGTACCGCAATCTGGCCATTTCGAAGATCGTCAGTTCGGCGATGAAGGACATGGGGCTGACAATACCCCCGCCGTCGGTGGACATCGCCAAGGTACGAAAAAAATATCACGAGATCGCATAGGCCGAAGTAATGGGAAGCCCTGCACTTTTGCGGCTGCCACTCTGTCCTGACAAAGCGACAGTCGATGCATGGTTTGGGAACGGCCAAGGGGTGCCGCGGTTCACTCTGTATGGCTGATCCTGCTCAAATCGTCGCGACTGCCCATCGCGGGCACCATGTCGTCGGATGGAAGCTCGTCAAAGATGATCGCAAGCATCTGCTGGAACAGTTTGTGCCAAAGTTCTCACGGACGATAGCCGATCACGTGACGCTCGCCGCGAAGGTTGCATCGGATACCCGCTTGCCTGACCAACTGCCGGCTGCAGTCGTGGGTCATGCGTCGGACGGTGCTGGCGTCGAAGCCTTGGTCGTGGCGATCGATGGCGTCACCGATCGACCAGATGGCAGCACCTATCATATTACCTGGTCGCTTGCAGACGGGCGACGCGCCCAAGAAAGCAACGACGTCATTGCCAAGCAGGGATGGCTTCCGCTCGGAGAGCCTGTCCCTGTAGTGCTCGCTCCGGCTTTGTTTCAGTGAGGCAACTCTACCTCGACTGCGACGGCGTGCTCGCCGATTTCGACAAGGGTGCGACCGCTATCCTGGGGCTTGCGCCAAGGGCGTTCGAAGAGCGACATGGATTGGGCCGATTCTGGCAGAAGTTAGCGCAGGCGCCGGACTTCTATTTTGATTTGCCGCTAATGCCGGATGCGATGCTGCTGTTCGAAGCGGTCAGGCATTTGAACCCGATCATTCTTACGGGATTGCCGCGCGGCAACTGGGCAGCTGACCAGAAGGTGCGCTGGGCTGCCGAGCATTTTCCCGGGACACGCATCATTACGACGATGGCGCGTGACAAGCGAAATCACGCGAAGGAAGGCGATGTTCTGGTCGATGATCAGGAACGACATCGACCTTTATGGGAGGAGGTGGGCGGCGTGTTCGTTCACCATCGAAATGCCGCGACCAGTCTGGACGAGCTGGCGCAATATTTTCCGATTTCTGCGGGCTGAAATTGGGTGGGGCGACGTGTTGGTCTCGGAGGGAGCGAGATGGGCGCAGCAATGAGACAAAGCGCCTTCAGTATGCTGCAAATCGCGTTAAGTTGCTCGCCTTTAAACGCTGCTTGTGCATGATTGCACGATGCCCGCCCATGATCCTCGAATCCTCATTCTGGAAGATGAGCCGCTAATCGCGATGGAGCTTCAGGAGACCCTGGAGGCGCTCGGCTACGAGGTGGCGGGCCCCGTCTCGAACTGCGAGGCGGCGTTGGAGTTGATCTGGTCGGATGCTGTCGATGCGGCGGTCCTCGATCTCATTTTGGGCGAGGGGACCTGCGAGGTCGTCGCCAACGAGCTCAGTCTCAGCGGGATCCCCTGGGCCTTCGCATCGGGATACGATACCCACGAACTTCATGAACAATTTCCCGAAGTGCCAATCATCGAAAAGCCCAGCCGAAGTGAAAGTGTCGCCACCGTTGTGAAGGCATTGCTCCAGCCTTCCGAAGGCAAGACAGCCTCGTCGTGAAACGCGATTAAGTTCGGGGAAGGGCGCTTGCACTTATAGCGGTCATGCGGCGGCTTCTAGCGAGGCCCTGAGAGCCGTCGTCGTTCATTCGACAGGGTTGGCCTGTGGCGGTCGTAACGGCGCTTGCCGAGTGTGCCTTCAGGTGAAGGCCTGCGACAGCGTCCCGGCCGGAATGATGGGTGCGGTGGGATGAGCAGCAACCATGAGACTTTAGCGGCCTGTTCGGCGTTGTGAGGAAAGGGTGGGGCAACGGAGAAGCACGATGCCCCGTGGCGACAAGTCCAGCTACACCGACAAGCAGAAGCGCAAGGCCGAGCACATCGAAGAAGGTTACGAAGACCGCGGGGTCGGCAAAGAGGAAGCCGAGCGGCGTGCCTGGGCCACGGTTAACAAGGAGTCGGGCGGGGGCAAGAAATCTGGCTCGGGTCGCGGCAAGACAGAAAATCACGAAAGCTCGCGTAAGGGAGGCCGCAAAGGCGGCTCGAGCCAGAACGCCGAGAAGCGCTCGGCGGCGGCAAAGAAGGGCTGGGAAACCCGGCGCAGGCAGGGGAAGGCCTGATGAGGGTTCACAAGACGACTGCGCTTCACGCGAATGTCGGCGGTGATCTGCACGATTGGCTCGTCACCGCCGCGCGCCGCGAAACGTTCTGCGCCGTGATGTGCCGCGAATGCCCCGCCGATTGCCGGGCCGCGTTGCCCAGGGTCAATCGAAGCTGACGGTCATGGCTGACTTCAGGGCGCTGCGTTACCGTATGGTCGACACGCATCTTGCCGGTCGCGGGATCCGGGACGCCCGCGTGCTGGACGCCATGCGCGCGATCCCGCGCGAAAGTTTCGTGCGCGAAGGCCTCGAGGAGTTCGCTTACGAGGACTCCGCCCTGCCGATCGAGGCTGAGCAGACCATCTCGCAGCCGTATATCGTCGCCGCCATGATCGAGGCCGCCGAAGTACAGCCAGGCGATCATGTGCTAGAGGTCGGCGCCGGCTCCGGCTACGCGGCGGCGGTGATCGGCCACATCGCCGAGCAGGTGCTCGCGATCGAGCGTCACGCGAGCCTCGCGAAGCTCGCGGCGGCCCGGATGGCAAAGCTCGGCTATGACAATGTTGAAGTGCGAGTGGGCGACGGCACGCGCGGCGCACCCGAGGACGCGCCGTTCGACGCGATCCTAGTAGCGGCGGGCGGGCCCACGGTACCCGAAGCCCTCAAGAGCCAACTTAAGGTCGGCGGCATCCTTGTGGTGCCGGTCGGCGAGCCAGGCGATCAAAAGCTCTGCAAGGTCACGCGGGTGGCCAGCGACAGGTTCGACGAGGAGAACTTAGGCGCGGTCATGTTCGTGCCGCTGATCGGGGCTGAGGGCTGGCGCGAGGATGGCAGCCGGGCGGCGAGCAACCATGTGCCGGGCGTATCGCGTAACCTCAGTCTGCCAGAAATGATCGCTGAAGCCGCCGAGCCTTTGCCCGACTTCGACGATCCGGCATTCGGCCAGATGTTCGATCGTTTCGCTGACCGGCGCGTGGTGATGCTTGGCGAAGCGAGCCATGGCACCAGCGAATTTTATAGCGCGCGCGCCGCTATAACCCGCCATCTGGTCGAGCATCACGGCTTCACAATCGTCGCGGTCGAGGCCGACTGGCCCGATGCTGCATCCGTCGATCGTTATGTTCGGCACCGCGCGAACCGCGCCGCCGCCGAGCTACCGTTCCGGCGCTTCCCCACATGGATGTGGCGCAACACCGAGATCCACGCGCTGACGGAGTGGCTGCGCGCGCGCAACGCGCATCGACCAATCGCGGAGCGGGCCGGCTTCTACGGCCTCGATATCTACAATATGTCCGGGTCGATCAAAGCGGTGCTCGACTATCTCGACGACATCGATCCTGAAGCGGCGAGAATAGCGCGCGAACGTTATGGCTGCCTCACGCCCTGGCAGCGCGATCCGGCAACCTATGGCCGTGCGGCGCTCAACCGAGGCTACGCGGCCTGCGAGCAGGCGGTGATCGACCAGTGCCGCGATCTTCTCAGCCGGCGGCTCAGCTATGCGGCCAATGATGGCGACGATTTCCTCGACGCGGCGCAGAATGCCCGGCTGATCGCTGCCGCTGAGCGCTATTACCGGATCATGTATTATGGAGGTGCGGAAAGCTGGAACCTGCGCGACACGCAAGCGTGATGCGGTGGCCCAGATCACCGAGCGCGGGTATCCGGTGGCGGAAGTTTCTCAGCGGCTCGGGGTGAGCCCGCACTCGCAGTATGCGTGGAAGCGGCAACTGGCAAAGGTGGTGTCGGGCGATGCCGGCAAGGATGCCGAGATCCGCCAGTTGAAGCGCGATCTGGCCCGGGTGACCGAGGAGCGCGACATCCTAAGAAAAGCCACCGCGTATTTCGCCAGGGATGCAAAGTGAGATACGCATTTGTTGCCGAGCATCGTGAGCAGTTCCGGGTTCGATCGATGTGTCGGTGCCTGCGCATCCAGCCCAGCGGCTTCTATGGCTGGCAGAAGAGCCCGCTGAGCCAGCGGGCTCGGGAAGATGCTCGACAGACAGAGTTGATCCGGCGGGCCTGGAACGACAGCGGCAAGGTTTATGGCTACCGCAAACTGCACGATGATCTGCTGGATCAGGGCGAGACCTGCTGCCCGAACTGCGTTGCCCGGTTGACCAGGCTGGCGGGTATCAAGGCGCAGGTCGGCTACAAGCGTCGGCCCGGGAGCCATGGTGGCAAGCCATCCCTGGCGATCGACAACACTCTGGATCGCCAGTTCGATGTCGCCACCGCCAACAGGGCTTGGGTAACGGACATCACCTACATTCGCACTCTGGAAGGCTTTGCCTATCTGGCTGTCGTGATCGACCTGTATTCCCGCCGCGTGGTGGGTTGGTCGATACAAAGCAGGCAAACCACCGATGTCGTGCTGCAGGCGCTGCACATGGCGGTATGGCGGCGGAAGCCGAAGCAGCGGGTACTGATCCACTCGGCTCGCAGTTCACCAGCATGGATTGGGCAGCCTTCATCCGGGCTCACAATCTTGAGCACTCGATGAGCCGACGCGGCAACTGCCATGACAACGCCGTCGCCGAAAGCTTCTTCTCGTCGCTCAAGCGCGAGCGCATCCGGCGCCGCACCTACAAAACACGCGAGGAAGCCCGGCAGGACGTGTTCGATTACGTTGAGATGTTCTACAACCCGATCCGCAAGCAGGTCAGGAACGGGATGCTGTCACCCGTCGAGTTCGAACGGCAGCAGTTTTTCAAAGCGGAAGGCGTCTAGAAAACCAGGGGCTACTCACATTGCGGCCGTTCGGCGACAGATGCTTGTCCTTGGAAGCGGCCATTCGTTCAGCAAGAAATGAAGGAGTTCGTAGAGACAGTGCTGTCGAAGCAAAATAATTTAGGATGCGGCGATTTGGCTTGCTGCGTTGTTTACCCGTTCCTTCTGTTGGTTCGTAGCGCTCATCGTAAGGGAGGAATGCCACCGGTTCATCTAAGTTTTCATGAACTCCGGGCGAAACGAATTCCCTTCATGCGCCCAAGGTTGAATGCAAAGCTCTGGCCATCTGGCGCAAAGACCAAGGTGCCGCCAAACATCGTGAATGGTCCCGCAGCATTTGCCTTCCAGATGAGTTCGGTGATCGGCATGAGATCATAGAATGCGGTGCCGTTTTGACCCATGATCGTCAGACGACGGCAATCTCCATCCTCGGTAACGCTCGCCGAGGCTCCGACGCCGGGTGACGCATAGTGCCCCGCTCGATCTGCGATGGATGCCCCGGGTTCAGGCGCGATCTCGTCGAACCTCGTTTCGTTTCCAAATTCGGTCAGCACCAAGCAGGATTCGTGGACCCGCGCGCTCTGCAGGATGAAGGACATGATCTCGGGCAAGCGGAGATTGCCGTCGGCGTCTGCCGTAATGGGAAGCGGAGGTCCGCCATCGGTCGCCAACAGTTGCAGATCACCATGTGCGAGCAACTCGATCAAGCGATCGCCTTGCGCTGACGCGAAGATGCCGCTGCGCGCGGCAAGGGGCTCGCTGACCTTCGGGCCGAGGCCTTCGACGCAAGCGTCGATGATCTGATTGGCGAGATCGGCGGCGCTGACGTCGGCGCGGTTGACCGCGATCGAAATGTCGAGGCCGGCCGCGGGCACCTTGATCATCTGCGAGTTGCCGGCGACCACGCCGCCGCCATGCGAAATCGTCTCAACACCCCGGTAGGGAGCGGAGACCAGGCCCAGCCCGTATACCGTTGCGCTGCCGTTCCGCAGCCGATGCGGCTCGCGCATCACGCGCCACGTTTCGGCGGAGCCGATCGTTGGTTTATCCATGTGACGGAGCCAGCGCAGCATGTCGTCCATCGTCGAAACGATGCCGCCCGCGCCGCTGATCTCCGCACCCATGTAGTCGCGCGAGAAGGATCCGTCGGGATGGCGAAAATGCAGCGTCGCGCTGTTGGGGACGAAATCGGTATCCCGGCGCCGTAGCATCGTGTCGAACATCCCCACGGGCTCGAAGATGCGTTGCCGCAACACGTCGTCGAGCCGCTCGTCGGTCAGCCGCTCGATTGCCGCCGTCAGCAGGACGTAGCCGCCATTGTTGTAGCTCCAGCTCGTTCCGGGCGCGAAGTCGACATCGTCGATCGTCGTGTAATACCCAAGAAGGTCGGCGTCGCTGACCGGGGCCGGGCCGCCGTTCGTCGCCAGCGACACGGCCATGGCATCGCGGATACCGCTGGTATGACCCATGAGCTGGCGCATGGTGACGTTTCGGCTGGCCGGGTGGAGTTCCGGCAGATGGGCGCCGATCGAGTCATCGAGACCGGCGCGTCCCTCCTCGCAGAGCAGCAGGTAGGCCAAGGCGGTGAAATGCTTGGTCGTCGACCCGATCCGCATCCGCATCCCGGGGGCGAGCTGCACGGGCAGCTCCATGTTCGCGAGCCCGAAGCCGCGCCGATAGACGGGGACGCCGTCGATCGCCACGGCAACCGCGGCGCCGGGAAGGGCGCTTTGGTCCACGACCGAGAATATCGCGTCGACCCGCGAATCGTCGAAATGCGTGCGCACAATGGGATCGGTCACGCTGACCTCCTGACTTGCAACGAATAGAAGTTCAAACGGGCCTCCGTCGGGCAACGACCAGATCTTCGTGCGAAAGCTCGTCATGCACCGCCGGCCGCGAGGCGCACCAGAAGCTCAGCGCGGCAAGGCAGGCCGAAGGCGCGCCGACCGCGGCCATCCCGCGGCCCAGCATGTCCTCGCCCCCTAGTGCCGCTCCGACCCAGGCCACCAGGGGCGCGGCCACGACGCCGGCCAGGGAGACCGTGACGATATAGAATCCCATCGCCGCGCCGCGCAGTTGGTTCGGGATTCGAAGCGCGATAGCGATCATGGGGATCGAGATGGCGATGGCATAAGCGATCGTGAAGCAGACCGTGCTCGCGGCGAACCAGGCGAGATCGGGCATCATCGCCATGAACGACGCTGGAGCGCATACCGCGGCCGCCACGGCGGCGGGCCGCAGGACACCGTCCCGGCCGGCGTGCCGGTGGAATCGTTCGCCGAGCTTGCCGCCCGCCAGCATGCCGGCAAGGACGGAGACGAGCGAAACCGTGCCGAACCAGCCGGCGAATTGGCTTGGCTCCTGGCCATACAGGCGCGTCAGGGCTGGCGGGATCCAGTTCAGGACGCCCGTCGACATGCCCGAAAGGAATGTCGTGCCGGCCAGCAGCGGCACGAGGAAGTCGCGGTAAGCCCACAGTTCGCGAAGCGTTCCGCCGCCAGCCTGCCGCCCTTCCATGCGCTGAGGTTCGCGCAGTGTCAGGATCACCGGTATCAGCAAGGCGCCCGCGGCGGCGAAGCTCAGCGATGCAAGCCGCCATGGTGCCAGGCCGAACAGAAAGCCGGGATCGCCCATTGCCGCGCGCGTGAGCGCTCCGAGTCCGAGACCGCCGATGAAGACGGCGCCGGCCTGGCCAAAGCCCTGGCCCAGACCATAGGACATCGTCGCCATAGCCCGCCGTTCGGGCGCGAAATAGTCGGCCAGCAGCGACATGGCCGCTGGCAGTGTTATGGCGTTGGCGATCCCCAGCACCGCTTTGCTGCCGACCAGCAGCCAGAGCCCCTGCGAGAATGCGGCCAGGAGCAGGCCGAGGCACCACATTGCCATCGCGACCGCCAGCATCCTGACGCGGTTCGACCGGTCGACGAGAAGGCCCATAGGGATACAGAACAAGGCATAGGCGCCATAGAGCGCAGAAGTGTTCGCGATGCCCACCTCGACATCCGTCAGGCCCAGGTCATGCTTGATCGGCTCGACCAGCAGCGAGATGACATAGATGTCCATCGCCGTGAAAAAGGCGATAGCCACGAGAATGGCCTGCGAATAGCGGGCGCGCCGCGAGCTCGGATAGGACGGAACGCTGGCTTCGAAGGACATCAGATTTCCCAGCCGCTCGCTACTCTTTCCGAGGATCAGAAGTGCGACGACAGCCGCAGGCCGAATGTTCTGGGGCGCAGCATCAGAACCTGGGCGGGGCCGCCGAGCTGCGAGAGGATCGTCTGGGCGGTCAGCTGAGCATGGGTGTCGAACAGGTTCTGCGCGTAGACCTGCGCATCGACAGGGCCGAGCGACAAGCCCGCGCGCAGATCGACGGTCGCATAGTCGGGCAGGTGGTATTGCCGCAGCGAAGGGCTCGCATCGAAGCTGGCCGTGCTGTCCGTGGCGAAGCGGACCGTCGCGCCGAAGCTCGGCTTGGCGGCGCTGCTGTTGACGCTGTAGTCGAGGTTGATCGTTGCCGTGAAATGCGGGGTGTTGGGCAGGCGTTCGCCCTTCCTGGCGCCGAGCACGGGTACGGCCTGGGTGAGATAGCCGTCGTTGTAGGCGAAGCTGCCGGTGGCGACGAAGCCCGGCTCAGGTCGTGCCGTCATGACGAGCTCGGCGCCCTTGACGTGCGCGCCGCCGCCGTTGGTGTAGTTCGTCACACCCGCGACCGGGTTCAGCAGCTGGATGTCTTTCCAGTCGATGAAATAGCCCGACAGGTCGATCGCGAAAGTGCGGTCGCTCGTCTCCGCCTTGATCCCCAGCTCATAGCTGTTGAGCGAATCGGAATCGAACGTCGGGGACGAGGGGTTGCCCGTCGCGGGATCGATCACGCGGTAGTTCGGGCCGCCCGGGCGATACCCCGTGGCGAACCGCGCATAGGCCGTGGCGTTCCTGCTGAAGCGATAGCGGGCATTGGCCAGATAGGTGACGACGCCTTCCTGCGACTTGGAGCCGGGTGCCGAGACCACGAAGATACCCGAGGCGTCCTGGGTGAACTTCTGGTTATTGTGGGCATAGCGAAGGCCGCCGGTCACGTCGAACTTATCGGTCAGGTGCCAGGTCAGGTCGCCGAAGAAGGCGTATTCCTCATAGGTGCTGTCGATCGCCGCCGTGACGGCATTCACGCCGGGCAGCGGGACGAGACCCGCGCCGAAGGTGTCCGCCACTTGGCGCAGCAGGCTCTTCTCATGTGTGTAGAAACCACCCACCAGCCATTCCACGGACTGGCCCGTCGGCGATGCCAGGCGGACTTCCTGGGTGAACTTGCGCGTGCGCGCGAGCTCGTCGATGGCCACGGCCTGGGCCGGGATGTTCGCCAGAACCTGCAGGTAAGTCGCATAGACAGCCGAGCCGTCGGTCGTCGCATATGTGTCGTTCGACTGGTAGCTGGTCACCGAGGTCAAGGTGACGCCGCCCAGATCGTAGCCGATCGTCGCGCTTGCGAGGCGGAAGTTCGAACGGAAGGGCTCGGCCAGCGGATGAGCCTGGTCGAGATATCCGGCGACCGGAACGCCGTCGAGGCCGATGTTCGCATAGCTGCCGCCCTGGCGGCGGATGTTCTGGGCAAAGCCGGTGAGACGGACCGACAGGTCGTCCGAGGGGGCGAGCAGCACGTCGACGCGCCCGCCGTAGACCTTGCCGCGATCGACGTCCTTCTCGCCTGTGGCGACGTTGTCGAAATAGCCGCCGTCGCGCGAGTAGTAGCCACTCGCGCGCACCGCCACCTTGTCGGTGACAAGCGGCGCGTTGACCACGGCGGAGCCGTCGTAACTGGTTCCGCCCTGCCGCGTCGTCGATACACCGGCTTGGACCTTACCCTCGAACTCGGTGAGCGACGGCTTGGCCATGACATACTTGAGTACGCCGCCCATCGAGCTGGCGCCGTAGAGCGTGCCCTGCGGCCCGCGCAGCACCTCTACGCGATCGATGTCGAACAGCCCGACGTCGAGCGCACGGCGCGCGCCGTTGGCGAAGGCCGAGCTCGAGCCATAGGGCACCTCGTCGACGTAGATGCCGACCGTAGATGACACGTCGGCACCGCTCGTGATGCCGCGGATGCTCACCTGCGACGTGCCCGCCCCCTGGGAGGTGTATTGCAGGCCCGGAACCGTATTGGCGAAGTCGACGAACTGCTTGGCGGCGAGCCGCGACAGGGCCGCCGACGACAGCGCCGAGATCGACTGCGGCGCCTCAATCAGCCGCTCCTCGCGCTTCTGCGCTGTTACGATGATCTCCCCATGGTCGGTGTCATCCGCAGGGGCCTGCTGGGCGTAGGCGGGTGAAATCGTGCTCAGTGCTACCGCGTTCGATGCCAGGAAAAGCCGCGACTTAACGGTCGTGATCGACGTCATCATAACCCCCATGTTTGCTCGAAACCGCGCCGACATTCTGCGTGTCTGTTCGCGCTTGATTTTGCAGTATATGCAATATCGCAAAATAAATTGCAGTTCAAGCAAGTTTTTATAGACGGGCGAACGGGGGCGCCCGGAGGTTCGAGCCTTCGGACAGAAGCGAGCGGTGCGCGTCAGTCTTCCTGAATTGCGGCCCAGCTTTCGGGTGTGAACGTCTGCGTCTCGAACACACCCTCTCGAGCCTGCGGTCCGTGGTAGTAGGTCACCAGGAGCTCGGCGGGCTGGCCGTGCACCGCGACGGTGCTGTGCCAGACGTTCGCGTCCATGAATACGGCGTCGCCCGTCTCAAGGATCAGCGGGGGCTGGCCTTCGCAGTAAACCACCAGGTCCCCGCGCAGGACATAGATGATCTTCTCGCCGGGATGCCGGACGAATTCCGAATCCCAGACGCTGATCGACTGAATCGTGCACTGCATGCATTCCAGCGCGCGTTCGGCGTCGGGATCGAAGAGATACTTGGTGTTAAGCTCGCGATAGGCGCTTGCCTTGCGCGTGCGTTCGCGGTCGACCATCAAACGCCTCGAGCCATTATTGCGCGACGGTGAGGGCTCGGCCAGGCTCGGCTCGATCGCTTCTTGATTGCGGGAGATCAGGTCCTCGGGTGCGATTTCCAGCGCCTTCGCCAGCAGCTCGACCTTCTCCAGCGTCAATCCGAGCTGCGTGTTCTCGATGCGCGATAGCGAGGAAGGGGAAATTCCGGTCAGCTCGGACAAGCGATCCAGCGTCATCTTGCGGCGCTTGCGAAGTGTCCGCAGAAGCGCACCGATCGTTTCCGGCATATTGTACCCTCGAGCCGCCGTTGCTGCGACGTCACCTCTCACGATTCCCTAACCCGTGCGTTCGGTGTTGGCTAGATTGACGGCAAGCGGTTTGCGCGCGGCTTTACGGCGGCGCCGATCAGCCCCACAGGTCCGCGCCGAATTGGTGGAGCTGGCGGCCGTCGTGCTTTACGCCGCGATGCGCGGGATCCTTGACGATCAGGGGAGCGTCCAGATCGACGACGTCGCAGATCGACGCGAGGACATAGGCCGGCGCCATGGCCAGTCCCGTCCCGAGCATGCAGCCCACCATGATGCCGAAGCCCCGCTGCCGCGCTGCTTCGGCCAGGGCGAGCGCCTCGGTCAGGCCGCCGGTCTTGTCCAGCTTAATGTTCACGTACTGGTATCGGCCCTCCAGCCGGTCGAGATCGCTTCGGTCGTGGCAAGATTCGTCGGCGCAGATCGGAACCGCGCGGCCGTATTCGTCGAGTTGCGGATCGTCCCGTGGCGCGAGTGGCTGTTCGATCATGAAAACCTTGGCATCGGCCAGCTGCGGAGCGAGGGCATTGAGGCGATCCAGCGTCCACCCGGCGTTGACGTCGACGAACAGCGGGGTGTCTGGCAGGACCGACCGGACCGCGGCCAGGCATTCGAGGTCGTGCTCGCCGCCGAGCTTGAGCTTGATCGACGATGCGCCGCACAGGCCTGCGGCGAAAGTGGCAGTTTCCTCTGGCGTCATGATGCCGATCGTCACATCCGACGGAATGATGCTGGGAGCTTCGAGACCGGCGATGTCCCACACCGATCGGCCGGACAGCTTCGCCTCGACATCCCAGAATGCGCAGTCGATCGCATTGCGCGCCGACTGCGCGGGAAGAACCTTCTGAAGCGAGGTGCGGTCCAATTCGCCGCTCTCGATCTGCGGGGTGATGGCGGCGATCTCTGCCAGCGTTGTATCGGCGTCCTGACCATAAATGGCCATGGGGCAGCATTCGCCGCGCCCGACCACGCCCTCATGCGAAAGCTCGACCTCCACGACGTCGAGACCCGCGATCGTGCCGAATGCGACGCGGAAGGGCTGGGTGAGCTCGACGTATTTCTTGCGCGCGAGAAGCTTCACCATCTGATCCTCAAAAATTGCTGTTTCTGCAATATCTGCTAAAACTTGCATTTCAAGCAAAATTATCGGGGCCTGCGCGGAGGCCTGAGATTTCGCCGTGAGTGCAAAAGGAAACAATGATGGTTCGAACTGCCGCCGAAGACTGCCTTGAGAGCCTACACGTGCTCGACGATGGAGAGACGGGCCTCAAAGGCGTGATCGCCATCCACTCGACGGCGCTGGGGCCGGCGGCGGGTGGTTGTCGGTTCTGGCGCTACGCGGAGCGCGAGGAACTCATCTCGGATGCCGTTCGCCTGGCTCGCGGCATGAGCTACAAGAATGCTTTGGCCGGTCTGCCTTTTGGCGGCGGTAAAGCGGTGCTCCTGCGACCCGAGGAGCCCTTCGATCGGGTTGCCTATTTCGCGGCTTTCGGTCGCGCCGTCGCGGAGCTCGAAGGGCGATACGTTACGGCGGAGGATGTGGGCACCACGGTCGCCGACATGGGTGTGGTACGCGATCAGACGCGGTTCGTGGCAGGTCTCGACGCCGTCGGCGAACGGGCAGGCGGCGATCCTTCGCCTTGGACGGCACTGGGGGTTTTCGAGAGCATGAAGGCTGCCGGTACGATGCTCGGCATCCCGCTCGGCGACGCTTGGGTGGCGGTGCAGGGAACGGGCAATGTCGGGGCCGCGCTGTGCCGTCTGCTCGCACGAGAGGGCGCGAAACTGATCGTCGCCGATATCGAGGAGGAACGCGCTGCCCTGGTCGCCAGGGAACTCGGGGCGGTTCAGGTGAGCGTCGACGAGATTCTTGAGGTGAAATCGGATATCCTGGCTCCCTGCGCGCTCGGGGCGGTGCTCAATGAGCGCAGCATACCAAGTCTCACGGCCAGGCTCGTTTGCGGCGCGGCCAACAACCAACTCGCCGAGGAGCACCATGGTGACCTGCTGCGCGGTCGCGGCATCGTCTACGCGCCCGACTATCTCGTGAACGCCGGTGGCATCATCAATGTCTGTGCCGAATACCTGGGCGAGCGCGCAGACGGTGTTGAAGCGCGCGTCATGGCGATCGCGCCGCGGCTAATAACCGTTCTCGAGCGCGCGCGACACGAAGGCCTCGCGTCAAATCGCGTCGCGGACGAACTCGCACGCGCCCAGATCGCCAAGGGCTCCGGACAGGGCGTTTGAACGTCGGTGCGGCTGGTCATCGGCGGGCCAGCATCAAAAGAAGTTATGGCCACTTCGCCTCGCCGTTCTGTGCGCCTCGAAAGCGGTCAGGCCTATCGTGAGCAATCGCCGACATTGCCGCCGTTCGACGGTCCCGATCCGCTCTCTGATAGCGTTCCTTCGTTCACCGAGTTAGAGATTGGCTGTGGGAAATTTCTGCCGTCCACTCGTAACTTGAAGCAGGCAGGAACGGTCGCTCAGTGTGACATCACCAACACTGTAGCCTATGAAATCGCGCCAACGGCGCCTATGAGCCGGACCATGGCGAATGACGGTTTTTCAGACGATGAGCAATGGACGCGCGCGATCGGTGATGGACTAACGCTGCGAGCGACCGAGCGACCGGATTCGCAGCTGCTGGACCACTTTTTTGCCGGTTACGATCGTGCGTTCGTATTGCCGGACGAGCGCGAAACCGTCGAGGGTTTTCGCGCGTGCCTGGCCATCAATCCCGCTTCTCGCCACCGGTTCGGCCGGGTCCATCGCGAACTGGTCATGACTGTCGATGATGCAGAGGGCGTGTTGCTGGGTGGCGCCAATTTCCTGGCGACGTGCATCGGCGAGAACGTTGCAGGCCACCCGCCTGTGGCCGTGGCGCTCAACTATGTTTTCGTCGAGCCGGCGTCTCGCGGGCGCGGCCTCGCCCGGCGCCTGCGAGACGAGGTTGGCCGGCTGGCGAACATAGCAGTTTGTGCGCCCGCGCAAGCGCCGCCACCGGCACTGTTCATTGAACAAAATGATCCCTTACGCCTGACAGATACGGAATATGCGGCTGACACCGCCCATGCCGGCATTGATCAGGTCGATCGTCTGGCGATTTGGGCGCGATTGGGAGCGCAACTGATCGATTTCGCCTATGTCCAGCCTGCCCTTTCAGCCGATCAGGACAGTGATGACGGACTGGCATATGCCGTGATGAACGTGCGAGGAGACGGGCTCGACCCCGCTTATTTGCGCGCACATCTTGAGAGTTTTTTCGGCATTTCGGTAATGAAAGGCGGCGAACCTGAAGCCGATCCTGTCGCGGGGGCGCAACTTCACGCACTTGAAACTCGACTTTATCCTGTGAAACTTCTGCCCATGTTGCCGGCCGTCGAGGCCTTGCGCTCGGTCCCGGCCAGACCACAGGGGATTAGCTTGCGGGCTTTTGCTCGGGCGCTAACCTGATTCCCGAGCCGGTGGGAGGGACCGATGGCGGATGAGAGCCAGAATCACTGCGCGGCCAAAGCGGCCGAAGGGTTCGTCGAACGACGCGGGGTCGAGGATGGGACAGCCTTCTGGACTTTGTCGTTCTACATCAGTCGAGCGCAGGTAGAGGGGAGCGATCTTGCTCTTCAGTTATACCGCAGCGATTTCAGAACTGACGGCGACGCCGAGGGTGACAAGCAGGCTTTTGACCAATTCGATATCGCGCGCTTCTTCATTGATCATCCCGATCCCTCGGCACGCGCACGCCACGATGCGGGGCCGCCCCGGGATGACGGCCCCTTTCTCTCGCGCGAGCGCCTGAACTCGGTTCGGCCGGATTCTGCGACGCGCCAGTTGCGTGAAGCGATCAACCCGCTGTTCAACGATATCGCTGACCGCTCCCGGCTTGGCCGGATCGAGGACGAGCTGTTCGCGGCAGCCCGGCCGCAGGGCCTGGCATTCGTACTGCCACGCGAGGTTCAATGGTCGACCGAAGGGCAGACCTACACGGTGCCGACCTTTGACCCTGCCGACCCGAAGGGCCGCCCACCGCGATATCCGATCCATGTCAGCCGCTTCTGGTATGCGCATAGCAATGGCGCGCTGTCGTGGCATGTAAGCTTCGATGTGCGTTATCGGAACGCGGCTTTCGACGAGGCATTGGCGCACGGTCTCGTGCCCCATGGTCTGTACCTCCTGTCGTTGATGCAGAAGCTCGCCTACCCCAAGGAGCGCGAATTGCCGGGAGATGGCCCGACACTGCGCTCGGACGAGTTGTTCGGCCTGTCCATCGCTGTCGGCGAAGGTGATGATGGTCGACTGTTCTGGGATGTCCTGCGGGACTGGTTTGAAGAAGACGTGCCGCTGCTTGGCGCGATGCATTCGGTCGGCGGCGACCTCGACTTCCACCGACTCTGCCCGTTGGTACCGATCAACGAGATACCCGGGTTGTTGTGCCAGGACACGCGATCCAGCTTCTTCCTTCAGGACAAGCAGTTTTTTGAACTCATCCAGCCTAAGAATGGTGAGAGCGGCGCGTTGGTCGAGCGGAGAACCCGGATTCGGGATGCCGAGTTCGGGCACTATCCCGCACTGGTCGATGCTGGCGCAAGCAACGCTCCGGTCACGCGCGATCCGAACACGGGGGCGATCGTGCTCGGTCGCGACTATTGGCGTGCGATGCAGCGCGAACCCGAGGGTCTGGGAGAGGCACCGGTCACGGATGCGGCGACCCGATTGCTCTATCTGTTTCTGGCCGGTTTTAACCAGAACATCATTGACTGGACCAACCAGGAAGCATCGGAGGTCTTGGACAGCCTTGATCCCATTTACCCCAGATCGGACGAGCAGCTCGAGGAAGGCTTCTTCATCCGTTACGCCAATCCGCGGTGCCTGATCAGCTATGTTCAACGGTCTCGGACGCTCGAAGTGGGCAATGATTTTATCGGTACTTGTCCCTACGCTTTTCTGATCCATGCGCTCGCCTTGCACAACGAGCGATTGACGCGTGATCAGGAAAAGCTCGCCTTCGCAGTGGTTGAAAAGGTCAACAGCTTTGTCAAGGAAGCACAGCGGCGGCAGCGTGAAGCGGAGCAGGGAATCGGCGACCTAGTGATGCGCGCAGAGGCGTGGATCAACTGGTACCGGATGGCGGCCTTCGAGCTTTTCGATCGGCAACGCTACGCCAACCCGTTTCGATATGACACGGAGCGCGACGTCTTCGGTGAACTCGAGAAGCTGCGTGGTACGTCCCGCCTGCAGCTCGCTCTCGACAGGGCTTTTGACGCACTCGAGGAAAGCGCCCGCGATCTTGAACGCGTTCGTGTCGGAGCCGAGCGCGAGGGTGAACGTCGGGCGGATCTGCTACGCTTGGCTCAACAGCAAGAAGCTGATGCGGCCGAGAAGTTGCGAGATCGGAAGATGACAGCGCTGTTCGGGCTCGTTGGTCTCTCAGGTGTCGGCCAACTAGCATTCAATATCTACGAATACGTTATGCATCCTGTGCGTTCTCAGCAAGGCTGGGGGATCTTTGTGGAACTGCTGAACGGGCAGCTAGATGCGCGAGATGCAGCACTGATTGTCGTCCAGTCTGTCATAGCCATCGCGTTCATTGCCGGGCTTTCTTGGTACATCTGGCCTTCAAGCAACAAGGCGAGGAGAACTGATGATGTGGATGCCCCGCCCGGCATCCACATCATCAGTTCAAAATAACCCTAGTTTTTCATTAAAGGCAATTTTCATCGTCAGATTTGGGGATTGCGCAGGTCGTCCGTAGTAATATCCTTGCGCTTGGTCGCACCCTTGTTCGATCAGCAGCGCCCTCTGGAATTCGTTTTCGACACCTTCAGCCAAAACTGGTACATTGAGGCTTTTGCCAAGGGCTAGAATTGCCTTGATAATCGCTCTAGCTTCGGGGATTTGCTGCGATTTTAGCAAAAACGATTTATCGATTTTGATTTTATCAAACGGGAAAGAGTGAAGGGTGTCGAGCGATGAATAGCCCGTCCCGAAGTCGTCCATTGCAATGCTTACCCCGAGGCCTTTGATCTGCCGGAGAAGGTGGAGAGCCCGCGCCTTGTCGGAAATGATTGCCGTTTCGGTAATTTCAAGTTCCAGCCGCGCCGGCGAAAGACCTGTCTCCACGAGCACGCCGCGAATTTGATCGATGAGATCGATCTGTAGCAATTGTACCGCCGACAGGTTGACCGCCACTTTGAGATGCGACGCCCATTCGCGTGCCTCGAGGCAAGCTTCGCGCAGGACCCAGATGCCGATTGAAAAGATTTCTCCAGTTTCCTCGGCAATGGGAATGAAAACGTCGGGCGAGACCAATCCACGTTCGGGATGGTTCCATCGCAGCAGTGCTTCGTAACCGCTGATCGCTCCGGTCTTGAGGTCGTGCTGCGGCTGATAGAGTGCGTACAACTCGCGGTGCTCAATCGCCTGTCGCAGGTCGTTTGACAGCTGTCGACGCGTACGAGCTACCTCATCCATCTCAGGTTCGTAGTAAGCGACGACCTCGCTCATGCTCGTCTTGGCACGGTACATGGCGAGATCGGAATTGTTTAGGATCTGCTCCCGGTTGTTTCCGTCATTCGGGAACACAGAGACGCCGATGCTAGCGCCAAGATGGTAGCGATTCTCGTCGCTTCCCAGTGCCGATGCAAAGCACGTCTCGAGCCTGCCGATGAAGCCGTTAAGTTCGGAACTTTCCTTGAACCGCTTCGCCGCACCAAACTCGTCACCTCCGAGCCGCGCTACGATCTCGCCATCGGAAAGCGCGTCGAGCAGCCGTCGCGACAGCAGTTGCAATGCGGCGTCCCCGGCGGCGTGACCGCGGGTGTCGTTGATTTCCTTGAATCGATCCAGATCAATGGCCACCACCGCGAGTTTTTGCGAAAAATGGCGCGCCTGATCGATTTCGGCCTCGATCCACTGATTGAAGCTGGACCGGTTGGGAAGCCCGGTCAGGCTGTCGTGCATCGCCATGTGCGCGATTTTTTTCTCCGATCGGCGGCGCTCGGTAACATCTTCAAACGTCGACACCCAACCGCCCTCGGCCACAGGCCGGCTGATCATCGATACGACGAGATCGTCGCGATATTCCGCAATTACCGGCGGGAAGGTCGGATCGGATAAGGCCTGCTTCAATCCGCGTCGAATGTTGTCGATGCGATCCTTCGGAACATCACCATGGAAAGCGGAATTCAGCGCGATGCCGCCGACTTCGTCGAGCGATATCCCCGGAACACAATCGGCTTCGTTGAGGCCCCAGATCTCTTTGAAGCGCCGATTGACGACGACCAGTCGCTCTTCGGCGTCGAACAGGCAAAGGCCCTGGTGCATGTTGTCGAGCGCCAGATCGAGATGGGCAGCCATTTCCTGGATCCGGTCCTGATCTTCCTTGAACCGGGTCATGTCGCGAGTAATCTTGGCGAAGCCTACGTGTTCGCCATTGCTGTTCGCGATACGCTCAATCGCAACGTGTGCCCAGAACCGAGAGCCGTCGCGGCGCATGCGCCAACCCTCGCCAGTGAACTTTCCAGTGTTCTCCGCGATCGAGAGAGCCCTCGCAGGCAGACCCCGCTCCCGTTCTTCAGGCAAGTAGAACTCGGCCAGTTCCATTCCGACCGCTTCTTTGGCGGTATAACCTTTCAGGCGTTGGGCGCCCGGATTCCAGTTGGCGACCTTTCCTTCGCGGCTCAGCATGTAAACCGCACAGTCAGTGATGCCATTCACCAGGATCGCGAGGTCGCGCTGGCTGGCATGCAGAGCGACGCGTGCCGTGCGGGCCATCGTCAGAATGGAAATGCAAATGGTCAGAAGCGAGATTGCTCCCCCAGCGACGACCATGGCCATGACGCGTGGCGAGAGAAGGAGCCCCGATTGGGTGTCCAACCGCGCCGGAACCAGGTCGACGCCGGTCATCCCCGTGAAATGTAATAGAACGACCGAAAGCGTGAGGCAAAGACTGGCGGCCAGGCCACTGCCTTTGCCGTGCCTTTTGAGTGCGAGCATGAAGCCGGGATACAGCGGTAGAACTGCCAGTATTAGCGATGCTGCAACGTAGCCTGCGTGCCAGTGGATTTCGGCAGGCAGTTCCATCGCGCTCATGCCGAGGTAATGCATCGCTGCAATGCCGCAGCCTCCGATCACGCTGGCCACTGCGATTCCGGGGCGGTTAGGATAGGCATGGGCGATCGCGAAGCAAATGGCCGTCGCGCTCATCACGATCAAAAGGGAGAGAAGGGTCGGCCCGACGTGATAGCCCGCGATAATGCCTGGATCATATCCCAGCAAGGCGACGAAATGGGTAGCCCAGATGCCAAAGCCGATAATAACGGCTGTCCCGCCGGTCCAGCGCGCGGCGGCCATTCCCGAAAGGTGCCGGGCATGACGCAGTAGCAATACGGTTCCCATTGCCGATATCACACAGATCAGCGCTGCCAAGGCGACGAGCGCGTCATCGTGTTTTTCATGGATACAGAGAATTACATCGAGCACGGGCTACTCCTTGCTCGTGCAACTAATGCCTCGAAGGTTAAAAAGGAGATAAGGATAAGAGCCTAGGTGTTCAGTTCCGGCATCTGGTGGATCGGGTTTGCAATCTGCCGCTTCGCCGCCTGTCAGGATGAAGGCGAGCGGTCGTCCGATGGCATCAGCCAAGCAGTGAAGCTTACTGGTGAACCCGCCCCGCGAGCGGCCAACAGCGCGTCGATGAGTCCCTCTTTCCCGCCCGCTGCCGAGACGTGAGCGCGGACGGTGGTGCTATCGATGCTGTAGTGGCTGCTGTCTGCCATGATCTAGGCCAGCGTCACGGCCACGGTCTCCCAGATCCCGGCTTCGCTCCATCGTCGGAACTGGCGATAGATGGTCGTTTGCCGCTGCTCACTACGCATTGGCTTGAACGGCAGCTTTTCGATTTTGCCGATTGATTCCGAATGTCGTCAAGGTCCAACTGTGCAGCCGTTCGCGCACGATAATTCAGTTAGGCCAAAGGAGCGGCGCACAATCGCTGCTCCCAGCCTGAAAAGCAAAATCGGGTGCAGTTCATCGTGGTAAGCTTGTCACCGCGCGACCAAGCTGAGAGGCTCGTTTGGTGCCGCTCTTCCGATAGCAACGCTGAAGCAAGGTCTTGACGGTTGCCAGCCCTACCTGGCGATGAGCGGCGACCTCTTCGGCCGATCGGCCTTCCGCCACCAGTATGGCAACATCGGCTTCCGCCGGTGTAAATCCATACAGCGCTCGCAAGCGATCAGCTGTGTTGGGAAGGATCTGATCCGGATCGTCGATCAATACGAGAGCATGGGTCAACCCATTCGTCACGAGTGGACTGATCGTCAGCCGGTAGGCTGGGCGCCCTGCTGCTCGTTCGACGTGAAGATCCCCGCCGCGCCCACCCGCGTGATGGAGCGCCTCGCCTACCGCACGCGCTAGGGCGTCGCGCGAAGACGGCGCAACGGCGGATAAACGTTTGCCGGACAACAGCAAGCCATCCTGCCGATCGACGATCGATTCGGCGGCAGGGTTGACCAGGATGACCTTGTAGTCAGGCCCGATCGTAATGACAGCGCGTTCCACGTGATCGATGAGCGCCTGCATATGGTTCGCGCGCGTGCGGCCTAGGGAAAGGGCCTCGTCGACTGCAGCGGCACGGATTAGATGCGGATTGAGAAGGTTGAGGCGCCGGACGTCGTCGGGAGCGAAAGCTTCATCTCGCCAGGCCCGATGCGTGCCATATGTCAGGAAGCCACCGTCTGGCCGGCGCAACAGTGCACCCGCGCAGTGACCCGTATCGTCACCGAAGCGGCGAATGAAGTCCTGGTAGAAGCGCGACCGTTCAAATCGATCGCGGCCAGTCAATCCGCCAATGTCGGTGGTGCTGTCATAAATGCCGTGCTCCACCGCAAAATTAGCCCAGACGTCGTCGAGGTAGATCTGCTGGGCCACATAGGCATCGGTCATCTCGGTAGTGAACCAATTACAGGCGAGGGCGGAGGGCGCGCACCGATCGTCGGTCTTCTGCACCACGCACGAACGCGCTCCTGCGCTGCCGGCGATGAGGTCCGGCAAGCGCTTGAACAAGTCTCCCGACGTCGCGCTCTCGTAAATCTCGGCGACAGTATGATGAAGATGATCCCGCACAAGACGCTGATTCAATTGAATTGATGCGAAGTCAATTGCCTCGCCCACGTAATCCGTTTGGTGGACGACGCGGCTGCCTGCTCCGCCTTATGGGCGCAGCGCACGCTTCACGCGTGACGACAGAATATGGAGGAAGAATATGGGGAATCTTTTCAAGGCGTCTTTGCTTGCTGCCGCAGTCATCGCGCCCACCAGCGCCGCTTTCGCCCAGGACTCCGACAAGACCGGCTTCTATGCCAGCGTCAACGCAGGTGTGGCTACGGTCAGCGACGTCGACGTCACCTACTATGATGTCGGCGGCACGTTCGGGGGTGCCGGCGCGCAGGACACGGCGTCGGCACGCTTCGATCTCAAGTCAGCTTTCACCGTAGGCGGCACCCTTGGTTACGACTTCGGTGCGGTTCGCACCGATATCGAAGTCAGCTATGCGCGCAATAGACTCAACAATCTGACCCTTCGCAGCATCAACGGCGGCGCGGTGCCTGCGCTTTCGGCTGCTGACCGCCAGGATATCTGCGATTACCTCGAGGCAACGAGCTGCGGTGGCAGCGGCGCGACCTTCAGCGTTCCGGGAAGCCGCGTGCGCCAGCTCAATGCCATAGCAAACGTCTGGGTGGATCTGCCGATCGGGCCGGTGACGCCCTATGCAGGCGGCGGCGTCGGCGTCGCCGGCTTCGAAGTCGAGGGCGAAGGTAAGGCCCGTTTCGCTTGGCAGCTTGGCGCCGGTGCAGCGCTGCGCCTTAGCGACCAGATCGAGCTGACCGCCGACTATCGCCACCGCGAAGTGAACAAGTTCACCATCGAGTGGGATGCTGTGAGCGGCACCCAGGTGGGCAAGCTGAAGACTGACAGCTTCACGGCAGGCCTTCGCTTCCGCTTCTGATCCTGGTATCGAAGCGACCCAGTGGCGCGCTGCGGGCTACGGCGCGCCACTACCCCCTTCGCTCGGTTCGTATCGTTGCGCCGAGGTTTCGCTGGCAATTGCACAATCGACGAACGGGGATGATCGGGCCTAGGGAGCTGGCGCTTTCATCCGCTCACTCTGCCCGGGCCGAGGCACGTGTCGTCCTCAGCATCGGCATCCCGCCTGCCCCAGTTATCGATCTTTCGCAGCTAGCGCGAAAGGCGGCTTTCTAATGCCGGCCATTCCCGCTAAAAAGAGAACCCCGCGAAAACGCGGGGCGAAGGATGCTGCTAGGGTTCTGTTCTTGAGTCGCACCGCCATGCGGGGGGTCGTTTGGTGGGGCGGCGATGCGCTGTGCCCTTATCTGTGAGACATGCGCCTCATACAATTGCGCTAGCTATTCCCATTGACCAGCACACCGCTCGCGGGGGGCGGCTCATCCGAATGGTCGTTCATTCGTTGTCTGGTGTTGGATTGCGACCACAGCGCATAGCTCTAGCGGTACGGGACCGGTTATTGCCAACTCGGGCAGGAAGTTACCGTCCTACCTACCGATTGTTAGCCTTCGACAGTGCTGCTACACGGGACCTAAAGGACGATAAACGCCGTCGCTCGTCCAGATAGCCCCGCATGGTCATTTGCTACCCAATAAACTCCCGGAGCAAATAATCTGAATTTGCTGTTTGCTGCTGCGACCTGATTGCTCCGTCACTCCGGGCGCACTCATGATCGTTCGACTGACGTATTTCTCCGCCGCATGCGGAACGGGCGCGATTCCTTGGCGTTCAAAGGGCTCCCCCAACGCGAGGAAGACCTCATGACGGCAAATGACAAGGACGTGACGGCGCTCAACACGCTGATCGCAACGCTTTTGGACAGCATCGACGGCTATCAGAAATCCGCCGGTGATATCGACAACCAGGCGCTCGCCCACAAGTTCAACGCCCGCGCCCGCGAACGCCAGTCGGCGGTAACCAAGCTGCAGGCTGCGGTCGCGGCCGCGGGCGGGAGGCCTGAGGACGATGGCACGCTGCTCGGCGGGGCGCACCGCGTTTTCCAGAGCCTGAAGGAAACCGTCATGGGCCGCGACGACAAGGCGATCGTTTCCGAGATCGAGCGCGGCGAGGATTATCTCAAGGGTAAGTTCGAGACGATCCTGGCCGAAGGTGACCTCTCGCCCGCAGCCCGTACGGCGGCCGACGAAGCCTGGCAGTCGGTCAAGGCCGGTCACGACGAAATGAGCGCGCTCAAGCAATCGATGGGTGCGTAACGCTCACAAGGTCCGGGCCCGTCTGGGCTCGGACCTTAGCGATCTGCGCTGTTGAGAATTGGAGGGATAATGCCGGAAGCCGCAAGACAGCTCGTCGAGGCTGAGATCTCAGAGCTCGATGTCCGGTCGCGTGATGGTGACAAGCTCGGCCATGTCAAATCGATGCTCGTCGACAAGGCTAGCGGGCAAGCGGTCTATGCCATCCTTAGCCTGGGCGGTTTCCTGGGCCTCAACAAGAGCTATTACCCCGTACCATTTCAGGTACTAGCTTATGGCGTTGCCGAAGACGATTACGTGCTGACGCTTGATCGACGCCTCCTTGAAGGGGGGCCGAGTTGGTCGAACAATCCGCCGGATTTCGACCAGGCCTACGCGGACCGCGTCACGAGCTACTATAGCTCCGCGCCGCAGTTCTGACCGCTGGGCATGCTTGGCTTGGTCGCGCCCGAGCCTTACATTCTTTGGCTAACAGGGGCCGGCCTGCTCATTGCCCTGGTGGCGTGGCTGCCTCTGGCTCTTAAGCGCCGGCCGCTTTCACTGCCGATGATCTGCATCGCGATCGGTGCCGGCATCTTCTCGCTGTCGGATGTCTCGTTGCGGCCCTTGCCGCAGGCCTATCCGCAGGTCGCCGAGCGACTTACCGAATTCGTCGTCATCATCGCGCTCATGGGCGCTGGATTGAAGCTTGACCGTCCGTTCGCTTGGCGCAGGTGGGGCGTGACGTGGCGGCTCCTCATCGTCGCGATGCCGCTCAGCATCGGTGCCATCACGCTCCTGGGTGGCCTCGCGCTTGGCCTTGCCTGGACCGCGGCGCTGCTGCTCGGCGCGAGCTTGGCACCGACCGATCCCGTTCTCGCCGCAGACGTTCAGGTGGGGCCGCCGAGGACCGGCGAAGAAGACGAAGTTCGTTTCGGCCTGACCTCGGAAGCCGGTTTCAACGACGGCTTTGCCTTTCCCTTCGTCAATCTCGCGATCGCACTCGGATTGTCAGCGGCAAGCGGCAAGCCGTGGCTGCAGGAATGGGTCCTTCACAGCGTGCTCTGGGAGGTGGCAGCCGGGGTCGGGCTCGGTTGGCTCATCGGCAGGCTGTTCGGCTGGCTGACCTTCAAGGTGCCTGCAGAAACCAAGCTTGCGAAGACCGGGGACGGCCTCATCGCGATCTCGGCCACCTTCGTGTCTTATGGCGTCACCGAGATCCTCAATTGCTACGGCTTCCTCGCGGTGTTCGTCACGGCGCTCGCGCTTCGCCGATCGCACCGTGATCACGACTTCAATTACGAGATGCACGCGATCACCGAGCAGGTCGAGCGGCTGGCGATGATGGTGGTGCTCATCCTGTTTGGCGGCGCCATCGTCGGCGGCCTGCTGCGGCCGCTTCGCTGGGAAGATTGGCTTGTAGCAGGGGGCATCATTCTCGTCGTTCGGCCGGTCGCCGGAATGGTTGCGCTGACGGGTCTGCGAGCCTCACTTCGGGAAAGGCTGATGCTGGCCTTCTTCGGCATTCGCGGGGTGGGATCCTTCTACTATCTCGCCTATGCCATCAATCACTCTGAGGTGACGGAGGCGTCGCGGCTCTGGGCGATCGTCGGCCTCGTTTGCCTGCTGTCGGTCCTTCTGCATGGGCTGACCGTTACGCCGCTGATGCGCTCGCTCGACCGTAGCCGGGGACGCGATCCCGACGAGGTTGAGGCACCGCCGCCCGGTCTCCAGGGGCCAGCAGATGAGCAAACGCGGCGCTGAATGCGACCTCGATAGTCACTGGCGACCCTCGATCGTGTCCCGGTCCGTGCGCGATCCTACATGGTCGCTGCCACTAGTGGGCTTGACGAATCTCTCGACTCAAGAGAACATAATGAGAACGAACGAGTCGTTATCCCATGAACACATCCGCCCTCCCTCGGCCCTCGGCCGATCTATCTGCTTTGCGCGAACAAGTCGCGAGCTGCCCTCGGGCGCCGCGCACCGTTTTGCCGTTCGGCATTGCGGCGCTCGACGATATTCTCGCCGATGGCGGCCTAAACGGCGCGGGTCTCCACGAGATCGCCGGCCAGTCCGCCACGCTCAACGATGACGCTGCAACCACGCTGTTTGCCGCAGGTATCGCTGCTCGCTTCGCTTCTGAACGCGGTGCAGACGTGCTGTGGGCGGCGACCACCTTCGACCTCTATGCGCCGGGTCTCGAGCAAGCCGGTCTCGCGCCTGATCGCGTGCTCTATGGCGAAGGAAGAAAGGATCGCGACGTTCTGGCCATGGCCGAAGATGCGCTGCGCTATGGTACGCTTGCTTGCGTCGTGGCCGAAGTCAAAGCCGCCGACATGACGGCGACGCGCCGGCTCCAGCTCGCGGCGTCTGACAGCGACACCCCGATCCTGCTCTACCGACGGCACCGGTCAAGAGGGCGCTGCCCGATGACCGCCCCGTCGGCGGCCATGACGCGCTGGCGGATCGGCTGTCTTGCATCCGAGCGTCCGCCCTGGGCCGGGCTTGGACGACCACGCTGGCAGATTGAGCTCGTGCGCCAGCGTAATGGCAAATTCTTCACACTCGAACTGGAGGCGTGCGATGCACAGGGTCGCCTCGCTCTTCCTGCCGCACCTGGAAATCGAACGGCATCGCCGCGCTCGACGGTCGCGACGGAACGAGCGGTCACTCACGCCGCTTGAACCGGTCCAGTTCAGTCCGCGTTTCCCGACGCCGATCGACGACAACCCGGGCGAGTGCTCGGTGCCGCGGGGCGGGGGATGGAGGCCTGGCGCCCGCTGGGCGCGGCAAGACGGACTATCACGCAGACCTTCTCAGGCAGAGCTCGACGCACTGCCGGCGCACCAGCGCCCATCGATGCGCGAGATGGGCCGCCGCAGCGAGCACGCCGACCATCCATTCCGGGCGATGCCTCCCGACGAGGGGGGCGGGCAGATCGTTGCCTTCGGTGCGCCTGTCGCGATTGTGCTCGCGCGGCGGCCGACGGTGCTCGTCATACGGACCGGCCAGCGCGACGTCGTATCGGCCGCCTGCCCACTCGCGCAGTCGCTGGGACTGACGCGCGGCATGGCCGCGGCCCATGCGCGGGCGCTTGTCGCCGACCTCGAAGTCCAAGACGCCGAGCCCGAGGCGGACATAGTCTTCCTCGACCGACTGGCGCGGCACGCGGCGCGGCAGTGGACGCCGACCGCCTGCGTCTCGGGCCCGGATGGTCTGTGGTTCGACTTGACGGGCAGCACCCACCTGTTCGGCGGTGAAGAGCGCTTCTGCCGACGGTTGCTCGCCTTTCTCGCTCGGCTCGGGTTCTCGGCGCGCATTGCGATCGCCGGCACGCCTGGCGCTGCCCATGCGCTCGCGCGATTTGGACGCGAGATAATCACCCTCCTCGAGCCGGGACGTGAGGCCGAGGCGATCGCCGAGCTGCCGCTCACCGCGCTGCGGCTCGAACCTGGCGCGCTGCAATCCGCGGCGAGGTTCGGCCTCGAACGCGTGGCCGACCTCTATCCAATGCCGCGCGGACCGTTGGCGCGGCGCCTAGGGCTCAAGACGGTGGAGCGCTTAGACCAGGCGCGCGGCAGTCTTGCCGAGCCGATCGTGCCGGTCGTACCGCGCGACGCGCCGCAGGTGGGTCGCCAGCTGCTCGAGCCGGTTGGCACGCCCGAGAGCATTGCGCAAGTCATCGGCGACCTAGTCGCCGATCTCGTCGCAGCGCTACGCACGCAAGGCCTCGGCGCGCGCACGGTCCTGCTTACTTGCGAACGAGTGGATGGCGAGGCACAGCGGCTCGTCGTGGGCGCATCGCGGGCGACGCGCGACGAACAGCACCTGATGCGCATGTTCGCGCTCAAGATGGGCGAGCTCGATCCTGGCCTCGGCATCGAGACGATGGGGCTCGCCGCGCCGCACTGTGAGCCGCTCGGCGCGCAGGCCGTGGGCGCGCTGCTCGAGGCTCGCGGGCAAAGGAGGGACATCGCTTCTCTGGTCGATCAGCTCACGGCGCGCGTGGGATCATCGGCGCTGTTTCGGATCTCGTCGGAAGAGAGCGACGTTCCCGAACGCGCTGCGCGGCGCATAGCGCCGTTGGATCTGGCCAAAGGCTGGCCGCAGTGGAAGCGGCCGGCGCGTTTGTTGAGGCGTCCCGAGGCGCTGTCCAACGTGCTTGCGCTCATGCCCGATCATCCGCCGCGCCGGTTCACATGGCGGCGCCAGGACTATCGCGTGGTCGCCGGCGACGGCCCCGAGCGCATCCACGGCGAATGGTGGCGCAATGATCGGGAAATGTGGGCGGTGCGCGACTACTTCCGGGTCGAGGCCGAAGGAGGGCTGAGGTTCTGGGTCTTCCGCCGCGGCGACGCGGTCGAAGAGTCGACCGGCGATCTTTCCTGGTACATGCACGGGGTCTTCGGTTGATGGCGACCTATGTCGAACTCCAGGTCGCAAGCCACTTCTCGTTTCTGCGCGGCGCCTCCTCGCCCGAGGAGCTATTCGCTGCCGCGGCCCTGCTCGGCCATTCCGCGCTGGGGCTCAGCGACTGGAGCACGGTCGCCGGAATCGTGCGCGGGTGGGACGGACAGAAGGCCACGGGCGTGCGCATGATCCCCGGTGCGCGCGTCGATCTAACCGATGGGCGGGCGCTGCTTCTGTATCCGCAAAACCGGGCGGCCTGGTCGCGGCTCACGCGGCTGCTGTCACTTGGCAAGGGGCGCGGCGGCAAAGGACGCTGCATTCTCGGTTGGCCCGACGTCTCAGCCCACGCCGAGGACATGGTGGCTATTCTCGTGCCGGATATGCCTGACGCGGCGGTCGAGGCGCAATTGTGCGATCTGGTCTTAGTTTTCGGGCGGCGAGGCTATCTGGCACTTAGTCTGCGGCGGCGCCCCGACGACGGCGAGCGCCTCTATCGGCTCGACGCCCTCGCACGCGCCGCCGGGGTGCGCAGCGTCGCGACCGGCGACGTGCTCTATCACAGCGCGGAGCGACGCCCGCTGCAGGACGTGGTCAGCGCTATCCGGGAGAAATGTACGATCGATGCGCTCGGTTTTCGCCGGGAGCGCTTCCTCGATCGCGACCTTAAGTCGCCCGCAGAAATGGAGCGACGCTTCGCCGCCTATCCTGACGCGATCCAAGCGAGCGCTGATATCGCGCGGCAATGCACTTTCGACCTCGGCGAGATCCAGTATCAGTACCCCTACGAGCAGGTCATGGAAGGTCGCAGCGCGCAGCAGGCACTCGCCATGCTGACCGAGGAAGCGGCGCGAGATCGGTTCGGCGACGCCGTGCCGGCCCGCTACCGCCAGCAGATCGATCACGAACTCGGCCTTATCGAGCAGCTTGGCTACGCGCCCTATTTCCTGACCGTCAACGCGATCGTCGCCGAGAGTCGTAGGCGCGGGATCCTCTGTCAGGGGCGCGGCTCGGCCGCGAACAGCTGTGTGTGCTACCTCCTCGGGATCACGTCGATCGATCCGATCCAACATGAGCTCCTGTTCGAGCGCTTCGTTTCGGGCGAACGGCGCGAACCGCCGGACATCGACGTCGATTTCGAGCATGAGCGCCGCGAGGAAATCATCCAGTGGATCTACGAGACCTACGGTCGCGACCGCTCGGCGCTGACCGCCGTTGTCACCCGCTACCGTACGCGCGGCGCCGTGGCCGAAGTCGGCAAGGCGCTTGGCCTGCCGCGCGATCTCACCAAGATGCTGACGGGTCTTGTCTGGGGCTGGTCGATGGACGGCATTGCCCAGGAACAGATCGAAAGCCTCAATCTCAACGCGCAAGACCACCGTCTCAAGCTGACACTGGAACTTGCGCGCCAGCTGATCGGCACGCCGCGGCACCTCTCCCAACATCCGGGCGGTTTCGTGCTCACGCAGGAGCGCCTCGACGATCTCGTGCCGATCGAGCCGGCGCGCATGGTCGACCGCCAGATCATCGAGTGGGACAAGGACGATATCGACGCGCTCAAGTTCATGAAAGTCGATGTCCTGGGGCTCGGCATGCTCGGCTGCATGAACCGCGCCTTCAATCTCCTCGAGCAGGAGAAGGGTATCAAGGTCACAATGGCGGACCTCCAGGACGACGATCCCGCGGTCTACGCGATGATCCAGAAAGCTGACACGCTCGGCGTCTTCCAGATCGAGAGCCGCGCACAGATGTCGATGCTCCCGCGCATGAAGCCGCGAGAATTCTACGATCTCGTCATCGAGGTGGCGATCGTGCGGCCCGGCCCGATCCAGGGCGACATGGTTCATCCCTACCTTCGGCGACGCGAAGGCAAGGAGAAGCCCGAGTATCCCAAGCCCGAACTGCGCGCCGTGCTCGAAAAGACGCTCGGCGTGCCGCTCTTCCAGGAGCAGGCGATGAAGGTCGCAATCGTCGGCGCGGGCTTCACGCCGGTCGAGGCGGACCAGCTGCGCAGGGCGATGGCTACTTTCAAGCTCACGGGCGGCGTCAGTCACTTCTACGACAAGCTCGTGGGCGGCATGATTCAGCGTGGCTATCCCAAGGACTTCGCCGAGCGTACCTTCAAGCAGATCGAGGGCTTTGGCTCCTACGGCTTCCCCGAGAGCCACGCGGCGTCCTTCGCTAAGATCGCCTATGCGTCTTGCTGGATGAAGCACCACCATCCTGACGTATTCTGCGCCGCGCTGCTTAACGCCCAGCCCATGGGGTTCTACGCGCCGGCTCAGATCGTTCGCGATGCGCGCGAGCACGGTGTTGAGGTGCGCCCGGTCTCGATCAATCACAGCCACTGGGATTGCACGCTCGAAGAGACGAATGGTCGCTATCTCGCCGTGCGTCTGGGCTTGCGACAGGTGAGGGGACTCGCCAACATTCACGGTGCCGCCATCGTGGCAGCGCGGGGGCCAGCGGCCTACGAAACAGTCGAAGAGGTCTGGCGGCGGGCCGGCGTCCCAACCGCGGCGATCGAGCGGCTTGCCGAGGCCGATGCGTTTCATTGCCTGTCAGAGGATCGGCGCCAGGGCCTGTGGAAGGTCAAAGGCTTGGGTGAGGCGCCGCTGCCCCTATTTGCCGCCGCCGATGCACGCGCCGAGCACGGACGAGGCTGGTTCTCGCCCGAGGGACGTGAGCCGCCCGTCAATCTCAAACCACTCACAGCCGGCCGCGAAGTGGTCGAGGACTATCGCTCGCTGCAACTGTCGCTGCGCGGCCATCCGTTGCAATTCCTGCGCTCCGAACTCGACCACCAGCGGATTGTGCGATGCGCGGACCTGGCCACGATCCGTGATGGCCGCAACGTCGAGGTCGCCGGCGTCATTCTCGTGCGCCAGCGGCCGGGATCCGCGAAAGGCGTACTTTTCGTCACGATCGAGGACGAGACCGGCTGCGCGCAGGGCATCCTTTGGCCCAAGAAGTTCGAGATTTACCGGCGCCAGATCATGTCTGCCTCCATGATCGCAATGAGAGGACGACTGCAACGAGAAGGCGAGGTTACTCACGTCATCTGTGACCGCATCGTCGACCATGACGCCATGCTCCGCTCGATTGGCCGCATGGACTTCTCGGTTATGCCGGGGAGGGGGGACGGCGCGACGAATGGCGGTGGGCCAGATCCGCGCGATCCTGCCTTCCCGCGCGGCCGGACGCTGGCTGCGCCGTCCTTCAGGGCGGTGGACGAGCAGGACGAGATTGTCCGCATTCGCAGCCATGACTTCCACTGATGCCAGGGCGCGCGTCAACGGGACAATCGAGCGCGCACTCAATGTCCTGAGAGAAGCGGCGGCGGAGAAGGGCACAGTTCAGACGCGCGGCGTCGCGCTCGCGCTCTGGGTGCTGCGCGGCCGCTGCCCGGACGACTGGCTGGTCTCCTTTTGGGAGGCGGCGGGGTCTGAGCACGACATTGGCCGCAGCCAAGGGCTGCACGCAGCTTACAACGGGATCGTGCGCCAAGTGCGCATGCAAGGCGGTCTAGACCGGTAGTCGTCGTTCGCTTGGTGCCATCGGCGCGCGGATCGACAAGGATAGCGGAGTGAAGTGGTTCAGCTACCCAATGGGACCAGGGGCTAGGTCGTCCCCGGTCCCAAAGGTTATAGGAACTGATCTCAGGCGTAGATCAGTGTGGGTAAGAACGACGTTCGGCGTGGCTTATTAAGCTTGTGTTGACCATAAAAATGCCGACCCGGACTCGGTCCCCTGACATGGCTAGCGCAGCGCCAGCTCAGGCTTTGGCCAATCCTTTCGGGAGCTGGACGAGATGCCGCCGATGGCCTTTGTTCCAATTATGTTCTAGATCGACGGGATCGCCGAGTCGCCAAGCGAAACAGACGATATGGGCGGGACGATTAGTCGCGAAAGCATCATCGCCGGCGAGGTGCTGGGTTCACGCAAGGCAATCGTTACAGAACGTTGGAGACCGGAATGGCAAAGGACCTTGAAGTGCCAATGGAGCTGTTCAGCTCCATTCCCGAGGATGCCGACGAATTTACCAAGCGATACATGCGCGCCCACACCGTAATCCAATCGGCGTTCTTCTCGCTGGGCGATCTAGATGTGTCGCCAGGCGAAGCTACGCTGGGCTACGCCGAACTCGAGAACATTCTTTGCATGGCCCAGGCCATGCTGATCGCCGGCGATGATTGCCTCAAGACCAAACGCGACGTGCGCTTGCGCGCTGAGGAGCATGCCAAGATCGTCCGCAGCGCCGCCGAGATGCTGAAAGAGGCGGGCGATCGTCAGGCGATCGACCTGCTCGACATGATGCGCCTGCGCAAATCCAGCCCCACGAATTGAAGCACAATGGACTATTCTGATTTTGACGACGAGATCGCGGCGGTCGCTGCGGCGCAGGTGATCCGTATGGTCGATGCAGGCGCGGTTCCTGGGTCTGACGGGCGCAGTCCCGATGCCGTGATGGAAGGGATAATCCTCGGCTTGGCGATGGTCATCGAGCAGGCCCCCCAATGCCGCACTAAGCGAGGGCTCCGACACATCAGTGGGGGATATGGCAGGCTACTCGTCCAGCGTGCCCAGCAGTTCCGTGCCGCGTTCGAGCAGACCGGCGTTCATCCGATCATGCACATGCACGAGGATGAAGCCGGGCGAGGATCCTCAAGGCTGAACTGATCCCCGCGAACAAAAAGAAGGCCGCCGCGGGCGGGGAACTGCGGCGGCCTAGCCAATCGATTCAGGCTCTTTACGTCCAGAAAAGCTACTCGGCGCCGTTCTTGGCGTAATAGCTGTCGCGTCCGCTTTGGCAGCATTCAGCGCTGTTCGTGATGGCGCAGACCAATCGTGCTTTGCTCACTATTCACTTGCCCGGCCGCGGCGAGGGGGCCGTTGATGAACCTGCGCCACTGCGTGAAGAAGTTTTCGTCGTCTGGCCCGTCTGCAGGTTCGCGCAGGGCGCTTTCGACATCGTCCATTTGCGGCGCCTCCATCTTGCCTTTTGGTTCAGCACCTTCCGCGAGCGGCAATGTTCCGAAACTTATGCCGCAATCGGCCTGGTCGCCCACGTAGTCGCCGATCGCCGCCTCGCTACTGCCCTGGTGCGTTTTCTTGGGGCGGCTTTACGTTCTCTGGAAGCGCATCGCGATCACCTTCTGCTGGCGCCTGGGCGGGGGCGGGCTTTGGCTTTTCGCTCTCGTTCGGCGTCTCCGTCTCCATGGTCACGCCTTCAACGCCTGCACCGCTTCATCGAGCTTTTCGCGGCTGTTGCCATGCTGCTCGATCAGGCGCTCCGCCTGCTCCATGGAAATTCCATGTTTGTCGGCGAAATGACGAACCTCGTATTCCTCGCCGCCTGCTACAAACTGTCGGTCACGGCCCTGCTTGGTCTTGTCGTCAGACATGTTGATCTCTCCTTTGATCAATCAACAAGTTCGCCGGGCCGGCGTTCCGCTCAAAAGGTGAATTGAATCGTTGACTCGATGAATGGCGAGAACCGACCCTCGCTGGCATGTGCAATCGCAAGCATCAGAGCGAGAAGGCGGTATCGTTGTGGCTCGACGCTCACGACGTACAGGGTGATATCGACTTCACCGACCGTCCGGCTCAGATCTTTCCGACGGGTAAAAAGACCGCGCGGCACGGCTTGGTCGTCAGGCGCGAGACCGCGGGCAATCGTCCGCTCATCGCCGAGTGGATGGAATGGGGTTTCCCGCACCAGGTGCCGGGCAAGCGTCCCGGTGTCATGCTCGACACTTTCGTCACGAACGCCAGGCATCTCCACTATCCGCTGTGGCGCGATACATTCGCTGACCCAGTTCACCGTTGCCTCGTGCCGTTCACGCATTTCGCAGAGCCGCATCCCGAGCGGGGCAAGGGCGACGATGGCCTGCCAAAGCAAGCCTGGTTCTGCCTTCCCAATCAGCCCGTGGGCGTCTTTGCTGGCCTATGGACCGAGACGCCCCGCGGCCGGGCCTACGCGTTCGCAACCTGTCAGCCCAACGAGATCGTGGCGCCCATCCATCCCAAAGCCATGCCGGCGATCTTGCTGCCGAGCGAATGGGAACGTGGCTGGAGGGTGACGCCAAAACGGCGAAGGCGCTCATCCGACCCTACGAGGGACCGATGGACGTGCAGATCACGACCCCGCGGCTTTCTGACGGCGGCGCTCTCGATCTCGTGCTATAAGGTGACGGCACCGGCTCTGCGCCTCGGCCCCGATGGGGCCGCTCAGCGAGTGGCGGCAATTTGAAACCTCGCGCTTGCGTAGCCGAGCACCAACCAGGCATCTCGCCCCCGCAGGAAATGCTGGCGCTCTTCAGCGCTATCGGCCTCCTTGGCCGCTCGATCACACATCACTGCCTGCTTGAAATAAAACAGAAAATGGTGGTTGTTCATGACGGCAGGAACGTCCTGAGCTGGATGTCTGTTCCTGCCTGAAGCTGTTCGCGCCGCCGCCTACGGGGCTAGGTTTTCTGCGGGCTGGCTTTGATGCTCGAGTAACTGAAAATTGTCAGAGACCACGGGAACGCGCCATCGCATTCCCGTGGTCGAGATTTATCAGGCTTTGGTTTCCGGCTCTACCGGGGCCACTTTTGGTGCTGCGGTCTTCTTAACGGCCGCCGGCTTCGCCGCCGCTGACTTTGTCGATGGCGACTTCGTCGATTTGGCTTTCGCCGATGCGGGCTTGGCCGCTGCCTTCGCCGCGGGCTTAACGGCACTCGCCTTTGCTTCAGTCGGAGAAGCAGTCTTCGCGACGGGCGCAGTCGTCCCGGGCTTGCGCCCCAGACCGAGCTTCTTTGCCGTCTCGCGTCGAAATGCGGCATAGTTCTCAGCCACCATCGGGTAGTCGGCTTTGAGATTGTAGCGGGCGCGATACTCGGCGGGCGTGAGGCCATGCGTCGAGAGGTGCCGTTTCAGCGTCTTGTAAGGCTTGCCGTCGATCATCGAGATGATGTGATCTTTAGAGCTGAGCGATTTGCGCACACCGACGGCGGGCGTATGCTCTGCGACTACGGCAGCTTCCTCCTCGGCGGTCCCCTGCGATCCAGAAAGGGCTGATACCGCGCCGTGCATCTTCTGCAGGAACGACGGAACTTCCTCCGCCGAGGCTCGGGTGTTGGGATTTCCCAGCCACGCAATGGTGAGTTCAGTCGCGAGTTCGAGAAGATTGGCTTCACCAGTCGAGGTGGGATCATCTGCCATCAATTTGCCTTTCGTGATTGGTAACCGGATTGGACGAGACGCCCTAGTCCGCAAATTCTGACGAAGCTGTTACCGGTGAAATCGGGTTTCTGCCAAGCAATGAATTCACGGAAGATCACTGCGGCGCGAACGGAAAGCCCGTAAGATTCTACCCCGACCGGTGGTTTTATTTCGTTTTTTTGCCGATCGAAGGGCAGCGACAGTCGACGATGATAATCGTTCACATCGGCGTTTTTGTATCACTTGGTGAAGGTTCGCAAATCCAGCGGTTCATTCGGTGCCAGGATGAAGAGAACGCGTCGATCGTGGCGATCCGCCTCGGATGAGCTCTGCCAAATTTGACATGCAAGACCGAGACGCGACTTTGCGGACCGGCGGTGCAGAGTGGCTAAAGGAACACTTCGACTTCAAGCACACTCGACCCTGCGATTTGGTCGTCGTAGCATCGCTGCGACGCAGATGGAGGCACTGTGATTTCGCGAGACCAGGAATTGTGGGCGTGCGCGCTATGGGTGGAGAAACAGCATGGTGAGGCGGGTCCGAGCTTCATAGGGGAGAAGATCAAACGCCTGGCGCTCGAGGGAGATTTCGAAGGCGTAGCGACCTGGCGCGCGATTGCCGATCGCTATGACACGCTGGTTGACGGGGTAGCTGGCGCCGCTCGCCAATGAAGGGGGTGCAGACTACAACCTCGTCAGGCGATCTTGCGGCAGACATGGCCCCGCCAATAACGCTCCCAGCGCAGCGCCCAGCCGCCGGCGACCATCGCGCAGGAAAGATCAACCGCTCTCGGCGTCGTACACCAGGCTACCGTGCGAGAACCACCGGCACTGCCAACTGATTGGCACCTCAGCCCACTTCCGCGGACCAGACGATGACCGTCGCGGCTTTGGCCTAATGGCTGACCCACCAGCCGCGCGAGCGCGTCACGCGATACTGCCGCATCGACGGTCGGGCAGGGCTGACCCTGCCGGCAAGTGCCGTCTATCTCTCGAGCAGCGATGCCGGCAAGTCGTACGCGCGGCCCTTCCGCGCACCAGATCAGGCCGTCACCGTCCCAAACGTGGGTCGGAGTACAGATGAAGGTGCCACCGGCAGGGATGATTGCCGCTGCGGCTAGGGCAAGAAGAGACATGAGTTCCCTGAAGTTTGTGGCCGACAACAATAGCTGGCGCGCGATCTGCGATCGCTATGATGCGCTGGTTGACGGCGTAGCTGGCGCTGCTCGTAAATGAAATGCTTACCAGGTTGTCAGCGGCTCTCATGCGGCCGCCAACATCGCGTCAGGGTAGGGCGCAGAGAACCACTGTTCGCCAGCGCCGTTATATCTCCGCATGGAGAGAAAAATGTCGCAGGATCCCGCTTGGGTCTCCGTCTCGGAATTCATGCGCTCGCCCAGCATGCGGCTCGGCGGTCCCGGCGAGTGCGCGCTTGGTCCGCCGAATGCTCCAGCCGCTTGATTGGCAGCGGATCCGCGTGCTGGTCGAATACGGACCAGGCACTGGCCGCTTCACTTTCGAGGCGCCGAAAACGCATGCGCCGCGACGCAGCTCTACTGGCGATCGAGACCGGGGAGGGCTTTGTCGAAGCCCTACGGGAACGCTGCGACGATCGGCGCCTCATCGTCGTCCAAGGATCCGCGCGCGACGTCAATCACCACCTTGCAGAGCGCGGTTTGCTCGAAGCTGACTCTATCCTCTCTGGCTTGCCTTTCTCTACACTCGAGGCGGACGAAGCGGGGGCGATCATGCGCGAGACGGCGCGAGCATTGTCGCAGCGCGGCACGTTTGCGGGCTACCAGATGCGCTCGGCCATTCGCCCGTTGCTGAGACGCCATTTCGCCAGCCTGCGTTCCAGCTATGAATGGTGGAACATTCCTCCCTGCCATCTTTATTGGGCGACGGGGAAGCGGCAGGGTTCGATATGAGCGGCAAGCGAGATTGCGGCATGAGGAGGCAGACCCAAGGATGTTCGACGCGCGGTTGCTGATCTGTCTGATTGGACGTCATCTCCCGTCGAATACCTCGATCACGCGAGGCAAGCGGGGCGGCGATCTGTCGGCGCTGTGCGAGAGATGCGGCACGCCGGTCGAGCGCTCGGGGAGCGGGCGCTGGCGAGCGCTTGGACCTATCTACGACGAAAGCGGTCCCGTGTCCTGATCAGTTCCGGCTCCGCGCTCTCGTACACGCCAAGCCGCGAAGCGGAGGGCAGGCTGAACAGCGACCTGTTCGCCTCAGTGAGACGTCGCGGAACGGAATCATGTCCGTTCGCGTTAAATTGATTGTCCGCCCTGTTGAGGAAGCTCGCAGGGATGGTCAGAGGGAGCTCCGGACCAGTCGCCGGGGCTCCCTTTTCATATTCACCGATTACAATCGCGCCTCGGGGGCGACGGGTCAGCTTCAGCTCTCCACTTTGCCTTCGATAGAGTCGCGGGTGACACTTTACCGGCAGGCAAAGTGTCATTGTCGACAAAGCGCAACTGAGGCCATGATTTGGGTGGGAAGGGGATTCACATGATTCCCGAAATGTGCTGTGTTTCTTCCCGTTATGTTTGTGACTGCGATCGAACCTTCACCCCGGCCGAGAAGCAGCGAGATGTCGCAGCTCCTGGCGAGGCTGGCGCAGATCAGCACTCGGCCTCGCTATGCATTCATGCTCCTGAGCCTGATCGCTGAGATCGCGGGGCGAGACGGACGCGCCGGTCCGCATGTCGTCCAGGGCAATGCGTCGATGCTACTGCGCGATTGGCTCTGCGACGCACTCACTCCCATGGGTGGCCGAGACCCGAAGCGCGTTGCGCTGACAGAACGGGTTCGTGAGGAGTTTGCCGGGCAGGGCAGACTTCCTGGCGATGCCGAAGAGGCTCGCACCCTCATCGACGACGAGGTGCGCGACCGCGTCAGAACCTCGGGCAAGACCAATCTCAGCCGTGCCGTTACCGAGCTCGTCAAAGCCGGTCTGCTCCAGCGGCACTATGAGGGCTACCGCGTCGATCACCCCAACCGCGGCGCTCAGCGCCATGCGGTCTACACGCTTACGGGTTTGGCGCGCTGCCTGCTTGCGCGTCAGGCGCCGCCATCCGCTCGACCTGCACGGCAGGGTGAATTGGCCTTCTGATTGCCGGCATTGTGAGCGCGCTCGGGCTCTTACGACGAGAACATAGCCAAGTTAGCGAGTTTACAGAAAAACGATAAACTCACCTAACCTGTCTATGGGTCGACGCCGTGCTCCCTTCGGCAGGCAAGCATCAGCCACAAAAACGTGCATTGGGTGTGAGCCATTGTCCTCGGCCGACTTGGGCATTTGCAGGATAAATGCGAGGTCGCGCCGATGCACTCATCCGCATCCCTTAGCGAAACGCATCCCGATCACTTCCCAAAATGGGAAATATCGCTTGCTTCCCAAATTGGGAAATGGCATATTGTTGGGGTGAGGATAATTGCTCGCTCAACTATCGATTCCTATGCCGTTCGGCATCCGCTGACGAAGGCATCATTGGATCACTGGGTCTTGGTGGCTCGCTCGGCCAAATGGAAATCGACCAGCGAAGTCCAGGCTGCCTTCTCTAAAGCCAAGGCACTCAATGGCGAAAGGGTCCGTTTTGAAGTGGCTGGCGGCAATCATCGGATGATCGTCGCGTTCCGCTTCGATCTGCAAATCGCCTTCGTCAAATTCATCGGCACGCACGCGAACTATGACCGCGTCGATGCTCTAACCGTCAGCCAATTTTGAGGTGTATGGAAATGACTGATGTCGCAATTCGCCCAATTAGGAACGACGACGATCATCGCGCCGCTCTCCACACGATTGAAAGCCTCTGGGATGCCGAGCCGGGCACCGAAGACTTCGACCGGCTCGACCTGATGACTACGCTGGTAGAGGCCTATGAAGCGAAACGTTGGCCCGTTGCCGATCTCGACCCTATCGAGGCCATCGAGACGGCGCTCGAGAGCGGCGAGCATGACCGGCGCGAGTTGGCAATGCTGATCGGTGATAACCGAGTGTCGGAGGTCCTCGGCCGTCATCGGGCCTTGTCGCTATCGATGATCCGGAAGATTGAAGCTGCATGGCATCTGCCCGCGTCGGTTCTGATCCGTGAGTATCAACTCGCGCGGTAGCCGTCGCCGATCGGCACCACGATGTGGCGTACGTAGACGCTCGGGTTGAGCTTCGGCCTCGCAGATGGCGAGTAGCACACAGAGCTAATGGCGCATGGGTTTCACAACGACTCGCAAAGTCTGAAGACCACCGCCTAACCTTTTGAACTTTAACATAATCTTTGTTATCATTCCGACATGATGTAAGCGCAACTTAGAGATGTCACATTCCGCAGCAGTCCCTTTAATCTCCGGAATGCTGGCGAACTTTACTGCCGTTGCCTTCGTCTCGCTCTACCCTCACCTATAGCGCTGCCTTGAGATAAGGCGCGGTCACGCTGCTTTCCGTTTCGGCGACGTGATGTGGCACGCCGCTAGCAAGAATGCGCCCACCCTCCTCCCCGGCCCCTGGTCCTAGATCGATGACCCAATCGACCTGTGCGACGGCGCGCATGTCATGCTCGACCACCACGATCGTATTGCCGACATCGACAAGACCCTGCAGGTGCCGCATCAGCCGATCCGCGTCGGACGGGTGCAGCCCCGATGTCGGCTCGTCGAGAATGTAGATTGTGTTGCCCCGCTGCGCGCGTTGCAGCTCGGTCGCGAGCTTGATCCGCTGCGCCTCGCCGCCCGACAATTCCGTCGCCGGCTGCCCGAGCCGCAGATAGCCGAGGCCGATTTCCCGCAGCACATCGAGCGAGCGCATGACGGATGCCTCGCTTGCGAAGAAGTCGCACGCTTCGTCCACCGTCAGTTCAAGCACCTGAGCGATGTTGCGGCCGTTCCATTCGACTTCGAGCGTCTGCGGATTGTAGCGACTGCCGTGGCAGGTCGAGCAAGGCGCATAGACGCTCGGCAGGAACAGCAGCTCCACCATGACGAAGCCCTCGCCCTCACACACCGGGCAGCGGCCCTGCGCGACGTTGAACGAGAACCTGCCCGGCCTGTAGTGGCGCCGGCGGGCAAGCGGCGTGTCGGCGAAGATCTTGCGGACATGATCGAACAGGCCGCTGTAGGTGGCGAGGTTCGAGCGCGGGGTGCGGCCGATCGGCCGCTGATCGACCCGCACTAGCCTTCGGACATACTCCATGCCCGCCACGATGCGGCCTTCGGTATCCTCCTGCGCGACATCGAGAAGCGGATCGACCTCATCCTCTTCAACGGCCGCCGAGCCGCCGAGCTGTTCCGCGACAAGCTCCGGTAGCGCCTGGCTGACCAGACTGGATTTGCCCGATCCGGACACGCCTGTGACGGCGGTGAAGCAGCCAATGGGAAGCTCGACGTCGAGGCCGTGAAGATTGTTGCGCGTCACGCCTTCGAGACGAAGCCATGCTTTGGCTTCTCGCGGGGTCCGATCATGGGCGACGGGCTCTGCGAACAGATAGCGGCGCGTGATCGATGCCTCGACATCGGCCAGTCCCGCGAGCGGCCCGCTGTAAAGCACTTCGCCGCCCTTTTCGCCGGCACCCGGGCCGACATCGACCAGCCATTCCGCATGGCGGATGACGTCGAGATCATGTTCGACGACAAACAGCGAGTTGCCCGCCGCCTTCAGCCGCTGAAGGATGGTCAGCAGGGCTTCGCCGTCTGCCGGGTGCAGCCCCGCCGATGGCTCGTCCAGCACATAGACCACGCCGAAGAGCTGCGACGACAATTGTGTGGCGAGGCGCAGGCGTTGCAGCTCCCCGGAGGAGAGCGTCGGCGTGCTGCGGTCGAGCGAGATATAGCCAAGGCCAAGATCGATCAGCGGTTCGAGCCGTTCGAGCAATTCGCAGGCTAGACGCTGCGCGGCGACCCGCTTTTCATCGGAAAGATTGGGCGTGCGGCGCACGTCAGGCGCAGCCTTATGTGCCGAACCTCCCGCCGCGACCCGTTGTTCGACCGCCGCATCGCGGGCCGCCTTGCCGAGAACATGGCCCTTCGGGGCCGCGGCGCCCCCATATTCGCCATGCGCGACCGGCGTGAGCAAGTCCCGGAGCTTCAGCACCGTCAGGTCGCCGAACTCGGCGATGTCTAGGCCCGCGAACTTCACGGACAGGGCCTCGCGCTTCAGCCGCTTGCCGTCGCACGTCGGGCAATCGCGGCCGATGATATATTGCGAGACGCGCTTCTTCATCAGCGCGCTTTTCGTGTTGGCGAAGGTCTCCAGCACATAGCGGCGCGCGCCGGTAAAGGTGCCCTGGTAGCTTGGTTCCATGCGGCGCTTGAGGGCAACGCGCGTCTGTTCGGGCGTCAGGCCCGCATAGACCGGCACCGTCGGCGCCTCGTCGGTAAAGAGAATCCAGTCGCGATCCTTCTTCGGCAGATCGCGCCACGGCGTGTCGACGTCATAGCCGAGCGACACGAGGATATCGCGCAGGTTCTGGCCATGCCATGCGGCCGGCCAAGCGGCGACAGCGCGTTCCCGGATCGTCAGCGTATCGTCGGGCACCATCGTCTCTTCGGTCGCGTCATACACCCGCCCGATGCCGTGGCAGGTCGGGCAGGCGCCCGCGACCGTGTTGGGGGAGAAATCCTCCGCAAAGAGCATCGGCTGATTGCGCGGATATTCGCCGACGCGCGAGTATAGCATCCGCACGAGGCTGGAGAGCGTCGTCACGCTACCGACCGAGGACCGCGCGTTAGCCGAGCCGCGCTGTTGCTGCAGGGCGACCGCAGGCGGCAATCCGTCGATCGCGTCGACCTCCGGCACGCCGGCCTGGTCGATCAGGCGGCGCGCATAGGGCGCGACCGATTCCAGATATCGGCGCTGCGCTTCGGCATAGAGGGTGCCGAAGACGAGGCTCGATTTACCCGAGCCCGATATGCCGGTGAACACCACGAAGGCGTCGCGCGGCACATCGACGTCGATATTCTTGAGGTTGTTCTGACGCGCGCCGCGGACCTGCACATAAGGGGGAGGCCCCGCATGGTCAGCGTTGGAGCCCGTTGCCTTGGAAGGTATAACCTTTTGCTTCATTTCAACATTCCTGGCAAAATCGCGCGCCTGACCCAGCCACATCACAGTCGGATGGCCGATACAAACCGTCCTACTGGCGACGAACCCCTTCTGTTTGTTGTTCGTCTCCGCTATTGAACGCATCCAACGGACGCTGTTCCTTCTCGGCATCAGGTCGCAAAGTTCATAGAGATTTTTGCAGAACGCCTCCGAGTGAACCGAAGGTTCTTCGGAGGGGAATTGTTCCGATGCCAGCTTGCGGACCGAGGACGAAGGGGTGACGTCGTTCCTTTCGTTGAACTCGATCTGGCGATGACCGCTATGGAATGTCAGCATATTTTGCTGGCAGCGACCGCAACCCGTCAGCCGATCTTCTCAGCCAGATTCACCCTGCAGGCCACGAGCCCCATTCCGGTGGGTTTCAGCGACGACGCCTACGGGGCCCCGCCATAAAGAAATGGCTCCAGACGGGAGCCTGGAGCCATCAAGATTATGAAGACCACTCTCTTGCGAAAACGGTCATCACGGGTCGCTACGCCCTTCTAGCGCGACGAACCGAGTCGAACTTGTATAAACTCGACAATCTCAAGATTGGACATATCGCGCGCAGGGCCCGTTTCGTCGTCACCCTAGATGAGAAGTTAAATTCCGGTTTACCATTTGACCGTAGCCGCCTCCTTCCCGTTCGAAGGAGTGATGATGCATCAGGCAATCCGCGACGAAATCATGGAAGCCCTCGCCAACCAGCTTCCGAAAATCGTGTTCAAAGACGGTGCTATGGAAATGCTGCTGACCGACGATGCCGAGGGCACCGTGCCAGCCATGCGTATCGTCGCCATGATCGAAGCGCATCGGCGCGGCGAGGATATGGATGCCGCCCGAGACGCATTCAAACCCAAATACGCTCTGGAAATGTCCGTATCCGAACGGATGACCCGGTGTATCTCGGTCTTCAAGTATATACACGAGTGGAAGAGCATTCGAGCCGCCAGCTTGCGCGAGGCCCAATCGCGGGGGCCGGGACCCGGACGCCCGAAGAAGAGATAGTTCAGCATCTGGCGGAGGCCGCGGGCATGGATGAGAACGACGAACGGGTTTACATGATCTTCGGTACGGATCAGCTCGGCGACCAACACGTTTTCGCGACATGCGACGAGACCCGAGCGTTGCTGGCATATCGGGACTTCGCTTCGCGCTACGAAGTGGTGCGAGGCAACGAGGCGATCTATAACGCCGCGTTATCCAAGGTCGGTCACGCCACCTGAAATATGCCTTCCGATTGTTGAGGTGCCATCCCATAAGCTGGACCTCACCACGGGAAATATGCGTATCCCTGTAATGCTGACCCTCGCACTGGCGCTGACTGCGTGTGGCGATAAAACCGAAGAGCCGGCTCCCGCTCAGACGAGATCGCAAGCTGATATCCTGAGCCGGGCCAATCCGCCCGTTGGCTTTTCGGAACAGTATGAGGATGAGAAGCAAGAGTGCGAAAAGTTGAAAGACCCCAACAAGAAAGCCCTCTGCATCAGCGAAGCTCAAGCTCGACTTCATGAGCGTGATGCAGTCAAGATGAAATCTCCCGTGAAGCCCTAACTCTGCTCCGAGCGGCCCTCACTAAATAGTTCTGCCGAACTATGGAGGGGGCCGCTTATGCCGCGCCTGAAGCTATTAACCAAACTCAAGCACTGGTGCTCTAGCACTCTGGAAGAAACTAATCGACTGGACGAAAGCGAACGCGCTTTACCTTACCGCGCTGTCGGTGCTCGCCAAAGCCCTCGGCATCTTGGCACCTGATAAGGCCACCGCTCCGAGGGATCAGTTCACTGCATTTTCGAGTTCCCAGTCTAATGGCTCAAGCAATCGGCACTGTGGAACCAACGCGATCGCCATCTATATCAGATCGTCCATGCGCTTCCCCCTCATCCTCACCGCCTTGGTTGCCAGCGCGTGGGCGTCGCCCGCGCTCGCCGATCCGTGTGAAGGTGCGCTGCCATCAGCGGGAATGACCTTCTCGGGTGTCGTCCGCTATGTCGGCGATGGCGACGGCCTGTGCGTCGGCCCCGCTGGCCGTCCCGATCGCTGGATCGAAATCCGGCTCGCGGACTTCTACGCGCCCGAGTTGAATGAGCCGGGTGGCATCGCCGCCAAGCGCCGTCTCGAACGGCTCGCGATGGGAAAGGTGCTGAGCTGTCACGCCGGGCGGCGCAGCTATGATCGCGTCGTCGCGACCTGCATGCTGGCCGGGCGTCCACTGGGCTCCCTCCTGCGTGCCGCCGGCGGCGTCGAGGGTGGCCGGGACGGCCGCGGTGAACGCTATGCTTGACCTGTTCGACGCGCCGGCCGTCGCTGGCCTCGCGATGCACGGTGACATCATCTCGGAGGCTGAGGAAGCCGCGCTGATTGCGCATATCGACGATACCGGCCTCAGCCCGTTTCGCTTTCAGCAGTGGACAGGCAAGCGGCTGACGCGGTCCTATGGCTGGAGCTACGATTTCGCGACAGGCGCGTTCGCGCCGACCGACCCAATGCCCGACTGGCTCGATGGCATCCGGCAACGCGCAGCTGGCTTCGCCAATCTCGATCCTAGCCAGCTCGTGCAAGCGCTGCTGATCCGCTACGGTCCCGGTGCCGGGATCGGATGGCACAGGGATCGTCCGGTATTTGAGCATGTCGTCGGCATCTCGCTCGGGCATGCGGCTACCCTGCGGCTGCGCCGACGGAGCGACCGCGGATTCGAGCGGGCCAGGGTCGATCTCGCACCGCGCTCGATCTATCATCTGTCCGGCGAAGTACGGCACCAATGGGAGCACAGCATCGCGCCCATGGATCATCCGAGATGGTCGATCACATTCCGGAGCCTTGCCGGCCAGAGCGGTAGGGCATGAGCAAGCGCGCCTATCCGACAACACCTGACGGGCGATATTTTGTGGTTCGTGGGCGACTGTGGCGGGCGAGCAATCCGGACCTCGAATCCGATGTGCGCGAACGTCTTGTGCATGAATTGATGACCGCCCGCCGCGCGGTCGGTCTTGCCAAGCGAAGCGGCGATCGTGCGGCGGAAACCGAGGCTCACGAAGCGGTCGATCGCGCCAAGATCGCGCTCGGCGAACGCGGCCCGGTCTGGTGGGATGATGGGACCCCGGATCTCAATCGCCATCTCGCGCGAACCGGACCCTATGCAGACTGGTATGCGGACCTGCCGGAGGACGAGCGCTAGGCCTTCCGCCGTCGCCGCGCCTTGTCAGCGAGGTCGATCCATACCGGCGCATGGTCGCTGGTCTTGTCCCAGCTACGCGGTCGGCGATCCACTTCGGCGGCAACAAGCCGCGCGGCAGCCTTTGGATTCAGCAGGATGTGATCGATGCGCAGGCCGGCATCCCGCTCGAACGAGTTCCGCCAGTATTTCCAGAAGGTGTAGATGTGCTCGCCGGGATGTAGCTCGCGAAGTGCATCGGTCCAGCCTTGCCCGATCAGGCGCGCATAGGCTTCGCGGACTTCGGGCGCGAACAGAGCGTCGTTGCGCCAGCGCTCAGGGACATATACGTCGAGGTCGGTCGGTATGACATTGAAGTCGCCCGCGATCACGACGGGAGCGTCTAGTGATACGAGGCCGGCAAGATGGTCGTGCAGGCGCTCGAACCACCGCAGCTTGTAGTCGAATTTTGACCCCGGTCGGGGATTGCCGTTGGGCAGATAGAGACCGGCTATCAGCACCCCCTTCACCGCCGCTTCGATGTAGCGGCTCTGTTCGTCATCAGGTGCGCCGGGAAGTCCGCGGCGGGTCTCGTGGATTTCGCCGACCCGGCTGAGAATCGCGACGCCGTTCCAGCTCTTCTGCCCATGCCAGATCGCATCATAGCCGAGATCACGGATTGCCGCCTCGGGGAAGCTCGCGTCGGGCGCCTTCAATTCCTGCAAGCAGACGACATCCGGCTCAGCCAGTTCCAGCCAACGCAGCAGCAGGGTCAGGCGTCCGTTGATGCCGTTCACATTGTAGGTCGCGATCTTCAATCTGAGGTAGTCCAGGTCAGTCGTCGACAATTGCCTTCATGATTTCAACGCATGGGAGGGGAAAGCCTTCCCCTGACGGTCAGCCGAATTGTTCCCGTATCACTATCGCTGGGGCCGACCCCGGCAACCCACCAAACGGCACGCGGACTATGGTCAACGCGCTTCTGGCGCTGCCCCCCCCGACAATCGTCGCTCATGGTAAGCCGACACGGTCACTTATTGCGACTCGTTCGCATTTTGGCTCAAATAAGGCACAGATGGGCGGACGGCCGCACGCAAAACCAATAAAATCTGGGACTTGCTAGGATACTAGCTCCAGATTGGCGGCGTCGACGCTTGGATCAAACACTTCGAGTTGGGATTATGGCGCTCAAGTGATCTGTAACGCCGGTATATGCCTTAGAGAATGGTTATATCTCGATATGACATTGCCCCATTCGCCCGCCCTTCCCGAACTATCGGCACTGATTGGCTCGACCTTTATTACATACTTAAATTGATTTGAGACCGAGGCAGGAACATGACCGTTCAACTCGGCGACCTACGAATCCTCATGGCTGCGCATGCCCACTTTGAACTCACTGAAAGCGTAGAAGGTCTGCAGATCGACGAACTCGAAACTGTCTGCGCACGCGTCCTGGCTAGCGATCCGGTCGAACCTTTGGCCTTTCGCTTGCGGCGGATCATCGAGCATGCTCGCGAGATCCAATTCATCGATCGCGATTGAAGCCCCCCTTCCGCCGCACCTGACTTGTGTTATCGAGGCGCATGCACTTCGCCGACGACGTCCAATCCCTCTACACGGCGGCTGCGCAGCACCTTCGGGTGAGCGACAAGCCGAAGCTCGAGGCGCTGAAGCTGCGCGTCGCTCGCGCGAAGATATATGACAATCCGATCACTCACTCGGCGCTCGCTGCGCTGTTGAATGTCTCCCAGGAAGAGGCCGACACCCACTTTGACGATCTTCGCGCTGCGGGATTTATCGAAAGCCATTTTACCCATTTTGCCTGGACGAGATTTGATCCGGTCAACCGCACGCGGAGTCTGGCGGCTCTAGGCATGATCGAGGCGAACGTGGCGCTGCGCTGTCGCTACCTCGACATGCAACCGATGGTCCCAGCCCTGGATAAGCTTGTTGCCGAAATCGTGGCTCATTCTGCAAAAAATGATCTGCTGGAGGCATGCCTTACGACCCAGCGCCTATTTCTCGCTCTGGTCGCCGGGATGAACGCACCCGACCTCTTTCGCGAGTATGCATCACTAGCAAAGGCCGGCCTCACCTACGCATGGTCAGCCTCGTTGCAGGACGGTGTCGCCACGGAATTCAGTCAAAAGATGGTCGACTTGGTCTCGGCTCTAAAGCGGCGCGACGGAGTCTCCGCAGCACAGGGAGCAACCTATCTGCGATCCTTATCAGACAAGGCCGTGCTGGCGGTCCCGCTATCCACCTAAACGGCTATCGGAGTGATGCTCCCGACGTTTCTGTCCGCGGGCAGAAACGGCGGATAAAAGGGGTGGGACAGCGCCAACAAGCGCCCACGAATATCGGGCTCGCGGATTTCCAAGCGACCGGCGAGTTCGTCCTCGTCAAAGCGAAATGGCAGACCTGCCGACGCGCTTGAACTATAGGCTTCGCGCAGCTCATCGAAGATGCCGACCTGGCGCTTTCTGAAGCCTCTAAGACCTCCCTCTAGCCACTCGAGATTGGCTGCGACGAGCTTGCGCACCGACTTGCGAGGGTTAGGTGCTGTCGTCAGGATCAGCCAAACGATGCGATGATAGACCTGCGGGATTAGCCTGTGCGCAACAGAAGCGACCGTCGGCCGATCACCGGCGCCGAAGAGCTCACGGAACCAGTCCATCGCGAGTAGGAAGAACGTTTCGTCCAGCGGGTCTGTAGCCATGAGCTCGGCCGAAATGCGCTGCATGCTGTCGAGCCGCGGCCCCTTTTCGATCAGCACGCGAGCGGCACAGGTCTCGACAAAAACCTCAAGTCGGTCCGTGCACTCGAGGACGTTTTCCAGCGACCAGGCCGCGACGGAGTAGCTCCTCTGATGTTTCTTCAGATAGCCATCGGTAGCGAGCGCATTGAGAACGCCCATTGTCGCGGAATTCGTGAGGCTTGTCGCGTCGGAGAGAGCTTTAGTGACGAGGCGCTCGCCCGGAGCGTATTTGTTCGAAAGAATCCCCCGGCGAAGATCGAGATATAGCGCGAGCTGTAGTTCCTGCGGGGGCATCAGCGCCTCTGAGTTAGGTACTGTTGCGTAGACCGCGCAGCGTCTCAAGCGCAAGACGTTCTATCGATCGTTTGCTTAGATTTCCGCGCTTTCCCTAGCGTTTCTGCATGCCACATGGTATCCTTTGGCCAAAGGAGTTGAAGCATGTCCTTCCCGTACGACGGATCTCAGGAAGGTAACGGCCTTGGGTTGTTGTTCGATGACGAAAGCCGTCAGCGCATTAATGAAAATCTTATAGGGCCTAGCGAGGAAAACAAAGCTCCCAAAAGCCCACTCCAGCTTTTCGCTTTCCTATTAGGTGTGGGCGTCGTTGCCTTCGTGATGCTTTACGGAACACTGTTTTAGGGCTTACGGTCCTTTTCACGGAACCAGTTTAGATTCGATCTGTCATCTGTATTTCGGCTCAGATCGGAAGCTCCTTGAACCGCTCCAGTGCGATTGGCTTCTGATGCAGCACGTCTTCCTTCAATCGAACCTTTCCCCGATCTGATCTCCCCTGCCACCTCATCCTGGAATTGCTTGAAGGCGGAATCATTTCCTCCACCTCGGGGCCCGGTTGTGCCGCCGAGGCTGCCGCGCAGGTCCGCTTCAGTAAAGTCACTGGGCGCCTGCACCGGCCCCCGCAACTCCGTCGGCGGGACCAGTTCATCGCGTACCGGCTCCATAATATGATCGACGTAGTCCTTGGCTATGCGGTCCACGATCATGTCGCGGGCGCGCATTTGCGTCGGGCTCAAATCTACCGCCTGGAGCGAAGGCGCACCCAGAGCTCTGAATTCGGCGCTGTTGGCGTATTCCTGATATCGGCTCGCCACGATCTGAGACAGATCCTGGCTCACCTGCATCCCTCCACCTTCACGCATTGTCCAGGTGGTTCCAAGCGAACGGGAAGCCTCCTCGATCTCGGCAAGCTGCCGATCGATAGACCGAATTTCCTCGACCGTCTTATCGCGAAAAGTTCGACTTTCCGAATATCCTTCGTTGCGCGAGAAGCTGCCGCTGCGCGAGTAGGCTTCCTCGTTTAGTCGGTTGTCCTCCGTATGGTCCTCGCCTCTGCGGTGGCTCTCTCCCGAACTTGTGTTCGACCGGTCACTTCGGGCCTGTGAAGTGCCGTTGGTGAAAAAGACGCCATCCCACGCATCTTTGCTCAAACTGCCGCCCGCACTAGCGCTGCCCGTGCCCGATCCTCCTTGCGAACCCCTACCCGGCGCTCCGCCCTTTTGAGTACCCAAGGAACCGCCGACGGACCATTGCGTCCCTGTCCCTGATTTATACTGGTCTTGCGTCCCGCGGCTGCTCTCGACCGTTTGCCCGATGTCTCGCGATGTCCCGACCTGATCGGAAGCTCCCTGAGACTTGCTATAGCTTTCCCCCTGGCTCGCGGTGCTACCATGCCCGGTGGACGCCTCAGAACCGCTCGACGATCGGAAACCACTCGCCTGGCTGAACCCGGCACGCTCCAGCGCTGCAACGCGCTCGGACCGCGAGTTAGTGAGCGCCGTGCGCCGGGTCTCCAACTCTGCCGCCGCCTCGCTGACCTCGGCCATTGTCGAGCGCGACACAGTTGGAGTGAACCCTAGGCTGCTCATGCCGCCACGGTTGTCGTAAACGGTGGTGCCATCGGCCGTTTGACCAAACTGCGTGCCGTTGTCGTTGACGAAGGTCGAACGGCCAAAGCCGCTCGTGAAGGCAGAAGCCGTATTCCAGTGATCACGCTGGACGACGTTACCGGTGAGATTCTGGTAGCTGAGATTGCCGTAGGAGTAATTGCCCGTGGTCCGCTCGATCGCGGCCGCTTCTGCGGCCGATTGCGCCGGCGCCAGCATCGAAGTCGCCTGGCTCGAGATTGTCAGCGCCCCCTTTGCGAGCCCGCCAGCGAGGAACGGGATGGACATCATGAGGAAGCCGGCGATCGTCGCCGTATCAGCGTTCACGGCATCGATGCTCTCGATCGTCGCCATGGTGATGCCGCCCGGCGCGGCCGCGGCCATGGAAGCCTCCTCGCGCCCCATGATGAACATATGAAGGACCGCATAGAGTGGACCCCACGCCGCGAGATAGAAGAACCCGGTCAGATAGCCCTTCAACGCGCCGACGACGGTCTGCGGCATCAGGAACAGCGGAAAGATCACCGGGAACATCGCGTAGAAAACGACCACAAGCACGATGTTCAGGAGCGGCACCCAGGTCATCGCCTGCTGGGCGATCGACGTGTAAGTGTTCTTCGCCTGTGTCTCGGCGCGCATCATGGCAAAGGTATCGCCGTCCGCTGATGACAGGTTCGCCCGCGCCTCCAGAAAGGCATCGGTCAGGGCCCGCTGCTGAAATATCTGGCCTGCCGTCTGGGTGCTGCCGTGGAACTGAGCTGCCACTGCCGGCAGGTCTGCCTCCAGCTTCGCTTTCGCGGCGGCCTGCGTCAGGTTCGGGAAGATGCTCGGAGCCGTGCGGCCAAGCTCCTCATCTGTCTTGGCGGGTACACCTGCGGCCGAGGACAGAGCGGTGTAGGCAGTGGCGCAGGTTCGGATTTCGGTGGTGCCGTCGTCATTCCAGTAGGACATGGCGCGCGCCGGCGACCCCGGGCCCATGTCGATGAGGATGTCGTTCGAGTTCATGACGTCCGACGGGTCCTTCTGACCGAGCAGGAAATCGTAGAACAGGCACTGCTTGAAATACTCGGTGAGGTTCGTTCGCACCCGCGGGTCGCGGAACTTGAAGTCCTTCGTCTTGTCGTAGAGCCGGGCGCCGTAGATGATGCCGTTGGTGCGGTACTCCAGCGCATCGGGCATGACGAAAACCGTTTCGGCCTGCTCCGTCAGCCAGTCTCCGATCTGGCTCGTGAACGACGCGATCGATGCAAGGCCTATCGGCACGTTGGCAACCACTGCCGGTGCCAGGCCGGGGTTGATCCGATCGGTCACTTTCACGCTCGTGGTCGGGACGATGAGGATACCGTACATCAGCGTCGCTGATAGGAACCAGTGGAACCAGGCCTTCCAGTTGAGGCTGAAAGCGACGACCAGCAGCACGTAGGCGAGACCCATCACCATCGTGACCTGGATCAGGGAGCGGAAGCCCCCTCCTCCGGTCCAGGACGCGACGGCGTTGAGGACGTTGACGATGTACTCGCCGCCACCGATGGTGAAGATCTCCAGCATAGCAAAGTCTCCTAGTTGAGCCCTTGCGCCGCGGCGCTCGAACGGAACGAGAGCGCGGCCGACATCTGCGGCGATATCGAGTTGCGCAGCGTGCGCTCGAGAAAGACCGCCCGGTCGACGTAGGTCTGCGTGCGAACCAGGCGTTCGTTCAGCTTGTAGCTGTAGCCGTCGAGCACCTTGCTCACATTCTGCAGCTGCTCACGCCATTGCGCGAGCGTCGCCTCGTCCGCTTCGTTGAACGAGCCCTGCGCTTTCTGGACGTAGCCGTAAAACTCCTGGACGATCTGCTCGAGCATATCGACGGCGACGATCTCGGCGAGACCCTGGATATCGGCTTGGGTCATACCGCCCATCTGCGCGGCCGCGTTGACGGTGATGATCTTGTAGAGCGGCACGCTAGTGCCCCCAAGGATCCCCACCTCTTCTGCGGTCAGCGCCTCGTTCGAACGGACCTTGGCCGCCATCGAGGTGATCAATGCGGCAATGCGCGGTTGAAGAGCCTGCGTCGGCGTGATCGTCACCGTGCCGCTGGGGCTCGGCTCCAGACACTCATTGGTCTCGTTGCAGCGCAGGACCGGCGTATCCGAGGTGCCGAGCAGAAGCGCCTGGATCAGCTCGCGGTTGCCCTGCCCCACATATCGGACCGTGCCCGAGCCCTCATCGCTTTCGGCGCGCTGGTAGATGATCGTGCCCACCAGCGACATCAGGTACTCCTTGAACTCGCGCGAGAACGAAGGGTAGCTCTTGTTCAGCATGTGCCACGTGTAGTTGTATGACTTCGAGGGGATCGTCTCGTCGCCGTTCTTCTCCAGGATCTCCGCGCGTTCGCCGCCAGCGTTGCAATCCTGGCGGGCTTTGGCCCAGTCGGTTGCAAAGCCCTGGCTATTGGCGATCGCCTTGCAGACTTCGGAATCGCGCCCCTGGCTCTCGCCCCAGAGGCCTGCGACCAAGCCCTGCGCGGCCTCGCACGACGAGATGTTCATCTGATTGAGCTTCTCGACCTTCTGCGCCATCTCCTCGATGGTCTGCGAGATCTGCGGACTGATCGACTTGATCGCGAGCTGGAAGGCGAAGCCCAGCGCGTTGCTGGCGACGCCCTTCAGCATCGCAACGATCTGGTCTGTGTTGATGAACGAGAACGAGCCGCCGAAAATATCGATGCCGCCGCAGCCGGCTTTCACGCTTGGCAGTTGGATATTGATCGGGTTCACCTGCTTGTTCTTGAAGCGAGCCCACACCCCGCCGCCTGTGTAATAGCCGGCCGACTGACCTTCGAAGGCGGTCGGGCCATAGGCATTGCCGGCGCCACCCATGTCGTTGAAGAAGTCGTTGAGCTCGGTGCCCACGTTCGCATGCGCCTGCACAACGGCAAGCTGCGAGACGGCGATTGCGCTCAGGGTAAGGCCGATGCGCTCACGCCACTTGAGTTGCCGCGCCATCAGTAGTCACTCCCGGGCTGCGTTTGCGTAAGGGTGAAGATGCGGTCCATGACCTCGTCGGCGGCCATCAGGCCGTAGCCGATCGGGATGGGCTTCTTGGTCAGAGTGTCGAAGAGGACCAGCGCGGGCACTTGGTTACCTGTCAGACCCATGCGCTCGTACTGCCCGGTGTTGACCGCGTAGCGAGGGAAGACATCGTTGGCCCCGCCATCCATCGACACGGCCAGGACCTCGAGACCATATTGATCGGAGATCGATCGCACGATCGGCGCGAAGACGCGACAGGCCGAACATCCCGACGAGTAGAAGTAAAATACGCCGTAGCGCTGCGACAGCTCCTGCATCGTCGTTGCCTTCGCCGCTTTGCGATCGGCCATCCACGTTTGCTTGCCAAGGGAGTTGATCGGTCGCTCGAGCGTGTAGTCGAGATCCGGATTTTGCCAGACGGTCCGGCCCCAAACGTCCGCGAAGGTTGACGCGCGATCAAGCTGCTCGCGCTGGAAGCGCATATAGGAGGCGAGGTTCTCCGAGGTCGGCTGAAGGATCGCACGCGCCTTCAATTCCTCCAGCTGCTCACTGATCGCGGCCAATTGCTTGGCCGCCGGAACACGAGGCGCAGCGACCGACGCCGCGGCCTCACGCGCCTTGTCGGGATCGCAGTAGAACCAGCTGCCGAGCTTTCGCTGCTCGCAATAGAACGCATCGCGCGGTCCGCGCGCGGGCGGAGCGGCAGCCTCGGCATCGGATATTCCCGGCTCGGCCGGAGCGCTCTGCGCGACTGCCGCGAACGGCGAGGCTATCTGCGAGAAGAGAGCAAGAACCACGGGGACTACAAGGCGAGGCTTACGCATGGCGCGTCTCCTTGATGAGGTTGAGAAGGCTGAGGATCATCGGCGTGTTGAGAAGACCGAGACCGCGATCGATCATGCGAATGCAGCCGCCGTAGAGCGTCGCCACTGCATTGATGCCCTCGCTGGTGAGGCCGTAGCCGCAAAGCGTCTCGCCGCCGCGCCGCACGAGCCCGCGCATGGCCATGCTGTCGAGCGCGGCGGCGACTTCGGCAGGCCGAACCTGGCGAAGGAACCAGTCGGAGAGCACTTCCTGCAGCTCTTCGTCCGTGGCGATGACCTGACGCGAGATCGCGCTCGCCACGGCGAACTCGAAAACCGTGAGGTCAGGAAACGGTCGATTGTCGAGCATTCTGACGACATTGCTCACTTCGGCGTCCCCCCGTGCAGCCGGTAGTATTCTTCGATCTTCTCCTGGATCTCGATCGAGGTCTGGATCTCGTCGGGCACTTTCGCGGCGTCGATGAACTCGTTGTAGACCTCGGTGAAATCCATCCTCGACAGATCGAGCCTCTGGAATTCTTCGGGCGAAAACCCCTTGCAGTCGGGCGTCTTGGGCGTGCCCCATGACTTGCCGAGCTGACTGCGACCCTGTTCCTGGATGATGCGGCTGAGCTTGCTCTCGAAGCAGCAATAGTTGCGCGTTTTCGATATGCAGACGCCGAGGACCTTGTCCGAGCAGTAAGTGCCGACATAGTGGCACAGGCCCATGCGGTCCTTGACGTCGAGCATCATCTCCTCGCCGCTACACATGAACATGGTGAGGAATGGCGTCGCGAGTGCGGCGATCGCCGCCGGACCTCCGGCAAGCGCAGCCCCGCCGGCGGCCGTGGTGAGAAGTCCCGAGGTCTTGCCCGCGCAGCAGTTGACGAGGCCGAAGACAGGCTTGTGACAGCCGGCCTTTTCGCCGTTGAATAGGGTCAAGGTGGCCGGATCGAACTGGTCGCGCACATCGCCCATGGCGTGGAGCGCGACCATCGCGTCCTTGAACTCGGTCGAGGCCTCGCGCTCGACCTGGGTGCATTCGCCGTTGATGCAGTAGAGGTCGCTGCCGCAGATGTAGGCGGGAGGCGAAGCTGTCGAGGCGTCAGGCGTCGTGCAGCGAAACACTCTGTCGTAGACGTTGCAGCTGCCGTCCTCGTTCTGGCTCAGGCACTCGTTGTGATCGAACTGGCAATTGGACTTGGCCTCGAGGCTGGAACAATCGTTGGCCGCCCGGCGATGCGGACATTGATAGGTTTGCGCCCAAGCCCAGCAAGGCTGAGTGACCGCGACACCATTGATCACGCGGGTCACCGGATCACTGTCGGTGCAAACCTCGCCGCCTTCGATTTTGCAGTCAGGATTGGTGCGGGCCGCGCAGTATTCCTCGCTGCGCGTGATCACTGGCGGCGACGCGGTTTCCGAGCGGGAGGACCAGAACTGGCCGGTCGCAGGATCGATGCCTGTCCAAACCGGGTTGCCACTGAGGCCGCTGATCTCGCGCGTGCACTCGATGATCTCTGGCGAGTAGTCGGTGTCCTTGCAGTTGCCCGTCGGGCTCCAGCCATAACGCCGAAGCTCCGAACAATAGCCAAAGGTGCCGATCGCGCGGCAGGTGCCGTCGGCGCGCGGCCCAGCAAATCCGCCGCTGTTCACGTATGGCCCTGCGGTCGCGGCGTAATAGATGTAGGTCGACGTCTTCTCGACGGTGACGCTCAGGGATGCGCGACAGGTCTGCGGAACCCAGTAGATCTCGTCGCCCTGATTGCAGCTCTCATAGTAGACGGAGTCCTTGGCGCCCGTTCCCGGAAGCGGCTCGCAACCGGCCTGGGCGCCGCCCACGGCGACGTCGGTGCCGAGATAGGTCTCAGGATTATCCTCGACCGTCTTGGCGGCTGACAGGTCGATCGTGGAGGGATCGAACTCGGGCCGCGCCGGGTCGATCACGACATTGTAGTTGGGATCGCTGTAACGCGCGCTGACGCCCGCATCCGCGAGGCCTTCCTCGTCCTCGAGGTATTTGGAAACGTCCAAATTGGTTCCGCCGTAACCAGGCACACCAGTTTCCGCGCCGCTTTGCAGAACCGTGCCGGCAGACCCGTCGCGGACCGACTTGGCGAGATCTTCCCCCTCCCTCGCGATTGCGTTTTGCGCAGAGGCGTTCGAGGACAACAGCGCGCTGGCGCATAGGAATGAGAGCCAGAGCCTCACGGATGCTTCGCCAGGTTCGCGAGCGCCACGCGCGCCGCTGGAGCACCAGGCCCTTCCCCTGCCGCGAATGTCTGTAAGGCGTAGTTTAGCGTGACGTTGCCGGCGATGCGATCATGGGGCGGCGGCGGTGTCACACAGTCAAGCTGGTCGCACGGCTCAAAGCTGCTCGAGGCGGCGACGATCGTCGGTACGCGATCAACCTTGAATGACCGGAACAAACGCGGATCGATCGTGATGTTGGCCGCGTCTTTCTGCTCGACCGCCTTGGCCAGCAGCGCCACGAAGGGCTGGGCGCCGCCTTGCGAAAACCCGCGGAACACGACGATACCGCCTGCCTTGGTGGTATCGAGGATCGTGCGGCGCAGAGAATCCTCAGGCATCGACAGGCTGACGAAGGCGATCACCAGTGGCGTCGACTTGGGACCTGCGAGGTTGCCCTTGGCGCCGGCCACCATGGCGTCAAGGTCGATCGGTCCGTCCTTGTTGCCGCCGGCGATACCGGAGACGTCGAGATCGGCGACCCGATTGTAGGCATCGTCAACCACGGATTGGGCGGCCTGCGCCTGCGGCTCGCCCTGCCCCTTCACGAAATCGACGAGCGCCTGTGCTTCTGCCTGGGCCGCCTCCCCGCGCTTTTCGAGCGCCTGCAGGTCGAGGCCTTCGATGGTCTGGGCAAGCGCGGCGCTGACCAAGCCCACAGCCAGGATGCCGCCGAAGGTCAGAATGGATTTACGCATGTCGGTGTCCTCACAGCACGCAGCAATTGCGCTTGCGCCAGAGCAGGAAGCCCATGTCCTCGCCCTTCACGGGATAGGTGCGCGCGGCGCGGGGAAACAGGACCGAGCCACCGATCGGCGAGCAAGCCTCGCGGCCCGACACCATTGGCGTCGGATTGACCTGCTGGAGGCGGTACTGGCTCTTCTTGAGGATCGGCATGACGTACTTGCCGCACAGGGCCTTGGAGCCCATCGTCCCCCAGCCCAGGGCTTGCCGATGCATCTTGTAGACCATGCGCTCGGCCGCCAGGCGCCCCGACTGGGTGAGGCCTACACTCGCGCCGATGTTGCCATTCAGCGGGTACATTGAGCCCTGGCAGCCCGAGCACCAGAAGAGCTCGTTCAGCGGGAGCGCCGCGGTCGAGGCAACGCAGTCGGCGGCACAGGCTGCCTGAGCCAACGGATTGGCAAAGATCAGGGCTTCGGGATTGATGAGCGTGGTAAGCGTATCGTCCTGCCAGAGCGGGTCGATCTCGGTCATATAGGCGACATCGAAGCTCGCCTGCTCAAAGCACAGGAAATCGGTGAGGATCTCCATCCAGTAAAGGAGCGGGTAGACGTAGTAGTGGACGTGATACTTGGCCGTGTCCGTACCGCCATTGGAGCCCGTATTCGCGGCATAACCGCCGCCCATCGAGAGCCCCGGGTTGAGCTTGATCCCACCAAGGTTGGGAAAGCAAAACGGCTTGGTCGTGACGTCGATCAGTCGCGCGGGCTCCCAGAAACCCATGGCGATCCCGATCCGCGGAGGTGAACTGCAGACGCAGACCGGGGAGGCGGGATTGCTGGGGTCAGAGCGCGACGAAGGCCAGATCTTGAGCCCGCCGACCGATAGCGGGAACATGCAGCCCCAGCAGACGTCGGTGATCGGGTTTACGAACGATCCCGAGCAACTCGCGGACGGGATTTGCGCCTTCGCAGCACCCGGCAGGAAGAGAAAGAGCGCGAGGGCGAATTGCAGGAGCCACTTATTCATCGTCCGACCTTCCCGACATCAGGTGGTCGTCATCCGCGGCGTTCTTCGCCCGTATCCAAATGCCGCCCTGGACCACTATGAACACGGCGAGGCCCACGAGCATGCTGAGCGCGACCGGCCCAGCGATCGCGCTCCAGAACAGCGTCATGACGCCAAGGGTGACCATCGCGGCGATCAATCGGAAGCGAGCGGTGCGCAGCGCACCTGTTTCCGGAGCGGCCATCGGCACCGGCATGTGCCTTGTCAGCCAGGCCTTCATGCGCCCTTCCCCTGGTTCAGCGCGGCTTCGCGAACGATCAGGATCTTATCCTTCTGCTCGACCGAGGCGGGGGTGTGCTCGATACCGAACTTGGCCGTCAGCGAGCCTGCCTGGTCGAAGTAGAAGCGGCGCTGCTTCGCCTTCATGAGATCGAAGGGCGAGCCCTTCACCATGATGATCTTGGTCTTGAGATCGTCGCCCTGCCGCACGGCCCAGTTCACCTGCGCCGGATCGTCGCCGTCGATGAAGAGGAGCTTCTGCGACAGGGAGATTTTGTCGAGCGGGTTGATCCGCTGGCCAGCAGCTGCGATCAGATTGCCCTTGTGATCGCGAATGTCGTTCTCAATCGTGATGGCCGGATCAAACTCCCAGGTCCGATCTTCAACGGCAGCGGTGATGCCGGCAACGGGCACGGGCCGCATGACATGCGCCTTCACCTTTTCCGCAAACCGGGCATTGAGCTCGTCGAGCCTGCCGTTTGCCTGGGCACGGGCAAGCTTGGCGCGGATAACCTCGAGAAGGTCAGGCTCGGCCACCGGCCAGGCCTCCCCGATCTGCCCATGGTCGACCGCGCGCGCCGGGCTTTGCCAAGGTAGAAGTGTACCGCTGATCGCGCCAACGACACCGGCGAGGACGAATGGAAGGATCTTCACAGGATCGGCCTCCCCACCCCCGCAATGCGGTTGCCGCAAACAAAGCTGATCGCAGCGTAGCGACTGTCGAAGCCGTCCTTGTGATCCGTGCCGGCGAAGACGCAGCCGCGGGGAATGATGCCGACTGGCCCCGGAGCGAGCGCGTCGCCGCGCCGCGTGAGAGGCTTTAGCCGCGCTACCCTCTGGCCGTTGACCAGGACGTCGTTGCCCTCGCGGCTGACGACATCGCCCGGAATCCCGTAGGCGATCTTCGCGAAGGGCGAGGGATGCTCGCCGAAGTATTTGCGCACCAGCGGATCACGGCCCGGATTGAAGATGACGTATTCCCCGCGGGAGGGAAACCGGCCCGCTTCGACGAGAAACGCCCAGTTCGGGAGAGACTCGCTCTCGTTGATCATCAGGGCGTGCGCGCTGCTCCAGCTCGACAGGCTCTGCAGAGCCAGAGCGGCCACTGCCAGTAGGCCGATAGCCGCAAGTCTTTTGCCAAAGCCGTGCCCGCCGCGCGGAAGCGCTGTCTCACTGCGGGTTGCCACCGGCGGCTCCCATCGGGTCGAGGGACGAAATCGCAGGCGCTGCATGATCACCGTTGGCGGAGAGGTAGGCCTGCATGTCCTGCTGGACCGGCGTTGCCACCGCGACCTTGGGCATCGGCACCTTCGCGTAGACGGCGCGCTTCACCTGCGCGGTGATGTCGGGAATGTCGCCGCCGATCACGGCTTCGTTGACCAGAATCAAGCGCCCCGACTTGCCAACGGCAGCAACGGCCTTGTCGAGTTCGGACATGAATCGCGTGGTCGCCGCAGCGGCCACCTGATCCTCATTTCCCGAGCGAGCCTGCAGCTGAAGGTACTCGGTGACGAGACCCTGCAGTTGCAGCTTCACCAGTTGGCGCTCGGGCTTCTCCGGCGTGACGATGGTCTTGGTGACCCAAGCTCCCCAGCAGACCACGCCGATCAGCGCGCCGACCGTCAGGACCTGGCGAAGGTCCACCCTGCCCTTCCCCGTCTTGCGAGTCACACCGCCGTTCGAACCCTGCCGGGGAACTTGTTTAGACCCGGAGCCTGCAATGGTGGAGCCCTGTTGGCTCGTTCCGTCAGTTGGGTCAGTCATCGGCGCTTTCCTTCAGAAGGGCCTGCATCAGGGAGTGACAGCGAAAGAAGCCGGTCCCGCAGAAGGCCAAGGAGACCGTCCACAGCAGGATCAGGTCGAACTGGTGCTGGCGCTCGGGGCCGGCAGCGAGATAGCGGGGTGCGAGATTGGCGAGTTGATGCATCGCGCCCTCGATCGACAGGCCGCCGATGAAGAGCGTGGCAAGGGTGAGGACGCCCAGCGCGACCATCGCGTTGACGAGAACCCACCCTGAGACACGCAGTCCCGTTGCCAGGACGCCCTGCCAGATCAGCCGGGGCGGCGCGGATCGCTGAAGCGGCACGGTAATCATTCCGCCGCCTCCAGCATCTCCTCAGAGGGCCGAATGCGATCGGGGAATGCCACGATCTCTATCGCTTCGGCGACCGACAGGCCCTGGTGAACCAGCGCCTCGATCCGCGCGAACACGTCGGGGCTCGAGGAGTAGAGTGTGCCCGAATAGGCATCGAGTACGAGACGGCACACCGTCTCGGTCTCCGGTCCGCGGATCAAGAGATCGGAATACTCGATACCGTTGCGCTTGAGCGACCGCAGCAGCGTCTCGGTGTAGGAGGTCATGTCGAAGCGGTCGGACTTGCGAAAGTCCGAGATCGTCTCCGCCTTCTGCTGGAGGATCACGAACCAGTCGGAATTCTCCAATGCCGCGCGGCTGCCATCGGACTTGTAATAGTCGTTGATCGACTGCGTCGCGGTGATGAGCGAAGCTCCGTATTTGCGGCAGGTGCGCGAGTAGGTCTCGACGAAGTCGGCCATCGCGCCGCCCTTGAGCATCTGCCAGGCCTCATCGATCAGCAGCGCCTTGGGTATCGAGCGGCTCATGCGCCGCATCGTCTGCGAGGCGACGAACATAATTGAGGTCAGGACGACGCTGCGCAGTTCCTCGCGCGACGAAAGGTCCGAAAGCTCGAAGACCGTCAGATCGGCCGAGAGGTCGAGATTGCTCTCACCGAGGAAAAAGCGGCCGTAGGTGCCCTCGCTCGAGAAAGGCAGCAGCGACATGGCAAGATCGACCGCGGCGACATGCTCGTTGGTCCGCAGCGAGGCGATGACGTGGTCGACGGTACCGTCGCGCTGGTGCTCGTTCCAAACGGCGTTGACCGCCTGGTCGATCAGGCCGCGCTCAGTATCGTTGAGCCGGTTTTCATAGCGCGCCATCTGCGACACGATTGCTTTCAGCATTGCGAGGCAGTCGACGAGGTAATCCTCATCCTCTTCGGCTAGATCGATGTCGATCATACGGAAGGGGTTGATCGAAATGCCCGAGGACAGCTTGAACTCGGTGAACGTGCCGCCCAGCGCTTTGGCCATGTGCTCGAACGAGCGGCCATCATCGATGACGATCGTCTTGGCCCGCACGCCGGCAAGGCTCGCGGTGAGGTCCTGCAGGAAGACCGACTTACCCGAGCCCGACTTGCCCGCGATCGCGACGTTGTGGTTGCCCGCCTTGTTCTGGAAGGGCGACCAGAACTGCGGCTGACCGCGCCGGCCGATGAACATCACGTGCGGGATGTGCCCGCCGACGTACTCGCCCTGCAGCGGCGCGATCGCCGCCACATTCGTCGACAGCATCGTGCGGAACCGCTTCATGCGCTCGAGGTCCGCCTGCAGGCCGTCCGCGATCATCAGCGGGAAGTGAGACATGAAGGCAGGAAGCTGGATGTGGGTCTCGTCGATGAGATCCCAACCCGCCGCCTTGTAGAGGCCCTTGATCGAACGTTCGGCCGTTTCCGCCGTGCCGCGCGGAGCGATGATCGAAACCGAATAGTAGCAGCGGATCAGCTTCTCGCCGCTTTTCACCCGCTCCTGCACCGCGCGCCATTCGGCCGCCTGGTCGCGCAGCTTGGGGACGAGCTTCACCCCCTGCCCTTCGGACAGCGACTGCGTACGCACGAACTTGCGACCGGCTTTCGATTCCGAGCTCTCGACACCGGGCGTCACGCCGCAGACCGACTGCAGGGTCGGGCACGGCAAGCAGAGCTTGGGATTGAAGATATCGCCAATCGTCTTCTGGGTATCCCAGGGTGCCCAGCGATCCGGAAAGTTGCGGATCGACATCGTGCGCACGTCGAAGCGCTCGGGGACATAGTCCTCGAACTCAGGTACGCCATCGACGTCTGAGCCCGTCGGCCGCAGCGACTGCGAGTGCAGCAGCAGGCGATCCTTCTCGACGTGCGTCACGAGATCGCGGCGCACGCATTGTTCATTGATGGGATCGAAGCGGTTGTACCCGGGTGCGTCATCACCCGCGCCTGTCGACGGCGACAGGATCTCGTCGAAGAAACGGATCAGGTGAACCGGCTCGAGGATCCGCACGGGAACGTTGATGGAATCGAGCGCCGAGATGAGCGCATCGCGCATGGTGACGAGATCATCGAGCCTGATGCCCGAGCCGTCAGGCGCGCCGACCGAAAACAGCACGCGGAAGTTGCGCAGATAGAACGGCCCATCGCTCGCCAGCGACTTCCAGGCGCCGCCGCGCAGCTTGTCCGCCCGGTGGCGCGCCAGGGTCGAAAACACTCCGCCCGCCTCAAGGCGTGGTAGCACCCACTCGGTGAGCTTCTCGGCAATGCGCGGGCTCGAGTAGTTGACGATGCTAAACGCCGTGCCGGGCAGCAGTATGTCCGAGAAGATGGTGCCGATGATGTCTGCCGTTCGCTCGTCGCCGCCGAGCATCGGCGCCAGCTCGAGCACGAAGCCCTTCGAGCGGACCTGGTAGAAGATCTTCCGGTCCTCATCGAAGGACCGGTAGCCGAGGTAATGCGAGAGCATTGGCACGGCTGCGGGGCGCGCGCGCACCTCGGGCTTACGCGCATCGCCCAGAACCATCTCGCGAAGATTGTCTAGCAAGCCCATCTTCGTTTCACTCCGGCGAGGGGAAAGAGGCAGCCTGTCGGCGCGCGCGTGTCGTCAGCTTGGCATCGACGTCTGCCTTGATGCGATCGACGGCGGTTTCGGCCGGCTGAGGGCCGCCCTGCGCGTTTGCGGCAAGGGCCGGCGCGGCGGGGGGAGGCGCGTTCTCGGAGACCAATACCGGCGCGCTCTGTGCTGCCGAGAGCAGGCCCTTTGCCTCCTGGCGGCCGCGCGATCGGCTTGCGAGCTCGACGCTGCTCGCCGTCCGGCCCGGCAGGCCGACATCGGTCGTTACCGATCGGCGCTGGTGCGTGACCCCGGCCACGTCCGTGTAGCCCGGGAAAATGACGCTGAGCTTGTACGCCTGGTTCTGCGCCGCAAGCACGCCCTCGGCATTGGCCATCCGGCCGCGGCCTCCATCACCATCATCGACCTTGTACGGGCCAGTTGGCGTCATCAGTTCCTGGGCATCAGCCCGGGTGATCTCGGACAAGGCCGTATCGTCGATCGCAGTCGAGGGCGCGCAGATCCCGTCAGGCGCTTCGCACCGGAACGAGCCGTTGATGTTGGTGCCGAACGAGGCACAGCCCGAGGTTGCTGCGAGCATGCCGACGAGGAGCGCGGGAAAAAGGGCGCGGCGCATCAGTTCGCCCCCTTCAGCCAGGACTCCAGGAACTCGCGCGGCCGGTAGCCTTGGACAACCGCACCATCGCTGCGCACGATCACCGGCGTTCCAGTGAAGCCGTTCTTGCGCGCGAACTCCTCGTTGGCATCGAGGCCGCTCGTGTCGCACTTGCCCGCCGGCGGCAGGGCCGCGCCGCCATAGGCCTGCGCAAGGGCGCGGGGCTTATCGGCGGAGCAGATCACCGCGTCTGAGATCGAACGCGTACCAAGGACCGAAATCGGGCGCTCGATCACTCGCACGTTCATGCCGGCCAGGGTTTCGTGGAGGCGGTTGCAGTAGCCGCAGCGGAAGTCGCTGAAGACGGTGACCGTTTGGGTGCCCGATCCGTAGCTGACAGCCCCCGAGGCCGGCAGTCCCGCAAGCGAGACCTTCTGCGCAACGCCGCCACCCACTTGCGCAGGCCGCGCCGGCGATGGCGCGGCCTGCGCCCCGCCCTGAGGCTGAGGGCTGGCAGCTCCGCCGACGAGTGTTTCAGGGCTGATCTCGAGAAGCCGGGCGGCCGTGAGGTCCTGCCGCGTCTCCATATCGTAGACCCGCCCGATCACGAGATACCGGCCCGAGGGATCGGTGTAGAAGAGGTTGTTGCCGGCCTGGACTTCGCACAGACCCGAGATCTTCCCGCATTTGACTGCCGTCAGCGGCGTCTTGGGCAAGCGAGTGGCAAGTGCCTTGGTCAGCGACGCATCGGCGTCGACGGTTGCGGCATAGAGAGCGCCGCCGCCGGCCACGATGGCGAGCGCAGCTGCGCCCGCAAGAATTACCTCACGCATGGATCACCTCAGTTTCGAATGAAGGTTCCGTCGAGGAAAACGACCTCGACGTTGGCGCCGGTCGGCATTTCGATGACCGGCTGATATTGCTCGGCACGCTCGATCAGATAGTTCGAGACGGTGTCGCCCGCGGTCGATACGCCCTCGCCTAACCCGCCCTTGAGGATGTCACCGGTGCTGAGTTGGTCGCGCTTCCCATCGACGCTGACGTTGGCGCCCTGGAAGATCGAGTTGGTGTTCGCCGTGAAACCGCGCCCGAAACCACCGGCAAGTCCGGCGAGGAACGCCTGGCCGATGAGACCGCCTTCGCGGCTGACCACCCTGCCCCTCAGACCCACTTTACCGCCAAACGAGATGAAGCCCTTCACCTCGGAGACCGCATATCGGCCCCCCGGCTGCGGGCAGGTCATCCGCTGCAGCTTCACGTAGACTTTCTCGGAAGAAAGATCGCCGTAGGCAGCGCCATTCACCATGCAGCCCTGCACGCGCGTCCGCAGCAGCTTGCCGTCCGAAAAGACCGATCGCGCAGGGCCGGTGATACGCAGCAGCACCGGCAGCGGATCGCCCTGACTGCGGACGTTGGTCGCCGCGTCCACGCCGACTACGACCTTGGCCTGCGCCATCGAATTGGGCGGAAGGTAATTCGGGCTGTCGGTGAACACGGCCGCCTGCTTGCCGCCTGCTTCGATCCGCCTGGCGTCGCCCGTGGGGGCCGCAGCCCCGGCAGGTCCTGCACCGAACGACACGAGCTTGACCTCGTTCGCCCTCGACATCGGGCCTGCGCCCGGCACGCCCATAGCTCGGGCAGCCGCGGCGGCACCGGGTGCAGAAGCCTCGGTTCGGGGCCCGGGTCCCCTGGCTATCTGCTGTTTGAGCTGCTGGTTCTCGCGTTCGTAGGCGTCGAGCACGCGGGTCGCGTCCGCCTTCATCTGCTCGTTTTCCTGGCGAAGCGCCTGTACTTCGCTCTGAACCTGATCGACCTTGCCTACCGCGGTCTGGACGCCCTTGAGCTGATTGGTCTGCGCGATCTGCTGGTGGTCGTACATCGTCATCCAATCACGATCGGCGATCTGCCGGTTCATGATGGCGTCGGTCGAGACCTCGACCTTGTCGTCGCCTTCCTTGGTGGCGAGTTCCTGCTCCTTGCCGTCGCTACCCAGCACGTACCACATGGCTGCGATGCCGATGAGGCCGCCACCACCGTAGAGGATGAGCCTCTGCCGCTTCTCGGTCGCCGAATTCTCGGCGATCATGCCGGCATCGTCGAGACTGTCGTGAGCCTCGCCCAGCTGCTCGTCGACGTTCTTATGTTTGCGCTTGAAGATATCCATTACAGGTCTCCCGCAGGCACGACGACATAGGCGCCGGTGGCTTGGCCGGGTTGAAGTGAGGCGTTGGAAATGCTGACCGCGATGGCGCCCTGCGAGGCGATCAGCTCATCGGTCACGACCATCGGCTCTTTGCCGGTGTTCTCGATCCGCAGGACCTTTCCGGCCATCGACAGCCCGTCGTATTCGCTGATGAGCTGGACTTTGAGATTGCCGACATTGACCGGAGTGCGGGGCTCGTCGCGGATTTCGAATCCGTCGAGCGGCTTCTGCTCAAACATCGCGCGGACCAGACTGACCGCTTGCTGGTCGAGAGGCACGTTCGGCCTTATCGCAGCACTCCCCGCCTGGGGTTTCGCAGGCCTCGCCATATCGGCGTTCGTGACGAAGACCTGCTTGGCCTCGCTGCCGCTGACCTTGCAGACGAACTTGTAGACGAACCCCTTCTGCGTCGTGCCGAAGAACGAGATTGTCGGGCGCGTGTAGCCCTCGGGAACAGAGATATAGATGTCGCCGCGGGTGGGCTCGTTGACGATGCCGAAATCCTCAGTTGCAACACCGGTCGTCACCTTGGACACCGACGCGAACTGGTCGTCCTTGAGCGAGATCCGCGTGAGATCCTGCTTGGAGGCATCGCAGTCGACGGCGCCGTTGTCCGTGGCCGTGACACTCTGGTCGGCATAGGCTGGTGCGGCTGTCATCAGCCCGGCGCCGAGCAGAAGCGCGCCCAGGCACCGTTTGGTGAAACAATCGATCGTCGAGAGGAGCGTGACGCCCGAGGCGATCTCGCAGGCTGCTGCCATATCAGTCATAGGGGGTGTCCTTGTCGTTCTTGACCACGACACCGAAGCCGCGAAGTTTGAGGCTCAAGCCCTCGTACTTCCACGCGAACTTGAAGACGCGGTTCTCTCGGCGCACGTCGCGCGAGGCGACCACGGTGTGGAGCACACCGCCGACTTCACTGGTCAGGGCCTCAGTATCGACGCGGATCCAGTCGATGGTCACGAATTGGGTGACCTGGGATCCCTCCTGATCTTTCAGGATGCCCATGAGCTTCGATTTGAGCGGCCCCCGCGCTTCGGGCGCGGTGATTTCGAGGATGGAATCCATCCAGTACTGGAGGGTCTCAGGCGAACGGTTGAGAGCGAGCTGCGCGGCATCGCGCGTCACGGCCTCCAAGTAGTCCTTCGAGACCCCGGACGATGAGATCGCCATCTTGAAAGGCACGACCGGCTGCAAGATGACTTCGCGGTCGCGGCTCGATGCCATCGTCACCAGGGCGAAGCACAAAATCGCAAGCACCAGGCAGGCGATCGCGAGAAGGTTACGTTGCTTGAGCGCGCGCTGCGACTGCTCGTGTGCGAAGGAAAGATCCATATCAGCCCGCCATGACCCGAAGGTGAGAAGGCGGAGCGACCTTTAGACCGAAGAACCCACCGGGCAGATGCCAGTAGGCGTAGTGCAATACCCAATACATTGATCGCCCGGCACGGAGTTTGCGATAACCGAACCAAGAGCCAATTGAGATGACGAGCCCGATCACGACGTGTTGAGCCAGGATGCCCCACGCGAATGGGATGACCATCACGAGGAACTCGTCCAGGGTCCAGAAACCGATGAGTTCGGGATCGTCGAGGTGCTTGGGAATACTGTACTGGTCCATAGGTCGCCCCAACCTGTGTGGGGAGCCGCCGGACGTCCGGCGGCTCATTCTCGTGGACTCAGATCGTCGCGGTGACGGTCGAGGTGACGATCGGGATACCCGTGCCCGCGCCAACACCGACGCCGACGGGGATCGCGACCTGGCCGAGCGAGAAGCGGCCCGAGGCGAGGCCCACGATACCGCCGGCGAGCGACAGCACGGTGATGATCTTGCCACCCGAACCCTCGAGGAAGCCGGTGAACTGCGTCAGCGCCGTGTCGAACGTAGCGTCCGTGCCTGCGAGAGCGGCCTCGGCGCCCAGAACGCTGGCGGCAGCAACCGCTGCGGCCGCGAGCGCAACTTTGCTGGCGACATTGCCCGCAAGACTCGTCTTGAGAGACTTCATTGCTATTCCCTTCCATGGTGATGTGCGCACAGGCGCCATACGAGGAAGGCAAATCGCGAATGCGGCAGCAACGCCTATTCAATTATTCTCGGAACATTTTGGTGCATCGATGCTCTTAACTTGCAACGATTTGCATTTAACTGGTCGACCGGTGTCGATTCGTACACCAGGCAATGTACGAAACGACACCAACTGGTGACAAAACGACATCAGCGGATGGACAAATCGACACCGCCCGGTGCCAATTCGACACCAGGCGGGGATCAAAACGACACCACCCGGTGGCAAATCGACACCAGCGATTTTGCCTTTGACGCCGACGGCTGACGGGACTCGGCACGCCTCGCCTATCATCGCATTTAACGGATCAGGCGGTTCACCGCGGGCGCCGGCGCTGATAGGCCGACACATCGTCAATTTAGAAAGATTCGATGTGAGCGGCCCAGAGGCAGCCAAGATCGTCTATCACCGGCTGAGGCTCAACGATGAGGCATTCGCCATCACCGTGCGGGCTATTGGTACCCTGAGCCTGGCCAGCCGGAAGTATGAAACGCTGGCGTCGCTCGTGACCCACGTTTGCGAAACTTACGAGATAATTCCCCAATCCGCGCTCAAGGATCTGCTCTCGCTGGGCAAAACTGGCGGCGACGTGAAGGCGTTTCTGAGGGTTCCGAATGCGACGCAGGCGGCATTTGAACGGTTTCGAGCACTTGGCGCGGAAGCCGTGGGTCCCTCCTTCCGCGTGCCCGAGGCTATTCTTCTTTGTTGCCTGATCGTGGCCCCTCTCAATCAAAGGTTGCCGTAGCGCTTCCATTCACTCATAGAATGTGCCCACATGCTGAAAGTGACGACTGAGGCGGGTGGCTATGGGCGAAATTTCGGCTTTTCGATTTGACGATGGATGCCCGGGAGATCGGCGAGATCACCCTCTTGCAGGCACGGCCGAGATCATACGGCGCGTGATCATCGACAAAGCCATCCCGCTTCGGGAGCTTCAGCGCCTTGGCGTAATCTCCGAGCGAACGCGCCGAAGCTTTGATGAGAAACTCCTGAGCGGCCGGATCAGCATCGTCGAGCTGAATCGTCTGTGCGATCACCTGGAGATCGACATGGTGCGCGCGATGGTCGCCGTCCTGCTCTTGCGCAATCCCATGGCCTACTTCGAAACCGTCTGCGAAGTCGTCGCCGCCTACGCGGAAGAATCCTCCATCGCGATGCACGAGCAAATTTCAGCGGTGAGCGGCGACTTTGGCCCAATCCGTCGGAACCTCGTCCAAGCGCACGCCACGAAACTTACCCGCGACATCCTCGACCATCAGGAGCGCGCGATGAAGGCCGGCGAAGAGGCGTTCCTCGACGCCATGGTACGAGGCGAGAAAGCACTGAAACAGCAGGGAACCACGGAGTATCGACGCAGCTAACCGAGCGGCTGCCCTTGATGGACTATCCGGAATGTCTGCTTCAGAGCGCGGATGGTGAAGAGTTGCCGTTCCAGCCAGCGGACGCCAAACGTCAGGCGCTTTCGCTCAATGAGCCGGCTGTACTGCGGCGTCAGCGTTCCCAGGGCCCGCCGGGACCCCAGCGCGCAGTGAAAGTCGTGCTTCGAACGATGGCCGTCACCGGCGCCATAACCAAGTGTTCGATTTGGGCTTGCACGTCCGGAAACGGCTCCGGGGCGAGCGCGATCTCCGTTCGCTTCAGGAATGCTGCCCATTGGCCCTGCTTCTCTGCAGCATAGGCCGTCGTGAGCGCGGCGGGCGTCTCTCGTGGCAGAACGGTCTGCCGACGCTCGAAAGTCGCGGCGATGGCGCGCGCCAACGTCGGCCCGTCAAACGCGAAGGTGTTGGCGATGGCCCACAGGTCGTAAAAGTCCTTGAGGCGCGTGTTGATCATATCAAGCGCTACCATCGCCTGGAATTTCTCGGCGACCACGGTCTCGGGCGGGTAAGCGCGCAACTGCGCCCTCGGCTGATCGAGCAGCGAAGGATACTCGATCTCGACCGGCGCCGGCGTCACCGCATCGCCGTACCCTATGTCAACATGCATTGGCAGGCGTGCGCCGGCGAGCTCGGCGAGAAAATCGATGCGCACCCCTGCATATTCGTCCTCAGCTCGCGCGCTCTCGGCTTTCAAGGTCTCGGGCCGAAACACTATGCCGTCGTCCTCGACATCCACGGTGAGGATATCCTGAAATACGGAAATCAGCTTTTCAGGCGCGTTCTCGCCGGCGCCGAGGAGGTCGAGGTCGCCGGTCGCCCGGTAGGGCGCATCCGCCCACAGGCTGAACAACATCGCGCCCTTGAGGATGAAGCGATCGCGATGCGGCGAACGGCCAAGCCGGTACAGGAGCCGCTCGATCACATAGCGTGTCATTAGGAGCTGCGCGTTCTCACGCCGTTCGCGCGCGCGGGACACCAGGCGGTCGCGCACCGAAACCGCAATGTTCTTCAGCGCACGGCTCACGCCATTGCTTCCAGATAGGGACGTATCACCGACTGCACCCGATCGATCTCGGCATAGCGATATATCCGGGCGAGGTCTGGCCGCGGGCGCGTTTTCACGAAGTCGCGCAGCGCCTCGATCGCAACATCGATCCCGATCTTGTTGCGATGCTTGAAGCAGTCGGCGACCGTCTTTGCCGGATCGGTAATACGCACCGACACACCGTCGATGCTGTGTGCTTCGATGCCGGCTGTGAGCGCTTCGCCGCTCGCGCGCACGATCTTGAGCGCGATCGAGGGATTGACCGGCGCCCAATCCTTCTGTCCCAGCAGTATCCAAACCGCGTGAGGCGTCTGCGTGGTCAGCTCATGGAATTGCAGTGCCGAGAGTAGGCAGATGACGCCGCGCGGCTGAATGCGGACAGCTTCCGCGAGGCTCGTGCCGGCATCGGTGGGCGCGTCCGCGAGCTTGTAGAGCCCGCGCCCTACCTGCTGCAGGATGCCTTCATCGCGTAGGCGCTGGATCGTCGCGCGCGTGACCCCGACCGCATCGAAATCGCGGCCGCGTGCGATGCCAAACTGGCGGGCGACTTCGAGCGCTCGTTCCTTGTGACTCGCCGTTTCCATGCTGGTGATATAATTCCTCGGTATTTATAAGCAATGACCAAGGAATTGTATCGCGCATCGCGCTGCTGTGTTAACGCTGCCGCATGACGGGATCAGGTTCCTTTTCCGAACGCCACGGCTTTCAAGGGGGCGACGCCGCGATCACGATTCGTGAGGACGCTCCCGAGGAAGTCCGTGCCGCCGTATTGATGCTAGGATATGCCGCTGGCCTCGGCCCAAGCGCAATGCGTGACCTTGTTTGCGAAGTCCTGTTGAAGCGGCCGGATCAGAACAATTGGTCACCAAGCAATATCGAACGCGAAGTCCATGGACTCATCGACGATGCGCCTTGGTACAAGATCTACGACATCGCCGAGCGCGTTTACGCTGCTATCGGGCGGGACGACTACACCGGCACGCGGCAGGGGGACTATGCTCGGCGCCTGACCCAGCTTTTCCGCGAACTGGGCGTCGGTTGGCAGATGGACGATGGCCGCATTGTCGTTCGCGGGTCAGAAGCCTTTACCCTGGCGACCCGTGATGCGGTCTCGATCATGCAGCAAGCAGGCAAGCCGACGGCGGCAAACGAGGTCCATGAAGCCCTGAAGGACATTTCCCGCCGACCCGCCGCGGATGTCACCGGCGCGATCCAACACGCCATGGCCGCGCTTGAATGCGTCGCGCGGGAAATCGACAATAGCTCGGACACGCTTGGAAAGATCATCGGGCGGTTAGGCGTTCCCGCGCCACTGGACGGCGCGCTGCACCAGCTTTGGGGCTTCGCCTCGCAACAGGGCCGCCATATCCAGGAAGGACGTGACCCCACTTTCGAGGAAGCCGAGCTGGTGGTGACGGTCGCATCGGCTGTCAGCGTCTATCTTCTACGCCGTCATGCGCGCGGTGTAGCAACGTGACATCTTCCAATCCTCCCGCGAAACACCATTACATCCCGGAGTTCTTGCTCGCGCAGTGGGCGGTGAATGAGGGCAAACTCTGGCGTTTCCTCAGCTCAATCCCCGGCAAGATCGTCGAAAAGGCCGTGGCTCCGGCTGAGATCGGATATGAGAAATACCTCTACGAGACGCCGGGTCTACCTCCGGAGCAAGCCCAGCAGATCGAGCAATATTTCATGTCCCCGCTCGATTCCATGGCGGCCGACGCCCACAAGCTCTTGCTTGCGGGCAAGGCCCACAAAATGCCGCAGAAGGAGCGAAGCGCATGGAGTCGCTTCGTTATGTCACTGTGGTTCCGCACGCCGGCAGGGTTGGCCTATTTCAAGGAAGCCATGGGCTTGATCCTCAAAGCCCGCGATGAGCCGCTGAACGCACGATACGACGAGGTAAAGCAGGACGGCTATCCCGATACCTTGGAAGACGTCATTGCCATGCTCGGGCCGGAGTTTTCTGAGCAAATTGCAATGCGGCTGTTCCGCAAGATGAGCGACGACCCGAAGAACGGGCTGCGGCTCAACAACATGCAGTGGTTCGTTCTCGAAGCGGCCGGCCGACCGTTGCTGATCTCCGACGCCGCCCTTCAGCACTCGCAGGCACCGATCTTCTCGCACAATGGCTACATCACGCTTCCGATCGCGCCCGAAAAGCTGTTCGTCGCGGTCAATCAGATCGCTGTAGCCCAGGCGATCGACGCAATTCCGCGTCGCGACCTCGTCGGGCAAGTCAACCGTGCCGTCGTTCGGCGCGCCGCCATTTTCGTCGGCGCGCCCGATCGGTCGCAAGACACCTTCATCCGCGACAATTTCGGAAAGGATGAAAATCACACGCTGATACGCGGCCTGGCCGAGAAGTATCGCATCGATGCGGGCGCGTCCGCATGACCGGCCGCGCCAACCTCATAGACGTGTGGAACGTCGAAACCTTCGACCCGGAGCTGCGCGGCGATCTCGACGCTCACGCCGAGCTATTTCACGATTATTTCGTCACATCGCGGCGACAGTGGCTTGAACGTGAAGCCTCCGATCATACCGGCCCCTGTCCGCGCAATCCTCATGCCGGCGAATTCATCTGGGTAACCGAACACATCATGGGCTTGATGGAGAAACGGACGATCCGAGCCTGGCACTATACGCGCATGACCGACGCCGAGATCGACTCCATCCGCAAAACCGGAATCTACCTCTCGACCCTGAACACCATTCGCGAGCGCTTCGACAGGCAGGTCGCTGTCGGCACATTCGCCCAGGACATCGCCGATCGGCTTTTCGCCGATAGCCCGTTTCAGCACGAGCAACTCGGATCGAGATCCGACAAGTTCTGGATGGTCTCGCATCCCCTCGAGATCGAGGACAGTGGCGTTGAGCTGCTGCTCGAAAGCTGGGGCGGCGAATCCGCCTATTTCTGGCAGCGCGATCCGGCCCTCCAAGCGCTCCTCAAGACGATCGGCCGACCACGAGTGCTGGAAATCGCGATGCCGCTCATCCATTCTCGTCACGCCTACTCGGCGGCGGAATCTGTCGTAGCGACCTATGCGCGGACGCTCGATTGCCGCCCTGACAAGGAGGCGTTCGACCTATATACGCATCAACCTCTGACTGCTGATCATCTGCTCGCCGTCCACAGTGATGGCGAAGCGAGCTTCGCTGCCATGGCGCGCGGCTATCCGGTGGGCTACGTCGATGTCGGCTTTGCTGGCGCCTTCGACGAGTAACGCCATCACGCCACTACAATAGTCCGTGTTTGTCCAGAAACGGCGCGACCGTGTCGGATAAAGGTTTGCCCGGACAGATCATCGAAAAAGCCGTGAGCGCGTGGATGATGGCGCCGTCCGGGTTGAAATCGCTTTCGTCGAGCGTCGCCAGCGGGTCGCGCTGAGCGTGTTTCAGAAAATTGAACGGCCGAATGATATAGCCGATCAGGTTGCGTCGTTCATCGGCGGTCAGGTTTATGGTGAGGTCTCCGGCTTCCTTGACTTCACCCGCCTCGATGCCGCCGATGACCTTGGCGATCAGCGAGTCCATCTCGGCATTGGTCGGCAAGGTGATCGGCTCGCCCTTGATCTTGGCCGATGCGGCGGCGAAGACCCCGAGTTTGAGAACCTTCGCAATATAGTCATCACCGGACTTCTCGATCAGCTCGCGCAACAGGTTCAGTGCCGACGAGGCTACTACGTGGATCGCGAGCGGGTCATCGCCGCGATCTGACATCGCGATGGCGCTGACAATCATCCGTTCCGCTGCAGTCGGTTTGTCGATAGCTAACACGCGGCGATTCCTTTGAGCTTCAACACGCTCTCGCTAAGTAGACATATGTTCGCTGTCGATCCTTCAGAAATCCAACATCTGGATGGGCTGCAATTGGTCCGGTTGCTGCGCGTCTTGCTCTATGCCGAAGCCCGGAAGGCCGATGTTCCGCTGCGAAACGTCGATGTACCCCTTCAAATTACCATCGCGGACGGTGGCCAGGACGCGATCGTCCAATGGCAGGATGGTGAGGAGGCCACCGACTATTTTCCCGGGCGTGACGTCGTATTCCAGTGCAAGGCCACCGATCACGGCGACGCGCAGTGGAAGAAAGAGGTTTGGACGAAAAAGTCGCAGCGCAAGAGAGTCAAAGTTCTGAATGAGGCCGTCGCTGCGGTGCTCGAACGCGGTGGCAGCTACGTCGGCGTAACGGCCACACCGCTCGTTGGCTCCAAAGCTGATGATCGCGCTGCGGCAATCAAAGAAGGCATCCGCGCGGCGGGCGGCGATCCGGCGAAGCTGGCCGCGGTTCAGGTCTATGACGGCAACAAACTTGCCGCATGGGCAAGTTCACACCCCGCTGTCGCTCTGTGGGTGAAGGAGCAAAAAGCCGGCGTCCCGTTCGCGGGCTTCGCAACCCTCGATCAGTGGGGCAAGCGCGCTGACGTAGCGATACCGCCCTTCGTGGGTGACGCATCGCGTGCGTTCTCCTTGGGGGCGAACCGTGCCGACCTCCTCGATTTCACGCAGCTTGCCGGACGCCTCGTCGATCATCTTTCCGCCCCCCGAGCTTGTGCCCGAATCTGGGGCGCATCGGGAATCGGCAAGACCCGTGCCTTGCACCAAGCGCTGAGCACTAGCATGGGGGCCCTTCGTGACCTTGCCGTCGCAAACTTCATCTTCTGTGATTTCCGAGACGTTTCGACGCGCATTTGGGACGTGGCCAACCAGATCAAGAACGAAGGCTCTCCGGCCGTTCTCGTTGTCGATGCCTGCTCATGGGAAGACTCACGGCGGCTCTTTGAACTTGCCCGCGCAGAAGGCAGCCAGCTTCGTGTGATCACCCTCGGCGCCGAGGGACGCGATCAGATTGCCGATTGTCTCTCGATCCGACCCCAGCCTGCCGATCTCGAAACGATCAAGGGCATCCTCGCAAACGGTCTTCCGAAGGCCGCGGCGGATGAGATCGACTATATCGCACAGCTTTGCGACGGCTTTCCTCGGATCGCAGTGCTGGTCGCCGGAAGCTACAGCAAACAAGGCATTCTGAAATCGGCCGACGACGTCGCTCAGCAGATCATTCAATCCGCAGGTCTCGATCGCGACACGGTTCGAGCATTGGAATGCCTGTCGCTGTTTGAGCGGCTGTCGCCTGATGCCGATCCGAAAGCGTTCGATAGTCTTGCTGAAACGCTGGCGCATATGACCGGCGGGCTGATGTTTGAGCGTCTGGTCATGGCCTCGGAACAGCACCTGGTTGGCCGCAACAATGACCAGATGAACGCTCGGCCACGGCCGATCGCGGACTACCTCGCGATGCGCCGCTTGAGCTATTTGCGCCCTTCGACCGTTATCGACTTCCTGTTCGATGCCGCGCCAACTCATCGCCATGCGATGCTCTCACGCTGGCGCTATCTGGCGCGCTCGTTGACCTTGATCGAAGTCGTTCGATTGATTCTGCGCGGACCGTTCGCGGATGCAAAGGTCCTGCTCGGAGACGAAGCCGCGCCGTTCCTGCCATCGCTCGTGCATGTCGATCCGGACGCGACGGGAACGGCTCTATATTGGTCCATCATGCAAATGCCGCTCGACGAGCTGGCACACATTCCTGCAACCAGCGATCTTCTCGATGCCCTGCGCCTACTTGCGTCCCGCCAGTCGAGCTTCAAGCCCGCCGCGCAGATGGTACTGCGCCTCGCGGCCGTTGCCGACACTGAGGGTTCGCCACCAATTCTCGATCTGTTGCGCCAACTTTTTCAAGTTGCGCTTGCCGGAACGGAGGCCGACGATCGGCGTCGGCGCGAAGCACTTACCGATGCGCTGGATGACGACGACCCGAGAATTCGACGTGCTTGTGTCGAGGCGCTCGGGGCGATGCTCCAGACCTATATCTCCCGCTCCGCCGATTTCGAACAGGTTGGAGCGGAACCCTATCGCGCAGAATGGACACCGGCCGACCAAGAGACAATCTTCAGCTATTTTCGTTGGGCGCTTGAGCGATTGCTCGAAGTTTGGCGGGCGTCTCCGGACCAGCGCGAGCGCATCGAAAAGCACGTTGCCGACGACCTTCGCAACCTGCTTGCGCCCGAACTGCTGCCGACAATCGAAACATTTGCAGTTGAGGTCGTAGCTGCCAAAGGCCACTGGTTCGAGGCCACCAAGAGTGTCGGTGATTGGCTCTATTTCGACCGCCCCGATCCGCCGACCGATTTCGCCAAGGCCGTCCGTGTGCTCTACGACGCGACGTTGCCGATCGATCCCGTCGAACAAGTCCTCTTGTATAGCCGCTTTTGGACCGCGGACATTCACGATCCCGACACGCGCTATGCTGAAACCGTCCACGAACTGGATTTCGAATACTCAAGCCGGCGCGCGAAAGCCCTGGCCCCTGCTATCGCCGGGGACGCTGTCCAACTGGCTCGGGTCATCGTTGCAATGTCGAGCGAGGAACTCAACGGCCCCGGCGCTTTCGCGGAAGCGCTCGCCGCGCATGTGGCCGATCCGCTCGACGCGATGACGCAGGCGGTTACGGCGCTCGACGCCAACGGCACCCGCGCCGGAGCCGGATTTGTGCGCGCTCTCCTTGCGGCGCTCGATCGACGCCTTACTAACGATCCCGTTCAGACCGAAAGATTGGAAGCGATCGCAAACGGGTCGACCGTCCTCGCCGCAAGCCCAATGAACATTTACACGGCTCTGCGCGTGACCGACGAGCGATTGGCACGCCTTTCGGCGCAAGTCCGTGCGGGCGAGATCGCCGTGGCCCATGTCGTGCCGATTTCCTATGGCAGGGGTCTTGCCGACGTCTCGACGGATGCGCTGACAGACCTCATTGAGGCGCTGGTCGACCAGGTGGATGAGGGCGGCGCATGGGCCGCCCTCGAAATCCTGTCGATGGTGACCCATGAGCAGAAACGGCTCGCACCTGAAATCGCCAATCTTACGAAGATCGTCATCCTGTCGCCGGCGATCACGAACGAGATCGACGGACATTTGGGCAACGCCGATTACAATCATGACCGCATGATCAAATTGCTCAGCGCGTCGGGTTTCATCGACGGCAACTTTGCCCGCAGCTTCGCACTTCAAATCGAAAATGCGTGCCAGTCTGTGGGTGGAAAGCAGGGACGCCCGTCCGATGCCCTGCGCAACGCTTTGGCGATCGTCGTCAAGCACGCGCCCGAGGAAGTTTGGGCTGTCCTTGCCGGGTTCTACGAGATCGGCTCGCGGGTAGAACGTAAGCGGCTCGATTTGATCATCGCGCCGACCAAGCCCTTTGCTTCGAATGCATCGCGAGTGGGCGCCGGGCCGCTGTTCGATACCCCCATTAATGTGATGCTCGATTGGGTCGCGCAGGAGCCCGACGGACGTATCGCTTTTCTCGTCAGCTTCTTTCCGATTCTCACTCAGGTTGAGGATGACTGGACTTGGCACCCGGCATTGCAGCAGCTCGCAGACAGCTATGGCGGTTCCAAGCAATTCCGTTCCGCACTTCGGTCCCGCATTTTTCCGAACTCGTGGAGTGGCTCACTCAATCCGCATTTGGCCGGATTTAGGGCGCCTCTCGCCGCATGGGCCGGCGAATCGAAGTTAGGCGACTGGGCCAGCGCGACACTGGAAGCAATCGACCATTCGCTTCAGAACGAGTTCCATCGGGAGTGAAGCGTGGCCGCGAATGAACCTAAGAAGCACCATTACGTGCCGCAATTCTATATGCGCCGGTTCGCCTGCGCCGATGATGAGAACAAGGTCATGGTGCTTGAGCGTCATCGCGAGGTGGTGGTCGCCGATCGCAAGTCGATCGAGAATATCGGCTATGAAGATCACCTCCACGACTATGATGACAACGGCGCGCCAGCGTCGATCGAGAAGGCGCTGAACCGCGTGATCGAGACGCCATTTTCGGAGAGTCCGACCTGGCGCAAGATCAGCAGCGGCAACTGCGCGGCCCTCGACGGGTCCGATCGGCTCCCGCTCTATGGCTTCGCGCGACATCTCCAGCTCCGCAATCACGAAATGCTGCGCTTCATCGAGGCGCAGCACGCGCGCTTCCTAGCCGGAGAGTTGGAGGAAGAACTCACTGACGAAGAGCGCGAGATGCACGAATGGATCGCCGCCGACCCCGCCGGCGCGCATGAGCTGTTCCGCACCGGAGCGATGCAGACGATGCTCCCGCCTGACTCTGCCGAGATCAGCGTCACCATTTGCCAAGCGCCGATCGCCTTCCGGTCGTCGACGAACCCGGCGGTTCGTCTCTCGCATCCCGGGCGCAATTCGGTTTTCGGAGCGACATTCAATTCGCTGCGAACCTGGTGGCTTACTCTCGACCGGCATTGGGGCGCGTTCATCATGGCCGGCGGCCCGCCCGGTTTCGGCATCGAAACGGTCCCGCCGGATTTCGCGCGCGTCGTCAATCGCCAGTATCTCGTGCAGTTTCTGGAAGGCAACGCGCGCTACATGCTGGCTGACGATGCTTTCCTTGGCGAAGACCTCGAATGGGCGGGATTCTGCTTCGCGCAGCGGACCACGAGAGGCTTCCGCTATCGAAAATCTTAGGCTGAAGTGACTGCCCAAGTGAGCACTTGCGTGAGATCGAATAACTCGAGACGGATATAGTCTCATTCGGGCCTGCTTGTTCTACTCCTGCCACCGATCCATATCGCGCGTGCCGCCACCTCCCAGAATCAGAGCGACCATGCCGTCTCCCACGATCAATCTTCGGACTATTCGACCACATCACGGGAGCCAGCATAGCGGTTTCGAGGAGCTGGTTTGTCAACTCGCTGCGCTGGAGACCGCTCCAGGCGTGCCATTCCACCGCAAAGGAGCGGGCGCTGATGCCGGGCTCGAATGCTACCGCGTGGAATCTGACGGGTCGGAGACGGGCTGGCAGGCCAAATATTTCTTCGAGTTCGGCAGCAACGAAGCTTCGCAGCTGACCAAATCCTTGAATCAAGCAGTCGCACGCCATCCCCAACTTGGGCGCTTCATTGTTAGCCTGCCCTTCAATCTTTCGGACGGCCGCGTCGGCAATCGCATTTCTGAACGGGACCGCTGGAACCGCTGGGTGCAAGCGCGCACCAAGGCAGTTGCCCCACGTATAATTGTGATCGAGCTATGGGACGAGACTCAACTCATCGAAAGACTATCCCGGACTGAACCGCGCTATGCCGGACGGCGGCACTACTGGTTCGATCTGCTGCATTTCACGCCAGACTGGTTTCAAACGCGCTTCACGATCACTCGCCAGGCGCTCGGCACGCGCTACACGCCCGAACTCAACATCGAGCTCCCAATCCGTCGTGGTCTTCTCGCGATCGCGCGAGACCCGGGCTTCATAGAAGACTTGACCCGCCTCGCCGACGATATCGATGAGGCGAGGCATCGCGCGACCGACAGCATCGCGAGATTGCTTGCCGGAGGCGCCGCAGCCGCCCCCGCCGCGGATCTTGATACTCGGTTTCGAAAGATCAGCGGGTTAATTCGGAACGCGTCGATTGGCCCAGCCGATCCTGTGCCCTTCGATCCGTGGATAGAGGCTCTCGATGCGGCGAGCAGCACCTTGGGCACTTGCTCGGCGGCGATCTGGGATCTGCGCACGCAGCAAGGTGGTGATCGCGACGAGGTGCGGCGTGTGCAATTTCACGTCGAGCAGCTTCATGAAGTGATCCAGAAGGTATCCGACGGAATCACGCGGCCAGTCAGCCGGTTGGCAAACGAACATCGGTTGCTTGTGACGGGCGAGGCCGGAACCGGCAAATCGCATCTGCTTGCCGATGTGGCGAGCCATCACATCGGCCAAGGTTTTCCTGCGGTCTTGGTTCTGGGTGGCAGCTTCGTCGACGGCGAGCCCTGGCGGCAGGTTGCCGATCAGCTCGGCCTGACCCATACGACGCCCGATGAACTGCTCGGCGCGCTCGACGCCGCTGGCGAGGCAGCGGGCACGCGCGCGCTTGTCATGATCGATGCGATCAATGAACGCGGAGGAATTGCGTTATGGGCGAACCGCCTAGCAGCGTTCCTCGCGACGGCTGACCGTTTCTCGCATGTGGCGGTGATCCTTTCCTGTCGCACGACCTTTCTACCTTATATCGTCCGCGAGATCGACGAGAAGGCGCTGCCTCGCATCGCCCATCCCGGCTTCGCCGGTCAGGCCGCGCAGGCGGCCCAGCGTTATCTCGATGCCCGCGGTATTGTGCGCATGGCAGCGCCCAACTTCTCCCCCGAGTTCGAAAACCCCCTGTTCCTGCGCACCTGCTGCGACGCGCTTGAGCGCCGCGGCGAGCAGGAACTGCCACGAGGGATCGCCGGTGTATCGGGCGTGTTCGACTTCTATTTTGGAGCCGTCGCGGATGCGATCACGGCACGTATGGGCCTGTACCCGCGTCTCCGCATCGTCGAGAAGGCCCTGGAGAGGCTCACCCAAGCGATGGTCGAGGCGCGCAGCGGCTATTTGCCAATGGCCGAGGTCCATGCACTACTCGAAGAGCTGCACCCTTCACAGAACCAGACCGAGCAGAGCCTATTCTTCCAGCTGGAGAATGAGGGCGTCCTAACCGTCGAGCCGGTTGTCGACGGATCGACGATGGTGGAGCTGGTCCGCTTCACATTCGAGCGCTTGAGCGACCATCGCATCGCGCAGGCGCTGCTGGACACGGCGGTGACCGGTAGCGATCCGGCACCCGCCTTCGCTTCGGGTGGGGCACTACGTGAGTACGTAGTCGGATCTACTAGGCATCGCTTCGCCGGCATCGCCGAAGCCTTCGCCGTGCAGTTGCCTGAGCGGTTTGGCACCGAGCTTCTCGATCTTATCGACGATGATACCGCGATCTATGATCTCCTGCCCGGTTTCCGGACCAGCCTGTTGTGGCGACGCCAGGATGCTTTTCGCGAACGCACGCTGGAACTGCTCGATGAACACGCCGACTATCTGGATGGGGATCCCTGGCTAGACACGCTGATCGCGATTGCAACCGAACCCGGCAATGCCTTCAATGCGGACTATCTCGACAATTGGTTGCGCCCGATGTCGATGCCGGAGCGCGACGAACAGTGGTCAGTGCGTGCGACCTATCTCGCGGCCAATGATGGCAATGCGATCGATACGCTGATCCAGTGGGTGCAGGCCAATGGCCTCAATCCTATCGAACCCGAGCGTGCCAGGCTGGCCGCGATCACGCTCGCTTGGCTCACCAGTCTCAGTCACCGGATTGTCCGCGACATGGCAACCAAGGCGCTGGCGGCGCTGCTGGTGAATCGGCGTGAGCTAGGCGCTTATCTCATCGACCGATTTGCCGTTCTCAACGATGCCTATGTTGTCGATCGTGTCTTGGCAGCCGTCTATGGCGGGACAACGCGTAGCGGCAGCAACGACGGGCTCGGAGCATTGGCCGAAGCCGCCTATTTGGCAGTGTTCGCGAATGATCCCATTCCGGCTCATGCTCTGATCCGCGACCATTCGCGAGGTATCATCGAATTGGCAGCGTACCGCGGTGTCCTACCGACGAACGTATCGCTCGATCGGGCGAGTCCACCATATCCGGAAGGGCCACCGTTGGAAGCGGTCAGTGACGAGGTGCTGGCCGGCTTCGTTCAGGACTATTCGGGATCGTTCCTGCGCGATGACATTATGAGTTCGGCGTTCGAGGACGGGGACTTCGCGCGCTATGAGATCGATCCGCTCGCGCATCGTTTCCTCAAACTGCCGCGCGATGAGGTCGAGCGTTCGGACGAGGCTCGCTACGACGAATGGCATGTCCGGACTATCGCTGGGTGTCGTGACCGCGAGTCAGCGCTGGCGCGTCTGATAGATGTTTCCGGGCGATTGAGCGCCATGCCGCACGATTTCAACCAATGGCTCGATGATATCGAGGATGCTCCGGACGACCGTGATGGAGGACCGACAAGAAAGGAGGTTCGAGCCGAACGCGATGCAGCTGCGGCTGATTTCCGGTCGATACTCAGCGAGGCTGAATGCGAGGACTATGAGGTCTATGCTGAGAGCTGGGTCGATGAAGGAATGTGGGATGCTGAGGCATCGCTACGGCATCCGGAATTCAGCGGCGAGACCGCGCGGCGTTGGGTCGCTTGGCGGGCGCATGACCTGGGATGGACACCCGAACGCTTCGCGCAATTTGAACGCAATATGCCGAGCCAGGGGCGTATGGAGCACAGCATCGAACGAATCGGAAAGAAATATCAATGGATTGCCTATCATGAGCTGACGGGAAGGCTCTCCGATCTCGTCGCGGTCGATGGCGGCTTCAGCGACCAGCCCCAGCCGTATTGCGGTCCCTGGCAAGTCGATACCCGTGAGATGGACCCCACGATTTTACTCACGCGTACAAAGGAGCGGGATTCGAGCCGGCAACCAGCGACTTGGTGGTCACCGCATGCGCCTCGTTGGCGCGAGGACCCGCCCCACGCCAGGATTGCCTGGATGCAAGACGAGAGCCGCGACATACCCGACGTTCTCAAGCAGTTGGACGTGACCGATCCCGATGGCCGACGCTGGCTGGTCCTCGATATGGGTGCGACCCGCAATCAATCGGTGGTCGACAACGGCGAGTCCGTGTTCCTTCGTATGACCTGGCACAAGGTCCATTCGCTTCTCGTCGCGAGAGGTGATGCCGATCGCCTTGTCGGGCTCCTGACCCGCTCGGAGCGCGATCGCGACCATCCGCCCGAAATCGATCTGCCTTGGCGTGCTTACCTTGGCGAATATCCTTGGCATCCGTCCTATGACGGTCTGCACGGTGACTGGGAATTAGGCAGGCCAAAGATCGAAGTTTTCGGCACTATGGCCAATCGCTATGTGGAGCGATCCGGACATAATTATTCGATCGAGGAATCGTTCAACCTCTCGATCCCAGCGCCGCGGCTGGTCCGCGGCCTCGACCTCCGTCTCGCGGAAGGTCGCTCGCTCTCCTTTTGTGACGCGCGGGGCATCATCCAATTCAAAGATCCGTCCGCCGAAGCCGCTGGCCATAGCGCGGCCCTCGTCGACCGCGCTGCTTTGGCCGCATTTCTTAAGCGCGACGGTTTGGAGTTGGTCTGGATATTCCTCGGCGAGAAGAGTGCGCATGGTGGTCGTCCTCACCACAGCGGTTGGGGTGGTCAGCTCGACTATTGGGGCATCTACCGTTTCAATGGCGAAGAGATTACCGGCCAGCTACAATTTGAGCGGAAGGACCCGGATAGCCGACAGCTCGCCGATTTTCTATCGCATCGCTAAAGCGATGCCAAATGATCCCTCGCGCATGTGCCACCAACGGACCTAGCGGCTACCGGCGCTTCGGCAATTTCGCGAGGATCGCGCTCAGCGCCGCGGGACTGTCACATGTCGCGCGCCAAGCCTTGAGGAACAGATCAGCTCTTTGCGGATCGGAGATTACGGCCCGAACCTTGATGTCCAACTGTCGCTGATAATCTTCGACCGCCTCGGCCGCAGCTTGCCTTGCCTTGCGGCGTCGCATCGCTTGTCCGAGTTGGCGCTCTGCGATCTGGAGCTGAGCGTCATTTTCGCCGGCCCATTCCAGAATTGTCTTCGAGGCATCTGGTGACGGACTGCGAAGCCATTCGGCTGCTTCGTCGCTCAGATCTTGTCGAGCGTCCCTCTCTAGCGAAACCCTTCTTGCGTCAGCGACATCGGCCAATTCCTTCAGCCGTTTTGCTTCTCGCTGCTCCTGCTCTCTCAACCTTGTTTCGCGCAACGCCTGCAAGGACAGCCCGCACAAATCGTCAACGACATAAGATTCATAGCGAGCGTTAGCCATTCGCCGCAGGTTATCGATCCGTTGCAAGAGCGTCTCGTAAGACTCACCGCCCTGTCTGGCGACGCTTTCCGGACTTTGCCCGCTCACATTATATTTGCGCATCCAACGCTCGGTCACGGCCTCAGCTTGGGGAGCATTGGCCGCCTCAAGTATCTGCCGAAGTTTCCAGCGCAATTCATGACGGCGATGAAGATAGCCGTGCAGCTCACCCTCGATGAAAAAGGCTTGTTCATCCCGATCCCAGAAAACGATGCCGCCAGCGGTCGACAGATCAAATAGATAGTCGCGGATCGCCGTATCCGGTGTGCCGTAGCTGGACGTGCTATATCCCGCCGCTTCGAGGGCCTTGTTGCGGTAATAGCTCAGGTCTGTACGGACCATCCAGTCCGGAAGCCGGCTGGCAAGGGACTGTTCCTGCGGCCATTGCCCCTTAATCTCGAGCCGCGATCCCGGTGAATACTGGATCGACGGTGCGACAACGCAAACCGCCAAAATCTCGGCTTGCCAGATGCGCGGCGCGACACGGAACCAGTGCGCGCAATCCACCCTGCGATCTAGCAAATCGCCCAGCCCGGCGTCCGCGACGGCCGCCATCGTGTCATCATACCAGTCCTGTGGAGGCTGGACCCAATTCTCCTTTTCGATGTGATACCGCAGACGGCGTCCGCGCTCAGCACTCCGCGCATCGACCTGTGCTTGAAGCCTTAGCCGCCCTTCCGCCAAATCGGGATGATGAACCCACTCGCGCGTGGCGCCGTGGAGGATCGACTCGTCCAAATCATCGGCATCGACTTGGCCTGACCGAAGGGCATTGAGATCGACCTCGATCATAGGCAGGTCGGTCTCCGCGACCCGAAGCCGCTTTTCCTCGCTGACGGCATTCGACACCTTGAATTCGATCGCGAACGACCGCTCGCCGATACGGACGATGGCGTCGGGCCGGAAATTTGTCCGATCTTCTTCTATAGAGACGGCATCGAGCACGAAACGCCCTCCCTCATAGACCCTTTCTTGCATGCCCGCCTGATGAAGGATCAGCGGGGTGAATGTGAATTCCCGGGCGCTCGCCAGCAACTCCTTGGCATAGCGATGAAGAACAGTTTCGCCGCTGCACCGGGTATCCGAACGGTGCGCGAAATGGTTACGCGCGCGTCGCGGTTCTCGACGGATGAGTTCTTCATCGCAGCCCAGACAGATGAACGGAGCCAACGAGCGGTCGATGATACGATCGACATGTCGTGTTATCCCATCGCGACATCGGGCGAAGGGCACCTTGAGCCCGGAGCGCGCCTGCCAGGTGGAAGGACAGGGTGCGCGCATACCGCGTGACGCCGGTTCGCCAGCTAGAGACATGCTGCCTTCATAGCCGAAGCGAAATCGCGGCTCTACGAACAAAACAGGAAATGTCTGTGGATGCCCTGGGCTATGGTCGGCACAGCTCTCAATAAGGGCAGTCTGGTCCGGGCGCCGCGACACCCTCCTGGCTGACGACACCGTCCGCGATTTCTCGCCCGTGTCGTTTCAGTTCCACCACCAGCAGCATGTCGTTGCGGGTCACGCTCACGGAACCGATCTGCTCCAGACGGTCGATCAGATGCAGCCACTGACCCTGGCGCGCGAATTCCTGCGCTACGCCTTGTTCAACAAGGGCCTGATGACGATCGTGCCGGTCGAGGCCATGGCTGCGCATTGCAACGTGGGAAACTTTGAACCCGAGTAAGGGAAAAAGCGAAAGTAGAAGATGGTCAGGGCTGGATCGCGTAGACCACCTGCACCTTCACCTGCGTTTCTATCGCGCGGGGCTTCAAGCCGACAGCGACTGGCGGCGGGGGTGGTGGAGGCGGCGGCGCGCTGGCACGCGCCGTAGTAACGATCTCGTCATAAGGGCCAGGGCCGTTGAAGCTGAGATTGGAAACGCTGAGGATGCTGCCAAGCCTGATGCCAGAGGCACGCGCGATGGCTTCCGCCTGGAGCTTGGCCTCTGCGAGCGCCTCCGCGATCCCACGTCGGCGGATCTCCTTGTCCTCCGCGAGGAAGAAGCGTTCGATGCGGGGATTTGTGGCGCCGAGACGACCTGCAAGCGAAACCATCGTCCCAGCCTCGTTCACCGCAGTCGTGCGAACCTCCATCTGGAGGTCGGCGGTATACCCCACGATTGCGCACTCTCCGGTCGATAGCTGCGGATTGCCGTAGATGTTTCGATTGCAGTCGCGGCCGCGGACCTCCGCAATCGCGACCTGCGCGGCACGTATGTCAGGACCCGCGGAAATCCCTGCCAGACCCTTCTCGATCGCGTCACGTCTTGTCACCATCGCACGCACCGCCTCATCACTGGTCGCGCCTTCGCCATGAACGGAGAAGCTGACGACGGCCCGGTCGGGCGGACTGGGAATCGTCGCGGCACTGGTGACCACGATCCGCGGACGCGGATCCTCGCCGGTTTGCGCGATCGCTGCGCATGACACAAACATCGGGAGGAGAGCAGCAAAGCGACGCACCTAGTATCTCCAATCACTGCATGCCTGCGTGCAAACCGCACAGGTAGGATCAACTGGCTTGCGTCTGCGCGTTGACAATTTTTGCGAATCACTCGCAAGAGCGACTGATAACTTACAGGCCGGGATTGTCAAAAAGCTGGCGCTCACCGCTTTACGGCATTGAGACGTTCTGATTTCTCCCATCACCTTCCTGCCTGCCACCGGCCAAGACGTACCCATCCGGCGGGTCCCGCCTTGTCGATGAGCTGAGGGACCGGTCTTAAGTGCGCTCGTAAGAGTGCGCTTTGGAGCGGTCGATGGGTCAGATCACAGTGTTTTCCGGGCCGGAGCGCCGCCGCCGGTGGAGCGACGAGGAACGGCTGGAGATCCTCAACCAGGCGTTTGCTCCGGGTGCCTGCGTCGCTGAGGTCTGCCGGCGGTACGATATCTCGTCAGCGCTGATCTACACTTGGCGACGGAAGCTGCGCGATGCTCATGCCGAGCCTGAACCGGACGATTTGGCGGCTCCCGGTTTCGCCGCGGCGGTGATGATCGAGGACGTGGAAGTAGCTCGCCCTGATCTGCAGCCCGCGATCGTCATCGATCTGGCGCGCGGCAAGCGGATCAGCATCTTTGCCTCCGCATCACCAGCGCTGGTGGCCTCGGCGTTGAAGGCGCTTCGATGATCCCTGCCGGCGCCCGCGTGTGGATCGCGATGGGCCACACGGATATGAGGAAGGGGATGCAGGGACTGGCCTTGCTGGTCCAGCAGGGCCTCAAGCGC
>NZ_JAPCZF010000011.1 GCF_025938095.1 Novosphingobium sp. JCM 18896
CCCCGCTAGTGCCAGCATCGTCACATGACATCGTCATAGCACTAACGACCTCCGCCTGATCAAAGGCGGTGAAACTCGGCTACGCGGTTCACACCCGCAAGGTGGGGCTCAGGCTCCGCTTACCGTCAGGTAACAAGCGAACATGGGGCAAGCACCTTCCCCGGGCGGTTTGATTAGGCTCTCAGGACGCGCGAGGCCTGAAGCCGCCGAACTCTCATCGCGAACCAATAAGTAAGCGGCTATGTTGGGCCATGAACTCGCTGACCGACTGGAACACCTTTGCTCGCCGATGGTGCGAGGACTGGAACGTCCACGATCTCGATCGCGTGTTGTCGCATTTTGCCGACGACGTCGTGTTTACCTCCCCAGTAGCCGGGCAGCTCATGCCCGAGACGAGCGGCCGTCTCATCGGCAAGGCCGCGCTACGAGGTTACTGGGAGGAGGGGCTGCGGCGTATCTCGGACCTTCGCTTCACGGTCGAGCGGGTCTTTGGCGGCGTGGACACGGTCGTCATCCAATATCGCAATCAGCGATCCGCCCTGGTGAGCGAAGTGCTACGGTTGCGCGACGGCAAAGTGGCCGAGGGACACGGCGCCTATGAGGTCGGCTTCGTCAATCCGGCCGGTTTGGCAGATGGTGCGGCGGCTTGAATGTTGCTGGCGGTTCGAGGTCAGCTTCGCGAAATCTTGATCGTCTCGTCCCTCTCGTCCTTCAAATACGCAACGCGCTGGAGTTAGGTCCCGGTTTTCGGGACTGGCGAATGATCTGGCCTGAATGATCGAAACAATGATCGCCGAACGTCCCGGCGTTATCGACCATATGGTTTCTATCCTGTCGGCGAAGAGACGGTCGGCGGAACTTCGATAGTCTCCTTTCCACAAGAGCACGGCGCGACAGCAGTCATCGCATGGTGTTCGGCTCGCGACTTGAGCCTCCCCATCGTCCAGTTCGCCTGCATGCGCACGGTCGGGTTAGGCGCGCACCAGATTTCGCCCGTCTCGTCCATGGCAGTGACCCAGATGAGATTGTGCTCAGGACCGTAGTCGATGACGGCGAAAGCCGAACCTCGTCCCTTGCCAATGACGAAAACAGGGATGGGCGGATCGAGTTGACTGAATGACACGTGAAATCCTTTCGGACCAATAACCGCTGAAAGCTTGGCCCGTTCCTGTCTGAATTAGCTAGGAGCGCGCTGCCGAGATCGGTGACGATGGCGAGCAGAGCGAAGGTTCCATCCGAACCCATACCCGGCAATCTGCAGCCAGATGTCTGGCGGCCAAAGGGGCTCCGACCGCGTCTCGCGCTCGAACGAGCCCCAGCAGCCCAGCCTGTGAGGCGCGTGAAATTTGTCTGGAGTCTTCAAACCTGCTCATGAGCGCAAGGTCCCAATGGCTGTTCACTGCTCGTGCGCACCGTCGACATGGCAAATGTCATAAGGCCAACAAGGAGTTCAACACCGACTGCAGGTGATCGGAGGTGAAGGGTTTCACTATGATGGGAACGTCCGGATAGCGACGTCCGATTTCCTCAGTTTCGTTCGAACTCGCGAAGGCCCAGGGGATGGCGCGACGAATTAGTTCCTCAGCGATCGGCGCGGTGGACTGTCCTTCGATCTTCACGTCCAGGATTGCAGCATCCACGTCATTCTCCACAAGTAGCGCCAGCGCCTCTGGAACGCGTGACGCCGGCCCAATGACGCGGCAGTTCATGTCGTCGAGCATGCCGACAAACAATTGACTTATCAAAGGTTGCTCTTCGAGCACGAGTATCCGCTGACCGTTGAGCATGGGAGATTCCGCAAAAGCGCATGTGGTTCGATACTGAAACGCTCGGACCGGGGAAAAGTCTCAGCGCCTGGTCGCGACCAGTTCCGTCAACATCGACGGCGGCGATTTCGAAGAGGCGTCGTGCGCGGTCGATCGCGACTGTCTGGTCTAACCAGACTTCGCCTGCCACGCCTGGGCCGAACAGACCTTTGCGGTCGCGATCCGTAGGGCAAGGCAAATCAATGCGAAGCTCGGCACTTGATACCCAACTTCGCTATCAGAGCCCTCTCGCAGGCGGAGGGCTCTGACATTGTCGACCTGTGTGCCGATCAGAATGCGAAGAGTGCACCGGCAACAACCTGGTGCCTTTGCGGATTGATACCAGTGGCGACGCCGTTCAGGCGAACGTCGCCGTAGTTCGAATATCGATACTCACCTCTGAAACGAAGCGCGCCTTCACCGAATTCGACACCGCCGCCGACGCGATACCCCTCGAGATTGTCGCTGAGCTCGAGGTTCGTGGCCGGCCCAGTATATTCCGCCGTCATTCTCGCATTCGTGTAGCCGACCTTGCCATAGATCAGCAGGCCGCGGGAGGGTCGGATGCCGGCACGCGCGCCGATGAACAGATCGCGTCCCATTTTCACCCTCGCCGTGTCGCCCGGTGTGAACACGTCATCGACGGTTTCCTTCGTGGTCGAACCCGTCACCTCACCTTCGACGCCGAACATGAATGAGCGTTCCTGGCTGGTCTGGATGCCGATCACGCCGCCGTAGACGACGCCATCGTCGCTGGCAGAGGCCCCCGGGTAGTTGATCCTGGCCCGATCCCATCCGCCGATCACGCCGGCATATGTCTCGTGCCGGTAACCCTCTTGAGCGAGCGCCGGTGTTGTCGCAACCAGGCTCAAGATAATCGCCGTGGCAAATTTGCGCATGCTTTCCTCCATTTGAACGCGATCCCAAACGACCGCCATCAAGGCTCGTTCCACAAGAGGCGCGATGAACCTGCACAAATGATCGGTCCTGTTACCTCAGCGCCACAGGCCGCCCGGATGTTGTTTGCGCGAGCGAGCCCTGCCGCGCAGAGTTTTGCGGGCGTCTTTTCTCTTGGCTCGCTTGCCAAATTGCGTGCACTGCTGGCGTGCCGGAGTTGGGCCCGCCCGCACATCGCGGTGGAGTCCGCCTCTTTCTTGACGAGCGCCTGAATTCGCCAGAGCGCTAACGGATTCCGCGGCGCCTGTTTGTCTGTATAAGGTAACATGAGCATTGGCTGGCGTCGTGCGGCTCATGTACCTCGTTCGGGCGCTTGGCGCTTTAGAAGCAAGGTGAGGCTTGCTCCCGAGGGCTCATTATTCACCTTTGCGGTCGAACCAGCGCAATTGTGGTGAAGAACATCCATTCTTCGCCAGCCGGTGATGGAGCTGACGTTCGGTTTTCACGATCAATTGACCCAATGGCGATGATCGCCCGTCAGGTCTATGCGGTGGGTAATCAATATAACTTAGGTTAATCAAAATACTGAGGGTCAGTTTGCGTTCCCTTGTTGGGAACTCGGCGCAGGGGTCCGGGGTTGGGCCATCATGGCAACAGCACCTTCTATACCGAGCCCACAGTCCTCTCAATTTCTCACCGACAGCTTTCAAAGAGGTCTCGCGCATTGGAACCGCGAGCGTCTCGCTCCGCAATTTCCGCATGAAGCCAGTGACCTGCTTTTCGAGCGTGACCTGCGCATGCGGCGGCTCGAGGCCGCCTTCCTCGAGGAACTTCGCACCGTCGTGAGCCATGAAGCGTCATCCGCGCCGCGAGATGCAAATGACTTTATCGCTTGGTTCGAGGCCTTGAAGCATACCGGTCATGGCCAGGGCGACCCTCTGTTTCCCTGGCTGGCAAAAGAAGCGAGCCGCGAGCAGCTTCGATGGTTCTTCGAGCAAGAGGCAGCGGGCGAAGCGGGTTTTGATGATCTGGTGGCCTATACGCAGATCCAAATGCCGGCTGCAGCAAAACTCGAATTTGCCCGCAACTACTGGGATGAGATGGGGCGCGGCAACCCGCGCGGCATGCATGGCCCCATGCTTGCGGACCTCGCCCGTACTCTTGACGTAACGCCGAGCATCGCATCGACCGTTTGGGAAAGCCTTGCCCTGGCAAATGCCATGACGGCCATGGCAACCAATCGCCACTATGCCTGGCATTCGGTTGGCGCGCTTGGAGTCATAGAGCTTACAGCTCCCGATCGCTCGGCGATGGTCGCGAAAGGGCTTCGTCGCATCGGTCTCACCGACAAGGAGCGGCGCTATTTCGATCTCCATGCAGTGCTCGATGTCAAGCACAGCGAGGATTGGAACGAGCACGCGCTCAAGCCGCTCGTGGCCGAAGATCCGCGCCGCGCCGTCGCAATTGCGGAGGGCGCGCTCATGCGGCTTCTTTGCGGCGCACGCTGTTTCGAGCGCTACCGCGCCCATCTCTGGAAATGAGCGTTCAGCGCGAAGGGTAAGGGAACCGTTGGACTTTGACGCCACAATCAGGAGGATGAAATGAACGATGTAGCCAAGGTAATCGAGGTCATCGGCACGTCGGACGAAAGCATCGAGGACGCTATCTCTGGGGCGATCCAACGTGCCAGCAAGACAGTGGACAACCTCCAGTGGTTCCACGTTACCGAGATTCGGGGGGCGCTCGACGGCGGCAGGATCGATCGATACCAGGTCATGCTGAAGATCGGCTTTGGCCTGACTGACGACTGATTTTCAGCGACGCGGGTCGGCACGAACGGCAACGCCCGCTAGGCCGCCAGCGTCGTGCACGGTTGCCGTACTGCAGCCTGGGTCTTATCACTGCTCGTGCAGAGATTGATTGCGCTGAAGCCGTAGATTTTCCGACTGACGGGGGCGGCATGCTCGTTGCTGGCAGGGCTGCCTCTGTCGTCCGGCTTTTTGTGCTCCTGCCAGATAGCATGGTGGCCAAGACCGCGAATGGGGTTCTTCGGGAACACTTTTCTGGAGCCTTCCTGGAGGCTCACGACATCCCGCGCCACTGGGCTAGCCAGCGCAGCAAGACGGGCAGGCCCGCGTTGACCTCGTTCACACTTAGGTCGCGATCGTCACGAATTTCGCTTCAAAGGTCGGATAGGACCTCGCCGGCGGCCCTGCGCTTTTCGAGTGCTTGAAGAAGCCGCGCCCGAAAAAACATGAGTCAGACGCGTTCGGAGCGATCCTGATTTGGTTCCTTTCACAACCGTCATAAGACCTCCTGTCCGACTGGGGCGACTTAATCAGACAGAGAAATCAGCGGGGAACAGCGTCTGGCTAGGATGCTCGCTATTCCGAGGGTGCGGTGCGGTTCGCAGTAGGTCGAAACGAGACACTGTCGATCCGCCAACGATCGCAGCCTGCGACATCGAGGTTATCGAGCGCGAAGTCCTCGGGCGGCCGGACACCAACCACTTCGGCCCGAATGTAGCGTCCGGTCTCGCGCAACAGAACCTTTTCGGCCAGGGGGAACTGCTCCTCGAGCGCGCGTGCCAGCGCCTGCGCCTCGGGAGACAGCTTCGAATTACCGAGTTCGCGCGGAATGCCGTCGACCAGTTCGGCCGTGGCAATTTTCAGCGCGTTCCACGCATCCCAGACGATCGAGCCGGAAATCGCGATGGCCGCGATCGGATCTGCCCACCAAAGACCGAAACCCAGTCCGCCGACGCCCAGCAGACCGGCAACGCCAGTCTGCCAGTTTGCCTTGTTCATCAACGCATCGGTATGGACCAGCTTGTCTCGCAGTCTCTCGGCCAGCGGCAGCTCGCGCCGGCCGATGATCAGCGGTGGTATGGTCGCATAGGCCTGGGCGGCGAGCATGAACCAGCCGAGCCAGATGTCGTGCCCAAGCATCCGCACCGAGCCCACCGTGACGTGCTCCTGCTCCCAAAGCGCGACAACCGAATCCCGCAGGAGAAAAAGACCCACGCCCCCAAGGGCGACCGCCGCCACCAGGAAGCCGAGGCTGTTGACCCGGTCATAGCCATAGTGGAAACGCGCGTCGGCCGAGCGGGCCTCGTAGCTGGTGGCGATAAGAATCACGATCGGCGGGACCAATCCCAGCGTGTCTTCCACCCAAGCCGTCTTCATCGCCTGGCTCGATCCCATGGCCAATCCCATCACGGTCACGATCGAAACCGACCAGGCGATGTTCCACCATTCCAGTCGGCGGACGGCACGGATGTCTTGTTCGATCTGCGCAGGATGGCCGATCGCTTCGGTCATGCGCCGCCTCCGGCGCGGACCTGACTTTCAAGCCGCACGATCCAGCGGTTCTCGCCGTTGCGAGCAACCGCACTGAGACCCAGCTCACGATTCCCGATTTGGCGCCGCGCCAGCGGCTCGATGACCGCGACTTCGCTCAGCCACGGACTGTCGGCGGCTACCTCGGTCATGACGAGGTCGAGTTTGTTGTCATCGAGGAGTGCGAACATAGCCTCGTTCGACTGGCCATCCTCGGCGACTACGCGGGCGTCGCAAGTCGCAGCCACGGCCTGGACGAAGCGCTCAGCCCGCGCGCGCAGCGGCGGTGCGAGCTTGCCGTAGCCGACGTGTAGCTCGTGGCTCTGCGCGATCCGCTCGCTCGTTCCTTCGATATCGCGCGGGTAGGCCGAGCAGCCCTGGAGCAGCGCGAGCGCGAAGAGCATCGATCCTGGCAGCGTTGCTTTCATTGCGGCCGAGCAACGCCTCGGCTTCGTATGCGTTCCCGTTAGATACCGTGCGGCGGCTACAATCAGTTTCGGCGCAAACGCCGATCTTCTGAGCATTAGGTGCCATCTTTCCGCGCCTGAGCGCGGTCATTGATTTGTCACGGTCGGGTTTCCTCAGCGGGAGATACACATGGGCGAGGACCTTGCGCGACGGGGACCATCGGCTGGCGAGGCTGGTTGATCCCGCATCCCCATTTTGCAGGGACCGACCTCATGCCCCGTGGCGACAAGAGTAGCTATTACAACAAGTAGAAGCGCAAGGCGCTGCATCTCTGAGCGATTGCTCACCGAGTAAACTCGCTGCGCAATTTATTGCGCGGATGGCTGAATTGTCTCGTTGTCGGCCGTCCCGCCGTGAAGACCTGGCCTAGGTCGATTTCTGCAACCGTTGGAACAGTCGGCCGTTACCAGAAGGTGCCCGTCACAGCGCGCGGCAGGGTTTCGCCAAAAATCTAGGGACAGACGACTATGACAAAGTTGACGATGACGATGGGCTTAGCCTGTCTTTCTTTGGGGCTGGCAGGATGCAACTCGGCGGCAACCAATGATCCGAACCCAGATCAGACTGGCAGCGATGCTGCCATGGAGGGCGGCGGCGTCTATCCTGTGACCGCAGGCACCGAAGCGGGTCAGGCCTCACCGGGAACTCTTACAAGTTCGACAGGGCCAAAGGGGGCGGCCGGCGCTAGCGAAGGTCAGGGCGCTGCTGGTGGGCAAGAACCGGCCACGGCCGCACGCGCCGGGGCGATGAGTTCAGCAAGCGGCTCACCAGGTTCGGAGGGCAATTCGAACGATACCCAAAGCACCAAGCCTTGATTATCATCGAGATTGGCGAGGACAGCCAAGCTGTGGCCGGACGCTTGAGGCACAGTGAGCCGATGAAGTTGAGGGAGCTGTGCGGCCCCAAAGTGGGCAAGCGGGTTGTTATGGGCTTGCAGCTTTCAGACCGCCCGGAGATGGCTGATCAGTGCTGGCTGGAACAATACCATGTTCAGCCTGCGCAACCTTCGGCTCATGCCGCCAGCGCTAGCCTGTTTCGTCCCTGATGTTTGGCCTGATAAAGCGCAGCATCGGCTTCAGCGACGAGCTGCCATAGATCGCTCTCGTCGCGCCATGAGGCAATGCCGCCACTGACAGTGACGCGCACGCAGCGCCCGTCCTCTGCCCGAAGGGACTTGCTCGCAAAGTCCTCGCGCAGGCGCTCGCAGATTTCCCGGGCTTCGGCAGAATTTGTGTCATCGAGAACGACGATGAATTCCTCGCCGCCCAGGCGAGCCACTATGTCGCTCTTCCGAAAGGCATTGCTAAGGTGCTCGGCGAAGCTCCTGAGCACCAGATCGCCCGTATCGTGGCCATAGGTGTCGTTCACCGCCTTGAAGTGATCGAGGTCGAATAGCGCAATGGAGAAGGGCGATCGGGCGGCGCTCCGCTCTTCAAGCGCGAGGTCGAGCGCACGGCGATTTAGCAAACCGGTGAGCGGATCCGTCTGCGCTTCCTTAACAAGGCGGCTCTCAGCTCGTTTGCGCGAGGTTATGTCATGGCTGATGTTGATGACGCCGGTCGATGCGCCGTTTTCGCCCAGCGTTGCTCGGGTATGGACTTCGTACCAGGCCCAATCGCCGTTCGCGCGCTGCGCGCGGTATTCAACGATCAGGGTGTCATTCGGATTGGTCAGCGCCCGACGATGAATTCGAATAACCTCCTCGATATCCTCGTTGTGGATAAAATCGTGCGGCCTTCGGCCCATGAGGTCTTCCGGTTCATAGCCAGCGATCGCACGCACCGATGGAGAAACGAACTGGATCAAACCATCGATGGCCAGGTGCATGATGACGTCGCCGGAACGATCCAGCACGAGCCGTGCGACCGTCGAGGTGCTTTGCAGCTCGGCGAAGGATGTCTTGCGCTGTTTCAGCTCTGCGGCCGTGGGCAGTGCCGTCAGCACGACGCAGGCAAGGTAGGCTTGGAGGAATTGAGCTTTTACACCCCGGTCCGCCTCCATCGCGTCGATCGGGCCATAGCCGCCCATCGTGCACGCAATGGCGATCACGGCGATCAAGGCCGTTCCGAGGGCTGCCCCGAGCCGGCCGATCCGGAAGACCGCTATAACGGTGGGCAGCGAGGGCAGGAATAGAAGTGGTACTGTGCTTTGTAGAAATGCTGCCAGTGTCGCGACAATGATGGCGGCGAAACAGGTGCTCGCCCCCAACCATTCGCGTCGATCGGCGGCAGAGGCCCAAGCCCCCAAACTTCCGCTCGAGATCAGCATGAACAGCGGCGTGAAGGCTATGGCACCCAGGGCGTGTCCGGTGAAGAAATCGCGCCAGTTTCCCAAAAAAACGATCCGTCCATCAGCCAGTGGATGACCATGCCTGCGGACAAACCGCAAACCGCCGGCATGACCACTCCCGCCACCCCGATGAAGATCGCGATCTCGCGCAGCGATTCAAAGCGAGATTGCCCTGGATGAAGTCGGCGGAGAAGGGCTGCGGCCCCCACAGCTTCAACGACGTTGATCAAGGCAAAAGGAACGGCGGCCTTGAAGCCCAGACCGAACATCGTTGTCGCGGCGGCGCCGAGGACAGCGCAGACGAGCGCGGCCTTGGGCCAGTATGAGCGTGGCCGGTTCACGAGATGCGCGACAAGGACCGCCGTCGCGACCCAGACGAGCGCCACGCCGCCATGGTACAGGCTGAAATTGATCGTGATCGCCGCGACCGCAAAATAGGTCACGCCAAGGCCGATCAGACCCACTCTATCTTCCTGAAATTGTGTCAACCCGATCCACCACCCGTGGGGCAGTGCTAAGTCAGACGTGGTAAACTTCGCTCTGAGATTGATGGTGAAGGGCCGTTAACCAGGCACGGCTCATCGCATCCCGCGTCGCGTGTGCACGCTGCCTTAACCTGCCGACCTTATTGGCGCGTGCTTCCAACGATGCATATCTTCAGGCGGGAGGAAGTAGTCATGAGCACCATCGGTTCAGTCCGCCCCGCCGCGGTCATAGGCCCTTTAGGAGAATTGCTCACGCTCGACACTCTGCCCGATCCAGCGACGACCCGTTGGGTCGTTCGCCGCAAGGCGGAAGTCGTGGCAGCCGTGAATGGGGGCCTGCTTAGCACCGACGAGGCCTGCGAGCGATATGCGCTCACGCTGGAAGAGCTCGTCGCCTGGCAAAGGGCAATAGATCGTGCCGGCTTTCAGGGGCTAAGGACAACTCGCAGCCAGCACTACCGTGAGGCCCACGAGCGGCGTGAGCGGTACTGACTGCGATGCGCCTCGTAACGGCCGCGCGGCCGCTCGGCAAAAACGCCCTTCAATGCGCTCGCGCGTTCCTGGATGGCGAACTGAGCTGGCAAGCTCCGGCCTCCCGCCCACAATGGCGCATTCCCCGGCGGTAAGTTCGAAGCATTCCGACTGGCAAATTCTTTCACATGACTGGCGAACTGGGGACGACCACGCTGATCACACGGTGGGCGCTTTCGATCACGGCGGGTGTCTTCGTTACGACTTCCCCATCTATGGAAATATTGAGACACGGCCTTGTGTCCAGAACGATTCTGCTGCCGCGAAACTCGTGCACCGCTTCGGCGCGGCGAGACAGCTTGAAAAAGCGAAGCAACCAGTCCCAGCCGAGGCGCCAGACGCTGCGACCGGTCACCGCCTGAACGACAATCTTTCCATCATCGAGCGCCTCGTCTTCGAGCATCTCCACGCCGCCATGGAACCGGCCGTTGAACACCCGCACTTCGGTGGCCCAGAAAGATCGTTGCTCGTCTCCCTCGCCCACATGCAGCCGGAAAGGGCGAAAATGTGTGAGGCACCAAATTCCCCATACCAGATAAGCGAGGCGCCCGAGATAGCGCTTGAGCTTGCGCGGCACCGTATTGCCGATCAGCGGGGAGAGACCCAGCGCCGCTGCATTCGCAAAGTAGTCACCGTTGATCACGCCGAGGTCGAGACGCCGGCATTTTCCGCTTGCGATGGTATGGACGGCACCGTCGAGGTCGAGAGGAATTCCCAGGGTGCGCGCGAAGCTGTTGGCCGTACCGAGAGGAAGCAGCGCGAACACGCTCTGCCTGCCGACGAACTCGTCGATGGTGCTGGAAAGCGAGCCGTCGCCGCCGCCAACGATGACCATGGGCGCGCCATCGACGATTGCGCGCCGAACGGTGGGAATGAGGTCGTCGGGATCGTCGACGGCACACGCCTGCGTCAATGTGATACCCGCGGCGACAATCTTGTCGTGGGCCAGTTTGAACAACTTCTCACCCCTTCGGGAATGAGCGTTGACGACAAGGACGGCTTCGCGGGGCGCGGCCGGCTCTTCCAAATAGCGGCCATGGTCATGGCTAATGTGGAGGACATCATCCTTACCGGATGGTGTTATTTCTCGATCGATCGACATCGCCGGCGTCTTGTCCTGCCAATTCGATTCAGGGTGTGCCCGCCATTTGGGCGAAGATCCACCCGCGGTGTTGCCGGCGAAAGCAGCAAAAAGGGCGGCCGAAGCCGCCCTTCCGTCCACTCGCTGGGTGAATTAGTGGGCCTTATCGGCTTTGTCTTCCATCGCGTCTGCCTTAGCCTCGCCAGACGCGCGAACCGCTGCGGCCTTGTCCTCCTGCGCGTTCTCGGCCGCAGAATCCTTTCCATCGGTCACGGGGTCCTTGTTGTCCGCAGTCGCTTCCATCGCGTCTGCGGTCGCTTCGGCTGACGCGCGTACTGCTTCAGCCTGATCTTCCGCGGCATTTTCCTTCTTGCTGTCGCAAGCTGCGAGGCCGAGGCTGAGAGCAGCGATAGAGGCTGCAAATACAATTTTCCGGAAGCTCATGTCGTTCCCCTTCAAAAACGGTCCCGGTGCAAGTTGAGAGCACCATGGGACTTGTGCCAGGCGGCCTGATCACGAGATAACCGAAGGCGTCAGCCTTTGTTCCGTCCTTCGGCAAGGTGAGGGGCGCTTCCGCGCGGCCATCGTGCTGCCGATCAGCCGGAAGTTTTGCTGGTTTCTTGCCGTGCCGCACGAGCAACCACGCGGCGATCCTCTCGCTCGAAGATCGATCTCGCCCAAGATTCCGAAATCCCGAATTCACGGCCGATGTCTTCAAAAGATCGTGCGGTCGATTTTCTCAGATGCCAGATCTGGCGATTTCGTTGCGCATGTTCGGGTAGCTTTCTGGCAATGCCTGCCCAACGAGGTTTGCCGGCTTGTAGTTGCTCATCTCGTCGGTTTCGGGCCTCTGGTGGGGATGCCAGCATTCGTATGGTTCCGGCCGATCGAAAGTTGGGGCAAGACCTGCGAACCGGAATGCCTGGCTGATGTCAGCAAAGAGTGGCTCCCGTGTCCCAGCGAGCTTTCGACGAGGTGGGCAAGGTGATCGCCGCCTCGGTGGCGACGGCGATCGAGACGATCGATACGAGGTTGAAATCCTTCAGTATAGGCGGGTTTCAATCAGTCCACGGCGCCATCCTCATGACCTGCGAGGCGCTGCCCAATCGAAGCAAGGAGCTGTCGGCGCAGGCTTCGGCTGTCGAAATGCTCCTCGATGCGCAGGTATCCTTCTCGTTTCAGCTGCGACTTTATCTCCGTCACGCTGACGCAGCTTCCCTACCGCGCGATTTCAAAGGCTCGCTCGACGGGATTCTCGAAATTCATGTCTCGTCCAGGGCAGCATTCAGCATGGCGCGCCAGATTCCCTGGCAGGCGGATAGCTTAAGGCGTTGGGCTTCTCGCTCGGCGGACGACAGGCCGGCCTCCAACATGGAGATCGTTGCCTCTCGATGTGCGGTGAGAACCGCCCGAACGAGCTGCTCCGCCAGCTCCGCCGAGATTTCGACACCAGACAAAGCCAGAATGTTGCGCACGAGCTCCTGGGAGCGTGAAAATGGTGTCATCCAACTACCTAAAATGAGCTCAGCGACGAGCCCCGGGGTTGGGCCTCCCGAATTCCGCCCTTCTTTATAAGCGGAACGAGGCATTAACAAGGGGGCGGCGTTTCATCCGGGCCAGGATCGGGCTTGTCCTGATCCGGTGCAACCGGGGGCGCCTCGACTGGCGAAACGGGCTCGAAGCCAGGCTCTACGGCCGGGTGAGCCGGCGTTTCGGGAGGCGATTGTGGTTCAATCGTGTCGGGCTTGAATCCGGGTTGGGTGGCCATTGTCTCCTTCCTCCTGCATTTCGCAATTCCCCCCCGCGAGGTGGATTTCGGCCAGGAATTCAGCGATTTCTCATCGGAGATTTCCCGTCGAGGAATTGATCATGTTGAGCGTGATTTTTCACCGACGCACGAACTTATGTTAAGGTGGCGCTGTCAGCACCGTGCAACGCTTCCGGTAACAGTTGGGTTGAAGCGTGCAGGCGATGGGCTGTTGGTTTGGTGGCTCACGGCGGCGACTTTATCGTGGACATGCCTTCCCGCATGGCTCGGTCGGCCCCGAGGTCGGACAATCCTCCGACGGCGTCAGGACCTTTTCAACCTCATTGAAGTACGGGTGGCGCGCGGATTTCCTAAGTCTCAGCCTGCGTCATTACTAGGATCTTGAAACGCCCCAACGGTCGTCACGGTGCCTCGGCAGCCCGAGCGTTCGCATAGGACATGCAGCAGGAAAGTCGGATGCCTGCGACAATGGCCCGTTCGTGAATTCGCGCCACAGCTCGAAGAAGTCGCTCAATTCGCTATCCGCTTGCTCTGGCACTTTACTGTGTTCGCGGTGCACTGTCATTCCTTTGAGATATGTTTTTCACCGTCAACCGAAATGCGAAGGGGCGGTTCCACGCTCGCGCGATTGTGGGCGCTCAGCTAACGCCCGACCTTGACCAGCAGGTGGACCGCCTACGAGCATGTCGAGCTTGCGAGTGTAACTATCGGGGAAGACACCAGTTCGAGCGGCAGGGGCGGCATGCCAGGCTCTGCATCCACTAACTCCTCGTATGCCCCCATTCAGTCGGTTGGCCTCGACCGCTCATCGGTTGTCTGCACGTGAATTTCCTCGCACGTGCGGGAACTCCAGCACCGAATCCGACGTTGGATTGTAGTTCGCCAGGACGGGGAAGCTCGCGTGGATGGACACAGGAGCCCCGAGCCATCACCCGGGGCTCCTTTCATTATGGTGGGGACCGGACTTGAGGCTCGGCAAACACTGTGCTGGGTCAGAAAGCTCCGACCAGACTAAATTCTTTCCCGGGATTCCTGTGCCAGCATCGCATATCGCGGGCGGATAAGCGGCACGGCGACTTTGAAAGTCACGCAAAGGCGCGGGCGAGGTCGATCAGGATGCCTCTGACCGCAGAGGAAGGTCTGCCGCTCCCGACGCCGCGTTTCAGAACAGAGCCGCCGCCGCCGACGGAGGCATGGATCTGCACTTCATTTTCATGCCTGAAGCGATCGCCGAGAGGCGTCAAACCCAGCTCGCCGCTATCGCGCTCGCTCCAGTCGTAGCCAAACGCAAGAGCGATGCCGCCGACCTCTCTTCCTCGCTGATCAGTAGCGGGTGCGATGCGACTGGGCGGGCTGAACGCTCTCGTCTGACCGAGCTTGCCGCCAAGCGGAGACGAAGAAACCGAACCCGAAAATGCCTAGGAGCCTGCTATCCCCTCAGGCATGCGCTAAGTGCGAGCTTGGTCAGGACTGAACACGGTCGCGCTCCGACAGGACCCGCGTGGGCAATTTAGAAGACTTGTTTGATCAGGTGGAACCAATCCGCTGCGAGCAGCGTAGTGGATTCGTTGACCGCGACCCACTCCACGCTCACCCGCTCGCGCGGTCTCTCCCGATAGACTTGCCCCCGCTTTGGCGGGGGCTTCTTTTTGACACCGCATCCACAATCTCGGCGGTGGAGGCTTTTGTTCGCACGGTTAACCTAGGTTGGAGACGCCCTGGCGATCCGCCCTATGGTTCACCCCCTCAACAGAGACTGACGGGAGGCGCTCGAAGTCATGTTCGAGCGCCTTTCCTGGGTCAGCAACACCATGACGGGCCTCAGCGCCTATCACGGCGGCGATGCTGATCCAGTCCTTCTACACCTCGATCTCGGGCCTGTTCAAAGCCGAGCTGTTCCCGATCGAGGTGCGCGCACTCGGCGTCGGCTTTTCCTATGCCGTGGCCAATGCGGTGTTCGGCGGCTCGGCCGAATATGTCGCGCTCGCCTTCAAGGCGGCGGGCAGCGAGAGCCTGTTCTACTGGTATGCGGCAGGCATGAGCGCGCTGGCGCTGGTCACCGCGGTGACCATGCGCGATTCGCGCCAGCATGGAACGCTGGGCGACGCAGACTAGGCAACGACGCGGATTAGGCCGCGTCGAGATCCTCGGCCGAAATTGGCCGCGACCAGTGCCCCGCGTTCGACCAGATAGTTGCGCACGGTCTGCAACTGCACTTCGTAGCGCGCCGCGATCAGGCTGATGTCGGTACCGCCGCGAAACGCCGCCAGCACGTCGGGGCCCACGGCGTCGAGCTTGCGCTTGCGCGGCTCCTGACGCAGCGGCACGTCGTGGCTGATCAGGAAACGACGGATCGTTCCCCAGCCACAATCGAAATGCTCGGCCAGATCGGCGAATGATTCGCCCTCGGCATACCTCTGCTTGATCACACCCGCATGCGGCTGCAGCCTGCGCAGCACAAAGCCCTTCATCCCACGCCTCCATGGCGAAATTCGCACAGTCAGGCGATCGGCCCCCCGCTCACCTGCGGCGCGCCCTTACCAAAAACGCAGCAGTCGAGCGAAGCAGCATATGTATTAATACGTGAAGTTTACCTAGCACGTCGCCGTACGGCCGAGCCGAAAGGCAGGTCGCCGAGCACATTTCCCGCGGTTCCTTGAAGACGCGGCCACGAATGGCTCGTGCAATGACGTTCGCCTGGGTGACGATGAAAACCGCATGCCTGGCCAAGCCCCATCGGCCGTTGACCGGGGCCTGAAAGCCGTCGGCGCACCTGCTACTTGCCCGTCGTTTTGCCCCTCGAGGCGCTTGTCGAAGTGATCGCTGCTCGCTTCCGCAGTTTTCTGAAATTCAAGCCAATAGTGGCCAAGTGGATCGGGCAATATAGGCATTTGTTCTGAATTTCTGAACAGTCGCTTAGATTTATCTGACTGTTTAGCCAAGTGGCCTCGCCCTAAACCTCGTCCCAAGACGAGCGCATCGGGCTTCGCAAGATCAGGAAGGAGTTCACACGATGCCCATCACCGCTACCCCGACCCCCGCCAAGGGCCTGCTTTCGCCGACGAACCACGCGCTCGTCCTCATCGACTTCCAGCCGCAGATGGCCTTCGCCACGAGGTCGATCGCGCCCGAACTGCTGCGCAACAATGCCGCGCTCGTGTCGAACGCTGCCGCCGGTTTCGCGGTCCCGACGATCCCCGCCACGGTCGCCGAGAAGAGCTTCTCGGGTCCGATGTTCGCCGAGATCACCGATGCCTTTCCGGGCCAGCCGCTGCTCGATCGTACCTCGATGAACCCCTGGGAAGACACCGCGGTGATCGAGGAAGTGAACCGCATCGGCCAGGACCGACTGGTCTTCGCCGGCCTGTGGACCTCGGTCTGCATGGTCGGTCCCGTACTCTCGGCGATCGAACAGGGCTTCGAGGTCTACGTCATCACCGACGCCAGCGGCGACATCTCCGAGGAAGCCCACGAGCGGGCGGTCGAGCGGATGATCCAGGCGGGCGCCCGGCCGATCACCTCGCTCCAGTACCTGCTCGAACTGCAGCGCGACTGGGCGCGCGGCGAGACCTACGGCCTGACCACCGGCATCGATGCCAAGTGGGGCGGAGCCTATGGTCTGGGTATCACGTGCGCAAAGATGATGTTCGGGGCTTCCGAGGGCGGTCATCCTCGTCCTAACGGAGGGAACGATCTTCTGCCGCCTTGATTTCAAGGGGGCAGAGGAGATCGAAATGGCGAAGTTCGGGTACAAGTTGATGACCGAGGAGCATGGCCCTTCGGCGCTGGTCGACAATGCGGTTGCTGCGGAGAAGGCGGGTTTCGACTTCGTCGGCATTTCCGATCACTTCCACCCTTGGGTTCGCGCGCAAGGCCACGCACCTTTCGCTTGGAGCGTGTTGGGGGCAATCGCCCACGCGACGAAGACAATTGGCATAGCCACCGGTCTTACATGTCCGATCATTCGCTATCACCCGGCGATAATCGCCCAGGCGGCTGCGACGATCGCTGTGATGAGCGAGGACCGCTTTACTCTTGCGGTCGGCGCCGGCGAACGGCTCAACGAGCATGTCGGCGGGCAGCCCTGGCCATCGGTCGCCGAGCGCCACGCTATGCTGGGCGAGGCGATCGAAATTTTCCGCGAGCTCTGGGACGGGGGAGCCCGCGCCTATGAAGGTGACTATTTCGTGCTCGACCACGCCGAGCTTTTCGACCTGCCGAAAAAGCCAATCCCGGTAATCGTCGGTGTGAGTGGGGGAAAGTCGGTCGCCCTGGCACACCAACATGGCGACGGGATCATGGCAACCGAGCCGAACAAGGAGCTGGTTCAAAGCTTCACCAAGAAAGGACCGATATACGGCGAAGTTTCGTTGGCCTATGCGCCGAGCGAGGAGGAAGGTCGGAAGCTTGCTAAGGACCGCTTCGCCTTTTCTGCACTGGGCTGGAAGGTGAATTCCGAGCTGCCCTCGGTCGAAGGCTTCGAGGCCGCGACAAAGTACGTGCGCGAGGAAGACCTGGCTGAGACAATCCCTGCCGGTCCCGATCCTGAAATGCACCTCAAGGCGATCGGCAAATACATTGATGCAGGTTTCGACCATATCGCCTTGCTGGGTATCGGACCCGACCAGGCGGGGTTCCTTCAGTTCGCCGAGAACGAACTGCTTCCCAAGCTGAAATGACGGTGATCGTGCGCTTGCTAGTTTAGCAATCGAGAGCCCCAGATCGAAACATGCGCCAGCTTGCGAAGTTGTGATTTTGAAGCCGAGCTATGCAGAGGGGCAGAAAGGCTGTTCAAGCAAGATCCTCCAGCGGCGAGTCCGGCTGGGTAATCCGGCAGGCCGCTCGCAAGCTCCGGCTCGAAGCCCTCGCCACAGGTCTGCCCCACCGGCATTCGCTGCCTGCTGCAGTCTAGGCAAAGGTGGAAATAGACCTCGTCGCGGCGCGCTTCGCGCAATCGGATGAATTCGTCAGCGCGCTCGACGATCAGGCCACAGACGATCTCCATCGCGTTTGCCGGCAAAGCGCGATGGCGGCCGGGGGCGCAACCGGTTTCGTATCAAGCACCGTGTGCCCGCCTTACAGTGCGCCGATGCCAAGGCACTCGGCGTCGTATCGGCAACGGTTGTGCGATTATGCTGGATTAGCTCGACGCTTCCGGGCGTCGGGTCGAGGTCGCGTCCGTCTCGGGTTTCTTTTTCCCGCGCGGGCGGACGCTGATGCTGCGTTCTAGCACGGTTCGACGCCGGATCACGCTGTCATCCTAGCGCGACACCGGCAGAGGTGCACGACGCTGAAGACGACACCATCGATTGCGAATTCTGCCCGGCGAACTCGATAAAGCGATCGTTGCCACGAGCTCGGCGTTTACGATCAACCCCAAGCCGTGCCTAAAGTCCAACCGGGTCGCCCACGGGCGCTGGTGCACTGGAGTGATCGAGCCTGCGGCCCGCTTCTCGATCAATCCGGTGAGCGGCCTGACCTACAATTTTGACGATTTCGCGAAGAGTGCGTCACACTTATACCGGCGTTTGGTCGTGGAACCCCCGATCGTTCAGGGTGGTCGTTCCGCTTCTCAATACCAGGTTATATCGTCTTTGCTCAGGAACGTTCCGATCGTCCGGGCATTTTCACGCGATGACCAACATCGGGCGGCGCGCGAAAGTCGCGATAGGAATCTGCGTCGTCGTATTCGGTACCTTGTTCATAGGCCTCGCCGCCTTCCCGGCCGAGTGGGTGAAAGGCATCGCCGAGCGTGAGCTGAGCGATCGCATCGGCAGGCCCGTCACCATAGGCTCTGTAAGCCGGGAGAGCGCCTTCTCGTTCGCTCCGGTCTTTCAGGTCAGCGGATTGGAGGTACCGCAGGCGAAATGGGCGGGGCCGGGCAAGCTTGCGTCAATTGATACTCTCCGGATCCGGATTGCCATCCTTCCCGTCATCGTGGGAAAGGTGAATGCTGAACTTCTATCTGCCCAGGGCGTAAGGCTGGACTTCGTGCGCGACGCGAACCGGCGCGTAAACTGGCGCGATGGAGATTCTGCGGATCGTGGGCAGGGCGAGGGGATTTCTCTGTCGGCGATCGACCGCGTCGATGCCCATGTGCACTATCGCGACGCTTTGCAGAAGCGCTCGATGTCGCTCGCCATCACGATCGACCCGCGCCGCGGACTGCAGGCGACCGGCCACGGCGAGATCGAAGGAAATCCCGTGGCGCTATCACTGAAGGGGCCGATCAGGGCGAAACATGAAGCCTGGCCGTTCGAAGTGAGTATCGTCGGCCCTGCGATCGATATGCGCGCCTCGGGATCGACCACGGGGCCGTTCAACACCTCCGACATGACCTTGCGTATGTCGGCGCGCGCGAACGATCTGAAGCTCGTCGATCGGGTAGTGGAGGCGGGCCTTTTCGGGACGCAGCCCGTCAACGTCACCGCCAACGTGAGCCACCGGAACAAGCGCTGGACCATCCGGGAATTGGCGGGCACGATCGGCAAAAGCCAGCTCGCCGGCAACCTGACCGTCGACAAGAGCAGCGGCCGATCGAAGCTCGACGGCGACCTGCGTTTCGTGCGCCTGGACTTTGCGGATCTCTCGACCGACGCCGGGCAGGCGAAAGCCGCGGCGCTCGTCCGTGCCGAAGGTCCCAAGATTGTTCCCGCCACTCGCATCAACATAGGCAAGATCAAGAATACCGACGGCCGTATTGCGGTTCGTATCGACAACATCATCGGCGCCGGAGGCTCGGGACTGCGGAGCGTTGAAGGTGTTCTGACGATGGATCACCAATTCCTAATCGCCAAGCCGCTCACTTTGCATCTTAACCGGGGCACCTTGAGCGGAGAGATCCGCGTCGATCAGCGCAAGGCGCAGGCTGAGCCGAAAGTCTGGATCGCCCTCGATCTACGCGACAGCAGCATCGATGCTCTTGCCGGGGGAGAGGGAGCCGTCGATGCGGGGGTCGATGGTCGTCTACGCCTTGAAGGTGCGGGAAGCACCCTACGCGAGGCCGTAGGACGATCGGACGGCACGATCGGCGTGGTCGCGCATGATGGGGTTCTTCCAACCAAGCTGGCCCGGCTTCTCGGCTTCGATGTCGGCAAGGGACTTTTCACGGGCGAGAACCAGCAAGCCAGGTTGCGCTGCGCTGCCATCCGCCTCGAGATGCGCCGCGGTGTCGGGACGGCTTCCCTTGCGATCGTCGACACCAGCGAAAGCCAGACCCGGGCAACCGGCTCCGTCACTTTTCCCGAAGAACGGATTGCCCTTACGCTCACCGGCGGGCCTAAGCGGAACTCCGTGCTCAGGCTGCCCGGTTCCGTGTCGGTATTGGGCTCTATCCGAGAACCGTCGATCATCCTTCCCCGAGACGTCAAATCACTCGGTAATGTTCTGAAGGCCGTGGGCCGGGCGCTTGCGGGCAAACAAGGGCCCGTTGCAGGCGATGCCGACTGCCGTTCGCTGGCGGCACAGGTCCTACGATAGCACCCTCGCGTCGCGGCCTATAGGTGGCGCTCGATTCGCAAACCAGACAGAAATCCGTCGAGAAGGCCGGCCGAAGCGTGTGGTCGCGGGTTCCAAGAACTCCGGGTCCGGACCGTCATCTCGTTCGTCGGTCCAGCTAAGCCGTTGCTGAGCATTGATCGCGAGGCGTTAGCTGTTGTCCGCCGCTACCTTGAAGGCATCGGACACGCGTCCGCCGAGATCGGTGCTGTCGATCACGATTCCCACTTCGGTGTTGAGCCAGGCCGGGCGCGGCGAGGCTCTTGGCGAGCATGCGGCGATTGAACCTTGCGAAAGGCGAGGAGCCAGCTCAGAGCCTTGGGCCGGCGGATCGGAAATGGGTTGAACAGGCGAAAGGCGACATTTTCGAGTTCGGCAAGCGCGCTAAGCCGCGCATCGAGGTAGAGATGCCCGTCATCGTCGAGCAGCAAGCGGATCTGCTTGCCGCGCCCGGCGGCAAAGAGATCTCTTGCGAACAGCTGCGCCTCGGAGAAATTGTCGTGCCAGCTGCAGTAATGGGTATCGAGGGCGCGGCTCGCGGTGCGAAGCAGGAGCACCCAGGCGGCAAACGCGTTCTTGCCGTCATGCAATAGACCGACGCCGGATTGGCTCGATCCGGTCAGGCTATCGCCGGCAGTTCCTCCAGGTGTTTGTCGAGCGTGATCGGATAGTCGCGCACGCGCACGCCGGTCGCGTTGTAGACCGCGTTGGCGATCGCCGCGCCGACGCCGCAAATGCCGAGTTCGCCCACGCCCTTGGCTTTCATCGGCGACGACTTGTCGTCGGGATAGTCGAGGAAGATCACCTCCTGGTGGGGGATGTCGGCATGAACCGGCACTTCGTAGCTCGCGAGATCGTGGTTGACGAAAAAGCCGAAGCGCTTGTCGACGGCGAGCTCTTCCATCAGCGCTGCGCCTGCGCCCATGGTCATCGCGCCGATCACTTGGCTTCTCGCAGACTTCGGATTGATGATGCGGCCCGCGTCGCAGACCGCCAGCATCCGGCGGATGCGGGTCTCACCGGTATAGATGTCGACGCCGACCTCGACGAAATGCCCGGCGAAGGTCGACTGCTGGTACTCCTTGTCGAGCGTGCCGTATTCGATCCCGTCCTCGGCCGTGAGCGGGCCCGCTTGGGCGAGCGGCAGCGAGCGGTTGCCCGCCTTGACCTGGCCGTCAGCGAAGGTCGCATCGCGCGCATTGAAGCCGAGCTTTTGCGCCGCGGCCTCGCGCAGCTTGACGCAGGCCGCATAGAGCCCCGCGGTCGAATTGTTCGCGCCCCACTGACCGCCGGAGCCGGCCGAAGCGGGGAAGTCGCTGTCGCCGAGCTTGACCACGACGTCGCCGATCGGAACACCGAGCATCTCGGCCGCGGTCTGCGCGAGGATGGTGTAGGTGCCCGTGCCGATGTCGGTCATGTCGGTCTCGACCGTCAACTTGCCGTCGCGCCCGAGCTTGATCCGCGCTGCCGACTTCTGGAGCAGATTGTTGCGGAAGCCGACCGCCATGCCCATGCCGATGAGCCAATGGCCGTCGCGGACCTGCGCAGGCTTCGCCTGGCGGCGTGACCAGCCGAAACGGTCGGCGCCGGTGCGCAGGCATTCAACGAGATGGCGCTGTGAGAAGCGGCGCTCGGGCTTGGCCGGATCGACCAGGGTGTCGTTGACGATCCGCAGCTCGACCGGATCCATGGCCAGCTTCTCGGCCAGTTCGTCCATGGCCATTTCGAGCACCATCAGCCCCGGCGCCTCACCGGGCGCGCGCATGGCATTGCCCTCGGGCAGGTCGGTGACGGCGAGCTTCAGCCAGTATTCGCGGTTGGCTGCGGCGTAGATCAGCTTGGTCTGTTGCACCGCGACCTCGGGGCCGCCGCCGGACAGGTTGCTGCTCGTGCTCGAATGATGGATCGCCGTCAGCCGGCCGTCGCGTGTCGCCCCGAGCCTGACGTGCTGGATCGTCGCGGGACGGTGAGTGGAATTGTTCATCATCAGCGGGCGCTGCATCGCGACCTTGACCGGGCGACCCGCCTTCTTGGCGCCGAGCGCCGCGAGCACGGCATCGGCGCGCACGAACAGCTTGCCGCCGAAGCCGCCGCCGATGAACGGGGAATCGATCCGCAGGTTCTCGGGCTTGATCGACAGGATCTTGGCGAGAGAGGCCTTCGACCAGGCGATCATCTGGTTCGCGGTCCAGACGGTCAGCTTCTCGCCCTCCCAGGCGGCGATCGTCGCGAAAGGCTCCATCATCGCGTGGCTCTCGCCGGGCGTGGTATAGGCCTGGTCGATCGTGACCGGTGCCTTGGCGAAAGCGGCGGCGAAGTCGCCGACGCGCTCGACGTCCTGCGGGTTCGGAGCCTCGTCGTCGATCGGCTCGTAGCGGGCGGAAAGCGCGGCCTTGCCGAGGTCGAACCGGCCATCCGACCGGGCGTAGGTGGTGCGGATCAGGGCGGCTGCGGCGCGTGCCTGCTCGAAGGTCTCGGCGACGACCAAGGCGATCGCCTGGTGGTAGTGTGCAACCTCGGCACCGCCGAACAGGTGTGCGACGTTCATCTTGCCGAGTGGCAGCGGCTTGGCATGTTCGAGCGTGGTAACGATCGCAAGCACTCCGGGCGCCCGCTCGGCCTCGCGCGTGTCCATGCTCGATATGCGGCCTTTCGCGATCCCCGCGCCGACGATGTAACCGTATGCCTGGTTCGGCGCGACGTCGTGGCGCTCATAGGCATAGGGCGCGGTGCCGGTGGTCTTGAGCGGGCCGTCGATGCGATCGGTCGGCTGGCCTACGACCTGGAGCCGGTCGATCGGATTGGTACCGGCGGGGGTGTCGAATTTCATCGTTCAGGCTTTCGCTTGGGCGATCACCGCGGCGAGCGTGCGCTCGGCGAGCGGGATCTTGAACCGGTTGTCCTCGGTCGGGCGAGCATCGGCGAAGACGCGTGCGCTGACTCCGCGCGCACCCTCGGGGAGCGTGGCTTCGGCTGCCTCGACGCGCCAGGGCTTGGGCGCGACGCCGCCGAAAGCGACACGGCCCGTGCCGTCGCGCTGGATCACCGCGGCGACCGAAACGAGGGCAAAGGCATAGGACGCGCGATCGCGGACCTTGCGGTAGACATGGCGGCCGCCGAGCGGCTTGGGCAGGGTCACCGCAGTGATAAGCTCGCCGGGCTCGAGCGCGGTATCGCGCTGCGGGGTGTCGCCGGGCAGCCGATGGAAGTCGGCGATTGCGATCCGTCGCGTGCGGCCGTCGGCGGCAACGGTCTCGACCGTGGCGTCGAGCACGCGCAGGGCAATCGCCATGTCGCCCGGATAGGTCGCGATGCATTGCTCCGAGGTACCGATGACGGCCAGCTGTCGCGAATAGCCGCCGAGTGCGGCGCAGCCCGAGCCGGGCTTGCGCTTGTTGCAGGGCTGGTTGGTATCGTAGAAATAGGGACAGCGCGTGCGTTGGAGCAGGTTCCCTGCCGTCGTCGCCTTGTTGCGTAACTGGCCGCTGGCACCCGCGACGATCGCGCGGGTCAGGACACCGTAATCACGCCGCACGCGCGGATCGGCGGCGAGGGCGGTGTTGGTGACGAGCGCGCCGATCCGCAGGCCGCCGGTATCGGTCGGCTCGATGGTGTCGAGCTTCAGGTCCTGGACGTCGACGAGATGTCGTGGGGTCTCGATCTCGAGCTTCATCAAGTCGAGCAGGTTCGTACCGCCCGCGAGGAACTTGGCGCCGGGCTGCCGCGCGACGGCGGCCGCGGCCTGGGCCGGCGAAGTAGCCCTTTCGTAAGTGAAGGCTCTCATGCCTTGATCCCCGCGACTTCGGTCATCGCATCGAGGATGTTCGAGTAGGCCCCGCAGCGGCAGAGGTTGCCGCTCATGCGCTCGCGCATCTCGGTAGCGGTGATCTCAGGTTTTGCGCCGAGGTCGGTCTGGACGTGGCTCGGAATGCCCAGCTCGATTTCGCGCATCACCCCGACGGCCGAGCAGATCTGGCCCGGCGTGCAATAGCCGCACTGATAGCCGTCATGCTTGACGAAGGCGGCCTGCATCGGATGCAGCTTTCCAGGATTGCCGATACCCTCGATCGTGATGACTTCGTCGCCGCCGTGCTGCACCGCGAGTGACAGGCACGAATTGATCCGCATGCCGTTCACGAGGACCGTGCAGGCGCCGCACTGGCCGTGATCGCAGCCCTTCTTCGTGCCGGTCAGCCTCAGGTGCTCGCGCAGCAGGTCGAGCAGCGTCGTGCGCGTGTCGACCTCGAGATCGCGGGGTCGGTCGTTGACCGTCAGCGAAATCCGGGCCTTCGGCGGCGGCGACCCGCCTGTCCGGTCTTCCGCGTCTACCTGGGCGGGGAGCGTGGCGACTGCCGCCGAGGTCATGCCGCCCACCAGCACGGTGCGGCGCGAGGTTGGAAAACCGTCATGCGCGTCCATAGAAGTCCTTCGAGGTTCCGCCGGGTCATGCCGGAGCGGTCCGGTCACGCGGCGGCGTTCACTGCCAAGGGGACAACGCACGAGCCGCGGTTTGGATCGCGGCTCTTCGATCGGACGGGCGCATTTGCGCGTCGTTGATCTTTTCCAGAACCCATCGGCGCGCGGTGAGTTCTCATGAGGAACGATACGGATCGCATCTCAGCGGCCGCCGAAACCGAAGGAGACGATCGATGCCGCTCAAAGCCCTCGCGCTCAATTGCACGCTCAAGGCGGATGCCGGCGAGGAGAGCTCGACCGATGCGATGATCGCGGTCCTCGCGAAGGCTTTCGGCGATAACGATGTCGCGATCAGCGAGACCGTCAGGGTCGCAGCGCTCGACATCAAGCCGGGTGTCACCTCCGACGAGGGGGAGGGCGACGGCTGGCCCGCCCTGCGAAAGAAGATTCTCGCGCACGACATCCTGATCTTCGGCGGTCCGATCTGGATGGGGCAGATCGGCTCGGTCGCGAAGCGTGTGCTCGAGCGCATGGACGCGTTTCTGAGCGAGACCGACGCGCAGGGCCGCATGCCGAGCTACGGCAAGGTCGCGGTCGCGGCGATCGTCGGCAACGAGGACGGCGCCCACTTCTCGTCCGCCCAGCTGTTCCAGGCGCTGAACGACGTGGGCTGGACCATCCCGGCCGTCGCGGCCTGCTATTGGGTGGGCGAAGCGATGGGATCGACCGACTTCAAGGACCTGAAGCAGACGCCGAAAAAGGTGAAGGAGACGGCAGCCATGGTCGCGGGCAACGCCGCGCACCTTGCCGGTCTGCTCAAGTCGAAGCCCTATCCTGGCGGGTCATGAGGCACGTACCGCTGCGCCGGATGTTCGCCGCGGTCATTGGGCGCAAGAGCCGTTCCAGCGCATAGACCAGACACCGAAGGCCGCCTGATCATGCAGCTCAACCCTTCCGTCCCGCTTCATGCGCTGGATCTGGAAATCTTGCTGCGGCTCGGAATGGCCGCCGTCCTCGGCCTGCTGCTGGGGCTGGACCGCGAGCTACGCGGTCATGCTGCGGGTATGCGGACCCATGGGATCATATGTTTCAGCGCGGCGATGATGACCGTCATCGTGCTCGGGCTCTACATGCAGCTGGGGCAGGGCGAGAAATCGCGGATGGACCCGCTACGCATCATGGAGGGGACCGGCGCCTTCGTCGGCATCATTGCGGCGGGCCTCATCGTCACCAGCGGGGTGAAGGTCCATAATCTCACCACCGCCGTGCACATGTGGCTAGCGGCGATGATCGGCATAGCCTGCGGCGCGGCACAGTGGCCTCTGGTTACGGTTGCCGTTCTCGTTGCAGTGATCATGCTGACGCTGCTGCGCGTCATCGAAAAACGTTGGCTCGAACCCAAGGACGCTCGCGATCGCGCGTCGTCTGACGATGGATCGCGGTGATAGGCATGCGATCGCGACGTGCGGGGGCGTGGCAGTGATCGCTTCCGAACCCGACCTTGATGCTGTAAGTTTCCGGGGGCAAGGAGATGATGCCGCGCGGCGACAACGCTGCCTATACCGACAAGCAGAAGCGCAAGGCGCCGCACATCGAGGAAAGCTAATAGGATCGCGGCGTGCCGAAGACGGAAGGCCGAGAGCCGCGCCTGGGCGACGGTCAATAAGGAACGCGGCGGGGGCAACAAGTCGGGCTCGGGCCGAGGCCAGAAGGATACCCCCGTCTCTTCCTTCACGCGGCCGCAAGGCCCACAAGCCGCGCACGTCCTGACAACGCTCCAGCACGGTCCCGCGAGATTGAAAGGTGGAGTCCGAACCTGACGACATTGCAATTCTGCTGGCATGCGGCGCCGCAGATTATAATCGGGCGGGGATCGGTACCAGAGCTCTAGCGCCATGGCTGGTGGGCGCATCGGCCGATGCAGGCTTGCTGATGGTCTGGGGTGAGATCAGGCATAAGTAAGGTGTTGCCGAAGGCCCTGAGGGGCATCGGGTCATTCGGTCAGGCCTATTGGTGATCAGAACGATGCTGGCTGAGCGTGGCTTCGTCGAAAACCTGCGACAGTGTCCTGGCCGGAACGGTTGGTGCGGTGGAGTGAGCAAAGCGATGAGACTTTTGCGGCCTATTCGGCGTTGAGAGAATAGGGGGGCAACGGAGAAGCACGATGCCTCGTGGCGACAAGTCCAGCTACACCGACAAGCAGAAGCGCAAGGCCGAGCACATCGAGGAAGGTTACGAGGACCGCGGGGTCGGCAAGAAGGAAGCCGAGCGGCGGGCCTGGGCAACGGTGAACAAGGAATCGGGCGGCGGCAAGAAATCGGGCTCGGGTCGCGGCAAGGCAGAAAATCACGAAAGCTCGCGCAACGGAGGCCGTAAGGGCGGCTCAAGTCAAAGCGCCGAGAAGCGCTCGGCGGCGGCGAAGAAGGGTTGGGAAACACGGCGCAAGCAGGGAAACGCCTGATGTCGATCGACAAGACGACCGCTCTTTACCCGGACGTCGGTGGTGATCGCACCCAAACGCTGGTCACCACCGCCCACGGTGCCACCTTGTGCGCTATGATGGGCCGAGGATACGCGAACAATAGCCCGGCCGCGCTGCGCACGGTGAGTTGAAGGCGAGGGTCATGGCTGACTTCTCGGCCTTGCGTGACCGCATGGTCGACACGCACCTTGCCGGTCGCGGAATCCGGGACTCGCGCGTGCTGGACGCCATGCGCGCAATCCCGCGCGAACGTTTCGTGCGTGAAGGTCTCGAAGTGTTCTCCTACGAGGACTCTGCCCTGCCTATCCAGGCGGAGCAGACTATCTCGCAGCCCTACATCGTCGCCGCCATGATCGAGGCCGCCGAAGTACAGCCGGGCGATCATGTGCTCGAGGTCGGGGCTGGCTCGGGCTACGCGGCAGCGGTGCTCGGCCGCATCGCCGAGCAGGTGATCGCTATCGAGCGCCATTCAAGCCTCGCGAAGCTTGCGGCCGCGCGGATGGCAAGGCTCGGCTATGACAATGTCGAAGTGCGGGTGGGCGACGGCACGCGCGGCGCGCCAGAGGACGCGCCGTTCGACGCGATCCTGGTCGCGGCGGGCGGGCCCACGGTACCTGAGGCCCTAAAGAGCCAACTCAAGGTAGGTGGCATCCTTGTGGTGCCCGTCGGCGATCCTGGCGATCAGAAGCTCTGCAAGGTTACGCGAGTGGCCCGCGACCGGTTCGACGAGGAGAGCCTCGGCGCGGTGAGGTTCGTGCCGCTGATCGGCGCTGAGGGTTGGCGCGAGGATGGCAGCCGGGCGGCGAGCAACCATGTGCCGGGCATGTCGCAGAGCCTTAGCTTGCCAGAGACGATCGCTGAAGCCGCCGAACTCTTGCCGGACTTCGATGATCCGGCATTTGGCCAGTTGTTCGATCGCTTTGCTGACCGGCGCGTGGTGATGCTGGGCGAAGCGAGCCATGGCACCAGCGAATTCTATCGCGCGCGCGCCGCTATAACGCGCCATCTCGTCGAGCATCACGATTTCAACATCGTCGCGGTCGAGGCCGACTGGCCCGATGCCGCGGCAGTCGATCGCTATGTCCGGCACCGCGAGAACGGAGTCGCGACCGAGCTGCCGTTCCAGCGCTTCCCGACCTGGATGTGGCGTAACACCGACATCCAGGCGCTGACCGAGTGGCTGCGCGCGCGCAACGCGCACCGACCTATCGCGGAGCGGGCCGGCTTCTACGGTCTCGATATCTACAATATGTCGGGGTCAATCAAGGCGGTGCTCGACTATCTCGACGACATCGATCCCGACGCGGCGAAAGTAGCGCGCGAACGCTATGGCTGCCTCACCCCCTGGCAGCGTGACCCGGCTACCTATGGCCGTGCTGCGCTCAGCCGAGGCTACGCGGCCTGCGAGCAGGCGGTGATCGACCAGTGCCGCGAACTTCTCGGCCGGCGGCTCGACTATGCGGCCAATGATGGCGACGATTTCCTCGATGCGGCGCAAAATGCCCGGCTGATCGCCGCCGCGGAGCGCTATTACCGGATAATGTACTATGGGGGCGCAGAGAGCTGGAACCTGCGCGATACGCACATGTTCGAAACGCTAGCGCATCTGCTCGAAGCTAAAGGGGAAGCCGCCAAGGCGATCGTCTGGGCGCACAACAGCCATATCGGTGACGCCCGCCATACCGACATGGGAATGAGCCGCGGCGAACTCAATATCGGTCAGCTCGCCCGTGAGCGCTGGGGGGATGCCGTCGCATTGATCGGCTTCGGGACGCATAGTGGCACCGTCGCCGCGGCGACGGACTGGGACGGCGACATGGAGTTGAAACGCGTCAACCCCTCGCGCCGGGATAGCTATGAACGCCAGTTCCACGACAGCGGCGTCGAGCGGTTTCTGCTCGACCTGAGCGCAGAGGCCCATCCCGCCGTGCGGCGACGGCTGCGCGAGCCACTGCTCGAACGCTTCATCGGCGTCATCTATCGGCCCGAGACTGAGCTCTGGAGCCACTACAGCCAGTCGATTTTGTCCGAGCAGTTCGATGCGTTCGTCTGGTTCGACGAAACGCGTGCTGTGACCCCGCTCGGACCCGGGCACCCTCGCGGCATGCCCGAGACCTATCCATTCGGCGTCTGACAGGAGATTGATTATGGCTTCGCAAAGCTTCAAGCCCACGCTCAAGATGGCGTCTGCCGCGCGACGGGGTCTTCGCCTGCGCGTAAAGTTCGATCGCGGCGGCACGCGGGTTGGCGTCGACCGCGCGCATCAGCTCGCCGAACGGCGCGAGCTGTCTGAAGCCGACGTCAAATCGATGCGCAGCTTCTTCGCGCGCCATGCGATCGACAGGGACACCAAGACCCACGAGTGGAATTCCGACAGCGATCCCTCGGCGGGGTTCATCGCTTGGCTACTCTGGGGCGGCGATGCTGGCAAAACTTGGGCTGATCGCAAGGCCAAGAAGCTGGAGAGCTAACACCGAAACAGTAGCGGGCGGGCATCCGCCACCCGCCGGAAGCTGTCGGTCATTCCCCTTGCTGCCGTGGTCCCCGCTGCAGATTAGGCCATCCCCCGTCGCAGGCTTAGCCAGCACCGTGCTCATCGCTTGCATCCATTGCTCGGCAGCACCATGAGCGTCACCGTCGCGGGGCTAACCACACGAACCGATGAAAGCGATATCGAAGCGCCTGGGCATGACGCCTCTTGTACCAAAACGCTCGCCCGACAACGCTCGCGCAAAGCGTGACCGAGCCTCGCCGGATTAGAGCGCTTTCGCCATGTTTAGGTGGGCGGTGACGATCGGCCCCAGTTCACCGGCAAAGCTCTTGAGCGAGGGAACCTCGCCGCTCGCCGCGTAAGCCTTGAGCGCGTCGAGTGCCATCTGATGGGCGTCGACCTGTGCGGCCGCATAGGCCTTGTCGAACTCGGCGCCCGACTTGCCTTGCAGATCTGCTAGCGTCCGCTGCTGAATATCAGTCATGCTCGGCATCGGTGAGATCGCGGGGGAGGCCGCCGATGCGGCGGTCTTGAGCTTGGCGGTGGATTCGGTATGGGCCTTGATCATCTGTTCGGCGAAGGTCTTGACTTTGGCATCGCCCGCCTTGGTTGCGGCAAGCTTGGACGTTTCGATTTCGAACATGTCACTGGTGGCCGCAGCGTCGACGAAAGCCTGCGCAGGGCTCGCAGCGGGCGTTGCGGTTGCGCCGGCCATAGGGTCGGTCGCCGCTACGTCGGGCGCGCCATCGGTGGCGACGGTCGGGGTCTCGTCCTTCTTGCCGCAGCCGCCAAGCGCGAGGGTCGCAAGCGATGCGGCCAATATCAGGGTGTTCTTCATGTCGTAGAAGCTCCTCTCGCCGCGGGGCCCGCGGCTGTCGAATCCTCAACGAGCGACAGCCCTTACCCGTTCCGTGCCCTTTTGCGGTGCTCGAGCGTTGGGAGTTCGACACGACATCTTCCGGAGCGCGGACATGAGCATCTTTGGCAATATCCTCGACAAGATTTTCCATCACGACAGCGCAAAGTCCGCTCCCGTGAGCGCGGTGTCGGCGAGCCCTGCGCCCGCGCCGAGCGCAGCAACCTCAGCAGCCACGCCGACCGCACCGCCGCCTGGGGAAACCGCACCTGCGGACACGCCTGTCGATGTCGGTGCCGTCCTGGAAGCCATGGCCGCGATGAAGAGTGATCACGGGGGCAACTACAAGACGTCGATCGTCGATCTGCTGAAACTGCTCGATCTCGATTCCAGCCTGGCGGCGCGCAAGGATTTGGGCGATGAGCTCGGAGTGGATGCCGGCACCGACGGCAGCGCCGAGCAGAATATCGCGCTGCACCGCGCGGTTATCGAAAAGCTTGCCGAGAACGGCGGCTTGGTACCCGACAGTCTGAGGCAATGACGGCCTGTGACTGCCGACTTTTCGGCCGTTGGATACGATGATTGTGCTGCTCGGATAGAGCCGTTCCGCGAAAACAAGTTCAATCATCGGAATGGGCGGCACTCGATCGCGGTTTACCGGCCCGGAAGCAGCACGTGTCGTCCCCTGCAGAGGCATTCCCGCCCGTGCCAGCTATCGATCTGCCGCAGCGAGCGCGAACTGCGGCTTTCGAATGACCGCCATTCCCGCTAAAAAAAGAAAACCCCGCGAAAAATGCGGGGTGAAGGATACTGCTAGGGTTCTATTATTGAGTCGCACCGCCATGGGGGGGTGTTTGGTTGGGGCGCGATGCGACGCGCCCTTATCTGTGAGACATTTGCCTCATACAATGGCGCCAGCTATTTCAAGTGAACAGCACACCGCTCGCGAGGGGCGGCTCGTCCGTACGGTAGTCGATCGGTCAGCCGGCGGGGGATTGTGGCCACAGCGAGGGAGTTCGAGCGGGCTAGGGCCGTTTATCACTGCCTCAGGCAGGGGATCACCGTCTCGGGGACCGATCTTCCCCCCAACGGTGCGGCGCTAGGCTCCAAAGGACCAATCAAGACAGCCGCTCGTGCAGGGGTTCTCGCATGACTGCTGGCTATTCAAAAAAAACGACCAAGCCATCTGCATTAGCTGTTCGCTGCTGCGGCCTGATTGCTCCGTCACCAAATCATCCAGGCGCGACTCAGTCCGCTGTTCAACTGGACGCATTTCCCGGGCACCTGCGGAACGGGCGCGATTCTTCGGCGTTCAAAGGGCTCCCCCAAAAGCGAGGAAACCCCCATGACGGCAAACGACAAGGACGTGACGGCGCTCAATACGCTGATCGCAACTCTTTTGGATAGCATCGACGGCTATCAGAAATCCGCCGGTGACATCGACAACCAAGCGCTCGCCGACAAGTTCAACGCGCGCGCCCGCGAACGCCAGTCGGCGGTGACGAAGCTGCAAGCGGCGGTAGCGGCAGCAGGCGGAAATCCTGAGGACGACGGCACGCTGCTCGGCGGCGCGCATCGCGTTTTTCAGAGCCTGAAGGAAACGGTCATGGGCCGCGATGACAAGGCGATAGTTTCCGAGATCGAGCGTGGCGAGGATTATCTCAAGGGTAAGTTCGAGACGATCCTGGCCGAAGGTGACCTCTCGCCCGCAGCCCGCACGGCGGCCGACGAGGCCTGGCAGTCGGTCAAGGCCGGTCACGACGAGATGAGCGCGCTCAAGCACTCGATGGGTGCGTGATCCCGCGAGGTCCGGGCCCGTCTGGGTCCGGACCTCGTCAAACGGGATGAGAAACGGAGAGAGTGATGCCGGAAGCCACGAGACAGCTTGCCGAGGCCGAGATCTCAGGTCTCAATGTCCGTTCGCGCGACGGCGATAAGCTCGGCCATGTCAAATCGCTTCTGGTAGACAAGGAGAGCGGGCAAGCGGTCTATGCCGTGCTCAGCCTTGGCGGTTTCCTTGGCCTAAACAAAAGCTACTATCCCGTGCCGTTTCACGTTCTCGTCTATGGCCTTCCCGAAGACGATTACGTGCTGACGCTCGACCGACGTCTGCTCGAAGGCGGCCCAAGCTGGTCGAGCAATCCGCCCGATTTCGATCAGGCGTACGCGGACCGCGTCACCAGCTACTATCGCTCCGCACCGCAGGTCTGACCGCTGAGCATGCTCGGATTGGTTGCGCCCGAGCCCTACATTCTCTGGCTCACGGGCGCTGGCCTGCTCATTGCCCTCGTCGCATGGCTGCCGCTGGCCTTGAAGCGCCTGCCGCTTTCGCTCCCGATGATATGCATAGCGATCGGCGCCGGCATCTTCTCGCTGACCGACGTAGCACTACGCCCGATGCCGCGGGTCTACCCCCAGGTCGCCGAGCGGCTCACCGAATTCGTCGTCATCATCGCGCTTATGGGCGCTGGACTGAAGCTCGACCGTCCTTTCGCCTGGCGCCGTTGGGGCGTGACGTGGCGGCTCTTGATAATCGCGATGCCGCTCAGCATCGGCGCTATTACGCTCTTGGGCGGTGTGGCGCTTGGTCTTGCCTGGACGACGGCGCTCCTTCTAGGCGCGAGCCTGGCCCCAACAGACCCGGTCCTCGCCGCCGACGTACAGGTCGGCCCGCCCAGAACCGGCGAAGAGGACGAGGTCCGCTTCGGCCTGACGTCGGAAGCCGGTTTCAACGACGGCTTTGCCTTCCCCTTCGTCAACCTCGCGATCGCGCTTGGCCTATCGGCCGCGAGCGGCAAGCCGTGGCTGCAGGAATGGGTCCTTCACAGCGTGCTCTGGGAAGTAGCCGCTGGCGTCGGGCTGGGTTGGCTCATCGGCAGGCTATTCGGCTGGCTGACCTTCAAGGTCCCCGCCGAAACCAAGCTAGCCAGGACCGGGGACGGTCTTATCGCGATCTCAGCGACCTTCGTGTCTTACGGCGTCACCGAGATCCTCAATTGTTACGGTTTCCTCGCGGTTTTCGTCACCGCGCTTGCGCTTCGCCGATCGCACCGTGATCACGACTTCAACTACAAAATGCACGCGATCACGGAGCAGGTCGAGCGGCTGGCTATGATGGTCGTGCTCATCCTCTTTGGCGGCGCCATCGTCGGCGGCCTGCTGCGACCGCTCCGCTGGGAGGATTGGCTTGCGGCGGCCGCCATCATTCTCGTGGTCCGGCCGATCGCCGGGATGGTCGCGCTGAAGGGTTTACAGGCATCGCTGCGTGAAAAGCTCATGCTGGCCTTCTTCGGCATTCGCGGAGTGGGATCGTTCTATTATCTCGCCTATGCGATCAATCATTCCGAGGTGGTGGAAGCCTCGCGGCTTTGGGCGATCGTGGGCCTCGTCTGCCTGCTGTCGATCCTTCTCCACGGACTGACCGTAACACCCCTGATGCGTTCTCTCGACCGCAGCCACGGCCGCGATCCTGACGAGCTCGATGCACCGCCGCCCGGTCTTCAAGGGCCGGGGAGAAATCAAGCGCAAAGCTGAGCCGCGGGACCGATGAGCAGAGTCGAATAGGGGCGAGCGGTCTGCTGGATCCGCGCTCTGCCAAGCTTGTTCACGATGTCTCGAAGGCGTTTACTCGTGAGATACCTGGCATCGAAATCCTCAATGGTGACGTGATAATTGGGCGAATATCCGGCATCGACATAGGCTCTCTTGGGCAGTTCAAAGCGCCGACGGTCCATCTTTCCACGACCAGTTCATCTACATGTGCTCATGCGCAATATGCGGCGCTCTTGCCCGAATTGATCGACCCGGCGGGGCGTTCCGTTGAACGCCGCGTCTCGTCGCGCTAAAATGCGGGAAAGCCCTGGATATCCGTCACCTTGAGAGCGTTTCAGAAGAAGCTGCATCACGCGGCACCCTCGGAGAGTGACATGACCGACCAGAACGAGCAGAACCGCCAGCCGCAACAGAGGCAGGACGAGCAAAACAATCCCAACCGCCAGGACGAAGGTCAGCAGATGGGCCAGGGCCAGCAGGCGAGCCAGGGCCAGCAGGGCGGCGCATCGAACGCCGGCCAGCAGCAGCAGGCCGGTAACCGCGTCAGCACTCAGGAGGGTCCGGGCGCCGCGCCCGAAGGCGGGACCAAGGGAGGCCAGCAAGGCGGCGCCGTCGACGCGCGGCAGCAAAACCAGCAGGCCGGGCAGGGCAGCGAACAGACCGGCCTTGCCAATGAATTCGACGAGAATTTCGCGCCTCCCCAGGCCGGACAGCAAGGCGCCGGCGCAGATCGCCAGGGCCAGCAGCACCAGCAATCCGGGCAACCGGGGCAGCAGGACGGTGATGGGCGGTCCGACCAGAACCGCTAATGCGATGACGACGTAACCAATGCCTTCGCCCGAATGGGCGGAGGCCTTTTGCATCGGGAACCCAAGGCGCAATCGCGCGTCTTGTTGCCATCGCTAGATGTCGGGGGCGTGTCCGCCCGCCGTCTCAGCGTCTCCCTGTTCCTTGGCCCCCGCGCTTGCGGGGGCTTTTTTTAAGGCTCCTCGAGTTTCAGATCAGAGGCGGCGTGCATACAAGCGACTGCTGCCCGTGGCGATCGAGCGGCGCCTGGTTTGGCCGATCGAGATCCGCTGCTGTCCGCATGAAAGCGTACTTCTTGCGTCCTACCCGCGACGCGCCGGAGGCGCGGCGCAGCTGTGTCGTAACGAAAGATGTCCGATCATGTAGGTTCGCCAGTGAGGCGGCGTTCAGGATCCCGCGGGGCGAGCGCCGAAATGATGCGAGACGTAAAAAGCGGCCGTCGCATGGCGGGGTGCGGCGACGGCACAGCTTGGCATCCATCTGGTTTCTGGTCCGCGCAGCCTATCGTCGCGGGCAGTCCGCGCCCAAGCCTGCCGCTTCGACCTTAGCATCATCCAGGGCCTTACCGATGCCGCCGGCGCCTGATGCCCAGCGCCCGCTGGTTCGGCTTGCTCTGGAGCCAGTTCGCCGGCGCAAGCCGGCCGTGAATGAACCTGTGCCACTCCACGAAAAAGTTGTCGTCATCAGGCCAATCGGTGAGTGCGTCACGAACGACGCGATCGATGTCATCCATTGTCGGTATCCTCTATTGCTTTTTAAATCAGCAACTTGTGACTCAGACAATGTTTTCGGCCGCTGGCTTCAATTCGACCCGGATCCGTCGTAATCGTCGATCGCGGCCTCGATCATGCGCGTCCAGATCGCGGTGTCGCCCGCATTGGCCATGACGATGTCGGGTTCGCGCATCGTCTTGAGCACGGCGAGCGCCATCGCGCGATAATTGATCCATTCGGCGTCGACCTCGTCGGCAACAGAAGGCTCGTAACCTTCGGCATTGGCACTGAGGTGTTCGGCGGCAAGCACCCGTGCGATCCGTTCGAGCGCGGTGAGCTCGGAAATTGGCATGACTGCTCCCTTGCGCCGAACCGGCTACTGTGACTTGTCGTCGGTCTCGCCGGATCTGCCCTCGCCAGGTTTCAGGCTGTCCGGGAGGGCATCGCGATCACCCTCGGCTGGAGCCTGCGCCGGGGCAGGCTTTGGTTCCTCGCTCGTGCCCGCGCCGGGCTTGGCGCCGCCGCCGGTCACGACTTCAGCGCCCGGGCGGCTTCGTCGAGCTTCTCGCGGCCGTTGCCATGCTGTTCGATCAGCCGCTCGGCCTGCTCGACGGAAATACCATGCTTTTGCGCGAAGTAACGCACTTCGTACTCTTCGCCGCCGGCCACGAATTCCCGGTCACGGCCCGCTTTGGTCTTGTCGTCGGACATTTTCGCTCTCCTTCGATAACTCAACAGAGCGATGGCCTTGGCGGTTCCGTAACAGGAGCAATCCTTGAAAATGTCGGTCGTGAGTATCCCCCAGCCTGCAACTTCAATCTCAAGCTTTGCGCCCTTTTCGCGAGGATTTGTCGGCAAGTTCGATCCAGACGGGTGCATGGTCGCTCGTCTTCTCCCATCCGCGAACGTGGCTGTCGACGCCGGCCGCCACGAGACGTTTCGCCAGAGGCGGACTTAGCAAAAGATGATCGATACGCAGGCCTGCGTCTCGGGCGTAAGCATTGCGAAAGTAATCCCAGAACGTGTAGATTTTCTCGTCCGGATGCATAGTCCTCAAAGCGTCGGTCCATCCCTGGTTGAGCAAGCGAGCATAGGCGGCCTTGACCTCGGGGGCGAAAAGCGCGTCGTCGAGCCAACGCTCTGGTTTGTAGACATCCAAGTCGGTCGGCATGACATTGAAATCGCCAGCGAGCATGACGGGGAGGCCCGTATCGAGAAGCTCACGGGCATGAGAGATCAGCCGCTCGAACCACCGCAGCTTGTACTCGAATTTCGGCCCTGGCCGGGGATTGCCATTGGGCAGATAGAGCCCGCCGATCAGTACGCCATTCACCGCGGCCTCGATGTAGCGACTGTGCGTGTCTTCCGGTTCCCCCGGCAACCCGCGGCGTGTTTCGTGGATCTCGCCTAGGCGGCTGAGGATCGCGACGCCGTTCCAGCTCTTCTGGCCCTGCCAGATCACATCGTAGCCGACTTCCCGAAGTGCCCCCTCGGGAAAACGCTCGTCGGGCGCTTTCAGCTCTTGCAGGCAGACGATATCGGGCTCCGCCTCGCCGAGCCATCGCAGCAGCACCGGCAGGCGACCGTTGACGCCGTTCACGTTGTAAGTGGCGATCTTCATCGACGCGCGATCACAGGTCCGGAAGAACCTGGTCGGCGCGGCCCCATCCGGACAGAGCCTTCGAAGCCGCGCGCTTGATCAGTTCCTTCTCATCGCCGACCCGGAAATGCGAGGGTGCATCGATAGTTTTCATTTCCTTCCAGCTGATCGGGGCCGCTACTGGCGCGCCCTCTCGCGCACGCGCACTATAGGGCATGACGGCTGTGGCCCCGCGCTGATTGCGCAGATAATCGACGAAGATACGCCCCTTGCGCTGGGACTTGGGCAAGGCGGCGGTGAAGTGGGCAGGATCGGCCTGCGCGACCGCCTGAGCCAGACGATGGGCGAAATCCTTGACCTCAGGCCACTCCGCCTCTGGCACCAATGGCGCAATTACGTGCACGCCCTTGCCGCCCGTTATCATGGGAAAGGTCTCGAGTCCGATCGACTTGAGAATGTCGCGGAACTGAAAGGCTGCGCTTCGCACGTTCTCGAAGTCGAGGCCTTCGTCGGGGTCGAGATCGAAAACCAGCCGGTCCGCCTTCTCGACGTCCTCGATCCGCGCGCCCCATCCATGAAATTCGATCGTGCCCATCTGGACGCAGGTCAGCAGGCCTTCAGGCGTGTCGACGTAGAGATAGGGCTCTTCGTGGCCGTCCTTCTCGGCGATGCCAACTTGCCTTACGGCCTCGCCAAAACTGCCTGCATCATGCTTCTGGAAGAAGCATTTCTTTGCCCGACCTTGCGGGCAGCGAACAAGGCTCATGGGGCGGGAGCCGAGCCATGGCAGCATGATCGGTGCAACGGCGGCGTAGTAGTCGGCGAGTTCACCCTTGGTGATCTGGCTTTCGGGGAAGATGACCCGATCGCGATTGCTGATCTTGATGCTGGCGCTCGCTGGCCGCAGGCTCGACGTGCGAGCCTCGGTTTCGATCACCACCGCTTCAGGCTTCTTGTCCTCGCGCTGACCCAGGTAGCTCGGATGGCGCAGCGTTCCCTCCTTCGTCATCTCGGTGAAGGCGACTTCAGCGACTAGTCTCGGCTTAAGCCAACGGGCGCCGCGAACTTCGGCCCGCGGCGCCTTCACCGACGGGGCAGATTGCTCCAGCGGCTTCATGATGGCCATAAGGCGCTGTATCTCTTCTATTCCGAAGCCCGTGCCGACCTTGCCGGCATACCTGAGTTCTCCCTCGTCATTCACCGCCAGGATGAGCGAGCGGAACAAGCGCGAGGTTTCGGAAGGCGTCCATCCGACAATGACGAATTCCTGGCGCTTGGTGCACTTGGTTTTGAGCCATCCACCATTGCGGGAACCGACGTAGCGGCCCTCTGCCTGCTTCGAGATAACGCCTTCCAGTCCCGCCTCGCAAAAACCGGCGAGCAGTTTCTCACCATTGCCGACGATGTGATCGGAATAGCGCAGGCGTTTGTTCGCCCCGGTTACGACCTTGGCAAGGCGCTTCTTGCGTTCGACCAGAGGCAAGGGCGTCAAATCCTCGCCATCGAGTTCGAGGAGGTCGAAAGCATAGAACTCGATGCTTTCCGGGGCGCTCTTCAGCGCCCCTTGCAGAGCCTGGAAATTAGATCGACCTTCCGGATCGAGGACGACCGCCTCGCCGTCGATCAAAGCCGTACGAACGCCGAGGTCTTCAGCCGCCTCGATCAAACCCGAAAATTTGTCTGACCAGTCGAGCCCCGAACGTGTGTAGGCTCTTGCTTCGCCGCCGCCCACCGCAAGCAGAATGCGATAACCGTCATACTTCATCTCATGAAGCCAGCGGTTTCCGGCGGGAACGGTATCGACCAGCGATGCGAGTTGCGGCGGCCGAAACGCCGGCGGCCGCGAGCCCCGATCAGTAATTCGGTCGGCCCGGCGGCGCTTGGGGCCGTTGGACGGTGAATTCTCGGCACTCATCCTGGGGAAATGCCTCCACGCCGATACTCGTTCCAGCGCGCGTGGGACTTGTCGTGCCACCCTGGCCCCTAGTGGAGATGCTGCGGTTGAAACTGTGAGTGAGGTTGCCCTCACGATCACCGGGTCTGAAGAGATTTTTGTCATGGATGGTGACTAGGCACCCGCGCCCCACAGGTTGCTTCGCATTGCGCTCGGCTAAGACCCGCCGATCGCATATGGGACAAAAAGTTTTAGCGGCGCCAAGAGCCGGCTCGATGAAGCCGTCAGCACGGTCGGCAACAGCGCCGAGGCTTGTTGAAGAGTGCTCGAATCTCGACATACCAGGGCCGCCGTTCGGTCACGTCCATGCCTTGTCGAGCCATGTTTCGACATCGAGGTCCTGGGTGGATGCCGTCTGCGCGGCCATGCTCTTTTCCATAATGGAAAGTGCCCATTGGTCGTGCTTCGCCGTTTCTGCGGCAACGGCATTGCGCGGAACCCAGAGTGGGTAGTCGCGCATGTGCGCATCGGCCGCCGTGAACAGCACGCAAATATCCGTGGCGATGCCGGTCAAAACCAGCCGGTCGACGCCGAGCTTCGGCAGGAGGACGGGAAGGTTCGTCGCATAAAACCCGGAGAATTGCGGCTTGAGCACGAAGTAATCTTCATCCCTCGGCTGAAGCTTTTCCACCACGGGGTTGGGGTGTGACAAAGCTCTTTCGACAAGACGCGATCGCTCCGAATGCCATTCTCCGAAATTGTCGTTCACGTAGATGACCGGCTGTCCGCGCCGCTCGAAAGCCGCCCTGATGCCAAGAATAGCTTCGGCCACGAAGATCGCCTTGGCTTGAACTTTCTCAGCGCCAGGAAAGTCGAAGCAATTGATCATATCGATGATCAGAAGTGCGCTTCGGCCGCAATCGTGATCGCGTGCAGGCGCCAGCGGCGCCTTGTCTTGGTCCCCGGTTCGGGTCTGCATGGCCTTCGCTCCATCTCGCTGTCAGCATCTCGCCTATTCATTCGGGACCTTCGTCCTTCTAAGGTCTGGCATAGCCTGGCATCACAAAAACGAGCCTGACCGATCTTCGTGCCAAGGCTCGGCCGGAGAAATCCGCATCAATGTGCGAGCAGGCCTGCGCAGTCGGGACGCCGCCTGCAGGCGATCCCGCAAAATCGCGTGCCAGCGCAAGACCGGCCATTTTTCTGAGATCTTGCCGGACATGCGATATCGCCGTCTCAGCCTCGTCAGATCTACCAAAGGTGGTGAGGGCAATTGACCAAGCCGTTCCCCAAGTGCGCCCGGGCAGCGGACTGTAAATTTTTGAACGATCGCGCACGCCGGCAATCACCGCCAAGCGATATGACGCAGGAGCAGGGCGGCTATCCCGCGCAATCACCGTCGTGATGTCACTACGCAGTCGCCACGCGACGGAACCTGGGCGAAAAGATCTTCAGCTCTTGCATTCGAACAAAGCCTGCCCCGCCTTCGTCATGGATGTCCGGGCCTGCTCCCAATCAAGACAAGGCCACAACGTCGTGGATGGAGTGTAGGAACGCGCAAAGTGGGCCGCGAGGCCGCGCAGCGGGATTCTCCTGGTCAAATGAGATCATCTCCGCTTGCCGCGCGAACCTCCGACCATGCGCATCGTTATCCTGCTATCAAGGAGAGATCGATGACGCAGGGTTCTGCTTGGGTTGCCGTTTCGGAGTTCGTTCGCCGTCCGGACATGGTCGGTTCGGCCGTCCCGGCGAGCGCGCGCATGGTTCGGCGCATGCTGGGCCCGCTCGACTGGCATCGGATCGGGGTTCTGGTGGAATATGGGCCTGGAACAGGCCGTTTCACCTTCGAAGCGCTGAAGCGAATGCGCAGCGATGCCACACTTCTCGCGATCGAGACGGGAGAAGGCTTCGTCGAGGCGCTTCGCAATAGCTGCGATGATCATCGGTTGATCGTCGTGCGAGGTACGGCGCAAGACGTCAATCGCCACCTCGCCGAGCAAGGTCTCAAGAAGGCCAACTGCATCCTAACCGGTCTGCCATTCTCGACCCTCGAGCCGGACGAGGCAGACGCGATCATGCGCGAGTCAGCCCGGGCCTTGTCATCTTCCGGTGTTTTGGCAGCCTATCAAATGCGCAGGGCTATCCGGCCGCTTCTGAAACGCCATTTCGCAAGCCTGCGCTCGAGCTACGAATGGTGGAATATACCGCCGTGCCATCTCTACTGGGCGAGGGGCAAGCGGCTGGGGGCTTTGATGGCGGCGCGATAGGCGGCCAGCGAGACGATGCAGGCGTCGCTTTGGGTATGCCATGCCCCCTGGCTATCTCGGTCCGGTCGCAAGCAGCGGCCGTTGCGGCCTCAAATCGATAGGAAACGAGGGTGACCTGCAGCGACACCGCAGTCTCGGTGTAACTCGCTGCCTTCATCCTCGAGTCAAGCCGCCGAACGCGTTCGAAAGGCGCTGCTGCCAGATGTCGAACGCCCAACGCCCGTCCCGTGTGACGAACACATGTCGGGCAGTGGGGGAACGCTCTCCTCTTCCCGATCTTTGTTTTGGAAAAGGAGATGACAATCATGGAAGCGCTCTATGCATCCTTCAACATAATCGGCCCTGCAATACTCCTCGCTGTGATCATCTTCGTGACGATTCGCACACGCAAGCAAAGCGCTCGCGACAAGAAGCGGTCCGACGAAGGTGCCCGCAAGTTGCGCAAAGAGCTGAACGACGAGGACACTCAGCGAGCGAACGGAAGCTGATGGAGTCCGGTGGTCGGGTTGAGCTGCCCGTGTCTATCTAGATCACCGGCGCTGCCGGCGCACTAGGCGGACCACGTACATTGAAGCGTCACCGCACGATTGGCTTGCCAAGGCTTTGGGTAGGCGCATCACCGGCGGATTCCTTGTCGCCGTCTTCAGACGGAACATTGCGTTTGAGTTCGTCGATCCAGAGCCGCGCGTTGCCGTCGGATGGCGCTCGCCAGTCTCCGCGGGGTGAAAGCGATCCGCCCGTTGTAACCTTCGGGCCGTTGGGCATGGCGGATCGCTTGAACTGGCTGATAGTGAAGAACCGGTAGAGAAAGATTTCGAGCCATTTCCGTATGGCGCCGAGCCCATGGGCGCGGCGCTGATTCTCGGGAAGACCCGGCGGCCAACTTCCGTTCGCGGCGTCCCGCCAAGCCTGGTGCGCCAGGAACGCGATCTTCGACGGGCTGAGCCCGAAGCGCGTGAGATAGAAGATCGAGAAGTCGTGCAGTTCGTAAGGCCCGATCTTGTCCTCGGTACTCTGAAGAAGACCCTCGGCGGCCTGCGGCACCAGTTCGGGCGAGATCTTCGTGTCGAGGATGCTCTGGAGCGTTTGATTTACCGCACTGCCGAAAAGGTCATGACCGATCACCCAGCGCATCAGATGCTGGATCAACGTTTTGGGCACCGCGGCGTTGACATTGTAGTGGCTCATCTGGTCGCCGACGCCATAGGTGGCCCAGCCCAGAGCGATTTCCGACATGTTACCGGTGCCCAGGACAAGGCCTTGGCGCTGGTTGGCCGCACGAAACAAAAGATCGGTGCGCAGGCCAGCCTGTACGTTCTCGAACGTCACATCATAAACGGGTTCGCCCGAGGCATAAGGATGTCCGAGGCTCTTCAGCATTTCCATCGCGAGCGGCCGAATATCGATCTCCTCGGCGGTGATGCCAAGGTGATCCATCAGCGCGAGAGCGTTGCCTTTGGTGTGCTCGCCCGTGGCAAAGCCGGGCATGGTGAACCCCAGGATATCCGTGCGGTCGCGTCCCAAGAGATCGAAAGCGCGCGCTGCGATGATCAGGGAATGGGTCGAATCGAGCCCACCCGAGACGCCGATACACACACGCTCAATGCCGGCGCTTTCGAGACGCTTGGCGAGACCGCTGACCTGAATGTTGAAAGCCTCGTAGCAGTCCTCGTCGAGCCGCGCGGGATCGTCGGGCACGAAGGGGAAGCGGTCCAGCGCCCGCACGAGCCCGGTGACCCCATTCGGTACATCGAAGTGAAAGGGTATCCGGCGGAAGCGCCGCTCGGGATTGTCGTGGAACACCGCGGCACCATGGAAGGTGCCGGTACGCGCGCGCTCGAGAAGCAGGCGTTCGGTGTCGATGTCCGCCACGATCATCTGCGAGGTCATCGCAAAGCGAGACGATTCGGCGAGTTTCTCGCCAAGCTCGTAAATGCATGCCTGCCCATCCCAGGCAAGATCGGTGGTGGATTCGCCGTAGCCGGCGGCAGCATAGACATAGGCGGCCCAGCAGCGTCCGGACTGGGTCTGGCACAGGAGCCGGCGGCTGTCCGACTTGCCGACGACGATGTTGCTCGCGGAGAGGTTCGTGAGAATGAGCGCGCCCGCGAGCGCTCCGAAATCACTGGGTGGCCCGGGCGCCCACAAATCTTCGCAGATCTCGACGTGAAAGACGAAACCCTCAAGGCTGTCGGCGGCAAAGAGGAGGTCCATTCCAAAGGGGGCTAGCCTGCCGCCGACCTTGATTTCTCCCGAGGCCTCGCGGCCCGAGGCGAACCAGCGCTTTTCGTAGAATTCGCGATAATTGGGCAGATGACATTTGGGTACAACGCCCAGCACCGTGCCGCGGTGAACGACGACAGCGCAATTGTAGACGCGTCCAGCTTTCTGGATAGGTGCCCCGACGAGGAGCACTGGGTTGAGATTTCTCGACGCCTCGATCAGTTCGCCGAGCCTGGCCTGGACGTCGTCCAGCAAGGCTTGCTGAAGAAACAGGTCATCGATCGCATAGGCGCTGAGCCCCAGTTCGGGGAAGACCATGAGGGCGACACCTTGCCCATCGCCCGCTTGGGCAAGCTTCAGCGTCTCGGCGAGATTGAACGCAGGATCCGCGACCGCGCATAGTGGTTGGCAAGCGGCAACACGAACGAACCCGTGGCGGTACGGCGAATGAAAGTCTGGCGAAGCCGACACATTCGTTCCTGGGGCTTGTCGTCCGGGACCCATACCGTTCTCCATCGGCGCACTTTGCTCTTTACGAACCGGGGAGCGCGGCAAGCGTTCCAGCATCCGGGAGAGCAGGAAATGTCGCAGGCGAAAGAGCGCTCTCGCGAACCTTCGGGCCATGACTGCGTTTCGGGAGGACAACCGATAATGGGAAGGTTCGATGGCCCTGTTCAAAATCGCATTCGCAACTGCCGTCGCCTATGGCATCTACCGCTACATCAACCGGGAAAAAGAGCCGCTGCGCGCCGCTTTCGCTGCGGGGGAATCGACCCCGGGACCCGTGGAAGTGCGAAATGCAGGGCCCGAGGCCATGGCAAGCGACCCTCCCGAATGGGACAAGGTCGACCAGGCCAGCGATGAAAGTTATCCCGCTAGCGATCCACCGGCCGCCAACCGCTTCACCTGACCAGGGGGCGCCAAGACCCTTGAGACCGTCGGTGCCCAAGACTTCCGCCCAGCCGGCGCCACGCACGTGGGGAGTTCCACGGACTGCGGGCGCCAACCGAGCCGCCAGCTGTGCAACGAGCGCGGGGCGGGCTGCTACCAGATTGATGACCCGGCACGGGATGCGGGCTGGCGATCCGAGAGCGTTGTCCGCGAATAGGAATGAGCTTGCTGGGTGTATCGCCTCTATCCATCGTCTCACGTCTCGCTCCAACCATACACCCGTTAGATCCGGATCCATGTCCAAGACGCTAGAGTTCAGAAGACATAAGACCTTGGGAGAGAAGCAAATGTCGGTTCGGCCGACCATTCTTGTTGTTGAGGACGACCCGCTGGTCCGGATCACCGTGTCTGAAATGCTGAGTGACCATGACTTCCCCGTGATCACGGCCGGCTCGGCCGACGAGGGACTGGGCGTGCTGCGGCATAGGGAAGATATCGCCACGGTCATCACCGATGTCATCATGCCCGGTACGCTGGACGGACTGGGACTGGTCTCGGAAATCCGCCGCCGGTGGCCGGCCAAACGCGTTATCGTCGCCTCGGGGCGGATGCCGGCCGAAGCCGCCGCCAATGCGCCGGGGACAATATTTCTCGCCAAACCCTTCGGCGAGGTCAGTCTCCTGAACGCGGTCGAAACAGCGCTCCAGGCGCACGCCTGAGGATGCACTTCAGCATCAACCAGCCTGGCTGGCATTGAGCGGCTCAGCGGCGTCAGGCTCTAGCGAATGGTCTTGGTCCGGCGACAGCTCTTGAACCATTAGCCCTCATGAGGATGCGCGTCGTTGCGGGCCTCGTCTCTTGTCGAAGCGATGTCGGGTGCACCTTCATGCGGCGCTTCAACAAAGTTCGACGGCGATCTTCCACCGGCTCCGCAGTGCCGCTACGTCGCTCTAGACCTGCTCTCTGCCGCGACCTGTCGACTGCCTGGCTAGCGACGATAGGGTGTACGCGTGGTGCAGGTGATATCGCCGGTGCCGTTGGCCTCGCACTCGCTATCGCCGCCCATAGTTTCTCCGTGGTGGATTCATCCGCTAGGAACTGACCCCTGCTCAGGGGCGCGGCGTCTTCTTGGTCTGGACCGGTTGGTGCGCTTGCTTGGGCTCGGTGCCTTTTTCGCGGCGTTCGTTCATGATCCGCGCGGCTTCATCGCCCACATCGCCGGTGTCGTTTTCGCCGGTGGAGGGCGTTTGCCGCTCGACGGGATCGAGGTGGTTCTCGCTGGGATCTCGGTCCATCGTGCCGTTCCTTGTGTTGCCAAGGTAGAACGGCAAGCCAAGTCGCCAGTTCCCGCTCGCGCCGCCGCGGACTTGGTCAGGCCTTTTCGGTTTGCGCCTTGGCCGGCTTTCCTATGGCGCGCGCGAAGCGGTAACTGGTCTGGTCGAAATTCTGCGCTCGAAAGAAATTATGCGAGTTGCGAATGTCGATATCGCTCATGGCTTCGAGCAGAATGCACCCTCTCTTGGCGAGTGTGGCTTCGGCAAGGCCCAGCAGTTTCGCGCCGAAGCCGCGCCGGCGATGAGCCTCGTCTACGACGAGCAGAGTGATGCGGCCGATATTTCCGCGATGCGGCGTTACGATCACGGACCAGCCGATGCAGCCGGCAACGATGCCGAACTCGGCCAGATGCATATCGCCACCGGCTTTGCGCAAGTTTGCCAAGTTGCGTGCCACTGTTTTTGCATCGGGAGCGGTCCCCGAAAGCTGGGAAAGCAGCCGCGCTACCTGAGCGGCATCGCTGGGTTTGGCGGGACGGAGAGCCAGCACCGGGGCACTGCGGACGATCTCAAGTTTGGGCTTTGTGCGCGGCGGCCCCTCGTGCCCTCCACGCGGCGTACCCGACTTCGCGTTCGGGCGCGTCTGGCTCGAAGATGCCGCGGTGGCGCGGGGCGGGGCGGGTGCGGTGCCGCGCTTCGCGCGGGGGCGGATCGCAGGCCGCGCTTCCTCGGCGACGAGGTCACGCTTGGCTCTGGGCGATGGTTTGTCGGGTGTGATGCGTGCGGATTGTTGCCAAGTGTTCAAGGCGCCCACCCGCAGATAGCTTTCGATGTCCTCGGCGCTGGCGGTCAACAAACCTTCCCTCCCGAAACCGATGAGCTCCTTGCCCTTATCGTCGGTGAGGCCGAACTTGCCAAAATCGCCCGCCCCGGGTTTGCGGCGTCGGGACTTGACGAGCTTGAACCCGCGGTGCTTCGCCATCTCCTTCAGACTTTGGGCAATATCATCTGCCATGCGTCACCTTTGCGGGGCCGGGCTCTCCGACATCCACCTCCGACTCGTTTGGGCGTGAGATCGATTCGGCTGGCCGCTCGGCACGGGAACGCTCGAGTCGCTTTTTCGCTGCATGGGCATGCGCGCCTGCCGTTTCAAGCAATCGTCGATGATAGAGAGAGCCGCCTATGACGAGGACGCGCAGAGCCTGTGCCTCTCGTTCAAGCAAACCGGAAAGTACGTCTACTATGATGTTCCGGCGCAAGTTTTCGACGCCTTGTGCAAGGCGGTTTCCGTGGGCGCTTTCTTCAACACTCAGATCAAAGGTCGCTTCCGCTGCCGCCGGGATCCCGAGCGCCGACGCTTCGGACCCAATGCGTGAACACATCACGCTTCGGCTAACGCGCGGTAGACCGACATGAGGTGGCGAGAGGCAGAGGCTCGCGCGCGCGGCGAGCGCAGGGTCTCCTGGTTCGTCTCGTGGAGCATCGTCAGCATTTCCAGCACGTCTTCGCGCGCCGTGCCGCTCTCGAGAAGTTGCAGTCCGATCAATGTCAGGAGATTTCCCCAGAGCGTGATGGCCCCTTCTGCGAAAGCCGCGTCGTCGTCTGCATCGTTCGCCGAACTCACGTCCCTCATGCGCGCTTTCGGGCAGTGGACCGGGCGGGCGACTTGGCAGCGGTGCTTTTGGATGCCGGCTTTTTCGCCGCGGTCTTGCCGGTGCTTTTCGCGGCCTGCTTCGCCGCAGTTTTCTTCGCGCCGCTGCCCTTGTCGCCGGCACCGAGCGAATTCTTGAGCGCCGCCATGAGATCGATCACGTTGTTACCGCGCGTCTCCTTCTCGCCGTCGTCTCCCTCGATGTTGAGGGTCTTGCCCTTCTTCTTGCGCTCGATGAGCTCCTTGAGCGCATCGACGTAGCGGTCGTGGAATTCGCTCGCGTCGAACTTTCCAGTCTTCTTGTCGATCAGGGTCGTCGCAAGGTCGAGCAGTTCCTCATCGGGGTCGCTATCGGCGATATCACGGAAGTAGCTCGCGGCCTTGTGTACCTCATCGGCATAGCGCAGCGTCTCCATGACTAGGCCGCGGCCGCAAGCCTTGATCGACACGACATATTCGCGCCCGCGCATCGCGAGCTGGCCAAGACCGATCTTGCGGCTGCGGCGCAGTGCCTCGCGCAGCACGATGAAGGCTTCTTCTGCGAGGTCGTCGGCCGGCACGACGTAATAGGGCTTCTCGAAGTAGATCATGTCGATGTCCTGGGCATCGACGAACTGCGTGAGCTCCAGCGTCTTCCTGCTCTCGAGCTTCACGCCTTCGATTTCGGTCTCGTCCAGCAGCACGTATTCGCCCTTGGCATATTCGAAGCCCTTGACGATCTCGTCCACGTCCACGGGGCCGATGCCGGGTACGACCTTCTCGTACTTGATCCGCTTGCCCGAAGGCTCGTGAATCTGATTGAAGGCGATCGTCGCTCCGCTTTTCGTCGCGGAATAGACTTCGACCGGGATCGATACCAGGGCCAGTCGGATCTGACCCTTCCAATAGGGGCGGGCAGCCATGCGCTTCTCCTTGGCTAGAGTCGCTTAATTCGGGAAATGTGGTCTCGTTCCCGGGGAGAGCGGGGCAACTTCGCGCATCATTGTCGCGAGGGCATAACTAGGGCATTCAAAGCGCTGGAACCTTGGTCTTGTCCTCAAGCCGGCGCTGCAGAAACGCAAGGACGATGGCTTCCTCGGGGCGGAGCCGTGAGACGTCTTCCCGCAGCTCCTTTTCGACCGCGTCCCTCGCTTCGAGCACCAGCTCGTCGCTCAAGTAGCTCTCGAAGACTTCCGGGTGGATATAGCATTTGCGGCAGACCGTCGGCGTGTTGCCAAGACGCGAGGCGACGGCCTCGATGGCTGCACGGACATTACGCTTGGCCGCAGCCTCGCTGTCGACTTTCTCGTACTCAGCCAGGGCGAGGGCGGCGAGCACCGTCCCATTCCAGGTACGGAAGTCCTTGGCAGTGATGTCGGTCCCGGAGATCTCCTTGAGGTAGCTATTGATATCGCCCGACGTGACCTCATACTGCTCGCCGTCATCTCCCAGATACTGGAAGAGATGTTGCCCTGGCAGATCTTGGCTCGCCTTCACGATTTTCGCGATCCGTCGATCCTTGAGCTTGAGCTTCCACCGTTTTCCGCTCTTGCCCTTGAAGTTGAAGCGTAGCTCGGCGCCGTCGATGGTGACGTGGCGGTCCTGGAGCGTGGTTAGGCCGTAACTCTTGTTCTTCCTCGCATAGTCTGCATTGCCGATGCGGATCATCGTCGTCTCAAGCAAATGCACCACGGCGGCGAGAACTTTCTCGCGCGGTAGCCCGCGCTTTTTCAAGTCGGCGTCGATCCGCTCGCGCACCGCCGGCAGCGCCTTGGCGAAATCGAGCATATGTTCGTACTTCGTGCTGTCGCGCACCTCGCGGAACCGGGCGTGATAGCGATATTGCTTGCGGCCTTTGGCATCCCGTCCGGTCGCTTGAATATGGCCATTTGCCTTGGGGCAGATCCAGACGTCGGTGTAGGCGGGCGGGATGGCGAGCGACGCAATGCGCTGGAGCGTCTTCGCGTCCGCAACGGCATTGCCCTTCGCGTCACGGTATCGGAACTTGCCGCGAAAGGTCTGCCGGGTGATCCCGGGACTATCGTCGGTTACATAGAAGAGGCCCGCATTTTCGGCGGCCTCCTGCGCATCGACGATCACGCCTGCTTCGCTGATCTCGTCCGCCGCTTCCTCTTGAGCTTTCATGGCAACAGTATCGTTCGGAAGCCGGCAGCGTTCCCCGACAATCGGTTTTGAAGCCATTGCCGCCTGCAAGGGCTCAGCCGAAAGAACGTTGCCACAAGTGTGGACAATTCTCGCGCTTCAGGCAGGCCGCTTTGGGCGAAATCTCCAGGTTCGGCCACGCCTGTCATTGTTTATATTTTGAACATATATTGACATTTGAGTGCAAAGTGAACAGATTGTTGCTCAAGGAGTAAACCTATGGGGAGCGCCTCGAAGGTCACGACTACAGAGCGCCGGGATCTGAGTGGACCGGCCCTGCGCACGTTCTTCCGCATTGCGCAGGCCTGGGGCCTGAAGGAGCGCGAACAGATGCGCCTCCTTGGGCTCGACAGTCGCTCGACGTTCCAGTCGTGGAAACGCGGCGCGGTCGCGGCCATTCCCAAGGACGCCATAGAGCGCATTTCCTACGTTTTTGGCATCTATAAGGGGCTGCACATTCTTCTGCCGCAAAGCGCCGACGAATGGGTGCGCCGGCCCAACCAGGCCGCGCCGTTTGGCGGGCGCTCGGCCCTGGATAGGATGGTGTCTGGCAACGTCGCCGACCTCTATGTCGTGCGCCAGTACGTCGACGCCCAGCGCGGCTGACCGTGACGCCGCCCGTGATGGCCGTCCGGTGGCGGCCCTGCTATCGGATCATTCCCAGCCGCTTTCCGCCGATCGCCCTATTCGAAGCCGTCGCCGACCCGGCCGACCTCGAGGCGGTCTTCGCCATCGAGGCGATGACCAACGACCGCTTGCGCGAGGAGGCCGGTGACATCGGGCTCGTTGCGCCAGAAGACCGTATATCGGGTCCTGGAACCTCGCCAATCATGGCTGCCTTCACCCATCTCAATCCTGTTGGGGACCGCTTTACCGACGGAACTTACGGCGTGTTCTACGCCGGGGACTCGCTTGAGACGGCGATCGCCGAGACGCGCTTCCATCGAAAACGCTTCATGGCCGCGACCGACGAGCCCGCGCAGGATCTCGACATGCGCGTCTACGCCGCCGATCTCGCCGCCGATCTCCACGACATTCGCGTCATGAGAAAAAGCCATCCCGGCTATTATCACGAGACGAGCTATGCGCTCTCGCAGGAGCTCGCTTGCGAACTTCGAGCGGCCGGATCCGACGGGATCGTCTACGCGAGCGTGCGGCACGGTGGGGGCGAATGCGCCGCGGTGTTCCGACCCCGCCTACTGGCAAATTGCCGTCAGGAGCGGCATCTCGCTTATGTTTGGGATGGTCGTGAGATTGCCATGGTCTACGAGAAGAGCCAGCTTGCCTGACGGTCACGTCATAGGCCGTGACGATCAGGCAAGGCCTCCCGCGCGCCGCTCGATCAGGCGCATGCCTTCGCTGGTGCGGTGTATAGCTTCATCAGTTCCAGAGCCGCTTCGAGCGCCGCTTGCCCGCTGCCGACGCGTCGGCACAGGTCATCGACCTGGGTGGCGGAAAGACCGTGGCGCCGCGCAAATCTTCGCTTGGACATTTCGTCACCGCAGTCGGTCGCAGCAATGCTTCTGGAAATCACCGGTCGGGTCATGGCGCTATCCTTCGCCTCGCTAAACGGCGGTGACGGAGTTTGCGTTCCCGCTGCCGGCGCGGCTTCAGTTCGCGAGTAACAGCGCTCGCAAGAAATCGGCGCGCTCCGTCACCGACAGGCGCACCGCGGACGCGCTTCGTCATCGCAAAGCGCGGCACGACAAAGGTCTTCTAGACAAGGCGTCATAGCCCTGCTCCAGGCGATCAAGGTTTTCTGTCGCTCATCCCATGTCCGGGACTTTGTGCGCTAAGTCGCCCTGCTCTATGCAGGCTGCGCGGCCGTTGCCAATGCTCGTAAGCAATCACGCGGTGTCGGGTAATCTCGGCGATTGCCCATCCAAGCCACCGAGCCCGGCGGAGAGGGCTTGCTATCCGCCGTCAGAGCGGCCCCAGCAGAGCGCCATGCCAGTGGGACCGCCGTGCCCAAAGCTTTGGTTTGCCTGATCCATCGGCCTTGGAAATCGTTGCCTGTCCGATCCCGACTATTTGCTGCAAAGATCACCGCAGAGGCGCGTCAGGATTACAGAAAGGTCCTCATCGGCCTGGTTCTCCGCGTCACGGATAGCGGTGAGGGCCTCTGCAGAGCTACTCATCTTCAGTGTCTTCGCCAAAGCGATAGCCGTCTCGTAGCTGACCCGCTCAGACTGCTTTCCCTTTCGCAGGGCGCCGGCGAGCGCAATGTCGAGCAGAGGACCGGTTATGATGGTCTTGGCATCATTGTCAGCGTCGTCGAGGATCGCTCGCATCCATATATTGCGAACGCCCTCTGCTTCCGCGCTCATCTCCCGAGCGATCGAGATTAAAGCTTGCCGCTGATCTTTGCTCCGACTTTCGTCCCGTTCGATGAACTGAACCAATGCGGGATCCCGAGCATGCTCGCGCACCCGCGGCAGGCGCTCGACTTGTGCCGCCTCAGCGTCCGCGAGATCTTTTATGGCTAGGATCAGCAAGCCCCGCCCATCTCGAACGTCGGTCACTCTGTTTCACCCATTGCCTGTGCGACGAGTGCTAACGCCTGGCAGGACCTGGAGTTTCCGTGTCGCTGGCGCTCGAATTGGGAGCGCGCCTACCGATTGGGATTTGGGAGCACGGCGCTCACAAAGCACATTCTGACGCACGAGATCGGCCTTTGGCGAGCAGGTGAACTGAGGAGGAGATTTCCGATCGAATGAAGTCCGATGAGAGCCGCCAGCGGCAATGCGGTCGGCCGGCAATTTTTTGCTGATGGACTGCATCGCGGATCTTGAAAGTCACCTCATCAAAATTAGCTATCGGCTGCCGGATGCCTCGTTCGGGTCCGGTGGACATGGAGGGCACCGGCTCTGTGTTCCGGTGCATCTCACGTCCGAATTGCTTCAAGCGGAGGATTTGGAAATGAGAACGAACTTTGACTTTGCCCCCTACCGGCGTTCCACGGTGGGTTTCGACCGCCTTTTCGACCTTCTCGAGACGGGCTCACGCGCCGACACGGTCGAGGGCTATCCGCCCTTTGATATCGTCAAGGACGGCGAGGACACCTATCGGATCACCCTCGCGGTCGCTGGGTTCCGGCCCGATGAGATCGAGATCGTTGCTCAGCAGAACCTGCTCACGGTCGCGGGCAAGCGCTCGGAGGCAGAACCTGAGGGCGATTACCTTCACCGCGGTATCGCGACGCGCGACTTCGAGCGCCGCTTCCAGCTTGCCGATTTCATCGAGGCCGGAGCGGCGAGCTTTGAGCACGGGTTGCTCACGATCGCTCTCAAACGTGTCGTGCCCGAGGCGATGAAGCCGCGGCGCATCGAGATTGGCGGCCGACCGGCCAATGATCGTATCGAGGGTCCTAAGGACAAGGCGCGCGACGCGGCCTGATCCCAAAAAACCATGGCTTGCCGATCTCGCTTCCGGCGGACCGGCAAGCCTATCCGCGGTCGCACCCTTGCGGCCGACCAATCGCAATCAGGAAGAGGAAATGCAAGAAAGGAGGCATGCTTCCATGACCCTCTCCCATTTCAACAGTCCCTTCGACGTCGTCCGCCATCCACAGCTCGAGCCTGAGGTCAAGCGAGCGATCCTTGCGTCCTGGGCATCGGATGCGAACGCGGTCGAGAGTCGCCCCGACCTTCGCCAACCGCCAGAGGCCTCGCGCCCGCTACGGCTCAGCGATGTCATGGATGCTCTGCGCAATCTCGACAGCGGGACGGGCTGACGATGCCGGACGCGTTCCTGGGATATTTGCGGCAGGAGCTTTCGCGTCTCACGGCCGAACTCGATCGCGCGAGATCCGACAGCGCGCCTCGCGATGAGGTGGCCCGGATTGAGAGGCTTTGCCTCCTCGTCGGGGATCAGATCGAGCAATGGTCTCGCGACCTGTTAGCCGATTGCACGGCGACCTGAGGCGGTCGCTAGACGGGGGGGCTGGCGGGTGATCAATGCTGCCAGCCCCAAACCGCTTACCCGCTGATGCCACGCAGAAGAATGCGGCCAAGCCGTGCCGAGAAGGCGCGTGGGTCGACCGGGAGTTCGCCGTCCGCGACGCGGGCCTCATCAAACAGAAGGTGGGCAGCGTCCTCGCGCAAGTCCTTGTCGCTTTCCGCTAGCGCGCTGAGACGCGTCACGAGTTCGTGGCGCGGATTGATCTCAAGCACGGGTTTGCTCGCCTGACCGAGCTGGCCCGCATTGGCGAGCAACCGCTCGAGCTGGCGGTCCAGACCGGTGTCGGGCGCGACGAGACAGACGGCGCTTTCAGTCAGACGCTCCGATGCGCGGACGTCGGAGACGGCGTCGCCGAGCGCCTCTTTTACGAAGTCGATGAACGAGGCGACTTCGCTCGAGGTTTCGTCGGAAGCCTGTTCGCCCTCCGGCAGCGGGATGAGACTGAGGTCGGATAGGCCCTGGGTCACCGACTTGAAGGGCTTGCCTTCGTAGTCCACGCCCGAAGAGGCCCAGAAGCTGTCGACCTGATCGGCCAGCAGGAGCACCTCAATGCCGCGCGCGCGGAAGCCTTCAAGTTGCGGGGAGGAGGCCAGGCGATCGAGATCGGCACCCACCGCATAATAGATCGCGGTCTGGTTTTCCTTGAGCCCGGCCACATAGTCCTTGAGCGAGCGCCAATCGCTCCCCGCGGTCGACCTGAAGCGTGCGAGACCGAGCAGAGTCTCACGGCGTGCGTAATCTTCGTAAATCCCTTCCTTCAGAACGGCCCCGAAGCTCTCCCAGATCTTGAGATAGCGTTCGGTGTCGTTTTGGGCGAGCTTTTCGAATTCGCTCAGGATTCTGTTCGTCACGCCTTTTTGAATGGCCGCGAGTACCGGGCTTTCCTGGATCATCTCGCGCGATACGTTGAGCGGCAGATCCTGGGAATCGACGAGCCCGCGCACGAACCGCAGATAGCGGGGCAGTATTTGTGCCTCGCCTGTGATGAAGACACGGCGAACATAGAGTTTCATACGCCCGGCGCGGTCAGGGTCGAAAAGGTCGAAAGGCTTGGACTCGGGTACGAAGGCCAGGACGTTGTATTCGTGAGTGCCTTCAGCGCGGTAATGCAGGATCAGCGCCGGCGCATCGAACTGTCCGGCATTTGTACGATAGAAGTCGGCGTATTCCTCTTCGCTGATCTCGGACTTGGAGCGGGTCCAGAGGGCCGCGCCGTCGGCGATCTGATCGGGCTCGGCATCGCCCTTCTCGCGCAGGAAAATGGGTACGGGGACATGGCCTGATTGCGCCTTGATCTTGTGCTCAACAGTGAGGCGCTGGGCGTAGTCGGCAGCATCTTCCTTGAGATGGAGCAAGACCCGTGTTCCGCGCACCGGCGCCGCATCTGGCTCGGCCTCACTGATCGTATAAGTGCCAAGGCCATCAGACGACCACATGGCCGAACTCTCGGTACCGGCGCGGCGGGACGTTACGTCGACCTTATCGGCGACCATGAACGCGGAATAGAAACCGACCCCAAATTGCCCGATGAGCTGGCTCCCCTCGCGGTCCTTTCCGGCCGCGATCTGATCCATGAACGCCTTGGTGCCCGATCGCGCGATCGTACCGAGAGCCTCGCTCATCTCTTCCACGCTCATTCCGATGCCGTTGTCCTCGATCGTTAGCTGCCGCTGGTCCGGATCGAGCGTGACGGTGATGCGCGGCTGCGGATCGTCGCCGAACAGTTCAGGCTTGGCGATTGCCTCGTAGCGCAGCTTCTCGCAGGCGTCGGCCGCGTTCGAGACGAGCTCGCGAAGGAAGACGTCTTTGTCCGAATAGACCGAGTGCACCATGAGGTGGAGCAGCTTGGAGACATCGGCTTCGAAGGAACGGGTTTCGGGCGCGGCATCGCTCATCGTCGTCATAGGTAATCGCTCTCCTGTGGTTCGCGCGCGCATTTGGTTGGCGCCGTTTCCCATTTCAAGGTTGGGTGCAGCGCGATGTCATCCGAAGGTGGACCTTCTCAGGTCGCGTCGGGAATTCGGTCAAACGGCATGGCTCTGGACTGCCGTTCCCCGATAACGGGGAAGATCGCATGGATGAATGCTCAGGAATGGAATTTGTGGGGGTGATAGGGTCAGTTTTCGCGAACGATGCCGCCGTATGGAGCGAACGAGCGTCGCCTGCCGAGCGGCCGCGCGGTAATAAGGGAATGGGACAGACTTGCGGGGTTCCCTGGTGGCCGTTCCACCGATCATTGCGGTATGCACCGCAGACTGGAACGGCTCGCAAATTCCCACAAGAAAGGCCTCTTCCTTGCGGAAGAGGCCCGTCCCGTCTGGAGCGTTCCCCCCGGACGCTCCATCGATACTCGAACGTGAAGTATCAGAACTTCACGCCGAGACCGGCGACGACGGCATCAGGATCGCTGAAGCCGTTGCCGACGAAGAAGTGACGATATTCTACCTTGCCATAGAGGCTCTGGCCGAAGCTGTGTTGGTAGCCGGCACCCAGGCTGACCGAATCCTCGCACAGGCGGCAGGGCTTCGTATTGTAGCTCGATGCGACATAGACCTTGCCGGCCTCGCCGACCCTGGCGCCGAGGCGGCCACCGAAGCCGAAGGCAACGCGCGTGTTGTCCGTCAGGATCTTGTCGGCCGAGGCCTCGACGCCGAAGAAGGTGCTGCCACCCAGATCCCAGTCGTAGCCCGCAGCGATGCCAGCGATGGCTTCTTCGTCACCCTGGTCCCAGATGATGCCGCCACGGGCCTCGACACGCGCCTCGTTGGCGAGAGCGGGCGAAGCCACGGCAAGCGAAGCGAGCAGCGAAAGAACAGCAGTACGCATTACATAAACTCCTGAAAACGTGCCCCTTCTTCGTAGCGGGGGCGGCTGCCGGCTAGGCGGCCATGTTTCCTGGGGCAACAGGGCGCTGCTCGTCTCCTCAAAATTTGAGGATGAATGTTGCGGTGCGGCAACAGTAACCGATCGGCGTCCCGTGTCGGTCGTTAAGCACAGACGTCCGAATTATCGTATGGAGCGGGGGGGCGAGCCATGTTTCAGACGCAGGTCTGCGCGAGTGGATTAAGAAAACCGCATCTCAAGCGAGAAATCTGTCGATGACATTGCCGGGGTCTCAGGGCTCTACCAATCTGACCTGGCTGGCTCGTCGTTAGAGCTAAGCTCTATTTGAAAAAGAGGCCCGGCCAAGAGACCGAGCCACATTAGTTATGGGAGATGATGCCTGAATGGCGATGGCCCTTTCTCACCTAGGTTAGCTTTTTGCAAGTGCGAAAATCGATGGGCGACGTCATGCGCCTCGATGGGGGGTGGAACCTGTCGCAGTCGAACGATCCATCAAACTCAGCTGCCGAAGCGCACTCTTTCGTCGGGCTCGGCCGCTTCCAGTCGTGTGGATCGAGGCTTGAGTGACATCCTATGGGGAATTTTGAGCTTGGGCTCGCGCTAGACGAATTCCGCACCTATCTTGAAGCCATGACCGAAGCGCAGAAGGAATTGATCGGGATATTTCAGGTCGTCGGGCTCACCGGCATAGGTCCTGCTCGCCTTTCGATGCTTATGCGCGCTGGGCTGTTTCCGCCGCGTCGGGAAGGCTCGCGAGGACGGTGGAGCAGGGCGGAGGTTGAAAGTTGGGTTAGCAGCCATGATCCGCAGGACGAAGGTGCCAGCCGCCAGCGGAAAGCGGTTCGATCTGGGAAACGATCGAAAGCTTAGATCTGAATCCGTCGAGTGCAGGATGCCCTTGGTTCCCCGCAGTGTCGCTGCCACCCTTTTACAGCGACCGCGAGGGGTTCGCCGAGGGCGTGCTCAGGGTAAGTAAACTTAGACTTCATCGTTCGCGCCTACGCGCTTTTGCATGCACTTCGATCCTCGCCGGAAATGGGTCATATTCCGTGAGTCTCAGCTGGCCTGGGCCGACGACATCATCGTTGGTTTCCAGGTGATCGTCGGGCAGGGCTACGAGCTGAATTTCATCGATGGTAACGAGCTGACCTCGGAAGATCAGCTGGAGATAGCGGCCGAAGTGGTCCAGGCGATAAAGCTTGGATCACTTCATTAGAAAGCGGTTCCCAACACGGTAGCCATTCGCCGCGCGTGCTTTCGATGGGTTTGAAGCTGGTTGGCGAGCGCCGACGAACCGGCCTTTCACCGTCCAGATCGTCCGCCCTGATAGCTGTCGACCTTTTCGGGTATATCGCTGGCTCGCGTTCATGCTCGATGGAATTTATTGCGTAGCATTCCTCGCACCTTAGATATCCGCACTCGCCGAGAGCTGATCCGAGTTGGAACGATAGATCATCGCCCTGCATTAACTAATATCGCCGGACAATATCCTCGGTCTGTCGGCGGCTGAGAGACTACCGTGCTCCCGACCCGCAGGGAGCCGATATGTCCAATTCTCTTGCGACCAGTCACTGTCTCAGTCCACCGCTGGCAAAATTGGAGCGCCGAGGGCGATTTTCATCCGAGGCCCGCAAAGCGTTTCTCGCAATGCCTTATCAAAGACAAGCGATCGAGACCCGTACCGACATCGTCCGGGAAGGCGAAAGGACAAGAGGTTGCAGCTTCATCGAGAGCGGCACGGTCAGTCGCTCCAAGCTCTTGCCGAGCGGCGGGCGACAGATCGTGTCTTTCCATATCGCGGGAGATCTCGTCGATCTGCAATCGGCGCTTCTGATCGTGGCCGATCACACGCTGCGCACCCATGAACCGTCATTCGTGGTGAAGGTCAGTGAGCGTGCCATCCTGAAAGTCGCGGAAGACTTTCCGGAAATTGGTCGATCATTCTGGTTCGACACTATGGTTGACGCCTCGATATTCCGCGAGTGGAGCCTCAACCTTGGTCGGCGAAGCGCTCGTGAGCGGACCGGTCATCTTCTGTTGGAACTAGGCTACAAATCCGAAGCAGCCGGGCTCAGTCCCCGTAGCGAATATCGACTGCCGATGACACAACTTGATCTGGCGGACGCCCTTGGTCTCACGGTGGTACACGTATGTCGGAGCCTGAAATGGCTGCGAGAAATGGGCTTACTGCATCTCGACAGAACCCGTGTCGTCATACCGGACTGGGACGCCTTGGCGCACTTCGCCCAGTTTCAGCCGCTCTATCTCCATCCAGAGGGGCCTCGAGCTCTCGCAAGCTGACGAACCATCTCAGCGATGAGTACCGCCGCCCGGGGTGAGCGCTCAGAGCCAACAGGCGCAGCATGTGCAATTATATCGACGAGGCGAGCTGGCAGATAACCTAGGGCAAAACGCCGCCAATGTGAATGTGCTTCAAAAGGTTCGTTGGTCTCGCACTTGGAAAGGAGGACCTCGCGATGGACAAGTGGATCATCGAGGCGGACATCTACCGGCTTCAACGCTCCTTGTCGGACTCGCCGGCGGCCGCTCAGAAAGCCGTGCTTGAGGGGTTGCTGAAACGAAAGCGCGATCGGCTCGCTCAATTTCATGATCCGCACACCGGGCATTGATGGTGACGAGCTATCCGCTGCATTTCGTCCTCAGCTAGGCGTTGGACCCCATGCCGCTATTCAGGCTCATTTCAGCTCATCATCCCGAGGCGTTCGCCGTCGAGTTCTATGACGTCGATGCCGGTGGCGCAATCGATGCCGCCCTCAGAGCACAAATGATCGAGGCAGACCTCTGGCAAGAAAATCGGTACCTGTTCACTTTGCGCCAGCGGAGGTCCGATCCAAGTTTCTGGACAATTTTTCGTAGAGCGCGGACGCGACACTAATCCCAAGCCCCACAGCGAATGAGGTACGGCGAAATCGCACCGTTCCCGGGAGGAATGTCGGGGCGAACTTCGATACTCGCCGAAAATAGCCGACGGTGTGGAGGGGCGTCTTGGGGTCCTTCAAATCGGTCACTCGTGCAGACGGCTTGATCCAGCCAGCATCGTTTGGTGGGAGCAGTGCGCTTCGATTCAGAGCTTTGCATTGCAACAGGCGTCGAACCGGGGGCTCCCTATAGGCGTGCAATTAGCGCACCCCCTTCGGGTTGTCTGGCAGTTGTCCCATTAGTCTAGAGGAGGAACCCACGGCCGGTGCTGCTCGACGCAGCTCCTCGAACGGTCCGATCGGGCAGCGTTCGCTGTTAGAATTCACGATTTTCGAGGAAAGCGATCAGATCGGATGACCGAGATCCTGGCCGGAATTTGCGAGCCGATCGTACCTTTCCGCCATATAGGCATATTCTTTAGTGGCCCGGGGGTCTCCGGCTTTCCGAGCGCGTGCCAACCATTCGTCGCGCCGACTAATGTAGTAAGCTCTGTCTTCCGGGGTCATCACGTGCTTGTTCCCATCCTTTCGTGATGCCGATAAGTCTGCCGCACGGGAAAGCACCTGCATTAACACTGGTTAAGTTGGACAAGTGTTTTTGCGAAAGATGATACTAATCGATCTCAACCGCAGCGTCTAAGAGTCGGCTATCGTGCCCGCCTGCGCCGGAAAGTCCTCGACTTCCCTCGCGAGGAAAGGCTGCGGTCATAATCTTACGGTGCGAGCGCTGGCCTTTTCGCCTGGGAGGCCGCTTAAGACCCGCCCTTTTGCAGGTATAGGTGAGGTGCAATTCTGGCCACGAGATCATCACCCCGGCTTTCGACCCGGTGAGCCGGCGCCGCCATGAGTGCCGGGCCGGGCTATCTCTCTTTTGAGATCTTCCCTTCCATTCGGATCGGCTGCGTTTTGATCGTCAGCAGGTTCGGATGACGAGGCTTCATGAGCATTGTCCCATGTCGCATCCTTCCTCGAACTCCCTGGCCTTTGCGTCGCGCTTTGCTCATCTGCCGAACGCCCTGCGCCTGGATTAAGATCCTCCGGCGCCTGAGCATCGACTCCCTCAGACGTGCTCCGCGTTAGGGCGGAGTGGGGCGGGGCAGAATGTCGTGACGCGCTGGGCATTTTATACGATCCTGTTCGTTTTGGCTGAGTTGGGTTGCGGCAAACTAGCTGCCGAGGGGAGCCGGACCATTCCCCTCGTCCGCTCCTCGCGAGTGGTCGGGCGCGGGATCGGGTATGTTCGTGCTCTTGGGAACCGGCTCGCCATGGCCATGACCACTCGTGCCTTCGTGGCTCACGCTATCGGAGACCTTGATATGGGAGGCGTCGTTCGCGGGTTCGCCCGCGCCCGTGTCGTTTACGCTTTCGGTAGTTTTCGGCGTACTGACTTCGGGTGACGCGGGTACTTTCGCCTCGGGATCACGCTGCTCTCGTTCTTGCGCGGTGTCCAAAATTTGTCCCATCGCCTCGCTCCTGCGCTCAAAGGCTCACCCCTGAATTTTACTAGCGACGACCAGGGGGTATGCCGCCGTGTCCAGTGGCAATGCCGCAATCGAACTCTTCGTTCCTGCTGATAGCCAAGAAACCTCTCGGGTTCGGTCAATCGCCATTCTGGCTGCCCCGATTTGCGGTGTCGGACACATAGCAGAGTTCGCGTTTTCGCTTGGCTTGAGTATCCCGTTGCCAACTGGCTCGTTACCGTGTGGCCATGTCTGATCGGCCGCCCGCCGATCGACTTTTGACGCCCCGTTTTGCCGGTTGCCGGACCGTGATAGATTTTGAGCATGGCCCCAAGCTCACATAACTAGCCGGTGGCAGCGTCGCGGCAGCACCTTAGCGGCCCTGCGAGAGTTGCCGGGCTCATTTCTTCCACCAGGCCGTGCATTCTCCCAGCAGGTCATGCGAGGGCACGAGCCCCAGCCATTTGCGCAGCCCGTGGTGCCATCGCGCCGCCGGCACAAGGAATGATTTGGCCAGTATTTCGTGGGGCTCACCCTGTGCTCGGTCCTACCCCTTGCCCATCAGCTGAATGAGCTCTTTGGGCTGAATCTCGCGCACCAGTTGGTCCAACGTGCACTGCTCAGGATCCTTGTCAGGGCGCCAACGATGAAACCGCGTCCCATGGCGGAAGCGGTGCGCGGTGACCTGATCGTATATCACCTCTGCGACCAGGTCGTGGGTGAGGGGAATGTAGTCCCCGCTCTTGTCCGGGGCCCAACGGCTAGGTCCCCCCGGTGCCTTCCCGGTAAATCCAGGACCGCCACGGAAAGGCTCGAGAACTTGTAGGAGGTCCTTGCGCGCGCCACCGTCGAGGCCCGAGCAGAAGCCAACCAGATCAAGTTGCCCTGCCGCATTGTAAAGCCCAAGCAGGAGCGAGGCGACCCCGCCGCCGTTGGATTTGCGATAGCCGCCGACCACACAATCGGCCGTGCGCAACTGCTTGACCTTGCGCATCGCCCGCTCACCGGCTCGATAAGGCTCATCGACTGGCTTGGCGATCACGCCGTCGAGCGCGCCCCCCGTTTCGGTCAGCCAGGACTTGGCCTGCTCCAGCGAAAGCGAAGCTGGCGAAAGCATCAGCGAGGAGCCGGTCATGGAGCTTCGCAGATTTCGCAGCGCTTCGCGGCGATGGCTTAGCGGCTGGTGGCGCAGATCCTGGGGGCCGATGCTGAGGGCATCGAACAGAATCAATCGCGACGGCGTCTCGCGGGAGAGCTTTGCAATTCGCGAGGCCGCCGGATGCAAGCGAGCTTGCAACGCTGCGAACGAGAGGCGGTCCCCGATGGGGATCACCAGTTCGCCATCCAACATCAGTCGTTTTTCCGACATCTCGCGGATCTGCTCGATCATCTCCGGGAAAAAACGGCCGAGACGTTTGCCCGACTTGGACCAGATCTCGATATCGTCGCCTTCTTTGTCGATGATGGCGCGGAATCCATCCCATTTGGGTTCATACTGCCACCCGGGCGGCTCGGGTAGTTCATCGACCAGCAGAGCTTCCATCGGCCGTAGCGGACTTGCACGCTGCGCATTAGAAGACGGAGGAGAGGGCCCACGTGCCATAGCCAGACAACCCTTGGCGCTGTCGGAGGTTTCACCAGGCGAGAGGAGGCATAGGGGACCTCGACTATCGGTCGAGCGCAGAGCGCCGCCTCATCGATGCCGATTGCTTTCGTTCCGCCCCTGCGGCGCTTGTCTCGTCATGGACCGCTTCGGCTTAGCGAAATGCGAGCCTTCGACCAGCTCGGATCTCAACTCGTCTCTAAGATTGCGCGATGCCGGAACGAAGTCCGCAAGAGGAGGTTGTCGGGACGAGAGAGAGAACGGATGAAGATGGCCGAAGCCCACGCCCGCATTTTCTCAGATTGCCATACCCAGCAGCCCGACCAGTGCGGGCGCAAGGACATTGTTACCGGCGGGACCTCGGGATCCGGCAGGGCGATCGACCTTCAGAACGCATGCAATTAATGTTGCAGGAAGCTTGCCGCTGTGAGTGATGTGCGATCTTGTGGCGCCGACGGACCCGTAAGCCCCTATGCGCTTGCTCTGCGCGAAGCGCTGCAGGCCAAAGGCATGAAAAAGATAGCGCAGTTCGCAGACGGCGCACTGACAATGGACCTGGCAGCGAGCATGGGTTCGCTCTGGGCCTTGATCCGACGTGGCAAGAAGGGTGGATTGGCCCACCGCCTCGTTTACGCGCCAGGCGGTTTTACAGATGTGAAAGCCGAAACACGTTCGGCGACGTCCATGCGGATTTCTATAAAAAGCGCCTTGGGCGATCATGGGGTCAAGCTGTCTTCAGGGGGTGACGCGCTTGAATTCCTGCGCGCGACGGTGACCTTCAAGCCCGCGCGGTCTGCACTCATTCCGTTTCAGCCACGCGACCTCTATCCGCTCGACGCTTCGGACGATCCGCTGGGCGCAGCCGGCACGGTCGAAGCCGTGCAGCGCGGGCTCAATAGCGGTCTTGTTTATTTCCGCGTCGAAGAGCCCGCTTTCGGGAACGTGCTCTACTTCCAGAATTTCACGTCGTTGAACGGTTACTATCTGGCGACCGAGACCACCCCGGAATCCTCGGTCGGCGGTGTTTGGCCCGAACTCGGGCACTTGCTGCCGATCCCGGATCTGGACAGCCCAAGTCTCGCAGATGCAGCGGTCACGAACGAGGTTACGCTCTCAGACGCGATCCTGGTGTTTCGACACGAGGCTCCCCCACACGAAAGGGAATCCGCACGCCAGTTCCTGCAAATGCTGGGCGTCGCATACAAGCAGCTCGACCTCCCACATTCGGAATACCGTAATTGGGTCGAACGCAGCGAGCGCACCTTGCGCGACCTTGATGAGGCGCCCGAGGCGACCATCCGGCATTACGGCCGCCGCTATGTCCATCCCTACACGGCGGCCGAATATCCCGACATCATGGTCCAGATGTCGCTCATCGCAGCTATTCATTCCTGGGGTAAATGGCGCGGCGAGCCGCATCCGCTCGAGACGGAACTCAAGGCGGGTCTCGATAAATTCTATGATCCCGAACTGAGGACCCTGCGCCGCTATCTTCCCAATGTCGGCGATGACAAGGATGCGGACGCGGTCGATAGCTGGTATCTCTATCATCCCATGCTCAACCTCGGCCTGTTGGCACTGGACGGGGACGAGCCTGCGCGAGACCTGCTCCTCAAATCGATCGACTACGGGATCAAGGCCGCGCATCACTTCGATTACCGCTGGCCGGTTCAATACAAGATCACCGACTTCGCGATCATCACCGAGGTCGCCGAAGTCGATGGCCGGGGGCAGACGGACGTCGGCGGCATCTATGCCTGGGTCATGCTCCAGGCGTTCGAACTCACCGACGACAAGCGGTTTCTCGACGAGGCACGCGCAGCGATCGACGCGGCGATGGGCCTTCGGTTCAACATCAACTATCAAGCGAACCTCACCGCCTGGGGCGCCGCCGCCTGCATGCGGCTGTGGCGGATCACCAACGAGAAAGTCTACCTCGAGCAGAGCTACGTTTATCTCGGCAGCTTCTTCCACAATTGTGAAATTTGGGAGAGCGAGATCGGCCTTGCCCGACACTACAGCAATTTTCTCGGTGTCACCTGCCTGCAGGACGCGCCTTATATGGCAATCTACGAGTGCTTCGATTCCTTCACGGCCTTCGAACGCTATCTCGATGACAGTGGCCCCGACCTCGAACCGGCGGCGCGGATGCTGATCGCCGAGTACTGCAAGTATGCGCTTGACCGCGCCTGGTATTACTATCCCGATGCCTTGCCGGCAGAAGCGCTGGCTCAGAAGCAGCGCGAGAGCAATGGCCACATCGACCCCACGCTCTCGTTCCCGCTCGAGGACCTCTATGCGGATGGCCAGCCGGCGGGCCAGGTCGGTCAGGAAATCTATGGGGCCGGTGCTGCTCTGATCTTCGCGACGCGAGCATTCCACTCGGTCGAGGGCGCGCCCTTTCTTCTCTTCTGCGACCACTTCGTTCGTTCCATGGAGCGAACGGGTGATCGGTCATTGTCCGTCACACTCGACGGCGGCGAAACGTGTTTCGCCCGCGTCAGTCTCGTGCGTGCTAAGCGTAGAAAGCTCACCAAGTCTTCGATTTCGACTGCTGGCGGGGACGGAGTGCGCGCGCATCATGCTTCGGACGATCGGGTCGATTTTCGCGTACCAGCCAATGGCCGCTTCATTTTGACCTGGGATTGAGCGCGATGGGCTTGGTCGATCTTCGCGGAAAACGCGTGCTCGTAACGGGTGGCACCACGGGTATCGGACGCGCGACGATCGTGCTGCTCTTGGCTCATGGAGCTGACGTTCTCACCTTCGGCCGGCACAGGGAAGAATTGGACGAAGTGCTCGCGCTGGCGGACGGCGCCGACGGAAGCATCCGCGGTCTCGTCGCGGACGCGGCGAGCCAGGATGGTATCGCGGATGTCTTTGCCGCTGTTGATGCCGATCTCGGCGGGATCGACATACTGGTTGCCAATGCGGCGCTGGGCGCCCAGCCGATCCACGAGATGAGCGACGAGGCTTGGCGCTATCTCGTTGACGTCAATTTCGTCGGATGCCTGGCGAGCGCTCGGCCCGCGCTCCTGCGCATGATCGCGGCCGGCGGCGGCCACATTCTTTTCGTGGGATCAATCGCGACCGAGATCAAAGCCGTTGGCGAGAGCGTCTACGCTGCGACCAAAGCTGGAGTGCAGGCCTTCGCCGAGACGCTGAGAAAGGAAGTTGCGGAGAAAGGCGTCAGGGTCAGCGTTGTTCAGCCCGGTTCCGTCTCGGCGCCAATGCAGGAGTGCTCCGAAAACGAAAAGCGTGAGGCAGTCGAGGAGGCCCGAATGCTCGAGGCGGAACAAGTAGCACAAGCCATTTTATTCGTCCTCACGCGTCCGGCCGAGGCCGACGTCGTCAACCTGCGCATCGAGCCCCGCATCCAGAAGTCGAGTTGATGGGGTGCAGTGTAGCTCGCGTGACTCGTCCGAAGTCCGAACCTGCTTGCGGCAACTGCAATCAGGTCTCGCTGACGGAGCAGCAACATGATTCCCTCCCTGTTGCCGCAGGAACACATCAGCGACGACGAAGGCGCCCGCGGTCTTCACCTTCTGGTTGTCGAGGCGGCGTTCTCCGGCGGCGCTGCCGCGCTCACGACGGGGGTCATTCTCACGGCTTTCGCGCTCCACCTGGGCGCGTCAAACTTCATGGTCGGCGTGCTGGCAAGTGCCCCTTTCCTCGCGCAGCTTCTCCAGCTCCCAGGGATCATACTCGTCGAGCGCCTGCGTCAGCGTAAGCGTATCGCCGTTGTGACCAGTATCCTGGGGCGTTTGATGCTGGCAGTGATGGCGGGGACCGCGCTTTTCAACGGCTGGACGCCGCTCATGGTTTTTCTCGGCGCGCAGTTCGTGCTCTGTGGTCTTGGTGCCGTCGGCACCTGCGCATGGAATGCGTGGCTCCGTGATCTGGCGCCCGAAAGTCGGCTAGGCCATGTCTTCGCGCGAAGAACGATCTGGCTCACTGCGATCAATCTGACCCTCGGCCTTGGGGCGGCCATCGCGCTAGATCAGACGGCAGAGGGATCGACCGCCCGTGACCTCGTGTTTGCCGGCATGTTCGCCTTGGGCTGCATCACCGGCCTCATCAGCGCGCGGATCGTGGCAGCCATGCCCGAACCCGTCATGCCGCCGCCCTCGGGTCCCATCAGGCTGCTCGAGCTTCTCGCGCAGCCTTTGCGCGACGCGAATTTCAGCCGTCTGCTTGTCTTCGTCGGCAGCTGGCAATTCGCGGTCAACCTCGCGACACCCTTTTTCACGGTTTTCATCGTTCGACAATTGAGGTTCGACGTCAGCTTCGTACTTCTGCTCAGCGTCGCTAGTCAGGTCGCCAACCTCTTGGCCCTCAAGTCCTGGGGCGTGCTTAGTGATCGGTTCGCGAACAAGTCTGTTTTGGCGATTTGCGCGCCTGTCTACATCGTCTCTATCGTCGCGATGATCGGCGCCTCGCAGCTCGGCGACCGAGACATGATAAAGATCTGGTTGCTCGTGCTGCATCTTTTCATGGGGGCTTCTGTGGCGGGAGTCACTCTTGCCTCGACGAACATCGCCCTCAAATTGTCGCCACGAGGTAGCGCTACCGCTTACGTCGCTTCCAGTGCCATGGTCACCGCCACTGCGGCAGGCCTTGCGCCGATCCTGGGCGGCTTTCTCGCTGATTACTTTGCCCGCAGAAAGCTCGAGCTCATTGCGCGTTGGTCAGGGCCGCACGACGCGCTGGATCTGCCGCTCGTCCTTACAAGTTGGGATTTCTATTTTCTCCTTGCGGGGCTGCTCGGACTTTACGCCATTCATCGCCTTTCGCTGGTGTCGGAGGCGGGCGAGATCAATGCCCGCGAAATGGTCGGCGAGGTCTTGAACGAGACGCGGCGCAATATTCGCAACATATCGAGCGTAGCGGGACTGCGCGGCGCGACGGCTGTTCCGGCGTCGTTGCTACGCGACGCACGTGTCCGGCTTCGTGTGGTGAGAATGCAGGCCCGCAAAGCCGTGCGCGGCCCCTCGTAGCAGGGCACATTATCGGAGGCGTCCGAAGAGACCTCAGCAACGGCCCGCCGATCTACCGCCAGCCTCCTCCCGGATGGCCAGCCCTACTTCGGTTTTTCCCGCAACCTTTTTTGGGGGGGCGGGATGGTCTGCGGCTGCTTCGACCGCACCTCAATTTGTTTTCCCCCTTCGTCTCATCGGGTACAGTGCTGCAAGGATCTCCCTTCGGTGGCTGGAACCTCGGTCTGCAGTTCATGGACGCGCTCCTGCAATTCGCGCCGCGAAAGTGGAGTTCAAACTGGCGGTACTCGACATTCAGTTGCACATGACGACAGCTTCACGTCACAGTTCCGATCCTTGATCCACGGACTTTGTCGGCACCGCGGGCTTGGTCGTCTCGGCAACCAGATTGACCATTGTCGGATAAGCGAAGCTCACATGATTTTCCCGTAATCTCGTCAGGACAGCCGCTGCTACGTTGTCGCGAGCTTCGGCTGCAAAATCTGCGTCGACCGATTCAAATTCGAGATCGTAGCTAAGCCCATTTTCCGCGAAACCGGTTACTCCGCCGTGGACGAAAGCGTAGCCTTCGCTTTCAACAGCCTCGCGCAGCAAAGCTGGAAGTGTCTCACCTGTTCCGAAGGCGTGGAGTAGCCCAGGCGAAACTCGAACTTGAACCGATTGCGGGCGCGACGCGTCGTATTGAGAATTTCGAAATCGAGCAATTTGCGGTTCGCAATAATTCGCTGCTCGCCATTCGCGCCTCGAAGGCGGGTCGACTTGAGGCCGATTGCCTCAACCGTGCCGGAGCCAGAACCTTTGTCGTACGAGATGAAGTCGCCAAGACGGAAAGGCTTGTCGAAGATGATAGCCAACGCCGCAAACAAGTCGCCGAAGACACCTTGTGCGGCCAGACCGATGGCGATGCCGCCGACCCCCAACCCTGCAAGCAGGCCCGTGACATTCACGCCAAGATTGCTGAGAACCACGATTGTCGCGATGGCGAACAAGGCTATGGTCACGAGCAGCCTGATGATCCCAAGCGCGCTGGCCAGCCCCTGACCGTGGAAGCTCTCGTCGCGCGTCCGATGTTCCACGGCGCCGAAAATCAGTTCGCGGGCCCAGATCGCTGCCTGAAATACAGCTGCGATAGTGAACAGATAAGTGATCGTGATAAAGATCAACGGCGGTGCGCCAGCATAACCTGCGACGAGACGGGCCACGCAAGCAACGATGAAAAATTGGCTGGTACGAGCCAAGGCACGGCCGCCCATGCTGTACCACGTCCTTACTCCCGCTCCTTGCCTGCAAAGCCGCATTCCCCAGCGCCGAAGGAAATTGAGCGCCACGAAGATGACGGACCCCGCGGCGATGGCGATGGCTATCTCCAGCCAATGCGAGCTCAACCAGATCGACGCTTCCGCCATAACGTGATCCATTTGGTCGGAAAACGGCGCTTGGTGCGGGACTGTCGCGTCGCTTGCTATGTTTGAAGGTTGGGGCACTGTAGCTCGAGCGTAAGAGGGCAGCGCAGCCGCGCTGGTTCACAACATTCACTCACCAGAAGTGTTCCAGTCCACGCGCGGCAGACAAACCTATGTTGGCGAGTTTTCGAAATCGGTGCTCAAAGTGGTGCAATTCTTTAGCGTGCTGACCAGCAAGGACGCGACCCTGCAGAGCTTGTCGTTGGCACTCACGCTTCGCCTGCACCATGACTGATTTGCACAGCTGGTCTGGCTCGCCGCCACGTGCTCCGCTTTCCAAGGGCCACGACAACTCGTTGATCACACGATCTCAGGTTTCCGTTTCCGGTGCAAAGGAAGGTCAATGGTTCGCTCGTTGAGTGGTCGACCTTCCAGACTGGCAAGTGATACATCGCTCCCGAATGGGGATTGTTTCAAGGGCAACGGCGCTGCGACCTAAGAGAGTCCCTGACGGTCCGGATATGGCAGGGGGAATGTCCCTCCGAGGGCTTTGGTCTTGCTCGTGGAGAAGACCGCCGATCCGCAATCCGAGATCAGACCGCAAAAGGCTTATCCCATCAGTCCGCGCGAGATTACATGACGCGATGCTCAGAGGAACAGCCTGGCCCCTTTCGCATCCAATCGAGTCGTTCGGCGTTTAGGCAAGACAGTAAAGGGGAAGGGGCGCACGGCCAGATGAATGACGACCTGTCCGAAATATTCGTCGGCAACAGCGAGATGGCGGGGGTCATGCGAAACCACGCCTGGGCCGAGACCGCGCTAGGAGATCCGCGCGGCTGGCCAGACGCGCTCAAGATACCGCTGCGCATGCTACTCACCTCGCGCTTCGAAATGTGGCTGGGCTGGGGTCCAGACCTCTGCTTTTTCTACAACGACGCCTACATTCCGACGCTCGGGATCAAGCACCCGAGTATGCTCGGCCGGCCGTTTCGGGAGGTGTGGTCGGAGGTCTATGATGAGGTAGCCGACCAGGTCGAGCGAGTGCAAGCAGGCCAGGCGACCTGGAACAGGTCTCTGTTGCTTCTGCTCGAGCGCAGCGGATACACCGAGGAGACCTACCACAGCTTCTCCTACAGCCCACTCTACGAGGCCGACGGTGGCGTGGGCGGGCTGCTCTGCGTCGTGAGCGAGGACACGGCCCGCATCATTAGCGTGCGCCGGCTGGAGACGCTGAGCCGGCTCGGCACGGAGCTTTCAGGGGCTACGACGAAATCGTCGGTTCGCGCCGCAGTTCACTCGGCGTTCGAGACAAATCGCCGAGATTTTCCCTTCATTGCCGTCGCGATCGATGATCTGGTTGAGCCAGATGGCGATGACGAGGTCTTCGAGAAGATTGCCGCGGAGCTGGCAAGCGGCGTGAACGATGGCGCCACGATCATTTCGCTTCCCAGTTTAGGGTGGCCCTCCGGCGACTGGAAGCGGGAGCCCCGCGATGCGCTGGTCTTGGCGATTCCGGGACACGGCGGCGAGGCGGCTCTCGGGACCATCGTCCTTGGGCTCAATCCATATCGCGCTCATGGCGACAACGTCTTGGACATTGCTCAGCTCGCTGCAGCCCAGATCGGCAGTGCGCTCGCCAAAGTGATGGCGATCGATGGCGAACGACGCAGGGCGGACCGCATATGGACCATTTCTCGCGACCTCATCGTTGTGGTCGATGAGAAGGGTATATTTCGCTCGGTCAGCCCGGCTTGGACGCGAATCCTGGGGCACCCTATCGAAGAGGTCGTGGGCAAGCCATTCAGCGATTTCATGCACCCTGCCGACATCGCCCACAGCAAAGTGGCGCTGGAACGTGCTTTGGGTTCTGAAGAATTGTCGAACTACGAGAACCGCTTTCGCACCGACGAGGGATTTTATCGGAGCTTCCAGTGGCACACGACGTCCGAAAATGGCTTCGTCTATGCCTACGGCCGTGACGTTACGGAAAGCCGGCAGGTCGAAGAGGCCCTGAGCGAAAGCGAAGAGCAATTCCGTCACCTCGTCCAGTCGGTCACCGACTATGCAATCTATATGATCGATCTCGATGGCTACGTCTCGAGCTGGAACGAGGGCGCACGGCGGATCAAAGGGTACGAGCCTGACGAGATCATCGGCGAACATTTCTCGCGGTTCTACACCGAAGTAGATCGGGCGATCGGCGAGCCTCAACGTGCTTTGGAAACAGCCCGTAACGAGGGCAGGTTCCTCGCCGAAGGCTGGCGGGTTCGCAAGGATGGCGAGCGCTTCCGCGCAAGCGTCGTAATCGATGCCGTGCGCGACGACAGAGGGCGCGCGATCGGCTTCGCCAAGATTACCCGCGACGTGACGGAGCGCGAGCGGACGCAGCGCGAACTTGAGGTTGCCCGCGAGACACTGTTTCAATCGCAAAAGATGGATGCGATCGGACAACTGACAGGGGGTGTCGCGCACGATTTCAATAACCTGCTGATGGCGGTGATGAGCAGCCTCGAGCTCCTCGGCAAGCGGCTCCCGGCGGACCCACTTACGAAACGCCTGTTCGACAACGCTGTGGAGGGCGCGAAGCGCGGGGCGACCTTGACGCAGCGCATGCTGGCTTTCGCGCGCAGGCAGGATTTGCAGGTCGACCGGATCGATCTCTCGCAGTTGCTGTCGGGCATGAACGATCTCGTTCAGCGCTCGATAGGGCCCGAATGGCCGATTTCTACGAGTTTCCCGCTCAAGCTCCCGCAAGTGTGCGCGGATGCTAACCAGCTCGAGATGGCGCTACTCAACCTGATCGTGAATGCCCGTGACGCCAGCCCGGGCGGCGGCGCTATTCTGATTTCGGCGGCCTGCGAAGATGTTGCGGACGGTATGATCGATGATCTGTCTGCGGGCAGCTACGTGCGGATGGGCGTCAAAGACAACGGGATCGGCATGGACGCCGATACGCTACAGCGCGCGACAGAGCCATTCTTCACAACGAAGGGCGTCGGCAAAGGCACCGGACTCGGGCTGCCGATGGTACACGGAATGGCCCGGCAGATCGGTGGTACGTTCCAGCTCCTCAGTGAGGTAGGTAGAGGCACGAGCGCAGTGATCTGGTTGCCTGTCGCGAACGCGGAGGCTGAGCCGGCTGATGACAGCCCCGTTCAGACAGACAGGCGGGGCACCCGGAGCTTGACAATTCTCGCGGTGGACGATGACGCGCTTGTCCTGATGAATACGGTCGCCTTGCTGGAGGACTTGGGGCACGACGTTATCGAGGCCAGTTCGGGACGGCAGGCTTTGGAGGTTTTCGCGGGCCAGCACGACATCGATATGCTGATTACCGACCAGGCTATGCCCATGATGACCGGTGTGGAACTCATCGAGGCAATCGACGCCATTCGGCCTGGCACCCCCGCCATCATCGCTAGCGGATATGGCGAAGGCGTCGAGGTTCCAGGTCGGGAGGTTGTAAGGCTCGGAAAGCCGTTCAATCAGTCACAGTTGGCCGATGCAGTGATTGAAGCCGTTGGGAGCAATGTGACACGTCATGGCTAGGCATGAGAGCGAATTGTGGCCCCTTCGCCGACAGACCGGACGCCCACCGCTTCGATCACTTTTTTCCAAAGTGGTCGTTGTTCATCTGCACCGCCAAGTCCAATGCGCTCGGTCAAAAGCTTCTAACCAGTCCGAAGTTCAGCTTCGGGCGATCATCTCCAGTGTCGTAGCGAGGGCCAGTGAGCGGCACGGCGAGTTCGAAAGTAGCGCCGAAGTTACGGGTCACATCCATCCGGAAGCCGCCGCCGGCTGAAGCCAATGAGCCTGCACCCGCGCCTCGTTGCTGATTGGAGAGGCTGCCGCCGTCGATGAAGGCATAAATCTGCGCGCGCTTTGCCAGACCCAGAGGATGGTCGATCAAATAGCGCAGTTCGGCGAGCCCCATCACGCCTTCATCCCCCGTGCGCTCGCCCCAGTCGTAACCGCGCAGGAAGGCTGTGCCGCCAAGGCTCGTTTCCTCGCTGATCAGCAGGGGCTGCGACGCGACCTGGCCGGCAGCTGCCAGCCTCAGGCTGAACTTCCCACCCAGATCGGTGGTCCAGTCGCTCCAGGCAGACAAGGTGGTGAAGGTGCCGTCAGCATCGCGGCGAGAGGCGAGGGGATCGCCGGGCCGAGTGGCGCCGAGCAAGCCCATGCCTTGGGTGAGGGTCGTGCTGACGCGCAGACGACCTCCTGCCAGCGCGCTATTGCCGTAGATGGTCATCCGCGCGGTCGCGACCTTGTCGTTGCGGATCAGCAGGCCGCTACGCCATTGCGATAGCTCGCGGAAGCCGAGCTCGCCCTCGAGCCAGAAGCTCGCGCGGCGCCGGCGGAGCAGCGGCTGCAGCAGGCTGCCGGCCACGTACCACGAACGGTTGCGCAGATCGAAGGGGGCGAGATAGGCGGCGGGACGGGTAGTCGAGATCGCGCCGGACACGGCCAGTTCGGTGCCTGCGGCGCTGATCCGTTTGGCATAGCGCGCGTAGCCGAACTGGAGTTCGCGAGGCTGCGCGGGCGCGGTCGAATAGGATAGCGTCAGCGAATCGTCGGACGCGAAAAGGCCGTTGAAGTCGGCCTCGATCCGCACCTGTTCACGCCCGATCGGCCGGGTGCCTTGGTTCGAGAACGCGAGACGGGCCTGGAAGCGGTCATGCCTGGCGTCGACCAGCAATACGCCCTTGCCGCCTTCGCGCAGGTAGCGGCTGCCACCTATGCGTACGCCGTCGATGTCGCTGGCGATGAGCAGGCGGCGTTCTACCTCAGCCAGCCGTGCTGGCTTGCCGTCGATCAGCGCCGCCAGCGCACGGCGCACGGCGGCCGGAGCAGTCCGGGTGAAGCGTACCTCGTCAATGCGACCCTCATCGACTTTGACGACGAGGATACCCGTGGTCAGCCGTTGCGGCTCAATCCAGGCTGAAGCGAAGGCGAAACCTTTAGCGCGCAGACGTGCGGCGATGGCCTCGGTCAGCTCCTTCAGTTCGGCGGGCGATAAGGTCCGACCGATCCGCGCCGCGACGATGTCGGAGAAGTCGGCGGGAGAGAGAGATTGGAGGCCCGACAGCGAAATCGCGCCGACCAAGATCGCGGTGTGTCCAGTCGCGGCCATCTGTGCCTCGGGCGCCTCGATGGCGACAGAGGCCTGCGGCGCGGGCTCGATCTCGCTGATGCGCTGGCGGTCGGTGGCGATCAGAGTCGAGTCCGCGCGGCCCGCGGCGTCATTGCCCTGGGCCTGAGCCTCAGCTGGCACGGTGCATAGCAAGAGTACACCCAGCAAGGCGGTCTGTGTAGCAATCCGGCGCAGGCTCTCGGGGCGTTTCATCGCCATGGACCTAGTGGGTAAGCTGTTACGAATTCGTCAAAATTTCTCCAAATTAACCATATGCGCAAACGACGATGCAATGGTGGCAGGCCTAGCAATCGGCGCAATGGGAAGAGACCGTTGGGATACGGTTAGTCTCTAGATGAGGGTCCGTAATGCGCGCATTGTTGAAATCGTTTGCCATTCTTTTGGCGCTTTGCTTCGCGCAAACAGCATGGGCCGATGCCGCCTCGCCCGATTGGCTTGTCAGTGAAGCCAGCGGTTCGGTCACGATTACACAGCAGGGTCGAACTCAGCCGGCAGTTCGGGGTTCGCGGATCGCGCCGGGCGCGACGGTTTCGACCGCTCCGGGGGGGCGAGCGGTGATCGTTCACGGTCGCGATTTCGTCACGGTCTCGCCGGGTAGCCGCGTGCGCGTTCCGGCCATCGCCGAGCGCCGCGGCTTGTTCCAGGTCATTCAGGAATGGGGCAACGCGATCTTCCAGATCGAGAAACAGGGCGCACCGCATTTCGGCGTGCAGACCCCCTATCTCGCGGCCGTGGTCAAAGGCACGACCTTCTCGATCACCGTTACGGGCGAGGGGACTTCGCTGCAGGTCGTCGAAGGCGCGGTCGAGACATCGACGCTCGACGGCGGCGCCAGCGAAATTATCCGCCCAGGCATGGTGGCCAGCGTCGGCAGCTCGGATCTGTTCCGTCTGACCGTGCAGGGGCAGGAAACGCGTCAGATCGATTCGCCGCAGCGCGACATGCCGCCTGCGGTCGACGCCGCGCCAGCAGCCGCGCAAGCGGCAGAGCCCCAGGCCAATGCGGCCGATACCGGTTTGACGGACGGCGGTCTGCGGGAGATCGGGAGCGGCGAGGTCTACGACAGCCAGGTGATTTCGAGCCCGATAGTCGCCAAGCCAGTGGATCTCGGTCAGGCGACCGGCGGCCTCGTCGGCGGCAATGCCGTCGTTCAGCTCGCGAGCGTCGATGCCGTCGCGGTTCGGGATCTCGGGCGGGGAGAGGATCGCGCTCTGGATAGCCCTTCGGTTGGAAATCCGCAGCTCGCGATCGCCGATGCCGGCCAGGGTGCTCCTGGAGCTTCCGTCGGCGCGACGCCCGGACAGGGCATTGGCAACGGCGGCAATAACGACAACGCCAACGGCCAGAACAATGGCAATGGCCAGAACAATGGCAATGGTGGCAATTCCGGTAACAACGGTCTCGGACTGGGGCTCGGCGTGGGGAACGCCGGTGTCGAGGTCGGGCTTGGCAATTCCGGCAACGGCAACACGAACTCGGGCAATGGCGGCAGCGGCAACAACGGGAACGGCAACGCCAACGGCCAGAACAATGGCAATGGCCAGAACAATGGCAATGGTGGCAATTCCGGTAACAACGGCCTCGGACTGGGGCTCGGCGTAGGGAACGCCGGTGTGGAGGTCGGGCTTGGCAATTCCGGCAACGGCAACACGAAGTCGGGCGACGGTGTCAGCGGTAATAATGGCAACGGCAATGCCAACGGCCAGGATAACGGCAATGGCGGCAATTCCGGCAACAACGGTCTGGGACTGGGGATTGGCGTGGGGAACACCGGTGTCGAGGTGGGGCTCGGCAATTCGGGCAACGGCAATACGAACTCGGGCAACGGCAACAGCGGCAACAATGGCAATGGCAACGCCAATGGCCAGAACAACGGAAATGGCAGCTCGAGCGGGAGCACCGATCTGACCCTTGGCGTGGGCGTAAGCGTTGGCGGGAATGGGCTGGGACTTGGCCTGGGGCTCGGCAGCTCTGGCAAGGGAAACGGCCAAGGTAACGGCAATGGCAAGTAAGTGCAGGCATCGCCCGTGGGGCGCGTTCGGGTGACGGACGCGCTGCGTCCCCTAGCGCGACATTGGCGTCTCGTCGCTCTGGCTCTCAGCGCCGCGTTCGGCGTTTTCGCCGCGCTTTCAGGCTTTGCTCGGTCGCCCGAGCAGACGTTGTCGGCCGCCAGTGCGCAATTGCGTCGCCACCCGGCCAGCGGCGATGTCCAGATCGTCGAGATCGATGCCCGCAGTATCGCGGCGATCGATCGCTGGCCTTGGCCGCGCCGCAACTATGCCGCGTTAGTCGATCGCTTGCGCCGCGCGGGCGCCGCGTCGATCGCCTTCGACGTGGACTTCTCTTCGCATTCCGATCCGCAAGACGATGCCGCTTTCGCCGCTGCACTGGCGCGTCCGGGCATCCCCGTCATCCTGCCGACGTTCGGTCAGAAAGCCGGCGGCGGGCGCGCGGGCTGGACCGACTCGCTACCGATCCCGGCGCTTCGCGAACATGCCGCGCTTGCCGCCGTATCGATCCTACCCGATGCCGACGGTGCCGTCCGCCGTGCGCCGATTGCCACCATGACCGACGGTCTGCCGCGCCCTTCTCTTTCGGCGATGATCGCGGGAATTTCGGGCGGCGCGGCGGATAGCAACTTTCCGGTCGATTATGCGATCGATCCCGCAACGATCCCCCGGCACTCTTTCATCGACATTCGCGACGGGCAATTCGATCCGGCGGCAATCGCTGGCAAGCGGATCTTGATCGGTGCGACGGCGATCGAGATGGGAGACCGCTATGCCGTGCCCAATTACGGCGTGATTCCCGGTGTGGTAATCCAGGCGATTGCGGCGGAGACTTTGCGCGCTGGCGTCCCGCGGGAAGGCGGCTGGGTACTGCCTCTGCTCTTCGCGCTCCTTTGCGGCTGGGGAATTCTCCATCTGCGCCGGAGCGAGGCCCTATTCGTCGCGGTCGTCACAGCACCGCTGGCCCTGTTCGGCCTGTCGGTCATTGCACGTGCGCTTCTCGCGAGCCGATTTCCGGTCGTACCAGGCCTTGTCGCGCTGACGAGCCTGAGTGCGGCCGCCTATATCATGCGCATCCTTGTGGGGGCGCGCAAACGCCGCTTCGAAGACCCCGCCACCGGTCTGCCGAACCGTCATGCGATGCGGGGCGCTGTACGGGCGAACGCGGGATTGGGCGTCGTCGCGGCGCGCTTCGCCGAATATGACAAGGTCGCCAGCGCACTCGGCGATCGGGCGACCGTGGACTTGATCCATCGCGTGTGCGAGCGCATAGCCATGATAACCTGCGGGGCGACCGTCTTCCGGGTGGAGCACCGCGTGCTGGCCTGGCAGTGCGATGATGCCGAGCAGCTCGAGATCGCACTGTCGACGCTTCGTGCTTTGATGCTCAGCCCGGTGGAGGTCGCCGGCCGCCGCGTTGACGTCTCGCTCGTCTATGGGTTCTCGCCTGCCCGGGCGAACGAGGACGCCGATGGCACGATTGCCCGTGCGTTGCTGGCCGCGGACCAGGCCCTTGCTCTCGGGCAGAACTGGCAGGTGCACCACGCGGAGGACGACGAAACCGTCGATCGCGAGCTCTCGCTGCTTGGCGAGCTCGACGAGGCAATCGCCAATCACGAACTTGACGTATACTATCAGCCCAAGCTGTGCCTCAAGACCAACCTGATCACCAGCGTCGAGGCGCTGGTGCGTTGGAATCACCCCACTCGCGGCCCGCTTCGCCCAGACCTGTTCGTTCCTCTGGCGGAGCGCAATGGTCGCATCGCCGGGCTGACGCTCCATGTGCTCGAGCGCACCATCAGCGATCTGCATGCCTGGAATGAGCAGGGGCATGCGATGACGGCAGCCGTCAACCTTTCAGCCAAACTGCTCAATTCCGCAACGTTCCTCGCCGATCTTCGTCACCTCATAGAAACCAGCGGCATCGCCCCTCACGTTCTTACCTTCGAGGTCACGGAATCGGCGGCGATGAGCGATGCGACTGAAGCCGCCGCGGCGCTGGAATCGTTCCAGGCGATGGGCATCGCCATCTCGATCGATGATTACGGCACCGGCCAGTCGACGCTGAGCTACCTCAAGCAGCTTCCGCTCGACGAGCTGAAGATCGATCGCAGCTTCGTTCAGTTCGCACATCAGAATCGCAGCGACGGAGTTCTGGTCCAGTCGACGATCAATCTCGCGCACGAACTCGGCCTCAAGGTCGTGGCGGAAGGTGTCGAAGATCCTGAGTGCATGGCATTCCTGCGCGCAGCGGGTTGCGACATGATCCAGGGCTATCTGATCAGCAAGGCGGTTCCGGCAAGAGAGCTTTCGGCCTTGCTGGAGCGACCCGTAGCCGTAGCCGTAGCCGCGTGATAATGCATGCCGCGCACATGTGCTCGTTGTCCGAAGAAATCGACTGTGTGCAGTTTTATACTGACTTCGATGATATCGGGTATGATACGTACGCTTGGTTGGGGGCGCTCTCAGGTTCCGTTACCCCGGTAGCCTGACGTGTCCCCAACTTAGTCCCCAGAGACCCGCCTGACCCGCCCGTCCGAGCATAAGGCGCCGCCTCGATTGCATGCAGATCTTCATCGGGCGCGTGAGGTCCAACTCATGTGCCGTCCTCTGATCGCCTTTGACGCCGACAAACAGGTTGTTTGCCTGGCGACACGCAAACGAGAGATCGGCCATAATTCGGAAGCGATCCTGCAGAAGCTCGACGCTATATTTTTTTGTTTGGTTTGTATTGCGATGTAGATCGCCCCGTTCTTCATGCTTGCTGGCATTCTATTGGCGTTCATCAGCAAGGTTCATGCTGGCGTATATAGCCAAAGTGTCTTCGGTCCTCCTAAAACGGCGCCGTCGCCCAAGCCGCTGTCACTCAATCAATTATCATCGAGTAGGCCGCATCATTGGTTTGCAACCTGCTCAACAAGAGCCAGCGAGTGGTGGAGAGGTGTAGCTTGGCCTCAGGCGTCTTGGCCGATCGGCTCTGGACCCCCGGGTCGCAGGCTTGGGTTGCCACGCGCGGCTCTTGCCTCGGTCATTGCCTGCCAGCCCGCGAGAAACAGCGCGGCCGCCATGGGGCCAACGACGATGCCGCTCAGGCCCATCGCCTCGATCCCTCCAAGCGTCGTCACGAGGACGAGCCAGTCGGGCACGCCCGTCTCTCGCCCGACGAGGAGTGGTCGCAGGATGTTGTCGGCAAGCCCGATAACGATAACACCCGAGGCAACCACGACGGCGGCCTGCCAATAGGCATCCGTCGCAAGCAGGTAGAGCGCGACGGGGCCCCACACGATGGTGGGACCAATCGCGGGCAAGAGGGCGGCGATCGCCATCAGCACACCCCAGAGCAACGCGGCTGGAAGTCCCACGATCGCGAAGGTGACGGCGCCAAGTGCGCCCTGCGCCGCAGCGACCAGTCCTGATCCCTTAATCGTTGCGCGGGCAACCGTGACGAATCGATCCGCGAGAAGCTCCGATACCCTTTCGTCGAGCGGTAGGGCTGCGACAACCGCGGGGCCGATCTTGCGACCGTCGCGCAGCAAGAAGAAGGTCACATATAGGCCGACGCCAAAAGTCAGCAAGAAGCCGGCTGCATTGGCCCCAATCGACAAGGCGTGGCGGGCGATCACGCTAACGCTTTGGGTGAGCGCCTGCGATAAACGTTGTTGAGCCCGCTCGAAGCTGCCAAAGCCCCAAGTGTTGACGAGCTGACGCAGACGATCGGGCAGCGCATCGTGCACCTGGCGGAAATACTGGCCAAAATCGATCTGACCGGAGCGCAACTGCTGATAGACGCCGGCGGCCTGGTCGACGACCATGCTGGCGATTACGAGTAGCGGAATGACGACGGCCACCGTCAGGATCAGCATCGTCAGACCAGCGGCCAGACTCTCCCGCTCGGGCCATCTGCGCAGCAGCCGATCGAATATCGGTTGAAACAAGATCGCTGTGAGCGTCGCCCATAGCAGCGCGCCAAGAAATCCCGATACGATGACAATAAGCCCGGCGGTGATCAGCGTGAGGAACACGGTCATCCCGCCGCGTTCAAGTCCGGCCTTGGAAGGCATCATCGGTGAAATCCTTTTTTGGCGAAGCTGGCGGTCAGAGATTGCCAACCGCGCGCTCGCGGCAGTGCGTCGACACCTCTGCCATCGAGGGGAGGCTGATACCCGCGCCGCGCGAACTCCTGCCGTGACGGGGCTGGGTCGGCGCCAGCTTCAAGAGTGGCAGGTATAGGGCGAGGGAGCGGCGGGATTACGCCACTCCCTCGCATCCGCCGAGCTTCGCTTCCCCTACGTGCCTCGACGGAAAATCAGTCAGAGCTGATTAGAATTGCAGGCTCACCGAGGCCCGCAGCGAGTGGTAGTCGAAATCGGTGTCGGAGGGACGAATGTTCGTGCCGCCCGACTGGATGAGGAACGGGTTCGTCGCGGGCGCAGTGCCCTGGCCAACCGCGACGCTATACTTGTTGTCGCGGTGACGGTTGTAGAGATATTCGAGACCAAGGCTGATATTGTCCGTCAGCATGATCTCGGCGCCGCCGCCGGCCTGCCAGCCCCAGACGTACTTGCCGTCATTGACCTCGGCGAAGCTGTTGGCGGTGTTGGTCGTGCCGAAGCTGTGATCGATCTTGGCATAGCTGCCGCCGCCCGTGGCGTAGAACAGCGCCCCGCCGCCCGGAGTGAAGCCAGCGCGTGCTCGCAGGGCAAAGGCATGGTCGAGGCGCCGACCGATCGTATAGCTGGCAGGCGTCGTGCTGAACCCTGAGGTGAAGTCGCGGGAGTTGTTGCGGGTCACTTCGAACAGGCCGCCGACGACGAAGTCGCCATTGCGCATGTCGTATCCGATGCGCCCGCCGTACTCGACCCGGTCACGATCCTTCGCGCAGCCGCCGGCAGGGATCGACCCATTCGCGGCGCCATTGCAGAACCCGGATGCGAAGGCATTGGCGCCCGCTGCGGTCGCGACCGTGTCACCGTAGGTGCCGTCGCGATTGGTGTCGAAGACGAGCGTATCGGCGCGGTCGTTGCCCTGCGCTGCGATGCCGGCGACGCCCGAAATGTAGAGGCCATCGAAATGGCTTTCGCGGTCTTGCGCAAAAACGGGCGTAGCCGAAGCCGCCACGGCAACCGCCGCGGAAATCAGATGATTGAATTTCATGAAGTTGGAAGTCCTTATCGACACGCCGGACCGACCGCCGCGTCGATGACAGAATTCCGAACTCCCCCAACAGTTTCTAATCTATGTTAATTTTGCGATTCTGTGTCCTCATGGCCACAGGTGGCGGACAGATATGGCTCCCATCAAGGTCTGCAAATTTCAAACCGGTGACAAGGCTCAGCTTGCGCGGCTGAACCTAGGTCCGTCGTCGAGCACAGTTCGGATCGCCCCCCGATCGGCAGGAAGTGCGACTTGGCCACCGATCAGAAATCTAGAGGCACGACGGAAATGGCCTTGAGGCCCGAGGGAAGCCAGTGCTGAACGAAGTCACCTCTCAACTGCCGCTTTATGCTCGTCTCGACTAAAGTGGAGCCAAAGCCGCGCCTCTCGCTCGGTTCATAGCGAGGTCCGCCGATTTCGGCCCAGGCGAGTTCGACCTCGTCATGGCGACGGGTGATCTCGAGGTCGACATGTCCGGCGTTATCGGAGAGGGCCCCGTATTTGACTGCATTAGTCGCCAACTCGTGGAACGTGAGCGCCAGCGGTGTCATGTAGCGCTCGGGAAGAGACAGATCGTCACCCCGGATCCGGATCCGGACATCGCCCTCGCGTGTGTAAGCTGCGAACAACTCATTGAGCATTCCCTGGAGGGAGAATTGCGTGACGCCTTCCTGGGGGCGCATGTAATCGTACGCCCGGCCTAGTGCGGCGATCTGCGCGCTCATCTTCTCGCCGAAAGGCTTAAGGTCGGCTTCCTCTCTGGCTGACAACCGCACGAGCGACGCGACCACCATGAAAATGTTCTTGATCCGATGGCCGAGTTCCCGGGACAGAAGATCCTTCTGGTCCTGGAGGAGGCGCTGGTCGTGGATATCGGTACAGGTCCCGAACCAGCGGACGATGTCTCCACCAGAATTGCGGATTGGCAGCGCCCGCCCGAGCGTCCAGCGAAATTCGCCATCATGGCGCCTCAAGCGATATTCGATCTCATAGGGATCGCCGGTTTCGAGGGAATGCCGCCAGGTCTCCCATGCTCGCGCCTGATCCTCTGGATGAAACTGACCGTTCCAGCCCGAGCCGTCCGTTTCCCCGACAACAGCCCCGGTGAATTCGTACCAACGCGCATTGTAATAGTCGTGGTAACCGTCTGGTCGGGTCGACCAGACCATTTGAGGCATCGTGTCGGCCAGCACACGAAACCGCTCCTCGCTCGCTGCAAGATCGGCTTGCACGGCGCCTTCCCAGGCTTCGTGCCGAAGCGTTGAACGCCGCTCCTCGAGGCGGCGCATGACGGCTTGGGCGAGGACGATCAAGCCCTCCTTCTGCAACGGCGTCAGCGAGGATCTGGGAAGCGGGGAGATCACGCAAAGCGAACCCAACGCTTCCCCCGACGACGATACGAGGGGAGCGCCAGCGTAAAAGCGAATATGCGGTTCGCCCGTCACGAGGGGGTTGTCAAAAAAGCGATCGTCGGCCGCTGCGTTCGGCACTTCCATGACCTGCTGCCCGACCATGGCATGAGCGCAAAACGACATGCTTCTTGGGGTTTCGGTAGCCTGCAAACCCGTCCGCGCGATGAAGCGCTGGCGAGCCGCTTCGACGATGCTGACAAGCGCAATCGGACAATCGCACAAACCCGAAGCAAAAGCGGTTATCCGCGCCAGCTCAGGATCGTCGATGAGATCGTCGAATCCATAGGCCGCGATCGCCTGGCCGCGTTTTTTTTCCGAGGATTCAGGAGACGTGGAGGCGCCTTCCTCGTTGCTGGCGGCCATCAAGGAAGCATCCGCCGCGATGGCAGCAGGAATGGCAATCCGTTCATATCAGGGATCCTAATCCGCCAGAACCGGCGGAACGTTTGCAGGAGCGTCCTGCAAATCGCGTCCAGCGCTACTACGATCCATCACCCAGCGCCATCGGCGATTGCGAACTCAAGCATGGTCCCACTGGATCGTCAAATAAAGCGGAACGCGGTCGAGGCTGACGAGTTCAACACCCTGCCGCCGCGAGGGCGCAAGGATTTGGACAATGCGCGAACGCGACGACTGGCATCTGACGGACGACATCCAGCACGAGGCGGGACCGGGCGACCCCTTTGCCGCGGCCGTCCGCGCGACGCGGATGCCGATGGTGATCACCAATCCTTCTTTGCCGGACAACCCGATCGTCTTTTGCAACGAAGCCTTCCAGCAGCTGACCGGCTATTCGCGCGAGGAGATCGTCGGACGTAATTGCCGCTTCCTGCAAGGCCCCGACACTGACCCCACTGCGGTTTGCCAAATCCGACAGGCGATCGAGGGAGGGCAAGATATCGCTATCGAGCTCCTCAATTATCGAAAAGATGGATCGACCTTCTGGAACGCGCTGTACCTCAGCCCCGTGCGCAATGATCGCGGAGACATCGATTTCTTTTTCGCATCGCAGCTCGATGTCACCGACCGGGTCAACGAGAATTCGGCCATGGCTCGGCAGAAGGCGGAGGTGGAACGCGAGGTCGAACGGCGGACCGCAGATCTCCAGGCCGCTCTCGAAGCAAAGACCATGCTGCTTCATGAGGTCGATCACCGGGTAAAGAACAACCTGACAATGATTGGGTCGTTGCTGCGCCTTCAGGCCAGGACCATCAAGGAACCTGACACCGCCGCAAAGCTCCAGGCGATGCTCGAGCGGGTCGACGCGCTCGCGACAGTCCATCGGCGATTGTACCAGTCCAACGACATCACGCATTTCGATCTCGGCGCCTTCGCCGAGAACCTTCTATCGGACGTTCTGGGCGCAAGCGGTCGCGACGACCTCGCTCTCGAAACCGATATAGAAGCGGTGGAAATTCCCTCGTCGGCGGCCGCGCCGATGGGGTTGGTGCTCAACGAGTTGCTCACCAACGCCATCAAGCACGCATACTCCAACGGCCGCCAAGGAAAGCTCACAGTCAAGGTCAAGCGAAAGAGTGACGACGTGATCGTTCGCGTCCAAGACGATGGTCCAGGTTTGCCAGATGGACAGGCGCCGAGTGGAGGCCTGGGAACGGCAGTCGTCGAAAGGCTCGCCAAGCAGTTGCATGCCACAGTAACATGGGCTGATGCGAGGCCGGGCACGCTAGCGACGGTCGTCGCGCGGATCGATGCGCTATGAAGAGGCCCCAAGCGCCACTCGACGTCCTGATCGTCGAAGACGAGGCGCTCCTCGTCATGGACATCGAGGACATGATTTCGGACGCCGGACACAATGTCGTCTCGGACGGCGCCTCGCTCTATGACGTCGAGGCGCTGCCGGACGATTTGGACCCGGACCTGGCTTTCGTCGATCTTCAGCTTGCTCGTGGTACAAGCGGCCTGGACGTCTGCCGCTTGATCCGCACGCGCTGGCCAAAAACGTTCGTCGTGTTCGTGACGGCGAATCCAAAGAAGATTCCAGAGGACTTCTGCGGAGCTCACGGTGTGATCCCCAAGCCATTTTCGCGCAATGGCTTGCTCAGCGCGATGCGATATATCGAGGAAGGGGTCTGCGATCCTCCCCCGACTTCTCCCGCGCCGGCGAGCTTCGTCGCCTCGCCAGCTTTTGCGGCCTCCTGGGCGTGAGGGGAAGGGCAGTTTCAAGTATGGCTACCCATGCGCTCCGAGTGAGGGGCGCCAGCCATGCGAGCGCCTCTGATCCGAGATCAGGGAGCCGTTCAATGATCAATCAGGCCTCGTCACATTTGGCCGAAAAGCAGGGGGCACGTCACGGTCGGCCGACTATGGCAGGCGAGGCAGAGCCCGCCCGTTTATGACTCACTCCACGAGACGCAGGCGTGCGAGCCCAAGACGTTTGTCGCTCTCGGTTGCCGCATCCAATGCCTCTTCCATTTTGCTCAATCCCTGCGTTGTCAGGCTGAGGATACGTCGACGCCGATCTTTCTTGTCGCGGCGGCGTTCGATCAGACCTTCGGCTTCCAGAACTCCGATCCACCGAAGCACGGTGGTCGGCGGTGAGCTGGAGATGGCGCACACCTGGAAAACACAGGTCTCGCTGGCGTGACGTTGGATGTAGAGCTCCAGCAAAATGTCCCACGCAGGATTATGAAAAAGTGGAGACGCAAACACGCGATCCCGAGCGCGACGGGCTGCGGTCCAGGCTAGGGCGATTGTCTGCCTCCCTGGTGCTGAATTGCAGTCTGAGGAAGCTCCAGTCTGGATGTCATCTAGTTCAGCTCGAATGGCGTCCATATCCTGCCTCGTAAGTCCCCAAATGAAAGCTAACCTAGGTTAGGTAACGAGCCACGGCCGATTACCTCGAATATGGATATATTCGTCATGTCGGCTCACAATGGGAACCGAGCGATGGCAACGACTTCTGGTGCGGCACGCGGTGTCGCGGGCGCGCGCCGCTCCGACAAAGCGACCCTAAGGCCGCCCCGCGACCAGAGCCTTATCAGCAGTCGTCGTTCGGCGGGGGGCTGGGGGATGCTGTCAATCGCCGGGTTTGACCGTTGAGGCTCTTAGGTTGAGCGCCGTCACGTTGCCTCGGGAATCACATACCATTGCCCACTAATCGTACGGATCAGAGAATTGGCACGACCGCCGGTTTCGGTCTCCAGCCGGTAGCGATCCTGATCAGCATGGCGTGCAAGCCAATCTCTTGCCCAATTGAAAGCTGAAAATTCCGTCTTGATGTCATCAGCACGCGCCGCAACCACGCCATCTTTATCACGTAAAATGTAGCGCATTGGTGAATACTCCATCTATGATTTTGATGTTTTGAATATACTACTTAAAAGCGGCGGCGCTGATATTAGAGAAAGTCTTAGCGGAATTAATAAATTAGAGGCGCAAGATTTAGATTGCGCCGAAGTGGCCGCGGGTGGATAGGGGCGTCGGATAACAGGCGCGGCACTGTAGACGCAGGCCAGTTGATCGTCAGAAATCTGGACGGATCGGAATGCGGCGAGATTTTCGCGCCGCCGTGGCCCAGAAATACCAATGTCACTGCAAGCCACGCGCGAGACCGTAGCCCTGCCAGCTGAACCGCAGCGGAGTGGCGGTACGTTGTTCGGGAAGATTTGGATCTCCACGGTTCTCAGGTCGTGGCAATTGTGACGATGACGTATCGGAAGGTTATGGCGGGCCCTCTGAGGTGTCTCGACCTCCATCGAGGTCACGTATTGCCGTCGGAATCTCGTCGACCGGAACCGCGCGCTTCGCGCCACGCGGCTTTCTCAGCGCCGGCTGGTCGCGCCTCTCGGATCGATTGGGCGCCCAGGATGCGAGAATGGCGCGCATCACTTCCGGCTCTAGGCTGGGGTTTCGCGCACCATCGAAGGGATGAAGAAAACGGGAAAATGGCTGCGACATGGCCGTGCCTCCTTCCTTATGTCGCTCCAGTCATGCGCGGGGCTTAGTCCGTGCGGGTCCAGATTTTGGTTGGACTTTGAGTCGCGTCAAGAGGATTCTTGCGTCCTAACCCACTGATAAGGAGGGACTTGGCACTCGCTCGCAGCGAGTGCCAATTTTTTTCACTCACCCTCTTGATCACCAAAATCGGTTTTCATATTTTTGCCGCGCTCCTCGCTGACATGGCGAGGAGATCATCACATCATGTTTTGCATCTGGAGGTTATGCATGCATTTCCGCCCCTTGCACGACCGTGTGGTCGTCCGTCGCATTGAAGCCGAGGAAAAGACCTCGGGCGGCATCATCATCCCCGACACCGCCAAGGAAAAGCCGCAGGAAGGCGAAGTGGTCGCCGTCGGCCCAGGCGCGCGTGACGATGCTGGTCAGCTCGTCGAGCTCACGCTGAAAACGGGTGATCGGGTTCTTTTCGGCAAATGGTCGGGCACGGAAGTCAAGATCGACGGCGAGGACCTGCTCATCATGAAAGAAACGGATGTCCTCGGCGTGATCGAGGCGCCGGTCGAGCTCAAGCAGGCCGCATAGGCGCGACTGCCATCACTTGAACATTCAGGAAGGAAATCGAGAAAGGAGTTTTGGCAATGGCTGCCAAGGAAGTGAAGTTTGCGTCCGAGGCGCGTGATCGCATGCTGCGGGGCGTGGATACGCTTGCAAACGCAGTGAAAGTGACGCTGGGACCCAAGGGCCGCAACGTCGTCATTGAAAAGTCTTTCGGCGCTCCTCGCATTACCAAGGACGGCGTCACGGTCGCCAAGGAAATCGAGCTTAAGGACAAGTTCGAGAACATGGGCGCGCAAATGCTGCGCGAGGTGGCGAGCAAGCAGAATGACAAGGCCGGCGATGGAACCACGACGGCAACCGTGCTCGCCCAGGCGATCGTGCGCGAAGGCTCGAAGGCGGTCGCTGCCGGCATGAACCCGATGGACCTGAAGCGCGGTATCGACATCGCGGTCAATGCCGTGGTCCAGGACCTCGAGGCGCATGCCCGGAAAGTCAGCGCCAACAGCGAGATCGCTCAGGTCGCGACCATTTCCGCCAACGGCGACGAGGAGGTCGGCCGTATACTCGCCGAGGCGATGGACAAGGTCGGCAACGAAGGCGTCATCACCGTCGAGGAGGCGAAAAGCCTGGCGACCGAACTCGAGACGGTCGAGGGCATGCAATTCGACCGCGGCTATCTTTCGCCCTATTTCGTGACCAATGCCGAAAAGCTCAAGGTCGAATTCGAGGATCCCTACATCCTCATCCACGAGAAGAAGCTCTCGAACCTGCAGGCGCTGATCCCGCTGCTCGAGCAGGTCGTGCAATCGGGTCGGCCGCTGCTCATCATCGCCGAAGATGTCGAAGGCGAGGCGCTCGCGACGCTGGTCGTCAACAAACTGCGTGGCGGTCTTAAGGTGGCGGCGGTCAAGGCGCCGGGCTTCGGCGACCGCCGCAAGGCGATGCTTGAGGACATCGCGGTGCTCACCGCAGGCAACGTCGTCAGCGAGGAACTGGGTACCAAGCTTGAGAGCGTCACGCTCGGCATGCTCGGCCGTGCCAAGAAGGTCATCATCGACAAGGACAACACGACCATCGTCGATGGTGCCGGCGCGCGCTCGGACATCGATGCCCGCGTCGCTCAAATCCGCGCGCAGATTGATAACACGGCGAGCGATTACGACCGCGAGAAACTCCAGGAACGTGTGGCCAAACTCGCCGGGGGCGTCGCGGTCATTCGCGTAGGCGGCGCGACCGAAGTGGAGGTCAAGGAACGCAAGGACCGGGTCGATGACGCGCTCCACGCGACCCGCGCAGCTGTGGAGGAGGGTATCCTTCCGGGCGGCGGCATCGCGCTGCTTCGCGGCCTGAAGGCGCTCGATGGCGTCAAGGTCGGCAACGACGACCAACAGTCGGGCATCGATATCGTGCGGCGCGCTCTGCGCGCCCCTGCGCGCCAGATCGCCGATAATGCCGGCGAGGACGGCGCATTCATCGTCGGCAAGCTCCTCGAAAGCGATGACTACAACTGGGGCTTCAACGCCGCCATCGGCGGGTACGAGGATCTGGTGAAGTCGGGCGTGATCGATCCCGCCAAGGTTGTGCGCACCGCGTTACAGGACGCCGCATCCGTTGCCTCGCTACTCATTACGACCGAAGCGGTGGTTGCCGAAGCGCCCAAGGACGACAAGGTCGCGAAGGGCCTGACACCCGAGATGGAGTATTGACCTGGACAAGAATCGGCGGTGCCGAACACTTAGCTCGCATTCGTCACATGAACCCGGCAGCGCGCTCGTCGCGCTGCCGGAACTACCATCGCATCGAACATGAGGAACTCGACGATGAACCATCATTATCTACGATATCTCGAGAAGGAACACGCTCGACTTGAGAAAGAAATCCACGACGAGGAACGTCGGCCTCTTCCGCGCGAATTCCTGATCCGACGGCTCAAGAAGCTCAAGCTGGCCTTAAAGGATCAGATGGCCGCTTGCCTGCCGCACGAAGGTACGCGCACCGCTGCCTAGACGGCTTGCCCTGCTGGCTGATCTTCTGTGATCCAGGCACCGACCTCGCAAAACCCAGGCGGCCACGAAGCGTTGCAATGGGGGTGCCTGGGCGCAGGGCCGGCCAGTCGGCTCGGTTTCGGGTTCGCGCTGGCCTGCCTGGAGCGGTCACCTGAAGCGGCAAAAAGATACAATCGCCCGACGATCAAAAGGTACAGCGAGCTGGAATATGATCGATCAAGACAAATTTCGTGCAGATCAAGGTGCGAAATTCTTCGGTCGTTTTGAGCGACACGGCGCAGGATGGCGGGGCGTCGGATATGCCGTTGCCAGCGGCGTGGGAACGAATGCGACCGAAGAGCCAGAATACTTTGATGCCGTAACGCGAGAGGAAGTCGCTACATGGCTAACACAGACAGCGCTGCTTCGTGGGTTTCGCACATGGCACGAGGCTCAGCCCATATCGTCAAGGAGAAGCCGAGATGGCTAAGTGGATTAAATGCACCGCTCTAAACAGTCCCGATCATGTGATTTATGTAAACCTGGATCAGGTTGTGAGCATTTCAGGCAGCGTAAAGGGCGGGGGCAGCGTCATTACATATGCTGGTGGAGAGACTAACCAATTTGTCGTGAATGAGGCTCCAGCATTTATCCTGCAAGGGACGATCATCTGAACGGAGGGGTCATCTCAATCACTTTATCGAGATGTGAACTGAGTGCAGCAGGACCCTACGTGCCCGTCGCTCGGGCGCTCTCCCCCGAAGCCATTGGGTCGATCACTCAGGACGACATGCGCCTTACTGGCAACGCTTCACGTTATCACGCGCTGGCGCGTGGCCTGATCCGCAGCCCGCCCGATGGTCGGAACGTATGGATGCTCACTCAATTCGAGCTGAATGAGTGATGGATCGATAGAATATACTCGGTCTTCCAAAGTCATCACCTTGGTCTTTCAATCACCCCTGGATCGGTCCTTTAAGGCCACTTGAGCTTCATCGCCTTAACACTTGTTGCGCAAGGTCGGTGCTTGACGAAAAACTCTCATTCAAAACGGAGAAGGAAAGGGGGGCGTCAAAGCTTTATGCGGCATCACCCTGCATCAGCCCTGTCTCGTCCAGCGTAACGCGCACGCGGCAGCCAGGTTGGGCATTCTGTCTGCTTACGGTTCCGCACAACTGCTTCGCGATGAGCCTCACAAGCTTCGAGCCGAGACCTGGAGGCGCGTCTGTCGCGCAGCCGACTCCGTCATCCGCCACTTCTACGATCAGCTGGGTTCCGTCCGCTCCGATCTTGACGTTGATGATGCCTCCGCGTTCGGTGGGATAGGCATATTTCAGGCTATTGGTCACAAGCTCGTTGACGATCAGTCCCACGTGGACGGCAACCGAACTGGGCACTGTCAGGAATTCACATTCTACGCGGATGGCGATCGGCCGGACGTCTCGCAGCAGGTCTCCCAAGCCATTGCACAATCCCTGCACGTAAGACGCGAGCTCCACCCGCCCGCCGTTGCTGTCGCCTCTCAATCTCTCTTGGGCTCTCGCGACGACCAGCACCCTTGCGTTCGCGGCCTGCAGCGCCTGTCGCACGGCGGGATCGGCAGATGCATTGCTCTGGAGGGCGATTGCTGAGCGGATAATGGAGAGGTCATTCTTTGTGCGATGTGCTAGTTCTTCTAGCAGCAAGGCCTTAGCGGCCTCGCTTTCATGAAGGCGCATCATGGTGCGGCGCAAAAGTTCGGTGACGCCAGCCATCGTGAAACCGATCACCACGAACAGGGCGATCGCGAACCAATTGCGTGGCCCAACCGCGAACGAAAAGCGGGGTTCCATGAACACGTATGCCGAGACGGCTGCGCTGAGAACGGTAGCGTAGAAACCGGAGCCGCGATCAAAGAGCAGGGCACAGAGAAACACTGCCGGAATAAACAGAAGCAGCGGAAAGTGCTGAAGCGGATCATTAAGTGAAAACCGCACCAGAGCTGTCACCGCGATGATCCCGGTGGCGGCGCCGTACCGGAGGATCAATCCGAACCTTCTAAATGGAAGGAGGCGAACCAGCATGTTTTCCATCAAGATGGAATGCATCTGGAAGGACGAGCGTTCCACTATTCGCCCAGCATTGTCTATGCTCGTTCGAAAACCGCCTCGGAAAATCAGCTCTCATGCCGCCTCGTGATGGTGTTGGAGACGGACATGACATTTACACTCGCTGCCGTCTGTCGCACCATCCTGTTGACGGTCAGATCCCTCAGTGGGGCAGTCCGTTGGCCAAAAGTGTCCTGCCAGTCACAAGACTAAGGGGCACCCGCCATTTCCACCGACGTGGCGGGAGAATCGCCGATTTTGCGGTAATGGGCGCTGCCCCTCGCAGTGTCGGGCGACAAGCTATCGCAAAGCCGCTCTGTCGGCCAAGGCTGCCGGCCCGCGGTCGGCCTGCGATGAAGGCTGCCGCCGCGAGCAGACCACCGCATCCTTGCCAACTTGCGGCACGGATCGAGCAGGCTCGTTGTCATTGCAGGCATGGGCGACCGATCTTTGATGCGCGGTATTGTCGTTGAATCTCACGGCTCGGTCGAACGGAGTCCTCCGTTTGTAGCCGCAGCGCCCCTTCCACTCATAACGAAACGCTGGCGGGGGTAACCTTTGGCCAGGCCGTTGTAACCAGAGCCCCGACCCTGCGTTAAGGGCCGGGGCAACCGAGTGCCGCATCCAGGACAAGGACCTTAAAAGGTCTCGTGCGGCACCCGGTTAACCGCTTGTCGCTTTCGCGCGTTCCTACATTGCAAAAATACAATCTTGGCGCGTGCGCGAGCCGATGGGAGAGATGACGATGGGTTTGCGACTGCTCCTCGTTGAAGATGATGGGCACACCGCGGGCGAGGTATTGCGGGGCATGCGCGAGCGCGGACATAGTGTCGAGCATGCCGAGGACGTCGAGCGCGCGGGAGCCCTGCTCGAGACTCGACCTTTCGACGTTATCATCGTCGATCGCATGCTTCCCGATGGGGATGGCCTGATACTGATCAAGCGTTTGCGCGCGCGCGAAAACGGCACCCCTGCTCTTGCTCTCACTGCGATGGGCCGCATCGCCGATCGTGTCGAGGGTCTGAAGGCCGGTGCCGATGACTACCTCGTTAAACCATTCTCGCTCGATGAACTGGAAGCGCGCGTCGAAGCACTCGCGCGCCGCGTGAGCGCCGTGCGTCTGGTCATTGGCGATCTCGTGCTTGACCGTCTGACGCGGACCGTCCACCGCGGATCGACCCGCATCGCGCTGATGCCTCGCGAATTTCAGCTGCTTGAATTGCTTATGGCAAGTTCGCCCGCCGTCGTGACCCGGACCATGCTTCTCGAGCGCGTCTGGGAATTCCATTTTGATCCGGGCACGAACCTTGTTGAAGCACACGTGTCTCGCCTCCGCAGCAAGATCGATCGTGGAGGTGATCCGCCGCTCATCCACACCGTGAGAGGCGAAGGTTATGTGGCGCTGGCTCGCTGAAATCCGCCGCTCGGCGGTTTTCCGGATTTCGCTGATCAACATCGTGCTGCTTGTGCTGGCCTTCGCTAGCGCATTTACAGCCGCCTGGCTATCCACTCGCAATAGCGTCGAGCAGGCGGCACGCGATAGGATCATCATCGAGACGGATGCTCTGCTCGCAGAGCTCAACGACGAGGGGGTACGCGGAGCCGCGGCCGCAGTTGCCTGGCGTTCGCGCCGGCAGGGCTCGCTTCACTACTTGATCGACAAGCCAGGCCAGCCACCCATAGGTGATCTTGTCTCCGCCCCTCGCCAAGCAGGATGGCATCGGCTCCGGATGCGCCACGGGCTTCATGCCGGCATTCCGGTCTCGAACCGGGAGGATACCCATGTCGTTCTCCTTCAAGTCGTGATCCGTGATTGTCGATATGGCGGAGAAGGGACACGTATCGCCGTCGGTGAAGATCTGACCGCGACCGAAGCCGTGCGGGAGGCATTATTCGATGCCATGCTGCCTATCGGCGGCTCGGCCCTTGCGCTGGGTGTCCTGCTAATCGTCGCCGGCAGCAACCGGACGTTGCGGCGCATGAACGATATAATGCGCGTTGTGCGCGCCGCTGAAACGGGCGATTTCACGGCCCGTATCCGCGCGGCGAAAGCCCCCCGCGACGACGTTGATTCTCTTGGTGTGGCGGTCAACGGCATGCTCGATCGTATCGATGTTCTGATGGCCACGGTCGAACGCGTCTCGGCGGAGATCGCCCATGATCTTCGCACGCCACTCACCCAGGTCCGTCATGCCGTGCAGGCCGCACGGAATGCAGCAGACGATGGCCGCCGAACCGCGGCGCTGGAAGCGGCCGAGGAGGGGGTAGCGCGTGCCCTGCGGTTGTTCGACGAAATGTTGAAGTTGGCGGAAATCGATTCAGGCCAGATGCGCGCGGACTTCGTCTCGGTCGATCTAGGGGTCGTCCTCAGCCGCGTGATCGATGCCTACCGAGCCGAGATCGAGGCGAGTGGTCGCAGCTTGGGCTTCGAATGTGATCAGTCTTGTCAAGTTCGCGGCAACGCAGACTTGCTGACCCAAGCGATCGCCAACTTGGTCGAGAACGCTTTGAAGCACAGCCGCGATGGCGCGGTCATCCAAGTTAAGGCTAGCTACAGCCATCCGTGGATCGTCATCGCTGTCGAGGACGACGGCCCCGGTGTCGATCCCGCGGACGTCGCGAGGATTTTGCGCCCATTCGGGCGCCTTGACAGTGCGCGCAGCACACCTGGAACCGGTCTGGGGCTCGCGATAACCAAAAGCGTCGCCGCCCTGCACGGAGGCCGGGTTCGCGTGGTCCACCGCGCACCCGGCCTGGCCGTGATCCTCGAACTACCCTGTCAGCCCGCGATGCATCTGTCGGGCGTTTGACCAGGCTTATTTGCCGTCGGCCGCGTCCTTCGCAGCCGATCCGACGTCCTTGGCCGCCGAGCCTACGCTTTGCGCCGCGTTGGCGACGGCATTGTCCTTGGCTGTTTCGCTACTGGTCATGCGACTGAAGAACAGCACGCCCAGAACCAGCGCGACGACGAGCAGAAGTGCGATCATCCAGCCAGCCGTGCCGCTGCCCCGGCGGGTTTCGACGACGTCGATACGTTCGTTTGCCATTGCAACATCTCCTTGTGATGTCCGGACAAACTGCCGCCTGACCACTAAGTTGCTACCTTGTGAAATCGTAATGTTTGCAGGCAGGGTGATGACCGAAGCAGAAAACGATTTTTTTGGAATCGGCTTCGCTCGGAAAAAGAAACTTTGGCCCTTGCGAGGGCCGGGGTCGATGATGCCGCAAGGGGGGGCACCGGGGTGGGGTCGCGCGGGTCAGGGAGAACGGCATGAACCGAAAGGTTATTTGGTAGACAAAAGCGGGGGGGGGGCGTTGCGGGTCAGTTTCTCAGGCGCTGCAGCATTCTAGCAGCACCGCGAACATTCCGGACGTTCAACGACTTGGGCCGGTTCCTCGAAAACGATCTCTCATGGACTTTGAGCGTATCGACCAAGGGGGGGCTCCCATTGCAACGGATCTCGCTGGGCCGCAAAGGGCGGGTTCCTTCGATGCGGAGTGGGCGATGAAGCGATTGTGTAACCTGATCACGGCATGCAGCTTGGCCGCTGCGCCTGCCGGCTGCGCGAGCGAGCCCTCCAATGACCCGACCGTCGCGGTCAGTGAGGCCGATCAAGCCTACGGCGCGGAGCAGCACCCTCATTTGCTGGCCGAATTCGGCGGCGCCTATCAGGGGAAGCAGAGCCATTATGTGCGCACGATCGGGCAGCGCGTCGCCAAGGGGGCGGGGCTCGGCGAGAAATGTACGTTCACGCTCGTCAACAGCGACGTTGTGAATGCTTTCGCGGTTCCCGGGTGCTATATATATATCACGAGGGGCTTGCTCGCAGTGGTCGGAAGCGAAGCTGAACTCGCATCGGTTCTCGGCCATGAACTGGGCCACATCGTCGCACGTCATTCTCAGCGACAGGAACGCGGATCGCTATGGCGCACTCTTGGCGTCATTGCGGTTAGTCTCACGGGTTCTGATCGCCTCACCGAATTCGCGGGCCGGGCAGCTCAGCTTTTTGGTTTGCGCTACTCCCGCAAGCAGGAGTTCGAGGCTGACGACCTGAGCGTAAACTATCTGCGCAAAGCGGGCTACGACGTCTACGCCGCAGCCGAAATGCTCGAAGACCTCGAACGGCAAGAAGACTTCATGACGGCGACCCAAAGCCGCGATCCGGCGAGAAGCCTTCCGGAGTGGACATTGAGCCACCCGCTCACGGAGAGCCGGATAAAGAGAGCGCGTCAGAAAGCACGGGACACCGGCTTGAAGGACGATGCCCTTCCGGAAGAGCAGGCGGCCTATTTCGCGCAGGTCGATGGCTTGCTTTACGGCGACGATCCCGACCAAGGCTTCGTTCTGGGCCGCCGCTTTGCTCATCCCGTGATGCGGATCTCGTTTGAAGCGCCCCCGGGCTTCTCGCTGTCCAACAGTCCCCAAGCGGTACGCTTGGCTGGTCCTGACGGTGTGACGGGAGAATTCGGAGGTGGTCGTCTGCCTAGTAATGGCTTGCGCGGTTATACCGAGGCGGTGGCTGATGCGGTGATCGGCGATACGCCGGCTCAAGTGCTGAACGAGGTCACGACACGGATAAACGGCGTGCCGGCGATTACCCTGGCGATCGCGGTCAGAGTACAGGACGGTACCGTCCCGCTGTCGATAACCGCTTATGATGGCGGCGGCGGTGACGCCTTTCATTTCATTGTGATCTCGCCCCCCTCGGATGCCCATGTCGCCGCCATCAGGCAATTGTTCGGCTCTTTCCGCCGCCTGTCGCCGTCAGAGGCCGCGACGCTTCGCCCGCGGTTTTTGCGAACTTTGTGGGCGGGGCCTGGAGACACGGTCCGTGCATTCGCTGATAGAACGGCAGATTCGTCACCCCGCGCGCTGTTCGATCTCTTGAACGGTGCATATAAGGACCGTCCGTTGAAGCCCGGCGATCCCGTCAAGATCGTGACCTACGGCAACTAGCGCGTTGGTTACAGTGAAGTGGCCACTTATTGCAATTAGACCTGTCGGCGCGGTTCGCTAACCTTTGTAGTGGGTCGCCAAGCTGCCACGCACGCAGACTAGAATGAATGGCCTCCGGCAACTGCCGGCAAAGGCGCCGTTCGAGGCCGAATTTTACCGCCCTGTTAGCTGACGCTCGTTGATCTGGGCCGGAGTTTCGAAATGGCAGCGCGTGGTCAGACCGCTATCGAGGCGTGAGAATGAGGGGAAGGCTGCTTAGCCGCCGCACAGCAAGGCTTGGTATCCATGCAGCACAGCTTTTATCGTCCATGTGGAATTCGTGGGTCGCAGCCAGCAATGCTTCGATGACGACGCGGGCCTCCAGGCGCGCAAGAGTATTGCCCAGGCAGACGTGAATTCCACTACCGAAACCGACATGCCGTCGCGGGCGGTCGAGGTCGATGGTCGCGGGCCGCTCGAACATTGCCGGATCGCGATTGGCCGCCCCCCACATCATCAGCATCGTCGCGCCCTTCGGGATGCTCACGCCGAATAGGTCGGCGTCGTGCTGTGCGATCCTCATGTGGTGACGGAACGGTGATTCGAGCCGAAGCGATTCTTCGATGAGCTTGGGAATGAGGGCCGAATTTTCGCGAAGCCGTCGCTGTAGTTCGGGATCTGTCGCAAGTATCAGCACGGTGTTTCCGATCAGGCTCGACGTAGACTCTCCGCCCGCCGCAAACAGTGTCAGCAAGACAGCCATGGCGAGCGGAATGTCGATTTCGCCGGCGTTGATGGCACTGGCCAGCAGGCCCAGGATACCGCTTCCCGGGTCTGCGATCGCTTCCTGCAATTGCGCAAAAACCCATCCGAAGGTTTCACCGGAAAAGCTCAGCCGTTGCTCGAGCTCCTCCTCGGATATGGCCGAGGCGAGCATATCGGTCTGGATGATCGCCGCGTCGAAGAGCGCCCCGGTGTTACGCTCCCTGAAAGCGATGAGTTCGGTGACGACATCGATCGGGATCAGATTGGCGAGCTCTGTCATGAATTCGATCGCGCCTCTTTCCAGGCCCGCCGCCATTCGCTGCGCCGACATTTCTGCGACCTGGACTTCGAGAGACGAAATCCGCTTTGGACTGAACTCGGCGCTGATGAGGCGCTTGTGCCGGGCATGAGCCGGCGGATCGGCCGTGGCCAGGATCTGGGAATCTTCGCCTCGGCCCCGGCCATGCGCCTTTCTGCCAGGCAAACCATCTGGCCTGCGATAGAGCAGATAGGCGAGCCGGGACGAGAAATCTTCGACCCGCCTGCAGGCCTCGGTCACGGCGGCGTAGGAATTGACCGTGAAGACATCCGTGTCCCCGACCCGCCAGACGGGGGCGTCCGCGACAAGTCGCGCGTAGAATGAAGCGGGATCGTCGAGCACGCCGCGATCAAGCAGCATGAGCGGGGAAGGGCACTCCATAACGCCTCTCCGACACGTTACTGGCACCCATGCTAGTAGATGCGCCGAACCGCTACTGTCAATCCTGCCAGTTGATGGTAAGCCGGCGCGATGGAGAATCTTGATGGCTGACACGAGACGTGCCGCCGAGGTGAGCAGAGCCATGCTTATCCAGGCCGCGGCACAGATCATAAACGATGAGGGATATGCCGCGCTATCTGCGCGGGTGCTGGCCGAGAAGGTCGGATTGAAGCGTCAGATCGTGCACTACTATTTTCGCACGATGGAGGATCTGCTGCTGGCCGTAGTCCGCTATTATGGCGATGAAAGCGCGGAACGGCTCAGCGAAGCTATGAAAGCGGGAAATCCTCTGGAAGCGATTTGGCACGAAGAGCCGGACACTAGCGCGACCACCTATGCCTTCCTTGCCATGGCGAAGCACATCCCCAGCGTTCAAAGTGAGGTCGAAGCCTATTCTTCGAAGCTTCGCGAACTCAAGATTGAAGCCGTGTCGCGGTGGCTCGCTGCCGAGGGTATCGGCGATAAGGTTTCTGCTGCGGCGCTGGTCACCATCATTCAAAGTGTCGCTCAAGGATTAAAGGCAGAGCAAATGCTTGGAACACGCGCAGGGCACGCTGAAGTGAGGGCCATGGTCGAAACATGGCTTAAGGACACAAAGAAGCTTCGTGAAAGCCTGCGGACAGATTGAGGGCGCATGCCGCCGGTATAGCCGCCGTTGATCGATGGACTGATACCTGACGTCAGGTGACTTGGCGAGGCCGCCGTGGTGCGCCGCAGATGCCGACTTCGATATTTCGAAACTTCACCTGGAAAAACGCCAATCAACGGCGCTTAAGAAGCCTTTCGACCGAAGCCTCCGCGGATCCCTCTCCTCATCCTCATGCCGAAATCCTTCTCCAGCACATAGTGGATCTGGCAAACCTGAGCGTCGGTGGGATGTTCGATCCAACGAACGGGTCGCGCGCTGCGTCTAGGGAGCGGAGGATTTCGTCGTGCTGGGCCTGGATCGCCTCGTCGTCACGGTGCTAACTTTTGTCAATCGGGAACAGCGCGACGAAGCTCAAGACGGTCATGGCCGTATTGACGGTAAGCTGCAACTTATCGGACTAATGGAGGGCCTGCCCAAAGGGGACCAACACCACGATGAGCAGACTGGACAGGATAAGGCTAGCGGCATCCTCCAGGGCATGCGCCGACTTACTGCGATTCTTGCGAAATAGCAGGCCAAGATCTCCTTGTTCGGCTTCATGGCGTTATTTGTCAGCGAAATGTCGCGCGCCCCATGAACCGGCCCGAGAATAGGTCGGCAGGAACCGTTCACCGCTAGTTGGCCGAAAAAACACGACCGTGCCGAAGGAGCCGAATCGCTCCTTCGGCACACGAACGACGGCGCCCAGGGCTAGCGCACCGAACCGCGGCGGAAGAGGTTGACGATGGCGAGGAACAGGATTGCGCCGACCAGCGACACGAGCACCGAGGGAATGCTGATCACGCCGCTGGTGATCGGCGCGCCGCCAATGAGCGGAGTGACGACCAAGCCGGCGATCAGCGCGCCGATAATGCCGACGACAACATTCAGGATGACGCCCTGCTGAGCATCGGTCCGCATGATAATGCTGGCGACCCAACCGATGAGCCCTCCGACGATGAGAAGAATGACGATACCCATAACGTAACCTTTCTGCTTTCTTGGACACTGGCAGAACCCGTGAGGTGACCGCCGCGTTCCTTGCGCGAATGTCAAAGCCTCAATGGCATTGGTGCAGGCATACCTATCGCACTGGTACTGCCGGGCGGACATTACCTTCTGCTGCGGCTTGCTCGGGGAGGTGCGGTTTTTTCGAACGGGAATGTATGCTCACCAAACCCTTATGCGCCTGCGGTGTTCCACCGCGGGCGACCTGTTTCTGTTATACAGCATCTGACCGCGCCCCTAGCTATCAAGGCACCTTTCCGTGAATCAACGCGTTTTGTCGCCAGCTAGGAGCAGCGAATGGTCGAAAAATTGCAGAAGTTCGCACTACTCGTTCGCGTAGGATACGCGGCACGTGGCATAGTCTATGTGCTGCTGGGCTATCTGGCCCTAACCGCTGCCGGAGAGACGTCGGGGGGGCAGAACGCCTCGTTCGATTTCCTTCAGGGCGTGCCGTTAGGCTCGCCGGTGCTCTATGTGACGGCCGTCGGCCTTGCGGCCTATGCCCTTTACAAGCTTATCGCCGCAATCGGCGACCTCGAACACAAAGGATTCGACGCCAAGGCCATTGTAGAGCGTGTGGGCTACGGTGCCAGCGGCTGCGCACACACGGTACTGGCATGGAGCGCATTCCAGTTTGCGCACGGCGAAAAGCAGTCGGCAAGCGCCGATAGCGGAAGCAGTGCAGCCAGCACCCTGTTAGCCTGGGATATGGGCGCGATCGTCCTTGGCGTAGTGGGCTTGGGGTTTGTTACGACAGCGGTCGTTCAGTGTCGTACGGTGATCACTGCAAGCTTCATGCGGACAGTGGGCGCAGGCGCGCCCACTTCCGTGTGTTGGATCGGCCGCATTGGGCATGCCGCGCGGGCCGTCGTATTTCTGGTGATCGGTTGGTCGCTCATCCATTCTGCCTGGCTCGGCAACGGCGCGGAGGCAAAGGGCCTCGGGACGGCGCTTGTCAGTCTTAGAGAGAACCAGGCGCTCCATACCATCGTCGCGCTGGGGCTGCTGATGTTCGGCGTTTTCAGTCTGATAGTTGCGCGATTTCGAATCATCCCCGACGTCGAAAAGAAGGATCTGAAACCCAAGTTGAAGTGATAGTTTGAACGGATTGAGCTCGCACTCCTGGTATAGAGGGATGTGCCCGCCATCGCCGACTTAGTTGACTAAATAGGCTGGGCGAAAATCGCTCAAAGCCGCCGTCCGTGGATCATGCGGATCGCCGATAGACGCACTGCCAGAAGATGGTAGGCTCAAGTTGTCGTGTGATTTCGGGGGGAATGCATGCCGTATCGCCACGCCTGGGTATTCATCATTGCGCTGCTCACCGCGACCTTCTTCGCCTTCTGGCGCAGCTACTTCAGCATATTGCCCACGGCATCCGTCGGATTTCACATCCATGGGATCACGGCCTCACTGTGGATGCTGTTGCTTCTCGCACAGAGTAGGACTCCACACCGCGGTCAGATCGCCATGCACCGCAGATTGGGACAAGCGACCTTCGTGGCGGTACCTCTGTTTAGCGCGGGATCTATGGGCGTGATCCATTCGATGGCGGTCGGCACGGCGACCGGCGATCCATTTTACGCGTTGTGGGGTGCGCCACTCGCCTTCATCGACTGGCTAGCGTTTGGCGCCGTGCTCTTCGCGGTTGGCATGGCACTTCGACATCGTCGCGAGGTGAGGCTGCATTCCGGCTATATGCTGTCCACCGTGCTGATGCTGCTGAGCCCAGTGCTTGGCCGGGTGATCAACAAGACCGTGCCCGGCCTCATTATCGGAGGGCCGAAGGATTTTCCCGTTTTCGGTTGGGGCGTTCAACTTGCCAATTTCATTGCCGGAGCAATTGCCCTTTGGCTCTGGCGGCGCGATCCTCGAACGGGCCGTCCCTGGGCAGTCGCGCTCGGCGTTATCGTCGTCCAGATCGTCGGTTTTCAGACTTGGGGTACAAGTGAAGGCTGGAGACTGGTATCGACAGCTTTGGGCACCCGACCATTGGGAGCGCTGCTCGCATTCGGCATCGTAGCGGGCGCGGCGACAGTGATAATCGGCTGGTCAGCCTCTGGCGTGGGCCGCAAGCAATCAGCAGAGACTTAGCCGTCATGCCGGTGCGCTGCGACTGACAGTAATCGCCGACTAAGCCGACGATGAGCGATTGCTCGCATCACCCTGATAGCTGCCTGTTGTTCATACGCTCAAAGTCGCAAGGCAGCCGGATATAAGCTGACGTCCCGCCGATGCCGGTCGAAAATTCGAAACTGCCACCCAACCGCCGCGCGCGCCGGCGGGCATTTTCAATTCCGCGCCCCATGGAACTGTCGCCCGCGAAGCCGCTGCCGTCATCGACAATCGCCAACCCAATGAATCCTTCCTCGATGCAAATATCGACATCGACATGGTCAGCACCGGCATGGCGGATGATATTGCTGACGCATTCCCGCACGATCGAGAGCAAGTTGCGATAGATTTCGTAGGGCAGGGGATCCTCATCCCCGCGCAGGTCGACCAGCGGCCAGCGCAATCGGATCCCAGCCGCTTCCAGGCGCTCTTGGCTTTCGTGCCGGAGATGGCCGAGAGCCCTGCCCAAGGATGGAGAGGTACCCGACAGTCCCGTGACGATCGTTCGGATGTCGGCGATCGCCTCGCGAACGTCGGCGTGCATGGCGCGCGTATCGGTGCGATGGAGGCTGGTCAGCAGGCGGGCGCTCACGTCGTCGTGGAGATCGCGAGCGATCCGTCCGCGCTCCTCGTCGGCCCCGCGCAGATAGGCATCGCGCGCGTCGATCAGCCGCGCGATCAGCGCCAGGAACCGCGCCGCGATTTTCAGATCGTCTGATCGGAATGTCCGCGTGCCGCCTCCGCCGTACCGCAGTATTGATGTCGTTCCGTCGAGAGGAGACGGTAGGTGGAGCGCCCGGCCGTTGTCCTCGATCGTGGGTTCGCTGCCCTTGTTTGGCGCTTCGACGCGTTCGAGCGGATCAAACATGACGGTGATGGCATGGGCCCAGGACGCCTGGGCCGACACGTGCGAAGCGGGCAAGGCTATGTCGCTGGCCAACAGGAGAAGATCACTCGTCTGCCTGCCGTGCAGCCGTTCGGCTCGGCGCAGGAGCCATTCGCGCGCCGGCAGATAGACGGCGATGGCGAGAAGCACGGCAATCAGGAGGGCCAGGTCGCGCCGCTCGGTCAGGTTCGAAAGCACCAGCGCGTCGAGCAACAAGAACAGGACGATCGCGCAGGCGGACATTAGCAGCGAAAGCGCGCTCTGCCCCAGGGCGAAAAGCCGCGCACGGGTGATGGCGACGGCGAGACCCAGATAGATCAGCAGGAGCAACGGCGCCGTCATGTCGGGCTGGACCAGGGGTTTGCCCCCGGCCAATTGGCCGATCATGCTGAGCGCACAGAACAGGAAGGTTGAGACACCGGTGCAGATCGCGATCGGCAGGAGGCCTGAACGAATGTCAGGCCGTTGCCGCGCTCGCCACCACTGCACGAAGAGCAAGCCGATGATGGCCAAGCTATCGGCGAGAACCGTGAGGATCGCGATGTCGACAGCTCCCGGCAGGGCGTCGAAGGCCACGACGGCGGCGGCGGCGAGGTTGATCAGCGCGGCCAGGACCAACCAGATCGGCTTCACCAGCGGCTGCGGAAAGCGCGCGAACAGGCCCGCAAGCGCGCCTGCACAGACCACGCCGCTTGCATAGTTGGCGATCAGCATCGTCTGGTCGAAAGTGCCGGTAAGGCCCAGGCCCGGCGAAATGTTGAGCGCCGTGGTGAAGCAGCCGACGAACAGGCCCAGGCCGCTGGCCGCGAACATGAACGGCGCCCATTCGCGGGGGCGCAGGATCCAGACCCAGAGGCCAAGGAGCGCAGCCGCGGCGCCGGCCAGCATCGACATCCAGAACCCGAGCGTCAGATCCGCCAGATGGCGTTCCCGCCCCTGCGCGGTCAAGTGCTGCCCGCCGGCGACGACTTCGACGGGGCCCTGCGCCAGCATTGCCGCGAGACGGTCGCGCGCATGCCAATACTGCGCGTTCTCGGCCGCGGTGCCGCGCGGCTCTGCGACACCCGGAAGCAGCGCCGCCTCGATCCGGACGGTCTCTCCGGTTTGCGCTGACCGGAATGTCACGGTCGCGGTGTCGGGCACGACGAGCGGGCGAGGGCCTCCCCCTATTTCAACGGAATTCCCAGCGCCAAGTTCGGCGTCGATTAAGACGAACGGCACGCGCAGCATGAGGATTATCCCCACCAGCGTGGCGATGAGGATGGCCAGGGCACACAGCCGCAAGAGGAGATGCGGCCGCAAAATGACAGGGCCATCCCAGCTCTTGCCACTTTGCGTTTCGTCCGAAATATCGCGCATCCGCTTCCCCCGTTCCCGCGGGGCGGCTTCTATCGCGACTTGCCGAGACTATGCCAGCGTGATCGCCATTGTGCCGCGCGAGCGGCGGAACGGTGCGGGCGTCAGAGCTCGCCGCGCAGTCGCGCGACGAACATGGCTTCGACCCCGTTCAGCGACGCCTCGACGTCGCGTGCCCAAACTTCAGGATCGACGTTGACGTCGTACTTGCGCAGCTTGGACGAGCCGCCGCCCATCAGCATGCCGAGTGCATTGCCGAGCGCTTCGGAGCGACGATCGCCACCGGTCCGGGCGTCCGTCATTGCCGTGATCGCATCGGTATCGACGAGAAGCGGGGCCTGTACTTCGAACCGCATGCGGTTTTGCATGTCGGTCACGCCGGGCTTGGCCTGCGGCGTCATGAGCCAGAGCTGCGTCGCAATCGGGCGGATCGCTATGGTTGCCGAGGCCTTGGTGCGCGCGGTGCTGCGCAGCATCCGCAAGGGTACCTTGTTGTTGTTCGACAGCTGGGCGAAATCCACGACCGCGCGGAAACCTAGGACGGCGGCGTCGGATTCCGTCATCAGACCCTGCTCCTTGGGCGGCAGCATGGCCGTGCCGAAGCCGCCGAACGAGCCGGCGCCCGTATAGGCGATGTCCTGCGTCGGCAGAAAGTAGAAGGTCATGCCGTGCGGGGCGAAGAATAGCGAATTGACGCCCTGGTGTCCGTCGACGCGCGTGCCGCTGACCTTGCCGCCATCCTGAAGCTTGGCGAAATTGCCATAGGCGCGCGCCTGTTCGGTCGGAACGACCTCGAGCCCGGCTGCCGTCAGATCCTGCACGAGCCGGTCGTAGAGCCGATCGGTCATGGCCTGCATTTGCTCGGATGTCGGACCGACGAGGCGCACTTTCATTGTCGAAGAGGCCGTCCCCGCGCTGGCGCTGGTGTCGCTATCGACGACGAACTGCACCTGGAAGAAGGGAATGACCACCCGGCGGACGCCCTTGGCCGCTCCGGGCTTGTTGACCCAGACGAGCGATGTCGCAGCGGCGGTGTGATCGGCCTCGGGGGCGAATGCCACCGCGTCCGCGATCCTAGGATATTTCTCTGCGACAGCGGCCGTGCTGCACGCCAGGCTGCCCGCGATCAGTGCCGCGTGAAAAAGCTTTTTCATAGTATCCCCCTATTGAGGGGGCGTTCCTAGACGTTCGCCGACCGGCCGAACTCCCCTCGAACGGGGGGATAAGACTCAGACCAGTCCGCGGCGAACCGCTTCGACCGCCGCTTCGGCGCGGGAGCCGATATCGAGCTTGCGGTAGATCGTCTTGAGATAGCCGGCGACAGTGGCGGCGCTAAGGCCGAGCGTGTCGGCGGCTTCGGATATCTTTAGGCCCCGGCCGACTAGACGCAGGACATCCGTCTCCCGCGGCGTGAGATGCTGTTCGGGGGCATGGCTCTGGATAAACCGTGCATGCCGGCGGAAGAGTTCGAGCATGCGTTCCGCCATAGCGGGTGAGAGGGGGCTCTCGCCGCGCTCGAGCGCGCGCAAACGTCGCACGATCTCGCCGGGCTCGTGGTCCTTTAGTAGATAGCCTTGTGCGCCCACGGCCATCGCCGCAATGAGATTGTCGTCGTCGTCGTAGAGGGTCGTGACGATAGCGCGGGCCTGGGGCACTCGGGTAAGCAGGGCGCGGATGAAATCGATGCCCGAGCCGTCCGGCAGACGCAGATCGACGAGGGCTACGATGCCCGAGGAGTCCTTTTGATCGCGCAACCAGGCCATCGCATCGGCAAGACAGGCAGCTAGCGAAATCGTCGCCGCCGGAAAGGCTTCGCGGGCCACGCACTTCAGCCATTCGCGGGTATCGGCGATGTCTTCGATCACGAGGACATGACAGGTCTGGGGCTCTTCAAAGGTCACGGCTCCTCCTGCTTCCCCAATACTCACGAAGCAGGTGGGCTTGCACCCCCCGAACGGGGTCAAAGTCCCGACCTCCCCCGTTCGGGGGGATGCCTGGGTTTGTCGAAAGCGCTAGCTGGACGGCAAGTGCCGCCTCCTGCGCGGATAGACCTGCAGGATGGGCTGATCTGTCGATTTCAAGAGCCGGTTTGCCGAAATGGCCGGCTCGAACGAGATCCTTGGCTGCCGCCAGGGAGTGATGCGACCCGAGGGGCCGGACTTAGTCGGTCCCCACCTTTACGGCCCGCCCGGCGATGCCGGGTGGGCCATTTTCCCGAATTATCTCATCTCCACGGTCTCGCCAGCCGCGACTGTCTGTACGATCCTGGCTGACGTCCTACATATCTTCGTGCGCGATGTTCGTACGGGCAGTCAACCTGCTGGACGAGACCGCCGACTTAGCGGTCATGCCGCAGCATAATGTCGAAGCCTGAAAGCTGCCGGAAGTTCATGCGTTCGAGGGGGCATTCCGCCTTACACCGACGTTCAGGGCTTTTGCTCGACGGCGTCGTTCAAAAGCTCCCGACATTGGAGCGCGTGAATGGCGGCGATCTTAATGTAGTAGGTCTGTTCGCCATCGAGGGTTTCCGCAAGCCGGTCGAGACCGTCAAGCAGCGCTGTGGCGCAGCCGATGCACTCTAAAAGAGTACCCGGCGCTTCAATCGGTGACGCCCTCATTTGTTCTCGAGAGCGGCGAGCAGGTCTGTAAAATCATCAATGCGGATCAGCCGCTCGAACTGGAAGCCAGCGCGCTCGTCGGATGCCCAGACAAGGTGTGCCTCGATCCAACCGACTACTGGCAATCTCATGGATACCCGATCGCCTCTCCTGAGTGATCGGACGTGTGTCCCCAAGAAACAAGAGGCAGAGATGTTGCCGATCGAGAGAGGAAATTCACCCAGGCGGCGGTGTTGGGCGATCACCTGATATTCCACGTCGTGCCGATTTGCATGGCGAGCATCGATAGCGGACAGACATGTCTGCATACCCAAATTCCTTTAGCAGATGAGGGCAGAGCTTACTCCCTTCGCCCCCACCTCACGGTTAAGACGCGGCGATATAGGTCCATGGTTTCCTTAGACATTCGTCTATTTTGCCGGTGCCTTCGTGCTACTTTTGAAGCGGCATTGACCAAGCTGTGTGGTGGGGCGATGGCGCTGTTACCCAGCGCGGCAGACATTGGTTGTAGCGTCGGGCTCGAGCTGTCGCCTTCCACAGATCCGCGTTGATAGGAAGGGCGCGCTGGCATGAGCCTGGCTCGATACGCGCGCTTTGCCAGCATTTTTTCTGAAGACTGCCCGTGCAGCATTCTTCGCGAAGCTTTCGTATTCCGCCTTCTCCAGGAAGATTGATCGCTATTCCCATTCTCCGCCGGCGGACCTCTCGCGTAAAGTTTACATCCAAAATGGTGGTACGATACTTACCAGCTTCATTGCCTGCCTTTTGATCCGTTCTAAACAACGTGAGCTGGCACCTGCGTTGCCAAGCCGTCGTTCTCAAGGGGCGCGAGGAATTGGCGATCAAACTGCTTCTGGTAGAGGATGACGACGACATTCGTGAGGTGCTGACTTTGGCGCTGCATCTCGATAGCGACATCCAACTCATCTCCTATGGATCGGGAGAAGCTGCGCTGGCGGATATCGAAAAGAGGCAGCTGGCCTTCGATATTGCGCTCTAAGACTATCGCCTTCCCGGGATGACCGGAATAGAGTTACATAAGGCTCTGCGGCGACTTCCGGCCTGCGCCGATTTGGCAACCGTGATGATCACAGCTAGCCTGGGAAAGGAATATGTGGCGCTATTCCAAGCGGAGAACATAGCCGGACTTATCTCGAAGCCGTTCGACGTCATGTCCGTTGCTGCTGAGGTGCGCTCGCTCACTCAGCCTAACCGGCCCAAGCCGGTCGCGATTAAATGGCTGACTGAACCGCCCCGGGATTGTCGGAGGCCCTAACTCCTGAGAGGAAGGGTCTACGATGAGCAAGACGACGAACAAGTTTGCACCGGAGGTTCGTGAGCGGGCAGTCCGCATGGTGCTGGATC
>NZ_JAPCZF010000012.1 GCF_025938095.1 Novosphingobium sp. JCM 18896
GTGATAGCTTTCGGAGAAGTTGTCGGTCGCGAACTTCCAGTTCGTGTCGAGATCGATCTTCATCCAGAACACGCGCACGGCGGTGTCCATCGGATAGTTGCGATAGAGCTCGGGCATCGGCGCGAGATAGTCGAGCAGCTCGGGCGCCTCGTCGTCCATCGTGTACCAGACGAAGCCGCCCCAGGTCGCGCAACGCAGTTCCCTGAGCTTGAGCTTGCCGCAGGGATTGCCCTGCGGAAAATCCTCTGGGTCCTGCGCCGATGAGAGGACGCCGTCCTTGCCCCAGATCCAGCCGTGGTAAGGGCACTGGAAGCGCTCCTGGAAACTGCTGCCCCAGACGAGGCGCTGACCGCGGTGTCCGCAGGCATTGTAGAACGCCTTGATCGAACCGTCTTCCTGCCGGACGCAGAACACGGACTCGTTCATGAAATCGTGGACGACATAGTCGCCCGCATCTTCGAGCTCGGCCGTGCGGCCGGCGACGTGCCAGATGCGGGTCCACATCTGGTCCCATTCACACTGCATGAAGTCTCGCGAGGTATAACGATCGCCAGTGATGGGATCGCCGCGCAGGTTCGCGGGATCGCGGCCATCGAGCGTCAGCGCATCAAGCTCCTGCCTCGTCACAAAGCCTCCTTTCCCTCCCACGGCGACGCCCACGGCATGGGCAGATCGTCTCCGTGCGCGCGGCTGTTCGATCGGGCCGCTTCGTTGAGGGATGGATAGCAAACTAGGTCGGTCGACCAACCTATCAAAACGATCAGGATGGGTTCTGCAGGCTCTCCAGGCCGCGGGCGAAGAAACGCAGAGCCGGCTGCGCGATGTCTTCCAGGCGCCCGACAGAGTGATGGTTCTGGCTGAGGTCGTCGAGGAAGCCGGGATCCTGGACCATGAAGATCAGCGCGGCCTCGATCAGGTAGACGCCCGCCAAGAGGTTCTTTTCGCCGATTTGAGGGCGATGCTTTTTGAGCCGATCGACCAGGATTTCCGAAATGGAGCTGAGCTTGCCCAGGATCGGCCGCAGTTCCGGTAGACGGTAGGAACTCATGAGGTGCGAGGTCATGATGATGTAGCTGCGCAGCGGATCCTCATCCGTCGATACGGCGTGCAGGAACGGAAGGATGAAGGCCGTGACCATCGCTTCCAGATCGAGTTCACCGGCTGCCTTCTCGTCGGCCTGAGCGAAGCTCGTCGCGATCGTTTCGCGCAGCAAGCCCAGTTTTCGCTCGAGGGCAGCGTCGAGTATCTCGTGCTTGTTGCCGAAATGATAGTGCACCAGCCCCATGCGCACCCCCGCCTGCTCGGCAATGTCGCGTAGCGAAGTTCCAAGATAACCGTTGCTGCCGAACAGGACCTCCGAAGCGTCGAGGATCTGATTGCGGGTCGCATCGCCTCTGGCAGTGGTGCGTTCCCGCGACTTTTTCGCTTCGGCCATGTCCCGCCACACATCCAAGGCTGAACATGATGCCCAAGCCACCCCGTGGATGCACGAGTGATCCGACGAGCGCAACCGTAGGACCCTAGCGCGGTTCCTAGAAGAAGCGCGCTCATGAACGCAAGGCGGGTTTCAATCCGCGCGTGGGCCAGCGCGATTTTGGCTGATCTCGGAGTCCATGCGGAACAACGCAATGCTGAGGCAGATCACCGGAAAATGGTATCGCCGCAAGCTCTTCTTCTAGGTGAGGAAACATAATGGTTTCGACCAGAACTAACCCAGCGCCGGGAGCGGCGGCGTTCAAAAACTGCGTGCAGCCGCAGTCTCGCTACGCTGCAATAGGCGGCGGTGCCGCGCTTTGTCCCATCCTCTAGCGCTGTGCACGACACCGCGGTTGTTCCACAGCAGGGTGTCTCCGAGCTCCCACTTATGCTTATAAATGAAGCGTTCGTCCGTCATGAACTCGTACAGTTCCGCGAGCAGCGCGTCGCTTTCTTCGGACGAAATCCCGGATATCTTGCCATTGGACTTGGGGTGCGCGAGAAACAGCGCGGTCTTGCCACCCGGTATCGGGCGCGCGAGCGGGTGATGGACTTCCTCGAATTGCTGGGCTTTCCAGTCGGCGGTCTTCTTGTGCTGACTGGGATAGGGGTGTGACATCTCAAGACCCGCAATGCGTGCCTTCGTCGCGTCGGGCAAGGCTTCGTAGGCCGCAACGGTCGACGCGTACCAAGTGTCTCCGCGTTCGGGCGGTATCTCCAATGCGTGCAGAATCGTCAGATAGTTCGGCTCGGTCTTGAACGATCCATCGGAATGCCAAGGCTCCCCTGCGTCGCCATAGTTGGCGGCAGCGCTGTCATCTGGAAGTTTGCTACCATCCATGGCGACATTGCCAAGCCGCAGAAGCATATCGTTGCTGGTGGATGCGAAGGCTCTCTCCACCGGAGGGATGATCGGTCCCAGCGCTTGCGTAAAGGCGACATGCTGGGGCTCGCTCAGGTGCCCGCCCTTGAAAAGCAAGACGAAGTAGCGGTCCGCGAGATCGAGAATTTCGCGCGCCGTGGCGTCCGGAATGGGCTTGCTGAAATCGACGCCGCTTACCTCGACCCCGAACAAGTCGTGCAGCGGTCGAACGCGAAGGGTGTTTTCCTGGGCAGCGTTCGTCGACATTGCATTCTCTCCGCATTCAAATGTCGGGTGGTCCGCTCGGCTGCGCATCCACTCCGGTTAAACCCAATGTAGGGCAGATTTGCCTGGGGGACTGTCCCCGCGTTTGGGGACGCGAAACTCACACGAGAAAATCACTGGCCATATCGCGGACCCACGGGCGGGCCGTGCGATCGTGGGCTTCGAACCTTTGGATCGCCTGCGCTTCGCGAAGCGATCGATCGATCTCGTCGACACCCTTGATGAGGTCGGCCTTTCGAGCCGTATCGATCTCGAAATGCTCGGTCACGCCATCGGCACTGGCAATGGTCTGATTGACCAGGCTGACGGTCATTTGCGAGGTCGGCGGCGCGGCAGCGAGCCCCATCAGACGCTCGACAGATCGAAGTGGAAGCCTGATGGGCAGAATGCCGTTCTTGAAACAGTTGTTGTAGAATATGTCGGCTATGCTTGGCGCTATCACGCAGCGAATGCCGAGGTCCAGCAAGGCCCAGGGCGCGTGCTCCCTGCTCGACCCGCAGCCGAAATTATCTCCAGCCACGAGAATGCTGGCACCGGCATAGGCAGGGTCGTCGAGCAGATTGCCCGGCCGTGATCGCAATGCTTCAAAGGCTCCGGACGCCAGTCCCTTGCGGGTAATCGTCTTGAGGTATTTTGCCGGGATGATCATGTCCGTATCGACATTGTCGATGCGCAGCGGAATTGCCTGCCCAGCAATGTCGCGAACGGGTTCCATCATTCTTTTCCTTCTGGGAACACTGGCAGCTTGCCCACGTCGTCGGGATCGTGCTGGATGATGACATTGGCCCGAAGGGCTTGAGCGATCCTGCGATACCGGTCCATCGAAGCGAGCGATGCAGCCCGGTCGACATTGACCGATGGGACCTCGTTGGCATCAAGGTTGCCGTGGAAGTGGGCGACGTCTCCGGAAAGCAACACCGGCCCACTCGCGAGGCGAATGAGCAAACCATGATGGCCGGACGTGTGCCCCGGCAGGTTCAGCATGGTGACGCTACCGTCGCCGTAGACATCCTCGTCCGCCTGAACGGCCCTTACGCTCGCACCCGATTGAAACCAGTGCGCAAGCGGACGACCGACCGCCTCACTAGCGCGCGCAACCGCCAGATCCTGCTGGCCGATCAGGAGGGTAGCGGAGGGGAAGTTCCCGGCCTGGCCGACATGGTCGTAGTGGTAGTGGCTTATTCCCACGAAGGCGACCTGCTCTGGCTTGATACCGAGGCGCCTCAACTGTTCGACGATCGTTTTGCGCGCCTGGGTGGGGCGAGGTTGGTTGGCGTCTGCCGACGCGACGAGGTCACGCGAAAAACCCGTGTCCCACAAAAGGTACGATCCGCCTTTCTTGATCAGGTAGCAGCTGACCACGAGCTCGCGGGACTGGCCTGGATATCGATAGCTGTCCGACAAACGGTCGAGAACCGGCACGAAGATCGTTCCGCAATCGAGCCGCCATAGCCGGTCAGCATGGCCGGGCTCCGCCCGGGGGGCGGCCGCCGACGAGACGAGGGCGATCATGGTCAAGCCAAGCAGTCTCAGCTTCATCGAGCGATTTCCCTCACGTCCACGAGCTCCCCCGCAATTGCCGCCGCCGCCGCCATCGCTGGCGCCACCAGGTGCGTGCGCGAACCGGGGCCCTGTCTGCCGGCAAAATTGCGATTGGAAGTCGATGCGCATCGTTGACCAGGCGGCACCTGGTCCGGGTTCATTCCCAGACACATCGAACAACCTGGCTCGCGCCATTCAAACCCCGCCTCGAGGAAAATCCTGTCCAGGCCCTCGGCCTCAGCAGCCCCTTTCACTTCGCCGGAGCCAGGGACAACGAGACCGCGGACACCCGCAGCGACGCGGCGGCCGCGGATCACCTCAGCAGCGGCTCGCAAGTCCTCGATCCTTCCGTTCGTGCAGCTTCCGATGAAAACGATATCGACGGGCAAGCCTTTGATCGGACGCCCTGGTTCCAATCCCATGTAGTCGAGCATCGCCATGACCGCCTTGCGCTTGGCAGTGTCCTCGATCACCGCGGGATCGGGAATGAGCCCATCTATGGTCGTCACCGCCTCCGGGCTCGTCCCCCAGGTCACCATTGGCGCGACGTCGCGCCCATCGATGATCAAGGTTTTGTCAAAGGTGGCGCCCTTGTCGGAACGCAGTGTTTCCCACTGCGCCACCGCGGCCTCGAAAGCCTCCCCCTTGGGCGCGTGGGGGCAGTTCCGCAGCCAGGCGTAGACCGTCTCGTCGGGGGCGATCATCCCGGCTCGGGCACCCGCCTCGATCGACATGTTGCAGAGTGTCATCCGCCCTGCCATTTCGAGAGCAGTCACGGCCTCGCCAGCATATTCGATGACATGGCCCGTGGCTCCGGCCGTGCCGATCTTCCCAATGATATGCAGGATCAGGTCCTTGGGAGTGATCCCTGCGCCGAGCCTGTTGTTGACTTTAATCAACATGGACTTCGGCTTTTGTTGAACGAGGGTCTGCGTGGCCAACACGTGTTCCACCTCCGACGATCCAATGCCGAAAGCCAGTGCGCCGAAGGCACCGTGTGTCGAGGTATGACTGTCGCCGCACACGATGGTCATCCCGGGCAAAGTCAAGCCAAGTTCGGGCCCCACGACATGCACGATGCCCTGCTGCCGGCTGACCAGCGGAATATAGGGAACGCCGAATTCCTCGACATTGCGCTCGAGAGTCTGAACCTGCAGGCGACTGTCGATATCAGCGATTGCGGCGACACCGCCACTCCGATCGCCGGTCGGAACGTTGTGATCGGCAACGGCGATCGTCGCACCCGGACGCCGCACTGACCGCCCGGCGAGGCGCAAACCTTCGAATGCCTGGGGACTGGTAACCTCGTTGACGAGATGGCGGTCGATGTAGACCAGGACCGCGCCTTCTCCGATGTCGCCGACGACGTGCGCGTCCCAGATCTTCTCGAAGAGAAGCCGCGGATGGCGTGCCGCGTTCACTGGGCAACGGCGAGGCAGGCCCTCGCCTCCATAGCTTGCCGCACCCGACCACCGACTTGTGCGCCGGGAAGATCGGCAACGTTTCGTGCTACCGCAAGCAATCGATCAAGTTCGATGCCGGTATCCGCGCCCATGCGCGAGAACATCCAGACGAGGTCCTCGGTGGCGACGTTACCGGTCGCGCCTGGGGCAAACGGACACCCGCCCAGCCCCGCGATCGCGGCATCGAAAACACGGACGCCGGCATCCCAGGCAGCGAGCGCATTTGCTGCGCCTAAGCCAAACGTGTCATGCCCATGGAAGGCCCAGGCTGAGACTTCCGGAAAGCGGGCCTGGGCGCTTGCGAATAGGCTGCGAACGTGTCGGGGATCCGCCCGGCCTGTCGTATCGCAAAGCGCGACCTCAACGTCGGTCGTGGCAGCAAGGAGAATTTCGAGAAGTCCAAGCACCGCTTCTTCGCCAATGCAGCCGACGTGAGGGCAATCGAACGACGTCGCAAGATTGAGGCGGATGCGGATGTCCGGGGATGCTGCAGCAATGATCGCCGCATAGTCGGCTGCGGATTCCAGCGGGGTTCGCCGGACATTGCCTATATTGTGCCTCTCGCTGACCGAAAGAACGGCGCTGAGATGGCGCGCGCCGGCCGCCAGCGCTCGTTCCGCATGACGCAGGGTTGGCACGAGTACCTGCGAATCCAGGTCATGCAGGGTCGCCGCGGCGGAAACGACGTCTTCCGCATCCGCGAGTTGCGGCAGCGCGCTTGGGCTGACGAAAGACGTGATCTCCATCCGGCGCAGACCGGCGTCGTGCAGGCGGCCGATCAATGCAATTTTGGTCGCCGTAGGAATAAACGGACCGATCGACTGAAAGCCGTCGCGGGGGCCCACCTCGACGATCGTCACGGGACTGCTTTTGCTCATATCACCCCCTCGCGCTCGAGGGCTTCGATCGCGGGCGGGTCCAGCCCCAGCAGCTCGATCAAGACCTCGTGGTTGTGTTCACCGATGTCGGGCCCCGTCCATCGTACGGTACCAGGGGATTCGGGCACGTGCGGAACCATCCCAGCCTGCAATACCGTCCCGAAGTGCTTGTCGGGCACCTCGCGCACCATGCCGCGGGCGAGATATTGCGGGTCTGCGGCGCAATCCGACGCGGTGTACGCCTTCGAATTGGGAATATCATTCTCGTCGAGCAGCGTGGTAAGAACCTCTGCGTCATAGCGACGGCTCCATTCACCGATGAGCGTGTCCAGTCGGGCGGCATTCGCCACACGTTCGGGATTGCTCGCATAGCCTGGCGCACCGATCAGCTCTGGACGCCCGATCAGGGTCATCAACCTGGCGAAGAGCGGTTCCGAGTTCGCCGCGATCAGGACCCATTGCCTGTCGGCGGTCGGATAGGCGTTGCTTGGCGCTGCAGTTGCGATACCGCCCCCGGTCGGCTGCTTGATCGCGCCGAGCGCTCCATACTCAGGCAGCATGCCCTCCATCATGCTCAACACGCTCTCTGTAAGGGCGACGTCAATGGTCCGCGCAATTGCGTCGCCCTTCACGCGATCGCGTTGCCAGAGCGCCGCCATCACGCCGAACGCCGCGTAGAGACCCGCGATGGAATCGCCGATGCTGATACCGACACGCACCGGCGGAAGCTCGAATGTGCCGGGCGGATGGTTGGTGAGGTGGCGCAGCCCGCCGATTGCCTCGCCGATGACACCAAAGGCAGCCCGATCGGCGCCCGGACCATCCTGCCCATAGCCCGAAATGTGAGCGACGATGAGGCCGGGACAAGCCTTACGAAGGATTTCCGGCCCCAATCCTAATCTTTCAAGCTGGCCTGGCCGAAAATTCTCGACGAGCACATCGCATTCCGCAACCAGCGCCAGGACGAGATCACGTCCCTTCGCGCTCTTCAGGTCGATAGTGACACAGCGCTTGTTGCGACCATGCATGGACCACCAGAGTGATCGACCATCGAGCATAGCCCCCCATTGCCGCGCTGGATCTCCTGCGCGCGGTTCGACCTTGATGATATCCGCTCCCAGATCGCCGAGCAAACGCGTGCAAAATGGCGCCGCGACGAAATGGCCGATCTCCAGGACACGAAGACCGGAAAGCAGAGGTCCCGGACTTGATTGCGCGTTCATTGATTTTCCTGTGATTTTGGCCCGGCCGAAGTGTCGACCGAGGTCGAAATCTCATTGCCGGAATTGAGAAATGCGGGATTTTCGCCGGCCCTCGGCGAGAACATGTGGTTCCACTCCCCGGAGGTGAGATCGACGCGGGCCCGAGAATACTTCTCCGGCATCGCTCGCTCGGCGGTTCGGCCTCGCTGGACTGCCGGGCGCTGGCCGATCGCGAGCAACCAACGTCCGGTATGGGGGTAGGCTGTCATGTCGAAACCCATGTCGGCCGCGGCCGCCCGGCTTGGCCAGATGGCTATGTCGGCGATCGAGTATTCCTCGCCGCCGATGAACTCGCTTTTCGCCAGTCTTCGCTCAAGGACCGCAAGGAGCCTCGCCTGCTCCCGAGAATAACGTTCGATGGCATAGTCGATATGCACGGGGGCATAGCGGATGAAATGACTGGCTTGCCCCGACATCGGACCAAGACAGGCCGCCTGCCAGATCAGCCATTGCAACGCATCGCTCCGAGCTCGCGGCGACTTTGGCAGAAGCTTGCCGGTCTTCTCCGCAAGATACTGAAGAATGGCCGCAGATTCGAAGACCGCGTGTGGTGCGCCGCCGAAGGACGGTTCATGATCGACAATGGCCGGCAGCTTGTGATTGGGGTTGATCGCGCCCAATTCGGACGAATGTTGATCCCCGGCGAAGATATCATAGGCGATCAGACGGTGAGAAAGACCCAGTTCCTCAAGCGCGATCGTGATCTTCTGGCCGTTGGGCGTGGGAGAGAAATGAAGATCGATCATGGCAACTCGCGTGTTTCATGTAGTCTTGCCGCGGCAAGCAAGCCGCCGATGAGCGACGCGCTACATCAGGCAACGACGAAGACGGTCCTCGTCGAGATCGAGGCCGATGCCGGGCTGATCGGGCAGCGTGATCTTGCCGTCGACGATCTGCAGGCTCTCGGTGGTGATCCGCTCGGTGGCATCGAGGAAGAAAGACAGTTCGGCCGCGCTCTGGGCGGTCGCTCGGTGGGCCGCGGCGAAATGAGCGCCGAACATTGCACCCAGTTCGCTTTCCGCCTGCCCTCCGACGACCGTTCGCATGCCGTGCACTTCGGCCAAGGCCAAGACCTTGCGTGACTTCGTTATACCCGTCCGCGCCATCTTGACCGCCGCAATCCGGCAATTGCCGAGCATCGCTTCCGCAGCGACATCGCGGGGAAGAAACGCGCTTTCGTCAAGCATGAGCGGCGTGCGACAGGCGCGGGCTACCCGGCCGCGCCCCTGAGGATCGGCACCCGCACAAGGTTCCTCGATCCAGGCCAGGTCGAAGCGATCCCATTCCTCGACCAGGCGCTCGGCGATATGAGCAGGGTAGGCTTGGTTGCAATCGACTGTGAGCTGCGCATCGCTGCCGAGGGCGTCCCGCACGGCCGCGATCATCGCCGTATCGCCGCGCGGGTCCATACCGCCTTTCAGCTTGAACCATCGCAGCCCAAAACGACCGCGAAGATCCGCTGCTTGCGCGGCAACCTCAGCCGGCGCGCCGGTGCCCAATATATGGCAGACCTCGATCGAGCGTGAATAGCCCCCCAACAGTTGCCTGAGCGGCAATCCGGCTGCCTTCGCGATCAGGTCATGGAGCGCCATGTCGACGCCTGCCTTCGCGCAGTGGTTCCCGGGCAGGCGCTCCATTCGATGCCAGGCCTCTTCGACATTGTGAAAATCGAGGCCGCGAAGAGCCGGGGCAAAATGGTCCTCGATCGCCGCGACCATCGACTTGATGGTCTCGCCGTAGATCATCTGCCTTGCGGGTGCCTCGGCCCATCCCTCCAGTCCCTCGCCGCTGCGGATGCGGACGAGGATGTGCTCGAGATGGCCAATCTCGCCCACGGCGAATTTTACCGGATGAAGCAGCGGGATCCGGAACGGAACAGCATCGATCGCTGCAACCTTCATGTCGAATCCCTTCTCGGTCCACTAAGAGCGCGAATATGGGTTGTACGGCTCGATGCAGCCAAAGCCAGTCCCGTGCCCGAGGGACAAGAACGGGGGTTCAAAGGCTTGAGGTTGGCCCCTCCCGGCGGTATTATCGCCGGCAATCCGTGCTCGCTCGTTAGGGACAGAAAGCGCGGGGTGCAGGAGAAGGCCATGCGCGAACGCGCGCCGATTGCGACCCAACTTCCGTCAACGCTTTTCCAATGCCTTCCCAGTGTCATCGATAGCCTCGGCGACGAGCGGTTCGGACAAGAACTCGTTTCGCTGTTGAATGCGACATGCGGGGCGGAACACTGCACTTTGTTTCGGTTCAATGATCAGCAGCCTTCCGAGATCCTGGCCGCGAGCCGTGACGGCACCGACACCGCCCATCGACAGTTCTCGCTGTTTCTCTCCGGATCCTATTGGCGAAACGACGCGGGTATCGCCGCTGCCATGAGCGGTGCACCCAGTTCAGGCTTGGGCATGAAGCGCACGGATATCCGTGCGCTTCCCGCAGGAGATCACCGCAACCGCCTTTATGGACGCACTCACATACGCGAACGCATCCTCCTGTGGGGCTCATGCGGGGACAGTACGATAGCCCTTAGCATCTTGCGTCCCGAGGAACGCGGTCTAGCCAGTGACGGAGAGCTCAGCGATCTTGGCAGCATCGCCGCCACCTTGATGTCGCTCGTCGCCAAGCACACCGACATCATTGACAGCCGCGCGCGCTTTTCGCTTGCCCTCACCTCTCTTGCCGAGATCGAGATGACTATGGAGCGGGCCGATGTCCAGCTCCCGAAACGCGAAGCTCAGGTCTGCGCGCGGATTGTGTTCGGCATCTCCACCGCGGGTATCGCGGTCGATCTCGGCGTCGGCGAAGAGACGGTCATGACTTACCGCAAGCGGGCTTATCAGCGCTTGGTGATTGGCAGCCAACGCGAGCTGCTGCTGTGGTATATCGAGCAGTGGTCGGCCATGATGGGCCGCTCGTCCTATCGCGAGCATGCCTCGCGCCTGGATCGTAAACTGTTACCCAACTAGATACGTTGGCCCGATCCGCCCCCGACATCGCGTGCAAGCGCAGCGGCGTCTAAGGATCGGCTCGGGCGTGATCGCCTAGACGTCCTTTGCGTAGCGCTTGCGTGTATCGCGGATCAGTTCGACAAGTGCCTCTGGAACGTCCCGATTGCTGGCGAGAGCGTCCTTCTTGGCATCGCACCACATCTTCAGATCAGCGGCGGCCTGCTCGGAATGCCGGTTCCATTCGGTGTCCAGCGGAGTCGTTATCTCGAGCCGCAACCCATTGGGATCGTGGAAGTAGATGCTGTAGATCAGCCCCTTGTGATCCGTCGGACCCACGACATCGATCCCGTTTGACACAAGCCAAGCGTGCCACTGGTCCACCTCTTCCCGGTCGCGCGCTTCGAGAGCGATATGATCGAAGATGTCATAAGCGGGGTGCGAGGGCTCTGGCCGCTGAGGCAGTCCCGGCGCCTCGAAGAAGGCGATAGTTGAGCCATCGCGCATGCGGAAGAAGATGTGAAAGTAGGGAAAGGCATCGCCCGTCGAGGGCACGCTGTCGTCATAGACAGTGCTTGCGAGAGCCATGCCCATGATCCGCGTGTAGAACTCTGCGGTTTTCTCCACGTCATGCGTGACCCAGGCCGCATGGTTCAGCATTCGGGGGGTGAGGCCAGGGTTCTCCTTGGCGATAAATCCGTCGGTCGAAGGCAATTCAGCCATTTCAGGCTCCCAATTTTCGGCGCAGGTATCTGGTACTTCCGCAAGGTGCAGGCTGACCTGTGTGCTTGCAGTCCCTTCCCCAAGGGACTGCGCCCCATCATCCGGATCGTTATTCAAGGTCAAAGCAGGTTGCGGTCGACAAAACGCCTTGCCGGTCGCGTGGTGTTGCCCTGCCGCAAGGCAGTCGCCTTGGATGTCCCCGATCAAGGGGACACAATTCGGTCGCACTGAGCGATAGCGGCCATGGCCGAGAGCCAGTGCGACGTCTCTCGCTCGTGGAAGAGGACTACCTATGGATGTTGCGTACGACTTGGACTTCGAATGGCTGCACATCGCCTACAATGAGTCGTCCGCCTTCGTTGAGACCTACGGCTTTGCGGGCAACCAGGGCGCCGTCAATCTGGAGGGCATTCTCATTCGGCCGCGGGGCGTGGAATCCGATACTCTCGTGGTCATGATGCATCCGGCATCGACCCTTCAGCTCTTGCCCGTTCCGCGCGCCGCAGCCCATCGCGGTGCTCATGTCCTTTGCGCTGCAAGTCGGTACGCCCGGAACGACACCGCGGCGATCCTCGAAAAGGTCCTACTCGACCTTGGGGCATACATAAGGCACGCGAAACACGTACTCGGCTATCGCAAGATCGTGCTGCTGGGGTGGAGCGGAGGTGGTTCCTTGTCGCTCTTCTATCAGGCGCAGGCCGAAAATCCGACAATCACCCATACCCCGGCGGGTGATCCCGTGGACATCCGAAACGCCAGGCTGATCCCAGCAGATGCCGTGGTGTTCCAGGCGGCTCACATATCGCGGGCAAGACTGCTGCTCGACATCATCGATCCGTCCGTAGTCGACGAGAATCATCCCGACCGGCGTAATTCTCGTCTCGACATTTACGACCCGTCGAACCCCAATCGCCCGCCCTACAGTGAAGATTTCCTACTCGAGTATCGCGCCGCGCAGTTGGCGCGCGTGCGGCGGATCACGGAGTGGGTGAAGACTTGCCTCGACGATCTCAAACGCAAAGGCGGAGCCGAGGTCGAGAGGGGGTTCGTCACGCATCGCACACTCGCCGATCCACGTTTCCTCGACACCCGGATCGATCCAAACGATCGCCGACCTGGATGGTGCTACCTCGGCAATCCCGAGACCGTGAACACGGGGCCGGTCGGGCTAGGACGATTTTCGACGCTGCGTGCCTGGCTATCGCAATGGTCTATCGACGACAGCCAGGCCGATGGTCTGCAATGCATCGCCAACATTCATGTCCCTCTGCTGGTGATCGAGAACACGGCGGACGATGCTGTGCCTCAGCCTCATGCCCGTGCGATATTCGATGCGGCCGTGTCGTTGAACAAGCGATTCGAAAGGATCGAAGGGGCCACGCACTACTACGCCGGCCAGCCCGAGCTCCTCGCACAGGCGAACCGCCTCCTCTTCGATTGGATGGAACAGTGCGGGCTCGCCGCGAAATGAACGTCTATTCGCTTCTTGACCAGGCCGCCATCCGGCACGCGCAAGCTGGCGCGGTTTATTGCGACGAGACGCTCGTCGCGACTTTTGACGAACTCAGACACCGTTCACTGCAACTCGCGTCGCGTTTCGGCCGGATGGGCAAGCCCGGCGACAGGGTTCTTGTCGCTGCCAAGAATCGCCCCGAGCTTGTCGAGATCATGTTCGCGATCTGGGCCGCGGGAATGGTGGCCGTGCCGGTCAACGCGAAGTTGCATCCTCGCGAGATCGCCGACGTCGTCGAGGATTCGTCGCCCATCGTGATTATGGCCTCGACTTCGATAGCGCAGAACCTTGCCCCCCTGGCGCAGCGAACGCCGATGATCGAGATAGGCAGCCGGGACTACACAGCCCTTTTCACGGGCGAGGCGTCGGAACCAGCGGAAGTGGCCCCCGAGGATGTCGCATGGCTGTTCTACACCAGCGGAACCACGGGGCGATCCAAGGGCGCGATGCTCACGCACCGCAACCTCATGGCCATGAGCGTCGCGCACCTCGCCGATTTCGACGATGTCGGCCATGATTCAAGTCTGATCCACTCCGCCCCCATGTCACACGGCTCGGGGCTCTACATGCTGCCCTATATCGCGCGGGGCGCACGCCAGGTCGTCCCGGGGGCCGGCGTATTCGAGCCTGCAAACTTTCTTCGGCTCTGCGATGTGCATCCGCGCGTAGCTGCGTTTCTCGCCCCGACGATGCTCCAACGCGTGCGTATTGTCTGCGAGGCGGCCGGCCGGGTTCCCGCGAACCTTCACCTCATCGTCTATGGCGGCGGGCCCATGTATCTTAGCGAACTACGCCAGTCTCTTGCGACGTTCGGCCAGGCCTTTGCCCAGCTCTACGGGCAGGGCGAGGCTCCGATGACGATCACGGGATTGAGGCGGTCCGATCACGCCACCGAGGACGATGCGATCCTCGGGTCGGTGGGCTGGCCCAGGACTGGCGTGGAGGTGAAGGTTGTCGATAGGAACGGCAAGGCCTTACCTGCGGGGACCATCGGAGAAATCGTCTGCAGGGGCGACGTGGTCATGGCAGGATATTGGAACAATCCGGAGGCGACGGCACAGGCCCTGCGCGGCGGGTGGCTACATACGGGCGACCTCGGATCGTTCGATGAACGCGGATGCCTGACGCTCAGGGATCGGTCGAAGGACGTGATCATCTCGGGTGGCACCAACATCTATCCTCGCGAGGTGGAAGAGGCACTGCTGGCACATCCCGACGTCGCAGAAGTGGCAGTCGTAGGCGAGGCGGATCCCGAATGGGGCGAGAACGTCGTGGCCTATGTAGTCCCCGTCCCCGGCAAGAAACTTGGCGCCGATGCACTCGACGCCCATTGTCTCAGTTCGATCGCCCGCTTCAAACGCCCCAAAAGCTACCGCTTCCTCCGGGAACTGCCTAAGAACAGCAACGGCAAGGTGCTGAAGCGTGCGCTTCTGAGCGAGGCCGACTGACCGGACCAAAGTCCGGGTCCCCGCGATTGGGGACAGACGCCGCGGCTCGAAGTGCTAGCTCAAAACAAGGAGAGGTCGGAAAGGACCGACATGTTCTACGAACTTCGGATCTATTGCCTCGCGCCAGGTCGACTGAGCGACGGGTTGCGCCGCTTCGACCGCCTGCCCGCGATATTCGCCGATTGCGGCATCCGCAATTTGGGTCGGTGGCATTGCGCTGCCGGACCAGATGGGCCCGCGATCGCCTATGTGATGGGCTACCGGGACCTGGTCGAAAGAGAAGAGGTCTGGGGACGTTTTTACACCCATCCGGGCTGGCATGAGCTTCGCGCAGATACGAACGACGGAGAGGAGCTGGTCGAGAAGTTCGATCTTTTCTTCCTGAAGCCCAATGCGACTTGGCATCCCCATCGCATAGCCGCGTCGGCTTTGGGCGCCATTCATGAACTTCGGCTCTTCACGATCGGGGTCGGGCAGCTCGCCCGCGCGAACCTGTTCCTGGAGCAGGCGCTTCTACCCGCGGTCGAGCGGATGGGCGGGCACGTGATGCTCCTCGCCGACGTGGTGAGCGGCCCCGCCTTGCCGGCGCTGGCGATGATCACCGCCTGGCAGGACCTGGCCCATTGGCAGGATTGCTCGTTCGACCTCGAGACTGATCCTTTGGTCTCGGCGCGGCTGCGCGCAGACCGGGCCGACAAATCCGGTGAGGCTCTGGGATCTTCGCGTCGCTGGCTGCTGAGGCCGATTGATGATCCCCTGCCGCTCAGCACTCTCACCTTCGATTGAACCCTTAGCAACCGAACGATCGGCCCATGACAGGAGTTGACATGGACGTGCTGCAAATGCCCGAGTTTCCCCCTGTGCGATCAGCGGCGGATCCGCTTGCCCCTCCGCCGGAGCTGCTGGAGCTGGCCCGGAAGGGCACCCCCGTGAAGATTCGTCAATGGGATGGTGTCGAAGCCTGGCTGATCACTCGTTTTGAGGACGCGAAGTTCGCCCTCAACGATCGTCGCCTCAGCGTCGATCCGCGACGGGAGGGCTATCCCGAAAAGAGCGCGGCCTACAAGCAGGTGCTGGGCCAGGATCGCAACCTTCGCACGATGGACGATCCAGAGCACAGCCAGCAAAAGCGCATGCTCGCGCGCGACTTCACGGTGCGCCGCGTCCAGGAGATGCGACCCGCCATCGAGCAGAAGGTCGATGGTCTCATCGACGCCATGCTCGCCAAGGACGGCAAGGCGGAAATCGTCGCCGATCTGGCACTGCCTGTCCCGACCATGGTCATCTGCGAACTGCTCGGCGTACCATACGCGGACCGCGACTGGTTTGCCGACAAGAGCCAGGTCTGCACGTCCTCTCGCGCCGATCCTGTGGATGCGTCCGAGGCGGCAACGGCACTCTACGACTATATGGAATCGCTTATCGCGCAGAAAGACCGCGAGCCCTGCAACGATCTGCTGAGCCGCCTGGTCGTGGACCAGTTGAGACCTGGCATCCTCACGGCGCGAGAAGTGATCGAGCTTGCTCGCTTCGTCCTGATTGCCGGTCACGAGACGACTGCCAACATGATCGCGCTCAGTGTTCTTGCCCTATTGGTCAATCCTGACCAGCGCGCTCTCATGCGCGGCGAGATCGAGCCGAAATTCATGGCGAACGCGGTCAGCGAGATGCTCCGCTATCTCTCGATCACGCATTCAGGTCGTCGGCGCGTGGCCGTCGAGGACCTCGAGATCGGGGGACAGCTCATTCGCGCCGGCGAAGGGCTCATCATCATGAACAGCGTCGCCGACCGCGACGGCGCGATGTTCGAGCGGCCCGATCGTCTGGATCTGAGCCGTGCAAATGCGAAATCGCACCTCGCCTTCGGCGGCGGCGCCCATCGCTGTGTCGGAGCCTTCCTAAGCGAGGCCGAACTGGAGATCGTACATGCCAAGCTCTGGAAACGTATCCCGGGCCTCACGCTCGCCGTGCCGTTCGAGGACGTGGAGTTCTATTCGGACGGCTCGGTCTACGGCCTGACGAGCTTACCGGTGAGATGGTAACGGTCTCGCCCCGCCAAAAGATGGCCGATTCGGGCACGCCTCCCGGCGCATTCTGCATTGGGAACCACAGGGCTGGCTTGCGAGGATTGAAGGGTTCGATCGTCGTATCGAGCCGAATTGGGAATTGACCAATGCTGCAAGAGGCGAAAGCGCTTACTGACAAAGTCGCCTTGATCACGGGCGCGGCGCGTGGCCAAGGCGCGGCGGAGGCCCGACTGTTCGCCTCTGAAGGCGCCCAGGTCTATCTTGCTGACATCCTGGACGAGGAAGGCGAGGAACTCGCGCGCGAGATCGCAGCGGCCGGCTATGTCCACCTGGACGTCGGCAGCGAAGAGTCCTGGAAAGCGGCCATAGGGCAGATCACCTCAGCGACGGGGGGCATTGACATACTCGTGAACAATGCCGGGATTTCTCATTTCTCGCCATTGGTCGACACTTCGCTAGCGGACTTCGAGAGGCTCTTGCAGGTCAACCTCATCAGCACGTTTCTCGGCATACGGGCCGCAACGCCGCTGATGGCCGCACGCGGTGGCGGTTCCATCGTCAATGTCGGATCGATTGCGGGAATGACCGGCCGAGCGAACCTCTCCGCCTATTCGAGCACAAAGTGGGCCGTGCGCGGATTGACCAGGTCCGCTGCGGTGGAGCTCGGACCAGTGGGAATTCGCGTAAACGCAATCGTCCCGGGTTTGATCGTCACGCCGATGACGCAGGAAGCCTACGGCGAGACGGCGATCTTGGAGCGCGGCGCCTCGCTCCCGATAGGGCGAGCGGGCTTACCGCGTGACATTGCGAACTTGGCCCTGTTTCTGGTATCGGAAGCGAGCGGTTTTTGCACCGGCGGAGAGTATGTCTGCGACGGCGGGCAATTGGCCGGCTTCTGACCGGTCGGGCGCATACTGCCGGTTGCCGTGCAACCGGTCGCGGGCGTCCCGTTCGGCGGGGACAGACGCAAGCTCGGTGCAGGGCCTAGGCAAGATCACAGGATAAAGGCGACGTCCCTCTCGGGGATGAGGCTTCCGGCACGCGGTATCGCCCGTGTCGGCCAGGGAAGATTTGGGGAGGAAGCACTATGTCTCGTACCGTTTTGAATCTCGACACGTTCGAAAGCGATTCGCCTGACGCCAGGAAGGTTGCGCTTAGCATCATCCAGTGTGCTGCCCGGGCAAGGTCACTGGCGATCTCGTCCACGTCGGTGCTGGCCCTCAGCTGCATGGCGCTGCCCTCGGTCGCTATCGCGCAGGACAGCTCCACGACATCGCCCTCCCCGGCCCTGACCGACAATACGCCGACGCAGGATACCGGTGAGATCGTCGTCACAGCCCAGAAGCGCTCCGAAGCAGCCAGCGACGTCCCCATGTCGATCACTGCGGCCACGGGAGATCAACTCACCCGCCTGGGTATTCGCGATACCGGGGACCTGGCCAAGCTTGTACCGGGCTTCGCCGCTGCGGAAAGCGGCGTCGGGACCCCCGTCTACTTTCTGCGCGGTATCGGTCTGTTCGAGTCCAGCCTTGCCGCCAAGCCGACCGTCGGCCTCTACATCGACGAGCAGCCGATCCCGTTTCCCGCGCTTTCGCTGGGCACGGCCTTCGACCTCGAGCGCGTTGAAGTGCTCAAAGGCCCTCAGGGCACGCTGTTCGGGCAGAACGCTACCGGCGGCGCCGTCAACTACATTGCCGCCAAGCCCACCGACACCTTCAAGGGTGGGTTCAACGCGAGCGTGGGGCGATTTGGCTGGGGCGACGTCTCGGCGTTTCTAAGCGGACCGATCAGCACGACTCTCAATGCGCGCATCGCGGTCAAGCACGACTTCGGCGGTGACTGGCAGCGCAGCTATACCCGCGATGAGGGTTTGGGATCGCGCAATTTTACGCAGGGCCGTCTTCTGCTCGACTGGAACCCAGCCGACCGGCTCAAGGTCAGCCTCAACGTGAATGGCTTCATCAACAAGTCCGACACGCAGGCAGCCCAGCTGGTCACGGTGTTCCAGGTCCGTCCGGCCATCCCGCCGATCCCCGCATTGCGGGCCTATCCGGTGAGCCCCGAAACACCGCGTGCGGCGGACTGGAGCAATTTCATTCCGCAAAAGCGCGATGACTGGATGTGGCAGGGCAATCTGCGTGCCGATTTCGACCTCACCGACGACATCACCTTCACCTCCCTGTCGTCCTATTCCAAGTACAAGCAGGCTTATGGCCAGGACACGGATGGAACGAGCCTGCAGGTCTTCGACTATTTCACCACGGGCCATGTCGAGAGTTTCAACCAGGAGCTGCGGTTGAATGGCAGGATCGGAGAAAAGGGGACCTGGCTGATCGGCGGGAACTACAGCAAGGACGATACCGACGAGCGCACGGATCAATATTACGGCGACCAGACCAGCGCCCGTGTCTTTTCGCTCGTGCAGCCCGGTCCGGCAGGCCGCGTGCTCACCGCGCCGGAACTCCAGATTCTCTCGAGTATCGGCGCCAGCGTCCTTCCCGATGGCCGCGTTTCGCTTCCAGCCGGCAATCTCGTCCCGATCAAGGCTGACACGGATTTCGAGACCTATGCGGCCTTTGCCAACGCCGACTATGAAATTCTTCCCGGCGTGAAGATTCAGGGCGGTATCCGCTACACGAAGACCAAGGTCAATTTCGCGGGCTGCGCGATCAACGCGGGTAATCAAGTGTTCACCACCGGAACATTGCTTGGCAACGGCCAGCTTGTCGGGTCGGTGCCGGTGGAGGGCTGCGCCACCTTCGATGCCAACAATCGGCCGGTGCTCGCGGTCAAGCAGCTTGATGAAGACAACGTATCCTGGCGCGCCGGCATCGACTGGAAGATCGCTCCGGGACGGCTTGTCTACGCCAATGTCAGCCGGGGCTACAAGGCGGGCGGGTTTCCCCTCATTTCCGCAAACCGCGAGGTCCAATTCACACCGGTTACGCAGGAGTCGGTCACGGCCTACGAGGCCGGATTCAAGCTCGAGGTGATACGCAACGTCCGGTTGGACGGTGCTGCATTCTACTACGACTACAAGGACAAGCAGCTGAAGGGCAGCAGAGTGGTGCCGGTGTTCGGTGCGCTGGAGGGCCTGGTCAACATCCCCAAATCCCGCGTCCAAGGGTTTGAGCTTCAGCTCATCGCCCGCCCCCTTGCCGGCCTTACCATCAATGCAGGTGGCACCCACATCTCCTCCAAGGTCACCCAATCGTACCAGAATTTCACGCCCTTCGGAGCGGTCGTGGACTTCAAGGGTCTCGACTTCCCCTATACGCCCAAATGGCAGGGAAATTTCGATGCGGAGTATCGTTTTGCCGTGGGTGCATCGCTCGAAGCCTTTGTCGGATCGACCGTGACAGCGCGCAGCGGAACTCGGGGCGTCTTTCCGCGCGGGCCCTACACGGTGTCGGCCGTCAGTCCGACGTTGCCGAGCTCGGCGTTTGCTATCCCGGGCTTCACCCTGCTCGATCTGCGAGCGGGGATCGGCAACGCTGAAAACGGGTGGAGCCTGTCCATTTACGGGCGAAACGTCACCAACAAGTACTACCTGGTGTTCGCTGGCCGCCGCGGTGATCAGGTCGTGCGAAAGACCGGCATGCCGGCGACCTACGGCGCGAGCGTCTCCTATCGCTTCTGATGGCCTACACCCGGCGGACGCTCGTGTCCGCCGGGTCGGGTTTGATCATGGCTGCCGATTGAGCAAGTGAGGTACGGTCGATGTCAGAGCGAATTGTCGAAGCGACGGACGGCGCCGAGACCTCGCGGATCTATGTTTGGAGTATCCTGACTGTATTGATGCTGCTCAACGCGCTCAACTACGTCGATCGCCAGATTCTCGCCGTCCTAGTCGTACCGATCAAGGCCGAGTTGCAATTGTCCAATACACAGATCGGCCTTCTCAGCGGCTTTGCCTTCGCGACATTTTACGCGATCTGCGGGATCCCGATCGCATGGCTCGCCGACCGCGGCAACCGGGTCTGGTTGTTGAGCGGTTGCCTCGCGATCTGGAGCGGCATGACAGCCCTGTGCGGCTCAGCCCAATCCTTTGGCCAGATGTTCCTCTTCCGTGTCGGCGTCGGGGTTGGCGAGGCCGGATGTTCCCCGGCCGCGCAGTCGCTGATTTCCGACTTCGTGCCGCGCGATCGTCGGGCGCTTGCCTTGAGCTTCTACTCGCTCGGCATTCCGGTGGGATCGTTCATTGGCCTCGCCCTCGGTGGAATTGTCGCTCAGACTTATGGGTGGCGTGCGGCGTTCATGGTCGTGGGCCTGCCCGGCCTGCTGATCGCGATCATGCTCCCGTTCATCGTTCGCGAACCCCGCCGCAATGCCATCGATCCCCAGGTACCGCCTCCGGTTATCGAGACCCTTCGCACATTGCTTCGAAGTCGGGCCTACGTTCACACCATGATCACCGGGTCCCTGACTTCGGTGCTCAATTTCGGAAGCGGCTATTTTCTAGGTTTCTTCTTCAACGTCGTGCACGGCCGCTCGCTCGCCGAAACCGGCTTTCAGCTCGCGGTCGTCACCGGGCTTGGCTGGGCCATTGGCATCGGCCTTGGCGGATTGCTCGCAGACAGGGCGCAAAAGGTCCACGCCAGCGGGCTCGGCCGTGTTCCCGCCTTCGCTCTTCTCATCGGCCTACCCTTTGCGATGGGCGGCTACTTCGTGGAGGACGGCAACCTTGCCATGTTGCTGTTGCTGTTTCCGACTGCGCTCAACTCCGTATTCTTTGGTCCGGGCTACGCTATCGTCCAGGGCGTGGCGACGTCGAGGACTCGCGCGATGTCGCTTGCGATCTTCATGCTTGTGGCCAACCTGATCGGCATCGGCCTGGGCCCGGCCTTCGTTGGCTGGCTCACTGACGCCTTGTCCAACTACTTCCTGGGAACCGATTTCGCTCTGCGGTGTGCAGGCGCGGCCGGCGCGTTGTCCGCCTGTCATGCGGCGGAAGTCCAAGCCCGTCGATGGGCCCTAGCCCTGACCTCGCTGTTCGCGATCTGGGCGGCCTTCCACCTCTTTCGAGCGTCGCGGGCGCTGCCGGACGAGCTTGTCCACTAGAGCAGGAGAAGCAAAGTTGATGGCTCTTTACAGACCATTTGCGACGAATGCCGATCGCATCTCATGGAAGTGGGGAACCTGCGTCCCTCGCTTGCAGGGCGATGGTGGCCAGCTGAAGGAAAATGCATGGCCCATGTGATCACCCAGGTGTGCTGCAACGACGGTGCCTGCGTCGACGTTTGCCCCGTGCAATGCATCCGGCCACGGCCGGATGATCCCGAATACAGCAGCGCCGAACAACTCTATATCGATCCGAGCGCCTGCATCGATTGCGGTGTTTGCCAGGAGGCTTGCCCGGTCGGCGCCATCTATGCCGACTACGACTTGCCCGCGAAGTTCGAAGCCTATCCCGCGATCAATGCTGATCATTTTCGCGACAACCCAATAGAGGACTGGTCATTGCCGCCACTTCCGCAGGATCGGGCAATTGTCAGCAAAGGGAATTTGCGGGTCGCGATCATCGGCACGGGACCTTCCGCGTGCTATGCCGCAGCAGAGCTTCTCAAGGTCCCCGGGATCGAGCTCTCGATATTCGAACGCTTGCCGACGCCCTTCGGCCTGGTCCGATCAGGCGTCGCTCCCGACCACCAACAGACGAAGCTTTTCGCCGAGACGTTTGCTGACTTGCTGCATCACCCCGCTGTGCGCTGCTTTTTCAACGTCGAAGTCGGCCGAGATCTCTCGTTGTCGGAAGTCTTGAGCTGCCATCACGCGGTCGTCTATGCCGGCGGCGCTGCCGGCGACAAATCGCTCGGACTGCCCGGGGAGGATCTGCCCGGATCCCATTCCGCGCGCGAATTCGTCGCATGGTACAATGGCCATCCAGATCATGCAGAGGCCTCCTTCGACCTTTCAGGCGAGCGAGCGGTCATCATCGGAAACGGAAACGTCGCGCTCGACGTAGCCCGCATGCTCGCCCAGCCCGTAGCGCGCTATGCGACCACCGACCTTGCCGATCATGCGCGCGAAGCCCTCGAGGGCAGCCTGATCCGTGAGGTCGTCGTTGCCGCGCGTCGCGGCGCGCACGAAGCGGCCTATTCGACAGGCGAACTGCTGGCTCTTTCCCAGTTGGACGACGTGATCTTGACCGGGCGCGCAGGGGATCTGCCTGCCGATGATGCCCCTGTGACGGCGGTGCTTCGTGCAGCTGCGCGTGCGAGTGCAAGGCGCAAATGGGACGCCGTCTGCACATTTTCGAACTCTCGCCCCGGCTCGGCTTCCCGCCGGATCGCCTTGCGCTTTCTTATGAGCCCCATGGAAATCCTTGGATCCGACCGAGTAGAAGCCGTCCGGTTCGCGCGCCATCGACTTGTTCTGGCGGATGGCCAAGTGGCGAGGGAGCCGACGGGCGAGATCGAGACCATCGCGACTAAGCTTGTAATCCGGGCCGCGGGCTATCGCGGGGAGCCAGTACCTGGTCTGCCCTTCGACGACGTGCGCGGTGTGATACCTAACCGCGGCGGGCGAGTTTGGAACTTGAGCGCGGGCGAGCCGCTCGCAGGGCTTTACGTTGCTGGCTGGATCAAGCGGGGACCGAGCGGGCTCATAGGCACCAACCGAGCCTGCTCCCGCGAAACGACGACAGCCCTCCTCGATGATTTTTCGACCGGACGTCTGACGCGCGCGGTAACAACGCCTGATGAGCTCGACGGACTGTTGCGAGCGCGAGGCGTCGCGCCGCTTGATGTCCAGGCGTGGTCGCGCGTCGATGCCGCAGAACGCGCGGCCGGCGCGGCACTGAATCGTCCGCGGAGCAAATTCGTGCGTGTGACGGATATGCTCGCTTCGGCGACAACTTAGTCGCGAAGAGGGAAGGCAACAAGAAGATGAGCCGTCACGACGCCAATATCGCTTACCGCACCTGTCCTTTGTGCGAGGCGACCTGTGGCCTTCGGATCGAGCAGACCCACACCGGAACCCGTGTCACGGGCGACAGCCGCGATCCTATGAGCCGAGGCTACCTTTGTCCCAAGGGTGCTTCACTCGTTCGCTCGGACGAAGATCGGGACAGGATTGAGCAACCCTTGATCCGAGACCGCGCGAGCGGCGAGCGCCGCGCGGCTTCGTGGGAAGAAGCCTTCCATCTGATCGACCGCGCGCTCAAGCCGATCCGCGAGGGGGGCGATCCCGATGCCCTTGCCTTCTATTACGGTTCGGGAATCGCTCACACCATCGCGAACGTTTACTACGGCCTGCTCGCTGGATCGATGCCGACGAACAACCTCTTCGGATCCAGCACGGTCGACCAAGCTCCCAAACAAGTCGCCTGCGCCTTGATGTTCGGACATCCGATGTCGATTCCGATACCCGACATCGACCATGGCGACTATCTTCTGATCCTCGGCGCAAACCCCGCTCAGTCCAATGGCAGTCTGTTCACAGCGCCAGGTCTGGCGAACAGGATTCGGCGCCTGCGGCAACGTGGTGGCCGGGTCGTCGTCGTCGATCCGCGGCGTACCGACACGGCCGAGATCGCCGATGAGCATGTCTTCATCCGCCCCGCGGGGGATGCTCTTTTTCTCGCTGGCATGCTCAATACGCTGTTTGCCGAGCAGCTTGTGAATTTGCGCGAGGCGACGCCGCACGTCGAAAGCCTCGCCGAGCTCCAAAAATGTCTGGAGGCGTTCACGCCCGAACGTGTCGCTCAAGCCTGCGGCGTTCCGGCCCCCACCATACGAAGGCTGGCACGCGATATCGCCGCAGCGCCGTCGGCAGCGGTGTACGGCCGGCTCGGGACGACGACCCAGGAATTCGGCACGCTCGCGAGCTGGATGATCGATCTCGTCAACATCCTGACGGGCAACCTCGATCGCCGCGGCGGAGTGATGTTCCCTCTGGCCGCGGTTGCGCAAGCCAACAGCCGCCTCCTCGGCCGACAGCTTCCACATCGACTGTTTGGTCCCCCTACCCGCGTGCGCGGCGCTCCATCGGTCAGCATCGTGCGGGGTTTCGAACGCCCTGCCGTCACTCTCGCCGAAGAAATCGAGACGCCGGGTCGAGGAAGGATCCGCGCGCTCATTACCGTAGGCGCCAATCCCGTACTCACTAGGCCCAACAGCGCGCGCCTCAAACACGCGCTAACCTCGCTGGACTTCATGGTCAGCATCGACCCTTACCTCAATGAGACGACGCGGTTCGCCGACGTCCTACTGCCGTCGCCGCCCGATCTCGCAAAGGAGCATTATCCGGCGACCTACATGCAATGGTCGACACGCAATCAGGCACGATGGACGCCGCGCAGTCGCCCGTTGCGTGAGAACGAAAGATGCGATTCCGAAATATACCTGCGCCTGGCCAACATCCTTCGCGGCGCGGGTGCGGATGCCGACCCGTGGGACCTCGATCAGTCCTACGTCGAGAGCTTGGTCGACGAAGCCATCTCGCAGGAGGGGCATCGTCTGTTTGGCCGCGCCCGGGACGACATTCTGGCGCAGCTAGGTCCGCGGCGTGGGGTACAGCGCATTCTCGACTTCTATCTGCGATCGGGCCCTTATGGCGACGCCTTCGAATCCGGCCGCGACGGCTTGACGTTCACGGCGCTCGAGAACGCTACCCATGGGATCGATCTTGGTCCGCTGCAACCGCGTCTGCCCGAGATACTATCAACGCCCAGCGGCAAGATCGAACTCGCCCCCGATGTCCTGGTCGACGATCTTGCCCGTCTTTCCGAGGCGCTCGACCGGCATGTCGATGGGCTGCTCCTCGTGGGGCGCAGGCACATGCGTTCCAACAACTCATGGATGCACAACGTGGATTCGCTGATGCGCGGCAAGGATCGCTGCACCCTGCAGATCAATCCCGTCGATGCGGCGATGCGAGGGGTGGAATCGGGGGATATCGCCAGGGTCAGCAATGATCTGGGCGAGCTTTTGATCGAGGTGGAGGAAACCGAGACGATCATGCCCGGCGTGATCAGCATACCTCATGGATTTGGCCATGACGATCCCGAAACGCGCATGGACAGGGCCAAGCTCAGGCCCGGTGGCAATGTAAACCTGCTCGTTCCCGACGATGGTTGTGACCCGCTTTCGGGCAACGCGATCCTCAGCGGGGTGGAAGTGGAAGTGACCCTCGCCGCACCTGTGCCTCATTCGAGCACCGGCTCCTGAAGGCGCATAAGATCTTGGTGGCCGGCGCCGCTCGTGGATGACCGTGCCGTCGCCCGGCCATCAGCGTCGACCATATTTCGCGATGCCTTCGCACGCCCCCTTAGTTCCAAAGACGTAAGCCAGGCTCGATGTCACGTGCGGCCAGGCCGATGGCTCCTGTGCATTGAGGAAGCGCTTCATTTCGGCCAGCGCGGTGCCGGATCGCTGCGCCATGGTCTTTGCAATGTGGGCAGCTTCTTCGACCGCAAGGCCGGGCGCAACCACCTTGTTGACAAGCCCCGCATGGAGAGCCTCGTCCGCATCCAAGGTTTCGCCGGTGAGCGCCATGTACTTGATAACGTGAAGGCTAACATGGCTGCTGCCCCTGACGAGCCCCGGACCAGGCATAAAGCCGGCTTTGATCTCTGGCAGGCCGAAGCGCGAGGTCGAATCCGCAATAACTATATCTGCCATCATGGTTAGTTCGCAGCCACCTCCCAGTACATATCCGTGCACCGCCGCTATCACCGGCTTCGTACAGGCTTCCACTGCGATCATTGCGCTATTGATTGAGGTCATTACACGGTGGCGGTCCTCGGCGTCGGCTAAGTCTCCGAACGAGGTGATATCGGCGCCCGTGCAAAAGCTCGGCCCCTTTCCTTTCAGGATGACCGCCGCGGCTGACGCATCGGCGATTGCTCGCGCGATCAGATCAGGCAGAGCCTGCCACGCATCAAGTCGCAAAGCGTTGTGCTTTTCCGGCCGGTTCAATGTCAGCCAGGCCGCCCCTTCGCGTATCTCATAGTCGATCAATGCCAGCGCTCCCTTCGCCGTCAGCGATGCTATCGCTCCAGCCATCAGTCAACATTAATGTTGATAGAATGCCCCCGGCTGGTAAGAGGAGATGCGATATAGGGGAATGACGATGAAACGTGTGCTTCTCATTGGTGGATCGGCCGCCACAGGCCGGGCGATCATCGAGGAGCTACACGCGCGCCAGTGCCAGGTGACCATTTACAATCGAGGGCGCCACAATGCCGATCTCGACGCCCGCGACATAGAATTTATCATTGGCGACCCGCACTTTCGGGAGTCGATCGAAGCCAACCTGTCCGGGCGCGAGTGGGATATCGCCATCGCCACCTATGGGCGCACCCGATACCTTGCCGAGGCTCTGGCTGGGCGCTGCGGCCACTTCATAGGTATCAGCGGGACGCCGGTTTGCCGAACCGATTTGGGCTCGCCGACCCGGGAAACCGATCCTCCGGTCCGCCCCGACGGCGCGCCGGCAAGCATGCTGGGCATCATCCCCCGGATCGTCGAGACGGAAAGGCGCATTCTCGATCTGGGCGGCGACGACGCGTTCGCATCGACCATCGTAAGATATCCCTACGTTTACGGCCCCCACTCGCTCGTTCCCATGGAATGGCATGTCATGAAACGTGTCCTGGACGGTCGCACCCGCTGGGCCTTGCCCGATGGCGGCCTCTTCATGACAGGCCGCTGCGCCTCGGCCAACGCGGCAGCGCTGATCGGATCGGTCATCGACAATCGCGAAGTGGCAAACGGGAAGATCTATCACGCGGCCGATCAACGCCAATTCACCCAGCGCGAATGGGTGAGTTTGATCGCGGGGCTTCTGGGCCACGAGTTTGAGTTCGTTGACCTGCCGCCGAGCATTGCAGCGCTTGGCAGTTCTGCCGTTCCCCTGTCGGGAGAAATGCTGTTCAGTCACAGCAAGCAAGACCTGGCGGCTGGCAGGCTGCGCCACAATCAGCCCTCTCCCCTTCGCGCACAGGTGGAGCTTGGATACCAAGAGGCCGTCGATCCAATCGAATGGATACAGCGCACCGTCGAATACTGGCAATCGCATCCCTATGAGATCGACGCGACCGGCTCGGGTCCGCTCACAGCGCAGGATTTCGACTATGCGGCCGAAGATGCCTTGCTGGGCTGGTGGGATGACGTCCTGCGAAATCGACCGAGTTTCGGCGAGACCGTCCACCGCGGTCACCCGTATGAGCATCCTAAGACCGCGCGCCCTTGACACCGTAAGCGACCATAGAGGCGATCGGTAGCTCAGCGCAAAATCGGCGCCCCGCCGGGGCCCGCCATCCGCGACCTATCGTGCAAGGCGGCCCCGGGTTGAGCCAGGCCGAACTGGTGCAGCTTCCCGCCCGATCGACCTGACCGTGAAGCCGCCCGCTGCGCGATACTACCGTTTGAGGACGTATCCGGCTTCTTCCCGATCCCAGGTGTCGGGAGTCACTCCCGCTTCGCGAAGTCGATACTTCTCGACCCTGGCCGATGCGGTGCGCGGCAGGCTGTCGACGAACCGAACGTATCGAGGGACAGCGTAGTAGGGCAGATGTTTTTCGCAATGCTCGAGGAGCTCAGCGGGCGCAACCTGCTCGCCCGCCCCTACGAGAACGACCATGACTTCCTGTCCGCTCACATGCGAGTCCACGCCTATTGCGCTCGCCTCGGAGATTGCGGGATGCGCTTCCAGGACCCTTTCGACTTCCCAAGATGAGATATTCTCGCCGCGACGCCTGATCACATCTTTCACGCGATCGACGAAGTACAGCTTGCCCTCGGAGTCACGCCGCCCCCTGTCGCCCGTGTGAAACCAAAGGCCCTTCAAGGCCTCGACCGTGGCCGCCGGATCTCCAAGGTAACGGCTGAACATCACGCCCGGGCGGGTGGGACGAACCACGATCTCGCCCGTCCCACCGGAAGGAAGCGGCCAGCCCAGCTCGTCTTGAATCTCGATCTGATAGTCAGAGCTCGCCACTCCGCAGGAATCGGGCGACCGTTCGCCGAGCCGCGTGCAGCTCACCATGCCAAGTTCTGTCGAGCCATAGGTCTCAACCAGCGGCACGCCGAACCGTTCCTCGAACTGATCCGAGATCTTGTCGGCGGCGCCCGCGCCGTAAGCTCGCGTCACGCAGTGGTCTCGGTCTCCCTGCGTGACCGTTTGGTTCAGCAGTAGTACGGGTATCACGCCCATATAGTTGAAAGCCGTAATCCGCTCGGTCCTGCAGATGTCCCAAAAGGCGCTTGCGGAAAACCGCCGGTGAAGGACCGCTCGCGCGCCGGCGAGCATCGCTGGGTAAATGGTCGTGTAGCGCGCGTTCACATGCGACAGCGGGAAAGCGTTGAAGAGCACGTCATCGTGACCGTAGCCCATCACCTCCCTCACTCCGTGGGCCAGCCAAAACCCGGCACTATGCGGGAGAACCACGCCCTTCGGCGGGCCGGTCGTGCCCGAACTGAAGAGAACTACCGCGGTATCCTCGGCGGCAACGTCCGATGCATAAGGCTCATGGCCCGCTTCGAGGAGGCGAGCCTTCCAGCCTTGAGTTCCGGCGTCGCCGACAACGATGACAGTCTCGAGTTGAGGCAGGCGATCACGAACATGGGAGATACGGTCGAGCAAAGAGGCGTGCACGATAGCAAGTCGGCACGAGCATTTGACCAAGGGATAGACCAGTCCGTCCCCCCTAAGCGCGCTTCCGAGCGGCACCTCGATCGCCCCGTAGCGGGCTATGCCCAACCAGGCTTGAACGGCCTCGGCGCCGTTCTCGAGCATGACTGCGACATGCTCGCTGCGCGCCACGCCCAATTTCGCCAGGAGATGGCAAACCGCATTTGCGCTGCGATCGAGCTCGGCAAAGGTTTGTACTTGCTCCTCGAATGATATGGCGACGCGATCCGGCCAGTCGCGCGCGCGGTCGGCGACAAGATGGGCGATCGTGGGCGGCGGTGCGATGGTCGGGACCTTGGACATGATCAGTCGGCGGTCCAGCCGCCGTCGATCACGAGTGACGTGCCGGTGAGCAAGGCAGCGGCATCCGAGGCCAGGAAAACGGCGGCTCCCATGATATCTTCGACGGTACCCAGCCTGCCGAGCTTTATTTTTTGCAGAACGCTCGCTTTGAACGCCTCATCCTCGAAAAAGGGCTGCGTCATCGGCGTCTCGATGAATGTCGGCGCGATCGTATTGGACCGGATCCCGTAGCGAGCGAGATCGAGCGCAAAGCTCTTGCTCATCCCTTCCATGGCCCATTTGCTGGCACAGTAGAGTGAGCGGTTGAGTCCGCCGACGTGGCCCATCTGGCTGCTCACATGGATCAGGCTGCCCCCCTCGATACCTTCTGCACGCATCCGCCGGACGCAGGCCTGGGCGACGAAGAAGGCGCTCTTAAGATTGAGATCGAGAACCGCATCGTAATCGGCCACGCTGACCTCTGTCATCGGCTTGGGGCGGTTGGTCCCGGCATTGTTGATGAGAACGTGGTAGGCTGGTCTCTCGGCAAAAAAGCAAGTCACCTCGTCGAGATCAGAGACGTCGAGTTTCGCTGCCTCGGCGTTGCCGCCCCCCCGCCGGATGGCCTCCGCCACCGCGGCGATCTCGCTCTCGGAGCGCGCAACCAGCGTCACCTCGGCCCCGGCCTCGGCCAGCGCGGCGGCCATGGCGGCGCCGATCCCGCGCCCCGCGCCGGTGACCAGCGCACGCCGGCGATCGAGGCGGAAGCTGGGCGTTCGCGGCAGCGCGGGGGCGGTCATGTCAGACGGCGGTCAGTTCGCTGGGGCTGGCCGTGCCGGCATAGGGCACGTCGCGGTGGCCGAAGCGGCGCACGCGGACATTGGCCTGCTCGCCGTGGCCGGCGAAGCCTTCGAGCCCGCACAGGCGGCTGCAGTATTCGCCGATCAGCGCTGATGCCTCGTCGGTCAGCACCTTCTGGTAGGTGCAGGTCTTGATGAACTTGCCGACCCACAGCCCGCCCGTATAGCGCGCGGCCTTCTTGGTGGGCAGCGTGTGGTTGGTGCCGATCACCTTGTCGCCGAACGAGACGTTGGTGCGCGCCCCCAGGAACAGCGCGCCGTAGTTGGTCATGGCGTTCAGGAAATAGTCGGGATCGGCGGTCATCACCTGGACGTGCTCGCTGGCGATCTCGTCGGAGATGCGTACCATCTCGGCGTCGTCCTCGGCGACGATGACCTCGCCGTAGACTTCCCAGGCCTTGCGCGCGATGTCGGCCGTGGGCAGCACTTCGAGCAGCTTCTCGATCCACTGCATGGTCTCGCGCGCCAGCTTCTCCGAAGTGGTCAGCAGCACCGCGGGGCTGTCGGGCCCGTGCTCGGCCTGGCCGAGCAGGTCGGTCGCGGCCAGTTCGCCGTCGCAGCCGATCTCGTCGGCGATGACCAGCGTCTCGGTCGGGCCGGCGAACAGGTCGATGCCGACGCGGCCGAACAGCTGGCGCTTGGCCTCGGCGACGAAGGCGTTGCCGGGGCCGACGAGGATGTCGACCGGGGCGATCGACTGGGTGCCGAGGCCCATGGCGGCGACCGCCTGGATGCCGCCGAGGCAATAGATCTCGTCGGCGCCGGCCATGGCCTGCGCGGCGACGATGGCGGGGGCGGGCTTGCCCTGGAACGGCGGGGCGCAGGTGACGACGCGCGGCACGCCGGCGACCTTGGCGGTGATCACCGACATGTGCGCCGAGGCGAGCAGCGGATACTTGCCGCCAGGGACGTAGCAGCCCGCGGCGTTGAGCGGCAGGTTCTTGTGGCCGAGCACCACGCCGGGCAGGGTCTCTACTTCCACGTCCTGCATGCTCGCGCGCTGGATCTGCGCGAAATTGCGCACCTGGGCCTGGGCGAACTCGATGTCCTTGACATCCTGCGGGCTCAGCGTGTCGATGCAGGCCTGGATCTCGGCCGGGGTCAGGCGGTAGGACTCGCGGTCCCACTTGTCGAACCTGATCGACAGGTCGCGCACGGCCGCATCACCGCGCGCCTCGATATCCGCCAGGATCCCCTCCACCGTGTCGCGCACCTGCCGGTTGCTCTCGGCTTTCGCTTCGGCGGTGGCGCCGCGTTTCAGATATGTCGCCATCAAGATTTCCCGAGAGCTTGCGCGGCACAATAGCCGCCGTCCATGTAGATGAGAGGATCGATCTCGCCCGCCAGATGGACCTCGACAACGCGTCCGATAAAGATGCTGTGCGTTCCAAATTCTAGAGCGGTCGCATGGTCGCAAACGATAGCCGCTTGGGCATCCAGCAAATAAGGGATGCCGCTACGGGCTTGTGCCCAACGTCCTGTCTCGAAGCGAGCCTCGCCCTTTAGGACGCCGCTGCACGATCGCGCCATCGCCTCTTGGGAGACATGCAGGATGTTGATGCAGAACGGCGCGCCGGTAGTCAGGACGGGGTGCATCGATGCCGATTTGTTAACGCAGACCAGCATCGAAGGCGGATCGATCGAAAGTTCGCTCACCGCCGTTGCGGCCATGGCGTGCCGCACGCCGTCGTGCTTCGACGTGACGATGACCACAGCCTTAGCCAACCGGCGGAGCGCCAGCCGGAGCTCGGGACCGATCAGTTGCTCTGGGACCATGCCCCCGTCCCTCTCCTGCGCCATCTCGTATTAGACCCAGGTTCCGTCGGCATCCTTGGTCGAGAAGCGAGGCGCGACCTTTGCGATGAACTGTTCGAGTTCTTCCTGGTTCTGTGCCGGCTCGAGATGGCCCTGACCGAACATCAAGAACAGCTCGTTGAAGCCGAGACGATCGTGGGCTTCGCCGATACGGTCCGCGATCTCGTCCGCGGATCCGATCAACACGTTCGGCGGTCGCTGGCCAAGCGGAATGAACCACTCGTCCCAGAACCACATGTGCTCTTCCATGAGCTTGGCCGCGCGATCCTTGTCGTCGGTGAGCATCAAGAAGCCCCCCCAAGCAGACGCATCCGCGCCGGTGACAGTCCGGTCGTTCCTGGCGGCGGTGTCGATATAGCGCTTGTTCAACTGTTCGCAGAAGTCGAGATTGTCCGAGAGTACGATCAGCTTGCCGCCCTCCTCCGCCCAAAAATCAATCGTGCGACCAGAGGCGGCAAAGCCACCGTAGATTGGCGGGTGAGGCTTTTGATAGCAGAGCGGCGCGATGCCGATTTCGCGTACGATCCCGTTCTCGTCCTGCCCCTTGCCGTATTTGGCATAGGCCGGGTGGCCGGCAGAACCACCGTTGGGAGGAAACTCCCAGTTTTCGCCCTTGTGACTGAAGACATCGTTGGTCCAAGCCTTCTTGATCACGCGAACGCCTTCCTCGAAAATCGAGCGATTGCGGGCGTCCTGCTCGTCGCGGGCCTTGACGTTGTCGGGCGTAGTGGCGCTGATGCCTTCCCGCGCCGCATAGCTGTCGACCCAGCGCGCATGGTAGCCACGTGTAAAGCCGCAATAGAGCCGGCCTTGCAGCATGTGGTCGAGCGTGGCGATCTCTTCTGCAACACGAACCGGATTATGCGTGGCCATGGTGTAACCCATGATCCCGGCATGGAGGCGCTTGCTGTGCTGCCCGACGAACAGGCTGAACATCCCAGGATGATTGTTCGCCTCGAAGCCTTCGATTTGAAGATGATGCTCGGGCTGACAATAACCGAAGTAGCCAAGGTCGTCCGCGAGCCGGACATAGTCACGAATCTCGTCCAAAAATCGCTGATAGAGTTCAGGCCGCTGCCCCGCCATACCTTGCTCGATTTCATGGCGACGACCGACAACACCGGTCTGCATTAGGTGAAACTTCATTTTTTGCTTTGCCCTTGCTTGGAATCGGCCTCTCTCGAAGTGCCGTCTGAAGCCGGTGTTCGCGCATAAGGGGTGTCGTGTCAACACTTGTGTTGATAAAAATGCGATCGTCAACTATCGTGTTGACACTAGGTGAGGTGTACCTAGTTTCGATCCTACGGCGCGGACCGCGAACCAGCGCTCATAGGAGGCAATGCTGAGCAAGTTTTATATTGAGGCGACGACCTTGGGGGACCTCTTGGCGCGGGCGGCCGGGCTGGCGCCATCTCGGTATGCGCTTGTCCTGCCCGATGAGCAGATCACCTATGACGAGCTGTTCTCCCGAGCGCAGCGCATCAGCCGCTCCCTGATCGCTCTCGAATTGCCGCAAGGGGCACATGTCGGCCTCATGGCGCCCAACAGCATAGCCTACGTAAGCGCCCTGTTCGGCGTCGCGATGGCAGGATGCGTTGCCGTCCCAATCAATGTCCGCCACAAGGCTACCGAGCTTGCATACATCATTCGCAATGCGGACTTGAGCGCGATCCTGACCAGCCGCGCGGCGGAAGATCCGCTCGACTTCCTGCCTCTGCTCGAAGAAGCGCTGCCTTCTTTGTCCCGTAGCAGCGGCGGTCAGGATCTCGCGCTGAATGAGGCTCCACTTCTTCGGACGGTTGCGCTCTTGCGGGGTAGTGAAGCGCCGACGGCAATGTCGGTTGAAGACTTCGATGCCCTGGCGGAGACGGTTTTAGAGACACAAGTCGCCGAACGCCGTCGCCGGGTTCGCATTCGCGATGTAGCGCTCCTGATTTACACATCGGGCACCACGGCAAATCCGAAAGGATGCATGCTTACGCACGAAGCCTGCGTGCGCGGACCTTACGAGCGCATGCGCGAGCGGTTCTGGGCCGGCGAGCACAGCGTTACCTGGTCGGGGGGGCCGCTTTTCCACATCGGTTCGCTCGGACCATTTATCGGCTCTATCAGCGTCGCTGGCACCTTCCTGACCGATCTGTACTACGAGCCCGGACGCGCACTCGCCCTGATGGCGGCGTACGGTGCGACCGTTGCCTGGCCCTGGTTTCCAGCCATCATACATGGCCTGATCGATCATCCTGATTTCGAAGCAGCCACGCTTGACACGCTGCGGTTTGTAAACGTGATCGGCCCGCCGGATCTCATCACACGCCTTCAGAATCTGCTGCCGCACGCCGAAGTGATCCAGTCGTGCGGCATGACCGAAACGGCCGGTATATTCGCGATCGCGGATGCCGGCGATCCGCTGGAGGTTCGCGTCGCCAGCAACGGCAAGGCGGCACCGGGCGTCGAGATCAAGATCGTCGACCCCGTGGCCGGCGAAACGGTTCCGGACGGCGATCTGGGAGAAATATGGGTTCGCGGCTTCTGCGTCATGGAGGGCTACTGGCGGGATCCGACCAAGACTGCCGAAGCCCTGACCCCCGATGGCTGGCTCCGGACAGGCGACCTCTACAAGCGCCGGCCGGACGGCAACGTCGTCTTTTGTGGTCGCCTCAAGGACATGCTCAAGGTAGGCGGTGAAAACGTCGCGACGGCGGAGCTTGAGGCTTATCTCTGCTCACATCCCGAGATTCGCTTCGCGGAAGTCATAGGCCGACCCGATCCGCGTCTCGACGAGGTCCCTGTAGCGTTCGTCGAGCTCTATCCGGAAAGCGCACTCTCGTCCGAAGACATCGTTGCCTTCTGCCGCGGCCGAATTGCCTCCTACAAGGTTCCTCGCGAGATTTTTATCATGTCCCCTGGCGACTGGCCGATGTCGTTGACGAAGGTCGATAAGCGGGCTTTGCGGGAGCGGTTGGCGGCACTTACTTGACCACGTTCGGCAATGCGGTTGCCATCCCATCCAGGAAGATGCTCATGAAACCGCGGGCGATGGTATCGGCATCGAGCGAGTAGCCCGGTTCGTACCACCGGTGCGTCCAGTTGAACATTCCGAAGAACGCATTGGCGACGAGCCTGACGGGCAGATCCGAACGAAGTTCGCCGCTGCTGACGCCGTTGCGCAGCATCTGCATGACGATGGCTTCCAGTGATCGCATTTTCTGGACGATGTCCTGGGCCCAGGGCGTGGTGCCCGTAGCGACCTGATGCATCTGCTCTTGTATGTAAACGTAGGGGTACGGGTAATTCGCACTGTAGGATTGCATCAATCTTTCGGCGAACCGTGAAATCTTGTCGACCGGCCTTACCGTAATGTCGGCAACCAAAGCCTCGGCATAGGCAAGATTGGTATCTAGGACCGTCTCCACCGCTTCGCGGAAAAGCTCCTCTTTACTGCCCACGTAGTAGTACATCGTCGCACGGTCGAGCCCTGCGGCCGAGGCAATGTCGGCAAGCCGCGCGGCCTTGAAGCCTTTGTCCTTGAAGATACGCGCGGCTATGGCAATGATTTCCGTTCGCTTCGCGGAATATTCTGCGCCGCCATCTGCAAGCGCCAAGGTGCGTCTGCGCGCAATGTTACTTGCTTTGTCCATATCGGGCACGTGCCACATCGGTCCCGGCGAAGGCAAGAGGTTGCGCTGAGGCGCCTTAGCGACAGGGAGGTTCGGGTACGGTCGCCGCGATCGCGAGAGTGCGCGCTATGGCCCTTGTCCCGGCGCCCAGCCTGCGCGCGTTAGAAATGTGCAACCGGGCGCCCGGCGGAAAGACATGCGAGGGTGTGACGTCTGTTGCCAGCGCAATTAGTTCGGTCGTCACCGCAGGCAGGCTCCTCGTGATGAAAGGAAGCGCACAGTAGGCAAAGAACCCTTCGAAGGCTGCGGGCGACAAGCGCAAGAGGGACTCGAGAAATCCAGGGACCTCGCGATCGAAGCGCTGCCAATAGGAGCCCTTGACATGGCGCCGCCAGATCTCTTGCCGCGCGGCATCCAGCGGACCTGCATCGAGAACTCCGGCAGCCAGCCCTTGCTCGAGAATGAGCGGAGCCGTCACCATCAGCGAGTGCACGCCCAGCCCCGAAACGAGCGTGACGACTTCCTGGATCTGCTCGGGCGTCGCGCCGGTCGAGTAGGCGGCCGCAATTGCCTTATCCACCGCCGCCGGATCGAGCGCGGTAACCGATGCCCGCACCCCCAACTCGATCAGAGCCTCGTCCAGCGCGCAAAGGTCCTCTCCGGGTGGGACACCCTCCAAATCGTCCGTGAGCAGGGCTTGCAGAGCGGCAATGGGAATCATCTCGACATCCTTCAGCGGCCACCTTCCCGCGGCAGGACCATCCAGTCAACTATTGTGTTGACTGGATGGTCCTGCCGTCTCATATCGAGCCCCGTCACGAACGCCGACGCGGCGTTGCTGCAAGACGGAAGGATCCCAATGGCTGAAGCTCCCACCGCCACCGAGCTGAGAGAACTACTCGAATCGCGCAAGATCGAACGTGTACTCTTCGACTACGCTCACAACCTGGACATCAATCAGCCCGAAGAGATGACCAAGCTCTTCACCGACGACTGCGTGGTGACTTACGCTCCCAATTTCGGGGCCGAAGGCAAGGACGCCTACCGCGAGACGCTGAACGGCATCGGCACCTACTTTTCGGCCACCACGCACCACGTCTCGAACGTCGTGATCGATTTCATCGACGAGAATACGGCCCAGGTCCGCTCGGTCCTGATGGCCATCCATCGCTACACGCGCGAGCGTCCCGACGGCTGGATGTTCGGCCAGTACCACGACACCATGGTCAAGGGCGACAACGGGCAGTGGCAGTTCAAACGACGCGAGCTGCGCACGACGATGGGCATGGACTACCACGTCAAGACTTCGCACCCGCTGGGCCGGGCTGAATGACGGAGGAACCTTTCTCTTACGCCAACATCACCGTCGATCACTCGGACGCGGTCAGCTGGATTGTGCTGAGCCGGCCCGCTGCCGCCAATGCGCTCACCGCGGAGATGCTCGACGAGTTTTCGGACGCCCTTGGCCGTCTGAAGACGCAGGGCCGTCCGGTTATCGCGATCCGCGGCGAAGGGAAAGGTTTCTGCTCCGGCATGGACCTGGGCCAATACGGGGGACAGTTGGCAGCCGATCCCGTGGCCGACGCCGAACGGCTGAACGCCAACGTCCAGCGCTGGCTTGCAATCTGGGATCACCCCAAACCGGTAATCGCGGCCGTGCACGGATATTGCGCAGGTGTGGCGGCCCAGCTTTGCACCTTCGCGGACATCACGGTGGTTGCCGACGATGTGCGTATCAGCGAGCCTGGCGTCCCTATCGGAGGTGGTTTCATTGCTCCGACATGGGTCGCGCAGGTCGGCGCCAAGCGGGCAAAGGAATTCGCCTTTCTTCCTGGAAACAGCATCGATGGCCACACGGCCGTCGAGTGGGGATGGGCAAACCATTGCGTGGCCGCCAGCAGGCTGATCGACTCCGTCGAAGCGATGGCCGCGCGAATTGCCATGGTCCCGCCCGACGTTCTGCGGGTCAAGAAGCTGTCGATCAACCGCGCCGCCGAAGCTGCCGGCTTCCGCGCGGCTCTTTCGGGCATCGCAGAGATGGATTCGCTGCTTCATCTCGCCCCGTCGGTACTTGCGATCCGCGCGCGGATGTCGGCTGACGGCCTGAAACCGGTCTTGCAGGACTACCGTGGTCCGTCTTCGACCGCGCTAATGAACGAATTCAAGGAGTAGAGCATGGCTGATGTGGATTTCACCGTGGAGGGGCATGTCGCCCGCGTCCATCTCAACAGGCCCCAGGCGCTGAACTCGATTACGCCTGCCATGGACGAGGCGCTGTTCGCCGCCTGGCAGGAGATCAACTCGAATCCCGACATCTGGGTCGCGATCGTCTCGGCCGAAGGAGAGAAGTCCTTCTGCATCGGCGCGGACGTATCGGGCGGCACGGACAGAACCGGAAGGATGGCTCTGGGTGGCGGCCTGACCGGCATTGCGGGTCCTTTGGTCAAGGTCAAGAAGCCCATGATCGCAGCGGTCCAAGGCTTTGCGGTTGGCGGAGGCTTCGAGATCGCAATGTGCTGTGATATTATCGTGGCGGCAGAAACGGCCCAATTCGGCCTTCCAGAAACCAAGGTGGGTATCATCGGCGAGTGCGGGGTCGTCCACCGTGCGATCCGTCAACTGCCGTATCACATAGCCATGGCCGCGATCATGACGGGAGAGCGTATCAAGGCCGAACAGGCTCACACCTACGGTCTCGTGAACGAGGTGGTCTCCTATTCCGATCTGTCGGCCGCGGCCGATCGCTGGGCGGCCAAGATTTGCGCCGCCGCCCCCGGCGCGGTGCAGGCCGCCAAGGATGCGGCTATCAGCCGTCTCGACATGCCGCTTGAAGTCGCGCTCATGACGCGCTTCGAGCCCATCGAAGCCTATCACGGCACCGCCGATCAGCGCGAAGGGCTGGCCGCGGCTTCCGAAAAGCGAAAGCCGGTCTGGACCGGCCGGTAGCTCTTGGCGCTGACACGCTACCCGCTGAATGATGACTACGGCGCCGGCGCCTTCCGGCGCCGCGTCAGACAACGCACGGATACCAACCGCTCCACCGCGATCGTCGACGATAGTCACCATTCGATGTGGGTGCGGCTGCATCATGACGGAGCGGCAGTCACCGGAGTGGAAAGCGCGATGCTGCGGTTTCCCGCAGACACATGCCCCGGCGCGCGCAGCGTCCTCGACGAACTCGTCGGCTATGCAATCTCCACGCCTGCCGGCGATCTCTTCGCGGGCGGAAGGGCTCGCCGCAATTGCACGCACCTGTTCGACCTCGCGGTTCTCGCGTTTCGCTTCATTCGCGATGTTTCCAGCGAGCGGGTCATGGATTTTTTCCTTCCCGATGCGCCCGATGGACAGCAGCGTGCCCAGGCTTACCTGGACGGAGAACGGGTGCTCGACTGGTGGCTTGAGGACGAGGTAATCGTTTCGCCCCCTTCATTTGCCGGATTTGATCTCAACGCGGGCTTCATCTCACGCGTTATGGCGACGCATGTCGGCATCGAACGTGACATGGCTCTCATGATGCAAAAAAGCGTCCACGTGGCGCGCGGCCGCAAGCGAGTAGTAGACCGCCGGCCGGGCCACCCCCTTACCGACGCCATCGACATGCTCGATGCCTGCTACACCTATAGCGAACCGCGCTTCTCGAAGGCGGGCGAATGCGCAGGCTATGTGCGGGACTTCAGCGATGGGGTGACCGAAACGCCCTGGCCGCTTTGAATGAAGTTCAGCTTTCGATAGCTTTGCGGCTGACGACCTCGAGACCGAAGCCCTCCAGCGCCGCGAGTTTCGCATCGCTTGAGGTCAACAATGTCATCGGGCCGACACCGAGATCGAGCAATATCTGAGCACCGATACCATAGTCTCGCTCGCCGTGGCGATCGGAATAGGCCCGTCGTCCTCCAAGCACCCTGCGCGAAACGGACGCCGGATCCGGGTCGCGGATGAAAACTGCGACCCCCGGTCCGTCACCGGCCGCGATCGCTGCAAGCGCGCTCGAAACATAGTTGGGGCGAGCTGCCGACCAGCCCAGAAGGTCCGCGGTAATGTCGACCTGGTGCACCCGCACCAGCGTCTCCCGGTCTCTTTGCGGCACCCCCTTGACCAAGGCCAAGTGTTCTCCGCCGTCAATTATATTGCGGTACACGTGGATCGTCAGGTCCGGGCAATGAATGCTCTCGAAATCCGACGTCGCGACGCGCTCCACCAGACGTTCCGAACGCCGCCGGAACGCGATCAGGTCGGCAATCGTTCCCACCTTAAGCCCATGTCGATCGGCGAATTCGAGCAGTTCGGGCAGACGGCTCATCTCGCCGTCGTCGTTCATGATCTCGCAGATCACACCGGCGGGTGAAAGGCCTGCCAGCCGGGATATGTCTACAGCGGCCTCGGTGTGTCCAGCTCGCACCAGCACCCCACCCTCGCGCGCGACAAGCGGGAACACATGGCCCGGCGTCACTAGGTCCGCCGCGTCCTTGCTCTGATCGATCGCGACGCTGATCGTGCGGGCACGGTCATAAGCCGAGATGCCCGTCGTCACCCCTTCCCGTGCCTCGATCGAGACCGTGAATGCCGTGCCGTGACCGCACTGGTTGTTGGTCGACATCGGCGAAAGCGCGAGCTCTTCGGCACGGCCGGCGGTCAGCGCGAGACAGATGAGGCCGCGCGCGTGCGTCGCCATGAAGTTGATCCGGCTCGGCGTGGCGAATTGCGCAGGGATGATGATATCGCCCTCGTTCTCGCGATCGGCTGCATCGACGAGGATGTATGGTCGCCCTTCCCGCGCATCCTCGATGATCGCCTCGATCGGAGAGACCCCGGCGATGACGCGAGCCTCCTCGGATGGCGCTTGAACCGCATTCATCATGCGATCCTGCGATCCCAGCCTTCCCAGTAAGGCTCGCGCATCTTCGCGCGTAGGACCTTCCCGGACGGATTGCGAATGAGATCGCTCGCAAACGAAACCGAACGCGGGCACTTGAAGCGCGCCAGCCGCTCCCTCGCAAAGGCGATGAGCGTCTCCTCGTCGATCGACCTTCCAGGAACCGGCACGACCACCGCGTGGACCGCCTCGCCCCAACGCGCATCGGGAATCCCGAAGGCCACGGCTTCCCCGACCGCCTCGTGCTCGAGCAGAACCCGCTCGACCTCGGCCGGATAGATGTTCTCGCCGCCCGATACGACCATGTCATTCAGCCGGTCGGTCAGGTAGATGTAGCCATCTTCGACATGCCCCATGTCGCCCGAACGGTACCAGCCATCGGCTCTGAAAATCTCGGCTGTGGCTTCGGGACGTTGCCAGTAGCCGTTCGCGCGCTGCGGGGATTTGACCCAGATCTCACCTTTTTCTCCGGGAGCAACCTCGGCCATCGTCGCGGGATCGACGACGCGGATCTCGGTTCCTGGAACCGGGCGGCCAGCCGAGCGAAGCAAGTGCGGCCGCGCGCCATCGACATGCTCGGCAGGTGTCAACAGGGTCAAACCGAAGCTCAGCTCTGTCGCACCGTACATGCCGTGAAAGACATTGCCCATCGTGGCGACGGCGTCCTTCAAGACCTTTTCCGCGATCGTGGAGCCACCATAGTTTACCACCCGAAGCGATGAGAGGTCCGCTTGACGAACCGCCGGTCTGTCTAGCAGCATCTTGATCACCGCTGGCACGGTCATCAGGTGCGTGACGCCGGATCGTTCGATTTCGGCGATGACCTCGTCAGGATCGAAGTCGCTAAATGCTATGCAATGCGCGCCGTGCGAAAAACACTGCAATGACCAGTTCATGCCTCCGACATGGAAGAGCGGCAGTGCGTTGAGGTGTACCTCGTGAGGATCATCTCCGAACGCAGCTTCAGCCGTTCGTACGAACGAGAAAAGGGACGCGTTGCTCAGCAGAACGCCCTTGGGTCTGCCGGTGGTTCCCGACGTGTAGAGCTGCAGGGCGATTTCATCCGCGGCCGAGGCATAGTGGGTATCCTGATCGGGATATCCCGCAATCCAGTCCTGCAGGTTCTGATAGGGACTGTTGACGCCCTCCAGCGCAATGATCTGATCGACGCCGCCTAGCCTATTCGAAACCGAAGCGATGCCGGCGGCAAACTCATCGGCAACGAAAATAAGCCGGGCTTGCGAGTCCTCGATGATGAAGGCCATCTCATCAGGCGCGAGCCGCCAGTTGACCGCCACCATGACCGCGCCGACCTTGCGGGCTCCAAGAAGGAGAGCGAAGTATTCGGTGCAGTTCTTGGCGATCAGGGCGATCCTGTCGCCGGGCGTTATGCCGGCCGCGAGAAGCGCGCCGGCGATCCGGTTCGAGCGGGTCTGCATCATCCCATAGGTCGTCGTCTCGCCGTCGAACGTCGTCATCGCCGCCGCCGGACGCTCGGCAGCGTGCACTCGCACGATAGCTTCTATCGTTTGCGGTCTGCTTGGCATCCTCTCTCGCCCTTATCGCGCCGCTTCGATCAGTTTATCGAGCTCGCTGTGAAAATGCTGCATCCCCGGCTCATTGGCTCCGAACAGTATCTGCATCCCTGGCACATGAGGAAGCGAGGCCTGAACCTCCTTCGACATAGCCCAGTCCTCGGCCTCAACCGTCCCGAGCAGGATGCTCCAGTTGCGATCCCAGCGCTTCTCGAATTCGGCACCGATCATCTCGGGTTTGCAAAGGCTTTGCACTCGAACCTTGCACTTTCCCGGAACCTCGCCCGGATAAGACGTCCAGATCTCGAAATGATCGCCCTGCCAGATGAAGAAGCTGTTCGGGAACACCTGATAGTTGATCGCAATATTGCGGAGGAACTCGGAATCCTCGAACGCGCCGTCCTTGATGGACGTAAACGACTTGCGAATGCCAACCAGCCGGCTGTGCGGCCCGATGATCTCGAACGGCGAGTGGCGGCCGAAGAACCAGGGTGCGATCGTCGTCGTATGCAATTTGGGAATGTGGTAGACTTCCAGAAAACCGTCCAGCACGAATTTCCAGTTGATGTCGACATCGATCACCGCATCGCGCTCAAGCACGAAGTTGGTCATGGGAAAACTCTCGAACTCTGTATCGAGCGGACCGAGAAAGGCAGCGACGTCGATCTCCGCTCCGGGGGTACCCACAAGCCAGATCAGCCCGTGCCGTTCCTCGACCGGCAGCTCGATCAGATCGCTCTGCTCGGAAGAGATGTTCGGAAATCCTTCGCGCATCAGGCCCGCCAGCTTACCGTCGGGCGAGTAGGTCCAGGCATGATAGGGACAGGTGAAGAGCTTTGCCTTGCCTTTCCCCGGTTCGCAGAGCCGGGCAGCACGGTGCCTGCAGATGTTGAGGAATGCCTTCAGGCTGCCGTCGGCTTGGCGCACGACGAGAATGGGTACGCCGGTGTCGTTGTGCGCAATATAGCTGTTGGGCTCGGCAAGGCTCGATGAATGTCCCACGATCTGGGGCAAAGTGCGAAGCAGGTCCTTCTCTCGCGCAAGGTACTCCGGATCAATATAGCTCGACCCGAGATGCGGCATTTCGCTTGCGGCAAGGCAGGTCGTGTTGGTGTTGATATACCCGCTGATCTCGTCGAACAGCTTGCGTTGCAGGTCGATTTGCATCTTGGCGTTCCTCAGGCTGCAACGCGCAGGAAACTCCGCATTCCGCGGATCCAGCGGTCGACGTCCGACCACTTGCGCTGCGTGTTCTTGATGGTGTCGGCATGGGGCGTGATGAGAAATGCATCCGCCTTCACGCCATCTATAATGGCACGCGCAACATCGACCGGCGTCATGACTACGCTGCTTTCAGCGACCCTGCGGACCCCTTCGTTGCCGACTTCAAGCGAAGCCGCCAGCATGTCCGTTCGCACGGCGCCCGGGCAGACCACACTGACACCGATGCCCTGGTCCCCATAGGTGATGGCCATCCACTCAGCCAAACCTACGGCCGCATGCTTGGTCGCGGTGTAGGCGGCAGCGCCAGGGGCGGTAAGAACGCCAGCAGCGGATGCGACATTGACGAAGTGGCCGCTGCCTCGCGCTATCATTCCGGGCATAACCGCCCGCGCAATGCGAACGTGGGCCATGACGTTGACGTTCCAGGTTAGCCCCCAGGCTTCGTCGGTCACCTCGACGCCGCCATCGGTCATCAGGCCGGCGTTGGAACAAACGATGTCTACCTGCCCGAAAGTACGCTCGGCATAATGCGCAAGGTCGGCGACGGCTGCTGCGTCTGCGATGTCGGCGGGCATTGCCACAACCTTGGTTGAGGCCTTCCCATGGATGTCCGCCACAGCCTGCGCAGCGCCGGCATCCCGGTCCGAAACGACGACCGCACGCCCGCCTTCCTCGACGATCAGGTCGACGAGCGCCGCCCCGATTCCCCTGGCGCCGCCGGTCACGATGACGACCTTGTCCTTCCAATCCATGCCGAATCCGATCCTGAGCTGTCCCTACTCGTTTGGGCGATGAAGTTGCGTCAGTCAACATATATGTTGACGGTTAATCTCAGTCGAACTGCAATCGTCGCAGATGCGGGCCGAGCGAACAGATGAGGCCGATGGAGAGCGTCAGCAGCGCGATGCAGATCGCGAAAGCCGGTCCATAAGTTCCCCATGAATCGCGAACCCACCCGATGAAGAATGGACTGAGACCGTAGCCGACGGTGAAGAGTGAAAAGAGCCAACCGAACAGAACCCCGTAATGGGCCTTGCCGAACAGCCTTGCTGTCATGAACGCGATCATGTCCGTTTCGGCGCCAATCGCGAAGCCGACGAGAAGCAATGCGGGGGCGGCATGTTCGGCACCGCCCACCCAAAGCACCCCCACCCCGACGACCGCGCATGTCAGGGCGGCGATGGACACGGCGACCGTATCAAAGCAGTCCAACAGCGCTCCCATCGCGACACGGCCAATCATGCTTGCAAGTCCTGCCAGCGACGCCATGGAGGCCGCGGTAATGGGGTCCAAGCCATCGTCGCGCAGGAAGGGCACCGAGTGAATGACAACCCCAGAGACGGCAGAGGCCATCGCTAAGCTGATCGCGCTCATCACCCAGAAGCGTGGCAGTCGGGCGGCCTGCCTCATCGTGTAGCCGCCGGCCCCAGAATCGACCTGCGCATCACCTTTATCCTCACTCACACCGTCGCGCAGCCAGATCCAGGCTATCGGTGCCGTCGCGATGGCGAGCGAGCCTATGGTCAGGTAGGCGGCTCGCCAGCCAGCCGCGGCCGTCACTTCTGAGACCACCCGAGGGACCCAGAAGGCGCCGAGGCCCGAGCCTGTCGCCACGATCCCGAGCGCGAGGCCGCGAGATGTCCTGAACGCGCTGATGACGGGCCGTACCAGTACAACCGGGGTGGAGCCCTGGCCCATCATGGCCACGAGGAACGAAAACAACCAAAAGGACCCGATCCCGCCGAGCAACGGCAGGATGATCATTATCGCAGCGCCGTACGCCGCATAACTAGCTGCTGCGACGCGGTGCGCTCCGAACCGGTCCGACAACTGCCCGACCACCGTACCGAACAGAAGACTGGCCGTGCTCATTATGGTCGCGCCAAAGGATATTTCGCTTCGGCTCCAGCCGAATTCGCTTTGAAGAGAGGGTATGAACGCGCCGATGCCATAGAACATCGTCGCTCCCATACCGACCGCGAAACAGATGATCGAAGCGAGCAACATCGGCACGCGTCCGCGAAATTCGCTCATCGGCAGGTCATCGCTGCAGATTCCCGTTCACCCGGCAACCTTGCCGTGGTCATTTCCCTCGAATGGAAATCCCTTCGGTTAGCCTGCGCAGCGCCTGGCCCACTGTCCCCTGGTCCTGTCTTGAGCGCGGATCGCAGCGCCCCTCGTTCCGACGGCAATGTCGCGACGGCAGCCATCCTGTTCTCCCGGTTTCACCAAGCGCGCAGCGCAATAGCTGCCGCAAGAAGCTCAAGGTATCACAGGATTTTTTGCTTTCAACATATGTGTTGACTCTTCCCGTTGCTGCTTCCACCTTTTTACCTCTCCGCGGCATTCACGACCGCATCGAAATCCGCATGGAGGCGAGGATGACCAACACATCTGGCGGTACTGTCCGAAAGCCAAAGTCACCGCCCCCTGAGGCGGATCGCGTGGTTCGCACGGTCTGCTCCCCGAACTGCATGGGCACCTGCGGTGTCAACGCGCACGTCCGCAACGACCGGATCATCAAGCTCGAGCCAGCATCCTTTCCCGATCCCGGTTTCGAACGGATATGCCTGCGTGGGATCGCGATGGCGACAGAGCGGCTACATCATCCCGATCGCATTTCGCATCCTTTGATCCGCGCCGGCGAACGCGGTGCAAACGTATGGCGCCAGGTAAGTTGGGACGAGGCCTACGACTACATCCTGAACCGTCAGCAAGCCATTGCCGAGCGCCATGGCTGGAGGTCCAACGCCTGGGTCAGCATGACCGGAAACTATGCATTCCGTGCGTCCACTTCTGCTCGCCGCATGGCCAATGTCGTGGGTGGCACCTATTTCTCGAAGCTGGGCCTGACGGCGGACTCGGCCGCCTATATGGGCATGCGTGCGATCTTCGGGGTCGACTACGCTAGCAATGACATCTCCGAGGTGGGTCAGGCCAAGTTCTTGCTGAGCGTCGGCAAGAATGTTGTCGATACCGGTCACAGCGAGATGCACTTCCTGTTCGATGCGATGGAACGCGGCCTGAAGTTCACGATGGTGGATCCCCGTTTCTCGCGTTCTGCGGCCAAGGCGGACGAATGGCTGGCACCCCACCCCGGCACCGACGTCGCGCTTGCTCTCGGGATGATCCATGTCGTCGTCAGCGAGGGTCTTATCGACGAGGCCTATGTTGTTACGCACACGAATGCCCCGTTCCTCGTTCGAGAGGCCGATGGCGCCTGTCTGCGTGATGAGAACGGGGAATACCTCGTCTGGGACCTTGCCGCCGCCGCGCCTGTCCCGGCGGGCGCGGCGATCTCACCCGCCCTGCGCGGAAGCTGGACGGTTTCGCAGCGCGGCGAAGAGATCGATTGCGTCACCGCCTTTTCGCTGAGCTGGCGCGAATGGGAGGCTTTCACGCCGCAACACGCCGCATCGATCTGCGGCGTGCCGCCGGAGCAGATTGCCAGCGTCGCCCGCGAATATGCAACGACCGAACCGGCCTGGCTCTGGGTGGGATACGGCCCGCAGCGCTATGCCCAAGGCCACACAGTAGTGCGCGCCTGGGCGACGCTCGCATCGCTTTGCGGAAATATCGGCAAGCCGCATGCCGGCATGAATACCAATGACGGCCCGCTCATGCTGCTGTTGTTCTCCCCGACGGCCGAGTGGGTTACGCCTCAGGGCCGGGTCGGCCACTCTCTTCCCGGGACCCGGATGGTCGAGGCCATAGCGAGCGGCGAGCCATATCCGGTTAAGTCCCTCTGGATGTCGGCCTACAACTTCGGGACTCAGAGCCCGCTGCTGAAACGTTTCGTTCGGGAAGCCTTGCCGAACCTCGACCTCTTCGTGGTGAGCGAGCAAGTGATGACCGATGCGGCAGTCTATGCCGACGTCGTCCTTCCCTGCGTGTCCTATTACGAGGATGACTGGGACGTCGTCGGCAATATTGAGAACTGGTACGTTCAGCTACGCCGCCGCGCAGTGCCCCCGGTCGGCGAGAGCCGAAATGACGTCGATATATTCGGCGGCGTCTGCGATCGCCTTCAACTCGGACACATATGGAACGTTGATCCCGAGCAGAGTTGCCGCGACTACCTGTCGAACCACACCGACCCGCGCATCCGCGCGGTGGATTTCGAGGCACTCAAGCGTGATGGTGTCGCACGTGTGCCAGTGGATAGACCCTACACCCCGTTTCGCGACCAGAAGTTCGCGACACCTTCGGGACGGATCGAACTGTATCAGGAGCAGTTCGCCGATCTGGACGAAGCCGTGCTGAAGGCGAAGCCACAGGCGGAGAGCGGACAGCGCGATCGGTTTCCGTTTCACCTCATCACGTACAAGCATACCCATTCCACCCATAGTCAGCACACTATTCTGCCGATGATTGCGGAAGTTCTCCCCGAGCCGCGCCTGGAAATCGCCCCTACCGATGCGGCGCGCCGCAACATTGCCGACGGAGATGTCGTGCGCGTCTTCAACGACCGCGGCCACTTCGTCGTGAAAGCGAATGTCTCCAACGGCGTCCCACCTGGCACCCTGGCGATGCCGCAAGGCTGGTGGAAGCGGCATTTCGCATCGGGGCACCCTTCGGATCTCGGCCATATCCCGGAAAGCCCGGTTCAAACCCGCATAGCCGAGACCAACTACTCGGTTTGGGATTTCATGTGTGACGTCGAGAAGGAAGAACAGCCATGAGCGAGCGGATGGCTTTCGTCATAGACCTGAAGCGCTGCATCGGCTGCGACACTTGCGTCATCGGCTGCAAAGTGGAAAATGCGGTGCCATCGGGCGAGGCAAGAATTGCTGTCTACGACAGTGGTCGGCGCCCCCTGTTCGAAAAGCCCGAGGGCCAGTTTCCTGCGCTGTCCCAGTACTGGCTTCCGACAATGTGCCACCATTGCGAGGATGCGCCATGCGTCAAGGTCTGCCCCACCACGACGCTCTGGAAGCGCGAGGATGGCGTGGTGATGCTCGACGTCGACAAATGCGTAGGGTGCCAGCGATGCGATGAGGCCTGCCCCTACGACGCCATCTCGTTCGATGCCGACGTCGGGACCGCGGACAAATGCACGATGTGCGTCCACCGGATCGACGCGGGGGAGAAACCTAGTTGCGCACTCGTCTGCCCAACCCGAGCGATCCATCAGGGCGATATCAACGATCCTGGGAGCAAGGTATCCGAACTGCTGCGAACCCGAGATCACAAGGTCCTCGCCGAGAGCAGCGGTGCGGCCCCCCAGATCTATTATCTCGAACCATGACCAAAATGCCGATCACCAGCGAAGACCTTGTCGTTGTCGGCGGCGGTCAGGCCGCGACCCAGTTGATCGAAGTCGCTCGGCAGGAAGGCTATGCAGGCAAGATCACGCTGATCAGTGACGAACCGACCTTGCCCTATCAGCGGCCACCTCTTTCCAAGCAGTACCTCAACGGTGGCTGGCCCGCCGAGAAACTGCTTTACCGCACGCCCGATTTCTACGCGAAATGGCAGGTCACGACGTGCCTTGGCAGCAGAGTCGCCGCGGTCGATCGCGCCAGCGGAGCCGTGGAGCTCGAGAGCGGAAAACGGCTTCCCTACGACCGTCTCGCTCTGGCGACGGGAACGCGAGTCCGGCGGCTTGATGGCTGCGCAGGTGTCGATGACAGGGTGTTCTACGTTCGCACGCTCGACGATGTGGATCGCCTGCGTGACCGGCTCGCATACACACGCAGGATCGCCATCATAGGAGCCGGATTTATCGGGTTGGAAGCGGCGGCAGTTCTGGTCCAGCGCGGATTTCACGTGACGCTGATCGCGCAGCGCGAGCGCCTTCTGCCCCGCATGGGCAGCGATGCGATCTCCGACTTTCTCTACGATCGCCACAAGGCCGCCGGTGTCCGGTTCGCGTTCGATGCTGACGTCGCGGCGATCGTGCCCTCGGGCGATGCGATTGCCGTTGTCTGCAGCGACGGCCGACATATCGAAGCCGATATCGCCATTGTCGGTATCGGTGCCTTGCCGAACGTCGAATTGGCTCAATCAGCCGGGCTCGACTGCGAAAACGGCATCGTAGTCGATTCCCTTGCCGTCACGTCCGATCCGGCGATCGTCGCAGCGGGTGACTGTACCAATCATCCAAGCGGTCCCAGCGGTCGGCGAGTAAGGCTCGAGACCGTGCACAACGCGGTAGAACAGGGACGGACGGCTGGCGCGTCAATCGCCGGCAAGCAGTGGCCTTACGTCCAGACGCCTTGGGTCTGGTCGGACCAGTACGGGTTCCGCTTCCAGTCCGTGGGAATATCGGACGGACAGGACCAGGTCGTCCTTCGCGGCGAGCCGGCCACGGGCCGCTTCGCGGTCCTTTCCTTCGCGCAAGACCAGCTGATCGGTGCGACGATGATCAATCAGCCCAAGCTGTTTGGCGTTCTTCGCCGAATGCTGAACGAGCGCATCCCATTGTCGCCGGCGGAAGCGACCGATGCCTCGCTGGACATCGCAGGCCTTTCACTGTCGCGCCCGAAGCTCGCCTTCGACGATCCCTGGCCTCCGCGTGTTCGTGGCACGACTGGCGTGCTTGCGTGGGGACATTCCTAGCCCGTCGACTTTTCCCGAGGCTCGTGGTCAAGCTGGTGGAGGCCGGACGCTAGAAACCGCGGCGAAATCGCCGCAAAGATTGCGCGACGGTCTGCCCGGGCGACGTCGCTCCAGCGTGAAACAGCCTCCCAGCAGGCCCGTAAGACGGCAGCCCGTCCCGTCAGTACCAAAAAAAGGGAGCGCACCGCATGGCAGTGCGCTCCCTTCAGTGGGGTGGTGTCAAAATTTGAAGCTTGCCTCGACCCCGATGCTGCGCCCTTCATTCATGGCCCCCAGGACCCCGGTGGCACCGGCAGGAAGAGGCGGAAGGACCGCGGACGGCAGCGCCACCACGAAGCCTTGGAACGCGCTGTTTAGAATGTTGCGACCGTATACGCTGAAGGTCAGCTTCTTATCCATCAGCGAGAGCCCAAGGCTTGCATCGAGCGTATCGAGGGGCAACAGGAACTGGGTATTGTTATCGCTCGCGAATTGCCGCGTCTTTCGGCTGTAATTGACCTTCGCCGTGATCTCGGCCTCATCGCCAACAGGCTGGTTGAAATCCGCCCCGAAGCCGAACGACCATGGCACCAGACGCGGCACCTTCAGCGCGTAGTCGGCCGCATTGATCGTTCCTGGCGCCTCACCAGCCAAATCGATGAGGCTGTAACGGATCTTCTTGTACTTGGCCTGCTGGTGACCGAGGAAGGCCGACAACCTGAGTTGGTCGGTCACCTGGAACTGGGTTTCAAACTCCACGCCCCAGATCGAGATGTCCGCGGTGTTGCGGGAGTCCTGCACGACCGCTCCCGTTCCTGTAGGCAGGTTCACGTCACGGATCAGGTTGTCGACCAGGTTGTAAAAGACCGCGAGATTCGTCCGAACGCGGCGATCGAACAGGTCGGCCTTGCCGCCAATCTCGAAGGCCGTCGTCCGCTCCTGATCGAAACGCAGATTCTGCAGTGGGCTGGTGACCCGAACGTTGAAGCCGCCGGCACGCCATGCGCGCGTCGCCGAGGCATAGACCTGCGCATCGTTCGAAATCTTGTATTGGAGCCCGACCTTGGGCGTAAAGCTGTTCCAGGTGCCGCGCTGACCGGCCCGATCGTACGTGCAGACCTCGGTATCGTAGTTGCAAAGCGGGGTGACGGCGTTGAAGAGCGCGATGTCGGCAGTCTTCTTGTCGCTCGAGTACCTTGCGCCAACGGTGAGGAGCAGCGCATCGGTAAGCCCGTAATCACCCTGCGCGAATATGGCCCAGGTGTCCTGCTTCTGTCGTCCGCCGAACCCGCGCGGTTGGAACCCCACGGTCGCAAGACGCCGCTCTTCATAGTATCGCAGGTTGCTGTGGAAATAGTAGGCCCCTACCGTCAGATCGAGCGCATCGAAAAATCTGCCGGCATAACGCAGCTCGTTGCTGAACTGCTCGAAATGCTCCTTGTAACGGGTGTGCAAACCGCTAAATGACGTTCCATCGGTGTCGGCACCGACGTCATTGAACATGTTCCGGTAACCGGCAATGTTCGTGATGACGCCTTCCCCGAGACCTACATCAACGTTGGTCTCCCAAGTCGCCTGGTTCCATCGTAACTTGTTCCCGCCGTTCCCTTCGCGACCATAGTTGTTCGAGAAACGGAAGCCGGTTCGATCATTGAACGCAAAATTCTGGAACGGAGTGGCATCACCATGAGTATTGCCGTGCTCATAGCGTATGAGTGTATTGAAGCTTCCATTGTCGTATTTGATCGAGGGACGAATGACGAACGTCTCATTCTTGCCCCAGCTTCGGTTGTCGAAATCGTTGTGAAACCAACCCTCGTCCTTGTCGTACAGGACGGAAAGCCTGGCACTGAGGTTCTGAGCAAGCGGGCCGGAAACGCTGAACGCCGCTTTGTACTCCGGCCCGGTCTCGACGGAGACGCGGCCGCGCATTTCGAGCTCGTCGCTGGGCGCCCGACTGCGGATGACGACGGCGCCGCCAGTCACGTTCTTGCCGAACAGCGTGCCTTGCGGACCGCGAAGGATTTCGATCCCGTCCAGGTCGAAGAGATCAATCAGGATACCTTGACTGGTGCCCATGTAGATCCCGTCGTAAAATACGCCCGTCGTCGGTTCCAGTGTCGGGATCGAGCTGTTGAGCCCCAGTCCGCGGATCGAAAAGACCGCCGATCCCTTGATGGTGCCGACATCGTCGAGACTCACGTTCGGGACAGATGAAGTGAGACTTGTCAGGCTCTTCAATTGCCGCTGCTCAAGCGCATCACCGGAAATAGCCGACATCGCAATTGGAACGTCCTGAGCTCGCTCCGCCTGAGCCTTCTTACGCGCAGTAACGACGATGTCGTCGAGTACTGGTCCATGCTGTTGGGCACCCGCCCCTTGCGACGAGTTTTCTTCACTCGGAGCCCCCGCAGCATTACTTTGCGCAAACACCGGCGTGTTGGCAACGGCGAACAAAGCACATCCGGCAAAAAGCACAGCCCTCATCGACATCTCCCTAAGACAATTCGATTGTATATATTTGATGAATTCTAAAAGGTGCGCGAAGACATATTCATCGCAGCCCAGCCACAGCAGAACCCACAAGATTCGACTATCTATTCTCTCTTCTAGCGACCTGCCCTAGCCTGTCAACACATATGTTGAAGCCGAAGCCAAGCTTTGTCGTGCCCCAAGCTTTTGGCTCGGAAAGCTCGCTGCCTTCTCACTCGACAGACGGTGAAAATGAGGGGCGTTGCCGACGACCCCGCGGCGCCCGGCACGGGCGGGCGATTGCCGGATCGTCCGGTACAACTGGTCCGATCGGCGACAGGGGCGCGGGAATGGTCGCCGGCTTCTGCACATGCAGAACGAGCAGCTTGCTCAATCGTCGAACGCGGAAAAGAGCCCTACGCGAAGAACGCCCAAGTCTGAGGCCAGATCGCGCCAGCTCGCAAGCCGGCGCTACGCTGGTCAGGCGTTGAAATTGAGCTTGAGCCCAGGTTCCGCCCAGCTTGCCCGAACAAGTTGCCCGGCCGTCGACAAGGTGATGTAGGCGGTGCGCATATCATCGCCGCCAAATGCAATGTTGGTCGTGTATTCGTCCGGAAAGGGGATCGAGCTCAGAGCACCTTCGGGCGTGAACGTGGTGATCGCGCCGTGATGAAGCGTTGCCAGGCAAATGTTTCCGGCCGCAGTCACGGCCATGCTGTCGACAGAGACCAGACCAGGCACGGTTCCGATGAGCCGACGGGTATCGGGGTGGGCATCGGGATCGGGATCAAAAGCCAGCAAGCGCGCGGTATAGGTGTCGGCGACATAGAGCGTCTTCTGGTCGGGAGACAGTGCTACGCCGTTATAGGATACGATGCCGTGGTGCACGGCCTTGATCGCACTCCCGTCGACACGCGCATAAAATAGTCCACCCATTTCATGGACGTTGTCGTAGGTCTTTGCGAGGTCGGTGAACCAGAAATTGCCATCCTTGTCGAAGACAATGTCGTTGGGTCCCGAAAGCGGGAACTTGTCCCATCGCTCGTACACACGTTCGACCTTGCCCGTGCCGAGATCGATCCTTTCGATCCGGCCTTCGTGTCCCGGCCCGCGCCCGCTCTGCAGCGTGCTGAGATCGACTCCGCCGTTATTGCAAACCCACAGCGCGCCGTCGGGACCGATCGCCGCGCCATTCGGGCCACCGCCCGGCTCGGCAACAGTTTCCTTTCGTCCATCGCCCCAACACCGCGTGACGCGGCCGGCTGCTAGTTCCACGACGATGATAGAGCCATCGGCCATGACGACCGGTCCTTCGGGAAACCCCAGACCATCTGCGATCACTTGATAGTCGATTTCACTTTGCATCTGACAGGCACTCCTTTCGGCCCCTCCGGAAGCAGTGCCGCAGGGAGACATTGGTCGTAGATTTCAGAAGCGATAGCCGGCGGTGGCCCCGTAGGTCGCTCCGTAACCGGCCGCGCGCGCAATATTGTCGCCAATGCGGTTCACATTGGTCCAGTAGTATTTGTTGGTGATGTTCTTGCCCCACAATTGCAGGCTCCAGCCTGACGCGCCCTCGAGTCCGACCTGCACGTCGACGAGGGTGTAGGAGGCGATGTCATAGGCCGGGTCGGACGTCCCGATGATGCCGGTCGTCTTGCTGTGGAACGACAGGCCGCCACCTGCAGTAGCCGTCAGCTGCGGATTCAACGCAAAACGGTAGTTCGCATCTGCCGTGCCAGACCACTTCGGGGCGAAATTGAAGGGCGCCCCCTGAAAATTGGTGACGTTGCCCCGCTGGTCGAAACCGGTGAAGCTGCGGATCTTCGTGTCGACATAGGTGGCTGAGCCGCTCAGCGTAAGTCCGCGGACGGGAGTCCAGCTGATCGACGCTTCACCGCCCGCCACACGCGATTTCGGGATGTTGACGATCGCAATGAGCGGACCGAACACGGCATCGGGTATGAAGTTGCTGAGCTGCTTGTCTTTGTAATCGTAGTAGAACGCCGCGCCATCGAATTGGACCGTGCGGTCGGCCAAGGTCAGCTTGAAACCGGCTTCGTAAGCGCGCAGGCCCTCTTGTTTCGCAGGACGGAATTGCATCGATGTGGATGCCGCGATAGTGGGAAAGCTGCCCGCCTTGTAGCCCTGCGCGACACGCGCGTAGAGAAGGGCGTTGCGGCTGGGCTTGAAATTGACCGTGGCATTCCACGAGAAATTGTCCTCGGTCAGGTTTGATGGACTTTCGGTTGGCAGGAAGGTCGGCGGATTGCCGCCGCGGGAGATGTTGTCGAGCGTGATGCAGCCACCGGGCTGGATCGGATTTGCCCCCACGTTGCCGGTCAGAATGCCGTAGAGACCATTGAAAAACTGCCTTGCATCCGCCGTCACGCCAGGCGCCGGCGTGTTAGGCAGGGTAGTGCCACTATCGAGAGCGCAACCGCGAAAGTCGATCGAGGTGCGCGTGTAGCGGCCGCCCAGAACGAATGAGAACTGGTCGTCGACCTTGTAGTCGACGTTTGCGAATACCGCCTTGGCGTCTGTGCGGGAGCGCGAGAAAATCGTACTGTCGATCAGCGAGATGCCCGAACCGCCGATATTCTGCACGTTTGAGAGATAAAAGAACTTTTGAAAGAGCGTCTCGCGGATGCGGCTGTTTTCGTAGCTACCGCCGATGACGCCGGTCAGCCCGCCGGATTTGATACCCAGCCGGATCTCCTGATTGAAATCCTCGATTTTGCCGAACTGAACGACATCCTGGATCTCGAAACTCGTACCATCGCCATCGAACCGCGACTGAGTGCGAAAATGGGAATAGGCACTAATAGAGGTGAGCGTCAGCACATCAGACAGCGCCCAGTCGATCCTTAGCGATGGCTGCACGAACTCCTGATCGAACTTGAATTCCTTGTTTGCGTCCCAATCGGCAGCGCGCGGCCGGGATGGTGACGTCGGATAGGCGGCCGGCCCAGGAAGCCCAGGTGGCTGAAGCGGATCGTATCGTACGAATTGAAGCGCCTGGGTGTCGCTTCTGTCGCGCCAGTAGCTCACCATGATTTTCGCGGTCAGCGCGTCGGCCGGCTGCCATTCCAGTGTGGCGCGCGCCTCGGTCTTGTCGCGCTCGCCCCGGCTATCGTTGCGCGTGTAGCTTTTCTGCCAGTCGCCACCACCGAAGTGCGACGCGGCAATCCGAAGCTTCACCGTATCGCCCAGGGGACCGCTCAGGAAGCCATTGACGTTCCATTGATTGAAGCGCCCAAACGTTGCGCCGACGCCACCAGCGAGCGTGTCGGTCGGTGATGCTGCGATATAGTTGATAGCGCCAGCCGTCGTGCTCTGCCCGAACAAGGTGCCTTGCGGGCCTTTGAGCACCTCGATGCGTTCCAGATCGAGTTCGACACCCTGCGTCATGACGGGATAGGGCAACGCGATCTCATTGGTGTAGACGCTGACCGTAGGCAGCGAATTGAGGTTCGAAGAGTTGAAGCCAATTCCGCGCAGGGTGTAGACCGGTGTGGCAGCGTTGCCGGAATTTGCGATAGACAGGCCGGGCACTACCTGAACCAGGTCATAGACCGTCGTTATTTGGCGGCGAGAGAGGGCAGCACCATCGACCGCAGTAATCGATAAACCTACATCGTTGATCGACTGACGGCGCTTCTGCGCCGTCACAATGATTTCCTGAAGGCCAGATCCGCTCTCGGTCGGCGGACTGCTTTCGGCTTGCGCAGCAGGCGGCGTCGCAACCTGCTCTGCCCCGCCCTCTCCCGCGATCGCCTGCGCTGCGACCGCCGCCGTGATCAATATTCCGCTAATCGCCACTGCCCCAAACCTCCCGTCAAAATAGAAATTATATACTTCTCGACGATTTTCTGAATATTTACTCAGAATTCACACGTAACACACGCACGAAGCCAGCACGCAACGGAATTGATTCGTCGCATGCTGCCATATATCGATTGAATGTCGTGTTTTTACATGATTCGTCGTTGTTTCAACGAGATATTATCGCACCAGTTTTCTGTCAACTATAATGTTGACTAATGGCCGCCAATGAGGAATTTTGCCCTCAACGCCGGGCTCGCCCCGTGAAAACCGCGATGTGGAAGGATGCTTGGCATGACGATTTTGGTCACTGGCGCTGCTGGGCTCTTGGGCAGGGTAGCCACGCGTCTGCTGATAGAGCGCGGCGAGACGGTGATTGCGGGCGACTTGGTCCGCCCCGATCTCGGCAACCTCGACGTGGCCTGGGCGCAACTCGATGTCACCGATCTCCGGAAAGTCTTCTCACTGTGCGAAGCCCAAAAGGTCACACGCGTGCTTCACCTGTCGGGATTGGTCTCGACCCGTGCCTACAACGCGCCTTACGAGACGCTAGAGGTCAATGTGATGGGCTTGGCCAATCTCCTCGAGGCTGCGCGCATATTCGCGATGGAGCGCCTGGTCTACGCGAGTAGCGTCGCACTTTATGGCCTTGGCTCGCATTACCAGGGGCCAGTCGACGAGGACGCTCCCTACCTGGCCATGCACCTCTATGGTGCGACCAAGATCATGAACGAGGGCACCGCGAAGCAGTATGGCCGCCTGTACGGCGTGAACGCGACAGGCCTGCGGCCACAGATCTCTTTCGGGAAAGACAAGCAGGACGGAGGCGCGGGAATCTTCAACGAGTTCATCCGCGCCTGCGCAACTGACAAGCCCAGCGAATGGCGACGAATATTCAAGGAGGGCACGAAGATTCGCCCGATCTATGCCGAAGACGCTGGTGGCGCATTCGTCCATGCCCTGCTGGGTCCGCCGCTCCCCTCGCCCGTGTACAACATCGGCGGACAGGACAACCTTACCGAGGATGAGTGGGTGAGCCGCGTGCTCGTACTGACCGGGTCCGAGGCGTTGCCGGCCGTACCGGCGGGACCACAATTTGATCTCGATACCCCGGACATCGACTGCAGCCGCTTCGTAGCCGAATCCGGATTTCAGCACCGGTTCACGCTCGACGAGGCCCTACAGGATATCATCACGCATCATCGGAACGCGTCATGATCGACCTCCACTACGTCGCGACTTCGAATGGCTTGAAAATCGCCATCGCGCTTGAGGAGATGGAGCTGGAATACCGCGCGGTGACTTACGAACTGTTCAGCGGCGACCATCTTGCGCCCAGCTTCAAGGCCATCAATCCCAATCACAAGCTCCCCGCGATCGTCGACCTTGACCCGATTGGTGGGGGACCGCCTTTTTCGGTCTTCGAGACCGGAGCGATTCTTCTGTATCTCGCCGAAAAAACCGGCCTCTTCGCTTCATCCGATCCGCGTTCACGCAGCACCATCACTCAGTGGCTCGTGTGGCAGGTTGCCGGCCTCGGCCCCATGCTTGGCCAAGCTTATCATTTTGTGCGCTATGCGCCCGAAGGGCAGGACTATCCGGTCGACCGCTATCGCCGTGAAGCGCGGCGCCTGCTGCATGTCCTGGATCGTCAGCTGCGAGATTCCCGATTTGTTGCCGGCGACTATTCCATTGCCGATATGGCCTGCTGGCCGTGGGTACAGAACATCGGCAATATCGATCTCAGCTTCGACGAATTCCCCTCAACACGCCGCTGGTCGGAATTCATCGGCGAGCGGCCCGCCGTGGTCCGCGCCTTGGCGCAAGGCAGTATTCCAGGATCCTATCTCAAGCGCCGGATGACTCTGACTTCGGAACAATGGTCAAGATTGTTCGGGAATGACTTACTGAACGCCGCCAGCCAGTACGATTAAGAGGCCGATGTTTGATTTTCGCATCGCACTTGAATGGAGCGATCTTCACCGAACATAAGATATCGAAGCTCACAAAAATAAAACGCCTGTCCCACCCGCCTGGTTGCAACACGAGTTCCGACAAGTTGAATGATACGGCAGATCGGAGAAAGTCTAGTTCAGGGCAGTTTCGGGCGTTGCGCCGCGCAGCACCGCTTCCACATTGCGAACGGCTAGTTCGAACAACGCCCCGAAGTTCTCCTTGGTATGCGATATTTCGTGGGGAGTCAGGATCGCGCCGGGAACCTGACGCAATGGACTGTCGAGCGCGAGCGGTTCCTGCGTGAAGACGTCGAGAGCAAGGCCGCCCAGCCTTCCGTATATCGCGGGATCGGCGAGAGCCTCCTCGTCGATCACGCCGCCGCGCGATAGGTTGACTAGCACCGCCCCGCTCTTGAGCCTCGAGAGCACTTCCCGCGACAGCATATCTTGCGTGTCGCGCGTCAGGGGAACAAGCGGCAGGACAATGTCGCTTTGCGATATCAGGGTTTCCAGATCGACCTGCTCGACGCCGATCGTGTCAGGTGCGAGCGTCGAACGCGAGTATGCGATGAGGCGCACTTGCCAAGCCGCGAGGCGGACCGCGACCGCGCGCGCGATGTTCCCAAAGCCGATCAGACCAACCGTCTTGCCACGCAGCATGCGGGCCTGAGCAGGCCCCTGGCGCGAAACACCATCCCGCAGGCGCTGCTCGGTCTGCCGAATGTCATAGAGGCACATGAGGATCAGCATGATCGCCGCTTCCGCCACGCTTTCAAAATTCTCCTGAACTGCCCCGTTCGCCACGACAATTCCCCTCGCCCTTGCGGCATCGACGTCTATGCCCTCGTAGCCGAGAGACGGAACGACGATCGCCTTCAGGCTGGGGGCAAGGTCCATGTCTGCCGCCGTGAACGGCAGGGCGAAGGGAATCAACAACTGGACGTATTGCCAACGATCGAACTGACCAACCGCCTCGGTCCCGACCAGGAAATGTATCGTTCTGTCGGGGCGCGCAATCGTCTCGCGCAGACGCGCGAGAAATGGTTGCGCAGCCGCAGGGCCGGCTATCACGATCTCGATAGGTTCGCCCGCCATTTCACTCTGCCGCTTCGGGCGTGCGGGGGGCTCCCTGCGCTTCTGCAAGCGGTTTCACGAAGACAGGTTGTCCTGGGCGTTTGCGGCCAATCGAATAGCGATAGACGGCGTAGACCGATGCGCCCGCCAGCGCCCAGCGCAGGAGCTTCATGGATTTTCTTCCCTCAACAAGGAGATCAGGACGGGTTCTTGGCGATATTGAGCGTCTGCAAGGCAAGATAGGGGTAGATGCCCTCGATGCCTCCCTCGACGCCGAAGCCCGATTGTTTGTTAGCGGGAAACGGCACTCCCGGATCGAGAGCGCAATGCTGATTGACCCAGACGCTGCCGCTTTCAAGCCGGGCCGCAACGGCCGTCGCAGCATCGAGATCGCTGCCCCAAACCGATCCACCCAGTGCGAATGGTGAGGCGTTGGCCCGCGCAACGACGTCGTCGAGGTCGCTGTAGCGGATCACCGGCAGGATCGGTCCAAAGGGTTCCTCATCGACAATCGCATGGCCTTCGCTGACATCCCGAACGATCGTGAGCGGCACGAAATAGCCTGGTCCATCCGCAATTTCGCCGCCGACCACGATGCGTCCGTCGCGTCCCGCCTGCTCGACATAACCGCGCACCTTGTCAAACTGGGCACGATTCTGCACGGGACCAAACTGCGCATCAGCCTCGCGTCCGGATGCAAGTTTGCTGGCGCTCGCAAGCCCGGCCAACTCATCGCACATCGCATCGTACAGACTGTCGTGCACATAGAGACGCTTGATGACCGCGCAGACCTGGCCCGAATTGAAGAAGGAGAACGCGAAGATCTGCGGTGCGACCGCTTTCACGTCAGCGTCCGGCATGACGATGGCGGCATCATTGCCGCCAAGCTCGAGCGTCACACGCTTCAACGAGGGCGCACAGGCGGCCATTATCTTTCGGCCCGTTTCGGTCGAGCCGGTGAAGGTAACTTTCGCCACATCGGGATGGTCCACGAGCGCAGCCCCCGCCTCGTTCCCGCCAGACAGGATGTTGATCACGCCCGGCGGCACGACTTGGGCGATCAATTCGCCCAAGCGCAAGGTGGTAAGCGGTGTCGTCGGCGCCGTTTTCACGACGATGGTATTGCCCGCTGCGAGCGCGGGCGCGATCTTGTTGCAAGCGATGAAGACCGGCGCGTTCCATGGCACGATGGCCGCGACAACGCCGAGCGGCTTGCGATGCAGTTCGACACGTCTGGTCGGCTCATCAGCCAGGACCTCGGGCGCGAGCCGCAGCGCGCCATAGTACCGGAGGTAGCCGACGGCGAGTTGCGCCAGTTCAAATTGGGCGAGACCGCGCGGGCGTCCCGTCTCCGCGATGAGCAGATCCGACAGTTCATCGAGATTGCCCAGAATCACGTCTGCAACTGCGGCGAGGACCGCCTCTCGGTCTTCGGGGGTACGATCTCGCCAGTCGGGAAAAGCCCGCAGGGCGGCGGCGACAGCATTGTCGACGTCGGGCGCCGCTGCGTCGGGGACATTCTCGAATACTTCGCCAGTGCTGGGATCGACGACGCCGATCGTTGCCTCCGCCTGGACCAGCTTTCCGTCGATCAGCATGCTGCGCATGACGCCTCTCCATTTATTTGCGGCGAAGCATCCCCACGCCGCGGGACGGCGATCTCGCGCCGATATGCTTCGGATGCCTAGTAGCGATCGGCGCAGGGGTACATGGCGAACCATGTCTGATCGTTGGCGGATCGTGCCATAATTGCGGGCGATGATGGCAGGCTCTTGATGTCCTGTGCACTCGTGATCAATAGACGGCCCGAGCCGTCAACCGGCGTTTTCTGTCCAGTTTCCGGGACTGCCGCCCAGCAACTTGGTTGGACAAGGTCGTTACGCTAGTCACGCACTCGGACCATGCCCGATGCGAAAGGAACCCGACATGTGCATGCGTGTGGTGATCGACAGACGAGCAAGTGTGGCGGAGGTGCGGCTCAACCGGCCGGACAAGCTCAACGCAATCGATCTCGCGATGTTTCGCGAACTTGAAGGATGTTCCGCTCAGCTTACCCAAACACCGAGCGTTCGGGCCGTGATCCTTGCGGGCAATGGCCCCAGCTTTTGCGTCGGCATCGATCTGAACGCACTGTCTGAAGGCTCTGACATCCTCGAGATGCTGGCCGATAAATCCGACATCGGCGGCAATCTGTTCCAGCGGTCGGTGCTGCAATGGCAGCGGTTGCCAATGCCGGTGATCGCCGCGATCCACGGACACGCTCTGGGAGGCGGTCTGCAACTTGCGCTGGGCGCCGACATCAGGATCATCTCGCCCGGTGCAAAGGTCTCGGTCCGCGAGGTCGCCTGGGGTCTGGTGCCTGACATGGCTGGCACCGTCTTTCTGCGACGGTTGCTGCGCGAAGATCAGATCCGGGACCTCGTTTTCAGCGGCAGGATCGTTTCTGGCGAGGAAGCTTACGAACTGGGGCTCGCCACCCGGCTCGCTGATGATCCCGTCGCGGCCGCGCGCGATCTTGCGGCAGAGATCGCTTCCATGAGCCCAGATGCGGTTCGCGCCGGAAAGCGGTTACTGAACTTGGGTGCTTCGGGCGCCTCGGAGTCCGACATGCTGGCAGTCGAGGCTGCCGAGCAGCGCGCCTTGCTGACCTCGCCCAACCACCGCGAGGCAATTGCCGCCTTTTCGGACAATCGCCCCCCGAGCTACCGGGACTAGGACGTCACGCTTCGCTATCCCGCCGGATAAGCATCACACCCTCTCGATGATAATTGCCGGCGCCATCCCGCCGGCGGCGCACATGGTCACCAAGCCGCGCTTGAGGTCGCGCCGCTCAAGCTCATCGAGAACCGTACCGATAAGGATTGCGCCCGTGGCGCCAATCGGATGGCCAAGCGCGATCGAGCCGCCGTTGACATTGACCTTGTCTCTGTCGAGTTCGAGATCGCGAATGAACTTTTCGGTCACCACTGCGAACGCTTCGTTGATTTCCCACAAATCGATGTCGTCAACTTTCAGGCCTGCCAGGGCCAAGGCCTTGCGAGCCGCGGGCACGGGAGCGTTGAGCATCAATGTCGGATCGTCTCCCATGTTGGCCGTGGCGACAACGCGCGCGCGCGGCGTGAGACCGTTTGCCCGTGTGTAGTCCGGTGAAGCCAGAAGCACCGCCGCGGCGCCGTCGACCACGCCGGACGAATTTCCAGCATGATGAACGTGCTGGATCTCCAGCTCCGGATACTTGCGCTTGATCATCTGCCGAAACGTGGTTCCTGTCGCGTCGGCGCTTTGGTCGGCCAGCGCCGCGAAGGACGGTCGCAGAGCGGCGAGACCTTCCGCAGTCGTTTCCGGCCTCGGAAACTCGTCGCGATCCAGGATCACACTTCCGTCGTCCGCATAGACTGGAATGAGGCTGCGATCGAAGCGGCCCTCGGCTATGGCCGCCGCGGCCTTGCGCTGGCTTTCCAGACCGACCGCGTCCATCTCTTCGCGCGTGTAGCCCTCGATCGTTGCGATCGCATCGGCGCACACCCCCTGATGGGATTGCGGATGGCGAAGGGCCAGCCGCTCGTTGTGCGAACCCATGACGGTCGGCGGAAAGCCGGCGGCGATTTCCTCCATGCCCATTTGCCCGGTGAGCGACATCATCTCGGTCCCCCCGCCGATAACGAGCTGTTCCATGCCCGACATGATCTGCGCGGCCGCAAGCGCAACACTGGTAATGCCACCTCCGCAGAAGCGGTCGAGCGTGGTGCCGCTCGCTTTGATATCGTAGCCTGCATCGAGCGCGGCCATACGGGCGAGATCACCGCCCTGCTTACCCTTCTGCCAATTCGTCGACCAGATGACGTCATCGACGTCTTCCGTTTTCAGTCCGTTACGTTGGGCAAGTGCCTTCAGCACAGTCGCTGCCAGGTGTTGAGGATGCATGTGGGCAAGAGCGCCCTTGCCCACTTTGCCAATCCCGCGCGGGGTGCGAACGGCGTCGATGATCAAGGCATCTGGCATTTTCGGTCTCCTGAAAACTCTAGGCGGCGTCGTGGACCGCGGGATAGCAGCGCTCGCATGCGCGTCGGCGAAGCCGCTGCCTCGTCATCGCGGCGCCATCCGGATCGCGCCGTCAAGGCGGATGACCTCGCCGTTCAGCATAGGATTTGCCACGATAGCGCCGATCATCTGGGCAAATTCCCGAGGATCGCCCAAGCGACTGGGATGCGGGACCTGGGCTCCCAGAGAATCTTGCGCGGGCTGCGGCAAGCCGGCCAGCATTGCGGTCCGGAAAATCCCCGGCGCAACGGTCATCACGCGGATCTTGTGCTGTGCAAGATCACGCGCCACGGGAAGGGTCATCGCCGCTACCCCGCCTTTGGAAGAAGCATAGGCAGCCTGACCGATCTGACCATCGAAGGCAGCTACCGAGGCCGTGTTGACGATAACTCCGCGCTCTTCGCCTATCGGCTCGGCGGAAGCGAGACGGGCGGCGAATTGCGAGAGGACGTTGAAGGTCCCGATCAAGTTGATCTCGATCGTCTTGCGGTAGCTGGCCAGCGGATGGGCTTCATAGTCCCGACCGACTGTGCGCACGGCAGGTGCGACACCAGCGCAATTTACGAGGATTCTCGCCTTGCCATGCCTGAGCTCGGCTGCCGCGATAGCTTCGGCTACGTTTTCCTCGTCTGCGACATTGACCTTGAAGAAAGCGCCGCCAATGGCGCTGGCATGCTCGGCACCGCTCTCCTCCGCGAGGTCGAAGATCGCAACCTTGGCGCCTGCCGCGGCGAGCATCTGCGCGGTTGCCCCGCCCAGGCCTGAAGCGCCGCCCGTGACAATCACGGGCGTTTCCGAATTGATCTGCATCGTGCTCCTACTCGAAGATTGATCCGGGTCCTATTCAGGCGACCGACTGCGCGGGCGCGGCCGTCATGGCGGATCTGTATTTATCCAGAATCTGAGGCTCGATAGCCTCGACCTTGGCTACATTGGCTTCTTTGACGTGACCGAAACCGCGAATTTGAGCGGGCAGACTGGCCAGTTCGATCGCGACGGCGTGATTTGCCCTCGTCAGGGTCTCGGCGACCATCCGCATCTGCATCTCGTAGCGGTCGATGAGACCGCGTTCCATTCGCCGCTCCGCGGTATGGCCAAACGGATCGAAAGCAGTCCCCCTGAGACCCTTCAGCCGCGCCAGAACCCGGAAGGCCGTTTGGACCCAGGGACCGAACTCTCTTTTGCGCAGGTGGCCGGTTTCGGGATCGCGCTTGGAGAAGAGCGGCGGCGCCAGGTTGTATCGCACCCGCGCGCCGTCCTCAAAAGTTCCCTTTAGCTGGGCCAGGAACGTCGGGTCGCAATGCAGCCGTGCGACCTCGTACTCGTCCTTGTAAGCCATGAGTTTAGCGAAGTTGCGCGCGACCATGACCGCCAAGGCGGTTGAACCGGGAACGGCACGCGCCTCGGCCGATGCGACAGCGGCTACCAGCTTGTGAAACCGTTTTGCGTAGGCCGGATTCTGATACGCGGTCAGAAGCTCTCCGCGATGCGCAACGATGTCCTCGAGCCTGGTAAGAGGCGTGAACTCGACCTCAGGTTTGGCCTGCACGAGGGCTGCCTCCACGCGAGCTGGCTCGGCAGCCTGGAGACGACCCATCGCGAACGCCGCCTTGTTGAAAGGCACGGAAACGGCGTTGATCTCGACCGCGCGTTCGATGGCTGCCGGCCCGACAGGAAGCAGGCCCAGCTGGCTGGCATAGCCAAGCATGAACAGATTGGCCGCGATCGTGTCGCCGAGGAGAGCAAGACCGATTCCCGTCGCATCGACGCTGTGCATCTCAAGGGCGTTCGCCTCTAGGCGATTGAGCAAAAGCGTCTTGTCGAGCTTGAGATCCGGATTGCGCTGGAAGGCCGGCGTCGGCGTGACCCGGGCGTTGACCACGCAGCGGGTGCGCTGCGGCTCATAGGTCATAGCCGGTTCCTTCGCCAGCGCTGCTACGGCATCGAATGCCAAGGCCAGATGCGCATCCCCGACACCGAGCTTTTGCGCTCCGAGCGCGTCGGTATCACGGGCGATACGGACATGACTGAAGACGGCTCCGTTCTTCTGGCTGAGGCCAGTCATATCGAATACGGAGCAGGCCTTGCCCTCAAGATGCGCTGCCATGGCGAGAAGGGCGCCGATCGTCACGACACCCGTCCCACCAATGCCCGAAACCATGATGTTGTATTCTCCCTCGATCCCGACGATCTCGGGCTCAGGCAGAGCGACCATGGCTTCGGACGCGAGCGCTGCGGGCTTCGGCTTGCGCGGCTCGGCATCGAGCACCGTCACGAAGCTCGGGCAGAAGCCCTTCACGCAGCTGTAATCCTTGTTGCAATTCGACTGATCGATCTGGCGTTTGCGGCCAAGCTCGGTCTCAAGCGGCCAGACACTCACGCAGTTCGATTGTACAGAACAGTCTCCGCAGCCCTCGCAGACCTTCGAATTGATGAACATCCGCTTTGCCGGGTCGGGAAACCGCCCACGCTTTCGCCGCCGGCGCTTCTCCGCGGCGCAGGTCTGCTCGTAGATTAGTACGCTAGTACCCTTGATCTCGCGAAGTTCGCGCTGAATGCGATCGAGATCATCGCGATGATGGACGGTGACACCATCTGCAAGTCCGCTGTCGGCGCCATAAAGGTCCGGTCGGTCCGTCACTACGACGCAGCGTACGGCGCCTTCCGCCATCACCTGTCGCGAGATGTCGCCTACCGAGAGCGGTCCATCCACGGGTTGGCCGCCTGTCATCGCGACGGCGTCGTTGAACAGCACCTTGAACGTAATGTTGACCCCTGCCGCAACCGCGCCGCGCACGGCAAGCAGGCCGGAATGGTAGTATGTGCCATCGCCCATGTTCTGGAAGATGTGGGGCATGTCGCTGAAATGGGCTTGAGAGTACCAATGAGCCCCCTCGCCGCCCATCTGCGTGTTGGGAAGCATCTCTGGCCCCGAATACATGGCCATGGCGTGACAGCCGATCCCGCCCGCCGCGATGCTGCCCTCGGGAAAGCGTGTGGAACTGTTATGCGGACAACCCGAACAGAAATAGGGTGAACGCGCTGCGGACGCAGGTTTCATGCCTTCGACTGCGAGGAGCTGCTTCCCGAGCCGTTCCGCGCGTTCGAATACGCCATTGGCATCAATCCCGAGACGTCGCATGCGCTCGGCGATAACGACTGCCAGTTGAACGGGTTCGAGTTGGACGTCGGCGGGAATCATGAACTCGCCATCCTCGTCGAATTTTCCGACGATGCGCGGTGCGCCTGTTTGGCCGTAAAGAGCGGCCTTGGCTTGCTGCTCGGTGAGCCCTTCCTTCTCTTCGATGAAAATGAGTTCGTCATGACCCATGGCGAACTCGCGGAGGCCGTCGCGCTCGACCGGGTAGACACATCCGAGCTTGTAGAACGACACCCCGAGCGCCTCGGCAGCCGCCTTGTCCAAGCCCAGAAGCGTCAAAGCCTGCCGAGCATCTTGCACTGCCTTGCCGCAAGAGACGATGCCCAGCCGCCTCTGGGGCGCATCCATCAACACTCGGTCAATACGATTTGCGCGAACGAATCTCTCGACGAGAGGCCAACGGTACCGCTTGACGACAATCTCCGATTGGGCCCGGTCGAGATGGGTCGGATAATTGTGAAATCCGTTGGGGGGGGCATCCCCCCGATCGGGCGTCACGGGACCGTTGTCCGAGGCGTCGAGCGAGACCGTCATGGTCTGCTCGAGAACTTCGTTACAAAGTTTGAACCCCGTCCAGAGGCCGGTGTAACGTGACATCGCCCAGCCAAGCAGGCCAAAGTCGATCACGTCCTGGACATTGGACGGCGCAAGGATCGGCATGCCCGCATGGATCAGCGCAGTTTCACTCTGATGCGCAACCGTGGACGACTTGCCCGAATGGTCATCTCCGGCAACCACCAACACGCCGCCATTGGCGCTCGCTCCGGCCGTATTACCATGCTTGAAGGGGTCTCCCGAGCGGTCCACGCCCGGCCCCTTTCCGTACCAGATGGCGAAGACACCATCTCGATTGGCGCCCGGCGTGGTCGCCAGCATCTGCGTCCCCCAGACCGCGGTGGCGGCTAGATCCTCATTGACGCCTGGCTGAAAGACCACATCGTTTTCAGCGAGATGATCTTTGGCACGCCAGAGCTCGAGATCATAGGTACCCAGGGGAGAACCGCGGTAGCCGGAGATGAACCCGGCGGTGTTGAGGCCCTGGGCCCGATCGCGATCGCGCTGCAACATCGGCAGACGCACAAGCGCCTGCGTTCCGTTCATCATCACGGTGCCGGTCGTGGCCGTATATTTTTGGTCTAGCGTGACGTCACGCATGGGCAAGTCGTCCATCGTCGGGGGCGCGGTAGATCGCGCCCTTGTCGTTGAGATATCGTGCGAAATCGGCTTCGAAATCCGCGAGCACGACTTTAGTGCTCGATCGGTCGCGCATCGCGGCGCTCCAAGCTTCAAGTCCGCACTCTGCAATCATCGATCGCCCCCAGACGAAACGACCGAGACGGTCGCTGATGTCGAGGCTGTAGAAGGCGAACAGGTCTGCATTCGTCATATGCTCGCCGAGCAAAAAAGGCGCAGGTCTCGCGAGGCGGACAAGGGCCGCGCTCGCGCGGTCAAGCGTAGCTCGCGCGGCGACGACGACCGGCGGACTGTTTTCCCCGCCCATGAACACGCCGGGAAAAAGGCTTCTCGTGGGCACTTCCACGTAGACCTGGACGAGGTTAACGATCTGCCGCGCGCGCGCCGCCGCGAAAGCGCCTGTTGGTCGAAGGGCCCGCGCGGGATATCGGTCGTCCAGGTATTCCAGAATTGCGACTGTTTCGGCGAGCGCCCCCTCTTCGGTCTCGAGAACAGGAATTTTGCCCATCGGGTTCAGCGAAAGGAACGCCTCGTCCTGAGCCGCGCCTCGCACGGACAGCGTATATTCGAGGCCCTTCTCGATGAGCGCCGCGCGAACGACGTTCACATAGTTGCTGACCGGATAGCCATGCAGGGTCAGGGGGGGCCGATCCGCAGTCATGGCGCGACGAAGATATCGTCCCCGTCGATCCGGACGGGATAGCGCGCAAGGTGCATCGAGTCGTCTTCCTCGCATCCCCCCGTCGTCAGGTCGAAAGACCAGCCATGCCAAGGACATGTCAGCACGGTTCCCTCGACCTCACCCTCATGCAGGGGACCACCAGCGTGCGGGCACTGCCCCTGCGTCGCGACCACTTGGCCGCGGCAGAGGAACAGAGCGACTTCGGTGTCGCCGGCATCGACGAGGATCGTCTCGCCTCGTTCGAGTGCGGCCACCGAGCCGACGCGATACTCGGCGCGTTCGCTTTGCTCGGCAGATGGTACTGTCATGATCCTCTCCGTCGATTGTGCTGGTATTCTAGGGCTGGAGCCTGGCCGAGACGATGGCCATGGGTGCCAGGACCCAACAGATCGTGACACAAGGGAAGTTTTTGCTCCCCGCCTGTTCGATCAACGCGCGAAGGGATATCCTGGGATCTCGATCTGATCGAACATGCCGCCATAGCCCAGGGCCATCTGCATTTCCCATCCGACCATCTGATAGGGATGACCAAGATCGATCCGGCTTGCCTCGTCCAGTTCGGCACGAGTGGTCGCATCGAGTTCGATGTCGAGTGCCGAGAGATTATCGGAGAGCTGCGCGGCTTTCGTCGCGCCTACCACCGGAATCACACCGCGATCGATCAACCAAGCGAGAGCGATTTGCGCCGGACTGGCCCCCAGCCGGTCAGCCACAGCCTTGACGGTAGCGGCGATCGCGGCATTGCGTGCGTCGAGCGGCTGCAACTGCATCGAGTCCATGCGCCGCGGTCCATCGGATGCTGACTGTCCGAGATACTTTCCGGTCAGTATCCCGCCCGCGAGCGGAGACCAGGCGGTGACCCCGATGTCATAACTCTTCGCGAATGGGAGGTGTTCGCGCTCGATAGAGCGCTGAACAAGACTGTATTCGAGCTGCATGGCTGCCACAGGTGCCCAGCCGCGCACATCGCTGAGCGCCTGCATCCTCGAAGCAGCCCAGGCCGGCACGTCGGACAGGCCGATATGCAGAATTTTGCCTGCACGCACGGCATCATCGAGCGCACGGTGAACCTCGTCCACGGGCGTCGTGAAGTCCCACCAATGCACATAGTAGAGATCGATATAGTCTACGCCCAGCCGCTTGAGACTCTGATCGACTGATTGCGCAAGGCTCTTGCGATGCATGCCTGCGGCATTGGGATTGTTCGCACCTGGCACCGCGTTGCCATACTTGCTGGCAATGACGAAGCGCTCGCGGTCATCGGCGATGAACTCACCGATGATCCGCTCGCTCTCGCCGCCGGTGTACATATTGGCGGTATCGATAAAGTTGCCTCCGGCCGCAGCATAGGCGTCGAAAACCAATCGCGACTCTTCCCGAGAACGCGACCAGTCTTCGCCTGGACCGAAGGTCATGGTGCCAAGAGCGACCTTGGCAACCCGCAGTCCGCTGCGTCCGAGAATCGTATAGCGCATGGCGGGCTCAGTTCGCGTTGAGACCAGGATTGTTACGCCATGCTTCATCGGGCGGAGGAATGACGCCGAGCTGTATCGCGAACTCGCGGAAGTTCCAGTGCGTGCGGCAGCGCACGATCTTCCCGTTCTTGTACATTTGCGTTGTCGTCCCGCGGGTGACCGTCGTTTTGCCCGCAGCAGGGATGCCGAAGAAATCCTCGTTATGCGTGGCCTTCCAGATCCACTGCATATAACCCCACTCATCGTAGTCGAGATCGGCCCCCAGGAAGATGCCGTTGGCGAAGCGGTTGTAGTCGGCGACCAGTTCGCCCTGCCACTCCGGCGGAACGTCGCCAGTGCGCTTTTGCGCCCGCCCCTGCCCTGCAGGCCCACTGTCGAAGGTCAGCACCTCGAACTTATGAATGCCAAAGGGGCTTTCAGGACCGGAGTTGTTGAACACCACAAAAGCCTTGTAGAGATCTTCCTTCGTAGTGATGGTCTGCATGAATTCGATATCTTCCCAGACGAAATCGTCGGCATAGTAACCCAGAACCTCTTCCGCCCCCTTGTCGAAGAACGCGGTGACCCAGTCCTGGGCCGTGCCGAAATTCTTCGTGCCCCGCCAGCTTCCACCACCGGCCGCCTCGACGGAGCTGGCCATGAAGGTTCCCTGCGTGGACTTGAGGCCGCGCAGGGTCGCGCGCTGGTCAGGCGTCAGGTGGCCCTCCTCGACGAGGCTCGAATATAGAATGTGCATCGGGCTTATCCTCTCTGCCGTAAACGTCTGGAGCCGCGCGGTCGCACCGCTGGCCCTCAGAGAGTGTTCTAGCTCAAAGGAAGCAGGTTGCTACGGCGCAACATGCCAGCGGACGGCGATCGGTGACATTCGCCAAACGCAATGTCACCGTTTGCCGTCGACTGGCGCTTCTGGCCATTGGTATTCCTCGGCAACTGTCGCAATCCTTTGATGGCAGACGGTCGCATCGAGCGATGCACAGCTTTGGGCGCGCTTGATTGGCCACGACGAGAAGACGGAGAGGAAAATGGAATTGGTTGGCGATCGGTTGGCAGGCAGTGACCGCCCTTTGGAGTACGATCCGCTCGATCCGGTCGTCAAGCACGAGCCCTACCCCTATTACGTCGAGCTTCGCCGTTCCGAGCCCATCAAATGGCTACCGTCACTGAACGCGTTCTGCGTGGCGACCTATGATGATGTCGACACCGTGCTCAAGGACGGGCGCACTTTCAGCTCGGCGCAGTTCTGGCCGGAACTCCTCGGCGAATTTGATCCGATGCCCGAAGAGCTTCCGATGATCTCCATGGATCCGCCGGGCCACGTCCAGCTGCGCAAGCTTGCCAACAAGGCGTTCGTTCCCTCGCGCATCGCTCAGCTCAAGGATCGGACCTATAAGATTTCGCACGAACTCATCGATGACATCATTGCGAAGCATGGAACTGAAGGTGAGTTCGACTGGGCCTGGGAATTCACCGCACTCTACCCAGTGACGGTCATTGCCGAGGTACTTGGCGTCCCCACCCAGCGTCGCGCCGAGTTCAAGGTCTGGGTCGACAAGATCCTTTCGGCTGCCAATCGCGCGGCCTACGAAGCTGACCAATTGGCTGGTATCGCCGAGGCGTCGGAGAAGATGCGCGCATTCTTCGAAGAGCTCTTCGACGAACGCGCGGCCAATCTGGGCGATGATCTGATCTCTACGCTCATTCAGGCCGAGGTCGATGGCAAGAAGATGACGCGCAACCAAGTCCTTTCGATGGCGATACTGCTGCTGATCGGCGGCGTTGAGACAACGACGAACCTGCTTGGCACCACGCTTGTCGAACTCAAGCGCCATCCCGAGGTCTACCGGCGGGTGCGCGCTGATCATTCCCTGATCGCGCCGCTTCTCGAAGAAGTTCTGCGGTACAATCCGCCTGTACAGATCATCTTTCGTCACACGACGGCGGATACCGAATTGGGCGGGGTCAAGATTCCGGCTGGTTCTGCGGTCATGCCCATCTTGGCATCGGCTAACCGCGATGAAACCAAGTTCAATGATCCCGAGACCTTCGACATCGACCGCAAGATCGACGTTCCCCTCATGTCGTTTGGCCAAGGACCGCACTTCTGCCTGGGAAGTTATCTCAGCCGCATGGAGGCCAAGTCGGCTCTCGAAGTCGCATTCACGAGGTTCGCCGAACTCGACGTGATCGACGATCACATCCACTGGCTCGATTCCTATTTCGCGCGCGGCCCGCACACGCTGCCCGTTCGCTTCAAGGCAGCATAAGCCAGGTTTCGAGCCCGCCTCGCCCGGGTCTAATGAAGGTATTGCGGATGTCCAATCCCGCGCGCTGCGTGAACGTCGCCGATTTCAAGGCGCTGGCTCGCCGCCAACTGCCGCGCCCGCTCTTCGACTACATCGAGGGGGGCGCGGATGACGAGGTCACGTGCCGGTCCAATATCGGAGCCTATGACCGCTTCGAGCTGGTCCCAGGCTTTCTGCGCGACGTGCGCAACATAGATCTGAGCCGCAAGGTTCTGGGCTGTGAACTCTCGATGCCACTGATATTGGCCCCGACCGGCATGACCCGTCTCTTCCATCCCGGCGGTGAGCTTGCTGTGGCGTCAGAGGCGGCGCGGGCGGGAGTAGGTTATGCCCTGTCGACCATGGCCACGACGAGCATCGAAGCGGTTGCCGGCACTGGCCGAGGCCCGCGGCTCTATCAGCTTTATCTGGTGAACGACGACGGCGTGAACCGCGAGATGGTCGAGCGCGCGCGCGCGGCGGGCTATGATGCCCTCATCCTGACGGTCGACTGTATCGTCGCAGGCAATCGCGAACGCGACCTTCGAAACGGGCTCACCGTTCCCCCGAAGCTTGGCCTCGGATCACTGAGCAAATTTGCGGTCAAGCCACTCTGGTGCCTTCGATATTTGGCAAGCCCAGCGTTCGATTTGCCCAATTTGAGCTCGGGCAAGGGCGGCGACGTTTCGACGCTGGCCTCGTATTTCGCCGCGAACATGAAGCTGAGCATCACCTGGGATGACGTAGCGCGCGTTGCAAACTGGTGGAATGGACCGCTCGCGATCAAGGGGCTTCAGGCGACCAACGACGTTGTTAAGGCAGCCGACGCCGGCGCAAGCGCGGTGGTGCTTTCAAACCACGGGGGACGTCAACTCGATTTCGCGCCAGCGCCGATCGACTTGCTGGCTGACGTGGTCGACCATCTCGGCGACCGCATCGAAGTCCTTGTGGACGGCGGCATCCATCGCGGATCGCAAATCGCCAAGGCGTTGGCCATGGGTGCGCGCGCGTGTCTGGTGGGCCGGTCGTACCTCTATGGTGTCGCGGCCATGGGTGCGCCAGGCGTTCGCCGCGTGATCGAACTGCTTCGGCAGGAACTCGAGCGGACTTGCGGTCTCCTCGGCTGCGCTTCGGTCGATGAGCTCGGCCGCGAACATCTGCGTCTCGCCGGCCTGCCTCCTTATTTTCTGGCTGACAGGGATGTACCTTCGAGTCCCAGCGACTCTGAAACGCCGCTCCGCTCGATCAGCCGCTAGCCGTCTCAAGCGAGGTGGTGGGCGGTAGGTCCACGACGACTGTACTGGGTCGCCGACCGGTCCAATCCTTGAAGGCACGAGAAAAAGTCCCGTCGTCGGAGAACCCGAGCAGGTAGGCAACCTCGCTCAGGCACATGCCGCGCCTCAGGTACTGGAAAGCCAACTCCTCGCGGACCTGACGCAGGACATCTGCGAAAGTCGTTCCTTCGCTCTTAAGGCGCCGCAGCAAAGTGCGCTCGGTCATTCCAAGCTTCTTGGTTATCTTGGCTTTCGAAGGGCCGTCATGCGGCAACTGAGCGATCAGCAGGTCGCGCACCCGGATCGAGAAGCGCCCAACCATCCGTTCATCCAGGGAACGACTTGCAGCGTTGTCCAGCAACGAGGCCAATTCCTCGTCCGAAGACAGAATCTTGCGATCAACATCCGCCTTCCCGAACACCAGACAGGTCTGCGCCGCGTTAAAAATGATGGGACAGCCGAAGAATTCCACGAAGTTTCGGGCATCGTCGGTTTCGGCGTGAGCGAAGCGGACCTCCTCGGGCCTCAGCCCGTCATTCAAGATCCAGCGCAAGAAACTCACCACACTGGCTAGTACCGTATCTACGGTTTGATAGATCGGCGGAGGACCACCGGTATCGAAGTGAAACTCCAGAACGACCTGGCCAGCAGCTTCGGTCAACGTTGCGGTCGTTGAATCCGATATGAGCCGGCAATATTTGGCGAAACGCTGGAGCGCACGCAGAACCGTCGCACTGCAACTCATCGAGTATCCAACCACATGAAATGTTGCTGGACGGACCTGTTGCGCAACTTGTAGGCCAAAATGGCTGTTGCCGGTCATGTCTGTCGCGCGCCGCCACAGCGCGCTAACCTGCCCCTGCGAGTAACGACTGTATCCCCCTTCCAACAGCGAGGGGTCCATTCCGAGCTCAAACAGGACCTGATCGGTGTCGATCCCGTCGGCCTGCATGGCTCGAATAATGGCCAGCACCCACCCAGTCAGAGCAGACCTCTTATTGGCTCCCGGCATCCCGCCTTCGGATATTTCGTTTTGCGACATCACAGCCCTACTTTCGCATTTATATAGCAATTCTGGCCTCCATGGCAAGAATTGCCAGTGCTATGATCGAAAGTAGCCGCGAAGGAGGCGTGCCGTCTCTTCAGCAATCTCGGCGACAGGTCTGCGAAGCAGACGCATCTGGGCGACCAGATGCGCAAGTCCCACAACGATCCGGGATGCCCTCTCGACTTGCGAACAAATTGGCGCCTCACCGGAACTCTCCTTAAGCGCCTTGGCGGCCAGTGGACCTACGATCCCACAAGCCCTTTGATGAAAGTCCAGGTAACTATCCCAGTAAGGACCTCCGGCTGCCGTACTCCAATCCAGCCAGATCGCGATGAGTGCGATGTTCGCGTCGAACGAGGTCGCCAAAGCTTCTAAGGTCGCTTCTAACCCGGCAAGCCCTGTCTCCGCGGACGCCATGCTGCGCAATGCGATTCCTTCGAGAAGAAACTCCGCCACATCCTCAAGCACGGCACGGGTCAAATCCTCGGACGTAGGGAAATAGTGAAACACGCTGGGCAGTGACACGCCTGCGGCGGCCGCGATCTGCGTGTGGTTTGCATGCCCTATGCCGCGTTCGGCCAAAACGCCGGCTGCGGCTGCACGAAGCTGCCGCGCGCGATCTTCGCGGCTCATCCGAGTGGCCCTCTGCCTTGCCGGCGACTTCATTGGCCAACCTTTCGCCTTGGCACGACATGCTCTGACTTGGCGCAGAATGTCGGACGCAGTCTATTGAAGATATCTTCAATAAATTGGACAAAGTTGGATATCAAGGCTCAACAATCGAGAGGAGTTCTTTGCCATGGAGCAAGTTCAGTCAGCCGCACTCGCCCCGCGACCCGATCACGTGCCGCTCGACCGCGTGATTGAATTCGACCTCTACGCATTGCCAGGAGGGGAGGACGATGCTCAGGCCGCGTATTGGCGTTTTCAGCAGGACTGCCCGGAGGTGTTTTGGACACCTTTCAATGGTGGGCACTGGGTTGCGACTCGGGCCGATATCGTCGAGGCCATGCTGCGAGATCCCAGCACTTACTCTAGCAACCGGGTGTTCCTGCCACGCGATGACAATGCACCACGCACGGTTCCGCTCGAGGCCGATCCGCCCGTGCATACCGAAATGCGCAAGCCGCTCAGCAGAGGACTGTTTCCCAAGGCAGTTGATGCCATGGAGCCGTCGATCCGCGAACTCGCCACGTCGTTGATCGATGGCTTCGTCGATCGGGGTGGGTGCGAATTCGTCGGGGAGTTCGCTAACGTTTTCCCGATGAATATCTTTCTCGATCTCATCGAGTTGCCGAGAACCGAGCGTGAGGTACTGCTTCCGATCGTCGAGGCCTTCATCAAAGGCGGATCGATTGAAGTGCGAAACGAAGCCCAGATGAAGCTATTTGCCTACATCGGCGAAGTCGTGCGTCAGCGTCGGGTCACGCCTGGCGACGATCTGGGCAGCATGATCGTGAATAGCACGGTGGCCGGCGAACGCATCGGCGAGATGGAAGCCATCTCGTACATGACGCTTCTGCTTCTGGGCGGCCTCGACACGATCGCTTCTATGCTGTCCTTCATCACGAAGTTTCTGGCCGAGCACCCCGAGCATCGCCGGGCACTCGTCGCAAACCTCGAGGACGACGTCTATGTGAAGCGCGCTATGGAAGAACTCTTCCGCAGATTTGGCATCGTCAACGCCGGGCGCGTCTTGACGCGTGACGTCGAAGTGGCGGGCGCGACGTTGCGTGCCAACGACACGGTCTTTCCAGTCAATCTTCTCGTTGGGCTGGACGATCGGTTGCACGACGATCCGTTGAAGGTCGACTTCGGCCGCGAGAAGTCCGCGCGTCACCTCACTTTCGGTGCAGGGCCGCACAGTTGCCCCGGTTCGCAGCTTGCGCGGCGAGAAATCACGATCTTCCTGAGAGAATGGCTGCGCCGCATTCCCGACTTCGCCGTCAAACCCGGCACGCGCCCCAAAACAATCATGGGCGTGACCATAAGTCTTCACTCGTTGGATTTGGTCTGGCCGTGATTTGAGGATCGGCAGGCATAACTGCGGCTGATTTTGTCAGAGTGTCGCATTTCGCTCTAAGCTGGCACGTGCGGCCCTGTTCCGGGGACACAACCTCTTTCAGAAGCAGACCGACCGACAAGAGGCGAAAAACTCGCCTAGTGCCATGGAGGGGAGCATCGTGAATTCCGCATCATTTCGCATGACGTCCGCGCTCGCGCTGAGCTGGGCAGCGCTATGGCCGATGGCAGCGCAGGCCCAGGATACGGGTGCGCCTGCCGCACAGCCCGAGGCGACCGCCGACAACAACGAGATCATTGTCACCGCGCAAAAGCGGCAGCAATCGGTCAACGACGTCGGCCTTTCGATCACGGCAGCAAGCGGCGCGGAACTACGCGCCTTGGGTGTGACTGACAGCGGTGATCTCGCCAAGGTGACCCCGGGCTTCACCTTCACCAAGAGCCAGGACGGAACGCCGCTCTACACCCTGCGCGGCGTCGGCTTCAACGACTACACGCTGGGCGCGAGCCCCGCGGTCAGCATCTATGTGGACGAAGTGCCGCTGGCTTATGGCGCCTTCACCAAGGGCGCGGCCTTCGACCTTGAGCGCGTCGAAGTGCTCAAAGGTCCTCAGGGCATCCTGTTTGGCCAGAACTCCACGGGTGGCGCCATCAACTATATTGCGGCCAAGCCCACATCGGAGCTTCAGGCCGGTGTGACTGCGAGTTTCGGCCGCTTCAATACCTTCGATGGCGAAGCCTTCGTGAGCGGGCCGGTGAGCGATACCGTGGAAGTGCGCCTCTCGGGCGCGACGATCCTTTCGGGTCCCTGGCAGTACAACTATGCGCGTGACGAGAAGAACGGCCGGCAGGACATCCTGAAGGGTCGGCTCCAGGTTGCCTGGCACCCGACGGATCGGCTGAAATTCTTGCTCAACGTCAATGGCTGGCGAGACAAGTCCGACACCCAGGCGGGCCAGTTCCAGAGCCTCTTCCTGCAGATCAATGAGGCGGCGGTTGCCGCAGGAGGTCTGTTCGATCCTACCGAGACCCTGCGCCGCATTGCCGTGTTCCGGACACTGCAGCCTGCTCCGCAGAACGCGCGGGCGGCGAACTGGAACCCGAATTTGCCGCTGCGCCGGGACGATGGCTTCTGGCAGGGTTCGCTCCGCGCCGATCTCGATGTAACCGACGACATTACCTTGACGTCGATCACGGCTTACGGTCGGTACAACGAGAACTACAACGTCGACCGCGACGGCACTCCGCTCGTCAATGCGGAGGTGAAGGCCGACGGCAACGTGAAGAGTTTCAGTCAGGAGCTGCGACTTGCCGGACAGAGCGGCGCGTTGAACTGGCTGATCGGCGGTAATTACGCGACGAATAAGGTCTTGAGCGCCAACCATATCCTGACCGGCGATTCCACCAATACCGCTATTCTCCCTGGCGGCCCGTGGATCGTGGACTCTACGACCACGATCACGCAGGATATTCGCGACATCGCAGCCTTCGCCAACGTCGAATTCGCGGTGACCGATCAGTTGTCACTGCTGGCGGGCGCGCGCTACACGGATACTCGTAACAATTACACGTCTTGCATGACCGGTGATATCGGCATGCAGACGACTTTCACGACTCTCGCCAATATTCTGTCGGGTACTCCTGAAGCAATGGCTGGTCCTACGACCTGCCTCAACATGGATCAGCGCACCTTCGATCTCATCCGGACGCCATTCCGTGACAAGCTGCAACAGGACAACTTCTCATGGCGGGTCGGTGCGAACTTCAAGCCTAACAGCGATACCTTGCTTTATGCGCTCGCCTCTCGGGGTTTCAAGTCGGGCAGCTTCCCGACCGTCCCAGCCTCGACGACGGCGCAATTCAAGCCCGTCACGCAGGAATCCGTGACGGCCTTCGAGGCGGGGGCCAAGCTTTCTTTCGCCGATCGCAAGCTCCAGGTGAACATCGCCGGGTTCCACTACATCTACGACAACAAGCAGGTTCGAGGGCTGGTTATTGACCCAGTCTTCAATCAACTTGAGCAGCTCGTGAACATCCCCAAGTCCAAGATCAACGGCGCGGAGGTGGAGATCACGGCGCGCCCGCTCGATGGGCTCACGCTTCGTGGTGCGGTCACTTATGTCGATAGCGACATCAAGAACTTCACCGGTATCAATAACGAGCGCGTGCTTGCAAACTATGCCGGCTCCGCATTGCCGTTCTCGCCCAAATGGCATGCGGTCGCGGACGTCAATTATGAGTTTCCCGTGTCTGAAGGCCTCGACGCCTTCGTCGGGGGTAACGTGCTGCACAACAGCAAGACGAACTCCACTCTCGGCAATGCCCCGTCATCGGTCATCCGGGCCTTCACGACCGTTGATCTGCGCGCCGGCATCAAGGCGGCAGATGATCGCTGGAGCCTTAGCGTCTGGGGACGCAACGTCTTCAACCAGTATTATTGGACCAATCAGTTCGTGACGCAGGACGTCGTGGTGCGGTACGCGGCAATGCCCGCGACCTACGGCGCCACGATCAAGTTCGGCTTTCGGTAACGGAGCGGCGCGGACTTGATCCGTCAAGTTCGCGCCTTCCCGCATTTGCGAGCCTTCGGCAGCCGTTCGAGCACCCTCTGGACGGATGCCACGCGTAAATCGGACAATCAGAGGCTCAACCGGTAAGCAGTATGGACCAGGCAGACGTCGTCATCGTAGGTGCGGGTCATGGCGGGGCGCAGTGCGCCATCGCGCTGCGCCAGGGAGGTTTCACCGGGTCGATCGTGATGATCGGGCGCGAGCCCGAGCCGCCCTATGAGCGCCCGCCGCTGTCGAAGGAATACTTCGCGCGCGAGAAGACCTTCGACCGGCTCTACATCCGTCCGCCCGCCTTCTGGGAAGAGAAGGACGTCCACCTCCACCTCAACACCGAAGTCACCGCGGTCAATCCCGCGGCCAACCAGGTCACCCTCTCGAACGGCAAGACCCTGGGCTACGGCAAGCTGGTCTGGGCGACCGGCGGCGATCCGCGGCGCCTGTCGTGCCCGGGTTCGGACCTCGCCGGCCTGCACCCCGTGCGCACCCGCGCCGACTGCGACCAGCTGATGGGCGAAATCGACGGCGGCGTGAAGAACATCGTCGTGATCGGCGGCGGCTACATCGGCCTCGAGGCCGCGGCCGTGCTGACCAAGCTCGGCTGCCAGGTCACCCTGCTCGAAGCCCTGCCGCGCGTGCTCGCGCGCGTCGCCGGCGAGGAACTCTCGGCCTTCTACGAGAAGGAACACCGCGACCACGGCGTCGACCTGCGCACCGGCGTGGCGGTCGAGGGCCTGGTCGGAGAAGGCCGCGTCACCGGCGTCCAGCTGGCCGACGGCACCGTCCTCCCCGCCGACGCGGTGATCGTCGGCATCGGCATCGTCCCCGCGGTCGGCGCGCTGATCGCCGCCGGCGCTTCGGGCGGCAACGGCGTCGACATCGACGAATATTGCCGCACCTCGCTGCCCGACGTCTATGCGATCGGCGACTGCGCGGCTTTCGCCGTCGACTATGCCGGCGGCACGGTGATGCGCGTCGAATCGGTGCAGAACGCCAACGACCAGGCGACCTGCGTGGCCAAGGCGATCCTCGGCGACGAGAAGCCCTACAAGGCCTTCCCCTGGTTCTGGTCGAACCAGTATGACCTGCGCCTGCAAACCGCGGGCCTTTCGGTCGGCTTCGACCAGACCGTGCTGCGCGGCAATCCCGACGACCGCGCCTTCTCGGTGGTCTACCTCAAGGGCGGCAAGGTCATCGCGCTCGACTGCGTCAACATGGTCAAGGACTACGTCCAAGGCCGCAAGCTGGTCGAAGCGGGCGCCAGCCCCGACCTCGCCCAGCTCGCCGATCCCAGCATTCCTCTAAAGGAGATGGTCGGCCTGCCCGCTGACTGATCTTTTGGAGAAGCATTACTCGACGACCGTGGTCCTGCAGCGCTAGGCCGCCCAGCTCATCCAAACGTCGTACTGCGATAACCATAGGGTCTGCAACTCCGATGCCTTCCACGACTTCCGGAAACCGTCTGCTGACCTGGCTTTGCCTGGGCGTCGCGGTGCTCGAAGGCTTCGAGCTTCAAATGGCAGGGGTTGCGGCATCCCACATCGCCGCGGATCTCGGCCTCGACATCGAGACGTTGGGACTGTTCTTCAGTTCGAGCACCTTTGGCCTGCTCATTGGCGCTCTACTTGGCGGCTGGCTCGCAGACAGATTTGGGCGCATCGAAGTCCTGAGCGGCTCAGTGATAGCATTTGGTCTAGCCTCAGTGCTGACGGCGCTCGCGACAGATGCAACGATGCTCATTTGCGTCAGAGCCTTGACCGGCGCTGGTCTGGGCGGCGCGCTTCCCAATCTGCTGGCACTGACATCCGAGACGGCTCAACAAGGCCGAGAGAAGCGCGCCGTGGCCTACCTATATTCGGGCGTACCGCTAGGCGGGATCGCTGTCAGCCTGATCGGCGCCGCGCTAGGGAGCCGTTGGCAGCTGCTCTTTGTTGCTGGAGGAATTCCTCCGCTACTCGTCGGCGCTCTCATCTGGTTCGAGCGTGGACCGAGGACCATGATCACGGCGGGCGACACCTCGACAAGCCCTGTCGACGCCTTGTTTGGTGGAGGCCGTGCATTCGCCACGATCCTGCTTTGGACTGCCTTTTGTACGACGCTGGTGATCCTTTACCTCGTACTCAACTGGCTTCCCACCGTCCTTCGCGGCATGTCATTCACACCGCTGCAGGCGCTCGCCGCCCAGGTCGCCTTCAATCTGGGCGGATTCTTCGCCTGTTTGGCCAGCGCACCTCTACTGGATGGAAAGCGGATCTTACCTGTCGCCATCGTAAGCTTTGTCTCGATCCCGCTGGTCCTCCTCGGACTGTCGCATTCCACATCGCTGGGCTTGACGTTCTTCATAGCCCTACTGTTGGGGGGAAGCGTCTTGACGACCCAATCGCTGCTCTACGCGATCGCCCCCACAGTCTATCCTGCTGGCATGCGCGGCGTTGGTACGGGTGGCGCCGTCGCTTGGGGACGTATCGGATCAATCGCAGGGCCATTGTACGGCGGCCTGCTCATCAGCAGTGAAGGATCGATGCGCGATGCTGTGACAGGCACTGTTCCCGTTGCAATTGCGGCTGGCGCTGCAGCCGTATTGCTGGTCATAAGGCTAAGGGCAGTTGGAACAGTCGAGGATGCAACGGAGGCGAGACCGCACTAGCTCAGACAACATCGCTTCAATCCGCCCCCTATTTGCGGCAGGCAGGATAGATTGTCATGTCGCATGAATTGCAAGATACGCTTGTGGAACGCCAAGCTAAGCGCGAGTATCAATATAGCAGGTTATCGACAAATCGCGCAGAATCACCCAATCGTCGGCAGCGATAATATAATGTCTCACACTGCCCCGAGTTCTGCAGCCGTAGAGCAGAACCAATAATCTCTCAAAAAATTGTGGCTTGGCCCATATGAAAAGCGGAGATGGTCCGCCTATCCGGCCGCTATTCCGCAGCAGCGAGCTCCGGCGACCAACCCGAATTCGCTCGAGGTATCGCCACTTCGACACGATTTCTTCCGCCCTGCTTGGCGCGATAGAGGGCATCATCCGCCGTTGCAATGATCTCCGCCGCCCTGGCGCCGATTTCCGCCGTGCTCGCAACCCCCAGTGAGGCGGATATGCGGGCGCCGTGGATTTCGGAGAGGCCCTCGATCCGAGCTCGGAGTAGCTCTGCCCTCGCCGCAGCCTCCTCCAAGGTGCAGTCAGGCAGCAGCACGATCAGCTCTTCACCGCCGTATCGACAAGCGACGTCGCTGGGACGAATGGCGCCGGCTATGGCAGCGGCGACTTCACGCAGCACGGCGTCGCCCATCGCATGGCCAAATTCGTCGTTCAGCCGCTTGAAGTGGTCTAGGTCGATCATGATCGCGGCAACAGAACTTCCATTGCGTTCCGCCATGTAGATGAAGCGCTCGAGCACGTCCTCCATGTACCGGCGATTGTACAAACCGGTCAGAGGGTCTCTCAGAGCCTAGGTGCGAAGCTTCTCGCGCAAGGCGATATTGGAGAGAGCCAGCGACATTGCGTCGGCTACGGATCCGGCCAATGCCGAAATCTCCTCGAGCCGCGCTTCTGCATCTGCGCCGTCGGCGTAAAGCGTCAAGAGGCCATACACCTCGCCCCGCGCCATCATCGGGATTTCCAACCCGTATTGCTCGTTCCCATGATGCTCGAGCGCCGATGCGCGCAAAACAAAGAGCGGAATCCCCGCCTTGCTCACGCTGATGCGCCAATCGCGAGCGGCCCAGAAGTCACTCACGCCCGCGCTGATCATTTCGCCAAAAATCCGGGTCAGCTCGTCCTTGGCGGCGCTGACGGTGGGGAGATCCATCTCATACTTTTGCGGGCCGCGGCAATCATCGATGGCAATACTGTAGGTGTCCATTGTCGTTCAATGCGTGGCGACCGGGCCGGTTGCTAGCTGGGCAATCGCCGGCAGCGCCATGGCGTGGCAATTGCGCGCCAAAGATCGCTATCGCGCGCGGTCCACCTTAAACTGATCACTCGGGCCCGTCCGCGCCCCTTGCCAATCATCTGCCCGTTGTAGCGCTATATCGTCTTGGCATACCCGCACGGCAGCCGTACATGAACGCGTGTATATTCAGCCGCGCATCGAAAGCCCCTTCCCCCCATGCAGATCCTCGTCCGCGACAACAACGTCGACCAAGCCCTGCGCGTGCTCAAGAAGAAGCTGCAGCGCGAGGGCCTCTATCGCGAAATGAAACGACGCGCCGCCTACGAGAAGCCATCAGAAAAGCGCGCCCGCGAACGCGCCGCTGCGGTCAGCCGCGCGCGCAAGGCCGATCGCAAGCGCGCCGAACGCGACCGGTAAGACGGCTGGCAGCCGTCCGCGGATCCGCGTGATCCGCGACTTGGGTTCCATCGCTCCGCACCGGCGTCACCCGAGCCGCGTCACCAGGCGCCCGACCGCCCCCGCTTCTGCGGCCAAGTTCCGGTTGTAGGCGAGCGGCATGCGCGGTGATTTCCAGCGCAGCGCGTCCATGATCCCGGCAAGGTCCTCGCCGGCGACGAAGAGATCCTGGTTGAGCCCGACGCGCGTCGAATGCGCGCTGATCCCCTTGAGCAGCCGTGCGAGGTCGTCGGCCGTCAGATCACCGAGCGCGCCGCGATCGAAGGCCCGGGCAATGATCGTCCGCCAGATCGGTCCGATCGAGCCCGGGTGCAGCGCCCCCCGGCCTACATCGTATTCGACGCGCGCGGGCACCGCGGGCTTGGGCAGGGTCTTGCGCAGATCCCAGGTTTCGCGGGGGCTGATGCTCTCGATGCGCCGCCCCGGCACCGCCGCGCGCGCGCGGTAGCGGCGTACCTGCACGCGGCGGAACAGGGGCCCCTCGCCGATCCCGGCCGCTGCGGTCCAGGCGGCGATCGCGCGCACCGAGCGCGGGGACAGGAAAGCGGTCGCCCCCTCGCCTTCGGCATCGCCCTTGTGGCGCGCAATCATCAGCAGCCGCGCCTCGGGGTCGAGCGCCTCGACGATATGCGCAAACTCGATGGCGACGAGCTCGGAGGCGCGCAGCCCGGTGTCGTAGGCCACCGACAGCAGCGCGCGATCGCGCAGGCCCGGCAGGTCGTCGGCGCAGGCCTCGAGCAGCGCGCGCACGTTGATCCCGCGCGGCGCCTCGCGCTCGACGTCGCGCACGGGCCCCTTGAAGCGCAGCGGCCGCGCCTGGGTCTGAGCGGTGCCCTTGGCGCGGCGGATCGCGCGCAGCCGCAGCTTGACCAGTTCGGCCTGGGTCGGATCCTTGAGGTCGAGCAGCTGGTGGATCTTCGCGATCGAGGCCTTGTAGCGCGCGAGCGAGGCGGGCTTGGCGCCGGCCCCCGCGCGCGCGTCGAGATAGGGGGCACCTCAAGGTTCGTTCGCCAGACAACGCTAAGCCGGAGACGTCTCTGAAACTCTGCAATAACCTTTTTGCATGCCTGCCCCATTGCGCGGGTCTAGCCTGACCGATTGGGGGGTCATTCCGACTCAGGCGGGGTACGACATGGCGCGGCGCAATTTACTGACGCGGGAAGAGCGCGAGCGGCTATTCCTACCAAGAACCGACCACTTCTCGATCATCAGGAACTAGAGGGCATAGCGTGGATGGTACGCTAAACAACGCTAAGGGCGAACAATCAGCGAACGCTTATGCGACGCGGCTATCCGGCGGGAGATTGAGGGCCTTGCGGCCAGCGGAAGCGGCTGCGCGATCCCAGAGGAAATCGCCGGAGAAGGCAATATGCTCCCAACCCACGGGGGACGTATGGGCGAGCAGATAATCAGGCACCGCGACCGAGGTTGATCGTAGATGCTGGGCGGCAGCATCCATGTAGATCGTGTTCCAGTAGACGATCGCGGCGATGACTAGATTGAGGCCGGATGCCCGATATTGTTGCGCCTCATGGCTGCGGTCGATGATCCGGCCTTGGCGGAAGGTGTAGATTGCCTGCGTCAGGGCATGGCGTTGTTCGCTGTTGTTGAGACCAGCATGGCATCGCTGGCGCAGATCGGGATTTTCCAGCCAGTCCAGCATGAACAGGGTTCGCTCGATCTTGCCGATTTCCTGTAGCGCGACGTCGAGTTGGTTCTGCCGTTCGTACGCGGCGAGCTTTCGCAGCATGACCGATGGCGCGACATGGCCGGCCTTGATCGAGCCGACGAGGCGCAGCACGTCATCCCATTGTTCAGCGATGATGTCGGTGCGGATACGCTTGCCCATTAGCGGGGCGATGGCCGGATAGGCCTTAACCGGCGCGATCGGCGCGAGGCGCCGGTCTGGAAAGTCGCGCAGGCGCGGGCAGAAGCGAAATCCCAGCATCGCGCACAGGGCGAAGACATGATCGGTCGCCCCGCCAGTGTCGGTGTAATGCTCGACGATTTTCAGATCGGTGCCGTGGCTGGTGAGGCCGTCGAGAACATAGGGTGCCTCATGCGTCGCGGCAGAGATCACGTTGACGTGGTAAGGCGCACGCTGGTCGGAAACATGAGTGTAGAAGCTGAAGCCATGATCGACGCCATAGCGGGCGTTGATATCGCCGCCCGATGCACCGCGCTTCGCGCCCCTGAAGAACTGGCCATCGGAACTGGACGTTGTGCCGTCGCCCCATACGCGCGAGAATGGCAGGCGGTGATGCGCGTTGATGAGCACGGCCAGCGCCGCGCAGTAGCTGTCGTCGCGGATATAGGCGTCATGGGTCCACAGGAGCTGGTCGCGCGTCACGCCCTGGCTCGCGGCAGCCATGCGCGACAGGCCGAGATTGGTGGCATCCGCAAGGATGGTGGCGAGCAGCGCGTTTTCGTTGGGGCACGCTTCGCCGGTGCGCAGGTTCGTGAATGCAGCAAGAAAGCCGGTTTCCTGCGCCACTTCATGCAGCAGCTCGGTGATGCGGATGCGGGGCATCATCGCATCGAGCCGGTCAGCCAGCGCTTCGGCATCGGGCATCGCGATCGTGCGAACCGGGGATATCTGGAGGCGGCCGTCGCGGAACCGCACACCCTCCAGAGCGTCGCGCTTCAGGCGCTGGGCAAATTTCTTCAGTCGCCAGTCCAGTTCGCGGCCCCGTTGTTCGAGCCATTCGCTGGCTGTGGGTGGCAGACCAAGAGCCGACACGATTGGCTTCGCCTTCGGTTCGCTGAGCAGGTAGCTGTCGAACTGGCGGTATCCCGCCGATCGCTCCACCCAGACATCCCCCGAACGCAACTTGTTGCGCAGATGCGCGATCGTTGCGATTTCCCAGAGCCGCCGGTTGATCTTGCCGTTATCGCCAACGACGATTTTTCGCCATTCTTTACGGAAGGGCATCGGAGCGTCGGTAGGAAGATCGCGTTTGCCCGACCTGTTGAGGTCGCGCAGCATTTCGATGGCAGCGATCGTTTTCGCACTGCCCTTTCCGGCCCTGAACTGGAGCGTCTCAAGCAGGTCGGGGGCGAACTTGCGTAACGTCGCATAGCGGTCGGCCGCGACCGTCAGCGGATCGAGGTTGGCGGTTTCCGCGATGCTCGCCACTTCCGGCCTCGCCTTCATCAGGGTGTTCCACCCGACCGATGCGTCCAGGACCTCAATTGGATCTTCGCCAGTATCGACCGCATCGGTCAGCGCATCGATCGTTCTGCGAAAGATCAGCATCAGCCGCGCCACGTTCTTCGATGTGGCGGCATAGCTACGCGCCTGGGCATTCTTCGCGCGGGTGAAGATGCTGCCGATCAGCTTGTCCGCCATCTCCAGAGCGCTGTCGGTCAGCTGCTCTTCAAGATCGAGCAGGAAGGCAACCAGCGTGGCGCGCCGCCGGGAGGGAACGTATCGCTCGATCATATAGGCAGGCGATGCACGGCCTTCCCGGACATATTGCCGGAAGCGGTCCGCGTGGATGCGGCCAGCCACGTCCGGGGAGATGCCGATCTTCCGCACTTGCCGCAGGCGGTCGAGAATCTGGCGGATATGATCGGGCCTTGCCGCGATGGGAATGGTCTTGAGCGAAGCGAGCTGGCTCATGCCCCCGGCGTCGTCAAAGAGCTGGTCGAGGGCGTGGACCTGTTCAGCGCTGAGATCGTCGATCAGGGCATAGGCGGCTTGCTTGCGGGCACGCGCGCGCCCCGCGCTGCTGGCACGCTCGATGGTGGAGATGGACGGCAGCAGAATCCGGGCCTCACGAAGGGCGGTGACAACACCGGTCGCTATCGTCATCCCCTTGTCGGTCGCCCATGCCGTTTTCGTGGCCGCTTCGATCATGAACGGAATATCGGCACGCGTCGGCCCTCGCAGTCCCAAGCGCGCGGCTAGCTCGCGAGCATGGTCCGTCATGGTCTGGTCCCTCGCCGCATAGTCAGCCAGATCCGTGACGCGCAGGCCAAGCTGTTCTGCGACGAAGGCGGCGAGATCATGGGGCATCGCTCCCCTGTTCTGTATCAACTGCGCCAGTGTGATGCCCGGGTGGCGCAAGAGCGCGAGTTGCAGCGCGACGCCCAACTGGTTCCGTCGTTCCCGTCGCGCGCCGATGATCTCGATGTCCGCAGGCTCGAAGGTGTAGAGCCGAGCCAAGTGGTCGCGATCGGTCGGGATGGCAAGGATCTGATTGCGCTCGCTCTCGGTCAGGAGTTGATGCTTGCGCTTCGTCATGCCGATTCCCGTCCACAAAAGGTCAACTGCGCCTATGGACAGCCATGAGTAAAGAGACATAGTATGTGGACGGCTATGGGCGGGGTGAAGCGGTCGCCCTTCAGAGCGTCCACAGAACGACCGTTTGGGAGACACGATAGATGGGCGGCATTCTGGGCTACGCCCGCGTCAGCACCGGCGATCAGGATGTGGCGGGCCAGACCATGCGACTGGAGAATGCCGGCGCCATCAAGGTGTTCACCGATGTAATATCGGGAAAAAGCATGGAGCGGCCTGGACTGGCCGAACTGATCGCCTATGCCCGCAAGGGTGACACGCTCGCCGTGGTCCGCCTCGATCGGCTTGGGCGTTCGCTGACTGAACTGCTCGCCACAGTCGAAACTTTGCGCAGCCAAGGCATCGCCCTCCTGAGTCTTGAGGAAAAAATCGACACCTCGTCGGCCGCCGGCGAACTCATCTTCCATGTGTTCGGAGCTATCGCCCATTTCGAGCGGCGGCTAATCTCTGAGCGGACCCGCGATGGGATCGCCGCTGCACGCGCCAAGGGCAAGCAGCCTGGCCGTCAGCCGCTCGACATGTCCAAGGTGGATGCGGCCATCAAACTGGTCGAAGCCCGTATCTCGCCGACAGAGGCAGCACGGCAACTCGGCATCGGCAGATCCACCATCTATCGCGAAATGCGCCGCCTTGGCGTGGAAAGGCCTGCCTGAATGTCCAGATTGAAATCTGCTCACGATCTGTCCGGGCTGATGAAATATGCGGATCGTGCTCCGTGGGACGAGGCGATGGATGAAATGCTGTCCGCGCATCTCGGTCCGGCATGTGAAGCGACCGGCCTCGAACCCGACGCCATATTCGAGATCATCGGTGATCATTGGCAAGGGCCGCTATGGGGCTGCGCCTTTGAAGATCTGCTGACACAGGAACTGGAACCTGACGGTCGCAATCTGGTCGATGACTATCTCAAGCGCCGAGGCTGGAACGAGAAGGCGCCGAACAAGGCCTATATGCGCGCGCTGCGGGATACGATGATGTCGCTCTATGAGGTTAGCGAGGTCGTCCCCGGTCAGTCGATGACCTTGCGTGATCTGTTGCGGGATGTTGCGCCAGTCACGGTCCGCGAACACGGCGCGACACAGACCCTCGTCAACTGGGACAAGATCGCTGCACGGGTTGTCGATGTGAACGGTCGCCATGGCATCTCGGGCGCGCTGTTGCCGTTCAGCGCTGATGGCGCCCTACAACTGATCGACGCGTTTGGCCGGCTTGCGGACGATGCAAAGGACACCTCCGAACTAAACCAGACCGACCGGGATGCTATTTTACGGGCATCAGGCCCGATGTTCACGAACATGTGGCTGCTCGATTGTCTGGGCAAAGCCATGCCTGGCACCATGCCGGATATGGTCAACGCCGATGGCGATGATCTTGTGTTCCACCGCATCGTCTTCCCCCTGGCCAAGGGCGTGATCGGCAAGAGCGTGGTTCGCAGGCTGAACGCGGCACAATGGCTGGAGCCTGCCAGCGACACATTCTGGAACTGGCTGGTGCCGGTGACGAAGAAGAGAAAACCACGAACGGCCAAAGGCGGGCAGGCTTTTGTGACGACCATGGAGGACGGCACACCCGTTTTCGCCAATGTCGAGTTGGCGGGACGCAAACTGATCGTTGAGGTCAATAGTGCCGCCCGTGCGGAGAAAGCGATTGCGCAAATGGGCGAATGGCTTGGTGATTGCGTGAGCACACCTATGACCGAAATCCGGACTCTGGCCCAGTTCATGGCTGATGACGCCGCCCGCGCTCCGCAGGAAGAGCCGCTCGATATCCCGCCGGACGAAATGGAGCGCATCGTTCATGATATGCTGACACGCGAATATACCAAAACGCTTGATGAAGCGGTGCCTGCCCTTGGCAACAAGACGCCGCGCGCTCTGGCCCGCACGAAGGCTGGCCGGGCGAAAGTGGCCGACTGGCTCAAATATATAGAGAAAGGCGCAGCAAAATCCGGGGTCGGCGAGCCAATGGCTACCTATGATTTTACGTGGATGTGGCAAGAGCTGGGCATCATCGGCCTCCGCAGGTGATGCCCTTGCACGCCGTTCCGGTATTGTTCGTCCTTAGCGTTGCTTGGCGTACCTCCCACGCTATGCCCTCTGAAGGAATACGGATCTCGAACGCTCCACCTCGCCGACGATCGCTCCATTGCGAAAGATCGTGCGGCGGGCAAAGACGGGAGAGCCGTGACGAGCGAATGCATGCTCAACCGCCTCGATCGTACGATCTGCGCCGATACAAAAGTCGCGCGGACTGGCAAGCAGCAGGACTCGCTGCATACCCCAGACTGCGCCGAAGCCGTCTTCGCTTTTGTCAGGCATTATATCTCACCGGCATAAGACTGGCGATGTTTGTCGCTACCGCAATTGTCCCTTTAGGACAGGTTGCATCAGCACAACTCTTGCTCGACTTGCGCCACCGCATGTCCTAGCTTTCCGGCGGGCAGCAGCGATGTGACAATGAAATGTCACCCCCCAATCCTATCGACTTTTGGTAACAAACCAGACGGTTCGCTTCCAAAGCGCGCGCATTGCTTCAGATGATCAACCCAGCAGTGCCTACGTCTGGATGCTGAGAAGGTAACGTGACCGATTACGGGCATGGTAGTGCTTCTCGTAAATCCGCCCGGACCAGTTCCGGACGATGGCCGACCGCTGGGGACGGCTTCCAGCCGCGCGGCGGACCGAAGGCCCCAGAGTTGCGGAGGACCGGAGCGGACGGGCTAATTTGAACGCGAAGCGGGCGCGCGGAGCCGCCGCCAGGCGGCGGGGAAATCAGTTCGAACGCGATGGTTTGTGCCGCGCGGCGCGCCGTCCCAGGTCCGGGCCGGAGCACTGGAACGGTTCAGGAGGACAACTGGAAGGAAACCCATATTGACCGGGCGACAGGCGCCGCGATGATCCCGATACGGGATGATCCACGCTGTTTCATAAGCGCTGGAAAGACGCTAAATCTCAACGGGATGGGGGATCAGAAAAGCATTTTGGACAGCGTGAGGCGGCTGATCGAGCAGCTGGCACCGACACCCGTGTGCGAGGCCTGCATTGCCGAGCGCCTCAAGCTCGCGCCCGGCAAACCCGTCGAACGCCACACCCACGAACTTGCCGGGATCGACGGTTTCGAGCGTGATCGCGATGCATGCGCGCTGTGCGGCCAGACCAAGAGCGTCATTCGCAAGCACTGATCGCGCGGGAGGCCGGGAACCATCACGGCGGCTGATGCGTAGTAGGACAAACGGCCGCCGCTCCCTTTCCCCCCGTTTAGCGGCCGCCGATATTCCCCTAGCCCTCGCCGAAAGGCGAGGGCTTTTCTTATCTGGGAGCACCTGCCGCGCTTTCTTTCGAGCGCAGGATGCCGCCGGGTCAGGCATTACGCGAGGCGCACGGGCCGCGCCCGTGCGCCTCGCATGTGGCCCCCGTGTCTTATTCGCTGGCAGCGGGTTTCGGCGCGCGCTTGGTGGCCGGCTCGGCCGCACTCTTGGCCTTGGGCGCGACCTTGGTGCTGGGCTTACGGCCGAGGCCGATCTTCTTGGCGAGGCCGCGGCGCATCTCTGCATAGCTCTCGGCGACCATCGGATAGTCGGCCTTGAGGCCATAGCGTGCACGGTAGTCGGCGGGCGTCAGGCCGTGCGTCGACAGGTGGCGCTTGAGGGTCTTGTAGGGCTTGCCGTCGATCATCGATATCAGATGATCTTTCGATGCAAGCGAGCGGCGCACCGACACGGCGGGCGTAAATTCTTCGGTCGCAGGAGCTGCTTCTTGCGCGGCCTGGGGCGCGGCAAGATTGGTCACGGCACCATGCATGGTCTGGAGAAAGGTAGGAACTTCTTCGGCCGACGCACGCGTGTTCGGATTGGACAACCAGGCGATCGTAAGCTCGGTCGCGAGATCCAGAAGGGTGCTGTCGATTTGTTCTTCGGCCATGCAAATAACTCCATTTCGGATTGAAACTCCTAAACGCTATATTGCGACGTCAATCAATCTTCTTGTGCGAGGCGGCATTGGTCTTTTGCCCCAAAAAACCGCCGCGCGAGCCGCATCAGCGGCGAGCGGGGCGGCCGAAAGTTCCGCCTGTTTTATGCGAAGATAAGAGGGTGGCGCGACCCCGCGCCACCCTCCGGCAATCACGCGGCCAAAGGCTGCCGCGGCTCGCGGTTCTTCCCGGCTTCATCCTCGCCGGGCGCCTCGCACGACATCGCTTCACGTGCGCCTTCGACGATCCCAGCCGCCACAACCGAGCCCACGCCGCCGCGCGTCGTGTAGGCCGAGGGCGGGAAAGCCATCCAACGCGGCACCCAGCCCTCGACTTTCTCGCGGCCATCGGCCCCCGCGAGATGCGCCTCGATGATGCCCTTCAAGGTCTTGCCTTTCTCCTTGGCATTTCCCTCCGCGACCTGCGCGCCGGCGACTGCATCGACGGCAAGGCTTCCAGCGTGGAGGGTTTCGCCCATGACAACGGCGAGCACGGCCATGACGTCCTCGTCGCCGAGCGACATCAGTCGCAGGAACAGTCCGGCGAGACGGAAGCCATCGCCGTTGCCGCCCGTCACGCGCGGCTCGTCGTCGGCCAAGCCGAGCAGGCGCAGAATCTTGAGCCGGGCGAGGTCGAATTCGGCCTCGGACTTGGACTCCGCAACGCTCTGCGAGACCCATCGTCGCGCGTAGCCTGCGGCTCGGGCCTGACAGTCCAGAGCGCCGAGCCAACGACGGCGTGCGCGACCATGAGCCGCAGTGCCACGCCCGGTGCCCCGAGCAGCGCAGCCCGCGTCGCTGCGTGTCTATGCAGATCGATATAGGTGCAGAGATTGGCCGTGACCTCGGCGCGCGCGGGCTTTGCGGCGGGCTCGCCACCCTCGCCCTTCTCGACTGCCCGGCCCTCCTTCTGACTGACATAGCCTTCGTGGAAGGTGACCTCGCCGCTCTGCGCCACGTCGATGTAGACACGCCTGCCCTTGCGCTTGGCCGCCTTCTGGTGCTGCCAGAGGTGGAACCATTCCCCGCGCGGCACGACGACGACCTCGCGCCACACCTCGTCGAGATAGGCGGCGCGGCGCGCCTCGATCGCCTCGTCCTGCTTGGCCCAGAAAGCATCGGCATCGGCGAAATAGGCATCCTCGCCGAAGAGGTCAGCCACCTGCGCCATGCCCTCGGGATCGAACAGCGCGAAGTGCAGCGGGACCGACTGCCCGCCGAGCAGCAAGGACTTGAGGCCTTGGCCCATGGGAGCGCGCTTCTTGGGATCGTCCACGAGCGCCAGCCGTTCGCGCTGGCGCGCCTTGCTCGGCAGACCTGCGAACCAACAAGCGCGCACACGTACATCAGCCCTTGCAAGGCAAGCTCCACTTTTCGAACCGATCTGCCGGGACTTCCATAACCATCAAGGACGATCGAAAAAATCGACGCGGCCAGTCGCGATCTCATAGTAAGCGCCCACCACTTTGAGACGGCCTTCGGCTTGGGGCTTTAACATCAACGGATCGCTTTCGTTGCGCATGACATCGACCACACGGCGAACATTCTGCTTGATCGCGTTCTGTGTCGAATCCCCTGGTTGGCCACGAGCTGCAAGGACTGCGGGAATGATGGGCTCTATCATATTGTCAATCGCACCGGGAAAACGCGCATTGCTAGATACCACTTCCATCGCGGCCTTCACAGCACCACAAGCCTCATGCCCCATGACAACGACCAGCGGCACGCCGAGAACGGCAACAGCGTATTCGATCGATCCCATGGCCACAGTGTCGACCGTGTTGCCGGCGTTCCTGATGATGAACAATTCGCCAAGCCCGCGCCCAAACAGGAGCTCAGGCGGCACGCGGCTATCCGAGCAGGTTACATAGGCCACAAACGGCGACTGACCGCGCGCCAACTCGAGGCGCCGCTGGGCATTGATATCGATGGTGGGCAACTCGTTTCGCAGGAAAGCCTGGTTCCCCTCGATCAGCAGGTTTAGCGCGCCGTCTGGGGTAAGCGCCGACTTGCCATCTTTGACCGGCGCAGGGCTCAGCGTGCGCCGACGACCTTGAACCGGTTGTCCCGCTGCTGGCGCTGCAGCAATTGCGACTGCGGTCAGAGCGCCAGCAACCAGACTGCGCCGATTGATGATGGGGCTATGCATGATTTTCTCCATTGATGGGCCTAGCGAGGGAGTGAGCACGGGTCTTCCAAAGGGACGCGATGCCGCTGGCGAGGATTGCGAAGGTCATCGAGAGTGAGGCGACCGGGGGAATTTTGGCGAGGCCCAGCGCATCGGCGACGAAGATTTTCGAGCCGATGAATACGAGCAAAATCGCCAGAGCGTACTTTAGGTAGTGGAACCGATCTACCATGGCGGCGAGCGCGAAGTAGAGCGCGCGGAGACCGAGGATCGCGAAGATATTCGAGGTGTAGACGATGAAGGGATCGGTGGTGATCGCGAAGATCGCCGGCACGCTGTCGACCGCGAAAACGACATCGACAATCTCGACCATTAACAGCGCGAGCATGAGCGGCGTCATGAACCAGGCCGGCTTTCCCGTGACGGGATCGGCCTCCTTGACCCAGAAGCGCTCGCCGCGAAGTCCGTCCGTGACGCGGAAGTGCCGGCGAACCCATTTGAGCACCGGATTGGCCGCGACGTCGTATTCCTTGTCGGCGAACATCCACATTTTGATGCCGGTGACGATCAGGAAAGCGGCGAAGAGGTAGAGCACCCACCCGAACTGTTCGACGAGCGCAGCGCCAAGCGCGATCATCACGGCGCGCAGGACGATCACGCCGAGAATGCCCCAGAACAGCACGCGATGCTGGTAAATGCGCGGCACAGCGAAATAGGTGAAGATCATGGCGATGACGAAGACATTGTCCATCGCCAGGCTCTTCTCGATGACGAAGCCGGTCAGGTAGTTCATGCCGGCGGTCTCGCCCATGTACCACCACACCAAGCCACCGAAGGCAAGGCCGAGCGCGATATAGACCGCCGAGGTCACAAGGCTCTCGGCGACGCCGATTTCCTTCTGCTTCCGGTGTATGACGCCCAGGTCGACGACGAGCATTGTGATGATTGCGCCAAGAAAGCTCAGCCACAGCCAGAGCGGCGTGCCGAGCCAGAGATAGCTCAAAAGTTCCATCGGGAATTCCCATCGATTACTCGATGCGGTCCGACATGGCGGTCATATATACCGTCAGAGGGTCCTGGTCCGCGAAGCTGGCGTGGACGGCGCCACAGCGCCGCCCTTCGGTTCTTCGATTAAGCGGGGCGCATACGGCGCATGCCGGCAGCTAGCCTGTCCTTAACGGCGAGCCTCAGCTTTTTCAGTCTGATCAGCCGAAAGTTGTTGGGAACACGCCGACGCTTTTCCCTTTCGATTTCGGCATCGATCCGCTTGTGAATAAGCGTGAGCCGGAACAGCCAGTTGGGCATCATGATCCTCCGTTGCTTTGAACGCTGTCCGCAAGAGACAGCAGGTCGGATGCGGCTCGACATCACGATCCTTTAATCGCCAGAGGGGCCCGGGCCGCAGGAGGAGAATAGGGTCGGTTGTCTCTCGAGGGTAATTGGAACCTGTCTTACTCCGCTATAGGGCCAGCCTATTGCGCACGAGAATGTCGAACTGGAGGATTTGGCGTTCAGACTGAAGCTGCGTAACCGTCCGGCCTGAGCCGCTTGTCGAGGTTGGGCTGTGAGCTGAAGACGTCCTTAGGGTCGCACACAAGGACGCGCTTAAGGACAGCCATGACGCAGGTAACGGTGCTGACGGGGGCGGG
>NZ_JAPCZF010000013.1 GCF_025938095.1 Novosphingobium sp. JCM 18896
GTCGTCATCCTCCGCCTCGTCGCCAACCAAAAAAGCTGACGACCATAGATGACCCGGGGGTGGTCCCCGATTAGGCGCCGATCACCGAGTCAGGTGGGCACCACTTGCACGCCGAAACACAGCACCATCGAGTCGAAATAGACGAGGGGCGCCGCCTCCACTATGTCATCGAACTAGGTTCCGGCAGCAGCCCGCGACCGCTGCTTATGTCCCACGGTTGGCCGGGATCCTTTGTCGAGTTGCTGCACGTAATCGAGCCTCTTGCACATCCTGAGCGATTTGGTGGGGACGCAGAAGACGGTTTTACAGTCGTCGTGCCAAGCCTTCCAGGCTATGGCTTTTCCGACCACACGTCGCGGCCGACGACACCGACCAACATCGCGAGCGACTTTCGCAGACTGATGATCGATGTGCTCGGCTTTGACCACTTCTTGGCCCATGGCGGCGACTGGGGATCGGTGATCACCACCCGGCTTGGGCTTGAACACGCCGACGTTGTGCAGGCGATCCATATCACCATGGTCGGCGGTGTCCCCGACATGACCGGACCGGAGCTCACCCCTGCGGAGCGGGCTTGGATCGCAACAGACAGAAAATGGAGGTCCCAGGAGGGCGCTTACGCGGCGCTGCAAGGTTCTAAACCTCAGACGGTCAGCTTCGGACTCACTGATTCACCAATTGGGCTCGCAGCTTGGATACTCGAGAAGTTTCGCAGCTGGACAGACCCCACCTCAGAATCTGTCGTGCCCGAACCGTTGGCATGGGATGATTTGCTCAACAACGTCATGGTTTACTGGATCGCGGGAATATCCACGGCGAACAGCCTCTATAGCTCGGCGTCAATGACGAAGCGATTTGCCGTCAGCTGGGATCGCCGGGTTACGGTGCCTGCCCGACTTCTACTCTTCCCTAATGACCTGTCGGAGCCTCCGCCGCGGAGCTGGGCAGAGCGCCTTTATGCCCGCCTGACTATCGGGCAAGCATCGAAAGGTGGCCATTTTCCGGGACTAGAACAACCGGCACTTCTTGCCGATGACATCCGGAATTGGTTTCGTATGGCATAGCTGCAGTGGCTAAGCGCCAAAACGAAAATGGGCCGCTCACAACGTGCTCACGAGGTGACCGCCATCGACTGCTACTACTGATCCGGTCATGTAGCTCGAACTTGGTGAGGCAAGCATCAGCAAGGGAAGGTCGAGTTCGGACGGTTCGCCCAGCCGATGCATGGGAATTCGCTTGATCAAGGCGTGGCCGGCAGGAGTGTCCCAGAATTCCCGGTTCAGGTCAGTGGCCATGTAACCCGGAGCGATGGCATTCACGCGAATGTTGAAGCGCGCCCACTCCAGCGCCAGAACCTTGGTCATCTGGATCACACCCGCCTTCGAAACGGCATAGGGAATGACGCCGCCGCCTTGGCGCAGACCGAGAATGGACGCGATGTTGATGATGGAGCCGCCGTCCACTTCGCGCATGCGCTTCGCAGCGGCTTGCGCCATTAGGAACATGCCCTTCAGATTGGTGTCGATTACCGCGTCCCAGTCGCTCTCCGTAACGGCGATCGCCGCGGCCTCGCGCACGATCCCGGCATTGTTGACCAGAATGTCGAAATGAGGCGCGTCGGAGACCGCTTCTGCCAATGCTGACGGATCGCTGACGTCTAGGCCCAAGGCTACTGCTTGGCCCCCGGCGGCTGCAATTGAGCTGGCGACAGCTTCAAGAGCCTCGATCCGCCGCCCGCCTAATATCACCTTGGCGCCAGCGGCTGCCAATGTCCGCGCAAAGTGGGCCCCAAGTCCGCCGGAGGCACCAGAAATAAGCGCCGTGCGGCCCGCCAAATCAATGTAGAAAGCCATGCCAAATCTTTCAGCGATAAGCGCGGAACCGGCACACTAGGCGGCCCCGCTCTGGCGGTTGCGGATGCCGCGACTGGCAGCGAGCGAGTGCACCACGTGCCGTATCCTCGCCTAGTTCCACCGTGCCGCGCCCGTCAAGTCAGCGCTCTCATCGATGAGCCGCCGTAGTCAATCGGCCCAGGGCGGAGCGCAGCAAAGGCGACCGTCTCAATCTGATTGGCCGCGTTCTGCAACATCGGCAGTAGGTTTTCCGGCAATGTTCTATTTGGTGATTGGGCCTCTTGCGTGACCGAGATCGCGGCAACGACGTGTCCGTTGTGATTGCGAACCGGGACCGCCATGCACAACAGCCCTTCGAGTATTTCACCCACATCTTCTGCGAAACCTTGCTCCCGGATTTGGTCCAACTCTGCTGACAGGCGCTCAGGGTCGATGATCGTGTGCGGGGTCAAGGGGACAAACGGCCCGGACGCCAGGTACGAATTCCTGGCCGACGGCGGTAAATGGGCGAGCAATACCTTACCGACCCCCGAGCAATATGCCTCGAGTTGCATGCCAATCTTCGTGAAAAGGGTGTCTGCCCTGTCACCCATCTTCAGGCGGTAAGTCACCATATCGTTTTCGAGCGTGCCGAGTTGCACGATGCTGCGCACCTTCTTGGCCACACGGTTCAGAATTGGCGCTGCGACGTTGGCGATCACAGATTTGTCGTCAAGCTTCTCCAGAAGCCTCATCAAACGCGCGCCAGCCACATGCCGACCATAGCTGGCCGGCACGAGATACCCTTCGGCAACGAGCGTGGCGACCTGGCGGTGTGCGGTCGCCACCGGAACGCCGAGTTTTCGGGCGATCCCGGAGACATTATTTTCCGCACCGTCCTCCAGAACGGCCTCCAGCATGGTCAAGGTGCGCTTAAAGGAACTAAGCTGCGGTGTACGATCTCTCATCGAGTGAGAATGTAGCGCGCCGTGCAGGTAGTGCCAAGGCGCTGGGACCGCTATTCAACCGCAAAGGCAAAAGTGAGGATGAACGATGGTCGACCCTGTGCATGACGAGATCGCTCGCCGTTTGCGCGATTCCTACTCGGGGCAGGCCGTGGCGCCCCTGCGTGATGGCCTGGATCCAGTTGATGCCGATGGAGCCTACGCGGTCCAGGCGATCAATACCCAGTTTTGGCAGGCGCAAGGTCGCCGCGTTGTCGGACACAAGGCGGGGCTCACTGCGAAAGCGGTGCAAGCGCAGCTTGGCGTCGACCAGCCCGACTTCGGCGTGCTGTTCGAAGACATGCAGGTGCCTGACGGAGGCTTTCTCGATCCCGCGCGCGCCATTCAGCCCAAGGCCGAGGCGGAGATCGCCTTTGTCCTGAGCGAGGATCTGGCGGATCCGGATACGACGCCTGAGATGGTGGCCGCGGCGGTCGGATCGGTCCATGCTGCCATCGAGATCGTGGACAGCCGGATTGCCGACTGGAAGATCACCTTCGCGGACACGGTTGCCGACAATGGTTCGTCCGCGTTCTTTGTACTGTCAGAAGCGCCCAAACCGCTGGCCGGCACGGATATTTGGACCGCCGGCATGGTGATGCAGATCAACGGAGAGATCGTATCGCTCGGCGTTGGCGCAGCTGCGCTTGGCCACCCGCTCAACGCCGCTGCGTGGCTGGCCGGCACGCTCGCCAAACGCGGCGAGCCGCTCCGAGCCGGCGCCATCATTCTATCGGGCGCCTTGGGGCCGATGGTGGCCCTCAAGCCAGGCGATCATGTTCGGGCGACAGTCGGTGGCCTCGGCCAGGTCAGCTTTACCTATGGGCAGAGGTGAGGCGATGACCAAGACCAAGGTCGCCATCATCGGGTCGGGAAACATCGGCACCGACTTGATGATCAAGATCATGCGCCTTTCGAAGACACTCGAGGTGAGCGCCTTGGTGGGTATCGACCCCCGCTCGGACGGACTTGAGCGGGCGGCGCGCATGGGAGTGGCGGTAACCGACAATGGCATCGATGGCCTGGTCGCCATGCCTGAGTTCGCCGACATCAGGATCGTGTTCGATGCGACATCCGCAGCCGCCCATCGGCATCACGACGAAGTTCTGCAAGCTCATGGTAAACGCGTTGTCGATCTGACGCCTGCGGCGATCGGTCCGTACGTGGTCCCCCCGGTGAATGGCGAGAGCTGCCTGGATGCGACCAACGTGAACATGGTGACCTGCGGTGGGCAGGCGACCATTCCCATCGTCCACGCGGTCAATCGCGTGGCCAAGGTGCATTACGGGGAGATCGTCGCCTCCATCGCTTCGAAGAGCGCAGGCCCGGGAACGCGTGCCAACATCGACGAATTCACCGAGACGACGTCGCAAGCCATCTGCGACATCGGTGGGGCTACTCGAGGCAAGGCGATTATCGTCCTCAACCCGGCCGAGCCGCCCCTGATGATGCGCGACACGGTCTACTGTCTGTGCGAGCCCGCAGATCCGGGCGCGATCCGGCGCAGCATCGAGGGAATGGTCGCCGAAGTGCAGGCCTACGTGCCGGGATACCGGCTGAAACAAGCCGTCCAGATCGAGAGTATCGGCGACAATCAGCCGCTTCTGATCCCGGAGATGGGCCAGTCGTTCACTGGTCTGAAGGTGACCGTCTTCCTCGAGGTGGAAGGCGCTGCCCACTACCTGCCGGAGTATGCGGGCAATCTCGACATCATGACTTCGGCTGCCCTGAAAACCGCCGAAAAAATCGCCGAGAGGCTGCCGGCATGAGCGCCCAGCCACCAAGCGGCAAGCTTTACATCCAAGACGTCACTTTGCGGGACGGGATGCATGCGATCCGTCACCAATATGGCCTCGATCATGTCAGAACGATTGCGCGGGCGCTGGACCGGGCCAACGTCGATGCCATCGAGGTCGCGCACGGCGACGGGCTCCAGGGCTCAAGCTTTAATTATGGCTTCGGCGCGCACACGGATTGGGATTGGATCGGTGCCGTCGCGGAGGTGGTGGAGCATTCGGTGCTCACCACGCTGCTGCTCCCCGGTATCGGAACGGTACACGACCTGAAGCATGCCTACGAGATGGGGGTTCGTTCGGTCCGTATAGCCACCCACTGCACCGAGGCGGACGTCTCGAAACAGCACATCGAAGCTGCGCGAGGGCTCGGCATGGACGTGTCCGGCTTTTTGATGATGAGCCACATGAGCTCACCCGACGCTTTGGCCCAGCAAGCGCTTCTGATGGAAAGCTACGGCGCGCATTGCGTCTATGTCACTGACAGCGGCGGGGCCATGAACATGGACGAGTATGCAGCCCGTCTGCAGGCATACGACAAGGTGCTCAAGCCAGAAACCCAGCGCGGCGTGCATGCGCATCACAACCTCAGCCTGGGTGTGGCGAACAGCATGGTGGCGGTCCAGAACGGCGCGACGAGAGTCGATGCGAGCTTGGCGGGAATGGGGGCAGGGGCCGGGAATGCGCCGCTGGAAGTCTTCATAGCTGCCGCCGACCGATGCGGCTGGGAGCATGGCTGCGACCTCTATGCGCTGATGGATGCGGCTGAGGAACTCGTGCGGCCTCTGCAGGACCGCCCGGTGCGTGTCGACCGCGAGACGCTGACGCTTGGCTACGCAGGCGTCTACTCGAGCTTTCTCCGGCACGCCGAAAAGGCTTCCGCCGACTTCGGGATCGATACTCGCGCGATCCTGACGGAAGTCGGCAGGCGCAAGATGGTCGGGGGGCAGGAAGACATGATCGTCGATGTCGCGCTCGATCTGGTCGAACGAGCGGGGCGGTCACAGCAGGACGGCTGACACGTCTGCAGTCCGCGGAGCGCGGACAATAGCGCACTTTAGTGCAAAAATTGGTTAGCCATGTAGCGGTCTGCTGGGAACTCAGCCCTGACCCTCTATTCCGGTGCATATGCCCTCCGGCCGCTTACCCCCTTGACTAAGGCTGCATTGCTGCGGCACATATTTGTAGGTCGCTGTGCAAATTTCAGCGACATTGCTTGGCTGGGCGAGTCGCTGGCGTCTAGCCACCCCTTGCCTGCGAGGCCTGCGCTAGAAGGAAGATCGGTGACCGAAGCTTATATCATAGACGCTGTCCGCACCCCGCGGGGGATTGGCAGGGTAGGCAAGGGCGCGCTTGCCCATATGCATCCGCAACACCTGGCCGCTTCGGTGCTCACCGCGATCGCGCAGCGGCACAACCTGAACACGGCGGACGTGGACGACGTGATCTGGTCTACATCGTCTCAGAAGGGCAAGCAGGGCAGCGATCTCGCGCGCATGGCCGTGCTCGACGCCGGTTACGACTATCAAGTGAGTGGAATGACCCTCGACCGCTTTTGCGGCGGCGGCATTACCGCAGTCAGCTTGGCGGCGGCGCAGATCATGTCTGGAATGGAGGACTTGGTCATTGCGGGCGGCACCGAGATGATGTCCCATGCGATCGCGAACCAGCAGGAGGAGGTGAGCCGTGGCGCCCCGATGCTCGGCCTCGACAGCGGCAATGCGCGCCTTCAAGCGGCGCACCCCCAGGCACACCAGGGCGTTTGCGCCGATGCCATCGCGAGCATGGAGGGCATGACCAGGGAGGTCCTCGATGCCCTCGCGCTTGAAAGCCAATCTCGCGCAGCTCGCGCCATTGCGGAAGGTCGCTTCGACCGGAGTGTTGTCCCTGTACACGATGAACATGGCCGCCTCGTCCTGGACAGAGAAGAATTTCCCCGTCCGCAGACGACTGCGCAGGATCTGGCTGAGCTAAGGCCCTCGTTCGCAGGGCTTGCCGACGCTCCTTGCGACGCCGAGGGAAATACCTTCCGCGGTGCCATCAACAAGCGTTTTCCCGATCTCGATATCAAGCATGTGCACCACGCCGGGAATTCATCAGGCGTAGTGGATGGAGCCGCGTGTGTTCTCCTTGCGTCCGGGAAGTATGCTTCGGAGCACGGACTGAAGCCGCGCGCCCGGATTGTAGCCACCGCGAACGTCGGTGACGATCCGACCTTGATGTTGAACGCCCCGGTGCCGGCGGCACGAAAAGTCCTGCAGCGTGCCGGGCTCACCGTGGACGACATCGACCTCTGGGAGATCAATGAAGCCTTCGCGGTCGTCGCCGAGAAGTTCATCCGCGATCTCGGGCTGGATCGCAAAAAGGTCAACGTGAACGGTGGCGCCATTGCCTTGGGCCATCCGATCGGAGCGACCGGCGCAATCCTGATCGGAACCTTGCTCGATGAGCTCGAGCGCCAGGACAAGAAGCGCGGGTTGGTGACCATGTGTGCTGCTGGCGGCATGGCTCCGGCCATCATCATCGAGCGCGTCTGAGGCGCTGTTTCGCTGGCTCGGGCGGGAATTGAGCCGTCACCACACAGAAGCAGTAAGGTCGGTGAACAGGTAGTGTCAGCTAATATCCTGGAAATGGAGCGGCGTCGGGCAGCCGCCGAGTTGGGCGGCGGTCAGCGCCGCACCGACGCACATCATGCCAAGGGCCGGCTGACCGCCCGCGAGCGCCTGCACATCTTGTTGGACGAAGGCAGCTTCGAAGAGGTGGACCTTTACGTCGAGCACAACTGCGTTGATTTCGATATGCAGCGGAACGTGATTCCGGGCGACGGCGCCGTCACTGGCTCGGGGACCATCAACGGCCGTCTGGTCTACGTGTTCAGCCAGGACTTCACTGTATTCGGCGGCTCTTTGTCCGAGCGTCAGGCGCAGAAGATCTGCAAGATCATGGACATGGCCATGCGGGTTGGTGCGCCTGTGATCGGCTTGAACGATTCAGGAGGCGCGCGCATCCAGGAGGGGGTGTCGTCGCTTGCCGGCTATGGCGAGATTTTCCAGCGCAATGTCGACGCTTCCGGCGTCATCCCTCAGATCTCGGTCATCATGGGCCCATGCGCGGGCGGCGCGGTCTACTCGCCGGCGATGACCGACTTCATCTTCATGGTGGAGGATTCCTCCTACATGTTCGTCACGGGCCCGGACGTGGTCAAGACGGTCACCGGCGAGCAGGTGACGCAGGAGCAACTCGGAGGAGCGGTCACCCATACGACCAAGACGTCCGTCGCCGACCTTGCCTTTCGAGATGACATAGAAGCCCTCCTCGGGGTCCGGGATTTCGTCGACTACCTTCCGCAATCCAATCGGGATCAGCCGCCTGTCCGCCCCTCGGCCGATCCTTGGGATCGCAAGGACTTCGGCCTCGATACCATCGTGCCATCGTCGCCGACGCAGCCCTACGACATGCGGGAGGTGGTCCAGACCATTGTCGATGAGGCGGAGTTCTTCGAAATCCAGCCAAAGCATGCCGCCAACATTCTCTGCGGCTTTGGCCGGGTCGAAGGGCGCACCGTGGGAATAGTGGCCAACCAGCCGCTGGTCATGGCGGGTGTGCTGGATATCAATGCGTCAAAAAAAGCGGCGCGTTTCGTAGCCTTCTGTGACGCATTCAACATCCCAATCGTCAGCTTCGTCGACGTGCCAGGGTTTCTCCCGGGCACGGCGCAAGAGCACAACGGGATCATCAAGCATGGCGCGAAGCTCGCGTTTGCTTATGCCGAGGCGACGGTTCCCAAGATTACTATCATCACCCGGAAAGCTTATGGCGGGGCCTATATCGTGATGGCTTCCAAGCACCTGCGCTGCGACCTCAACTACGCCTGGCCGACGGCCGAGATCGCGGTGATGGGTGCGAAAGGCGCGGTTGAGATCATCTTTCGGGGCGAGACCGAGGCAGGCATCGCCGAGAGGACCCGCGAGTACGAAGATCGCTTCGCAAACCCCTTCGTGGCCGCCTCGAAGGGGTTCATCGACGAGGTCATCCACCCCCATTCAACGCGCCGGCGGATCGCTCTCGGCTTGCGCAAGCTGCGCAACAAGCAGGTCGAGAGCCGGCGCAAGAAGCATGGGAACATTCCGCTCTAAGGCTCGGGGCTGCCGAGCAGGCGAGCGAAGCACCTCGACACGTCTGCGGGCGCTGAAAGCCGAAGGAAACCAGATGCTTGAAACTGTCCCAGCAATCGCGCCGCGACGTGACGGATCTATCGAACAACTCTCGCTTTCCGTCGAGCGCTTCGTTCGCGAGAGCGTGGTTCCGTTCGAAAAGGATCCGCGTTGTGGGCCCCACGGCCCATCTGATGAACTGGTTCAGGAATTGCGGGACAAGGCCCGCGAAGCCGGTGTCCTGACGCCGCACATACGGCCCGACGGCACGCACCTGTCGCAACGCGATACGGCCGAGATTCTGGTCAAGAGCGGATTGTCCCCGCTTGGCCCGATCGCCTGCAACACGATGTCGCCGGACGAAGGCAACATGTACTTGCTGGGCAAGGTGGCGAGCGCGGAACAGAAGACCCGCTTCCTCGACCCGCTGGTATCCGGTCGCGCCCGCTCGGCGTTCCTCATGACCGAGCCTGCCGAAGACGGCGGCGCGGGATCCGATCCGTCGATGATGAAAACCCTGTGCGAGCCAGAGGGCGACGACTGGGTCATCAATGGGAGGAAGACGTTCGCCACCGGAGCAGCGGGGGCGCAAGTGGCCATCGTCATGGCCAAGGCTCCGGAAGGCGCCGCCATGTTCCTGGTCGACTTGCCCAATCCCGCGATCCGCATCGAACGCATCTTGAACACCATCGACAGCGCCATGCCGGGGGGGCACGCCGTGGTTGCGATCGAGAACCTCCGGGTGCCCCAGTCGGAAATGCTCGGCCGGCCGGGCGAAGGCTTCCAGTACGCCCAGCAGCGCCTGGCGCCCGCGCGGTTGTCCCATTGCATGCGTTGGCTCGGCGCTTGTATCCGCGCCCATGAGATTGCCACGGCTTATGCCTGTTCCCGCGAGGCCTTCGGCAAGCTGCTGATCGATCACGAAGGCGTCGGCTTCATGCTCGCCGACAACTTGATCGAGCTCACGCAGGCCCGCCTCACGATCGATTGGGCAGCCGATATCCTGGACACCGGCGCATTGGGCGTGGCCGAGAGCTCGATCGCAAAGGTTGCCGTCTCCGAGGCGCTGATGCGCGTGGCCGATCGCTGCGTCCAGGTGATGGGGGGGCGGGGCGTGACCGACGACACCATCGTCCAGCAGGTATTCCGCGAAATCCGGGCCTTTCGCATCTACGATGGCCCGACCGAGGTGCACAAATGGTCCTTGGCCAAGAAGATCAAGCGCGAGCACCTGCAAGGCGGCGGCAAGTGACCGACGCTTCCATTCGTCTCCACCGCGGCACCGGTTCAGAAGCGAACTTCGATACGAGTCTGCTGATCGGCTGGATGGAAAAAACCGTCGCTGGCTTTGGCGGTCCCCTTCGCGTTGAGCGATTTCCGGGTGGTCAGTCCAACCCGACCTACAGGTTGGAAACCCCCGCACGCGACTATGTCCTGCGAAGAAAACCCATCGGGACCTTGGTCAAAGGGGCGCACGCGATCGAACGCGAGGCCAGGGTCATTTCGGCACTGGGGGGCGAAGGTTTCCCGGTCCCAGAAGTCTATGCGCTCTGCGACGACCCCGCGATCATCGGCTCACCGTTTTATGTCATGGAACTGGTGGAAGGGCGCATATTCTGGGACTGCACGATCGCGGAGGTCGCGAAAGCAGAACGGCATCGGTACTTCGATTCCATGAACGAAGTCATGGCACGGCTGCACAATGTCGATCACCGAAGGGCCGGCCTGGACGATTACGGATCTTCCGAAAACTATCTGGTCCGCCAAGTCGGGCGCTGGTCGAAGCAGTACCTTGAGGACTCAGCGGCAGGGCGTGACCCGAACATGGATCGGCTGATCACCTGGCTGCCGGACAATATCCCGCACGACGATAACAAGGTGACCCTGATCCACGGGGACTACCGAATCGACAACGTGGTTTTCCATCCGGCGGAACCGCGAGTCATCGCCGTTCTGGACTGGGAGCTCTCCACGCTCGGCAGCCCCGTAGCCGACTTCTGCTATCACGCGATGATGTACCGCATGCCTCCCCACATAGTGGCGGGCTTGGCGGGGGCGGACGTGCGTTCTCTCGGGATTCCGTTGGAGGAGGACTACGTGCGTTCCTATTGCGAACGGACCGGGCGATCGTCCATTCCGTCGTACGAGTTCTACATGGCCTTCAACTTCTTCCGCCTGGCGGCCATCTTCCACGGCATCAAGGGGCGCGTCCTCAGGGGAACTGCTTCCTCGGCCCAGGCGCAGCAGCGTGCCGAACTGTTCCCCGAGTTGGCGGAACTCGCGTGGCGGCAGGTTACGGAATCGCGCCTCCACTAAAGCACAGTCGGTCGGCGGCTTTCGTGCCGCAGTGATCTTGCCGCCGCAGAGCCATTCGGCGATCGGTCGGACCCGGGCTACGATCAGAACAGGCCGGGGTAGAAACCTCCATCCATGAGGATCGACTGCCCGGTGATAAAGCCGGCGTGCTGGCTGCAGAGAAAGGCACAGGTCGCGCCAAGTTCTTCAGGGCGCCCCAGGCGTCCGGCGGGCGTCTTTTCCAGATGGGCTACGATTTCGTCGTCAAGGCTGCGCCCGTGCTTCTTGCCGATCGTGGTCAAATTCTGACGCAGACGGTCGGTGTCGAAAAGCTCAGGCAGCACGTTGTTGATCGTCACGTTGCTGCCCGCGACGGTCCGCGCGATGCTCTTGACCGCACCGGTTAGGCCAAGCCGGGCTGCCACGGATAGCTCCAGCATCTCCTTCGGCATTTTGACGACGATCGAGGTGATGTTGACCACCCTGCCGAAGCGCCGTTCGGCCATTCCGTCCAGATAGGCCCGCATCAGGAAGATCGGACCGATCATGTTGCGATTCGCCGCGTTGTTCCAGTCGTCACGGCTGAGATCGCGCCAGTCCCCTGCGGGCGGGCCACCGGCGTTGTTGATCAGGATGTCGGCGTCTGGATGCGCTTCCTTCAGTTTCGCGCAGCCTGCCTCGGTGGTGAGATCGCCAGCCAAGGTATGGACTGCGCAGCCATATCGGCGACGCAGATCTTCGGCGGCGGTTTCCAGCTCATCGGCGCCGCGAGCGTTGATCACGAGTTCGGCCCCGGCCTCAGCCAAGGCCCCTGCCACCGCACGGCCCAGGCCTCGGCTGGCACCACACACGATCGCCCGCCGGCCCGCGATCCCCAAATCCATTTCGGCCTCCTTTTAGCGCCTGCGGCATCTCCAAGCCAACATCAGACTTGCATACTAACATGTCAGACGCTAGTGAAAATGACGAGTGCCGCGCGCCCGTAAGCGTGTGTGGCCCCGCCGACCGCGGCAAGCGGGGAGACACATGCCATGTCATTGATTCTGTCGCGCCGCGATCTCGATTTCGTTCTGTTCGAATGGCTCGCGGTCGAGGACCTGCTGTCGGCGCCCCGGTATTCGGAGCACGACCGCGAGACACTGGTCGCGGTTATGGACCTGGCGGAGAAGCTGGCCGAGCAACACTTCCTCCCCGCCAATCGGATTGCCGACCGGGATGAGCCGAAGCTGAGCGATGGTGGCGAGGTCGTCCTCCCGGTCGAAACGGCCGAAGCCCTGGCCGCGTTCGCTGAGACGGGCCTCCTGTCGGCATCCCAGCCGGCGGAGATTGGCGGCGGACAACTCCCGTTCGTGATCGACCGGGCCGCGTTCGCGTGGCTCCAGGCCGCGAGCCCCGCGATCTCGGGATACGGTCTCCTGAGTGCCGCGGCGGCGAATTTGCTCATCACTCATGGCTCGCCTGAGCAGATCGATAAATTCGCCAAGCCGCTCCTGGCGGGCGAGACCTTCGGCACGATGTGCCTGTCGGAGCCTCAGGCCGGATCGTCGCTCGGGGACATCGCCACCACGGCGGTGCCCGACGGGACCGGACGCTACCGCCTGTTCGGCAACAAGATGTGGATTTCGGGTGCCGATCACGCCTTGGCGACCTCGATCACGCACCTGGTCCTCGCCCGCGTCCGCGGAGCGGCGCCTGGGACCAAGGGGCTGTCGCTGTTCCTCGTCCCGCGAGACGTCGAGCCCAGCACCGGATCGAAGGTCCGAAACGACGTGGTCGTCGCGGCTCTCAACCACAAGATGGGGCAGCGCGGCACGGTGAACGCGGCGCTGAATTTTGGTGAAGGGGCATTTACGCCCGACGGCGAGGCCGGAGCGATCGGCTATCTCGTCGGATCGGAGGGGCAGGGCCTCTCGCTAATGTTCACGATGATGAACGAGGCCCGGATTGGCGTCGGCATGAGCGCCGCCGCCATCGGTTACACCGGGTTCCTCCACTCGGCCGATTACGCTCGTACCCGGCTGCAAGGCCGCTTGGCCGGCCAGCGGGATCCCGGCAGCGCTCCGGTGCCGATTATCGAACACCCCGATGTCCGGCGCATGCTGTTGATCCAGAAGGCCTACGTGGAAGGAGCGCTGGCGCTCAATCTTTATTGCGCCCGACTGGTCGACCAGATGCGCTGCAGCGAGCTTGCCGAGGAGCGGGACGCCAAGGTGCTCCTGCTCGACCTGCTCACGCCAGTGGCCAAAAGCTGGCCGTCCGAGTTTTGCCTCCTCGCCAACAGTCTCGCGATCCAGGTGCATGGGGGGTACGGCTACACCCGCGACTTTCCGGTCGAGCAGTTCTACCGGGACAATCGCCTGAACGCCATTCACGAAGGAACGCATGGTATCCAGGCGCTGGACCTGCTCGGCCGCAAAGTGACGATGGCCAGCGGCGCAGCGCTGGATATCTTCGCGGCTGAGGTTAGGACTAGCTGCGATCGAGCGAGCGCTCTCGGCGATGAGATCGCCGATCACGCCGAACAGGTCGAGGATCTCCTGGGCGAGGTGGTGGCGGTGACGCGCCAGCTGCACCGACTCGATCCAGCAGAGGCGGTCTTGGCCAATGCCTCGCCTTACCTCGAGACGTTCGGCCACTTGGTGATCGGATGGATCTGGCTGGAGCAGCTGATCGCCGCGCACGGAAAGGCCGGCGACTTCTACGACGGCAAGCGGGCCGCGGCGCGGTACTTCCTCAAGTGGGAGCTGCCGAAAGCCAGGGCGGTGCTCGCCCGGATCGGCGAGTGCGACCGCACTGTCCTCGATACGCCTGGCCACTGGCTGTGACCGCAGGGGCGCCAAACATGGGCACGACGTTCCGGCCCGGAGCACACACATGAGACAGGTTGAACTAGACGACAAGTACACTCGGCTAGATGGCTCGGCCTTCATGACCGGGATCCAGGCCCTCGTGCGCCTGCCGATGCTGCAGCGGGAACGGGATCGCCGAGCCGGCCTGAACACGGCCGGCTTCATTTCCGGATACCGCGGCTCTCCGCTCGGGCAATACGACGACGCCTTGCGCAAGGCCAAGCAGCACCTTTCGGAGCACCAGGTTCACTTCGTGCCCGGCGTGAACGAGGACATCGCCGCAACCAGCTTGTGGGGCACGCAGCAGGTGGTCCTGACGCCCGAAGCGAATGTCCAGGGCGTGTTCGGGATCTGGTATGGCAAAGGCCCCGGCGTCGACCGCAGCATGGATGTGCTGAAGCACGCCAATGCAGCCGGCACCTCCGAGTTCGGCGGAGTGGTTGCCGTGATGGGTGACGATCACGCCTGCAAGTCCTCCACGCTGCCGCACCAGAGCGAGCCGATGATGGCGGCCGCGATGATTCCGGTGTTGAATCCGGCGAGCGTGCAGGAACTCCTGGCGTTCGGCCTGCACGGCTTCGCCCTGTCACGCTACTCAGGTTGCTGGGTCGGTCTCAAGGCCACCACCGAGGTGGTCGAGAGCAGCGCGGTGGTCGATTTCGCTGAGCTGGAGGACCAACTGGATCTTCCGGGTGCCCAGGGCCTGCCCAACGCCGGACTCGGCATCCGCTGGCCCGATACGCCGCTGGCCATGGAGAGCCGGCTGCATGGACCGCGAATGGAGGCCGTTCGCGCCTTCGCCGCGGCCAACCCGATCGATCGCCTCGTCTTCCGGTCAGAAAACCCGCGACTGGCGATCGTCAGTACCGGCAAGGCCTACAACGACCTGCTGCAGGCCTTCGCCGACCTGGGGATCGACACCGAAAGCGCGATGGCGCGCGGCTTGGCGCTGTACAAAGTGGGCATGTCGTGGCCCTTGGAGCCGGATGGGGTGCTCAGCTTCATCGGCGACGCGGACGAGGTCTTCGTCGTCGAGGAGAAGCAAGCGTTCGTCGAAACCCAACTGGCGACGCTGCTGGTCAACCGCAGCCATCGCCCCAGGCTGGTCGGAAAACGGGACGAGACGGGGCATGAGCTGTTGCCCGATACGGGCGAGCTCGATCCGCTGCTGGTCGCCCGCGCGGTGGTCGGCAGGCTGGCCCGGATGGGCCAGGATGTCTCCGACCTTGCCGCCAGGATCGCTGGTCTCGAGGCGGTGGGTCGCCCCGAGGCAGGGGACGGTCACCTCGCCCGCGCGCCGTTCTTCTGTTCCGGCTGCCCCCACAACATTTCCACCAAGGTGCCGGAAGGCAGCCGGGCGATGGCGGGGATCGGGTGCCATGGCATGGCCTATTCGATCGCCGACCGGCGCACGTCGTTCATCACGCAGATGGGAGGAGAGGGGGCCGCGTGGATCGGACAGGCACCGTTCACCGATGAGCCGCACGTCTTCCAGAACCTCGGCGACGGCACCTATTTCCATTCCGGCCTGCTGGCGATCAGGGCCGCAGCCGCGGCCGGGGTCAACATCACCTACAAGATACTGTTCAACGATGCCGTAGCGATGACCGGCGGACAGGATCACGACGGGCCGATGACGGTACCGATCATCGCCGAGCAGGTGGCGGCCGAAGGCGCCAAGCGCATCGCCATCGTCACCGATGACCCGGCGAAGCACAGCGGTCAGGCCTTTCCGCCCAACACGACCGTGCATCACCGCGACGAGCTCGAGGAAGTTCAGAAGGAACTGCGCTCCATCGGCGGGCTGACGGTCCTGGTCTACGATCAGACTTGCGCCGCGGAAAAGCGCCGCAGGAGCAAACGGTCGAACCTGCCGGCTGCGCCCACTCGTGTGTTCATCAACGACCTGGTCTGCGAGGGCTGCGGCGATTGCTCGGTCAAGTCGAACTGCATTGCGGTGAAGCCGCTCGAGACCGAATTCGGCCGCAAGCGCCGCATCGACCAGTCCGAATGCAACACCGACATCAGCTGCATCGAAGGGTTCTGCCCCAGCTTCGTCAAAGTGCATGGCGGCACGCCGCGGCGCCAAGCCGCGATGTCGCCGGCCGACGTGCTGCGGGAGGAACTTCCCGAGCCCACGATGTGGAGCGGCGATCAAGTGTTCAACATCCTGGTCACCGGGATCGGCGGGACGGGCGTCATCACCATCGGCGCGCTGCTCGGAATGGCGGCTCACCTCGACGGGAAATACGTCACGGTGCTCGACAACACCGGGCTCGCTCAGAAGAACGGCGGGGTCGCCAGCCATGTGCGGATCGCGAAAGACAAAGCCTTGCTCGGCGCGACCAGCATCGGCGTTGGCGCCGCCGACCTCCTCCTCGCCTGCGACATGGTCGTCGCTGCCGGCGACGATCTGGCGAGCCGGCTGTCGCCCGCCCGGACACGCGCGGTGGTCAACGACAACGTGTCACCCACCTCGGCCTTCGTCGCCAACGGCGCGATCGACCTCTCGGCCGAGGCGGAGCGTCGCAGGGTGAGAAGCCTGACCCGGACCGACAGCGACTTCCCCCGCGCCACGGACTTGGCGACCCGCCTCATGGGAGACTCGATCTCGAGTAACCTGTTCCTCATGGGCTTCGCGTGGCAGCGCGGCTGGATACCGTTGTCCGGAGAGGCGATCCGCCGCGCCATCGAGCTCAACGGCGTGGCCGTTCGGGGCAGCCTCGATGCGTTCGCTTGGGGACGCTTGGCGGCTCACGACATGGCTGCGGTCGACCGAGCAGCCGGCGGCGGCCGTGAACCCCGCGGCGACGCGGTCGCCGGCCTAGACGACTTGATCAGCCAGCGTGAGGCTGAGCTCGTGGCCTATCAGGACCGGAGCTACGCCGACCGCTACCTTGCCCTGGTGGAGAGAGCCCGCTCGGCCGAAATGGCGATTGCCGGAGAAGCCGCCAACTTCACGCGCGCGGTCGCTTGGAACTTTCACCGGCTTCTGGCCTACAAGGACGAATATGAGGTGGCCCGGCTCTACACGGACGGCCGGTTTGAAAGCCGCATCAAGGAACAGTTTGAAGGCGATTTCCGGCTCGAGTTCAGCATGGCTCCCCCACTCTTGGCGCGCCGCGACCGCGCCTCGGGCATACCGCGCAAGCGCAACTTCGGGCCTTGGATGTTTTCTGCCCTCAAGGTCTTGGCGAAGCTGAAGTGGCTGCGGGGCACGCCGTGCGACCCCTTCGGGTATCAGGCGGAACGCAAGATCGAGCGCGGGCTGGCTGATGCTTATGAGCAGCAAATCACGGAGCTTTGCGAGCGCCTCGGATGGCTCGGACTGGCCGCGGCCACGGACCTCGCGCGCAAACCGGAAGCGATCGCGGGTTTTGGCCACATCAAGAACAAGGCGCTCGCGCAGAGCCAGACTCTGGTTGGGACAGAGCCGGACCCGAAACTCGATCTAACGCCGCCACGCGCACTGCAGAAGGGGCTGGTATGATGACCAAGGCATTCGCATCCACTGTCGACGAAACCGAAGATGCGTTCTCCGGACCTTGGCGCGACCCGCGCAACTTGCTGTCCGAACAGACTTACGGCGGTCATGCTTCGGTTCACGATGACGCAACGGCCCGGCAGATGGGCTTCGCGGCCGCTCCGATCGAGGGGCCGACCCACTTCAGCCAGTTCGCCCCGTTGTGTTGCCACGTTTGGGGTGACCGCTGGCTATCGGAGGGCGGCCTTTCCGTGAGCTACAAGGCGGCGGTGCTCGAAGGCGAGAAGGTCAAGGCGTTCATGGCGAAGCCTGCTGCTGGCGAGACGCAGCTGGCCGTCTGGATGACCAAGGAAGACGGCACGGAGGTCCTACGCGGCACCGCGATGGTGGGCAGCGAAAGCGAGCCGACGCCCCTGGAGCAGAAGCTTCGCGGCCTGCTCTTGGCAGATCCCCGCCGGGTGATCTTCCGGAACGTCAGCCTGGGAATGCAGCGCTCCCGGGTGAGAGCGTCGTTGGGGTACGATCGGACGATGGGGGCGCTTTATCCATTCACCCTGCGCGAAAAGCTGACCCACATCACCGAGCCGAGCCCCTGGTACGAGCAGGGCGCCCAAACGCCCTGGGGAGGCCCGATCCTGCCCATCGAGATGATCAGCGTGCTGGTCCATCACGTTGCGGAGAGTGACCCCTGGCTGCCCGAGAAGCCGACCGTCGATTTGTTCGTGGATCAGGAAATCAGGCTTCGGCGTGGCCCACTGCTGCCGGACACCGACTACGAGATCGAACGCACTCTGATCGGTCTATCGGCAAGCAAGCGCACCGAAAGCTGCTGGGTACGCTCAGATGTGTTCCTCCCCGGTGGAACGGAGGTACTGGCGTCCATGGTGCTCAATGTCGCCAGCTTCAAGGATTCCTACCCTGGTTACCAGGAAGAGCTGGCGCAGATGGACGCCGGTGCCGGATAAGTACGGACGAGAGGGTTTGTAAGCTAGTACGGTGCGTGGCGGATCGGCAGGGCAAGCATGAGCGGGCTTTTTGAAGTAAGCGGGAAATCCGTGCTCGTCACCGGCGGTGCGCGAGGGATCGGCGCGATGATCGCCCGCAGCTTCGTCGAGAATGGCGCGCGCGTGATGATCGCCTCGCGCAAGGCGGCCGACTGCAACCAGTTCGCAGCGAAGCTGGCGAAGTTCGGGGACTGCCTTTCCGTCCCTGCCGATCTGTCGCAAGTAGGCGAAATCGAGCGGCTTGCCGACGCCGTCGTCGACAGGTTCGGCACGCTCGACGTGCTCGTCAACAACGCCGGCGCCACTTGGGGCGCTCCGCTGGGGGAGTTTCCCGAAGCCGGCTGGGATAAAACCCTCAACATCAACCTCAAAGCCCCGTTCTTTCTGGTGCAGGCGCTGCTCCCGGCGCTGGAAAGTTCGGCGGCCGGCGCAAGCGTTATCAACATCGCCTCTGTGGACGGACTTTCTCCGCCGCCGTTCGACAGCTTTGCCTATTCCGCCTCCAAGGCCGGACTGATCATGCTGACCCGGCATCTGGCAGCCAAGCTTGGCCCGAGGAACATTCGCGTTAATGCGGTTGCGCCTGGCTTCTTTGCTACCGACATGACCCGCGGCGTGCTGGAAGGAGTCGAGGCAAAGGTGATCGAGAGTGTCCCTTTGCGTCGTCTTGGCAAGCCAGAGGATATTGGCGGCCTGTGCCTCTTTCTGGCTTCGCGCGCTTCTTCCTTCGTGCACGGCGCTGTTATCCCGTGCGATGGTGGGATGGAATCGTGCGGGCGGTGATCCTGGGACCGGATAAGGGCCGACGTGCAGATGACGTGCTATGCTCGGGACCACCAACGATCAGGTTCACGCACCGGGACTATACTGGAGATCTAGATGGACGATGGCCTTGATGCCCTGATTCAGGAGTCCGCCGCGGAGAGGCGGAACGGAAATCGCAGGAACATGAACATTCCTACGGGCAAGGCGGGAGAAATCGTCGCCGAACTCGAGCGCCGCCTCATCATGGGCTACTACAAGGCTGGCGAAAACCTATCCTTCAACATGCTCGCCGAAACCTTTGAAGTCAGCCGTCAGCCCGTCAGCGCGGCTATAGGACACTTGCGTGCGTCGGGTTACGTGGAGGTACTGCCCCAGGTCGGTTGCCGGGTCGTGAAGCCTTCCAAGGAAGAGATTTTCGATTTTTTCCGCATCCACAGCGCCATCGAAGCGACCGCCGTCGAACTGGCCGTAGAGCGCAAGACGAAGGTTGGAGTTGGGCAGCTGCGCGCGATCAAGCCGCCACCGGTCAAAGACCTCGGCGCGGTGCCGGCGCGAGCGGCTTATATCCGCTATATCGATGCGTTCCATGAGCAGATATGGGCAATGGCAAAGGCGCCGATGCTCGAGGGCCAGTTCAGCGGCATGCGAAACCTGGCAAGCTTTTACCTTTGGCAAGGCATCTCCAGCCTCGCCCCCAAGATTGCCAACGTGTTAAATCAGGAGCGTACGAAGATCGCCGACCTGATTGCCGCGGGTGACAAGGAGGGCGCGGCGGCCCTCATGCGCAGCCACATTCTCGGAAAACCCGCCCTGGTCTTCGACTAGCTTCGGCGCTGCCACGGTTCAGCTGGCCACGACCGTGGCAGCGACGCCTGCAAGCATTTGCATGTGGCATGCTGACATGTTACCTGCAGACCTTCGACTTGAACGCCAGATTCACGAAGGATGGGATGCATGGTTGCGGTAACTGAGCTCGGGTACATGGGCCTTACGGTGTCCGACGGGGCTGCCTGGAAGGACTACGCGGCGCAATGCGTCGGGCTGGAGGTGCACGACGAAGGCGAGGGTGATCGATTCTACTTGCGCATGGACAACTGGCACCATCGCTTCGTCGTTCACGTGGGCGAGGGCGACGACCTCGCCTACATGGGCTGGCGCGTGGCCGGCGAGCCTGAGCTTCGCGAAATGGAGGAGCTCCTCTCGGCCAACGGTATCGACTACACTGTCGCCACCTTGGAAGAGAACGAGGAGCGCAGCGTTCTCGGGCATTTGAAGTTGAAGGATCCGGCCGGCGTTCCCGTCGAGATCTTCTATGGCCCGCGCGTCGATACGCATTTCCCGTTCTACCCGGGGCGCCGGATGCACGACGGTTTCGTCACGCAAAATGCCGGACTTGGACACTGTCTGATCGCGTCCACAGACATGCGGGCCACCTACGATTTCTACCGTATGCTGGGGCTGTCCGGCTCGATCGAATATCATCTCGGCACCCCAGGCGGCGTGATCAAGCCGTTCTTCATGCACTGTAACGACCGGCAGCATTCGATCGCGTTCGGAGTGCCCTCGGACGGGAAGCTGCTGAACCACATGATGCTCGAATACAAGTCGATCGACGACCTTGGGGCGTCGCACGACATCATCAGAAAGCGCCAGATCCCAGTCGCCCTGCAGTTGGGCAAGCATGCCAACGACAAGGCGCTCACGTTCTACTCGGCGACGCCTTCGGGCTGGTTGATGGAACTGGGCTGGGGTGGCTGCAAGCCGGAACCGCAACGTTCGTATCACCACCTGGATGTCTTTGGCCACGGCCCCGAGGCGACCGGGATCGGCCTTGATGTTCAGCTGTAAGGTCGCCGGGGCGAGGTGGCCGCGGTGAACGGTCTGGAGGGAAAAGTCGCGATCGTCACGGGCGGCAGCTCGGGTATCGGCGAAGCGACGGTTCGTCGCCTCTGTGAGTTGGGCGCGCGAACGGTGATTGCCGACGTGGATGCCGAGCGCGGCGAGGCGATCGTAGGCGATCTCGCCGCTAGCGGGGCGACTGCCGCATTCTGGCGCACCGACATCCTCGCAGAAGATCAGATCCGCGGAGTGGTTGAATTTGCCGTAGGCCAATACGGCCGGCTCGACATCCTTGTGAACAGTGCGGGCATACCGCGCTCGATCGCGCCGGACTGCGAAGTCGTCGATATGACCACGGAGATGTGGAACTTGACGCTCGCCGGCCACCTGACGAGCACGATGTTGGCTTGCAAATACAGCCTGCCGCCCATGATCCGTGGTGGCGGCGGAAGTATCGTCAACGTGTCTTCCGCCTCGTCGTTCGACGCCACGGTTGATCTGACAGCCTATTCCGCCGCCAAGGCCGGCGTGAACCAGCTCACCCGCGAGGTGGCCGCGACCTACGGCCGTGACAACGTCCGCTGCAATGCGGTCGTGCCAGGGGCCATCCTGACGCCGCGTGGCCGCAAGACCATGGGCCGCGAAATGTTCGAGCTGTTCGCCTCGGAAACGCCCCTGCCGCGGCTCGCCGAAGCCATCGACGTCGCCAATGCGATTGTCTTCTTTGCTTCGGCGGAATCCATGATGATCACCGGCCAGACCTTGGTCGTCGACGGCGGAATGATGACCAAGCTGCCCTATTGGCTCCCGAAGATGAAGGCGAGCCGAGGCGCCCGGTTCGACGAGACGACCGCGAAGTACACGGATCCGTCAGACGGCTGATCTCGCGAACGCCTGACACGAGAATTTCGGATCATTCGTCGAGAGGGTTTACACCGTTCTAGCATTCTGGCATGTCAGTTGAACACGATGCGTGGGGAAGACGATGCCCATCACCCGAGACACAATCACCGGAATGCTGTCTGAGGACCACGAAGGCGGGCTCTTCAGAGTTCGCAGGTCCGCGTTCACGGACGACCAGCTCTTCGAGCTCGAGATGAAGCATATTTTCGAGCAGAACTGGGTGTTCCTCGGCCACGAAGCTCAGATTCCCAACCACCACGACTTTTTCACCACGCGCATCGGGCGCCAGCCGGTGATCATCACCCGCACCGGCGAGGGGGATGTCGTCGGCTTCCTGAACAGCTGCACGCATCGCGGCACCGAACTTCAAATCGCGAAATGCGGGAACGCCCGGCGGCACACCTGTCCGTTCCACTCTTGGACCTTCAGTTCATCGGGGAAGTTGCTGGCGTTCGGCGATTCTCCGGTCGCCGGCTATGGCGACGGCTTCAGAAAAGCTGACCTGGACTTGATGCCCGTCGCCCATGTCGAGAGCTACCGCGGCTTCATTTTTGGGAGCTTGTCGGCTGATGTGGTGAGCTTGGAAGATCATCTCGACGAGGCGAAAGTGTTCATCGACATGATCGTGGAGCAAGACCCCAACGGCGAAATCGAAATAATCCCAGGACCCCAGGCGTACACTTTCGAAGGAAACTGGAAGCTTCAGACCGAGAACGGCGTCGATGGATATCACGTCAACACAATCCACGGCAATTATGTGGCTACGACGAAGAACCGCGCCCAGCTCGACGGTGCCAATGCCCGTGTCAAACCGATGGATGTTGCGAGTTTCTCCAAGTTCCCGGGTGGGTTCTACGCTTTTCGGAATGGCCACGTCGTGTTGTGGAACCAGTCTCCCAACCCCGAGGTGCGCGCCACCTGGAACCACCAAGCGGAAATCACCGATCGCTCTGGCAGCGCGAAGGGCTGGTGGATGATCAACTGCTGGCGGAACCTGTGCCTGTATCCGAACGTGTTCCTGATGGATCAGATGAGCAGCCAGATCCGCATCATCCATCCGCTTTCGACCGGGAAGACAGAAATTAGGACGCTTTGCTTTGCGCCGAAGAGCGACTCGCCTGAAGAGCGCGCCAACAGGATCCGCCAGTACGAGGATTTCTTCAACGCCAGCGGCATGGCAACGCCGGACGATGTCGCGGCCTTCAACGCCAGTCAGCGAGGGTTCCACGCTTCCAACCTCGAGTGGAGCGATGTGTCGCGCGGCTCGCAAAACGTCATTGAGGGCGGAGACGAGCGGGCGGCCGAGTTGGGGATCCGGCCTCGCTTCTCCGGCACCCAGCTGCAGGACGAGGCGATCTACCTGAACCAGCATCACCATTGGCAGGACCTCCTGCTGAGAGGGATGGGCGAAGCGGCGCTCTCACCAAGGGAGACGTTGAATGCCTGAAGCGCTGTTCAATGAAGCAGCGGCTTTGGTGGCCCGCGAAGGCTGGCTGCTGGATCAGCAGGACTGGGACGCGTGGCTCGCTCTTTACCTGCCGGAAGCGGAGTACTGGTTGCCGTGCTATTTGGAGGATGGCTCGTTGGGGTCAAACCCGATGGAGCAAATCTCGCTCATCTACTACGGGAGCCGGGCGGGACTTGAAGATCGGGTCTACCGGATCCGCACAGGTCAGTCGCTCGCCTCGATCCCGCTCCCTCGCACCGCGCACCTGGTCAGCTGCGGACACTTCGAGCAAGGCGCCGACGGCGACATCGTAGTCGGTTCGAGCTGGTCCGCGTTCAGCTATCGCCTCGAGGCGACGTACCAGTTCTTCGGTACGCAGAAGCATGTCCTGAGGCTCACCGATGATGGCCTCAAAATAGCCAAGCGGCACATCATAGTCATGAACGACAAGATTCCATGTCCTCTCGACATATACTCGGTCTGACCGACGAGTAGATCTGGAGCCGAAGCGTCAATACCGCTGGATAAAGGGAGAAGCAGAGATGAGCAGCAATCCCGAGATCGGGCAGACTGTTAACGTGGGTGGCGTCAACACCAACTACATTGTAGCCGGCTCGGGCGATCCGTTGATCCTGATCCACGGTTCAGGCCCCGGGGTCACGGCTTTCGCCAATTGGCGCGGAGTGATCCCCGACTTCGCCGAACGGTTCAAATGCTACGCTCCGGATACCCTGGGTTTCGGCTACACCGACTTTCCAGACGATATCAGCGGGTTCAACATGGACCGGTGGGTGGCACACCTCGTCGGCTTCATGGACGCGCTTGGCATCGCCAAGGCGCACGTGATCGGCAATTCGTACGGTGGCGCCTTGGCCCTGGCGGTTGCGACGCGGCATGCCGAGCGCATTGCCGGCATCGTGTTGATGGGCTCCGCCGGGCGGACCGAGTTCCAGATGACTCAGGGTCTGGAGGATGTGTGGGGCTACCAACCAAGCATGGAGAGCATGCGCGAGCTGATGCGCACCTTCGCACACGACCCATCGTTGGTGAAGGAGGAGATCGTCCGCTCACGGTACGAGGCGAGCATCCGGCCCGGAGCGCATGAAAAGTATTCCAGTCTGTTCCCGGAACCTCGCCAGCGGTGGCTGCAAGAGCTTGCCACGAGCGATGAAGCGCTGCGCGAAATGACGCAGCCTGTGCTGATCATTCATGGGCGCGAAGATGTGATTGTACCTGTCGATCGCTCGATCGCCTTCCACAAAGTCATTCCAAACAGCGAACTTCATGTGTTCGCCAACTGCGGCCACTGGACCCAGATCGAGAAGCGCGAGCGGTTCGTCGAAGTGGTGATCCCGTTCCTCCAGCGCGCTGGTAGTTGAGGGAGCGGGGCCGTGCTCGGATTGATGCAAGGTCGTCCTTTGGCGATCATCGATATCCTGCGTTACGCCGCAGCCGCACATGCCGGCCAGGAGATCGTCTCCAAGGGCATCGATGAGCCGATCTGGCGCAGCGATTATGCCGGGACCTTGCAGCGCGTCTCTCAGGCAGCCCACATGCTGTTCGGCCAGGGGCTCTGCGCCGGAGACCGGGTTTCCACCTTGGCGTGGAACACCCACCGCCACTTCGAGCTCTTCTACGCCGCCCCGGGGATTGGGCTGGTGCTTCATACCGCGAACCCGCGCCTACCCGACGAGCACCTGATCTATACGATCAATCATGCGGCGAGCCGGGTCCTGCTGCTCGATCGCAACCTGGTCGACGTCTACGAACGCATCGCGAGCCGCCTCGCTACGGTCGAGACGGTGATCATGCTCAGCGATCCGGAACGCGCTCTCCCCGGCTACGAATGTTATGAGACCTTGATCTCCGGCCGGGAGGACAGCGTCGACTGGCCGGTGCTGGATGAGAACACGGCCGCGTTCCTCTGCTATACGTCAGGCACGACCGGTGATCCGAAGGGCGTGCTTTACAGTCACCGGTCCGTTGTGCTGCACGCGTTTGCCGCAGGGCTGAGCGGAGCTCTTGGCTTCTCCGCGTTCGACGTCGTCATGCCGTGTCAGTCCCTCTATCATGCGACTGCGTGGGGGCTGCCCTTTGCGGGAGCGATCAACGGGGTGAAGTTCGTGTTTCCGGGCGATCGCTTCGACGGAGCCAGCCTTGAAGCCCTGATCGAAAGCGAGCGTGTCACCTTCTCTGGCGGGGTGCCGACGATTTGGACGATGTACCTCGACCATCTCAAGCGAACCGGCCACAAACCAACCAGCCTCAAGCGTGTGATCATCGGCGGCTCTGCCGTACCGCGCCAGATGGCCGCGTCGTTCGACGAGCTCGGCGTGAATGTTCAGCAAATCTGGGGAATGACCGAGACGAGCCCCCTCGGCGTTGTGGCGACTTCTACGCCGGCTCTCGCCCAGCGAGGTCGAGAGGCGGAGCTCGAGCATATCTGGACCCAACAGGGCCGGATGATGTTCGGGATCGAGATGACTATCCGCGATGAGGCGGGAAATCTCCTTCCGCACGACGGTGTAGCTTCGGGCGTCTTGCTGGTGCGCGGCCCCTGGGTTTTGGAACGTTACTACCGCACGCCTCAAAGCGCCTGCGATCCAGAGGGTTGGTTCGACACTGGCGATATCGCGACCATCGACGAACTCGGGTTCATGCGCATCACCGACCGCAAGAAGGACGTGATCAAGTCGGGCGGCGAATGGGTCAGTTCCATCGAACTTGAGAACGCTGCAGCGGGTTGCCCCGGGGTCAAGGTCGCAGCCGTTGCCGGGGTCTACCATCCTAAGTGGGAAGAGCGCCCGATCATGCTGGTCGAAGCGCACGAAGGAGCGCTCCTAGGTGAAGAAGACGTTAGGGCGTATCTGAAAGGGTGCGTACCCGCGTGGTGGCTGCCCGACCGGATATTCTTTGCTGATGTCCCAATGACCGCAACGGGCAAAATCGACAAGAAATTGATCCGAGACCGCTACGCGGACGTTCTGCGCGACGTTTCCGCCTCTGGGTGAACCGGGTCGTTCGCTCCTGTCGTGACGGCCTCCCGATGCGTCCGCGTAACGGAAACACGTTGGTGAAACGCCACATATAGCCTGCAATTCCAAAATTTGATACGAAGAGCAGTTTTTGGTAGAACGCGATGCAGAATTTGGGTATTGCAAAATTGACCAAGGGGACGGCGAACAAATCGGCCGATCACGAGTGAGGGGAGTTTTGCCATGAAGACATGCAAGTTCTTGCCAGGCCTGCTGGCGAGTTCCATTTTAGCGGCGCCCGCCTTTGCTCAGGTGCCGGCCGAGGCTGCGCTCCCGGCGGAGGAGGCGACGAACTCGGACGAGATCGTGGTTACGGCACAGCGGCGCGATGCTCGCTACGTCGATGTTCCCGCGTCCATCTCGGTCGTGACTGGGGACCAGCTGACTGCGGCGGGGGTTAGCGGAACGCGCGACCTGCAGCTGCTGACGACCGGTCTAAATATTTCACAGCAGGGTACATTTGTTCAGCCCACCATCCGCGGTATCGGCACAACCGTGACCGGGACCGGAGCTGATCCGAACGTCGCCATCTACGTGGATGGGGTCTATATGGCGAGCCAGGGCGCGGCCCTGTTCGACTTCAACAGCGTGGCGCAGGTTGAAGTGCTCAAGGGGCCGCAAGGCACCCTCTACGGCCGTAATGCGACCGGAGGTGCAATCGTCGTTACCACCAAAGTTCCTGATCTGGGTAAAAACAGTGCTAACTTCGAGATTGGCTACGGACGCTTTAACGAGTTTCGTGGCGACGCTTTCGTAAACGTGGCTGTTAGTGACAACGTAGCATTCAATATCGGCGGATATGTGCGCGCAAACGATGGTTACACGACGAACGTTTTCAATGGCCGGAAGGCGTCGGTCACGGAGTCATATGGTGTACGTGGACGACTGCTGTTTGAGCCGGCGGACAATCTTCGGTTCATCCTGTCGGGTGCTTATATTAGCCAGGACGATAACACCGCTTACTCCTACGTTCCGATAAAGGGGAACTCCATTCGTCCGAACAGCGTGGCGGCCCAGCTTGGGCGCACGGATCTCAGCAAGATTTCTTTGAACGACCATCCGGTTAATAATCTTCGTCTCACAACGGTGAGCCTGATGGCTGACTGGAAGGGCGATTGGGGTGGACTGACATCGACCTCTGCCTATGCCCATACATCGTTTCCGTTCGTGACCGATCTCGACGGTACCGAATTCAATATTCAGACGTTCACGGGTGATCCACAGACGACAGAAACTTACTCGCAAGAGTTGATCTATTCGAGCCCTGACTTCGGCCCCATCTCGTTCGTTGCCGGTCTTTTCTATCTCCACGAGAATTCGGAGACGAACGCTAACATCTTGGCGGGGGGAGCGGTAGTTTTTCCTCCGGACGTCTTTGCAACCGCAGATGCTTTCGCGGCCTTTGTTGAAGGTACGCTTGATATCACGGACCGCCTGCATCTAACGGCGGGCGGGCGTTATAGCACTGAGCGCAAGCAGGTGAGAACCTTCTTCGGGCGGAATGGGCCGCTGGTCGTCGATGCTTCGAAGCGCTTTAGCGCGTTCACGCCTCAGGCTTCGCTCCGCTACGACGTGTCTGACGCTTCGAGCATATACGTGGGCTACAGTGAAGGGTTCAAAAGCGGCCTTTTCGATGGCGGCAATCTAGGAAATTGTCCGGTGGTCGGCCCGACCTGTCCTTTTCGTGGCATCCCTGTGGAGCCGGAGAAGGTCAAATCCTACGAGGTTGGCTACAAGTACAATGCGGGTGGTACTGTAATCTCTATAGCCGGGTATTACTCCGACTACCGGAACATCCAGGTCAATGCCTTGAATGCGCTGAATAACCAAATCCTGTACAATGCTGCTCGAGGTGAAATTTACGGCGTCGAAGCAGAGCTGTCCATGAAGGTAAGTGATTTCTTCAGTTTCCGCAGTGGCGCTTCCTGGACGCATGCGCGATACAAGGAGTTCCCTCTCGCGACAAAGTGGACACCGATCCTTAACGGTGCGGGTGTCCCCGTTGGCGGAAACATGCTCGATCCCAACCCGAGTGCCACGGGCAACAAGATGATCCGAACGCCTGACTTCACCGCTTTTGTCTCGGGAACATTCAATCACGAACTCCCGCTTGGATCATTGCAGGCCAACGTCACCGCTTCCTACAGCGACTCGTTCTTCTGGCATGTGAACAATAGGTTGCAGCAGCCGTCCTTTGTAGTCGTAAATGCTTCGCTGACTTGGCAGATCAACGACCAGTTCAGGGTCCGGGTCTGGGGTGAGAACCTTACCGATGAGCGTCGCCAGGTGTATGTCCGTGAGGCAAACGTTGGAGACCTCGCGTCCTATTCAAGGCCCATTAGCTACGGTGTCACCCTTGGGTTCGAGTTCTAATCAGCATGGTATAGGGGCCGGCTTGTGCCCGCCCCTATATTGATGGGATAGCCTCAACGAACGCCATTGCTGGGCGGTGGCAGTGACACACTTCCATTTGTGCACGTCGTAGCATTTCTCCGAAGTGCGATGCTCGGTGAGCGGATTGAGATCGCCCAAGATAGCCGGGAGTGTCTGATGAGTGTTACTTGGCCAAGCCGAATGGACCATGATACTGCGCCGTACTGGAAGGGCTTGCAGGAAGGCAAGCTCGTGCTCTGCCGCTGTCGACAATGCCGCACGTGGATCCATCCGCCGCGCGCCTGCTGCCCGGCCTGTTGGGCCGATGACATCGATCACGAGAGTCCGAGCGGTCTTGCGACCCTGTACAGTTGCGTGATCCAGCCGACCGGGCCGGGTCGCTCTCCCGAAGTGATCGGCTGGGCCGAGTTGGACGAGCAGCCGGAGCTGTTTGTCGTTGCCCCGATAAGCGACGTTGAGATCGACGCCGTGCCGCTTGGTGCACGGCTCTTGCTCGAGCTCCGAGAGCGCGACGGCGTGGTTCTTCCGGCATTCGCTTTGATGGCGGAGCATGAATCGTGAGTGATGCGAACAAGGTTGCGATCGTCGGGATCGGTGCTTCGACATTGTCGCGCGACGGTGGCCGGTCGGTAGGGGCTCTGGCACTCGACGCAGTGCGCGCGGCCATCCGTGACGCAGGCCTCAAGCGCGAGCAGATCGACGGCGTCTCCGGGATATACAGCACCGACCAGCCAACGGTGTGGCCGGGCTATGTCGTCGAAGCGCTTGGCCTCGACAACATCGTCTGGTCCAGCTGCTCGTCCCCGCCATCGGCCAACACCGTGGCGGAAGGAATACTCGCGGTCGCCGCGGGAGCCTGCGACTACGCGGTTTGCTATCATTCCAAGTTTCGGTGGGACACGGTCTCGGGCGCCGCGCGCAACGATCCGCTCCGCAAGGCGCCCAAAGGAGCTTTCGACCCAGCGCTGAACATGCCGCTGGTCGAACCGTTCGGAGTGCCCAACGGGATGTTCGCAGCGGTGCGCCGCCACGCCCATGAGTTCGGCACCAAGCGAGATCATCTCGGGATGATCGTGGTGAACAATCGGACCTGGGCCTTGCAGAACGACGCTGCGATTTTCCACGACACCCCGCTCTCCATGACCGAATACCTGGCGGCGAAGGAAATCGCTCCGCCCTTGAGCGCGTTGGACATGGACATGCCCATCGACGGAGCGATGGCCGTCGTCATCACCACCGTCGAGCGCGCCAGAGATTTGCCGCACCGTCCTGTAGTGGTCGAGGCCTCGTCGAACGGAATAGCGGGCGGCACGGACTTTTTCTTCCGGGCCTTCGACAGCTATGCAGCTTATCGTGTTCTGATGAAGCGGCTCTGGGACAAGAGTGGCTTGTCGATCGAGGACATGGACCTCGTCAACATCTACGACGGGTTTTCGAGCCTGGCCCTCGAATGGATCGAAGCGGTGTTCGACGTGCGTGGAGAGGCTGGCGGCTTCCTGGAAGACAGCTGGGACCCGGAGGCAGGGAAGCTGACCTTCCTGGGCCGGATCCCCATGAGTACGCACGGTGGAAACCTCGGCGAAGGTCGCGTCCAGGGGTTCGGCCATGTGCTGGAGGCGGTCCGCCAGCTTCGCGGTTCTGCGGGGCGGCGTCAGCTGGATCGAGCGGAAATGGCGTTGGTCGTAAACGGAAACAATCCCGTCAACGCGGGGATGATACTCCGAGCGGGATAACCTTTGTCATTGCCGGCCTTGCTTGAGACCCTAGGCTGGTGGCGAGCCACGAACCCGGTAGCAAGCAATCCAAAGGTCGGAATATGAACGATGCAGAGCTCGGGCTCGCGGATAACCTGATCTACGCAAGCCCGAGGATCTTCGAGCGGCGGCGCCGCATACTCGAAGAAACGCACAAGCTCATCGCCTCTCACGGCTTTGAAAACTTTCGAATGCGCGAGCTGTGCCGGCGAGCCGAGGTCGCATCTCATACGATCTACAAAGCGTTCGGGAGCAAGGAGCGGCTGATCGCACTAGCCATTCGGCACCAATTCGACGCTTTCGCGACCACCCACCCTCTCAAGTACCCTCGGCGCAGCCTTGAGGGCGCGCTCGAGCGCGTCATTGTTGGCCACGCGACGATGCTGGACATGAAGGAATACGTGAAGGCCGTCACGAGCGTGTACTTCTCGTTGAACGTCGATGACGATTTGAGGAAGGCGGCCGGGTACAACGTCACGCTCACCGTAAGTCCCTGGGCACTTGCTCTCGAGCGGCAAGGGGCATTGCGCCCCGGCGTTACCGCGGACCAGCTCGTGGACCAGATCCTGCGCCTCAAATTCACCATATCGCAGGACTGGTGCCGGGGCGCGATCACCGATGGGCAATTTCTCGACAGAAAAGCGCTGGCTGTCCTCACCGTCGCGGCAGGCCTCTGCATCGGCAGCGAGAACGAGCAGGTGGGCGTGTACCTCGAAGACTTGCTTGGGAGCCGACGCCTATTTGAACAGCTTCGCCGTGAGGTGGACCAGGCGGCGGTCGGAACGGAGCGCGGCGAGCTGCTGACGATGGCGCCGCAGAAGTCCATTCCTCGGCGTGCGACCAGTTAAGGGGCCGCCGTTTCGAGAACAATGCTAGACCGTCTAGAAGATTGCGCCTGACATCTTGAGCTCTAGCAAGGCCTCCATCGAACGGCCCGCATCCATCAGGACCTCATCCGTGTGCTCGCAATGCCCGGGAGCGGCTGCCAGCGTGCCGGTATGCTCGTCAATCTGGACCGGCGCGGACACCAGCGGCAGGCTGGTGCCGCCCGGATATTCAACCATCTGCACGTACTTGTTCGCCAATGCCTGTTCGTCGGTGACGGGATGGATCGGTGGAGTGACAGCGGCCCAAGGGCATTCAGCTTTGTCTAGTGCTTCTGCGATGCGCGCTAGAGGCATGCTGGCAAAAGCCTCTTCCAGAATGGAGACGCATTCTTCAGAGTTTACGGCGCGGTCCTTGGACGTGGCGAACCGCGGATCCGCGATCAGATCCGGTCGGCCAACGACCATGCACACGCTCGGCCAGAACCGATCGCCTTCCAAGGCACCGACGATGAAGTACCGGTCGTCTGCTGAACGGTAGATGTTGGCGATGGGATTTGGCGCGCGCTGACGATCGAGCTGCTCGATGTTCTCGGTGCCGCGCGAGTAGGCCCCGGCCGTCGAGGCCGCCATGGCCCACATGCCGGAGCCGAGCAGCGAGACGTCTACGACGCAGCCTTTGCCCGTCCGTTCGCGCTGATAAAGGCCGCCCATGATTCCGCCAGCCAGGTTCATCCCGCCCTGGATGTCGCCAAAGGCCGGGCCCGGCATGAGCGCGGGGTAACGGTTCTCGGATGACATGCTGGCGATGGCGGCGCCTGATTTGGCCCAGTACGACAGAGCGTCGAAACCTGGCTTGTTGGCGTCCGGGCCATGGATACCGTGGCCGGTTCCGCGACCATAGATGATGCGCGGGTTGCGGGCGAGAATTTGCTCGGCGTCAATGCCAAGCTTTGCCCGCGCGGGCTGCATGAAATTGGTGATGAACACGTCCGCTTGATCGACGAGCGACATCAAGACCTCAAGGCCCTGGGGATTGCGGATGTCAATACCGACGCTCCGCTTTCCGCGGTTCATGACTTCCCAGAGCACGTTGGGTCCCGACGTGCCTGGCTTGTTTATTCCGTAAGAAGAGATGCCCCGCAGCGGGTCTGGATTTTCCGGATGCTCGATCTTGAGAACATCCGCGCCCAATTGCGACAGCACGGCTCCGGCAGCTGGCACGAACGCGTAGATTGCGACCTCAACGACCCGAATTCCCGACAACACGCCGCTCATCATCTTCTCCGCTTTCAACAGCCGCCATCGCGACAACGCGGGAGCTTGTGCCACCGTGCTGCATCGACAGGCATTTCGCCGAGGGCCCAGCTGACTGGCTCAGCCTCGGCATAACCGCGCTTTGAGCCTCTTTCTGGCACAATCCGGCATAGTGTCAACGTTTTTGATACGCGATGCAGAATTTAGGTTGTGCGGCGCTTGAGGTGCTTGCCTGACAGCGTGGTCGGTCAGGTCAGATTGTAGATGCGAGCGGCATTGTCATGAAGCACCTTGCGCGAAACATCCTCGGGCAGGTCACCGAGCACCTCGTCGATATATTGCCGGGGAGGGACGGCGATCGATGCCGGGCCGGGGCTCATGCTGGTCGGATGCGGGTAGTCCGATTCATAGAGGATGTTGTTGGCGCCGATCTGCTCGATCGTGCTCTTCAACGTGCCGCGCTCGAACCAGAAGCAGCCATAGATCTGGCGCTGGAAGTATTCGCTGGGCATCAGGTCATACTCGGGATGCTCTTGGCGAACCCCGCAGTTCAGCCACATCCAGTCGAGCATCTCGAGCGCGAAGGGTAGCCAGCCGATGCCGCTCTCGACCGAGACGAAGTTCAGCTTCGGGAAGCGGTGGCAGATGCCTCCCATGATGATTTGCGACAGGGTCTTCACGTTCTCCATCGTGAACATCACGGCAAGGCCCGAGAAGGCCGCGTGCTCACCGACGGAGGAGTGGTGCAGGTGGAAGTTCGAGAGGTCGCCCGACGCGATGTGGAAGTCGATGGGCAAGCCTTTTTCCTGCGCCGAGGCCCAGAGTGGGTCCCAGTAGGGATCCGTGAGCTTCGGCTGGCCGAAGAACTCCGGTTGGCCGCCCATGATGACGCCGGAATGGCCCAGCCGCGTCGCGCGCTCCATTTCTTTTACGGAGAGGTCGATGTCCCAGAACGGCAGGGCCATCTGCGGCAGCAAGCGCCGGGGATCCGCGCTGGCCCACTCGGCGATCCAGTCGTTGTACGCCTGAACACAAAGCAGCATCAATTCGGGGTCTTCGAGGCCCAGATACTGACCCGCGCCAAATCCGGCGACGTTGGGGTAGAGGACCTGCGCCCAGATTCCGTATTCGTCCATTTTCTTCAGACGCTCATTCGCATCCGACGCAAACGGATTCACTTCATTCCAGGTCTTTGGGTGCTTGGGCGCATATTCGTGCCACCCGGCCATGGACGTTCCGGCGGCCGGTCCCAGCCGCTCACCGTTGAAAAACCAGAAGTCTTCCTTTTCTTCGGCAACGTGCCGGACCTGGGGAACTTTATCACCCCATTTGGCGACCGAGATGCGGGAGGTCCACAGGTCATAGGGCTCGACGATGTGCGTGTCGGTATCGATGACCTTAATTTTGTCTGCCAGTCCGACCATATTAGCCTCCTACGAAACAGCCTCGGTAAGCCTCTCAGACCGCAGCGGTACGTGGTGAGAGGAGATCGATCGCACCTGGCAGACCCAGTCTCAAAGGCTTCTGGCGATGATCACCTTCATGATCTCGTTCGTGCCGGCCCAGATCCGAAGAACGCGGGCGTCACGCCAGAGGCGGGCGATCGGATATTCGGTCATGTAGCCGTATCCGCCGTGCAGCTGGAGGCACTCGTCCAGCACCTGGAACTGGGTGTCAGTCGTCCACCATTTCGCCATTGCGGAATGTGTGTTGTCGAGGGTTCCGTCTAGGAATTGCTGCATTTGCTGGTCTGCGAAGACCCTCGCCACGCGCGCCTTGGTCGCGCATTCGGCCAGCTTGAACTGCGTGTTCTGGAAATCCATCACGGTCTTGCCGAAGACTTTTCGCGCCCTGACGTACTCGGTGGTGTGCTGCACGGCCAATTCCATGCTGACCACGGCACCCAACGTGCAAAGCATGCGCTCCCACACCAGCTGGGTCATCAGTTGGCCGAACCCCTGGCCTTCGACTCCGCCCAGAAGATTGCAATCCGGCACGAAGACTTCGTCGAAGAACAGCTCAGACGTGTCCTGCGCTGGCAGCCCGATCTTTTCCAGGTTGCGACCTTTCTTGAAGCCTGCCGACCCAGCCTCGACGACCAGGAGCGAAAGCCCCTTCGAGCCGGCTTCCCCGGTCCTGCAGACGGTCACGATGAGGTCTGCATTCTGGCCGTTCGATATGAAGATCTTCTGCCCACTAACCTTGTAGCCTCCCGGCACTTTTTCGGCTTTGGTGCAAATTCCTTGCAGGTCGGATCCGGTGCCTGGCTCGGTCATGGCCACCGCGCCGATCAACTCGCCGCTCGCCATCCGCGGCAACCATTCGGCCCGCTTTTCATCCGTGGCATAAGCCAGGATGTAGTGGGCAACCATGCAATGGGTGCCGATCCCAACGCCAAATCCGCCGCCAAGCCCGGCGCGTTCGACTTCCTGCGCCAGCATCGCGTCGTGGGCCTTGTTGCCGCCCCCGCCGCCGAACTCCTCTGGAAGACTAGGGCAGAGAAGGCCGTATTCGCCGGCTTTCAGCCACGCGGCACGATCCACGATCCCCTCTTCATCCCACCGCTCCCGGTGGGGGAGGAATTCATTGACCAGCACCCTGCGCACGCTGTTCTGCAAGAGCACCACGTCTTCGCTCATCCAGGGTGCGACGAGATCGTTCGCCTGGCTGCTCATCGGAGCCACTGCTGACGGACGTCGGTTTCAATCGTCTGCATTCGACATCTCTCGGAATTGCGCGACCCGTCCGGAAGTGGGCCAAAGGAACTTGTTGCACAGCGTTATCCTTTTGTAGCAAGTGGGTGTCAACCCCTCCACGGGGAGTAGGTATGCTTTCGCGAGGCGGCGGTGCGGGGCCTTGCCGGAAGTTCACTGCTGGCGCGTCGCACAAGAAGGAATTTGCACGTTGAACTTCGAACACAGCGAGAAGGTCGCGCAACTTGTCACCGAGCTGGCGGCCTTCATGGACGAGCATATCTATCCGGCAGAAGGCGAGGTGCGGGAGTGGACCGCGGCGGAGGCCAATCGGTGGAAAGTGTGGCCCGGCATGGCGGCGCTCAAGGAGAAGGCGCGCGCCCAAGGGTTGTGGAACCTCTTCCTTCCCCTCGAGTATGGCGAGCTCAGCCCAGGCCTGACGAACCTCGAATACGCGCCATTGGCGGAACTCATGGGCCGCGTACCATGGGCCGCGGAAGTGTTTAATTGCTCTCCTCCGGACACCGGCAACATGGAGGTTTTGGCGAAGTTCGGCACCGAGCAGCAGAAGCGCGAGTGGTTGACGGATCTGCTGGAGGGGAAGACCCGCTCGGCCTACTTGATGACCGAACCCGCGGTCGCCTCGTCGGATGCAACCAATGTGGAGACGTCGATCAGACGCGATGGCCCCGACTACGTCATCAACGGCCGCAAATGGTGGATATCCGGCATCATGGAGCCGGAGTGCAAACTCCTCCTAGTAATGGGCAAAACAGATCCCGAGTCGCCTCGTCACCTGCAGCAGTCGACGATCATCGTCCCGCGGGATTCGCCGGGAGTGACGATTGTCCGCAACTTGCGGACCTTCAACAGCTGGCATTCGCCGGGCGGCGAAGCGGAGGTTTTGCTCGAGGACGTTCGGGTGCCGGCCGAGAACATCGTGTTAGGGGAGGGACGAGGGTTCGAGATCGCGCAAGGCCGCTTGGGCCCAGGACGGATTCATCACTGCATGCGCTCTATCGGACAGGCGCAACGGGCGCTGGAACTGATGTGCGTGCGGGCAGCGAACCGGGTCGCGTTTGGACGCAAGCTCTCCGACCAGGGCTCGATCAGGCAGGACATCGCCCGCAGCTTCATCGAGATCGAACAGGCCCGTCTGCTGACGCTCAAGGCGGCCGACGCGATGGACCGAGTCGGCAGCAAGGGAGCTCTGGATCTCATCGCGGCCATCAAGATCGTGGCGCCCCAGATGGCTCAGACGGTAGCGGATCGGGCGATGCAGATCCACGGGGCCATGGGCTTTTGCGACGACACGCCGCTCGCGGAGACTTTCCTGATCAACCGCTTCCTGCGGATGGCAGACGGTCCCGATGAGGTTCACCTCAACCAGCTCGGTCGCCTCAAGCTCAAAGAGTACAACGCCTGACGCAAGCCGAAGCCGCCGCCGGCCTCACGTCCCCTCGATGACGTGTGCCGGAGGCGGTTCGCTATACAGCTGCTCAATCAGCGCCACCCGGCGCTCGGTTACGCGCCGCTGATTAACGTAGCCCTTGTCGGTAATCTCGTTTTCCTCGGCGGACGGCGGCTCTTCGAGCAACAGCATCCGTCGGATCTGCATCGACGAGGCCGTGCTGGTGCCGTTGAATTTCTTGAGCTCACGCGCGATCGCACTGTGGACCTCGGGATGCGCCGCAACTTGCGAGTCCGTCAGGAGCGCGCCGTCTGCGCGGATGAGCTTCCGGCAAGCGGCGATGTTCGGCCACGCCAGCGCGCCGACGAAAGCCTTGTCCTGGCCGGTGATGACCATGTCGGTGATCAGCGGCATCATCGCCCCGACCGCCTGAGCGCGCAGCGAACCCACCGCCACGAAGGTGCCGGTGAGCAGTTTGAAGTCCTCTGAGACGCGGCTTGCAAACCGCAGCCCCTTGATCGGTTCGGCCTCGTCGACCAGCGTCACCGCGTCTCCGGTTCGATAGAATCCTTCTTCATCCAAAGACTGGGCGTAGAGTTCTTCGAGACCCACGTATCCGGGTGTCACGTTGCCGCCACGGGCGCGCAGTTCATAGCGCGTGTCATCGACGGGGATCAGTTTCACTTCGACGCCCGGGACGGGGAGCCCGATGTAACCGCTGCCTTCGACGGGCCAATAGAGCTGGGTTATCAACGGTCCAGTTTCGGTACAGCCATAACCGGTGAGGAAGGGCGTCCGCCGTCCGGTCGCGCGGACCGACAGGTCCTGCCAACGCTGCCACAGCTCCATGGGCAGGCTTGCGCCTGCATACTGCAGGTAGACCAGGTTTCGGAAAAACCGGTCCCGCAGACCGTTGTCCTCCTCCAGCGCAGTCGCGAGCATGGCAAACCCGGCCGGAACATCGGAATAGCTATGCGGCGATATCTCGCGCAGGCTGTCGATGGTCGATTGGAACTGCCCTGGGAGCGGCCGGCCCTCGTCGATGTAGTAGGTTCCCCCTTGCCGCAAGCTGCGGTTGAACAAGCCGTTTCCAGCCATAGTGTGATGCCACGGCATCCAGTTTAGAGTTTCGAATGGCCCGCATCGGTCTTCGGGACGCCACAGCGTATCCCAGTAGGCCTGGTTCAGGCAAAGCATTCGCTGCGTGTTGAGGATGCCCTTGGGCCATCCCGTCGACCCCGAGCTGAACAGAATCTTGGCGACGGTGTCCGGGCCCGTGCGTTCGAAGGCTTCTTCGACGGCGTTGCCTGGGACGGTCGCGCGCAGTTCGGAAAATGGGATCAGCCCGGCTGGCGGCGCGTCCTCCGCTACGATCCACGGCAGGTGCGACAGGTCGGCTGCCCCGATTGCATCGGCATAGGGGGCAGCGGTTTGAGAGAAGATCGCAGCCGGGCGAACCGCATCGACGACCTTGCGCAGCTTGCCCCATCCCGTTCGCTGAAGGGCGTAGGGCGGAGAGACGGGGACGACCGTAATCCCGACGGTGAGGGCCCCGAACAGGAGGGTTGCATGCTCGAGCGACGCTGGGGACAGGATCAGGATCGACTGACCGGGGGCGATCCCGTGGTCGAGCAGCCACTGCGCGGCGGCGTCGGCGTCGTGGCGCATGTCGCTGTAGCTGATCTTGTGCCAGCCGCCTCGCGCGCTGCGCTCGGCCAGGATCGGGCGATCTGGTTGCTCGCTTGCCCAGCGCCGCAAGTACGTGACAATGGTTCGCTCCGCTGGAACCAATGGGCGGGGGTCGCGCAGGATGATGCTGCCGTCAGGCTGCCGTTCACATTCGACCGCCGGCTCGACGGTGCCAATCGGCTTGAACGCAGCTGCTTCGCCGCTCCGGTTGATGTTAGCTTCTCCCATTGGCTACTTTCCCGCCGTTTTGCTCGACGCTCGTTGGCAATTTCTTCCCAGGGATCAGGCGACCACGCCGGCTCGTCTCAACTCTGCCAGCTCCTCGCCCGCGATCCCGGCCATGCTGAGCACGCTTGGTGTGTGCTCCCCGTGGGCGGGCGCGCGTGTCAGCTTCGGTCCGGCTCCGTCGATCCGGGCTGGCATGGCGACCAGGGGCAACCTGGCTCCGTTCTCGTAGTCCACCATCTGGATGAACTCGTTCACGACCGCCTGCTCGTCCTTGAACACGTCTCCGGGATATTCGACCCGGCTCCACTGGCCCTCCTGGCTGTCCAGTCGTCGAGCCACCTCGTCCAGGGCCCACTGCCCGAACGTCCCGTCCAGCTCGCGAACCAGATCGGCGCTGTGCTCCCGCCGGGTCGACATCGTGCCGAACCTGGAGTCGACCGCCAAGTCGGCGCGATCGAGAGCGCTGCAGAGCTTGGCCCAGTAACGATCGGCCTCCAGCATACCCAAGACGAAGAACCGGCCGTCACCTGAGCGGTAGATGTTCGTGAGCGGGTTAGGCGGGCACCGCCGATCGAGTTGCTCGATGTTCTGCCGCCCGGTGGCATAGCAGCCGGCGATGGAAGCTTGCATCGCCCAGAGGCCCGAACTGAACAGCGAAACGTCGACGACTCCGCCTGATCCGGTTTTCTCGCGGCGGTATAGAGCGCCCAGAATGGCGCCGGCTAGGTTCAACCCGCTTTGCACGTCGCCGAACGCCGGCCCCGCCAGCAACACCGGGAAATCGTAGTCCGGCGGGCTCGCGGCTGTGCTGACGCCAGGCCGGCTCCAGTAGGACAGTCCATCGAAGCCACCTTTGTCTGCATCGGGTCCCAGCGGACCTTGACCGGTGCCACGGCCGTAGATCAGCCTTGGATTGCGAGCCATGAGCTGGTCGGCGTCAATCCCGAGACGAGCGCGGGCGGGCTGCATCATGCTTGTGATGAACACATCCGCGTCATCCACGAGCGACAACAGGATCTCGCGTCCCCGAGCCGTTGAGATATCCATGGCGAGGCTCTTCTTGCCCCGATTGAAGCACTCCCACAGCGTGGTCACTCCGCCGTCGCCGGGATTGATCCCATACGTCGACAAGTGGCGCACGGGGTCGCCGTTGCGAGGGTGCTCGATCTTGATGACGTCGGCGCCGCAATCGGCCAGCGCCGCACCAGCAGCCGGGACGAACCCGTACACTGCCGCCTCTATGACCCGAACGCCTGCAAGCAGATCCTTCATTCGGCCGCCTCTCCTGCTCACCGCTTCGCACGATACAACCGCTGCGAATCCTGAAACATCTTCTGCTTTTCGCTGGCGTATGCAAGCACTTCGGGAGCTTGCGGCTCTTTTTTTGCACGTCGTGCTCATATTTGCCGATCTGACTGACGAGGCGTTGGGGGCAGGCAAGGCCATTCGGTGGCCGGCTCTATAGGCGAAAGATCACCCTACCGACTCCCAAGCGTGGCAAAATGCGACTTGAGGTTTGTGCGTGAGCTGAATATAGCACAGCGTTCTAGTTTTTAGCAGGTGGGTGGGGCGGGGTCTGCTCGCGCATCGCGCGGCGGGCCACTCCGGCTCTCCGCTCACAAAAGGGAAGGAACGAGCATGAACTTGAAAGATGTCGCGGCGCTTGTGACGGGCGGCGCATCCGGCCTGGGAGCGGCTACCGCCACCCTCCTCGCGCAGCACGGAGCCAAGGTCGCTATCCTCGATCTGAATGAGGAACTCGGTCAGAAGCTCGCGGAAGAGTTGGGCGGCGTGTTCGTCAAGGCTAACGTTACGAGCGAGGACGAGGTCTCCAGCGCAATTGAGGCGGCGACCAGTGCGGTGGGTCCGATCAGGGTGCTGGTCAACTGCGCCGGCACCGGGCACCCCATGAAAACCGTGGCCAAGGGGGCGCCGCATGATCTCAGCATCTTCCGCAAGACGATCGAGATCAATCTGATCGGCACGTTCAGCGTCCTGTCGAAGGTCGCCGCCAAGATGGTCTCGCTCGATCTCCACGGGGAAGAGCGCGGTGTGATCATCAACACGGCCTCGGTCGCCGCTTTCGAAGGCCAGGTCGGGCAGGCGAGCTATTCCGCCTCGAAGGGCGGCATTGTGGGCATGACGCTGCCGATCGCCCGTGACCTGGCGCAGAACGCAATCCGCGTTGTCACGATCGCCCCCGGACTGTTCCAGACGCCGCTGCTCGGCAACCTGCCCGAGGAAGCACAGCAGTCGCTCGGGGCCCAGGTCCCGTTCCCGAGCCGCCTCGGGCAACCCAGTGAATACGCGCTGCTCGTCAAGGCGATCATCGAGAACCCGATGTTGAATGGCGAGACCATTCGCCTGGACGGCGCCATTCGCATGGCTCCGCGATAAGCGGATCCGTTCGAGTCCACCTTCTTGCCGCGCCGGAGAACGGCGAGTTCGAAGGTGCAGAGATCAGGTGGTGGGCGGCATGACGTAATTGAGCGCCAGCCGTCCACCGTCGGGATACAGCGTCTGCCCGGTCATGAAGCTCGCGTCGGCGCTGGCTAGGAACGACACCACGCCGGAAATCTCGGAAACTTCACCGAAACGGCCAAGAGGTGTGCGCGAGAGCATCAGCCTGTTCATGCCTTCGTCGGCAAGGATCGGTGCGGTCATGTCCGTCTTGATTGGACCGGGGCCAACCGCATTCACGCGGATGTTGTGCGGCGCCAGGGACAAAGCCATGGTCTTCGTCAGCATGCCCAGGCCCGCCTTGCTGACGCAGTAGGGGGCCTGAGTGGGAACGCCGAGCACGGCTCCCACCGACGAGATAAAGATGATCGCCCCCTCCCGGCCTGTTGCGATCATGTGACGGGCGACCGCCTTGCCGAGCACGAACCCACCGGTCAGGTTGAGCTGCAACACCGCATCCCAATCGTCGTCCTCAAGATCGAAGAAGTCGACGTTGGGGCTATTGCGTCCGGCTCCGGCGACGGCCACGTCGATGCCGCCAAGGTGATCGATCACGCGCGCGACCGCATCCCTGATCTGCTCCGGGCTTCCCGCGTCGGCACAGACCGACATCACGGTGGTGCCGCGCGCACTCAAGGCAGCCTCGGCGGCTTGCAGGCCCCCTTCATCGATATCCATCAGGGCGACTGCTGCGCCCTCCGCCGCGAACCTCTCAGCGACCGCGAAGCCGATGCCCTTGGCGCCACCCGTGACGAGTAAAGTCTTGCCAGCAAATCGCATAATCTCAAAAGCCCCCGGTGACGTAGAGGCACTGCCCCGTTATCCAGCTGGACGCGGGCGAGGCCAGGAACACGGCGGCGGCACCGATGTCCTCCGGCGTTCCCAACCGCTTCAGGGGAACCGGAAAATACTTCAGCACTTCGTCGCTCTGGTCTTCTGTGAGGCCCACCGACTCCAGCAAGTTCGAGGTGGCTACGGGGCCAGGTGCGATCGCGTTGACCCGGATCCGCGGCGCCAGCTCGAGCGCGAGCGTTTCAGTGAGGCTGTTCACCGCGGCCTTGGCGGCCGAATAGGGGCCGTTACGAATGTGGCCGCCATGCGCAGCACGTGACGAAAGGTTGATGATGGCGCCCGCTTTGATCAGCCTCGCGGCAACGGTGCAGCCGGTCCAGACCGCCTTCAGATTGAGATCGAGCTGTGCGTCCCATTCCTCCGGTGACGTTCTGGTCAAGTACCGCGGAGTGGCATCCGGCAGTCCGCCGGCGTTGTTGACCCAGATGTCGAGCTTGCCGAATTCGCTGGTTACCGTCTCTGCGACACCGTCAAAGCCGTCGGGAGCGACGACATCGGCCACGCAGACCTCGCACCGCCTTCCCAGCGCGCGGATCGAAGAAGCCACGTCAAGCAGCTGCTCCTCCGAACGCGCGCAAGCGATGATGTCGGCGCCGGCGTCAGCCAGCGCCAGCGCGATGCCGCGGCCGATGCCCCGACCCGCTCCGGTGACGACTGCAGTTTTGCCTACGAGGGCAAACGCGTCCAAGATGCTCGGCATTTATGGTTCCTGTTCAAAGCGCTAGAGTGACGATGTTGAGGGAAGGTGAGGCCAACCAAGCAGTGCCGCTACTAATTGCCACTTGCACTATAATTGGGTGCCGTCTAGTGCGGGCCAACTGTCTGATCCCCTTGGAATAATCGATTTATGCCGGCTCTTGTCGCCAATCCTAACAAGTCACTTTCGTATTCAAGTGAGCAGATCATCGAGCGCCGACGGCGGCTGCTTTCGGAAGCGCGGGCCATGATTGCCGAAGGAGGGCTGGAGAATTTCAGCATCCGAAAGCTGTGTGAGCGGGCCGACGTGGCGCAGAGGACCTTCTACAACGCTTATGACAGCAAAGACCGCCTGATCGCGCTCGCAATTCGCGAAGCGTACGATGAGTATCAGCGCTTTGTTTCATACAGGACTGATCCTACTTCGATTGAAGGCGCCATCGATCGGACGTTGTCTACAAACCGTCGCAACTTTAAAGTTCGGAACTATACAAAAGCGATCGTCTCGATTTATTTCTCGCCAGGCACCAGCAAAGATATCTGGACGACTATCCAGGACATGGCCCAAGGCGGCTGGCGCGATTGGCTTCAACACTTGAAGTCGCAGGGACACCTGAAGGGCTGGGCCGACCCGGCCCGAGTAGCTAGCGAGTTGGCTAATCTTCAGTACTCCCTGATCAACGACTGGTGCCTCGAGCGGATCAGCGACGAGGAGTATCTGCCGTCGATTTTCACGGCCACTTTGACGCTCCTGATCGGCGCAACCACGGAAGAGATTTCCGTCCAGGCTGAGAAGATGCTCCACGCCTTCCATGAAACGGGCAAATTGCCGGAGTTTCCGAAGCCGGTCGGCAGGGGTGTTTGAGAGAAGCTCATCCTACGATACTCGCTGCGCGATACCCTTCTACGCAGTCTCGTTCTGGTAGTACGGCATGGCTATCTTGCCTTTCGTTGGATCCGCCCCGGCCATCCCGAAGGTTATTGGGTGAACCACATCGCCATCCGTAGCAATGTTGACGCACGCCGGTCCGCCGCTGGCCACGGCCCGCGCTATCGCGGGGCCAATGTCCTCTAGTCTCTCAACCCGCTCGCCGGCCCCGCCAAGCGCCTTCGCTACGTCCTCGTAGGCCCGGTCGGCGAGTTCGACCACGACGCGCCTGCCTTCGCCGAATACGAGATCCTGCCCGTTCTTGGACATGGCCCAGCAGGCATTGTTTATGATGACTGTGACGATCGGCAGGCGGTGGCGGGCCATCGTGTCGAATTCCTGCAAGTGGAACCCGATCGCGCCGTCCCCCGCCAGGAGGAACACGGGTGCTTCCGGCCGCGCGACCGCGGCCCCGATGGCATAGCCGGGTCCAAAGCCGAGTGTTCCGAGATAGCCGGCGGTGAGATAGGCGCCTGCCCGCGAGGCACGGTTGAGCGGTTCGCACCAGGCCGTCATTTCGCCGCCATCAACGACAACGGTAGCCTCCGATCCGATCGCCTCGACCACGGCGCGGGCGGCGTGATGAGGGTGAATGCGCCCGCTTGCACACTCCGCTGGCGCTGCTGCGAACGGATCGATCGAGCGGACGTTCGCCAAGGCGGCTCCCCAGGCTTCCAACGGGCTCCAGGCCAATTCGGCAGCGAGCCGCTTGAGCAGCCTGAACGCCTCGGCGCAGTCTGCGACGAGCGCGTTCTCGACAGGAGACATCCGGCCGATCTCGCTCGCTTCGATGTCTATCTGGAGGAGCCTTGCGTCCTTCGGGATGATCGAGCCGGAACGACCGCCCAGCAGGAGGCCGGCTCTGGCTCCCGCCAGGACGACCAGGTCCGGTCTGGCTCCCCCCGTCATGGCCAGTGCCGCCAAGGTCCCAGCCGGTCCGCAATAATGAGGGTGATCGCTGGGCAGTAGTCCGTGCGCCTTGCTGTTGGTCACCACGGGAATGCCGGTGTGGCGTGAGAACTGATCAATCGCGGCGCCCGCTCCGGAGGTGATGCAGCCGGTCCCGCAGACAATGATCGGACGTTCGGCCGAGGCGAGAGCGCGCAGGAACTCCTGCGCGGCCTCCACCGAAGGAGATGGGCGGCTTGGTGCCACTCGCTTGTCGCCGATGGGGAACAGCACCCTCGGCACCTCACGAAACATGACGTCGATCGGCACCTCGAGGAGCACCGGCCCCGGGCGCCCGCTACCGGCGATGCGGATCGCTTTCTCGAGCAAGTCAGGGATGCGATCACCGGTAGTAACCCTGTGGGCCCACTTGGTGACCGGAAGGGCCATTTGCAGTTGCACGAACCCGCCTTGCAGCTCGTTGGTCTCCGCCTCGCGCAGCGGCGGGGCGCCGGCAATGTACACCACCGGGAGGGCGTTCACGTAGGCACTGGCCATCGCAGTCAGTGCGTTGGTCAGCCCAGGGCCGGCAGTGATGGCGCACACGCCCACGGCTCCGGGCTCAAGCATTCCGGCAACCTCGGCGGCGTGGCCCGCGGTCGCCTCGTGCCGGGTATCGACAAGGCGGATGCCGAGGTCGTGGCAGCCGATCAAAAAGGGATCGAGGTGCCCCCCGTGCAACGTAAATACGTTGCGGATTCCCAGGCGATAGAGACTCTCCGCCAGCAGTGCGCCACCAATCACAGGAGCCTCCGTCAACTTTCTGCATACATATGCATAATTAGGAGTCCGTTAGAGAAGCTCAGTCGAGATTCGTCAAGCGCGATGCCGTGAAGCCCGGCAATGCCTCACACTGGCCCATCTATCCATGTACGAGATCAGGGGTGACTGACACGCTGTGGAAGCACGGTTCTCGGGCCATTCAGCTCAGCAGCGAGTGGCGGAAACCGGTTCAGGCAGCGGCTCGCACGCGTCACAACCGGGCGGCGGCGCCACGCCGTTTCAGACGTGCGACCGACTGCCTTGCGATCAAAACTAAAACGTATTGCATTTTGTTTGATTATGGCCATGCTATGCAAAATCCATGGCAGAGAGTCGCTGTCGATGGCCGCGCGGTGGATGAGAGATGCAGGCGGAGCGAGTCCGTCAAAATCATTGAGCTTTGGCCGGTGCATGGCGCGCGGTCGGATCGAGTCTGGAAAGGAACAAGCAAGTGGCAGAGGATGACGCAAAATTCAGCTTTGGAGCTGAGCTCGGAGTTGATGAGACCCAGGTTGGAGGTTGGCTGGTCGGCGCGTTTGCCGATGGCGGCGTCATCAAGCCTGGCGTCGAACTGAATGGGACGAGCGAACTCACCGACGGCATCAAGATCGTCGATGTGGATTCCCACTTCTCCGAGAAGCCGGATCTCTGGACCGCGAGGCTTCCCGCCGGGATGAAGGACCGCGCTCCGTACATGAAGCGCGAAGGCCGCATGGACTACTGGTTCATCGGTGACAAACTCATCTCCCCAGGCGGTGCTTCCGTCATCGACAAGAACCGCGATAAGACGCTGGGTCGGCTAAGTCTTCCGACGATGGAGCAAATGCATCCTGGTGCCTACGACGTGGATGCGCGCCTCGCCTTCATGGACGACCTGGGGATCCATTCGCAGATCTGCTATCCGAACGGTTTCGCATCCTCTTCGGTGAGCTTGTTGAACTGGGTCGACAAGGAATTCGCCGAAGTCCTGCTCAAGGTCTACAACGACGACCGCGGCGATGCCCAGAAGCAGTCCGGAAATCGCCTGCTCCCGATGGCGCTGCTGCCGGTGTGGGACAGCAAGGCCATGGGCAAGGAGGCTCTGCGCTGCGTCGAAGAGTATGACGTCAAGGGATTCAACCTTCCCGATCGGCCAGAGCAGTTCGGCCTGCCGACGTTCAACGACGACCATTGGGCGCCCCTGTTCGAGCTGTGCAACGACAAGGGGATACCGATCAACTTCCACATCGCGACGGGTGGGATCGACGGCTTCGGCATCACCTGGAAGGACCTCGACTTCCAGAAGAAGCTCGCGGTCGGATCAATGCTGTTTTATATCGGCAACGCGGCGACTTTGGGCAATTTCATCGTCAGCGGCGTGCTCGACAAGTACACCAAGCTGAAGATCGTGTCGGTCGAAAGTGGGATCGGCTGGATCCCCTTCCTGCTGGAAGCGCTCGAATACCAAATCGACGAGATGATGCCCGATTACAAAATGGATCGGCGTCCGGTCGAGTACTTCCGCGATCAGATGTTCGCCTCGTTCTGGTTCGAGAAGGTGGCCCCATCCAAGATGCTGGATCTCATCGGACCGGACAACGTCATGTTCGAAACCGATTTCCCGCATCCGACGGCGCTTTATCCGGATCCGCAAGCACATCTGACCGAGGTTCTAGCTGACCTCGACAAGTCCGTCGTTCGCAAGATCCTCCAGGAAAATGCGCAGCGCTGCTACAATCTCGATCTTTGATTGACGGTGAGAGCTGTTGGCCTGCCGAGGCAGCCAGCAGCTCTCGTTCGCTGCAAGGGCACTCTCGCGCTCATTGCATGCGGCGACGGCTCCAATGGAACGGCAGAGGACGTTGCGCTGGGCGGTGACCCCGCCCGCACGACCATCCATTGCCCTCAAGCGACGGTGGAATGATGTACCCGGGTGACGCGCATATCGTCGGAATTTACGAGCACCCCGTCCGCAAGGCGGAGGGCATCTCCCTGGCGCAGCTGCATGCCGATGTGGCGCGCGGTGCGCTCGAGGACGCCGGGCTGAGCGTTTCGGACGTCGACGGCTACTTCTGTGGCGCGGACGCACCTGGTATCGGCGCGTTGACCATGGCCCAGTACATGGGGTTGCGGCTGCGCTACACCGACAGCACTGAAACGGGCGGATCGAGCTACATCGGCCATGTCCATCATGCCGCCCTGGCCATCGCCGCGGGTAAGTGCAACGTCGCGCTGATCACGTGCGCCGACAATCAGGTGGCCAGCAGGAAATTTATCGGACTCGGCGGCGTCGACTGGCGCGGCGCACCGGAACAGCCCTTCGAGGACGGTTACCTTATGGGTCCCCCGGCGCTCTACGGGATGGTCGCTCAGCGGCACATGTACGAATTCGGCACCACCTCGGAGCAGCTGGCGTGGGTCAAGGTGGCAGCGTCGCACCATGCCCAGCACAACCCGAATGCCCTGCTGCGCAATGTGGTGACGGTGGATGAAGTACTGGCGTCGCCCTATGTCGCTGCGCCCCTGCGGCGGCTCGATTGCTGTGTTATGAGCGACGGCGGTGGCGCTATCGTGCTGGCCAGGCCCGAGATTGCTAGCAGTCTCGCCAGACCGAAAGTTCGCCTGCGTGGTGCCGGCGAGGCGGTTAAGCACAATGCCGGCGGAAAGGTCGACCTCAGCTATTCGGCCGGCCGCCAGTCAGGTACCGCAGCCTTTGCGGAGGCGGGGATCACGCCGGCGGATATCCGCTACGTCTCGCTCTACGACAGCTTCACCATCACCGTGATCATGCAGCTCGAGGACCTCGGTTTCTGCGCGAAGGGCGAGGGCGGACGCTTCGTGGCCGACGGCAATCTTATCTCCGGAAGCGGGCGGTTGCCGTTCAACACGGATGGGGGCGGATTGTGCAACAACCATCCCGGCAATCGCGGGGGCATCACCAAAGTGCTCGAAGCGGTGCGGCAATTGCGGGGCGAGGCGCACCCGGCGGTGCAGGTCGCGGATTGCTCGCTGGCTCTGGCACACGGCACCGGCGGGTCGCTCGCCGGCTATCATGGTTCCGCAACCGCAATTCTCGAAAGGGTTTGAAGCGTATGACCGCCGCTGTCCAACTGCCTTCGGCACCCGAGATCTGGCCTGAAGCGGTACCCTACTGGCAGGGGGCCGCCGACGGCGTCCTGATGCTCATGCGCTGCCTGGCGTGCGAAGAACACTACGTACATCCGCGCCCGTTTTGCCCCCATTGCGGCAGCAACCGTACCGAGTGGCGAGAGGCCCAGGGCAGCGGCACGATCTACACCTTCACTATCACCGAGCGCGCCCCGGTCTTCAAGGTGCCGGCCATGGTGGAGCTCGCCGAAGGGCCGATCATGATGACCGCGATCGTTGATTGCGAGCCCGCTGAGGTCAAAATCGGTCAGCCCGTGATGGTGTCATTCTGTCCGACAGATGGCGGTGCGCCGCTGCCTGTCTTCCGGCCCGCCTAACGGCGGCCGCGTGGCTGACAGGACAGGTAGATGAGCGCCCATCCCGCCAGGCTCGATGTTTCCACCCTGCTGGTGCAGATCGAACATACGCCAGGGATAGACCGGCTGCGTTCGCTTGACGGGGCGATCGGCAGTGCCGACGCTGAACTGACGGCTGCCATTTTGGAGCAGGCGGCGGATTTTTGCGCGGGCCAGATTGCACCGATCAATTCGGATGCAGACCGGCAGGGTTGTCGCCTGAACGACGGCCGGGTGACGGTGCCAACAGCGTTTGCCCCTGCGTGGGACGCCTACGTCAAGCTTGGCTGGCCCATGCTGGACCTGCCCGAAGAGATTGGCGGGCAAGGGCTGCCGCTGTTCCTCTCCTCGACGGTGCAGCAATTGCTCGACGGCTCTTGTGCCGCGTTCGGAATGCTGCCGGTGCTGGTACGATCGGCGGCGCGGCTCATCCATGCCCACGGATCGAAGGCCATGCGCGCGGAATGGCTGCCGCATCTGGTGTCCGGGGAGTGGGCGGCCACGATCTGCATCTCGGAAGCCGACGCCGGGTCCGACGCATCGCGGGCACGGGCGGCGGCAGTGGCTAACGACGATGGCAGCTGGTCGGTTACGGGCGAAAAAATGTGGATCAGCTTTGGCGATCACGACCTGTGCCCCCGCATTGGCCACTGTGTCCTGGCCCGCACCCAAAGCGGGCTCAGCCTCTTTCTCGTGCCGGACACGCTCGGCGACGGTACCCGCAATTCGGTCTCCGTGCGGCGCATCGAGCACAAGCTGGGTCTACATGGTTCGCCGACGTGCGCCCTAGGGCTTGAGCGCGCGAAAGGCTGGTTGATCGGCAAGGAGGGACGCGGCCTCTCTCAGCTGTTCGTCATGATCGTCAACATGCGGCTGTGTGTCGGCGCCCAAGGTTTGGGCCTGGGGGCAACCGCCGTGCAGGTCGCGCGTGCGTATTCCAGCGAGCGACGCCAGGGTGGCCCGCCCGGCCTCCGCCCCGTAACGATCGACCGGCACCCGGACGTCCAGCGTCAGTTGCTCGAGATGATCTCAAAGCTCGAGGTCTTGCGCGGGCTCGGTCTTCTGCTCGGCGTGCAGGCAGATCTCGCCCGCCATGATCCGGACCAGCGGCAGCGTGAAGACGCTGCCGCGCTCGTCGCGTTTCTTCTGCCGATCTACAAGACCCTGGCCGGAGGGGCCGGGTTTGAGCTTGCCAGCGACGCCATTCAGGTTTTGGGCGGCGCCGGATACACCGATGAATGGCCTGTGGAGCAGGCCCTGCGCGACGGACGGGTTGCCACCATTTATGAGGGCACCACCGGGATGCAGGCACTCGATCTGCTGCATCGCCGCCTGTGGCACGACGGAGCAGCCGGCCTTGCCGGGCTCTTGACTATGGTCCGCAACGATCTGGCTGGGCGCAGTGACGATCCGGCCATGGCCGCGCTGGAAGGTTGCGCCATCCTCGAACGGGCGGCTGTCCGTCTCGAGGGACTGCGGGACGATCCCCCGAAAGCAGAGGCGGGTGCAACGGCCTTCCTAGAGCTCGCCGGGCTGGCGACGCTCGGGTGGATCGCGGCGCGGCTCTGCGTCATAGCCGGGGAAGGTGATGCGGCGCGTGAACTGCGGGTCGCCGGCGTGTGGTTCTCGCGCGATCTGGTAGTGCGGTGCACCGGGCTCGAGCACAGGATCGCCGCCGACGCTGCTTGCCGTGAGTTGTTCGAGAGCCTGTCCGGCCATCTCGAACCCGCGTCAGCCGTGAGACCGGGGGTATCCGCCAATGCTTGAACTCGACCTGGTCCTCGAACCTGAGGAAGCTGCTTTTCAGGCGCGTGTCCGGCGCTTTCTCGCCGAGAAATTCACGCCTGAACTTCGCCGCGAAGCAGAGCTCCAAACGGGCGTCTTCGCCCATGGGGACCTGGCCGCCAAATGGCACCGAATCCTCTATGAGGCGGGTTGGATCGCGCCCGGCTGGCCTGAAGAATATGGTGGCGCCGGATTTACCGCCACGCAGAAGTACATCTTCGACCAGGAGTGCGCCCGCGCGGGTACGCCCGACTTGCCGGTGGCGGGAATTCGCTTGTGCGGCCCGGTGCTCATAGAGTTCGGCACCCCTGACCAGAAGGACCGCTTCCTTCCCCGTATTCTGTCGGGTGAGCACGTGTGGTGCCAAGGTTATTCGGAACCCCAAGCCGGGTCGGATCTGGCCGCCCTGGAGTGCCGGGCCGTGCGCGACGGAGATCACTACATCGTCTCAGGCCAGAAGGTCTGGACCACCCACGCCCAGTTCGCGGACTGGATATTCGTCCTCGTGCGCACATCCCGTGAGGGGCCACGCCAGGCCGGGATAAGCTTCCTGCTGGTGCCGATGGACGCACCGGGAATGACCGTTCGACCGATCATCTCGATGTCCGGGGAGCATGAGATGAACGAAGTTTTCTTCGACGCTGTGCGGGTGCCGGTGGAGAACCTTGTGGGTGAAGAGAACCAGGGCTGGAAGGTCGCCAAATTTCTGCTCGTGAACGAGCGGGGCAGCGGCTCGGCGGCGGCATACCTCAGGAACGCCTTGGGCATGCTGGACAAGATCGTCGAGCCCGATGGGCCATTCGGGGCGAACGCGTCCGACCCCGCCTTCGCTCGCCAGCGCGCGCAAATCGAGATCGAGATCGCTGCCTTGGAACAGTCGGAGCACAGCCAGCTCGAAGCCATGCGCCAGGGTGGAAGCGGGGCGGACGACAGTCTTGCGTCGATCCACAAGTTGCACGTCAGCAGCCTCATGCAGGCGATTACCGAGCTGGAGGTGGATGCGATCGGCGAATACGCGCAGATCTATCAAGGCGAGGTCTTGTTCGGTGGGAGCGAGCCGTCCTCACACGTACCCCGGCGCGCCGCGACGCCTGTGGCCCATTACCTCAATATGCGCGCGATCAGCATTTTCGGGGGCTCCAGCGAGATCCAGCGAAATATCCTCACGCGCACGGCCCTGGGCCTAACGACCGCTTCGATTACAATGGATGACGAACAGTCGGAGCTGCTCGCTTCGGTCGAGAACCTCGTGGAGCGCGTGCTTGTCGACAAGCATGAAGGCCTGTGCGGACGGGAATTCTCCCGTGAGGCATGGCATTTGCTCGGAGGTGAACTGGGGCTGCTTGCAGTAGGTCTGCCTGACGAGCTCGGCGGGATGGGCGGGTCTCACCATGCGCACGCAATCGTTCTGGAAGCATTCGGCCGCCATCTGGTGTCTCAGCCCTACCTTTCCAGCGTGGTAGCGGCTTCGCAGTTGCTCGACGCCGCGAAGCCTGAACATACGCTGCTGCTGTCGTCCGCCGGGCGCGGGGAAGCGATCATCGTTCCGGCGTTGAGTGACGGCCCAGGCGACCAGGACATGAGTGGGAGAGCCTTGATCGCAGCTGTCGGCGGTGACGGCTTTGTGCTGAATGGGGTGAAGGCGCTGGTTCGCGATGCGGCGCTCGCGGATCAGTTTGTCGTGCTCGCGCGAACGCAGGAGTTGGGAGGGGGAGAGCACGTTTTGTTGCTTGTTCCCGCCAGGGCGGCCGGTTTGGCGCGTGAAGACTTCAGCTTGATCGATCAAGCAACGGCGAGCCACCTTCGCTTCGAGAACGTGCACGTCGGCAGTTCCGCTCTGATCGCGTCCGGGACCGAGGCGCTTCGCCGGGCGTGCAGCGCGGTGAACTCAGCGGTGGTCGGGGTCTGCGCCGAAGCCGTCGGCGTAATGAAGGCCATGCACGCACAGACCGTGGAGTTTGCCCGGCAGCGGGTCCAGTTCGGCAGACCGATCGCTGAGTTCCAGGTGCTGCAACACCGAATGGTCGACATGCTCGTCGCCATCGAGCAGGCCGAGAGCATCACGCGATTGGCTCGGAACAAGCTTGGGGGGGCGGACGCTACCTTGGCCGCTTCCGCGTCTATGGCGCTCGTCGCCAAGGTCTGTCGATCGGTTGCACAAGACGCCGTCCAGATCCACGGCGCGATCGGGATCGCCAATGAGACGCCGATCAGCCGCTATTTCCGCCGCGGGTTGGCGATTGAAAAGCAGTTCGGCGGCAGAAACTATCACCTCATGCGTTATTCGCAGGAAACCGCTCAGCGGCGTACGCTTGCAGCGCCAGCTTCAGCATAGGCGAGATCGATGGTCGAAGTGACGTTCCTCTGCCCTGATGGAACCGCGGTCCAGGGCCGGGGTGCCGAGGACACCACCCTGATGGAACTCGCCAAGTCCCTGGGCATCGCCGGGATCGTAGCCGAGTGCGGCGGCGCCTGCGCCTGCGCTACCTGCCAAGTTGTGTGTGATGAGCACTGGTTCGCGGTGGTCGGGCCTCCCAACGAAAACGAGACGGAGATGCTCGAGATGGCGGCCAGCACCAGCCTCACATCAAGGCTGAGCTGCCAGATCCGCCTCGCCCCAGAGCTCCACGGCCTCGTCGTCAGCGTGCCCGAGGAGCAGGGCTAGAAAATTGCGTCGCATGATATAATGTGCCTATTCTCGCACTTCAGATCTGATATGCTTCGCCACGACAGCGATGGGCTCGCAAGCAGCTCGAGCCGATGAATGGGAAGAAGCCGAATGGACCTGCGCTCGCATTCGAAACCGATCGAGGAGTTCAACTTCCTTGATCCCGCGGTTCTAGACAATCCGTTCGAATATTACCGAGCTGCTCAAGAGCAGGCTCCAGTATACCTCATGCCGGAGACCGGCATGTATCTGGTGTCCCGGTATGAGGACCTGCGACAGGTCCTTCTGGATACGGAGACGTTTTCGAACAACCTGGACGGATACGGAATGCTCCAGGGCGAGAACTGGAAGGTACACCAAGGCATACTCCAGGAGCGCGGCTGGCCGGACCTGCCGACGTTGAATTTCACCGATCCGCCGGTTCACACCCGCTATCGCCGCATTGCGGACTCCATCTTTAATGCCAAACGGATCGCCGCGATCAGCGACCGCATCGAGGAACTGTGCAATCTCATCATCGACCGGTTCATCGACCGTGGAGAGTGCGAGTTCGTCAGCGAGTTTTCGTTTCCGTTCGTCGGCACGATCATCTCCGAACAACTCGGCCTCGACAGCGAGAAGATGTCCACCTTCAAGAAGTGGGGTGAGGCGATCATGGCTCCGACCAGCCGGGTGATGACCGTGGAAGAGCTGCGCGAGAATGCCGAGACCATTGTAGAGATGCAGCATTTCATCGCGGGCAAGCTGGAGGAACGCCGCAAGGAGCCCCGGAACGACCTGATTTCAGCGCTCGTGTCCTCGCGCGGCAGCGACGGCGAGGAACTGGACATGATGGAGCTGCAAAGCTTCATGCGGCAATTCCTGTCCGGAACCTATGAGTCTGTCGTGACGATGATCTCACACGGCATGCTCATCTTGCTGCGTGAGCCGGGCGTCATGGAGCAAGTCGCGACTGACCTTTCAAGGGTGCCCGATTTCGTCGAGGAGGCGCTTCGGTTCGACACCGCCGTGCCCGGGCTTGCGCGTCTGGTGACGCGCGATACCGAACTCGCCGGCGTTCATCTGCCGGCGGGTTCGATTGTCATGACCCGCTATGCCGCGGCGAACCGCGACCCGGCGAAGTTCGACCGGCCCGACAAGTTTGATATTGATCGCAAGGACAAGGCGCACCTGTCGTTCGGCACCGGGCCGCATCTCTGTGTCGGGCGCCTGCTCGCGCGCCGCGAACTGGTCATCGCCTTTCGGACCTTGCTCACTCGCCTGAAGGATATCGAGCTGGCCCGGCCACTTCCCGAAATCGCTCACGTGCCGCACGCCCTGTTGCGGCCGATGAAGGAACTTCCGATCCGATTTGCGAAGGCGGACGCGGCTTAAATCTCGGCCCGAACGGTCGTTACCATGACCCCCATGCTCGACGGCTCGGACAGCTCGTCCGTCGGGTCGGCTGGTCCGAACAGCAGATGCTCGGAATCGTAAGGAGCCCGCATGCCAGACAACACAGCGATCATTGCCGAACTTGCCGATCGCCAGGCAATCACCGATCTGCTCTTGGCCTATTGTGGAGCCTGCGATCGCTGCGATGAGGGCGCGCTCCACGCCTGCTTCCATCCCGATTCCACCCATGACCATGGTGGGTATCGCGGCCCGTCGAGCGAGTGGGTCGCACCCGCCTTGGCGTGGTTGCAAGGCCGCGCCAGCATCACTCACATGATCGCCACGCCCCGCATCGTCGTCCGCGGCGACAGCGCGGTGAGCGACTGCCATTTCGTCGCCTACAATCGCCTCGCCAAAGATGCCGACCTCACCGAGGAAGTGCTGGTCAAGGGCCGCTACGTCGACCGGCTGGTTCGAACTGCAGAGGGCTGGAAGATCATCCATCGGGTCGGGATCCACGACCTCGAGCTGGTCCGCGACATCCCCACGTCGGATCGGCCTGATCCGCAGGGCCCGAAGAGCGGCACCGGAGCAGACGATCCGTTCACGAAGGAACTCGCCGCGCTGCTGGCTAGCTGAGCGAGGTCGCTGGCAGAGCATTCGCTGCCGATTGAGGAAGCAAAGATCGATGGATTATCAAGGCAAGAACGTTCTGGTCGTGGGCGGCTCCAGCGGGATCGGCAATGGCGTCGCGCGGGCCTTCCTCGATCGCGGCGCGCGGGTGTGCGTGTGGGGCACGAGGCACAGCGCCGCTGCCTATGCAGGCGAAGACGGAAGCGACCTCTCGGGCCTGGATTACGCCTGTGTCGACGTGTCGGACTTCGACGCGGTGGCCGGTGCCGCCGCACCGTTCGAGCGCTTGGATGTCCTCGTCCAATGTCAGGGGACGGTCATCTACGGGCGAGGCGAATTCGCCATGGAGGGCTTCGAAAAGGTCGTCGCGGTGAACCTGGGCAGCGTGATGGCCTGCGCAACCCGCTTCCACGACGATCTGGCTGCCAGCCAGGGATCCTTGATCATCCTGAGCTCGAATGCGGCCTATCGAACCACCCTTGGGAATCCGGCTTACAACGCCTCGAAGGCGGGTCTGCTCGGGCTGACCCGTTCCCTGGCCCAGGCGTGGGTCAGCGACGGCATTCGCGTCAACGGCGTTGCGCCAGGGCTGGTCGACACCAAGCTGACCAAGGTCACCGTCGAACACCCCGATCGTCTCAAGTGGGCTCTGAGCATGATCCCGGCTCGCCGCCTGGGGACGCCCGCGGACATAGCGGGCGCCGTGCTGTTTCTGGCGTCGCCGCATGCGGCCTATGTCATCGGCCAGACCATCACCGTGGATGGCGGCGCCTCGCTGTGAGCGACACCGGGGTGGATGAGGTCCGTCTAGCCGCCTGGATGGACGGCGAGGGGCTCGCTTCAGGGCCGATCGAGGGCGCCGCCCGGCTGAGTGGTGGCACACAGAACATCCTCGTGCGGTTTTCACGGGCTGGCCGCAGCTATGTCTTGCGACGTCCGCCGGCGACGACGATCGCGAACGGCGATGAAACCATGCGGCGTGAGGCGCGCGTTCTGGCGGCGATCGCTCACACCGACGTCCCTCACGCTCGCCTGATCGCGGCGTGCGGAGATCCCGCGGTGATCGGCGCTGCCTTCTATCTGATGGAGCCGGTGGAGGGCTTCAATCCGACCGTGGCCATGCCCGAACTGCATTCCGGTGATCGGGAAATACGCCGCCAAATGGGACTTGAATTGGTCGATGCCATCGGCAAGCTCGGGCGGCTCGATGCCGTGGCCCTCGGCCTCGGCGATTTCGGCAAGACTGAGGATTTCTTGGTCCGGCAGCCTCAGCGCTGGAAGCGCCAACTGGATGGCTATGCCACTTTCAATGGCTGGCCAGGGCCTGACCAGTTACCCGGGGTTGACGCTGTGGGGGCTTGGCTGAACCAGAACTGCCCGAGCAGCTTCACGCCAGGGATCATGCACGGCGATTATCACCTCGCCAACGTGATGTACCGCAACGACGGCCCGCAAATAGCCGCGATCGTGGATTGGGAGCTAGCGACGCTTGGCGATCCGCTCATCGATCTAGGCTGGCTATTGGCGACCTGGCCCGATCTCGGCCTCGACCCGGCCAAACTCCCCGTGAAGCCTTGGGATGGCTTCCCGACCGCGGACACGCTCGTCGAGCGCTATTCCCAGAGCACCCCGCGCGATCTGTCCCAGTTACTGTGGTACAAAGTACTGGCCTGCTACAAGCTCGCCATCCTGCTGGAAGGCACTCACGCCCGTGCTGCCGCCGGAAAGGCGGACGTAGCCACCGGCCGCATGCTCCATGACCAGGCAGTCTTTCTCTTTCGCCGTGCGCAGCAGTGGCTGGAAACGGACTCCTGACTTTTCGAGAAGGAACTGACCGTGCAGCTCTCCCTGTTTTTCAGGCCGTACCAGATCCCGGCGAACGAACATCTTTCGGTGTGTCTCGACGTTGCGCGAGCGGCGGATGATGCCGGGCTTCATTCGATCACGTTCGGCGATCACCTGATGCTGGGCCCGGATACGTCCGCCTACCCGTACGGTCAGTTCCTGCACCGGGCCGAATCCGCCTGGCCGGAACCGCTGACCACATTGGCGGCGATGGCGGGCGTGACGAAGAACCTGATCCTTTCGACCGGAATCCTGCTTGCCCCGCTGCGTCCCCCTTTGCTGCTGGCGAAGACGATCGCCACGCTCGACGTCCTGTCGAGGGGCAGGGTCCAGCTGGCCCTGGGCGTTGGCTGGCAGAAGGCCGAGTACGAGGCCCAGGGGTTTGCCTGGGAAGAACGATATCGGCTGCTCGACGAGAATGTCGCGGCGTGCCGCGCTGTCTGGGGTGAGCAGCCCGTCGACTACGCGTCCGCGCATCTCAAGCTGACTGACGCCTACTGTCTGCCTCGCCCCGAACAGGCTCGGATCCCGCTATTGATGGGTTTGAAGATGACGCTGAAAAATGCGGAGCGAATGGCTCGGCTGGGCGACGGGTGGTGCCCGGTAGGCATCGGCGCTCAAGAGGTTCGCCAAGGAGTCGACCTATTGGCCGCTGCGGTAACCGGGGCGGGCCGGTCCATGGCGGATCAGCACATCAAGGTCGGCTTAGGCAACGTTATGGGCCCGACCGGAGCAGCGGATGTCGCCAAGACCCTGGAGGCTGCGCCCGAGTATCTCGAGGCCGGGGCCACGATCATTACCGTGACCGCACCGGCAGCGCCCGACACGATGAAGCAGATCTACGATTTCATCGAGCAGACGGGCCGGTGGCGTGAAGACTTCATCGGCGCCTCGACATGAGCCAGCTCGAAGCGGCTCCTCGCTCCCGTTCGCCGGGGTATGCTCAGGCGAAGGTACGGCCCCATCTGGCACTTGGTCTGCTTTTCGCAATCGGGCTGGTGAACTACATCGACCGGGTCGCGATGAGCGTCCTCCAGGTCCCGGTCAAAACCGAGCTCCAGTTGAGCGACGAGCAGATCGGCCTGTTGATGGGGTTCGCTTTCTTCATTCCCTACACCCTCTTGTCCATTCCCATGGCCAGGCTCGCCGACCGCGGCAACCGCAAGCTGGTCATCGTCGTCGCGCTGGCTCTGTGGAGCGCCATGACCTTCTCCGTTGGTCTGGCGAACAGCTTTGCGATGCTGTTGTTCCTGCGCGTGGGAGTGGCTTTGGGCGAGGCTTGCTGCCTGCCCACCTCATATTCGATGATTGCGAACATCTTCCCAAAGGAGAAACTTGGCAGAGCCATAGCGATTTTCGGAACGACATTTCCGATCGGCAGCATGATCGGACTGGTGGCGAGTGGACAGCTCGACGCTCAGCTTGGCTGGCGCCAAAGCTTCTTTGCAATCGGTGCAATTGGCTTGCTTCTCGTCCCAGTGGTTATGATCGGGCTGAAAGAGCCGGTGCGCGAGACCGCCTCTGGGTCAACCGCGCCGAAGGTGAAGCTGACCGAGGCCCTGCTCGACATCTGGCGGCGAAAAGCATTTCGCTACTGCATCCTCGGTCTCGGGATGCAAAGCATCGTGTCAATTGCGCTTCTGACCTGGGCCGCCCCTTTCTATTCCCGAAGCTTCAAGCTCGACCTTGGCACCGTCTCCTTGTTGGTGGGGTTTGTGATGGCCGGAGCGGGCGCCATCGGCACCCTTGGAGGCGGCTTGCTAGGAGACAGGTTGGCGCGGCGCCGACCCAGCAAGCTGATGTTCCTGCCAGCGGTGGCGGCCTTGGTTGCTACGCCCCTTGCCCTGCTTCAGCTTCTAACAGGCAACCTTGCCATCTCCGTGACCGCTGCGCTCGTGTGCTCGCTGCTGGCGAACGTCTACCTCGCACCCTGCAACGCCCTGATCCAGCGGCTCGCCCGCCACGGAACCCAGGCCTTGGCCGCAGCGGTAGGGGTGACGGGCGCCGCAATTCTCGGTGGGGGCTTAGGTCCGTGGGGAGTTGGAAAGCTCAGCGATTATCTTGCGGAGCTGACGGGTTCTCCGGCCGATGGGCTTCGCTACGCGGTGGCCGCCTTCATGCTCGCCGGATTGCCCGCCGCATACTTCTTCTGGCTGTCGATGCGGCACCTCGAGCGCGACGAGACCTCAGGGGACATGGAGGCTGGCGGATGAGCGGAGTCACCACGAAGCGCATTTCCGTAGATGGGATCGAGCTTTCGGCGATTTATGGTGAGCCCGCTTCAGCCGCAAAGGCCATCATCGTCGCGCTTCCAGGTGGGGGGTACACCGGCAGTTACTGGCATCATCCGCTGAACCAGCATGCATCTCTCGTCATTCTCGGCGCATCGCTCGGCTTCCGAACATACGCGATCGACCGGCCCGGGTACGGGTTCAGCGCGCAGACACATCCCGATGGCTTGAGCCTCGATGAGCAGGTTACGCTGATCGGCACACTGGTGCGTCAGCTCTCCGCCGCTTCTGGCGCGGGCGTGTTCCTGGTCGGGCACTCCATGGGCGGAATTCTGGCGTTGCGGGTGGCAGCCGATCGACCAACCGGGCTGCTCGGGCTGGACGTGTCGGGGGTGCCGCTGCGTTATTCGTCGCGCATCGCCAACGCGGTTGCGGCCAAGCTCGAAGGCGGCGGTGAGAGCGCCAGTCGGTCGGCGGCCTCGTTGTTCTACGGCCCTGCGGGCAGCTTTGATCCGGCGCTGCTCCGCGAAGACCCATCGCTTCGACCGCCCCCGTTGCTCGAGTTGAGCGATTCCCAGTCCTGGCCCGATCAGTTTGCCGCCACCGCATGCCGCGTCGAAGTGCCCGTCAGATATACCTTAGGCGAATACGAGACGGTCACGGAGACGGGAGAGGGGGCGCTGCGTGAAACCGCCGCTCTGTTCTCGGGATCGCCGCGGGTCGAGATCGCGCTGCAGGCTGGCGCTGGCCACAACATCAGCCTGCACCATACCGCGGGGGCCTTCCACCTGCGGGTCGTGGCCTTCCTCGAGGAAGTGCTCGCGCTTCGCTGCGCCTCAAATATATAACGCCTTGCATTTTGTGCGGCAACCATGTGAGATGGGTGAGCCCGCAGTCGCGGTGCATCGGCAATGAATCGGTCGAGCGTGGTGGCGCTCCGACGAAATGAGAGGCTTGAGGTGCTTCAGACCCATACCCGCACCGCGTTCGAACCCGAGCACGAGATGTTCCGCGATCAGGTACGCAAGTTCCTCCTGCAGGCCGCGGTTCCGCAGCTCGACCGCTGGGAGCGCGAAGGGATCGTCGACCGAGAGTTCTGGCTGGCTTGCGGGGAGGCTGGCATCCTCTGCCCGACGGTGCCTCAAGCCGACGGCGGCCTTGGCGCCGACTTCCGGTACAACGCGATCATCGACGAGGAGCTAAGCTACATCGGCTGCTCCGCCGGCCTGGTCCTGCAGTCCGACGTCGCCGTTGACTACCTGGTGCACTATGCCTCGCCCGAGTTGCGGCAACGCTGGCTGCCCAAGATGATCAGCGGCGAAGCGATTGCCGCGATCGCCATGACCGAACCCGGCGCCGGGTCGGACTTGCAGGGAATCAAGACGACCGCGCGCCGCGAGGGCGACGACTACATCATCAACGGGTCGAAGACGTACATCACCAATGGGCAGCATGCCGACATCGTCATCGTCGTGGCGCGCACGGCGGCGGAAGGTGGCGCCCGTGGCACTTCGCTCATCCTGGTGGAAGCCGACCGCCCCGGGTTCTCCCGAGGTCGCAATCTGGACAAGATCGGGTTGCACGCGGCAGATACGTCCGAACTCTTCTTCGAAGACGTGCGCGTTCCGGCCGAAAATCTTCTCGGCACCGAGAACTCGGGCTTCGTGTACTTGATGGAACGCCTCCCCCAGGAGCGGTTCAGCATAGCCGTCTGCGCACAGGCAGCTGCGCAACGCGCCTTCGACGAGGCTGTCGAATACACCAAGGGGCGCAAGGCGTTCGGCAAGGCGATCTTCGACCTGCAGAACACGCGGTTCACTCTGGCTGAACTGGCAACCGCGCTACAGGTCGGCTGGGCGCACATCGATTGGGCACTCGCCCGCCACGCCCGCGGCGAGCTGACAGCTGTCGAGGCCTCCGCTGCCAAGCTCCATCACACCGAGCTGCAGTGGAATTGCACCGATGTTGCCCTCCAGATGTTTGGCGGAGCGGGGTACATGAACGAGTATCTGATCGCCCGGCTTTGGCGCGATGCTCGCGTCACTCGCATCTTCGGCGGTACGTCCGAAATCATGAAAGAGGTCATCGGCCGCTCCCTGTGAGCAGTCCAGGATCGCGGCACAGGACCTTAGTGAGGATGAACGTAACCGAAGCCGTCGCGACGAGGCGCTCAATTCGTCGATTCAGCTCTCAACCCGTCGAAGAGGCCTTGCTTCGCGAGATCCTCGCCAAGGCGGCGCGCGCCCCTTCAGGCGGCAATATCCAGCCGTGGCACATCCATGTGGTGATGGGCGAACGGATGACGGCGCTGAAGTCCCTCATCGCCGAGAAGGTCGTCGAAGCACCCAAGGGCGAGGGCACCGAGTACGACATCTACCCCAAAGTCTTGCGAGAGGATTATCGCGCCCGGATTTTCGAGGTGGGCGAGCGGCTTTATGGACGGCTTGGCATCGCCCGCGAGGACAAGGCGGGACGGGCCGCCTGGTTCGCCCGCAACTTCGAGTTCTTTGGCGCGCCGGTCGGACTGTTCTGCTACGTCGACCGCGACCACGGCCCGCCCCAGTGGTCGGACCTCGGCATGTACTTGCAGACCGTAATGCTGTTGCTGCGCGAGGCCGGCATGGACTCGTGCCCCCAGGAGTGCTGGGCCCTCTACCACAATACCCTCGACGCGTTCCTGGGTGTTCCGGCCGAGCACATGCTGTTCACCGGCATGTCGATCGGGTGGCGCGATCAGGAGGCTGCCGAAAACCAGGTGGAGATGCCGCGGGTGGCGCTTTCGGACTTTGCCCGCTTTCACGTGTCCCGGGACGAGCCCGCCCAAGCTGCGGCAGGAGGGAAGGCGCGATGATGGGGCGTCTGAATGGCAAGGTGGCGGTGGTTACCGGGGCTGCCAGCGGGATCGGCGCAGCGACTGCGCGACTGTTCGCCGCCGAAGGTGCCCGGGTCGTCCTGGCCGACTTGGATGTGGCAGCGGGTGAAAGGCTCTCCGGGGAGCTGGCCGATGCGTTGTTCTGCCGTACCGACGTGACGCAGGAAGCCGACGTAGCGGCGCTCGTGGACTACGCTGTGCAGTCGTTCGGACGCCTGGACTGCATGGTCAACAATGCCGGTTTCATCGGGGCGATCGGGTCTGTTCGGGAAACTCAGCTCAGCCACTGGCGCGCCACCATGGCGGTGCTGCTCGACGGCGTGTTCCTCGGATGCAAGCATGCGGCACGCGCTATGGTGGTTTCGGGCGGGGGAACGATCCTGAATACCGCTAGTGTCGCGGGGCTGCGCGGTGGGTTCGGCGCGCACGCCTACACCACCGCCAAACATGCGGTGATCGGGCTGACTCGCTCCGCTGCCTCGGAACTTGCCCCCCTTGGCATCCGGGTGAATGCCGTCGCACCGGGGTCGGTCGTAACGCCGCTGATCGAAAGCCTCACGGGCGTTGACAGCGACACGCTGGGCAAACTCGCGGAGCAGGCGTCACCGCTTGGCAGGGCGATGTATGCGGAGGACATTGCCGGTGCCTTTGCCTATCTCGCCAGCGACACCGCGGCTCATGTGACTGGGCAGGTGATCACCGTGGACGCGGGCGTCACGATGGCGCCGGTCGTCGCCGACTTCCATCAAGCCGAAGCCGCTTTCCTCGGTCCGACGAGCTTGCTGGCGCAGTTCTGACACCTCAGATGCCCTAGCGACCCGTATGGCTCAGCTTGACTCAGAGCTTCCACAAAGGTAGCACGTGGTGCAGTTTCTTAGAGCCCGTTTCCAAGCCGGAGCTGGGTGAATTAAACAAGGACACTCCTGTGTTTGAAACCGTGACCTATGAAGTGCCGGCCGATCGGGTGGCCCGGATTTCTCTGAACAGACCCGAGGCGCGGAATGCGCAGGATACCAAGCTGCTCTATGAGTTGAACGATGCGTTCGACATGGCCGCGCGCGATGATGCGATCTCAGTGATCGTCCTCGCCGCGAACGGCCCGCATTTTTCGTCTGGCCATGATTTGCGTGAGGCGGACCCCATCGGAAGTCTTGGGAAATACGAGACGGTAGGCACCTGGTGCGGTTTCTCGTGCGAGGGCGCGGAGGGCTGGATGGCGCGCGAGAAGGAACTCTACCAAGGGCTGAGCGAACGCTGGCGGAACATTCCCAAGCCCACCATCGCGCAAGTGCAGGGCAAGTGCATTGCCGGCGGGCTCATGCTGGTCTGGCCATGCGACCTGATTGTCGCGAGCGAAGACGCTCTTTTTTCGGACAATACGGTGTCCATGGGAATGACTGGCGTCGAGTTTTTCGGCCATCCCTGGGAACTCGGCCCGCGCAAGGCGAAGGAGATGCTGTTCACGTCGGACTTCGTCACGGCGCAGGACGCGCATCGCCTAGGCATGGTCAACCAGGTCGTCCCAGCGGCCGAGCTCGCGACATTTACGCTCGAGCTCGCGAGCAAGATCGCGGCCAAGCCGCTCTTCGCCCTCAAGCTCGCCAAAGAGGCGGTGAATGCTGCAGAGGATGCTCAAGGCCGCATCTCGGCGATGCAGACGGCCTTCGCTTTGCACCAGCTCGGACACAGCCACAACATGCAGGTGCACGGCCTCCCCATCGACCCACGTGGTGCCGGCGGGCTGGTGGAAGCTCCCAAGCGGTAACCCTGAGACTGTAGGGCGAACCAAGCTTCGACCGGGCTGAACTGGCTCACTCGGTGACAAGGTCGCAGAGGTGGCGACAGGCTGTATTCCAACGGCCGTTCCAAGCCTGTCGATGCATCAATTTGCGGTCATCGGCGACGGCAGGCGTCCGCAAACAAACTTCCGGAGGATTTCAAATGGCAAACTTCGAATTCATCAAAGTGGACCGCGAGGGTCCAGTCACGACAGTGACGCTGAACCGCCCGGAAGTGATGAACTCGCTCCACTCGCCGGCGAACATGGAGCTCGACCGGGCATTCGACGAGTTTGCTGCCGACCCTTACCAATGGGTCGCCATCATCACAGGCGCCGGCGAGCGAGCGTTCTCCGCCGGCAATGATCTCAAATTCCAGGCTGCCGGCGGGGACATGACTTTGCCAAAGAGCGGCTTCGCCGGGCTCGGCTCACGCTTTGACCTGAACAAGCCCGTGATCGCGGCGGTGAATGGGCTTGCGATGGGCGGCGGGTTCGAAGTCGCGCTTGCCTGCGACATCATCATCGCCTCGGAGTCGGCGACATTTTCCTTGCCGGAGCCCACGGTCGGCCTGGCCGCGCTCGGCGGAGGGCTACACCGGCTGCCGCGCGCCATCGGCACCCAGCGAGCCATGGAAATGGTCCTGACTTCCCGCCGGGTTACCGCGCAAGAAGGACAGGCGCTTGGGTTCGTGAACCGCGTCACAGCTCCCGAGGCACTCATGGAAACCGCTCTGGAAGTGGCGAGGACGATCTGCCGAGCAAGCCCCATGGCGATCCGCGCTTCCAAAGAAGCTTTGTTCCTAGGGCTCGAGGATTCCCTAGCGAGCGCGATTGAAAAGCAATGGGAATACCCGGCTATGCTCGCGCTGCTATCATCCGAAGATCTGATCGAAGGGCCCAAAGCCTTCGCGGAGAAGCGCGCGCCGAACTGGAAGGGCCGGTGAAATACCTCCGCTGATTACTTGGGAGATTTTTTATCAGAGTGCCACCACTTTCGCGACTGCTTGTGAAACGCACGTTGGTTTGTGGCCGTGCCGAGCAAGAATCAGTGAGTGTTTAGCAATCTTCCAGGAGCCATTCCGTTGAAAAGTGCTGATACCCTGCTCGTAGAACAGCGCGGCGCGGTGACGCTGATCCAGCTCAACCGTCCGCAGGCACTGAACGCCCTCAGCAGCACCGTCCAGCGCGAGCTGAGCGCAGCCATGGTGGCGTTCGAGGCGGATGAGAGCCAAGGATGCGTCGTGCTCACCGGCGCGGGGGAGAAGGCCTTCGCGGCAGGTGCCGACATTGCCGAGATGGCGACGATGGAATCGACCGAGTTCTTCGCGAAGGGCTTTTTCGACGGCTGGCAGAAGGATCTCGCTAGCAAGCTTCGCAAGCCCTGGATCGCAGCGGTCAACGGCTTCGCGCTCGGCGGGGGGTGTGAACTGGCGATGATGGCCGACATGATCATTGCGTCGGAGAAGGCGAAGTTCGGTCAGCCCGAAATCAAGCTTGGCGTCGCTCCGGCCATGGGTGGCACGCAACGCCTGACGCGGGCGATCGGCAAGGCCAAGGCCATGGACCTGTGCCTGACCGGGCGAATGATGGACGCGGCCGAAGCGGAGAAGTCGGGGCTGGTGGCCCGCGTGCTGCCGGCCGAGGGCTTCGTCGATGCCGTCGTTGCGATCGCCGCCGAGATCGCCGCGATGCCGCGCCTTGCCGCGATGCTCAACAAAGAGATGGTGAACGTGGCATTCGAAACCACGCTCGAGCAGGGGCTGCTCTATGAGCGGCGCACGTGGGGCCTGCTGGCGGCAACCGCCGACAAAACTGAGGGCATGACCGCCTTCGTCGAGAAGCGGCCCGCCGTGTGGAAAAACAAGTAGCATGATCATCGCCTTCATCGGGCTCGGCAATATGGGGGGCGGGATGGCCGCGAACCTGATCAAGGCCGGGCACGAGGTGCGGGCCTTCGACCTCTCGGCCGAGGCTACCGATCGAGCCCAAGGCAACGGCTGCGAAATCGTGCCCACCGCCGGCGAGGCGGTCGCAGGCGTGGACGCAGTGGTGTCGATGCTCCCCAACGGCAAAATCGTCGAGAGAGTTTACTCGGCGGACGTGATCGGCATCGCCCCGACGTCCTCGCTCCTCCTAGATTGCTCGACCATCGACGTCGCGACCGCCCGCAAGGTCGGCGAAGCGGCTACTGCCGGCGGCTATGACATGGTCGACGCGCCGGTTTCAGGCGGGATCGGCGCTGCCCACTCAGGGACGCTCACCTTCATGGTCGGCGGAACGGACGCTGCCTTCGTCAAGGCCGAGCCGATCCTTGCGGCAATGGGCAAGGCGGTGATCCACGCCGGTGCGAGCGGCGCGGGACAAGCGGCGAAGATTTGCAACAACATGCTGCTCGGCGCCTCGATGATCGCCACCTGCGAGACCTTCAAGCTGGCCGAGCGGCTCGGGCTCGACCTTCAGACGTTCTACGACATCGCCTCCAAGGCCTCGGGCCAGAACTGGTCGATGACCAGCTATTGCCCCGTTCCCGGCGTTGGCCCGCAGAGCCCGGCGGACAACGAATACCAGGGTGGATTTGCAGCAGCGCTGATGCTGAAGGACTTGCGCCTGGCGATGGAGGCTGCATGGAATACGAATGCTCGTGTCCCGATGGGCGAACAAGCTGAAGAGATTTACGCAGCTCTCGTCGCAAGTGATGGCGGAACCCTCGACTTCTCCGCAGTCTTCAAAACGCTCTAATCTCTGCGTATTCTCCCGCCGGGTCGCCGTCATTTAGCTCTCAGGTCATGGGCAGATCCACGGCGGTGAACCTGGACGAGGGTCCTGCCCCGGTCGGCCCATGAGCTAAGCATGCTTGGTTGGATTTTAGCTCAACTTCCTTATCGGCGTCTGTAGCTGGCGGAACAGTGGCCGATGTTGGCGGTTTAGCGGTGGCATGCGCTGGCGCAGGCAAGAACGGAGCAGCCAATTTGGATAACGAGTTCGGGGCCCGGGCGGTTGGTGCCCCCCGCTTAAAAATGGAAGCCCGAATTGCCAGCCTCAACTGGTCCGCCTCCTCTATTGGACCACGCGAGACGTGGTCAACCTCGCTAGCAACCGCCGTAAACATCGCCCTTAGCTCCAGGCAACCCATGTTCATCGCGTGGGGAGCTGACCTGACTTTCCTTTACAACGATGCCTACGCCGACATTCTTGGCAACAAGCACCCAGCAGCGCTCGGGGAGCCGTTTCAAGAAGTCTGGTGGGACATCTGGTCTGACATAAAACCCCTCATAGATCGGGCTCTGGAGGGCGAAGCCACTTGGTCCGAGAACCTGCTGCTCACGATGGAGCGGAAGGGTTATCGAGAGGAGACCTGGTGGACCTTTTCATATTCGCCGATCCGCGACGAGGCAGGCGTGATCGCCGGCATGTTCTGCTCGTGCATGGAAACGACGCCGCAGGTTCTGGCCGAGCGCCGATCCCAGGCCGAACGCGATCAGCTGTTCGAGATGTCGCGTGACCTCTTCGCAGTCGCGACGTTCGATGGCTTCCTCAAGACGGTGAATCCGGCGTGGTCGCGAGCTCTCGCTCGAGCGGACGACGAGCTGCTCACCAGACCCTTTGCGGAGATCATTCACCCCGATGACTTGGCTGTAACGGCCGATGTAATCGCGAAGCTGACCGCCGGTGAGCCGGTGCATCACTTTCATGTTCGGCTGCTAAAGAAGGATGGCGAGGCGATTGCTTTCGCTTGGTCTGCCGTTCCCGCAGCGCCTGAGTTGGGCAGCTTCTACACCGTCGGCAGGGACATCACCGAAGAACTTAGGCGAGAAGAGATGCTTCGCCAAAGCCAGAAAATGGAAGCTGTCGGGCAGCTTACGGGCGGTCTAGCCCATGACTTCAATAACCTGCTCGCCGGGATTTCGGGTTCTTTGGAGCTCATCTCCATGCGTCTGGCCCAAGGGCGGACAGCAGAAGTCGAGAAGTACGCCACGGCCGCCCGCGGTGCAGCCACGCGAGCTGCCGCCTTGACTCACCGACTGCTGGCCTTCTCGCGCCGACAGACGCTCGCCCCCAAGCCAACGAACCTCAAGCAGCTCGTATCGAGCATGGAAGATCTGATTGCGCGGACCATCGGTCCCCAGATTCATCTTGAGACCATCAACGCGGCCGGACTGTGGACTAGTCTGATAGATCCGAACCAACTTGAGAACGCGATCCTCAACCTCTGCATCAATGCGCGCGATGCAATGCCCGACGGCGGCAAGATCACCATCGAGACTGGCAATCGGTGGTTTGACGCGCGCACAGCCAAAGAGCGGGGATTGGACCCGGGTCAGTATATTTCTTTATGCGTCTCCGACACTGGCACCGGCATGACGGCGGAGGTGCAGGCAAAAGCCTTCGATCCTTTTTTCACGACGAAGCCGATCGGTGTCGGCACGGGCCTGGGCCTGTCAATGATCTATGGATTTGCGCGGCAATCGGGCGGCGCTGTCACCATCTATTCCGAGGCCGGCATGGGTTCGATGGTCTGCATCTACCTGCCTCGCTACTGCGGCGATGCCGAGATTATCGAGAAATCTGACGAATTCGGCGCACCGCCGCGAGGCGAAGGCGAGACGGTTCTCGTCATCGATGACGAGCCAACCGTTCGGATGCTGGTGAGCGAGGTACTCGCCGACCTGGGTTATGCTGCGATCGAAGCGGAGGATGGCGCGTCTGGTTTAAAGGTTCTGAGCTCACCCGACCGTATCGACTTGCTCGTGACCGACGTCGGGCTTCCGAATGGGCTCAACGGCAGGCAGGTGGCAGATGCGGCTCGTCTTCTCCGCCCTGAGCTGAAAGTACTTTTTATAACAGGATATGCAGAGATCGCGGTGCTTGACCATGGCCACCTCGAACGTGGCATGCACGTCATGACGAAGCCGTTCTCCATGGACGAACTGGCGACTCGAATACGGGACCTAATTGAATCTGATCTGCCCCCTTCTGAGTGGTCCAAAATCTCTGTTATTTTGGATCACGAAGGAGTTGGGAAATGGGCAAGAAGCACAAGCCGGAAGAGATTATCGGCAAGCTGCGTGAAGCTGAGATCGTATTGGCGCAGGGCGGGACGACAGCGGATGCGTGCCGGCGGATCGCGGTTACCGAGCAGACCTATTATCGCTGGCGCAAGGAATATGGTGGTTTGAAGACCGACCAGGCTCGGCGGATGAAGGACTTGGAGAAGGAGAATCTCCGGCTCAGGCGGGCGATCTCCGATCTGACGCTCGACAAGTTGATCTTGCAGGAGGCGGCGCGGGGAAACTTCTGAGCCCTGCGCGGCGAAGGCGCTGTATCGATCATATTCGAGGCGAACTGGCAGTATCCGAACGACGGGTCTGTCGGGTGCTTGGCCAGCATCGATCGACGCAGCGCAAGGTCCCGCGCGGGGCAGATGACGAGGAAGCTCTCACCGACGATATCATTGCCCTGGCACGGCAGTATGGTCGCTACGGCTATCGCCGGGTGACGGCGCTGCTGCGCAATGCGGGCTGGACGGTGAACCGCAAGCGTGTCGAGCGTATCTGGCGGCGCGAGGGCCTAAAGGTGCCGCAGAAGCAACCCAAGCGGGGCCGGCTATGGCTGAACGATGGCTCGTGCATCCGGCTACGGCCTGAATATCCGGGGCACGTCTGGGCATACGACTTCGTCGAGGGTCGCACGCATGAGGGTCGCAAGTTCCGCATCCTGACAATCATCGATGAGGCCAGCCGCGAATGCCTCGCCCTGATCGTGGCGCGGCAGCTCAAGCACGAAGACGTGCTGGCAGCCCTGGCAGACCTGTTCATCGAGCGCGGGCCACCGGCCAATATCAGGTCCGATAACGGCAGCGAATTTATCGCGACGACAGTCCAGAAATGGCTGGCGCAGGTCGGCGTGACGACGCTCTACATCACCCCGGCGTCGCCCTGGGAGAACGGCTACAACGAGAGCTTCAACGGGTCGCTGCGCGACGAACTGCTCAATGGCGAGATCTTCTACAGCCTCGCCGAGGCAAAGGTGCTGATCGAAGCCTGGCGGCGGCATTACAACACGATCCGCCCCCACAGCAGCCTCGGCTACCGACCGCCTGCCCCGGAAACGGCTTCGCCGCCATTGCCGCCTTCCGGCTCCGCTTCGCTCCACCTCCAGGCGGCAATGGCAACGGAGGCAACAATGCACTAACAATCAACACGGACCACTCAGTGGGGGCCGGTCAAAAGCAAATCCCAGCTTTCATAAGTCTTCGTCACCCAGGTTTTCGCGCCGCGGACCGATCAAGCCGTGCCCATGCCGAAGTCCGTTGCATCTCTGTATACCTTGGCGACGGATGGCTCTGGGGGAAAGCCTCCTTGGTGGTAATCAGTGAGTATTTGCGAGGAACAATAAGCATAGGCACTGCGCTTGATCGGAAACGCGACGACCGAATTCGCTGCTTTTGCATAGCTTCACGATCGATCGAGCACCGCGTCTCAACGCCTCGGCGATAAGCGGGACTTCGCACTTGCACATAAATGCTGCGGCGCACAAAGGGGCGGCGCCTTTCAGGCATCCTCTCCATAACTTTTCAGCCCGGCCTTCGAGCCGGGCTTTTTTTGCGATCCTGAACTCTCAGGCGCGGTGGCGCGGCCCCCGCTCATCCGCGATAGCGGAGTGCCTCCACGACCGCGGAAAACGCCGAAGTGGGCTGTCGGCGGCTAGGATAGTACAGATAGTAGCCCTCGAATGGCGGCGACCACTCGCCGAGCACGAGTTGCAGCGCTCCGCTTTCGAGATGTGGTTTCACCTGCGCTTCGAGAAGATAGGCAATCCCGAATCCGTCCAACGCGGCCTGGATCAGCGGAATGACGCTGTTGAAGATGAGTCGCCCGCTTACGCGCACGGTGAATTCCCGACCCTTTTCGACGAATTCCCAGGCATAGAGTCCGCCATAGGTCTGCAATCGGATGTTGATGCATTCATGATCGCTCAGGTCACGCGGGGTGCGCGGCGGTGGCCGTTTCGCGAAATATGCGGGGGAGCCAACGGCAACCATGCGCATCTGGCCTCACCTCAAGATTTGTTCGCCAGACAACGCTAAGCTGGAAATACTGAGAACATCCTAGGCGACGAGCCGAAGTCTGCCGTTCGGGTCGTGGAGTGCTCGGTACCCGCGGTTGACGCTG
>NZ_JAPCZF010000014.1 GCF_025938095.1 Novosphingobium sp. JCM 18896
CGACAAAGCCGCGCCTTGCCCGCTCGACCAGGTGAACCGGCAGTTTCATGCGCCGGCGCCGAACATGCTTTGGGTCTCGGACTTCACCTACGTCGCGACGTGGGCTGGGTTTGTCTACGTGGCCTTCGTGATCGACGTCTATGCCCGCTATATCGTGGGCTGGCGGGTGAGCAGGACGGCGCATGCCAGCTTCGTGCTGGATGCCCTCGAGCAGGCCATCCATGATCGGCGGCCTGTCCATCGCGGCGGCCTTATCCACCACAGCGACCGCGGCAGCCAATACGTCTCGATCAAGTATACTGAGCGCCTTGCCGAAGCTGGGATCGAGCCATCGGTGGGCAGCGTAGGCGACAGCTACGACAACGCTTTGGCCGAGACGATCAACGGCCTCTACAAGGCCGAGGTGATCCACAGGCGAGGCCCCTGGCGATCCTTCGAGGCCGTTGAATATGCCACGCTCGAATGGGTGGACTGGTTCAACAACCGCCGGCTCCTCGCTCCCATTGGCAATATACCACCCGCCGAAGCGGAGGAGCGCTACTACGCCATGCTGGACGATACCCCCATCGCCGCATAATTTAAGCCGAATGGCCTCCGGCAAGCCCGGGGCGGTTCAGACCGTAGGTTCCGGATAAAATCTTCGGCTTTCGATCTGCGTAGAACAACACTCCCGTAGAGCGCATCGATCGCCGAGTTTTGGCGGCGCTCCAGGTGCCCACCGTCGATCAGTTCATCAACTGCGTGAAGCGAAAGCCCCGTGATGTGCATGAACTCCTGGACTGGCATGCGATCGGCCAGATCCATGCGCGTCTGCTCGCACGAGCTCATGGTCAGCAGCGCGCGGGACGTCCGACCGCGTGTGACAGACTCCGCCTGGACGATGCCGGCTCGGCGCAGAACAATGACTTCGCTAGGTGCAAGCCCCAGGTGCTCGCCTGCTTGGCGAACCGAAAGCCCGTTGATTCTACGTAGATCTGCCTTCAGTTCCGCCTTCGTGCCAAGAGCGCATCCCCGGTCCCTGGCAAGATCATGGAGAAGCAGAGACCTGACAGCAGGCAGGGTAGTGCCCTGCTGCGCAAAGCGGCGCAGGCGACTGGAAAGAGTTGGGCCAATCCCGTTGCTGCGCGCGTTGTCGGCCTCGAGTTCGGCGATCACACTGCCCGGCCAGCCCATTATCACCTCTACCGCCGGGCCGATCGCCTCGATACGGCTCATGCCTGGATTGAGCGCATCCGCGAGGCCGAGGACAAGTTCAAAGACCTCGCCCTGGCTGAGAACCTGCAGTTTTTCCGGCAATCGGCTCGCGGCTTCCACCTGTCGTTCCGCTAGCGGATGCACGAGCCCCGTCCAGAACGTCAGCGCCTCGTGGAGGTGCTCTGGTATCCTGGCCGTTTCGTAGTGTCGTTGGTCCGCGCCGCAGTGGTGGCAGTGGGAAACGTGATCGAGATTTGGCCAAGTCAGAGGCTTGCCGCAAGCAAGGCAGCGATCTGTGAGCGCAGTCCACGTTTCCGGGCAGAAGCCGATGGCCTCGACCAAGGCAAGCGCGCGAACGTGGTTGCTGTTGCGCATCGCGGCCGGGGATAAACGCCGCCGGCTGGCCAGAAGGTGAGATCGTCGCAGCGTCACCTCATTGAAGGAAACGAATTTCAGCCGTCGCGGCGAGGCATGCACGCGTTGATAGGTCAACGCCGCGAAATCCTCAGACGGCTGCGACAGGAGGTGGGCAAGCCGATCGCTGTCATGCCTTTCGACAAACGGTACCCGCTCAAGACTGGGCGGGCACCCTGCGAGCTCAAGCAACCCCGCCGGGTGGGCGCAGTACTGGCTTGCACACTCACTGACGTAGCCCATCAAAGCCTCGTCCGGCAGCGGGCCGCGAAATTGCATGGGGAGTTGGGCTAACACGGCCGCCTCCATCAGGGCGCGAGGGGGTTGGTTTTCACAAACCCCATCGGTATTGCCCAACGCGCGATCGCTTCCGAAATGTGCTCGGCCCCGATTTTCGCGGCACTCTGCGACAGCGCAATGCGCAGCGCTTCGCGAATGATGTTGCAGGCCGTGCCAAGGACCCCGCCACTAGCTGCGCACAGCGCCGCTGGCAGAACACCCTTGTCCAGGTTCGCCTTTTTTTCGACAACGCCATTGGCGACCATTATCTTGTCCAGCTGCCCGAAGAACACGGCTGCATATCCAAGGTCAATTGGATTGGCCGGATCCAGCTTGGGAAGCGTCGCAGGGCACAGCATTCGGTTTCGAAGCTGAGCGTTCGAGAACAGGGCTGCCGCACTCTCATCTCCGGCAAAGACGATTGGCGCCACACCTTCATTCAGCATTCGCTTGAACGCTTCTGACACGCGCCACGCAACGTTCTGAGTATTGTACTTCAGGATATGTGCGGTCTCATCGATGATGATGAGCTCCACGCCCCGCTCTTGGAGAATGCCGCACATACGCCGAAACCGCTGCCCTTCATCCTTGACCCGCGCCAGGGGATCTCCCAGCTCGAAGCGCATTTGGTCGTACATCTGGTTGGGCGTGGTCGCCGTAGCCAGCTCCATGTAAAATACAGGTACTTTGCCGGCGCCGACCGCCGCGTTGGCCTTGTCGGCGTACATCTTGAGAACCGTAGATTTTCCGGAGTAGCTCGGGGCCAGGAGCTGTAATCCACGTTGCGGCTGCCCGGCCGTGAGCCGGCCGATATTGCGCATGTTGTCGAGGACGCCATGAATGGCCGCCTCTCGGGGGTTTGGCACGTGCAGGAGCTCAAACTGAGCGACCTTGCTTTCGACGACGCTGCTTTCCATGGCCGCCTCCTCAGTTTGCCGCCCAGGATGACGCGGCGGCGGCCAGCATGTCCTCACTCATCGCCACCAGTGGCGTGCGCGTAGAGCTTTGCTTTCGCGCGACAGGAGGGCGTCGACGTGCATTCGCTTTGCGCGCCGTCTTGCCGCGCTGCGGAGAATGCTGGGGTACGCCACGATCGGCACGTTCCGTGGCAGCTGGTGCAACCTCGATCTCGATGACCCTGAGATCGTCATCCACATCGGCTGCAATCATCGGGCTCTCCGAGGATCTGTCTGCGAGGAAGGCATCTTCGAGCCGCTTTTGATGCCGCTTCGCTTTCAGCGTGATTTCCGGGCACGCCTCTTCGATGCTCTGCGCGAGGGCCAGCCTCATGCCGCGTCGGCTCTCTGTCGAGCAGAAGCTGTTTCCGCGCGCCACAGCGAATTTGCGGATCTCTTTGTGCTGCCAGAGCGACGTCCCATCGGCATAAGAGGGATCGGTGCATTTCAGCTCGTAATACTGCTTGTCGTGCTGATTGAAGACGTAGATCGAACCGATGTTCTCAGGGTTCACCTTGATCTTCACCTCGCACGTTACAGAACCTTTGCGCTTGCCGCGCTTGGTACGCTCCTGGGCGGCCATAGCGTCAAGAAGGATAGGCACGTTCTTCTCACAGCAATACTGGAGATTAAAAAGTCGCACTCCACTCCGATCGAGCGTGCGCATGAACACCATGCCCGCCATGTGATCGAGCACGGAGGGGTCTGCGAGAGTACGAACGCGGCTGCCTTGGTCGATCCAGAACTGGATCGGCGAAATCCCGAGCGAACTGTGGATTTGGTAGTGGTAGACGTTGATGGCTTCCTCAAGCAGCATCTCGAGCTCTTCGATGGTCAGGACGGCTGTGTCCGCAGGGTCATACCCCATCTCGCGCATCAGAGAGGCCGGCAGCGGCACGCTCCCAGGGAGGCGATGGAACAATAGCTTATTGATCGTCCTGAACAGGCGTTCGATTATCCCTTTCGCCTGTGGTTCGCCTGCACCCGCATAGACGACCTCGACGCCCAAATCGGCCAGGGCATCTCGGTGACTGACACCGATCGTCTCGATCGCACGGTCATAAACCAGGGTCGATACGAGCCCATAAATCGCGGCCCCGTCGGGCCGGTCAGGAAACCTTTTGCGGAGATGGTATTTCGGACGAACTGCCCGTTTTAGCAGCTGGGAAGCGGTGTGGAGCGACGGCTTCTCGAAAGTGATGTAATGGGCAAGGATGCAGCGTGAGGCGACATCCACCATGATCGCCAGGATGGGCCGGCCAAGCAGGGCTCGATGCTTCGCGCTGAGGACGACCATATTGTCCACGACCGTATGATCGACGATACCGGTATCTAGAATTTGGGTGGCATTCAATCGTCGATCGAAGGGCGTGCGGTACTTCGTCCGGAAGGCCTTGTCGCCAAACTTCTGCTTGTAAAGTTCAGCCGTTTCCGACTTGCGGATTCGCTGGCGAATGGTCTCGGCAGAAGGTCTTTTGAGCTGGTCGTCAGCCCGCGCAGCCCGGTTGTGGCCATCGACAAAGTCTTGAACTTCATCGATCACCTGCCCCTCCGTCATGTCCCGGTTCAGCCAAAAGCGGTCACGAGACTCCGAGAGCTTTGCTTCTGTACGCGGATCGAACGAGCGCCTCCGCGGCACACGGCCTGACATGTTGACCATCACTGCCAGTGGGCGATCACCGGCAGTACCACGGCCTGCCAGCCACCGCCTTATCGTCGACGGATGCGGCACCTTTTCGAGACCCGCGGCGAGGAGTTCGCTGCAAAGCTCCTCTCCGAACGCCCTCAAGGCGGAGTCCGATTTCTTCACGGGGTTCTCGTCATACCGACGCAGGATGAGCTGACGCGCCACGGCCTCTCTATCGAGGCGCTGGATCTCGGCTAGATCCACATCGACAGGCCTGCTCACGGGCTTGCGGCCCTGATCCATGAAAATCGGCTTCATACGCCCAGTGGAAAGCAGGAATTCGAGATCGCGCGGCAGCGGTAGACGCTGCTCTCCCGTTTCAGGATCGGTGAACAGGTATGGCGTACCCAGGTTGGAGTCCATGAAGTTATAGGCACCGCTTCCCGGCATAACCGAGTAAAATGCGTGCATTTGCTCATCCAAGATGACGGGTGCGCTCGTGGTGAAGTCCATCTGCGTGAAGAATTCGGCCTTAGTCATTAGGCTTCTCCCAGAAATTGAGGATCTTCATTCCGGCGGCTCGCGGTGCCACCAGATAGACGGGAGAAACTGGACTGATCCGTCTCTTCATATTGAAGCGCACGAGCCGGCGGACGGCCATCGCTAGGATCATGGATTCGGCAGTTTCGGCAGGAATATTCACGGCCCGAGACAAGCGCTCAATGAGCGAGCAGAGCAGCATCACGTTGCCGCCCTCCGTCAGGGCGTCTCGAACGATGATCTCGTGAACATGATCGAACCGGACGAACTGGTTTCGAAATAGCGACTGCTGATTGATCAACTCCTCGGCGTTGCTGGTCATCATGCTTGTCGTTTTCAGCTGAAATTGCCAGCCCAATGCCCGATAAATCTCAAGCGGAATCACATTCTTCTGCTCGTGAGACCGATCATATACGTTGGGGTGGATATGCTTACCCTCGTAGATCCAGATTTGATGATCGATTTCAGCAATGGCGTCAGGAAAACGGACCTGCGGCTTTCCATTCTCGCGCCATCGGATCGCGCAAGGCTGCACCAAGAAACCCTGACAGTTAAACTGGTAGTCAAGGTGACGGACGAGCGCGCGCTCGCCGACCGACGACCACGGCATGCCGCGTCCCATCTTCACGCTCGGATGCACTCCCGAGACAATCCTGCCACCGTGGGTGATGACATGCCGCACAGGCAGGCCGTCAGGATGAAACTCTACATCGACGCGACCCACACACGGGTGCTGGATGCTTATCTTCTGTTGCAGGATTGGATCCGACGCTGAGCCTCCTGCCTGGAATGCCGAGTTGGGAATATACTTCATTTGAGTACCTCGCTGCGTGTGGCGGCGGCGCTAAATGGAGAAATTTTTCGACATGGCAATGGGTGTTAATCGAAAATAATCGGAATTTGATCTAAAAATTTCGGACGTTAACTAATTATAAACCATCTAACTCGATGGCGATGCTGTGTTTTCGTGGAAAGTGCAGGCGTCGGATCTTTTTTTCGCTTGGCACCTTTTTTCGAGATGATTTGCAGATTTCGGACACTATATGGAGCGCGCTCGACCGCTCTTGCCCTTGTGAGATCCCTCACGAGGAGGCGATTCGACAGGTTATGACTCATAGGTGTGGGAACGATGGCGGCACTTGCCAGCCTCGAAGAGATTTGGCCCGGGCAGTTGCCGGAGGCGGAGCGACTGATATTTGTCCAACTGACCGAAGAGCGTCAGATTCTGGCGCTCGAACGGCTCCGAGCGGTTATGGATGTGGAAAACGGCTGCGAGGCGGCGGCCGACTTGATGGCGCGCCTCTCACTGGGCCGATCACAAGTCTACAAGCTGTTGCAGGATTGGAGGAGCAGTCGCAGCCTCGCGTCTTTGGTGCCTCATGCGGGTCCTTCAAAGATTCGGGCTTCGCGCCTCAACGAGCGCGTCATTCAACTGGTACGCCAAGTCGTACGAGAGCACGTGGGGAGGCAGTCGCCTGAATCGGAAACGACGGTAATACGCGATGTGCAAGCACGAGCAGCGCAAGAAGACCTGCCGGTGCCCGCGGACGCGACGCTCCGCCGTTTGATCGCGATCTGGACCCTGAATGATCCCAAACTTTCGCTGTCCCCGTTATCCCGAGGACAAAAGGGTGCGTTGCGCCCCTCGGAGGCGACGACTGAGGACGATGAAACAAAGGAACTGTTGTTCCCTGACGTTTTTGGCGGCCGCCTGCTTGTCGACCACACGACGCCCGATTTGATCGTGGCGACCAATGCCCCCTTCAAGCCAACTGCAAGTTTCGTTGTTGACGATGCCAGCCGCCTCATCCTCGCCCACCGCCTCATCGATCGCATTCCCGAACCCGAGGATTTTCTGACCATTCTTGCGTTCGCGTCCGATGGATATCGACGGCTCCGCTCCAAGGGCATTCTGGCAGTACACGGGCTGCACCCCGTGTTGACGATGCGCAACGGCCTCTCCGCCCAGTGGAATCAGCTTCGCGCAGTAGCGCAACGCTCCCGCTTCAAGTTCGATATCCGCCGAGCCCCGCAGCCCGTGTTCGGTCACGTCCTGCGACGCAGCATGATAAGGGAGATCGGCGGAATTGCGCTTTTACCTGGCCTCACCAAAGAGGAGCCGGTCTGTCGGCTGCGTAACAACGACGTAAGAACGCCTCGCGTCAGTTGGCCCGACGCAATGCTGATGCTGGACAACGCCGTCATGGAGCACAACCGCCAGCGTTTGCGGGTGGTTTCGATGGAGGCCCTGTCGGGGACGGCGCGGAACTCGAACCTTCGTCTCAATACCGAGCGTCGCGACTGGCTCGAATTTGGATTAGCGGAATTTCGGGACGCCTGGGCCAGCCACTAACTTGGCGCAACGGCATACCAACGACGCCGAACGCTTTTGGCCGTGCCGCTTGCACGGCTACGATGAAGAGCGCCCCTGACGGTCTGAGCCACTATCGGTTGTTTCTTCGATAGGATGTGTACGATCTCCTCGACGGTCGTGCCATTCTCACCTGAGATCTGCAGCAGTCGCCTAACCTCCCGTGCCACGGGTATCCGTTTTGCTCCGCTCGAGAGCGGCTCGATTTGCGCGCTTGACCGGAAAACGGCGCTAGCGACGGCATGATCGTTCAGCGTAATCATTTGGTCTATCGTATTCGAAAGTTCCGTTATCTTCGCCTTGATTTCAGCCAGCGACAATGCATTCAGTTTACAAAGTCCAATGTCCATTGAATTTTCCTTTCAATTCAAACATATGATTCATTCCGTTCCGGCTTTTCGATCCCCACCCTTTGGAACAGCGTTGACACGCTGACGCTGGGCCGGCGCATGCGACCACCTCCCCGACAGTGGAGATTTTTTTGTTCAGCGAGCGAGCGGGCAAAGCCGATGACAGTACGCGCTTCTCTTGCATCCAATGTCGAACGAACGGTGCTTGCCAACCTCGGTGCAAGAGGCTCACGCTGCGATCGTCGTCATAGGCGAGGCAACCAATGGCGCTGACTTGAAGCCCTTTTGGCCATTGAAAGGGAAATCATGCTGACAATGAACCCTAAATTGCTCTTGCTTGCCGTCGGCGGCGCGGCCCTAGCGCCGGTTCACGCCGCGCACGCCACTGAAACCATCACGTACACCTATGACGTGCATGGACGTGTAGTCGGCGTTGTGCATTCGGGGACGGTGAACAACGGCGTAAATGTGTCTTACAGCTACGACGCCGCAGATAACCGGACAGCTGTGGTCACCTCAGGGTCCGCGAACTGACCGAGGCAATACGCCACCAACTGACGCCGGCGTAAATCTAGCACTGACAGGGGTTTTTATGGCTTCCCGAATGAAGCGCGCTTCGTCGCGCCTGTTGTACATGGCCAGCGCCCTGGCCTCTGCGTCTGCCCAGGCTCAGACCGGCAATCCCCCCAGTCTCCCTGAGCGCTCAGATATCGACGAGCGCGGGGTGAACCTGCTGAACGGCAATGTCTCGATCTCGGATCCCCAGGTCTCCATTGGCACCGCGGACAATGGCCTCGAATACGTCCGACATTGGTCCGGCCAGTATATCTGGCGTCATAATCTGATGATCTCCCTCAAGCCGGATCTAGAAAATCATTTGACCATCGACTTGGGCAACAAAAGCGTCGGGTTCACCTATTCGTCGGGACCTGGTTACACACCTGACCTGGCAAATGGAGCGACCTTACAAGAGGAGGAAATGAGTTATAGGTTCACCGACTCCGACGGAACGGTGATTGTATTCGAGAAGGATTCTGCCACAGGTTCGATCGCGTACTATGGTGTCGCCAGCGCATTGGCGACCAGCATCGCGAGGCCGAACGGCTACAAGGTCAACCTCTACTACAAAAAGCTTCAGATTCCGGGATCCTTCACAAGGATCGCGCGACTTCAGTCCGCGAGGTCCGCGACCGGATTCCAGCTCAAATACACCTATGCCACCGATACGCTGACCTCGGCAAACTTCGCTGATTGGCGCAGGATCACCAACGTGCGCGCGATCAACGGTGGCACGGATTACTGCGACCCGACCGCGGACACCTGTTCGGGTTTCACGCAGCCCTGGCCAAACCTGTCTTATGGGCTGTCGATCTCGGGCTCTGATACGATCGAATCCGTTACTGATCCTGAAGGCCGGGTCAGGCGCTACATCACCGACGTCAATGGCAGGCTGACGGGCGTTCGGCGGCCATCGTCGCCGACAAGCAACAGCGTGACCTACGGTTACGACGGTAACGCCCGCGTCTCAAGCGTGGCCGTGGCTGGTGTCGGGACTTGGACATACAACTTTGCCGCGGCCGGTAACACGATGACGGCGTCCGTTACGACCCCAACCATCCCGACACCCAGAGTCGTCGTGTCGGACATGCAAATCCAACGGCCGACCAGCATCTCGAACGAAAACGGCCAGACCACTTCGTTCGAGTATTATCCCAACGGGCTCCTAAAGAAAGCCACTCTGCCCGAGGGCAACTACACGTCGTATACCTATGACGACCGTGCGAATGTCACCTCGACGATCCGAACCGCAAAGGGTGGATCCGGGCTTGGCGCGCTCACGACCAGCGCGACCTATCCGGGGACGTGTGGCAATCCTGCGACCTGCAACAGGCCTGCGACGATGACGGACACCGCTGGTAACGTCACGAACTACTACTACAATGCAAACGGGACGATCGATTATCTTCAGTTGCCCGCGCCCGCTCCCGGCGCGCCGCGTCCGGAGACCCACTACACCTACTGGACCGGGCAGGCCTGGTTCAAGGTCAACTCAAACACGGTCACTCTGGCGCCGGACGCCGTTACCCTGCTTTGGAAGGTCACGTCCTGCATCACCGCGTCGTGGCCCTGCGCGACCTCGGATCAGGTCGAGACCGATCTGGGTTACGCGGGCGGCCCATCTGCAACCAACATGCTTTTGACCTCGAACACGGTGCGGCGCGGCGACAATTCGCTCAGCGCAACGACCAGTTATGGCAACGACCTGATCGGCAATGTCGTAAGTGTGACTAAGCCATTGGGCCAGCAGACGCTGATGGCCTATGCGGCAGACCGGCAACTCATAGGGGTTCGTTCGCCGGCGCCCAGTGGCTCGCCTACCGGACAACGTCGCGCGCTGGTGCTGCATTATAACGGTGACGGTCAGGTCGACTCTCGTGGTATCGGCCCTGTCAACTGGGACGGCTCGGGCTTCTCGCCGATCCAGTACACCTTTCCTGCCTACGACATCGCCGGGCGGCTGACATCGGAGTTCGTCACCGATGGGACCGCGACGACGACGTTCTCACTGAAGCAGTGGAGCTATAACGGCGCTGGACGACTCGACTGCCAGACGGTGCGAATGAATCCGGCGAGTTTCTCGTCCTCCCCCGGCGCATGCTCGCTAGGCTCGGCCGGCAGCTTCGGACCGGATCGCATTACAAAGTACATTTGGGAATATGCGGGGGCGTTGGACCGCGCGATAACGGGCTTCGGCACCGCTTCGCAACGCGACGAGGTTGCCTACACCCGCAGTCTCAACGACCAGATACGCACAATGACCGACGGCAAGGGTAACGTGACGCGCTATGCCTACGATGGGCACGATCGTCTGCTAAGGGAATGCTACGCCACCACGGCCACGGCTTGCGACAATGGGACGGCGGCCGATCTGGTGCAATTGACCTACGACGGCGTGGGACGGCTCACCAACCGCAGCCTCCGTGGACATTCGCTAGCGATCACAATCGGCTATGCCTACGATAACCTGTGGCGCGTAAAGTCGGTCGATTATCCCGGATCGAGCATATATGATTCCGATGTGACCTACAGCTACGACAATTTGGGCCGGTTGCTGTCGGCGGTCGATACGAACACGCACGCCGCGACCTTCGGTTACGACGCGCTCGGCCGTGTGACGAGCCAGGGTGACAGCATTTCGACGCGCACAATGCTGTACGACGCCAACGGCCGGCGTACGCGGCTGACTTGGCCTGACGGCCGCTACGTTACGTACCAGTATAATGACACAGACGAGATGACCGCCATTCTCGAAAACGGTTCGACCACACTAGCCTCATTTGGCTATGATGCCATCGGGCGGCGCTCGAGTCTGACACGCGGGAACGGCGTCGTGACGACTTACGACTACGACGCGGCCTCACGCCTCACCTGCCTTCGGCAAGATCTCTCGGGCGGCGGAACGCTTGCGTGCTCTTCGGGATCGGTTACGGCCTCAGGATACGACCAGGCAACGAACTTCGCTTACAATCCGGCAAGTCAGATCATCAGCCGGACCGCCGCCAACGACGTCTATGCCTGGACCGCGCATTCGAACTTCAACCACACGTACAGTGCAAATGCGCTCAACCAGTATACGACGGCGGGACCGGTGGTGCCGACCTATGACGTGAAGGGCAACCTGGCAAGCGCGGGCGGGACGGCGAGTTACAACCACTCCACGAAGAACGAGCTGGTCTATCGCAACGATACAAACGTGGGTTTCTATCCCGATCCGCTGGGCCAGATCGACGTCGTTTTGAACGCGCCAGGCGGCGAATATGGCTTCCAATATGTTGATGGGCAAATATCGACAGAGTTCAGCACCGGAAGTGGAACGCCGATCCTACGGCGCTATGTGTTTGGTCCGAATGTCGACGAGCCGATCGTGCAGTACGAAGGCTCCGATTTCTCAAACAAACGTTACTTCGTCGCGGACGAGCGTGGATCGGTGGTTTCGATAACCAACGGTGGTGGAGCGCCGATGACGACAAATAGCTACGACGAGTTCGGCATCCCCGGAGCTGCCAATAGCGGCCGCTTTCAGTTCACCGGCCAAGCGTGGCTCGCGGAACTTGGGATGTATACCTACAAGGCGCGCATCTATCTGCCTAAGCTTGGGCGCTTCCTTGAAACCGATCCGGCAGGCTATCCAGACGGACCCAACTGGTACAATTATGTCAATGCCGATCCAGTCAATCGAACGGATCCGATGGGACTCTGCGTTACAGTGGGTGACTACCCTCCTCTAAACTGCCCGTCAGGCGGCGGCACAAGTCGTGGTGCGGGCGGATGGTCGGGAGGGGGCGGCCTGAGCTTTCCTATCAACCCTAATATAATAGACGAGTATGCACTTTCTGTCGCAGCGACTGCAAGCATAGTGCCAAAGAGGGAGCAATCGCCTTGTGAGCAGGCGTTGGCTCAGCCTGGAAAGATTCAATATTTTGGCAATACAGGAAGTTTGGTTCTACTTGGAGGATTGGCCGTAAGTTGGGGGCAATGGCGAAATCTAAAAACTGGTTCACATGGTAACTACAGAACAGTAGGAGGTGGGCTTGGGCTGGGCCTCGGTGTCACACGTGACCTTGGCTATGCCCGGTCGCTAGCGGACTTCGTGGGCTATGGCGAAACGGCCGGGGTTGGCGGTTCACTAGGACCAGTGGGTGGCAGCTACTCCTGGACACAGAGTGCCGCAGGTGAGGTGGTCGCGGAGGGCGGCTCGGTGGGATACTCCCCTCCCGGCCCCACGATAGGCCAAGGAAACCTGGGCGTTTCGGCGACCGCTACCGCCGGCGAGACTACAATTAGCAGGTGCTATTTCCATGGTCAGTAGGCGACTAAAAAAGCTTCTTCTCGCGTCATCCCTCATGGTGAGCGCGTGTTCGAATTTTGAAGACCCTCAAGAACTAAAGGTTGATACATATGTCGGATGCTATGGGGATGGCAATTATTCAATAACCATTGAACCGACCATCCTTAAAATTGACACCAATTCTTTTGATTTCAAAATTGAACGAAAAAAAATCGGCGTAGGCCTGAGTTCCCCATTTATTCTAATTCGGGATGGCAATAAACTATTTGCAAGACAGTCAGATACTCATTTCTATAGATTCATTTCCGATGAGGGAGGGCGCACGCTAATTATAACAGATCAAAATAGTTATGTTTATAATTTCAAGCAGAATTACTGCCACTAAATTGACACTCTCCTCGCCCACTCGCCTTACTCTAGGTCAGATGAAAGGAGCGAGCGGGAAGAAAAACTTGAGATTTATTAAGGCGAGATTTTTGGCGGCAAGACATCGATTTGATGGACGTTGCCCCAGTTGAACGCCGGACGGCCGCGATGCACGTCTGTGTCGAATACACCCTCCTGGAAGAACCAACCCTCCAACGGAACGACAGGGTCTGCCGAGATCCTGGGGCGAAAGCGAATACCGAGTTCTAACCTGCTGGGGTTTTCAATCGGCATTGCGATTGTCTCGTGCCAGATACAGTCCTGACCATATTCTTCGAAGATGGTAGAGGCGAAACAGGCTAGGTTGATCATCACTTCACGCAGATCCAATGGGCCCTGCCGGATGTTCGTCATCGCCCTTCGGCGACCCGGGTGATCTAGAGCGACGATACGAAGATGGCGGAAATCCCTCGGCACCGTGAGGCCGATCAAGGAATTTAGCATCTCGCCCCTGCTCAGATGGCCGAGACCGCAGAGGCGACGGACGAATTGATCCACTTCGGCTTGATCCCAAGGCCCCGCGATCGCTGCGCCTTTGGCGAGTAATTGGCCCGGGTAGCTGATGAGGCTGGCGCGGTCTGGCAAGGTCACATGCTCATTCATAAGTTTTTCCGTTGCTTAGAATCTGACAGCGTTAGGTCAGTCCATTCCAATCCAGATCGCAGGCCGAGGCGCGCCTGCCGACGCTGACGTCAACCTCTCGTTGACAGACCTCTTGCTAGGTGACTTCGAAAGGGGATTCATCACCATGCAATTCGGACAACCGATCGCCGTTCACGTCTATCAAGGCGCAGTCTTGCCACCGCATAGTACTCTGCTGGCAGAGTATTTGTGTGACGGGTCAAGTTGCCCAAATCCGGGAGTGACGAAGCTGGTTCTGCATGATGAGGCGCGGTTCATTGAGCTTGACCAACGTGATGGCACCAATCATCGCGCCATCTACAGCGCCGTTTCAGAGGCTCTCAAAGACGCCAGCAAAAGGAACGCCACCGACGTCCATATCTCCCTTGTATCTAGATTCGTCTGGGGCCAGATCACCGGTAATCAAGGGGTCAAAAAGCTTGAGAGCGAGTTGGTCAAAGTGGTGCGGCTAGCGAGCCGCTTTCGCAGCGTGACTTGGCATCTGGTCGAACCGCCGTTCACGGTTTCGACCGGCACGGTAGCCACGCTGCGCGCGCTGAGGCGAATCGCTCCTTGATACGTTGAGCGCGCTCAATCTCGCGGCGCGGCAACGGGGGCTGAACAGCGATCACCAATCGGTTACGATCGGCATCCTACACCATGCCGCACGGAAGCCTCGTAAAAATCGTAAACGAGCTCGGACGTGAAGCACCGTCGCTCATGGAAAGATTTCTTGGTAGAAGATCGAGGAGGTCACGATCTCGAGCGACGCGAAGAGGGCGTTCCGCTTCCGCAACTCGCAATTGGAAATATGGCCGCGGCACAGCTGCTCAGCGTCGGATGCGCGGTCGCATTCTTTCTCCTGCTGGCGTTGTGCCGGATTGTATGAGAGCCGTTGGCCCCGCAGGATATGATTATCACGCTTCGCAGGGTGTCATAAATCGACGTGACAGGCTCACTCTTACGTCGATGTTCTCTGGTCTGAGCCCCGACGTTCCTCCACCTATGAGTAGAGCCGGAGGCCCGATTGATGCCCATGCGTGGGCGTGATGACAACCGGGTTGGGGGTTAACCCCCAACCCGGTTTGCCGATTGATTGGGCGGCCATCTCAGCCGGGGTCATGTTCCCCAGGCTCGAGTGGGGCCGGTGATGGTTGTAGTCGTGTCGCCAGGCGGCGAGCACCGACCGGGCCTGGGCCAGGCTGGTGAAGATGGTCTCGTTCAAGCATTCGTCTCGCAGGCGCGCATTGAAGCTCTCGATGAACCCGTTCTGCTGTGGCTTGCCCGGCGCGATATAATGCCACTCGACATCGCGCTCCTTCGACCAGCGCAGGATCGCCATGCTGGTAAACTCGGTGCCGTTGTCGCTGACGATCATCGCCGGGCGCGATCGTTCGGCCATCGACCAGTCCAGCTCCCGCGCCACGCGCACGCCCGAGATCGAGGTGTCGGCGATGAGCCGGACGCACTCGCGGGTGAAGTCGTCGACCACCGCGAAGATCCGGAACCGCCGACCGCAGGCGAACGCATCAGATACGAAGTCCAGCGACCAGCGCTGGTTGCGGCCCTGCGGGATCGTCATTGGCGCACGCGTGCCCAGCGCCCGTTTGCGGCCGCCGCGGCGACGCACCTGCAGTCGCTCCTCGCGATACAGCCGCCGGAACTTCTTGTGGTTGATCCTCACGCCCTCCCGGCCCAGCAACCAGTGGAGGCGGCGATAGCCGAACCTGCGACGCTCGGCCGCCAGGCCGCGCATCCGCTCCCGGATCGCCCCGTCATCGCCTCGCCGGCTGCGATACCGAACCATCGTCCGGTCCACGCCCAGCACATCGCACGCCCGCCGCTGGCTCACCTCAAACATCTGCTCAAGGTGAGCCACCGCTTCCCGCCGAACAGCGGGCGTCACCATTTGTGGGATGGTCCGCCCCCTTACGGAGCGACGCGGTCAGGAGCATCCTGTCCGTCTCATCAAGGAGGAGCAGTTATGGCAGACGTTGCAGTGATCGGCATCGACATCGGCAAAACCACCTTCCACCTGGTTGCCGTCGACGCCTCCGGCGCGATCCAATGGAAGAAGAAACATAGCCGAGCTCAGCTGATGCGACAGATGGAGGGAATGCCGGGATGCCTTGTCGGCATGGAAGCCTGCTGCGGCGCCCATCATCTTGCGCGCGAGCTAGTCGAGCTGGGGCACGACGTGCGCCTGATGGCGCCCCAGTTCGTAAAGCCGTTCCTCAAGTCCAACAAGAACGACTACCTCGATGCAGAGGCAATCGCTGAGGCCGTGCAGCGCCCAACGATGCGCTTCGTGCCGGCAAAGTCGGTCGATCAGCTCGATCTGCAAGCGCTACACCGCGTGCGCGAACGCCTGGTGAGCCGTCGAACGGCGGTCATCAACCAGATCCGCGCCTTCCTGCTAGAGCGCGGTATCGTGTTCCGTGCCGGCCGCCGACACATGGCGCGCGAGATGCCGCTTCTGTTCACCGACGAGCGATCCACTCTGTCGCCGCGGATGCGGATGATCCTGCAGCAGCTCTGGGGCGAGTGGCGCGGCCTCGAAGCCGACATCGTCACCGTGACCAAGGAGATCGCGATGATCGCCGCCGCTGACGAGGGCTGCCAGCGGCTACTCGCCATCCCTGGCGTCGGACCGTTAGTTGCCACGGCGCTGGTCGCGGCGGTCGCCGACGGCACCGGCTTCAAGCGAGGCCGCGATCTTGCTGCATGGCTTGGCCTTGTGCCCCGGCAGCATTCCACCGGCGGCAAATCGACGCTGCTCGGTATGTCGAAGCGCGGCAATAGCCACCTGCGACGACTGTTCATCCACGGCGCACGGTCGGCCAGCCTGCACATGAACCGCGAGTGCGGCCACGGCCCCTGGCTCGACCGGCTCGAGATGCGAGTTCACAAGAATGTCGCAGTGGTCGCGCTGGCGAACAAGATCGTGAGGATCAGTTGGGCGGTGCTTGCCCGGCAGGAGGAGTATCGGCCACCCGTGCCGATCGCCGCCTGACCGGCAAGCACCGCGCGGAGAAGTCTGCAAGACGAGGAGTGATGGCAAGCAGTCGATGGTGTCACGACCGAAGCCTGGTTCAAAAATGCAGCCCTCGAAGGCTGGACCAATTGTTAGGCCGGACGTGCGCGTATCCCATCATGGCCAGGGATCGAGATGTCCCACACATAGGCCGGATACATTTACGCAGACTGTGCCGCCAACCGCATCTCACGCTTGCCAGACGGGGGCGGACCATACATTTTTTGCAGTGATCTCCTTGAGCATCGCATTGTCCAGCATCGCCTCGGCCAGCAGCTTCTTCAGCTTCGTGTTCTCGTCTTCCAGCTGCCGCAGGCGCTTCGCCTCCGACACCTCAAGGCCGCCGAACTTGGCCTTCCACTTGTAAAAGGTCGCGCTGCTCACTCCGTGCCGGCGACATACGTCCGCCGTCGGCAACCCGGCCTCCTGCTCCTTCAAGATCGCGATAATCTGCTCTTCGCTGAACCTGCTGCGCTTCATTCCGTCCGACTCCTTCCATGGGCCGGACTCTACTCAAATCTGGAGGAAATCGCGGGGCTCAGACCACTCGCCCGGAAAGTCGGCACCTTTGGCGTCACCGCCCGAGCTCTCGCCGCTGCCGCCATTCATTGCAGCCGTAGCGGACCCAAATAGCGTACCTTCAGAGCAGACCTTCGTTCATACGTTGGAAAAGGTCCCCCGCGCATCGCGGGAGGGTCGGCTGTTGGCCGCGCAAGGCGAGATGCATCAGGGAGATGTCGAGCTTGATGCTCACAGAAAGAGACAAGGAAACTCTCCGCCTATTGCTGCGCGGACACGATGCGAAATCCATCGCGCAGATTCAGGAGCTGTCCGTCCACACCGTAAATGAGAGGCTGCGCGATGCGCGGAAAAAACTCGGAGTTTCGAGCAGCCGCGAAGCTGCGCGCCTCTTGGCAGCATCAGAGGACATCGCCCCCAATATCGTAGGGGGCCAAGAAATCGAGGTGATGCGGGCAGCCACGATCAGGCAAGGCGGCGCGCAGCGGGAGCGCAGTGATAACCATCGTTTCCTTTGGATATCGGGAGGAATGCTGGATCATGTCGATACTTATAGCCGCTGGTGCACTCGCGTTGATCGGGCCGAAGAACGAGAATGCCCGGCCGGATCTCCATGCAGTCGCTTATGCCCCGGAGCCATCGCACGATCAGTCCTATTCAGAGAGCCTGAAGGCTGCGCAGGATTAGGCGAACCTTCTTGATCGAGGAGCTTGGCAGGAAAGCTGGCGCACCGCGGCCAGCATTTTCAACACTCAGCTATCTGCGGTGCAGTGGGCAGGCGTGATAGAGCCGATCCGTCGTCCCCTTGGCAGGATGATTACCCGTAAATACATATCGGCCACGAGAGCGAGCTCGCTGCCAGGTGCACCGCCGGGCGACTATGTGATCGCACAGTTTGAAACGAAATTCTTGAGCCGAACTGGCATAGAGACGATAACGCTCGCCAGGCAAGGTCGATCCTGGAAGGTGGCGGGTTACTTCCTTCGATAGGCGGTAAACATCTTGGCGACTGTTCGTTCCTTCCGACATCGCCGCCGTCCGAGGAACTAACTGCTTTTCCGAAAGGCAGCCATAGTTTCCGGAGATCAGACGAACAGGGGTGGCGGAATTTAGTCGCCGCGGCCCAGGAGTGCGGAACGGTCGGGGATGAACAAGAGCGTTTCAGATCACAAGATCAGGCTCGATGAGCAGGTCATCCTCGTGACCGGTGCCGGGCGGGGCCTCGGTCGAGCATATGCTCTCGAGCTAGCCGCGCGAGGTGCGCACGTCATCGTTGCGGACAACGGGGTCGGAATGGAAGGTGAAATTCCGGATCAAGGTCCGGCCGGTTCGGTCGCAGCTGAGATCGCCGCGGCAGGCGGAGCAGCGATCGCATGTACCGTCGATTTGGCGGACGAACGAAAATCCGCGCAGGCAGTAGAGGTTGCACGCGACGCCTTCGGTCGCATCGACGGTATTCTGCACAACGCCAGCACGGTGCCGGAGCTTACGCCGGTGGATGCGCTCTCGACCCTGGCTCTCGAGCGTGTTCTCGACATTAATGTGAAGGCGGGGCTCTGGCTCGCTCGCGCCGCCTGGCCCCATTTTGCTGCGCAAGGCTATGGGCGCATGCTCTATACGACCTCCGCGGCGATTTTCGGTGCTGCGGGCAATGCTTCGTACGCTGCTGCCAAAGGCGCTGTCTTAGGGATGGTGCGTTGTCTGGCGGTTGATGGGAAATCGCACGGGATCTGCGTCAACGCTCTCGCGCCTTCCGCCCGGACGCGCATGACGGAGACCTTCCTGTCCTCGGACTATGGCGAGTGGCTGCGCCGTACCATGCCACCGGAGAAGGTCACTGGTGCCGCTGCATTCCTGATGAGCGATGCCTGCTCGCTAACTGGCGAGATACTTGCTGTGGGCGGGGGACGCGTGGCGCGCATCGCGCTGACCGAAAACGAAGGCGTCATTTTGCCGGATCCGAGCGCGGAGGCCGTCTGCGAAGCCCTTCCTGAATTCATGACGGATGCTGCGAAGTTCCATTCGGCGACACTGGAAGAGCGGTCTGCAACGGTCGCGGCGTTGCTCGGGTATCCCGAAGACTAATGCTGGCGCAGATCGCCCAACATGCCGTCGTTCGGGTGTTCCTTTGAGCTCCCTGAAAGCGGCCGTGTTTATGTGGGATGAGGGGCTGCTGGGTTGTGGGGGCCGGAAATTCCGCTTGCAGCGGAAGGAGGGATAGCGTCCGTTGATTTGAGGTTCGGCGCAGGTCGAAGGCCTCAGTTGTGAATCTCCCGCCGGGGGGGGCATCCTTCGTTCAATGCCACGTTGGCTCGCATCCGGTTGGTTCTCGCCTCGCCAATCTTGACACTCGCATTTTCGATTGCCCAAGGGCCGGCGGATGCTACATTAATTGAGGAAATCGATCGCGACTGTGGGTTGAAAGACGGGGCTTTGGCGCTTGTCGGCAACGAAACTCGACTACAGCCACCTCCCGATGACAACTTCGACAGCCTCGAATGTGCTCTTGATCGCCCCACAAAATTAACGGGATTGAAGTTCGGTTTTGTTGGGAATGAGCTAGACCCAGATGTCGTATTAAGACAGCTGTTTCGTTACATTGCTGAAGGGACAGAATCGGACTCTCGGCTCTATCGAATGCTGCGTTGGCAGAGAAATGGTCTGTCATGATGCGTGCTTCAGATTCACATGAGCTTAAGTTTTTCCAAGTTTGAGGGCGGCCCTAGTATGACGAACGCTCAATCCGAATACCTCTTGGATCAAATTTGAAAAAAGGAATTTGGTGAAATCGTGTTTGGGCAGGCACCGCAGAAGCTCAGCGCGTCAGACTATGCTAGTGACTAGGATCTGCATCCTCAGCTAGTTGAATGAACGATCGCATAGTTCGCGATAGGATTGCATCGTTGCGCTGCCGGCGCCCGCTATCGGGAGCGTCTCGAGAGCATTGCGACGGCACTGTTGGCCGTAGTCGATCCGATGCAGCCGAGATCATGGTGTCGGTTCACATGATCATAGACTGCAACTTGTATCTGACACCTGAAACCAGCAGGTCGAAAATCGCTTCCGACATCGCGGAGCGAGGCGGCGCGGGCGTTTCAGCGAGCAATTCCGCCACTTCGGCAAGAGCGAAACTGATTTGTTGACCTGTTGGCCCAGCCGAAGCGACTCGCTTCGCTAAAAGTCGCAACCTTTCCGCAACCGCTGTTGAATATTGGGCATCTGGATCGTGGCTCATTGAGATTAGGCTCTCTGGAAATCGGCACAATGCACGGGACAAGATTTTTTTCGCGGCTTTCAGCCGCCTTGGTCACGCATTTCGAACTCGCGGAATGATAGTCAACGCCGTCCATGGAGATGCGCTGCTTATACTGCCAGGCTCTATCCCAGTATGCCCACGACGAAGTCCCGCGCTGATCTCGTCGAGAACGGCTTAGGTATAAAGTGGAAGTTCGCCGGAACCTCCTCTCGAGTTAGTCCTCCCGACATCACGACGATTGGCAGAGCCGAATTCATTTTTGACGCTAACCTGGCCAATTCGATACCATCGGTTTTTCCCGGATAATGGACGTCTGTGATCATCATGTCGAAGTCATTTGCCGAAAGATCGAGGTGCTCCAGAACCTCATCAGCATTGATCGCCTCGGTCACCGCGAGTCCACTTTCTCGCAGCCGGGCCGATAAGTTTCTTCGGATGGCAGCTTCATCTTCAACGACCAAGACATGGCACGATCGTTTCGCGGAAAGAGCGTTCGGCCTGCCCAGGTCGCTCGCAGGGGTCGCCCCAGCCATTCTTTCTTCCTTGCCCAGTTTCACGGAACGCTTGATCCTATCCAGCCGGAGCTTACGATGGGACGCAAGCTATGTGACCGAATGATGACAGCGGATTTGGAGGCCAGCAACGCACCGTGAAGTGATGGCGGGTCATTACGGTGGAGTTATGGGTTGGAGGGGAGAATCATATGGCCGCCTTGCCGTTCACGCTGCGGCAACTCGACGTTTTCGAAAGCCTCGCCCACCATTGCAGCTTTCGCAACTGCGCTGAGGATCTGGGCATTTCGCAAGCATCTGTCAGCAATCAAATAAAAGCGCTCGAACAGCAGCTGGGGATTGAATTGGTAGGCCGGCACCCCGGACGACGCCCGTCGTTGACGCTCGAGGGTCAAGCGTTCCTCGTAGACTTGCGCAGTTTTCGTGTCGCTTGCGATGCTCTGAGCGATCATCGCCGGGTGCGGCCTGCGACGAACTCACTTCGAAAATTCCGCCTTCTGATCGGCCAACCCTACTTCGAACGCTACGTACGGCCACATCTCAACACGTTTCTGGCCAGCAATCCCTACATCGAACTCAATTTCGATTCAATTGCGCCCAGCAAACGCGTGCAAAAGGAAATAGAGGGTAATCGGTATGACTTTGCCATACTTCATACAAAAGAATGCTTTGCTACCGATCCCCGATTCCAAGAACTCGCGACCGTGCGAACCGGGATTATCGGGCACCAGCAGTTTTGCGAAGGGAAAAGACTGCCCCTAACCGCCCAAGACGTCAGCGAACTTCCATTTATTCTCTATCCGGCTGGGACTGACGTCTCGCGCGAGGCACTAGCGGCTTTTAAAAGATACGGCATTCGCCCTAAGATCGTTAGTGGCAGGACTTTTCACATAGACGTCATGATCAAGATGGTCGAGGAAGGCATTGGTGTCGCTTCTATCCCAGAGAATGTTCTAAACGGCCCCTTATCAACGGAGGTTCGCTTTCTTTTCATTCTCGATGACTGGAAGACAGTTCTGTTCCGAAAAGACCCTCAAAAAGACGCCGTTCGTGAGGTGGTCAACAATTTCCTTTGTACCTGCGTGGCGAGAGGTCAACAGGTTATCACTGATCATATCTGAGCGCACGCGTTTCGCAGGCCAGAACATTTGAAGCAGGCATCTCCACACAGTAAATCTTGGGGTCTCGGCCGATAAGGGCTGGACTAGCTTAGCGCCGCTATTCAAAGACGCATTTGTCGGCTCAAAAAACACTCGGAAATCTGAGTAGCGCGAGTATAGGCAGCATAGTCGGATTTGAAAGACAGCCGCTACTTCATCCGCGGCGGCTCGGACATCTGAGGCTTCTTCAAATGAATGACCGTTTTGTCGCGGCATACCTCCGAGCCCAGTCATGGACTGCCGGAAGGAATACGAGCTCTTCACGCCTGCTCGAAGGCCGGGTGTAAGCGCACCAAGAACAGTAAAACGAAGCGCGTGTCGCTAACCAGGAACTGGCGTCGTCGCCAATCAGGCTAGTGTGCGCCGACGGTCCAGAACGCCACCGCGCCTCGCTACGGGCGGTGACCCGCGCCGCGCCCCGTCCCGGCTGGTCACATCTATCATCTCGACAGCAAGCCGCTGAGGCGCTCCTCGATACCCTGCCGCGCCGCCCGGTCGTGATCGTAGCCCGTCTGCATGACGCTCACCGAGATGTCCTTGCGGTTGACGATTGACTCGTCGCCCGACTGATCGGGACGCGGCGCGTTCGCATTGCTGCCCACGACCAGACCGGGAACATGCTGCCCACCGAACCCGCGAGCGCGGCCTGCATCGGTGGCGCCCATGTCCTCGACGAATTCGACACGCAGGGCGTTGTAGGTGCCGATGCGGCTGGAGCGCCAGTTGGCACCCGCCAGTTCGTCGGGGAAGTTGACGTTGAGCGACACCCCGCGCGGCAGCAACGCCTCGCCGCGCGATCGGACATCCAGGGCCCGCACCATATCCACCGCTAAGGCCGCGACCTTGGCCGAGTTGGGGTTGGCGAGCCGCATATCGCCGACCGTATTGTGCCCGGCTGAGAGCGCGATCGCCGGGATACCGCGATCGGCCGCGTACTGGACGTTGCTGACCGTACCCGAGGTCACGACGATGCTCCCGATGTTCTGCCCTTCGTTGGGACCCGAGAGGACCAGATCGGGCGCCCTGCCCCAGCGCTTAGCCGCCGCGATGTCGATCCCGTAGAGCGTCGCCATCACGGGGGTACCGTCGACATAGAAAAAGTCCGACGTGAAACCTGGCCTCGTCATCGCGCCGACGCCGGGCTCGCCCGCCCTAGCCGCGTCGTTGAGACAAGGTTGAGCCAGCGGGGTCAGCGGCCGCATGAAGCGAATCGCGGCCCCCATGCCGCTCTGGTTCTGACAGGGCACCGATACGATCACATCATGGCCGGCCGCCCTGAGCGCTTCGTATAGCGCCTTCACGTTGCTGGTGAGGCCATCGTCGTTGCTGATGACGATATTGCGGGCAAGTGCTGGTACCGATTGCACGGCACAGGCCAGCGCGAGCCCCGTCAGGATCTTGCGATGCATTCCCTCTCTCCTTTTTTCCATCTTTTGCGCGAAAGCGTGGCGCCGGGACGAGCGCAGATCACGTCACGCAGGTCTCGGCGCGCCGTCCGTCAAAACTTCTTGCTGATCCCCAGACGAACCAGCCGCCCCAAGGTGAAGCTGTCCCACACGCCGAACCGCGATCCCGATGACCCGCGATAAAGCGGGGGATCCTGGTCGAAAAGGTTGTCGACGTTCAGCGACAGCACCAGGTCGCGGGCGATCCGGCTTTCGCCGGGGACCTTGTACTGCAGAAACAGGTTGAAGACGTTGTAGTCGCCGATCCGCTCCTGGTTCAGCGTCGCCGCGCTCGGGATGATCTTGAAGCCCTGGAGGTGGTTCCAGGTCAGCTGCGCGCGCAGGTTGCCGACATCGGCCCCGAGACTGGAACTGACGCGCAGCTTCGACATCCCGTTTTCCAGCACGTCGACCAGCGCCGCCGTCGGGTTCGACTGCCGGTCGAAGGTCAGGATCCGGCTGCCCGACAGGTCGAGGAAAACGCCGCCGAAACCGGTCTCGCGGTTGTAGCGCAGGTAGAAGTCGAGACCCGTGGTCTTGGCCCGCGCGAGGTTCTGCGTGCGGCTGTCGAGCACGCCGTAGACGCTGTCGAAATTGCCGCCGGGCAATTGCGCGATCGTCGCCGCGGCATTGGTCGCCCCCTCGGCCGTCAAGGCTTGGAAATAGGCCTGCATCGCCGCCGCGCCTTTGTCGTAGGTTACGTTCTTGTCGGCGAAATCGCGGTAGAACGAGGGATCGTAGATTGGCGGAAAGCCGATCACGCCCTTGAAGTCGATGCTGTAATAGGTCAGCCCGGCGGCAAGGCCCGCAAGTGCCGGCGGATTGACGTCGAAGCCCAGCGACCAGGTCCGCGCCTTCTGCGGCGACAGCGGCGTGATCGTGCCGCCCAGGGTGATCAGCGTCGTCCGGCCGTTGGCCGGGATCGCGGGGTTCGTATAAGGACGCTGCGCGAGCGCGAGGACCGTGAAGGTCGGCGCCCCGCCCAGCGCGATGTCGGATATGCCGGGCGCCTGGAAGGCCTTACCCCAATTGCCGCGCAGGTTGATCCATTCGATTGGCGCAAAGTTGACGCCGACCTTGGGATTGAAGGTTCCACCGAAGTCGCTGTACTTGTCGTAGCGTCCCGATCCGGTGATCGAGAGGCTGTGAAACGGCCCGAAGCCATCACCGAACACCGGGATATTGAGCTCGCCGAACAGCGAGGAAACCGAGCGCGAAGCCTTGCGGTCGAGCAGCGCCGCCACGGCTGTCGCGGTCAGCGAGCGCGAATTGTTGCCGGCGTATTTCTCGTGCAGATATTCGCCGCCGACCGCGATCCGCAGCGCCCCCGCGGGCAAGGACAGCAGGGCGCCATCGACCACGGCGCGGGCATTGATCATCTCATGCCGCGCACGACCGTATTGGAACCAGTCAATCGCCGTGTTCAGAGCCGTGGCATTGCTTGGCGCCGCGAGATTGAACGGATTGAAGGTACCCGCCGTGATTGCCGCGTTGATCGGCGAAGCGTTGAGCAACTGGCCGATGAATTCGGACTTGCCGACGCCGTAGTTCGCCAGCGCGTTGATCTGCCAGCCGCCGCCCGCGTCGATCTTCATCGACGGCGTGAAGCCGTAGGATTCCATGTCGGTCCGCTGCCGCGTGAAATTGCCGAGCACCGGCGAGAAATTGAACTGGTAGGAAGCGCTCGCCGGCGATCCCGGAATGGCCGCGAGGATCGGTGCGGCGAAAGGATTGGTATTGCGCACGGTGACGCCGCCGGCCACCGAAAGCGGGCCGCCGTCGGACAGGTTCTCGCGATTGACGTAGTAGCCCTTGAGCGTGAAGCTCACCGAACCACCTGTATCGACGGTCAGGCTGCCGAGCACCGAATGCTTGGTCTCGTGCGGGTAGATCGTCGTCAGCTCGGTGTTGTCGCAACGATTGCCCAGACCCGCGGTCAGGCCCGGCAAGGCATAGACGGAAGTGCCGACGCGAAGGTTGCCGACGTTGCAGTCGAGCGAAGACGGCACGCCGTTCACCCAGTCGAGGCTCTGCGACCAGTCGCGATCGGCGCCGTAGATCGCATCGTGCTTGGCGAAATCGTAAGCGACATAGGCCGAGACATCGTCCCAGACCTTCCCGACGATGAGGCCCGCGTTGTACTGCTGATAATCGTCGGCGAAACCGTAGTTGCCGCGCACCTCGAGACCGTCGAACGACTTGCGCGTGATGAAGTTCATGACGCCGCCAACCGCGTCCGAGCCGTAGGTGGCCGAGCCGCCGTCGGTGACGATGTCGACGCGCTCGATCGCGGTCGGCGAAATCGCGTCGAGATCGGCCGAGGATTGGGTGATGCCCATGCCCGGCAGGCGATGCCCGTCGAGCAGCAACAGCGTGCTGTTCGTACTCGCCGAGGTGCTGCCGAGATAGCGCAGCGAGGGGCGGTTCACCGACAGCGAGAAGTTCGAGCTGCCGCGCACGCCGACGAAGTCGAGAAAGTTGCCCGCTTGCGGGATCGAGGCAATGAGATCGGAGGTGTTGACCGCACCGACCGCTTCGATCTTTCCCTGCCCGACGACAATCGCTTGCGATCCCCCGGGCGCAATGCCGCGGATGAGAGTTCCGGTGACGACGATTTCTTCGGCGGGCGTCTCGCTTGGCTGCGCGTCTTGCGCGATCGCATTCTGACTGATCGCGGCGGCGGCCAGAATGACGGCAGCACCGAGCTTAAGGCGGTTCTTGTGCCTCATGTTATCATGATCCTCCCAATTGCCCGATCCGGGCTAAGAGGGAAGACGCACGCGAGTTCGATTTGCGAACCTCAAATTTTTAGAATCTCATCGCGTCGTTGGCTGCCGTGCCATGGCCCCAATTGTGGGGGTGTGACACGGCAGAAGAAGTTGCACTCAATCTAGCTCTGAACAAGCGGTATCAGCCCGCACAAATTTGCTTAGGCAAGCAAAATTCCGGCCATATCGCCACTGTAGTCGCAAAGACGCCGCCACGAGGAAAACTATCTATATAATCGGTAAAGAGCCTCCTTTTACCAGCCTTGGGAAACGAGGATTACGGTCCGACAGCCATGCTGAAGGGATGGCTGAAAGCAGCGATCAATGGGTAACATCGTCATGAGCGCTTCTCTATCGCGGCGGCCCGGCTGTGCGCGCAACGGTGGGCGCAGGTTGCTGCTTGACCAAAATCGTCATGCAGTGCAGCGCGCTGTACACTGGTTCAAACGGGAAATGGCGATGAAGACCATAGACATGAAATCGTTGGTCGGTACCGAGGTCGTGATCGACCGCGACGACTTCCTGAGCGGGAAATACTCTAAGGAAATTGAACATCTCCTGGTCGAGCGCTCAGCGCTGGTTTTCCGCGAGATGCATCTCACCAAAGAGGAGCAGCTCCAGTTTGCCGCGACGATCGGTAGCCCGATCGCTTTCGGCGATAGTGCCGTGTCAAACATTTCGCTCGATCCCGAAGTGTCGACCAGCGCCGAATATACCCGCGGTGCCTTTTACTGGCATATCGACGGCGCCAACGACGCCGTGCCGGCAAAGGCGACGATGCTGACCGCCAAGAAACTTTCCGATGAAGGCGGCGACACGCTGATCTGCAATACCTACGCCGCCTATGCTGACTTGCCTGAGGACGAGAAGGCCCGGCTCGACGGCTTGATGGTGCGCCACGCGCTCGAAGCGACGCAGCGCATGGTGCGGCCTGACTACAGTGCCAAGGACCTCGAGATCTGGCGCAGCCGCTCGTCGCAGACCCATCCGCTGGTCTGGCACCACAAGCACGGCGGAAGCTCGCTGTTGATCGGCGGGACCGCACTTTACGTCCACGACATGAGTTTTGAGGATAGTTCGATGTTGCTGGCGCGGCTAATGGACTATGCGACACAGGAAAAATACGTCTATCGCCACAAGTGGACAGTCGGTGACTTCCTGTTGTGGGACAACACCGGCACAATCCACCGTGCAGATTTCTATCCTCTCGACAGTGATCGTTTGATGCACCGCACGACGCTGCACGGAGAAGAACCGGTAACCGTTGGCAGGATGGCTGTCTCCAACGCCTGACCAATTCGGCCAGAAGTGAGCATGGTGCCTAACGTGGCATCGACGCGAGGCCCTTTTCGGGGCCGTGAGATCTGGATGTAGGGCATTCGCCTGCAATCAAAGCATCGGCTGACGGTCTTCGCCAACATTGCCGCCGTTCAAGCGCCTCTACGAGGTCGCTGAAAGCGGCCGATCGTTCATGAGGCGGGGGAAGGGCAGCTCGGTTGTGGTTCGCTCGGTTTTGTATCGCGCGCGCAAGCAGCATCTATCAGCAACTGGCCTCGCGCTGGTTTCGATCGTGCATTAGGTCATCCTGATTGTCTCAGCGCTACAGATGGCTCCTGTAAATTCTCCTCGTCCGGGCAACGTGTCATTGCTGAACCCGTCACCGATACCGCCCCTATCTGGAGCCGACCTCATAATCCGCCAATGTCTAACCGTTTCCAGAGATTCCCCCGTCGCTGGAGAGACATAAGCACAATAAACAATGAGCCAAAACCGCCAATCCCCCCACAATTCGTCCTGAACGATTCCTTTTACCTCATAATGGCGAGTGTCGTCCTTTTGAGGAATGATTGCGTCAATATAAGTCCAATCGGCCCTAGTTTGATCTGGCGGTGAAAAGTCGCCGGGATATGTATTTCGTGGCAGGAGGCTGCAAAAAATCTTCACATCAAGAGCTGGGACGTTACCAAGGTTCTCAAGGGTAAGGCTGAAGTTGATGTTGACCCGGTTGATTGGGTCGATTGGATTGCGGTGAGGGTCTCGTGCTGATCGAAACACCGTTCCCTTGATAAATTGCGCGCCATCCAAGGCGACCCACGGTCTTTGGCTGGTGTTGAGCGCTTGCGCAGCGATACGATTGGCTTCGCGCATTGCGTCCGTTGCGTAGCCAGTATCTTCGACGGCACGACGGGTGAGAACGATCTGCCAAAGCAGCAGGGCCGATCCGAGGATGCCTACTATGACTCCCCACCTTGTCCACGCCGCACCGTCTTCAGCGGCCTTGGCCGCGCGCCACTGAGCGCATAGATCGCTCTCCTCCTTGCTGCTCGGATTCTCGCAGGGAATGGAACCGCCGGGAGTGCCGGATTGCATGCCGCTCATTGCAGCCGTGGCGTGAGAATATGATGGAAACCGATCGGCACCGAGTTCGGGCACCCGAGCAATATACGCACCTAATCCGAAGGTGATCGTCAGGGCCGCCAATCCCGCCATGATCAGCAAGGGCCTGTTGCCTGGGGGCATATCGTTGTCACTCGTCTGAATTTGGGTTGCTGTTCCCCGAGAACCAGCCCCGAGGCTACTCGCGGAGTTATAGTTCAACGGGCACGCAGCGGAGCATGGCGATCTACCAGGATGGCGCTCGCTTCGTCCATCCCGATGACCTCTACCGCGGTGCCATGACGACGCATCTTAGGAAGCTCGCGAGCTTCTTCTGACAGCGGCGCGGCAATTTATCTGAGCGACTATAGTGCCATCGATCGGCACGAATTGCGCCCATGTCCGATGAGCCCGACACCGTAGCGAGGTTTCGCAGATCCTGCGCGAAGGGCGTGTCGTGTTCGTCGATCGCCCGGCCCGAACTTGCGTTGTGGCGATCGGCGATCCCGACAGCGACGAAGACGAGACCGCCGACGTGCCCTGGCTGGCCCTGCGCGCCGGCGAGACGATCGTGTGGACCCCGCCCAGCGAGGGCGAACAGGGCATGCTGCTCTGCCCCGGCGGCGACATCGCCCAGGGCGTTTTCGTCGCCCGGCTCTATTCCACCCAGTTGTCCGCGCCCGGTAACGTCCTGCGCGAATTCATCCGCTTCGGCGAAGCGAGCAGCGGCCTGAGCGGCGTCGAACAATGCGCCCGCTAGCCTCAATGCGGTTTCGCCAGCGCCTCGAGATCGACCTTGGCTGCCGTCGCGACTTCCATCAGCGATCCTAGGCAAGCATAGACCCCGGCCCGCCCGAGCTTTCCGTTCTCCTGGAATTCCGAAAGCTTCGAGGGGCGCGTGTCACCATCGAACAAGACCTGCGCCGACTGCCCCATCATCTTTTTGGCCAAAGCCGCATTTTGACAGACCTGGAGCGCTTTTTCGGCCTTGGCCTGAGCTTCGTCAGGCAACGCCTCGGGGATTTCCAGGTCTCCGACCTCCATGTAGCTTTGCTGGCAGGCGGTTTCAGTTTCCTTCGCTGCCGCGAAGCCGTCGTACACATCGGCGGAACCGGATTGGATGCCCTTCGCAACCTTCGAGATCTTGCCGCCCGCTTCATCACAGGGCGTCATCCTGTTCACGACGCCATTGTAGAAGCCCTGCATCGCAAGCGTGCGCTTTTCCGTGTCCACTTTAGCGACAGCCGCCTTGTCGGATGCCGCGCGAATCTCGGCTTTCTGTGCCTCCGCCGCTTCCGCGCTCGCGCGCGCGGCGGCTGCTTCTCGGCTCTTGGCGATCTGTTCGGGGCTTACGGATGCCCCCATGACTAAGCCAGCTGCCAGGAACAGGACTACTGCCACGACGGCACGCGGGATCCCTCTCAACGGCGATGCCTGCCACCGTTTGGCGATTGGCTGTATGGGCATGGCGACGGCAGCCGAAAGCAGCGAAAGCAGCGCGGCGGCAAATATCGGCTCGCTAAGATACCCCGCTGTCATAAGCAGGCAAATGCCCACCCAAATCCGTCCGACAATCATGCCGACAAGTGCTCGGCCTGACGGCCCCTTCTTGTCCTGGTAGAGCGCCCCTGAAACGTCCATACATCCCCCTGCTTCGCCGCATCAGCGGCAATCGCTCCCCTAGTCTGGCCATTCTTTGTCAGGATAGAAAACTGGCTCGGGATCGGATGTATCGACCACTCGCTGGGTGGGGAGCAGCGGCGCTTCGCCATCGAACGCAACACGGATCCACGCCAACTAAGCCGACGCTCGCCGGCTGCTTGAGGCTCGCCGAAAGCGGCCTACCGTTCATATGCGATCGCTGATCCCTTCGGCATCCCTCGATCTGTGGCCTTCAACGCTCTTGGAATACGCCACGCGATCGCTATCATGAGACAATGTTACATCTATCGCTGCAGTCCTCGCCCAATCCGGCGAACGCCCCCAGCGCCCGCTTCTTCGGCGGCATCGGAATAAGCCCGGGCGCCCAGGTGCTCGACGTCGGCTGCGGCAACGGCGATCTCAGCCGCTACGTGGCCGGTCTTGCCGGAAGGGACGGTGAGGTCGTTGCGATCGACAGGAGCGAGGAGGCGTTGGCGATGGCTCGCGCGGTCGAGGCGGCTCCAGGCGCAGCGCGGATCGACTACCGCGCGGTCGACCTTTCGGGCGATCTGCCGGACTTGGGAACGTTCGATGCTATCGTCGGCCGCCGCGTCCTTATGTATCTCCCCGATGCCGCCAGGACGCTCGAGCGGCTGGCGTCGCTAGCCAGCCGCGGTGCCATAGTGGCGTTCCAAGAGCATGCGCGGTCCGGCCTTCCAGCGGGGAATGGCGACCTCGAGCTCCACCGCCGGCTCTACGACTGGAACTGGCGGACGGTGGCTGCGGAGGGGGGTGACGTAGGACTGGGGCTCCGTCTCGCCGAGCTGATGCGGCGGGCAGGGCTGGCCGTCGAGGAGGAGCGCGGCGAGGCCATCCTGCTCCGTCCCGACCAGCCGTCGTTCCTGCCTGTTCTAGCCGAGGCGATGCTGCCGCGGATTGTGGAGCGTGGCGTGGCGACTGCCAATCAGGTCGATCTGCCCACGCTGCCGCGAAGGATCGACGAGGAGCGGCAAGCTGCGGGGGGCGTGATCGTCTGGGATCTTGCATTTCTCGTCGCGGGTCGCGCCTGACGCCACCTCGCTGTTCGGGCCACGAACGCCGACATAGCGGCCGTCCGACGGCTCAAGACAGCGCCCTAAAACCTGCCTTTCATTCATCGGGCTATTGCGATCACACCATAGACTGGCTTTGGGACGAAGCCGTCATTCCGAATTGGCTCGCTAAGCGGCGGTTTTCGACAAGAGCCGACGTTCGCACACTGGATCATTGGAAACCGGGGCAGCCGATCATCCGCGATCGTCGAGACGGAATTCAAGGGCAACGCGAGCCGCCGCAGCTGAGAGCAATGCGCAGGCGGTCATGGTTCCAAGCATTGGAAGCTCGGTGCCGTTTGCGGTTGCAGCCACCACGAAGCTTGCGAGTGCGCCGGCCGCGAAACCTGCCGTTCCAAGGATCGCGGACGCGGAGCCCGCGGCAGCGCCATGTGCGTGGAGGGCCATGACGGTGCCGACCGGCACGAGGATGCCCATTGAGAACAAGACCATGGCGACGCCGAGGATAAGCACTAGCGTGCCACTAAGGTCGAGAAGCCCTACGACAAGAAGCGCGGACGTCAGAATGGCATTTGCGCCAACGCAGTAGCCGAGCAGGCGCGCGGTTCCGAGCCGGTCCATGAGCGGACCGGCCAACTGTGCCGAACCGGACCACATGACGGCGGAAAAGCCAAAGACCATACTGAATTGCAACGGGGTCAGTTCATAGATCGTCATGAAGACGAACGGTGAGCCCGAAACATATGCGAAGAACGTTGCCTGGGCCAAGCCGATCATCAACGCAGCGCAGATGAAGCTTCGGTCCCGTAGAAGCAAGCCGTAGCCCCGCAGGGTCGCCATTCCCGCGACGCGGCTGGCCGCCGGTAGCGTTTCAGGAACCTGCGTGACGACGAGCGCTAGCGTGACCACACCTGCGGCGGTCAGGAACCAGAAGATCGATGTCCATCCGTAGACCTCGACAAGAGCCGTGCCTGCCAGAGGCGAAATCAAGGGCCCGATCGAGATGACGAGGACCATGAGCGAAATCATCCGCGCCGCGGTCGACCCGGTGTAGCGGTCCCTGATCAGCGCTCGCGGTACGGCCATGGCGGCGCAGGCCCCGATACCCTGCAGGAACCGCCATACGATCAACGGCTCAACGGCGACGGCCACGCTTGCCCCTATCGACGAGACGACGAAGAGCAGCAGTCCCGCATAGAGCGCTGGCTTTCTCCCGAACCTGTCGGAGACCGGGCCGAAGATGTTTTGTCCGACCGCAAGCGCCGCCAGATAGCTTGTCAGGCTGAGTTGGATTGTGGCGCTGGTCGTTCCCAGCGCTCTGGCCATCTCGGGGAAAGCGGGAACATACATGTTCATCGCGAGAGGGCCCGCAAGCGACACCAGTCCCAGTATCAGCGCCTCTTTCCTGAACGACCAGGGACTTTCGCCAAGTGAGTTGGCTCGGGAGGTCATCGCGGAAGCTTTCATAACGAATGGGAAGGGCGGCGACCGTGAGTGTTCGACTATCGTTGCAGGAACGGAAGCTGCCCGATGTAGTCCATCTTTCCGATGCGAACGCCTTTATGGCGCAGGATGTCGTAGGCCGTGACCATGTGAAAGTAGAAGTTCGGGACGCCGTGCTGGTAGAAGTAATCCTTTCCGAGAAAGGCGCCCGACCAGCCTGGAGGCGCCACGATCCGTTCTTCCCAGCCGGCGAAATCGCCTTCCTCGATCGATGCGACATACGCGACCGACTTTTCGATCAGAGCTTTGAGTTCCGGGACCGTCTTCTCGGTATCCTCGTAAACCGGGATCGGTTTGCCGCTCAGAACGGACGCCGCCAGCCTGGCCGTGTCACAGGCCATCTGAACCTGGCTCATCAACGGCCGCATATTGGGTGCCAGACGGGCGTTCAGCAGAGCGTCCGGCGCCAGGTTGTTCGCCGCGGCGTGCTGTTGCGCCTTATCCAGAAGCCGGCAAAGGGTGCGAAGCATTTTGGTGAATTGCGTAATCTGCGCGTACATCGTGAGGGCCTTTGATTTAGGTTGCCGCCTGAGCGGTGATCTCGAGCGAGCGCACGCGCTGGCTGAAGTCGAAGACATCGGTGACGATCATCAGCTCGTCGGCCTTTGTGTCGGCGACGAGCTGGTTGAGCCCTTTGCGGACCGTCTCGGCGCTGCCCACCACGCTGCAGCTCAGCATCTGCCCGGTTTGGGCTTTCTCCCGCGGCGTCCAGTAGGCCTCGATGTCGTCTATGGGCGGCTTGAGCAGGCTCGGCATGCCCCGAAACATGTCGGCAAAGGTCATCTGCTGGGAGGTTGCCAGCACGCGGGCCTCGGCGTCCGTTTCTGCGGCGATCACGTTCACGCCGATCATCGCATAGGGCTGCTGCAGGTGCTCCGAGGGCTGGAAATTGGCCCGATAGGCCTCCAGCGCCTGACGCAATGCCTGCGGAGAAAACTGCGATCCGAAGGCATAGGGAAGGCCGAGCGCGCCGGCGAGATGCGCCCCGAATAGGCTCGATCCCAATATCCACAACGGCACGTTGGTCCCCGAGCCCGGCACCGCCTCGATCCGCTGCTCTTCGCGCTTGGGGGCGAGAAACGCCTGCAGCTCCTGGACGTCCTGGGGGAAGTTGTCCGCGTTGCCGGGATCCCGCCGCAGCGCCCGCAAGGTCATCTGGTCGGTTCCGGGCGCGCGGCCGAGTCCCAGGTCGATACGGCCGGGAAAGAGGGTTTCCAGCGTGCCGAACTGTTCCGCGATGACGTACGGGGCGTGGTTGGGCAGCATGACGCCCCCAGCGCCGACGCGGATCGTCGTCGTACCGGCCGCTATATGCGCCACCACGACCGACGTCGCCGCCGTGGTGACCGCCGGCGAGTTGTGATGCTCGGCCACCCAGATACGTTGAAAACCAAGCCGCTCGGCATGCTGGGCGAGCGCCCGGGCGTCATCCAGCGCCGTGCGGCGATCGGATCCCTGATGCACGCGCCCCAGTTCCAGAACGGACAGAGGTATCATCGTGCGGAGGGCCCCTCGATGACGACTTTGCCGACGTGGTTGCCGCTCTTGAGGCGCTGATAGGCAGCCTCGTAGTCCTCAAACGGGAAAACCTGATCGAGGACGGGATGCACATCATGCAGAGCCATGGCGCGCAGCAGCGCCTCGAAGCTCCCCCGCGGCCCGATCGACGTGCCGGCGACGTGGAGCGACTTGGCAAGGATGTCGATCGGCGGCAGCCCGCCCCCAAAGCCGCTGGTGAACCCGACCAGTGAGATGTCGCCCCCGTTTCGGGTTGCAGCGGCCGACTGCACGATCGTCTTCTCGCCCGCAATGTCGATGGTCTTGTCGACGCCGCGTCCGTCCGTGAGCGTCAGGATCTCCTTATCCCACGCCGGATGGGACCGGTAGTTGACGACCGCAGCGGCGCCAAGCGCCTTGAGCCGTTCCCCCTTCTCGTCCGACGAGGTGATCGCCAGAACCTTCGCGCCGAACATTTTGGCAATCTGCAGCGAGAACAGCGCTACGCCACCGGTGCCCTGCACCAGCACCGTCTCGCCCGCCTGCAAAGGCGACGACAGGTTCAGACCCGTCCAGGCCGTGACGGCCGCACAAGGCAGGGACGCCGCCTCCGCGTAGGAGATGTAGTCCGGCAGGTGCACGATGGCGTTCTCGTGCAAGAGAATCGTTTCGGCCAGCCACCCGTCGGTCGTCATGCCCAGACTGTCGTCGTGATACTCCGCGCGGTTGGGGCCGCCGATCCAGTGCTGGCAGCAGGACGCCGACACGCGGTCACCGACCTTCGCGCGCTTGACGTTTCGACCAACCGCGATCACCTCGCCGGCCCCGTCAGACAAAGGCACGCCATTAGGCTTGGTTGGGCCGCCATACGCGCCGTCAAGGATCGCCTGGTCGCGAAAGTTCAAGGACGCCGCGTGAACCCTGACCACGACTTCGTGCGGGCCGGGGTTCGGCATCGCCTCGTCGTGCAACTTAAGGCCTGGCTTGTCCCCAGACGTCCAACGCACAGTTTTCATCGTCTTAGTCTTCCTTTCGATCGGCATGGCGGTGTCGTTCCTGGGACCTACGGGCTGGTTGGCCGAAGGCACGTGTCACCCAAAATTTGCTTGATACCTAAATTAGCGGTAGCTACCGACCAGCGCAAGAACACACCATTAGGTATGGTACGAACCAAAAGGTAAGTTAGATGAAACGAGATTGGCGAAACGGGGATCCTGAACAGCAACTGTTCTGGGCGACGGCGACCTGCGAAACCCTGCGGGTGCTGGAAGGGAAGTGGAAGATTGTCATCATCGTCCAGCTCTTCGCGGCCAAGGCGCCGGTCCGCTTCTCGGAGCTTGAGAAGCGGGTCGTGGGGGTAAACCAGAAGATGCTGATCCAGCAGCTCAAGGAGCTGGAGAAGGACGGGATCGTCGCGCGGACGGTTTACCCGCAGGTCCCGCCGAAGGTGGAATATGCGCTGACCGAGCTTGGTCGCGCACTCGGTCCCTCTATCGAGTCACTGATCAATTGGGCCTTCCTCAAGTGCGAGATGAGCGGAGGAACGCCGCAGCAGGTTTGATGCCATCGCGGCAGTGCATCAACCATCACCTTGAACTGAACGTTCGAACCCTGGCTCAGATGAGAACCGGGTCAATCGGCGAGCTGGCTTGGGGGGGTACCCCAAACCAGCTCTTGCCGCCCTGCCAGTCGTAGGCATCGAACCGAGCTCAGTCTCTCCTCGTAGGCGGACAAAAGTCGGCGCTAGGACGAGGCGTGATCGCAGCTCATTGATCGCGCGCGATCAAGGCGCGGTTCCGAGGACCTTTCCGTCGATCGCATCGGCGCGGTAAATCGCGGCCGTGCCCCCTTTGTCATCGTTAGTCGTGATGAAGAGTTCACCGGTGTCGGGATGGATCGCAAGACTGGTGGTCCCGAGAAACCCTCCCTGCTCCCGTTCCGGGATCAATACCTGCGCGATCGGGACGCCTCGCCAATCGAAAACCAGCACCCGCCCTTCGGTATAAAGCGCGACATAGACATTGCCATCCGGATCCGTGCGCAGCGAGTCCACCTTCGCACCTATGAACCTGTACGCGATCGTCAGTCCATAGTCGGCGATTGTCGTTGGCCCGGCGAGTTCGATCCGGTGCAGCAACCCTCTGCCGGTCTCGGTGGCCCACAGGATCTTCTCATCCGGGCTGAGACCGATCCCGTTGGGCAGAGACAGGTTCGGAAGGATCGATGTAATCGTCTTCAAGTCCGGGGCGACATAGTAAACCCCGCCCGTGGGGTTGGCATTGTTGCCCTGCATATCGGTGAAGTAGAAGCCACCGTTCTTGTCGTAGACAAGGTCATCGGGAACGTGGCCGAGATGCGGATCGACGATGATCTGCTTGTCCGAGCCGTCCGGCTTGATCGCGAACACCGTCCCGCCGCTGTGAATGGATGTGAAACCGGCGACAACAATACGGCCATCCCCGTCGAAATCGAGGCCCGCAGCTCCGGCGGTGTTCTCGGTCAGAACGGCGGTCAATTTACGGTCTGGAGAAAGCCGCAAGACACGGCCGGTCATGCAATCGACGAAAATCAGGTCGCCCTGCTTATCAAACCTCGGCCCTTCGAGAATAACCCGATCTTTGATCCCTCCGAGGGGTGGCAAATCCTTCGTGATCGTGAACCATGTTTCGGCGACGATCGTTGGCAGGCTTTTCTCCCATATCGGTATGTTAGGCCCGCGACCTGTACTCATCATTACCCTATCTCCGCTGGTTGCTTAGCTGGCCTCCAAATTAGCGGTTGCTATACGACTCAGCAAGAACCCACCTTTTAGTTATATACCCACCAAAAGGTAAGTCATAGGGAAGACTGCTCTTCGGAAATTTCCACCAAAGCTTTCCCGGACGGCGGCGACGAGGGTGAGTATCCGCTTCCAAACGTCCATCGGCAGCTTCTATTGGGAGCAGACGTTTGCAGTGGCTGATCTGAGCAACCGGCCCTGGTCGGCACAAGCCCCGAGGCCATTCGTTCGTGACCTCGCCCGCAAACGTTCTTCATGTGGCCAATGTGGCCATAGGAGAACGACCATGGAGATGCCTGAAACCGAACTCACCGCCACCAAGCGCCCGGTCTGGAATGGTGGAAGGACCGTTGGTGCAAAGCGGGCTCTGAAACCAAAGCAGATCTGGGAAATCCGGTTTTACCTCAATCAGCGCCGCCGCCTGCGGGATCGGGCGCTGTTCGATCTGGCCATCGATAGCAAGCTTCGGGGTTGCGATCTTGTGCAGATGAAGATCGGCGACATTGTCAGCGGCGGACAGATCCGGACCCGGGCAATCGTGATGCAGCAGAAAACGGGACGGCCCGTTCAGTTCGAGTTGCTGCCGGACGCTCGGGCGAGCCTGCTGGCTTGGCTGGATCGGCGCGGCGGCACGGTGGACGATTATGTCTTTCCCAGTAGGGTTGATCATAAGGGGCATCTCAGCACCCGCCAGTACTCGCGGCTTGTCGACGAGTGGGTAACAGGTGTCGGCCTGCTGCGAAGCGAGTATGGCACACATTCTCTGCGCAGAACGAAGGCGTCGATCATCTACCGAGCCACCGGCAACCTTCGCGCCGTTCAGATCCTGCTCGGCCATAGCAAGATCGAGAATACGGTCCGCTATCTCGGAATCGATGTGGAGGATGCTCTTGCCCTCGCCGAGAATACGGAAATCTAAGCCCGATGGCGCCCGTTTTCGGTGGAGAGCCGGACACGGGCGCTTGGGACAAAGCCGTCGTCCGTTTCCGCCGGCGGTTAAGGCAGCTTTCGCCGGGAGCAGCCATTGTTCACGATTTCGAAACACCCCCTTGTAATGACCGAGACGTCGTAGAAACGCGTCTTCGACAGCCCCATCGACCTTTCGGTCTTCGCGACCAACGGCACCAACGAGGTCTATGAAGTATCGAACGGCGGCGGCTACATCTCGTCCGGAATAGGAGACAAGCTCTACGGCGCGCAGCGCATGTATGGTCTTCGCCTTCGTTACAATTTCGGGCGTTAGGACAATTAAGGTCCGGGTCTAATCTCCGCAGGTGGCCCCGGACCGCCTCACCGTGCCGCCGTGCGCGGTTGCCTGCGACAACGGGCACAAGAAGGCTTCTGAGCTCCATCAGGCGGCCCGTGCCGGGAGGGAGTAATTTTCGTCGAGCAACCATCACTCGTCGCACACGTTGAGCGAAGCGAAGGAGCTCGTTCATGGCCAGTGCGCCCCCAGATCCCCATCCCGACTCTCCGCCGGCCGGGCCCGAGGAGACACCGGATCAGCTTCCGGAAAAGCCCGATTATGACGGCCGCGAAAGCGTAGAGGATTTGCCGGCAAGCGAATGAAGTGTCCGGCCACAGGGCCGTTACACTCGACTTTGACCGAAGGTTTATGCTCGATTGCCTGAAGGTAGATGCGACACGCGCCGGGTGGACCGACTGCCTGCTGATCCTACCTACCACATAACGCCCTGGATCGGTTTCATAGGCTCAGGCGCTGAGCGCCCGAGCGCCTGCAGCAGATCGATCTCGATCGTGCGGCACATCGCGCTGAGCGGCACGTCGTGCACCGTGTTGGCAAACGGATTTGTCAAATCCTCGCCTATGCTCAGGGCCGCAAGGAATATCAGACCTATTAGCGTCGAGCCAAACGGAGTGGCGAGCCCAAGCGTCTCGATCAGCGCGATTGGCAGTAGCACGCAGAATATTCGCACGAACAGGTTGGGGAAGAAGCGGAAGCCGTTGGGGAGCGGGGTGTTCTTGATCCGCTCCATGCCCCCTTCCGCGTTGGCGACGTCGGTGAGGATTTGCTCGACGAGCAGCTGTTGAACTTGTCCCATTCGGCCCGCAGCAAGAGCGGCTGCAAAAAGTCCCGAAATCTGTTCCAGCAACGCATTGGCTTGATTGCGGCGCTCTCCGACCTCCGCGGCAACTGTGTCACCAGCAATTCTCACGATCTCATCACGCGGCGCTTGCTCTCTGAGCTGACAGCGCATCGCGTGAGCAAATGCGATCTGACGCAGCAGAACGCCCTCGCGCAATTTGGCGCTCGTCTCATCGCCGGAGTTAGTCAGACTCACAGTCACCCTGGCCAAGCTCCGCGACGCGTTGATCAGGGCTCCCCAAAGCGTCCGGGCTTCCCACCAGCGTGCGTATGCCGCATTGGTCCGGAAACCGAGAAACAGAGCGAGGGCCGTGCCAAAGAGCGCGAGCGGCAACGGCGGCTCATTAAACGAGGTCTGGAAATGGAAGGCCGTAACCGCCACGTCCCAGAACCGTCAACGGCTTCCAGACCTCGACGACGATCTGGCGCAATCGCGGCGAATTCCCAATGATCACGGCAGCTCCTCTCGGTGACGCCGCAATATCGGGGCGGCGCCACCGGATGTGCAACCGCAAATGGTACCCACGCCCTGCCCAAACAGTTCGGCAAGGCGTGGGGCCGACTAGACCTGCATGCGCATGATCTCGCCATAAGCCGACAGCAGCTTGTTGCGGACTTGCAGGGTCGCCTCGAAGGAAACTGAGGCCTCCTGCTCCGCGAGAGCCACGGATGCGACGTCGGTGATTTCGCCGCGCTGATAACTTTCGGTCACGACGTCCTCGCGCACTTGGGTAGCGTTGACGCGGCCAAGCAGCGAAGAGAGCGTCGACACCAAACCCGCAGCAGGCACACCGGCGTCGGGTGCGACGACCGGCGGTGTCAGCGAGGTCGTGGATTGCAGCGCGGTCGCACTGGCCAGCGCACTTGCAAAAGCGCCCGGTTCGGGCTTCTGCAGGCCGCCTGGGACTGGGGGTTGCGTCAGTCCGCGTAGCGCTTCCGCGCGCTGAAGAACCACTTCGCGCGCGCCGGCGATGTTTCGAATATCGGTCATGAACTTTATCCGTTCGATAGATGGTGCGTGGGGATCACGAGGGGTGATCCCGTCGCCTCGATGCGGAATGCGAGCGGCCCCTTCGCTGCTGTCACCAGAGAGGCAGTGCTGCTGCGTGTAAAAGTCGACGGCTATGGCCAGCGGATGTTTTCGCCTGCTCTCTAGACGGCCTCTGGGGGCGCGAGGATTTCGTCCGCCTCGTATTCACGAGGCTGCAGAAGTCCCTTACTCGCTAGAAATAGAGGTCAGGCGATTGGAGGCCGGAGTTCGGGCGCGCCGCGGCTGCGCGCCTGATCCGAGCGTGTCAGCGCTGCAAATGGTTGGGAGGTCAATGCAAAGTGGAGGGGCTCAAAGCGGGCGCTGCCCGCCGGAAATGGGCCCGACGCGTGACACGATGGATGATGATGAGGAGCGTTACGGTCGGAATCTGACTTCGTATCATCGGCGTCGTCCGTGCCGTGAAGCTGGCCCGCGCAATCCAGGATCAGGTCTGGCGCCTGCTCGAAGGCGTGAACGGCCGGCTTGGCGACAAGCGCCGCAAACGCAAGACACAGACAGAGCAGGCCGGCTCTCAACATGCGCATAAATTACGCGAATCTGCCTCCAGTGTCACGAAGGTTCACAAGTCAGTCGGCGCGCACACTTACATCTTCACGGACGCTCGAAGCGCATTCGGCTAAAGCCCCGTGGCGATGATGCGAGCGTAGAACGCAGCGCCTGCTACAGCGGCGGCGAAAACCGCGATCGCCAGGATCGCGAGGGGCGGCAGACGTTTCACGGCCGCGCCAATGCCGGAGGATGGCCACGAGCGGATCGGTATTTTGTCCGAGCCACAGCGCGACGACGGCGTCCACTCCCCGTCACGCGAACATCACCGGCAGAAAAGAAACTAGAATCGCCAACATGACCACCCCTGCGAACAGCAAACGCTCGCGACGAGGATCCGATACGTTTTGGATTCGGCGAACAACTTGCCAGGATGGCCGGCAAGGGAATTTCCAAGAGCCACCAACGATGCGGTCGAGCTCCCGATCACTTAGTTCGAAATATTCCCGCAGCTCCTGCACCGTCGATTTCGCGAGCCCGTCGACGCGAAAGATGGGATCGCGCCAGGCTATCTCAAGGGGAGTGTCTTCGATGCTCACATCGTCGAAACCTAGGCGCGAGTGAATCCATTTCGGCGGGAGCAGCTGAAAGATTTCGTCGGGTTCACGCGCCAGCAGCTCTGCCCACCGGGCAAGTCGCTCATCGCGCGTGAGCAAGCGCGGCCTTTTGACGAGGTCGAGGGGAGGCCCGAAGGTCATCAGACCCCCGCTCGCACACCCGAAGCGCGCGAGGAGTGGCGAAATTCTCGCACCAAGCTTCGTCACAGAAAAGCCATTACGACTGTTGCAAAGACGCACAGGCCGAGCGTTACAGTCGCCATCCATCCCAGGACAAACAGGGTCCTGCCGATCGGCCAGTCACCCATGATGTCCTGGCGTCTCGCCATCAGCATCATCGCTGCCATGACGGGCACGGAAACAAACCCGTTGATGACCGCGCTCCAGAAAAGCGCCTGGATCGGGTTGATCGGCGTGAAGTTCATAGCCATCCCGACGAGCGTCGCCGCGACGATCGAACCATAGAAGGCTTTTGCCTCCAATGGCCTGCGATTGAGGCCGGTCGGCCAGCGGCGCGCTTCACCCACAGCGTAGGCGGCTGATCCCGCAAGCACCGGCACAGCCAGCAAACCCGTACCAATGATGCCGAGAGCAAACAGGGCGAAGGCGAACGGTCCCGCGATGGGGCGTAGCGCCTCGGCGGCCTGTGCCGAGGATTCGATCGAGGTTGAGCCCGATTGCGAAAAGAAGGCCGCGCCCGCTGTGATCATGATCGCCATGGCAACGAGATTTGAGAGCGCCATTCCAATTAGCGTATCCGCACCAATACGCGCGATGGCAGCCTTGCCCTGATCTGGCGCTTCGGTGAGCGGTTTGCGCGTGGGCTTTTCGTCGATGTCCTCGACTTCCTGACTAGCCTGCCAGAAGAACAGGTAGGGGCTGATCGTCGTCCCGAAGATCGCAACGACCATGGTCAGGTACGAGGCGGAAAAGTCGACCGACGGCAGAAGCAATCGAGTCCCGACTTCTCGCCATGGTACCTCGACGAAAAACAGCGTCGCGACGTAAGCGAGAAGCGCCAGCGCAAGCCATTTGAGGATCCCGACATAGCGCTTGTACTGCAGGAGAAGCTGCATCAGGACGCAAATCGCAGCAAATATGGCGACGTAAAGTGCATGCGGGCCCTTCACCAGCAGAGCGAAAGCATCTGCCATTGCGCCAAGATCCGCCCCGATGTTGATCGTGTTCGCCACGACCAACAGCCAGACGATCCCCTGAAGCATCGCATTCGGGTAGTGGCGCCTCAGATTGCCCGCAATGCCGCGCCCGGTCGTGCGCCCAATCCGTGCGCTGATCGTCTGCACCGCGACCATCAATGGATAGGTGAAGAGGAGCGACCAAAGCAGACTGCAACCGAAACTCGCTCCCGCCTGACTGTAGGTGGCGATGCCGCTAGGGTCATCGTCGGAGGCGCCCGTTACAAGCCCAGGCCCGAGGATCTTGAGCAAGCGCGGTTTGGTGGGTTCGACGACCGCGCTCGGCGGTACGTCGCGCTCGCCTCCAACATCATCAAGAGCACTCATGCATCCCCATCCGCAATTGCGGCATTTCCAATGCTGTCTGGTTGGTCCGGGGCAAGGCAGGCAGTGATGGCACCGACCACTGACTTGGTCTCGACCACGTCACGGACGCGAACCACGTCGAGGCCCAGTTCGGCCGCCGGATAGTCGTTTCCGCCCGGAAAGATCGCATCTCCAATGAACAGCATTTCGCCCAAAGAGATCCCGCTTATTTCGCTAAGGCGCTGTAAGCCGTAAGCCTTGTCGACGCCCCCCCGTGTGACGTCGATCGAGGTCGTGCCCCCGATGTTGACCGAGAAGCCTGCTAGCCGTGCGCGCAGCACACGCTGGAGAGCCTTGCGCTTGGTGTGGTCAGGATCCCAAGCCATCTTTTGTTCGAGCGAAGCCTTCTGGCCGAGACCCGAAAAGGTGATCTGACTTTCCCGGTCCTCGATGCGATCGCCCCAGATCGCTCCCTCCATGAGCCCGGTTTCGCGGAAAGCCTCGTCGAATGCCGTCAGTATCTTCGCCTGTTCTTCGTCAGAGAACACTTCGGCATAGATTCTGCGCCATTCGTTTTCGACGAAGCGATAGAGCTTCGTGCCGGTGGTCGGCATCAGCCAGAGGCGCTCGCGCCGTGTTTCAGCGGGCAATCGCAAGGCTACCTGCTTGCCGAACTGCGGCCAGTCGCCCCCCGAAATCACTGCCACTTGTGCGACATTGAGCAGCGCCGCCAGGGCAGAAGCCATGTCAGCCCCGAGTGGCTGCTTGCTTTCAGCAAGGGTACCGTCGAGATCAAAGGCGATCAGCCGCTTCACGCCGCCTTCCCCGCTGGGTCGCGATAGGCGAGCAATCTCAATGCGTTGACGACGACGAGCAGCGTCGAACCCTCGTGCAGGGCGACAGCCGGACCTATACCAAGACCCAGAATTGTTGCGGGCACGAGGAAGGCGACGACCCCAAGGCTGACGAAGACGTTCTGCCGGATGATGCCCCTGGTATGTCGGCTGAGACCGACTGCGAAGGGCAGGTGCGCGAGATCGTCGGCCATCAGCGCGACATCCGCAGTCTCGAGGGCCACATCGGAGCCGGCCGCGCCCATGGCGATGCCGACCGTAGCATTGGCCATGGCCGGCGCATCGTTGACGCCGTCGCCCACCATCGCGACCTTGTCCTCGCCGGCGAGCTTGCGGATTGCAGCCACCTTGTCCTCTGGCATCAGATCGCCCCAGGCCTCGTCGAGGCCAACGTCCGCGGCGATCGCTTCGGCCACCTTCTGGTGATCGCCCGAGATCATGATCATCCGCGCGATACCGAGGTCATGCAGCCGCTTGAGCGCTTCGCGCGCCGCCGCGCGCGGGGTGTCCATCAGGCCGATGGCACCAAGATCGCGGTCGCGCTTGCGTACCACCATCGTGGTCCGTCCATTTTCACGCAGGTTGGCGATCGCCTCGGTCGCCGCGGCCCCCAGCCTCGGAGCGCCGTCCACTCCGAACATCTCGGCTTTGCCGATCCAAACGGTTTCGCCATCAACGGTCGCTGTGACGCCGCGCCCCGTCAGGCTCTTGAGATCCGAGGCGGCGGGCACGGTTGACGCCCCGAGCCGCTCGCGACCGTCCTTGACGATCGCCTGGGCCAGCGGATGATCGCTCAAAGCTTCGACCGCTACGGCTATCGAGAGCAGCTCCTCTTCGTTAGCACCGTCAACCGCGACCACATCGGTGATGCGCGGACGACCCTCGGTAAGAGTACCGGTCTTGTCGAATGCAATCGCCTTGAGAGAACCAAGGTTCTCGAGCGGTGCGCCGCCCTTCACGAGGACGCCGCCGCGCGCTGCGCGGGCAACGCCTGACAGCACAGCGCTGGGCGTCGCGATCGCAAGCGCGCAAGGGCTGGCCGCCACGAGCACGGCCATCGCGCGGTAGAAGGTATCGCGAAACGGCTCGTCGATCACGAAACCCGCAAAGAGCAGCAGCACCACCAGGATCAGGACCGAGGGCACGAACACACGTTCGAAGCGATCGGTGAAGCGCTGCGTCGGCGACTTTTGGGTTTCAGCCTCGCTGACCATCTGAACGACTTTGGCGAGCGCGCTCTCACCCGATCGCCGCGTTACCTCGATCTCAATGGCCGCGCCGCCGTTGATCGTGCCCGCAAAGACCCGTGAGGACGATGCGACGGCATCGGGTTTTGCCCGCGCCACGGCGAGGTCTTCGACGGGCACCTTGTCGACGGGGATGGACTCGCCGGTGACGGGCGCCTGGTCGATCGCGCTCGTACCGCTCGTCACGAAGCCGTCAGCTGGCAAGCGTTCGTTCGGACGGACGATGACGGTATCACCGACAACGAGCTCCTCGACGGGAATCTCGCTGGTCTCTCCATCGCGACGCACGGTTGCCGTCTCGGGCGCGAGTTCGGCAAGCGCTTCGATAGCCCGCTTCGCCCGGCCCATCGCGTAATGCTCGAGCGCATGGCCAAGACTGAACAGGAAAAGCAGCAAAGCGCCTTCCGCAAAAGCACCGAGCGCCGCAGCGCCGGCCGCCGCGACAAGCATTAGCGTGTCGATCTCGAATTTCTTGAGCCGCAGGTTGTCGATCGCCTCGCGCAAGGTAAACCAACCGCCGAAGATATAGGCCGCGACGTACGCCGCAGTTGGCAACCATTCGGGCGATCCCGCCGCGAACTTCTCGATCAGATAACCGAGCCCGAGCAGACCGCCGCAGGCGAGAGCAAAGATGAGCTCGGTATTGGGACCGAGAAAATCGGCATGCGAGTGATCGTGTCCGTCGCCGGGACCATGCGCAGCCTTTGTCGGCCCATCTGCAGCGCTGTCGTGACCGCTCCCGCTATGTCCGCCAGGACCATGATCGTGGCCAGCATGGGCGTCACGAACGGGCTTGGCGCTCAGAGATCGTTTCGGCACCTTTACCGATACGCCAAGCTTTCCCAGAGCGTCCGTGATCTTTGTGTCGTCGATCTGCTGGCGGTCGTATTCAACGCGGAGCACGCCCGACGGGCTCGCATCGGCCTCAAGCACTCCGGGCAATGCCTCAACCGTCTCGGAAACCGTACGGGCACGACGCTGATGGCCAATGCCCGAAACCTGCCAGAGCAAATGCCCGTAGCGCTCGGTGACGTCGGCACCCGCGCCGCGCACGATCTCGCGAAGCCGCGAGAGCGAAAGCTGTGCCGGGTCGAAATGGACGCAAAGTTTGGGTGCGGCCTCCTGCGTCGTGTCGACATGGGCGGTCTCGACACCCTGGTGGCTTTTGACGAGCTCGACGAGCCGCGTCACACAGGCGTCCGCGGTATCGGCGACGTCCGGGAGCAGAAGGGGAATGTCGAGCTTCAATTTCTGAGTCATGAGCGCTGCTCCCGGTTAGCTTTGGTTTCCCGGCGGGCATCCTTCAGGATTTCGATGCCGCCCTTGATCGCGATGGCTGCCGTGGCAAAACCCACGACGAGATCCGGCCAATTGGTTTGGAGCCAGACGACGAGGGCACCCGCGATCAGGATGCCGCCGTTGGAGATGAAATCGTTGAAGCTGAACGTCGTGGCAGCGCGCAGGTTCACGTCGGGCTCTTCGAGCCGCTGGAGGAGCTTTAGGCACGCGTAGTTCACGACGGCCGCGATCGCAGACATAATCATCATGTCTGCGCCAATCGGCTCACTGCCGTAGACATATCGCCGCCCAACATCGGCGAGGATGCCAACCGCGAAAACGAGAAGCATGACGCCCGACACGCTGGCAGCCCGGGTTTTCCATTGCTGTCCGTGCGACAGCGCAACCAGGCTAAGCGAATAGACGGCCGCATCGGAAAGATTGTCGAGGCCATTGGCGATGAGCGCGCTCGAATCGCCAGCCAGCCCCACGACGAAAAAAGCGGCCGAAATGGCGAGGTTGAGCGCCAGGACGATCCAAAGCGTGCGCCGCTCGGCGCGATCGCCGCGTGCCTGCGCGTCAGACATGGCGGGCGCTCCCATCGAACCGAAAGATCCCCATCCGCGAGGTCTCGGAGCGGCGGCCGTCGAGCTGGCGGCACCGCAATGGCGTCGCGCCTTGACGCGCGATGGTCATTCGGTCGCCATCTGCGATCGTAAGCGTCATGCCCTGGCCAACGAAGGGCTCCCCCGTAGCGGGAGCGGTCAGGCGCTGACGCATTCCATCCGGAGCGTCAGAGAACTCCAGCGTCAGGCCGTCTTTCAGAAAATCGACATCGTACCGCGAGCCATCCTCACAGGCGTAGCTGTGCTCGCCTATGATGGTGGGTACAGTCAGTTCGTCGTGTTCGGGCGCTTGCTCTGATGAGCACGCCGACAGCGCCGCGAATGCCAGACAGCCAATCAGCGGCCGCACCCGTCTGAGACGTATCGTCAGGTTGCTATCCAAGTTCAATTTGTCTCTCCTTTTGTCGCGGGGCGCCGGGCGACGACGCCCCGCGACGCGGCCTTCTCACGCACGAACTGGAGCCAAACACCGTGCGCGGGGCCGATCCCATTCGTTCAGTCGAAGAGCTCGCTCCAGAAGCTCTTGCGGCGATGCCCGCTGCGGGAATGCCCGTGGCCGCGATCGTCATGACCGCCGTGGCTTGCCTCACCGCGGGATGTTGAATCCGCGCGGGAGAAGGGGCTGCGTTGCTGCTCAAATTGCGCGGCACTGCGTTCGATGATCTTGTCTAGTTCGCCCCGATCGAGCCAAACGCCGCGACATCGGGGGCAATGGTCGATCTCGACGCCTTGCCTTTCACTCATGACAAGATCGATCCGGCAGACCGGACATGGAAGTCCCTGATTTTCTGAGGATACCGAGCTCATGATCTTCTCCGTTATTCGGCGGATCGATGCCGGGTCGTCGACCCGGCGGTAGGAGCGCTTTGCGAGAGCGAGGGCGCGAAGTTCGTCACCGCTTTTCAACGACGGCCCGGCGACTTGGGCAGGCCGGGTTTGCGGCCCATTACCTTGAGACGATCCGCAAGTGCTGCGTCCTGCTCGGCCATGTGGGCGCGAACCTCTTCACGCATGACGCGGTCGAAAATTCGTCCGACGAGACCACGCGAAACGAAGCGGTGCCGAATTGCGGCGCCGTTTGTGAGCGGTGTAATCTCGTAGCGTTCTTCAAAGCGAAGGAGGCCCGGGCGTCCGGCCCACCAGGTCCATAGGCCGGGTTTTTCCGCTCCCTCCAGGTAGAAGGGCATCCGCACGTGGAAATCACTCGTGAAGTTCCAAGTGACGATGCCATCACCTTTGCGCATCCGCGGGAAAGTGAAGCGGTAATGCGGGTGCCAGAGAGCATATCCCGCAACGTCAGCGAGCAGGCTCCACACTTTCAGCGGCGAAGAGTGGACGGTGAAATTGGTTTCCTCTGCCATTGGCGATTCCTGGTCGTGGCAAGTGGCAATCAGCGTGAGACCGGCCGCGGCCAGCCTCACGCCTTGAGCCTCAGTGTTGCAGTTGTGGCTCGCCTTCTTCCTCGGACGGGTGCTGGGGCTCGCTCAGATCCTCATCCTGCTCGAGCTCCTTGTTGCCGTAGCGGGCGTAGAGCGTTGGCAGGACGAAGAGCGTCAGCAGCGTCGCCGAGATGAGTCCGCCGATGACGACTGTGGCGAGAGGCTTCTGCACCTCGGCGCCCGCACCCGTGCCAAGCGCCATGGGAACGAAGCCGAGGCTCGCCACCAGGGCAGTCATGACCACCGGTCGCAGGCGCTGGATCGCACCGCTGCGTGCCGCCTCGGCACGATCCATACCCTGTCGCATGAGATCGTGGATCGAAGAGACCATGACGAGGCCGTTCAGCACCGCGATGCCAGACAAGGCGATGAAACCCACCGCTGCCGAGATCGAGAAGTCCATGCCTCTCAGGAACAACGCCAGCACGCCGCCGACGAGCGCCATTGGAACGCCCGTGAAGACGATGGCGGCATCACGTACGGATCCAAGAGCCCCGTAGAGCAGCAGCAGGATCAGGATGAAGCAGGCCGGGATCACCAGCTGCAGGCGCTCGCGCGCCGAAGCCAGGTTTTCGAACTGCCCACCCCATTCCAGGTAGCTGCCCGGTGGAAGTCGGACCTCCTTGGCGATGTTAGCTTCGGCCTCCTCAACGACGCCCGAGATGTCCCGCCCACGCACGTTGGCCTGAACCACCACGCGACGCTTGCCGTTCTCGCGGCTGATCTGGTTGGGTCCATCGATCACGCGGATGTCGGCAACGCTCGCGAGCGGAACGAACGATCCTCCCGCGACGGGCACTTGCACCTGCTGAAGCATCGAGAGGTCGGCGCGCTGAGCCTCGGACAAGCGTATCACCACCGGGAAGCGGCGATCCCCTTCGAAGATCATGCCCGCCTCGCGCCCACCGAGCGTAGCCGTCACAGTGTCCTGCACGTCCTGCGCGGTCACCCCCAAACGCGACATTGCGTCGCGGTTGATACGGATGTCTAGCATCGGCAGGCCTGTGGTCTGCTCGACCTTGACGTCGACCGCGCCCTGCGTTCGGCGCAGGACGCCGGCGATCTTCTCGGCCGTGGAATTCATGGCGTTGAAGTCGTCACCGAAGACCTTGACCGCGATGTCGCCGCGCACACCGGCGATTAGCTCGTTGAAGCGCATCTGGATGGGCTGCGTGATCTCGTAGGCATTGCCAGGATACTGGCCGAGCTTCTTTTCGAGACGTTCGACAAGTTCAGCCTTGGTCAGGCTCGGATCGGGCCACTCGTCGCGTGGCTTGAGGATGACGAACATGTCGGTGGCGTTTGGTGGCATGGGGTCCGAAGCGAGCTCAGCCGTGCCGGTCTTCGAGAAGACGAACTTCACTTCCTTCTGCTGCGACATCATTCGTTCAATCGGAACCTGCATTGCCTGGCTTTGCTGGACCGAAGTCGCGGGGATGCGCAGTGCCTGGATCAGGAGATCGCCTTCGTCGAGCTGGGGCAGGAAGACCTGTCCCAGGGTCATGAAGGCGACAGCAGCTACCGCAAATCCGGCGACACCTGCGCCGACCGTGACGGTCGGCTTGGCCATCGCCTTGTCGAGGCCTGGCTCATAGCGCTCCTTGAGCCAGGTCATGATCCGCCCCTCTTTCTCTTCCACTCGGTTGGAGAGCCAGATGGCGATCGCCGCAGGAACGGCGGTCAGAGAAAGGACAAAGGCGAAGGCTAGCGCGATGATGACGGTAAGAGCCATCGGCACGAAAGTCTTACCCTCAACCCCGGTCAGGGTGAGCAGCGGGACGTAAACGAGGATGATAATTCCCTGGCCGTAGACCGAGGGACGGATCATCTCTCGTGCCGCCGAGGCGACGGTAGCAAGACGTTCCTGCAGGGTCAGCACGCGCCCCTGGTAATGCTGCTCATGCGCCATGCGCCTGAGCGCGTTCTCCACAATGATGACCGCGCCATCGACGATGAGGCCGAAATCGAGCGCGCCAAGGCTCATAAGATTGGCCGATACCCCGGCTTGCAACATGCCGAAGCTCGTCAGGAGCATCGTCACCGGGATGACCATGGCCGCGATCAGCGCAGCACGGAAATTGCCGAGCAGCGCGAACAGGACAACGATCACGAGAAGCGCGCCCTCGGACAGGTTCTTGGCGACAGTCTTGATCGTCGAATTGACCAAGGCCGTACGATCTAGCACCGGCTGCACGATCACATCTGGCGGCAGCGAGGCATTGATCTCAGTCAGGCGGTCGGCGACCGCTGTCGCTACCGTCCGGCTGTTCTCGCCGATACGCATGATCGCCGTGCCCACGACGACTTCGGTGCCATTTTCCGAGGCTGAGCCCATGCGGATTGCCTGGCCGGTCTTGACCGTGGCGACCTGCGAGAGCGTGATCGGCACGCCTTCACGCGTAGCGACGACGATGCGCGACAATTCGTCGGCATTGCGCACCAGCGCGTCCGAACGCACCGCGAGACCCTCGCCGTTGCGGTTGACGAAGCCGCCACCGACGCTCGTGTTGTTGCGCTCGAGCGCCGTACCGAGATCGGTCAAGGTCAGGCCCAGCGAAGCGAGGCGCTGGACGTCCGGGACTACCAGGAACTGCTTGGCATAACCGCCGATCGAATCGATGCCGGCGAGGCCCTTGGTGTTCTTGAGCAGCGGGGCGACGATCCAGTCCTGCGCGGTGCGCAGGTAAGTTGCCTTGTCGATGTCGTTGGTCAGCCGATCGCCCTCTGGCGTCAGATAGCTGCCGTCAGGCTGCATGCCCGGTTCGCCGGGCAGATGCTTGTCATCCTTGCGGTGTTCGAGCCGGACGGTCCACATGTAGACCTCACCCAGGCCGGTGGCGATCGGCCCCATCTCGGGGTTCACGCCGTCTGGCAGGTTCTCTGCAACGCCCGCAAGACGTTCACCGACCTGTTGGCGAGCAAAGTAGATGTCGCTCGAGTCCTCGAAGACGGCGGTGACCTGGGCGAAGCCGTTGCGGCTCAGCGAGCGGGTATATTCAAGGCCGGGAATGCCCGCGAGCGCGGTCTCGATCGGGAACGAGACCTGCTTTTCGACCAGTTCGGGCGAGAGCGCAGGAGCGCGGACGTTGATCTGGACCTGGTTGTTGGTGATGTCGGGGACGGCGTCGATCGGAAGGCGATAGAGCGCGGCCGCGCCGATGACGGCGGCAATGGCGGTCAGAAGCAGGACGAGCCAGCGCTTGTGAACCGCCCAGTTGACGATGGGGGCGATCATGGCTCAGTCCTCGTGCGCAGCTTCGCCCTTGCCGAGTTCGGCCTTGAGCGTGAAGCTATTGGTCGTTGCGATCTGCTCGTTGCCCTTGAGGCCCGAACGTACGATCACGCTGCTGCCGGCGCTGTCCCCGATCGTGACTGGGGTTGCCTGAAAGCCCGACTTGGTACGGACGAAAACGACCGTCTTGCCCTCTACGGTCTGGACCGCTGTCGAGGGCACCCGAACGGCACCGTCTCCACCCTGGCCCGACAATTCGATCGAAGCACTGACGGGCTCGCCGACGCGCCAAAGACCGGCACGGTTGTCGAGCGTGGCGATCATCGGCACCTGGCGCGTCTGAGCATCGAGCGCCGGCGAAACGAAGGTCACACGCGCGGTTGCCTGACGGCCTGCCGCCGTCACCTGCACCGCATTCCCAGGGCGAACCCGCCCCGCATCTGCCGGTTGAAGATTGAGCGCCAGCGACACGCTGGACAGATTGGCGACCCGGAAAAGTTCGGCGTCCGCCGCGACGGTTTGCCCGAGGACGACGCTGCGGGCGATCACCTGGCCGGAGAGCGGTGCGGTAATCCCGAGGCGATTGAGACCGCCGCCACCACCGCCCGCGGCCGAGACCTGGCCCTGGGCCTGTTGGAATGCGATCCTTGCTTCGGTCGCCGCCGTGCGCGCCGCGATCAGATCCTGCTCGGGGGAGACGCGCTGTCGAAACAACCGCTCCTCGCGCGCGAGGTTAGACTGTGCGAGCGCGAGCCGTGCGCGCGAAGCTTCGACCTCGCCCTTGAGCTGGGCCGCCTCGCGGCTTTCAATCACGGCGAGCACTTGCCCACGTGCTACGCTCTGTCCCAGGTTCCGCGTCAACGACACCACGCGCCCGCCGATCGCGGCAGAGACGACCTGGGTGCCCTGCGGATCGCCTTCGATCGTGGCGGGGAGTTCGAGCGTGCCGGCGCCGCCGACGGTAGGACGCCCAAGTTGGATGCCGGCCGAAGCGATCTGTTCGCTCGTCAGCGTGATCTTCCCTTCGTCGGCGTGGGCGGCCGTGGCGCCTTCTTTTGCCTCGGCGCCTTCACCATCCTTGGCGGCGGGATCGTTCCCCCCGCCGCAAGCGGCAAGGACAAGAGCGAAACTGAGTGGCAGCGCGGTCATGGCTGCGATCTTGCGGTTCATGGATCAATTCCCCTGTTCTGGCGCGGGAGCTGGGGCTGGAGTGGTCAGCCGCTCCAACCGCGCCTTGGCATTGTGATAAGTGGCAAGCGCATCGATTGCGGCGATGCGTGTGTCGGCGAGCGTGCGCTCGGCATCGAGCAGTTCGAGCTGGCCGAACTTGCCTTCACGGTATCCGATACGTGCAATCCGCGCGGCTTCCTGAGCCGCGGCAAGTGCCGGACCATTCGCATTGCGCGCAGCTGTTGCGGCGTTATCCACCTCGGCTTGGGCGTCGGTAATGGCCTGCTCGATATCGAGCGCAGTCACCCGCCGCCTCGCTTCTGCCTGCGATCGCAGGGCCGAAGCCTGATCAACCGCCGCCCGGCCGGAATTGAATACCGGTATCGGGATAGAGAGCGTGAATAACGCAGCGGTGTCGCCAGTAGCCTCGAGACGGCGCAAGCCAGGTCCAAGCGTTACGTCGGGCACGCGCTGCGATTTCGCCAAGCGAACCCCGGCATCGGCATAGGCAAGGTCGGCATCGGCTGCAGCGAGGGCCAGAGTTCCACTGGCCTCGGCTGTGGTTGCGGGGCCGTAGCTGACCGCTGGGATCTTATCGAGCGCGTTCATGTCGAGAACGCCGACGATCGGTTGCCCCAGGCGCCGCTCGAGATTGATCCTTGCGGCGTCGGCAAGGCGCTGTGCCCGATCGACGCCTGCCTGGGCATTGAGCCGTGCGACATCGGCGCGTTGCTCCTCGATCGGCGAAGCACGGCCAGCTTGCACGCGCACGCGAGCGGCCGAGAATGCGTCGTTGGCGATGGAGAGTTGATCGCGCGCCGTGAAAGCCCGCCACTTGGTGGCCACGGCGTCGACATATAGCTGCGTCACCTGGAGCCGGACATCGGCCTGGGTGATCGCCGCTGTCAGCAGCGCACGACGGGTCTGCGCATCGGCGACGGCGATGCGGGCCGAGCGCTTGCCGCCCAGCTCAATTGGCACGGCAAAGCTGACCGTGGTCTCGGCAGAATTGAAGCCCTTGTAAGGACCGCTCCCAACCACGTTCTCGACCATCGTGTCGACGGTCGGATTGGGTCGAAGACCTGCTATCCGGCGGCCAGCTTGAGCGGCATGGATGCCCGCCTCGGCCGCCTCGACCGATGGCGCGCTACCGCCGGCTGCGCCGATGGCGTCTTCCAGCGCATATACGGCGATGGGGGTAGTCTGATCGGCTCTTGCCGGTGGCGCCGACGCCACCGGACTTTGCGCATGCGCCGCTGAGACGCATGACGTCGCGGCCAGAAGGGCCGCAATGATCCTGTGCATGTAGGAAACCTTGATGGATTGACTTGGGCCCGCTCACCCGAAGGCGCGCAGGCGATGGCAACCAATCAGGCGATAGGAGGCCTCAAGGCCGGGCCAGGTGACCAGCGGCCCATCACTTCCTCGTTTCCGAAGGACAAGTTTGGCGTCGGAAGAACTGCGGCGAGCGGAGCACCGTAAGCGCGCGGAAGGCAGGCTGCCGCGCCGCTGCAATGACCGTGATGCTGGATGGCCTTGTCCGAGCCTGTCTGCGACTGATCCGAGTCGCTAGGGGACTGATCAAGATCGCCTTCGCTATGAACATAGCCAGAGCATTCAAGGTCGCGTGCGCCCGAAAGCTCGCGTGCGTGGACCACCGTCGACGTGCCGATCGCCGCGATCATAAGCCAGAAAAGGAGAAGCCCCCGGCGAAACATGGTCAGGCGCATAGGTGATTTCCTTGCGCAAGTCACGGTCGTTTCGCCTCATTACGACCAGAGTGGAAGCTTTGGCCAGGCTTCGCAGGCATTGGCACGGCCACGCCTGCGAACGCCATACCGGCGATCGCTCTTGCAACAGTGTCCAATCTTGAGGCGAGACGAGCCAATCCGATTTCCGATTCGCAGAGACTATGGCGTGGACCTATGCACCCTGAAGCCACTATAGGGTCAAGATGAAAATTGGCGATCTTGCGAAACTGACCGACACGCGTGTCGAAACTATCCGTTTCTACGAAAAGGAGGGTCTGATTCCTCCGCCCGCGCGGACTTCGGGCAACTACCGCATCTACGAACAATCGCATCTAAACCGACTGTCCTTCATCCGGCGCTCGCGCGACCTTGGCTTCACACTCGATCAGGTCCGGCACCTGCTACGTCTGGCCGACGACCTCGATGCGCCCTGCGCAGAGATCGACGCCTTGGCCCAAGACAACCTGATCGTGATCGACCGCAAGATCGCCGACTTGTCGGCGCTCCGGCAGGAACTCGCCAAGCGATTGCATGGGTGCAAGACGGGAACGATTGCTCAATGCGGGATCGTCGAAGCGCTGTCTCCGCGTCCTTGCCCTTAGAACCACGCGCGAATGCCAGCGACGAAATTGACCCCGCCGGTTGAACCGCCATTTTGCCTCGCCAGGTCAGCTGTTTCGCCAAATTTCCGTTGCCACGAAACGCCAAGATAAGGCGCGAACTCTCGGCGGATCTCGTAGCGTAGGCGCAAGCCCGCCGCCATTTCGACGAGCCCGGACCCGATCCCGTTCGTTCGCCATCGTCTGCGCGGAGAACGTTGCTTCCGCTCTCGGCTGCAAGATCAGGCGCTGGGTGATCCGTTGATCGTAGTATCCTTCGGCGCGAGCGAGCAGATCACCTTTGTCCGACAGGAACAACGCGCCGTCGACCTCGAACCAGTATGGCGCGAGTCCTTCTAGGCCAAGGACCGCGAAACTGCGCTTCGGCCCAAAACCGAGATCCTGGCGCAGGCCCGCCTGCAGGTTGAAGTAGGGACCGATCGCACGGCTGTAGAGCGCCTGGACTTCGGCTTCCTCGACGTCACCGCCAAGCAGGCCTCCGCCCTCGGTCTTCACAGTGATGCGATCGACGTCGCCGCCGAACCAAGCTTCCGCGTCCCAGGCGTAACCGTCGCGCGCCTTGCCCGATCTGATTTCAAACTGGTCGACCATGACCTGCGAATAGGTCATTCCTCCATGCTCGCGCATCATGCGCTCACGTACCGGCTCCATCGCCTCCGCGCCCCAGATCCGGTCGGCGTAGTTGGCTTTCGGCGGAGCTGGCGCGGCTGTCGGACCAGCGAGCGCCGTCTCCTCGGGTATCGTTTCGACCAACGTGTGAGCGCCGTGATCGGAATGCGAGGTCTGTCGGAGAACGCAATGTCCCATCGCTGCATGCTCGGGCAGGCACGATCCCGCGGCGGGTGACGTGGGCGCCGGACTGGCGCCGTGCGTAGTGTGGTCCATCGACTGCGCCAAGACGGGCTCGCCCCAGAGGACCAGAATGAGCGCTGCAATGCGTACGGTTGCCCTCATGCAGGCTCGCCTTCGTCCGGTCGAACGGTGACGATCTGCATCATGCCAGCGTGCATGTGATAAAGCAGATGGCAATGGAACGCCCAGTCGCCAACGGCATCGGCGGTGAGGTCGAACGTCACGGTCCCGCCTGGCTGGACCTGAACCGTATGCTTGCGAGCGGCAAATTCCCCGTGCCCGGCAACGAGCTCGAAGAAATGTCCGTGCAGATGGATCGGATGCCCCATCATGGTGTCATTGACCAAGGTCACACGCACACGCTCGTTCTTGCGGAACGCGATCGGCGCCGTGACCTCGTTGAGCTTCACGCCGTCGAAGGCCCACATGTAGCGTTCCATGTTGCCAGTCAGGTGGATGCGAAGTGATCGGCCCGGTGCGCGAAGGTCGGGATTGCGCTCGACTGCGATCAGGTCTTGATAGACGAGGACCCTGTGCCCCACATTTTCGAGCCCCTGGCCAGGTTCGCCGGTTCGATCGACGGGCATCGGCGAAATGGTCTGAACGGTTGGCGTGTCCTTCACCTCTGGTGCGACCCGCATGTCGCGCATCGCATGGGCCATCTTGCCGGAGCCGTGATCGTGCGCCGCGCCCTCGCGCGCCGGCGCACAGTGCCCCATTGCTGCATGTTCGGGCGAGCAGGATGACGCCGGAGCCTTCGCCGTCGGCTCCATACTGCCTATGCCCATGTCCTTCATATCGGCCAATGGTCGAGCGCGGAGCGGCGGCACGGGCGCGATCATGCCCGCGCGCGGGGCCAAGGTTGCACGCGCCAGACCGGAGCGATCCACCGTCTCGCCGATGATCGTATAGGCCGTGCCTTCGGTCGGCTCGACGACGAGGTCGTAGGTTTCGGCGACCGCGATCTGCAGTTCGTCGACCGATACGGGCCGCACCGCCAACCCATCGGCCTGCACGACGGTAAGCGTCAGCCCTGGAATGCGGAAGTTGAACGTCGTCATCGCCGAAGCGTTGATGATGCGCAGACGGACCCGCTCGCCTGGCCGGAACAAGGCCGTCCAGTTGTCCTCTGGGCCGTGGCCGTTGACCAGATAGGTGTAGGCGACCCCAGTGACGTCGGAGATGTCAGTTGGCTCCATCCGCATCTTCGCCCAGGCCAACCGATCCCGCTCGGTCTGATCTCGACCGGCAAGCAGACCCGCGAGCGTCTGCTTCTGGTAATTGAAATAGCCGCCCTGCTGCTTGAGCTTCTTGAACAGGGTGTGCGGATGCGCCTGGCTATGGTCGGACAATACAATGACATGCTCTCGATCCGAGCGAATGGGATCCTCGCCCTTGGGATCGATCACGATCGGGCCGTAGAGGCCCAACTGCTCCTGCAGCCCCGAATGGCTGTGATACCAATAGGTACCGTATTGCCCGATCGGGAACTCGTATACGAACGTCGAGCGAGGCTTGATCCCAGGGAAGCTCACGCCGGGAACACCGTCCATGTGGAAGGGGAGGATGAGCCCGTGCCAATGTATGGAGCTATCCTCATCGAGCGCATTCTCCACATGGAGGCGCACGGTCTGTCCCTCGCGAAGACGGATAAGGGGCCCTGGCACCGTACCGTTGATGCCGATGGCGTGACTCTGACGTCCACTGATCGTCATCGTCTGATGGGCGATCCTGAGGTGGATGTCGTCGCCCGATATGGCGGGCAACGTGCGGACCAAACCCGATGATGAGGGCTGCGCCCAGGCCGGCAGCCAAGCCGCAAGAGCGGCGCTACCGCCGACACGGACAGCGCCGCGCAACACTCCTCGTCGATCGATTGGGCATTTTTGCCCGATCATCGTCGATTTCCAGATGTAACTGATATTGGACGCCCCAAAGACTCTCCCTTGGCATGGAGCAATTCAGTTCTCGAAAATCTTGCGGGCATGGAATCTCGCCATTGCTAGGATTCCGATGCCATAACTCCCGTACCATAGTACGGAGTCAAGATGGCCCGCCAGCCAATGCGGTGACGCTCCGCCCTTTGATATCGAGGTATCGACGTGAATGGACGGGGGGGCGGAGGAATTCTGGCCCGTTGAACGTCAGCAAGGTTGGCGTCTGTCACCCCCGCGCTCGGACGCGTTCAACGGCAGGTATTGGCATCGCCAGACTTTCATGATGCCTGCGGCGAACGGCGGACTTTGGTCGGTAGCAGGCGGTCGGGCTGGGAGGGGGCGGCAGCGCCCAACGAAGAGGCCATTGCCGATCGATCTGGACTCGCTCGACACCGGACCTTCTCTCCGGCTGAGGTATGGCATACCGTGATAGCTCAAAAGAAAGTTTGAGTGTGATTTTCGCGATTGCCATCACGGCCACCTCCGTAATCGCCTGGACTTTTCTCGAGGCCGTCGGGCGGACTTTAAATTGCGAAGGCAACGCTCGGCCCAGCGGTCCGAAGCGATTCTTTTTTTTGCCGGAGAACCCGTTGCTTTTTGGTGGGCACGACAGATGCGCGGCTACCGGAAAATGGCGACGGTAACCGCGTCTCGCAGCGACTTAGAGCAGCTTGTTATACGTGTCGAAAATCGCCTGGGCCCTATCAAGCGTTTTTGGCACCGCCCCCGTCTTCGCGTCGAGCATTTTGGGATTTCGGATGAGCCAAGCGGCAGGCGTAAAGTGGTCGAATTGGGGCGTATCAGGGGGCATTAATGCGAAGGCTGCCTCAGCTTGCTTCACGAGACGATCCGTGCCGTTCCCAGCCTTTTTCAATGTTTCTGCTGTCTGCTTTTGCTTATCCTCGAGCTCGTAGGTCCCGTTGAGGATGGTGGCGAACAGATCCGGTTCGAACATGTCTTCGATATCAGCTTCCGGGCGCTCCATGAAATCAGCCATGGTGTAGAAGTGCTCGGCCTTTAGCACTTCGGCGCGCTTCAGGTCCTCAACCTTGCGATTGTCGCCCTTGGCTTGGTCGGAAAGCACCGCGATATGCAGGGCGTTGCCCGCGAACATCGCGACAAACGGTCTGATCTTATCGATGCCGCCTGCGGGGCATAGGGTCCATCTGGCATCAAGGCCTGCCCTACCGCGCCGCCTGAGCGCATCCGACAGGGCTTGGATGTAAAGTATATCACCGGGACCTTCGACGAGCATTGTGTGCTTGCCGACGAATAGCGACTGGGTGATCTCGTACCCCAGCGCACCCTGCAGGGGAAACAGCGTATCGGGGTCGCGGGTGAGGACGTCACTGCGAACCTTGGTTCCGAGTGGCATACGCCGCACGCCCTTCATTTCGACTTGGTCCTCGACAATCCGGACCGACGCTAGCTCATCTGCGGGCACCATGAACGGCGAGTGGGTCGAGTAGATGATCTGGTGATGCGGCGCGAGCTTGTCCTTGAAGAACCGAAGCAGATCAGCCTGGGCCTTGCCATGCAGGGTAAGGCCCGGCTCATCAAGCAACAGCACGACCGGGGTCTCTTCGTCTTTCACCTGCGCAAACTTCACGAGGAAGGAGAAGAACCACACGAAGCCCGCGCTCCGCTCCGAGAACGGCGTGTCTACACGGTGAAGCTGATTGTTGATGCGTGCCCAAGCGATTGTGCCCGAATTGAGCGGGGCCTGGTCTCCCGGCCGAGCCTGCTCCACGCGGACCACGACGTTGAGGTCCGGGTTCTGAGTCCAGTATTCCAGCACTTGGTCGGTGATGTTGTTCGATGCTGCCTGAAGTCGGGCGTTGAACGTCTCGTACGTCGTGACGTTTGTGATTTCGTCGATCGATACCCCGGCATAGTCGAGAAACTCGGAAAAGAGCTTTGCCCCACGGTTTTCTTCGGTATTTATTTGCCCGCTCGCGATTAGCTGGCGCGTCTGCTCCAGTTGAATTGCACCGTCCATGCGATCGTAGGACGAAAAGTACATGAACTTAGGCAGCATCGCCTTGATGAGATTGTTCACCTCGTTCGTGACGGAACCTTTGGCGTCCAGGTGAGCCTTGAGTTCCTGATGCCGCGCGGTCGGTGATGAAAGTTTAGCGAGAGCGTCGATCAGATCGGAGGTGGTGGTTATCTGGGCGAGAACTGCCCGCTCGGATTCGTCCAGCGCGAAACGGTCGTACAGGTTTGCGAGCGCGGCTAGATAATCGAGTTCTGCATTGACCACGATCCCGGCACCGTAGCGGCGCTCGATGGTAACTAGATCATTCTTGAGAACGCCTTTTCCGACAGCGGTCTCGATCTTCGACCGGTCCGGCGTCTGGAGGCGCCACTTGGTCGAAATCGCCAATGCTTCGCTACCTCCGTGGCGCGCCTCGTATTGGGTCAGTAGCCTCCGGGGGTAGTCGCGCTCCTTATCGAAGATCGCTGGCGTCGACGGATGAGGATTTAGTGCGGCAAGGGCGAGCAGTATGGCACTCTTGCCCGCCTCGTTCTTCCCGACGAGACACGTCACTGGGTCTATCGAGAATTCTTGGCTGTCATCGACCGACCTGAAGTTGGTGATGTGGACTTTTTCGAGCTGCATGTGGCCCCCTGATCTATTGTCATCGCGAGAATTTAGATCACGATCGAGCAATTTCAACGCATGAGCGTTGACAGACCCGCGGGCGAACTTCGTTTTTTTCCGATTTTTTGAGGGATTGTGAGTTTGGGTCTTCCACCCTGTTCCGGCTCGGCATGCTACTTGGACTGGAAAAAGCCTTGCTGGTTATTGAAGCTCACGCGATCGCGACGTCAGCCAATCAAATAAAAGTAGCTAGCATATCACACGCTTAGTAAGCGGGCTTGTCAGCCCATCCGGCCGCGGCGACGGTGCCAGAGGCACTTGAATGAACGGCCGGTTGTTGCGTTTGAGCCTTTCAGTCCGGTCTCTCCAACCAACCTGGCGCAATGAGCTGCCTGAATGAACGTCCGTTTCTCGCTTTTCCCTTCGGATTTCGGAAGGTCCGCGACGTCCAACCGATCAGACCCCATATCGCTTGTTCCCGCCGCTCGTAATACAATATCGCCCGCCCCGTGGTCCAATGCATACGCGTGATCCGCGGCAAGGGCAGCTCGAGCCACCGCTATAGAGATCATTTGATCTGGATCGCGTCGAGCGAGCTTGATTGTAAGTGGCGCGCGCCCGGCGAGGTTTCTCCTGCCGCGCGCGTGTCCTGCGCTCGTCGCTCAGAGATACATCCGGAATTTCGTAGTTGCTGTCGGCGCTGATGTTGGAATTCAAGAGCCCGTTCGGCCGCGTCGAATGAGTGCCGGGTGCTGCCTTCCCGTAGCTACGCTGCTGCGGCCCAGATCCGCCGAGGGGTGATCTGTCGGCCAAGAGGTCGGATCGAACCCAGCATCGTTGGGTCCCGTCAACACGTGACCATCCATCACGTTGGTCGCTGATGGCCAGTTGTTGCCCGCGGCGCAGACCTGCCACAACGGGTGAGGCAGGTGACGCATCCGATCGACAATTGAGCGAACGAACAGAAACGTATCTTGTCTCGTTCGCCGCGTTTGTTGGATCCGATTGAGCCTCCGTGCACCCGCCCGTGGCGACGATCGCCATCATGCAGATCAGCGTTGATATCCTGCGCATATTTCCCCCGTCGCCTCATCCGCAAATTTGGAGGGTGGGCGCAATCTTTAGCCGTTCGAGAATGGACTGAATTGGGGGCAATCGCTGGGCGCAAAACATCGCCGCCGATGGAAGCAAGGCACCAAAAAGCCCCACGGAGCTGGTCCGCGGGGCGATTTAGCGCCGGGGGCGGTGATTGGCTGCGGACCTGATCAGGCCGGCGTCACCGTCGATGCTAGCCTAGGCTTCTGCGCCCTCGGCCGCAGCCTTGGTTGCACGGGGGGCTTTGGGTTTCGTGGCCGCCTTGCGCGGCGCCACCTTCGTGCCGGGCTTACGACCAAGACCGATCTTCTTGGCCAGGCCGCGACGCATCTCAGCGTAGCTCTCGGCCACCATCGGATAGTCGGCCTTGAGGCCATAGCGCTCGCGATACTCGGCCGGCGTCAGGCCGTGAGTCGAGAGATGGCGCTTGAGCGTCTTGTAGGGCTTGCCATCGATCATGGAGATCAGATGATCCTTCGAGGCTAGCGAGCGGCGCACAGTCACCGCCGGCTTGTATTCGGGCTCCGAAGGAGCTTCGGCCTCCACAGCGGGCGAGCCAGCCAGGCCAGCAACAGCGCTATGCATGGTCTGCAGGAACCCCGGAACCTCCTCAGCGGATGCGCGCGTGTTGGGATTGGAAAGCCAAGCGATCGTCAGCTCGGTTGCAAATTCGAGGAAGTTGTTGTCGGGGGTGGGCTCGGCCATGGGCGCTATCTCCATTTTGGATGAATTAGCTCTAGTCATTAGCCCCCTCAGGTCAACGCAGCATTTTCGACAATCGATGGCAAGCATCGCCTAAAAATAGGACTGGCTACGTATAGGAACGTGGGTGGGCAGCTTGGCAAACAGCCGGCGAAGGCTGCTGGATCGTAAGCGCCAACGGAAGGCGGCGTTGACGTAGCTCTATTTCGTCTTTCGCTGTCGTGGGCGCCATTTCTTGGCGAGCGCTGCGAAGCGGATGTGGATCAGATCGATGTCCGGCTGAGCATGGG
>NZ_JAPCZF010000015.1 GCF_025938095.1 Novosphingobium sp. JCM 18896
TACGCCGTGGCGGGATGCCTCCGGGCTACGCCCTCCGCCATCCCGCCACGGCGTAAGCGCGCATCAAACCCTGGTCCCCTATTGCACGCCGATCCCGGTCCCCGTTTGCGCGCCGATTGACACACCAGAATGAATGAAGGAGACTTTCAATGACCCGAAGCGCTGTTGGCCAGGCCCAGCAAGTCGACGGAGAAGACCTGGTTTTCGAGCTCCCGGCTCTGCCCTACGAAACCGGCGCGCTCGCACCGGTCCTTTCCTCGGAAACGCTTGAAATCCACCACGGCCGACATCACGCCCGGTATGTGGAGATGCTCAACCGGCTCCTGGCCGAACAGAACTTCACCGCCCACAGCCTGGAGGAGCTAGTTCGCATCGCGCACGCCAGCGGCGCGATCGGCCTGTTCAACAACGCGGCGCAGGCCTGGAACCACGTGTTCTTCTGGGAGAGCATGCAGCCACGGCGCAGCCGTCCCGGCAACCTTTTGTCGGCTGCGGTCGCGGCTGCGTTCGGCGGTGTCGATGCCTTGCGGGAGCGGTTCATCGCCGAGGGTGCGGGTCACTTCGGTTCCGGTTGGGTGTGGCTCGTGTCGAGACGGGGTGAACTCGGTCTGCTCTCGACGCACGATGCCGGCACTCCCATCCTCGACGAGGGCACGGTCCCCCTGCTCACGTGCGACGTGTGGGAGCATGCCTATTATATCGATCACCGACAGGATCGGGCCGGGTGGCTGGCGGCCTGGTGGGATGAACTGGCGAATTGGAACCTCGCCGAGGTTCAGTTCTCCGCGTCGCTCGGTCACGGCGATGGATGGCGTTATCCGGCGCCGGTTCCGGCCCTGGTGAAGTAGGAGGAAGCGACAATGCTCATCGAAGTATTCTCCGGACGGGACATCGATTCCGCCGAGGCGAAAGGCGCATTCCATTTCGCCGTCGCCCCCAAGCCCGGCGAGCAGATAGAGAGAGGCGCCGAACTGCTCGTAGTGCGCCGCGCCTGGCACAGGCCCAAGGCTAGCTATCGCGACGCCAAATACGCGATACTCGCAGAGGGGAGGGTGGAGTCGCAGCCCTGCTCGATGCAGCGCGATGTCGAAACGCTGTCCTGATTGGAGTGGCGCGGATCGATTTTGATTGATTGGGACGCGGCGCCGATGGGCTGACCTCCGCCTGATCTCCATCCTGCTGTTGCGAAAATGCCGAGCCGCGCCTCCGCGCGAGGACCCCTCGCTCTTCTGCGTTCGTTCGTTTCAGCCGAGTTGCGCAGCCACGTCGACCTCTAGGCGCTGCTCAGGCCTGGTGGAGCAGCCTCACCAGGAAGACCACGCTCATCGCGGATCCGATGGCTATGACGGCGACGCGCAGGACTTTGGGGGGCAGCGACCTGGCAAGCGGCGCTCCGGCATACCCGCCCGCCGTAGCCATCGCCATCATGAGTATCGCCTCCGTCCACGCGACCATGCCGGCAAGAGCGAAGACGCCGACGGAGATGGCGGACAGGATGAACGACAGGCCGTTCTTGAGTCCGTTCATCTGATTGAGGTCCCTCATGCCCCAGAGCGAGAAGAGCGCGAGCAGCACGATGCCGAGTCCGCCGTTGAAGTAGCCGCCGTAGACCGACACGAGGAAGGTGCCAAGCGACCAGTTCGGATCCATATCGCTGCGAGCCTTCGCCCAGTCGCGAAGGCGATCGCCGAATGCGAAGACCAGTGTGGCGCCGGCGAGAAGAAACGGCACAGCGAAGGAGAACGCCTTCTCGGACGATACGATCAGCAGGGAGGAGCCGACGAGACCGCCGGCCACGGTTGCGAACGTGATCCGGACCAGTCTGCGGCGCTCGAACGCGGCGATCTCCTTCCGGAAGCCCACAGCGCCCCCGAGGTAGCCGGGGAAGACCGCGACCCCGCTGGTCGCGTTTGCGGTCACGACTGGCATGCCCGTGTAGACGAGCGCGGGGAATGTCAGGAACGTTCCGCCGCCCGCGATCGTGTTGAGCACGCCGGCCAGAAACCCCGCGAGGCAGATTATGACGTAGTCCATCATCCAGGGCGTCGCTCGTTGAGCGCAGATCCTCCGCCCGCGTCAAAAGCTGCGGGCGTGCGGACGGGCGCCGTGGTCTTGGCGGGTTCGATGGATCAGATAACGCCCAGCGCCCGCATCGCCTCCGCGACCCTCACGAAGCCTGCGATGTTCGCGCCCAGGACGTAGTCGCCCGGTGCCCCATATTCTTCCGCGGTCGAGGCGCAGGTGTCGTGGATCCTTCGCATGATGTCAGCCAGCCGCTGTTCGGTCTGATCGAAGGTCCAGCTGTCCCGCGAGGCGTTCTGCTGCATCTCGAGGGCGGAAGTGGCGACGCCGCCGGCGTTCGCGGCCTTTCCCGGCGCGAAGAGGACACCGGCCTCCCTGAAGAACCGGACGGCCTCCGGCGTGCAAGGCATGTTTGCCCCCTCGCCGACGGCAGCCACGCCGTTCGCTATCAGCGTATTCGCATCCCGGCCGGTGAGCTCGTTCTGAGTAGCGGACGGCATCGCGACATCGCAGGGAACGTCCCAGATGGAACCCTTGTCGATGAACTGCGCGCCGCTCCTGCGGCGGGCATATTCGGAGATCCGCTCGCGGCGGACCTCCTTGACCTCCTTGAGCAGGTCGAGTTCGATGCCACTTTCGTCGACGACGTATCCGCTCGAGTCCGAGCAGGCGACGACCTTGCCGCCAAACTCGCGGACTTTCTCGGCCGTGTAGATCGCCACGTTGCCCGACCCGGAGACCACCACCCGCTTGTCCTCGAACGAGAACTGCTTTGTGCCGAGCATGCGCTCAACGAAGTAGACCGCCCCGTAGCCGGTCGCCTCGGTCCGCGCACGCGACCCCCCGTAGACGAGGCCCTTGCCCGTCAGCACGCCGGCCTCGTAGCGGTTGGTTAGCCGCTTGTACTGCCCGAACAAGTAGCCGATCTCGCGGCCGCCCACGCCGATGTCACCCGCCGGCACGTCGGTATATTCGCCGAGATGGCGGTGCAGCTCGGTCATGTAGGACTGGCAGAAGCGCATGATCTCGCCATCCGACCGTCCGCGGGGATCGAAGTCGGAGCCCCCCTTGCCGCCGCCGATCGGCAGGCCGGTGAGGGCGTTCTTGAAGATCTGCTCGAACCCGAGGAACTTGATGATCCCGAGATTCACCGAGGGGTGAAACCTTAGGCCGCCCTTGTAGGGGCCGAGCGCAGAGTTGAACTGCACGCGGAAGCCACGGTTAATGTGCACTTGGCCCTTGTCGTCGACCCAGGGGACGCGGAAGATGATCTGGCGCTCGGGCTCGCAGATGCGCTCGATCAGCGCATTCTCCAGGTAGCTGGGGTTCTTCGCGACGACCCGGCCGAGGCTTTCGAGGACCTCGGTGACCGCCTGGTGGAACTCAAGCTCGCCGGCGTTCCGCCGCAGGACCTGGTCCAGCACGGCCTCGAGCTTTTCATCGATCTTGGACATTACCTCTCCGGACGGTGGTGATGTTCGACCTCTAGGGCCTCTCGGACGGCATGGCCATGCTTCTCGACCCCCGACGCTAATGCTGCCCAGCGTCGTCGGCGACCGGATATTGCAGCTCATCGCCTACGATCACCGCGCCCGGCGTGATCTTCGCGTCTTCGATGCGCGAGGGGCCCATGATGTGCTGGACCGGTATCCCGCGCGCGAGAAGATTGTCGGCGATCAGACGGCGGTGGCAGCGCCACCACACCGCCTCGGAGCACATAACGGCGCACCGAGCACGGTGAGAGAGGTCGATGAGCTCGTCGAGGCCTGCCCGGAACTCGGCCGAGAGCGCATAGTCCGCGTAGTTGTGAAAGCTGCGGTTCTGCCAGAAACCGTTCACCTCCTCGGCGACTTGCCAGCTGCGCGTGCGCCGTCCCCCGAGCGAGGCGATGTAGCGGTGCCGGATCTGAAAGGGTTCCAATGCTTCGGGGAGAGCGTCGAGGTTGAACTGCGGGTTGGAGCGGGACCGCGGGATCTTGCGCACGTCGACCACCATCGAGACATGGGCCCGCACAAGAAGCTCTGTAAACTCCTCGATGCTGCGATTGGAGTGGCCGACCGTGAGAATGGTTGGCTCGGCATCGCGTTGAAGGCCGTCATTGGATAGCCGCGAAGTTTTCTGCATCACATAAACGTAACATCGCAGGATCATCGGCGTTCCGCCGTCCGGCTCGCTCCCGGTCACTTTGAATTTCGGGCGCGGAGCCCCATATAGAAAGGACAATGCTCGCTCCCCGATTTCACATCGCGATCCATCCCCGGCAGCAGCACCGCACGCCGCTGAGCCCCGGTCGTCCTGCCATCGGCGGATCGACCGGGGCTGTCATCGTGGAGCGCTAGATGCGCTCGAGGCAGGTGACTGCATCGTCCCTCGTCGGGACGGCCTCGGAGGAGTTTTGGAGATGGACCACTTCGTCGTTGAAGCCAACAAGGCCGTGGTCGGGGTCGCTGTGCGCGTGGCCGGCGGATTCCGGTTTTTCTACTCGGACCCCAGGTTCCGTGCGCTTGATGGGCAGGTCTTCCGTCGTGCCCGGGCTCTTGCCCACACCGTGGGCGAGATGGCGCTCCGGATGTCGAAGCTTGAAGAGGGGCATGCGGCCGGGGGCAGCACGGTGCACTAGGCCGCGCGTATCTGGCCTTGCGCGGGAGGGAACGGCGGGAGGCGACGAATGATCGGATTCGCCGCCCTCTCGCTGCGGGTGACCTCAGCCTTCCTTCGCAGCCTGGCTCACCGAGATGATCTTCAGCGCGCGCTCATGCCCGTCCCTATCGGGCCAGAGGATCGACTGACCGGCGCGAAGTCCGATCAGTCCGGCGCCGACCGGCGTCAAGATGGAGATGCGGCCCTTCGAGATGTCGGCCTCGTTCGGGTAGGTGAGTTCGTAGGCGTATTCCCTGCCACTTGCCTCATCCAGGAAGCTTACCGTCGCGTGCATGGTGACCACGTCCGCCGCAATGCGGCTTGCGGGGTGAAGCGTCGCACGGGTGATCTCATTGAGTAAGAGCTCGCTAACCTGAGGCAGGCGGTCCTCGATGCTCATCGCCAGTTCGGCGAGGGAATCCGCTTCTGCATCGATCATTTGAATAGGCGGCCGTCGGCTCGCCTTCTTGCTGGCCATGTGCATTTCTTCCGGTGAAGCGCCGGCTTCCGCTGAAGCGGGCCGAGCTTGTTGTCTGGAGATGTTCGTAAGCCCCGAGCTCGGGGCGCGCGGCACCGGAACCCGGGGCTAGATGCCCACGAGAAGCTGCCCTCCTTCGAGGCGGAAATGCAGACGGTCATGCAGGATGCACATCCGGACATAATGGCGCTCGCGCCGTGCGGTGTCAAACCTGTGCGTTTCGTGAGCTGATTGGTTTTCGACGTTCTGACGCTGGTGGACGGCCCTTTGAACGGCAGTGCCGGGATTTGACACGCGTATCAGCAACGACCTTGCAGGTGAGATGGAACGGATTTCGCTCCTCAAGGCGTCAACAGGAACAGCATCGTCACGAATAGGGCGACGATCGCTGACCGGCCCAGGCAACCGGGTGCGTAGGGCGTTTGTTCATCCGACGTGCGCTTTGGGCCGCTCATGTGGCAACTTGGCCGGCTGGCGCGCGCACGCCGGCGGTCACGCCGCGCTCATGCAGGAGCGTAACCATCATTAGCATGATCCGACGCGCATCAACTGTCGCGCCAATCCGTGGATCGCACCACAGATCGGCGTAGAGTGCCGCCCAGCGTGGTAGGTGGATCGCGGACTCGCGTTTCTGAGACGCCAGGAGCCCCACGATCTGCTCCGTTGCCACTTCCGCCTTCGTAAGCGGAAGCGGCTCTGCTCGGTTCAGCTTCCAGATACTCCGACGTTGGGCCTCGATCTCGAGCGATGAGGGGCAATTTCCGAAGTGCGCCCTAAGTCGGATGGAGATGTCTCCTCGTGGCTGCCGGGATCCTGCTAGGCGATAAGCGGTCGCGACAAACTGGTCGAGCGCGCTTGGTGACGCTTCCAAACGCTGGATCTCGCTTCTCGATCTGGAATCGAGTTGCCTCAGTCGTGCCGCTGACCCTGGGGACGTGAGAACGTCCTGCGCGATCCGGCTCGCTTGGACGAGCAACTCGTCGAGCAGATTAGTCTGATCCGATGGCTGCGTATGCATGTGCAAGTCTCCGGGAAATCGCAGATGCGGGTTACGCGGCCGGGGGCGGATTGGGCGGAACGCCGCGGTTCGAGGTGGGACGATCGCCGAGGGGCGTGTGCGGAGGGGCGAACGCTATGACCTTCCTGCCTTTGTCGACTTGCGGGGGGAACTGTCCTGTGGGCGAGATATGAGGTGGAGTTTCTGTCGTCATGTCATGCGGTACTCAGTGGGAATGGTCATTTTCGAGGTCGCCGTGCTGCGGGCTGAGTTCATCGCGCTAACTGAATTTCTGGATGGGTCGCGGCCTCACCTTTAGAAGACTGCGGGTTGCGGCTCTTGGTCGTCGCTAGCTGTGCGCTACGTCCACGCAGCACCGTCGCCATCGCGAGCATGATCCGCCTGGTGGGCGTTCCGGCGCCGATGCGAGGATCGCTCCAGAGGAGATCATAGATCGCAGCGTAGCCCCACAGTAGGTCGGGCAACTCCTGTTCGTCGGCCACGATCCGCCGCTGAAGGGTGTCGGCATAATCCCCCGCGAGCTCCATCGGCAGGCCCCTCTCTTTCACTTCCCTTTCGATGGCGCGACGCTGGGCTTCGACAGCCACGCCGGGAGGAGGCGAACGGAAGCGATTAAGCATGCTCGTCCGGATCCCTGCGGACAGGCAGAGGTCCTTCGCAATTCTCAGGCCGACGGCGATGAACTGCTTTTCGAGAAGTGGTGACAGTTCGAGATTCTGCATCAGCTGCTCGAAGGCAGGCGCGTCGCTATCGTACCGCTCGAGTATCTGTTCCGCTTGGGAGCAGGCATTGATTACGACGGAGGTGAGCAGTTCAGAATGCTTTGCTGACAGCATGGGGATGTTCCTTTAGCTCGAGGATCGAAGAGGGGTGGGCCGCGTGTTCTCAGCCGGCACCGACGTGGCGTTCGTAAAGACCACGAGGGCAGCGGCGGACGCGCCGAAGACCACGCTGCAGATCGCCCAGGGAAGCCAAGGCTTGCGGGTCAGCGCGAAGGCTAGGCTGTAGGTGGCCAGCACGCTGAGGGCGAAGACGATGTTCATAGATCTACGCTTTTGAGAGTGGAGCGGGGCGGAAAAGGTTGGGGGAGGGTCAGGCTATCGCGAAGATCACTGACGCGGTGACGATCAGCAGTGTCCCCAGGCCGATGCCGAGGATAACCTCTCCAGCGGTGAGGCGATCGAGGTACGCGCTACGGAACTGGCGGTATTTGCCGAGGATGTGCGGATTGCTCGCGATCGCCGCCAACTCCATTGGTGTGGCCTCGCGTTTGAACCAGTGCACGAGGTCGATGATCTTGTCGGCTGGCAGATGGGGATACTCGGCGAGGCTCGCCTCGACCTGCAGTCGACGCTTGGCGGTCTTCGCCGTGTCGCTTCGCTTCTTTCGCATGACGCTTGCTTTCTGTTGTCGTCCCCAACGTTCTCGTGGGACTTCACGGCGGTCGGGCCGGCTATGGGGCCAGCTGCTATAAGGATCGCGACAGCGTTCACCGCACCGGAGAAGAGCGTCCGCATGCCTGACATCGGCTCCTCGCGAGCTTCCGTGCCATTGCGCGCACGGTGCTTGCGAGCGCTCGTGCGCGTCGGACCACCCTGCCATCCAAGTCGACGAACCGAGGATCTGAATTGAAGAAGCGGAAGCCGCCGGGGACCCGGACGGCAACGCCCGCGATCGACTCGTCAGCTTCCACCACGAAGTGCGTGGACACCAATTGCCTCCAGCGCGAACCAGCGCTCGGATTCTGTGCCGAACGCGCGATGGCTCGCGAAGATGATTAGACCGTCGCGCCGTCTGGCGCGGTCGATGGGAAACGAAGCCCTAGGCGCGTAGCTTACGCGAACCACCTAGGGCGAGCAGGCGTGCGGTGCTGCTCCCTGGGTGGATATCGGAATGATGCTTCGTGGTCATCATGGCTCAAGCAGTATTGCCTGTCGGGCATCGGAAGTCAAATTGCTCGATGGGATTTCAGATTTGCATGGCCGTGCAGCGATTGAATCGGATTTAGCTGCTCATTCGCATTTCTATGAAAGATGCCGCGAGGGGGATTTTCTTAATGGTTCCTTGCTGACGTGGGGTTTGAGGGGTCTTGAATCTGCGCAATTGTCTGATGGTCGTAAGACGGTATTTTAGACACCTGGGATAGTATTTGATAGAACACGCGGAATTGGTTTCTGCCGCGCGCACATCAGGCGAATTCAAAGATGCCGCTTGTCGAGCTTTCGCGCCAAGGTGCGCCGATGCATCCCCAGCCTCCGGGCCGCTTCGGAGATGTTGAAGTCGCATTCGGCCAGCGTCGTCTGGATGTATTCCCATTCAACCGTCTTGATCGTGCTCTTCCGTCCTCCGAGCGGAACGTTGGGGTCGCCTTGGCCGCGACCGAAGGCCTCTTCGATCTCGTCGGTATTGGCGGGTTTTGCCAGATAGTGCGAGGCGCCTAGCTTGATGGCCTCGACTGCGGTGGCGATGGAGGCGAAGCCGGTCAACACGACGATCCGGACGTTCGCGTCGGCTACATGCAGCATCTGCACGCAGGTGAGCCCAGAGGCGGTTCCGAGCTTGAGGTCGACGACCGCGAAATCATAGCTCGACGGCTGCGTGAGAAGGTCGGTGAGATCCTCGGGGCTGGCCGCATGGTCGACCGTATATCCCCGCCGCTCGAACGAGCGGGACAGAGTGCGGGCGAAGGCGGGATCATCCTCGACGATCAGCAGGCGAGGGCAGTCCTTGCTCATGCCGTTTCCCCGTGCTTGTAGGCCAACGACGAGAGCGGAACGGTCATGCGGACCTGTGCCCCTCCCTCCGCGCGGTTGGTCACGTCCACCCTTCCGCCCAGCTTGCGCAGGATGTTGACGACTAGGAAGAGGCCGAGCCCCCCGCCGCTTCTCCCTTTCGTTGAGGCGTAGGGGCGCCCGAAGGTTTCGAGCATTTCCTCGGAGAACCCGGGTCCGTCATCCAGGACGTCCAGTACGAGGGAGCCTTGCTCCCGGGCAGCGTGGAGCGTGACGCCGCCGGGCGAGGCGTCGAGCGCGTTATCGATGATGTTACCGATCACCTGCCTCAGAGCCGGATCTGACACGATCGTCACGTCCTCGCCGAAGTCGTCCTGCAGACTTATCGGGGCGGACGTCCGCCCACGCCAGTCCGCGGCCACGTCGGCCACAAAGGTCCGGACGGTGGTGACTGCGGGATTCTCTCCACGGACCTCGCCAGCGGACATGAGGATCGCTCCTACGATCAGCTTGCACCGTTGCAACTCCGCCTGCATCTCCTCGACGTCTGCCGTCAGTTCCGCGTTGCCCCTGATCGCCGGATTGCGCGCGAGGTCGCCGAGGATCACGGCGATCGACGACATCGGCGTTCCGAGTTCATGTGCGGCGCCTGATGCCAGAAGGCCCATCCGGACTATGTGGTCCTCCTCGGCGGCGCGCTGACGGATGGCGGCCAATGCCGCGTCTGACTCGCGCAGGTTGCGTGTGATGCGGGTAACGAACGCGACAAGCAGCACGGCTATGAGGAAAAAGCAGACGAGGCTGCCCAGCAGGTATAGCCGTAATGGCTGGGCCGCCCATCGGCCCGGCAGGGCCAATGGCTCGGGATTGAGCGTCAGGGTGCCCAGGGCGAGGAACGCCGCGATGGCCACTCCCCACGACGAACGCGGTTCGAGCAGCATCGCCCCGATCACCACCTGCAGCAGGAACAGGGATGCGAACGGGTTGGAGAGGCCGCCGCTGTGATTGAGCTGCCAGGCTAGCGCCGCCACATCGACCAGCAAAGCGGCGGTGACCTCCAAATCGGTCACACGAGGACGTCTTTGGAGATAGGGCACGCTGACTAGGTTGATAACCGCGAGCAGCGCGGGGACGACTAGAAGGGGGATGAGTGGCAGCCTGATGCCCAGCAGACGATCGGCGCCGGCGATCGTCACGAGTTGACCGCCGACAGCGATCCAACGCAACTGGATCAACAGCAGCATATTGCGTCGGCCGGCGTCGGCCTGCGGCACCGTAAGCGCAGAGGGCCAGTCCGTCATGGGGATGGCGCGTCCTGAGGGCGGCGCCACCTGACGGCCACGTTCCAGGCGGCTCCAAGCGACAGGAGCGTCAATGCGAACCAGGTCAGCGCATAGGCGGCGTGATTGTCGGAGAACCTGAGCACTGTCAGTCCGCCGACGGGCGCGCTCGCCGAATTGAGGCTCGCGTCGGCGTCGACGAAGTAGTTCGCTGCATGGGTTATCCCATGCGACCGGGCTATCGCGGCCACGTCGCGCGAAAACCATCGGTTCGTCACCGTATCGTTGCGTCGGAGGAAGCCGCCATCCGGCTCGGAGAGCCGGAGCAAGCCGGTGACTTTGACGGGACCTGCCGGTTCGTGTCGGGCGGTGAGGCGCTGCTGCTGCGTGATGAAGCCTCTGTTCACCAGAACGACGGCTTCGTGGGTTTCTAGCGGGGTCATGACCCAATAGCCGGAGCCGAGGTCGCTGACCGCGCGCACCAGCGTCTCCTGTTCGTGGCGGTAGTGGCCGGTGAGCTCGATCCGCCGGTAGGCGTCGGTCGCGGTTGCGACATCAGGTGCGGGGCTAGGCGGCCCGTTCGCTCGGCTCGCGATCGCGGCGATCAGGTCGTGCTTCCATGCCTGGCGGTCGAGTTGCCAGACACCCAGCGAGGCGAAGCCCGCGGCCAGGACGAGTAGCGCCGCCGGTAGCGCGGCGCGCGCCCTGCTGCGCGCGATCTCGGTCACGGCATCTGGCTCATGTCATGTGGCATCGGCATCATGTTATGGTTCAAGTGATACATCACCCAGAGTGATCCCGTCAGCATGATCGCGACGATGATCACCGTGAAGATGAGCGCCATCATCGTCCAGCCGCCTTCCGACTTCCCGTTCATGTGTAGGAAGAAGATCATGTGCACGACGATCTGGACGGCCGCGAAGCCTACGATCGCCAAGGCGGTCAGCCCGTCGCTCGCTAGGGGGCGGGCCATGACCAGCCAGAACGGCACGGCGGTGAGGATCACCGAAAGGACGAAGCCGATCACGTAGTCACGCAGAGAGCCCTCCATGTGACCTTCTTCGAGGCTGTGGTCTTCGTGAGCGCTCATCGCAGCATTCCCATCAGGTAGACGAAGGTGAAGACGCCGATCCAGATTACGTCGAGGAAGTGCCAGAAGAGGCTGAGGCACATCAGGCGTCGCCTGTTCGCCTGTATCAGTCCCGTACGGCCGATCTGGATCATCAGAGTCACTAGCCAGACGAGGCCGAAGGTGACGTGCAGACCGTGCGTGCCTACCAGCGTGAAGAAGGCCGAAAGGAAGGCGCTACGCTGCGGCACGGCGCCGAGATGGATGAGATGCTGGAACTCGTAGAGCTCGATGGCCAGGAACGCGGCGCCGAACAGACCCGTGACGCCGAGCCAGAATTGCGTGTGCACCATCCGACCCCGCTGCATCATGAGCATGGCGAAGCCGTACGTGATCGACGAGAACAGGAGCATAGCCGTGTTCAACGCCACCAGGGGCAGGTCGAACAGGTCCTTGGGGCCGGGGCCTGCTGCGAGGTTGCCGCCGAGGACCGCGTAGCAGGCGAAGAGGATCGCGAAGATGAGGCAGTCGCTCATCAGGTAGATCCAGAAGCCAAGCATCGTGCTGTGGCCTTCGGGGTGCTCGTGCTCGTCGAGGTCGTAGAAGCTGACGGGCTCGTCCGCGTCCACCGAGCCCTTGAGGATAGTAGCGCTCATGTCAGGCCTCCGCCGCCAGCGCGCGAGTCCGGGCGGCCTCGGTGGTCGCCACCTCCTCCGCCGGGATGTGGAAGTCGCGCTCGTAGTTGAACGTGTGGCCGATCGCGACCGCGATGAGACCGGCGAAGCTGAGCGCGGCGAGCCACCAGATGTACCAGATCAGCGCGAAGCCCATGACCGTGGCGAGGGCCGAGAGGATCACGCCGGTTCCCGTGTTCCGAGGCATGTGTATCGGACGGAAACCCTCGACCGGGCGCTGGGCGCCGCGCGTCTTCATGTCATACCAGGCATCGAGTTGGTGGATCACCGGCGGGAACGCAAAATTGTAGTCGGGCGGTGGCGACGAGGTCGACCACTCGAGCGTGCGGCCGCCCCAGGGGTCGCCTGTTGTGTCGCGCAGTTGGTCGCGTTTCCGGATCGAGACGGCGAACTGGATCAGCATGGCGGCGATGCCGATCGCGATGACTGCGGCGCCAATGCCAGCGATGACGAACCAGATTTGCAGGGATGGATCGTCGAACACGCGCATGCGGCGGGTCACGCCCATCAGGCCCAGCACGTAGAGCGGCATGAAGGCGAGCCAGAAGCCGACCACCCAGCACCAGAAGCTGACCTTGCCCCAGAACACGTCGAGCTTGTAGCCGAACGCCTTGGGCCACCAGTAGTTGATCGCCGCGAAGAGACCGAACAACACGCCGCCGATGATGACGTTGTGGAAGTGCGCGATCAGGAACAGCGAGTTGTGCAGCACAAAGTCGGCGGGAGGTACCGCGAGCAGCACGCCCGTCATGCCGCCGACCACGAAGGTCAGCATGAAGGCGACGGTCCACATCATGGGCAGCTCGAAGCGGACGCGGCCGCGGTACATTGTGAACAGCCAGTTGAAGAGCTTGGCGCCCGTCGGGATCGAGATGACCATGGTCGTGATCCCGAAGAACGAGTTCACGCTGGCGCCGGAACCCATCGTGAAGAAATGGTGCAGCCAGACGAGATACGACAGGATCGTGATGACGATCGTCGCGTAGACCATCGAGGTGTAGCCGAAGAGCCTTTTGCCGGAGAAGGTCGAGGTGACCTCGCTGAACACGCCGAACAGGGGCAGGATCAAGATGTAGACCTCGGGGTGTCCCCAGATCCAGATGAGGTTCACGTACATCATCGGGCTGCCGCCGAAGTCGTTCGTGAAGAAGTTGGTGCCGACGTAGCGGTCGAGGCTGAGCAAGGTCAGCACCGCCGTCAGCACGGGGAAGGAGGCGACGATGAGCACGTTCGTGCACAGTGAGGTCCAGGTGAAGACCGGCATCTTCATCAGGCCCATGCCCGGTGCGCGCATCTTGAGGATCGTCGCGACCAGGTTGATCCCGGACAGGGTCGTCCCGACGCCAGCGATCTGCAGCGCCCAGATGTAGTAGTCGACACCCGTGGCCGGGCTGTAGGCGATGCCGGAGAGAGGCGGGTAGGCCAGCCAACCGGTCTGGGCGAACTCGCCCACGAACAGCGACATCATGACCAGCACTGCACCGGCGGTCGTCATCCAGAAGCTGAAGTTGTTGAGGAATGGGAACGACACGTCGCGCGCGCCGATCTGCAGCGGCACGATGTAGTTCATCAGACCCGTGACGAAGGGCATCGCCACGAAGAAGATCATGATGACGCCGTGAGCGGTGAAGATCTGATCGTAGTGGTGGGCGTTGAGGTATCCCTCTGACCCGTTGAAGGCGATCGCCTGCTGGATGCGCATCATGATCGCGTCGGCGAAGCCGCGCAGGAACATGACGAGGCCGAGCACCATGTACATGATGCCGATCTTCTTGTGATCGACGCTCGTGAACCAGTCGCGCCACAGCGTTCCCCAAAGACCGAGGCGTGTGACGAAGGCGAGTAAGCCAATCCCGCCGATTGCGACAGCGGCGAACGTGGCCACGATGATGGGCTCGTGGAGGGGTAGGGAGTCGAGCGAGAGCCGCCCGAGCAACGGGCTGATTGAGACTGGTTCGTAGGACATCAGGGATTACCTGTCGCGAAGGGCGCGGCGGCGGATGCCGCGAAGTGGGGATTGGTTGGCCATGGTGCCGCTGCTCGTCGGTCAGGGAGCGGGAGTCCTGCGCCGGTGAGCGGACGGAGGTCTACGGCTTGGGGCAGGGCGGAGCCCGTGCCGTCTCCCGGTTGGGGGAGGCAGGTGGCGGAGACAAATCCGAGAGATGAGGTAGGTGCTGTCCCTCGGGCGCTGAACTTGTCGTAGGCTAGTTGCCGCGTGTTGTGGATTCCGGCGAGCCCCATGCCGCCGCGGGCGTCGACCGCCATCATATCGCGCATGCACATCTTTCCGGGTTCGACGCACATGTTGACGACAGCGTCGAACAGACCGCCCTCCACGCTGGCGAAGTGCCGCGGGGGCTCGTTCTCGCTGGGCTTCTCGAGCGTCAGGTATGCAGCCCGGTCGAGGGAGGCGTTGCCGTTGCGCACGCTCTCAGCCCATGCGGCGAAGCCGGCATCGTCCAGGGCCTTTACCTTGAAGCGCATACCGGAGAAGCCCGCTCCGCTGTAGTTGGCGGAGAAACCGTCGTATTCCCCTGAGCGGTTGATCACCGCGTGAAGCTTTGTCTCCATGCCGGGCATGGCGTAGATCTGCCCCGCCAAGGCGGGCACATAGAAGCTGTTCATCACCGAGGAGGCGGAAATCCGGAATCGTACCGGACGATCGACCGGCAGCGCGAGTTCGTTGACCGTTGCCAAGCCCTGTTCCGGGTAGATGAATAGCCACTTCCAGTCGAGCGCGACGACCTGGATGTCGAGCGGCTTGACGGTGGCGCCGACGGGCCGGTCGGGTGCGGTACGCGCCAGTGGTCGATACGGATCGAGGAGGTGCGTGCCGACCCAGGTGATCGCGCCAAGGCAGATGATGATCAGCAGCGGGGCAGCCCAGATGACGAGCTCGAGCTTGGTCGAGTGGTCCCATTCGGGCTCGTAGCGTGCCTCCTGGTTGGCTGCGCGGTATCTCCAGGCGAAGAACACCGTCAGGGCCATGACGGGTAGGATGATGATGAGCATCAGGATCGTGGAGATGACGACGAGATCGCCCTGCTGCTTCGCGACATCCCCCGCAGGATCGAGCACGACCAGGTTGCAACCGGCCAGGAGCGGCAAGGCGGCCAAGGGCAGGAGGCGCAGCGTTCTGGGTCGGACTCGGAGATGGGCGTGGAGCATGGGCGGCGGGTAGGCCGGGCATGTTGCACTGCACATAGGACATTTTGTCCAATCCCGTTGATCCCGATCATTGACCATTGGGACGGGGAGCCGTGCCGCCGCGCGGCGCCTTGCCAGATCGGGACCTCAATCGATGACCGCGCAGACTTCAGCTGAACGCGACACCCGCGTCCTCCTCATGGAGGGCCCCAGGGTCGCCCCCGGAGAGATAGCCGTCGGCGTCGTGATCGGCCGAATGTCTGAATTCTTCGACTTCTTCGTCTATGCCATTGCCTCGGTCCTCGTTTTCCCGAAGGTCGTGTTCCCCTACGTCGACCCGTTGACCGGCACGCTCTATTCGTTTGGCATCTTCGCGCTCGCCTTCCTGGCGCGCCCCGTCGGCACGGTGATCTTCACTGCGATCGATCGAGGTTATGGGCGCGGTGTGAAGCTGACGGTTGCGCTGTTCCTGCTTGGCGGGTCCACCGCGGCGATCGCATTCCTGCCCGGCTACGAGACGCTCGGGATTGGCTCGGCGATCCTCCTGGCGCTTTTGCGCATGGGGCAGGGCGTGGCGCTCGGCGGCTCCTGGGACGGGCTTGCCTCCCTTCTGGCCATGAACGCACCCGACAACAGGCGCGGCTGGTTCGCGATGCTGCCCCAGCTCGGGGCTCCGCTGGGCCTCATCGTCGCCAGCCTGCTTTTCATGTTCCTGATTTCAATCCTGCCGGCGGAAGATTTCCTTGGCTGGGGCTGGCGCTACCCCTTCTTCGTGGCTTTCGCCATCAACGTCGTCGCGCTCTTCGCACGGCTGCGCATCGTCGTGACGCCCGAATACGCAGCCCTGTTCGAGCGGCGCTCGCTCGAGCCGGCGCAGCTCACTGAGACCGTTCGCCTCGAGTGGCGCACGATCGTGTTGGGGGCGCTCGCCCCGCTCGCCAGCTTCGCGATGTTCCACATGGTCACCGTATTCCCGCTGTCATGGGTGTTTCTGTTCACAGAGGACAGTCCGGTGCGCTTCTTGGGGATCGAGGCGCTGGCCGCGGTAATCGGCGTCGCGGCGATCATCGCGTCGGGTTATCTGGCGGACCGCTACGGGCGTCGCACCGTCCTGGGCGCGACGGCGGTCGCAATCGCGGTGTTTAGCGGTTTCGCGCCCCAGCTGCTTGGCGCGGGTGAAACAGGGGAGGCGGTCTTCATGTTCGCCGGCTTTGCGCTTCTGGGCATTTCCTTTGGCCTGTCCTCGGGTGCGCTGTCATCCAGGTTCTCGCCGCACCACCGCTATACCGGCTCGGCGCTCACTTCCGATCTGGCCTGGCTGTTCGGCGCTGGATTCGCTCCGCTCGCGGCGCTGCTTCTCTCGAGTAGTTTCGGGTTGATCGCCGCAGGCGCCTACCTGCTCTCCGGTGCGGTTTGCACTGTCGTCGCGCTGGCCCTGAATCGCGAGCTCGCTAGAGCCATCGAATGATGAGCTGCCACAACGGTGATCAGTTGGATTGGTCGCTGCTCTCGATGAAGCAATACAAGAATGCGTCGTTGGTCTTCACCTGTCGGTAGCGCTTCAGGAAATCGGCATAGGCTGAGAACGCTCGCTCCCTGTGTGTCGTCACGAATATGTGTTGATCGCCTAGGTTGTCCTTACCCCGGATCATGAATACTCGCTCGTCGTTCTCGTCCATCGCGTTCTCCTGGGAACACCATAACCAGACGAAGCCGGGGAGGTTGGTCCGATGGCACCATTTCGGATAGTGTCGCGTTTCTACAAGTGCTCAGGGTGCTCCCGGACTAGGTTTGCGATGCGACCCGTTGGATGAAACCTCGATCCCGAGGTGTTCCAGCTAGACTGATGGCCCCGGCACTCGCCGCGGGCCATTTTTTGCGCTTGCGCGACGACAGGTTATCGAGAGCGCCGTCACCGTCGTTCCGCAACGAACTTCGTTAGCGAGTGACGCTCTGGGCAAGCAGTTGGCGAAGCACGACCACGTTCCTTGGTTATGACCATCGCCTCACTGTCCTATGCTGAAGCTGTCGGCGCGCGCGAGGCGCCAGGCGGCGCTGTAAAAGTCCGGCTCGCGCTCTTTGCGCAGCAAATCCCCGTCTTCGAGGAAGGTGTGGAGTTGGGAGAACATGCGGACCTCGGTGGGGCTGACGCGTCGGACCAGATGATGCGGCCCGATCATCGATGGGTGAGCGAGACCCGCAGCCGCCAACATGTCGGAGAGGGCGAGCAGGGTGTTTCGATGGAAGTTCGCGACCCGCTCGGCCTTATCCGGGACGACGAGGGCCCGCTGTCGCAGCGGGTCCTGCGTCGCCACGCCGACCGGGCAGCGGTTCGTGTGGCAGGTCAGCGATTGGATGCAGCCGAGCGCGAACATGAAACCGCGGCCGGAGTTCGTCCAGTCGGCGCCCAGTGCGAGGGTCGCTGCGATGTCGAAGGCGCTGACGATCTTGCCCGCTGCTCCGATCCGGATCTGCTTTCTGAGACCTGCGCCCACCAAGGTGTTGTGCACGAAGAGAAGGCCTTCCCGCAGTGGCATTCCCAGATGATCGATGAACTCGGCCGGCGAGGCTCCCGTGCCGCCTTCGGCTCCGTCGACCACGATGAAATCTGGCAGGATGCCGCTCTCGCGCATGGCCTTGACGATGCCCATGAACTCCCAGGGCTGACCCACGCAGAGCTTGAATCCCACGAGCTTCCCCCCGGAGAGGCGGCGCAATTCGGACAGGAAGTGCATGAATTCGAGCGGCGTGGCGAAGGCGCGGTGCCGTGCTGGAGAAATGCAATCCTCGCCGGTCGGCACGCCGCGAGTCTGTGAGATCTCCGGCGTTACCTTCTCCGCCGGGAGAATGCCGCCGTGGCCCGGCTTCGCTCCCTGGCTGAGCTTGACCTCGATCATCTTGACCTGGGCGTTGCGCGCCTGCTTCTCGAACTGGATCGGATCGAAGTTGCCGTCGGCCGTGCGGCACCCGAAGTAGCCGCTGCCGATCTCCCAGATAAGGTCGCCGTCCGCCTCGCGGTGATAGGGACTGATGCTGCCCTCTCCGGTGTCGTGCGCGAAGCCGCCGAGCGCCGCGCCCTTGTTGAGCGCACGGATCGCATTGGCGCTCAGCGAGCCGAAGCTCATGGCCGAGATGTTGAGGATGCTGCTGGAGTAGGGCTGGGTGCAGGACTGGCCACCGATGCGGAGCCTGAACTTCGCCGGGTCGGTGGGCGGAGCGGGGCGCACGGAGTGCGCGATGAACTCGTATCCATCCTCGTAGACGTCGAGCAAGGTGCCGAATGCCCGGTCGCTCACCTCATCCTTGGCCCGGGCGTATACCAGCGATCGCTGACTTCGCGAGAACGGGATTTTGTCCTGGTCGCCTTCGATCATGTATTGTCGGATCTCGGGCCGGATCTCCTCGAAGAACCAGCGCAGGTGCCCGATGATGGGATAGTTGCGCCTGACCGAGTGGATTGGCTGCGTGAGGTCGTAGAGGCCCAAGCAGGTGAGGGCTGCGGCGACAATGAACATCGGGATCGCCCAGACATGGGGCAGGTAGTAGCCTGAGACGATAAGGGTGATGATGGCGACCGCTAGGGCGCTGTAACGGGTCAGTAGCAATTGGCACTCCGGGCTCCGGAAGCCGACCTGGGGTATGGTGAGTGCGCTCAGACGGCGGCGGACCCAGGCTGGCTTGGAATCATGATGGCGTCGAGTTCGTTAAGCGTGCGAACGTTCAATGGTTTCGGAGCGACCCAGAGAAACGGGGGCGCAACGACACCTTGCTCACCCCAACGGCGGACGTGGGTGTCCCGCCCCTGGGGCCGTCGGTCGCGGAGTGCTGCTGCCAGGATGCAGTGACGCGGGCCTTTTGCTGGACATGCCAGGGAATATGCGGCCGATCCGTCGAGTAAGTCAAACCGCCTGCAAGGTCGGTGGTGAAGTATTTCAGCGTGTGCGTTGGAAGAATGACAGTGCCGTCGATCGGATCGGCATCACCATACCCATGTTGGTAGAGTGACGGCCTTCAAAGACCGCGTGTCGAGGGTTCGATTCCTTCGTCCCCTAACCAGAAGAGATATGCCGGCTCCACAAGGTGAAGCCGGCTTTCCATGTGCAGTTTTGCGGGCGTCAAGACAGGCAGAAGCCTGCATAATCGATCGCGTAATTCGATGCTATCTGGTATCGAGCGTGCTCCTCGGCCACGCTGTCTCCTTGAGCGTAGTTGCCGCGGGTATCCTGCCGAGCATCACGACCATCAAGCGAAAAGAAATCGAGCCCAAGCGGAAGGTCGATCGACACTACGCCGCTCAGTTCGGCGGGCTCAAACATGAACATCTTAAACCCGGTGAAGCCGCCCATGCGATTCTTGGCATTATACTCGCCGCACAGGATTTCCACCTGTTGTCCCTGCGGTGAGGTCGCCCCTGACAAGTCGGGTGTTGCGAAGTTGGAGACTAGCCGGATCGACCATACGCTTCGCGATCACCGCGCGGGCCTGTGCCGTCATCGCAGCCGGTGCCTGAGCGAGCGCAGGGGTTGCGATGGCGAGTGTTGCGATGACAACGGATGCGGTGAAGCGCGGCACGGTTTCCTCTTGTATGAAGGGCACGCGATACTTCGACGTCGTAAAAAATTGACGTCGGCGAGCTGCGTCCGCGAGTTTGACCAGCTCGCCGACGGGGCGAATGCGTTACTTAGAAAGCACACAGGGGTGGCAGGCTGCGTGATGGTCCGGTTCTTGGAAGGTAAACATCGTCGAACTCGCCAAAGGCAGGAGCATAAATCGCATCCTGCGATCGCCAACCTAGTGGGGCGGCTGACATCTGCCGAGCTTCCGGTTGGGTGGAGGTGCTCCTTGGCGCTGCCGCTCTCGGGGCATACCACCAGCGACAGGCGGCTATGGGATCGTTGAGGCCCCGCCCGTTGGTCTGGACGGCACGGCGCGGCTCGGCGAGGAACCGTTCAGTTGACGGCGTGGGTTGGATGAGGCTTCAAGGTCGCGGAGAAGGAGTTCGACATGAAGCTGGAATCGATCGCGCTACATCATGGTTATGAGCCGGAGCAGACGACCCGTGCGGCTGCCGTCCCGGTATACCAGACCACGTCCTACACGTTCGACGATACGCAGCACGGGGCCGACCTCTTCGACCTCAAGGTGCAGGGGAACATCTACACCAGGATCATGAATCCCACCACTGCGGTACTTGAGGCGCGCGTGGCGGCGATGGAGGGCGGTATAGCCGGGCTTGGGCTCGCATCGGGAATGGCGGCCATCACCTACGCTATCCAGGCTATCGCGGCTGTCGGCGACAACATCGTCTCGGTCTCCCAGCTTTATGGAGGCACCTACAACCTCTTCATGCACGCCTTCCCGCGTCAGGGCATCGACGTGCGACTTGTCGATGGCGCGGATCTCGCGTCCCTTGAGGCGGCCATCGACCACCGGACCAAGGCGGTTTTCCTGGAGTCGATCGGCAATCCTGCCGGAAACATCGTGGACATTGAGAAGGTCGCCGCGGTCGCCCATCGCCACGGCGTCCCGGTGATCGTCGACAACACTGTCGCCACGCCCATCCTGTGCCGCCCGATTGACTTCGGCGCGGACATCGTGATCCATTCGCTCACCAAATACATCGGCGGCCACGGCACGACGATAGGCGGGATGATAGTCGACAGCGGCCGCTTCGACTGGACCGCGGACAAGGAAAGGTTCGCGATTTTGAACGAGCCCGACCCTTCATACCACGGGGTCGTCTATACCGAGGCGCTGGGACCTGCCGCTTTCATCGGCCGGGCGCGCGTCGGCCCGCTCCGGAACACGGGTGCGGCGCTGTCGCCGCACAGCGCGTTTCTTTTGTTGCAGGGCCTGGAGACGCTCGCGCTGCGGATGGAGCGCCACTGCGAAAATGCGCTTAAGGTGGCGGAGCACCTGCGAAGCCATCCGAAGGTGAGGTGGGTGAATTACGCAGGTCTGCCGGACAGCGAATACAACGGACTGGCGCAGAAGCTGACTCGCGGGAAAGCATCTGGCATTCTCAGCTTCGGCATCGACGGTGGCGAGGAGGCGGGAGGCAGATTCATCGATGGCCTCAAGATGATTCTGAGGCTCGTGAACATCGGTGACGCGAAGTCGTTGGCCTGTCACCCGGCGTCCACGACCCACCGACAACTGAGCGACGAGGAACTCGCGAACGCAGGCGTCAGCAGGGATCTGGTCCGCATCTCGGTCGGAATCGAGCACATCGACGACATCATCGCGGACATAGACCAGGCGCTCAGCGGGAATTAATCGCCCCACCCTGTCGGGAGGCGACCGGCGGACGCGGTCCAAGTTTTGATTTCGTTGACGCGGTGGACCGCTGGTGGGGGGGATCAGTTAGTGTTGCAATGGGCAGCCTGGGATCGTCCGAACGATCGGTTTGCGCCAATTTGGGTTCCCAGGCGTTGCATGACTATGTCGGAGACCGGCCTGGAAGCTCTAGCGATCAGAGTTCGCGCTTGCCGCGTATGTGTTGACGCCCTGCCGATGGAGCCGCGCCCCGTCTTTCAGGTCTCGTCCACGGCGCGGTTGCTGATCGCGAGCCAGGCGCCCGGCACGCGCGTGCAGGCCTCGGGAATTCCTTTCGACGATCAATCGGGAGAGCGCCTGCGCGATTGGATGGGGATTGACCAGTCCGTGTTCTACGACGCCAGCAGGGTCGCGATCGTCCCCATGGGGTTTTGCTATCCGGGCAAGCGTGGCGGCGGCGATGCACCGCCGCGACCCGAATGCGCCGAGTTGTGGCGCGACGACCTGCTCGCCCGCATGCCGATGATCGGTCTGACTCTCCTTGTCGGGACCTACGCGCAACGCGACGCGCTCGGGATTGGCAAGATGCGCGACCGCGTGCGGCACTTCAGCCGGTATCTTCCCCGCTACTTTCCTTTGCCTCATCCCTCCTGGCGCTCTCGCATCTGGTCGCGGAACAACCCGTGGTTTGAGACAGAGGTGCTGCCCGCGTTGAAACAGCAGGTGAGCCAAGCACTGGCTATGTAGCTCTCGTCGCAGCATATCCTGATGACAAGTGGAGCGGACTGGTGATGCGGGAACAGGTGGGGCCGGTGACGGCTCGAGAGGGGCGCCTTGTCGCGCTTCGTCGCTATGTATGAGCAGCCCGCTGGCCTGCTTCCGTATCGCCACAGGCGCAATTCCACCTTGGCGTAAACGGGTGCCAACAGTGGTGGCCCCGACCCTGTTCGCGAACCGCGTGAATGATCGTCGATGTGTGCGGCTATTGAGGTCCGAAGAGCGAGCCGAGAATGGCGTAACCGTTCGACCGGACCTCCGCGAGAACGTGATCGACGTCGAACCCGACCCTGTGCTCGCCCGCTACGAGATCAAGCGGTCTTACGTAGAGCCAGTCGGTGTAGCCGAAGAAACGACGAGGGAGGGCGTCTCCATCCGCATCGCTCGATATCGCATAGCATTCCCTGTCGGCGAGGCGGAAAAGATAGGCGCGTCCTGGTGTATCGTCGTTGGGCGCGGCGACAGGGCCGGTGGGATTGCGCGTTGGAAAGGCAGTGACTGTTCCCATGACGGTGACCTCAATGTGACAGGAAGAGCGCGGCGTGACCGGTTCCATCCACCAGGAACTGGGTTGTGCCTCCGAAGATGAACCGCTGGAGCCGGGGGGGGCCGAATGCGCCGGCGACGAGGACGCCGGCACCGAGCCTCCTGACGGCGTCCATGATGATCGGACCGGCATCGCCGCGGGTGTGCAGGACTTCCTGGTCGGCCTGCACGCCGTTGTCGGCGAGGTATTCGATCGCGCGCTGTCCGTCGCAGGGGCGGGACATCGCATGGGGGACACTGACTATGACCACGCGGTCTGCACGACGGAGGAGGGGGATCGCCCTGCGCAGTGCGCGCGAGGCTTCCCGACCGCCATCCCAAGCGACCGCGACGGTGCCGCCATAAAAGATCTCTCGGTCCATGATCATCGCGGGCCGACGCTCATCGAGGAGGATCTGCTGGAATGCGCTGGCGAGGAATCCGTGCCCGCGGGTGACGGACCTGTCCCAGATTACGACATCCGCCAACCTGGAGACGGAACGCAGCCCTACCCAGTCGTCGGCCGAAACGGCTTCGAAGTTGGTCTTTGGGTAGTCGAGGGCCGCAAGGAGCTGTCTGCAGCGCGCCTGGCCTTTGTCGATGCTGGTCTGTAGCGTGCTGATCGCGACGTCCGTGGGACCCATCCCGCCTTCGCCAACCCAGCCGAAGATCGTCACGGGCGAAGGCGACGCGAACGCGGCCGTGATCGTGGCATTGAACGGTTCGGCGAGGGCCTTTGCGCCTTTCAGGAGAAGCGCGTCATGCTCGCCGCCTAGCAGCGGGACAAGGATGTTCGTCCATTGCATGTTGTTTCCTCGCTCGTTGATCCGCGTGCTGGCCTTGAGGACAGGCATGCCTCACATGCCGCTTCCAACTGATGAGGCGCCACCATACTGCCGACGGCGTCAGTTAATGCAAACGAATGGTATTGCCGGTTGAATGCAATAATATTGCTTTCAATGGCTGCACGTTGGGCGGGTTAATGTGAACGGGTTTGCTCGATTTGCATCAATGATCTTGCGCTTAAATCGAAATAATATGAACTCGACTAAAATATCGATGTCCAGCACGCTTCAACCGCGGCCCTGAACGCCGAGTGTCTCAGCATGCCGCGACCAGAGGAGCGACGACATGCCGGTCCATCAAGCTCTCCCTCCTTCGAGGGACGTCGCCGTTAATACACTGGCGGTTGGAAAGGGGCGACATGACATCCCAGCCGCATGCGAGCCAGCCTTGGAACGGACGCTCGCGTTCGGTGAGATGAGCATGGGCTTCGTCCACGACTTCAGGAAATCCTGGCTGCGATCTCGTCAGCACTCGAACTGGCGGAGCGAAACATGGCTGACCCGCGAAGATCCCTCAATTTCCTCGCGGGTGCGCGCGAATGCATTGGCAGGGGCATGACGATGACGAAGCGGCTCTTGGAATTCGCGAGCGGTCACGAACAGCAGGTCAGAGCGAAGAACGTGAACAGCGCCGTAAGCATACGCCGAGGGCCGCGGCAAAGTTAGGTCAGGCGGCGAGATCGACCTTATCGGTCTGCCAGTTCCACGGGAGCAATTCGTTGATCCGGCTAATGGGATGGTCGGCGATGCGGGCGAGCACGTCGGCGAGCCATGCCTGGGGATCGACGTCGTTGAGGCGACAGGTCTGG
>NZ_JAPCZF010000016.1 GCF_025938095.1 Novosphingobium sp. JCM 18896
CCGTCGTCATCCTCCGCCTCGTCGCCAACCAAAAAAGCTGACGACCATAGATGACCCGGGGGTGGTCCCCGATTAGGCGCCGATCACCGAGTCAGGTGGGCACCACTTGCACGCCGAAACACAACCGGCGCTCTTATTCGTTACGCCGTGGAGGCAGCCACAGTACTTGGAGATTGCAGCGCTGAGGAGGCCGCGCGCCTATTTACGTTTGCCGACCACCTGGGGCTTGCTTTTCAAGTCCGCGACGACATTCTCGATATTGTCGGGACATCCACGACGCTCGGGAAAACGCCCGGGAAAGATGCGGATGCGGGTCGCCCTACCGCGCTTACCGTCATAGGACTTTCGGGCTCGACCATCGAAGCGGCTCGATTGGAAGATGCCTGCTACGAGGCATTGAAATGCTTTGGCACTCGAGCGCAGCCGCTGCGTGAATTGACACGCTTCGCCGCCAAACGCAGGCATTGATGAGCGCGACTGGAGTTCACGGCGGATTGCCGGGGCCTGCCATAATCTGGTGAAGGCGGCCCGCCGCCTGAAAACTACCGTCGGGAACGGTTGCGATCTTGCTCAAGCCGGAGACCAAGTAGCAGCTCCGCGGTGTTCTCACCTATCGCATCGTATCCGGAACTCTGTCGACCTCGCAGTTGATGAGCACGATCCAGACCAGCAGCGGCCAAGCGAGGCTGACGACGCTGCAAGGCGGCTTCCCGACCCCGCGCATCGAAAGAGACAAGGTGGTCATCATCGACACGAAGGGCGGTAAAGCATCCGTTCTGAAGGCTGATCTTGCCACATCCAAGGGTGTCATTCACGTCACAGATGCCGTCTCCATGCGCGGGTAAGAACGGGCGAGCCTGCGCAAACCCTCGCGGAAGGCCGGGTGGCGCGACGCCTCCGGCCCTTCATAATTCAAGGAGCTCGGGCTGCTGGCAAAAGGCGCTGTTCACAGCTTCCGGCGCCGAGCTCGATGCTATGCGATCTAGAGACCGGCTTCGATCCCAATTCTGATCGCGTCGGCCACCGTTCTTACCCCCAGACTGCGCAGGGTCGCCGCGCGGTGCATCTTTATGGTCCGTTCGGTGAGGTCCAACTCGTATGCCACCTGTTTGTTTAGCTTTCCCTTCACCATCGCGGTGAGAAGCTGACGCTGACGCTGCGACAAGGCCTCGATCAGTGTCAGAGCGCGGCGACGCCGTTCTTCCATTTGATCGTCGATCGCCATTTGCGATCCGAGGAAATACAGGAGCTCCCCTTTATCGTCGAAAAGCGGCGCGATCATGACCGCGTTGCGGAATGCGCTGGCATCCTTGCGATAATTGATAAGCTCGACCATCGCCGGTCGGCGCTGCGCAACGGCTTCGCGAAGTTTTGCCGTCTGCTGCGTTTCCGTCCCCGCTCCGCGCAGAAATCGACAATTTCGTCCGATGATCGCATCGCGGTCATAACCGGTCAGAATCATGAATGCCTCGTTGCAAGCCACAATCGGATTGTCGGTGCGGCGAGGGTCGCTGACGACGGCGGCGATATTGCTGTCTGCGATGAGGGAGTCTGGTGTCATGATCCTCGTGCCCTTTGTCACTTCCCGTAAGGCCATATCGTAGCGGATCAGGCGCCACCCTAGAAGCGACAAGGCCGGCTGCCACGTGCTGAGAGCCCTTGCCACCGCTGCAAGCCGGAGGCCAGGCAAACAGGAAATTATTATGAACGCCATGCCCCCGATTAGCTTTCCCGGTCGCGTCGAAGTTCAGGATGAGGTTCCAAAAAAAGTTCTCGATGCGGTTACGACCTTGCTGCGCTGGGCGGGAGATGACCCCGATCGAGAGGGTCTGAGAGACACCCCAGCCCGTGTCGGCCGGGCATGGCGCGACTATTGTGCAGGCTACGGCGAGGATCCGTCAATCCACCTGTCCCGCACGTTCGATGAAGTCGGCGGTTACGACGAGATCGTCTTGCTTCGCGACATTCCGTTTCACTCCCATTGCGAACACCACCTCGCGCCGATCGTGGGGACTGCCTCGATCGCCTATCTTCCGACTGAGCGTGTCGTGGGCATCTCGAAGCTTGCCCGGGTCCTCCATGGTTACGCTCGGCGGCTGCAGATACAGGAGCGCCTGACAGCGCAGATCGCGCAGTGCATTTGGGAGAACCTACGTCCTCAAGGCGTCGCAGTCGTGGTCAAGGCCTCTCACGGCTGCATGACCGGCCGGGGCGTTCGCGTCCATGGCGTCGATCTGGTCACAAGCAAGATGCTCGGCTGCTTTCGCGATGATGCGAACAGTCGAAAAGAGGTGCTTTCTTTGATGACTAATGGCTGATCGCCATGTCGGTCGCCATCATTGGCGCCGGGATTTCCGGCCTCGCTTGCGCTGCTAAACTCACGGCCCAAGGGCACGATGTGACGCTGTTCGACAAGGGCAGACGCCCCGGTGGTCGGCTGGCGAGCGTGTCCATAGACAATATGACCTGGGATCTGGGCGCGCCAGGTTTCGTCGCGCACTCTGCTGAGTTTCGCCGAGAGGCCGAAGATTGGCGCAGGTCTGGCTGGCTTGCGCCTCCCGATCCGTCATCGCCCGATCTGATGGTGGGCGCCCCCACCATGGCAAGCCTGGTGTCGGCTCAATGTGCTAACCACAATGCTCGCTTTGGCGCCAACGTGCGACGCCTGGAGCGGCGTGCCGATGGTTGGATTGTCGCTGGCGATGATTTTGCGCAGGGCCCGTTCAGCACCGTGGTTCTTGCCCTGCCAGCAGAGCAGGCCGCGCCTTTGCTGTCGCTGCACGATCTTGGAATGGCGCGTCCGGCCGCCATGGTTCAGTCCGCGCCATGCTGGGCGGTGATGGTTGCTTTCGCGCAGCCGGCAGAGATCGCGCGCGCCCTGACAACATCCGGCAAGACCTTTGCCGCATTGGTACATAAACAAGAGGCACCTGCCGATGGTGCGCCCGATTGCTGGACTCTTCATGCCTCGCAAGAGTGGTCGCGTGCTCATCTGGAACGCCCGCGCGAAGATGTCGCCCAACTCCTATTCGGCGCATTGCGAGAACTGGTCGATGGTGCACTGCCGCCCGCGAGCTTCCTCAAGGCGCATCGATGGCGCTTCGCCATACCCTATGGCGGCCCCGGCACGACGTTATGGAATGACAGGCTGAAACTGGGTGTCTGCGGCGATTGGTGCCTCGGCTCTAACATAGAGGCAGCATGGCTTTCAGGCCATCGGCTAGGGGCTCAATTGGTTAAATGCCTCGGCCGGGATCTGGACGCCACTGCGGCGTGAGTTCGGCCAGAGCATTTCGATGCGAAACTCGTCACGAAGGCCATCAATATTCTGCCGTGCGTCAGTGAAGATGCGCGGACAAGGCAGACCTTTCGTTTCAAGGCTTCGCGCTCCTGCCTTCCCCGACGCGAGAGATATAGCGAACCTCGTTGCATGGTCTCCCCAATCCTCGCCTTCACAGCGTTCCTAGCCAGCCATTTCCTAGCGGCATTGATTGCCGGTCCACGGCATGACGCCCTGCCGTCAATAGGCCTGGACAGCGATGTATAGCGAAATGATCAATCGAAGATCTGGATGGTGTCGACGCGGACGTCTTCAACCCTGGCTACTTCCGAACACTGTGCATGCTTCGTGCGCGCCTGCCACCTGCAGCACTGCCGAGTTCAGATAGTCGCTGACCACGGATCACTCGGCCCGAAGCCTATGAGATCCGCCTAGCCCCTATCAGATCGCGAGAGCGGCGGATCGACGTTGGCGTCCCTTGTAGGCCCGAGTGCAGCTAACACTCGGCGCTGTCCAAGACAGGCTAGGCTCTAATCTTGGTGAACCATGCCCCTAGGGGCAGGTTGCGCCAGCTCCCGACCTAGGATGAAAAGCATCACGGAGCGAGAGCGTGCAAAGCTCAGCCAAATGGTTAGGCGATGGCGTTGCACCGGCTGTAGATCCATCGGCCGAAAATAGCACTGGGATCGGAAACTTGGGGGAGATTGACAAGCTGGAGGACGAATCCATTCAAAAGGTCGGCGTCCTCTTGGTCAATCTTGGCACGCCCGCAGCGCCGACCTCGAAAGCCGTCAAGCGCTATCTCGCGGAATTTCTATCTGACCGGCGGGTTGTGGAAATTCCGCGGCTTCTGTGGGCTCCAATCCTTCGGGGGGTTATTCTTCCACTACGTTCTCGGCGTTCTGCTCGAGCCTACCGAAAGGTTTGGACCGCAGAAGGCTCACCTCTGGCCACAATCACCTCCAGCCAGGCGCGGATGCTGCAGGAGCGTCTGGCGGCACACGTCGCCGTGCGATGGGCCATGCGATATGGAGAGCCATCCCTGGCTCATGAGCTCGATAGGCTTCAGGCCGACGGTTGCGATCGGATTCTCGTCGCGCCCCTATATCCGCAATACTCTGCGGCAACGACCGCTTCGACCGTCGACAGCGTGTCATCTTGGCTTGCACGCAAACGCCGGCAGCCAACCCTGCGATTTCTGCCGCCTTATTTTGGCGAGAATGAATATCTCGAGGCCATTGTTGACGATATCGACGACCAGATCGCTGCTCTCGAGTTCGATCCCGAGGTGCTCATTCTAAGCTTCCATGGCCTGCCGCAGCGGAGCGTCGAGCTCGGAGACCCGTACCGCGCGCAGTGCGTCGAAACGGCAGCCTCGATTGAGCGAGGCTTGCTCGCTCGCCGACAAGACTTTTGCGTATCAGTCAGTTTTCAATCGCGGTTTGGTCCTGCGCAATGGCTTCAGCCCTATACAGATGAAGTATTGTCCGAACTTGCGCGAAGCGGTGTCAAACGCGTTGCGATAGCGGCGCCAGGATTTTCGGCGGATTGCCTCGAGACACTAGAGGAAATCGCCATCGAAGGACGCGAGACCTTTCACGCAGCCGGCGGGCAGGACTTCGCATATCTGCGATGCCTCAACGCGGAACGACGAGGCGTGGAGATGCTCGAGAAGCTCGTGCGGCGCGAACTTTTGGGTTGGCTAGGTCAGCCCACGAACTCCCACCCCGCACTGCGTGGTTCCGCCTGACATGTCCCAAAGGGAAGCTCACAGAAATTTTCCAGAAGGCTATCGCATTGCAACAGACTGAGAAATGGCGGACGTGAGCAAATGACCGGCTTGGATGAATTTCGCGCGGAGGTGCGGGCCTGGCTCGCTTGCAATGTGCCCAAGGGCTGGAGACATGCCTCTGTCGACCCTTCGCAATTTGTGACTATTCAGCGCGATTGGTTTCGCAGGCTCGTGGACGGCGGATATGCGGTCCCGCACTGGCCCGCCAATTGGCCTGGAGGCGGAAGGTCGCTGGAGGAACAGAAGGTAATTTACCAAGAGCTTGCCCGAGCCGATGCTCCGCGCCTGCTGTTGACCTTTGTGTCGACCTATCATGCCGCCTGCACGATCATGGAGTGGGGAACCCAGGAGCAACAAGACCGCCTTTTGCCCGCTATCCTTGACGGCGAAATTTGGTGCCAAGGTTTCTCCGAACCGGGTGCGGGATCGGACCTCGCCAGTGTGCGAACCAAGGCAAGCCGGCGCGGCGATAGTTACATCGTCAACGGGCAAAAAATATGGTCAACGGTGGCCCAGTATGCGGACAAGTGCTTGCTTCTCGCACGAACAAGCAACGAAACTCCCAAACAGCGAGGGCTTACATTTCTTCTATGCGATTTGAACAGGCCAGGCATTACCATCAGGCCTATCCATCAGATACACGGCGACGAAGAATTCGCGGAAATATTCTTTGACGACGTTGAAATACCGGCCTCTGATCGGTTGGGGGAAGAGGGCCAAGGCTGGGTCGTTGCCCAAGCGACGCTGGCTTCCGAGCGTGGCCTGACCTTGCTGGAACTTAGCGAGAGAATGCGGGGCGCGATGTGGCGGATCGCCGACCAGATCGCTTGCGGCGGCCGCGAGGAGGACACGGGGGTCTTACGGGATTTTGGCCGCCTAGCCACTAGAGTGCAGGCAACCAACGCCTTGGCCGATCAGTATCTAGCGTGGCGCATAGCTAGCGAGGAGCAGCCGGGCCATGCTTCGCTCATCAAGCTTCATTATGCGCGAGTTCTTCGCGAGTTCACCGCTTTTGGCCTGCGATTAGCATCCTTCGAAGGCCAAGTTCATACGCCCATTACATTTGGAGGCGGCATGGAGACAGGCAATTGGATGGCAGACTTCATGAATAGTTATGCATGGACGATCGCTGGCGGTTCCGATGAAATTCAACGCAATATAATTTCAGAAAAGTTGCTTGGCATGCCGCGCGAGCCCCGAATGTCTGCTAAGCCGGAAGCTGCATCATGATTTTCAGAGAAGAACTTCAGGTAGTTGCGCGTGAGGTTTTTGGCGATGAAACCGTTTCCTGCGACGCTGGACGGGTTTGGCGCCTGATGTCTGACCTGGGGTGGCTAGGTATCCGGGTGCCAACAACACTTGGCGGGCTGGAGTTAGAAAGGGGGGCCGAGACCGTCCTTCATTATGAACTTGGCCGTGTGCTTGGTCCCGGTTCGGTTGCAGCCCATATGTCAGTGATACAAGCGCTTGTAGCATGCCATCAACGCGACCCGCTGCAAGAGGCCCTCCAAGGCGCGCTGTTCACATCGTCACTGACATTTACCACAGCCACCGAGGCGAATGGAAGGATCAACGGACATTTGAAAGCGGTCCCTGATGCTCACGACGCTGCGAGGATTCTCGTCGCTGCCTCGGACCGGCTTCTCCTGTATCCTTTGGATGCCAGCGGTATCGAGATCCGAGAACGACGGATGTGGGATGAGACGCGGCGCATGTTCGACGTCTCCCTCAATGATGTTGCCGTCGACCGGGGTGTCTCAATAGCGCAAGGCGATGCTGCGCGTACAGTCTGGGATGAATTCAACGGCAACGTGCTTCACGCCCTCGCAGCGGATTCGCTAGGAGGCGCGCAGGCGATCCTTGCAATGACGATTGATCATTTGAAGGTGCGGCACCAGTTTGACAGGCCGTTGGCGATGTTTCAGGCGCTCAAACACCGTAGCGCCGATCTCTTCACCGCATTGTCAGGTGCCGAGGCGATGCTGTGGCAAGACATGAAAGCAGACGTGAACATCGAGCGGGTCGGCGCGTTTAAGGCCTATGCGGCCGGGGTTTTCCATCACGTCGTGGAAGAGGCGGTACAGTTGCATGGCGGCATCGGGCTCACGAGCGAGCACAGGTGCCACCGCTTCCTCAAACGTGCGCTTTTGAACGATATGCTTGGCGGCACTGAAGATGAATGGTTCGAGGCAGCTGGTCGGCAGATGATCATGCAACTGACGGGTTGAAGTAGGCGCGCGGCGAGCACTGGTTGATGGGCCTCAGATGTCAGCTCCCAGCGCTTCGGCAACGGTGAAGATGTCCTTGTCGCCGCGGCCCGAGACGTTGACCACGAGGATCTGGTCTTCGCCGAGCCGCTGGGTCAGCTCGGGCAGCGCGGCGAGCGCGTGCGAGCTTTCGAGCGCGGGGATGATGCCTTCGAGCTCGCAGCAGAGCTGGAACGCCTCAAGCGCCTGCTTGTCGGTGATCGGCACATATTCGACGCGGCCGCTCTCGTGCAGCCAGGAGTGTTCGGGACCGATGCCCGGATAGTCGAGGCCTGCCGAGATCGAGTGCGCCTCGGTGATCTGGCCGTCCTCGTCCTGCAGCAAGTAGGTCTTGTTGCCGTGGAGGATGCCGGGCTTGCCGCCCTTGAGGCTGGCGGCGTGCTGGCCGCTCTCGATGCCGTGGCCGGCGGCTTCGATGCCGACCATCGCCACGTCGGCGTCGTCGAGGAACGGGTGGAACAGGCCGATCGCGTTCGACCCGCCGCCGACGGCGGCCACCAGCATGTCGGGCAGGCGGCCCTCGGCCTTCATGATCTGCTCGCGGGTTTCCTTGCCGATGACCGACTGGAAGTCGCGCACCAGCTCGGGATAGGGGTGCGGGCCCGCGGCCGTGCCGATGATGTAGAAGGTGTCGTGGACATTGGCGACCCAGTCGCGCAGCGCCTCGTTCATCGCGTCCTTGAGCGTCTCGGCGCCCGAGGTCACCGGATGGACCTCGGCCCCCAGCAGCTTCATGCGGAACACGTTGGGCTTCTGCCGCTCGACGTCCTTGGCGCCCATGAAGATCGTGCAGGGCAGGCCGAAGCGCGCAGCGACCGTCGCCGTGGCGACGCCGTGCTGGCCAGCGCCGGTCTCGGCGATGATCCGCGTCTTGCCCATGCGCATGGCGAGCAGGATCTGGCCGACGCAATTGTTGATCTTGTGCGCGCCGGTGTGATTGAGCTCCTCGCGCTTGAAGTAGATCTTCGGGCCGTTACCTGCGGGCGCCTTGTCGCGATAATGCGCGGTGATCCGCGGCGCGTAATAGAGCGGGCTCGGGCGGCCGACGAAGTGCTCGAGCAGGTCGTCGAACTGCGCGCGGAAGGCCAGGTCCTTCTTCGCCGCGTTGTATTCGCGTTCGAGATCCAGGATTAGCGGCATCAGCGTCTCGGCGACGTACCGACCGCCGAATGCGCCGAAGTGACCGGTCTGATCAGGTAAGTTTCGCATTGAGTTACGAGGGTGGATGACCTGATTCATGATCTTTTCCTTACGACCCTGAGCCTACGCCCCGCAAATTGGCTCGATGTTTATTTCTGTATCAGCGGACTTGATGAGTGCGGCTGAAGCGCTCTCCAAAAAACCTACCGTCGGATCAATCATCCGCGTGATCTCGGCATGCCGAGGCCCTGCTCGGCGACCATCGAGCGGTGGACCTCGCTCGAGCCGCCGTAGATCGTCGCGCCGTGGGCATGGCGATAGGCCTGGTTGAGCTTGCCCGCCGGGCCCTTGCGCTTCGACAGCGAATAGGGGGCGGTGAGGTCGAGCAGGTCGCGCGAATCGAGCGTTAACTTCTCCGATGAGAACACCTTGGTCCCGGGCCATAGGCGAGGTTGGTCGTGCCTTCGACCTGAACCCAGCTGGCGCGATACTGAGCAGCTGGGCCGTCAGGTAGTTCGCATAACCTTGGCCAGGCGTCTCGATCGCACGATCTGCGCCGGTATAGAAGTCGCGTGGACTGGCAAGCAGCAGGCGACGCTGCATACCCCAGACTCCGCCCAAGCCGTCTTCGCTTTTGTCAGCCATTATATCTCACGGGGATAAGACTGGCGATGTTTGTAGCTCCTGCAATTGTCCCATTAGGACAGGTTGCATCGGCTCAACTATCGCTCGAGTTGCGCCACCGCATATCCCAATTTTCTGGCGGGGGAGCATCGATGTAACAATGAATGTTACCCCAATGCTATCGATTTATGGTTACAAACCAGAAGATTGGCCTCCAAACCACGTGCATCGCTTTAGATGATCTATCCGGCAGCCGGGCCTACGGATGCTGCGAGGGTAAGGTGGCCGATTACGGGCATGGTAATTCTCCTTGTAGATTCGCCCGTGGACCGCGTGCGGGGGCTGATCGAGCGGCTGGCGCCAGCCCCGGCGTGCGAGGCCTGTATTGCCGAGCGCCTCGATCTCGCGCGGGGCGAACCGTCGAGCGCCACACCCACGAATTGGCCGGGATCGACGGTTTCGAGCGAGATCGCGATGCATGCGCGCTGTGCGGCGAGACCAGGAGCGTCATTCGCAAGCACCGCTCGTGCGGGTCGGGAACCATCGCGGCGGCTGAGGCGTAGTAGGATAAACGGCTGCCGCGCCCTTTCCCCCCTCCCGCTCAGCGGCCGCCGATATTCCCTTAGCCCTCGCCGAAAGGCGGGGGCTTTTCTTATCTGGGAGCACCTGCCGCGCGTTCTTTTGAGCGCGGGATGTCGCCGGGTCAGGCATTACGCGAGGCGCACGGGCCGCGCCCGCGCGCCTCGCACGTGGCTGCGTGTTCTACTCGCTGGCTGCGGGTTTCGGCCTGCGCTTGGTGGCCGGCGTGGCTGCGGTCTTTGCCACCTTGGTGCCAGGCTTGCGGCCAAGACCGATCTTCTTGGCGAGGCCGCGGCGCATCTCGGCATAGCTCTCGGCGACCATCGGATAGTCGGCCTTGAGGCCATAGCGTGCACGGTAGTCGGCAGGCGTCAGGCCGTGCGTCGAGAGGTGGCGCTTCAGGGTCTTGTAGGGCTTTCCGTCGATCATCGAGATCAGATGATCTTTCGATGCGAGCGAACGGCGAACCGACACGGCGGGCGTAAATTCTTCAGCTGCAGGACCCGCTTCTTGCGCGGCCTGGGGCGCGGCAAGATTGGTCACCGCGCCATGCATGGTCTGGAGGAAAGTGGGAACTTCTTCGGCCGACGCACGCGTGTTCGGGTTGGACAACCAGGCGATCGTCAGCTCGGTCGCGAGTTCCAGAAGGGTGCTGTCGGTCTGTTCTTCGGCCATGCAAATAACTCCATTTCGGATTGATACTCCTAGATGCTATATTTGCGACGTCAAATTAATCTTCCTTCATGAGGTGCCCGTCGTCCTTTGCCCCAAAGAAGAAATCACCCCGCGAGCCGCATCAGCGACGAGCGGGGCGGCCGAAAATTCCGCCTGTTCTATGCGAGGATAAGAGGGTGGCGCGAAGCCGCGCCACCCTCTTGCCGATCAAGCGGTCAAAGGCTGCGGCGGCTCTCGGTTCTCTCCCGCCTCATCCTCACTGGGCGTCTCGGACACCAGTGCCTCGCGTGCCGCATCGACGATCCCGGCCGCCGCAACCGAGTCCACGCCACCGCGCGTCGTGTAGGCCGAGGGCGGGAAAGCCATCCAGCGCGGCACCCAGCCCTCGACTTTCTCGCGGCCATCGGCCCCGGCGAGATGCGCCTCGATGATTCCCTTCAAGGTCTTGCCCTTCTCCTTGGCATTGGCCTCGGCAACCCGCGCGCCGGCCACGTCCTCGACCATCGCGACGAGCACTTCGCGGTCGCGCAGGAGGTCGAAGAACACGTCGTCCGCATGCCAGTATTGGGCCATGTCGCCCCCGATTTCGGCCGCGACCGCATCGACGGCGGGGCTACCGGCGTCGAGCGTTTCGCCCATGACGACGGCGAGCACGGCCATGACGCCCTCGTCGCCGAGTGCCATAAGTCGCAGGAACAGCCCCGCCAACCGAAAGCCATCGCCGTTACCGCCGGTCACGCGCGGCTCGTCCTCGGATAGGCCGAGCAGGCGCAGAACCTTGAGGCGGGCGCGGTCGAATTCGGCCTCGGCCTTGGAGGCCGCAACGCTCTGCGACACGCCATCGTCGCGCGTAGCCTGCGGTTCGGGCCTGACCGTCCAGAGCGGCGAGCCGACGACGGCATGCGCCACCATCAGCCGCAGCGCCACGCCCGGTGCCCCGAGCAGCGCCGACCGCGTCGCCGCATGGCGGTGCAGGTCGACATAGGTGCCGAGATTGGCCGTGACCTCGGAGCGTGCGGGCTTGGCGGCGGGTTCGCCGCCCTCGCCTTTCTCCGCCGCCCGGCCCTCTTTCTGGCTGACATAGCCTTCGTGGAAGGTGACCTCGCCGCTCTGCGCCACATCGATGTAGACGCGCCCGCCCTTGCGCTTGGCGGTGCGGCGCGCGAAGTGGTTGAAGCGAAGCGAAGCGAAGCGCGAAGCACGGGCGGCAGGACGATCATGCCGCGTCTCCCATCAGCACAGCCGGACTTGGCCCCGCGTCCTCGAATTGCCTGTCAGCGTCCTCTTCGCTCGCCGCCTGGGCGGTTGCGGCCTGCCCGATCCCGGCCTCGGCATGGCGACCGAGCAGCCAGTCGGCGGCCTTGCTGGCTTGGCTCGCGGCGCGGAAGATCGCGCGGTTGTCTTGAGCCAGCACCTCGAACCAGGCACCGATGTAATCGGAATGGCGCACGGTCGGGACGATACCGAGCGCGGCACAGACGAAAGCCGAGCCCATTTCGGCAACGAGTTCCTCGCGCGCATAGCCGGGCGACCCGAAAGGATCGTCCATCGGCCGCGCGAGCCGCGAGGCATGACCCGTCGCGTGGGTCAGCTCGTGGAATACGGTGCGATAGAAATTGATCTGGTCGAAGAACAGCGGCTGGGGCGGCACCTGCACGAAGTCGGCGGAAGGCCGATAGAAGGCCTTGTCGCCGCCGATCCGAAAATCGATGCCCGAGGCCGCGACGACCTCTTCGGCGGCGACGACGATCTCGCGTTCGGGCAGCGGCGCGGGACTGGACTCGATCCGCTCGGGCAGGCCATCGCACTGGGCGACGTTGAACAGGGTGAAGCGCTTGAGGAAGGGCACGGCCCGTGCCTCGCCGCCCGTCTCGAGCGCGCGCGCCTTCTCGCTCTCGGGGGTGAAGCGGTCGGCATAGACGACGCCGGTCCCCTTCTCGCCGCGCCGCACCGAGCCGCCGAGGTCCTGCGCTTGGCGGAAGGTCAGCCAGCCCTGCGAAGGATAGCCGCCCGCGATGACCGCGCCCCACAGGATCAGGACGTTGATGCCCGAGTAAGCCCGCCTCGACGCTGCATTGCGCGGCAGCCCGGCGCCTGTGGCCCCGGCAAGCCCCCAAGGCTGAACCCATGGCAGGCGGCCTTCGGCGAGCTCGCCGAGAATGCGGCTCGTCACCTCGTCGTAGAGACAGGCCCGGCCTTGGCCCCGCACTGCGCGGGTCTGCCGGTTGGCGGAACGGTTGGGATGCTGGCGCAAGGATCACCTCCACACGCCGCCCAGAAGGCCCATGGCCTCCCCCCAAAGAGCGGAGGGTGGGCGGCGAGACGACCTGCCGGCCGCGCCCAGGAGGGGGCCCGCACCCGTAGGGCCGCAGCGAAGCGGAGGAGCCGGCGGCACGCCGGCTTGCGGGACACCGGGGCGCGGCCAGAAGGGCGCGCCGCTCACCCGCCGCGCGTCGGGGACAGGCCACCAACAACGCCGCCGCGCCCACGAGGCGCGGCGTCCGCTTCCCCGGAGCGCCCCCGCGCTCCGGCCCCGCCACAGGATCGTCACCTCCGGCCGGGACGCAAAGCGGCCCGGCGGAGCTTGGCGAGGTCAGGCTCAGGACTGGCCGAGCCTAGCGCCGTAGAGCCTGGTCGGCCCGTCGGGCGAGGCGGTGAACATCCTTACCGCCATCATCGCCATAGCCACCGATCTTGGCGGCATGAGCGAGCCCCTACCAAATTCCACTCCGGCGTTCCCGATCCCTCCGGCCGGACTCGCCCCAGCGCTCGACGGATTCGCCTCGCCGCAGAGAGACGAAGACAGCGGAACCCGAGACTCTCTCCCCGCATAGTGAAGGCATGAGCAATCACGAGCATAGGGGCACGGCGAGCATCGAACGCGTCGGCTACGACCCGGGCACCAGGGCATTGACCGTCTGGTTCCGCGGCAGTCGCCGCTACGATTTCTCCGACGTTCCGCCCGAGGTCTACGAACAACTCTGCGGAGGCGACGAGCAGGATCTCCCCCGATGCGACCGCGCGGGCGCCGCCGCGTTCCCCAGGCTCGGCCGCCACCGCCATTGACGCGGATCATATCAAGCCAGAGAAGGAATAGACGCATGTCAGACGACAAGACCAAGCAGGGCACCGACCGCAGGTTCGTCGCCGCCGGCGAGGACTACGAAGTCCGCCATTTCGCGGATCGGCACGGAATCTCGATCGATCAGGCGCAGAAGCTCATCGACGAGCACGGCAATAGCCGTGAAAAGCTCGACCAGGCCGCGCGCGCGATCAAGGCCTGAGCACAATCCAGCCGCGGCGCCTTTCGGAACATAGGAAGAACATGATATGGCCTGAGCTCGCTGAGTCGCCGGAGCCCTATTATGCTGTCCCCCCCCGAGATCGACGCCGAAGACGCGCCGCGGCCCACCCTCGCCCAGGCCGAGGCCGCCGGCCAGCGGGCTTTCGATTTCATGGGACGCTCACCTTTCGTGGTGCGTCCGGCCAGCGAGCTGCTCCACCAGATCGCGGAGCCATCAATCCCCGAAGCGCCCACCGAGCCGCCGCTTCCTCAAGCCGCACAGCCCGCGCCGCCTTTCGGCGCGTGGCTTCTCGCGCAGAAGGGGCGCAAGGGCTGGATCGGCGAGCTATCGCGCGCATTCCAGGCTGACCGAGACTTTCCTGCGCGCGGAAATCCTGACGACGTGCGGCGATATCTGGGCGAGGTGCGCGCTGAAGGCGACGCATACGCGGCGCTCGACGATGCCGAGCTGGACTGGGCCTGTCTCTGACGCGCCATGGCTCTTCGCTGCCGGCTCTGCGCCAACAACGATCGCGACAGCCTGGTCGAGGACCTCGCGCAACGCATGTGGGACGCGCGACGGGACCGCGAGATCGATCCCGACTGGGACAATGCCGGCCCCTATTGGCAAGAGGCAATCCGTCTGTTCGCGTCCGAGACGATCGCGATGCTCAGCGATGGATGATGCGATCGAGGTCCTGCACGCAGCCTCGCTACGCGCGGACGAGGGACCGCAGACCGGAGCGGACGTTCGCCTGGCGCTCAAGACCCTGCGCTTTGTCGGCGTGCCAGCAGAGGCTATTCGCTATTTCTGGGATTCGTGTCAGACGGAAAATGCGATAGGCCGCGCGCAGGGCATGACCGCGGCGCTTAATCGCATAAAGCTTATCCGCGAGGGTCGCCTCGAGCTCCAGCCCCGCCACCGGTCCCCGCCCCAGTCGACGCCGAAACAGAAGCCCCCGTCATCACGGTAGTGACGATGTTCAAGCAGAGCGGATCATGGTTCGGTCGGGCAATCGGAATGCGAGAGCGGGAAAAAGATGCCCAGCGTCTTCGTCGCCGTCTCATGTGCGTGAATAGAGCCTAGCGACTGACGCTGACCGATGACCTGTCCACCGGAGGACATGGTCGGCATAGCGCTTGGGCCCAGCGTTGTAGGAACCGATCAGCCCCGGATAGCCGAACGCCGGTACATGAGGCGCAGGTACAAGGTCCCCGCCAGAATGTTGTCGCGAGGATGATGGGGATCCCGGCCCAGCCCTACCCGGTCGCGCATCGCCGCACAGTTCCCGGCATGAGCTGCATCAGCCCCGTTGCGCCGGCGTGGCTCACGATCGGCCGACTGGCTGCCCTCGTGCGCTCCGCGCTCTCCGCGCATCACGCGTTCGATCCAAGCCGCCGGGATGCCGAAGCGCAAGGAGGCCTCATCAATCAGCGGCCGCCATTGGCCGATCGGCGCGCGCCGGCGCCGTACAGGAGAGAACCAGAGCCGTCAGGGCAGTCAACTTTCCCGTAGCAGCTTCGTGGTTCCGACCACACGATCCGCGTCGATTTCCCCGAAGCCCGGCAGCGTCGTTACGCAGGTCTTTGTGCCCGGGTGTCCGACCACTCCGATACCCAATCGCAAACTATCACTGCTGGGCACGCTCGTGATGATCGACGCGAACCGGCTCGAGACCGCCAAGTGCCGGACTAGTCCGCCAGGAGCCCTTGCCTTCACGCTCGATCGGAACGCCGCAACTTTCGCAGAGGGCCGCGTGGCCGCCCGTTTTGCTGAAGTGCACAGACTGCATCGAAGGCTTGTGGCGGCCAAGATAACACAGGAACGACATGCCCCGCCGCTTAGCACGCTCGCGATAGACCGGTCAGCATCGATGCGACGAATGGCTGGTCACACGTCCGTCTCATGCTCCTCACCCGCTCGCGGCTCGATCGAAACCCGGTGAGCAAGGCACCGCCGATCCCACGAAATTGGCACCTTCCAACATTGCTTTTCCCAACCGAGCGGGCGAGAATAAAGCGAGAACCTCCGCCGCACACGCGGCACTTTAGACCGGAACCTTCAACACCGTGCGCGACGACCTTTCCCACCTGCCAACCAAGCAGCAGGATGAACTCGCCCGTGCGACGAAGATCCTCATGGAGGAATTCGAGAAGGCAATCGCGCTCGCCAATGCCGGCTGGAAGCGCAACGGCAAAATCCTCAAGGTCATCCTGTTCGGCTCGTACGCACGCAGCGACTGGGTCGACGACCCGGTTGGCGGCTACCAGTCCGATTTTGATCTGCTCGTCGTGGTGAGCCACGAGAAGCTGACCGATATCGCCGAGTACTGGTACATTGCCGAGGACAAGATTCTCCGCGACGAGACGATCGGCCGCCAGGTGAACATCATTGTTCACGACCTCAACGACGTGAACAATGCCCTCACGCGCGGGGAATACTTCTGGGCCGACATCGTGCGCGACGGCATCGTGCTCTACGAACTGCCCGGCCATCCGCTGGCGGTGCCGATGCCGCTCAGCAAGTTCGAGGCCGTGCAAATGGCCGAGCGGTATTTTGAAAGCTATCTTTCTTCGACCGCAGAATGGCTAGATCTTGCTCAACATGCGATCTCGAAAGGCCAAAAGGGAAAATGGCCTAACAAGGCGGCATTCAATCTTCATCAGGCCGCGGAAACCGCCTACGCATGCTTCCTCCTGACTTCCACATTCTACTTCCCAAAATCGCACAATATCAAGTTCTTGAGATCGCTTTCGGAGTCGAAGGAGCCTCGACTGATCGAGGCTTGGTCGCAGGCGACGAAGCTGGATCGCCGACGCTTTGAGCTCCTGAAGCGGGCATACGTGGATGCGAGATACTCGCCAAACTATCACGTCACGATCGAGGATCTGCACTCCATGTACACGTCCGTAAAACGCCTGCGCGATCTCGTCGAAAAAGTTGCAAACGCGAGGATCGCGGAGATCGCTCGCTCTTAGCTGAGGGCAACAACCGCGGCACTGAAAACGCGGCCCGATCTGCCGTTCTTACCGACGCTGACCCGAAGCCTGAGGGTCAGTTCCTAATTAACCCTTGAAGCCGCGGGCGGAAACGCCTGCGGCCTCATTGGTATGGCGTGTCTAGGCAGTGGCACCGCCAGCCCCGGTCAATCCAGCGCCAGGCGCCGCTGATCCTCGCGATCGATCGCCAGAAGCGACACCCCGCGGGTCTCCTGCATGATGAACGCTGAGACAAGGCTGATCGCGCCAGCAACCGCAACATAGATCGCGATCGGCATCCAGTCGTTGTATTGGCGCAGCAAAGCCGTTCCGATCAGCGGCGCCCATGACCCCGCAACGATCGCCGTGACCTGGTAGCCCAGCGAAACACCTGAGTAGCGCATTCGCGCGGGGAACATCTCGGCCATGATTGCAGGCTGCGCTGAATACATCAGGGCATGGACCACCATTCCGAACAGATTACCCGCTAGTACAATCGCAACCTGTCCGCTGCCGAACATGGGAAAGGCAAGGAAGGGCCAGACCACGGTGAGCGCGGCGCCGACAGTGTAGATCGGCTTGCGGCCGATCCGGTCCGCGAGGGCACCAACGGCCGGGATCAGGGCTGCCTGGAGCAAATGCGCAATGAACATCGATGAGAGGATCTTGGTGGTCCCCACCCCGATGTGCGCAAGATATGTGATCGAGAAGGTAACGACCATGTAGTAGAGGATGTTCTCACCCACCCGCAGGCCCATCGCCGTGAAAACGCCGCGCGGATAGTGGCGGAACACCTCGACGAGGCCATAGCCATCGTAAGCACGCTCCTCCGCCTCGGCCTTGGCAGCCTCGAATATCGGAGAATCGCTCACTTTCGTCCGGATATAATAGCCGATCCCGACAATGATAACGGACAGCCAGAACCCGAAGCGCCAGCCCCAGGACAAGAAAGCCTCTTGGGAAAGCGTCGCGGACAGGATCAGCAGCACGATCGTCGCCAACACATTGCCCAGTGGGACGCCGGCCTGCGGGAAGCTCCCCCAGAACGCGCGGCTTCGATTGGGACTGTTCTCGGCCACGAGAAGTACCGCCCCGCCCCACTCTCCACCGAGCGCGAAGCCCTGAACGAACCGCAAGAGCACGAGAAGTGCCGGCGCCCAGTAGCCGATGGCTTCGTAGGTAGGCAGGCACCCCATCAGGAATGTCGAAACGCCGATCAGCATGAGGCTGAACTGGAGCAGCGACTTCCGGCCGAACCGGTCTCCGATATGGCCGAAGACGATGCCGCCCAGCGGGCGCGCGATGAATCCCACCGCATAGGTACCGAACGCCGCGATTATACCGTCGAGTTCGTTCCCAGTTTGAGGGAAGAACAGCTTCCCGAAGACCAGCGTCGCGGCCGTGCCGTAGAGAAAGAACTCGTACCATTCGACGATCGTGCCGGCCATGGATGCGCCCACCACCTTTCGCAGGTAAGGTAGGTCGGCAGTCTGCTCGTGCTTCATGGATCGCGCCTCATTTGGTCGGATTCCGACTTAGCGCGGTTCGCACATACCTCAACCGGAGCGATACTGCGCGCTGCCTAGCTGCGAAACGCCGACGCAAACGTTCGATTGCGCAATGACCCCGCAATGCTAAATCTGATCCATGACGACGCCAGAGCGACAGACAGCCCGCGGCACGCTGATCAAGTCCGCAAAGACATTGGCGACAAGCTGGATCTCGCATTGCGTGATCCTGACGCGGAGAACGTCACGCTCACTCGCGCGGAAGCGGCGCTGGTCATCGGCCTAATAGCCGGCGCGGCAGAAGCATTGGCGATCGAAAGTTCCACATTGAATGACGAACCGCGCATTGACACGGCCTCAAAAGAATCTGGGTGAGTCACGAGGCCCTTTAGGTACCCATCCGGCGGGTCCCGCCTTGTCGATGAGCTGAGGGACCGGTCTTAAGTGCGCTCGTAAGAGTGCGCTTTGGAGCGGTCGATGGGTCAGATCACAGTGTTTTCCGGGCCGGAGCGCCG
>NZ_JAPCZF010000017.1:2500-5808 GCF_025938095.1 Novosphingobium sp. JCM 18896
GAGGTAAGAGCATTTGGTGGATGCCTTGGCATGTACAGGCGATGAAGGACGTGGCACGCTGCGATAAGCGTCGGGGAGTTGTGAGCAAACTTTGATCCGGCGATTTCCGAATGGGGAAACCCACCTTCACCATTTCTCTCGTTGTGTGAGCAATCACATAGTGAGTGAGGTGGATAAGGTATCACCTAGGTGAATATATAGCCTTGGTGAAGCGAACCCGGGGAACTGAAACATCTCAGTACCTGGAGGAAAAGACATCAACCGAGATTCCGTTAGTAGTGGCGAGCGAACGCGGACCAGGCCAGTGCCTCATCTTCAACTAGCAGAACACTTTGGAAAGAGTGGCCATAGCGGGTGACAGCCCCGTATGCGAAAGTGATGGATGAGGACTCGAGTAGGGCGGGACACGTGAAATCCTGTCTGAACATGGGGGGACCACCCTCCAAGCCTAAATACTCGTACATGACCGATAGCGAACACAGTACCGTGAGGGAAAGGTGAAAAGCACCCCGATGAGGGGAGTGAAACAGTACCTGAAACCGAATGCTTACAAGCAGTAGGAGCCTCTTTAGGGGGTGACTGCGTACCTCTTGCATAATGGGTCAGTGACTTAATGTATCATGCAAGCTTAAGCCGTTAGGTGTAGGCGCAGCGAAAGCGAGTCTGAATAGGGCGACTGAGTATGATGTATTAGACCCGAAACCCGGCGATCTAGGCATGACCAGGTTGAAGGTGCGGTAACACGCACTGGAGGACCGAACCGTTGAATGTTGAAAAATTCTCGGATGAGTTGTGTTTAGGGGTGAAAGGCCAATCAAGCCGGGAAATAGCTGGTTCTCCGCGAAATCTATTGAGGTAGAGCGTCGGATGATTGCCGATGGGGGTAGAGCACTGGATGGGTGCGGGGGTCGCGAGATCTACCAATCCTAACCAAACTCCGAATACCATCGAGTCTAGTCCGGCAGACAGACGGCGGGTGCTAAGGTCCGTCGTCAAAAGGGAAACAGCCCTAACCTACAGCTAAGGTCCCCAAGTCATCACTAAGTGGGAAAGCATGTGGGAATCCCAAAACAACCAGGAGGTTGGCTTAGAAGCAGCCATCCTTTAAAGAAAGCGTAACAGCTCACTGGTCTAAATAAGGGTTCCTGCGGCGAAGATGTATCGGGGCTAAAGTGATGCACCGAAGCTTAGGGTTCAGTACTTGTACTGAGCGGTAGCGGAGCGTTCCGTAAGCCTGTGAAGCGATCTGGTAATGGGTCGTGGAGGTATCGGAAGTGCGAATGCTGACATGAGTAGCGATAAAGAGGGTGAGATGCCCTCTCGCCGAAAGACCAAGGGTTCCTGCTTAAAGCTAATCTGAGCAGGGTGAGCCGGCCCCTAAGACGAGCCCGAAGGGGGTAGTCGATGGGAACCACGTTAATATTCGTGGGCCTGGTGGTGTGTGACGGATCACGTGTGTTGTCTCCTCTTATCGGATTGAGGGGGCTTCGAAGTGGTTCCAGGAAATAGCCCCACCGTATAGACCGTACCCGAAACCGACACAGGTGGTCTGGTAGAGTATACCAAGGCGCTTGAGAGAAGTATCCTGAAGGAACTCGGCAAATTGCCTCCGTACCTTCGGAAGAAGGAGGCCCTGTTATTGCGCAAGCAGTAGCAGGGGGCACAGGCCAGGGGGTAGCGACTGTTTAGCAAAAACACAGGACTCTGCTAAGTCGGCTTCAAGACGACGTATAGGGTCTGACGCCTGCCCGGTGCTCGAAGGTTAAGAGGAGGAGTGCAAGCTCCGAATTGAAGCCCGAGTAAACGGCGGCCGTAACTATAACGGTCCTAAGGTAGCGAAATTCCTTGTCGGGTAAGTTCCGACCTGCACGAATGGCGTAACGACTTCCCCACTGTCTCCAGGATATGCTCAGCGAAATTGAATTCTCCGTGAAGATGCGGAGTACCCGCGGTTAGACGGAAAGACCCCGTGCACCTTTACTGCAGCTTCAGAGTGGCATTAGGAAGAAATTGTGTAGCATAGGTGGGAGGCTTTGAAGCACTGGCGCCAGCTGGTGTGGAGCCATAGGTGAAATACCACCCTGTTTGTTTCTGATGTCTAACCCAGTACCGTTAGCCGGTACGGGGACCCTCTGTGGCGGGTAGTTTGACTGGGGCGGTCGCCTCCTAAAGAGTAACGGAGGCGCGCGATGGTAGGCTCAGGCCGGTTGGAAACCGGCTGTTAGAGTGCAATGGCATAAGCCTGCCTGACTGCGAGACTGACGAGTCGAGCAGAGACGAAAGTCGGTCATAGTGATCCGGTGGTCCCTCGTGGAAGGGCCATCGCTCAACGGATAAAAGGTACGCCGGGGATAACAGGCTGATGATTCCCAAGAGCTCATATCGACGGAATCGTTTGGCACCTCGATGTCGGCTCATCACATCCTGGGGCTGGAGCAGGTCCCAAGGGTTTGGCTGTTCGCCAATTAAAGTGGTACGTGAGCTGGGTTCAGAACGTCGCGAGACAGTTTGGTCCCTATCTGCCGTGGGCGTCGATACTTGAGAGGAGTTGTCCCTAGTACGAGAGGACCGGGATGAACATGCCTCTGGTGTACCTGTCGTGGCGCCAGCCGCGCAGCAGGGTAGCTATGCATGGACGGGATAACCGCTGAAAGCATCTAAGCGGGAAGCCTCCCTCAAGATAAGGTATCATCGAGTCGTGGTAGACCACCACGTTGATAGGCTGGATGTGGAAGCGCGGTAACGTGTGGAGCTAACCAGTCCTAATAACTCTGTTCATGCTTGAGAGTCCCACCATCAATGACAGGCCTGCAACTGCAGCGCTCGTCGGTGGACGACGATCACAGCCAGACGCCTCATCACTAAAAGTGCATCGATTAAAACCCGTGTCCGCCAGCTCTATTGCTTGGTGACCATAGCGTCAGTGACCCACCCGATCCCATCTCGAACTCGGCCGTGAAACCTGACTGCGCCGATGGTACTAACGCTCAAGCGTTGGAAGAGTAGGTCGTCGCCAGGCATTAGAGCCGGCGGGCACAGGTATAACCCATTCACAAAAGTCAGGGCCCATAAGGCCCCTAAAAGGGCCCCAAAGGGCCCTTTTTGCGTCTCTGCTCATCAGAGCGCGCAACACGGTGACGCGGGGTGGAGCAGCCCGCCAAAGCTTCGGCAACGCCGAAGCGGCAAACAAAACGCTTCCGGGCTGCCTCGCGCCGCCCGCCATGGTGACGCGGGGTGGAGCAGCCCGGTAGCTCGTCAGGCTCATAACCTGAAGGTCGTAGGTTCAAATCCTACCCCCGCAACCACCA
>NZ_JAPCZF010000018.1 GCF_025938095.1 Novosphingobium sp. JCM 18896
TCGCTCCCATTGGCAATATACCACCCGCCGAAGCGGAGGAGCGCTACTACGCCATGCTGGACGATACCCCCATCGCCGCATAATTTAAGCCGAATGGCCTCCGGCAAGCCCGGGGCGGTTCAGTGCGACAAGATCGAAAGGCTGCCAACTCAAACGACTGGAAGCGGGAACTCGGATGAAAAAATTCCGTTATCGAACAAAATCCTAAACTGGTGACGGCATGCTTCACTCCCCGAATGCGTTCATTCCTCCTGTCTCCGTATCGCCTCTGATAGTCCCCTCTCCTGCTAAAACGCTCCATAGTAGGCGGGTGGCGCTCATCGGCACCTTTGCGCCGCGCAAATGCGGAATCGCGACGTTCACCGAAGACCTCAAGACGAAAGTCGAGGCCCACCATCCCAACATCAACTTCGATGTCTACGCGCTGGACCACTTGGAGCGCTCGTCACTCTATGATCCCTGCGTCCGAATTCTGGCCGTTGATGAGCCGGGGGCCTACAGCGATACAGCGAGGGCGATCAACGCTTCGGGCGCGGAGGCAGTGTGGCTGCAACACGAGTACGGAATTTTCGGTGGCCCTGACGGAGAATTGGTCACCGAGCTCACCGATGGCCTAAGTGTGCCGCTCATCGTCACCTTTCATACGATCCTGTCCGAACCGTCCGCGCGTCAGCGCGACGTGCTTGCGCGCCTGCTTGCACGCACCTCGCACGCCATGGTCATGTCGCGCCATGGACGGGATCTGCTGGTCAAGCTCTACGGCGCGGCCCCCGATCGCGTCACGGTCATCGAGCACGGCGCGCCCGATCGCCCATTCGGCCGCGAGAACCAATTCAAATTGCGCCTCGGTCTGCCCAAACGGCCGGTGCTTACGACCTTTGGGTTGCTGGGGCCCGGAAAGGGACTCGAGCATGCGATCGAGGCTCTGCCGGCGATCACCGCGCGTCACCCGCGCGTGCTCTACCGTATCGTCGGGGCGACTCATCCCAACCTCGTGAGTGAGCAGGGCGAGGCCTATCGGGATCAGCTCAAAGCTCGTGTCGTCGCACTCGGTGTCGAGGCTAACGTGGCTTGGGACGATCGATTTCTCGACACTCCCGAACTACTCGACCAGCTCGAAGCCTGCGACATTTATCTAACGCCCTATCACAATCTTCAACAGTCGACTTCGGGCACGCTGAGTTACGCTGTCGCGTTGGGCAAGGCTGTGGTTTCAACGCCCTATATTCACGCACGGGAACTTCTTGCCAATGGCGTCGGGCGACTGGTGCCGGTCGGTGACCCCGTTGCCATCGCTGCAGCGGTCAATGCCCTGCTCGACCATCCCCTTGAACTCGCCCGTCTGAAAGCGGCTGCTTACGCGCGTGGTCGGGCAACGATCTGGCCTCGCTTCGCTCAGGCCAGCGCCGACCTCATAGCGAGAGCTAGCGAGACGATCTCTTCAACATTGCCGGAAGCCGGCATCACACGCAGCGCCTTTGATTTCGAAGGCAGGACAACGCAAAGAGCAACGGGCTCTCATTTCATGTCCCGGCCCTCCAGCGTGACGATCCCGGCGGAAGTGCGGGCGACAGGCTGAACTGACAGGGATTGGCCAGCTTGCCGAGCCTCGGTCCAACAGGAAAAACATCAGGTCAGCGGTCGACCTTCGGATGGCGCATTTGGACTGTCGCGCGCGACCATACAAGGCCGCGTACGTCTTGCGGCAATCGGCGCGATCCGGACTAGCGTCTTATCTATCGACCTCCTTCACGAACTGGCTCAATCGACAGAACTCCGTCCGTCTACCTGGTCTCCGGCTCGAACTCATCGCGATAGCGAACCTTGACGAGCCTGATGCGTTGCTTGGCTCAGAGGTGGATCCATGACCCGTGCGAACAATGTCCGGCCCTGGTGGGAAGCTGGCGTCGTCTACCAGATCTATCCGCGGTCGTTTCAGGATAGTGATGGCGATGGTATCGGCGATCTGGAAGGCGTGCGTCAGCGGCTCGATCATATCGTTGCGCTCGGCGCTGATGCGATCTGGCTATCGCCGATCTTCCCATCTCCGATGGCAGATTTCGGTTACGATGTTGCCGACTATTGCAACATCGATCCCATGTTTGGCGATCTCGACCACTTCGATGCGCTGCTCAGCGAAGCCCATGCGCGCGGTCTGAAGCTGCTGCTCGACTTTGTCCCAAATCACACCTCGGATCAGCATCCCTGGTTCATCGAAAGCCGCGCCTCGCGCGACAACCCCAAGCGCGATTGGTATTTCTGGCGCGATCCTGCCTCGGGTGGTGGCCCACCCAATAACTGGATGAGCGACATGGGCGGCTCGGCCTGGGAATTCGACAAAAGGACCGGGCAATACTACCTTCACGCCTTTCTTAAGGAGCAGGCCGATCTGAATTGGCGCAATCCCGAAGTTCGCAAAGCAATGGACGACGTGCTCCATTTCTGGTTTGCCCGGGGGGTGGATGGCTTTCGCATCGACGTTCTTTGGCATTGCATCAAGGCAGAGGGACTGCCTGACAATCCGCCCAATCCGGATTACTACCGGGAATTGGGTGAAAAGTTTCTGGTGCTGCAGCACAACTCAGCGAACCGTCCCGAAATACACGCGATTGCGGCGAATTTCAGGACGATCGCCGATCAATATGGCGATCGACTCCTCGTGGGCGAGATATGCCTGCCGGTTCCGGCCCTAATGGAATATTATGGCAACGATCAAGCTCCCGGCGTGCATCTGCCGTTCAATTTTCAGCTTCTCGATGCTCCTTGGGACGCTGCCGCGCTGGCGGCGCTCATCACGCAGTACGAGGCTGCCCTGCCACCGGGCGGATGGCCCAACTGGGTCATGGGTAGTCATGACGCACCGCGTATTGCCGGCCGTCTGGGCGATGCGCAGGCACGGGTCGCCGCCATGCTGCTCTTGACCTTGCGGGGGACGCCGACATTGTATCAGGGAGATGAACTTGGCATCGGCCTCGTTCGGATACCGCAGGACAGAATCCGGGATCCGCAGGATCTGCGTCAACCGGGGCTCGGGCTTGGGCGCGATGGGGCTAGGACCCCGATGGCCTGGGACAGTTCGCCCCATGGAGGGTTCAGCACCGCCGAGCCCTGGCTGCCGCTGCATGAGGACTGGGAAAGACGCAACGTCGCAGCTCAAGCCAGCGACGCGAATTCGATGCTCAGCTTGTATCGCCGTCTTATGGCTCTCAGGCGCGGCAGTCCCGCGCTTTCCATCGGCACCAAGTCAGCAATCAAGGGCGAGGATGGCGTTCTGGTATACCAGCGCAAGCATGAGAACGAATGCCTGCTGGTTGCGCTCAACTTGACCAGTGAGCCGCGTGATCTTCCATTGCCATCAAGCGTGCGGCAATGCCTCGCCTCGACGATCGCAAATCGGCGCTTCGATGGAACTTTGTTGCCAGACGAAGGCGTCGTCCTTCAGCTTGAGGAATACTAAAATTACATGCGGATAGCCATGATCGCGCCTATCGCCTGGCGCACCCCTCCGCGCCACTATGGTCCTTGGGAGCTCGTGACGAGCCTTCTGACCGAAGCGCTCGTATCGCGCGGTGTCGACGTGACCCTCTTCGCGACGAAGGACAGCGTCACGGCTGCTAAGCTCGACGCTGTCGTACCCGCAGCATACTGCGAAGACCCCGCGATCGATGCGAAGGTCTGGGAAGCCCGTCATCTCGCTCATGTGTTCGAGCAGGCACGTGAATTCGACCTTATCCATAACCAGGCCGATTTTCCGGCCCATGCCTTTTCGGGGCTAGTTAACACACCGCTGGTGACGACGATCCACGGTTTTTCGTCCGATCGGATCCTGCCGATGTACAAGCCGTTTGAAAACCGTATTCATTTCGTGGCCATCAGCAATGCCGATCGGCATCCCGATCTGCGCTATGCCGCCACCATACATCATGGCATTCCGATGGATGATTTTCCCTTCGATCCCGTCGGCGCGGAGGATCTGTTGTTCTTCGGTCGCATTCATCCCGACAAGGGTGTGCGCGAGGCCATCGAAGTGGCGCGACAAGTCAAGCGGCGGCTTCATCTCTACGGGATCATCCAGGACGAAGACTACTTTCGTCGTGAAGTCGTGCCGTGGGTCGACGGCGAAAAGATCATTTATCATGGTCCCGTGGGAGGCGAGGCGAGGGTGAATGCTTTAGGGCGAGCCTATGCCATGCTGCACTTGATCAATTTCGATGAGCCATTTGGTCTTTCCGTGATCGAAGCGATGGCCTGCGGCACCCCAGTGATCGCGATGAACCGCGGTTCAATGCCGGAACTTATCGAGCATGGTGTTACTGGCTTTCTGGTCCATGACCTCGAGGACGCCGGTCACGCCCTCGCGCAGGTCACCAGCCTTGACAGAAACAGGATACGGCACAGGATTGCCCAGCGGTTTTCCATCGACCGCATGGCCAGCGAGTACATCGATCTTTACGAGGCGATTATTTCCGGGCGCACAGCCACTCCAATGTCGGAGCATCTCGCCGCAATATCCTGATTATCTTCAGGTTCGTGTGCACTGGATCGGACCAGTCGTCCCTGTTTGATGTTTATCCAACATCGGACCCGCCGCCTGATTGAGCGACTTCAGATCGAGCCGGTCATCTCCTTGGTCGCCCGAGGCAGCGCGACCCGTACGGGCTAGGGTTTCTGATCCCCGAGCACTAGGGGAACCTCGCCCGCGACCGGTTGTCCAGGCGCCGATAGGTTGTCCTGTCCGGGCGTCAGGTGTAAGCGATGTTCTCAGAGCACGGCGGTCCAGGGCATGAGCTCGGCGAGGCGGTTGGCGGAGTGACCCTTAGCTAGAGCGACGAGGGTTTGGGTCAGCCAGTCGTGCGGATTGATGCCGGACAACTTGCAATTCTCGATGAGCGTGGCGATTACCGCCCAGTTGTCGCCGCCTTCGTCTGAACCGGCGAAGAGGGCGTTCTTGCGATTTAGGGCAAGAGGTCTGATCGACCGCTCGACGGTGTTCGT
>NZ_JAPCZF010000019.1 GCF_025938095.1 Novosphingobium sp. JCM 18896
CGTGATCCAGCACCATGCGGACTGCCCGCTCACGAACCTCCGGTGCAAACTTGTTCGTCGTCTTGCTCATCGTAGACCCTTCCTCTCAGGAGTTAGGGCCTCCGACAATCCCGGGGCGGTTCAAACCGAGATGACGTTGTGCAATCGGTTGTGATTGCGGTTGGCGGCGCCGCAACCGGATTTGCCCTCGCGTTCCTGATGAAATTCGGCATCAAACAGGAACCTCTCTTCGCCCTCGTCGGAGCGCTGATTGGCGCCGCGACTACGATTGGTGGCGCAGCCTGGCTCGCTGACCGGAACCGCGTGATAGAAAGGGAAGCCGAGGCAGATTTAATCGTCGTCGAATTCCAGAGATTGCTCAAGAAAGCACTGGCGGCGCAGGAGATCGAGCCAGGCACAAATTGCCCTTGGCCGCAGGAGTACCGCCCCCGACTTGACACGCTTGCCGATGATGCCGGGCATGCGCATGCCGTAGCGGGTGAAGCCCTGACACATGGGAAGGCGCTGTCGTTTGTCCATCGCGCACGGATCAGGCGAGTTCAATTCGTCATCAACGAGTTCCTTGGCTTTTGGGTCGATATCAATTCCGAGAAAGAACTGCCGCATTGGGATGAACGAAATTTTCCCGATTTGACGAGCGATATTGTCAACGAGTGCAAGATCACAATCGCCGAATTGAAAGGCAAAACGCCATCGGCAGCGCAGGACTAGCATCAGCGCCCCAGATGAATGGACGGCAGGTTTCAGGCCAAAAACCCCGCCTAAACGACGGCAATTCGGCGCATGTCGCCGAGCCTACTGCCGCTCTAGCTGATGGCCGCTCCCGACCAGAGACCGTCGTTTCCGCCGATATGTTGAGCGTCTGCCTCTGCCGAAACCTGTCGTTAGCAAGTGGCCGCGCATTCTGAGTTGCAGCCGCTGACATTGCGGACATCCGACTGTTCGTCGAGATGTCAATTGGGTGGTCAACCTGTTGGACGGTGGAATCATCGCGCCTGTGGATTATGCCCTCGGCAACTGTTTTCTGCGCGTGAACCCCTGTAAGTTGAATCCGCTGACGTGTCCCTTCCTCTCGCCTGGCTCTCGCTGGGCGCAGGTACGAGAAGCGGGGACCATCGGTGGGCCTTCAGCTCATCGGTGTCAGTCGAGGCGAAGGCGACATGGTCGACTTCATCTTCGGCTGTCGGACGCCCGCACGCCCCAGCCAGTGACACGTGCGAGACTGTGTTTCCGTCCTTGGCGGTCTGTCGGGCAGTCTCCGAACATAAGTGTCGGCAGGGGCGCGGTGCCGTGCAAGAGCTTGACGCGCCCAAAAAGCTGCTAGGCTTACCGGGGGCGATCATGCCTCGCGCGGTCGCGGAGTTGGCGCGGCGCGAACAGGAGTATGCAGGATGCTGACCTTGATCGCGATGCTGGTGTCCCTTCCTCTCGCCTGGCTCTCGCTGGGCGCAGGTACGAGAAGCGGGGACCATCGGTGGGCCTTCAGCTCATCGGTGTCAGTCGTGGCGAAGGCGACATGGTCGACTTCATCTTCGGCTGTCGGGTGATCCTGGCTGGGGTGGAATTTGCCGACAGACCCCAAAGCTAGGACGAGTTCGACCACGAGTGACCTTATGAGGGAGGTCAGGCGTACACGCGTTCTGGTCAGCGCATGGCACGCAATCCGGCGGAACGCTGAAACCTCACAGACGCCATCGACTAAGCAAAAGGCGCGAGACTTCGGGCAGAACTTGCCGACAAACCTGCGCAAGTTGCAAGGTCGACTGGTACGCGGGTACGAATTCGAGCCTGCCTATGGTGCCACGCCGCCGAAAGGACCCGGCAAGGTCGGCAACCGGCCAGTCGTCGTGGCGCCACTTGAGGATCGCATCGTCCAGAGAGCCATTCTCGAGGTCCTGCAAAGCGCCCGCCATCTGACCGGTGTACAGGCAGTCTTGAACACCGAGACGTCGATTGGTGGCATACCCGGCAAGGGTGTCGATCACGCCATCAAGCTCGTCGAGCAACGGGCGACGGCTGGGGACCGCTTCGTTGCCGGATCGGACATCGACGGCTTCTTCACGAAAATCTCACGCCCCTCGGTGATCGCCTTCCTGCGTGCTGAAGGCGTGCCAGCCGATTTTCTCGACTTGGTCGAACGCGCCCTAACGGTCGAGCTGTCGAACGCGGCGACGCTCAGTCCCGAAGACCTGCGCCTCTTTCCCACAGGCCCGGACGGCGTCGCACAGGGCTGTCCTTTGTCCGCTCTTGCCGGAAACATCGTCCTCGCCGATTTCGACCGAGTCATGAACGAGCGCGGCATTACGTGCGTGCGGTACATCGACGATTTCGTTCTCATTGGCAGGACGGCAGGCTCCGTCGACAAGGCGATGACGAGCGCCAAGGCCCGGCTGGCCTCGCTCAACATGGCAATTTACGATCCTGAAAAGTCACCGAACAAGGCCTTCAAAGGTACGCTTGCTGAGGGTCACACTTTCTTGGGGTACAGACTGCTCCCGGGTGTCTATCCCCCATCCAGGCAAGCTGTGGAACGCTTAAGGGAGCGTGTGAGGGCATTGGTCTCGGACGGCAAGCGAACACTACGCAAGGCAGCGCGAGGCAAGGCACCGCTCCCGCATGAGCGCTGCTACGCGCAAACGCTCGTAGCCATCGACAACACGGTCCGGGGCTGGCTGGGGTCTTTCCAGTCGGCAAACTGCCCTGAGGAATTCGCGGCCATCGACGCCGCCATCGATCGCGATCTCGACGACTTCCGGGCCTACTATAATTCACTCGTCGCCACCCGACCGAAGAGCGAGCGTCGCGATCTCATGCGAGTGCAGCGGCTGGCGGACTGACGAGCGCGACGGTCAGGCTTCCCTTGCCCCAACAATTAGGCGACGGTCGGTCAAACGGGGGGTCGCGCCACAAACGGCCGAATCTGGCGAGAGCTGTCGTTCAGCAGACCGACTGAGAACGACGGTAATGTCCCAAAGTCCGGTCTATCGCCGTGCCGCGATTACGCGATGAACGAAGGGCGGGTTTCAAGGAGGCATTGTGGACCGCCTAACGGCCGGTATGTCGGCGGGCTTTGAAGTTTCGGACGACCCACCTGGCCTCGGCCTGGGAAAAACCACACGAGGAACCGCTTCGAGGACTCCGACAAAGTGAGCCATCGCTATGTCTCACTTGAATGACGCAATTTACTGGTGCATGAAGGCGTCAGGCGCGCCAGGGTCGGTGCGGCTATTGCTACAGAATTCGAGTGGGGCAACCGGCGCGAAGAGGGCGCCGGGGCGACTTGACCTGTGCGATGGCTAAGCGACCTATGCGCAGCGATCTCACTTCGATCATACCTGCCTCTTCCAGGTTTGCACGTGGAGTTCGCACATGCGTCCGTGGCTTGCCGATTTCCTTAGCTCGGGTGAAATCAAGGTCTTTGTCACTGGCTTACATGCCAAGGGTGGCGTCGCCGTGCTTTCGGTCTTGATCATTGTGATCTTGGGAATGTTGGCGTTCTAGCGTAAGCGATGTTCTCAGAGCACGGCGGTCCAGGGCATGAGCTCGGCGAGGCGGTTGGCGGAGTGACCCTTAGCTAGAGCGACGAGGGTTTGGGTCAGCCAGTCGTGCGGATTGATGCCGGACAGCTTGCAATTCTCGATGAGCGTGGCGATTACCGCCCAGTTGTCGCCGCCTTCGTCTGAACCGGCGAAGAGGGCGTTCTTGCGATTTAGGGCAAGAGGTCTGATCGACCGCTCGACGGTGTTCGT
>NZ_JAPCZF010000002.1 GCF_025938095.1 Novosphingobium sp. JCM 18896
CCCGCTTTTTACTTCGGGGGACTTGCTGTCCGTCGATGGTGGCGACCGAGCGTTTCGCGTCTCGCTAGAGGCAGCGTCCCGTCCGGTGAAGCGGCATATATGGAGGGGGTCCGAGTCGGTCAAGAACAATTTTCGAAATTTTATTACAGCCCCGCGCAATCTCTGTGACAGTCGCCCGAACCGCCCGGTGCCGGGGGTTTTGGGTCGATCGGCCACCCGGCCCGATCATTTTCTCCGTTCGGACCGGGCCGGACAAGGTGAGCTTCCGCAAACCCGCATTCCACGATTCGAGCCGGATTCGGCAGGAGGTGCCTCACCACCGAACGAATTCCCGCCATCTCCGCGCCCAGGGCCAAAAAAGAACGGGCCCCGAAACGGGGCCCGCACGATCGAGGTGATTTCCAATCGGTCAGTCGGCGCTCTTGGCGCGCGGACCGCGACGCTTGGGTGCAGCCTCGCCCGAAACGTCGCTCGCCCGCGCCGCGACCTTCGCACCGGGCTTGCGCCCCAGCCCGATCTTCTTGGCGAGACCACGGCGCATCGCCGCATAGTTCTCGGCCACCATCGGATAGTCGGCCTTGAGGCCATAGCGTTCGCGATACTGCGCCGGCGTCAGACCGTGCGTCGACAAGTGACGCTTGAGCGTCTTGTAGGGCTTGCCGTCGATCATCGAGATCAGATGATCCTTCGAGGCCAGCGAACGCCGCACCGAAACCGCAGGCGTGAATTCAGGAGAAGCCTCGGCCTCTTCCGACGTGGCAGCGCCAGCGGCAAGGCCCGTCACGGCTTCGTGCATGGTCCGAAGGAAGGCGGGAACTTCGTCGGCCGAAGCGCGGGTGTTCGGATTGGCGAGCCAGGCAATCGTCAGTTCGGTCGCGAATTCGAGAAGACTGTTGTCGGCGCTATCTTCGACCATGCTAATTATCTCCATTTTGGAGTTACCTGGTCTACTGACAAAACAGTCAACGTCAATCCGTTCCGAATACTTTGCAGCCTGCCACCGGCGCGCGAACGCCCGCGATCTCGATCGAGATCGCGGGCGCCGCGAAGAACCCATCCGGTCGTCGCGGGACCGGATCGATGTTCCCCTAGTCAGGGATCAGAAGTCGAAGCGGACCGACGCCGAGACGGTGCGGCCGTTGATCACCGTGCCCGTGCCGATGCCATTGGCCGGGATCGTCGCGGTCGAAACCGTGGTGATGCCCTTGGCGTCGAACAGGTTGTTGACGTTGAGCGACACCGTCAGATCCTTGACCGGGCGAACCTGGACGAAAGGATTGACCAGCACGTAGCCCGGCATCTTGAGCAGGTTGGAGTCGGACGCATAGCGGCTCGAGATGCCGTAGAAGTTCGCGCCGATGCTGAACAGATCGGTCGAGATCTCCGGCGTGACGTAACCGAACAGCGAAGGCGAACCCACCGGCTTGTTGCCGATCACGGTCGGGTCGAGTTTGTCGTTGGTGATCTCGGCCTTGGTATAGGTCGCGCCCGCGGTCAGGCTGAAGATGCCCGCACGGAAGCTGCTCTCGAGCTCGAGACCATAGGCCTTGTACTTGCGGTCGATCGTCGGGCCGAAGTAGCTGTTGTGCTCGAGCGTGTTGGCGAGGAAGGCGGTACCGTTGAGGCTGAAGTTCGCCGTGCGGTACTTGAAGCCGGCCTCGGCCTGCTTGACGTAGTCGATCAGCGCCTCGCGGTTGGCCAGGCTGCCGCTGTTGGCGTTGATCGCGGAGCTGAACAGCAGACGATCCGAGTTGACGCGAGCGCCGCGGCTGTAGCGGGCAAAGACCGCGAAGGGCTCCGCGACGCGATAGTTCACGCCAACCGAGTAGGACAGATAGTTGTAGGTGTAGTCGACCGGCGAGGGATTGCCGAGTTCGAGGAAGCCGACCTTCCGCTCGGGCGCCGAAATCACGCCGTTGCCGTTCATGTCCTTGGTGAACGAGCCCGGGTTGTTCGAAAGCTTGTAGCTCTGGACGTAACCGTTGGCACCGCCGAAGTCGTAGCGCAGGCTGCCGCCGATCGCGAGCGGACCAGTCTTGAAGTTCAGCGAGCCGAAGGCGGCGTTGGTGTCGTAGTCGACGTTGAGCGCACGGCGCTGATAGACGCCGAAGAACGTGCCGTCATAGGTGTAGTAGCCGTTCTCGCTGAGCGGCACGCCGGTGGCCGTGGTGATGTCGACCAGCGCCGCGTTACCGCCGCCGACGATGTCCGAAAGCTTCGAGTTGGCAGTCGAGAAGTTGTCGACCGACTGGCGCGACTTGTAGAAGCCGGCGGTCGTGGTCAGTTCACCGCCGCCAAGATTCCACACCTTGCTGGCGCGGAAGTCGTTGGTGATGTTGTCGAAGCTGTTGAGCGTGATGTCGCTGGTCATCAGCGCCGCGACCAGACCGTTGCCGTTGGCGTTGGCCGGAACGAGCTGCCCCTTGCTCGGGCCGCTGGCGTAACGCAGCGTCGCGCCGGGACCGCCGAATGTGGCTGCGACCGTCGCGAGAGATCCGCTGATGGCCGGATAGACGCCGCTGTAGCGGCCCGAGATCTGCGAGTAGCGGAAGCGGTCGGTCACCGTCCAACCGGCGATGTCGAACTGCGCCTCGACACCGACCGACTTGACCTTCGAATGTGCCCCTTCGCGCAGATCGTTGGTGACGACGTTGTTACCGCCATCGAGCGTCAGGTTGCTGGTGTGATAGCGCGACAGCAGCGTGTCGTGGTTGTTGTCGAAGCCGGGCAGCGCCGCATACTTCGGGCTGTCGTTGGTTCCCGTCAGCGACATCGGCGCGGGCAGATAGACCGGCGTGCTGTCGTCGAGGAACTTGCCGTAGAGCCGGATGTGGCCGCCGGTGAATTCCTTGGTGATGTTGAACTTGAACTGGCCACCCTTGACCGCGTCGTAGCCGACCTTGCGCGGGCCTTCGCCCTGGCGGTAGTAGCCGCCGACGTGGAAACGCAGGGTGTCGCTGATCTTGGCGCCATAGTCGAAGTCGGCGCGGTATTCCTCGTAGTCGATGCCCGACGACAGCATCAGCGAGCCGCCTTCGACATCGCCGGTCTTCGACATCAGGTTGATGATGCCCGCCGGCGAGTTCGAGGCGAAGGTCGAGGCCGAACCGCCGCGGATCGCTTCGATCGCCGCGAGGTTGAGGTCGGCGCGGATGAACATGTCGGCGCCGCCGGTCAGCATGTCACCGAATTCCACGACGGGCAGACCGTCTTCCTGAACCTGCAAGAACTTGGCACCGGTCGAGGCCATCGGCAGGCCGCGAACGGTGACGTTGTTGTTCACTTCACCATTCGACAGCTCGGAACGGACGCCGGCGATGTTGTGGAAGATCTCGAACAGCGAGCGAGCGCCGAGCTTCTGAACCTGGCTTTCGCGGATCGAGCTGGTCGAGATGGCGGAATCGAGAATGTCGCGGCCCTTGGCGACACCGGTGCTGAACACCTCGCGCTGCGGTTGCGCCGAAGCCGGCGCCTCCTGTGCCGAGGCGGATTGCTCGGCGGTCTCGGCTGCCGTGTCGGCCCAGGCGGGCGTGGCAAGCGCGATCGGCGCGATGGTCAGAAGAAGATGAAAAGCCTTCACAGATACCCCCGTTTGTCGTTTGCTTCATCGGAAACGGGGGTCTGGTTGGTCGGCACTGGTTAACAATCTCGTTAACCAAGCGCCTCGGAATCGCCGCGAGGAACCTGCCACGACATTAAGAATTGCCACGGATCCTTTGCATTGACAGGCAAGACTGGAGAACCGCGTTCCCACGATCGATGGCGATCATGAGCATCGCTCTCGTGGCACGAGTGATCGACTACCGCTGATCTCTCATGCGAGCTTTTCTGCCGATCTCCGCCAATATCGCCGCGGCAAGCGCTCGCGGGGATATTCGCACTGTGACGACAGCGCGCGCCACGCTGGCCGACTGCCGCCATGCGAACACAGTTCTTGACGGGGGTGATCGCTTTTTTTGGCGCGGGAGAACGAATGGGCAGCGGACTGTTGCATTATTCCCACGCCCAAATCCGCCGCCAGGCTTCGAATCACCGAGTGAAAGATGATTCGAATTGGCGAATTCGAATCAGGTGGCCGCTGCCATGTCCTCCAGCATTGCTCGAACTTCGCCGGCGACCGCGATCGCCGCTGGCGAACGCGTACGCCCGCGCTTGAGCACCAGGCATATCTCGCTGTCGGTCGGCGCGATGTCGGCCACGTCGAGCATTGCCATGCGTCCGGCGCGTAGATCCTCGGCAACGAAAGCCGGCGAGGATATCCAGACGCAGTCGCTGCGCAACACGGTCTCGCGCAGGACGTGGAAGTTGCCGCAGACGAAGCCGCCGGCTTGGCCGCTGATCCCGCCGCTCGGCAATTCGACGGCGCTCGCGATCGGAAAGGCCTCGATCGCCGAAGCGTCGATACGCCCGGCCTGCGCCAGCGGATGGTTGCCGCGCGCCATGACCGCCACTCTCAGCGTGCCCAGCCGCTCGATCGTGGTGCCCGCAACGCGCCCCAGGTTCCAGTTGTTGCCGAGGATCATCTCGATGCGATCCCCGAGGAGTTCGGACACGAGCTGATCCGAAGTGCCCACCAGTGTCTTGATCTGGATCCCCGGATAGGTGTCGAGCAGCGAGCCCGCCAGCCGCGGGAGCATCAAGGCGGTCAGCAGCGGGCCGAGGCCGAACGCGACCCGCACCACCTCGCCGCCCGGATAGCGTCGGAGGCTACGCTCGAGATCGCCCGCCGCGGCGAGCAGCGCCTGGGCGCGCTCGATGACGGCGAGGCCCGCTGCGGTCGGATGCGCGCCGCCGCGGCCGCGGTCGAACAGGACCACGCCATGGCGCTGCTCGAAGGCCGCGATCGATCGGCTGAGCGCTGGCTGGGTAATCCCCTCCTCCTCGGCCGCGCGCGAGAAGCTGCGATTGCGCGCGACGGCGACGATGTGACGCAGGCGGGTCAGATCCATGATCATTCCCATAGTGCATGGAAATAGTCATTGATATGCATTGGACAGCATTTTTGTGCACCTCCTATCTGCTCGGCTTCAAACCGAGAGAGGTAGAGCGATGAAGCGGCGGATCGGATTCCTATTGGCGGCCACGACCCTGGCATCGGCGGCTGCGGCCCCGGCCAGCGCGCAGAACACGGACCGCAGCGTCCTGCCCGTGCCCGCAGCGCCTTTCACCGGGACGATCGCGGAAAACATCGCCGACGCCAAAGGCGCGCCCGAGACTCCGATCCGCGCACCGCAAGGCGCACCCAACGTCTTCCTGATGATGAGCGACGACGTCGGCTTCGCCATGTCGAGCGCCTTTGGCGGGCCGGTGCCGACACCGAACTTCGATCGACTGGCGGCGCAGGGCCAGCGCTACAACCGCTTCCACACCACGGGCATCTGTTCGCCGAGCCGCGCGGCGCTGCTGACCGGGCGCAACCACCATGCCGCCGGCGTCGGCTGGCTTTCCGACGTACCCGCCCCCTTCCCCGGCTACACCGGCCGCATCTCGCCCGAGACCGCGACGATCGCTCAGGTCCTGCGGCTCAACGGCTACAACACGGCGATGTTCGGCAAGCACCACAACGTGCCATCGGGCGAACGCAGCGCCGCCGGCCCCTTCGATACCTGGCCGACCGGCCTGGGCTTCGAATACTTCTTCGGCTTTCCCTATGGCGACAGCGACCAGTATTCGCCGATCCTCTATCGCGACACGCAGCGCGTCGAGCCCGATCCCGGCGAAGGCCGCTTGCTCGATGCGCGGCTGTCGGACGATATCATCCGCTGGGTGCACAACCAGAAGGCTGGCGCCCCCGACAAGCCCTTCCTGATCTATCTTGCGCCGGGATCGACCCATGCGCCGCATCAGGCACCCCCCGAATATATCGCGCGCTTCAAGGGCAAGTTTGACAAAGGCTGGGACGTCGTGCGCGAGGAGACCTTCCGCCGCCAGCTCGCCGCCGGGATCGTACCGCGCGGCACCAAGCTCACGGCTCGTCCCGCCGAGGTGCCGGCCTGGGACAGCCTGACACCAGGCCAAAAAGCCTTCGCCGCGCGCACCATGGAAGTCGCCGCGGCCCAGCTGGTCTATCAGGACGAGCAGATCGGCCGGGTGATCGCCGAACTCGAACGCATGGGCGAACTCGACAAGACGCTCGTCGCCATGGTGCTCGGCGACAATGGCGCCAGCGCCGAGGCCGGGCCCAAAGGGACGATCAACGAGCTCCGCGGCATGGGCCGGCATGACGAGGACGAGGCCTGGATGCAGGCCAACACCGACAAGCTTGGCGGGCCCGACACCTACGAGAGCTACCCCGCCGGCTGGACCTGGGCGATGAACACGCCGCTGCGCTGGACCAAGCAATATGCCTCGATGCTCGGCGGCATCCGCAACGGCATGATCCTATCGTGGCAGGGCCACGTCGCGCGTCCCGGCGCGGTGTGCAGCCAGTTCGCCCACCTCAACGACATGGCGCCGACCCTGCTCGAAGCCGCGCATCTGCCGGCGCCGGACATGGTGCTCGGCGCCCGGCAGAAACCGATGGACGGGCGCAGCCTGCTGCCCAGCCTGGCCGCCTGCGACGGCGCCAAGCCGCGTACGCAGTATTTCGAGATCGGCGGCAAGATCGGTCTCTACCACGACGGCTGGTTCTTGTCGGGCGACGATGGCCGCCTGGCCTGGGAAAACCTGCCGCCCGGTGGCGCACGACCGAATATCCAGTGGTCGCTCTACGACCTGAGCAAGGACTTCTCGCAGTCGACCGATCTCGCCGCGAAGGAGCCCGCGCGGCTCCAGGCGATGCTCGCGCTGTGGCAACAGGAGGCCAAGCGCAACAATGTGTTCCCGCTCGACCATCGCTTCGCCATGGCGCGCGGCGCGGCGGCGATGCGCGGCAGCGGCCGCAAGCATTTCGATTTCTGGGGCAAGGACGTCTCGATCCCGAGCAATGCCGAGCCGACCCCGATCGTCCGGTCGTTCACCTTGACCGCCGACCTCAATCTGGCCAGCCCCACCGCCTCGGGCGCCGTGACGGCCTATGGCAGCAAGTTCGGCGGCTGGAGCCTCTACCTCGACCAGGGCCGCCCAGCCTTCGTCGCCGCGCGCTCGACCGATCCCAAGGAGATCAGCCGCGTGATCGCCGACAAGGCCCTGCCCCAAGGCGTGAGCAAGCTGACCCTGCGCTTCGCGGTCGAGAAAATGGCCGGCCCGGCCATGGTGACGCTGAGCGCGGACGGCACCGAACTCGCCAAGCTGCAGATCCCGACCTCCATGCTGCTCGCCGCGGGCAACGGCGAAACGCTCGACATCGGCCGCGATCTCGGTGTCACGGTGACCGACTACCGGACACCGCACGGCGCTATCGAGGGCGACATCCCGCACGTCAGCTTCGATTTCGACTGAGCCTCGATTTCGACTGGGCTTCGTCCCCGAACGAAACCGAATGCCGCGAGTGCCTAGCTCGCGGCATTCGGCGTGTCCCCACCTTCCTCTCCCCGAAGCGCACGCGGCCGTTTCCGATCAGGTCAAACCGCGCCAGCAAAATACAACCAACCGTTTGGTTGAATTGGTCGTCAGCACGCTTCATAGTGCGATTCGCAAACAGAAGCGCGGCGACCAAGCCGAACGGGAGAGAGACATGGCGACGATCGACAGGCCGAGCGAGGTTTTCGGAGACACCCCCGAGCAGCGCAAGGCGCAGCGGCTCGAGCAGCTCTGGGCTGACGACCCGCAGTTCGCGGCCTCGAAGCAGCTCGATTCGGTCAAGGCGGCCAAACGCCGCCCGAACGTTCGGCTCGCCGAAGTCGTCGAGGCCGTGATGGAAGGCTATGCCGATCGCCCCGCGCTCGGCCAGCGCGCGCGCGAACTGGTCAACGATCCGGCGACCGGCCGTGCCACCTTGCGCCTGTTGCCGCGCTTCGACACGATCACCTACCGCGAACTATGGGGCCGCGCCCGCGCCGCCGCCAGCACCTGGCACCATGACGCACAGGCGCCGCTGAAGGCCGGGGATTTCGTCTGCATCCTCGGCTTCACCAGCCCGGCCTATGCGACGATCCTGCTCGCCGACATCTCGCTCGGCGCGGTCAACGTGCCCTTGCAGACGAGCGCCCCGCCCGCACAGCACCAGGCGATCATCGCCGAGACCGAGCCGCGCATCCTCGCCACTTCGATCGACTATGTCGAAGCCGCGGCCGAAGCCGTGCTGCTCGGCCAGACACTGAACACCGCCGTGCCCGACCGCCTCGTCGTGTTCGACTACGACCTGCGCGACGACGACCAGCGCGAACGCCTCGCCGCCGCCAGGATGACGCTGTCCGATGCCGGCTGCCCGATCGTCGTCGACACCTTCGACGAGGTGATCGCGCGCGGCAGCAAGCTCGAGACGCCGCCGCTCTACCTGCCCGGCGAGGGCGAGGATCCGCTGGCCTGGCTGTTCTACACCTCGGGCTCGACCGGCACGCCCAAGGGTGCGATCTTCACGCAGAGCCTGGTGATCGGCACCTGGCTGCACGATCACGACATCCCGTCGATCACCCTGAGCTTCATGCCGATGGCCCACCTCGTCGGCAACGGCTACCTGCTGATGGCCCTGGCCAATGGCGGCACGTCCTACTGCGCACCCAAGGCCGATCTCTCGACCATGTTCGAGGACTTCTCGCTGGCGCGGCCGACGATGGCCTCGATCGTTCCCCGCGTCTGCGAGCTGTTCCATCATCGCTATCTCGGCGAACTCGACCTGCGCGTCGCCGCGGGCGAGGACGAGGCGAGCGCAGCCGAAGCGATCAAGCGCGAGATGCGCGAGACCATCCTCGGCGGGCGCCTGCTCTCGGTGGGTTGCGGCTCGGCCTCGCTCGCGCCCGAGACCTACGTGTTCATGGAGGACATGCTCGATCTGCACATGCCGATCGGCTATTCCTCGACCGAGATCGCCGGCGGCACGGTGCTGGTCGACTGGAAGATCCAGCGCCCGCCGGTCATCGACTACAAGCTCGCCGATGTGCCAGAGCTCGGCTATTTCTCCACCGACAAGCCCTATCCGCGCGGCGAGCTGTTGGTGAAGTCCGAACGCTTCATGGGCGGTTACTACAAGCGCGCGGACCTGACCGCCGAGAAGTTCGAGAACGGCTATTACCGCACCGGCGACGTCATGGCCGAACTGGGCCCCGACCACCTCGTCTTCGTCGATCGCTGCAACAACGTCATCAAGCTCTCGCAGGGTGAATTCGTCGCGATCCAGAAGCTCGAGGCGGCCTATGCGCACCACGCCGCGATCCGCCAAATCTACGTCTATGGCACCAGCGAGCGCGCCTTCCTGCTTGCGGTGATCGTGCCCAACGAGGAACTGGTCGCGCAGCTCGGCGAGGACGGCGGCACCGAAAAGGTGAAGTCCGCGCTGCGCCGCGCGCTCAACGAGGTGGCCGAGCACGATCAGCTCAACGGCTGGGAAATCCCGCGCGACTTCATCATCGAGGCCGATCCGTTCAGCCTCAAGAACGGGCTGCTCTCCGAGATCGGCAAGCACCAGCGCCCCAAACTCAAGGACCGCTACGGCGAGAGCCTCGAGGCGATGTATGCGCAGCTCGCGCAGGACCAGTTCGACACCTTGCGCCGCCTGCGCGGCGGCGGGGCCGAGCGGCCGGTGCTCGACACCGTGATCGAGGCGGTCCAGGCGACGCTCGGCCTCGGCGCTTCCGACGTGCAGCCGAACCTGCGCTTCATCGACCTCGGCGGGGATTCACTCGCGGCGCTGTCGTTCTCGACCCTGCTCGAAGAGATCTTCGGCATCGAGGTTCCGGTCGGCGTCATCATCAACCCGGCTGGCGATATCCGGGGCCTCGCCGACTACGTCGAGACCGCGCGCGGCGCCGGCGGCAAGCGCCCCAGCTTCGCCACGGTCCACCAGGCCGACAGCGGCGAGGCAAAGGCTTCGGACCTGACGCTAGACAAGTTCATCGATGCAGACATCCTCGCCAAGGCGGCCGCCCTTCCCGCGGTCGACGGCCCGATCCGCACCGTGCTGATGACCGGCGCGACTGGCTTCCTCGGCCGCTTCCAGGCGCTCGCTTGGCTCGAACGCCTGGCTGAGACCGGTGGCAAGCTGCTGCTGCTCGCGCGCGGCGCCGATGCCGCGCAAGCTCGTGCCCGCGTCGAGGCGGCGATCGAGAGCGATCCGCAGCTCCTCGCCCATTTCCGCGCGCTCGCGGAGAAGCATCTCGAAGTCCTGCCCGGCGATCTCGGCCTGCCGGGGCTCGGCCTCGACGAGGCGACCTGGGATCGGCTCGCGCAGAGCGTGGACCTGATCGTCCACCCCGGCGCGCACGTGAACCACGTTCTGCCCTACAACCAGCTCTTCGCCGCCAACGTCACCGGCACGGCCGAACTGATCCGCCTGGCGATCACCGGCAAGCTCAAGCGCTTTCACTACGTCTCGACCCTGGGGGTCAATTCGGTGGCGACGCGGATCGTCGACGAGGACGGCGACATCCGCGAACTGATGCCGCGCTGTGGCCTCGATGACGGCTATGCCAACGGCTACGGCATCAGCAAGTGGGCCAGCGAAGTGCTGCTGCGCGAGGCGCACGACCTGACCGGCCTGCCCGTTTCGGTCTTCCGCCCGGGCATGATCCTCGCGCACAGCCGTTATGCCGGCCAGATCAACGTGCCCGACATGTTCACCCGCCTGCTGTTCAGCCTGGCCGCCACGGGCATCGCGCCCGCGACCTTCTATGCGCAGGACCTGTCGAACGGCCGCCCCCGCGCACGCTACGACGGTCTCTCGGTGGACTTCCTCGCAGAATCGCTGACCGCGATCGACGCGCAGGACCTGTCCGGCTTTCGCAGCTACAACCTGTCGGGCCAGCACGACGACGGCGTCTCGCTCGACGATTTCGTCGACTGGATGATCGCCGAGGGTTGCACGATCGAGCGGATCGACGGCTACGACGACTGGCTTTCGCGCTTCGAGACGGCGATGCGCCTGCTGCCCGAGGAGCAGCGCGCGGAATCGATGCTGGCGATCCTCGATCCCTATCGCCAGCCGCAGCGCGCGACCAACAAGTCGATGCTGCCCGCCGATCGCTTCCAATCGGCGACCAAGGCTGCGGGTTACGAGATCCCGCCGGTCTCGTCCGCGCTTATCGCGAAGTACGTGGCCGACCTCAGGCACCTCAAGCTGCTGTAAAACACCCCGTATGCCCGCCGGCGGAAGCCTTGTATGACACCTCCGTCATACAGCGCCGGCGGGCATACGGGAGCATTCGAATATATGGCCAGCGACGCATCCAAGCCGCTCGCGGAACTGACCCTGCGCGGCATCGTGCTCGGCGGCGTGATCACGCTGCTGTTCACCGCCGCCAACGTCTACCTGGGGCTCAAGGTCGGCCTGACCTTCGCCACCTCGATCCCCGCCGCGGTGATCTCGATGGCGGTGCTGCGCTACCTGCCCGGCTCGAACATCCTCGAAAACAACATCGTCCAGACCATCGCCAGCGCGGCGGGGACGATCGCCTCGATCATCTTCGTCCTGCCCGGCCTGATCATGATCGGCTGGTGGCAGGGCTTCCCCTATATCACCACGGCCGCGATCACCGCGCTCGGCGGTGCGCTCGGCGTGTTCTTCTCGGTGCCCTTGCGCCGCGCGCTCGTGATCGATTCGGACCTGCCCTATCCCGAAGGCCGCGCCGCCGCCGAGGTGCTCCAGGTCGGTTCCGACAGCCGCGCCGGCGCCGAGGAAAGCGCCAAGGGCCTGCGCGCGCTGGTCTGGTCGAGCCTCGTCTCGGCCGGCTTCGCGATCCTGACCCAGACCAAGCTCGTCGCGGCCGAGGCGGCGACCTGGTTCCGCGCCGGCGCCGGCGCGACCGGGATCGCCGGCGGGCTTTCGTTCGCGCTGCTCGGCGTCGGCCATCTCGTCGGCATCTCGGTCGGTCTCGCGCAGCTCGTCGGCCTGGTGACCGGCTGGTGGGTGCTACTGCCGATCCTGACCGCCAGTCAGCCCATGGGCGGCGAGGTCGAGGTCTGGGCCAACACGGTGTTCCGCGCCGACGTGCGCTTCTTCGGCGCCGGCGTGATCGGCGTTGCCGCGATCTGGGCGCTGATCCGCATCGCCGGCCCGGTGGTCCGCGGCATCGGCTCGGCCTTTGCCGCCAGCCGCGCGCGCCACGGCGGCGAGGTGCTGGCGCTCGAGGAACGCGACATGCCGATCGGCGTGGTCATCGGCGGTGCCGTGGCCATGATGCTGCCGATCGCCTGGCTGCTGTGGAGCGTGCTCGCCGGCGGGCCGCTGGCCGGCGCGACGGGGCTATTGCTCGCCGGGGCCCTGGTCTTCGTGCTCGTGGTCGGCCTGCTCGTCGCCGCGGTCTGCGGCTACATGGCCGGGCTGATCGGCTCGTCGAATTCGCCGGTTTCGGCGATCGGCATCCTCGCCGTGCTCGCCGCCTCGCTGATGCTGGCCGGGCTGTTCGGGCGTGACAACGACGCCGACACCACCCAGGCGCTGATCGCCTATGCGCTGATCGTCACCGGTGTGGTCTTCGGCGTCGCGACGATCGCCAACGACAACCTGCAGGACCTCAAGACCGGCCAGCTCGTCGGCGCGACGCCGTGGAAGCAGCAGGTCGCGCTGGTGATCGGCTTGGTCTTCGGCAGCCTGATCATCCCGCCGGTACTCGACCTGCTCAACACCGCCTTCGGCTTCGCCGGTGCACCGGGCGCGGGCCCGAACGCCTTGTCCGCCCCGCAGGCCGGGCTGATCTCGGCGCTGGCCAAAGGCGTGCTCGGCGGCGATCTCAACTGGCCGATGCTCGGCTGGGGCGCCCTGGCCGGGCTTGGCTTCGTCGCGCTCGACGAGATTCTCGGCAAGCTCGGCCTGGTCCGCCTGCCGCCGCTGGCCGTGGGCATCGGCATCTACCTGCCGATGGCGGTGATCCTGCCCGTGGTGATCGGCGCGGTGATCGGCTGGTTCTACGACAAGTGGGCCGACCGCCGCGGCGACCCCGAACTGGCCAAGCGCATCGGCGTGCTGACCGCGACGGGCATGATCGTCGGCGACAGCCTCTGGGGCGTCGCCTTCGCCGGCATCGTCGCCGGGTCCGGCAGCGACAGCCCGCTGACCTTGGTCGGCGCGCACTTCACACCGTTTGCGCTCGGCGGAGGTGTCGTGCTGTTCGCGGGCCTGACGGTACTGCTCTACCGCCAGGCGATGTCGGGGTTGAGGTAAGGGACAGCTCCTCCCCTGCAAGAGGAGGAACCAAGGAGCTACGGAATCGTCAGCCCGCGCTGCACCGCCGGCCGGGCGAGGCCGCGTTCGAGCCAGGCCTTGACCGCGGCGAAGCTGTCGAAGCCGACGAGATCGCCGGCCTCATAGAAGCCGATCAGGTTGCGCACCCAGCCGAGCATCGACACGTCGGCGATCGAGAATTCATCCGCGACGAACCACTCGCGCCCCGTCAGGTGCTTATCCATCACGCCGAGCAGCCGCTTGCTCTCGTCGACATAGCGCTGGAGCGGACGCTTGTCCTCCCAGTTGCGGCCGTCGAACTTGTTGAAGAAGCCGAGTTGGCCGAACATCGGCCCCAGGCCACCGACCTGGAAGTAGACCCACTGGCTGACGTGCCAGCGCTCGGCGGGATCGGCGGGCATCAGCTTGCCCGTCTTCTCGACCAGGTAATGGAGGATCGCGCCGCTCTCGAATAGCGGCAGCGGGCGGCCGCCCGGTCCGTCGGGATCGAGGATCGCCGGGATCTTGCCGTTGGGATTGAGGCTGAGGAAGGCGTCGCTGCGCTGATCACCCTGGCCGAAGTCGATCTTGTGGACCTCGTAGGGCAGCCCGATCTCTTCGAGCATGATCGACACCTTCACGCCGTTGGGCGTCGGCAGCGAATAGAGCTGGAGCCGATCCGGATGCTGGGCCGGCCAGCGTTCGGTGATCGGAAAGGCGTTGAGATAATGGGACAAGGGACCGTGACTTTCGCTGACGGGGGACGGCAGCATCAAATCACGATCCCTTGCACAGTTCCAGTGGCCTCACGGACGAAACAGCCGCGGGAGCCTGGATCAATGCGCCAGGGCAAGTGGTCGCATGATCTCCGACGGCCCGGTCACTTCGACCGGCACGCCGCGCTTCTTGCGCCGGCCGAGCCACTCGCTGAGCGTCTGCGCGGTGGTGTGATCCATGCCGTGCAGGCCATCGAGGTCGAGCTTGACCGAGCGGTTGTCGGGCAGCGCCTCGAGCACCGAGTTCAGCCGCGTCAAGCTGAGGAAGGTCGCCGCACCGCCGAGCTCGACGTGGGTGACGTCCTCGTGGTCCTTCTGCGCCACCTTGAGCTTGAGGTTGCGGTAGAACGGCAGCAGTTCGATCAGCGACAGCGCCAGGCCGACGAGGACGCCGGTCAGCAGGTCGGTCGCGACGACGAGCACGAAGGTCACCGCCCAGATCATTGCCGGCAGACGGCCATGGACCTGGAGCAGGTGCTTGACGTGGTCGAGGCTGACCAGCCGCCAGCCGGTGACGACCAGGACACCGCCGAGCGCGGCCATCGGGATCTCGCGCAGCAGCCAGGGCAGCAGCGCGACGAAACCGAGGATCCAGGCGCCGTGCAGGATCGTCGACAGGCGCGTCTGCGCGCCGGCCTGGACGTTGGCCGACGAGCGGACGATGACGCCGGTCATCGGCAGGCCACCGAGCACGCCGCAGAGGAAGTTGCCGATGCCCTGGGCGCGCAGTTCCTTGTTGTAATCGGTGCGCACGCCGTCGTGCATGCGATCGACCGCAGCGGCCGAAAGCAAGGTCTCAGCGCTGGCGATGAAGGCCACGGCGACCGCGGCGATCAGGATCGCAGGCGTGGTCAGCGGACCGAAGAAGCCATCGGCGGGAACGCTGAACGCTGCGCCGATTGATTCGGGAACGGTGACGCGCGCGACGTCGAGGCCGAGGCCGAAAGCGACCAAGGTCGCGGCCATGACGCCCAGCAAGGCGCCGGGAACCAGCTTCATCGAGGCCGGACGCAGCTTTTCCCAGCCGAGCATGACGACGATCGTCAGCAGGCCGATGGCCAGCGCCAGTTCGGTCGCCTGCACGTCGAGCGACAGGCCGAGCACGCGGCCGGGCATGGCCGCCAGGTTCTCGAGACCGCTCGACATCGGCTTGGCGTCGAACAAGGTGTGGAACTGGCCGATGACGATCAGCGCGCCGATGCCCGCGAGCATGCCGTGGACCACGGCCGGCGAGATCGAGCGGAACAGGCCGCCCATCTTGAGCATGCCGGCCACGAGCTGGATCGCGCCCGCCACGACGAGCATCGGGCCGAGCGCCGCGATGCCGTGCTCGCGCACGAATTCGAAGACGATGACCGCGAGGCCAGCGGCCGGGCCGCTGACCTGCAGGGGGGAGCCGGCGAAGAAGCCGACGATGATGCCACCGATGATACCCGTTACCAGGCCCATTTCGGGCGGAACGCCCGAAGCGACGGCGATGCCCATGCACAGCGGCATGGCCACCAGGAACACGACGATCGACGCCGTGAAGTCACTGGCGAAATGGGCGAAGGGACCGGTCCGGCCGGCGGCGGCCGTCGTCATTCGGCCGCTTCCGCCTGGGCCCAGACGCGACGCTGCGCGGGCAGCGCGACGGGCAGCGGGGTATCTTCGCGCAGCGGCACGAACTGGCCGGTCTCGCCATCGAGGCCCAGCACCTGGCCCGCGTGAATGTCGACGTACCAGCCGTGCAGCGAGATCTCGCCGCGGGCGATGCCCGAGGCGACCGACGGGTGCGTGCGCAGGTGGTTGAGCTGGGCCACCACGTTCTCGAAGGTCACCGCGCGGATGCGATCGGTGCCTTCGAGCTCGGGATAGCCATCGTCGACGACCTTCTGCGCCGCGGTTGAATGGCGCAGCCAGGCGGCGACGTTGGGCATGGCCTCGAGGCCCGTGGGATCGGCAACCGCGGCCATCGCGCCGCAGCCCGAGTGCCCGCAAACGATGATGTCGCGCACGCCGAGCGCCATGACGGCATATTCGACGGTCGAGGAGACGCCGCCGTTCATCGTCGCGAAGGGCGGGACGATGTTGCCGGCGTTGCGACAGACGAACAGTTCACCCGGCTGCGCCTGGAGAATCTGCTCGGGGACGATGCGCGAATCCGCGCAGGAAATCATCAGCGCCTTGGGCGACTGGCCCTGGGTCGACAGCTTGGCGAACAGCTCGCCGCTATCGGGGAAGATGGTCTTCTCGAAACTGAAGACCCGGCCGATCAGCTCGTTCACGGTTGTTACCTCTCGCTTATTCAAACAAAATCGCGGCACAGGGGCCGCGGATCGTCACAAGCTAGAGAGTCGGCTTTTCCTGAGTTGGTATGCTTTGTAAGGAAATGTTGCACTGCGGCATGAGCGGTCAGCCGGCCGCAAGCGGGAGCCGGATCGTCACCTTGAGACCGCCGGTCGGTTTGTTGGCGAGATGGAGCGTCCCGCCCTCGGCCGCGACCAGCCGGTCGACGATCGGCAAGCCCAACCCCATCCCCGCCGTATTGCGCGAGCGCGCATCGTCGAGGCGGATGAAGGGGCGCAACACTTCCTGCATCCGCGCCTCCGGGATTCCCGGACCATCGTCCTCGACCGAGATCACCAGTTCGCCGCCCTGCTGGGCCAGGCTAACCTGCACGCTGCCGGCATAGGCCAGCGCGTTTTCGACGAGGTTCGACAGCGCGCGACGGATCGCCACCGGCCGCGCCAGCACCTCGAGGTGATCGGGCCCGTCGTAACCCGCCTCGGCCCCGCGATCCTGGGCATTGTCGACCAGCGTTTGGGCGGTGACGGCGATGTCGATCCGCTCGAGCGGGCCGCCATCGCGCCCCGATTCGACATAGGTCTGCAGCGACTGGAGCAGGTCGCGCATCTCGTCGATGTCCTGACCGATCTCGTAGCGCAGCTGATCGCTGATCTGCGCCTCTTCGATGCGCAATTGCAGCCGCGCCAGCGGGGTGCGCAGGTCGTGACCGATCGCCAGCAGCGTCTGCGAACCGCTAGCCAGCAGCTGGTGGATGCGTTCCTGCATCGCGTTGAAGGCGCGAATCAGGTGGAGCACCTCGCCCTCGCCGCTCTCGGCCAGCGGCTGGGGATTGGCCGCACCGACTTCCGACGTCGCCTTCACCAAAGCGCGCAGTGGCCGCAGCATCAATCGGAACAGCAACCAGGCCAGTACCAGGAGCAGCGCCGAGGGCAGCGCCATGCCGACGAAACGACCGAAATTCAGCGACCACGGCGCCTGGCCATGGAAGCGGAAGTTCATCATCGAGCCGTCCTGCAAGGTCGACGATCCGCCGATATTGCCACCGTGCGACAGCGGCATCAGCCGCAGGTGCAGGTCGGCGCCGCGCAGGTCGGGTTCGGCCGAAAGCATCTGCCGATGCAGGGTCGACAGCTCGATGGCGTTCGCGGCCGGCGGACGATAGCGCGACCACCGGATGACGAAGCGCTCGGTGCTGAGCTCGCCCGCGACGAGCTTGCGCTCGTCGATCGGCGTGCGATCGAGCACGCGATGCGCGATGACGACGTGCTCGGCCATCCAGGCCGTCTCGTCCTCGCGCAGCATGAACAGGCGCGCGCGCTCGAACAGCACCGAGTTGACGAAGAAGTCGATCAGTACGACGACCACGACGATCGCCAGCAGGCGCCCGCCCAGGCCGACGCGCTGCCAGATCCTCAAAGTCGGCTGACCTCGGCCGCGAAGATATAGCCGACGCCGCGCACGGTCTTGATCGGCGCGGGCTGCTCGGTGGTCGACAGCTTGCGGCGCAGGCGGCTGACCAGCACGTCGACGCTGCGGTCGGAGCTGTCGGCCAGGCGCGTGCGTGACAGCTCGATCAGCCGCTCGCGGCCGATCACGCGTTGCGGCTGGCCGAGGAACACGCTGAGCAGGTCGAACTCGGCGCCGGTCAGGTCGACGATCGCGCCGCCGGGCGAGCGCAGTTCGCGCCGCGCCGGCGACAGGCGCCAGCCCTCGAAGCTCAGCTCGTTGCTCGACGAAGGCTTGCCGGCGATCACTTCCCCGCCGCGGCGGCGCAGGACGGCGCCGATGCGGGCGATCAGCTCGCGCGTCGAGAAGGGCTTGGCCAGATAGTCGTCGGCGCCCAGCTCGAGCCCGACCACGCGATCTTCCTCGGCCCCGCGGGCGCTGACGAAGATCACCGGCACGTCGCTGGTCTGGCGCAGCCGGCGCAGCAGGTCGACGCCGTTCGTTCCGGGCAGCATGATGTCGAGAACGAGCAGGTCCACCGGCTCGTTCTCGATCACCACCCACATCTCGGCACCGGTGGCGACGGCGCGCACGGTATACCCGTGCTCGCGGAGCGCGCGGGCTGTGAGGTTACGCAAGGGCGGGTCGTCCTCGACCAGGACGATGGAGGGGGCAGTCATCAGATAATGGCTAACTCGCTTCTGACGCCAGATAGGCCTTGCCGGCCCTGGCTGCAATCTACCTTGCGGCTGTTCGCGCTTGCGGACCGCCGCGCCAGGCCTCGACGGCCTGGAGCAGGCCAGCGGCTTCCGCCGGGGCGAGCCCGCCGGTAACGTCGCGGCCAGTCTCTACCTTGAAGCGCAGGCGCCAGGGTTCGCGCGAACCGGCCGCATAGGCGGCGGCGATCTCGCGCACCATGTCCTCGGTCAGCTCGAAACCGATGCGGGTGAACTGGTTGCACGAGCCCACCGCGTCGGTCGCGGGGCACTGATCGAGCCAGTGATCGACGGCGAAAGGTGCGATCTGGCGCAGACCGCCGTCGGCGAGGAAGTGCACCGCGGTCACCTGCTTGTGTCCGCGCACGCTGATCAGTTCGTGCCAGACCTGCCAGGTCACCCGGCCGCTGGCGCGATCGACCAACGCGCGCAGGTGAACGTTGTTGGCATGGGCGCCCTTGATCGCGCGACCACGGGCATAGCCCTGGTGCGTCGACAGGACGACCGCGGGTTCGAGCGGATCGTCGACGACGTCGATCTCGCGCGCGAAGTCCGCGGGAGAAAGGCTCGCAAGTTGCCGGGGCAATTGCTCGTAGGCCCCCGCCGCCTGAGGGGCGGCGAAGGCGAGAGCGATGCACAAGGCGGGTAAGGATCGGAACATCGCAGCAGGATTCCTCAAACGCGCCAGCGAAGCGCGGAATGGCCAAATTCGTATTGCCCAGCGATTTCCCGATCCGCTCCACTATGTTGCAAAGTGTTGCCAGCGCCTCGTCCCAATCAGCGCGCGTGCGAATGCCCTTCGCGGAGCGCCTCCAGGCTGGCCAGTTCGGTGCGCAGACCATGCCCGTCACGCTCGGCGGCGGCGATCACGCGTGCGCGCATCGCCTCGACCGGTCCAGCCAGGCGCGCCTTTTCGCGCTCGGACAGGTTGTTGCAATGACCGGCGCGCTGGCCGGACCGCGTTTTGTCCCCCGGGATCACGCGCGACAGCGCCGCGATCGGACGGCCATCGGGCGCGATCGCGGTACGCTGGACCAAGAGCTTGCTGGTCCACATGCAGGCGGGAAGGAACGCGACCCCAGGCCAATCTGGCGCAGCTTGGTCTCGACCTGCGGCTCGTAGGTGATTGCAACGGCCTGGCCATTATGGACCACGGAAGTCCGGTGCGCGGCTTCGGGGCTCGCAATGGCCGGCGACGCGGCCAGGGCCGCCACGAGCCCAAGCAGCGGCAAGGCGATTTTCATACGGCATACTCCTGCGAAAAGCCCGTTTTCGGGCTGTATGTTTCGCGGTACCCCGCCCCGGATTGCTGCTGCGGCAACCCCCTGTAACAAAACGTTGCGAGCCCTCCGCCGGCAGCGCCGTGCCAAAGACCTCAGCCGAGCAGTTCGCGCATCTCGATCACGCGCTTCTCGCGCGCGCTGATCTCGGCGGCAGCACCGATCGCCACCGCCATCAGGCCGTCGCGCGCAGTGACCTCGACCGGGCCCTCGCCGCGGACCGCGCGGGCGAAAGCCTCGTGCTGGTGGAAGGTCGCGCCGTGGTGCGAACCCGCCGACATCGCCGCCTCGTCAACCTCGACCATCTCGCGCACAACCTTCTTGTCGGCGCGAAAACCGACGCGCGGGCTGAAAACCAGCTCGCCCGGCGGGATCAGCACGTCGAGCCGCGCCTTGTCGCCCGTAGCCGAAACCTCCTCCTGGTGCTCGGCACCGTCGGCGAACATGCAGAGATCGAGCAGCGCACGGGTGCCGTCGGCGAAGTCGACCACGGTATAGGAGTTGTCGATGATGTCGGGCTTCTGCCCGTCGTAGCGCTCGTCGACGTGGTTCACGTCCATTGCGCCCGAGCAGAACACGCGCACCGCCTCGCTGCGCACGATCAGCCGCATCAGGTCGAAGAAATGGCAGCACTTCTCTACCATCGTCCCGCCGGTGTTGCGCGAGAAGCGGTTCCAGTCGCCAACCTTTTCGAGGAAGGGGAAGCGATGCTCGCGGATCGAGAGCATCTGCAGCCGGCCCACGCGACCCCCATGAACCTGTTCGACGAAACGCGCCATCGGCGGCATGTAGCGGTATTCCATGCCGGTCCAGAACGGCGCCCCATTTCTCTTGGCGCCGGCTTCGGCGCGCTCGACCATCCAGCGCGCGTCGGCGACCGTCGTCGCCAGCGGCTTTTCGCAGAGGATCGCCACGCCGGCATCGAACAGCGGTTCGAGCACCGTGCGGTGCGTGAAATTGGGCGAGGCGACGACGACCGCGTCGATCTCGCCCTTCTCGGCCAGTTCCTCGGCATTGCGGAAGCGCGCCGGCTTCGCATCGCCGAGCGACTCTTGGGCCCAGCCGAGCGAAGTCTCGACCGGATCGGCGATCGCGGTGATCTCTGCGTCCGGGATCAGCTTGATGTTGCGGATGTGCTCGCAGCCCATCATGCCGGTGCCGAGGATGCCATAGCGGATTGTCTGTGCCATGAGCCCTGTGCCAATAGGTGGGGTATGACCGCCCCTACACCCGAACCCGTGCCGCTCGGCAAGAGCGGGATTTCCGTTTCGCCCATCGCCTGGGGCATGTGGCGCTTCGCCGGCGTCGATGTCGCGACCGCGCGTGCGCGCATCGAGGCCGCGCTCGAGATCGGCATCACCCTGTTCGACACCGCCGACATCTACGGCGTCGACGGCCCCGGCTTCGGCTCGGCCGAGGAGCTGTTCGGCGAGGTCCTGGCCGAGGCGCCGGGTCTCGGCAAGCAGATGGTGATCGCCACCAAGGGCGGGATCATTCCGGGCGTGCCCTATGATTCCAGCGCCGCCTATCTCGAGGCCGCACTCGACGCCTCGCTGCGCCGCATGCGGCTCGATCATGTCGACCTCTGGCAGGTCCACCGGCCCGACATCCTCACCCATCCCGAGAATCTGGCGAAGACGCTCGCGCGCATGGTCGAGAGCGGCAAGGTCCGCGCGGTCGGCGTGTCAAACTTCACCGCCGCGCAGGTCGCCGCGCTGCAGACCCACCTGCCGTTCCCGCTCGCCTCGGTGCAGCCCGAATTCTCGCCCTGGTTCAGCGGTCCCGTCTGGGACGGCGTGCTCGACCAAGCGATGGCGCTGGGCACCTCGGTGCTCGCCTGGTCGACGCTCGGCGGCGGGCGGATCAGCCAGGCCGGAACGGTCACCAGCCTGATCGAGGCCAAGGCCGAGGCCAGCGGCGTCACCCCGGCGGCCGCGGCCTATGCCTGGGTCATGGCGCACCCGGCGCGCCCGATCCCGATCGTCGGCAGCCAGCAGCCCGCGCGGATCAAGGAAGCCGCTGCGGCCTTCGAAGTCGAATGGACCCGCGCCGAATGGTACGAGGTGCTCCAGGCTTCGACCGGCGAACGCCTGCCGTGACGGCGCTTCCGCCCTGCGAGGTCTCGTGGTTTTCGGCGCTCTGCGACGACGACTACGAATTCCTCGGCCAGCCCGATGCCATGCTCCAGTCGAGCTGGGAGCATTGCCGCGACATCGTGCTGCAGGCCGACAGCGCTGGCTTCGACAACGTGCTGCTTCCTTCGGGCTATGCCCTGGGCATCGACACTACGGCCTTCGCCGCGGCGATCGCCACCTGGGTCAAGCGCATTCGCCTGCTGATGGCCGTGCGCGTCGGCGAAAGCTGGCCGCCGCAGCTCGCACGTCAGATCGCGACGATCGACCAGATGCTGGGAGGCCGCCTGGCGATCAACATCATCTCGAGCGAGATGCCCGGCGAGACCCTGGCGAGCGGCCCGCGCTATGCGCGAACGGTCGAGGCCATGCATATCCTGCGCGAACTGCTCGACGGGCGCTCGCTCGATCACCAGGGCGAGTTCTGGAAGCTCAAGCTCGATCCGCCGCGACTGAGCACGGTCTCGGGTCGCAGCCCGCAGTTCTACTTCGGCGGACTTTCCGAAGACGCGCGCGAGGCCGCGGCCAAGGGCGCCGACGTCTACTTGATGTGGCCCGACACGCTGCCCGCGGTGCGCGAAATCATCGCCGACATGCGCGCTCGCGCCACGCGTCAGGACCGCACGCTGCGCTTCGGCTATCGCGTCCACGTCGTCGTGCGCGAGACCGAGGAAGAGGCGCGCCTCGCAGCCGATCGCCTGCTGTCAAAGCTGGACGACGAGATCGGCCGCGCGATCCGTGCGCGGTCGCTCGACAGCCAGTCGGCAGGGGTCGCGCGTCAGGCGCAACTGCGCGAGGCGGCGGGCGGCGACGGCTTCGTCGAGGACAACCTGTGGACCGGCATCGGCCGCGCCCGCTCGGGCTGCGGTGCGGCGATCGTCGGCGATCCCGACCAGGTCCTGGCCAAGCTTCAGGCCTATCGCGCCGAGGGCATCGAGGCCTTCATTCTCTCGGGCTATCCGCACGCGGCCGAGGCCGATCTGTTCGCCCGCCACGTCCTGCCACGGCTCGATCACGGGCCGCTGGGCTAGTCCGCAATCGCCCGCTTTCCTCCGCGCCACGTTGCGTGCACTATCGTCATTGGGAGACGGAAGCGGGAACATAATACTCAACTAGTATAGTTGACATTCCCGTCAGGAAGCTCTCTTGCCGGCAGCCATGCCGATCGAGGGACAAGACATGGGCTTCGCGAGCCAAAGCCGCCAGTTCGACGAACTGGGCTACACTGTGTTCGAGAGCGTCCTTTCGGGCGAACTGCTCGACCTGTTGCGCGCCTGCTGCGACGATTTCGTCGCGCGCGAGGATGCGCGGATGGACGCGGCGGGCGTAGACACCCTGGGCATCACCCATCGCGGCAAACGCTACTTCGCCAACGAATGCCAGCGCGAGGAACCGCGGCTGCGGCACATGCTGTTCAGCGAGACGATGGCCGAGATCTGCCGCGCGACCTTGGGCGACACCGCCTACTTTTTCTTCGACCAATATGTCGTCAAAGGCCCCGAGGGCGGCATGCCGTTCTCGTGGCATCAGGATTCGGGCTACGTCGTCGGCAACGGCGGCCCTACCGACCACGCCCCTTACCTGACCTGCTGGTGCCCGCTCGACGATGCGACGCTCGACAACGGCACGGTCCGCGTCGTCCCCGGCACCCACCGCGGCGGCGTACTGTCGCACGAGCGCAAGGCCGGCACCAACGATCTGGCACTCAAGGTCGACGAGAGCCACGCCGTCGCACTCGAAGTCCCCGCGGGCAGCGTGGTCGCCTTTTCCAGCCGCACGCTCCACGCCACCGGCGCCAATCGCACCGACCGGCCGCGCCGCGTCTACCTGGCGCAATACACGCCCGAGGTGATGCTCAATCCGGGCACGCGGCAATTGCGGCGCAATGCGATCCCGCTGGTGCAGAACGGCCGGCAGGTCACTTTTGCGTGAAGGGTCTGGGCGCGTGAACCTGTCTCCCCGCCGCCGCTGGCTGCTTTTCGCGCTGGCGCTGACCGCCTCCATCCTCAACCTCGTCGATCGCCAGATCATCGCCGTGCTCAAGCCGGTGATCGCCGCCGACCTCGGCTGGAGCGACAACGACTACGGCACGCTTGCCGCCTGGTTCCAGGGCGCCGCCGCTTTCGCCTTCCTGTTCACCGGCTGGATCGTCGACCGGCTGGGCGTGAAATGGGCGAACCCACTTGGTGTCGTCACCTGGAGCCTTGCCGCGATCGCCCATGCCTGGGCCTGGACGATGGGGCAGTTCATCCTCGTCCGCGCGGCACTGGGCGCGACCGAGGCGATGGGCACGCCGAGCGGGGTCAAGACGATCGCGACGATCTTCCCGCCGCACCTGCGCTCGACCGCCTTCGGCCTGTCGAACGCGGTCGGTTCGATCGGCGCGATCCTGACACCGCTGGCGATCCCGCTGCTCGCCGCGCTCTATGGCTGGCGCGCGGCCTTCGTCATTGCCGGCCTGCTCGGCGTGGTCTGGGCGGCGCTGTGGCTGATCGCGACGCGCGGGCTGCGCTTCGATACGTCAGTGGTAACGCGCACCGTGTCCGAGGGGCAGGAAGACGTGGCGCCCGACTACGGCCCGATCGTCCGCGACCGCCGCACCTGGGCGATCGCCGTGGCCAAGGTGCTGTCGGATTCGACCTGGTGGCTGATGCTGTTCTGGATGCCCGACTTCTTCAACCGCCAGTTCGGACTTTCGGGCACCGCACTCGGCCCGCCACTGGCCGTGGCCTATACCGGCGCGGCGATCGGCTCGATCATTGCCGGCAGCCTGGCAACGCGGCTGCTGGTGCGCGGCATGCCGCTCAACCGCGTGCGCAAGGGGGCCATGCTGGCCTCGGCGCTGGTCGTCGTCCCCGTGCCGCTGGCGCTGCACGCGCAGGAGGTCTGGCTCGCGACGGCCATCCTGGCCTTGGCACTGGCCGGGCATCAGGGCTTCTCGACCACGCTGTTCGCGGTCATCTCCGACGTCACGCCGCAGGCCAAGGTCGGCCGCGTTACCGCCTTCGGCGCGTTCTGCGGCAACCTCGGCGGCATGGCCATCGCCAAGATCGCCGGTGTCGTGCTCACCGCCGGGCTCGGCTACGGGCCGCTGTTCCTCTTCGCGTCGGTGTCCTATCTTCTCGCGCTCGGCTGGATCCACCTGCTGCTGCCGCGCATCCGCCGCGCCGAACCCTTGGCCGATACGAATAGCTCTGCCTCGCCCGCCTAAAGCGAAACTGTATTTCCCTACCAAATCGATAGAGTATTAACGCCCCTCAAGAGGCATCATCAGGGAGGAAACAGATGATCCAGATTCTCAGCGCGCGCGGCCTGCTTCTGGCCAGTGCCGCCATGGCCAGCCTGACCACCCCGGCCTTCGCCGAAGAGGCGCCCACCGATGCGTCCGCGGATGGCGAGATCGTCGTCACCGCGCGCTTCCGCAACGAATCGCTGATCGACGTGCCGATCGCGATCACCGCGCTGTCGGGCGACGATCTGGCCGCGCGCGGGCAGAACACCGTGCAGGACATCGCCCGCTCGGTGCCGACGCTCGACTTCCGCGCCGGCGCATCGAACAAGGACCGCTCGACCTTCATCCGCGGCGTCGGCACGATCACGACCTCGCCGGGCGTCGAGCCCTCGGTCGCGACCGTGATCGACGGCGTCGTCCTCGCACGCCCGGGCCAGGGCACGCTCGACCTGCTCGACGTCGAGCGCATCGAGGTTCTGCGCGGCCCGCAGGGCACGCTGTTCGGCAAGAACGCCTCGGCCGGCGTCATCAACATCGTCTCGCGCCCGCCGGCCAAGGACCTCGAGTTCAACGCCCAGCTCGGCTACTACGAGGGCGACGAGTACCGTGTGAAGCTGACCGGCTCGGCCCCGCTCGCCGAAGGCCTATACCTCAACCTCTCGGGTCTGATCGCCGGCTTCGACGGCAACGTCCGCAACATCAAGACCGGCGACAACGTCAACGGCTACAAGCGTCGCGGCATTCGCGGCAAGCTGCTGTGGGAAGCCTCGCCCGACGTCTCGGTCACGCTCTCGGGTGACTACTCCTACACCTTCGAGGACGTGCCGACCGGCGTCTTCGCCGCGACCAGCCGCGTCGCCTTCCCGACCGGCGTGGTCACGCCCAACGCGGCCCTCGCAGGCGTGCTGGCGAGCGAGGGCATCGTTGCCGGCCCGAACAACACGCGCGTCTCGCCCTCGTTCGACGCCGACGTGCGCGACAAGAACGGCGGCGTCTCGCTGACGATCGAGGCCGGCCTCGGCGAGCATCGCCTGACCTCGATCACCGCCTATCGCTGGTGGGACAACGTCCAGCACCAGGACTGGGACGCAACCGGCACTCTCGCGGCCGGCGTGACGCGCGGCGAAGACCTCGGCACCGTCGACTCCGAGCAGTTCAGCCAGGAACTGCGCCTGACCTCGCCCAAGGGCGGACTGATCGACTACGTCGTCGGGCTCTACTACTTCCAGACCACCGCGAACGAGGTCTATCGCCGCGACATCACCCAGCTGCTCGCGGGCGTCCCGGTCAACAACACCGGCACCGCGCGCTATCGCACCAAGCTGCGCAACTACTCGGTGTTCGGCGAAGCCAACGTCAACTTCACCGACAGCTTCCGCGCGATCCTAGGCGGCCGCCTGATCCACGACGAGCTCGAATATACGCACAACCGCGTCTCCGACACCGCCGCCGGCGTTCCGGGCATCCGTCCGAATTTCTCGGCCTCGGGCAAGACCGACCGCACCGACTACAGCCTGCGCGCCGGCCTGCAGTACGACCTGACCGATGATCTCAACGCCTATGCGACCTATTCGCGCGGCTACAAGGGGCCGGCCTACAACGTGTTCTTCAACATGCAGGCCTTCGACACGACACCGCTGGCGCCCGAGACGACCGACAACTTCGAGGCCGGCATCAAGGGCAGCTTCGGCAGTGGCCTCGGCAGCTTCAGCCTTGCGGGTTACTACACCAAGTTCAAGGGCTTCCAGTCGAACTTCCAGGACACCTATCTGGGCTCGATCGTCACGCGCCTGATCAACGCCGGCCAGGTCTCCTCGCGCGGCATCGAGGGCGACGTGACCCTGCGCCCTGTCCAGGGCCTGCGCCTGACCGGCGCCTTCGCCTATAACGACGCGAAGATCGACAATTTCCGCTGCCCCGCCGGGGCGGCGGGCTGCGCCGACGCCAGCGGCCAGGCCTTCGTCAACGGCCAGCCGCTTCCCTTCGCGCCCAAGTGGAAGTTCAACGTCGACGGCGCCTATCGCTTCGCGCTGACCGAGAGCCTGAGCCTCGAGCTGCAGAGCGACTTCAGCTGGAAGGACGACACCCAGTATTCGATCACCCAGACGCCCGACACGATCCAGCCCGCCTATGGCATCTGGAACGCGTCGATCGCACTGGCGAGCGACGATCGCTGGGAAGTGCGCGGCGTGGTCAAGAACATCGCCAACAAGCACTATTCGCCATTCCTGGCCTATGGCTCGGTCGCCGGCGTCTCGCGCTTCGTCCCGCGCGACAACGATCGCTACTTCGGCGTGAACGCGAACATCAACTTCTGATCTAGTGACGATGATCGCAAAGTAGGAAAGCAACTCAGCTCCTCCCCCTTTGGGGGAGGGGGACCGCCCGCGTAGCGGGTGGTGGAGGGGGCGCGGCACGGCACAGCCGTGGCGTTCCCTCCGTCAGCCCTACGGTCTGCCACCTCCCCCAGAGGGGGAGGATCGGCAATCTCGCTCCCATGTGAGCAATCGGGTCCAGTCAAACCTGCGACAGGAACTTGATCCGACCGCCCGCGGCTTCTTCGGCCAGCGACAGCAAGACGTAATTGGTATCGACCCCGGGCATGGCCTGCATCACCCGGATATCGCCGCCATAGGTGACCATGCGCGAGACGCGCTCGCGGATGCGCCAGCCGTCCGCGGTGCGGACGAGGACGTCGTCGTACCAGCCGGTCGATTCGAACACGCCCTCGCCATCCTCGAGCCCGCGGCGGAAGCGCGCCGAGACGTAGCTGAAGCAGTGCGCATTATCGCCATCGACCGTGACCGTGTGCCCCAGCACCATGTGCTGCGTCGCCGAGAAGACCGCGTGGATGTCCTTGAACACCGCCTGCAGGGTCGCGAGGTCGGTGAAAGCCGCCCCGGGACCGCCGCCGAAGTCGCAATGGATGTCGGCGGCGAAGACCTTCTCGAACAGGTCGTAGCGATGCGAATCCACCGCCACCGCATAGAGGTTGGTGACGTTGATGATGCTCGCGATGTCGTCGGCCATGTTTCTCTCCTTGTCTGTTTCAGCTTCGCTGAACCAGGTGCGGCACCAGCCCACACCCCCACCCGACCTCCCATAAGGTACCATCGTAGGGAGGCCGGGTGGGGGCGTGGGCTGGTGCCGCCTTGCTCATTTCGGCAGCGCATAGGCCATGATCGCCGCGGCCTTCGGGCCGGGGATCGCGAAATGCCCGCCCGCGGCGATCACCACGAATTGGCGCCCGCTCGGCGAAACGTAGCTGATCGGCATGGCCGCGCCGACCGCGGGAAGCCTGGCGCTCCAGACCTCCTTGCCGTTGGCGATGTCGAAGGCGCGCAGCCGGCGGTCCTGGCCCGCGGCGATGAGCACCAGGCCGCCCGCCGTGGTCAGTGAACCACCGAAGGTCGGCGCGCCCATGCGCAGCGGCACGTGGCTCTCGATGCCCAGCGGTCCCGAGCCCTCGGCCGTGCCCAACGGCTTCGACCAGAGCAGCTTGCGCGTCTTGATGTCGAACACGCTGATCGTCGAGTAGGGCGGCTTCTGGCACGGCGCGAAGATCGGCGAGAGAAACGGATAGGACTCGAACCCGTAAGGCGTCCCCGCCTGGGGGAACATGATGACCCCGCCCTCGAAGCCGCTGCGCGGCGTCTCGCCCTCCTTGCGCGGCGCCAGCCGGTTGATGTTGGCGAGGTGCAGCGAGTTGACCACCAGCAGCCCGCGCTGCGTATCGACCGAGACGCCGCCCCAGTTGATGCCGCCGGCCACTGCCGGATAGGTGATCGTCCGCTCGGTCGTGATCGGGGTGAACTGCCCCTGATAGCGCGCCTTCTTGAACTGGATGCGGCAGGCCATCTGGTCGAGCGGGGTCAGCCCCCACATGTCGGCTTCGGTCAGGTCGGGGCCCGACACCGATGGGAAGCCCGTGGTGTAGGGCTGGGTCGGTGCGGTCCAATCGCCCTTCACCGCACCCTGCGGCACCTTCTTCTGCACCACCGGATCGATCGGCTTGCCCGTCGCGCGATCGAGCACGAAGATCTGCCCGCGCTTGGTCGGCACGAGCACGGCCTTCGGCCCGCCCGGCAGGTCCACCAGGGTCGGCTGCGCGGCTATGTCGTAATCCCACAGATCGTGGTTCACCGTGCGGAACGACCAGCGCAGCAGACCAGTGTTGACGTCGATCGCGACGACGTTGTCGGTGAACTGGTCGGCGATCTTGGAGCGGTAGGCCGAATAGTAGTCGGGCGGGCTGTTGCCCGTGCCGACGTAGACGAGGCCCAGCGCCTCGTCGCCGCTGAACACGCCCCAGGCGTTGGGGGTGTCGCGCGTGTAGGTCTCGCCCGGCTTGAGCTGCGTCTGACCCGGACGCCCCGCATCCCAGGCCCAGCGCAACGCGCCGGTCTCGGCATCGTAGCCGCGGATCACGCCCGAGGGCGCATCGAACGAGCCATAGTCCGAGATCGACTGACCGACGACGACCACGTCGCCCACCACGGTCGGCGGCGAAGTCGGCAGGGCGTCGTCAGGCTTCATCGCGCCCATGCCGAGGCGCAGGTCGGCGACGCCGTTGCTGGCGAAGCCCGAACACTGCTTGCCGGTATCGGCATCGATGGCGATGAGCTGGCCCTCGGCCGTGGTCATGTAGAGGCTGTGCTGGCACTCGGCCTTGGCGGTCTTGGCCGCATGATAGGCGACACCGCGGCACTTCCAGCCGTGGAATTTGGAGCCCGGCGGCAGGCCACGATACTGCCAGATGCGCTTGCCGGTCTCCTGGTCGAGCGCGGCAACGGTGCCCGACTCGATGCACATGTAGAGCCGGCCGTTTATCGCCAGCGGCGCGGCTTCCAGGCTGACCAGGTCGCCCGACTTGATGTCGGAATCATAGCGCCAGGCGAGTTCGAGCTTGCTCGCGTTGGCCGTGTCGATCTGGTCGATCGCGGCATAGCGCGTGCCCGCGAGGCCATTGCCCCAGTGCTGCCAGTCCTGCGCCGCCCCGGCGAGCGCGGCGACCTTGCCCGCGCCGGGAAGGCCGCTCTCGGCCCGCTCTGCGCGTACGATCGCACCACCGGTAAGCAACAAGGCCGCAGCGGCGGGCGCTGCCACCCACCATCGCGGTGCGCCGACGGCACGGTGGATCGCCGGGATCAGGAACAGCAGGCCGACCACGGCTGGCCCGACCAGTCGCGGCATCAGCGCCCAGCTGTCGAGCCCGACTTCCCACAGGCTCCAGACGATCGTCGCGGCCAGCATCGCCCCGAAGATCGCGGCCGCATAGCGCGCGCGCCGGATCAGCCCCACGGCGGAGACCAGCACCGCGACGCCGGTCACGACGTAGTAGAAGCTCCCGCCCGCGGCGACGAGCACTGCCCCGCCGATCGCGAGTGTGGCCCCGACCAAGCCGAGCACCGCGGCAAAAAGCCAGACGAAAATCCTCCCCATGGGCATCCCGCTCGTTTCGTTGTTTTGCGGGAAGCTACGCCAGGTCGCCGCCCGGCAGAAAGCCTGTTGACCAATCCGTTAGCGCACCTGTGATTTGTCTGGGACCGCATACGACCGAGACCGCAACCGGGCATGACCCGACCAGTCCGCCGCGTGATCGATCCGCAAATGCCTAGGCCCATCGAATCATAGCCCGCAGCCCTAAACCTGCGTATGATACCGATACCCCCCGGCCATGCCGATATGCGGCGCATCGGACCGGCCTTGGCCGCGTCCACCCTCACGGAGGACATCATGGCCTTTGTCACCACGCACGATGGTGCCGACATATTCTACAAGGACTGGGGCCCGCGCGACGCCCAGCCGATCGTATTCCACCACGGATGGCCGCTGTCATCCGACGACTGGGATGCGCAGCTGCTCTATTTCCTCGCGCGCGACTATCGCGTCGTCGCCCATGATCGCCGCGGCCACGGCCGTTCGTCGCAGATCGACGGCGGTCATGACATGGATCACTACGCCGCCGATGCGGCGGCGGTGGCCGAGCATCTCGACCTGCGCAATGCGGTCCACATCGGCCACTCGACCGGCGGCGGTGAGGTCGCGCGTTATGTCGCGCGATATGGCCAGCCGCAGGGGCGCGTCGCCAAGATGGTGCTGGTCAGCGCGGTGCCACCGCTGATGGTCCAGACCGCCGACAATCCCGGCGGCACGCCGATCGCCGTGTTCGACGGCTTCCGCAAGGCGCTGGCCGCCAACCGCGCGCAGTTCTTCCTCGATGTCGCCTCGGGTCCGTTCTACGGCTTCAACCGCCCCGATGCGAAAGTATCCGAAGGCGCGATCCGCAACTGGTGGCGCCAGGGCATGATGGGCAGCGCACTGGCGCACTGCGAGGGCATCGCCGCCTTTTCCGAGACCGACCAGACCGAGGATCTCAAGGCGATCACCGTGCCGACCCTGGTCATGCATGGCGACGACGACCAGGTCGTGCCCTACGAGAACGCCGCGCTACGCCAGATGAAGCTGCTGCCCAACGGCCAGCTCAAGATCTATCGCGGCTATCCGCACGGCATGCTGACGACCCACGCCGAGGTGCTGAACCCCGATCTGCTGGCCTTCGTCAGAAGCTAGTAGGCCGGCCTAGTCGGCCAGCGAGGTGTGAATCGGAAGGCCGTGCTTGAGCGTCAGGGTGACCGGGGTCTTCTCGGCGATCTCGGCCAGGCGCGTCGCCTGCTCGGCATCGAGCCCTACGGGCTTCAGCCGACGCTCGATCTCGAAGGCACCGTCCGCATTGCGCACGAGTTCGAGATCGACCTCGACGGACTCGAGCGGCCACTGCTTGCGATCGGCATACATCCGCAGCGTAATCGCGGTGCAAGCGCCGAGCGAGGCGAGCAGCAGGTCGTAAGGCGCGGGGCCGCGGTTCTCGCCGCCGTTGCTCGACGGCTCGTCGGCGGTCAGCGGATGGCCGCTCATCGCGATACGGGTGAAGTAGCGATCGCGCCCGATCGTGGCAGTGCCCTTGGCCATGCTGTGCTCCCCGGCCCGGTTGCTAGAGGCGCGGCAGGGTCACGCCCTGCTGGCCCATATACTTGCCCGCGCGGTCGGCATAGCTGACCTCGCAAGGCTCGTTGCCCTGGAGGAACAGGAACTGGCAGGCGCCCTCGTTGGCGTAGATCTTCGCCGGAAGCGGCGTCGTGTTCGAGAACTCGAGGGTGACGTGGCCTTCCCAGCCCGGCTCGAGCGGGGTCACGTTCACGATGATGCCGCAGCGCGCATAGGTGCTCTTGCCCAGGCAGATCACCAGCACGTCGCGCGGGATGCGGAAGTATTCGACCGTGCGCGCCAGCGCAAAGGAGTTGGGCGGGATGATGCAGACGTCGGTCTGGCGATCGACCAGGCTGTTGCCGTCGAAGTTCTTGGGATCGACGATCGAGCTGTCGATGTTGGTGAAGATCTTGAACTCGTCGGCCACGCGCGCGTCGTAGCCGTAGGACGACAGGCCATAGGAAATGCAGCCGTCACGCCGCTGCGCCTCGACGAAAGGCTCGATCATGCCGTTTTCGAGCGCGTTGCGCCGGATCCATTTGTCGCTGAGAATCGCCATTCCCGCGTGATCGCGCAAGCCGGCGGAGCGGGCAAGCGGCGGCACCGCGCTTGTCCACCGGCCATGGACGCTTTCGCAGATTGCCATGCCGCGCCGATCGCTATAGCCAATCACCGCAAGACAGGGGATCGGTGATTTTGAACGACAGCGCGACCGCTTCGGCTTCCGTTCCGGTCCGCCGCCCACCGTGGTGGGGCAAGTCGATGATGCCGGTCTTCGCCGGCCTCACCGCCGCGCTGCTCGCGCTGGCACTGGTGATCGGCCAGACGATCGTCGCCCAGCGCGACGCGCGTGACCTCGCCATGACCGAAGGCGACACGCTGCTCGCGCTCAACGCGCTGATGTCGGCCATGCTCAACGGCGAGACCGGGCAGCGCGGCTATCTGCTGACCCAGCGCCCCGACTACCTCGCGCCCTATACCAGCGCCAAGACCGGTCGCGACCGCGCGATGCAGCGGCTGCGCGACATCTCGGTGCGGGCCGGCGACGCGCGGTTCCAGGCCGATCTCAAGCGCCTCGACGGCATGACCGACGCCAAGTTCGCCGAGATGGACCGCTCGGTCGCGCTCGCCCGCGCCGGCTACCGCGACCAGGCCTTGGCGCTGATCCAGGCCGATTTCGGCAAGATGCAGATGGATGCGATCCGTCGCGAGATCACGCGGATGAGCCTCGAGAAGGCACAACGCCGGCGCGTCGCCTTCGCCAGCGCCGAGACCTTCGAGGGCCGGCTGCTGCCGCTGATCGGCGTGCTGAGCCTCGCCATCCTCGCGCTGATCTACGCGGGCTTCCGCGCCGAGCGCAGCCGCTCGCTGACCCAGGCCGAAGCCGACCAGGCCGCCGCGCTGCGCGAGGCCAACGCGCGGGTCGAGCTGCTCGCACGCGAGCTCAACCACCGGGTCAAGAACCTGTTCTCGGTGATCCTGTCGATCGTCGCGCTGTCGGGCCGCAAGCCGGCCTCGGCGCGCGAGGTGGTCGACGACATCCGCGCGCGCATCCGCGCCCTGTCGCTGGCCCATTCGGCGAGCCAGGGCGGCTACGGCACTTCGACGACCGAGCTCGGCCCGCTGATCGTCAAGACGATGGAGCCCTATGCCGATGGGGCCGGCACGCGCGTGCGCGTCGGCGGCCCACGGCTCGAACTGCCCGCGCGGATGATCACCCCGCTCGGCCTGATCGTCCACGAGCTTGCGACCAATGCGGTCAAGTACGGCGCACTGTCCGAGCCCGAGGGCACGGTCGAGATCGCCTGGGCGGTCGAGGACGGCGCGCAGCTGGCACTGGTCTGGACCGAGATCGGCGGGCCCGAGGTCACCGGCGCGAGCGCAAACGCCGCCCCCTCGACCGGTTTCGGCTCGCAGATGACGAGCCTGGCGGCGAGCCAGCTCGGCGGCACGATCGAACGCGAATGGCCCGCCGGCGGCGCCATCGCGCGGTTGAAATTCCCCCTGCCCTCGGACAGGGACGAGATCGGAAAGGCTTGATCGGAAACGATGATTCTCCAGACCTCCGCCCTGACACCGGTGCCGGCTCAGAGCTATCCGGTGCTCTTCGCGCCCGCCGGCACGCCGCCGACCGATAGCCACGCCGCGCCTGCGGGCCGCCCCGGCGAGCGCCTGCTCGGCAAGCGCGTGCTGATCGTCGAGGACGAGGCGATGGTCGCGCTCGAACTGCAATATGCCTTCGAGGACGAGGGCGCCGAGATCGTCGGCCCGGCGCAGACCCTGGCGCGCGCGCTGGAGACGGTAACGAACGATCGCGAGATCGACGTGGCGCTGCTCGACGTCGACCTGGCCGGCGAGAACATCTACCCGGTCGCCGACCTGTTGCGCCAGCGCGGCGTGCCCTTCGCCTTCCACACCGGCCACGGCTCGCGCTCGGAGATCGGCGCGCTGTTCCCGGGGGCGACGACCTTCATGAAGCCGGCGCTGCCCGAGGCCCTGGTCGAGCATCTGGCGGGGATCGCGCGGTAATCAGGATCCTCCCCTGCAAGGGGAGGGGGACCGCCAGCGCAGCTGGTGGTGGAGGGGTGTAACCCTCACCGGCTAAGGGGACACCCCTCCGTCAGCGCTTCGCGCTGCCACCTCCCCTTGCAGGGGAGGATCGCAAGAGGCCTAAAGCGTCCAGTCCGCCGCCGCGCCGAGTTCGCCCTTGAGGTCCGCGAGAGTCCCGCCCTTGGCCAGCAACTTGCGCAGAGCCTTGCCACCCATGTCGAGATAGGCGCGGTGCGGCACGGCGAGGACGACCATGTCGTACTTGCGGCTCAGCGCATCGCCGACCAGCGGGATGCCGTATTCGTGCAAAGCCTCGGCCGCGTCGGCCTCGGGATCGTGCACGGTGACGCCGTGGCCAAGCCGACCCAGGGTGCAGACCAGGTCCGCGACCTTCGAATTGCGCAGGTCGGGGATGTTCTCCTTGAAGGTCAGCCCCAGCACCAGCACCGAGCCCGGCTTGCCGCCGCGCGCTTCGTGGAGCTGCTTGCCGACCCAGCCCGCCATCGCATCGTTGATGCCGCGGCCCGACAGGATCACGCGCGGGTCGAGCCCGAGCTGCTCGGCGCGGTGCGACAGGTAGTAGGGGTCGACGCCGATGCAGTGCCCGCCAACGAGGCCGGGGGCGAAGGGCAGGAAGTTCCACTTGGTCCGCGCCGCGGCGAGCACGTCCCAGACCGAGAGGTCCATCTTCGAGAAGATCTGCGCGATCTCGTTCATGAAGGCGATGTTGATGTCGCGCTGGGCGTTCTCGATCACCTTGGCGGCCTCGGCGGCCTTGATCGACTTGGCGCGGAACACGCCGCCCGAAGTGATCGCGTCGTAGAGTTCGGCGACCCGTTCGAGCACTTCGGGGGTCTGGCCCGAGACGACCTTGGTGATCTTGTCGATCGTGTGCTCGCGGTCGCCGGGATTGATGCGTTCGGGGCTGTAGCCGAGGAAGAAGTCCTTGCCGCATTCGAGGCCAGAACAGGCCTCGAGGATCGGCGCGCAGACGTCCTCGGTGACGCCGGGATAGACGGTGCTCTCATAGACCACCACGGGCACGCGCCCCTCGGCGCAGGCGGCGGGCAACAGCGCGCCGATCGTGCGGCTCGCGGCCTCGACGATGCGCAGGTCTGGCCGGTTGGCGCCGTCGATCGGGGTGGGCACGGTGACGATGTAGAAGTCGGCCGGCGGGCAGCGCGCGGCATCGGAGAGCAGCGCCAGCTCGGAAGCCTCGAGCCGCTCGGGGGTGATCTCGCCGGTGCGGTCGTGGCCGCGCGCGAGTTCCTCGATCCGGCGCGTGTCGACGTCGAGCCCGATCGTCTCGAACCGCCCGGCCAACGCCACGGCGAGCGGCAGCCCGACATAGCCGAGCCCGACCACGGCGACGCGCGTGGTCAGCGCTTCGCCCGGGGCGAGCGGCGTCGCCTGGGCGGTCTGGGCGGGCGAATACATATAGGTCAAAGGCGGCCTCGCTGGTTTGCGCGGAGCCGGTTTAGCGGGAGGGTGTTTTTAGGCGGTTAATGCGGGTGGCGAGCCCGCGATCCGCTCGGCCCGAGCTTGGCGAAGGCCCGGCCGGAACTTCACGAACTTCGCGCGTGTGGCGCATGGAGAGTTTTATTATGGTGAGTCGCGCGAAGACCGCGGTTTTCTGCGGGTTTGCGCGAGGTTTCGACGATGTCAAAGAGCGCGAGGAATATGGTGGAGTTTGCGGGTGTAGGAAATACCCGCCAAGGACCGACAGTATTGCTACGCACGCTCGCCAAATCGATTCAGTCGCGGTATGCAGGTTTAATGCCGGGGCCCTATCATCCACTCGTAGAAGAGTGGAAGACCATTGCTGGAACAGTTGAGTGGTCGTCGCCGCCTGCGTCGGAAGATGGCGCGATCGACTTCAACGTCCCCCTAGACATCGGCGAAACAACTGTTGCCGGTTTAGCCTTACGCGGGAAAGCGTACGGCCACCTACCTGATATGGCAGTGACCTTTCAACTCGAGGTCGGACAAGACGGGATGCGGACTCGTGTTCCACTAATTCGCTTAGATTGGAAACCTAGGTCTCAATGGCACCAGAACCCGAACAAGACGCGCATTTCCGGCACACACGCCCATCCATTTGAAGCCAATTGGTTAGAAGGCGAACAACGCATGCGAAGAGGAAATCTTCCATGGGCGGAGAAAGTTGCGGAATTTCATGCGTTTAGCGAAGTGCTTGACTACGCTAAGAATCTTTTTAGAATCAATGATATAGACCTCATTCCGATACCGGAATGGTCGAGCACTTTGTTTTGATATGGCGACGTTTTCTTTTCTCGCAGGAAACCCTCAGGAAGCGGTAGAAGCTGCTGCTCGTTCCCTTGTGAGCGTCGTGCATGCAGGCGGCAGAAGCACCGTTTCGCTACCTATGGTCTATCCCAGCGGGACGGTCGCTGCGGTCGAGATTACTCAGGTTGGGGCAGACATTTTTGAGCTGTCCGACTGTGGCCTCGCTCATGCTGAAACGGAGATGATTGGGGGTGAACACCTGTTTGCTCGCAACGCTGCTGCTGTTGCCCAACGCTTTGAGGTCAGCGCTGGCAAGCGCACGATCTATTTCACAGCCAACCTAGCCCAACTGGCAGGAGCCATGGCAGATGTGGCAGCGGCATCCGTCCAAGTGGCACACCGTGTTTGCGAGCGCATTTCGCAACGCAGCGAGTCCGAGATCGAAGAGCGTCTTTACAGGAAACTGATTGATGTATTCGGCAAGCCTAAGGTCGAGCAAGATGCGACCATTTCGGGGGCATCTGCGCACAAATGGCGTGTCTCAGCATTAGTGCATCTTGATGGTCGTCAAATGGCATTTGAGGCCGTCTCCAACCATCATAGCTCAGTCTATTCCTCCGCAACCATGTTTCATGATCTTTCGCTACTAGATCGAAAGCCCATTCCAATCGCCGTGGTAAGAGATAAGCGCGCCATGGGTGACTATCTTCGCATCCTCGCGCAGGCCGCCAACGTCATTCAAGATGATGCAGCGGTTGAGACATTAAAAGGACTGGCGGCATGACCCCCAACACCCTTCAGCTTTCGCAAGGGTGATTGACGGACTTAGTGGAACCTCTCCGGTGAAGGCAGCTACCCCGCCCCACCTAACCCCCCCTTAACCCCCACCCGCTAAACCCGCGCCCATGAGCACCGCCGTTAGCCCCGCCACCATCCTCGTCGTCTTCGGCACGCGCCCCGAGGCGATCAAGCTGTTCCCGGTCGTCGCGGCGCTCGAGGCCGATCCGCGGTTTCGGCCCGTGGTCTGCGTCTCGGCGCAGCATCGCGAGATGCTCGACCAGGTGCTCAGCATCGCCGGGATCGTGCCCGACTACGATCTCAACGTCATGCAACCCGGGCAGACGCTCGACGCGCTGACCGCGAACCTGCTCGTCGGGCTGGGCAAGGTGATGGACGAGGTCCGGCCCGATCGCGTGGTGGTCCAGGGCGATACGGCGACGGCGATGGCCGGCGCGCTCGCGGCCTATTACCGCAAGCTACCCGTCGATCACGTCGAGGCGGGGCTGCGTTCGGGCAATATCTATCACCCGTGGCCCGAGGAGATTAACCGCAAGATCATCGGCTCGATGGCCAGCCTGCACTTCGCGCCGACCGAAACCTCGGCCGCGGCGCTGCATGCCGAGAATGTCGATCCCGCGCGCGTCCACGTCACGGGCAATACGGTGATCGACGCGCTGCACTGGGTCTCCGACAAGATCGCAGCCGAGCCGGCGCTCGCCGCGGGGCTGGCGCCGCTCGAAGCGCGCTTCGCGGGCAAGCGGATCATCGGCGTCACCAGCCACCGCCGCGAGAACTTCGGCGGCGGGCTGGAGAACATCGCCGAGGCCGTGCGCCGGATCGCCGCGCGGCCCGACGTGGCGCTGGTCTTCCCGGTCCATCCCAACCCCAACGTGCGCGCGGTGATGAACGATGCGCTGGCCGGGCTCGACAACGTCGCGCTGATCGAGCCACTCGACTATCCGCACTTCGCGCGCCTGCTCGGCCTCGCCGAGATCATGCTGACCGACTCGGGCGGCGTGCAGGAAGAGGCGCCGGCGCTGGGCAAGCCCGTGCTCGTCATGCGCGAGACCACCGAACGGCCCGAGGGCGTCGCCGCGGGCACGGCCAAGCTGGTCGGCACCGATGCCGACCGGATCGTAACGGAAATTTCAGCCCTGCTCGACGATAAGGCCGCCTACGAGGCCATGGCGCGCGCGCACAATCCCTTCGGGGATGGGACGTCGGCGCGCCGAATCGTGGAGATTCTGGGGAATGAAATTCGAGACCAAGCCTGACGTCTGCGTCGTCGGCCTAGGCTATATCGGCCTCCCCACCGCCGCGATCATCGCCCGCTCGGGCAGCCGGGTGCTCGGCGTCGACGTGACGCAATCGGTGGTCGACACGATCAACCGCGGCGAAATCCACATCGAGGAGGTCGATCTCGACGGCCTGGTCCAGGGCGTCGTCGCGCGCGGGCTGCTTTCGGCCTCGACCGAGATCGCCCCGGCCGACGTCTTCGTCATCGCCGTGCCGACGCCGTTCGACAAGAACCACGCGCCCGACGTGTCCTACGTGCTCGCCGCGGGCCGCTCGGTCGCCTCGGTGCTCAAGGCCGGCGACGTCGTCATCCTCGAAAGCACCTCGCCCGTCGGCACGACCGAACAGCTGCGCGACCTGATCGCCGAGCTGCGCCCCGACCTCAAGGTGCCCGGCGCCTCGGCCGGCACGCCCGACGTGTCGATCGCCTATTGCCCCGAGCGCGTGCTGCCGGGGAAGATCCTCGAGGAGCTGACCAACAACGATCGCTCGATCGGCGGCATCACCCCGCGCTGCGCGCGCAAGGCGCTGGCTTTCTACAAGCGCTTCGTGCGCGGCACCTGCGTGACCACCGACGCGCGCTCGGCCGAGATGACCAAGCTGGTCGAGAACGCCTATCGCGACGTCAACATCGCCTTCGCCAACGAGCTGTCGATCGTCGCCGACAAGATGGGGCTCGACGTCTGGGAGGTGATCCGGCTGGCCAACCGCCACCCGCGCGTCAACATCCTGCAGCCGGGCCCCGGCGTCGGCGGCCACTGCATCGCGGTCGACCCCTGGTTCATCGTCCACGGCGCGCCCGAAGAGACCCCGCTGATCCGCACCGCGCGCGGCGTCAACGACGGCAAGATCCGCCACGTCATCAAGCATGCCGAAGCGCTGGTCGCGGCGCATCCGGGGGCCAAGGTCGCCTGCCTCGGCCTCGCCTTCAAGGCCAACATCGACGACTTCCGCGAGAGCCCGGCGCGGCTCGTCGCCGCGACCCTGGCGCGCAAGTTCGGCGAGCGCATCCTCGTCGTCGAGCCCTATGCGGCCGAGCTGCCGCGCGAATTCGAGGGCACGGGCGCGAGCCTGATCGACATCGACACCGCGCTCGAGGACTGCGACGTTCTGATCGCGCTGGTCGACCACGACGTGTTCCGCGTCGTGCCGCTGGCCGAGCGCGCGAACAAGCTCGTCTACGACACCCGCGGCATCTGGCCCGACCAGCCCAAGCCGGCAGGCGAGGACAAGCCCGGCCTGCGGCTGGCGAGCTGATCGCTCCCCTCCCTTTTTCGTCACCCCCGCGAAAGCGGGGGCCATCTCCTGAGCTATCCACTCGAACCGCCGGGCAGAACGAAAGCCCCGGTGATGGATCCCCGTCTTCGCGGGGATGACGGGAGTTTGAGGAACGATCAGCCGCTCCCGGCCTGACTTGCCATCGCCACACACGCCGCGCACGATCGTGGGCGATGCGACATCTCCTGCTCCCGCTGCTGCTTCTCGCCGGTTCTCCCGCCGCCGCCGAAGCCCCGCCGATCGAGGCCGCCGCGCCGGCGACGATCACCCCGCGGCTGAGCCCGCCGCTCGATCGCCCGATCGCCTATCGGCTGACCAAGGAGAAGGTCACCCAGGTCACGACCGAGAAGGCCGTGTTCGATCAGGAGGTGACCTTCGCCAAGACCGATGCCGGCTACGCCATGAGCCTGCGCTGGCTGCGGCTCGAGCAGGACGGCAAGACCTTCGACCTCACCCGCGGCGACATGGCCGGCCTGCCGTCGACGGTGCGGCCCTTCGTTCTGCCGATGACGATCGAGCTCGATCCCCAGGGCCGCCCGCTGCGTCTACGCGACTGGCCGCGCTATCAGAAGGCGCTGGTCGACGTGGTGCCGCTGATGGCGCAGGAGGCCGAGCCCGATCCCAAGAAGCGCCCCGCGGCCGAGGAATTCTTCCGCCGCTTCCTGTCGCGCTACACCGCGATGTCGGCCGAGAACGCCGCGGTCGCGCTGGTCGTCGGCTGGCCGCAGGTGCTCGCCGAATTCGGCCATGCCGTGCCGCTCGGGCGCGCCGAGACCAGCGTCATGGCCATGCCCTCACCCTTCGCCGACGGCGTGATCGACTATCGCACGACCGCGACCTGGACGCGCGATCCCGCCGGCATGCTGAGCCTCGTCCGCAAGTCCGAGCCGACCGCCGAAGCCACGCAAGCGCTGGTCGAAGGCATGGCGCGCGCTGTCGAGCAGTCCGCGCCCAAAGGCGGCCCGGTCGACGGCGCGGCGGTGCGCAAAGGCTTGGCCGGCCTCAAGGCGCGGCTCGCCAACACGATCGCATTCGACGCGAAGACCGGCCTACCGCGCGAGGCGGTGCTCGAGAAGTTCGTCACCCTGCCCACCGGCGAGGGCACCGAGCGGATCACCTTGAGCGCGCAGTAGGGCTTGGGCTAAATCCCCGCGTACCAGGCATAGTCGCCGACGTCCTCCCAGTAGCCGCCCTTGCCGCCGTAGAGCCCGGCCAGGCTGGCACGCGCCTCGATGCGCTGGACGAATTTGGCGTGCTTGTAGCCGAGCTGGCGTTCGACCCGCAGGCGCAGCGGGGCGCCGTTGGCCACCGGCAGGGCGGCATCGTTCATCCGCCAGGCGAGGATCGTCTGGGGGTGGAAGGCGTCGAGCAGATCGATCGATTCGTAATAGGGCCGCGTGTCGAAGCGGTCGGCGCAGTGGAACACGAGATAGCGCGCGCGCGGCAGCAGGCCGGCGAGCTTTAGGATATGGGCGAGCTGCGGCCCCTGCCAGACGCCGATCGCGCTCCAGCCCTCGACGCAGTCGTGGCGGGTGATCTGACGGCGCTGGGGCAGCGCCTGGATCGCCGCGAGCGGCAGGGCGAGTGGGCGGGCGACGAGGCCGTCGACGGTCAGCGTCCAGTTCGCGAAATTCTCGGCGGCGTGGCGTTCGTAGTCGGCGCCGCCGACGCCGCGGTTGCCGTTGGGGCGGAACACGGGCGAGACGTCGGCGGACGAGAACTCGCGCGCGAGCGGCTCGTGCCCGCCGATCAGCCGCTGCGAGCGCTGGTGCAGCGCCTCGGCCTCGGTCAGCAGCGAGCGGAAGCCCGGGCTCTCGCTGAGCCGGTCGCAGCCGCTCAGCAGCAGGCCCGAAGTCCCCACGAGCAGGCCGCGGCGGGTGACGAGCCCGCTCATCGCGGCAGCCTGTACCAGCCGGTGATCATGCCGCGCAGCTGGTTGAGCGGTCCCGACAGCAGCACCATGACCAGGTGCACGGCGAAGAAGCCGAGCAGGCCGAAGGCGGCGAGAAAATGCAGCGAGCGCGCCGACTGGCGGCCGCCCCAGATTGCGGTCACCCAAGGCCAGGCCGCGTCGACGCCGGGTGCCATGCCGAGCCCGGTGACGATCACCAGCGGCAGCAGGCCGAACAGGACGCCGGCATAGGCGAGCTTCTGCAGCACGCCGTAGCGCAGCGCCGCCGCGCCCTTGGGGAAGCGCAGCCGCGCGTGCTCCTTGATGTCGTGCCAGACGTGCGCCGGGCGCCATTCGCGGCGGGTGATGTGGATGTCGCGGCGCAGGTGGCCGTTCACGAGCGACCAGATCAGGTAGAAGGCCAGGCTCAGCGACAGCACCCAGGCAAAGGCCAGGTGCCAGCGCCGGCCGATCGCGAGGTCGTAATACGAGGGGATCGTCGCCCAGTGCGGGAAGGCCTTGTGCCGCTCGGCCCCGTCGGCGCCTTGCGAGACGCCGAGCAGGCCGGTGGTGCGGATCGTCACCGCACCCACGCGCAGCACGCCCTCGCCCCGGATCGCGCCGATCTCGAGCCAGGCCTTGTCGAAGTTCGCGCCGTACTCGCCCCAGTAGAGCCGCGGGTGGGCGTTGAAGATCGTCAGCCCGCTCATCAGCATGACCGCGAGCGTGACCGCGTTGAGCCAGTGCCACAGCCGCGTCGACAGCCGATGACGGCGCACGCGGTCTCCGCTTTGGGGCTCGGTCGGTTCGGCTGCCGCGGTCATCGCACGCAGCCTAGGCCATCAAATCTTCATCGTCATCCCCGCGAAGGCGGGGATCCATCTCCCGAGCTCTCCCATCGAGCCGCGGTGCAGCATGAAAGCCCCGGTGATGGGCCCCCGCTTTCGCGGGGGTGACGGAGTGTTGGTCGGCGTGATTTCGCCAGACCTTCTGCCTCAAGCCCGCGCGGACAGCCCCACGTTGTAGTCGGCCAGCGGCACGCGCAGCGTGTTCTGGACATAGGCGATCGCCACGTACTGGCCGATCATGAAGGGGAATTCGATCAGTTGCCGCTCGTCCCACTGCGACGACAGGACCGCCCAGGTCTCTTCCGAGAGCGCGCTGTCGCCGATCAGTTCCTCGACCCCGCGGATCACCGCGCGGTCGAAGTCGTTCCAGCCCTCGGCCGACGAACCGTCGAGCACGCGGTTGACCTCTTCCGGCGTCAGCCCGCAGCGCTGGCCGATGCGCACGTGCTCGCCCCATTCGTAGGGCGCGCGGCAGAGCAGGCCGCAGCGCAGAATCGCCAGCTCGCGCTCGCGCGGCGGGATCGTGCCGTTGTAGAGCGCATCGCCGAGGATCATGTTCGGCTCGAACAGCGGCCGGTTCTTGATCATGATCCGCATGTAGTCGGGCATTTCGGTGGTCGGCGGCGCGCCGGCGCCGGCGCGCACCTTGTTGACCAGCGCGAAGGCCTCGGCGTCGCATTGCTCGTTGGGGAGCGGGGTCACGCGCGGGCCGTCACCCACGACATGCGCCTGGCGCGCAGCCGCGTCGACCTCGATCCGGCCGGTTTCGATCCTGCTCATGTTCTCTCCCTGAATGACTCTAGCGGTGGGTAAGCCCCGGATTGCTGCCGTCGAGACGGAAACGCACCGAATTCTGCTGCATTGCCGTGGTGGTATAGACCCCGATCAGCACGGGGAATTCCATCATCTGCTTGTCGTTCCAGGTCTTGGCCAGGGTCGACCAGGTCTCGTCGGAGATCGCGTAGTCGGCGTGGAGTTCCTCGACGCCCTTCATGATCGCGCGATCGTGCTCGCTCCAGCCCTCGGCGCTCGAACCCACGGTGCAGCGCTCGACCTCCTCGGTGGTCACGCCGCAACGCTTCTTGCCCATGTCGACGTGCTCGCCCCATTCGTAGGGCGCGCCGCAGATCCAGGCGTTGCGCAGGATCGCCAGCTCGCGCTCGCGCGGCGGGATGGCGCTGGCGGCCAGCGCGATGCCGATCGCCATCTGGCCGCGGAACAGCTCGGGATGGACCAGCATCTGGCGGAAGCTCTCGGGCATGAAGCCGTTCTCGGGCATGCCGAAGGCGGCGCGGATCTCGACCGCGGCCTCCTCGGCCTCGGGTGGGAGATTGTCCTCGGGCAGCGGCGCGATGCGCGGCGCCTGGCCGACGGTCTGCGCCATGCGCGCGGCGATATCGCGCTCGTTCGGCTCGAAGCTCATGTCCTGGTCTCTCCTCTCAACTGGCTCGCGCATTCCATAGAGCCTCGGCCTTGCTGAACAAGTGCCCAATCACCGCAGCGGCGTCATTCGCCGAGAACGTGCAGCGCAACCTCGCGCCGATGCGCGGCGCGGCGATGTTCGGCGAGATAGATGCCCTGCCAGGTGCCGAGTTGCATGCGCCCGTGGCGCAAGGGGATCGACAGGTTCACCCCGGTCAGGGTCGCGCGCAAATGCGCGGGCATGTCATCGGGCCCTTCGTCGTCATGGGCATAGCCCTCGCCCTCGGGCGCGATTCGTTCGAACCAGGCGGCCAGATCGGTCTTCACCGCCGGCGCGGCATTCTCCTGGATCAGCAGCGAGGCCGAGGTGTGACGACAGAGCAAGGTCAGCAGCCCTTCCTGAATGCCCGTCGCGCCGAGCCAGGTCGCGATCTCCCGGGTGATCTCGGTGAAGCCGCGCCCGCGCGTGGCGACGGTGAGGATGGTCGAAGCCTGTCGCATCGCCCCGGTATAGGCAGGAAAGACCGCCGCGCCAGCCCGTCGATCGCCGGTTGACCAAGTCGGAATATGTATGTCATTTTGACATGATCATCCCAAAATAAGGGCGAGACGATGACCGACATGGCAACCGAATTCTGCACCGTCGCGATCGACGGGCACGTCATAACGGTGACGCTCAACCGGCCGGAGCGGCGCAACGCACTCCATTCGGATGCCAGCTACGAACTCGGCGACGTGTTCGACCGCTTCGACAGCGATCCCGACCTGTGGATCGCGATCGTCACCGGCGCGGGCGACAAGGCCTTCTGCGCGGGCGCGGACATCGTCACCGACATGTCGCGCGAGCGGCCGCCCGTGCCCGAGAGCGGCTTTGCCGGGCTGGTCTGGCGCTTCAACCGCCGCAAGCCGGTGATCGCCGCGGTCAACGGCATGGCCATGGGCGGCGGTTTCGAGACCGCGCTCGCCGCCGACATCATCATCGCCGCCGAGACCGCGACCTTCGGCCTGACCGAGCCGCGCGTCGGCCTTGCCGCACTTGGCGGCGGCATCCAGCGCCTGGTCGAGGAACTCGGCCCCAAGCGCGCGCACGCGCTGTTGCTGACCGGCCGCAAGATCTCCGCGCAGGAAGCCCAGGCCATGGGCCTCGTCGCCGAGGTCGTGCCCGGCGATCAGTTGCTCGCCACCGCGCGGCGCTGGGCCGATGAGATCATGCAGTGCTCCCCCGCCTCGATCGCCGCGACCAAGGCCGTGGTCCAGTCGGTCGACGGCCACGGCCTTCAGCATTCGATGAAGGACATGTTCCACCTGCCCGAAGTGCGCAGCCTGCTGACCGGCCCCGATGCGCGCGAAGGACCGCGCGCTTTCGCCGAAAAGCGCAAGCCCAACTGGGCCAACCCGCAATGAGTGAGGATTCGGTCCTCGTCGAGCGGCGCGAGGCGATCACGCTGGTCACGCTCAACCGGCCCGAGCGGCGCAACGGCATCACCGTCGACATGTGCCAGGTGTTCTACCGCGTGATCCAGGAGGTGGCTGCGAGCGATGCGCGCGTCGTCGTGCTGCGCGGCGCGGGCACCGATTTCTGCGTCGGCGCCGATCTTACGGCGGAGGATTCGGGCGCCGATGTGGGTGGGGACCCGCCGACGTCCGAGCGCGTCGGGCGCATGCACCAGGCAGCGGCCGTGCTCCACACGATGCCGCAGGTGACGATCGCCGCGATCGACGGTGGCTGTGCCGGGGCCGGGCTCGGCTGGGCCACCGCCTGCGACTTCCGCTTCGCCACGCCCGAAGCGCGGTTCAACACGGCCTTCCTCCAGGTCGGCGTGTCGAGCGACATGGGGCCGCCCTGGTTCCTGACGCGCATTGTCGGTGGCGCCAGGGCGCGCGAGATGATGCTGTTCCCGGGCAAGATCACCGGAGAGGAGGCACTGAAACTCGATCTGGTCACGCGGCTGTTCCCACGCGCCAGCCTGCACGACGAAGTATTGGCGCTGGCCGAGGAGCTCACCGCGCGCGATCCGCTTGCGCTGCGCATGGCCAAGGCCAATCTGATCTCTGCCGAGGAACTGGCGGTCACCGAGTTCATCACGCTCGAGACCGCGCGCCAGCTCGAAACGGTCAACCGCCCCGACCTCGTGGCGCGGATGGCCGAGGCCTTTCGGAAATCGAAAGGTTAGTGCCCGCCGGCGCCGGGGCCGACCATCTTGTTCGGCCGCGGCGAGATCCAGACGAGCGCGGCAGCGAAGAAAAGCACGAGAGCCGTGGCCCAGAACGTGTGGTCGACCGCCAGCATCGTCGCCTGCTGCTCGACCACGTTCGAGATCGTCTGCCGTCCCTGCTCCATCGACATGCCGGCGCCCGACAGGGCATGGACCGTCGCATCGGGCTGGAGCTTGTCGACCAGTTCGCTACGCGACACGCGTTGTGAATCGCCCATCGCGGTCAGCGCCAGCGAAGTAGAAACCGCGATCGCCATGGTCCGCAGGAAGTTCTGCAGGCCCGCGGCCGAAGGCACTTCATGAGGCTTGACCGCCGCCAGCGAGACCGAGGTCAGCGGGATCATGAAGAACGGCATCGCCAGGCCCTGGAGGATCTGCGGGATCGACAGCGACCAGAAGTCGATATCGGTGGTCCAGCCCGTGCGCATCACGGTCATGAGGCCCATCCAGACGATCGCGCAGGAGATCATCATGCGCGGATCGGCCCAGGCCAGCATCTTGGCGGCGACCTGCGAGACGAAGATCGCGGCGATCGCGGTGAAGGCGGTGACGAGGCCGGCCTGGGTGGCCGTATAGCCCATCGAACTCTGCAGCCATTGCGGGATCAGCACGATCGAGGCGAAATAGGCGCCGAAGCCGAAGGCCAGGGTGAACACGCCCGCCGAGAAGCCGCGATTGCGGAAGATGCGGATGTCGACGATCGGATGCTCTTCGGTGAGCTCCCAGATGATGAAGACGCAGAAGCCGATGGCCGCGCCGATCGCCAGCATCACGATCATCGGATCGCCGAACCAGTCATGGTCGCGGCCGATGTCGAGCATGATCTGCAGGCAGCCGATCCAGAAGATCAGCAGGCCCAGGCCGATCATGTCGATCGGCAGCTTGCGCGTCTCGGTCTCGACCGGGCGCAGCACCAGATAGGCCATGACCACGCAGAACACCGCGATCGGCAGGTTGATGAAGAAGATCCAGTGCCACGACATGTTGTCGCTGATCGCGCCGCCGATGATCGGACCGAGCGCCGGGCCCAGCAAGGTGGTCATCGCCCAGATGCCCATCGCCATGGTCCGCTTTTCGGGCGGGAACACACGCAGCATAAGCGTCTGCGACATCGGCATCAGCGGCGCGCCGCACAGCCCCTGGCCGATGCGGCAGGCGACGAGCATGCCCAGGGTCACCGAGCTGCCGCAGAGCACCGAGAAGATGCCGAAGCCGATCATCGCCATGATGAAGCAGCGCACCGCGCCGAAGCGCCCGGCCAGCCAGCCGGTCAGCGGGACGCAGATCGCCTCGGCCACGGCATAGGAGGTGATGACCCAGGCGCCCTGATCGAGCGAGATGCCGAGATTGCCCGAGATGTGCGGGATCGAGACGTTGGCGATGGTGATGTCGAGCACCACCATGAAGTTGCTGAGCGCCAGCACGATCCCGGCCAGGACCCGCCGCGAGGCCGGGATCTTGAGCCAGGTCTGTTCCTCGGCGGCTTGCGGCTTGCTGGCCATGGCGAGACTCCTCGCGCTTCCGTCAGTTACCCGCGACGTCGATCTCGACTTCCATCGACAGACCGACGCGCAGCGGATGCTCGGCGACCTCCTTGGGATCGAGCTCGATGCGGACGGGCAGGCGCTGGACCACCTTGATCCAGTTGCCCGTGGCGTTCTGCGCCGGGATCAGCGCCATCGAGGCACCGGTACCGCCGGCAATGCCCGCGACCTTGCCGTGATAGGTGACCGAGCCGCCGTAGATGTCGGCCTTGGCCGTCGCCGGCATGCCGATGCGGACGCGCTCGAGCTGGCGCTCCTTGAAGTTGGCGTCGATGTAGACCTGGGTCAGCGGCACGATCGTCATGATCGGCGTGCCCTGGGCGACGCGCTGGCCGAGCTGGACCTGGCGCTTGGTGACGGTGCCGTCGATCGGCGCGCGAATCACCGTGCGCTCAAGATCGAGCCGGGCCGCATCAAGCTTCGCCCGCGCGGCCTGGACCGCGGGATCGGTGTCCTCGCTCGAGCCGCGCACCAGCGCGTCGTTGGCTGCGTACTGGCCCTGCGCCGCGGTGCGGGTCGATTCGGCCTGGGCGATCGCCGCCTGGGCCTGGGCCAGCTGCGCGCGCGCCGACTGGAAGGCCTGGCGCGCCGAGCTCAGTTCCTCGCCCGAGACCGCGCCGTTACCCGAGAGCGCCTGGCGCCGCGACAGGTCGATGCGCGCCTTCTCGAACTCGGCCTGGGCAGCCATGCCCTGCGCCCGCGCCGCGGCGATGTCCGAGCCGCGCGCCGAGATCTGCGCCGAGAGCGCGGCGTTCGTCGCGACGCTCTGGCGGAACTTGCGCCGTGCCTCGGCCAGTTCGGCCTCGGCCTGGGCGACCGCGATCTTCTGGTTCGACGGGTCGAGCTTGACGAGGATGTCGCCGCGCTTGACCGCCTGGGTGTCCTTGACGTTGACCTCGATCGCCTGGCCCGCGACGAGCGGGGTCACCTGTGCGACCTCGGCGTTGACATAGGCGTTGTCGGTGCTGACGTGGTTGCGACCGATCAGGAAGTACCAGAGCCCATAACCGACCGCGACGACCAGGACGACGATCGCGAGGCGGGTCAGCCAGACGCGGCGCTGCGCCTTGCGGCTCGCGGCCTTGATCGCGGCCTCTTCCTCGGCAGCGGCGTGGTTCTCGGCGGCGATCGGCGCAGCGTCGTCGGCGCGGATTTCGGAAGGATTGGCGTCAGCCATTGGGAAGGTCCTTGGAAGGGGCGCGGCTGGGTTCGAAACCGCCGCCCAGAGCACGGATGAGAGCGATGTCGACCGAACGCAGCCCGGCGTGGAGCCCGGCGACGGCAAGCCGCGCCTGGAGCAGCCGGTCCTGCACGGTCAGGACATCGAGGTAGTTCGAAAGCCCGCCTTCGTAGCGCTGGCGGGCAATGTCGTAGGCATCCTGCGAAGCCGCGAGCGCCTCGCGCGCCTGGGCCAGCCGCTGCTCGGTGGCGCGCTGGCTGGTCACGGCGTCGGCCACCTGCTGATAGGCGGTGACCACGGTCTGGTCGTAGGTCGCGACGGCCTCGTCATAGGTGGCGCGGGCGCCGCGATAGCGGCCCTGGATCGCGCCGCCGTGGAAGATCGGCAGGCTGATCGCCGGGCCGGCGCTGCCATAGGTGGCATCGTCGCGGAACAGGTTGCCCACGCCCAGCGCCTGGACGCCGAACAGCGCCGAGAGGCGGATCGCCGGAAAGAAATCGGCGCGCGCGACCTTGATCCGGCTGGCCGCGGACTCGACCCGCTCGCGCGCGGCGGCGACGTCGGGACGGCGGCCGACGAGGTTCGTCGTGACGTCCTCGGGCAGACCGCGCGTGGCGGGTACGGGCAAGGTCGGCCGCTCGATGGTGAGCCCGCGGTCGGGCCCGGCGCCGAGCAGCGCGGCGAGCTGGTTGCGGCGCAGCGCGATCTGCTCGTCGGTGGCGGCGAGCGCACCGCGCGCGGTCGCCACTTCGGCGTCGGTCGAGCGCTCGCTGCCGCGCGTCTCGAGCCCGTTGATCCGGCGCTGCGAGATCAGCTTCTGCGTCGAAAGCTGGATGTCGAGCTCGCCCTGGCGGACGTCGCGTTCCTCGAACAGCCGCGCGAGATCGACATAGGCCGAGGCGATGCCCGCGGCGAGCATCAGCCGCGCCTGTTGCGCGTCGATCGCGGCGGCGCGCTGTTCGGACGTCGCCGCGACCAGCGCCGCGCGGTTCTTGCCCCAGATGTCGAGCTCGTAGTCGAGGCTGGCGTTGATATCGGCGAAATCGTTCCAGCCCTTGGGCAGGAAGGCCTTGAACTCGTCGGGATAGCCGAGTTCGAGCGACTGCTTGCGATAGTTGGCCGAGCCGCCGACGTCGAGCGTCGGCAGGGTCGCGCCGCGGGCTTCCTGGCGCATGGCCGAAGCGCGGCGGAAGCGCGCGGCAGCGGCGGCGACGTCGGGCGAATTGCGCAGCCCCTCGTCTACCAGCGAATCGAGCTGGGCATCGCCGAGCCCGCGCCACCAGCCGTCTCCCGGCCAGACCGCAGAGGGCTGGCCGGGGAGGCTCTGGCTGGCGGCCACGCTTTGGGGGGTGCGTGGCAGCGGCTTGGGGCCGAGCTGGGGAACCGGCGCGCAAGCGGCCGCGACGAGCGCGGCCAGGGGCACCGAAAGACGCAGGGATTGGGAGAGACTCGGCAGCGACATAAAAACCGTACCAGTTGGTATGGAGCGCTAGATGAGCCTGCGCCCCGACCTTGTCAACCCAAAAACCGTACTCTATAGTACGAAGATATGAAGACGCCTTCCTGCCCTGCCCCGAGCCGCCGCGAAGCCAATCGCCAGTCGCGGCGCGAAGCCATTGTCGACGTCGCGGCACAGTCGTTTCTCGAGCAGGGTTACGCCGGAACCACGATGTCCGCCATCGCAGCAACGCTCGGCGGCTCGAAAGGTACCCTGTGGTCCTACTTCGAATCGAAGGAGGTGCTGTTCGGCGCCGTGATCGAGCGCGTGACCGACGCCTTTCGCGCCCAGCTCTCGCTGATCCTCAACCCCGATGACGGGGTCGAGGCGGCGCTGCGCCGGTTCTGCGAAAAATTCCTGCGCAAGGTCACCTCGCCCGAAGCGATTGCGATCCACCGCCTCGTCGTCGGCGAGGCCAATCGCTTCCCCGAGATCGGCCGGATCTTCTATGCGCGCGCGCCGCAGCAGACCCAGCGTCTGCTCGCCGATTTCATCGAAGGCGCGATGGAACGCGACGAACTGCGTCGCGACGACGCCCTGACCGCGGCGCGGCAACTCACGGCGCTGGTGATGTATGGCGGACACCAGCAGATGCTGATGGGTTTAATCGACGCGCTGACACCCGAAGCGATCGAGGCCGAGGTCGATCGCGCGATGGCGACCTTCCTGCGCGCCTACGCAGCATAGCCGTCACAAACCGGACAACAATTCGAAACCTTTCTGCCACCGTGCTGGAACACGGCTGTCATCGAGCGCCGTTAACGACTCGCCCGCCAAACACAAACCTTGGGGAAACGGGCGATGACAGACAATCTGGGACACATCAGCTATACCGACGGCGACGTCGACACCAACCGCTCGGCGAATCCCTCGCTGAACGAGATGGTCAACGAGCGCTATTCGCGCCGGCAGACCTTGTTCGGCGGCATGGCTACCGCGACCGCCGCCTTCTTCGGCACCTCGCTACTCGCCGCCTGCGGTGACGACAACAAGGCCCCCGTGGTCAGCGCCGGCACGGCCGGCACCTCGAACTCGGGCCGCGTCGTCACGCTCAGCGGTACCGCCACCGACGACGGCACGATCGTCAGCACCAGCTGGACCCAGACCGCCGGCCCGACGGTGACCCTGACCAACGGCAACACCGCCACGGCGACCTTCCTCGCGCCGAGCGTCAGCGCCGCCACCGAACTCAAGTTCACGCTGACCGTCACCGACGACAAGGGCAAGGTCACCACCTCGGACACGACCGTGACGGTCAGCCCGGCCGCGCTCGGCTTCACCGCCGTGCCGAAGAGCCTGGCCGACCTCGTCACTGTCCCCGCCGGCTACACCGCCACGGTCGTCTACCGCCTTGGCGATCCGCTCGCCTCGGGCGTCACCGCCTATGCCAACGACGGCACCGACAGCAACTACGCCCAGCGCGGCGGCGACCACCACGACGGCATGACCTATTTCGGCCTGTCGGCCACGGGTACGCCCGACGCCACGTCGAACACGCGCGGCGTGATGTGCATCAACCACGAGAACATCAACCAGGCCTATCTCCACCCGGCCGGCGCGACCGCGGGCAACCGCCCCTATGCCGAGGTCATCAAAGAGATCGAGTGCCACGGCGTCGCCGTCGTCGAATTCGCCCGCGCATCGAGCGGCACCTGGAGCTATGTCCAGGCCTCGACCTTCAACCGCCGCATCACGCCGTTCACGCCGATGGTGATCAACGGCCCGGCGCGCGGCAATGCGCAGCTCAAGACGCTCTATTCGGCCGACGGCACCCAGGCCCGCGGCACGATCAACAATTGCGCCAACGGCTATACCCCCTGGCAGACCTACCTGACCTGCGAAGAGAACTGGGTCGGCTACTTCCGCCGCGACGCCAGCGACGTCACCGCACGCGCGGGCACCAAGTCGCAGACCTCGCTCGCCCGCTACGGCAAGGGCACGGCCAATGCCGGCAACTACGGCTGGACCACGGCGACCGCGCCGGCCGGCGACACCTCGATCGCCAAGTTCAACATCACGATCGACGCCAGCAAGCCCGCCGACGGCACGGGTGACTTCCGCAACGAGATCAACCAGCTCGGCTGGGTGGTCGAGATCGATCCCTACGATCCGACCTCGATCCCGCGCAAGCGCACCGCGCTGGGCCGCATGAACCACGAAGGCGCCTGGCCGGGCCGCTTCATCGACGGCAAGAAGCCCGCCTGGTACCTCGGCGACGACGCGCAGAACGAATACCTCTACAAGTTCGTGTCGAACACGGCCTGGGCCGCGGCCGACGCCAATACCACCAACCGCCTGGCGATCGGCGACAAGTACCTCGACGCCGGCACGCTCTACGTCGCCAAGTTCAATGCCGACGGTTCGGGCCAGTGGCTGCCGCTGGTGTTCGGTCAGGGTCCGCTGACCGCCGCCAACACGACCTACGCCTTCGCCGACCAGGCCGACGTGCTGATCAACGCGCGTCTCGCCGCCGACGCGCTGGGCGCGACCAAGATGGACCGTCCCGAATGGACCGCGGTCAATCCGGCCAACGGCGAAATGTACCTGACGCTGACCAACAACTCGTCGCGCACGGTCGCCACCACCGATGCCGCCAACCCGCGCGCCTACACCGATCCCAAAGTCACCTCGGGCGCGACCAACGGCAATGCCAACGGCCACATCATCCGCCTCAAGGAAACCGGCGACACGACCGAGGCGACCGCCTTCACCTGGGACATCTACGTCTTCGGTGCCGGCGCCGATCTCGACGCGACGAACATCAACCTCTCGGGCCTGACCGCCGACAACGACTTCTCGTCGTGCGACGGTCTGTGGTTCGGCCGTCCGTCGAACGCCTCGGGCCTGGTCAAGCCGCTGATGTGGATCGAAACCGACGACGGTGCCTATACCGACGTGACCAACTGCATGCTGCTCTGTTCGCAGCCGGGCACGGTCGGCGACGGCACGACCAAGACGATCACCAACACGATCGGTGCGACCAGCGGTACCCAGACCACCCGCATCGGCGCCGCGCCGGGCGGCAACCTGCGCCGCTTCCTGGTCGGTCCGAAGGAATGCGAGATCACCGGCATCGATTCGACGCCCGATGGCCGCACCGTCTTCGTCAACATCCAGCACCCGGGCGAGAACGGCAATCCGGGCAACATCACCAGCAACTGGCCGCAGAGCCAGGCGGGCACCGCCTCGGGCCGCCCGCGCTCGGCGACGATCGCGATCACCAAGAACGACGGCGGCGTGGTCGGTCTCTGACCGACAGCCTTGCGCCGAACAGGGGAAGGGCTCGCTGCGGCGGGCCCTTTTTCGTTTGGGATGACGGAAGCCTGCTTTGTCGTGGGGAGCGGACGGGAGGGTCAACGATTGAAAGGTGGAATCTTCGCCATTCCTCGTTCGTCACCCCGGGCTTGACCCGGGGTCCCGCTTTGCCCGTACCGCCGCGCTGAAGAACAGCGGGGCCCCGGGTCAAGCCCGGGGTGACGGAGAGTATGTGAGAAGAGTCTGTTATCGAGGCAATCAGCGGTAGCGCGCTATGACCGCTATGTCGGCGATGGCCGCCGCCCCCGGGGGTTCCGGGTAGGGGCGGCGGCTCTGCTATTGGCCAACCGACACACTTCCCGAAATTGAAAATACCAGTCATCGGCCGGAGCGACGAGCGCAATGCGACGAGTTGTTGAGGCCGTTATCGCAGAAAAATTTGCCGAAGCCCCTCAGGCGTGCCCGGTCTCGCTCGCGAGCAGTGCGGGATCGATCCCTTCGGCCTTCCAGGTCCCCGTCCAGCGATCTTCCCACGAGGTACCGAACAGGATCTCGCTATGCGGCTCGGCGGCGAACCAGCCGTGGTGGCGCATTTCCTCGTCGAGCTGGCCCGCGCCCCAGCCGGCATAGCCGAGCGCGATCAGCCAGTGCCGGGGACCGCGCCCCTCGGCGATCGCGCGCAGGATGTCGAGCGAGGCCGACAGTCCGCAAAGCCCGTCGATCTCGACCGTGCCCTGCCCACCCCAGTCGGTCGAATGGAGCACGAAGCCGCGGCCCGGCTCGACCGGCCCGCCGTGGTGAACGTCGCAGTCGGGCGCGACGCCGGGATCGATGTCGAGTTCGCGCAGCAGCTTGTGGAAGCGGATGTTCTCGCGCACGTGGCCGACCCCGACGCCGAAGGCGCCGTTCTCGTCGTGCATGCACATCGCGATCACCGAATGGTCGAAACGCGGATCGAACATCCCCGGCATCGCCAGCAGCAAACGCCCCGATAGATACTGCGCTTCCGTCATAGTTGAGGCGATAATGGCCATTCGCGCGGGGCACGACAAGCGGCTCTTGCCTGCCGGTCTCGCCTGCGGCACCTCCTGTGGCATGACCAAGCTGTTCGATCTGCCCGCCAATCCCTCGGTTCCCGTGCTCGGAGAGGCCGCGCGCTTCCCCGTGCGCCGCATCTTCTGCGTCGGCCGCAACTATGCCGCGCATGCCAAGGAGATGGGCTTCTCGCCCGACAAGGACGCGCCGTTCTTCTTCACCAAGTCGCCCTGGGCGCTCTGCGAAAGCGGCGCGACAATTCCCTATCCGCTGGGCACGGCGAACTGCCACTACGAGATGGAACTGGTCCTTGCGATCGGCGCGCCGGCCTTCCGCATTGCCGAGGACGACGCGCTGTCAGTGGTCTACGGCTATGCCTGTGGCCTCGATATGACCCGCCGCGACCTGCAGAACGCCGCGCGCGACCAGGGCCGCCCCTGGGACTTCGGCAAGGACTTCGAGAACGCCGCAGTAATCGCCCCGATCACCCGCGCTGCCGATTTCGGCGCGGCTTCCGACCAGGCGATCCGCCTGACGCAGAACGGTGCGGTCAAGCAGGACGCCAGCCTGACCGAGCTGATTTTCACCGTGCCCGAGCTGATCGCCTACCTCTCGACCTTCTACCACCTCGAACCGGGCGACCTGATCTACACGGGCACCCCCGCCGGCGTCGGTCCGATCGCTGCGGGCGACAGGCTGGTCGGCACGATCGACGGGCTCACCCCGGTCGAACTGGCGATCGGCGCCGCCGAATGAATGGCACCGTCACCGGCGAGAAGCTGATGACCTTCACCGTCGATGTCGGCGAACCCGTCATGGTCGGCGAAACCGGCGGCCAGGTCCGGCGCTATGTCCCGCTGCTCGGCGGCACGGTCGCCGGCGCCTGGAAAGGCACGGTGGTGCCCGGCGGCATGGACTGGCAGACGATCCTGCCCGACGGCCGGCTCGAGATTTCGGCGCGCTATGTGCTCGCGCTCGAAGAGGGGAACGTCGAAGTTCGCTCCGATGGCCTTCGCGCCGGCCCACCCGAAGTGCTCGCGCGGATCGCCGCCGGCGAGATCGTGCCCGGCGACCAGTATTACTTCCGCACGGCCATGCGCTTCGTCACCGCCAGCCCGGCGCTGGCGCGGCTCAACGACATCATCGCGATTGCCGTGGGCGAGCGTTTCCCACGCCAGGTCACGCTCGACATCTACCCGGTGCTGTGATGGACATCGCGATCGTCGGCGGCGGCATCGTCGGGCTTACCGCGGCCTTGAGTCTCCATGCCGCAGGCTTCCGCCCGACGGTCTACGAGGCGGTGGCCGAATTGCGTCCGCTCGGCGTCGGCATCAACCTGCTGCCGCATGCGGTGCGCGAACTGGCCGAACTGGGCCTGCTCGATGAACTCACGGAAATCGGCGTCGCGATCGAAGGGCTCGACTACCACATGGCCGACGGCCGCGCGGTGTGGAGCGAGGCGCGCGGGCTGCCCGCCGGCTATCGCTGGCCGCAGGTGGCGATCCACCGCGGCGCGCTGCAACTGTTCCTGCGCGACAAAGTGGTCGAGCGACTGGGCAGCCAGGCTATCCGCACCGGCCAGCCGCTTGAGCGCTTTGCCGAAGAGGTCGAGGACGTGCGGCTCGATTTCCGCGGCGGCGGCCAGGTCCGCGCCGATGTCGCGATCGGTGCCGACGGCATCCATTCGGTCGTCCGCCGCCAGCTCTATCCGCATGAGGGGCGGCCCAAGTGGAACGGCGTCTCGCTGTTCCGTGGCACCACGCGCCTGCCCGCCGGACGCTTCGGCCCGCGCATGCTCTGGGTCGGCCACGCCGACCAGAAGTTCATCGCCTATCCGATCCGGCGCGAGGGCGAGACGATCCTGCTCAACTGGGTCTGCGACTTGCGCACCGGCGAACCGGGCGCGGAGCCGTTCGAGGATTGGAATCGCGCGGCCGACAAGGCCATGCTGCTCCCGCGGTTCGCCGGCTGGGCTTGGGAAGGCACGGACGTGCCCGCGATCCTCGCGGCCAGCGGCGAAGTCTTCGAATTCCCGATGGTCGATCGCGATCCGCGGCCGCGCTGGTCGTTCGGCCGCGTGACCCTCGCCGGCGACGCTGCCCATCCGATGTACCCGATCGGCTCGAACGGCGCGACCCAGGGGATCATCGATGCACGCGCGCTCGCCTGGCACCTGGCCAAGGGCGCCGATCCCGCCGCCGGCCTCGCCGCTTACGAAGCGGCCCGGCGCGAGCCGACCAGCCGCATCGTCCTCGGCAACCGCGCGCAGGGGCCCGACAAGGTCCTCGAACTCGCACGCCAGCGCGCGGCTGATCCGGCGGCCGATCTCGGTGCGCTGCTGCCGGTCGACGAGCGCGCGGCGATCTCGGCGGACTACAAGCGTCTCGCCGGTTTCGATCCCGAACTGCTCAACGCGCGGGAGAGTTGGTCGGTCTGATCATTCCGCGCTTGCCAGATAAAAGATAGCGTATACTATCTAATGACGAATCCCGGCAGGACCGGGTGCGGGAGAGTGCGATGAGTTTGGAGATCGAGCGGGCGATCCTGCCCTATCTGGCGGACCTCGAAGGCGCGGTGGACAACCTCGCGCAGACCTGGCGGCCCGAGGATCCGGCTTATCGCGCCGATCTCTACCGCCAGACGATGACGAGCCTGTCGTTCGCCTATTTCATGTATTTCCACGCCACGCCCGAGCATCCCGACTGGGGGCCGCTGTGGAACCCGGTCTACACGCTCCAGCCCAACCCCGACGACATCTACGTCTTCACCCCGATCCGCGGCGACCTTGTCTACCGCGTCTCGGGCAACCGCGGCACCTGCAAGATCCTGTCGTTCACGATCCAGGGCAAGATGTCGGGCACGGTCGACGAGATGCCGCGCCCCAACGCGCACAACGACTACGACGACACCGACCTCGGCCTCGCACTCGGCGAGGACTTCGAGGTGGTGTTCAGCGCCGAGCGGCCCGAAGGCTATACCGGCAAGTGGGCGCAGATCGATCCCCAGGCCGGGGCGATGTACCTGCGCTATCGCCGCTACGACTGGGCGGGCGAGACCGATCCCGAGCTGTCGATCGAATGCCTGAGCCCGGTGCCGCCCAAGCCGCGCCTCACCCCCGAGCAGATCCTCGACAAGATCCGCGAGATGGCGAAGTTCCCCAAGCGCAAGACCAATCTCTACTTCGCCATGCAGAACGGGGTGATGGAGCGCGTCGGCTGGAACGTGTTCGAACCGATCCGCATGCAGGGCGCACTGGTCAAGCAGGTCTACTGGCCGGCGAACTTCCAGTTCGATCCCGACGAGGCGCTGATCGTCGAGACCGAGATTCCGGCGCATGCGCCCTATTGGAACATCCAGCTCAACGACCCCTATTTCAACGCGCTCGAATACGTCTACCGCCTGTCGAGCACCAACGGCGCGATGGCCAAGCTGTCGTCCGACGGCAAGTTCCGCGCGGTGATCGCGCTCGAGGACCCCGGCGTGCCCAACTGGCTCGACCCTGCGGGCTTCACCGAGGGCGGCATCTACGGCCGCTGGTACGATTGCGACAGCGAGCCGCTGCCGACGATCAAGCGCGTGAAGCTGGCCGAGCTGCGCGACCACCTGCCCGCCGACACGCCCGTCGTCACCCCCGAGGAACGCGACCAGGAGCTGCGCACGCGCGTCCGCGCCTGCCAGCGGAGGCGCCGGTGGTGATCCGCGACCAGCTCGACTTCACCGGCCGCGTCGCCATCATCACCGGCGGCGCCACGGGCATCGGCTATGCCACCGCGCTGCAGCTGGCGAAGCTCGGCGCCTCCGTGGTCATCTGCAGCCGCACCGTCGACGAGCTCGAAGCGGCCGCCGCACGGATCGCCGCGGAGAGCGGCCAGCGCTGCCTGGCCGTGCCGACCGACGTCAAGAACGAGGATGCCGTGATCGCGTTGGTCGAGCGCACGGTCGACGAATTCGGCCGCATCGACGTGCTGGTCAACAACGCCGGCGGCACGCGCATGGGCCCGCTCGAGACGATCCCGAGCAAGGGCTGGGATTCGATCTTCGATCTCAACATGCGCTCGGCCTATGTCGCCACGCGCGAGGTCGGCAAGCACATGATCGCGCAGAAGAGCGGCGCGATCGTCAACATATCCTCGGGCGCGGGCGAGAACGGCGTGCGCGGCGGCGCGCACTATTCGGCGGCCAAGGCGGCCTTGCAGATGTTCACCCGCGTGACCGCCGCCGAATGGGGCAAGCACGGCGTGCGCGTGAACTGTGTCGCCGCCGGCGCGATCGCCAGCCCACGCGTGCTCGACGCCTGGCAGGTCGCGGGGCTCGAGCCGGACGAGATGGGCAAGGCGATCCCGCTGCGCCGCACGGGTACACCCGACGAGATGGCCAACATGATCGTCTTCTTCGCCAGCGACGCCGCCTCCTACATCACCGGCCAGACCATCGGCGTGAACGGCGGCCCGGCGCTGGGGGGCATGCCCGATGTGTGATGCAAGGGCTGAACCTCCCCCTCCGGGGGAGGTGGCAGTCGCGCAGCGACTGACGGAGGGGGCACGAGCAAACGCAACCTCGTTCTGCTGCCGCTCCCCCTCCACCAGCCTTCGGCTGGTCCCCCTCCCCCGCTGGGGGAGGATCTAAGAAACCAATGAGGGACCTGACCACATGGACCTGACCTACGATCCCCCCGCCCAGTTCCGCCACGCTGCGGACCAGCTCCACGAGCTCGTCGCGCGCGAGGTCGGCAGCGACGACTTCGGCCCGGCAGACTACCTGCCCGGCCTCAAGGTCTTCCTCCAGTCGATGGACTACGACCCGCGCTTCACCGAGCACGGCCACCGCGCTGCCTGGGGCCAGGTGGTCCACGTCCTCAAGGGCCGCGCCCACGCGGTCAAGGCGATGAAGGCAAACCCGGGCTTCGATACGAAGCCGATCGTCAGTCCCGTGGTCATCACCGGCGTGCCGCGCACGGGCACCACCGCGCTGCACCGGCTGATGGCGGTCGATCCGCGCTTCCAGGGGCTGCAGACCTGGCTGCTCGACAGCCCGATGCCGCGCCCGCCGCTCGACACCTGGGCGAGCTATCCCGAATTCCAGAAGTCGATGGCGGTGATCGAAGCGCGCTATGCCGCCGCACCGCAGAAGCGCGCCGCGCACCACATCGCCGCCGAGGAGGTGCACGAATGCTGCATGCTCCTCTATCAAAGCTTCAATTCGAACATCCTGTCGTGCTCTTGGTCCTCGGCCACCTATGACGCCTGGCAGCGCCACCAGGACGAGCGCGCTGCTTACGACTATTACTACAAGTGCGTGCAGCTGATCGGCATGAACGATCCCGACAAGCGCTGGCTGCTCAAGAATCCCGGGCACATCGAGAACCTCGACCTGCTGTTCGCGGTCTATCCCGACGCCAAGGTGATCCAGACCCACCGCGATCCGGCCAAGGCGATCCCCAGCCTGGTCTCGCTGCTGATGAACCTGCACCCGATCTACGAAGAAGGCCGCTACGACCAGCGCGCCGAGAACATGCTGGTGCGCGAGGTCGACGTCTGGTCCGACGCCGTGCGCCGCTGCGACAAGGTGCGCGAGCAGCATCCGGGCCAGGTGCTCGACGTGGTCCACGCCGATTTCCACCGCGATCCGATGGGCGTGCTCGAACGGATCTACGCCTTCATCGACATGGACATCCCCGACGACACCCGCGCGGCCATGGCTCAGCGGATCGAGGAGAAGCCCGAACTGGCGCGCGGCGCGCACCGCTACAGCATCAAGGACTACGGCATGACCGAAGAACAGGCACGCGAGCCCTTCGGCGACTACGTCCAGCGCTTCGATCTGCTGGAGAAGAAGGCATGAAGGCCGCGATCTATGCCGGACAGGGCGGGGCGATCACGATCGAGGACCTGCCCAATCCCGAACCCGGGCCGAACGACCTCATCATCAAGGTCGCGCGCTGCGGCATCTGCGGCACCGACCTGTCGATGACCAAGGGCGGCATGTGGGACTTCGGCGCGGGCGTGCAGTTCGGCCACGAATATGCCGGCGAAATCGTCGAGGTCGGCAAGGAGGTGACGAGCTTCCAGGTCGGCGAGCGCATCGCCGTGCTGCCCTCGGTCGCTTGCGGCGAATGCCAGTCGTGCCGCGGCCATGGCAATAACGTGTTGTGCAACGCCAGCCCCGGCTCGGCCATGGCCGGCTTCGCCGAACTGGCACGCGTGCCTATCAGCGTCGCCACGCGGCTGCCCTCGGTGCTGTCGATGGAGGACGGCGCCTTGATCGAGCCGCTAGCGATCAGCCTCTACGGCGTGAAGCTCGCGCAGATCCAGCCCGGCGACCGCGTGCTCGTGCTCGGCGGCGGCACCGTCGCGCTCTATGCGATCTATTGGGCGCGGCGCCTCGGCGCGGGCAAGATCGTCGCCATGTCGCGATCGTCGCGGCGCAAGGACCTGAGCCTCGAAATGGGCGCTGACGCCTTCATCGCCTATGGCGACAACGAGATCGGCGAGGTGATCGAGGCGCTCGGCGGCAGCCCGCAGATCGTGTTCGAATGCGTCGGCGCCGAGGGCATGCTGATGAAGTCGGTCATGCACGTCGGCCAGTTCGGCAAGGTGGTCAGCCTCGGCTTCTGCACCGCGCCCGATCCGGTGATCCCGGGCCTCGCCAGCTACAAGTGCGCCTCGATCCAGTTCGCGGTCGGCTATTCGATGAAGGAGTTCCTCTACATCGCCGACCAGATGGACAAGGGCCACTGCGATCCTAAGGCGATCGTTACGAACACCGTGCCGCTCGCGGACCTGGCCGGAACGATGCAAAAGCTGCGCGGACCGAACGACGAGACCAAGGTCCACGTCGTGATGTGAGGAACAGGCCGTAAGGAAAACCGTCATCCCCGCGAAAGCGGGGACCTCTCTCGGTCTTGTCCGAGATCGCGGAGACACACCGGCCAAAGGTCCCCGCTTTCGCGGGGAGGACGGGCTGATACGAATTGGGAGACCCACAATGACCGCCCCCATCCCCGCACTCGTGGTCGGCACCGGCTTCGGCTGCCGTATCCACGTGCCCGCCTTGCGCGCGACCGGCTTCGAGGTCGTCGGCCTGGTCGGCAACACCCCCGAGAAGCTGGCCAAGCGCGCCGCGCAGAACGGCATCGCACGCCATTTCACCGACCTCGACGAGGCGATCACGGCGACGAGCGCCAAGGTGGTGACCATCGCGACGCCGCCGAGCACCCATGCGGCGCTGACGCTCAAGGCCATCGCCCACGGCTGCCACGTCGTCTGCGAAAAGCCCTTCGCCTTCGACGCCGCCGAAGGCCAGGCCATGCTCGATGCCGCCGAGAAGGCCGGCGTGTTCCACATGGTCGCGCACGAGTTCCGCTGGCTGCCCGATCGCGCGCTGTTCGGCCGCGCCATCGCCGAGGGCATGATCGGCGATCCGCGCTTCCTGGTGATGGACCAGTTCATCCCGTTCTGCGCCGATCCCGAGACGCCGCTGCCCAAGTGGTGGTTCGACAAGGCATCGGGCGGCGGCTGGCTCGGCGCCGGCGGCTCACACCTGATGGACCAGATCCGCGCCTGGCTCGGCGAATTCGAGGACGTCAGCGCCAACCTGTTCCTGACCTCGGACCGCAAGGCCGATGTCGAGGATTCCTATTCGATGCGCTTCCGCATGAAGAGCGGGGTCGAAGGTTCGATGCAGCAGACCGCGGGCGCCTGGGGCCCTTCGGCGACCTTGTGGCGCTGCGCCGGTACCAAGGGCACGGTCTGGACCGAGGCCGGCAAGGTCTTCGTCGCCGACAAGCAGGGCACGCGCGAGCTGGCAGTCACGCCCGACCTCGAACTGCCGCCCGCACCGCCCGCTGAAGAAGGCGCGCGGCGCATGTCGCACTTCGAGATCGGGCCGTTCACCCGCTTCTGCGAGGCGCTGCACGCGGGCATCGAGGGCAAGCCCTCGCCTTCTGCCGTTCCCGTGCCGACCTTCCGCGACGGCCTCGCCTCGATGCAGATCCTTGACGCGATGCGCGCTTCGTCCGCCAATGGCGGCGCCGTGACCAAGGTAGGATGAGTCGATGAACGAGAATTTCGAGAAGGGCATCAAGGTCTTCGAGGAGGTCTATGGCCCCGAGCAGGCGCAGGGCCTGCGCGACCACGTCGAGGGCGGCGAAGGCTTCGGCGTGCTCCAGGCGCAATGGTCGATGGAATGGCCGTTCGGCCAGGTCTGGACGCGCGAGGAGCAGATGGCCCGGCGCGACCGCAGCCTCGCCGTGCTGGGCATGATGATCGGCCTGAGGAGCTTCGAAGAGATCCGCTACCACACCAAGATGGGCCTCGCGAACGGGCTGACCCGGCAGGAGATCGAGGAGGTGTTCTACTCGGCGCTGCCCTATTGCGGCTTCCCCATCGCCAACACCGCCAAGGCGGCGATGCTGGCCGCGTTCAAGGACCTCGACGAGGCCGCGGCCAAGTGACCGCCGGCGGGGACCCGCGCCACGCGATCTTCGCCGAGGGCTTCGGCCGGGCGATGACCGAAGACGTCGAGGCGCTGGGCGAGAACCGCGAGACCTTCGGCCCGCTCCAGGCCAAGTGGACGCTCGACCTGCCCTATGGCGAGCTGTGGACGCGCGAAGAGCAGCTGCCGCGCAAGCTGCGCAGCTTCACCGTGCTCGGCATCCTGATCGGCCTGCGCCAGCCCGAGGAGATCAAGGCCCATGTCCGCATGGGCCTGGCCAACGGTCTGACCCGCCAGGAGTTCGAGGAGATCTTCTACTCGGCCGTGTTCTACGGCGGCTTCCCCATCGCCAACACGGCCAAGCACGCTATCCTCGAAGCCTTCGCCGAGATCGAGGCCGAGGGCCGGACGATTCCCTGAGGAGCGCGCGATGAACAGGTTCACCGTCGGCGAGGCGACGATCCATCGGATCGAGGAAATGACCGCGCCGATGCCCCTGGCGATGTTCGGCGAGGACCTGGTCGCGCGCAATGCCGACTGGCTCTATCCGCAATGGGCCAATCCCGACGGCACCTGGGACATGGTCGTGCAGAGCTGGATCGTCGTGGTCGACGGGCGGGTCGTGGTCATCGATCCCTGCGTCGGCAACGGCCGCCAGCTGCCGCACTTCGCGCTGTTCGACAACCTCGACACGCCGTTCATCGAGCGCTTCGCCGCCACCGGCATCCGGCCCGAGGATGTCGATCATGTGTTCTGCACGCATCTCCATTCGGATCACTGCGGCTGGAACACAAGCCTGCGCGACGGCCGTTTCGTGCCGACCTTTCCGAACGCACGCTACCTGCTCGCCCAGCGCGAGCTCGATCGCTGGAACCCCGATCTGCCCGGCTACCAGCACGTACCCGAGAACGCCGGCATCTTCGCCGCCAGCGTCCAGCCGGTGATCGAGGCCGGGCTGGTCGACGCGGTGGGCGAGAACCACCGCATCTCGCCGAGCCTCGAGACGCGGCCCGCCTATGGCCACACGCTCGGCCATTCGGTCGTGCACTTGGCTTCGGCGGGCGAAGAGGCCTGGTTTACCGGCGACGTGTTCCATCACCCGATCGAGCTGATCCACCCCGAGATCGACGCCGGCACCTGCGACGACTTCGCGCAGACCTTGGTCACGCGACGGCGGCTGATCGATCGCTTCGTCGCAACGGGCGCGCTGGTGATCCCCGCGCATTTCGTGGCGCCGCATGTCGGCCACCTGCGCGAGGTCGACGGACGACCGGTTTTCACAGCTTACGGACAATGAGGAGAGGACAATGAGCAATCTCGACGGGCTGGGCCAGGGCCTAGGCTACAAGGACAAGACGATCGTCGTCACCGGCGGCGCCTCGGGCATGGGCGAGCAGGTCGCGCGAATCCTCGGCGAACTCGGCGCCAAGGTGCACATCGTCGACATCCAGCAGCCCAAGGTGCCGCACGCGAGCTTTCGCCAGTGCGACCTGTCGGACTTCGACCAGGTCCGCGCCACCGCGGCGGGCCTCGCCGACGTCGGCCCGATCGACTTCGTCTTCCCCTGCGCCGGCCTGCCGCCGCACATCAAGGGGCCGATGTACTGCATGCGCGTCAACTACATCGGCACGCGGCTGTTCGTCGAAAGTGTGCTGCCTTCGGTGCGCGACGGCGCGGGCATCGCGCTGATCAGCTCGGACGCGGCGATGGGCTGGCAGAAGAACCTGGCGCAGAGCCTGGAAATGCTGGCGATCTCCGACCCCGACGAGGCCTATGCCTGGTGCGAGGCCGATCCCACCAGCCGAGTTCGCGACGGCTATACCAGCTCGAAGGAAATGCTGGTGATCTGGGTGCAGAACAAGGCGGTCGAGCTCGGCAACACGCGCCGCATCCGCCTCAACGCGATCGGCCCCTGCCCGACCAAGACCGCCTTCGTCGATGCCTCGAAGGACATCATGACCGACGAGTTCATCGCCGCCTGGCCCTTCCCCTCGCTGGGCCGCATGGCCACGGCCGAGGAGCAGGCCTGGCCGCTGATCCTGATCAACAGCCCGCTGTGCGGCGCGGTGACGGGATCGTTCCTCTACACCGACCAGGGCTTCGCCAGCGGCGTCTTCACCGGCGCGATCAGCCCCGCCTTCATGGGGGGCTGATTGGCCACCGGCGCCTCAGCCCGCGGTGATGTTCGGCGGGCCGAGGTGCTGGAGGAAATCGGGCTTGCCGATCGTCACGCCCTGCGCGCGCAGGATCGCGTAGGCCGTGGTGACGTGGAAGAAGAAGTTCGGCAGCGCGAAGCCGGTCAAATAGGCGCGACCGGTGAAGGCATAGCCCATGCCGTTGGGGAACTTCAGCGTCACCTCGCGGTCCTCGCCGGCGTTGACCGCTGCGGCGTCGACGCTCTCGACGAAGGCGATCGTGCGCGCGCAGCGATCGCGGAGTTCGGCGAAGCTCGCTTCGGTATCGGGCATCGACGGCGCCTCGATCCCGGCCAGCCGCGCCATGGCGTTCTTGGCGCTGTCCGAGGCCATCTGGAACTGCGCGGACAGCGGCCGCATGTCGGGCGCGAGCCGCGCGTCGATCAGCAGGCGTTCGTCCTTCTCGGCCGCGGCCTTGTCGAGCCAGGCGCTCATGTTGCGCAGCGATGCGACGAAGACCGGCGCCGAAGCGTCGTAAAGTTGGAAGCTCATGAATTACCCTCCGCAGGTTGGCCCGCGCGATATGGTTTCGCCGCCGCGGTTCGACAACGGGAGCTCGTCCCGATTGCCGTAAATATGGAAGTGCCGGCGCCTCTTTGCCCGGCGCCTGCACCTGGGCCCATAAGCGGCGGGCAAGGACTTGGGAGAAGACGATGGCACTGATGGACGAATTCAGCCTCGAAGGCCGCGTGGCGGTGGTGACCGGGGCGGCGGCGGGGATCGGCCGGCAGGCGGCGCAGACCTTCGCCGAGGCCGGCGCCAAGCTGGTGATCGGCGACGTCGACGAGGCGGGCCTCGCCGAAACCGCGCGGCTGATCGGGTCCGCCGCGACGACCTTGCACACCGACGTCAGCCGCAAGGCCGACATCGACGCGCTCGCGGCCAAGGCGCTCGAACTGCACGGCCGGATCGACGTCTGGGCCAATGTCGCGGGCACGGCCGGCCCCTGTCCCTTCCTCGACGTGACCGAGGACCTGCTCGAGAAGGTCGTGGCGATCAATCTCAAGGGCGTGTTCTGGGGCAGCCAGGCAGCCGCGCGGGCGATGAAGGAGACCGGCGGCGGCTCGATCATCAACATCTCCTCGACCGGCGCGATTTCCGCCCCGCCGGGCATGTCGGTCTATGCCATGACCAAGTCGGGCGTCTCCGCGATCACGCGCAACGTCGCCAAGGAAATGGGCGCCTTTGGCATTCGCGCCAACACGGTCTCGCCGGGCTTCGTCGAGACCACGCTGGCGACCTGGTCCTACCGCAAGCCCGACGGCAGCCTCGACGAGGCCAAGCGCGAGGAAGCCCTGCGCCTGCGCCGCGGTGCCGCGCCGCTCGGCATCATCGGCGAGCCCAGCGACATCGCCTATGCCATGCTCTACCTCGCCTCCGAGGCCAGCCGCTTCGTCAGCGGCCAGAACCTCTACGTCAACGGCGGCGTGACGATGGGGTGACCGTCCTCAGGCGCGATCGCACTCGACGATCGCGCCGTGGAGTTCGTAGCCGTTGATGTCCTCGATCCAGCCCATCGTCGGCTTGCGGGCGAGGCGGATGCCCGGCACGCGCAGCAATGCGTCGATGAACACCCGCGTCTCGTGCATCGCCACCTGCGCGCCGGGGCAGCGGTGCGGGCCGTCGCCGAAGCTCAGCCAGTTCGAGGGCATGCGCTCGCGCTTCGAACGCTCGGCGTCGATCGCGAAAGGACAGGCGCCCGTCGCCGCCTCGTCGACGTTGATGTTGCGAATGTCGACGAGGAACTGCTCGCCCGCCTTCACCTGGCGTCCGTCCGAGGTGACGAGGTCCTCCTCAGCCTTGCGGTAGACATAGGCGGCGACCGGATCGATCCGCAGGATCTCGTCTAGGATCGCAAACTGGACCTCCTCGCCGCCGTCGAGGAACTGGCGGCGCAGGGCCTCGTTCTCGAGCAGGTGCCAGGCCACCATGACGATGAACTCGCGCGTGGTGATCATGCCCGCGGTCGCATAGGTCATGCATTCGACCAGGATCTCCTGATCGGAGAAACCCTCGCGCACGAGGAACGAGATCACGTCGTCGCAGTCGTGCGTCTGGCGATGGCGGATCGCCGGGACGACGTCGCGCTTGAAGAACCAGATCGTGCGCAGCGTATCCTCGAGCGCGCCCAAGCGCCCCAGCAACCCAGCCCGCTTGCGCTTGCCGCTGGCGGTGAACTTCTTGCGCAGCCGGTTCGACATGGCCGCGGCATCGGTGTTGGTCAGCCCGACGATCTCGGCCGCGACGTCGCAGGCGAGCCGCAGGCTCATCACGTCGAGCTGACCGCGGCCCGCGCGGCGCAGCTCGCCCATGACCTCGGCCGTGGTACGATCCATCACCTGGCGGTGACGCCCGGCGATCGCCTTGGGCGTGAAATAGCGCGCCAACTGGGCGCGGCGCTTCTTGTGGACCTCGCCATCGAGGAAGATCACCGGAACCTTGCTCGGCTCCTTGTCCTTGAAATAGTCGACCTCCATGCCCTGCCGCACCGCGGCGCTGCGCATGATGTCGCGCGCGAAGCCGAACTGGTGGATCGGCGCGAAGCCCGCTTCGGGCCGCGCCTCGGCATCGGCGAGCTCCGCGGACTTGCGATCGTCGCGGTTGTGCAGAACGGGACAAGCGGTTGCGCTTTCGGTGGTCATGGAGAGCCATCCCATTGTGATATATAGTGTATCATATATTTGAAACGCGCTCGTGTCAAACCTGCGGCCGCCGGCGCGCCGATCGAGGCTTGCCTTTGGTGCGCGATGCGTGGAAATCGGGCGCGAAACACGCACCGGCAGCTCGGCGGCCGCGATCGGACAAGGTGAAGAATGGCTACCACGGCAAGTGTCCCGAGAAGCGATGAGTGGTCCAGCCCCGAATTCTGGCGCGAACTGGCGCCGACCTTACGGATCGAGGACGTCGATTTCCTCGCCTCTCTGCAACTTTTCGCGGTCGACGACGCGATCAAGCAGACCCTGCAGGGACTGATGCGCAAGGAAGGCTATTTCCAGCTGCCGCCGGTGGGCTGGAACCTGCCGCTCGAAGAGATGGTCGCGCTGGTCGCCAAGCTCGACGCACAGGGCATCCCCGTCCCCTTCGCCTTCCTCTACGACGAGTTCTGGGCGCTGTTCATCAAGCTGCACCAGTTGATCGAGCCGATCCTCGGCCCCGGCTATCTGCGCATGCCCGATTTCTGGGTCTGGTTCGTCGATCCGCGCCGCGACGACAGCGGCTGGAAACCGCACCGCGACAAGGTCCAGCCGACCTTGCGCGCCGACGGCTCGCCGACCTCGCTGACCGTCTGGCTGCCGCTGTCCGATGCGACCACGCTCAACGGCTGCATGTACATGGTCCCTGCCGATCGCGACCCGACCTACAACACGCCGCAGAACGGCGAGTGGAAGTTCGCCTACCAGGACGTCCGTGCGCTGCCGGCGCAGGCGGGTTCGATCCTGATGTGGAACCAGGCCGTGCTCCACTGGGGCTCGCACGGCAGCCCGCGCGAGACCAAGCCGCGCGTCTCGGCCGCCTTCGAGTTCCAGTCGGCCGACGTGCCGCCCTACAACACGCCGCTGATGAAGCCCAACTCGGTGCCGGGCTTCGCCGGACGTCTCGCGCTCGTCGGCAAGCAGATCCTCCAGTACCAGCACATGTATCCGCTGGCGCCGGAGATGCGCGAGATCGCTACGCGCCTGAAGGATTCCGCGACGCTATGATCCGTGCCCACTATTGGATCGCACCGGCACTCGCCGGATGCCTGCTGGCGCCCACCGTTGCGCTGGCGGAGGACGAACCCATCGTCGTCACCGGCCGCGGGCTCGCGGAAACGCCGGCGACGCCCGCCTACGACGTCGTGCGCATCGACCGCGAGCGGATCAATTCGACCGCCTCGGGCCGCATCGAGGACCTGTTGTCGTCGGTCGCGGGCTTCCAGCAGTTCCGCCGCTCGGACAGCCGTTCGTCGAACCCCTCGGCGCAGGGCGTGACCCTGCGCGCGCTCGGCGGCAATGCCACCAGCCGCGCGCTGGTCCTGCTCGACGGCGTGCCGATGGCCGATCCGATGTTCGGCTATATCCCGCTCTCGGCGATCGCCCCCGAACGGCTCGGCGCGGTGCGCGTCACGCGCGGCGGCGGCTCGGGCGCCTTCGGTTCGGGCGCGGTCGCCGGCACGATCGAACTGACCAGCGCCAATGCCCAGGAGCTCGGCCTGTTCTCGGGCGAGGCGCTGGTCGACGATCGCGGCGAGACCACGCTCTCGGGTACGCTCGCGCCCGAGCTCGGCCAGGGCTTCGCCGTGGTCTCGGGCCGCTGGGATCGCGGCCAGGGCTTCTGGACCACGCCCAAGGGCCAGCGCGTGCCCGCCAGCGTCAAGGCCAAGTACGACAGCTGGTCGACATCGGTCCGCATGGTTGCGCCGCTGACCGACGACATCGAGGTCCAGGCGCGCGGCCTGCTGTTCGAGGACAACCGCGTGCTGCGCTTCGCCGGTGCGACGACCAGCGCCAGCGGCCAGGACGCCTCGATCCGCCTGGTCGGCCGCGGCGACTGGCAGTTCGACGTGCTCGCCTATGTCCAGGCGCGCGACTTCTCGAACGTCGTGATCAGCTCGACCGCCTTCCGCAAGACGCTCGACCAGCGGCGCACGCCCTCGACCGGGCTCGGTGGCAAGATCGAGCTACGGCCGCCCGTGGGCGACGCCCACGTCCTCCGGTTCGGCGCCGACCTGCGCGTGGGCGATGCCGAACTGCAGGAGGAAGGCTACAACGCGACGACCGGCGCGGTCACCGTCCGCCGCCGCGCGGGCGGGCGCAACACCGACGTGGGCCTGTTCGTCGAGGACGACTGGACGCTGGGCCCCGTGGTGCTGACCGCGGGCCTGCGTGCCGACCGCTGGACGATCCGCGAGGGCTTCCTGCGCGAGACGAGCCCGGCCGGCGTGGTCACCACCAACAACCTGTTCGGCGATCGCCAGGGCTGGGACACCTCGTTGCGCGGCGGTGCCGTATGGAACGCCGGCGGCGGGCTGGCGCTGCGCGCGGCCGGCTACAGCGGCATCCGCATGCCCACGGTCAACGAGCTCTACCGGCCTTTCGTGGTCTTCCCCGTGACCACCCAGGCCAATGCCGCGCTACGCAACGAGGATCTGCGCGGCGTCGACGTCGGGATCGACTTCACGCCTTCGCCCGCGGTCACGCTCTCGGTCACGGCCTTCTACAACAAGGTCGAGAACGCGATCGCCAATGTCACCATCGCGACCAACACGCGCCAGCGGCAGAACGTCGGCGCGGTGCGCGCGAAGGGCCTCGAATTCGGCGCGGCGCTGCGCTTCGGCACCGTGAGCCTCGACGGTTCGCTGGCTTTGACCGATGCCGAGGTCCAGACAAGCGGCGCCCAGGCAGCGCTCGACGGCTTGCGTCCGGCGCAGACCCCCAAGGTCGCGGCCAGCGCCACCCTGGCCTGGCGGCCGCAGCCGGGCTGGACCTTCTCGACTACCCTGCGTCACGTCGGCGCGCAGTTCGAGGACGATCTCCAGGTCGATTCCCTGCGCGCCGCGACCACGCTCGATGCCTATGTCGAGCTGCCCGTCACCGGCCCGTTCAGTCTGGTCCTGCGGGGCGAGAACCTGACCGACACCGAGATCGTCACGCGCAACCAGGCCGGATCAATCGATGTCGGCGTGCCGCGTACGCTATGGGCAGGCGTCAAGGTACGCGTTAAGTAAGGCCGATGCCCGCCCTCACCGTCAACGCGCGTCCGGTCGAGTTCCGCTTGGATCCGCAGACCCCGCTGCTCTGGGCGCTGCGCGACGCGGCCAATCTCACGGGCACCAAATACGGCTGCGGCGTCGGCGATTGCGGCGCCTGCACGGTGCTGGTCGACGGCGAGGCCACGCGATCGTGCCTGATCACGCTCGGCGAGGCCGAGGGGCGCGTCGTGGTGACGGTCGAGGGGCTTTCGGAAGATCGCTCGCATCCCGTCCAGCAGGCGCTCGTCGCCGAACAGGCGATCCAGTGCGGCTTCTGCACGCCGGGCATCGTCATGGCCGCCGCCGGCCTGCTGTCGCGCAACGCCGATCCGAGCGAGGCCGATATCAAGGCGGCGATCACCAACCTGTGCCGCTGCGGCGTCTATCCGCGGCTGGTCCGCGCGATCCAGCGCGCCGGTCGCATGGCGCGCGGGCTCGAAGTCGTGAGCGCCGCCCCCGCCCCGAACATCCGCCCGGCCGCCGCGCGACGCGCGGTGCCGGCGTTGACACCGAATAAGGAGAATACCCCATGAAAGCGACGATCTGGCACAACCCCGGCTGCGGCACCTCGCGCAAGACCTTGGCGATCCTCGAGGAAACGCCGGGCGTCGAGGTCACCGTCGTCGAATACCTGAAGACCCCGCCGAGCGCCGAGAAGCTGGCCCAAGTCTACCGCGACGCGGGCATCACCCCGCAGCAGGGCCTGCGCCTCAAGGGCACCGACGCCGAGGAACGCGGCCTGCCGCAGGCCGACGACGCGACCGTGCTCGCCGCCATGGCCGCCGAACCCAAGCTGATCGAGCGCCCGCTCGTCGAAACCGACAAAGGCGCTCGCCTGTGCCGTCCGCAGGACAAGGTTCTGGAAATCCTGTGACGCCCGTCTGGCCCGGCTTGCATTGGCCGGGCAAATCGGGATACCCGAAACACGACATCGAACTGCCACATAAGCAAGGCCCGTCTCCCGCATGACCACCAGACAGTATGCCGAAGAGGCGCTGCCGCAGAAGCTCAAGCGCCGGGTGAAGCAATTCTTCGGGCCTTGGGGCGTGTTCTTCGAAGGCTTCGTACGCAACCCGGTGATGGTCGGCTCGATCATCCCCTCGTCCGACCGCACGATCGCCAAGATGCTCGCACCGGTGGACTGGGACGAGTGCAAGCTTTTCGTCGAATATGGTCCCGGCGTCGGCACCTTCTGCCGCCCGGTGCTCGACCGGCTGCGCCGTGATGGTGCGCTGATCGTGATCGACACCAACCCGCTGTTCATCGACTACCTGCGCAAGACGATCACCGACAGCCGCTTCACCGCGGTGCTCGGCTCGGCCGCCGACGTCGAGGACATCGTCCTGTCGCACGGGCACGACCATGCCGACTACGTGCTCTCGGGCCTGCCCTTCTCGACGCTGCCCGACGGGGTCGGCCCGGCGATCGCCGCGGGCACCTGGCGCATCCTGCGGCCCGGCGGCGCCTTCCTGGTCTACCAGTTCACCGCCCGCGCGCGCGCCTTCATGGAACGCCACTTCCGCCGCATCGACAACGGCATGGAATACTGGAACGTGCCGCCGGCCTTCCTGTTCTGGGGCTGGAAGGACGAAGACGCCGACGCCTGAGCGCGACGTCCTCTACCTCACTCAAACGGCGCGCTGACGCGTTCGGCTGACGGGCCGGCAAGCTGGCGGTGGACCGCGGCGAGAATCGCCACGAAATAGACCGTCATCACCGCACCCACAGCCGAGGACACGACTGCGGCGATCGTCGTCGCCGTGCTGCCCGAGGCAACCAGCGCCAGGACGATACCGACCAGCGCCATCGCGACGATGAAGATCAGCCCGAAGGCGACGAGGAACAGCAGGTAGAACAGCGCCACGCGCACCGAATTGCCGCGCGTCAGCCGCCACGAGCGCCGCAGCGCCGAGACCGGATTGCGCTCGCGCTCGACCGCGACGATCGGCGCGACCAGCGAGGTCTTCACCGCGACATAGAGTACGCCGACCAGCAGCGCGACGATCAGCAGACCGACCAGCACCTGCGAGCCCGTCAGCGCCCCCAGACCCAGCACCAGGCTACCGACCACACCGAGGCCGATACCGAGCAGCAATTGCGCCGCCAGGTAGCTGAGCAGGCCGCCGAGCCCAAGTTTGATGGCCTGGCCGACGGTGGGCCGCGTGCGATCGGTGAACAGGGTCAGCACGGCGAGCGTGCCCGTCGCCTGGATCAGCGCCGTGCCGAGCATGTAGGGAAAGACCGACAGGTAATAGCCCTGCATCGCCGCCACCATCTGCTCGGGGCCCGCCCCCGGCGTGGGCTCGGGCTGCGGCAGGAACAGCGCAAAGGCAAGGCTGGGCAGCAGGAAGAACACCCCGGCCAGCGCGAGCAGCAGCTCGCGATTGGCCGCGAGAGCGGAGGAGGCCTGCTTCCAGGCGAGGTTGCCGTCGAACTTCGTTGTCATGTCCCCTTGATAACCGCAGCAAATGCCGCCACGCAACGCGCGATGACTGAGAGATTCCCCGGCGAGCTTCCCGGCGATATCGAACTGCGCGTCGATCGGGCGCTGGTGCTCTATCGCACGGCGCTGGACGAGATGACCGAGCGCAATGCGGCGATCGCCGAAGGCAGCGCGCGCGAGCTGATCTGGCTGCTCGAACACCCGCCCGTCTACACCGCCGGCACCAGCGCCGCGGCGCCCGAACTGCTCGATCCGCGGTTCGAGGTGGTCTCGGCCGGGCGCGGCGGGCGCTACACCTACCACGGCCCAGGCCAGCGCATCGGCTATGTCCTGCTCGATCTCAAGAAGCGCGCGCGCGACGCACGCGGCTTCGTCCACGCGATGGAAGGCTGGGTGATCGCCGCGCTCGCGCGCTTCGGGGTCGAAGCCTTCCGCAGCGAGGGCCGCATCGGCATCTGGACCCAGGACATCGACGGCCGCGAGGCGAAGATCGGCGCGATCGGCGTGCGCATCCGCAAATGGGTGACGATGCACGGCTTCGCGGTGAACCTCGCGCCCGACCTGTCGCACTTCAACGGCATCGTCCCTTGCGGGATCGCCGAATACGGCGTGACCAGCCTCGAGCGGCTGGGCGTGACCGTCGATCAGGCGACCTGGGACGAAGCCCTGCTGGCCGAAGCGGGGAACTTCCTCGCCGCGCTCGACAAGCCCTGCCCTTCCGATTCCTGTGAGGCCGCCGAATGAAACCGCCTTTGCGCCCTGCCGTCGTTCGCGCCGCGCTGTGCCTGATCCCGCTCGCGCTCGCCGCCTGCCAGGGCGAGAAGAAGACGCCCGAGGCCGCCACGGCCCAGGGCGAGATCCTGCCCGGCTCGGCCAGCGATGCGATGCTGCCTTACGACACGCTACAGTCGAAACCGCCGCTGGCCCCGCCCCCGACCGAGGCCGCGGGCAAGGGCGGCAAGGGGACGGCGAGCGGCGCTGCTGCCGCCGCGGGTGAAGAGGAAGCCGGCACGGCCAGCGAAGCCCCGGCACCGGCGGCGGCGCCGTCTATCGCCGCAGAGCCGGTGCAGTAGGCCGACCGCCACTACTACCTACTTTTCGTCATCCCCGCGAAGGCGGGGATCCATCTCCCAAGGTTCCGCCCCCTCGCACCGACGCCTTTTATCGCCAGCATCGGTGATGGATCCCCGCCTTCGCGGGGATGACGAACCAAAAGAGAGGGCTGACGGCGGCGGTCCTACAACCCCTTCTGGTAGATCACGTATTCGCGGTTGACCTTGCTGTCGATCGCATCGGCGATCGCGATCATCCCCTGATTGTCGTCGAGGATCCAGCCGATCTCCGCGGTCTTGGCGCCGAGTTCGGACACCGCCTCGCGGCGGATGTATTCGATCATCATGAAGGCGAGCTGGCTGGCGAGGCGCGACGACTGCAGCTTCTTGACCACGCCCATCAGCGGTACGCGCATCCGGTCGGACACCGGCTTGCGCGCCCAGAGCAACAGCTTGATGAAGTTGAACGGGAACAGCTTGCCGCCGAACGGCTTGATCACGCGGTTGAGGTCGGGGAAGGTCAGCATGAAGGCGACCGGCTCGCCGTCGACCTCGGCGATCATCAGCAGGTCCTCGCGGATAATCGGCTTCATCTTCTTGGCGACGTAGTCGATCTCGCGCTGGGTGATCGGCACGAAACCCCAGTTCTGCGACCAGGCATCGTTGAGGATGTGGAAGACCAGTTCGGCCTCTTCCTTGAAGCGGCTTTTGTCGGCGCGGCGGATACGGATGCGCGGGTTCTTCTCGCCCGAGGCGACGATGCGGTTGATCAGCGGCGGGAAACCGTCGGCGATCGGCAGGTCGTAGGTCAGCAGCGACTTGGCATGGCCATAGCCGCGTGCCTCGATCCAGGCGCGATAGCGCGGCGAATGGTGGCCCATCATGATCACCGGATCGTGATCGAACCCCTTCACCAGCAGGCCCGGCTCGTCCCAGATCGACAGGCTGATCGGCGCGAGCACGCGCGTCATGCCCTGCTGGTGCAGCCATTCCTCGGCGGTCTCGATCAGCGCGGCGGCGACCGCCTCGTCCTCGGCCTCGAACAGGCCCCAGTTGCCGGTGCCCGGCCCCATCCCCTGCTCGGGCGGCAGGGTCCAGGCCAGCCGGTCAAAATGCGCCGAGATCCGGCCTACCACCTGGCCGCCGCGGTAGGCGAGGAACAGCTGGACTTCGGCATGCTCGAAGAACGGGTTCTTCGCGGGGTTGAGCAGTTCCTCGACGTCGGCGCGCAGCGGCGGGACCCAGTGCGGATCGCTCGCATTGAGCCGATAGGCAAGATCGATGAACGCCTTGCGATCGGCCTTGGTGGTCACCGGGAGGATGGAAACTTCGGCAGAGGCCACTATATCACTTTCTCTGTTGCGATCGAGGCACGCGGAAGCGGGCGAGCTGCGCCTTTGCCCCTTGGCCCTTGCATTGGCCTGCGTTGTGGACCATCCCGGCAGCGAATTCCAGCCGGGCCGCAATTTCGGCGCAAAGAGTGGGTACGTGCTCAATCCCGACAGGCCCTAGGACCCACCGGAACTGATTGAATGACGGCATACCAAGCGATCGAGACCAGCCCCAAGACAGATGAAAGCTCGTCGCGCATTGCCGACGACATGCCGATGCTCCGGGCTGCGGTCGAGCTGACCCGCGACATCGCCGAGGCGCGTCCCGCCATCTACTGGACCGACATGCTGGGCTCGGCCGCGCTCGGCTATGCCGCGCTGGCGGCGGCGATCCTGCTGGACAATCCCTGGGCGGCGACCGCCGCCGGGCTGATCTCGGCGCTGGCGCTGTACCGCGCGCTGCTGTTCATCCACGAGCTGACCCACATCCACAAGGACGCCCTGCCCGGCTTTCGCCTGGGCTGGAACCTGCTGGTCGGTATCCCGCTGCTCACCCCCTCGTTCATGTACGAGGGCGTGCATACGCTGCATCATGCCCGCACCCGCTACGGCACCCTGGACGATCCCGAATACCTGCCGCTCGCGCGGATGAAGCCGGCCTCGCTGCCGACCTTCGCGCTGCTGGCCATCCTGCTGCCGCCCGGTCTGCTGCTGCGATCGGCGCTGCTGGTGCCGCTGGGTGCGATCTTTCCGGCGCTGCGCAAACGCGTGTGGGAAAGCGCCTCGGCGCTGGCGATCAACCCCGCCTTTCGCCGCCGTCCGCCCGAAGGTGCCTTCGCGCGACGGGTCTTCTGGCTGGAGCTGGGCGCCAGCACTTGGGCGATTGCCGTGATCGCCGCCTCCTGGGCCTGGGGCTGGCGACCGCTGCTGATCGCGATCGCCGTCGTCGCGGCCACCGCGCTGCTGAACCAGATCCGTACGCTCGTCGCGCACCTCTGGGTCAACGAGGGTGAGCCGATGACGGTGACCGCGCAGTTCCTCGATTCGGTCGACGTCCCGCCGCCGGGCCCGATCGCCGAGCTGTGGGCGCCCGTCGGCCTGCGCTATCACGCCACGCACCACCTGCTGCCGTCGATGCCCTACCACTCGCTGGCCGAGGCGCACCGCCGGATATCGGCGCATTTCGACCTCGACGGGACCTATCACAAGGCCAGCTATACCGGCCTGTGGCCGCTGATGGCGCGGCTGGTGCGCAGCACGATGGGACGCAAGGCCGCCTGACGGCTAGAATCCGCCCGCCTCACGGCGGAAGCAAGGACAGCGCCTATTCCTCGGTGCGGATGAGCACGGTCTCGCCGATCAGCGCGAACAGCAGGAACGGCGCCCAGGCTGCGACCAGCGGCGGGTAGCCGCCGAAATTGCCCATCGCGAGCGCGGCGTTGTCGATGACGAAATAGGTGAAGCCCAGCGCCATGCCCATGATCGCGCGGATCAATACCTGACCCGAACGCGCGAGACCGAAGGCCGCGAGCGCACCGAGCAGCGGCATCAGCACCGAGGACAGCGGTCCCGAAATCTTGTGCCACCACTTGCCCTCGAGCTCGGTCGTGCGGCGTCCGGCGGCGCGCAGATCGGCGATCGAATCCGACAGTTCGAACAGACTCTGCGCATCGGCATCGACCGCGCTGATCGCGATCTGACCGGGCTCGACGCTCTGCGCGATGACCTGCGAGGCGAGCGTCTGGGTCATCGTCGTCTTCACGTCGAAGCGCACCGGATTTTCCAGTCGCCAGCCCGGGCCGACGAAAGTGGCGCGCGGCCCGCGCAATTGCTCGACCACCATCCCCTGCGCGTCGCGGCGGTACCAGGACACGTTCTGGAGCACCATGTCGCGCCCCGTGCCGGTCACCGTCCCCGCCATCAGGATGTTCGCGCCGTCGCGCACGTAGACGTTGCTGCGCACCCCCGAGTCCTTGGGCAACGGGCCATAGTTGGCGCTCTGCCAGACCTTGAGCGTGGCATTGGCGCGGGTCACCACGCGCTCGTTGAACGCGAAGCTGAGGCCCGCGACGACGATCGCGGTGAGGAACAGCGGCGCCAGCACCTGATGCGCCGACAGCCCCGCCGCCTTCATCGCGATGACCTCGCTGTTCTGGTTCAGGGTGAACAGCGTGACGATCGTCGCCAGCAGCACCGAATAGGGCAGGAAGCGCGCCATCAGCTGCGGCGCGCGCAGGGTCACGTAGGTCCAGAGCTGCGCCTGGCCGTTGCCCTGGTATTCGAGGATCTTGCCGCTCTCGCTGAGCAGGTCGAGCATCTGCAGGACCAGCACGAGCATCAGCAGCACGCCGAGCACGCGCGTGATGAACAGCCGCGCGAGATAGAGCGTCAGGGTTCGCGAGGGGAAGAAATCGAGCTGCACCATGTTCCTCAGGCCGCCTGTCGCTGACGCCGCTTGATCAGCGCCTGGACGCGCTTGACCAGCTTCTGCGATCCGGTCTCGAGCCAGCCGATGGCTTGGCCGCCGGGGACATAGGCGACGCGCCAGTACATCCACACGATCAGCGCGGCGAAGATCACGAAAGGTCCCCACAGCGCCAGGGTCGGGTCGATCCGGCCGAGCGAGGCGACATTCTGCCCGTACTCGTTGATCTTGTGGTAGACGGTCACCATCACCACCGAGACGAACATGCCGAGTGCCGAGCTCGATCGTTTGGGCGGGATCGCCAGGGCGAGACCCAGCAGCGGCACCAGCAGCATCATCACGACCTCGACCATGCGGTAATTGAAGCTCGCCTGGCTCTTGATCCTCACGTCCTCGGGCAGGGTATCGTTCCAGCCGATCTTGAGCAGTTCGGGCAGGATATATTCGCGGTCCTTCTCGCCGCGGGCGCGGAACTGCTCGATCGCCGGCAGGTCGATCGGTAGGTCGTGGCGCGTGAAGCTGAGCACGCGCGGCGTCTCGTTCGGTACCTCCTGGACGATCTGGCCCTGGACGAGGCGCAGGATGATCGTGTCGGGCCGGCCCTGCAACGCGAGGAAGCGCCCTTCGCGCGCAGAAATCGACAGGACCTGGCCTTTGTCGTCGGCGAGGCGCGCGAAGATGCCGATCAGCTGGCGGCCCTCGTCGCGGCTCTGCTCGATGCGCAGCGCCATCTTGTCCTGCAATGTGGTGAACTCGCCCACCTTGATCGCCGCTCCGAGCGCGCCCGAGCGCAGCTCGAACTGGAGCTGCTCGTAGTAGTAGCGCGCCAGCGGCTGGAGATAGCCGACATTGGCGAAGTTCACCGCGACGAGCACCAGCGCCATCAGATAAGGCACACGCAGCAGCCGCGTATAGCTGAGCCCGACCGCGCGCATGACGTCGAGCTCGCTCGACGTGGCCAGCTTGCGGAAGGCGAAGAGCACGCCGAGCATCAGCCCCAGCGGGATCGCCAGGCTGGCATATTCGGGCAGCATGTTCGCCAGCATCTTGAACACGACGCCCACGGGTCCGCCCTCGGCCGCGACGAAGTCGAACAGCTTGAGCATCTTGTCGAGCATCAGCAGCGAGGCCGCGATCGCGAAGACCGCGAGCATCGGCATCAAGGTCAACTTGAAGATGTAGCGGTCAATGGCGGTGAAGAATTTCACGGGTGTGGCGATTCCGTCGGCCGGGATGATGAGCCTTTGCGCAAAACCCCTATCGCCGCCAGGCGGCGGGCGGAAGCGGTTTTGCATGCGGAAAGCCGTACCATCGCGCCAAAACGCGCGAACTGCGCCTTCGGTGCCAATATCTTAGGCCAAGACGGGCCTGCCGAGCGGCGCCCGGAACGGTCGGGTCAGGCCTTTTCGAGCGTACACTGCAGCGGGTGCTGGTTCTGCCGGGCGAAATCCATCACCTGGTTAACCTTGGTCTCGGCGATCTCGTAAGGGAAGATACCGCAGACGCCGACGCCCTTCTGGTGGACGTGGAGCATGACGCGCGTCGCCTGCTCGAGGTCCATGTTGAAGAAGCGCTTGAGGCACATCACGACGAATTCCATCGGCGTGTAATCGTCGTTGAGCATCAGCACCTTGAACTGGCTCGGCTTCTTGGGCTTCGCGCGGGTCTTGGTGGCGACACCGAGTTGGTCCTGGCCGCCGGCATCGCCGTTGCCGCCCGCATCGTCGTCATCGCCGGCGCGCACGCGCAGCGGCGAGAGGGAATCAAGAAAGCCGAAATCGTGATGCATCGCGGGAGAATATCGCAAGCCAGGGGCAAACGACAAGCCATCGAAGGTGGTAAACGCAAAACGGACCGGCCGGCCACGCGCCGCCCGGTCCGTTTTTTACGTCGAACCGCGCGCCGAGGCGCGGGTTCGGAGGATCAGGCGGCCTTCTTCAGCTTCTCGACCGCAAGGCTGACGCGGCCCGAGATCGGCGCGAAAGCGTCGTTGGTCAGCTTGGCGACGGCTTCGCCGGTCTTCGTGCTGTAGGCCACGGCCGTGTCGAAGTTGCGACGCAGCAGTTCGGTCTGCAGCTTGAACAGGTCGGTCGGCGACTTGATCGCGGCGAAGGCCTTCACGTCGGCGGTGGCGGTCTCGAAGGCCGCCTTGCTGTCGGCGACGAAGGTGTTGCCCATTTCCTGGAGGCCCGAGGCGAGGATCTTGCCCGACTCGACGAAAGCCTCGACGTTGCCCTTCGCGAATTCGCCGTATTCGCTGGCGGCGGCGCTGGTCTTGGCGAAGGCGTCCTTGGCCTTTTCCTGAGCGCCGTTGACGGCTTCCTTGATCGATGCAGTCACGTCCATGGGGATTTCCTTGAGTTGGGCGAGGAAAGGGGTGCTCGGCTTCACAGCGGGACGGACCGGCGCCTTGGCAGGCTTGGCCGTCTTCGCGACAACGGGTTTCGGTTTCGGCGCCGCAGCCTTGGCGGCAGCGCGCTTGATCGCCGGCTTCGGCGCGGGCTTGGCCACCGATTTCGTCGCGCGGATCGTCTTGCTGGCGGGCGCGCGGGGACGGGCCGGCTTGGCGGCCGATTTGACGAGGGCCGGCGGCGCGGCGGCCTCGACCGGCTCGGGCGTGACCACTGCAGCCGGACGCGGCTTGCGTTCGCGCTTGGACTTGGCCGGAAATTCGACGGGAGCGATGCTCGTCTCTGCAGGCGCAACCGCTTCAGGCACGACCTGTTCGGGCACGGCGACGGTTTCGAGCGGACTTTCGGGAGCGATCTTCTCGCCGACGGCTTCGGAGGCGGCGGCGTAGGCTTTCTCGGCCGAGGCTTCGGCTTTGGTCTCGTCTGAATCGGCCATGCGGTAGGAATCCTCGGCTGATGCGACAGGAGCCCCGCACTGGCGCGCGACAGCCCTGCTGCATTGCACAATAAACTCGGCAGCGAGCCGGTCAAGCTATTATTGTGCAGTGCAACATAGCAGCAACATAACCGTCGCTAGCCCGCCACGGCTCACCGCGTCTTGACGTAGCGCCCAGGGGCATCCTCGATGACCTTGTCGCCGCGTGCGCCCGGAACGCGCTTGCCGGTGGCCTTGACCTCCGCCGAGTCTTGCCCGCGCAGCCAGCCGAGCCAGTGCGGCCACCACGATCCCGGATGCTCCTGTGCCCCGGCGATGAAGCCTTCGAGCGTGTCGCCCGGCGCGTCGTTGGTCCAGAAGCCGTACTTCTTCGAGCTGGGCGGATTGACCACGCCGGCGATGTGGCCCGAGCCGGCGAGCAGGAAGGTCCAGGGGCCCTTGAGCTGGCGCGTCAGCTTCCAGACGCTCTCGGGCGGGGCGATGTGATCCTCGCGCCCGGCCTGGATATAGGCCGGCGTGGCGATCAGCCGCAGGTCGATCGGGGTGCCGTCGGCGCTCAGCGCATCGGGCTCGACCAGGCGGTTGTCGCGATACAGGTCGCGCAGATAGGCGCAATGCCACTTGGCCGGCAGGTTGGTGACGTCGCCGTTCCAGTGGAGCAGGTCGAAGGCCGGATAGTCCTCGCCCATCAGGTAGTTCTTGGTGACGTAGGACCAGATCAGGTCGTTGCCGCGCAGCAGGTTGAAGGTTGCCGCCATATAGCGGCCATCCAGAAAACCCTCTGGCGCGAGCGTGCCGATCGTCTCGATCTGCTGGTCGTCGACGAAGTGCTTGAGGTCGCCGGGGTCGGCGAAATCGACCTGGGCGGTGAAGAAGGTCGCGCTCTTGACCTTGTCGGCCTCGCCGCGCCGCGCGAGCACGGCTAGGGTCGCGGCCAGCGTCGTGCCCGCGACGCAATAGCCGATGACATGCGTCGACGGCGCCTTGAGCCGGTCGCGGACGGTGTCGATCGCGTCGATCTGCGCGCGGACGTAATCGTCCCAAACGACCTCGGCCATGCTCGCGTCGGCCGACTTCCACGATACCATGAACACGGTCACGCCCTGCTCGACCGCCCAGCGCACGAAGCTCTTCGCCGGGTTGAGATCGAGGATGTAGAAGCGGTTGATCCACGGCGGGAAGATCACCAGCGGCGTCGCCAAGACCTTGTCGGTCGTCGGGCTGTACTGGATCAGCTGGTAGAGCGGCGTCTCGTGGACGACCTTGCCCGGCGTCACCGCGATGTTCTCGCCGAGCTTGAAGGCTTCGGGATCGGTGTGGGTCAGCTGGCCGCGGCCGAGATCGGCCATCATGTGCTCGAGCCCCCTGGTCAGGCTCTCGCCCTGGGTCTCGATCGCCCGTTCGAGCGCGAGCGGGTTCGTCAGCGCGAAGTTCGCCGGGCTCAGCGCGTCGACGATCGCGCGCGTCAGGAAGCGGAGCTGCTGCTGCCGGGCGGGGTCGAGCCCCTGGACGCCGTCGGCAAGAGCCTCGGCCTGTTCGGCGAACAGCAGATAGGCCTGGTGGATCAGCGCGAAGAATGGCTGCTCACGCCACTTGGGATCGGCGAAGCGACGGTCGCTGCGCGGCAGCTTGGCTTCGCCGTCGGGGCTGTCGTCCTGCGTCAGCGGGCCGATGCCGTACTGGCCCAGCACCGACTGCCAGAGCTGGAGGCTATCGCCCCAGAGGCGCTTCTGGTTATCGAGGTCGGCGAAGGGCACCTGACGGTGCCAGGATTCGAGCAAGCCGGTCAACTTCGCGGGATCGGCATAGTCGGCCGCGGGCACGTTCTGGAACTGCCCCCACATCGCCTGCAGGGATTCGGTCACGTCCCCCCAGGGCGGAGGCGCGGCCTCGGCCGTGCCCTTGGGCAGAACCGGCGCGAAGAGCTGGCCGAACACCTGCGAGGCCGCCTCGGTCTGGCTGCGCAGAAGTTCAGCGAAAATGTCCGGCGCGCCCCCGTCCGAACGCGACTTGTCTGCCATGACCACAGGACTCCTTTTGGCATTCCGCTAGCCCCGTGGTGTGACCCGCGGGAAACAATCGAGTCCTCTCCATCCGCTTTGCAAGATAGCCCGGCGACAGCCATTTGCCAGCGCCCGTTTATCCGCCTAGAGCGTTTCCCTGCGGCAATTCCGCCGCATGGAAACTGGATTGCCAGAAGTCATGGAAGACGAGTTCTACCGCATCAAGCGACTGCCGCCCTATGTCATCGCCGAAGTGAATGACATGCGAGCCGCAGCCCGCGCCGCCGGTAGGGACATCATCGACCTCGGCATGGGCAATCCCGACCTGCCGCCGCCCGCGCACATCGTCGACAAGCTGTGCGAAGTCGCGCAGAAGGCCGATGCGCACGGCTATTCGGCCTCGGCGGGCATCCCCGGCGTGCGCAAGGCGCAGGCCAACTATTACGGCCGCCGCTTCGGCGTCGATCTCGATCCCAACACCGAGGTCGTGATGACCATGGGTTCGAAGGAAGGCCTCGCCTCGATGGCGACTGCGATCACCGCGCCGGGCGACGTCGTGCTCGCACCGAACCCGAGCTACCCGATCCACACCTTCGGCTTCATCATCGCCGGCGCGACGATCCGCTCGGTGCCGACGACGCCCGACGAGAACTATTGGCGTGCGCTCGACCGTGCGATGGCCTTCACCGTGCCGCGCCCGTCGATCCTGATCGTCAACTATCCGTCGAACCCGACCGCCGAGACGGTCGACCTGGCCTTCTACGAACGCCTCGTCGCCTGGGCCAAGGAGAACAAGGTCTGGATCCTGTCCGACCTCGCCTATTCGGAGCTCTACTACGACGGCAACCCGACCGTCTCGATCCTGCAGGTGCCCGGCGCCAAGGACGTCGCGGTCGAATTCACCTCGATGTCGAAGACCTTCTCGATGGCCGGCTGGCGCGTCGGCTTCGCCGTGGGCAACAAGCGGCTGATCGCCGCGCTCAAGCGCGTGAAGAGTTACCTCGATTATGGAGCATTTACGCCGATCCAGGCGGCCACCTGCGCGGCGCTGAACGGCCCGCAGGACATCGTCGAGATGAACCGCAACCTCTACCAGAAGCGCCGCGACGTGATGGTCGAGGCCTTCGGTCGCGCGGGCTGGGAAATCCCTGCCCCCAAGGCCTCGATGTTCGCCTGGGCACCGCTGCCGCCGGCACTTAAGGATATGGGATCGTTGGAGTTTTCCAAGCAGCTCCTGACCCATGCCGAAGTCGCCGTCGCCCCCGGCGTCGGCTATGGCGAGGACGGCGAAGGCTTCGTCCGCATCGCCATGGTCGAGAACGAGCAGCGCCTCCGCCAGGCCGCGCGCAACATCAAGCGCTACCTGTCCAGTATGGGTGTGAACAGCTCGGCCGCCTGATGGCCGCACCCCACCCCCGTCGGTATTGTTAACGCATCCGACTTGCGGTGTTCTTTCCCGGTCATGGCGCCGATTCGACGCGCCATGGCTCGGGACAGCAAAGAACATAAGGCCGATGGGGGCGTGGAGTGCGCCACTTTCACTGGTTGTGCGCAACCGAAATCCCGGCCGCCTGGGATCTGCGGCGCTGCGGCTGGCACCTGACCCGGCCGGAGCCCGCCGCCGAACCCGGCGAGTCGGTGGCGCTCGCGCATGTCGCGGGCATGGACGAGCACGCCTGGTCCCAGCTCCATCGCAGTTACCCCCGGCCGCGTCATGATCGCGTGCTGCTGCTCGGCGTCGCCGACAGCGGCGAGCGCGCGCGCCTGCTCGGCCTCGGCTTTGGCGACGTGCTCGGCGAAGCCCCCGCGCTGACCGAAGTCGAAGCGCGCGCGGCAAGGGTTGCCGGACACGCGCAGATGCTGCCCGGCCGCCGCGCGATCGGACCGCTGCGGCTGGACCTGCTGACGCGCGACGGCATCGTCGCCAATCGTCCGCTGGCGCTGCATCCGCGCGAGTTCGCGCTGCTCTGGCGACTGGCCGATAGCCCGGGTCAGCCCGTCGGCAAGCGCACGCTGCTGCGCGAGGTCTGGCGGCTGGGCCACGTCCCCGACACCAACAGCCTGGCGGTCCACATCTTCCGCCTGCGCGCCAAGCTGGCTGCCGCCGGGTTGCGCGACCTGGTTCGCACGGCGCCCGGCGGCGGCTACATGCTGGCCGTCGCAGGCGAAGCAGAAACGGCGGCCGTGCCGATGGCCATCATCGATCGGCGCTGGCATGATCTCATCGTCGGCAGCCCCGACGGGATAGCGATCGGAGACCACGGCCCATGACCCACCCCCTGCCCGTCAGCGACCGGGTCGCCATCCTCGTCGACGAAGACGGTGTCGCCCGCGTCACCCTGACCCGCGGCGACAAGCTCAATGCGCTCGACCCCGCGATGTTCGAAGCGCCGATCGCCGCCGGCCAGGCGCTGTTCGACCTGCCCGGGCTGCGCTGCGTGGTGCTCTCGGGCGAAGGCAAGGCGTTCAGCGCCGGCCTCGATCTCGCGACCTTCGAGGCCGCACTCGGCGGCAAGGCCCTGCCGCTGACCCAGCGCACCCACGGCAATGCCAACCACTTCCAGCAAGCTGCGCTGGTCTGGCGCAAGCTGCCGGTGCCGGTGATCGCCGCGGTCCACGGCGTCTGCATGGGCGGCGGACTGCAGATCGCCGCCGGCGCCGACATCCGCGTCGTCGCGCCCGAAACGCGCATGGCCGTGCTCGAAATGAAATGGGGGCTGGTGCCCGACATGGGCGGCTTCGCGCTGTGGCGCGGCTGCGTGCGCGAGGACGTGCTGCGCAAGCTGACCTATACCAACCGCGAGTTCTCGGGCGAAGAAGCGCTCGAATTCGGTTTCGCGACAGTGGTCGACGCCAATCCCGTGGCCCGAGCCGTGGCGCTGGCGCAGGACATCGCACGACGTAGCCCCAGCGCGGTGCGCGCAGCGAAATCGCTGTTCAATCGCAGCGGCGACCTGCCGCTCGACGACATTCTTGCCGCGGAAAGCTTCGAGCAGCAGCGACTGCTCGGCACGCGCAATCAGATCGAGGCGATGATGAGCCAGACCGAGAAGCGGCCGGCGAACTTCGTCGATCCCTGAGCGGCAGGGTTCAGCGCACCGGGATCTTGATCATCACCGGCAGCAGTTCCTTGGATTGCGAGGGGCCATGCGAACCGAACAGCACGCCGATCGCGGTGAAGGCGGTCAGCGCGACCACACCCCAGTGCAGTGGCTCGGCCTTGCGCGCCCGAGCCACTGCGACCGCAGGCTTGCGCGGACGCGGCACCGGGGTCGTCTCTTCCATCAGCCACGGCGGCGTCTCATCAACCACGACCGGCGGTTTCACCGCGTTCGCGGGGGTGATGATTCCGGGCATCGGGAGCGGGAGCGCTTTGGCAGTTTCCATGGGCTTTTAGCTAGGCTTACATGGTAAACGAAATCTTACCGGCGGAGAGGAAATGGGGTCCGTGAGCGAATTCGAGATCGTGATCTGCGAACATGAAGGTCGGGCCCTGCGCGGCGAACTGGCACTGCCCTCCGGCGCGGGGCCGCATCCCGCCGTGCTGGTGGTGCACAACGCCTTCGGTCTGGGCACGCACATGCGGCAGGTGATCGCCGACCTCGCCGGCGAAGGCTATGTCGCGCTCGCGGTCGATATGTACGGCGACGGCGTCTACAGCGAGGACGAGAGCGTAGTCGGCGGCTTCGTCGCGCCGCTTTGGGGCAATTCAGAGCGCCTGCGCGCGCGCATGGGCGCCTGGCACGAAGCGCTCAAGGCGCGGCCCGAGGTGGCCGCCGATCGGATCGCCGCGCTCGGCTATTGCTTCGGCGGCATGTGTGTTCTCGAATTCGCGCGCGGCGGCGGCGACGTGCGCGCGGTCGTCAGCTATCACGGCATCCTCACCACGGGCGCACCCGCGGCCAGGGGCGCGGTCAAAGCCCATGTCGCGGTCCACACCGGCGGGCGCGATCCGCATGTCCCCGCCACCGACGTCGCCGCGCTGCGCGCCGAACTGATCGCCGCCGAGGCCGACTGGCAGATCGCCGAATATGCCAATGCCTACCACGCCTTCACCGACCCCGCAGCCGACGATCCGAAACACGGCCGCGCCTACGATCCGCTGGCGGACCGGCTGTCCTGGGCCTCGACCCTCGCGCTGCTCGACCTGAAGCTGCGCGGCGCTCAGTAGAAATTGCGCCGCAGCACGGTGACGCTGCGATCGGGCCGCGCCATCGCCATGACGTGCGCGCCCGGATAGGCGATCTTCTCGACCTCGGCGAGCGGCACGCGCGGCCAAGGGTTCATGTCGCGGATCAAGGTCTCTTCGGAGAGGTGGACGGTGACGCGTTCACCCTCTTCGGTGCGGATCGTCACGTCACGGGCCTCCACCCGCTCGACCGCACCGATCACCGGCTGCGGTGCCGAGGCGGGAATCGCGCGCACGTCGAGCGACATGCGGATCTCGTTCGAGGGATTTGGCAGCGCCGTGTGCGCGGTCAGGTAGTTGAAGATCAGCACGTCGCCGACGCGGAAATCGGCCGAGCGCCAGGCGTCGTCGGCAATCGCTTCGCGCGGGATGGCATTGCCCTTGAGCGTGGTGTCGTGAAGACTGCCGCGGTGATGCGTGCCCGGCGCCACGGCGAAGCTGCCGTGATCGCGGTCGACATCGCGGATCGGCATCCAGCAGATCGTGAACAGCATACCCTCGTTGTAGAAACCGTCCTGGTGACGCCCGGCGAACAGATCCTGCCCCTCCGCGATCGGCCCCGTCGGCATGCCCGAACGGTGCGCGGCGATCGGGATCCACACCGGATCGTCGGCCAGCACGTCGCGCATGACCTGGTTGAGCCGCGGCTGCTTGACCACCTCGTGCCAGACGGTCGTGCCGATCGCGTCGCAGGGCCGCCAGGTCTCGGTCTTCCGTCCAGTCCAGACCGGTGCCTCAACCGCGGGATCGATCAACCCCTCGGCGGCGAGCGCTTCGCGGTACTTCTCGCGGCCCCAGGCGATCAGCTCGGGATCGATCACCCCGCGCAGATAGACCACGCCGTCGTCGAGGTAGCGCCGCCGCAAGGCCTGGGCATCGCCGATCAGCGCGGTGCTGTCGATGAGGTCGGCAATCTCGATCATCATCGATGTGTAGCAAACGCTTGGTTTTTATTCAATCGCCGGGCAGGTCGAACTGGATCGGCAGCCCGCGCAGGCCCCAGGTGCCGGGGAACGGACGAAAACCCTCGGGTCCCGGCGAGCGCGGATTCAGCAGGCGCTGGGCGATCAGGTGCAGGCCTTCGTGGATCTGCGCGCGGGCGATGTACTGGCCGAGGCAGATGTGCGCGCCAAGGCCGAAGCCGATGTGCGGGCTCTTCTGCTCGCGCTCGTGATCGAAGCGATCGGCCGCTTCGGCATAGCGCGGGTCGTGCGCGGCGATACTCAGCGGGAACCAGACGATCGCATCCTTCTCGAGCACGACGTCGCGATATTCGACTTCCTCGTTAAGCACGCGCTGGTTCGAGGTGGTGCTGCCGTAACGGAAGGACTCCTCGATCACCTGGCGGGCGAAGGCATGGTCTTCGGCACAGCGCTGGTAGACCTCGGGCCGGTCGAGCAGCAGTCGCAAGGTCAGGGTCAGCATGTTCTTCGAGGTGTCGTAGCCGGCAACGAACAGGAAGATCAGCAGGTCGGCCAGTTCGCGATCGGTGAGCCTGCCCTCTTTCGCCTCGCCCCCCTGGCTCCGTAGCAGCACGTCGAGCAGGTCTGGCTCCATACCTTCGCGCGACTCCGCACGGCGCTCGGCGATCAGCCCGTCGACGAAGCGCTCCATCGTGACGACGCCCTCCTGCATTGCCGGCAGCCAGCGCTTGTCCATCGAGGTCGAGAGCCCGATCGCCTCCATCGCCGAGCGCAGGCCGGGAATGACGTCGGGCGAAGCGCCGATCAGCCGGCACATGACCGTGATCGGGAAGTAGGAGGCGAATTCCTCGAAATCGAACGCGCGTTTCGGCGCCCATTCATCGAGCAGGTCGGAAATCACCTCGCGCATCAGCGGCCGGTGCGCATTGGCCTGGCGTGGCGTAAAGGCCGGCGCCAGCACATCGCGCACGCGCTTGTGCGTCGCGCCTGCCATCGACAGCATGTGGCGCTGCTGGAAGTCGCCCCAGGGCGTATCCTCCGCCTCCATGATCGCGACGATGTCGTCGTACATCATGCGCATGCGATCCTCGCGCGCGAATAGATCGCGCATCGCCTTGTAGTCGGTGACGACATAGCCGAGTTGCCAGCGCGCCAACCACGGGTGCTGCGCCCGTGCCCTGGCGAAGTGCGGGAATGGATCGGCAGCGAAGGCGTCCTCCTCCATCGTCAGGTAGGGCAGGTCGAGTTCGGCTCCCATCGGCATGGCATGTGCCTTCCTTGTTTCCGCGAAGGATGCTGCCGCTCCCGGTGGCGGTAAAGTGTGGCGCCTATACCGCACCGGCAGGATCAATGCTCCGAGACGGAGCCCACGACGTTGGCACGGGCAGCGAAGCGGCCTAAGGCGCGCGCCGATCGCGGGAAACCGCGTCGAAGATCGCGCCGGTGCCCCAACGGGGCTTAATCCGGGAACACGGTAAGGCGGACCCAAGCGTTTCTTGGCCCGCCCAAGCCGAGGCTGTCCCTGCAACTGTGAGCGGATAGCGCGATGCACGAGGCTCCCCCTGGAGCCGCCACTGAGCCGAAACGCTTGGGAAGGCCGTGCATCGTGCCGTGACCCGCAAGCCAGGAGACCGGCCGGCGCATGGTCGCTCTTGCCCCGGCCCAGGGATCGGTCGCGGCACGGTTCTCCGTCTGAGCGACGACCAAGCGGCGGGGCCGCTGTGGTGCGCCGGGGATGGGCCGATTGCGCCAGTCCGTGCCCGGCACGTCGGTCGAGGGCATCAACGCCCCGGCAGCCCCCGCCCTCGTTGCCCGGCGCGGAGGGAAGAATACCCATGAGGACCACTCTTGTTTCGCTGCTCGCGCTCGCCGCGACCACGCCCGCTTTCGCCAGCTCGAACCCGAGTCAGCCCGCCACCAATGCCGAAGGCGAGACGATCGTCGTCACCGCCTCGCGCTCGAACGAGGGCATCGCCGCCGATCGCCTCGGCGCCTCGGTTACCGTCCTCGACGCCCAGGCGATCGAGCAGCGCCAGACGCGTGTCGTCTCCGACGTGCTGCGCGACGTCCCCGGCGTGGCGGTCAGCCGCGCGATCGGCGGCCTCACCCAGATCCGCCTGCGCGGCAGCGAGGCCAACCACGCGCTGGTGCTGATCGACGGCATCGAGGCCAGCGATCCGTTCAACGGCGAATTCGACTTCAACGGCCTGATCGCCGACCAAGACGTGCGCATCGAAGTGCTGCGCGGCCAGCAGAGCTCGCTCTACGGCTCCGACGCGATCGGCGGCGTGGTCCACTACCTGACCCTGAGCGGCGCCGAGGCCCCGGGCTTCACCGCGCGCGCCGAGGGCGGTTCGTTCAACACCTTCGACGGCGCCGCGCGCTTCGCCGGTGCGACCGACCAGCTCGATTACGTCGTCTCGGGCGGCTACTACCGCACCGATGGCACGCCCGTGGCGCGCAACGGCAAGCTCGACGTCGGCTCGGAAACCGCTGGCGCGAACGTCAAGCTGGCCTGGACGCCGAGCGAGAGCTTCAAGCTGACCGGCGTCGCCCGCTACATGTGGAACGACTACGACGTCGCCAACACCGAGCAGAACCCGGCCAGCCCGCTGTTCGGCTATGTCGTCGACAGCCCCGGCGCCCGCGCCACCAAGGAAAGCCTCTACGGCCTGCTGCGCGCCGAACTGACCGCGCTCGACGGCCGCTGGGTCAATGCCCTGACCGGCCAGTACGCCGACGTCACGCGCAAGGGCTATGCTGGCGCGCTGCGCGACAGCGGCAGCAACGGCCGCCGCTACAAGGGCTCGTTCGAATCGAGCCTGCGCTTCGGCGACGAGGTCGTGGTCCACAAGCTGACCGGCGCGCTCGACGTCGAGCGCGAGGAGTTCCAGAACACCACGCCCGGCGGCTTCGCCTTCACCGGCCGGCGCAACACGACCAATGTCGGCCTGGTCGGCCAATACGAGCTGACCGTCGACGACAACGCCAGCTTCGGCGCCTCGATCCGCCAGGACTGGAACAATCGCTTCGCCGATTCCACGACCTGGCGTGTCCAGGGCTCCTACACGCTGCCCACCGACACCCGCGTGCACGCGGCCTATGGCACGGGCGTCAAGAACCCCGGCTATTTCGAACTCTACGGTTTCGTCGACGGCCAGTACATCGGCAACCCGAACCTGCGCCCCGAGAAGTCCGAGGGCTGGGAAGCCGGGCTCGAGCAGCGGTTCGGCACGGTGGCGACGATCGGCGCGACCTGGTCCGACAACCGCCTGAAGGGCGAGATCTTCACCACCTTCCCCGCGCCGACCTTCATCGCCACGCCGGCCAACCGCACGACCAAGTCGCGCCAGCGCGGCATCGAAGTGGCACTCTCGGCCCAGCCCGTGCCACAGTGGCGGATCGACGCGACCTATACCTGGCTCGACGCCGACGAAAACGGCACGGTCGAAGTGCGCCGCGCCAAGCACATCGCCAGCTTCAACTCGACCTGGACGACGGCCGACGACAAGCTCTCGGCCACGCTGACCGTGCGCTACAACGGCCGCCAGCAGGACGTCGCCTTCACCGATCCGAGCTTCGTGCCGGTCAACGTGACCCTGGACGACTACGTGCTGGTCAACCTCAACGCCGAATACAAGCTGACCGGCGCGATCACGCTGTTCGGCCGCGTCGAGAACCTGTTCGACGAGAACTACGAAGAGGTGTTCAGCTACGCCACGCCGGGTGCCGCCGCCTATGGCGGGGTCCGCGTCAAGTTCTGACGATGAAGCGATCCTCCCCTGTAAGGGGAGGGGGACCGCCAGCGTAGCTGGTGGTGGAGGGGTGTCACCTTCTCGGTGACGGTGACACCCCTCCGTCATCCCTCCGGGATGCCACCTCCCCTTGCAGGGGAGGAACTCGGGGCTCGCCCCCCCTAAACCACCAGATCGAGCGTCAGCAGCAGGCCCTCGGGGCGGTAGTCGAAGGCGACATGACCGTCGCTACCGTGGAGCGCGGCGGCGATCATCCGCGAACCGAAGCCGCGGTGGCTCGGCGCCACGACCGGCGGGCCGCCGCTCTCGCACCATTCGAGCCGCAAGGTCGGCCGATCGGCCTCGGCCAGGCACCAGGTAATCGCCACCTGCCCCTGCTCGACCGACAGCGCACCATACTTGACCGCATTGGTACCGAGCTCGTGCAGCACCATCGTCAGCAGCAGTGCCTTGTTGGCCGAGAGGCCGACATCGGGCCCTTCGAAAAACACGCGCGGCGCGCCCTTGGCCGAGAAGGCCGCCAGCGAGCGCTGCGCGAGCGCGGCAATGCCGATCTCCTGCCAATCGCTGAGCGTGAGCAGGTCGTGCGCGCCCGACAGCGAGTGCAGGCGGCTGATGAAAGCCTCCTTCTCGGTCGGGGGCGTGCCCTTGAGCGTCTGCGAAGCCAGCGCCTGGATCGTCGCCAGGGTGTTCTTCACGCGATGTTTGACCTCGTGCAGCAGCAGCTCTCGCGCGTCTTCGGCCGCCTTGCGGTTGACGATCTCGGTCTGCGCGGCGCTATGCAGCCGGGCATTGTCGATCGCCACCGCGGCCTGGCCGGCAATGGCAGCGATCAGCGCCTCGGTTTCGGGGGCGAAGCGGTCGGGCTCCGCATGGCCGAAGAACAGCCCGCCGATCACCTCGCCCGATGAGGAGATCACCGGGACGGCGAGGTACGAGACCACCGGCAAGTGCCCCTCGGGCATGCCCTTGTGCGGCGTGTTCAGGCCGTAGCGCGGGTCCTTGCGGATGTCGGCCGAACGGATGATGCCGCGGCCTTCGAAGGTTGGCGCGAAAACCGCGGTGTTGCGCGGCATGCCGAACTTGTCGAAGGCTTCGCGCGGGACGCCCGACAGCGCATAGAGCACGTAGCTTTCGCCCTCGGCGTCGAGCACGTTGTAAAAGAAGGCGCCGAACTGCGCGCCGCTGAGCGCCGTCGCCTCGTCGGTGACGGCCTGGACGATGCGTTCGAGATCGAGATCCTGCGAGATGATGCGCGCGACGCGGTTGAGGATCTCGAGCCGGCCGGCCTGACGATGGAGCAGTTCTTCGGCCTGCTTCTTCTGGGTGATGTCGCGCGCGATCTTCGAAGCACCGACGATCGCGCCGTCGGGCCGACGGATCGGCGAGATCGTCAACGAAATGTCGATGAGCCGGCCCGACTTGTGCCGGCGCTTCGTCTCGAAATGCTCGACCCGCTCGCCGCGACGCAGGCGATCGATGATGTCGGTTTCCTCGCTGCGGCGATCGTCGGGGATCAGCGTCAGGATCGACTGACCGATGATTTCCTGCGGGCGATAGCCGAACAGCCGCTCGGCCGCGCCGTTCCAGCTCGTGATCGTGCCGTCGAGCAGCTTGGAGACGATCGCATCGTCCGAACTCTCGACGATCGCGGCCAAGAGCAGCGCAGCCTCGAGGGCGGATTCCTGTTTGATGTCGATCACCCCCGGATCGTTACACGCGTCTGCGCCGCCCTGCGACAAATCGTTCATCCGCGACCCCCAAGCGCATTTTGATTTGCGCGCCGGTTCGGGAACGATCAAGCGCCCAGATGGTTTCCTATCGAATACAAGATTCAGGACCGCAAGATACAGGGCGGAAGGGCCGGGGGCACAGGTGACGGGACTCGCGAACCGAAGGGTTCTGATAGTCGAGGACGAATGGCTCGTCCGCATGGAACTAGCGACAGCCTTCGAAGACGAGCATTGCCTTATCGTCGAGGCCGCTTCTGCCGAGGACGCACGCGACGTGCTGCGTGCGAGCCACGGCGGCGGCGTGCGGATCGACCTCCTCGTCACCGACATCCGTCTGACCGGCATGCTCACCGGCTGGGATCTCGCCGCCGAGGCGCGCGACATCGACGATGCGATCGGCGTGATCTACGTCTCGGCCAATCCCCCCGCCCCTGGCCGCGACGTCAGCGACAGCGTGTTCATCGACAAGCCGGCGCTGGTCGAGAATGTCGTCGCCGCGGCGCGGCGGCTCCTGGGCTAGCGAACGAAGCTAGCGGGACACGGGCTTTAGCGGGACAGAGGCGCGAAGCCGAAGCCGCGCAGATACTGCATCGTCGCGCGCGCCTGAGCCACGCCCTGGCCGATCTGCACGGTAGAATTGGCAAGCCGCGGCTTGCTGCGGCCGAGGTTCGGCTGATTGCCCGTCGCAGTGACGCCGTCGGTGAAAGGGCTGAACTTTCGGTTCGAATCGCGATCGTGAACCACGGCGATCGCATAAGTGCCTGGCCGCGGCGCACGGATGCAGAGCACGGGATTGGGCTGGTGCGGCACCGGCACCTCGATGCGCTTGAACACCTTGCCCGCGGCGATCAGATCGGTGTCGTCGGCCAGATAGTCCTGCTGGTTCGCCGGATAGAGCTCGAGCCGCAGCCTGCCGCGCGTATCCTTGAGGCCGACCACTTCGACGCGCAGCGCCGGCCCCGGCTCGTTCGCCCGGCAGTCGGCATCCTGCCGCCCGCGCTGCTCGTAGGGCGGCACGGGACCCGCCGCCGTCAGCAGCACGGCCGCCGGGGCGAGAAGCATCAGTTTTCGCATTCGTCACTCACTCATCGATTGCCAAGGCTGGGCGCGTAGCACGGTATCGCCGAGACCGCGCGCGGCAAAGCGCGGCGCCAGGATCCTGTGGAACAACCGGTCCTGCCAGCGGAACGGGGTGACGTGGTAGAGCAGCCGCTCGCCCGGGGTCCAACGCACGCCGCCGCGGTCGCGGCGCCGGTCCGAAGGTACACACCAAAGCCTGCGGTCATAGGCCTGCGAGCCAAGCCGAAGCACGCGGTTCATCAGCTCGTGGTCCTTGAGCACATAGGGCCAGAGCCGCGCGTCGTAGCCGCCGGCGCGGCGCAGCGCGTCGAGGCGAAAACAATGGCAGGCGCCGCTCGTGTGGTTCTGCCACGGCAGCACCCGGCCTGCGAGGACCTTGTGCCAGATCGCCAGCCGCGCCCGCCAGCCGCGTTCGGTCGGCGGATTGCAGGCGGCCACCGCGACGCAATCGGGCCCGCGCGCGTCGAACAGCGCGGTCGCGCGCGCCAGATAGTCGGGCGGATACCAAGTGTCGGCATCGCAGATCGCGATCAGCTCGCCGCGCGCGGCGGCGATCCCGCGCGCCAGCGCATGGACCTGGCCCGGCTGCGGCTCGTCGAGGAATTCTACATCGAGCCCGTGCTCGGCCGCCAGCGCCCGCGCCTCGGCGATGCAGCCGTCGGTCGAGCCGTTGTCGACCACGATCAGCCGAAACGGCACAGTCTGCGCGGCCAGCGACAACAGGGTCCGCGGCAGGAAATCGCGCTCGTTGTAGACGGGGATGACCACCGACCAGCGCGGCTCGAAGGCTTCGTGCATGTCGCACGAACTAGGTCTGCCAGATGACGCGCGGATGACCGCCAAAGGGATGGGTCGGCATAACAAAACCGTCATCGCTCTGGCATCGGGCTGTAACACCCGGGGTGCAGGAGCGGGCCTCGCGTGCAGTCGAAGGGCCGTGATCCATGTACAAAGACAGCTTCGCTTCGGGCGAGCTGACGGCAGGCCCGGATATGAAACTGCATAAGGCCGACGGCATCGGCAACAGCCGCCTGGCGGCCTGGTTCAGCGCTCTCGTCTCGCTCGCGCTGCTCGTCGCGGTCGCCGCCCAGCTCCGCGACATGGACATGCGCCACGTCGTCGCGCTGATCCCGACGAGCCCGCTGTTCTGGACGGTCTTCGCGGTCTGGTACCTGGCCGGGCCGGTCAGCGAATGGATCATCTATCGCCGCCTCTGGCAGATCCCGGTCACCGGCATCGGCGCGCTGATGCGCAAGATGGTCTCGAACGAACTGCTGCTCGGCTATCTCGGCGAGGCGCAGTTCTACGCCTGGGTGCGCGCGCGCCAACAGCTTGCCGCAGCGCCGTTCGGCGCGATCAAGGACGTGACGATTCTCTCGGCGCTGACCGGCAACGTCACCACCCTGGTCATGCTGGCCGTGGCCTGGCCGCTGGTCTTCTCGGGCAAGATCGGCCTGGGCATGCAATCGACCTTCGTCTCGCTCGGCGTGGTGCTGGTCAGTTCCTTCGTGATCCTGCTGTTCCGCCAGAAGCTTTTCACCCTGCCCGGGCGCGAGCTGCGCTTCATCGCCGCGCTGCACCTGGCGCGCATCGCCACCAAGACCGGGCTCGGCGCGCTGCTCTGGTACCTGGTCCTGCCGCAGGTCGCGGTCGGGCTCTGGCTGGTGCTTTCGACCCTGCGCATGCTGGTCTCGCGCCTGCCGCTCGTGCCCAACAAGGACGTGGTCTTCGCCGGCATCTCGGTGGTCCTGCTCGGCCATCACGAGCAGGTCGCGGCGCTGCTGGCGATGATGGGCGGACTGGTCCTCGCTGGCCATCTCGTGGTCGGCGCGAGCTTCGCCACGTCGGATCTGGTCGAATCCTGGAGGCGGCGTTGAAAATCGTCGACGTCTGCGCCTTCTATTCGCCGCACGGCGGCGGCGTCCGAACCTATGTCGAACAGAAGCTGGCGATCGGGCCCGAACTCGGCCACGAGATCGTCATTCTCGCCCCCGGTGACGAACATACGGTGATCGAGCGCGGGCCGATGGCACGGATCGTCACGATCCCCTCGCCGCGGCTCGCGTTCGATCGCAAGTATTGGTATTTCGGCGACGAGCCCGCGCTGCACGCCGCGCTCGACGCGCTCGAACCCGATTTCGTCGAAGTCGGCTCGCCCTGGCGCAGCCCGTCCTACGTCGCCCGCTGGCAGGGCCAGGTCCCGCGCGCGCTGGTGATGCACAACGATCCGTTCTCGGTCTACGCGTACCGCTGGCTCGAGCCCTGGCTACGGCGCGAGACGATCGACCGCCGGATCGACTTCCTCTGGCAGCACATGCGCGCGCTCGGGCACGACTACGACCGCGTCGTCTGCGCCAGCCGCGAACTGCGCAGCCGCCTCGCGCGCGGCGGGGTCGCGGGTACGGCGCTGCACCCGATGGGGGTCGACACCGCGCTGTTCGGGCCGCAGCGGCGCGATCCCGCAGTGCGGCGCCAACTGCTCGCGCTCTGCGAACTGCCCGAAGACGCGCACCTGCTGATCGGCGTCGGCCGGTTCTGCGCGGAGAAGCGCTGGCCGGTGGCGATCGACGCGGTCATGCGCGCCAGCCTGACCCGGCCGATCGGCTTGGTCCTGCTCGGCGAGGGCGGCGCAGCCAAGCGGCTGACCAAGCACATCGCCGGCAACCCGCACATCCGCCTGCTCGCACCCGAGCGCGATCGCGCGCGCTTCGCCACGATCCTCGCCAGCGCCGATGCGCTGATCCACGCGGGCACCTCGGAGACCTTCGGCATGGCGCCGGCCGAAGCGCGTGCCAGCGGCGTGCCGGTCATCGTTCCCGACGAGGGCGGCGCGGCCGACCATGCCGAGGGCGGCGCCGGCCTCACCTACCGCGCGGGCAATGCCCTGGCCGCGGCCGAAGCGATCCTCGCGCTGCTCGGCCAGTCGCAGCCGCCTTGCACACCGCATGCACGCTCGATGCGCGATCACTTCGCCGCGCTTTTCGCCGACTACGAGCGGATCGTGCAGGGCGAGCGCCGCGTTGCCTGACCGCGCGCTCCGCCAGGCACGCGCCGTGGCGGCGGTCCTGGCGCTGCTGCTCCTTGCCCTGCCCTGGCTCTGCATCCGCTCGCGTCGGATCGAATGCCTGGCCTGGAAGCTGCTGCTCGCAGGCTTCGGCGTGCGCCTGCGCTGCCACGGCACCCCGGACGCGACGGGCAGCGCATTGACCGTGGCGAACCACATCTCGTGGACCGACATCGCCGTTCTCGGCCGCCTGCTCGACGCGGGCTTCGTCGCCAAGTCGGAGATCGCCGGCTGGCCGATCATCGGCGCGCTGACACGGCGCTACGGCTGCCCGTTCATCGCCCGCGACAGCCGCACCGCAACGCACCGTCTGGCCGCCGACATGAACGCCTATCCGGCCGACCACAGCCTCGTGCTCTTCGCCGAGGGTACCACCGGGCTTGGCGACGTGGTGCTGCCGTTCCACAGCGGGCTCTTCGCCGCCAGCGAGCGCTGGCCGCGCGTCCAGCCGGTGACGATCGCCTATCGCCGCGCGGACGGGGCGCCGCTGTCTCCAGCCGAGCGTCGCGCCGTGGCCTGGGTGGACGACGACGCGCTACTGCCGCACGCCCTAGCGCTGGCGGCATCGGGCGGGATCACCGTCGACGTCTGGTTCGAAGAGAGCTTCGCGCCGCATGACCGCAAGCACGCGGCCCAGGAGAGCCGCCGCCGCATTGCCGCGCGGTTGGTGGAGGTTCAGGCGGCGGCGCTGAAACGCGCGGCGTAGCGGTCGGCGATCGCCTCGACGGGCATCACCACGCAGACGTCGATCGTGTTGAAGGCATGGTCGACATAGGCGCCCTCACCGAACTTCGCGCCGACGCGCATGTAGCCCTTCACCAGCGGCGGCAGTTCCATCAACGCACGGCGTTCGTCGTAGGAACCGGGCGCCAGCCGATCCATCGCCACACCCTTGCCCGGCAGCACCGACGGCCGGCACTCGGCCGGCGCGAGATGGCGATGGTGGAGATAGGACAGTGCCGCGGCGTGGGCATCGACGTCCGTCCCCGCGAAGGAAGCACAGCCGAACATCAGCGCGATGTCGTGCCGCGCGATATAGTCGGCGATGCCGCGCCACAGCAGCGAGATCGTGCCGCTGGTGCGATAGGGCGGCAGCACGCAGGAGCGACCGAGTTCGAGCAGTTCGCCCGAGCCGCCCAAATGCGCGAGCGGCGCGAGATCGAATTCGCCGGCCGAATAGAAACCGAAGCTGCGCTTGGCGACGCTCTCGCGCAGCAGGCGATAGGTGCCGACCACCTGCTCTCCCGCGGATGCATCCTCGTCGATCACCAGCAGATGGTCGCAGAGCGGATCGTAGACGTCGGCGTCGAGATGCTCGGGCCGGGGAGCCCCGGCATCCGCCCCCATCTCGGCGTAGAACACGCGCCAGCGCAGCCGCTGGACCGCGTTGAGCTCCCGCTCGTCCTGCACGAGACGCAGCGACAACCGACGCTGGCCTACGACTGAACACAAGTCCCGCTGCATTCGGCCTCGATAGCAAGCGGCTGTGACACACCGCTTGCAGTCCGATTATGCTTCGATGACGGTTTATTCGAGATAGGTGGCTATTCGAGATAGGTGGCGCGCAGCGCGGCGAGATCGGCCGCGGTCACGCCGATCTCCTTTTCGAGGTAGCCCTCGACCGAACCGTACTTCGCGTCGATCGAGGCGAAGGAGCCGAGCAGCAGCGACTTGCCCTCGGCGTCGTAGAGCGGCGTCGGCTTGCGATCGCCGGCCGCGGCACCACGCGAAAAGACCTGCGCGACCGGATCGTTGGGATGGGCGGCGAGGTCGATCGGCGGCATTTCCCAGCGCGGCTGGCGATAGGTCGTCGACAGGTGATAGTCGGCGAGGATCGTCTCGCGCGGCACGCCGAGCGCCGACAGCACCATCGCCGTGGTGAAGCCCGTGCGGTCCTGCCCGGCCGAGCAATTGTAGGCGATCGGCCCCTCGTGGCGCTTGAGCAGATCGAAGACCATGCGCAGTTGCGGCTTCAGCATGGTGGGCAGGTTCGCATAGAGCGCGCCCGAGGGTCCCTGCATGGTCATCCGCAGGATCTCCTGCATCGAATAGCCGACTGCGGCATAGCGCACGCCTTCGATCTTCGTCGGCGCGAGCACGCGTTCCTCGCTCGATCGCAGATCGACCATGTCGGCGAGACCCAGCGCCTGGACCCGCGCGAGATCGCCCGGCGTCAGCATCGCCGAAGCGCCCGAGCGGTAGATTCGGCCCCAGCGGACCGCCTTGCCGTCGACCGTGCGATAGCCACCGATGTCGCGGAAGTTCGATCCCTGATCGAGCGGCACCAGCCGCTCGGCGACGTCGACCACGCTGCCGTCGGCCTTGTCGCGGACGAGGAAATAGGGACGTGCCGCGACATCGACCGAGACCTCCTGCTTGCCGTCGCGATCTCCGGCCGAAACCAGCTTGGCCTGGGCGGGGTCGGTCACCGGTCGATCGGCCTGGAACAGGTCGACCTGGCCCTTGGCGGACCAGGTGACGCTGACCTTGTCGGGCGCGACGCGCGTCACCGCGAGCTGATCGGCTCGCGCGAAAGCGGGCACGGACGATGCAAGGAACAGCGCCGCGACGGTTGCGGCGATCGGAAGCGACGGTTTCATGGCTCTCTCCACGGGCACATTCAGCGCGCAGAATGGACGCCGCGCAAGTCAATACGATGAAGCCTTCCGCATCATTGTTACGCTTTCGTGACAACATGGGTTATCTGTGGAGGCGGACTGGGAGCGCCTCCTAAGGCGCGCATCGGGACAATCGGGTCTCCAAGGCGGCCGGGGCATCGGCCAGATGGGGTGCGAATTCACATGGCCGATGGCCAGGAAACCGAACTGAAGCTGGCAGCTTCGCCGGCCATGCTCGCGCAGCTGCGCGACCATCCGCTGCTCGCCGGTAAGGACAAGCCATTGACGCTGGTCACGCGCTATTTCGATACCGCCGATGCCGCGCTCCACGCGCAGGGGGCCACCTTGCGGATCCGCGAGACCGGGGCCATGCCCGAGGCTGGCGTCAAGCGCGAGCAGACCTTCAAGAACGGCAGCGGTAGCCTGCGCCGCGGCGAATGGAACACAAAGGTCGATGGCGAGACGCCCGATCCGCAGGCCTTCCCCGCGACCGCGCGCAGACTGATCGAACCGTTGCTGGGCGAGGCCAAGCTCCGCCCGCTGGCGACCACGCGCATCGAACGTACGACACGGCGGCTCAAGTTCGGCGCTTCGACGATCGAGGCGGCGTTCGATGCCGGAACGGTCGAGGCCGGCCGACGCAGCCAGCCGATCTCCGAACTCGAGCTCGAACTGATCGGCGGAGCGGCTGCCGACCTCTTCGCGCTGGCCGGACAGTTGCCGCTCGGGCCCGAGCTCGGCTGGTCGACCGAGAGCAAGGGCGAGCGCGGTCACGTCCTGGCGCTGCGCCTGCCCTTCGCCGCGGCGCGCGCGAGCGAGGTGGCGCTGACGCCCGACATGACCGTCACCCAGGGTTTCCAGGCGATCGCCTGGAATTGCCTGGCACAGCTGCTCGGCAACTACCGCGAGGTCCTGGCCAGCGGCGATCCCGACGCCGTGCACCAGAGCCGCGTCGCGATCCGCCGGCTGCGCGCGGCCTTCAGCCTGTTCGGCGATCATGTCGCCGACGAGCGCAGCCCGGTGTTCCGCGCCGAGTGGAAGGCGGCGGCCGATACGCTCGGCCCGGCGCGCGATCTCCACGTCCTCATCGAACGGGTCGAAGCCGCCCAACAGGACCCGCAAGACGACACCGCCGACCTGCTCAAGCACCTGCACGCCGCACGCAAGCGGGCGACGCGCAAGGCCCAGGCGGCGCTATCGGCCGCCGCGTTCCAGCAGCTCCTGATCGGTTTCGCCGAATGGATCGAGCGCGACGTGCCGCAATCGTCCGAGCCGCTGGGCGAATTCGCCGCGCGCACGCTGGGCCGTCGGCGACGCAAGCTCACCAAGAGCCCCGCGCTCGACAAGCTGTCCGAAGAGGCGCTCCACGCGCTCCGGATCAAGGGCAAGAAGCTGCGTTACGCCGCCGAATTCTTCGGCGCGCTCTATTCGGACAAGAAGAGCGCCAAGGATCGCCGCGCTTTCACCAAGGCGCTCGGCAAGGTCCAGGACTGCCTCGGCAGCGTCCACGATCTCGCGGTCGCGCAAGACAACGGCGCGCGGCTATTCGCCGGCAGGGAGCCGATCACCGCAGCGGGGCTCGCCGCCCAGCTAGCCACCCTGCTCGATCAGCACGGCCCAAGCCGCAAGCGCCTGATCAAGTCCGCCGCCAAGGCGCTCGATCGCGTCGCGGAAGCGCCAGCCTGGTGGAAGTTTCCGTTCATCGAACAAAAATCCTCCATTTCGACACTCTCGCCCGATTGACGCCCGGCCCTCACGGGCTAGTGCTGATGCGCAACGACGGCATCGAATCGCGATGCTGCGGCGAGAGGGACGAGAACGGTGAGCACTGAGAGCGACGTCTGGACGGATCCGCGCGCAGCCAAGACCTTTCCGCAACTGATCCGCGCCGCGGCCGCAGCCTATGGCGACGATCCCGCGGTCACGCTGACCGGCGAGACGATTCCCGACGAGACCGCGAGCTTCAACGACCTCGATCGCCAGTCGGCAGAGATCGCCCGCGGCCTGATCGCGCGCGGCATCGGCAAGGGCGCGCGCGTCGGCTTCATCTACGGCAACGGCCCGGGCTTCGCGATCATGCTCGCGGCCGCGGCGCGCATCGGCGCGATCGCTATTCCCATCTCCACGATGATCCGCGCCAACGAGCTGGTGCGCGTGCTGCGCCAGTCGGACGTCTCGGGCCTGATCGTCCAACGCAAGTTCCTCAACACCGACTATGTCGAGCGCCTGTGCGACGCGCTGCCCGAGCTGCGCGAGAGCGGCCCGGCGCTGCGCCTGACCAAGACCCCCTACCTGCGCTGGCTGGCCTCGACCGGTGAGGGCCTGCCCGCGAGCTTCGGCACGCTCGACGGCCTGATCGCCGAAGGCGCTGCGATCGGCGAAGACTTCCTCCGCGAGATCGAGAGCGAGGTCCACCCGACCGACCAGATGGTCGAGATCTACACCTCGGGCTCGATGGCGCTGCCCAAGGGCGTCAAGCACCACCACGGCCCCGTGCTGTTCCGCACGCATTACCTGCGCGGCATGATCGGCCAGGAACGCGGCAAGGAATACAGCGCCTTCCTGCCGATGTTCTGGGTCGGCGGCCTGATGATGTCGCTGCTGCCCAACTGGGAAGTCGGCGCCACCACCACCTGCACCGAGCGCACGATGAGCAACAGCCGTATCGCCATGGGCTCGACCCTGGCCGACGACGATCTGGCCATGCTCAAGAACCAGAAGCCGCCATTCTGGGGCCTGGGCATGAGCGAGACGCTCGGGCCCTATTCCTTCGGTGACGAAGTGCGCGCGCCGGGCCGCCCGGTCTGTTCGCCGATGGACCACTTCGCCGACGGCTACGAGATCCGCATCGCCGACGAGAACGACCAGGAGGTCGGCGACGGCAATATCGGCGAGATGCAGGTGCGCGGCTATCCGCTGGCATCTTCACTGCACAAGGTCGAGCAGTCGGTCTACTACACCGCCGACGGCTATTACCACACGGGCGACATGTGCCTGCGTGACGGCAGCCGCGTCCATTTCATCGGCCGCAACGGAGACATGATCAAGACCGCCGGCTCCAACGTCGCGCCCGCCGAGGTCGAGATGGAAATGCAGGCGCTCGATGGGATTCACAACGCCTATGTCGTCGGCCTGCCTGATCCTGAGCGCGGCCAGCTACTCGTCGCCGCCGTGGTGCCGCGCGACGAGGCCGTCGAGCTCGACTTTGCCGAGATCGAAGGCAAGCTGCGCAAGCAGTTGTCGAGCTACAAGGTCCCGCGCGCCTACGTGCAGATCAAGCGTGACGAAGTGCCGCTGCTCCATTCGAACAAGGTCTCGCGCCGCGACGTCACCGCGCTCGTGGCGCAGCGCCTCGGCCGGCCGGCCGCCTGATCGTGGCGGCCTGGGAGGAACTGGTCGGCAAGGAGGTCGCCGCGGGCACCTTCTCCTGGACCTCGGATCGTACGCTGCTCTACGCGATCGGCGTCGGTGCCGGGCTCAGCGATCCGCTCGACGAGCTGCAGTTCACCACCGAGAACACGCGCGGCGTCGAACAGCAGGTCGTGCCGACCTTCATGACGCAGATGGCCTCGGCCGGCGGCGGCTGGATCAAGCAGCTCGGCTTCCCCGCGCGCGAATGGGACGGCTATCCCGAAGGCCTGCTGCACGGCGAGCAGTCGGTCACCCTGCACCGCTCGATCCCCGCGGCGGGCACGGTCGAAGTTCGCCAGGTGCTCGTCGGCGTGTTCGACAAAGGCTCGGGCGCGCTCTGCGTGTCGGACACCCACGCCACCCTCGCCGACACCGGCGAGCCGCTGGGCTCCACGCGCATGGGCCTGTTCGTCCGCGGCCAGGGCGGCTTCGGCGGTCCGCGCCAGCCGGCCGATGCCCTGCCCTGGGAAAAGCTCGAACGCGAGCCAGACCTCACCGTTTCGCTGCCGCTGCCGATCGGTCAGTCGCTGATCTTCCGCCTCTCGGGCGACCGCAACCCGCACGGCACCGATCCGGCGATCGCCAAGGAGGATGGCTTCGACCGACCGATCTTCTTTGGTCTCGGCACTTACGGCTTCGCCAGCCGCGCGATCCTCAAGGGCTTGTGCGACGGCGACGTCGATCGCTTCGGCGCCTTCGAAGGCCGCTTCTCGCAACCCGTGTTTCCCGGCGACCGGCTCGACACGCGGATCTGGCTGACCGAGGGCGGCGCGCAGTTCCAGACCTTGGCCAACGGCGAACGCGTCGTGATCGACCGCGGGATTTTTCGCTACCGGTGAGCCAAGGCTCCGAAAGTCGACGGCTTCTGCCTTTGGCTTTGCGGTAGCGTCCGAAGCACTATCCCCCTTCGTGGTCAGATCGGAGCATTCCGGTGTTCGCCGTCATTCCGCGGCTGGTATAGACGTGCGTCGGTCGCGACGGAGAACCCATGCCCGCAGCCTATCTGCCAGAAACCTTCGAAAGTGCACCGACCGAGAGCCAAGCCGACGTCATCGAAGTGATCGGCGCCCGGGGCGAAGAATCCGAGAAAATCGACAGGCGGACCTTCCAGATCCAGCAAACACCGCACTCGATCCAGAAAGACGCGGTCCAGTTGCTCCGGGGGCTGCCCGCCATCACCGTCACGCCCGACGACCGGATCCTGCTACTGGGCGCTGGCAATGCCAACATCTACATAAACGGTCGCCCCTATATCGGCGACGCGAAACAATATCTGCGCACCCTCCACGGCAGCGACATCGACCGTATCGAAGTCATTACCAATCCCTCCGCCCAGTTCTCGGCGGAAGGGACCGGCGGCATCATAAACGTGGTGCTGCGCAAGAACGAGACCGCCGGTACATCGGGCAACGCCAGCCTTCAGTCGTCGAGCTATGGATATAGCCTCGTCGACACGACCATAAACTACAAGCGGGGGAAATGGGCCTACGAGGTCAAGGCGGGTGGGAACGTCGGCACCATGGTGCGCACGACCTACCGGAAGCTGCGAACGGTCGAAACGACAAGCGGCGGCCCGGCGACCGTGAATTCCGAAAACGGACAGTTCACCTATGACGGCGTCGTGGGTCGCCTCAGCGGCAGGGTGACCTACGATCTCGATCCCAAGACCACCGTCTCCGCTCACCTGGGCGGCGGCGGCGGCCACGACATCGTGACGAACAAGGGGCGATACCTGGGCCTCACCGCGGATTTCCCGTCGTTCTACGAACACCGGAGCATGAGCAGCCTCGGCAGCTATGTGACCGGCGATTTCAGCATCCTCCATCGCGGGAAGGCCAAAGGCGAAACGCTCAGCCTGTCTGCGCAGTTCTACGGCAATCCTCAGGTACTGGATACGACCGACGCGCTTTTCAGCGACGGCCGGCTCTTTCGCACCATCGTCAGCAAACCCTCCTATTCGGTCGATGCCCAGATCGATTGGAAGCGACCGATCCGCGGAGGCCAGATCCTGTCGGTCGGCAGCACCTGGCGCCTCGACGGCACCACTCAGAATTATCAGTTCACGAGCAGTAACGCCGGCGGCTCGCTGGGGCCGGACACCGTCGATGCCTATAACGGATCCAACAGCACGATCGCGACCTATGCCACGTTCCAACGCCCGCTGGGAAAGATCATCCTGACGCCCGGCCTGCGGTGGGAGCACAACACCCGACGCATTTCGAGCCCGGGGACGGCTGACCTAGTCATCAATCGCTCGGATCTGTTCCCGACCTTCCACGTCAAGCGCTCGTTCGGCACGAAACTGGATTTGAGTGCGAGCTACAGCAGGCGGATCGAAAGGGCGCGGCTCGAAATCCTGCGTCCCTATGGCCTGGTCGAGGACCCCGTCACGATATTCCAGGGCAACCCTGAACTCAAAGATCAGAGCACCCACGCCTATGAGCTGAGCTTGCAATTTCGATCGGGCAAGCTCCAGGCCGGAGTGGTCGCCTATTGGCGCGATACCAGCGATCTATGGAGCAGAACCTATACCGTCGATCCGTCAGGAACGGTCGTCTACCGCTATGTGAATGCCGGCAGCCGCCGCAACACCGGCGCTCAGTTCGACATCAGTTCGCCGCTCAATCGCCGCCTCAAGGTCAGCGCGAGCGTCAATCTGTTCAATCAGCGGAACCCCGTCGATGCGCTCACCAGCCCGCGGGTTCAAAGCGACTTACGCTACACGACCAACGGTACGCTCGAGTGGACACTGCCCGATCGGGGCAGCGTGCCCGGCGACGTGGCTCAGATCCAGTGGTCTTACAACAGCGCTTCGCGCGACTACCAGGTCACCGAGCTGGCTTGGACGGAGGCGAGCTTGTCCTACACCCACAGCTTCGGCCGGACGCTGTCGTTATCGGCAACCTTCCGCTCTCCCCGCCTCACGCGACAGCGCCTGATCGCGCCATCTGCCCAGGAAGCGATCTCGCGGCGACGGACACCCGAAATACAACTCAAGCTTCTCAAGTCGCTCTGAGACGCGGGCTTATCGAGCTTTCCAGAGCAACAAGGGACTGGCCCGCCCTCAGGCCTCACCCAGTTCCAGCGCTTCGCTGTGTTCGAGCAGGCCGATGTGCGTGCGGCGGATGTGCGCGGCCAAGATGCGCGGGGCGAGGTCGATCTCGCGCCGCTGGATCGCGCCGAACAGCAGGTCGCGCTCGGCGCGCATGACTTCGAGCAGTTCGGCGTTCTGCAGCACGACCACGGCATAGGCGCGGCGGTAATGGTGCGTCGTGTCCCACAGCCGCTCGACGATCTGCGCGAGCAACGGCACCTGGTGGCCACGAAACGCGGTCCAGTGGAAGTCGCGCGCGAGCGGCATGTAGTCGTCGGCATGGGTCACGCGTTCGAGCCGCGCCTTGGTCTCGGCCATGGCCGCGAAATCGGCCTCGGTGAGGTTGGGGATCGACTCCGCCAGCAGCATCGGCTCGAGCATTTCACGGATCTGATACGACAGCTCCATGTCGCGCAGACCGAGGCTCGCGACGCGCGCACCGGCATTGGCCTTGAGCGAGACCAGGCCGCGCGTCTCGAGGATGCGGAGTGCGTCGCGGACCGGGATGCGGCTGAGATTGAGCTCGCTCGCCAGTTCGTCCTGCTTGATGCGGTCGCCCGGCTTCAACTGCCCCGTGAGGATGCGCTCGGCGACGACGTCGGCGACGCGCTGGCTGGCAACGGGGGACTGCTCGGATCGCTTCATCTCGGCTCCGCTTTGGCGACAGGATCGTGACCTAGCCCGTATTTCGCTGTTTGACCAACTCTCATGCCGCCCCGGACTTGCCTCGCGCCGCGGCCCTGCTTGACCTTGCTCCAGCGCCGGCACGATGCCCATAAAGAATGAACACGAGCTATTGCAATATGTCCAGCAGCGGCTAGTGCCATGTGCGAGAGCCGTCCGAATTCGCGAGCTGGATCGACATGACAAGCAATCCCGATTCCCATGCCTTCCAGGATCTCGTGGCAAGCCCGCCCGAGGTGCTCGAAGCCCATCTCGCCGCGCTCGATCCCGTGCCGCTGCTGCTGGTCTACACGCATCTGTCGGGCGACGAATCGCTGCTCGAAGAGTTCCGTCCGCATATCAAGGGCGCATGGTCCTTCGAGGCCGAAGTGCCCGAGGATCTGCAGGCCGAACTGCGCTCGAAGATCACCGCGACCTTCCACGACTACGCCCGGAACCGCCGCCCGCTGCCGCCCGCACCCGATGCCGGAATGCTCCAGCGCATGTGCGACGTCGCCGTCGGCCAGGAGGTCCCGCCCGAATATCTGCCGATGGTGCTCGAGGAGCTGAACTTCGGCACGGGCGACGCCAAGTCGGTAGCCTGGCGCAAGCCCGTCCCGCCGGTGGTGATGGATGGCTATCACGTTCTCGTGATTGGCGCCGGCTATTCGGGGCTCGCCATGGCGATCAAGCTCAAGGAAGCCGGCATTCCCTTCACCGTCATCGAGAAGAACGACGACGTCGGCGGGACCTGGTACGAGAACAGCTACCCCGGCGTCGCGGTCGACACGCCCAACCACTTCTACTCCTACTCCTTCCGCACCTCGTCCGACTGGGACCACTATTTCGCCCAGGGACCGGAGATCATCGAGTACATCCGCACGGTCTACCGCGAGGCGGACTTGGCCGATCACATGCGCTTCGAACAGGAAGTCGTGCGCGCCGCCTGGAACGAGGCGGACCAGCGCTGGGCCGTGACGATCCGGGACAAAGACGGCTCGGAATACGAGATGAAGGTCAATGCGCTGATCAGCGGCACGGGCCTGCTCAACCGTCCGTCGATCCCCGACATTCCCGGGCTCGACGATTTCCAAGGGCCGAAGTTCCACTCGTCGCGCTGGGACCATTCGATCGACCTCACCGGCAAGACCGTCGTCCAGATCGGCACCGGCGCCAGTGGCATGCAGCTCGGCCCCAAGGTCGCAGAGATCGCCAAGCACCTGACGATCTTCCAGCGCTCGCCGCACTGGGCGCGGCACAACCCGCTGCTCTATGCCAAGGTCAGCGACGGGCTCAAATGGGGGCTCGAGCACGTCCCGTTCTACACCAAGTGGTGGCGCTTCCAGCTGCTCTACGCGACCTCGGACGGGATGCTGCCGCACCTGCGCAAGGATCCGAACTGGCCCGAGCCCGAAACCTCGCTCAACGCCTTCAACAAGGCGATCCGCGAGCAGCTGATCGCGCACATGCGCGAGCAGCTGAAAGGCGACGAGGAACTGCTGGCCAAGGTCACGCCGAGCTTCCCGCCCTATGGCAAGCGCATGCTCCGCGACAGCAACTGGTTCTCCGCGCTGACCCGCGACAATGTCGAACTCGTCACCGGCTCGGTAAAGCAGGTCACCGCGACCGGCGTGGTCGACAAGGATGGCGTCGAGCATCCGGCCGAAGTCCTGATCCTCGCGACGGGCTTCAAGGCCCAGGCGCCGCTCTACCCGATGGAGATCGTCGGCACCGACGGATCGCTGCGCGACAAATGGGGCGACGACGATCCGCGCGCGCACCTGGGCATCACCGTGCCCGGTTTCCCCAACCTGTTCATCCTCTACGGCCCCGGCACCAACGGCGGCCACGGCGGCAGCGCGGTGTTCAACTCCGAATGCCAGGTCCGCTACACGATGCTGGCGCTGCGCGAGTTGATCGAACGCGAGGCGAGCAGCCTCGAGGTCCGCCGCGAGCCGTTCGAGGCCTATCAGGCCGAGTTCGACGCCGAGCACGAGAAGCTGGTCTGGACCCATCCGGGCGTGAACAACTGGTACAAGAACAAGGCCGGCCGCGTCGTGACCAACAATCCCTGGCGACTCTCGCGCTACCGCAACATGACCGCCACGTTCGACACCGACGAATACGAGATCAAGACGGGAGCGGAGGCATGAGCCTGGACGCCCTGCTGAGCCCGAAGTCGATCGCAGTGGTCGGCGCTTCGGACAATCCCAAGCGGATCGGCGGCGTGCCGGTCGACCTGCTCAAGCGCGCGGGCTTCGCGCGGCTCTATCCGGTCAATCCGAAGAACGCGACGGTCCAGGGCCTGACCGCCTATGCCGACATCGAGTCCGTGCCCGAAGTGGTCGATCTCGTCATCGTCGCGCTCTCGGCCGAGGCCACGCTGCCCTATCTCGAACGCTGCCACGCGCTGGGCATTCCCGCGGCGCTGGTCTTCGCCTCGGGCTATGCCGAGACCAACGAGCCCGAAGGCCTGGCCCGGCAGGAGGCGCTGACCGCCTTCGCGCGAGCCAGCGGCATGAAGATCGCCGGCCCGAACGCCATGGGCAACGCGAACTTCTCGGCCGGCGTGTTCACCACCTTCGGACAGTCGTTCCAGCCCGGCGAGCCCGCAGGCGCGACCGCGCTCGTCACCCAGAGCGGCAACATGTGCGCGACCGTGTTCCGTCTGGCCCGCCGCGCCGGCGTGACCTTCAGCCAGGTGATCAACACCGGCAACGAGGCCAGCGTCGAGCTCAGCGACTATCTCGAGCACCTCGCCGACGATCCTGCCACCAGCTCGGCGCTCTGCTACATCGAGGAACTGCGCAACGGACCGAAGTTCCTCGCCGCCGCGGCGAAGTTCCGCGCGGCGGGCAAGCTGCTCGCGGTCTACAAGGTCGGCGCCTCGGAAAAGGGCGCCGAAGCGACACGCTCGCACACCGCGGCGCTCGCTGGAGACAGCGCCGCATACGACGCCGCCTTTGCGCGCGCCGGGGTGGCGCGGGCGGGCGAACTGTCGGTGCTGGCAGACCTCGCCTATCTGCACGGGCTCGGTGGCAAGATCGGCGGCAGCAATTGCGCGATCCTGTCGATCTCGGGCGCGGCCGGCGCAATCCTGGCCGATGCGCTGGCACTGAACGGCGCCGAAGTGCCCAGCCTGCCCGCCCAGTTGCAGGCCGCGCTCAGCGAACAGATTCCGGGCCATTCGATGGTCTCGAACCCGATCGACATGACCGGCAACATCGTCAATTCGAACGACTTCCTCAGCGAATGCATCCGCCTCGCGCTGAGCCCCGACGACATCGACCTGCTGCTGCTCTACACCCCGGGCGCCTTCCTTGCGCTCGACCAGGTCGAGAAAGCCGCTGCGGCCAGCAACAAGGCGATCGTCGTGATCGACACCTTCGCCATGGCCGATCGCGATCGGCTGGCGGCCGCAGGCATCGGCTACTTCGACGACTTCGACCGCGCCGCGCGGGCGATCGCCGCCTATGGCGCGTGGAAGAAGGCCGGCGGCGCCACGGTCGCCTCTCCCAAGCCCAAGGCGAATTGGCCCGTCCTCCCGGCCGATCGCAACGCCCTGTCCGAAACCGAAGGCAAGGACGCGCTTGCCGCTTTCGGCGTGCCCGTGGTCCACGACGCGCTGGTGCAGACCGCAGCCGAGGCGCGCGAGGCAGCCGAGAAGATCGGCTATCCGCTCGTCGCCAAGCTCGTCAGCCCGGACATCGCGCACAAGACCGAGCACGGCCTCATCCGGCTTGGCCTCGAAGACGCCGATGCCGTGGCCCTGGCCTTCCGGCAAATGATGACGAAGGCCCTGTCGATGTCGGGAGTCCGCATCGAGGGCGTCACCCTGGAACCCATGCTCCAGGGCGGGGTCGAGATCCTGGCCGGGGTCACCCGTGATCCCGTGTTCGGCTGGATGCTGACGGTCGGGCTCGGCGGGGTTTGGACCGAGCTGATGCAGGACGCCACCCACGCGCTGCTACCCGTCGACGCCGCACAGGCCGAGGCCATGCTGCGCAGCCTCAAGGGGTTCAAGCTGCTCGATGGCTATCGCGGCGCGCCCAGGGCCGACGTCGCCGCCGCCGCCAAAGCTATCGCGGCACTGGGCGAAGCCGTGCTCGCGGGCGGCGAGCGCCTGCGCGAGGTCGAGATCAATCCGCTGCTGGTCCTGCCCGAAGGGAAAGGCGCGGTTGCGGTCGATGCGCTGGTGCTGCTCAATGAGGCCGAAGCCAAAGTGGAGGAGCCGGCATGAGCGACGATCTGGTCCAGCCGCAGAAGGTCGACATCGTCTACGAGACCGAGGAGCCCGTGCTCTATGAGGTGATGGACGGCGTCGCCTGGATCACGATGAACCGCCCGCAGTTCAACAATGCCCAGAACGGGCAGATGACCTATGCGCTCGACGACATGTTCCGCCGCGCGACCAACGACGACGCGGTACGCGCGATCGTCCTCGCCGGTAATGGCAAGCACTTCTCCGCGGGCCACGACATCGGCACGCCGGGTCGCGACCTGCACCACGAGTTCGACAAGCGCGAGATTCTGCCCGGCCACACCAACAAGCCCGCGGCCGAGCTGCTCTATACGCGCGAGCAGGAACAGTACCTCGGCATGTGTCGCCGCTGGCGCGACATTCCCAAGCCGACCATTGCGATGGTCCAGGGCGCGTGCATCGCCGGCGGGCTGATGCTGGCCTGGATCTGCGATCTGATCGTCGCCAGCGAAGACGCCTTCTTCCAGGACCCGGTGAACCCGCTGATGGGCATCCCCGGGGTCGAATATTTCGCCCACGCCTATGAATTGCCGCCACGCGTCGCCAAGGAATTCCTGTTGCTGGGCGAGCGGATGAAGGCACAGCGGGCATACGACTTCGGCATGGTCAACAAGGTCGTCCCGCGCGAGGAACTGCGCGAGGCGACCGAGGCCTGGGCGAAGAAGCTCGCCGGCCAGGGCCGCCTCGGCAACTGGCTGACCAAGCAGGCGGTCAACCACGTCGAGGAACTGCGCGGCAAGCGCGCGGCGATGGATGCCGTGTTCCACATGCACCACTTCGCCCACGCCCAGAACGATCTCGTCACCGGCAGTTCGATCGGCGGGGTCAGCGGCAAGTCGGCGGCGGCGGCGAACAAGAAGGATGCAGGGGAATGAGGAGCATGAAGATCCTCCCCCACCGGGGGAGGTGGCATCGCGCAGCGATGACGGAGGGGGCGCGGACCACCGCCAACCTCACGCATGCCCTCGCCCCCTCCACCACCGGCTTCGCCGGCGGCCCCCCTCCCCCGGTGGGGGAGGATCTGGAAGTATGAACCTCGAATATACCCCCGACCAGCGCGCCTTCCGCCAGGAAGTGCGCGAGTGGATGGAAGCGAACGTCCCGCGCGAGAAGCTGCCCTCGTTCGATCTCACCCGCGAAGGCTTCGAGGCGCACCGCGACTGGGAGCGCAAGCTCAACGAAGGCCGCTGGGGGATGGTCACCTGGCCCGAAGAACTCGGCGGTCGCGGGCTCGACCTGATCCGCTGGCTGATCTTCGAGGAGGAATACTACCGCGCGCAGGCGCCGACGCGGGTCAACCAGAACGGGATCTTCCTGCTCGGCCCGACCCTCATGGAATTCGGCACGCCCGCGCAGAAGGCACGCTTCCTGCCGCGCATGGCGGCGGGCGACGACATCTGGGCCCAGGCCTGGTCCGAGCCCGGCGCGGGCAGCGACCTGGCCGGCGTGCGCTCGACCTGCACCCGAGACGGCGACCACTACGTGCTCAGCGGCCAGAAGATCTGGTCAAGCCGCGCGGTCTTCGCCGACTGGGCCTTCGGCCTGTTCCGCGAACCGGGCAGCGAGCGGCACAAGGGCATGAGCCTGATCCTGTTCCCGCTCGACGCCCCCGGCGTCACCCGCCGTCCGATCGAGCGGATGGACGGCGAGCAGGTCTTCGCCGAAGTGTTCCTCGACGAGGTCCGCGTGCCCGTGACCGACCGGCTCGGCGGCGAGGGTGAAGGCTGGAAGGTCTGCATGGCCACCGCCGGCTTCGAACGCGGCCTGCTGCTGCGCTCGCCCGCACGTTACCAGCATGCCGCGAGCAAGCTGATCGCGCTCTACCAGGCGAACAAGGACCGCCTGCCCGCCTCGATGGCGGAAAGAGTCGCGCAGAGCTGGATGGATGCCGACGCCTATGCCCTGGCGATCTATGCGATGTGTTCGCGCCTCGCCGCCGGCGGCACGATCGGGCTCGAGAGCTCGACCAACAAGATCTTCTGGTCCGAGCTCGACATGGCGCTCGCGCAGACCGCACTCGACATCCTGGGGCCCTATGCTGAATTGAGGGGTGCCGAACTGCCGGGCGAATGGCTCGACTACTGGGTCTTTGCGCTCGCCGGCCCGATCTACGCGGGCTCGAACGAGATCCAGCGCAACATCATCGCCGAGCGCATGCTCGGCCTGCCGAAAGGCTGAGCGAATGCATTTCGCCTTCACCGAAGACCAGGCCGCGATCACCGAGGCCGCGCGCGAGATGCTGGTCGAGAGCTGCACGCCCACCGACCTGCGGCGCCTGCTGGCGAGCGACGAAGCCTTCGACACTGCACGCTGGGCGACGATCCGCGAGATGGGCCTGCTCGGCATTTGCGTACCCGAGGATCAAGGCGGACTCGGCCTCGATACGATCGACCTGATCGGCATTGCCGAAGCCGCGGGCTACGTGGCCTTGCCCGAACCTCTGATCGATCAGGCCGGGCTCATCGCCCCCCTACTCGCCAGTCTCGGCGGTCCGGTCGAACGAGTGCTGGCCAGCGAGATCCTCGCGATCGGTCACCCGGCCAATCCTTTCGTAACCGATGCCGACAGCGCCGCGGCGCTACTGCTCGATCACCAGGGCGAAGTCCACCTCGTCGCGCGCGATACCGTCACGCTCATCCGAATGGAGAGCTTCGATCCGTTCCGCCGCCTGTTCCGCGTCGAATGGACACCGTCGAACGCCACGCGCGTGGCCGGCGACTGGGGCGACATCGTCCAGCGCGGCCAAGTGCTCATCGCCGCGCAGCTCATCGGGCTCGGCCAGCGCTGCGTCGACCTGGCGGTCGCCTATGCCAAGGACCGCCAGCAGTTCGGCAAGCCGATCGGATCCTACCAGGCGATCAAGCACCTCGTCGCCACGGCGCAGGTCGCGATCGAGTTCGCCCGCCCCGTCGTCCAGGCCGCCGCCGCCGAGCTGCCGCTGGACAACCTGGCGTCGCGCACGCGTGCCGCCCATGCCAAGCTCGCCGCAGCCAGGGCCGCCGATCTTGCGGCGCGCACCGCGGTCCAGGTCCACGGCGCCATGGGCATGACCTGGGAGGTAGACGTCCACTTCTTCCTCAAGCGCGCCATGGCGCTCAAGACCGCCTGGAGCACGCCCGCTGCCGATACCGCGACGGTGATCGAACGCATGACCACGGCCCCGACAGGGCCCGCCATGACTTTCGCCAGCGAGGTTGCGCAAGCCGCCGGTTGACCAGGGCCCGCATTCTGTGGCACCTGCCGGCGCCTTCGGATGCGGGTGTAGCTCAATGGTAGAGCAGCAGCTTCCCAAGCTGAATACGGGGGTTCGATTCCCCTCACCCGCTCCAGACGCCCCGCCTCTAGTCAGGCGCCCGCGAAGTCCTTCAACGCCGCGTCGACCATCTGCCGCCACAGCTCTGCATCGCCGGCATCGGCCATTGTCGCGTCGGGCTCGCGCAAGGTCTTGAGCACGGCCACGGCATCGTCCTGATAGGCATACCAGCGGGCATCGACCTGTTCGGCGGCCGAACTGTCGTCACCATGGGCATTGGCGCTGAGCCGCTGGCCGGCCAGGACGCGGGCGATCCGCTCGATCGCGCTGAGTTCGGATACGGGCATCGACGTCTCCTCCGCCCGGTTAACCCGCCGCGGCCGAGCCGGTTCCGCCGGGAACCCTTTCCCCCGCCACGCCGTTGTCGTGTCGGAGGAAGAGGATGACCCTGATTTCGATGATCGTCGGCGGTGCTTTCGTCGGCTGGGCGGCACGCCAGGCTTTCGAGAACGCCTGACGAAGGCCCGGATTCAGAAGACCCGGCTTCAGGCGCCGTGCTTGCGCGCCATGTCGAAGCCGAACAGCAGGTGGTCGAGTTCGCCCTGCGGTACGGGCGCGAAGACCAGCGGCTTGTCGGCGGCGCGGATCGCGTCGATGTCGCTGGCGACGTCCTCGATCGTCCAGTCCTGGCGGAACACGCCCTCGCTCTCGGCGATGAAGGCGCGGGCGACGCGGCCCCCCATCGCGACGAGCATCTCGCCCGAGATCGAGCAGTCCTCATGGCTCAGCCAGGCCACGGCCGGGGCGACCATCTCGGGCTCCATCGGCGGGAACTTGCTCGTGTCGATCCCCGCCGACATGCGCGTGACCGCGGCCGGGATGATGACGTTGCTCTTGATCCCGGCGTCCTTGCCCTCGATCGCGGCGGTGTTCGACAGGCCCATGAAACCGGCCTTGCACAGCGCATAGGTGGCGTTGTTGGCCTTGCCGTAGAGCCCGTTGATCGACCCCGTCAGCACGATGCGGCCATAGTTCTGCGCGGTCATCACCGGCATCGCCTCGCGCACCATGTTGAACGCGCCCTTGAGGTGGACCGCGAGGACGCTCTCGAAGTCCTCGTAGGACAGCTCGGTCAGCGAGCCGCGGCGGACGTTGCCAGCCGAATGGATCAGGATGTCGACCCGGCCGAAGGCGTCGAGCGCGGTCTGGACGATCGCCTTGGCGCCTTCGGGCGTGGCGACAGAATCGAGACTGGCGACGGCCTGGCCGCCGGCCGCCTTGATCTCGGCGACGAGCGCGTCGGCCGGGCCCCCCTCAGAATCTTTGGCGTCGGTAGCGTCGCCCGACATCGACACGCCGGGATCGTTGACCACGATCTTGGCGCCGCGCGCGGCGAGCAGCAGGGCATAGGCACGACCGAGGCCGCGGCCGCCGCCGGTGATCACCGCCACGCGATCGTCGAATCTCAGCTCAGCCATGGCACTCTCCCGTATACAATCGGCGCAAATGTCTGGAGGCGCCTTAGCGGACCGCCTTCGCCGAACGCAATGCGGCGATCTCGTCCGCCGACAGTCCCAGCACCTCGGCCAGGATCGCGTCGGTGTGCTGGCCAAGCACCGGCGGCGCTGTGGGCTTGGGCTGCTTCTCGTCGAACTTGATCGGACGGTTGACGATCGGGATCTTACCGAGCGCCTGGTGCTCGACCTCGACGACCATCTCGCGCGCCACGGTCTGCGGCTGCGACAGCGCCTCGGTCACACCGAGGATCGGCGCGTGCGGCACCTCGTGCTTGGTGAACAGCTCGACGAGTTCGGCGATCGTGTAGGTCTGCGTCACTGCCGAGACGATCGCATTGACCTCCTCGCGCGCCTCGCGGCGCTTGAGGATCGAATCGTAGCGCGGGTCCGCAGTATTCTCGGGACAGCCGAGCGCATCGCAGATCTTGCCCCAGAACGAGTTGGTCAGGCAGGCGACGATGATCGAGCCGTCCTTCGCTGGGAAGGCGCCATAGGGCACGAGGTTCGGATGCTGCGAGCCCTGCGGCTTGGGATCCTCGCCGTTGAACCAGGCAAGCTGGGCGATGTAGCCGAGCATGCCGAGCATGCCGTCCATCAGGCTGATGTCGATGCAGCGGCCGCGCCCCGTGCGCTCGCGCTCATAGAGCGCCGAGATGATCGCGATCGGGCCGTTGATCCCGCCGACGAGATCGCCGAGCGGAATGCCCAGCTTGGTCGGCTGCTGGCCGGGCTCGCCGTTGACGCTGAGCGCGCCCGACATGGCCTGGAGCACGATGTCGAAGCTCGGTCGGTCCTTGAGCGGGCCAGTCTGGCCATAGCCCGAGATCGCACAGTAGATCAGCCGCGGATTGACCTCCGACAGCGCTGCGTAGCCGAGCCCGAGACGGTCCATCACGCCGGGGCGGTAGTTCTCGACCACCACGTCGCACTGGGCGGCGAGATCCTTGGCGAGTTGGACGCCCGCCGGCGACTTGAGGTCGATGACGATCGACTTCTTGCCGCGGTTGACGCTGAGGTAATAGTGGCTCTCGCCCTCGCGGATCGGCGGGAAATCGCGCGTCTCGTCGCCGCTGCCCGGCGGCTCGATCTTGAACACCTCGGCGCCGAGATCGGCCAGCGCCAGGCTGGCGGCGGGGCCGGCGAGCACCCGTGTGAAATCGAGCACGCGGACGCCCGCGAGTGGGCCTTTCCACTCCGCCTTGGCCTCGGTGGGAGTTGCGCCTTCAGTCATCCCATTGCCCTAAGAGCTTCGTCATTCCCACGAAAGCGGGAAACCATCCGTCCGGGCTTCGACACATGGCCCGGTTCGGAAAGGAGCCCCCGCCTGCGCGGGGATGACGGTAAATCCTGTTTCAAAACGCACGATCCCGGCCGCGCCGAAGCGCGACCGGGATGCGTGATAGCCTGGCCGAGAGATCAGCCCTTGGTCGGCAGCTGCGCTACCGAGGTACCGAAGGCCGAAAGCTCGCCGCGGTGCGTCGTCGCCTTCTGCTCGACCTCGACGTACTTCTTGCCGTTCTCTTCGAACTTCTTGGTGACGGTACCGTCGATGAAGATCACGTCGCCGTCGGGGTTGTGGCGGCGGATCTGGCAGCTCGACTTGTGCAGGAAGCCGTCGTCGCCGATCCAGTTGGTCATCTGGTGCGTCAGCCACGAGCAGCGCTCTGGACCGTAGTCGTAAGCGCCCGGCGCGCCGACCTCGAGAGCGAAGTCCTCGTCCCAGTGCACGCGCTCGGGGCAATCCGGCACGTTGAAGCGGTTCTTGATGCCGAGGCCCGGGTGCGCCTGCTGCATCTTCCACGCCATCTTGTTGGCGCGGATGTAGAGGCCGCCCCAGCCCTGGGCATAGGCGATGAAGCCGGTGACGGTCATCGGGCCCTTGATCATGCGCGGCAGCACGTCGCCGACATTGACGTCTTCCCAGTAGCGCGGGGTCGCGCCGCGGACTTCCTCGTTCGCGTAGTATTCGCTGAACTCGGCCAGCTGCTCTTCGGTGAAGGGCTCAACGCGGCCGCGGGCTTCGGTGTACTTCGTGCCGCGCTCGCGGGCCTCGTCACGGTCGGTGCGGAACACCCAGCTGTCGGCGCCGGCAACGTGGTCGCCGTGCTGGTTGTAGAAGTCGACGTGGTAGATCTGCTGGAACGAGCGACCGGCGAACTTGGTCTGGTGCTCGACCAGATCCTTCAGGTGCGCTTCGGTGCTGATCACGTCATTGCGCATGACCGGCTTGTGCCAGGTCCAGTCGGCACCGGCCCACATCGCGTGGACGCCCGACAGGCCGCCCGAGTAGCCCGAAATGATGCGGTTGGTCGAGAACAGGAACGACGGCAGCGCGACGATGTCGCCGTACTGGGTCTTCGCCGCGTACTCGGGATCGGTCCACAGGCGGTTGTCGTCGCCGATGCCGTGCGCGTAGTGACGGATCGCGTCGCGCGAGGCTTCGTAGTTCCACGGCTCGACCGTGTTCTCGATGCGAACGCCGATACGCTCGCGGAGGGAGGCGAGGCCTTCCTCGGTGATCTTGGGGAATTTGGCTGCCATTTTCTCTTCTTCCTTCTGAAAGGGGTTAGGCCGCGGCGGCGGCTGCCTTCGCAGCCTCCTGATCGCGGAGCATCTTGCGGTGAACCTTGCCCGCGGGATTCTTGGGCAATTCGGCGACATATTCGACGATGCGCGGGAACTCGTGCTGGGCCAGACGCTCGCGCGTGAAGTCCTGCAGTTCCTTGGTAAGCGCGTCCGACCCGGCGACATTGGCGACGACGAAGGCCTTCACCACCTGGCCGCGCTTCTCGTCGGGCACGCCGATCACGCCGCATTCAAGCACGTTGTCATGGCGCAGCATGGTGTTCTCGATCTCGACCGCCGACATCGTCCAGCCGGCCGAGATGATCACGTCGTCGGCGCGGCCACAGTGATAGAAATAGCCGTCCTCGTCGGTCTTGGCGCGATCCTTGGTGGTCATCCACCCGCCGCCACGCCACAGCATCAGTTCGCCGATTTCGCCGGGATCGGTCTGCGTGCCGTCGGGCCGGTGGACTTCGAGCTTCTGGCCCGGCACCGCCTTGCCCAGTGAGCCGGGCTTGACCTGAAAGTCCTTGGCGCCCGGATAGTTGACCAGCACCACGCCGATCTCGGTCGTGCCGTACATCGAGCAGGCCGGAACCTTGAAGTATTCGTCGACCCATTCGAGCGTCGCCGGATCGATCGGCTCGCCGGTGTAAGACAGCTTCTGGAAGTGGAAGCGGTAGTCGCCGCCCTTCCCGCTGTTCTTCATCATGCGGTAGTGCGTCGCCGCCGCCGACATGTTGGTGATGCCGAAGTCGTCGAGCGCCTTCATCAGCCGCACCGGATCGAAGCGGCCGGCGAAAGTGCCGGTGGTTACGCCCATCGCCAGCGGCGCGAGCGTGCCGTGCCAGAGGCCGTGACCCCAGGCCGGGCTCGACGGGCAGAAGAAGTCGTCACCCGGACGGATGCCGGTGCCATAGAGCGCGGCGAACATCAGCGTCACCAGCGTGCGGTGCGAATGCTTGACCGCCTCGGGCAGCTCGCGCGTGGTGCCGCTGGTGTACTGGAAGACGGCCATGTCGTTGGCCTTGGTCTTCGGCGTGTAAGTGGCGGGGTACTGCTTGATTTCGTCGAGCAGGCCCTGGTCCGCGACGACGACGCGCGGGCTTCCGTCGGCATTGACCGCGCCGCGTGCCAGATCGGCCTTCTCGGCATTGGTGATCAGGATCGTCGGGTTGCAATCGCCCACGCGCAGGCGGAGCGCATCGGGGCCGAACAGCGTGAACAGCGGCACCGAGATCGCGCCGGTCTGCATCGCGCCGAACAGGCAGACGTAGAAGGGCAGGCTCGGCTCGAGCATGAAGGCGATGCGATCGCCCTGCTGAATGCCCTGCGCGTCGAGCCAGTGCGCGAACTGCGCCGCGCCCGCCGCGATCTGGTCGAACGACAGGATCTCGTCGGCGCCGTCGGAATGGGCGATGCGCACCGCGGCGCGACCCGAGCCGTCGGCGTGGCGGGTGATGCATTCGTGCGCGATGTTCAGATATTCGCGATCGCCGTCGAACAGCTCCCACAGCGCCGCGGAATTGGCATGCGCCTGAGCGTCGGCGTAGCTCGTGTACTCGGTCAGCTTGGACATCGATCCACCGGATTTGCGTTTCAGGATGCGGCGAATCGCGCGCCGCGTCTCTCCACGCGCCTCATGGCAGAAAGTCCTTGTTGTTGTAAATATAGAATGATATTCAATATATTGAATGACAGATTTCTACGCCCCCGCCGATGACCGCCTCGCCAAGGCGGTGAAGGATTCGAAAGCTCCGGCGATCTCGCGCGCCGCTGCGGTGCTGCGACTGCTCGGCAAGAGCGAAACGCCGCTCGGCCTCCAGCCGATTGCGCGAGAGCTGGGACTGGTCCCCTCGACCTGCCTTTACGTGCTGCGTGCGCTGGTGGCGGAAGGGCTCGTCGCGTTCGATGCGGACACCAAGCGCTATGCCCTCGACGCCGGGGTGCTGACGCTGGCGCGGCAGTGGTTGAGCCGCAACGAGTTCCCCGACCTTGCCCAGCCCGCGCTCGACCGGCTGGCGCAGAAGTTTGGTGTGACCATGCTCGGCGTGCAGATCTTCGGGCTGGACCGGATCATCGCGGTCGCGGTGTCGCAGGCCGGCGCCTTCCAGGTTTCGGTCCAGGTCGGCAGCCGCTTTCCCGCGCTGATCAGCGCCACCGGCCGCTGCATCGCCGCCTTCGGCGACTATCCCGAGGCGCAGCTCGAGGCGCGCTTCAAGCCGCTGCGCTGGGACGATCCGCCCAGCTTCACCGAATGGCAGGACCAGGTCGCGCAGACCCGCGCGCAGGGCTTCGGCATCGACGAGGGCAACTACATCGCTGGCGTGACCGTACTGGCGGCGCCCGTCTGGAAGACGCCCGACCACGCCCGCACGCGACCAAGCCATGCGCTCGTCGCGATCGGCCTCGGCTCGGCCCTCAAGCGCAATGGCCTTGCCGAGCTGCAGCAGGCCCTTCTGGCCGCGGCGGCGACGCTTTCCGGGCAATTGGGCGGGTAGTCGCACCGTTGCAATCGGGAGACAGTTGACACGCAAGTTCCATAAAATCCGGAAAAGCGTATTGCCCCGTATCATTTCGATGCGCACTATCCGGCAAGAGAATGGGTGGGGCAACACGACACCGGACCCCTGCGCAAGATAATTGCGCCGGGTCAAAGTCCGGTCCGGACCGCCATGCCAGAGCGATTCGAACAATAATTCGAACGACGAGGAGACATGGGATGAGGTGCAAGGCAATCTTCCTGAGCGGCTGCGCGCTGCTGGCAACGCTGGGCGGCGTCACGCCTGCCCTGGCACAGGACACGGGCACGCAGGCGCAGTCGGGCGCAACCACCAACGAAGGCGACATCATCGTCACCGCCCGCCGCCGCGACGAGACCGCGCAGGAAACCCCCGTCGCGCTGACCGTGCTCAACGATGCGCTGCTCGATCGCTACGGCGTGCGCGGCGTCTCGCAAATCCAGTCGATGACGCCGGGGCTCTATACCGGTGAATCGTCGGGCGCGATGGGCGGCACGATCTCGCTGCGCGGCATCGGTTCGGGCGACAGCATGGCCTTCATCGACCAGGCGGTTTCGTCGAACATCGACGGTGTGCCGATCTCCTCGGCGCAAATCCTGCGCGCCGCCCAGATGGACCTCAAGCAAATTGAGGTCCTGCGCGGGCCGCAGGCGCTGTTCTTCGGCAAGAACAGCCCCGGCGGCATCATCTCGCTGACCACGGCCGATCCGGGCAAGGATACCGAAGCACTGCTCCGCGCGGGCTACGAATTCACCGCGCGCGAGAAATACGTCGAGGCCATGTATTCGACGCCGATCTCGGACACGGTCGGCCTGCGCCTGACCGGCCGCTATTCGGACATGGATGGCTACTTCAAGCTGGTCTCGGCCCAGGTTCCCGGCGCCGTGCCGATGGATATCGAGCGCTTCCCCGACCAGAAAGAGCTGTTCCTGCGCGGCACCCTGGCCTGGACCCCGTCGGACCGCGTCTCGTTCCGCCTCAAGGCGACCGTGACAGAAACCGACATGATCGGCGGCTCGTCGCAGTATTCGGACATCGTCGCCTGCCCTTACGGCACGCCGCAGCGCCCGGGCGAGACATCGTTCAATTGCCGCAACGACCGCACCCTGCTGATCTCGCAGATCCCGGCCTCGACCATGGCGATCAGCCCGCTGTTCGAGAACCCGAACGGTGCCCGCTACAACAACCAGACCCTGATCAGCGGCCAGCTCGACTGGGACGTGACCGACACCCTCAAGCTGACCTCGGTCACCGGCTACTACAACGTCAAGGAGCGGCTGACCTCGAACGGCGGCTATGGCCCTTACAGCAACAACGCCTTCGCCGTGCGCTTCAAGAACGAGCAGATCAGCCAGGAACTGCGCCTCGCCTCGGACTTCGAGGGGCCGGTGAACTTCCTGCTCGGCGGCTTCTATGAAGACCGCAAGCTGTTCACCTCGACGATCATCGTCCAGCCCTTCGGCGCCGTGCTGAGCCCGGCGCTGCCGGCGACGCCGGTGCCCGCGAACACGCGCCTGCCGATCGAATCGACCAACCAGAAGCAGGAGTCCTATTCGGGCTTCGGCCAGCTGATCTTCGATCCGACCGATCAGATCCAGGTGACCGCCGGCGCGCGCTACACGCACGAGGTCAAGAACCTGCTCGACTACTCGGTCGCGCTGGGGACGGCCGCAGGCTACGGCGCGCCGGTCAACGTCGCCGCCGATCCGCGCTACGGCAGCCGCCGCCTCGCCTACAACGACTTCTCGCCCGAGGCGACGATCACCTGGAAGCCCAGCACCGACGTGATGGTCTTCGCTTCGTACAAGGAAGGCTTCAAGTCGGGCGGCTTCGACGCGGGCTATACCGGCGGCGCGATCGTCGCCAATCCGGCGCGCGGCCAGACCTTCCAGCCCGAACACGTCAAGGGCGGCGAGATCGGCCTCAAGTCGCGCTTCGCCGATCGCCAGGTGACCTTCAACCTGACCGGCTACTGGTACGACTACTCGGGCTTCCAGGTCTCGGTATTCGACACGATCAGCCGCGCCTTCCGCCTGCAGAACGCGGGCACTGCGCGCGTCCGCGGCATCGAGGCCGAGCTGCGCTACAGCCCCGCTTCGGTTCCCGGCCTGAGCTTCCATGCCACCGGCGCCTTCAACGACGCCAAGTTCCGCCGCTTCGACACCGCCGACTGCTACCAGGGCCAGACGGTGGCGCTGGGTTGCAACCGCGTGCAGAACACCGCCACCGGCGTGTTCACCGCGCAGGACCTGTCGGGCAAGCGGCTGCGCAAGGCGCCCGAATTCGCCGCGACCTTCGGCGGCTACTACGAGACGCCGGTGTCGACCGGGCTGATGCTCGGCCTGTCGGTCGACGGCTCCTATTCGGGTGGCTACGAGTATGGCACCAACTACCAGCCGCTCGCCTATCAGAACGCCTATGCGAAGCTCGATGCGACGCTGCGGCTGTTCAGCGAGGACAAGCGCTGGGAGTTCGCGGTGATCGGCCGCAACCTGACCAACAAGCTGAACCTGATCAACGGCATCGACCGCACGGGCACGGGCAGCGGCAAGGGTACGGCGCTGCCGAGCTGCACCGCCGCCTTCCAGACCGGCTGCGCCGCCGCCTCGGACATCATCGGCACGCCGACGATGCCGCGCACGATCGCGCTTCAGGCAACGTTCCGGTACTAAAAGGGGACCCCACCACTGACCTCGTCACCCCCGCGAAAGCGGGGGCCCATCTCCCCAGGTGTCGACAGACACCGCGGCCGTGTTAGACGCAACGTCAGGAGATGGATCCCCGCCTACGCGTGGATGACGAGGTGGTGCGAGGATGAGTAGTTCGATCGAAACCAACAAGCGCCTCGCCGTCGCGCTGCTCGAAGCCTCGGGCAAGCACGAAGGCCCGGCCTTTGCGGCGCTGATGCATCCCGAGGCGACCTGGGAGACCGTCGGCAAGCCGCACCTCTTCGCCTATGCGGGCGTCCAGAGCCGCGAGAAGATCTGCGCCTATATGGCCAGCCCGAGCATTTTCGTCGGCGGCGTCGAGACCCGCTTCGGCGACATCACCGCCGAACACGATCGTGTCGCGGTGGAAGCCGCGACCAAGGGCACCCTGCCCGACGGCCGCGTCTATACCAACACCTACCACTACCTGTTCACCTTCCGCGACGGCCTGGTCTGGCGCGTGAAGGAATACATCGACACGCAATCGGCGGCCGAGTTCTTCGCGAAGTAGTCAGGGCTCGGCCGAGGCCGTTCCGCCCGCGCCCCTGAACAGGAAATCGGTGCGCACCGTCGTCGGATCGTCGGGACCAGGAAAGCCCGGCGGCGGGCCGTAGTCGCGCACGTCGTAGAACTTCGCCGTCAGGTCGGGCGGGCCGATGTATTCCATGTTCCAGTGGCGGTAGTGGAACCGCCAGGCGCCCGCCTCCTCGACGAAGCGCTCGTGATAGATGCCGATCGTGTCGGCGCTCTGGCCGTCGGCAAACCTGTTCTGCTCGGTGACGTAGGTGCGCGCGGTCACCACGCCGTCGACCAGCTCGACGATCGGCGAGCGGAAGGTCATCAGCGTGCGGCCGGTGTGGACCATGAAACGCGCGAAGGTCTCGCGGATCTCCTCGCGGCCGCGCATGTGCATGCCCGCGACCTTCCATTCGGCATCGACCGCGAAAAGCGCCGCGAAACTGTCGGGATCCTTGCGCCAGAGCGCATCGGCATAGCGCGCGTGCAACTGCCGGATCGCGCATTCGACGGCGACGAGGTCTGTCATGCCGGCTCTCCCTTGAGAGAGAGCCTAGTCCGCCGGCTTGCCCTTGAGCAAGACCGTGCGCAGCATCGACAGCGCGGTCTCGCCGCGCTGGTTGGTCAGCTCGTGCTGGAACACGACAATGCCCTGCCCCGGGCGCGACTTGGACTCGCGCTTCTCGACGACTTCGGTCGAGCAGGTCAGCGTATCGCCGATGAAGGTCGGCTTGGGCGTGACCACCTTGTCGAAGCCGAGGTTGGCGACGAGCGTGCCGACGGTGGTGTCGGCGATCGACAGGCCCACCGCGAGGCTGAAGGTGAAGGTCGAATTGACCAGGATCTTCCCGAACTCGCTGGCCTTGGCATATTCGGCATCGAGGTGCAGCGGTTGCATGTTGTGCGTCATCGCGCTGAACAGCAGGTTGTCGGTCTCGGTGACCGTGCGGCTCGGCTGGTGGACGACCTTGTCGCCCACGGTCCATTCGTCGAAGTATCTACCCGGCATCTATCAGATCCTCCCCTTCGGGGGAGGGGAACCGCCGCGAAGCGGTGGTGGAGGGGGTTGCCCCAAACGCCACCGCCGCGCGCGGAGGCGCCCCCTCCGTCATCGCTTCGCGATGCCACCTCCCCCGATGGGGAGGATCGTCGCAATTACTCTTCGTTCGCCTCGATCCGCGCCAGCAACGCGTCGACCCGAACCTGCGCGCCGGCCGTAGCGTTGAGCTCCGCTACGGTGCCGTCGAACGGCGCGGTCAGCGTGTGCTCCATCTTCATCGCCTCGAGCGTGAGCAGCTTCTGGCCCTTGGTCACGGCGTCACCCGCGGCGACCTCGACCGCGATGACCTTGCCCGGCATCGGCGCCAGGATCGCGCCGTCACCGCCATGGCCGCCGTGGCTGCCGTCCTTGCGGAACGGCGTCAGTTCCCAGACCATGCCGCCCTCGGCGATCAGCACGCCGGTCACGGGTTCCTCGCTACCCTCGCCGGTCAGCTCGACCTCGACCGGCTCGCCATCGAGCAGGAAATGGGCGGTGCGACGCGCAGGGGCGTTGAGCCGGAAGCCGAAACTCTCGGCCAAGGGGACGAGCGAATCCGCGGCATCGGACAGCGCCTCGGCCGAGGGCTGCGGTTCAGCGGCCATGGCCTCGCCGTCACGGCCGATCAGGCCGGTGTCGACGGTCCCCGCGGCGAAGTCGGGATGCGCCAGCGCCTGGATCAGGAAGGCGGCGTTGGTCTTGACCGGCCAGACCGCGCTGTCCTCGATCATGTCCGACAGCCGCTCACGCGCCTCGTCGCGGGTCTCGCCGTGGGCGATCAGCTTGGCGATCATCGGATCGTAGAACGGCGAAACCTCGGCGCCCTCGTAGACGCCGGTGTCGATGCGGCCACCTTCGGTTTCGCCGAGGTCGAACACCTCGAGCGTACCGATCGAGGGCAGGAAGCCCTTGGCCGGATCCTCGGCATAGAGCCGCGCTTCCATCGCCCAGCCGTCGATCCACAGCTCGTCCTGCGCGAGCGGGATCGGCTCGCCCGAAGCGACGCGCAGCTGCCATTCGACCAGGTCGACGCCGGTGATCTCCTCGGTCACCGGATGCTCGACCTGGAGGCGTGTGTTCATTTCCATGAACCAGATGCGGTCGGCGCGCAGGCCCTCGGAGCCGTCGGCGATGAATTCGATCGTACCCGCGCCGACGTAGTCGACCGCCTTGGCAGCCCGCACCGCGGCGGCGCAGAGCTCGGCGCGCGTCGCCGCGTCCATGCCCGGTGCCGGGGCTTCCTCGATCACCTTCTGGTGGCGCCGCTGCAGCGAACAGTCGCGCTCGAACAGGTGGACGACGTTGCCGTGGCTATCGCCGAAGACCTGAACCTCGATGTGCCGCGGCGAGAGGATGTACTTCTCGATCAGCACATGGGCATTGCCGAACGAGCTCGCCGCCTCGCGCTGGCACGAGGCGAGCATGTCGGCGAAGTCCTCGGGCTTCTCGACCAGTCGCATGCCCTTGCCGCCGCCGCCGGCCACGGCCTTGATCAGCACCGGATAGCCGATCTTGCCGGCCTCCTCGGCGAGCACGGCCGGGTCCTGGTTCTCACCCATGTAGCCGGGGGTGACGGGCACGCCGGCCGCGGCCATCAGCTTCTTGGCCGCGTCCTTGAGCCCCATCGCGGTGATCGAGCTCGGCTTGGGCCCGACCCAGACGAGGCCCGCGTCGGCGACGGCCTGGGCGAACTCGGCGTTCTCCGAAAGGAAGCCGTAGCCCGGATGGATCGCTTCGGCGCCGGTCGCCTTGGCCGCAGCGATGATCTTCTCGCCGACCAGGTAGGACTCGCGCGCGGGCGCCGGACCGATGTGCACGGCCTCGTCGGCCATCTGCACGTGCAGCGCCTGCGCGTCGGCATCGGAATAGACCGCGACCGTACGAATGCCGAGCCGCCGTGCGGTGCGAATGACCCGGCAGGCGATCTCGCCGCGATTGGCGATGAGGAGGGATTGAATCATGGTCATCACATCCTGAACACGCCGAACTGCGGCCGGTCGGGTATCGGGGCTTCGAGGCTCGCGGCCAGCGCGAGGCCGAGCACGTCGCGCGTCTGCGCGGGGTCGATCACGCCGTCGTCCCAGAGGCGCGCGGTGGCGTAATAGGGGTTGCCCTCGTCCTCGTACTTCTGGCGGACCGGCGCCTTGAAGGCCTCGGCTTCCTCGGGCGTCCAGGTGGCGGCGTCGCGGTGAACCGTCGCCAGCACCGAGGCCGCCTGCTCGCCGCCCATCACCGAGATGCGGGCGTTGGGCCAGGTGAACAGGAAGCGCGGCGCATAGGCGCGGCCGCACATGCCGTAGTTGCCCGCGCCGAACGATCCGCCGATCAGCACGGTGATCTTGGGCACGGTCGCCGTGGCGACGGCGGTGACCAGCTTGGCACCGTGCTTGGCGATACCCTCGGCCTCGTACTTGCCGCCGACCATGAAGCCCGAGATGTTCTGGAGGAACAGCAGCGGGATCTTGCGCTGGCAGGCGAGCTCGATGAAGTGCGCGCCCTTCTGCGCCGACTCCGAGAACAGCACGCCGTTGTTGGCGAGGATCGCCACCGGATAGCCCTGGATATGCGCAAAGCCGCAGACCAGCGACGAGCCGTAGAGCGCCTTGAACTCGTGGAACTCGCTGCCATCGACGAGGCGGGCGATCACCTCGTGCACGTCGTAGGGCGCGCGGACGTCCTCGGGGATGATCGAATAAAGATCCTCGGCCGGATACTTGGGCTCGCGCGCTTCCTGGATGGTCAGGCCGTGCGCGTGCCGCGGGCCGAGGTGGCTGACGACGTCGCGCACGATCGTCAGCGCATGCTCGTCGTCCTCGGCGAGATGGTCGGTGACGCCCGACTTGCGGCTGTGGAGGTCACCGCCGCCGAGATCCTCGGCGCTGATCACCTCGCCCGTCGCGGCCTGGACCAGCGGTGGGCCAGCGAGGAAGATCGTGCCCTGTTCCTTCACGATCACGGTCTCGTCGGACATCGCCGGCACATAGGCGCCGCCGGCGGTGCACGAGCCCATGACGCAGGCGATCTGCGGGATGCCCTTGGCACTCATGTTCGCCTGGTTGAAGAAGATGCGGCCGAAGTGGTCGCGGTCGGGGAAGACCTCGGCCTGGTGCGGCAGGTTGGCGCCGCCGCTGTCGACGAGGTAGACGCAGGGCAGGTTGTTCGCCTCGGCGATCTCCTGCGCGCGCAGGTGCTTCTTGACCGTCAGCGGATAGTAGGTGCCGCCCTTCACCGTCGCGTCGTTGCAGACGATCATGCAGGGCCGGCCCGAGACCTGGCCGATCGCCGCGATCATGCCCGCGCCGGGAATGTCCTCGCCATAGACGCCGTCGGCCGCTAGCTGGCCGATCTCGAGCAGCGGCGAACCCGGATCGAGCAGGCGCTCGACGCGGTCGCGCGGGAGCAACTTGCCGCGGCTCGTGTGCCGCTCGCGCGACTTGGCGTTGCCGCCGAGCGCGGCCGTGGCGACACGCTCGCGCAGTTCGGCGGCAAGCGCGCGGTTGTGCGCGGCGCGGGCCTGGGCCTCGGGGCTGTCCGGGTTGAGTGCGGTCTGGAGCACCGGCGCGCTCATCGAAGATCCTCTCGTATCGTCTGTTGGCGGCTATCTAGCCCCGAGCGGCGCCCCGCGGAAATTGAAAGAATCGCCGCCGCGTAATAGACAACGTCTATGATAGACCAATATATGCTGCGCTATTTCCTGGCCGTGGCCGAGACCGGCAACTTCAGCCGCGCGGCCAAGGCCGTCAGCGTGACGCAACCGACGCTCTCGGCCGGAATCGCCAAGCTCGAGCGCCAGCTCGGCACGCGACTGTTCGATCGCGACCGCCAGGGCGTGGCGCTGACCCCCGCGGGCAGCCGTTTCCTCGCCCGCGCGCGGCGCATCGCCGAGGAATACGACCGCGCGCTGCAGGACATCCAGCACCGCCCCGAGCCGAGCGTGCTGCGCGTGGGCGTGCTCAACACGGTGCCGACCGCGACGGTCGAACACCTGCTCTCCCGGCACGGTGAAAGCGGCGGCAACGAGGTGGTCGAACTGCTCGACGGCAGCGAGCGCGACCTCGCCGAACGCCTCGACCGCGGCCGGCTCGACCTGGCGCTGACCGTGATCCGCCCGCACCACGCGCGCTTCAAGCCCGAACTGCTGGCGCGCGAACGCTATCTGATGGTCCTGCCGCGCGATCATCCTTTCGCCGGGGCCGAGCGCGTCGCGCCCGAGGATCTCGCCGGCGACCGCATGGTCGTGCGCCGTCACTGCGAGGCCCTGCCCGAGATCGACCGCTTCTTCACCGCGCGCGGGGTGCGGCCGCGCTTCGTGCTCAAGACCACCAGCGACCAGCGCGTGCTCGCCGTCGTCCGCGCCGGCCAGGGCATAGGCATGATGCCCGAAAGCTTCGCCGATCCCATGGTCGCCATGGTCCGCGTCGCGGACTTCGCGCTGACGCGCGATATAGGCGTGCTCTATGCTGCGGGACACGAAACCGACCGGTTCGCCGGCAGTCCGTTCCTCTCACTGCTGCGCGAACACTACGCCGAGATTGGTCGAAAGTAGCCAATCTTGCATCCGTCGCGATCTTAGTTCATTTTTCGAACAAATAAACTAAGGGAGAGCCAGAATGGAAACGAGTCGTCGTCAGTTTGCCATGGGAACCGCCGCCGCCGCGGGGCTTGCCGCCGCGTCGGCGCTGCCCGGAATCGCACGCGCCAAGGGGACAGGCGAGCCGGTGGTCGAGACGCGCGCGGGCAAGGTGCGCGGTGCCTTTGCCGACGGTGTCTACAGCTTCAAGGGCGTGCCATACGGCGCGCCGACGGGCGGCAAGAACCGTTTCCTGCCGCCACGCGCGGCCGAAGCCTGGACCGGGATCAAGGACTGCCTCGGCTGGGGCAATATGGCGCCGCAGGGCCAGTCGACCGCCAATCCCGCCGCCGGCATGGGCGCCGAGATGGGCAAGTTCTTCGGCACCGCCGCGGGCACCCAGACGCCGGTCAGCGAGGATTGCCTGTTCCTCAACGTCTTCACCGCCGGGCTCGACGACGGCGGCAAGCGGCCGGTCATGGTCTGGATCCACGGCGGCGGCTTCGCCATCGGCACGGGCGCCGGCCCGCGCACCGACGGATCGAACCTCGCGCGCAACCAGGGCGTGGTCTCGGTCTCGCTCAACCACCGGCTCGGTGCGATGGGCTATGCCTATCTCGGCGGCTTCGATCCCGAATTCGCGCACAGCGGCAACCAGGGTCAGCTCGACCTGATCCTCGCGCTCGAATGGGTGCGCGACAACATCGCCCGGTTCGGCGGCGATCCCGACCGCGTGATGATCCACGGCGAGAGCGGCGGCGGCGCGAAGATCTGCACCTTGCTGGGCATGCCCAAGGCGCAGAGCCTGTTCCACCGCGCCGCCTTGCAGAGCGGCACGGCGACGCACGTGCCGACACCAGACGGCGCGACCGAATGGGCCGAGATGCTGCTCAAGGAAGTCGGCCTCGATCGCGCCAATTTCCGCAAGCTGCAGGACCTGCCGATGCAGCAGATCCTCGAGGCCCAGGCGAAGATGGAAAAGGCCGGTCGGCCCGGCCCGCGCCGCGGCTTCGTCCCCACCGCGGGCACGCCCGACCTGCCACTGCAGCCGGTCGATGCCGTCGCCGCCGGACGCTGCGACAAACCGCTGATGATCGGCAGCGTGATGCACGAGATGGCGCTGATGCTGATGGGCATGGGCGTCGATCCGCGGTCCATCGACGAGGCCAAGCTGACGCAGATGTCGGGGATGTTCTTCGCCGACAAGGCGCCCGAACTCGTCGCCGGCTACAAGGCCAACCACCCCGATTACACGCCGGGCGACCTGATGGTGCGGATGTGGTCGGACTCGATGCGCATGGGCGAGATCGAACTGGCCGAAGCCGCCGCCAAGGCCGGCAAGGCGCCGGCCTACATGTACCTGTTCCACTGGGAGAGCCCGGTGCTGCCCTACCTCAAGTCGGCGCACGGCATCGACGGCTCGTTCTACTTCGACAACACCGAAGCCCTGCCGATCACCGAGAAGAACGCCGGCGCGCAGCTGCTGGCGCGGCGCGCGAGCACGGCCTGGGCCAATTTCGCCAAGACCGGCAAACCCACGGCGCCGGGCCTGCCGGCCTGGCCCGCCTATAGCGCGGACAAGCGCGAGACGATGATTCTCGCGACCGAGCCGCACATCGAGAACGACCCGTTGGGCAAGGACCGCGAACTGCGCGTCCGCACCACCGGCTACCTGTAACGGAGCGAAAGAGACGAATGCTGCACGCCTTGCAAGAAGCCTTCACCGGCGAAAACATGCTGACGACCTGGCTGGTCCTGTTCCTGGCCAGCGGGCTCGTCGCCGGGATCGCCACGGGCTTCTTCAAGGCGCGCAAGATCCAGCCCAAGGGCTTCAAGTGGAAGATCTTCGGCCAGGAAGCGCTGGTCGCGGTGGTCACCCTGACGATCTCGGGCACGGTGCTCGGCTTCGGCCAGACCTGGCTGCGCCAGAACGGCTGGATCAGCTTCCAGCAGGGGCCGGCCGCATGGTGGGAAATCGCGCTCGAATACGGCGCCTATTTCATCGGCTTCGACACCTATTTCTACTGGCTGCACCGCTGGATGCACAAGGAGCCGGTCTATTCGTGGGTGCACAAGCTGCACCACCATTCGACCGCGCCAAACCTGCTGACGACCTTGTCGGTCAACCCGCTCGAATCGCTGATCAACGGCGGCTTCATGCCGCTGTTCCTCTCGCTCTACAGCGTCCACCCGGAATCGCTGGCGCTGATGGGGCCGACGACGATCATCATGGGGTTCTACGTCCACTCGGGCTACGAGTTCTTCCCGCGCTGGTGGAACAAAAGCTGGGCGACTAAGTGGTTCATCACCGCCACCTTCCACGACCAGCACCATAAGTACTTCAACTACAACTTCGGCGGCTACACGACGATCTGGGACCGCATCTGCGGCACCATGCGCAAGAAGTTCGAGAGCGATTTCGAGAACCCCAAGGGCCGCCAGACCGCACGCCAGGGCGATGCCCCCGCCGGCGATCCGCAGCCGGCTTGACTTGATGCGTCGCATGCCGCCCCTTGCGCGTGAGAAACGTGCGGAGGGGACGGGATCATGATGGTGCCATCGGACATGACGGGAAGAGTCGCGCTGGTGACCGGCGCTGCAGCGGGGCTCGGACGGGCGAGCGCCTTGCGGCTCGCCGAAGTCGGCGCCGACCTGGCGATCACCGACGTGGCCGAGGCCGGGCTCGAAGAGACCGCGCAGACGATCCGCGCGCTGGGGCGCAAGGTGCTGGTCCTGCCGCTCGACCTGTCGCAGCGCGCCAATTGCCGCGTGGCGGTCGAGCGGACCGTGGCCGAATTCGGCCGGCTCGACTCTCTGTGCAACGTCGCCGGGGTAATGATCCCCGGCCCCAGCGCCAGCATGACCGACGAGGCCTGGGACCTGACCATGGCGGTCAACCTCGCCGCGCCGTTCTTCCTGATCCGCGCGGCGATCCCGCACCTGCTCGAAGCGAAAGGCGCGGTGGTCAACGTCACCTCCTGCGCGGCCTTCCAGGGCCAGGCCTATTTCGCCGCCTACTGCGCGACCAAGTCGGGCCTCGCCAACATGACCAAGGCGCTGGCAATGGAGTTCACCAACCAGCCGATTAGGATCAACGCGGTGGCGCCGGGCGGTATGATGACAGGGCTGACCGACGGGATGAAGCTGCTGCCGCCCGACACCGACTGGCCACTGGTCCAGCGCATCGGCTCACCGCGCGGGCTCTGCGAGATCGAGGACGTCGCCGAGACGGTCACCTTCCTCGCGACCGACGCGGCGCGCGGCTATCACGGTTCGGTGATCCAGATCGATGCGGGCGTGACGGCGGGGTAGTTCCCAAAGATCCTCGCCCTCTGGGGGAGGGGGACCGCCCGCGAAGCGAGTGGTGGAGGGGGCGCCTGCATAAGCGAGGCCCCGCTCAACCCGTCCCCTCCGTCAGTTGCTATGCGACTGCCACCTCCCCCGATGGGGGAGGATCAAGAGATCACAACACCCGCGGATCGACCACAGTCCGCACCGGTGCCAATGGCCCCGACATCTCGGCCAGCACCTTCTCCACCCCCGAAAGCCCGACCCTTGCGCCGAGCCAGGGGGTGACGTCGATCGAGCCATCGGCGATCGCGCGCAATGCGGTTTCCATGTCCTGCGGCTCCTCGCCGCCGGCGAACTGAACGTTGAGCCGCTTGTTCTGCGCGGCGAAGACGAACAGCGCCTCCTCGTCCATGCAATAACCGCCCATGACGATCCGCCCATCGAACGGCGCCGCCTCGATGATCCGCTGCAGCATGCCCTTCTGGCCGACGCATTCGTAGATCAGGTTGGGTACGCGGTTGCCGAAATCGGGCAGCGGTGCATGCGGCGAGATTTCGCGCGGATCGACGGCGATGTGTGCCCCGGCCTTGATCGCCAGTTCGCGACGGCCGGCATGGAAATCGGCGGCGATGATCGGGGCAATGCCCATCAGCTTGAGCCCGGCGATGACGCCGAGCCCGATCGCGCCGCAGCCGAGCACCAGCGCGGCGTCGTCCTTGGTCGGGCGGCCGCGGCGCGCGTGTTCGAGCCCGACCGCGAGCGGTTCGACCATGGCGGCATGGTCGTCGTCGAGGCCGCCGGCGACCTCGATCATGATCTCCTCGTCGAGCAGCATCAGTTCGCCGAAACCACCCGGGCAATCGTGGCTGTAGCCGATCACGGCATGGGCACCCTGCTGGCGCATGATAGGCACCGAGGTGACCTTGCGCCCCGGCGCGACCGTGCGGCGGCTGCCCGGACCATAGTCGATCACCTCGCCGACGAATTCGTGACCGGGCACGAAGGGCCGGCCGAAGTCGAGCGCCGCGTAAGGCCCGCCAAGCCGGCGCGACAGATCGATGATGTTCTGCCCGGCGTGGAGGAAGTGCTGGTCCGAGGCGCAGAGCCCGCAGGAGTGCGTGCGCACCAGCGCCTGGCCCTTGCCGGGCACGGGATCGGGCTGCTCGCCGACGTGGACCTTGCCGTTTTCGAAGTAGGCGGCTTTCATAATCTAACCCTTGAGTACGGAATAAGAGGGATCCTCGCGGTCGCGTCGACTGCGCGGATTGCCGGGCAGCGGCGTGACCTCGGTCATCGTGCCGTAGTCGACCAGGCAGTCGCGCCGATCGATCGCCCAATCACCGGCGCGCTTCGACCAGGTGTCGACGTATCGTGCCCAGAAGGCATGCTCGATCACGCGTTCGCCGTCCTGCCGCTGGAGGGTGGCATAGACGTAGGATTCCGAGCCGGCGCGATCACCGTCGAGCTCGATGATGACGTTGGTCACCTGATGCGAATGGTGGAGGAACTCGCGGTGCTTCTCGCAGATGTAGTCGATCCAGCCACGCCCCGAGCCGACGTAGCCGGGGCTGAAATCGGCATGGCTGTCCTCGTGGAACACCGAATGGCCGACGGGCACGTCGAGCCGGTCGACCGAGCGACAATAGCGGTAGATCTTGTCGGTGATCGCCAGCCGGTCGGCCAGGTCTTCGGGGGTCACAGCGTGAAACCCTGCAGGAAGCCGTAGGACGGGTCCGAGGTATCACGCGTGGAATTGTGTGTGCCGCGCATCGCGGTCACTTCGCGCACCTCGTCGTGGTCGTAGGCGATCGCGCGTTCGACGATGCCCCAGCGGCCGTCGCGCTTTTCCCAACGGTCGAGATAGCGCGCGCGGACGAAGATCTGGAACTCCTTGCCGTCGCGCTGCATGCGCATCGTGCCGGTCATGTAGGCCTCGCTACCCGCGCGATCCCCGTCGAGCGCGATCAGCACGTTCGAGACTTGGTGCGAATGGCTGGTCAGCCCGTCATGCTGCTTGATGATCGTGTCGATCGCCCCGCGGCCGGGCCCCTGGTAGACGCCCTCGCCATAGTCGGCGTGGCTGTCCTCATGGAACACGGCATGGCCGAGCGCGTGATCGAGCCGGTCGACCGAGCGGCAATAGGCGTAGAGCGCCTCGTGGATCGCCTGCTTGTCGAGCAGCGCCCGGATCTCGCTTTCGCCGGCCATCTCAATGCTCCACTTCGTAGCTCGGCATCATCCGCTCGATATATTCGATCTTGGCGCGGCGATCGTCGGGCGAGTTCGGCGCCATGCCGGCGACGTCGTTCTCCTGGCCCCAGTTCCAGATCGGCCCATGCGGCAGCTGGCGCAGGCCGATCCGCGCGACGTCTTCGGGCTGGGCCATGTCGTCAGGGATGGCCTGACCGCTCTCCTCGAGGATCTTGCGATGCGCGGGGGTGTCGGTGCGGCCGAGCACCAAGGTCAGCACGTCGACCCCGACGTGACGCAGCTCGGCCCAGAGCCCTTCGGCGAAATTGAGCACGAAACCCTTCGAGGCGCAGTAGGTGGCGATACCGTGGAGTCCGCCGTAGCAGGCGCCCGAGCTCACCAGGATCATGCCGCCGCGCCCCCGCGCCTTCATGCCCTGGCCGAAATGGTGCGCGAGCCGCATCGTCGTGTTGACGTTCATCGTCACCAGCCCGTCCCAGGCGGCGATGTCGCCGTCGAGGAAGCGCGAACCGTTGGGATCGGCGCCGGCGTTGGTGATCAGCAGGCCGACCTCGCGCGTGCCCGCGGCATCGGCGATCCGCGCGGCCGCGTCGGGCGCCGAGAGATCGACCGAAGCGGTCACGCATTCGACGCCGAGACCGGCGATTTCGGCCGAAGCCGCGGCGAGCTTGTCGGCACTGCGCGCGACGAGGATCAGGTTGATCCCCTCACCCGCCAGCCGGCGCGCGAAGGCCAGACCGGTGCCGTCCGAAGCGCCGGTGATCAGCGCCCAAGGGCCATATTTCGCGGCGAATTCGCTCATGTCCGCACTCTCCCATTTGTCTTTGCGCGCCAGGATCGCATTGGCGCTTGATTCGTCCAATGAGCGTGATAAATTCATGAAATTCAGAATATGTCAAAAACATTCCCTTCCGACGCCGACCGACGGTTCATGGACGAAGTCGCATCGCTGATGGCCCCCTGGGGCTGGTCGCGGCACATCGCGCGGATCTTCGCCTATCTGTTGCTGCGCGAGACCCCGGCGACGCTCGACGAGATTTCGGAGCACCTGGGCATCAGCAAGTCGATCGTCAGCGTGGCGACGCGCGAGCTCGAACAATACGGCAACGCTCGCCGGCAGAGCCAGCCGGGGACCAAGCAGATCCTCTATTCGGCGCCCAACAAGCGTTATGGCCCCTTCCCCGACCAGGCAGCGATGATGGGCACGATCGCGGCGCTGATGGTGCGCCAGCCGACCGAGAGCGCGGTGGTGAAGGGCCGCCTGACCAAGGTCGCGGCGTTTCTCACGGCGATGCGCGAGGCGATCGACGAGGTCTACGAAAGGCCCGAGTTTCGGGATTGAGGGACTGCTCGGACGCCCCCCCTTTCTACCGTCACCCCCGCGAAAGCGGGGGCCCATCTCCGGGGCTCTCATACTGCACCGCGGTTCGATCTGAGAACTCGGGTGATGGGCCCCCGCTTTCGCGGGGGTGACGATAGGGTTTTGTGAGGAGCCTGCGAGAGCGCCTAAACCGTAACCGGCTCCGACGCCTCTGCGCTCGCCGTCTGGGCCAGCTTCGGCAACAACTCCGCCACCCGCGCGCGGAAGGCTTCGGCGCCCTGTTCCTTGACCACGCCATAGCCGGCAACGAGGTCCGCCGCCGCGGCGATTTCGACCGCGGTGTGGAGGTTGGCCGGAGTGATCTTCGCGACCACGTCGCGGATCAGCGCGCGGTATTCGCCGATCAGTTCGCGCTCGAGCTTGCGGTCGGCCTGCCAGCCCAGCGGATCGAAGGCCGTGCCGCGCAGGCCCTTGAGCTTGGCGAGCATGCGGAAGGCCGGCAGCACCAGCCCGGCGGGCAGCGCCACCTTCTTCGGACGGCCGGTTTTGGCATCCTTCCGCCCCCAGGCCAGCAGCGGCGAGCCGAGATTGATCTTGAGCTTGGGATCACCCGCGAACTGGTCGCGCAGGCCCGCCATGAAGGCCGGATCGCTGTAGAGCCGGGCGACCTCGTACTCGTCCTTGTAGGCCATCAGCTTGCCGAGACCTTTGGCCACTTCGACCAGGAACGGCTGCGCCTCGGCGCCAAGGCCCTGCGCTTGCAGGCTGGTGATCACGTCATCAACGAAACCGCGATACCGATCGGCATAGGCCGCGTCCTGATAGGCGGTCAGCAGCTTGACGCGGCTCTCGATCACCTCGGGCAGCGAACGCGGCAGCGCCGGCCCCTCGACCGAGGCATCGGCGAGATCGAACAGATCGGCGGCGCTGTGCGCGGCCAGGCGGCCCAGCGCGAGTGCGTTGAGATTGGCCTTGGCGGCGACGCCGTTGAGCCGCACCGCTTCCTCAATCGAGGCCAGCGAGACCGGCAGCAGGCCCTTCTGCGCAGCGAAACCGACCATCATCAGGTTGGTGAAGATCGAATCGCCGAGCAGCCGCGTCGCCAGCGCGCCCGCGCGCAGGGTGGCGACGTTGGCGGGCTCGACGCGCTTGCCGATCGCGCCGATGAAGCGGCTGGCAGTCAGGTCGAGGTTGCGGTTGGTCTGGAACTCGCCGGTGGGCGTCACGTCCTCGTTGGCGAGAACCTGGGTATCGGGCCGCGCCAGCGTCAGCACGTCGGGGCCCGAACCGACGATCAGGTCGCAGGCGATGATGACGTCGGCCTGGCCCGTGCCGAGCCGCGCCGAGGGGATCGCTGCGGTGTCCTGCCCGATGCGCAGGTGGCTGGTCACGGCGCCGCCCTTTTGCGCCATGCCTGTCTGATCGAGCACCTTCGCGGCCTTGCCCTCGAGATGCGCGGCCATGGCCAGGATCGCGCCGACGGTAAGCACGCCGGTACCGCCGATGCCCGTGACGAGCATGGCCATCGGTTGCGTGGAGACGTCGCGCACCGGCGGCACAGGCAGGGTCGTGACCAGCCGCGCCAGCGCCGCATCGTCGAAGCTACGCTTGACCAGCGTGCCGCCTTCGACCGTGACGAAGCTCGGGCAAAAGCCCTTGATGCAGGAGAAGTCCTTGTTGCAGGTCGACTGGTCGATCGCGCGCTTGCGGCCGAATTCGGTCTCGATCGGCGTGACCGACAGGCAGTTCGACTGGACCGAGCAATCGCCGCAGCCCTCGCAGACTGCCTTGTTGATGAACAGCCGCTTGTCGGGATCGGGGTACTTGCCCTTCTTGCGCCGGCGCCGCTTCTCGTTGGCGCAGGTCTGCTCGTAGACGATCGCCGAGGTGCCGCGCACCTCGCGCAGTTCGCGCTGGACCGCATCGAGCTCGTCGCGGTGCAGAATCCGCGTGCCCGGCGGCAGGTCGCGGGGATCGAAGCGCTCGGGCGCCTCGCTGACGAGGACCACCGGCTTGACGCCCTCGGCTACCAGTTCGGTGATGATCTGTTCGGGCGTCAGCGCGCCTTCGGCGGGCTGACCGCCGGTCATCGCCACGGCATCGTTGTAGAGGATCTTGAAGGTGACGCTGCTTTTCGCGGCCACCGCGGCGCGGATCGTCAGCAGGCCCGAATGGGTATAGGTGCCGTCACCCAGGTTCTGGAACATGTGCGGCGTCTCGACGAAGCTCTGCGCGCCGACCCAGGGCATGCCTTCCTGCCCCATCGACACGGTCTGCATCGTCTTGCGCTCGGGCATGAAGTGCGCGAGCCCGTGGCAGCCGGTCGCCCCCATCGCCGCAGAGCCCTCGGGCACCAGGGTCGAAGTGTTGTGCGGGCAGCCCGAGCAGAAATAGGCGGCACGGATCGAAGTGGGCTTGAGGTCCTTCGCGCTGCCTTCGAGATCGCGCAAGCTCGCATCGCGCGCGGCGACTTCGTCGGTCAGCAAGCCCAGCGCGGCAAGCCGCTTGACCAGCGCCTTGCGCACGGTGCCCGGATCGAGCACGCCGATTTCGGAGATCAGCGGGGTGCCGTCAGGCTCGGTCTTGCCCGACAAGGCCGGGGCATCGCCACGACCGTAGAAGATCCGCGCGAGCTGTTCCTCGACGAAGGACCGCTTCTCCTCGACCACGAGCACTTCGGTCGAACCGCCGCAGGCCTCACGCGCGAACTGTGCGTCGAGCGGCCAGACGAGGCCGAGCTTGACCACGCGCAGCCCGATCGCGCGACGCTTGCCCTCGTCGAGGCCGAGGTCGGCGAGCGCCTGGCAGACGTCGAGCCAGGCCTTGCCCGCGGTGACCACTGTCAGCCGGCGATCGGGCGCGTCGTGGCTGATCCGGTCGAGCGCGTTGAGCTGCGCGAACAGCGGCACGATCGGCAGGCGATGCTCGATCATCGCCTGCTCCTGCGCGAGCGCCGAGGCGTTCTGCTTGAGGTTCGGCGAGACACGGCCCGTGAGATCGGGCATGTGGATCGGGAACGAATGGCCGGGCAGGGTGACCGTCGTCGTCAGGTCGAGCGTGTCGGTGACGGCCTTCATGCCGACATAGAGCCCCGAGGCGCGCGACAGCGCCCAGCCGAGTTGGCCCATCGACAGGATCTCGTCGGTGGTCGCGGGATAGAGCATCGGCGCCATCGCCGTGACCAGCACATGTTCGGACTGGTGCGCGGTCAGCGACGATTTCGCCGCGTGATCGTCGCCGCACAGCAGCAGGGCGCCGCCATTGCGGTGCGTGCCCTCGAAGTTCGCCGCCTTGATCGCCTCGCCCGCGCGTTCGACGCCGACGCCCTTGGCGTACCACAGCGAGAAGACACCATCGACGCGCGGCTTGCCGTACCAGCCGAGCTGCTGGGTGCCGCGCACCGAGGTCGCGGCGAGTTCCTCGTTGAGCCCCGGCTCGAAGCGGATGTCGTGCGCGGTCAGCAGCTTTTCCGAGGCCCACAGCTGCGCGTCGAGCGTGGTGATCGGCGAGCCGCGATAGCCGGTGACGTAGCCCGCGGTGCTCAGCCCGGCGGCGCGGTCGCGCTTCGACTGGTCGAGCATCAGGCGCACGACGCCCTGCAAGGCGGACAGCATCACCTGCCCGTCTTCCTGCGTGTACTTGTCTTCTAGCGTGACGACCGTCTTGGTCACGAAATTCCCGTTCTATGCCTACCCGATCCGCTTTCCAGATGGGGTTCGGCCTTGCAAGCGGCAAGCCGGGCTTGCGCCGCGGCGGTCAAGCGGCCTTGCTGGCAGGCGGGCGACGCACAAACCAAGCAAACGATAGCTTGCATTTGCGCACACCCCCGCAATGATGCGCGAAAGGCGGCGATTCCTGAGCGTCGCGAAGATCGGGAAGAGGACGAATATGACCAAAGTCATGGAAGGCGTGCGCGTGCTCGAAGTCGCGCAGTTCACCTTCGTGCCGGCCGCGGGCGCGGTCATGGCCGACTGGGGCGCCGACGTGATCAAGATCGAGCATCCCGTGCGCGGCGACGCGCAGCGCGGTTTGGTTCGCGTCGGCGCGCATCCGATCACGCCGACGCGCAACACGGTGATGGAGCACCCCAACCGCGGCAAGCGTTCGGTCGGCATCGACGTCGCCACGCCCGAGGGCCGCGCGCTGATCTACCGCATCGCCGAAACCGCCGACGTGTTCCTGACCAATTTCCTGCCCGAGACGCGGCAGAAGCTGCAGATCGACGTCGAGCACATCCGCGCGGTCAATCCGCAGATCATCTATGCGCGCGGTTCGGCACATGGCGACAAGGGCCCCGAACGCGAACAGGGCGGCTACGACGGCACGGCCTTCTGGGCGCGCGGCGGCATCGGCTATGCGCTGACGCCCGAGGAACTGCCCGGCGTGATGTCGCAGGGCATCCCGGCCTTCGGCGATACGATCGGCGGCATGAACATCGCTGGCGGCATTGCCGCCGCGCTGTTCCACCGCGAGAAGACCGGCAAGCCGAGCGAGGTCGACGTCTCGCTGATGAGCTCGGCCGCCTGGGCCTATGCCTCGAGCCTGGCGATGAACATGGAATACGGCTTCCAGTTGCGCTCACCCTATCCACGCTCGGGCGCGACGCCGGGCAATCCGTTCATGGGCAATTTCCAGACCTCGGACGGCGGCACGATCAACCTCTGCCACCTGCAGCCCGGCCCCTATATCCGCGACACCTTCACCCACCTCGGCCTGCCCGAGCTGGCCGACGACCCGCGCTTCGCCGAAATCCACGCGCTGATGGAGAACTGGGAAGCTGGCGGCGCGCTGATCGCCACAGCCATCGCCGCCAAGCCCTTCGCCTACTGGCGCGAGCATCTGCGCACCCTCAAGGGCCAGTGGGCCCCGGCGCAGAGCGCGGCCGACCTGACCCGGGATGCCCAGGCCCTGGCCAACGACATGATCTTCGAAGTCGAAGGCGACGGCGGCAAACCGATCCGCCTCGTGCGCAGCCCGGTCCAGTTCGACCACGAACCGCTGGTGACCACGCGCGCCCCGCAGGCCTCCGAGCATACCGAGACCTTTCTCATGGAATTCGGGCTCGAATGGGACGAGATCGAAGCGCTCAAGGCCAAGGGCGCGATCGCGTAAGGGAGCCGGACGATGAAGCTCAGCGACTATCAGGACAAATATACCGGCATCCGCTTCGCCCGCGAAAACGGCGTGCTCGAGATGACGATCCACACGCGCGGCGGGCCGGCCAAGTGGGGCTCGGCACCCGACAGCCTCCACGCCGAACTCGGTGAGGCCTTCCTCGACCTGGCCCGCGATCCCGAGAACCGGGTGATCCTGCTCACGGGCACGGGCGATGCCTTCATCGACGATTTCGACCGCACCCAGGGCTATCCCGAGGACAGCCTCGGCGGCATGTGGTCGCGGATCTACGACGAGGGCGTGAGCCTGCTGAACAACCTGCTGGCGATCCCGGTGCCGATGATCGCCGCGGTCAATGGGCCGGCGCTGATCCATGCCGAACTCGCCGTGCTCTGCGACATCGTCCTCGCCTCGGACACCGCCGAATTCGCCGATCTCGCGCATCTGGCCGGCACCGGCTCGATCCCCGGCGACGGCGTCCACGTCGTCTGGCCGATGCTGCTCGGCCCCAATCGCGGGCGCTATTTCCTGCTGACCGGCGAGCGCATTGCCGCGGCCGAGGCGCGCCAGATCGGCGTCGTCGCCGAGGTTCTGAGCCCCGATGCGCTGCTACCGCGCGCCCGCGAACTGGCCGCCTGGCTCGCCGCCAAGCCGCTACCGGCGCTGCGCCACACGCGCACCCTGCTGGTCAGGGAACTGCGCCGCCGCATGTTCGACGAACTGCACAGCGGCCTCGCGCACGAGGCGCTGGCGACGCTGGTCCCGCCGGTCTAGGCCTCGGCGCGCGCCAGATCCTCGGCGAGCTTGGGCACTTCGGCGAGCGCGCGCAGCGCGTCGTTGAGATGGGTGCAGCCCTCGGGTCCACGCAGCTGGTTGAGCACGGTATCGCGCACCTCGGCGATCCGCGAGCCGACCAGCCGCCGCGCGTTGTGAATCGCACCCGGGCATTCGGAGAACGGCAGGATGCGTGCCTCGGGCTCGAGCGTCAGGATCTCGAGCGTCACGGGATCGGCGATGACCACGAGGTTGTATTCGTGGATCGCCACGCGGGTGCCGTCCTTGCGCTTGGCGCTGTCCTGGAAAGCGGCATCAATGCGGATCAAACCCGAGCTGTCGCGCGTCACGTCGATGCGGCGCGCGCGGCGGAATCCGGGGCCATCGACGTCGTGGAGCGGATGCCAGCCTTCGGGATCGAGCGGATTGCGCACGTCGCCGGCATCGGCATCGGCGACGTTGCGCTGCGGCCCGTCGCGATCGAGGCCGCTGTGCCCTTCCTGGAGCCCCCAGCAGACGTTGACCCGCGCGGCCATCATCTGATCCATCTGCTCGTTGCCCATGCGCTCGCGCAGGCGTTCCTGCCAATCGTCGTGCCATTGCGACCAGGCGAAGGCCGAGACCAGCGCCGTACCCGAAATGTCGTCGAGCGGGAGATAGAGCGGCGCGCCCGTCTCGATCAGCTCGGGCATCGTCTCCTTGATGAACAGCCGCAGGTGGTTGCCACCACGCACGCCGACCAGACGATCGAGCCGCGCATCGCGCGGTTCTCCGACGATCGAGGTGATCGTCTTGTCCTGCGCCAGGGTCGCACGGTAGCCGGCCTCTTCGAGCACACGTCCCTTTCCGCCACCGGCCGGCGTGAAGAAATCGCGCGCACGGCCGACGAACAGCCTGTCACCATCCTCGCCCTCGGGCCAGGTGACGTCGATGCTCGAGGTGCGGCGGACCGAACTCGAAACGCGAGCGGGCGCGGGGTTTGCCGTGGAGCGCGGCGGCGGCGGAAGAACTTTACTAGCCATGCTTAGTAAAGTGTTCCCGTTCGGCCTGCTTTTCAAGCGAGATCGGCGACCCGCACCAACAGCTTGCCGACCGCGTCATTGCCCGAAAACACGCTGGCAAAGGCATCGGGTGCCGATTCCAGGCCCTCGACCACCGTCTCGGGATAAGTGATCTTGCCGTCCGATATCCACCCGGCGATCTCTTCGAGCACCGAAGGCGGGGCAAAGACGCCGGCAAAGCCTCGAATCTCGAGCCCGGTGTTCATGATCGTGCGGTACAGCGCTGGCATGTGATCGGGACCCGGCCCTTCGAAACCCATGCCGTAGTAGGCAATGTAGCCGCACATCGCCATGCGCGCACCGCGGTTGAGCTGGCGGAACACTTCCAGGGTAACGTCGCCGCCGGTGTTGTCGAAATAGCAGTCGATGCCGTTCGGCGCGGCGGCCTTGAGCTGCGCGGCGAAATCGGGCGACTTGTAGTCGGCCGCGCCATCGAAGCCGAGGTCGAGCAGCGCCTGGCACTTGGCCGGCCCGCCCGCGATGCCGACGGCGCGCGCGCCCTTGATCCGGGCGATCTGGCCGGCGATCGAGCCGACCGCACCCGCCGCGGCCGAGATCGCCACGGTATCGCCGGGCTTGATCCGCAAGGTCTCGACGCCGCCGTGCGCGGTCTGGCCGGGCATGCCGAGCACGCCGAGTGCAGTCGAGACTGGTGCCAGGCTCCGATCGAGCTTGCGCGGTGGGCCGCGGTAATCCGACTGGTCGGGCGCGACGACGGCATATTCGCGCCAGCCGGTACGCCCTTCGACCACGTCGCCGGGCTCGTAGTCGGGATGGTTGGAGGCGACGACTTCGGACACGGTCGCGCCGACCATCACGTCGCCGAGTTCGAGATGCGTCGCGCCCGACAGACGCACTTCGTCGATCGCGAAGCGGAACAGCGGATCGACCGCAAGCCACAAGGTGCGCAGCAGGATCTCGCGATCGCCGGCGGTGGGGAGCGGCACTTCCTCGAGGCGGAAGTCGGACGGCTTGGGATTGCCCTTGGCATAGGAGGCCAGGACGATCTGCTTCATCGTGTCGGTCATAACGCCCTCACTCCCTAACCCAAGAACCGTCGCCCCTGCGCAGGCAGGGGCCCAACCAAGCTTTTGTCCCGACACGAAGGCGCGTGATGCACCGTCAGCTAGGCCCCTGCCTTCGCAGGGGTGACGAACCTCGTTGAACCCCTCTGCCTCTACTTCAACCGCACCGTCATCGCCGACATGCCGCGGTGATCGAGCCCGCGGTAGACGGGCTTGGGCAAGTCGGGATCGAGCCGCATCTTGGGGAAGCGGTCCATCAGGCCGGAAATCGCGACGATCATCTCCTGCCGCGCGACGTCCATGCCGAGGCAGCGGTGTGGGCCGAAGCCGAAGCCCATCTGGTGGCTCTTGTCGCGGAAGATGTCGTAGTCTTCGGGGTTCTTGAAGATCGTCGGATCGTGGTTCGCGGCGCCGAGGCACATGTGCACGCGGCTGCCCGCGGGAATCAGCACGCCCTCGACCTCGGTGTCTTCGGTGCAGAGCCGCGGGAAGACCGGATCGGTCGCGCGCCAGCGCAGACCTTCCTCGACCGCCTGGTCGAGCAGGCCGCGTTCCTTGACCGCGGCGTCCCAGAAATGGGTGTGGTTCATCAGCGCGTCGATCGTGATGCCGAGCTGGCGCCAGGTGGTGCCGCCACCCGCGAAGATCGCCAGCTTGCAGTAACCGAAGATCTCGTCCTCGGTGAGCAGGCGCTTGTCGCCGGTGTCCTCGTCGACGATCTCGGCCTTGATCAGGCCCGAGATCAGGTTGTCGCCCGGCTCGCGCTGGTTCTCGGCGATCAGGTCGCGCAGGGTCTTGTCGACCCAGGCGCGCGAGGCCGCCGATTCCTCGGCCGGCAGGCGCGCCGCGCCGAAGGTCGCGCGGTCGAGCTGGTAGCGGAACTCGATGACGTTCTCGCCCTCGAGCCCGATCGCGCGCGTCACTGTCGCCATCGGCAGCAATGCGCAGAGCTCGGAATTGAGGTCGACCGCGTCCTGGTCCTGGATCCGGTCGAGCAGCGCGTCGACGGTCTCCTGAATCCAGCGCTTGTTCCACCAGTCGAGCACCTTGGGGCGCTTGAACAGCGGCTGCGCGGCCGAACGCAGGCGCTTGTGCGGCTTGCCGACCATCGACAGGATCGTCTTGCCGATCGTCCGCACGCCGGCGCTCTCGTTGTAGCCTTCCGATGAGAACACGAGGTTCTCGCGGAAACCGACCTCGCAGGCGCGATAGGAGAAGAAGGTGTAGGACTCACGCTCGGGCCCGTGCATGCCCGGCATCTCGGGCACGCCGAGAAGTTCGCGCAGACTGCCTTTATGCACGGCCGCGCTGTCACGCAGCGCGTTCATGTCGTCGGTATAGTCCTTCGACATGTCGACGCCGGTGTTGGCCGATTGCTTCTTCATGTTGAATAGCTCGTCGTAGCGCGGGTTGTCCGAGACGAGCGAAGCCAGCGCGTTCGACTGGCCGTGCGATACGGGGCAGGTCGCCATGGTCAGCCTCCAACCTTCTTGCCGGCGGTCAGGCCGCCGTCGACGGGCAGGTTCACGCCGGTGATGTTGCCCGCGAGGTCCGAGGCGAGGAACATCGCCGCGCCCGCGGTGTCGGCCGTATCGATCGCCTTGCCGAGCGGATGGGCGCGGCCCATGCCTTCGAGGATCTTGTCCTTCTGCTCGTGCTCGGGGTTCATGCCGCCGTAGTTGGTCAGCATCCCGGCGGGGCAGACCGAGTTCACGCGGATGCCCTTTTCGGCGACTTCGATCGCCAAGGTGCGAGTCATGGCGACGACCGCCCCCTTGGTCGAGCCGTAGAGTACGCCGCCGTAGCCCGTGAGGCCCGCGACCGAGGCGGTGTTGACGATGACGCCCGGACCACCTTGCTTGTCGAACTGGCGGATCGCGGCCTGGCAACCGAAGATCACGCCGTTGATGTTCACTTCCTCGACCTTGCGCATCTCGGCGTGGTCGAGATCGACCAGCTTCTTCATGCCGACGCCGGGAACCGGCAGCACGGTAATGCCGGCGTTGTTGTAGATGATGTCGAGCCGGCCGAAGGTCTCGACCGCCAGCGCCACGGCGGCGTTGACCGAGTCGGGATCGGCGACGTTGCACTCGACCGCCTTGATCTGGCCCTGCGGCGCGCCGGCCAGTTTCACCGATTCCTCGGCGTTGGGCAGGTTGATGTCGGCGGCGATGACCTTGGCGCCGTGCTCGGCCCAGAGCTTGATCGCGGCGCGGCCCACGCCCGAGCCGGCGCCGGTAATGACCGCGACCTTGCCTTCGAGAAGTCCTTGCATCGTTGTATCCCTCGTCCCGTTTTTATGTGGTTGGCCGGCGGCGATCAGCCGCCGAGATTGAACGTCGTGACCATCTGGAACTCGCGCAGGCCTTCGATGCCGCGCTCGCGGCCGAGGCCACTCATCTTGATGCCGCCGCCCGAAGCGTAGCTGGACATGACCGCACCGTTGACGTTGACCGCGCCCGAGCGGAGCTTGAGGCCCGTCTGGTAGGCCGCGACCTTGTCCTGGCCCGTGACCCAGGCCGACAGGCCGAACTGACTGTCGTTGGCCATCTGAACCGCGTGATCGAGATCCTTGTAGCCGATCACCGTGACCACCGGGCCAAAGATCTCCTCCTGCGCGGCGGGGTTCGAATTGTCGGGCACGTCGAGCACGGTCGGCTCGAAGTAGAAGCCCTTGTCGAAGCCTTCGGGGCGCTTGCCACCCGCGACCACACGACCACCCGCCGCCACCGCGGCGGCGGTGAAGTGTTCGGCGCGCGCGCGCTGGGCGGCGCTGATGACCGGGCCGAGCACGGTGTCGGGGTCCTTGGCATGACCGATCTTCACGTTGGCGACGGCGGCGGCCATCTGCTCGAGCACTTCGGCCTTGTTCTCTTGCGGCACGAAGACGCGCGTGCCGAGGACGCAGCCCTGGCCGGCGTGCGAGGTGCAGACCTGGAAGGCGTGGCCGGCAGCGCGGCCGACCGAATCGGGCAGGAAGATCGCCGCCGACTTGCCGCCGAGCTCGAGCACCAGCCGCTTGAGCGTCGGCGCACCCTGCTCGGCGACCTTGGCGCCGACCGTGCACGAGCCGGTGAACGAGACCATGTCGACCGCCTTGTCGGTCGAGATCATCTGCCCGCCTTCGAGGCCCTGCTCGATGATCACGTTCATCACGCCCGCGGGGATGCCGGCTTCCTCGGCCGCCTCGGCGAAGATCAGCGAAGACAGCGGGGTCAGCGGGTTCGGGCGCAGGATCACCGAATTGCCCGCCATCAGCGCCGGCACGACCTTCCAAAAGGCGGTGTAGAACGGCACGTTGTAGGCCGAGATCGCCGAGACAACGCCGAGCGGACGATAGAGCTTGAGGCTCTGCACCGCGAAATAGGGGTTCACCAGCTCGTGCAGCGGCAGCGGGTTGTTCTCGTGCTCGGGCAGCTTGAGGAACATGTCGACAATCTCGTCGGTCATGCGCAGCGGCGCGTGGACCTGCGCGCCCATGACGTTCGACGAGGTCGGGCAGCCGGCCTCCTCGATCGCGAGCTGACGCAGCGCGTCGGCGCGCTTGCGCAGCGCCTCGGCATAGCGGCGCATGGTCTCGCCGCGCTGTTTCATCGTCAGCCCGCTCCAGCGGCCGTCGTCGAACGCCGTGCGCGCGGCCTGGATGGCGCGCGAAACCTGGGCGGTGCTGACGCCGGTGACTTCGGCGACGACCGACTCGTCGGAGGGGTTCTCGACGACGAAGCCCTGGCCTTCACCCGAAACGAAAGCGCCATCGATATAGCCGGCGTAGGTCACTCATTCTCTCCCAAATATTCGCTATAGCGAACTTCTGTTCGGTTTTTCTAACCTAGCTGAGCATCTGCGACCCGTCAATCTGACTCGCGGCGGAGCGCAGGCATCGTCGGGGCGGAAAGAGCCGGGGAAACGGCTGATGGACGGCGGTTCTAGGCCCAGATCTCCTCGTCGCTCGGCACGGGCTTGTTGGCGATGACCTTGCCGATCCGCGAGACGTTCATCAGGTGCTTGTAGTCGAGGTTCTCGGAGATCGAGTTGCCGCCCCAAGAGCCGCAGCCGAGCGTGGTCGTCGGCGCGAAGCCGTTGGTCAGCGAACCACCTGCGGTCAGCGAGCTCGGCTGGTTGACCACGAGCCGGCTGATCGGCAGCTCGAGCCCGGCGTGGCGGATGTTCGCCTCGTCGTGCGAATGCAGCGCCGCCGAATGGCCGGCGCCTTCGACCAGCAGGTTGGCCTTGGCCTTCTGCACCGCCTCCTCGAAGCTTTCGTAGGGCAGGATCGCGACGACGGGGCACAGCTTCTCGCGCGCCAGGATGTCGTCCTCGCCCGCGCCCTTGGCCGGCAGCAGGATCAGCCGCGCGGTGTCGGGCACGGCAATGCCGGCCATCCGCCCGACCTCGCTGGCAGGGATGCCGACGACATCCTTGTTGAGCTGGCCGCCGGGGAACACGACCTCGCGCAGCGCCTGGACCTGCGCCGGATCGTCGGTGAACCAGACCTTCCCTGTCGCGGTGAACTCCGCGACCGTCTCGGCGAAGCGCTCCTGGGGCGCGAGCACGAATTGCTCGTGGCTGCAGATGATGCCGTTATCGAACGAGGCGCCCGTGACGATCTTGCCGACCGCCTCGGCCAGGTCGACGCCGCGGTCGATGATCACCGGCACATTGCCCGCGCCGACGCCGAACGAGGGCTTGCCCGACGAATAGGCCGACTTGACCATGGCCCCGCCGCCCGTGGCGACGACGACGTCGACCGATTCCATCAGCGACTGGGTCTTGCTGATCGAGCCGTTGCGGACGACCTGGATCAGATCCTCAGGCCCGCCGTGCTGGCGAACGATCGCCATGAAGGCCTCGGTCAGATGCTCGGCACAGGCCTGGGCCTTGGGATGCGGCGCGAAGATCACGGCATTGCCCGTCTTGAGCGCGAACATGCCGTTGCACATCGGCGTGACGATGGGATTGGTGATCGGCGTGACGGCGCCGACCACCCCCATCGGCTTGGCGACGAAGACCATCTGGGTCTCCTCGTCCTCGCCGATGATCCCGCGGCTCTTCTTGCCCTTGAGGCTGTTCCAGATCGCGCGGGCCTTGCCCTTCTTCTTGAGGACCTTGTCCTCGAAATTGCCGATGCCGGTCTCGTCCACCGCCATGCGCGCGAGCGTCTCGGCATTGTCGTAGACGTACTTGCCGATGTCGCGGACGATCGCGTCGACCTGGTCCTGATCGAAGCTCTCGAAATCCGCCTGCGCGATCCGCGCCCGCGACACGAGCGCCACGATTTCGGGGTCGACCGAAAATGCGCTGTCCGTCGTGCTCATAGTCTGCTCCTCTCCGCAAACTGTCGTGCCGCTCTTGCGACATCTTGCCTGATCAATAAGCCAGTGCGGGCGATCGTCAAACGCGGATGCCACCTTGGGCTGTTGCCATCGGCGCAGAGCCATGCCTAAGGCGGCCAAGTACGGAATCGACGGGCCTTCGCCGGCCTCGCCCCTGGGGGATCAAGCGCATGAACTACACCGATTTCCTGAAGCAGCAGTGCTACATCGACGGCAAGTGGTGCGACGCGGACTCGGGCGGGACGATCGACGTCTCCGATCCGGGCACGGGCAAGGTCCTGGGCACGATTCCCAAGATGGGCACCGCCGAGACTCGCCGCGCGATCGAAGCGGCCGAAGCCGCGCTGCCGGCCTGGCGCGCCCGGACCGCGGGCGACCGCGCCAAGCTGATGCGCAAGCTGTTCGACCTGATGATGGAGCACCAGGATGCGCTCGGCGAACTGCTGAGCCGCGAACAGGGCAAGCCCTTCACCGAAGCCAAGGGCGAAGTCGCCTATGGTGCGGGCTTCATCGAGTGGTTCGCCGAAGAGGGCAAGCGCGCCTATGGCGACGTGATCCCGAGCCACGCCGCCGACAAGCGCATCGTCGTGCTCAAGCAGGGCCTCGGCGTCGTCGGCGCAATCACGCCGTGGAACTTCCCCAATGCCATGGTTACGCGCAAGCTCGGCCCGGCGCTGGCCGCGGGCTGCACGATCGTGATCAAGCCGGCCACGGCGACGCCCTATTCGGCGCTCGCCATCGCCGCGCTCTGCGAGATGGCCGGGCTTCCCGCGGGCGTGGTCAACGTCGTCACCGGCAGCGCCGGCCAGATCGGCGGCGAGCTGACGCGCAACCCGACCGTGCACAAGATCACCTTCACCGGCTCGACCGAGATCGGCCGCCAGCTGCTGCGCGAGAGCGCCGAGACGATCAAGAAGTGCTCGATGGAACTCGGCGGCAATGCGCCGTTCCTGGTCTTCGACGATGCCGACGTCGACGCCGCGATCGAAGGCGCGATGATCTCCAAGTTCCGCAACAATGGCCAGACCTGCGTCTGCACCAACCGCTTCTACGTTCAGGACGGCGTCTATGACGAGTTCGTCCAGAAGCTGGCCGCGCGCGTCTCGGCGATGAAGGTCGGCTACGGCATGGAAGCCGGCACCGACGCCGGCCCGCTGATCGACGAAGCCGCGGTCGCCAAGGTCGAGGAGCACCTCAAGGACGCGCTCGACGGCGGCGCGACCTTGCTCGCCGGCGGCAAGCGCAGCCCGCTGGGCGGCACCTTCTTCGAACCCACGGTGATCGCCGGGGTGAAGCCCGACATGAAGCTCGCCCACGAGGAAACCTTCGGTCCGCTCGCCGGCGTGATCCGCTTCAAGACCGAGGACGAGGCGATCAAGCTGGCCAACGACAGCGAGTTCGGCCTGGCCTCCTACTTCTATTCACGCGACCTCAGCCGCGTCTGGCGCGTGGCCGAAGCGCTCGAGGCGGGCATGGTCGGCATCAACACCGGCCTGGTCTCGACCGAGGTGGCGCCGTTCGGCGGCGTCAAGCAGTCGGGCCTGGGTCGCGAAGGTTCGAAGTACGGGCTCGAGGACTTCATGGAGACGAAGTACCTCTGCATGGGTATCTGAGCCGGTTTCCGGCGCGTCCGCCGCGGCGCGCCGGTCCGACTTCGCCGCGGCAAACTGCCAGGGTGCGCGATAGTGGATCGCGACCGCGGCCTCGGACGTAGCCAGAAGGCTGCGCCAGATCCGGCCGAAAGTGCCGGGCTTAGAATCACGATTGGTCACGCTGCGAACTCCGTTGGTCGTTTCGACCGACGATGTAGTTTCGCGCGCCGAGCGATTGGCGCCTAATTTGGTCCTTCAAACGACCAAATTTTGCGTTTAATCTTCGCGAATGCGAAAAACAGTCGAACTCGATGACTTCGATCGCCGGCTGATCGAACTCGTCCGGCAGAACAACCTCGAACCGGCGCGGACCTTGGCGGAGAAGGTCGGCCTGTCGATTTCCGCGGTGTTGCGCCGGCTCCGGCGGCTGCGCGCCGACAAGGTGATCGTTGCCGACATCGCCGTGGTCGATCCGGCGCTGACGGGCGCGGCGCTGACCATGCACGTTCTCGTGCAGATGAAGATACCCGGCCGTCAGCCGATGGACGCCTTCGCGCGCCGGATTGCCCGCCGGCCCGAAGTCACCGCCGCCTGGGAAGTCACCGGCGAGGACGACTTCGTGCTCAAGGTCGAAGTCGGCTCGATGGCCGAGTACGACGCCTTCATTCGCGAGGAACTCGACGAGGACGACGGCGTCCTCGGCTTCAAGACCTTCATCGCGATCCGCCCGATCATAGCCGACGGACCTTCGCGCCGACCGCTACTCGCCTAACGCCTTCGCCGCCGCGCACCATTCGCCGAAGCGGTGCAGGCGTTCCCAGAACAGCCTGCGCGTGCCGGCGAAGTTGTGCATGTGGCCCATGCGCGGGCAGACGAAGAGATCGAAGCTCGCGGCCGAGCGGAAGGCGCGTGCCTCGCCGAGCGGATCGACCACGAGGTCGCGCTCGCCCATCGCGCTGAGCACGGGCACGGCCACCGCCGCAGCCTCGGGCGCGACCGCGCCGGGGGTCAGGGTGAAGCGCGTGGCGTCGTTGGGCGGCGTATAGGAATTCCACGGCGCCGGATCGCGCTCGCGCCCCGGCGGCGCGGCGCCGGCGATGGCCTGGGCGATGCTGTCGTAGTGCGCGAGGTCCTGCTCTACCACTTCGGACGGCACGTCGTCGTAGTGGAAGCCCCAGGCGAGCGCCGCCCAGGCCGCGTCGGACGAGGAGCCCGCGGCACCCGCAACGGCCGCGGCGTTGATGATCCCGCCGGGCTGATCGGGCGCGATCTCGCGCGAGAACCAAGGCGTGACGATCGGCGCGTGTCCGGGCGGCGTCGCCGGATGACTATGCACCGCGCTGAAGCCCAGGACGGCGATCCCGTCGTAACAGCCGTGCCGCGCCTGCTGGACGATGGTCAGGCTGCCCCCGGTCGACTGGCCGATGCCGAGGCGCACCGGCTGGAGCACCGGCGGATAGCCGGGCGCGAGAATGCCGTTGGCGAGCCGCAACAGCACCTCCTGTTCGGCCGCGAGCGCCGCGCGCGTCACCGCGGTGAAGCCCAAGGCCCGCGAATCGTGCATCGAGCTGTCGCCCGAGCCGAGATTGTCGAGCGCGACGAATATCCAGCCGCGGTCGACGTGGAAATCGGCCTGGGCGCCCTCCCCCGGTCCCGGCAGGGCATGGGTGAAGTAGAGCCGCGAATAACCGCCACCGGGCTTGGCGAAGCAGACCACCGGCCGCGCCGGCAGGTCAGCGGGATCGGGCAGCACCACCGTCACCGCGACATGTACGGGCGCGTCGAGATCGACCGCGTCGGTCACGTCGATGCGCAGGTCGATCGTCCGGTTCATCGTCTCCCTTCCTTTCGAGCGGCTTTGGCCCCTCATGGCCCACGGCGTCAAAGCCGAATTGACGTTCACCCTATCGAACGCTTGGTTGACCTCCCCCGGCAAAGGCATATCCTGCCGCGCGATGGACGCGGCCGGCAAGGCATGCGCCAAGGGAGTTCGGAGAAATGCAGCGCGCCGAAGACAAGTCCCTGTCGGGCCTGTTGTCCGGGCTCGACCTGCGCGGACAGACCTGGTGCTACAGCGATGTCGCGCAGGATGCGGGCTTCTCGGTGCCACCGGGCGACGCCGTGCTGTTCCACGCCGTGCTCCACGGATCGGCGCGAATCGCCTGCGCAGGCGGCGCGATGATCGAACTCGGCGTCGGCGATGCGGTCATCGTCCTCTCGGGCGAGGCCCACGCGCTGCGTACCAGCCCCACGGCCACGGCCAGCACCCACGCCTTCCTGCGCGACGAGACCGAGGTCGACGTTCCGCCGAGCCTGTCGATCGGCCAGGGCCGCGTGACCGCGCGCGTGCTCAGCGGCAAGCTGCGTGCGACCTGGCCCGGCGAGGTCAATCGCGCGACCCTGCCCTCGCTGCTCGCATTGAGCCGGAACGACGCCGGGCCGCTCGCCGCGCTGCTGCGCCCCGAGGCCTTGCCGCTCGCGGGCATCGGGCCGGGATCGGCGGCGCTGCTCACGCGGCTTGCGGCGATGATGCTGGTGGCCGGCCTGCGCGCCGATCCGCGCTGCCGCCAGCTCTTCTCCCCCACCCGCCAGGACCCGATCGCCGACGCGCTGCGGCTGATCGAAGCCAATCCCGCAGCGAACTGGACGGTCGAGCGGCTGGCGCGCTCGGTCGGCATGGGCCGCTCGAACTTCGCCGCACACTTCACCCAGGCGGTCGGGCGCGCACCGATGGAAGTTGTCGCCGAGCAGCGCATGGAGCATGCCGCCGACCTGCTACGCCAGGGCAAGCTCAAGATCGCCGAGATCAGCGAGATGGCCGGCTATGGCTCCGAGGCCGCGTTCAGCCGCCGCTTCACCCGCCATTTCGGTCTCTCGCCGAGCCAGATGCGCGAACGCGAACGCCGTGTCGCCGACAAGCCCGCCCCCGCACCGCCCGCCTTCCAGCCCCTGCTCGCCGGCCGGCTCGGCCAAGGTACGGCCGCGCTTGCCCGCCAGCACCGGCCCACGCCATCGCGCCTGTCGGAAGCACGGCCGCAAGGCGGCGGCGTGCTACTCAGCTTCAAGCGCGATTGATCCTAGGCACGGGATGTGGGGCACGGGCACGCTCCGCGCCTTGGACGATCGGTCATGGCGCATGGACAGGCGGCCATTGCCGCAAGACGGGCGCCGCGCGATGTCGGTAGCAACGAAATCCGGGAGAAGACCGATGACCACCGAAACCCTAGACCGCCCGCAAGCCAAGTCGTCGATCAAGATCATCGACGCCGACACCCACCTGACCGAACCGCACGACATGTGGATCAAGCGCGCGCCGGCCTCGATCCGCGACCGCGTCCCGCAGGTAAAGATGCTCAACGGCGTGCGCTGCTGGGTGATCGACGGCGACAAGTCGATCGGCACCGGCGCGCACCCTAACTCGGCCGTACTCAAGGAAGGCGGCAAGGTCCGCGATCTCGACCAGTTCCTCTCGCTGCAGTTCGAGCAGGTCCACGCCGGCTCGTCGAACGTCAAGGAACGCCTCAAGGTGATGGACGAGGCCGGGATCTACGCGCAGATCGTCTATCCCAACATCCTCGGCTTCGGCGGCCAGATGGCGGCCAAGGTCGATCCCGCTCTGCGCCTCGCCACGGTCCAGATCTACAACGACGCCATGGCCGAGATCCAGGAAGAGAGCGGCCAGCGCCTGTTCCCGATGGCGCTGCTGCCCTGGTGGGACATGAAGGAAGCGGTCAAGGAGACCGAGCGCTGCATCGCCATGGGCATGAAGGGCATCAACATCAACTCGGACCCGCACACCAGCAAGGACGAGAACGGCGACTACATCCCCGATCTGGGCCACGAGCACTGGTACCCGCTGTGGGAGGTCTGCAACGACAAGAACCTGCCGATCAACTTCCACATCGGCGCCTCGGAAACCTCGATCGACTGGATGGGGCAGCAGGGCTGGCCGTCGCTGCCGCGCGACCTGCGTTCGGGCATTTCGGGCGCGATGCTGTTCTTCAACAACGGCAAGACCGTCTCGAACCTGATCTATTCGGGCGTGCTCGACCGCTACAAGGATCTTAAGTTCGTCTCGGTCGAGAGCGGTATCGGCTGGGTGCCCTTCCTGATGGAAGCGCTCGACTACCAGCTCGACGAGATCGCCGAGACCAAAGGCTTCGAGAAGCGCCCGTCGGAATACTTCAAGAGCAACTTCTACGCCTGCTTTTGGTTCGAGAAGAAGGACGTGTCGGACATGCTGCACAAGGTCGGCATCGACAACTGCCTGTTCGAGACGGACTTCCCGCACCCCACCAGCCTCTATCCGATCGACAATCTCGAACAGCGCCTGGCCAGCCTGACCCAGGAAGACCGCGCCAAGGTGCTCAGCACCAACGCCGCGCGGCTCTACAACATCGCGATCTGAGGGCTGCGGGCGGGTATACCAAACGGCACACCCGCCCACGGCGATCTCACAACATCGCATCACCCCCGCGAAAGCGGGGGGCCATTACCTGCTGGTGCCGTTCAGATCGACGGCTCGGGAGATGGATCCCCGCTTTCGCGGGGATGACGGTGGTTTTCTATGTCGGCCGAAGTTCGAAACGAACTACCCGCGAACCAGGCCCAGCGCCTCGTAGGCGGCGTTCAGGGTCGGCGTGGCCAGCGTCCGCGCCTTTTCCGCGCCCTTCTTGAGGATCGCATCGAGCGCGGCGCGATCCTGGCGCAGTTCGACGAAGCGATCGTTGATCGGCGCCAGCTTGGTCACCAGCAGTTCGCCGAGCGCAGGCTTGAACGCGCCGAAGCCCTTGCCCGCAAAGTCGGCGAGCACGGCGTCGACGCTGGTCTGCGCCATCACCGCATAGATGCCGACGAGGTTCTTCGCCTCGGCGCGGCCCTCGAGTCCCGCGGCCTCGCTCGGCAGTGGCTCGGGATCGGTCTTGGCCTTCTTGACCTTCTGCATGATCGTGTCGGCGTCGTCGGTCAGGTTGATGCGGCTCATGTCCGAGGGGTCGGACTTGCTCATCTTGGCGCTGCCGTCGCGCAGCGACATGATCCGCGCCGCCTCGGGCGGGATGATCGGATCAGGCAGCGTGAAGACCGGCTTGTCTTCACTCGCGAAGTCGTTGTTGAACTTCTGGGCGATGTCGCGCGCCAGCTCGAGATGCTGCTTCTGATCCTCGCCGACGGGAACGTGCGTCGCCTGGTAGAGCAGCACATCGGCGGCCTGGAGCACCGGATAGGTGTAGAGCGCGATCGAGGCGCCCTCGCGGTTCTTGCCCGACTTGTCCTTGAACTGCGTCATGCGGTTCAACCAGCCCATCCGCGCGGTTCCGGTCAGCAGCCATTGCAGTTCGGCATGGGCGGGGACTTGCGCCTGGTTGAACAGGGTCGAGCGGTCGGGATCGATCCCGCAGGCGACCAGCGCCGCGACCATCTCGCGCGTGTTGGCCGAAAGCGTCGCCGGCTCGTGCGGCATCGAGATCGCGTGGAGATCGGCGAGGAAGAACAGGCAGTCGCCGCCGGTCGAGGTAAGCTCGTCCTGCATGCGCACCCAGTTCCGGATCGCGCCCAGGTAATTTCCGAGGTGGAGATTGCCCGTCGGCTGGATGCCGGAAACGATACGCATAGCTTTTACTGAACCTCCAGAATTTCGTCGTCCTCGGCCGTGCGCTTGGGACGCCGGCGCCTTAGCTGGCCGAGCACCCGCTTGTCGACTGCTCCCGTCGCGAAGGCGACCAGGCCGAAGATCACCAGGCCGAGCCCGACCAGCACCGACAGCGACCAGACGCGTTCGATCACGCCGCCGTGGTAGCGCGTGGCCATCAAGGGCATGACCCAGATCAGTGCGCCGGCCATCGCCGCTGTCGCCACGAGCTGACGCGCGATCTTGCCCGCGAGCGGCAGGGTGAAATGGAACCAGCCGCGCTTGTGCAGGATCGCATAGAGCAGCAGGCAGTTGAGGCTGGCCGAGCAGGCCGTCGCCGCGGCGAGGCCGACGATGCCGTAGGATCGCACGACGAAGACGTTGAGCACGACGTTGAACACCAGCGCCACCAGCGCGGTCCAGACCGGGGTGCGCGTATCCTCGCGCGCGAAGAAGCCGGGGTTCAGGATCTTGACGATGACATAGGCCGGCAGCCCCGCGACGAGCGCGATGACGATCTGGGCCATGATCGCACCGTCACCGGCGGTGAACTTGCCGCCGACGAAGAAGGCCGCGGTGAAGGCCGGCGCGCAGACCGCCAGCGCCGCGGCCGCGGGCAGGGTCAGCAGGGTCGCCATCTCGAAGGCCTGGGTCTGCAACCGCTGCGCCTCGGCCGCCTCGCCCGAATGGATGTGCCGCGACAGCATCGGCAGGATCGCCGTGCCCAGCGCGATGCCGACGATGCCGAGCGGCATCTGGTTGAGCCGGTCGGCCAGCTTGAGCAGGGTCAGCGAGCCTTGCGGCAGCTGCGTCGCGAAGAACGTGTCGACGAACTGGCTGATCTGGTAGATGCCGGCGCCGAAGGTCGCCGGCAGGATCAGCGCGCCGAGCCGCTTCACCTCGGGCGTGAGCTTGGGCCAGGTGACCTTGAGCTTCACCCCGGCCTTGCGCGTCGCCCAGGCGAGGTATGCGAGCTGCGCCACGCCGGCGAGGCTGACCGACACGGCCAGGGCATAGGCGACGATCGTATCGTCGCCCCCCGGCCCGCGCAGCCAGGCGCCGGTGAGGATGCCCGTGATCAAGGTGATGTTGAGTAGCACCGGCGCGAAGGCCCCCGGCCCGAAGCGCGAGCGCGCGTTGAGCAGGCCCGAGAGCATCGCGACGAGGCTGACCAGCCCGAGATAGGGGAAGGTCACGCGGCTGAGCGCGACCGAGAGCTCGAACTTGCCGGGAATGTCCTGGTATTCGCGCGCCAGCACCCAGACGATCCCGGGCATGACGATCATCGCCAAGGCCGAGAAGGCGAGCAGCACCCAGACGAAGACCGCGAGCACGTCGCCGGCGAACTTTTCGGCCGCCTCTTCGCCGCCATCGCCGTGGAGCGCGCGCGAATACATCGGCACGAAGGCCACCGAGAAGGCGCCCTCGGCGAAGAGCCGGCGGAAGGTGTTGGGCAGGGTGAAAGCGAGCTGGAAGGCATCGGCGGCAAGCCCGGCACCGAGCGCGCGCGCGAGCAACATGTCGCGCGCGAAACCGAACACGCGACTGATCGCGGTCAGCCCGCCGATCGTGCCGACGTTCTTGAGCAGGCTCATGCGGCGGACCTTGCGGGACTGTGCTTCGACAGGCTCAGCACGAGCGGCGCTGGCTTAAAACCCACGCCCGCTCATCCTGAGCTTGTCGAAGGATACTCAAGCGTTGCCGACCGGCTGACCTTCGGCCTGGCCCTGGAGCTGCTGAACGTAGAGGCCATTGAAATCGATCGGCTCGAGCATCAGCGGCGGGAAGCCGGCATCGCGGACGGCGTCGGCCAGGACGCGGCGCGCGAAGGGGAAGATGATCCGCGGCGCTTCGGCATAGGTGAAGGCGTGGGCCTGACCTTCGTCGATGTTGCGCATGCCAATCAGCGCGCAATAGGACAGATCGACGATATAGGCGGTGCCGGCCTCGGCCTTGGCCGTGACCACGATCTTCATCTCGATCTCGTGGACTTCCTCGTTGATCGGGCGCGCGCCGATGTTGAACTGGATGTCGACCTGCGGCGCATCCTGCCACGAGAAGCTGTCAGGCGCGTTGGGGTTCTCGACCGAGAGGTCCTTGACGTACTGCGAGATCAGGCCGGCGGCGGGGGCCGTGTCCTCACCGTTGCCGCCGAGATCGAGATTCGAGATGATGTTGCCGTCGTCGGCCATGGTTTTCGTCTTTCTTCACGCTTGCGGTGTAATTCTTGGCGCGCGCCTAGCATTGCCCATGGCGGGCGGCAATGGCGCTGACCCGACGGGAAAGGCAGGGAATCGCGCGAGAGTGGCCTTTATGACATCCGATCGACGAAAAATTCACCCGGATCGGCCGCTCGTGCGTTGTTCATTTGTCAACCCGTCCTATCTGGGTCTACTATGATGGTTGGCCCGCCGCGTGCGTGGCAACAGAATTGGAAAGCAAAGGCGTGACTGTCGAAATCGTCATTCTGGCCATGATCGCAGCCTTTCTCGGGCTGCGTCTCTACTCGGTGCTTGGGCGCCGTGCCGAACACGAGGAAGAGGTCGTTCCCGGCCGGTTCGACAACAAGACCGGCACCGGTGCGCCCGCCGCGCCCGCGCCGCGCCAGCCGGTCGAGCGCCAGCAGCAGACGCAGAACCCCGTCGCCCGCCCGCGCGAGATGCCCACGGTCACCGCTTCGGTCGAGCGCGGCCTGCGCGCCATCGCCGCGGCCGACCGCCATTTCGACGCCTTCGCCTTCCTCGAGGGTTCGCGCAGCGCCTATCGCATGATTCTCGAAGCCTTCTGGCGCGGCGACAAGGAAGAGTTGCAGCAGCTCTGCGATCGTGACGTCTACGCCAGCTTCGCAGGTGCCATCGACGCGCGCATCGCCGCCGGCGAATCGCTCGACAACCGCCTGATCCGCATCGAGGAATCGGCGATCTCCGCGGCGGAGCTCGACGGCCAGACCGCGCGTATCACCGTGCGCTTCCGCGCCGACATCGCTGCCGTGACGCGCGATGCCGAGGGCCATGTCGTCGCCGGTTCGCTCGACGATGCGATCGAGGCGATCGACATCTGGACCTTCAGCCGCAACGTCGCCTCGTCCGATCCGGACTGGCTGCTCGACGAGACCGACGAAGGCTGAGTTCTCGGAGTGGGGGGCTTGCGCAGATACGCGGCCCTCGCGCTGCTCGTTTTCCTCGCAGCCTGCGGCCGCGTCATTCCGCCCGCGCATGGTCCGCGCCCGCTGCCGCCCGTATCGCGGCCGCCGGTTTCGCGCCCGGTTACCCAGCCGCCGATCGTCCTGCCCAACAACGCCGTCTCGGCGGGGGTGACGCGCGGTCCGGCGATCGAGAGCCTCGACATCGGCGCGAGCGATGCAGCCGAGGCGCTCACCGCCTTCCGCGCCTCGTGCCCCAGCCTCCAGCGGCGCACCGACACCAGCGGCCTGACCCGCGGCACCGACTGGAAGCCCGCCTGCGACGCCGCGGCGAGCTGGTTCTCGGCCGACGCCCGCGGCTTCTTCGCACGCTATCTCGAGACCGCACGGATCGGTGACGGCGCCGCTTTCGCCACCGGCTATTTCGAACCCGAGATCGCCGGCGTGCGCGTGCGCCAGCCGGGCTTCGACGTGCCGATCTATGCCGCCCCCACCGATCTCGTGCGTGCGCGGCCCGGCGATGCCACGCCGCTGCCCGATGGGCGCCAGCCGCTCGGCCGTTATGACGAGAACGGGCGCTTCCAGCTCTACTACAACCGCGGCGAGATCGAGGACGGGGCGCTGGCGGGCAAAGGCCTGGAGATCGGCTGGGCTGCCGATCCGGTCGAGTTCTACTTTTTGCAGATCCAGGGCTCGGGCAAGCTCGTCGGTCCCGACGGCAGCGTGATGCACCTCGGCTATGCCGCGCAGAACGGCCGCTCATCGAAGCTGATCGGCTCGATCATGCGCGAGCGCGGGCTGATCGGAAACCAGCCGGGGCAATATTCGGGCTCGCTGCAGGGCATCCAAAAGTTCCTTCGCGATCGGCCCGAGGATGGCCACGCGATGCTGCGCGCCAACGAATCCTTCGTCTTCTTCCGCGAGATCAGCGCCGACGGCCCGGTCGGCGCACTGGGCATCGTCGTGCGCGCGCGGTCGAGCGCCGCGGCCGACCCACTGTTCGTGCCGCTGGGCGCGCCGCTGTTCCTCTCGGGCATGGACAATCGCGAGGCCAACGGGCTGTGGGTCGCCCAGGACACCGGCGGCGCGATCAAGGGCGCCAACCGCTTCGACACCTTCTGGGGCGCCGGCCCCGAAGCCCGCGCCACCGCCGGCGGCATGAGCGCGCGCGGCCGGGCCCTGCTGCTGCTGCCCAAGGGCACGCTGACGCGCCTCGGCGCCCGCTAAGTGAAACGGCCGGGCCGCAAGCTGACCGCCGACGAGGCGGCGCTCTGGGCCCGCGTGGCACAGACGGTCGAACGCCTGCATCCTCCCCGCTCCGGGGAGGGGGACCAGCCGCAGGCTGGTGGAGGGGGTTCGCCGCCAAGCGCAGCGCCTGTTCGAAAGCCCCCTCCACCACCGCCGCTACGCGCCGGCGGTCCCCCTCCCCGTGCCGGGGAGGATCGCAAACCCGCCACCGCCCAGCTCTATCGCCCTACCTTCGACAAGCAGGGCCTCGACGCCGGCTGGGATCGCCGCCTGTCGCGGGGGCTGGTGCCGCCCGACTTCACGCTCGATCTCCACGGCGCGACGCTCGACGCCGCCTATTCGCGGCTCGACCACGGCCTGACCCTTGCGCTGGCGCAAGGCGCGCGGCTGGTGCTGCTGGTGACGGGACGCGAACGCCCGAGCGAGGACCGCCGCAGCCGCGGCGCCATCCGGCGCAAGTTCATGGACTGGCTGGCCGCGGGCTCGCACGCCAGCCGCATCGCCGCGATCCGCCCCGCGCACCAACGCCACGGCGGCGCGGGTGCGGTCTACATCGTGCTCAAGCGGGTGCGATAGCGCCTGGCCTTCGACAAGCTCAGGCCGAGCGGATGGTATTGCTGAAACCGTTTAAAACCCGCTCAGGCTGAGCTTGTCGAAGCCCCTGAGGAATCAGCCGACCTGCCCGCGATGCAGCAGCTTGTGGTCGGCCAGGACCAGCGCCATCATCGCCTCGACCACCGGCGCCCCGCGAATGCCGACGCAGGGATCGTGGCGGCCCTTGGTGCGGATCTCGCTGGCCTCACCCTCGCGCGTGATCGTCTCGACCGGCGTGAGGATCGACGAGGTCGGCTTGAACGCCACGCGCAGGACCACCGGCTGCCCGGTCGAAATACCGCCGGCGATGCCGCCCGCGTGATTGGCCAGGAAGCGCGGGCCACCATTGCCCGGCCGCATCGGATCGGCGTTCTGCTCGCCAGTCAGGCGCGCCGCGGCGAAGCCGTCGCCGATCTCGATGCCCTTGACCGCGTTGATGCTCATCATGCCCGAAGCGAGGTCGGCGTCGAGCTTGCCGTAGAGCGGCGCGCCCCAGCCGGCGGGGACGCCCTCGGCGACGCATTCGACCACGGCACCAAGCGAGGAGCCGGCGAGACGCGCGTCGTCGACCAGCTTCTCCCAGCGCTTGGCGGCTTCGGCATCGGGGCAGAAGAACGGGTTCTTGGCGATCTCGGCCGCGTCGAAATTCGCGGGGTCGATCGCATCGCCACCGATCTCGGTGACATAGGCGAGGATCGTGACCTCGGGAATCACCAGCCGCGCGACGCCGCCCGCGGCGACCCGCGCCGCAGTCTCGCGCGCCGAGCTCCGCCCGCCACCGCGATAGTCGCGGAAGCCGTACTTGGCATCATAGGCATAGTCGGCGTGGCCCGGACGATAGGCCTTGGCGACTTCGGAATAGTCCTTCGAGCGCTGGTCGACGTTCTCGATCATCAGCGAGATCGGCGTGCCCGTGGTGCGGCCTTCGAAGACACCCGACAGGATCTTCACCGCATCGGGTTCCTGCCGCTGCGTGGTGAACTTCGACTGGCCGGGACGACGCGCGTCGAGGAACGGCTGGAGATCGGCCTCGGAGATCGCCAGGCCCGGAGGGCACCCGTCGACCACGGCGCCCAGCGCCGGCCCATGGCTTTCGCCCCAGGTGGTGAAACGGAAAAGACGGCCGAAGCTGTTGACGCTCATGGGCTGCGCTTTGTCGTGAATAGGCGGAAAAGTCCACTCCCCCCGCCGGCGCGAAGCAGCTAGGAACACGCGCATGTTCCTCGTCGTCTTCCGCAACCGCAAGCGCGCCGACATCGACGCCCAGGCCTATGGTGCCGACGCCGCCCGCATGGAAGAGCTCGCCCGCGCCCAACCCGGCTTCCTGAGCTTCAAGAGCTATGTCGCCGACGACGGCGAGGTCGTGGCGATCTCCGAATGGTCGAGCGAGGCGGCGATGCACGCCTGGGGCAGCCATCCCGACCACGCCGCGATCCAGCAGCGCGGCCGCGCCGAATACTATCACGACTTCACCCTGTTCGCCTGCGATGCCCCGCGCATCCGGCGCTTCGAAAGACCCGATTGATGAGCGTCACCCTCTACGGCATCCCCAACTGCGACACGGTCAAGAAGGCACGCACCTGGCTCGATACGAAGGGCGTGGCCTACACCTTCCACGACTACAAGAAGCAGGGTGCCGATCCGGCCAAGCTCGCGGCCTGGGTCGAGCAGGCCGGCTGGGAGAAGGTGCTCAACCGCGCCGGCACGACCTTCAAGAAGCTGCCCGATGCCGACAAGGAAGGCCTCGACGCAGCCAAGGCCGTGCGCGTGATGGAAGCCAATCCCAGCGCGATCAAGCGTCCGGTGGTCGAGCATCCGGGCGGGCTGCTCGTGGGCTTCAAGGAAGCCGAATGGGACGCGGCGTTCTGATCCTCCCCGGTACGGGGAGGGGACCGCGACGCGCAGCGGCGTGGTGGAGGGGGCTCGCGATCGAGCCCATCTTCGCCATGATAGTTCCTACCGATAGCCCCCTCCGTCAGCCCTGCGGGCTGCCACCTCCCCGTGCCGGGGAGGATGAAGGCTGACTCTCTCGCAAAAAGAACATATCATGAACATATGCGAATCGATTCGCCCTTGCCCGCCGCGCAACCGGTGGCACCGTTGCCGATGGGCGTGGTGCCGCTCGGCGAGACTTGGCTGGACCAGGCGCTCGCGGGCGGGCTGCGCGCCGACGGGCTGCACGAGTTCCACGCCGCCGATCCGCTCGACGGCGCGACGGCGCTAGGCTTCGCGCTGCTCGTCGCGCGATTGCGCCGCGAGCTCGACGGGCGGCCGCTGATCTGGGCACGACAGGACGATGCCCTGGGCCGGCCCTATGGCCCTGGTCTCGTCGAACTGGGCCTCGATCCCGATGCGGTGACGCTGCTCATGCTCAAGGACGGCAAGGCGCTGCTGCGCGCCGGGCTCGACTGCGTGCGCGACGGCGCCGCCGCGGCGGTGCTGCTCGAACTCCACGGCAGGCAGCCGCTGCTCGATCTCACCGCGACACGGCGGCTGGCGCTGGCCGGTGCCGCCAGCGCGACGATGGTCCTGCTCGCCCGCGCGCAGGCGCCGCCGTCCTCATCCGTCCTGTCGCCCAGCGCCGCGCATACCCGCTGGCAAGTCGCGGCCGCGCCCTCGCGCGTCCTGCCGGCCGACGCCCCCGGCCAACCCGCCTTCGCGCTGACTCTGCTGCGCCGCCGCGGCGGCGGCGAAGGCCTTTCGATCACCCTGGAGTGGAACCGTGACCAAGTCTCTTTTCGCGCACGAACGCCGCTACCTGGCGCTGTTCCTGCCGTGGCTGCCAGCGGAGCGGCTGATGAGCAGAGGAGAAGCACCGGCTGACCAGTCTTTCGCGCTGATCGAGAAGCAGCGCGGGGCGCTGCGCATCGTCGCGCTGAACCCGGAGGCCGCCCGACTCGGACTGGAACCCGGCCAGGCGCTGGCCGACGCGCGCGGGCGCCTGCCCGACCTTGCCGCCTTCCCGCACGATCCCCTGGCCGACGCCGCGCTGCTGACCCGGCTGGCGCGAATCTGCGGAGACTATACGCCCTCGGTGCAATGCGATCCGCCGCAGGGACTGCTGCTCGACGTGACCGGATGCGCCCACCTCCACGGCGGCGAGGCGCAGATGCGCGATCACCTGGTCGCGCGCGTGGCCGCCGAGGGCCTGACCGTCCACACGGGTCTGGCAAAGACGCCGCAGGGCGCCCGCGCGCTCGCGCGGTTCGGCGGCAGTGATCTCTCTGCCCTGCCCCTCGCCGCGCTCGATTGCGAGGCCGAGACGCTGCACGCGCTGACCCGCGCCGGCTTCCGCCGCCTGGGTGACCTGAGCAGGGTTTCGCGCAAGGCGCTCGCCGCGCGCTTCGGCATGGCCACGACCACCCGGCTCGCACGCCTGCTCGGCGAGGAGGACGCGCATATCGTCCCCGAGCAGGCGCGCGAAAGAGTCTTCGCCGAGGCGCGCTTCGCCGAACCGATCGGCCGCACCGACGACGTGCTCGACGTGATCGAGCACCTGCTCGAGCGCACCGCCGTCACCCTGCGCGAACGTGGCGAAGGCGGCCGCGCCTTCCGCGCGCGGCTCCACCGCAGCGACGGCCACGTCGCCCGCCTCGCGGTCGAGACCGGCGCGCCGACGCGCGACCCCGCGCTGGTGCTGCGCCTGCTGCGCGAGCGTATCGACGGTCTTGCCGATCCGCTCGATCCCGGTTTCGGCTATGACGCCATCGATCTCCTGATCGTCCACGCCGAGGCGCTGCCCGACCGGCAGGTCGGCCTCGAAGCCGAACGCAAGCGTCCCGACGACCTCGGCCCACTGCTCGATCGCCTCGCCGTACGCCATGGGCCCGAACGCGTGCTCCGCTTCGTCGCGTGCAACAGCCACACGCCCGAACGCGCCGGCACATTGCGCGGCCTGCGCGACGATCGGGAAACCACGCCCTGGCCTGAGGGCCAGGAGGACGAGCCGCCGCTGCGCCCTCTGGTCCTGCTCGATCCGCCCCAGCGGGTGCGGGTGACCAATGCGCTTCCCGAAGGCCCACCCCGACAGTTTTCCTGGCGCGGCAAGGCGCATAGCGTGCTCCGCCACGAAGGCCCCGAGCGCCTGGCCGCCGAATGGTGGCACCGCCGCGACGGGTACCAGGGCAACCCCGGCCTCACTCGCGACTACTACCGCGTCGAGGACGAGGCCGGCCACCGCTTCTGGCTGTTCCGGCATGGTCTTTACGGCCTCGAAGTTGAACATCCCGACTGGTACATCCACGGCCTTTTTGCATGAGCGCGCCGGCTTTCGCGGAACTGGGCTCGGCGACCAGCTATTCGTTCCTCCACGGCGCCTCGCAGCCCTCGGACATGGTGGCGCGGGCCATCGCGCTCGGGATGGCCGGGATCGGCATAGCCGACCGCAACACCGTTGCGGGCGTGGTCCGCGCGCATGCCACGTTGAAGCATGCACGCGAAGATGCCGAGGCCGCCGGCGAGGCCTTTCCCAAGTTCAAGCTCGTCGTCGGCGCGCGGCTGGTCTTCGTCGACGGCACACCGGACATCCTCGCCTATCCGACCAGCCGCTACGGCTGGGGCAGGCTGACGCGCCTGCTCACACGCGGCAACCTGCGCGCACTCAAGGGCGACTGCATCCTCGGGCTCGACGACCTGCTGACCTTCCACCAGGACCTGCTGCTGATCGTCCTGCCCGAATCGACCTCGACCCCGCAGCGACCGCATCCCAAGCCCGCGAAATACTGCGACGACGAACCGATCCCGCCGCTGCGGCTGGTCCAGCCGCCAGGCCTGCTGCCGCTGCTCGAACGCCTGACCCGTCGCGCGCCCCATCGGGTCTGGCTCGGCGCGACGATGGACCGCAAGGGCGACGACGCGCGCCGGCTCGCGCGTTGGCGCGACCTTGTCGAAACCGCCCGCGTCCCGCTGATCGCCACCAACGATGCGCTCTATGCCGAGGCGGGCGACCGCCAGCTCCACGACGTGATGACCTGCATCCGCGAAGGCACGACGATCACCGAGGCCGGCAGGGTCCTGGAGGCCAACGGCGAGCGGCACCTGAAAGCACCGGCCGAGATGGCGCGGCTCTTCGCCGATTGTCCCGAAGCGATCGCCGAGACTCAGCGGTTTCTTGACCTAATCAAGTTCGAACTCGAACACCTCAAGTACGAATACCCGCACGAGCCCGTGCCCGAGGGCTGGAAGCCGCTCGCCTGGCTGATCCGGCTGGTGATGCGCGCGGCGATCACGCGCTATGGACATCCGCTCTCCGAGAAGGTGCGCAAGCTGCTGCGCGAAGAGTTCGAGCTGATCCGCGAGCGGAACTACGCCTATTACTTCCTCACGGTCTACGATCTCGTCCGCTTCGCCCGCGCACAGAAGCCGCCGATCCTCTGCCAAGGGCGCGGCTCCGCGGCGAATTCCATCGTCTGCTTCCTCCTGGGCGTGACCTCGGTCGATCCCGCGCAATACGATCTGCTGTTCTCGCGCTTCGTCTCGGAAGAGCGCTCCGAGCCGCCCGACATCGACGTCGACTTCGAGCACGAGCGGCGCGAGGAGGTGATGCAATACGTCTACGAACGCTATGGCCGCCACCGCGCCGGCATCGCCGCGACGGTGATCCACTTTCGCGCGCGCAGCGCCGTGCGCGAGATCGGCAAGGCACTGGGCATTTCCGAAGACGTCACCGCGCGGCTGTCAAGCACCGTGTGGGGCTCCTATGCCTCGACCTACGAACGCAAGCGGCTGATCGATGCCGGCTTCGATCCCGAAAATGCCGAGATCGGCCGGCTCAACCATTTCGTGCAAGCGATCCTGCAGTTCCCCCGCCACCTGTCGCAGCACGTCGGCGGCTTCGTGCTGACCGAGGACCGGCTCGACGAGACCGTACCGATCCATCACGCGGCGATGGACGATCGCACTTTCGTCGAATGGGACAAGGACGATATCGACGCGCTGGGTCTGATGAAGGTCGACGTCCTGGCCTTGGGCATGCTGACCTGCATCGCCAAGAGCTTCGAGCTGATGAAGGACCACGGGCTTGGCGAGCACGAACTCGATGTCGACATCGATTCGAGCGATGACGCGGTCTACGACATGCTGTGCAAGGGCGAGAGTCTGGGCGTGTTCCAGGTCGAGAGCCGCGCGCAGATGAACATGCTGCCACGGCTCAAGCCGCGGACGCTCTACGATCTGACCGTGCAGGTCGCGATCGTCCGTCCGGGACCGATCGAAGGCGACATGGTCCACCCCTACCTGCGCCGCCGTTGCGGCGAGGAAAAGGTCGAATATCCCTCCCCCGCGCCGCCACACGATCCCGGGGAGCTAAAAGGCCTGCTCGGTTATACCTATGGCGTGCCGATCTTCCAGGAACAGGCGATGAAGCTGGCGATCACCGCCGCCGGCTTCACCCCCGCCGAGGCCAACAAGCTGCGCCGCGCCATGGCTACCTTCCGCAACGTCGGCACGATCCACGAGTTCGAAGGCAAGATGATTGAGGGCATGGCCGCGCGCGGCTATCCGCGCGACTTCGCCCAGCGCTGCTACGACCAGATCAAGGGCTTCGGCTCCTACGGTTTCCCCGAGAGCCACGCGCTGTCCTTCGCGCGGCTGGTCTACGTCTCGGCCTGGATCAAGTGCCACCACCCCGCCGTGTTCACCTGCGCGCTGCTCAACTCGCAGCCGATGGGCTTCTACGCGCCCGCGCAACTCGTGCGTGACGCGCGCGAAAATGGGGTCGAGGTGCGGCCGGTCGACGTCAACCATTCGGCTTGGGACTGCACGCTCGAATGCCGTTCGGACGGCAAGCTCGCGCTACGGCTCGGCCTGCGGCAGGTCGGCGGGTTCCGCCAGGACTGGGCCCACGCGCTCTACGCCGAAGCGATCGGAGCCTCGGGACCCTTCACCAGCGTCGAGGAACTGGCGCGGCGCGGGCAGGTGCCGCAGCGGGGCTTGCGCCTGCTCGCCGATGCCGATGCCTTCGGCTCGATCGCGATGGACCGCCGCGCGGCACTGTGGGAGGCGCGGCGCACGCCGCCCGATGCGCTGCCGCTGTTCGCCCATGCTCAGGCGCGCGAGCTCGGCGTCGAGCCCGCGGTCGCGCTGCCGGCGATGACGCTCGGCGAACAGGTCGCGGCCGATTACCAGACGACGCGGCTGTCGCTGAAGGACCATCCGATGACGGTGCTGCGCCCGGTCTTCGCACGCGACGGAATCCTGCGCTGCGCCGACCTGGCCAAAGCCAAGGCCGGCGTGCGGCTGACCGTCGCGGGCGTGGTCCTCGTCCGCCAGCGGCCGGGCAAGGGCAATGCGATCTTCGTCACGCTCGAGGACGAGACCGGGATCGCCAATGTGATCATGTGGGCGCGGACCTTCGAACGCTTCCGCCGCGAGGTCATGGCCGCGCGGCTGATGCAGGTCGAGGGCGAACTCCAGCGCAGTAAGGAAGGCGTGATGCACGTCATGGCCATGCGCATCGTCGACCGAACCGAGGTGCTCGGCTGGCTATCCGAGATCGACGACACCGAACCGCTGCTCTCGCGCGCCGACGTCTGCCTCCATCCCCAGCACCCGCGCGGCCGCAACGAGGCGCCACGCACCGGCGTCCATCCGCGCGACGTGCGGCTGCTGCCGAAGTCGCGCGATTTCCACTAGAGGTAAGGGTTCAGTTCCCCAGCGCGGTGACGCCGCCGGTCGAACCGAAGCCGCCCTCGCCACGCGCGGTGTCGTCGAGTTCGTCGACCTTGAGCCAAGAGGCCTGGACCACCGGCGCCAGCACCAGCTGGGCGACGCGGTCACCGCGACGGATCGCGAAGTCCTCGCTGCCGTGGTTGATCAGGATCACCTTGAGCTCGCCGCGATAATCCGAATCGATCGTCCCCGGCGCGTTCGGCACCGAGATGCCGTGCTTGAGCGCGAGCCCCGAACGCGGGCGCACCTGGATCTCGTAACCGGGCGGGATCGCCAGCGCGAGGCCCGTCGCCACTGCGTGCCAGCCGCCCGGCGCCAGGGTCACGTCCTCGGCCGCGAGCACGTCCATGCCGGCCGCGCCAGCCGTGGCGTAGGCCGGAAGCTCCAGCCCTTCGAAATGCGGCAGGCGCTTGACCAGTACGGGGATGCTATTGTTGTCCGAGTGCAAGGGCGATCCTTTCGACGATGGCCCTCCCTACCTCTTCCTTGGGCATTTCCGGAAGGTCCTCGATCCCCTTCTCGGTCACGATATGCACGGTATTCGACGAACCGCCCATCACGCTCTCGCCGCTCGGCCCCGAGACGTCGTTGGCGATGATCCAGTCGACGCCCTTGCGCTTGCGCTTCTCGCGCGCGTTGTCGAGCACGTTCTCGGTTTCGGCGGCGAAGCCGATCAGCAGCCTGGGACGCTTGGGATGGGCCGAGACCGTCGCGAGGATGTCGGGGTTCTCGGTCAGCATCAGCACCGGCGGGGCAGAGCCGCGCTTCTTGATCTTCTCTTCGGCGGTATTCGCCGTGCGCCAGTCGGCCACGGCCGCGACCATCACGCCGACATCGGCGGGCAGCGCATCCTTGACCGCATTGCCCATCTCCACCGCGGTCTCGACGTCGATGCGATCGACCCCCGGCGGGGTCGGCAGGTTGACCGGCCCCGAGACCAGGGTCACGCGCGCGCCCATCGCGGCGGCAGCGGCGGCGATGGCATAGCCCTGCTTGCCCGACGAACGGTTGGCGATGTAGCGGACCGGATCGATCGGCTCGTGCGTCGGCCCGGCGGTGATCAGGACATGCTTGCCGTAGAGCGGGCGATGCGCGGGGTCGGCCTCGAAATCGGGCTGGCCCGCCAGCACGTCCTCGGGCGCGGCGTCGAACGGCTCGGGCGGCGCGGCGTCGGGCGAGACCAGGTGATTGAGCGCCTCGGCATCGGTCGGCGGTGCGGCGCGGGCCTTACCCTTCTTCGACAGCAAAGGCCCCGACAGGTCGAGCGGCGGCGTGAGGAAGGCCGGACCGGCGAAGGTCACGTCCTCGAACGGATCGTCGGCGAAGACGATCGGCGTCTTGCGCGCGATCATCGATCCCGAAAGGCCGCCCATGCCGGCGTCCGCCACCTCGGGCGATAGGTCTTCCGCCTCGTCCGGCCAGACTGGCACGGCAGCCGGCGCGACCAGACCGAAGTGCTCGGCGATGCGCGCCCAGATCCGCTCGGGCTCGGGCAGGCGGCCGGGGCCGTACTCGCCGCAAGCCATCGCGCCCTCGTCGGGCTCCATCACCTCGACACCGGCGGCGCGCAGGGTCTCGACATTGCGCACGGTCGCGGCGTGCTGCCACATGCGCACGTTCATCGCTGGCACGGCCAGCACGGGCTTGTCGGTGGCGAGCAACAGGGTCGTCGCGAGATCGTCGGCGATGCCCTGCGCCATCTTGGCGAGCATGTTCGCCGTCGCCGGGCAGACGACGACGAGGTCCGCCTGGCGCGAGAGCTGGATGTGCCCCATCTCGACCTCGTTCTTGAGATCCCAGAGCGTGGTGTGGACTTCGTTCTCGCTGAGCGCGGCCAAGGCCAACGGCGTGACGAATTTCGCGCCGCCGTCGGTCAGCACGCAAGTCACCGCGCCGCCACCCTTGCGGATCAGGCGGACGAGTTCGCAGGACTTGTAAGCGGCGATCCCACCGCCCACGATCAGCAGGATGCGAGGCGTACCCATTGGCGCGCTTGTGCCCGCACTATGGTTTACACGCAATTACCTTGTTCACGCCGACGCTTCGGACGGATCATCGTCGAGCAATCCCGGAAAAGCCGCGACGATCAGCGACTTCACCGCACGGCTGGCGAAAGCGAGGCCGATGAACATGGCCGGCGCGATCTCCGCCCCCCAGTAGAAGTTGTCGGCCCGCCCCGCGATCATGAAGGCGAGGCCATAGCCGAGGAACAGCAGGGTCCCGAAAGCCCCCGCCGGCGAGCGCCAGTTCGCCCAGCCCGCCATCATCAGCACGACCGCCGGCCCGGCGAGCCAGCCGGGGAGGAAGCGCAGGTTGCTCGACATCACGATGTTCGACAGCCAGCCCGAAAGTCCGCGCAGCCCCAGCCACGAAGCCGACGGAGGATCGCTGGGCAGAACCTGCGCGGCGATGACGTGATGGTGCACCGACAAGGCGACGAGGAAGGCGGCGACGAGCGCGCTCCAGGCCGCACCCTCGCGCCAGTCGCGACGCCAGAAGGCCATGGCCGCCATCAACAGGACGAAAGGCAGCGCGTGCTCGCGGATCGCCAGCGCCAGCGCGGCGACGGCGAGTGCAGCCCCCCAGCGGCCGGTGCCGTCCGCGCGGACCCGGTGCAGGCCGAAGGCCAGCGCCAGCAGGGTACCGCTCCACAGCTCGTGCAGCACGAAATAGTAGCGGTTGAGCCCCAGCGCGACGCCGAGGAACAGGAAGGCCAGGGTCAGCAGCCGGCGCTTCTGCTCGCCGCCGGGTTCTTCGCCCAGCCGGCGCCACCAGGCGAGCAGCACCGCGAACATCAGCACGATCGCCGCGACGATCTGACCCGGCTCGCCGATCCAAGCCTCGATATAGGCCAAGGTCGGCAGGCGGACCGTGAAACCGGGCCTCACCGGATAGTTCGCCCGACGGTGCTCGGCGACGATGAAGTCGTAGTAGTTCTCGCCCTTGCGGATGCGCGCGATCGCGTGGTCGTAGAGCACGAGGTCGTCGTCGCGCGGGCGTTCGGCCCCGTCCTTCGCACTCTGGCCCGGCGCCAGGTTCTCGACGAAGGACTTGGTCTCGACCTTGTCCTCGCGCTCCCCGATCGGGGTCAGGGCCGCGGCGACGAGCAGCAGGACCAGCGCCAGCAGGCCCAGCCGCGCACGCAACACCGGCCAATGCGCGAAGCGATCCCAGGCGGGCGCCGAAGCGACCACTTGGGGCCTTATCCCAGCACTATCCCCTGCGTCGTCGCCCATACCAGCGCGCCCCCTGCCAATGCGGCGGCTATATAGCCGAGCCATTGGTTACCGCGGCCTTTACGCTGCCACATGATCTCGACGGGCGGCAAGGGCGCCTGGTCGGGCGCGCCGCCCTTGGCGGGAAAGCGGTCCTCGATCCGGCGGATCAATTCGGGCAGGCGGAACAACGTCTCGACATCGGTGCGCAGACGATCGGCGATCGCCGCCTCGGGGCCCAACTCGTCGCGGATCCAGCTGCGCACGAACGGCGCGGCGACGTCCCACATGTTGATCTCGGGATCGATCGCCGTCGCCAGGCCTTCGACCATGACCATGGTCTTCTGCAGCAGCAGCAGGTGCGGCTGGGTCTGCATGTCGAAGTCGCGCGTGATCGCGAAAAGCCCGTCGAGCATCTGGCCGACCGACAGCTCGCTGACCGGCTTGCCGCGCATCGGCTCGCCGACCGCGCGCAGCGCCGTCGCGAACTCCTCGACCGAATGATAGCTCGGCACGTATTGCGCCTCGAAATGGATCTCGGCGACGCGGCGATAGTCGCCCGTGGTCAGGCCATAGAGGATCTCGGCCAGCCACTGGCGCGCGCGCCGGTCGATCCGCCCCATGATGCCGAAGTCGATCGCGACGATCGTGCCGTCGGCCTGCACGAACAGGTTCCCCTGGTGCATGTCGGCATGGAAGAAACCGGCGCTGATCGCCTGGCGCAGGAAGGTCAGCACCAGCCGCCGCGCCATGTCCGACAGATCGTGGCCCTGCGCGCGCAGCACGTCGATCTCGCTGATCTTGACGCCGTCGATCCATTCGACCGTCATCACGCGGCCGTTGGTGCGGTCCCAGTCGATCGTGGGGACGCGGTAGCCCTCCTGGCCACGCATCGCCTCGGCCAGTTCGGAAGCCGAGGCCGCCTCGCGCCGCAGGTCGAGTTCGCGCACGGTCCAGCGCTTGAGATTGGCGACGATCGCGCGCGGACGCAGCCGCGCCGCCTCGCCGCCCAGCGCCTCGAGATGCGCGGCGGCCCATTCGTAGGTCTCGATGTCGCGCGCGAACTTCTCGCGCACGCCGGGGCGCAGTACCTTGACCGCGACGGTGCGGCCGTCGGTCGTCACCGCGCGGTGCACCTGCGCGATCGAGGCGGCGCCGACGGGCTCGGTCTCGATCGAGGCGAACAGCGCGTCGAGCGGCGCACCGAAGCTCGTCTCGATCTCGGCGCGGATCAGGTCGAAGCCGATCGGCGGCAGCCGGTCCTGCAGGCTCAGCAGGTTGCGCGCGGCCTCCTCGCCGACCACGTCGGGACGCGTCGCCAGGGTCTGCCCCAGCTTGATCGCGGCGGGGCCGATCGCGCGGAAGGCCGCGGCATAGTCGGGCACGCGCGGCTGGATAGTGCCTAGGCGCGCGAGCTTGCACAGGCGGCGCACCGGCGCAGGGGTATTGCTCCCCTCCTCGATGATGCGCAGCGCGCCGTGACGCGCGAGCACGCGCCCCCAGCGCAGCAGCCGCGCGATATGCCGGGCAGGTGTGGTCAAACCTTCCACCCGGAATGGATCGCGACCAGACCGCCGAGGATCGGCTCGACCTTGGTCTGACTGAAACCGGCCGTGCGGATCATGCCCTCGAACTCGCGCATCGGCGGGAAACGGCGGATCGATTCGATCAGATAACGATAGCTTTCTGCATCGCCGGCGATCGCCTGGCCGATCTTCGGGACTAGCTTGTGCGAATAGGTGTCGTAGACTTCCTTGAAGCCCGGCCATTCGGTGGTCGAGAATTCGAGGCAGAAGAAGCGCCCGCCGTGGCGCAGCACGCGGAAGGCCTCTGCCAGCGCCTTGTCGATATGCGTCACGTTACGGATGCCGAAGGCGATCGTATAGGCGTCGAACACGCGGTCCTCGAAGGCCAGTTCCTCGGCGTTCTGGCGCGACCAGACCAAGCCGTCGATGCCGCGCTTCATCGCGCGTTCGATGCCGACGTCGAGCATGTCCTGATTGATGTCGGAGACGGTGATCTCCGCGCCGGTCTCGGCCATGCGGAAGGCGATGTCGCCGGTGCCGCCCGCCATGTCGAGGATCACCTCGCCCTCGCGCGGCTTCACCCGCCGGACGAACTTGTCCTTCCACAGCCGGTGCATGCCCACCGACATGGCGTCGTTCATGACGTCGTACTTGCGCGCGACGCTCGAGAAGACCGCGCCGACCCGCTCGACCTTCTCGTCCGCGGGAATGTCCTCGTAACCGAAGGATGCCTGTTCGCTCATGGTGTTGCGCCTTAGGGGGAATTGCCGCGCGGGCAAAGGGTGATAGAGCGCGCAAATGCCCGAATTACCCGAAGTCGAAACCACGGTCCGCGGCCTCGCCCGCTATCTCGACGGCGCGAAGATCGCGCGGGTCGCGCTCAACCGGCCCGACCTGCGCCGCCCCTTCCCGCCCGGCCTGGTCCAGACCTTGACAGGAGCCACGGTCACCGGCCTCGGCCGCCGCGCCAAGTACGGGCTGATCCACACCGACCGCGACCAGACCATGGTGTTCCACCTCGGCATGTCGGGCCGCTGGCGGATCGAGCCCGAGCGCGCCGAGAAGCACGACCACCTCGTGCTCGAGACCGGTGCGGGCCACGTCCTCGCGCTCAACGACGCGCGCCGGTTCGGCTCGGTCGATCTGATCGACACCGCCGCGCTCGAGCAATGGCCGCCCTTCGCCGCGCTCGGCCCCGAGCCGCTGGGTGACAATCTGACACCGCGCCATCTCCACCAGGCCTTCAAGGATCGCGTGGCGCCGGTGAAGCCGCTGCTGCTCGACCAGCGGATCGTCGCCGGGCTCGGCAATATATACGTATGCGAAGCGCTCTACCGCGCGGGCATCCGCCCGGACAAAGAGGCCGGCAAGATCTCGCGCCCCGCGCTCGAGCGGCTGGTGCCGGCGATCAAGACCGTGCTCGCCGAATCGATCGAGGCCGGCGGCTCGACGATCCGCGACTATGCCCAGCCCAACGGCGAACTCGGCTACTTCGCCGCCTCGTGGCGCGTCTACGGCCGCGAGGGCGAAGCCTGCGACTGCGGCGGCACGGTCACCCGCTTCAACCAGGGCGGCCGCAGCACCTTCTGGTGCGCCAAGTGCCAGAAGTGAGGCACTAGCCCGCGGACGGCGCGACGTAGCGGCCCATAAAGAGGATGAGGCCAGTACGGCGGTCGCGCAGCAGGAACAGGAATGGCTTGTCGGCGCGGAAGATGAAGGGCGGCGGCGGTGGCGGGCCTCGGCGGCCCGACGTGACTATATCCATGATGACAGCTGTCGCGGCTGCCGCCTCGGAGCCTGCCTCATCGACGTCGAGATAGGCCTGATGAATGACCTTTCTGATCTTGAGCCCCGCACTCTCAGGCTCATGCGGCAAAGGAAAACTCGTCATTCCCGAAAAGTCAGCACGATCCGAAAACGCGGTCGTAGCCCCCACTTCTTTTAGCGTGTCCACCAAGTCCTGGCGCCATTCGACGCGCATCTTTGGCAAAGTCAGGATCGTGTCTCGGAAATCTCCCCCCTGCAGGTCACCCAGCCAGCGCGTCAGTTCTTCGGACGTCAGTTCGGCCTCGAAGCGAGGGAGCGCTTCCCGCGAGTTTGGAACGAACACCGCCATTTCGATCTCGCGCCCCTGATAGGGCAGGAGAATTGCCTTGATCCCTTTGCGCTCGACGATCTGGAATGACGCGCGCTGGGTCATCAGCGGAATGACCGGCTTTTCGCCCGCCAGCGTCTCGAAAACTTGGGACTTGGTCGCTGCCGCGTCGAAGCCCTGCGCCCACAATCCCTTCCAGTAGATCGTGTTCACGAGAATCGCGCGCGTTCCATCCGTGACATCTGGGGACAGCAACAAATCCCGAATCTTGCCCCGCGTACGGTCCTCGACCCAGCCGTTGATCCGAGTTCGCGCCGTCTCGGCATTCTTCTGAAAATCCACCCGCTGCAAACCGGCATCAGCGAATCGCGCCATGTCGGCTTCGTATTCGGGCAGCAGCGAAATGCCGTCCTGAAGCCAGATAGCATTGCCCGTACGCAGTTCGCGGCCCTCGCCCACGAAATTCATGCTCGCGAGGATTTGCGCATTGGCCCGCAGGTATTCGCGCGGCGGCTGGCCGAAACGGAGCACGCGCTCGAGCTCGGCCGCGGTCTCGCCGCGCGCACCGCGATAGGCGAGGCCCACCGCGACCGAGACGCTGGCGGGCGAGAGGAAGTGATTCTCGCCCGTCTTGAGCGTCCGGCGATAGAGGTCGAGCGAGAAGGCATTGATCCCGGCCACGGCCGCCTGGGCTTCGGCATCGAGCGGCGCCGCGAGCGGAACATGACGGACCGGCGCAGGAATCTCGTCCACCGCCGGCTCTGGCGACTGTGCCGCCAAAGGCTGGCTAGCCAAAGTCGCGGCCAGCGCCGTCAGAACACGCGCGCGCATCGACATCATACAGCTCTCCCCCACGAACCGCTCGCATCCTGGACGGTGCCGCGCTACGCCTTGGTAAAGCGCGGCATGAGGGCGCATCCCTATGCCACGGGGCCGGGCCATATTGCTTGACGATTCGGACCCTCGTCGCTAAGGGCCGCGCTTTCCGGCGGGCTTGCTCGCCCGCAATGCTATCGATTTTTACCAGCTACGGCCCCTGCGGCCATGACAGAGGACAGACATGGCCAATACGCCGCAAGCCCGTAAGCGCATCCGCCGCAACGAAAACCGCGCCCTGATCAACGGCAACCGCCTGAGCCGCATCCGCACCTTCGTGAAGAAGGTCGAGGCCGCGCTCGCCGGTGGCGACAAGGACGCCGCCGCTGCCGCGCTCAAGGAAGCCCAGCCCGAAATGGCGCGTGGCGTCGCACGCGGCGTGCTTCACAAGAACACTGCCTCGCGCAAGCTGTCGCGTCTGACGAAGCGCGTCGCCGCTCTCTGATTCGATATGCGATTCGCTCGCTCATAACGCAGTGAGCGGGACGAAAACGGAACATGGCCGGTGCCTCGGGCGCCGGCCATTTTTTCATGTCCGGAAGACACGATGATGACGTTCCGGTGAAGTCCTTGAATTCCCGCGATTCGGCGCAGACCCTGAGAAATATTCTAATGAATTCATAGGGTTGATTGGGCGTTAGGGATTGCCTCAGCCGTTCCGCTGTCAAGGCAGTATATTTCAATTTTTTTGCAGGGCGCGCCTTGCTCTTCGCGCCAAGTCATCCATAAATCGGTCCTCCCAGCGCAGGGTCGCGCCGGGGAAATTGCTACAGAAATTCGAGTGGGGCACCGCATCTCTGGATGGGGTGAGAGGGTTTCGTGCGCATGTGCGATTTCCGACGGGAATCGTGTGCGTGTGTGGGGTCGTACAATTTTAGAGGAGGACCGTGTGACGGTTTCTCAGACGGGGGGACGCGTGACTGCGACACCTGGCAAAGGTAAGGTTTGCGACGCGAAGATGGATGAGGATCGGGAAGCGCTCGACTTGGCGGCGGACTGGGCTGACATCAGCCAGGGTCTCCGCAAGGACCTGGGCCAGCAACTCCACAGCCAATGGATCAAGCCGATTCAGGTCGGTTCGTTCTGCAAGGAAACGGGTACGCTCGACCTGTTCCTGCCGACCGAGTTCTCCGCCAACTGGGTGGCCGATCGATTCGCCGATCGCCTCTCGCTGGCGTGGAAGATCGCGCGGCCCGACGTGCGCCATGTACGCATCTCGGTCCACCCGGGCCGTCGCCCGCTGCCCGAGCTGCGACTCGGCGGTGCCGGCGGCAGCGCCCGCCGTCCGGCCAATGACGGTGCACCGTCGCTCGACACGGGTGCCGCCAGCCTCGGCGGCCAGGAATTCGGCGCGCTCGTCCAGGGCTCGGTGGGCCTCGACCCGTCGCTGACCTTCGCCAGCTTCGTCACGGGTAATGCCAACGTGCTCGCCTGCAACGCCGCGCAGCGCATGGCCGCGGTCGAATCGCCGCAGTTCTCGCCGCTCTACCTCAAGGCCGCCACCGGCCAGGGCAAGACGCACCTGCTTCATGCGATCGGCCACGCCTATCTGCAGGCGCACCCGCGGGCGCGCATCTTCTACTGCTCGGCCGAGCGCTTCATGGTCGAATTCGTTCAGGCGCTGCGCCAGAACCAGATGATCGAGTTCAAGTCGCGGCTGCGCGGCTTCGACCTGCTGCTGGTCGACGACATCCAGTTCATCATCGGCAAGGCTTCGGCGCAGGAAGAGCTGCTCTACACGATCGACGCGCTGCTGGCCGAGGGCAAGCGGCTGGTCTTCGCCGCCGACCGTGCGCCGCAGGCGCTCGACGGCGTCGAGCAGCGTCTGCTGAGCCGCCTGTCGATGGGCCTCGTCGCCGACATCCAGCCGGCCGACATCGAACTGCGCCGCTCGATCCTCGAGCATCGCCTCGCGCGCTTCGCCCCCAGCGACGTGCCGAGCGACGTGATCGAGTTCCTGGCGCGCACGATCAACCGCAACGTCCGCGAGCTCGTCGGCGGGCTCAACAAGCTGATCGCCTATGCCCAGCTGACGGGCCAGGCGGTTTCGCTCCAGCTCGCCGAAGAACAGCTCACCGACATCCTCTCGGCGAATCGCAAGCGCATCACGATCGACGAGATCCAGCGCACGGTCTGCCAGTTCTACCGCGTCGACCGCACCGAAATGGCCTCCAAGCGCCGCGCCCGCGCGGTCGTTCGACCGCGCCAGGTGGCGATGTACCTCGCCAAGGTGCTGACGCCGCGCTCGTACCCCGAGATCGGCCGCAAGTTCGGCGGCCGCGATCACTCGACGGTGATCCACGCGGTGCGCCTGATCGAAGACCTGCGCGCCCGCGACGCCGACATGGACGGCGACGTTCGCAGCCTGCTGCGCCAGCTCGAGAGCTGAGCACCAGTCACCCTTCGACAAGCTCAGGGTGAGCGGTTAGGGGCAGAATATCCCCAACCCCGTTCGTGCTGAGCTTGTCGAAGCACGCGTGCGCAAGGCCGCCCGACATGCTCCCGCCCGATCGCCTCAACCGCTTCGCACGCCATATCGTCCTGCCCGAAGTGGGGGGCGCCGGGCAGGTCGCACTCGCGCAATCGCACGTCACACTGATGGGCTGCGGGGGAATCGGCAGCCCCGCGCTGCAGTATCTGGCCGCCGCGGGAATCGGTCGGCTCACGCTGATCGACAGCGACACGGTCGAGGAAAGCAATCTTCAGCGGCAAACGATATTCACGCCCGCAGACATCGGCCGGGCCAAGGCCGAAGTGGCAGCGGACTGGGTAACGCGCTTCGATCCGGCGATCGAGGTCCGAACGGTCGTGGCCAGGGTGGGAACCGGCAACGCCGCGCAAATCCTGGAAGGCAGCGACCTCGTACTCGACGGCTGTGACAACTTCGCGACTCGGCTGGCCGTGTCGGACGCCTGCGTCGCGCTCGGCATTCCGCTGACCAGCGCCGCGCTCGGCCGCTTCCAGGGGCAGATCGCCAACTTCGCCGGGCACTTGGACGGAGAGGCCTGCTATCGCTGCTTCGTCGGCGACGCCTTCGATGCCGAGGACTGCGACACCTGCGCCGCCGACGGCGTGCTCGGCGCGATGGCCGGCACGGTCGGCACTTTCACGGCGATGCACGCGATTCGCGTGCTGCTCGAGGGCAAGGCCGCGCTCGGCCAGCCGCTCTGGGGCCAGCTCCAGCTATTCGACGGCCTCGCGCCGAGCCTCAGGGCGCTGAAGATCGCCAAGGATCCCGAGTGCAAGGGCTGCGGCTCACCAACTCGCGCCGTCGATCAGACGGCGGGGTAGCGCTTCCCATAGCGCGGGATCGAACAGCCTGAGGTTCACCCCCATACGATCGTAGGCCGGATCGAACGCGGTCCAGTGCGTGATGATCCCGCAGGTCGGGCAATGCCACAGCGTCATGGTTCGATCGCCCTGCACATAGCCTTGGCCCTCGCCTTCCACCGTCACCCGATTCGGCGAGGAATAGGTCCACAGCGCGCCGGTGCGCCGGCAGATCGAGCAGTTGCATTGGCCGGCATCGACCGGGTCGTCGGCGATCGTGATCTTGATGGCGCCGCAATGGCAGCTCCCATGGTGGCTCATGCCAGAATCTCCTCGACCCAGGCCGGGACGATCTCGGTCGCCGGCCCCAGCCGGCTCTCGTGGAACCAGGACGAACCCTGCGACGGCTCGAGATTGAGCTCGAGCGTCCGCACGCCGAGATCGCGCGCGCCGCGCACGAAGCCGGCGGCAGGATAGACCGCGCCCGAAGTGCCGATCGAGACGAACAGGTCCGCCGCGCGCAGCGCCGCGTAGATCGCGTCCATCCGGTAGGGCATCTCGCCGAACCAGACGACGTCGGGTCGCAGCGCGCTTTCGCCGCACCGCGGGCAGGCCGGCCGGTCGATCAGCGGCCCGGTCCAGGGCGAGCGCTGGTCGCAGGCCGTGCACCAGGCGTTCAGATGCTCGCCATGCATGTGCAGCATCCGCCGCGCCCCGCCGCGCTCGTGAAGATCGTCGATGTTCTGCGTGACGATCAGCAAATCACCCGACCACTCGGCATCGAGCCGGCCCAGCGCCAAGTGCGCCGCGTTGGGCTGCTTCTCCTGGATCGCCGCACGGCGCATGTCGTAGAAGCCGAGCACGAGATCGGGATCGCGCGCGAAAGCCTCGGGCGTGGCGACGTCCTCGGGCTTGTAGCGCTCCCACAGCCCGCCGGCGGTGCGGAAGGTGTCGATGCCGCTTTCGGCGCTGACACCCGCGCCGGTGAGGATCACGATGTTGCGGATTTGGCTCATCGCGGCCATGAAGCACGCCCTGAAGCGGAGATGCAAATGGCGCGTATCGGAATCATCGGCAGCGAAGGACGCATGGGCCAGGCGATCGCCGCGGCCCTGGCGGCCGCAGGCGAGACGCTGTCGGGCGGGATCGACAAGGGCGGCGACGTCGAGGCGCTGGCCAAGGTCAGCGACGTGCTGATCGACTTTTCCTCGCCGCACGCGCTCGAAGCCAATCTCGACGCGGCGGTGGCGGCGGGCATTCCGATCGTGGTCGGCACCACCGGGCTGGAGGAACGCCACCATTTCCTCTGCGACAACGCCGCCGAGGGTACGGCCGTGCTCCAGACGGGCAACACCTCGCTCGGCGTCACCCTGCTCGCCCATCTCGTGCGCGAGGCGGCGCAGCGGCTCGGCGACGACTGGGACATCGAGATCGTCGAGACGCACCACCGCAACAAGGTCGACGCCCCCTCGGGCACGGCCCTGCTGCTCGGCGAAGCGGCCGCAGAGGGCCGCGGTATCGGCCTCTCGCAGATGAGCGAACGCGGCCGCGACGGCATCACCGGCAAGCGCGGCGAGGGTACGATCGGCTTCGCGTCCCTGCGCGGCGGATCGGTCGCGGGCGACCACACGGTCCACTTCCTCGCCGACAACGAGCGCCTGTCGCTGTCCCACCTGGCCGAGAACCGTACGATCTTCGCCAAGGGCGCGGTGCGCGCGGCGCAGTGGCTGCTCGGCAAGCCCAAGGGCCGCTACACGATGCCCGAGGTATTGGGTCTGTGAGAGTTTTGGGACTTTGAAAAACGCTGACGTCTTCGAGTTCTTCCGCCGTCTCGCCGAGGCCAACCCCTCGCCCGAGACCGAGCTCGAATTCGGCAACACCTACCAGTTGCTCGTCGCCGTGGTGATGTCGGCGCAGTCGACCGACGTCGGCGTCAACAAGGCGACGCGCGCGCTGTTTCGCGAGGTGAAGACGCCGCAGCAGATGGTCGATCTGGGCGAAGAGGCGCTCAAGCAGCACATCAAGACCATCGGCCTGTTCAATTCGAAGGCCAAGAACGTCATCGCCCTGTCTGAGATCCTCGTGCGTGACTACGATGGCGAGGTTCCGGCCGATCGCGACGCGCTGGTCGAACTGCCGGGTGTCGGCCGCAAGACCGCCAACGTCGTGATGAATTCGGCCTTCGGTGCCGAGACCTTCGCGGTCGACACGCACATCTTCCGCGTCGGCAACCGCACCGGCCTAGCCAAAGGCAAGACCCCGCTAGCGGTCGAGAAGCAGCTCGACAAGAAGGTGCCCGGCCCATTTCGTGTCGGCGCGCATCACTGGCTGATCCTGCACGGCCGCTACGTCTGCAAGGCGCGCACGCCCGAGTGCTGGCGCTGCGCGGTGGTCGATCTCTGCGCCTACAAGGCCAAGGTTCTCGAAAAGGGCGCCAAGCCCGCCGCGAAAGGCGCGAAGAAGGCCGCCTGACGCTTCAGGCCGGCCTCGGCGATAGCGGCTTGGCCGAGATCACCGTCGCCGCGACGAGATCGCCGACGACGTTCAGGGTCGTACGGCACATGTCGAGGAAGCGGTCGACGCCGAGGATCAGGCCGATCCCCTCGGGCGGCACGCCGACGCTGCCCAGGATCAGCGCGATCACCGGTAGAGAACCCGCCGGAACGCCCGCCGTACCGATTCCCGCGAGGATGCAGACCAGCATGACGAAGAGCTGTTGGCTCAAGCTCAGGTCGATCCCGAAGAACTGCGCGAGGAACAGCACCGTCACGCCCTCGAACATCGCCGTGCCGTTCTGGTTGGCCGTGGCGCCGATCGTCAGGACGAAGCGCGCGACCTGCGGCGGCAGGCGCAGCCGTTCGTCGGCGACGCGCAAGGTGGTCGGCAAGGTGGCGTTGGACGAGGCCGTGGCGAAGGCCATCACCGTCGCTTCCTGGATCTGGCGATAGAAGGTGACCGGGTTCTTGCCCGCGAGCAGCCGCAGCAGCAGCGGGAAGACGACGAACATCTGCACGCCGAGCGCCAGCAGCACGACGCCGACATAGGCCGCGAGCTTGGCCAGCAGGTCCCAGCCGAACTGCGCCGCCAGGTTGAACATGAAACAGAAGATCGCGATCGGGGCGAGCTGGATGACCAGGCCGATCAGCTTCATCGAGATCTCGAACAGCCCCTCGAACAGGGTCTTGAGCGTGTCGGTCTTCGGCCCCTGGGTCAGCAGCAGGCCGACACCGAAGAACAGCGCGAAGAACATCACCGCGAGGATGTCGTTCTCGCTCATCGCCGTGATCAGGTTCGAGGGCACGATGCCGACCAGCGCGTCGACCCCGGTCTTGGCCTTGCCCGATTGCTCGACGATCCCCGCCGCGCCGGCGCGGGCCTGCTCGATCAGTTGACTGGCCGCAGCCGGATCGATGCCACCGCCCGGACGCAGCAGGTTGACCGCCAGCAGGCTGACCGCAACGGCGATCGACGAGACCACCAGCGTATAGACCAGGGTCCGCACGCCGACCGAGCGCAGCGCCCGGATCTCACCCATCTCGGCGATGCCGACGACGAGCGCCGAGAACAGCAGCGGCAGCACCAGCATGAACAACAGCCGCAGGAAGATCTGCCCGATCGGCGTCGTGACATAGGTGATCGCCGTGGCGACCCAGGCCGCATCGCGCGCGGTCGCATAGACCAGCAGGCCCAACCCAAGCCCCAGCACGAAGCCCGCCACCATCCGCCATTGCAGCGCCGAATGCGACTCCTCGGGCGAAGCGGCTTCGGGGGCAGTCGTATGGGGCGCTGGGGCGGCTTGGCTCATGTCACCTTAGCGCCGGCCGGCCCCTCAGGTTCCCGATCAATCGTCGGGCGTCGGATCGAGGTTCAACCCTTGGCGGCCATGCGCGACCGTGTCGTGCGGGGCCTCGGCGACGAAGGGCGCATCGGGATCGCGCATCGGCTGGAGCATGCCTTCCCACTTGGTGATCACCGCCGTCGCCACGGCATTGCCGAGCACGTTGGTCGCGGTGCGCCCCATGTCGAGGAAGGTGTCGACGCCGAGGATCAGCGCGATGCCCTCCACCGGCAGACCGAACTGCGTGAGCGTCGCGGCGATCACGACGAGGCTCGCGCGCGGCACCGCGGCGATGCCCTTCGAAGTGACCATCAAGGTCAGCAGCATGGCGATCTGCTGGCCGATCGACAGGTGGATGCCATAGGCCTGGGCGATGAACATCGTCGCGAAGCTCGTGTACATCATCGAGCCGTCGAGATTGAAGCTGTAGCCCAGCGGCAGGACGAAGCCCGAGATGCGGCGCGGCACGCCGAACTTGTCGAGCTGCTCGAACAGCCGCGGCAGTGCGCTTTCCGAGCTCGCGGTCGAGAAGGCCAGCAGCACCGGCTCGCGGATATAGCGCGCCAGCGCGATCGCGCGCTTCTTGAGCACGAGCGCGCACATGCCGAACAGGATCGACCAGAGGATCAGCAGCCCAAAGTAGAACTCGCTCATCAGCGCGGCATAGGTGATGACGATGCCGAAGCCGCGGATCGCGATGACCGAGGCCATGGCGCCGAACACCGCGAAAGGCGCGAAGCGCATGACGTAGTCGGTCGCCTGCATCATCACCTGGGCCAGCGCGTCGAGCCCCTTGACGATGATCTCGCCCTTCTCGCGCAGCGCCGACAGCGCAACGCCGAAGAACAGCGAGAACACCAGGATCTGCAGCACGTTGTTCTTGGCCATCGCATCGGCCGCGCTGGTCGGGAACACCTCGAGCACGAAGTGGCGGAAGGTGAAGTCGCCCGTGGCGAGCTGGCCGATGTCGCCGCCCGCCTTGAACGCCAGCCCGACGCCCGGCTGGAACACGTTGATCAGCAACAAACCGACGCCGATCGAGATCAGGCTGGCGGTGATGAACCAGGCCAGAGCCCGCCCACCGATCCGGCCGAGCGCGGCGCTGTCGCCCATGTTGGCGATGCCGGTGACGAGGGTGGCGAAGACCAGCGGCGCGATGATCATCTTGATCAGGTGCAGGAACACGTCGGGCAGCAGCTTCAAAGTATCGGCGATCTGCGCGAGCGTCTTGTCGCCCTCGGGGAAGCTGTGATGCAGCGCGGTGCCCACCGCGATGCCCAGGAACAGGCCCGTCAGGATCCAGATCGTCAAACGTCGCGTCATTCGGGATACCCTGTCAGAAAGCCGTCGGCGCGCAGGCTATCAGCGCGGCGCAGGCCCGGCAAATACCGCAAGCTGCGTAGGTGTCAGTCGCCCAGCGCGGCGTCGGCCACGCGGCGGTAGATCCGCGTCAGGACTTCGAGATCGGCGATCGCCACGGCCTCGTCGCGCTTGTGCATCGTCGCGTTGGACAGGCCGAACTCGATCACCGGGCACAGCGCGCGCAGGAAGCGCGCGTCGGAGGTGCCGCCGCTGGTCGAAGCCTCGGGGACGATACCGGTCTCGACCTCGACCGCCTCGGACACGAGGCGCGAGAATTCGCCGGGCAGGGTCAGGAAAGCCTCGCCCGAGATGACCGCACGCGTCGTGCCGCCGTGACGCGCGGCGATCTCGGCCACGCGGTCGGCCAGGCCCTGGCCCGTGTGCAGGTCGTTGAAGCGGATCGACACGCGTGCCGAAGCCTTGGCCGGGATCACGTTGGTCGCCGGATTGCCGATGCCGATGTCGGTGATCTCGAGGTTAGAGGCCTGGAACCAGTCGGTCCCCTCGTCGAGCACCAGCGCGTCGAGCTCGGCCAGCAGCGCCACCAGCTTGGGCGCCGGATTGTCCGCAAGATGCGGATAGGCGACGTGGCCCTGGGTACCCTCGACGTCGATCCAGATGTTGACCGAGCCGCGCCGGCCGATCTTCATCACGTCACCGAGCCGCGTCGACGAGGTCGGCTCGCCCACCAGGCAGAGATCGGGAATCGCGCCGACACTGCGCATATGCTCGATCAGCGCGACCGTGCCGTACTTGGCCGGGCCTTCCTCGTCGCCGGTGATGATGAAGCTGAGGGTGCCGGCATCGGCCGGGATCTCGCGCACCGCGGCGACCATCGCCGCGATCGCGCCCTTCATGTCGACCGCACCCCGCCCGTGGAGCAGGTCCCCGCGCCGTTCGGGCGCGAAAGGCGCCGAGGTCCAGCCGTCACCCGGCGGCACGACGTCGACATGGCCGGCGAAGGCGAAGTGGCGGCTGCCCGGCGGGCCCTGGCGGATCGCGAAGAGGTTCTCCACCGGCCCATCGGGCTCCTCGCCGGTCACCGCGCGGTGGACCGCGAAGCCCAGCGGCGCGAGCTGCGCCTCGAGGCAATCGAACACGAGCCCGGCCGCCGGCGTGACGCTCGGGCAGGCGATGAGGGCTTCGGCGAGGTCGAGGACGGTTTCGGCGACTTGCATGGGTATCTGCCGGCATATGGGCTATATCGCGCGGAAACAATACGGAACGAGGGAAACCATGCCGAAGCTCGATCTCGAAGCGATCCCGCAGACCAACCGTACCGGCTATCCGGCGCCGTTCAACGAAGCGGTCCAGGGTCGCTGGTATCGACGGCTCGCACCCGTGGCGGGCTGACCCAGTTCGGGGCGAGCCACGTCGTGCTCAAGCCCGGCGCCTGGTCCTCGCAGCGGCACTGGCATCGCGGCGAGGACGAGCTGCTGGTAATGCTCGCCGGCGAGGCCGTGCTGATCGAGGATGGCGGCCGCACCGTGCTCCGCCCCGGCGACGTCTGCGCCTGGCCGCGCGACGTCGAGAACGGCCACCACCTGATCAACGAGAGCGATGCCGACTGCGTCTTCGTCGCGATCAGCGCCGGCCCCGATGCCGGCGGCTCCTATCCCGACATCGACATGATGTGGACGGGCGACGGCCGCTATCTGCACAAGGACGGCGAGCCTTACGAAAGCCCGGGCAGACCGGCCTAATTGTCCTCCCGATACGGAGAGGATTACACCCGCACGCCAGGCGCCTCGTACTGCTCGATCACCCATTCCTCGGCCTCGGCCGCGGCGATCCATTGCTGCAGCCATTCGTGCTCCCACACGGCCTCCATATAGGCCTGGGCGAAGCCGGGAACGCCGATGCCGTAGGTCACGAAGCGACTGACCACGGGCGCATAGATGACGTCGGCCGCGCAGAACGAGCCGAACAGGTAGGGCCCACCCTTGCCGAACCGCGCACGCGCCTCGGCCCAGAGGCCGAGGATGCGGACGATGTCGCCGCGCGCCTCGTCGTCGATCTCCCAGCGCTCGAAGCGGCGGCGGATGTTCATCGGGCATTGCCGGCGCAGCGCGAAATAGGACGAATGCATCTCGGCCACCATCGACCGCGCCATGGCGCGCGCGTCGTCGGCCTTGGGCCAGAAGCGGTCGCGGCCGACCTTGTCGGCCAGATATTCGATGATCGCGAGGCTGTCCCAGACCACTGCGTCGCCGTCCCACAGCACGGGTACCTTGCCCTGCGAGGGGCTGATCTCGCCGATCTGCTTCTTCTGCGCTTCCCAGTCGTCGCCGTGGATCGGGACCTGGATCTCCTCGAAGGCCACCCCCGACTGCTTGGCGGCGAGCCAACCGCGCAGCGACCACGACGAGTAGTTCTTGTTGCCGATGATGAGCTTCATGCCGGCAAGGCTAGGCGTTCAGGCTGACGGTGTCGAGAATGAACGAGAGGAGTACGAGGTGCTAGATCGTACCGTAGTAATGCAAGAACGCTGGTGAGCGCCAAATATCTTCAAACTTGGAGCCATGGTACTGTGATCGCCACTTTTCGAACCATCGCAACGCCGCCGGGGAACACGGCTGCCTGTCGGCAAACCTCAAGAAGTAACGGGTTTCCCTGCGCGAGCCGAAGTTGGACGATTTCGCATGCGCGGACCGTGGAAAGCAAAGGACATAGGCGCCTTCGTGGACCGAAAGGCCTTGGATGGGCTCTTCGACGACCAACTGCGTATCGATGATTCGAAGCGGGCTATCGCGATCGACGATCAGCCAGTCAGGTTGCCGCGATGCAATATAGTCCAGAAGCCTATTGTCCCGCATCCGCTCGATCTGTTCGTAACTCCCGACAAGCCCCTCAAGCTGGATGACGCGGAACCGGTCATCGAGGAAATAGCCGAAGATCCCGGCGCGGTCACCGATTGCGAATGTCATCCGTCCCCGCCCATCGCGATTGAGCGCCCGGGCGACGAGCACACTGTCCGATCCGAATGCGATTTTGGACTTGCTATCGAACGGCTCGGTCAGGGGCCGGAATCGGCCGTAGTGGACCCAGAGCGCCGCAGAAATATGCGTCAGGAGGATGACCAACGCGACGATCCGCCACACCCGGCCAGCGACGTGATAGCGGCCCCGCAATCCGGCTTGAATATCGGCAAGCTCAAGCAGGACGAAATAGACGACCAGCATCACCGACCAGAGGTACCATGGCCAGAGAGGCCAACCGGAAAGGATGCCGTAATAGAGCGCCGATACCACGACTGCGGAGAAACAGGCCGCCAGCGGGCCAGGATGCCGCAACGCGTAGATGCCTTTCAAACGGAGCAATAGCAGCGGACTCATCACGACGAGCGCCGGAATCAGGCGATTCATCAGGCGCAAACCTGTCGGCAGGTTCTCTCCGGGAATGTTGCCGACGGCTTTCGCGAGCCCCGACACCGGAACCAGCGTGCCGAACATGGCCAGATTGACAGCCATATATGCCGCAACAACCGCGATCAGAACGACGTGCTCGGCCCAACCGATCCTGCGTTTCGTGACCAGGTCATAGAGCGCGCGCCCGGCCACGAGAGCCAGAGCGTCGAGCCGTGCCAGAAACAACAGGCTCGCGAAAATGCCCCTCGTTTTCCAGGATCCGGCCTTGAAATAGAGCAGCGCCAGAGGCGGGATCAGCGCCGTCTCCATCCCGGTGATCATGACGTCAGGGAACAGCACGACGGCCAAAGCCGCCGGCCAGGCATGGCCGTGGAACCGGCGCGACAGGAGCATGAAACTCACCACCGCGACGAGCGCGATCGCATGAGTCAAAGCAACGAGCAGGACCCTATCACCGCCAACAAGCTTCGCCGCAAAGCTCAGGACGATCAGCCACAGCGGCTGATAGCCATTGGTCTCGATCGGGAGACTGAAAGCGCTGACACCGTGCCCGGCGACGTTCCTGGCAATCCCGAGATAGTAATAGGCATCGTCCTGGAAGAACGTGACCCATTCCACGGGATCGAAGTGCAAAGTGACCCAGATGGCGAAAATCTGCTGCCCGATGACGAAGGCTATCAGCGCGAAGGCAAGGCCTTTTCCGAAGGCGGCGAGCAACCAGTCGTCGGCCCCGGCGGGATCCCCAGCGCGAGACACCGGATCGTTTTCAATGCCCATAGCGCCCCCGCTCACATCGAATGCCGTAACGGATGCTTCGTGCCGCCCTTCAAAGCTCCGCGTCGGCGAGCACCGCGGCGCGCAGTTCGTCGATGCCCAGTTTGAGCTCGGACGAGGTCACCAGCACTTCGGGATAGGCGGCGACGTGTTTGCGCGCCTCGGCCTCGGTCGCGGCCTTCACCGCGGCAAGGTCGCTGGCCTTGATCTTGTCGGCCTTGGTCAGCACCAGGCGATAGCCGACCGCCGACTGGTCGAGCATGTCCATCATCTCGATGTCGACCGGCTTGGGGCCGTGGCGCGAATCGATCAGCACCAGGGTCCGCTTGAGCACATGGCGGCCGCGCAGAAAGTCGCGCACCAGCCGCTTCCACGCTTCGACCACCTTGGGCGGCGCCTTGGCGAAGCCGTAGCCGGGCATGTCGACCAGGCGCAGCAGGGTCGGTTCGCCGACGTCGAAGAAGTTGAGCTCCTGCGTGCGGCCCGGCGTGACCGAGGCGCGCGCGATCGCGCGGCGGCCGGTCAGCGCGTTGAGCAGCGACGACTTGCCGACGTTCGAACGCCCGGCGAAAGCGATCTCGGGCGCGTCGGGATCGGGCAGGAACTTGAGCGCGGGCGCGCTCTTGAGGAATTCCACCCGCCCCGAGAACAGCTTGCCTGCGCGCTCGATCCGCTCCGCCTTGAGCTCTTCCGCGAGTTCTTCCTCTGGCGTCACCTGATCCGCCTCACTTGCCCGAGCGCGCCGTTACGACAGCGTCCTTGGCCGCCTGCGCCTTGAGCTGCGGATGCCGCGAATAGAGGTACTTCTGCTGCGCGATCGTCAGCAGGTTCGAGGTGATCCAGTAGATCAGCAGGCCTGCGGCGAAGGGCGCCATGACGAACATCATGATCCACGGCATGATCGCGAACATCTGCTGCTGCATCGGATCCATCGCCGCCGGGTTCAGCTTGAACTGCAGGTACATGGTGATGCCCAGCAGCAGCGCGAGCACGCCGATCGCCAGGAACGAGGGCGGGGTGAACGGCAGCAGGCCGAACAGGTTGAGGATGTGCAGCGGATCGGGCGCCGAAAGGTCCTTGATCCACAGCGCGAAGGGCTGGTGGCGCATCTCGATCGCCAGGATCAGCACCTTGTAGAGCGCGAAGAAGATCGGGATCTGCAGGAAGATCGGCAGACAGCCGGCGAGCGGATTGACGCCCTCCTGCTTGTACAGCGCCATGATCTCCTGCTGCTGCTTCTGCTTGTCGTCCTTGTAGCGATCCTGGATCGCCTTCATCTTCGGCTGGATCGCGCGCATCGCCGCCATCGAGGCGAACTGGCGCTGGGCGACCGGGAACATGATGCCGCGCACGATCAGGGTCAGCAGGATGATCGCGACACCGAAGTTGCCGACCGTGCTGAACAGCGCCTTCAGCAGCATGAAGATCGGCTTCTCGAACCAGCGGAACCAGCCCCAGTCGATCGCCAGGCCGAAGCGGGCGATGCCGCCGTCCTCGTAGCGATCGAGCACGGCGCTTTCCTTGGCGCCGGCGAACAGACGCGTGGTGCGCACGAGCTGCTGGCCGGGCGCCACCGCGACCGAATGGTAGAGCAGGTCGGTGCGATAGAGATTGCCGCCGAGCGAGCGGAAGTCGCTGGTCGCGGCCGACTTGGCATCGGGGATCAGCGCCGACAGCCAGTAGACGTCGGTGAAGCCGGCCCAGTTGGTCTTGCCGGGGTTCGAGACGGTCTGCGCCTCGAGCACGTCCTTGTAGTTGGTCGCGAAGGAGACCGAGCCGTCATAGGCGCCGATCGGGCCCGAGTGGACGTTGAAGCTGTCGAGGCTGGCGGTCTTGTCGGTGCGGTTGACCAGCGCGAAGGGGCGCACGGTCACGGGCGCGCCGCCGCGGTTCACGACGCTCTGCGTCGCGGTGATCATGTAGTCCTGGTCGATCGCGAACCGGATCGTGAAGACCTGGCCCGTCGGATTGGTCCAAGTGATCGCCACCGGGCTCGCCGGGGTCAGCTTGGCACCGGCGGGTGCGGTCCAGACAGTCGAGGCGTTGGGCAGGGCCACGCCCTCACCCACCCAGCCGAACTGGGCGAAATGCTGCGCGGGCGTGCCGGCGGGCGAGAAGATGCGCGCGGGGCCGCTGTCCTTCTCGACGCTCGCGGTGTGGCGCTTGGTGGTCAGATCGTCGACCAGCGCACCGGTCAGGTTGATCGAACCGGCGAGGCCCGGGGCATCGACCGGAATGCGGCCGCCGGCGGCGAGCGCGGACTTGAGGTCGCGCGCTTCGAGCGCGATGTCGGCCGAATTGGTCAGCCCGCCCTCGCGCGTCGGCTTGCCGGGTGCCGGCGCTTCGGGCGCGGCCGCGGGCGCCGCGGCGACGGGCTTGGGCTTGTTGGCGTTGGGGTAGACCTGCTTGACCCCATAGTCCCAACCGAAGAGGATCAGCGCGGTCAGCACGACCGCAATGATGATGTTACGCTGATTGTCCACGAAGGGTCCCTATTCTTGTCCGGCTCGATCAGGGGACCGGATCATAGCCGTGTCCGCCCCAGGGGTGGCAGCGCAATAGACGCTTCAACGTCAGCCAGCCACCCTTAATCGCACCGTATTTCCCCACGGCTTCGATGCCATATTGGGAGCACGACGGAGCATAGCGGCACGAGGGCGGCAGAATGCGCGACGGGCCAAGCTGCCAGGCACGCGCGATCCAGATGAGCAGATGTTTCACCGCTTCGGCCCGCCCTTCGGCTTGCGAGGCCCCTTGCGCGGCGGATCGCCCTTGCCGTCCTTGGCGCGGCCGAGCGCGGCCAGAAGCTCGTCGTGTAGCAGTGCGAAGTCGCGCTCTACCCCGCCCTCGCGCCCGATCAGGACGTGGTCGGTATCGGCCATGCCGTGGAGCGGCAGCACGTCGCGCAACAGCGCGCGGAAGCGGCGCTTCATGCGGTTGCGAACGACCGCATTGCCGATTCGCTTGGTGACGGTGATGCCGAAGCGCAGGCCCGCGCCCTCGTTGGGGCGAGCGAGCAGCACGAAACCGGGGCGCGACACGCGCAGGCCCCGGTTGGCGGCGAGAAAATCCGCGCGCCTAGTCAGGACCGCGGGCTTCACCGCGCGATCCTGGACCGAATCGATCAGGCCGAGAGCTTCTTGCGGCCGCGGGCGCGACGCGCGGCCAGGACCTTGCGGCCACCGACAGTGGCGGTGCGGGCGCGGAAGCCGTGACGGCGAGCGCGGACAAGGTTGCTGGGCTGGAACGTGCGCTTCATCGCAAAACCTCAAATCTCAAACGAAATAGGGCCGCCCGCGAAGGCGGCCGGATTACAGACGGGCGCCGTTAGTGCAGGGCGCGGGACGAGTCAAGCACGGCGAGCTGGAACGGGCCCGCAACGGGGGCTCCAACCGGCGCCTGAACGGGGGCGGCGCGGTCGAGCCGCACCCACTGCGCCATGTCGCCACGGCTCAGCCACTTGGCGCTCGAGAACGGCACCGAATTGGTCATCGCGTAGAAGGCACGCGCCTCGTCCGCGCTCATGCCGACGGCCTGGTAATAGTCGAGGTAGGCGCGATTCTTCGGCGCGTCGACGGCATAGTCGCTCGCCTGGCGGCCCGCGTCGTCTTCCCACGAATGCACCGCGAACAGCGCCGCGGGTTCGGCCGAGCGCTGCGCCCCGGCGAGGAACAGCTCGACCGCGCCCGAAGCGACGAAGCCGCCGTCGGGAACGTGAGTCGCGACCCCGCGCTCGCGCAGCATCAGGCCCAGCCGCAGGTTGGCGCGATCGTCCTCGGTGCCCGGGCACAGGACCATTTCGAGCATCGCGATTCCCGGATGGTCGCGCAGCATCGCAGCAAACTGGCCGGGCGTCGCGGCGTCGGTCACGCCGACGAGCGCGGCATGGCCTTCGTCGAGCACGCGGAACGGGCCATAGGCCGCGACACCGCGCGGCACCGGCGCCGGGCGATAGGTCGCGACGACACGCTCGGCGCTGAGTTCGGGTTCGTCGGCGCTCTGGACCAGCACGGCCGATTCGACCGCCGCTTCCACCTGCGTCACTTCAGCCCCCGTCACGTCACCCCCCGTCACGTCGGCATAGACGATCTCCTGCGCCATCGCCGGCGCGGCGACGAGCGTGAGGAGCGGAAGCAGGAGTCGGGCGATCGAGCGCATGCCCGGATTGTGCGCCCGATTCCTTTACCCGATGGCTGATCGGCATCGTTAATCGCGCGTTACCCCAAGCGCGCCCGGCATGATTGCTCCGATCCCGAGCCATTGCCTCGACAGCCGCGGGTAGCTGCGTCACACCTCCTTGGCAGACTGCGCAGGGGGCAAGCTTGGTCGCGCTGGTTTCGACGGTCGCCTATCTGGGGCTCGAGGCGCGTGCGATCGAGGTGCAGTGCCAGATCGCGCCGGGCCTGCCGCGCTTCCACGTCGTCGGCCTGCCCGACAAGGCGGTGAACGAAAGCCGCCAGCGCGTGACCGCCGCGCTCGCCGCGATGGGGCTGGCGCTGCCGCCCAAGGTCATCACGATCAACCTCTCGCCGGCGGACCTGCCCAAGGAAGGCTCGCATTACGACCTGCCGATCGCGCTGGCCCTGCTCGCGGCGATGGGCGTGACCGACGCCGAACTGCTGGCGGACTACGTCGCAGTGGGCGAGCTCGCGCTCGACGGGCGCGTGATCGCTTCGCCCGGCGTGCTGCTGGCGGCGCTGCATGCCTCGGCCGCCGAGCGCGGACTGATCTGCCCGGCCGCGCAAGGATCGGAAGCGCGCTGGGCCAGCGGCATTTCGGTGATCGCCGCGCCCGATTTGATCAGCCTGCTCAACCACCTCAAGGGCTATCAGGTGCTGCCACCGCCCCTGCCCGGCGAGGCCGCGCCACCGACGCGTGGCCCCGATCTCGCCCAGGTCAAAGGCCAGGAGGTGGCCAAGCGCGCGCTCGAGATCGCCGCCGCGGGCGGGCACAACCTGCTGATGATCGGCCCGCCGGGCGCGGGCAAGTCGCTGCTGGCGTCATGCCTGCCCGGCGTGCTGCCCGAGCTGACACCGGCCGAAGCGCTCGAAGTGTCGATGGTCGCCTCGGTCGCGGGTACGCTCGAGGACGGACGCATCAGCCGCGCACGTCCGTTCCGCAGCCCCCACCATTCGGCCTCGATGGCGGCGCTGACCGGCGGCGGGCTGCGCGTGCGGCCGGGCGAGGTCAGCCTCGCGCATCTGGGCGTGCTGTTCCTCGACGAATTGCCCGAGTTCCAGCGCGCCGTACTCGATTCGCTGCGCCAGCCGCTGGAGACCGGCGAGGTCTCGGTCGCCCGCGCCAATGCTCACGTAACCTATCCTGCGCGGGTCCAACTGATCGCGGCCATGAACCCCTGTCGCTGCGGGCACCTTGGCGATCCCGCACTCGGCTGCAGTCGTGCGCCGCGCTGCGCGGCCGATTACCAGAGCAAGGTTTCGGGCCCGCTGCTCGATCGGATCGATCTCCACGTCGAGGTCGATCCGGTCAGCGCCGCCGACCTGGCCCTGCCGCCGCCGAGCGAAGGTTCGGCCGAGGTCGCCGCAAGAGTCGCCGCGGCACGCGCGATCCAGACCGCGAGGGGCGAGGCGAGCGGCGCGCGCACCAATGCCGAGCTCGACGGCGCCGCGCTCGACGCCCATGCCACGCCCGACGAGCCCGGACGCAAGCTGCTGATCCAGGCCGCCGACGCAATGCGCCTGTCGGCCCGCGGCTATACGCGAGTCTTGCGCGTCGCGCGCACGATCGCCGATCTCGCCGCCGCGCCGACGATCGGCCGCGCGCATATTGCCGAAGCGCTCAGCTATCGCCGAAGGCCGCCACGCGCCTGATGCGTTGAGGCTGGCTGCCGGCTGTGCCAAGACACCGCCACCCCCCGTTCGAAAGGCAAAGACGATGGCACTCGGCAATCCCCCGCGCAGCCCCGCCGAAATGGATTTCACGATCGCCGGCCCCAGCCACGTCGAGGCCTATCGCGCGACCGGGGGCGAGACCGGCTACATCTGGAACAACGCCACCACCCTGCTGCTGACCACCAAAGGTCGCAAGTCGGGCGAGGACAAGACCGTGCCGCTGATCTTCGTCGGCGACGGGCCGAACTACGTGATCATCGCCTCGCTCGGCGGCGCGCCCAAGCATCCGGTATGGTACCTGAACCTAGAGGCCGAGCCGCTGGTCACCCTGCAGGTCAAGGACAAGGTGTTCCAGGCCCGCGCCCACACCGCACCCTCGCCCGAGCGCGAAAGGCTCTGGGCCAAGGCGGTCGAGGCCTGGCCGCAGTACGATGACTATCAGGCCAAGACCGACCGCGAGATTCCGGTGGTCGTGCTGGAGCCCGTCGCCGCCTAGAGCGCGCGGACCATATAGCACGACGCATCGCCGTAGCTCTCGAGCTTGCGCGTCAGCGTCGCGTCGGCGGCCACGGGTTCGAAACCCAGCCCTCGCCAGAACCGCACAGAATCGTTGACCGAGACGAGCGCGATCCGCGCCGCGCCCTGCCCGCGCGCGTCGCCAGCCAAACGCTCGACGACTGGCCGGGCATGCCCCTGCCCCCTCATGTCGGGATGCAGCGCCAGATCGTGCAGGTACCAGGTATCGCGAGCCTCTGGCAGCTCGCCAAGCAGGCTGTTCAGCGGCGGTATCGCGCCGAGCGGCCAGGGGTAGGCGATCAGATAGCCTCTGACCGCATCCCCTTCGGCCAGCACGAAACAGCCCTGCGGGAACAGCGCGAAACGCTCGGCAAAGCAGGCGCGCCGCTCGAAATGGTCGGGAAAGGCCAAGGCCGCCACGGCGGCGACGCCGTCAACGTCATCGCCGTGCATCGCACGCCAATGCGCGGCCTGCCCCATCCTACTTGGTCGTGCCCGCGAACAGCCCCTTGAGATCGACCGCGCCGCCCTTGGCTTCGGCGCGCTTGTAGGCCTCGCGCTCGCGCATGCGGGCGAGATGCGCCTTCATGTTGGGCCAGTTGTCGATCTGGCCGAAGCCTTCGAGCAGTTCCTCGAAGAAGGTCAGCTGGATGTCGGCGGCGGTGAACTGGCCGGGGACGATCGTCTCGGCACCGTCGAGCGCGGCCTCGATCAGCCCGAACGAAGCGGCGGCGGCCTGGGCGATCATGTCGCGCATGGCGTCGTCGGCTTGCCCCATCGCCAGGCGCACGAACTGCATCGCCGGCCCCTTTGCCGAGCCTTCGATGAAGGTCAGCCACTGGTAGAAGCGCATGGCATCGGCCGTGCCCGGTGCCGGACGCAGCCGGCCCTCGCCATAGGCTTCGAGCAGGTAGAGCAGCACGCCGGTCGATTCGACCATGGCCAGGCCATTGTCCTCGATCGTCGGCGCCTTCGCGGCGGGATGGATCGCGCGCAAGCTATCGGGCGAGCGCCGCGTCACCGGATCGCGGCGGTGCAGCACCATCTCGTAAGGCAGGCCCAGCTCTTCCATCAGCCAGAGCACGACATGCGAATGCGAATTGGTCAGGTGATGGACGGTGATCACTGCGGCTCTCCCATGCGGTACCGACAGGGACCGCTCGCCCGCAGTCTAGCGCCTAAGCGCAGGCTCAGGAACGGGGCGCGGCGATACCGGGCGCAGGAACCGCGACTGCGATCCTTGCACCCGGCTGCATCCGATTGCCCGCAGGCTTACGTATGTGCCGGCTTCGGCGCGGTTTCTTCGTGGATCCGCGCGCGCGCCTTGTCGGCACCGGCTTCCATCTTCTCGCCCGCACGGTCGGCGGCGGCTTCGGCCTTGTCGACCGCACCGCTGATCGCCTTGGCGCTGTCGCTGGCGGCGTCGCCGACCGCGTTCGCGGCATTGCCAGCGGCATTGTCGACGGCGCTACCGGCCTTGCCGGCGGCGCTGTCGACGTCCTGGCCGACCGATTCGGCGGTCTGCTCGGCGTGCTCCTGGGTCTTCTCCGAACACCCCGCCACCGCGAGTCCGGCTGCGAGCGAAAGGGCGACGATCAAGGTCTTGCGCATGGGCTCTCCCCTTTGGAAACTGCGCCCTGAACAACGATCGTCGCGGATCGAAGTTCCCTCAGCGCGCATCCTCGAGGATCATCGCCGCGGCCTTTTCGCCGACCATGATCGACGGCGCATTGGTGTTGGCCGCGGGCATGATCGGCATGATCGAGGCATCGGCGACGCGCAGGCCGGCCACCCCGCGCACGCGCAGCCGCGGATCGACCACCGAAGCCGCGTCGCCGCCCATGCGGCAAGTGCCGACGGGGTGATAGCCGATGCCGCTCTCGTTGCGGATGCGCTGCTCCCACTCGGCGTCGGTGGTCGGCACCGGGCTGGGCGTGAAGCCGCCGACCGTCACCGCGGACAGCGCCGGGGTCTTGAAGATCTCCTGCACCTGCTTGGCACCGCTGATCATCGTCGCGATGTCGTCGGGGTGGCCGAGCAGGCGGTGGTCGATCACTGGCTTGTCGGCAGCGTCGGCGCTCTTGAGGCGGATTTCGCCGCGGCTCTTGGGCTTGGCGACGTTGCAGTAGACGGTCACGCCCGGCAGCTCGTGCGGCTTGCGCTTGGCCATGTCGTAGCACATCAGCCCGAACGACAGCTTGATGTCGGGAAAGGCCAGGTCGGGGGTCGAGCGGAGGTAGGCCATCGCCTCGACCGGGACGATCGTCATCAGGCCCTTGTTGGTGAAGACATAGCGCAGGAATTCGCGCGCCAGGGTCAGCGGCTTCATCATCTGGTTGTAGGTGCGCTGGGTGACCTGGAAGGTCGAATGGAAGCTCGCGTGCTCCTGCAGGTTCTGGCCGACCTCGGGCGCGTCGACCAGCACCTCGATGCCATGCGCTTTCAGCTGCTCGGCCGGACCGATGCCCGAACGCATGAGCACGGCCGGCGAACAGACCGCGCCGGTGCTGAGGATCACCTCCCGCTGCGCGCTCACGGTCTTCGTGACGCCGTTCTGGCTGTAGCGCACGCCCGTCGCGCGGCCGTCCTCGATCACCACCCTGTCGACCAGTGCGCCGGTCACCACGGTCAGGTTCGGGCGACCCAAGGCCGGCTTGAGGAAGGCCTCGGCCGCGCTCGAACGCTGGCCGTGCTTCTGCGTGACGAACATACGAAACGCGCCGTCGACGTCGCCCGCGCAATAGTCCTCGACCGCGCGCAGGCCGTATTCGGCGCAGCCCTCGACGAAGACCTTGGCCAGCGGATGCTGCGAGGTCGGCAGGCCGACGCCGAGCGGACCGGTGGTGCCGTGATCCTGGCTCGGGGCTTCCGAAAAATCCTCGCTCTTCTTGAAGAACGGCAACACGTCGTTCCAGGCCCAGCCCGTGCAGCCGAGATCCTGCGCCCAGGCGTCGTAGTCGGACCTGTCGCCGCGGATGTAGATCATGCCGTTGATCGACGAGCCACCGCCGAGCAGCTTGCCCGCGTTCCACGGCACCCGCCGGCCGTTGAGCGAGGGATCGGGCTCGGTCAGGTGTTGCCAGTCGTTCTCGCCGAAGATCATCTTCATGCCGCCCGCGGGCATGCGGTTCATGAAGCCGTCCGAGGTACCGCCCGCCTCGAGCAGCACCACGCGATTGGCCGGGTTTTCCGACAGCCGCGCCGCCAGCACGCAGCCGGCGCTGCCGCCGCCCGCGATCACATAGTCCGCACTCTCCACAGTCATCCCCTGTAACCCCCAATCATCCTGCCGCGCGCAGCGCCGGCATCACCTCGCGGGCAAACAGCTTGGCCGCCTCGCCCCATTCCTTCGGATAGAACCCCGGCCCGACCACGACGAAGCGATCGAGCCCCGCCGCGCGCAACGCCAGCAGCCGCTCGGTACAATGATCGGGCGTGCCGACCACGGCGAAGCGCTTGACGAATTCGGGCGTCATGCCGCCGCCGACGATGCGGTCCTTGGCGTCGTGGACGCCGTGCTTGGTCATGTCGTAGCCATCCTTGATGGCGTCCATGTTCTGCGCCATCGCTGCATCGGCCGGGCCGACGGTCTTGCCCTGGATCACCTGGAAGCGCGCGAGCGGCGGCGCCATGTGCATCGCCACGTCCATCGCCGTCGCCTCGTCCGAATGGCAGACGACGATCACCTGCGCGCCGTAGGAGCGTGGCGTTGGCTCGTGCTGCCGCGCCAGGTCCAGCGCCCATTGCATGCGCTCGATCTCGGCGCCGACGCTGAAGGTCACGCGCTCGGCGATCCGCGCGCCCATGGCGATCACCTTGGGCCCGGTCGCGGCGACGTCGAGCGGGACTTTGGGCAGGCCCTCAGGCAACCAGCGCAGCCGCACGCCCTCGGGCCGCGCGCCGAGCGACAGGCCCTCGTGCGAGGGCGCCGCGCCCGTGGTGCTGCCGCTGTCGGCAAACGGCACTTCCGCACCCGACAGCAGCGCCTGCAGGGTTTCGAGCGACTTCTCGAACCAGGCCAGCTTCACCGGCGCATAGCCGAGATAGGCGAGCGCCGAATCGCCACGGCCGATGCCGAGCACTGCGCGGCCTTGGGAGATCGCCTGGATCGTCGCGATTGAGGTGGCCGAGACCGCCAGATTGCGCGTGAAGGGGTTGGTCACGCCGGGCGAGAGCTTGAGCCGCTCGGTCCAGGCCGCCCAGGCGCCCATCTGCGCATAGGGATCGGCCGAGAGCGACTGCGAATCCATGAACATCTGGCCGTCCCAGCCTTCGGCCTCGACGCCGCGGGCGAGTTCGGGCGTCGCGCCCGTGTTCGAGCCTCCGGCCCGCCAGATTTCCAGCATGGTTCTCTCCCTACCTGCGCGGCCTATGCAGCCGTTTGCGAAGCGAGAGTCAAATACCGTCTAATGTTTCGCTATGGCGAACGAACGTCAGTGATCCATGTCGAGCTGGCGCAGCACTTCGGCGATCACGCGCGGATCGTTGGCGAAGCCGAGATGGTTGCAGCGCACCGCGACCGCACGGTCGCGCTCGCTGGGCCAGCCGCAGGCCGATCGCGGTGCGACCACGCCGTCGCGCGGGCTCCATAGTGCTATCGTCGGCACCGGCGGCTTCGACGGCTCGCATTCGATCGGCGGCGCGTCGACCGTATGCCCCGTGATCAGCTGATAGGCGCGCCAGGCGTTGTTGGCGCGGCGATCGCCCGAAAATGGCGTGCCCATGGTGATCACCCGCGATACGGAATCGGGCTGGCGATGCGCGATCTCGCGCGCGAACAGGCCGCCGAGGCTCCAGCCGACGAGCGCGACGGGCTCGCCGTAGTGCCGGGCCAGTGCGCCCACGCGGCGCATCAGGAACACGAAGTTCTCTTCGGTCGGCCCGAAGTTGAAGCCCATGCCCCAGTCCTGCGCCTCGTGACCGGCTGCGCAGAGCGCGAGCTCCATCCGCCGCATGCGACCCGGATGCGCGCCGAAGCCCGGCAGCAGCATGACCGGCTGGGGATTGTGCGCGATGTGGTGCGGCACCTCGCGCGGCAAGCCGCGACCGGCGAGCGCGCCGAGTTCGGCCAGCAGCAGCTTGAGCGGCGGCCCGCTCACGCCTTCGGGGCGCGGCTGGCGGGCCAGCGCGGTACGCCGCACGACCTCCCGGCTCGCGCCCATCGCCCTGTCACGGAAAGTCCCGAACATCGTCGCTATCATCGGCTCCGTGTAACGGCGTCAGGCTAACGCCGGCTGAACGTCACTTCGCCGCCCGTGTCACTTGGCCGGCGGCGGCGCGGCGGTCATCTCGGTGCCGTTGCACTCGCCCGCGCGGTGCGAGGCGATCGACATCTCCATCGACATCGGCATGCCGGGCTGGACCTCGCCTTCGGACTTCACCTGGATGTCGTAGCTGGTCTCGCTGTAGGTGCCGGCCATCGTCATCTTGAGCTTCTGCCCGCCGCGGTCGCAGGTCATCGTCGCGTCGATCTTGCCGCCGGCCATGGCGAAGTTGTCGTACTTGCAGTCCTTGGCGCCCGCCTGGAAGAAGCCGGCGTCGGGCTTGTTCGCCTGTTCGGGCGTCAGACAGCTCGCGAAGGTCTGGGCCTGGCCGGTCTGCTTGCTCATGGCTTCCTTGGCCTGCGGCGGCATGCCCGGAATTTCCATCTTGGCGATCTTCACGCTCGATTCCCAGCGCCCCGGCTGCGGCTTGATTCCGCTCTCGTCGACCTTCTTCGCGACCGATTCGACCGACTCGTCCTTGGCGACCACGCCCTCCTTCTTGCAGGCCGAAAGCGACAGCGCGGCGAGCGTGGTGGCGGCAACCAGAGCAGCGGAACGGAATGCGGTCATACGGTCATCTCCCTGAATTCGGCCGTCACGGTATCAGCCGGCCCGAACCTCCCAAAGCATTTTGCGGCGCCAGGTTCCTGACGAAAGCACGATCCCGCCAGTCAAGCCGACCTTTCAGTCCAGCCGCCCCGTCAGTCCAGCCGCCAAGTGTACGAGGGATCGTTACGGTCGCGCGAACCGCCGCTGCTGCCCATGCCGGCATCGCCGGGCAGGACCGGATCGGTCCGCGTATAGTCGACCAGCATCTTACGCTTGGCGATGCGCCATTCGCCATCACGCCGCTCGAACCGATCGACATAGCGGCCGAAGACGATGAAGTCGCGCTCGGGGCCTTTGTCGTCGGCCGGGGTGCGGTGCGACGAGATCGTGTAGTGCTCGGCCCAGGCCGCGTCGCCTTTGACCTCGACGAGCTGGTTGCCCGTGTTGTGCCAGGTGACCGAGAACAGGCCGAGCACCATGCGGCCCATGCCGATGAAGCTCTCGACGTCGAGCGGCTCGTGCAGCTCGATCACCGCGTCGGAGTGGAAGCACGATCGCATCAGCTCCTCGTCACGGCGGTCGTTGGCGCGGCAATAGCGCAGGTGCACGTCCTTGATCTCGGACTCGGCAATCACGTCGTCGATGGTCTTGGGCATCATTCTCTCCGATCTCTTTGGCCGGCGTTACAGACAGTGCTGACCAGAGCGTCAATCCCCGGATGGGAAGGTTGAACCCGCCAGCCTTGTTCGCCATATGTACGCACATGGCCGAACTCGTCATCCGTCGCGGACTCGAAGAGCCCGTCACCACCGAAACCTTCGTTCCCCACCGCCCCGCCCGCCCCGAAAAGAGCGATGGCGGCCGCCGGTTCGAGCTGGTTTCGGACTATCAGCCCTCGGGCGACCAGCCGACGGCGATCGCCGAACTGACCGAGGCCGCGTTGTCGGGCGACAAGACCCAGGTCCTGCTCGGCGTCACCGGCTCGGGCAAGACCTTCACCATGGCCAGCGTGATCGCGCATCTCCAGCGCCCTGCGCTGATCCTGGCGCCCAACAAGATTCTCGCCGCCCAGCTCTATGGCGAGTTCAAGAGCTTCTTCCCGAACAACGCGGTCGAGTATTTCGTCTCCTACTACGACTACTACCAGCCCGAGGCCTACGTGCCGCGCTCGGACACCTACATCGAGAAGGAAAGCTCGGTGAACGAGGCGATCGACCGCATGCGCCACTCGGCCACGCGCGCGCTGCTCGAACGCGACGACGTGATCATCGTCGCCTCGGTGAGCTGCCTCTACGGCATCGGCTCGGTCGAAACCTATTCGGCGATGATCTTCGATCTCAAGAAGGGCCAGTCGGAGGACCAGCGCGAGATCATCCGCAAGCTCGTCGCGCTCCAGTACAAGCGCAACGATGCGGCATTCGGCCGCGGCAACTTCCGCGTGCGCGGCGACAGCCTCGAGATCTTCCCCTCGCACTACGAGGATATGGCCTGGCGCGTCTCGTTCTTCGGTGACGAGATCGAGGAAATCGCCGAATTCGATCCGCTGACCGGCAAGAAGGGCGCGAGCCTGAACTCGGTGCGCGTCTATGCCAATTCGCACTACGTCACGCCCGGGCCGACGATGAAGCAGGCGAGCGAGGCGATCCGCTTCGAGCTCAGCGAGCGGCTCAAGGAGCTCGAGGCCGAGGGCAAGCTGCTCGAGCACCAGCGGCTCGAACAGCGCACCAATTTCGATCTCGAGATGATCGCCGCCACGGGATCCTGCGCGGGCATCGAGAACTACAGCCGATTCCTGACCGGCCGCCTGCCCGGCGAGCCGCCGCCGACCTTGTTCGAATACCTGCCCGACAATGCGCTGCTGTTCGTCGACGAGAGCCACCAGACCGTGCCGCAGATCGGTGCCATGGCCAGGGGCGACCATCGCCGCAAGCTGACCCTCGCCGAATACGGCTTCCGCCTGCCGAGCTGCATCGACAACCGCCCGCTGCGCTTCAACGAATGGGACGCGATGCGTCCGCAGACCGTCGCGGTCTCGGCCACGCCGGGCGGCTGGGAAATGGAGGAGACTGGCGGCGTCTTCGCCGAGCAGGTGATCCGCCCGACCGGCCTGATCGACCCGCCGGTGCTGATCCGCCCGGTCGAGGATCAGGTCCAGGACTGCATCAACGAGTGCCGCGAGACCGCGAAGGCCGGCTATCGCACCTTGGTCACCACCCTGACCAAGCGCATGGCCGAGGACCTGACCGAATTCATGCACGAGGCGGGCCTCAAGGTCCGCTACATGCACTCCGACGTCGAGACACTCGAACGCATCGAGCTGATCCGCGACCTACGCCTCGGCGTCTACGACGTGCTCGTCGGCATCAACCTGCTGCGCGAAGGCCTCGACATCCCCGAATGCGGGCTCGTCTGTATCCTCGACGCCGACAAGGAAGGCTTCCTGCGCTCGGAAACCTCGCTGATCCAGACGATCGGCCGCGCCGCGCGCAACGTCGACGGCCGCGTGATCCTCTATGCCGACCGCATGACCGGCTCGATGGAACGCGCGATCGCCGAGACCGACCGCCGCCGCGAACGGCAGGAGGCCTACAACCTCGAACACGGCATCACCCCGCAGACGATCAAGCGCAATATCCACGACATCGTCGCCGACACCGCGAGCCGCGACGGCGTGCTGGTCGACATCGACGCCGAGGGCGATAACAACCTCGTCGGCCACAACCTGCGGTCGTACATCGAAGAGCTCGAAAAGAAGATGCGCACCGCGGCGGCGGACCTCGAGTTCGAGGAGGCGGGTCGGCTCAGGGACGAGATCCGGCGCTTGGAAGCGGGCGAACTTGGCTTGCCCGAGGGCCAGCAGAAGGCACCGCTGGTCGGACGGTCGAATGAAGGGAAGCCGGGGACGCGGAAGGGACGGTTCGGCAAGGAGAGCAAGCGGAAGTGGGGGCGTTAGCCGTAACCACGCTCACAACGGCGAGACATCCTTGTTCATAGGTTCGACAAAGGCGATCCGAAGGGCCCTGACGGCGGTAATTACCTGCGCTCAGGTGTGCCACATAAAGGCACGGAGGCCACATGACCCAGATCGAAAAGCTCTATGCTCAACTCGTCGCCAACCGTGCCGCAATGCGGTTTACCGACTTCCGGCGGATCCTAGAAGCCTTCGGCTTTACGCTTGATCGCATCAAGGGCAGTCACCACATCTTCAAGCATCCGCTTGTCTCACGTCCGCTCAGCATCCAGCCACGCGGAGACAGCAAGGCAAAGCCCTATCAAGTCGACCAGTTTCTCGATATCGTCGAAGAGTTCGGGCTCAAGATGAAGAAGTGATGGAACCGCGCTACCACATCAATCTCTTCTGGTCGCAGCGTGACGAGAGCTGGGTCGCAGATGTGCCCGATCTCAAGTCCTGCGCCGCATTCGGTGACACGCCAGAAGAGGCGCTTGCCGAGGCTCGATTGGCAATCGAAGGCTGGCTAGAGACCGCCTTGGCCAACGATCTGCCGATTCCCGAGCCGCGCTATCGCCCCGCGATCTACGCCGCCGGATAAACCATCCTAAGCCGCCAGCCGCTCCTTCGCGGCCTTCACATCCCTTGCCGGCGACAGCCCGAAGAACCGCCCATACTCGCGCGTGAATTGCGGCACGCTCTCGTAGCCGACCTCGAAGGCCGCGTGGCTCGACGATAGCCCGCGGGCGAGCATCAGGCGGCGGGCCTCGATCAGGCGGAGCTGTTTCTGGAACTGCAGCGGCGAGAGCGAGGTCACCGTGCGGAAGTGCTGGTGGAACGACGACGGGCTCATGCCGGCGACCGCCGCTAGCCGCTCGACCGGCAGGGCGCGCGCATAGTCGGCGCGCAGCACCGCCACCGCGCGGGCGATGCGCTGGACGTGGCCGTCGGGCAGGCCGAGCAGGCGGATCGCATTGCCGTGGTGGCCGGCGAGCAGCCAGTAATGCATCTCGCGCAGCAATTGCGCCTGGAGCACCGGCGCGGCCGCGGGGCGATCGAGCAGGCGCAGCAGTCGCAACGCCGCGTCGGCGACCTCGCGTTCGGTCGTGTCGACGCGCACCGGCGACTCGGCGGTGCTACCCACAGCGACTGCGTCGATCTCGGCCGAGAGCTCGGCGACGATCGCCGCGTCGAGCTGGAGCACCAGCGAATAGTAAGGCGCCGCCGGGCTGGCGCGGACGATCTGGCTGGTGGTCGGCACGTCGGCCGCGACCAGCAGGGTCTCGCCGGCGGAAAAGGCAAAGGTCTGCGCGCCCATCGTCACGGTCTTGGCGCCCTGCACGACGATCACGACATGCGGCTGGGCGACGGCGTGGATCAGGTCGCTCGTATACAGCGAGCGCGCCAGGTTCATGCCGGGGATCGCGGTGGGAATGATCACCTCGTCCTGGACCAGCGTCTCGGCATGGCGGCGCACGGCGTCGAGAAGTTCTTTCATGCCCTGCCTTCTACAGGCGGGATCGGACGGCGAAAACCGGCTTCGTAGGATTAGGCAAGGATCGACGAGCTTCCGGCAACGCCGTAGGCTCGGCTTGCGGCACAAGAGCTTGGTCACACCGACCTAAATGGTCACTCCGACCTAATGGTCACTTTGGCCGAAAGGACCCTTCCATGACCAAGATCACTCTCATCACCGGTGGCAGCCGCGGCCTGGGCCGCAACACGGCGCTCTCGATTGCTAAGCGCGGCGGCGACGTCGTCCTGACCTACCACAGCCGCGCCGACGAGGCCGAGGAGGCCGTCGCCGAGATCGCGGCGCTGGGCCGCAAGGCCGTGGCGCTGCAGCTCGACACCAGCAAGGCCGCGGGCTTCGCCGATTTCGCCGACCGGCTGCGCACGGCGCTGCGCGACACCTGGCAGCGCGACTCGTTCGACCACCTCGTCAACAACGCCGGCTACGGCGAATATGCGACGATCGCCGAGACCACCGAGGCGCAGTTCGACGCGATGGTCAACGTCCACTTCAAGGGCACGTTCTTCCTGACGCAGACCTTGCTGCCGCTGATCGCCGATGGCGGCCGCGTGGTGAACCTGTCGACCGGCCTCACCCGCTTCGCGCTGCCCGGCTATGCCGCCTATGCCGCGGCCAAGGCCGCGGTCGAGGTGCTCAGCGTCTACATGGCCAAGGAGTTCGGCGCGCGCGGGATTGCCGTGAACACCGTGGCGCCGGGTGCGATCGAGACCGATTTCGGCGGCGGCGCAGTGCGCGACAATGCCGATCTGAACCAGCACCTGTCGAGCATCACCGCGCTCGGCCGCGTCGGCGTGCCCGACGACATCGGCCCGATGATCGCCAACCTGCTCGACGAGGGCAATCGCTGGGTCAATGCGCAGCGGATCGAGGTCTCGGGCGGTCAGGCGATCTGATCGCGGCTGGCCTGCTGGCGAACCGCGCTCTTCCCGCCATGGGGAGGGCGCGAAGCCGCGTCAGAGCTTGCCGAAGCGGCCCTCGAAGCCCGCCGTATCGCCCGAGGCGAGGAACTTCGCCTGCTCGACCCAGGAATCGCGGCGGATGCGGCCGGCGAACGTGCCGAGCTGCGCATCGACGCGATCGATGTCGGCATCGGTCCAGGCCGCGACCTGCGCATAGGTGGTGACGCCGAGCGAATTGAGCAGCGCGACGAGCTTGGGTCCGACGCCCTTGATACGGCGGAGGTCGTCGGCCTCACCTGCAGTGGGGGCAGGTGCGGCAGCCGGCGCAGGAGCGGGCGGCGGAGCGGCCTGCTCCGGTTCGGCGTCGACCACCTCGCTCGCGGCAGCGGCGGCGATGACTTCGCCCAGGCCGCCCATCACCGAGGGGCCGGTATCGGCGAAAGAGGCAGCCGTCACGGCCGAGGGCGCGTCGATCAGCGCCTGGTTGCGCGCGGCGGGGGCGGCGCCTTCGTCGAGCACGTCGGGCGCATGGCCACGCTGGCGATTGTCGCGCGAACCGCGGCCGAACAGCCACCAGGCGACCAAGAGGCCGATGACGAGCGCGAGCGCAAAGGCGACCCAATTGGCTTCGATGGTCTGCAGCACGTCCTACCCCCTCCGGTTGAGCGCCAGCCGTCCGATCCCCAGGCCCACGGCATAGGTGCCGAGCAGCATCGCCATGAGCACCGGCCCGCCGACCGCGCCCTTGTGGGCGAGTATCATCGAGAAGGCGATGCCGGCGACGGCAAAGGCGCCGGCGGGGATGAGGATCAGGTGCGGGCTTTTCACCCGCTCGGCATAGCATCGCGCGGGAAAGTGGGAACCGGTTTTATTGACGAAGCCGCCTGCGGATCGAGTGTCTTTTCGGAGACCCAACCGCGGCATAACTTTCCCCGTCGCCCCTGCGTAGGCAGGGGCCCAACTGACCGCGCCTCCATGCGCCTTCCGTTGCAGGATGAGAGCTCGGCTGGGCCCCTGCCTACGCAGGGGCGACGGGAAGAATACGGCGGCAAGAAAGGGTGAAGTAGGAAAGCGCTTAGCTCACCCGCCCTTATCCTCCTCCAGCACCGCGCCGTCATTGCGCGCGAGCGAGCCTGCGACGCCGACCAAGCGCAGGAACTCCTGTCGCCAGAAATCCTGCTGCCGGCCCGCCAGCGAGACGATCTGCGCCGGGGTGAAGCCATTCATCATGGCATCGCCGCGCAAGGTCTGACCAAAGGCCGCGACCGCCGTGGCGAAAGCGAAGTCGCCAGTCGGCCGCGCCGAGGCCTGGAGCAGCCGCGCCGGGACCGGCCGCTCGATCAGCCGCGAGGTCGTGCCGTCGGGCAGCTTGTAGCGCAGCTTGACGAAGGCCAGCTCGCCCGCCTTGCCAACAGCCGTCGCGGCGGCAGCCTCCTCGTAGCGCCGCGGACCGATCCAGCCCTGTGCACCGGCCGGAACGATCTCGTAGATCGCGGTGACCTGATGCCCGGCGCCGATGTCGCCGGCATCGACCTTGTCGTTGTCGAAGTCCTCCTCGCGCAGCGCGCGGTTCTCGTAGCCTAGCAGGCGGTACTGGCTGACCTGGGCGGGGTTGAACTCGACCTGGATCTTCACGTCCTTGGCGATCGTGAACAAGGTCGAGCTCATCTGGTCGCCAAGCACCTTCTTCGCCTCGAGCGCGGAATCGATGTAGGCGTAGTTGCCGTTCCCGTGATCGGCGATCTGCTCCATCATCGCTTCGTTGTAGTTGCCCGTGCCGAAGCCCAGCGTGGTCAGGGTGATGCCGCTGTCGCGTTCGCGCTCGACCATTTCGATCAGCGCCTTGTTGTCGCTGACGCCGACGTTGAAATCGCCGTCGGTGGCGAGAAGGATGCGGTTGACCCCGCCCTTGATGAAGTTGTCGCGCGCGATGTTGTAGGCGAGCTGCAGCCCGGCCCCGCCCGCGGTCGAGCCGCCCGCGTTCAGGCGATCGAGCGCGGCCTTGATCTTGGACTCGTCATTGGTCGGCTCGAGCACGAGACCCGCGGCCCCCGCATAGACCACGATCGAGACGCGATCCTTGGCGGAAAGCTCGCCCGCCAGTCCCGAGAGCGCCGTCTTGACCAAAGGCAGCTTGTCCTCGCTCGACATCGAGCCCGAGACGTCGACGAGGAACACGAGGTTCGCCGGCGGCCGCGCTCCCGCGCTCGCCAGATCGTAGCCGCGCAGGCCGATACGCATCAGCCGCGTCGCCGGGTTCCACGGCGTCACCGCGACGTCGGTGGTCACGGTGAACGGCGTGTCGCGCGTGATCGGCGTCGCATAGTCGTAGCGGAAATAGTTGATCATCTCCTCGCTGCGCACGGCATCCCTGGGCGGCATCTGGCCAAGGCCGAGGAAGCGGCGGGCATTGGCATAGGCGCCAGTGTCAACGTCGACCGAGAAGGTCGAGACCGGATCGGTCCGCGCGATATGCACGGCGCCGACCGCCTTGCCGTCGTAGCGCTCGGTGCCCGCCGGTACGGGGACGATGACGGGGCGAACATAGGTGCGGGCATAGCGCTCCTGCATCGCCGCGCCTTTGGCGGGGGCATAGGCAAGCGCCGCTGGCGGAGGAGGAGGCGGCGGAGGAGGGGGTGCGAGCCGCCCATCATCGACGCGCGTCGCGGTCACGACGACGTCCTGTCCCTCGCCCGAGGCGCTGCGCGGCTTTTCCGATGACGCGGCGCAGCCGGCTACGAGTGCGACGGTGCAGCTTGCTGTGACTATCCTGGCCAGATGCATGGCATTCCCTCCTCCGACGATCGCCCGTGGAGGAGGCCAAAAAACCCGTGAACCGCGACTGAATGTTTCGGAGGCGCGATCAATTGATCCTCCCCGAAACGGGGAGGGGGACCGCGACGCGTAGCGGCGTGGTGGAGGGGGTTCGCCGCTAACACCGCGCTCGCCTGAGAGCCCCCTCCACCATGCTTCGCATGGTCCCCCTCCCCATGCTGGGGAGGATTAAGCCTTGGCGCTCTTGCGGAACAGCACGCGGTCCTCGGGGCCGAAGCCCTTGTTCCAGATCACCCAGCAATAGACCGCGAGGATCGCCGGAATGCCGAAGGCGAGCTCGGCCCATTCGGGCAGGAAGCGCGTCGCCGCCCAGCCCACGACCGAGGCGGCGGCAGCCGCCCAGACCAGCGGCCAGCGCCAGTTGTTGATCCGCTCGCCGAGCAGCCGCGAGAGCAGCCAGGACTTGAGCACCGAGGCGATCGCCAGCGACAGCATCAGCGCCGCGGCCGCCGCGGCGGCGCGATAGAGTTGGTCGAGCCCGAGATCGTCGACGAGCAGGATGCCGCCCACGGTCAGCCCGGCCTGGATCGCGATCGTCAGCAGCGAGATCGCCAGGTTCTTCATCCGCGCCATGTAGATCAGCGCCGAATCGGCGACGACCGCGGTCGCCGCGACGACTTCGGCCGCGAGCAGGAAGGCCAGCGCACCGGTGCCGCCGACGAAGTGCGGGCCGACCAGGCCCATCACGCCCTCGCCGGGAATGCCCAGGGCCAGCGCGATGCCACACTGCGCCGCGGTGATCCAGAAGCCCACCTGGCAGACCTGTAGCGCGATCGCGTGATAGTCCTTGTTCTTGAGGCTGCGCGTGATCACCGGGCCGAGGATCGGCTCGAAGCTGGTCTTGAGCTTCTGCGGCAGGCTCGCGACCTGCTGGGCGATGTAGTAGACGCCGACCGCGCTCGGCGAAGCGAACATGCCGAGGATGAACACGTCGAGCCGGCGCGAGCCCCATTCGACGCCCTCGGCCAGGGCCAAAGGCAGGTTGGCCCGCGCGAGGCCGAGCAGGTGGAACGGGTGCGGGCGCCATTGCTGCGGCAGGCCATAGGCCCGCACCAGCGGCACCACCGCGGCGAGCATCGTGCAGACGTTGGCGAAGATGAAGGCCAGCGCCAGCCCGCCGTCGGGCACGAGGTAGTAGAAGCCCAGCGCCGAACCCGAGATCGTCCAGGGCTCGACGATCGAGCGCGCCTTGACCGTCGCGCCGACGTTGAAGTGATAGGCCAGCGCGGCGAGCGCGATGTCGGTCATGGTGATCGGGATGATCGCCAGCGGCAGCATCAGATCGTAGATCGAATAGCGCCCGCTCGGGAACATCGGCGCGGGGAACAGCCACAAGGCCGTCGCCGCGCAGGCGCCGAAGAACACCGAGATCAGCATGGCATCGCCAACCGCATTGGCGGGATGACCCTCTTCCTCGGTCAGCCGCCGCGCGAGCCCGCGCTTGAGCCCCATCGAGCTCAGCAGCGCGAGGAATTCGATGACCACCAGCGCCGAGGCGAGGCGGCCGAGCGAGTCGGCGCCGTAGAGACGGCCCGCGATCAGCAGGAAGGGGATCCGGCCCATCAGGCGGATCGGGAAGCCCAGCAGGTTGGTGCGCCCGCCCTTGGCGATGGCGGCGATGTCGTCGCGCTGCGGCTCCTGGCCGGCGCCCGTCGATGTTTCGGTCAAGCCTTATGCTCCAGCTCGGCCTTGAGCGGCCGCGCGAGTAGTTCGGACACGACCGCGCGCGCCGGCGCCGCGCCCGCGAGCAGCCGCGCGACGGCCTCGACGATCGGCATGTCGATATTGGCGGCGCGCGCGAGCTCGGCGAGCACGGGCGCGGTGGCGGCGCCTTCGGCGACGCTGGTCTTGCCGGCGAGCGCCTCGGCCGCGCTCTGGCCTTCGCCGAGCGCCTTGCCGAGCGAGAAGTTGCGGCTCGAGGTCGAGGAACAGGTCAGCACGAGATCGCCCAGCCCGCAGAGCCCCGACAGCGTTTCGGCCCGCGCGCCACGAGCGAGACCGAAGCGCAGCATCTCGGCATAGCCGCGCGCGATCAGCGCGGCGCGGGCGTTCTGGCCGAGTTGCAGGCCCTCGACCACGCCGCAGGCGATCGCCAGTACGTTCTTGACCGCGCCACCGATCTCGGCGCCGATCAGGTCGTCCGAATAGTAGGGCCGGAAGGCCGGCCGCGCGATCAGCGGCGAGAGCCGCTGCCACTGCGCCTCGCCGCCGGCGCAGGCGAGCGTCACCGCGGTGGGCAAGCCCGCCGCGACCTCATGCGCGAAGGTCGGCCCCGAGAGCACGGCGAGGTTGGCCGCGGGCGAAGCGTCGCGCGCGACGTCGGCCATCAGGCGGCTGGTGCCCGCCTCGATGCCCTTGGCGCAAAGCACGAGATCGCGCTCACCGTCGGGAAGTCCGGCAAGGACCGAGCCGAGAAACTGCGCCGGCACCACCGCGAGCAAGGCCGGCAAGCCGCCGAGCTCGGCGATGTCGCCGGTGGCGCGCACGCTGTCGGCCAGCTTGGCGCTCGGCAGGAACAGGCTGTTGGTGTGCTTGGCGTTGATCTCGGCGACGAGCTCGGGTTCGCGCGCCCAGAGCACGACCTCGCTGCCGTCGCTGGCCAGAGCCTGCGCAAGCGCCGTGCCCCAGGCGCCCGCACCAATGACGCCGATAGAAGAGGTCATGCCTTCACTCCCGCACCGCGCACCGGTTCGGCCGCCGCGTCGAGCGGCCAGCGCGGCCGCGGCGCGAAATCGAGCGGATCATCCTGACCGAGCCGCTCGGCCCCGGCCCAGGCGATCATCGCGGCATTGTCGGTGCAGAGCCCCAGCGGCGGCGCGACGAAGCGCAGGCCATTGTCCGCGGCCAGGCCTTCGAGCGCCGCGCGGACCGCCTTGTTCGCGGCGACGCCGCCGGCGACGACCAGCGCCGTGACGGGACCCGCGGCCGAAACCGCGCGTTTCGTGCGATCGATCACGCAGTCGACGGCGGCCTGCTGGAACGATGCGGCGATGTCGGCATCGGCGTGGATTTCGGCCTGCTTCGCGCGCAGCACCGCGCTTTTGAGCCCGGCGAAGGAGAAATGCGGCTCGGCGCTGCCCAGCAACGGCCGCGGCAAGGGCACGTTCTTGGCGTTACCTTCCGCCGCCAGCCGCTCGACCGCGGGGCCGCCCGGATAGCCGAGGCCGAGGATCTTGGCGGTCTTGTCGAAGGCCTCGCCCAGCGCATCGTCGATCGTCGTCGCCAGCCGGCGATAGGCGCCGACACCCTCGACCAGCAGCAACTGGCAATGCCCGCCCGAGGCGAGCAGCAGCAGGTAGGGGAATTCCAGGGTCTCGTCAGCCAGCCGCGGCGACAGCGCGTGGCCTTCGAGGTGGTTGATCGCGATCAGCGGCTTGTCGCCGGCCATCGCCAGTGCTTTGGCGGTGACCAGCCCGACCATCACGCCGCCGATCAGCCCCGGGCCCGCGGTGGCGGCAACGGCGTCGACATCGGCGAGGGTCATGCCGGCATCGGCCAGGGTCGCCTCGATCAAGGGTGTCAGTATCTCGGCATGGGCACGCGCGGCGATCTCGGGCACGACACCGCCATAGGGGCGGTGCGCCTCGTCCTGCGAGGCGATACGCTGCGCGAGGATGACGCGATCCTCCGACACCAGCGCAGCGGCGGTCTCGTCGCACGAGCTCTCGATGCCAAGGACTATCCTCATCCGCGCTTCCACTTAGTGAGATTGGAGACTAGCACAAGCCGCGCCATGAACCCGAATGCTCTTGATCGCCCCCTCCGCCTCGGCTCCCGCAAGTCCCCCCTCGCCCTCGCGCAAGCCGAAGAGGCGCGCGCACGCCTGATCGCGGCGCACGGCTTGAGCGAGACTGACGTCGAAATCGTCTCGGTCACCGCCAGCGGCGACCGCATCCAGGACCGGCCGCTCGCCGAGATCGGCGGCAAGGCGCTGTGGACCAAGGAACTCGACGCCGCGCTGATCGCCGGCGAGATCGACTTCGCGGTGCATTCGGCCAAGGACGTCGAGACGATCCGCCCCGCCCAGATCGCCATCGCCGCGATCCTGCCGCGCGAGGACGTGCGCGACGTGCTGGTCGGCGCCGCCAGCGTTGCCGCACTGCCGCAGGGCGCCGTCGTCGGCACCAGCGCCCCGCGCCGCGCCGCGCTGCTGCTCCACACAAGGCCCGACTGCACGGTCGTGCCGATCCGCGGCAATGTCGCCACGCGCCTCGCCAAGCTGGCCGCGGGCGAGGCCGATGCGACCTTCCTCGCCGCGGCCGGGCTCAAGCGTCTGGGCGAGACCGGCACCGGCCACGCCCTGCCCGCCGACGAGTGGCTGCCCGCACCGGGTCAGGCCGCGATCGCGATCGAATGCCGCGCCGACGATGCGGCCACGCAGGCGCTGCTGGCCGCGATCGATCACACGCCGAGCCGCGACGCCGTGCTGGCCGAACGCGCACTGCTGGCGGCGCTCGGCGGCAATTGCCACAGCCCGATCGCCGTGCTGACCGCGGCCGAGGGCAACGCGCTCCACCTGCGCGCGGCGATCTTCAGCCCCGATGGCGCCCACCGCGTCGAGGCCGAAGCGCGCTTCGCCGCGAATGACGCCGCGGGGCCGGCACGCCTCGCCGCGCAGTTGCTCGCCGAGGCACCCGAGGCCGTCACCGTCCATTTCACCGGCCCACCCACCACCGCAACATGATGCCCACGCCATGATCCCGCTTGCGGTCATCCGGCCGCAGCCCGGCTGCGACGCCACGGTCGCGGCGGCGCGCGCGCTCGGGCTCGATGCTCGCGGGTTCCCGCTTTTCGCGGTATCGGCGATCGCCTGGGAGCCGCTCGCAGCCGACAGCTTCGACGCGCTGCTGCTCGGCAGCGCCAATGCCCCGCGCCATGCCGGCGCGGCGCTGGCCGCCTATGCCGGCAAGCCCGCCTATACGGTCGGCGCGACCACGGCCGAGGCCGCCCGCGCGGCCGGTCTCGACGTGGTGGCGAGCGGTGTCGGCGGGATCAAGGCGCTGCTGCCGTTGGTCCGGCCCGAACATCGCCGGCTGCTGCGGCTGTCGGGCCGCGAACGCATGGTGCTGAGCCCGCCGCGCGGCGTGTCGATCATCGAGCGCGTGGTCTATGCCAGCGAGCCGCTGCCGATGTCGCCGGCGCTCAGGCAGGTGCTCGCCGCGCCCGCCGTGGTCGCGCTGCATTCGGCCGAAGCCGCGCAGCACCTCGCCGCGCTCTGCGACGACCATCGGCTCGAACGCGGCCGGATCGCGCTCGCCACGATCGGCCCGCGCGTCTCGCGCGCGGCGGGCACCGGCTGGGCCGCGATCGCCACCGCCGCCGTGCCGAACGACACGGCATTGCTGGCCTTGGCGCAGGACTTGTGCCAAACCCCGGCCGCTGAAAGGAATTGCGGGCCTGATGCCGGATGAAACGCTGAGCCAACCGTTGCCGCTGCCAAGGCCGCGCCGGAATCTGACCACCACCCTGCTGGCCGCCGTGCTGGCCTTCCTCGTGGGCGGCGGCATCGTCGCCTGGCTGGCGCAGACTGGCCAGTTGCCCGCGAGCCTGCGCGAGGCGCGCACCGCCCGCATGGCGCCGCAGCCCAGCGCCGTGCCGCTGGCCGCCAGCGCCCCCGTCCCACAGCCCAGCGCCCTGCCGACCGATCCGGCCTCGCTCGGCGGGGTCGAGACGCGGCTCGCCCTGCTCGAAGACCGGCTGACGCGGATCGACAGCGAGGCGACCGCCGCCTCGGGCCATGCCGCCCGCTCCGAAGCCCTGCTCGTCGCCTATGCCGCGCGCCGGCGCATCGACAAGGGCGAACCGCTGAGCTTCGTCGCCGACCAGCTGACCCTGCGCTTCGGTGGTGCCCAGCCGCAGGCGGTGCAGACGATCATCGCCGCCGCCAAGCGCCCGATCACGCTCGACGAGCTGATCGGCCAGCTCGAGGCGGTCGCGCCCGTGCTCACCGGCACCCAGCGCGACGAGAGCACCTGGACGCGCATCCGCCGCGAGATCGCCAGCCTGTTCGTCGTGCGCCGCGCCCCCGTCCCCGCCGCCACCGCCGAAAGCCGCATCGCCCGCGCCCGCCTGATGCTCGCACGCGGCAAGATCGGCGAAGCCGTGGCCGAGGTCGAGCGCCTGCCCGGTGCCGAAGGCGCCCAGCCCTGGATCGGCGAAGCCCGCCGCTACGAGAACACCCAGCGCGCACTCGACGTCATCGAGACCGCCGCCATGCTCGAACCGCGCACCCTGCGCGACGGCGCCGGCAAGACCGTCGACCAGCCGAGCCCACTGGCGCCCGACGCCGGGGCGGCGGTTGAAACCGCAGCACCGGCGACCGGCTCGTTCTAGGCGATCGTTACGACCAGCCCGTCCTCGGCCGTTTCGTAGCGCTCCCGATCGGGATGGTTGAGCATGTCGTCGCTCATGTGCGTGAGCACGAGCCGCTTGGGGCGCATCTCGGCCAGGTTCGCCTCGATCGCGTCGAGGCTCAGATGCGTCGCGATCGTCTTGTCGCGGAAATAGGCCTCGGCGATGAACAGGTCCGCGTCGCGCGCCGCGGGAATCAGATCCGGCGTCCACTCGGTATCGCCGGTATAGGTCACCGCGCGCCCCTCGGCCTCGATCCGCACCGATAGATAAGGCCCGCCGGGTGGGCCGTGCAGCGCCTGGAAGGCGCCGACCGACACGCCGTCGACCGCGCGCGTCTCGCTCGCGGCGATCTCGACGAGGTCGAGTGCGAACTTCTGCGTCGCCGTGGAAGAGCCCGGGAACGCGGTCTCCATCACCCGCTCGTACCAGGCAGGCAGGCCCACCGGCCCGACGATCGTCAGCGGTGTGCGGCGCTTGCTGAAGAACTGTGCGTCGAGGATGAAGAACGGGATGCCGCCGAAGTGGTCCGCGTGGAAATGGGTGACGACGATCGTGCGGATCGCGTTGCGATCGATACCCAGCCGCTTCATCGCCACCAGCGACGAGGCGCCGCAGTCGATCAGCAGGTTGGTCGTCGCGCCGGTCAGGTGAAAGCAGGTGTTGAAGCGGCCGCCCGAGCCGAAGGCATCGCCGCAGCCGACGAATTGCAGCGACAGCCCCATTCCGCCCCCTTCTATCCGCGCAGCAGCTCCGGCAGATTGCCCGAAACGCCGCGCGCCTCGTCCATGAAGAAGCGCTTGAGCACCGGCAGGCGCTGGATCGCACCCATGCCCAGCCGACGCACCGCGCTCGGCAGGCGGCCGGGGACACCGAACAGGCGGTTGATCCCGTCGGTCACCGACATCACCGCGAAGGCATCGAGGCTGCGCCAGCGCTCGTAGCGCGCGAGCACCTGGGCGTCGCCGGGCTCGAGCCCCAGCCGCATGCCCTCGGTCAGCACTTCGACGAGCGCGCCGACGTCGCGCAGGCCGAGGTTGAGCCCCTGGCCGGCGATCGGGTGCATACCGTGCGCGGCATCGCCGATCACCGCCAGGCGATCCTCGACCACGCGCGCGGCGTGGTGGAAGTTGAGCGGATAGGACATGCGCGGCGCCGACAATTCGATCGCGCCGAAGATCCCCTGCATGTGCTTGGTGACTTCGGCGAGGAAGCCGCGATCGGACAGGCCGATCACGCCCTTGGCGTCCTTCTCCGCCACGGTCCAGACCAGCGCCGAGCGATGGCGCCCATCGGCCGTATCGAGCAGCGGCAGCAGCGCGAAGGGCCCCGAGGGATAGAAGATTTCCCAGGCGACGTTGTCGTGCGGCTTCTCGTGGTAGAGGCCGGTGACCATCGCGCGGTGCTTGTAATCCCACTTCGCCAGCGAGAAGCCGGCCTCGTCGCGCGTCGGCGACTGGCGGCCTTCGGCGGCGACGAGCAGGCTGCCCGCGAGCACGCGCCCGTCCCTGAGCGTGACCGAAACACCGTGCGGCCCGCGCTCGCGTTCCGCAACCTCGGCGCTGGTGTGCCAGGCGATCAAGGGCTCCTCGCGCGCCGCAGCGAACAGCGCGAGCCTCAGGTCGCGATTGGCGAACATGCGCCCCAAGGTGCCCTCCTCGGGCTCGGGGCGGAAATCGATGCGGCCGGGCTTCATGCCGTCGGTCACCGCGATCGCGGCGATCGGGCAGCCCAGCGGTTCGAGCCGGTCGGCGAGGCCGATATTGCCGAACAGGTTCCAGCTCGCGGTCGAGATCGCCGAGGCGCGGCCGTCGGCGCCCTCGGCGGTCAATTCCTCGGGGCTCGCCTTGTCGACGACGTGGCTGGTGATGCCCGCCTTGGCGGCGGCGAGCGCCAGCGTCATGCCGACGAGCCCGCCCCCGAGAATGACCAGATCGCGGCGTTCTTCCATGCCCGCCGGACTAGGCGTCACGGCTGGGGCTGGCAAGTATCCCCGGCGCTGCCGTCGAGATCGAGACAGCGGCCATCGAACTCGCTGGCCGCGACCTTGAGGCCGAGGACGGCGGCAAGGCTGGGCGCGATGTCGACGGTCTCGACCGGGGCCGGCTGCTCGAAGCCCGGCAGACCGCGGCGCCAGAACAGCATCGGCACGCGCCGGTCGTAGTCCCAGACGCTGCCGTGGCCGGCAGTATAGCCGGGCGCCGGATCGGGGATCGCCATGACGCCGCGCTTGAGGAAGGCGACGACGTCGCCCGACCGCTCGGCATCGAACGATTCGCGCGCACGTTCGAGCAGGGTCCAGTCCTGCGGCGAAGCGGTCGGCCGCGCCTGGGCGGCGATTTCCGCGCCGGTATAGGCCGCGGAGACATCGGGGCTGGCGCGCAGCCGCGCGACCAGCGCCGCCTGGACCTTGGCCTTCTGCTCGGGCGTCAGGTTGCGCGCGATGTAATAGTCGCCGCCGGCCCCGTCGCCATAGATCAGCGCGCCCGCGGGCGGGGTCACGCCGGTCTCGGCCGCGATCGCCTGGCCGAGCGCTGCGGGATTGAGCGCCTTGTCGGCGCGGCTGGCGGCCGGATAGGCCTGCTGGTTCAGCCGTTCGGTCGCGTCGAGGCCGCCGTGGTCGGCGCTGAGGACGACGACATAGTCGAGCTTGCGCGCGTCGAGCCCCGTGAGCAGGCGGCCGATCGTCTTGTCGAGTTCGGCCAGCTGGACGCACATCTCGGCGCCGCCGTTACCCAGCGCATGGCCGACATAGTCGGTCGCCGAATAGGAGACCGAGAGGATGTCGGGCGCCTTGCCCTTGCCCAGCTGCATCTCGTCGACGAGCTTGAGCGCGAGGTCGCCGGTCGCCGCGTCGATCCGCGGCGAGACGCGGAAGGCGTCGGGCTTGCCGGGTTCGAGCACGAAGCGGCCGTTGCCGATGGTGAAGGTCTTGACCGGCACGGCACGGTCGGCGGCCATGCACCAAGTGGGCAGCGCGATGGCGGGGGCGCCGGCCTGCAGCAGCTTGGCCACCGCGGCGTTCTCTGCCTGGGCCGCGGGCGACAGCGGCTTGCCGGCGAAGCTGGTGAAGGCGCTACCCTTCCACCAGTAGCCGGCGTCGATCGCGTGGCCGCCCATCATCACCACCGCGCGATCCTTGGCCGAGACCGCGACGTTGCGCGCTTCGGGCCAGGCCGCCTTCATCCGCTCGCCCAGGGTCGGCACCTTGAGGTGCCAGGCCGAGACCACGGGATCGCGCGAGGTGCTGGCCGGATCGCGCTCGTCCTCCGAGCAGTAGACGCGCTTGTCGGCGCGGGCGATCGCCGGATCGAACCAGTTGTTGGCGATGATGCCGGTGCGCGCGGGGTGCGCGCCGGTCAGCAGAGTCGAGTGGCCGGGGCAGGTCTCGGTCGCGGCGTGCGACTGGAAGCCCGAAGGGAACACCGCGCCTTCCTGCAACCGCGCCAGGCCGGCGGTGAAATAGCGGCGATAGCGAGCGAAGAGATCGGCCGAGAACTGATCGACCGAGATCGCCACGACCAGCCGCGGCGGCGCGGTGGGGGCGGGGGCCTGAGCGGAGGCTTGCGTGGGCGCGGAAGCCGGCGGTGCCTTGTCCGCAGTCTTCGCGAGTGCGGCACCCGAGGCCGTGAGCGCCAGAACGAGAGCGAACGAAGCGAACGAGCGACGCATAGGCATTCCTTGAAAATTCGAGCCGGAACCGGCAGAGCCCTGATGGCTGGCCCGCACTGCGCGCGCAAGGCCCTGTCAGGAGCGACGACCGGAATGCGCTGCTATCGCCTGCTTGTTGCGGTGTTGTGGCAGGTCCTCGCGCTGTTTGCGACGGCCGCCGCTGCCCAGGCTGCACCGACCCACATCCAGGCCGAGCTCGTCGCCGAAAGCGCCGCGAATCCCGGCGAGACGCTGTGGCTGGCGCTGCGCATGCGGCCCGAGCCGGGCTGGCACGGCTACTGGTCGAACCCCGGCGACGCGGGCCTCGGCATGACGCTCGGCTGGACTCTGCCGGCGGGCGCCAAGGCCGGCGAGCCGCGCTATCCGGTGCCCGAGACCCTGCTGATCTCGGGGCTGATGAACCACGTCTACGAGCACGAATATGCGGTGCTGGTGCCGCTGAACCTGGCGGCCGACGCGGCGCCGGGCCAGCAGCTCGTGCGCGTCGAGGCGCAGTGGCTCGCCTGTACCGACAAGATCTGCGTGCCCGAACAGGCGAGCCTCGAAACCACGGTGACGATCGGTCCGCGCGGCACGCCCGATGCGCGCTTCGACACCTGGCGCCGCCACCTGCCCGCGCCGCTCGGCGCCGAGGCGCACTTCGTGCGCGAGGGCGGCACGATCCGCCTGGGCATCCCGCTGCCCGCGAGTCTCGACCTGGCCGAGCCCCACCTTTTTGCCACCGAGGACCGGCTGATCGCCTATGCCGCGCCGCAAAAGTTCAGCCGCAAGGGCGACCTGCTGATCGTCGAGCTCGAACGCCCCAAGCTCGCGGCGAAGGAGCCCGTGCGCCTGTCCGGGGTGCTGCGGCTCAACGCGGCCGGCGACGGCGTGAGTTTCGATGCCGCACCCGGCGCCGTGCCGACCGACGGCACGCCGCTGGCCGCCGAGGCACCGGCAACGACAGCGAGCCTGCCCTGGCTGCTGCTGCTGGCGCTGGCCGGCGGCCTGCTGCTCAACGTCATGCCCTGCGTCTTCCCGATCCTCAGCCTCAAGGCCCTGAGCCTCGCGCGTTCGGGCGAGAGTGCGGCCCATGCCCGGCGCGAGGGGCTGGCCTACAGCGCCGGCGTCATCGTCGCCTGCGCCCTGCTGGGGGCGCTGCTGCTGAGCCTGCGCGCCGCGGGCGAGGAAGTGGGCTGGGCCTTCCAGCTGCAGGAGCCCGGAGTCGTCGCGGCGCTGCTGCTGCTGGCCGTGGCGATTACCGCCAACCTGCTCGGCCTGTTCGAATTCGCCGTGCCCGGCTTCGCCACCGAGGGATCCCCGCAGGGCGCCTTCGCCACCGGCCTGCTCGCGGCTTTCGTCGCCACCCCCTGCACCGGCCCGTTCATGGCCGCGGCGATGGGCGCGGCGCTGCTGCTGCCGGTGCCTTCGGCGATGGCGCTGTTCGTCGCACTCGGCCTGGGCCTGGCACTGCCGTTCCTGGCGATCGCCTATGTCCCGGCACTGCGACGCGCGCTGCCCAAACCCGGCGCCTGGATGGCGAAGTTCAAGCTGGTCATGGCACTGCCGATGGCGCTGACAGCCGCAGCGCTGCTGTGGCTGTCATGGCGTATCGGCGGCAGCGATTTTCTGCGTCTGGCGGCAGTCATGGCGGTGGGTGTCCTGGCCGTGTTGACCGAGATCGGACGGCGGCAGCGGGCGGGGCGCTCGGCCCTGGCGACGGCCCTGGCCGGTCTGGTCGTCACGGTTGTCGGCGGCGCTCTGGCGCTGTCGATGATCGACGCCAAACCCGCGGCCGAAACCCAGGGCATCCTGCCCGCCAAGCCCTTCTCCGAAGCCGCACTTTCCGAAGCGCGCTCTGCCGGCAAGCCAGTCTTCGCCTATTTCACCGCCGACTGGTGCCTGACCTGCAAGGTCAACGAGCAGGTCGCGATCGAACGCGAGGAAGTGCGCGACGCCTTCGCCAAGGCCGGGGTCGTCGTGCTGCGCGGCGACTGGACGCGGCGCGATCCCGCGATCACGCGCTACCTGACGGCGCAGGGCGCGGCGGGCGTACCGCTCTATGTCTGGTATCCGGCCGGCAAGAACGCGCCGCGGCAATTGCCGCAGGTCTTGACCGCCGATGGACTGGTCGCGCTGACCAAGCCCTGATCCGTCATCGCCGGCCGCCGATCGTCAGCGTCGCGAAGGCGGATGTGACGGCTAGAAGAATCCGTTTCCGATGTTCTGGAAACCAATCAGCAATAAACGAGTTAGACCTGCATCCCTCTTCTCCCCAACTCGGAGCGGCTTCTTTCACAAGAAGGCCGCTCTTTCTTTATCCCGGGATCACAGGACTTCGGCGACGCCTTCGAGTTCCTTGCGCAGATGGCCGAGTGCCTGCGCCTTGAGCTGGTGCACGCGCGGAATGCTGACCGACAGCACCTGCGCGATTTCCGAGAGGTTCAGCTCTTCCACGAAATAGAGCTGGATCACCATCTGCAGGCGCTCGGGCAGCGAGGTGATCGCCGCGATCACCGCACCGCGGGTTTCCTCGTCCACCAGCATCGCGAAGCTGTCGGGGCGATCGTCGGCGAAGGCCATGTCGCTGTCCGAATAGGCGTCGTCGATTGCCTCGAAACGCAGCGGCTCGCTCGCATGGCGCAGGCTCGCCAGCTCGTTCAGATCGATGCCCAGCGCCTCGGCCAGTTCAGCCGGAGCCGCCTCGCGGCCAAGCTGCAGGCGCAGCGCCTCCTCGGTGGCGCGCAATTGCTTGCGCCGTTCGGTCGCCCCGCGCGACAGCGGCACCGAGCGGCGGATCATGTCGACCATGGCGCCGCGCACGCGCATCTTCGCATAGGCGGCGAAACCGTCCTCGCCCGGCCCTTGGTGCTTCTGCGCACACTCGGTCAGCGCGACCAGGCCCGACTGGATCAGATCCTCGATCTCGATGCCCGGACGGCCCGAGCCGTGGACGTGCCAGGCGATACGGCGGACCATGGGCAGGAACCGGCGAATGCGGTCGCCGATGTCGCTGCCATAGGCACCGGCAACAGCGTTGCCATAGGCTCCGGCTACGGATTTCCCGGTGGCGAAGGACCTGTGATCGTATTTCATGCGGCCAGGCTTTCGTGAGAATCGTGGTAGTTGGGTTGGGGCAGGCCCGGGGCCTGCTGAGCGGCGCCGACGACGTCGATCACTTCGATCGGCTGGGTCGGGGGAAGTTCGGCGATCGACAGCACGAGGCAGGTCGGTGCGCGGAGCCTGAGGAGACCGGCCAGGGCACGGCGCGCGCGCGGCTGGACGATCAGGGCGAGCGGCACGGCACCCGGCCCGCGGTTCGCGATCAGGCCCGAGATATGCTCGCCGATGGTGCGGGCGAGATCGGGCTCGATGACCGGGATGCCCGTGGTCGGATCGACCATGCCCTGGACGATCATGTTCTCGAGGCTTGCGTCGAGCGTGATCACCGGCAGGCGCTCGTGCGGTCCGCAGATGCGGCCGACGATCAGCGGGCCGAGGTCGGCGCGCAGCAGTTCGACCAGGCGATCGTGATCGTTGGTCACCTGGACCGACTTGCTCAGGCTGGCGAGGATCGGCAGCGGGTGCGAGATCGGCACGCCGTCCTCGAGTACCGCGCGCAGCACGCGGGTCACCGCGGCCAGCGACAGCGGCGCCGGGTAGACCGTCTCGACCAGGCCGGCCGAATGCTCCTTGATGCCGTCGAGCAGGTTGCGGACCTCGTCGGGGCCGAGCAGTTCCTGCGGACGTTCGGACAGCAGCTGGTTCAGGTGCGTGGCGATGACCGTGCTGGCGTCGACCGTCAGGAAGCCTTCGGCGATGGCGATGTCGCGCGAGGTGTTGTCGATCCAGATCGCCGGGCAGCCGAAGCTCGGATCCCAGGTTTCCTCGCCTTGCAGCATGTGGCCCTCGCGCGCCTCACCGGCGTTGATCGCGAGGATCTTGTCGGGGCGCACCGAGGAGCCGCCGAGCGGCACGCCGCCCAGGACCACGCGATATTCGTGCGGCGGCATCTCGATCGCGTCGCGGACGCGGAACTGCGGTACGACGAAGCCGAAGGCCTGGCTCAGCTGCTTGCGCACGCCGGTGATGCGGGCGACCAGCGGCGAACCGCGGCGGTCGTCGACCAGGTGGACCAGGCCATAGCCGAGCTCGATCGTGACGAGCGTGTGGTCCGAAACGTCCTGCAAGGTGATCTTGGCCGGATCGGGCGGCGGCGGCGGGGCCTCGGCGACGGGGATCGACAGGCGCTGCTCGCGCTTCTTGAGCTTGTGCCAGATGAAACCGGCCATGCCCGCGGCGGGCAGGAAGATCGTCTGCGGCATCGCCGGAATGACGCCGATCAGGCCGAGGATGACCGCGACCGGCAGCCAGGTGCCCGGCGAGGCGAACTGGTGACCGATCTGGCCGGCCAGGTCGTTGCTGTCGGCCACGCGGGTGACGATGACGGCGGCGGCGATCGACAGCAGCAGCGCGGGAACCTGCGCGACCAGCGCGTCGCCGATGGCCAGGGTGATATAGGCCGAGGCGGCTTCGCCCGCCGACATGCCGTGGCTGATCATGCCCAGGCAGAAGCCGGCGATGATGTTGACGCCCAGGATCAGCAGCGCGGCGACCGCGTCGCCCTTCACGAACTTGCTGGCACCGTCCATGGCGCCGTAGAACTCCGCCTCGGTGCCGACTTCGACGCGGCGCTTCTTGGCTTCGTCGGCGGTCAGCAGGCCGGCGGCGAGATCGGCGTCGATCGCCATCTGCTTGCCGGGCAAGGCGTCCAGGGTGAAGCGGGCCGAAACTTCCGACACGCGGCCCGCGCCCTTGGTGACCACGACCATGTTGATGATCATCAGGATCATGAACACGAAGATACCGACGGCGAAGTTGCCGCCGATCAGGAAGGCGCCGAAGGCCTCGATGACGTGGCCGGCAGCGGCTTCGCCCTCGTGGCCGTGGACCAGCACGACGCGGGTCGAGGCGACGTTGAGCGCCAGGCGCAGCAGGGTGGCGAACAGCAGCACGGTGGGGAACGACGAGAAGTCGAGCACCTTGGCCGCGTTCATCGCCGCCATCAGCACCGCGATCGACAGCGCGATGTTGAGCACGAACGAGATGTCGAGAACGATTGGCGCGACCGGAATGATCATCAGACCGATCAGGGTCATGATGCCGGCGGGGAGCGCCAGGGCCGATCCACGGAACATGCGGGTAAACGCCATCATCGATTACATTCCGAACTTCTGGAGCTGGCCGTAGGCGGCGCGGACATTGGCGGGGACGCTCGACGCGCCACCGACGGAGGTGGAGGCGAAGGCGTTCTGAAGGGTTTCGGCCATCGAGCGACGCGCCGTCGGCAGGTCGGACATCTCTTGCCGGGCGGCAGCGAATTGCCGGGCGATCGGGCCGCCGGTCACCTCGGGCTGCCCCTGCGGCTGAAAATTGGCGAGCTGGGTCATGCCCAGGCCCGTGTCGTAGTCCATCGGCGGCAGGCCGCCGTCTTCCATGGCGTTCGACACCTTGGCGCGCATCAGTTCCATGACGCCCGCGACCGAGCGCGGCACGCCGCCATCGAAGAAGATGCCGCGGTTGGCCGCGGCCGCCTTGGGCAGGATCGCAGCGGCGCTCTGGCCGGGGTTGGTCTGCAGCGCGGAAAGGAACTGCTGGGCGCCGGCCGAGCCGAGGAAATGCGCCATGTAGAGCTCGGCGGCATCGGGCTCGCGGCCCAACGTAGCGGTAAGCTCAGCCTTGTTGTCGTTGGCCAGCTCGGCGGCCATCAGCGCCGAAGTGTCGGCATCATAGCGCATCGCCATGATCTGCGAGCGGGCCGAGGGGTCGGTGACGCGGCCGCCGTCGATCATCGCGTCGGCCCAGCCCATGCCGTGGTCGCCGCCGTGCTTCTCGAGCGTGCGGAGCCAGGTGCCGTTGGTGAACTGGTAGAGGCCCGCGGCGCTGGAAGTCGGGGCCTTGGCGCCGGGATTGAGGCTGGATTCGATCTTCGCCTGCGCCAGCAGGTAGTCGAAGTCGACACCCGTCTTCTGCGCAGCGCGGGCGATCGCAGCACGCACGCCACCGTTGGCCGGTGGCACGCGGCTTGCCGAAAAACCTGCAATGGACTGAGGCTCGCTCAAGCCAAACTCCCGGTATCAAATGAACCGGAAGCTTACTCAGCAAGCATCGTGCCAATTATGTCTGGATTGCCGGATGCAGGGTGTGCGATCCGACCAAAGTCTTAGACGGACGCGGCCGAAACCGCGCCAGAAAGCCTTAGATCAACGCGCCTCAGGCGCGGGCGTAGGCATAGGCCGCGCGCGAACCCGTGCCACCGGGCTTGTAGACCGCGCCGGTGCCGGTCAGGGTCTCGATCCGCGAGGAAACGTTGGCGGCAATCAGGTTGCGCACCTGGCGATTGACCTCGTTGAGGCGCTTGGCGGCCTCGAGCAGGCCGCGGCACTCGTCGTCGAGCTCGCTGACGCCCGAGCTGTCGAGCGTACCGCAGAGCTTCTGCTTGTCGTTCGCGGTGCCCAGGATGGCATCGAGGTCGAGACCGGCAAGCGCCTGCCGCTCGGCTTCGAGGACGGCAACCATGTGCCGCAGGGTCTCGCGAAGGGCTTTCGAGTCCATTACTGGCCTTTCGTCAGCAGCATGCCGGCTGCAATGATGCCGTCGGCAATCTTGGCGGGGAAAACGGGGTACTGCCCGGTTTCGATCGCCTTACGAATAACTTCGACGCGGCTGGTGTCGACCGGTGCTTCGCCAGGATCCAGCACGTCGCTTGCGGCGACGGTGGACGGGGTTCCGCTCTTGGTCTCCGCGGTTTCGCGAAGTCCGGCGGACTGACGGGCAATCCGGACGTCAACCGCGCCAATCGGGCGCGTCGGTCCCAGTTCGATTGGTGGCATGATGCCGCTCCTTCACTCTCTCGAGCCTCAGAACGGTGCCGGGAAGATTTCTTTAAGGGCCTGCGTGATTTTTACCGGCTCTCTCGGAAAACTACCTGTCGCTGGGACCACAAAGTCGTCAGGGCAGCGGGATCGCGACCATGCCGGGGCGGACGATCTGCGCGCGCAGCGTGTCCTTGGCATTCGCCGCGGCGGCCGCATTGCTGCTGACCGCGCGTACGCGGATCCAGGCACCGACGGGGCCGGCCTCGAGCGCTTCGCCCGGCTGCGACACGGTGAAGCCATCGCCCTGGACCGCGATCGTCACGGCATCGCCGCGCGTGACCGCCGGCAGGACCGGGACCGCCGCAGCGCCCAGCGTGGCATTGGCCACCTGGACGAAGATCCGCCAGCCGCCCGGACACTGCACGAGCACCGAATCACGGCGCATGCCGTTCCAGGTCACCGCCAGAGGGGCAGCGCAGGATTGCAGGCGGAGACGGCGATCGACGGGGTTCGAGGCACCGCCGGGGGCGCCGATCGGCGCACCGGTGAAAGCCGCGACCTCGCGGTCGATGGCGTCGAGATCGGCAAAGCCGGCGGCAGCCGCCAGCGTCAAGCCAAGAGCCAAACTCATGGTCGTTCCTTTGCAATCAGTTGCTGGGAACGGCCTTCTGCAAAGTCTGTGCCATTGTCGCCGAAGCCTGTGAATCGGGCGAATCGAAAGCCAGCGCGGCGGTGGTTCCGCCCTGCCCCGGCTCGATGACGATGCGCGCGCGCAGCCCCGCCTGGCCCGCGTCCTGCGCCAGCACCGCGGCCTGGCTCATCGCCCGCGCCTGCTCGCCGGGGCGGTACTGCGCGACGATGGTCAGCTGCTGGCGCGCATCGGCCGACTGGTCGCGCAGCCACTGGCCGAGCGGCGGCGCGCCGGGCGCGGCACGATAGAGCGCAAGCACCTCGCCCTGCTGCGACAGCGGCGAGCTGTTCTTGGCAGAGGCCGCTTCTTGCCGGGCGGCAACGGCAGGCCTTGCCGGTTTTGCCGGCGCGTCCTCGGCCGAGGCGAGCGCCGCGGCGGTGACCATGAACAGGATCAGCGACAGGTCGGCGAGCAGGTACTGCCAGCCGCTGCCCGACCGTCCGCTGAGCGACGAGCTGGCCGAGAGGGCAGACCCGGCGATCATGCCGAAAGCTTCTCGGGCACGAACTGCGGCCGCGTACGCGCGGGCATGGCGCCCGCAACCTGCTTGGCCAGCCAGTCGACGATCTTCTGGCGCTCGCTCTCTTCCTCGGTGGCGACGCGCTCGACCGCGCGGGCCAGCGGCGCGAGCACCAGGTTGGCGAGCAACAGGCCATAGAGCGTCGCGCAGACCGCCATCGAGATCGCGCCCATGTAGGCGTGCTTGTTGATGCCGTCGGCGGGAAGCTGGGTCAGCGAGAACAGCGTCGCGGCAAGGCCGAAGACCGGCGCGAGGTCCGCGGCCTGGGCCAGGGTGCGCACGGCGCGGGTGTCGGTCAGCAGGCGGCGCTGCTTGTTCGCCTCGTGGATTTCGAGCAGGCCGGCGACCGAGCGCGTGCCGATCATGCGATCGGTCGCCTCGTCCATCTCGCGGTCACCCGAATGGATCGGCTGAACGCGCAGCACGCCTTCGCGCTGGATCTGCTGGACCTTGATCGCGAGCTCGGAGCGCGCCTCGCTGGCGTCGAAGCGCTTGCCGCCGAGCCGGCCGATGCCCGCGAGCGCGGCGCCGAAATCGCCCGTGCCACAGCGCAGCACGGTCGCGAGCAGCGTTCCGCCCACGACGATCGAGGCCGACACCGGATCCAAAAGGCTGGCAAGGTTCATCGAGAAAAGCACCCCTTCGCGTGAAACCTAGAACGGCAAGGCCGGCAGGATTTCAGACCGACTCGGACAAATTTTGCCGCCGGCACCCGGCAACGCTTTGCCGCATTCACCCCTAACAAATCGCCAAAACCCGCCATTTTTCGATTTGGCACGGTGCTTGCTCATTCAGGCGGGTGATGCACACGGAGCTCGTTCGATGAGTGAAGGCCTGTTCGGAATACACGCTGCTGCGCTGGAACTTCAGTCCCAGCGCATGGGGCTTATCACGTCCAACATCGCCAACGCCGCCACCCCCGGCTACAAGGCCAAGGACATCGACTTCGCCGCAGCGCTGAAGGCGAAGACCTCGGGCATGAGCACCGACCAGGCGACCTCGGCCGCCACGCTCTATCGCGTACCGCTGATGCCCTCGCTCGACGGCAACACGGTCGAGCTGCCGACCGAGCAGCTCGCCTTCACGCAGAACGCCGTCGGCTATTCGTCCACGCTCAGCTTCATCCGCGGCCGCGTCGAGACGATCACGCGCGCGTTGAAGGGAGACTAACCCATGCCCGCGATGAACATCTTCGACGTTGCGCAGCGGGGCATGTCGGCACAGCTCGTGCGCATGAACGCGGCCTCGTCGAACCTGGCCAACGCCGGTTCGGTCGCCAGCAGCGAGGAAGGCGCCTATCGCCCGATCCGCGCGGTCTTCGCCGAACAGCTCGACAAGACCAGCGGCCTTTCGACGGTCAACGTCCAGTCGGTCATGCGCGAGAACGCGCGCGCCGTCCGCGAACACAATCCCGACCATCCGCTCGCCGACGAGAACGGCGACGTGTGGACCAGCCCGGTCGATGAGAACACCGAGATGGTCGAGATGCTCGATTCCGCCCGCCAATACCAGAACCTGGTCGAGGCGCTCACTACCGCCAAGCAGCTCATGCTCGATACGATGAGGCTCAAATGACTTCTATCTTTAGCGGCGTAAACGCCACGTCCTCGGCCGCCAGCGCCACCACCGACTCCAAGGTCGGCAAGGGCATGGGCTCGATGGACGGCACCGACTTCCTGAAGCTGCTGACCACCCAGCTGCAGAACCAGGATCCGACCGATCCGATGGATAACAGCCAGATGCTCGCACAGATGGCGCAGTTCACCTCGCTGTCGAACTCGACCGAGCAGACTTCGACGCTGAAGGCCATCGCCGACAAGCTTGATACCGTGATCACGAACACCGGCACCAAGACGCCGACCCCCACGCCGACGCCGACGCCGTCGACCACCGCCTGATCCAGATTCTACCGGGAGACCGAATATGTCCTTCTACACCTCGCTCAGCGGCCTGAAGAACGCCCAGACGGGCCTCGGCGTCACTGCCAACAACATCGCCAACGCCGAAACGCTCGGCTTCAAGAAGAGCCGCACGCTCTTCGCCGACCTCGTCACCGGCACCAACCCGAAGATGCAGATGGGCATCGGCTCGACCGTGCAGTCGATCACCCAGACCCAGTCGATGGGTCCGATCGAGCAGACCGGCGGCGCGCTCGACATGGCGATCAACGGCGACGGCTTCTTCACCAAGGTCAACCCGATCTCGGGCGAAACGATGTACACGCGCTCGGGCGCGTTCAGCGTCGACGACAACGGCTTCGTCAAGGACGGCGCCGGCAACCGCCTGCAGATCTTCGCGGCCGACGCCGACGGCAAAGTCCAGCTCGATGCCAACGGCAAGCCCGTGAGCTCGCCGGTCAGCCTGCAGCTGCCGTCGAAGAGTGCGCCTTCGCCGTTCGCGAGTGCGATCGTGACGGCCAACGGCTCGGCGCAGGTGACCTATGAAAACGGCACGACGGAATCGATCGCGCTGCCCAAGCAGAGCACGCCATCGGCCTTCGCCAGCTCGGCCGTCAACGGCTCTGGCACTAGCGCAACCATCACCGCCACCTTCGCCGACGGTTCGACGCAATTGATCACGCCCGCCGCCACCATTCCCGCGCCGGCCCTGATCGCGGAAATCTCCGGCACCAACATCACCTACAAGGATGCCGCTGGCAAAACCTATACGGCGGCTGCTGACGTCGCTCTTCCCGCGACGAATGCATCGGGATCGGCTCGCGCCAGCGCAACGCCTCAGGCCAACGGCTCGGTCCTGGTATACTATAACGACGGAACGTCGGAATCGATCGCTCCGCCGACCATGGCCCCCTTCCCCCTCGCCAGCGTGTCCGCCTCCGCCCCCTACACGGCGACTTACACGTCCCCGCCGACCAACACGGACGTGGCGATCACGCTTCCGACCGAAAGCACCGCGTCCGCCTTCGCAAGCGCGACCGTCGTCGATGGCAAGGCCATGGTCACCTATGCCAACGGCGCCGTCGAATCGATCGATCTGCCGACCCAGGCTCCTGCCGCGGCTTTCGCCGGCGTCACGGTCGACAAGGACGGTATGGTCCGCGTGTCGTTTGCCGACGGCAAGAGCCAGTCGCTGGGTAAGGTCGCGCTCGCGCAGTTCTCGGCGGTCGACGGCCTCAAGCAGACCGGTTCGTCGAACTGGGTCGCCACCGGCCTTTCGGGCGACGCCGAATACGGCCTGCCCGGCGGCGGCACCTTCGGCGGCCTGAGCTCGGGCTCGCTCGAGCGTTCGAACGTCGACATCACCGAGGAACTGGTCGGCCTGATCACCATGCAGCGCTATTTCCAGGCGAATGCCAAGGCGATCGATACGGCCAGCCAGATCTCGCAGACCGTGCTGAACCTGCGGACCTGATCCGCAGGCTAGGCCCTGAATGACCGGAGTCTTCTAGAATGGACCGTCTGATCTACACGGCTGCGACGGGCATGACTGCGGCGATGACGCGCCAGCGCGTCGTCGCCAGCAACCTGTCCAATGCCCAGACCATCGGCTTCCGCGCCGAGATGCTGCAGTCGACGCCGATGACGCTCGACGGTCCCCAACTCGAAGTCCGGGCCCTGAATTCGACCGCCGTTCGCGGCGCCAACATGCAGGCCGGCTCGATCGTCGAGACCGGCAACCCGCTCGACATCGCCCTCCAGGGCGATGCCATGCTGGGCGTGCAGGCGCCCGACGGCGGCGAGGGCTATACCCGCCGCGGCGACCTCTCGGTCTCGCAGACCGGCGTGCTGCAGAACGGCGAGGGCTTGCCGGTCCTCGGCCAGAGCGGCGCGCCGATCACCGTGCCACTCGGCAACAAGGTCACCATCACCCCCGACGGTGACGTGATGGTCCAGGATCCGGCGACGCCCGACGCGCCGGCCACCACGGTCGACAAGCTCAAGCTCGCCGCGTTTCGCGGCAGCAAGATGGAAAAGGACCTGACCGGCATTTTCCGGGCGCCGGCCGGCGGAATTTTGCCGGTCGACGAAACGGCAAAGGTCATCCCGGCCTCGCTCGAGCAGTCGAACGTCAAGCCGACCGAGGTTCTGGTCGAGATGGTCGAAGCCCAGCGAAGCTTTGATATGCGGACGAAATTGATCGCCACCGCCAAGGAACTCGATGAGGGTGGCGCCAGCCTGATGCGGATTACCCCGGGCTGATAGCGGCAATCGACCCGGCAATTGGCACGGGTCTTGCTTAGTTTGGCCTGACACCGTCCTGACGGAGATTTCGAATGCCCACTTCCGCTCTTCACGTCGCCCGCACCGGCCTGGACGCCCAGGATCAGCGCATGCGCGTCATCGCCAACAACCTGGCGAACGTCAGCACCACGGGCTACAAGCGCGACCGCGCCAACTTCGCGACCCTGGCTTACCAGGACTCGCGCGTCGCCGGTCAGCAGTCGTCGAACGAAACCCAGTACGCCACCGGCCTCAACCTCGGCACCGGCGTCAGCGTCCAGTCGACCTCGCGCATCGAGACCCAGGGCACGATGCAGACCACGGGCAACTCCTACGACCTCGCGCTCGACGGCGACGGCTACTTCCAGGTGCAGATGCCCGGCGGCCAGACCGCCTATACCCGCGCCGGCAATTTCAGCCGCTCGCCCGATGGCCAGCTGGTCACCGCGCAGGGCTATCAGGTGATCCCGGCGATCCAGATCCCCGAAGGCGCGCAGTCGATCTCGGTCTCGGCCGACGGCACCGTCTCGGCGATGGTCCAGGGCCAGACCGAAGCCCAGGAGCTCGGCCAGATCACCATCGCCAGCTTCACCAATCCCGCCGGTCTTCAGGCCGCCGCGGACAACTTCCTGCTCGAGACCGGCGCCAGCGGCCCCGCCCAAATCGGCGTGGCCGGCCAGGACGGCCGCGGCCAGATCAAGCAGGGCATGCTCGAAGGCTCGAACGTCTCGATCGTCGAGGAACTGGTCGACATGATCGAATGCCAGCGCGCCTACGAGATCAACTCGAAGATGATCTCGGCGGTCGACGAAATGCTCCGCAACGCGAACCAGACGCTGTAATCGTCATGACCGCTTCCGCTCCCCTGCCCCTCGGCATTCCGACCTGGCGCAAGCGCCGCGCCCCCGCCGGCAACGGTTCGTTCCCGCAGCGCATGCCGCTGCTGGCCGCGACCGTGATCGCTGCGACCGCGCTCTCGGCCACGCCCGCGCTCGCCAAGAAAGCTCCGAAGGAAACCTTCGAGGCGACCCTGCCCGTCGCCGCGCCCGTTACGGGTCCGGCCACCGGCGGCATCTTCAACGCTTCGATGGGCTATGCCCCGCTTTACGGCGGCACCCGCGCCCGCATGGTCGGCGATGCGCTGACCATCATGCTGGTCGAGCGGACCAACGCCTCGAAGACTGTTGGCTCGCAGAGCCAGCGCGACGGCGGCGTCTCGCTGACCACGCCCTCGGCCGGCCCGCTGTCGATCGACCCCAACGCGCTTAAGGCCTCGAACAATTCGTCGTTCAAGGGTTCTGGCAATGCATCGCAGACCAGCACCCTCAACAGCTCGCTTTCGGTCACCATCGCCGAAGTGCGTCCGAACGGCACCGCTCTGGTGCGCGGACAGAAGCGCATGCTGCTGAGCCAGGGCGACGAATGGGTCCAGGTCTCGGGCATCGTGCGCCTGATCGACATCGACGAAAACAATACGATCGATTCGACCAAGGTCGCTGATGCCAACATCCAATATTCGGGCAAGGGTGCGCTCCAGCGCGCCAGCAAGCAGGGCTGGCTCGGCCGGTTCTTCAACATGATCAGCCCGTTCTGAGGAATCCCGCGATGACCACGACCTTCAACGCCATCGTCGCCGACGTCCGCTCGCTGATGCGGGATTCCATGATGTGGGCCTGCCTGCTCGCGGCCTTCGCCTTCCTCGGCCCGCAGACCGCCCACGCCGAACGCGTCCGCGATCTCGGCGCCTACCAGGGCGTGCGTTCGAACCAGCTGACCGGCTACGGCATCGTCGTGGGCCTCGCGGGTACGGGCGACGACAACCTCGAATATCTGACCCAGGCGATGAAGGGCGTGTCGGGCCGCATGGGCCTGCAGCTTCCCGCCGGCGTCGCACCGGGCCTCAAGAACGCCGCCGCCGTGATGGTGACGGCCGACCTGCCCGCCTTCGCCAAGCCCGGCCAGCGCCTCGACATCACCGTCTCGACCATCGGCAAGGCCAAGAGCCTGCGCGGCGGCACGCTGATCATGACGCCGCTCCAGGGCGCCGACGGTCAGATCTACGCCATGGCGCAGGGCAACCTCGCCGTCGGCGGTCTCGGCGTTTCGGCCAAGGACGGCTCGATGCTCACGGTCAACGTGCCCACCGTCGGCCGTATCGCCGATGGTGCCTCGGTCGAGCGCGCGGTCGCCACCGGCTTCGAGAGCGCCGACACGATCCGCTACAACCTGTTCAACGCCGACTTCCTCACCGCCACGCGCGTGCGCGACGCGGTCAACCGCTTCATGCCCGGCACCGCCTCGATCGAGGACGGCGTCACCATCGCGATGAAGCTGCCGCAGGACGTCAACACCCGCGCGAGCGTGATGGCCGCGATCGAGATGATCGAGGTGACCCCGGCCGAGACCGCCGCCAAGGTGATCGTCAACAGCCGCACCGGCACCGTCGTCATCAACAGCGCCGTGCGCCTGAGCCCCGCGGCGATCAGCCAGGGCAAGCTCACCGTCCGCGTCGACGAGAACCCGACCGTCAGCCAGCCCGAGCCGTTCAGCAAGGGCCGCACGACGACGCAGCAGAACAGCGACATCACGACCAACGACGAAGGCGGCAAGGTCATCCTGATGAAGCCCGGCGCTTCGCTGGCCAAGATCGTCGATGCGCTCAACCTGCTGGGTGTCGGCGCTTCGGACCTGGTCGCGATCCTCGAGGCGCTCAAGCAGGCCGGCGCGCTCAAGGCCGAAATGGTGGTGATCTGACATGGTCTCGATCAGCACCCCTTCCATCGCCCAGAGCACCGCGGCCAGCACCGCAACCGGCACCGCGTCCGCCAACCCGGCTGGCGCGGCGGACGGCGGCAAGCTGACCGGCGTCGCCAAGCAGTTCGAGGCGATCTTCATCCGCCAGATGCTCGCGGCCGCGCGCAAGACCAGCTTCGGCGGCGAAGACAGCCTGATGAGCGGCAAGGGCATGGATACTTTCCGCCAGATGCAGGACGAGCAGTTCGCCGACATCGCTTCGGACACCGGCGCCTTCGGTCTCGGCAAGATGATCGAGACGCACCTCGCGCGCCTGCTCGGCAACGGCGACGCCGCGAAGACGGCTGACGCAACGGGCACGGCAGACACCGCTACCGCCGCGAAGCAGGGAGCATAAGACGTGGCATCCGACCTTCTCTCGATCGGCAAGAGCGGCGCCCTGGCCGCGCGCACGGCGCTCGACGTCACCGCGCAGAACATCACCAATGCCTCGACCGAAGGCTACATTCGCCGCTCGGTGCTCCAGGAGGAAGTCTCCTCCGCGGGTGGCGCGGGCCGTGCCGCCGACATCTCGCTCTCGGGCGTGCGCGTCGAGCGCCTGGTCCGCAACGCCGACATGTTCCGCCAGGCCGAAGTGCGCCGCACCGGCTCGGACTCGGCGCGCGCCAATGCCGAAGTCAGCGGTCTCGAGAACATCGAGGACGCGCTCGAGCAGTCGGGCGTCTACAACGCCGTCGTCGGCTTCGAGAGCTCGCTCCAGCAGCTCGCTTCCGATGCGACCGATCCCGCGCTGCGCGCCTCGGTGGTCGAGAGCGCGCGCACGATGACGCGCACGCTCAACATCGCCTCGCAGAGCCTCGACCAGGCCGGCCAGGGTCTGACGTTCGAGGCGACCGACGGCGTCAATCAGATCAACATCCTCTCGGCCGAACTCTCCCGCGTGAACCTGCGTCTGACGCGCGCCGCCGATGCCAGCTCGGACCAGACGACGCTGCTCGACCAGCGCGACCACTTGCTCGAGGAAATGAGCAAGTTCGTCGACGTCGCGACGACGTTCAATGCCGACGACACCGTCTCGGTCAAGGTTGGCGGCGTCGACCTCGTCGCCAACGGGACCTCCTATCCCTTCGGGCTCAAGACCGCCGCCAACGGCACGATCTCGTTCACGATCAACGGCGATCCGGTCAAGCCGATCTCGGGCTCGCTGGTCGGCAAGCAACAGGCGCTCGACAAGCTTGACGAGATCCGCACGGGTCTCAACTCGATCGCCAGCGACCTCGCCGCCAAGGTCAACGACATCCAGGACAACGGCGTCGATCTGAACGGCGCGGTCGGCACCGCGATGTTCGCGGCTTCGTCGGGTACGATGATTACCGCCGCCAACATCAAGCTGAATTTCGAGGACGGCTCCAAGATCGCCACGGCGCCGGCCGGATCCCCCGCCGGCAGCCGCGACCAGTCGAACCTGGCCGCGCTGATGTCGGGCATTTCCTCGGTCGATCCCGCGGGCAAGACCGACAAGCTGATCTTCACGATCTCGAGCGCCGTCCAGGGCCGCAAGGTCACGCGCGATGCACTCGACGCGATCGCCTCCACTGCGAAGATCACGCTCTCGGCCCAGGCCGGCGTCAGCCTCGATAACGAAGCTGCAAACCTTGTGCGCTATCAGCAAGCTTTCCAGGCATCGGGCCGGGTCATGCAGGTCGCGTCGGAAATCTTCGATTCGATCCTGGGCATCAAGTGAGACCGTAGATGACTTCGATCAGCACCAGCACCGCCGCTTTCTACGATCGTGCCAAGAACGACATCGGCACGATCCGCAAGCGCGCCGAAACGTTGCAGCAGCAGCTGGGCAGCGGCGACAAGCTCGAGCGCTCGTCGGATGATCCCGTGGCCGCCTCGCGGCTGCGTATGCTGGCGCGCACCGATAAGCTGTCGAACATCGACGAAAGCAACGCGGGCCGCGCTACTGCCGACCTGACCTTGGCCGATTCCGCGCTCAAGACCTTCGCCGACTACATCACCAATGCCAAGGTGCTCGCGAACAACGCGGCCAACGGCACGATCACCGACGCGCAGCGCGCCAGCATCGGTTACGAAATCGAACAGATTTTCGGCAACCTCATCAACCTGGCGAATTCGCGCGATTCGAACGGTCATGCGCTGTTCGGCGGCGAGAGCTCGGGCGATGCCTATCAGCTCGATGGCACGGGTAAACCGCAGTACATCGGCACGGGCACCGCGGGTGACCTCGCACTCGGCGACGGCCAGTCGATCAGCCGCGGCCTGACCGGTCCGCAGATCCTGGGCACCGCGCCCAACGACATCCTGACCAAGATCCAGAAGCTCGCTTCCGATCTGCAGACCGGCACCGGTGATCGCCAGAAGATGGCGAACGACGGCATCACGATGCTCGAGACCAGCCTCGACCAGATCACCACGAGCTCGACCCTGGTCGGCTCGCGGCTCAACTGGATCGACCTGACCTCCGAGCGCCGCACCAACCTGGGCGAGCTGCGCGCCGACGAACAGACGCGGATCGGCGCAACCGACTTGCCGTCGACGATCGCCGAGCTGCAGCAGACCATGACCGTTCTCGAAGCCAGCCAGGCCAGCTTCACCAAGCTGTCGAGCCTCTCGCTGTTCTCGATGCTCAACTGACGCATACTGATTTTCCAAGGGGCTTAGTTCAATGTTCGTAGCAGTCGGTATCGTCATCCTGCTGGCCATGGTGTTCGGCGGCTTCGCCATCACCGGCGGGTCGCTCGGACCCGTGCTTCACGCCATTCCGCACGAAATGCTGATCATCGGCGGCGCCGCAGTCGGCGCCATCGTGACCGGCAACTCGATGCACGAACTCAAGGCCTTCGGCGGCGGCTTCATGCGCGCGGCGAAGGGCCCCAAGCACAACAAGCAGGATCACATCGACGTCATCATCCTGACGACGCGCCTGATGAAGCTGCTGCGCAGCGAAGGCCCGGTCGCGCTGGAAAGCCACGTCCAGGATCCCAAGAGCTCGGCGATCTTCGCCGAATTCCCGCGCCTGCTGGCGAACAAGCCGCTGGTCGACCTGATCGCCGACACGCTGACCTTGATCGTCGTCTCGTCGGGCACGCTCGAAGTCCACGCGGTCGAAGAGGTCATGGACAATGCGATGAAGACGCATTTCCACGAGCTGCACGAACCCCAGCACGCGATCCAGGGCCTGGCCGACGCGCTTCCGGCACTCGGCATCGTCGCGGCCGTTCTCGGCGTGGTCAAGACCATGGGCTCGATCGACAAGCCGCCGAGCATCCTCGGTGGCATGATCGGCTCGGCCCTCGTCGGTACCTTCCTCGGGATTCTGCTCGCCTACGGTATCGTCGCGCCCATCGCCGGCCGCCTCAAGCAGGTGAACGAGCAGGACGAGATGATCTTCCACGCGGTCAAGCAGGTGATCGTCGCCTCGCTCCACGGCTGGCCCCAGCCGCTGGTCGTCGAGAGCGCCCGCTCGGGCCTGGGCCACGCCTTCCGTCCGGGTCTCTCGGAACTGCTCGACGCGATGCGGGGACGCTAAGCCATGGCTGCCGCGAAGAAGGGCGGGAAGCAGGAGCTTCCGCCACCGGTCATCGTCAAGAAGATCACCATCGTCGCGGGCGGCCACCACGGCGGCGCCTGGAAGGTGGCCTATGCGGACTTCGTGACCGCGATGATGGCCTTCTTCCTGCTGCTGTGGATTCTCGGCGCCACGACCGAGAAGCAGCGCAAGGGCATCGCCGACTACTTCACGCCGACCCTGGTCAAGCTGCGCGAGAACAGCGCAGGCTCGGGCGCCGGCCTGCTCGGCGGTTCCTCGGTGACCGACGTCGACAACTATCCGCACCGTGCCGGCCAGACCGGCACCCAGGCCATGACCATCCCCCGCGACGCCACCGGCGGTCCGAAGGAAGGCAGCGGCCGCAGCAACCGCGTCAAGAAGATGGAGCAGCAGCTCCAGGAGAAGATGCAGGCGAACGAGGCCCTCAAGCGTCTCGCCAAGCAGGTCCGCATGGTCGACACCACGCAGGGCATCCGCATCGACCTGGTCGACAATGCCGACTTCTCGATGTTCATGCTCGGCACGACCGTGCTGACGCCAGACGCCTCGCAGCTGCTCAAGGTGATCGGCGATACCGTCGCACCGCAGGGCGGCGGCCTGACGATCCGCGGGCATACCGATTCGCTGCCGTGGAAATCGGGCGGCGCCAACAACTGGTCGCTGTCCGCCGGCCGCGCCGAGGCGACCCGCCAGGCGCTGATGCGCTCGGGCATCACCGAGGATCGCTTCCGCCGGATCGAAGGCGTCGCCGATCGCGAGTTGCTCGTACGCGACAACCCGCAGGATCCGCGCAACCGACGTATATCCATCCTGTTGCAGGATTGATTGCCCCTCCCCCCGAGGCCACGGCTTCGGGGGGACCCCCTTGCCAGTCCCGACACCACTCCTAGATTCGGGCGATGACCTGGATCGCCGAGCTTGGACTGTCGCTTCCCCTGATCCAGGCGCCCATGGCGGGCACCTCTACCCCCGAACTCGCCGCAGCCGTCGCGAACGCCGGCGCGCTCGGTTCGATCGCGGTCGGCGCGACCGATGCCGCCGGCGCCGCGGCGATGATCGCCCGCACCCGCGCGCTGACCGCGCGACCGTTCAACGTGAACCTCTTCGTCCACGCCACGCCGCAGGCCGATGCCGCGCGCGAAGCCGCCTGGCTGGCCGAGCTGGCACCGCTGTTCGCACGCTACGGCGCGACGCCGCCGGCCGGGCTGCGCACGATCTACCAGAGCTTCAATGACGACGACGCCATGCTGGCCTTGCTGGTCGAGCAGGCGCCGCCAGTGGTCAGCTTTCATTTCGGCCTGCCCGATGCCGCACGGATCGCCGCGCTCAAGGCGGCGGGCTGCACGCTGATCGCCACGGCCACGAGCCTCGCCGAAGCCGCCGCGTGCAAGGCCGCGGGGATCGACGCCCTGGTCGCACAGGGATGGGAGGCCGGTGGTCATCGCGGCGTGTTCGATCCCGATGTCCCCGACGACCGGCTCGGCACTTTCGCACTCACGCGCCTGCTCGTCACGCAGGCCGGGCTGCCGGTCATCGCCGCGGGCGGGATCATGGACGGCCAGGGCATCCGCGCCGCGCTCGATCTCGGCGCCGTGGCGGCGCAGCTCGGCACGGCCTTCGTCCGCTGTCCCGAGAGCAGCACCGACGAGGCCTATCGCCAGGCCATGGCCGGCGACGCGGCCGAGCATACGGTGATGACCCGCGCGATCTCGGGCCGGCCCGCGCGCTGCCTGGCCAACCGCTTCACCGCCTGGGACGCCGAAGCCGATCGGAGGCCGCCCGCCTACCCGATCGCCTATGATGCGGGCAAAGCGCTCAACCTCGCGGCCAAGACGACGGGCGAGCATGGCTTCGGCGCGCAATGGGCGGGACAGGGCGCGCCGCTGAGCCGGGCGCTGCCCGCCGCAGAACTCGTCGCACGGCTGGCCGAGGAGGCCGGACTGTAATCGGAGAGATTGCCTGCCGCGCCATATAGGGGTAGGGGGTACCCCTATATGGGACATCTTTCGGACAAGAGCGCGGATCTGCTGCCGCGCGTACGCAGGATCGCGGGCCAGGTCGGCGCGATCGAGCGAGCACTGACCGCCGACGCGAGCTGCGGCGACGTGCTGCACCTCGTTGCCGCCGTGCGCGGCGCGGTGAACGGGCTGCTCGACGAGATCATCGTCGATCATCTCGATCAGCATGTCGCCCTGCCGGGGCTCAGCGACGCCGAGCGCGCCGCGGGCGCCGAAGAGCTGATGGCGGTGATCCGCCGCTACGCGAAATGAGCGCGACGATGATCCCCGTTCCCGGTCATGCGCCCGACCACGATCACGTCTTCCTCGCCGCCGCGCACGACGATCATGCGCGCCGCACGCGCTGGGTCGTGGTGCTGACCGCGCTGATGATGGTCGGCGAGATCCTGGCCGGCTACTGGACCGGTTCGATGGCGCTGCTCGCCGACGGCTTCCACATGGCGACGCACGCCGGCGCGCTCGCGGTGGCCGCGGCAGCCTATGCCTATGCCCGGCGGCATGCGCGCGATCCGGGCTTCAGCTTCGGCACGGGCAAGGTCGGCGATCTCGCCGGTTTCGCGTCGGCCATGGCACTGGGGCTGATCGCGCTCGGCATCGGCGTGGAATCGGTCATGCGCCTGTTCGCGCCGATCACGGTCGCTTTCGGCGAGGCGACCCTGATCGCCGTCGTCGGTCTGGCGGTGAACCTGATCAGCGCCGCGCTGCTCTCGGGCGGCCACCATCACCACCACCACCACCACCACCACCATGGACATGGCCATGATCACGGGCATCACCACGGCCATTCGCATGGCGGCGACAACAATCTGCGCTCGGCCTATGTCCACGTCCTCGCGGACGCGCTGACCTCGGTCCTGGCGATCGCCGCGCTGCTGGCGGGGCGCTATCTCGGCTGGCAGTGGATGGACCCCGTCATGGGCCTGGTCGGCGCCGTGGTCATCGCCCGCTGGTCCTGGACCTTGATGCGCGACACCGCCGCGGTGCTGCTCGACCGCACCGACGATCACGTCGCCGAAGAGGTGCGCGAACTGGTCGAGGCGCCGGGCGATGCACGGCTCGCCGATCTCCACGTCTGGCGCGTCGGCCCCGAGGCCCATGCCGCGATCGTCAGCGTCGTCGCGCAGGCCGGGGTCACGCGCGACACCATTAGCGCGCGGCTCGCGCCGGTCCACGAACTGGCGCACGTCACCATCGAGTGCCGCTGACCGCGCGACCGCTCATGCTTGCCCACGGGCATCGGTGATCTATCCTGCTCGGCAAACGAGGGAGAGACACGATGGCCAACACGGGCCCGCTGGAAGACCGCCTGCTGATCCGCGAACTCTACGGGCTCTACGGCGATGCCAGTTGCCGCGGTGATCGCGAGGCCTGGAACGCCTGCTTCACCGAGGCTGGCGAATGGAACTCGCACATGTTCGCCTGCGCCGGCGCCGCCGCGCGGCGCGCCGAATGGGACAAGCTCTGGGCCGATTGGGAAGCGGTCGCATTCTGGGGCGAGATCGGCTGGATCCGCGTCGAGGGTAATGGCGCGACCGCGCGGTCCTATGCGCGCGAGATCGTCCAGCTCAAGTCCGGCGGCCTGTTCAAGCTGTTCGGCAGCTACGACGATGCGCTGGTCCGTCAGGACGGAACCTGGCGGTTCAGCAAGCGCACCTATGCGCCGATGATCCTCGAGGCGCCGGAGGGCCCGTTGGCGGGTTAACCTTTGCCGGCAAAAGAAAGAGCCCGGTGGTCATGGCGGCCACCGAGCTCGAGTGCCGGGAAGGGACCGGCTTTGTCCTGTCGATCTTCTGCTTCCGACGAGAACGCGGGAACTAGTCGCGTCCGGATGAAGGAAACGAGAGCCCGGCGGATCATGGCTGTGACGCCGGGCTCTCATGTTTCGCGGGGAAGGGACCCGCGGCAGTCGATCAATCGGTTATGTAGTCGTTAAGGTATTCAGTCTCGTCGGTGCTCTTAGCGGAGCAGCGAGAGGACGCCCTGGGCCGACTGGTTGGCCTGCGAGAGCATGGCCGTCGAAGCCTGGCTGACGATCTGGGCCTTGGCGAGCGCGGTCGTTTCGGCCGAGTAGTCGGCGTCTTCGATGCGGCTGCGGGCGTCCGACAGGTTCGTCACGTTGTTGGTCAGGTTGTTGACCGCCGATTCCAGACGGCTCTGGCTGGCACCCAGCGAGGCGCGGGTCGTGTTGATCGCGGCGAGCGCGGTGTCGACGTTGCCGATCGTGGTACCGGCAGCCGAAGCGCTCGAAACGTCGAGGGCCGAAGCATTGACCTTGGTGCCGTCGATGCCCTTGATCTTCAGGTCGATCGTGTTGCCCGAGTCCGAACCGGCCTGGATGGTCACCTGGACCGAACCGGTCGAGGTCTTGTCGAACAGCGTCACGCCGTTGAACTTGGTGTTGGTCAGGATGTCGTCGATCTGCGAGGTCAGTTCGGTGACTTCGGCCTGCAGGTTGGTGCGGTCCGACGACTGGTAGGTGCCCGACTTCGACTGGATCGACAGTTCACGAACGCGCTGCAGCATGTTGGTGACTTCGTTCAGCGCGCCGTCGGCGGTCTGAGCGAGGGCGATGCCGTCGTTGGCGTTGCGGATGGCCTGCGTCATGCCGCGGACCTGCGAGGTCATGGTCGTGGCGATCGCGAGACCGGCCGCGTCGTCCTTGGCGCTGTTGATGCGCTTGCCGGTCGACAGACGCTCCATCGCGTTGCCCAGAGCCTTGGCGGCCGAGTTACCGGCGTTAGCCGCTTTCATCGCGCCGATGTTGGTGTTGATAACTGCCATGTCAAACTCCCGTAAGTAGACCCGAATGGGGGTGCCGCCCGAGTGCATTCGATGCGGCTGCCAGGAGCTAGAGCGGCAAGCGGAAGCGGAAATTAAGTGCCGCTTTTTTTGCCGGTGCGGCAAATCGTTGCCGGGGCCTTCCCCCTCGCGCGAGCCTTATATGGGCGGAAACACGCTTGCCGGTCCGGCAAGCCCTTGCCGAAAAAACGGCAAAATAGGGGAAAACACGTAGCCTTAAATTACCAATGTTTTTGCCGTCCGTGCGCGAAAGAGGGTTACGCAAGATGGTTAATCCGAGGGTAAAGATGACCGGAATGGAATTCAGCGACGTGGTGGCCAAGCAGCACGCTCCCCTGGTTCAGCGCGCATCGGCAATTGCCGCCGCGCAGGCCCTGGGAACCACGACGCAGCTGCGCGACGTCAACGATCGCTCGCCGCAGGCCGGCCAGGCCCACGTCGTCACCCTCGAGCAGAACGCCTCGCCCGAGATCGTCCGCGAAGGCGCCCAGCGCTTCCGCCTGCGCTACGACGAGGCCGCCGGTGAGGCCGCCCTCGCCGCGCTGCTCGCCTGCGCCGCCAAGCCCGGCATGCCGATCGCCGCCGACACCGAGAGCCTCTCGGTCCTGGCGCTCGCCGATCGCCTCGCCGCCAGCGAGATCCCGGTGCTGATCAACGGCCCGACCGGCACCGGCAAGGAAGTGCTGAGCCGCTTCATCCACGAGCGTAGCCCGCGCGCCGGCAAGCCCTTCGTCGCCGTCAACTGCGCCGCGATGCCCGAAGCCATGCTCGAAGCCCTGCTGTTCGGCCACCAGAAGGGCGCCTTCACCGGCGCCACCTCGTCGAGCGAAGGCTTCTTCCGCGCGGCCGACGGCGGTACCCTGCTGCTCGACGAAATCGCCGAGATGCCGATCACGCTGCAGGCCAAGCTGCTCCGCGCGCTGCAGGAAGGCGAAGTCGTTCCGATCGGCTCGACCCTGCCGATCAAGGTCGACGTCCGCATCATCGCCTGCGCCAACCGCGACCTGCCGACCGAAGTCGCCGAAGGCCGCTTCCGTGCCGACCTGTTCTACCGCCTCAACGTCTTCCCGCTCGCGCTCAAGCCGCTGCGCGACCGTCCCGAGGACATCGCCCCGCTCGCCTTCGCGCTGGCCCTGCGTCACGCGACCCCGGGCAAGTCGATGCCCTGGATCTCGGACGCGGCGATCGCGCTGCTCAAGGTCCACGGCTGGCCGGGCAACGTCCGCGAGCTCGAGAACGTGATCCGCCGCGCCCTGCTGCTCGCCGACGGCAAGCCGCAGGTCGGCCCCGAGCACATCGTGTTCGACGGCACCGCCCGCCTGGTTCCGGCCGAGATGGCCGCGCCGATGGGCATGGGCGCCGTGTCGATGCCGCAGATGCCGGCAGCGGCCGAGGCTCCGGCCGGCGGCAAGCGCCTGTCGAACATCGTCCAGCTCTCCGAAGCGCGCGCCATCATGGCCACGCTCGAAGCCTGCGGTGGCAGCCGCGTTCAGGCCGCCCGCCAGCTCGGTATCTCGGAACGCACCCTGCGTTACCGCCTCGCTTCCTTCCGTGAGGCCGGTCTCGCCGTGGCAGGAGGTCGTAGATGAACCCCTTGAGCGGAGCCGGCAACGCCGCCGGCGTGCAGCAGATCATCGCCATGCGCCAGCAGATCATCGACAAGTCGACGATCCTGCAGCAGCTTCACGGTCCGCAGGGTGCCCAGGCCCCCGCGCAGACCAACGGCCCGGCAGGCGGCTTCCAGGACGCGCTCAAGTCCGCCCTGGATAGCGTCAACGGCAAGCAGCAGAATGCCGAGGCGATCACCGACGCCTACCAGCGCGGCGAAGTCACCGACGTCGCCAAGGTCATGCTGGCGCGTCAGGAATCGAGCGTCGCCTTCGAAGCCACGCTTCAGGTTAGAAACCGTCTGTTATCCGCATATCAAGAAATCATGCGGATGGGGGTCTGATAAATGAGTGATCTCGTCCCTGCCACGCCGCAAGGCTCGGTCCTCGCACCGCTCACCGATCCGGCGGGCGGCAGTGCCATGTCGCGGCTCAAGGCCTTCACCGGCCAGAGCGCGGTCAAGAAGATGCTGCCCGTGTTCCTCGGCGCCTCGGCGCTGGGCGCGGTCGCGCTGACCTACATGACCCTCGCGCCGGCGCCGCAGCGCACGCTCTACAGCCAGCTCGACGACAGCGAGCGGGCGGGCGTGGTCGATGCGCTCGACAAGGCGAACATCGCCTACAAGATCAACAACGACACCGGCGCGCTGACCGTCAACGAGGACGATCTCTACAAGGCGCGCATGCTCGTCGCCCAGAACGGCGCCGTCGCGGCGCCCGAGAGCGGCGACCAGATGCTCGACAAGCTGCCGATGGGCGCGAGCCGCGAGCTCGAGGGCGAACGCCTGCGTTCGGCGCGCGAACGCGACATGCAGCTGACGATCATGGAGATCGACGGCGTCGAATCCGTGCGCGTGCACCTCGCCGAGGCCGAGAAGTCGGTCTTCGTGCGCGACAACCTGCCGCCGACGGCTTCGGTCATGGTCCGCCTCGCACGCGGCCGCCAGCTTTCGGACAGCCAGGTCATGGCGATCGTCAACCTCGTCGCCGGCTCGGTCCCGGGCCTGACGCCCGACCAGGTCCGCGTCGTCGACCAGCACGGCCGCCTGCTCTCGGACAAGACGAGCAAGGCCGACAGCGACCGTCTCGAACTGCAGACCCGCATGGAAGAGAAGCTGCGCACCCAGGTTTCGGCACTGCTCGCGCCGATGCTCGGCGAAGGCAACTTCTCGAGCGAGATCCAGGTCGAGCTCGACATGGACCAGGTCACCTCGGCGCGCGAAAGCTACGACAAGCAGGGCGTGGTCCGCAGCGAGACCGAACAGCAGTCGCAGACCTCGACCGCCCAGCCGGCGGCCGGTGTCCCCGGCGTGCTCTCGAACACGCCGCCTCCGCCGACCACGGCCCAGGCCGCACCGCCGCAGGGCACCCAGCCCGCCCCCGGTGCGCCGACGCCGCAGAGCTCGGACTCGAGCACGACGCGCAATTACGAACTGGGCCGCGAAGTCGCCGTCGCCAACACGACGCCGGGCAAGGTCAAGCGCATCTCGGTCGCCGTCGCGCTCAGCGCCAAGGCGATGAAGAACGGCAAGGCCGCCGACATCGACCAGATCAAGCAGCTGGTCAGCGCCGCGGTTGGTGCCGACCAGGCGCGCGGTGATCAGGTTGCGGTCATCACCCGCAGCTTCGAGAACGTACCCGACGTTCCGACGCCGTTCTACGAAGCGCCGTGGTTCGCCACGGTGGTGCGCAACGTCGTCGCGCTGATCGCCGTCCTCCTCGTCCTGCTGCTGGGCGTCCGCCCGCTGATCAAGGCGCTGAAGCGCGAGCCCGCCGCCGGCGGCGCGAACGCCGGCGCGGCCGGGGCTGCCGGTGAGGCCGCGGAGGGAAACGTTGAACTGGCGGAAGCCGATCCGATCCCCGCCGCACTTCCCGCCGAAGCCATGATCGATGCCGAAACCGGTGTGGTCGATCCCGAACTGCTGAGCCAGCAGGTCGGCCTCGCCCAGCGCATCGTCGCCGAAAAGCCCGAGAGCGCGGTCGTCGCGCTTCGCCAGATGCTCAACCCGCCCGCTGCTGAGGCTGCCGCACAATGAACGCCGAAACCTCCATCCCCTTCGATGACGCCGATCGCGCCGCGGTCATGGTGATGTTGCTCGAGGACGATCAGGCCGCGACGATCCTGTCGCAGCTCGAACCGCACGAGCTGCGTCTGCTCGGCGAGAAGATGTGCGCGCTGGGCGAGATCCAGCCCGAGGTGATCGCCCACGCCATCGCCAACTTCGTCGATCGCACCGAGAAGATGGGCATGATCGTCCACGATCGCGTCGGTCACGTGCGCTCGCTGATGACGCGCGCGGTGGGCGAGATCAAGGCCGACGGCCTGATGGAACGCATCCAGCCGACGCCCGAACGCGCGCCCAACCTCGAGCTCGCGCGCTGGCTGACGCCGAAGTCGCTGATGCCGCTGGTCAAGGGCGAGCATCCGCAGGCGATCGCCGTGCTGCTGGTCCAGCTCGATCCCGAGGTCGCGGCCGAAGTGCTCCACTCGCTGCCGACCGAAATCCAGCCCGAGGTGGTGCATCGCATCGCCACGCTGGGCCCGGTCTCGCCCGAGGCGCTGCAGATGCTCGAAGAGCTGCTGACCCGCAAGATCGGCGAATGCCACGGCGGTGCCGGTGCGGCGCTCACCATGGGCGGTGCCAAGGAAGCCGCGGACATCATCAACAATGCGGGCAAGGCGATGGAAAAGCGCGTCATGCCCGAGATCACCAAGCTCGACAAAATCCTCGCCAAGGAAATCGAGAGCGAGATGTTCAAGTTCGAGCACCTCTTCGTGCTCAACGCGCAGGCGATGGGTTCGCTGCTGCGCGAGGTCGACAACGACTCGCTGATCGACGCGCTCAAGGGCATCTCGGAAGAGGAACGCGAAGTGTTCTTCGCCGCCATGTCGAGCCGCGCGGCCGACGGCGTCAAGGACGAGATCGCCGCACGCGGCCGCACCAAGCTGGCCGACGTGGTCGCGGCACAGAAGGCGATCGTCGCGATCGCCCGCCGCCTCTCGGCCGAAGGCACGATCGTGTTCGGTGTTGGTGGTGGTGGCGACGACGAATATGTCTGACGGCCAGTTCACGGCAGGCCTGTCCTTCGGGACGGTCTCGAGCGGCAGCGGCTTCCGCAGCGACGCGCGCTTCGTCTCGCTCGGCGGCGGTGCGGCTTATGCCGCGCCCGAACCGCAGGTCGAACAGCATTTCGAGGCCGAGGATCCCGTCGCGGTCGCTTTCGCCGAAGGCTATGCCGCCGGCGCCGCCGAGGCGCAGGCGATCGCCGCGCAGCAGGCCACCGCTGATGCCGAGGCTGCCGAAGGCCTCGCGCTCGCGTTCGCCCGGCTCGACGGCGAGCTCGCCGAAGAGCTGCGCCAGAAGCTGCGCACCACCGTCGCTGCGCTGTGCGAAGCCGCCCTGGCGCCGCTGGCGATCGACGAGGACGCGCTGATCCACCGCATCGAACGTGCGGTCGCGCTGTTCTCGCGCGCCGACGACGAACGCGTGATCCGCCTGCACCCCGAAGACATCGCGCTGATCAGCCAGCGCTTCGCCGAGGAATGGCACGTCGTGCCCGACGGCGCGCTCGAGCGCGGCGCGATCCGCGTCGAGACCGCCACCGGCGGCGTCGAGGACAGCCCCGAGCTCTGGCGCCGCGCGATCGAGGAGGCCATGCGTCAGTGCTGAACCTTTTCGACCCCATTCTTGACGATCTTTCTGCCAATTCGGTTAGTTTGGCGCCGCGCCGCTATGGCCTGGTCGTCGCTTGCGACAACGGGCTGCTCGAAGTCAGCGGCCTGTCGGTGCCGGTCGGCTCGATCTGCCGCGTGCTGCAGGGGTCGACCGAAACGCTCTCGGCCGAAGTCATCGGCTTCCGCAACGGCCGCACCCTGATGATGCTGCTCGGCGATTCGGTCCTGCTGCGCCCCGGCGCGCGGGTCCGTCCCGAGGGCCGGCCGGGCATGCTGCCCGTCGGCGAGGCCTTTCTCGGCCGCGCGGTCGACGGCGAAGGCCAGCCGATCGACGGCCTCGGCCCGATCCACAGCCGCATGGAATGGCCTTCGGGCGGTATCCGCACGGGCGCGCTCGATCGCAGCCCGGTGCGCTACAGCTTCGACGTCGGCATCCGCGCGCTCAACGCCATGACCACTTTCGGCGTCGGCCAGCGTATCGGCATCATGGCCGGCTCTGGTGTCGGCAAGTCGGTCCTGCTCGACATGATCGCGCACGGCGCCGAAGCCGAGATCGTCGTCGTCGGCCTGATCGGCGAGCGCGCGCGCGAAGTCTCGGACTTCGTCGAGAAGCACATGAACACGAGCAAGCGGCACCGCACGGTCGTCGTCGCGGTGCCCGCCGATCACGCCCCCAACCTGCGCCTGCGCGGCGCCATGCTCGCCACGTCGATGGCCGAATATTTCCGCGCCCAGGGCAAGAAGGTGCTGCTGATCCTCGACAGCCTGACCCGCTGCGCCCATGCCGCGCGCGAGATCGGCCTGCTGCTGGGCGAGCCCGGCGCCGCCCGCGGCTATCCGCCTTCGGCCCTCGCCATGATCACCAAGCTGGTCGAGCGCGCGGGCAATTCGGCCGCTTCGGGCGGTTCGATCACCGGGCTCTATACCGTGCTCGCCGACGGCGACAGCCAGGACGACCCCGTGGTCGACACCGCGCGTTCGATCCTCGACGGCCATATCGTCCTCTCGCGCGATCTCGCGCAGCGCGGGCAATATCCGGCCATCGACATCGCCGCCTCGCTGAGCCGCGTGATGAACGACATCGTCGCGCCCGAGCACGAGAAGCTGGCGCGCCAGTTCCGTGCGCTCGTCGCCAATTACGAGGCCAACCGCGATCTCGTGCTGATGGGCGCTTACCGCCAGGGCGCCGACGCGCAGCTCGACCGCGCGATCGCCATGCACGAGCAGCTCGTCGCCTTCCTCTGCCAGGCGCGCGGCGAAGTCATCGGGCTCGATGACTGCGTCGTCCAGCTCAAGGCGCTGTTGCAGTAATGAAGGCCGAACGCGACCGGCTGAAGCGGCTCAACCGCCTCGAACGCGTGCGCGCCATCGCCAAGCAGACCGCGGCGGCCGAAGCCGCGGCGGCCGAAGGCACGCTCGCGCAGCTGGAATCGCTGGCCGAGCGCACGCGCGCGATGGCCGCCGAATATGCCAATCGCACCGGCGTGCGCGACGCGGCCTCGCTTCAGGCGGCTAATTCCTTCGCGCGCGGGCTCGAGGGCATCTCGCGCAATACCAGCAACGACGCGGACACCGCGCGCCGCATCGCCGACGTCAAGATGCAGGAGCTGAGCCAGGCCGAACGCCGCCGCGCCGTCGTCGAAGAGCGCGCCGCGGCACAGGCCCGGATTATCGCCAAGGGCAGCGTAGCGCCGGTTCTCAGCGGCAAAAGGAAATCTGGCACGGGTCTTGAATAGTATCCTGCACCTAGTGCGAGGAAATGACCCCGATGATCCAGACTGCCGCCCCGTCCGCCTCCAGCAACATCTCGATCGCTTCGGTGATCCAGGCGGCGCCGGCTGACGACACCGCGGCTTCCGGGGACTTTGCCGCACTCCTCGACTCCAAGGCGGCCCCCGATGCCGAAGGCACCGCCGATCCGGCGACCGCGATGCAGGCGGCACTGGGCCTGCAGATCCGGCAGACGGCCGGCAGCGCTGCCGGCAAGAAGTTGCCGGGCGAGATTGCCGATGCTGCCGCCGCCCTGGCCGACGCCGCCGCGAAGATCGGCGACGGCAGCGGTGAGGACGGCGAGGCCACGACCGATGCCGCGCTGACCGTACCCACCGCCGACATCCTGCTGCCCGGTCTGGTCGTGCCCGTCGCGATCCAGCTGCCGCAGACCCCGACCCTGCCGCCCGCCGCCACCGGCGACGCGCTGGGCCAGGCCGCCGCCAAGGCGATGCCCACCCTGCCGATGACCAGCCAGCCGGCGATCGCCGCCGCGCTCGCGCTGCAAACCGAAACCACCAAGGCTGCCGGACAACCGCAGACCGCGCCGACGGTAACGCTCGACCCGGCCGCCGCCGCGGCAGCCCAAGCCGATCCGGCTCTGGCGAAGATGGCCGCCGATGCCGCCGCGCAGCAGGCGACCACCGCCACCGCAGCAACGACGCCGACCGCCACCACGGTCTCGACCGCCGCCGCGCTCGCGCAACAGGTCAATGGTCAGGTCAACGGCCAGGCCAATGGTCAGACCACCGCGCCCGACGGCACGCCGAAGACCGCCGAAGGCCTGCGCACCGGTAGCCAGCCGGCGACCAAGACGACCGGCGAGCAGCCCTCCACGCTCGCAACGCTGACCACGAATCAGCAGATGCAGGCGCAGGCCCAGAAGACCACGGAGCCGACCGTCGAGCCGACCGCGAGCGCCAATGGCGACGCGAGCCCCGCGCCGCAGGTCCAGGCGAAGACGCCCTCGGTCGACGTGACCGCCGAAACCGCGCTGCAGGGCGAAAGCAAGAAGTCCGATTCACGCCTGGCCGCCACGGCCGACGCCGAGACGCCGACGATCTCGCCCGCCACCACCACGGCCCCGACCGTGCTCGCGGCTCAAGACGGCCAGTCGCTGTCGCAGACCGTCGCTTCGGTCACCACCGCGCCGGCCACGGCCGTTCAGTCCGGCCATGATTTCGCGAAGCTGGTCGACCGCCTGGTCGAGGCGCGCGAGGCCGCGAACCCCGGCACGGTCCACGCTTCGCTCAACCACGCCGAATTCGGCCAGGTCTCGCTGCGCATCGATCAGGATTCGAAGGGCATGTCGGTGACCATGAGCAGCGCCGATCCGGACTTCGCCAACGCGGTCCAGGCCACGGCCGCCTCGGCCCAGTCGCAGACTTCGAGCGACGATCGCCAGAATCAGCAGCGCCAGGACGCGCAGCGTCAGGATACCGGAAGCCAGCTCCAGCAGCAGGGCGCCAGCCTGACCGGCCAGTCGCAGTCGCAGACTTTCGGCCAGGGCGGTGAACGCGACGGCCGCAACGCCGCGTTCCAGGGAGAAACCCCGAACGCCCGCGCTAACCAGAAATCAACCATAATCGAAGATAATGCTGACACGCGCAGTGGCATCTACGCCTGACGCAAAATCCGGCCCTGAGATCCAGCGCTAGAGGAAGACAATGAGCAGCGATAAACCCGAAAAGGAAGCCAAGCCCAAGAAGGGCGGCGGCATGATGATGAAGGTGATCATGGGCGTGGCGCTTCTCGGCGTCGGCGGCGGTGGTGCCTTCGGTCTGATGGCCGCGGGCGTCATCGGTGGCGGTGACCATCACGAGGAAAAGAAGGAAGACAACAAGCCCAAGCTGATCAAGAAGGGCGAAGTCGATCCTTTCGAGGTCAAGAGCGGCGACGCCAAGGAAGGCGAGGGCGGCGGTGCTCCCGAGGTCGAGGGCGAAGGCGGCAGCGAATATCGCACCGCCTATTACAGCTTCGCCGAGGAATTCACCTCGAACCTCAAGCAGTCGGACTCGCTGGTCCAGGTCTCGCTGGCCTGCTCGACCCGCCGCGACGGCCGCGTCCTGATGTGGATCAAGAAGCACGAACTGGCGATTCGCTCGTCGCTGCTCGAAGTCCTGGCCGATACGCCCGAAGAGGACGTGACGACGATGGAAGGCAAGGATCGCCTGCAGAAGCGGATGACCGCGGCGATCAACAAGGTCCTCAACCAGACCGAAGGGTTTGGCGGGGTCGACGCCGTCTACTTCAAGTCCTTCATCATTCAGTGATTTGAGAGCAGATGAAGCCTGAGCGCGCCTTTGTTGCCGACCGAGTGGCGGCCCAACACTGCCCGGAGCTGCTGCGTTCGCAGGACGCCGCGCCGGTCCAGCTCGCCCCCGCGCTGACGCGCCTGGGCGACGGGCTCGCGCGCGTGCTTTCTGCCGCGCTGGCGCCGCTCTCGGCCGGTGAACCGCCGCTGGTGCGCAGCACCGCGCCGCGCGAATGCACGATTGCCGAGCTCGGCGATTCGATCGCCCCGCTCGCCGCCAACAGCCTGCTCACCCTGGGCACGCCCGACATGCCGGCGCTCGCCTCGCTCGACGCCGAAGCCGTGCTGCGCATGGTCGATCGCGCCTTCGGCGGCCGCGGCGTGGCCCCCTCGCCGCTGCCCACCGCCTTCCCGCTTTCGGCCGAACTGATGATCGGCCGGCTCGAAGCCGTGGTCGTCCAGGCCCTCGGCCAGGCGCTCGGCCTCGGCGCCGCGGTCCAGCCGGTGCGCCGCGACGGCTGCATCAAGCAGCTCGCCGCTTTCGCCGATGGCGAAGAGCTGGGCGTGCTGACGCTCGAAGTCGACGATCCGGGCCGTTCGCCCTGGACCGTCACCGTCGCGATTCCCCGCACCGCCCTGATCAAGATGTTCGGCGAAGGCGAGTGCGCCGCCCCCAAGGTGGCACGCAGCGGCCTTGCCAACCCGGCCCACGAACCGTTCGGCGCGGTGCCGTTGACGATCAGCGCCGTTCTGGTCGACATGCGCATCGGCTTCGCCGAGCTGTCGAATCTCCAGCCCGGTCAGATCATCCCCGTGGCTGTGGCGCGCAGCATTCCGCTCAAGGTCGGCGACAAGACCATCGCAACTGGCACGATTGGTGCATTGGATGATCGCGTAGCGGTCCAAGTCACTCAGGCTTTCTAAAAAGGACCGGTCACAGCAAGAAGGGATTTTGCAATGACCATCCACCCCCGCGGCTTCGATTTCCTCAAGGACGTAGACGTCCGCCTCTCGGTCGAACTCGGCCGCGTCGACATGAAGCTCAAGGACGTTCTCTCGCTCGGCGAGGAAAGCGTCGTCGTGCTCGACCGCCTGACCGACGAACTTCTCGACGTCATGGTCAACGGCAAGGCCATCGCCAAGGGCGAGATCGTCGCCCAGGGCAACCGTTTCGGCCTGCGCATCGTCGAACTGGCCGGCGCCAGCGCCCCCGCACCCGCTCTGGGCGGCGAATAAGGCCGTGCTCTGGTACATTCTGAAGCTTCTCATCCTCCTGCCGCTGATCGCCCTCCTCGCCTGGGGGTGCCTGAAGCTCGCGCAGAAGATGCAGGAGCGCGCCGGAGCCGGCGGCGGTTCCAAGTCTGTGCGGATCATCGAAACCACGATGCTCTCGCCCACGCTCAAGCTCGCCGTCATCGAATTCCACGGACGTGAGATCCTGGTCTCCGCCTCGCGCACCGGGCTGACCCGCCTGGCCGAAGCGCCGGCGCGGGCACGACCGGTAGACGTCACGATCGCGGGAGAGACGGCATGACCTTGCCGGCAATGCGGCAACGCAAGCGGCAAATCTTTGCCGCCCTCTCGCTGTTCCTCCTGACGGCCCCGGTCGCCGCCTTCGCGCAGGTCGCTCCGGCGGCACCCGCCGGCCCGGCCGCACCGGTCCCGGCCGCCGCGGCGATCCCCGGCGCGCTCGATCGCGCCTTCAGCTCGATGAACGGCGGCGCGCCGACGGGCATGAGCATGTCGCTCCAGCTGCTCCTCATCATGGGGCTGCTGACGATCCTGCCCAGCCTGATCCTGATGATGACCAGCTTCACCCGGATCCTCGTGGTGCTGTCGATCGTGCGTCAGGCCATCGGCCTGCAGCAGTCGCCGCCGAACCAGGTGCTGATCGGGCTGGCGCTGTTCCTGTCGCTGTTCGTCATGGCGCCGACGCTGGAGAAGGTGAACGCCAACGCGATCGCCCCCTACTCGGCCGGCACGATCAACGCCGCCCAGGCGATCCAGCTCGGCGGTAACGAGTTCCACGGCTTCATGATCCGCCAGACGCGCGAGAACGATCTCGCCATGTTCGCCGAAATGGCCAAGGCGCCCAAGTTCGCCCGCGCCCAGGACGTGCCCTTCTCGATCCTGCTGCCGGCCTTCGTCACCAGCGAGCTCAAGACCGCGTTCCAGATCGGCTTCATGCTGTTCCTGCCGTTCCTGGTGATCGACCTCGTCGTCTCGTCAGTCCTCATGTCGCTGGGCATGATGATGATGAGCCCCGCGATCGTGTCGATGCCGTTCAAGCTGCTGCTCTTCGTCCTCGTCGACGGCTGGGCGCTCTTGATGGGTTCGCTGGCCTCGAGCTTCGGATAAGCCAAGATGGAACAGTCGCAACACTTCCTCGCGCTCGCCGACCGCATGCTGTGGGTCGCCGCGCTGGCCTCGGCGCCGATCCTGATCACCACGCTGGCCGTGGGTCTGATCGTCGGCATCGTCCAGGCGGCCACCTCGGTCAACGAGCAGACCTTGACCTTCGTGCCCAAGCTCGCCGTCACCGCCTTCGTCCTGGTCGTCTTCGGCGCCTCGATGATGGGGCTGATCGGCGACTTCACGAAGGAGATCTTCACCCAGATCGCGCAGGTAACCCGGTGATCAACATCGACTTCGGTTTCGGCGCGATCGAAGCCGAATTCTGGCGCTGGATGTTCGTGATGACGCGGATCGGCGCGGCGATGATGGCCGCCCCTTTCTTCGGCGCGAACTCGGTGCCGATGCAGGTGCGCGTGATCGTCACCGGCGCGGTCGCCGTGCTCGTCTGCGGCTGGCTGCCGGTGCAGGCGCCGCCGGCGCTGCTCTCGGCCAACGGCCTGCTGATGGTCATGGGCGAAGTCCTCGTCGGCCTGGCGCTCGGCTTCGTGCTGCAGCTGTCCTTCGCGGCGCCGACGATCGCCGCCGAGATCATCGGCGGCGGCATGGGCATGGCCATGGCCTCGACCGTCGATCCCAACAGCGGCGTGCAGTCGCCCGCGCTCGGCCAGTATTTCGCGGTGATCCTGACTCTGATCTTCCTCGCGCTCGGCGGCCACCTCCACTGGCTGTCGCTGGTGATCGACAGCTACTCGGTATTCCCTCCGGGCCAGACCTGGCTCGGTCCCGAGAAGTTCGCGACGATCGCCGGCTTTGCCACGTCGATGTTCGCCACGGCCGTCGCGATCGCGCTGCCGGTCACCCTGGTGCTGCTCGTGGTCCAGGTGGTCACCGGCGTGCTCAGCCGCTCGGCCCCGGCGCTCAACCTGTTTGCGCTGGGTCTGCCCGCGGGCGTGCTCGCCGGCATCGCCGCGCTGATCATCTCCTTCCCCCTCATCACCGATCGCATGACCGACCTGTCGGCCAATGCGCTCGCTGAAACCAAGAGCGTGCTGGTCAAATGAGCGAAAGCGCCGGCGAAAAGAGTTTTGCCCCTAGTCAGAAGCGCATCGACGATGCCGCGAAGAACGGTGACGTCCTTCGCTCCAAGGAGCTCGCCACCGCGGTGGGCATGCTGGTCGGCGTCATCTGGCTGAAGTTCGCCGGCCCCTGGGTGTTCGACGGCATGAGCAACGCGCTGCGCGTCGGCTTCACCTGGGATCGCGCCACGCTCGAGAACTTCCAGGCCGGCCCGATCCTCTATTCGCTGATGATGATGACGATGCCGCCGGTGCTGCTGCTCGGCGTCGCGGTCATGCTGTTCTCGCTGGTCTCGCAGCTCGGCTTCGGCACGGGCCGTTGGCTGCCCGGCAATCTCGCCCCCAAGGGCCAGCGCATCAACCCGCTGTCGGGCCTCAAGCGCATGTTCGGCCCCAACGGCCTGATCGAGCTGGGCAAGGGCCTGGTCAAGGTCGGCCTGCTCGGCACGATGGCCTGGTTCTGGGCCAGCGGTCGCGTTGCGGGCCTGCTCCACCTGGGCCAGGCCAATCTCCACGCACAGCTGACCTATGGTTGGGACGCGCTGATCTCGCTGCTGTTCACGCTGTCGTTCGGCCTGGTGCTGATCGCGCTCGCCGATTTCCCGATCCAGCTGATCCGCCGCATGGGCCGCCTGAAGATGACGCTTCAGGAAGTCCGCGACGAAGGCAAGGAACAGGAAGGCTCGCCCGAAAAGAAGGGCGCGATCAAGCGCCGCCAGCGCGAGATCGCCATGGGCGCGATGTCGTCGCAGATGCGCAAGGCCGATTTCGTGGTCACCAACCCGACCCACTTTTCGGTCGCGCTTTCGTACAACCCCGAAGAGGCCGCGGCGCCCGTCGTCGTCGCCAAGGGCCGCGGCGAAAAGGCGCTCGCGATGCGCGAACTCGCCGCCGAGCTGTCGCTGCCGGTGCTCGAATATCCGGCGCTCGCGCGTTCGCTCTACTACACCACGCGCGAGCGGCAGATGATCCGCGAGGAGCTCTACGTCGCGGTCGCCGCGGTGCTGGGCTTCGTCATGTCGCTGAAGCGCGGCCACGCCGTCACCCGCCCGCAGGTCGACGTTCCGGTGCTTCTGCGCTTCGACACCGAGGGCCGCCTCGACCCGGCCGCGACGAACTGATCCGCAGACCGCATTCAACCTCTTAACGGGAGCGGCGCAGAGCCGTTTTAGAAACCATGGCAACTTCAGTCAGCTCGACCCAGTCGGTCACCCAGACCGCGACGCAGCAGCTTCTGACCTCGCTCGGCGCGGGCAGCGGCGTCGACATGGCGGGGCTGGCGACCAGCCTGGCCCAGGCGCAGTTCGCGGCGAAGAAGGACCGGCTGACCACCCAGTCCGAAAAGCTCGACGCGCAGATCTCGGCCGCCTCGACGCTGAAGAGCGCGATCTCGAACCTGGCCACCTCGCTCAGCTCGCGCGTCCGCACCGGCGACCTTTCGTCGCAGCCGCAGCTCGCCAACTCGGCGGTCGCGACGGCGACGCTGTCGGGCACGACGATCGCCAAGGGCAGCTATTCGCTCGAGGTCACCAAGCTCGCGACTTCGCAGACCTTGGCGAGCGAAAGCTTCGGTTCGCCGACCAGCCCGGCAGGCGCGGGCAAGCTGACGATCTCGTTCGGCACGGTCAGCGGCACCAGCTTCAATACCACCAGTGGCACAACCCCACTCGAGATCGACGTGACCGACGGCCAGACGCTGACCGACGTCGCCAACATGATCAATGCGAAGAACGCGGGCATCACCGCCTACGTCTCGAACACGACCGATGGCGCCAAGCTTGTCCTCAAGGGCTCCACCGGCGCGGCCAGCGCTTTCAAGATCGACGCGACAAATGTTACGGGCGATCTCGGCGACCTGGCAGCCAATCCCGCCACGGCAGCGCCCGAACGCCTGATCACGACCGCTGGCGACGCGAACTTCAAGCTCGACGGCTTGGCGATCACCTCTGCGACCAACAAGGTCGTCGACGCCATTCCCGGCGTCGAACTCAACCTCACCGGCACCAACACCAACGTGCCGACGACCGTGACCTTCTCCGATCCGAGCTCGTCGATCACCTCGGCGATGACCGACCTGACCGAGGCGCTCAACGAGATCGTCACCCAGCTCAACACGCTGACCGATGCGAAGACCGGCGAACTCGCGCGCGACAGCGGCGCGCTGGCGCTGCGCCGCACGATGCAGGGGCTGACCAGCAAGATCATCATGCCCAATGCCGCCGAAGGAATCCCGCGGTCGATGGCCGACCTGGGCCTGTCGATCCAGAAGGACGGCACCTTCACGCTCGACACCGCGCGCCTGACCGCGACGCTCAAGAACAACCCGCAGGAAGCCGCGGCGATGTTCACCAACGGCCTCTACGGCGTCGACGCGACGATCAGCGAAATCTCGCGCAACATGTCGTCGATCAGCACGGACACCAAGAGCTACGGCGCGACCTTGGGCAACTCGATCGCGGCGATGACCGCGCAGAAGACCAAGAACACCGAGAGCCTGACCACCTTGTCCGAAAAGCAGGAACTGCTGCGCACGCAGCTGGTCGCGCGCTTCTCGGCCTCGGACAGCCAGGTCGGCGCCTCGAAGTCGACCTTGAGCTTCCTCAAGAACCAGATCGCCGCCTGGAACGGCACGAGCAATAGCTAAGGCCTGAACCGTGCTGGCAATCCGCTCCCCCCATGAAGCCTACCGCCGCGTCGATTTCGACGCCCGCGTCGAAGGCGCCGACCCCAGCCACCTGGTCGGGCTGTGCTACGAACAGCTCGTCTCGTCGCTCGGTTCCGCGATGTTCGCGCAGGAGCGCGGCGACAACAGCCTCAAGAGCAAGGCGCTGACCCGCGCGCTCTCGGCGATCACCGCACTGAAGATGGGCGTCAGTGGCACCGATGCGACGGCGCAGGCGCTCAACCATCTCTACGAAGCGGCGCGCCGCGCGATCCTCGACAGCGCGCTCAATTTCGATGCCAAGGTCCTCGGCACGATCCGCCAGGATTTCATCGAGATTTCGCAGGCGATGAACCTGTCGAGCCAGTCGAACTGATCTTCGCGCGGGCGATCTAGCCTTCGCCCGTTCGAAGATATACATCCGCTATCGATCAATTCGGCCGGCGAACCGGAAGAATTTCGCATCCATCCCGCGCAGAACTTGCTAGGATGCGTCGGATGGACAGTGCAAGGCACATCATCCTGGTCGATGGCGATCTGCGGCGCCGCGCAGCCATTTCCCATTATCTTTCCGGGCGCGGCGTTCACGTCGAACCGTTCGAGACGGTTGCCGAGCTCGGCGGCCACTGGCCGCGCCAGGGCATCATCATGATCCACGACAGCGGCTCGGCGATCATCCAGCTCACCGAACAGCTCGTACAGTCGGGCAACTGGCTGCCCGTCGTCGCCTTCGGCGAGAAGCCGGGGCCGCGCCGCATCGTCGAGGCCGTGCTCGGCGGCGCGATCGACTATCTGGCCTGGCCGTTCGACGATGCCGAGCTCGACCACATGCTGATGACCGCGGACGACCGCGCCGAGAACGTCGGCCACGCGCGCCTGCGCGAAGCCGTCGCGCGCAGCCGGATCGAGCGGCTGACCCAGCGCGAGCGCGAGGTGCTGGTCGGCATGGCCGCCGGCCGTTCGAACCGCACCATCGCCGAAGAGCTGGCGATCAGCCCGCGCACGGTGGAGATCCACCGCGCCAAGATGCTGACCAAGATCGGCGCCGCGCACACTTCCGAGGCGATCCGCGTGGCGATCGAGGCGGCGCTGATCCGCGAGACCTCGCACTGATCTTTGCGGCTGCCGTCGTTCGGCACCCGCGCAGCCTCATCCCATCGTCGCGGCGACGTCGAGCAGCCGCTCGGTCACCCAGTCGGGTTCGGTCAGCATCAGGTCGTGGCCGGTGTCGATGTCCCAGACGCGGCCCTGCGAACGCTCGCGCAGCAGGTCCATGTCGCGGCCGGGGATCGTCGGCGTGCAGATGATGTGGCTCTCGGGCAGCGCGCGCATCGCCGCCTCGTTCCGCAGCACCAGCTTCTGCGAGAAGCAGGCCCACGGCTGCGGCGTCAGTCGTTCGTAGGTCCATTGCGCCAGCGCCGGATCGTGGATGCCGAAGAAGCCCGGGTGGATCGGATCGGGCTTCATCACCAGCTCGACCCCGTTCTCGACATAGAGCCCCTGCCGCGCCGCATCGATGTTGGCGAAGGCGTGTTCGTGCAGCGATTCGCCGTCGCGCGGATAGGCCGCGTCGAGATAGACGCGGTGACCGACGCGCTGCGGCGCACGATCGGCCACGCCGGTGATGACCATCCCGCCATAGGAATGGCCGACGAGGATCGCCCCGGTCAGATCCTCCCACTGCAGCAGGTTGACGACGTCATCGATGTGGGTGTCGAGATCGATGCCCGGATGCAACTGGTGCGTGTGCTCGCCCATGCCCGGCAGCGACGGCGTGTAGACGATTTGCCCCTTCGCCTGCAGCCGCCTCGCCACGGGCTGATAGCACCAGCCGCCATGCCCGCCGCCGTGCACCAATACGAAGGTCGCCATTCCGCACTCCCCAAAAAGTTATCGATCGATAACCTGTCCCCGGCTTGCGCCTGAGTCAAGGATCGCGCTAGCACCGCCCCGTGGATGCCATCACGCCCCCTCCCCGCAAGCGCGACGCCGTCGCCACGCGCGCGCGCATTCTCGAGGCGGCGCAGCGCGCCTTTTCCGAGACCGGCTATTCGCACACGGGCATCCGCGAGATCGCCGGTATGGCGGGCACGAGCTCGACCCTGCTGCTGCGCTATTTCGGTTCGAAGGCCGGCCTGTTCGAGGCGGCGCTGACCGCGTCCATGCCGATCGACGCGGTCTTCGCCCAACCGCGCGAGACGATCGGTCGCAGCCTTGCCGAAGCCCTGCTCGACCCCGCCAATGCCGTACGCCCGCCGCTGATGATCGCGCTCGCCGCGGGCGATCCCGAGGCCGCGGCGATCGCCGCGAAGGTGTTCGAGAGCAAGACCGTGGCGCCGGTCGCCGCCTGGCTCGGCGGTGCCGACGGCCGCGCCCGGTCGCTCGAGATGGCCATGCTGGCGACGGGCCTGGTCAGCTATCTGCGGCAATTGCCGCTGCGCCCGCCGAGCGCGGACGAACGCGAACATATCGTCGCCTGGTTCGCCGGCGCCATTCAGGCGATCGTCGACCAGACGGAACGATAACCGGGAGATACCGATGACCGACCGCCTCGACCTGGTCGCCCCCGAACTCCGGGCGGCGCTCGACTATTTCCCCAAGATCGACTTCAGCGCCGGGATCGAGCCCTACCGCGGCAACATCTTCGGCGCCGAACGGCCGCCGCTGCCGCCCGAGCTGGTTGCGGTCGAGCACGAGGAACGCCTGATCGCCGGGCATCCCGGCGATCCCGACGTGCGCATCCTGATCTATACCCCGCCCGGCGCCGCAACCGCGCTCCGCCCGGCGATCCTGGAAATCCACGGCGGCGGCTTCGTCATCGGCAATGCCGACATGGGCGACGCCGGCAACCGCGCGCTCGCCCTGCGGCTCGGTTGTGTCGTCGTTTCGGTCGACTATCGGCTCGCGCCCGAAACCGTGTGGCCCGGCGCGCTGCACGACTGCTACGCCGCGCTGACCTGGCTGCACGACAATGCCGGAGCACTCGGCGTCGATCCGACGCGCATCGCCATCGCCGGCGGCAGCGCGGGCGGTGGTCATGCGGCAGCGCTGGCGATCCACGCGCGCGATCAGGCCAAGAAGGACAGGGGCGGCCCGGCAATCTGCTTCCAGCTGCTCGACTTCCCGATGCTCGACGATCGCACCTGCAGCGCCGCCGATCCGCATCCCTATTGCGGCGATTTCGGCTGGACGCCGGAGATGAACCGCTTCGGCTGGCGCTCGCTGCTCGGCACCGAGCCGGGCGGGCCGGACGTGTCAGAGGCCATGGCTCCGGCGCGGACCCGCGACCTCTCGCACCTGCCCCCGGCCTACATCATGGTCGGCGCGCTCGATCTCTTCCTCGAGGAGGATCTCGAATATGCCCGCCGCCTGGCGCGCGAGGGCGTGCCCGTGGAACTGCACGTCATTCCGGGCGCCTACCACGGCTTCGGGCTCGCGCAGAGCGCACCGCAGACGCAGCAGGCGATCCGCTGGCGCATGGACGCTCTGGCGCGGGCGCTGGGTGTTACTCTTTAAAGTTCCTCCCTGTCCGCGAAGCGGATGGGGAGGTGGCACCCGCGAAGCGGGTGACGGAGGGGCCCTGGCGCTGCCTCCCCCTCCACCACCAGCCCTTCGGTCTGGCGGTCCCCCTCCCCATTCCGCTGCGCGGAACAGGGAGGAACGGGTTCAGGCCAGCATCTTCACGTCCTTGGCGGTGTCGCCCCAGAGCGGCACCTTCTCGGCCGAGGGCTTTTCGGAGACGATCCACTTCACGATCCGGCGCATCGGCTCGATGCCGTCCTGCGGGCCGACCAGCCCGGCGCCGTTGAAGCCGTAACCGAGCTCGACGAAGCGCTGGCCGCCGTGGAGCGCGCCTTTGTGGCGGACGGTGTCCCACAGGTTGTCGGGCCAGACGCCGACGGTCTGGGTATAGGCGTCGACCACGTCGAGCACTTCGTCGAGCGTGTCGACCGGGATGATGTTGATCGTCCGGTCGCCCAGGTATTCCCAGAACTCGACGCGATCCGAGGTATGCGAGATCAGGATCGCGCCCTCGCCGTCCTGGCCGCCGATCACAGAATAGAAGTCGTCGTTGAGCCGCAGGGTATCGACCTGGCGCTTGAGATCGGGATCGTAGCGCTTGGGCTTGGTCGAGATCACCTCGGGCAGGCTCATCATCGCGTCGTAGGTCGCCTGGCCGAGCTGCTTGAGCTTCTCGATGTCCTCGTCCTCGGTGCCGCACATCACGTAGACGAGGCGGCTCGACGAGCAGGCGACCTGGTTGCCGGGGGCGAAGTCGGCGGCGATGCGCGCGCCGACCTCGGCCATCGTCTCCGGGCTTTCGAGCGCTTCCTTGCCGATGATCGAGGCCGAACGCTTGGGATCGAGGCTGATCAGCTCGATGCCCGGCTGGATGTACTTGGTGACGTGCTTGACCGAGGCGAAGCCGCCCCAGGCGCAGATCTTCTCGATGTTGTGCGGCTGGTAGATCCGGCTCTCCAGCGCCTCGTCGCCGCCGCGCCAATAGGCGACCGCGAGGTGCTTGGTGATCGGGTGATCGGGCGCCATGTCGACCATCGTGCGCGCGATCGCGCCGGTGGTGAACGGGTCGTTCGAGGGCACCTTCACGATCATGTCGCCGCGCGTCACCGCGCCGCGGATGATCGTCAGCGCGCCGAGCACCGGCCCATTGCCCGCGACGATGTGCAGCTGGCGCGAGCCATAGGCGCGGATGCCGACGGTGCAGCCGTTGAGCTGCTGCTCGACCCAGCCTTCGAGATGATCGATGCCGATGTTGAAATCGACCATCTTCCGGATCCGCTCCTTGTCGAACATGAACGGCAGGTCGTGGTAGAAGGCATCGACGATCGGCTTGGTCGAAGGCGCGGTGTCGTACGAATATTCGAGCGCCTCCTGCATGTAGGGGTTCCGGCTGAGCTCGAGCCGCGGGCCGAGTTCGGCCAGGTAATCGAGGATGCCGTCGAACGGGATCGAATACATGTCCTCCATCAGCCGCGGGCTCGCCAGCGGGATGCGGTCGGCGATCTTGTGCGGATCGGGCGCGAGGAAGGTGATGTCGCCGCCGCGGCCGCCGAATTCGATCAGATCGGTCTCGACGACCTCGCCGCGCAGCACGGCGTAGGAAATGGGTCGCTTGGCCATCATGTCGCTTAACCTCCAAAACCGGTCAGGAATTCCATCGCCTCGGCCTGGGCACCCGGCGTGGCGGCGCAGGAGATCTTGTCGTCGCCGCCGCCCTGGATCTCGGTGACGCGCTGGATCTTCTTCTCCATCGCGTAGGACGTGCGGCCGCATTCGCAGGGATGATCCCAGTCGATCGTAACGACGTCGCCGGTGACGAGCCCGCCCCAGCACGAATCCGCGGTCATGTCGAAGAAGGCGGCGCGGCCGGTCTGCTTGCCCGAACGCGGCAGCGGCTGGCCGCTGTCGAGATCGAGCAGGTAAGGCGTGACCCAGGGCAGCACATGATAGCGGTCGTGCTCGCACAGCACCGAGAACGAGTTCATCTCGGTCATGCCGTAGGACGAGATCATCCGCTTGGTGTTGAAGAAGGCCTCGATCACTTCCTCGAGGTCGTCGGGAAGCGGCACGCCCTTGGCGCCGCCGCCGCCCATGAACACCGAGTCCGGCGCGAACACGCCCGACAGGCCTTCCTCGAGCCCGCGCTTGGCCGCGGCGTAGAGCAGGTTCGAAGTCGACATGACAAAGACGCGCTGGCCCTGGAGCTTGCCGATCATCTCGTTGACGAAGGCGAGCTGCTGCGCGGGCATGTTCGCCTGCTGCTGTTCCCACTCGGCACGGCGCGCGAGCAGGGTCTCGGGCACGTCGACCTTGGAGACGTCGCCCTTGGCCGCGGCGGCCCGCAGGCGGGCGGCCAGCCACATCAGGTCCGAGCTCAGCTTGAAGTCGAAGCAGTAGTGCCAGAAATCGGGGTCGCCCTTGGCGAAGATCTCGCACGAATACTTGCCGAAGGCGCCCATCGAGGCGTGGCCGTCCTTGTAGAGCGGGATGATCGCGTGGATCTTGTCGTCGATGTCGCCGGGCTTCGGGTCCTCGCCGAACTTCTGCGCGAGCTGGACCCGCATGCCCATCATCGACAGGCGGTAGTCCTGCTTCGACTTCGGATAGAAGGAGCAGGTGCCCGAGCTGCCCGACGAGGCGCCGACGTCGAGCGGGGTCTCGTCGCGGATCTTGGTCAGCCAGGAATCGATCGAATCGCACTGCGAGACGTCGACCCCGGTCAGGTCGTGGCGGGTCAGCTTGCCGAGCCAGCCGTTGAGCTTGGCGAACTGCTGCTTGGCGAGCAGCGAGGTCGGGTAGGACTTGTAGATGTCGTGCGGCATCAGTAGCGGCGCCAGGCCTTCGAGGCTGGACACGCCGTCGATGCCCTGCGCGTCGGCGAGCTTGGCGAGCATCTGCACCTGGCCGCGGCGTTCCTGCAGGCGCAGGTTCATCGCGGCGAGCTGGACAGCTTCGACTTCCTCACGCGGCAACGAATGGATGCGCGTGTTGTGGTATCCGAAGTGTCCGTAGGGATCGTTCATCCAGCGCTCGGCTTCGCGCTCGATGGTGCTGTCCCCCAAAGCGCTTTGGGGCGGTGCGGTGGTTGCCATGGCTCTCTCCGTGCCTGTTGTTCAGGGCCTTCCAGGCCGCCTTTCCGGCAGCTCGAATCGCATCATGCGCCCGGCCTCGTATAAAATCAACCAAATGGTTGGTTGTATCTGACGAAGTGACTTGCTAGTCCTGTCGCCACCGCGAAGTCGCGGCGTTTTGGCCTTTGCGCGGAACCTCGCGTAACGGGCGGAGGAGGTTCCCGCTCCCGCGGGGACGACGACGAGGAATAATACGTGGATTCTGCGAAGAAGGCCTCCAAGGACACGACCAAGACCCGCCCCCGCCGCGCCTATCTGCCGGCGGCCGAGCGCCGCAAGTCGATCATCGCCGCGGCGCAGGAGGTCTTCGCGCGATCGAACCTCAAGGGCGCGCGCACCCGCGACATCGCCGCCGCCGCCGCGGTCAACCAGGCAACGATCTTCGAGCATTTCGAATCGAAGGAAGCCCTGTTCCAGGAAGCCGTGGTCCAGCCGTTGATCGACGCCATGCGCGGCATGCACGCGCGGCGCGAGACCTACGAGGCGGCGACCTCGCCCGACGAGCTGGCGGCCATGGCGCAGGAATCGGCGACGCGGCACATCGAGGACATGATCCGCATCTTCCCGCTGTTCACCGCGGCGCTGTTCAGCGATCCCGATCTCGGCGAGCAGCTCTACCGCGAGCACATCGCCCCGCTGATCCACAAGCGCGGCGAGATCCTCGACGGCCTCGTCCGCGACAAGCTCGACCTCGACTTCGTCGGCCTGACGATCTTCGGCATGACCTTCGCGATCGCGATGGACCGCCACTTCGGCAAGGACGGCACCGTTGCGCAGGCCGATTTGCCCGAGGTGGCAAGGCAGTTCACCCGCATGTCGACGGGCGGCTTCGCCCGCGACAGGACGGATCACGACAAACCAGACTGACAACCACTTTCGGGAGAGAAATGATGCCGCTGCAACTCGACGACTATCGCCTGCTGGGCCGCTCCGGCCTACGCGTGTCCCCGCTGGCGCTGGGCACGATGACCTTCCGCGTCGGCCAGGGCTCGTGGGGCTCGAGCGACGAGCAAGCCAAGCGCATGGTCGACATGTTCACCGACCGCGGCGGCAACTTCATCGACACCGCCGACTTCTACGGCCAGCACGGCGGCTCCGAGACCTTGCTCGGCGAGCTCGTCGCCGACCGCCGCCACCGCATGGTGATCTCGACCAAGTATTCGCTGACCACCGAGCCCGGCAATCCCAACGCCTCGGGCAACCATCGCAAGAACATGGTCCGCTCGGTCGAGGACAGCCTCAAGCGGATGGGCACCGACTACATCGACCTGCTCTATCTCCACATGTGGGACTTCCGCACGCCGGTCGACGAAATCCTGCGTTCGTTCGACGACCTCGTCCGCGCGGGCAAGGTGCTCTACATCGGCCTGTCGGACACGCCCGCCTGGCAGGCGAGCCGCATGCAGGCGATCGCCGAGTTGCGCGGCTGGACCCAGTTCTGCGCACTGCAGATCCAGTACAGCCTGGTCGAGCGCACGGTCGAGCGCGAGCTGATCCCGATGGCGCAGGAAATGGGCCTCGGCGTCTCGCCCTGGGCACCGCTGGGTCAGGGCATGCTGACCGGCAAGTACACGCGCGCCGATCTCAAGCCCGGCGACATGAGCGACATCTCGTCGCGCAAGGCGATCAACGCGGTCACCGGCAAGCTGACCGAGCGCAATCTCGACATCGCCGACGTCGTGGTCGAAGTCGCCAAGGAGATCGGCTGCACCCCGGCGCAGCTCGCCGTCGCCTGGACCCTGACCAACCCGACGGTGTCCTCGCCGGTGATCGGCGTGCGCACGCCCGAGCAGCTCGAGGACAACCTCGGCGCGCTGGCGGTCGACATCTCGGCCGACCAGCTCGCGCGGCTCAACGCGGTCAGCGCGGTGCCGCCGGTCTTCCCGATGGACGTCCTGCGCGGCCCTGCCGAAGCCATGATGTTCGGCGGCGTGAAGGTGCAGGAACGCTGATCAGATCCTCCCCGGCACGGGGAGGTGGCAGCCCGCAGGGCTGACGGAGGGGGTTCTCGGCGCAACACGACGCCAACCGACAGCCCCCTCCACCACCGACTGCGTCGGCGGTCCCCCTCCCCGTACCGGGGAGGATGATCACACCGCCGAAGCGTCCTTGTAGATCGTGAACAGCCGCGCCTTGAAGTACCAGCGCCCGTCGACGCGCTGGCAGACGTCGCGGTACTCGCCCATCGTCGTGTGCGGCGTGCCGTAGATCTTGGCATCCATCACGCTGTTCGCCGTCGCCGTATCGCCGTCGATCTCGATGATCAGGTTGCGGATCAGCGGCACCGGATGCCGGCGCCCCTTGGCCGGCGCCATGTAGTCGTGGACCTCCTGCGCACTCTTGTGGAACTCGCGGACGGTATATTCGGGCTGGTCGGGATGGCCGTCGCGAATCTCGAAAGTGCCCTCGGGCAGGAACAGCGCCGAGACCTGCTCGGGCTCGTCGCGGCGGATGTGGCGGGCATAGGTGTAGATCAGCTCCGCCACCGCATTGCGCGCTTCGAGGCGGTCGAGCCGCTCGGCCAGATCGGTCATGACTCTATTGCTCCCCGGCATTTTGTGACAGCCTAGTCGCAGGATAGGCGGCAGCCAACAGAAAGCGACGAGCTTTCAACTGCTTGCAACAAAACAGAACGGGGAGAGGGCATATGGATCGATCGATTGCGGCGGCCTTGCGGCTGATCGCGACCATGGTCTTCGCGGCGCTGGCCGTGGCGGCGCAGGCCGCGAGCGACCACGCCGTGGGCATGCGACAGGCGAGCTTCGTCGACGAGAGCCGACCGGTAAAGGCCAGCTCGGGCTTCGCCGGCGCGCCGGTACGGCGGATCGACGTGATGATCTGGTATCCGGCCGACATTGCGGGCCGCGATGCCGCCTTGGCCAAGGACGGTCCCTGGCCGCTGGTGATCTACAGCCATGGCACCAACGGCGCGCCCGACAACAACATGCACCTGGTCAACGAGCTCGTGCGCCACGGCTATATCGTCGCCGCGCCGGCCTATCCGCTGAGCTCGTTGAACACCTATACCCAGATCAAGATGACCGACACCCGCGACGTGGTGAACCAGACCAAGGACGTCAGCTTCGTCATCGACCGGCTGCTGGCCGATCCCGCGCTCGGTCGCGCGATCAATGCCAAGCGGATCGGCACCACCGGCCATTCGCTCGGCGGCGTCACCAGCTATTTCACGAGCTTCGGCCGCCAGACGCGCGATCCGCGCATCGTCGCGACCGCGCCGATCGGCGCCGGCGATCCGGTGCAGAGCGCCCTGTTCAGCGACATGGGCCTGATCGGCACGCAGCACGCGGCGGTCTCGGTGCCCGTGCTGTTCCTCTCGGCCGAGAAGGACATTTTCGCGCGCACCACCGGCCGGCCACACGCGGCCTATGCGCGGCTCGAAAAGCCCAAGTACGAGATCATGGTGCGCCGCGGCACCCATGTCTGGTTCCGCGACAACACCGACCGGCCGGCGGGCGACAAGAACCCCGACTGCCTGTTCTTCGAGCGCTACATGCCCCAGGTGACGATGCCCGGCTGCGAGGAACGCGTGCCGCTGATCGGCCCCGAGCGCCAGCAGGCGATCACCCGCGCAGCGGTGCTGACCTTCTTCGACGCCTATCTCAAGCAGGATGCCGCGGCGCTCGCCCGGCTGCGGCGGTTCGACAAGGACCACCCGGAAACCGAACTGCTCAAGGACGACTAGGGCTTGGCGGTCACCCCGTCGCGCGCGAGCGCGCGCTGGTGCTCACGGACGAATTTGGCGACGATCTCCTCGGTGCTCGCCGCGGCGTTGACGCTGTTGCGATAGACCCGCGGGCCGATGACCGAGGCGGCGATCAGCATCACGCAATAGACCTCGGCGTCGATCTCCTCGCCGGGGTTCTCCTCGGCCAGCCGCCGGGCCGTGCCCTCGACCAGCGCGTTCCATCCCGAATAGCTGTCGCGGATGTCCTTGCCCGAGACGAAATCGTCGATCCATAGCTTGGTCAGCTCGGGGTTCTCGATCGCGAAGCGGCTGATCAGGCCGATGCGCTCGGGCTGGCTCAGGTTGACGTCGGTGCCGCGGCCGAGCTGCGCGGTCGCCCAGCTCGACACCGCGTGGAGCAGCGCCTCGCGGTTCTCGAAATGATAGTAGACCGTCGTCCGGTTGATCCCCATCTCGCGCGCCAGCGCGGCGATCGACAGGGCGTCTACCCCGCGCTCGGAAATCAGCCGCACCGCGGTTTCGATCAGGTCCTGGTGGGTCTCGTCGAAGCCCTTGTTGCGGCGGGGTGCATCCATGCCGCCGACCTAGACGCACCGCATGCGCGAGGCGAGTCCCATGCGCCTCAGCGCCCCCCAGCCTGTTCGGCGCTGGCGGCGGCGAAGTCGGCAGCGATCGCCGCGTGGCGCGCCTCGATCATCGGCCACATCTCGGGATGGGTCAGGATGTAGAGCCGGTTCGCCGCGATCCCGCGCGCGACGATCTCGCCCGCCTCGGCGGGGCTCATGCCCGTGCCCGGCGCCGTGCCGCCGTCGTAGTCGCTGTCGATTCCGCTGAGCCGCGCGGTGTTGGCGATGATGTTGGTCGCGACGAAGCCCGGGCAGAGCACCGAGACGCCGACGCCGTGCGGCGCGAGTTCGCCGCGCAGGGTCTCGCTGAGCGCGACCACGCCGAACTTGGCCATGGCATAGGCCGAGACGCCGGGCGCGCTTGCGAAGAGCCCGGCGACCGAGGCGACGTTGACGATGTGCCCCCGGCCCGCCGCGCGCATGTCGGCGGCGAAGCTCGCAACACCGTTGAACACGCCGGTCAGGTTGATGCCCAGGATACGGTCGTAGCTTTCGTGGGTCAGGTCGGCGATCGCCGCGCCGTCGGGACCGATCCCGGCATTGTTGACCAGCACGTCGACCGGGCCGAACGCGGCTTCCGCCTCTGCCTTGGCGCGCGCCCAGCCTTCGCGGTCGCGCACGTCGAGCACCACGCCGCGGAAATTCTCGCGCCCCGTCAGCGCCCGCTCGAGCGCCGCCGCATCGACGTCGGCCAGGGTGACCGCGGCGCCGCGCGCCGCCAGCGCCTCGGCAATGCCCAGCCCGATGCCGCTGGCGCCACCGGTCACGAAGGCATGCCGGATTTCGCTCGGGTCCATCGCGTCCCATCTCCCATATCTTGGCTGCATTTCGATGATGCGGCCTGTTCTCGCGATGGACTCGATACTAGCCGGCAGGGCAAAGGAAATACAACATGACCGTCGAAAAGATCATCGCCGCCGCTTCCGCCCAAACCGGTCTTACCGAGTTCGGCGATCCTTCCGTGCTCGAAGGCCTCCAGCGCCTGCTCGACGCCTATGCCAACGAAGCCCGCTTCACCGAACGCGGCGCGGCGCTGGCCGAAGGCGACCTGGTGAACTTCATGGGCATCCGCATGAAGATCGAGGACTGGCTGGCCAAGCATCCCGAACTGCTCGACGCGCCGATCGAAAAGCCGATGTTCGTCTTCGGCCTGCCGCGCACGGGCACGACCCTGGTGATCAACCTGCTCAACGCCGATCCCGCGCGCCGCTCGTTCCTGCGCTGGGAAGCCTACGACCCCACTCCGCCCGCCCAGCCGCACGAGCTCAGCACCGGTCCGCGCTATCAGAAGATGCAGGACAAGACGCAGATGTCGCTGCAGTACATGCCACAGATCGCCGCGATCCATTACGAGGACGCCGACAGCCCGACCGAGTGCCAGTTCCTGATGACGCCGAGCTTCTGCTCGCAGGTCTACGAATCGCAGGCCGACATCCCGAGCTATCGCCAGTGGTTCCTGCACGAGGCCGACTATCGCCCGGCCTTCCGCCACCACAAGCGCACGCTGCAGGTGCTCCAGCAGAACACCAAGGGCCGCTGGACGCTCAAGAACCCGTGGCACCCGCTCTATCTCGACGCGCTGCACGAGACCTATCCCGACGGCCAGCTCGTCATGACCCACCGCGATCCGGCCGAAGTGGTCGGCTCGATCTGCAGCCTGATCAAGCACGTCCGCGCGATCTACAGCGACTCGGTCGACCTCAAGGGGATCGGCGAGACCTTCATGGACACGTTCCAGATCATGATCGACCGTGCCGATGCCTTCAAGGCGAAGCACGGCGAGAACGCGATCCACGACATCCAGTACGCCGACGTCATGCGCGATCCGATCGGCGTGGTTCGCGGCATCTACGATCGCTTCGACGAGGCCTTCACCCCCGAAGCCGACGCGGCGATGCAGGCCTACATGGCCGACAACCAGAAGGGCAAGCACGGCAAGCATTCCTACGATCTCGCCGAATACGGCCTGACCAAGGAAGGCGTGCGCGAGCGGTTCAAGAGCTACATCGAACGCTACGACATTCCCGTGAAGGGCTAAGGAGGCCCGTGAAGGGCTGAGGCGTCCGGTGAAGGGCTGAGGCTTTTCCTCGGGCCTCGCTCCCTCCCATCGTCATTGCGAGCGTAGCGAAGCAATCCAGAGCGGCCCGCGCGACGGCCCTGGATTGCTTCGTCGCGTCGCTCCTCGCAATGACGAGGCGGTGTAACAAGCACTCTCGCTGGACTTGACGTGGGCGCTTAGATAGCGCCCACTGCATTCACTGGCGGGAGAGAAAACATGTCGATCGGTGCGCGCTACGGCGAGCTGTTCCAGATGAGCTACATCACGCGCGATCTCGACGCGGCGATGGACCATTGCCGCGAGGCGCTCGGCATCACCGAGTTCCACACCACCGACGCCGAGATGGAACTGATGTCGTTCGGCCAGATGCGCCCGCTCAAGGTGCGCGCGGCCATGGCCAACGTCGGCCGCAACCAGTTCGAGATCATCCAGCCGGTCGCGGGTGCGATCGAGATCTACACCGACGAGGTCGATCTCGACGCGCACATCCTCAACTATCACCACATCGCCATCGCCGTGCGCGGCGGGATCGACAACTGGCGGGCGCTGCTCGCCGAGGTCCGCGCCAGCGGCGACGAGTTCGCCTACCTGTTCCCCACCGAACCCGGCCCCGACGACAAGCTGTGCTTCTGCTACGTCGATACCCGCAAGCGGCTCGGCCACTATACCGAGTACCTGTGGGTCGACGAGGCGATCAAGCCGATCCCGGCCATGCCCGACCTCGACGCCTGAGGGGGAGCGACCGATGTACAAGGTCCTCCACTTCATCAAGCGCAAGCCGCACCTGACCCATGCGCAGTTCAAGGCGCACTTCGAGCGCTCGCACGCGGCGATGGCGCTCAAGTTCTGCGGCCACCTGTTCGCCGACTATCGCCGCAACTACGTCGACACCGCCTGGTTCGGCGGGGATTCGCGCGTCGCGGGCAGCGGCTATGCCCAGCAGGACTGGACCTGGGACCTGATCTCCGAATGGATCCTGCCCAGCGAGGAGGCGCTCCAGGAAATCTACCGGATCATGCAGGAGCCCGACAAGGACCACCTGTTCCGCGCCGACGAGGACCGCTTCATCGACCGCACCGCGACGGTAACCGTGATCTGCGACGTCCACGATGTCGGCACCGAGTTCGATCCCAAGGGCACCGTCTTCGACACGCCCAGCGGCGAACCGCACTGGGACGACTGAGCGCGGCATCGCGATGAATCCCCTCGGCATCGAGTGCCTGAGCACTTTCGGGCTCGATCCCGTCGCGCTGATCGAGCTGACCGGCGACCTGGGCTGCAGTCACGTTACGCTCAATCTCGGCCCCGCGGCGAACCGGCTGTCGATCTATCCCGCGGTCTTGTTCCGCCACGACACCGCGCTCCAGCGCGCGATGAAGGCCGCGCTCGCGGACAACGGCGTGCGGATCGGCATGGTCGAGGGCTTCGCCCTGCTGCCCGACAACCAGGCCGACGATTTCGCCCGCGATCTCGACATGGTCGCCGGGCTCGGCGCGGCGGCGATCTGCGCGGTCAGCCTCGAACGCGACGTCGCACGCAGCCACGCCCAGTTCGCGCGGCTGACCGAACTCGCCTCCGAGCGCGGGCTGGTCGTCACCAGCGAACTGGGCGCGGGCGGGCTGCGGCGGCTCGACAAGGCGCTGGCAGCGGTTGCAGCCGTGTCGCACCCGTCTTTCAAACTGCTCGTGGACACGATGCACTTCTTCCGCTTCGGCGGCACGGTTGCGGCCTTCGCCGCGCTCGATCCGGCGCTGATCGGCCATATCCAGCTCTGCGACGTGCCGATGCCCGCGCTGATCGACGATTACATGACCGAAGCGCTTTACGAACGCCGCGCCCCCGGCGACGGCGACCTGCCGCTGCGCGAGTTCCTGCGCGCCGTGCCCGACGACGTGGTGATCGGCCTCGAAGTGCCGATCCGCTCGGAAGCCGAGGCGGGCCTCGGCCCGCACGAACGGCTGGCGCGCTGCCTGGCCCAGGCGCGCACGCTGATGGCTTGACCGCGCAAGCGAAGCGCGGGACCTTCGTGCCATGCGCTTCGCCGTCTTCGGAACCCAGCCCTACGACCGCCGCTATCTGACCGCGGCCAATGCGGACCGGCACGCGTTGGTCTTCCTCGAGCCCAGGCTCGATGCCCAGACCGCGGGATTGGCGACGGGCTGCCAGGCGGTCTGCGCCTTCGTCAACGATCGGCTCGATGCCGAGGTGCTCGAGACGCTCGCCGGCCTGGGCGTGGGCATCGTCGCCTTGCGCTGCGCGGGCTTCAACAACGTCGATCTCGCCGCGGCCGAGCGGCTTGGCCTGCCCGTGGTGCGCGTGCCCGCCTATTCGCCGCACGCCGTCGCCGAGTTCACGATCGGCCTGCTGCTCGCGCTCGACCGCAAGATCCACCGCGCCTGGGCGCGCACGCGCGAGAACAATTTCGCGCTCGACGGCCTGGTCGGCCGCAATCTCCATGGCAGGGTCGCCGGCGTGGTCGGCACGGGCAAGATCGGCGCGCTCGTCGCGCGGACCTTGCGCGCGGGCTTCGGCTGCGAGGTGCTGGCCAGCGATCTGGTCGAGGACCCCGAGCTCGTCGCGCTCGGCGTGCGCTACGTGCCGCGCGACGAACTGCTACGGCAGAGCGAGGTCGTCACCCTGCACTGCCCGCTGACCCCCGAGACGCATCACCTGCTCGACGCCGCCACCCTGGCCGCGGTCCGCCCCGGCCTGCTCGTGGTCAACACCAGCCGCGGCGGGCTGATCGACACCGCAGCGCTGATCCAGGCGCTCAAGCGCGGCACGATCGGCGGCGTCGCGCTCGACGTCTACGAGCAAGAGGGCGACCTGTTCTTCCGCGACCTGTCGGACACGATCGTCCAGGACGACCTGTTCCAGCGGCTGCTGACCTTCCCCAACGTGCTCGTCACCGGCCACCAGGCCTTCCTCACCGAAGAGGCCCTGACCGCGATCGCCGAGACCACCCTGGCCAGCCTCGACGATTTCGCTGCGGGCCGCCCGCTCGCGCACCGGATCGGCACCGGACATCTGCGCTGACCTCACCATTTGGGGATCGTCGGCGGTCGCGGCGGCGCGCATCGTCGCGGCAAGGGAGAGCGCCATGCTGACGATCCACCACCTGCGCCAATCGGTATCCGACCGCGTGATCTGGCTCTGCGAGGAGCTGGGCCTGCCCTATCGGCTCGAGACCTACGACCGCGAGCCGAGCATGGCCGCGCCGCCGCCCTACAAGGCGCTGACGCGCTTCGGCACGGCGCCGGTGATCACGGACGGCGCCCTCACGCTCGGCGAATCGGGGGCAATCGTCGAATATGTCTGCCGCAAGCACGCCGGCGGACGCCTGATGCCCGGCGCCGACCATGCGGACTTCGCCGACTATCTGTTCTGGTTCCACTTCGCCAACGGCTCGATGGTGCCGGCCTTCATGATCGAGCACGTCACCACTGCCGCCGGCATTCCCGCGGGCCCCAGCCCCACGCGCGGCGAGCGCGTGGTCGCGATGATCGAGGCCCGGCTCGGCGAAGCGCCCTATTTCGCCGGCAGCGAATTCACCGCCGCCGACGTGATGATGGCGCTGCCGCGCTTAGCCGAACGCTTCGATCTGGACGCCCTGCCCAATATCCGCGGCTATCTCGATCGCGTCACCGCACGCCCCGCCTGGCAACGCACCGACGCGCTACGCTAGCGCCGCTCAGGCCGGCGGCGCCGGATAGCGCTCGAACTGCGGCAGGTCCTGCGGATGCTCCATCCAGGCGATGCGCTCGGCCGTCTGGACGTGGCACTGCAGCGGCAAGCTATCGGGCACATCGAGCGTCGCGGTCTGCACGTCGATCTGCCCGGGGAACACGCTTTCGTTGGTGTAGAACAGGCTCGTTCCGCAATCGCCGCAGAAGTGGCGCTGTGCGAGCTCGGACGAAGCATAGGCCTTGGGCGCGCCGTCGATCGTCACCGCCTCGCGCGCGAACAGGGCCCAGGACACACCCGGCGCCCCGGTCGCGCGACGACAATCGCTGCAGTGGCAGAGCGCGTGATAGACGGGCTCGCCCGCAACGGCATAGCTGATCGCCCCGCAATGACAGCCGCCCTTCGCTTCCATGATCGTCCCTTCCTTGCGATTCGTGATCGGAAGGTAACCCCTCGATCAGAACAAATAAAGAACGAATATCGCCGGAAGCTCAGGCCTCGTTGGTCGAGAAGAAGGTCTTGCCCGCCGCCAGCTTGAGCGGCCTGCCCGATCCCGCGGGCACAGTCGCCGGCCAGCGCGTACCGAGCTTGCGCGCCCGCGCGATCCGCGTGATCGAAACCGCGTCGCCCTGGTTGCCGCCAAGCACGTGATAGGCATCGTCATCCTCGCCAGCATAGAAACCGACGTGGCCCGCCCAGCTATTGTCCCTATCCTCGCGCCAGAATACGATCACCGCACCGAGCTGCGGTTCGCAAGCCGCGCCGAAGCGCAACCAGTTGCGCGCACCGAGCGGATTATTCGGCAGCGCCTCGTCGACCAGCGTGCTCGAAATGCAATGGGCGGTGAACAGCCCGCACCACGGTCTGTCGTCCTGCCCATAGTCGATTCCGGCCTGGTTCGCCCAGTCGAGGATGAGCGGATTGTTGCGCGGTCCGACCGCCTCGCGAACGCCGATCAGCCGCCTCGCCTCCTGGAACCACGGCATCGCGGGATCGTCGGCCGGAGCCACCGCCGGCAGGGTCGTGGCGCCGAACAGCGCGGCCAGCGTGTGCGGGCCGACGATGCCATCGACCAGCAGGCCCGAGGCGGCCTGGAACCGCCGGATCGCGCCGCGCGTTCGCGGACCGTTGATCCCGTCGATCGTGCCGGGATCGAAGCCCCGGCGCGCCAGCTCGTGCTGAATGCGCTCGATGATTTCCCTGGACTTGCTCACGTTCCACCCTCCTGCTCGCCATTGCGCAGGCGAGCAGGTCACGCGCGGCGGCGACCGCGAACGCGGGGTGGGTCCGTTTCGGGGATTTAAGCCAGATCAGCCGGCAAGATCAGCTGCCGTCGTCGTTGACCGAGGTCATGCCCGGACGTTCGGCGCCCATGCCCGAGAAGCCGATCGAATAGCCGCCGTCGACCGGCAGGATCACGCCGGTGACATAGGCCGCCTCGTCGCTGGCGAGGAACAGCGCGGCATTGGCGATGTCCTTGGCCAGGCCCCAGCGGTCGAGCGGGATGCCGGCGAGCTTGGGGAAGTCCGACGGCGGCTCGGCATGGGTCTGCGAGGCGCCGACCAGGCCCGTCCACATCGTACCCGGCGCGATCGCGTTGATACGGATGTTCTTGTCCGAATAGTCGAGCGCCGCGGTCTTGGTCAGCTGGTTCACGCCGGCCTTGGCCGCGCCATAGACCGAGTGGTGCTTCCACCCGACCACGCCCGAGGCCGAAGTGGTGTTCACGATCGATCCGCCACCGGTCTTGAGCATCGAGATGATGCCGTACTTCATGCCCAGCCAGGCGCCCTTGATGTTGGTGCTGTGGACCTTGTCCCAGATCTCGCTGGTCTGCTTGTGCAGCGGCGCCATCGGGCCGCCGAAGCCGGCATTGTTGCAGAGGATGTCGAGCCGGCCGAATTCCTTCTCAGCCGTGGCGATCATGGCCTGGACGTCGTCCTCGTTCGAGACGTCGCAATGCACGGCCACGGCGCGCACGGCATTGGCGCCCGAGCCGCCGCCGCTGACCGGGAACTGGGCATTGAGCGCCGCGGCGACCTCTTCCTGCTTGCCGCTGATGTCGGCGAGCACGACCTGCGCGCCCTCGGACGAAAACAGCTCGGCCATCGCCTTGCCCATGCCCGAACCGGCGCCGGTGATCACGGCGATCTTGTTGTCGAGTCTTCCAGCCACAGCGTCTCTCCTTGGTATCCGATCCGACCTTGCGGCCCCCGGCTTTGTCTTGTCTTCGTCTTTGGCGATCAGGCGGTCGTGTCGATCGTCGGCCGCACGGTGATCTCGGCGATGTTCACATGCCGCGGCATCGACAGCATGAAGACGATCGTCTCGCCGATCTCCGACGGCTGCACCGCGCCGTCCTTGGCGACATGCGCGGCGATGGCGTCGCGCCAGTTCGGGTTCGAAATACCCGAGGCGACCTCGGTGCTCGTCGCGCCCGGCATCAGATAGGCGACGCGGACGTTCTTGCCGCCGAGTTCCTGACGCAGGGCGTCGGTCATCGAATTGGCCGCGTGCTTGGACGCCGAATAGGCGTTGGTCTGCGGACCGCCCTTGCGCCCGGCCAGCGAGGTGATGTTGATGATGTCGCCGCCGCCCTGCGCGAGCATGTGCGGCACGGCCGCCGACCAAGAATAGAGCGTGGCGAAGACGTTGATGTCGAAGACGCGGCGATATTCGGCGATGTCGACGCCCTCGATGCCGCCGGCCTGCATGACCCCGGCCGAATTGATCAGGATGTCGATCCGGCCGAACGCCGCGACCGTATCCTCGACCGCCTTGATCGCCTCGGCCTCGACCGTGGCGTCGCCGGGCAGCGCCAGAGCTTTCCCGCCGAGCGATTCGATCTGCGCGACGAGTTCGGCGAGCCGATCCGCACGGCGCGCCGAAAGCGCGACGGTCGCGCCCGCACGCGCCAGTTCGAGCGCCGTTCCCGCGCCGATTCCCGAGGATGCACCCGTTACGAGCGCGACTTTACCGACCAGCGTCTGTGCCATGATCTCAATCCTCACCCGGCGCCAAAATGTATCCAATGCGCCTCGTTCTTGCTTCCTTGTCGATCGCGCCGGGACTGTCAATCCCGGATATTGAACAGGTGTTCAAACCCGGCGACGGAGCCCACTAGAAGCGCAACCGGAAGCCCAGGGTCGCGCGGGTGCTGTCACCGGCGATAGCACCAAAGCTGCGCTGGAGCTGACCGTCGAGCCAGAGTCGCCGGCTCAATTGGATCGTACCCGAAGCCTCGAGCTCCTGCCAGTTGTCGGGCGTGCGCACGAGCACCAGGCCCGCCGGTGCGCCGCCGACGACATCACCCCCTTCGGGCGGCGGCGCAAAGGGTTTGCCGCTGTCCGTCACCCCGCCCACCGCGATGCCCCCAGGCGAGGCCAGATAGAGCTGGGTCAGGCCGGTGTTGGTGCGATGGTGCGAGGCGGCGATGCCGAAATAGTTCTGCTCGTAGGCGCCGAAGGTGCGATCGAGCCGCAAGGTCGCGGCGCCGGTCCAGATGTGTTCGGCGACCTCGATTTCGACCGGCCGACCGAGATCGAAGCCGTGGTGCAGCGACTTGGTGTCGACATATTCGATCTCGACCGTCGGCGTCAGATAGAGCTGCGCCGCGGGCCGGATCACGCGCCCCAGGCTGACGCCGGCGGCGACATAGTTGGTCGAGGCGTAGTCGCTCTTGACCGTGGTCATCGCCGTACGGATCAGGCCATAGCGCTGCTGGCCATAGCTGACATGGGCATCGAGCACCCAGTCGTTGAAGTTCCCGCCCGCGCCGATCGAACCGATGTAATAGGTCGATGGCAGCGGCGTATCCACCTGGCGCAAGGTGCTGCGATAGACGGTCAGGGCTGCGCGCAGATAGGTCTGCTGGCGGTAACGGGTCAGCGAGAATGTGGCATAGGGGCTGTTGGCGCCGCCGTCGCGATCGATCAGGCCCCCCTGCAATCCGGCCATCCAGATGGCATCGGCCGCGGTCGGCACGGGTTCGATCTCGATCCGGTCGGTCTCCTCGACCGGGGCGATCGGCTCGATGCTCACCAGCTGGGCATGGGCGATCCCCGGCGCCAGGAGCGCGGCGGAAACAGCCAGTACGAGGTGCCGGTGGGCCTGCATGGCGGCGGTTACTGCCATCAAGCGTCGGCGAGGTCTAACCCGATTGCGCCGGCACCGTGGAAATCGCAGTGCGAGACAAGCGCGGGGACCGCAAAAAGGCCCCCGCACTTGCCATCGCGATCAGTGGCTGTGCAGCTTGTCGAGATCGGCCTGGATCGCGGCGAGCTTGGCGTCGGTCAGCGCGTCGCCGGCGAAGCCCTGGAGCTGCTTGAGCGTCATGCCGCGCGCCATGGAGATCTGCTCGTTGGCGATCAGATCGGGGATGTGCTTGGCCAGCACGGCCTTGGAACCGGCATCGTCGAGCAGCGTGCCGAGATCGGTGGTTTCGACCGAAAGCTTGGCAGCGGCAGGCGCGGCCGGCTCGGCGGCGAGAACCGGCTGGGCGAGGACGGGCGCCAAGGCCAGCGCGGCGGTGATCAGGACTTTACGCATTTCAGGTCTTCTCCTTGGTTTAACTCAGTGGGTCCGACGACGGTTCGGGGCCCCCTCAATGAGCCGGTGCCTCGTCGGGCAGCGGATCGTCGTCGCCCGGCTGCTTGGGCGTGACGAAGCGCGCGAGCTTGGGGCGCACGCGCATCTCGAAGGTGTCGATGATCTCGTAGATCACCGGCACGAGGAACAGCGACAGCGCGGTCGAGGTCAGCATGCCGCCGATCACCGCGACGGCCATCGGCTGACGCGATTCGGAGCCTTCGCTGACGGCGAAGGCCGTGGGCAGCATGCCCGCGATCATCGCCACCGAGGTCATGATGATCGGCCGCGTGCGCTGGGCGCAGGCTTCCATCAGCGCGTCGCGCATCGAGGCGCCCGCGCGCTCGGCCTCGATCGCGAACTCGACGAGCAGGATCGAGTTCTTCGCGCAGAGCCCCATCAGCATCAGGAAGCCGATGAAGACGGGCAGTTCGAGCGCGAAGCCGCCGAGCTTGAGCGCGGCGAAGGCCCCGACCATCGACAGCGGCAGCGCGCCCATGATCACGATCGGCTTGAAGAAACCGCGGAACAGCAGGACGAGCACGGTGAAGGTCAGGCCGATGCCGGCGACCAGCGCGAGGGCGAAGCCGATGACGAGCTCGCCGAGCTGCTGGTTCACGCCCTGGTTCGCCTCGTGCACGCCCTTGGGCAGGTTGCGCATCGTCGGCAGCTTGCGGACTTCCTCCAGGGTCGTGCCGATCACCGCGCCGACCGCGAGATCGGCGTCGACCGCGACCCGGCGCTCGCGGTCGAACCGGACGATGCGGCCCGGCCCCGACTGGAAGCGGAAGTCGGCGACGCTCGACAGCGGCGTCGTCCGGCCATCGAGCGTGGGCACGCGCAACTGGGCGATCGTGTCGAGATCGTCGCGCGCGTTCTCGGGCAGGCGGACGCGGATCGGCAGGAGCTGCTCGCCCGCGGGATACTTGGCGACGGTCGCGTCGATGTCGCCGATCGTGGCGATGCGCAGCACGTTGGCCAGCGCCCGGCTGTCGACGTTGAGCCGCGCCGCTTCGGCCGGGCGCGGCGTGACGATCAGCTCCGGCCCCGGTGCCGAAGGGCTCGGCCGCGGGTCGGAGACCGACTTCAACCCGCGCATCTCGCGCAGCAATTGCATCTGCACGCGTTCGAGCGCGGCGCCATCCTGGCCGGCGAGCACGACCGACACGGCGGCCTGGCCGAAATTGCCCTGGTTGTAGAACCGCGCCTCGGGGATCTCGCGCAGCTTGGGGCCGATCAGCGCCTGGAACTGCTCGGACGTGTGTTCGCGGTCGTGCTTGAGCACGACGGTCAGGGTGCCGGTGCGCAGGTCCGAACCGGCGCCGCCGAACGAGCCGCTGGTCGAGCCGACCTGGGCGAAGACCGAGACCACGTCGGGCTCGCGCTCGATCATCCGCGTCGCCTTCTGCACGGCCTCGCTCATGTCCTCGCGCGTGGCGCCGGGCGCGCCCTCGATCGCGACGTAGACGTAATTGCGATTGGGCACGGCCTGGAAGCCGAACGGCAGCGTCGCGCCGAGCACCAGCGCCAGGACGAAAAGCCCGCCGCCGATCGCGGTGCAGGTCCAGGGTCGCGCCAGCGCCCAGTCGAGCAGGCGCTTGTGCTTGGGATGGAGCCCGCCGCCCGTGCTGTGCGAATCGCGCTGGTCGTGCGGGATCAGGAAATAGGCGGCCATGACCGGCGTCAGCAGGCGCGCGACGACCAGCGAGAAGGTCACCGCGGCGGCGACGGTCAGGCCGAATTCCTTGAAGAACTGGCCGATCTCGCCGGGGATCGCCGAGACCGGCGCGAAGACCGCGATGATCGTCGCGGTGGTGGCGATCACCGCGAGGCCGATCGAATCGGCGCCGATCAGCGCGGCGCGATAGGGTGATTCTCCGCGCTCGATGCGCTTCTCGATGTTCTCGATCTCGACGATCGCGTCGTCGACGAGGATGCCGATCACCAGGGTCAGCGCCAGCAGGGTCAGGCCGTTGAGGCTGAAGCCCATCGCCGCCATGAAGATGAAGGTCGGGATCAGCGACAAAGGCATGGCCGTCGCCGCGATCGCCGTCGCGCGCCAGTCGCGCAGGAACAGGTAGACCACGACAATGGCGAGGACGATGCCCTCGACCAGCACGTCGAGCGTCGCGTGGAAGGCACGGCGGGTCTGGTCGGCGGTCGAGACGATCTCGGTGAAGGTCACCCCCGGATGCGCCTTGGCGAGCTGGGCGACGCCGGCCTTGACCGCGTTGTCGACCGTGACGTCGCTGGCATTGCTCGTCTTCGAGATCTGGATCGCCACCACCGGGCGCCCGTTGAGCCGCGCGAAGCCGCGCACCTCGCCCTTGCCGTCGCCGACCTCGGCGATGTCGGACAGCCGCACGTAGCGGCCCTGGACGGGAATCGTCAGGTCGCGGATCGCGGCGACGTCCTGCGCCGAGCCGATCACGCGGATCGTCTGCTCGACCGCGCCGATCGTCGCGCGGCCGCCGGGATTGTCGCTGTGGAACGCAGCCATCGCCGCGTTGACCTGCGCCGCGTTGATGTCGAGCGCGGCCATGCGCTCGGGATCGAGCACGACGACGATCTCGCGCGCGGCGCCGCCGATCCGCGAGACCTGCGCCACGCCGCTCTGCGCCTGGAGCACGCGCGCGACGTCGTTGTCGATGAACCAGGCGAGCTCGGTCTCGCCCATCGCCGGCGCGGAGACCGCATAGGTCATGACCGGCGCCGAATCGAGGTCGAGCCGCTGGACCGAGGGTGGATCGATGCCCGAGGGCAATTGCACGCGGGTGCGCTCGACGATCGTGCGCACGTCGTCGACCGCCTTCTGCAGGTCGGTGCCGAGCTCGAATTCGAGCGTCGTGCTCGAACTGCCCGTGGTCACGGTCGAGCTGACGTTCTTGATCCCGGCCACGCCGGTCAGCGCGTTCTCGATCGGCCGGGTGATCTGGTTCTCCATCTCGGTCGGCGCCGCGCCGGCCTGGGTGACGGTGACCGTGACGATCGGCAGCTGGACGTTGGGGAACTGCTTGATCGGCATCCGCAGGAACGCGACCGAGCCCGACAGGGTCAGGATGATGAACAGCAGGACAACCGGGATCGGGTTGCGGATCGCCCAGGCCGAGATCTTCATTGGGTGACCTTCACCTGGTCACCGTTGAGCACGAAGGCGCTGCCCTTGACCGCGACGCGCTGGCCTTCGGCCAGGCCCGAGACGATCTCCACCAGCCCCTGCGCGCGGCGGCCGGTGCGCACGCGCAGCCGGCTGACGCGGTCCTTGGCATCGACCACCTGGACCGAGGCGCCATCGGCGTCGAAGTGGACCGCGGCCTCGGGCACGGCGAGCACCGAGAAGGTCCGCGTGAAGCGCGCCTGGGCAAAGCCGCCCTGGCGCAGCTCGGGATCGCGCGGCAGCGCGATGCGCGCGATCGACAGCCCGGTCTGGGCGTCGACTCTCATGCCGATCAGCCGCACCTGCCCCGTCAGCTTGCGGCCCGAGGCGAGCACGACCTCGGCCGGATCGCCGACCGAGATGCGCGCGACGTCGCTCTCGGGCAGTTCGGCATAGAGCTCGATCTCGCTGTCGCGCGCCATGCGGAACATCGCGCTGCCGCTGCTCGAGGTGTCGCCCGGTCGCACCGTGCGTTCGAGGATCACGCCGTCGTCGGGCGCGCGGATCTGCAGGTGGTTCTGGCGGGTCAGCAGGTCGTTGAGCTGCGCGCGCGTCGCCGCCGCGGCGGCGCGGCTCGAGCGCACGGCGAAGCGGCGGTTGTCGATCGCCTCCTTCGACAGCACGCCCTGGTTGTCGAGCCCGTCGACCCGGCCCGCCTGCACCGCCGCCTGCTCGGCCGCGACCTGCTGCTGTGCCAGGGTCGCGCGGACCTGATCGATCTGCGAGCGCAGCAGGCTGTCGTCGAGCACGGCCAGCACCGCGCCGCGGCGCACATAGGCGCCTTCCTCGACCGTGACACGCGCGACGCGGTAGCCGTTGAGATCGGCCGCGACGGCCATCTCCTCGCGCGGGATCAATCGGCCCGAGGCGGTCAGCGCGCCCGAGACGTCGCGCCTTGCGGCGGCGGCGACGGTGACCGTCTGCAGCGGCGGGCGCTTGTTCGCCTCGGCATCCTTCTTGCCGCAACCAGAAAGCGCCAGCGCGCCTGCCAGGACCAGAACGGGGAGAGCAAGACGATGCATCAGGGAGCTTCCGAAGTAGGGGAAGACGGTAGCGGCGCCTGTGCGCCGAGATCAGCCTGCGGATCCCAGCCGCCGCCGAGCGCCCGCACCGCGGTGACCGTGTCCGACAACAGGCCGAACTGCGCGGCGTTCAGGGTCACGCGGTTCTGCAGCCAGACGCGCTGCGCCTGCAGCAGGGTGGTGAGATCGGTCAGTCCCGCCGCATAGCCGCGCCGCGCGGCGTCGAAGGCGAAGCGCGCCTGGTCGGTCGCCCGCGCGAGCTGGGCGATCCGCCGGCGCCCCGCCTCGACGCGGGTCAACGCGTTCTCGGCCTCGCCGAAAGCCGTCTGCACCGCGCGCTCGTAGCTGACCACCGCCTGCTGCCCGCGCGCCTCGCTGATCCGCAAGGTCGCGAGCAGGCGCGCGCGGTCGAGGATCGGCAGGGTCATGCCCGCCGCAATCGACCAGAGCCCGGTGCCGCCGGCATCGGTGGCGTTGAGCACGGCGCCGGGCTGGATCGAGAAGCGCGGGAACAGCGCCAGCCGGTCGATCTCGATCGTCCGCGCGGCCGAGGCCAGCGCCAGTTCGGCGCGGCGCACGTCGGGACGCCGCGCGAGCAGCAGGCCCGGCGTCGCCGCGGGCAGGCTCGGCGGCGCGGCCAGCGCGGCCTCGATCGCCAGCGTGTCGGTGGCCGCGGCGGGATCGCCGATCAGGATCAGCAGCGAACGCTTGGCGGCGCGCAGCTCGGCCTCGAGCCGGGTCACCTCGCCCTCGGCGCTGGCAAGATCGGCCTGGAGCCGCGCCGCGTCCTGGCCCGAGGTCAGCCCGCGCGCCTGGCCGAGATCGCCGGTCCGCGCCAGATCGCGGGCGATGCCCAGGGTCTCGCGCGCATTGGCCAGCTGGACCGCGAGGAACCGCGCCTGGAACAGCGCCGCCGCGACGTCTCCGGCCAGGGCCAGCCGCGCACCGTGGAAATCGAGCGCGGCAGCACGATAGTCGAGATCGGCGCGTTCGCGGATCGCGCCGAGCCGGCCGAACAGGTCGATTTCCCAGCTCGGGTAGAAGGTCGCCTGATAGGCCTCGCTGCCATCCTGCGACAGGCCGTTGCCCCACAGCCGCTCGCTGCCCTGCTCGGTCGCCGTGGCGGAAAAGCTGCCCGTGGGAAGCGTCGTTGCGCGGCTCTGGCGCCGCGTCGCGCGCGCCTCGACGATCCGCGCATAGGCGAGCCGCGCCGTGGTGCTGCGGTCGAGCGCAGTGGCGACCAGCCCCGAAAGCTGCGGATCGGCGAAGCCGTCCCACCAATGATCGAGCACGATCGCATCGGCAGGCACCACGGTGGATGGCTTCTCGAAAGCGGCCGGCAGCTGCGTGTCGGGCGGCGGCAAATGCACCGAGGGGGCGCATCCGGTCATCACGGCGAGGCCGACGAACAGAACGGGGACAAGATATCGCGGCGGCGTCATCGGCGGGAAAATCGATCCGTCCCAGTAGGGCCGCTCGACTAGCAGGCCGATTTTAAATACACAATAGTGTTTCTTTTATCGACAGGCCTGTCTAAACTCGACCGACGTGCTGGAAGCGACTGGTGACACAGGGACTGGTCACACGGGGAACGAAATGACCGAGGGGGCACGCGGCAAAGGCCGGCCGAAACGCACCGAAATCGCGGAGATCGACCGCGCGATCCGCGACGCGACGCTCCAGGTCCTGCTCGAACATGGCGAGGCCGCGACGATGCACGCGGTGGCGCAGGCCGCGGGCATCTCGCGCAAGTCGCTCTACGCACGCCATCCGAACAAGGAGGCCCTGTTCCGCGACGTCATCCGCGCGCTGCTGATGAACGCCGAGGCGCTCGGCTACGACGAGACGGGGACGGCCGAGGAGCAGTTGCAGCACTATATCGAGGCCGCCCTCGCCGCGATCGCGCGCCCGGCATCGCAGGCAATGCAACGCCTGTTGCGCCGCGATCACGGCTATTTCGCCGCGCTCAAGACCGAGATGCTCGATGCGACGCGCAAGATCTTCTTCGTGCCGTTGGCTACGCTCCTCGTCCGGGCGAAAACCAGCGGCGAACTGGCAATCGACGATGTCGAGGCCACGGCGCGAGCGACAATCCAGCTGATTTTTGCGGAAGGCCTGAGGCCCGACGACGACCGCCCCCGCGGACTGCCGCAGCGCGGCGCGGGCGACTATGCGGCCTTTCTCACGCGGCTGCTGACGCGCGGCCTGACCCCGCGCAACGACTGATCGCATGCCGGACAGCGCAAAAACGCCTCGTTTGGGGCTTTTCCCTACCGAAAACTCGCAGAAAACCTGCTTCTTGCGATTTGCTTCGGCCGCGCGTGATGCTAGTCGATCGCAATCGTCCGCTTCGGATCCGGTGAGGGGAGCCGAGATAGGACGATACCGATCCCGCCCCGCTATGGCGGAAACAGTACGATTCTGGGCGGTTGGCACTGGAAATTGCCAACTTCCTCGTCTAGCGGGCGCGCCTCATCACTGAAGGGAAACCGATCAACATGAACAACAACGACATCGCCGACAGCCTCGCTGCCGAGCACGGCATCACCAAGGCCGATGCCCGCAAGTACGTCGACGGCGTTTTCGCCGCGATCGCCACGGCTGCCAGCAAGGGTGAGGAAGTCTCGCTGAACGGTTTCGGCAAGTTCAAGGTCAAGGACAGCCCGGCTCGCGAAGGCCGTAACCCGGCAACCGGCGCCGCGATGCAGATCGCTGCTTCGAAGAAGCTGACCTTCGCCGCTGCCAAGGCGGTCAAGGACAAGCTGAACGGCTAAGCCCTTCACTTCGCGCATCCCCCTTGCGGGCGGAGCGCGAAGCTGCCTTGCGAAACCTCAGCTTTCACAAGGCACGACGAGTTCGGAGAGGGGCGGCCACCGAGGCGACCCCTCTCCAACTATCGTCGGGACCAGATTTTCTTTCGGTCCCCCTGCGCGCGCCGGCGCTTGTATTCCGGCCGATCCTCGCCAGCTTTTCCGAGCACGGCCAACCGGCCCACGCATCGGCTCGCGAGCATCCTGCCGTGCCGAACCCTTTGACCTAGGAGGCACGGTGCCCACCCCCCGTCTATTCGAGCCCCTGACCGTGGGCGACCAGACCCTGGCCAACCGCATCGTCATCGCGCCGATGTGCCAGTATTCGGCGGTCGACGGCCGCATGACCGACTGGCACACGATCCATCTCGGCCAGCTCGCGCTCTCGGGCGCGGCGCTGCTGACGATCGAGGCGACCGCGGTCCTGCCCGAAGGCCGCATCTCCTATGCCGACGTCGGGCTGTGGGACGACGCGACCGAAGCGGCTATGGCCGATGTCCTCGCCAGCGTCCGCAAGTGGTCCGACATGCCGATCGCGATCCAGCTCGCCCATGCCGGGCGCAAGGCCTCGACCGACCTGCCCTGGCACGGCGGCAAGCAGCTCGCCCCCGATCACGCCAACGGCTGGCAGACCGTCGCCCCCTCGGCGCTGGCTTTCGAGGAGGGCGAAGTTCCGCCGCTCGCACTCGACCGCGCGGGCCTCGATGCGATCCGCGAGGCCTTCGCCGCCGCGGCCCGGCGTGCGGCGCGGATCGGGCTCGATGCGGTGCAGATCCACATGGCGCACGGCTACCTGCTCCACGAATTCCTCTCGCCGCTGTCGAACCGGCGCGAGGACGAATATGGCGGCAGCCTCGAAAACCGCCTGCGCTTCCCGCTCGAAGTGTTCGACGCGGTGCGCGCCGCCTTCCCCGCCGACAAGCCCGTCACCGTCCGCGTCTCGGGCACCGACTGGGCCGAGGGCGGCTGGGACGTCGAACAGACGGTGGCGCTCGCCCAGGCGCTCGAAGCCCGCGGCTGCGCGGCGATCCACGTCTCGAGCGGCGGGCTCGCGCATCACCAGCAGATCCCCGTCGGCCCCAGCTATCAGGTCCCCCTGGCGCGCGCGGTCAAGCAGGCGGTGACCATGCCCGTGGTCGCGGTCGGCCTGATCACCGAGTTCGAGCAGGCCGAGGCGATCGTCGCCACCGGCGATGCCGACGCGATCGCACTGGCGCGCGGCATTCTCTATGATCCGCGCTGGCCCTGGCACGCCGCCGCGCACCTCGGCGCCAGCGTCAAGGCGCCGCCGCAATACCTGCGCTCGCAACCGCGCCAGTATCGCGACCTGTTCGACCTGGAGCAGGATTGAGGAAGGCTTTGGCCATCCTCGCCGCCTAAAAATCCGTCGCCCCTGCGCAGGCAGGGGCGACGGATTGGCTGTTAGGCGACGATTTGCAGTCACGCTCAGGGTGCCCTATATAACCCTCGCGCCGGCACCCTGTCGGCAGGGCACAGGAGGATGGAATGGACCGGAAGACGCGCTGAACCAGCCCGTCCCTTTGTTTTCTCCGGTGCCTATCCATGCCTGCTTTCCTCACCCTCGCCTCGGTCGCGGCTGCGACGCCGTCGGGCAAGACCCTGTTTTCAGACCTGTCGCTGAGCTTCGGCGCCGAACGTACCGGCCTCGTCGGCCGCAACGGCGCGGGCAAGTCGACCCTGCTGCGCATGATCGCGGGCGAGCTCGCGCCCAGCGCGGGCACGATCACGCGATCGGGCACCACCGCCATGCTGCGCCAGGCGCTGCTCGCCGATGAGGTCAAGGTCGCCGAAGCGCTCGACATCGCCCCCGCGCTCGCCCGGCTCGACCGGATCGAACAGGGCGCGGCCGACGAACCCGACTTCGACCTTGCCGACTGGACCCTGCCCGCACGCATCGACGAGGCCTTCGCCCAGGCCGGCCTTTCGTCGGTGGCGCTCGACCGCCCGCTCGCCAGCTTCAGCGGCGGCGAGCGCACGCGCATCGGCGTGGCGCGGCTGCTGATCGATCCGCCCGACCTGCTGCTGCTCGACGAGCCGACCAACAACCTCGACGCCGAGGGCCGCGCGGCGATCGCCGAACTGCTCGCCGGCTGGCGCGGCGGCGCGATCGTCGCCAGCCACGACCGCGCGCTGCTCGAACATATGGACCGGATCGTCGCGCTCTCGCCCACGGGCGTCACCGTCCACGGCGGCGGCTGGTCGGCCTATGTCGAGGCGCGCGACGCCGCGCGCGCAGCCGCCGAGGGCGAACTCGACCGTGCCGAACGCCAGGTCCGCAGCCAGGCGCGCGAGGCGCAGGTCGCGCGCGAACGCCAGGCGCGGCGCGACAAGGCCGGGCGGTCCTATGCCGGCAGCGGTTCGGCGCCCAAGATCCTGCTCGGCCGCCAGAAGGAGCGCGCCGAAAACACCGCCGCGCGCGGCGCGGCACTCGCCGGGCAACGCGATGCCGAAAGCCAAGCCGCGCTCGACGCGGCCAAGGCGCGGGTCGAGGTCGTCACGCCGCTGACGATCGACCTTCCCTCGTCGGGCCTGCCCGCCAATCGCGTGCTGGTCGATTGCGATCGCGTCTCTTGGGACGTCGGTGGCCGCCGCGTGATCGACGGGCTTTCCTTCACGATCACCGGGCCCGAGCGGATTGCGGTCACCGGCCGCAACGGTGCGGGCAAGAGCAGCCTGCTGCGCCTGCTATGCGGCGCGAATGCGGCCAGCGAAGGAGCCGTCAAGTCGGCGTCCGAACGCATGGTCCTGCTCGATCAGCAGGTCGCGCTACTCGACCGGAATACCTCGATTATCAACAACATGCGCCGGCTCAACCCCACGCTGACCGACAACCAGGCCCGCGCCGCGCTCGCGCGCTTCGCCTTCCGCAACCTGGATGCCGAAAAGCCCGTTTCAGTGCTCTCCGGCGGCGAAATGCTGCGCGCCGGCATGGCCTGTGTGCTGTCAACCGCGCCGGTGCCGCAGATGCTCCTGCTCGACGAACCGACCAACCACCTCGACATCGAATCGCTCGAGGTGATCGAAGCCGCGCTGCGCGGCTACGACGGCGCGATCCTCGCGGTCAGCCACGATCCCGCCTTCCTCGGAGCGATCGGCGTGACCCGCGAAATCGCGCTCTAGTCGCGGCGCGGCGCCTCGGGCGGCAGGTCGGCCCAGCCGCCGCCGAGCGCCTTGAACAGGTCGACCCGCAGCGAACCCAGCTGCTGGTCCGAAGCCGCCAGCGCAGAGCGCGCGGTGATCAGCTCGCGCTGGGCGTCGAGCTGGTCGAGCAACCCGATCGAACCCGCGCGATAGCGCTGGTCGGACAGGCGGAACGCGGCATCGGCGTGGCTCACCGCCTCGCGCAGCCGCTGGTTCCGCTCGGTCTCTGCGGCATAGCTGGACAGCGCCTGTTCGGCCTCCTTGAGCGCGGTCAGCACCGCCCCGTCGAAGGCGGCGAGCGAAGCGCGCGTCGTCGCCTCGGCCTGGTCGATCCGCGTGCGCCCCGCGAGAATGCTCGGGAACGACCACGACAGCAGCGGGCCGATGCCGAAGGTGAACGAATCCGAACCCTGGACCTGGCCGTTGCGGAAGAAATTGCCCGAACCGCCGAGCGAGATCTTCGGATAGAGCTCGGCCGTGGTCACGCCGATCCGCGCCGTGTCGGCGGCGAGCTTACGCTCGGCCTCGCGCACGTCGGGGCGGCGCGCGATCAGCGCCTGGCCATCGCCGACCGGGATCGGCTGGAGCACCTTGGGCGCCCGCGCGCAGGCCTGGGCTTCGGCCGGCACTTCGGCCGGAGTCAGGCCGAGCAGCACGGCCAGCTCGAACAGCGACACGCGGCGCCGGCCTTCGAGCGTCGGCAGCTCGGCGCGGATGTTCGCCAGCGTCGTCGCCGATCGCTCGCTGTCGAGCCGGGCCGCCGCGCCCGCACGCACGCGCTGGTCGATCAGGCCGAGCTGGCGCTGGGCGATGTCGGCCGAGCTGCGCGCGACCGCGATGCTTTCGGCCAGGGCGCAGGCATCGACATAGGCGCGCGCGGTCTCGGCCGCGACGGTCAGCGCCACGCGATCGCGCGTCGCCGCCGTGCTCTGGGCATCGGCCCGCGCGGCCTCGATCGTGCGGCTGAGCCGGCCGAACAGGTCGAACTCCCACTCGACGTTGATGCCGCCGTTGTAGATCCATTCGGACGAGCGCCCGCCCTGGCCGACGAAACCGCCCGAATTGCCATATTGCGCCGAGCCCGTGGTCTGCCCCTGCGGCAGCCGGTTGGCGCGCGCCTCGCGCAGCACGGCTTGGGCGCGTTCGAGATTGGCGCGCGCGGCGCGCAGGTCGGTATTGGCCGCGAGCGCGCGCTGGACCAGCGTGTCGAGCGCGGGATCGTCGTAGAGCCGCCACCACTTGTCTTCGGCCGGCGCGCTCGACAGCCCGGGCGCGACGGTCTGGAAGGTCGCGGCGGCCGGCGGCGGCGTGGTCGGGCGCTTGTAGTCGGGTCCGACCGCGCAGGCGGAAGCGAGCAGCGGCAGCAGGATCGCGGCGAGCTTACGCATGCGAGAAGTCCTCCGGCCCGACCGTCGTCTTCGAGCGTTCGCTGTCAGCCGCGGCGCTGTGGTCGCGCGCGATGAAGCTGTAGACCGTGGGCAGCACGAACAGGGTGAACAGCGTGCCGATCAACATGCCCATGACCACGACGATGCCGATCGCGAAGCGGCTCGAGGCACCCGCGCCCGCCGCGAAGATCAGCGGGATCAGGCCCGCGACCATCGCCGCCGTGGTCATCAGCACCGGCCGCATACGCACCGCGGCGGCCTTGCGGATCGCGTCGACCCGGCTCAACCCTTCGTTGTGCTGCATCTCGTTGGCGAAAGAGACCATCAGGATGCCGTGCTTCGAGATCAGGCCGATCAGCGTGACGAGACCGATCTGCGTGTAGATGTTGAGCGTGGTGAAGCCGAGGTAGAGCGGGATCAGCGCGCCGCAGACCGCCAGCGGCACGGTCACCAGGATCACCAGCGGATCGCGGAAGCTTTCGAACTGCGCGGCGAGCACGAGGAAGATAACGACCAGCGCGAAGCCGAACGACACGGTCAGGGCATTGCCTTCGTAGACATATTGCCGGCTGTCCGACAGCCAGTCGACCTCGAAGCCCGCGGGCAGCTTCTGCGATTGCAGGAAGGCCACGGCCTGGCCCATCGTCGTGCCCGGCGCCATGATCGCCGAGAGCGTTACCGAGTTCATCTGGTTGTACTGCGGCAGCATGTTGGCTTGCGGGCGCATGTCGACCCTGACCACGGTCGACAGCGGGATCAGCTGGCCCGACTGCGCCTTGACGTAGAAACGGCCGATCGAGTCCGGCGTCAGGCGGCGGTCCTGCGGGACCTGGGCAATGACGTCGTAGGAGCGGTCGTAATAGTTGAAGCGGTTGACGTAGTTCTCGCCCACCAGGGTCGCCAGGGTGTTCGAAATGTCGTCCATCGTCACGCCGAGCTCGCCGGCCTTGGCGCGGTCGATCGTGATCCGCGCCTCGGGGCTGTCGAAGGCAAGGTCGCTGTCGACAAAGGCGAACAGGCCCGAGCCCCAGGCCGCACCCTTGATGCCCTCCATCGTCTGGTAGAGCTCGTTGAAGTCGGCCGACGAGCGGATGACCATCTGCACGGGCAGACCGCCGGAACCCGCAGGCAGCGAGGGCGGCTGGAACACCGCGGCGAAGACGCCGGTCAGGCCCGAACCCTTCTGGTTGAGCTCGGCCTGGATCTGCGCGGCGCTGCGGTCGCGCTGGTCCCAGTCCTTGAGGATGATGCCGCCGAAGCCGGTGTTGCCCGGACCCGAGCCGAACCACGACGAGCGGTATTCCTTCTGCTCGTGGAAGATCGCGTCCATGCCGCTGGCATAGCGCGCGGTATAGTCGACGCTCGCGTACTGCGGCCCCTTGAGCTGGGTGAAGATGACGCCCTGGTCCTCTTCAGGCGCCAGCTCGCGCTGCGCGCCGGTGAACAGGATGACGATGCCGGCCAGCACCGCGAGCCCGGCGATCATCACCGCACCGCGGATCGCCAGCGTCTTGTCGAGCAGCCGCGAATAGCGCTCGGTCAGGCGCTGCATGTTGTGCTCGATCTTCTGCGAGAGCTTGCCTTCGGAGAGGTTCGCGTTGAGCAGGTAGGAGCTCATCATCGGTGACAGGGTCAGCGCGACGACACCAGAGACGATCACCGATCCTGCCAGGGTGAAGGCGAATTCGCGGAACAGCGCGCCGGTCAGGCCGCCCATCAGGCCGATCGGCGTATAGACCGCGGCCAGGGTGATCGTCATCGCGATCACCGGCCCGACGATCTCGCGCGCGCCGACGAGCGCCGCCTTGATCGGGGTCAGCCCCTCCTCGATGTGGCGGTGGATGTTCTCGACCACGACGATCGCGTCGTCGACGACGAGACCGATCGCCAGGACCATCGCCAGCAGGGTCAGCAAGTTCAGCGAGAAGCCGAACATCAGCATCAGCGCCGCCGTGCCGACCAGCGACAGCGGGATCGTCACCACCGGGATGATCACCGCGCGGAACGAGCCGAGGAACAGGAAGATGACGATGACGACGATGACGATCGCCTCGATCAAGGTCGACTGCACTTCCTCGATCGAGGCGTTGACGAAGTGGGCGACGTCGAACTGGTTGAACACCTTGGTACCCGGCGGGGCGACGCGCTCGATCCCGGGCAGCAGCGCGTTGACCGCCTTGACGATCTCGAGCGGGTTGCCGTCGGGTGTCGGCGAGATCGCGATGAACACCGCGGGCTTGCCGCTGCTCATCGCGTTGCTGTCGTAGTTCTGACCGCCGATCTCGATCGTCGCGACGTCGGATAGCCGCACGATCGAGGAACCCGTGGTCTTGATGACCATGTTCTTGAAATCGTCGACGCCGCGCAGGTCGGTCGAGGCGGTGATGTTGATCGCCGTGCGCGCGCCCTTGAGCTGGCCCGGCGCCGACTGGACGTTGTTCGCGCGCAGCGCCTGCGCCACCTCGCCCGCCGAGATGCCGCGCGCGGTCAGCTTGTCGGGGTCGAGCCAGATGCGCATGGCCAGCACCTGCTGGCCGCCCATCTCGACCTTGCCGACCCCGGCGACCGAGGTGAACAGCGGCTCGGCGACGCGGCTGGCGAAGTCGGTCAGCTGCGGGATCGTCAGCTTGGGATTCTGGAAGGTGATGTACTGCACGGCAGCGACGCCGTCGGTGATCTTGTTGATCACCGGGTCGGTCGCGCCCGGCGGCAGGCGGTTCTTGACCTGCTGCACGCGCGCCAGGATCTCGGTCATCGACCGGTCGGCATTGGCGTTGAGCACGAGCTTGGCGTTGACCGTGGACATGCCCTGGCTGGAGGTCGAGGTCAGGTATTCGATGCCGTTTGCCGTGGCGATCGCCTGGCTGATCGGCGTGGTGACGAAGCCCTGCATCACCTCTTGCGTCGCGCCCGGATAGGAGGTGGTCACGACGATCGTCGCGCTTTCCATGTTCGGATATTCGCGCGTGTTGAGCATGAACATCGACGCGCCGCCGACCAGAAGGATCAGCAGGCTGACGACGATCGCCAGGATCGGGCTGCGGATGAAGCGGTCGGTGAACTGCACGCGCCTTACTCTCCGCTGGCCGGGATCAGCTTCGACACCTTGAGATCGGCCCCGGGCTGGACGCGAAGCTGGCCTTCGGTGACGACGACGTCGCCGGCCTTGAGCCCGCTGGTAACCACCACCGAATTGCCGAAGCGGCGCCCGGTCTTGACCGCGACCGGCTCGGCCTTGCCTTCCTTGTGCGCGTTGCCCCCGCGGATCGCCATGACGCTGTCACCCTGGGCCGAAGTCATGATCGCCGTGACCGGTACGACCAGCGCGCCCGCGATCGGATCCAAGGTCAGCGCCGCAGTGATGTACATGCCTGGGCGCAGCGCGCGGTCGGGATTGGCCAGGGTCGCCTGGACCCAGATGTTGCGGCTCGCCTCGTCGACGCGCGGCTCGATCGTGGTGACGCGCGCGGTGAACACACGGCCGGGGAAGGCATCCGAAGTCACGCGCACCTCGCGGCCGGGCTGGAGCTTGGCCAGTTCCTGCTGCGGCACGGTGAAGTCGACGAACAGCTCGTCGAGCGCGGTCAGCGAGGCGACCTTGTCGCCGGGGTTCAGATATTGGCCGGGATTGATCTGACGCACGCCGATCTGGCCCGAGAACGGCGCGGCTACGCGCTTCTGGACGAGCCGGGCGTCGAGCTGGCGGACGGCGGCAATCGCCTGGTCGTATTCGGCCTGGCGCTGCTGCACGACTTCGCGCGATTCCGCGCCGGTCGTCACGAGCTGGCGTGCGCGCGAGAGCTGGAGCCGCGCGAATTCGGCCTTGGCTGCCGCGGCCTGGCGATCGGCGCGCTCGGGGCCGTCATAGAGCTGCACGAGCGTCGCGCCGGCGCCGACATATTGTCCGCCCGAGAAAGCGATCCGCGAGACGCGGCCGGCGACTTCGGGCGCGAGCATGACCTCGCGCACTGCGCGCAGCGAACCGACGGCCTCGAGCGAAGACGGCACGCTGGTGGGATTGACCACGGCGGCGACCACCGCGGTCGGCGGCGGTGCGGGCGGCGGCGGCGCGGAATTGCGCCACATGCGCCAACCGAACAGCAGCGCGAAGATCGCGATCACCGCGATCACGACGATCACCGCCGCGCGCTTCTGCGAGCGCGGCGCGGGTTCGCCTGCCGCGTGCCCCACTGGCCCATGCTCCGCTGGCCCGTATTCCGTATCCACCCCTTCGCCCGACATTGCCGAACCGCCCTCATCTGTATAAATCGACTGGTGGTCGATTATTGACGCATCGGTTATCGCCGGAGCGGAACAAGGTCAATTGCAATTTGTTCGCAATAAGGATCCAATGCGAGTATTGATGCACTGATGTCCCCACCGCCCCCCGTCACACTTCTCCGCCCCAGCCGCCTCGCCGGCGCCCGTCCCGGGCCGCGCCGCCGCGACGAACGCCTCGCCAGCCTGCTCGATGCCGCCGCCGCGCTGTTCGTCGAAAAGGGCGTCATGGCCACGAGCATCGAGGACATCGCCGAGCGCGCCGGCGTCGCCAAAAGCACCTTCTACCACTACTTCCATGACCGTGCGGCGATGCTCGAGGCGCTGCGCAAGCGCTATTCGCAGCGCTTCGCCGACTTGGTCGACGCGGCGATGGAAGCCTGCCCGCCACAGGACTGGAACGCACGCCTCGCCGCCTGGACGCGATCGACGGTCGATGAATATCTCGCGACCTACCTGCTCCACGACGCCATCTTCCACGATCACGAGGTCTGCCAGCGCTGCGTGATCAGCGAGGAGGCCTTCGTCGTCAGCCTCGCCGCGCTGCTGCGCGCGGGCGCCGAACAGGGTGCCTGGCGGGTCGAGGAACCGCTGACCACGGCTGCCTTCATGTTCCACGGGCTGCACGGCCTGCTAGACGAGGCGATCGCCTCGGAATCGGAGACCGCGACCCTGGCGGACCGCGTCACCCGGCTGTTCGGTCAGCTCGTCCGCGCGGGCTAGCCCGCGGTCACCGTCATCTCGCAGGTGACTCCCGCGGGCGCGAAGCGCAGGTCGACCGTCGGGATCCCGCCGGCCGATCGCAGCAGGCGGCTGCCCAGCCCTCTGTGCGTCGGCGCCTGTACCGCCGGACCGCCGACTTCTTCCCAGCGGAGCCGGTAGAGCCCCGGCTCTTCCGCCGCATCCCAGACGATCCGCACCCGCCCTGCCGCGACCGAGAGCGACCCGTACTTGCTGGCATTGGTCGCGAGCTCGTGCAGCGCCATCATCAGCGGCGTGCAGGCGTTGCGCGACACGTCCCAGTGCGGACCGGCGAGGTCGAACTGCAAGGTGTTGAACGGCGCGATCGCCGCGCCGACGAGATCGCCGATCGCGCAGGACTTGAGCGCGCCGAAGCGCAGCAGTTCGTTGGCCTTGGCCAAGGCGCCAAGCCGGCCGGCCAGCATCTCGTAGAACTGGGCGGGGTCGGTGGCTTTCGACGATTGCGAGGCCAGCGCGCGCATCATCTGCAGCGAATTCTTGGTGCGGTGCTGGAGCTCCTGGTTGAAGTCGTCGCTCTGCCGCGCGCGCTCCTCCATCTCGATCACCGCGTTGCGCAGGATATTGCCGACCCAGACCATCGTCGCGGCGGAAATGCCGAAAAGCGTCAGCGCGACGACCTGGGCCCAGTCAAAGGAAAAGCCGAACTGCGGCGGCAGGAACACCCCCCAGGCGGCGATCGCGCTGCCAAAGGCGGTCACCGCCCCCCAGCGCCAGCCGAGGTAGGTCGCGATCATCTGGATCGCCGGGAAATAGAGGACGAAAGGTACGCCCGAGGTACCGCCGTCGATCAACCAGCGGATGAACGTGGGGATCGCGACGGCCAGCACGGACCGCACAAGGCCCTCGCCGAAGGACGGCGCGGTTCGGATCGACCGCGTGATGTAGGCGAAGCTACGTGTCTTCATATCTCCCCACCCGCTCCGTTTTCGGTGCGGGTGGGGAGCAAGTCAATATGTCAGGCGGGCACGGCTTCCGGCTCGGGCACGCTCGTGCGGATCAGGTGATCGAAGGCCGAGAGCGAAGCCTTAGAACCTTCGCCCATGGCAATGACGATCTGCTTGTAGGGCACGGTCGTCACGTCGCCGGCGGCGAAGATCCCCGGGACGCTGGTGGCGCCTCGGGCATCGACCTCGATCTCGCCGCGATTGCTCAGCGCAACGGCGCCGTCGAGCCACTCGCTGTTCGGGATCAGGCCGATCTGCACGAAGATTCCTTCGAGCTCGACCAGATGCTCTTCCTCGCTGTTGCGATCGCGATAGCGCAGGCCGACCACCTTCTCGCCGTCGCCGAGCACTTCGGTGGTCAGCGCCGAGGTGACGATCGTGACGTTGGGCAGGCTGCGCAGCTTGGCCTGGAGCACGGCGTCGGCACGCAGTTGGCTGTCGAACTCGATCAGGGTGACGTGCGCGGTGATGCCCGCCAGGTCGATCGCCGCCTCGACACCCGAGTTGCCGCCGCCGATCACCGCCGTGCGCTTGCCCTTGAACAGCGGGCCGTCGCAGTGCGGACAATAGGCGACACCGCGGTTGCGGTACTCGTCCTCGCCGGGGACGCCCATCTGCCGCCAGCGCGCGCCGGTCGAGAGGATGATCGTCTTCGCCTTGAGGCTCGCGCCGTTCTCGAGACGCACCTCGTGCAACCCGCCCAGGTCCTTGGCCGGGATCAGCTGGGTCGCCTTCTGCAGGTTCATCACGTCGACCTCGTAGTCCTTGACATGCTGCTCGAGCGCGGCGGCGAGCTTCGGGCCCTCGGTGTGGCTGACCGAGATGAAGTTCTCGATCGCCAGGGTGTCGAGCACCTGACCGCCGAAGCGCTCGGCGGCGACGCCGGTGCGGATGCCCTTGCGCGCGGCATAGATCGCCGCCGCCGCGCCGGCGGGACCGCCGCCGACGACGAGCACGTCGAACGGTTCCTTGCCAGCGATCTTCTCGGCCGCGCGGGCGACCGCGCCGGTGTCGAGCTTGGCCATGATCTGCGCGAGATCCATGCGGCCCTGGCCGAAAACCTCACCGTTGAGGAAGACCATCGGCACGGCCATGACCTTGCGGCTATCGACCTCGTCCTGGAACAGCGCGCCGTCGATCGCGACGTGGCTGACGTTGGGGTTCAGCGCCGCCATGATGTTGAGCGCCTGCACGACGTCGGGGCAGTTCTGGCACGACAACGAGAAGAAGGTCTCGAACCTGTACTCGCCCTCGAGGTTGCGGACGGAGTCGAGCAGTTCTTCTTCTTCCTTCGGCGGATGGCCGCCGACGTGGAGCAGCGCGAGGATCAGCGAGGTGAACTCGTGGCCCATCGGCAGGCCGGCGAAGACGACTTCGGCGCGCGGATCGTCGACCGCATGGATCGCGAAGCTGGGCTTGCGCGCGTCGGTGCCGTCGGTGCGCGCAGTCACCTTGTCGGAGAGAACGGCGATTTCCTCGACCAGGCTCTGCACTTCGGCCGACTTGGGCCCGTCGCCGAGGCTGGCGACGAGTTCGATCGGGCGGCGCAGGTTGCCGAGGTACTGTTTGAGCGTGGCAGTGGTGGAAGCGTCGAGAACGGGCATGACGGGCCTTTCCTGAACATGTCGCGTCGCACCGCGAAGCGGCGTCGCGAAGGTGAACTAACGAAAGCGGTTGCGGTTCGGGTCGCACGCGACCGGAAACGAAACGGCTCTCGGAGAGGGTGGCCGGACGGGCGAACCGCCCGGCCTCTCCAAAATCAAATCTTGCCGACGAGGTCGATCGAGGGCGCAAGGGTTTCGGCGCCTTCTTCCCACTTCGCGGGGCAGACCTGGCCCGGGTGCTCGCGCCAGTACTTGGCAGCCTTGATCTTGCGCAGCAGCTCGGCGGCGTTGCGGCCCACGCCTTCGGGGGTGATCTCGACGAGCTGGATCGTGCCGTCGGGATCGGTGACGAAGGTGGCGCGGTCGGCCAGGCCGACGCCTTCGCGCAGAACGCCGAAGTTGTTGCTCAGGACGTGGTTCTGGTCACCGAGCATGAAGTAGTTGATCTTGCTGATCGCCGGCGAGGTGTCGTGCCAGGCCTTGTGGCTGAAATGCGTGTCGGTCGAAACCGAGTAGACTTCGACGCCGAGGCCCTGCAGTTCACCGTAGATGTCGGCGAGATCTTCGAGCTCGGTCGGGCAGACGAAGGTGAAGTCGGCGGGGTAGAAGAAGAACACGCCCCACTTGCCCTTCACCGTCTCCTCGGTGATGCCTTCGACGAACTTGCCCTGGTGGAAGGCCGTGGCGTTGAACGGCTTGAGCTGGCTTCCGACGATTCCCATGTGATTCTCCAATGTGGCTCGGGATGAAACTGACGTCGCTTAGCTAGGGGTTGTGGTGGGGGTTATCCAATAGGAAATCTCGCCCCCACTGATCGGTTTTGCCGATTAATATCCGCATTCAATTTTCATATAATCGATTAAAGCCGCTCATAGCGCGAGCGACAGCAATCCTACCACGGCTTGACCCCTGCGCCGCATTCTGCACATAGGCTAATGAGAATCATATTCATTAGCAGGGAAAATCGATGGGGTATTACGGTTCTTCGCGGGTGCGCGCCGCATGCGCTCTGCAGGCACTCGCCGTGGCGCTGGCGGCCAGTCCGGTCGCAGCGCAAGATAACGACGGCCTGTTCTGGGCCGAACGCAAGGGCCAGATCGTCGTCAGCGCCACGCGCACACCGGTAAAGATCGAAGACGTACCCGCGACGATCTCGATCAAGACCGACGAGCAGATCGCCGACGAGATGGTCTCCGACATCAAGGACCTCGTCCGCTTTGAGCCCGGCGTCTCGGTGCGCCAGGCGCCGAGCCGTTTCGGCGCGGCCCAGGGCGTGACCGGCCGCGACGGCGCGGCGAGCTTCAACATCCGCGGGCTCGACGGCAACCGCGTGCTGATGCTGATCGACGGCGTACGCGTGCCCGAAGGCTTCGAATTCGGCGCCCAGGCCGCGGGCCGCGGCGCCTATGTCGATCTCGGCCTGGTCAAGTCGGTCGAGATCCTGCGCGGCCCCGCCTCGGCGCTCTATGGCTCGGACGGCCTCGCCGGCGCGGTCAGCTTCGTGACCAGCGATCCGTCGGACCTGCTGCGCGATCACAACGTCGCCGGTCGCTTCAGCGCGTCCTACGATTCCGCCGACGAGGAATTCAGCGAGACCGCGATCCTCGCCGCGCGCAGCGGCGCGATCTCGGGCATGATCGCCTATACCCGTCGCGACGGGAAGGAACTCGACAACCAGGGCACCGACGAGGCGCTCAACGCCACGCGCACCGCGCCCAACCCGCAGGACACCAAGTCCGACGCGCTGCTCGGCAAGCTGGTGCTCGACACCGGCGCCTCGAGCCGCCTGCGCCTGACCGGCGAATGGCAGAAGGGCGTGGTCGACACCAACGTGCTCAGCGGCATCACCGCGCCTTCGACCACCGGCGCGCCCCTGGCGGCAACCGCGGTGATCGGCCTCGTCGCCCACGACACCACCGAGCGCAAGCGCGCCGCGCTCGACTGGCGCTACGAGGGAGAGGGCGGGATCGATTTCATCCAGCTCACCGCCTATTGGCAGGAGGGCCTGAACCGCCAGTGGATCGCCGAGGACCGCAACACCGCGGCCGACCGCATCCGCATCAACACCTTCGACAACCGCGTGATCGGCGGCGCGGCCGATTTCCGCGCCAAGCTCGATACTGGCGCGATCAAGCACGAGCTCGCCTGGGGCCTCGACGCCTCGGTCACGCGCCAGAAAGGCCTGCGCGACGGCACCGTGCCGACCCCGCCGGACGTCTTCCCGACGCGCGCCTTCCCCGTCACCGACTTCACGCTGGCGGGCGCCTACGTCTCCGACCGCATCCTGATCGCCGATGGCGTGCTGGCGCTCTATCCGGCGCTGCGCTTCGACCACTACAAGCTCAGCCCGCAGGCCGATCCCCTGCTGCCGGCCTTCGTCGCCGCCAAGCAGGACGGCTCGCGCCTCTCGCCCAAGATCGGCGCCGTGGTGAAGCTCGGCTCGGCCCTGTCGGTCTTCGCCAACTACGCGCACGGCTTCAAGGCGCCCGCGCCCAGCCAGGTCAACCAGTTCTTCGAGAACCCGACCTCGGCGCAGGGTGCCTATCGCACGATCACCAACCCGAACCTCAGGCCCGAGAAGAGCAAGACGATCGAAGGCGGCGTACGGCTCAACAGCAAGTACGTCTCGGCCGGGATCACCGGCTTCGCGGGGCGCTACAACGACTTCATCAGCCAGGAACAGATCAGCGGCGTCGGCACCCCGGCCAATCCGATCGTGTTCCAGTACGTCAACCTGGCGCGCGTGAAGATCGAGGGCGTCGAGGGCAAGCTCGACCTGCGCTCCGAAAGCGGGCTCACCGGCCAACTCGCGATCTCCTATGCCAAGGGCACGACCACGCGGAACGGGGTCGACATGCCGCTCGCCTCGATCGACCCGCTCAAGCTCGTCGCCGGCCTCGGCTATCGCGACCGGCAGGACCGCTTCGGCGGCCAGCTGATCATGACCCATTCCGCGCGCAAGTCGCCCAACGACGCGGCCGCCAACGCCTATCTGCCGAACGCCTTCACGATCCTCGACGCGACGGTCTTCGTGAAGCCCATGCCCAGCCTGACCCTGCGCGCGGGCCTGTTCAACATCACCGATGCCAAATACGCCTGGTGGAGCGACGTCCGCGGCGTCTCGCGCGTGGCCGCCACGGCGCCTGCCACCAGCTTCGTCGACCCGCCGGTCGCCGACGCCTATACCCAGCCCGGACGCAATGTCAGCGTGTCGGCCAGCTATCGCTTCTGATCCCGAGGACGAGAAACCATGACCAAGCTTCATCACCTTCTCGGCGCCGGGCTCCTCGCCCTCGCCTTCGCGGTCAGCCCGGCGATGGCGCATCCGCCGATCGCCGCCGCGCCTGCGCCCAGCTTCGACCAGGACCGCGCGGACATCCTCGCCATGGCCGGCACTTTCGAGGTCGAGTTCGACATGCAGGAATCGACGCGCTGGGATGCCACCTATACGCCGCTGCCCAACAAGCTCTCGGGCGGCAACGAGGTCGTCCGCGTGATCGAGGACACCGGCCGCAAGATCGTGCTCCAGCACCTGCTGGTGATCGAGCACGAGGGCAAGACGATGATCATCAAGCACTGGCGCCAGGACTGGGAATACGAGCCCGCCCGCGTGCTCGCCTATTCGGATCGCAACGAATGGCGCTGGGAGGAGATTCCCGAGGCGTTGCGCAAGGGCCGCTGGTCGCAGACCGTGTGGCAGGTCGACGACAGCCCGCGCTATGGCGGCTGGGGCCAGTTCGAGAGCCAGGGCGGCGTGCGTCGCTGGCGCTCGTCGTGGACCTGGCGCCCGCTTGCGCGCCGCGACGCCGTGCGCAAGCCGGTCTACGACCGCTACCTGTCGATCAACCGCCACCAGCCGAGCCCCGACGGCTGGGTCCACTGGCAGGACAACACCAAGCTCGGCCTGCGCGACGGCAAACTCGTCCCCATCGTCCAGGAATACGTGCTCAACACCTATACGCGGAACAGCGAGTTCAACGTGAAGGCGGCCGACGATTACTGGGCGGCGACCAAGGACTACTGGACCCAGATCCGTGCGCTGTGGGACGGTATTGCGGCGGGCGGCCAGGGCATCGGCGTGGCGGAGGAAGCCGAGACCGGCACCGTCGTCAGCGGCCGCCTGCTCGAGCTCGCCGACGAGATCAAGGCGGGCAAGACCACCACGGCCAAGGCGCTGACCGAAGCCCGGGCGCTCGTCGCCGCCAAGGTGCGCAAGCTGTAACGGCCATTCACGCAGGGGGGCGGCGGGCCGGCTATCTTGCGGCCGGTCCGCCGACTTTCTTATGCCGCTCCCAGCTTGACCTCGCCGCGCACGATCCGGCGGAAGGTCTCGGACGGGCAGAACTCCTGGTTGTCGCCCCAATAGGTCTCGCCGGCGACATCCCATTCGGCCAGCGACCAGATCACCGTGTGGTCGGTATAGCCGGTGAACACCAACCCGGGATCGATCGTCCCGCGCGCGGTGATCGTCCGGCCCAGGGTATCGACGCCCTCGAACAGCACCTTCGCCGGGCCATGCGCGCCATATTCGAGCACGGTCCGCTTGCCCGAGACCAGCGGCGCCATCTCGCCATCGCGCATCAGGAAGCCGCCCATCGTCTTCGCTTCGGGCTTCTTGCCCATGCACAGCGTCTGGAAGCTGCCTGAATCGCCCATGCCCCAGAAATAGCCGCCGTGCGGCCAGACCTCGGTATCGTAGGGCCCCGAAGAGCCATCACGCATCGACCAGCAGTCGACCCGCAGCTCCTCGCCGTGGCGGCGGATCACGCCGGTCATCCGCCCCGGATGCTCGTAGTGGAAGGCCGCGGTCTTGGCCTGGTCGGGGTCGCCGGTCTCAAGCCGGTGGAGCGGCGCGACCGCGGTCCACTCGAGATCGAGCTGGAAGCCTTCCTTGTCGTAGTCGATCTTGTAGCGCTGGAGCGGCTCGACGACCTTCACCGACAGCGAATTGCGCGCGACCACGTCGAACTTCTCGGCACCCTCGGGGATCGCCTGGAGATGGCTCCAGTTATAGTAGAGGCAATTCCACTGGTAGATGCCCGAAGGGTCCCACAGCACCGGCCCGCCGTTGAGAATGTTCATGTTCGGGCGGAAGAAGTGCTGGATCAGCCCGTGGATGCGGCGTTCGGGGATCGAGACCGAAAACCACGAGTTCTCGTTCCAATAGGGACTGTCGGTGCGGCCATCGCTGAAGCGGTCTGCGGCGGGCAGTTCGCCCATGTCTGCTCTCCCGGCCGCCTGTCGGGCCGCGCGGAAATCTAGCATCGGCACGGAGGCTCGCAATCGCGGCGGCTTGATCCGGCGGGCAAGGCCTTCGGCTAGCGGCGCCCCGGCGGATCGAGCGATTCGACGAGTTCCACCACCTCGAAGTCGTAGCGCTCCCAGCCGCGCTGCCGTGCGGCGTCGGCGGTCGCGGTCTTCTTCTTCGTGGCCTCCTTGAGCGAGGTCGTGTGCCCCCAGAACACCTCGGTGCGCCCGCCGCCGAGCTCCGCGACGATGCGCCAGTAATGGGTGAAGGGAGAGGCCGTCGGCCCGATCGTCTTGACGTAGCCGTCGGCCATCGTCGCGGTCAGGTAGCGTTTGCGCCCTTTCACAGCACGCGCTCCTGCAGCCACAGGATCGACGGATAGGCGCAGATCCAGATCCAGAAGAAGCGGTTGAGCCCGAACAGGCAGGCGTTGGCACCATGGAACAGCGCGGCGATGGCGAGCCCCGCGATCAGCGTCGGCTGCGACAGGAAGGCCAGCGGAAAGGCCAGCTCGAAGCCGATCACCGCCCAGCCCATGGCAAACAGGACGCCCGGACGCTCCGCCCAGCGCCGCAGGTTCTCCCCGGCCGGATAGGCCGAGAACAGGAAGACGTCGCGTAGCGCCCGCCCGCTGCGCCACTCGGGGTTCACCACCTTGACCCAGCCGGCCATGAAATAGGACAGCAGCAGTTGCAGCCCGAGATAGGCGAAGGCCAACTCGCGCCAGGCCGGCTCGGGCAAGTTCCAGGCGCCGGCGAGGCACAGCAGGACGAGCAGGCTCATCCGGTCGGCGCCGCCGTTATAGGGCCCGTTGAAGAAGGGCAGGATCAAGAGATGGTTGGCGACCAGCGCCAGGGTCAGCCAGCCCGGATGCAGCCCGGCAACCCCCAGGCCTGCTGCCAGCAAGAGCAACGACAGCACGAGGCGCGGCACGAACAGCAGGCGCTCCTCAAGCCGCGCAGCCGGACGCAGATGCTCGAGGCTCTGCTGGACGAAGGCCGCGGCCATCATCGCCGTGGTGAGCTGGATCGCGCCGTCGAGCGTCATCGCGTGAGCAGCCCGGCGATCGGGTAGGGGCTGGACTGGTAGACCACCTCTTAGGCGATCGCGTCGCCCGGTCCGACGCGGCTGACCAGACGCAGGCGTATCTGCAGCAAAGCATCGTGCGCGCAGCCACCGTTCCGATCGAGATCGCGCGCGACGCGCAGCAGCAGTTCACGCTGGCTATGCGCCGCGGTTTCCGCGGAGGCCGCGCCGAGCAAACGCTCGGCCAGGCTGACCAAATGGAGGCTCTCGTTCCACTGCGGGTTCCACAGCAGTCGACGCAACATGGTAGCGGGTGTCAGGACGGCGGGACGCGGGCGAAACTCCCGCCAGGGCCCCGCCGGCGTATCGGACGCAGGCGCCAGCGCATAGTCGAGGCGGGGACTGGCGGTCACCGCATCGAAGAAACGCCACGACGGCACGATCGCGGGCAGCAACAGACGCAGGCCGGTGAAAGGAAACACGCGCACGCGTTATCGTGTCGGTTTTGCGCAATCAACCGGTCGGCTATGCAGTCCGCATGAACGGCGCGCATCCCATCATCGTGTTCGACGCCGAATGCGTGCTGTGCTCGCTCAACGCGCAATTCGTTCTGCGCTACGATCGCCGCGGACACTTCCGGCTGGCCTCGATGCAAGGTGCGGTCGGCGCCGCGCTCTATCGCCGTTTCGGCATCGATCCCGCTGATCCCGACACGCTGATCGTCGTCACCGGCGACGAAGCCCTGCGCGACAGCGATGCGATCCTGGCGATTTGGTCGGGGCTCGGCTGGCCATGGCGCGCTCTGATGGTGCTGCGCCTCGTCCCGCGGGCGCTGCGCGACCCGCTGTACCGGCTCATCGCACGCAATCGCTATCGACTGTTCGGCAAGCGCCAGACCTGCTGGGTGCCCAGCCCCGAACAGGCCGGCCGCGTGCTGTAGACGTGAAAAAGCCCCGCGGGTGGAGGAACCGCGGGGCTTTATTCGAGTATCGAGAATTCTGACCCCGCGCGACTTCCGGATGACGGTCCGGCGGCTGCGCGGGGCGATGCACTTGAGCTATACCGTCATTCCACGAGAGTCCATCGCCTCACGCAGCCGGTTCGACCAATGTCCACTGATCGTTCAGCAGCGGGACACAATGATATGGAAGTCTTAACGGGCCTGGCCCGTTACGCAGCGGCCGGTTCCGGCCTGCGAATGTCTCGGAAGAGACTGGAGCGGGCGAAGGGATTCGAACCCTCGACCCCAACCTTGGCAAGGTTGTGCTCTACCCCTGAGCTACGCCCGCTCGAACGTCTCAGCCCGCCGTTTTCTGCGGCGGCGGGCCGGGGTGAGGCGCGCAACTAGCAGCGGCTTTCGGACCCGGCAAGGGGAAAAATGCGATAAAATTTCAAAGCCCCGTCCCGGGCGCTTTCGCCCTTCACAAATGCGGCGAAAAGCCCACATTGGCCGCCATTATCCCCAGACCGCACAAGTGGAGTACCTGCCTTGGCAAGCCTCGGCCTCAATATCGAAGAGCAGAAAGCCGTGGACCGGTTCCGCCAGCAGGTCGCCGAACCGTCGATGACTTCGCTCGTCATCCTCGATTTCTGGGCGGAATGGTGCGGCCCCTGCAAGGCACTCACGCCGCTGCTTGAGAAAGTCGCGGCCGAATATGCCGACAAGGGCGTGATTCTCGCCAAGGTCAACGTCGACGAAGAGCGTTTCATCGCCGACCAGTTCCAGATTCGCTCGATTCCCACGGTCTATGCGATGTTCCAGGGCCAGCCGGTGGCCGACCTGACCAACGCCCGCACCGAATCGCAGCTGAAGTCGATGCTCGACCAGCTTCTCGCCAAGCTGCCGATCCAACCCGGCGGTCAGGCCGCGCCCGACGTCGCGCCGCTGCTCGCCATGGGTGAGGACGTGCTGGCCGAGGGCGACGGCGAACGCGCGGCGAGCGTCTTCGCGCAGATCGTCGACATGGTGCCCGACAATGCCCAGGCGATCGGCGGTCTGATTCGCGCGCTGGTACTCGCCGGCCGAATCGAAGAAGCCGGCGAAATGCTCGCCGCGCTCGACCCTGCGCTCGCCAAGGATCCGGCGATCGAGCGCGCGGGTTCGGCACTCGAACTGGCCAAGGCCAAGCCCGACGACGGCGAACTGGCCGCGCTGCGCGCCGCCGCGGCCGAGCGTCCAGCCGACATGGACGCGCAGCTCGCCTTCGCCAACGCCGCCTTCGCTGCGGGTGAGCGCGACGCCGCCGCCGATACGCTGCTCAAGATGGTCGCGGCCGATCGCGAATGGAACGAAGGCGCCGCGCGCGCCAAGCTGTTGCAGATGTTCGAGGCGATCGGGCTCGAGGACGCCTGGGTCGCGGCAACGCGGCGGCGACTATCGACCGTGCTGTTCGGCTAGCGCAGACGAAAGGCGGAGGGGACAGATGCGCATCACGATCTTCCCGCTGACGGGCGCGATCCTCTACCCGGGCCTGCACCTGCCGCTGCACATCTTCGAGCCGCGCTATCGCGCGATGATCAGCGACGCGCTCGCGCGCGATCGCCGCATCGGCATGATCCAGCCGCAGCGCGAGTTCGAAGGCGCACCGCTGTTCCAGATCGGCTGCCTCGGCCGGATCGGCGACGTCGAGGCGCTCGACGACGGGCGCTTCAATCTGGTGCTCGAAGGCGAATCACGCTTTCGCATGCTGCGCGAGCTCGACGTCACCACCCCGTTCCGCCAGATCGAGGGCGAACTGCTCGACGAGCCCGAGGACGAGGTCCTCGCCGCGATCGAACGCGCCGGCTTCGAACGCGAGGCGCGCCGCTTCGCCGACGCGCAAGGCTATCGCGTCGACTGGGATTCGGTTTCGCGGCTCGACGACGTCTCGCTGATCAACGGCGTCTGCCAGATCGCCCCTTTCGACGCCGCCGCCAAGCAGGCGCTGCTCGAAGCCAACGGGATCAACGAACGCTGCGAACTGCTGATCCAGCTCATGCAGTTCTTCGCCCGCCGCGACAGCGACGACGAGGACGGCGAGACGCTGCAGTAGCCGGCGAGCCTCCGCCGGGTGCTTCGATTCAGCTCGCCATCACGGCGCGCAAACCATCGATCACATATTGCGCCGCCAGCGCGCTCAGCAGCACGCCGAGCAGCCGAGTCACCACGGCCTCGGCCTTGGCCCCGACCAGCCGCATGATCGGCCCCGCCGCGAGCAGCGCGGCCAGGCACAGCACCATCACCGCGATCAGCGCCGCGAGGATCATCAGGGTCGCCTCGGTGCCCTGCGCACGCGACATCAGCAGCATGATCGTCGCGATCGAGCCCGGCCCGGCGATCATCGGGATCGCCAGCGGGAAGACCGAGACGTCGTCGACCTCGGCCGCGGTGCGCACCTCTTCGGCGCGCTTCTCGCGGCGCTCGGTGCGCTTCTCGAAGACCATGTCGATCGCGATCAGGAACAGCATGATGCCGCCGGCGATGCGGAACGAGTTGAGCTCGATATGCAGCGCGCCGAGCAGCTTCTCGCCAAACAGCGCGAAGACGAGCAGGATCATCGTCGCGATCAGACAGGCGCGCATCGCCATGCGCCGCGCGGCGACCGGCGGCGCGGTGCTGGTAAGCCCCGCGAAGATCGGCGCGCAGCCCGGCGGGTCGATGACCACGAACAGCGTGACGAAGGCCGAGATGAACAGCTCGATCACGTCAGCTCCCGGTGACGCGTTCGTTGCGGACTTCGCGAACCTCGCCATCGCTGGCCATGCGCGCGACGAAGCTGCGCGCGCCATCGGCCGCGACATCGACGCTCCAGATTAGCGAGCCGTCGTTAGAGCGGCCTTCGCGATGGGCCGGATCGAACGGCACCGGCGGCGCCTTGGGTTGCTTGGGAGGCTTGCCACGTTTGCCGGGTGGTGGTCCGCCCGGACGGGCACCCATGCGGCGCTCAGGGCACTCGGCGACACGCGCGGAGAGCATGTCGGGCGCCTCAAGCGCGTCCTTGGTCTCGTCGCCATGGTCTAGCACCCATTTGTAGCCGCCCTTGTCCTGGCGCTGCCAGACCGTGGTGAACCAGCCGTGCCTGGCACCGTTCTGCCAGGCGCCGTGGGTGACCATCAGCGAACCGTCGCAGCTCGACCAGACTTCGTGCGGTTGCCAGTTCAGCCCCGCGGGCGGATTGGCGCGATCCTTTAGCCAGGCCTGAGCCAGCACCATGCGCGGCGTGAACATGACCGCATCCTCGGCCGCGGTCGCCTTGAAGGCGGTCCACTGGCCCTTCTCCTGCGCGAGCCGCGCAAAGGCGATCTCGGCGGCGATCGCCGCGCTGGGATTGGCCAGGCTGCCGAGCCGGACACCGCCACCGCGCGGCGGGCCGGGGGGGCCGTCCTGCGCCAGCGCCGCCGGCGCGAGCGCCAGCAACGCGAGGCAGGCGGCCAGACGCTTCAAATCGCGTCCTCGGCCAGCGGGATAGCGGCATTGCGGTGCGCCGCAACGATCGTGTTGCGCAGCAGGACGGCGATGGTCATCGGCCCGACGCCGCCGGGCACCGGGGTGATCGCACCGGCGACGGTGCTGGCGTCGGCATAGTCGACGTCACCGACCAGGCGGCCCTTTTCCGCGCCTTCGGCCGGCGGCAGGCGGTTGATGCCGACGTCGATCACGGTCGCACCGGGCTTGATCCAGTCGGCCTTGACCATTTCGGGCCGACCGACCGCGGCGACGACGATGTCGGCACGGCGCACGACCTCGGGCAGGTCCTTGGTGCGGCTGTGTGCGATCGTCACCGTGCAGTTCTCACCGAGCAGCAATTGCGCCATCGGCTTGCCGACGAGGATCGAGCGGCCGATCACGACGGCGTTCAGCCCCGAGAGGCTGCCGAGCCGGTCCTTGAGCAGCATCAGCGAACCCAGCGGCGTGCAGGGCACCAGACCCGGCAGGCCGAGCGCGAGACGGCCGGTGCTGATCGGCGTGAGGCCGTCGACATCCTTGTTCGGGCTGATCCGCTCGACCACCGCCTGCTCGTCGAGGTGCTTGGGCAGCGGCAGCTGGACGAGGATGCCATCGACCGCGGGATCGGCATTGAGCTGATCGACCAACGCCAGCAGCACGTCCTGCGTCGTATCCTCGGGCAGCTTGTGCTCGAAGCTGGCCATGCCGCAGGCGACGGTCTGCTTGCCCTTCGAGCGGACGTAGACCTGGCTCGCCGGATCCTCACCCACGAGGACGACGGCGAGGCCCGCCTTGCGACCCGCGGCCGGTTCAAAAGTGGCGGCCAATTCGGCGACGCGGCCGCGCAGGCCTTCGGCGAAGGCTTTTCCGTCGATGATCGAAGCTTGGGTCATAGTGCTGCGTAGGCCAGGTTCTTGAGGATGATCTGAAGGATGGTCAGGCCGATGATCAGCACCATCGGCGAAAGGTCGACCGCGCCGGTGTTCGGCATGATCCGGCGGATCGGCGCGAGCACCGGCTCGAGGATCGCATTCACCGCCTGCCAGATGGCGGCGACGAAATTGTTGTGCAGGTTCACGACGTTGAACGAGATCAGCAGGCTCAGGACGAACTGCACGATGACGACGACGACGATGATGTTGATGAGGTAGGAAATGATTTCGTAGAGCGTGAAGAACAGCAAGGCCGTGCCTTTCAGCGATCGGGGTTTGGCCGCTGATAGCCGAGCACGGGCAGGGGGGAAAGAGCGGCTATGCGCCGCGGCTACTGCCCCGCGCCGATCGTGCTGCGTTCGATATGCCAGCGCAATTGTTCGGCCGTTGCGCCGTCGACGTCGTTGACCCGCCGCAGGACCAGGCTGCCGCGCTCGGGCCGGTCGTCGCCGAAGCGCAGCACCACCGGCGCTTCGTAGTAGAGCGAGCCGGCGCCGCCGTCCTGCTGGCCCTTGCCGAGTTCGAGCACGGGCGGCTCGGCGCGATCGTAGGAGGCCTTGAGCGTCGTGGCGGTCACGCCCGAGCCCCTGCCCCAGGCCTTGGCCGCTGCATCCCAATCGCGCGCATAGAGCGCGGCGGCGTAGTAGCGCAGCAGGCGGTCGGGGTCCTTGCGATCGTTGAGCGCCGCACTGTCGAGCCTGGGCGCGGCCTCGCTGGGAGTCGCACTGGGCGTCGGCCTGGCTTCGGGCAGAGGTACGGCCGTCGCCGCCGGCACCGGCGCTGCCGCGCTGGCCGACGCTTCGGGCGCAGGCTCGGACTTGCGTTCGCAGGCGACTGTGCCGAGCGCCAGGGCGATCATCAGAACACGTCTCATGCCGGAAAAGCGCCTCCGCCGCGCGGATGTTCCCGGTAACGCGGCCGGATCAACCCGCGCGGATCAGCGTGCCGGCGCCGCGCGAGGTGAAGAATTCGAGCAGCATCGCGTGCGGCACGCGGCCGTCGAGCACGACCGCCGCCTCGCAGCCCGCGAGCACCGCGTGGACGCAGGTCTCGAGCTTGGGGATCATGCCGCCCTGGATCGTGCCGTCCGCGGCCAGCCGATCGATGTCGGCAGGGGTCAGGCTGGTCAGCAGGTTCTTGTCCTTGTCGAGCACGCCGGTGACGTCGGTCAGCAGGAACAGCCGCGCCGCGCCGATCGCGGCGGCGATCGCGCCGGCCATGGTATCGGCGTTGATGTTGTAGGTCTCGCCGTCGGCACCCGCGGCGATCGGCGCGATCACCGGGATCATGCCCGCGGCCGAAAGCGTGTCGATCACCGTCGTGTCGACCAGTTCGGGCTCGCCGACGAAGCCGAGGTCGAGCACCTGCTCGATGTTGCTTTCGGGATCCTTCTTGGTGCGGCGGACCTTGCTGGCCGTGACCATGCGGCCGTCCTTGCCCGAAATACCGATGGCCTTGCCGCCGGCACCGCTGATCCAGTTGACCAGTTCCTTGTTGATCGCACCCGACAGGACCATCTCGGCGACTTCGGCGGTGGCCTTGTCGGTCACGCGCAGGCCGTCGATGAACTGCGATTCGACGCCGAGCTTCTTGAGCATGGCGCCGATCTGCGGGCCGCCGCCGTGGACCACCACGGGATTGATGCCGATCGCCTTGAGCAGGACGACGTCCTCGGCGAAATCGCGCGCCAGCTCGGGATCGCCCATCGCGTGGCCGCCATACTTCACCACGAAGGTGCGGCCGGCATAGCGCTGCAGATAGGGCAGCGCCTCGATCAGCGTTTCGGCCTTGGCGAGCAGCTGCGCGCTCTGTGCGGGATCGTTGGGATTCGACATGAGCGCGCTTTACCGCGCTGCACGGCGATTTGAAGTGTTTTCAGACCCGGCGTTCAGGCCGGACGATCGAGCCGCCGCCCCAGCCGCACGAACAGGTAGATGAATGGCGGCACCATGATCGTCGAGAGCACGAGCTTCGAGATGATCTGGCCTTCCATGATCTGGACGATCGGCATGGCCTGGCCGCTCTGGTCGACCACACCGTAGAACGAGATCGTGATGAACAGCACCGTGTCGACGATCTGCGAAAGCATCGAGGCGATCCAGGCGCGCAGCAGCAGGAACTTGCCCTGTCCGCCCGCGATCCGCGAGAAGATCGCAACATTGAGCGTCTGCGAGGTGCCGTAGGAGATCAGCCCGGCGAACTGCATCCGCGCGCCTTGGCCGAGCAAACGCGCGAAGGCGTCCTGGTCGCTCCAGAACGGCGCCGGCGGCACGACGTGGATCACCAGGGTCAACAGCACCATCGAAACGATCAGAGGGATGAAGCCATAGCGCACCAGCCGGTTGGCCATGCCCTGCCCGAACAATTCGGCGACGGCGCTCGAGATGACGACGAGCAGCAGGAAGGCGAAGATCCCCGATTCCACCGCAAGGTCGCCGAGCAGCGGCCAATGACCGAGCGAGGCGAGCTTGGTGCCGAGCACGCCCGCGAGCACGGCGAGGCCGCCGTAGAGCAGCGAGAAGACGAAAAGCGACCGGGGAATGGCCCCACCCTGTTCCTGCATCGAAAGACCCTAGCGCCCCGGTGGAGCATTTGCACTATGCGCGATGACCGCGCCTCGTTACCTGTCGCGCTGTAAGTAACCGCGCAACGGGGGGAACCGGCGCCGATGCAAGTCGTCCACAGCCTGCTAGGCATTGTTCTGATTCTTGTCGTGGCAGTGCTGCTCTCGTCGAACCGCAAGGCGATCCGCCTGCGCGTGGTCGGCGCGGCTTTCGCGCTTCAGGCCGGGCTCGCCGCGCTCGTGCTCTATTTCCCGCCGGGCAACGCGCTGCTCCAGGCGGTCGCCGCCGGCGTGTCGAGCCTGCTCGGCTATGCCCATGCCGGCACGGCCTTCCTGTTCGGGCCCCTGGCCAATCCCGAAATCGGCGGCACCAGCTTCGCGATCTCGGCGCTGCCGGTGATCATCTTCTTCGCCGCGCTGATCTCGATCCTCTACTACGTCGGCATCATGCAGCTGGTGATCCGCTGGATCGGCGGCGGGCTCGAGAAGGTCACCGGGGTCAGCAAGGTCGAGAGCCTCTGCGCCGCCTCGAACATCTTCGTCGGGCAGAGCGAGAGCCCGCTGGTGATCCGGCCCTATCTCGCCAGCCTCAAGCCCTCGCAGCTGTTCTGCGTGATGACCGTGGGCATGGCCGGCGTCGCCGGCACGATCCTCGCCGCCTATGCTTCGATGGGCATCCGCATCGACTACCTCGTCGCCGCGGCCTTCATGTCGGCGCCGGGCGGCATCCTCATGGCCAAGCTGATCATGCCCGATCCGCCGGGGATCGATCTCGACGCCCCGGTCGAGGACGTGGTCGCGCTGCACGACGAGGAAGAGCGCCCGGCCAACGTCATCATGGCCGCGAGCCAGGGTGCGCAGACCGGCGTCAAGCTGGCCGTCGCCGTGGGCGCGATGGTCCTCGCCTTCGTCGCGCTGGTCGCGCTGGCCAACGGCTTCGTCGGCTGGGTCGGCGGCATGCTCGGCGCGCCGGGCGCGACCTTCCAGTCGCTGCTCGGCTATGTCTTCGCGCCGATCTTCTACGTGCTCGGCGCCGCCGACTGGGCCGAGGCGCTGCACGCGGGCAGCCTGTTCGGCACCAAGATCGTGCTCAACGAATTCGTCTCGTTCATCGACCTCGGCCAGGCGACCGACCTGTCCCCACGCACGGTCGCGGTGGTGACCTTCGCGCTCTGCGGCTTCGCCAATTTCAGCTCGATCGCGATCCAGATGGCGGTAACCGGCGGCCTCGCCCCCAACCAGCGCCCGGCGATCGCGCGCCTCGGCCTCAAGGCCCTGCTCGCAGGCAGCCTGTCGAACCTGATGAGCGGCGCGCTCGCGGGACTGTTCCTCGGGCTCTAGAATCAGAAACGGCACCGGTCCCGGGGCGGAGACCGATGCCGTTTCGATTTTGAGGAATCGACCGGAGCAATTGGGGAGGGGCTGTTTGCCCCGGCCGGTCCTCGTTCTTAGAAGTCGAACCGCAGCGAAGCGGAGACCGTACGACCATTGGCCGTGCGGGCCTGGACGATACCCGTAGCGGGGATCGTGGTGTCCTGCGCTTCGATGATCGCCAGCTTGTTGAACAGGTTGTTGGCGTTGACCGACAGCTGCACGCGGTCGCTCACACGATACTGCACGAAGCCGTTGACCAGCGTGTAGCCGGGCATCTTAAGACCGTCGTTGTCACCCACGTAGCTGTTCGTGGTGCCGAGGAAGTTCGCACCGATGGTGAAACGCTCGGTCTCGAACTGCGGCGTGACCTGGAAGATCAGATCGGCCTGGTGCTTCGGCGTGTTGCCGACCGTGGCGGCGACCAGCGCATCCTTGGTGATCTCGGCCTTGGTGAAGGTCGCGCCGGCGTTCAGGCGGAACGGACCCTTCTTGACCGAACCCTCGAGCTCGACACCATAGGCGCGGTACGAGCGGTCGAGACCGATGTTGTGCTCCTTGGTCTTGGCGAAGAAGCCCGTGACGTAGAGCTCGGCGTCCTGGCCGCGATACTTGACGCCCGCTTCGGCCTGGGTGACCGGATCGTAGGCGGCGTCCTCGCGGGCGAGGCTGCCGTCGGTGGCGTTGATGTAGTTCGAGAACAGGATGCGGTCGGCGTTGGCTCGGCCACCACGGCTGTAGCGGGCGAAGACCGACATGTCGTCGGCGAGACGGTAGTTCACGCCCAGCGAGTACGACAGGTAGTCGTAGTTGTAGTGGACCGGAGCCGGACGCGTCAGCGGATAGATCGCCACGCGCGTTTCCGCGGCCGAGATCACGCCGTCGCCGTTGACGTCGTACGAGGTGATGCCGGTGCGGCCACCGCCGAGATCGGCGCCGAAGACTTCACCGCGGGCGGTGCCGAAATCGTAGCGGATCGAGCCGCCGATCGCGAGATTGCCGACGTGGTAGTTCAGCGAGGCGTAGGGCGCGTTCACCGAGTAGTCGACGTCGTAGATGTTGCGACGCGTGTTACCGAAGAAGGTCGAGCCGAAGCCGTAGAAGCCGTTGAGCGTCAGCGGCACGCCGGCGGCCGAGGTCAGGTTGAGCAGCGCGGCTTCGCCGTTGCCCTTCACTTCCTGGAACACCGACGAGAAGTGCCACGTCGTGTTGACGGTCTGCGCGGCCTTGTAGAAGCCCGCCGTGGCGGTCAGCTTGCCGCCGCCGACGTTCCACACGCGGCTGGCGCGGATGTCGTTGGTGACGTTGGTCAGGTCGTTGAGGTCCGCGTCGAACAGCGTGGTCGAAGAGACCAGGCCGTTGCCGTTGAGCGTCGACGGGTTGCTGATCACCTGGCCGGCGAGCGGGCCATTGGCGTAGCTGAGGACCGCGCCCGGGCCGCCCCAGATGCCGGTGACGACCGAAGCCGGGCCGGTCAGCGAAGGGGCCAGGAAGGTGCCGCGGAACGAACCCGAGATATCGGCATAGCGGAAGCGCTCGGTGACGGTCCAATCGCCGACCTCGAACTGCGCCTCGCCGCCGAGCGACTTGACCTTCGAGTGCATGCCGTCGGTGTAGTCGTAACGGCTGAACTGGTTGTTCTCGTTCATCGACAGGTTCGACTGCAGATAACGCGAGTACATCGTGTCCTTGCGCGGATCGAAGCCCGGAACGACCGAATACTTCGGATCGTCGTTGGTGCCGGTCACGCGCAGCGGGGCCGAGCTGTAGTTCGGCGACTTGTCGTCGAGGAACTTGCCGTAGAGGCGCACGTAACCGCCGTCGAAGGTCTTGGTCAGGTTGAACTTGAACTGGCCGCCCTTGTAGGCGTCGTAACCCGTATGGCGCTCGCCTTCACCCTGGCGGTAGAAGCCGCCGATGTTGAAGCGCAGCGTATCGGTGATCTTCGCGCCGTAGTCGAAGTCCATGCGGTAGGTTTCGTAGTCGAGACCCGTGGTCAGCTGGACCGCGCCGCCTTCTTCCTCACCCGTCTTCGAGATCAGGTTGATCACGCCGCCCGGCGAGTTCGACGAGAAGGTCGACGCCGAACCGCCGCGGATCGCCTGGACCTGCGACAAGGTCAGGTCGGCACGAAGGAACTGATCGGCGTTGCCGAAAGCGATGTCGCCGAACTCGAGGACGGGCAGGCCGTCTTCCTGAAGCTGCAGGAACTTGGCACCGCCAAGCGCGATCGGCAGACCGCGGATCGAGATGTTCGAGTAACCCTCACCCGCATAGGCTTCGGAGCGCATGCCCGGGATGTTGCGGAAGATTTCGCTGACCGAGCGCGGCGCGAACTTCTGGATTTCGCCCTCGTCGAGCGCGCTGGTCGAGATGGCGCTGTCGAGCAGGTCGCGGCCGCGGGCGACGCCCGTGGTGAAGGCGCGCTTGGTCGGCTGCACGGCATCGGCCGAGGTGGTCGAACCGGCTTCGACCTGCGTGTCCTTGGCGGCGCCGGCGTCCTCGGCGTAGGCCGAAGCCGGGAAGGCGACGGCTGCTGCGAGAAGAAGATATTTCAGTTTCATGTTGTCCCCGTTCGTCCCTGTTTGAACTTGGTGAACGGGGCGCTAGGCAAGACATCGTTAACACCGACATCTTCGCATATTACGGGAATTTACCAGGAAACAGCCTCGCATGTGCTTTCCATGCAACAGCGTCATTTACGCCCGTAATGACGAATACTTCCTGAATATTGCATTTCGACAAAATGAATCGAACCTGACACATTGCTAAATGCACGCCGACGGGCGGGCGTTTAGCGGGCATCGCCTCCAACCGGATCGCGACCGTCAAATCGAATTCGACATGAGGAATGGTCGTTCAAAAAAGGCGAGCAAGGCACCCGTCGCGCCTTTGAATGAGGCTATCTCATTTTTTTGAACTGATGTTCAGTCGCAGTGCTTTTTTGGCGGAAAAGCGTGCGAATCAGGTCCGCACGACACCCGGCGTAACGTCGCGACCAGCCCAAGCGGCGAAACGCTCCGCCTGGGGATTCGCCTCGAGCCGGTCCGCCAGGCCATAGATCCGCACCGTCCTTTCGTCGGGCGCATAGGCAGGCCAGTCGGCTCCGGGCGTACCATGCCGGACGAAATGCGCGACATGGCCGCGCATGCGTCGCCCCAGCGCGGCACGACGGCCGCTGTCGGGGCCACCGCGGGCGAGTGCCATCTTGAGGCCCTTGAACGGCCAGAACAGCGTCAGGTCGAGCCCGTGCGTCGCGCCGGCGATCGGGTGACTGTAGTCGAAGCGATAGAACCAGGTCGGCTGCGACCGCGCGTGGCGATCGGCGAAGTTGCGCGTCGGCATGAAGAAGGTGAGATCGGTCGCCAGTGCGGTGCGGCCCTTGCGCGTGCGCGGATAGGCAGCGAGCACGGCCCGGGCTTGGGCTTCGGGAAGCTGGCCATGGAGCAAGGCTTCGAGATCGGGCCACTTCGATGGCAGGATGTCGCCCGGCATCAGCTCGAACAGGCGGATCTCGTCGCGCGTCGCCCCCGCGAGCAGCGGCACTGGCGCCATCGCCTGAGCATGGGCGTCGGCCAGCGATGCGGGCAACAGGTCGCCGTCGAACCAGGGCGCAGCGGGAATGCCGTTGCGGATTTCCTTCGCGACCGCGGCCTGGGCTTCGATCAGTTCGGCGATGTCCATCGAACGCAGCCGCGCGAGATCGCCCTGGTTGACGCCGAGCAGTTCGGCAAAACGGCGCGCGTCTTGTATCGACCGCTCGCGATCATGGATCAGGCTGACCGCACCGCTCTGCGCGATCGCGCCGTGGAACAGTCCGCGGGCCTTGGGCGAGAGCATCAGCAGCGAGACCGACATCGATCCTGCCGACTGGCCGCAGATCGTGACCTTGCCCGGATCGCCGCCGAAGCCGGCGATGTTGTCGCGCACCCATTCGAGCGCGGCGATCTGGTCGCGCAGGCCGAGGTTCGAGGGAATCGCCGGCAGGCCCAGCGCGTCGCCGAAATTGACGAAGCCGAGCACGCCGATGCGATAGTTGATCGTGACGACGACGATGTCGCCCTCGCGCGCCAATGCCGAAGCATCATAGGGATTGGCGCTGCCCGCCATGAAGGCGCCGCCGTGGATCCAGACCATGACGGGCTTGGCGCCGGGCGCGCCGCCGTCGGGCGTCCAGACGTTGAGATAGAGGCAGTCCTCGCCATAGTCGGCACTGTCGAGCGTCTCGCGCCGGACCTTGGGTCCATATTGCTGCGGGCACTGCTTGGCGAAATCATGCGCGGCCCGGACGCCAGCCCAGGGTGTGACCGGCTCGGGCGCACCGAAGCGCTCGGCCCGCGCATAAGGAATGCCGCGCCAGCGGCGCAGTCCGGGCAGCGCCGTTCCTTCGACCGCGCCGGCCTTCGTCTGGACGATGAGTTCCGCCATCCCGCTTCTCCCCCTCTGCTGGTCATGGCATAGCCAGCGCCAAGACCGAAGACGAGGGACCCATGACAAAAAATTCATTTCATGAACAATATGGTTCGGTCGCTCTGATCACCGGCGCCTCCTCGGGCATCGGCTGGGCCTTCGCCGAGGAACTGGCCGAACGCGGTTTCGACCTCGTGCTCGCGGCGCGGCGCACCGAGCGGCTGGAGGAACTGGCGACGAAACTGGAGGCCACGCACGGCACCCGCACCCAGGTCTGCCAGTCGGACCTGTCGCAGCCCGATGCGCCCGCGAAGCTGCTCGCAGAGACGGCTGGCAGCGACATCGGCCTCGTCGTCAGCAATGCCGGCTTCAACATCCGCGGCTATTTCGAGCAGACCGACCCCGCGCAGATGGCCGAGATGCTCACGGTCAACTGCCACGCGCCGATGCAACTCACGCATGGCTTCCTGCCGCGGCTCAAGGCGCGCGGAAAAGGCGGCCTGATCTTCACGAGTTCGGTCGAAGGCCTGATCGGCTGCCCGTTCTCGACCGCCTATTCGGCGACCAAGGCGCTCGTCGTCGGGCTCGGCGAAGGGCTGTGGGGCGAGCTTCAGGGCACCGGCGTCGACGTCCTGACGCTCTGCCCCGGCGCGACCGAGAGCGAGGCCACGGCGAAATATGCCGAGCAGTACGCGGCCGTGCCCAACATGCAGCCGGCTGCCGAAGTCGCCCGGCTCGCGCTCGACAACATCGCCGAGGGTCCGGTCTTCGTGCCCAACGCGCACTATCGCGCGCAGTTCGATCAGCTCACGGCCCTGCCCCGGCAACAGGCGCTGACGGCGATGGCGGCGGGGATCAAGGCCACGCTGTAAGGCTTGCGTGGGGACGAGGCCGGCAGCACAAGGCCGCCATGCCGACCCTGATCCTGCTCGTGATTTCCAACGTCTTCATGACCGCCGCCTGGTACTGGCACCTCAAGGGCGGTCCCGAAGTCGCCAACGCCCGGCCGATCGCCATGGTCATCGCGGTAAGCTGGGGCCTGGCACTTGTCGAATACTGCTTCGCGGTACCCGCCAACCGGATCGGCTATGCCCACGGCTGGAGCGCGGGCCAGCTCAAGATAGCGCAGGAGGCGATCGCGCTGACCATCTTCGGCGTGTTCATGGTGACCGTGCTGGGCGAGGCGCTGTCGTGGCGCCATATCGCTGCCTTCGCCTGCATCATGGCCGCCGCCGGCTTCCTGTTCCTGGGGAAATGACCGCCGAAGCCGCGATCGCCGCCTCGGCCGCGGTTTCAAGCTCCTCGAACGGAAACCGATCGCGAATTCGCTCGTTGAAGTAGCGCCCCATCGAAAAGGCCTCGTGGAGCCCGTCGGCGACATAGGCCGGAACGAGGAAATAGCGATAGCGCCGCCCGCTGAAGAAGGTCACTTCCAGCGCCGCGCTGGCGCTGTCGTAGGCATAGCTATGGATGACGCTCAAGGGCATGGTCCGGTAACCGCAAGCCGGCCAAACGGTTTCCGGGCTGGCCGCGACTGTCGATCGGTCCTAAGTCTTTCGCGATGAAGCGATTCCTCCTCGGGCTCGGCCTGCTGGCGCTGTGCGGCGCGAGCGCCCCTCCACCGCCGACGCGGATCCTTGATGCCGGCGCGGCGCAAAGGCTGCGCGCGAACAAGGGCGTGACCCTGCAGTGGATCGACTGGAACAGCCGCGGCTCGGCCCATGTCGCCGTGTCGCGCGGCGTCTGGACCCTGCGCGCGGCCCAGGCCGAGGCGGGCGGACCGGGGCGCCTGTTGCTCGACGGCCGGGTCACCGAGATCGGCCGCGACTATTTCCTGTTCGACGGCACGGTGCGCATCACCGACACCCCCGACAAGGGCCGCACCTGCGAGAAGCGCGACGTCTGGCGCTTCGCGGTCACCCAGAACCGCCGCTACTGGCGCATCCGCACCTTCGAGTGGTGCGACGACCTGACCGACTACGTCGACATCTATTTCTGAGCCAGGCCGGCCAAGGCCAGCCCGTCGACGCGCATCACGGTCCAATCGTCCATCGGCCGCGCGCCGAGCTTGCTGTAGAAGCCGATCGCCGGTTCGTTCCAGTCGAGCACGGCCCATTCGAGCCGGGCGCAGCCGCGTTGCACAGCCAAGGCGGCGAGGTGCGCGAGTAGCGCCTTGCCGAGCCCGGCCCCGCGCGCCTCGGGCCGCACGAACAGGTCTTCGAGATAGATCCCGGGCTTGCCCTCGAAGGTCGAGAAATTGTGGAAGAACAGCGCGAAGCCCTGGGCCACGCCGTCGACCTCGCCAATGACCACTTCGGCCATCGGCCGTTCGCCGAACAGGTGGCTGGCGAGGACCGCCGGCTCGAAACGCACCTCGTGCGCCAGCTTCTCGTAAACCGCGAGGTCGCGGATCAGCGAGGCGATCAGCGGCAGGTCGTCCGGCACCGCCGGACGGATCGACAAGGCCATGCTATTCGCCGACCTCGATCGAGCCGATCCGCAGCCTATCGATCTTGGCGTCCTTGATCCGCAGCTTGCCAATCGCCAGCGCACCGATCGCGACCGCCCCCATGGCGATCGCGCCGAGCGCGAAGGAGCCCAGCGCCAGGGTTCCCGCCGACATCGCGCCGACGCCGACGGCGGGCAGCTTGGTCGGCGGCAGTTTCACGATGCCCTTCCGCGACAGCGCGTCGTCCAGCTTATTCTGCAACGTCGACTTGTCGTGCATCGTCGTTCTCCGCCCCAATCCCGGCCTCGATCTCGGCCGCCTTGGCCTCGACCAGCGACACGATGTGATCGAGCATCGCCTCGCTCGACACCGTGTGGTCGGTCACGCCCGAGAGGTAGACCATGTGCTTGCCGTTGCCGCCGCCGGTCAGGCCGATGTCGGTCTCACGCGCTTCGCCCGGTCCGTTGACCACGCAGCCGAGCACCGAGAGCGATAGCGGCGTCTTGATGTGGCTGAGCCGGCTCTCCAGCGCCTCGACCGTGCGGATCACGTCGAATCCCTGGCGCGCACAGGAGGGGCACGAGACCACGCGCACGCCGCGCGTGCGCAGGCCGAGCGCCTTGAGCATTTCGAAGCCGACGCGGACCTCTTCCTCGGGCTCGGCCGAGAGCGAAACGCGGATCGTATCGCCGATGCCGGCCCAGAGCAGGTTGCCCATGCCGATCGACGACTTGACCGTGCCGCCGATCAACCCGCCCGCCTCGGTGATGCCCAGGTGCAGCGGGCAGTCGACCGCGTCGGCCAGGCCGGAATAGGCAGCGACCGCGAGGAATACGTCGCTGGCCTTCACAGCCACCTTGTATTCGTGGAAATCGTGGTCCTGCAGCAGCTTGATGTGGTCGAGCGCCGATTCGACCAGCGCCTCGGGGCAGGGTTCGCCGTATTTCTCGAGCAGGTCCTTCTCGAGGCTGCCGGCATTGACCCCGATGCGGATCGCGCAGCCATTGGCCTTGGCCGCACGCACGACCTCGGCGACGCGGTCGGACGAGCCGATGTTGCCCGGGTTGATGCGCAGGCAGGCCGCGCCGGCGTCGGCCGCCTCGAGCGCACGCTTGTAGTGGAAATGGATGTCGGCGATCAGCGGCACGCGTGCGGCCTTGGCGATCTTGCGGAAGGCCGCGGTGCTCTCGACGTCGGGGCAGGAAACGCGGATCAGGTCGGCGCCGGCATCCTCGCAGCGGCGGATCTGGTCGATCGTCGCCACCGCGTCCGAGGTCAGCGTGTTGGTCATCGTCTGCACGGTGATCGGCGCATCGCCGCCGACGGGCACCGAGCCCACCATGATCTGCCGGCTCTTGCGGCGCGCGATATCGCGCCAGGGTCTGATCGAAGACATCGATTAATTCCGCGTTTCTAATTCAAAAGTGACGAAGGTGACAAAAGTGACGCAGTCCTGGGATTCGAAAGGCCCGGAAAAACCCGAAAAGCGTTCGCACCACCATAGACCGCGAATGTGACGGGCGAGCTCATGGCGGCGCCATAGCAGGTGGGCAGGCTTTAGGAAAACGCCAAGCGGTTGGCGCAATCTTGCGAGCGATTCTCATTTACACGGCAATGGCGCTCGTTCATGGCTCGACCACGCGGGCGGCATCGGTCGGCCCCGCCGGAATCGCGAGGGGATCCGTCATGAGCGCCTGGTTGTCCATCGTCCTCGCCGGCGCGGCCGTGGCGCCCGCAACGCCGGTCGAACCCAACAGCTGGTTCAACAGCAAGGACAATCCCAAGACCGCGATGCGCGTCGCCGAGCGTGGCCATGTCGTCTACACGATCGACGTCGCGGCCGACGGCACTCCGATCCGCTGCACGCCCGAGGAAAAGACCGATCTCGACCAGGACGTCTGCGCGCTGGTGATGAAGCGCGCGCGCTTCCTGCCCGCGAAGGATGACCAGGGCCGCCCGGTCGCCGGCGCCTACGAGGCCGTCGCCAGCTTCCTGATGCCCGGCAAGCAGCGCTCGCGCCCCGATCGCTCGAAGCTGGCGGTTGCCGTCGACAGCCTGCCCGCGGGCGTGACCGGCCCGGCCTTTACGCGCGTCGCCTTCCTCGTCGACGGCGCCGGCAGGGTCAGCCAGTGCACGCCGCTGGCCGCCGAGCGCCGCCGTTTCCAGCAGACCGTCCCCGCGCTCGGCCCGGTCGCCTGCGAGAACCTGGTGCGCGATTATCACCCGGCGGCGGTAACCGACGCTTCCGGGGCAGCAGTGGCCTCGGTGCAGAGCGCGACGGTGCGCTTTGAGGTTCGGTAGAGTCTAAGCCCCCTAGCCCCCTTCCCTCGTCACCCCGGACTTGATCCGGGGTCCCGCTATTGCGGCAAGGGATGCGCTGGCCCCCAAAGCGGGACCCCGGATCAAGTCCGGGGTGACGGAGGAGGTAGAAGCCGGCCGAATTTGCCGCCCAGCCCGGAACGCCAGCCCCTACAGCCTCAACGCGAAGAGAAATTCCTCGTCGATCTGCTCGCCGACCTCGAAGGTGATGTCGGCGACCTTGGCGAAGCCGTAACGCGCATAGAAGCGCTGCGCGCCGTCGTTGCCGCTCCACACCGAGAGTTGGATCGCATCGGCGCGATGGGCGCGGGCCTCGGCCATGGCCCAGTCCATCAGCGCGGCGCCGATACCTTTGCCGGTCATGCCCGGCGCGGTGTAGAGCTGCTTGATCTCGATCGGCCGTTCGGCCGCGTGATATTCGCCGAGCGTGCTCGGCACCGCCAGCTTGCAATAGCCGGCCAGCGCGCCGTCGATCTCGACCAGGCAATAGCGGCGCTCGGAATCCGCGAGTTCGCCCGCCACGGCCTCATGCGAATGGGTCTGCGCGAGGAAGGCGGCGAGGTCCTCGGGCCGGTACATGTAGCCGAACTTGTCGACGAAGCTGTCGCGCCCGAGCGCCGCGAGCGCGGGAATGTCGGCTTCGTTGGCAGGGCGCAGAATCGGATCGGTCACAGGGTCCTCGTCATGCAGAGGCTGAAATCGTCGAGCACGTAGTCGGCGAAAGGCGGGCATTCAACGAAGCCGTGCGATTGGTAAAGCCGCCGCGCGGGCAGGAAGGGTTCGTGGCTGCCGGTCTCAAGGCTGACCCGCGCATAGCCGCGCGCCCGCGCCTCGGCGAGCAGATGGAGCAGGATCGCCTTGCCGACGCCCTTGCCGCGATAGGCCGGCGCCGCGCGCATCGACTTGAGCTCGCCATGCCCCGCGTCGAGATGCTTGAGCGCGCCGCAACCCGCCAGCGTCGCCCCGTCCCAGGCGGCATAGAACGTGACGTCGGGCTGACGCAGCCGTTCGAGCGGCATGGCGTGGACGCTCTCGGGCGGCGAGAAAGCGAACATCTCGTCGAGGTGCAGCCGCAGCAGGCCGGCGATCGCCTCGCCACTCAGATCATCCTCGGCGATGTGGAGCTTCATGTGAACTTGTCCGCCTTGCGCTTGCCCATGCGCATGCCGGTTTCGAGCCGCTGGCGCAACGCGCGGTAATAGGCTTCGAGGAAGGCCCGCGCATCGCCGTGGCCCGCGGTCCAGCCGATCTTGGCGCAGATCGTCTCGTAGACCGCCTGCATCGCTTCTGCGCGATCGTCGCGCAGCACGCGTTCGAGCATCTGCAGCTCGTATTCGCCATAGACCGCGAGTTCGGCCTCGCCGAAGCGATAGCCGGCGGCGGGATCGGCGGGAGCCGCCCCCGCGGGCGCCACCGACAGCGCGGTTTCGAGCTTGCGCTTGGGCGCCTCGACCACCCAGGTCCCGGCAATCAGATCGCCCGCGCGCAGCCGGTCGCGGTTGAATAGCGGGAACAGCGCGAAGATCAGGAACCACAGCACCCCGGCGATGCCGCCCGCGCTCCAGTCGCCCTCGGCGCCGACTTGCGCCAGGAACACCACGGGCATGAACAGCTCGATGTCGCGCAGCAGGTTGCGCGCGATAATCATCTCGGCCGAGAGCCGGCCGCCGCCATCGCCGCTGCCGCGCGCGGCGACGCGGATGCCAGTGATCCGCTTGCCCGGCGTCGCGCCGCGCGGGCCCAGCTCGAAGAACAGGAAATAGGCGTTGCGGAACAGGAACAGCGCGATGATCGCGACGATCTGGACGAATTGCAGCGAATAGAACAGCGAACTGCTGTCGCCCCTTTGCGCCGCGCCGACGAGAGCACCGCCAGCCATGAAGATCAGGCCGAGAAAGGTCAGGAAGACCGCCAGACCGATGAACAGCAGGTCGAGCATCAAGGCGCCCGCCCTCGCCGCGCGGCTGGCGACGGTCAACGGCAGGGCCACGCCTTCGGGCGTGACCATGATGCGACCGCGATCGCCCTGGCCCGCCGCGCGGTAGCGGACGACCTGCTCGGGCACCGCGGCGCTCACGCCGCCTCGCTCCGATCGGCCCGGCCGCGGCCGAACAGGAAGAAGTAGCCGAGCCAGAACAGCAGCATGAAGCCACCGACGCCGAACCGGCCGGCGGTGTGGTTGATCAGCTGCCGCCCGAAACCTTCGAGCAGGGCCGCAACCACGAGCATCAGCACCACCCCGGTCATGACCTGCGAGGCGCGCCGTCCGGCCTCGGCCGCGGCGTCGAGCAGCGCGCGCTCGCCGGGAAAGGCCATGGCGCGGCCGATGTGCAGCCCCGCCGCGCCGGCCAAGAGGATGGCAAAGAGCTCGGTCGTACCGTGGATCGCGATCCAGCCGACGAAGTCCGTGGTCAGCCCCGCGCCGTGATAGAGCCACAACATCGCGCCGAAGCCGGCGGTGTTGTAGACCAGCATCATCAGCGAGGGCACGCCGAAGGCGAAACCCAGCGCGAAGGCCAGGATCGAGACCTGGGCATTGTTGCCGAACAGGCTGGCGGCAAAGGCGGCCAGCGGTTCCTTCGACTGATCGGTGAACAAGGTGCGCTCGAGCACGGCGCGGGTGGCGCCCGGCACGCGCGCATCGGCGAACTGGCCGGGCACCAGCGCGTGATACCATTCGGGATCATGCGCCACGAGCAGCCAGCCGACCAGGGTTCCCGCGACCATCACCGCCAGCGCCATCAGCACGTCGAGCCAGATCGCCCGCACCGATGCGCTCCAGCCGCCGCCGAGGAAGCGCCGCAGCCACGAGCCGAGCGAGACGCGCGGGCCGTAGACGACGAACCAGGCGCGCTGGACCAGGGCTTCGAGATAGCCGAGCGTCGCCGCGTCAAGTGAGGTCTCGCGCGCGATCGACAGGCTCGAGGCGACGGTGCGGTAGAGCACGGGCAGCGCCAGCACGTCCTCGTCGGACAGCTTGCGCAGCCGCCCCTTCTCCATCTGCGTGACGATCGCGTCGAGCCGCTGCCAGTCGCCCTCGCGTTCGAGCCGGAAACGGTCCGAACGCAATGCTGCGGCCTCGATCGCCGAGATCGGATCCTGCTCCGCCATCAGCCGATCGCTCCCGTGCGCTTGATCGCCAGATAGGCGTCGATCAGCCGCGTGCCGATCTGCGAATAGGGCGCCTCGACCACGTCGACGCCGATCTGCTTGAGCCGCCGCGTCACCAGCGCGCGCTGGCGCAGCAGCGAATCGGCGGTGACCGACATGGCGAGAGCCTGCATGTCGCCGGGCTCGGCCATGGCCAAGTCCTCGAGCTCCTCGTCGGTCATCGTCACGAACAGCACGACATGGCGCGCGACGAGGCGGCCGATCGATTCGATCATCAGCTCGGCGCTGGTCGGATCGGTGAAGTCGCTGAAGATCACGATCAGCGAGCGCCGCTGCAGCCGCCCGGCGAGCGTCGCCAGCGCCAGGGTGAAATTGGGCTCCTGCGCGTGGTAGTCGAGCCCGGCGGCGGCGCTCTGCAGGCGGTGGAACTCACGGCTGTCGGTGACGAAGGGGGTCGAGACCTCGGGCCTTGCGGCGAAGCCGAACAGCGCGACGCGGTCGCCGCCCTTGAGCGCGACGTAGGACGTCGCCAGCGCCGCCGAGACTGCGCGGTCGATCCTGGGGACACCACCGATCGGCTCGCACATCGTCTGGCCGCAGTCGAAGGCGAAGACGATCTGGTTGTTGCGCTCGGTCTCGAACTCCTTGGCATAGAGATGGACGTGGCGCGCCGAGCTCTTCCAGTCGATGCGGCGGCGATCCATGCCGGGTTCGTATTCGGTCAGAGCCTCGAACTGGGTGCCCTCGCCGCGGATGCGCCGCGCGATCAGGCCGTATTGCGCGTCCTTGAGGAAGGTCTGCAGCGCCGGCGAGCGGACGAAGCCGATGTTCGGCCAGACCCGCACCGTCTGGTCGAGCGGATGCGACACCTGCCGCGCGCCGAGCCCGAGCGGCCCGGCCCAGCGCAGCCAGAGCCGATCGACCGCGCCGGTCCCGCGCCGGCTCGGCGTGAAGGCGAATGTGCCGCGCCAGGCGCCATCGGCACGCGTCAGCGGGAATGCCGCACGGCCGCCGGGCGCGAGCCGCGGATCGAGCGCCAGGGCCAGATCGACCCGGCTGCGCTGGCCGCCCGAGAACTGCGCATGGCCGAGCAAGGTGGCCTCGTCGCCGACCTCGACGTCGCGCGGCGCGGTCAGGGTCACGTCGCGCAGGGCCCCCGCCACCAGCGCGTCGGCCAGTACGAGCAGCAGCAGCGCCCCGCCCAGCGCCGGCGCCGCGATCCAGGCCCCGGGCGCCGCCGCGGCGATCACCAGCGCGACCGGCGCCGCGAGGGCGACCAGCACCGCAGCTCGGAGCGTGGGGACGATCATGACGCGAGGTAGCGCCTGAGCCCTTCGACAGGCTCAGGGCGAGCGGGCTTTGTCACAAAGCCGCCCCCCCGCTCATGCTGAGCTTGTCGAAGCACTAGCGCGGCGCCTCGGTCTGGCGAACCAGGTCCTCGACCAGCGCCTCCACCTGCTTGCCTTCGATCTCGGCCGCCGGGCTCAGCAGCAGGCGGTGGCGCAGCACCGATGTCGCCAGCGCCTTGACGTCGTCGGGCACGATATAGTCGCGGCCGTCGAGCGCGGCGCGGGCGCGGGCGGCGCTGGCCAGCAGCACGGCAGCGCGCGGGCTCGCCCCGCAGGCCAGATCGGCGCTGTCGCGCGTCGCGCGCACCAGGCGGACGACATATTCGGTGACGCTGTCGGCCAGCTTGACCGCCTGCACCGCGCGCGTCGCGGCGTCGAGCACGGCGGGTGTCGCCACCGCCACGATGCCGAGCTCTTGCGGGCTCGGCAGGCCCGAGCGTTCGCCATAGCGCGCGACGATCCGCGCCTCTTCCTCGAGGCTCGGATAGGGGATCAGCAGCTTGAACAGGAAACGGTCGAGCTGCGCCTCGGGCAGCGGATAGACGCCCTGGCTCTCGATCGGGTTCTGCGTCGCCACGACCATGAAGTGCGTGGGCAGATCGTGCCGCGTGCCGTCGAGCGTGACCCGGCGCTCCTGCATCGCCTCGAGCAGCGCCGCCTGGGTCTTGGGCGGGGTGCGGTTGATCTCGTCGGCGAGCAGCATGTCGCAGAAGATCGGGCCGCGCGTGAGGGTGAACTGGCTGGTCTGGAAGTTGAACAGGTTCGAGCCGAGGATATCGCCCGGCATCAGGTCGGGCGTGAACTGGATGCGCCCGAAATCGAGCCCGAGCGCCGCGGCGAAGCTCTGCGCGAGGAAGGTCTTGGCCGTGCCCGGCGGGCCTTCGAGCAGGACGTGACCGCGCGCGAGCAGCGCCACGAGCAGATGATCGACGGTCTCGGTCTGACCGACCACGGCCTTGGCGATCTCGCCGCGGATCGCCCCCGCCAGGCGGCCGACCTCTTCGAGAGTCATCACATCACTCATTGGGTAAGCGTCCTTTCGAGCGCGTGCAGGTCCTGCGCCGCCTTCATGATCTCGTGGGAGGAACGGGCCGCGCGCAGACGCGTGGCGATGTCGGAAAAGGGCGTGGCCTCGGGCGCGCGGGCGGCGACGGCGCGATCGATCGCCGCCTCGGTCGCGGCGACGTCGGCCAGCCGCGGCAGCGCCAGCACCCGCACCAGCCTTTCGCGAGCGCGCGTGGCATAGGGCGCGGTGACCAGATGCAGCCGGCGACTGCGGCGGATCAGTCCGGCGGCGTTGGAGACGAGCGCGCGCTTGCCGAAGGCGATCGCCCGCGCGCCCGCACGCGGCGGCCCGAAGCGCAGGAACGCACGCCAGCCCACCGCGAGCGCCGCGAGCAGCAGGCACAGGGTCGCCGCCAGGAACGGCGGGGTGAAGGCCAGGGTCAGCAGGTTGGGTCGGCGCCCGAAACCGTTGAGCGTGAGATCGAACTGGACCTTGCCCGCGCCGCCGGTCGCAGCATGGACGAGCCTTTCGGCCAGGCGGGCATTGGCCAGATCGGCCATGCCGTAATTGTCGAGCAGGTCGGGCTCGAACACCAGCACGATCGGCTGCTGCGCGGCGCCGTTGCCCTCCTCCCCACCTTCCGAGACCGGCAGACCGGCCATCGCTTCGAGCGCGGGATAGGAACCGCCGTCATCGACATAGGCGGCGAGGATGCGGCGATCGGAACCCACGACCAGCGGCACGAGCCGCGGCCCGGTGCCCGCCTGGACCTGGCGCGCATCGGGCAGGCGCCCGGTGATCCCGCCGCCGCTCCAAACCGCGCGCTTCTCGCGCCCCATCGGCGTGATGCCGACGCCGACGTCATCGAGGAAGCCGGGCCAGTTCGGCGCGGCCGTGCCGCCGATCTGCACCCAGCCGCGCTTGGCCTTGGGATTGTCGGACGACGACGCCCGCCACTTCGGCGTGATCACCAAGGTCGGCCCGGCACCGCGGCGCTCCTCCACGATCCGGTCGATCTCCGCGCCCTCGGCGCCGGCCGGCGGCGTCAGCACAAGCAACCCCGGATCGTCGAGCGCGCCCGGATCGCGCAGCCGCCGCACGCCATAGCCGCGCCGTTCGAGATAGTCGGCGAAGGCGGCATAGCCGTTGAGCCCCTTGCCGCCGGCATGGCCGCCACCGTCGTTGGTCGAACCGCCGGTCAGCCCCGCACCGATCGTGTAGAGCAGCGCGAGGAAGACCAACGCCCCGAACACGATCAGCGCCAGCGCCGTACGCTGCGAGAACGGACTGGTGCCAGTGCTCATGCAGCCTGGCCCGGCGAGAGACGCTGCAGCGCGAATTCGGCATAGGCGTCGCGCGCCGCCTGCCAGTCGACCTGGTCTAGCGCGCGCAGGGCGAAGAGGCTGAGCTCGACGCGGGTGGCGATCGTCGCAAAGGCCTGGCGTGCGTCCCAGGGCAGCGCCGGCAGCTGCGCAATCTCACGCGCAGTGCTCGCCGGGCTCAACCAGTCGGGCCGCGCCTCGGCAATGTGGTGGACGCTGCGCTGGAGCAGCAGGTGCACGGCCTCGCCATAGCGGCCCTCGGCGGCGAGCCGATCGGCATCGCCGAGCAGGGCCACCGCGGCATCGCGATCGGGCTGCCAGCCCGGCGATTCTGCCGCGACCTTGGGCCGGCGTTGCAGCCCGAGCAGCGGACGGATCACCACGAACCAGAGCACGGCGATCAGTGCCACGCCGGCGACGGCGATCGCCACCTTCTGCATCACCGGCCACGACAGTCCGAACAGATCGCCGAGCGGCCGGAACACCGCCTCGAGCGCCTCGCCCAGCCAGCGCATGAAACGCAGCAACCATTCGGGCAGTTGGGGCTCGGGCCGCTTGTAGGGCGGCAGCGGCGCGTATTGGATGTCGCTGTCGGCGCGGACGACCTGCCAATCGCGGGCCGCGTCCTGCGCGGCCGTCGATCCCGCGATCTGTGCCCCAGCCCTCGTCACGCGCGATTGGTGACACGGGGCCGGGCGAAGGGCAACTGCCGATCCGCGCCGAAAGCGACGGAAATCAGCCGCGCTTGCGCGCCTGGCGATAGGTGCCGAGAATGCGCAGTTCCTTGCAGTGGAACGCCAGCTCCTCGAGCGCGCGATCGACCGCGGCGTCGCCGGGCGCGCCCTCGATATCGGCGAAGAACCGCGTCGCCGCGAAGCTCGCACCCTTCTGGTAGGACTCGAGCTTGGTCATGTTGACGCCGTTCGTGGCGAAACCGCCGAGCGCCTTGTAGAGCGCCGCGGGAATGTTCTTCACCTCGAAGACGAAGGTCGTCATCGCGGTCGCATCACCGATCGCTGCCGGATCGAGCGGCGCCTGCGACAGCATGACGAAGCGCGTCGTGTTGTCGGCCGCGTCCTCGACGTTCTGCTCGATGATCTTGAGACCGTAGAGCTCGGCCGCGAGCGCGGGTGCGATCGCGCAAGCCTCGGTATCGCCCTGCTCCTTGACGAAAGCGGCGGCGCCGGCGGTGTCGGCATAGGACATCGGCACGATGCCACGTTCGCGCAGATAATGGCGCGACTGCCCCAAGGCCTGCGGGTGGCTGTAGGCTGCGGCGAAGGGGCCCTCGGTCAGACCCATCAGCGCGTGCTCGATCGACAGGAAATGCTCGCCGACGATGGCGAGGCCACTCTCGGGCAGCAGGAAATGGATGTCGGCGACGCGGCCGTGCTGCGAATTCTCGATCGGGATGATCGCGCGCGCGGCACGGCCGTCCTTCACCGCATCGAGCGCGTCCTCGAAGGCGAAGCACGGCAGCGGCAGGCAGTTCGCATCGTATTCGAGCGCGGCGCGGTGACCGTTGCAGCCCGGCGCGCCCTGGAACGACACGGCCCGCGCAGGATCGGCGGCAGCGGCGCGGGTCATTTCCTCGACGAGGGCGACGGCGGGTTCGGGAAAGCTGTGCATGATGCACGGCCGCTTACGCAGGCTCGCAAAATCGTGCAATGGGCGAATCCCGCAATGGCTCTTGCGCTCGCCCATCGGCCTGACTAGAGCGGCGCGCAAACCGCTATAGGCACTTCCTACGGGGCATTTTCGATGGACGATCGTTTCAACACCTTTGCCGGCTGGGCGCTTTTCGCAGGCATCGTCGCCTTCGGCGCATCGAGCGTGAGCAGCCACTACTTCCAGGCCGACAAGGCTCATCGTCCCGAGAAGATGGGCTATGAGATCGAGGGCGTGGTCTCGAGCGAAGGCGGCGCCAGCGCCGAGGAACCGATCGAAGCGCTGCTCGCCAAGGCCGATCCGGCCAAGGGTGAAGCCGTCTTCAAGAAGTGCACCTCGTGCCACACCGCCAATGCGGGCGGCGCCAACGGCATCGGTCCGAATCTCCACGGCGTCGTCGGCGAGACCATCGGCACCGGCCACGGCTTCGCTTTCTCCGACGCGCTCAAGGGCCATGGCGGCTCCTGGGACTGGAAGAACCTGAACGACTGGCTGCACAACCCCAAGAAGTTCGCGCCCGGCACCAAGATGACCTTCGCCGGTCTGTCGAAGGGTGAAGACCGCGCCAACGTGATCGCCTGGCTCAACACCCAGGGTCCGAACCTGCCGCTGCCGACCGCTCCGGCCGCTGGCGCCGCCCCGGCCGCCGACGCTCCCAAGGACGCAGCCGCAGCTCCGGCCGCCGGCGCCGCGCCTGCTGCAGCGGAAGCCCCGGCCGCGGACGCCGCCAAGAAGTAAGCTTCGGCTTCGCAAAAACGAAAAGGGCGTCCCGTACCAGCGGGGCGCCCTTTTCGTTTGATCAACTTGGACTGATCCTCCCCTGCAAGGGGAGGTGGCAGCGCGTAGCGCTGACGGAGGGGTGTCCCCATCTCCGAAAGCGTTACACCCCTCCACCACGACCTACGGTCGCGGTCCCCCTCCCCTTACAGGGGGGGATCTTGTTACCCCTTGAAGCCCTGCGCGATCACGTACCACTCCGACGAATCCTTGCGGCTCGCGGGCGGCTTGGCGTGCTTGACTGTGGTGAAGTGCTTCTTGAGCAGGGCCAGCAGCTGCGTGTCGGTGCCGCCGGCCAGGACCTTGGCGACGAAAGCGCCGCCCGGCGCCAGGGTCGAGATGGCGAAGTCGGCGGCGGTCTCGACCAGGCCCATCGTGCGCAAGTGATCGGTCTGCTTGTGGCCGACGGTATTCGCGGCCATGTCGGACAGCACGAGATCGGGCGCGCCTTCCAGGGCCTCTTCCAGCGCCGCGGGCGCCTCGTCGGCCATGAAGTCCATCTGGAACAAGGTCACGCCCTCCAGCGGCTCGGTGGGCAGCAGGTCGATGCCCACGACCTTGGCCTTGGGACAGCGCTGGCGGACGATCTGGCTCCAGCCGCCCGGTGCCACGCCGAGGTCGACCGCGCGGGTCACGCCCTTGAGCAGGCCGAACTTCTCGTCGAGCTCGGCCAGCTTGTAGGCGGCGCGGCTGCGATAGCCGTCGGCCTTGGCCTTCTTGACGTAAGGATCGTTGAGCTGGCGCGACAGCCAGCGCGCCGAGCTGGCCGTACGCTTCTTGGCGGTGCGCAAACGCTCACCCGGGTCCTTGCCCGATCGGCTCATGTCGAAATACTCATGTTCCGGCCCTAGCCCAGATCCCGCATGCGGCGAAGCTCGGCGCGCATCTTTTCGCCCTGGCCGTTGGCGGCGATCAGGCTGCGCAGGATGCCCTCGCGTATCCCGCGGTCGGCGACGCCGAGCCGGTCGGCCGGCCAGACGTCGAGAATCGCTTCGAGAATCGCGCAACCCGCAACGACGAGATCGGCGCGCTCGCGGCCGATGCAGGGCAGTTCGCGACGCTCGAAGATCGACATCGACGACAGCCGCGTCGAGATCGCGCGCATCGAATCGGCCGGAACGATCAGCCCGTCGACCGCGCGGCGATCGTATTGCGGCAGATCGAGATGCAGGCTGGCGAGCGTCGTCACCGTGCCGCTGGTGCCGAGCAGGCGCATCGGCCCCTTGCCCGGATCCTGCGCGCGGAACCGCGTGGCGCGATCGGCGAAGGGCGCGAAACTGTCGCTCACGAGCTCGCGCATGCGCACGTAGCGTGCCGTGCGCGCGGCCTGGCTGTCGCCCTCGGGGCCACAGGTCTCGGACAGCGAGACCACGCCCCAGGGCACCGACTGCCAGTCGAGAATGCGCGGCACCGGCGCGGTGCTGTCGATCAGCACGAGTTCGGTCGAGCCGCCGCCGATGTCGAAGATCATCGCCGGGCCTTCGCCCGGTTCGAGCAGGATGTGGCAGCCGAGCACGGCCAGCCGCGCTTCCTCTCGCGCGCTGATGATGTCGAGCGCGATGCCCGTCTCCTGGCGCACGCGCTCGATGAAGGCCTCGCCATTGCTGGCGCGGCGGCAAGCCTCGGTGGCGACCGAACGCGCGAGCTGGACCGAACGGCGGCAGAGCTTGTCGGCACAGACGTGGAGCGCCGCCAGTGCGCGGTCCATCGCCGCCTGGCTGAGCAGGCCGGTCTGCGCCAGCCCCTCGCCCAGCCGCACGACGCGGCTGAAGGCATCGATGACGACGAAATTCTCGCCCGAAGGCCGTGCGATCAGCAGGCGACAGTTGTTGGTGCCGAGGTCGATGGCCGCATAGGCTTGCCTGGGGCCCGTGCCCTGCCTTTGATCAGGGAGCCGTGGAATGGGAAGCTGCGGCCCGCCTGGCGGACCATTCCCGTACGGTCCATCGCCGGCGCGCTGCCCGGGTAAAGGCGTCGAGGACGCGCAATTGCGAACGTCGGCATTGCGCTCGTTCGTCGTCGCGTCCCTGTCGCCCTTAGCCCCTGTGCGTCTTACCGGCGGAAACTGTTCCGCCATAGTCTAAGCACTCGTTATCGTTTTTCCCGCCGATTGCGACGGGTACCTGACACGATGCTAGCCGCAGTGTGAGAAAGGGGCAAGAGGACCGCTTGACGCGGCTGCCCGACACGCTTAGAGGCACCCGCCTGTTGCCCCGTCGTCTAATGGTAAGACTACGGATTCTGATTCCGTCTATCGAGGTTCGAATCCTCGCGGGGCATCCAGTTTCTCCTACATTCTCAGCAGGGTAGCAGACACCGGGCAGGCTTGCGCCGGCCATCGCTCCCAGGCGATTTTCGTTGTTCCTCGTGACGAGCCAGGTTCGATCGCTGCCCGTCTGCTTCGACGCCGACTAGCCCACCCCGTTCAGGAAAAGCCCGGTCCGGTAGGCGGTCTGCCGTTCGATCTCAGCATCGTCCGAGCCATGCCAGACCCGCGCCTGGAAGGCCCCATCCACCACCAACAGCATGAACGCCTTCGCCGCGTCTTCGGGATCGGCCAGAGCCAGTCGCCGCCGGAACAGGTCGACCAGATAGGCCATGGCCCGTCGCTCGGTCCGCTCGGCTAGGTATGCGCCGATCTCGGGCATGCGGATGACCTCTGCGTGCGCGATCCGGGTCAGGCGCATGCCCGACGGGCTCGTCGCATGGCCTACCATCAATCGCGCGACGCCGAGCATCGTCTGCTGGAAATCTTCGCTCTCGGCGGCGCGCAATTGCTCTTCGGGCACGACCCAGTCGTCAATCGCCCGCTGTAGCGCGGCCTTGAACAGCGTGATCTTGTCGCCGTAGCGCGCATAGACCGTGCGCCGCGCCATGCCGAGATCGTCGATGATCGCCTCGATCGTCGTTCCGGCGAAGCCGCGCTCGAGAAACAGGTCGAGCGCATGGTCGAGCAATTCGCGATTGCGCGCCTCGATCTGCTCGCGCGAGGGCCGACCCGGTCCACGAGCGCCTTCACGGGAGGCTTTCGCCGGCTTGCCAGTGAACAGCAGCGTCTCGCTTTCGGCCTTCATGACACCGTCCTGCTGCGGCGGCGCCAAAGGGTCAAGCATAAATAAGAATGACTCATGACATTTATTATTGAATCGTTTCCATCGCCGCGATAGCCATGGCGTCGAGAGGAGCGCGCGATGACGACGAGACCGGGCGAGGCGATCGACCATGGCCCCCTGATCGCGGAGATCGATTTCGCCACGTTCGAAATGCGCGTCTCGACCGCGCGCTATCATGCAGACGACCATCATCGCCGCGAACGCGAGCGACTGTGGATGCACGTCTGGCAAGCGGCAGGCCGCGCCGACGACATCCCCGAGGTGGGCGACTGGACGGAGTACAGGCTGTTCGACCAGTCGTTCCTGATCGTCCGCGGGCGCGACGGCCGGATCCGCGGCTTCGTCAACGCCTGTCGCCACCGCGGCAATGCCCTGTGCGAAGGGAAAGGACGGTCCGCCCGCTTCACCTGCCCTTATCACAACTGGTCCTATGGGCTCGACGGCAAGCTGCTCGCAGTTGCCAAGCCCGATTTCGCCGGCAGCCTCGAAGACTTCGTCGGCCGCAAGGACGAACTCGGTCTCGTCGAAGTGCCGACCGAATGCTTCGCCGGCTTCGTCTTTCTCAATCCCGATCGCCAGGCCGCACCGCTACGCGAATTCCTCGGCGAGATCGCCGGCCTTCTCGCGCCCTATCGGCTCGATGAGATGATCCCCGTCGGCCTCAACGTGCGCGAGGCGCTCGAATGCAACTGGAAGGTGGTGATGGACGCCTTCCAGGAGGGCTATCACATCCAGGCGGTCCATCCCGAACTGATCGCGGCGATGGACGAATCGCAGGAGCGCTATGGCTTCTTCGGCGATCACAGCGTCGCCACGGGGCCCTTCGGCGCGGCGAACCTCGAATCCTTCGGCCCCGAAAGCCAGGCGGAATCGATCCGCGGCCTGCCCGCGACCTTTCCCGGCGTCGCCGAAGTGCTGCCGCGGTTCGAAACCCTGCTCGACGCCCATCGCGACGACGCGGGCCTATTGGCCTTTCCCGAAGGCGTCACCGGCCGGCTCTTGCTCCAGCAGGCGACACGCGCGACGCTGGAGGCCAAGGGGCTGGACGTGTCGGGCCTCACCGACACGCAGATGAGCGACAACCACTTCCACCTCGTCTTCCCCAACCTGTTCATGACGATCCGCGCGGGCGAGGCGACCGTGATCCTGTCCACCCCACACCCCGACGGCGATCCCGGTCGCTGCCACTGGCTCGTGCAGAACCTGATGTGGCTACCGCCCGAAGAACGCCCTGCGAAGCGCGAGCCTCTGCGCGAAGTCCCGGAAGGCGAGCACTTTCCCTACTTCCTCGCGCTCGAGCAGGATTGGGAGATGATGCAGCGCCAGCAACGCGGCCTCCGCAATTCGGGCCTCGATCACATGGCACTGACCCGCCAGGAAGTGCGCCTCGCCCATTATCATTCGATGCTCGACGGCTGGGTCGGCGCAACCGAACGCACGTCGAAACACAGAGAGGAGCAACCATGACGCAGATCGTAACCGCCACCGCGACCAACAACGCGCTCGGCCCGCTGACCCAGGTCGTCAACCGCTTCACTGCGGCGCAGGGCGCGGTGCTCGCCGCAGGGGTCACCTCACCCGCGGACTATGCGCCCGTCGCGGAATTCGTCGCGGTCGACGAATTCAAACGCGTTGGCGCCTATCTCGAAGAGCTCGACTGGCCGGCCTATACCGAATTCCTCACCGGCTGGGCCCGCGGCGGTACGCAGTTCGAATTCACCCAGTTCCACATCACCGAAGTGGGCGACGCGGTGTTTCAAGAGATCGAGGAACGCCACCAGCGCGGCGACCAGTTCATCAAGAAGAACGTGATCGCGGTCTATCGCTTCACCCCGGAAGACAAGATCCGCCACCTCGACATCTACGAGCAGGCGAAGGACAGCGGCGACTGGATCAAGGATGCCGCCAAGGCGGCCACGGCCTAGCGGAAGGTCCAGCGCTGCCCCTGGCTCGGAATGATGAGGTTCACGCCGAGACGGTTGGCGGCGCTCAGTTGCCGGGCGATCAGCGCGCGCGGATCCTCGCCCGAACCAGCCGGCTTGATGTGGCTCACCACGATCGGCAGGCCTTTCAGCGATCCCTTGCCGCCCGCCGCGGTCTCGAGCTGCGCGAGTTCGTCGAACAACAGCGCCGGCGTCAGATGGCCAAACAGCAGGTTGCGCGGGCGCTCGCTGGGATAGGACACCTCGATGATGATCGCCTTGAGCCGCCGCGCCGCGATCAGCGGGCCGACCGCGCGCCACAGTTCGGCCAGGCGGGGCTGGCCTTCGACCACGTCGGCACCGGTATCACCCAGACATAGGATCGCATCCTGCTGCGCCTCGACGAGGAAGGCGGTCGATTCCATGCCGCCGTGCGCGAGCGGGTAAGCGGTGACCTGCATCGCCATGCCGGCGAGCGGCAGCGCCTTACCCGGCACGAGATCGACGAGCTTGTACTTGCCGATCGGCGCCTGGCCGCGATCGGTGAAGTTCGCCCAGGCCTTGCCGTTGAAATAGCTGTCGAGCAGGACGCGGCCGACCGAGGGTAGCGCGTAGACCGGCTTGGCGCTGTCCTCGGGCGAGGCAATCAGCATGCCGGCGACATGGTCGAGATGCGGATGGCTGATCAGATAACCGGCGATGTCGTCGTGCAGGATGGTCTCGCGTGAGCGCTTGAGCGTGCCGCGGCGTCGCGCGACCTCGATCCCGTTCACCAGGCTGCCGGCGTCGCACATCACCGCTTTGGACTGGCCCTGCGGGGCGATCATCCAGGCCGAGAGATTGCCGTCGTCGAGCCCGCCGCGCACGCCGATCGCGGTCACGTCGAAACCCGCGCCATGGGCCGGCGCCGTCGCCAGGGCCGCCATGCCGAGCGCCGCCATCATTTTCGAGAACATCGCCATCCGCGTTCCGCTCCAATCAGAAGTCAGCCTCACCTACCGCCGGTGACGCGGGCCGTTAAGCGCCAATGCCGATCGCCCTTGCTTTTGCCGTCACATAGTATAATGAAACGCATAAGTTGCCATTATCCGAATGGCGGCATTGGGAGCGGAAGCATGGCGACGACGATGGAAATTGGGGCAATCGAGCGACTGACCAGCCTGGTCGAATCCCCCGATCGGTACGACTACGCTGCGGCCGACCTGCGCGAGGCGCAGATCGCGGCGATGAACGCGCGCTTCCAGGACCGCGTGGGCAAGATCAAGCTGCTCCGGCATCGCGCCGAAGAGGCCGGGATCACCGAGATTCGCAGCCTCGAGGAAGCCGTGCCGCTGCTGCTGCCGCACACGGCCTACAAGTCCTATCCCGAAAGCTTCCTGATGGAAGGCAAGTGGGACAAGCTCTCGAAGTGGCTCGATTCGGTATCGACGCATCGCGTGCCGGCAATCGCCAAGGACGCCGTGCGCGACGTCGATCACTGGGTCGAAACGCTGCAAGCCGGCGGTCACAACGTGTCGTGCTCTTCGGGCACCACGGGCAAGTCGGCGATGCTCGTCGCCTCGAACGCCGACATGGAATGGTGCAAGCGCGAGGCGCCGCAGGCCTACACCTGGGGCTCGGGCGTGCCGCTCGATCGCAGCCGCCGCATCTTCGGCCTGGCCCCGGTCGCCAGCGTGCCGCGCAACGCCGCCACCGGCGAGGCCTATGTCTCGACCTTGCAGGATCCGAACTCCGAACGGTTCAACTATCCGGTGCCGCCGATCACCGTCGGCAGCCTCACGCAGATGGTCGTCGCGCGCAAGAAGATCGCCGATGGCACGATCCGGCCCGAAGAACTGGCTGAGTTCGAACGCATCTCGGCCGAACGCGCCAAGGCGGTCGAGGACGCGGTCGGCATCACCGCCGAGGCGCTCGTCGCGGCGCGCGGCGACAAACTGCATCTGACCGGCCTGTGGTCGGGCCTCTACAACGTCGCCAAGGCCGTGCGCGACAGCGGCTACAGCGCCAAGGACTTCAATCCCAAGAACTCGATCTACGTCGGCGGCGGCCTCAAGCGCGCCAATCTGCCGGCCGACTATCGCGAATTCGTCTACGAGACCTTCAACATCCAGCCCGAGCGCAATTACCAGAACTACTCGATGCAGGAGCTCCACTCGGGCATGCCGCGGTGCCAGAAGGGCGGGCGCTATCACCTCCCCGCCTGGCTCGTGCCGCTGATTCTCGACAAGAGCGGCGACAATCTGCTGCCGATCGCAGAAGGCGAGTACGAGGGCCGCGCGGCCTTCTTCGACCTGTCGATCGACGGGCGCTGGGGCGGCGTGATCTCGGGCGACAAGGTCTCGATCGACTTCAGCCCCTGCGCCTGCGGCGCCAAGAGCCCGTCGATCCGCGACTCGATCGTGCGCTACGCCGATCTCGAAGGCGACGACAAGATCGGCTGCGCCGGCACGGTCGACGCCTACGTGCGCGGGCTTTCCTGAGCCGAAACGCAAAACGCCCGCCGACCGCGAGGCCGGCGGGCGCCGTCGTCGACGCGATTGGGCAAAAAGGCGTCAGTCGAGCACGAAAGTCGTCGTCGTGGTGCGATGCAGGACCGTGACCGGGCCGTGCGGCGTCTCGAAGCTGCCCTCGTCCTTCTGCGAGGCCGAGAGCAGATAACGGCCCTTGCCGAGCAGCGGCACGGTGACGCCGCCCTGGGCGTCGGTCTTGAGCGAGCGCGTCCACTTGTCGGGCGAGATGACGGTGACCGCGGCGTCGGCGACGGGCTTTCCGTCGCGGGTCAGCACGAAGCGATCGCCGCCGGCGCTCGCGGGTGCCAGTTCGAGCGGCAGGACCGCACGCGCCTCGCCGCGACCGGCGCGGGCGTAATAGACGATGCTCTGCTTCTTGCCCTCGGGCCCCCAGGGCTTGAACACGTTGTCGTCGTGGACGCGCACGTCGCCGGCGGGCACCGCCACTTCGATATACCCCGCCTTGCGCGCCTGCGCCGCACTGCTCGCCGGCAGCAGCTTGGGCGCCTGGAGATGATCGAATTCGGGATCGCCGCCTTCGGGCAGCGGCGCTTCGGGCTCGCCCAGATAGATCCGCGCCGGGCCGGCACCGTCGCGCTCGACCCAGACCTCGTGCGCCTGGGCCGGGACCGTGACGAGCAGGGCGAGCGGCAGGGCGATGTGCTTGGGGCTCATTTCGAATTCCTTGGCTTGGCGACGGGCGCCAGATTGAAGAACAGGAAGCTGGCGGCGGCGCCGAAGCTCAACGCGCCGATCCAGAACATCGCACCGTAGATCGCGCCCTCAGCCGCGAAGGCGAACACGCAGCAGACTGCCACCGCGACCCAGGCCCCGCGCTTGAACGCGCGCTTGCGCAAGGTCCCCGGGCGCGCGCCGAGCCTGTGCTGGTGGTGGTTGTCGGTCGACAGGCCGAAGAGCGCGAAGGCGATCACCGCGCTGATGATGCAGAGCAGCGTCATTCGGCAGGCTCCAGTTCTCCGAAAGACTCGGTCTGGGCGGGAGCCGGCGGCGTCTCGCGCCGTCTGCGCCGCGGCTCGGCCGTCCGGTGCGAGGCGACGCGCTTTGCCGTCGCCAGGAAGCCCAGACCGAAGAGGATCAGAACCAGGTCCACACCGGCCAGCACGAAATCACCCTGGGCCAGGGTCTCGGGCAGCCCGCGCGAGGTCGCCACCACGTTGTAGAGCGGCAGCGCGGCCAGCAGCACGCCCGTTGCGCCGAGCAGCAGGGTCCAGACCTGCCGCGCCTTGAGCAGGCTGGCGAGCACCAGCGCCAGGGCCCAGGCGATGAACAGCCCGTGCACTTCCCATTCGGCGCGGCCCTTCATGCCCAGCGGCAGCAGCCGGTTGGCCCAGAGCATCGCCGCGATGCCGAAGGGGAAACCGCCGACGACGGCGACGTTGAGCCATTCGACCAGACGGAACCCGAAATGCGGCCGCGCCGGATCGGGCAGCTTCTCGCGCCGCTTGACCGTCCACAGCACGAGCCCGCTCGCCACCATCAGGCAGCCGCCCAGACCGCAGAGGAAGTAGAACCAGCGCAGGCCATAGTCGGCATAACGCCCCGCATGCAGACCGATCATGGCACCGGCGGTCTCGTTCGCGCCGCCCGGCGGCGGCGACTGCCAGAACAGCTTGCCGCTCGCGTCATAGGCCAGCGACGGCTCGCGCGACGACAGCATCGAATTGGCCGAACGCGTGACCGTGATCAGCGCCGCGGCATCGCCGGGCTCGCGCACGCTGATGAAGCCGACGGGACCGCCGAGACGCTTCTCCGCATCGCGCACCACCCCGGTCAGATCGACCATCGGCATCGGCCGGCCCGAACGCTCGGGCTCCTCGACGTGCGGGAACAGCTTGTCGGAGATCGTCTCGCGATCGGTGTAGTTGGCGACCACGGCCCAGGGCATCAGCATCGCCATCAAGGTGACGAGCCCGGTATAGGTGATCATCAGGTGGAACGGCAGCGACAGCACGGCCGTGGCATTGTGCCCGTCGAGCCACGATCGCTGGCCCTTGCCGCGGCGCAGGGTGAAGAAGTCCTTGAAGATCTTCTTGTGCGTAACGATGCCGCTGAGGATCGCGATCAGCATGGCCATGGCCGATATGCCGACGAGCCAGCGCGCCCAGATGATCGGCATGTAGTGCAGGTCGAAATGGAAGCGGTAGAAGAAGTCGCCGCCGCGCGTGTCGCGCGCCACGGTGGGCACGCCGTCGGCGCCGATCAGCGCCTGGTTGTCGCGACCACGACGACCGCCGCGACGGCCCTTCTCCTCGCCCTTTTTGGGCTGCGGCTGCCAGAACACCTGCGAACCCGGCGAGCGCGCGCTCGGCATCGAGATCGACCAGGACTTGGCATCGGGCACCTTGTTCTGGAGGAAGCGCTGCGCCCCCGCGAGCACGACATAGGGCTCCTCGACGCGGTCGAGCTCGGGTCGCATCCAGCGGTTGAGCCCCTCGCGCCAATAGGCGATCGTGCCCGCGACGAAGATCACGAACAGCACCCAGCCGAGGATCAGGCCCGACCAGGTGTGCAGGAACGACTGCGATTGGCGGAAGCTCTTGCTCATAGACGCCCCGTCGATGCGATGGACAGCCAGGTGATCCCGCCGGCCAGGGCGCCGAGCAGCGCCAGAGTCCAGAAGGCGCGCCAGCCGCTGCGCGCCGCGAAGGCCCACATCGCGGCGAAAGCGCAAAGCGCGAAGGCGACGAGCGTCGCCGCGACCGTGGCCTCGGCCCGGTCACCCGGCAGCAGCCGCGCAAGCGCCATCGCCCAGAGACTGCCAACGGCATAGCCGAGCGGCACGGCGGCGATCACGCGCAGGGTCATGTCCCCGCGCCGCCGCCAGGCGAGAATACGCGGACTCGTCATGCCCGCGCTCATCGATCGGTCGACCCGACGGACGGACCATGAACGGTCCCAACCGACATGCAGAGAATGCGCTTCACGATTTGCTCCCTAGTTGGGAGCGCCAATAGCCCTATCTCTATTGCGAGTCATTCTCATTTTACAGCGAAACACCATTTTGTGGCGCGGGGCCGCGCGGATCGTCGCTTCCGGTTCCGTCAGAGCATGACCTGGCCGCCGTCGGCGTTGATCGTCTGGCCGGTGACGTAGCGGCTGTCCTCGCTCGCCAGGAACACCGCGACCGGGGCGATGTCGGCGTCGAGATCGCCGAAGCGGCGCAGCGAAATATCGTCCATGTACTTCTGTCCGCGCTCGGGGTTCTGTTCGAAGAAGCGCGCCGCCGCCGGGCTGAGCCCGGCCGGATTGATCACGTTGATGCGGATGCCGAACTGGCCCCACTCGCGCGCGGCCGAGCGCGACAGCGCGCGCACGCCTTCCTTGTTGGCGCCGTAGATGCCGTCGCCGGGCTCGCCATAGATGCCCTGGCGCGTGCCGAAATTGATCACCGAACCGCCACGTTGCTTGAGATGCGGGAAGGCCGCCTGCATGTGATAGAGCGTGCCGAACAGCCCCGAGCCGAAAGTCAGCGCGATCGCCTCGTCGGTGATTGCCTCGACCCCGGCCTGGCGCGTGGTCTGGGCATTGTTGACCAGCACATCGAGCCGACCGAAACGCTCGACCGCCGCGGCGATCGTGCGGCTGGCATCGTCGCGGCTGGCAACGTCGGCCGTGATGGCCAGGACCTGCGCCCCGGCATCCGTGAGCTTCTGCGCCTCGGCCTCGAGCACTTCGCCGCGCCGCGCCGACATCACCACCGCCGCGCCCTCGCGGACAAAGGCCTGGACGATGGCGAGGCCGATGCCCTGGCTCGCGCCGGTGACCACGGCGACCTTTCCGGCCAGTCTGCTCATGTCATTCTCTCCGTTTCTGTCTCTGCAACATTCTCATCATCCCCGCGAAAGCGGGGACCTTTGGCCGGCGTGTCTCCGCGATCTCGGGCAAGATCGATAGAGGTCCCCGCATTCGCGGGGATGACGGTGATCACCCCACCCCGACGATGAGGTTCTCGCCCGAAAAGTCCGCCGCGATCGCGCGCGCGCCGGGCGAGGTCTCGGCGTGGGTGCGTTCGAGCTTGCGATAGGTGAAGCGCCAGAGGCCGTCGGCCTCCTTGCGATAGGTCTCGTGGTAGAAGCCGAAACCGCGCAGCCACTGCTTCTCGCCGTTGCGGTACCAGAAGAGGTTGTCCTCCATCGCCCAGACGCCCGTGGCGTTGTGGCTGTCCTGGAACTCGATCACCGGCGTGTGGCAGTGGTGGACCGTGGTCACCCCGGCCATCTGCACCGCCAGCGCCGCCGCCGCCGCCTTGCCGCCGACGATCGGCACGGCACCGATCGACATCGCGACATAATCGTCGCTGTGCAGCGCGGCATAGGTGTCCCAGTCCTTGCGATCGACCGCATGGTCGCGCCGCGCCTTCATGTGGCGGATCGCCTCGAGCTCGATCAGGCGTTCGAGATCGGTCATTCCGTCGGCTCCCCGACCACGTGGTGCGCACCGGCCAGCCGCTCGCGCCGGCTCTCGATCACGCGCCGCACGCCCTCGCGCACCGAAACCTTGTTCGGCCCGAGCAGCGCGACCATCTTCGTCGTGTCGCCCCAGATCGGCCAGGCCTTGCTGTTCTCGACGAACACCGGCTCCTTGCCGAGAATCTCGCCGGCGATCGTGCAGTATTCCTGGATCGTCACCGGCTCGGTCCCGCCGACGTTGACCACTTCGGCACCGACCTTGGCGATGCCCGCGGCGGCGATCGTCTTCTCGACGTAGTCGTCCTCGTAGAGCGGGGTGTAGACGTTGCGGACACCGGGATAGACGCTCACCGGCTGGCCCGCGGCGACCTGGTCGATCCGCTGGGTGATCGCGCCGCCGCGCGGGCCGTAGAACGAGAAGATGCGCACGATCGTGACCGGCAGTCCGTAGTCCTCGCTCACGTGCCGAAGCAGGAATTCCGAGGCGATCTTACTCGCCGCGTAGTTCTCGATCGAGGCGTGGAGACCATAGGGATCGTCCTCGCGCAGCGCCCGCTCGCCCTGGTATTCGTAGGCCGAGCCGGTGCCGCCGTGGACGAAGGCCTCGGCATCGCGATAGCGGCGCGCGAGGCGTCCGGTCGCCGCCGTGTTCACCTCGTAGGACTGCGCATACTGCTGGGGCAGCACGGCGTAGTTGATCACCACGTCGACGTCCGGCAGCGAAGACAGATCGGGGTTCGCGAGATCGAAGGTGACCGTCCGCGCGCCCGCAGCTTCCATCTTGCGCTTCTGCTCGGGGTCGGACCAGCGCGCGAGCGCATGGACCTCGTTCGCCTTGGCCAGTTCGGTAGCCACCGGAAAGGCGACGAGGCCGCTCGCCCCGGTCACCAGCACCCTCTTGCCCGACAGTCCCGCCATCGCCAGATCCTCTTCCGTTCTATTTTTTGTGCAGTCGCCTAAATCTGTCGAACGGGAGCGTGGCTGTCAATGGGGCAGGCTGGGGGCAGGCCGGGAGAGGTCAGGCGGGCAGCGGCGCGCCGTCCTCGACATGGGCGATCAGCGCCTCGATCCAGCCGAGCGTTTCTTCGTGCCCGCAATCGACGCCGAGCACCGAATCCATCGCCAGCAGCCGCGACACCGCGAGCGCGAGCACCGACAGGATGATCGGCGACAGCGGCGCGCCGTCGCTGCCCGATTCGGCGACCGCGCGCTCGATCACGGCGGACTGGAGCAGGCGCAGCCGCTTGCTCGCCCGCGCGATCTCGGCACGCAGGACCTTACGGTGCGTCGCGAGTGCATTGAGTTCGAGCACCATGGCGGTGTTGGTCGAATCCATCGACAGCCGCCACAAGGCCCGCAGCGGCTTGCGCTGCGCGAGGACCTGGGTGAGTTGGGCGAAGTGCTCGTCCTCGATGCGCTTGAACACCGCAAGGAACAGCTCGTCCATGTTGCGAAAGTAGTAGTGGACCAGCTTCGACTTGAGCCCCGCGCGCGTGGCGATGCGGCGCGAGCTGACCGCGGCATAGCCCTCCTCGCGCAGTAGCTCGATCGTCGCGTCGAGGATCGCCTCGCGCGGCGGGGACGATGCGTCGGTCTCCAAGCGTTGACTCCGTTTCTGGCCGAATGTTAGGCAGTTGCTCAAATGTCTAGAGCGCAGTCACGCGATGCGCCAGACGGGAGAGAGCAGACATGATCCTGGCGATGCATGCAACCAAGCTCGTGGTGCGCGATCTCGACGCCGCCGATCGGTTCTACCAGGCGATCGGGCTCAAGCCCGTGGCGCGCAACCTCGGCGGCGAGGGCGACGTGCGCCAGCAGCAGTCGTGGCTCTCGGTCTCGGGCGATTCGACCACGCATATGCTGATCCTCACCCAATTCCTCGAAGTCCCCGCCCCCGCGCTGCCCGCCTATCCGCGCGAGGTCTGGCTGGCCTTCAACGTCGCCGACGTCGACGCGACGATCGCCGCGGTCGAAAGCGCCGGCGGCAGCGTGCTGCGCGCGGGCGAGGATCGCCCCGAACATGCCGTGCGCGCCGCGGTCGTCGCCGACAACGAGGGCCATGTCATCGAGATCGTCGGCCCGATCGGCGGCGCGGGCGCGGTGGCCGATCCGCTCGCCGCGGGCCAGAGGGGCCAGGCGTGATCACGATGATCGCCCACCTGCGCGTCGCGCCGGAAAATGCGGCGGCCTACGAGGCGCTGATGACCCACGTCGCGGCGATGACGCGCGCGCACGAACCCGGCGTCGTCCACTACGGCTGGGCGAAGAGCGTCGACGAGGCCGACACCTATGTCGTCGTCGAGGTCTATGCCGATGCCGCAGTCCACGCCGCGCACATGGCCAGCGCCTGGGTGCGCGAGGCCCTGCCCAGGTCGGCAGCGCTGATCGAGGGCAAGCCGCATATCCGGCAATATGTCAGCGAGGGCAGTACGCCCGTGCGCCGGGTCATCGCGTCCGACTGAAGGCCTTGAACTCGACCAGCCGGATCGCCCGCCCGCGCTCCGGCGTCATCCGCAGGCGGATACGCTCGGTCGAGACCGCAGGCCAGTCGATCCGCGTGACGCCGTTCGCCAGCGGCGCTCGCACGGGCTTGGCCACCGACTGCCACTGCCCCTCGCGCCAGACCTCGATCTCGACACCACGCGGCGCGGCGAAGCGGCGGCCGTCGGCGAAGAAGGCCAGTTCGGCCTCGGCCAGCGGCACGGGCCGGCCGAAGTCGATCGCGAACCATTCGGGCTGGCCCGCGCCGGACGAATCCCAGCCGTTGGGCAGTTCGGGATAGAACCAGACCCGGCCGTCGACCGCGTCCTGCAGCTTCTCGGGATCCGGATTGCTCGATGCGCTGGGCTTGGGGAACTGTCCGCGCACGAGTTGCACCGCCTGGTTCGCCTCGCGCACGATCGCCGGCTGCGCACGCCGCGCGATCGGCAGCGTCAGCCGCCCCAGCGTGGCGCGGCGCGCGACCTCGCGGCCGTCGACCTCGATCGCGAGCCCCGCACCACGGCCGTAATGGCGGCCGTCGGCATCCCAGGTCACCGCCAGGCTATGGCCGTGATAGGGCACGTTCTCGACACGGAACCAGGCCAACGCCTGGGCATCGCCGGCCGCGGGCAGCAGCGGATTGATCTCGAGTACGTCGTCGGCACGCGGGCGGATGCCGACCAGCCCGGTCAGGACCAGGTCGACGAAGCCCGAATGGAAATAGTGGTGGCTGCGGTCGAGCCCGACGATCGGCCTACCCGTCTCGGGATGATAGTCCTCCTCGAGATCGAGCCGGCCGTCTTGATAGTGCAGCGCGGCATATTGCCGCAGCAGCCGCATGTAGTCGCCGCGCGTGACCGGTCCGGTGCCCTCGTAGTGGTCGAGCAGATTGGCCATGGCCATGAGCACCTGCGTGGTCTGGTAGGGCCAGACCGGACCGTTCCACTGGCACTCGGGCGCCGTGCCCAGATAGCGGTACTGGCGCATGTAGTGCTCGTAGCTGGCCTCGACCGTGCGCATCCCAGCCTTGCCGGCGAGCGCCTTGGGATCGAGCAGGTGCGCCCAGGCCTGGGCATAGCGCGGATCGTCGGGCACGAGATCGAACATCCAAGGCAGATAGCCGACGAGCTCGCGCGCGCGGATCGGCTGCCAGTATTTCACATGCTCGTTGTCGACCTGATAGCGGTCGATGAAGTGCGAAAGCTGCGGGCTCCACAGGTCGGCCAGCACGCGCTCGCGGATGTCCGCGGCGCGCGCGTCGTATTCGCGCGCCATGGCCGCATCGCCGGCCAGCCGCGCCATGTTCGCGAGCGCGCGGGCATTGGCAAACATATAGCTGTTGACCGAGGGCCGGAAGGAATCGCCGCCGCGAAAGCCGTCCTTGCCGCCCGAGGCGTCGATCGAGGACACGGTATATTCGGTCGCGTCGAGCAGCGGCTCGACGAAGTAGAGCCGTTTGGCGAAGTCGTACTTCTCGTCCCACAGCCGGTAGACGTGGCGCATGACCGACAGGTGCCGCAGCACGGCATCGCGGTTCCCGTCGACGAGGTAGCGGCCCCAGACCGAGTCCGCCATGTGATCGGTGAAGTGCCGGTCGTTGCCGCCCGCATACATGAAGGCGACGTAGTCGTCGGTGAAACGCCGGTCGTTCAGCCAGCGCCCTTCGGCGATGTGGAAGCCGCTGGCGTCGTTGAGGCTGGCATAGGGCTGCCGTTGCCACGAGACGTCGTCGAGGAACTCGGTGGTGATATAGCCTTCGGCGCCGAGATCGCGCTGGTGCGCGCGAAACAGCCCCCAGCGATAGTACCAGACCGCATCGAGCTTCGGGTCCGCGGATTCGAAGAAGGGGATGCGGTCGCGGTACCAGGCCGCGTCGTTGCCGAAGCGCTGCTCGGCGATGCTTTCGCGGTCGAGCGCCGAGGCATTCGCCCCGGTCAGCGAGACGGCTGCAGCCAGGAGAAATGCCAGCGCGCGACGGATGGCCGGTCCTTTCGGGATCGCGGGAGTGCGGCGGCCGTTCCAAGTCCGGGAGGGAGGAAGTTACCAGGAACGACCGCCGCAGGAAGACGATACGGACAGCATCCGCATCGCCTCCGGGGGGCTCTATGGGCCGGGCGCGCTACTTGAACGTGTAGCGGACACCCAGCGCGAAGGTGCGCGAAAGCAGCGTGGTACCGAGGTTGAACTGGTCGGGACCGCCGACGTCTTCGAACTTATAGTAGGTCTGCTGCTTCGACTTGGTCAGGTTCACCGCGTCGAAGGTGATGCCCAGGCGATCGTTGACGTTGAAGGTCAGCTGGAGGTCGAGGCTCTGCTCGGGGTTGCGCCAGACGCCGATCGGGTTGGCGAACAGGCGGGCTTCGTTGACCGCCAGGAACTCCTTGCGCCAGATGTACGAGAGGCGCGCGCCGATCGGACCGTTATCGTAGGCCAGGGTGGCGTTGTACGACAGGTCGGACACGCCGAAGAACGACGAGGTCGCCTGGCCGGTGATGTTACCTGCCGCATCGGACAGCGGAATGTTCTGCTTGGAATCGAGCACCGTCACGCTGCCCACGAAGCCCAGGCCGTCCAGGAACTTGGGCAGGTAGTGCGGGAAGTAGGTGAGGCCGAGCTCGATACCCTTGAGCACGCCGTCTGAAGCATTGACCGGACGGGTGATCGCGAAGCGGTTGGTTGCACCGGCGACGATGCCGTTGTTCGGGATCGTCTCCATCACCGTCAGCGGCACGACCAGGCCGTTGATCTCGCGGCGGAAGGCCGTCGCGGTGATCGCGCTGTCGCGGTCGAAATACCATTCGAGTGCGACGTCGTAGTTCTTCGAGGTCGTCGGCTTCAGGCTCGCCGTGCCCGCCGTGCCGCTGCCGTAGCCCACGTTGGTGAGGTCACCCGTCAAGGTGTAGTTCGGGTTCACGTCGGTGAAGTTCGGACGGCGCAAGGTCTCGCCGTAGTTGAAGCGCAGGCGCAGCTTGTCGGTGATCTCGTAGCGCGCGGTGAAGGCCGGCAGCCACTTGCTCGAACCGTTCGACACGCGGGTGTGGGCACCGTTGTTGTAGCGGTCGAAGAAGTCGTAATTGGTGTCGACCGTGACGTAGCGCACGCCCGCCTGGAGCATCAGCGGACGCCCGAGGATCGAAACCTCGGCATCGGCCTGGACATAGGCGGCGATCGTGTTCTCGTTGATCGCGAAGACCTGCTGCAGCGCGAGCTGGTCCGAGGTCTTCACACCGTAGAGGCCGCGGACGGCATCGGCGTTGTCGTAGAGCCACGAGCCGTTGGGCAGGACCCAGGAGGTCGGCACGTCGGCGCGGCCCTGGTAGAAGTCCTTGTTGGTGAAGACCGATTCCGCGCCGAACCGCGAGACGAAGCTGGCGAGGTTGAGCCCGCCGACGGGTGCGCCGGCGTCCTGGGTGCGCACGAAGGACGAACCCTTGCGGTCGTCGATGCGCACGCCCGCCTTGATCTTGCGGAGGAAGCCCTCGTCCCAGGTGTAGTAACCGTCGAGCGTGCCGGTGATGGCGCTGCCCTTGTCGCGGTTGGCGTTGTCGTAGAGCTGGGCGAGGTTCCACACCGCCGGATTGGTCAGCAGGCTGTCGTCGCTGAAGTGGTACGACGGAATGCCGCCGCCGGCGTTGAACACCGTGCTGATCGAGCTCGCGACGCGATCGGTGCGCATGGCCAGGAACGAGCTGTCGACCTTGCTGGTCTGATAGGCGAGGTCGGCGACGATCTTGCCGCGATCGCCCAGGTCCCACTTGCCGTTCAGCGCATAGACGAAGCTGTCGGTCTTCGACTTGGTGAAATCGCCGCTGTTGAAGCCGTAGACGTCGGCGACGTTGGTGCGCGACTTAATGATGTTGGTGCCGTCATAGAGCCCGACCGTGCCCGGGTTGCCCCACCAGTCGACGAAGCTGAACTGCAGGCTGTTGAAGGTCTCGCCGCGGAAGCCGGCGTAGTAGACTTCGGCGGTGTAGACCGAGCTGGTGTTCGGCGCCCACTGCAGCGCGACGTTGAACGAGGGACGCTCGCGCTTGCCGTAGAGGTCCGAGCTGAACACGGCATCGCGCGACAGGTAGTACGGCACGTTCACGCCGTTGATCCGCAGGGTCGAGCCCGGCGCGGTCGAGAGGCCGCGGTCGAGGCCGGGCGTCCAGTTGACGTTGTCGGCGCCGGGGAAGATGCGCTCGAGCGGGGCCAGGCCCGAACCAGCCGGCGGGGTCTGGGTTGCGAAGGGCACGAGCGCGCCCGCGGTCACGGTCTGGTCGCGGAACTTGGTGCGGCTGTAGGAGCCGTTCACCAGCAGGCCGATCTCGCCCACGCCCGTGTCCCAGCGGTTGCTGATCAGCAGCGCGGCGTTGGGGTTATAGGTGTCGGCCTGCTCGTTGTAGATGCCGCGGACGAGGCCCGAGATGGCGAAGCCGTCGAAGTCGAACGGGCGGCGCGTCTCGACGTTGATCTGGCCGGCGAGGCCGGTCTCGATCTGGTCGGCGGCGCGGGTCTTGAACACGTCGACGCGGTTGACGAGGTTGGCCGAGATGTCCTGCAGCGCGAAGGACTGGCCGGTCGTGGTGAAGATGTTGCGGCCGTTGAGCGTGGTCAGCGCGTCGGGCAGGCCGCGGATCGACAGCGCCGCGGCTTCGCCGCCCGTGCGGTTGGTGACCTGCACGCCGGTGACGCGCTGGAGCGCCTCGACGACGTTGTTGTCGGGCAGCTTGCCGACGTCTTCGGAAACGATCGAATCGACGATCTGCACCGATTCCTTGCGGACGTTGATCGCGCCGACGATCGAGGCGCGGACGCCGGTGACGACGATCGCTTCGCCGTCACCCTCGGCGCTGTCGGGAGCGACATCCTGTGCCTGGGCGGCGCCGGCGATGGTCAGCGCAAGAACGGATGCGGCACAGTATGCGAATGGCTTGAACGCCATGATTGAATTCCCTCCCATATAGGCCGGCCCTGTGGCTCGGTGCCCTGGATTACTCGGACTAATTATTTGTCCGAGTAATCCGATGCAAGGGAAAATGCATGGCGGGCGTCAGATTTCATTCATATACATGAAATATAGTAATTTAATGGGGAGTATCAGGCCGATTTTCGGCCGATCTTGTCCTACCTGAATGCGACTCAGTCGGCTTTCCAGACCGAGGCCGGATCGCCGCGCGAGGTCAGGTGCAGAGCACCCTCCGCCGACGACAGCACCTTTCCGCGCTGCAGGCTGGACTCGAACTGAACCGTGCCGCGCGCGGAACCCGGCAGACGCCGGAAGCGATCGGCGCCGGGCGCGAAGCCGCTCTCGCCCTGACGCGCCAGTCGCACCGAACCGTCGCTGGCGACGGCGAGGCTATGGTCGGGCAGAAGGATCGGCGAAAGGCGGACGAGGCCGCCCGGCTCCACCACCGCGCGGAACTGCGTCGCCGGCAACGCCGCCGCGCCGACGAAAGCGTGCGGACCGTCGTGCGCAAGCTGGAGCCCGGGCTTCCTCGCCGACGCGAAGCGCTCGGGCAGCACGCCGTTGCCCACGGGCACGCCGAAATCGGGGCTGCCATCGGGCTTGTAGTAGAGCCGCTGCATGCGCGTGTGGCGGTTGGGATCGAAAAGCGGATCGCCGGTAATCGCCTCGTAATCGCGGCCGTGGTAGACCAGCACGTCGCGGCCCTGCTCGTCCACGGTGAAGCTGTTGTGCCCGGGGCCAAAGACCGAAGTCTCGCGGCAGGTGACGAAGACCGGCTCCTGCGACTTGCTCCAGGCGCGCGCGTCCATCAGGTCGGCATCGGCGTCGATCGTCAGCAGGCCCAGGCAATAGCGCGCATCGGTGGCGCTGGCCGAATAGGTCATGAACAGCCGGCCATTGCGCTCGATCACGGCGGGTGCCTCGGCGACCTTGTAGCCGCGGATCTCCCAGTCGAGCGTCGGCACGGTCAGCCGCGTCGCCTTGGCCGCCAGGGTCAACGGCGTCGCCAGCGGCGCGATGTAGAGGTTCGAATTGGTCTCGATCCCCGGTTCGCGCTGCGCCCAGGCGAAATAGCGCTTGCCGCGGTGCACGAAGCTCGTGGAATCGAGATTGAAGCTGTCCCACGGCGCCTTGAACTCGCCGAGAACGGACCATTTACCCCGCATCGGATCGGGTCCGTCGCAGACCACCGCATAGGTGCGGATGCGGAACACGTCCTCGCCGCCGCCGCTCGGCCCGGCGGCGAAATACATGATCCAGCGGCCGTCGATCCAATGCAGTTCGGGCGCCCAGAGGAAACCCGACATCGGCCCGCTGGCCTCGTGGCGCCAAAGCACCGCTTCCTCCGCCGTGGCCAGGCCGGCCAGGGTCCGCGAGCGGCGCAGCACCAACCGGTCGTACTCGGGCACCGAGCCCGTCATGTAGTAGAAGCCGTCGTCGTGACGGAACACCTGCGCGTCGGCGCGCTGGCGGACCAAGGGATTGACCGGTGCTGCCACAGGTCGCCGCGTGGTGGCATCGAGGCGGGCATTCGCCAGCGGCAATAGCGCGGCGCCGGCGACGAAAGTGCGGCGCGAAAGGGGGAACTGCATCGGGGCCTCTCCAGAGCTTGTGGTGTCAGTTTTGCGCGACGGGCCAGCCGTCTGCGCCCCAGCGGATCGGCGCGATCCGCATCGTCGGGACGCCGTTATTCTCGCGATCATAGGCGTGGTAGACGACGTAGGTGGTGCCGTCCCTGTCGGTGAAAGCGCCGGCGTGGCCGGGACCGCGGAAGCGCTGCTGCTCCTGCAGATCGGCGCGCAGGAAGATCGAGCCCCCGCCCTGCATCATCGCGCTGCCGTCCTTGCCGAGATAGGGCCCGGTGACCGAGCGCGACCGCGCGACGACCGTGTAATAGGTGCTGTTCACGCCCTTGCAGCAGTAGTCGTAGGACGCGAGCAGGTAATACCAGCCGCCGTGCGGAATGATGAAAGGTGCTTCGACCGGCGCCGGCCCGCCCGCGGGGGCGGGGCGGCGCGCGATCGAAAGCGGTTTGGTGCCGGGCGCGGGCTTGCCCGTCGCCGGATCGAGCGCGAAGAGCTTGAGCCCGGTCCAGAACGAGCCCAACGCGAGCCATTGCTTACCCTCGGCATCGACCACCAGGTTGGGATCGATCGCGTTGAAATCGCTTTCCGGGACCGACTGCACGACCAGACCGCGATCGGTCCAGCCGTAGTTCGCCGCCTTGGGGTTCAGGGTCGGGCTGGTGGCGAGGCCGATCGCCGAGCGGTTCGAGCCGAAGGTCGAGACCGAATAGTAGAGCCGGTATTCGCCGTTCACGAAGGATATGTCGGGCGCCCACAGATCCCCGGCGCCGGGCACCGCCCGGGTCGCCCAGGCGGGCAGTTCCTTGAGCAGGGTGTCACCCGCGGTCCAGTGCTTGAGATCCTTGGAACTGCGCGAGACGATGTATTTTCCGCCCGTGCTGAACACGTAATAGGTGTCGCCCTCGCGGATGATCACCGGGTCGTGAACATGGGTGATGTCGCCCGAGAGCTGCGCGTTGAGCGAGGCCGGTGCCGGCTCCGCGCCGGCGGCACTGGCGGCGACGAGCGCCGCCAGGCCGATGATATTGCGTAAGGCCCTCACCGCAGCTGCAGCACGACGACCGACTTCGCCGGCAGCGTCACCACCAGCTTGCCGCCCTGCACCTGCGCGCCGTTGAAGGCGGCCGGCTTGACCACTTCGGGGGCGGCGAAGGTGTTGTGCGCGTTGATCGCATTCGCGGTGAGGATGCGGCCCGAAGCCTCGCTCACGGCAATGCCGTCGAGGCCGATCGTCACCGTGTTGGTCTGGTTCGGATCGAGGTTCGACAGGCCCAGATAGACCTTGCCGTCCTTGGCGCGCACGGCCGAGCCGCTGACCGCCGGTACCGCGAAGTCGCCCTTCTTGTACTGCGGGGTCTTGAGCTCGATCGGCAGCACGGTCGCATCCTGCCACGGCTTGTACATCTCGAAGACGTGGTAGGTCGGCGTCAGCACCATCTTGGGGCCGTCGGTCAGGATCATTGCCTGGAGCACGTTGACCATCTGCGCGATCGCCGACATCCGCACGCGGTCGGCATGCTTGGCGAAGATGTCGAGGTGGACCGAGGCGATCAGCGCGTCGCGCAAGGTGTTCTGCTGGCGCAGGAAGCCCGGGTGGGTGCCCGGATCCTGGGCATACCAGGCGCCCCATTCGTCGACCGCCAGGAAGACGCGCTTCTGCGGATCGTACTTGTCCATGATCGCGCTGTGCTTGGTGATCAGCTCGTCCATGCGCATCGCGCCGGCGAGCGCATCGGCCCAGCCGGTCTCGTCGAAATCGACCGCCGGCGCGCGCGGCGGCCAGCCGCCGGCGGGGTGGACGTAGTAGTGCAGCGACACCGCATCGAGCTGGCCCGCCGCGATCTTCATCATCGCCTCGGTCCAGTCGTAGTCGGCGACATTGGCGCCGGCGGCGATCTTCGTGATCTTGGTGCCCGCGGGCGCCTTGACGAACGTCGCGTAGCGGCGCGTGACGTCGGCCGCATATTCGGCGCGCATGTTGCCACCGCAGCCCCACAGTTCGTTGCCGACGCCGAAATAGGGGACCTTCCACGGCTCCTTGTGGCCGTTGCGCGCGCGCTCTTCGGCGAGGCTGCCCGCGGGGGCGGTCATGTATTCGACCCATTCGGCCATTTCCTGCGGGGTGCCGTTGCCGACGTTGCCCGCGATATAGGCCTCGGCGCCGACCTGACGCAGCAGTTCGAAGAACTCGTGCGTGCCGACGGTGTTGGGCTCGGTCACGCCGCCCCAATGGGTGTTGACCTTGACCGGGCGCTTGGCCTTGGGGCCGATGCCCTCACGCCAGTGGTATTCGTCGGCGAAGCAGCCGCCCGGCCAGCGGATCACCGGCACCGACAGGTTGCGCAGCGCCGCGACGACGTCGTTGCGGAAGCCGTTGGTGTTGGGGATCGTCTTGTCGTTGCCGACCCAGAGCCCGCCGTAGATGCCGTTGCCGAGATGCTCGGCGAACTGGGTGAAGATCAGCTTGTCGTAGACCGGGCCGGGCTTGTCGGCGCGGATCGTCGCGGTGCTGAGCTGGCCGGCCGTGTCGGCCTGGGCGGCGCCAACGATGGCGACGGTGGAAAGCAGCAGCGCAGCGGCGGCGCGGCGCAGGGTCTTGAACATCGGGGCCTCTCCTGAAGGTCGATCTTGGGTCGGATTGTCAGTCGTGAAACGCGGCGACGGTCTCGCGCCGGCCGCGCAGGAAGGCGTCGGCCACCAGGCGCAGCGGATCGATGTCGACGTCGCTGCGGCCACCACGGATCAGGTTTGCGAAGCGCGCGTAGAGCCCCGCATATTCGAGATCGTCGGCGTGCTCGGTGCCCGTCGGCAGGGTCAGCACGGCGCCGCCGCTCGACAGCTTGAGCGTGCCCGCATCGGTCTCGACCTCGATGTCCCAGCTCTGCGGGCCGGTCTGGCGCCAGTCGAGATCCATGTGGATGTCGGCGCCGGCCGTGTCGCAGAACTGGAGATCGGCGGCGATCGGCGCGGCGCGGTTCTCTGGGATGCTCAGGGTCGCGGTCTTGAGGAAGACCGGCCGCGGCAGGATATGGGTGAGGATCGACAGCGCGTTGATGCCCGGATCGAACACGCCGAGCCCGCCCGGTTCCCAGATCCAGGCCTGGCCCGGATGCCAGACCCGCACGTCCTCGCGCCAGACCACCGAGACGCGCTCGACCTTGCGATCGGACAGCCAGGCGCGCGCCGGCGCGACACCCGCGGCGAAGCGCGAGTGCCAGGCCGCGAACAGGGTAGCGTCGACCTTGGCCGCGCGATCGCGCAGCGCCGCGACTTCGGACAGCGTCGCGCCCGGCGGCTTCTCGAGGAAGACGTGGACGCCGCGCTTGAGTGCCATGGCCGCGAGGCCGTAACGCACCTGCGGTGGTGTGCAAAGCGCGACCGCGTCGACCGCCGGACCGTCGTTCAGCAGGTCCTCGAGCCGCGCCAGGTGCGGCACGCCGACCGGGCCCGGATCGTCGGGGCTGACCGTTGCCGCCAGGCTGAAGGCCGGGTTGCCCTGGATCGCCGGCAGGTGCTGGTCGCGCGCGATCTTGCCGAGGCCGACGACCGCGATGCGAATCGGGTCCATCGGCTCAGAGCGCCTTGACCGCGACCGCGGCGTCTTCGGCGCGGGTCAGCGGATTGGCCAGCGGCAGCGCGAAAGGCGCGGCCGAGATCTCGAACACGTCACCTTCCTGCGTCTGCACGCCGTCGGCGAAGGACAGGGTCGCAGTGCCGAAGAAGTGGACGTGAATGTCGCCCGGGCGGCGGAACTGCGCATACTTGAAGTGGTGATGCTCGAGATTGGCGATCGTGTGCGACATGTTGCCCTCGCCCGAAAGGAAAGGCTTTTCCCAGATCACCGCGCCGCCGCGCAACAGGCGGCTGGTGCCCTCGACGTGCTCGGGCGGCGTGCCCAGCAGCAGCTCGGCGCCGAGCGCGGCCTGGCGCAGCTTCGAGTGCGCGAGCCACAGGTAGTTGTGCCGCTCGGTGACGTGGTCGCTGAACTCGTTGGCCAGCGCCAGGCCGAGACGATAGGGCGTGCCATCCTCGTCGATGATGTAGATGCCGGCGAGCTCGGGCTCCTCGCCGCCGTCCTGCGCGAAGGCCGGCATGGCCAGCGGATCGGTCGCCGAGACGAGCTGCGAGCCATCGCCCTTGTAGAACCATTCGGGCTGCTGGCCGACCGTGCCGGGCGCCGGCTTGCCGCCTTCGAGCCCTTCGAGGAACATGCGCATCGAGTCCGTCTGCTTTTCGGTCTCGGCCGCGGCGCGGTGCATCTTGTCGCGCCCCTCGGCCGAGCCGAGGTGGGTCAGCCCCGTTCCCGCGAGCACGAGATGCGCGGGATCCTCATGATCGATCGGCGGCAGCAGGTTGCCCGCGGCGAACTCCGCAGCGATGTCGACCGCCGCGCCGCGCGGGCAGGCCTTGGCCGCGTCGAGCAGCGAGGTTCCCGCGGTCAGCGCCTTGAGCGCGAGCGCGCGCGTGCTGGTCACGCCGCCGAGGATGAAATGGGCGCTGTCGCCCTCAGCCAGGATGACCGAGCGGGTACCGTCGGACGCGCGATGTTGGAGCAGGCGAATGGCAGTCATCAAATCTCTCCCTGCCGCGGCGCCGCTGCGGACGCCGCGGGTGCATATGTGGATCAGCCGAGCGTGAGCGCGCCGTCGATCAGGCGCGGCGCGCCATCGGTCTTGGCGTCATCGCGCAGTTCGGCGGGCAGGATCGCCTGCGCGAGGTTCTGGTAGGACACCGGCCGCAGGAAGCGGTCGATCGCGAGGCTGCCGACCGAGGTCGTCCGCGCGTCGGAGGTCGCGGGGAACGGGCCGCCGTGGACCATGGCGTGGCAGACCTCGACACCGGTCGGCCAGCCGTTGGCGAGAATGCGGCCGGCCTTGCGTTCGAGCAACGGCAGCAGGCGGCCGGCGAGCGGCTCGTCGGCACCGTCCATCTGCAGGGTCGCGGTGAGCTGGCCCTCGAGACCGGCGACCACAGCGGCGAGCTCGGCCTCGTCCTGGCAGCGCACGACGATCGACGAGGCGCCGAACACCTCGTGCTGGAGCGCCTTGTCGGCGAGGAACTGGGCTCCCGTGGTCTGGAACAGCACCGCACCGCCGCAGGTCGTGTTGCCGGCATCGCCCTGGGCCAGGGTCTCCACCGCGGCATGACCCGCCAGCGCCCCGGTACCGCTGCCGAAGGCGGCGCGGATGCCGGTGGTGAGCATGGTCTGCGGCGCCGCCTCGGCCACGGCGCCGCTCGCCGCGGCGACGAAGGCGTCGAGCCCTTCGCCCGCGATGGCGATCACGAGACCGGGGTTCGTGCAGAACTGGCCCGCGCCCATGGTCAGCGAGCCGACGAAGGCCTTGCCCAGCGCTTCGCCGCGCGCCTTCAGCGCTTCGGGCAGCAGCAGGACGGGATTGATGCTCGACATCTCGGCATAGACCGGGATCGGCACCTCGCGCGCCTGGGCCAGCTTGACCAGCGCGAGGCCGCCGCCGCGCGAGCCGGTGAAGCCGACCGCGGTGATGCGCGGATCCTGGACCAGCGCGGCGCCGAGTTCGTTCGACGGGCCGGCGACGTGGCCGAACACGCCGGCCGGAAGCCCGCTGGCCTCGACCGCGCGGGCGATCGCACCGGCAACGAGCGCGCCGGTCTGCGGATGGGCGGGGTGGCCCTTGACCACGACCGGGCAACCGGCGGCGAGCGCCGAGGCGGTGTCACCGCCCGCGGTCGAGAAGGCGAGCGGGAAGTTCGAGGCGCCGAACACCGCGACCGGGCCGAGCGGAATCATACGCAGGCGCAGATCGGGGCGCGGCAGCGGCTGGCGCTCGGGCAGCGCCGGATCGATGCGAAGCTGCTGCCACAGGCCCTTGCGCACGACGTCGGCGAACATCTGCAGCTGGCCGATCGTGCGGCCGCGCTCGTTCTCGATGCGCCCGCGCGGCAGGCCGCTCTCGGCGACGGCGGCTTCGACCAGCGAATCGCCGAGCGCGAGGATCTCGGCGGCGATTCGCTCGAGGAAGCGCGCACGATCCTCGCGGCTGGTGGCGCGGTAGACGTCGAAGGCCGCCTCGGCGGCGGCGCAGGCCGCGGCGACTTCGGCCGGTCCGTCGACCTGGAAGGGCTCGCCGAAAGGCTCGCCGGTCGCTGCGGCCACGGAACGGAATTCGGTCATATCGGTGCTCCTTATTTACTCCGACATATTATTCCTGCGCAGGAAACGCAATCTTTGTCGTTCCCTGTCGGCAAGATGGCTGTTAGGCTTTGATCGAAGGGGAATATCGTATCGTGACCGAGCCTAAATCCGCCAATGACGAAGACGGAGCAGAGCGCCTGAAGGAGACGCGCGGTCCTGGGCGGAGGCTGCACGGAGCGATTGCGCACAAATTGGGTACGGCGATATTGTCCGGCCAATATGCCCCGGGCGACGTGCTCTCGGGCGAAGTCGCCTTCGCCGAGGAGCTCAAGGTATCGCGCAGCGCCTATCGCGAAGCGATCCAGGTGCTCACCGCCAAGGGCCTCGTTGCGAGCCGCCCCAAAGCGGGCACGCGCGTGCTGCCGCGCGACCGCTGGAACCTGCTCGATCCCGAAGTGCTCGCCTGGGCCTTCGCCGGCGAACCCGACGTCGAATTCGTCCGCGACCTGTTCGAACTGCGCGCGATCATCGAGCCCGCCGCCGCGCGGCTCGCCGCCCAGCGTCGCGACAAGGCCGACCTCAAGGTGATGAAGGATGCACTGGCCGGCATGCGCCGCCACACCTTGACCACCGACGCGGGCCGCGCCGCCGACCGCGACTTCCACAACGCCATTCTCCAGGCGACGCGCAACCACGCACTCGTCGTGCTCAGCGCCTCGATCGGCGCGGCGGTGCACTGGACCACACAGTTCAAGCAGCGCTCGCGCGAGTTGCCACGCAACCCGATCCCCGACCACGTGCGCGTCTATGACGCCATCGCCGCCGGCGAGGCGGAAGCCGCGGCGGAGGCGATGGGCGTCCTCGTCGATCTCGCGCTGGAGGACACCCGCAGTTCGATGGAGAACTGAAGGGCGAGATCCCAGGACCTAGACAAACCCCGCTCACCCTGAGCTTGTCGAAGGGTGCCGGCGCGAACGTTGCGACCGGTGCTTCGACAAGCTCAGCACGAGCGGGATTTGGTATAGCCGGCAGGCTCAAGCCGTTGGCGCTTCGACCTCGGTATCGGCCAGCGCCGCGGTCGGGCGCGAACCCCACAGCGCATAGAACAGGATGTAGAGCTCGCAGGCCGCGGTCAGCAGGAACGAGGTCTGCAGCCCGACGTGGTCAGCGATGTAGCCCTGGACCACGACGAGCGCGCCGCCGGCGATCGCCATGACGAGCAGGCCCGAGGCCTCCTCGGTCAACGGCCCCAGGCCCTTGATCCCGAGCGTGAAGATCGTCGGGAACATGATCGAGTGGAACAGGCCGACGAGGATCAGCGACCACATAGCGGCGGGGCCATGTGCGAAGACCGTGACCAGCATCACCACGAAGGCACCGACCGAGAACAGCGCGAGCACCTTGGCCGCGTCGAAGCGTTGCATGATCGCCGAACCGGCGAAGCGGCCGACCATCATGCCGCCCCACAGGAACGACAGATACTTGCCCGCCTGCTCGTGGGTCAGGTTGGCGATCTCGGGCTGGCTGACGAAGTTGATGAACAGGTTGGCCACGCCGATCTCGGCGATCAGGTAGATGAAGATCGCCGGAACGCCGAGCACGAGATTGCGGTGCTGCCACAGCGGATGGTGCCAGAAGCGCTGCCAGGCGCCCTGGCCCGCACCTTCGAGCAGGGCCTCGCGCCGTGACGCGGTCGAGACCATCGCCGGTAGCGGGAACTTGGCGATCACCACCGCGAGGACCAGCAGCACCGCAGCAACCAGGCCATAGGGCAGGATCACCGACTGCGCGTCGGCCAGGCGCTCGGCATGGGTCAGGACGACGCCGGCCTCGGCCGTGCCACCCTTGGAGCGACCGAGGATCAGGTAGGCGCCGAACATCGGCGCGAGCATGGTCCCCGCGGAGTTGAGCGCCTGCACTAGGTTGAGCCGCGACGAGGCCGTCTCGGGCTTGCCGACCACGGCGACGTAGGGATTGGCCGCGACCTGGAGCAGGGTGATGCCGCAGGCGATCACGAAGAGCATCGTCAGGGTCACGCCGTAGGACGGGATCGAGGCCGCGAGCATCATGCCGAGCGAACCGCCCGCCATGATCAGCAGGCCGATCACCAGCGACTTCTGGTAGCCGAGGCGCTCGATCAGCTTGGCAGAGGGAATCGACGCCACGAAATAGGCGATAAACCAGACGGATTCGATCAGGGTTGTCTGCGTATAATTGAGCTCGAACACGCTGCGCAGGTGCGGCAGCAGCGTGTTGTTGATGACCGTGATGAAGCCCCACATGAAGAACAGGCTGGCGAGCAGCGTCAGCGCGGGACCGTAGCGAACCGCGCCATCCTGCCGGTTCGTCAAAGGCTTGGCGCTCGAAGGGACCGCAGGGGGCATATCGTTCCTCTCAGATCACGAAGCCGAAACACCGAGCGGCAAAGCGGCTTGCACATTTTCTATTTGTCGGACTATATAGATTGCAACGCTGCGTCAATGGAGCAGCGAATGCCATAGATATGGGAGCTTCGGGAATGCGGAAACTGGGCAAGAGACTGGCGACTTCGGCGGTTCTCGCCTTGGCTTCCACGTTCGCGGGCACGGCTATGGCCGCCGATGCGACCCAGGCTCCGGCCGGCACGCTCGCCGATGGCACGCCGATCACCGCGATCACGCTCAAGGCCGGCAACGGCGTCTCGGCGGTGGTGCTCAGCTACGGCGCGACCCTGCAGAAGCTGTTCGCGCCCGATCGCGCGGGCAAGGTCGCGGACGTCGTGCTCGGCTACGATGATCTCGCGTCCTATGTCGATCACCCCAACTATTTCGGCGTCACCGTCGGACGCTATGCCAACCGCATCGCCGACGGCAAGTTCGCGCTCGACGGCAAGACCTACCAGCTGCCCCAGAACGACGGCGGCAACAGCCTCCACGGCGGCGGCAAGGGCTTCGACAAGGCGGCCTGGCAGGTCGTCTCGGTCAAGTCCGGCCCCACGGCCAGCGTCGTCCTGCGCCACGTCAGCCCCGACGGCGATTCGGGCTATCCGGGCAAGCTGACCGCGACGGTCACCTACACGCTCGACGAGGCCGGCAACCTCGGCATCCTGTTCGAGGCGAGCACCGACAAGCCGACCGTGGTCAATATGACCAACCACGCGATCTTCGACATGGGCGGCGAAGGTTCGCCCGAAGGCGCGACCGGCCATCGCCTGACGATCCCGGCCGCCCGCTATACCCCGGTCAACGCCAAGCTGATCCCGACGGGCGAGCTCAAGCCGGTCGCCGGTTCGGTCTTCGATTTCCGCGCGGCGCGGCGCGTCGCCGACGGCCTGCGCGACGGCACCGATCCGCAGATCGTCTTCGGCCGCGGCTACGATCACAACTTCGCGCTCGACAAAGGCCTGACCGCCAAGCCCGAACTGGCCGCACGGCTCGAGGATCCGGCTTCGGGCCGCGTGCTCGAAGTGCTGACCACCGAGCCCGGCGTGCAGTTCTACGCGGGCAACTTCCTCGACGGGACGCTGATCGGCAAGCACGGCCACGTCTACCGCATGGGCGACGGCATCGCGCTCGAGCCGCAGAAGTTCCCCGATGCGCCCAACCAGGCCGCCTTCACCTCTCCGCGCGTCGATCCCGGCAAGCCTTACCGGCACGCCATGATCTACCGCCTGTCCACTTCACGCTGATCGAGACCCCATGACCCAGCAAGCCAAACCCAAGCTGCGTTCGCGCGCCTGGTTCGACAACCCCGACAATATCGACATGACCTCGCTCTATCTCGAGCGGTACCTGAACTTCGGCCTCAGCCTGGAAGAGCTGCGCTCGGGCAAGCCGATCATCGGCATCGCCCAGACCGGCAGCGACCTATCGCCCTGCAACCGCCACCACATCGTCCTGGCCGAGCGCATCCGTGAAGGCATCCGCGAGGCCGGCGGCATCGCGCTCGAATTCCCGGTCCATCCGATCCAGGAAACCGGCAAGCGCCCGACCGCGGGCCTCGATCGCAACCTGGCCTATCTCGGCCTGGTCGAAGCGCTCTACGGCTATCCGCTCGACGGCGTGGTGCTGACCACGGGCTGCGACAAGACCACGCCGGCGCTGCTGATGGCCGCGGCGACGGTCAACCTGCCGGCGATCGCGCTGTCGGTCGGGCCGATGCTCAACGGCTGGCACAAGGGTGAGCGCACGGGTTCGGGCACGATCGTCTGGAAGGGCCGCGAGATGCTGGCCAAGGGCGAGCTCGACAACGATGGCTTCATCAAGCTCGTCGCCTCGTCGGCCCCCTCGACCGGCTATTGCAACACGATGGGCACGGCGACGACGATGAACTCGCTGGCCGAGGCGCTGGGCATGATGCTGCCCGGCTCGGCGGCGATCCCCGCGCCCTACCGCGACCGCCAGGAATGCGCCTATCACACGGGCAAGCGCATCGTCGCGATGGTGGACGAGGATCTCAAGCCTTCGGACATCCTGACGCTCGACGCGTTCCACAACGCCATCGTCGTCAATTCGGCGATCGGCGGCTCGACCAACGCGCCGATCCACCTCGCCGCGATCGCGCGCCACATCGGCGTCGACCTGCCGCTGACCGACTGGGAACGCGTCGGCCACAAGGTGCCGCTGCTGGTCAACCTGCAGCCCGCCGGCGAATATCTGGGCGAGGACTATTACCACGCCGGCGGCGTGCCCGCGGTGGTGGCCCAGCTCATGGGCCAGGGCCTGATCCGCGAAGGCGCGATGACGGTCAACGGCCGCACCATGGGCGACAACTGCCGCGACGCCACGATCGAGGACGAGAAGGTCATCCGCCCGTTCGACCAGCCGCTCAAAACCGACGCCGGCTTCCTCGTGCTGTCGGGCAACCTGTTCGACGCGGCGGTGATGAAGACCAGCGTCATCAGCGAAGAGTTCCGTCAGCGCTATCTGTCGAACCCCGCCGATCCCGAGGCCTTCGAAGGTCCGGCGATCGTGTTCGACGGCCCCGAGGACTATCACCACCGCATCGACGATCCCGCGCTCGGCATCACCTCGCAGACGCTGATGTTCATGCGCGGCGCCGGCCCGATCGGCTATCCGGGCGCGGCCGAGGTGGTGAACATGCGGCCGCCGGCTTATCTGATCACCGAGGGCGTCAGCGCGCTGCCCTGCATCGGCGACGGGCGCCAGTCGGGCACCAGCGGCAGCCCCTCGATCCTCAACGCCTCGCCCGAGGCGGCGGCGATGGGTGGTCTCGCGCTGCTGCGCACCGGCGATCGCGTGCGCATGGACCTCGGCAAGGGCCGGGTCGACGTGCTGATCCCCGACGCGGAACTCGCCGAGCGGCGCGCCGCGCTGGTCGCGCAGGGTGGTTACCCCTATCCCGCCTCGCAGACGCCGTGGCAGGAGATCCAGCGTGCCGTCGTCGGCCAGCTCGACACCGGCGCGATCCTCGAGGGTGCGGAGAAGTACCAGCGGATCGCGCAGACCCAGGGCCTGCCGCGCGACAACCATTGAGCGGCACTAAGCGGGACAGACCGATGGCGCAGTGGCAGATGATCGAGCGCGAGCAGCGCGACACGCTGGGCGAGGGCACGGCCTGGTCGGCGCGCGAGCAGGCGCTCTACTGGGTCGACATCCTCGACCCCGCGCTCAATCGCCTGTCGCTGGTCGATGGCAAGATCGAACGCTGGGCCATGCCCGAACCGCTCGGCTGGGTGGTCGAGCGCAGCCAGGGCGGCATGATCGGCGGCTTCCGGAGCGGCTTTGCCGAAATCGATCTCGATCCTTTCGCGATCCGCCCAATCGGCGATCCCGAGTCGCATTTGCCGGGTAACCGGATGAACGACGGCAAGGCCGATCGCCACGGCGCGATCTGGTGCGGCACGATGGAGATCGCCGAGGAGAACGCCCAGGGCTCGCTCTATCGGCTCGATCCCAATGGCGAATGGGCGCCGATGGACACCGGCTACCTCGTGCCCAACGGTCCGGCCTTCTCCGCCTGCGGTCGCTGGCTCTATCATTCGGACACCGGCCTGCGGACGATCTACCGCTTTGCGCTGACCGAGGACGGGCCCGGCAACTGGAATTTGGTGGATCGTGAGGTCTTCGCCCGCTTCGACGAGGCCGACGGCTATCCCGACGGCATGACGGTCGACGCCGAGGGTTGCCTCTGGGTCGCGCACTGGGACGGCGGCAAGGTCAGCCGCTTCGACCCGCAAGGCAAGGTCGAACGCTCGATCGCCCTGCCCGCCCGCCGCACGACCAACATCGCCTTCGCCGGGCCGAACCTCGACCGCATGTTCGTGACCTCGGCCACGGTGGGTCTCGAGCCCACGGTCTACGACGGCGCGCTGTTCGAGGTGGACGCGGGCGTCAAGGGACTGCCGACCCACACCTACGCCGGCTAGCGGATAGGCCCATCGGCCCAGGTCCAATCGGCATTGCAAATGGGCCGCGAAGGCCCGACAGGGCTTCCTATGGACGATACGCTTCGCCGCGCGGCACTCGATTATCATCGCTATCCCCAGCCGGGTAAGATGCGGATCGAGCCGACCAAACGCATGGTCAACCAGCGCGACCTCGCGCTAGCCTATTCGCCCGGCGTCGCCGCGCCCTGCGAGGAGATCGCCGCCGATCCCGACAAGGCCTTCGACTATACCGCGCGCGGCAACCTCGTCGCGGTGATCTCGAACGGCACGGCCGTGCTCGGGCTCGGCGCGATCGGCCCGCTGGCGTCGAAGCCGGTGATGGAGGGCAAGGCCGTGCTCTTCAAGAAGTTCGCCGACATCGACGTGTTCGACCTCGAAGTCGACACGACCGATCCGGAGAAGTTCGTCGAGGCCGTGGCCCTGCTCGAACCGACCTTCGGCGGCATCAACCTCGAAGACATCAAGGCGCCCGAGTGCTTCGCGATCGAAGCGGCGCTCAAGGCCCGGATGAACATCCCGGTCTTCCACGACGACCAGCACGGCACGGCGATCGTGGTTGCCGCGGCGGTGCGCAACGCGCTGGTGCTCCAGGGCAAGACCCTGGCCGAAGCGCGGCTCGTGACTTCGGGCGCCGGCGCCGCCGCGCTGGCCTGTGTCGATCTGCTCGTCTCGATGGGCCTGGCGATCGAGAACGTGACGCTGACCGACAAGGACGGCGTCGTCCATGCCGGACGCGAGGGCATGGAGCCCAACATGGCGCGCTATGCCCGCCAGACCGACGCGCGCAGCCTGCCCGAAGTGCTCCCCGGCGCCAACGTGTTCCTGGGCCTGTCGGCGCCCGGCGTGCTCAAGCCCGAATGGCTGCCGCTGCTGGCCGAGCGCCCGCTGATCTTCGCCCTGGCCAATCCCGAGCCCGAAATTCTGCCCGACGTCGCGCGCGCCGAGCGCCCCGATGCGATCGTCGCCACCGGCCGTTCGGACTATCCGAACCAGGTCAACAACGTCCTCTGCTTCCCCTACATCTTCCGCGGCGCGCTCGACGTCGGCGCGACGACGATCAACGAGGCGATGAAGGTCGCCGCGGCCGAAGCCATCGCCTCGCTCGCGCGCCTGCCCGCGCACGAAAGCGTCGCCCAGGCCTATGGCGGCCAGAAGCTGACCTTCGGCCCCGACTACATCATCCCGACGCCGTTCGATCCGCGCCTGATCGCCGAGATCGCGCCCGCCGTCGCCCAGGCGGCGATCGACAGCGGCATTGCCCGTCGCAGCCTCGACATCGATGCCTACCGCCAGTCGCTGAGCCGCCAGAACACGCGCTCGGCGCAGCTGATGATGCCCGTGTTCGAAGCGGCGCGGCACAGCCTGACGCGCGTGGCCTATGGCGAGGGCGAGGACGAACGTGTGCTGCGCGCGATCCAGGACGCACTCGACGATTCGATCGTACGCCCGGTGATCGTCGCGCGGCGGCGCATCCTCGAACAGCGGCTGCCCGCGCTCGGTCTGCGCTTCGAGCTCGATCGCGACGTCGAGGTGATCGACCCCGAGACCGACCACGACAAGCTGCGTCCGCTGGTCGAGGCCTATCAGGCGGTCGCCGGCCGCAAGGGCGTGCCCTCGGCCGAGATCATCCGCCACGTCTATCGCCGGCCGACCGTGACCGCGGCGATGCTGCTGCGCACCGGCTATGTCGACGCGGCTCTGGTCGGCGGCAATTCCGAATACTGGGGCCAGATCGAATATGTCCTGCGCATCATCGATCGCGCGCCGGGCAAGAGCCGCGTCTATGCGCTGTCGGGCCTGATCCTCGAAGCCGGCGCTCTGTTCATCACCGATACCCACATGGTGCCCGAACCGACACCGGCGCAGGTAGCCGAAATGGCGATCCTCGCCGCCGCGGAAGTGCGCCAGTTCGGCCTCGAGCCGCGCGTCGCGCTGCTCTCGCACTCGAACTTCGGCGCTTCGCACAGCCCCAGCGCGCGCAAGATGCGCACCGCGCTCGGTCTGCTTCGCGAGACCGCACCCGGCCTGCTGGTCGACGGCGAGATGCACGCCGATGCTGCGCTGTCGCAGCACGTACGCGAGCGGCTGGTGCCCGACAGCGCTTTCGCGGGCGCCGCCAACGTGCTCGTCATGCCCAACCTCGACGCCGCCAACATCACCCTGACCGCGCTCTCGGCCTCGTCGAGCTCGCCCACGGTCGGGCCGATGCTGATGGGCCTGTCGAAGCCGATCCACGTGCTGACGCCCGGGGTGACCGCGCGCGGCATCCTCAACCTGACGACGATCGCCGCCGCCGAAGTCGCGCAGCGGCGCTAGCCGCGGTTGATCCTTCGCACGGGACTTCTATGAGGGAGGGCGATGACCGATCGTTCGCCTGAGGGTCCCGGAAATTCGAGCACCGTGGTGCTGGCGCGCGAAGCCTATCTGCGCTCGCTGCTCGAAACCGTTCCCGATGCGATGATCGTCATCGACGCGCGCGGCACGATCCTCTCGTTCAGCGCCGCGGCCGAACGGATGTTCGGCTATGCCGAAGACGAAGTGCTCGGCGAGAACGTCTCGATGCTGATGCCCTCGCCCGACCGCGAGCGGCACGACGGCTATATCGGCCACTACCTCGGCACCGGCGAACGCAAGATCATCGGCATTGGGCGCGTGACCACAGCGCGCCATCGCAATGGCGGCACCTTTCCGATCGACCTGCACATCGGCGAAGCGACGGTCGACAACGAGCGCGTGTTCACCGGCTTCATTCGCGACCTGACCGAGCGCCAGGAAACCGAGCTTCGCCTCCACGACCTGCAGTCCGAGCTCGCCCACGTCTCGCGCGTGACCGCGATGGGTACGCTCGCCACCTCGATCGCGCACGAGCTCAACCAACCGCTGACCGCGATCGCCAACTATGTCGAGACCGCACGCGACCTGCTCGTGGAACCCGATCCGGCGACCCTGGAGATCGTGCGCGAGGCGCTCGACGAATGCGCGACGCAGTCGGTGCGCGCGGGCCAGATCGTCCGCCGACTGCGCGACTTCATCTCGCGCGGCGAGACCGAGCGACGCGTCGAGAGCCTGGCGCGCGTGGTCAACGAGGCGATCGCGCTGGCGCTGGTCTCCGCGGGCGAACGCGCGGTCGAGGTCGAGCTCTCGCTCGATCCGCAGGCCGACCGGGTGTTGATCGACCGCATCCAGATTCAGCAGGTGATCCTCAACCTCGTGCGCAACGCGCTCGAGGCGATGACCGACAGCCCGGTGCGACAGTTGCGGATTTCGTCGGGCCGCGAGGCCGGTCTTGTCACGGTGACGGTCGAGGACAGCGGGCCGGGCCTGGCCGAGGACGTCGCGGCGCAACTGTTCCAGCCCTTCGTCAGCACCAAGACCGCGGGCATGGGCCTCGGCCTGTCGATCTGCCACACGATCGTCAACGGCCACGGCGGGCGCATCTGGGCCGAAGCCTCGGCGCTTGGCGGCACCGCCTTCCATTTCACCCTGATCGATGCCGGAGAAAGCGATGGCTGAGGCAAACGGCCGCCTGGTCCACCTGGTCGACGACGACGAGGCGATCCGCCGTTCGGCCAGTTTCATGCTGCGCACGTCGGGCCTAGTGGTGAAGACCTATGCCTCGGGCGTCGAACTGCTCGACCAGGCCAAGGACCTGATGGCAGGCTGTGTTCTGCTCGACGTGCGCATGCCCGAGATGAGCGGGCTCGAAGTCCAGCAGGCGCTGCGGACGCGCGGCGTGCATCTGCCGGTGATCGTCATGACCGGGCACGGCGACGTCACCGTCGCGGTCCAGGCGATGAAGGCCGGCGCGGTCGATTTCATCGAGAAGCCGTTCGAGAAGGCGGTCATGCTCGCCGCGCTCGAAGAGGGCTTCGCCCGGCTCGAACGCAGCGGCCGCGTCGCCGCGCGCGCCGAGGAGGCGAACGCCCGGCTCGAGATCCTGACCCCGCGCGAGCGCGAGGTGCTCGAAGGCCTGGTCCGCGGTCATCCGAACAAGACGATCGCCTACGATCTCGAGATCAGTCCGCGCACGGTCGAGATCCACCGCGCCAACGTGATGACCAAGCTCGGCGTGTCGAGCCTGTCCGAAGCGCTGCGCGTGGCTTTTGCCGCAGGCCTCGGCGAAAGCGATCCGGCTAGTTGAGCCGTTCGAGCCGCGCCACGCGGAACGGCAGCGGCGTTCCGTCGGGCTCGGCCAGCAACACGTCGGCGCCGCTGTGGAAGGCCGGCAGGCCCGGCTGGATCACCGGATCGCCGCCGGCATAGGCGAAGGCCCAGCCCTGCGCGGTCTTGACCACGCGGCCCGAGAGATCGGCCTGGCTCGGCCAGAAACGACGCACCGTGGCACGCGCCGGCAGGCGGGTCAGTGCGCCCTCGTCGATCGCGCCCGCGGCATCGAGCGGCAGCCTCAGCAGATAGACGCGGCTGGCCGAACCGCGCGGAAAATCGCGGGTTTCGGCCAGTTCCAGACGTATCGACTGCCAGGTCATGCTCAGCCGGCACAGGCTTCGAGCGCGTCGCGATCGAGCACGACGATCGAGCGGCGATCGGGCGTGTCGATCACGCCCTCTTCGCGCAGCCGGGTGATCTGGCGGCTGACGGTCTCGATCGTCAGGCCCAGCAGTTCGCCGATCTCCTGACGGCCGAAAGGCAGCGCGAAGCGCAAGGGTGCGGCGTCGTTATCGTTGTCCGCGAGGCGATCGGCCATTTCGAGCAGGAAGGCCGAGACCCGCTCGGTCGCGCTCTTGCGGCCGAGCAGCATCATCCACTGCCGCGTGCGGTCGAGCTCGGTCAGCGTCCGCTGCAGCAGGCGGTGCTCGAGATCGGGGTGGTCGCGCGCGAAATCGTCGAAAGCCGCGCGCGGAAAAGTGCATATCTTTGCGTCGGTTAGTGCGACGATCGAGTGATCGGTGGTCTTGCCGAAAGGCCGGCCGATGAAGTCGCTGGCGAACATGATTCCCAAGGTCTGGTCACGGCCGTCGACGCTCGACGAGGAGAGCTTGAGCACGCCGTCGATGACATTGCCGACCAGCAGGGAATCGTCACCCTGCCACTGCAGGGTCTGGCCGCGCTGGATCGTCTGATGCCGGCCGAGGCGGTTGAGCCGGTCGAGATCGGCTTCGCAGAGCGATTGGCAGATGGCGCGTTCGCGCACACCGCAGTCGGCACAGGTCGTCATCGTTTTCATCCGGAAAATGCTGATAAATCAGTCTATCGGGCAATCGCGTCGGCGTCGGTATACGTAAATGACCGGAGAACTTGACGGCTGCCTTTGCTGCCGCATTCGCGCCGCTGTCAGACCGCGGAGCTGAAACGGCGCGCGTCTTGCCGGCGATAGGGATCGAACAGCGCGGCGATCGTGCGCGCATAGGGCAGACCGGCGGGCGCGATGACCAGTTCGCCGTCGCGGATCGCCGCCAGCCCGGCCCTGACGAAGCGATCGAGATCGCGCTCGCTCTCGTGCAACAACTGCGCGTCGAGCCGCGCCCGACCCTGGCACAGCAGCGCCGCGATCACCGCGCCGCGGCGGCGGTCCTCGTCCGAGCGGCGCAGCCCGCGCTCGACTGGCAGGCGATCCTGCGAGAGCAGCATGCGATAGCGGCCGGCGTTCTTCTGGTTCTGGACGAGCAGGCCAGGGAACGCGCTGATCGCCGAGGCGCCGAGCCCGATCAGGATCGGCGCCTGGTCGTCGGTAAAGCCCTGGAAATTGCGCCGCAGGTGTCCGGCCCGCGCGGCTCGCGCCAGCGGATCCTCCGGCCGTGCGAAATGATCGAAGCCGACCGGGACATAGCCGGCACCGGCGAGCCAGTCGTGGCCGAACTCGGCCATGGCGAAGCGCTCGGCCTGGCCGGGCAGGGCGGCGGCGTCGATCTTCTGCTGGCGCGGGATCAGGTGCGGGACATGGGCATAGCCGAACAGCGCGACACGATCCGCGCCGAGCATGTGCGTCAGCGCGAGGCTGGCCTTGAGCGCATCGCGATCCTGGCCGGGCAGGCCGTACATCAGATCGTAGTTGAGCGAGGTCACCCCGGCCTCGCGCAGCAGCGCGGTGCAACGCTCGATCAGATGCGTGGGCTGGATCCTGCCGATCGCCACCTGGGCCGCAGCGTCGAAGGTCTGGACGCCGAGGCTGGCGCGGGTGACGCCGACCCGGCCGAGCACCTGAGTCCAGTCGCGGTCGAGCGTCCTCGGGTCGAGTTCGACCGAGATTTCGGGATCGGCCAGCGGAAAGGCCTGGGTCAGCGCCAGGATCAGCCGCACGAAGTCGGTCGGCTGGATCGCATTGGGGCTGCCGCCGCCAAAGGCGATCCGCCGTACCCGCGCGCCCGGCGGCAGGCGGCTGCCGACCAGCGCGATCTCACGGTGCAGCGCGTCGAGGTAAGAGGCCAGCCGCTGCCGCTTGTTGGCGCGACCGGTGTTGCAGCCGCAGTACCAGCAGATCGCCTCGCAAAACGGGACGTGCAGGTAGAGCGAAACGTCGCCCGTCGCCGTGACCAGCGCGGCTTCGAGATCGACCTCGTCGATCCCCGTGCCGAACTCGGCCGCCGTGGGGTAGGAGGTATAGCGCGGCACCGGGGTGCTCAGCAGATCGGGATGATAAGGCCACATGCGGGGCTTTCTGGCGCTGTCTGGCGGCGAGATCATTGCGGCAGGTCAAGAACCCGAGATCCTCCCCTGTAAGGGGAGGTGGCATCCCGTAGGGATGACGGAGGGGTGTCCCCATCTCGGAGAGGGTTACACCCCTCCACCACCAGCTCCGCTGGCGGTCCCCCTCCCCTTACAGGGGAGGAACTAGCCGGGCCGCACGCCCCGCTTGCGGCCATGACAACCCTTGGCGCAACAGGTCGAGCTCTGCTCCTGCGGTGCGTCCGAACGCAGCGGCACGGTGATCGCCTGCGCTCCTCCCGCACAAGACAGCGCGGTCAGCGTCATGCCCGCCGGCGCCGAGGCATTGAGCGCCGCCGGCACCAGCGCCAGCAGGCCGAACGGCGCGGCGCGCCTCACGGCCGCTCTCCGGGTTCTTCGTCGATCAGGATGCGGTTGGCCGCGCCCTCGAGATCGTCGAACTGGCCGCCGCGCAGCGCCCAGAAGAAGGTGCCGAGGCTGCACAGCCCGAGGAACAACGCGATCGGGATCAGGGTAGCGAGACTGGTCATTGGGCGGCCCTCCTCAGGCAACTCTCGCCAGGCGGAGCGAATTGGCGATCACCAGGATCGAGCTGCTGGCCATGGCCACGGCCGCGATCAGCGGGGTGACATGGCCGAGCACCGCCAGCGGCACGGCCAGCACGTTGTAGCCCACGGCCAGCGCGAAGTTCTGGCGCACCACCTGCAGGGTCGCGCGTGCGGCGCGGACGGCGCGCGGCAGGGCGCTGAGCGAATCCCCGAGGAACACCACGTCCGCCGCCTGACGGCCGACGTCGCTGGCCGTGCCCGGCGCGATCGAGGCATCGGCGGCGGCGAGTGCCGGCCCGTCGTTGAGCCCGTCGCCGACCATCAGCACGAAGTGCCCGCCGTTCTGCAGCCGGTGGATCGCGTCGGTCTTGTCACGCGGGCTGGCGCTGGCCTGGCCGGTGAGCCCGGTCAGCCGCGCCACTTCGGCGACGGCGCCGGCGTTGTCGCCCGAGAGGATCGAGCTCTGCACGCCCAGCGCCGTCAGCTGCGCCAGGGCCTCGCAGCAATCGGGACGCAGCGCGTCGGTGAAGCCGATCAGCCGCACCGGCCAGTCGGTGACATGCAGCGCCACGGCCATGCGGCCCGCGACCTCGGGCCGCCGCAGGGCCACCGGCATGCCCTGCCACAGGCCGCGCACGCCGTAGCCGGGCACCTCACGTACGTCTTCGAGCGCTGCGGGGAAATGGCCCCCCACGATCAGCGCATCGGCGAGGGCACGCGACAAAGGATGGCGACTGTGCGAGGCCAGCGCGAGAGCGATCCCCCGCTCGCGTTCGGACAGAACCGCCAGCGCCGCGGCATCGGGCACGGGCCGTCCCAGGGTCAGCGAACCGGTCTTGTCGATCAGCGCGCGATCGACACCCGCCAGCCGTTCGAGCGCCGAGCCATCCTTGACCATGATCCCCGCGCGCATCAGCGCGCCGCAGGCGACGACCTGCGCCACGGGCACGGCCAGCCCGATCGCGCAGGGACAGGTGATGATCAGCACGGCGATGGCGATCACCGTCGACTGGTAGGCGCCCGCCCCCATCAGCATCCAGCCGATGAAGCTGGCCAGCGCCAGGCTGTGTACCGCCGGGGCATAGAGCCGCGCGGCGCGATCGGCGATCCGCACATAGGCAGAGCGCGCCTGCCCCGCCGCCTCCATCAGTCGCGCGATCTCGGCGAGCGAGGTGTCGGCCCCCGCGGCGGTGACGCGCACGTCGATCGGCGCATCGAGATTGAGCGTGCCGGCGTGGACCGCCTGCCCCGGCTCGGCCCGGACCGGCGCGCTTTCGCCCGTCAGCAGCGACTGGTCGAGTGCGGTGCGCCCGCTGACGATCGCGCCGTCGGCGGCGAGCCGCTCGCCCGCGGCGACACGCATCAGCATGCCCGGCGCGAGGCTGGCGGCGCCCAGCCATTCGAGCTTGCCGCCCGGGGTCAGCACCATGGCGCCCGGCGCGGCCTGGCGCAGCAGGGCATCGACCCCGGCGCGCGCGCGATCGCGCATCATCGCGTCGAGCGTGCGCCCGGCGAGCAGGAAGAACAGCAGCATCAAGGTGCCGTCGAACCAGGCGGTGTGGCCGCCGGTCACGGTCTCGTAGAGGCTCAGTGCCGTGGCGAGCAGCACGCCGATCGAGATCGGCACGTCCATGTTGGTGCGCAGGCGGCGCAGCGCGGACCACGCCGAGGCGAAGAACGGCCAGCCGGCATAGGCCGTCGCCGGCACGCCGATCAGCGCCGAGAGCCAGTGGAACAGCCAGCGCGTGCCACCTTCCGCACCCGACCAGATCGAGACCGACAGCAGCATGACGTTCATCGCGGCAAAGCCCGCCACGGCCAGCGGCGCCAGCAGCGGCTTCACCGCCGAGGGCCGCGCCCCCAGCTCCTCGCTGCGCGGCTGGCTGGCGAAGCCGATCGCCTCGAGCGCGGCGACCAGATCGGGCACGGAAACGTCCGGATGATGCGCGACGCGCACCTGCCGGGCGGTCAGGTTGACCCTTGCGCGCGCGACGGCGGGCATCTGCTCAAGCCCGCGCTCGACCTTGGCCATGCAGCCCGCGCAATGCATGCCGGGCACGACCAGCACGGTCTCGCTCAGCGGCTCGTCGACGATCGGCACGACGGCGTTCATCGCAGGTCTCCTTCGCTGCGCCAGATTTTTGTCGTGCCCGCGCGGACCTCGAGCCGCAGCCGCCAGCGGCCGGCGGGGAGCTTCTCGGCCGATACGAAGCGGCCTGCGCCCGCGGGCACGAAGTGCAGGACCACGTCGCGCGCATGGCCGAGCGGGTGGCGCGCGACGGCTTCGACCGTGGCCGCCGCGTCGGGGCCGGCCAGCGTCAGGGTGACGCGCCCGTCGGCCGCGCGGCCGAAATCGGCCTTCCAGCCCAGCGCGCGTTCGGTCGCCGCCTCGTCGAGCCAGCGGTTGAAGTGCTGGCTGGCGACATAGGAATTGTCGACCACCACTCCGCCGAAAGTAGCCCCCGCGAGCCGCGCCATGGTCACGTTGACCGCGATCACCACGGCGAAGAAGCCCACCAGGATCGCGACCATGTGGCGGCCGGTGAATGCTTTGCCTCGCCTCGCAAAATTTCCGTCATCCCCAGCCCCTCTCCCGTCATCCCCGCGAAGGCGGGGATCCATCTCCGGCGCTGCGATCGTGGAGAGACCTGGAGATGGCCCCCCGCCTTCGCGGGGGTGACGGGGATTTGGGTTCGGACGGGCCGTGCTCGCAAAGCTGCTCATCATTCATCTCCCGGCCCGTCGAAGCGGACCTTGTGCGTGTCGCTGCCGCCCTCGGCATCGAGCGCGCGGACGGTGAGGCGAAAGTCCTGCGCGGGCGTGCCGGCGGGTGCGGTGACGTAGAGGCGGACCGATGCGGCCTGGTCGGCGGCGACCGTGCGACGCAGGGCACGCGCCGCCTGCCCGCGCGGCATGTCGTCGCTCCACATCACACCACGGTCGAGCCCGAGCAGCGCGATCTCCATCGCGCGCGGGCGGCTTTCCATATTGCGCAGCTTGACCGTGTAGGCGTTGCGCACGGCACCGTCGCTGAGCACCATATAGGGCGGATTGCGATCGCGATCGGCCGAGATGTCGATGTGCCGCCGCGTGCCCAGCGCAAACAGCAGGCCAGCGCCGATCGCGCACCAAACGCCGAAATAGACCAGCACGCGCGGGCGCAGGATCGACTTCAAGGGCTGGTGGCGCGCCGCCCCGGCCTTCTCGGCCTCGGCACCCTGGAGCGTGACATAGTCGATCAGCCGCGGCGCACGGCCGACCTGTGCCATGACGGCATCGCAGGCGTCGATGCACAGCGCGCAGGTGATGCAGCCGACCTGCGGCCCCTCGCGGATGTCGATCCCGGTGGGGCAGACCGCCACGCACTGGTTGCAGTCGACGCAGTCTCCGCCGGTGTGCTGCTTGACCGAACCGCGCGGTTCGCCGCGCCAGTCCTTGTAGGTCACGGTCAGCGAATTCTCGTCGAGCATCGCGGTCTGGATGCGCGGCCAGGGGCACATGTAGATGCAGACCTGCTCGCGCAGCACGCCGCCGAGCACGAAGGTCGTCGCGGTGAGGGTCGCCACGGTGGCATAGGCCACCGGCGCGGCCTGGCCCGACCAGAAATCGCGCACCAGGCTGGGCGCATCGGCGAAGTAGAGGATCCAGGCACCGCCGGTCCAGAAGCTGACGAAGAGGTAGATCGACCACTTGAGCGTGCGCTTGCCGATCTTCTCCATGGTCCAGCCGCTGCGCTGCAGCCGCAGCTGCGCGTTGCGATCGCCGTCGATCAGCCGGTCGACATGCTGGAACAGGTCGGTCCAGACCGTCTGCGGGCACGAGTAGCCGCACCAGGCGCGGCCGACGGCGCTCGTGACGATGAACAGGCCGATCCCCGCCATGATCAGCAGGCCGGCGACGAAGTAGAACTCGTGCGGCCAGATCTCGATGCCGAACATGTAGAAGCGGCGATGCGCGAGATCGACCAGCACGGCCTGGTCGGGCGCATAGGGACCGCGATCCCAGCGCAGCCAGGGCGTGCCGTAGTAGATCGCCAGGGTGACGCCCATCCAGCCCCACTTGATCCGGCGATAGAGCCCGTCGACCGCCTTGGGAAACACCGCCCGGCGCTTCTCGTAGAGGGGGGCATCCTCCCCAGGATGGGGAGGACTATCGAGGACCGGCAGCATCGAACTCTTCCCCGCCGCCAAGCGAGTGGACATAGGCGGCCAGCATCTTGATCGTCACCGGATCGAGCCGCTGGCCCCAGGCGGGCATGACCCCGGCATGGGCACTGTGGATCGACGCGGCGATCGTCTCGCGGCTGCCGCCGTAGAGCCAGATCTGGTCGGCGAGGTTCGGTGCGCCGAACGGACGGCCACCCTGGCCGGCGGGGCCGTGGCAGGCGGCGCAGTTGTCGGCAAAGGTCTGCGCACCGCGCGCCGAGGCCGCGCTCGGCTGCTCCTTGCCCGACAGGGTGCGGACATGGCTGACCACGTCGTCGATCTGCGCCGCGGTCAGCATGCCGTCGCGCCCGAACGAGGGCATCAGGCTGGTGCGCGTCTGGTCATCGCCGGGCTGGCGGATGCCGTGGGTGATCGTGCGTTCGATCTCGACCAGATTGCCGCCCCATAGCCAGTCGTCGTCGGCGAGGTTGGGGTAGAGCCCCGCCACACCCGCCGCGCCGGCGCCGTGGCACTGCACGCAGTTGACGCGAAAGGCGGCGCGCCCGCCCGCGACCGCGGCCTGCATCAGCTCGGGCTTGCCGGGCAATTGCTCGATCGGGGTCGCCGCGATCTGCCGGAGCAGGCCGGCGCGGCCATCGTTCGCCGCCTTGGTTTCCCTGGCCAGCTCGCCGCGGCTGGTCCAGCCCCACAGGCCCGCGGTCGCGCGGTCGAGTAGCGGCACCGCCGGATAGACCACCATATAGCCGATCGCGAAAACGATGGTCAGGTAGAAGGTCCACAGCCACCAGCGCGGCATGGGGGTGTCGAGTTCCTCGATCCCGTCCCACTCGTGGCCGACGGTGGAGGTGCCGGTGGCTTCGTCGATGCGCTTCCCCCCGGCGGAGGCCGGGACATTGTTGGCGTCAGCCATCGTTCTCGTCCTTGAAGATCAGGTTCGCGGCGTCGCGGTTGTGCTCGCGCGCGCCGGGGCGGAACGGCCAGGCGGCGAGGCCGAGGAACACCAGGGTCATGACCAGCAGGCCCCAGCTGTCGGCCAGGTGGCGCAGCAGGTCGTAAGTGGAGTGCAGGCTCACCGGCCCTTCTCCCTGGCCAGTTCCTCCTGCGCGGCGGCGGCGTTGACGTCGACCATGGTGCCCAGGACCTGGAGATAGGCGACCAGCGCATCCATCTCGGTCAGGCGGCTGGGATCGCCGTCGAAGTCGCGCGCCTGCGCCTTGGGATAGCGCTTGAGCAGATCGGCCGTATCAGCCTCGGGATCGGCCTGGACCTTGAGGTCGTCGTTGGCCTTGGCGAGATCGGCCCGGGTATAGGGCACGCCGACGCGGTAGAGCGCGGTGAGCTGCGCGGTCATGTCGCCCGGGTTCAGCTCGCGCTCGGCGAGGAAGGCATAGGGCGGCATGATGGACTCGGGCACCACCGCACGCGGGTCCTTGAGGTGCTGGACGTGCCACTCGTCCGAATAGCGCCCGCCGACCCGCGCGAGGTCGGGCCCCGTGCGCTTCGAGCCCCACTGGAACGGATGGTCGTACATCGATTCCGCGGCGAGGCTGTAGTGGCCGTAGCGCTCGACCTCGTCGCGAAACGGGCGGATCATCTGGCTGTGGCAGACGTAGCAGCCCTCGCGCACGTAGATGTCGCGCCCCGCCTGTTCGAGCGGCGTGTAGGGGCGCACGCCCTTTACCTGCTCGATCGTGTTGTCGATCCAGAACAGCGGCGCGATCTCGACGATGCCGCCGATGGCGACGACGACGAAGGCGAACAGGCCGAGCAGGCTGACGTTGCGTTCGAGCTTCTTGTGGTTTTGCACGATGGTGGACATCGGATCGGTCCCTTATTCGGCGGGAACAGGGGCGAGCGGACGGTCCTTCTCAGGATCGAACGCGGCGTCACGCATGGGGGCTTCGTCGCGCAGCTTGCCGAGGATGGTCAGCCAGACGTTGGCGGCCATGATCGCACCGCCGGCGAGGTAGAGCAGGCCGCCGAAGGCGCGCAGGACGAACATCGGGTGGACCGCGACGACACTCTCTACGAAGGAGTTCACCAGGTAGCCGTCGGGCCCGTATTCGCGCCACATCAGCCCCTGGGTGATCCCCGCCACCCACATCGCGGCGGCGTAGAAGACGATGCCCACGGTCGCGAGCCAGAAGTGCCAGTTGACCCAGCGGAGGCTGTAAAGCCGCTGGCGGTTCCACAGGCGCGGAACCAGGTAGTAGATCGCCGCGAAGGTGATCATCCCGTTCCAACCGAGCGCCCCCGAATGGACGTGGCCGATCGTCCAGTCGGTATAATGCGACAGGCTGTTGACCGACTTGATCGACATCATCGGCCCCTCGAAGGTGCTCATGCCGTAGAAGGCCAGCGCCATCACCATCATGCGGATGATCGGGTCGGTGCGGATCTTGTCCCAGGCGCCGTTGAGCGTCATCAGGCCGTTGATCATGCCGCCCCAGCTCGGCATCCACAGCATGATCGAGAAGACCATGCCCAGCGTCTGCGCCCAGTCGGGCAGCGCCGTGTAGTGGAGGTGGTGCGGACCCGCCCAGATGTAGAGGAAGATCAGCGCCCAGAAGTGGATGATCGACAGGCGGTAGGAATAGATCGGGCGTTCGGCCTGCTTGGGCACGAAGTAGTACATCATCGCCAGGAAGCCCGCGGTCAGGAAGAAGCCGACCGCGTTGTGGCCGTACCACCACTGCACCAGCGCGCCCTGGACGCCCGCCCACAGCGGATAGGATTTGGAGCCGAACAGGCTGACCGGCATGTCGAGGTTGTTGACCACGTGCAGCATGGCCACGGTGATGATGAAGCCGAGGTAGAACCAGTTGGCGACGTAGATGTGCGGCTCGCTGCGCTTGACCACGGTGCCGACGAAGACCGCCAGATAGGCGAGCCAGACGATCGTCAGCCACCAGTCGACGTACCATTCGGGCTCGGCATATTCCTTCGACTGGGTGATGCCGAGCAGGTAGCCGGTCGCCGCGAGGACGATGAACAGCTGGTAGCCCCAGAACACGAAACGGGCGAGGCCGGGGAAGGCCAGCCTCGCCCGGCAAGTGCGCTGGACCACGTAGAAGGACGTGGCGATCAGCGCGTTGCCTCCGAAAGCGAAGATCACGGCGGACGTGTGCAGCGGCCGCAGGCGGCCGAAGGTGGTCCATTCAAGGTTTAGATTGAGCGCGGGAAAGGCGAGCTGGAGCGCGATGAACAGCCCCGCGAGGAAGCCGGCCATGCCCCAGAAGACGGTGGCGATCACGCCCCAGCGGATCGGATCGTCGTCGTAGATGCCGGGATCGGCCGGGGTACGGATGATCCCCCGCGCCACGGCGGCGTAGTCGACCGTCGAGATCGAGACGCAGAGACCGACGAAGGCGGCCAGCGCGACGATGGTCATGTGGACGGCGAAGCCGGTGTCGGCGGCCAGGGCGACCGCCATGACGGCGAGGACGAGCACGGCCAGCCAGATGCCGGCGCGCGATAGAACGCTAACCATGAGCCTTCCCTCATGTGAATGATGAGAGCGCCCTGGGCCGATTTGTGCAGCGCGACATTGACCGCGATCAACAATCGCCGGCGGGGGGATTTTCCGTCCCCCCTGTCGCCGCTTGGCCAGTTGTCGCAAATGCACGTTACATATCCAGCATCGTCGCCCCGGACTTGATCCGGGGTCCCGCTTCCTGCGGCAGGCAATGCGCTCGAAAGAACAGCGGGGCCCCGGATCAAGTCCGGGGCGACGAAATGTGCTGGGCCGTTTTGCGCGCGATCAAAGCATCCCTGCGCTCGCTGCCCCAGGCGGGATCCGACGCCGTAACAACCCTGGTCCGCGGCCTGCGGACACTGCGGCGACGGATGAGGGATCATGAACAAGACGATGCTCTGGGCCGCCGCGCTCGCCACGGCCGCGGCCGTCACCACGCCCGCGCTGGCCGCGGACCAGCACGGCCGCTGGCAGGTCAAGCTGCTCGGCAGCGGCGTGCTGCCCGACGGCAAGATCGATGCGGTGAAGACCGACCTGATCGGGCTTCCGGCCGGCAGCCAGACCAAGGCCGACGACAATGTCGTGCCGACCCTGGCGATCGAATACTACGCCACACCCAACGTCTCGATCGAGACGATCTGCTGCCTGACCCAGCACAAGGTCGATGGTGCCGGCGCGCTGGCCGGGGCAAGGCTGGTCGATCACGTACTGATCCTGCCCGCGACGCTGACGCTCAAGTACCATGTCGATGCCGGGCCGATCCGCCCCTATGTCGGCCTGGGCCCCAGCCTCTTCGTGATCATGGGCGAAAAACCCGGCGCCGCCGCCAGGGCGCTCGGTGCCAGCAAGGTGTCGATGAGCAACGAGCTCGGTGTGGTGCTCCAGGGCGGCGTCGACATTCCCGTGAGCGACAGCGGCCTCGGCCTCAGCCTCGACGCCAAGAAGTATTTCATCGGCACGACCACGCGCTTCACCACCGCCGCCGGAGTCACGGCGCTGGAGACCAGGCACAAGCTCGACCCCTGGGTCGTCAGCGGCGGGGTCTATTTCCGGTTTTGATCTTGCGCGCTGGCCCGCAAGCGGAATGATGAAGTCCCCAAACTCAATATCGTCGTCATTCCCGCAAAGGCGGGAATCCATCTCCAGGTCTTTCCACAACCGCAACGCCGGAGATGGATCCCCGCCTTCGCGGGGATGACGAGTGGTGTTCATTGTGCCAGCCATCTGCTACCTCAATGATGCTAGAAGCTGTCGTACCAAAAAGTTCGCGACATCGAGGACCACAACCAATGGCCATCCAGCTTCACCCGTCGATCTATGTCCACCCTGGGCTCTGGCTGAAGAGCGAGATCGTCGAGCCCCATGGCCAGAACGTGCGGCAGCTCGCCCAGCATTTCGGGGTTTCCCGCCAAGCGCTGAGCACCTTGCTCAATGGACGCGCTGCGTTGTCTGCCGAGATGGCGATCCGGTTCGAAAAGGCCTTCGGCATCAAGGCGGACAGTCTGATGCGGATGCAGAGCGCCTACGAACTGGCACAGGTCCGCGCGCACCAGGACGAGATCGCCGTGGAACGCATCGTCGCGGCAGCCTGACCGCAGCACTGCCCCTCCCCGACTAAGGAACATACCGTATCGCGGACTCGCCTGCGACGCGGCAATCCGGTCTCCGGCACCAGGGGAAGGTCGGGGCATGCGGAAATCGACGATAGCGTTCTACATTCTCGTCGCGGAGATCTGCGGCATCGCCGTGCTGGCGATCGCCGCCGCCGTGGCGGCGCAAGCGGCCGAGCCGGCCGAAGATGCCGCGATCGTCGTCGAGGCACCGCGGGCGCTGCCACTGCCTCCGCCCGCACCCGCCACGCGCGACGGCTTCACCGGCGCACCGACGGTCACCACGACGGTGCGCATCTCGGCGCTCTATGGCGATCTCGACCTCAGCCAGCCCGCGCAGGCGGCGCGGCTGACGACGCGCGTCGAACGCGTGGCGCGCGATGCCTGCGCCACGCTCGATCGGCTCTATCCGCTCAATCCCGATGCCGACTGCGTGAGCCGCACCGTGGCGCGGGCTATGCCGAGTGTCGAAGCGATCGTGGCGGCGGCGCAAAAGTGACGCCGTATCCTCCCCCTTAGGGAGAGGGGGACCGCCATCCTGAGCTTGTCGAAGGGCGGTGGTGGAGGGGTGTCCCCGCTGGCGGCTACACCCCTCCGTCAGTCGCTTCGCAACTGCCACCTCCCCTTGCAGGGGAGGATCTGGCCTCAGGCCGCCTCGACCTCCTTCGCGCGCTTCTCGGCGTGGGCTTTGAACATCTCCATGACGTCGCCCGAGGTCACCGGCCGGGTTTCGGTGGTCGGCACCGATCCGCCCGAGCTCTTGGGCGCGATGTCGACGTTCTTCGCCAGCGCGCGCGCGTGACAGGCGCCGACGGTCAGGTCCTCGCGCTTGTTGTGCGCGAACAGCGCATCATGGCGCAGCCACTTGATCGCGTTGCCGTGCGTGACCTTGTCGATCTGCGCGTCGGTCAGGTCCTTGACCTGTTCCCACAGCAGTTCGGCGGCATCGGGCCAGAGCGCGTCCGAATGCGGGTAGTCGACCTCGTAGGTGACGTTGTCCTCGCCGACCTCGGCCAGGTTCTTGATGCCGTAAGGGTCCCAGAGGAAGCAGTGCGCGAAGTGGCGCTTGAGCAGTTCGCTGGGCTTGATGTCCTGGAAGCGCGAACGCGTCCAAGCCTTGTGCCGCCAGTTCGAGAAGTCGGCGCGTTCGGCCAGATAGGGCACCCAGCCGATCGAGCCTTCGGACACGATGATCCGCATGTTCGGGTATTGGTGCAGCTCCTCGAGCTGGAGCCAGTCGGCGACGCCCTGTGCCACCGACAGCGGCATCGTGCTGATCCAGGCTTCGATCGGCGTTTCCATCGACGCGTGGGGCGCGGGATTGCCGCTGCCGATGTGCAGCGCGATGGTCATGTCGTGGTCCATCAGCGCCTTGTAGACCGGATCCCAATAAGCGTTGTGGATCGAGGGCAGGCCCTGGACGGTCGGGTTCTCGTTCATCGAGACGACGCGGAAGCCCTTCTTCGCACAGCGTTCGATCTCGGCGACGGTCGCCGCCGGATCCCAGGTCGGCAGGATCGCCAGCGGGATGAAGCGGCCCGGATAGGCCATGCACCATTCGTCGTAGTGCCAGTCGTTGTAGGCCCGCATGTGGCGCAGGCTGAGCGCCTTGTCCGCCGCCTTGTGGAAGGTCTGGCCGTCGAAGCCGATCGAATTGCCGAAGCACATCGAGGCGGCCACGCCGTTGACGTCCATGTCGTCGATGCGCTTGTGCACGTCCCAGCAACCGTCGCGCAGCTGGTCGAGCGAGGTCGGCTCCATGCCGTATTCCTCGAAAGGCCGGCCGACCACGGCGTTGAGACCCACCGAGGGACGGATATAGCCCTGGTACTGCCAGAAGTTCTTGCCCTGCGCGTCGGTGCGCAGCTTGGGCGCAGAAGCGAGCAGGTCGCCCGAGAGCTGGTTGTCGAACAGGGTCGGCGGCTCGCAGATGTGGTCGTCGGTGCTGATCACCACCATGTCGTTCATGTGCATCGTCGTATCTCCCGGCCGCGCGGATCTGGCGGCTTGCCGGCGCATTGTCCGGGGCGGACCGCCGCGCGACATTGATCGCGGTCAAAACGGGCCGGGAGCCGACGGCGCCATCGCCGACGCGATCGGCAGGCAAAAAATGAGCGGCCGTCACGAGGTCGGCCGCTCGAAGGTGGGGAGAGTCGGTTCCGGCGCGCAGGGACGGAATGGAGGTACCTGCGTGCCTTGTGGCGGAACCGGGAGGCCACATTCGCCGTGCGCTTCCCCCGCGGCATTGATCCGGATCAAAGCTGTAATTGGGTGGATGCGCCAGTTAATCAACAGACCTGTTGATTAGGAGAGTCCCCGATGATCTGCCAGCCCAGCGACTGCCCGCCCGCCAGCGAGATCGACATCCCGGCGATGCGCGCAAAGTACCGCCAGGAGCGCGATCGCCGCGTCAAACGCGACCACAACGACCAGTACGTGCCCACCAGCGGCAAGTGGGCCGGGATCTACGAGACCGATCCCTATACGCCCGTCGCCCCGCGCGAGCCGATCACCGGCGAGACCGACGTGGTGATCCTGGGCGCCGGCTATTGCGGCATGATGGTCGCCGCCCAGCTCAGGAAGGCGGGCATCACCAAGTTCCACAACATCGACCACGGCGGCAACTTCGGCGGCACCTGGTACTGGAACCGCTATCCGGGGATCCAGTGCGACAACGACAGCCTGGTCTACATGCCGCTGCTCGAAGAGACGGGCACGATGCCGTCGAAGAAGTTCGCCGACGGCTACGAGATCCACGACCATTGCCAGGTCATCGCCGACACCTTCGGCCTGCGCGAGAACGCGCTGTTCCACACGCTGATCCAGTCGCTGAAATGGGATCCCGCGCTCAACCGCTGGCACGTCGGCACCAACCGCGGCGACAGCATCAAGGCGCGCTTCGTGGTGCTCGCCATGGGCCCGCTCAACAAGCCCAAGCTGCCGGGGATCCCGGGGCTCGACCAGTTCCAGGGCAAGGTCTTCCACACCGCGCGCTGGGACTACGACTATACCGGCGGCGCCTGGCGCGATCCGGTGCTGAGCAAGCTGGCGGACAAGAAGGTGGCGATCGTCGGCACGGGCGCGACGGCGATCCAGGTCGTGCCCTATCTGGCGAAGTATGCGCAGCAGACCTACGTCGTCCAGCGCACCCCCTCGACGATCGACGCGCGCGACAACCGGGCTATCGATCCCGCCTGGTTCGCCGCGCAGCAGCCCGGCTGGCAGCAGGAGCGCATCCGCAACTTCCATCATGCGGCGATGGAACGCCTCGCGCCGGGCGAGCCCGATCTCGTCAAGGACATCTGGACCGAGATCAGCCGCAACTGCGCGGCCGAGCTCGAAGCCGAAGGCTGGCCCGAGATCTCGCCGGCTGATTATGCCGCTCGCCGCGAGGTGATGGACTATCGCGTGATGGAACGCCTGCGCCGCCGCTGCGATGTGGTCACCGATCCCCAGGTGGCCGAGGCGCTCAAGCCCTACTACCGCTACCTGTGCAAGCGCCCGGCCTCGAACGACGATTACTATCCGGCGTTCAACCAGCCCAACGTCCACCTGATCGACGTGGCCGAGACGCGCGGGCTCGAGCGACTGACCGAGACCGGCTTCGTCCACGAGGGGACCGAATATCCGATCGACTGCCTGATCATGGCCTCGGGCTACGAGGTGACCAACGACCTCGACCGCCGCTGGGGCATCGACACGATCGAGGGCGAGGGCGGCCTGTCGATCTACGACTACTGGCGCGATGGCTACCGGACCTTCCAGGGGATGATGGCACACGGCTTCCCCAACATGTTCTTCACCGGCTTCACCCAGGCCGGGACCAATGCCTCGAACTCCAAGACCTTCATCGATCAGGGCTTCCACATCGGCCATATCGCCAGCGAAGCGCTGAAGCGCGGCGCGGTGCGGGTCGAGCCCAGCCAGGCAGCGCAGGACGCCTACATCGCGCATCTGCGTTCGGTCGCGGTCGACGTCTCGGAATTCCAGACCGAGTGCACGCCCTCCTATTTCAACAACGAGGGCGACCAGCAGAAGAAGCGCTCGATCTTCGGCGAGCCCTGGGGCGAGGGCTACTACGCCTTCGAGGCCATGCTGCAGCGCTGGCGCGAGGCGGGCGACCTGGCCGGGCTCGAACTGACGCGCGAGGCGGTCTCGGCCTGATCGCAACATTGCGCGAGATCAAGGCGGCCCTGCACCGCCCCTCGCAGTCTACCCCCAAACCGACAGGAGAGCGCCTCATGGCCACGACCACCCTCACCCGCCTGCGCGCGGAAGACATCAAGCCGCAGATCGGCAGCCGCGTGCTCAACACCAAGGACGAGCTGCTCAGCGGCGACCTGACCCAGGCGGTCAACGACCTGCTCGAACGCCGCGGCGTACTGGTGTTCAAGCAGCTCCACTTCACCGACGACGAGCAGATCCAGTTCACCAATGCGCTCGGCGGCAATGCCACCGAGATCGGCTTCCAGAACAAGGCGGTCTTCCCGATCTCGCTCGACAAGTCGGTCAACCGCGAGGTGACCGAATACCTCAAGGGTTCGCTGTTCTGGCACGTCGACGGCACGATGAACGACGTTCCCGTGCGCGGCTCGATCCTGACCAGCAAGGTCCTGCCCACCTGGGGCGGCAACACCGAATTCGCCAACTGCTATGCCGCCTACGACGACCTGCCCACCGAGACCAAGGCGCGGATCGAGTCCTTGCGCGTGATCCACACGATGTGGGCCTCGCAGCTCTATCACACGCCCGAGCCGACACTGGCCCAGTTGACCAACTGGCAGACGCGCGGCCAGGGCAAGCGCGAGCTGCCGCTGGTCTGGACGCACCGCTCGGGCCGCAAGTCGCTCGTGCTCGGCAACACCGCGCAATATGTCGTCGGGCTCGAGCCCGAGGAGTCCGCGCGCATTCTCCACGGCCTGCGCGAGATCGCGACCTCCGAGCCCTACCACTACGCGCACGAATGGGAGGTCGGCGACTCGGTGATGTGGGACAACACCGGCACCTTGCACCGCGCCATGGCCTACGATCCCGACTGCGGCCGCCTGCTCCACCGCACGATCCTCCAGGGCGACGAGCCCTTCGCCTGATCGCCAGCACCCGATCACCAATATAGGGAGAGGACAATGGCCGAAATGGACCTGGGCGACCTCCGCGCCGACAACCCGCTGAAGATCGACAACCCCGCGCTGATCCCCGCCGCGCGCTATCATGACGAGGACTTCTACCGGCTCGAATGCGAGCGCGTCTGGCCGCACGTCTGGCAGATGGCCTGCCGGCTCGAGCAGATCCCGAATGTCGGCGACTGGATCGAATATTCCAACGTCGGCAAGTCGGTCATCGTCGTGCGCACCAAGGACGGGGTGAAGGCGCACCAGAACCACTGCCGCCACCGCGGCGTGCCGATCGCCGGCGGTGCGGGCAATGCCGAGGGCCAGCACGCCCACGGCAATTGCGCCAAGAGCGGCTTCATCTGCCCGTTCCACGGCTGGCGCTGGAACATGGAAGGCGAATGCACCTTCGTCTACGGCCGCCACCTGTTCGACGAGGAGGTCCTCCAGAAGGACGAACTCGCGCTTCGGCCGGTGCGCGTCGAGACCTGGGGCGGCTGCGCCTTCATCAACCACGATGCCGACGCCCCCTCGCTGCGCGACAGCCTGGGGCCGGTGCTCGACCGGCTTGAGGCGCGCGGCATGAGCAAGCTACGCAGCCAGTGGTGGTTCGCCACGGTGCTGCCGGCCAACTGGAAGGTGGCTATGGAGGCCTTCATGGAAGGCTACCACGTGATGAAGACGCACCCGCAGCTCCAGCATGCGCAGCCCAGCCTCTACAACGCGCGCTATGGCCACGAGACCGGCGGGATCGGCGCGACGATCAATCCCAACCTTTCGGTGCGCGACAACGTCGAGGAAGCCCTGGCCTCGATGGAACTGCTCGGCGCGGGCATGGCCGGGCTGGTCCAGCCCAAGGAGATCGCCATCGCCCGCGACCTCGCCGACGCGCCGCTGCCGGACGATCCGCAGCTGGCGATGATGACCTGGTACGGCCTGGTCTGCCAGGCGATCACCGACAGGCTGCGCGCGGCCGGCGAGGACGTGCCCGACCTGCCCAGGGTGATGCAGGAGCACCCGGTCGAGGCGGTCGAGTTCCTGTTCCCGCACTATTTCCTGCTGACCTATTTCACGAGCATGTCGAGCTACCGCATCCGCCCGCTCGGTCCCGAGTCCTGCCTGTTCGAGCTGTGGTCGCTGACGCACTATCCCGAAGGCCAGGAACCCGAGGTGCCGCGCGAACCGGTCATGCTGCCGTTCGACAGCCCCGACTTCCCGATGATCCCGCGGCAGGACTATGCGAACATTCCGATCCAGCAGAAGGGCCTGCATTCGCAGGGGCTCGACGTGGTGCGGCTGTCGCAGGACCGCGAAGGGCTGATCAGCAACTACCAGCGGCTGATCGACGGCTATATCGCCGGCGTATCGGGCGAGCGGCTGGCGGCGGCGAACCGCAAGCTCGGCGGCAATTTCGACGGGCCGATTTTGGATTTGGGGTTGGATTAGGGAGGGCGGACTTGCGCTTCCTCTTCCCGTCATCCCGGGCTTGACCCGGGATCCCGCTTTTCCCGCAGCGGCGGAGAAGACAGCGGGACCCCGGGTCGAGCCCGGGGTGACGATATGAGTTGCCGAAGCTGATATGCGGTCCCCCTCCCCGTGCCGGGGAGGATCAGCGCCCCACCCCGCCCATGTTCAGCGCCATGCCGGCCAGCGCCTCGGCCATCTTCGCTGCCAGCTCGGGATCGGCCTCGGCATCCTGAACCGCCCGCGTCATCGCATCGGCCCATTGCCGCGCGGTCGGCTCGGTCATCGTCACTCCGCGATGCGCGGACATCATGCAGAGGCCCGGCCGTTCCTCAAACCAGTCGCGCGGGCCGCCGAGCCAGGCGGTCAGAAACCCGGTCAGCGATGCGCGCATCGGCGTCAGGTCCGGCGCGTGCATCGCGCGCAGTTCGGCATAGGCGGGATCGGCCTCCATCAGGTCGTAGAAGCGATCGACGATCCGCCGCACCACCGGCTGCCCGCCGAGCCTGTCGTAGGCCGTCAGCGGCCGGTTCTGGGTGGCCTGTTCCATGGGTCCGTCTCCTTCGCGGCAAGGCTAGCCGCGCAAGGGCACTGCGCGCTTTGTCCTCGATCAAGGAGCACTTGAGAACAGCGTTCTACATCCAGGCCAGACCAACCTGGAAAGCACGTCATGGACACAGGATTTCTCGCCCCGCTGCTCGCCGGATACGAATGGCAGCTCTCGCTCTATGCCGCGCTCGGCATTGCCGCGCTCACCCTGATCGGCAGCAGGCTCGCGCTGCTGATCCCGGCCTTCCGCGCCGAGCATGACCGCAACCAGGCCATGCGCCGCAGCAAGATGGCCAAGCCGCACTATGCGCAGAACCAGCAATGGAACCGCCGCTGGGGTCCGGTCTTCATGGTGGCGATCTTCGCCGGGATCCTGCCGTTCTGCCTGACCGCCGCGCCGCAGCCGTGGTGGCGGGTGCTGCTCGACATGGCGGTCATCCTGCTGGTCTACGATTTCTTCTACTACCTCGTGCACCGCTTCCTGTTCCACGACGGCGGCTTTCTCGGCGGGCCGCTGATGTGGGTCCACGCGGTGCACCACCGCCAGCACAACCCCTGCCGGCAGGATTCGAGCTATATCCACCCGATCGAGGTGGCGCTGGGGCTGGGTCTCTACGCCGGCACGATCTTCGCGCTGTCGCGGGTTATGGGCGATTTCCACGTCGTGACGATCGTCATCACCTGGGTCGCCTTCTCGCAGATCAACCTACACAACCACGACCTGTGGGAGACCGACCGCTTTCCCTTCCGCTACCTGGCGACGATGTCGCGGATGCACCACAACCACCACGCGCGCTTCACCGGCGGCAATTTCGCCACGATCACCCTGCTCTACGATTGGCTGTTCGGCACGCTCGATAACGGCCAGGGCTATCGCGCGGAGAAGGTCGCCACACGGCGCGACACCGGCCATAAAAAACCCCCCGCCGAAGCGGGGGGTTGAAGTCTGAGGCCCGTGGAGGATGTTGAAATTTCCGCGGGCGCGTCTTTCGAAGGACTTCCAGAATGCATCTTGGAAACTGGACCGTCAATATCCTGTCGTAAAACCAACACGAAACGCGCGCCGCCCTTGCAGGCGGCGCGTTTTGGCGAAAGCAAATTGCCGCGGTTTCTAGACGCCGCCGCTCAGGACGAGGCGGCTCGGTGTCGTATCGAGCGGGATCGCCTGGATCATGCGGCCATTCGCCTCCTCCGCCTTGCGGCGATAGGCTTCGGCCATGGCCTGGTGCATCTTGCGCGCGGGCGCGTCCGAAGTGGTCGCGGCAAGTTGCTCGTGCATCTCCGCGCGCTCGATATAGGCCTGGGCATCAGGTGAATCGAACATCTGATCGCTCCTATCCCCCGTGTATCCGCTTTGTGTTTATCCACAGGCCATACTCCGATTCCGGAGCGGATAGAAGCGGATTCCCAGAGGGTCAGCCCTCGGCCAATCGTGGCCCGCTGGCTCTTGGCCGCGCCTTGTGCTCCTTGAGCGTGGAGCCGCCTTCGGGCTCGATCTCGGCCAGCACGACCTCGTAGCCCCAGAGATCGGCGAGATGCTGGACGACGCGGCCGGCATCCTTCTCGGCCAGCAGCACGCCGTTGGTGACGTGATGCTCGAGCATCAGGGTACGATCGCCGGCGAGGTCGACGTCGACGATCTGGATGTCGGGCTCCTGCCACGAGATGTCGTACTGCCGCGCCAGGCCGCGGCGCAGTTCGCGATAGCCGCGCTCGTCGTGGATCGCGTCGACCTTGATGTGATCGACCTTCTCGTGATCGTCGAGCTTGAACAGCCGCCAATGGCGCATCAGCCGCGGCGAGAGGAACTGCGAGACGAAGCTCTCATCGCGGTAGTTCGCCCAGATGTGCTTGAGCGTGCCCTCGACGTCGCCGCCGCCGGCAATGTCGGGGAACCACAGCCGGTCTTCCTCGGTCGGCGCAGTGCAGACCTGCGCGATGTCCTGCATCATGTTGTAGCCGACCCAATAGGGATTGAGCCCGCCATAGCGCCCCGAATCGAACATCGGCTGGCTGACGACATTGGTATGCGAGGTCAGGAATTCGAGGAAGGATCCCTCGGTGATGTGGCCGCGCTCGTGCAGCGCCGTCATGATCCGATAGTGGACGTAGCAGGCCGCGCCCTCGTTCATCACCTTGGTCTGGCCCTGCGGATAGAAATACTGCGCCAGCACGCGCGTGATGCGCAGGATCTCGCGCTGCCAGGGCGCCAGCCGCGGCGCCGATTTCTCGAGGAAATAGAGCACGTTCTCCTGCGGCAGGCCCAACGCCGCGGCGCGCTCGCTGACCGCGGCGTCGGCGGCCTTGGCCTTACCCTTGGGCAGGGTGCGATAGAGATCGTTGTAATCGCGCTCGCGCTGGGCGTGGCGTTCGTTCTCGCGCGCCATCTCCGCCTTGAGGTCGCGCGCCTGGCCGCGCGGATAGCGGTGGACGCCCTGCCGGTTCAGCGCATGGGCGGCGTCGAGCAGCCGCTCGACCTGGATCTGGCCATAGCGTTCTTCGCACTGGGCAATGTAGCGCTTGGCGAATTCGAGATAGTCGAGGATGCCCTCGGCGTCGGTCCACTGCTGGAACAGGTAATTGTTCTTGAAGAAGTGGTTGTGTCCGAAGGCCGCGTGCGCGAGCACCAGGGTCTGCATCGTCGCGGAGTTTTCCTCCATGATGTAGTTGATGCAGGGGTCCGAATTGATCACCAGTTCGTAGGCCAGACCGCGCTGGCCCTTGCGGTACATCAGCTCGTTGGTGAGGAACTGCTTGCCGAACGACCAGTGATTGTAGAGCAGCGGCATGCCCGTCGAGCTGTAGGCGTCGAGCATCTGCTCGGCCGTGATCACCTCGATCTGGTTGGGATAGGTGTTGAGGTCCAGCTCTTCGTGCGCGACCTGTTCGACAGTGTCGTAGATCCGCTGGATCGTGTCGAAGTTCCAGTCGCTGCCCTCGTAGAGCGGTTTGGTCGCGAGCTTGCTCATGACTTGCCCCTCCCCGCCGCCAGGCCGCGCTTGGCGAAGAGCTCGCGGAACACCGGATAGATCTCGCGCCGGTGGTGGACCTTGCGCATGACGAACTTGCCGTTCTGCCCGTCTATCTGGCCGTAGGACCGCCAGAGGTCGCTCGCGCGCATCAAGGGACCACCCATCGACATCATCGGGTCTTCCTCGCGCCCGACCTCGAGATAGGCGACGTACTGCGCCACCGGCATGATCTCGTCGGCCATCAGCGCGATCGTCTTGGCCGTGTCGCTGGGCATGTTGTCGCCGTCGGAGGCCTGGGCCACGTAGATGTTCCAGTCGTTCGGCGAATAGCGGTCCTTCATCACCTGGAGCATCTTCTCGAGCGCGGTCGAGACCAGGGTGCCGCCGGTCTCGCGGCTGTAGAAGAAGGTCTCCTCGTCGACCTCCTCGGCGCGGTCGGTGTGGCGGATGAACACGACCTCGACGTGGCGGTAGCAGCGCTTGAGGAACAGGTGGAGCAGCGCATAGAACCGTTTGGCCAGGTCCTTCATGTGCTCGGTCATCGAGCCCGAGACGTCCATCAGGCAGAACATCACCGCCTGGCTGATCGGCTTGGGCGTGGGCTCGAAGCGGCGATAGCGCAGGTCGATCGGATCGACGTAGGTGATCAGCTTGCGCCGGCGTTCAAGGCGTTCGAGCTCCTCGCGCAGCTTGGCGATCGCATCGGAATGGTCGCCGGGGAGCGCCTCTAGCCGGGCGATCTCCGCCTCGATCTTCGCCATCTCCTCGCCGCGCGGACGCTTGAGCGCAATGCGGCGCGACATCGAATTGCGCATGGTGCGGGTGATCGACAACGCCGAGGGGCTGCCGCTGGTCGAATAGCCGGCCTGGCGCACGCCCTCGGCCTCGCCGCTGGTCAGCTTCTTCTTGGCCAGTTCGGGCAGTTCGAGATCGTCGAGGAACAGGTCGAGGAATTCCTCGCGGCTGAGCACGAAGCGGAACTCGTCGTCGCCCTCGCCCTGGTGCCCGCCGGCACCCTCGCCGCCCGAGGGCGGACGCTCGATCTCGTCGCCCTGCAGGTATTCCTTGTTGCCCGGCAGGATGTGCTCGCGGTTGCCGCCGCTCGATCCGCGCCGGAAGCTCGGCTCGTGGACCTCGTCGCGCGGGATGGTGACCTCGCCCTCGGTCTCGAGGTCCTTGATCGAGCGGTCCTTGAGGCTGTCGCGCACCGCCTGCTGGACCAAGGCCTTCGCCCGGCGCAGGAAGCGCTGTCGGTTCACCAGGCTCTTGCCGCCCGGGTTCAGGCGGCGATCGACGATGTGCATCTAGCTTCGGCCCGCCTCCTTTCCGATCAACCGGCCTGCTTCACCCGCATGTACCATTCGACGAGGCGCCGAACCTGCCGCGCGGTATAGCCGCGGGCGATCATGCGATCGACGAATTCGTCGTGCTTCTTCTCAGTATCGCCGTCCTTCTTTGAACCGAAGCTGATCACCGGCAGCAAATCTTCGACCTGGCTGAACATGCGCCGCTCGATGACCTCGCGGATCTTCTCGTAGCTCGTCCACGACGGATTGCGGCCGCTGTTGGCGGCGCGCATGCGCAGCGCGAACTTGACCACCTCGTTGCGGAAGTCCTTGGGATTGGCGATGCCCGCGGGCTTCTCGATCCGGGTCAGTTCCTGGTTGATCACCTCGCGGTCGAGCAGCTGGCCGGTATCGGGGTCCTTGAAGTCCAGGTCCTCGATCCAGGCGTCGGCATAGGCGACATAGCGGTCGAACAGGTTCTGGCCGTAGTCGTGGTAGCTTTCGAGATAGGCCTTCTGGATCTCGTTGCCGATGAATTCGGCATAGCGCGGCGCGAGGTCGCCCTTGACGAATTCGAGGTACTTGGTCTCGGTCTCGCCCGGCAGCTGCTCCTGCTTCACCATGCGCTCGAGCACGTACATCAGGTGCACGGGATCGGCCGAGACCTCGGTCGGATCGTGGTTAAACGTCGCCGACAGCGCCTTGAAGGCGAAGCGCGTCGAGATGCCGTCCATGCCCTCGTCGACGCCGGCGGCGTCCTTGTATTCCTGCATCGACTTGGCGCGCGGATCGACCTCGCGCAGGCTCTCGCCGTCGTAGACGCGCATCTTCGAATAGGCGTTCGAATTCTCGTGCGCGCGCAGCCGCGTGAGCACCGAGAACCGCGCGAGCATGTCGAGCGTGCCCGGCGCGCAGGCGGCCGCCGCGAGCTCCGAGCCGCTGATCAGCTTCTCGTAGATCTGCCGCTCCTCGGTCGGGCGCAGGCAGTAGGGCACCTTGATCACGTAGATGCGGTCGATGAAGGCTTCGTTGTTCTTGTTGTTCTTGAAGTTCGCCCATTCGCTCTCGTTCGAGTGCGCCATGACGATGCCGGTGAACGGGATCGCGCCGATGTTCTCGGTGCCGATGTAATTGCTTTCCTGCGTCGCCGTGAGCAGCGGGTGGAGCATCTTGATTGGCGCTTTGAACATCTCGACGAATTCGAGCATGCCCTGGTTCGCGCGGTTGAGCCCGCCCGAGTAGCTATAGGCGTCGGGATCGTTCTGGCTCAGCATCTCGAGCTTGCGAATGTCGACCTTGCCGACGAGGCTGGAGATGTCCTGGTTGTTCTCGTCTCCCGGCTCGGTCTTGGCGATGCCGATCTGGTGGATGCGGCTGGGCATCAGCCGCACGACCTTGAACTGGCTGATGTCGCCGCGAAATTCGTCGAGCCGCTTGCGGCACCAGGGGCTGATCAGGCTCGACAGCCGACGACGCGGAATGCCGTACTTGTCCTCGATCATCGCCCCATGCGTCTCGGGATCGAACAGCGCCAGCGGGCTCTCGAACACCGGGCTGACCTCGTCCCCGGCCTTGAGCACGTAGATCGGGTGCAGTTCCATCAGCGCCTTGAGCCGCTCGGCCAGCGACGACTTGCCGCCGCCGACCGGGCCGAGCAGGTAGAGCACCTGCTTGCGCTCTTCGAGGCCCTGCGCGGCGTGGCGCAAGTAGGAGACGATGCGTTCGATCGTCTCTTCCATGCCGTAGAATTCGGCGAAGCTCGGATAGAGCCGGATGGTCCGGTTCATGAAGATGCGGCCGAGCCGCGGATCCATCGAGGTATCGATGACCTGCGCCTCGCCGATCGCGGCGAGCAATCGTTCGGGCGCGCTGGCGTACATCATGGGGTCGCCGCGACACCCCTTCAAATACTCCTCCAGCGACATCTCCGTCTGGCGCCGCGCCTCGTAGCTGGCAGCGAAATCGGAAAACAGATCGCCGGTGGCCATACGCAACTCCTATGCCCGCCTATGTCATGCCCATTAGTAACATGAAGAAACGAACCGAACGAACGAGAGTTGCCAAAAAACTGTTGGAAAACTCACATTCGTGTCAGTCCGCAGCTTGACCATCACAGCCCGGCGATGCTCATAGGCGCCCGCCTTTCACCGCCCACCCCTCGTTGGCCGCGTTGACCTCGCCCGTCAGCTGTGTGAGCATCCGCGCCGGGCCCACCGTGCGAGACATCAGGCCCGCCCAACCTTGGTATGATCGACAGCGATGCGGCAGCCGGCCCACGATCGCCGCCTGGTACCCACGCGCCGCTTGAGGAGGAACGATGAGCACGCTCGACGATCGTCGCCCGCAGATGTTCCCCGTGCTCAGCGCGGCCCAGGTCGAAGAAGCCTCGCGCTTCGCCAGCGGCCCCGCGCGCGACTTCGCGCCCGACGAACTGCTCTACGACATCGGCGAGGTCGGCGCCCCGTCCTGGCTGCTGCTCGCGGGCTCGGCGGACATCACCCGCCGCGACGGGCTCAACGCCGAGGCGACGATCACGACCCTGGCCGAGGGCCAGTTCACCGGCGAGGTCAACCAGCTCGCCGGCCGCTCGGCCATCGCGCGCGGCCGCGCCGGCCCCGAGGGCGCCACGGCCCTGCCGTTCGACGCCGCGCACCTGCGCGCGCTGATGATCGGCTCCGCCGAGATCGGCGAACTGGTGATGCGCGCGCTGATCCTGCGCCGCGTCGGCCTGATCGAGGAAGGCGGCGCGGGTACGATCATCATCGGCACGCCGAACAGCCCCGACATCGTCCGGCTGCAGGGCTTCCTCGCGCGCGCCGGCTATCCGCACCAGGTGCTCGACGCCGCGCGCGACGAGGAAGGCCATGCGCTGGTCGAGCGGATCGGCGTCCAGGCCGACGAGCTGCCGCTGGTGGTCTGCCCCGACGGCTCGCTGCTGCGCCGGCCGAACGAAATCCAGCTCGCCGCCTGCCTCGGCATCACCCCCGCGATCGACCCGCGCAAGCTCTACGACGTCGCGATCGTCGGCGCCGGCCCCGCCGGTCTCGCCGCCGCGGTCTATGCCGCGTCCGAAGGGCTCGAGACGATCGTGCTCGACGAACGCGCCTATGGCGGCCAGGCCGGCGCCTCGAACCGGATCGAGAACTACTTGGGCTTCCCCACGGGCATCTCGGGCCAGGCGCTCGCCGGCCGCGCCTTCAACCAGGCGCTCAAGTTCGGCGCCGAGATCGCGATCCCGCTCGAAGTCACCAGGCTCGACTGCCCCGAAGGCAAGGTCTGCCCCGACCTTCCCTTGGGCCTGGTCCTGCCCGACGACCGCCACATCCGCGCACGCACCGTCGTGATCGCCTCGGGCGCGCGCTACCGCCGCCCCGACGTGCCGGGCCTCGCCATGTTCGAGGGCAAGGGTGTGTCCTACTGGGCCTCGCCGATCGAGGCGCGGCTCTGCGAGGGTGAGGAAGTGGCGCTCGTCGGCGGCGGCAATTCGGCGGGCCAGGGCGTGGTCTTCCTCGCGCCCAAGGTGAAGCACCTCCACCTCGTCGCACGCCGCCCGCTCGAAGCGACGATGTCGCGCTACCTGATCGACCGCATCGCCGCGCTGCCCAACGTCACCTTGCACATCGGCAAGGAGATCGCCGAGCTCGAAGGCGATTGCCAGACCGGCCTGACCGGCGCCGTGTTCCGCGACCGCGCCGACGGCACCACCAAGCATTGCGCGCTCAAGCACCTGTTCCTGTTCATCGGCGCCGATCCCAACACCGGCTGGCTCTCGGGCTGCGTCGAGACCGACGCGCACGGCTTCATCTGCACCGGCGACACGCTGCACCGCGAAGGAATCCTGCCGCTCGAGACCACGCGGCCCGGCATCTTCGCGATCGGCGACGTGCGCGCGGGCTCGGTCAAGCGCGTCGCCGCGGGGGTCGGTGAAGGCGCCGCGGTCGTCGCCCAGATCCACCAGGCGCTCGCCGCCCAGGCCGAGGAACGTTCGCGATGACCCGCAACTGCGATCACCAGGCCGTCATCCAGCAGGTCGTGCCCAGCGCCAAGGGCTGCGAGGAATGCCTGGCCAGCGGCGACTGGTGGGTTCACCTGCGCCTGTGCCGGACCTGCGGCCATGTCGGCTGCTGCGACGATTCGCCCAACCGCCACGCCACAGCCCACCATCACGCCACCCACCACCCGATCATCGAGGGCTACGACCCGCCCGAAGGCTGGGGCTGGTGCTACGTCGACGAGACCTTCGTCGACCTGCCCAACCAGACGCCGCAGCTGGGGCCGATCAAGCGTTGGGTGTGAGGTGGCGAATGGCTGGTTGCGCCGACAGAGCGGACGTAGCGCGTGATCGTCGACTGCGTCGATGCTGACGTTTCCCATATCTTCTCCGTCGCCCCGGGCTTGACCCGGGGCCCCGCTGTTCTTCAACGCGGCGATGCGGGCAAAGCGGGACCCCGGGTCAAGCCCGGGGCGACGAGTGGTGTGATGGAAATCCCTCGTTTCCGGTTGCAACCCGCCAGTCCGCACCCCACGGCCAGCGAGCTGCGTCCGGCGAGGCCGGCCTGGCGCGACAGAGCGATCGCTGCGTCGAAATGGCAGGGGTCGCCAGTGCCGCATCCTACTATCTATCCGTCACCCCTGCGAAGGCAGGGGCCCAACTGACCGCGCCTCCACGCGCCTTCCGTTTCAGGACGAGAGCTTGGTTAGGCCCCTGCCTGCGCAGGGGCGACGAGGGGGGAAATGGGCAGGTCCGCTTTTGAAGTCCGGGCGGCTAGGACCGGCCTGTCCGCACACCAGACAATATCCCGAACGGGAAGCCTCTATGGCGCTCGCAGCATCAAGCCCCTAAATCGCACCCATGTTCGAAACCACGATCGACACCTCGTCCAAGCCCGAAATGTACGCCGACCTCGTCTCTGCCGCGCGCGGGCTGACAGAAGGCGAGCCCGACGGCATCGCCAACATGGCCAATGTCGCGGCGCTGATCTGGGACACGCTGCCCGATCTCAACTGGGCGGGCTTCTACCGCTTCGACGGGCAGGAACTCGTGCTCGGGCCGTTCCAGGGCAAGCCCGCCTGCATCCGCATCGCCTTGGGCAAGGGCGTCTGCGGCACCGCCGCGGCCGAGCGCGTGACGCAGTGCGTGGCCGACGTCCACGCCTTCCCCGGCCACATCGCCTGCGACGCCGCCTCGCAATCGGAAGTGGTCGTGCCGGTGGTCCACGACGGCGCGCTGATCGGCGTGCTCGATCTCGACAGCCCGCACCTCGCGCGGTTCGACGAAGCCGACGTCGCCGGGATCGAGGCCCTGGTCGCCGCCGTGGCTCCCCGCCTTATTGCTTGAGGCCTTATTACTCGAGGCTTTGCTTCGTCTTGAAGCGAACGCCGGGCAGCACGTCCGCGGCCTGTGCCGAACCGGCGAGGCAGGCCTTGGGATCGCGGTTCGGATAGCGGTCGCAGTCGAAGCGCGTCGCGCCGCGGCCGCCCAGGCCGTCGCGGCGGTACTCGAACACCATCGTCCCGCGCGCACCCTCGGGGATCGGATAGGCGCCGGGGATGTCGTCTTCGTTGGCCCAGGCCGCGACTTCGCAGGCGCCCTGATCCTTGCACAGCGCCAGCGCGGCGTTGACCAGCTGGGCGGCCGAGGCCCCCGCCGGCGCGAGCAGGCCGAAGCCGCGGCCGTCGGGACGCACCAGCCTGACGCGGTTGCCGTAGAGCGGCACCTTGCCCATGCCCGCGGGCAGTTCCGCCTTGGGCTGCGGCAGGCCGAGAATGCCCGTGCCCAACTCGCCGACCGGCGCCGGGCCGGGCTGGGCCGCGGCGATCAGCGCCGCCGCGCCGGCCTCGTTGCCGCGATATTCGCGGCGGAACGCGCCGCCGCCGCCCCAGGCACCGCGCCAGCCGAAGAACAGGTGCGTGCCGACCCGCGCGAGCTTGTTCAGCTCGGGGCTCCAGTAGGGATAGACCCAGTCGGTGTGGTAATGCGTGGCGAGCCCGACGGGGCCATAGACCTTGCCCGCGAGCGCCTGCGCCGCGACGACACGCGCGCGCGCCCAGGCCGCATCGGACATGTGCCGGCGCAGCGAACCGTCGCAGGTAAAGGTGAACTGGCAGCCGGTGGCGCGCTGCGAGCCCTGATAGACCACGCCGCAGACCGTCGCCGGGAAGGCCGCGTGGCGCACGCGGTTGAGCACGACCTGCGCGACCGCGGCCTCACCCTCGGTATCGTCGCCGGCCTCGTAGAGCGCGGCCGTGGCCAGGCATTCGGTGGCGCGGTCGCGATCGGCGTCGGAGCCCTGGAACACGAAGGGCCGCGCCGCGCCGAGCTTGTCGACGAGAAATGGCACCGCGGCGTTGCGCGCGCGGGCATCGTCGGGCGCGAGCACCGAAGCCGCCTGCTGGCCGTGCGCCTCGATATCCTCGGGCAAGGCGGGCAGGTCTTTCAAGGTCGCGGGTCGCGGCGCACCCGCCTGCGGCCCCGCCGCCGGACCACCGCGCAGCACGAGGAAGGCCAGCACGCAGAGCCCGGCCAGCGCGACCGCCAGCACCGCCCGCACTCGGCGGTCGGCCAGGCGATGCTTCCAGGCCAGGCGCGGCGACGCCGGCTCTTCGAGACTTGCAGCGGTCATGGGCTCCGATGATCCAGACGATGAGGGGTGTTTACGGTCCGCGGCGCCGAAAGGTTCCCGCGGTGCGCCCTATTCCTGCCCCTGGCCCTGCCCCTGACCGACGATCTCGAACAGCGGATTCGGGCGTGCTTCACCGACCTTGACCAAGGTGTTGGTGTCGCGGTGGTTGAACAGCCCCTCCTGCCCGTGCACCGCCAGCATCGTCTCGGTGACATAGGTGATCGAGCCATCGGGATTGAAGGTCAGCTCGATCGAATAGGATTCGGTGCGGAAGGCCTGCTCGAGGAAGCTCGTCGAGCAGATGCCGTAATCGGTCTTGCCGCGCACCGCCGAGAGCCTGAGCGTGGTGTCCTCGGGCTTGGCGAAGCCCGAAGCCAGCGCGACCTGGCCGCGCGGGATCGACACGGTCTGCATGATCAGCCCGGTGTCGGGCTCGTAGAGCCAGTAGCCGGTCTGGTCGTGGAAGGTCGTATCCTCCTCGGGCGTGTTGATATGGACGTGATAGCGCAGCCCGTAGAGCAGCTGCGGCCCGTTCGCCTGCGGATCGATCGGGTGCGCCTCGATCGTTTCGCTGTAGACGCGATGTTCGGGGCCGTCGGCCTTGGGATTGATGTCGGCGCCGCGCGGCCCCTCGCTCGCCCAGACCCCCGCGAGCCGCGCCAGCGGCCCGAGCTTCGCCAAGGTGTTCGGATCGGCGTCCTGTTCGGTAAAGATGTCGTCCGGAATATCGGCCATGATCGTGCCCCCAGCCCTGAAGCGGATTGTCGCGACCGGCGATATGGCACCGGCGCCCCCTCGCGCAAGATGGCGATTTGCCCCGCCCCTCCCGTGCCGCGCGGCGTGCGGTGAAAACAAGTTTGATATTGCCGCATCGGGCTGTTGACAGACTGCGAGACTCACCTCTAAAGGCCGGCGCCTACCCCGTGCCCAGATGGCGGAATTGGTAGACGCACCAGCTTCAGGTGCTGGCGCTCGCAAGGGCGTGGAGGTTCGAGTCCTCTTCTGGGCACCATTTCCTTTGGCCGGCAAGCTGCAGCGCAGATTTGCCCGAGCGGCCGGGATACCAACGAGATTCTCGGCACCTGCGGCGGTCTTATGACCGCCGATCTCGCGTGCGTTGTCGATAATCGGGCGGTGACACAGATGGCCTTCTCGTGCGTTTGGCAGCAAAAGCGTTCCAGCGGAGGAGACAACCCATGCTCAACATCATCGGCGCCATCATCAGCGGCCTCATCATCGGCGCACTCGCGCGCTTCTTCTATCCGGGTGCGGTGCCGATGGGCTGGCTGTCGACGATCCTGCTCGGCGTCGGCGGTTCGCTGCTCGCGGGCTGGTTCGCCAGCCGCGGCAGCAGCGACTTCAGCCGCGCGGGCTGCCTCGCCTCAGTGATCGGCGCGATCGTGCTGATCTTCGTCGGCCGGCTGCTCGGCCTGAACTTCTAGGCGGCGAGCGGCCTCGGTTCGGGCTCGGGTTCGGGCTCGGCCAGTTCGGTGGCGCGCGCCGCGTGATGGTTGCCCAGGGCCGCCATCACCGGTGCACAGAAGAAGCGCAGCGCCATCGTCGCGAAGCTCAGCCCCAGTAGCAGCGCGAAACCGCCGCCGAGGTGCTCGGCCGCGAACAGCGCGAGCAGCGCGACCGCCAGGCAGATGGCGCCTGCCACGGTCTCGCCGCGGGCGATGACGAAGGGCGATTCGGCGGCGGACTGCACCGCGAACTTCGGCGTGCGCCGCCAGGCGATCGGGCGCTTCGACAGGCCCGCGACACCCGCGAGCAGCACGACGTAGTCGAGCGAGGCGCGCGCGATCTGGCCGCGGATCATCGCGCGCGGATCGTCGCAGCCCGACAGTCGATAGCGATGGACCGTGCGCACGATCCAGGTCACGAGGCCGACCACGAGCAGGAGCCAGGTCACGTCGGGCACGGCGATCCGCGGGGCATTGTCGCTGACCACGGTCATCGCGATGCCGACGGCCGACAGCGCGGCCATGGCGATCCCGGCAAGGTTGAGCAACGGCGAGACGCAGCGCGTGACCTCGAGCAGCTTGCTCCAGCCGGGCAGCGGTGCCGCCAGCGGTGCCGGGCGGAACAGCCGCCAGTGGCGGCGCAGCTGCTGCACCGGGCCCGCGGTCCAGCGGAAGCGCTGCTTGCGGTAGTCGTCGAAGGTCTCGGGGATCAGGCCGCGGCCGAAGGTCTCACCGAAATAGAGCCCGCGATAGCCGACCGCGCGGATGCGGACCGAGACTTCGGAATCCTCGGTCAGGCACCATTCGGCCCAGCCGCCTGCGCGGCGCAGGGCCTCGGCGCGCAACAGGCACATCGTGCCGATCGTGAAGGCCCCGCCGTATTCGCTGACACCGGGGTAATCGACCTTGTTGGTCGGCATGTATTCCCAGTGGCAGGCGGTGAGGAAATCGCTGTCCTCATAGCCGCGATAGTCGTGCGGCGTCTGGACATAACCGATCCGCGGATCGGCGAAGAACGGCACGAGCCGCGCCAGGAAATCGGGGCGCGAGTGGTAGTCCGCGTCGATCACGCCGACCACCTCGGTATCGGGCGCCATCTGCTCGAGGCAGAAGTTGAGCGCACCGGCCTTGGCGCCGGGCAGCGGCGCGACGTGGAAGAAGCGGAACACCTCGCGCCCCAGGCGACGGTTGAGCGTGCGGCAATGGACCTCGAGCGGACGCCACAGCGCCTCGTCCTGGGTGTTGTTGTCGCAGACCAGCACTTCGAAATCGGCATAGTCGAGCGCGGCGAGGCCATCCATCGTCGCCTTCACCACTTCGGGCGGCTCGGCATAGCAGGGCAGGTGCAGCGAGACCTTGAAGCGCGGCGCGAGATCGCAGGGTGCGGGCACCTGCGCGGGCATGCGCCAGTCCTCGTGCGTCAGCACCGCCTCGCGCGCGAAACCCGCGACCAATGTGACGCCGCTGGCGATCGCGCCGAGGCCGAGCGCCGCCAGCGAGGCGAGTTCGAGCCACCAGGGCAGCCCCGCCTCGACGACGAACAGCGCGCCCCACAGCGGGCCGACGACCAGTGCGACCACCTGGGTGGCCAGGGTCAGCACCCCGGGCAGGCTAAGCCGGCGGACGAACAGCGACAGCGCCACGGCTGTCGCCAGCACCAGCGCCAGCATCGCCACCAGATCGATCGGACGCGTGGTCAGCCACAAAGGGATCGCCAAGGCGGCCAGCACGGCGACGGCGAGTTCGATCGGTTCCTGCGAGGCCGGCCGGTCGATCCGATGCGGCGCGCGTACGGCTCGCGCGGTCAGCACCGTCGTGGCGCAGCCGAGCAAGGCCAGGAACAGCACCGAACAGTCGAGCGAAGCTCTTGAGATTTCCAGCAAATCGCAGTCCCACCAGATTTGGTTAGCAAATCGTTGACCGCGAAAACTCACGAGAACGCCTTATGGCAATCCCCGACTGCGACGGACGGTGCATTTGCTGCCACGCGCGGTTGTCAGAGCGGTGACAAGCCGCGGTTCTTTGCCCGCCTGTTGCTGAAAAGCGGGCTCAGCGCGCGCGGGCGAGGATGTTCGCCGCGGTCGTGACCAGGCCGCCGTTCGCCGCGATCGTCAGCCCGGTCAGCCAGCGCGCCTCGTCGCTGGCGAGGAAGGCCACGACGTCGGCGATGTCCTCGGGCTGGCCGAGCCGGCGCAGCGCGGTCCAGGGCGGCACCTGATCGGGCCAGGTCTGGCCGGCGATCATCTCGGTGCGTGTGCAGCCGGGCGCGACCGAATTGCAGGTGATGCCGCGCTCGCCGAGTTCCTGCGCGACCGAGCGCAGGAAGGTCTCCGACCCCGCCTTGGCCGCGGCGCCGACCGAGACGCCGGGCGCGGCGTGGGTCGCCATGCCCGAGGAGATGAACACCACGCGGCCGTGCGGACTCTGCGTCAGCCGCGCATATTCGGTGGTCGCGAGGATCGTCGCGCGCAGGTTGAAGGCGAGCACGCGGTCGATCGTCTCGACCGAGAGATCGGTGGCGAGCCCCGAACTGCCGCCGCCGGCGTTGAGCACGAGGATGTCGAGCGCACCGTGGACCGCGAAGGCATCGCGCACCACGCGCGTCGGCGTATCGCCCTCGACCAGGTCCCCCAGCACGACGTCGGCCTCGCCGCCTTCCGCGCGGATCTGCGCGGCGACCGGTTCGGCCTTCTCGGCGCTGCGCGCGTGGACGATCACCTTGGCGCCGTCCTGCGCGAGCTTGCGCGCGATAGCCTTGCCGATGCCCTGCGACGACCCGGTGACCAGCGCCACCCTGTCCTTGATCCGCACCTGTCTCTCCCGTTTATGAGGGCGGCGGCACCGGCCCGCTCAACACTGCGCGCTACTGTTCGATGTAAGCCGCGAGGTTGGCAAGCGACGAGGCCAGCCCTACCGCGTGATCCTCCTTGCTTATGCCGGAGGGAACGTTCTCGGCGACGACGCTGATCTCGGTGCCCTCGGCGCACCAGGTCAGGCCCCAGGTCATGCGCATGGTGCCGGCGAAAGCGGGATCGTCGGAGACGAAGTCGAACTCCTGCACCACGCACTCGTTGGGATCGAGTTCGACGAAGCGGCCGCTGACCACGTCGGTGTCGGCCGTGGTCTTGCCGCCTTCGCCCGAGGCGAAGCGCAGGGTCATGCGGATCGCGCCGCCGGGCTGCGGGTCGAAGGCCTCCATCGTCCCGGTCGCGCCCTCGGGCGGCAACCAGTTCGCCACCATCCGCGCGTCGGTCAGCGCCGCATAGACCACCGCGACCGGGGCCGCGATGATCCGATAGGCACGGTCGACGCGGTGTTCGTCCTCGTAGCCATAGTCATTGTCGTCATAGGCGGTCACAGCATCGATCCTCCGTCGACCGGGATCACCGCGCCGTTGATCCAGCGCGCCTTGTCCGAGGCGAGGAAGGCGATGACGTCGGCAATGTCCTCGGGCTCGGCCACGCGCTTGAGCGCCTGGATCGCCACGGTCGCGGCGAAGCCCGCTTCGGTATCGGTGAAAGGCTTGATCGTCTCGCTCGCGGTCGTCGCCGGCGCCACCGCGTTGACGCGCACCCAGCGCGAACCGAGCTCCGCCGCGCCGCGATGCACGAGCGATTCGAGCGCCTGCTTCATCGCGCCATAGGCGGAGACGTTGCCGACCACGCGCCGCGCGGTCAGCGAGGACAGAAAGGTCACGCTCGCCCCTTCGACCAGCGCGGGCGCGAGCTGCTGGAGCAGGAAGAACGGCGCGCGCAGGTTGATCGCATAGAGCCGGTCGAAGGTCTCGGGCGGGCAGTCGAGGATCGCCGAGGGCGACATGATCGCGGCGTTGAGCACCAGCGCGTGGAGCTGGCCACCGCAGAGCCGCGTGACTTCCTCGGCCAGGGCGAAAGGCGCCGCGTGATCGGCAAGGTCGGCACCGACCACTTCGGCGCTGCCGCCCGCCGCGCGGATCGCATCGACGACGGCTTCGGCCTTGTCACGCTGTGCGCCGTAGTGGACGACGACGTGATAGCCGTCGGCGGCGAGCGCCTTGGCCGTCGCGGCGCCGATGCCCTGCGACGCGCCGGTGACTAAGGCCGTTCTGGTCATTCCTTCTCTCCCACCATCGCAGGGCGATCGCTGTTCGCTTGCTCAATCCATATCGTCACCCCGGACTTGATCCGGGGTCCCGCTGCCTTCTCCACCCTTGCAGAAAAAGCGGGATCCCGGGTCAAGCCCGGGATGACGGGATCAGGAAGCGCAAATCCTGGCTCATGGCACCAGCACCGTGTCGCGGGCCTCGGGCAGGGTCTCGGGATAGTCGAGCGTATAGTGCAGCCCGCGACTCTCGTGGCGGTGGAGCGCCGAGCGGACGATGAGGTCGGCCGACTGCAGCAGGTTGCGCAGCTCGATCAGGTCGGTGGTCACCCGGAAGTGGCCGTAATAGTCCTCGACCTCGTGGTTCAACAGCTTGATCCGGTGCTGCGCGCGCTCGAGCCGCTTGGTCGTGCGGACGATGCCGACGTAGTTCCACATGAACCGGCGGATCTCGGTCCAGTTCTGCTTGATGATGACCTCTTCGTCCGAATTGGTCACGCGGCTCTCGTCCCAGGCCTTGACCGGCGGCGGCGCGTCGAAGGCGTCCCACTGGTCGAGGATGTCGGCCGCCGCCGCCTCGCCGAAGACGAAGCATTCGAGCAGCGAGTTCGAGGCGAGGCGGTTGGCGCCGTGCAGCCCGCTCTCGGTGCATTCGCCGACGGCATAGAGCCCGGGCAGGTCGGTGCGCCCGGTCAGGTCGATCAGCACGCCGCCGCAGGTGTAATGCTGCGCGGGGACGACCGGGATCGGCTGGCGGGTCATGTCGATGCCCAGTCCCATCAGCTTCTCGTAGATCGTCGGGAAATGCTCGCGGACGAATTCAGGCGGCTGGTGGCTGATGTCGAGGTGGACGTAGTCGAGACCGAAGCGCTTGATCTCGGAGTCGATCGCGCGGGCGACGACGTCGCGCGGGGCGAGTTCGAGCCGCTCGGGATCGTAGAACTCCATGAAGCGCTTGCCGCTGCGCGGGTTGATCAGGTGCCCGCCCTCGCCGCGCACGGCTTCGGTGATCAGGAAGTTCTTGACCTCGAGGTTGTAGAGGCAGGTCGGGTGGAACTGCATCATCTCCATGTTGGAGACGCGCGCGCCGGCGCGCCAGGCCATGGCGATGCCGTCACCCGTGGCGCCGCGCGGGGCGGTCGAGAACTGGTAGACGCGGCCCGCGCCGCCCGTCGCCAGCACGGTCGCGCGCGCGGTGTGCGCCTCGACCTTGCCCGTCGCCTCGTCGAGCGCATAGACGCCCCAGACGCGGCCCGAACCCGAATAGCGCAATTCGTGCCGGCCGGTGATCAGGTCGATGCACGAACGCCCGGGCAGCAGGGTGATGTTGGGATGGTCCTCGGCCGCCTTGAGCAGCGCCGATTGCACCGCCCAGCCGGTGGCATCGTCGACATGGACGATGCGACGGTGCGAATGGCCGCCCTCGCGCGTCAGGTGCAGGTTCTCGCCGCCGTCGGCGTTCTTGGCGGTGTTGAACGGCACACCGAGCTCGATCAGCCGGTCGATCGCGTGCGGCGCACGCTCGATGACGAATTCGACCGTCTCCTGGCGGTTGAGCCCGGCACCGGCGACCATCGTGTCGCGGATGTGATCCTCGAAGGTGTCGCCCGCGTCGAGCACGGCGGCGATGCCGCCCTGGGCATGCGCGGTCGAACCGCCGGTCAGCGTGCCCTTGGCGAGGACCAGGACCTTGAGCTTTTCGGCCAGGCCCAGCGCGGCGGTCAGGCCGGCGGCACCCGAGCCGACGATGATAACGTCGTGGATCATGTCACGCCGCCTGGACCGAGCTGGTCAGGCTGACGAACACGTCCTCGAGATCGGCCTCGCGCGTGGTCACATCGACGATCGCGAAGCCCTGCCCCTGGATCGAGGCCAGCACTTCGCCGGCATTGCTGCGGTCCTTGTCGTAGGTCACCTCGATCGTGCGCTCACCGGTCTTCTCGCATTTGAGGAAATGCGGGTGGCTGGGCAGCGTGTCGATGTCGCGGTCGAGCGTCAGCACCACCACCTTCTCGCGCGCCATGCCGACGAGCTCGCGCGTCGGCTGGTTGGTGATCAGCTTGCCGTGGTTGATGATGGCGATGCGATCGCACAGCTCCTCGGCCTCTTCGAGGTAGTGCGTGGTCAGGACCACGGTCACGCCCTCGCGGTTCATCTCGGTGACGAGGTCCCACAGCTGGCGGCGCAGCTCGACGTCGACACCCGCGGTCGGCTCGTCGAGCACCAGCACCGGCGGCGAGTGGACCATGGCCTTGGCCACGAGCAGGCGGCGCTTCATCCCGCCCGACAGGGTGCGCGCATAGGACTTGGCCTTGTCGGCCAGGTGGACGTCACGCAGCAGTTCCATCGAACGGCGCAGCGGCTTGGCGACGCCATAGAGCCCGGCCTGGTTCTCGAGCACTTCGAACGGGGTGAAGAAGGGATCGAACACGATCTCCTGCGGCACGATGCCGATCGCGCGTTTGGCATTGCGCATGTCGCGGTCGATGTCGAAACCCCAGATCGACACCTCGCCCGAGGTCTTCATGACCAGCCCCGCGAGCGTGTTGATCAAGGTCGACTTACCCGCGCCGTTGGGACCGAGCAGGCCGAAGATCCCGCCCTGCGGCACGTCGAAGCTGACGTCGTTCAGCGCGAGTTTTCCAGGGCCTTCGCCGACCGGGGCATAGCGCTTGACGAGATTGCGGATCGAGATCGCAGGGGCATCGCTCATGGCCGCGTTCTGTGCGGCAGGACGCCGCCTGCGTAAAGGCTGGAAAAAGGTGCAGGCGATTGCTAATCGCGCATCCATGATCACGCCGCCCGAAACCGTCTACACCGATTCCCACCGCGTCAGCTGCGACGGGGCCACCGACATCCGCGGCGGCGCCGCGCTGGGTCATCCGCGCGTCTGGCTGGAAATCGACGAGAAGGGCTTCGTCGAATGCGGCTATTGCGACCGCCGCTTCGTACTGCGCGGTGGCGTGGCCGACGGCGAGACTGGCGCCGCCGCGGCGTAACGCTGGCGCGCTTCGCAAAAGCGCCTATATCGACGGCATGACCGTCATCGCCGATCCCCGCTCGCTTCTCTACCGTTCCGGCCAGCTCTCCCCCGAGGAGGCTCAGGCGCTCGCGCAGGAAACCTTGCGCAAATGCGACGACGGCGAGCTCTACCTGCAGTTCATCGCTTCGGAATCCTTCGGCTTCGACGACGGCCGGCTCAAGACCGCCGACTACTCGCGCGACGCCGGCTTCGGCCTGCGCGGCGTCTCGGGCGAGATGACCGGCTTCGCCCACGCCAACGACATCTCGGCCGCGGCGATCCGCCGCGCCGGCGAGACGCTGCAACTGCTCGATCCCGCCACGGGCACGCGCGCCGCGCCGCCGCGCCAGTCGAACCGCCATCTCTATACCGACGCCTCGCCGCTTGACGCGGTCGCCTTCGAGAAGAAGGTCGAGCTGCTCAAGACGATCGACGCCGCCGCCCGCGCGCGCGATCCGAGAGTCAGCCAGGTCTCGGCCAGCCTCTCGGCCTCGTGGTCGGTGGTAGAGATCGTCCGCGCCGACGGTTTCGTCGCCACCGACGTGCGCCCCTTGGTGCGGCTCAACGTCGGCATCGTCGCCGAGGCGAACGGCCGCCGCGAGACGGGCAGCTTCGGCATGGGCGGGCGCTGGCTCTACGACGACCTGTTCGACCCGGCCAACTGGAACCGCGCGATCGACACCGCGCTGCAACAGGCGCTGACCAACCTCGACTCCGTCGATGCCCCGGCGGGCGAGATGACCGTGCTGCTCGGCCCCGGCTGGCCCGGCGTGCTGCTGCACGAAGCCGTCGGCCACGGCCTCGAGGGCGATTTCAACCGCAAGGGCACCAGCGCCTTCTCGGGCCGCATCGGCGAACGCGTCGGCGCGCCGGGCGTGACCGTGATCGACGACGGCTCGATCGCCGGCCGCCGCGGCTCGCTGTCGATCGACGACGAGGGCACGCCGACGCAGGAGAACGTGCTGATCGAGGACGGCATCCTCAAGGGCTATATCCAGGACCGCCTCAACGCGCGGCTGATGGGCGTTCCCGCCACCGGCAACGGTCGCCGCGAATCCTACGCCCACGCGCCGATGCCGCGGATGACCAACACCTTCATGCGCGGCGGCAACGACGATCCGGCCGAACTGCTCAGCCGCGTCAAGAACGGCATCTATGCCAAGAGCTTCGGCGGCGGCCAGGTCGACATCGTCTCGGGCAAGTTCGTGTTCTCGTGCACCGAGGCCTACAAGGTCGAGAACGGCAAGCTGGGCGCACCGATCAAGGGCGCGACCCTGATCGGCGACGGGCCTTCGGTGCTGACCCGCGTGACCGGCATCGGCAACGACATGTGCCTCGACGAAGGCGTCGGCGTCTGCGGCAAGGGTGGGCAATCGGTGCCCGCCGGCGTGGGCCAGCCGACCCTGCTGGTCGAGGGGCTGACCGTAGGCGGCACGGCCTGATTTTTGCTCAGCCTGCGTTAAGCCTGATTGCGGTATGGTGTGCGAAATTGACGTTTAGGAGAGTCCCCATGCGTAAGATCGCCCTGGCTCTCGCGGCGGGCGCCGTGCTTCTGACCGGCGCAGCCGCCGGAGCGAAGCCCAAGCTCACCGGCGAAGAACAGCTCGCCAAGATCCTCGACGGCCGCCAGCCGGGCACACCGGTCGACTGCATCAGCCTGACCGACTCGCGCGACCAGCGCGTGATCGACAAGACCGCGATCGTCTATGGCAACGGCGGCACGATCTACGTCAACCGGCCGAGCAATCCGCGCGATCTCGATCGCGACGACATCATGGTCACCGACATCCGCGGCAGCCAGCTCTGCCGCATGGACATCGTCCGCACCCACGACCGCGCCGGCTTCTTCTACAACGGCTTCGTCGGGCTGCAGCAGTTCGTGCCCTACCGCCGGGTGGCGCGCGCCAACTAAGCGCGCCGACCGAGCATACCGAGATGATCTTGCGGGGTGGCGCTCCATTCCGGGGCGGAACTGACTCGCTTGTCGCTTGCCTCGCGTGACGATGCGCGCCAATTTGGCGCGAGTTGACACGAACGGAGAGCCAATGGCGTCAACGCCGGGATCCAAGGCGCGCGGCTCGCGCTCCAAACTGCGATTGATCGAGGCCGCCTACGATCTGCTCGGCGAAGAGGGCTACCACGCCTTCAGCGCGCGCCGCGTCGCGCAGAAGGCCGGCCTCAAGCCCCAGCTCGTGCACTATTATTTCCGCTCGATGGAAGAGCTGCTGATCGCGGTGTTCCAGCGGTCGTCGGCGCGTTATTTCCGCCTCCACGACGAAGCGCTGTCGTCGCGCCATCCGGTGCGCGCACTCTGGGCACTCAACAGCAACCTGCCCGAAGGCAAGCGCATGACCGAATATGTCGCGCTGGGCAAAGTCTATCCCGGCCTGCGCGAGGAGATGCGCCACACCGGCGAGCGTTTCCGCAGCCAGCAGATCGAGGCGATGGAACGGATCTATGCCGAGCGCGGCTTCGACCGGACGACGATCGGCCCGCACGGCATCGTCCTGCTGATGTCGGCCATCGCCCGCAACTTCGTCATTGAGGACGAAGTCGGCGTCCAGCTCGGACACGAAGAGGTCAAGCGCCTGATCGCCCAGGTCCTCGACAAGTTCGAACCTTTGGGCGAAGGCGAGCTCGCAGCCGTCGATCTCGCGCGACACGGCGCCTGACGCACCCCGGCTCCTGACTCCGACTGCGGCATCAATGATACACAGCGGAACGTTTTGCCGCGGCCGCTTGACGCGATTCCACCCGTAACTAAGACGGCGTCCAGTTTTCGAGGCGGGCATGAGGGTGCTGCGCCACCGAACGATCGCGGCAAGGCCGGATCATCGGAAACACAAGGGAGGATACCATGGCTGCTCTTCTGACGACTTTTCGCGCGCGCGCTCTGACCAGCGCAGCGCTGGCCGGCCTGGCCGCGATGAGCGCCGTTCCGGCTTTCGCGCAGGACGCCGCGGCCGATACCGGCGGCCTCGAGGAAATCGTCGTCACCGCGCAGCACCGCCAGGAGCGCCTGCAGGACGTGCCGATCGCGGTCTCGGCGGTCACCGCCTCGGCGCTGCGGGAAAGCGGCGTCGACACCACGCGCGACCTGCCGCAGATCATCCCTTCGGTGCAGTTCACGCGCTCGGGCCCGAGCGGCCTGTTCTTCGTCCGCGGCGTCGGCACGACCAATGCGGCGGCCGGTGAAGAGGGCGCCAACGCGGTCTACGTCGACGGCGTCTACATGGCCGACCTCGGCCAGACGATTAACTACTTCAACAACATCGAGCGCGTCGAAGTGCTCAAGGGCCCGCAGGGCACGCTGTTCGGCCGCAATGCCACGGGCGGCCTGGTCCACGTCATCACGCGCGAGCCCGGCGACGAATGGGTGCTCGACGGCGACTTCGGCTATGCCAATTACGAGACGGTCTCCGCGCGCGCCTATGTCGCCGCACCGATCACCGAGGGCCTCAGCGCCGACATCGCGGTCACGCGCTATCACCAGAACGAGGGCTGGGGCCGCAACCTGACGCGCGGCGACAAGAACTTCATCCAGGACTATTCGGGCATCCGCTCGAAGATCGTCGCGCGGCCGACCGACCGGATCAAACTGATCCTCTCGGGCGACTACCTCGAAAACCGTGACAATCCCGTGGGCTGGCGCATCGCCGACGGCACGATCGGCACGGGCCTGTCGCGCGGCCCCGACGTGCCCGGCACTCCCGCGGGCGCCGTCGTCGCCGATGACCACGACACCACCGCGAACGATCTCGCGCTGACCAAGCAGCGCATCTACGGCGGCAGCTTCACCGGTGAGTTCGATCTGGGCTTCGCCACGCTGACCAGCGTCTCGGCCTATCGCAACACGCGCACCAACAGCGACTTCGACGTCGATGGCGGCCCGATCTCGCTGATCCGCATCCAGTTCCTGTCGGGCATGAAGTCGTTCCAGCAGGAAGTCCGCCTGGCCTCGACCGGCTCGGGCCCGCTGCAATGGCAGTTCGGCGGCTTCTATCTGAACACCAAGGCCAACAACACGTCGTTCTTCTCGGGCGGCGCCTTCGGCACGGCTCGCGGCCAGGACGTCCGCGCCAAGCTCGACAGCAATTCCTATGCAGCCTTCGGTGAAGCGACCTATGCGATCACGCCGACCACCAAGCTGACCGGCGGCATCCGCTATACCGAGGATCGCCGTTCGTTCGACGCCAGCCAGTTCACCATCCTGGCCAACGGCACGGCGCTGCCCGGCGGCACCGTGACCAATCCCAGCGGCCAGCCGCTGACCGCACCGGGTATCCAGCGCACCAAGCTCAAGTACAACCAGGTCACCTGGCGCGCCGCGCTGCGCCAGGAGCTGACGCCCGACATCAGCGTCTACGCCTCGGCCAACCGCGGCTTCAAGTCGGGCTCGTACAGCCTGCAGAACCCGCTCAACGATCCCTATCTGCCGCAGACCATCATGGCCTACGAGATCGGCTTCAAGTCCGAGCTGTTCGATCGCCGCCTGCGCCTGAATCTCGCCGCCTTCCACTACGACATCGACGACTACCAGGTCCGTTCGGCCGCCGCGGCCAATCCGGGCTCGTCGCTGGTGCTCAACGCGGCGACGGTCAAGGTCGACGGCGTCGAGTTCGAGTTCGAGGCCAAGCCGACCGACAACCTGCGCCTGTTCGGCGGGGCCACCTGGCTCAATTCGCGCTACGGCACATTTGGCGGCGCCGGCCAGAACTTCCAGGCACCGATCGTCTATCCGGTGATCGCCGGCCAGACCGCTGCGGCGACCTGCCCGGCGGCGCTGCGCGGCACGCGCAATCCCGGCGTCGTTCCCGCGGGCGGCGTCTGGACCGGCGGCTACGTCACCTGCTTCGGCGACGCTTCGGGCAACAAGGTGTCGAACGCCCCCGATTTCGCGGCCAGCTTCGGCGCGACCTATACGGTGCCGCTCGGCGACGAGCGCGAGCTGCGCCTGACGGGTCTCTACGCGTTCAACAGCGGCTACTATTTCGAGCCCGACAACATCGCCAAGCAGGACGAATACCACCTGCTCAACGCCTCGATCGAGTACCGCTCGTCCGAACATCTCGGCGTCGAGATCTGGGGCCGCAACCTGACCAACACCGACTATGCCGTGCAGAAGATCACCACGGGCACCGGCACGACCCAGAGCAACGGCGCGCCGCGCACCTATGGCGCAACGGTCAAGTTCAACTTCTGACGATGACCGCCGCCCGACTCCCTTGGGCGGCGGACCTGCTGCACGCCTGGTTTCACGAACTGCGCCCGGACCAATGGTTCGGGCGCAGTGATGTCGTCGACACCAAGTTGCGCCGCCGCTTTGCCCGGACGCTGGCCCGGCTGGGTGGGCAACCCGCCACGGCCTTCCTCGGCGATCCGCTGACCGCACGCGCCGCGGTGCTGCTGTTCGATCAGGTGCCGCGCAACCTGTTCCGCGACGATCCGCGCGCTTTCGCCTATGATAGCTTGGCCCGCGCGATCACCCGCGGTGCCCGCGCGAAGGGCTGGGACCGGTCGATGACCAAGAACGCGCGCCATTTTCTCTACATGCCGATGATGCACAGCGAGGCGATCGCCGACCAGTTGCTCGCATTGCGGCTCTTCGCTGCGCTCGGGAACAACCGGACTCTCGACTTCTGCCGCTCGCACGCGCGGATGATCGAACGCTTCGGCCGCTTCCCCCACCGCAACAAGGTGCTCGGCCGCAAGTCCACGCGCGCCGAGAAGCGCGCCGTGGCCGAAGGCAATGCCTGGTGAACAAGCGCGACCTCGCCCGCTGGGGCTTGGCGCTGTTCTATGGTCTCGCCGGCGTGCTGCACCTCGCAGCGCCGCATCCGTTCGTCTCGATCGTGCCGCCCTGGGTGCCCGCCGCCGGCTTGGTCGTCGCGCTGACCGGCCTGGCCGAGATCGCGGGGGCCATCGGCCTGGTGCAACGCCGATCGTCAGGCCTGCGCCGCGCGGCCGGCTGGGGCCTTGCGCTTTACGCGCTGTGCGTCTGGCCGGCGAACGTCCAGCACATGCTGCTCGATCTCGCGCGGCCGAGCGGCGGCCTGCCACTCGCCTATCACGTTCCGCGCCTGGCCGCGCAGCCGCTGCTGATCTGGCTCGCGCTCTGGGCGAGCGGGGCGATCAACTGGCCAAGGCGCAGGCGTTAGGGCTTGTCCTTCGCATAGACCACGCCGGTGGTCTCTTCGTAGAGCATCACGGTCGTGGCATCGAGGTTGAAGGCCGGGTGGATCGGCATCGCATCGGTATCGCGATGGGCGAACATGTTCTCGATCACCCAGTCGGGATCGTCGGTCTCCATGTCGTAGATCGCCAGGTTCCGGTTGAGACTGGTGCCCATCGACACCGAATGCAGCTTGAAGCGCTGCGCCGTGGTGAAGCCCGGCAGCGCGACGATGTCGTCGAGATGGCGGCCGGTGTACCATTCGTCGAATTCCGCATCCTGGCCCGCGAAAGGCTCCGAGAACACCAGCATCTTGAAGCGCCGCATCGTTTCTCTCCCGTCTTGTCGGGCGAGGATGCGCAATCGCGGCGGCGCAGTCGATAGCATGGCTCGTCAGCGCGCTTGCCCCAGCCGGTTTGATCGGCCGGTTTGATCAGCCGGCGGCGCGCGCTTGCCCTGAGCGCGGCCCGGTGCCATAGGCGCCGCCCGCAGCTCAACCCAGCCGGAGATTCCTCATGACGAATGCTGCCGGTCCCGCGCTGGGCCTCGACTTCGGCACGACCAACAGCGTCGTCGCGCGCGCCAACGGCACGCCCTCGCCCGATCTGATCGAATTCGCCGCACCGCAGGCCACCAGCGCGGTGTTCCGCTCGGCGCTGTCGTTCTGGGAGGACGAAGGCACGCGCGGCGGGATCGACCACGAGGCCGGGCCTTGGGCGATCGCCGAATATCTCGACTTCCCGCTGGGCAGCCGCTTCATCCAGTCGTTCAAGACCGTCGCGGCGAGCCCGCTGTTCGAGCACGCCTCGGTCTTCACCAAGCGCTACCGCTTCGAGGAGCTCGGCGCCAAGTTCCTCGAGAAGCTGGTGAGCCACGCCGGCGGTGCGCTGCGCGACCGGCCCGCGCGTGTCGTGGTCGGCCGGCCGGTGTCCTATGCCGGCGCGCGCGCCGACGCCGCGCTGGCGCGCGAGCGCTACGACAAGATGTTCGCGGGCTTCGCGCCCGAGATCCACTACGTCTTCGAGCCGCTGGGCGCGGCCTTCTCCTATGCTTCGCGGCTGACCGAACCCGCGACCCTGCTCGTCGCCGACTTCGGCGGCGGCACCAGCGACTTCTCGATCGTGCGCGTCGCCGAACCGGGCACGGCGCGGCGCTGCGTGCCGCTGAGCGCCTCGGGCGTGGGCCTTGCCGGCGACCGCTTCGATTCGCGTCTGGTCGAGCGACTGGTCCTGCCGCTGCTCGGCAAGGGCGGCGAATACCGTTCGTTCGACAAGGTGCTAGAGATCCCGCCGGGCTTCTTCACCGACTTCGCCGACTGGTCGAAACTGGCGCTGATGCGCAACCGCCGCACGCTCGACGAACTGGCCAAGCTCCAGCGCGCCGCGGTCGACCCCGCGGCGATCGGCCGGATGATCGCGATCGTCGAGAACGAGCTCGGCTATCCGCTCTACGAGGCGGTGGGCCAGGTGAAGCGCGCGCTCTCGACCGAGAGCCATGCCGAATTCCGCTTCACCGGCGGCGGGCTCGACATCTCGGCCGAGGTCACCCGCGCCGAGTTCGAGGAATGGATCGCACCCGACGTCGCGCGGATCCAGGCCTGCGTCGACGACGCCCTGGCCAAGGCCGGGCTCGCACCCGGCCAGATCGACCGCGTGTTCCTCACCGGCGGCTCGTCGCTGATCCCCGTCATCCGCCGCCTGTTCGTCGAGCGCTTCGGCGAGGATCGCATCGCCAGCGGCGGCGAACTGACCTCGATCGCCCACGGCCTCGCGCTGATCGGCGAGGCCGACAACATCGCCGACTGGGCAAGCTGACGTTGCGGATTTGGCCACTTCGCTCTATATGACCATCTAGTTGGTCAGGAGCATGGTATGGAATCGATCAGCCTCGCCGAAGCAAAGGCGCATTTGAGCGAATTGATCGATCGGGCCGAGGCTGGAGAGTCGATCGAGATCACCCGCCGCGGCAAGCCCGTTGCCCGGCTGACGGGCGCCGCGACACCACGCAAGGCGATCGACGCCGAAGCCTTGTACGCCTTGACCGCCAGGATGCCCAAATCTGCAGAGGACGCCGCGGAGCTGGTCCGATCCATGCGAGACAGCGACCGCTACTGATGTTCTATCTCGACACCTCGCTGGTCGTAGCCGCTCTGTCCAACGAGGCTTCGACCCGGGCGGTGCAGGATTGGCTGGCAGAACAGGATGCCGAGCAGCTGACGATCAGCGACTGGACCTTGACCGAGACATCATCGGCCTTTGCGATCAAGCTGCGCACCCAACAGATCGACCTGGATCAGCGGACCATGGCAATGACCGCGTTCCATCGGCTCGTCAGCGAAAGCCTCACCGTTCTGCCGGTCGCGCGAAGCCATTTCCAGGCGGCGGCGCGGTTCGTGGATCAGCACGAATTGGGACTGCGCAGCGGCGATGCCCTGCACCTGGCCATCGCGGCCAACCATGGCGCGGTCCTGCATACGCTCGACAGACAGCTTGCCCATGCCGGGCCGCCGCTGGGCGTGGCGACCCAGCTTCTGGCTTAACGCCTCACTCCCACTCGATCGTGCCCGGCGGCTTCGACGTGTAGTCGTAGACCACGCGGTTGATGCCCCGCACCTCGTTGATGATCCGCGTCGACACCGCGCTGAGGAAGCTCGCGTCGAACGGATAGATGTCCGCGGTCATGCCGTCGGTCGAGGTCACCGCGCGCAGCGCGCAGACGGAGTCGTAAGTGCGGCCATCGCCCATGACGCCGACGGTCTTGACCGGCAGCAGCACGGCGAAGGCCTGCCAGATCGCGTCGTAGAGCCCGGCGTTGCGGATCTCCTCGAGGTAGATCGCATCGGCCTTGCGCAGGATGTCGCAGCGCTCGCGCGTGACTTCGCCGGGGATGCGGATCGCCAGGCCCGGTCCGGGGAACGGATGGCGGCCAACGAAGATCTCGGGCAGGCCGAGCTCGCGGCCGAGCACGCGGACCTCGTCCTTGAACAGCTCGCGCAGCGGCTCGACGAGTTGCATGTTCATGCGCTCGGGCAGGCCGCCGACGTTGTGGTGGCTCTTGATCGTCACCGAAGGGCCGCCGGTGAACGAGACGCTCTCGATCACGTCGGGATAGAGCGTGCCCTGGGCGAGGAATTCGGCGCCGCCGATCTTGTTCGCCTCGGCCTCGAACACGTCGATGAAGGTCTTGCCGATGAACTTGCGCTTCTGCTCGGGATCGGTGACCCCGGCCAGACCGCCGAGGAACAAGGTCGAAGCGTCGACGTGGACCAGCGGGATGTTGTAATGGCCGCGGAACAGCGAGACGACCTGTTCGGCCTCGCCTGCACGCAGGATGCCGCCGTCGACGAAGACGCAGGTCAGCTGATCGCCGATCGCCTCGTGGATCAGCAGCGCGGCGACCGCGCTGTCGACGCCGCCCGACAGCCCGCAGATGACCTTGCCCTTGCCGACCTGCTGACGGATTTCCTCGATCTTGGTCTTGCGGAACTCGGCCATCGTCCAGTCGCCGGTAAGGCCGCAGACGTGGCGGACGAAGTTCTTGAGCAGCTTGCCGCCGTCGGGCGTGTGCACGACCTCGGGGTGGAACTGCATCGCGTAGATGCGCTTGTCGTCGTTGGCGATGACCGCGAAAGGCGCGCCGGGGCTGGCGGCGACGGGGCGGAAGCCGGAGGCGAGCCTGGTGACCTTGTCGCCGTGGCTCATCCACACCTGGTGCGTTTCGCCTTCCTTCCACAGCCCGTCGAACAGCACGCAGCCGTCGGCGATCTCGATGAAGGCGCGGCCGAATTCACCCGAATCGCCGAGCAGCACCTCGCCGCCGAGCTGATGCATCAGCGCCTGCTGGCCGTAGCAGATGCCGAGGATCGGCAGGCCGCTGTCGAGGATCGTCTGCGGGATGCGCGGACCGTTGTCGTCGAGCACCGAGGCGGGCGACCCCGAAAGGATGATCCCCTTGGGCTGCATCCGCGCGAAGGCGGCTTCGGCCAGACTGAAAGGGGCGATCTCCGAATAGACCCCGGCTTCGCGAACGCGACGCGCGATGAGCTGCGTCACCTGGCTGCCGAAGTCGACGATGAGGATGGAATCCGAAGGCTGTACGCTCATGGCAAGCCGTTAGTCGCGCGGGCGCGAGGTGTCCAGTGGCTCGCCCGCTGCATTGCGGCCATCGATCTTCGCAATCGCAAAAAATTCGCGACCAGCCCCTCATGCTAACCAAGGTAACCTTTTCTTGGGGTCTCTACGCTAAACCGCGTAGTCGGAAGCCGACGTCGCTCGCTTGGGCGATGATGAAAAACGGTTCACCGTTGATTGCATTTTATGCAACTTCGTTTGTTGCTTTTGCGCGTGCAAAAATTACTAACCTAGGTATGTTGCACTTGCGAAACGGGGAATCGATCCCATTTCGCGGGTGGTCATAAAAACACAAGAAAGGTGGAAACATGGAACGCATTTATCGTGCGGTCGGTCTCGCGGTTGCCCTGGGCACCAGCGGTCTGATGTTCGCTCTGACGCTGGCCTGATGCCGGCGCATTCGCTCGTGCCTTGCGGCTGACGGCGGGACATCCCGGACCGCACCCGCAAGGCCGAGCCTGACTGCCTCACAAGGCGAACAGAGCCCGCGATTTCGCGGGCTTTTTGCTGCCCCTAATCTGTGGACGAGAGGGGCGATTACGGGTTCCGGATTCCGCCCGCCATGCCTATATGCTGGGCATGGCCAGCACTCCCGAGAACACCCCCAACCAGAATTCCTACGGCGCTGAATCGATCAAGGTCCTCAAGGGCCTCGATGCGGTGCGCAAGCGCCCCGGCATGTATATCGGCGATACCGACGACGGCTCGGGCCTCCACCACATGGTGTTCGAGGTGTCGGACAACGCGATCGACGAAGCACTGGCCGGGCACTGCGACCTCGTGCTGATCGAACTCAATCCCGACGGTTCGGTCTCGGTCGAGGACAACGGCCGCGGCATCCCGACGGGCATCCATCCCGAGGAAGGCGTCTCGGCGGCCGAGGTCATCATGACCCAGCTCCACGCCGGCGGTAAGTTCGAGAACACCAGCGACGACAACGCCTACAAGGTGTCGGGCGGCCTCCACGGCGTCGGCGTCTCGGTGGTCAACGCGCTGTCCGAATGGCTCGAACTGACGATCTGGCGCGACGGCATCGAGCACTGGATGAAGTTCGCCAACGGCGATGCCGTGGCACCGCTGATCGAGCGCGGCCCCGCCCCGGCCGGCAAGAAGGGCACGCGCGTGACCTTCCTCGCCAGCACCGAGACCTTCAAGAACGTCACCGAGTTCGATTTCGAGAAGCTCGAGCACCGCTACCGCGAACTCGCCTTCCTCAACTCGGGCGTGCGCATCCTGCTGCGCGACCGGCGCCACGAAGTGCCGATCGAGCACGACCTGTTCTACGAGGGCGGCATCGCCGCTTTCGTGAAGTACCTCGACCGCAACAAGACCGCGCTGCTCGCCGATCCGATCGCGATCAGCTCCGAGCGTGACGGCATCGGCATCGACGTCGCGCTCGAATGGAACGATTCCTACTACGAGAACGTCCTCGCCTTCACCAACAACATCCCGCAGCGCGACGGCGGCACCCATATCGCCGCCTTCCGTGCGGCGCTGACGCGCACGCTCAACTCCTATGCCGAGAAGACTGGGCTGCTGAAGAAGGAGAAGGTCAACCTCACCGGCGAGGACATGCGCGAAGGCCTGACCGCGATCGTCTCAGTCAAGCTGCCCGATCCCAAGTTCTCGTCGCAGACCAAGGACAAGCTGGTCTCGTCCGAAGTGCGCCAGCCGCTCGAGAGCCTGATGGCCGATCGCCTGTCCGAATGGCTCGAGGAAAACCCCGCCAACGCCAAGCAGGTCGTCGGCAAGATCATCGACGCCGCCGCCGCGCGCGAAGCCGCGCGCCGCGCGCGCGAGCTGACCCGCCGCAAGGGCGCGATGGACATCGCCTCGCTGCCCGGCAAGCTGGCCGACTGCCAGGAGCGCGATCCCAGCAAGTGCGAACTGTTCCTGGTCGAGGGTGATTCGGCCGGCGGTTCGGCCAAGCAGGGGCGCGATCGCCACATCCAGGCGATCCTGCCGCTCAAGGGCAAGATCCTCAACGTCGAGCGCGCGCGCTTCGACCGGATCATCTCGTCGAAGGAGGTCGGCACGCTGATCCAGGCGATGGGCACCGGCATCCGCGACGAGTTCAACCTCGAGAAGCTGCGCTACCACAAGATCGTCATCATGACCGACGCAGACGTCGACGGCGCGCACATCCGCACCTTGCTGCTGACCTTCTTCCACCGCCAGATGCCCGAGATCATCAAGGCCGGGCACCTCTTCATCGCCCAGCCGCCGCTCTACAAGGTCGCCAAGGGCCGCAGCGAGGTCTACCTCAAGGATGGCGCCGCGCTCGATCGCTACCTGGTCGAGGCGGGCACCGCCGGCCGCGTGCTCGAAACCGCAGGCGGTGCGCGCGGCGGCCAGGAGCTCGAAGGCCTGGTCGAGCATGCGCTGCGCCTTCGTTCGCTGATGGGCTTCGTGCCGCGCCGTTATGACCCGGCGATCGTCGAGGCGCTGGCCCTGGCCGGTGCGCTCGATCCCGACCTGTCGCGCGATGCGCGCGTGGCCGCGCTGACCCGCGCCGCCGGCTGGCTCGACCGCGCCGACCGCGAGGCCAAGTGGACCGCCGAACTCACCGAGGACGGCCACGTCGAGATCAACCGCGTCTGGCGCGGCGTCACCGACAACCACAAGATCGAGGCCAGCTTCCTGTCGAGCGCCGAGGCGCGCAAGCTGGCGAGACTCGCCGGCGAACAGGCCGAGGTCTACACCGCCCCGGCGCGTCTGGTGAAGGCGGGCACGGTTGAGGACATCGCCGAGCCAGAGGCCGCGATCGAGGACGCCGACGAGGAAACGCAGCAGGCCGCCCCGGCGCGCCCGACCGTTTCGGACGGCGCGATCACCCGGCCGACGCAGCTGCTCGACGCGGTCCTGGCCAATGGCCGCAAGGGCCTGTCGATCGCGCGCTACAAGGGTCTCGGCGAGATGAACGCCGAGCAGCTCTGGGAAACCACGCTCGACCCCGACAACCGCATCCTGCTGCAGGTCAAGGTCGAGGACGCCGACGTCACCGACGAGATCTTCACCCGCCTGATGGGCGACATCGTCGAACCGCGCCGCGACTTCATCCAGGAGAACGCGCTCAACGTCGCCAACCTCGACGTCTGAGCCGATCGTGATCCCGGAGATCGAGACCGAGCGGCTGATCCTGCGCGGTCCGATCGCCGGGGACTTCCCGGTCTATCGCGACTTCTTCGCCGATGCCGAGGCTTCGGCGGCCTATGGCGGGCCGCTGCGGGCCGATCGCGCCTGGCGCGTGCTCGCCACCGACCTGGGCCACTGGGCGCTGCGCGGTTACGGTCGTTGGGCCGTGGTCGAGAAGGCAAGCGGGCGGATGATCGGCGGTGCCGGCCTGTGGTGGCCCGAAGGCTATCCGCGCTCCGAGCTGACCTGGTGGATCGTCCCCACAGCGCGGCGCCATGGCTATGCCTTCGAGGCCTCGCGCGCGGCGATCGCCTTCGGCTATAACACGCTCGACTGGGACTTGGTCGAAACGCACATGCAGGACGAGAACGCGCCGGCGCGGCTGCTCGCCGAAAAGCTGGGCGGCACGATGATCGCACGCGAGCGCTTCCCCGACGGCATCACGCGCAACGTCTATGCCCTGCCCGCAGGCTAAGCCCGCAGATTGCCGCTCCGGGTACGGCAGGCTAAGTCTCACCCCTGCAATATTCGAGTATCAGATCCCCCTCATGATCCGTCGTCTCTCCGCAACGCTCGCCGCCGTCCTGCTCACCTCCGCCTGCGCCGCGCCGATGGCCTCGCGCCCCGGTCCGCAAGCCGCGACAAGCGAGCCCGTTACCGTCGGCATCATCGGCATCAACGACTTCCACGGTGCGATCGAACCGCCCAAGCAGTCGGTCTTCGTGCCCGACGGCAAGGGCGGCACCGTCGGCATACCAGCGGGCGGCGCGGCCTGGCTCGCCTCGGCGATCGACGGGATACGCGCGCACTATCCGAACAACGTCGTGGTCTCGGCCGGTGACATGATCAGCGCCTCGCAGTTCGCCTCGTCGGTCTATCTCGACGAGCCGACGATCGGCGTGATGAACCGCATCGGCGTCGCGTTCAACGCGGTCGGCAACCACGAGTTCGACCGCGGCCGCGACGAACTGCTGCGCATGCAGAACGGCGGCTGCGACAAGCATACCGCGCGCCAGCCCTGCCAGCTCGAACGATTCGCCGGCGCGCAGTTCAAATACCTCGCGGCCTCCACCAAGACCGAGGACGGCTCGACCCTGTTCCCCGCGACAGGGCTCAAGAGCTTCGGCGAGGGCAGCCGCAAGGTCACGGTCGGCTTCATCGGCCTGACCCTGAAGGGCACGCCCGAACTGGTCTCGGCCGCGGGGATCAAGGGCCTGACCTTCGCCGACGAGGCCGACACGGTCAACGCCGCGGTGCCGCAGCTCAAGGCGCAGGGTGCCGATGCCGTGGTCGTGCTGATCCACCAGGGCGGCAAGACCCCGGCGGGCAGCGATCCGAGCGGCTGCACCGATTTCATCGGCGATATCCAGCCGATCATCGATCGGCTCGACCCGGCGGTGGACGTCGTCGTCTCGGGCCACACGCATTGGGCCTATGTCTGCGACTATGCCGCGATCAATCCGGCCAAGCCCGTGCTGCTGACCAGCGCCGGGGTCTATGGCGAACTGGTCAGCGACATCGAGCTCAAGATCGATCCGGCAACCCACCGCGTGGTGAGCAAGAAGGCGCGCAACGTCGTCGTCCAGTCGCCGCCCTACACGGCGTCGCGCGGGCCCGTGCCGAACAGTGATCTGGTGCCGGTGATGCAGCCACGCGCCGACGTTCGCGACTATGTCGCGCGCTATGTCGAAGCGGCGAAGGCGTTCTCCGAGCGGACGATCGGCAAGCTCGCGGGTCCGGCGACGCGGCGCGAGATCGGCGACGTCGACTACGGCGGCCCGCTGGCCGGCCTGATCGCCGATGCCCAGCTCGCCGCAACCAAGGTCAACGGCGCGCAGCTCAGCTTCATGAACGCCTTCGGCGTGCGCGCGCCGCTGGTGCCTGCGGCCGACGGCAACGTCAGCTTCGGCATGATCTATGCGACCCAGCCGTTCAACAACCAGCTCGTCACGATGACGATGAGCGGCGCCGATCTGAAAGCCATGCTCGAACAGAGCTTCCAGGACAGCGGTCCCGAGCAGTTCCTGACGCCTTCGGCCGGCTTCACCTATACGGTCGACCGCAAGGCCGTCGCCGGTTCGCGCGTCTCGGCGATGAAGCTGGGCGGCAAGGTGATCGATCCCAAGGCCGACTACCGGATCACGGTCAGCGACTTCCTGTCGAACGGCGGCGACGGCTTCTCGGTCTTCGCGCAGCAGCGCGACAAGGTGCGCGGCGCCACCGACATCGATGCACTCGAAGCCTGGATCAAGGCCGTGCCGGTTCGCGCCGTGCCGAGCGAACGGCGCGTCCTGGGGCACTAGAAACCCGCGCCGTCGGGCCAGCCCGGCGCGGCCAGGCCCATGACCTTGAACAGCGCGCCCATCTGATCGGGCGTGGTCAGGCGGTCGCGCGCGATCGCGATGGCCTCGGCCTGGGCCGGCGCCGCGCGGCTCAGCGCCGCGGCGCGTGCCTCGATGCCGAGCGCGCGCAGCCAGGCGCCCTGCTCGGTGGTGCCGAGCCAGCGCGCGCCGCCGGCGCGTGCGACGTCGGCCAGGGTCGCAAAATCGACCAGCGCGGTGAGATCGGCCTCGCCGGGATCGACGAAGGGGTCGACCTTGCGATGCGCGCGCACCGCCTGCAAGGTCGATCCCGTCTGGAACGCCGCATGGCCATAGTCGACGAACAGCGCGGCGCCGCCCTGCGACGCGAGACGGCGGGCCACCTCGTCGACCACAGCGGCCGCGCCCGGGCAGGTCTCGATGATCGTGCCGGCCTCGGCCTCGCGCAGATGCTCGGGAACCGCCACGTCGATCGGCCGATCACCGATCACCGGGCGGAAGCCGCCATCCTCATGGCCGACCATCCGCTCGCGCCATCCGGCCTCGGCGCGCACGAGCTGGCGCACCGGCAGGGCATCGAGGAATTCGTTGGCGACGAGCAGGATCGGCGCGTCATCGGGCAGGGTCGACAGGTCGTCGTGCCATTGCGCCATGGGCACGGCTTCGCGCTGGACCGCACGCAGCGCCGGCGATCCCTCGACGAAATGAACCTGCGGCGCCAGCCCCGCCTTGCCGGCAGCCCGCAGGGCGTCGCGCGCCAGGGTGCCGCGCCCGGGGCCGAGTTCGACATAGTGCACCGTCGCCGGCGCCCCCGCCCGCTGCCATAGGTCCGCGAGCCAGAGCCCGATCAGTTCGCCGAACATCTGGCTGATTTCGGGCGCCGTGACGAAATCGCCGGCCGCGCCCAGCGGATCGCGCGCGGCGTAGTAGCGCGCGTTCGCCTCGCCCATGTACTGCATGATGCTGATAGGGCCGAAGTTGGCGATCAACCGCGCGAAGACCGTCGACAGCGGCTCCCGCCCGCTCCTGTCGGCACCGCTCATGCCGGGGCGACGGCCTCCCCCGCCCCGAGCGGCCGGCGCGTCAGCGCGCGCACGACGAAGAACAGGCCAAGCAGGATCAGCGGCACGGTCAGCCACTGGCCCATCGACAGGCCCGTGCGCATGGCGAATTCCTGGAGCTGGGCATCGGGCTCGCGGAAGAATTCGACGATGAACCGCGCGAGCGCGATGCCGAAGGTGAACACGCCGACGAGCAGGCCCTTGCGCCAGCGCGCGCGGGTCTTCCAGAACAGCAGGAGCATGACCACCATCATCACGAAGCCTTCGAGCGCGGCCTCGTAGAGCTGGCTCGGATGGCGCGGCAGCGGCCCGCCGTCGGGGAACACCATCGCCCAGGGCACGCCCGTGGCGACCTTGCCCCAGAGCTCGCCGTTGACGAAGTTGGCGAGCCGGCCGAACAGCATGCCGAAGGGCACGCAGACCGAGACGTAGTCGCCCACCCGGACGAAATCGAGCTTCCCGCGCCACGATACCCAGGCCATCGCCAGGACCGTGCCGATCAACCCGCCGTGGAAGCTCATCCCGCCATTCCACAGCTTGAGCAGTTCGGTCGGGTGCGCCCAGAGGCTGGGAATGCCGGTGTCGCCGCCCGTGTAGAACGTCGCATAGCCGAGCCGGCCGCCGAGGATGATGCCGAGCGTACAGTAGAAGAACAGATCGTCGGCATGGCGCTGCGCCATCGGCGCGCCGGGCACGCGCAGCATCCGCGTCAGGTGCCAATAGCCGAGAACGATGCCCGCGAGATAGGCGAGGCTGTACCAGCGCAGTGTGAAGAAACCGAGATCGATGCCGCGGGTCAGACCCAGGTCGACCCAATGGATCGGCGCACCGGCGGTGGCTGCGGCGGAAAGCAAGGACAACAAAGGTTTAACCCCATCGGCGTATGGTTGCGGAAAGCGAGTTCCCGCCTGGCCTTCTGGCATAGCGGCTGCCGCGATGTAAGCCGGCTTTTGACCGGCACCGAACAGGGATGAAAACCGGGCGCATGCCGAGCGAACTCGACCAGCGATTGACGGCCAAGACGGCGCGCGTCACCGCTTCCGGCACGCCTTTCGAGACCGGTTTCCTCGATCGTGGCGGTTCGCGTCTGCCCGTCTTCGCCCGTGCCCCGGAAACCCTGACCGAGCTGTTCGCTCGGTCCTGCGCAGAACACGCCGAAACCGAATTCCTCGTCGATGGCGACGTGCGACTGACCTATGCCGAAACGCACGCGCTCGCGCAGCGCGTCGCCGCCGGGCTGGTGACGCGGCATGGCGTGCGCCGCGGAGATCGCGTTGGCCTCGCCGCGCGCAATTCGGCGAGCTGGATCGTGCTCTACATGGGCGTGCTCATGGCCGGCGGCTGCGTGACCCTGCTCAACGGCTGGTGGGCCGGCAACGAGCTGGCGGGCGGTGTCGCCCTGGCCGAATGCTCGCTGGTCCTCGCCGATCGGCCGCGCGCCGAGCGGCTCGCCCAGGCCGGATCGGCGGCGCCGGTCGTCGTGTTCGAACACGGCCGGCCCGAAAGCGGCCTCGCCGCCTTGCTCGTCGGCGCGATCGAGATCTCAGCGCTGCCGACGCTGGACGCCGACGATCTGGCGACAATCGTGTTCACCTCAGGATCGACGGGCATGGCCAAGGCTGCGGTCTCCGACCACCGCGCCTTGGTCCAGGCGACCTACTCGTTCGTCGTTCAGGCGCAGGTGATCTTTGATGCGCTCGCACCCGATGGCGCCGAGCAGCCGCCGCAATCGGCGCTGGTCAGCGTGCCGCTGTTCCACGTCGCGGGCGAGATCGCGCTGTTCCTCCAGAGCTTCCTCGTCGGCCGCCGCCTGATCGTCATGCCCAAGTGGGACGCGCTCGAGGCGATGCGGCTGATCGAGTCCGAGCGGATCACCTTCTTCGCCGGCGTGCCTTCGATGAGCGTCGAGATCGCCAGTCATCCGGCACGCGGCGACTTCGACCTGACGAGCTGCGTGGGCTTTGCCGCCGGCGGCGCGCCGCGTCCCGTCCAGCATGTCGACCATCTGCGCGATTCGCTGCCCCACGCCGCGCATTTCCTCGGCTACGGCCTGACCGAGACCAACTGCGTCGGCACCTGCAACGTCGCCGACAACTATCTGGCCAAGCCGCGCAGCTCGGGCCCGGCCAGTTTCCCGCTCGCCGAAGTGGCGATCCTCGGGCCCGACGGCCTGCCGCTGCCGGCCGGCCTGCGCGGTGAGATCGCGGTGCGATCGGTCTGCAATATCCGCGGCTACTGGGGCAATCCGGACGAGACCGCCGCGGCCTTTCGTGACGACGGCTTTTTCCTGACCGGGGACATCGGCTATCTCGACGACGACGGCTATCTGTTCGTCGTCGATCGCAAGAAGGACATCATCATCCGCGGCGGCGAGAACATCGCCAGTGCCGAGGTCGAGCTGGCGCTCTGCGCCCATCCCGGCGTGGCCGAGGCCAGCGTCTTCGGCCTGCCGCACGATCGCTATGGCGAGGTCCCGGTCGCGGTCTATGCGATCCGCGACGGCCACCGCCTGAGCGAGCAGGAACTGCGATCGCACCTCGAGGCGCGCATCGCCGCCTTCAAGGTTCCCGTACGGCTCTGGCGCGAAAACGTCGCCTTGCCGCGCCTCGGCAGCGAGAAGATCGACAAGCAGGGGTTGAAAGCCCGCTATTCGCAGGACTGGGAAGGCGCTAAAGGCGCTCTATGAGCGCATCGCGGATACCCAACCAGCGTGCCATCGTCGACCGGCGCGCCCTGACCGATGCGATCGGCGAGGCTGTCCAGGAGAAAGGCGGCGCCGCTGCACGCCAGCGCGTGGTCGAGCTGCTGCGCGGTGCATTGGCCGCGGGCCGCGCCGAGATCGCACGCCGCCTCGCCGACAAGCCCTCGGCCGGCCACGACGTCGCCGAGGCGCAAGCCTTCCTGATCGACCAGATCGTGCGCATCATCCACGATCACGTCGTCGGTGACGTCTATCGCGCCAGCAACCGCTCTTCGGGCGAACGCCTGACGATCATGGCCGTCGGCGGCTACGGCCGCGGCGAGATGGCGCCGCATTCGGACCTCGACATAGCCTTCCTCACACCGATCAAGGCCACGGCCTGGTGCGAGCAGGTGATCGAGGCGATGCTCTATTTCCTCTGGGATCTGGGTCTCAAGGTCGGCCATTCGAGCCGCTCGCTGAGCGAGATGGTGCGCATGTGCCGTTCGGACCTGACGATCCGCACGGCCATGCTCGAGGGCCGCTACGTCTGGGGCGATCAGCCGCTCTACGAGGAAGGCACACGCCGCTTCTGGGCCGAAGTCGTCGCCGGCACCGAGCGCCAGTTCGTCGCCGAGAAGCTGGCCGAACGCAACGACCGGCACAAGAAGCTGGGCGACAGCCGCTACGTCGTCGAACCCAACGTCAAGGAGGGCAAGGGCGGGCTGCGCGACCTCCACACGCTCTACTGGATCGGCAAATACATCCACAAGGTGCGCGACGTCAGCGAACTCGTCACCGTCGGCCTGCTGAGCCAGGACGAATACCGCGCCTTCCGCCGCGCCGAATCGTTCTTCTGGGCCGTGCGCTGCCACCTCCACACGATCACCAATCGCGCCGAGGACCGCCTGACCTTCGACCTGCAGCGGGAAGTGGCGCTGCGGATGAATTTCTCGGATCGGCCGGGCAAGAGCCCGGTCGAGCGCTTCATGCAGTACTTCTTCCTGCAGGCGAAGGTCGTCGGCAACCTGACCGGGCTGTTCCTCGCCCAGCTCGACGAGCAGTTCGCCAAGCAGCCGCGCGGGCTGCTCGCCGGCTTCCGCGCGCGGCCGCGCATGGTGAAGGGCTATCGCGTCTTCGGCGGCAAGATCCAGGCCCTGGGCGACGACTGGTTCGAGCAGGATCCCGTGCGCCTGCTCGAGGTCTTCGCGATCGCCGACAGCGAGGGGTTGGAGATCCATCCCGAGACGATGCGCCTGGTCAGCCGCGACGCGCGGCTGATCAACGGCGACGTGCGCAAGGATCCGCGCGCCAATGCGCTGTTCCTCGACCTGCTGACCAGCCGCAACAATCCCGAGATGGTGCTGCGCTGGCTCAACGAAGCCGGCGTCTTCGGCCGGTTCATTCCCGACTTCGGCCGGGTCAACGCGCAGATGCAGTTCGACATGTACCACCACTACACGGTCGACGAGCACACGATCCGCGCGATCGGCCTGCTCGCACGGATCGAGAAGGGCGAGCTCAAGGCCGATCATCCGCTGGCACATGGCATCATCCACAAGATCGGCTCGCGCCGCGCGCTCTACTGCTCGGTGCTGCTCCACGACATCGCCAAGGGCCGCGGCGGCGACCATTCGGTGCTCGGCGCCGAGATCGCCCTGCGGCTGTGCCCGCGGCTCGGCCTCGATGCCGACGAAACCGAGCTGGTCGCCTGGCTCGTGCGCTATCACCTGCTGCTCTCGGCCACCGCGCAGAAGCGCGACTTGGCCGACTGGAAGACGATTTCCGACTTCGTCGAACAGGTCCAGTCGATCGAACGCCTGCGCCAGCTGACCCTGCTGACCATCGTCGACATCCGCGCGGTCGGGCCGGGGACCTGGAACTCGTGGAAGCGCCAGCTGATCGGTGAGCTTTATAACGCCGCCGAGGAAAGGCTGCGCCTGGGCCATGCCCAGCACGGCCGCGAGGAGCGTGTCACCGCCAAGAAGGCGCGCGTCGCCGAGCGCATGGGCGCGCAGGCCGCGCTGGTCGAAGACGCCGGCTCGCAGCTCGCCGACGCCTACTGGATCGCCGAGCCCGAGGACATCATCGTGATGAACCTCGAACAGCTCGCCGCCGCGGGCACGGCGCCGCTGACGATCGCCACCGAATACTACGCCGCGCGCGGCGCGACGCTCGTCACCGTGGTCGCAGCCGACCATCCGGGCCTGTTCTACCGCATCGCCGGCGGCATCCACCTGGCCGGCGGCAACATCATCGACGCGCGCATCCACACCGCCAAGAACGGCATGGCGGTCGACAACTTCCTCGTCCAGGACCCGCTCGGCCGGCCGTTCATGGAGGACAGCCAGCTCGCGCGGATCAAGGCGACGATCGAGGATGCCCTGGCCAACCGCGTCAAGCTCGTGCCCCAGCTCGCCGCGCGCCCGCTCGCCCGGCCGCGCGCCGACGCCTTCGAAGTGCGCCCCCGCGTCGAGTTCGACAACAAGGCCTCGAACCGCTTCACCGTGGTCGAAGTCAACGCGCGCGATCGCCCGGCCCTGCTCAACCGCCTGGCGCGCGCGCTGTTCGAGGCGCGGCTGATGGTCCATTCGGCGCATATCGCCACCTATGGCGAGCGCGCGGCGGATACCTTCTACGTCACCGACCTGCTCGGCGAGAAGATCGACGCACCCGCGCGGATCAAGGCGGTCGAGAAGAAGCTGCTTGAAGCCGCGAGCGAGGATTCGGTCGAGGTCGAGGCCGCCTAACGCGTCTGCCAGGCGCTGGCGGTATTCTCCTGCCAGTCGACGCGGTGGAGCAGCGGCGTGTCGTCGTCGGCGCGCAGCGGATAGCCGAGGCACAGGTAGGCCGAGAAGCGCCAGTCGGCCGGTGCCGCGAACAGCCGCGTCATCGCATCGGGATCGAGGATCGAGACCATGCCGAGCCCGACGTTCTCCGCGCGCGCCGCCAGCCACAAGGTGTAGACCGCCATGGCGGTCGACTGTTCGAGCGTCTCGGGCATCGACTGCCGCCCGAGCCCGTCACCCGCGTCGGGATCGAGCGCGGTGAACACCGCGAGCTGCAACGGCGCGGTGTCGAGCCCGGCGAGGACCAGCCGCTCGTACTCGGCCCGGCGTTCGTCGTAGACCGCCGCCGCCTCGGCATTCGTCACGGCGAACTGCGCGCGCACCTGGGCACGCAGTCCCCCGTCCTCGACCCGGATCACCCGCCAGGGCCGCGAATTGCCGACCGAGGGCGACAGTTCCATCGCCGCGTGCAGCCGCGCGATCAGATCTTCCGCCACCGGCCGCGGCTGGAACTCGCGCACGTCGCGCCGCCAGGCGAGCAGGCGGTGGAGCACTTCGCGATCGGACGGGGTGAACTGCATCGCGATCCCTCAACGCGCTTCGCCGCGGCCTGCCAAGCGAAATCGCGCGGAACACCGCGACGTTCCCGCCATTATCCTCGCATGACGCGCGTGCTCTTCTGGCAGCGGATCGATCTGCCCGGTCTCGAACGGCTCGAACTTTCGGCGGAGCCCGAGGGAATCACCGCGCGATCGACGGTGCTCTGCCAGGGCGAAGGCGGGTTTCGCCTCGATCACGTCTGGCAGCTTTCCCCCGATTGGCGCGCGCTGTCGGTCGCCGTCGAGCGCTGGGATGCGCAAGGGCACGGTCGGCTGCTGCTCGAACGCACGGACGACGGCTGGCGCGTCGACGGCTTGCCGCGCCCCGATCTCGACGGCGCCGAGGAACCCGACCTTTCGGTCACGCCGTTCTGCAACAGCTTCCCGATCCGCCGCTTGCCCGAAGGGCCAGGCGCCAGCCTGACGCTCGACACGGCCTTCATCGACGGGCCGGCGCTCACCGTCGCGCGCTCGCGCCAGCGCTACCACCGACAGGGCCCGGGACGCTGCCGTTATGTCGATCTCGGGCTGTCGGCGGGCTTCGAGGCCGATCTCCAAATCGACGACGACGGCTTGGTGCTCCGCTACGAGCACCTGTTCGAACGCCTGGACTAAGCCGAAGCGGCGCTCCGCAAGCGTGCGACGGCCACGTCGCGCCCGATCAGCGGCAGCAGCGCGGCCATGTCGGGTCCGTGATCACGCCCGGTCAGCGCCTGGCGCAGCGGCAGGAACAGCGGCTTGCCCTTGCGGCCCGTGGCTTGCTTGAGTTCGCCGGTCAGCTCCTGCCAAACGCTATCGCTCCACGGCACGGCGGCGAGCGTATCGGCCGCGAGTTCGAGATAGCCCTGGGTCTCGCCGTCGAAGGCCGGCGCATCGACGGCACCGGTGACGATCTGCCACCATTCGGCCGCCTCGCCGATATGCGCGAGGTTCGGGCGGATCGCGTCCCACCCGGCTTCGCTCATGCCTTCGGGCAGAAGGTGCGCGACGCGGGCGAAAGGCAGGTCGTGAACCACCGCGGCGTTGATCCGCTGCAGCTCGGCCTCGTCGAAACGCGCTGGCGCGCGGCCGAAGCGCGAGAGGTCGAAGCTCGCCGCCAGCGCCGCCGCGTCGAGCGCGGGATCGACCGGATCGGACGTGCCCAGCCGCGCGAGCAGCGCGATCAGCGCCTCGGGCTCGATCCCGGCCTCGCGCAGTTCGGCCATGCCCAGCGAGCCGAGTCGCTTCGACAGCTTGCCCTCGGTGCCGACGAGCAGCGCGGTATGGCTGAAGTTCGGCGCCGGCGCGCCAAGCGCGGCGAACATCTGCAGCTGGACCGCGGTGTTCGAGACGTGATCCTCACCGCGCAGCACGTCGGTGACGCCCATGGCGACGTCGTCGATCGCCGAGGGCAGCATGTAGAGCCACGAATCGTCGGCGCGGCGGACGACCGGATCGCTCATCTGCCGCGGATCGAAATGCTGCGGCCCGCGCACGCCGTCGGTCCATTCGATGGATTGCTCGTGATCGAGCAGGAAGCGCCAGTGCGGCCGCTCGCCGCCGGCCCACTTGGCGGCGTGGTCGGCCTCGGTCAGCTTCAGCGCGGCGCGATCGTAGATCGGCGGCAGGCCGCGACCGAGCAGGACCTTGCGCTTGAGCTCGAGCTCCTGCGCGCTCTCGTAGCAGCGATAGACGCGGCCGGCCTCGCAGAGCTTGGCGAATTCGCGTTCGTAGAGATCGAAGCGCGCCGACTGCCGCTCCTCGCCGTCGGGCACGAGCCCGAGCCAGGCGAGATCGGCACGGATGCCCTCGACATATTCCTCCCTGCTACGCTCGGCATCGGTATCGTCGATACGCAGCAGGAAACGGCCGCCGTGCTTCTTGGCGAGTAGCCAGTTGTGCAGCGCCGTGCGCACGTTGCCGACGTGCAGCGTGCCCGTGGGCGAGGGCGCGAAACGGGTGACCGTGCTCATGCCGTGCGGAACGCGTGGGTGATCGGATAGCGGCGGTCGCGGCCGAAGTTGCGCGTGCCGAGCTTGACCCCCGGGGGCGCCTGGCGGCGCTTGTACTCGGCCAGGTGGAGCAGGCGTTCGATGCGCGTCACCGTGGGCTTGTCGAAGCCTTCGGAGACGAGCTGGTCGACGCTCTTCTCGTGCTCGACGAGGCCGAGCAGGATCGGGTCGAGCACCTCGTAGGGCGGCAGCGAATCCGAATCCTTCTGGTCGGGGCGCAGCTCGGCACTCGGCGGCTTGACGATAATGTTCTCGGGAATGACCACGCCCTTGGCGCCGAGCCCGATCTTCGGGCGGTGCTGGTTGCGCCACTTCGAGATCGCGAAGACGGTCATCTTGTAGGCGTCCTTGATCGGGTTGTAGCCACCCGCCATGTCGCCGTAGATCGTCGCGTAGCCGACGCTCATCTCGCTCTTGTTGCCCGTGGTCATCAGCATGTGGCCGAACTTGTTCGACAGCGCCATCAGGGTCACGCCGCGCACGCGCGACTGCAGGTTCTCCTCGGTGATGTCGACGGCCCGGTCGGCGAAGCTGCCCGCGAGCATCTCGTCGAAACCGGCGACCGCCGGCTGGATCGGGATCACGTCGTGGCGGATGCCGAGCGCCTTGCAGCAGGCCGCGGCGTCGTCGAGGCTTTCCTGGCTGGTGAAGCGGCTGGGCAGCATGACCGCCCAGACGCGGTCGGGGCCGAGCGCGTCGGCGGCGATCGCCGCGCAGATCGCGCTGTCGATGCCGCCCGACATGCCGAGCACCACGCCGGGGAAGCGGTTGCGATCGACATAGTCGCGCAGCGCCATGGTCATGGCGCAGTAGATGTCCTCGGGATGATCGGCGAGTTGGGCGATCTCGCCCCGATCGCAGCGCCAGCCCTGCGCGGTCTTGGTCCAGCGGGTCTCGACCGCCTGCTCTTCCCAGTCGCGCATCTGCACGGCGAGGCCGCCGTCGCCGTTGACCACGAAGCTGGCACCGTCGAAGACCAGTTCGTCCTGGCCGCCGACGCGGTTGAGATAGGCCAGCGGCAGGCCGGTATCGACCGCGCGGCGCTTGGCCACGCCATCGATGCGCAGGGTGTCCTTGTCGATCTCGTAGGGGCTGCCGTTGATGCAGACGAAGATCTCGGCGCCGAAATCGGCAAGGTGGCGGCAGACGTCGGGCTGCCAGATGTCCTCGCAGATGGGCACGCCGATCATGGTACCGCGCACGATGATCGGCTCGGGCAGCGGCCCGGGCTGGAACAGCCGCATCTCGTCGAAGGTGCCGTAATTGGGCAGCTCGCGCTTGAACCGCGTCGCGGCGATCTTGCCCTGGTCGAGCAGGGCGACACCGTTGTGCAAGGCGCCGTCGCGCACGAAGACCGAACCGACCAGCATCGCCGGGCCGCCGTCGTTGGTCGCCTGGGCCAGCTTCTCGAGCTCGGCCTGGGCGCGCTCGATCAGCGCGGGCTTGAGGATCAGGTCCTCGGGCGGATAGCCGATGAGCTGGAGTTCGGGGAAAGCGATCAGGTCCGAGCCTTTCGCCTTGGCGCGCGCGGCCAGCATGCCCGCCGCATTGCCGGCAAGGTCACCGACCGACTGGTTGAGCTGGGCGAGCGTGATCTTGAGCGTATCGGGCATGGCGGTCTGATGCCGCCCCCCATCCGGTCATGCAAACGTTTTGCGTCGTGCAAACAAAAAGCCCTCCCGAGGCGGGAGGGCTTCTGCTTGGCCGCGGCGGCCAGATGGCCCGGTGAGCCCGCCGGGCGAGGCCAGGCTTTAGTGCTTGGCGGCGTCGGTCTTCTTCTCGGCGCTCATCGTCGCGGCTTCGGCCGCGCCGGAAGCAGCGGCACCGGCTTCCGAAGCGGCAGCGGCGGCATCGCCCGCGGCCTCCGAGGCATCGGCCACCGGCGTGGCGGCGGCATCGGCGGTGTTCATCGCTTCCTCGGCCGGCATTTCGACGTTTTCGGCCTGGGCCTCTTCGCTGGCCTTGTCCGAGCTGCCGCAAGCCGACAACGCCAAGGCGGCGATGGAAGCGAATGCGGCGTAAGCGATCTTCTTCATGCTAATCCCTTTTCGACTGGCGTGACGCAGTGCGGCCACGATCCGTGGAAACCCGCCCCCCTGCGGGCGCGGACACTAGTCGAGCCTCCAATACATCGCAAACGGCAATGGTTCCCGGCAGGACGGCTTCGGCGTTCCCCGTATATCTACCTAAACGGGTCGGGTTGAAGTCATATAAAGATTTCTTTATATGACCCTTGCAATGAAGATCGATCCCCTCCTGCGCGCTCTGGCGGACCCGACGCGGCTGCGCATCATGCGCCTGCTCAGCGCCATGGAGCTGGCCGTGGGAGAGCTCGCCCAGGTCCTAGCGCAAAGCCAGCCGCGCGTCTCGCGCCACGTGCGCATCCTCTGCGACGCAGGCCTGGCCGAGCGGCGCAAGGAGGGCTCCTGGGTGTTCCTGCGCAGCGCCATCGCCGAGCCGCGCGGGCCGTCGTCCTCCCCGTCGCTGGGCAGCGCCGCCGCCGGCTTGCTCGCCGCGGCCGAACGCGACGACGCCGGCTTCGCCGCGCGCTGCGGCGAGGATCGCCGCCACCTCGCCGCGATCCGCGCCTCGCGCGAAACCAGCGCCGAGGCCTATTTCGCCCGCCACGCCGAGGAATGGGACACCTTGCGCTCGCTGCATTCGCCCGACGGCCCGGTCGAGGCGGCGCTGGCGCGCGCGCTGGGAGAAGGCGATCTCGGTTCGCTGCTCGACATCGGTACGGGCACCGGCCGCATGGCCGAACTGTTCGCGCCGCGCAGCCGCCACATCACCGGGCTCGACAAGAGCCCCGAGATGCTACGCATCGCCCGCGCCCGGCTGCAGAACATCCCGGCCGAACAGGTCTCGCTGGTCCAGGGCGAATTCGGCGCCCTGCCCTTCGCCGACGCCAGCTTCGACACCGTGCTGTTCCACCAGGTGCTGCACTATGCGCTCGAACCCGAAGTTGCTCTGGCCGAAGCCGCGCGCGTCGCGCGGCCCGGCGGGCGCATCGCCGTGGTCGATTTTGCCGCGCACGACCGCGAGGAGCTGCGCGAGCGGCACGCGCATGCCCGCCTCGGCTTTTCCGACGAGCAGATGCTCGCGCTGCTGGCCGATGCCGGGCTCGCGCCCGAGCCGGCGATCGCGCTGCCCGGCACGCCGCTGACGGTAAAAATCTGGACGGCGCGACAGGATACGCGCAGGGGACCCGACGAAATGACCAAGACCGAGAAGACCGCCGGCCGATGACCGCCCCGATCGAAAGCTATCGCGCCCACGCCACCCCACTGTTCGCCGACGTCGCGGGCGACATCGACGTGTCGTTCGAATTCTTCCCGCCCAAGACCGAGAAGATGGAAGAGACCCTGTGGGAGTCGATCGAGACGCTCTCGCCGCTCCACCCGCGCTTCGTCTCGGTGACCTACGGCGCCGGCGGCTCGACGCGCGAACGCACGCACAACACGGTCGCGCGGATCGCGCGCGAGACCGCGATCCCGGCCGCCGCGCACCTGACCTGCGTCGATGCCACCAAGGAAGAGATCGACCGCATCGCCCAGGACTATTGGCAGGCCGGCGTGCGCCACATCGTCGCGCTGCGCGGTGATCCGCCGCGCGCGGGCGAGAAGTACCAGACGCATCCGGGCGGCTACGAGAACGCTGCCGACCTGGTCGCCGGCCTGACCAAGCTGCACCCGTTCGAGATCTCGGTCGCCGCCTATCCCGAGTGCCACCCGGATTCGCCGCATGCCGCGGCCGACCTCGACAATCTCAAGCGCAAGATCGACAACGGCGCGACGCGCGCGATCACGCAGTTCTTCTTCGAACCCGACACCTTCTTCCGCTTCCGCGACGACGCCGCCAAGGCCGGCATCGACGCCGAGATCGTCCCCGGCATCATGCCGGTGATGAACTATGCCTCGGTCGTGCGCATGTCGGGCATGTGCGGCACCCAGGTGCCCGGCTGGATGGAGCGCCTGTTCGAAGGCCTCGACGACCGCCCCGCCGCGCGCCAGCTCGTATCCGCGACCTTGGCGGCCGAGCTGTCGCGCCGGCTCTATGCCGGCGGCGTCCGCCAGTTCCATTTCTACACCTTGAACCGCGCAGAACTGGCCTATGCCATCTGCCACCTGCTGGGAGTGCGGCCGCGATGACCGTTCACGCCAATTCCGCCGAAGCCGATTTCCGCAAGGCCGCCGCATCCCGCGTGCTGGTGTTCGACGGCGGCTACGGCACCTCGATCCAGAAGTTCAAGCTCGAGGAGGCCGACTATCGCGGCAGCCTCGACCTGCCGATGGACCAGAAGGGCAACAACGACCTGCTGTGCCTGACGCGGCCCGACATCATCAAGGGCATCCACACCGCCTATTTCGATGCCGGCGCCGACATGGTCGAGACCAACACCTTCTCGTCGACGAAGATCGCCATGGCCGACTACGGCTGCGAGCACCTGGTCTGGGACATCAACGTCGCCGCCGCGAAGATCGCGCGCGAGGCGGCCGAAGAGGCGCAGGCCAAGGACGGCCGCCGCCGCTTCGTCGCGGGCTCGATCGGCCCGACCAACAAGACGCTGTCGCTGTCGCCCGACGTCAACGACCCGGGCTTCCGCGAGGTCGACTACGACGGCCTCAAGGCCGAATACCGCGAACAGTGCGACGCGCTGATCGCCGGCGGCGTCGACTTCCTGCTGATCGAGACCTGCTTCGACACCTTGAACGCCAAGGCCGCCGGCATGGCCGCGCGCGAGGCGGAAGCAGCCTCTGGACGCGAAGTGCCGCTGATGGCCAGCTTCACCATCACCGACATGAGCGGACGCAACCTCTCGGGCCACACGATCACCGCCTTCTGGTACGCGCTGCGCCACCTCAAGCCGCTGACCATCGGCGCCAACTGTGCCTTCGGTGCCGACCTGATGCGCCCCTACCTGACCGAGCTGGCCAAGACCTCGGACACGCTGATCCTCGCCTATCCCAACGCCGGCCTGCCCAACGAACTGGGCCAGTACGACGAGCTGCCGGCCAAGACCGCGCAGCTGATCGGCGAATGGATCGACGGCGGCCTGGTCAACGCGGTCGGCGGCTGCTGCGGCACGACGCCCGAACACATCGCCGCGATCGCCAAGGCCGTCGCCGAGGCCAAGCCGCGCGTGGTGCCGGTGCTCGAGCCGGTGACGCGCCTGGCCGGGCTCGAACCGTTCACCATGGCGGCCTGAGGCGATGTTCGACATCGCGGGTTGGAATATTCGGGAAGCGGGCGCCGACGATGCGCCAGCGCTGGCGCTCGTCGGCAGCGCGACGATCCTCGAAACCTATGCCGGCCTGCTCGAAATCGCCGACATGCTGGACTTCTGCGCGACGCAGCATAGCGCGCAAGCCTATCGCCGCTACATCGACGGCGGGGCGCAGGCCTGGCTGGCGGAAGCGCAAGGGACCGGCGTTCCGCTCGGCTATGCGCTGCTCTGCCCGCCCGAACTCGACGACGCGCGCGAAGGCGACATCGAGCTCAAGCGAATCTACGCGCTGACCCGGATGCAGGGCACCGGCCTCGGGCGAGCCTTGATGGACAAGGCGCTGGCGACCTGCTCCGGTTACGATCGTCTTCTGCTGGGCGTTCATTCGCGCAACACGCGTGCGCTGGCGTTCTACGAGCGCCAGGGCTTCGCCCAGATCGGCACGCGCGGCTTCCTCGTCGGCAAGGTCGAACACCACGACTTCGTGCTCGCCCGCCCTCTCAAAACTTCCGTCCAACTGGATCAGGCATGACCGACACCACCACCTCCACCCGGCCTGCCGGTTCCATGTTCGTCAACATCGGCGAGCGCACCAACGTCACCGGCTCGGCCGCGTTCAAGAAGCTGATCCTCGCGGGCGACTATGCCAAGGCGGTCGAGGTCGCGCGCCAGCAGGTCGAGAACGGCGCGCAGGTGATCGACGTCAACATGGACGAAGGCCTGCTCGACGCGGTCGTCGCCATGACCACCTTCCTCAAGCTGATCGCCGCCGAGCCCGACATCGCGCGCGTGCCGGTGATGATTGACAGCTCGAAGTGGCACGTCATCGAGGAGGGCCTGAAATGCGTTTCGGGCAAGCCGATCGTCAACTCGATCAGCATGAAGGAAGGCGAGGAACAGTTCCTCGAACACGCGCGCAAGTGCATGGCCTATGGCGCCGCCGTCGTCGTCATGGCCTTCGACGAGACCGGCCAGGCCGACACCAGGGACCGCAAGGTCGAGATCTGCGAGCGCGCCTACAAGCTGCTGACGGGCATCGGCTTTCCGCCCGAGGACATCATCTTCGATCCCAACGTCTTCGCCGTGGCGACGGGTATCGAGGAGCACAACAATTACGGCGTCGACTTCATCGAGGCGGTGAAGGAAATCCGCCTGCGCTGCCCGCACGTCCACTTCTCGGGCGGCCTCAGCAACCTCTCGTTCTCGTTCCGCGGTAACGAGCCGGTGCGCCGCGCGATGCATTCGGTGTTCCTCTACCACGCGATCCCCGCCGGGCTCGACATGGCGATCGTCAACGCCGGCCAGCTCGACATCTACGACCAGATCGACCCCGTGCTGCGCGAAGCCTGCGAGGACGTGATCCTCAACCGCAACCAGGACGTGCCCGAAGGTGAGCTGACCGCCACCGAAAAGCTCATCGAGATCGCCGAGAGCTACAAGGGCAAGAGCGCCGAGACCGAGAAGGCCGCCGAGGAATGGCGCGGCTGGGACGTCGTACGCCGGATCGAGCACGCGCTGGTCAAGGGCATCGACACCTATGTCGTCGACGATACCGAGGAAGCCCGCGCCGAAATCTCGGCGCGCGGCGGCAAGCCGATCGAGGTGATCGAAGGCCCGCTGATGGACGGCATGAACACGGTCGGCGACCTGTTCGGATCGGGCAAGATGTTCCTGCCGCAGGTGGTCAAGTCGGCGCGCGTGATGAAGAAGGCGGTCGCCTACTTGTTCCCCTTCATCGAGGCGGAGAAGGATCAGGGCGCCAAGGCCAAGGGCCGGATCATCATGGCCACGGTCAAGGGCGACGTCCACGACATCGGCAAGAACATCGTCGGCGTCGTGCTCCAGTGCAACGGCTACGAGGTGATCGACCTCGGCGTCATGGTGCCCTGGTCGACGATCCTCCAGGCAGCGAACGAGAACGAGGCCGACATCATCGGCCTGTCGGGGCTGATCACGCCCTCGCTCGACGAGATGGTCACCGTCGCCGAGGAGATGCAGCGCGCCGACATGAAGATCCCGCTGCTGATCGGCGGCGCGACGACGAGCAAGGTGCACACCGCGCTGCGCATCGACGTCGCCTATGAGGGCCCGGTCGTGCACGTCCTCGACGCCAGCCGTGCGGTCGGCGTCGCCTCGCAGCTCCTCTCGGACACGCAGGCCGAGGGCTTCGTCACGACCACGGCCGACGAGTACGAGCACATCCGCGACGTGCGCGCGGGCAAGGAGGGCTCGATCCTCCTCAACCTGACCGACGCGCGCGACAATGCGTTCAAGCCCGACATGCGCGACAAGGCGCCGCCGCCGGCACAGCCGGGCGTTCACGTCTTCGAGGAATGGGATCTTGCCGACCTGCGCGCGACCTTCGACTGGACGCCGTTCTTCCGCGCCTGGGAGCTCGCCGGCGTGTTCCCCGCGATCCTCGACGACGAGGTGGTCGGCGAGTCCGCGCGTAGCCTCTACGCCGATGCCCAGGCGATGCTCGACCAGATCGTCGCCGAGAAGTGGCTGACCGCCAAGGCGGTCTGCGGCTTCTGGCCCTGCGCGCGCGTCGGCGACGACGTCGTGCTGCACATCGAGGGCCCGCAACCGCCGCTGCACCTGCCGTTCCTGCGCCAGCAGATCCGCAAGAGCCGCGATCGCGCCAACTTCTCTCTGGCCGACTTCATCGACCACGACGGCGACTGGATCGGCGGTTTCGCCGTCGGCATCCACGGCATCGAGCCGCACCTCGAACGCTTCCGCGCGAACCACGACGACTACAACGACATCCTCTTGAAGGCCCTGGCCGACCGCTTCGCCGAAGCCATGGCCGAACGCCTGCACCAGCATGTGCGCACCGAGCTGTGGGGCTATGCCCCGGGCGAGCAGCTGTCGAACGAAGCGCTGATCAAGGAGCAGTACCGCGGCATCCGCCCGGCTCCCGGCTATCCGGCCTGCCCCGACCACAGCCTCAAGCCGATCCTGTTCGACCTGCTCAAGGCCGAAGAGAACGCCGGTCTGGTGCTGACCGAGAGCTATGCGATGCTGCCCACCGCGGCGGTCTCGGGCTTCTACTTCGCGCACCCCGAGAGCCAGTATTTCGGCGTCGCGCGGATCGGCCAGGACCAGCTCGAGGACTATGCCACGCGCCGCGGGGTCGATCTCAAGACCGCCGAACGCTGGCTGCGCCCGAATTTGGATTGATATCCTCCCCGGCACGGGGAGGTGGCAGCCCGCAGGGCTGACGGAGGGGGCTATCGGCTAAACGCGGCGTAAGCCTGCGAGCCCCCTCCACCACCCGCTACGCGGGCGGTCCCCCTCCCCGTTCCGGGGAGGATAATTACCCCCGTACGCCGTCGACCAGCTTCTCGCTCTCCTGCCAGAACCGCGCGACCGCCTCGGCATCGTCGACCTGCGGGTGCGGGGCACGCGGCGCGCGCTTTTCCCAGTAGCCGCCGCTGCTGCGGCCGGCCTCGTCGCCCAGCGCCAGCCAGATCAGCGTGTCCGCACCCTCGGCGACGGTCAGCTTGGCCAGCTTCTCGGTGTGCACGCGCGTCTCGGCCGGGGCATTGTCGAAGAACGGCGTGTCGGTGGCGCCCGGCGCCATCGCGTGGGCGACGATGCCGCTGCCGTCGAGCCGCGACGCCAGCGCGCGGGCGAACAGCACGTTGGCCAGCTTGCCCGTGCAATAGGCGAGGCCCGGATTGAACCGCGTGAGGTTCTGCATGTCGGCGAAATCGACCGGCAGACCCATCTCGCTGGCGTCCGAGGCGGTCATGACGATCCGCGTCGCGCCAGCGGGCGCATCGGCCGCGGCCGCGCGCAGCAGCGGTTCGAGCCCCTGGGTCAGCGCGAAGGGGCCGAGGTGGTTGCCCGCGAAATTGGCTTCGAGGCCTTCGCCGGTCATCTCCAGCCGGTCGGTCATGCCGCCGGCGTTGTTGACCAGCAGGTCGAGCCGATCGGTGCGCGCGGCGACGTCTTGCGCCAACCGGTCAGCCTCCGCGATCAGCGAGAGGTCCGCGCGCAGCATCTCGACCGAACCGCCTTCGGCCGCTGCGGCGATCTCGGCCTCAGCCGAAGCCATGCGCGCCGGATCGCGTCCCGTGGCGATGACCCGCCAGCCCGCGCCGACGAGCGCTTTCGCGACCTCCTTGCCGATGCCCGAACTCGCCCCGGTCACCACTGCCACTTTCTGCCTGTCGCTCATGTCTCGTCCCATCGTTGCCAACGGACCTTGGCCGCCACCGGCGCGGGGAGCAAGCCGTTCCCCTCGGGGCAAGTGTGGATCGCGCCGCGCCTATTTCGTCCCGGCCGGGCTTCTGTCATGGCGAGACCAACCATGAACGACGCTTCCTCCCCAGACCTATCGCCCGAGCGCTGGGCCACCGGCGACGCGCTCGGCCTTCCCGTGCCCGCCGATGCCGAGGCGCTGCGCGAGGGCGGCGCCGACTGGCTGACCCGCGCCTTCCACGCGATGGGCTCGCTCGCGCCCGACAATCGCATCACCGCAATCACCCGCTGCCAGAGCTTCGTCCAGGGCGGCACCGGTGCCAAGGCGCTGCTGTCGGTGGCCTACGAAAAGCCCGGTGCCGATCTCGCCGAGGATCTCTTCGTCAAGTTCTCGCGCAATTTCGTCGATGCTTCGATGGACGGCGCACGCTGGCACATGGGCCCAGAGATCCGCTTCGCCGCGCTGTCGCGCATGCCGGGCTTCCCCGTGGCCGTGCCCGACTGCCTTTTCGCCGACTACGAGGCCGAGAGCGGCACGGGCATTCTGATCACCCGCTGCATTCCTTTCGGTCAGGGCACGATCGAGCCGCAGTACGAAAAGTGCATGGATCACGTCATGCCCGAGCCGCTCGCGCACTACCGCGCGCTGATCGGCACCCTGGCGCGGCTGGCGGGCAGCCACAAGGGCGGCCACCTGCCCGAATACGTGGCGTCCGAGTTTCCCTTCGATCATGCCAAGGCGCTGGCCAGCGACCGCCTGCCCTATACGCCGCAGCAGGTGGCCAACCGCGTCGCGCGCTATGCCGCTTTCGCCGAGGAGCTGCCGCAGCTGCTGCCGCCCGAGATCCGCACGCCCGAATTCATCGCCCAGCTCGGCGAAGGCGCGGCGCTGTTCCAGACGCACGAGGATGCGATCAAGCGCTTCCTCCATGCCGATCCCGACCTGATCGCGCTGTGCCACTGGAACGCCAATTCGGACAATGGCTGGTACTGGCGCGACGAGACCGGCGAACTCCGGTGCGGCCTGCTCGACTGGGGCTCCGTCGGCCAGATGCACGTGGCGATGACCCTGTGGGGCTGCCTCTCCAGCGCCGAGCTGTGGATGTGGCGCGACCACCTCGACGAATTGCTGGCGCTGTTCGTGCGCGAATATGCCGCGGCCGGTGGCCCCTCGCTCGACCAGGCCGGGCTCAAGACGCACCTGCTGCTCTATACCGCGATGATGGGGCTGTGCTGGCTGATGGACGCGCCGCCGCGCGTGCGCCGCGAAGTGCCCGAGCTGGCGCTCTGCACCGGCCCGCTCGACCCGCGCATCACCGCCAGCGAGACCGCGCGCGTGCAATTGCAGATGATGACCAACTTCCTCGCCTTCTGGCAGCGCGAGGACCTGACCGGCACCCTGAGCCGACTGTTCGCGGCGGTATAAGTCCGATCTCGATTTTCATCAGTTTTTACAGCACTTTAAATGCCCCGTTAACCAAGTCCATAATGCCCTTTGTTCATGGCGTTTCCCCTATTGTTCAAGATGAGAACGATGGGGGGTAGCGCCGATGCAACGCCAGATACGACCCGAAGACGTGCGGCTCGGCATGTATGTCTGCGGCTTCGGCGGCTCGTGGTTCAGCCACCCCTTCTGGCGCGCCAAATTCGTGCTCAAGACCCAGCATGATCTCGAACGCGTCCAGGGATCTGGCGTTTCCTACGTCGTGATCGACGATGCGCTGGGGCTGGGTATCGTCGACCAGGCCGGTAGCCCGCCCGTCGCGGCAGCTCGACCCGTTCCCGTGTCGATCCGGCTGCAGCGCCCCGAGCGCAGCGCCCAGGTGCAATGGGACGAGCGCGAGAAGGCGCTCGAACGCTCGGACAAGCAGCAGGCCAAGGCACTCGTTTCGCGGTCGATGAAAGTCCTGCGCACGGCCTTCGCCGACGTCCGCCTGGGCCGCGCGGTGCGGATGGACGAGGTCACCGCCATCGTCGACGACGTCGTCGGCACGGTCGATCGCAGCCCGCGCACCTTGCTCGAGATTCTCCGCCTCAAGAGCAAGAACGAATATACCTATCTGCACTCGGTCGCGGTCTGCACGCTAATGGTCAACGCCGCGCGCCATATGGGCAAAGGCGCGGCCGAAACGCGCGACTACGGCCTGGCCGGCCTGCTCCACGATCTCGGCAAGATGGGTGTGGACGACGCCATCCTCAACAAGGAGGGCAAGCTCACCGAGGCCGAGTTCCTCGCGGTGCGCAATCACCCCGAGCACGGCTATCAGGTGCTGTCGCAGTCGCCGAACATCCCCGAGGCCGCGCTCGACGTCTGTCGGCACCACCACGAGAAGATGGACGGCTCGGGCTATCCCTTCGGGCTACCGGCCGAGGCGATCTCGCTGGTGGCACGGCTCGGCGCGGTCTGCGACGTCTACGACGCGCTGACCTCGGAGCGTGCATACAAGAACGCCTGGTCGCCGGTCGAGGCGCTGACCGCGATGTGGTCGTGGCAGGGCCATTTCGACCAGGGGCTACTGTTCACCTTCATGCAGTCGATCGGCGTTTTCCCGGCGGGCATGCTGGTCCAGCTTCGCTCGAACCGGCTGGCGCTGGTGCTCGAGAACAAGCGCCGCGCCTCGCGCCCGCGCGTGCTGGCCTTCTACGCGACACGCGACCGCCAGTTCATCGCACCCGAGGACGTGACGATCCAGGACAACCTCGCCAACGATTCGATCGTCGCTGCCGCCGATCCCGCAGAATGGGGCTTCGCCGACTGGGATGCGATGGTCGAACGCCTGCTGCGCGGCGACGGCCCGGCGCTCGCCGCCTAGCGGGCCGCCGGCAGGCCGGCGAGCAGCGCGAAGGCCTGGGCCACCGCCGCGCCGCGAATGACGGGCGAATGGGCGCTGACGATCGTCGTGATCGCGCGCGCCGCTAGCGCGTCGACCTCGGCCTGATACCTGGCCTGATCGACCAGCGCGACCCAGGGGCAGAGCGAGGCGTGATGGAACCGCGCGAGGCCTTCCGCCCAGAGCGCGGGATCGATCTCGTCGGTCCAGTCGACCGGCGCGCCGGGGATCGGCGCGCAGAACGCGTCCGAGGCGTAGTAGACCCCGGTGGACTCGTCGAGCAGACCGCGGGTGTAGGGGCTGTCGTAGACCGGCGGACGCAGCGCCGTGAGCGCGCGGTCGCCGACCCCGAAGCTCTCGCCCTCGTCGACCAACCGCATGCGTTCGACCGGCACGCCGAGCGAGGCCGCGATGCGGAAGGACTCGCCGCGACTGGTGATCATCGTCGCCTGCGGACAACGCGCCAGCGCCTCGATCAGGTTGCCCGCATGATCGGTGTCGATGTGGCTGACGAAGATCCAGCGCAGATCCTCGGCCGGTACCAGCGAGAACAGGTCCTCGAACCACTGATCGCGGTGCGTGACCATGCCGGTATCGACCACGATCGGCTCGGCGCCGCGGATCACCATCGAGTTGAGATTGGTCCAGGTCCCGCCGACCGAGGGTGTCAGCGCACGGATGCAGAAGGTATCGGGCGCGACTTCGAGCGGATACTGGCGCGGCGCCGTCGCCGCGGGATCGAAGTCAAAATGGCTCATGCCCCGCTCTCCCAGGATTTTGCGCGAGCCTAGTCCATCCCGGCCCCCGCGAAACCGGCATTGTTGGAACGATCGGGGCTTCCGTTTGCGTGGGCGCAGCGATCTGCCATAAGCGCCGCGTGCCCGACCTGCTGATCGATCCCGCCGAAGCGCTGCACGCGACTTTCGGCTTCTCCGCCTTCCGCGGCGTGCAGGAGGACGTGGTGCGGCGGGTGCTCGCGGGGCGCTCGACCCTGGCGGTCATGCCCACCGGCGCGGGCAAGTCGCTGACCTACCAGTTGCCCGCGGTGATGCAGCAGGGCACCTGCGTCGTCATCAGCCCGCTGATCGCTTTGATGCACGACCAGTTGCGCTCGGCCACGGCCAACGGCATCCGCGCCGCGACCCTGACCAGCGCCGACGCCGACCGCGAGACGACGATCGACCGCTTCCGCGCGGGCGAACTCGACCTGCTCTACGTCGCCCCCGAACGCGCGAGCCAGCCGCATTTCCGCGAGCTGCTGACCAAGGCGCCAATCTGCCTTTTCGCGATCGACGAGGCGCACTGCGTATCCGAATGGGGCCACGACTTCCGCCCCGACTATCGCCTGCTGCGTCCGCTGATGGACGCCTTTCCCGAAGTGCCGCGGCTGGCGCTGACCGCGACCGCCGACGCGCACACGCGCGCCGACATCCTCGCCCAGCTCGGCATTCCCGAAGAGGGGCTGATCGTCGCCGGCTTCGATCGGCCCAACATCCGCTACACGATCCGCCACCGCGAGAGCGTCGCGCGGCAGATTGCCCAGCTCATGGCCGACGTGCCCGGTCCGGGCATCGTCTATACGACCTCGCGCGCGAAGACGGAGAAGCTGGCCGAGCAGTTGGCCGCCACGACCGGGCGCACGGTCCTGCCCTATCACGCCGGGCTCGATCCGCAGGTCCGCGCGGGCAACCAGGCCGCCTTCGTCGCCTCCGAGGATATGGTCATCGTCGCGACGATCGCCTTCGGCATGGGTATCGACAAGCCCGACGTCCGCTTCGTCGCGCACGAGGGCATCCCCAAGTCGATCGAGGCCTATTACCAGGAGACCGGCCGCGCCGGGCGCGACGGCGACGATGCCCAGGCGGTGATGTTCTGGGCCGCGGGCGATTTCGCCCAGGCGCGATCGCGTCTGTCCGAGATCGAGGAAAGCCGCCGCGCGGGCGAGAACACGCGATTGAACGCGCTGGCGGTGCTGGTCGAGACCGGCGGTTGCCGCCGCGCGATCCTGCTCCGGCACTTCGGCGAGGATCCGCCCGAACGCTGCGGCAATTGCGACAACTGCCTCGACGCGCCGGGCGTGGTCGACGCCACGGTCACCGCACAGAAGCTGCTCTCGGCGGTGTTCCGCACGGGCCAGACCTATGGCTTCGGCCACGTCGAGAAGGTGCTGCTCGGCCAGGCCGACGATCGCGTGCTGACGCGCGGGCACGACCAGCTCTCGGTCTTCGGCATCGTCGCGGGCGACGAGGTGCAACTGCTCAAGCCGCTGTCGCGCGCACTCCAGGCGCGGGGCAGCCTGCTATCGACCGAGCACGGCGGGCTGATGCTCGGCGGCGACGCGCGGGCGATCCTCAAGGGCGACGCGAGCGTCCAGCTCGTCCTGCCACCCAAGAAGGAACCGCGGGGGCGGCGAGCCAATGGCCAGGGGCGCGGCGGCAGCGGCGGCGGGGTCAATCCGGTCGGCGATCCGCTGTTCGACGCGCTGCGCGAGCTGCGCCGCGCGCTGGCGCAGGAAGCAAGCGTGCCGCCCTATGTCATCTTCCACGATTCGACCTTGCGCGAGATGGCGGCGCTACGCCCCGCTTCGCTGGCCGCGCTCGGCGAGATCGGCGGCGTCGGCACGCGCAAGCTCGAGGCTTACGGCGATGCGTTTCTGCAGGTGATCCGGCAGCACTAACCCAACCGATAGGGCGTCGGATCGCCGCGTTCGGCGATGAGCTGACGCCGCGCTTCGGGTCGGGCCTCGTAGTAGAGCAGTTCGACGGACCTCGGCTCGCGTTCCGCAACCCGTGCCAGTAGCGCCAGCCCGGCATCGAGCCCGTGGTCGGTCAGTTCGTGCAGAACCGGGGTGACCTCCACCGCCAGGTCGGCCGCGACCAGGCGCAAGGCCCGCACCATCTCGCGGAATTCGAAGTCGGTCAGGCGGGAGGATTCGAACTCCTCCTTCGCAAGCAGGGCGCGGCGCAGATCCCAGACCATGTGGCGACGTTAGCAGCATTACTGCGCCCCGGCGATCTCGTGTCGTGCACGCGCGCTTGCCTTGCACGCAACGTCGCCCGGGGTGATGCTGGCGGCAACGAGAACATGGGAGAGACACGATGGCCGAAGGCGAAACCGGCGCGCTGCGCATTGCCGCGCGCGAGATCCCGATCCCCGCGCATCTGAGCCCCGAGGCCCAGGCCTGGCTGGCAATGCCGCGACCACCCGAAGGCGCCAACGTCTATCCCGCGCTCGACGACGCCGAAGCCTGGCGCCAGCGCATCGCCGCCAGCGACGCGATGATCCTGACCGTCCACCTCGGCGGCGGGAAGCCGTTCGACGGCACGGTCCGCGAGATCGCCGAAGGATCGGCGCGCGGCTTCGAGGTCCTGCCCGCCGGGCTCGATCCCGCCAATCGCCGCGTCTTCCTCGACGTCCACGGCGGCGGCTTGATCATGGGCGCGGGCGAGGTCTGCAAAGCCATGGCGGTCAACACCGCCAGCTATGTCCGCGCACGCGTGATCGCGCCCGACTATCGCATGCCGCCCGATCACCCGTTCCCCGTCGGACTCGACGATTGCCTGACCTTCTACCGCATGCTCCTGCGCGACCGCGATCCGCAGGAGATCATCGTCGGCGGCGCCTCGGCTGGCGGCAACCTCGCCGCGGCCATGGTGCTGCGCGCGCGCGACGAGGGCCTGCCGCTGCCCGCCGCGGTGGTGCTGCTCTCGCCCGAGATCGACCTGACCGAATCGGGCGACACCTTCCGCACCAATGCCGGGATCGACGGCATGGGCAGCCTGATGCAGGCGAACCTGCTCTATGCCGGTGGACACGACCTCCGCGATCCCTACGTCTCGCCGCTGTTCGGCGACTATGCCAAGGGCTTCCCGCCGACCCTGCTCACCGCGGGCACGCGCGACGTGTTCCTGTCGAACGCGGTGCGGCTCCACCGCAAGCTGCGCGCGGCGGGCGTTCCGGCCGAACTTCACGTCCTCGAAGCCGCCGCCCACGGCGCCTTCGGCAACCGCACCCCCGAAGAAGCCGAACTCGACACCGAAGTGCGCGGCTTCTGCGAGAGGCGGTGGGGCCGATGAACCGATCCTCCCCTACAAGGGGAGGTGGCAGCGCGTGGCGCTGACGGAGGGGTGTAACCGACGACCAGGACACCCCTCCACCACGCCGCTACGCGACGCGGTCCCCCTCCCAATGGGGGACGATCTTCTTACTTCAGCCCGAAGAACTTCTCGGCGCAGCCCGAGAGAATCCAGTCCATCTCGTCCTTGGGTACGCCCTGGAAGTTCCGCGCGATCGCCTTGTGCGAGTGCGGGAAGGTCGTCTCCGAATGCGGATAGTCCGACGACCACATGATGTTCTTCGCACCGGGCTTGTGGCGCAGCTCGACCCCGACCGGGTCCTCGATGAACGAGGCGTAGACATTCTGGTCGAAGTAGTAGCTGGGCGGATGCTTGATCGCGCACTCGGTCCAGTGGCGCTGCATCTCCCAGGCGCGGTCCATGTATTCGCAGGCCCAGGGGATCCAGCCCACGCCGCTTTCGATCAGGCCGACGCGCAGGGTCGGGAAGCGATCGAACACGCCCGAATAGAGCATGATGTTGATCATCTCGAGCATGGCCGGCTTGCCCATCGGCAGGTCGCAGAGGAAGTTGGTCTTGTCCTTGAAGCGCGAGATCCGCGCACCGAGGTGGAAGGTGACCGGCATGTCGAGATCGACCAGGGTCGCCCAGAGCTTGTCGAATTCGGGATCGCGATACTGGCGCGCGCCCTGCGGATCGCCGGTCATCGCCTGCCAGACCGCGCCCTCCTTGGTGAACTGGCTGATCGACTGCGGGAAGGCCGGCAGGTTCACCGCGACGTCGCCGCGCGCCTTGGCCGCCTTGATCCCCGCGATCGTCTGGTCGACGTCGACCGTGGTCAGATAGGCGCAGGCGAAAATGCGGCCGTTCGAATCGGCGCAGAAGTCCGACTGCCAGCGGTTGAACGCGTCGAAGCTGTCGAGATAGAGTTCGAGATTGCCCGTGCCCAGCGGACCGCCGCCGAAGCAGACGGCCTTGTCGATGCCGTCGCGGTCCATGTCCTCGAGCCGCTTGTCGACCATCCAGCCGCCCAGGCGCTGGTCCGAGAGCTTGCCCGCGTTCTTGTACTTGTCGAAGGTGCGGCCGGCCTGCGAGGCCATGAGGTTAACCGCGCGGCGCTGGCCCTCGAAGACGATGTAGTCGAACTCGCCCTCGCTCTCGACCTTGGGCGCGAGATCGCGGAACTGCGGCGAGAGGTATTCGGCCCAGAAGGTCGGCGGCGGGGTGACGTGGACGTCGGCATCGACCACGTAGTCGGCCACGCGCGGCTCGGCTTCGAACTGCTGGTTAACGTCGAAATCGGCTTCGGCCATGTCCCAAATCTCCCAGGCTCCGGGCTTGTCCGGATGTCATGAGAGTTTGTAGCAAGCGCTTGGGCGAAGCGCAATCGACTGCTTAGTCGGACTTCTCGGCGAAGGTCACGGGCACGGCCAGCCGCATCGGCAGATCGGGCGAGGAGATCCGCGATTCGCTGCCGTTGTCGTGGATCAGCACGACGCGCCCCATCCCCGGCGTGGCGACGACGGCGGTGACGCTGTCGACCCAGCGGTGCAGGATCTCGCGCGCGCGGCCGAGCGCATCGCCGCCGGTGGTCGCGTCGGTCGATGCCTCGAGCTCGGATTCCAGTTCGGTGACGCGCTCGATGGCGCTGGTGATCTTGTCGTTCATCGGACTCACTTGGGGTCCGATGAACGACCGCGCAAGCCCGTTAGAGCAGCGCCTCGGCGATCTCGCGCCAGGCCTGCCGCTGCGTGGCGATCGGCGTGCCCTGCGGCGCGATCACCTGCAGGCAGACATGATCGGCGCCGGCATCGTGGTGCTGCTTCACGCGTTCGGCGATCTGCTCGACCCCGCCCCAGGCGAACAGCGCGTCGATGAAGCTGTCGCTCATCGCCTCGATGTCTTCCTCGGCAATGCCCAGACGCACCCAGTTGCTGCGGTAATTGGGCAGCGCGCGATAGTGATCGACCGCCCCGCGGGCGAGATCGCGCGCCTTGGTCGGATCGCTTTCGAGCACGACGCCCTGCTCGGGCGCAAGCAGCTTGCCGGGCCCGAGGATCTCGCGCGCGATCGCGGTGTGATCGGGCGTGACGAGATAGGGATGCGCGCCAGCGGTGAGATCGCGCGAGAGCGCGACCATCTTGGGGCCGAGCGCGGCGAGGCACTGGTTGTCCGCGGGCACGCCCAGCGCCGTCAGCCGCTCGACCCAGTCGCGCGTCACCGGGATCGGCTTGCCCCAGTTCTCGCCGATCAGCGGACCGTGGCTGATGCCGATGCCGAGCAGCGCGCGCGCCTTGTGATCGTCGGACAGGCCGTTCCACCAGGCGCCGATCTCGGCGGGCTCGTGCTTCCACAGGTTGATGATGCCCGTGGCGAGCGTGGTGCGCTTGGTCGCGTTCAGCAGCCGGCTGAAATCGCCGGTGACGTCGCCGCCGATGCCGCCGGGGAACCAGATCGCCCCATAGCCCAGTTCGTCGAGCTCGGCCGCAGCCTCGGCCGCTTCGCCGGGGTCGCCGAAGCGCAGTTCCATCGACCAGATGCCGAGACGGCCCAGGCTGGGTACGGTCATGATAGTCTCTCCGAAATATCCGTTTGGCCGATCCTGCGGTGCGAGCCCGAAAGCGGCAAGCGCATTCGCGCTTTCATCTCTGGAACGAAAAGCATGCCCGTCACGATTGACAAGCCGGCGGTCACGCATGTTATCACTTGGAAACATAATGAACGGGAGAGACGCCCATGCCGATTCACGTGACCGCGGATTCGATCGATCCCGACTATGCTGATCCCTTCGTCGACATCTCCGAGGATCGCACCGAGCCCGTGCCGCACCGCTATGTGAGCGGCGGCTTCAAAGGCACCGACGCGCGCTTCTCGTTCTATTTCCCGCTCAAGCTGCAGTACCAGGGCCGCTTCTTCCACAACACCTATCCGATGGCCGTGACCTCGGACATCGGGCCCTTCCCGATCCAGTTCGAAGTGGCGGTCGGCGATCTCGGCTTTACGCTCGATTCGGGCGCCTATTACGTCCAGACCAACAATGGCCTGGTCTTCCGCAACCCCGGCGCCGATCCGGCGATCGCCGCCTATCGCGTCAACGCGGCGGCGGCGAAGTTCTCGCGGCAGGTCGCGGCCGAGCTCTACGGCGAGCATCGCCCCTGGGGCTACCTGTTCGGCGGTTCGGGCGGCGCCTACCAGACGATGGGCGCGGCCGAGAACACCAGCGGCGTCTGGGACGGCTTCGTGCCTTTCGTCCCAGGCTGCAATCACGCGATCCCGAGCATGTTCACCGTGCGCATGCATGCCCTGCGCGTGCTGCGCCAGCGACCGGGCGTCTTCGCGCGGATCGCCGATGCGGTCGAGGTCGGCGGCAGCGGTGATCCCTATGAAGGCCTGACCGAGGAAGAGGCCGGCGCCTTGCGCGAGGTCACGCTGATGGGCTTCCCGCCGCGCGGCTGGTACCTGCATGAGACGCTCGACAGCGGCTATTTCGCCAACATCTCGGGCATGATCCCGATGATGGACCCGACCTATGCCGAGGACTTCTGGTCCAAGCCCGGCTACCTCGGCACCGATCCGACCAGTTCAATCGGCGAGGCGCGCTTCCGCTTCGATTCGACCGTCGCCGCAGTCAGCGGCCCGCCTTTCGTGATCGAACTGGCCGATCTGCCCGAAGGCGACGGCCAGAACGGCCACCTCGTCGTGCTCAGCGGCGAGTCCGCGGGCGCGAGCCTGCCGATCGCGCGGGTCGAGGGCAGGACCGTCCACCTGATCGCCGTGCTCGACCACGCCAAGGCCGCGGGCATCCGCGCCGGCGACCAGGTGCGCATCGACAATTCGTGGGCACTCGCGCTTGAGACCTATCACCGCCATCAGGTGCCGCCGACCACCGACTACTACGGCTGGAACCAGTTCCGCGACGCCGCCGGTCAGCCGATCTATCCGCAGCGCCCGGTGCTGGTCGGCCCGGCCGGCACCGCCAACGCTGCGGGCGCGGTGCTGACCGGCAATGTCCAGGGCAAAGTGCTGATGCTCTCGGCGCTGATGGATATCGACGCCTATGCCTGGCAGGCCGACTGGTACCGTTCGCTGGTGCGCGAGGCCAAAGGCGCCGACTTCGCCGACAATTTCGCGCTGTGGTTCGTCGATCGCGCGCATCACGAGAACCCGCTGACCCCGCTCCAGCGCACCCAGGTCGCCAGCTTCTCAGGCGCCTTGCAGCAGGCGCTGCGCGATCTCGCGGCCTGGGTGGAGACGGGCCGCAAACCTTCCGAAACGAACTATGCCGTCGCGGACACGCAGGTGATCGTCCCCGCCGAAGCCGCAGCGCGCGGCGGCGTGCAGCCGGTGGTCGATCTTCTGGCCAACGGAAACAACCGAGCCGAAGTCGCGGTCGGCGAAGAGATGACACTGACTGCAACGATCACCGTGCCGCCGGGTGCGGGCAAGGTGGTATCGGTCGAATGGGATCTCGACGGAAGCGGGGACTTCACCCCCGCGAGCGTCAGCACACTTGCCGAAACGATGACCCTGTCGACGCGTCACGCCTACGCCGTGCCAGGCACCTATTTCGCCGTCGTCCGCGTCGGCGCGCATCGCCAGGGCGACCCGGCGACGCCCTATGCGCGCGTGCTCAACCTCGCGCGGGCACGGATCGTGGTGCGCTAAAGTATCGCTGCGCCGGGACGCGGCGAACTCGCGGCAAACCGCAGGGGCGATGCACCCGGCGGGTTGAACGGGCGGCGCGGCGCCCCATGTTCAAAAGGCACCACGAACCGAGAGGTTCGCCGAACCGCGCTGATCCGACGCTTGGCGCGCATGGCCGGGCCGGGGACCTCCCCGCGCCCGGCTCTTTGTTGGGCCCCCGCAACCGAACTCAGGCGACGTTGCGGCGTGGTTCCTGCGCGTGCGGCAGCTTATCGCCGGGCTGGGCCTTGCCGATTAGATAGCCCTGGCCCTGACCGCAGCCGATGCCCTTGAGGTATTCGATGTGCTCGGGCTCTTCGATGCCTTCGGCGGTGACCGTCATGCCCAGGCTCTGGCCCAGGCCAATGATCGCGCTGACCACGGCCTTCGAATTGGGCTCGGCCAGCCCCATGATGAAGCTCTTGTCGATCTTGATCTTGGTGAAGGGGTAGCTGAGCAGATAGGACAGCGACGAATAGCCGGTGCCGAAATCGTCCATCGAGATGCCGACGCCGAGCGCGCGGATCGATTCGAGCAGATGCGCGATCGCCGGGCTGCGATCCATCAGCACCGCCTCGGTGATCTCGATCTCGAGCCGCGCCGGATCGAGCCCCGACATCGCCAGCGCCTGCAGCACGATGTTGAGCAGGTTGCCGCCGCGGAACTGCAGCGGCGAGGCGTTGACCGCGACCTTGAGATTGCCCGGCCACGATGCCGCCTCGCGGCAGGCCGCCTGGAGCACGTACTGGCCGATCACGTCGATCAGGCCGATCTCCTCGGCCAGGCCGATGAAGCTGTCGGGGTAGAGCAACCCGCGCTCGGGATGCTCCCAGCGCAGCAGCGCCTCGTAACCGATGACGTCGTTACCGGCGAGATCGATCAGCGGCATGTAGTGGATGACCAACTCGCCCTGACGCACGGCGCGGCGCAGGTCGTTTTCGAGCCGCGCCTTTTCCTGCGCGGCCGTGTCCATCTCGGGCTCGAAGCGGCGGACCGTGCCGCGCTGGTCGGCCTTGGCGGCGTAGAGTGCGAGATCGGCGTAGCGCAGCAGGTGATTGGCATCGAGCCCGTGCTCGGGCGCGAAGGCGATGCCAATCGTGGCGCCGATGTGCAGGGTCGTGCCCGCGACGGTGATCGGCTCGGCCATGACCGTGACGATCGAGCGCGTGATCAGATCGATCTTCTCGTCGGTCTTGGCTTGGCAGATTACGGCGAACTCGTCGCCGCCCAGGCGGCAGAGCAGCGCGTTCTGCTTGGGGGTCAGCGCGCGCATGCGCCGCGCCGCTTCGGCGAGTACAATGTCGCCGACATGGTGGCCGTAGCTGTCGTTGATCTGCTTGAACATGTCGAGATCGATCATCGCGATCGCGACGGTGCCGCCGGTCTGCGGCAGTTCGTCGAGCATGTCCTGCAGCCCCTCGCGGCAATGCGCGCGGTTGGCGAGGCCGGTCAGCTCGTCATGCTTGGCCATGTGCTCGATACGGGCCTCGGCCTTGCGGCGCTCGGTCACGTCGAAGACCGAGACGATCGTCGCGAGCCGGCCGTCGATCACCGACTGGCGGGTGAACAGCACCGATTCCATCTCGCTCCAGTCGCGCGCGACCTGGCGCCAGAAGCGATCCTTGTCCGAGCACGAGGTGGCGAGCAGGCGCCGCGCCTCGGGCCATTCGTCGGCGGCGAAGAGACGCTCGGCGGCCAGGCCTTCGAGCTCAGCCAGGGCATAGCCGAAGTGCTCGGCCGCCGCGGCATTGGCCGAGCGCACGCATTCCTCGACCGGATCGTAGACCAGCAGCGGCACCGGATTGCTTTCGAACAGCAGCCGGAAGCCTTCCTCGCGCGCCTTCATCTCGGTGATGTCGACACGCAGGCCGATCGTGCCGCCGTCGGCGGTCTTGCGCTCCTCGATCATGATGCAGCGGCCGTCGGCCAGCATCTGTTCGTGGCGGCCGCGCGGGTTCTGCAGCAGTTCGAGGCGTTCGGCGATCCAGGCGTCCTCGCGGCCGACGGCCTCGGGATAGTCGCCGCGCTCGACGCCTTGGCGCAGGGTGTCGGCGAGCCGGGCGCCGACGTGGAAGAGATCGGCCGAGCGCTGGTAGGTCTCGGCGTACTGCTTGTTCCAGAGGATGTAGCGGCCTTCGGGATCGAGGAAGACGACGCCGTGCGGCATCGCCTCGATCGCCTCGCGCAGGCGTGCTTCCGCGCGATCGACCGCCCGTTCGGCGCGCGTCAGCGCATCGAGCGTGGTCTCGTCCTGGTCGTCGCCGGCTCCGCACGGGCCGGGCGCACTGTATTCCATGGCGTACCCCCTGAGGATTTCAGGGGAGCGATAAGGGTAAAGCGTTAAGAAACCGTCGAAACCGCGGATTTCCGCCAGTTCGACGGCTTCGACGGCCCGCGCCGGAGCTTACAGCGGATTGTCGAGCTGGATCACCGGCTCGCTGCTGATGCGCTGCGTGGTCTTGAGCTCGCGCGCCTTGGCAAAGCTCGCCAGGACCGGTGCATCGCGGCGGTAGATGTCGGCATAGGACACCACGTTGCCGGTCATCCCCGTATCCTGACCCATGGTGAAGTAGCTGATATAGACGGGGAAAGTCCGCGTCATCGGCACCTTGGTATATTTGCCCGAGGTGGCGTTGGCGATCAGCTGCTCCTGCGGCATGTCGGCACCCATGATGGCCATGGTCATGCCCAGCACCAGCGCGTTCTGCGTGCGGATGCAACCGTGGCTCTCGGCGCGGACCGCCTGGTTGAAATACTGCTTGGCCGGAGTGTCGTGCAGATAGATCGCGTGCGGATTGGGCATGTCGATCTTCATCACGCCCAGCGAATTGCTCGGCCCGGGCTGCTGCACCACGGTCAGGCTGCCGTCGGAATTGCGCGTGACCTTGTAGCCCTTGCGCGGCGCGCGCATCAGCGAAGCGCCGAGCCCTTCGCCGACGACGATCGACTGCGGCACCGTCCAAGTCGGGTTGAACACCACGGCCTTGACCTCTTCGGCCAGCTGCGGCGTCGCGGTGCGGCCGGGCTTGCCGACGACGGTGCGGAAGGTCTTCACCAGCTGGTGGTTGGCCTTCATCAGCCGCAGCTGGAATTCGGGGACATTGGCGATCAGGTAGATCTCGCCCAGATCGCGGCGCAGCCAGCGCCAGCGATCCATGTTGATGCGGATCTTCGAGCGCGTCGCCGCGTCGGTCTTCGGCGTGGTCGCCAGCGCCGCCTTCAGCGCCTGGTAGTCGGGATGGGTCGGCGCGAGTTCGGCCAGGGTGCCCGCGACGTTGTGCGTCGCCAGCGCCTTGGTCATCAGCATGCTCGTCGGCGTCTCGTCCTGATCGGGATCGACCGCGAACCACTGCACGCGCGATTCCATCGGCGTGCGGCCATCGCGCAGGTCTTCGGCCAGCCAGGCGAAGCTCTTGCTGGCCACGGCATCGAGCGCCGAGCCAGCGCCGCCGGCGATCGCCGCACGCAGCGCCTCGGGCTGGTAGTCCTTCGCGAACAGGCCTTCACCGTCGATCGTGTCGATCACCGCGAGCAGCGCGCGCGCATCGGCGAGCGGCCAGGCCATGACGGGTTCGGCCACGGGAAGCGGCTGGACTTCGGGAATGCCGATCACCGGCGCGCCGGCCTTGGTCGTCGGCGCAGGCGGGGCGACGACCGGCGCCGGGGTCGGCAGCAACACCTCGGGCGCGGGCGTGCGACGCGGCTGCGCGGTCGGGGCCTGTGCGATCACGGGCTGTGCGGCCACGACCGCTCCGGACACCGCGAACACACCCGCGATCAGCGCTTTACGCAATTCCACCTTCGTCCCCTGCTTCATCTTGTAGACCATCTATGCTGGCTGCCGGGGCGTGCTCCATGAGCGGTGCCCCGCGTCACGATTTTGCCCTTTTCGGCGGCAAGCATCAAGCATTGCGGCTTACGCTGCGATGAATCGTGAAGGATTCCAGTGAATATCGCGGTAGGCCTAACCCGCAGCCGCCCGCGCGATCTCCGCCAGACCCTGCGACAGCAGCAATTCGGAATCCTGGCTGTTCGACAAGAGCGACCGATGCAGGCCGACCAGCTTGTCGACCAGTCGCTCGAGCTTGCGCCCGCGCCACTGGCGCAATTGCGCGCCGAGCTCGCGCTCGTCCTTCCAGAACACGCGCCGCGCCTGGACCTCGGCCTTGAGCAGGGCGGTGACGTCACCCCTCGGCCCCAGCTTGGCCGCAAGCGCGGCGAGCTGTGCCGCGCGGCGCTCGATCGCCAGCAGCAGACCGATCGGGTTGAGCCCGAGCTCGCGCATCCGCCGCAGCTCGCCGGGGATCTTCGCCTTCTCGCCGCCGAGCACGACGTTGACCAAGGCACCGAAGCCATCCTCCTCGGTCTTGGCGCCGATCGCCTCGATCGCCGCGGCGTCGGCGCTGCGCGGGCTCTCGGCGCTGGCGTCGAGATAGAGCGCGAGCTTGGTCACCTCGGACCGCGCCAGCCGCGTGTCGAGCCCCGCCGAACGCGCGATCCGCTCGGCCAGGTCGCCGCCGATACGCAGGCCTGCAGCATCGGCCATGGCGCGGACCGAGGCGGCAACCGACTTGAGATCGGGCGGATAGAACATCGCCATCAGCGCGTCGGGCCGGTCGGCAAGCAGCTTGGCGGTGCGCGACTTGTCGGTCGCGCCGCTCGCGACGATCAGCACCGGGCAGGGCTCGACATCACCTGAGAGCAGAACCTGGACGGCGTCGAAGGTATCGTCGCCCTGTCCGCGCACGAAAATATGGCGCTTGTCGCCGAACAGCGAGTTCGAGCGCGCCTCGTCGCCGAGCTTGACCGGATCGCGCTTGAGATCGGCTCCCGAGAATTCGATGCGCTCGCCGGGATCGGGCAGCAGCGAGAGGATTTTCTGCGCCGCGTCGTGCGCGCTCGAATCGTCGCCGCAGAAGAAGAAGACCTTCGCCTCGGCGGCCGCGCGAGCGGCCATGCCGGCGAAGTCGCGCCCGGTCGCTTTCACTGCTGCTTGCGGAGCTGCAGCGCCACCTTGGTGACGATGCGATCGGCAACGTCCTTGGCCAGGTTCTCGAGCGCGGTGTTCTCGGCCGCGATCGTCGCATATTCGGAGCTGACCACGTCGATGCCCGCGTCCGAACCGTCGCTGGCGTCGAGCATGATCTGGCCCGTGCTCAGATCGACGAGCTGGTAGCGCGCGCGCAGGGTCCGGCGCTCGCGGCCGATCGTGTCGTTCGACAGCAGCGCCAGGCCCTCGAGCTTGTCGTCGAGCCGGATGTCGAGCCGGTAGCGCGGCGCGCCGCTGTCACTGCTCGCGGCGCCGAGCCGGTCGTTCAGCGCATTGCGCACGAGCCAGCCCGACTTGCCCTCGATCGGCGAGACGTCGATGCCCGCGAGACCCTGGGCCACCGCGCCCCTGCCCCCGCCCGCGTACATCGGCTGGAGCCCGCAGGCGGCCAGCAGGAGCGGCAGGGCAAGGACGGTCAGCTTCTTCACGCGACGATGTTCACCAGACGATCGGGCACGACGATGATCTTCTTGACCTCGGCCCCGTCGATCGCACGCTGGACCTTCTCGCTGGCGAGGGCAAGCGCCTCGAGCTCGGGCCCGGCCGTGCCCTTGGCCACGGTCAGGGTATCGCGCAGCTTGCCTTTGACCTGGACCGCGATGGTCACTTCGTCCTCGACCAGAAGCGCCGGATCGACTTCGGGCCAGAGCGCTTCCGCAACCAGATTGTCGCCAATCGTGCTCCAGGCCTCTTCGGCGAGGTGCGGCATCATCGGCGCGACGAGCAGCAGCAGCGCCTTGATCGCCTGCGAACGGCTGGCCGAAGGCGCGGCCTTCTCGATCGCCGAGGTCAGCTCGTAGATCCGCGCGACGGCCTTGTTGAACGACAGCGCCTCGATGTCCTCGGCCACCAAGGCGACGGTCTGGTCGCGCTTACGGTCGAGCGGCTTGTCCCAAATAGCATCTGGGCCCGCGGCAGCGGCATCGTACTGCGCGAACAGGCGCCACAGGCGCTGGACGAACTTGCCGCAGCCCTCGATCCCCGCGGCCGACCAGGGCAGGTCGCGCTCGGGCGGGCTGTCGGACAGCATGAACCAGCGGATCGCGTCGGCGCCGTAGGTCGCGACGATCTCGTCGGGATCGACCACGTTCTTCTTCGACTTCGACATCTTGATGACGCGGCCGATCTCGACCGGCGCGCCATCGGCGCGCAGGGTCGCGCCGTCACCCGAACGCTCGACCTCGGCGGGCGAGAAGAACACCGGCTGGCCGTTCTCGGGATTCTTGCGCTCGTAGGTCTCGTGCGTGACCATGCCCTGGGTGAACAGACTGCCGAACGGCTCGGCCACGTCGATCAGGCCGATGCGCTTGAGCGCACGCGTCCAGAAGCGCGCGTAGAGCAGGTGCAGGATCGCGTGCTCGATGCCGCCGATATACTGCTCGACCGGCAGCCACTTGGCGATCTGCTCGGGATCGAACGGCTTGTCGGCGGGCTGGCTGGCGAAGCGCAGGAAATACCACGAGCTGTCGACGAAGGTGTCGAGCGTATCGGTCTCGCGCTGCGCCGCGCCGTTGCACTGCGGGCAGGAGACGTTCTTCCAGGTCGGATGGCGCAGCAGCGGATTGCCCGGCGTCTGGAAGTCGACGTCCTCGGGCAGGGTGACCGGCAGCTGCGCCTTGGGCACGGGCACCACGCCGCAGGATTCGCAGTGGATGAACGGGATCGGCGTACCCCAATAGCGCTGGCGGCTGACGCCCCAGTCGCGCAGGCGGTATTGCGTCTCGCCCTGGCCCCAGCCCTCGTGCTGCGCCTTGGCGATCACCGCGGCCTTGGCGTCGGGCACCGACATGCCGTCGAGCCATTCCGAGTTCACGATGCGGCCCGGGCCGGTATAGGCCTCGTTGCCGTGGAACGTCGCGCCGGTCTCGTCGCCTTCCGCCACCACGCGCGTCACCGGCAGCTCGTACTTGCGCGCGAAGTCGAGGTCGCGCTGGTCGTGCGCCGGGCAGCCGAAGACCGCGCCGGTACCATAGTCCATCAGCACGAAGTTCGCGACGTAGACCGGCAGGTGCCAGGCTTTCTTGAGCGGATGCTCGACCGAGAGACCGGTGTTGAAGCCCAGCTTCTCGGCGGTCTCGAGCTCGGCCGCGGTGGTGCCGCCGCGCTTGCATTCCTCGATGAAGGCGGCGAGCTCGGGCGCATTGGCGGCCATCTGCTGCGCGACCGGATGGTCGGCGGCGATCGCCACGAAGCTCGCGCCGAACAGCGTGTCGGGGCGCGTGGTATAGACCTCGATGCCGTCCTGGCTGTCGACGAAGTGGAACTTGGCACGCAGCCCCTGGCTCTTGCCGATCCAGTTCTCCTGCATCAGCCGGACCTTCTCGGGCCAGGTGTCGAGGCTGCCGAGGCCTTCGATCAGCTCGTCAGCGAAGTCGGTGATCTTGAGGAACCACTGGCTGAGCTTGCGCTTCTCGACCAGCGCGCCCGAGCGCCAGCCGCGGCCGTCGATGACCTGCTCGTTGGCGAGCACGGTCATGTCGACCGGATCCCAGTTCACCGCCGATTCCTTGCGGTAGACCAGGCCGTTGGCATAGAGATCGAGGAACAGCGCCTGCTCGTGGCCGTAGTATTCGGGCTCGCAGGTGGCGAGTTCGCGGCTCCAGTCGAGCGCGAAGCCCAGGCGCTTGAGCTGCGCCTTCATGTTGGCGATGTTCTCGCGCGTCCAGCCGCCGGGGTGGACGCCCTTCTCCATCGCCGCGTTCTCGGCCGGCATGCCGAAGGCGTCCCAACCCATCGGGTGGAGCACCTCGAAGCCCTTCATCCGCTTGTACCGCGCGAGCACGTCGCCCATCGTGTAGTTGCGGACATGGCCGATGTGGATGCGCCCCGACGGATAGGGGAACATCTCCAGGACGTAGCTGCGCGGCTTGGTGCTGGCGTCGTCGGCGCGGAAGCTCTGCTTCTCGTCCCAGACGCGCTGCCAGCGGACGTCCGCGACGGACGGTTCGAAACGCTCGCTCATGATCTGCTAAAGCCTCAGCCGCCGATGGCGTTCCGACGCAGGTCGCGGGCCTTGGTGAGGATGATGTCCTCGAGCTTCTGCACGGTCGCCGCCTGGACCGGCGCGTCGATCCAGCTGGTGCCCTGGGCGACCTGGCGGCTCGCCGCGACGCGCAGCGCATCGGCGCGCAGGTCCTGGTCGAGAATCGTGACGGTGACCTTGACGCGCTCGCCCGGGTTCTGCGGGTTGGCATACCAGTCGGTGACGATGACGCCGCCGTTGCTGTCGGTCTGGACCAGCGGCATGAACGACAGCGCATCGAGGCTGGCGCGCCACAGATACGAGTTCACGCCGATCGTCGTGACCTTCGAAGCCGCGATGTCCTGCCGCGCCAGTTCCTTCTTGCCGCCGCAGCCGGTCAGCGCGAGCGCGATCATCGCGGCCACGCCGGCGCGCGCAATCCAGCGCGAAGAGAAGGGACCGGTATCAGTGCCGGTAACAATGCTGGCCGTCATCGTCGTTTCCAAATCCTAGAGCCCAAAACCCTGAGCGAAGTTGGGGGCCTTAGCCCGCGCCGCTGAGCCTCTATAGCCGCGCCGCGCCGCGCGGCAAGTGCGGCCTCATTGTCCGCGCGCCGCTAAACGCCCGCTGAACGGCGAATGCTGTCGGCCGGTCTCAGCTTGTGTTAAGGTTGCTTGCGCGAGTCTCGCGCTGCAGTCTAGGTCGCGGCCGAGGCAAAGTCCGGCGCGAGGTTTGAGCTGCCAGGGTTGAAGAGGGGAGTAAGATGGCCAGCGGATCGAAGAGCGGCATGACAGCCGGTCTCTGGCTGGCCGGTGCGGTTTCGCTGCTGGCCCTGCCCAGCGCCGTGCTCGCCTTCGCCACCGATTTCGAAGCCCAGTTCGCCCCCGCCGGCGCCAGCGCGCTGCAGGGGATCGATTCCAGCGGTACGCCGCCGCGGCTGGCACGCGCGATCCCGATCCGTTCGCTGGCCAAGGGTCCGCTCTATCCGTTCACCCCGGCGGGCACGCCGAACCGGCCCGACCGCTCGGTGACCGTGGCCGTGCGCGTCGATTCGGGCGCGCCGCAGATGATCTCCGTGCGCGGCATCCGCGTTCCGCATCTGGCCGACGTCGGCACCGCCCCGCTGCGCATCGCGCCGACCGCGTTCAACCTCGGCGTGTCGCGCGGCTACCACAACTTCGCGCAAGGCCTGGTGCCGCCGACCGAAGGCCGCAAGCCAGATCTCGCCGATCTCAGCAAGTTCACCATCGCCTCGAGCGGCGGCACGGGCGCCGATCCGGCCTCGCGCCTGCGCCCCCGTATCGTCGTCGACGAGCGTCAGGCCGCCGGCCGCGCCCCGCGAACCTTCGCCGGCGACGGCGACGATCAGGTCGATGTCGGCGGCTCGTACCGCCTGACGCGCAACCTCAACGTCACCGCCGGCGTGCGCTATTCGCAGTCCGAGCGCGAGCGTCTGCATCCGCTGACCGACGGCAAGCAGGACAACCAGGCGGTCTACGTCGGCACGCAGTTCAAGTTCTGAGGCGATCGTTCACGCCATCGCCGGTTGGCGCCGGATCGGACGCAACCCGCGCCTAAATCGTCATCACGCCATCATAAATTCGACCGAATAGCGCCTTCGCGATCCGGCCTGGATTGCCTTCGGGCGGGATCCGACGCATTCCTCTTCATGAGGAGAGCGCAACAAAAGAAGGATTCAATATGGCGCGTGTGGCAGTCGTGACGGGCGGGACCCGGGGCATCGGCGAAGCGATCTCGCTGGTTCTCCAGGGACAGGGCTTCACCGTGGTCGCGAACTATGCGGGGAACGTCGAGAAGGCCAAGGCCTTCACCGATCGGACGGGAATTCCGGCGGTGCGCTGGGACGTGGGCGACCACGAGACCACCTTCCACAACTGCGTCGACATCGCCGCGCGCTTCGGGCCGATCGACGTCGTCGTGAACAACGCCGGCGTCACGCGCGACGGCGTGCTTCACAAGATGAGCTTCGACGACTGGAACGAGGTGATGCGCATCAACCTCGGCGGCTGCTTCAACATGGCCAAGGCCACTTTCCCCGGCATGCGCGACCGCGGCTGGGGCCGGATCATCAACATCGGCTCGATCAACGGCCAGGCCGGCCAGTACGGCCAGGTCAACTATGCCGCGGCCAAGTCGGGCATCCACGGCTTCACCAAGGCGCTCGCCCAGGAAGGTGCCAAGTTCGGCGTGACGGTCAACGCGATCGCGCCCGGCTACATCGACACCGACATGGTCGCCGCGGTACCCGCACCGGTGCTCGAGAAGATCGTCGCCAAGATCCCCGTCGGCCGCCTCGGCCACGCCGAGGAAATCGCCCGCGGCGTCGCCTTCCTCGCCTCGGAGGAAGCCGGCTTCGTGACCGGCTCGACGATGTCGATCAACGGCGGCCAGCACATGTATTGAACTGGTGAGCACGCCTTACCACCCGCCCGTGAAGCGATCGGTCGAGATTGCCGGTCACAAGACTTCGATCAGCCTCGAACCGCTGTTCTGGGACTTGTTGAAGCAGGCGGCGCAGGCGGAAGGCGTGCCGCTCAATGCGCTGGTGGCGCGTATCGACGTCGAGCGGATCGCGGCCGAAACGCCGCCAGGGCTCGCCAGCGCGATCCGCCTGTGGCTGGCCGATCGCCTGGCGAGTGAGGCTTAGACGTCAGTTGAAGCGGTTGGCGGCCGGCGGATCGCTGGCGGGATAGCTCTCGTCGCTAGCCTCGTCGACCTTGTCCCATTCGGGCGGATCGCTGCGCATCGAATCGGGTCCGGCGTTGCGCACCTCGACCGGCCCTGGCGTCGATTCGCCGCTGGCGAAAGCGGCGCGGCGCAGTTCCTTTTCGCGCGTGGCGTAGCGGTAGAGGCCGTAACCGACCGCACCGGCGAAAGCGATCTGAAGCAAACCCATCAGAGCAAACTCCTCGTTGTTTGCCCTTCAAACGCGCCGGCGCGGTTTTGGTTCTCGGATCAGTCGCCCCCGACGCGTTCGATCTCAGCACCGATCAGCGCCAGCTTCTCCTCGAGCCGCTCGTAGCCGCGGTCGAGGTGATAGAGCCGGTGGACCTGGGTCTCGCCCTCGGCGGCGAGACCGGCGATCACCAGGCTCATCGAGGCGCGCAGGTCGGTCGCCATGACTTCGGCGCCGGTCAGCTTGGGCACGCCGTGGACGATCGCGGTGCGGCCCGAGGTCTCGATGCGCGCGCCCATGCGGTTGAGCTCGGGCACGTGCATGTAGCGATTCTCGAAGATCGTTTCGGTCAGCACCGAAGCGCCGTCGGCGCGGCAGAGCAGCGCCATCAGCTGCGCCTGCATGTCGGTGGCGAAGCCCGGATAGGGTGCGGTCGACAGGTTGACCGCGCGCAGCGGGCCGTCGGCGGCGACATGCATGCCGCCGTCGCGCGGCTCGACGCTGACGCCGGCATCGCGCAGCGCCTGGACGGTCGCTTCCATCTCTTCGATGACGGCGCCCTTGAGCGTGACCTCGCCGCCGGTGATCGCCGCGGCGCAGGCGTAGGAGCCAGCCTCGATACGGTCGGACATCACACGATAGGTCGCGCCGTGGAGCCGGTCGACCCCGTGGATCGTCAGATCCGACGTGCCGATGCCTTCGATCTGCGCGCCCATCGCAACGAGCATGTTGCACAGGTCGACGATCTCGGGCTCGCGCGCGGCGTTGTGCAGGGTCGACTTGCCGCGTGCGGTGGCCGCGGCCATCAGCGCGTTCTCGGTCGCGCCGACCGAAACCACGGGGAACGAGTAGCGCCCGCCGGGCAGGCCGCCGTCGGGGGCGATCGCGCGGACATAGCCGGCGGCGAGCTCGATCGTCGCGCCGAGCGCTTCGAGCGCCTTGAGGTGCAAGTCGATCGGGCGGTTGCCGATGGCGCAGCCGCCCGGCAGCGACACGGTTGCCTCGCCCATGCGCGCGAGCATCGGGCCAAGCACCAGGATCGAGGCGCGCATCTTGCGCACCAGTTCGTAAGGCGCGATCGACGTGGTCATCCGCGTCGCCTGCAGGGTCATGACGCGGCCGAAGTCCTCAGGACGCGAGCCGGCGATCGTCGTCGAGACGCCGAACTGGTTCATCAGGTGCTGGAAGCCGTCGATGTCGGCGAGCCGCGGCAGGTTGCGCAGCGTCAGCGGCTCGTCGGTCAGCAGGGCACAGGGAAGCAGGGTGAGCGCGGCGTTCTTGGCGCCCGAGACGGGCAGGGTACCGGCGAGGCGATTGCCGCCACGAATGATGATCTTGTCCATCGCGTCGCCTTAGCGCGAAACGAGGCGCGGGCAAACGTGCCCGCGGCGCGAAGCGAAAAGAACCGTGCAAGGCGTCGGAATTGCTTGACGAAAGTGTGCTCGGCGCGAGAAAAGCCAGGCAATGCGCAAGGAACTGTGCGCTTCATCACACGGGTCGACGCCGTCGTCTGCAATAAGACGGTAACAACTTGAAGATGTAGCGGAGCGGCTTCGCGCAGCACCGGGGGGTGAAAACATGATGAGGGCAGCGGTACAGAACGTAGCGACCGGGCGGCGCGCCGTGGCGCCCCTGCGCGTCGTGGCGATTCTGACCTTGCTGGCAGCGCTTCTGCTGGCCTCCGCCGCCTGGGCCGGCGGCACCTTCCAGGGCGTCGCGAGCTGCGCCGGTTCGACCTGCCACGGCCGCAGCGAGGGCGACGGCAAGGTCGTCCGCCAGGATGAGCTCATGCAGTGGCAGGAGCCTTCGAGCAAAGGCGGCGCGCACAGCCGCGCCTATGCCGCACTGACCAGCCCGCGCGGCCAGAAGATCCTTTCGGCGCTGGGTCTGGGCAAGGCCGAGAGCGCCTCGGCCTGCCTTGGCTGCCATGCGACCAATCCCGGACCGGGCGAGCGCGGCGGGCGTTTCCAGCTGACCGACGGCGTCGGCTGCGAATCGTGCCACGGCGCCGCCTCGGGCTGGATCTCATCGCACTATGCCGTGCCGGCGACCCACGTCTCGAACATCGCGCAGGGCATGATCCCGCTCGAGAATCCCAAGGCGCGCGCCTCGGTCTGCCTCGATTGCCACTTCGGCAGCGCCAAGACCGGCCAGTTCGTCAGCCATTCGATGATGGCCGCGGGCCACCCGCGCGTCGCCTTCGAGCTCGACCTGTTCTCCGACCTCCAGCGCCACTGGGACGACGACGCCGACTATCGCCAGCGCAAGGGCCGCGACGATTCGGTGCGGCTCTGGGCGGTCGGCCAGGCCGAGGCCGTGCAGCGCTCGCTGTCGCTGTTCCAGCAGCCGCAGTTCGCCAGCGAGGGGATCTTCCCCGAGTTCTACTTCTACGATTGCCACTCATGCCACCGCAGCATCGACGACCAGCCGAACCGCGCGCGCACCTTCGAGACCAATCCGGGCCGCCCGATGACCTTCGGCCTGCCGCCCTACAACGACGAGAACATCATCATGCTCTCGGCCGTCGCGCAGGTGCTGGCCCCGGGCCAGGCGGGCGCCTTCGATGCTGCCAGCCGCAGCTTCCACGCGGCGATGGGCGAAGGCCGGCCGCAGGCGGTCGCCGCCGCGGGCAAGCTGCGCGCCGCCGCCGCCTCGCTGTCGAGCGCGCTGGCCGCGCGCCAGGGCAGCGCCGACAGCGCCTTCGCCGTGGTCGACGCGATCGCCGGCCGCGTGATCGCGCCGCGCTTCACCGACTATACCGGCTCGGCCCAGGCGGTGATGGCGGTCGACACCCTGCTCAACGCCATGGTCCGCCAGGGCCGCGTCACGGTCGGCGCCGCCGCCGGCATCCGCGCCAACATCAACCGCGCCTATGCCGCGGTCGCCAGCCCGACGACCTACGACCCCGCCGGCTTCCGCGCCGCGCTGGGACAGGCCGCCGGCGCCATCCGGAGCCTGCGCTGATGCGGATCTTCCGGCGCAAGACCGCGCAGGCCGCCGGCACCCTGCTGGCGACGACCTCGCTGCTGCTCGCCGCCTGCGGCGGCAGCGATAGCGGCACGCCGACCCCAGTCGCGACGCAGAGCCCCACGCCGACCCCGACCACGGGCAGCGTGTTCCAGGTGCCCGCCGCGACCAACCTGACCGTCGCCGACATCCAGAAGGTGATCGCCCAGGGCGTTGCCGAGGCCCAGGCGCAGAACTTCAAGGCCGGCTTCGTCGTGATCGACCGCGTCGGCAACGTGCTCGCGGTCTTCGCCATGACCGGCGCCGACCTGACCTTGAAGACCCCGCCCGCGCCCGATGGCAACAGCACCGACCTGCAGAACCTCAACCTGCCGGCGCCCGCCGCGCTGGCGGGCGGCATTTCCAAGGCGCTGACCTCGTCCTACTTCTCGTCGGTCGGCGGCGCCTTCTCGAGCCGCACCGCCAACGACATCGTCCAGGCCAACTTCCCGCCCTCGGCGATCACCAAAGGCTTCGAGAGCGGCGCGCTGTTCTCGGTCCAGCTGAGCCAGCTGCCCTGTTCGGACGTGTCGCGCCGCTTCCTCGGCGTCGGCGTGCCGGGCAATCTCGCGGGCACGCACCGTGGGCCGCTGGGCGTCGGCGCCGATGCCGGCGCCTTCCCGCTCTACAAGGACGGCGCCGTGGTCGGCTCGGTCGCCGTCGTGGGCGACGGCATCTACGGCTTCGACAGCGAATACCGCGAACGCGACGCCGATCTGCGCGAGGAAACCGTCGCGCTCGCCGCGACGCGCGGCTTCGAGCCCAAGGACGAGATTCGCGCCGATCGCATCTCGATCGACGGCACCCTGCTGCGCTATTCGGAAGCCACGTCGGCAGATTTCAAGAGCAGCGCCTCGTCGGTGCCCAGCTTCGCGTCGATCAACGGCGTGGTCGGCGCGCTGGTCTCGGTCCGCGGCTATTTCGACGCGGCCACCGGCATCGTCGCCGGCGCGGTCTACGGCGCCGAGGAATCGGGCGTGCGCCCGGCCAAGGCCTCGGACGGCTACAACGATCCGGACATCTGGGTGGTCAGCGACGGCCAGGGCAACACGCGCTACCTGCCCAAGGCCGGCACCGACGCCGGCTCCGTCACCCAGCCGCTGACCGCCAACGAGGTGCGCACCTTGCTGGTCGAGGCATTCAACATCCAGCGCCGCGCCCGCGCGCAGGTGCGCCGCCCGGTCGACAACCGCGCGCAGAACACGATCGTCGTGGTCGACACCAACGGCGAGGTCCTGGGCCTGGTCCGCGGTCCCGACGCGCTGGTCGACGCGATCGATGCCGTGCCGCAGAAGGCGCGCACGGCGATGTTCTTCTCGAACCCGGTCGCCGCCGCCGACCTCACCGCCAACGGCGATCCGGCCGTCGCGCCGTTCCTGGCGGCGACGCGCACCTTCCTCAACGATGCGACCGCGCTGACGGGCAAGATCGCCTTCTCGGGCCGCGCGATCGGCAACCTGTCGCGCCCCAACTTCCCCGATGGCGAGGCCGGGCGCCCGAACGGGCCTCTGTCGGTTCCCGAATCGCGCTTCTCTATCTTCTCGACGGGGCTCCAGTCGAAGCTGGTGACCCCCGACATCATCCGTCACATCGAGTGGATCCTCGGCGCACGACCGACCGACGTGCCGCAGACCTGCTCGCAGAGCCCGATCGTGCCCGCGACCGCGCGCAACCGCATCAACAACGGCATCACCCTGTTCGGCGGCGGCGTGCCGATCTACCGTGGTGGGCAGCTGATCGGCGCGATCGCCGCCTCGGGCGACGGTGACGACCAGAGCGACATGATCGCCTTCCTCGGCCTGGTGAACGCCGGGCTCAAGCTCGGCAACAGCCTCGGCCCGCCGGCCCCGGCGATCCGTTCGGATACGATCGTCGTGCCCGTGGGCAGCGGCAGCCAGCGGCTGACCTTCATCGCCTGCCCCTTCGCGCCGTTCATCGACACGCCGCAACAGAACGTCTGCGAGGGCTTCTGATGACGGCCCTGGCGCTCTCGCTGCCGCTCCTGCTGGCCCAGCCCGCCAGCGCAGCCGTCGCGAACGAGGCTCCGGCCGAGCCGGCGCCCGATGCGGCAGCGGCGCCTGCGCCGGACGCCGTACCGGCAGCGGCCGAAGCGACCGCAGCCGAGCCTAACATCATCGCGCCGCCGGGGATCGATCCCGCACCCGTCGATGTCGATTCCGGAAAGATCGAGGGCCGCCGTCGTCCCGGCCAGGACCCGCGCCTGCCCGACCGGATCACCCAGGAAAACGCGGGCGCCCTGCGCGCGCCGCCGCCCGAGGCCTTTCCCGCGGACCAGGTGCCGATCCCCGATCGCTGGCGCCTGATCCAGTCGCTGGGCGTGGTCAAGGAACGCTGGTTCGATCCCTACCACCAGAACACCTACAAGGGCGATCGGCCGATCGACCGCGAAAAGGTCAAGTGGCTGCCGATCAAGGGCGAGGATTGGTTCTTCGTCGCCAACCTGATCTCGGACACGGTGGTCGAGCCGCGCACCTTCCCGATCCCGGTGGGCATCCAGTATCCCGAGCGCCCGGGCAGCAACGACGTGTTCGGCAAGGACTCCAGCCTCGTGCTGTCGCAGACCTTCATCGGCGGCGTCGCGCTGATCAAGGGGCAGACCGCCTACAAGCCGCCCGACATCGAATACCGCGTCACCCTCGCCTACAACATGAACTACGTGCGGGTGCCCGAGCGGCGCATCCTCTACGTCGAGCCGTCGCGCGGTCGCACCCGCTTCGATGACTTCCTCGGCGTGCAGGAAGCCTTCATCGACTATCACCTGCACAACTCGTCCGACCGCTACGACTTCCACTCGATCCGCGTCGGCATCCAGCAGTTCCAGGCGGACTTCCGCGGCTTCCTGTTCAACGACAACCAGCTCGGTATCCGCCTGTTCGGCAACCGCGACAACAACCGCTTCCAATACAACCTGTCGGCCTGGTGGCGGCTCGAGAAGGACACCAATTCGGGCCTCAACGACGTGACCCAGGGCCTGCGCAAGGACTGGATCTTCCACGCCAACCTCTATCGCCAGGACTTCCCCTTCGTCGGCCTGACCAGCGAACTGTCGGCCACGGTCAACATCAACCGCGAAGGCGGCGACGTCGAGATCGACGACAACGGCTTCCCCGTGCGCCCGGCACTGATCGGCAACCTCAAGGGCCGCGACTACGACGTCGCCTATATCGGCTACGGCGTCGACGGCCGCCTCGGCCGCCTGAACCTGACCGCCTTCGGCTATGCCGCGCTCGGCGAGGACCGCAACAACGTGTTCACCGGCCGCCCGGCCGAGATCCGCGCCTGGTTCGGTGCGGCCGAGCTCAGCTACGACAAGGACTGGATGCGCTTCCGCCTGTCGGGGCTCTTTGCCAGCGGCGACGACGATCCGTTCGACGATACCGAGAAGGGCTTCGACGCGATCTTCGAGAACCCGGTCTTCGCCGGCGCCGATACCTCGTACTGGATTCGCCAGTCGGTGCCCTTCATCGGCGGCGGTCGCGCGATCAGCCTCAACGGCCGCAACGGCATTCTCAATTCGCTGCGCTCGTCGAAGGACCAGGGCCAGTCGAACTTCATCAATCCGGGCACGATGCTGCTCGGCGCCGGCGGCGATTTCGACATCACCCCGCAGCTGCGCATCTCGGCCAATGCCAACCACCTGTGGTTCGAGAACACCAAGGTGCTGTCGACCCTGCGTAGCGAGGGCTCGATCCCCAAGGCGATCGGCTGGGACCTGTCGGCCGCCGCGGTCTGGCGCCCCAAGGCGACCCAGAACCTGGTGTTCCGCCTGTCCGCCGCGACCCTGCGCCCCGGTGGCGGCTTCCGCGATCTCTTCACCAATTTCGACCGGAACCGAGCCTATTACTCGGTGCTGGCCAACGTGATCCTGAGCTACTGATGCGGCTGGTTAGACCCCTCCTTCTCCTGCTGGGCCTGCTGGTCCTGGCGATCGTTCCGGCCAGCCTGACGCGCGCGTCGGAGAGCGAAAAGCCCGTCATGCGCGACTATTCCAAGGTCCGCATGGGCCCCGCCCCGGCACAGCAGACCCCGGCCATGGTCCTCGCCAAGTCCGAGGGCTGCCTGTCGTGCCACGTCAAGACCGACGCGCCGACGATGCACGTGACCGACGCGGTCCAGCTCGGCTGCACCGACTGCCACGGCGGCGACGCGGTCAGCCGCGCCGCCTGGGGCAAGCCCGAGCTCGGCTACGAGAGCGCGTTCAACCGCGCGGCGATGGAGAAGGCGCACGTCCTGCCCAAGTATCCCGAGGGCTGGCACTATCCCTCGTCGGCCAATCCCAAGCGCTCCTACACGCTGCTCAACCGCGAGAGCCCCGAATTCGTCCGCTTCGTCAATCCCGGCGACTACCGCGTGGCGCGCGATTCCTGCGGCGCCTGCCACCTGCCGGTGATCGAGGCGGCCGAGCGCTCGCTGATGGCCACGGGCGCCATGCTGTTCGGCGGCGCGGCCTACAACAACGGCATCGTGCCGTTCAAAAGCTACATCTTCGGCGAGGCCTATACCAAGGACGGCGCCGCCGCGAAGATCGTCTCGCCGGGCAGCCCCCCGGGTACGCTGACCGAGGCGCAGAAGGCGCGCGGCGCGCTGGCAGAGCTCTATCCGCTGCCGCGCTGGAACGTGATTCCGCCGGGCGACGTGTTCCGCGTGTTCGAACGCGGCGGCCGCAACATCGCCACCCAGTTCGCCGAGGTCGGCCTGCCCAATCCCACGGGCTCGATCCAGCGCCTCGAGGAACCCGGCCGCCCCGATCTCAAGCAGTCGAGCCGCGGCCCGGGCACCGGCCTGCGCGTGTCGATCCCCGTGCTCAACATCCACAAGACGCGCCTCAACGATCCCTACACCTGGTTCATGGGCACCAACGACCAGCCCGGCGACTATCGCCATTCGGGCTGCACCAGCTGCCACGTGATCTACGCCAACGATCGCGAGCCGCGGCACAGCCTGATCTACGCCTCGCTCGGCCGCGACGGCCAGACGATCACGGTCGACCCAACGATCGCCAACAAGCTCCAGCACGACGACGGCCACGGTCATGGCGAGAAGCACGGTGGCAGCGACCACGGCGCGCTGAAGACCGGCCACGAGGGCGAGCACGGCGACGGGCATGGTGACGAGAAGGCCGCGCCCGAGAAGGAATCAGGCCACCCGCTGCAGCACGTCTTCACCCGCGCGATCCCGACCGCGCAGTGCATGAACTGCCACATGCACCAGCCGAACATCTTCCTGAACTCGTACCTCGGCTACACGATGTGGGACTACGAGTCCGACGCGCCGAAGATGTGGCCCGAGAAACAGCTCTATCCGACCGCGGCGCAGGTCCGCGAGATCAACGAGCGCAATCCCGAAGGCGCGGCGCCGCGCGGCAAGTGGGGCGACATCGACTTCCTGCGCAACGTCTACGACGTCAACGAGACCGCCAAGGACACGCAGTTCGCCGACTATCACGGCCACGGCTGGAACTTCCGCGGCATCTTCAAGCGTGACCGCGAGGGCAACCTGCTCGACGCCGAAGGCAACATGGCGACCTGGGGCACCGACACCGCGCACATCGTCGATCCCAACGATCCCGAGAAGTGGCGCAAGGCGGGCGAAGGCAAGTTCGTCGATGTCGGCGTGAACCCCGGCAAGACCGTCCACATGATGGACATCCACGCCGAAAAGGGCCTGCAGTGCGCCGACTGCCACTATGGCCAGGACAGCCACGGCAACGGCCTGATCTATGGCGAGGTCGCCAATGCCGTCGAGATCGGCTGCAAGGACTGCCACGGCACGGCCGACGAGTATCCGACCCTGCTGACCTCGGGCCCGGCCGCGCCGCCCAAGGGCACCAACCTGGCGCTGCTGCGCAATGGCGACGGCCAGCGTCGCTTCGAGTGGTCCACCGACAATTTCGGTCGCAAGGTGTTGATCCAGCGCTCGATCGTCGATCCGCGGCTCTCGTGGCAGGTCAGCCTGGTCAAGGATGCGGTCGACCCGACCTCGCCCAACTTCAATCCGAAGTCCGCGCGCGCCAAGCTGATGAGCGCGAAGGGTGCCGAAGACGGCAAGTTCGCCTTCGGCCCCGGCGTGCCGCTGTCCGAACGCGCGCACAAGACCGACGAGGTCGCCTGCTTCACCTGCCACCTGTCGTGGACCACGAGCTGCGGCGGCTGCCACCTGCCGATCGAGGCGAACTGGAAGACCACGATGCACCACTACGAGGGTGAGGAGACGCGAAACTTCGCGACCTACAACCCGCAGGTGGCACGCGACGAGATGTTCCAGCTCGGCAAGCACATGACGACCAAGGGCAACCAGACTGCGCCGATCCGTTCGACCTCGGCGCTGGTGCTGTCCTCGACCAACGTCAACCGTGAGCGCATCTACATCCAGCAGCCGCCGATCTCGGCGATCGGCTTCTCGAGCCAGGCCTTCGCGCCGCACTTCCCGCACACGGTCCGCCTCAACGAGACCAAGACCTGCACCGATTGCCACCTGTCGGACAAGGACGACAACAACGCGATCATGGCGCAGGTCATGCTGCTCGGCACCAATTTCGTGAACTTCGTCGGCATGAACGCCTGGACCGGCCTCGAAGGCGGGTTCGAGGCGGTGCGCGTCACCGAATGGGACGAGCCGCAGGCAGTGATCGGTTCCTACCTCCAGAAGTACGCCTATCCCGACTTCTACAAGCTCCACGTCGAGCAGAACGGCCGCGAGCTCAAGAACTGGACGCGCGGCAAGACCTTCGACCGCAAGCTGTCGGGCGAGACCCATGCGCTCGAGCAATTCCGCAACGTCGTCCAGGGCACGCGCGACAAGGTCGGCTGCCTGCAGATGCGCGGTGAATACATGTTCGTCGCCGAGGGCCGCGGCGGCTTCAAGGTCTACGACATCGCCTCGATCGGCAACAAGGGCTTCGCCGACTCGGTGATCTCGGCGCCGTTCTCGCCGCTCGGCCAGAAGAATTCGGTGAGCACCAAGAACGCCACCTGCATGGCGATCCCGACCAACCAGGCGATCGCGCCGACGCGCAGCACGCCCGAGCTGCGCCGGATGAACCAGGAACAGCCGTTCAGCCCGATCTACAACTACGCCTTCGTCACCGACAGCGTCGAAGGCCTGATCGCGGTCAATGTCGACACCTTCGCCGACGGCGAGTTCCGCAACAACGACCTCAAGCGCGCGCTGACCTTCAATCCCGACGGCGCGCTTACGGGCGCGCGGCACATCACCCTCGCCGGCGACTATGCCTACATCGTCACCGACAAGGCGCTGGTTACGGTCCACCTGACCAAGCCCTGGTCGCGCGAGACGCCCTGCGAGCTGACCCGCGACGAGACCTGCCTCGCGCCCGAGATCACCAGCGTCACCCCGCTCAGCGATCCGCGCGCGACGGCGGTGCAGTTCCGCTACCTGTGGGTGACCACGGCCAACGGGCTCGAACTGTTCGACGTGACCAAGCTCGCCAACCCGGTGCACCAGCCGACCGCGACGGTGCCGCTGGCCGACGCCCGCCGCGTCTATCTGGCGCGCACCTATGCCTATGTCGCGGCGAAGCGCGACGGCCTGGTGATCGTCAACATCACCCGCCCGCAGGCGCCGACGATCTACCAGAAGGTCACCTTCGACGGGCAGCTCAACGACGCCGAGGACGTGATCGTCGGTTCAACCAACGCCTCGCTGTTCGCCTATGTCGCCGACGGGCGGAACGGCCTCAAGGTGCTCCAGCTGACCTCGCCGTCGAGCCAGCCGAACTTCTACGGCTTCTCGCCCGCGCCCAAGCCCGAGCTGATCGCCTGGGCCAAGACCCCCTCGCCGGCGCTGGCGCTGTCGAAGGGGCTCGATCGTGACCGCGGCGTCGATGAGACCGGCGGCCAGATCGCCGTGTTCGGCCGCCTCGGCTCGCGGCCCTTCACCCGGCCCGAGATGGAAAAGCTGTTCATGACCGGCAAGGGCGTGCCCTTCAAGGTCACCGATGAGGTCGACATGTCGGCCTGGGTGCCCGCGGCCTACCGGAAGTAACGGCGCCAGGACCGCGCCGATGGCCAGTCAACCCGCTCCTTCGTCCGCTCTTGGGGCGCAGCCGCTGCTGTCGCCCGCGCGGCTCTGGCCGGCCGCGCTGGTGCTGGCCTTCAGCAATTTCATCGTCGTGCTCGACATGACCGTGGCCAACGTTTCGGTGCCGCACATCGCCGGCAGCCTTGGCGTGTCGCTGAACCAGGGCTCCTGGGTGATCACGTCCTATTCGGTGGCCGAGGCGGTGACCGTGCCGCTGACCGGCTGGCTCGCCGGACGCTGGGGCTCGCTGCGCATGTACCTGCTGGCGATGAGCGGCTTCGGCCTGTTCTCGCTGCTCTGCGGATCGTCGGTCACGCTCGAGATGATGGTCGTCTGCCGCGTCGCGCAGGGGCTCTGCGGCGGGCTCGTCATGCCGCTCGCGCAGACACTGCTCTTGCGGATTTTCCCCATGGAGCAGCGCCCCAAGGCCATGCTGCTCGCCGCGATGACGACGATGCTCGGCCCGGCGCTCGGCCCCAACGTCGGCGGCTTCATCAGCGACAACGCCTCGTGGCACTGGATCTTCCTGATCAACATTCCGCTGGTCATGGGCTGCGTCTTTGCCGCGCGGACGCTGTTGCCGGCGGCCGAGACGCCGACGCGCAAGCTGCCGATCGACGTTGTCGGCCTGTGCCTGATGCTGACCTGGGTCTGCAGCCTGCAGCTGATGCTCGACATCGGCCGCGAGCACGACTGGTTCGACGATCCGCTGATCGTCGCGCTGGCCTGCCTCGCCGCCGTCGGCTTCGTCGCCTTCCTGATCTGGGAGCTGACCGACGAGCATCCGGTGGTCGACCTGCGCGTGTTCCGCCACGGCGGCTTCACCTTCGGCGTCATCGCGCTGTCGCTGTGCTTCGGCGCCTATTTCGCCAGCATCGTGCTGATCCCGCAGTGGCTGCAGAGCTCGATGGGCTATCCGGCGGTGCTCGCGGGCTTCGTCACCTCGTGCACCGCCTTGGCCGCGCTGACCACCTCGCAGCTCGCGTCGAAGGCGCTGGCGCGCGGGATCGACGCACGGCTGCTGGTCTCGCTGTCGGTCGCCTGGCTCGGCTGCATGGCGCTGATGCGCGCGCACTGGACCAGCGAGAGCGATTTCTGGACGCTCGCCTCACCGCAGCTGATCCAGGGCTTCGGCATGAGCTTCTTCATGCTGCCGTTGACGACGATCTCGCTCGGTTCGGTGCCGATGGAAGAGACCGCCACGGCCGCGGGAATCCAGAACTTCGTGCGCACCCTGGCGGTGGGCGTCGCGACCGCGCTGGTGCTATCGGTCCAGGGCAATACCCAGCAGGCGGCGCGCAGCGAGATCGCCGGCAAGCTCCAGCCCGACGACACGATGCGACAGCTGTCGGGCGCCGGTTTCACCGACCAGGGGGCGATCGCCTACATATCGAACCTGGTCGATCGCGAGGCGACGACCCTGGCGGTCGACCACGTCTTCTGGATCACCGCCGCGGTGTTCTTCCTCTGCGCGGCCGTGGTCTGGCTCGCCCCCAAACCCAAGGGTTTCGGCAGCCCATCGAAGCCCTCGGCCAAGGCACATTGACGGCGCACCGCGATCGGCCCGACAGTCCGAGCAAACGCTCAATTGGGGAATCGGGATGCCTGCCAAGACCTGGATGATCACCGGCTGTTCGACCGGCTTCGGCCGCGCGCTGGCCGAAGCGCTGATCGCGCGGGGCGAGCGCGTGGTGGCGACCGCACGCCGGCCCGGGACGCTGAAAAGCCTTGTCGATCAAGCGCCTGAGCAGGTTCTGGCGCTCGAACTTGACATCACCCTTGCAGACCGCATTGACGCCGCAGTCGCGGCCGCAAACGCGCGTTTCGGCGCGATCGACGTGCTGGTGAACAACGCCGGCTTCGGCGGCCTCGGCACGGTCGAGGATGCCTCGCTCGAAGCCGCGCGCGACATGTTCGAGACCAACGTCTTCGGCACCCTGGCGATGACCAAGGCCGTGCTGCCCGAGATGATCGCGCGGCGGAGCGGGCAGATCGTCATGATCGGCTCGGTCGCGGGACAGATCGGCTTTCCCGCGCTCGCGCATTACTCGGCCTCGAAGTTCGCGCTCGCGGGGCTGACCGAATCGCTCGCCGCCGAAGTCGCACCGCTCGGCGTGGCGGTGACCCTGGCCGAGCTCGGCCCCTTCGCCACCCATTTCACGCAGTCGATGGGCATGACCACGCCCTCGGCGCATTACGATCTCGGCGCACTGTCGGTCGAGGCGGGCAATTCGCAATGGGGTGCGGGCGATGACCCCAAGGACGGTGCCGCGGCACTGCTCGCCGCGCTGGATGCCCCGAGCCCGCCGCGCCGGCTGATCCTCGGCCAGCCGGGGCTCGACGTCGTCGCGCTCCACGAAGGGCGCCGCATGGCGGAACGCGAGCGGTGGCTGGCTACATCGCAGTTGCAGATGAAAGCCTAACCCTCGCGCCGCTCGGCCATCATGCCCTTGATCATCGGCTGCAGCGCGCGGTCGAAGCGGGCGAGGGCGACGTGGCGGCCCACGCTTTCGAAATGGGTGATCAGGTTGCGCCCGTCCCAGCGGTGCAGCGCATAGCCTGGCAGTTCGTCGGTGATCAGCTCGCGGCTGTCGGGCCGGTCCTCGTCGATCGGGCTGAGGTCGAGCGCCACGGCCGGCGCGGTCGAGGGGCAGACGCTCAGCGACAGGCCGTTCCACTGCGTGTGGATCGTGCGATGGAGATGGCCGGCGATGATCCCGCGCACCTGGTCGAAGCCCGCCACCGCGCCGGCGAAGCGCGCGATCCAGGGTTCGTGCGCGGCGCTATCGAGCCAGGTGATGCCCGATTCGATCGGCGGATGGTGCATGACGATGAAGGTCGGCGTCGCCGGATCACGCGCGAGCTGATCGCGCAGCCAGGCCACCCGCGCCGCGCAGAAGGCGCCGCCGTGGCGCCCGGGCTCGAGCGTATCGAGCACGATCAGCCGCAGCCCCGCCAGCGCGATCGCATAGTGGACGAAGCCGCCTTCGCTGGGCGTGTCGGGGAAAGCGGCGACGAGTTCGGCGCGATCGTCGTGGTTGCCGACCATCGCGTGAACCGGAAAAGGGCAGTCGGCGACCGCCGCGGCCAGCCGCGCATAGGAGTCCGGATCGCCCGCCTCGGTCAGATCGCCGGTCATCAGCAGCAGGTCGGGGCGGTTGGGGCCTTCGACCAGCCGCGCGATCACCGCGCGCAGCCGCTGCATGTTGAGCTCGTCGGGATTGTCCCGATCGAAGCCGATGTGAACGTCGGTGATCTGGGCGATCAGCACACGCGCCTCGCTCTCTCCGATCGGCTCAGGATCCTCAGGTCTTGTCTAGCTTCGTCCCGCGCGGGGCGCCTTGCGTGGGGTGATAGCCGTGACACATCGCGCAGCCCGAAGGCACCTTCGCGCGCCGGTCGTCCCCGCCCATGTGGCAGGTCCGGCAGGACGCCAGGTTGGGCAGCAGCACGTCCGAAGACGTCGAGGACTTTTCCGCGGCGTGGCACGAGGTGCACTTCTCCTGGGCGTGCGCCTTATGATTGAACCAGCCATCCGACATGAAGCGTACGGTCTGCCGCACCGGGACGACCCCGGGCCGGCCGCCCTGCATGGTCGGCGTATGGCACTCGCCGCAGACGCCCTCTTTCGACAGAGCCTGCTGGAAAGTGGTGCTGGTATAACGCGGCGGCGCGAAAGAGATGTGGTAATTACCACCAACTCCGAATTGGCCCCCGAGTTGGCCAGGCCGTGGCCGCTCGACCGAAGCCGGCGGATTGTAGCCCGAGGCCGCAAGGTCGGCGATCATCTGGTCGACGTCGCCGTGGCGCAGACGGCGCACGATGCCGCCGACGTTGTCGAAGGCCAGGCTGTGGCAGCCCTCGCAATCGCGTTCCATGTCGATCGGCTTGAAGCGGATGCCGTCCTCGGTCGGGCGGTGGCAGTTCGAACACTGCAGCCCGGCGCGGCCATAGTCGCGCTCGCGCCCGATCGAGGCGGCCATGCGCGCGGCGCCGCCCAGCGGATCGAGGTGCAGCTTGTGCGGGAAGGCCAGGCCGCTGTTCTCGCGCGGGTTGCCGTCGAGCGACATCGGCACCGACTTGTTGGCGATCGGATCGGTGACCACGACGGGGGTGAACTGCGGGTGCAGCAGGCCGAAGTCGGCGGCATTGCCCAGCCGCGTATCGGCCAGCCGGCTCTTGAGGTTTTCGTGGCAGTCGGCGCAGAACTGCTGCGCCGGCGCGGCCATCCGCGTCGCGCCTTCGTGCTCGGTATGACAATCGGCGCAGGCGCCGGGGCCTTCCTTGCCGAAGCTGTGCGCCACGGCCCAGAGCAGACGCTCGCCCAGCGGGCCGTTGCCGCCGCGCGCCAGGGCCAGCCGCGCCGGGCTGGCGTGATCGTGCACGGTCTTGTGGCACGACATGCAGGTCGCGTCCTTGACCGGTTCGAACGGCTTGACGTGGCAGGCCGTGCAGTTCTGCTCGAGCGAATGGTGCGCGAGGCTCAGCGCGCCCGCGCTCCAGGCCTTGTCGCCGCGCACCGCGATCTTGGGATTGGCCTGGTGCAGCAGGTTGAAGAAGACGGGGACCGCCAGGAAGGCCAGCAGGATCAGCGCGCCGAAGATCCAGGCCATGCGGCGCTTGCCGGGCACGGCCCCGGCCAGCGAGAAGCGCGCCTTCTCGTCGGTGGCCTCGCCCGGATCCTGGCTCGCCACCTGGGCGATCGTGATCAGCGCGGCGACATCGGCACCAAGGTCATCAGGGCGCGAGACGGTGAGGTTGTACGAGCCGAAGCGCAGCTCCGCCCCGCGCGCGGGATCGATCATCGTCGCCTGGCTCGACACGCCATCGACGCCGAAGCCCAGCGTACCCAGCGCGACGGCTTCGAGGAAATCGCCCTTGAGTTCGATCGCCGCGTGATGCGGGTCGATCGCCAGGTCGGGCAGATGGATGTCGTTTTCCGCCGCGCGGCCGATCGTCAGCCGGCTGGCGGCAACGTCGCGGTCGCGCACGATCTGCCGGCCATCGGCCGTGATGTCGATCGTTCGAAGCCTGAAAGTCATGCCCCCCAGCACCCCTACCAGTAATAGAAGACGCTGATGATGTGCGCCGTGAGTGCTGCGAGCAGCGCGAAAGTGACCGGCACGTGGACGTAGAGCCAGACTTCGAGCAGACCGCGGATGCGCATGTGCCGGCGCACGAGCGACAGTTGCGAGGTCCGCCGTTGCAGCAGCGATTCGATGCGCTGGATCGTCGGATCACGCGCCTCGGACAGCGAGGCGCGGTTGAAGCCTTCGACCGCAGCGCGCGTCGTGCAGCCCGGATAGTGGCCGGTGAGCCGCGCGAACAGCCGGCCCTCGAACGGATCCTGCTCGAGCGCGGCGAGCACGAGATCGGCATAGTGCCGGTCGAGCGGCTGCGCGGCATCGTGCAGCTGACGGTCGATCGCACGCAACGCGTCGAGCATCTGTCCCTGGGTCATCTCACCGCGATTGGCCGAGAGCTGCTGCGGCAGGGTCGCATAGGCGCTGATCCCGAAGATGCCCGACAGGATCACCAGCATCATCAAGGTATAGGCCAGGGTGTGCACGTTCCAGCCGAACTGGAAGCCCGTGTGCAAGGTCGCGACGATGATCAGCGACAGGCCCAGGTAGACGTGCGCCGAAGTCCAGGCCTTGAGCGACCAGGCGCCGCGCGTCATGTGGCGCTTGCGATAGCCGAGCAGGGTCAGCCAGACGATCAGCAAGGCGCCGATCGTGCCCAGGGTATAGCCCATCCACGAGCCGCCGTTGGGCCGCGGTTTCACGTCGGCACCGAAATAGCCGATCAGCGACAGCACGCAGAGCACCACCGCGATCTTGAGCCAGCGGAACTTGGCGTGGCGCAGGAAGCCTTCGTGATCGCTGACCGCCTGGCGGCCGGTCTGGCGGCCTTTCTGCACGGCTGCGCGGATTTCGGCCGGGGTCGAAGCCGCGGTCACCGCCGGTGCGCCAGTGTCGGGCTGGCTGGCCATCAGTTGTCCTCCCCGAGCCGAGAAACGGTGAGGAAGGCCTCGGGCGCGACGCGGATCGCGGCGCCGGTGGGGCAGGCGCGAACGCAGGCGGGGCCGCCCTCGATGCCCGAGCACATGTCGCACTTGATCGCCTTCTTGGGCTTTTCCTCGCCCGGCACGGCGTTCTTCTTGCGCCAGTAGTACGACGGCTCGCCCGGCCCCGGCCCCTTGCCGAAGAACAGCCATTCGAGCAGCGACGGCTTGGGCGGCGGCACCGAATCCATGCGGATCACGCCGTAAGGGCAGTTGCGCTGGCAATTGCCGCAGCCGATGCAGGTGTCGTCGATGAACACCTCGCCGTCGGGGCCGCGCTTGATCGCGTTGGGCGGGCAATCGGCCATGCAGTGCGGATGCTCGCAGTGGCGGCACGAGGTCGGCACGTGGAGGTGGGCATAGGTCTTGCCCGCCTCGCGATCGAGCCGCGACAGGCCTTCGTGGCTGTCGGCACAGGCCTTCTCGCAATTGTCGCAACCGACGCAGAGCGTCTCGTCGATCAGCAGCACGTCGGTCGCCTCGCCGATGCCGTTGTCGACGAGGAAGCGCGCGGTCTCCGAATACATGTCCACGACCGAGGAGAAGATGTCCTTGCGCCCCTCGATGAAGGCGTTGACGTCGCGGCGCGTGGCCATCTCGGCCTGGGCCTTGGCCAGCAGCTGCGGCTTCTTTTCGAGCAGGCGGGCAAAGGCCTCGCCGGGCAGGCGGATCACTTCGGACTTGATCGCCGCCTTGACCGTGGCCGAGCGCGGCTGCCCGTCGATCAGCGCCATCTCGCCGACATAGGAGCCCGCGGGCAGGTAGGAGAGGAACACCGGCTTTCCGGCGATCGTCTTCTCGACGATCATCGAGCCGCGACGGATCACGTAGATGTCGTCGCCGGTGTCGCCCTCGGTCAGCACGACGTCGCCCGCGCGCACGTCCTTGACCTCGGCCCCCGCGACCACTTCGGCGACGTCGGCGCTGGTCAGCCCCGAGCCGAAGATCTGCAGCAGCTGGCGCTCGATCGAGGTGCGCGTGATCGCGCGGCCCGCGGGCGGCACGGTCGAGATCAGCTTGAGCGCGGCGTTGCGCGCGAGCTCGACCACCACGGTCGGCTCGGCCGCGCGGATCGTCGAACCGCGGCGGCGGCCCGAGATCAGGCCGACCTCGCCGAAGATCGAGCCCTGCGGCAGCGGCACGGTCTTGCTGGGATCGTCCTTGTCGATCTCGACCAGCACCGAACCCTCGGCGATCGCGAAAAGCGAGGTGCCCGGCTCGTTGCGCTCGAACACCGCCTCGCCCGCGTCGAAGGCGGCGACGGTCGAATCGAGCATCAGCTCGCGCAGCTGGAGCGGCGAGACCTCCTTGAAGATGTCGATCTGGCTGCCGAAGGTGGTCAGCCATTCGTCGACCGAGCGGTTGCCCGGCAGCTTGGCGAACTTGTCGGCCAGGATCGGCTCGTCGGCAGGCTTGAGGCTCTTGTTGCCGTTGATGAACTCGACGACGTCGTAGCCCTGGTTCATGCAGTGCTTGATCAGCGGATAGCCGGCCAGCGCGCCGATCACGTAGATCCCCGGGACGGTCGATTCGAAGGCCGGCGACAGCTTGGGATAGGCGACGCGGTCGGCGCTGGTGAACTCGATGCCGGTGCCGGGCTTGATGACCTTGCGCCCGTCCTTCTCCTCGAACTCGGCACAGGCGCCCTCGACGAAGGCGCGCGGCGGGGCAGAGCCCATGCGCGCGATGACGCGGTCGCAGGGGACGGTCAGCTCGCCGTCGCGCGTGTCGAAGGTGATCGAGCCTTTGTCGATCCGCGACGCCGTGGTCTCGCGCAGCACGGTGATGCGGCCCTCGGCCTCCATCGCCACCAGCGCCTTGACGTTGGCATCCTTGGCCGTGGCGAAATCGGCCGAACGGTTGACGATCGTCACCTTGTTGCGCTGCTGCGGGTCGGCCGCGAGGCCCATCGCATTCTCGATGCCCGCGTCGCCCGCGCCTATGACGGTGATGTGCTCGTCGATATATTCGCCGGGATCGTCGAGCTGGTACTGGACCTGGGCGCCGTCCTCGACCGGGCAGCGCACGAGGTTGGGATTGCCCTGGGTACCGATCGCCAGAATCACCGTCTCGGCGATGACGACGTCACCCTTCTTGGTCTTGAGCGAGAAATTGCCCTTCTCGCCGGTGATCGCGGTGATCTCGGCCTCGTAGAGCACGTTGACCTTGTTGCCCGCGGTCTGCTCGTCCCAGGTGCCGAGCACGACCTCGCGCTTGCCGGCCTCGAAATCGAGGTCCGAACGCAGCACCAGCGACGAGGGCGTCGCCATGACGTGCTTGCCCTTCTGGTACTTGTAGATCGTGTCCGAGAGGTGGTCGGTCTTCTCGATCAGGACATGCGCCAGCCCCAGCTGCGCTGCACGCGAAGCTGCGCTGAGCCCAGCCGGACCCGAGCCGATGACGGCAATGCGTACGCGCGTTTCCAACCCCGTTTCCCCCCGGGTCCCCATCCGTCTCGACGATTGCTTTATCGGCGGATTTTCCGCACATCGCGGATCAGCGCCGGCAAAGCGGATCACCGCAATGGCTGCGCGGACTATGACGGGAAGGGCGGGATGACACAAGCCGTGAACGGGGCAGAAGCCCGCAAGTTGCCGTGGGGCAGGATCGCCCTGTTGGTCGCGGCGCTGATCGCGGCCTTTGCCGTGGGCCTCACGATCATGCGCAAGTCGGGCGATTCCACGCCCGCCGCGACGGCCAGCGACGCCGCCCTGGCGCCGCAGTCGATCGAGGCGCTCGAACTGCGCAGCAAGTCCGAGCCCGACAACGTCAGCGTCTGGCGCCAGCTCGCCACGGCCTATTTCGTCGCCGAGCGCTATACCGATGCCGCCGGTGCCTATGAAAAGGCCAGCGCGATCGAGCCGAACAATGCGGTGATCTGGTCGGCGCTCGGCGAGGCGCGGGCCATGGCCAGCGGCAGCGACGTGCCGCCACCGGCGGTCGAAGCCTTCCAGCGCGCGCTCAAGCTCGATCCCAAGGATCCGCGCTCGCGCTACTTCCTCGCGGTCAAGCGCGACCTGACCGGCGATCACGAAGGCGCGGTCGGCGACTGGCTGGCGCTGCTCGCCGATACGCCGAGCGACGCGGTCTGGCACGACAACCTCGTCCGCACGATCGAGCAGATTGGCAAGATCAACAAGATCGACGTCGCCGCGCGCATCGCCGCGGCCCAGGCCAAGGCGCCCAAGCCGACGACGCCACCGCAGATGGCGCAGATGCCGATGGCGGCGCAGGGCATCCCCGGCCCGACCGCGCAGGACCTCCAGGCCGCCACCGCCATGGCGCCGAGCGAACAGCGCGAAATGGCCGAAGGCATGGTCTCGCGGCTCGAGGGCAAGCTCAAGGCGCAGCCCAAGAATCCCGAAGGCTGGGTCATGCTGATGCGCAGCCGGATGACCCTCAACCAGCCCGACAAGGCCAGCCAGGCACTCAGGGACGCGATCGCGGCCAATCCCGACAAGGCGGATCTGCTGCGCGAGCAGGCCGGTGTGCTGGGGGTGAAGTAAGCCGGGAGGCTAGCTGCTTCCCGGTCCCGTCGCCCCTGCGAAGGCAGGGGCCCAACCAAGCTCTCGTCCTGCAGCTAAAGGTGCGTGAGCGCGCGGTCGGTTGGGCCCCTGCCTTCGCAGGGGCGACGGTGGAAGGTGGGAAAGCCTTCTGCGTGGACCGTCAGAACAACCGCTCCAACGCCCCACCGCTCTCGACCAGGAAGGTCACCAGAGTCAGGGTCAGCCCCGCGAGGAAGATGCGGTAGGCGTAGCCGAGATAGCGGTACTTCTTGCGCTGGAGCACGACGCCGTTCTGGTGGATGTCGCGCAGCATCGTGCGGAACACGGTCTCGTCCGACCGCAGCGCGGCCAGCACGCGATCGGCATATTCGTCCTCGCTGAGATTGGCGAACACACCGAAGAACAGCACGTTCTCGCGATCGGAGCTCTGCCGGCGCGGCGGCCGGAACGAGGGCAGCACCGCGGCGATCGCGCAAAGCGCCGAGAGGAAGGCCGAGATCGCCAGGACCATCAGCGCATAGGGAAAGTCCCCGCGGCTCGCCTGGCCGACCGCGATGGTGAAGACGACGAAGGTCGCGCCCATCAGGATCGAGGCCTTCTGGTCGGCCATCTGGCTCATCGTCACGTTGACCTGCATGGTCGTGCGGACGAGGTGGATCGCCTGGATCGAAAAGCCGTCGGCATTGCGCGCGGGGCCTACCGGCGCACTCGGAGTCGAGGCAGTCGGCGACGGTGTAGTCACCGCCGCCGCCGGCTTGTCTTCACTGTTCACGCTCTAAGGCTCTGCGATCAGACGACGCCGAAGGCCAGCATCGCGTCGGCGACCTTCTTGAAGCCGCCGATGTTCGCGCCCTTGACGTAGTCGATGTAGCCATCGCCCTGGCGGCCATAGGTCTCGCAGCTCTTGTGGATGCCGGCCATGATGTCCTTGAGCATCTGCTGCAGTTCCTCTTCCTTCCACGAGCGGCGTTCGGAATTCTGGCTCATCTCGAGGCCCGAGACCGCGACGCCGCCGGCATTGGCGGCCTTGCCCGGCGCGAACAGGATCTTGGCGCCGCGGAAGGCGTGTACGCCGTCGAGGTCGGTCGGCATGTTGGCGCCCTCGGACACGGCCTGGACGCCGTTGGCGATCAGGGTCTTGGCATCTTCACCGAGCAGCTCGTTCTGCGTCGCGCAGGGCAGTGCGACGTCGCAGGGCACGCCCCAGGGGGTCTTGCCGGCGGTGAAGGTGGCGCCGGGGAAAGCCTCGACATATTCCTCGATGCGGCCGCGGCGGTGCGTCTTGTGCGTCTTCACCCAGTCGATCTTCTCCTGGCTCAGGCCGTCGGGATCATGGATGAAGCCGCCCGAATCGGACAGGGTCAGCACCTTGCCGCCAAGCTGGACGATCTTCTCGGCCGCGTGGGTGGCGACGTTGCCCGAGCCCGAGATCACCGCGGTCTTGCCGACGAGGTCCTGGTCCTTGGTCGCGAGCATGTTGGCGAGGAAATAGACCGCACCGTAGCCGGTCGCCTCGGGACGGATCAGCGAGCCGCCGTATTCGAGGCCCTTGCCCGTCAGCACGCCGGTGAACTGGTTGGTGATGCGCTTGTACTGGCCGAACATGTAGCCGATCTCGCGACCACCCACGCCGATGTCGCCCGCGGGCACGTCGACGTCGGCGCCGATGTGGCGATAGAGCTCGGTCATGAACGACTGGCAGAAGCGCATGATCTCACGCACGCTCTTGCCCTTGGGATTGAAGTTCGAGCCGCCCTTGCCGCCGCCCATCGGCAGGCCGGTCAGCGCGTTCTTGAAGGTCTGCTCGAAGGCCAGGAACTTGAGCACCGATTCGGTGACCGAGGGGTGGAAGCGGATGCCGCCCTTATAGGGGCCGATCGCGTTGTTGTTCTGCACGCGCCAGCCGCGCTGGACGCGGATGTTGCCGTTGTCGTCTTCCCAGCAGACGCGGAACGAAACCACGCGATCGGGTTCGGCAATGCGGCGCAGGATCTGCTGCGAATGGTATTCTTCGTTGCTGTCGAGGAACGGAAAGATGTCTTCCGCCACTTCCTGGACCGCCTGGACGAACTCCGGCTGATGGGGATTGCGCCGGTTGACGCCCTCCATGAAGCCATTGAAGTCGACGTGATCCGATACCGCCATTGTTCTTCCCCCTTCGGCGCCAAGCCATTCCCGACACGCGATTTCCGAGTCGGATGGCGGCAACGTAGCGAAGTGTATAGGCGGAATGCGACGCCTTCTATTGTGATTTACGCCACCATTTCATCATTGCGCGGGGCGCCGCCTCAGTCGGTCTTCACCTTCGAGAAATCGAGGTCCTTGGCGGTGAACACGCGGATCGGCTCGCCCTGGCGCACGCGGATCGTCGGGCCGATCTGACCCGACTGGCCGACCGCCGCCGCCGCCGCCGACTGGCCGCCACCGGCGATGATCACGCCGGCATTGCCGCCGATCGCCGAGAGCCCGCCGATCACCGACAGCAGCATGGCCGAGCCGAAGCGCTCGAAGAAGTGCGAGTTCACCTTCCCCGCGAGGCCCGTCTCGCCCGAGAAGGCCACGGCCGGCGAGGCGATGTTGACCGAGACGCCATCGGGCCGGATCAGCCGCGTCCAGATAACGTAGGCGCGCTTCTGCCCGGCCTGGAGGCCCGACTTGTACTGGCCGATCAGCCGCGACGAGCGCGGGACCAGCACGCGGCTGCCGTCGAACGAACGGACGTCGGCCGAGACGATCGCGCGGACATAGCCGGGCACGTCGGTGTCGATCGCGGTCTCGAGGATTGCCGGGATCAGCGTGCCCTGGGTCACGGTCGACTTGGGGTCGATCATCTTGGTGGCCGTGGCCATGCCCGAGCCGCCACCGACGCCGAGGCGCGAGGCGAAGTCGTCGTTGCTGTTGCCGGCACCGGCCGGCGCGCCGGCCGCGGCGGGGCCGGCCAAGGCCGCGGGCAACGCCGAGGCGTCGAACACGACCGCGGGCGAACCCGCGGGATTGGCGCGCGGGGCGAGATTGGCAGCGGTCTGCGGCGGCGCGGCGAGGACCGGCGCGGGCGCAGGAGCCGGCGGCGGCGCAGCGGGATTGGGCGCAGGCGTAATCGCCTGCGGCGGCACGACCGGCGGCGCGGCGGGTGCGGGAACCGCGGCCTGCGGCGCCACGGCGGGTGTCCGGCTATCCTCGCGCGCGGCGTTCATCGACCACAGGGTGACGCCGCCGAGCAGCGCCACCACCGCGACACCCGCGGCGAGGCCGAGACCGTCCGAACCGCGCTTGGTCGCCGCGACCTGCGGCAGCACCGAACGCGTGGCGAGGTCGATGACCTCGGCGCCCTGCTGGTCGCGCGGATCCTCGAATTCCTCGGCATTGCGGCGGGTACCGAGCTGGCGGTTCATGGCTGTCCCCCTTGGACGCTGGCGTTGCTGGCGGTCTGGACCTGTGGTTGGGCCTTGGGCTTGGGACCCGGCCCCTTGTAGTCGAGCTGCGCGCGCTCGCGGCCGACGCGCAGGACGAGCTGCTTGGGGACGCCGTCGATCACGATCGTGTCGCCGCGCACGCCAAAGTTCACCGGGCCTTCGTCGCCCTTCTCGTTGGTCACCAGGATCGCCGGGATCGGCACGTCCTTGGGCCAGACCGCATAGGTCGATTCGCCGTCGTCGTAGAGCCGCTGCGGGATCAGCCGCGCGGGGCCCTTGCTCGCCCAGGCGAAGTTGAGCTGTGCGGGATCGACCGGCTGCGCGTCGAGCGCCTCGCGCTCGTCATCGGTCAGCGCCACGGCCGGGGCGCCCGCGGCTCCGGCAGCCTTCGGCTCGGCCGGATAGGTGAACTTGAGCGCATAGACCGGCGCCGTCGCGCGCGGATTGGCGATCAGGTCGAAGTAATAGGTGTGGCGATCGGTCACCACGGTCATGTTGGTCCGCGCCGTGGCCGTCAGCGGCTTCACGAACAGCAGGTTGGCGCGCTTGTTCGGGGTGATCTGCCAGGATTCGGCATCACCCACGGCGACGTTCTCGATGTGCTCGTCGTCGGCGAAGGCGACGGTCGCCTGGACGCCCATCTTGCCGTCGATGCGCACGACCTCGTTGGCGTTGTAGAGCCGTTGCGTCAGCCTTGCGTCGGCGGCGTGGGCCGCTTGCGACGCCGTGGCGGCGAGCAGCGCGAGAGCGAGGAGACGGGTCTTCATCGTTGCATTCCTCCGGCGCGGCCCGAGCCGCCCGTTGACTGGGGCGCGGCGAAGCGGCTGCCGATACCGCGCGCGCGGCTGCGCGGCAGCGGCGGCAGGCCCGCGGTCGAACCGCCCGAAACCTGAGTGATGTGGGTGCGGCTCGACGAGCTCCCGGACGCCGCCCCGGTGCCACCTTGCGACACCACTTCGACGCTCGTCGCCGGCACCAGGGCCGCCGCACGACCGCCGAGCGCGGCGGCGCCGCTCGCGGGCATGAGCGGCGACATCACTGCGGCCGGCATCAGCGGCGCGGCCGCAGGCATGCTGTCGCGGCTCTCGCGATCGTTGCTGGCGAGGCCGAAGACCTGCCAGGCCGAGACCATCGTCCCCGCCACTTTCAGGATCATCGACATCAGCGCGACGTGGACGCAGGCGATGACGAACAGCGCCAGCGCCGAGCGGCCGTTGACCCCCTCGACGCCGTGGAGCGAGGCCACGACCGGCACGAGCAGTTCCATGACCACGCCGCCGCCGACGACGACGAACAGCGGCGTCACCGCGGTCAGGGTCAGCCCGCGCAGCCAGCCGACGAAGAGCCCGCGCGTGCCGTTGAACAAGGCGAAGATGACGAAGACCGGGCCGACCGCGAGCAGCACCGCCAGCGCGATCCGCGCGGTGACGAGTACGCCGACCGTGCCGAGCAGCAGCAGCAGCCCGCCGAGCCACATGACGTTGGCGGGGGTGAAATTGCCCGAGACCGCGGCGCTGGCCGCCTGGGCGCCCTGTTGCGCGGCGGCGGCGGGCGGGGTCGCGGCCTTGTTGGCATCGGCCGCCTCGGCGATCGCCGCAAAGACGAGGTCGACGCGGTCGCCGAAGATCTGCGTCGCCGAACCCTGGCTACCGGTCAGCACCGAGGCGATCTCGTCGGGCGCGCCCGTCGTCAGGTTCCAGACGACCTGGCTATAGGCGACCCACGAGGTCGCGAAGGTCAGCACCAGGCCCAGGGTCAGCATCCGCGGGGTCAGCGCCGAGACGCCGATGCGGCTGCGCCCGGTCAGCAGGCTGATCGCGAAGAAGGCGATGTAGAGCGTGAGGCCGATCGTCAGCGCCGGCAGCAGCGCACCGCCGCCGCCCGCGCCGCCACCGAACAGCCGTGCGAAAGCCGAAGCGACGGTCTCGCCCGCGAGGCAATCGACCGCGCGCAGCGCCGAGGCGACGCCGTTCGACGCTTCTGCCGCCAGGACCTCGCAGGCGCTGGCCATTATTCGGCCGCCTCGGTCCAGAGGGGGTCACCGTCCACGTCGTCGGGCCAGATCTGGCCGGTCAGCGCCGGATACCAAGCCGCCGGCGCGTCGCCATAGGTCTCGCGCAGCGTGTCGAGCCGGCGCACGATGGACTCGCGGCCCGAGAGCACCGTGAGCACTTCGGGCATGCCCGAAAGGTCGAGCCGCACGACGACCGAGGCATCGGGCTGGCGGATCAGGAAGCAGCGGCTCTGCGCGGGCAGCGTGCGGATCAGCTCGAGCTCGTGCTGCGTCAGGCCGAAGCCCTCGCAATAGTCCTCGGCCCTGGCGCGCGCGTTGGGCATGAAGATCATCGTCGCGGTCTGCTCGACCAGCGCCGCCGAGATGCGACTTTCGAGCGCGTCGCGCGCCGACTGCGTGGCGAAGCCGACCAGCGCGTTGCGCTTGCGCAAGGTCTTGAGCCAGTCGCGGATGCGCGCGGCGAAGACCGGATCGTCGAGCGCCTTCCAGCCCTCGTCGATCAGGATCATCGTCGGCTCGCCGTCGAGGCGTTCCTCGATGCGGTGGAACAGGTACATCATGACCGGCGTGCGCAGCCGCGGCGTCTCGAGCAGCGCGGTCATGTCGAAGCCGAGCGTCTTCGACGTCAGGTCGAGGCGATCCTGCTCGTTGTCGAACAGCCAGCCGTGTTCGCCGTTGCCGATCCAGGCGTCGAGGCGGCTGGCGAGATCGCCGGGCTCGGGGCGGCGCGAACCGGCGAGCAGCTCGCGGAAGTGGGTGAGACGGCGCAGGCGCGCGTCGTTGGCATAGGCCGCGTCGACCGCGGCCGAGACCGTCGCCAGTTCCTCGGGGCCCTGGGCTTCAAGCAGCACGCCGAGCCAGTCGCGCAGGAAGGCGCGGTTGGCGGGGCTGTCGGGCAGCGCCAGCGGGTTGAACCCGGTCGGATGGCCGGCGGCGACGCGCGAGTAGGTCCCGCCGATCGCACGGACGAAGACCTCGGCGCCGCGGTCCTTGTCGAACAGGACCATGCGCGGATTGTACTTCTGCGCCTGGGCGGCGAGGAAGTTCATCACCACGGTCTTGCCCGAGCCCGAGGGGCCGATGACGGTGAAATTGCCGAGATCGCCGGCGTGGAAGTTGAAGAAGAACGGCGTCGCGCTGGTCGTGGTGAGCAGGGTCACCGCCTCGCCCCAGTGGTTGCCCGAAGCCTGGCCCATGGCGAAGCCGTGGAGGCTGGCGAAGCAGGCCATGTTGGCGCTCGAGATCAGCGAGCGGCGCACGACATAGGCCTCGTTGCCGGGCAGCTGGCCCCAGAAGCCGGGCTCGAGATTGGTGTCCTCGCGCACCGCGACCGCGCCGGCATCGGCGAGCGCGGCGGCGCACATGGCCACGGCATCGTCGAGGCTGTCGAGCCGGTCCGAACGCACGAGCACCGACAGGTGATGATCGCCGAAAGCCGCCGAGCCGGTGCCGAGCGCATCGCGCGCCGCGGTCATCTCGCGGCGTTCGGCGACGGCTTCCTCGTCGGCCGACTTGAGCCGGCGGATGGCGAGATCGATCCGCTCGCGCGAGACCTGGCGGTCCGACGGCGCATAGCTTTCGGTCAGGGTCAGCTCCTGCGGCAGCCGCAGCAGCGCGTCGGTCAGGCCCGGGCCGGTCGAATCGGGATAGTCCTTGAGGCTGACCAGCGCACCGAACGAGGTGCCCTGGGCGCCCTTGAGCTCGAGCGCGTCGAGCCCGAACGACAGCCGGCGATAGGGCAGCATCTGCCCGACGTCGACGTGATCCTCGGGCCGGCGCACGGGGCGCATCTCGCCGTTGTAGAGCGCCGAGAGCAGTTCGAGCACTTCGGAGCAGGTACCGGCACCGCCCTCGTAATCACCCAGCAGGCGCGCGCCATAGGCACCGAGCGCGGCGAGCATGGCCGAGGCGGCCGAGCGCAGGGTGCGCACGTCGCCCGGTTCGGCCTCGATCGCTTCCTGGCCGCGGTTCTTGAACAGGCGGCCGATACGTTCGGGCCAGCCCGCCTTGCCGCGCGCGGGACGGCGCACGAGCGTGACGAACTGGTCGTTGACGAACAGCGCGCCCGCGCCGAGCTTGTCGCGCCAGCGCGCGTCGATATGCGCGGCCAGCGGATCCTCGAAGCCGCCGGCGAGCTCGACGTGGACACGGCGGCGGACGACGTGGTGATAGAGCACGAAGCGCGCGTCGAGGCTGGCACGCAGCAGGACTTCGCGCACCGCGGTATGGGCGTTGAGCTCGTCGGCGTCGGCGGTCTCGAACGAGATGCCGGGGACGAGCAGCGAGATCATCACCGAACCGTCGCGCAGCAGCACGACGTTCTCGTCGACCAGCGCGCGATAGGGCAGGCGGTCGCCGGCCTTGGCTTCCTTGGTGGCCCAGGGGAGGGAAAGCTTGGGTTTCGCCATCGCGTCAGGCCCTCACGCCGAATAGGAGTTGCAGCCCCAGTGCCGGAAGTTCGGCACGCGCGGGCAGCGCGAAACTTTGGTGATCCACAGGTCGAACACCCGCGGCTCGCGCAGGCAGGCGATATAGCCGACGCCGTGGATCAGCGCGGCGGCGGGCAGCGCCCAGAAGCTCTTGGTCATCAGGAACAGTTCGGTCGTGACCATCAGGTTGATCACGAAGAAGCTGAAGGTCACGCCGGCGAACATCTGCGGCCGCGTCAGCGCGCGATGGACGGAGTGGCGGATGAGTTCCACGAGGGTCAGCCCGCTGCCGTCTGGATGCCCGAGACGATCGCCCCGGCACCGAACAGGATGAAGCAGCCGATGATGACGGTGGCGCCGAAGCGCCAGTTCATCCGGCCGGTCAGCATCATGAAGCCGACGGCGGCGACGGCCATGACCGCAACCGCGGTGGCGACATTGCCGAGCAGGGTGCCCTGGAGCCAGCCCAGCGCCGCGACGATCGGGCCCGAACCCGCAGGATCGGCGCCCTGCACCTGCGCCGAAACCGGCGCCGAAAGCGCGGCGAACGACAGGAACGGAAGCAGCGAACGCAACGCACGGCTAGAGAATCGACGACTCAAGGGGCCCTCCTGGCGGCTCCGTTGCGCTAGTAACATGACAGCACTGTGACGATTGCGGCAATGCGGTACGACGGCGACGGGTGACCGGTTCGCCGGCATCGCGACTATCTGCGGACCGGCGCGGAGAGCCGCGCCATGATCGAGGAGACGTAGAGCTGCGTCTCGCGGATCGCCGGGATGCCGCCGGCGCGGACGACGCGCTGCGGCCCGGCGTTGTAGGCGGCGAGCGCCTTTTCGATATCGCCCTCGAAGGCATCGAGCTGCAGCCGCAGGTAGCGGGCGCCGCCTTCGAGATTGGCGCTGGGATCGTGCGGGTTCACCCCCATCTGGCGCGCCGTGCCCGGCATCAGCTGGGTCAGGCCGCGCGCACCGACCGGCGAGACCGCGCCGGTGTTCCAGCGGCTCTCCTGCCAGACCACGGCTTCGAGCAGCGCCGGGCTGAGATCGTACTTGGCGGCGAGTTCGGCCACGCGCGGCTGCCACTGCGCGGGTCCGGCAGTGTCGCCGATCTGCGTGAAGGACAAAGGATAGGCTGCGGAATCGGGCCCCGCCTCGATCTGGGCTTCGATCTGGCCATCGCTGGCCGGCGCGGCCACCTCGACCACCGCGGCGCGCGGTCCGCCGGCGATCCAGCTGTGGCCGCCCACGCCGATTTCCATCACGTCGGCCGAGGCCGCGGACGGGATCATGGCCGCGACGGAGCTCGCGGCGAGAGACACGAAAATACGGCGATCCACCCGATTCGAACTCCACGGCCCCGCGCCGCGATAAAGCAAGACGGCCATTTTCGCCAGTCTGGCTGAACGGCGCCTGATCGCCGCGCGATATCGCACTGTCGGAATCGAACCCGATCGCTGAGGCGATGCAATGTCTACTCATTTCATCGAGATTTGACATCGGCTCGTCGACAGGTCATTGTCTACTTCAAGAGTTGAGTTAGTTGATCCTGGTTAATCGCAGGCGGTCGATTCGTTCGGCACGCCTCCGCAACCCTGCAGAAAGACCAGCCGGAGCGGCCGCGATGAAAGCCGCGCTTTAGGGCGCAACAGATCAAATTGAATGTCTACTTGATTAATTGAGTTTACTGCGTCCAACCCACGAGGGAGACCCACGAGATGCAACGCCGCCTGTTCCTGACCGCCGCCCTGGCCCTGACCGCCACGCTCTCCGCCTGTTCGGGCGGCGCCAAGAAAGACGGCAATTCGGTCGAGCTGACCAACGTCTCCTACGATCCGACGCGCGAGCTGTACCAGGCGGTGAACCCCGCCTTCGCCGCCTACTGGAAGCAGAAGACCGGCCAGGACGTGACCTTCAAGATGAGCCACGGCGGTTCGGGCAAGCAGAGCCGCGCGGTGATCGACGGGCTCGAGGCGGACGTCGCCACCTTGGCGCTGGCGCACGACGTCGATGCCATCGCCGAGAAGGGCCACCTGCTCCCCGCCGACTGGCAGAAGGCGCTGCCCGACAATTCGGCGCCCTACACCTCGACGATCGTGTTCCTCGTTCGCAAGGGCAATCCCAAGGCGATCAAGGACTGGGGTGACCTGGTGAAGCCGGGCATCCAGGTGATCACCCCGAACCCCAAGACCAGCGGCGGCGCGCGCTGGAACTTCCTCGCCGCCTGGGCCTATGGCCGCAAGGCCGGCGGCTCCGAGGCCGCAGCCGAGGACTTCGTCAAGCGCGTCTACGGCAATGTTCCCGTGCTCGACAGCGGCGCGCGCGGCTCGACCACGACCTTCGTAGAGCGCGGCATCGGCGACGTCCTGCTGGCCTGGGAGAACGAAGCCTTCCTCGCCGAGAAGGAGCTGGGTGCGGGCAAGTTCGAGATCGTCGTCCCGTCGATCTCGGTCCTCGCCGAGCCTTCGGTCGCGGTGGTCACCGAGAACGCGAAGAAGCACGGCACCGAGGCCGTGGCCAAGGCCTACCTCGAATACCTCTACACGCCCGAGGCCCAGACCGCGATCGCGCGCAACTTCTACCGCCCGCGCAATGCCGAGGTCGCCGCGCAGTTCAAGGCCCAGTTCCCCGAGATCAACCTCGTCACGATCGACAAGGATTTCGGCGGCTGGACCAAGGCGCAGAAGACCTACTTCGACGACGGCGGCGTCTTCGACCGCATCTCGGTCAAGAAGTAAGCCACCCTCCCCACCCCCGCATTCGAGCAGGCCACTGCAGATGTCCCCATCCCATCCCCGCACCCTGGCGCGCGCCCGATCCTGGCGCCGGCCGTCGGTCCTGCCCGGCTTCGGGCTGACCTTCGGCTTCACGCTCGGCTGGCTGACCCTGATCGTGCTGATCCCGCTCGCGACGATCTTCCTCAAGTCCGCCGGCATGGGCTGGCACGACTTCGTCGCGGTCGGCTTCTCGGACCGCGCGCTCGCCGCCTATCGCCTGAGTTTCGGCACGGCCGCGGCCGCAGGGCTGGTCAATGCGGTGTTCGGCCTGCTCGTCGCCTGGGTGCTGGTGCGCTATGATTTCGCGGGCAAGAAGGTGGTCTCGGCGCTGGTCGACCTGCCTTTCGCGCTGCCCACCGCGGTCGCCGGCATCGCCCTGACCGCGCTCTATGCGCCGACCGGCTGGGTCGGCCAGTTCCTCGACCCGCTGGGCATCAAGGTCGCCTTCACCGCCTTCGGCATCACCGTCGCGCTGGTCTTCATCGGCCTGCCCTTCGTCGTCCGCTCGGTCGAGCCCGTGCTCGCCGATCTCGGCAAGGACGTCGAGGAGGCCGCCGCGACCTTGGGCGCCAACCGCTTCCAGACCTTCAACCGCGTGATCCTCCCCGCGATCGGCCCGGCGCTGCTGACCGGCTTCGCCCTGGCCTTTGCCCGCGGCGTCGGCGAATACGGCTCGGTGATCTTCATCTCGGGCAACATGCCCGGCAAGACCGAGATCGCCCCGCTGCTGATCGTCACCCAGCTCGAACAGTACAACTATGCCGGCGCCACCGCGATCGCGACGGTGATGATGCTGGCGAGCTTCGGCGTGCTGCTGCTGATCAACCTGATCCAGGCGCGTGCGCGCGGGAGGGCGATCTGATGGCGCGCCTCCGCTCGACCACCGAGGACCGGCTGACCCAGGGCGTGCTGATCGCGCTGGCGCTGGCCTTCCTCACCTTCTTCCTCGCGCTGCCGCTGATCGCGGTGTTCTTCGAGGCGCTCGAACAGGGCCTCGGCGCCTTCCTCGAGGCGATCAAGAATCCCGACGCGATCGCCGCGATCAGGCTGACCCTGCTGATCGCCGCGATCTCGGTGCCGCTCAACATGGTCTTCGGCCTCGCCGCGGCCTGGGCGATCACCAAGTTCTCGTTCCCGGGCAAGAGCCTGCTGATCACCCTGATCGACCTGCCCTTCTCGGTCTCGCCGGTGGTTTCGGGCCTGATCTTCGTGCTGCTGTTCGGCGCGCACGGCTATCTCGGCCCCTGGCTCCAGGCGCACGACCTCAAGATCGTCTTCGCGGTACCCGGCATCGTCCTGGCGACGGTGTTCATCACCTTCCCCTTCGTCGCGCGCGAGCTGATCCCGCTGATGATGGAGCAGGGCAAGGCCGACGAAGAAGCCGCGATCTCGCTCGGCGCCAACGGCTGGCAGACCTTCTGGCACGTCACCCTGCCCAACGTCCGCTGGGGCCTGCTCTACGGCGTGCTGCTGTGCAACGCGCGCGCCATGGGCGAGTTCGGCGCGGTCTCGGTCGTCTCGGGCCACATCCGCGGCCTGACCAACACGATGCCGCTGCACGTCGAGATCCTCTACAACGAATACGACTTTGTCGGTGCCTTTGCCGTGGCCTCGCTGCTGGCGCTTCTCGCGCTGGTGACGCTGGTCGCCAAGAGCGTCCTCGAATGGCGTTTCGACCTCCGCCACGAAGGAGTCGGGCATTGATCACCGTCAACCACGTCACCAAGCGCTTCGGCGACTTCCCCGCGCTGCACGGCATCGACCTCAAGATCGAGCCGGGCGAATTCATCGCGCTGCTCGGCCCTTCGGGCTCGGGCAAGACCACCCTGCTGCGCATCATCGCCGGCCTCGAGTTCCAGGATACCGGCGAGGTCCTGTTCGATGACGAGGACGTCTCGCGCATCGGCGTGGGCGACCGCGGCGTCGGCTTCGTCTTCCAGAACTATGCGCTGTTCCGCCACATGACCGTGGCCGAGAACGTCGCCTTCGGGCTCAACGTCAAGAAGCGCCGCGACCGGCCGAGCAAGGCCGACATCAAGGCGCGCGCCGCTGAACTGCTACGCCTGGTCCAGCTCGACGGGCTCGGCGATCGCCTGCCCAGCCAGCTCTCGGGCGGTCAGCGTCAGCGCGTCGCCCTGGCCCGCGCCCTGGCGATCGAGCCCAAGCTGCTGCTGCTCGACGAGCCCTTCGGCGCGCTCGACGCCAAGGTGCGCAAGGATCTGCGCCGCTGGCTGCGCGAACTGCACCAGCAGATGGGGCTGACCTCGATCTTCGTGACCCACGATCAGGAGGAAGCGCTCGAACTCGCCGACCGCGTGGTCGTCATGGACCACGGCAGGATCGAGCAGATCGGTACGCCCGAGCAGGTCTACATGCAGCCGGCAACGCCCTTCGTCGCGAACTTCGTAGGCGAAACCAACAAGCTGCCCGGCAACCTGCACGTTCGCCCACACGACATCGAGATCGTGTCCGAAGGCGGCCCATCTCAGGAAAATTGGGCGGTGGTCGTCGACAACGTCTTCCGCAAGGGCGGCGCCTGGCGGATCGAAGGGCAGCTCGAGAGCAATGGCCCCAACCCTGCTCAAGTCGTCGAGATCGACGTCGATGCCGACCAGCCGGCGCCCGCGCTCGGCAGCACGATCCGCGTGCGCCCCCTCCGTTCCACGACCTTCACCCCCAATGGAGCCCAGCCATGACCAACCAAGAATCTGCGCCGATCTCGCCCGAGGCGGCGCGCATCCTCGAGGAAAGCATCTCCAGCGTCCGCGAGGCGCTGACCGGCCTCAAGTACGGCAACGTCTCGTTGACCGTCCACGAGGGCCGCGTCGTCCAGATCGACGTGACCGAGAAGAAGCGGCTCAAGCCGAACTGATCGCACCCACGCGCTCCACCCTTCCTTTCAACAACAATCCATAAATTCGCTGACTGCCAACCGGACCACTGGAGGCGTCGTGATCTCTACCAGGAGGAAAATACGATGATCTCCCGTTCCCTGTTGCTGGCGAGCGCCGCCGGCCTGACGCTTCTCGCGTCTCCCGCCCTCGCCGACGAGGCGACGACCGGCACCGCCACGGGTGCCGACACCGCTGCCGCCGATCAGCCCGAAGCCGACAATCCCAGCCGCGGCGACGTGATCATCGTCACCGCCCGCCGCCGCCAGGAGACCGCGCAGGAAGTGCCGCTGGCGATTTCGGTGATCAAGGGGGACTCGATCGAAGCCACGGGCAACTTCAACGTCGTCAAGCTGCAGCAGCTGGCACCGACCCTGCAGGTCTACACCTCGAACCCGCGCAACACCTCGGTCAACATCCGCGGCCTGGGCGTGCCGTTCGGCCTGACCAGCGACGGCTTCGAGCAGGGCGTCGGCATCTACGTCGACGACGTCTACAACTCGCGCGTCGCCGCCGCGACCTTCGACTTCCTCGACGTCGACCAGGTCGAAGTACTGCGCGGCCCGCAGGGCACGCTTTACGGCAAGAACACCACGGCCGGCGCGATCAACATCACCACCAACCAGCCGACCTTCGACTTCGAGGGCCGCGCCGAGCTGACCGCGGGCAACCTCGGCTACAAGCAGGGCAAGGCCGCGGTCTCGGGTCCGCTGTCGGACACGGTCGCCGCGCGCGTCGCCGTCGCCACGACCAGCCGCCGCGGCACCTTGTGGAACACGCGCACCCAGCGCTGGGTCAACGAGCAGGACAACCTCGGCCTGCGCGGCCAGCTGCTGTTCAAGCCCAGCGAGGATCTCTCGATCACGCTGTCGGGCGACTACAGCCAGCAGGATCCCGAATGCTGCGGCACCGCCTTCGTTCGCGTCGGCACCACCCAGCGCCCGCTCAACCGCCAGTACGACGCGCTGATCGCCGCGCTCAACGCGGCCAATCCCGGCAAGAACTTCACCGTTCCCAGCCGCAACGTCTACGATCGCCTGACCGACATCGACGCCAGCCTCAACGCCGGCAACAAGATCGGCGGCGCCTCGCTGAAGGTGAAGTGGGACGTCGGCCCCGGCACCTTCACTTCGATCACGGCCTGGCGCTTCTGGGACTGGAAGCCCGAGAACGATCGTGACTTCACCGGCGCCTCGGTCGTCGCCAAGTCGCAGAACCCCTCGCAGCAGGACCAGTACAGCCAGGAGTTCCGCTACAACTACTCGGGCGACAAGATCGACTTCGTCGTCGGCCTGTTCGGCTTCAAGCAGCGGATCGACACCCAGGGCACCGAGCAGCAGGGCAGCGAAGCCACGCGCTTCAGCCTGGCGCCCTCGACCGACCCGACCAACGTCTACAACCGGCCCGACGTGCTCAACGGCCTGACCGCCACCAACACGCAGTATCTGAAGGCCGACAGCGTCGCGCTCTATGGCCAGGTCAGCTACAAGCTGACCCCCGAGCTGACCATCCAGCCCGGCATCCGCGTGAACTACGACAAGAAGGAAGGCTTCTACCAGCGCGTCGTGACCACCGGTGCAGGTACGCTGATCACCAGCTGCGCGCCCTCGGCGACGGCGGGCAATGCCGTGCTCACCGCCCAGTGCGGCGTCTATCAGCCGCAGCTGACGACGCCTTCGGTCAGCGACTGGAACTTCAGCTACGACCTCAACGTCAACTACAAGATCACGCCCGACGTGCTGGTCTATGCGACCTATGCGAAGAGCTTCAAGACCGTGGGCATCAACCAGAACGGCCTGCCGCTCGACACCAACAACCAGCCGGTGCTCAGCGCCTCCACGGTCCGGCCGGAATCGGTCAACCACTTCGAGATCGGCCTCAAGACCTCGTTCCTGAACCGTCTGGCGACCTTCAACCTCACCGCCTTCCGCACCGAGATCAAGGACTTCCAGGCCACGGTCAACGGCGGCCAGTTCGGCACGGTGCGCGGCTATCTGGCCAATGCCGAGAAGGTCCGTTCGCAGGGTATCGAAGCCGACTTCAAGATCCGCGCGAGCGACCGCTTCACCGCCTATGCCAACGCCGCCTATACCGACGCCAAGTACGTCAAGTTCACCAGCGCGCCGTGCCCGCCCGAGCTCTCGGGCGGTAGCTTCGTCGCGGTCGGCGGCACGCCGGGCGCCGCGGGCGTTCCGGGCGCGCTGAGCCCGCGCGCCTGCGACATCTCGGGCCAGGGTCTGCCGGGCGTGTCGAAGTGGGCCTTCTCCTACGGCGCCGAATACAACGTGCCGGTCAACCTGCTCGACAAGGAAGGCCAGATCTACCTGGGCGTCGACGGCAACTACCGCTCGGACTGGAACTCGAACGCCTCGCCGTCGATTTACACCAAGGTCGAGGGCTATGCGCTGACCAACTTCCGCGCCGGCTTCCGCGGCGAGGGCTTCGACGTGTTCGGCTGGGTCCGCAACGCCTTCGACGTCAACTACATCGATCTGCTGCAGGTCGCGCCGGGCAACGTCGGCCTGATCGCCGGTACGCCGGGCGATCAGCGCACCTGGGGCGGTACGCTGAAGTTCTCGTTCTGAGGCTGATCGCTATTATGACTTGATGAGCGGCCTGCGACGGGACAACCCGAGCCGGCCCTCACGAGAGGATATCGATGACGCAGAAGACTGCCCAAAAGACCGCCTTGATCATCCGGCACGTTCCCTACGAAGGGGTCGCCGGCTACCGCGCGCCGATCGAGGCCGCGGGCTACGACGTCGATCGGATCGACGTGTCCGACCCCCGCTTTTCCGCGGTCGACCTGGCCGAGCCCGACCTGCTGATCATGATGGGCGGGCCGATGGGGGTCTACGAGCGCGAGAAATACCCCTGGATTTCCTGCCAGCTCGGCCGCCTCGCGCGCCGGCTCGAAGCCGATCGCCCGACCCTGGGCGTCTGCTTCGGCTCGCAGATGATGGCCGCCGCGCTCGGCGGCGAGGTCTACGCCGGCCATGCCTCCGAAGTCGGCTTCCATCCCGTGAACCTGAGCGCGCAGGGCCTGTCCGGTCCGCTGCGCCATGTCGCCGAAGTGCCCGTGCTGCACTGGCACGGCGATACCTTCACCCTGCCCGACGACGTCGAGCTGCTGGCCTCGAGCCCGCTCTACCCGCACCAGGCCTTCGCCCGCGGCCGGCACATCCTGGCGCTGCAGTTCCACGCCGAGATGGGGCTCGACCCGCGCTTCGACGCCTGGATCGAAGGCGGCCAGGATGCGATTCTCCGCGCGGGCACGACCGAGGCCCGGCTGCGCGCCGATCACGAAGCGCTGGGCCCCGGCGCCGTCGCCGCCGGCCAGCGCATGATCGCGGAGTGGCTCGAAGGGTTCGATTGAGCCGATCCTCCCCGGCACGGGGAGGGGGACCGCGACCCCTGAGCTTGTCGAAGGGGGCGTGGTGGAGGGGGCTCACCGCTACCGCCACGCCCGCGCGGTAGCGCCCCTACGAGAACCCCCTCCACCAGCCTGCGGCTGGCCCCCCTCCCCGTGCCGGGGAGGATACTTCCCACCGCCACCTTTTCCGCTACCGTGCCGCGCATGAGCACGATCAGCGCCGACCTTTCGATCACGCCCGCCGACGAAACCCCGGCGCTCACCCCGCGCCAACGGGTCAAGGCGATCGTCGCCGGTTCGACCGGCAATCTCGTCGAGTGGTACGACTTCTACGCCTACGCCTTCACCGCGCTCTACTTCGCCTCGAGCTTCTTCCCCCAGGCCGATCGCACCGCGCAATTGCTGAACAGCGCCGGGATCTACGCGATCGGCTTCCTCGCACGACCGGTCGGCGGCTGGTTCTTCGGCCGCTATGCCGATCGCAAGGGGCGCAAGGCGGCGATGCTGCTTTCGGTCCTGCTGATGTGCCTGGGCTCGCTGATCATCGCCTGCCTGCCGACCTATGCCCAGATCGGCGCGGCCGCGCCGGCGCTGCTGCTGGCGGCGCGGCTGCTTCAGGGCTTCTCGCTCGGCGGCGAGTACGGCACCAGCGCCACCTACATGAGCGAGGTCGCGATCGCCGGGCGCCGCGGCTTCTATTCGTCGTTCCAGTACGTCACCCTGATCGGCGGCCAGTTGACCGCGGTGCTCGTGGTCTTCGTGCTCCAGTTGCTGGTCAGCGAGGAAACGATCCACGCCTGGGCCTGGCGCGTGCCTTTCGTGATCGGCGCGGTGCTGGCGCTGTCGGCGCTCTACCTGCGCCGCGGGCTGCATGAGACCTCGAAAGGAGCCGCCGCCTCGGCCGAGGCCGGCACGATCAAGGGGCTGCTGCGCCATCCGCGCGCGCTGATCACGGTGATCGCGCTGACCGCCGGCGGCTCGCTCGGCTTCTACACCTTCACCACCTACATGCAGAAGTACCTGGTCAACACCGCGGGCATGTCGACCCGGGACGCGACCGCGGTGATGACCCTGGCGCTGTTCTGCTTCATGCTGGTCCAGCCGCTGTTCGGCCTGCTGTCCGACCGGATCGGACGCCGCAACATGCTGATCGTCTGGGGCGCGCTCGGCACCCTGGCCACCGTGCCGCTGCTGACCGCGATCGGCCGCGTGAGCGACACCACCACGGCCTTCGCACTGATCATGGCGGCGATGCTGATCCAGTCCTTCTACACCTCGATCTCGGGCCTGTTCAAAGCCGAGCTGTTTCCGATCGAGGTGCGCGCGCTGGGGGTCGGCTTTTCCTATGCCGTGGCCAATGCGGTGTTCGGCGGCTCGGCCGAATATGTCGCGCTCGCGTTCAAGGCGGCGGGCAGCGAGAGCCTGTTCTACTGGTATGCGGCGGGCATGAGCGGGCTGGCGCTGGTCACCGCGGTGACCATGCGCGATTCGCGCCAGCATGGAACGCTCAACAACGCGGATTAGGCCGCGTCGAGATCCTCGGCCGAATTGGCCGCAACGAGTGCACCGCGTTCGACCAGATAGTTGCGCACGGTCTGCAACTGCACTTCGTAGCGCGCCGCGATCAGGCTGATGTCGGTACCGCCGCGGAACGCCGCCAGCACGTCGGGCCCCACCGCGTCGAGCTTGCGCTTGCGCGGCTCCTGACGCAGCGGCACATCGTGGCTGATCAGGAAACGACGGATCGTCCCCCAGCCACAATCGAAATGCTCGGCCAGATCGGCGAACGATTCGCCCTCGGCATACCTCTGCTTGATCACACCCGCATGCGGCTGCAGCCTGCGCAGCACAAAGCCCTTCATCCCCGCCTCCATGGCGAAATTCGCACAGTCAGGCGATCGGCCCCCCGCTCACCTGGAACGGGCATAGCAGATTCGCGCCGCGGGGGCGACGCAGGATAAGTATTGTTACGAGAAGTTCACCTAAAGCCGCTTCGGCGAAAACCGTGCCGGCCGGGGAACGAATGGTGCTGCTGGGGAGGATTGAACTCCCGACCTCAGCCTTACCAAGGATGCGCTCTACCACTGAGCTACAGCAGCACACCATTCGCTCGCGCGGCACCTGGGGCGCCGGGCAGGGGCGCGCTTTGGCCGCGAGCCGAAGCAATGTCAAGCGCCCGCATGCGGATTGCGCCGGCTTGAGCTTTCGCCCGGCGCGCGGCAAGGCTGGGACATGGAGAAGAAGTCCGAAACCGCTTCGCGTGAAGAACGGCTGGCAGCCAAGCTGCGCGAGAACCTCAAGCGCCGCAAGGTGCAGGCGCGCGCACTCGACCAGGACGACAAAGCCGCTCTTCCCAAAGCCCCGACGAGAAGCTAGGGCCGCCAACTTCCAAGCAGCCTTCCGAAACAGGGAGCGATAGACCTTGCCTCGTCTGATTCTCGTGCGCCACGGCCAGAGCCAGTGGAACCTGGAAAACCGCTTCACCGGTTGGTGGGACGTAAACCTCACCCCCAAGGGCGAGGAAGAAGCCCTGGCCGCGGGCAAATTGCTTGCCGACAAGGGCATGCTGCCGACGGTCGCCTTCACCTCGTTCCAGACGCGCGCGATCAAGACGCTGCACCTGGCGCTCGAGGCCGCGGGCCGGCTGTGGATCCCCGAGACCAAGGACTGGCGCCTCAACGAGCGCCACTACGGTGGCCTGACCGGGCTCGACAAGGCCGAGACCGCGGCCAAGCACGGCGACGACCAGGTCAAGGTGTGGCGCCGCAGCTTCGACATTCCGCCGCCGGTACTCGACGCCGGCAGCGAATTCGATCTGGGCAAGGACAGCCGCTACGCCGGCATCGCCATCCCCTCGACCGAGAGCCTCAAGGACACGATCGCCCGCGTCCTGCCCTATTACGAGAGCGCGATCGTTCCCGAGCTCCGCAAGGGCGAGACGGTGATCATCTCGGCGCACGGCAATTCGCTGCGCGCGCTGGTCAAGCACCTGTCCAACATCTCGGACGACGAGATCACCGGCCTCGAGATCCCCACCGGCCAGCCGATCGTCTACGAACTCGACGACAACCTGGGCGCGATCGAGCGCTACTACCTCTCGGAGAAGTAAGGTGGGCGCTCTCGTCGCGATCGTCATGGGCAGCCAGTCCGACTGGGCGACGATGAGCCGCGCGGCCGAAGCGCTCGACAAGCTCGGCGTCGACACCGATGTCCGCATCGTCTCGGCGCACCGCACGCCCGATCGCCTGGTCGACTTCGCCAAGGGCGCCGAAGCTTCGGGCTTCAAGGTGATCATCGCCGGCGCCGGCGGCGCCGCGCACCTGCCGGGCATGATCGCCTCGATGACGCATGTCCCGGTGCTCGGCGTGCCCGTGCAGTCGAAGGCGCTGTCGGGCCAGGACAGCCTGCTGTCGATCGTGCAGATGCCCGCGGGCATTCCCGTCGGCACCCTGGCGATCGGCGAGGCCGGCGCGACCAATGCCGGCCTGCTCGCCGCGGCGATCCTCGCGGGCAACGATGCCGCGCTCGCCGAACGCCTCAAGGCCTATCGCGCGGCGCAGACCGAATCCGTGGCGGAAAGGCCTTCGTAACGCGATGATTCCGCCCGGTGAGACGATCGGCATCCTCGGGGGCGGCCAGCTCGGCCGGATGATCGCCGTGGCCGCGGCGCAGCTCGGCTATCGCTGCCACGTCTATGCGCCCGAGGCCGATTCGATCGCGGCCGAGGTCTGCGGTGCCTTCACCTGCGCGGCCTGGGACGATGCCGAGGCCATGGCGAAGTTCGCCGCCGACTGCGCCGTGGTGACCTACGAGTTCGAGAACGTCCCCGTGCCGCCGCTCGCCGCGCTCGGCCAGGTGCCGCTGCTCGCGCACCCGCGCGCGCTCGAAACCGCGCAGGACCGGCTCAACGAGAAGCGCTTCGTCGAGACGCTCGGCGGCAAGCCCGCGCCCTATGCGACGGTCGATTCGGCCGAAGACCTCGCCGCGGCGATCGCGACGATCGGCACGCCCGGCATCCTCAAGACCCGCCGCGACGGCTACGACGGCAAGGGCCAGTGGCGGATCATGACGCCCGAGGACGCGCAGGGCCTCGATCTCCCCGATGTTCCGCTGATCTACGAAGGCTTCGTCACTTTCGAAGCCGAATTCTCGGTGATCCTGTGCCGCGCCGCCGATGGCGACATCCGCTATTGGGACAGTGCCGAGAACGTCCACAAGGGCGGCATCCTCGCGCTGTCGACCGTGCCCGCCGCGGCGCCGATCCAGGACCAGGTCGCGCCGGCGCGCGCGCTGGCCGCCAAGGTCGCCGACGCGCTCAACTATGTCGGCGTACTCACGCTCGAATTCTTCGCGACCGCCGAGGGACCGGTGTTCAACGAGATGGCGCCGCGCGTGCACAATTCGGGGCACTGGACGATCGAGGGCGCGGTCACCAGCCAGTTCGAGAACCACGTCCGGGCGATCTGCGGCCTGCCGCTGGGCGACACCGCGCTCGCCGCACGCGGCGTCGAGATGCGCAACATCATCGGCGACGCCGCCGAGGACTGGGCCAAGATCCTGTCCGATCCGGCCAACCACCTCCACCTCTACGGCAAGGCGGCGGCGCGGCCCGGGCGCAAGATGGGCCACGTCACCCGCCTGACCTTGTGCTGACGCCGTGACCCAGGACCTGTTCCTGATCTACGCGCGCGCCGCCAACGGCACGATCGGCAAGGACGGCAGCTTGCCCTGGCACCTGCCCGCCGATCTCAAGCGCTTCAAGGCGCTGACCATGAGCAAGCCTATGATCATGGGCCGCAAGACCTTCGAGAGCTTCCCCAGCCCGCTGCCGGGCCGCCGCCATATCGTGCTGACGCGCGATACCGCCTGGCGGGCCGAGGGCGCCGAAGTCGTCCATTCGGTCGACGAAGCGCTCACCATCGCGGGCGACGGCGCGGTCGCGGTGATCGGCGGCGCCGAGATCAACGCGCTGTTCCTCGATCGGGCGCGCCGCGTCGAGCTGACCGAGGTCCATGCCCAGATCGCCGGCGACACCTTCATGCCGGCGCTCGATGCCACCTGGCACGAGACCTTCCGCGAAGAGCACGCCGCCGAAGGCGAACGCCCCGCATTCGCTTTCGTGACGCTGACGCGCGATCTATAGCCCTCGCCAGACATGATTCTCCTCGATCACCGCGATCCCATGCCCGAAGACCTGCGCGGCGCCGTGCTGGCGCTGGGCAATTTCGACGGCTTCCACCAGGGCCACCAGGCCGTGATCGGCGAGGCCATCGCCTGGGCACGGCGCGAGGGACGGCCGGCAATCGTCGCGACCTTCTCGCCGCATCCGATGCGCTACTTTCGGCCCGAGACGCCGCCGTTCCGCCTGACGCGGCTCGACCAGCGGATGGAGCTGTTCGAGGCGGCCGGGGTCGATGCCGTGCTCGTGTTCTATTTCGACGCGAGCCTGGCCGAAATGCCCGCCGAGCGCTGGATCGAGGACGTCATCGCCCGCCACATCGGCGCCGCGGGCGTCGTCACCGGCGAGGATTTCACCTTCGGCAAGCGCCGCGGCGGCAACACCGACCTGCTGCGCACGCTGGGCGCCACGGTCGGCGTGACCGCGCGCACGGTCGGCGCGGTCCACGATGCGCAAGGGGCGATCTCGTCGAGCCGCATCCGCGCCGCGCTCCAGGCCGGCGACTGCGACGAGGCGACGCGGCTGCTGACCCGGCCCTTCGCGATTCGCGGCACGGTCCAGCACGGCGACAAGCTGGGCCGCACGATCGGCTTCCCCACCGCCAACGTCGACGTCGGCGACTATCTGCGCCCGCGCTACGGCATCTATGCGGTGTCCGGCCTGCTGCCCGACGGACGGCGCGTGGGCGGCGCCGCGAATCTCGGCATCCGGCCCAGCTTCGACCCGCCGAAGGAACTGCTCGAGCCCTATTTCTTCGACTTTTCGGGCGATCTCTACGGCCAGGAAATCGAAGTCGCGTTCCATTCGTTCCTGCGCCCCGAAGCCAAATTCGACAGCCTCGAGGAACTCACCGCGCAGATCGCGCGCGACTGTGACGAGGCCCGCGCCAGACTGGCTTCTCTCCGCTTGTAGCGGAGGCGGCACCGGCCCACGCCCCCACCCGGCCTCCCTACGATAGTACCCTATGGGAGGCCGGGTGGGGGCGTGGGCCGGTGCAGCTCAACACACGATACATATCTCACTCTGATTCTTAACGGCAAAGAGCCGTTCATACGTGCAGCGCGGACTTCCCTCCTTAACCACTTTCCTTTAACGGCGGCCGGTCATGAGCGAGCGCGACTACAGATCGACCGTCTTCCTGCCGAAGACCGATTTCCCCATGAAGGCCGGGCTTCCGCAAAAGGAGCCGGGCATTCTTGCGCGCTGGCAGCAGCAGGACCTCTACAAGCAGCTGCGCGACGCCCGTCGCGGCCGCGAGCAGTTCATCCTTCACGACGGCCCGCCCTATGCCAACGGCGACATGCACATCGGCCACGCGCTCAACCATATCCTCAAGGACATGGTCGTGCGCACGCAGAGCCTGCTGGGCAAGGACGCGCCCTACGTTCCGGGCTGGGACTGTCACGGCCTGCCGATCGAGTGGAAGGTCGAGGAACAGTATCGCAAGAAGAAGCTCGACAAGGACCAGGTCGATCCCGTCGAGTTCCGCGCCGAATGCCGCGCCTATGCGCAGCAGTGGGTCGACAAGCAGCGCGAGCAGCTCAAGCGGCTGGGCATCAACGGTGACTGGGACAATCCCTACCTGACGATGGACTTCCAGGCCGAGGCGACGATCGTCACCGAGCTGCTGAAGTTCGCCGAGACCGGCCAGCTCTATCGCGGCGCCAAGCCGGTGATGTGGTCGCCGGTCGAGAAGACCGCGCTGGCCGAGGCCGAAGTCGAGTACGAGGACATCACCTCGACCCAGATCGACGTCGGCTTCGAGATCGTCGACGCACCCGAGTGCCCCGAACTGGTCGGCGCCAAGGCGGTGATCTGGACGACCACGCCCTGGACGATCCCGACCAACCAGGCGATCGCCTATGGCGCGCCGATCGACTACCTGCTGATCTCGGTCACCGGCCGCGAAGAGCGCTACATCGTCTCCGAGCCGCTGGTCGAAGGCTTCCTCAAGCGCATCGGCGCCGAGGGCTTCAAGATGGAGATGTACGTCAAGGGCCCGCTGCTCGAAGGCGCCACCGCGCGCCACCCGATGCACGCGCTTGGCGGCTTCTTCGCCAAGCCGCGCCCCTTCCTCAACGGCTCGGACTTCGTCACGACCGAGAGCGGTACCGGCCTCGTCCACATGGCACCCGACCACGGCGAGGACGACTTCCTGCTGTGCAAGAAGCACGGCATCGACCCGGTCTTCGCGGTCGAAGGCGACGGCAAGTACAAGCCCGAATGGCTGTGGCTCGGCGGCCAGGGATCGGTGATCAATCCCAAGTTCAACGCGCCCGACGGCCCGATCTGCTCGGACCTGCGCGAGAGCGGCGGGCTGCTCAGCGCTTCGGCCGACTACAAGCATTCGTATCCGCATTCGTGGCGCTCGAAGGCCAAGGTCATCTATCGCTGCACGCCGCAGTGGTTCGTGCCGATGGACCGCGAATCCGAGGCTCTGGTGCGCAGCGACGATCGCTATGCCCTGCTCGACGAGGTCATGCCGCCGACCCTGCGCACGGTCGCCAAGGACGCGATCGCCGACACGCGCTTCATCCCCGAGAAGGGGCGCAACCGCATCGGCGCCATGGTCGAAGGCCGCCCCGACTGGGTGCTGAGCCGCCAGCGCGCCTGGGGCGTGCCGATCACCTTGTTCGTCGATCGCAAGAGCGGCCAGTACCTGGCCGATCCCGCGGTCAACGCGCGGATCATCGCCGGCGTGCTGGCCGGCGGTGTCGACGCCTGGTCCGACGAGCGCGCGCAGGAATACCTGGGCGCCGACTACCAGGCCGACGACTACGAGCGCGTCACCGACATCCTCGACGTCTGGTTCGATTCGGGTTCGACCCACGCCTTCGTGCTCGAGTCCGGCCGCTGGCCCGACCTCGTGCGCCCCGAAGGCTACAAGGGCCCGCCGGCCGACCTCTATCTCGAAGGCAGCGACCAGCATCGCGGCTGGTTCCAGTCCTCGCTGCTCGAGAGCTGCGCGACGCGCGGCCACGCGCCCTACAAGGCGGTGCTGACCCACGGCTTCACGATGGATGCCAAGGGCATGAAGATGTCCAAGTCGCTGGGCAACACCATCGACCCGCTCAAGGTCATGGAGACCAACGGCGCCGACATCATCCGCCTCTGGGCGCTGTCGGTCGACTATACCGAGGATCACCGCATCGGCGACGAGATCCTCAAGGGCGTCGCCGACCAGTACCGCAAGCTGCGCAACACCTTCCGCTACCTGCTCGGCGCGCTCGACGGCTTCGACGAGAGCGAGCGCCTGCCCGTCGACGAGATGCCCGAGCTCGAGCGCTATGCGCTGCACCGCCTGTGGCAGCTCGACGGCGATCTCAAGCTCGCGGTCGCCGAGTTCGACTTCAACACCTACGTCCGCAAGCTCAGCGATTTCTGCAATGAAGACCTCTCGGCCTTCTTCTTCGACATCCGCAAGGACAGCCTCTACTGCGACGCCGCGACCGATCCCAAGCGTCGCGCCTATCGCACCGTGCTCGACCTGCTATTCCACGCGCTGGTCCGCTATGCCGCGCCGGTGCTGGTCTTCACCGCCGAGGAAGTCTGGCAGTCGCGCTATCCCGACCAGGGCAGCGTCCACCTGCTCGAATGGCCCGAACTGCCCGCCTTCACCGAGGACGGCGAGAATGCGGGCCTGGCCGGCAAGTGGGAAGAGCTGCGCGCGCTACGTGCCCAGGTGCTCGAGGCGATCGAACCGCTGCGCCGCGAGAAGGTGCTCGGCTCGGGGCTCGAAGCCAATGTCACCGTGCCCGAGAGCGCACCGGAAGCCGACCTCGCCGAGCTGTTCATCACCGCGAAAGTCACGCGCGGGCAGGGCGAGGGCGTGACCGTCTCCCGCTCCGATGACCACAAGTGCGGCCGCTGCTGGCGCCTGCTTCCCGAAGTCAAGGAAGACGGCGATCTCTGCGATCGCTGCGACGACGTGGTGGGCGCGGACGCCGCGGCATGAACGCGCAACAGCCGAATGTCCTGAAGCGACGCGTCATCGCGTTGATCGTCGCGGCGCTGGTCTTCGGCCTCGACCAGTGGGTCAAGATGCTGATGCTGGGCCATTTCGCCCTGCCCGACGTCGGCCAGATCCCCCTGCTCCCGTTCTTCAACCTGACCTGGACCGAGAACTACGGCGTCTCGCTGGGCATGCTCACCGCGCAGTCGGTCGAGATGCGCTACCTGCTGGTGGCGCTGACCAGCCTGATCTCGCTCGTCGTCTTCGTCTGGATGCTGCGCGAGAAGAGCTGGCCCGAACTGCTGGGGCTGGCCTTCGTCCTCGGCGGCGCGATCGGCAACATTCGCGACCGCTTCACGCGCGGCTACGTGATCGACTATGCGGATTTCCACATCGGCGATTTCCGCCCCTTCCTGATCTTCAACATCGCCGACGCCGCCATCACCATCGGCGTCCTGATTATCCTTGCCCGGTCCCTGTTTTCGCGCGAGAAGCCGAAGCCCGAAACCGAGCAGGCCGCTCCGGAGAGCTAAGACATGCGCAAGACCACCACCCTTCTTTGTGTCGCGACCGCTTCGGCGCTGCTCGCCGGCTGTGGTGGCGGCGGGCTGTTCAACCGCGACCGGCCCGACGAATTCGCCGTCCAGCGCCAGTCGCCGCTGGTGGTTCCGCCCGATTTCGCGCTGACCCCGCCGCAGCAGGGCGCGCCGCGTCCGGTCGACGGCGGCATCCGCCAGCAGACGCTCGACGCGCTGTTCGGCGGCCCGGCCCAGCGCAGCGAGATCGAGAAGAACACGATCGGCCGCGCCGGCACCGCCGCGCCGGGCATCCGTTCGAGCGTGGGCGACAACCAGACCAACACCGTCGCCAAGGGCGAGGTGACCCGCGACATCCTGGCCGCGCCGCAAGGCGACGGCCGCGAGGCCCAGGCCGGCGTCGGCGCCAGCAGCTAAGACACGCGCCGCGCGCCCGCTCGGGCGCGCCGTCTTCCCGCGACAATTCGCGACCATTTCCCAAATTGCGCGCGCGCTGCGCCTGCGCCATGCGAGACGCAGGCGGGCTTTCCGCCTTGGGAAGACGATGACATGAAGCATGTGACGATTGCCGCCGCGGCGCTGGCCGCGAGCCTTGCCGGTGCCGCTCTGGCCCAGCCGTTCCCCGATCCTTACGGCGATGCCACCGTCGCGCGCGCCGACGAAGAGGCCAAGGCCGGCGAGCGCTTCGCCGCGGCCGACACCAATCACGACGGCGCGATCTCCGAAGACGAACTCGAAGCCGCGGCCCAGGGCCAGCGCGGTCCGGGTGGCGGCGGCCTGCGCCGCGCCGATGCCAACGAGGACGGCAAGATCACCAAGGACGAATTCGTCGCCGCGCAGTTGCGCCGCTTCGACATGCAGGATGCGAACAAGGACGGTCAGCTGACCAAGGCCGAACGCGATGCCTTCCGCGCCGAGCGCATGCGCAATGGCCCCGGAGGCGGGAACGGTGGTGGCGGTTGGGGCGGCCCTCCCCCGGGCCAGTGATACCCGCCAGCCAGGGATCATCGCTGGCGATTGATCCAATTCGGATCGTTCAGCATGCTAAACGCCCGATCTCCAAGGAGGTCGGGCTTAAACCAGGGTTTGCGGTGACGTTCTGTTAACTGGGCGCCCACCGGATGGCCATGTTCCGATGCCGGGCGCCCAAACCCCGACGGCTTTCAGCTCCAGCGGAACAGGCGCGCCAGCAGGCTCGGTTCTTCCATCGGCCGGATCGGCCCGTGCACCTTGCGACGCATGCTCGGATCCAGTGCCTGGCGCGGCTTCGCCGATCGATCCGACGGGCCGCTGTGAATGCTGATGTTCGACATAGGAGCCTCCCTCGACGGATGCCCTTCCCGCAATCCGGCTAAGCTATCGTCAACCCCGCGCCGCGATAATACCTGGCGCGGGCTTCGGGTTCCCCAAAAGCACCCCGGCCGCAAAAGAAAAGGGCGGGCCCAGCGGACCCGCCCTTCGCAAACCTCTGAACGCGCTCAGTTCGCGCGCGGCGCCGCCGCCGAAGCGTTGTCGGGCAGGCCGCCGAGCTGGGTGACCAGCTTGGTATAGGCATCGAGATAGGCGAGCACGATGATCTGGCCGATCGCCGTGTCCTGATAGCCGCCACCGCCGGCCCCGGCGAAGGTGCCCCAGAACGAGCCGCCGCCGCCACCGCCGCCGAAGCTGACGTCGGACTTGCGGGCATAACCCTCGGTCAGCGCCTCTTCCTCGGTGGTGCGGGCGTTGACGATCGAGAGCGTGACGTTGGCCTCGCCCTTCTTCACGCTGATGCCGCCGGCGATCGCGCCGAAGCCGCGACCGAACAGGCCGCCGCCGATCGAGCCGAGCACGGCACCGGCGCCGCCGCCACCCGAGTTGCGGTTGGCCGAGACGATGTTCGGCTCGAGGAAATAGTCGGCCGCGCGGACCTGGCCGCGGCCCAGGTTCGAGCCCTTCTGCAGTTCGCCGTCATCGGCGAGCGCGCGCTCCATCGCGCGGCTCTGCATCGAGCGGCCGCGGTTGACGAGCGTGAAGCAGCCCGACTGCTGGACGAAGACGCGCAGGATCTGCTCGGGGCTGCCGAGGTTGAATTCGCGCCACCACTGGTTGTCGGGCTCGACGATCGCGAGCGCGCCGAGCCGGCGGCTGCAGCGCGGAATTTCCTGCGTCTCGCGGCTCTGCTGCTGGCGGGCCGACGACCCCTTGGTATCCTTGGCCCCAGCCACCGAACCGCCGCCGATGGCGACAGCGAGCGCAGCCACCCCACAGACGAATTTCTTCATCAATCCAACTCCTTGCATGGGCACGACGGCCCATTTCGGGCCTTAGCCCTTACCCCGAATAGCGATAGATGCTGAGCGCCCGTTTCGCCGGTCATAGCCCGCTTTGAGCGCTGCGCAAATGTGGAAATATCAGCGGGATGGGACAGCTTTCGCGCCGCCGACCGCCATGTTGTCGATCAGCCGCGCCCGCCCGATCCGCGCCGCGACGAACAGCCGCGCACCATGCTCGCCGAGCGCGACGACGGGCCGCAGCCGATCGGGATCGCGCAGCTCGACATAGTCGACCGAGACGAAACCCGCCGCGAGCAATTCGCGCGCGACCTCGTCGAGCACCGACCCGACATCGCCGCCCGCCTCGAGCGCGGCGATGGCCTTGTGCATCGCCGCGGGCAGCGCCTCCGCCCGCGCGCGTTCGTCGGCCGTGAGGTAGCCGTTGCGCGAACTCATCGCCAAGCCGTCCGCCTCGCGCACCGTGGCGACGCCGTGGATGGCATCGGCATAGGGCGCCACCAGATCGAGATCGCGTGCCATGCGGCGGATCACCGCGAGCTGCTGCCAGTCCTTCTCGCCGAAGAAGGCCATGTCGGGGCGCACCTGGTTGAACAGCTTGCAGACCACCGTGGCGACGCCGTCGAAATGGCCGGGCCGCGCCGCGCCGCAGAGCTCTTCGCTGACGCCGGAGACCGAGACGTTGGTGGCATAGCCGGCCGGGTACATGACCTCGACCGTCGGTGCCCAGACGAGCGAAACACCCTCGCCCGCCAGCAGTTCGAGATCGCGCTCGCGCGGGCGCGGATAGGCGTCGAGATCCTCGCCGACGCCGAACTGGCGCGGGTTGACGAAGATCGAGGCGACGACGTGCGCGGCCCGCTGCCGGGCCTCGCGCACCAGGGTCAGATGGCCCTCGTGGAGCGCGCCCATCGTCGGCACGATGGCCACCGGCCCATCGGCGCGCAGTCCCTCTACGGCACGGCGCAGTGGATCAAGCTGGTCGACGGTTTGCATGGGCCATGCCCCTCCGATATGAGCTGTGGAGCGGCCCGCTCTGCCAGCCCGCCCGGCAGATGGCCAGCGACAGTTTCGCGGCAACAGTTTGAGAAAGAGTACCGTGGCTCCTCATCGCATCGTCTTCGCCAACGAGAAGGGCGGCACCGGCAAGTCGACCACTGCCGTCCACGTCGCCATCGCGCTCGCCTATCAGGGCGCCAAGGTCGCGGCGATCGATCTCGATCCGCGCCAGCGCACGCTGCACCGCTATCTCGAGAACCGCACCGAGACGATCCGCCGCCGCGAGATCGACCTGCCGATGGCGCGCTTCGATGTGTTCAACGGTGCCGAGACCGGCGCCGGCGTCGACGAGCTTGAAGCCCTGGCCGCCGAAGTCGGCGAAGGCATGGACTTCCTGCTGTTCGACACGCCGGGCCGCGACGATCCCTTCGCGCGCCACGTCGCCACCACGGCCGATACCCTGGTGACCCCGCTCAACGACAGCTTCGTCGACTTCGACCTGATCGGTCAGGTCGATGCCGAGACCTTCAAGGTCCGCCGCCTGTCGTTCTATGCCGAGCTGATCTGGGAAGCGCGCAAGAAGCGCGCGATGGCGACGATCAAGGACCAGCGCCGCGAGATGGACTGGGTGGTCGTGCGCAACCGCACGGGCTTCACCGAGGCGCGCAACATGCGCCGCATCGAGCAGGCGCTGACCGAGCTGTCGAAGCGGGTCGGCTTCCGCGTCACCGGCGGCCTGTCCGAACGCGTGATCTATCGCGAGCTGTTCCCCTCGGGCCTGACCCTGCTCGACAAGGGCCATCTCGGCGAGCTCGGCACCAGCCATCTCGTCGCGCGCCAGGAGCTGCGCCAGCTGATCGCGGGGCTCAACCTGCCCACCCCGGCGCAGCGGCAGAAGGAGCTGGCGCTCGCCGAGCCGGCGTGAGCCAGAACCGATGAAATTCCTTCTCCTCATCGCGCTCGGCGTGCTGGCTTTTCGCTTGGTCGCAGGGCGCTGGCCATGGGAACCGCGGCGTGTTCCCACGCGTTCCGGGGCCAAGCAAGCCCGCGTCCTGCTCGGGGTGGGCGAGGGCGCCAGCCGAGAACAGATCATCGAAGCGCACCGGCGGCTCGTGACCCAAGTCCATCCGGACAAGGGCGGCACGAGCGAACTGGTGCATGAAGCCAATTCTGCGCGCGACCTGCTGCTTGCCGAGCTGCCGGTCCGCTAGAGGACCAGGAGCAGCAATGACGCACACATTTCACCCGACGGTTCTTCGGGAATACGACATCCGCGGCATCATCGGCCAGACGCTCGACGTCGAGGACGCGCGCGCGATCGGGCGCGGCTTCGCGACCCTGCTGCGCCGCGCCGGCGGCACCAAGGTCGCGGTCGGCTATGACGGGCGCGTGTCTTCGCCGATTCTCGAGGATGCGCTGGTCGAAGGCCTGACCGGCAGCGGTGTCGACGTCGTGCGGATCGGCATGGGGCCGACGCCGATGCTCTATTACGCGGCCGCCTCAGCGGAAGATGTCGATGGCGGCATTCAGATAACCGGCAGCCATAACCCCGCCAACTACAATGGCTTCAAGATGGTGTTTCAGGGGCGTCCGTTCTTCGGCGACGACATCCTCGAACTCGGCCGGCTGGCGGCGGCGGGCGACTGGATGCACGGCAACGGCACCAGCGAGCGGCGCGAAGTGCTCGACGAATATATCGACCGGCTGCTCGAAGGGCTCGACGGCGTCGACCGCGACTGGCTCTCGACCCTGCGCATCGCCTGGGACGCCGGCAACGGCGCCACCGGTCCCAGCCTCGAGAAGCTTACCGCCAAGCTGCCGGGCGAGCACCATCTGCTGTTCACCGAAGTCGACGGGCGTTTTCCCAACCATCATCCTGATCCTACTGAGGAGAAGAATCTCGCGGATCTCAAGGCGATCGTCGCCGAGAAGAAGCTCGATTTCGGACTGGCATTCGACGGTGACGGCGACCGCATCGGTGCGATCGACGGCGAGGGCCGGGTGATCTGGGGCGACCAGTTGCTGATGATCTATGCCGAGGACGTGCTGCGCGACCTGCCCGGCGCCACGATCATCGCCGATGTGAAAGCCTCGCGCGCCTTGTTCGAGCGCGTCGAGGAGCTCGGCGGCAAACCGCTGATGTGGAAGACCGGACACAGCCTGATCAAGTCCAAAATGAAGGAAACCCACGCCCCGCTCGCCGGCGAGATGAGCGGCCACGTGTTCTTCGCGCACAAGTATTACGGCTACGACGATGCGCTCTATGCCGCGATCCGGCTGATCGCCGCCTCGGCGCGGCTGGGCAAGTCGGTTACCGAACTGCGCGGTGCGATGCCCGCGCTGATCAACACGCCCGAGCTGCGCTTCCAGGTCGACGAGAGCCGCAAGTTCGCGGTGGTCGACGAGGTCAAGGAACGCCTCAAGGCCTCTGGCGCAGACGTCGACGCCACCGACGGCGTGCGTGTCTCCACCCCCGACGGCTGGTGGCTGCTGCGCGCCTCGAACACGCAGGACGTGCTCGTCGCCCGCGCCGAGAGCAGCGACCAGGCTGGGCTCGACCGTCTGATGGCCGAGATCGACGCGCAGCTTGCGCAGTCCGGTCTCGAGCGCGGAGAGCAGGCGGGGCACTGATATAGTACCCTCATCCTCCCCGGTACGGGGAGGGGGACCACCCGCAGGGTGGTGGAGGGGGTTATCCGCCGAGTCCCACGTTGCCGAGAGCCCCCTCCACCACCGGCTGCGCCGGCGGTCCCCCTCCCCATTCTGGGGAGGATGAAAACAAAAGGCGCCCCCGCGAGGGAGGCGCCTTTTTCGTTTTCAGCGAATCAGATCTTGCTGGTCTTCGTCGCGTCGGTTTTCGACTGCCCCAGCGTGCCACCCTCGGCAACGCTCTGGCTAGTGGCCCAGTTGCCCGAATGGGCCTGGCCGCTCCCAACCGCGACGCGCAGGTTGTTCTGCACGTGCTTGACGCCCGAGATGTTGTCGACGACGTCCTCGGCCCGGCGCTTGGCCTCGCGGCTGCCGACCGTGCCGTTGAGCGTGATCTCGCCCTTGTCGACGGTCACCGTGACATTGCTCGCGTCGACGCGCCAATCGTCGGTCAGGCGATCGTTGGCATCCTCGCGGATGCGCTCGTCGGAGCGCGTGTAGTCCTTGGGGCCGTGGCCACGATGATCCTGATCGCGACGGCGTGCCGCATCTTCGTCGCCGAACCACGAAGCGACCTCGTCGCTGGCACGATCCCAGAAGCCGCGGCGACCGTCGTCGTCGTTGCGGCCATACCCATGCTGGCGATAATCGGTGCCATAACGCGCTCCGCCGCCATAGCCGCCGGCGCCATAGCCGGTGCCGCCGTAATAGTTGTTCGAGTTCTGGGGGCCACCAACGGCCCAGGAGCCCTGCTGGCCCGTGAAGTAGCTCGAATCGCCGGTACCGCCGTAAGTCCCCTGGTAGGGCTGGCCCGACCGCAACTCGCGATCCTGTTCGTGCCAGTGATGGACGGGCCGGTCGTCATCGCGCGTATCATAGGTGCGCGGATTGTAGCCGCGCTGATCACGCCAGTCGTTGCGAGCGAAGCCGCCGCGGCTGCCGAAGTCGTCGTCGTGCGATGTCCGGCCATAGCCCAAGTCGCGATTGCGGCGGTTGGCTTCATAGCGGTCCTCGTCGAAACGATTTTCGCCCTGATTGCCATTGGGCGTGCCGCTGGCCTCGCGGCGATAACGCTCCTCGTTGCGGCGCCAGCGCTGGCCGGGATCTTCGTTCCGGTCGTCGTCGTGGCTGCGGTAACGGTCTCGATAGTCGGTCATCAGAGTTCCTCTCTAGCTTGAAAGGAGCGCGGCTGGGCGAGCCCGGCGCGCGTGCTTCCAAAAAGGGAACGTCACGCGAGGCGACGGCGTTCCGCGTGCCCATCGCATCCGCTCCGCGCTTCGTCGCATTGCTGCAGGTGCAGCAAAGTGTTTGATTTCAGGAAAGAAACACCGCGAGCTCAAAGGCCTATCGACAGCGGCGCGAGGCACGCCCATCTCTTGCGACGTGGATGACCGCTCCGCCCTCCCGCCCGAGATCGAGGCCTGGTTCGCCGGCCGCGGCTGGCGCGTGCGGCGCCACCAGGCCGAGATGCTCGCCGCCGCCGAAGCGGGCCGGCACGCGCTGCTCGTCGCCGATACCGGCGCCGGCAAGACGCTCGCCGGCTTCCTGCCCACGCTCGCCGCCTTCGCACCGTCGCGGCTCGGCGGCGCGAAGCCGCCCGAAGGCCTGCACACGCTCTACGTCTCGCCGCTCAAGGCTCTGGGGCACGACGTCCAGCGCAACCTGATGACGCCGATCGAGGAAATCGGCCTGTCGATCCGCGTCGAGACGCGCAGCGGCGACACGCCTTCGGATCGCAAGGCGCGGCAAAGGGTCAAGCCACCGCACGTCCTGCTGACCACGCCCGAATCGCTGTCGCTGCTGCTGTCCTATCCCGAGGCGGCGGACCTGTTCGCCGGGCTCCAGCGTGTGGTGATCGACGAGGTCCACGCCTTCGCCACCGGCAAGCGCGGCGACCTGCTGGCGCTGTGCCTGACGCGGCTGCAGGCGATCGCGCCCGGACTCCAGCGCGCGGCGCTCTCCGCCACGCTCGCCGATCCCGAGTCCTATCGCGCTTGGCTCGCACCCTGGGGAGAAATCGACAGCGTCGCGCTGGTCGAAGGCGAAGCCGGGGCCGATCCCGAGGTGTCGATCCTGCTGCCGGGCGAGGACACCGGCGTCCCCTGGGCTGGCCACGCTGCCGCCTGGGCCGTGCCGCAACTCTATGCGGAGATCGAGCGTCACCGCACAACCTTGATCTTCACCAACACGCGCTTTCTCGCCGAATACATCTTCCAGCTGCTGTGGGACGTGAACGAGGCCCACTTGCCGATCGGCATCCACCACGGCTCGCTGGCCAAGGAAGCGCGGCGCAAGGTCGAGGGGGCGATGGCGCGCGGCGAGCTGCGCGCGCTGGTCTGCACCGCCAGCCTCGACCTCGGTGTCGACTGGGGCGACATCGACCTCGTCGTCCAGATGGGCGCGCCCAAGGGCTCGTCGCGGCTGCTCCAGCGCATCGGCCGCGCCAACCACCGGCTCGACTGCCCGAGCAAGGCCATGCTGGTGCCCGGCAACCGCTTCGAATTCCTCGAGGCCATGGCCGCCGCCGACGCGGTCGAACAGGGCCAACGCGACGGCGAGGACTTCCGCCCGGGCGGGCTCGACGTGCTCGCGCAGCACGTCATGGGATGCGCCTGCGCTGGGCCGTTCCGCGAGGATGACCTGCTCGCCGAGATTCGCTCGTCGCTGGCCTATGCCTGGCTCGACGAGGCGGGAATGACGCGCGTGCTCGATTTCGTCGCGACCGGCGGCTACGCGCTGCGCGCTTACGACCGCTTCAAGCGTATCGTCAAAGGTCGCGACGGGTTCTGGCGGCTGACTCATCCCGAACAGGCCGCGCGCCACCGGCTCAACGCCGGGATCATCGTCGACAACGAGATGGTCGAGGTGCGCTTCAGGAACGGCCGCGCGCTCGGTAAGGTCGAGGAGGGCTTCGCCGCGCAGCTCTCGCCCGGCGATACCTTCCGCTTCGCCGGCACCGATCTCGAGGTCGAGCAGTTCCGCGATCTCGACCTGATCGTGCGCGCGTCAAAGAGGTCGGCACAGATCCCGTCCTATACCGGCCTGCGGCTGGCGCTGACCACGCATCTGGCCGACAAGGTGCGCGACCTGATCGCCGATCGCAGCCAGTGGGGCCGCCTGCCGGACGACGTGCGCGAATGGCTCGAGGTACAGGCCTGGCGCTCGCACCTGCCCGTGCCGGGCCGGCTGCTGGTCGAGAGCTTCCCGCACCGCGGACTCGCCTATACCACCTATTATACCTTCGAGGGGTGGAACGCGAACCAGTCGCTGGGCATGCTGATCACGCGGCGGATGGAGGACCGCGGGCTCGGCCCGCTCGGTTTCAACGCCACCGACTATGCGCTGGCTATCTGGGGATTGAAGCCCGTCGACGATCCGGCCGCGCTGCTCTCGCCCGACATCCTGACGCACGAGTTCGTCGACTGGGTCCAGCAGTCGCACCTGCTGCGCCGCGCCTTCCGCGAGGTCGCGGTGATCTCGGGCCTCGTCGAGCGCCAGCATCCGGGCAAGAAGAAGACGGGCAAGCAGGTCACCTTCTCGACCGACCTGATCTACGACGTGCTGCGCAAGTACGAGCCCGACCACCTGCTGATCGAGGCGGCCTGGGCCGATGCGCGCGCGCGCATGACCGACGTCGCCCGCGTCGCCGACGTGCTCGACCGCGCCGCGCGCGAGATCGATCATGTCCGGCTCGAACGGATCAGCCCGCTGTCGGTGCCCGTGCTGTCGATGATCGGCCGCGAGAGCCTGCCCGCGGGCTCGGCCGACGATCTGCTGCTCGAAGAGGCCGAGAGCCTGGCCTCGGCAGCGATGCGGACCGAGCCCGACGCGGTCGAGCCGGACTGAGCGCGGTCAGGGCGTCGTCGGCGCCTTGTCGAACTGCCCGAACCGCTCGTTGCCGACGAAGCCGAAGCGCGTCACCTGCGAGGCCTTGATGAGCGCCAGGGTCCTCGCCGACTGATCGTAGCTGGCATCCTGGTCCGGCTGGAACTGCAGTTCGGGTTCGGGCTTCATCGCCGCCGTCGCCTGGAGGATACCGCCGAGTTCGGCCTCGCTGACGGGCGCACCGTTCCACAGCGCCTTGCCGTCGCCGGTGATCGCCAAGCGATTGGTGACGGGATCGATGATGCCCGGCGGTGGCGCCTTTCCGGGGAGACCCACTTCGATGACGTGACTGGCGACGGGGATCGTAATCACGAACATGATCAGCAGTACGAGCAGGACGTCGATCAGCGGCGTCGTGTTCATCTCACCCATCGGTTGGCCGGTTCCCGGCCGCACGCTTGCCATGGCCATCGTCAATCGCCTCCTTTCAGCAATACCTTCCCAAGATTCTCGTCGTCTAATGAGACAGGTATATCAGAGAGGCTGGGGACGGCGAAGCGGATTAAAGGCGCCCGGCCCGCGCCATTCGTATTCGCGGCGCGCAACAAAAAAGGGGCGGATCGCTCCGCCCCTTCTTCGGTTCGATCGGACCAGCGCCGAATTACTTCGGGTTGGCCGCCGACTTGTCGAATTCCGAGAACTGCTCGTTCCCGACGAAGCCGAACTTGGTGACCTTCGAGCCCTTGATGATGTTCAGGACCTTCGCCGACAGATCGTAGCTGGCGTCCTGTTCCGGCTGGAACTGGAGTTCCGGCTCGGGATTCATCGTGGTGGTCGTCTTGAGGTTGGTCACCAGCTGGCCGGCGTTCAGGACGTTGCCGTTCCACAGGATCTCGCCGTTGCGGGTGAGAACCAGCTTGTTGACCACCGGCAGGACCGGCGGCGGCGGCGTATCGTTCGGATTCGGCACCGGCAGGTCGATATCGACCGAGTGGGTCGCGACGGGGATGGTGATGATGAACATGATGAGAAGCACGAGCATGACGTCGATCAGCGGCGTCGTGTTCATTTCCATCATCGGCGAGCCATCGTCCTTGCCGCCTGACATTGCCATGGATCTTACTCCTGAATTGGGCCGTGCCGCGGGTTAGGCGGTGGGATCCACGGGGTTCGAGATGAAGCCGACCGTCGGATAGCCCGAGATCTGCACGTTGTAGATCGCACCGGCGACGCAGCGCCAGGGAACGTTCACGTCACCGCGAATGTGCACCTGGGGAACCTTGTCGGGGTTGTCGCGCAGCGCCTCGGGACCGCCCTCGCGCTTGACGATGGCATCGAGCCGCTTGAACGCCTGTTCGCGCAGTTCGACCGAGGTAACCGGCGTGATGTTGTTGAAGTAAATGCGGCACTGGCCATAGCGCGTCGCGCCTTCGTAGCCGGGCTCGCCCGCGCTGCGACCTGCACCGTCGGTCGAGCTGACCGTGAGGAGCAGGTTTTCGACCTTGTCCTTCGATTCCGACGAAACGATGATCGGAAGCTTGAGCTTCTCGATGGTCTGGATCGCGACCGGCACCGCAATGAGGAAGATGATCAGCAACACCAGCATCACGTCGACGAGCGGCGTGGTGTTGATGTCCGACATCGGAGTCTCTGCCCCGCCGCCTACTGAAACTGCCATAGTTTCATCCTATCTTTGCATTCAATCCCGAGAGGGCGACGGGCCCGCATGCAGCAGCCCGTCGCGTGACCCCGCGGTTGGCGGCGAGCCAGGCCCGCCGCCGCTGCGTGCTCAGGGCTTGGTCGGGGCAGCAGCCGGCTTGGCGGCAGCGGCCGGAGCAGCCTTGGCAGGAGCAACGATCGTTGCCGGACGCACGGCACCGCCCGAGGCGATGTTGGCGAGGACGTCGGTCGAGAAGCCGGTCAGCTGCTCGCCGATCGACTTGTTGCGGGCCTGCAGGTAGTTGTAGGCAAGCACGGCCGGAACGGCGACGAGCAGACCGAGCGCGGTCATGATCAGAGCTTCACCGACCGGACCCGCGACCTTGTCGATCGAGGCCGAACCGGCGATGCCGATGTTGATCAGAGCGCGATAGATGCCGACGACGGTACCGAACAGACCGATGAACGGCGAGGTTGCACCGACGGTCGCGAGGAACGGCAGGCCCGAAGCGAGGCGTGCGTTGATCGAGGCTTCCGAGCGAGCGAGCGAGCCGTGCAGCCAGTCGTGCGCTTCGGTCGAGTCCTTGAGCTTGGTGGCTTCTTCTTCAGCCTGGAGACCGTCGTCGACGATCTGGCGCCAGGCGCTGTTCTTGTCGAGCTTGGCAGCGCCGTCCTTGAGGGTCGGGGCCTTCCAGAAGCTCGCGCGGACCTCGCGGCCCTGACGCAGGATCTTCGACTGTTCGAACCACTTGGTGAACAGGATGTAGAACGAGCCGAACGACATGATGCCGAGGATGACGACGGTCGCATAGGCGATGAAACCGCCCTGCTCGAGAGCTTCGGCGAAACCGAACTTGTTCTGCGGGGCAGCCGGGGCAGCCGCGGCGAGAAGATCGATGATGTGCATGCGGTAGGTCCTCTCAAGAATGGAAAAAAGATGGCCGGCAGCGTAGGGGGCGTGCCGGCACGGTCAGGAAAATCAGTCCTTCGGGATGACCCAACGGACGCGGTTCGCATAGGTGCCGGTAGTCGGCTGGCCTTCGCCGTCCTTGGCCGGCGTGAAGCGGGCGCGACGACGGACGTTGTCGCAGGTCGCCTGGTCGAGGTCCGGATGGCCGCTCGAGCTGGTGATCTGGCAGTCGGTCACACGGCCATCAGGGCCGACCGACACGCGGAAACCGGTGGTACCTTCGCGTTCCTCGCGCAGAGCCCGCGCGGGATAGTCGTTGGTGGTAGCCCAGGAACCGGGATTGCCACGCGGCACGGCGCCCGAGGGCGTGAACCGCGGCGGCGGGGGAGCTGCCGGCGGCGGCGGCACCACGACCATCGGCGGAGCCGGCGGCGGTGGGGTGTCGACGACCGTGATCGGCGGCGGCACGACCGAAACGTTGATCTTCGGCGGCGGCGCCACGACGGGCGGCGGCGGCGGAAGGTCATCCTTCGGCGGCGGTGGCGGCGGTTCCTCTTTCTTGACTTCTTCCTTGATGTCGACGGTGGTCACCTTCTGGATGACCTTCTTGGCCGCCTCATAGGCCAAACCCGTGACAAGCGCATAACCAACTAAAACGTGAATGAGGGCAACGATGATCAACGCGGTAACTTTGTTACCGCTCATCTTTTGGTCAGCGTAAGCCATTCCGACGCATCACTCCATTACAATGCCACGAGCCACAGCTCGAGGCGCCCACAGGCGAGCCGTTAGGCAGCGACCCATGTGATTCTTAACGCACCACCCCGAACGGACGACCGGCTCCCCTCTCGGGGCATCGGCGCCCGATTAGGCGAACGGCAGGGCCTTTTATATTTTTTGGCCCGGAATTCGGCCATGCTTTAGCTCCGTTGCCAAACCCGCGCAACGCCTTATGCGCGTGTCCAGAAGTTAACATCTGATTCAGACATGTTAAGCTGAATGGCCGCACCCGGCGGGCTTTGCACCCGTCAAAAAACCTGAGAAATTCCGGGAGTTCGTTGAACATGAATTCAACCAAGCGCTTCCTTCGGACCGCGACGGCGGCGATAACGGCAGCGGTGCTGCCGATAAATTTTGCGCCCGCGATCGCCGCCCAGCCCCCCGCGCCGGTCGTCGTTCCGACCTATGCCGACCTGGCCGATCTATCCGATTCGGCGCGAATTGTGGTGCGTGCCGAAGTGCGCAAGATCGCCCCCGTCGAACCGGCGCGCGCACGGGGCGTCCGGCCGGGTTGGGCCCGCTATTATATCGAGGCGCGGACCCAGGCGCTGATCCGCGGCGACAAGCCGCTGGGCCAGTCGCTGCGCTATCTGGTTGACATGCAGCCCGATGCGCGCGGCAAGCCGCCCGCGATCAAGAAGAAGGCCGTGCTGCTCTTCGCCACCAGCGCCCAGGGCCCCGCGGGCGACCTGCAACTGGCCGCGCCCGACGCGCAGATCCTGTGGAGCGCGGAGACCGAGGCCAAGCTGCGCGCGGTGCTGGCGGCGCTCGTGGCGCCCGACGCGGCGCCATCGGTGACCCGCGTGCGCGAAGCGATCCACGTCCCGGGCAATCTCGCCGGCGAGGGCGAGACGCAGTTCTTCCTCGAGACCGCAAAGCATTCGGCCGCATCGATCACCGTCCAGCACCGACCCGGCGCGGCACCGGCCTGGGGCGCCTCGTTCTCCGAAGTCGCCGCGCTGGTCGGCAGCCCACCGCAGCGCGACACGCTCGCCTGGTATCGCCTCGCGTGCTTCCTGCCCAACCGGCTGCCGAGCGGGGTCAACCTCTCCGAAGGCGCGGGCAGCCGCGCCCAGGCCGAGGCCGACTACCGCATGGTGCTCGGCGAATTGGGGACCTGCACGCGCACGCGATCGTAGGGCCGACGGCCTTCAAGGCGCTGGCCTTTCCGCCGAGGCTCGCTTAGGGCGCGGCCCGAAAGGGAGCATCATGGCCGCACCGCTTAGAATCGCATTGGCAGGGCTTGGAACCGTCGGCGGCGGAGTCATCCGCCTGATCGAGACCAATGCCGCACTGATCACCCGCCGTGCGGGACGGCCGATCGAGATCGTCGCGGTGTCCGCGCGCGACCGCAGCAAGGACCGCGGCGTCGATCTCTCGCACTACGCCTGGGAAGACGACATGACCGCGATGGCCGCGCGCGACGACGTCGACGCGGTGGTCGAACTGGTCGGCGGTGCCGACGGTCCGGCGCTGACCCTGGCGCGCAACGCGATCCAGCACGGCAAGTCGCTGGTCACCGCCAACAAGGCGATGATCGCGCATCACGGCCTCGAACTGGCCGAACTGACCGAGAAGGCCAAGGTCGCGCTGAAGTTCGAAGCCGCGGTCGCCGGCGGCGTGCCGGTGATCAAGGGCCTGCGCGAAGGCGCCGCGGCCAACAATATCGACCGGCTCTACGGCATCCTCAACGGCACCTGCAATTTCATCCTCTCGTCGATGGAAGACACGGGCCGCGACTTTGCCGACGTGCTGTCCGAGGCCCAGGCCAAGGGCTATGCCGAAGCCGATCCGAGCTTCGACGTCGAAGGCACCGATGCCGCGCACAAGCTGGCGATCCTCTCGGCGATCGCCTTCGGCACGCGGATCGACTTCGCCTCGGTCGACACCCAGGGCATCACCCGCATCCAGGCCGCCGACATCGCCCAGGCCGATGCGCTCGGCTACGTCATCCGCCTGATCGGCGTGGCCGAAGTCGATGAGGAAGGCGGCCAGCGCCGCCTGTTCCAGCGCGTCCACCCGCATCTCGTGCCCTTCGATCACCCGCTGGCCCACGTCGACGGCGCGACCAACGCCGTCGTCGCCGAAGGCAATTTCGCAGGGCGCCTGCTGTTCCAGGGCGCCGGCGCCGGTGACGGTCCGACCGCCAGCGCCGTCGTGGCCGACCTCATCGACATCGCCCGCGGCGATCTCGGCGGCGAGGCCGGTGCGCCGTTCTCGATCCAGGTCGCCGAGATGGAGACGATGGCCCCCGCGCCTTCGGGCCATCGCCTGGGCCGCGCCTATATCCGCTTCATGGTCGCCGATCGCCCCGGCGTCCTCGCCGAGATCACCGCAGCCATGCGCGACGCCGGCGTCTCCATAGAGAGCCTGATCCAGAAGGGTCGCCACGAGGAAGGCGGCAACGTCATGGTCGCCATGGTCACGCACGAGGGGCCCGAGGCGCGCGTCAGCGAAGCGCTCCGCCTGCTCGAAGGTTCGCCCGCTCTGGCCGAGCCGCCGCTGGTCATGCAACTGCTCGGCGACTAAGTCCGCCCGGTCGCCGCGCGGCAGCCGCGCGGCGTCTCGACAAGCACCCAACCCCTGTCTAAGCCGCCGCCAAGTCGCTTCCCGCCCTTTTCGTAAAGGACCATCAGTTCATGACCGCCACGCCCGCCAGCCACGTTCTTGACCGCGTCCTCGTCCTCGAGATGGTTCGCGTGACCGAAGCCGCCGCGATCTCGGCCTCCAAGCTGGTCGGCCGCGGTGACGAGAAGGCCGCCGACGCCGCCGCCGTCGAGGCGATGCGCGCCGCGCTCAACGAACTCTACATGGACGGCACCGTCGTGATCGGCGAGGGCGAGCGCGACGAGGCCCCGATGCTGTTCATCGGCGAGAAGGTCGGCGCCGCGCAGGGCTCCGGCCCCAAGATCGACATCGCTCTCGACCCGCTCGAAGGCACGACGATCTGCGCCAAGGCCGGCCCGAACTCGCTGGCCGTTCTCGCCGTGGCCGAGGAAGGCAACCTGCTCAACGCGCCCGACGTCTACATGGACAAGCTCGCGGTCGGCCCCGGCTATCCCGAAGGCATCATCGACCTCGCCAAGAGCCCGACCGAGAACGTCAAGGCCGTGGCCGCCGCCAAGGGCGTGCAGCCGCACGAGATCATCGTCTGCGTGCTCGACCGTCCGCGCCACGCCGATCTGATCGCCGAACTGCGCGGCCTGGGCTGCGGCGTCGTGCTGATCGGTGACGGCGACGTCGCCGGCGTGATCGCCGTGACCAACGAAGACACCACGATCGACCTCTACATGGGTTCGGGCGGCGCCCCCGAGGGCGTGCTCGCCGCGGCGGCGCTGCGCTGCGTCGGCGGCCAGTTCAACGGCCGCCTGCTGTTCCGCAACGACGACGAGCGCGCCCGCGCCCGCAAGTGGGGCATCGAGGACCTCAACAAGATCTACAAGCTGGAAGAGCTGGCCAAGGGCGACTGCATCTTCGCCGCCACCGGCGTGACCGACGGCTCGCTGCTCGAAGGCGTCAAGCGCCGCAAGGACGGCACGATGACCACCGAGAGCGTCGTCATGCGCGCCTCGTCGGGCACAGTCCGCTGGGTCAAGGGCGAGCACCGCAAGGCGCGTTGATTCTGACCCGGCTCCGGCTTCACTGAGGCCGGAGCACCACCGGTCCACACCCTTTCCCGGCTTCGCAGTCGCGGAATATTGCAATCGCGAGACTCTCGGCTAGAGCCGGGCCGCATTCGAACGCCCTCGAATCGAGCGGGAAAGGCAGCGCAATGAAGATCATGGCCGGCAACAGCAATCTGCCGCTCGCAAGAGCGATCGCGGGCTATCTCGAACAGCCGCTGACCGATGCCAGCGTCCGCCGCTTCGCCGACGAGGAGGTCTTCGTCGAGATCCACGAGAACGTGCGCGGCGAGGACGTCTTTGTCCTGCAGTCGACCTCGTTCCCGGCCAACGACAACCTGATGGAACTGCTGATCTGCATCGACGCGCTGCGCCGCGCCTCGGCCAAGCGGATCACCGCGGTGGTGCCCTATTTCGGCTATGCCCGCCAGGACCGTAAGCCCGGCCCGCGCACGCCGATCTCGGCCAAGCTCGTCGCCAACCTGATCACCGAGGCTGGTGCCGACCGCGTGCTGTCGGTCGATCTCCACGCCGGGCAGATCCAGGGCTTCTTCGACATCCCGACCGACAACCTCTACGCCGCGCCGGTCATGGCGGCCGACATCCAGGCGCGCTACGGCGACCAGTCGCTGATGGTGGTCTCGCCCGACGTCGGCGGCGTGGTTCGCGCGCGCGCGCTGGCCAAGCGCCTCGACAACGCCCCGCTGGCGATCGTCGACAAGCGCCGCGACAAGCCCGGCCAGTCCGAGGTAATGAACATCATCGGCGACGTGAAGGGCCGCGCCTGCATCCTGATCGACGACATCATCGATTCGGGCGGCACCCTGTGCAACGCCGCCCAGGCGCTGATGGACGCGGGCGCCGCCAGCGTCACCGCCTACATCACCCACGGCGTGCTCTCGGGCGGCGCGGTGGCGCGGGTCAACGGCTCGGCGCTCAAGGAACTGGTCATCACCGATTCGATCCTGCCGACCGACGCGACCAAGGATTCGGACCGCATCCGCATCCTGACGATCGCGCCGCTGCTCGGCGAGGCGATCCGCCGTACCGCCGACGAAAGCTCGGTTTCGAGTCTGTTCGACTAAGGATACCGCCCATGAGCCTGACCGACGCCGACATCGCCCTCGCCCTACGCCTGGCCGATGCCGCCGGTGAGGCCATCCGGCCGCATTTCCGCAGCGGCGTCGATTCCGAACGCAAGGGCGACGCGAGCCCGGTGACGATTGCCGATCGTAGCGCCGAAGAGGCGATGCGCCGCATCCTCAAGGCCGAAGTGCCGCAGGACACGGTGATCGGCGAGGAGTTCGGCACGACGCCGGGGACCTCGGGCCGCTCTTGGGTGCTCGATCCGATCGACGGCACCTGCTCGTTCCTCGTCGGCCGGCCGATCTTCGGCACCCTGATCGCGCTCGTGGTCGAGGGCTGGCCCGTGCTCGGCGTGATCGACCAGCCGATCCTCGGCGAACGCTGGCTGGGCGCGACCGGACGGCCGACGACGTTCAACGGCCAACCGGTGCGCACGCGCCCCTGCCGCGAGCTGTCCGACGCGACCCTGGCGACCACCGGACCGCAATACTTCGACGACCACGAAGGCGCGCACTTCATGAGCCTCGCCGCCAAGACCGACCACAAGCGCATGGTCATGGGCGGCGACTGCTACAATTACGGCCTGCTCGCTTCGGGCCATCTCGACCTCGTCTGCGAGGCCGGGCTCAAGCTGCACGACTGGGCCGCGCTGGTCCCGGTGGTCGAGGGCGCCGGCGGCACGATGTGCGACTGGAACGGCGATCCGCTCCACGCCGGCTCGGACGGCCATGTCCTGGCGCTGGGCGATCCCGCCCGGCTCGAGGACGTGGTCGAGGCCATGGCCTGCCACCACTGATGTGAATGCGGCCACCGGCCGGTGCCGCTTCCAGAACCAGCTCGAAAGACCGCTAGCCGGCCAGCCGATCCCAGTCGGCCATCTGCAGCGGCCCGCCGAGCGCGGCCATGATCTGGCCCATGACCTCCTTGGGTAGCTGCGAACCTGCGGCCTTGCGTGATTCCTCGCTGTCCCAGAATTCGAGGAACAGGAACTTCTGCGGCTCCTTGCGGTCCTGCAGCACCATCGCGCCCTGCGAGCCGGCGACCGCCCGCGCCGCTTCGCCCAGCGCTTCGAGCGCGGCGCCGAGCGCGCGTTCGCTGCCCGCCCGCGCGATCATCTGATAGCTGTGTACCAACGCCATCGGCCTGCCCTCTCCTTATTGATGTCGGCGGCACCCATGGCAGAGCCCGAAGGTGCAGGAAAGCGATGCGCTTCTTCTTCTACGGCACGTTGATGGCGGGAAACGCCAATCCGGTCGCGACGCGCGTCCACGCCTGCCTGCGCGACGAAGGGCCGGCGACCGCACGCGGCACGCTCCACGCCTTGGGAGAGCCCGAAGGCTGGTATCCGATCATGCTGGCAGGCGCGGCGCCGGTCCACGGCCGGCTCTATGCCGCGGCGCCGGGCTTCGGCGAGGCCGACCTCGCCGCGCTCGACGCCTACGAGGATTTCGATCCCGCGAATCCCGCCGGCTCGCTCTACCTGCGCACGACGATCGTCGTCGCCGATGCCCAGGGCGCCTTCCACCAAGCCCAGGCCTATGTCTTCAACGGCCCGCTGCCGCCGGGCGCCCTGGCGATCCCCGACGGCGATTTCGCCGCCTGGATCGCACGCGAGGGGCTGCGGCCTTACGGCGCCGTGTCGTAGTTGATCGCGGCGATCTCGAGGATCTCGGCACGGTCCTCGCGCACGATGTGACCCGCCGCGATCGCCGCATCGAGCGAGGTGGTGAAGCGGCGCAGGTAGTCCTCCTTGCCGTGCGGATAGAGCTTTTCGAGCTCGGCCTTGGTCATCGGCTCGCCGCTGCCGCCGAGCATGCCGATGAACGAATTGGGATCGCCCTTGCCCGAGAGGTGGATCGTCGGCGCGTCGACCCAGGGGGTGCGCACGCCGCCCTTGGCCAGGCCATTGGCGTCGAGCGCGAGGCTGGCGGTCTCGCCGGGCTTGCCGCCGGTCGCCAGGGTCAGCAGCGGCGTCGAGGCCGGTGCCTTGCCCGTGCGCAGCCAGCCGTTGAGCGCGGCGAGCGCGCCCTGGACGACATAGTGATGCGCCATGCCGGGATTGAGCGGCTTGGCCAGCTTGCCCATCGGCGAATTGAGCGAAGGCACGAAGATCTTGGCGAGGTCCGCCGCGCTCTTCTGCCCCGAATCGGTGAAGGCGCCCATGAACAGGTAGTTGTCGGCATGGGCCGTGCCGGCGACTTCCCAGACGCGCAGATTGGGGCCATCGGGCCGGCGCGAGGCGTGGTAACCGGGCAGCCGCGCGCCGAGCAGGTCGGTCTCGGTGATCACGGTCAGTACGGGCACGCGCAGGTCGGGGCGGAAGGCGACGTGATCTGGCGCCGCGCCCGAGCCGGCGACCATGCGCGTACCGTCGATGGCCGCGCCGCCGCCGAAGCGCGAATGGATGAGAAAGCCGTCGTAGACGCGGGCCAGCCGGTCGACCGCGTTGACGTAGGTCGTGAGGAAGGCGGCCGACTGCGATTCGCCGATGGCGATGACCTTGCGTGGCATCAGCGGCCCGAGCAGGCCCCCCGCGCGCTGGGTCTTCAGCAGCGCGCCGGCCTGCGAGAAGATGTCAAAGGACCAGGCGTCGCCCGGATGGGCCAGGGTGCCATAGCGCTTGGGATCGGCCTTCTTGAGCGCCGTGCCTTGGCCCATCACCGAATCGCCGCCCTCGACGCCGACCTTCTGCGCCGAGACGCCGACATAGGCATAGCCTTTGCGCAGCATCTCGCGGTGCGCGACCATCCAGTCGGCCGGGGTGTCCTGGCCGGCGGTGACGTTGAACCATTCGACCAGCGCGGTGCCGTTGAACTTCAACGGATCGCTGGGCCGCACCACCACGACGCGCGTGACATAAGGCGCGGTCGCATCGGCCTGGGCGTTCCACACGCCGTTCGCCGGCGGCGGCCCGGGCAGGCGATAGGACGTGGCATTGCCGGCGATGAAGTATTCTTCGACCTGATAACCGAGCGCGGTGAGATCGTAGGCCGCCATCAGCAGGTTCGGCTTGCCCGGCACGGCGGTGACCTGCGGGCGCGGCGCGTCCGATGCAGCCGAAACGGGTGCAGTCACGAGCAGCGATCCGGCTGCGACACTATAAAGAGCATGGCGAATCCTGCGCTTGATCGAAACCGGCATCACGTCTCTCCCCTCGGCACCCTTCGCACCTTTGCATGATTGGTAGGCTTATTACCAGTTGTCCGCAACGGGCGATTCGCTAAGGCTGGCGCGATGACCAGCAAAGGGCCCTTGATCGATCCGCTCGAGCACCTGCTCGGCTACCAGCTGCGCCGCGCCTCGCTGGCGACCCTGGCGGCGCTCAGCGAATCCTACGAGGCGCTCGACCTGCGGCTGACCGACGCGATCGTCCTGCGCTTCGTCGGCGCCAATCCCGGCTGCAACCAGGGCGAGATCAGCAAGGCCTTGGGCGTAAGGCGCACCAACATGGTGCCCGTGGTCAGCGGCCTGGTCGATCGCGGGCTGGTGAAACGCGCCGTGGCCGACGGCCGCACCCACGCGCTAACGCTGACACCCGCGGGCCAGGCGCTGCATGCCGAGATCGACGTGCTCGCGCATGCCAACGAGGAACGCTTCTTCGGCGGTTTCGACGAGGAAACCCGCAGCGTGCTGCTGCGCGCACTCGACACGATCCGGGCGCGCGCCGAGGGCTGACCGCCCACGCGGCGGGCGCAGAGTCGTCGATCGCGCTTGCCATCACGCGCTTCTGTCACTATGGGCCCCCGCTTCACGACACGGATTCAAGCCACCGGCCTGGCTCAAAGGGCTGCCAGGGCTGGTTGGACGTGTCCCTGAAAAAGGAGACGAAAATGCCCAAGCTCAAGACCAAGAGCGGCGTGAAAAAGCGCTTCAAGCTCACCGCCACCGGTAAGATCAAGCACGGCGCCGTCGGCAAGCGCCACCGCCTGATCAGCCACAACGCCAAGTACATCCGCCAGCATCGCCGCACCGACACGATCTCCGACGCCGACGCGAAGGTGATCAAGAAGTGGGCGCCCTACGGGCTCGGCTGAAGCTAGGAAGGATTGATAAATGGCACGTGTCAAAAGGGGTGTTACCACCCGCGCCAAGCATAAGAACATTCTGGAGCAGGCCAAGGGTTACCGCGGCCGCCGCAAGAATACGATCCGCGTCGCGCGTCAGGCCGTCGAAAAGGCCGGCCAGTACGCCTATCGCGACCGCAAGGTTAAGAAGCGCAACTTCCGCGCCCTGTGGATCCAGCGCATCAACGCCGCGGTTCGCGCCGAAGGCCTGACCTATTCGCAGTTCATCCACGGCACCAAGCTCGCTGGCATCGAACTCGACCGCAAGACGCTCGCCGACCTGGCGATGAACGAAGGCGGCGTGTTCTCGGCAGTGATCGCCCAGGCCAAGGCTGCTCTCGCCTAAGCCTCTCGTTTTTCGAGAAAACCAAAAAGGCGCAGACTCTTAGCGAGTCTGCGCCTTTTTGTTGTGCCGCAACATCGTTTGCGGTTACGGCCCCGGAAGGAGGGAGCTTCGGCTCCGCTGCACGGGGGTTGGCGTGCAAGCTGCTTGTGACGTGCGAGTGCAGTTCATGGCACCGCCGGAGGAACTCCGGCGCTATTTCACATCGTTCTATCACGCCGAGATCGTTCCCGCCGAAGGCACGCTGGCGATCGACCTGCTCCACCCCGAATGGGCGAACATGCGCTTCTTCTCGGGCGCGCTGCCGCTGGCCGAGGCGCGCGACGGCACCCGCGTGACGGGCACGCAATTCTCGGCGACCGGCCCTTCGAGCCAGGCCGTGCGCTTCTCGGTCGGACCGACGCGGCTCTGGGGCATCGGCCTGATGCCGCTGGGCTGGGCGCAATTCGTTCGGGGCGACGCCGCCGCGGTCGCCAACACCGTGGCCGACGGCAATCTCCACCCCGCGTTCGAGCCGTTCCGGCCTCTGGCCGAAACGCTCTTCGCCCCCGGCTCCACGGTCGAGGACGACGCCGCGCGCATCGCCGCGCTGTTCCTCGCCCGCCTCGACGAGCCGCTGCCCGACGAGGAGCGGATTCTCGCCATCCACGAGGCGCTGGTCGATCCCGAGATCGATACGGTCGGCGCGCTGGTCGAACGCGTCGGCGGCAGCCCGCGCACGGTCGAGCGGGTCTGCCGCCGCGCCTTCGGCTTCGCACCCAAGCTGCTGCTGCGCCGCCAGCGCTTCATGCGCAGCCTCGCCCAGTTCATGCTCGATCCGTCGATGCGCTGGTCGGGCGCGATGGACGGGCACTATTACGACCAGGCACAGTTCGTCCGCGACTTCCGCCAGTTCATGGGCATGACCCCGCGCGCCTATGCCGCGCTCGACAAGCCCGTGCTCTCGGCGGTGATGCGCGCCCGCGCCCGCATCGCCGGTGCGGCCGCGCAGACGCTCGACGGCCCCGAAGGCGTCGCACTCGCGGGCTGACGGCGATTGGGGCTGATTGCGATTCGCCCTATTGGTCCCTAAGGAGCCCGCCTGAACATCGAACAGTTGGGTGATTTTCCTTGGACCATGCAGCAACCGAGCAGGAGGCGCTTTCGCAAATCGCGGCCGCGCAGGATCTTGAAACGCTCGAAAGCCTGCGCGTCGCGTTTCTCGGCAAGCAGGGCTCGATCTCGGGCCTGCTGAAGACGCTGGGCGGCATGAGCCCCGAGGAACGCCAGAGCGAAGGCCCCAAGATCCACGCGCTGCGCGAAGGCGTGACCAATGCCCTGGCCGACCGCAAGGCCGCGCTCGAACATGCTGCGCTCGACGCGCGCCTCGCCGCCGAGACGATCGACCTGTCGCTGCCCGCGCCCGAAGCGCCGCGCGGTTCGGTCCATCCGATCGCCCAGACCATGGACGAACTCGCCGAGATCTTCGCCGACATGGGCTTCGCCGTCGCCACCGGCCCCGAGATCGAGGACGACTGGCACAATTTCACCGCGCTCAACATGCCCGAGAGCCATCCGGCGCGCGCGATGCACGACACCTTCTATTTCCCCGACCGGAACGCCGAAGGCCGCGAGATGCTGCTGCGCACGCACACCTCGCCCGTGCAGATCCGCGCCATGCTCCAGCAGGGCGCACCGCTGCGCATCATCGCCCCGGGCCGCGTCTACCGCTCGGACAGCGACGCGACGCACACGCCGATGTTCCACCAGATCGAAGGCCTGGTGATCGACAAAGGCATCCACCTCGGCCACCTCAAGTGGACCCTGGAAACCTTCCTCAAGGCCTTCTTCGAGCGCGACGACGTGGTCCTGCGCCTGCGCCCGTCCTACTTCCCCTTCACCGAGCCTTCGGTCGAGGTCGACGTCGGCTACAGCCTGGTCAACGGCAAGCGCGTGATCGGCGGCTCGGAAGGCTGGATGGAAGTGCTGGGCAGCGGCATGGTCAACCGCAAGGTGATCGCCGCGGGTGGGCTCGATCCCGACGTCTACCAGGGCTTCGCCTTCGGCACCGGCGTCGATCGCCTGGCCATGCTCAAATACGGCATGGACGATCTGCGCGCCTTCTTCGACGGCGATGTCCGCTGGCTGTCGCACTATGGTTTCGCCCCGCTCGACGTCCCGACCCTGTCGGGCGGCGTGGGCACGGCTGCTTAAGGGAGCCAGACAGATGAAATTCTCGCTCTCCTGGCTCAAGGACCACCTCGACACGACCGCCTCGGTCGACGAGATCGCGCTGACGCTCAACGCCATCGGCCTCGAGGTCGAAGGCATCGAGAACCCGGCCGACAAGCTCAAGGGCTTCCGCGTCGCCAAGGTGCTGACCGCCGAACGCCACCCCAATGCCGACAAGCTGCAGGTGCTGACGGTCGATTCGGGTGACGGCCAGCCGCTCCAGGTCGTTTGCGGCGCGCCCAATGCGCGTGCCGGCCTCGTCGGCGTGCTCGGCCTGCCCGGAGCCGTGGTTCCGGCCAACGGCATGGTGCTCAAGGTCGCGGCAGTGCGCTCGGTCGAATCGAACGGCATGATGTGCTCGACCCGCGAGCTCGAGCTCGGCGAAGACCACGACGGCATCATCGAGCTGCCCGCCGACGCGCCGATCGGCCAGGCCTTCGCCGACTATCATGGCGCCGATCCGGTGTTCGACATCGCCATCACGCCCAACCGCCCCGACTGCATGGGCGTCTACGGCATCGCGCGCGATCTCGCCGCCGCCGGCCTCGGCACGCTCAAGCCGATCGCCGCGCCGCAGATCGCCGGCACCTTCGCCTCGCCGGTCGAGATCCGTACCGAGGACGCCGAAGGCTGCCCCGCCTTCTACGGCCGCACGGTGCTGGGCGTGACCAACGGCCCCTCGCCCGACTGGCTCCAGGCCCGCCTCAAGAGCGCGGGCCAGCGCCCGATTTCGGCACTGGTCGACGTGACCAACTACGTCATGCTGACCTATGGCCGCCCGGCCCACGCCTATGACCGCGCCAAGCTGACCGGCGCCGTCGTCGCGCGCCGTGCCCAGGACGGCGAAGGCGTGACCGCGCTCAACGGCAAGCACTACCTGCTCGACCACACGATGACCGTGATCGCCGACGAGGCCGGCGTCCACGACATCGCCGGCATCATGGGCGGCGAGCATTCGGGCTGCTCGGACGACACCAAGGACGTGCTGCTCGAGATCGCCTATTTCGATCCGACGCGCATCGCCCAGACCGGCCGCACCTTGAACCTGACCTCGGACGCGCGTGGCCGCTTCGAGCGCGGCATCGATCCGCAGTTCCTCGACACCGGGCTCGACCTGCTCACCGGGCTGATCATCGAGATCTGCGGTGGCCAGGCTTCGGAAGTCATCCGCGCGGGCACGCCGCCCTCGGGGGCCAAGGTCGTCCATTACGAGCCGGCGCTGGCCGAAAGGCTCGGCGGCGTCGCGGTACAGCCGGCACGCCAGCGCGAAATCCTCGAAAGCCTCGGCTTCTCGGTGGTCGTGGTCGACAGCCAGCAGGGCGAACAGTGGAGCGTCACCGCGCCCGGCTGGCGCCCCGACGTCGACGGCGCGCCCGACATCGTCGAGGAAGTCATCCGCATCCACGGGCTCGACAAGGTCGAGAGCGTCGCCCTGCCGCGTGCAGATGGCGTCGCGCGGCCGACCGCCACGCCCACGCAGAAGCTCGAGCGCCGTCTGCGCCGCGCCGCTGCCGCGCGCGGCAATCACGAGGCCGTGACCTGGTCGTTCCTGCCCGAAGCCGAGGCCGCGACCTTCGCGGATTCGGCCGTCTGGACCCTCGCCAATCCGATCAGCGAGGACATGAAAGCCATGCGCCCCTCGCTGCTGCCCGGGCTGCTGTCCGCGGTGCGCCGCAACCTCGACCGCGGTGCCGCCGGCCTGCGCCTGTTCGAGATCGGCCGCCGCTATCTGCGCGCCGAGAACGGCACGAGCGACGAGCGACTTTCGCTGGCGGTAGTCCTCGCCGGCGAGAAGACCCCGCGCGGTTGGGCCACGGGCAAGGCCGCCACGTTCGACGCCTATGACGCCAAGGCCGAGGCGCTGGCCCTGCTCGCCGAAGCCGGCGCGCCGGTCGACAACCTGCAGGTCATGGGCGAAGCGGGTTCGCAGTTCCATCCGGGCCAGTCGGCAACCTTGCGGCTCGGGCCCAAGGCCGTGCTCGCGCGCTTCGGCATGCTGCATCCCGCGGTGCTCAAGCAGTTCGACATCGACGCGCCGGTCGCCGTCGCCGAGCTGTTCCTCGATGCGATCCCCGGCAAGAAGGGCGCGGCGAGCTTCGCCCGCGTCCACTATGCCCCGCCCGCGCTGCAGGCGGTAACGCGCGACTTCGCCTTCCTCGTGCCCGCCGAACTGCCCGCGGGCGATCTCGTCCGCATGGTCAAGGGCGCCGACAAGGCGAACATCGTCGCCGCACGCCTGTTCGACGACTTCCGCGGCCAGGGCGTGCCCGAAGGCAGCAAGTCGCTGGCCATCGAGGTGACGCTCCAGCCGGGTGACAAGAGCTATGCCGAGGCCGACCTCAAGGCGATCGCCGACAAGGTCACCGCCGCGGCCGCCAAGCTGGGCGCGACGTTGCGGGGATAAGCCAATCCTCCCCGGTCCGGGGAGGTGGCAGCGCGCAGCGCTGACGGAGGGGGCTCTCGACGCCAAGCGGCGCTTCGGGCAAACCCCCTCCACCACGCCGCTTCGCGTCGCGGTCCCCCTCCCCGTGCCGGGGAGGATTGGAGCTGCCATGACCGACCTGATCACGATCACCTCCGGCGATCTCACCGCCCGCATCAACCCGCAAGGCGCCGAGCTCTGGTCGCTGACCGATGCCCAGGGCCGCGAGTACATGACCGACGCCGATCCGGCCTTCTGGACCGGCCGCGCGCCGCTGTTGTTTCCGATCGTCGGCGCGCTAAACGGCGGGCATTACCGGCTCTGCGGCTCGGCGCACGAACTGGCCAAGCACGGCTTCGCGCGGAACAGCCGGTTCGACTGCGTGGCCGCCGATGCGGTCAGCGCCACGTTCCGGCTCACCGCCAGCGAAGCAACGCACCAAGCCTATCCTTTTCCCTTCACGCTCGACATGCGGTTCGCGCTCGAGGGCTGGACGCTGCGCATGACCGCCACGGTCGCGAACGACGGCGTGACCGACATGCCGTTCTCCTTCGGCTTCCATCCCGCCTTCGCCTGGCCGCTGCCCGGCGGCGCGGCCAAGCAGGACCATCGCGTGACCTTCGCGCAGGCCGAACCCCAGCCGATCCGCCGGATCGAGCCGCCCAGCGGCCTGCTGCGACCCGAGCCGCAGCCGACACCCGTCGTCGGGCGTGAACTCACCCCCGACGCGGCGCTGTTCGAGGCCGATGCGCTGATCTGGGACGATCTCGCCAGCCGCGCGCTGACCTATGGCGCGCCGGGCGGCGCCAGCCTCGACATTGCCTTCCCCGACACGCCGATGCTCGGAATCTGGCAGAAACCCGGCGCCGCCTACCTCTGCATCGAGCCCTGGCAGGGCATCGCCGACCCGCAGGGCTTCGCCGATGACCTGCGCAACAAGCCCGGCGTGGTCAGCCTCGCCCCCGGCGCGGAACGCAGCTTCCGCATGGACGTGACCGTTTCGCCCGGCTAACGGGCCGCATGTCCAATCGTCGCACCTTCGCCATCATCTCGCACCCCGACGCCGGCAAGACCACCTTGACCGAGAAGCTGCTGCTGCAGGGCGGCGCGATCCATCTCGCCGGGCAGGTCAAGGCGCGCGGCGCGGCGCGGCGAGCGCGGTCGGACTGGATGAAGATCGAGCAGCAGCGCGGCATCTCGGTGACCAGCTCGGTGATGACCTTCGAGAAGGCGATGGACAATGGCGAGACCATCACCTTCAACCTGCTCGACACCCCGGGCCACGAGGACTTTTCCGAAGACACCTACCGCACGCTGACCGCGGTGGACTCGGCGATCATGGTGATCGACGCCGCCAAGGGCATCGAGCCGCAGACGCGCAAGCTGTTCGAAGTCTGCCGCATGCGTTCGGTGCCGATCATCACCTTCGTCAACAAGGTCGACCGCGAGGGCCGGCCCGTGTTCGAAACGCTCGACGAGGTTGCCGATGCGCTCGCGCTTGACGTCGTGCCGATGTCCTGGCCGGTCGGCATGGGCGGCCAGTTCCAGGGCGTGCTCGACCTGGCGACCAACACGATCAGCCGCCCCGAAGGCGACAGCCGCGAATTCCTCGGCAAGGTCGAGGAAGCGCCCGCGCTGCCCGACGACATCGCCGAAGAGATCGAGCTGGCCCAGGCCGGCTATCCCGAATTCGACATCGAGGCCTATCGTCACGGCGACCTGACCCCGGTCTATTTCGGCTCGGCGCTCAAGAACTTCGGCGTCGCCGAGCTGATCGACGCGATCGCCAAGTTCGCGCCGCCGCCGCGTCCGCAGCCGAGTGAGGCCGGCACGATCGAGCCCGACAACAAGGAAGTCACGGGCTTCATCTTCAAGGTCCAGGCGAATATGGACCCGATGCACCGCGACCGCATCGCCTTCATGCGACTGGTCTCGGGCACCTTCAAGCGCGGCATGAAGCTGACGCCGTCGGGCCTGGGCAAGCCGATCGCGGTGCACTCGCCGATCCTGTTCTTCGCGCAGGACCGCGAGATCGCCGACAGCGCCGAGCCCGGCGACATCATCGGCATTCCCAACCACGGCACCTTGCGCGTGGGTGATACGCTGAGCGAGGCCAACAAGGTCCGCTTCACCGGCCTGCCCAACTTCGCGCCCGAAATCCTGCGCAGAGTCGCGCTCAAGGACCCGACCAAGACCAAGCAGCTGCGCAAAGCGCTCGACGATCTGTCCGAAGAGGGCGTGATCCAGGTGTTCTACCCCGAGATCGGCGCGCAGTGGATCGTCGGCGTGGTCGGCCAGCTCCAGCTCGAAGTGCTGATCAGCCGGCTCGAGGCCGAATACAAGGTCGAGGCCATGCTCGAACCCGCACCCTTCGACACCGCGCGCTGGCTCAAGGGCAGCGACACCGCGCTCAAGGGCTTCGCCGACTTCAACAAGTCGAACCTCGCCAAGGACCGCGACGGCGACCCGGTGTTCCTGGCGCGTTCGGCCTGGGACGTGAACTACCAGCAGGAACGCAATCCCGAGCTGACCTTCAGCGCCACCAAGGAGCGCTGAAGGTCCAGCCGCGCTCTGGAGCGGCGGGGCGGACGGGCATAGACTGATCGCATCGCGAATCGGAACGGGGCCGGTCGGGCCCGTCCACTCGTGGGGGATCGGACTGATGACCGCGAACCAGACCGCCAACCAGACCTGGGCCCTGCCGCAGCTCGGCGCCCGCCGCTTTCTCACCGACGGCGGTCTCGAGACCACGCTGATATTCCACCAGGGCATCGACCTACCGCTGTTCGCCGCGATCGTGCTGCTCGAACGCGAGGAAGGCCGCGCGGTGCTCGATCGCTATTTCGAGACCTATCTCGCGATCGCGCGCGAGGCGGGCACCGGTTTCGTGCTCGAAAGCGCGACCTGGCGCGCCAGCCGCGACTGGGCCGCGCCGCTCGCGCTCGGCGAGCAGGCCCTCGCCGATCTCAACCGGCAGGCGATCGTCCAGTTGCAGGCGCTGCGCACGGCGCACGCGACACAAGACATGCCGATCGTCGTCAGCGGTTGCATCGGTCCGCGCGGCGACGGTTACGACCCCGGCCTGATCATGACCGTCGCCGAAGCCAGGGCCTATCATGGGTGGCAGGTCGCGCTCTTCGCCGAGCAGGGTGCCGACATGGTGACCGCGATGACGATGACCAACCTGCCGGAGGCGACCGGCGTCGTGCTGGCGGCGCAGGATGCCGGCCTGCCGGTGGCGATCTCGTTCACCCTGGAAACCGACGGCAGGCTGCCGACGGGCGAGACGCTGGTCGATGCGATTGTCGCGGTCGACCGCGCGACGGGCGATGGTCCCGCCTACTACATGATCAACTGCGCCCATCCGAGCCACTTCGCCGGCACCTTGGCCGACGGTGGCGATGCTTTGCAGCGCATCCGCGGCATCCGCGCCAACGCCTCGCGCCGCAGCCATGCGGAGCTCGACGAAGCCGCCGATCTCGACGCGGGCGATCCCGAGGAGCTCGGCGAAGACTACCGCCGCCTGCTGGCCGCCTTGCCGGGGCTTACGATCCTCGGTGGTTGCTGCGGCACCGATCACCGCCACGTCATGGCCATTGCCGCGCGCTGCGCCGGATCCTAGTCTGGGCGCATGGCCCAGTTCACCGAAGCGCTGACCGACACCGACATCGCCATGATCGGGCGGCAAAGCCTGTTCTTCGTCGCCACCGCCGCCGATGAGGGGCGGATCAACCTGAGTCCCAAGGGCTACGATGCCTTCCGCGTGCTTTCGCCCACGCGCGTCGCCTGGCTCGATCTCGGCGGCTCGGGCAACGAGACCCACGCGCACCTCGTCGCCGACGGGCGCATCACCATAATGTTCTGCGAATTCGCGCAGCCGCCGCTGATCTTGCGGATCTATGGGCGCGGGCGCCCGGTGCTGCCCGCCGATCCCGACTGGCACGAACTGTCCGCGCCATTCGATCTGCTTCCCGGCACCCGCCAGATCTTCGAGGTAACGGTCGAAAGCGTCCAGACGAGCTGCGGCTGGGGCGTGCCGGTAATGACGCTCGATCACGAGCGGCAGACCTTGGTCAAATATCACGCCCAGGCCGATCCCGAGGCCTGGGAAGCCAAGTATCGCGCGCGGACGAAAAGCATCGACGGCCTGCCGGTGACGCCGACCGATCGCTACATTTCCGGTCATGGGCCTGGGAACAAATCGGTCGCCACCGACGCTTGATCGCGGTCATGGAACTGACCTTCGCCAGCTACAACATCCACAAGGCCGTGGGCATCGACCGCCGCCGCGATCCCGATCGCATCATCGCGATCCTCAACGAGATCGGCGCCGACGTGGTCGCGCTGCAGGAAGCCGATCGGCGCTTCGGCCGACGCGAGACCGTGCTGCCGCTGGCCGCGATCGACACCTATACGCCCTACCGCGCGATCCCGCTGCAGATGAAGCCCGATTCGATCGGCTGGCACGGCAATGCCCTGCTCGTGCGCCGCGAGATCGAGGTGATCGAGGCCGCCGCCGTGCCGCTGCCGACGCTCGAACCGCGCGGCGCGGTGCGCGCCGATCTGCGGCTCGACGGGCACCGCCTGCGCGTCGTTGGCATGCATCTCGACCTCTCGGGCCTGCGCCGACGCCAGCAGGTACGCTCGATCCTGTCGCACGTCGCCGCCTGCGACGGCGCGAGCCCGACCGTGCTGATGGGCGATTTCAACGAATGGGCGCGCCACGGCGGCTGCTTCCACGAATTCCTCGACGGCTGGCACCTGCTCGCCCCGGGCCGGAGCTTCCCGTCGCGGCGCCCCGTCGCGCAGCTCGATCGCATCGTCGCCTCGCACGACTGGAAGCTGGTGGGAACCGGAGTGCACCACTCGGCGTTGGCGGCGAAAGGGTCCGACCATCTGCCGGTCTGGGCTCGCCTATCCCTGCCTAAAAATTAGGCAGCTGCTCACGATTCGAGCGTTGTCATGCTGCGCTGCGGTGAGCCGTTCTGGCCCTGCGGCCTGCTTTATTGACGATTCCTTAAATTGGCACGCCCCTTGCGATGCCCTGCCCGCCGGCGATCGGTCCGGTGGCTAGCAGGGGATAGGCATGAAATTCATCATCGCCATCATCAAGCCGTTCAAGCTCGACGAGGTGCGCGAAGCTCTCGGCGCCATCGGCGTCGCGGGGATGACCGTCTCCGAGGTCAAGGGCTTTGGCCGGCAGAAGGGGCAGACCGAAATCTATCGGGGGGCCGAATATTCGACCAACATGCTCCCGAAGGTGAAGATCGAGGTCGCCGCACCGGACAGCCTGGCTGACCAGATCGTCGAGACCATCCAGCAGACCGCCAGCACCGAAGCGATCGGTGACGGCAAGATCTTCGTTCTCGACCTCGCGTCCGCCGTGCGCATCCGCACCGGCGAGTCCGGGGACACCGCGCTCTGATGCGCGCATCCGACACATCTTCCCACAGGGGGGTACAACCATGATCCGCAAGATGATTTGCGGCGCGGGGGCGCTGGGTACGTCGCTCTTCGCCGCCACGGCCGCCTGGGCCCAGGATGCCGCGGCCAGCGCTGCGGCCGCCGTCGCCACCGCGACGCCGTCGCCCGAAGCCACCGAAGCGGCCACCGAGGCCGCCACCAGCCTGATCAAGGCACCGTCGGCCGAGCAGATGGCCGGCATGGTCAACAAGGGCGACACCGCCTGGATGCTCGTCTGCGCCGCACTGGTGCTGATGATGAGCGTGCCGGCGCTCGCGCTGTTCTACGGCGGCCTGGTCCGCACCAAGAACATGCTCAGCGTGCTGATGCAGGTTCTGATGATCGTTTCCGTCGCCGCGCTCGTCTGGGTCTGCTGGGGCTATTCGATGGCCTTCACCAGCGGCAGCGAATTCGTCGGCGGCTTCTCGAAGGCGTTCCTCGTGGGCGTCGACGCGACCACCTACGCCGCGACCTTCTCGAACAACGTCTATCTGCCCGAGCTGGTCTTCGTCGTCTTCCAGATGACCTTCGCCTGCATCACGCCGGCGCTGATCGTCGGCGCTTTCGCCGAACGCGTGAAGTTCACGCCGCTGATCATCTTCGTCGTGCTCTGGCTGACCTGCATCTACTTCCCGATGGCGCACATGGTCTGGTACTGGGCCGGTCCGGACTTCCTCGTCGATGCTCCGACCGACTACGGCATGCTGTGGGGCTGGGGCGCGCTGGACTTCGCCGGCGGCACCGTGGTTCACATCAACGCCGGTATCGCGGGCCTCGTCGGCTGCATCATGATCGGCAAGCGCACGGGCTACGGCAAGGAAGCCACCCCGCCGCACTCGCTGACCATGACCATGATCGGTGCCTCGCTGCTGTGGATCGGCTGGTTCGGCTTCAACGCCGGCTCGAACCTCGAAGCCAACGCCGTCACCGCCGTCGCCTTCATCAACACCTTCGTCGCCACGGCTGCCGCAGCGGTTAGCTGGTCGATCGTCGAGAAGCTCCACCACGGCAAGCCTTCGCTGCTGGGTGCCGCCACGGGTGCCGTCGCCGGCCTCGTCGCGATCACTCCGGCCGCCGGCTTCGGCGCTCCGGGCACCTCGATCGTCCTCGGCCTGATCGTCTCGCCGATCTGCTACCTCTTCGTCAGCACGATCAAGAACAAGCTCAAGTACGACGACACGCTCGACGTCTTCGGCGTCCACTGCATCGGCGGCATCGTCGGCGCCATCGGCACCGGCATCATGGCCGCTCCGTCGCTCGGCGGTCAGGGCGTGTTCGACTACACCGTGTTCCCTGCCGGCTTCGACGCCGCCAGCTACGACATGGGCAAGCAGGTGATCGTTCAGATCAAGGCCGTGCTCTTCACCCTGATCTTCTCGGGTGTCGGTTCGGCGATCCTGTTCTTCATCGTCGACAAGATCTTCGGTCTGCGTCCCGCGGAAGAAGCCGAGCGCGAAGGCCTCGACCTCTCCGAGCACGGCGAGCGCGCCTACAACTACTGAGACTTACCAAGCTTGGCGGGGGACGGGACCTTCCTCCTCTCCTCCCCCCGGACCCCGCCATCCGATGTTCCTCCTGCGAACAGCAAACTAAAGGGCCGGAGCCAGCCGCTCCGGCCCCTTTTTTATGTTCGCTGCCGGCGGCGCTCGAGAAGCGTACGCGAGGCGGGAAGACGAGGAGGGATCAGGCCTTGCCGGCCGCCAGCATGTCGACCAGTGCACGCACCGGCGTGATGTCGTAGCCGGCGGCAGCGGCATGCGCCGCGATGGTATCGGGATCGCCGCCCTGGCTGGCCTCGGCCAGCGCCCAGAGCAGGGTCGAGCGCGTGCCCGAGCGACAATAGGCGAGCACTCCACCGCCAGCACCGGCCAGCGCTTCCGACATCGCCTCGACCTGGGCCTGGCTGAAGCCGGCATGGGTCACCGGGATCTCGACATAGGCGAGACCGGCCGCCTTGGCCGCCGCGGCGATTTCGGCGCCGGGCGTCTGGTCGTCGCTCTCGCCCTCGGGGCGGTTGTTGATGATCAGGGTCACGCCTTGCGCAGCAGCGGCAGCGACGTCGGCGATCTCGATCTGGGGACTGGCCAGCACGCTGTCGGAAAGTTTGCGGAACATCGATCTTTCTCCATCACGATCGGATAATTCGGGGGAAAGCGTCTCTCTGCCAAGCAGAGCAATGGCTAGCAAGCCGATGCGAAGGGCCGCGAGAGCGACAAAAAACGAGCCTATTCATGCAAGAGACATGATTCCGTTCGCCATTCTACATTTTCTCGTCTATGTCCAATGCTGCAGAGGAAAGCGTTGTGCGCGCAGCACGATCGCTTGCCCTGTCGTCTGGCGCGATTCGTCCGCGTTGCCAGGCTCGTTGGATGGGGCGAATTGAAGGTATACCTAGGTTTATGGGTTTCGACAGAGGTCGTCGCGGTAGGGGACGCGACAAGCGGGACGGTTTCGGTGAAGACGGCGGCGGCTTCGACCCGTTTGCCGGCGGCGGCTTTGGCGGCGGCGACCGTTTCGGCGGTGGCGGTGATCGCTTCGGCGGTGGCGGCGGACGCGGCGGCTTCGGCGGCGGCGATCGTGGCGGCGGCGGCGGTTTCGGCGGCCCGCGCGGCGGCGGTGGTGGCGGCTTCGGCGGCCCCCGCGGTGGCGGTGGCGGCGGCATGCCCGCCCAGGTCGTTGGCCAGGGCAAGGGCGTCGTCAAGTTCTTCAACTCGGGCAAGGGCTTCGGCTTCATCCAGCGTGATGAAGGCGGCGAAGACGTGTTCGTGCACATCAGCGCGGTCGAGCGCGCGGGTCTCGAAGGCCTGGCCGAGGGCCAGCAGCTCGAGTTCACGCTGGTCGATCGCGGCGGCAAGATCTCGGCGAGCGACCTTGTGGTCGTCGGCGACGTCATCCCCGTCGAAAAGCGCGAAGCCGCGCCGCAGCGCTCGCTGACCGGCGAGAAGGCGACCGGCACGGTCAAGTTCTTCAACACCATGAAGGGCTTCGGCTTCATCACGCGTGATGACGGCCAGCCGGACGCTTTCGTCCACATCAGCGCGGTCGAGCGTTCGGGCATGTCTGCCCTGAACGAAGGCGACCGTCTCGAATTCGATATCGAGGTCGATCGACGAGGCAAGTACTCGGCGGTCAACCTGGTGCCGCGTCAGGGCTGACACCGCCGTAAAGGCGCACCCGCTTCCGGACGTTTGACCGGAAGCACGCGACAAAATAAACGCGCGCAAATGGCGGCCCCTAAGGTTTTCGGACCTCGGGGGGCCGCCATTTGTCGTTTGCGTTTCCTCTCGATTTCGAAATGCCGAAGGAATGTGAAATGTCGATCACCCCGCTCATGCCCGTCTACCCTCGGACCGCCTTTCGGCCCGTCCGCGGAGAGCACTGCCATCTGATCGGCGAGGACGGTCGGCGATACCTCGATTTCGCCGCGGGCATCGCGGTGAATGCCCTCGGCCATTCGCACAAGGGCCTGATCGGCGCGATCCAGCGGCAGGCCGAGACCTTGATGCACGTCTCGAACCTCTACGGCAGCCCGCAAGGTGAAGTGCTCGCGCAGCGGCTGGTCGACCAGACCTTCGCCGATACGGTGTTCTTCACCAATTCGGGCGCCGAGGCGGTGGAATGCGCGATCAAGACCGCGCGCGCCTATCACCAGCATGTCGGCAATGATCACAAGTTCGAGCTGATCACCTTCAACCAGGCCTTCCACGGCCGGACGCTGGGCACCATCAGCGCGTCGAGCCAGGAGAAGATGCACAAGGGCTTCCTGCCCCTGCTGCCCGGCTTCAAGTACGTCGAGTTCAACGACCTCGATGCCGTCAAGGCCGCGATCGGGCCGAATACCGCGGGCTTCCTGCTCGAGCCGATCCAGGGCGAAGGCGGCATCCGCCCGGCCACGGACGAATTCATGAAGGGCCTGCGCGCGCTCGCCGACGAGCACGATCTGATCCTCGCACTCGACGAGGTCCAGTGCGGCTATGGTCGCAGCGGCACCTTCTTCGCCTATGAGCTCTACGGCATCACGCCCGACGTCGTCGCCTCGGCCAAGGGCATCGGCGGCGGTTTCCCGCTCGGCGCCTGCCTCGCCACCGAGAAGGCCGCGCGCGGCATGATCGCGGGCAGCCATGGCTCGACCTATGGCGGCAACCCGCTGGCCATGGCCGCCGGCGTCGCCGTGCTCGACGCTTTCGCGGCCGAGGACGTGATCGCCAACGTGCGCGACAAGAGCGCCAAGATCGTCGGCCGGCTCGAGCAGTTCATCGGCAACTATCCCGAACTGTTCGAGGAAGTGCGCGGCAAGGGCCTGCTGCTCGGCGTCAAGCTCAAGATCGAGCCGCGCGGCTTCGTCGCCCATCTGCGCGACGAGCATGGCCTGCTGACCGTCGCCGGCGGCGACAACACGCTGCGCATCGTGCCGCCGCTCGTCATCGACGACAGCCACATCGACGAATTCATGGAAAAGCTCTCGGCCGGTGCCGCGAGCTATGCGCCCGAGGCAGGACAATGACCCGGCATTTCATCGATCTCACCGACGCGGGCGGCGATGCCGTCGCCGCGATGCTCAACGACGCGCTCGACCGGAAGGTGGCGCGCAAGGCGTGGCCCAAGGGCAAGGCCGATGCCGACGCGCCGCTGGCCGACCGCGTCCTGGCGATGATCTTCGAGAAGAATTCGACGCGCACGCGCGTCTCGTTCGACATGGCGATGCGCCAGCTCGGTGGCAGCGCGATCATTCTCGAGGCGGGCTCGACCCAGCTCGGCCGCGGCGAAACCGTCGCCGATACCGCGCGCGTGCTCAGCCGTATGGTCGACGCGATCATGATCCGCACCGACGATCACGCCAAGATCGAGGAACTCGCGCACCACGCCAGCGTTCCCGTGATCAATGGCCTTACCGACCTCTCGCATCCGTGCCAGATCATGGCCGACCTGCTGACGATCGTCGAGCGCGGCCATGCGCTGCCGGGGCTCCAGCTCGCCTGGCTCGGCGACGGCAACAACGTGCTGAACTCGCTGATCGAAGCGGCTGGGCTGATGAAGTTCTCGATCCGCGTCGGCGGCCCGGCGGGCTACGAGCCCGATGCCGGCTTCGTCGAACGTGCGCGCGCAGCCGGGGCGGAAGTGCTGTTCACGCAGGACCCGCGCGAAGCCGTGGCCGGCGCGCAGGCCGTGGTCACCGACACCTGGGTCTCGATGGGCCAGGCCGGCGGCGACGTGCACATCGCGGCGATGCAGCCTTACCAGGTCGACGCCGCGCTGATGGCGACGGCGGCGAAGGACGCGGTGTTCATGCACTGCCTGCCCGCACACCGCGGCGAGGAAGTCACCGACGAGGTCATGGACGGCCCCCAGTCGGTGATCTGGGACGAGGCCGAGAACCGCATCCACGCGCAGAAATCCGTGCTACGCTGGGTCTTCGGCCAGATCTGAGTCAGATCCAGGAATAGTGGCATGACACAAGAGGCCTCCATCCCCGAAGGCGAGACCGGTTTCGACCGGGTGCTCGCCTTCGGCCTGCCGCAACGCAACGCCCGCGGCCGCGCCGTAAGGCTGGGCCCGGTGCTCGACGAAATCCTCTCGGCGCACGAGTACCCCACCGCCATCCGCCACCTGCTGGCCGAGGCGCTGGTGCTGACCGCGCTGATGGGCTCGCTGCTCAAGGACGACGAAGGCCAGCTGACGATCCAGGCCCAGGCGCAGGACGAGACCGGTACCGGCATCGTCGACCTGCTCGTCTGCGACTGGCGCGCCTGCGAGGTCCGCGGCTACGTCAATTTCGATGCCGAGCGGCTCGCCGCGCTCGAGACCTTCCCGACGATGACCGCGCTGTTCGGTTCGGGCGGCTATCTCGCGCTGACCTTCGATCTCGCCTCGACCAAACAGCGCTATCAGGGGATCGTGCCGCTCGAAGGGGATTCGCTGGCCGAGGCCTGTCAGTCCTACTTCGCGCAGTCCGAGCAGATCCCCACGCTGATCCGCACCGCGGTCCGCTGGGATGGGCACTGCTGTGTCGCCGGCGGCTTGCTGGTCCAGCACCTGCCCGACGGCGAAGAGGGCCGCGAACGGCTCCACGTCCGCCTCGATCACCCCGAGTGGGAGCACGTCGCGGCCCTGGCCGGCAGCACGCGGCAGGAAGAGCTCGTCGACCCCGCACTCTCGCTGGAAGCGCTCGTCTGGCGGCTGTTCCACGAGGAGGACGAGGTTCGCGTCGAGCAGCTTTCGCCGCTCTCGCGCGGCTGTCGCTGCAGCGTCGAACACTACGAAAAGGTGCTTTCGCGCTTCTCCGACGATGCCCGTCAGGAGATGCGCGGCGACGACGGAATGATCTCGGTCGACTGCGCGTTCTGCTCGCGGATTTTCAAGATCGCTTGAAAATCGGCACCTCATCGCTCATATTGCACGCTTGATCGGTACAATGCTTATCCTGTCCATTTCACGGCACAGATCGCTGTGAAGACAGGAAACGACCAACCTCACCGACGCGGGATCCTGGGATGAAAAGCCGGATGCGAATTGCTGTGGCTGCTGCGGGCATGCTCGTCGCGCTCGCCGCGCCCTCGGCGGCGCAGCGACCCGCGCTGGCCATGCTCGGCCAGCTCGAGGCCGGCCGCTGGGAGCTGCGCAATCGCGACACCGGCTCGGTCGAGCGCCTGTGCCTGCCCGACACCCGCCGGTTGATCCAGCTGCGCCATCCGGCCGACAGCTGCGAGCGCCTGGTGGTCGACGACGGCGCCAGCGAGGTCACGGTCCAGTACACCTGCCGCGGCCGCGGCTATGGCCGCACCCATATCCGGCGCGAGACCAACCGTCTCGTCCAGATCGACAGCCAGGGCATCGCCGACGGCCTGCCCTTCTCCTTCGCCGCCGAGGCCCGCAAGGTCGGCGATTGCGCCACCTGAGCCCACGACGCGATACGGTTGCCAGCCCGGCCCCGACGGGCTAGCCCGCAGGCATGTCGACGCTTCCTCCAGGTAATGGCCGTGAGGCCGTGGTGCTGCTGTCTGGCGGCCTCGATTCGATGGTCGTCGCCGGTCTCGCGCGCGAGGCTGGCTACCGCGTCAACGCGCTGACGATCGATTACAACCAGCGCCACCGCCGCGAGCTCGATGCCGCGCGGACGATCGCGCAAGCGCTCGGCGCCGCGCGCCACGTCACGCTGCCACTCGATCTGCGCCAGTTCGGCGGCTCGGCGCTGACCGACGACATCGCCGTGCCCAAGGACGGTGTCGCCGAGGACGTCATCCCCGTCACCTACGTGCCCGCGCGCAATCTCGTGTTCCTGTCGCTGACCCTGGCCTGGGCCGAAGCCCTGTCGGCGCGCGACATCTTCATCGGCGTCAACGCGCTCGACTATTCGGGCTATCCCGACTGTCGCCCCGAATTCATCGCCGGCTTCGCCGACCTCGCCGACCTGGCGACCAAGGCCGGCGCCGAAGGCGAACGCTTCGCCATCCACGCGCCGCTGCAGTTCCTCGGTAAGGCCGAGATCGCGCGCGAGGCCGCGCGGCTCGGGCTCGATCCGGCGATGAGCTGGTCGTGCTACGACCCGCAGTCCGATGGCAGCGCCTGCGGCCTCTGCGACAGCTGCCGCCTGCGCCGCGCAGGCTTCGCCGATGCCGGCCTCACCGATGGCACCGTCTATGCAGCAGGCTGAGCCGGCGACCGTCGATCCGGTGCCGCCGGCCGAAAGCGAGCCTTATCGCTTCTACGTGCTCGGCGTGCTGATGCTGGTCTATGCGCTGAACTTCATCGACCGCCAGCTGATCACCATCCTGGCGCCCGATCTCAAGCGCGACCTGGGCATCAGCGACAGCGACTTCGGCTTCCTCTACGGGACGGCCTTCGGCGTGTTCTATGCGGTCTTCGGCATTCCGCTGGGCAAGCTCGCCGATCATTGGTCGCGCGTGCGGCTGCTCGCGGTCGGGCTGGCCCTGTGGTCGGCACTGACGACGCTGTCGGGCTTTGCGAAAAACTTCACCCAGCTCGGTGCCGCGCGCATCGGCGTGGGCATCGGCGAGGCCACGGCCAGTCCTTGCGCCTATTCGCTGGTCAGCGACTATTTCCCGCCGCGCCGGCGCGCGCTGGCGCTGTCGATCTATTCGGCGGGGCTCTATGTCGGCGGCGGCATCTCGCTCGCCTTCGGCAGCTCGATCGCGGCCGAGTGGAACGCCCACTTTGCCGATGGCAGCGCCCCGCTCGGGCTCGTCGGCTGGCAGGTCGCCTTCATGACGATGGGCATTCCCGGCCTGCTGCTGGCGCTGCTCGTGACGACGATGCGCGAACCCATGCGCGGCCGCTTCGATCCGCCGCACGACGGCGCTGCAGCCGCCCCGATCAGCCCGCTCGCCGATTTCGTGCGCTCGCTCGAAAGCGTGCTCCCGCCCTTCACCCTGTTCGCCGCCGGCCGTCATGGGCCGATCGCACTCGCGGTCAACGCTCTAGGCGCCTTACTGGCCTGCCTGCTCGTCTGGGGCATGCAGCGGCTGACCGGCGATCTCGTCCAGTGGATCGCCTTCGCCCTCGGCTGCTATGCGGTGTTTTCCTGGGGCCAGAACCTGCGCCTGCGCGATCACGCAACCTTCGACGCGGTCTGCCGCTCGCGCGCGCTGGTGGGGGTCACGCTCGGCTATGGCCTGGTCACGATCGTCGGCTATGCGATGACCGCCTTCGCCCCGCTCTATGCGATCGAGGTGCTCGGCGCCGATCCGCGCGAGGCCGGCTTCTGGCTGGGCGGCGCGGGCACACTCGGCGGGATCATCGGCGTGGTCGGTTGCGGCGCGCTGGCCGATCGGCTTGCGGGGAACAGCCACAACCACCGCCGCGTCTGGGTGATCGCTGGCACCGCGATCGGCTCGGCACTGCTCTACACCTTGATGTTCACCGCCAGCGACCGTTCGCTCTACTATGCGCTGAACTTCGTCGGCTGGATCTTCTTCGCCGGCACGCTCGGCGGATCGTCGGGCGCGGTGGTCAACGCAGTGCCCGCGCGGGTGCGCGGGATCGCCACGGCCGGTTTCGTCCTGGGATCGACGCTGCTCGGCTTGGCGCTCGGCCCCTATTCGGCGGGCAAGTTCTCGAGCCTGCTGGGCGGGCTCGGCAACGGGTTGCTCGTCCTGCTCGTGGTCGTGCCCTTCGGCTTGATCGCGCTCGCCGTGGCCGAGCGCGATCTTCGCCGAAAGTCGCTCAACCCCGCGTAAGCACACCGCAGGCGACGCGGCCGCCGCTGTTGCCGCTGGGATCGGTGCGGTTGTCGTCGGGACCGGCGTGGATTACTACGGCCGTGCCGTCGGCATCGAACAGCGCCGCGTTCAACTCGGCCGCGCTGCCCGTGAGCCCCGCGGTCAGCGTGCCCTTGCCGTCGGTGCCCGCGATCAGGTTTGGCAGATCGCCGAGGTGCGGCCCTTGGGGATTGGCGGTGCCGTGCATCTTGCCATGCGGATTGAGATGGCCACCGGCGCTGGTGAAATCGGGCGCGTCACACTTGCCGACGGTGTGGAGGTGGACGCCATGCGCGCCCGGTGCAACGCCGATCGCCTCGACCTTCAGATCCCAATGACCGTTGCGGTTGGCGATCCAGGCCTTGCCGCGCGGCGTGCCGTCGGCCGCCCTGAGCGTGGCACTGGCGAGGCCCGCGGGCCGGGCCGCACGCGTGGGCTTGGCGACCGCGGCGGCCATATAGGCCGAGCTGGCGAGCGCACCCGTGACGAGCAGCAACGATAGGGTCTTGGTCTTCATGTACGGCCTCCGGCTAGACGGCCCGCATCCTAGTGAAGGGCCTGCCTCGCACAACGAAAAAGGGGCCGGATTGCTCCGGCCCCCCAATCGTTTTGCCCTGTCGGGACCTTACTGACCCGAACCCGGACCGTAGGTGATCTCGACGCGACGGTTCTGCAGCTCGCGAACGCCGTCCGCAGTCGGGACGCGCGGGTTGCTTTCACCGAAGGCCTGGCCGGTGATCGCAGCATCGGGGATGCCACGAGCGCCCAGGTACGAACGGACCGAGGTGTTACGACGCTCGGACAGGCCGAGGTTGTACTGCACCGTACCCGAACGGTCAGCATAGCCGGCCAGCATGATCGGAACGCGATCGCAGTTGGCATAGGCGCTGATCGCGCTGTCGAGGATCGTCGCAGCCTCAGGCGTGATGTCCGACTTATCCCAGTCGAAGAACACGATGTACGGGCCCTTGTTGCACACAGCCTGCGGCGGCGGCGGGGGCGGAGGAGGCGGCGGCGGGGGCGGCGGCGGGGGCGGCGGGGGCGGCGGCGGAGCTTCACCACCGAAGTTGTAGGTCAGGCTTGCCAGCAGCGAGTGCGAGCGGAAGCGCGTGCTGACCGGCAGACCCGCGTTGTTCACCACGTCGACGTTGTCGACGTTGAAGAAGCGATACTTCAGACCCACGTCGACATGGTCGCTGAGCGGCGTGCGAACGCCGGCCAGAGCCTGCCATGCGAAGCCGCTGTCGCTGTCGTTGATGTTCGAAGCAGCCGCACCGACGCCCGGGCTGGCAGCCTGGAGCTTGACGCGAGCAACACCGACACCACCACCGACGAAGCCCTGAATGCCGTCGTCGTTGCCGAAGTCGAGCAGGCCGTTCAGCATGAAGCTGAGAGCGCTGGCACCGCCGTCGACCTGGGCACCCGTGTAGGTGGCCGCACCGACGCGGTAGTCTTCGCCTTCGTTCGCGCGGCGATAGCTCGCCTCGGTCTCGAGACGGAACATGCCGAAGTCGTAACCGATCACGCCACCGAAGTCATAGCCGGTCGCGAGGTCGAGATTGCTGGCGTTGTTGACGTTGTTGATGTCGAACTGAAGATCTTCGACGATCATGGCGCCGCCGTCAGCTTCGACGTACCACGATCCTTCGCGCGCCAAAGCCGGTGTGGCGAGGGCTGAAGTAGCCAGCGCCATCCCAATGACGAGTTTCCGCATTATTGTTCCCCTATTATAGAGACTGGAGCCACCGAGTGCGGCCTTGTCTACTGCCTTAAAATGGCCCGCGCAAGTGTGCAAAACTGATCGCTGTTGCAGAAATGCCGCGATTCCGGTGGGTTGCAAACCAGAAACGACGGCCCCGCAGGCATCATCGAATTTCGGCAGTTCCCTCACGTTCAGTCCCTCATGCACCGTCGGGGTAGACCCCGGCGTCCTTGAGCGCAGCAATCAGTTGCACAATTGCAGCGCGAGCTTCGGCATCAACGACGCTGCCGCCGATTGGTTCCAGCGGCGCAGCAGGAAATCGCCAGATACCGAAAAAACGTCGCTCCTGACCGGTCGACCGATCAAGCAGACGCAGGCCGTCGCGCGGACTGACGAAGAGCCAGTTGCCCGCCTGGCGGCAGGCAAGCTTGCCTGGCTGCCCCGCCCAGACACCGCTCGGCGAAGCGGCGACGAGCCAGGTTTCGCCTTCTGCGGGCGTCGACGGCGGGGTCGCGCTTTCGCCTTCGATCGCGCAATGCAGCAGGGCATCAGCCAGCGCATGGGCCTCATTGACGAAGACCTCTTTCTGGGCCTGGCCCGGGAAAAGTAGCGGTAAGCCGTAGCGCGGGCTGGCGGTATCGAAGAGAAACGGATCGCTCATGGCGAGTCTCCATCAGGCAAGCGTGGTCAGGAACAGCGGCTCGGACAGCGCGTGGCTGCCCTGCTGGCGCACGCGCAGCGCGCCAGTCGGCAAGGCGGCGAGCGTGGCCGCCGACAGTGCGAGCCGCGGTTCGCTCGGTTCCCACACTGCTGCCGGCGCGGCCGGATCGCCCAAGGTCACGATATAGCGCTCGACCTGCTCCTGCAGCGGCACGTCGACGCCATCGCGCCAGGCCCAGCCGCCCCGCGCGCGTCGTGTCCAGCCGAGTTCGAGCGCGCCGTCGGGCGCCGCGGCGACGCGTGGATGGACGGGTGCCGGCGGGCGCAGCCCCACGCCGCGCAGCGCGATCGGCGCCAAGACCGGGGCATCGTCGCCGAAACCGACTGCGGCGATCTGCACGCCGGGAACGCTGCCGACGCGCGCCGGATCGAGCGCCACCGGCCGCCCGTCGAGCAGGACGAAACGCTCGCCGGCGACGTGGTTCGCCAGCGCGGCCTCGGTACCACCGCAGCCGCGCAGCAGCAGGCGCAACCGCCAGCGTCCCGCGCCAAGCGGTTCGGCCCGGCCGAACTGGATGATCTCGTCGCCGAGCAGCGCGCGGTTGGCGCCGAGCGCGAGCTGGCGCCCGCTTGCGTCGATCAGGTCCATCGCCGGATCCACGAGCCGTATGACCACCCCGGCCCCGCGATCGAACAGCAGCGGATGGGCGGGGGCGAGCGCCGTCTCGGCCTCACCGATCAGGCCGCGGGTGCGGCCGCTCGGCCCCAGCGGCTCGAGCGCACCGTCGCCGCGATCGACGTAAAGCGCGGCACCGCGCCAGTTTGCCGTCTCCGCCGAGGCCGCGGCATAGATCGTCGGCGCATCGCCGTTGCCGGTGCCGTCCCATGGCAGCTCGAAGGCCGCGAGCGTGGTCGGCGGTGGGGGCAGGTCGGGCGGCGGGTTGATCCGCCCGGGATCGACGGGTGCGGCGGGCACCGCGTCGGCGCCGGTCGGCACCGCGCGCTCGAGCGTGAGCTCGACCCCGCTCGCGCGCCACTCCCATTCGGCGACGCGCCAACGACCGCCGAGCCCCGGCACGGTCACGAGCGCGCCGGGCGCGACGGCGGGATCGAGCGCGGCGCAACGCCAGGACAGCGTCTCGCGCCGCCAGCCCGCGCGCCGCGCCACCGTTTCCGCCAAAGCGCGCGCATCGGTAGCCGCCATCGCCATCGGCAGTTCGACGGTCCACGGCTGCCCGCTCGCCATACGCCCCGTCGCGCGCTGGACGCCGGGCTGATAGTCGCGGTCGAGATCGTAGTAGCGCAGGATTTCGGGCGCCGCCTGGGGCAGCGCCTCGCGCCGACGCGTGCGACCGCTCAGGCCGCCGAAGGCATCGTCCTCGACCGCTACCGCCGCTTCGGGCAGCACGATCGGCGCGTCCTGCAGGCGTTCGCGCGCGATCACCAGGCGCTCGCCGCCGGCGTCGCAAGCGATCGGCAGCACCGGATCGAGCTGGCGCAGCACGTCGGCCACAGGGCCCTCGCAGGTCAGCCCGGCGATGCCCGGCAGGGCAACGGCGGCCTCCGCCAGTTGCGGATCGACCACATCCTGCAGAGTGAAGGCACCGGGATCGGCGATGACCTCGAAAGTCAGCGCGGGGATGCGGTTGAAGAAGTCGCCGAGCTCGAGATCCTCGAACACGACATAGGCGCTGCCGCGCCAGGCCGGGCAGCGCGCCAAGCCCTCGGCCGCGGCGATCAGCGGATCGGGCGCCTGGTCGCCCCAGCCATGATGCAACCGCATGGCACCGCCGACCTTGAGATCGCCGCCCTCGCCGCGCAGCAGGTTGCCGTCGGCCCATATCCGCCCGATCGCCGCGATCGGCCGGCTGCCCAGCGCGACCGCGAAAGAGGCGGTGTAGGTATAGCTGGTCACCGACGGGCGGCCCTTGCCGCCGCCCTGGCTCTCGCGATGCTCGACGAGGTCGGTCGCCCAGATGATCGCGCCGGCGACGCGCATGCGCCCGAAGTGGCGCGGCAGCACCTGGCCGTAGGTCGAGGTGGTGGGCGCCAGCTCCTTGAGCCGCGGCCCCTCGCCGCGCCCGCCGCCGAGCACGGCCCCGTCGATCGCACGACCGGCCAGCGCACCGATCGCCCCGCCCAGCGGACCGCCGAGCGCGGTGCCCACGGCCGAAAGCAGCAAAGTCGCCATGATCTATCCCTCGACGAGGCGCCAATGGCGCAGGATCGTGCCCGCGGGAACGCCCGGCGTGACGACCACGCGTCGCAGCCCGGCATGGGCATGGACGTGCCCCGCGGCCGTCGCGATCGCACAGTGAATCTGCCCGGGCCCGGCGTGCAGCAGCATGACGTCACCCGATGCGACCGATCCAACGGCGGGCACGAGCCCACCCGCTGCAGCCAAAGCATCGACATCGCGCGGGATCGGCGCCCGCAGCGCATAACCGGTCGGCAGAACCAGCTTCCGGCCACAGCCAGCAAAGGCCGCCGTGAGCACGCCGAGGCAGTCGAGTCCCGTGGCCGGATCCCGGCCATGCAATCGGAACCTTGCGCCCACGAGCGCTTCGGCAGCGCGTGCGAGATCTTCACCGGTCATGTCGCCGGCACCGGATAGCGCGTGAGCAGGTCGTTGCCCGGCAGGAACGGCTCGCCCTGGAAATTGACGGCATTGGCGAAGCGCGTCGCGCAGGTGTCGAGCGTATGATCGCAGCCCTCGCGCGCGATCGCCCGCTGGCCAGCGGCCATCCCGGCGGGCAGCGGCATGTCGAGCACGAGCCCCGCCGCACCGGCCTGCATCACCGTCGTGGCCAGGCCCGCCAGCGGCCCGTCGAGCCAGCGCAGCAGGCCGCCGACCAGGTCACCCGGCGCAGCCTCGGTCGCGAGAGTCACGGCATTGGCATCGGCATTCCAGCCCGCCAGCACCGCTTCGTGCGTGAAAGCCACGGCCGAGAGATTGCACCCGCGCCCGCAGAACACGGCGCGGCACGACGGGCTCGTGCGCGGCAGGTCATCGGCCGAGAGCAGCGCCTTGCGCGAGGTGAGCTCGGCGGTGAAGCGCCCGTCCTCCTCGACCACGCCGCCCAGGGTGCCGCGATAGAGGAAAGTCCGCTCGCCGCCGTCCCAGTCGACCAGGCCCATGCGCAGCTCGGCGCCATCGAACCGCCCCGCGGCGAGATCGGCGCCCGAAATCGCGTCATGGCTGAGCGCGCCTTCGACCTCGGCGCTGTCGGCATCGAGCCCGGCCGAGCGGCGCACGGCCGAAGGCGTCATGCCCGGCGCCGCGCGGTGCAGCACGCCGTCGAACCACAGGTCACGGTCATGGCTGGTGAAGCCCAGCGCCACCCCGTCGCGCCGCAGCACGCGCCAGAAAGTCGCCGCGGTATCGAGCTGCTGCGCGAACCAGGTGCGGGTCATGACGCCTCGCGCAGTTCGACCAGCGGCACGGCCGGCGCCTCGCCCGCGGCGAAGGCCGCGCCCGAGACCTGCAACCGGTCCTCGGCGAAGCGCACGGGCACGTCGAACAGGAAGCCCGCGCGCACTTCGGCACCGGCGGCCGGCGCCAGATCGAAGGTCACCACCCCGCCCTCTGCCAGAGTCCAGCCGCTCGCACGCAGCACACCGCCGACGCTGACCAGTACGGTGTCGAAGCGCGGCCGCGTGATCCGGCGGACCTGCTCGGCGCTCTCGTTGCCATAGCGCTTGACCAGCGCAAAGGCCGATCGCGTGCCGTCACCGATGCCCAGCAGCTGATCTGCCATGGTCGGCGCGCCGCTCATGCCGTTCGAGCTGTAGTCCGACGGATCGCGCAGACGGAACCCGCGCGCCGCGCCGCGCCGGGCGCGGAAGAAGGCGATCAGCACGCCGAGCTCGCTTTCCGAGCGGAGCCCCGGCCCGACGTCGAAGCGCAGCCGCGCGTCGGACCAGAGACTGTTGCGCCGCTCGTGCCCAGAAGCCGTGACCGCGACCGAGGTCGAGAATTCGGGCGCGATCGTGGCATCGATGCCCAGCGCCAGCGGATAGAGCACGTCGTCGAAAGCCTGCATGGCGTCATCCTCGGAAGCGGGTGCGGGCAGCCGCACGTAACCGTCGCGGCAGACCTGCGGCAGCGCCCAGACGAAGACCTGGTGCGGATCGCGCGCCAGCGCCTCGTCGATGCCGGCGTCGATCCGCCGCCACAGGTCCGCCTGTTCGGGGAGCAGCACGAAGCCGGCGAAATAGTCCTGCTCACCCGGCGGATAGCCGAGCCGCGCGTTGACGAGATCGTAGGCCTGACGCCGCCGCGCATCGGCGCCCGCGGTCAGCCAGTCGTAGTCCTCCACCTGGAGCCGGTCGAAAGCCGGTGCCGCCCAGGCCAGCGGCAGGTTGGCGCGGCGCGCCTCGGGCGTGGCGGGGTCGAGCAGGGTCGGCGGGAAGACCAGTGCCAGCGCCTCGACCGGCTCGGGCGCAGCCGCTGCGCGCACGGCCGCGACGAGCGCCGCGGTCGATTCCGCCAGCACGGTGCCGGCCATGTCGAGCAGTGCTTGCTGCGCAGCATCGAGCGGCGCGCGCAGATCGGCGATCACCGGCGGGCTCATCCCCATTCTGGCCCCAAACGCCGCCACGGCGGCATCGTCGTAGAGGCAAATCCGCCCGTCGGCGAAGACCCACCACCAGGGCTCGCCGACCTGGAAACGCACGTCCACCCCGGCCGCGATCATCATTTCCGCATAGGCCGCGCCGACCTCGCGCAGCCAGGCCATGGCCTCGGCATTGGCCGGCGAGAGCAGCGCCGAGGGCGGATCCCAGCCCGTGCGCGACGGCGCGCCGTCATGCGCGCGCTGCTGCCAGGCTTCGGGGCAATGCTGCGCCAGGACTTCGTAGGACAGCGATGAAATCGGCGAGAAGCCCAGCCGCTTGCACTCGGCGAAGAAGGCCGCGTGCCAGGCGCGTGCCGGGGCGCAGAGCGGATCGCCGCCCCCACCCACCAGATAGCCCTCCTCGCTCGCCGTGAGCCGGAAATAATGGCTCATCCCGACATAGTGGACGACGCTGCCGCGGTAGCCGAGTTGGCGCATGTTGCGCAGCAATCGCGCCGGGCTCTGCGTGCCGTTGTCGTCGAAACCCGTGGCGATCGACAGCCCGTGCGGCGGCACCACGACGTCACCGATCTCGAGCATCGACCGGTGCCCGGTGCAGCGCATCTCGGTCAGTTCGATCCAGCCCTCGACCGCCGCGGCCAAAGGCGCGCTACTCGACCAGTCGAAATCGGGCGCGACCAGCGAGACGAACAGCCGGTCGATGTCGGCGGGCCAGACCGGATCGGCCTCGGCCGGATGAAGGAAACCGCCGGCGAGGTTCGCGAAATCGAGCGTGATCCGCGCGTCCTCGGGCACCCCTTGCGCATAGTTCCACAGCCGCACGTACCAGGTGCGCGGATTGCCCGCGGCGTCGCGGCCCTCGATCGTCAGGGTCGGGCCATTGATCGCGGGCAGCGGAATGATCCCGCCCGAGCGCCAGCGGAACGACAGGGTGGTGCGCGAATAGTCGCGGTCGGTCTCGTAGGCGAGCAGCGGATGGTCGAGCCGGTCGCGGCTCTCCCAGATGAGCCCGGCGAGATCGGCCTTGCGCAGGAACATGGCATCGACGCGCAGCGCATCGGGCGCCGTGGTGACGATCGATGCGGTCATCGGCCGCGGGAAGTTCACCGTCCAGAAGCGCGGATCGAACCGCTGGATGACATCGGAATGCTGACCCTCGCGGGTCTTGGCGAGCCAGAAGGCCATGGAAATCTCCCTGCATCCTCCCCGGCACGGGGAGGGGGACCGCCCGAAGGGTGGTGGAGGGGGCTCTCGGCGAAGGCCGTGCGCTGCGGAGAGCCCCCTCCGTCAACCGCTGCGCGGCTGCCACCTCCCCGTACCGGGGAGGATCAGGCCAGCGCCCGCCGCACCGCGCTCGCGACCTGGCGGGCCGAGCGCTGCAATGCCTGCGGCGCGGCGGCCGGGCTCGATCCGGTGACCGCGATCGACACGCGTACGTCGCGCGGGCGACCCGCACCGCCCGGCTCGATCCGCCCGGCCGAAGTCGGCACGAACAGTTCGGGCCCGCGCTCGCCCACCAGATAGCCGCGACCCGGCGCGACCGGTCCGCCCGTGGCGCGGCCCGGCAGGCCGAGGATCGAACCGAGCAGCCCGCCCAGTCCCGATACCGCAGCGCCAAGCGGATCGCCGCCGGTGTTGCGCCCGCCCGCAAACAGCCCGCGCACCGCCTGCGCGGCGATGTCCTCGATCACCTGCAGCGCCATACGGCGAAGATCCTCGAAGCCCAGGCTGCCGCGCCGGATCGCACCGAGCAGGCCGCGTTCGAGCACGCCGCCCGCGCGTTCGAAGCCCGCGACGAGAGTGCCGTCGAACTGCGCGCGCATCGCCGCGACATCTTGCGCGAAACCCTGGGTGCTCGCGCGCACGTCGACGAGCAGCGTATCAACCGGATCGTCCATCTATCCGCTCCATCATCTGTGCCAGGGCGGCGCGATCGAGCCCGACTTCGCCCTGCGGGTTCAACACGGCGGCAAGTTCGGCCGGGGTCGCCGCCCAGAATTCCGGCGGGCGCCAGCCAAGCAGCCGCGCAGCGAGCGCGTAGAGCCGCAGCGCCGCCGCCGCGAAACTCTCGCTCATTCGCGGCCCTGGAGAATCTGCGCGAGCAACATGCGCAAGGGCGCGGCACAGGCGGCGAGGCCCTGCGCCGCCACCGCCTCACCCACGGCTTCGCGCGACACCGTGTCGCGGTCGGCCAGGCAGTGCCAGAACAGCGCGACCATCTCTGCGAGCCGCAGCTCTCCCGCGGCCGCGCGTTCGACCAGCGCGAACAGCGGGCCGAGTTCCTCCTCGGCCGCGACCAGTGCGGTGAAGCTCGGTCGCAGCAGGTGCGGCGCGCCGGCGATCGTCAGCGCGGCTTCGCCCCGCAGCGGGTTCGACGTCATGCCGGCAACACCTGGCCCGAGCTTTCGAGCTGGAGCGTGTAATTGCGCTCGCCGTTGAAATCGCCCGAATAGTCGAGCCGCTGGAGCAGGAACTTGCCGCGCAGCTTCTCGCCGTCCTCGAACGACAGCTCGTAGTCGTCGAGCGTTCCCGCGAGCGCATTGGCGCGCAGCCTGGCCTCGGCCGCCGAACCGAGGAAAATCCCCGCCGCGCCGACCGAGACCGCGCGCACGCCCGCGCCCGAGAGCAGCTCGCGCCAGCCCTGGCTGCCCTTGTGCGTGACGACGACGGCGTCGCCGGTCACCGACATCTGCGTCGTGCGCAGCCCGGCGACGGTCTGGTAGGCGGGCGGCACGGCGCCGTCCGAGATCTTGAGGAGGAAGGCGGCGCCTTTCTGGGCGGTCATGGCTGGGCTCCTGTGGTTGGGTTTCAGTCCGCGAGCAGGCGGAAGCGGTATTCGAGCAGGATCGCGCGGCGGCTCTCGCCCTGCTGTTCCACGCGGGCGCGGAGGAACTGCGCGGTGACGACGGTGAAACCGGGCTGGTCGCGCGGCAGGGCGGCGATCCGCGCCTCGATCGCGGCGACGAGATCGCCGGCGGCATCGGGCCTGTCGCCGCGGGCGTGGAGTTCGAGCGCGAGGCGAACCTCGCGGCCCAGGGCGGTCTTGCACGACCAGTCGGCGCTGGCGCTGGTGGCGATCGCCAGCCAGGGCAAAGCGGCGCGCACGGGCATCTCCTCGCTGACGCCGTTGAGCGCGGCGAGCGCGGGATCGGCGCGCAGCCAGGCGAGCAGCGCGGCGCGCAGGGGGACTTCCATCGCTCAGTCCTTTCCGAAAAGCGGCCAGAGCAGGCCGGCGCGGCGCCAGCGGCGCGGATCGTCGCGGCGGGCGAGTTCGCGCTGCGCCGCGAGCGCGCGGGCCTTGGCCAGCAAGCGGGCCGCCAGACGATCGAAGGCCCGATCGAAATCGCTCATGCCAACCGCATCCGCCGCCACGGGCGCCACAGCGCCGCGACCGCCGCGGGTGGCAAAGGCGCGGCCTCGGCGCCGTCGCGGGCACGGTGCTGGTGCGCGGCGAGACGCATGACGCCATGGCGCAGACCATCGGGCAGGCCGTCCCAGGCGGGAGCCAGGCCGGCGGTGAAGCGCACCGCGATGCGCTCGGCCGCGACCGGCGCGAAGACCCGCACCCGCGCGCCGCCGTCGGCCTCGAGTTCGAGGGCATAGGCCTCGGCCGGCAACGCAAAGCGCGCGCCGCTGGCGGGAACGCCGTAGAGCGCGGTGACCGCCTGGACCGGCCGCGTCGCGAGCGCTTGCCAGTCGCGCGACAGCGGCAGGATCTCTTCGCAGCTCGCGGCGATCGGCATCTGGCCAGTGAAGGCCTCGCAGGTCTCGAGCGCGGTGCCGAGCAGCGCGGCCAGCGGTGCATCGTCCGCCGGCGTGGTCACGCCGAGCCATTGCTTGAGTTCGGCCAGCGCCGCCGAGGCCAGCGCCGGGGGCGTGACGAATGTCCGCTGCATGGGGGATTCCTTTGCGAAGGATCCTCCCCTGCAAGGGGAGGGGGACCGCCGAAGGCGGTGGAGGGGTGTCCCGGCCAGCGGTGACACCCCTCCGTCAGCGCTCTGCGCTGCCTCCAAAGGGGGAGGATCTAGGGCGTCAGGCCGAGATCTTGAGCAGCTTGATCGCGTCGCTGTCGAGCACCTGCCCGCCCACGCGCTTGGTCGCGTAGAAGTGGACGAAGGGCTTGTTGGTGAAGGGATCGCGCAAGATCGTCGTCGCGTTGCGCTCGGCGATCAGATAGCCGGCCTGGAAGTTGCCGAAGGCGATCGGGAAAGTGCCCGCGGCGACGTCGGGCATGTCCGCGGCCTCGACCACCGGGTAGCCGAGCAGCCGGTCGGGCTGGCCCTGGGCGATGCCCGGCTGCCAGAGAAAGGCGCCGTGCGCGTCCTTGAGCTTGCGCACCGAGGCCAGGGTCGTGGCGTTCATCACCCAGGTCGCGTTCTGGCGATGCGCGGCCTTGAGCTGGTGGACCAGGTCGATCAGCTTGAGATCGGGCGCGGCATCGAAGCCCGAGGCATTGCCGCTGGCGAGGAACTGCAAGGTGCCGAAAGCGCGGACGCCGTCGGCCGTCGCCGCGGTCGGCGCGGCGAGGAAGCCCTTGGGCTGGTTGGTGCCGCTGCCCGAGACGAAGGCCTGGCCTTCGGCACGCGCGAACTCGGTGGCGATCTCGCCGGCCAGCCAGGATTCGAGATCGAAGGCCGCGTCGTCGAGCATGGTCTGGCTGACCGCGGGATTGGCGTAGAGCTCGCCCGCGGGCGGGACGATCTCGGCGAAGGCCGGGGTCGCGGTCTCGGGCCGCGCGGCGGTCTCGCTGACCCAGCCGGCGGCGGTGCCGCTGGTCGTGATCAGCTTGCGATAGCCGGCCGTGCCGGTCTGGACGACCTGGGCGATCGACCGGATCGGACTGATGTTGCGCAGCCGCGCGGCGATCGCCGCGTCGATCTCGCGCGGGACGGCATAGCCGCCATCGGCCAGCACCGAACCCGACAGCGACTTGATCTCGCTCTCGCGCCCCTGGCGCAGATAGCCGTCGACGAAGCCTTTGACCTCGGGGCTGGCGATACCACCGCCGTCGAGCGCCGGACGCCCAGCAGCACGGGCGACGCGGTCGAGCCGCGACTTCACCTCCTCGACATCGGTGCTGAGCCGGTCGATCGCCTCGTCGGCGGCGTCCTGGCGTGCGACGAGATCGAACGAGGCGTCGAGCGCCCCGTCCTGTACCGGGTAATCCATGGCATTATCCCTTTCCTGGTTGGAACTTAGGCGATCAGATGGACGCGCGCGGCGTGCTGCATCGGGTGGGTGACGAGGCTGACCTCGAACAGGTCGATGCCGGTCAGCTCGCGTCCCTTGACGTCACGACGGAAGTCGCGCGCGCGGTAGCCGAAGCTCAGCCCGTCGATCGCGCCCCGGCGCAGGGCCAGCGCGGCGCGGCCTTCGGGATCGTCGAGCCGCGCGATCACGCGCAACCCGCGCGCATCCTCGACCGCGCGCTCGATCCAGCCGACCCTCTGGTCCGGTCGATGCTGCCAGCACAGCGGCAAACGCTCACGCCGCTCGGCGAGACTGCGCGCGAAGGCGCCGGGCCGAATGACGTCACGCCCCGCGTCGCGCCGATCGAACAGCGCCGCATATCCGGCGAAGCGCATCACTTGAGCAGGTCCGCCACGCCGAGCCGATAGGCGATGCTCAGCAGCAGCAGCGCCAGGAAGCCGCGCACGGTCCATTCGACCGCGGCCTTCCAGGCGCTGGCCTTGGCGTCGCGCCAGGCGCGTAGCAGCTGGCGCAACTCGCCGAGATCGCGCGAGGCCTTCTCGTCGTCGAGCCCGAGCCCGGCCAGCATGCGCTTGGCGCCGAGCTCGCTGGCTTCCTCGACCACAGCGCGCAGGGTGACGAAATCGGCCCCCTCGCTCGCCGCCTGGGCGACGAGCTGGGCCAGCATGTCCTGGGAAGTCATCTACAGTTCCTTGAAGATTCTCCCCTGCAAGGGGAGGGGGACCGCTCGCGCAGCGAGTGGTGGAGGGGTTTCGTGCTAACGAGGGGGGACACCCCTCCGTCACGCGCTTCGCGCGCGCCACCTCCCCTTGCAGGGGAGGATCCATCGGGTGTTTCCAGCCCCAACATCGCCCGCTTCTCGGCATCGCTGAGGAAATCGGCGGCGCTGACCTGGGCCCACAGCCGCTCGCGGTCCTCGGCCAAGGCCGGCACGCGATCGAGATCGATCGCCAGCGCCGCTTTCGGAAACCACAGCGCCAGCCCCTCGCCCAGCGCGGCGAAGATCTTCGCGGCCAGCGGCAGAAGGGTCAGCCGCCACAGCGCGCGGTTGGCCTCCCGGTAATTGGCATAGGTCGAATCGCCGGGCAGCCCGAGCAGCATCGGCGGCACCCCGAAAGCCAGCGCGATGTCGCGCGCCGCCGCGGCCTTGAGCGTCGCGAAGTCCATGTCGGCGGGCGACAGGCTCAGCGCCTGCCACGACAGCCCGCCTTCGAGCAGCATCGGCCGTCCGGCGTTGGCGGGGCCGGAAAACGCCGCGGTCAGCTCGGCCTTGAGCCGGTCGAACTGGTCGCTGGTCAGCCCAGCACCCTCGCCGTTCTCGTAGACCAGCGCGCCCGAGGGCCGCGCCGCGTTCTCGAGCAGCTCGCGGTTCCAGCGCGCCGCGGCATTGTGGATCGCCACCGCCTGGTGCGCGGCGGAGAGACAACCGGCGCCGTAGTGATCGTCGGCCGGATGGAAATGGCGGATATGGATGAGGTTCGGCGCGGCATCCTCGGCCTCGAGCGGGATCGTCAGCGCCTTCTCGCCGACGCGGTAGGCAAAGGCCGTGGGCCAGCCGTCGGGGCCTGCCACCACCTGCATACGCTCGGGGCGCAAGGCGAACAGCTCGACCGGCCGGCCGCGCGCGTCCTTCATCACCTGGACATAGGCATTGCCGTGCAGCAGCAGATGCGAGGCCAAGGTCTCGAGCAGCGCCTGCCCCGCGCTGGTGGCGCTGACCAGCCTGGCCATCGCCGGCTCGCTCGGTAGCAGTGGCGCGCCGCCGATGCCTTCGGCCACCAGCCGCACCGCACGCTGCGCCACCGGATTGTCGAGATAGGCCTGCTTGACCGCCGAGGGATAGTCGTAGGTCAGCGCCTGCGCCGCATACCACGGCGAGACGAAGGAGCGCGCCAGCGGCACGCGCTCCCCCCCGCCCTTGAAGGCGGCGGCGAGCGACTGGAGGAAGGACATGGGACACCTTTCGCTTTGGGCGAGGGGTTGCGTGCGGTGCTTCGACAAGCTCAGCACGAGCGGGTTCGGGGTAATCGGCAATACGCAAGGCCCGCTCGTCCTGAGCTCGTCGAAGGACGTTCGCGCTAGGCCAGCAGCTAGGTCATCAGCACCCGCGGCTCGGCACTACGGCCGAGCATCAGTTCGGTCAGGGCCCAGACCAGCGCGTCGGCGCGATCGGGCGAGCGGCCGGGGCCCTGGTAGGGTCCGCCGGCGACGAGCCCGCACAATTCGTCCTCGAGCGCCGCGAACACCCCGGCATGGCGCACGCGCCCGACCTCGTAGAGCGCCGCGACCGGCTCGGCGCGCGCTGCCTTGCCGCGGCTGGCGTGGACCAGTCGCAGCGGTAGCATGACGTCGGCGGCGCGCAGCACGGAGGCGACCATGGCACCGCCCTGGTTGGCCTCGGCCACGACGCGGTCGGCGCGCCAGCGCCGCGCCGCGCGCGCGACCGCCTTGGCCCAGCGCTCGGGACTGGCCCCGGCGACCGAGGCATCGGCGAGCACGCGGCCCACGCCATCCTCGCCCAGCGCCGCGACGACGATGCCGCAGGCGTCGCCGCCGACCGAAGCCGGTGGATCGACCCCGACCACCACGCGCAGCGCGGGTACCGAAGCCTCGGCCTCACGGCACTCCTCGATCAACGCGCGCGTCCACAGCGCGCCGGGCAGGTCCTCGATCAGTTCACCGTCGAGCTCCTGCCGGCCGAGCAGGGTCTTCGCATAGGTCTTGCGCATCGCGCGCAGGAAGCGATCGGGCAGGTTGCCGCCATTTTCCTCGGTCCTGCCGCCGCGCCGCTCGACGCCATCCTCGCTCAGAATCCGCCGAACCAGGGCTACGGCGCGCGGGGTGGTGGTGGCGAGTACCCGCGGATTCTCGCCGAGCCGCAGCCCGAGCAGCAGGTTGTCCCAGGCCGCGATCGCGCGACCACCCGCGTTTTGCCACTTGGCCACTTCATCGCACCAGGCGTGGCTATGCTGCGCGCCTCTGAGGCCTTCGGGTTCGCCGGCCGAAAACAGCATGGCCTGCGCGCCCGAAGGCCAGGTCAGTCGCCGCAGCGAAGGTTCGAACTCGGGCCTGCGCCATGGCGGCGAGCAGGCGAGGATACCACTCTCGCCCTCGACCATGACGCTGCGCGCTTCCCCTAGCGAGGCGGCGACGAGGGCAATGCGCGCGTGCGGATCGGCCTCGGCCACACTGCGGACCCATTCCGCACCGGCGCGGGTCTTGCCAAAGCCGCGACCCGCAAGAATGAGCCAGACCCGCCAATCGCCCTCGGGCGGCAATTGCGAATCGCGGGCACGCAGTTGCCAGTCATAGGGAACCTCGTCGCGCTCCGGCTCCGACAGCCGCTTCATCAGGTGCGTGACGTGCCGCGGCTTGGCCTCGGCCAGCCACAGGTTGCGATCAACGATCGTCATCGTCGGGCACATCGCCGAGACGTTCGGCCACCAGCTTGTCGGCCAGAACGAGCGCCCGCATCTCGGCGATCTTGCGATCGATCGAGGCGCGCACCGTGGCGGCATCGACATTGGCGCGGCGAGCCTTCTCGCGCGCCACCGTGTCACGATGCTGTTGCAGCACGCGCATCGCCGCCAGCGGGTTGAACTTGGGCCCGCCCTGGATCTCGCCGGTGCGCAGATGATGGAGCAGTTCCATCTCCAGATTGTCGTATCCGGCAGCGAGGGCTTCCATCCAGCGATCGTAGAACCGCCGATCGCGGCGGCGCAGGTCGTAGACGGCGGCACGGGTAACCCCGGCATGAGCGCAAGCGGCGGCCACGTTCGAGGTTTCGGCAAGTTTCGCAAAGAACGGTTCGCGCCAGCGGTTGCTGAGCTTGCCCGTCGTTGAGGCCGCGGCATCGGCCTCAGCATCACGCAGGGGCTTGCGCGCGACACGCTTCGAACGTGCCGGAGTCAAATCATCGGTCATGGATATGTCTCGAAGAACGGCGAAGCGGTCCGACCCGAAGGCGACTCGCTTCATCGCGATGTTCCCGTTATGTACCGAATGAGCGTGACGATGTCAAGCAGAAATAACCCATTTGGTTATTGCCCCCGGAATCGCGCCCGTCTAAACGGCAATCCTCCCCGGTACGGGGAGGGGGACCGCGACGCCGGAGGCGGCGTGGTGGAGGGGGCTATCGTCCCAACGCTTCGGCGAAAGGGTGTGCCCGACCGGCAGCCCCCCTCCACCGCCGCTTCGCGACGGTCCCCCTCCCCGTAGCGGGGAGGATGACTGACGCCGGAGATCCCCATGCTGCGCCGCCTCTACGACTGGACCATGGCCAAGGCCGCGCATCCCCACGCCGAGTGGTGGCTCGCGCTGTTCGCTTTCGTCGAGGCCAGCTTCTTCCCGATCCCGCCGCATCCGCTGCTCGGGCTGATGTGCCTGGCCGAGCCGAAGAAGGCGATCCGCTTCGCGGTGATCGCGACGCTCGCCTCGGTGATGGGCGGCATGCTCGGCTATGCGATCGGCTATTTCGTCTACGAGAGCGTCGGCACGCAGATGCTGACGGCGCTGGGCCTCGCCAAGAGCTTCCCGCAGGCGGCCTGCTATCTGCGCGAATACGGCGCCGAGATCATCATGATCAAGGGCGCCACGCCGATCCCGTTCAAGCTGCTGACGATCACCGCGGGCTTCATCGCCATGCCGCTGCTGACCTTCGTCGGTGCCAGCCTGGTGTCGCGCTCGATCAGCTTCATGATCGTCGGCGTGCTGTTCCGCCTGTTCGGCGCGCCGATCAAGGCCTTCATCGACAAGTACCTGGGTCTCGCCACGGCGGGCTTCGCGGTGGCCGTGGTCGCGGGCTTCGTCGCGGTGGTCATGCTCAGCGGCGGCGGCGAAGAGACCAGCGCGAAGTGCAAACAGGCGCCGGCGATCGTCGCGACGGCACGATAACGGCCGCCAGCCAAAATCGTCATCCCGGCGAAAGCCGGGACCTTTGGCCGACGCGTCTCCGAGCCCTCAGAACAGCCCGAGAGAGGTCCCGGCTTTCGCCGGGATGACGTCTGTCGGCTATTGCCGCTGCTGACGGCGGCCGCCCCAGCCCCGATCGCTCGAACCCTGGCCGCCGGCATCCGGACCGCGCGGCCGGCCCTGCCAGCCCTGTGTCGCGGTGCCCGACTGTTGGCGTTGCTGACGCTGCGCCTGCCAGGCTTCGCGGCGTTGCTGGCGAGCCTCGTCGGTCAGGCCCTGGCCCGACTGCCGGCGCTGCGCCTGCCACGCCTCACGGCGCTGCTGGCGGGCCTCGTTGGTCAGACCCTGGCCCGACTGCTGGCGGCGCGCCTGCCAGGCCTCGCGGCGCTGCTGGCGAGCCTCGTCGGTCAGCCCCTGACCCGAAGGTTGGCGCTGGCCGCGCCAGGCCGAACCGCCATCCCGACGGAAGCCGCTCCAGTTCTCGCGCACCGAGCGATTGCCGCGGCGGCCTTCCCAATAGGCGCGCTGGCGATCGTTCCAGCGGTGGCGGCCACCGCCGCGATCGTAGATGTAATAGCCCGCGCCCGGATAGTAGAAGTCGTCGTACCAGCCCCAATAGGGATCGCCGTAATAGCCTCCCCCACCATAGCCGGTGCCGTAGCCGAGGCTCACGCCGCCATAGCCGTAATCGTCGGTGACGCAGCCCGAGAGGCCGAATGCGGAAGCGGCGAGAAGCGCCGCGTAGAGGCGAGTCTTCATGATGATCTTTCTCTCACAGACCCGATGAACCGGGGCCGAACATGAAGCAAACGCTTGGAATGTCGCGATAGTTGCGGGGCTCAGCCGACCGCCTGAGTCAGCGCCTCGGCCTCGTGCCGCAGCCGCTCGCCCACTTCGGGACGCCGCGCCGCGGTCAGGCGCTCGGCTGGCCCCGTCAGCACCAGTGCACCCGCGGGCACGCCCTGGCGCGAGACGATCGCCGAGGCCATGGCCACGGCGCTCGGCGCGACCTCGCCATCGTTGACCGCGAAGCCGCGCGCCAGGGTCGCGCGGAACTCCTCGCGCATCGCCGCGGTGACGTCCCGGCCGAGCAGGCGCGCCTGTTCGGGTTCGGGCAAGTGGGGCAGGATCGCGCGCGCGGTCGCCGTGCCCTCGACCAGCACGACCATGCCGACGGGCTGGGCCATGCGCAGCAGGTGCTCGCTCTCGATCGCGTCGATGACGACGAACTGATCGCCGTCGGGCACGGTCAGATAGGCGGTCTCGCCGGTCTCGCTGCGCAGCCGCTCAAGCGCGGGCCGCGCGCGCTGGCGCAGGCTGTCGGTCGAATGCGGCGGCCGCGCGATCGTCAGCACGTGCGGGGTCAGCTCCCATTGCCCCGACGCGCCGACCGCGGCGCGGATCCAGCCGGCGTCGGCCAGGGTCATCAGGTCGCGCTGCACCGCCGACTTGTCGGCCTCGAGCACGCGCGCCAGGGCGCTCACGCCGATCGGCTGGCTCGCCGCGATCTCCTCGAACACCTTGAGCACGCGCGAGGCGCTGGAACTCCGCTTGACCGCCATGCCCATCCCTGCAATGTTACTATTCGATAAATCATATTACATTGTAATACGAATAGCGCAAGCGGAGAGATGGGGCGATGGCACGGATCGATGTCGACGGGCTGGAGATCGACTACGAACTGATCGGTGACGAGGGCGCCCCGCCGCTGATGCTGACCCCGGGCGGTCGCTATCCGCGCGATACCGCGGGCGTACCCGAGCTGGCCAGGATTTTCGCCGACAACGGCTATCGCGTGCTGATGTGGGACCGCCCGGGCTGCGGTGCCTCGGACATCGCCTTCACCGCGCCCAGCGAATCGGTGATGAACGCGGAGGCCGGCGCCGGCCTGATCCGCGCGCTCGATCTGAAGGACATCACCCTCGTCGGCGGCTCGGCCGGATCGCGCATCTCGCTGATGATCGGCACGCGCATGCCCGAGAACGTCAAGAAGATCGCGGTCTGGTGGCTGTCGGGCGGGGCGATCGGCCTGGCCGGGCTCGCCTGGTTCTACTGCGGCGACCAGGTCGCGGCCTGCTCGAAGGGCGGCATGGAAGCCGTCGCCGCACTGCCGAGCTGGGCCGACCAGACCGCGCGCAACCCACGCATCCGCGACATCCTGCTGCGCCAGGATCCCGATACCTACATCGACACGATGCAGAAGTGGGCCGCGGCCTTCAACTATCGCGACGACACGCCGATGCCGGGCCTGACCGAGGCCGATTTCGCCAAGCTGACGATGCCGATCCTCGTCTTCCGCAGCGGCAAGAGCGACATGGCGCACACGCGCCGCACCAGCGAATGGGTCAACGAACTGCTGCCCAATTCGACCTTCCGCGAGCCGCCCTGGGGCGACCAGGAGTGGAACTACGTCTCGACCTTCCCGATGGACCCGGCCAACCGCCGCGGCCGCTTCGAACGCTGGCCGCTGATCGCACCCGACGTGCTGGAGTTCCTCAAGGGCTAGCCCTGGCGATCGCATCGCCCCCACGGAAAACCGCTGCCCACTTTTCCGCGCGATGCGCTGACGATAGGTTCCGGCGAAACCGCACGAAGGGAGAGGACACGATGGACGCCGCACTCGAGGCCAAGCTGCGCGAACTCGTCGATCGCCAGGAGATCCACCAGGTCATGCTCCGCTACGCGCGCGGGCTCGACCGGCTCGACCGCGCGCTGGTCCGCTCGTGCTACTGGGACGATGCGATCGAGGACCACGGCAACTACGTCGGCCGGCCCGACGACTTCATCGACTGGGCCGACGGCACGACCCTGGCCCACCTGTCGACCCAGCACGGCATCCTCAACCACTATTGCGAGCTCGACGGCGATGACGCCTATGCCGAGACCTATTACCAGTTCACCGGCGTGCGCGAGACCCCGCCGCACTTCGTCTCGACCGGCCGCTACGTCGATCATTTCCAGAAGCGCAACGGCGAATGGCGGATCGCCAACCGCGTCTGCATCATCGAGGGCAAGTTCGACGTGTCCGACGCGGCGATGAACGCGCTGATCCCGCCGGCCTACACCGCCGAAGAGCCCAGCCAGGCCACGCGCGACGGCAACGACGTGTCCTATCACCGCCCCCCCGTGCCGCGGCGGCCCAAGGCGCTCGCCTGAGACGAAGTCGCCAAGTCGCGGGTCGCCAAGTCGCAGCCCCCTTGCGGAACCCTGCGCCATATGGCGCATTGCTCCCCGAACGAACCCATGCTGTCTGGTCAGGCCGGGCAGCGTCGGGCGATAGAACGAGGGAGTACGTCATGAAGCTATACCTCCTGCCGGGGGCGTTGCTCTGCGTCGCGCTGGCCGGCTGCGGCGGCACGCCCGACAGCCCCGGCGCCAAGGCCGCACACGAGCGCCACGAGAATTTCGAGGCGATCGGCAAGGCCTTCAAGACGATCGGCGACGAACTCAAGAAGGACGCCCCCGACCTCGCCGCGATCAAGGCCCAGACCACCAAGATCAACGGCTTCGCCCCGCAGGTGAAGGACTGGTTCCCCGCCGGCTCGAGTCCGAAGGACGGCGTCAAGACCGATGCGCTCGCGGCGATCTGGGAACAGCCCGACGAATTCGGCAAGGCCTCCGCACGCTTCACCGAGGCGGCCGCTGCGCTCGACGCCGCGGCACAGTCGGGCGATCTCGCCGCCGTCCGCGGCGCCACGGGCCCGCTCGGCGCCGCCTGCAAGGGCTGCCACGAGCGCTTCCGCGAAAAGGATTGATCCCACTTCCCAAGCGGGAGCGTAGCGGGCTTTCGTTCTAACCCTAGCGTTTGAACCCGCTGCGCCGCCTGCCTTACCTTGTGCCCCGCACAACGGAGCATGGGGCATGGCAGCAGGCGCGGCGAGGCCGCGGATCGTCATCTACGGTCTGGGCCAGTACGGCACGATGATCGCGCGGCTCGCCGCCGATCGCGGCTGGCCGATCGTCGCCGCCTTCAACCGCGCCGGCCCCAAGGTCGGCCAGGATCTCGGCCGCGTCGCCGGGCTCGGCCGCGATCTCGGCATCGTGGTCCAGGACGCCGAGACCGGCGACTACGCGAACCTCGCTGCCGACATCGGCGTCGTTACCCATCGCGACCTGCTCAGCGCCAACATGCCCGCCTATCGCCGGCTGATGGGCGCGGGGCTCAACGTGGCCTGCCACGGCGTCCAGTCCTACCTGCCGCAGAGCAACGATCCGGCGCTCGCCGCCGAGATCGAGGCGCTGGCCCAGGCCAACGGCGTCAGCTTCACCGGCTGCGGCATCTGGGACATGTCGCGGATCTGGGCGGGGATCCTCGCCGCCGGCCCCTGTACCGAGATCACGTCGATCCACATCGCCAGCCTCACCGATCCCGAGGGCCAGTGCAATTCGATCGAGCAGATCCAGCAATACTGCATCAGCCTGCCGGTCGAGACTTTCCACGAACGCGGCATCGCCACCAACGCCGCGGCGCTGGCCAAGAAGACCATCCCCGAAATGGTGCTGCGCGCGCTCGGCTATACCGTGCTCGAATCCACGGCGACGATCGAACCCGTGGTCTACGACGTGCCGGTGAAGAGCAAGTTCGCCCCCGGCGGCTGGTTCGAGCCCGGCCTGGTCATGGGCGTGCGCTTCCACTGCACGACCACGACTGCCGAGGGCGTGACCGGCACCGGCCTGATCGATCAGCGCCTGTTCCTGCCCGGCGACGTCGAGCACATGTTCTGGGAGGTCGCCGGCACCCCGCGCAACCGCCTGCGGGTCGAACGGCTCGATTCCGCGCAGGCCACCGCGGGCAATCTGTTCAACCGCATCCCCGACGTGATCGCCGCGCGCCCCGGCATCGTTCCCGTCTACGAACTGGGACCGCTGCGTTCGAGCGCCGTGGCCTGGCCGAAGATCGCGACATGAGCGGCCACCCGCTGTCGCTGACCGTCGAGCAGCTCATGGCCCGCGCGCGCGAAGTGGCGGGCATGGACCTGATCGACGAAGCGGTGATCGAACCGCTGTCGGTGCTGGTCAAAGCGCTCAACACCGAGGCCCGGCTCGATGCCGAGGGCGCGCGCGCCTACGAGGCGAAGTTCGTCCGCCTGCTGGCCAATCGCCTGCGGATGCAGCGCGATTTCCTGGTCCATCCAGAGATCGCCGAGCAGGAAATCGCCGGCCCGCTCGTGGTCATGGGCGTCGCCCGCTCGGGCACGACCAAGCTGCAGAAAGTGCTCGCCGCCTCGGGCGATTTCAATTTCCTGACCTTCTGGCAGAACTTCAACTGGGCCTCAGTCACCGGCCGGCCCGGCGAGCCGGTCGACAGCCGCATCGCCGAGGCCGAGGCCTTCTGTCGCTGGTACGACGACCGCTCGCCCGAGACCAAGCTCGGCCACCAGTTCGAAGCGCTCGAGCCCGAGGAGGAAGGCCCGCTCAGCGAAGGCTGCTTCGTCGCACCCTCGTTCATCGGTTATGCCGAGATGCCCAGCTACGCCGCCTGGATGGGTGCGCGGCCGCGGACGATCTTCTTCGAGTTCCTGCGCGACGTGCTCAAGTACCTGCAATGGCAGGGGCTGGCCGAGCCCGGCCGGCCCTGGCTGCTCAAGTCGCCGAACTACAACGGGCAGGAACTCGCCTTGCGCCGGGTCTTTCCCGAAGCGCGCTTCGTCATGGCGCACCGCTCGCCGATCGAGACCATGGCCTCGATGTGCAAGCTGCTGCGCTGCTTTCGCCAGGCCTATGGCAGCCCCGAGGTCGACAACCGCGCGATCGTCGAGGGCAACTATCGCGGCATGGACGCGCATCTGGCCAACCGCGCAGCGCATCCCGAGCTGCCGATCCTCGACCTGCGATTCGAAGACGTGGTCGCCGACCTGCCGCGCGCGATCGAACGGATCTACGACCACGCCGGCCTGCCACTGGATGCGGCATCGCGCGAAAGCATGCTCGCCTGGAACGCCGCCAACCGCATGCACAAGCTGGGGGCGTTCCCGTATTCGCTCGCCGATGCGGGGCTGAACGAGCCCGACATCCGCGAGAGGATGTCGGGCTACTTCGACCTGCTCGGCAGGCTGGAGCACAAGGCCCAACGCTGACGCCTGCCCCCCTACTTCGTCATTGCGAGCCGCGAAGCGGCGCGGCAATCCAGAGCGAAGTGCTCTGCCGCCCCTGGATTGCCGCGGCCCCTGCGGGCCTCGCAATGACGACGGGGAGGGATTATCGGCTCAGCCTCCCTCGGCGGCCAGCGCCTCAGCCCTCTCGCGCCGCTTGCGCGCCCAGATGTTGAGCGCCTCGACGCCCGCCGAGAAGGCCATGGCGACGTAGATGTAGCCCTTGGGCACGTGCACGCCGAAACCGTCGGCGATCAGCACCACGCCGATCATCAGCAGGAAGCCCAGCGCCAGCATGACCACGGTCGGGTTCTGGTTGATGAAATTCGCCAGCGGATCGGCGGCGACGAGCATGACCACGACCGCCGAGATCACCGCCACGACCATGATCGGCAAGTGATCGGTCATGCCCACGGCGGTGAGGATCGAATCGATCGAGAAGACGAGGTCGAGCAGCAGGATCTGCACGATCGCCGCGCCGAAGCTCAGCGCCGCCTTACCGGCAACGCCCTTCGCCTCGTCGCCGCCGAACACGCTCTGCGCCGGGCTGGGATCGACGTTGTGGTGGATCTCCTTGGTCGCCTTCCACACGAGGAACAGGCCGCCCGCGATGAGGATCAGGTCGCGCCACGAGAACTGCGTCTCGAAGCTGGGTTCGCCGTGCGGACCGGGTGCGCCCTGGAAGCCGAGATCGATCACCGGCGCGGTCAGGCCGACCAGCCAGGCGATCGTCGTGAGCAGGCCCAGGCGCATGATCAGCGCCAGCGCGATGCCCGTGCGCCGCGCCTTCTGCCGCTGTTCGGGCGGCAGCTTGTTCGAGAGGATCGAGATGAAGATGAGGTTGTCGATGCCGAGCACGATCTCCATGACGACGAGAGTCAGGAGCGCGGCCCAGACGGCCGGATCGGAAAATAGCGTGACAAGTCCGTCCACGTTGGTCCCTTCACATCAGCGATGCTGGTGTCGATCGGGTCACGCGCGGTGATGAAGCCGGAAAGGGGCCGCCTGCACCGAGAGTGACTCGATGCGGTCCGACATCACGATCGTCGCTGAACGATCGCCAGAGGGGCCCGGCCCGCAGCTCGATACTATGAGCTCTTGGAAAAGCGTTCAAGCGGAACCGGGTTCCCGCCTTCTCGGATGGCCCGGACATTCGGCATCTCCGCGCCCAGCGTGCGACCAAAGCCTCTCCTTCCGTCACCCCGGACTTGATCCGGGGTCCCGCTTCTTGCAGCACGCAATGCATTGAGACCAATAGCGGGACCCCGGATCAAGTCCGGGGTGACGAGGATCAGCGGAAAGCCTCGTAAATCTGACGAGCGTCGGCCCCCGGATTTAGCGCATTGCTCTAGGCGCGCTCGTCCTTGGCCGATTCCATGACGATGTAGCTGGTGATCGTCGCCACCTGCGGCAGCGCGCCGAGGACTTCGGTGTGGAAATGCTTGTAGGCGGCGAGATCGGGCACTTCGACCCTCAGCAGGAATTCGATCGAACCGGTCACGTTGTGGCATTCGCGCACCGCCGGCGCCTCGACCATGGCGCGCTCGAAGGCGCGCTGCTCGTGGATCGTGTGCCGCGACAGGCCGACCGCGACATAGGCGATGAAGCCGCCACCCATCGCGATCGGATCGAGCACCGCGCGATAGCCGCGAATCACGCCGATGCGCTCGAGCTCGGCCACCCGGCGCGAGCAGGCCGAGGGCGAGAGGCCGACGCGATCGGCCAGTTCGGCATTGCTCAGCCGTCCCTCGCGCGAGAGTTCGCGCAATATTCCACGGTCGATACGGTCCATATTCACCGATCCTTGCAAATCTAGTGCAATCGATCGGTGAATATGCACCCAATCACTGCGCGTCACGCGCTATCATTGCACAATGATGCTCGACACCGGCACGCTCATAGCACTCGCGGTCTTCGCACTGGTCTCTTCGGCCACGCCCGGACCCAACAACCTGATGCTGATGGCCTCGGGGACCAATTTCGGTTTCGCGCGCAGCGGCGCGCACATGCTGGGCGTGGCCCTGGGCTTCGTGGCGATGATCGTCGTGGTCGGCAGCGGCGTCGGCCTCGCCATCCATTCGAGCTATTATGCCGGGCTGGCGCTCAAGGTCGCGAGCACGGTCTACATGCTCTACCTCGCCTGGAAGATCGCCACGGCACCGCCGCCGAACGTCGAGCTGCGCGCGGGCGGCAAGCCGATGACCTTCGTCCAGGCCGCCGCGTTCCAGTGGGTCAATCCCAAGGCCTGGGCCATGGCGCTGACCGCGACCGCGGTCTACGTGCCCGCCGACAACCAGACGCTCGGGCTCGTCCAGGTCGCCGTGGTCTTCGGCATGATCAACCTGCCCGTGGTCAGCCTGTGGACCGCGCTCGGCGTGCAGCTGCGCCGCCTGCTCGACCGCCCGCAGACCCTGCGCGCGTTCAACGTGGTCATGGCGCTGCTGCTCGTCGCCTCGCTCTATCCGACGCTGACGATGGAAGCCTGAGGCGAACTGCGTCCGAAGCGGACGGAGTTCACGCCGTAGCCGTGCCCGCAACGGCGGGACGCGTTTGTCGATGTCTCACTCCAGGAATATTCCGGCGATGCGGCAATTCCGCCGCATCAATGGAGAGACAGATGACACTGACCGAAGTCTGCATCCTCCTAGGCCTGTTGATTGCTTTTGCGACCCTCATCTTGAGGATCGTGGAGGTCATGCGGGTCAAGTAGCTGCACGGGCGAGGGGGTAAGCAGCAACTTGCCCCCTCAAACGGCCAAAAATGATTGACCCCCAGCCGCAGCAACGACTGAGGGTCATATCAACGGAGAATACTCCGACACTGACGAGTGTTCTTTAGCCCAAAACCATGAATTTTTCAAGTCCGCCGCGGCCTAGATGATCCCGGTCGCCTTGCCCGCGCGTTCGAACATGCCGATGATCGTCTGCACCTGCTCGGCCGAATGTTCGGCGCAGAGCGAGCAACGCAGCAGGGTCATGTTGGCCGGGGTCGCCGGCGGGCGCGCCAGGTTGACGTAGAGGCCTTCCTTGAGCAGCGCTTCCCACATCGCCGCGCCGCGCTCGAGATCGGGCATGATCACCGAGATGATCGCGCTCTGCGGGCTGTCGGTGCCGAGCTGGAAGCCGCGCTCCTTGAGCCCGGCATGCAGCGTGCGCGAGTTCTCCCAGAGATGCGCGCGCTTGTTGCCGGCGTGCATCAGCTTGCGGATCGAGGTCGCGGCCGTGGCGACGACGCTCGGCGGCAGGCTGGCGGTGAACACGTAGGGCCGGCAGACCAGCCGCATGATCTCGAACTTGGGGTGGTTCGACACGCAGAAGCCGCCGACCGTGCCGACGCTCTTGGAGAAGGTGCCGATGACGAAGTCGACGTCGTCGAGCACGCCCTGGTCCTCGGCGACGCCGCGGCCGTTGGGGCCGATGAAGCCCATCGAATGCGCCTCGTCGACCAGGACCATCGCGCCGTGCGCCTTGGCGACCGCGATCATCTCCTTGAGCGGGGCGATGTCACCCATCATCGAATAGACGCCTTCGAGGATGACGAGCTTGCCCGCGCCTTCGGGAATGCGCTTGAGGCGCTTTTCCATCGCCTCGATGTCGTTGTGCTTGAACGGCACGACTTCGGCGTCGCCCATCTTGCAGCCGTCCCAGATCGAGGCGTGGCTGTCGATGTCGAGGACGATGTAATCGCCCTTGCCAGCGATGGTGCTGATGATGCCGAGGTTCGCCTGGTAGCCGGTCGAGAAGACCATGGCGTGGTCCATGGCGTAGAATTCGCAGAGCGCCTCTTCGACCGCCTTGTGCCCGGCATAGGTGCCGTTGAGCACGCGGCTGCCCGTCGTGCCCGCGCCGAAATCGTCGAGCGCCTGCTTGCCCGCGTCGATCACGTCGGGGTCGAAGGTCATGCCCATGTAGTTGTAGGTGCCGAGCAGGATCGTCTCGCGACCGTTGCAGATCGCCGTGGTCGGCGAGAGCACCTTCTCCATGACGAGCCCGAACGGATCCTCGACGCCCGAGGCGAGCAGCCCCGCGCGCAGATCGATGATCGGCTGGAACTTGTCGAACAGGTCGCCCTTGGCGGTGGTGTCGGTCATGTCAGCCCTGCAGCTTGACCACGGCATCGACGAGCTGGCCGTAGGTCTCGATCTCGGCCTGCTGGTTCATGCTGATGATGATGTCGAACTCGTCCTCGATCGCCGCGACGAAATCCATGACGGTCAGGCTGTCGAACTCGAGGTCGCCCGAGAAGGTCGAAGCGTCGGTGATCGCGACACCCTTCTTGTTGAAGGGCGCGATCAGCGCTCCGATACGCTCGGCGGTGGCGGCGCGGTCCATGGTCAAAATAGGCTCCCGAAACAGGTCTGGCGCTCTGGCCAAGAAATGCGGCGCAAAAGCGGCGCTTGGGCAAGGTGTCAAGTCAAAGGGACTCGGCGGGGGCCGCGCCGGTCTAGAGCGCGGGCCGCTCGACCAGGCCTTTGACCGCCACCATGAACGGTCCGATCGAGACCGGCTTGGCCAGATAGGAATCGGCGCCCGCCTCGCGGATCCGCTCCTCGTCGCCCTTGCCGGCATAGGCGGTGACGGCCAGCACGGGAATCATCCGCAGCAACGGATCGGCCTTGGCCGCCTCGATCAGGTCGAGTCCCGAGACGTTGGGAAGCTGGATGTCCATGATGATCAGGTTGGGGACGAAGTTCTTCGCCTTGTCGAGCGCGTCGAGTCCATCGGACACGGGTTCAACGGCGTAGCCCTGACTCTTCAGGACATCGCAGAACAGCTTTCGATTGAGATCGTTGTCCTCGACAACGAGGATTCGCTTTGCCATTCGCCCGCCCGCGCACCATGTTGCGTGCTGCCCCTCTAGGCTTTGCAAGCGAGGCTGACAATTCCGGTAAATCCTTCTTCCCCCGTGCCAAAATTGGGCGTTGACGCGCAAACTCTGGCGCTGTCCGCCTTGGGCTGGGTCCTCGGCGACCAGGACCGGGCCGAGCGCTTGCTCGCTTTGACCGGTCTCACGCCCGAAAGCCTGCGCGAAAGGCTCGGCGATCCCGCGCTCATGGGTGCCGTGCTCGACTTCCTCTGCGCGCATGAGCGCGACCTCGTCGCCGCGGCCGAAGCGCTCGACGTGCCGCCGCAAGTGCTTGCGAATGCACGCGAAAGGCTGGTCTCGTGAGCCGTCCCCTGATCATCAGCGATTGCGACGAAGTGCTGCTGCACATGATCGTGCCCTATCGCGACTGGCTGGCCGAGCAGCACGGCATCGCCTTCGATCTCGGCCGCGGCGATTTCGCCCAGTCGATGACCCACGTCGGCACCGGCGATCAGGTCGCCCCCGAGGGCGTCTGGCGCTACCTCAACATGTTCTTCGACGACGAGATGCATCGCCAGTTTCCCATCAATGGCGCGATCGAAGCGATGACCGCGCTGGCCGAACATGCCGACGTCGTCGTGCTGACCAACCTGCTCGACCATCGCCAGGCGACGCGCACGCGCCAGCTGAGCGATCACGGGCTGGACCTGCGCGTGTTCACCAACCAGGGGCCGAAGGGCCCCGCGATCAAGACGATCCTCGACGAATACCAGCCGTCGCGCGCGGTGTTCATCGACGATCTCGCGCAGCATCACGATTCGGCGGCGGCGCTCGTACCTCAAGTCGATCGCCTCCACCTCTGCGGCGAACCGCTGCTTTCGCCACATATCGCTTGCGCCCACCGTGCAGGCCACGCCCACGCCCGGATCGACGACTGGGCCAGCGCCCTGCCCTGGCTGCTCGACCGGCTACACATCGAAAAGACACCCGAGGAAACCGCATGACCACTGACGCCGCCATCGATGCCAAGCTCGCCGAACTGGGCCTGACCTTGCCCGCCCCGGCCGCGCCGGTCGCGGCCTATGTACCGGTGGTCGTCGCGGGCGGTCTCGCGCACGTCTCGGGCCAGCTGCCCTTCGTGAACGGCGCTCTGGTCACGGGCCGGCTCGGCGAAAGCGTCAGCGCCGAGCAGGGCTACGAAGCCGCGCGCGCCTGCGGGCTGATGATCCTGGCGCAGCTGCGTGCCGCGCTCGGCTCGCTCGATCGGATCGAGCGGATCGTCAAGCTCGGCGCCTTCGTCAGCTCGACCGGCGATTTCACCGAACAGCCGAAAGTGGCGAACGGCGCCTCGGAGCTGATGGCCGTGCTGTTCGGCGAGGCCGGCAAGCACGCGCGCAGCGCGGTCGGCGTGCCCGTGCTGCCGCTGGGCGCCGCCGTAGAGGTCGATGCGATTGTCGCCGTTCGCGCCGATTGACCGCTGGCTGGCGCCGGCGCCCGATCCGGCCCGCGTGGCCTGGATCGGTGAGCACGTGTTCGCGCACCGCGGCCTGCACGGCCCGGGTGTGCCCGAGAATGCGCCGAGCGCCTTCGCCGCCGCGATCGAGCGCGGCTTCGGCATCGAATGCGACATCCAGCGCTCGCGCGACGGCCAGGCGATGGTCTTCCATGACTGGGAGCTCGACCGGCTGACCGAGGCGAAGGGCCCCGTCGCCAAGCGGACCGCGGCCGATCTCGGTGCGCTGACCTTGACCGGCAGCAGCGATACCGTGCCCAGCCTGCGCGAGCTGATCGACCAAGTCGCCGGCCGGGTGCCGCTGCTGATCGAGATCAAGTCACGCCGTGACATGCACATCGCACCAGTCTGCCTGGCGGTCCGCCGCGTGCTCGAAGGCTATCGCGGCCTGCACGCGGTGATGAGCTTCGACCCGCGCGTCGTCCACTGGTTCGCCCGGCATGCGCCGCTGACCCTGCGCGGCCTCGTCGTCACCGAGGAGAACGCCAAGGACGCGATCGCCGCGATCAAGCGCCACCTCGCGCTGTGGCGAGCCAAGCCGCAGTTCCTCGCCTACGACATCCGCGACCTGCCCAGCAGCTTCGCCGCCAGCCAGCGCGCGCGCGGCCTGCCCGTCGCGAGCTGGACCGTGCGCAACCCCGAACTGCGCGCGCGCGCCGCCGAGCATGCCGACGCGCCGATCGCCGAAGGAGCCGGCATTCCGTGAGTGAAGCCGATTTCACCGTGCGGGTCCTGTCGGCCGTGGGCGAGACCGAGGCCGCCGAATGGGACGCGCTGAGCGCTGAAGGACCGGGCGGCACCAACCCCTTCGTCAGCCATGCCTTCCTGGCCGCGATGGAGGATTCGGGCAGCGTCGGCCAGGGCACGGGCTGGCTGCCGACACCGCTGGTGATCGACGGTGCCGATGGCCGCCTCTCGGGCGCGCTGCCCGCCTACGTCAAGTCGCACAGCCAGGGCGAATACGTGTTCGATCACAGCTGGGCCGATGCCTGGCACCGCGCCGGCGGATCCTACTATCCCAAGCTGCAAATCGCCGTGCCGTTCACCCCGGCGACCGGGCCGCGCGTGCTGACCCGCGAACCCGCACTCGCCGCGCCGCTGCTGCTGGCGGCCGAGCGGTTCTGCGCAGCGCACGGCCTGTCCTCGGCCCATGCGACCTTCATCGCGCCCGAACAGGCGCCGTTGTTCGAGAAGGCCGGCTGGCTGCTGCGCGACGACATCCAGTTCCACTGGACCAACCGCGGCTATGCGAGCTTCGACGATTTCCTGGGCGCGCTGTCGTCGCGCAAGCGCAAGGACCTGCGCAAGGAGCGCGCGGCGGCGCAGGACGGCGTGAAGATCCGCGCGCTGCGCGGCGACGACATCCGCGCCGAACACTGGGACGCCTTCTGGCAGTTCTATCAGGACACCGGCGCGCGCAAATGGGGGCAGCCCTATCTGACGCGCGAGGCCTTCACCCTGCTCGGCGAGCGGATGGCAGACCGGATTCTGCTGGTGCTGGCCTTCATCGACGACAGCCCAGTGGCCGGCGCGCTCAACTTCATCGGCGGCGACGCGCTATACGGACGCTATTGGGGCGCCGTGATCGACAAGCCGTTCCTCCATTTCGAGCTCTGCTACTATCAGGCGATCGACGCGGCGATCGCGCTCGGGCTCGAACGGGTGGAAGCGGGCGCGCAGGGCGGCCACAAGCTGGCGCGTGGCTACGAGCCGGTGCGCACGCTATCGGCGCATTATATCGTCCACGCGGGCTTCCGCGAAGCCGTGGCCGATTTCCTCGCGCGCGAACGCGAAGGCATTGCGAGCGATCAGCTCTATCTCGGCGGTCGAACGCCGTTTCGTAAGGAAGACAGGTCCCGGCCCTGATCCGGGACTGGCAGGACGCGCGAGGCTGTCCTGGTGTGATAGTCGGCCTATCCGCCTAGGCCGCTATGGATTTCAGGCCGCTTTGCGGCTCGTGGCAGCCAGCCACTGGCGCGCGCGGCGCTGGGCTTCTGCGATTTCACGCGCGGTCATCTCTTCGGAGATGTCGGCGCGGCACATCTGGGCTTCTTCGTGACCGACGACTGCAGCCAGGTTGAACCACTTGTGAGCTTCGACGAGATCGACGGCAATGCCGTGTCCGCCGGTCGAGAAGGCAACGCCGAGTTCGAAGTAGGCGTTGATGTCGCCGTGGGCCGCATTGGCCAGGCAACGGGCCACCATCATGTCGCCGGCCGTATCGTGGCACTCGCTGACGGTGGAGAGATCGACTTCATGTAACCATGCTTTGCTCATCGAAACATCCCTTCATAAATCCTCGGGCCCTCCTTCGCCCGTCCATGACAAGAGAATTGCCCGATTTATGGTCAACAAAGGGTTAACGCCGTCGGCGAAATCGCGGGGTCCCGCTTCGACATAGGTCTAACCGCACAAGCCCTTTGAAATTTCACGTAGGACAACCGCCATTGCCGCTTGTGCGGCTTCCGGGGGGCAACTATAGGCGCGGCAACCGTGGCTCGCTCTACGTCACCGGCAAAAGCCGGGGCAGCATAACGCAAGCGGCCCTGGGGAGGAGTGGTGCGGAGACTCTGATGGCGACTGCCCTTGCTGATGAAATCGACGTTCTTGCGAAGGCCAAGCGTGCGATAGGGGGCGATTACGCTCCCAGCGAAGACGAACCTTACATGTCCGAGGCGCAGCAGGATTATTTCCGGCGCCTCCTGCTCGAATGGAAGAAGTCGATCCTAAACTCTGCCGCGGATACGCTGCAGCAGCTCCAGGAAGGCCCGATCCGCGAGCCCGACCTTAACGACCGCGCTTCGAGCGAGACCGACTGGGGTATCGAGTTGCGCACGCGCGACCGGCAGCGCAAGCTGATCGCCAAGATCGATTCGGCACTGCGCCGCATCGAGGAAGGCGAATATGGTTACTGCGAAGTCACGGGCGAGCCGATCGGCATCGGCCGGCTCATCGCCCGCCCGGTCGCAACGATGACGGTCGAGGCCCAGCAGGCGCATGAAAGGCGCGAGAAAATCTCGCGCGACGACTGAGCCGGCACTGTCTCGATGTGGGATGCCCGACACGGCGATTAAGGCTTTGTTGGGCAGTTCCTTTTATCACTCGGCGAGGTCGCAGCGGCTATGATAGGCTCATGGCTGCATGAGAGAGTCGCGGAATGGCGCTGGGCAATCGGCTAGGCGAGATAATGGACGGTAACGAAAATAGGCAAATCGCGCGCGACAGCCTGTTCGTGATGGCCGACCTGCGTCTGCCGGGTTCGAACGACGAACATCGGATCAAGGTGCGCAATCTTTCGGCCGGCGGCATGATGGGTGAAGGCGCGGTCCGCGTCTCACGCGGCGACGAGGTCGAGATCAAGATCCGCAACGTCGGCTGGGTCGCCGGCTCGGTCGCCTGGGTCCAGGACGATCGCTTCGGCGTGGCCTTCCGCGACGAGATCGATCCCAAGATCGCACGCGCCTCGGTCGCTTCGGACAGCACCGTCTCGCCGCTCCATCGCCCGGCTCCGCGCGAAGAGCGCGCGCTGCGCAAGATCTGATCGCACGCTTCGGCGGGCATTAGGCTCGATCCGCATTTCCGATTTCAGGGAAAATCCGTTAGTCCTCGCGTAGATGCGCAAGGCCCTGCAGATCGCCGCCCGCCATGCCTGGCTCTCTGCCTTGCTGTTGCTGGCCGCCTGCGGTTCGGGCCAGGATGCCGCGCTCAACGTCGTCGCCATCGGCAGCACCGCTTCGCCTTTCGAGAAAGGCGTGCGTTTACCACCTTCAGCCCGCCTGATCCGCGGCGCGACGAGCGAAGGCCTCGTCGGCTTCGACGAACAGGGCCAGGTCGTGCCCGCGCTGGCCGACCGCTGGATCGTCACCGATGACGGCCTCAGCTATATCTTCCGCTTGCGCGACGGCACCTGGGCCGACGGCAGTCCGCTGAGCGCGCAGACGCTGCGCACGGCCTTGCGCGAGACCATGGCCAGCCTGCGCGGAACGCCGCTGGCGCTCGATCTCGCGGGGATCGGCGAGATTCGCGTGATGACCGGGCGCGTCATCGAGATCCGCCTTGCCGCGCCGATGCCGAACCTCCTGCAACTGCTCGCCCAGCCGGAGCTCGGCATTGCCCCGAAAGGCCGCGGTACCGGGCCGATGCGGCTGCAGCGTCAGGGTGACGTGGCGCTGCTGACCCCGATCGCCCCGGAGGCACGCGGCCTTCCCGCGATCGAGAGCTGGTCCGATCAGGTCCGCCCGCTACGGCTGCGCGCCTTGCCGGCCAAGCAGGCCGTAGACCTGTTCAACAGCGGCGAGGCCGACGTCTTGCTCGGCGGCCGGATCGAGGACTTTCCGCTCGCGCGATCGGTCGGGCTGATCCGCGGGACGATCCAGCTCGATCCCGTCATGGGCCTGTTCGGCTTGGCCGTCGTCGACGGTCAGGGTTTCCTCGCCGCGCCCGAGAATCGCGAGGCGGTGGCGCTGGCAATCGACCGCGATGCCCTGATCGCACCCTTCGGCCTCGGCGGCTGGAGCCCGACGACGCGCATCGTAGGTACCGGCGTGGCCGACGATCCCGGCTCGATCGGCGAGCGCTGGGCCGGGCTGAGTATCGACGAGCGCCGCGGACAGGCCGCAGCCCGTGTCTCGGGCTGGCGCAGCGGCCACGGCGGGGCGCCGATCGTGCTGCGACTGGCCTTGCCGGGCGGTGCCGGCGGCAAGATCCTGTTCGATCGTCTGCAGGGAGATCTCAAGGCGATCGGCCTGCAGACGCTGCGCGTCGGCCCCGACGACGATGCCGACCTGCGCCTGTTCGAGGCCGTGGCCCGCTATCCGCGCGTCGGCTGGTACATGAACCAGCTCAGCTGCGCCGGCCAACGCGGGCTTTGCAGCGAGAATGCGGACCGCACCCTGGCCCAGGCCCAGCGCGCGATCGACCCGGCCGTTCGCGCCGAACTGCTGGCCGATGCCGAAGCCGAACTGACCAAGGCCAACGTGTTCATCCCCTTCGGCCCGCCGATCCGCTGGTCGCTGGTGCGCGGCGACGTCCACGGCTTCGCCGCCAATCGCTGGAACATGCATCCCTTGATGCCCATGGCCCTACGCCCCAAGTAGAGGCGAGGAGCCGCCCTTCTCGCGGTTCCGGCAAGGAGCGAGATGGCCGGTACGGCACAGCAGGCGCGGCGGATGACGCCCGAATTTCCCCTCGGCCGCGACGCGGCTTCGGTGCGGCGGCGGATCGAAGCGATCGAGCGCCTGCTCGAGCGCAGCTTCACCCTGCCCGGCACCAGTCAGCCCGTCGGTCTCGATGCGATCGTCGGCCTCGTCCCCGTCGCCGGTGACGCGGTCGGCGCCTTGATGGGCCTCTACCTGGTCTGGGAAGCGCGCAACCTGGGCATGTCGAAGTGGCAGATGACGCGGATGCTCGGCAATGTTGGGCTCGATACGGTGATCGGCGCGATCCCCTTCGTCGGCGTCGTCGGCGACTTCCTGTTCCGCTCGAACAGCCGCAACCTCAAGATCGTGCGCAAGCATCTCGATCGCCATCATCCGGGCTCGCGCGTGATCGAAGGGTAGCCGCGGCGACGGCATCGGCTATGCTGGCGCGATGCGAACCGCCCTTCCCCTGATCGCCCTGCTGACGCTGGCCGCCTGCGGCAAGTCGGACAACGCCCCCGGCCCCGGCGGCGTCACCCTGGGCGAGGCGAAGGCGCTCGACGAAGCGGCGGAGATGATCGAGAAGCGCCAGTATCCCTCGGGATCGCCGGAAATGCCTGGCCCCTCGACCGCGGCGACCACCGTGCCCTGACGATCAGTCGAAGCGCACCTTGCCGCGCCCAGCCTTGACCGCGCCGCGGATTTTCTTACCCGCTAGCCGTTCGGTCTTGCCGACCCGGTTCAACCGCGATTTCGCGCGCTTTTCGGGCAGCTTGTGCGCCTCGCGCAGCAGTTCGGCCAGGCGTTCGCGCGCATCGGCGCGGTTGGCTTCCTGGGTGCGGAAGCTGCGCGCGGTGAGCACTATCTCGCCCTTGGCGGTCATCTTGCTGCCCGCGAGCTCCTTGAGCCGATGGAACACCGCCGGCTGCAAACGCAATGCAAAGACGTCGAGCCGCACCTGCACCGCGGTTGCAACCTTGTTGACGTTCTGCCCGCCGGGGCCGGCGGCGGCGATGAAGCTTTCCTCGATCAGCGAGAGCGCGCGCTGAACGACCTCATCCCCGTTTTCAGGCATCACTGAAGCCGAGCGCGACGAAGTCCGCCGGCAGCGGCGCCACCGCGACGATCGCCGGCTTGGTCTCGCGCTGAACGGTCAGCCCGGCGCCATGGAGCATCGTCCGGCCCGCGCCTTTTCCATCGCCATAGACCGGATCGCCGAGCAGCGGCACGCCGAGACCCGAGGCGGCGTGGACGCGGATCTGGTGGGTGCGGCCGGTCTCGGGGCGGAATTCGACCAGGGTCAGGCCGCCCGCGACCATGAGCTTGCGCCAATGCGTGATCGCCGGCTTGCCCTTTTTCGCCGGGATCATCCGCCAGCCCTTCTCGGCGCTCGAGATCTTCGACAGCGACAGTTCGATCGTGCCCTCGTCGGCCTCGATCTGCCCGGCAAGCACGGCGAGATACCGCTTCTCGACCTGGCGCGCCTCGAAGGCCGCCGAAAAGCGCTTGTGCGCCTTGGGGTTGCGCGCGAGCAGCAGACAGCCCGAGGTGTCCTGGTCAAGCCGGTGAACCGGCAGCGGCTGACGCTGGAAACCGAAACGCAGCTCGTCGAGATGATCCTCGAGGCTGCGCCCGCCGGCGCGCGGCTGGTCGAGCGGCAAGCCCGCGGGCTTGTCGATGACCAGCGCTTCGCCGTCTTCGAAGAGGATGCGGATGTCGGTCATGCCAGTGCGCTCCCAATGCGGCGCAGCGCTTCCGTCAGTTGCGCCTCGTCGGCGGCGAAGGAGATGCGGAAACCGTCCTGGCCACCAAAGGCCGAAGCGGCGACGATCGCGACGCCGTGGTCGAGCAGGTGGAAGGCGAGCTTCTCGCCATCACCGAACCGGCCCATCAGCGGCGCGGCATCGACCATGCAGTAGAACGCGCCGTCGGGCACTGGCGCCGACAGGCCCGGGATCGCGTTGATCGCACCCACCACCAGATCGCGCCGCGCGCGGAAGCGCTCGCGCCAGTCGAGCAGGAAGTCCTGTGGCCCCTCGAAGGCCGCGACCGCCGCCGCCTGGCTGACCGAAGCCGGGTTGCCCGAACTATGCGACTGCAGCTTCTCCATCGCCTTGATCAGCCAGGCCGGGCCGGCGGCGACGCCGATGCGGAAGCCGGTCATCGCGTGGCTCTTCGACACGCCCGAGACCGTCAGGACGCGATCCGCCAGATCCGGGCATTCGACCGCCAGGGTCGCGTGCGCGCCCGCGCCATAACGGATCGGCGCGTAGATATCGTCGCTCATCACCAGCACGCGCGAGTGGCGGCGCAGCACCTCGCCGAGCGCGCGCAGTTCCTCGGCCGGATAGGTCGCGCCGGTCGGGTTGCCCGGGCTGTTGAGCAGCAGCCAGCGCGTGCGCGGCGTGATCACCGCCTCGAGCTGCGCCGCAGTCACGCGGAAGCCGCCCGCGGCCTGGGTCGGCAGCTTGACCACTTCGCCGCCGGCGAAGCGGACGATCTCGGGGTAGGACACCCACCAAGGCGCCGGGATCAGCACCTCGTCGCCCGGATCGAGCGTCGCCAGCAGCGCGTGGAAGATCGCCTGCTTGCCGCCGGCGCTGATCGTCACCTGGCTCACTGGAACTTCGATGCCGAGGTCGCGCGCGAAGTGCAGCGCCGCCGCCGCCTTCATCCGCGCCGTGCCGCCGACTGCGGTGTACTTGGTGTCGCCGGCATCCATCGCCGCCTTGGCCGCGGCGATGACGTGGGCGGGCGTGGCGAAATCGGGCTCGCCGACCGAGAGCGAGATGATGTCGCGCCCTTCCGCCTTCAGCGCGATCGCGCGGTCGGTCATGGCCGTGGTCTGCGAGGGAGCGATGCGCTGGAGCGCTATGGATGTCTGGTTCATGGTAACAGGATCACGGCAGGAGTCGGGCGGGCATCAGCCCGCGCAGGGCATTGCCGATGAGGAAGCCGGGACCGAGATCGGCCAGCGTCAGCTCGGCCTCCTCGGCCAGACCCTGCTCGATCAGCGAGCGGCGCAGCACGCCGGGCAGCAGCCCGAGCGCGAGCGGCGGGGTCAGCAGCTTGCCGTCGCGCTCGACGAAGACGTTGGTGAAGCAACCCTCGGTAACGAGGCCGTCGCTGCGCAGGAACAGCGCCTCGGCCGCGCCTTCCTTGCGCGCGGCGTTGAGGCCGATCTCGTAGAACCCGCGGTCCGAGCTCTTGTGGCGCAGCCGCCAGTCGCCGGAATCGATGGGCAGTCGGAACAAGGCGCAGGGCGCGGGATCGGGCAGGGCCGGCGGCAGATCAGCGAGTTCGAGGCTGAACGAGCCGCTCCGCGCCACGACCAATCGCAGCTTCGAAGGTTGATCAGCCTCGAAGCACAAGGCCTGGATGGCGTTGCGCACGGCGTGGCGATCGAAAGTGAAACCCAGCTCGGCCGCGCTCGCCTTCAACCGTTCGAGATGGAGCTCGAGCAGCGGAATGCCGTCATCGGGCGTGAAGGCCATGGTCTCGATCAGATCGAAACTCTCGGCAGATTCTCGCACGAAACCCCCTTTTACCAGGCACTCACGCCATTCGCCGAGCCCGTCGGAATCGGCGACGATGGCCGATCCCACTCCGAGTACGGCCCTCCCCCCATTTTCGCCGGGGGTCAGACGCAAAGTCCGGATTGCCACATTGAAAGCGCTATCGCCAGAGGCATCGATCCGACCGATCGAACCACAGTAGGCGCCGCGGGCATCGCGCTCGACCCGATCGATCAGTTCCATTGCCCGGATCTTGGGCGCGCCGGTGATCGAACCGCAAGGAAACAGCGCGCGGATCATGTCGACCGCGCCCTTGTCCGGCTGCAGCCGCGCACGCACGGTCGAGACCATCTGGTGCACGGTCGGATAGGTCTCGACCGCGAAGGCATTCTCGACGCGAACCGAGCCCGGCGCGGCGACGCGCGACAGGTCGTTGCGCATCAGGTCGACGATCATCAGGTTCTCGGCGCGGTCCTTGACCGACTCCGCGAGCTCCGCCGCAAGCGCCGCGTCCTCCGGGGCCGCACGCCCGCGCGGGCGCGTGCCCTTCATCGGCTTTACCGTCGCAGCGCCGTCCTTCAGTGCGAAGAACAGCTCGGGCGAGAAGCTGAGCAGCCAGTGTGCGCCGTCGTAGACCAGGCCGCCGTAGCCGGCGGCGGCGGCGGGACGGATCGCGGCGTAGAGCGCCAGCGGATCGCCGTGCCAGGCCGCTGCCAGCCGGAAGGTCAGGTTGGCCTGATAGATGTCGCCGGCCTGGATCGCCGCCTGCAGCGCGGCGAAGGCCTGTTCGTAGCCGCCGAAGCCGAGCTGCGGCTCGACCGGACCGATCGCGCCCGGCCCGCTGGCCTGCGCGGCGAGCCATTGCGGCATGTCGGCGGCGGGGATCGTCTCATAGCCCGCAAAGGCGCCGAACCAGACGAGCGGCCCGGCCGCACCGGTGCGCGCGGCGGCGAGCGGCATCAGCCGCGGCTCGAGCGCCAGCCCGGCCTCATAGGCCAGATAGCCCGCCATCTCGTGTCCCGCGCGGTGCAGTTCCTCGATCCGCGCCAGCGCCGGCGCGACCTCCTCGGGCCGCCGCGCGACGACCAGTTCGAGCGGCGCGCGATAGAGCCGCGCGTCGCTCGCACCCTCGGTCCGGGCATCGTCGAGCAGGATGAAAGGTTCGCGAGCGAGCATTCGAGCGGCCTCTAGCCCCATCGTCATCCCGGCGAAAGCCGGGACCTTTGGCCATTGTGTCTCGGCGCTCTCAGAAACGGCCGAGAGAGGTCCCGGCTTTGACCGTTGGTCGACTACGTCTCGCCGGGATGACGGGCGTTGCCGGGATGAACTAGAGTTCACAAAAATCCCTCTCGCCGCCGCCCGCCACGCCCGGTATCACCCGCAAGACAAGATCGAACGGAGCGGCGGATGAGCGAGATCTACGTGGGCCTGGGCGCGAACGGCGAGCGGCAGGTGCTCCATCTCGGGCGGGCCAACCGCCACGGCCTGATCGCCGGCGCCACCGGCACGGGCAAGACCGTGACCCTGCAGACCATCGCCGAACAGTTCTCCGCCGCCGGCGTGCCCGTGTTCCTGGCCGACGTGAAAGGCGATCTTTCGGGCATCGCCATGGCCGGCAGCCCGCAGTTCAAGAACGCCGCGATCCTCGAGGCCCGCGCCAAGGAGATCGGCATCGACAACTATGCCTATCGCGACAATCCGGCGATCTACTGGGATCTCTACGGCGAGCAGGGCCATCCGATCCGCACGACGATCTCCGAAATGGGGCCGCTGCTGCTGGCGCGGCTGATGGGGCTCAACGAGACGCAGGAAGGCGTGCTCAACGTCGCCTTCCGCTATGCCGACGACAACGGCTGGCTGCTGCTCGACCTCGAAGACCTCCAGGCCGTGCTCACCGCCACGGCCGAGGCGGCGAGCGAACTCGCTACCAAGTACGGCAACGTCACCAAGGCTTCGGTCGGCGCGATCCAGCGCCAGCTGCTGTCGTTCGAGAGTCAGGGCGCCGCCTCGTTCTTCGGCGAGCCCGCCTTCGAGATCGCCGACTTCCTGCGCGCCGACGATCAGGGCCGCGGCTACGTCAACGTGCTCGCCGCCAGCAAGCTGATGCAGAGCCCCAAGCTCTACGCCACCTTCCTGCTCTGGCTGCTGTCCGAGCTGTTCGAGGCGCTGCCCGAGGTCGGCGACCCCGACAAGCCCAAGCTCGTGTTCTTCTTCGACGAGGCGCATCTGCTGTTCGAGGATGCGCCCGACGCGCTGATGGACAAGGTCGAGCAGGTCGTCCGCCTGGTCCGCTCGAAGGGCGTCGGCGTCTATTTCATCACGCAGAACCCGATCGACATTCCCGAGAAGATCGCCGGCCAGCTCGGCAACCGCGTCCAGCACGCCTTGCGCGCCTTCACCCCGCGCGACCAGCGCGCGATCAAGGCCGCGGCCGAGACCTTCCGCATCAACCCCGACCTGAACGTCGCCACCGCCATCACCGAGCTCAAGGTCGGCGAGGCGCTGGTCTCGACCCTGCAGGAAGACGGCAGCCCGTCGGTCGTGCAGCGCACGCTGGTGGCGCCGCCGGTCTCGCGGCTGGGCCCGGTGACCGACAAGGAGCGCGCGATCGTCCAGTCGATCAGCCCCTGCGAAGGCAAGTACGACACGCTGGTGGATCGCGATTCAGCGGCCGAAGTGCTCGAACGCAAGGCGCAGGATGCCGCCGCCGCGGCGCAGGTCGTCGAGGAGAAGGGCGAGGAGGTGCAACGCGCGCAGCCGCGCCAGTCGCCCTCGCTGTGGGAGAAGGCCGGCAAGGCCGCGCTCGGCGCCGCCGCGGCCTCGGCCGGGACCATGGTCGCGCGCTCGATGAGCGGCAAGAAGTCGAGCGCTTCGCCGATGGCTTCGGCGGCGACCGCCGCGGTCGGCGCGGTCCTCGGCAGCGGTGCACTGGGCCGCTTCGCGCGCGGGCTGCTGGGCGGCCTGCTGCGCTGAGGGTACGCCGTGCCAGACTTGCCCCAACACTTCCCGTCGCCCCTGCTAAGGCAGGGGCCCAACTGACCTAACGCCCAAGCGCCGCGGCAGCGTTCGCATTGCCAGCTTGGTTGGGCCCCTGCCTTCGCAGGGGCGACGAAAGTTGAGGGGCAAGAACGATTAGATTTTGCCGATCACCGCGCTAAGCTCGGGCGATGATCCGCATAGTCCTGGCCTCGCTGCTGGCCACCGTTCCCGCGCAGCTCCTCGCCCAAGCCCCCGCTCCCGCCGCTGCTTCACCCGAGGCCGCGCCCTATCCCAAGGGGCAGCTGACCGACCTCGTCCAGCCGCAGGACTATCGGCTCGACCTGACCGTCGATCCGGCCAAGGAGGGTTTCTCGGGCCATGCCGAGATCGACGCGCTGCTCAAGCGGCCGAGCACGACGATCCACCTGCACGGCCGCGACTTCGTCATGCGCAGCGCCACCGCACGCGTCGGCAACCGCACGTTCGCGGGCAGCTGGAAGCAGCTCGACGATACCGGCGTCGCCGCGCTGACCTTCGCCGAGCTGCTGCCCGCAGGGCCGGTGATCCTCGCCTTCGACTATGACGCGAAGTTCCAGGACGGGCCCGCGGGGATGTTCCGCGTCCAGGTCGGCGGCGACTGGTATTCGTGGAGCCAGTTCGAATCGATCGACGCGCGCGCGGCCTTCCCCGGCTTCGACCAGCCCTCGTTCAAGACCTCGTTCACCGTCACCCTGCGCACGCCGCCGGGGCTCAAGGCGGTGAGCAATGCGCCCGAGACCGAAACGAAGATCGAGAACGGGCTCGCCGTCCACCGCTTCGCGCGCACCCTGCCGTTGCCGACCTATCTGGTGGCGATGATGGTCGGGCCGTTCGAGACCGTGGCCAGCGAGGTCGCGCCGACGCCGCAGCGCGCCAAGCCGCTGCCGCTGCGCGTGGTCTCGACCCGGCAGAACGCCGCCAAGCTCGACTTCGCGCTGCAGGGCTCGAAGGAGATCGTCGCGCTGCTCGAAGACTATTTCGCCGACGGTTTTCCCTATCCCAAGCTCGACCAGATCACCTCGCCGATCATGCCCGGGGCCATGGAGAACGCCGGCGCCGACCTCTACGGCGATCCGATCCTGGTGATGGACCGCGACGCGCCGACGCCGCAGAAGCGCCAGTTCGGCATGGTCGTCGCGCACGAGCTCGCGCACCAGTGGTTCGGCGATCTCGTCACGCCGACCTGGTGGGACGACATCTGGCTCAACGAGAGCTTCGCCAACTGGATGGGCTATCGCATCGGCCAGGAATGGCGGCCCGATCTCAACATCGGCGCGGGTGCATTGGCCGAGGGTTTCGCGGCGATGGACACCGACGCGCTGGTCGCCGGCCGGCCGATCCACCAGCCGATCGCCACCAACGGCGAGATCGATTCGGCCTTCGATTCGATTACCTATGGCAAGGGCGGCCACGTCGTCGCGATGATCGCCGCCTTCATGGGCGACATCCCGTTCCGCGACGGCGTGCGCCGCTACATGGCCGCGCATCGCTATGGCAACGCCACCAGCACCGACTTCTTCAAGGCCATGGCCGAAGCCGCGCACGATCCGCGGATCGTCCCGGCCATGCAGAGCTTCATCGACCAGCAGGGCGTGCCGCTGCTGACCTTCAGCCGCACCGCCGAGGGCGGCTATACCGTTCGTCAGAGCCGCTACGCCGCGCTGGGCACTACGGCGCCGGCCACACGCTGGGGCGTGCCCTTGTGCCTGCGCCGCGGCGAAGCGCGCGCCTGCAGCCTGCTGACCGACGAGAGCGCCACGATCGAGCTGCCCGCAGGCAGCGGACCGCTGGTGCCGAATGCCGGCGGCACCGGTTACTACCGCTTCGAACTGCCCGCGGCCGACTGGGACGCGCTGATCGCCGGTACCGACAAGCTCAGCGGCGGCGAGGCCCAGGCCTTGGTCGATTCGCTCCACGCCAGCGTGCTCGCGGGGCGCGGCAATGCCACGCGGCTTGCCGCGCTCGCCGAGAATCTCGTCCATCATCCCGATACCTATGCCAGCGACAGGGCAACCGATGCGCTCGGCGATCTCGCGGCGATGGGTCTGCTCGACGATCGCGGCCGCCGCGGTCTGCGCCGCCTGGTCGAACGGCTCTATCGCCCGCTGCTGACGCAATACGGCTTCGATCCGCGCGCCGGCGCCTATTCCGCCGAAGCCCCCGAACGCGCGCAGCGGCGCGTGCAGATCGTCGGCCGCCTGGCCGGGGCCGGCCGCGACAAGGAGCTGCGCCGCCGCATCTCGACAGCGACCCGCGCCTTCCTCGCCGGCGACGGCAAGGCGCTCGATCGCGCCTGGTACGGCATGGGCTTCGAAATGAGCGTCGCCCAGGGCAAGGTCTCGGCGGCCAAGGCGCTGGTCGACAAGGCTCTGGCCTCCGAAGACCCGGCCTTCCGCCCGGTCGCGCTGGGCGCCGCGGCGAACAGCGGCTCGAAGGACGTAGCCAATTGGCTGCTCAACGGCCTGTCGGACAAGCGCCTGCGCGCGAGCGAGAAGAACGACCTGTTGCGCGGGGTACTGCTGACCGGCCAGACGCGCGAGATCGGTTACACCTATCTGCGCGCCAACCTCGACGCGCTGACCTCGGGCAGCAATGGGATCTTTTTCTCATCGCGGCTGCCGCAGTTCCTCGCGCACTTCTGCTCGGCCGAGCGCGCTGACGAATTCGCGCGCGACCTGCGCCCGCGCTTCGCCGGCAAGCCCGGTGCGCTCGAACTCGAGCGCACGATCGAACGCGTGCGCAATTGCGGCCTGCTGCGCGACAAGCGCGAGACCGCGATCTCGTCGGAATTCGCGCGGTTCAGGTAAGCGGCAAACTTAGCGTCGCGACCAGGCCCGTGACCTGACCGTCCGCCCCGCGGCGATTGGCCAGGGTCAGCGCACCGCCATGCTGCTCGGCGATCGCACGCGCGAGCGTGAGGCCGAGACCGGCGCCGCCCGTGGCGCTGTTGCGCGAGGGGTCGCCGCGCGAGAACGGCTCAAGCATGCGTTCGAGATCGGCCTCGGCGATGCCCGGCCCGTCATCCTCGATCCAGATCACCACGTGGCGGCTCTCGCGCGCCAGCGAGACGCGCGCACGCTGGCCATAGCGCAAGGCATTGTCGATCAGGTTGCGCAGGCCGCGGCGCAGCCAGGTCGCGCGCAGCGGCAGGACCACACGCTGGGTGTCGAGCAGTTCGACCGGCTCGCCCATGTCCTCGTATTCCTCGACCACCGAGGCGACCAGCGCCGAGATCTCGGACTTCTCGAGCGGATCGCTGGGCCGGCCGACGCGTGCGAGCGAGAGGATGTCGTCGAGCGAGCGGGTGATGTCCTCGATCGTCGCAGCCATGCGCGCGCGCTCGGTGTCGTCCTCGACCGATTCGATGCGCACACGCAAGGCCGCCAGCGGCGTCTTGAGATCGTGGCCGATCGCGCCGAGCATCACGTCTTTCTCGTCGAGCAGGGCGGCGATGCGCGCTTCCATGGCATTGTGCGCGACGATCAGGCGGCGCACGTCGCCAGGGCCCTGCGGCGCGATCTGTCCCTCGGGGTTGCGCGTCTCGGCGAAGCGTTCGAGCCGCTGGGTCAATTGCGCGAGCGGACGCGTGATCCGGCGCAGGATCAGCGCGATCGCACCGACGAGGACGATGTAGATGAACAAGGTCTGGAGCAGCAGCGACATGACGATCGCGCGCTCGCCCGGCGGCACGACCGCGCGGGCGACCACCCAGCCGCTGCCGTCGGGCATCTGCACCGCGGCGAGGATCACCTGGGTGGGTCTCTGCTCGTGCTGCGCGGCCAGCATGCGCTGCTGGCGATCCATGCGACGGCGGGTGATCTCGTCCCGCGCGATCTCGCGGCGCAGCACGACCACGTCGGCGGCGGCGAAATCCTGATCGGCGAGGATCCGGCGCAGTTCGCGCGCGGCCTCGGCATCGGGCCTGTCTCCGGCCTGCAGCGGCGCGGCGGCGACGCGCTCGAGGCGGAAACCACCGCCGCCATCGCGCCGCGGCCCCGGCCCCCTGTCGGGACCGCGTTCGCGGCGCATATCGGTGTCTCGCTCGCGCGGGCGGCGCTCTTCGCGCCGATCCTGATCGTCGTCGCGCGCGGTCATCAGCAGGCGGAAGGCGGCCGAATGGAGCAGCGCGGCCTCGCGCCGTTCGGCCCCGGCGCGATAGGCGAGCACGGCACCGATGGTCTGCGCCGCAAGCAGCGCGACGGCCACGGCGAGCATCATCTGCCCCATCAGGCTGCGCGGAAGCAGGCGACGGATCACGCGGCGGTGCGCTTCACGTCGGCCGCGAACATGTAGCCGCCGCCCCATACCGTCTGGATCAGCTGCGGATTGCGACTGTCGAGCTCAATCTTGCGGCGCAGGCGGCTGACCTGGTTGTCGACCGCACGGTCGAACAGATGCGCCTCGCGGCCCTGGACCATGTCGAGCAGGCGATCGCGATCGAGCACCTGACGCGGGTGCTCGAGAAAGGCCATCAGCAGCCGGAACTCGACCGAGGAGATCGCCACGATCGCGCCTTCGGTATCGATCAGCCGGCGCTTGAGCGGATCGAGTTTCCAGCCCTCAAATTCGAACATCTCGTTGTCCGCGGGCTGGGCGGCGCGGCCGGCACGGCGCAACACCGAGCGGATCCGCGCGACGAGCTCGCGCGGCTCGAACGGCTTCACGACATAGTCGTCGGCACCGATCTCGAGCCCGACGATGCGATCGGTCGCCTCGCCGCGCGCGGTCAGGAAGATCGTCGGGATCGCCTTGGCCTCGACCAGGTGGCGGCACAGCGACAGGCCATCCTCACCGGGCATCATGATGTCGAGCAGGACGAGATCGGGCGTCTCGTCACGGATGTGCGTGCGCGCGTCGGCGGCGCTGGCGGCCTGGGTAACGTCGAACCCCTGGCGCGAGAGGTACTCGGCCAGGGGTTCGCGCAAGGCGGCTTCGTCGTCGACGAGCAGCAGTCGGACGGGCGCGGTATCGGTCATCGTCACGCTCTACCGCGCTCCGTTCTTTAGTTGGCCTGGGGCGCCGCGGGGGCACCGGCGCGGTTCTTCCACTGGTCGCGCATGGCCTGGCGCGCGGCCTGGCGCTCTTCCTTGGTCACCGTACCGTCCTTGTTGGCGTCGACACGGTCGAAGCGCGTCATGGCCGCCTGGGTGAATTCGGCCTGGGTCACCGCGCCATCCTTGTCGCCATCGGCCATGCGGCCCATGCCGCCGCCGCGATGGCCCCAGGGGCCGCGACCGGGACCACCGTGGCCGCGCATGCCGGCACCATGCTCGCCGGGACCGCGCTCGCCCTGGGCACCAGCCATCTTCGGACCGCGCTGGTGCGCGCTGTCGAATTCGGCGCGCGAGATCTGACCGTTCTTGTCGGTGTCGATCCGGTCGAACATCGCCGTGCGACGTGCGGCGCGGTCGGCCTGGTCGATCTTGCCGTCCTTGTTGACGTCCATGCGGGCGAAATGCTCCTGCGCCTTGGCCTGGGCTTCGGCGCGGGTGACCGGCGCATCGCGCTTGGCCTGCTCGGCATAGGCAGCGCCGGCGAGTGCGGTGGCGGTCAGCGAAATACCCAGAGCGATCTTGCGGGTGAGGGTCATGTCAAATCTCCGTCCATTCTCGAATAAGGGGGAGGCCGCGATGATTTTGAAGGGAGGGGGAACCTCACCGCGGCCTCTTGTCCTTGCTTCTAGATGCGGAATGTCGCGCGTTTATGCCGGGTTCCGGGTTTATTGTCGTCAATTGTCACAGGCCGCGTTCCTCGTTCATCTTGTCGCAAGTGGCAAGTCGTCGTGCCAACACGACGCGTAAGAAGCTCCCTGCCTGTCAGCCCCGCCACGAACGCCCGTCATCCCCGCGAAGGCGGGGATCCATCACCCGAGTTCTCCGCTCGAACCGCGGTGCAGACAGGAAGCCCCCGGAGATGGATCCCCGCCTTCGCGGGGATGACGGGAAGAGAATGATGGCGTGCAGACGGGGATGACGTATCTGCACGCCGTGGCTACACATCTCCCATGCCGCTTCCGCTTCACGCCCGGTTCAGGGCTTTTCGGGCTAATCCCGCCGCCATGCGCCTCCCATTCGCAAGGACCGGTCGCCTGGAATGCCGTCAATGGGCACGCCATCGCTTTACTCGGGGCCTGATCGCGGCCCTGGCCGCATCGACGCTCCTGGCTCAGCCCGTCGCCGCGCAATCGATCCTACGCGATGCCGAGACCGAGGCGCTGCTGCGCGACATGTCGACGCCGCTGGTCAAGGCCACCGGGCTCGATCCCAAGAACGTCGACGTGGTCCTGGTCAACGATCCCTCGGTCAACGCCTTCGTCGCGGGCGGGCAGATCGTCTATCTGAACTCGGGCCTGATCAACACCGCCGACACCGCCAACGAGGTTCAGGGGGTGATCGCGCACGAATTGGGCCACGTCGTCGGCGGTCACGTCATCAGCGATGGTGGCGGCAAGGCGGCGAGCGGCATCAGCCTGCTGTCGCTGCTGCTCGGCGCCGCGGCGGCTGCGGCCGGTGGCGGCGATGCCGCGATCGGCGTGCTGATGGCCGGCCAGCAGGCGGCCATGGGCAAGTACCTGGCCTTCAGCCGCGGCCAGGAATCGAGCGCCGATGCCGCCGGCGCAAAGTTCCTCTCGAGCGCGGGGATCAGCGGCCGCGGCTCGGTCGCCTTCTTCAAGAAATTGCAGAACCTCGAATTCCGCTACGGCTACACGCGCAATGCCGACAGCGAGTTCTATTCGAGCCACCCGATGACGGGTGACCGCATCACCACCCTGCAGGACGTCTACGAGAAGGACCCGGCCTGGACCAAGCCCAGCGATCCGACGATCGAGGCGCGGTTCCAGCGCGCCAAGGCCAAGCTGTTCGGCTATCTGGCCGAGCCGGCGGACACGATGCGCGTCTATCCCGAGACCAACACCAGCGTGCCCGCACGCTATGCCCGCGCCTATGCCTGGCACAAGGACGCGCACGTCGACAAGGCGATGGTCGAGGCCGATGCCCTGCTCAAGCAGTCACCCGACGATCCCTATTTCCTCGAGCTCAAGGGCCAGATCCTGCTCGAATCGGGGCGGCCGACCGACGCTTTGGGCCCGCTGCGCCGCGCCACCGAGCTGACCGGCAACCAGCCGCTGATCGCCACGACCTTCGGCCACGCGCTGATCGCCACCGAGGATCCGAAGAATTTCCAGGAGGCTCAGCGCGTGCTCAAGGCCGCGGTCGCGCGCGACCGCGAGAACCCCTTCGCCTGGTACCAACTCGGCGTGGTCTATGCCGCCAACGGCGACAATGCCCGCGCGCGGCTCGCGAGTGCCGAGCAGCAGGTGCTCTCGATGCGCATGCCCGAGGCCCTGGCCAGCGCCGAAGCGGCCGAGTCAGCCTTGCCCAAGGGTACGCCCGACTGGCTGCGCGCGCAGGACATAGCGCTGCAGGCGCGCGCCGAGATTGAACGCAACCGCAAACGCCGCTAGCGCACGCGCCATGACACAGACCAGCTCTCGCAAGGGGACGGTGCTCGCCGTCGTGGCCGTCGTCCTGGCGCTGGGCGCCGGCCTGCTCGTCGGCCGCTTCTGGCGCGCGCCGGTCGATGCCGGCGACCGTGCCGGGATCGAGAAGATCGTCCGCGAGTATATCCTCGAGCATCCCGAGATCCTGCCCGAGGCGATGCAGAACCTGCAGAAGCGTGAGAACGCGCAGGCGCTGTCGGGCATCCGCGACCAGGTCCACACGCCGTTCCCCGGCGCCGTGCTCGGCAATCCGCAGGGCAAGGTCACGCTCGTCGAGTTCACCGACTATGCCTGCACCTTCTGCCGCCAGAGCGTCGCCGAGGTCGAGCAGCTGATCGCCGCCAATCCCGAGCTGCGCGTCGTCGTGCGCGACCTGCCGATCCTGAGCCCGCGCAGCGCCGATGCCGCCAAGATGGCGCTCGCCGCGGCCGAGCAGGGCAAGTACGCGGCCTTCCACCACGCGATGTTCGCCGCGGGCCAGCCCGGCCCCGAGACGATCCAGGCCGCCGCCCAGGCTGCCGGCCTCGACATGGCGCGCGCGCAAAGGGTGATCGCCGATCCGCGGATCGAGACCGAGCTGGCACGCAACATCGACTTCGCCCGCCAGCTCGGCTTCAACGGCACACCGGCCTGGATCGCCGGCGATCAGCTGCTCTCGGGCGCGGTCGGCAAGGCGCGTCTGAGCGAAGCGATCGAAGCCGCGAAGAAGGGGTAATCCAGCTTCATCCTCCCCGGCACGGGGAGGTGGCAGCCCGCAGGGCTGACGGAGGGGGCTCTCGATCAACGCTGCTTTTGCGGCGCCCCCCCTCCACCACCCGCTGCGCGGGCGGTCCCCCTCCCCGTACCGGGGAGGACTAGATCCCCTCCAGCCGATACAGCTCGATCTCGCCGAACTCCTTGGCCAGCGGCTTGTGCCCGACCGAGATGAACCGGCACTCATCGCACTGGTCGATCAGCAGAGCCGCGGCGAAACTCTCGGTGCAGTAGACACCGCCGACCGGGGTGACTGGCTCGATCCGCGCGGTGCGGTTGACCTCGCCACCGTACCAGATCCGGTTGCCGGTGATGCGGTCGGTGCCCTGCCAGATCGGGCCATAGTGCACGCCGATACGCATGCCCGCCTCACCGCCCGGTGGGATCAGCGCCAGTGGCAGGTCTTCGAGCCGCTGCTGCAGCGCCAGCGCCAGCCGCGCCGCCACGCGCGGCGTATCGACCACCGCGTAGATCGCATCGCCCCAGGTGTTGCGAAACTCGACGTGATCGCCGAATTCGCCCAGCACCGCGCCAATCCGCCCCATGACCTCGGCCATGAACAGCGGCAGCTCGCGCTCGCCGAGCCGCGAGAAGCCTTTGTAGTCGGCGAAGAGGATCGAGCGGATCTCGCGCCGGGTGCCGCCCGCGATCGGCGGATGCGGCGGAAACACCAGGTCGCGCGGCACGGGTCCTGCGGGGATCGTCACGGTCTCGCGCCCCAGCGCCTGCCACATGCCGATATCGGCTAAGGTGCCGGCCAGGCCCGTCTTCGACAGCGAGCGGAACTTGTCCGAGATCACCGCGACCTGCACGGCCTCGACCTCGATCTGCTGCGCGCGCAGCGCCGCGAGGCCCATCGCGAGGCGCGTGTTGTAGGCGAACTGGTTGTCGTCGCCGACATAGGCGCCCGGCGTCGCGAAATGCACCGAAGCCGCAGCATCGCGGCAGGCGCGGTAGCGCGCCAGCCAGGCCTCGCCGCCGCAGAGCACCGATTCGGCGACGAAGTCCTCCTCGGCGAACGGCAGCACGACGTTGAGCTCGCCGCCGCGCGCGAGCAGCGCCTCGGCGACGAGGATATCGGCGCCGCAGGCCAGCGGACCGAAGCCGACCCGCGCGCCGAGCCGGTCGAGCGCTTCGGCTATGCGCACCGCGAGCGCGGCTTCCTCGTCGCTGCCCGCGTTGAACATATGGCCGCAGTAGACGACGACCGGCGGCCCGGTATCAGGCCCGGCGTCAGTTGCCATTCCGCGCCTGCATGGCCTGCCGGATCAGCGCCGTGTTCTGCCGTTCGACCGGGTTGGGCGAAACCTGATCGAGCCGCGGATCGTACCAGGGATACTGGCTGAAGTGGGCCAGCAAGGCGGGATCCTTGAAACGGAAGCCGTGCCGCGCGGGCATTTCGTTGAGCGCGATCAGCAATTGCTGCCGGGTCAAAGGCGCCAATTCCTCCGCGGTCAACGGGCGCCGGCTCGAATCGGGGAACAGCAGCTTCGGCCAGGTCACCCTGCGCGTGGGGATCGCGGCAACTGCAGGCGTCGGCGAAGGCGTGGCCGCCACGGGGGCAGGCGGCATCACCGGGGGACGCGCGATCGGGACATTGGGCACTGGGACGGCCAGGGGTGTGACGGCCGGACGCGGCGCCGCCGCCACTGCGGCCGTCGGTTCGGTGGCGACGGTCGCGGGGGCAGAGGTCACCGCGGGCACGGCCGGCAGCGAAGCATCGGGCGCCGGCGCACTGCCACGCGGCGCGAGCAGAGCCCCGCCCGCAGCCGCCAGGCCCAGCGCCGCGACGCCGATTCCGGCGAACAGCGGCCAGCGCGGGAATATCGGCGCAGCAGGCGCCGCCAAATGCGGCGGCGGCGTGGCGGGCAGCGGCGTCGCGCGGGCGTCGCCGTCACGCGGCCCGCAAAGTTCGGCGAGGCTGGCCTTGACCTTGCGCCAACCGGGATGATCGGGCTCGCCGCGCCAGTCGCCGATCTCGGCGAACTGGATCTGGTTGAACGGCAGCGGCGGCATCGCCGTGTCGATCGCAGTCTGGATCAGCTTGCGCTGGTTGCGCGCCATGTCGGCTTCGGCGCGCACCCATTCGCTGCGCACGGCATCGGCAGACCAGACGACGATCGTCGCCCTGGCCTCGGCGATCTTGTCGGTGATCACCTCGCCATAGGACTTGTGCGGCGGCAGCTCGGCATCCCACCACACGTCGTAGCCCTCGGCGAGCGCTGCCCGCGCGAGCACCGCGACGAGCGCCTCGTCCTTGCGCGAATAGGAAATGAACACGTCGACCATGCGGCGTTCCCCCTGTTCCTGCCCCTACTGGTACCGCGCCTCGGCCTGCTGGATCAGCGCGACGTTCTGCTTCTCGATCGCGTTGAGCTCCACCTGGTCGAAGCGCGGGCGATACCAGGCATAGCGGCCGAACCATTCGCGCAGCCAGGGATCGGCGAAGCGCCGCCCCTTGCGCGCGTAAATCTCGTTGCGCGCGACTCGCAGAGTCGTCGGCCCGAGTTCCTGGACCTCGGCCGCGGTCAGCAGCCGCGTGCTCGAATCGGGGAACTCCATGTCGGTCGGCGGGGGCGACGGGGCGTCCTCGGCCCCGTCGGAGACCACAGCAGGGGACACGCTCGCGACAGGCTCCGGTGCGACCGAAGGCGCTGGGGTCGCGGCAACGGGCACGGCTGCGCTTGTGCCGGCTGACGGAGTGGGCGCCGGCGCCTCGCTGCTTCCCCGACCGAGCATGATGCCGCCCGCGACGGCCAGCGCGATCACGACCGCGCCAACCAGGATTCCCACCACGAGACCGCCGCGCGATCCGCCTTGCGGCAAGGCCGCCACCCGCTGTGGTTCCACCCGCAGCGCCGGCCGCACGGGCGGCGGCTCGGCTCCCTCGCGCGCGCCGCACAGCGTGGCGAGGCTCAGCTTGACCTTGTTCCAGGCGGGATGATCGTCCTCGCCCTGCCAGTCGCCGATCTCGGCATATTGGATCTGGTTGAACGGCAGCGGCGGCACCACCTGATCGAGCGCGGTCTGGATCAGCTTGCGCTGGTTGCGCGCCATGTCGGCCTCGGCGCGCACCCATTCGCTCTTCACCGCGGTCGGCGACCAGACGACGATCGCCGCCTTGGCATGGGCGATCTTGTCGGTGATCACGTCGCCATAGGATTCGTGCGGCGGCAGTTCGGCGTCCCACCAGACCTTGTAGCCCGCCGCCTCGACCGCGCGCGCCAGCACCGCGACCTTGGCCTGATCGTTGCGCGAATAGGAGATGAACACGTCGACCATCGGCAGCCCTACCCCGCACCATGCCTCGGCCGGGAACGATAAGGCGCGCCAAGGGTCTGTCCAAGCGGGGATTCGCCTAAGCGGTTTTTTTCGGTAAGAGTCAGTCCATGGCCGTGCTGCCCTTTCGACCGACGCCGTTCTTCGCCAACAAGAACCAGGCCTTCTGGCGCCTGCAATCGGCCGGCTGGGCCGGTGCCATGCTGCTGCGCGCGATGTCCAGCCTGGCCAATGCGCAGCCGCCGTCGTTCCTCGTCCTGCTGCTGATCGCGACGATCACCGGTTTCTCGATCTCGCTGCTGCTGTCGGTGATCTATCGCCAGCTGATCTCGCAGCGACCGCTGATCACCTGGGGCGTGACGATGATCGTCCTGCCCTTCGCGGTGGGCCTCAACGCCTTCATCGACGCCTGGGTGATCTCGCTCTACCGCGCCGAAAGCGAGGGCAGCTTCGCGCAGCTGTTCATCGGCGTGTTCTATCTCGACCTGACCCTGCTCGGCGCTTGGACCGCGCTCTACTATGCGGTGAACTTCTTCCTGCAGATCGAGGAACAGCAGGACCAGCTGATCCGGCTCGAGAACCAGGCGACCTCGGCGCAGCTGACCATGCTGCGCTATCAGCTCAACCCGCACTTCCTGTTCAACACGCTGAACTCGATCTCGACCCTGGTGCTGCTCAAGCAGACCGAGCCGGCCAATGCGATGCTGAGCCGGTTGTCGTCTTTCCTGCGCTACACCTTGATCACCGAGCCGACCGGCCGGGTCACCGTGCAGCAGGAAATCGACACGCTCAAACTCTACCTCGACATCGAGCGGATGCGCTTCGAGGAACGGCTGCGCACCACCTTCAACATCGATCCGCAGACCGAAGCCGCGCTGCTGCCCTCGCTGTTGCTGCAGCCCTTGGTCGAAAACGCGATCAAATATGCGGTCGGCGCGCAGGAAACCGGTGCCGAGATCACCATCACCACGCAACTCATCGGTCAGAACCTTCGCATCACCGTCTCGGACACCGGCCCGGGCTTGCAAAGCCCCAGCGCCTCCAACAGGTTGTCGGGCGTGAGTTTTGACGGCGGCGAACCTGTTTCCACCGGGGTGGGTCTGGCGAACATCCGTGATCGCTTGGCGCAAGCCTATGGCGAACAGCATCGTTTCGAAACGTTGGAACCACCCGAAGGCGGCTTCGCTGTCGTCATCGAAATCCCCTTCGAACGCCGAGAGGCGACTGAATCGGAACCGATCGCACCGCGAAGCGTTGCTGCGGCGAGCTAAGTCGCGCAACCGCCACGTTGAGCGGTGCCACCGGGAATCCCAGCAAAGGTACTTGCATGAGCATCCGCACCATCCTCGTCGACGATGAGAAACTGGCCATCCAGGGTCTGCAGCTTCGCCTGGAGAAGTTCCCCGACGTCGAGATCATCGACACCTGCTCGAACGGCCGCGAAGCAATCCGCAAGATCAAGACCGAGAAGCCCGACCTCGTCTTCCTCGACATCCAGATGCCCGGCTTCGACGGCTTCTCGGTGGTCAAGGGCGTGATGGAGATCGAGCCGCCGCTGTTCGTCTTCGTCACCGCCTATCAGGAACATGCGGTCCGCGCCTTCGAGGCCAATGCGGTCAACTACCTGATGAAGCCCGTCGACGAGGACAAGCTCGCCGATACGCTCGACCGCGTGCGTACGCGCCTGGCCGAGAAGAAGTCGGCCGAAGAGGCCGAAAAGCTCAAGAACGTCCTCGCCGAAGTGGCGCCCGACGCGATCGAGACGCTGCCCGAGGAGGTGGACGCCAACGCCTCGCGCTACGAGAAGCTGATCAACATCAAGGATCGCGGCCAGATCTTCCGCATCGACGTCGATTCGATCGAGCACATCGAGGCCGCCGGCGACTACATGTGCATCCGCACCGCCGACAATTCGCTGATCCTGCGCGAGACGATGAAAGACCTCGAGCGCCGGCTCGACCCGCGCGTGTTCCAGCGCGTCCACCGCTCGACCATCGTCAACCTCAACCAGGTCCGCCAGGTCAAGCCGCACACCAACGGCGAATGCTTCCTCGTGCTCGATTCGGGCGCGCAGGTGAAGGTCAGCCGCTCCTACCGCGACGTGGTGGCGCGCTTCGTTCACTGACGTTGCGCCAGCATCCTTCGACAAGCTCAGGATGAGCGGAGTGGCGTTTGATCCAGTCCATTGCCGCTCGTGCTGAGCTTGTCGAAGCACCAAGCACAGCGCTTGACCCTGGATATCCGGACGCTAGGTCCGCTGCATGACCTTCGCCATTCCTGGGTTCGACCTCGACGCCTTCGTCTCCGCCACGCTCGCCGAAGACCTCGGTGAGGGCTGGCCCGGCGGTGGGCGCGACGTGACCTCCGAAAGCGTGATCCCGGCCGAAGCGCGCTTCGCCGGGGTGATGGACAGCCGCGACGCGATCACCGTCGCCGGCTTGCCGATCGCCGCGGCCTTCTTCCGCAAGCTCGACCCTACGGTCGAGATCGAGATCCTCGTCGCGGAAGGCGAGGCCGTTCCCGCCGGCTCGGACCTGATGCGGCTCTCGGGCAATGCCCGCGCGCTGCTGACAGCCGAACGCGCGGCGCTCAACACCGTCCAGCACCTCTCGGGCGTCGCCACGCTGACCCGCGCCTATGTCGATGCCATGGAGGGTAACGGCACCCTCCTCGACACGCGCAAGACCATTCCTGGCCTGCGCCATCTCGAGAAATACGCGACGCGCACCGGTGGCGCGCAGAACCACCGCCTCGGCCTGTGGGACGCGGCGATGATCAAGGACAACCACGTCGCGGTCGCGGGCTCGATCGGCCAGGCGGTGGGCGCCGCCAAGGCCGCCGGGGTGGCGCAGATCATCTGCGAGGTTGACCACCTCGACCAGATCGAACCCGCGATCGCCGCCGGCGCCAACCATCTGCTGCTCGACAACATGGATCCCGACAGGCTGCGCGAAGCCCTGGCGATCGTCGCCGGTCGCGTGCCCTGCGAGGCTTCGGGCGGGGTCAACCTCCAGACGATCGCCGCGATCGCCGCGACGGGCGTGACCTACGTCTCGGTCGGCCGCCTGACCCAGAGCGCCCCCGCCGCCGACATCGGCCTGGACTTCACGCCGCTGTGAGGCTTCCGGCCACCGCCGCGCTGTTCTTGCTGGCGCTGCCGGGACTGGCGCATGCCCAGGCCTATCAATGCACGGCGCCGCGCCGCTTCGATCCGCCGCGTCCGGTCCAGCCCGACGGCGAAGTCCGGCGCGTGCCCGTGGCCGGCTATGTGCTCGCGGCGAGCTGGTCGCCCGAATATTGCCGGCGGCCGCAGGACAAGGGCACGATGCAGTGCTCGGGCCAGAATGGCCGCTTCGGCTTCGTGCTCCACGGGCTCTGGCCCGAGGCCGCCAATGGGCCGCCACCGCAATGGTGCAGCCTGACCCCGCGCCCCTCGCCGCAGGTGGTGCGCCGCAACCTCTGCATGACGCCGGTGCCCTGGCTGATCGAGCACGAATGGGCCAAGCACGGCTCGTGCATGGCCCGGACGCCCGAGGCCTATTACCGCTCGAGCGCCGCGCTGTGGCGCTCCTTGCACTGGCCCGACGCCGACCGGTTCTCGCGCCAGGAGGGCCTGACCGTCGGCGACTTGCGCAAGGCCTTCCTCGAACGCAATCCGCACTGGCGCGCCGAGCAGGTGAAGGTGCGGCTCAGCGATGCCGGCTGGCTCCGCGAAATCCACCTCTGCTATGGGCGCGACTTCATGCCCACCGCCTGCGACCGCCAGGACCGCGGCCCGCCCGATTCGGCGCCGCTGAAGATCTGGCGCGGACTCTAGCGTCGCTCGCGGAAGAAACCGCGCAGCAGGTCCGCCGCCTCCGCCTCGCCGATTCCCGGATAGACCTCGGGCCGATGCAGGCACTGGTCCTGCTCGAACACGCGCGCGCCGTGCTCGACCGCGCCGCCCTTGGGATCGGAGGCGCCGTAATAGACCTTGGCGATTCGCGCGTGGACGATCGCGCCGGCGCACATCGCGCAGGGTTCGAGCGTGACCCAGAGCTCGCAGCCGTCGAGCCGCTCGTTGCCCAAGGCCCGCGCCGCCTCGCGAATCGCCAGGACCTCGGCGTGGGCCGTGGGATCGTGCAGGGTGCGCGGCGCGTTGTGTGCGACCGCGAGCACCTTGCCATCCTTGACCAGGACCGCGCCGATCGGCACTTCGCCCGCGGCCACGGCCTTTTCCGCCTGGGCCAGCGCGAGCGCCATGGGTTCGGGAAGCGGCCAGCGGGTCATTCCGGCGCGCTATCAGGTCGCCAGCCTGTGTACAACTTGACCCGGCGCGGGTGAATCGCTATGCGGCCGCCTCCACGTTCCAGGTCGTCATCTGGGACTCGAAATTCTTGAAGCGAGTAGAGCCATGTCCCGTATTTGCGAACTGACCGGCAAGGGTCGCCAGATCGGCCACAACGTCAGCCACGCCAACAACAAGACCAAGCGCGTGTTCCTGCCCAACCTGCAGAACGTCACGCTGCTGTCGGACGGCCTGGAGCGCAGCTTCAAGTTCCGCGTCTCGACCCACGGTCTGCGCTCGGTCGAGCACAACGGTGGCCTCGACAACTGGCTGCTGAAGACCTCGGACACCAAGCTCTCGCCGCGCGCCGTCAAGGTGAAGCGCGAGCTGGCTAAGAAGCAGGCCGCAGCCGCCTGATCCACTTCGAGCGTAGTCAAAGGGCGCGAGGCTTCAGTCTCGCGCCTTTTTGCGTGCCTGGCGCAGGCGTGGCAGCCGCTGGGGATCGAGCACCAGCTTGAGCAGCAAGGTGCGCTGGGTCGCCGCGGCGTTCTTGTCCGAGATCAGCCAGACGGTGACGCGCCCGTCCGCGCGCGGTTCGATCGCCAGGCCTTCGAAATTGTCGGTCGGCAGCGGAGCTTCGAGCCGCGCCACCTCGCGCGTACGCCAGACTCCGCCCGCACGAATCGTCGCGGGATCGGCGACGAGGATGCGCCCCGCGAAGCGCAGCGGCAGCGGCCAGGCGAGGCGGCGCATCAGGATCAGCACGCGGCCATCGGGCAGCTGCGCCACGTCGGTGGGGCTGTAGCCGGTGCTACCGTCGAAGGTGAACTGCAGCGGCTTCGCGCCCGAGACGGGATCGCCGGGAAACAGCAGCGCTGCGTGCCGGCGCCATTCGAACGTGCCGGTGAAACCCTCGCGCAGCACCAGGAAGCGCCCGTCGGTCAATCGCGCCAGGGCTTCGGGGCCGGTATTGTCGCCCCAGTCGCGCATCGCCGCCGGCTGCACGTTGACCATCGTGCGGAACTGCGGATCGTGCCGTGAGATCGCATTGAGATATTCGCGCGCCAGCCAGATCGTGCCCGTCGCGGGATCGCGCGTTGCCGCTTCGACATCGACGTCGAACTTGCGGCGCCGCGCCTCGGGCAGCATCGTGCCGCGTTCGGGCGCGATCTGCGGCGCTCCGGGCGGCGAGAAGGTCAGGATCCTGCCGCTGTCGCTGATCGCCATCAGGCGCTGTTCGGGGAGCGGAACCAGCGCCGAATAGCCGCCGAAGCCCGAATAGGGGCTCTGCATCGCCCAGGCCCCGACCAGATCGAAGGGGCCGAGCAGCGCGCTACGCTCGGCCTTGGACGGGACCTTCAGCGGCGCGAACCGCAAGGAAAAAGTCTCGTTCCACGGTTCGCCGGGTTCGAACACCAGCGTTCCCGGCACGAGCCCGACGAAGATCAGCAGGGCAAGAAGGGCACGGCGCACGGGCAGGGCCATAGCGGACGAGGCCGGGGCCGCAAGCGTCAGAGCGACGAATAGCCGAAGCGTTCGACCCAGGGCTCCAGCACGGGCAGTACCGGAGCGAGATGCGCGCGATAGCGTTCCCAGCGCCCGGCCGCGCGCTTGTAGATCGGCTCGGTGACCTGCGAATAGGAGGCCGTGGTGATCAGCCCGCGCGCACGCGCCGTGCTGGTGTGATCGAGCACGCCCTCGTCCCACTCAAGCCCGAGCCAGTCGAACAGCGGCCTTACTTCGGCGCCGACGTCCTCGATCAGCCGCTCGTAGACGATCGTGCGGCTGTCGGGTGCGAAGAGCTCCTCGGCGCGCGTCCAGTGCGCGAAGGCCAGATCGTAGAAGGCGGCGGCGTCTTCGAGCCGGAGGAAGTTGGCCATCGCCGAATTGAGCCGGAAATTGCTCATGAAACAGCTGAGCACGACGTCGCAGGGATGCCGCATGGCCAGGATGATCCGCGCGCGCGGGAACAGCCGGCGGATCAGCGGCAGCCGGTAGAGGAACAGCGGCGACTTATCGATCAGCAGCTGGCCCGGCGCGACCGCGGCGATCTTGCCGACCTCGGCGAAATAGCGCTCGCGCGCAGCGGCGACGCCGGCCGCGTCGAGATCGGGCAGCATCGCCATGCCACCGACCATCTCGTCGACGAGGTTGAGCGGCGGCTGTTCCTCGAGCACCACCGCGCGCGGATGCCCCATCAGGATCGTATCGAGCAGGGTCGTGCCCGAGCGCGGAAAGCCGACGAGAAACACGGGATCGGCATGATCGTCGGCGATCTCGACCGTCTGCCAGTCCTCGCGCCATTCGGGGGTCAGCAGCGCGATTTCCTGGCCCAGCTTGTCGCGCAGCGCGGCGGCGCGCGCCAGCGGATCGGTGGGATTGCTCTCGAGCAGGCGATTGGCCGCGGCATAGGCGGCGAATGCCTGATCGGTGCACCCCAGGCGATCGAACAGGGTCGCACGGATGTGTTCGGCCCGCTCGGGCTCGATCGCCGCGGGCACGTCCACCATGCGCGCCAGGGCTTCGTCGAAACGACCGGCACGGCGCAGGTCGAGCGTCTCGATCAGCGCCACCGCGCCCGGATCGGCGCCGCTGTCGCGTGCGAGCGCCGCCAGCGGCGCGAACTCGCTCTCGCGGTTGGTGTGCTCGTACTGGACCGCCAGGCCGAGATAGGCGTCGGTCAGCGCGGGATCGAGCGCGATCGCGCGGCGATAGGCGCGCTCGGCCGCCTCGGTGCGCCGCGCCAGGCCATATTCGATGCCGAGCTTGAGCTGAAAGTCGGCCGAGGCCGGATCGCGCGAGGTGGCCGCTTCGAGCGCCGCCAAGGCCGGCTCCTGGCGCTCGGCGCGCTTGTGCAGGACATAGAGCTCGAACGCCGCGCGCGGGTCCTGCGGGAAGTCGTGCAGCGCCCGTTCGAGCAGCGTCTGGGCCTCGTCGGCGCGATCGAGCGCGATCAGCGCCGAAGCCAGGTTGAGCCGGACCGGCGCGGCCTCGGGATCGAGCTGCATCGCGCGGCCTAGCGCCTCGACCGCACCGGCATGATCGCCGAGACCCGAGCGGGCATTGCCGAGGTTGTTCCAGGTCTCGAAATCATCGGGCACGCGACCGAGAATGTGATCGTAGGCGGCGATCGCCTCGGCGAAGCGGCCGAGCTTCTGCGCGAGGAAGCCGCGATAGCGCGCGACGCGCAGCGAGGGATCGGCCGCGGCCAGGGCTTCACCGGCCACCGCGAGCGCGGCTTCGTCGTCACCGGTCTGCATCAGCACGGCCACGAGATTGCAGGCGATCGTGACGTCGCCGGGCTTGGCATTGTGCGCAGCCTGCAGGTGACGGGCGGCAAGAGCCGGCTCGCCGTCGCGCGCGGCCAGCATGCCGAGGAAGGCGTGGAACGGAACCGGATCGGGTGCCCGCTGGAGCCCCTGTTCGGCCAATGCCCGCGCCCGGTCGAGATCACCGTGCCGCGCGGCGTCGAGCGCGGCGGGCAGCAGCTGATCGGGGGAAGGGTCGGCCATGCGCTCCGAATTCAAAAGGAAAGCGGAGGGCCCCCGGGGGAGCCCTCCGCGATCGTGGTGTCAGCCCCGCTTAGAAGTCAAGCGTGACGCTGGCGTAGAGGTAGCGGCCCAGCGCATCGTAGGTGCCGGGGTAGGTGTTGCCGTTGCACGGACCGGTCGGGCAGAGGTTCGTGCCCGGAACCGCGCCGCTGCCCGACGTGATGTAAGGCGGCTGCTTGTCGAACACGTTGTTGACGCCCAGACGCAGGGTGTAGGCATCCTTGAAGTTGTACGACGCGGCCAGGTCGAAATAGGACTGGCTCTTGATGCGCAGGCCCGGATCGAAGTTGGTCGGCGCGGCCAGCGACGGGTTGTCCGACAGCGTCTCGGCGCTGACCTTGCCGATGAAGCGCCACTGCAGCGAGACACCGATGTTCGATTCGGTGTTCAGCGACAGACGTGCCTTGTGGCGCCAGCGCGGCAGCGGCGCGCCGCTGTCGGTCGTGCCGCCCTTCGAGCAGGTCGGGCCATAGTAGCCGGCGCAGTCGTACGCCGGGGTCAGGCCGTTGTTGACCTTGTACTCGTCGAGGTAGGTGCCGTTGAAGGTCAACGACAGGCTGCCGAAACCGACGTCGTGCGAGTACGAACCGTTGATCTCGAGACCCTTGGTCTGAACCGAACCGACGTTGCCGGGCGTGTCGATGACGTAGCCGCCGGGCGTCAGCCAGAGCGAACCGGCCGCGTCACGCTTGACCAGGCCGCACGAGGCCGGGGTGAAGGTGGCCGTGGCATTGGTCACGCAGTCCGACAGGATCGCGTCCTGGCCGAACGAGCGGATGGCATCCTGCACCTTGATGTCGAACCAGTCGATCGTCAGCGCGAAGCGCGGCAGGAAGCTGGGCTGCAGCACGACGCCGAAGGTCTTGGTCGTCGCGCGTTCGGGGCGCAGATCCTGGTTGCCGCCGATCAGGCCGTTGTACTGACCCGCCGGGTTGGCGACCGTGCCGCTACCCGCGCGCAGACCCTGGGCGATACAGCCATAGTCGGTCGCGGTGAGCGTGCGACCCGAGCAGGGATCGCTCGAACCGTTGAGGCCCACGGTCGGCGTCGCGAACAGTTCCTGGATGTTCGGGGCGCGCACCGCGCGGTTGTAGACGCCGCGGAAGCGGATGTCGGGGATCGGCGCGAAGTCGAGACCGAACTTGTAGGTGTCGGTGCCGTACTTGCGACCGGCGCTCGTCTTGTAGTCCGAACGGCGATAGCCGGCGTTGAAGGTCAGATCCTTGACGAAACCGTCCTGAACGATCGGCAAGGCCAATTCGCCGAAGAATTCGAGCACCTTGAAGTTGCCCGCGAGCGGCAGGGTCGCACCGCCCTGGCCGGTGAGGTCACCCTTGCTGAAGGCCTCGTCGGTCTGCAGGTCGAGCGATTCGCGGCGCCACTCGACACCGAAGTTCACCACGGCACCGTCGTTGGCCCAGGGCGTCTTGAAGCCGTAGTTGGCGAGATCGCCGGTGAACGACAGGTTGGCCACCTGCTCGGTGGTGCTGCCGCTCTGGAAGCCCGTGCTCGACAGGTAGGCGACCGAAGCCGCGCTGGCACCGCCGGCGCCGGCGAAGACGTTGTAGGGAACGCAGCTCGTGTCGCTGCCATCGATCACCGAGCGGCAGACGACCTGGCCGTTGGTGGCGCTGCCCGGGCGCGTATCGACCACGGCGTTGAGCGCGCGGTTGAGCTTCGCGATCGAGAACTCGTTGCGGTAGATCTGCGTGTAGTTCGAGCGGCCGTATTGGTAGTAGGCGTCATAGGACCAGGCCTCGCCGAGCTGGCCCTTCGAGCCGAGCACCGCGCGGTAGTTGGTGTGCTGCAGTTCGGCCTGGCGCGGACCGCCCTCGACGTTGCGGCGCAGCAGTTGGAAGAAGCCGCGCTGATACTGGGTGCCGCGCGAATCGACGAAGTTGATCGGCGCACCGCCCGGTCCGGGCGTGCCGTTGGTGCCGTCGTTGTACGGCGCGGCCGCGGCCAGCGGGAAATCGCCTAGGAAGCCGTTGATCAGGTTGCCAGGGTTGCAGACCACGGCGCGCTGCGTCGCCGACATCAGCGGGTTGTCGCAGTTGATCGACAGCGTGTTGCCGAAGTTGCCCGACGGGGCGATCTGCGCGACCGTCTTGTCGTCCATGAACATGAACTCGACGTAGGGCTTGATCGCGTCGTTGATCTCGTAGTCGGCGAAAAGGCCGGCCGTGTAGCGCTTGTCGGGACGCTGATAGTAGTTGAGCGGCGCGAAGTTGTAGAGCGTGGCGCTGTTCTCGAAGCCACCGTTCGGCGCGAAGGTGTAGAAGGTCGAGCTGTCGGCGTTCACCGCCGGATCGAACAGCAGAACGTTGCCGTTGTCCGAAGTCGCCGAACCGCCGCACTGCGGGCGACCGGCGCCGTTGTTCTGCAGCACGCAGGCGCTGTAATCGCGGTTGCGCTGGAGTACCGGATTGACCTTGCGGTAGCCGAAATAGACCATCGCATGGCCGCGGTCGTCGCCGAACTTGGTGCCGAAGGCCACCGTGGCGTCGACGGTGTGGCCGTCGGCGACGCTGCCCTTGGGATAGTCGTAGCCCGCTAGGCCGGCATTGGCGCGCGTGTCGAGCAGCGGCGTCAGGAACTTGTCGCGGTTGTTGTGCTGGTAGAAGTTGTAGTTCGCGTCGATGCGGAAGCCCTCGAAATCGGTATCGAGGATGAAGTTGACGACGCCGGCGACCGCGTCGGCACCATAGACCGACGAGGCGCCACCGGTCAGCACCTCGACGCGCTTGAGCATGGCCGCGGGGATCATGTTGATGTCGGCGGCCGAACCGCTGGTCGGGCTCGGGTCACCCGGCAGCAGGCGGCGGCCGTTGACCAGCGACAGCGTACGCGTGGTGCCGAGGCCGCGAAGGTCGATCGAGGCGGTGCCGTCGGCGCCGTTGGCCGTGGCCGAGGTCTGGCTGGCATAGACCGAAGGCAGCGAGTTCAGCACGTCCTCGACGCGGCTCGCGCCCTGGAGCTTGATGTCCTGGGTGGAAAGAACCGAGACCGGCGACGAAGCGGTCAGCTCGGGACGCGCGATGCGCGAACCCGTGACGATGATCGCCTCGCCGTCGTCGGACGGGGCGGCGGCAGGCGCGGCATCTTGCGCAAAGGCCGAGGTACCGGCGAGCGCTACGCCGACGGCGAGCGCGGCTGCGCCTGCCTTCAGAGCAGCATAGGTTGAGGTGGTTTTCATGGTTGGGACCCCTGATATGGGCCGCCCTTCGCCTGCCGCACAAAGGCATGCCCGCGCTCCGGGAAAAGCGCAGGCGACAGGCGTTTCAAGCAGCCTCGTGGATAACAACTTACATGTCTGAAAGTTTTTGTTTCAGCCAGTTGCTGACAGCGATGTAGGTGTATTTTTGAACGCATGTAACATTCCTGCAACAGAGATCGCCCCGGGCAAAGGCTTGCCCGAGGGGTTCAAACATCTGAAATCAGGAAGGAAAGTCAGCCGCAGGCGGCTATTGCATCGGTCCGGTGAAAAGGATCGGATCCAGACGCGAATCGCGCCACTTGATCGACCAATGCAAATGCGGGCCGGTCGCACGGCCGGTCGCGCCGATGCGGCCGATGATCTGCCCCTGCTTCACCGCCTCGCCCTGTTTCACCAGGATCTGCGAGCAGTGGAGGAAGGCGCTGTTGAGCCCCATGCCGTGATCGATCATCAGCAGGTTGCCCTCGAGCGAGAACGGACTCGCGGCCGCGAGGATGACCACGCCGTCGGCCGGCGCGGCGAAAGGCGTGCCGCTGCCACCCGTCGCGATGTCGGTACCCGAATGGTAGGAACCGGGCACGCCGTTGTAGATCCGCTGCGAGCCGAACACGCCTGACAGACGCCCCTTGGCGGGCCAGATGAACCGCTGCCGCCAGCCCTGGCTGCCGCTGTCGATCGCGCGCGCAGCGTTGATCTGCTTGAGCTCGCCTTCGCGGCGGATGCGGTAGGCCTCGCTCGGCGGCGTACCCGGCTTCGGGCCGAGCGGGATGCGCTCGATCCGCCAGGCGCGCGGCGAAATCGTCAGAGCGCGGACCACGGTACCGCCATCGGCGAATTTCGCGACCACGCGCGCCGCGGTGCCAGCGTCGCGGTCGAAGGCGAGGAAGAAGCTGCGATCGGGTGCGAGTGCGACGGGCTTGTCGTCAAGCGTCAAGGCGATCGTGCCCAGCGGCGCGGTGCCGCGCGCCCACCCGCCCTGGGTCATCTCCCCGGCAAGCGCGATGTCGCCCCGCGCGGCGGGAGCGGCGCTGGCCGACAGGCGCGTGACGCCAACGCCCACCGCCAGCAGCAGCGTCGCACCGGCCAGACCGAGGACCAGCGGGCGCATCAGCGGCGCTCCAGCAGTCTCCGCGTCGCCAGTTCGGGGCTGGCATAGGCCTCCTGCAGGGTGCCGCTCCAGTAACGCAGCGAGTCGAGCGGGATCTTCTCGCCCGAAACCGCGCAGACCACATGACTGCCCGTGGTCACCACGCGAAAGCCGTTGGGGCCATAGTGCAGGGTGGCAGGGCGATCGTTCGAGGACATCAGCATGGCGCCATTCTAGCGAGCCGCGCCGGTCAAAGCAATTTGCCCTGCTCGGGCGGCGCGGGCTTGTCCTTCGGTGCGGCGCGTGCGGGGCGCGGGGCGCCGCCAAGGCCCGTACCGGCGGCGACACCGCCGGGTGATACCGCCAGTTCGCCATCGCGGAAATGCAGCGAAAGCGACACTTCCTGCGCCGCCGCCGCCTTGCTCACCAGAGTCCGTCCGTCGGCGCCTGTGACGCGGACATAGCCGCGCTGGAGGATATTGTCGGGATTGAGCGAGACCATCAGCCGGCCCAGCGCTTCGAGCCGATCCTGCCGCCGCGCGAGCGGCGCGGTGACGAGCGCGGGCGTGATCCGCAGCGACGCCAGCCGGTGGCGCGCGTGATCGAGCCGCGCCGCGAGCAGCGGCGCCGAGAGCCGCGCGCGATCGCCCTGCAGTTGCTGGCGCGCGACGACGATGCGTTCGGACAGCCCGCGGCGCAGCCGTTCGGACAGGTCGTCGAGCCGCTGGACGAAGGGCGCGAGCACGGCCTCGCCCTTGGGCAGGCGCTGGACGCGCGCCTCGAGCCGCTCGCGCCCGAGCGCGACCGGCCGCGCAACCGCGCGGCGCTTGCGCAGCGCCAGTTCGGCAACCTGGTTGATCAGGTCGCCGCGCACCGGTACGGCATGCTCGGCCGCCGCGGTCGGCGTCGGCGCGCGCAAGTCGGCGGCGAAGTCGGCCAGGGTCGTGTCGGTCTCGTGGCCGACGGCAGAGATGACCGGAATCGAGCAGGCGGCGATCGCGCGGACCACGACTTCCTCGTTGAACGCCCAGAGATCCTCGATCGAGCCGCCGCCGCGCGCGACGATGACGAGGTCGGGCCGCGGTACGCGACCGCCGGGCTCCAGCCGCGAGAAGCCGTTGACCGCCGCGGCGACCTGCTCGGCCGCGCCCTGCCCCTGGACCAGCACCGGCCAGACGACGACATGGCAGCCGAAGCGATCGGCCAGACGGTGGAGAATGTCGCGGATCACCGCGCCGGTGGGCGAGGTCACCACGCCGATCACGTTCGGCAGGAAGGGGATCGGCCGCTTCCGATCACGGTCGAACAGCCCCTCGGCCTCGAGCCGGGCCTTGGTCTTGGCGAGCAGCGCCAGCAGCGCGCCCTCGCCCGCCACTTCCATGCGGTCGATGACGATCTGGTAGTTCGAGCGACCCGGATAGGTCGTCAGCTTGCCTTGGGCGATCACCTCGATGCCGTCCTCGACGCGGAACGGCAGGTTACCCGCCTGGCCGCGCCACATGACCCCGTCGAGCCGCGCCGATTCGTCCTTGAGGCTCATGTAGAGATGCCCCGAGGCCGCGCGCTTGACCCCCGAAAGCTCGCCGCGCACGCGCACGAAGCCGAAGCGCTCCTCGACCGTGCGTTTCAGCCGGCCCGAAATCTCGCTCACCGAAAGCGGGGCGGCGTTGTCCCCCGGTGTATCCTTCGCTACGAGCCCCCCGGATAGATGGGCGGCATCGTCGTCATATTGAGAAGGCACGGGCAATGAACATCCTGCTGCTGGGCTCGGGCGGGCGCGAACATGCGCTGGCGTGGAAGCTCGCGCAATCGCCGCTTTGCGATAGGCTCTTCGCCGCGCCGGGCAACCCCGGCGTCGCCGAACATGCCGAACTCGTGCCGCTCGACGTCACCGACCACGCCGCCACGGTCGCCTTCTGCGAGGCGCATCGCGTCGGCCTGATCGTCATCGGTCCCGAGGCGCCGCTGGTCGACGGCCTCGCCGATTCGCTGCGCAGCGCGGGCTTCGCAGTCTTCGGCCCGAGCCGCCAGGCGGCGCAGCTCGAAGGCTCCAAGGGCTTCACCAAGGACCTCTGCGCGCGCGCCAACATCCCGACCGCGGGCTACGAACGCGTCACCAGCGAAGCCGCGGGCCTCGCGGCGCTGGCCAAGTTCGGCGCGCCCGTGGTGATCAAGGCCGACGGACTCGCCGCGGGCAAGGGCGTCACCGTCGCCATGACCATGGCCGAAGCCGAAGAGGCCGTGCGCGAGATCTTCTCCGGCCGCTTCGGCGACGCGGGCGCCGAAGCCGTGATCGAGGAATTCCTCGAAGGCGAGGAAGCCAGCTTCTTCGCGTTGACCGACGGCTCGACGATCGTGCCCTTCGGCTCTGCCCAGGACCACAAGCGCGTCGGCGACGGCGACACCGGCCCCAATACCGGCGGCATGGGCGCCTACAGCCCCGCGCGCGTGCTGACACCGCTGCTCGAGGGCGAGGTCCTGTCGAAGATCGTCGCGCCGACGGTGCGCGCCATGGCCGACGAAGGCATGCCCTATTCGGGCGTGCTCTACGCCGGCCTGATGCTGACCGCCGAAGGGCCCAAGCTGATCGAATACAACGCGCGCTTCGGCGACCCCGAATGCCAGGTGCTGATGATGCGGCTCGAGAGCGATCTCGTCGAGATCCTGATGGCCTGCGCCGAGAACCGCCTGTCGGCCTGCGAGCAACCGATCTTCTCGCGCGACACCGCGCTGACCGTGGTCATGGCCGCCGAAGGCTATCCGGGTACGCCGAAAAAGGGCGGCCGCATCGACGGCATCCGTACGGCGGAGCAGGACGGGGCAAAGGTGTTCCACGCCGGCACCGCGCTGGGCATCGACGGCGTGCTGACCGCCAATGGCGGCCGCGTGCTCAACGTCACCGCACGCGGCGAGACCGTGCGCGCGGCGCAGGCGGCCGCCTATGCCGCGGTCGACGCCGTGCGCTTCCCCGAAGGCTTCTGCCGCCGCGACATCGGCTGGCGTGAGGTCGAGCGCGAAGGGTAAGTCCTCAAGATCCTCCCTATTTCTGCGAAGCATAAATGGGGAGGGGGACCGCCGATGAAGTCGGTGGTGGAGGGGTAGGTTGCGCAAGATACCCCTCCACCACCAGCCCAAGCGGGCTGGCGGTCCCCCTCCCCGTTTGTGGCTTCGCCAAAAAAACAGGGAGGATCGGAAGGGTTATACCGATGCGGTCAGCGCCTTGAGGTCGGCCTCGGGCCGCGCGCCGTAGTGCGAGATGATCTCGGCCGCGCAGATCGCGCCGAGCTTGAGGCTTTCCGCCAGCGAGCGGCCGCGGACATGGCCGAACAGGAAGCCCGCGGCGAAGAGATCGCCCGCGCCGGTGGTATCGACGACCTTGTCGATCGGCTCGGCCGCCACTTCGGCACGCTCGCCGCCCGCCACGGCGACGGCACCCTCGGCCCCGCGCGTGACCGCGAGCACCTCGACCTTGCCGGCCAGTGCGGCGACGCCAGCGTCGAAGTCGCTCTCGCCGGTCAGCGCCGCGAGCTCGTCCTGATTGGCGAAGAGGATGTCGATCTCGCCGGCCTCGATCAGCTTGCGGAAATCGTCGCCGTGACGCGAGATCACGAAAGCGTCGGACAGGGTGAAGGCGACCTTGCGGCCCGCGCCCTTGGCCGCCGCGATCGCCTTGCGCATCGCCGCGCGCGGCTCCTCGGGATCCCAGAGGTAGCCTTCGAGATAGAGCACCGCGGCATCGGCGATCGCCGCCTCGTCGAGCGCTTCGGCCGGCAGGAACTGCGAGGCGCCGAGATAGGTGTTCATCGTGCGCTGTCCGTCGGGCGAAACGAAGATCAGGCAGCGCGCCGTCGGCGGCTCACCCTCGCGCGAAGGCGTGGTGAAATCGATGCCGCCGGCGCGGATGTCGTGCGCGAAGACCTCGCCCAGCTGGTCGTCGGCGACCTGGCCGATGAAGGCGCACCGGGCGCCGAGCGCGGCCAGGCCGGCCAGCGTGTTCGCGGCCGAACCGCCCGAGATCTCGCGCGCCGGGCCCATCGCGTCGTAGAGTTCGCGCGCGCGGTCGGTGTCGACCAGGGTCATCCCGCCGCGCACGAGGCCGAGCTCGGCGATCAGGTCGTCGGAGCTCGGGGCCATGACATCGACGATGGCGTTGCCGATGGCGATCACGTCGACGGAAGGCTGGGACATGCGGATGGTGTTCCTGGGTGCTGTGGTTCGGATTGCGCGCGGGCCTAGCCGCCGGCTTGGCGAGCGGCAAGCGATTACCCATCAGGCGTTGACAGCGCCGGCCGTCGCGGCGATGCCCCGGCGCATGCCTAGCTTGCGTGCGATCCCCCTGTTGCTGGCGCTGGCCGTCACGGTCTCCGCCTGTAGCTCTACCGGCGGCAAGCCGGGTGCCGGATCGACGCCGCGCAAGCCGCCGACGATCCGCGAGGGCCGCCCGCGCGAGGCCGTCCGCACCCCGGTGAAGCGCCCGCCGCCGCCGGCACAGGTCCAGCAGCTTCCCGGGCTCGAAGGCGTGATCGGATCGACCACGGCGCAGCTGACCCGCCAGTTCGGCACCGCGCGGCTCGACGTATGGGAAGGCGATGCACGCAAGCTGCAGTTCACCGGCACGGCCTGCGTGCTCGACGTCTACCTCTATCCCCGCGCGGCCGGGGCCGAGCCGCAGGCGACCTATGTCGACGCGCGCCGCAGCGACGGCCGCGACGTCGATCGCGCGGCCTGCATCCAGGCGTTCAGGAAACCCTGACGGCTACACCGTCTGGCCCCAAGCCGTTCACCCGCGATAGGCGGCCTCGATGTTGTTGCCCTCGGGATCGAGCACGAAGGCGCCATAGTAGTTCGGCACACCCTCGCGCGAGCCAGGCGCACCGTGGTCGCGGCCGCCGGCCGCCAGCGCGGCGGCGTGAAAGGCACGGACGGCAACCTCGTCGGGCGCGCGAAAGGCCACGTGCATCTGGTTGATACCGGGTCGCGAGCCTTCGACCCAGTAGGACGGTATCAGGGTGCCGATCCACAGATAGGGGATCGGCTCCTCGGCGCTCTTGCCGAACAGGAACGAGTCCGGGCCGTTGCTCTTGGTGGCCAGGCCGAGCGGCTTGGCAATGGCATCGTAAAAGCGCCGCGCCTTGGCGAGATCGGTGACTACGATGCCGGTATGGTCGAGCATGGATCGGGAACGTCACGCACCGAAGCGTGGTTCCCGGAAACGATCAGACCGTGAAGCTCTCGCCGCAGCCGCAGGAACCCTTGGCGTTGGGGTTCTGGAAGGTGAAGCCCGCGGTGAAGTCGTCCTCGACCCAGTCCATCGTCGAGCCGATCAGGTAGAGCACCGAGGCGCCGTCGATGAAGAACAGGCCGCCCGGCGTCTCGATGCGCTCGTCGAAGCCATTGGCCTCGGTCACGTAGTCGACCGAATAGGCGAGACCCGAACAGCCGCGGCGCGGGGTCGACAGCTTGACGCCGATCGCGTCGGCCGGCGCCTGCGCCATCAGCTTGGCGATGCGTGCCTCGGCCGAGGGCGTCAGGATGACGGCGGCGGGGCGCTGGCGGGCTTTGACCTCAGGCATCAGAGCATTCCCAGTTCGAGCTTGGCCTCGTCGCTCATCTTGGCCATATCCCACGGCGGATCCCAGACGAGATTGACCTCGGCATCGCGCACGCCGGGCACTGCGCCGACTCGCAGCTCGACCTCGCCGGGCATCGATTCCGCGACCGGGCAATGCGGCGTGGTCAGGGTCATGGTGATCGCCACCGAACCCTCGTCCGACACCTCGACGCCGTAAATCAGGCCGAGTTCGTAGATGTTCACGGGGATCTCGGGGTCGAATATCTCCTTGAGCGCCTCGATCACGCCATCGTAGATCGAACCGCCGGGCTGGCCCGGGGCAATGCCTTCGGGCTTGGCCGCGAGGAAGCCGTCGAGATAGTCGCGCTTGCGCTCGAGCTTTTCAGCAGGCGCCTCGATGTCGTCGACCCGCGCGCGCGGTGGCGCGCTCACGCTCTCGACCTCTTCCACGGTGAACTTGGCTTCCTCACTCATCCGAAGATCCTCTTGGTCCTCTCGATACCGCGCAGCAGCGCGGCAATGTCGCTTTCGTCGCTGTAGACGCCGAAACTGGCGCGCGCCGTCGCCGGCACGCCGAGCCAGTCCATCAGCGGCTGCGCGCAATGATGCCCGGCGCGGATCGCCACGCCCTCTTCGTCCAATATGGTGCCGAGGTCGTGCGGATGTACCCCGTCGAGCGCGAAGGAAACGATGCCGGCCGACTCTTCGGGCCCGAACACGGTAACCGAGTTGAGCCGGCGCAGCTCGTCACGCGCCTGGGCGGTCAGCGCCATTTCGTGCGCGGCGATCTCCTCGACGCCGATGGCCTTCACATAGTGGACCGCCGCGGCGAAACCGATCGCCTCGATGATCGCCGGGGTGCCGGCCTCGAACCGCGCCGGCGGCGGGGCATAGGTGGTCTTTTCGAAGGTCACGCGATCGATCATCGCGCCGCCGCCGTGCCAGGGCGGCATGGATTCGAGGATTTCGGCCCGCGCCCACAGCGCGCCGATGCCCGTGGGGCCATAGATCTTGTGCGCCGAGAACACGTAGAAGTCAGCGCCGAGCGTGGCGAGGTCGATCGGCAGCCGCGGCACGGCCTGGCAGCCGTCGATCAGCACCTTCGCGCCGACCGACCGTGCAAGAGCCACGGCATGTTCCACGTGGAGCATCGAGCCGAGCACGTTCGAGACATGCGCGAAGGAGACCAGCTTGTGCGCCGGCGTCAGCATCCGCTCAGCCGCGGCGAGATCGATCAGGCCATCGGTGGTAAGCGGGCAGACGTCGATCTCGATGCCGACACGCTCGCGCAGCAGCTGCCAGGGAATGATGTTGGCGTGATGCTCGAGCGTCGAGAGCAGGATCCGGTCGCCGGCCTTGAGGTGGGTGTTGCCCCAGGCGTGGGCGACAAGGTTGATCGCCTCGGTCGCGCCGCGGGTGAAGACCAGCTCGTGCTCGGGCGCGCCGACGAAGCCCGCGATCGTGCGCCGCGCCGCCTCGTAGGCCAGGGTCATGTCGGCCGAGCGCGCATAGACGCCGCGGTGGACCGTCGCATAGTCCACGCCCATCGCGCGCACGGTGGCATCGATCACCGCCTGCGGCTTCTGCGCGGTGGCGGCCGTGTCGAGGTAGTGCCAGGGCTTGCCCTCGGCCGTGACCAGGCCGGGGAAGTCGTCGCGCACCGGGCGGATCAGCGTTGCAGCCGTGCTCACAGGATCGCTCCCAGCCGCGCCAGCGCCGCTTCGCTCAGCCGGTCTTCCTCGGGCGCGCCCGAGAAGGCCTCGGCGATGAAAGCCTGGAGCATCAGGCGCTTGGCCTGCGGCGGGGTCAGCCCGCGCGACTGCAGGTAGAACAGGCCCGTGGCATCGAGCTCGCCCACCGCACAGCCGTGCGCGCACTTGACGTCGTCGGCGTAGATCTCGAGCTCGGGCCGGGCATTGGCCGTCGCCGTGCGGTCGAGCAGCATGGCGCGGACCGACTGGCCGGCATCGGTGCCGTCGGCGCCGCGCGCGACCGCGACCTTGCCGAGGTAGGTCCCCGTCGCCTGCTCGCCGAGCACCGAGCGCACGATCTGGTTGCTGATCGCGTTCGGCGCCTCGTGGCTGACCTCGGTGACGATCTCGAGCGTCTGCGCGCCCGAGCCGAGCTGGGCCGCGCCCATCGTGAATTCGGCACCCTCGCCCAGCCTTACGTCGACCGCGACACGGCCGAAGACGTTGCCGGCGTTGAGAATGCGCAGGTCGAATTTCGCCCCCGCCTCGATCTCGATCAGCAGGTGGCGGGCAACGGCGCCCTCACCTTCCTCGACCACGCTCAGCGACGTCGACTGGCCGGTCGGCACGACGATTTCCTCGCGCGCCACCGGCCAGACGCCCGCGAGCGCGTCGAGGTCCGAGTAGCGGAACGCCTCGTCCTTGCGCGTCGGCAGGGGCGCGAGTTCGCTCACGCCACCGCCTCGTAGCCCTGCTCTTCGAGCTCGAGCGCCAGCTCGGCACCGCCGGTGCGGACGATGCGGCCGCCGGCGAGAACATGGACGAAGTCGGGCTTCACGTAGTCGAGCAGCCGCTGGTAGTGGGTGATCAGCAGCACTGCCTTGTTCGGCTTGCGCATGATCGCGTTGATGCCTTCGCCGACGATGCGCAGCGCGTCGATGTCGAGGCCCGAATCGGTCTCGTCGAGCACGGCGAACTTGGGATCGAGGATGCCCATCTGGACCATTTCGGCGCGCTTCTTCTCGCCGCCCGAGAAGCCGACGTTGACCGGCCGCTTGAGCATTTCCATGTCCATCCGCAGCAGTGCGGCCTTCTCCTTGGCCAGCTTGAGGAATTCGCCGCCCGACAGCGCCGGCTCGCCGCGGCTCGCGCGCTGGGCATTGGCCGCCTCGCGCAGGAACTGGACGTTCGACACGCCGGGGATTTCGACCGGGTACTGGAAGCCGAGGAAGAAGCCCGCCGCGGCGCGCTCGTGCGGATCGAGCGCGAGCAGGTCCTGACCGTCGAACTCGACCGAGCCGCCGGTCACCTCGTAGCCGGGCCGTCCGCCGAGCGTATAGCCGAGCGTCGACTTGCCCGCGCCGTTCGGCCCCATGATCGCATGGATCTCGCCGGCATTGATGCTCAGCGAAAGACCCTTGAGGATCGGCTTGTCGGCCCCGGAAGCGGTTACGTTGGCCTGGAGATTGTCGATCTTGAGCATGTCAGTCTTTCTTGCGCCGCCGGCTGGTGGCGAAAATGATCGGGAGGAACACGGCGACCGCGATCGCGATCCAGCTGGCAGCGCTCATCAGGCAGCCTCCCGCGCACACACGCGCGCCGCGAAGTCTTCGAGAATGGCCGGCTTGCGCGCTTCGATGCAGGTCCGCATCGGCTCGGCCGCGACCGCGCCCTGCCGGAAGCAGCCGGCGGCGGTCTTGCAGAGCTGCGCGTCGACGCCGTGATCACCGCTCGATTCGGAGAGATTGCAGGCGAGCTTGCCCTTGGCATCGCGCCCGAGGATCACCGACAGCGCCGCCATGCGGCGACCCATCACCGTGATCTCCTCTTCCGCGGCCACTGGCGCGGCCTGCAGGAGCGCGAGAAGCGCGAGCGTGATCACCGCCCGCCGTCCTTCTTCAGACGGTCACCCTTGTAGCCACCCCGGCTGCCGGGCCGTGGCCGCGCGCGTTGCTCGGCATAGCGCGCCTTCATCTCGGCGACGATCTTCGCGGTGACCGTCTCGACATCGGCAAGCACCTCGGCCGCGGGGAAACGCAGCACCTTGATGCCGACCAGCTCGAGGCTGGCATCGCGCCGCCGGTCGAGCTCGGCATTGGCGCCTTCCTCCTCGATCTCGACCGCGATCTTGAGCGACTGCGAGGCGAAGTCGACGATCGCCGAACCGATCACCACCTGGCGACGGAAGCGGTACTTGCCGAGCTCGGCCGCGATCAGCGCCTCGTGCAGCGTGGTCTGCGCCTCGGTCGGCGCGCGGCGCATCTCGCGCGCGGTCTCGTGCAGGGTGTCGAGCCGCGATTCGGCGATGTTCCAGCCGCGCCCCTTCTTCTGCAGCTGCGGCGCATCGGCGCGCTCGTCGATCGGGCGAACGGAGAGAGTCTTCTTGGTCAACCGACCGATCCTTCAAGCGAAATGCCGAGCAGCTTCTGCGCCTCGACCGCGAACTCCATCGGCAATTGCTGGAGCACTTCCTTGGCGAAGCCGTTGACGATCAGCGCCACGGCCGATTCCTGGTCGAGCCCGCGCTGCATCGCATAGAACAGCTGGTCGTCGCTGATCTTGCTGGTGGTCGCCTCGTGCTCGATCTGCGCCGAGGGATTGCGCACCTCGATATAGGGCACGGTGTGCGCGCCGCAGTCGCCGCCGAGCAGCAGGCTGTCACACTGGGTGAAGTTGCGCACGCCCTCGGCCTGGGCGCCGACGCGGACGAGGCCGCGGTAGGTGTTGTTGCTCTTGCCTGCCGAGATGCCCTTCGAGACGATCGTCGAGCGGCTGCGCGCGCCGTTGTGGATCATCTTGGTGCCGGTGTCGGCCTGCTGGTAATTGTTGGTCACCGCGACCGAATAGAACTCGCCGACCGAATCCTCGCCGTTGAGCACGCAGGAAGGGTACTTCCAGGTGATCGCCGAACCGGTCTCGACCTGGGTCCACGAGACCTTGCTACGCTTGCCCTGGCACAGCGCGCGCTTGGTGACGAAGTTGTAGATGCCGCCCTTGCCCTCGGCATCGCCGGGGTACCAGTTCTGCACGGTCGAATACTTGATCTCGGCATCGTCGAGCGCGACCAGTTCGACCACGGCAGCGTGGAGCTGGTTCTCGTCGCGCTGCGGCGCGGTGCAGCCTTCGAGGTAGGAGACGTAGGAGCCCTTGTCGGCGACGATCAAGGTCCGCTCGAACTGGCCGGTGTTCTCGGCATTGATGCGGAAATAGGTCGACAGCTCCATCGGGCAACGCACGCCCTCGGGGATGTAGACGAAGGTGCCGTCGGAGAAGACCGCGCAGTTGAGCGCGGCGAAGTAGTTGTCGTGCGTCGGCACGACCTTGCCGAGCCACTTCTTCACGAGATCGGGATATTCGCGGATCGCCTCGGAGATCGAGCGGAAGATCACGCCCGCGGCTTCGAGCTCCTTGCGGAAGGTCGTGGCGACCGAGACCGAATCGAACACCGCGTCGACCGCGACCTTGCGCGCGCCCTCGACCCCCGCGAGCACCTTCTGCTCCTCGAGCGGAATGCCCAGCTTCTCGTAGACGCGCAGGATCTCGGGATCGACCTCGTCGAGCGAGGCCAGCTCCTTCTTCACCTTGGGCGCGGCGTAGTAATAGGCGTCCTGGTAGTCGATCGGCGGGACGTTGAGCTTGGCCCAGTCGGGCGGCGTCATCGTCAGCCACAGGCGATAGGCCTTGAGCCGCCAGTCGAGCATCCATTCGGGCTCGTTCTTCTTGGCCGAGATGAAGCGGACCGTGTCCTCGGACAGACCCTTGGGCGCGAACTCCTGCTCGATGTCGGCCGACCAGCCGTGCTCGTAGTCGGCGACCTTGGCGGCGGCATCGCGCGCGGCCTGATCCTTCAGGGTGATTTCCTCGGTCATAGGGCAGTCTCTGTAAGATACGCCTGCTCGGGGCGGGGCTGAACCTCCGCCAGCTTGGTCAGCGACACCTGCGCCAGCGCGCCGCGTAGCGCGGCGGTGACGATCGGCCAGTGCGGCCGAACCATGCAGGCGGATTCGAGCGTGCAGTCGTTGCGACCATGCTCGACACAGGCGGTCAGCGCGATCGGTCCTTCGACGGCCTCGACGATATCGGCGAGAGTGATCGCCGCGGCCGGGCGTGCGAGCTTGAGCCCGCCACCGACGCCGCGCGACGAGCGCAGCAGGCCCGCGGCGGTCAGCCGGCTGACCAGCTTCTGCACGGTCGGCGCGGGCAGGCCGGTTTCCTCGGCCAGTTGCGCCGCCGAAACGCGCGCGCCACCGCAGTGCCGCGAGGCCGCGGCCATGGTGACGACAGCGTAGTCTGCCATGGAAGAAAGGCGCATTTGAGAACCGTTCGCAAAATCGGAGTGATTCGTTCCGGTTTCACCTAGTTGCGCTGCAGCGAAGTTTCAACCTGCGATCCGCGTTGCGGATTGGACAAAAAAGAGGCGGCCCCCGATCGAGTCGGGGGCCGCCGCAAAAGTCGAGAACTCGCTGCAAGATTGCCGCGAGCCCTTCGGGTCGCAAGCCCGCGTTATGCCTGGCCTGCAGCAAAAAATTGTACGAATGCGACACGATAGCAGGCCGACCCCGTAGTTTTACGATAAACGGCGCCGTGCACGATCAAGTTGTCGCAGATTGAGCCAACCGGCCAACCGAGGCTATGGCCGAAACGATGCTTTATTCCTTTCTCCGACCCGCCCTGTTCCGACTCGACGCCGAGCGCGCGCACGTCCTCGCGCTCAACGCGCTGAAGCTGGCCCCCGCGGGTCGCCGCGCGCCGGCCGGCGGACCGCTGGCGGTCGAAGTCGCCGGCCTGTCCTTCCCCAATCCGATCGGCATGGCGGCGGGTTTCGACAAGGACGGCGAGATCCCCGACGCGCTGCTGGGCCTGGGCTTCGGCTTCGCCGAGGTCGGCTCGATCACACCCCTGCCCCAGGCGGGCAACCCCAAGCCGCGGCTGTTCCGGCTCGAACAGGATCGCGCGGTGATCAACCGCATGGGCTTCAACAACCGCGGTGCGGCCGAGGCGGTCGAGCGGCTGCGGCTGCGCGGCAGCAAGCCCGGCGTCTTGGGCATAAACGTCGGCGCCAACAAGGATTCGGCCGACCGCATCGCCGACTATGCGATGATGACGCGGTTGATGGCGCCGTTCGCCTCCTACCTCGCGGTCAACATCTCGAGCCCGAACACCCCGGGCCTGCGCGCGCTGCAGGACGAGGGCGCGCTCACCGCGCTGCTCGACGCCGTGCTCGAAGCGCGCGGACATCCGGGGCCGCCGGTCTTCCTCAAGGTCGCGCCCGATCTCCAGCCTGCCGACATCGACGCGATCGCGCGGATCGCGATCGACAAGCAACTCGGCGCGCTGATCGTCTCGAACACCACGATCTCGCGCCCGCCTCTTCAATCGCGCCAGGCCGGCGAGGCCGGCGGCCTCTCGGGCGCACCGTTGCGCGACCTGGCGCAGCAGCGGATCGTCGACTTCCGCAAGGCCACGGGCGGCGCGCTGCCGTTGATCGGGGTCGGCGGAATCGCCACGGCTGATGACGCCTGGGCGCGCATCCGTGCGGGTGCGAGCCTGGTCCAGGTCTACAGCGCGATGGTTTACGAAGGCCCGGGTATCGCCCGCAGGATCGCGCGCGGGCTCGAAGGCCTGATGCAGCGTGACGGCTTCTCCTCGATTGCGGAGGCGGTCGGAAGCGGATAGCCTCTGCTGCAATGCAACACAGGCTTCTCGCTTCGCTTGCCGCCGCCCTGCTTCTCGCGGGCTGCGCCACCACCCCGAAGGCACCGACGGCCAGTGCCGGCCCCGTCTACGAAAAAGGCATGGTCAGCGCCGCCGATCCGCGCGCGGCCGAGGCCGGGGCACAGGTGCTGCGCGAAGGCGGCAGCGCCACCGATGCGGCACTGGCGATGCTGCTCGCGCTCAACGTCGTAGAGCCGCAGAGCTCGGGCATCGGCGGGGGCGGCTTCATGCTGCTTGCGGATGGCACGGGTACTATCGAGACGATCGACGGCCGCGAGACCGCCCCCAAGGCCGCGACCCCGCAATGGTTCGAGGTCGACGGCAAGGTCCTGACCGTGGCCCAGGCGATCCCCGGCGGGCGCAGCGTCGGCGTGCCGGGCAATCTCAGCCTGATGGCGCAGGCGCACGCCCGCCACGGCAAGCTCGCCTGGAAGCGGCTGTTCGATCCGGCGATCGCGCTGGCACGCGACGGCTTCGCGATTTCGCCGCGCATGCGCCAGTATCTCGACCGCTCGCGCAGCATAGCGGCGATGACCGCGGAAGGTCGCGCGCTCTACTTCGGCGCCGACGGCGAACCGCTGCCCGTCGGCACCCTCGTCAAGAATCCCGCGCTCGCAGCCTTCCTGACCCGGCTGGCAAACGAGGGCCCCAAGGCCTTCTACACCGGCACCAATGCCGCGGCGATCGCCCAGGTGGTCGCGACCGCGCCGCGCAATCCCGCGCCGATGACCACGGCCGACCTGGGCGCCTATCGCGCCAAGCCGCGCGCGCCGGTCTGCACCACCTATCGCGCCTACAAGGTCTGCGGCATGGGCCCGCCGAGCTCGGGCGCGACGACGGTGCAGGGCGTGCTCGGCATGATCGAGCGCTTCGACATCGGCGCCATGGGCAAGGATTCGCCGCAAGCCTGGCACCTGATCGCCGAGGCCGAGCGGCTCGCCTATGCCGACCGCGATCGCTATCTCGCCGATGCCGATTTCCTGTCGGTGCCCGTCGCCGGCCTCGTCGCACGCGACTATCTGGCGCAGCGCTCGCAACTGATCGCGCTCGACCGCACGATCCCCGCGGCCGAACCGGGCACGCCCGCCGGCGCCACCACCGCGCTCGCCGACAGCTTGACCCCCGACGTGCCTTCGACCTCGCACTTCGTCGCGATCGACCGGAACGGCCAGGCCGTGACCAACACCTCGACGATCGAAAGCTCGTTCGGTTCGGGCCTGATGGTCAACGGCTACTATCTCAACAACGAGCTCACCGATTTCAGCCTCGCCCCCGAGCGCGACGGCAAGCCCGTGGCCAATCGCGTCGAGGGCGGCAAGCGGCCGCGCAGCTCGATGGCGCCGACCCTGGTCTATGGTCCCGACGGCAAGCTGCGGCTCGCGGTCGGGGCGGCCGGCGGCGCGACGATCCCGGTCCAGGTGCTGCGCGCGATCATCGGCGTGATCGACTGGAACCTGCCGGTCGGCGATGCGCTCGCGCTGCCCGTGCTCTTCGCGCCCGGCGGCACCCAGGTCTTCGTCGAGAAAGGCTCGGCGCTCGAAGCGATGATCCCCGCGCTCAAGGCACTCGGCCATGCCGAGGTGATCCCGCGCGAGCTGCCGCTCAAGGCCAATGCCATCGAGGTGATCGGCGGAAAGCTGCGCGGCGCTGCCGATCCGCGCAGCGAGGGCGCGGCGATTTCCGAATAGCCGCAGCCTTGCTGGCAGCCTCTGCGCGCCCTAGACGTTATCGCGTAATAACGGTGAGAGGCGAGCAGGGGTGCAGCTTTCCGATTTCGATGCCAGCAGCAGTCTCGTCGCGCTGTTCCTGTCGCGCGCCGACGAATTCGGCGAGAAGCCGATGCTCTGGGCCAAGCGCGACGGCGCCTGGCAATCCATTTCCTGGGCCGAGGCGGCGCGGCGCGTCTGCCTGATCGCCGAAGGGCTGCGCGCGCTGGGGCTCAAGACCGGCGATCGCGTGCTGCTCGTCTCCGAGAACCGCCCCGAATGGTGCCTCGCCGATCTCGGCGTGATGGCCGCGGGCTGCGTCACCGTGCCCGCCTACACCACCAACACCGAACGCGATCACCTGCACGTCCTCGAGAATTCGGGCGCCTGCGCGGTCATCGTCTCGGACGCCAAGCTGGCCAAGCCGCTGCTGCCCGCGGTGCTGCGTTCGAACCTGGCGCAGCATGTCATCAGCCTCGAGCCGCTGCGCGCCAACCAGTCGGGCGCGATCGCCTATCACGCCTGGGACAGCCTGCTCGCGGGCGACGCGCAGGCCGCGCGCGCCGCGGTCGACGCGCGACTGGCGACGATCGGGCGCGAGGACCTCGCCTGCATCATCTACACCAGCGGCACCGGCGGCGCGCCGCGCGGGGTCATGCAGCACCACGGCGCGATCCTGTGCAACGTCGACGGTGCCGCGCACGTCCTCGCCGAGGATTTCGGCTGGGGTGACGAGGTATTCCTCTCGTTCCTGCCACTGAGCCACGCCTACGAGCACACCGGCGGGCAATATCTGCCGATCGGCATGGGCGCGCAGATCTACTACGCCGAGGGGCTCGAGAAGCTTTCCGCCAATATCGAGGAAGTGCGCCCGACGATCATGGTCGTAGTGCCGCGCCTGTTCGAGGTTCTGCGCACGCGGATCATGAAGCAGGTCGAGAAGCAGGGCAAATTGGCGTCCTACCTGATGGACCGCGCGCTCTCGCTGGGCGAGCGCCAGGCGCAGGGCAAGTCACGGCTGATCGACCGGCCGATGGACCTGATCCTCGAACGCACGCTGCGCCCCAAGATCCGCGCGCGCTTCGGCGGACGGATGAAGGCGCTGGTCTCGGGCGGCGCGCCGCTCAATCCCGACATCGGCGTGTTCTTCGACGCCATGGGGCTGACCCTGCTCCAGGGCTACGGCCAGACCGAGGCCGGTCCCGTGGTCAGTGTCAACCGGCCGAACATCGGTGCGGTCAGGGGCGGCGGGATCAAGATGGACACGGTCGGCCCGCCGCTGCGCGGGGTCGAGGTGAAGATCGCCGAGGACGGCGAAATCCTCGTGCGCGGCGAGCTGGTCATGCACGGCTACTGGCGCAACGAGGCCGAGTCCGCGCGCGTGCTGCAAGGCGGCTGGCTCTGCACCGGTGACATCGGCCATCTCGATGCCCTGGGCCGTATCGTCATCACCGACCGCAAGAAGGACATGATCGTCAACGACAAGGGCGACAACGTCTCCCCTCAGAAGGTCGAGGGCATGCTCACGCTCCAGCCCGAAATCGCCCAGGCCATGGTCGCCGGCGACAAGCGGCCCTACCTGGTCGGGCTGGTCGTCCCCGACGCCGAATGGGCGCTCGAATGGGCGCGCGCCAACGACGAGAAGTTCGACATGAAGGCCCTGCAGGGCCTGCCCGCCTTCCGCACCGCGGTGCGCGAGGCGATCGACCGCGTGAACCGCGACCTTTCGGTGATCGAGAAGGTCCGCCAGTTCTGCTTCGCCGACGAGGCCTTCGCGATCGACAACGACGAGATGACGCCGAGCCTCAAGATCAAGCGCCACAAGCTGAGGGAGCGCTACGGGGCCAGGCTGGACGCGCTGTACAAGGCTTAGCGGATACCATCCTCCCCGGCCACGGGGAGGATCGAGGCTCCTACGGCACCAGAGTCGTGAACAGCCAGGTCGCGAAGATCACCAGGTGGACAACGCCCTGGACCACGGTCGTGCGGCCCGTGCCCAAGGTCAGCGAGGCGACCAGCAGGGTCAGCGCCAGCAGGACCACGCCGCGCATCGACAGGCCGAGCTCGAGATCGAGCCCGATCACCAGCGCGGTCACCGCCACGGCCGGAATCGTAAGGCCGATCGTCGCCAGCGCCGAGCCGATCGCCAGGTTGAGGCTGGTCTGCACGCGGTTGGCGCGCGCCGCGCGATAGGCGGCGAATCCCTCGGGCGCGAGCACGAGCGCGGCGATGATGATGCCGACCATCGCCTGCGGCGCGCCGGCCGCACGGACGCCGGCCTCGATCGACGGCGACAGCGCCTTGGCCAGCAGCACGACGCCGATCAGCGCCACCATCAGCATCACCGCCGAAGCCATGGCCTTGACGCGCGGCACGGGCGCCTCGTGCGCGTGATCGTCCTCTTCGGGATAGAGGAAATGGTCGCGGTGACGGATCGTCTGCGCGACCACGAAAGTGCCGTAGACCACGAGCGAGACCACCGCGACGAAGGCCAGCTGGGTCGCCGAATAGAGCGCCGCCCCCGCGCTCGTGGTGAAATTGGGCAGGACCAAGGTCAGCACCGCGAGAGTCGCCAGCATGGCGAGCCCGGCGCTGACCCCCGACTGGGTATAGGCCTGTTCGTGGTGCCGTCGCCCGCCGGCGAGCAGGCAGACGCCGACGATGCCGTTGATCGTGATCATGATCGCCGCGATCAGGGTGTCGCGCGCGAGGCTGGGGGCGCCGTCGCTGAGCATGATCGAGACGATCAGCGAGGTCTCGATCACCGTGACCGCCAGCGCCAGCACCAAGGTGCCGAAGGGCTCGCCGAGGAAATGGGCGAGGATTTCGGCGTGGTAGACCGCGGTCATGACGATCGCCGCCAGCAGGACGGCGACGATCAGGACGAGCGTGAGCGAAGACGGCTTGCCGAGCGCGATGGCGGCGAGGCCGAGGAGCGGAACGACGATCGCCCAGGGGGCGAGGCCGAAGGTGGGGAAGCCGGATCGTGCCGGTGCATTATCGTTCATCGCGGCACTATAGCCGCGATGAACCTCAGGCCAAGGCCGGCAAGGCCTTGGGAAACCTTAGCTTACGCGGCTTCCTTCTCGATCCACTCGGGGAAGAAGCAGGGCTCGCGGGTCGACCAGCCCGGCGCCGTGGCGGCGGCTTCGCTGATCGAATGGAGCAGCTTCTTGCGGCGGTCGGGACGGATCTGCGGCAGCGCGGCGGCGGCGCAGAAGGCGCTGGGCAGCCACGGACGCACCGCGGCACCAAGCAGACGCTCGTAGAGGAAGCGGTAGGCCGAGAAGCAAGTGATCCGCTCCTGGGCGAGGTCGAAGCCGGTCACGCGGACCAGCTTGCCCATGAATTCGTCGAGGCCTTCGAAGCCGTTCTCGTCGGGGGTCTCGCCGCGCAGGGCCTTGAGCTCCTGATAGGCGACGTACTGCGACCGGATCGAAGCCACCTCGGCGGCATCGCGCGCCCAGAGCTTGAACGCGTCCTGACGGCCGAGGCCGATATCGAGGCTGCGCCGAATGTAGCGTTGCTCGCAGGAGGTGAAGCTGGCGAACTCGCGCAGCTCGTTGATCGTCAGAGAAGCCGTACCCGTGCTGGCCATGACAAAAGACCCTCGTCGCGGGCCTGATCGCCCGACAAGGAGAGTTCACCAGAATAGGGTTATCATCGGGTTAACCAAGCCACGCACGAGGCCCGATCCGGCGTTAGACTTTGGTTGAAGGTGGGGTCATTGGGCGTGCTGCGACACATCGCCCATCACCACTTTGTCCGTCATCCCCGCGAAGGCGGGGATGACGGGGTATGTTTGCGCAAGCGATCGTCCTCGAACGACTTACGCGCGCCTGCCTCAGATCAATCCCGCCAGCGGGCTCGACGGGTCGGCATATTTGCGCGTCGCCATGCGACCGGCAAGGTAGGCGTCGCGGCCGGCTTGGACCGCGAGCTTCATCGCGCGGGCCATGCGGATCGGGTCCTTGGCCTCGGCGATCGCGGTGTTCATCAGCACGCCGTGGCAGCCGAGCTCCATCGCGACGGCGGCTTCCGAAGCCGTGCCGACGCCGGCGTCGACAAGCACGGGCACCGTGGCACCCTCGACGATCAGCCGCACGGTGACCTTGTTCTGGATGCCCAGGCCCGAGCCGATCGGCGCGCCCAGTGGCATGACCGCGACGGCGCCGACTTCCTCGAGCTGCTTGGCCGCGATCGGATCGTCGACGCAGTAGACCATGGGAAGAAAACCTTCCTTGGCCAGGATCTCGGTCGCCTTCAAGGTCTCGCGCATGTCGGGATAGAGCGTGCGCGCTTCGCCCAGCACCTCGAGCTTGACCAGGTCCCAGCCGCCCGCCTCGCGCGCCAGGCGCAGGGTCCGGATCGCGTCGTCGGCGGTGAAGCAGCCCGCGGTGTTGGGCAGGTAGGTGATCTTCTTGGGATCGATGAAGTCGGTCAGCATCGGCGCCTTGGGATCGCTGACGTTGACGCGGCGCACCGCGACGGTGACGATCTCGGCGCCCGAGGCCTCGACCGCCGCGGCGTTCTGCGCGAAGTCCTTGTACTTGCCCGTGCCGACGATCAGCCGCGAGCGGAAAGTCCGCCCCGCGACGGTCCAGCTATCGTCATCGCCCGGCGCCTGATCGCCGCCGCCGACGAAGTGGACGATCTCGAGCACGTCGCCATCGCCCAGCACCACCTCGGCCAGAGTCGAGCGCGGGACGATCTCGCCGTTGCGTTCGACCGCCACCTTGAGCGGGTTGAGCTCGAGGCTCTCGACGAGCTGCGCGATCGTGGCGCCGGCGGTGATGCGGCGCGGTTCGCCGTTGACGGTAAGGGAAAGTTCAGCGGTCATGACCGAGGCAGATAGCGCTCAGGCCGTGTGACGCAAGTTCCGTATATGGGCCGTGGCCACGAGCGCGACGCCGGCGATCGTCAGCAGGGCCTCGGGCAGGCCGTGACCGACGAACAAGGCCGCGGTCATCAGCGCGATGCCGGCACCGCCGATCAGCAACGGCGCAGGGCGGCCGTGGCGCAGGACGCCGAGACCCAGAGTGAAGATGCCGACGACGATCGCCAGCAGCAGGCCGATCTCGTGAATCGCGGGCGACAACAGGACCTGCCCGCCCAGGCCCAGGACCGAAACCAGCACGATGCCGGCCACGCAGTGCAGCGCGCAAAGCCCCGAAAGCAACATGCCAAAGCGGTCGAGACGATTGCGAATCGAGAGAATGGCGCGGGTCATGTCGCCCCACTTATGTAACGTTGTATCATCATGCAACCCACGACGGCGAATTTATGGCATCGGGCTGCAGGGAAACCCCGACTTGCGCTTTTGCCGGGCCGGGCGCAGGGACCTCGGCCATGTTCGATTCCACCAATCTGCGGCCCGTCACGGCTCGGCCGCTGGCCCTCGCCCGCTGGCTTTTCGCGGTCGCCGCCATCGTCATCCTGATCGTCGCGGTCGGCGGTATCACCCGCCTGACCGAGTCGGGGCTGTCGATCACCGAATGGAAGCCCGTGACCGGCGCGATTCCGCCGCTGACCGAGGCACAGTGGCAGGCCGAATTCGCGCACTATCAGCGAATCCCGCAATATACCGAGGTCAACGGTCCCGCCGGCATGACCCTGGCCCAGTACAAGTTCATCTACTTCTGGGAATGGGTCCACCGCCTGCTTGCGCGGATCTCCGGGCTGGCCTTCGCGCTGCCGCTGGCGTGGTTCTGGGTGCGCAAGCAGATCCCTGCGGGCTACAAGCCGCGGCTGGTGGCCTTGCTCGCGCTCGGCGGTCTGCAGGGCGCGGTCGGTTGGTGGATGGTCTCGTCGGGTCTGACGCAGGACGTCAAGGTCAGCCACTTCCGCCTCGCCGCGCACCTGCTGGTGGCGCTGACGACCTTGGGCGGGCTCGTCTGGACCGCGCTCGACCTGCGCGCGCTGGCGCGCGGCGAGCCGCGCTCGCGGCTGAGCCGGTTCACCGCGCTGGCGCTGGTCATGCTGGTGATCCAGCTGTTCTTCGGCGCGCTGACCGCCGGCCTGCGCGCGGGCCATGTCGCCAACGACTGGCCGCTGATGCAGGGAAGCCTGTTCCCCGAGGGCGTCGAATGGGCGCTCGGGCCGATTCACGCGCTGCTCAACGATCCCTACCTGATCCACTTCGTCCACCGCTGGTGGGCCTGGGCGGTCGTCGCCGTGCTGATCGTCATGGGCCGCAAGCTCAAGGCACACGGCCAGCGACGCCCGTCGATCGCGCTGCACAGCGCCTTCGGCACCCAGGTGATCCTGGGCATCTTCACCGTCTGGTCGGGCATCGCGCTGTGGCTCGCCGTGGCGCACCAGCTCGTGGGTGCGCTGCTGGTCGCCGCGACCACCTGGGGCGCGCATGCTCTCGGCGGGTGTAAAGCGTGATGGAACCTGAAGGCCCCGCGCTGATCTGGTGTCCCTTCCCCGATGCCGCGACGGCCGCCGCGACCGCGAAAACGCTGCTTGACGAAAGGCTGATAGCCTGCGCCAATATCCTGCCGGCCATGCTCTCGCTGTTCGAATGGAACGGCGAACGCGGCGAGGCGACGGAGGCGGGGGCCTTGTTCAAGACGGACGCGGCATTGCTGCAGCGCGTGATCGCTCGGTTGGGCGATGAACACCCTTATGAGGAACCCGCGATCCTGGCCTGGCGTTGCGACGAGGCGGCGCCGGCAACCGCCGCCTGGCTCGGAGCGCTGACGCGGTGAGCGGCCCGACGAGCCGCATGGTCTGGATCGCCGGCGCCGCCGCGATCGTGCCCATGGCGGCGATCAGCGCGGCGCAGGCACCGGCCATGACGGGCGCGTTCAATCCCCCCGCCGCTCCGCTGCTGCTTACGCGCACCTTGCGGCATCAGCTCCATGACGGCCAGGCCGTGGTCACCCGCCGCGCCTATCGCGTGCAATTCGTGGCCGAGCGCGACGGTTTCCGGCTCGACGGGACACTGGCCGAAGTCACGGTCGAAGCGCCGCCGGGGCTGGAGGCGCTCGCCGCGCTCGAGCGCAAGCGGCCCGACGTCGCGCTGTTCCCCATGCAGCTCGATGCCGGCGGCCGGCTGAAGGCGGCGCCCGAGCCTGCCAGCAGCCTCGTGCAGCGCCGCGCGATCGGGGTCGCGGCCGACCACATCACGCGGATGAATCTCGCGCCCGACGATGCCGCCGAAGCGCAGGGCTTCGTCTCGCAGCTCCAGACCCGGCCCTATCGCACCGCCTGGCCGCGCGACCTGTTCCGTCCCGCGCCCGGTGACCGGCGCGAGCAGCGCGCGATCACGATCGCCGACGGCCTCCAGGGGCAAGTGACCACCGAGATCGCCGCGCGCGCCGACGCCGCCTCGGGTCTGCTCGCCGCGTTCAGCCGCAAGGTGACCACCGATCTCGGCGGCAACACCCGCGTGGTGGTCGAAGAATGGACGCTGGCGCCAGCGCCCTGAATTGAGAGGTATTATTTTACCTCCTCGCAAAACGCCCGATTCGCTTGACTTTGCGGGCGCTTTCCACGATTGGGCCGCCTTCGCTGCGCCTCCTCGATAGGGATTCGCGCGGAATCCAAGGGAATTGACCCTCCTTAGTATAAGGAAGATTGGGCCATGAAGGCGCTCAGCAAGGTCACCCGGTCGATCAAGCCGGCCGAGGTGGAGAAGAACTGGCATCTGATCGATGCCGATGGTCTGGTGGTCGGTCGCCTCGCGGTGATCATCGCCAACATCCTGCGCGGCAAGCACAAGCCGAGCTTTACCCCGCACGTCGACTGCGGCGATCACGTCGTCGTGATCAACGCCGACAAGGTGCGTCTGACGGGCAACAAGCTCAAGCAGAAGACCTATTACAAGCACACCGGCTACGCCGGCGGCATCAAGGCGGTCACCGCTGCCAAGGTCCTCGAAGGCCGCTTCCCCGAGCGTGTGCTCGAGAAGGCCGTTGAGCGCATGATCCCGCGCGGCCCGCTCGGCCGCGACCAGATGCGCGCGCTGCATCTCTACGCCGGCGCCGAGCACCCGCATGGTGGCACCCAGCCCCAGCCGCTCGACGTTGCCAGCCGCAACCGCAAGAACAAGGTGGGTGCCTGATGTCCGATAACACCGTCACCGATCTGGCCGACCTCGGCCAGCTCGCCGCCGGCGCTCCCGCTGCCGCTCCCGAAGCTGCTGGCGAAGCCCCCGTCCGCACCGCTCCCCCCGCGCCGCTGCGCGACAAGGAAGTCGATGCCCAGGGCCGCGCCTATGCCACCGGCCGCCGTAAGGACGCCGTGGCCCGCGTGTGGATCAAGCCCGGTTCGGGCAAGGTCACCGTCAACGGCCGCGACCAGGAAGTCTACTTCGCGCGTCCGACTCTGCGCCTCGTGATCGACCAGCCCTTCCAGGTTGCCGACCGCGCCGGCCAGTACGACGTCGTCGCCACCGTCAAGGGCGGCGGTCTCTCGGGCCAGGCCGGTGCCGTCAAGCACGGCATCGCCCAGGCGCTCAGCAAGTTCGAGCCCGCCCTGCGCGGCGCGGTCAAGGCCGCCGGCTTCCTGACCCGCGACAGCCGCGTCGTCGAGCGTAAGAAGTACGGCCGCGCCAAGGCACGCCGTTCCTTCCAGTTCTCGAAGCGCTAAGCTTTTTCGAGGTTTCGAACGACCAGGGGGTCGGCCGCAAGGCCGGCCCCTTTTTCGTTGCGCGTTTCATCCGCCCCGGCACGGGGAGGGGGACCGCCGGGCGGAGCCCGGTGGTGGAGGGGGCCGTCGACCAGACGCTGCGGTAGCGGAGAGCCCCCTCCGTCACGCGCTTTCGCGCGCGCCACCTCCCCGTGCCGGGGAGGATTGCCATCCGAATTCAACCCTACCATTCATAAAAAGGAACCACGCATCACAAGCTATCTTGCAATAAACAGTACCATGTTATAGACAGTCTCCATAGCAGGAGACCGATTCGTGCCAGAGGCCATCGAGATACAGCTCAAGAAGGGGGTGCTGGGACTTTGCGTCCTGGCGCTGCTTTCCCGTGGAAACAGTTACGCCTACGAGATCGCCAGCAAGCTCTCGCATGCGGTGGATATGGGCGAAGGCACGATCTACCCGCTCATGCGGCGCATGCAGAACGAGGGTCTGGTCGCGACCTATCTCGAGGAATCGCCCTCGGGTCCGCCGCGCAAGTACTACAAGCTGACCGCCGCCGGCCACGACAGCCTGGCCGCGCAGCTCGCCGAATGGCGTTCCTTCACCGCTGCCGTCGAGGGCCTGATCGGCCATGTCGACGCGGCATCTCCACCGACCGATGGCGCACCCATCGACAACCAGGACCGCGCGGGAGGCAATCATGACGCGTGACGAATTCCTCAAGCGCATGCGGCGCGATCTCGCCGGGCTGCCCGCCGATCGCATCGAAGACGTGCTGAGCGACTATACCGCCCACTTCGACGCCGCGGCCGAGGACGGCCGCTCCGAGACCGAAGTCGCCGAGGCGCTCGGCGATCCGGGCCGCCTGGCGCGCGAGCTGCGGCTCGAGGCCGGGATCAAGAACTGGGAAGAGGTCCGCTCGCCGTCCAACGCCTGGACCGCGGTGATCGCCCTGCTCGGGCTCGGCGCGATCGACATCCTGATCCTGCTGCCGATCCTCGCGTCGGTGGTCGGCGTCATGTTCGGCATCTTCGTCGCGATGATCGGCCTGTTCATCGGTGGCGGCGGGGTCCTCATCATCGGCCCGTTCCAGGGCTTTCCCGGCGGCGGCGCCGCGGCGATCCTCACCGGTCTCGGCATGATGGCCGCGTCGGTCGCGGGTACCGCGCTGCTGACCATCGTCACGATCGGGCTGGTCAATGCCCTGATGTGGTTCGGCCGCCTCCACTACCGGGTGGTCAAGCCCGCCATCGACGCTCAAGCCTGAAGGGGGCCTGCGACATGATCAAGAAGCTGCTCATCGTCTTCGCCAGCGGTTTCGCGCTGTCGATCGTCGCGCTCAGCGCCGCCTGGGTGATCGGGGGTCAGGACCTGATGACCCGGATCCAGCGCGACCACCATTTCTCCATCGACGTCGATGACGACGATCGCGATGCCGGCACGCCGCAGGCCACGCGCAGCCTGACCTTCGACGGCGCACGCCTGCTGACCGTCAGCGTCCCCGTCGAAATGCGCTTCGTCCGCGGCGAGAAGACCGAGATGACCGTCTCGGGCCCGGCCGCCGCGATCAACGCGCTGGTCTGGGAAAACGACGAACTCTCGCTCCGCGGCAAGGATCAGGACACCGAACATCGCAGCCTGCGCCTGACGATCACCGCGCCGCAGTTCGCCGGGCTGATCCTCAACGCCCCCGGCGACATCGAACTGCGCGATCTCGATCAGTCCTCGCTCAAGCTCGAGGTCCGCAGCCCCGCCAGTGTCGACGCGCGCGGCCGGGTCGATACGCTCGACGTCAGCACCAGCGGGGTCGGCTCGCTGGACCTGGCCCGGCTCGACGCGCGCGATGCCAAAGCCGAAATCTCAGGGGTCGGCTCGATCGACCTCAACGCCCGCGGCAAGGTCGACGTGGCGATCACGGGCGCCGGCTCGGTGAGCCTTCACCGCAAGCCGGCGGTCCTGACCAGCCGCACCAACGGCCTCGGCTCGATCGACAACGATTATTGATTCCAGCCCGACGGCTGATTACCGGCCCGCACCCCCATCCGACCTCCCTACGGTAGCATCCTAGAGGGAGGTCGGGTGGGGGTGTGGGCCGGTGCCGCGAGGCAAGGACGGATGTCCTTGCCGCACCCACCAAGACTCAGTGAACCGGCGGATCCTCGGCGGGGACCGCCTGGACCGGCGCGACCGGCTCGTCGGCGCTGCGCGGCGGCAGGGCATCGGGGGGAACCTCGGGGATCTGCATCGCCGGGGTCGGCACGGCTTCCAGATTGCGGACCTTCACGCCGATCTCGCGCCCCGTGATCGTCAACTCGTTGAAGCTCGGCGGGGTCGAGCGGATGCGCCGCGACAGCGTGCCCGCACCGATCATGCGCACCGGCCCGAAGCGCGTGTCGTGCGACAGATCGAAGGCATCGTGGACGTGCCCCGACAGCACGGCGAGGACGTTGCGCGTGGCCAGCGCCTCGAGCGCGCGCTGGCCGCCGCGGGTGAGCGCGGTGCCGCGCGTGCCAGTCTCGACCAGCGGATGGTGGCAGGCGACGAGCACGCGCGTTCCCGCGGGCAGCGCGTCGATCAGCCCCAGGGTGCGTTCGAGTGCCGCCTTGGTCACCCAGCCCTTCGACCAGTTCAGACGCCACTGCGCGCGTGCCGTGGTCTTGAGCGGCACGATCGCCACCCCGCCCGTGCCCTGGCGCAGCTCGAGCTTGCGCTCGATCAGACCCTCGATCTTGCGGAACCGGCGATAGGGATCGGTGAAACGCTCGAACAGGTTGAAATAGGGCAGGTCGTGGTTGCCGACCTCCACCGTGACCGGCACTTCGAGCCCCAGGATCCAGTCGCAGGCCGCGGCGAATTCGTGGCTGCGCGCACGCATCGTCAGATCGCCGGTGATCGCCACCGCGGCGGGATCCTCGCCGGCGATGCACAGCTTGGCCCAGTCGAGCGCGCGCCGGTCCTCGAGCCCGAAATGGATATCGCTGAAATGGAACAGCCGCAGCGGGGCGGGATCAGCCATGTGCCGTGACCAGCATGTCGACGTCGCAATCGGCGAGGACGAACTCCACTTCCGTCGCCGCCGGCGAGGCGGCTTCGCCGTCGATCAACAATCCCATTTCGTCCCCTTCCGGGCAGGCAAGCCGCACCGACTGGTAGCATCCCAGGCTGTCATGCGGTCCTTCGCGGAAATTGCGCCGCAGCAGGGCCAGTCCCTGCAGGGCATAGTCGGACAGTGTTTCGGCATAATAGGCTTCGAGTTCAAGCCCGTTGCGGCCCGGAATGATCTGGATCGCCGAATAGCCCTCTGGCCGGCCGCAGTCGGGCGCGCGGCAATAGACCTTCGGCCCGCCGGTCGATTCCCCGATGGCTTCGGCAGCGCCCTTGATCGTGCCCAGAACGTCGGTGTCGCGCAGAGCCTCGCGCACGTCGGCCCAGGCGGCGCCAGGTCCGGCAAGGATGCCCGAGAGACCGTCGCCGTGCGGTGAGCGCACCAGCGCCGGCCGCTCGCGCCGGGCTAAGCCGGCGCCGACGCGGGCGATGATCTCTTGCGCCGTCGCCTCGCCGTGGAGCCGCTTGGCCAGCATGTTCATCGTGCCCCCGGGCAACACCAGGATGGTGCCCTCCCAGCCGTAGAGCCCGGTCACGATCGAATTCATCGTGCCGTCGCCGGTGAAGATCACCAGCATGTCCACCTGGTTCCGCTGCAAGGCCTCGATCGTCGGCGCGCCCTCGTCGTGGAAGCCGACCCGGCGCGCGATCACGCAGGCCGCATCGGCGAAAGCCTGCTCGAGCTCGGCCAGGGCCGCATCGTTGTTGCTGCCGCTTGCCGCGTTGACCGCGAGCCAGATGGTTTTGCCTTCGAACATGGCGAAGACAGCGCATTTTGCGCGCCGAGGTTCCCTAGACTTTCCCCGAAAGGATCAGCCAAGCCGACAGAGCGTTGACCAGGCTGTAGATCGCATAGCCCCAGGCCCAGCCGATCGCGCCCGCGTCGACCATCAGCATCGCGCCGAGCAGCATGAGGAATTCGACGACAAGGCTGAACCGACCGCCGAGCATGTGGACGAACCACGAGACCTGGCCGAGCAGAACGTGCCCGCTCTGGAGCACCGCCTTGTGCATCGCGAAATTGGCGATGCCGAGCAGGAAGAGCACGACGATGGCCACGGCGCGACTCTAGGCCGGACCCGCGACGAAGGCCAGCTTTCGCGATTCCGCCCCCGCCCATGACGTTCGTCGGCCCGAGATCGTCGCTCGTCGAGCGCCGACGTCCTTGATCGTGCGAAGCCGGCTTTGGTCGAAGGATGCGGGAAGCGACGCGCCGGGCGGAGTAATACTTCCTCCAGGAATTCAGGAAGGAAGGGAAAACCAAATGCGCAAGATCTTCATCAACTCGCTCGCCATCGCCGCCTCGATCCTCGCCGCCAGCCCGGCCCTCGCCGCCGACGCCAAGCTCGTGTGGAAGGACCTCGACCTCAGCACCGACGCGGGCAAGGCCGAACTCGACAGCCGCATCGACGCCGCCGCCCAGCAGGTCTGCTCGCCCGGCGCGATCACCGGCAGCCGCATCTCGCGCGGCGCCTCGGCGACCTGCCTGGCCGATGCCCGCAACGCGATGAAGACGCAGATCGCGGCGAAGATGGCTCCCGGCCGCGTCGCCAGCAGCGCCCGCTAAGAAGGTCACTCGCGCGGGGCAGCCCCCTCGCGCACGACCCGAACCAGCGGACGGGACTCCGGCTGGTTCAGCCTTGCCCGGTCCGGCACCCAAGCCGGGCCGGGCATTTTCGTGTCTGTCCGCTTTCAGCGCAAGCGGCACCGGCCCGCACCTAAATCTCAGCGCCCGGCCATGGCTTTCGCGCGGGGCAGATAGGTCCGGCCGATACGCACGAGGCTGCCGTCGTCGAGTTCGGCCGACCAGGTCCCCAGCCCGTCGTGCTTGAGCCCGCGGATGCGGTCGCGACGCAGGATGCACGAGCGGTGGAGGCGGATGAACCGCGCCGGATCGAGCCGCGTCTCGAGCCCCGAGACCGTGTGCAGCAGCAGATAGCTGGTCTCGCCGACGTGCAGCCGGACATAGTCGCGCTCGGCATCGATGCGATCGACCTCGGTCGCGCCGACGCGCAGCAGTTCCGACCGGTGCGGCACCCAGAACTCGTCGAGCCATTCGCCCGAATCGCGCTCGTTCGTGGCGCGGCGCGCCAGCGCGCGGCCGACGGCGCGCTCGAGCCGATCGGGCGCGACGGGCTTGAGCACGTAGTCGACCGCCTCGAGATCGAAGGCCTCGACCGCGAAGTTCTCGTGCGCGGTGACGAAGATCACCACCGGCGGCACCGTGCCCTCGGCAGGAGTCTGCTTGGCGAGGGCGCTGGCGAAGGTCAGCCCGTCCATCTCGGGCATCGTGATGTCGAGCAGGACGAGATCGGGGGTCAGCGCCTCGATCAGCCGCAGCGCCTGGGCGCCGTCGCTGGCCGTACCGACGACCGCGATGCCCGGCAGATTGGCGCAGACGATCTGCATCCGCTCGACCGCCAGCGGTTCATCGTCGACGATCAGCGTGCGAAGGACCTCACCCATTCCCCAAGGGTAGGCGAATCACCGTGGCGAAACCACCCCCCAGCCGCGGCCCGGCTTCGAGGCTGGCCTTTCCGTCGAACCGCGCCTTGAGCCGGTCGCGGACGTTGGCGAGACCGATGCCACAGCCCTCGGACTTGCTGCCGGGGCCGATACCGGGACCGTCGTCGCTGACCGTGAGCACCAGGGTCCGCTCCTCGGCGCGCGCGGTGATCGTCACGGTCACCGGCGTCTTGCTCGCCGCCACCGCATATTTGATCGAGTTCTCGACCAGCGGCTGCAGGATCATCCCCGGCACGGGCGCGTCGGCGAGCGCCTGCGGCACCTCGATCGCGGTGCGCAGACGCTCGGGAAAACGCACGGCCTCGATCTCGAGATAGAGCTTCTGCAGGCCGATCTCCTCCTCCAGCCGGACGTCACCGGTCGAATCGCCAGTCAGGCTGCGGCGGTAGAAGGTGGACAGCGTCTGGATCATCCGCTCGGCCGCCTCGCCCTTCCCCGTCATGACCAGCGCCGACAGCGAGTTGAGCGTGTTGAACAGGAAGTGCGGGTTGATTTGGTAGCGCAGCGAGCGCAGCTCGGCAGCCTGGGCGGCGCGGCGGTATTCGCCCTCGCGCCGTTCGGCCGCGCGCGCCTGTTCGGCGCTGGCGAGCGCCAGGTAGATCGCCGCCCAGGCCAGCAGCAGGAAGTAGCGCCCGAGGATCAGGTCGGCGTTGTCTTCCCAGAAGCCCGCCTCCTTCTTCTTCTGCGCGACGATCACGCGGGTCGTGCTCTTCGCCGCGTCGGACGGCGCGGGCGAGACCTCGTCGGGCGATGGTGGAGCGGGCGGGCTCGGCGGAGACGGCGGCGCAGGCACTTCGCCGGCTTCGTCGCCGTTGCGGATGATCAGCCGGCCGTTCTGCATCTCGACCACGCGGCCGTTCTTGCTGCGCACGACCAGCCGGCCATTGCCCATCTCGACCGAGGAGCCCCGCTCGTCGCGCAGGATGTCCATGCCGCCCTGGGCCTCGAGCCGCGTCTTGGCCTGGTGATCGAGGTCGGCGAAGACCTTGCCGTTGATCGTGGTCAGCATGACCGCGAGCGGCAGGCCCAGCACCATGACCGCACCGACGCGCTGCCACAGCGGGCGCCGCGCCATGGCCACGAGCAGCGGCCAGAGCAGCGCGGTCCCGGCCATCGAGGCCAGGGTGACGAGCAGGCGACGCGAGAAGAAGGCGCTGTTGAACTCGTAGTCGAGCACCACCCCGCGCAGGGTCGCGAGGAGGAAATAGGTGGCCCAGAGCCCGAAGATGGAGGCCAGGACCAGCCGCGGCGGAACGCGCACGGGCCCGGCAATGGATTCGCTCATCACCAGCGGAATAGCGCGTTCGGGGCAGATCGCGCCAGTCGCTTGGTCGATCCGCGTAGGGCGTTGGTGGAATCCTCCCCGCGAGCGGGGAGGATCCAGGAACTACGAAACCGGCAGCAGCCCCTCGTCGGCGATCTTCTTCTGCCAGACCGGCGGCGCCAGCGTGTGGACGTTCTTGCCCTCGCTATCGACCGCGACGGTCACCGGCATGTCCTCGACGGTGAACTCGTAGATCGCTTCCATGCCAAGGTCGGCGAACGCGATGACTTCGGCCTTCTTGATCGCGCGCGCGACCAGATAGGCCGCGCCGCCGACGGCCATCAGATAGGCCGACTTGTGCTTGGCGATCGATTCGGTCGCCGCCGGGCCGCGCTCGGACTTGCCGACCGAGGCCAGCAGGCCGAGGTCGAGCATCGTGTCGGAGAACTTGTCCATGCGCGTGGCCGTGGTCGGGCCGGCCGGGCCGACGACCTCGTCGCGCACCGGATCGACCGGGCCGACGTAGTAGATCACGCGGCCCTTGAAATCGACGGGCAGCTGCTCGCCCTTGGCCAGCATGTCGGCAATGCGCTTGTGCGCGGCGTCGCGGCCGGTCAGCATCTTGCCGTTGAGCAGCAGGCGATCACCCTGCTTCCAGCCCTGGACCTCTTCGGGGGTCAGGGTGTCGAGATTGACCTTCTTGGCCTCCTTGCTCGGCGCCCACTGGACCTTGGGCCACTCGTCGAGCTTCGGCGTCTCGAGGAAGCTCGGACCCGAACCGTCGAGCGTGAAGTGCGCGTGGCGCGTGGCGGCGCAGTTGGGGATCATCGCGACCGGCTTGCCCGCGGCGTGGCACGGCCAGTCGAGGATCTTGACGTCGAGGATGGTCGACAGGCCGCCGAGGCCCTGTGCGCCGATGCCCAGCGCGTTGACCTTGTCGAAGATCTCGATGCGCAGCGCCTCGATGTCGTTCTGCGGGCCGCGCGCCTTGAGCTGGCCCATGTCGATCGGCTCCATCAGGCTCTGCTTGGCGAGCTTGACGCAGTGCTCGGCGGTGCCGCCGATGCCGATGCCGAGCATGCCCGGCGGGCACCAGCCGGCGCCCATCTGCGGCAGCATCTCGACCACCCAGTCGACGATCGAATCCGACGGGTTCATCATCTTGAACTTCGACTTGTTCTCCGAGCCGCCGCCCTTGGCCGCGACGTCGACCGAGATCTTGCTGCCCGGGACCATCGACACCGACAGCACCGACGGCGTGTTGTCCTTGGTGTTGCGGCGGGTGAAGGCGGGATCGGTCAGGACCGAGGCGCGCAGCTTGTTCTCGGGATGGTTGTAGGCCCGGCGCACGCCCTCATCGACCACTTCCTGGAGCGACTTGTCGCTCTCGAGCCGGCAGTTCTGACCCCATTCGATGAAGACGTTGACGATGCCGGTATCCTGGCAGAGCGGACGATGGCCCTCGGCGCACATGCGGCTGTTGGTCAGGATCTGCGCGATCGCGTCCTTGGCGGCCGGGCCCTGCTCGGCTTCGTAGGCCTCGCCCAGCGCGCGGATGTAGTCCATCGGGTGGAAGTAGCTGATGTACTGCAGCGCGTCCGCGACGCTCTCGATCAGATCTTCCTCGCGGATCGTCACCATGTCAGCCATTATGCGTATCCCTATGCTCGGCTCTTGAGGCCAGAAATGCGCCGCCGCCATAGGCGCGAGAGCGGTCCCCGTCAAAGCGCTTGGCGAGCTTGCGGGGTTCGCCTAGAAGCGGGCGGCTTCGCGCCGGGGGAACGTCAGTACGGGGCCTCTCCCCAAAGGGCGCAATAGGGATTGCATTCGATGACTTTGACCGAGAACCCGCCCGCTGCCACTTCGGACGCGGCCCGCCGCGCGATGATCGACAGCCAGCTCCGCACCAGCGGCGTCAACGAGCCCTGGGTGCTCGCCGCCATGGCCCGCGTCGCGCGCGAGGACTTCGTGCCCGACAACGCCAAGGCATCGGCCTATATCGACCGCGCCGTGCCGCTGGGCGAAGGTCGCTTCCTCGCCGCCCCGGTGGTCCACGGCATGATGCTGACCGAGGCGCGCCCGAGCGCCGAGGACAAGGCGCTGATCGTCGGCGACGCCAAGGGCTATCTCGCCGCGCTGCTCGGCCCGCTGGTCGGCTCGCTCGATGCGCTCGACCCCGCCGACGCGGCCAAGCGCCGCTCGAAGGGCCCCTATTCGCTGATCGTCGTCGACGGCGCGATCGAGGAACTGCCCGCCGCGCTCGGCGCACAGCTGGCCGAGGGCGGTCGTATCGTCACCGGCCTGGTGCTGCGCGGCGTCACCCGCCTCGCCGCGGGCCGCAAGGCCGCCGGCGACGTGGCCCTGCTGCCGCTCGCCGAGCTCGGCATCCCCGCCCTTCCCGAATTCGCGGCCCCGAAGCGCTGGAGCTTCTGAACGTGCCATCATTCGGTCCGCGTGTCTGGCTTTTGGCCGGAGCCGCCCTCGCGGCGACTCTGGGCGCAGGCCCGGCGTGGGCCCCCGCGCAGGCAGAAGACCTGCGTTCCGCACTGATCGCCGCCTATAACACCAATCCCACCCTGCAGGGCGCGCGCGCCAGCCAGCGTGCCACCGACGAAGACGTGGCCATCCAGAAGGCCCCCGGCCGCCCCTCGATCACCGGCCAGGCGACGCACACCGAGTTCGTCAAGCAGAGCGGCAACAACTTCACCGCCCCCGATCGCAACCTCAACGCCCAGCTCTCGCTGTCGGTGCCGCTCTATTCGGGTGGCTCGGTGCGCAATGGCGTGAAGGCCGCCGAGACCCGGGTCGAGGCCGGCCAGGCCGACCTGCGCGGGACCGAGAGCTCGGTCTTCAGCCAGGTCGTCGGCGCCTATATGGACGTGATCCTCAACGAGGCCGTGGTCGGGCTCAACCGCAACAACGTTCAGGTGCTCGAGGTCAATCTCCAGGCCACCAGCGACCGTTTCGAGATCGGCGACCTCACCCGCACCGACGTCGCCCAGTCGCAGTCGCGCCTGGCGCTGGCGCGCGGCGATGCGCGCACCGCCGAGGCCAATCTGGTCGAAGCGCGCGAACGCTACATCCGCCTGGTCGGCCAGGTGCCCGGCATGCTCGAAGCGCCGCCGCCGCTGCCGGGCCTCCCCGCGAGCCCCGAAGACGCGGTGACGATCGCGATCGACAACAATCCCGATCTCGCTGCCGCGCACGAGCGTCGCAAGGCGGCCGGCTATGACGTCAAGGTCGCCGGCGCGGGCCGCCTGCCCACCCTGAGCGCCTTCAGCCAGGGCACCTACAACGACTATTACGGCACCCTGGGCGGCAGCCTCGGCAGCACCCAGACCTTCACTCAGAGCGAGACGACCGCGCAGGTCGGCCTGCGCGCCAGCATTCCCATCTTCCAGGGTGGCCGCCCCGCCGCGCAGCGCCGCCAGGCCCAGGCGCGCGAAGGCGCGGCGATGGAGCAGGAGATCGAGGTCGAGCGCGGCGTGATCGCGCAGGTGCGCTCGGCCTATTCGTCGTGGCAGGCCTCGAACGAGATCATCACCTCGACCCAGTCGGCGGTCGACGCCGCCGGGCTCAGCCTCGAAGGCGTCCGCGCCGAGAACTCGGTCGGCAACCGCACGATCATCGACATCCTCGACGCCGAGCAGGAACTGCTGCGCGCACGCGTCCAGCTCGTCACCGCGCGGCGCAACGCCTATGTCGCGGGCTTCTCGCTGCTGGCGGCGATGGGCCAGGCCGAAGCGCAGGATCTGGGGCTCGACGGCGGGCCGCTCTACGACCCCGACGTCAACTACAAGCGCGTGCGCGGCAAGTGGTTCGATTGGGACGACGATGCGGCGCCGAAGCCGCAATCCACCCGCACCGTTGACACGCCGCCCCAGGACGGCGAAATTCGCGGTTCGGAAGCTACGACGATTCAGTCGACCAATACCAATGCGCCAGGGGGTAAGTAGCGCAGATGCGTAATGCCGGTGAACCGACCGTCGAGGAGATCCTCGAATCGATCAAGAAGGTGATCGCGCGCGACAACCGCGCCGGTGCCGTCGAGACGCGCCGCCAGCGCGAGACCCACGGCGTGGCCGAGACCGCCTTCCCGCAGACCGTCGCGGAGCCTGAGGACGACGTGCTCGATCTCGCCGAAGAAGGCCAGTTCGCCCCGGCCGACCTCGCGCAGGACGATGAAGAGGACGAAGTCCAGGATGCGCCGCTGCTGACCGAGGACGCGCGCGTCTCGATGCAGGATTCGCTCGCCGCGCTCGCCATGCTGGCGCAGCCGGGCACGCCGCCGCAGATCGTCCGTTCGGGCGAGACCTCGCTCGAAGGCATGGTCCGCGATCTGCTGCGCCCCGAGCTGGCCAAGTGGCTCGACAAGAACCTGCCGCCGATGGTCGAGCGCATGGTCGCCACCGAAATCGCCCGGATCGTCGGCAAGAAGGGCTGATCCGGCCCCCGTCGACCTCAGGCCGGAGCCGATAGTCCAATGCCCAAACCCGATCCCGCGCTGCTCGATCCGGCGCGCTATCCGTTCCGCTGCGCGATCGAGACGCGATTCAGCGACATCGACGTCAACCAGCACATCAACAACGTGTCGCTGGTATCGATGCTGCAGGAAGCGCGCGTGCGCTTCCACCGCGCGGCCGGCTATACACCGGGTGAGGGCGAGGGCCCGAGCTCGATGGTGGCCAGCATCACCGTCGAATACCTTGGTCAGAGCCACTTTCCCGCGCCGCTCGACATGCACGTCGCCCCCGCGCGGCTGGGCAATACCAGCTATACCTTGAACCAGCTCGTCACCCAGGACGGCCAGGTCGTGGCCTATGCCCAGGCGGTGATGGTCTGCGTCGATGCGCAAGGCCCGGCACCGCTTCCCGAGGCCTTCCGGTCGAGCTCGGAACGCTGGATGATGCGCGCGTGAGCCAGGCCGCGTCGGCGGAGACGGTGGCTCAGGCCGAACGCGCGCTCAAGATCCTCGGCGGCTTCGACACCCGGCGCCACATCATGATCTGCGCCGAGGCCGACAAGGCCAAATGCTGCGACTACGAGACCGGGGCCGAGGCCTGGGCCTTCCTCAAGAAAAGGCTGGGCGAACTCGGGCTCGGCGGCAAGGCCGGGGTGCTGCGCAACAAGGTCGGCTGCCTGCGCGTCTGCATGGCCGGGCCGGTGGCGGTCGTCTATCCCGAGGGCATCTGGTACCATTCGTGCACCCCGCCCGTGCTCGAACGGATCATCCAGGAGCATGTGATCGGCGGGACCCCGGTGGCAGAATACCGGCTCAATCCGCCGATCGACTAGCCCGGCCGTTTAGCGCTGGTCTTCCTCGTCCTCGAGCGGATCGGTGATCGCATCGTCGTGGCCCGTGCCGTGCGACAGGAACACCAGCCCCATCAGCGCCGACATCAGCAGCATCATGAAGCCGATGCCGAGCGCGGTCGCGATGTAGAAGTGCACCGAGACGAAGCCGTTCTCGCGATAGAGCAGCACGCAGGCGCCGACCACCATCGTGATCGTCACCGACAGCATCAGCCACATCAGCCGGCGGAATCGCGCCCAGGCAAAGGCGGCGACCGCGGGATCGTCGAGGGGCGAACGGGGAATCATCGCACCGCCTTGCGCCTTGCCGCGGCTCGTCGCAAGCGTCGATGCGACAAACTGGCACTTGCCCCCGCGCTGTGGCATAGTCGGCTGCCCCCAGTCCTGAACAACGGCGAACCGGGAGAGCAGTCCATGACCATTGCGCGCCTGATCGAAGGCAGAGACGCTGCCATCGTTACCTGCAACACCGAAACCCTGGTGCGCGAGGCGATCGCGCTTCTCGCCGAACGCCGCATCGGCGCCATGCCCGTGCTCGAGAACGGCAAGGTCGCCGGGATCTTCTCCGAACGCGACGTGATCTACCAGCTCCAGGCCCAGGGCCCCGCCATGCTCGAGGCGAAGCTCGGTACGGTCATGACCAGCCCGGCGGTGACCGTCGACCCCGAGACCTCGGTGCTCGCCGCGCTGTCGCTGATGACGCGGCGGCGCATCCGCCACCTGCCCGTGGTCCGCGACGACCAGATGGTCGGGCTCGTCTCGATCGGCGACCTCGTCAAATACCGCATCGAGCGCATCGAGTCCGAGGCCGAAGCCATGCGGGCCTATATCCAGACCGCCTGATCGCGCTATGCTTGCAGACAAGGCCGCGACGCGCTGTCGCCATAGAAGAATTATGACCGTCAGAACCCTGCTGGCCACCCTAGCGCTCGTTCCCACCATCGCATCCGCGCAGACCGCCGGCGATGCTCCCGCCGTGGCCGATGTCGCCACGCTCGATCCCGGCATCCGCAAGATGATCGAAACGGCCGTGGCCAAGGGCAACGAGGCGACCGTCACCAGCGTGCTCGCCGTGGCCCGCCAGGCCGCACCCGACGCCAAGGCCGAGATCGACGCGCTCGAACAGCAATGGCGCGCCCAGTTGGCCGAGCAGAAGACGCTCGCCCAAGAACGGCACCTGGCCGAACTGCGCGCCGCCAGCGCGCTCGACAACTGGAAGGGCGAGGTCGAATTCGGCGCCTCGCGCTCGACCGGCAGCACCACCAATTTCGGCCTGCTCGGCGCGCTCGACCTCAAGCGCGAGGGGATCGACTGGACCCACCAGGTCTCGGCACGCGCCGAAGTCCAGCGGACCAACGGCCAGACCACCACCGAACGCACCTTCGCCGCCTGGCAGCCCAACTACCGCTTCCAGGCCAAGACCTACGCCTATGGCCTCGCGCAGTACGAGCACGATCCCTTCGCCGGCTACGACGATCGCTACACCCTGGGCGGCGGCCTCGGCTATCGCGCGCTGAGCTCGGACCGGGTGAAGCTCGAGTTCGAGGGTGGCCCGACCCTGCGCCGCGTCCAGGAGGTCGACGGCGACGTCCAGTCGCGCCTGGCCGGCCGCGGCTCGATGAATTTCAACTGGCGCGTCACCCCGACCTTGAGCTTCTCGCAGAAGACCGCGGTCTATCTCGAAGGCGAGGACGGCAACCTCATCGCCAATACCGCGCTCGACACCAAGCTGATCGGCAATCTCAAGGCGCGCTTCTCGTACAACGTCCAGTACGAACGCAATCCGCCAATCGGCACCGCCGGGCTCAACACCCAGAGCCGCGCGACCTTCGTCTACGGGTTCTAGGCGCCGGGATCCTCCCCTGTAAGGGGAGGTGGCAGCGCGTAGCGCTGACGGAGGGGTATCCCCGTCTCGGAGAGGGTTACACCCCTCCACCACGACCTCCGGTCGCGGTCCCCCTCCCCTTGCAGGGGAGGATCCGAAGATTCCCCCACCGCTTGCCGCATCGCCCCCCAACCCCTACATCGGCCCCATGGACACAGCCTCGCTCACCCTGAGCCCTTCGGCCGCCGCGCGCGTGTCGGCGATTGCCGCCAAGACGGGCAAGCCCGCGATCCTGCGGCTTTCGGTCGAGGGCGGCGGCTGCTCGGGCTTCCAGTACCAGTTCGGCCTGGCCGAAGCCCCCGATGGCGATGATCTCGTCACCGAGACCGACGGCGTGAAGCTCGTGGTCGATCCGGTCAGCCTCGATCTCGTTGCAGGCTGCGTCGTCGATTTCGTCGAATCGCTGGGCGGCGCGGCCTTCCGCGTCGAGAATCCCAATGCGGTGGCCGGCTGCGGTTGCGGATCCAGCTTCGCCGTCTGACCAAAGTCGCCGCATCGCCGTTTGCGGAAAACCGGTTCCCACTTTTCCGCGCGATGCTCTAGGACGGCGACATGATCAAAGTCGCCACGTTCAACATCAATGGGGTCAAGGCCCGTCTGCCGCGCCTGCTCGAATGGCTCCAGGAAACGCGTCCCTCGGTCGCCTGCCTCCAGGAGATCAAGAGCCAGGACGAGGGCTTTCCGATCAAGGACATCGAGGCGATCGGCTACAAGGCCATCTGGCACGGCCAGAAGGGCTTCAACGGCGTCGCCATCCTCGCCGACGGGGTCGAGCCCGTCGAGGTCCGCCGCGGGCTCGAGGGCGAGCCCGAGGACGAGCATTCGCGCTACATCGAGGCCGACGTGTTCGGCCTGCGGATCGCCTGCCTCTATCTGCCCAACGGCAATCCGCAGCCCGGACCCAAGTTCGACTACAAGCTGCGCTGGATGGAACGCCTGCGCCGGCGCATGCGCGAGATCAGCGCCGAGGAAGTGCCCGCGATCGTCACCGGCGATTTCAACGTGATTCCCGAGGACAAGGACGTCTGGTCGCCACCGGCGATGGCCATGGACGCGCTGATGCAGCCCGAATCGCGCGATGCCTATGCGCGGCTGCTCGGCGATGGCTGGACCGACGCGCTCGACCTGCACAATCCGCGCGGCGGCGTCTGGACCTTCTGGGACTATCAGGCGGGTGCCTGGCAGAAGGATCACGGCTTCCGCATCGACCACGCACTGCTGTCGCCCGAAATCGCCGACCGGCTGGTCGCCGCCGGTGTCGACAAGGAATATCGCGGCCGCGAGAAATCGAGCGATCACACCCCGGTCTGGGTGCAGATCCGCGATTGATGTGAAGGCGTCCCCTCAGCGGGGATCGCAGCAATTCGCTACCCCAAGAATTCGTCATCCCCGCGAAGGCGGGGATCCATCTCCCGAGCTTTCACACTGCACCGCGGTGCGGATGGAGAGTCCCGGTGATGGATCCCCGCTTGCGCGGGGATGACGATGTTGGAGGGGAGACCGCGAGCTTTCCCTGCCGGGAAAGCCGCCAGATCACCGATAGAAGACGTGATTGTCGATCCGCGTGACGCGGGCGAGGCGCCAGCCGGGCGAGACGCGCGCGGCGTGGAAGAACAGCGCGCCTTCGGCCGAACTGCGCCAGGAGCCGGCATCGGCGATGCGCGCGATCGCGACGGCTTCACGCCAGTCCTGCGAGCCCGTGTTGATCGCGGGCATCGAGCGGCCGCGCACGAAGGAGAACTGCGAGGGCTGGTAGACCACGCCGCAATAGGAGGCGGGAAAGCGACCCGACTTCGAGCGGTTCACGACCACCCGACCGACCGCGAGCTGGCCGGGGAGTGATTCGCTCTTGGCTTCGAAGTAGATCGCACCGGCGAGGCAGCGCATTTCGGGCGAGAGTTCGCCGCCGGTCTCCTGATCGCTGACGAGTTCAGCGAGAGTCGCGGCGGGGGCTTCAGCTTCGTCATCCTGCGGTGCGGCGTCTGCGCTCTGCACCTGCGCTTCTCCCGGAAGCGGCTGGATCACGGGCTGGGAAATCGTGAGGAGGGGTTCCATCTGGACGGGCTGGAACATCTTGTCCTGAGCCACGGCGCCCGAACCCTGGGCGCTTGCAAGAGCCGTCACGAGCGTAGCGACAACCGCTACCGTGCTGGCCGGAAACAACTTGAACTTCATCAAACCGAATTCGAATGCGGTGAACGCGCCCGACGCAGGAGGAACGAACCGCCGCGAACGGCGTTGACTATTCGTGGGCTCCTGCCGGCTGCCCCCCGTCTGCGTGCTTGCGAGGATTGCCGATCCGCAAATCCCGCCGCCTGCGCGTAGGTGAGGCGCCCCTCTGTTGCCCGTTCAGTCCGGAGTCAACTTTCGTCTGAAGGTTATCCGATGAATCGTTCCGCCTGAGCGATGTCCAGCTCTATGATCCACAGGTCTCGATCCTGGGCTCCACGACGGGTGATATAGTCGCTGAATTCCTGTTTATTTTCAAGATCTTGAGCGCGCGATTCCTGCCATTTCCGGCTGCCATCGAGCTGCGGCATCCGCTCGTAAGCTCGCAGATTCGTGCCATTTTCACACAGAACCAGCAAAAGCGTTCCGGCCTCGCGTTCGCCCTTCTGAATCACCGTGGCGAAGCCGCCTTCGGCCTGGATTCGCCAAATCAGCGCCGCGGCTTCGAGATGGGCCGGCAGTCTGTCGTCCATCGTCAGCGCAGCGCCTCGGCATAGCCGGCGAGCGAGGCGAGCGGGATGCGCGAGCGCTGGAAGGTCCCGGTGCCGCGGCCGATCTCCTCGCCATCGCCGTCGATCAGCCGCGATTCGGCGACGAGCACGCGGCGACGACCGCTGATCCAACGGCCTTCGGCGACGACCGGACCAACGCGCACCGGACGGGTGAAGTGGAGGTTGAACGAGGTCGTCAGCAGGAAGCGATCGGTGACCAACGTATTCGCCGCATAGAAGGCGGCATCGTCGAGCATCTTGAAATAGATCGTGCCGTGCGCAGCGCCGGCGGCATGGTAGTGGCGTTCCTGGACCTCGAAGGCGATCCGCGCGCGACCTTCGCCGAGGATTTCGAGCCGGGAATCGAACAGCTGGTTCACCGGCGCCGAAGCATAGAGCCCCTCGAGCGCGCGCCAGTGCAGGGCCGCACCCGAGACTTCCGGCTGCGTCACGCTGTCAGGCGGCGTCGCGATCGATGACATTGCAGATCAGGCCGTAGATCGCCTCGGGACCCGGCGCAGCGGTCAGCGCCGCGTGCATCTCCTCGTCGCGCATCAGCCGCGAGATCGCGGCGAGGGCGTGGAGATGGGTGGCACCCGCATGTTCGGGCGAAAGCAGGCCGAAGACGATGTCGACCGGGCGGCCATCCACGGAATCGAAGGCGACCGGCGCTTCGAGCCGCAGCAGCGCCGCGACGGGGCGGCTGACCCCGGGAACGCGGGCATGCGGAATGGCGACGCCACGACCGAAACCGGTGCTGCCCAGCTTCTCGCGCTGTTCGATCTTGGCCAGGACATCGGCGCGGTCGAGCGAATAGACCGCAGCGAAGCGATCGGCGAGAAGGCCGAGAATCGCGGACTTGCTATCGGCGCGGATGGCTCCGACGGCTTCTGGCAGAAGTGTGAAGAGAGCAGCCATTACCAGTCAAACATAGTCCACCGCCCGTTGCCAGAAGGTGTAAGCACCGCGGCCCCGGGATTTCCCGGGGACGCGGCATCTCCTGATCTGGAAGCAGGCGCGATTGAGCGTCAGGACGGCTCGACCCAGCCGATCGAGCCATCGCCGCGGCGGTAGACCATATTATGCTTGCCGGTACCAGCGTTTTTGAACAGCAGCGCATTGGTATTGCGCAGGTCGAGCATCATCACTGCGTCCGAAACGGTCGCTTCGGGCACGTCGACGCGGGTCTCGGCGATCACCACCGGGGCATCGACCGTGATTTCCTCGTGATCCTCGGCGGGCTCTTCGAAGATGACATAGGCCGCGTCTTCGGCCTTCTGGGCATGCTGCGACTGCTCGTGCCGGTCGGTCAGCCGGCGCTTGTAGCGGCGCAGCTGCTTGTCGATCTTGGCGGTCGCCGCATCGAGCGCGAGGTGCGCGTCCTGGGCGATGCCGGCGCCCTTGAGCACCAGGCCATGCATGACGTGGGTGACGATATCGCAGCGGAATGCGCCGGCCGGGGCGCGGCCGAACGTCACCTGCGACGACAGCGCGCGGCTGAAGTACTTGTCGACCACCGTGGTCAGACGTTCACTGGCATGCGACTGCAGCGCTTCGCCCGTACTCACCTGATGACCCGATACGCGAATTTCCATGGTTCATCCTCCTTGGGGGCTAAGGGCTAGGGTGCCTCGGTACTCCAGAGCGGAGCCTTCAGAGTCTTGATAAACTCCGCGTGGGCCGCAAGTTCCGTCTCGCTCGCTTCATGGGGTCGGGCCGGGCGGAACACACGGTCGGTGCGGACCGTAGCCACGGTCACGATTTCCTCGCGTTGATCTGCCGCAAGTTCGAGGCCGATCTGGCGGCCGCCACGCAGTTCGACATAGACCTGCGAGAGCAGTTCGGCGTCGAGCAGAGCGCCGTGCTTGGTGCGGTGGCTGCGATCGATACCGTAGCGCGTGCAGAGCGCGTCGAGCGACAGCTTCGCGCCCGGATGCCGGGTGCGCGCGAGGGCCACGGTATCGACCATGCGGCTACGGCAGACCGCTTCCATCGAGCAGATCGCGAGCTCGGCGTTGAGGAAGCCGAAGTCGAAGCCCGCATTGTGCGCGATCATCGGGGAATCGCCGATGAATTCGATCAGCTCGGCCGCGCGCTCGGCGAATTTCGGCTTGTCGGCGAGGAAGGCCGCCGACAGGCCATGCACCGCCTCGGCCTCGGCCGGCATGTCGCGTTCGGGATTGAAATAGGCGTGGAAGGTATTCCCGGTCAGCACCCGGTTGACCATTTCGATGCAGCCGATTTCCACCATCCGGTCGCCGCGCTGCGGATCGAGGCCGGTCGTCTCGGTATCGAAAATGATCTCACGCATTAGAAGGAATATCTGCCTCCCCGGCGCGAGAGGCAAGGGGAAACGGCGATTATTCGCGTCCGGTCAGTCGATGGACCAGATGTTGCACCGCGTGGCGCGTCTCGGCGAGCGAAGTGCCGGTATCGATGACATAATCCGCGCGCGCGCGCTTCTCGGCATCGGGAACCTGGAGCTTGAGGATCTGCGCGAACTTCTCGGCCGTCATGCCCGGGCGGGCGAGTACTCGCTCTCGCTGGGCTTCGGGCGGGGCCGAGACGACGACCACGGCATCGACCTGTTCCCAGCCGCCCTTTTCGAACAGCAACGGAATGTCGAACACGATCAGCGGCGTTTCGGCGTGTTCGGCCAGAAACGCCTGCCGCATCGCGCCGACCGCGGGGTGGACGATCTTCTCGAGCCGCTTGAGCGCATCCTTGTCGCCGAACACCGCGGCGCCGAGCTTGGGCCGATCGACACCCTGCGGCCCGGTGGTGCCGGGAAAGGCTTCCTCGATCGCGGGCAGCAGCGCGCCGCCCGGACCCTGGAGCTGGTGGACCGCGGCGTCGGCATCGAACACCGGCACGCCGAGCCCGGCGAACATCGCCGCGACCGCGCTCTTGCCCATGCCGATCGAGCCGGTGAGGCCGAGGATATAGGGCTTGCCTGCGCTCATGCCGTCAGCCGCGCACGCAGTTCGGCGTCGTGCTCACGCGGCGGGGCCACGCCGAAGAAGCGCTCGAAAGCCTCGGCCGCCTGGCCGATCAGCATGGCCAAGCCGTCGATCGTGGCGAAACCCGCGGCGCGCGCGCGCTGGAGGAACGGCGTGTCGAGCGGATGGGTGACGATGTCGTAGACCACCGAGCCCGGCGGCGCATGGCTGAAATCGAAGGCGAGTTCGGGCTGGCCGGCCATGCCGAGCGGGCTGGCGTTGACGATCAAGTCGAGACAGTCCTCGCGATCGTCGAAGGCGAAATCGGTGGGATCGGCGAAATGATCGAGCGCGATCGCGTGGTGGTCGGTGCCCTTGGCCAGCTCGTCGAGCAGCGCGCGCGCCTTGGCCGGATCGCGGCCGGCGAGCACGATGACGCAGCCGCGGTCGGACAGCGCCGCGACGATCGCGCGCGCTGCGCCGCCGGTGCCGAGCACGCGCGCCATGCGGAAATAGTGCTTCTCCGCCAGCCGCGCCGCCAGCGGTTCGAGGAAGCCGCCGGCATCGGTATTGTAGCCGGTCAGCCGGCCGTCATCGCCGCGCACGACGGTGTTGACCGCACCGATCCGCGCGGCCAGCGGATCGATCGCATCGAGCAGCGGCATGATCGCCTGCTTGTGCGGCATCGTGACGTTGCAGCCGCGCCAGTTCTCCTGGTCGCGCACCCGCGCCAGGTAGTCGGGCAGGTCGGCCGGTGCGACGAGGCTGCGGCCATAGCTGCCGTCGAGCCCGAGCTTTTCAAGCCAGAAACCGTGAATCGCCGGGGACTTCGACTGGGCAATCGGATCGCCGATGACCTCGGCGTAGGCCGTGTTCACGCGGGCAGTTCCTCGAACTGACGCAGCGCGCCGAGCACCGACAGTAGCGGCATGCCGAGCACGGTGAAGTGATCCCCCTCGATCGCGTCGAACAGCTGGACGCCCAGCGCCTCGATGCGGAACACGCCGACGCAGCCCGCCACCGCCGGCCATTCGGCATCGAGATAAGCCTCGATGAATTCCTGCGTCATTTCACGGACGTGCAAGGTCGCGGTCGCGGCATGGGTCCACAGGGTCGCGCCATCGCGGACCAGCGCCGCGGCGCTGTGCAGGTGCATCGTCCGGCCCGAGAAGAAGCACAGGTGCGCCTCGGCCTCCTCGCGACTGCGCGGCTTGTCGAAACGCTTGCCGTCGACCGCGACCAGCGAGTCACTGCCGAGCACGAGCGCGTCGCGATGCTCGCACGAGACCGCGAAGGCCTTCTGCTCGGCCAGCAACAGCGCGATCACCTCGGGCGGCTTGCCGGCCTGGCTCTCCTCGATCGCGCGCTCGTCGATATGCGCGGGGATAGCCTGGAAAGGCACGCCGGCGGCTGCAAGCATCGCCTTGCGCGATCCGCTCTGCGAGGCGAGGATCAGCATGAAATCACGGTCATAGCGGTTTGGCTCCGGGCGCTGGCTCACCCGCGGCGTGCCGTTCGTTGAGCAGATTGATCACGGCCGCGGCGGTTTCCTCGATCGAGCGTCGGGTGACGTCGATCACCGGCCAGCCGTTATCGGCAAACATGCGCCGTGCGAACTGCACTTCGCGATTTACCTTCTCGATATCCACATAGGCGGTCTCGGGCGCCTGGTTCAGCGACAACAGCCGGTTGCGGCGCACCTGGATCAGCCGCTCGGGCGCCGTCGTCAGCCCGACGATCAGCGGCCGGCGCAGGCCGAACAGTGCCGACGGGGGCGGGCTCTCGACCACGACCGGAATGTTGGCGACCTTGTAGCCGCGGTTGGCGAGGTAGATCGAAGTCGGCGTCTTCGACGAGCGCGAGACCCCGGCGAGGACGATGTCGGCCTCTTCCCAGTCCTCCCAGGCGACGCCGTCGTCGTGCGCGATGGTGAACTGGATCGCCTCGACCCGCTCGAAATAGGCGTCGTCCATCAGGTGCTGGCGTCCGGGCTTGCCTTTGGCCTCTTGCCCGAGCACGTCCTCGAGCGCATCGGTCACGGCGTCGAGCGCGGGCACCGAGGGCAGGCCGAGCGCGCGGCAATGCTCCTCGAGCCGGGTGCGCGTCTCGCTGTTGACCAAGGTGAACAGCACGAGCCCCGGATTGGCGGCGATGTCGGTCATGATCCGGTCGAGATGCTGGCGCGAGCGGACCATCGGCCAGAAATGACGGACGACGTCGGTGTCCTCGAACTGCGCGAGCGCCGCCTTGGCCACCATCTCCAGCGTTTCGCCGGTGGAATCCGACAGGAGATGGAGGTGGAGACGGGACATTTCGGCCGATCGGGTCACTTGTGGATAAGTGTCAGCATAAACCACGCGATAAGAGGTCTGACAACTTCGGCAGGGGATTCGCTCCCCGATTCCGGACTCTTCGCCCGGCACTTGTGGACATGTGGACGCAGGTTCCCACAGGCTGGGGATAGGGGGGATAAGCCGTGCTTGACGGCGCGGTTCACGGAGTCGGAACCCGCTGCCCCCTGTTCACGGCGGGACAAATCGGGCAAGGCGCCGCAAACCCCGATATCCACAGGGCCAATAACTTACAGAATCCTTATATAAATCTATTATTTATTGGATTGGACCTATCCGAGATGCCCGGTCTCCTCCTGAGAACACTGCGCGGCGAGAATGCTGCCGAACGTCCGGTCTGGCTCATGCGCCAGGCGGGACGCTACCTTCCCGAATACCGCCAGCTGCGTGCGGAGAAGGGCGGATTCCTCGCGCTCGTCTACGATACCGACGCGGCTGCCGAGATCACGCTCCAGCCGATCCGCCGCTTCGGCTTCGACGGCGCGATCCTGTTTTCCGACATCCTGATCGTGCCCTATGCGATGGGCCAGAACCTGGAATTCCTGGCGGGCGAGGGGCCTCGGCTCTCGCCCAAGCTCGTCGACAGCTCGCTGGAAGCCCTCAGTGCCGTCCCTGAGCGCCTTTCGCCGATCTACGAGACCGTGACCAAGGTCCGCGCCGGACTCGGCTCTGGAAGGACCCTCCTGGGCTTTGCCGGCAGTCCCTGGACCGTGGCCACCTACATGGTCGCGGGCGAGGGCAGCCGCGACCAGCACGTCACGCGCGCGCTGGCCTATCGCGATCCGCAAGCCTTCCAGGCGATCATCGACGCGATCATCGCGGTCACCGTCGAATATCTCGCCGGCCAGGTCGCCGCCGGGGCCGAGGCGGTGCAGCTGTTCGACAGCTGGGCGGGCAGCCTGGCGCCGAGCGAGTTCGAGCGCTGGGTGATCGCACCCAATGCGGCGATTGTCACCGCGCTCCGGCGCCGTTTCCCCGAGCTGCCGATCATCGGTTTCCCCAAGGGCGCCGGCGAGAAGCTGCCCGCCTATGCGCGCGAAACCCGCGTCGATGCCTTGGGCCTCGACGAAACGATCGATCCGCTGTGGGCGGCTAAGGCCTTGCCCGAAGGCCTGCCGGTCCAGGGCAATTTCGATCCGCTGCTGCTCGAGGCCGGTGGATCGGAGATCGACATCCAGGCGCGCCGGATCCTCGATGCGTTCGCCGATCGCCCGCACGTGTTCAACCTCGGCCACGGCATCGGCCAGCACACGCCGATCGAACACGTCGAGCAATTGCTCGCGCTCGTGCGCGGCTGGCGGCGTCCCTAAGCCCCGGCTATGGTCGGGCCATGCAACAGGCTCTCGCGATGACCTATCTCTGGCTCAAGGCCGGCCACATCATCTTCGTGATCTTCTGGATGGCCGGGCTGTTCATGCTGCCGCGCTATTTCGTCTATCACCAGGAGGCCGAGCCGGGTTCGCCCGAGGAGAAGCTGTGGATCGATCGCGAGCGCAAGCTGCTCAAGATCATCCTCTGGCCGGCGCTGACCGTGGTCTGGGTGCTCGGCCTGGCGCTGGCCATGTCGATCGGGGCCTTTTCGCAGGGTTGGTTCCACGCCAAGCTGGCGCTGGTCCTGGCGCTGACCGCCTATCACGTCTGGCTGGCCGGCTATGCCAAGGCCCTGGCGCAAGGCCACTGGAAACTGACGGGCAAGAAGCTGCGTCTGCTCAACGAAGTGCCGGGTATCGCCGCAGCGCTGATCGTCGTGCTGGTCGTGGTCAAGCCGTTCTGAAATTGGCCGTTCTGAAGCCAGCCGTTCCGAAGGGGTCTAGCCGATGTTTTCGTTCCTGCTCGCCGCTGCGGCGGCCAATCAGGTGCCCTTTTCGAAGGACTTGGACCTCCGCTGTATGTCGGCCTACCTCGTCGTGGCCGGTGATGCCCAGGACGATGCTTCGATCCCGGCCGAGGACAAGGCCGGCATGCAGGCGATCGTCATGTATTTCCTCGGCAAGCTCTATGCCCGGCGGCCCGATGCCGATCTGCGCAGCGAAGTGACCAACCTCGTCACCGCGCCTGGCTATTCGGCCCTGCTTACCGCCGACATCGAGCGCTGCAGCGCCGAGGCCGAGGAACGCGGCAAGTACCTGTCGAGCCTGGGCGACGCGCCCGAGACCGGGAAGACCGACCCCGCCGGACCCACCGCAGCGAAGCCCTAGTTCGGCGCGCGGCCGATTGACGTCGGCGCCGCCCGGACCTATGTGAGACATCGTCTCTACCGGCAGTCGACGGCGATTTTCTGCGCCTTCGCGATCCGCTTTCTCCAAGCCCTTCGATCGGCCGGCCATCCAGACGCTCAAACATCCGCAAATCGGACTCACAATGCATCTCAAAGAACTGAAAAAGAAAACCGCTGCCGAGCTGGTCGAAATGGCCGAAGAGCTCGAGATCGAGGGTGCCTCGACCCTGCGCCGCCAGGACCTGATGTTCGCCATCCTCAAGGAAGTGGCGGAAGACGGCGAGGAAATTATGGGCCTCGGCACGATCGAGGTCCTGCCCGACGGCTTCGGCTTCCTGCGTAGCCCGGAATCGAACTATCTGGCCGGCCCCGACGACATCTACGTCTCGCCGAACCAGGTCCGCAAATGGGGCCTGCGCACGGGTGACACGGTCGAAGGCGAAGTCCGCGCGCCTAAGGATGGCGAGCGCTATTTCGCGATTACCAAGCTGACCGCGGTCAACTTCGACGATCCCGACGCCGTCCGCCATCGCGTCAACTTCGACAACCTGACGCCGCTCTATCCCGAGGAACGGCTGGTGCTCGACACCTCGGATCCGACCAGCAAGGACAAGTCGGCGCGCGTCATCGATCTGATCAGCCCGCAGGGCAAGGGCCAGCGCGCGCTGATCGTCGCGCCGCCGCGCACGGGTAAGACCGTGCTGCTGCAGAACATGGCCAAGGCCATCACCGACAACCACCCCGAGGTGTTCCTGCTCGTCTTGCTGGTCGACGAACGCCCCGAGGAAGTCACCGACATGCAGCGCTCGGTGAAGGGCGAGGTCATCTCCTCGACCTTCGACGAACCCGCACAGCGCCACGTCCAGGTCGCCGAAATGGTGATCGAGAAGGCCAAGCGCCTCGTAGAGCACAAGCGCGACGTCGTCATCCTGCTCGACTCGATCACGCGTCTCGGCCGCGCCTACAACACCGTGGTGCCGAGCTCAGGCAAGGTCCTGACCGGCGGTGTCGACGCCAACGCCCTGCAGCGCCCCAAGCGCTTCTTCGGTGCGGCTCGAAACATCGAGGAGGGCGGTTCGCTCTCGATCATCGCCACGGCCCTGATCGATACGGGCAGCCGCATGGACGAGGTTATCTTCGAAGAGTTCAAAGGCACCGGTAACTCGGAAATCGTCCTCGATCGCAAGGTTTCGGACAAGCGCATCTTCCCGGCGCTCGACATCGGCAAGTCGGGCACCCGCAAGGAAGAGCTGCTGGTTCCCAAGGATCAGCTCTCGAAGATGTGGGTCCTGCGTCGCATCCTGATGAACATGGGCACGATCGACGCGATGGAATTCCTGCTCGACAAGATGAAGGACTCGAAGACCAACGAGGACTTCTTCGCGACGATGAACCAGTAAATGATGGATCTGGCTCTTCTCGCCGCGGCGGCTTCGGCCGCCGCACCCGATCTCACGACGGGCAACATCTGGGACCTGATCGTCAGGGATTTCGCCAATATCGGCACGCCGACCGCGCTCGCGGCCTTCGCGCAGGTGCTGATGATCGACATCGTCCTCGCCGGCGACAATGCGATCGTCGTCGGCGCGCTGGCGGCGGGTCTGCCGGATTCGCAGCGCAAGAAGGTCATCGCCATCGGCGTGCTCGCCGCGCTGGTGCTGCGCGTGATCTTCGCGCTGACCGTGACCTGGCTGCTCGGCATCGTCGGTCTCGTCCTGGCAGGTGGCGTCCTGCTGCTGTGGGTGGCCTGGCGCATGTACCGCGATATCCAGGGCCATAGCGGCGCCGAACAGTCGCCGGGCTCGCCCGAGATCGAGGGCGACGAGAAGTCGGGCCTGACCGCCTCGAAGAGCTTCGCCTCGGCCGCCTGGGCGGTCGCGGTCGCCGACGTCTCGATGAGCCTCGACAACGTGCTCGCGGTCGCCGGTGCGGCGCGCGAGCATCCGGGCATCCTCATCGTCGGCCTGATCTTCGCGGTCGCGCTGATGGGCGTCGCGGCGAACATCATCGCCAAGTACATCGAGCGCTATCGCTGGATCGGCTGGATCGGCCTCGCGGTGATCCTCTACGTCGCGGTGAAGATGATCATCGACGGCTGGGCGGAAGTCACGCCTTACGTCTTCGGATAAAAGGAAAGGGGCGCTTCGGGCGCCCCTTTTTGTATCTGCGACCGCAATTACAAACCCCAACCCCGCTCACCCTGAGCTTGTCGAAGGGTGTTGGCGCAACCGTTGGGTATGGTGCTTCGACAAGCTCAGCACGAGCGGGTTTGGTTTATTGCTCTCGCATTCCTACGGAACCAGCACCGTCGATCCCGTGGTCTGCCTTGCTTCCAACGCCCGGTGCGATTCCGCCGCGTCGGCTAGGGCGAAGCGCTGGCCGATCACGGCCTTGACCACGCCGCGACGCATGCGATCGAACAGTCGCTCGGCGGTATGCGCGAGCGCCTCGGGGGTGGCGATGTAGTCGGCCAGGGTTGGCCGCGTCGCATAGAGCGAGCCGCCGCGCATCAGCTCGAGCAGGCTCACCGGCGGCACCGCGCCCGAGGCATTGCCATAGCTGGCCATCAGCCCGCGCCGTGCGAGGCAGGCGAGCGAGGCTGACCACGAATCCTTGCCGACGCCGTCGTAGACCACGTCGACCCCATTCGGCACAATGGATCGCACCTGCTGTACCAGATCGGTAAACGATCCCGTCAGGCTATGGTCAGCGTTGACGCTCGCGGCCTTTTCGGGCGTACCGGCATGGGCGATCACCACCACGCCCTTGTCGCGGAGCCAGGGCACGAGAATCGAACCGACGCCGCCCGCAGCCGAATGGACCAGCGCGACCTGACCGGGCTTCAGCGCGATCGTGTCCTCGGCGAGATAGCAGGCGGTGAAACCCTTGAGCATCGTCGCCGCCGCGTCTTCGGAGGATATGCCGTCGGGGATCGCGACAATGCGATCGGCGGGCAGGATCCGGTGCGTCGCATAAGCCCCAGGCGCCGAAACCGAGCCGACGCGATCGCCCAAAGCGAAGCCGTTCACCCCGCTGCCCAGAGCGACGATCTTGCCGACGCTCTCCGAGCCGAGCGCGATGGGGAAGGGGGCATCGTAGAGGCCGGTGCGGAAATAGGTGTCGATGAAGTTGAGACCGATCGCCTCGCTCGCGACCAGCACTTCGCCTGGGCCGGGCTGGCCGGGGTCGAAATCCTCGCGTTCGATCACTTCGGGCCCACCGAACTTGCGGACCACCATGCGCCAGGGCTGGGTCATCTTTACGCCTCTGTCGTGTTTGGTGCTTCGACAAGCTCAGCACGAGCGGGAAGGAGGTCGATCCAAATTCCGCTCATCCTGAGCTTGTCGAAGGATGCTGGCGCTGGTTAGCCCAGGTGCTGCGCGAAGAACTCGGCCGTGCGCTTGTCGGCGAGCTTGGCCGCTTCGTCGTTGCGGCGGACGCCGTGTTCGGCGGCGAAGCCGTGGTCGAGGCCTTCGTAGTCGTAGAGCGTGACGTGCGGATTGTCATCGAGGCCTTCGTGCATCGCCTTCTGCGCCTCGGGCGGGACGAAACCGTCGGCCGTGGGTACGTGGAGCAGCAGCGCCTTGGCGATCGCGTGCGATTCATTGAGCATCTGGTCGATGCCGACGCCGTAGTAGCCGACCGAGGCATCGATGTCGGTGCGCGCGGCGGCCATGTAGGCGACCTTGCCGCCCATGCAGAAGCCGACCAGGCCGACCTTGGCGACACCGGCTTCGCGGCGGATCCAGTGGATCACGGCTTCGACGTCCTGGATGCCCAGATCGAAGTCGTGCTTCATCATGTAGCCGACGGCCTCCTGGAACTGTTCGGGCACGTCGGAATCGAGTTCGATGCCGGGCTTCTGCCGCCAGAACACGTCGTGCGCGACGGCGAGATAACCCTGGGCCGCCCAGTCGTTGACCTTCTTCTCGATCCCCGGATTGACCCCGAAAATCTCCTGGATGACGATGATCGCCCCGCGCGGCGTGCCCGTGGGCTTCGCAACATAGGCAGGGATGGTGCCGGCGCCATCGAGCGTCGGGATCGTCGTGTTGGTCGTCATCGTGGCTCTCCTGCGGGGGGTATCTCTCGCGCTATTCCTAGGCCCCGGCGGTGGACTTTGCCAAGGGCGTGTGTCACCCATGCTGCATCTGCGCAAAGCCCCGAGGAAGCGTCATGAAAGTCAACGTCGAGATCGATTGTTCGCCCGAGGAAGCGCGGCGGTTCCTGGGCCTGCCCGACGTCAGCAAGGCCAACGAGGCCTATGTCGACGCGACGATGAAGGCGATGCAGGGCGTGGGCAGCTTCGAGCAGCTGCAGGAATATGCGAAGCAGCTCGCGCCGATGGGCCAGATGGGCATGAAGCTGTTCGAACAGTTCCTGTCGGCCGGCGGAGTCGGCGCGAAGAAGTAACGCTGTTTCCCGTGAAGCTGCATCGGCCATGACCGATACGATCTTCGCGCTGTCGAGCGGTGCGCCGCCGGCGGCGATTGGTGTCGTTCGCATCAGCGGCCCAATGGCAGGCGATACGCTGGCCGCGCTCGCGGGCAGCTTGACACCGCCTCGCCGTGCCGCATTCCGTCGCTTGCACGACCGTACCGGCGCCGTGCTCGACGAAACGCTGGTGCTCTGGCTGCCCGGGCCGGGCACGGCCACCGGCGAGGACACGGTCGAGCTGCATTGCCATGGGGGCAGGGCGGTGATCGCCGCGGTCGAGGTCGCGCTCGCGGCCTTGGGTCTGCGGCGCGCGGAACCCGGCGAGTTCACGCGCCGTGCGTTTGCCAATGGCCGCATCGATCTCGCCGAGGCCGAAGGGCTGGCCGATCTGCTCTCGGCCGAAACCGAACTCCAGCGTCGTTCGGCGCTGGCCATGGCGGGCGGATCGTTTTCGCGGGAAGTCGAGGGCTGGCGCGAGCGCGTGCTGACGGCTTCGGCGGCGGTCGAGGCCGTGCTCGACTTTGCCGACGAGGACGACGTCGCGGTCCTGCCCGAGGACTTCGCCGCGCGGCTCGAAGCGCTTGGCGGTGAGATCGGCGACTGGCTCGCACGGCCGCGCGCCGAGGCGTTGCGCGAAGGCTTCCGTGTCGTGCTCGCCGGGCCGCCCAATGCGGGCAAGTCGACCTTGTTCAATGCATTGGTCGAAAGCGAGGCTGCGATTACCGCGCCGATCGCCGGCACCACGCGCGACGTGCTCACGCGTCCGGTGGCGATCGCGGGGGTGCCGTTCCTCTTCGTCGATACGGCCGGGCTGCGAGAAGAGGCCGGCGATGCGATCGAGGCGATCGGCGTCGAACGCGCGCGCGGCGAGCTCGACCAGGCCGACCTCGTGCTGTGGCTCGGCGATGAAGCCGAAGGACCCGATGGCGCCTGGGAGATCGAGCCGCAATCCGATCGCACCGATCATGCAGCCAAGCTCGCACCGCGGCATCGCGTTTCGGCGCTGACCGGCGAGGGGGTCGACGCGCTCCGCGGCGATCTCGTCGGCACCGCGCGCGATCGTTTGCCCAAGCCCGGCGAGGCGGCGCTCAACCGGCGACAGCATGCGCTGCTGGCCCAGGCGCGCGCCGGGCTCGCCGATGCTCAGAGCTCGCGCGATCCTCTGATCGTCGCGGAAAATCTGCGTCTGGTGCGCGTGGCCTTCGACGCGCTGATCGGCCGCGCGACCACCGAGGACATGCTCGACGCGCTGTTCGGACGCTTCTGCATCGGCAAGTGAGCGCAACTGTTCCACGTGGAACATGCGACATACGATCATGGGCGATCGGGGCTTTGACCCGAGTCCGCGGCTCGGGTAAGGGCGGGCCATGCAGTCTTTCGATGTCATCGTGATCGGCGGCGGCCATGCCGGCGTGGAGGCGGCGGCTGTCGCCGCGCGCATGGGCGCGCGCACGGCGCTGGTCTCGTTCGATCTCGAGGCGATCGGCGCGATGAGCTGCAACCCCGCGATCGGCGGTCTCGGCAAGGGCCACCTCGTGCGCGAGGTCGATGCCTTCGACGGCCTGATCGCGCGCGCCGCCGACGCCGGCGCGATCCATTATCGCATGCTCAACCGCTCGAAGGGCAGTGCGGTGCAGGGGCCAAGAGTCCAGGCCGACCGCAAGCGCTTCAAGGCGGCGATCCAGTCGCTGCTCGGCCAGCAGGGCGATCTCACCCTGATAGCGGGCGAGGCGGCCGAACTGGTCCTGGCGGGCGAGCGCGTCGCCGGGCTGAAGCTCGCCGACGGCACCGAGCTCGCGGCACCCGCGGTCGTGCTCTGCACGGGCACCTTCCTCGGCGGCACCCTGTTCCGCGGCGAGGAGCGGATGACCGGCGGCCGCATCGGCGAGGCCTCGGCCCAGGTGCTCGCGGCGCAGCTACGCGCCGCCGACCTGCCGATGGCGCGGCTCAAGACCGGCACGCCGCCGCGGCTCGACGGACGCACGATCGACTGGGCGCGGCTCGACGAACAGCCTTCGGATCTCGATCCCTGGACGATGTCGCCGCTCGGCGGAGGCCGTGTGAACCCGCAAGTGTTCTGTGCAATCACGCGGACCAACGAAGCCAGCCACCAGGTCATCCGTGACAACCTCCATCGCTCGCCCTTGTTCAGCGGCGCGATCGGCGCTTCGGGTCCGCGCTATTGCCCGTCGATCGAGGACAAGATCCACCGCTTCGCCGATCGCGACGGTCACCAGATATTCCTCGAACCCGAAGGCCTCGACACGCATCTGGTCTATCCCAACGGCATCAGCACCTCGCTGCCCGCCGACGTCCAGCTGGCGATGCTGCGGACGATGGAGGGGCTCGAGACGGTCGACATGGTCGTGCCCGGCTATGCGGTCGAATACGATCACATCGATCCGCGCGCCTTGCGCCACAGCCTAGAGGTCCGCGCGATCCCCGGGCTCTATTGCGCGGGGCAGATCAACGGCACGACCGGTTATGAGGAAGCCGCCGCGCAAGGCCTCGTCGCCGGGATGAATGCCGCGGCGGCGGTGCTCGGTCGCGAACCCGCGGCGCTCGATCGCGCGAACTCCTATATGGCGGTGATGATCGACGACCTGACCCTGCAGGGCGTGAGCGAGCCCTATCGCATGCTGACCGCGCGTGCCGAATATCGTCTGCGTTTGCGGGCCAACAATGCCAGTACCCGGTTGACGCCGCTCGCAATCGCCGCGGGCTGTGTCGGTGCCGAGCGTGCCGCCTGGTTCAACCGCCGCGAGGAGGCGAGGGCCCAGCTGTCGGCCGCGCTCGATCGCGAGGTGACCGGATCGGTACTCGCCGCCGAGGGCTTGCCGGTGAAGATCGATGCCGGGCGCCAGTCGCTGCGCGACTGGCTGCGCTTCGAAGCGATCGACATGCAGAGCCTGACGCCGTGGATCGACACTGCGCTGCTGGTCGATGGAGATCTCGCCGAGGAGGTCGCCGAGGACGCCGCCTATGCGCCCTACCTTGCGCGCCAGGCTGCCGAGCTGCGCGATCTGCGCGCGAGCGAGGCTCTGCCGCTCGGCGACGATTTTCCCTATGCCGCGATCCCCGGCCTGTCGCGCGAAATGGTCGAGCGCTTGGGCAAGGCCCGGCCCGCGACATTGGCCGCGGCGGGACGCGTGGCGGGAGTCACCCCGGCGGCGCTCGCCGCGCTGCTCGTCCATGCGCGCAGGCTTGCGGCATGATCGAGACGGAAGCGCAGGCCAAGGATTGGCTGCGACAGCTACCCGAATGCGACGCGGCTGGCATGGCGCGGCTCGAGCGTCTGGTCGAACTGCTGGCCGATGAGAACCAGCGACAGAACCTCGTCTCGGCCGCGAGTCTTGGCGAGGTTTGGCGCCGGCATATCGTCGATAGCGCGCAGCTGCTGACGCGTGTTCCACGTGGAACATCGCCGTGGCTCGATCTCGGGACCGGGGCGGGTTTCCCAGGCCTGGTCATCGCGGCGCTGCGCCCCGAGTGCGAGGTTCTGCTCGTCGAATCGCGCAAGCGCCGAATCGAATGGCTCGAACGCGCCGCTGCCGACTTGCAGCTGACGCATGTGCAGGTGCACGGCGCGCGGCTTGAGGATGTGCCAAGCCGACACGCGGCGGTCATATCGGCACGGGCTTTCGCCCCACTCGACCGATTGCTGGAACTATCCGCACGATTTTCCACAAGCGACACGATCTGGCTGTTGCCCAAGGGCCGGTCGGCGAAGCAAGAATTAGAGATGCTTCGCGGATGGCATCATATGTTCCACGTGGAACAATCGCTGACCGATCCCGAAGCCGGCGTCATCACCGGGACATTGCAGGGATCGGCCAAGCCGATTCGGAAGGGAAAAGCTTCGTGATTCGCGTAGCCATCGCCAATCAGAAGGGCGGGGTGGGCAAGACCACCACCGCAATCAACATCGCCACGGCCATGGCCGCGACCGGCTGGAAGACCCTGCTGATCGACCTCGATCCGCAGGGCAACGCCTCGACCGGGATCGGCATCGCCGCAGCCGACCGGCTGCGTTCGTCCTACGACCTGCTCGTCGACGAAGCGACCGTGGCCGAATGCGTGATGCCGACAGCGATCCCCGGCCTCGACATCCTGCCCGCGACGGTCGACCTATCGGGCGCCGAGGTCGAACTCGTCGCGGTCGAGAATCGCACCGATCGCCTGCGCAATGCGCTGGCGCGCGAGAACGGCTACGACATCGCCTTCATCGATTGCCCGCCGTCGCTGGGCCTGCTGACGCTCAATGCGCTGACCGCGGCCGATACCCTGCTCGTGCCGCTGCAGTGTGAGTTCTTCGCGCTCGAAGGCCTGAGCCAGCTGCTCCAGACGGTCGAACGCGTGCAGCAGCGGTTCAATCCCGATCTCGGCATCATCGGCGTCGCGCTGACCATGTTCGATCGCCGAAACCGCCTGACCGACCAGGTCGCCGACGACGTGCGCTCATGCCTGGGCGGGCTGGTGTTCGATTCGACGATCCCGCGCAACGTGCGCCTGTCCGAAGCACCGAGCCATGGCCTGCCTGCGCTCGTCTACGATCACGCCTGCGCGGGCAGCCGCGCCTATATGGCCCTGGCGCGCGAACTGATCGCCCGGCTGCCCGAACAGAGGAAAGCCGCATGAGCGAGGAACCCGTCGTCCGCATCACCGCGCCGGCCGCCAAGAAGAAGCCGCCCGCGCTCGGTCGCGGGCTTGGCGCGCTGATGGGCGAGACGCGCCGCGAGGAACCCGTCGTCGCGCCGGTGCGCGGTGAGGGGGGCACGGCCACGGCGCCGGTGAAGAGCGGCCTGGCGACTCTGGCGGTTTCCGACATCGAGCCGCACCCCGAACAGCCGCGCCGTCATTTCGACGAAGCGGCGCTCGAGGAACTGGCCGCCTCGATCGCGCAGCGCGGCGTGATCCAGCCGGTCATCGTCCGGCCGCTGGCGGGCGGACGCTATCAATTGGTGGCAGGCGAGCGGCGTTGGCGCGCGGCGCAGAAGGCGCGGCTGCACGAGATGCCGGCGATCGTCCGCGACCTGTCCGAGCGCGAGGTCATGGCGCTGGCGCTGATCGAGAACCTCCAGCGCGAGGATCTCAATCCGATCGAGGAAGCGCGCGCCTATCACCGTCTCGCCGAGAGCGAGGGCCTGACCCAGGCCGAGATCGCCCGCATGGTCGACAAGAGCCGCAGCCACGTCGCCAATATCCAGCGCCTACTGCTGCTGCCCGAAAGCGTGATGTCGCTGGTCGAGATCGGCAAGCTGTCGATGGGCCATGCGCGCGCGCTGATCGGTGCCGACGGGGCCGAAGCGCTCGCGGCCTCGGCGGTCGAGAAGCAGCTGTCGGTGCGCGAGGTCGAAAAGCTCGTGCGCAAGCAGACGCGCGGGGATTCGGCGCCGAGCACGCCGCGCACCGCACGCGCCGAACGCAGCTCGGCCGACGATGCCGACATTGCCGCGGTCCAGGGCCATCTCGAGGAATTCCTCGGCCTGCCGGTCAAGATCCTGGCCGACGCCGATCCACGCTCGGGCGCGGTGACGATCCGCTATCGCACGCTCGACCAGCTCGACCTGATCTGCCAGCGTCTGACCGGTGGTGGGATATAAGTTGTTGAATTAAAATATAATAATCCTCCCCTTGCAGGGGAGGATCTATATCGACTTTCACCCCCAATCTTTCCGCTCGCAACCTAACCGCGCGGGCTCTATTTCTTCCCGCATGAACCCTCGTCTGCGCAAGCCGCTCATCACGCTCGGCGTGATCCTCGTCCTTCTCCTGGGCTTCTTCCTCTGGGTGCGTCACGGCAATCCGTCCGATCGCCCGAGCGACGCGACCACGGGCAAGGATCCGCTGCTGGTCGAGGCCGACGTCGAGCGCATTCCCAGCGTCGGCCTTGCCGAGACGATCGGCTGGAAGGCCAACGAGGCGCCGAAGCCGGCGCAGGGCCTCGCCGTCGCACGCTTCGCCGAAGGGCTCGATCATCCGCGCACCCTGCTGGCGCTGCCCAACGGCGACGTGCTCGTCGCCGAGACCAACAGCCCGCCGCGCGAGGGCGGGGGGATCACCGGCTGGTTCATGAAGCTGTTCATGGGCCGGGTCGGCGCGGGGGCGCCGTCGCCGAACAATATCGTCCTGCTGCGCGACGCCGACGGCGACGGCAAGGCCGAGCAGCGCTCGGTGTTCCGCGAGAAAGACCTCGATTCGCCCTCGGGCATGGCCTGGCGCGACGGCAAGTTCTACGTCGCCAACCACAATGCCGTGCTGGCCTTCGACTTCACGCCCGGCGCCACCACCCTGGCCGGGGCGCCGAAGAAGCTGATGGACCTGCCTGGTGGCGGCAACCACTGGATGCGCAACCTGCTGCTCAGCGAGGACGGCAAGAAGCTCTACGTCGCCGTGGGCTCGGCCTCGAACATCGGCGAGAACGGCATGGCCGCCGAGACCGGCCGCGCGGCGATCTGGGAGATCGACCTCGCCAGCGGCAGCCGCCGCCAGTACGCGGCCGGCCTGCGCAATCCCAACGGCCTCGCCTGGAACCCCTCGACCGGCGAGCTCTGGACCACGGTCAACGAGCGCGACCAGCTCGGCCCCGATCTCGTGCCCGACTATCTGACCAACGTCCCCGTCGGCGCGCAGTACGGCTGGCCCTGGGTCTACTGGAAGGATGTGATCGACTGGCGCGTCAAGGAGCCGATGCCCGACTACCTGACCGAATATACGCGCAAGCCCGAATTCGCGCTGGGCGCGCATACCGCCTCGCTCGGGCTGCTGTTCTCGACCGGCGGCAACGTCATGGGCCCGGCCTATGCCAACGGCGCCTTCATCGCGCGCCACGGCTCGTGGAACCGCAAGCCTTTCGCCGGCTACGATGTGGTCTTCGTCAAGTTCGACGCCAACGGCAACCCGCTGGGCAAGCCGCTGCCCGTGCTGACCGACTTCCTCGCCGGTGACGGCAAGACCCACGGTCGCCCGGTCTGGCTGGCCTGGGACAAGCCCGGCGGGCTGCTCGTCAGCGACGACACCGCGGGCGTGATCTGGCGCGTCGTGGCGCCGGGCGCGACTCCGTCGATCGCGCCCAAGCCGGTGGTGACCGCGCCGATGCCCGTGCAGAAGGGACTCAGCGATCCCGAGGCGCAGTTCGAGGCCAAGCTCGGCGAGGCGCAGAACTCGATGGAGCAGAAGTAGGGGCTGACCCGATCCTCCCCTGTAGGGGGAGGGGGACCGCCAGCGAAGCTGGTGGTGGAGGGGTGTAACCCTCTCGGAGACGGGGACACCCCTCCGTCAGCCCCTACGGGCCTGCCACCTCCCCTTGCAGGGGAGGAACTTCCCACTCTGCCGCTAGATCGCCGTCCCCGCGCGTCCGGCCAGTTCGGTGACGTAGTGCCAGGCGACGCGGCCCGAGCGCTGGCCGCGGCGGCGCGACCATTCGAGTGCGTCGGCGGCCTCGAACGAGAGCCCGAAATGCGCGGCATAGCCGGCGATGATCGCCAGGTAGTCGTCCTGGTTGCAATTGTGGAAGCCCACCGACAGGCCGAAGCGATCGGCCAGCGCCAGCCGATCGTCGACCGCATCGCGCGGATTGAGCGGGTCGTCCTGCTCGCTGGCGTGGCGCGGCACGATCGCGCGGCGGTTTGACGTCACCGCCAGGCGGACGTTGCCCGGACGTGCCTCGACCCCACCTTCGAGCCATGAGCGCAGCAGGCGCGGGCCGCCGCCGTCGCCGTCCTCGAAGCCGAGATCGTCGATATAGACGAGGAAGCGCCGGTCGATCTTGCCGAGACCGGTGAACAGTCCGGCGATCGCCGCCATCGCGTCCTGCGCGACCTGGACAAGCGCGATGCCGCCCGGATGGGCCGCCTGCGCGGCGACCACGCTCGCGCGGATCAGCGCCGACTTGCCCATGCCGCGCGAGCCCCACAGCAGCATGTCGTGCGCGGCATGGCCCGCGGCGAGCCGCGCGACGTTGGCGGTGACCGTCTCCTTCTGCGCGTCGATGCCCTGGAGCAGGGGCAGCGCCGGCGCGTGGATCGCCTCGACCGCGCGCGCACCCTGGCGGTCCCAGACATAGGCGGGGTAGGCGAGCCAGTCGGTCGCGGGCGGTGCCGGGGGAGCCAGACGTTCGAGGGCATCGGCAATACGGGCGAGCGGTTCGCCCTGATCGAGAGTCATGCAGTCAGGCTTTCGCTATCGAGTTCGTAGAGCAGCGCCGCGCCGGCCGTGGCGGCGGCCTGGAGGCCGAGCGCTTCGGGAACCACGCGCGAGAGGAAATAGCGGGCGATCACGGGCTTGCTCCGTGCGATCCGGCCGGGCGCGCCTTCTGTCTCGGCCGCGCGGCTCTGGCGCAGCAGTTGCCAGCCGGCGACCGCGACCGCGCACATCGTCTGGAACGGCACCGAACCCGCGAGCCTGTCGTCGAGGCTGGCGCTGCCGGTCATCCATTCGCCCACTGCTGCGCAGGCCTTGGCCAGTTCGGCCAGCGTCGTGACGTCACCCGCATCGCCGGCGATCTCGGCCATCAGCGCGGCCAGCACGCCGCCGTTCTCCAGGCCGAGCTTGCGCGTGACGAGGTCGGCCGCCTGGATACCGTTGGTGCCTTCGTAGATCGGCGTGATGCGCGCGTCGCGATAGTGCTGCGCGGCGCCGGTCTCTTCGATGAAGCCCATGCCGCCGTGGACCTGGACGCCGATCGAGGCGACCTCGCAGCCGACGTCGGTGCCCCAAGACTTGATCAGCGGCACCAGCAGTTCGGCGCGCATCTGCGCGGCCGTGTCGCCCAGAGTGCCGCGATCGACCTGGCCGGCGGTGTAATAGAGCAGCGCGCGCGACGCTTCGGTCAGCGCGCGCATGCGCAGGACCATGCGCCGCACGTCGGGATGCTCGATGATCGCCACGGGGCTCTTGTCGGGCGAGCCGGCGCGCGCCGACTGCACGCGCTCGCGCGCATAGGCCATGGCGCGCTGGGTTGCGGCCTCGGCCACCTGCACGCCCTGGCTGCCGACGTTGATCCGCGCCGAGTTCATCATCGTGAACATCGCGCGCAGGCCGCCGTTCTCGGCGCCGACGATCTCGCCCAGGCACTCGTCGTTGTCGCCATAGGACATGACGCAGGTCGGCGAGGCGTGGATGCCCATCTTGTGCTCGAGGCTGACGACCTTGAGATCGTTGCGCGGCCCCGGCGTGCCGTCTTCTTTCGGCAGGTACTTGGGGACGAGGAACAGCGAGATGCCGCGCGATCCCGCGGGCGCGCCGGGCAGGCGCGCGAGAACCAGGTGGACGATGTTGCCGGCCAGCTCGTGCTCGCCGAAGGTGATGAAGATCTTGGTGCCCTTGATCTTGTACTTGCCCGCGTGCGGTCCGTCGGCGATCGGCGTCGCGGTGGTGCGCAAGGCGCCGACGTCGCTGCCGGCCTGCGGTTCGGTCAGGTTCATCGTGCCCGACCATTCGCCGCTGATCAGCTTGGGCAGGTAGAGCGCCTTCTGGTCGGCGCTGCCGTGATGGTCGATCGCCTCGATCGCGCCGACGGTCAGCATCGGCAGCAGGGTGAAGGCGAAATTGGCCGCGCCCAGCGTTTCCAAGGTACAGCAGGCGAGCGCATAGGGCAGGCCCTGGCCGCCGAAGGCCTCGGGTGCCGAGACCGCGCCCCAACCGGCTGCGACGAAGCCCTGGTAGGCCTCGGCATAGCCCGCGGGCAGGCGCACGACACCGTTCTCGAGCCTGGCACCCTCGAGATCGCCGATCCGGCTCAGCGGCGCCCATTCGCCCTGGGCGAACTGGCCGATGCCCTCGGCGATCGCCTCGACCATGTCGGCGCTGGCGGCGGCGAAGCGGTCGTGCGCCGCGAGCTCGTCGATGCCGGCGTTGACCTTGAGCGCGAAGATCTGGTCGGGGGTGGGGGGCGTGAAATCCATTTCGACGGTTCCTCGGCCTGATGCCTTTTTCTTGGCTTTAGGGGGCCAAGGCCTATAGCGGCGAGCCATGACGGGCAACAGCCAAGCCTCGATCCATCCGGCCGACGCCGCGGGGATCGCCAGCGCCGCCGCGGCGCTGCGCGCCGGCGGACTCGTCGCGCTGCCGACAGAGACCGTCTATGGCCTCGCCGCGCGCGCCGACAGCGATGATGCGGTCGCGGCAATCTATCGCGCCAAGGGGCGGCCCGATTTCAATCCGCTGATCGTCCACGTCGAGGATTTGGAGCAGGCCGGGCGCCTGGCCGTGCTCGACGTGCGCGCCGAGGCGCTGGCCGAAGCCTTCTGGCCGGGACCGCTGACTCTGGTCCTGCCGCGCCGCGCCGAGGCGCCACTGGCTGCGGCGGTGACCGCGGGCCTGCCGACCGTGGCGCTGCGCTGTCCCGCACATCCGGTCATGCGCGCGGTGCTGGCCGCGGCGGGGCTACCGCTGGCGGCGCCTTCGGCCAACCGCAGCGGTGCGGTGAGCCCGACGCTTGCCGCGCACGTCGCCGCCTCGCTCGCGGGCAAGCTCGATCTGGTGCTCGATGGCGGCGCCTGCGAAGCGGGCATCGAATCGACGATCGTCGCCCTGCGCGCCGATGGCGGCTGGCAGGTGCTGCGTCCGGGCCCGATCACCGCGGCGCAGATCGCGGTGCTGCTCGGCGGTCAAAGTGACGTCACGATGTCGGCAGCCGGCATCGAAGCGCCGGGCCAGCTCGCCAGCCACTATGCGCCGGGCAAGCCGGTGCGGCTGGGGGCGGAGGCGGCGCAGGCCGACGAGTTCCATATCGGCTTCGGCGCGGTGGCGGGTGACGTCACGCTGTCGGCCAGCGGCGATCTCGCCGAGGCGGCGGCGCGGCTCTATGTGGTGCTGCACGAAGCTGCCGCGGCGGCTGCACCGCGGATCGCGGTGGCGCCGATTCCCGAAGACGGCATCGGCCTGGCCATCAACGACCGCCTGCGCCGCGCGGCGGCTTAGTTCGCCAAGGCCTTGCGCGCGGTTTCGGCCGCTTCGGCGGCGGCTGCGGCCGCGGATCCGGCACTCGCTCCGGTACCAGCGCTGCTACCGGCCCCGGCAGCGCGGCGTGGGGCAGGATCGGGTGCGTCGGGATCGTCGTGACCGCCGTCGACGAACAGGTCGGGCGGCACCTCGGGCGCCATCGGCAGCATCGGTGGTGCGAAAGAGGTGGCGGGGGCCTTGGCCCGTTCGGCGGCGATCATGGCTTCCTCGGCCTGGAGGCGCGCGTCGGCGAGTTGCTGCTTGAGCAGGTCGTTCTCGTCCTCGAGCTCGGCGATCTTCGCTTCGAGGTCCTGACGCGAGGTCTTGCTGCCGCAGGCCGACAGCGTCAGCAGCAGCGCGACGGCGGCGGCTTGCGTCAGGCGGCGCATGGGGCTGACCTCAGGGCCAGTTGCTGCGCAGGTTCTGGATTTCCGCATAGTCGAGGCGCGCCTGTTCGCAGGCTTCGCGATCGCCGTCCATGCAGTCGCGGTTGTGGCGATCGTAGCTGCGCTGGAGCTTGCCGAGCCGCTCTTCCTGCTTGCGCATGTTGCGGCCGCGCTTCTCGTCCGCCTCGGACTGGCTGGTGGTCATCATGTCGACGCCCTTGCCGGCGATGCGCACCGGTGCGGTGACGATGCTCGCGGCGGTGCTGGCGATGCAGCCCGACAGGAGCAGCGAAGCGGCGAGGGCGGCCAGCGCAAGGCGAGGGGAACGAGGCATGGCGCGGGTCATAGGCGTTCAGGCCTTACCGTCCCATGAATTTGCGGCCAGTGGAGGCCCTTATGAAGCGGATCACCGATAACGAAGAAGGGCCGCTCCTTGCGGAACGGCCCCCTCGGTGATCCCGAAAGATCGCAATCGGACGCTCTGCCTCAGGCGGGAGCGGCCTCGTAGTACTTGGGTGCGTGCTCGTTGAGGATCGCGAGGATCTTCTTGAGCGCGGCCGGCTCGTCGGTCTTCTCCATCGCGGCCAGCTCACGCGCGAGGCGCGACGAGGCGGCTTCGAAGATCTGACGCTCCGAATAGGACTGCTCGGGCTGGTCGTCGGCGCGGAATAGGTCGCGCGTGACCTCGGCGATCGAGACGAGATCGCCCGAGTTGATCTTGGCTTCGTATTCCTGGGCGCGGCGCGACCACATCGTGCGCTTGACCTTGGGCTTGCCCTTGAGCGTGTCGAGCGCCTCGCGCAGCGTCTTGTCCGAGGACAGCTTGCGCATGCCGATGGCTTCGACCTTGTTGACCGGAACGCGCAGAGTCATCCGTTCTTTTTCGAAGCGAAGCACATAGAGCTCGAGCTGCATACCGGCGATTTCCTGCTTTTGCAGTTCGATCACCCGGCCCACACCGTGCTTCGGGTAAACAACGTAATCACCAACGTCGAAGGCGTCAGCCTTGGCTGCCATGTATAGTCCTTTCGCCTGCAGGGCGCCTGGAACGGCGTGTGGATCGGAGACAGCAAAAGCCGGCGAATCACTTCGCGCGGTCCGATGAGCCCATCAACCGATCTGTTTGCGACCCTGCCTTTCGTGATTCCAGCTGCCATCTGCGGGCAGAAAGCCCCGGCAGTCGGGAGCCTATATAGCACCTCTGTAACAAAATTGCCAGAGGCGAGAATCCTCATGGATTCCCGCCTCGTGGTTTCATAGCGGAACGGGGACCGGCGCGGGCCGAGGCCGCGTGGTCAGGCGACGATCAGTCGCCTTCGCCGGGCTCGGGCGAGAACAGGTTTTCGAACTTGTTCTCGACGCCCTTGAACTCGTCGGCGTCGGGCGGCGTGTCCTTCTTCGAGGTCAGGTTGGGCCATTCCGCCGAATACTTGGCGTTGAGCTCCATCCACTGCTCGAGACCGCTCTCGGTGTCGGGCAGGATCGCCTCGGCCGGGCACTCGGGCTCGCAGACGCCGCAGTCGATGCATTCGCTCGGGTTGATGACGAGCATGTTCTCGCCCTCATAGAAGCAGTCGACCGGGCAAACTTCCACGCAATCCATATACTTGCAGCGGATGCACTGGTCGGTGACGACATAGGTCATGGCTGCAGGTCCTCTGTGGCAGCGTCGGAACGATTCGGCGCTGCTAAGGGGAAATCGCTAGGCTCGTCAAGCACGCGGTAGCAGCTCTGCGCCTCGGGCGCGGGGCCGCGGCGCGTCGGCAACACCAGCAATTCGATAACGCGAACGCGCGGGCCGAGCGGCAGGGTCAGCACGTCGCCGGGCGCGACCTTCTGGTGCGCACGATCGACGCGGCGGCTGTTGAGGCGGATATGGCCCTCTTCGGCCAGGGACTGGGCAAGCGTGCGCGTCTTGGCGAGGCGGAGGTACCAGAGCAGCTTGTCGATGCGCACGGCGTTACCGGACCAGCTCGGCGAGCGCCGCGAAGGCGCCCTCGGGCCGCAGCCGTGCACGGATCTCGGGCTCGGCCTGGCGACGCGGCGGCCGCCAGCGCCAGGTCAGCGGCGCGGGCGCGCCATGCGCACCGTCGCGCAGCGCCCGCGGCATCAGCGGCTGGAAGCCCGCGAGCCGCAGCAGCTGCGCATAGCTGGCGGTGGTCAGCCCCATCGACACGGCCTTGGCCGGATCGAGCGCGAAAGGCCGGCGGCCGGCGGCGATCCGCGCGGCATGGGCGTCGCGCAGCAGCTTCTCGGCCATGTCGAGCCGCAGCCACTGCTGGCCCAGCGCGCGATAGCCGGGCGGTTTCGCGCGGCCCGATGCGGTCAGGGTCGGCGGCATCGCGGGATCGGGGGCGACGCCCTTGCGTTCGGCGAGCTCGCGCCAGGCGGCCAGCGCCGCGGGTCGCAGCATGGCCGGCAGGAACAGGTCGAGCGCGCCGACTCTCACGCCGAGCCGCGCGAGCATCGTGCGCTGGCCCTTGTCGAGCCGATCGAGCCCCGATTCGTCGCGCGTCATCAGGCCGCCGGCCTCGACCAGCCGGATCAGCAGCGCGCGCAGCTCGGGCCCGGCCTCGCGATCGGTGGTCGCGGCTTCGAGCTTGCGCAGGGGATCGAGCGGCGCCAGCGCCGCGGTCAACCAGGTGTCGATCGCGGCCAGCAGGCTCTTGCGCGCGGGCGCGGGCAGGGCGTCCAGCGCGGGATCGGGCACGATCTGCGGTGCCAACAGGCTGCGCCCGCGCGTCAGCCGGGCGAGGATCTGGCCGTCCCAGGCGATCGCGCCGGCTGCGAGGGTCAAGGCTGCGGAGCCGTCCCCCAAGGCGCCGGCCAGCCCGGTGGCGCGCTCGGCGAGCAGGGTCGGGACATGGCGCTCGGCCGCGGCCAGCAGCAACTTGCGATCGCTGTGGCGCGTCGCGGGATCGACCACGAAGCGGAAGCCGTTGAGTGCGCCGATCGCCTCGCCGTCGACGAGCACTTGCTCGCCCGCGAGTTCGACCGGCAACAGCGCTGCGTCAGGGCCGAGCTTCTTCATCAGCACGGCGGTGCGGCGGTTGACGAAGCGTTCGGTCAGCCGCGCGTGGAGTGCGTCGGACAGCCGCGCCTCGACCGCGCGGGCGCGCGCCGCCATCTCGTCCTTGGCCACGACCCAGTCGGGCCGCTGGGCGATATAGGCCCAGGACCGGATCGAGGCGACGCGGTGCTGCAGGGTGTCGATGTCGCCCGACACGTTGTCGAGCGCGGCGATCGCGCTGGCGACGTAATCGCCGCCCAGCGCGCCGCGACGCAGGTCTTCCCAGATCCGCGCGACGAAGCGGCTGTGCGTCTCGACCCCCTGGTGGCGGAAGTCGGGCAGGCGGCAGGCGTCCCAGAAGCGACGCACCGCGGCCTTCGAGCGCAGGGTGTCGGCGACCGCCGGATCGTCGGCCAGCCGCTTGAGCACGGCGAGATCGATCGCCTCGGGCGCGGCGACGAGTTCGGGCGACCGCGGTGGTGCCTCGAGATCGGCGATCAGCCGGTCGACACTGTCGAAGCGCGGCTCGGGCTCGCGCCAGAACAGGCGGGTCAGCGGCGGGAAGCGGTGCTCCTCGATCGCATAGACCTCCTCGTCGGTGAACATGGCATCGTGGCTGCCCGTCCCGGCAAGCGTGCCGAAGGTGCCGTCGCGCTGGTGGCGGCCGGCGCGGCCGGCGATCTGCGCCATTTCGGCCGTAGTCAGCCGCCGCTGGCGCTGACCGTCGAACTTGGAGAGCCCGGCGAAGGCGACATGGGTGACGTCAAGGTTCAGCCCCATGCCGATCGCATCGGTGGCGACGAGGTAGTCGACCTCGCCCGACTGGTAGAGCGCGACCTGGGCGTTGCGCGTCTGCGGGCTCAGCGCACCCATGACCACGGCGGCGCCGCCGCGGAAGCGGCGCAGCATCTCGGCGATGGCATAGACCTGCTCGGACGAGAAGGCGACGATCGCGCTGCGCGGCGGAATGCGGCTGAGCTTGAGCGCGCCGGTGTGGCTCAGGGTCGAGAAGCGCGGGCGGGTGATCACCTCGGCCTCGGGCACCAGCGCCTTGACCATCGGCTCGAGGATCGACGAGCCGAGCAGCATCGTCTCCTCGCGGCCGCGCATGTTGAGCAAGCGATCGGTGAAGACGTGGCCGCGCTCGCGATCGGCGGCGAGCTGCGCCTCGTCGAGCGCCATGAAGGCCAGGTCGCGCTCGATGGGCATGGCTTCTGCCGTGCACAGCAGCCAGCGCGCGTCCTTGGGCTCGATCCGCTCCTCGCCGGTGATCAGCGCGACCCTGTTCTCGCCCTTGATCGCGCAGACCCGGTCGTAAACTTCGCGCGCGAGCAGGCGCAGCGGGAAACCGATGGCGCCGCTCGAATGGGCGCAGAGGCGCTCGATCGCGAGGTGGGTCTTGCCGGTGTTGGTCGGGCCCAGCACCGCCTTGACCCGGGAATCTGCCTGTGTGGGCGGATAGGTGGCCATGTCGAAAATCAATGTGGCATCGGCACTTGGCACCCGCAAGCCGTGGGCCATGATCCGGCCCGCCTCTGCGCCAAAATCCACAGGTTTCGTTGCGAGGGAATTTTAAGCAACGCAAGCTTGTCGAGAACCGCCCAGCGCTCCCCGCCCCGTCATCCCGGGCTTGACCCGGGATCCCGCTTAATTGCGCAGCGGTGGAAAAAGGCATCGGGGCCCCGGGTCAAGCCCGGGGTGACGGAGTTCATATGCGACAGCCTTGCGTTTCAGACACAGGACTTGCCTTGTGCATAGCCGGATGCAGGCCGAATTTAGCCGAAGATTAACCTTGATCGTGCAGGGGGGAGCGATCGCCGGTCCCGATGGACCGCGCGCGGGGATTCGCCGCTTGTACAGGCCACACGACGAACTCGACGGTATCGCTGCCGGCCCGCGGGCCGAGCCGGCTCCGCCGGTGCGCGTGCTGCCCGCGTCGCCTCCGACTTGGCGCGAGCGGTTCGAGCGGCGTTTCCACGCGCTCGACCTCGTCCACGACCTAGCTGAGGAGATCGGCACCCGCCGCTGGTATCGTGGCATGGGCACGATGCTCGCGCTCGGCGCCTGCGCGCTCGCCTTCTGGCCCGATTTCTCGGCGGTCGAAGCCGCCACCACGAGCCATCCCGACGACGCCGTGCGCCGCGAACTGCGCAGCCAGGCAATCGCGCCGCTCGCGCTGGGGGCGAACAGCGGTCGGCCGATGCGCGCCGACGCGCGGGTGATCCCGCTCGCTGCGGTACCCGAGCGCGCGAGCCTGCAGATGGTCGCGACGCTGGGCGAGGGCGATAGCCTCGGCCAGATGCTCCAGCGCGCCGGTGTCGGCCTGGTCGACGCGGCCCAAGCCTCGCAGATGGTCGCCGCGGTCATGCCGCTGAGCGACGTCAAGGCGGGCACCCAATTCGCCATCACGCTCGGCAGCCGCGTGGCGCCGGGCGAACCGCGCGCGCTCGACAAGCTCACCTTCCGCGCGCGCTTCGATCTCGATCTCGCGATCGCGCGCCAGAACGGCAGTCTCGGCATCGCGCGCCAGCCGGTGGCGGTCGACGCGACGCCGCTGCGCGTGCGCGGCACGGTCGGCGCCAGCCTGTTCCGCTCGGCCCGCGCCGCGGGTGCGCCGATGAAGGCGATCGAACAATATCTCCAGACCCTGGCCGCGCACGTCAGCCTCGACGGCGGGGTCACGCCCAACGACCAGTTCGACATGATCGTCGCCTACAAGCGCTCGGCCAATGGCGAGAACCAGGTCGGCGATCTCGTCTATGCGGGGCTCGAGCGCGACGGCAAGCCGGTCGCCGAACTCGTGCGCTGGAAGGACGGCCAGTTCGTCGATGCCGTCAACAGCGGGGCCATGGGGACGGGGGGCCTGATGGCGGCGCCGGCGCAGGTGATGAGCGGGGGCATGATCATGCCGGTCAACGGCCGCATGACGTCACCCTATGGCGCGCGGCGTCACCCGATCCTCGGCTATGTCCGCATGCATGCGGGGGTCGATTTCGGCGCGGCCTGGGGTTCGCCGATCTTCGCCACGGGCGACGGCGTGGTCTCCTTCGCGGGCCGTCATGGCGGCCATGGCAACTACGTGCGCATCGAACACGGCGGCGGGCTCGGCTCGGGCTACGGCCACATGAGCCGGATCGCCGTCTCGGCCGGTGCGCGCGTCTCGGCCGGGCAGGTGATCGGCTATGTCGGCTCGACCGGGCTCTCGACCGGGCCGCATCTCCACTACGAGGTCTATCAGCAGGGCCGCACGGTCAATCCGCTGTCGGTCAGCGTCAACTTCAAGACGGTAGGGGGTGCCCCTGCCGGCATGGAAAAGGGCCAGCTCGACGCGCTCAAGGGCAAGATCGCCCAGCTCAAGGGCGTCGCCCCGGGCGCGGCGCTGCAGAAGCTGTCGCCGAAATATGCGGGCGTGAAGTGACGCTCTAGATCCTCCCCGTTCCGGGGAGGATGCCGTTTCACGCACCGGCCGTTGCGCAAAATCGTTCACATTTGCCGGCGTGATGCACTAGACACCCGGCCATGACCGCGAACTATCCCGCCCTGCGCCTCCGTCGCACGCGCGCCACGGCCTGGAGCCGGGCGATGCACCGCGAGACCTACCTGTCTCCGTCCGATCTGATCTGGCCTTTGTTCGTCACCGACGGCTCCGGCGTCGAGGAGCCGGTCGGCTCGCTGCCCGGGGTCTCGCGCTGGTCGCTCGACGGCATCGCCGCGCGCGCCAAGGAAGCGGTGTCGCTCGGCATTCCCTGCCTGGCGCTGTTTCCCAACACCCAGCCTGGCCGGCGCAGCGAGGACGGGCGCGAGGCGCTCAATCCCGACAACCTGATGTGCCGCGCGATCCGCACGGTCCGCGATGCGGTGGGCGACGGCATCGGCCTGCTGACCGACGTCGCGCTCGATCCCTATACCAGCCACGGCCAGGACGGGCTGATCGACCAGGCCGGCTACGTGCTCAACGACGCCACGGTCGAAGTGCTCGTCGGCCAGTCGCTGAACCAGGCCGCGGCCGGCGCCGACATCATCGCGCCTTCGGACATGATGGACGGCCGCATCGGCGTGATCCGCGCCGCGCTCGAGGAGGCCGGCCACCACAACATGCAGATCATGGCCTATGCCGCGAAGTATGCCTCGGCCTTCTATGGCCCGTTCCGCGATGCCGTGGGCTCGGGCGGGCTGCTCAAGGGCAACAAGATGACCTACCAGATGGACCCGGCCAACGGCGAGGAAGCGCTGCGCGAAGTCGCGCTCGACCTGGCCGAGGGCGCGGACTCGGTCATGGTCAAGCCGGGCCTGCCCTATCTCGACATCGCGCGCCGGGTGAAGGAGCGCTTCGAGGTGCCGGTCTTCGCCTATCAGGTCAGCGGCGAATACGCGATGATCGAGGCGGCGGTGACGGTCGGCTCGGGCGATCGCGATGCGCTGGTGCTCGAGACCCTGACCGCGTTCAAGCGCGCGGGCTGCTCGGGCGTGCTGACCTACCACGCCGCCCACGCGGCGCGGCTGCTGGGCGCGTGATCGAGACTGATCGGCTTCTGGTCCGGCGCTGGCGCGACAGTGATCGCGCGCCGTTCTGGGCGATGGCGCAGGATCCCGAGGTCATGCGTTTCCTCCTGCCGATCGCGAGCCGCGCCGAAAGTGACAGCGTGGTCGATCGGCTGATCACGGCACAGGCCAACCACGGCCATTGCTTCTGGGCGGTCGAGCGCAAGCAGGACGGCCGCTTTCTCGGCTTTTGCGGCCTGATGGCGCCGCGCGCGCCTTTGCGCGAGACCGAGATCGGCTGGCGGCTGGCGCGCGATGCCTGGGGGCAGGGTTATGCGCGCGAGGCGGCCGAGGCCTGCCTGGACTGGGCCTGGCGCGAATTGCGTGCGAAGACGGTGGTGGCGATCACGGTATCGGCCAACGAGAGGAGCTGGGGGCTTATGGAACGGCTGGGCATGACGCGCGATCCCGATGCGGACTTCGATCATCCCGCGGTGCCCGACGGTGATCCGCTGAAGCGGCACATGCTCTATCGGATCGCCCGCCCGCAATGAGCGCGGAACAGCCGGCGCCGGTCAACCGCGCGCTTTTCGTCGCGACGATCCTCACGGGCAGCTTCCTGCTGTTCCTGGTCCAGCCGATGGTCGCGCGGATGGCGCTGCCGCGGCTCGGCGGTGCGCCCAACGTCTGGAACAGCGCGATGCTGGTCTACCAGGCGCTGCTGCTTGCGGGCTATGCCTATGCCCACAAGCTCGGGCAGATGCCGATCCGGCGCGCGGCCAGGCTGCACCTGATCCTGCTGGTGGTCGCGGCGGTCACCTTGCCCGTCGCGCTGGTGGCATTGCCCGCGCCCGCGCCCGGCTGGGAAGTGCTGTGGGTGCCCGCGCTGTTCGCGGTGACGATCGGGCCGGTGTTCTTCCTCGTCTCGGCCCAGGCGCCGCTGATGCAGCGCTGGTTCTCGCTGAACCCCCGCGCGGGCGAGCCCTGGGCGCTCTACGCTGCCTCGAACGTCGGCTCTTTCGTCGGGCTGATCGCCTATCCGCTGCTCGCCGAACCGCTGCTGTCGATCCGCGCGCAGAGCCTGGGCTGGAGCCTGGGCTATGCCGGGCTGATCGTGCTCGTCGCGCTGTCGGCGCGGGCGCGCTGGCGCAGTACGCCCGCGGCATCCGTCGTCGATGCCCCGGTGGAGGATCAGGCCGAGGCGATCGGCTGGAAGCGGATTCTCCTGTGGCTGGGGCTCTCGGCCGTGCCCTCGGGGCTGATGCTGTCGACCACGACGCACCTGACGACCGACGTCTTCGCCATGCCGCTGCTCTGGGTGATCCCGCTCGGGCTCTACCTGCTGAGCTTCGTCGTCGCCTTTTCCGACCGACGCGGGCTCGCCGGCACGATCACCCTGGCGGCGCCCGCGGTCATGCTGCTCGCGGGCGGCACGGCGATGATCTCGCGCAGCTCGGGCACGATGATGCTGGCGATGGGCTCGGTCGCGCTGCTCTTCGTCGTCGCGGTCGTGCTCCACGCGCGGATGTACGAGCTGCGCCCGCCGGCCTCCAAGCTGACCTTGTTCTACCTCGTCATGTCGGCGGGCGGCGCGCTCGGCGGCGTGTTCACCGCGCTGATCGCACCCGTGGTGTTCGACTGGGTCTGGGAGCATCCGCTGCTGGTCATCGCCGCGGCATTACTGATGCCGCTGCGTCCGCTCGAGGACCTGCGCAATCTGCCGGGCATCGAGCCGGGCATGGCGCGGCTCGCGTCCTACGTGCTGTTCGCGGTCGCGGCCTTCCTCTGCTGGCTGCAGGCCGGCTATTCGGCGATGCCCGATCCGCCGGTCACGCGGCTCTACTTCACCACCGGCATCGTCCTGATCGGCCTCGTGCTGGTGCCCTGGCGGCCGCTGTTCACCGGCGTGCTCGTCCTGCTGATGCTGGGGCAGGGCGGGTTCGAGACGGTCCACGGATCGGGCCAGGGCATGCGCACGCGCAGCTATTTCGGTATCTACACCGTGCGCAACTACGACGCGCTCAAGCTGCGCTCGCTCGCGCACGGGACGACGCTGCACGGCCAGCAATCGACCGACAAGGCGCTCGAATGCGCGCCGATGACCTATTACGGACCCGGTTCGGGCGTGGGCATCGTCATGGGCCAGGCGCAGCAGCTCTATGGCCAAGGCGCGCGGATCGGCGTGGTCGGGCTCGGCACGGGCACGCTCGCCGGCTATTACCAGCCGGGCGAGCACTGGCGCTTCTACGAGATCGATCCGGCGGTGCTGCGCCTGTCGCAGAACGGCACCTTCACCTACCTGTCGCACTGCGCGCACAACCCCGAGGTCGCGATCGGCGATGCGCGGCTCGAGCTGGCCAAGGCCCAGCCGGGTTCGTTCGACGTGCTGGCGATCGACGCCTTCTCGTCCGACGCGATTCCGCTGCACCTGCTGACCGACGAGGCCGTGGGCGTCTATCTGCGCGCGCTCTCGCCCAAGGGCGTGCTGCTGATCCACATCTCGAACCGCTATATCGGGCTCCAGCCCGTGCTCGCGGCGATCGCCAAGCATCGCGGGCTTACCGCCAAGGTGCGCTCGGACAATCCGCAGGACCGCACCGTGCTGACGCCCTCGGCCTGGGTGCTGCTGACGCGCGATCCCGCGCAGCTCCAGACTTTGTCACAGTTGCGACCCGATGCGCCGTGGACCAGGCTGGAGAAACCTGGGGCGCAGGTCTGGACCGACGACTACGCCTCGATCCTTCCCTACATCCGCTGGGACAACATGTTGAGACAACCATGACCGACCTGAGCAAGCGCATCGACATCAGCCTGATCGCGATCAACGGCAAGGCGCCGCGCATCCATTCGAGCGCCTTCATCGCCCCGGGCTGCCGCATCATCGGCGATGTCGAGATCGGACCCGACGCCTCGGTCTGGTACAATTGCGTGATCCGCGCCGACGTGAATCGCGTGGTCATCGGCGCGCGCACCAACATCCAGGACGGCACCGTGGTCCACTGCGACAGCCCCAAGCCCAAGCGCCCGCACGGCTTCCCGACGATCATCGGCGACGACGTGCTGATCGGCCACCTCGCCATGGTCCACGGCTGCACGCTCGAGGACCGCGCCTTCGTCGGGCTCGGTGCGATCGTCATGGACGGCTGCACGATCCATTCGGACGGCATGCTCGCCGCGGGCGCGCAGCTGACCCAGGGCAAGGTCATCGAATCGCGCCAGCTGTGGGTCGGCCGCCCCGCCAAATATGTCCGCGACCTCACCGACGAGGCGCTGGCCGACATGCAGATGGGCGTGAAGGGCTATGTGATCAACGGCAAGATCCACGGCGCGGCGCTCGATGGCGCGGCCGAAGGCTGACGCACCGGCGGCCGAGGCGATCCGTGCGCTGGTCGACGCCGAGGGCCGGCTGGCGCTGCGCGTGACCCCCGGCGCCCGGACCGAGGCGCTCGAGATCGCCGAAGGGCGCCTGCTCGCGAAAGTTCGCGCCAAGCCCGAGGACGGCAAGGCCACGGCGGCGTTGCTGGCGCTGGTGGCTTCGGCCCTGGACATCGCACCCTCGCGGGTCACCTTGTTGCGCGGCGCAACTTCGCGCGAGAAGTTGCTGCGGGTGGCGTGAGGCGGGGGCGACGGGCCTCCCACCTTTGCTCTCCCGCCACATACCAGCACCTAACTCTTTCCGTCATCCCCGCGAAGGCGGGGGTCCATCACCCGAGTTCTCCGATCGAAGTGCGGTGCGGGGTGAGAGCGCCGGAGATGGATTCCCGCCTTCGCGGGGATGACGAGGTTTTTTGGTGAGATCGCGTTTGCAATCCGAGCGCCGCGCTCAATAGTCCCAGTCGAGCCCCGCCACGGCGAACTCGAAGCGCGGCGTGCCCGCGCCGAGCATGGCCTTGCGGATCGTCACGCGTTGCGCGCGCATCAGTGCGGCGATGAACGGCTTGGGTTCCTTGACGAAGACCGTGCGGGTGCCGCTCTGCAGGAAGCCTTCGAGCCGCAGCTCGCGCTCGGGCCCGTCGTCGAAGCGGACGGTGCCCGTGCAGCCCGCATAGGACGGACACATCAACTGCCCCGAGCTGACTCTCAGCGTCGCTTCGGGGCCCTTGGCGGTCTGCCCGACGACGATCTCCATCGTCGTCTCGGCATCGTAGGGCGGCTTCTGGCTTATGCGGTTGCTGCTGAGCAGGGTGGCGAAATGATCCTCGTTGCCATCGGCACCCTTTTCGGTGCTGTAGGTCCAGGCGCCGGCGGGGCCGCGCGCCGCGTTGAAGGCGAAGGCCGCGACGATCGCCACGCAAGCCACCACGCCGGGCAGGATCAGCCGGCGCAGGCGTGAGCGCGGTGGGGTTGACGGCGAGGGCGGCGTTTTCATCGGCTCAATCTTTGATCAGGGCGCGCAAGGTGTCGATCCGGTCGGCCTCGTGCGCGGGCTTGTCCATACGGATGCGGCTGATCCTTGGGAAGCGCATGGCGAGGCCCGACTTGTGGCGCTTGCTGGCATGGACCGAATCGAAGGCGACCTCGAAGACCAGGCTCTTGTCGGTCTCGCGCACCGGGCCGAAGGTCTTGACCGTGTGCTGACGGACGTAGCGGTCGAGCCATTTGAGCTCCTCGTCGGTGAAGCCGAAATAGGCCTTGCCGACCGGGAGCAATTCCGCGCCCTTATCGGGATCGCCGTCCCAGCAGCCGAAGGTGTAATCCGAATAGAACGAGCTACGCTTGCCGGAGCCGCGCTGGGCATACATCAGCACGCAATCGATCAGCAGCGGATCGCGCTTCCACTTGTACCAGAGCCCGGTGCGGCGCCCGGCGACATAGGGGCTGTCGCGGCGCTTGAGCATGACCCCTTCGATCGCCTCGTCGCGCGCGCGTTCGCGGATCGTCGCGAGCTCGTCGAGCGTCGCGGCCTCGATCACCTCGCTCACGTCGAAGCGCGCCGGATCGAGCCGTGGGACGAAGGCCTCGAGCCGCGCGCGGCGCTGCTCCCAGCTCAATTCGCGCAGGTCCTCGCCCTCGACGATCAGCGCGTCGTAAAGCCGGACGAAGGCAGGGTAGTCCTCCAGCATCTTCTTCGAGACGGTCTTGCGCCCGAGCCTTTGCTGAAGCGCGTTGAAGCTCGCCGCGCCGGCCTGTTCGGCGCGTTCGCCGCCCTGGTGCGAACCGCGCACGAGCAGTTCGCCGTCGAGCACCGCGGGAATGTCGAGCGCGCTAGCGATCTCGGGGAAAGTGGCCGAAATGTCGTCGCCCGAGCGCGAATAGACGCGGGTCTCGCCGCCAGAATCATTGGCGACATGGACGAGCTGGACGCGGATGCCGTCCCATTTCCACTCGGCCGCATAGTCGGCCATGTCGACCACGGTCTCGTCGAGCGGATGCGCGAGCATGAAGGGCCGGAACAGCGGCAGGTCCTCGCCCGAGGGCGGCTCGGCGCCGCGCGCCGCCCAGTCGAACAGCGGCAGGTAGGGCGCGGTCTGGCCGTGCCAGTATTCCTCGACATCGTCGACCGAGACGTCGAAGGCCTGGGCGAAGGCGGTCTTGGCGAGCCGCGCCGAAATGCCGATGCGCATGGCCCCGGTCGCCAGCTTGAGCAGGGCATAGCGGCCGTTCGCGTCGAGCCGGTCGAGCAGGGCCGGCAGCTCGCGCGTGACCGTGGCGCGGGTCATGCTCGCGAGGATGTCGACGGCCTCGGACACGCTGGGTGGGGAGGGCGGCTCGGCCGGTTCGGGCCAGAGCAGGCTCGCGGTCTCGGCGGTATCGCCGACATAGTCGCGCGACAGAGCGTAGAGCACGGGATCGACGCGCTCCATCAGCAGGTTGCGGATCACCGCCGACTTGACCGCCGGGAAGTCGAGCCCGTCGGTCAGCGCGGCGAGCGCCCAGCCGCGGTCGGGATCGGGGGTCTTGCGCAGGTAATCGGCGAGGAGCCGCAGCTTGGCGTTGCGCGACGAGGTGTAGACGAGCGCGTCGAGGAGTTGGGCGAAGTCTTCCATTCATCCTCCCCGATACGGGGAGGGGGACCGCCCGAGCAGCGGGTGGTGGAGGGGGCTCTCCGCCTGGAGCCGCGTAGCGAGGTCGCGCCTGAACGAGGGCCCCCTCCACCACGCCGCCTGCGGCGTCGCGGTCCCCCTCCCCGTGCCGGGGAGGATGAAGCTCACCCCCTCAATCATCCTCGTCCTCATACCCCACCAGCGCCAGCGCGCGGGCCTTGCGCTGGTGGAGCTCGCACCAGCGCAGCAGGGCTTCCTCGCGGCCGTGGGTGATCCAGGTCTCGGTCGGGTTCACCTCTTCGATCGTGCGCGTCAGCTCGTCCCAGTCGGCGTGGTCGGAGATCACCAGCGGCAGCTCGACATTGCGCTGCCGCGCGCGCTGGCGGACGCGCATCCAGCCCGAGGCCATGGCCGTTATCGGATCGGGCAGCTGCCGGCTCCAGCGGTCGTTGAGTGCCGAGGGTGGGCATACGACGATCTGGCCCATCAGCGCCGCCTTGGGCAGACCCGCAACGGGCTGGAGATCGCCGAGGTCGACGCCGTGCTCCTGGTAGAGCCGGCACATCCGCTCCATCGCGCCGTGGAGGTAGATCGGCGCGCGATAGCCGGCGAGCCGCAGCTCGGCGATCAGCCTTTGCGCCTTGCCCAGGGCATAGGCGCCGACCAGCACGCAGCGATCGGCATTGGCCTGGCGCGCGGCGAGCAGCTTGGCGATCTCCTCGGCGATCGGCGGGTGGCGGAACACGGGCAGGCCGAAGGTCGCCTCGGTGATCAGCACGTCGCAGGCCACGGGTTCGAACGGCGGGCAGGTCGGATCGGCGCGGCGCTTGAAATCGCCGGTGACGACGACGCGCTCGCCGGCATGTTCGAGCAGGATCTGCGCCGAGCCGAGCACGTGGCCCGCGGGGAGCCAGGTCGCGGTGACCTTTCCCGCGAGTTCGATCGTCTCGCCATAGGCAGCGGGCACGGCGTGTTGGGTCTCGACGCCGTACCGCAGACTCATGATGTCGAGCGTGGCGGGGGTCGCGAAGGTCCGCCCATGTCCACCGCGCGCGTGGTCGGCATGGCCGTGGGTGACGAGCGCGCGCGCGACCGGCCGCGCCGGGTCGATCCAGCAATCGGCGGGCGGGATGTAGATCCCGTGCGATTCGGGACGAATCCAGGTGGCGGCGGGCATCTAGGCAAGATGGTTGGGCAGGGCGGTTTGTTCCAGTGGCTCGTTGACAGCCATACCCATCAAATTCCCGTCATCCCCGCGAAGGCGGGGATCCATCACCGGGGCTCTCGTCCTGCACGGCGGTTCGATCGGAGAGCTCGGGAGATGGGCCCCCGCCTTCGCGGGGGTGACGGGGTGTGTTTGTGTGAGCTCGGCGCTCCAACGAAAACGGCCGCCCCTTTCGGGACGGCCGCTTCGGTGTCTGGGGCTATGCCTTATTCGCCGTCGGTGCTCGGCTCCGAGGACGAAGCCTTCTTCGCCGCCGGCTTGCGACCGGCGCGCGCGGTGGGGTTGGCCACCTTAGCCGGCGCCTTCTTCTTGACCAGCTTCGGCGGTGCCGGGGTCAGTTCGAAGCTCAGCGCGTCGTCCTTGACCGAGACGTGGACCTCGCCGCCGTGGGCGAGCTTACCGAACAGCAGTTCCTCGGCGAGCGGCTGCTTGACCTTGTCCTGGATCAGGCGGGCCATCGGACGCGCGCCGTAGAGCTTGTCGTAGCCGCGCTCGCCCAGCCAGGCGCGCGCGTCGCCGTCGAACTGGATGTGGACGTTCTGTTCGGCCAGCTGCAGTTCGAGCTGGAGGATGAACTTGTCCACGACCCGGCTGATGACCTCGGTCGGCAGATAGGAGAAGGGCACGATCGCATCGAGGCGGTTGCGGAATTCGGGGGTGAACATCCGCTTCACCGCTTCGTCGCCGGCGTCTTCCTTCGAGACGTCGCCGAAGCCGATGCCCTGCTTGGCCATGTCCGAGGCGCCCGCATTGGTCGTCATGATCAGCACGACGTTGCGGAAGTCGACGGTCTTGCCGTGGTGGTCGGTCAGGCGACCGTTGTCCATCACCTGGAGCAGGATGTTGTAGAGGTCCGGGTGCGCCTTCTCAATCTCGTCGAGCAGCAGGACCGAATGCGGCTGCTGGTCGACCGCGTCGGTCAGGAGGCCGCCCTGGTCGAAGCCGACATAACCCGGAGGCGCGCCGATCAGGCGGCTGACCGAATGGCGCTCCATATATTCGGACATGTCGAAGCGCTGCATCGGAATGCCCATGATCGCGGCGAGCTGCTTGGCCACCTCGGTCTTGCCGACGCCGGTCGGGCCCGAGAACAGGAACGAGCCGATCGGCTTGTCGGGATCGCGCAGGCCCGCGCGGCTCAGCTTCATCGCGATCGAGAGCTTCTCGACCGCCTTGTCCTGGCCGAAGACCACGCGCTTCAGGTCACGCTCGAGATGTTCGAGCACCTTCTTGTCGTCGCTCGACACCGACTTGGGCGGGATGCGCGCCATCGTCGCGATCACGGCCTCGATCTCGCGCGCGGTGATCGTCTTCTTGCGCTTGTTCGGCGGCACCAGCATCTGCATCGCGCCGACCTCGTCGATCACGTCGATCGCCTTGTCGGGCAGCTTGCGGTCGTTGATGTAGCGCGCCGACAGCTCGACCGCGGTCTTGATCGCGTCGGGCGTGTACTTGACCTTGTGGTGGTCCTCGAAGGCCGTGCGCAGACCCTTGAGGATCTTGATCGTGTCCTCGATCGTCGGTTCGTTCACGTCGATCTTCTGGAACCGGCGCAGCAGCGCGCGGTCCTTCTCGAAGTGGTTGCGGAACTCCTTGTAGGTGGTCGAGCCGATGCAGCGGATCGTGCCGCTGGACAGCGCCGGCTTGAGCAGGTTCGACGCGTCCATCGCGCCGCCGCTGGTTGCGCCGGCGCCGATCACCGTGTGGATCTCATCGATGAACAGCACGGCCTCGGGCATCTTCTCGAGTTCGGAGACCACCTGCTTGAGGCGTTCCTCGAAGTCGCCGCGATAGCGCGTGCCCGCCAGCAGCGAGCCCATGTCGAGCGAATAGATCACCGCGTCGGTCAGCACCTCGGGCACTTCGCCCTCGACGATCTTGCGCGCCAGGCCCTCGGCGATGGCGGTCTTGCCGACGCCGGGATCGCCGACATAGAGCGGGTTGTTCTTCGAGCGGCGGCAGAGGATCTGGATCGTGCGGTCGACCTCGGGGCCGCGGCCGATCAGCGGGTCGATCTTGCCGGTCAGCGCCTTCTCGTTGAGGTTGACGCAGAACTGGTCGAGCGCCGAATCCTTCTTGGTGGCCTTTGCCTCGTTCTTTTCCTCGGCCTGCGGGGTCTCGCTCTCGCTGTTGCCCTTGGGCGTGCGATCCTCGATGCGGCGGCCGCCCTTGCCGATGCCGTGGCTGATGAAGCTCACCGCGTCGAGCCGGCTCATGTCCTGCTGCTGGAGAAAGTAGACCGCGTAGCTGTCACGCTCGGAGAACAGCGCGACGAGCACGTTGGCGCCGGTCACCGTGTCCTTGCCCGAGGACTGGACGTGGAGGATGGCGCGCTGGATCACGCGCTGGAAGCCCGCGGTGGGGGCGGGGTCGCCCTTGTCCTGCGTCTTCAGCGACTGGTATTCCTGGTCGAGGTACTGCCGCACCACGTCGCCGAGATCGCCGAGATCGACGCCGCAGGCTTCCATGACCTGCGCCGCATCGGGATCGTCGATCAGCGCGAGGAGCAGATGCTCGAGCGTCGCATATTCGTGGCTGCGCTCGGAGGCCTGGGCCAACGCCGAATGCAGCGTCTTTTCGAGGTTCTGGGCGAAACTGGGCATTATCGGTCTTTCGCTGAGGAGAGAGAGTCTCCGATGGGTCGGAAACATGAAGATAGATGGTTAACGAATCCCATATGGGAAGCATCAGGGCCATTGCGAAGGCCACGCGAAAGAGCGGGCCGCGTCATGGTACCTTGGGCTTGAAGAAGGCGTCGGCGGCAAGCCGGTGCGCGGCGGCGCGGTCCTTGTGGGCGGTGACGCGGGCGATCTCCGCCTCGAGCAATTCGACGCGTAAGTCGAGCTCCTCCTGCGAATAGCTGTCGAGGCTCTCGCCGGCGAGTCGGCTGGCGGAGTCTCCGCGTGGCCGTGGTCGATCGTCGTCGTCCATTACCATCGAAACATCGGACGCTCTTGGCTTGCTGTCAACCGGCACCATGGCTTAGGAATGCCAAAGGAATTCCGCTGGAAAGGGGCTCGATGCCGGCAAGCGTTCCGCAGACCATGATCGCGATAGGTTTCGACGCGCCCGGCGGACCCGAAGTGCTTCGGCCGCAAAGCCTGCCCGTGCCCACGCCAGGGCCCGGCGAAGTCCTGATCAAGGTGGCCTTTGCGGGGGTCAATCGGCCCGACGTGGTCCAGCGCCTGGGCAATTACCCGGCGCCGCCCGGCGCCTCGCCGATTCCCGGGCTCGAGATTTCGGGGCAGGTCGCCGCGCTGGGCGAGGGGGTGGTCGAACTGATCCCCGGCCAGCAGGTCTGCGCGCTGGTCGCCGGCGGCGGCTATGCCGAATATTGCCTGGCGCGTGCCGACCACTGCCTCGCCGTGCCCGAGGCGCTGTCGATGGCCGAGGCGGCGGCGCTGCCCGAGACTCTGTTCACCGTCTGGCACAACGTGTTCGAGCGCGGCTGGGCGATGGAGGGCGAAACGATCCTCGTCCACGGCGGCACTTCCGGCATCGGCACGATGGCAATCCTGCTCGGCAAGCTGTTCGACCTGACCGTGATCGTCACCTGCGGCGGGCCCGAGAAATGTGCGCAGGCGATGGCGATCGGCGCGGCCCATGCGATCGACTACAAGGCCCAGGACTTCGTCGAGGAAGTGCGGCGGATCACCGATGGCCGCGGCGTCCAGCTCGTGCTCGACATGGTCGCGGGCGACTATGTGGCGCGCAATCTCAAGTGCCTGGCCGAAGACGGCCGTCACGTCACGATCGCGGTGCAGGGCGGGGTGAAGGCCGAGGTCAACATGGCCGTGGTCATGAGCCGGCGCTACACCCTGACCGGCTCGACCCTCCGCCCGCGCTCGGCCGAGTTCAAGGCGCTGCTCGCGCAGGAGATCGTGCGCAACGTCTGGCCCTTCGTCGAACTCGGCCAGCTCCGCCCGGTGATGGACCGGACCTTCCCCCTGGCCGATGCCGCCGCCGCGCACGCGCATATGGAGGCGGGCGCGCATGTCGGGAAGATCGTGCTGGAGGTGGGGTGATTCACCGCCGCTGCCGGGTGAGCGGAGAGCATCGGTGATGGGCCCCCGCCTTCGCGGGGGTGACAAAGAGGGGGGTAGTTTGAAAGACGCTCTCGCCCAAATTTCCGTCATCCCCGCGCAGGCGGGGATCCATCTCCCGAGCTGACCCGATGCGCGGCGGCTGGGTCTATATCCTGACCAACCGCAAGTACGGCGCGCTCTACACCGGCGTCACCTCGGACATCGCCGCCAGGATGGTCCAGCATCGCGAAGGCAAGGGCAGCGCGTTCTGCGAGGAACACGGGATCACGAAGCTGGTCTACGCCGAGCCCTACGATTCCATCGAGGACGCGATCGTGCGCGAGAAGGCGGTCAAGAAGTGGCGCCGTGACTGGAAGATCGCGGCGATCGAGCGCGCCAATCCCGAGTGGGACGACCTGTGGTTCGTGATCAACTGCTGATGCGGTTCTGGTCGAGAGGGCAGGAGATGGATCCCCGCCTTCGCGGGGATGACGGGGTTTTGGGTTGGAAGGTCTCCTGTTCCTTCACCGTCATCCCCGCGAAGGCGGGGATCCATCTCCGATGCTCGATGCAGCAACCGCGGCGCGATCTATCAGCCCTGCTTGCCATTACCCGCCAATTTCCGCGAAGACCGCCGCAGCATTCGCGCGTAGCATCGCCCCATGGAAACCCTGATCCTCCACGAAGACCCGTGCAGCGGCAATTGCTACAAGATCCGGCTGACCGCGGCGCTGCTCGGGCTGCCGCTCGAACGGCGGTTCTATGACATCACCAAGGGTGAGACGCGGACGCCGCAGTTCCTGCGCGAGGTCAATGCCAATGGGCGGATTCCCGTGCTGCAGGTGGGGGAGCGCTTCCTGCCCGAGAGCAATGCCGCCTGCTGGTACCTGGCCGACGGCACCGCGCTGATTCCCGAAGACCGCTTCGACCGCGCCGACATGCTGCGCTGGATGTTCTTCGAGCAGTACAACCACGAACCCAACGTCGCGACCCTGCGCTTCTGGTTGAGCCTGATCGGCGAGGCGAACCTGACCGAGGCGCAGCGCGGCCAGATCGCGGGCAAGCGCGCGGCGGGCGAGGCGGCGCTCGCGCTGATGGACCAGCACCTCGCGCAGCGCGGCTGGTTCGCGGGCGAGGGGCCGTCGCTCGCCGACATCGCGCTTTATGCCTATACCCATGTCAGTGAGGCCGGCGGTTTCCGGCTGGCCGACTATTCGGCGGTCCAAGCCTGGCTCGCGCGCGTCGCGGCTCTGCCCGGCTACGTGGCGATGGATTGAAACGCCGAAGCAATTCGGCCGATCGACTGGCCTAGTGCCGCGTTTTACTTGCCGAACCCGGCGATTGCGCCTAAATGGTTCATGGTACGGCCGCTCCGCAAGGGGCGGCCCTTATTGTTTTCAGCTTGCAGGGCGCCCTGTTTCCAAGAGGCGCCTTCGGGAGAATCACCGTGACCCAGCCCACTCCGTTGATGCCGCACGCGACCGCGTCCTGGCTCGTCGACACCACGGCGCTGACCTTCGAACAGATCGCCGAATTCTGCGGCCTGCACATCCTCGAAGTCCAGGCGATGGCCGACGACCTCGCCTCGAGCAAGTACACGGGCCGCGATCCCGTGCGCGCGGGCGAGCTGACCATGGCCGAGATCGAGAAGGGTCAGGCCGATCCCAACTATGCGCTCAAGATGCAGAAGGCGCCGGTCACGGTCAGCCGCACCAAGGGCCCACGCTATACCCCCGTGTCGAAGCGTCAGGACAAGCCCGACGGCATCGCCTGGATCCTGCGCCACCACCCCGAGATCTCGGACGCGCAGGTCGGCAAGTTGATCGGCACGACGCGCAACACGATCGCGGCGATTCGCGACCGTTCGCACTGGAACATCGCCAACATCCAGCCGAAGGACCCGGTGACCCTGGGCCTGTGCTCGCAGCGCGAGCTCGACGCGCTGGTCGCCAAGGCCGCCAAGAAGGCCGGCATCGTCGACGACGGCAGCGAGGACATCCGCCTGGGCGACGATCGCGAGGCGCTGATCGAGGAACTGCGCGCCGAGCGCGAGGCCGCCCACAAGGCTGCCGGCGAGGCCGCCCAGGAAGCCGAAGCCGCCGCCTGGCTCGAAGCCAAGCGCGCCGCGGAAGCCGCCGGCGAGGCCTGAGGTTCGCTTACTCATCCTCCCCGCTCGCGGGGAGGTGGCAGCGCGAAGCGCTGACGGAGGGGGTTTTCCGATCACGCTACGGCCGGCTACGTCGCAGCAGGCCGATAACCCCCTCACCACCCTTCGGGTGGTCCCCCCTCCCCGTTCCGGGGAGGATGGCTCTTCCTCACTGACACAGGTGTAAACAACGCCCCTTGCCCTTCGTGCGGCAAGCGTACACACTCGCCGCCATGACAAACGGGAGCGGGACGGAAATCTGGCGGACGCGCTATGCGCATCCGTGCGCCTGGGATCAGCAGTTCCCGCCTCTGGCGATGACCGAGCTCTTCGCTCGCGCCACGGCGGAGAAGGGCGATGCCCCGCTGGTCGACTTCTTCGGCCGCCTCTATTCGTACAAGACCCTGATGGCCGAGGCGCGCTGCTTCGCCGCCGGGCTCCAGGCGATGGGCGTGGCCAAGGGCGATCGCGTGGGCCTCTACCTGCCCAACGTGCCCGTCTACATCCCCGCCTATTTCGGCGCGATGATGGCCGGCGCCACCGTGGTCAACTTCTCGCCGCTCTACACCGCGCACGAGCTCGAGGCGCAGGTCGAGGATTCGGGGACGAAAATCATCGTCACGCTCGACGTGCCGGCGCTCCAGCCGACCGCGCTCGAAGTGCTGCGCAGTTCCTCGCTCGAAAAGCTGATCATCGCGCGGCTCGAGCACATGCTGCCTTTCGTCCAGTCGATCGGCATCCGCCTGTTCCGCCGCAGCGACATCATGCCGATCCCGCAACAGGCCGACGTGGTCGAGTGGCGCCACGCGCTGGTCGACAAGACGCCCGAACCCGTGGCGATCGATCCGCTGACCGATCTCGCGCTGCTCCAGTACACGGGTGGAACCACGGGCACGCCCAAGGGGGCGATGCTCACGCACCAGAACCTCTCGGCCAATGCCCGACAGGTCGTGGCGATCGACCCGCACCGCGGCGAGCGCGACATGATCGTCGGCGTGCTGCCGTTCTTCCACGTCTTCGCCAACGCCTGCGTGCTCAACCGCACGATCCACGACGGCGGCTGCATCGCCATGTTGCCGCGCTTCCAGGCGGGCCAGGCGCTCAAGACCCTGGCGCGCGCGCAGGCCACGGCCATGCCCGGCGTGCCGACGATGTACCAGGCGCTGCTCGACCATCCCGATCTCAAGAAGACCGACTTTTCGAGCCTGCGTGTCTGCGTCTCGGGCGGGGCGCCCTTGCCGGCACCGCTCAAGAAGCAGTTCGAGGAGGCGACCGGCGCCAGGCTGATCGAGGGTTACGGGCTGACCGAGACCTCGGGCGTCGCTACGGCTAACCCCTATGAGGATGTCGAGCGCCCGGGCACGATCGGCCATCCGCTGCCCGGCACGCGGCTGGCGCTGCTCGACAAGGAGGATCCTACGCGCTGGGCGCCGCCGGGCGAGCCCGGCGAACTCGCGGTGCTCGGCCCGCAGGTGATGCTCGGCTACTGGAACCGGCCCGAGGCGGCGGCTTCGGCTTTCGCCGACATCGGCGGCGAGCGCTGGCTGCGCACGGGTGACATCGCGGTGATCGAGCCCGACGGCTTCACGCGCATCGTCGACCGCTCGAAAGACATGATCGCGGTCGGCGGCTTCAAGGTCTTCCCCAGCCAGCTCGAGGCGGTGATCCTGCAGAACCCGGCGATCAAGGAGGCGCTGGTGATCGGCGTCGCCGATTCCTACCGCGGCGAGGTGCCGCGCGCTTTCGTAACCCTGCAGGACGAGGCGGAGGAGGGCGCCGATGCGCTCAAGAGCTGGGTCAACGACCGGCTCGGCAAGCACGAAAGAGTCGACGCCGTGGTGATCCGCGGCAGCCTGCCCAAGACGATGGTCGGCAAGCTCGACCGCAAGGCCCTGCGCGAGGAAGTCGCGGCAGAGGGGTGAGGGGGGCGGTCTCGCGCATCTCCCGAAACACAAAATAACCCGTCATCCCCGCGAAGGCGGGGATCCATCACCCCAGCTTTCGCATTGCACCGCGGTGCCTTCGGGGAGCATCGGAGATGGATCCCCGCCTTCGCGGGGATGACGGGTATTTGTTAGCGTGGGTAAGGCCCGGAGCGTCCGCCCCGCCCCCGATCAATCCTGCGAGGCGGCGAGCACCAGGTGCGTCTCGTGCTCGGGCGCCTTGGCGGCGCGCGGCGAGAGGCGGCCGTCGACCTGGGCGCCCTGTTCGATCGTCAGCGCGTCGTAGTGGACGTCGCCCTCGATGCGTGCGGACTTGAGGATCACCAGCTCGCGCGCGGTGATCGTGCCCGTGACCGTGCCGGCGAGCCGCGCGGTCTCGGCGGTGACGGCGCCGGTGACATGGCTCGATTCGCCCTGGACGAGCGCGGCGCAGGTGATGTCGCCCTCGACCTTGCCGTCGAGATGGAGATCGGCCGAGGCGGTGATGTCGCCGCGGATCGTCGTGTCGGCGCCGAGGACGGAGAAGGTCGAACCGTTCATGACGGCGCTACTTGCGGAGGCCGGGCCGACCGACCCGGGCTTCTTCGAGAACATGGGGCGCAGCCTCCAGGAAGGGTCGTGGGTTGACGGGCCGGTCGTTGATCCGGACCTCGAAATGCAGATGCGGGCCAGTGGAACGGCCGGAACTGCCGATCTGCGCGACGAAGTCGCCGGCCTTGACCGGCTGGCCGACCCTCGCGTGGAAGGCGGAAAGGTGCGCATAGCGCGTCAGCAGGCCGTTGCCGTGGTCGATCTCGAGGCAGTTGCCGTAGCCCTGCTTCTGGCCGACGAAGGAGACGACGCCCTTGGCCGCGGCGTGGACCGGCGCGCCGATCGGGCCCTTGAAGTCGAGCCCGGCGTGGAACGCGCCTTCGCCGGTGAAGGGATCGGCGCGGTAGCCGAAGCCCGACGAGACGTAGTCCATGTCGGCGGGTTCGACCTGCGGGATGCCCGCGAGGCCGCGCTCGAGCAGGTTCATCCGCGCCAGGCTCATGCCCATGCGCTGGAAGCGCGGGTCGATCGTGCCGTCGGCCGAAGTGGCGAGGTGCAGCAGCGGACCGCCCTGGGCGCTGCGATCGTTGAGCTGGGTGATCATCTGCTCGGGATTGAGCCCCAAGGTGCGGATCGCATCGGCGGCGCGCAGCGCGCGGCGATCGGCCATGCGCGTCAGGCGTTCGACGAAGGCGAGCTGGCGCGCCTCGATCCGCGCGAGGCCGGTGGCCTCGGGCAGCGCGGCGCTGACCTTGTCGACCGTGCGCCCGGCTTCGCCGCGGCTGTCGGAGACGGTCTCGCCGGCCTGCGGATCGCTCGGCAGGACGCCGAACTGCGAATCGGCCATCTTGTCGATGAAGTCCTGGCGGCGGTTGAGGTCGGCAGCTACGGCCTTGAGATCGTTGCGATATTCGGCGACGCGGCTCTCGGCCGTGGTGACCTTGGCCTCGCGGTTGAGCAGGGCCATGCGATCGTGCGTCGACAGGATCTGCGAGATCGCGACGGTGGCCATGGTGACCACCCAGGCGAGCAGCAAGGCCGCAACGACACCCGCAGCCGCCATCTGCAGCTTCGAGGAAATCTTGATGAAACGGACCTGACCCTGCGAACGCATGAAGAATTCGCGTTCCGGGAATAGAGTCCGCAAGCGGTCCATTACGCCGCTGGCGCTCATACCTTTCAAGACGACCCCGTGCTTAGTCTTTTCCCACCGGCGCGGCGGCTAGCAGTTTGCCGAAGACCAAGCGAATCCGCGCACTCAATTCACGCCGAAGCGAGGCCTGGTGTCGACGAACCGAGTGGTTCTGTGGAAACCGTTCACCAAGAATAGCGCCAAAGCGGAGGAATCGATTCGAATCCGCCAAGTCGGCCCCGGCGCCGCCCCAGCATCGCCAAAGTAAAACCGCGTGGATGACAAGGCCGGGGCGCGATGCTAGCGCCCGGCCCATGGCAACGCAGACTCTCAACCCGGAAACCGCGCAGGAAACCCCCGAGGCGCTCGTCGCGCGCATGGCCGCGGCCGGCCGCGCCGCGCAGCGCCAGCTCGCGCTGCTGTCCGATGCCGACAAGGCCGCCGCGCTGCGCGCCGCCGCCGCGGCGCTGCGCGAGGACGAGCCCGGGATTCTCGCGGCCAATGCGCGCGACATCGCCGCGGGCGAGGCCAACGGCCTGACCAAGGCCATGCTCGACCGGCTCAAGCTCGACGCCGGCCGCCTCGCCGGGATCGCCCAGGCGGTCGACCAGGTCGCGGGCCTGGCCGATCCGGTGGGCGAGGTGATCGACCGCAGCCAGCGCCCCAACGGCCTGGTGCTGACGCGCGTGCGCGTGCCGATCGGGCTGATCGGCATCATCTACGAGAGCCGCCCCAACGTCACCGCCGATGCCGCCGCGCTTGGCTTCCGCTCGGGCAATGCAGTGCTGCTGCGCGGTGGCAGCGAGGCGGTGAATTCGAACCGGGCGATCCTCGCCGCGTTGAGCCGCGGGCTGGCCTCGGTCGGTGCGCCAGTCGACGCGATCCAGCTCGTGCCGACGCAGGACCGCGCCGTCGTCGGCGCCATGCTGACCGCGGCCGGCGCGATCGACATGATCGTCCCGCGCGGCGGCAAGAGCCTGGTCGCGCGCGTTCAGGCCGACGCCCGCGTGCCCGTGCTCGCGCACCTCGACGGCATCTGCCACACCTATGTCCACGTCGCCGCCGATCGCGACATGGCCAAGGCCGTCGCGCTCAACGCCAAGATGCGCCGCACGGGCATCTGCGGGGCGATGGAAACCCTGCTGCTCGACGCGCGCTTCCCGCACAACGCCGAAGTCGTGACCGCGCTGATCGAGGCCGGCTGCGAGCTGCGCGGCGATGCCCGCGCCCGCGCGCTCGACCCGCGCGTGCAGCCCGCGACCGACGAGGACTGGGGCACCGAGTACCTCGACGCGATCCTCTCGGTCGCCGTGGTCGACGGGCTCGACCAGGCGCTCGATCACGTCGCGCGCCACTCGTCGAACCACACCGACGCGATCGTCACCGCCGACGACGCCGCGGCCGAACGCTTCCTCAACCAGGTCGACAGCGCGATCGTCATGGTCAACGCCTCGACCCAGTTCGCCGACGGCGGCGAATTCGGGCTCGGCGCCGAGATCGGCATCGCCACGGGCCGCCTCCACGCGCGCGGCCCGGTCGCGCTCGAAGGGCTGACGACCTACAAGTGGGTGGTGCGCGGCACGGGCCAGACGCGGCCCTGATCGGCGCGGCTCTGACTTGTGCGGGCTTGACCCGTCTGGCCTGCTGCGCAGGATAGCTGCGACCACAGATCCCCGTCATCCCCGCGAAGGCGGGGATCCATCTCCCGAGTCCGCGCCTCGCGCTGCCGTGCCGGCGGAGAGCATCGGTGATGGATCCCCGCCTTCGCGGGGATGACGGACAACAAAGAAGGGCAGCTTGCCATGCGCTACAACCGTCTCGGCTCCACCGGCCTCGTCGTGTCCGAGCTGTGCCTCGGCACGATGACCTTCGGCACCGATCCCAGCCGCTTCTCGGCGATCGCCGGGCTCGACCAGGCGCAGAGCACGGCGCTGGTCCGCCAGGCGCTCGATGCCGGCATCAACTTCCTCGATACGGCGAACATCTACACGGCCGGCCAGTCCGAGCGCTTCACCGGCCAGGCGCTCAAGGACCTCGGCGTGCGACGCAGTGACGTCATCGTCGCGACCAAGGCTAAGGGGCGGATCGGCGAGGGGGTCAACGACGGCGGCACCAGCCGCTACCACCTGCTCGCGCAGATCGACGCCAGCCTCGACCGGCTCGGGCTCGACCATATCGATCTCTATCAGATCCACGGCTGGGACGCGCATACCCCGATCGAGGAGGCGCTGCGCGCGCTCGAGGACATCGTCCGCTCGGGCCGTGCGCGCTATATCGGCGTGTCGAACTGGGCCGCCTGGCAGATCGCCAAGGCGCTCGGCATTGCCGAGCGGCGCGGCTTCGACAAGTTCGTCAGCCTCCAGGCCTATTACACGATCGCCGGCCGCGACCTCGAGCGCGAGCTCGTGCCGATGCTCGAAAGCGAAGGCCTGGGCCTGATGGTCTGGAGCCCGCTCGCCGGTGGCCTGCTGTCGGGCAAGTACCGCAAGGGCACTTCGGGTGACGGCGAAGGGCGCCGCGCGCAGTTCGATTTCCCGCCGGTCGATCTCGATCGCACCTATGCCGCGATCGAGGCGATGGCGCCGATCGCCGAAAAGCGCGGCGTCGGCATCGCCCAGATCGCGATTGCCTGGCTGCTGCACCAGCCGGTGGTCTCGACGGTGATCGTCGGCGCCAAGCGTGCCGATCAGCTGACCGACAATGTCGCCGCCTGCGCGGTCGAACTGACGCGCGAGGAACTGGCCGCGCTCGACCGGGTCTCTGCCCTGCCGCGCGAATATCCGGCTTGGATGTTCGAAACGATGGGCGCCGGCGCCGATCTCGCCTCGCCGCGGCGGGAGCCCAAATGAAGCCAGGCGCCGTCACCACGGGTCTGCTCGGGGGCAGCTTCAATCCAGCGCATGGCGCGCATCGGCGGATCAGCCTGTTCGCGCGCGAAGCGCTGGGCCTCGACGAGGTCTGGTGGCTGGTCTCGCCGGGCAATCCGCTCAAGCCGGCCAAGGGCATGGCGCCGTTCGCCGTGCGGCTCGCCTCGGCCCGCCGCCAGGCGCGGCGCGCGCCGATCCGCGTCTCGGCGATCGAGCGCGAAATGGGCACGCGCTATACCGTCGATAGCTTGCGCAAGCTCGCGCGACGCTGGCCCAAGCGGCGCTTCGTCTGGCTGATGGGCGCGGACAATCTTGCGCAGTTTTCGCGCTGGAAGAACTGGCGCCAGATCGCCCGGACCATGCCGATTGCAGTTTTGGCCCGTCCGGGCTATGACGATGCCGCTGTCGCGAGCCCTGCGATGGCCTGGCTCAGGCGTTACCGGACGTCTGCTGCCGGTATCCGCAACCGGACTGGATGGAGCGCTCCGGCGCTGGTGTACCTGCGTTTCGATCCCGATCGGCGCTCGGCCACGGCAATCCGTCAAGCCGATCCGCACTGGGCAGACAGCCTCGCAACAGGTGGTCTGCGCGATGGGGTTTCGCACCGTCCAATCCCGGCAGATGCGGCGTGAGCGTGGCGGTTCTTCGGGACTTCGCGCTGACTTCCTTCGGTCACACAGAACGATCAATCATCGTCCGCATTGACCGATGTGACGCGCGTCGCATGACAGACAGCACTGCCTCAGAGGAGCAATTTCGACTTACATGAACCAGGCGCAGAACCAGCCGGCCGCAGCCGGCGCCGCCGCCCCGGCAACAGCGCCGGCCCAGAACGTGATCGCAGCCGAGCCCGACTCGCTGCACGCGCTGGTGCTCGGCTCGCTTGACGACGATCAGGCGCAGGAGCTCGTCTCCATCCCGCTCGAAGGCAAGAGCTCGATCGCCGACCACATGGTCATCGCCTCGGGTCGCTCGACCCGTCAGGTGACCGCCATGGCGCAGAAGCTTGCCGAGCGGATCAAGCAGGCCGGTTTCGGTCATGCCCGCATCGAAGGCCTGCCCGCCGCGGACTGGGTCCTGGTCGATGCCGGGGACGTCGTCGTGCACCTGTTCCGGCCCGAAGTGCGCAGCTTCTACAATCTCGAGCGCATGTGGGGCTTCGGCGACGGTCCGGTCGGAGCCGCGTGATCTGAAACTGCACGTCATTGCCAGGGGCAAGATCGGCCGTTCGCCGGAGGCCGATCTCGTCGATCGCTATGCCAAGCGGATCACCTGGCCTTTCCGGATCAGCGAAATGCCCGATACGGGTGGCACGCTGCCGGCGCCTTCGGCAACACCCTATCGAGAGGTGCTGCTCGACGAGCGCGGCCGTCAGCTCTCTTCAGAGGAATTCGCCGCGCTGCTCGGGCGCTGGCGCGACGAGGGCGTGCGCGAGACGCGCTTCCTCATCGGCGCGGCCGACGGTCATGGCGATGCCCTGCGCGACAAGGCCGACCTGCTGATCGGCTTCGGCAACATGACCTGGCCGCACATGCTGGCGCGGGCGATGCTCGCCGAACAATTGTGGCGCGCCACCAGCATTCTCGCCGGCCATCCGTATCATCGCGCGGGTTAGGGCGGATCCGAGCGTGAAGGCTCGGAAACCCGCCAAGACCGATACTCATCCGTCGCCCCTGCGCAGGGGCGACGGTTATGGAGCCAGCACCAAGGGAGTGCTGGCGAGCGGCGGCCTCTCGTTGTCCCGCATGTGGATCGGCTTCCACGTCAGTAGATCAATCGCTAGACGTGCGGCGATGACGTCGTCGCGCCGTGTTCTGTCCTTTCTGCTGCCCGCGAGCCTGCTCGCGGGGCTGAGCGCGTCGGCCTCGCTCGACGCGCAGCAGGCCGCGCGTTTCGACGATGTTGCCGACGCGCGTCGCGCGCTGGTCGAGGCGCAGGCGCAGGGCGCGGCCGCGCGCACGCGCGCCGAACGGCTCGAGGCCGAGGCCGCGCGCGCATCGGCCGCGGCCGAGAAGACCGCGCACGAGGCGGCGGCGATCGCCGCGCGCATCCAGCAGACCGAGGCCGAGATCGCCGGCCACCAGGCCCAGGTCGCGCTGATCGGGCGCGAGCGCGAAGTCCTGCGCGCGCGACTGGCCGAACGCCAGCGGCCGGTCGTGCGGCTGACCGCCTCGCTCCAGCGGCTGTCGCGCCGGCCGCCGGCGCTGGCGCTGCTGCGTCCGGGCTCGGTGCGCGAGACGATGTACATGCGCGCGCTGCTCGCGACGATGCTGCCCGAGGTCCAGCGCCGCACCGCCGCGTTGCGCGCCGAGATCGAGCGCGGCAAGGCGCTGCAGCGGCGCGCGGCGCTGGCCGCGCAGAACCTGCGCGAGAGCCAGCGCCGACTGACCGCGCGGCGCGGCGTGCTCGCCGGGCTCGAAACCCGCCAGCGGCTCGAATCGCGCCAGGTCACCGGCGCTGCCGATCGCGAGGCCGAACGCGCGCTGGCGCTGGCCGAGCAGGCGCGCGATCTCGGCACCTTGACCGACGATCTGCGCAAGGCCGGCGCGCTGCGCGACCGGCTGGCGCAATTGCCCGGGCCGATCATGCGCCCGGCGCGGCCCGAGGCGGCGCAGGTCACCAATGTCGGCGATGCTCCGGGACCCACCACCACCGGCCTGCCCGGCTATATGCTGCCCGTGACCGGCCGGCTGGTCAGCGGCTTCGGCGACAGCCAGCGCGGCGGCGGCGCGCGTGTGCGCGGCATTGCCCTGGCGACGCGCGTCGGCGCGCAGCTCGTGGCCCCGGCGGCGGGGCGCGTGGCCTTTGCCGGGCCCTATCGCGGCTATGGCAACATCGTCATCGTCGAGCATCCGGGCGGCTGGACCTCGCTGGTCACGGGCCTCGCGCGGCTCGACACCAGCGTCGGCGCGCAACTGCTCGCCGGCTCGCCGCTCGGCGCGGCGGGCGACGGCCAGTCGCTGGTCACGCTCGAACTGCGCCGCGACGGCGTGCCGGTCGATCCGCTCGGCGCGATGCGGGGGCAGTAGCGATCGCTGGGAGTGGGTAGCTTAACTGCCCGCTCGCTTTTCGCTGGCAATCTCGCGACAAAGCGCCATCTGGCGTTCATCGCCCGGGCGCGATAAAAGCGCCGATCATGGTTGGAAGACGCTCTATGCCCGCCCTTAATCGCAAGTCTCTGATGTCCATCGCCCGCGCCGGTCTGCTGGTCAGTGCCGTCGCGCTCCTGCCGGTGACGACGCAGGGCCTGGCCGCGGTCGACAGCCGCTCGGGGCCCGAATTCGGCAAGCTCGTCGCGGTCTATCAGCTGGTGCGGCAGAACTACGTCGACAACGTCGACGACGACAAGCTGCTCAAGGGCGCGATCAACGGCATGCTCGAGAGCCTCGATCCGCACTCGTCCTACCTCGACGGCGCCAGCCTGCAGCGGCTCGAGACGATGATCGACGGCAACTATTCGGGCCTCGGCCTGTCGGTCGTGATGGACGACGGCGCGGTCAAGGTGGTCTCGCCGTTCCGCGGCAGCCCGGCCGAGCAAGCGGGGATCAAGGCCGGCGACTTCATCACCCACCTCGACGGCAAGCTCTACTACGGCGGCGACCTCGACGAGGCCGTGGCCAAGATGCGCGGCCAGCCGGGCACCTCGATCCGCCTGACGATCTTCCGCCCGGGCCGCGACGATCCCTTCGACGTCACGGTCAGCCGCGGCGTGATCCAGCTCGAGCCGGTGACCTGGAAGCTCGACGGCAATGTCGGCGTGATCACGATCAACGAATTCTCGCGCAACGTCGGCCGCAACGTCAACACGGCGGTGCTCGACCTCAAGGCCAAGAGCGGCGGCAAGCTCTCCGGGCTGGTGCTCGACATGCGCTCGAACCCCGGCGGTTCGCTCGACGAGGCGATCGGCCTGTCGGACCTGTTCCTGACCTCGGGCGACATCGTCTCGCAGCGCGGCCGCGTCGCCAGCGAGAACGAATATTACAAGGCCGAATCGGTCTACAAGGGCGACGTCGCCAAGGGCCTGCCGATCGTCGTGCTGGTCGATGCGGGCAGCGCCTCGGCCTCGGAGATCGTCGCCGGCGCGCTGCAGGACCAGGACCGTGCGATCGTCATGGGCGAGCGGACCTTCGGCAAGGGCTCGGTCCAGTCGATGTTCACGCTCGACCGCGGTTCGGCGGTCAAGCTGACCACGGCGCGCTACTTCACGCCCTCGGGCCATTCGGTCCAGGAAGGCGGCATCGAGCCCGACATCCGCGTGCCGCAGCTGTCCGATCCCGACGCGCGCAAGCGCTCCGAACGGGCGCTGCGCGAGAGCGACCTGCGCGGCCACCTGATCAACGAGGTCAACCTCGAGGACAAGCAGCTCGAGACCGACAAGCAGGACGATCCGCGCTTCAAGATGACCGCCGAGCAGCTCAAGGCCAAGGGCATCACCGACTTCCAGCTCTCCTATGCGGTCGACACCCTGCGGCGCACCGCGCAGCCGGGCCTGCTGGCTTCGCGCAAGCGCTGAGCCGGGCATGACGCAAGTGGGCATGGCGGGGGGTAATACCGCGCTGAAGCTGGCGCGCCTGGTCGCGCTGGCGACGCCGCTGGCGCTGCTCGGCGGCGCCTATATCGGCCAGTTCGCCTTCGGCCTGTTCCCCTGCGAGATGTGCTGGTGGCAGCGCTATGCCCATTTCACCGCGCTCGGCCTCGCGCTGGTCGCGCTGTTCCTGCGCGAGAGCCGCGCGATCCTGGGCCTCGCGGCCTTCGCGATCGCGGTCTCGGGGTTGATCGGCGGCTATCACGCCGGCGTCGAATACGGCTGGTGGCAGGGCTTCACCGCCTGCACCAGCACCGTCGCGGCCAGCGCCGATCCGCTGGCGGCGATCATGAACGCGCCGCTGATCCGCTGCGACGTAGCGCCGTGGGACCTGCTGGGCGTCTCGCTCGCGGGCTGGAACTTCCTGTTCTCGGGCGCCGCGGCGCTGGCGATCGCGGTATTGCTGCTGCGCAGCCGGGAGACGGCACGATGAAGCCCGATACCAAGACCATGCTGCGCGTCGACCAGGCCGGCGAATATGGCGCGACGCGGATCTACGCGGGCCAGCTCGCGGTCATGGGCAACCGCGGTCCGCGCGCCGGCGAGATCGCGGCCATGGCCGCGCAGGAGGCCGAGCACCGCGCGCGCTTCGATGCGCTGCTGGCCAAACGCGGCGTGCGGCCGACCGCGCTGCAGCCGCTGTGGGACGTCGCCGGCTTCGCGCTCGGCGCGGTGACGGCGCTGGCCGGCCCGGCGACGGCGATGGCCTGCACCGCCGCGGTCGAGGAGGAGATCGACCGCCACTATACGCGCCAGCTCGAGGAGCTCGGCGACAGCGATCCCGAGCTTTCGGGCATGATCGAGACCTTCCGCGTCGAGGAGCGCGAGCACCGCGAGGCCGCGCTGGCCGCGGGGGCCGAGCGCGCGCCCGCCTATCCGCTGATCTCGGCGGCGATTCGCATGGGCTGTCGCCTGGCGATCCGTCTGTCCGAGCGGATCTGACACCTTGCATTGCGGCGGAACAAAGTCATGCTGGCGCCGCTTCATTTAGCATTCACGGGTGCAGACCCTATATCTGCCTAGCCCTGCGAACGATCAGCCAAGGAACCACGCCGTGACCCGCCTTTCCCTCGTAGCCGTGACCGCCCTGGCTTCCGCGTTCCTGCTTCCCGCCGCGCCCGCCATGGCGCAGAGCCCCGACGAAAAGGTCAATCTCGTCATCGTCTACGGCCAGGACGAATGTCCGCAGGGCAAGGCCGACGAGATCACGGTCTGCGCGCGCAAGGAGGAACGCGAGCGCTATCGCATTCCCGAGCCGCTGCGCGGCAGCCAGTCGCCGAGCAACGACGCCTGGAACAACAAGGTCCTCGCGTATGAGACCGTCGGTCGCACCGGCACGCAGTCGTGCTCGCCCGTCGGCGCGGGCGGGGCGCTCGGCTGCACCCAGCAGCTGATCAACCGCGCCTATGCCGAAAAGGGGCAGGACCCTTCGATCCGCTTCGGCGAGCTGATCCAGGCCGAACGCGAGAAGCGCCTGTCGACGCTCGACGCCGAAGCCGCCGAGACGCAGACCCGCGTCGAAGAGGCCGAGCGCGAGTACGACGCGCGCAAGCGCCGCGAGGCCGAAGCTGCGGTGCCGGCGCCGGCAGGGAACTGACGCGCCACCCTCATCCAAGCTTCGCTAGCTAATGACGGAGCAAGCTACGCTATCCTTCTCCCGCCAGCGGGAGAAGGGTGGGGCGCTCCATCCCCTCTCCCGCTGGCGGGAGAGGCGGCGAGACTTGCTGAACGCAGTGAAGCTAGTCGCAGCGGTGAGGGTGGTGCAGCGCTGCCCCTCAAACCCGCCGCATCGTCGCATGCACCGCGCAGAGATATTCGCGCATGTGACCCGCGGTCGCGTCGGTCAGCGCGATCAGGTCGCGGCGGCCGTCGCGCGCGTCGGGCCAGCGGCGCAGCAGGCCGGCGTCGGTCATCTGCGCCACCCAGCGCAGCGCCGTGGACATCGGCACCGAGGCGGCGATGCAGACGCTCGACACCGAGACTTCCTGGTTCTCGAGCTGCGCGCGCGTCAGGTCGAGCAGGATTTCCCAGGCCGGGTCGGCGAACAGCTGGCTCGAGAAGAAGCGCCCGCGTAGCGCGCGCGAGGTGATGATCGCGCGCAGGGTCGCGGCCAGGTCCTCGTTGGTCGGCGCCGCGGCGAGGCGGGTGTCGTGGCCGCGGCCTTCGAGCGCCGAGACCAGCCGGCTGAGCTGGCTGCCGAAGCTCGACAGGCTGGCCTGCTGCTGCAGGTCGTCGCGGCTGCGCAGATGCGCGACGGCGCGGCGCAGCGCGGCCGAGCTCGCCATCAGGTCGAGCGGCCGGCACAGCACGTCGACCGCGCCGAGGTGCAGGCACTTCATCGCCAGTTCGGCGGTGATCGCGTCGGTCAGCACGATCGGCGCGATCGTGCGCGCGGTGCCCAGCCGCGTGCGGATCTCCTCGATCATCGTCAGCCCGTCCATCACCGGCATGCGCTGATCGGTCAGGACGATCTGGATCGCGCTGTCGCGGCAGATGCGGTCGATCGCCTCTTCGGCGCTGGTCACGCCCGAATGCTCGTAGCCCAGGCTCTTGAGCACGCTCATGCAGTGGGCGAGGCCGTGATCCTCACGCTCGACGACGAGCACCGAAGGCAGTTGGACGGGCGAGGAATCGGCGACGAGCGAAGGTACTTCCAGAATTTGGGTCGCCATCACTGATAAACCTCTCAACCCTGAACCTTATGCGACGCCTGCGTGACTATCCGACACAAGTAGCAAGCCGGCGGCTTTTTCACGAGGAAAATCGCTCTGCCCGGCCCGCGCTTAACCGCGCCTTGCTCTCGTGACATCCCCCAAATGCGCGGTTGATACGTCCGAAATGGGGATGCTTTTGCGCTGCCGCCGCGGGCATCGCGCGGGCCGGGGCGACGCTCCGTCGTGAAATCCACAGATATGGTGAATTTTTGCGTGTTAAATTTGCATATACTCGGTACAGGCATCGCGACTCGCGGGCAGACAGGGATTCCGAACGGCAGATGGAAGGGGAGGGCGCCCAGGACGTATTGACGATCGACGCGGCCGATCCGCGCTGGAAGGAACTGGTCGAGTTCGACGCCAAGCTCTTCAAGAAGAAGAAGCTGCGGCTCCTGACCCCCGAAGCGCGAGTCCTGCTCTGTCTGATGATGTCCGGACCGCTGCGCGTGAACGAGGCGATGCAGGTCGCCGGCACGTCGTATCGCGGCTTCTATGCGGTGCTGGAGCGCCTCAAGCAGGCGGGATTGGTGAACATTTCAAAGGACGAGCAGGACCAGCGCGCGCGCAACCTGACCGTCGAGCAGCAGGGATGACATGATGTTTCGGGGCATCCGGCAGCATCAACTAGGATCGAACTTTGGCTTTTGAACGCAAAGCTGGCTCGCGCGCGTCCCGCAGCGCCGCACCGGTGACCATGGCGGTTACCATGGCGGCGGTCGTGGCGCTGTGGCCCGCGCTCGCCATGGCGCAGGACGTGAAGCCGAACCCGGCGACCAATGCCGCGGTCCAGGGCGATTCCGCGACGACCTCCGATCCGGGCACGATGGCCAAGCCCGTCGACGTGCCGCCGCCCACGCCCGATCGCGGCGGCGCGCGGCTCCAGCCGGGCCAGACTCCGACCTTCGATCCGCCGGCCGTGCAGGCCCCGGGGGTCGAGGTCTATGGCCCGCCGGCACCCAAGGCCCGCAAGGGCAAGATTCCCCAGATCGGCTGGAACGCGACGCCGCCGCAGGTGCCGCCCGCGCTCGAAGAGGCGATCAGCATCGTCACGCGCAACTATCCTTCGGCCAAGTCGGCGCGCGCCGCGCTGGCCGCCGCCGCCTCCGACGTCACCAGCGCCAAGTGGCTGCGCGCGCCGAACCTGAGCGGAACGGTCTCCTATCTCGACAACGACAGCAAACCCGATCCGCAGGTCGCGGTCGAGCTGCCGGTCTGGACCGCGGGCCGCATCGGCGCGGGCATCCGCCGCGCCAAGGCCGCCGAAGACGCGACCTCGGCCGACTATGTCGTCACCGTGCAGACCCTGGCCCAGACCACGGCCCAGGCCTATTTCGAAGTCGCCCGCCTGGCCCAGCGCGAGCAATTGCTGGCCGACAGCGTGCGCGAGCACCAGCGTCTCGTCGGCACGATGGAGCGCCGCGTCCAGCAGGAAGTCAGCCCGCTGGCCGATCTCGAGCTGGCAAAGTCGCGCGCCGCGCAGATCGAGCAGGAATATACCGTCACGCGGGCGCAGCGCCGCTCGACCCTGCGCGTCCTGGCCGAGCTGATCGCCGATCCGAACTACGATCTCGGGCCGATCCCGCCCTACAAGATCGTCGAGCTGACCAATCGCGACGCGCTCGAGGAACAGGCGATCGCCTATGATCCCACGCTCAAGCGGCTGAACTCGCTGGTCGACCTGGCGCGCGCCGATTTCGATTCGCGCAAGGCGTCGCTGTTCCCGCAGCTCAACGCCCAGTATTCGTACGACGACGTCTTCGGCAGCCGCGTCGGCTTCGTGCTGCGCCAGCAGTCGTCGGGCGGCGGGCTCAGCCAGCTCGCGCAGGTCGACGGTGCCAAGCTGCGCATCCAGGGCGCGCTCGAGGACGTACGCGTCACCGACCAGCAGCTGCGCCGCGAGATTGCCAACGACCTGATCGAGTACGACGCCGCCAAGGCGCGTGCGCAGATCTCGACCGGCGCCTCCGAAACCGCATCGCGCGTGAGCGAGAGCTACATGCGCCAGTTCATCGCCGGTCGCCGGTCGTGGCTCGACGTCATGAACGCGCTGCGCGAGGCCGTCACCGCGCAGGTCGGCCTGGTCGACGCCCAGGTCGGAGCGATGTCCGCCTCGGTGCGACTGCTGCTGCGCAGCGGCCGCTGGCATCCCGTCTTCGAACAACCGGCCACGGCGCCGGTCTCTAAGGAAAACTGAACGTGTCGAACTCCATTGTCGCGGCGATCGCGACGCTCGCCCGGATGCGCCGGATCGACCTGCGGCCCGATTGGGCCGATGCTGCGCATCAGGTCGAGCGCGACGATCGGGAAGGCCTCGACCTCGTCTGCCAGGCGATCGGCTGGGCGCCGGCGACGGCCTATAGCGAGGCGCCGCGTGCGCACGAGTTCCCGCTGCTGGTCTATCACGAGAGCAACGGCTGGGCCGTGGCCGAGCGGGTCGAAAGCGACAACCGCCTGGGCATCGTCAAGGAAGGCATCAGCACGACCTGGCGCGATGCCGATCAGGCGCACCTCTACGACATCGTCATCCCGCTGCCCGCGGGCAAGCTGACCTTCGACAACGCCTTCGACGTGTTCAAGTCGGCGGTGTTCCGCCGCAAGAACACGATCCTGTTCGCCGTCCTGGCGACCTTCGTGGTCAACCTGATCGCGCTCGTCACCAGCCTCTACTCGATGCAGGTCTACGACCGCGTCGTGCCGCGCGGCGCCTTCTCGACCCTGTGGGTGCTGTCGATCGGCGCGATCGTCGCGATCCTGTTCGACTTCGTGCTGCGCGTGATCCGCGCCAACATGCTCGAGGACGAGGCGGTCAAGATCGACACCGAGGTCTCCGAATTCTTCTTCTCGCGCACCGCCGAGGTCCGCCTCGATGCGCGGCCGCCGTCGATCGGCACCACCGCCGCGCAGCTCAAGGGTCTCGAACAGGTCCGCGTCATGCTGTCGTCGGCGGCCCTGTTCGCGCTCGCCGATCTGCCCTTCGCCGTGCTGTTCATCCTGGTCATCGCCAAGCTCGGCGGGATCATCGCCGTGGTCATGGCGATCTCGTTCCCGATCGCGATCGGCGTCGCCTTCGTCTTCGCCAAGATGATTCGCGAGGATACGGCCAAGGCGCAGATCAGCGGTAACCGCAAGAACGGTCTGCTCGTCGAATCGCTCGACGCGGCCGAGACGGTCAAGGCCAATCGCGGCCAGTGGTACCTGCTGTCGCGCTGGAACCGCCTGCTCGAAGAGGTCCACGAGGCCGAAATCCCCGTGCGCCGGCTCCAGACCATCTCGGGCACGATCTTCGGCACCCTCCAGCAGATCTCGTACATCTGCCTGATCGCCTGGGGTGCGGTCGAAGTGTTCGAGAACCACATCTCGATGGGTGCGCTGATCGCCTGTTCGATCCTCTCGGGCCGCGTCAACGGGCCGCTGCTCGGCCAGCTGCCGTCGCTGCTCGTGCAGTGGACCTACTCGAAGATCTCGCTGCAGATGCTCGACGGCATCCTCCAGCTGCCCGTCGACCGTCCGGCCGATGTCGAGCAGCTGCGCCCGAACCGCCTCTCGCCGGCGCTGTCGTTCACCAACGTCGGCTTCGCCTATCCGGGCGCGCGCACCGGCGTCGGCGTACAGCGCCTCGAGATCGCCGCGGGCGAGCGCATCGGCATCATCGGTGGCGTGGGTTCGGGCAAGTCGACCCTGCTCAAGCTGATGGCCGGGCTCTATGCGCCGCAGCAGGGCCAGATCCTGATGGATCGGCTCGACATGAACCAGATCGCCGAGGACGTGCTGCGCGGCCACATCGGCTACCTGCCGCAGGACTATCGCCTGGTGAACGGCTCGCTGCGCGACAACATCACGCTCGGCCTGTCCGATCCCGGCGACGAGGCGATCATGGAAGCCGCGCGCGGCACCGGCCTCGCCGGCCTGATCACCGCGCACCCGCGCGGGCTCGACCTGCAGATCAGCGAGGGCGGCCGCGGCCTCTCGGGCGGCCAGCGCGTGCTGACCGGCCTGACCCGCCTGCTGCTCGCCAAGCCCAAGCTGATCCTGCTGGACGAGCCGACCGCGAATCTCGACGTCGATACCGAGGCGCTGGTGCTCAAGACGCTCGCCGCCAGCCTCCAGCCCGACACGACCTTGATTCTCGTCACGCACAAGCTGCAGCTGGTCAACATGGTCGGCCGCGTCTTCGTCATGGCCAACGGTTCGATCCTGCTCGACGGGCCGACCGGCGAGGTCATGAAACGACTGCAAGCACCCGCACCCGCCGCTGCGCCACCATCGCCGCCGGCCGCCATCGATGCTGACCAGGGGGCCGGCGCATGAAGATCTCACCCGCATTCCGCAACCGCTGGCTCAACCCCTCGCGGCTGATCATCATCGGCATCATCGCCTTCTTCGGAATCGCGCTGGCCTGGTCGTTCTGGGCTGAGCTCGACCAGGTCGCGCGCGCGCCGGGACAGATCATCCCGACCGGCCGCGTCCAGGTCATCCAGTCGACCGACGGCGGCAAGATCGAATCGATCCTCGTGCGCGAGGGCGACAAGGTGTCCAAGGGCCAGACCCTCGTCGAGCTCGACTCGACCAAGATCAGCGCCGCCGTCGGCGAAGCGCGCGGCAAGGTCGCCTCCTTGATGAGCTCGATGGCGCGCATCAACGCCGAGCTGTTCGACCGTCCGCTGATCTTCCCCGACGAGGTCAAGCCGTTCCCCGACTTCATGGCCAACCAGACGCTGCTCTACCAGAAGCGCCGCCAGGCGCTGCAGGACCAGCTCAATTCGCTCAAGCAGATGCTCGGGCTGATGGAGCAGGAGCTCAACATGAACATGCCGCTGCTCAAGCAGGGCGACGTCAGCCGCGCCGACGTACTGCGCCTCCAGCGCGGCGTCTCGGACATCAAGTCGCAGATGGTCAACGTCCGCAACAAGTACATCCAGGACCTCCAGGCCGAATATACCAAGACCGAGGAGGACCTCGTCACCGCGCGCGAAGTGCTCGCCCAGCGCAGCGACGCGCTCGCCGACACCAAGATCCTCGCCCCGGTCGACGGCATCGTGAAGAACATCAAGCTGACCACGGTCGGCGGCGTGCTGCGGCCCTCGGAAGAGGTGCTGTCGATCGTCCCCACCGGCGACAAGCTGATTCTCGAGACCAAGATGAGCCCGCGCGACATCGCCTATGTCCGCGTCGGCCAGGGCGCCTCGGTCAAGTTCGACGCCTACGACAGCTCGATCTACGGCTCGGCGATCGGCAAGGTGACCTATGTCAGCCCCGATACGCTGACCGAGCAGACCCCCCAGGGCGAGCAGGTGTTCTACCGCATCCACATCACCGCCGACCCGAGCCCGATGAAGCCGCACCTGCCTGGCGAGAAGATCGAGATCCAGCCCGGCATGACCGCGACCGCGGAGATCCAGACCGGCCGCAACACCGTCTGGCACTACCTGACCAAGCCGATCAACAAGACCATGAGCGAGGCGATGACGGAGAAGTAGGGCGTTTTGTTGGGTGCGGCAGGGACATCCATCCCTGCCTTGGCGGCACCAGCCCGCTCCCCCACCCGGCCACCCTACGATAGTACCCTATGGGTGGCCGGGTGGGGGAGCGGGCTGGTGCCGCCGCTGAGCCGGATGGCTCAGCGGAACAACCAAGACTCCTCAAACCTCACCCCAAACCGATTCTTTTCCGACGGCCCCCGCTTCTTTTCCCGTCATCCCCGCGCAGGCGGGGATCCATCGCCAGGTCTCTCCTCACACATCGCCGGGCAATCTCGCACTTACCCTCCCAACTCCTCCCTCATCCCATTAACCTTAAATTCACCCTTGGATTCCCGCCCGAATTTACTTCCAACACTCTACCAAAATGGTTGCAATTGCCTTGGCCAAACCAAAGCGCCATTGCTACCCACGCGGAAGCGGGTGGCGTGTGCCCCCAGCTTTAGGCTTCCATGTTGGGGGATTCGATGAGTAAATCTGTCGTGACGGCGACCACCGCGGCTCGTGCAAAGGCGCAGGCCCGGGCCAAGGCCCTTAAGGGCGAACAGAACCACAAGACGGCCGAAGTGGTCGTTCCCGATCACTCCAACGATGATGCGCAGGCTCTCGCCGTGCATGACGTCAAGAGCGACAACACCCTCGCGGGTGACTTCACCTTCTCGGCCGCCATGTCGGACGCCGCTTCGTCGGCTTCGATGATGGAAGCGACCGGCGCTTCGTTCGCCGGCGTGCACTCCTTCGCCCAGGATTCGGGCGGCGAAGGCGGCGGCGCTTTCGGTGGTGACTCCACCCCCCTGATCATCGGCGGCGTCGTGCTCGTCGGTGCGGGCATCGCCATCGCCGCTTCGGGCGGTGACGACGACAAGACCCCCACGCCGACCCCCACGCCGACCCCGACCCCGGCCGCCAACAAGGCGCCGACGATCACGGCTCCCGCTACCGTCGCGATCAACGAGGACGCGAAGACCTCGGGCAAGATCACCGCGACCGACCCCGATGGCGACGCGATCACCTTCGCGATCGCAACCGGCAGCACCGCGCCGCAGGGCTTCGTCCTCAACAAGGACGGTTCCTACACGATCGATACCACGGGTTCGGACTACCAGGCGCTGAAGTCGGGTGAGTTCAAGGACTACACCGTCAAGTTCACCGTCTCGGACGGCAAGGGCGGTACTGCCGACAGCAGCCTGACCTTCAAGGTCGCTGGTGCCGACGAAGCCGGCACGGCCACGATCTCGGCGGCTGGCACCTCGAACGCTGCCACCGGCAACATCACCTACACCGTGACCTCGGGCAACTACCTCCACACGATCACCGGCTTCGGCGCGGGCGACAAGATCGTTGGCCCCGCCGGCAACCCCGGCACGGTCGTCAACGACAGCTTCACCGATGGTAAGGCGATCGTTCAGTACGCCAACAACGGCGTTGTGACCCAGATCGAACTGACCGGCCTGACCAATGCGCAGGATCAGGGCATCATCAGCCTGAACGGTATCAACACCGTCTTCGGCGCGGGAACCATCGCCTGATTTAAGCGTCTCGCCCTTCGGGGCGAGACGTTTTCCATTCAAGACCAAATGACCTTACTGGGGCACCCAGTTTTCTGGAGCATGAAAAATGGCTAATCTTTATCTCTCGTCGGGTGATGCAATCACCGGCCTGAACTTCGGCGGTAACGTCTTCGGCGCTGCTGGCAGCGAGTCGATTTCCTACGCTGGCGGTGTCTCGGGCATCGTCGTCGACGCCAACGTTGAGGAAGTCCGCCTCGCCGGTTCGACGTCGTCGTACACCTTCCAGCAGCAGGGCACCTCGCTCGTCGTGTTCAGCGGCACCACCCAGGTCGCCAAGATCTCGCTGCAGGATGACGCCAACGGCACCCTGATCGCTTTCCAGAACGGCCGCGTTGAAGCCAAGATCGTCGCGGGTTCGCCGCCGACCATCACGCTCGGCACGACCACGGTTCCGGCCACGGCCGCTGGCGCCGTCGTTCCCGCTGTCATCGATGCCAGCGCGGGTACGGGTTCGCTCGCCCTCTCGCTCACGACCGGCACGGACAACCTGATCGGTACCGCTGGTGACGACGTTTTCACCGCCGGCGAAGTCGCTGGTGCTGCAACCTTCACCGTCGGTGACGTGATCAACGGTGGTGCCGGCAACGACACTCTGAACTGGGTTCAGGCTGCGGCGATCACCACTCTGCCTGCCGGTTCGTCGGTCACCAGCATCGAAACGCTCAACGCGACCTCGGGCGCTGCGATCACGCTGAACACCACGAGCTCCTTCGCCGGCCTCACCGCTCTGAACGCCAACACCACGGGCTTCGCTCAGACGCTCACTGCTGCGGCGACCACGAACGTCACCGCGACGAATACGCTTCAGGCTGCTACCGCTGTTTCGGTTACCGGCGGCAACAATGTCGCAGTGAACGCCACGGGCGTGACCACCGGTACGACGACGGTTGCCGGTGCTGCCGGAACGGTTGCCGTGACGTCGGCTGGCGCCGCCTTGGCAGACGCCGCGGGTGCAACGACGGCGACCCAGGGCGCGATCAGCGTCACGGGCGGCACCAAGGTCAATGTCACCTCGACCGGTTCGGTTTCCGGTGGTTCGGAAAACGCTCTCGACGCGCTGACGCTTGGCGCCGTGACCGTGACCGGCACTGGCGCCACGACGGAAGTCAACGTCACGCAGACGGCTGCTCAGGCCCAGGCCACCAACGTTGTTGGAACTGACGGCAAGGCAGCGATTGTCGGCGGCGCCGTGACGGTGACCGACGTCAACAGTGCCTCGACCACGGCTGCGGGCACGATCGCAACCGTCAGCGTCAACAACGCCGGTGCGGTCACCGTCAACTCGGGTGCGCTCAAGACCCTGAACCTCTCGGGTAAGATCACTTCGGTCGACGCTAGCACGCTCGGTGCACTGACCACGGCTGCCAACACGGCACTCGCGCTGAACACCAATGGCCTGACCACCACGGGCGCAGTGACCGTCGACACCGACATCACGACGCTGAACGTGACCGGTTCGACCGCTGCTTCGACGATCGCGTCGCTGGTTGGCGCGGGCGTCAAGACGCTGAACGTCGCTGGCGATGCCAAGGTCTCGCTGACCGCTCAGACGCTTGCTGCGCTGACCGACGTTGTCGTCACCAACACTGCTGGCGTGAAGCTCGGCTCGGCCCTGGCCGTTGGCACGAACTTCACGGGTGGAGCGGGCGCTGACGAGATCACGCTCGGTGCAACCACCAAGGCGATCAACATGGGCGCTGGCGACGACGTCGTTACGCTCAACTCGGCTACCCTCGGCGCGGGTGGCACGCTCAACGGTGGTGACGGTCGCGACACCCTGGTGGCCAACACCAACGGTTCGGCTTTCATCGCTGACCCGGCCTTCGGTGGCTTCGAAGTTCTGCGCGTCGCTGGTGCAGCTGCTCAGGGTTCGCATAACGCAAACGGCTTCACCGCTCTCGAGCTCGGTGCAACCGCTGCTGGCGTCACCTTCACGAGCGTTGCTGCTGGTACGGGTCTGACGATCCTTGCCGCACCGACCGGCAACACCGTCGTCACGCTGGCCAACGCAACGGGCACTGCCGACGTGTTCAACCTGACGCTGTCGTCGTCGGCGGCTCTTGTCGCTGGTAGCGTGTCGCTGGCGGGTGTTGAGACGATCAACATCACGAACACCGACACGAACACGACGGCTCAGACCAACTCGATCACGCTGGTTGACGCTGCTGCCAAGTCGGTCGTCGTCACGGGTAACGCCGGTCTGACCGTCACCAACGACGCTGGTAACACCGCAATCACCAACTTCGACGCTAGCGGCGTCTCGGGCACCGAGGCGAATGCTGCGGCTCTCGGCGTGACCTTCACTTCGGTGAACGCCACGGTTGGTGAGAACGTCACGATCAAGGGCGGTTCGGGTAACGACGTGCTCACCGGTACGGCTACGGCTAACGACACCATCATCGGTGGCGCAGGCGCTGACACGCTGGTCTACACCGGTGGTACCGACACCTTCACCGGTGGTACGGGCGCTGATACGTTCGATATCAACGCTCTTGGTACGAAGACGTCGTTCGTGACGATCACCGACTTCACCAAGGGTGACAAGATCGACGTTGCTGGCATTGACACCCTGGCGGTTGCCAACGCGGCTCTCGGTGCCAAGGTCACGCTCGGCGCGGGCGCAACCTTCGATCAGTACCTGGATGCTGCTGCTGCCGGTGACGGCGCTGCGGTTGCCGCTCAGGCGAAGTGGTTCACGTTCGGTTCGGACACGTACCTCGTGATCGACAACACGGCTGGCGGGACGTTTGCGGCGACCGACTCGGTCATCAAGCTCACCGGTACGCTTGATCTGAGCACGTCGGCATTCGCTGCTTCGATCCTTACCTTTGCCTAATTAAGGGACGGCTGCTTCCAGCAGCCTAGCTTACAGAGCGGCGGGCTATCTTCGGATAGCCCGCCGTTTCCGTTTGCGCACAAGACCTTGGCTGGTATGCCTAGCCCTCGGCAAAAAATGAGGGATTGGCATGAGCGATTGGAATTCGGGCTACGTGGCCGACATCGGCTACACGCATGGTTTCTACCGCGAGCTGACCCCCGTCGTGCTCGAATTCGTCGCCACGTCGAAGGGCCTGCGCAGCCCCGACAGCGCCGGCGCCATCACCTATTGCGAGCTCGGTTGCGGTCAGGGCTATTCGGCCAATCTGCTCGCCGCCGCCAACCCGCATATCCAGTTCCACGCGACCGACTTCAACCCCGCGCACATCGTCGGCGCCCAGGCGCTCGCGCGCGAGGCGGGGACCGAGAACGTCCACTTCTACGACGATGCCTTCGCCGACTTTCTCGAGCGGCCCGAACTGCCGCAGTTCGACGTCATCAGCCTCCACGGTATCTACACCTGGATCGCCGCCGAACACCGCGCGACCATCGTCGAATTCATCCGCCGCAAGCTCAAGCCCGGCGGCCTCGTCTACATCTCCTACAACTGCCTGCCCGGCTGGTCCCCCGCCGCGCCGATGCGCCACCTGATGTACCTCCACGGTAAGGCCCAGGGCGGCCCCACGATCGGCCGTCTCGATCCCGCACTGGCCTTCATCGAGAAGATGATCGGTGCCGAGGCCAAGTATTTCGTCGCCAACACCGCGCTCAAGGCGCGCCAGGAGAGCCTGACCAAGCAGAACAAGAACTACCTGGCCCACGAATATCTCAACGACGCCTGGACCCTGTTCTACCATTCGGACGTCGCCGCCGAACTCGGCGAGGCTAAGCTCGGCTATCTCGGCTCGGCCAATGTCCTCGATCACATCGATGCGGTGAACTTCACTGCCGATCAGAAGGCGATCATGGACGGCATCACCGATCCCATCCTGCGCGAGACCGTGCGCGACTACATCGTCAACCAGCAGTTCCGCCGCGATGTCTTCTCGAAGGGGGCGATCCCGCTGACCGACAGCGCCCGCCGCGAGGCCTGGCTCGAACAGCGCTTCGCGCTGACCGTCGCCCGCGCCGACGTCTCGATGAAGATCCGCGGCGGCATCGGCGAGGCCGATCTCCACGCCGACGTCTACGCCCCGATCCTCGACGCCCTCGCCGCCGGCCCCACCACCGTCCGCCAGCTGGTCGATGGCACGCCCGCGGTTGCCGCGCTCGGCTGGAACCGCCTGGCCGAGGCGCTCGTCATCCTCGTCGGCTCGGGCCAGGTCCAGCCCTGTCTCCCCGCCCGCGGCGACGCCCAGCGCAAGAAGCACACCAAGGCCTTCAACTCGGCCGTGCTCAAGCACGCGCGCGACAACGCCGATTTCCAGAACCTCGCCTCGCCCGTCACCGGCGGCGGCATTCCCATGTCGCGCTTCCAGCAGCTGTTCCTTCTCGCCCAGGAGCAGGGCCGCAAGACCGCCGACGACTGCGCCCAATTCGCCTGGGACGTCCTTCAGGCCCAGGGCCAGGCGATCCTCAAGGAAGGTAAGCCGTTGAACTCCCCCGAGGAAAACCTCGCCGAGCTCAAGAGCCAGGCCGCCACCTTCTTCGAGAAGATCATCCCCCTCCTCCGCCAGCTCCAGATCGTCTGACCGAATCCAATTCCTCCCCGAGCTCGCTCGGGGAGGGGGACCATCCGCAGGATGGTGGAGGGGCACCCTTGCCAAACCCAACCTCCGCTCCCCTCCGCTCATCCTGAGCCTGTCGAAGGATGGTGGAGGGGTAGCGGTCTCGCGCAACCTCCGCTCACCCTGAGCTTGTCGAAGGGCGGCCCCATCCCCTCCGGAACCCGTCCCCGGTCGCCGCGTGGTGGCATGCGGGCGGTGTCCGACGGTCGCGGCACGGTTGCGAGGCGATCGCCCCGTTCCCCTCCCGTTCCACCGCCGCAAAACTCGGAAATCCTTGCATTTACGGCGCAAATGCGGCTTGGAATGCAGCTTAACTCCGGAACTTTCATGACCGCATTCTCTCCCCTCGCGAGCGCTGCCGGGCTCCTGCTTCTCGCCGCCGCGCCGCTCAAGGCAGCCCCGGAAAAGCCTTCCGAATCAGCCATTTCTGCCGATTCCAAGGGCTTCGGCGATGCCCAGTTCGAGCGGATGATGCAGGGCTGGCACACCGCCCCCAGCCCGGTCCCCCAACTCGCCGCCCTGCTCGACGCCGCCCCGAAAAAGTCCCTGAATTCAACCCCTTCCGCTCACCCTGAGCCTGTCGAAGGGGTCGCGCCGAGCAGTGCCCCGCTCGCACATTTCCGCCAGACCAGCGCTTTCGGCTACCGGCTCCATCCGATCCTCGGAATCATGAAGAATCACAAAGGCATAGACCTCGCCGCCGCCGAGGGTACGCCGATCCGCGCCACCGCCGACGGCACCGTCACCCGCGCCGCCTGGTCGGGCGGCTACGGCCTGATGGTAGAGCTAAACCACCGAAATCACACCGAAACCCGCTACGGCCACATGTCGCGTTTGGCCGTCAACCCCGGTGAACGGGTGACCAAGGGCTCGATCATCGGCTACGTCGGCTCGACCGGCCGCTCGACCGGCCCGCACCTCCACTACGAGGTCCTCGTCGACGGCCGCGCCGTCGATCCCAGCGCCTATATGCGTTGAATTAGCGCGAGAATTTCACGATCCGCACCACCGGTCCGCCGACCTTGCCGGCTTCGGGAACGAAGCTCGCGACCAGTGTCCCCCGCGCCATCAGCGTCCGATAGGCCGCCGCCTCCTCGGGAAAAGCCTGGCTTTCCGCGGCATAGCGATCCGCCTGCGTCAAAATCGCATAGTCCGCCGCGCAGGACCCGCGCTTGTCCGCGGCGACCGTGCCGTAGTCGATATTCGTCCGCGATCCGCGCCCCGATTGCACCGTCGAGAGCTGGATCTTGCCGCCGAGCGTTGCCCGCGCATCGATGCAACCGACGGAACCGAAAGGAAAAAGGAAATGCCAGGGGCGCGGTAGCAGGTCGAAGGCGAAATGCTCGAGCAGGATCGTGCTGCCCGGCGCGACATGCGCCTCGGCCCAGCGCGAGGCCCGCTGTCGCGTATCGTTGAGCCGCGCCCGCGCATCGCTCTCCGTCCGCAGCGCCAGCGGCACGAGGATCGCCAAGGCTACCATTGCCATCGCCACCCGCGCGAACGGCTGCGGAAAGGCGCAGATGCGGCGCGCCAGCGACATGAAGGCCACCGCCGCGGCAATCGCCAGCAGCGGCATCAGCGACAGCACCCAACGCTCCCACACGAGGTTCTGCACGCAGAGAACCATCGCAAAGCCAAGAACCACCGGCAGGACCACGAAGGCGGCTTCGCGCCGCCGCGCGATGATCGCGAGACCTGCGGCGACGAAGCCGAGCCCTAGCCATCCCAGCCCCGTGGCGAGCGGGCCGGCTAGATACCACCAGGCATTTTCCCAAGGCGCGCCACCGGTGGCGCCAAGATGACGAACTTGCGCTTCGCCGTGCATGTTGCGCAGCGCGGTCTGGTGGTCGAGCAACAGGTAGGGCGAGATCAGAAATAGGAAGACCAAGGCGAGACTGCCGCACAGCGCAAGGCGGACAAGACCCTGCGATCGCTCGGCCGGATGCGCTGCACCGCGTGCAACCACTGCGCCGATCACCGCGAGCGCGGTCAGCGCATAGGGCCATTTGGTTGCCATCGCCGCCCCGAGCCAGACTGCGGCGAGCACGTAGTCGCGCCAGCGGTTCTCGCGCAGAATCCGCAGCGCCGCGAGCATGCCGAGCAGCATGAAGAAACAGGCCATCATGTCCGAACGAATGATCTGCGACCAAGTGACGTGAACCGGATTGACCGTCAGCAGCGCCGCCGCGGCGAGCGCCGTGTTGCGGTCGAACAACTCACGGGCGAGCCGATAGACCAGATAGATCGTTGCGACCGCGAAGACCGCCATCGCCACGCGCCCCGGCAGCAGGACCCAGCTGGGATCGGCGTAGATCGCATCGGCGAAGGACTCGATCGTCGGGAAGCGGCCGAGCAGATGGCCCAGGCCGAAGACGGCGATGGTCAGCACCGCGAGAACGTACATCGTCGTCGTCGCGGGATGGCCGAACCAGCCAGGGTTCAGCGTCGGCCCGCTCAGCATCTTGATCGCGCCGAGCTCGAAGGTCAGTTCGTCGGGATCGTTGAGCGCGGGTAGGCCGAAGGTGACGCTGTAGAGCCGGATGGCGAGCGCGAGCAGGAGAATGGCGGGAAGCGCCAAGGCCGCGATCGCACCGCGCGAAACCACCGCTGGCGCTGGACGATGCGAGGTCGCAGTGGTGCTCACGCCCCGCGCCTTAGCCAGCGGGCCATGGTCCTGCAACACGTATAATCGGACGCCGTGCCTCTCTGGACAGCGCCGGCATGGCGACCTAGCAAGTCCGTTCACCGCGGCGCCATCCGGCGCCGGCTAGCAGATCGCGCGCATGACCCAATCACTTATAAAGACAATCGAAAACGCCGCGAGCTGGGCCGACGAGCATCGCAGCGTGGAGGCCCTGCGCGCAGTGCTCGCCGAGCGCGGATGCTATGTCTATGGCGCGGGCGGCTACGGCCGGGAAGTGGCGGCGGCAGTTCGCGGCAAGGGCTATGTGGTCCATGGCTTTTTCGACACCTTCAAGGGCGGTGGCGAACTGGTCGACGGGTTGCCGTGCCGCCGGCCGGCGGAACTCGAGGGTGAGGCCGGGGCGGCGCTGATCGTCGCCATCAACAACTTCAAGGTACCGGTCGCGGAGGTCGTCGCGTGGGCGCGCGGCGTGCCTTTCGCGGAGATCATCTTCGTGGCCGAACTGCCCGACCTGCTCGGTCGCGAGCTTGGACATTACTGGCAGGGCGAACGTGGCCTGATCCGCGCCGAGGCGGACACGATTGCGCGCTTCCACGCCATGCTCGGCGATGCGCGTTCGCGCGAAATCCTCGAGCAACTCGTGCGCTTCCGCATTAGCGGGCGGCCCGAGGACCATCCCGAAGTCGATCGCGATCACCAGTATTTCCCCGTCGACCTGCCGCTGCCGCAAACGGCCATCAGCCTGGTCGATTGCGGTGCCTTCCCGGGTGACATGCTCGGTTCGACGGCCGGGGCGGGATTGCAGCTCGAGAACTGGTACGCCTTCGAGCCCGATCCCGCGAACTTTCGCCAGCTATGTGAGGTCGCCGCGGGCGGCGGGTTCAAGTCCGGCTCGCTGTTCCCTTGCGGTGTCGGTGATGCCACGGGCCTGGTCCGGTTCGCCGAAGGCGCGGCCGATGCCTCGCGCGCCATGGGTGAGGACGATGCCGGGGCGGGCGTGGTCGTGCCGATCGTTCGTGTCGACGATGTCGTCCACGCCGATCGCATCGATATGATCAAGCTCGACGTCGAGGGCTTCGAGGCGGCCGCGATCGACGGCATGGCGCGCCTGATCGGTCGCCATCGACCGCGGCTCGCCATCGCGATCTATCACAAGCCCGCCGATCTCTGGGAACTCGCCTTCAAGATCGACGGCATGTTTCCCGGCGGCCGCTATGCGATCCGCCAGCACGGATACAACGGTTACGACACGGTGCTCTACGTCGACTTCTAGGCGGTCGCGCGCGTCGGCGGCGTGATGCCCGGGAGCAGCGGTGCGTCGTGCCGGAAGCGATAGCGCTGGCTCCAGCCCTGCTTGCGGATGTCGTCCCACACCTCGCGGAGGGTTACCAGGGACAGCGCGAAGGGTATCGAATAGAAGAACAGCGGGCGGATGAACGGCCCGATCATGATGCTGTAGCTCGCGATCGCGGTGCGCGCCGGCAGGAAGGTGTCGCGGACGATCTCAGGCGCCTTGTCGATCGGAATGTCGAGCGGAATGCACAGGATGTAGACCATGAGGATGGCCCACTTGCGACCGAAGCCCTTCCAGGGTTCGAGCAGCGTGAAGAAGAAGGTCAGGATGACCGAATAGCCGCCCGATTCCGAGGTGATCAGCGCCAGCGATATGCCGAGGTTTGACAGGCGATAGCGAGTGATCGCTTCGGGTCGCATCCAGGCGGCGACCGAGGCGACGACGATCGTGGCCTGGACCGTGTGCTGCAATGCCGGCAGCAGGACGAGCAGGAAGTTCACCCAGTAGGAACCGAGGATTCCCATCAGCGGGCTCTGCCAGTTGTCGAGCAGCGCTTCGAGCGCAAGGAAGGTCGCCGGGAACCACACGTCGAGCAATTGGGACGCGCCGGTCGCTGCGAACTTGGTGATGTTCTCGTAGATCTCCATCGGCGTGCCGCGGCCGAGAATGGCATAGGTCGTCAGATAGACCGCGAGGACCGAGATGAGAGCCCCTTCAGCCCAGCGCCAGCGTCGCCGCAGGAGCTGCGGGATGATCGTGGCGATGACGTAGACCTTGAAGTTGACCGCAAGCCCGATGCAGAGCCAGCGCGCCCAGCTGGACTTGAGCAGCGGACCATAGCCGAGGACGACCAGAGTCAGCGTGGGAATGATCAGGTTGGCGTGTTCGAAGGCCTCGCTCGTCGGGAAGCCCGCAGCAAGCGCGAAGGCCCGCCAGGGGGCGGTCTTGCGGTCGTGCTTGGTATAGGCGAGCGCGATGACCACGATGTTGACGATGTAGACCACCTGGACCATCGCGACGCCGAGCCAGTCGCAGCTGCGTGCTGCGAGCCCCGCGCCGAAATCGCCGGCGGAGTTGGCGACGGGATAGCACTTGTCGAGGCTGAACAGGTCCAGGAAGACAAAGCTGAGCGGCGGATAGACCGCCCCATAGGTGTCGTAGCTACCGAGATCGTGCGCCCAGTAGCTGACGTTGAACCAGTCGCCCCACATGTCGAAGGGTTCGTAGAAATAGGGCTGCGGCAGCCAGCCATAGGTGAACATGTGCCAGACCGCGTGTGCGAGGGCACCGGCGATGACGATGCAGAACAGCGGCTCGAGCCAGCGGTTGACCGGGGTGAGCTTGCCGAAGAACTGCCTCATGCCGACTTCCGCACGAAGACGAGATGCTTGAGCGCGAAGTAGTTGACCACAGACACGATCACGGCGGCGACAAGGCCTGCCAGATAGGGGTTCGCGACGAACTGCGAGACGGCCCAGAGCGTCGCCAGGCCGGCGAGGTAATTGCCGGCATAGGAAAGTACGAAGCGTAGCTTGGCTGGTTGCGCATCGCGGAAGACGTGGCGGCTGTAGGTCAGGTAGTTGAACGCGACGCCCATCGTGTGGCTGATCAGCTGCGCGACGAACATGTTGAGACCGAGCCAGACCAGCAGCCAGTAGGCGCCGAGCCCGAAGGCGGTGTTGACGATTCCCGCCTGGTAGTAGCGCCAGAGTTCCGCCACGCGGGCGCGCGAGAGATTGGGCGCCACCTTACTCGTCCGAGGTGAAGTTGATCCGTTCGCGCTCGATCACCAGCGGTGTGCGGCGCGTGCGCTCGGAAATGATGCGCACATTGTCGCCCAACAGGCCGAGGAACCCAAACAGCAGCGCGAATTGCGCCTGCACGACGGCAGCGATGAACCAGCCGGCGATTGGTCGACCGAGGAAGAACGCAACGATCCCGCCCAGCAGCATCAATACGGTGAGTAGCGCGGCGATGGCGCCGATGTACATCGGCACGCGCAGTAGCCGCTTTGAGGCGCCCGTGAGCGAGGAAATAGCGAATTCGAGCAGCGCGAAGAAATCGTTCTTCGATTCGCCCGCGGCGCGCGGCGGCCGGACATAACCGATGGTCTCGAGCTTGAAGCCGGTCTCGACGAGCATGCCGCGGAAAAAGGGCTCGGGCTCCTCCAGCTGTCTCGTCGCTTCGACGACGCGTGCGTCGTAGAGGCCGAAGCCGGTCGCATTCGGGATCACCGGATAGTCGCCGAACTTGTTTGCGAGCCAGTATGACAGCGCGCGCATGCGGCCATGGATGAAACCGACCTTGTCCTCGGTCTGCCGCACGCCGAGGACGATGTCGGCACCCGCGCGCCAGCGTTCGATGAACTGAGGGATCATCTCGGGCGGATCCTGGAAATCGGCGCAGAGGCCGATCACCGCACGCCCGCGGCACTGGTAGATCGCATGGGTGGGCGAGCGCATCTGCCCGAAGTTCCGGGTGTTGACGATAAGTCTTACACGGGGGTCTCGCGCGCAAATCTCGCGAATGATCTCCACCGTCCGATCGCGCGAATCGTTGTCGATCATGACGATCTCGAAGCTCACGCCGCGCGGTTCGAGCTCGGCGATGGCCGCCGCGCAGATCGCCGCGGCGTTCTCTTCCTCGTTATAGCAGGGGATGACGACCGAGATGTCCGGCCGGGCCTGGCTGCCGTCAGCGCGCATCGGGGCGTGCCTCAAGCGGCGGCCGGAGCGTGTAGAATTCGATCGCTGCGGCCATCAGGATAAGCATTACGGTCAGCGCGACGAAGGTCACGTTGAATTGCCGCGTCGTGTCCACGAAAGGCGGTTCGATCACGCGCAGGTTGGCGGTGGCGGTGAGATCTTCGACCGAGGTGCCCTGCAGATAACGGCGATAGGCCTCGTAGAGCGACTGGGCGAGGGTCAGCTTGCGTTCGAGCTGGCGCGCGACCGTCGATTGCTCGACCACGCGGCCAACCGAATTCTGCTCGCTCGGATTGAGCGCCTGCTGCTGGGCGAGTTGCTGTTCGAGCACCGCGATCTGCGCGATGATCTGCTTGACGGCCATGTTATCGTCGGTGGCGAACTTGCGCGCCGTTGCCAGTTCGACCTGCTTGGCCTTGATGGCGGCTTGAAGTACCGGAATGCGCTCGCCGATCGATTCGATGGCGCGACGCGGATCGGAATAGCGCGTGTTGAGTCGGAACTGATCGTATTCAGCCTGCGCCTGATCGAAGTCGCGGCCGGCCTTTTCGACCAGTTCCAGCAAGACCGTGCGTTTGTAATCGGTCTGCTGCTTGTTGATGACGGCCAGGCGCTGGCGCACGCCTTCGGCATAGGCTTTGATCACCTGCTCGGCGAACCGGGGATCGCGTTGCTTCAGTTCCATCTGCACGATGCCGCCGCGCATCGAGCGGATCGAAACCTGCTGCTGCAGCCAGCGGTGTGCCTCCACCCGCGAAGACATGTTCAAGCGCTTTATCAGGCCCAACCGGTCGATGACCTGATCGCGAACCACCTTGCTGTTCGCGACGCGGAGCGTGATCTCGACTGCGGCCTGGTTGCCGAACACGCTGCTTGCGGCGCCGAGCTGGCTGAGTGCGCCGCTGAGGCCGAGCGTGCTGGGATCCGACGGCGCGACCGATACCGCGCTGCGATAGCGTTCGGGGAACAGCGACAGGATCGCCGCGATGACGATCAGCACGCCGAAGATGACGCGTCGGCGCAAGGGATTGGCGAAGGTCCGGCTGAGCGCGAGCGTGCCGACCATGCTGCGGCGCGGCGTCACTTGATGGCCGCCAGGGCAGCGGCGCTGACGCCCATCTGGAAGATGATCGTCGAGATCTCGCGAATCTTGGTCCACACCGAGGTCGACTGCGTCCTAACGGGCACGAAGATGACGTCGCCTGGCAGCACATGGGCATTCAATGCGCCGTTCCGCCGGGACAGAACCGAGCCGTTCGCCCGTACGACGAAGATGCTCTTTTTGTCCGCCGAGCGCATTGGGCCGCCCGCACGATCGATATAGGCCGAAACCTTCATCGGCCTGCCGGCGCGCTCATCGAGATAGAACGACGCGGGGCGATAGACCGAACCGAAGACGCCGACCGTCGTGGCCCGCGGCGGGATCACGATACGATCGTTGTTTTCCATCAGCAGGGTCTCAGGAACCGCCGTCGCGCTGGGCGGAATGTCGAGGACCACGCGGCCATCGGGTTCGGCTGCACGGAGCCGCTCGAGGACGGCGCGGGCACCGGCCAACTGGTTCGCCCTTTCGCCGGCATCCAAGGTCTGGCCGGCCGTGAGCGGCGCGGCCGCTAGCGACATTTCCAGCTGTTCGATCGCCTCGCGGAAGGCTTCGCGCTGCTGCACGCGAACCGAGTTGCGCTCGAGGCGGGTTCCGAACACGAAGGCGCGCGGGGTGGTCCCGCCGGCCTGGTTCATGATGTCGGCCATCGTGCTGTTGGCCGGGACGAAGTAGTTACCCGGCTTGTTCACCTCGCCCTCGATGCGCACGAGCACCGACTGGCCGGCGAGCGGGCGTTGCAGCGAGCCTTCGGACAGCACCTGAATGAGGTCGCCGCCCCTGACGGTCTGGCTGGCGAGTTCGCCCGCCGTGATCTGGATCGCGCCGCTCGAAGACAGGTCCGACGCGCGGTACAGCATCACCCGGGTTTCGTCGGCGAGGTTGTTCGGGCCGCCGGCGATCCGCAGCATGTCCTGCATGGTCTCGCCCGGCTTGGCTTCGTAGATCGCCTCTTCGTTGACGCTGCCGGTGATCGCCACCTGCTTGCCGAGCGGCGGGATGAACAGCACGTCTTCGTTCTGCAGGACCTGGTCGTTGCTGCGGTCACCGCGACGGACGAGATCGTAGAGATCGAATTCGCCGACAAGGTTGCCGCGCCGATAGAGCTGCACCGAGCGGAAGCTGCCGCCGGCCGAAGGGCCGCCTGCTGCGAGCACGGCATTGACCATGGTCGACAGGCTGTTGACCGAATAGGCGCCGGGATCGTTCGCGAAGCCCGTAACGTAGACGCGGATACCGCGCAGCTGGCGAACCGAAACGGTCACCTCGTAACCACGATACTGCCGCCCGATCGCGGCAGAAACGCGATCCTTGAGATCAGCATAGCGCACGCCGGCCAGCATCACCGAACCGATGCTGGGCAGGAAAATCTTGCCGTCTGTGTCGATCTGCCGCTCGATGCTGCCCTCGGTCGAGCCGATGAGCGAGATGGCGACCGTGTCGCCCACGCTGAGGATATATCCGGGCGGCACCGTCGCCGTGGCGGGCAGCGCATAGTCGCGATTGTCGGGCAGCAGCAGGCCGGCGCCGAAACGCGGCAGGCTCCGGCCCAGCGAATTCGCCACATAGCGTTCGAACTCGTTCGGCGGTGCGGCGGGCTTGACCCGGGGATTGGGCGAATTGCTGCTGACAGTCGGAAGGCTGGCGAGCCCATCATTCTTAATCTGGGTAGGGCTGATCGTTTGCGCGCTACCCGTAGGATCGACGTAAACGCTGGGAGGGGCAGAACTCGACGACCGGTTGTCCTGTTCGGTCTGGGTACGCTGGTTGGTCTGACTAGGGTCCAGCGGAGAGCCCATGGGCATATTGACTTGGGCGATTGCGACCTGAGCGGACACCAGCGAAATCAACACCGGAACGGCCACCGCGGTCCGCAACCAGGCACGCGAAGATCTGCGCGTCGCCGCCACGCTCAGGCGCTCATTACTAACATTCGCCATTGTACTCAGTTCCGTCCGATCCGTCTGGCTGTCGAGTGCGGCCGCTGGGCGTGCACCCCTATCCTGTCCACTCGCGATGTCTCGCGCAGCGCCGTCCCATCCATCATGCTTCTGGCTCTACCCGCGCCGCTAGCCCGCATTGCGCTACGAGCGGCGGCAGACCCGCGAAATCCCGGAAGCACATATGAACACCGAGCGAGTCCTTGTCCACCGGACCATAGCCGCCCTCGAACAGAAGGAACGGCATCCCTGCAGCCTGAGCTGCAGCGGCATCCACCATGCTGTCTCCGATCATCAACGCGCCGGCCCGATCGGTGCCGATTTCTGTAAGGGCATGAAGCAAAGGCGCGGGATCGGGCTTGCAGACCGTCAGCGTGTCGCCACCGACCACCACATCGAAGAAGCGGGTAAGATTCAGCTCGTCGAGAAGCAGCCGGGCCAGCCTCTCGGGCTTGTTGGTCACGATCGCGCAAGGGTGGGCCGCCAGCGCGGTCAGGCTATCGACGACGCCCGGGTAGATCGCGCTCGGATCGACCGGAATATCGGCGAGGATCGCGCGGAAGGCGGCGAGGTCTTCGGCGGGATCGCCTGCGACCGGTCCGAGCCCCTCGCGCACGAGCACCGCTGCGCCCTGGCTGACCAGCTTGCGAACGCGTGTGACGTCGACCGCGCCGCCGCCGCGGGATGCCGACACTTCGCCCAGCGCCAGGGCGATGGTGATCGCGCTGTCGACCAGCGTGCCGTCGAGATCGAAAAGCAGCGGCACCGGCATCGGCCGATCAGCTCATCAGCGGAATGATCATGTTGGCCTCGAGTTCCTCGCGCGGGAGGAACGGGGCGAGATCTTCGAGCGGGGCCGTGACCATCGTGCCGTCCTCGAGTTTCTTCGACGACAGCTTCGGCGCGAACTGCTGCGCCTTGTCGGTCATCACCTCGCAGATCGCCGGACCCTCGGCCGCGAGCGTGCGCGCGACGGCGTCGCGGATGTCGTCGTGGTCCGAAGTGCGCGTATAGGCGAAGCCGAAGGCGGCTGCGACCTTGCCAAAATCGGGGAAGGTCACGCCCGAATCCGGACCACAGCCCACCGAGAAGCCCTGGAAGTGGGCCTGCTGCGACTGGCGGATCGAGTGGTAGCCCGAATTGTTGTAGAGGAAGATTTTGGCCGGAATGCCCTGGCCTGCGATCGTCTGCAGCTCCTGCAGGTTCTGCATGATCGAGCCGTCGCCGGCCATGCAGATGATGCGCTTCGAATCTTTCGGCCCAGTATCAAGTTGGAGGGCATGCCAGGCGCCGATCGTTGCGGGCAGGTCGTAGCCCATCGAGGCCGCGCCCGAGTTTGAATAGAGCCGCTGGCCCTTCTTGAGCCGCGCCGCCTGGACCGTGACCACGGCCGCGGTGGCATCGGCCATGACGACGACCTCGTTCTCCTCGAGCTGTTCGAACAGCACCTCGGTGAAGCAGTAAGGGTTCACCACGCCCTTGGTATCCCAGTATTCGGGCAGGACGGGGTGATACTTGGCGCGGCGCTCCATGGCCCAGGCGACGTAATCCTTGTGCGCCGCCGGCGTCTCGTAGCCCTCGAGCGCGCGTTCGAGCGCAGGCAGGAAGTCCTTGAGATTGGCGTGGACCGGCATATCGATCGACAGGGTCGGCTTGGCCAGTTCGGCGGCGTCGACATCGACCATGATCTTCTTCGCGGCGCGCGCGAAGGAGGCGAAGTTGTAGCTGATCTGGCGGATGTTGAGCCGGCAACCGAGCACCAGCACGCAGTCCGAGTTCTGGACGGCGAAGTTGCCCGGGCGATCACCGACCGTGCCGGGGCGGCCGACGTAGAGCGGGTGGTCTTCCTCGACTAGGTCCTGCGCGTTCCAGGCGGGGGCGACGCCGACGCCAAGCTTCTCGCAGATGCGCAGGAAGCGGTCGTACTCGCCGCTGATGCGCACGCCGGTGCCGGGCAGGATGACCGGGCGTTCGGCCGCCTTGATCGCCGCGACTACCTCGCGCGCGGCGGCGTCGAGCGCGTCGCCGGTCAGCCAGCCGTATTCGGCGGGCAGGGCGAAGTCGCGGCCATAGCCTTCGCGCTTGGGATCGAAGCCGTGCAGGTCGTCGGTCTCGATCAGGGCAGACTGGACGTCGATCGGAATGTCGAGCCAGACCGGGCCGGGGCGACCCGTCTCGGCCAGCCACAGTGCCTTTTCGAGCAGATAGCGGATGTCGCGCGGATCGGTGACCATCGCCGCGAACTTGGTAATCGGCTTGACCATCGAGACGATGTCGACCTCCTGGTCGCCGAGCTGGCGCAGGCGGACGGGGGCATTGCTGGCCAGGGTCTCGCGCTTCACCTGGCCTGAGACGACGATCATCGCGATCGAATCCGTATAGGCGCCGTGCACGCCGTTCAGCGTGTTGATGCCGCCGGGGCCGGTGGTGACGTTGAGCGCGGCGAGCCGGCCCGAGAGGCGGGTATAGCTCTCGGCCGCCATGGCCAAAGCCTGTTCGTGATGACAGCAGACGTACTGCAAGCCTTCGACGCGGCCCATGGCATCGTTGAGATGCATGGCACCGCCGCCGGTGAGCATGAAGACGTGGCGCACACCGTGATCGTGCAGGCGGCGGGCGACATAGTCGGACAGGCGGACCTTGGTCATATACGCTCCCGAAAAACGCGAGGCTTCGCCCCGGATATGCCGGGTGCGTACGAGCGGCAAGCCCGATGGCACGGGCTGCGAAAAAGGCCCGGCTTAAGCCGGGCCCGGATGGTATTGGCAGATCTTACTGGTTGACCGCGACCTTGAGGTCGGGAAGCCGGCGCTCAAGTCCGCGATCGGGGACCAGCGCGAGGACCTCGGGGTCGTTGACGTAAGCGGCGTTGATGTCGCCGAGCAGCACCGGCTCGTCGGCCGCCAGCGGCAGCTTGAGTACTTCGCCGCTCTCGAACTCGCGCGTCGAGATCTGACCCTTGAGCAGCGGCACCGCCAGGTAGACGTCGTCGTCGGTCAGGACGTGGCCTGCGGGCAGGTCGCGCTTGATGTAGACGCCGCGGACCAGGGCATCGAGGTATTCACGCTCCGCCTTGGGCACCACGCGCTTGATAGTGCTGGGCCCACCGCACATTTCCTTGGCCTTGTTGAAGGCCTTGAACCACACGTCCGCCTGCTCGGGCTTGGTGCAGTAGGCGCTGACGGGAACGCCCTCATAATCGATGTCAACGTGACGCTCGAACGTGCGCGCGCCCTTGGCATAGGCCATCTGCACCGAATCGTGCCAGTTGTACTGCTCGTGTGTCGACAGGCCGATCGTGATGTCGGGATAGCGCGCCTTGAGGAAGTCGATCTGATTGAGCTCGACGTCGCCGTCCTCGGACGGATAGAGCGAAACGCAATGGTTGAGCGCGAAGGGAATCTTACGCGAGGTGAAGTAGCTAACGAGCGCGTCGAGGTGGTGCGTCTCGGCGCCGCCCGAAGAGGCGATCACCGGCAGGCCGGTCGAGGCGATCTTGCGCAGCAGCGTCTTGTCGCGGATGTCCGAGCTGGCGATCTTGAGGATTTCCACGCCGAACTCGACGCACTTGTCGACCGAAACCTCGTCGAACGGGGTGACCATCGCCACCATGCCGTGTTCGCGCACCCGATCGACCATGGCGCGCAGCTCTTCCCAGGGCATCTGGGTGGCCAGCGTCTTTTTGATGTAGCGGACGTCTTCGGCATCGCGGTAGTCGCGATGAATGAACTCGTCGACGTTGCGGAACTGCAGCTTGATCGACGCGTGGACGCCGTTGGCTTTCACAACCGCGGCGAAATCATCAATGATTTTGAGGCCGCGCTGCAGCTTTCCCCAATGGTTGTTCGCCAGTTCCAGAACGAACAAATCTTCAAAGATATCAACTGCCACGAAGCGTCTCCAAACGTGTTGGGGGTTCTATACCGGCCATCCCACCGGCGTCCACCCTATTGCGATTCTTTTTCAGTAGCGCGCGCTCTGATTGTTTTGCGCCACCGAGCCGGACTTTCACCGATCTTTTTACGGAAATTCACTGAGCCATTTTCACTAACGTAATCTTGCTCGGAACGGTTACGCCCCAAAGCCAAGTGAGGGTGTCTGCAACCTGAACGGATAGCGGTCGGAGTTCGATCCCGAGCTCCATGGCCAGCACCTTGGTTTGGGTAGCGTCGCCGAGGTAGAGGCTCGGCTGACCGAAATTCACGGGTCCGCGCTCGATCGTAATGCTACCCTGCGACGCTGCAGCGACCAGCGCGGCGATATCGTCCATCTCGACGATCTCGGTGCCGCAAAGGTCGATCGCCGTGCCGCGGCCGATGCCGCGGCGGGCCGCCTCGAGCACGAGCGCGCAGAGATCCTCTACGTGGAGGTAGGAGCGGAACACCGGCACGCCGGCCTGGATGCGGATCGCGCCGGCTTCTTGCGCCTGCAACGCAAAGTCCGAGATGGCATAGGACCGCAGCTTGTTAATGTGCGGGCCGGCGATGTTGAAGATGCGGCCGGCGATCACGGGTATGCCGGCGGCTTTCGCCCAGTCGAGGAAGCGCGCTTCCTGGCGCAGTTTGGCCATGCCGTAGGCATGGCGATCGCCGCGTTCGGCGAGCGCGGCCGCGCCCGACGAGGCGACGAACAGGCTGGCGGCCGGTGCGCCGCGCAGCGCGGCGAGCAGGGCTTCGTCGATCGCGTCATTGGCCGCGTCGAACGCGTCGTCGCCGAGCAGGTCGGCCTTTTCCTTGGTCAGATAGGCCAGGTGGATCACATGGGCATCGGCGACGTCATCGGGCGTGATCGCGTCGAGCGCGCGCACGGCCAGGCTCTCGCCCCAAGGCAGCTCCATGGTCCGCGCCTGCGAGGCGAAAGCCGTAACGCGTCCATCCAGCTGTCCGCCTAGAACCCGCGCCAGCGCATCGAGCATCGCCTGACCGATCCACCCCGAAGGGCCGGTCAGCACGAAGCGGGCAGTGGCGGGAAAGGCGGTCATGCGCGGGCTGTCATCCGTTGCGGCGCGTGGCCACGAAGCCTGCGATCGTTTCGACCGTGTAGGCGAGGTGGTCCGGGGTCAAGCCGGGGAAAAGTCCGATCCAGAAGCAGTTCCTGGTGACAATGTCGGCGTTGGTGAGGTCGCCGACGACGCGATAGTTCTGCCCCTTCATGTAGGGCTGGCGCAGCAGGTTGCCGCCGAACAGCAGGCGCGTGCCGATCTTGTACTCGTTGAGGTACTGGACCAGTTCGTCGCGATCGACACCGCTCTTCTCGCGGATCGTGATCGGATAGCCGAACCACGAGGGCGCGCTGTTCGGCGTTGCCTCGGGCAGGATGAACACGTCCTCGAGCGGGCGCAGCAGTTCGGTCAGAATGTCGAAATTGCGCTGGCGCGCGGCAATGAAGCCGTCGAGGTGGCCCAGCTGGGCGAGGCCGACTGCGGCCTGCATATCGGTGATCTTCAGGTTATAGCCGACGTGGCTATAGGTATACTTGTGGTCGTAGCCCTTGGGCAGCGTGCCCAGCTTCTGCGAGAAGCGCTTGTTACAGGTGTTGTCGACACCAGGCGCGCAATAGCAGTCGCGGCCCCAGTCGCGCATCGTTTCGATCGCGCGCTTGTAGTTGGGTTTGTTGGTGAAGACCGCGCCGCCTTCACCCATGGTGATGTGGTGCGCGGGATAGAAGCTCAGCGTGCCGATGTCGCCGAAGGTGCCGACGCCCTGGCCGTTGTAGGTCGCGCCAAGCGCATCGCAGCAGTCCTCGACCACGAGCAGGTCGTACTTCTTGGCGACGCGCATCACTTCGCCGAGGTCGAAGGGATTGCCCAGGGTATGCGCGACCATGATCGCGCGCGTCTTGTCGGTGACCGCGGCCTCGATCATCTCGGGCTTGATGTTGTAGGTCGGGATGTCGACGTCGACGAAGACCGGCACCAACCCGTACTGCAGCGAGGGATTGACCGTCGTCGGGAACCCCGTGGCGACGGTGATGACCTCGTCGCCGGGCTTGAGCGCCTTGTCGCGGACATAGCGCGTCGAAGTCAGCGAGGACAGCGCGAGCAGGTTGGCCGAAGAGCCCGAATTGGTGGTGAGCGCGAAGCGCACGCCCAGGCGCTCGGCGAGCTTGGCCTCGAACTGTTCGTTGAAGCGGCCCGTGGTCAGCCAGAAGTCCAGCGAGGAATCGACGAGCATGCGCATGTCGGTCTCGTCGTAGACCTTGCCCGAGACCTGCACCGGGCTCTGCCCCGGCACGAAGGGCTTGGGCGCGTGGAAGCGGCGGGCATATTCGCCCGTCATGTCCAGGATGAGTGCGCGCAGTTGCGCCTCGTCGAGGCCGGACGGATCGAACATCGGAGTATCGGCGGTCATGCAGCCCCTTTCTGGGAGAGCGCGCGGCGGAAACGGTCGCGGTAGTCGTCGAGCTGGGCCAACGAGATGGCCCGCGCATCACCGCCAACGGCGACGTGGCGATGCCATTCGACGATGCGCGTCAGCGCCGTGTCGAGAGTATAGGCGGGGCGCCAGCCGAGTTCGGCATGGGCCTTGGTGCAATCGAGCTTGAGCAGCTTCGCCTCGTGCGGCTGGACGCCTTCGGGCTGGTCCCAGCCGGGTCGGCCCCAGGCCGTGGTCATGTGCTGGGCGATCCAGCGCACGGGCCGCGTGTCGGCCTCGGCCGGGCCGAAGTTCCAGCCGGTCGCAGTGGCATCGTCACCGGCGAACAGTCGCTGTGCGATCAGCAGATAGCCGCCGAGCGCCTCGAGCACGTGCTGCCACGGGCGGATCGAATCCGGCGAGCGGATCAGTGGCGTTTCTCCGGCGATCATCGCGCGGATCAGGTCGGGGATCAGACGGTCGGCCGCCCAGTCGCCGCCGCCGATGACGTTGCCGGCGCGGACCGAGGCGAGTTTGATCGCGCCGTCCGAGAAGAAGCTGCGGCGATAGGCGGAGACGACCAGTTCGGTCGCGCCCTTGCTAGCGCTGTAGGGGTCGTGCCCGCCCATCGCGTCGTCCTCGCGGTAAGGACGATCGGTCTCGCGGTTTTCGTAGCACTTGTCGCTGGTGATCGCGACGACGGCCTTGAGACCGGCGATCCGACGGCAGGCGTCGAGCACGTGGACCGTACCCTGGACGTTGGTCGCGAAGGTCTCGACCGGAGTGCTGTAGGACAGGCGCACGAGCGGCTGCGCGGCGAGGTGGAACACCACTTCGGGCTGCGCCGCCTGCATCGCCGCCTCGACCGCCGCGAGATCGCGGATGTCGCCTTCGATGTGGGTAACGAGTTCGGCAACACGCGCCTGTTCGAACAGGCTCGGGCTTTCAGCGGGCAGGGCGAAGCCGGTGACCTCGGCGCCCAGCTGCGAGAGCCACAGCGCCAGCCAGGATCCCTTGAAGCCCGTATGCCCGGTGACGAAGACGCGGCGGCCGCGCCAGAAATCATCGTCGATCGAAGGTGGTGTCACCAGATCTTCCACGGCGCGCCGTCCTGCCAGAGCTGCTCGAGGTTCTGCTTGTCGCGAAGCGTGTCCATCGGCTGCCAGAAGCCTTCGTGACGCCAGGCGACCATTTCGCCCGACGCCGCGAGAGTCTCCATCGGCTCCTTTTCCCACAGAGTCTCGGGCGCGTCGATCAGATCGATGACGCTGGGTTCGAGCACGAAGAAGCCGCCGTTGATCAGGCCGCCGTCACCAGCGGGCTTCTCGCGGAAGGCGGTCACCTTGTCGCCGTCGAACTCGAGCGCGCCGAAACGGCCCGGGGGTGCGACGGCGGTGATCGTCGACTTGCGGCCATGCGCCTTGTGGAAGGCGAGCTGCGCCGTGACGTCGACCGAGGAGACGCCGTCACCATAGGTCATGAGGAACGGCTCGTCGTCGGCAAGGTACTTGCGCACGGTCTTGAGGCGTCCACCCGTCTGCGTCTCGGCACCGGTTTCGACCAAGGTGATCTTCCAGGGCTCGGACCGCTTCTCGTGCACCTCGAGGCTGTTCTGCGCGAGATCGATCGTGACGTCGGCGGCATGGAGGAAGTAGTTCGCGAAGAACTCCTTGATCATGTAGCCCTTATAGCCAAGGCAGACCACGAAGTCGTTCACGCCGTGGGCGGAATAGATCTTCATGATGTGCCAGAGGATCGGCATCCCACCGATCTCGACCATCGGCTTGGGGCGCAGGGACGTTTCTTCGCCCAGCCGCGTGCCCAGACCTCCGGCCAGAATAACAGCCTTTGGCAACAATTTGCTCCTGTCGATCACCCCTGATCACGAAGTCATTAGGTACCAATACGGTATCCCGTCAACGTCCGTGACTTGGTCAACCACATCGCCCGCCCCCACGGCGCGCCATGTCGTCTCGGCCGCGCCTGTGGTGCAGGCCGGCTGAATGGCAGATTTATCAGAAGTGTCAGAGGATCGTTCTGCTTCAACGCTCAGGCGGGTCGTCAGGTCGAAGTCCATGGGAATCGAAAATGCAGTGCCGGTGATCTCGCTCGTGCAAACTGCACCGGAGTTTAGAGTGAGCCGCGGCTCAGCCCGCCACTATCGGCAACGAAGCATTCCGGCTGAGCACCTGCCGCGGTAGCCGAGCTCCGTAAAGGTGTGCACTGACCTTAAGCCGCCCTGCAGGCGTTTAGGCTCGCGTTTATGCCGACCGGATTACTCAGCCTTCCGGCTGTCAAAAGGTCAGCGCAAGGTACGCCGGCCGCCGGCAATGGCCTCGCCGACCCTGCGAACAAATGTTGCGAAACGCTCCCTGCCAACGGCGCGCCCGGCATGATCCGCCTCTGGCAGCGGCGCCTGCACCATGAGCTGATAGCGAATGAAGAGGGCGAGCGTTTCCTGAGTCACCTGCCCATCCCGTTCGACGCGGCCGAGTGCCAGCGTCAAACGATCCAGTCGGTGACCGAAGCGCTTCTCGATATCCGACCGGGCCTGGCCCTCGATCCAGGCCGCCAGCGCATCTGCGAGGATGCTCGATTTCGAAACGCCCGGCTTGGCTGCCAGCGCCTCGAAACGGTAAGCCAGACCTTTGGGCAAGAAAAGCTGATAGCGGACCCTTTCTTCCTTCATCGCCTTGCTCCTCAGAATTCCGGAATGTCGGGATCGTCGGGGTTCGACGCTCGGTTGATGCCATGCGCACGATTGATCGGATCGAGACCGTCGGACGGGCCCATGCCACGTTTGTCGGCGGCGGGATCGACGTCGTCCGAATCAAAACCCAGGTTGTCGATCTCCCGACCGACGTCGGGCTTTCCAAGCTGATCTTCGGGGATACCGGGCTCGCGGCCCTGCTCGGGCGAGCTATCCGAGGTGGATGGCGGCGCCCTGTGAGATGGCAGCAACCGCGCGTCGGCGCGCCGTATGCAGCCCGTCCAATCGTCTGACCTGCGCTGCGGCAAACTCGCAGCGCGCTCCTGCGCCAGTACGGGAGGTGGCAACAGGCGCGACTGGAAGGCTCGATGTTCGAAGTAGCGAAACTTGTTGGCGCGGATCGGCGATGTCCCTGAAACCAGGATGATCTCCTCATGGGGAGGAAGCTGCATCACTTCGCCTTGGGTCAATAGCGGCCGCGCGGTCTCCTGGCGGCTGACCATGACATGGGCGAGCCAGGGGGCTAGCCGATGCCCGGCATAGTTGCGCATCGCGCGCTGCTCGGTTGCGACACCCAGGGAATCGGAGATCCGCTTGCCGGTCCGTTCGTCATTCGTCGCGAAGGCGACGCGCACGTGGCAGTTGTCGAGAATCGAATTGTGCTCGCCGTAGGCTTTGTCGATCTGGTTGAGGCTCTGCGACACCAGAAAGGCCCGCACTCCGTAGCCGGCCATGAAAGCCAGGCTCGTCTCGAAGAAATCGAGCCGACCGAGCGCCGGAAACTCGTCGAGCATCAAGAGCACTTCCCGCCGCTGGCTCGCTTCCACCTCACCGACCGTTTCTTCGGTAAGGCGACGGCAGATCTGATTGAGGATCAGCCGCACCAGCGGCTTGGTGCGGCTGATGTCCGAAGGCGGCACCATCAGATAGAGCGACAGGGGATGGTCACCCTTCACCAGGTCCTCGATCCGCCAGTCACTGGCGGACGTGACCTCGGCAACCGTCGGATCCTTGTAGAGACCCAGGAAGCTCATCGCTGTCGACAGCACGCCAGAGCGCTCGTTGTCGCTCTTGTTCAGCACTTCGCGCGCGCACGAAGCGACAACTGGGTGGACCTCCGGCGCCTCCGGGGTACCGCGGTGGTTGGTCGACATCATCTGGTTCAGGGTCGCCGTAAACGTACGATCGGGGTCGGATAGGAAGGTTGCGACGCGCGCCAGTGTCTTCTCCTCCTCCGCGTAGAGCACGTGGAGGATCGCACCGACGAGCAGGCTGTGGCTCGTCTTCTCCCAGTGGCTCCGCTTCTCGAGCGCGCCTTCGGGATCGACGAGGATATCGGCGATATTCTGGACGTCCCGGACCTCATCTTTGCCGCGCCGGACTTCGAGGAGCGGATTGTACTTCGCCGACGACCGATCCGTCGGATTGAACAGGGCCACGTGCGAGAACAGTGCGCGCCAGCCCGCGGTCGTCTTCCAGTTCTCGCCCTTGATGTCGTGGACGACGACTGAACCTAGCCAGCTGAGAAGCGTCGGGACGACGAGACCCACGCCCTTGCCCGAACGGGTTGGAGCAAAGGCGATCACATGCTCGGGACCATCGTGTCGCAAGTAGCGGCCCCGCAGCGATCCCAGGAACACGCCGGCGCCATCGAAGAGCCCGGCCTTCCTTATCTCCCTTGCCGTTGCCCAGCGCGCGGAACCGTAGGTTGTCACGTGCCGCGCCTGGCGCGCGCGCCAGAGTGACCCGATGATCGCGGCCGCGCATCCCAGAAATCCACTTGTCCCGGCGAGCGTCCCGGCTTTGTCGAAGACCTGGGGCGCATAGGCCTCGTAGTGGTACCACCACGGGAAGAGCTGATAGGGCCTATAAATCGGCACGCCGAAGAACTCGAACCAAGCAGGCCCGAGCTCGGATTGATATCTGAGCATGGCGGCACACCACTGCGTGGCGGCCCAGACACCGCCGACGACGATGGCGAAAACAACCAAAACCTGACCGATCAGCAATTTCGTGGGTGTCATTGGTTCAGTCCTAAGCAAGAGAAAACCACCGGACATTTTCCCACGAGGCAAACCTCGACCGAACGACCCTTACGCCGAATCTCACCGCATTCCGCCCCAGGACTCGACAGCAGGGTGTCCGGGTGAGGGGGGCAAGCTCACGATCCCGCCTCGACCTGTCCTCCTCAACTGATCGTCGGCCCGCTGCGTCGGCGCCCAAACGACCAGCTGGGCCCCTCGTCACGCATGATGCCCGATACCTCCTTGCCAATCTGCCGTTCGAGCACAGGTCGCCAAGGCACGAGTGTAAAATCGCGCGACCGCTCGATGAGCGCAAACCGTCCGCTCGCAAGATTTACGCGCCGGACGAACCGCCCCTCGATCGCCTCCCCCTGCTGGGCCGGCGCGAAAGGCAGCCCCAACTCCGCCGAAAGGCTTCCAGCCGAGCGCAGCAGGTCGCGTTGCCGTAGCTTCGTGAGGAGATTTGGCGCGTAGAGCGTCTGCCCACTCTGCTCCTGCGCGAGTTGCTCGGCCACCAGCCATTTCCGGCGCGCAGCCTTCGCGGTCTCGACTTCGCGGCCGAAGCCCGCATCGCGAACCGGCACCGGCACAGAACTGATGAGCTCCTGGTCCAGCCAGGTCGCGCCTTCGACGCCCGGCAAGCGCTCGATTGGCACCTGCGACAACACTTCGACCATGACCGGTCGATCGCGAACCTGCCGCGCTTCGAAAGCCTCCGCCTTTGCGATGTGATCGGCGCCGATCGTCCAGGCGCCAGCGGGGTTCCTTTCCGGCTCACGCGTGAGCCGCCGCATCGCCTCGAGGCGGCGAACATGCGCGGCGATGTATTCCTCCGACGCTCGCGCGTCGAAAAGCTGATGCGCTTCGGACGAGTACAGGCCATGGCTCGCCCCCGCGACGGCGGCGATGGTCCGGTCGACGTCGCGCACCGCAGCCAGCCGCGGCGTCACGCGCACGATGGCATCGGCGGGCAACGGCTCGACCGCATCGCTTCTACCGATCGACACATAATGCGCACGTCCGTCGATGCCATCGACGATCAGATAATGGGTATCGCGATGCTCGTCGGCTAGCCCGCGCATGACGAGGCGGCCGATGACGTGCTGCGCATCCGGCATAGCTGGATCGAAGATCAGGCGCTCCCCCGCCGCGCGGCCAGGCGCCTGCGCGGAGAGCTCGCGTTGCATGGTGCGGATGATGTCACCGCGCTCCCCCATTCGGCGAAGCGTCTGTTCGAGATCCTTGGCTAGGCGCCAGCGGTCTCCTTCAAGCTGTTCTGCAAGCCCCATCGCAGCGAGCTTCTGCAGGCGGCCGGCGCGCAGCGAATGTCGGAACGGGTCGGCGCCGCCAACCCGCACTGTCCGATCATCGCCCATGTCCCTCAGCAATTGCCGATCGATGCCGGTCAGTCGTTCGGCGCTGATGTCCTGGCGCTGACGCGCCTCGATCTCGAGGTCGGTGCGAGGGCCCAAGTCGAGCGTCGCAATCTGCATCGCGCGCTCACGCAGGCCCTGGCTGATATACTCGGGCGCGATGACCAGGTTTTCGCCGCGGTCGTCCTTGCCGCGCAGGATGACATGCGTGTGCGGGTGACCGGTGTTGTAGTGATCGACCGCTACCCATTCGAGGCGAGTGCCCAGGTCCTGTTCCATCTGCGTCATGAGCCGGCGGACGTAGGGCTTGAGGTCGGGATACTGATCGGCGTCCTCGGCCGAGACGATGAAACGGAACTGATGCCGGTCGCCGTCCGAGCGCGCGAGGAAGTCCTTCCCGTCGGCGATGTCGCGATCGGCCGAATAGAGCTGGCCCGGATCCCCCTCTCGCGTCACGCCGTCGCGCTGTACGTATCGTAGGTGCGCCTGTGCCGCGCCCATCCCTTTGCCCATGAGCTTTACGAGCCGCGCCTTGACGATCACGCGCCGCGCCCGAAAGGCCGCACTGCGATCGCCCGATGAGAGGGCCCGGGCAAGGCTCGCGCCGCGACCGATGCGCCGGCCATCGAAACGCCCCCGCGAACCAGCGCGCTTGAGCCCGATCTGGACAGCGGCAGCCATAACCTGGTTCCGGTAGGACGGCGCCTTGCCGCGCTTGCCCATGCGTCCCAGCACCGGTTCGAAGTCTTCGTCCGCCATCGCGCCTCTCCGCGGAGAGCCCTGCTCCCCGGCGAAAACATGGGACGACGCCCCCAGCGCACAAGGAGTCTCGCAAAATCGCCTCAAGACCCCAGCTTTTCTGCGGCTTTCGAAAACCGTGTCTCGCGACGAAAGAGCCTATCTCGCGAAAGCCCCAAAATAAGGATGTGCAGACAACAACTTACCAAATCGCGAGATTTGGTCTCTATCTCGCCATCTCCGCTTCCCGCCACCCTCTCACTCGCTTCCAAACATCGCTGGCCGCTTTCACCTCCGGCGAGGACGCAAAAAGGGCTCCCGAGCGACGGCGCCCGGAAGCCCTGATCTGCTGTTCAAGGGCTTTGTTCTTGAGCCGTAAGTTCGGCCCTGGCCAGCTCCAATTCGGCCGCGATCTGGTCGCGTTCTGCAGCCTCGTCACATGCGGAAAGTTCGGCGCGAAGCTCTTCGATCTGCTGTTCGATGGACATGATTTCCTCCCGATTGTCGTAATGACGGGAGGCGCGCCCGGCGCTGCGCGGCCCGGGTCAAGTACCGCGAAGCGGCCGCGTCAGCGGCGATTGGGGTAACGATTTTTTGCGGGCGAACGGCGCTAGCGGGCCTGCGCAAGTCCCGCGCCGCCCGCAAAAAATGGTGGGTCCCGATCGTCCTTGAGGCGGGTCGCGCAGCGCCGGATACTGGGCGGACCCGAGCAGAAAATTCGTTCCCCACCCTGCCATTTCAGGATGAAAAATCGGCGCATCCGGTAAGCGACGGATGCACAAAAAGGCCCCCGCGCAGATCGCTCCGCGCGGGGCTTTCCGGTTCAGTTGCTGGGGTTCCAGATCAGCGCGAAGGTGTCGTCATCGTCCTGACCGGCGGCGCGGCCAAGGTTCGCGAAGAGCGGCCGGTTGCCGAGTTCGGGCGCCGCCATCGAGATACGAATGTATTCGTTGCCGCTGACCTCACCGGTGCGGATCCAGCCGCCGCCGAGTTCGACGCCGCCGGCGAAGACCCGGTAGTCGGGCTGCTCGCCCATCTTGGCGCGGTTGGGAACGATCTGGATCTCGGCGCTCACAGAAAGCGTGCGGATCGAACCCTTGAAGCTGCCGTCCTGCTGGCGGCTGACGTGACCGATTGCGGGCATGGTAGATCTCCTCGTAAACCCGCCCGGACCAATTCCGGGCGATGGCCGACCGCTGGGGACGGCTTCCAGCCGCGCGGCAAACCGCAGGCCGCAGCGCAGCGGAGGACCGGAGCGGACGGGCTGATTTGGACGCGAAGCGGGCGCGAGGAGCCGCCGCCAGGCGGCGGGGAAATCAGTTCGAACGCGATGGTTTCGGGCGCGTGGCAAGCCGTTCCAGGTCCTGGCCGGAGCTCTGGAATCGGCCGAGATGTCAACGAGGACGTGTCCAATGCCGACCGGGCATCAGCGCCCCGGCGATCCCAAAGCGGGATGATCCACACTGTTCAGAGGCACTGGAAAGACGCTAAAACTCAACGAGATGGGGGATCAGAACAACAGTTTCGACAGCGTGCGGCGGCTGATCGAGAGGCTGGCGTCGGCCCCGGTATGCGATGTCTGCATTGCCGAGCGCCTCGATCTCGCGCCGGGCGAACCCGTCGAGCTCCACACCCACGAACTGGCCGGGATCGACGGCTTCGCCGCAATCTCCACGCCCTAATCCGGTGATCAATCCAGTTCACATGCGGGAAGGTTCGTGTCCCCTAACTGCGGGGAAGTTGGTGTCCGTTGACACGACGTCCGTAACTCTTCCTGTGCGCCCCGGCATTCGCCCTTTGCACTAACGAAAAACCGCCCCGCGAGCCGCATCAGCGGCGAGCGGGGCGGCCGAAAATTCCGCCTGTTCTATGCGAAGATAAGAGGGTGGCGCGGCACCGCGCCACCCTCCGGCAATCACGCGGCCAAAGGCTGCGGCGGCGGCGCGCGGTTTTCCCCGGCCTCATCCTCGCCGGGCGCCTCGCACGACATCGCTTCACGTGCGCCTTCGACGATCTCAGCCGCCACAACCGAGCCCACGCCGCCGCGTTCTGTGTAGGCCGAGGGCGGGAAGGCCAGCCAGCGCGGCACCCAGCCCTCGACCTTCTCGCGGCCATCGGCCCCGGCGAGATGCGCCTCGATAATGCCCTTCAAGGTCTTGCCCTTCTCCTTGGCATTGGCTTGCGCGACCCGCGCGCCCGCCACGTCCTCGACCATCGCGACGAGCACTTCGCGGTCGCGCAAGAGGTCGAAGAACACGTCGTCGGCCTGCCAGTACTGCGCCATATCGACACCGATTTCGCTCGCGACGGCATCGACGGCAGGGCTCCCGGCGTGGAGCGTTTCGCCCATGACGACGGCCAGCACCGCCATGACGTCCTCGTCGCCGAGCGCCATGAGACGCAGGAAAAGCCCTGAGAGACGGAAGCCATCGCCATTGCCACCGGTCACGCGCGGCTCGTCCTCGGCCAAGCCGAGCAGGCGCAGCACCTTGAGCCGGGCGAGATCGAATTCGGCCTCGCCCTTCGACGCCGCAACGCTCTGAGACACCCCATCATCGCGGGTAGCCTGTGGCTCGGGCCTGACAGTCCAGAGCGGCGAACCGACGACGGCATGCGCGACCATCAGCCGCAGCGCCACGCCCGGAGAGCCGAGCAAGGCCGCGCGCGTCGCAGCGTGGCGGTGCAGATCGACATAGGTCCCGAGATTGGCCGTGACCTCGGCACGCACCGGCTTTGCGGCGGGTTGCCCGCCCTCGCCCTTCTCGGCCGCACGCCCTTCCTTCTGGCTGACATAGCCCTCGTGGAAGGTGACCTCGCCGCTTTGCGCCACGTCGATGTAGACGCGCCCGCCCTTACGCTTGGCCGCCTTCTGGTGCTGCCACGCGTGGAACCACTCGCCGCGCGGTACGACGACGACTTCGCGCCAGCCCGCTTCAAGATAGGCGGCGCGGCGCGCCTCGATGGCCTCGTCCTGCTTGGCCCAGAACGCGTCGGCATCGGCGAAATAGGCATCGTCGCCGAAGAGGTCGGCGACCTGCGCCATGCCCTCGGGATCGAACAGCGCGAAGCGCAGCGGGATCGACTGCCCGCCGAGCAGCCAGGACTTGAGGCCTTGGCCCATCGGGGCGCGCTTTTCGGGATCGTCCAGGAGCGCGAGCCATTCGCGCTGGCGCACCTTGCTCGCGAGCGTCAGGTGCCGAACAGTCGCGCGGTCAATCTCCTCGCGGCGATAGAGGTCGCGGATACGCGGCAGCAGGTTGCCGAGTGCGAGCACGCGGCGGACCATGAGATCGGGCATGCCGAAGGTTTCGGCGATCTCGGTGGGGTCGCGGCCTTCCTTCACGAGACGAACGAAGGTTTCCCACTGGGTGACCTCGTCGGGATCGCGGCGCGCGACGTTCTCGATCAGCGAGGCCTCGATGGCGGCGGCATCGTCGCCCTCGTCGAGGATCGCGCAGGGCATCGGGTCGGCTTCGAACGCCTCGTCCTCCCCGCAGGCGGCACGGCGCTCCTCGGCCACGGTCAGCGCCGCATGCAATCGCCGCGCGCCCGCGACGACCTCGAAACAGTCCGGCGCGCAATTGGGCCGAACCAGCAGCGGCACGATGACGCCGCGCTGGCGCACGGTCGGCAGGATATCCGAAATATCGGGAGCCTTGCGCGAATGGCGCATGTTGGCCTTGCTGACGCTGAGCTTGTCCAAGGCGATGAATTGGAGTTTCATGACAGGTACCTCAACATGGGTGCCGGTCCGCCTATTGGCTTCGATCCCTTGCGGCGGGCCGGCTTTGGATGGGCGGCGAACGGCCGCCCGCGTCATCCGCCTAGTCCTCGCCGTCTCGATCGGCGCGGGGCGGAAGCTGGGAGCGGCCTGACGCACCATCGGAATGGCGCGCGGCGGCGCGGAAGCTGGCTTCGGCATGAAGGATCGACCCGGCGCGGCGCGCGGCCTCGGTCCACTGCGACAAGGTCTTGTCGGTCCTGAAACCGAGATCGCGCTCGATCCTGAGGCCAAAGGGCAGGCGTACGTCGGCGATCTCGGAGAGGCTGAACACGCCGGGTTCCGGGAACCCGAATCCGAGGTCGGCGAGCCCGAACAGCGTGTCGTCGTCGGCATAGAGTTCGCTCGCGAGCCACGTCGCCGGGCCGAGCGGATTGAACAGCTTGACGACCGGAATGGGATCGGGCGCTTCCATGCCATCGCGGTCGGCGGTGCGGCGCGCGAAGTGATTGAAGCGGAGCGAGGCGCGTAGCGCGGGAGGCAGGACGATCATGCCGCGTCCCCCACCCGCGCTGCAGCGCTTAGTCCGGTATCCTCGAATTCGCCATCGGCGACTTCGTCACCGATTTGCCCGGCTCTACCCTGCACAATCTTGGCCTCGGCATGGCGGCCGAGCAGCCAGTCGGCAGCCTTGCTGGCTTGGCTCGCCGCGCGGAAGATCGCGCGGTTGTCCTCGCTCAGCACCTCGAACCAGGCGCCGATATAGTCGGAATGGCGCACGGTCGGGACGATCCCGAGCGCGGCGCAGACGAAAGCCGAGCCCATCTCGGCAACGAGTTCCTCGCGTGCATAGCCGGGCGAGCCGAAGGGATCGTCCATCGGCCGCGCGAGCCGCGAAGCATGCCCCGTCGCGTGGGTCAGCTCGTGGAAGACCGTGCGATAGAAATTGATCTGGTCGAAGAACAGCGGCTGGGGCGGCACCTGCACGAAGTCCGCCGAAGGCCGATAGAAGGCCTTGTCCCCGCCGATCCGAAAATCGATGCCCGAGGCCGCGACGACCTCTTCGGCCGCAACGACGATCTCGCGTTCGGGCAGCGGCGCGGGAGTGGCCTCGATCCGTTCGGGCAGGCCATCGCACTGGGCGACGTTGAACAGGGTGAAGCGCTTGAGGAAGGGCACGTCCCGCGCCTCGCCGCCCGTCTCGAGCGCGCGCGCTTTCTCGCTCTCGGGCGTGAAGCGGTCGGCATAGACGACGCCGGTTCCCTTCTCGCCGCGCCGCACCGAGCCGCCAAGGTCCTGTGCTTGCCGGAAGGTCAGCCAGCCCTGCGAGGGATAGCCGCCCGCGATGACCGCGCTCCAGAGGATGAGGACGTTGATCCCCGAGTAGGGCCGCCTCGATGCCGCATTGCGCGGCAGCCCCGCGCCCGTGGCCCCGGCAAGCCCCCAAGGCTGCACCCATGGCAGGCGGCCTTCGGCAAGCTCGGCGAGAATGCGGCTCGTCACCTCGTCGTAGAGACAGGCCCGCGCTTCTCGGCGCGGCGCGCAAGATTGCCGGTTGACGGAACGGTTGGGATGCTGGCGCAAGGATCACCTCCACACGCCGCCCCAAAAGCCCCATGGCCTTCCCCCGAAAGCGGAGGGTGGGCGGCGAGACGACCTGCCGGCCGCGCCCAGGAGGGGGCCCGCACCCGTAGGGCCGCAACGGAGTGGAGGAGCCGGCGGAACGCCGGCTTGCGGGGCACCGGCGCGCGGCCAGAAGGGCGCGCCGCTCACCCGCCGCGCGTCGGGGACAGGCCACCAACAACGACGCCGCGCCCACGAGGCGCGGCGTCCGCTTCCCGGAGCGCGACGGCGCTCCGGCCCGCCACAGGATCGTCACCTTCGGCCGGGACGCAGAGCGGCCCGGCGGAGCTTGGCGAGCGGCAAGCGAGCCTAGCGCAGTAGAGCGTGGTCGCCCCGCCGGGGCGAGGCGGCGAATGTCCTTCAGGCTGGACTCGCTCCGACGCTCGCCGGATTCGCCTCGACGCAGAGGTTAGAGGGCAGAGGAACCCGAGACTCTCTCCCCGCATAGTCCAGGGCATAGCAATCACGATCACAGGGATCCCGCCCCCATCGAACGCGTCGGCTACGACCCGGGCACCAGGGCATTGACCCGTCTGGTTCCGCGGCAGTCGCCGCTAAGATTTCTCAGACGTTCCCCCCGAGGTCTACGAACAGCTCTGCGGCGGCGATGAGCAGGATCCTCCCCGATGCGACCGCATGGCCGACCCAGCGTTCCCCAAGCTCGGCTGCCACCGCCAGTGACGCGGATCACAACAACCAGAGAAGGAATAGACGAATGTCAGACGACAAGACGGAGCAGGGTATCGACCGCAGGTTCGTCGCATCCGGCGAGGACTACGAGGTCCGCCATTTCGCGGAACGACATGACATCTCGATCGAACAGGCCGAGAGGCTGATCGAGCAACACGGCAACGGCCGGACAAAGCTGGATGAGGCGGCAAAGGCGCTCAAGGTCTGACGACGATCTACCTCGAAGCGACAAAAGGCGGGGAAAGCTCGCACCGACGGTCGCAACCAAAATGACGAAGCCGCCTTGATCCGCTAGCGGGCGGGCCATGGCGTTCCTTTGCAATTTTGGCCAGCACAAGCCCTCGGTCCACTCGCTTCGCCACCTTAAGGATGGCGGCGACGGGCCACCAGGTCCCGCGCCCTTAGACCAAAGGTTCGCCCGTACCGATTGCCTGTCCTCCATCAATCCGCGGGCAGCTCAGACAATCTTGCCTCCCCCTCCCGTGCTTTCCGACCAAAGCACGACGTCCTTGGCATGGTAGCTGATGCGCCTGCAGTGCCGGCGATATCGCGGCCCTTCACCCCGCGCTCGAAGCTGCTCGAGATAGCGCAGCGACACGCCCAGATAGTATGCGACCAGCTTGGGATTGACGAAGGGGCAAGCGCCAGGCTCTAGTGCCCGCGCGAACGCGTCGTCGGCCATAAGGACCTCCAAGAGAGGATCTGATTGATGAACACGCACTTGGCGCTGAGGCACCGGAAGCTACTCTCGGTCCGCAATCGCCGCGCCGAGAACGCCAGCAGTATGGATCGCTAGAAGGCGGTGGGACAATCCCCCTAAATGGGGATGGTCCAGGTTCTCAGCTCGTCGAGGCTGAGCAGCCCATAGTCCACAGCGGCCAGCCCGAGCTGGCCGCGCCGACACACGCCGAGATTTCCGCGTCCGGACTTGAGATAGGTGGTGACCGTCGACGGCGCTAGGCCGAGTTCCCTACCAATTTGTTTGTCGGATTTACCTTGGCTAGCGAGTTCCACGCACCTCAATTGCTGCCGGCTCAAGTGCGGCGCGCGAGGAAGACCGCCGGGATGTCGCAGATAGAACAGTGCCTCGAAAGCCGCTTGGGCCAATAGCCTTGCCATCCCGAGCGCGCCGACCGGCAAGGGCTGACCGGTCTCGGTCGCGAAAGAGCAAGAGGCCGCGCGCTGGCCGGGCACGTAGAGCGGCACGGTGAAACCCTCACCGAGGCCCGCCTTACCCGCATCGTCGAGCATGCGGCGCTCCGCGTCGGATAAGGACAACAGGGCGTGCAGTTCACGCCACGCGAAACTTCGCGGTCCCTGGCGCACCAGCCGCCGCGTCGGATCGTGGCGATGGAGCCCGGCCTTCACATAGGTCTCTGCCCATCGGACCGGATAGTTCTGCAGGAAGATCAAGCCTGGTGGCCTGTCGGTCAGATCGGCGTGTTCGACGAGGGCGTGAAAGGGAAATCCGAGCTCTCGCGCCACCAGACCGAGATGCTCCGACAGCACATCCATCCCGAGCGACGACCTCAGGCGATCCTCGATCTCCGAAAATCTCGAGAGATCAATGCCACCGTGGACGGAATTCAACAATAGTGGGGAGCGATCATCAGTCATGTGCGCGACTCCAACTGTCATCAAAATATAGTTGGACGGCGCCCCCTGCCATACCTACGTTTCCAGGTGTTGACTAAGACTAATTCAGAATGGAGCGATCCCATAGCCCCCTTCGGAACCGGCGCACCGCATCGCCGCGGCATTTTCAAATCACTGCGACCAGAACCTATGGAATGTGCGACCTTACTATTCAAAGAGGCAGAACTATCCAACCGCGGCTCAGGGCGCACCAACCGCTCGCATGTCCCGAACCCGGCGCCATTGCTTTTTGCGCGCGAGGCGGCGAGATTGCGCCATGATCCGCGCCACCCTCCTTCTCACGTCCGAACCTAGCCCGCACCGCACCGCCTAGCACGCCTGACATGCACGACGACCTTTCGCATCTCCCAGCAAAACAGCAGGCGGAACTGGCCCGCGCGAGTAAGATTCTCATGGAGGAATTCGAGAAGGCGACCGCGCTGGCCAACGCGACCTGGAAGCGCGAGGGCCGGATCCTCAAAGTGATCCTATTCGGATCCTACGCGCGGCACGACTGGGTCGACGACCCGCAGAACGGCTACCAGTCAGATTTCGATTTGCTCGTCGTGGTCAGCCACGAGAAGCTGACCGACATCGCCGAGTACTGGTACATAGCGGAGGACAAGATTCTGCGCGACGAGATGATCGACCGCCAGGTCAACATCATTGTCCACGATCTCAGCGACGTAAACCAGGCGCTCAAGCGCGGCGAGTATTTCTGGGCCGACATCGTGCGCGACGGCATCCTACTCTACGAGCTGCCCGGGCATCCACTGGCGGCGCCAATGCCGCTATCGAAGTTCGACGCCGTCAGGATGGCGGAACGGTATTTCATTGAGACTTCAGAAAACATCGAAGTTCAGCTGGAAACTGTGCAATTCCAAGCCGTGCGCGGCATGAAACACCTAAAATGGCGAAAGGCAGCGGCATTCTCATTACATCAAGCTGTCGAGAAGATTTACGCCTGCTTCCTTCTTACTACGTCTTTCTATTTCCCGAAATCGCATAATATTAAATTCCTTCGATCCCTTTCTGAATCCAAGAATCATGAGCTCAGCAGAGCATGGCCTCGGGCAACTAAACTCGATCGTCGGCGGTTTGAACAGTTGAAGCGGGCTTACGTCGAGGCACGATACTCATCGAACTACCGCATCTCAACTGAGGATCTCAATGAACTTTATGAGCAGTCGAAGCATTTACGACGCATTGTGATAGAAGTGTGCGAGGCTCATATCGCCCAGCTGGCCCGCCCCTAGATTGGCAAACGCGTTGGACGAAGGCGAGTGACCGGACTTCGCACTCGGATCGCCCAAGCTGCCCTTCGTTAAGCGGATAGCGCATCTGGTTTGGACCATACTGCCAACGTGTGCTGTTACCATCGAATCCATGTGTGACCGCGGCACCAGGTGCGCGTTCTCGCCCTAATCAAAAAGTAGCGACGCTCAACGTGGAGGGGGCTTGTCAACTCGCCCGCACAGGCCGCTTGAAATGCATCCATATGAAGGCGGCAGCCACGCAAATTGACCAAGTGCCATTGCGTGTCCGTAGGCAGCGTATGACCTCGCGCACTGCTATTTGAACTTAGCCGCGTGGGCTTCTAAATTTTACGACGTTCGTCAGGGGGATGGGGCTCGGACGGCGGGCGAGTACGCCGCGCGCCTTGCAGCATCGCGGGTGTGCCCACCTCACAGCGGCGATTGGCTCACGACTCGCGTAGCCGCGACAGGCATGGTCGGCTCTCACGCCTGAAGAACCGATGCCATTGCGCTCAGGCGCAATTTTTCATTCGGTTTGATAATTTCGCCCCTGAATGGCTAGGGCGAAGGATCAAATACCAAGAAATGGGGGTGCGTAGTTATACGATTGCGAAAACGCCATTTCGTTCTCAACTTTCCACAAAGGGGAATTCGACCCTGGCAGTTGAAGGGATTTGTAATGACAGAGGAATCGCCCGAGAGAATTTTGCGTCTGAAGGAAGTTCTTGTTCGAACGGGACTCAGTCGTGCAACAGTTTATCGCAAAATCTTAGATGGTACTTTCCCGTGTCAACGCAAGCTCAGCGCTCGCTGTTCTGGGTGGTTAGAATCAGAGATTATGAACTGGATAAAATCCACTGTACTGTGCAGCCATCGATGATACTGGCATGTCACTAGGTGGGTTCACCGATTGACATCGAACGCCTATTTTCTGACTCGCGGTGAACAGAATCCTTCCGACCGTCTGTTTAAGTCGCCTCTCACAGGCTGAGCAGATTTGAAGGGGGCAGGCGCTTACGAGCTGCGTTTGGAATGGGGAAGTGGGCTGTCTCAGACCGTCTCACTAAAGCCAAAAAAATGAGGGGCTAGTATGGGGGCCATATCGGATCGACCCCGGGAATTCTTCTTCTGATCCAGCATCATTTGCAGCGGGTTCGATTCCCGCTACCCGCTCCAACTTCCGACCACCGCTGACCTAAGCCGCGCTCTCTGCCTCGGCCTGCTCGCCGCCCGCTTGCTCGCGCGCGACCAGCAGCTTGTCGATCTTGAGGCCGTCCATGTCGACGACCTCGAAACGCCAGCCCTGGTCGGTGAAGTGTTCGCCTTCCTTGGGCAGCCGCTTAAGCACCGACAGCACGTAGCCCGCCGCGGTGGCGAACTCGCGGTCGTCGTCGAGTTCGAGGCCGAGCCGCTGCGCCAGGGCATCGGCGGGCAGCGCGCCGGCGATCAGCAGCGAGCCGTCCTCGCGCTCGACCACCATCGGCTCGTCGCCCTCGTCCTGGTGGCTGACGAAGTTGCCGACGATCGCCGCGAGCAGGTCGGCCGGGGTCACCACGCCTTCGAGGTGGCCGTACTCGTCGTGGACCATGGCCATCGACACGTCGGACTGCTGGAGGATGCGCAGCGCGTCCATCGCGTCGAGCTGGTCGGGGACCACCTCGGCCTTGCGCATCAGCTTGGCCACCGAGATCGGCTCACCCGCGAGCCGCTGTGCGAGCAGGTCGCGGATCTTGAGCACGCCGATGATGTTGTCGGGAGCGCCCTCGACCACGGGCATCAGCGAATGCGGCGTCTCGCGGATGCGCGCGAAGATCTCGTCCTCGCTGGCGCCGACGTCGACCCAGTCGATCTCGATGCGCGGGGTCATCAGCTCGCGCACCGGGCGGTCGGCCAGGCGCATGATGCCGCTCATGATCTGCTGCTGCTCTTCCTCGATCACGCCCGACTTGGTCGCCTCGGCGAAGAGCATGTGCAGTTCCTCGGCGGTGACCTCCTGATCGCTCGACTGGCGCATGCCGATCAGGCCGAGAAGCACGCGCGACGACTTGTCGAGCAGCCAGACGAAGGGCGCCATCGCCGTCGACAGCCAGGTCATCGGCCGCGCCGCGAGCAGCGCGATCGGCTCGGCCAGGCGCAAGGCCACCTGCTTGGGCACGAGTTCGCCGACGACGACGCTGAAATAGGTGGTGGCGACGATGACCAGCGCGAAGCCGAGCTCGTCGGCGGCGCGCACCGGCACGCCGAGCGCAACGAGGCGCTCGCCCACGGGACCCCCGAGGCTGGCGCCCGAATAGGCACCCGCGACGATGCCGACGAGCGTGATGCCGATCTGCACGGTCGAGAGAAACTTGCCCGGATCCTGCGCCAGCGCCAGCGCGCACTTGGCACCGCCGCTGCCCTTTTCGGCCGCGAGCTTCAGCCGCGCGGCACGCGCCGAGACGATCGCCAGCTCCGACATGGAGAACAGGCCATTGAGCAGGATCAGGCCCGCGATGATGAGGACATCGGTCCAGGGAAACGGCGTCACGCGCAGGGACCTAGCAGAACAAGGCGGCGGCGCGAAGGGGGCGGGTTCGCGCCGATGCGTGAGGAAGTGTGTTCGTTGACAAGGTGGCGGTGCAGCGCCCATTCATGTTGGCAAATCGACAAGGCCGAATTGACCGGGCCGACAGACCGGCCCGCCGAGGCTTTCGTGAAGGAAAGGGTTGAAACCATGCCGAAATCCCGTCTGCTGATTTCCTGCGTGACCGCGATCTCGCTGGTCTCGCTGTCGGGCTGCGTCACCGATCCCAACACCGGCGAGCGCAAGGTCTCGCGCACCGCGATCGGCGCGGGCGTGGGTACGATCGGCGGCATCCTGCTCGGCGGCCTGATCGGCGGCGGCACCGGCCGCATCATCGGCGCGGGCATCGGCGGCCTCGCCGGCGGCGCCATCGGCTATACGATGGACAAGCAGATCAAGGAGCTGCGCGAGCAGACCGCGGGCAGCGGCGTCGACATCACGCCGACCGACAACGGCCAGGCAATCCTCGTCAACCTGCCCGAGGGCGTGACCTTCGATGTCGCCAGCGCCGCGCTGCAGCCGAGCTTCCGCACCACGCTCGACCAGATCGCGCAGAGCCTGAACCAGTATCCGAACAGCCTCGTCGACGTTTACGGCCACACCGATTCGACGGGTTCGGACCAGTACAACCAGACCCTGTCCGAGAACCGGGCGCGCACCGTCGCCAACTACCTGACGATGCAGGGCGTTTCGGGCGCACGCATCCGCAGCCAGGGCTTCGGCGAAACCATGCCGATCGGCGACAACGCCACCGACGAAGGCCGCCGCCGCAACCGCCGCGTCGAGATCAAGATCGTGCCGATCAGCCAGGAACAGGTCCAGGCGGCGAAACAGCAGGGGTATTGAGGCGCGCCTTCCGCCCTCGTAACTCGCCCTCCTAACTTTCGTCATCCCCGCGCAGGCGGGGATCCATCACCCGAGCTGTCAAATCGCACCGCGGCGCCGTTGGAGAGCCCCGGAGATGGATCCCCGCTTTCGCGGGGATGACGCGGTTATCGGTCTAGCGACGCAGATGACCTTGCAGGCTCAGATCCAGCCGGCGGTCTGCGCCAGCAGCCACAGGCCGATCGCCAGGAACAGCAGCGCCGCGATCACGCGCACCGTGTTCAGCGGGATCCGCTTGATCAGCGCATTGCCGAGGAACACCGCCGGCACGTTCGCCAGCATCATGCCCAGGGTCGTGCCGAGCATGACGGGCACCACCGCCTGGAAGCGCGCGCCGAGCGCGATCGTCGCGAGCTGGGTCTTGTCGCCCATCTCGACGAGGAAGAAGGCCACCAGCGTGGTCAGGAAGGCACCGAACTTGGCGGGTTTGGCCTCGTCCTCGTCGAACTTGTCGGGGATCAAGGTCCAGCCGGCCATGACGATGAACGAGATCGCGACGACGTAGCGGAACCACAGGCCATCGAGGAAGGCCGCAGCCTGTTCGCCGACGAGCGCCGCGAGGAAGTGGTTGGCCAGGGTGGCGACGAGAATGCCGGCGATGATCGGCACCGGCCGCTTGAAGCGCGTCGCCAGGACGATCGCAAGGAGCTGGGTCTTGTCGCCGATCTCGGCGAGCGCGACGACCGCGGTGGAGGTGAGCAGGGCTTCCAAAGGACTTCTCCGGGCCGGGCGCGAGACAAGCAACGGCATCGCGCATCCCGCCCGGCCAGGCGGAGGCGCCATGCCATTGGTCTCGCCCGAACGGTATTCCCGCTCCCCCTGCGCCATGGCCTCTCGACCAAGTATGTTGACGCAAGGGCCCGCCTCTCGGCGGCTGGCTACTCCCCAGATGACGCCCCGCCCCTACGCGCATAATGCCGCGAAGACAAGCGCTCTCGCCGCGATCGTTCCGCCTTGCGCAATAGCGAAAGCCCCGCCGTAACCCGATCCTAAACCCGGCGCGCTAGGGAACGCCGGCTCGCCGGTCGGCGATCAGACATCACGCAGCGGGACGCATGAACAGCAAACGGATCGTACTGGGCGCCGTCGCCGGCATCGCCATCATGGGGGCCGGAGCCGCCGGCGCGATATGGATGCAGCGCGATGGCGTCGCCGACGCGGTGGAGAGCGACGCCAAGGTCGCGGTCAAGGACGTCGCCTCCCTGCCCGACGATGCCGTCGCGCAGTCGCAGCCGCTCTACTACTCGTTCGACAAGCCGTTCACCGCCAACCTCAAGTACAACGCCGACATGATCCAGGTCGAAGTCGCGCTCAGTTCGCGCTTCGCCACGACGATCGACGCGCTCAAGACCGACAGCCCAGCCCTGCGATCGGTGGTGCTCGACGTGTTGTCCAGTGCTTCGGAAGAGACGGCGATGAGCGATGCCGGCAAGCATCAGCTCGAGGCGGCGATTGCCGCGGCGATCAACAAGCAGTTGCAGAGCGACGGCTATGCCGGCGGCGTCGATGCCGCCTATTTCACGAGCTTCGTCGCCCAGCCGAACGACGGCTGACCCGCTCCGCAACGGAGCGGGTCGCGACATCGGCCTTCAGGCGCCGAAGCCGCCGTCGATCGTATGCAGCGCGCCGGTGACGATCCCCGCTTCGGGGCCGGCGAGATAGGCGACGAGGCCGGCCACTTCGGCCGCGGTGCCATGGCGCTTGATCGCCATGAAGCTGTGCATGTCCTGGGCCATCGGGCCGTCGGCCGGGTTCATGTCGGTGTCGGTCGGTCCGGGCTGGACGACGTTGACCGTGATCCCGCGCGGGCCGAAATCACGCGCCAGGCCGCGGGCCATGCCCTGCAACGCCGACTTGGTCAGCGCATAGGCCGCGCCGCCGGCGAAGGGCATGCGATCGCCGTTGACCGAGCCGATGACCACCAGGCGGCCACCGTCGGGCATCTGCCGCGCCGCCTCGACCAGCGCGTGGTAGGGCGCACGGACGTTGACGTCGATCATCCGGTCGACCGCGTCGGGATCGAGCTCGAGCGGATCGCCGAGCACGAGCTGGCCGGCATTGAACACCAGCACGTCGAGCGGGCCGCGGCTGCGCACGGTCTCGACCAGATCGGCGCGATCGGCGGCGTCCGAACGGACCGCCTCGGCGCCGGTCTTCGCCGCGAGGGCCTCGGCCGCATCCTGCGAGCCGGCATAGGTGAAGGCGACCTTGCCGCCGTCGGCGGTGAAACGCTCGACGATAGCGGCACCGATGCCGCGGCTGCCGCCGATGACGAGGACGTTCTTGTCGGTGAATTGGGTCATGGGAAAGCTCCTTGATCAATCTGTATGATGCACTACATAATTCATCAGAAACGCAGGTCAAGGTATTTTGTAGTGATCGATACAGAAAAAACGAAAAAGCCGCGCGGGCGCCCCCGGGCCTTCGATCTGGAGGCCGCGCTGACCAAGGCCGAGGCGCTGTTCCATGCGCGCGGCTACGACGGCGTCAGCGTGGCCAACCTGTCCGAGGAACTCGGGATCAACCCGCCGAGCTTCTATGCCGCCTTCGACAGCAAGGCGGGGCTCTTCGCGCGCGTGCTCGAACGCTATGCGGCCTCGGCGCTGCCGCTCGACCGGATCCTCCAGCCCGGCCGCGACCCGGCCGAGGCGCTGGCCGATCTGCTGGAGACCGCCGCGCGGATCTATGCGGCGACGCCGTCAGCGCGGGGCTGCCTGGTACTCGAGACCGTGCATCCCAGTGCGGACGAGGTACCGACCACCGCGGCCGAGCCCTATCGCACGGCCAGCCACGCGCTGATCCGCGACTTCGTCGCCGCGACGCGACCGATGCGCGCCGAACCGGCGGCCGATCTGGTTGACGTGCTGCTCTCGGGCCTCTCCGCGCGTGCACGCGAAGGCTGGGATGCCGACCGCCTCGTCGCGAGCGCCCGCGCCAGCGCTAAGGCGCTTCCCGCGGTGCTCGCCGACTAGCCCTTGGCGGCGAGCACTTTCGCGCGATCGGCCAGCCGCGCGACCGCGGCGGCATGTATCGTGGGGGCGGTAACGAGCACGCCGAAGGCTCGCGGATCGGGCTTGTTATAATTGAGCGGCCCGCCGAAGGCATCGGTCACGGTCGCCCCGGCCTCGCGCGCGATCAGCGCGGCGGCGCCGATGTCCCACTCGAAACCCCAGCGCAGGGTCGCGACGAGATCGGCCTCGTCGGCGGCGACCAGCGCCATGCGCAGCGCGATCGAATTGGGCTGGTCGACCATGACCAGATCGGCATCCTCGGCGCTCACCTGCTTGGCCGGCACCCGCGCGCCGGGCAGTTCGGTACGCCGGCTCGCCACCAGCCGCTCGCCGTTGCGCGAGGCGCCCTGCCCCGCCTCGGCGTGCCAGAACTCGCCTCTCGCCGGGGCGCAGAGCATGCCGAACAGCGGCCGACCGGCGCTGATCAGCGCCACCGAGACCGCCCAGCCGCGTCGCCCGGCGATATAGTCGCGCGTGCCGTCGATCGGATCAACCAACCAGATCAGCCCGCCGGAAAGGCGTTCCGGCGCATCGACGGTTTCCTCCGAAAGCCAGCCGGCCGCGGGCAGCAGCCGGGTGAGCTCTCTTTTCAGATAGGCGTCGACCGCGAGATCGGCCTCGCAGACCGGGCTGCCCGGCACCTTCTCCCAGGCCTGCAGCGCGTGCCCGTCGCCGGGCCAGGAGGCCATGGCCATGCGGCCGGCTTCGCGGAGGATGGCTTCAAGACGCTGGCGATCGATCATGCGGCCCGTATGGTCTCCGTGTTGTCTGCGAGGGAAAGAGTCGAAATCGGCCCGTTCGCGGGACTTTTCAAGCCGCGCGTGTTGTGCTTATGCGGCGCCGCACCAACCTGCCCCTCCTCCCCGGAATCATGGGCACCAGCGGAAAGCGACCACATCCATGAACATTCACGAGTATCAGGCCAAGGAACTGCTGGCGAAATTCGGCGTCTCCGTCCCCGCGGGACATGCAGCGCTGACCGTGGATGAGGCCGTGGAAGCCGCGGGCAAGCTGCCCGGGCCGCTCTACGTCGTGAAGGCGCAGATCCACGCGGGTGGCCGCGGCAAGGGCAAGTTCAAGGAACTCGGCCCCGACGCCAAGGGCGGTGTCCGCCTGTCGAAGACGCTCGACGAAGTCCGCGCCAACGCCACCGACATGCTCGGCAACACGCTGGTGACGATCCAGACGGGCGAAGCCGGCAAGCAGGTCAACCGCCTCTACATCACCGACGGCGCCGACATCGCCAAGGAATACTACTTCTCGATGCTCGTCGATCGCGCCACCGGCCGCATCGCCATGATCGTCTCGACCGAGGGCGGCATGGACATCGAGGAAGTCGCCCACTCGACCCCCGAGAAGATCACCACGATCACGATCGATCCGGCCGAAGGCTTCCAGCCGCACCACGGCCGCGCCGTGGCGTTCGGCCTCAAGCTGAAGGGTGACCTCAACAAGCAGGCGCAGAAGATCGCCGCGCAGCTCTATGAAGCCTTCGTCGCGACCGACATGTCGATGCTCGAGATCAACCCGCTGATCGAGACCGAAGACGGCAAGATCCAGGTGCTCGACGCCAAGGTCAGCTTCGATTCGAACGCGCTGTTCCGTCACCCCGACGTTGCCGCGCTGCGTGACGAGACCGAGGAAGATCCGGCCGAAGTCGAAGCCTCGAAGTACGACCTCGCCTACATCAAGCTCGACGGCGACATCGGCTGCATGGTCAACGGCGCCGGCCTCGCCATGGCGACGATGGACATCATCAAGCTCAACGGCATGTTCCCGGCGAACTTCCTCGACGTCGGCGGCGGCGCCACGACCGAGAAGGTCACCGCGGCGTTCAAGATCATTCTCGCCGATCCGGCCGTGAAGGGCATCCTCGTCAACATCTTCGGCGGCATCATGAAGTGCGACACGATCGCCGAAGGCATCGTGACCGCCGCTAAGGAAGTGAACCTCTCGGTGCCGCTCGTCGTGCGCCTCGAAGGCACCAACGTCGACCAGGGCAAGGCGATCCTCGCCAACTCGGGCCTCGCCATCGTCCCCGCCGACGATCTCGGCGACGCCGCCAAGAAGATCGTCGCCGAGGTGAAGAAGGCCGCCTGAGCCTTCATCGTTCCGACGAATTCCTGCTTATGAATCTGGCCCCGCCGCGATCCCGTCGCGGCGGGGCTTGACGTTCTGCGCCTATGCGGCAATGGCGTCCGTCGATTCAGTTTAATCGCGCGGTTAAGCGTGCGACTAAATCCGCCGAATTTTCCACTGCCGAGAGGAAGGACCTCATCCCATGAAGATCCTCGTGCCCGTCAAGCGGGTGATCGACTACAACGTCAAGCCACGGGTGAAGTCCGACGGTACCGGCGTCGACCTCGCCAACGTCAAGATGAGCATGAATCCCTTCGACGAAATCGCCGTCGAGGAAGCCATCCGCCTCAAGGAAAAGGGCGTGGCGACCGAGATCGTCGCGGTTTCCGTCGGCCCGGCCAAGGCGCAGGAAACGCTGCGCACGGCGCTGGCCATGGGCGCCGACCGCGCCATCCTCGTCCAGACCGACGACGAGGTCGAGCCGCTGGCCGTCGCCAAGATCCTCAAGGCGATCGCCGAGGAAGAGACCCCGGGTCTCGTGATCCTGGGCAAGCAGGCGATCGACGACGACAGCAACCAGACGGGCCAGATGCTCGCCGCGCTGCTCGGCCGTCCGCAGGGCACTTTCGCTTCGGAAGTCACGGTCGAAGGCGATTCGGTCACGGTGAAGCGTGAAGTCGACGGCGGCCTCGAGACCGTGAAGCTCTCGCTTCCCGCCATCGTCACCACCGACCTGCGCCTCAACGAGCCGCGCTATGCCTCGCTGCCGAACATCATGAAGGCGAAGTCGAAGCCGCTCGCGACCAAGGCCCCCGCCGACTACGGCGTCGACACCGCGCCGCGCCTCAAGACCCTCAAGGTCTCCGAGCCGCCCGTGCGCAGCGCCGGCATCAAGGTTGCCGACGTCGACGCCCTCGTCGCCAAGATCAAGGAGCTGGGGATCGCCTGATCGGCCGGTCCCTTTGCGGAGAACAGACACATGACGAAAACGCTTGTTTGGGTCGAACACGACAACGCCACGGTCAAGGACGCGACGCTGTCGACCGTGACCGCCGCCGCGCAGCTCGGCGAAGTCCACCTGCTGGTCGCCGGTTCGGGCGCCCAGGCCGTGGCCGATGCCGCTGCCAAGATCGCCGGCGTCGGCAAGGTCCACCTCGCCGACAGCCCGGCCTTCGCCAACGCCCTGGCCGAGAACGTCGCGCCGCTGATCGTCGAGCTGATGGCCAGCCACGACGCCTTCGTCGCGCCGGCCACCAGCAACGGCAAGAACATCGCGCCGCGCGTCGCCGCGCTGCTCGACGTCGCACAGGTCTCGGACATCCTTTCGGTCGAAGGTCCCAAGACCTTCACGCGCCCGACCTATGCCGGCAACGCCATCGCCACGGTCGAGAGCTCTGACGCTAAGCTCGTCATCACCGTGCGCGGCACGGCCTTTGCCAAGGCCGCCAGCGAGGGTGGTTCGGGTGCGGTCGAGGCCGTCTCGGGCGGCGGCGACGCCGGCCTGTCGAGCTTCGTCAGCGCCGAGATCGCCAAGAGCGAGCGCCCCGAGCTGACCAGCGCCAAGGTCATCGTCTCGGGCGGTCGTGCGCTCAAGGACGGCCCGACGTTCGAACAGGTCATCTTCCCGCTCGCCGACAAGCTCAAGGCCGCCGTCGGCGCCAGCCGCGCCGCGGTCGACGCGGGCTACGTGCCCAACGACTACCAGGTCGGCCAGACCGGCAAGATCGTCGCCCCCGAAGTCTACATCGCGGTCGGCATCTCGGGCGCGATCCAGCACCTCGCGGGCATGAAGGATTCGAAGACCATCATCGCCATCAACAAGGACGAGGACGCGCCGATCTTCCAGGTCGCCGACCTGGGCCTCGTCGCCGACCTGTTCACCGCGGTGCCGGAATTGACCGGCAAGCTCTGAGCGGCGACGCGAAAACGCAAACACGAGAAGGGCGGTCGGCAACGGCCGCCCTTTTTGGTTCAGGGCGCGTCGAAATAGAGCCGGTCGATGTCGGCAATCTCCAGCCGCATCGCACGGCGGGCCTGGATTATGCCGTGCGCCGGCAAAGCGGCCATCGTTGCGGCAAGCGCCTGCGCCTCGGCCAGCGCGGTACCGGCGGGGACCATGCGGCTCGCGAGGCCTAGCGACACCGCCTCGGGCGCGAGCACGTCGCGCCCCGTCATGATCAGTTCGGCGACGGCGAGGCGCGAGGCGAGTTGCGGCCAGACCAGCAGCACCACCGGCGCCGGCGGCAGACCGAAGCGGACGTGCGGGTCGCCGAGCCGCGCGGTATCGCCCATCAGCACCATGTCGCAGCAGGCGGCGAGCTCGGCGCCGAAGCCGAGTGCCGCCCCCTCGACCGCGGCGATCAGCGGAATGTCGAAAGCGAAGAGCCGGCGTACCAGGCGGTTGTGCAGGCCCGCGGTCTCGGTGCGGAACGCGGCGTCCTCGCCCATGCGCGCGATGATCTCGCGATCGCCGCCGACGCAGAAGTCGCCGCCCTGCCCCGTCACCACCAGTGCGCGCGTTTCGGGATCGGCAGCCACGCGGTCGAGCGCGGCGAGCAGTTCGTGCTGCATGGCGATCGTCACGGCGTTGCGCTTGGCGCCGCGCGCCAGCGCGATCGTCGCCACCGATCCTGTCCAGGTCAGTTCCACTTCGGCCATGAACTTGCCTATCACCCGCCGCACCCGCTCGCCATGACCGCAACGGCCATGCCTGTTTTCGGGCCGGCTTGCCAAGCCGGTGCGCGGCGATAGTCTCTCCCGCAAAACAACAAGAGGAGAGGCCAAGAGATGGATCTGGATCCACGCCTGCAGGACATGCTCGACCACCACGAGATACGCCAGCTCCTGGCGACCTACTGCCACGGTTGCGACCGCGGCGACGAGGTCGAGATGGCGGGGACCTATGCCGCCGACTCCTGGGACGACCACGGCCCGCGCAAGATGGAGGGGCGGCGCTTCTCGATCGAGACGGTCGAGGAATCGCTGCGCACCACCAAGGTCGTCAGCCACCAGCTCGGCCAGTCGTTGATCAAGGTCGACGGCGACAGCGCCGGGGCCGAGACCTATTTCATCGCGACCCTGATCTATCCCGGCCGCAACGGCACGGCCGACCGGCTCAACCAGCTCGGCGGGCGCTATGTCGACCGCTTGGTGCGCGAAGGCGGCTCATGGCGGATCAAGGAGCGGGTCTGCGTGCGCGAATGGTCGAATTCGCAGCCGATCGAGGCAGATTTCCTGGCTGGCCGCGGTTTCGAGCCGACGCGCCGTGGGCAGGAGGACCGCTCCTATGCCGCACTGGGGCTAAACCACGCCGGCAACCCGTGGCTCCACGAGGTGGGCGCCTAGCCGGGCAGCCGCTCGAGCAGGGTCACGGGAGCACTTTCATGCTCCTGTCGACCATAGGCGACGAAGCCCAGTGCGGCCGCGATCTTGAACGAGGCGACATGGCCGTCCTCGATCATCGCCGCGATCCGACGCGGCCCGTGGACGGCGTCGAACCAGGCCAGGATCGCGCGCATCGCCTCTTTGGCGACGCCTTGGCCCCAGTGGTCGCGGTGGATGACCCAGCCCGCCTCGGGCACGTCGTCCATCCCGTGTCCGAACCCCCGCCACGAGTGGAAGACGCCGCAGCTCGCGATGATGGCACCCTCGCCCGGCAGCCGCGCGTGGAAGGCGCCATAGCCATAGAGCGACCATCCGCCCGCGTTCTTGAGCAGCTTTTCGAACTGTGTCTTCTCGTCGGCCACCGCCGCCCCGAGAAAGCGGCGCGTCTCTTCATCTGCGATCAGCTCGACCAGCCCAGGCAAGTCGCCGAGACGCGGCTGCCACAGCTCGAAGCGTTCGGTGCGCAGGAGCGGGGTGTCGCTCACAGCAGTACGTCCACGCAATGGATCAGCACGCCGACGAGTCCGCCGACCAGGGTGCCGTTGATGCGGATGAACTGGAGATCGCGGCCGACGGCGCCCTCGATGCGATCGGTCACGGTATGCGCGTCCCAGCGCTTGACCGTCTCCGAGACGATGCGGACGATCTCGTCACCGTAGCGCGACACCGCGCCGACCAACGTGCGCCGCGCGAAGCGGTTGACCATGAACTGCAGCGGCGCGTCCTCGGCCAGGGTCTTGCCGAGCTGTTCGAGGCTGACGCCGATGCCGCCCGACATCAGCCCTTGCGGGTTGCGCGCGGCCTTGAGCAGGCCTGCGCGCGTGCGCTCCCACATGCCGTCGATCCAGGCGGCCATGGCGGGATTGGCCAGGACCTCGTCCTTGAGCTTGTTGACGCGCTCCTGCATCTCGGGATCGTGGAGCAGCGCATGGGCGAGCGTTTCGAGGCCTTCCTCGATCTTCGCGCGGATCGGATGGTCGGGCACCACCAGGGTCTCCGCCAGCAGCTTGTAGAGCCCGTCGAGCACGGCATTGGCGACCTTGTCGTCGAGCCCGGTCCAGCGCAGCAGGGCATTGGCGCGCTGGTGGATGATCTGCCGCAGCAGGTCCTCGTTGGCCTCGATCGTCAGCGCCGCCCAGCGGATCAGCCCTTCGAGCACGGGCAGGTGGCGCTTGTCGGCGATCGCGGTCTCGAGCAGCTGGCCGAGTAGCGGCGCGAGGTTGAGCTTGGCGAGCTGCTTGCGCAGGCCCGATTTAACGACCCCGCCGAACTGCTCCTGATCGAGCGATTCGAGCAGGTCGGCAAAGAGGTTCATCGCGCCTTCGCGCAGGCGCGACTGGCCACCGCGGCGCTGTTCGACGAGCATGTTGCCCGCCGCCAGCGCGAGGTTGAAGCCGTGGATCCGCCGCGCGACCACGGCCGGGGTCAGGAAATTGGTGCGCAGGAACACCGCCATGGTGTCGGCGATGCGATCCTTGTTCTCGGGAATGATCGCCGTGTGCGGGATCGGCAGGCCCAGCGGATGGCGGAACAGCGCGGTCACCGCGAACCAGTCGGCCAGGCCGCCGACCATCGCCGCCTCGGTGAAGGCAATGACGAAGCCCCAGGCCGGATGCGGGAACACGGTGGCCAACTCGCGGGCGGCGAGAAAGCTCACCGCCATCACCACGAGCAGCCCCGTGGCGATCAGACGCATGCGCCGCGCCCGGTCCGAAGTGAGGTTCTCGCTCACTCGGCCGGCAAGGCGCCCTCTTCGCGCTCCTTGCGGCGCGCGGCCTCGCCATGTTCGGGTTCGTAGGTCAGGATGCCGCGGCGCAGCTTGGGGCCGAGCCGTTTTTCGAGGCCGTCGGCCAGGCTGAAGGCCGCGGGCACGATGATCAGGGTCAGCAATGTGGAGACGATCAGCCCGCCGATCACGACGGTGCCCATCGGCGCGCGCCAGGCACCGTCACCCGAGGTCCAGCCGGGGATGACGATCGCCGTCGGCAGCATGCCCGCGGTCATCGCGACGGTGGTCATGATGATCGGCTGCGCGCGCTTGTGCCCGGCCTCCATGATCGCCTCGAACTTGCTGGCGCCCGCCTTCATCTCCTCGATCGCGAAGTCGATCAGCAGGATCGAGTTCTTGGCGACGATGCCGAACAGCATGAGGATGCCGATGAACACCGACATCGACAGCGGCTGGCCGGTGATCAGCAGCGCCAGCAGACCGCCCAGCGGCGCCAGGAACAGCGAGCTCATGTTGACCAGCGGCGAAATCACGCGGTGATAGAGCAGGACCAGCACGGCGAAGACCAGCAGGATGCCCGAAGGCACGGCCACGGCCAGGCTGCTCAGCATGTCGGCCTGCCAGCGGTCCGAGCCATAGGGCGCATTGCTGACGCCGCGCGGCAGGTTGACCATGATCGGCAGCTTGTTGATCGCGTCGGTCGCCTCGCTCTTGACCACCCCGCGCGCGAGATCAGCACCGACGAAGATGCGGCGCTGCTGGTTGTAGCGCTGGATCGTCGTCGGGCCCGAGCCGAGCGAAATCTCGGCCACGCGCGACAGCGGCACCGAACCGCCGTCGGCGGTCGGCACGGGCAGGTTGGTGATCGTCGACAGGTCGCGCCGCGCCGATTCGGGCAAACGCACGCGGATCGGCACCTGGCGGTCGGCCAGCGAGAACTTGGCCGCGTTCTGGTCGATCTCGCCGATCGTGGCGATGCGGATCGCCTGGCTCAGCGCCTGGGTCGACACGCCGAGGCTGGCGGCGAGGTCGAGCCGCGGCTTGATGATCACTTCGGGCCGGCGCATGTCGGCGCTGATGCGCGGCGCGACGACCTGCTTCACGCCCTTCATCTGCTCGACCAGGGTCGCCGCGGCGTGTTCGAGCACCACCGGATCCGAGCCCGACAGCATGACCGAGATCGGCCGCCCCGTACCCGTCTGGCCGCTGTTGAGGTTCTGGAAGGTGATCCGCGCGTCGGGGATTGCCTGGAGCTGCGGGGTCAGGTCGGCCTCGAACTTCAGGCTGGTGCGCGCGCGATCGTCCTTGAGCATTGCCATGACGCGGCTGTTGCCCTCGGAAATGCGCTGATAGACGTTGCCCGTCTCGGGCTGGGCCGCGAGGATGCGCTTGACCTGATCCGATACCGCCTCGGTCTGCGCGAGGGTGGTGCCGGGCACCATGTCGATCACGACCGCGCTGGTGTCGTTGTCCTGCGTCGGGAAGAATTCCATCGGGATGACGCCGAACAGCGCCACGGTCAGCACCAGCGAGCCGATGCCCGTTCCCATCATCCAGACGCGGTGATCGCGCAGCCTGGCGCGCAGCCGGTTCATCCACGAGAGTGTACCGTCGGCGCGGCGGCGTTGGGCGCGGAAGGCCTGGGCCTTGCGCGTGTCGAGCGACCAGTGGAGCACCGTCAGGTACCGCTCCATCAGCGGCCCGCCCGCATGTTCCTCCTCACCGTGCGCCTTGAGGAAATAGGCCGCGACCATCGGCGTGATCATGCGCGCGACGGCCAGGCTCATCAGCACCGAGGCGACGACGGTGAGGCCGAAGTTCTTGAAGAACTCGCCCGAGACGCCGGGCATCAGGCCGACCGGCAGGAACACCGCGACGATCGAGAAGGTCGTCGCCACGACGGCCAGGCCGATCTCGTCGGCCGCGTCGATCGAGGCCTGGTAGGCGGTCTTGCCCATGCGCATGTGGCGCACGATGTTCTCGATCTCGACGATCGCATCGTCGACCAGCACGCCGGCGACCAGGCCCAGCGCCAGCAGCGAGAGCTGGTTGAGGCTGAAGCCCATCAGCTCCATGAACCAGAAGGTGGGGATCGCCGACAGCGGAATGGCGATCGCCGCGATGATCGTCGCGCGCCAGTCGCGCAGGAAGAAGAACACGACGACGACGGCCAGGATGGCACCTTCGACCATCGATGCCATCGAGCTTTCGTACTGCTCCTTGGTGTAGTCGACCTGGGTGAACATCGACTTGATGTGGATACCCGGGTATTCCTTCTCGATCTTCCCGATTTCCTCGATCGCGCCGTCATAGGCGGTGACGTCGGAAGCGCCGCGCGCGCGCGCGATGCCGAAGGTGACCACGGGCTTGCCGCTGAACTTGGCGATCGAGGTGATCTCGCCGTACTTGTCCTCGACCCTGGCGATGTCGGCCAGCTTGACCGAGCGCCCCATGCCGAGCGGAATGTCGGTCTGCGACAGCGCATAGGCATTGGGCGCATTGCCCAGCACGCGCAGCGACTGGCGGGTGCTGCCGATCTCGGCCTTGCCGCCCGCGGCGTTGACGTTGAGCCCGCGCAGCGCCTGGTTGACCTGACTGGCGGTGACGCCCTGCGCCTGCATCCGCGGCGGATCGAGCGTGACCAGAATCTCGCGGTTGACGCCGCCGTTGCGCGTGACCTCTGCCATGCCCTCGACGTTAAGCAGGCGCTTGGCGATCGTGTCGTCGATGAACCACGAAAGCTGCTCGATCGTCATGTCGTCGGCCTCGACGACGAAATAGGCGATCGGCTGCGACGAGGTGTTGGCCTTGAACACCTGCGGCTCGAGAATGCCGTCGGGCAGCTCGCCGCGCACGCGGTCGATGGCGTTCTTCACCTCGTTGACCGCCTGGTTGATGTCCTCGCCCAGCTCGAATTCGATCTGGGTCTGGCTGCTGCCTTCCGAGGCGGTCGAGCTGATCGCGGCGATGCCGTTGATCGAACGGATCGAGCTTTCGATCCGCTGGGTGATTTGGTTCTCGATCTCGGTCGGTGCGGCGCCCGGCTGGCTGATCGTGACGATCACCATCGGGAACTCGATGTCGGGCTGCTGCTGCACGTCCATGCGCATGAACGCGACGATGCCGGCGAGCATCAGCGCGGTGAACATGACGATCGGAACGATGGGGTTCTTGATCGACCAGGCTGAGATCTTGCTGAAGTCCATGGCTCGGATCAGCTCTTCGGCGCTGCCTTGGCCTTCACCGTCTCGCCCACCGAGAGGAAGGCACCGGCCCGCAGGACCACACGTTCGTTACCCGACAGACCTTCGAGCACGACTACGCCGTGATCGGTGATCGCCCCGGTCTTGATGTCGCGACGCTCGATCTTCTCATTCTTGCCGACCGCGTAGACGTAGCTGCCCTTGGTGTCGGACAGCAGCGCCGATTCCGGCAGGATCGGCGCGACCACCGAGCCCGAGGCGATTCGCGCGTTGGCGAAGCCGCCGGGACGCAGCTCGGGCGAATAGGCCAGAGCGATGCGGACCGTACCCTGGCGGGTCTGCGGATCGATGATCGGCGAAATCTGCCAGACCTGACCGGTCAGGACCTTGGTCGATCCGACCGGCGTGACCGCGGCGGAAACGCCGGTCGACAGTGCCGCCAGATCCTGTTCGGTGAGCCGGGCGAGCATTTCCATCTCGCCGCCCTTGGCGATGCGGAACAGCGGGGTGTTGCCGCCGCTCACGACCTGACCGCGCTCGACCGCGCGCGACAGCAGCAGGCCGTCGGCCGGCGCGACGATGTTGAGCCGGCCGATACGCGCGCGTTGCTCGCCGAGTTGCGCGCGGGCCAGGCCGACGCGCGCCTGGGCGGCGTCGCGCGTGGCGGTCAGCCGGTCGATGTCGGCCTTGGAGATGAAACCGCGGCCGACGAGCTTCTGGCCGCGCTCGAGGTTCGCCTGGGCGAGGCGCGCATCGGCTTCGGCCACGCGGACCGAAGCGCCAAGACCCAGCTCCTGCTGCGATTGGACCGAACGGTCGATCACCGCCAGCACCTGGCCCTGCTTGACCCACTGGCCGGGCTCGACGCGGACGTCGACGACTTCGCCGCCCTCGCCCACCGAGCCCACGGGCATGTCGCGCCGCGCGGCGACCGTGCCGGTGGCGCTGATTTCGCCCGCAACCGTACCGCGGCCCGGCGCGATCACGGTGACGACGGGAACCTGGGCCGTGGCATCGGCCGGCGCCGGTGCATCCTTGCGATGGAGCAGGAACCAGAGCCCGATCAGCAGCACGACGCCGATGGCGCCGAGAATCCACATGCGACGGGTCGACGCACGATCTTCGTCGCCTGCCACGAGCGGATTGTAAGAGGAATTCTCCTCTCCGCCCATCGCATCGATCTTGGCGTCGTAGTTCATCGAGCTCACCCGGGTCGTGCCGCGCTGCGCCCTGTTTGGCGAGACGGCACCTGCCATTATCCGATTCCAAACGCCGCGGACATCCATAGGGCTGCCGCGGCGCTCGGAATATTCGCTTGGCGACATAGACCCGCGCTTGCCGCGAGGCAATGCGAAGTCGCCCTGCCGGCTAGGGCAGGATGAGTCGGAAAGCGATGTTTGTGGCGGGAAGATGCGGCGGCCGGGGGGCCGCCGCCAAGCTCCGTATTTACGAGCTCAGTATTTCTGCTGGCGCTCGTAGAGGTCGCGGTAGTGCTGGATCCGCGTCACGCGCAGCCCCTGCATACCCGAGCGGTCGACCGCACGCTGCCACGAGGCGAACTCCTCGAGGGTCAGCGAATAGCGTTCGCACACTTCGTCGATCGACAGCAGGCCCCCATTGACCGCCGCGACGACTTCCGCCTTGCGCCGTACGACCCAACGGGTCGTGGACGGCGGCGGCAACGAATCCAAGCTAAGGGGCTCCCCGAGAGGCCCGATCACCATAGCAGGACGGATTTTCTGGTTTTCGATCATCTCTATCCTCAATCGCCGGCCGTTTGTGTACCGTCGACGTCCGCATCTGTGTCGCACCCTGAATTGCCATTAGCTAAAGCAGTTGGGTTAACAGTGCCTAACCCAGCGTCATGGCCGCGGCCGTAGACAGCGAGCACGCGCGCCGAACCGCGATCGAAGCTTCCGCCATCGATCACGGTTTCCCGCGGCTGAGCGCACTCCAGCACAGGCCGTGCAGCATAGGCAGCAGCCATGCGCGCACGCAGGCCATGCCAGTCCAACGGCTGAGCCGCATGGTTTCCGGTCATTCCCGCAGCCGCAGCCGCGAGCCGGTTCTCCATGTCAAAATCCACGTTCATGGAGACGCTTATACCGAGGACTGGTCAAAGGGAGGTAAAAGCGGGCTTTACCACCCATTGACAGAGGTTAACCGCGCGACAGGCCTCTGTTTGCAAGCCGCGGCATGCCCTATATGGGCGCCACATGCCCGCAAACGCCGCCCTCTCCGGCCTCGACGCCGCCGCACTTTTCCAGTTGTCCGAACCGCTTGCGGGCCGACGGATCGTCGTCGCCATGTCGGGCGGGGTCGATAGCTCGGTCGTCGCCGCACTCGCCGCGGCGAGCGGCGCAGAGGTTATCGGCGTAACTCTGCAATTGTACGATCATGGCGCCGCGACGGGTCGCAAGGGTGCCTGCTGCGCGGGCGAGGACATCCGCGATGCGCGCGCCGTGGCCGATCGGCTGGGCATCGCGCACTATGTGTTCGATCACGAGTCACGCTTCCGCGAGGACGTGGTCGAGAAGTTCGCCGACGACTATCTCGCCGGGCGCACGCCGATTCCCTGCATCCGCTGCAACATGGGGCCCAAGTTCACCGATCTCTTCGCCATGGCGCGCGAGCTCGGCGCCGATTGCCTGGCGACCGGCCACTACGTGCGCCGCGAAATCGGCGCGGCCGGTCCGGAGCTGCACAAAGGCAGCGATCCCGCGCGCGACCAGTCCTATTTCCTTTACGCGACGACCGAGGCCCAGCTCGACTTCCTGCGCTTTCCGCTGGGTGGTCTGCCCAAGAGCGAAGTGCGCCGCATCGCCGAGACCGCCGGGCTCAGGAACGCCGCCAAGCCCGACAGCCAGGACATCTGCTTCGTACCCGAGGGCGACTATGCCGCGGTGGTGCGCAAGGTGCGCCCGGAAGGCGTGGCCGGCGGCGAGATCGTCCATGCAACGAGCGGCGAAGTGCTCGGCGAACATCGCGGCGTGATCCACTACACGGTCGGCCAGCGCCGCGGCCTCGAGATCGGCGGCCAGCCCGAACCGCTCTACGTCACCGGCATCGACGCGCCCGCGCGCCGCGTGCTCGTCGGCCCCAAGCGGCTGCTCGCGGTCGCCGCGGCGCGGGTCGTCGAGACCAACCGCATCGGTCCGCTGCCCGATACGCCGCTGACCGCCAAGGTCCGCTCGCTGGCCAAGCCCGTGCCGATCACGCTCGACGGCCCGCTCGGCAACGGCGCGGAAACCACGATCCGCTTCGCCAGCCCCGAATACGGCGTCGCCCCGGGCCAGGCCGCGGTGATCTATGCCGGCGACCGCGTGGTCGGCGGCGGCTGGATCGATTCGACCGAAGCGGCGATCTAACTTCCCCACTTCTCCAGCACGCAGCCCTCGCCCTCGCGGAACACCGCGGTCTGGCGGGACAGCAGCGGGAAAGTCGCGGTGACGCTGCGCGCCGCTTCGTCCTCGCTGAGGTGGACCAGGCCCATGCCGGGCTCGAAATCATCGCGGCACGAACCCAGCGGCCGGCCCTCGACGTAGCGGCACGAGCAGGCAACGCGCGCGCCATAGGAGGCGCCGGTCAGCGCATAGGATCGCAGCGGGTGCCAGAACCAGGCGGCCGCCGCGACGGCAATCACCGCAGCCAGCAGCGCCAGCCGCAGCTTCCAGCGACGTCGGGGCCCCGTGCGGGCGATAGGCTTGGCTGTTGCCATTGGACTCCGGCTTGCGCATGGACGACGCTTCATGACGATGCGCCGCCTGCCCCATATCCTCGCCCTGCTGCTGGTGCCAAGCCTCGTCGCTTGCGGCAGCGGCGATAAGGCGCCGCCGCCGCTCGAACCCGCGGCCCTGGCCGCCGTCGTCGAGCAGCCCGGCGTCGAGCGCGAACGGCTGGCGCGCGCGGTCGACGAGCTGTTCGCCGACGAGAATGCCGGCGAGACTCGCGCGCTGGTGCTGCTGTCCGAAGGGCGGATCGTCGCCGAACGCTATGGCGAGGGCTATAATCGCAACAGCCGGCTGATCGGCTGGTCGATGGCCAAGACGGTCACCGGGGTGATGATCGGGCAATTGGTCGCCGACGGCCGGCTGCGGCTCAACGAGACCGCGCCGGTGCCCGCCTGGCAGCGCTCGGGCGATCCGCGCGGCGAGATCACCCTGCGCCAGCTGCTGCAGATGCGCTCGGGCCTGCGCCACACCGAGGCGGGATCGCCGGTCTACGACTCGGACGAGGTGCGCATGCTGTTTCTCGACGGCCGCGACGACATGGCCGCCTATGCCGAGGCCCAGCCGCTCGAGGCCGAGCCGGGCCGCCAGTTCGAATATTCGTCGGCGACGACGGTGATCCTCGCCGACATCGCCGCGCGCGCGCTGACCGACAATCCCGACCCCGCCTTCCGCCGCAAGGCGGTGCGCGACTATCTGCACACGCGGCTGCTCGATCCCGTCGGTATGAAATCGGCCATGGTCGAATTCGACGCCGCGGGCACCTTGATCGGATCGAGCCTGATGCACGCGACCGCGCGCGACTGGGCGCAGTTCGGCGAGTTCCTGCGCAACGGCGGCGCGGTGAAAGGCGCGCAGCTCGTCCCGCGCGGCTGGATCGACTTCATGAAGACCTCGAGCCCGCGCAACCCCGCCTATGGCGCGCAGCTGTGGCTCAACAAGCCCGCGGGTGGCGATGCCCGCGGCGAGGACATGCTGTTCCCCGACCGCGCATCGCGCACCGCCTTCGCCTGCATCGGCCACCTCGGCCAGTATGTCATCGTCTCGCCCGGCCAGAAGCTGACTCTGGTGCGGCTCGGCAAGACCGACGGCGAACACCGCGCGCGCCTGCGCGAGCGGCTGGCGAACATCCTTGCGGTATTTCCGCGCGACTAGAGGAAGAAGGTCCCCTCGACGAGGGTGACGCAGCTACCGCCGAGCCAGACGCGGTCACCGTCGAGCCGACAGTCGATCCGCCCGCCCCGCACCGAAGCCTGGAAGGCGGTGAACTGTTCGCGTCCCAGCCTGGCCGCCCAGATCGGCGCCAGCACCGAATGGGCCGAACCCGTGACCGGATCCTCGTCGATCCCCGCGCCGGGCACGAAGACGCGGCTGACCACGTCAGTATCCCCGCCCGGGGCGGTCACGACGAAAAGGTCGGTGCCGAGCGCGGCCAGCGCGCGGAAATCCGGCGTGAGCCCGCGAACCTGCGCCTCGCTCTCGTAGACGAAGGCATTGTAACCCGCCGGCGAGCGCCAGACCTCGCGCGGCGCCGCACCGAGCGCCGTGACGGCCTCGGGCCAGCTGCTGGGTTCGGTCGCGATCGCCGGGAGACCGACCTCGTAGTTACCACCGAGGCGCCGCACTTCGAGCACGCCGGCCTTGCGCGTGCGGAACCGGACGCGCTCGCGCGCCGGATCGCGGCTCAGCAGGACATGGCCCGAGGCCAGGGTCGCGTGACCGCAGAGCCCGATTTCGACCTCGGGCGCGAACCAGCGCAGCTCCCAGTCGGCTTCCCCACTCGCATCGGGGACGATGAAGGCGGTCTCGGCGAACATGTTCTCGGCGCCGATCGCCTGGAGCGTCGCATCGTCGAGCCAAGAGTCGAGCTGCATGACCGCCGCCTGGTTCCCGGCAAAGGGCCGGTCGGCGAAGGCATCGACGTGCCAGTAGGGAATGGAAAGCGTCATGTCCGGCCGTGCTCCTGGCGATCGTCCTGCTGCGGCAGCACGTCCTCGGCCGCCAGTCCCGCCTCGTCTATCAGGCCTTCGGGGTCGGGGTGGATCAGAATCTCGACGCCGGGAAATTCGACGCGCAGCCGCGCCTCGATCTCGTCCATCACCTTGTGCGCGTCGCGGATCGACATCTGCGGATCGACCCAGACGTGGAACTGGACGAAGTCGCGGTTGCCCGACGTGCGCGTGCGCAGGTCGTGCATGCCCTTGAGCTCGGGATGTCGCGCCGCAACCGCGACGAAGCGCGCGCGCTTCTCCTCGGGCCACTCCTTGTCCATCAGTTCGTCGATCGCGCGATGCGACGCCTGCCAGGCGCCCCAGCCGAGCCAGGCGGCAATGGCAAGGCCGAACAGCGGGTCGACCCCGGCGAGGCCGAGGTAGTGATCGAGCGCAAGCGCGGCGATCACCGCGAGATTGAGCAGCAGATCGGACTGGTAATGGACGTGGTCGGTCTCGATCGCGAGGCTGCGCGTGCGGCGGATCACATGACGCTGCCAGGCAAGCAGGCCGAGGGTCGCCACCAGCGCGACGATCGAGACGGCGATGCCGCCCTCCGCCGCTTCGGTCCGCCCGCCGACGACGAGTTGCTCGACCGCGCGCGCGGCGAGACCTAGCGCCGAGACCGAGATCAGGGTTACCTGGAATATCGCGGCGAGCGCCTCGGCCTTGCCGTGGCCGAAGCGATGCTGATCGTCGCGCGGCTGGGCGGCGATGTGGACGCCGATCAAGGTGACCAGGCTGGCGATGAGGTCGAGCGCGGTATCGGCAAGGCTGCCGAGCATCGCGGTCGAGCCCGTCGACCAGGCGGCCCAGGCCTTGAGCCCGACGAGCAGCAGCGCCACGCCGATCGAGGCATAGGCGGCGCTGCGGTTGAGCCGCGCGAAATGCTGGTCGATGCTCAAGGGCGCGCGGAACTCATGGATAGAGCAGTGTGGAGACCCAGCCGCCGCCTTCGGCGCGGGTGAACCGGCGCCGCTCGTGCAGGCGATGCGGCCGGTCCTGCCAGAACTCGATCGCGCTCGGCGTCAGGCAGAAGCCGAGCCAGTGCCGGGGCCGCTCGACCGCTCGATCGGCGAATTCCGCCTCGGCATCCTGGAAGCGTGCGAGGAAGGTCGCGCGCGAATCCAGCGGCGCCGACTGGTCCGACGCGACCGCGCCGAGCTGCGAATCGCGGGTGCGGCTGGCGAAGTAGGCGTCGACCGTCTCGGCCGAGACCGGGGTCAGCGGTCCCTCGATGCGGATCTGTCGGCGCAGCGACTTCCAGTGGAACAGCAGCGCGGCATTGGGATTGGCCAGGATCTCCTGTCCCTTGCGGCTGTGGCTGTTGGTGTAGAACAGGAAGCCGTCGGGTCTATGCCCCTTGAGCAGCACCATCCGCACCGAGGGCAGCCCGCCCGGGGTCGCAGTGGCGAGCGCCATGGCGTTCGAATCCTCTTCGGCGCCGCGCGCTTCGAGATACCAGCTGTCGAACAGGGTGAAGGGATTGCCGGTCGGGATCGTATCGGCGAATTGTTCAGCTTCCAACGCAGGCTCCCGTACAAGGTGACGAAGTTGACATAGTTGACACGGTCCTGCCGATGAAATGCGCTTGCGCAGCGAAGGCTGCGTCGCACGACGAATAGCCGCGGCGCAATCGGTAGGAAAGCGCGGCTTGTCCAAGCGGCCCACCGCACCTAGGTAGTCGCGCATGGCAGCAGATCCTTACGCAACTCTCGGCGTGGCGCGCAGCGCGAGCGAGAAGGACATCAAGTCCGCCTATCGCAAGCTGGCAAAGGAGCTGCATCCCGATCGCAACGCCGACAATCCGAACGCGGCCGAGCGCTTCAGCGAGGTCACGCGCGCCTACGACCTACTGTCCGACAAGGACAAGCGCGCGCAGTTCGACCGCGGCGAGATCGACGGCGACGGCAACCCGATGGGCTTCGGCGGCGGCGGTTTCGGCGGTGGCGGGCATCGCGGCTTCGGCGGCGGCGGCTTCCAGTCCGAGGGCATCGACCTCGGCGACATCTTCGGCGGCATATTCGGCGGCGGCGGTGGCCCCGGCGGCGGCTTCGGCGGCCGTGGCCGCGCGGCGCCGCGCGGCAACAACCTGCAATACCGGCTCGGCGTCTCGCTGACCGACGCGGCCAAACTCGCGCCGCAGCGCATCACCCTGGGCGACGGCAAGACGATCGACCTCAAGCTCCCGGCCGGAGTCGAGGACGGCACCCAGATGCGGCTCGGCGGCAAGGGCGAGCCCGGCCCGGGCGGCGCCGGCGACGCGATCGTCACGATCCACATCGAACCGCATGCCTATTTCAAGCGTGACGGCGACAACCTGCGCCTCGACCTGCCCGTCAGCCTCGACGAGGCGGTCAACGGCGCCAAGGTCAAGGCGCCCACGGTCGACGGCGCGGTCATGCTGACGGTCGCGCCGGGCAGCAGCTCGGGCAAGACCCTGCGCCTCAAGGGCAAGGGCATGACACGCAAGGACGGGACGCGCGGCGACCAGTTGATAACGCTCGAAATCGCGCTGCCCGAGGGTGACGAGGATCTGATCCGCCGGCTCGAAGGCTGGCAGGATACGCGGCCGCTGCGCGCCAAGCTCGGCGTCTGAGGCGCCGTGGAGGAAGTCCCGATCGACGCACCCGCGGGGCCCATCGATCAGTCGCCCGAGGCGCGTCGCCGCCGGGCGCTGCTTGACCGGGACAAGCTCCAGGCGCAGTTCGACCGGAACCTCGGCCCCGCCAGCCGCGTGTTCACCGTGGTCAAGCGCGTGCTCGTCGGCGCCTGGTCCGACGGCTTCATCCACGCCGGCAACCTCGCCTATACCGCGATCCTCGCGCTGTTTCCCTTCGTCATCGTCATCACCGCGGTGATCACCGCGCTCGGCGAGGGCAGCCAGCGCGAAGCCTCGATCCGCGCCTTCCTCTCGGCCGCGCCGCCGGTGGTGGCGCGCGCGCTCGAGCCCGTGGCGCTGTCGGTCAGCGAGGCGCGCAGCGGCTGGCTGCTGTGGATCGGCGGCCTGGTCGGGCTGTGGACCGTGTCGAGCCTGATCGAGACGATCCGCGACATCCTGCGCCGCGCCTACGGCACGCGCCCGACCGCGGCCTTCTGGCGCTATCGGCTGTTCTCGACCGCCTTCATCGTCGGCGCCGTGGTCCTGCTGCTGCTCTCGCTGTTCGCCCAGGTCGCGATCACCGCGGCGCAGGAGGTGATCGCCGCCTGGTTTCCGCTGCTCGATACCTGGACGCTGACCCTGACCACCTCGCGGCTGATCCCCGCGGCGATGCTCTACCTGTCGATCTACGTGCTGTTCCTGTCGCTGACGCCTTCGGCCTATCGCAACCGCCGCTATCCGAAATGGCCGGGCGCGCTGCTGGTGACGGTCTGGTGGGTGGCGATCACGGTACTGTTGCCCGGTGTCCTCAGGAATCTGTTTTCCTACGATCTCACCTACGGGAGCCTTGCCGGGGTGATGATCGCGCTTTTCTTTTTCTGGCTGGTTGGCCTAGGGATGGTCATGGGAGCCGAGCTCAACGCGGCGCTCGCCGAGACGCCGGAAGAACGCGACGCGATCGGCCAGGCCGACGACAGAGCGCGCCAAACACGTACAGAAAGCAGGACGATCGAAGAATGACGGGTCTGATGGAGGGAAAGCGTGGCCTGATCATGGGCCTCGCCAATGACAAGTCGCTGGCATGGGGCATTGCCCAGCAGTTGCACGCACACGGCGCCGAACTGGCCTTCTCGTACCAGGGCGAAGCGCTGGCCAAGCGGGTCAAGCCCTTGGCCGAGAGCCTGGGCAGCGATTTCCTGATCGATTGCGACGTGTCCGACATGGCCGCGCTCGACACGGCTTTCGAAACGCTCGCCGCGCGCTGGCCGACGATCGACTTCGTGGTCCACGCCATCGGCTTCTCGGACAAGAACGAGCTGCGCGGCCAGTACGTCGACACCAGCCTCGAAAACTTCCTGATGACGATGAACATCTCGGCCTACAGCCTCGTCGCCGTGACCAAGCGTGCGGCGGCGATGATGCCCCCCGTCCAGGAAGACGGAACCGGCGGCGGGACGATCCTGACGCTGACCTACTACGGCGCCGAGAAGGTCGTGCCGCACTACAACGTCATGGGCGTGGCCAAGGCCGCGCTCGAGACCAGCGTCAAGTATCTCGCCAACGATCTCGGGCCGCGCAACATCCGCGTCAACGCGATCTCGGCCGGTCCGATCAAGACCCTGGCGGCCAGCGGCATCGGCGACTTCCGCTACATCCTCAAGTGGAACGAGCTGAACTCGCCGCTGCGCCGCAACGTCACGATCGACGATGTCGGCGGTGCCGGGCTCTACCTGCTGTCGGGCCTGTCGTCGGGCGTCACCGGCGAGACGCATCACGTCGATGCGGGCTACCACGTCGTCGGCATGAAGCAGGAAGACGCGCCCGACATCAGCCTGGTGTGACCTTGCCCGCGCGCTGGCCCTGGCTTCGGGCCAGCCGGCGCGGACGGGGTAGCCATCGAGCCTGTCGAAATCTGCATCCATGATAGGAGCGCGCGCCGCGTTCCCCTTGTGTGGGGGCCGCCGGCCCGCTACCCCCGGCTCAGGGGAACTTGCGGGGGAAGGGCCTCCGATGCGCCAGCCGACGCATCGGACGAGACCGGTCTCCTGGAATTCATCCAAGGCAGGCCCGCTACGGCGCAGGCGGTAAAGAAAAAGAAAGTTCGAGCGGCCTAACATGAACCGCAAAGAGAACATCGAAAGACAGGGACGGCCCGAGGGGGCTTCGTCTCTAACCGCTTGGCTTGTGAGGATTTGAATGATGAGCGAGCGGCGGTGCCGATTTTGTGATGCGGTCTTGCAGCACGACTTCGTCGACCTTGGCACGACCCCGCTGGCCAACAGTTTCCTTTCCGCCGAACAGCTGCAGCAGCCCGAACCGACCTATCCGCTGCGGGTCAGCGTCTGCGACCAGTGCTGGCTGGTGCAGACCGACGTCGCCGTCTCCCCGCAGGAGATCTTCAGCGACTATGCCTACCTGTCCTCGGTCTCCGAGAGCTGGGTCGAGCATGCGCGCCGGTTCACCACCGCGACGCGCGAGCGTTTCGGCCTCGACGCCTCTTCGCAGGTCGTCGAGGTCGCGAGCAACGACGGCTACCTGCTCAAGCATTTCGTGACCGCGGGGATCCCCGTCCTCGGGATCGAGCCGGCCGAGAACGTCGCGCAGATCGCGCGCGCCATCGGCGTGCCGACCGAAGCCTCGTTCTTCGGCTGCGCCGTGGCGGATGACCTAGTCGCACGCGGGCTCGCCGCGGACCTGGTGATCGGCAACAACGTCCTGGCCCATGCCCCCGACGTCAACGACTTCGTCGGTGGCCTGGCGCGGCTCCTCAAGCCCGAGGGCGTGCTCAGCATGGAGTTCCCGCACCTGCTCCGCCTGATCAACGGCGCGCAGTTCGACACGATCTACCACGAGCACTTCTACTATCTGTCGCTGCTGGCCGTGGAGAACATCTTCGCCGCGCACGGACTTTCTGTGTTCGATATCGAGGAACTGCCCACGCACGGCGGCAGTCTGCGCGTCTTCGCGCGCCGCACTTCGGCGATGCGCGATGGGGTGACGCCGGCCGTCGAGCAGGTCCGCCGCGACGAGGCCGCCGCCGGCTTCGACCAGGTCGAGGTCTATACCGGGTTCCAGAACCGCGTCGCGCCGATCTGCGAGGGGCTGCTGGGCTTCCTCAAGCAGGCCAAGGCCGAGGGCAAGACCGTGGCGGTCTATGGCGCCGCCGCCAAGGGCAACACCCTGCTCAACGTCTGCGGCGTGACCACCGACCTCGTCGAATATGCGGTCGACGCCAATACCGCCAAGCAGGGCCGCTTCATGCCGGGCAGTCGCCTGCCGATCCTGGTGCCCGAGCGCATCTTCGAGACGCGGCCCGACTACGTGCTGGTCCTGCCCTGGAACATTCTCGATGAGGTGGTCTCGATCAATCGCGGCATCCGGGAATGGGGCGGGCAGTTCGTCGTCGCGGTGCCGGAACTCACGGTGTTCTGATGAAATTCCTGCCGACGGCCATCGACGGCGCCTTCGAGGTCGAGGTCGAGCCATCGGTGGACGAAAGAGGCCTGTTCGCGCGGACATTCTGCGCCGAGACCTTCGCGGCCCAGGGCCTGCCCTCGTTCTATCCGCAAGCCAGCGTCTCGGTGAACACCAGTCGCGGCACCCTGCGCGGGCTGCATTATCAGCTCGAACCGCATGCCGAGGCCAAGCTGGTGCGCGCGACGCGCGGCAGGGTGTTCGACGTCGCCGTCGATCTGCGCCCCCGATCACCGACCTACCTGCGCTGGGCCTCGGTCGAACTGAGCGCCGACCGGCGCAATGCCTTCGCCATACCGACCGGCTGCGCGCACGGCTTCCTGACCCTAGAACATGGTTGCGAACTTATTTACCATTTGTCGTCCAACTACGCCCCGGACCTCGCCCGCGGGGTCCGGTGGGACGATCCGCTGTTCGGCATCACCTGGCCTTTCGCGCCGGTGGTGATCGGAGAACGCGATGCGACCTATCCGTCCTATGACCAGGAGATAGTCCGGTGAAGCTCAGCATCTGCATTCCGACCTACAACCGCGAGGCCTACCTGCGGAACGCGTTGGAATATTGCCAGGACTACGCGTTCAGCTTCCCCTACGAGATCGTCATCTCGGACAACGCCTCGACCGACGGCACCGAGGCCATGGTCGCCGAGTTCATCGAACGCGGCCTGCCGATCCGCTATTTCCGGCGCGAGACCAACGGCGGTGCCACGCCCAACCAGATCAACGCCTTCCAGCACGCGGTGGGCGAGTACACGATCTACCTCGCCGACGACGATCTGCTGATCGCGCCCGAGGTGGAGAACGTGGTCCGCTATCTCGACGAGAACCCCGACGTCGTCGCGGCGCATGCCCCCTGGACGATCTACGACGAGGTGCAGGACCTCGACCTGTCGCAGTTCTACGCCGTCGCCGCGGACCGCAGGTTCGAACGCCGCGACTTCTTCGAGCTGTTCTGCTTCCTGTTCGAAGGTCACATCTTCCCCGAGATCGCGATCGTCCGATCGTCGGCGATGCGTTCGGCCTGGGTGCCGCGTGAGCTGTGCTTCTACGCCTTCTCGCATCTCGCCCACTTCCTCGACATGGGCGCGGTCACCTTCCTCAAGACGCCGTTCTACCGCTCGGTCGCGGTGTCCAAGATCGCCCCGTCGCGCCAGCAGGCGGGCTTCGACGACGTCGTGACCTCGTGGGACCGCTATCGCGGCGGGCTCGAATATTTCCTCCACATCGGCGCCAAGCGCGGCGTCATCGACATGTCGGACGAATCGCGGATCGCCTACGATCAGATGTGCCGGCACTTCATGATGGTGCGCATGGGCGTGGCCATCCGCTTCTGGTTCGCGCGCAAGGACTACATCAAGGCCTACGAGCTCTGCGCGCGGATGATCTTCGCGGGCCACGGCGACAACGTCGAGGTCACCAAGATCGCCGACACCCTGCCCGCGATGGTCGGGCTCCAGACCCTGGCCGGCAAGGTCGCCGCGATGACGGGAATCGATCGCCTGATCCTCGACGGCATGACCGACCCGGAAATGGTGGCCGAGCTGCTCCAGGATCTCGGCCTGCCCGCCGAGGTGGCGATCGTCTCCGAGGAGCCCGCGGGCCTGTCCGCCGAAGAACTGATCGAAGGCTCGATCGTCTTCGTCAGCGAGGAAGCGCGGCGCGACCACTATCTGGCCAAGGGCTACCGTCCGACCGTGATCTTCTCCGATCTCGACCTGACCCAGCACGTCCTGCTCTGAACGCGGACGGGAAAGCCCTTCGGTGAACGACCGGATCTTCTATACCAAGCCGTCCATCACCGCGCTGGAACGGGACTATGCTGCCGATGCCGCCGCGAACGGCTGGGGCGCGCAGTGCTATGACTACATCATCCGCTTCGAGCGCGAGTTCGGCGCCTGGCTGGGCAGCACGCACACGATCGCGACCTCGAGCTGCACGGGTGCGCTGCACATGGGCATGGCGGCGCTAGGGATTGGCCCCAGCGACGAGGTGATCCTGGCCGATACCAACTGGATCGCGACGGTCGCGCCCGTCGTGCATCTGGGCGCGACGCCGGTCTTCGTCGATATCGACCCGACCAGCTGGTGCATCGATCCGCAGGCGGCGGAACGCGCGATCACGCCGCGCACGCGCGCGATCGTCGCCACCCACGTCTACGGCAATATGGCCGACATGGACGCGCTGCTGGCGCTGGGCGAACGCACCGGCATTCCGATCATCGAGGACGGCGCCGAAGCGATCGGATCGGCCTGGCACGGCGGCCGGCGCGCCGGATCGATGGGCCGGTTCGGCACCTTCTCGTTCCACGGCACCAAGACCCTGACGACGGGCGAAGGCGGCATGTTCGTGACCAGCGACGCCGCGCTTTACGAGCGCGTGCTGACTCTGTCGAACCACGGCCGCGCGCGCGGGCAGGTCAAGCAGTTCTGGCCCGACATGGTCGGCTTCAAGTACAAGATGTCCAATGTCCAGGCGGCGATGGGCTGCGCGCAGCTTGAGCGGATCGAGGATCTGGTGTCGCGCAAGCGCGCAATCCTGGCGCGCTATCGCGCCGCGCTCGATGGACTGCCCCGCCTGTCGATGAACCCCGAGCCCGCGGGCACGGTCAACGGCGCCTGGATGCCGACGGTGGTCTTCGCGCGCGAAAGCGGCGTCACCCGCGAAGACATGCAGCAGGCCTTCGCCGCGGCGAACATCGACGCGCGCGTGTTCTTCCATCCGCTGTCCGAGCTGCCGATGTTCGAGGCCCGACCCGAGAACCGCCACGCCTGGGACATTCCCGGCCGGGCGATCAACCTGCCCAGCTATCACGACATGACCGACGACGACATCGCACGGGTCTGCGCGGTCGTCACGGCGCTCGCCAACCGCTAAACGAAAAGGCCGAGGACACGACCATGCACGAAGCCTTTGCCGAAGAGGTTCGCGGGAACATCGAAGGGTTGGGGCGCGACGACGCGTTCCAGCGCCAGTCGCTCGACTGGAACCTGGCCTCGGCCCGGCACAGATATACCTACAACTTCCGCGCGCTCGGGCGGCCGATCATCCAGTTCCCGCAGGACATGGTCGCCTTCCAGGAGATCATCTGGGAGACGCGGCCGGACCTGATCATCGAGACGGGGATCGCCCACGGCGGTTCGCTAATCGCCAATGCCGCCACCCTGGCACTGCTCGACTATGCCGATGCCTTCGAGGCGGGAGAGGTGCTCGATCCACGCGCCCCCAAGCGCAAGGTGCTCGGCCTGGACATCGACATCCGCCAGCACAACCGCGAGGCGATCGAGGCCCATCCGATGGCGCCGCGCATTCACATGCTCCAGGGATCGAGCATCGACCCGGGCCTCGCCGAGCAGGTCCGCGCCTTCGCGGCCGACCATGCGCGAATCATGGTCTGTCTCGATTCAAACCACACCCACGACCATGTGCTGCGCGAGCTCGAGCTCTACGCGCCGCTGGTCACCGAAGGCTGCTATTGCGTGGTCAGCGACACGATCGTCGAGGACGCGCCCGATCACCTGTCGGCCGACCGGCCCTGGGGCAAGGGCGACAATCCCAAGACCGCGGTCCACGCCTTTCTGAAGGACCGTGACGACTTCGTCATCGACAAGGCGATCGAGCACAAGCTGCAGATCACCGTCTCGCCCGACGGGTTCCTCAAACGCACGCGGTCATGACGGCAGCGGCGCGCCATGGGTGACATGTTCGCGGACCTGGCCGCCGCCTATGGGACGCGCCCGCTGTTCAGGACCGACGACGGGGCGGAGATCGCGGTCGCCGCGCTCGCCGATCTGACCCAGCGGCCGGAGATCGCCGCCTGCCGAGGACGGCTGGTGATGTGCCTCAGCGACAACGACCCGGGCGGCGCGCTCGGCTACCTGGCGCTGCTGCAGGCGCAGGCGGTGCCGATGATGGTGGCGACCGGACTGCCGACGCCGCGACTGCAAACTTTGATCGCAGCCTACGAGCCAAGCTTCCTCTGGCTGCCCGAAGCGCGCATGGCCGATGTCCCCGACGCCGACCTGGTGCTGTCCGAGCGCGGCTATGGCCTGCTCGCGCGGCGCACGTCGGTGGCCGTGCCGCTGCACGACGATCTGGCGCTGCTGCTCGGCACTTCGGGCAGCACGGGGAGCCCGCGCTTCGTGCGGCTTTCGCAGGGCAACCTGCTGGGCAATGCCCGCGCGATCCGCGACTATCTGGGCATCGGCGCCGACGACGTGCCGGTCACCAGCCTGCCGCTGACTTATTCCTACGGCCTGTCGGTGCTGCACAGCCACCTGCTCGCGGGCAGCACGATCGCGCTGACCGCCAAGACACTGTTCGACCGTGGCTTCTGGGACTTCCTGCGCGATGCCCGGGTGACCAGCTTCGCCGGCGTGCCCTATCACTACGAAATGCTCGCCAAACTGCGTTTCGCGAAGATGGACCTGCCCGACCTTCGCACCATGACGCAGGCTGGCGGACGCATGGATCCGGCGCTGGTCCGGGACTTCGCCGTGCTCTGTGCCGAGCGGAACCGGCGCCTTTTCGTGATGTACGGGCAGACCGAGGCGACCGCACGCATGGCCTATCTGCCGCCCGACAAGGCCGCGACCAAGCCGGGTTCGATCGGCCAGGCCATTCCCGGCGGCGAACTATGGCTCGAGGACGAGGACGGCACCCGCGTGGCCGAGCCCGATCGGCCGGGCCAGCTCGTCTATCGCGGACCGAACGTGGCGCTGGGTTATGCCGAGAGCCATGCCGACCTCGGCCGCGGCGACGAGTGGCAGGGCCTGCTGCACACCGGCGACCTCGCCACGCGCGACGCCGAGGGCGATTTCACGATCGTCGGGCGGCTCAAGCGCTTCGTGAAGCTGTTCGGTAACCGGATCAACCTGCAGGACGTCGAGCATGCGCTCCAGGCCGCCGGCCATCAGGCGGTGTGTGGCGGGCGTGACGATCGCCTCGACGTCTATCTCGTCGATGCCGATGCCGAGGTCGGCAAGCAGGTGAAGAAGACGCTGGCGGCCGAGCTGAAAGTCACGCCGCAGGCGATCGGTGTCTTTGCCATCGACCGCGTGCCGCGCAATGATGCGGGCAAGGTCCTCTACGGACTGCTCGACGGGCTGGAGAAGGTGCTGCTGGCATGACGGGCCTCGATCCCACCTTCTGGCTCGACCAGCCGCCTTTCGCCATGGACGCGGAAGCCAAGGCCGCGGCGCTGACGCAGACGATGAACGCGCTGACCGAATGGCACCGCCAGCATTGCCCGGCCTATGCCCGGATCCTCGACGTCGCCACCGACGCGGACGGACCGGTGCAGACCCTGGCCCAGGTGCCGTTCATCCCCGTGCGGCTGTTCAAGGAAATGGACCTGCGCAGCGTGCCCGAGGATCAGGTGTTCAAGACCATGACCTCGTCGGGCACCAGCGGCCAGCAGGTCTCGCGGATCTTCCTCGACCGCGAGACCTCCGCGCTGCAGACCAAGATCCTGTCGCGCATCATGGGCGAAGTGATCGGCCGCAAGCGCCTGCCGATGCTGGTCATCGATTCGCCCTCCGTGCTCAAGGACCGCAACGCCTTTTCGGCGCGAGGCGCGGGCATCCTCGGCTTCTCGATGTTCGGCCAGAACGTGACCTATGCGCTCGACGATAAGATGAACCTCGACCTGCCGGCGATCGAGGCCTTTCTCGATCGGCATGCCGGCCAGCCGGTGTTCCTGTTCGGCTTCACCTTCATGATCTGGCAGCACTTCTACAAGCCGCTGCAGGCCTTGGGGCAGCGACTGGCGATCGACCAGGGGGTGCTGCTGCACGGCGGCGGCTGGAAGAAGCTGCAGGACGAGGCGGTCTCCAGCCGCGATTTCCGCGCCACCCTGCAGGACTGCGCCGGGATCGACCGGGTGGTGAACTATTACGGCATGGTCGAGCAGACGGGCTCGATCTTCCTCGAATGCGAGGAGGGCTTTCTCCATGCGCCGGCCTATGCCGATGTCATCGTCCGCGACCTCGGCGATTTCAGCACCCTGCCACCGGGCGAGACGGGCCTCGTCGAAGTTCTGTCGATGATCCCGCGCTCCTATCCGGGCCATGCCCTGCTGACCGAGGACCTCGGCCGGATCGAGGGCCTCGACCACTGCGCCTGCGGGCGGCGCGGCACTCATTTCACCATCGCCGGACGCGTGGCCCGCGCCGAAGTCCGCGGCTGTAGCGACACCTATGAAGCCGCTGCCTGATCTGCCGTTGACCATCCGCGTCGGCGGACCGCTGGGCACGCTCGATCGGCGCCCGCTCAAGCCCTATGCCGAGCCGGTGCTGGCCTTCCTGGCGGCGCTGTCGAAGGCGCTGCTGAGCCAGGCCGAGGTCCGCGAGCATCCCGACGTGGCGACCTTCGCCTTCTGGTGCCGCGCAGCCAATCTCGCGCGGCTCTCGGCCGAGTTCGACCGGCGCCATGCGCGGCTCGGGCGCGGACTGGTGCTGCATATCGCGCCGAGCAACGTGCCGGTGAACTTCGCCTATTCGTTCGCCTTCGGCCTGCTCGCGGGCAATGCCAACCTGGTGCGCATTCCCGAGGGCTTCGTCCAGGTCGAGATTATCTGCGACGCGATCGCCGCGCTGTTCGACCGGCCCGAACATGCGCGGGTGGCATCGATGAACCGGCTCGTGCGCTATCCGCGCGACGACGCGATCACCGCCGCGCTCTCGGCCGAATGTCAGGGCCGGATGATCTGGGGCGGCGACGCGACCGTGGCGCACCTCAAGCGACTTCCCGCGCACCCGCGCTGCGTCGACGTCGCCTTCGCCGATCGCTATTCGCTGTGCCTGCTCGGCGCCGAGGCGGTGCTCGCGACCGACGACAAGGCGCTGGCCGAGCTCGTGCGCGGGTTCTTCAACGACAGCTATCTGTTCGACCAGAACGGCTGCTCGTCACCGCATCTCGTGCTGTGGCGCGGGTCCGATGCGAGCGTGGCGGCGGCGCAACAACGCTTCTGGCCGGCGCTCGAACGCGTGGTGCAGGCCGCCTATCCGCTGGCCGATGCGCGGACGGTCGACAAGTTCACCCACTTGTGCCGGACGGCCAGCGAAGTCGCGGAAGTGCGAAGCGCCACGCGCCACGGCAACCTGATCTACCGCATCGCGCTCACCGCCCTGCCCGCCGACATCGCCGCGCATCGCGGCCAGTTCGGCACCTTCTTCGAACATGCGGCGGAAGACCTCGAAGGTTTGGCGGCGATCGTCACCGAGCGCTATCAGACGCTCACCTGCTTCGGCGTGGACCGGCAGGAGGTGGTGGACTTCATCGTCGACCGCGGGCTGCCCGGGATCGACCGGGTGGTGCCGGTGGGCAAGGCGCTCGACATGGGCGTCGTCTGGGATGGCTATATGCTGGTCGAAGAACTCTCGCGGATCGTGCATAGCGCGTGAGCACCGCGACGTGACACAGTGCTTCGCGACCGGGGAAATGGGCAAGGAAGGCAGTAAATGAGCAGCGCCGAGAAGTATGATGCAGCCTTCATCGAGACGTTCCTGCTGGAACCGAAGGATCTGGCCGCGCTCAAGTACCAGGAGGTCGAATCCTGGGACAGCGTCGGCCACATGGCGCTGATCGCGGCGCTGGAAGAGGCCTTCGCCATCGAGCTCGACATCGACGACATCATCGAGTTCTCGAGCTACGAGGCGGGCAAGGCGATCCTGAGCAAGTACGACGTGAAGATCGAGCCCGTCTGATGCGCGAGGCCGCGGCGACGCTCGACATCCAGGCGATCATCCATCACCAGCGCAACCGCTTCCCGGTGCTGCTGATCGACCGCGTGATCGCCTTCGATCCGGGCAAGAGCGCCACGGCCATCAAGTGCTTCACCTACAACGAGTGGTTCTTCCCCGGGCATTTCGAGGACGACCCCAACGTGCCCGGCTTCGTCCAGATCGAATCGCTGGCGCAGACCTTCATCATGAGCTTCCTCTGCATCGAGGAATACCAGGGCATGAAGACGAGCTTCGTCTCGATCGACAACGTCAAGTTCAAGCGCAAGATCGTGCCCGGCGACGTGCTGACGATCGAGGCCAGCCTGGACTCGTTCAAGCGCGGCGTGGCCAAGGGATCGGTGCGCAGCACGGTCGACGGCCAGGCGGCGTGCAGCGGCGACTTCGTCGTCGCGGTGCCCGCGATCCTCGACCGCTTCAAACCCCGGACCTGAGGCTTTAGGCGGAACCCCATGCGCGTTGCCGACTACATCATGCAGCGACTGGCGGAGGCCGGCATCGGCCATCTGTTCCTCGTCACGGGGCGCGGCGCGCTGTTCCTGACCGATGCGCTGGCCAAGAATGCCGACCTGACCGCGGTCTCGGTCCACCACGAGCAGTCGGCCGCCTTCGCCGCGGTGGGCTATGCCAGCCGCACCGGCGGTCTCGGTGGTTGCCTGGTCTCGACCGGCTGCGCCTCGACCAATGCGATCACCGGCGTGCTCTCGGCCTGGCAGGACGGCGTGCCCTGCGTGTTCATCTCGGGCCAGAACGTGCTGCGCGAGACCACCCGCTTCACCGGCATTCCGCTGCGGACCTATGGCCAGCAGGAGGCCGACATCGTCGCGCTGGTCGAACCGATCACCAAATATGCGCGGATGATCACCGCGGCCGAGGAGATCGTCGAGGCGCTGGAAACCGCGCTGCATCTGGCCCAGTCGGGGCGCAAGGGACCGGTCTGGATCGACGTGCCGCTCGACCTGCAAAGCGCACAGATCGACCTCGACGCGATTCCGGTCCCGCGCTTCGACAGCGAGCAGGATCGCCCGTGCCCCGATGCAGCGACTGTCCGCGAAGTCGCCGCCGCGCTGGCCGCGGCCGAGCGGCCGGTGGTACTGATCGGCAGCGGCGTGCGATCGAGCGGGGCCGAGGCGGCGCTGCGCCGCTTCGTCGAGGACCGCGACATTCCGGTGACCTATGCGCCGTCGGCGCCCGATGCCTATGGCAGCCAGCATGACCTCTCGCTGGGGTCGGTCGGGGCGCAAGGCTGTTCGCGCGCGGGCAATTTCGCCGTGCAGAACGCCGACCTCGTGCTTGTGCTCGGCTGCCGGCTGACCTCGCTCGTCACCGGACCCGAGTTCTGCAAGTTCGCGCGCCATGCGCAGACCATCGTGGTCGACATCGATCCCGTCGAGCACAGCAAGGACGGCATCAGGATCGACCGCTTCGTCGAGGCCGACGTCGCGCGCTTCCTCGAAGCGCTGGAAGACGCGACGACCAAGCGAACCGATCCCGCCTGGGTGGCCAAGTGCCGGCACTGGAAGGCGCTGTTCGCCGAGGTCGAGCCCGCCTTCCGCGACACCGAGCGGGTCGATCTCTACGAGCTGGCGGAGGGCCTGTCCGACCTGTTGCCCCCGGCGGCGGCGCTGGTCGTCGATTCGGGGCTCAACGACGTGATCCTGCCGAGCAACGTGCGCTTCGCCGAGGGCCAAGCCTGTGTGCATCCGGCGATGCAGGGGGCGATGGGCTTCGCCCTGCCCGCGGCGATCGGCGCCTGTTTCGCGGGCCAAGGCCCGGTGGTGGCGGTGATCGGCGACGGCTCGATCATGATGAACCTGCAGGAGCTGGAGACGATCCGGTATCATGCGCTGCCGATCAAGATCGTGGTCATCAACAACAACGTCTATTCGATCATCCGGCGGCGGCAGCAGGAGCTGTTCCGCAAGCGCGTGATCGGCACCGACCCGGCCAATGGCGTGAGCTGCCCCGAATTCTCGCAGGTCGCCGCCTGCTTCGGCCTCGACTACACGACGATCGAAAAGCCCGAGGATCTGCGCGGCGGCCTGAGCGACCTGTTCGCGCGCAGCGGCCCCGTGCTCTGCGAGATTTTCGGCCGCGAGGATCAGGGCTATATCGAGATGTGGCACACGCGCAGCGCGGTCGACCGTCGCTTCGTGCGCCGTCCGCTCGAGGACCAGGCGCCGTTCCTCGACCGCGACCTGTTCCTGTCGGAAATGATCGTCGATCCGATCGACCAGTAAAGCAACGAGTAGCTGCCCATGTCTTCCATCGCATTGCCCAACGGACGGCTGGTCGGCGACTATCTCGCCCCTTATTTCGTCGCCGAACTCAACACGAGCCACTTCGGCAACCTGGATACCGCCCGATCGATGATCGACGAGGCCAAGGCGGCGGGGTGCGACTGCGTCAAATTCCAGTCGTGGAGCGCGGAATCGCTCTATTCGGAGGCCTATTACCGGCAGAACCCCATCGCCAAGCGCATGGTCACGAAGTTCGCGCTTAGCGATGCCGAACTCGCCGAACTCGCCGCCCATTGCCGCGCGGTGGGGATCGACTTCGCCTCCACCCCTTATTCGCATGCCGAAGCCGAATTCCTGGTCGCAACCTGCCGCGTCCCCTTCCTCAAGGTGGCCTCGATGGAGCTCAACAACCTGCCCTATCTGGCGCACCTGGCCGGTCTCGGCGTGCCGCTGGTGCTGTCGACGGGCATGGGCAGGCTCGACGAGATCGTGCGCGCGGTGGAGACGATCGAAGCGGCGGGCAATGGCGAGATCGTCATCCTGCACTGCACCTCGGTCTATCCCTCGCCGCCCGAAACGATCCGCCTGCGCAACATCGAAGGGCTGCGCGAGGCGTTTCCCGCGCATCCCATCGGCTATTCGGATCACAGCCTGGGCAGCGAGATCCCCGCCGCGGCCGTGGCGCTGGGCGCCTGCCTGATCGAGAAGCATTTCACGCTCGACAGCAGCAAGATCGGCATGGACAACCAGATGGCGACCGAGCCGGCGGACATGGCGCGGATGATCGCCGCCTGCCGCACGGTCCATGCCGCGCTCGGCGGGACCGAACGCCTGCTGAGCGATGCCGAGCTCGCCCAGATCCCCAAGATGCGGCGCAGCGTGATCGCGGCGCGCGGCCTCAAGGCCGGTGAGGTCCTGGCCGCCGGCGATCTCGAGACCAAACGCCCCGGCGACGGCATCCCGCCGACCGAACTTGCAACGCTGATCGGCCGCACCCTGGCGCGCGACGTCGAGGCCGGTGCCCTGCTGGCGCGCGACGATGTCGCCTGAGCCGGCGAACCGGATCGCGGGCCGGATCCGCGACGTGGTCGAGGGGCGCGAGCGCCTGGCGATCGAACTGCACGACGACGCCGGCGCCCTGATCGGCCGCCTGGCGCCGCTGACCGAGGCGCATCTGGCCGACGACACGGTGATCGGCAAGCTGACCGACTGGCGCAACGCCAGCATGGGCTCGTTCCTGACCCAGTTCACCGCGACACCCGACCGCACGCGCAACTGGCTGCGCAACGGCGTGCTCGCGTCGTCGACCCAGATGATCTTCCTGATCGAGGCCGACGACGTGCTGATCGGCCATTTCGGCTTCAAGGAACTGACCCACGACACGGTGCTGCTCGACAATGCCATGCGCGGCGAACGCGGCGGGCACCCCAAACTGCTGCAGATCGCGGGTCGTGCGCTGATCGACTGGCTGTTCGCGAACGCCGGGGTCGCCATGGTGACGGGCTACGTCCTGTCGACCAACCCCGCCGCGATCATGCTCAACCGCGCGATCGGCTTCGACCGCTGGGAGAAACTTCCCGTGCGCCGCGAAGAAGTCGACGGCGAGGTGCGCCTGGTCATGGGCGAGCCGGGCGAAGACAGCGCCGACAGCACCTATTGCTACAGGCTCGAGAAAGACGCGCCTCTAGCCAAATAGGCCTGGATCAGCAGCTAATTGCCGGCTTAATTGGCGGGACTGCTGCGCGGCTGTCGGAGTTGATCGAGATGGTCGCTCCACCACTGAGCCATTGCCACTCGTTCCTGCCAATGTGCACCGCGATGATAGGCAGATCGCACATTGTCCGCGTCGCCATGTCCCAGCGCCCGCTCGATGGTGTCCGGGTGCCATTTCCCGCTTTCATTCAAAAGAGTGGAAGCGGTGGCCCGAAAGCCATGAGACGTCATCTCATCGCTAGCAAAGCCGAGGCGTCGCAGGGCGGCATTGATCGTGTTGCCACTCATCGACCGGTTTGGAGTCTGCATAGACGGAAAGACGTATCCGCTTGGCCCCGTCAATGCGCGCACCTGTCTGAACATCTCGATCGATTGCCGTGATAGAGGCACCAAGTGGTCCTTGCGCGTCTTCGTCTTGCGGCCAGGGATTGTCCAAAGTGCGTGCTCAAGATTGATCTCTTCCCATTCCGCCTGCCTTAGCTCGCCGGGGCGGACAAACAGGTGGGGCGCCAACCGCATTGCCGCACGGGTTACGAACTGGCCGTCGTACCTATCCATCGCTCGCAACAGTTCGCCCAATCGTGAAGGGTCAAGGATCGCGCCGTAATGGCATACCGTCGGGGTAGTGAGGGCTCCGCGGAGATCTCGCGTCGGATCGGAGGACAATCGCGCTGTGGCCACCGCATAGCGAAACACCGAGCCTGCGAGTTGCAGAGTCCTCCTCGCACTCTCCAATTTGCCTGTCTTCTCAATCTTGCGCACTGCAAAAAGGACATCGGCCGGCTCGATGGAGCTGATTGGCAGATTTCCTATCGAGTTCTTAAGGAGAGACAACAGATATTTGCATCGAACTGAAGTACTATTCGCCCAGCCTTTGTCTCCATCCCGCTTCCGCTTTTCGCAATATTCATTGGCCACGGCCTCAAACGTGGCTTCGGCTTGAATTCGAGTCCGGATCTTCTCGCGCTTTCTTTCACGAGAAGGGTCTTTGCCAGCTGCTAACAGCTGTTTGACACCCTCACATCGACGCCTTGCCTCGGCAAGGCCTACAGCAGGGTAAATCCCGACCGCCAGTTTGTTCTCTTTTCCGTGGAAACGGTACTTCACTCGCCAGAGCTTGCCACCTGTCGGCTGCACAAGAAGAAACAGGCCCAACGCGTCTCCAAGCTTGTATGGCTTGGCACGGGGGCGAGCATTGCGAATGGCGATGTCCGAAAGTGGCATAACAAGAGCCCCTTCCTGCCGCTGTCGCAGCGGAGCGACCAATTTCTTCTCGTCCAGCTGGCCCCCACTGTGGCCCCCGAATCGGAGCAGATGCAGTGAGATGCCGTAAGACGCCGATGGACGAAGACTGGCTCAAAGCACCAGAATTCGGGGGCGTTTATAGCCGATTTGAAATTTTGTGAGAAGGGAGGATTGGAGCGGGTAGCGGGAATCGAACCCGCATAGCCAGCTTGGAAGGCTGGAGCTTTACCACTAAGCTATACCCGCTCGTGTGGCGCTCCCAATGCCCGAGCGCGACTGCGTGGTCAATCTTCGAAGCATTGCTCGTGCGCTTCGGGCGGCAACATCCGGCACGCCGCAGCGTTGAATCGTTTCACCGCGTCCACAGGCACTTGTCACGGCATTGTCAGGTCATTCATTCTAAACGGACTGTGGTTAAGACCGAATCGTCCGGACCGACGCTCTCGTCCGTCCCGGCGGGGAAGAAGGATTTGGCGATGGATATGCCCCGGTCGCGCCCTGCGCGGCGCAACCCGCTCGAGCTCGTGATGAATTCCCGGCTCGGCAAGCTGCTCTCGCGGATCGGCATCGCGCCGCGTCCGGCCAGCAGCGAAGGCCTGCTCGACCTGGCCGGCGCGCTGCTCTCGCTGCGCGGCAAGGCCTCGGGGCCGGCGCTCGCCTCGGCCTTCTTCGATCTCTACGAAGCCAGCGACCTCAAGGCGCGCCAGGCCTTTCTCGCGCAGATCCACGACCTGCATCCGCGCGATGCCGTGGCGATCGACAAGGCGATCGCGCGTTGGCAGGACAAGCGCGACGAGGCCTCGGCCAAGGCGCTCAGCGACGCCGCCGAATCGCCGAGCCAGAAGCTCATCGGCATGCTCAACCTTGCGCCGCAGGGCACGCAGCGGCTGATCGCCATGCGTTCGGACCTGCTGAACGCGCCCGAACAGACCCCGGGCCTCAAGGCGCTCGACCAGGAGCTCGAGGACGCTTTCACCGCCTGGTTCAACGCCGGTTTCCTCGAACTGCGCCGCATCGCCTGGGATTCGCCCGCGGCGCTGCTCGAGCGTATCATCAAGTACGAGGCCGTGCACGAGATCGCCGGCTGGGACGAACTGCGCCGCCGCGTCGAACCGGTCGATCGCCGCTGCTACGGCTTCTTCCACCCGCAGATGCACGATGATCCGCTGATCTTCGTCGAAGTCGCGCTGACCGACGAACTGCCCAGCGGCATCGCCCAGATCACCGCGGAGAAGCGCAAGACGGTCGATCCGCACAAGGCCAGCCACGCGATCTTCTATTCGATCTCGAACTGCCAGGACGGCCTGCGCGGCATTCCTTTCGGCAACTACCTGATCAAGCGCGTCGTCGGCCTGCTCAAGGAAGAACTGCCCCAGCTCAAGTGCACCGCGACCTTGTCGCCGGTGCCGGGCTTCGCCAAGTGGCTCGCGGGCGAAAAGGGCAAGGATGCCAAGGTGCCCGCCGCCAAGGAGCTGCGCCGCGAGGCCGCGCGCTACCTGACGACGGCGCGTTCGAAGCGTGGTGGCCCGGCCGATTCGGTCGCGCGCTTCCACCTCGGCAACGGTGCCCGGCTCGAGGCGATTCACGCCAACGCCGATCTCTCGGCCAACGGCCTGCGCCAGTCGCACGGCGTGATGGTCAACTACGTCTACGATCTCGCCGAGATCGAGGCGAACCACTTCGCGCTGATGGAACTCGGCACCGTGGCGGCCTCGAAGGCCGTCCACGCGCTGGTCGAGGAAGGCCTGCCGAAGGAAGCCAAGGACACCAAGAAGGTCGAAAAGGCGGCTTGAGCCATACTTGATCCTCCCCCTGTGGGGGAGGGGGGCCGCCGTCCTGAGCTGTCGAAGGGCGGTGGTGGAGGGGTGTCCCGCTATCGAGAGGGCGACACCCCTCCGTCAGTCGCTGCGCGACTGCCACCTCCCCTTGCAGGGAAGGATCCCGGGGGGCGCTCAGTGCCCCGGGAAATCCATCAGTGCCGTGACCCGCAGCCCCGCGCCGCGTAGCCGTTCCGCGCCGCCGAGGTCGGGCAGGTCGATGACGAACAGCGCGTCCTCGACCAGGGCCCCGGCCTTGCGCAGCAACTGCGTCGCCGCGAGCGCGGTGCCGCCCGTCGCCAGCAGGTCGTCGAGCACCACAACGCGCTGGCCCTGGCTCACGGCATCGGGATCGATCTCGAGCGTGCCCGTGCCGTATTCGAGCGCATAGTCGAGCGCGAGCACGGGGACGGGCAGCTTGCCCGGCTTGCGCACGGGCACGAAGGGCAGGCCGAGCCTGGCCGCGGCGGCCGCGCCGAAGATGAAGCCCCGCGCCTCGATCCCCGCCAGCGCCTGCGCGCCCATCGCCTGCGCCTGCTCGGCGAGCAGCGCGACCGTCGCGGCGAAGCCGTCGCCGTCGCCGATCAGGGTGGTGACGTCGCGGAACAGGATGCCCGGGATCGGGAAGTCGGGGATCGAGCGCACCAGCGCCTTGAGGTCATCGATGGTCATCACGTCATCCCATAAAGAAAAACCCCCCGCATCGCGTGGATGCAGGGGGCATTTCGTTCAGCCGTCGAGGTCTGGACCTCAGTGCTTCGTGTTGCGCCACACGTTGCGGTAGGCGAGGTTGCCCAGGACCGTGGCGAACAGCAGGAACAGCAGCACCGGCCAGCCCGTCTGGTGACGCTTCTCGAGCTTGGGCTCGGCGGTCCAGACGAGGAACGCGGCAACGTCCTTGGCCATCTGCGGAACCGTCGACTTGGTGCCGTCGCCGAAGGTCACCTGGCCCTCTGCGGTCAGCGGCGGGGCCATCGCGAGGTTCAGGTTGGCGAAGTAGGGGTTGTAGTGAAGGCCCGGGCCGGTCTTCGAATCCGGGAACTTCTTGAGCAGCTCGGCCGGCTGGTTCTGGTAACCGGTCAGCAGCGAGTAGACGTAGGCCGGGCCGTCGTGGCGGGCCTTGGTCATCAGCGATAGGTCGGGCGGAACCGCATTGTTGTTGGCGGCGCGCGCGGCGATGTCGTTGGCGAAGGGCTTGGGGAAGTAGTCGGTCGCCAGACCCGGACGGGTGTTGGCTTCGCCGGTGGCCGGATCGAGACCCGGGACCTGGAAGCCGGCGGCGATCGCCTTCACTTCGTCGTCGTTGTAGCCGAGCTGCTTCAGGTCGCGGAAGGCGACGAGGCGCAGCGAGTGGCAGGCCGAGCAGACTTCCTTGTAGACCTGGAAGCCGCGCTGCAGCTGGGCCTTGTCGAACTTGCCGAACGCGCCGTTGCTGGCGAGCTCGAGCTCCTTCGGGTGCTTGTGGAACTCGTGCTCGGCGGTGGGCGCGGCGGGCTCGGTGATCGCGTTGTAGGCGCCGTTACCGAACGACCACGCCAGCGCGACCGTGAAGAACAGCCCGACGAGGATGGAGAGCATGCGGATCATGTGTCTGTCTTTCCGTCTCTCTGAGGGTCAGGCGGCCGGAGCCGAAGCGGGCTTCTCGTCGTGGCCGAGAACGGCCTCGGTGATCGAGAAGGGCAGCGGATCGGGCCGTTCGATCGAGGAGACGATCGGCACGATGATCAGGAAGTGGGCGAAGTAGTAGAACGCCGCGACCTGGCTCATCATCACGTAGGGTTCGGCAGCCGGGGCGCCACCCAGGTAGAACAGCGCAGCCATGAAGAACACCAGCACGTAGAAGAACTTGCGGTAGAGCGGACGGTAGTTGGCCGAGCGCACCGGCGACTTGTCGAGCCAGGGCAGGAAGAACCAGACCAGGATCGCACCGAACATCGCGAGCACGCCCATCAGCTTGGCCGGCACGATGAAGAAGTCGAAGGTGAAGGCGCGCAGGATCGCGTAGAACGGCCAGAAGTACCATTCGGGAACGATGTGCGCCGGGGTGCTCATCGGGTTCGCCGGGATGTAGTTGTCCGGGTGGCCCAGCGCGTTGGGTGCGAAGAACACCGCGGCGCAGTAGATGAACAGGAAGGCGCCGAGCGTCCAGCCGTCCTTGGCGATGAAGTAGGGGAAGAACGGCACGGTGTCGCTCTCGCTCTTCACCTCGACGCCGGTCGGGTTCGACGAACCCGGGATGTGCAGCGCCCAGATGTGCAGCACGACCACGCCGACGATCACGAAGGGCAGCAGGTAGTGCAGCGAGAAGAAGCGGTTCAGCGCGGCGTTGTCGGGAGCGAAGCCGCCGAGCAGCCAGTGCTGGATCGGCTCACCCACGAGCGGGATCGCGCCGAACAGGCCCGTGATGACCTTGGCACCCCAGAAGCTCATCTGGCCCCAGGGCAGCACGTAACCCATGAAGGCGGTGGCCATCATCAGCAGGAAGATCACGACGCCGAGCAGCCACACCATTTCGCGCGGGGCCTTGTACGAGCCGTAGTAGAAACCGCGGAAGATGTGGATGTAGATCACCACGAAGAACGCCGAGGCGCCGTTGGCGTGCGCATAGCGCAGCATCCAGCCCCAATTGACGTCGCGCATGATGTGCTCGACCGAATCGAAGGCGACGCCCGCGTTGGCCGCGTAGTGCATCGCCAGGATGATACCGGTGACGATCTGCAGCGCGAGGCAGGTCAGCGCCATGAAACCGAAGTTCCACCAGTAGTTCAGGTTGCGCGGCACGGGATAGCCGGCGCCCACCGAGTTGTAGACGAGACGCGGCACCGGCAGCTTCTCGTCCATCCATTTCATGAACGGATGCTGCGGGGTGTAATTATTGGCCCAGGGAAAGCTCATGGTTTGTCCTCAGCGAATCTCTTGGCCTCAGCCGATCTTGACGACGGTGTCGGAGGTGAACTCGTAAACCGGAACCTCGAGGTTCTTGGGCGCGGGGCCCTTACGGATACGGGCGGCGGTGTCGTAGTGCGAACCGTGGCAGGGGCAGAAGTAGCCGCCGAACTCGCCACGGACCTCGCCCTCGCCGGCGCCCAGCGGGACGCAGCCGAGGTGGGTGCAGACACCCATGGTGATCAGCCAGTTTTCCTTGCCGGGCTTGGTGCGCTCGGCCAGCGACTGCGGGTCACGCAGGCTCGAAACCGCGACCTTGTCGGCCTCGGAGATTTCGTGCGGGGTCAGATTGCGCAGGAACACGGGCTGCTTGCGGAAGATGCCCTTGATCGCCTGGCCCGGCTTGATCTGCGAGAGATCGATCTCGACCGAGCTCTCCGCCAGAACGTCGGCCGAAGGGGCCATCTGGCTGATCAGCGGAATCAGAGTGAGCGCACCGCCCACACCAGCCGCGCTGACTGCAGCAATGTTGATGAAATCGCGCCGCCGCACCCCATCTCCGGCAATAAGTTCCGGAGTGTCAGTGCCCGCATCATGTGCCATGGTTGACCTTGCCTTGCTTTAATGTCCGCTACCGAGAAAAGGTGCGGACCTATTCGCCCAGTGCTACGCGAAGTAGCCCCCTGACGCCGAATTCTGCACGGTTTTACCCATGCCGGACCCCGGCTTGGCGCGCTGATAGACGCGAAAATCCACCGTGCCAACAGCCTTTTTGGCGTTTTAAGCACGCCCGCGGGCGAGGTTCAGCTAGCGTTCGGAGAGACCGATCAAGGCCATCTGCCGTCCATAGGCAGGCTCGCCGCGATGCGTCGCGCGGCGGAAGGAATAGAAGCGGTCGGCCTGGGCATAGGTGTCGAGCGCCAAGTCCTCGACCCGGCCGACCCCCGCCGCGGCCAGCCTGGCGGCGACATAGGCGGGCAGGTCGAACTGCCAGTGGCCGGGCTTCCCAGCCATGAAAAACCGCGTGTTTGCCGAATCGCTTTCGAGGAAACGCGACCGAAAGCCCTCGTCGACCTCGTAGCTGGCCTGCGCGATCGTCGGTCCGATTGCCGCGACGATCGCTCCGCGCCGTGCACCCAGGGCTTCCATCGCCGCGATCGTGTTGTCGGTGACGCCGCCGATCGCGCCTTTCCAGCCGGCATGGGCAGCGCCGATCACGCCGGCCTCGCGGTCGGCGAAGAGCACGGGCGTGCAGTCGGCTGTGACGATCCCGAGCAGCAGGCCGTGGCGGTTCGTCGCCAGGGCGTCGGCCTGCGGGCGCTCGGCGTCGCTCCAGGGTTCCGTCACGGTCACGCAGTCGGGCGAATGGACCTGATAGCAGGCGACGATCGGCGCACCGGGCAGCACTGCTGCGCCGCCGCGCGCGCGATTCTCGGCGACGGCTGCGGCGTCGTCGCCCGAACCCAGGCCCATGTTGAGCCCCGCGACCAGCCCGGTGGAGACACCGCCGCGCCGGCCGAGGAAGCCGTGCGGAATGCCGGCGAGCACCTCGGCGCGGTTGACTTCGACGGGTTCAGCCAAGGCTCTTGGTCACCTGCTCGAGCGTGTCGCGCGACAGCTTGGGCGCCTTGGCCACGCGCTCGAGCTCGGCGCGCATCAGCGCCGAGCGCTTGGGCTCGATCCGCCGCCAGCGGCCGAGCGGCGCGACGAAGCGTGCCGCGGTCTGCGCGTTGATCGGATCGAGCGCGAGGATCAGATCGGCGATCGTGCGATAGCCCTCGCCGCTTTCGGCATGAAACGCCTTGGGATTGACCGCGCAGGACATGTAGAGCGCGCGGACGCGGTTGGGATTGCTCAGGGTGAAATCGGGGTGCGCGGCCAGCGCCTTGACGTGTTCGAGCACCTTGGGGTGCAGCGAGCCCGCCTGGAGCGAGAACCACTTGTCGATGACCAGGGCATTGCCGTCGTAGCGTTCGCGGAAATCGGCGAGAGCCTCTTCGCGAGCCGGCGTATCGAGCCCGCAGAGCACCATCAGCGCGCCCTGGCGGTCGGTCATGTTGTCGGCCGCGGCATATTGGGCCGCCGCGCGCCGGGCGGCCTCTTCGGGTGCACCCGCGGCGAGATAGACCAGCGCCTGGGTCTTGAGCTTGCGCGCGCCGCGCGCCTCGGCGCTGCGGCCATAGGGCAGGGCGGAGACGCGGTCGTGCAGCGCGGTCAGCCGGTCCTTCAGCTCGCGGCCGAGCCAGGCCTTGAGCCCCTCGCGCTCGGCGTGGATCGCGCCGGGATCGGCGACCTTGAGCTGTTCGGCGAGATAGGCCTCCGAGGGCAGGATCATCAGCTCGCCGCGCATCAGGTCGTCGAGCGCCTTGTCGTCGATCACCGGCGCGAGTGCGCGGCCGATCGCGTCGCGCCCGGCCTGGCGCTCGGCGTCACACAAGATACCGCCGTCGATGGCAGCGACGAGGTGCTGGACGATCAGGCTCTGCATCGCTTCGTAGCGCGCGAAGGGATCGTCGTCGTTGGCCGCGAGGAAGACGAGGTCGGCGGTCGGCACGTCGCTGTCGATCGCCACGGGGGCGGTGAAGCCCCGGTTGATCGAGAGCACGGGCGTGCGCGTGAAGCCCGAGAAGGCGAAGCTCGCCTCGGCGGCGTCGAGCACGATCAGTTCCTCGCCGCGATGCTGGCCGGTGTCGCGATCGAACAGCGCGAGGCGCAGCGGGATCGGCATCGGCTGCTTGACCGGCTGGCCCGGCGTCGCGGGCACGACCTGCGACAGGTGCAGGGTGGCGACGTCGCCCTCGTGATCGAGCCGCACGCGCAGCTTCGGCGTGCCCGCCTGGCTGTACCACTGGCGGAACTGCGTCAGATCGAGCCCGGCGCCGTCCTCGATCGCCTGGATGAAGTCCTCGCAGGTCGCGGCCTCGCCGTCGTGCCGGTCGAAGTAGAGGTCGGTGCCTTTGCGGAAGGCCTCGACGCCGGACATCGAGCGCATCATGCGGATCACCTCGGCGCCCTTGTTGTAGACGGTCGAGGTGTAGAAGTTCGAGATCTCCTGGTAGGAATCGGGCCGGATCGGATGCGCCAGCGGCCCCGAATCCTCGGGGAACTGGGCCGAGCGCAGCACGCGCACGTCCTCGATGCGCTTGACCGCCTCGGAGCCCATGTCCGCCGAGAACAGTTGGTCGCGCAGCACGGTGAAGCCTTCCTTGAGGCTCAGCTGGAACCAGTCGCGGCAGGTGATGCGGTTGCCCGACCAGTTGTGGAAGTATTCGTGACCGATCACGCCTTCGACCGCGTCGTAGTCGGCGTCGGTGGCGGTCTCGGGGTCGGCCAGCACGTAGCGCGTGTTGAAGACGTTGAGTCCCTTGTTCTCCATCGCCCCCATGTTGAAGTCCGAGACCGCGACGACGTTGAACAGGTCGAGGTCGTATTCGCGGCCGAACGCCTCCTCGTCCCATTTCATCGAGGCGATCAGCGAATCCATCGCGTGCTGGGTGCGGTCCTCGTCGCCGGGGCGGACCCAGATGTTGAGATCGACCTGGCGGCCACCTGCCGTGGTAAACTGCGCGTGGTTGGCGATCAGCTCGCCCGCGACCAGCGCGAAGAGATAGCAGGGCTTGGGCCAGGGATCGTGCCATTCGGCCCAGTGGGTGCCGTCCGCGTTGTCGCCCTGTGCCGTGCAGTTGCCGTTCGACAGCAGCACGGGGAAGCGCGCCTTGTCGCCGCTCATCCGCACCGAATAGACGCTGAGCACGTCGGGACGATCGGGGAAGAAGGCGATGCGACGGAAACCCTCGGCCTCGCACTGGGTGCAGAGCATGCCGTTCGAGGCATAGAGCCCCATCAGCTGGCTGTTTGCCGTGGGGTTCACCACGGTCTCGATCTCGACCGTGTGGTTCGCGCCGGTCAGCTCGATCAACAGGTCCTGCCCGTCCATCCGCCAGTCGTTCGCGGCCTGGCCGTCGACCGTCACCGCGTGCGCGGCCACGCCGTCACCGTTGAGCCGCAAGGTCTGCCCGCCCGAACCTTGGGGGTTCTGCGTGACCGCGAGCGTGGTGACAACCTTGGTCGAATCGAGGTCGAGCGTGAAATCGAGCCTGATCTCGGGCACCAGCCACTCGGGCGGCTGGTATTCCTCGCGCCGAATCACCGCGGGCGCCTGCGGCGGCACGGCGGCGTCCGCCGTCTCGGGGTTCTCGATCGGGGTCGACGGTCTGCTGGCGATGTCCATGCAAACTATCTAGCGCGCGTGCTTCCGATTGCCAGCGGCTGCGCTATCAATCGGCACCATGAAACGCCTGTTTATTTTCGGGCTCGGCTATTCGGCCGGGGTGATCGCCGCCGAGTTGCGCGTGCGGGGCTGGAGCGTCGCGGGGACCGGCGGCGGCAACCTGCGCTTCGACGACGAGGATCGCGTGCGGCAGGAGCTCGCACAGTCGAGCCACGTCCTCTCGTCGGTCCCGCCGGGCGCCGAAACCGATGAGGGCGTGGACCCTGTGCTGACGCGCTACGGCAACGCGCTCGATCATGGCTGGCTCGGCTATCTGTCCTCGACCGGGGTCTATGGCGATACCGGCGGTGCCTGGGTCGACGAGACCGCGCCGGTCGGCGGCGGTCGGCGGTCGGCGCGGGTGGAGGCCGATGCCGAATGGCTGGCGCGCGGCGCGCGCGTGTTCCGGCTGCCGGGGATCTATGGGCCGGGACGCTCGGCGCTCGATCGCGTGCGTGCGGGCAAGGCGCATCGGATCGACCTGCCGGGCCAGGTGTTCAGCCGCGTCCACGTCGCCGACATCGCCAGCGGGGTGATCGCGGCGCTTGCCAAGGGGGATGGGGCGCCGCCCGGCGCCTACAATCTCGCCGACGACCTGCCCTGTGGCCAGAACGCGGTGATCGAGGAGGCCTGCCGGCTCGCGGGCATCGCGCAGCCGCCGATGCAGGCGCTCGACGAAGCCGGCCTCTCGCCCGCCGCGCGCGGCTTCTATGCCGAGAACCGCCGCGTCGCCAACGGCAAGGCGCGGCGCGTGCTCGGCTGGCGCCCGCGCTATCCGACCTATCGTGAGGGGCTGGCTGATCTTATCTAGATCCTCCCTATTTCTGCGAAGCATAAATGGGGAGGGGGACCGCCAGACCCGCAGGGGCTGGTGGTGGAGGGGTATCTGGCGCAACTACCCCTCCACCACCGGCGCTTCGCACCGGCGGTCCCCCTCCCCGTTTGTCGCTGCGCGAAAAACAGGGAGGATATCGTCACAGCCCCGCGATCGCCTCGGCCAGCGCCTGGCAATGTTCGGGCTTGGAATCCCAGGCGGTGACCATGCGCGCGCCGTCGGGGCCCTGGTCGTAGAAGGCGAAGCCCTGTTCGCGCAGCCGCGCGCGCTCGGCTGCGCTCATGCGCAGGAACAGCTGGTTGCCCTCGACCGGCTCGAGCAGGCGGTCGGCCGCGCCGCGCGCGACGATCGCCGCGGCCTGATTCGCGGCCAAGCCGTTTTCGAGCCAGAGCTTGTTCTCGAGCATCGCCAGGATCTGCGCGGCGAGGAAGCGGCCCTTCGATTGCAGGTGCCCGGCGCGCTTGCGGCGATAGCCGGCGATCTCGGCCAGGCCCTCGTCGAAGAAGACGATCGCCTCGGCGCTCATGCCGCCGTTCTTGACCATGCCGAAGCTCAGCGCGTGGACCCCGGCGTCGCAGCTGATCGCCGCGGGCTCGCAGCCGAGGAAGGCCACGGCATTGGCCAGACGCGCGCCGTCCATGTGCAGCCAGAGCCGCCGGTCGCGCGCCATCAGGCCGATCTCGGTGACCTCGGCGGGGGTATAGACGCGGCCGCGCTCGGTTGCCTGGGTGATCGAGATTGCCGCCGGCTGGACCCAATGCACGCCGCGCTTGATCGGATCGATCACGCCGGCAATCCCCGCGGGAGTGAGCTTGGCGCCATCCCCCTCGGCCAGCAGCAGCTTGGCGCCGTGGGTGAAGAACCCCGGCGCGCCGCCTTCGTCCTGTTCGATATGGGCGAGCTTGTGGCACACCGCGGCGCCCTGCGGCGGCACCATGGTCGACAGCGCCAGGCAGTTGGCGGCGGTGCCGCTGGCCACCCATAGGGTCCAGCAGGGACGCCCGAAGACCTCGGCGAAAGCGGCATCGAGGCGGGCCGAGAGCGCATCGCCATCATAGGGCGCGTCGGGCGCATCGGCGGCGAGCAGCGCGGCCCAGACGTTCGGGTGCACCGCGGCGGCATTGTCGGACATGAACTGCATGACCATATGCCTTGCGGCGGAGAGCGGTTCCGTCAAGCGTCAGGAGCTCAGTCCATGGAAGGCCTCACGATTACCCGGCACGATCATGCCACCGGCGGCGAGTACCGCGCGCACGTGCCCGGCACCGAGACCGTGGGCCGCCTGACCTGGGTCGATGCCAACGGCGTCAAGGTGGCCGACCACACCCTGGTCCCGCCCGAGATCGGCAATCGCGGGATCGCCGCGAAGCTCGTCGAGCGCATGATCGAGGATGCCCGGGCCGAGGGTTTCAAGATCCACCCGCTGTGCAGCTACGTCGCGGTTGCCTTCAAGCGGCACCCCGAGTGGGCCGACCTTCACGCCTGAGGATTCCTGCCCCCTCGTCTTGTAGGGCAATTTGCTGAACAGATGGTCAGTTTTCTGACTGCGGCGGCAGGCGCCGGCGCCGAAAATTGACGCAAGCGGCAGGTGCCGCGGCAAGCCGCGTAATCTGCGCGACTTGGTCGATCAAATCCCTATGCACCCGCTTGTCCGGTCTCGCGCCGATGGGAAGCCGGGCGATCGCGCTGCCGCAAAAATTGCGGAGTTCCCGGCCTGTGGGCCGGGTGCGCGGCGGCACCAAGCCGTCGGCCATAGGGAGGGGAACATGAGGAAAGCAGCACTGCTGGCCGCGGCCGCAGTACCGATGATCGCAGTCTGGGCCGCGCCGGCCTTCGCGCAGGAGACCGAGGAGCCCAAGTCCTCGTCGGCCTACGTCGACAACGGCGACATCATCGTCACCGCGCGCAAGCGCCAGGAATCGATCCTCAAGGTGCCGATCATCGAGACGGTGCTGACCCCCGAAGTCCTGGCCGATCGCCAGGTCACCAACATCACCGGCCTGACCCAGCAGGTCGCCGGCCTGCAGATCGGCAACAACGTGCTGTCGGTCGGTGCGCAGATCTCGCTGCGCGGCGTCGGCACCTCGTCGCTCGACGCGGGCGTCGACCAGTCGGTCTCGCTCAACATCGACGGCCTCCAGCTGACCCAGGGCGCGTCCTATGCGGTCGGCATGTTCGACATGGCGCAGGTCGAAGTGCTCAAGGGCCCGCAGGCGCTGTTCTTCGGCAAGAACAGCCCCGGCGGCGTGATCTCGATCCGCACCGCCGATCCGGGTGACGAGCTCGAAGTCATCGCCCGCGCCACCTATGGCGTCGAAGCCCGCGAGAAGCGCGGCGAGCTGATCTATTCGGGCCCGCTCAGCGACACCGTCGGCATCCGCCTCGCCGGCATGTATTCGGACGACGACGGCTACTTCTTCAACAAGGCGACCGCAGCCCCCGGCACCGGCGCCAAGACGCCGAGCAGCAACCGCTACAACGCCACCGAGGAATACATCCTGCGCGGCACCTTGGTGTGGAAGCCCGATGCCGACGTCAACGTGCGGCTCAAGGTCAACAACACCAAGAAGCGCGTGGTCGGCGGCGGCGCCCCGATGGGCTCGTGCCCCGACGGCAACGGCGCGCCCGCGGGCATTCCCTTCATCAACCCGGCCGACGACTGCAAGATCGATCGCAACGTCTACATCGTCGACATCCTGCCTTCGGCCTTCCCCGAAGTGCGCAACGGCGGCACGCCGTTCCAGAAGTACGTGACCAGCTTCGGCACGCTCGAGGTCGGCTACAACGTCGCCCCGCAGCTCAGCCTGACCTCGACCACGGGCTACTACAACACGCGCTTCGACGGCCTGCTCAACGGCGTCAACTCGGGCTTCGCCGGCCCGACCCTGATCGCCGACAACCGCTTCCGCCGCCGCGACTGGACCCAGGAGCTGCGCCTCGAATCGGACTTCAACACGCCGCTCAACTTCCTGCTCGGCGGCTACTACCAGAATGCGCGCGTCTCGAACCGCATCTGGGTGGGCGGCAACACCGCCTATGGCTTCCCGGCCACGCTGACCTCGGGCATCAACGACGTGAAGATCGAGGCCTGGTCGCTGTTCGGTCAGCTCCGCTGGAAGCCGGTCGATGTGCTCGAGATCGCCGGCGGCGTCCGCTATGCCGACGAGCGCCGTCACGACGATGCGGCCAGCGCGACGAGCTATTTCTCGGCGCTGACCCCGATCACGATCGCCAACCCGACCCTGCGTGCCAAGAACTGGTCGCCCGAGCTGACGATCACCTATACGCCGACCGACGACCTCACCGTCTTCGGTGCGCTCAAGCAGGGTTACAAGTCGGGCTCGTTCATCATGACCGTGCCGGCGACCCCGGGCGGCGACAACTCGTTCGGCGACGAGCGCGTGCGCGGCGGTGAAGTCGGCCTCAAGGCGCGTCTCGCCGATCGGGCGCTGAGCATCGAGTCCGCGTTCTACTACTACAAGTACGACAACCTCCAGGTCGGCGCGAACGAAGTCGCCGCGGGCGGCCTGCCGGTGATCCGCACGATCAATGCGGGCAAGTCGACCGTCTACGGCGTCGACTTCGAGGCGACCTATCGTCCGCCCTCGCTCGAAGGTCTCAGCGCCCGCCTTGCGGTCAACTGGAACCACGCGCGCTTCACCGAGTTCGCCAATGCGCCCTGCGCTGGCGGCCAGACCATCGCCGACGGCTGCAACCGCGTGCTCAACCCGGCCACGGGCCGGTTCCAGGCACAGGACCTCGCCGGCCTGCCGCTGCCCAAGGCGGCGGACTGGACCGCCAACGGCGGGCTCGACTACGACAGCAGCGTCGGCAACGGGCTCAAGCTCGGGCTCGGCGTCAATGTCCAGTACTCGTCGAAGTTCCTCAAGAACCTCGGCCGCCGCGCGGACTTCTACCAACCGGCCTTCGCCAAGCTCAACGCCAACGTCAGCCTCGCCTCGGACAACGATTCGTGGGAACTGGCGGTGATCGGCAACAACCTGACCAACAAGTACACCGCGGGTAACTGCACGCAGTTCAGCGGTGCCACCGGCCAGGTGCTGGCGCCGCCGCTGACCGGCGCGCCGGGCCGCAACGCCTCGGGCGTCGACGAACTTGCCTGTATCGCCGATCCGGGCCGTCAGGTGTTCCTGCGCCTGACCCTGCGTCCGACCTCGTTCTGACGATCGTGAGGATCCCGGGTTCGCCCGGGATCCCATACGAAAACGCCGTCCTCGCTAGCGCGGGGGCGGCGTTTTCGTTTCTGGTGTGTGGAGTGGCGCTCTTCGCGCCCTACGGCCGCGGGTATTTCGCGCGGATGCGATCGAAGGCGGTTCCCGGCCCCTCGGCCAGCCGCGCCGCGATCATCGCGGCGACTGCGTCGGGGCCGTGTACGCTCGTGTCGATCGTCAGATCGGCCTCGTCGTTGGCATAGACCGCCTCGTAGAACCACGGCCGCAGCCGCGTCAGCCGGTCGACGATCTTGCGCGCGGCGTCCTCGCCGAGCAGGTCGACCGGGATCTTCTTGTCCATCTGCCGCTCGGCGACACGCTGTTCGAGCACTTCGAACGGCGGCTTGAGCGTGACCAGCAGCACGGGCAGCCCCTCGAGCCGCCAGGCGCAGTCGGCCAGGACCGGGGTCTGCGTCATCAGCAGGTGGTCGAACACGATGTTGCAGCCGACCCGCGACGAGGCGGCCAGCCATTCGTGCAGCGCCGCGAAGGCCTGGACGCCCTTGGGGCCGAGCACCCACTTGAGCGGCCCGTCGGGCTTGGCGGGATCGGCCGGCTCGGCATGGATGCCCTCGCGCGATTTGGGGCCGTGGTGGCCGTATTGCGAAGGCTGGGTGCCCGCCAGGAAGTGGTCGATGCCGTAGAGCAGCCAGTAGTCGTCGGATCGCTTCTGGAACAGCTCGGCCGTGGTCGACTTGCCCGAGCCCGAGGTGCCGTTGATGATGACGATCTGACCGGGTGTGGTTTCGGCCAAGGTCATTCTCCCAGCTTGATTTCGCCGCGCGCCAGCTGGCGGAACGGTTCGGCGGGCGAGAACTCCTGGTTGTCGCCCCAGTGCTTGACGCCGTTCCAGTCCCACTCGGCCAGCGACCAGACCACGGTGTGGTCGGTATATCCGGTGAACACCAGCCCGGGATCGATCGTGCCCGTGGCGGTCATCGAACGGCCGAGCGTGTCGGTGCCCTCGAAGACGAACTTCGACGGGCCGAATTCGCCGAATTCGAGCACCGTGCGCTTGCCCGAGACCAGGCTGGCCATCTCGCCGTCCTGCATGATGTAGCCGCCAATGCACTTGGCCTCGCGGCCATAGAGGCCTTCGCTGGTCATGCAGAGCGCGTGGAACGAGCTGTTTTCCGCGATGCCCCAGAAATAGCCGCCGGTGGCCAGCGATTCGTACTCGCGCGCGCCGTAGGACGTGTCGCGCATCGAGAAGCAGTCGATCGCGAACTCTTCGCCGTGACGGCGGATCGTGCCCTGCATCCGGCCGGGCTGCTCGATGTGGAACTTGGCGGTCGACTGCTGGCCGGGATCGCCGGTCTTGAGCTCGTGGCAGGGGCCGATCGCCTCCCACACGAGGTCCATCTCGAAGCCTTCCTTGTCGTAGTCGATCTTGTAGCGCTTGAGCGGCTCGAGCATCTTCACCTTGAGCGAATTGCGCGCCTGCATGTCGAACTTCTGCGCGCCCGCGGGCATGCCCTGGAGGTGCGCCCAGTTATAGTAGAGCGCGTTCCACTGGTAGGTGCCCGAGGCATCCCACATGCAGGGACCGCCGTTGAGCATGCCCATGTTTGGGCGGAAGTAGTACTGGAGCATCCCGTGGATCCGCCGCTCGGGGATCGAGAACGAGAACCAGACGCTCTCGTTCCAATAGGGATTGTCGTCGCGGCCTTCGCCGAAATAGTCGGCGAAGCTGAGGTCGGCGGTCATGCGGGTTCGTGTCCTTCAGGCCAGATGATGTCGAGCGAGAGCCGCGTGAGCGTCAAGGTGGCGATACGCCAGCGGCCGCCCTCGCGGCGGTAGGTTTCGTGATAATGGCCGCGGCCGAGGATCGACTTCCAGCCGGTCTTGGGATGGCGATCTTCCCACGAGATGACGTCCTGCATCGCCCAGATCGCGCGGCCGATCGGCTCGGCACCGGTCTCGTCGATCTCGACCTCGCCCATCAGGCCTTGGTGGATCGAGACCGCGTGTTCGAGCGAATGGTGCAGCGCCGCGGCATAGGTGTCGCCGCCCTCGGTATAGACCTTGCCCTCGGGGGTCAGGACCTTGAGATCGCTGGCGAACACCTGGCGCAGCTCGTCCCACTGCTTGGTGTCCATCAGGCGGAAATAGCGCGCCTTGAGACTGCGGATCTCCTCGATCGCTTCCAGCCGTTCCAGCCTGTCCATGCCTGCTCTCCTCGGCGGCGAACCAAGGGCAGGCGCGCAGGCAATGCAAGTGCGCGGTGATGACCGGCGCGGCAATCGCGCTTGCAGACGAATTGTCCGATCCTCCCCAACGGGGGAGGTGGCAGCCGCGCAGCGGCTGACGGAGGGGGCGCGGGCAGCCGCTACGCTGGCGCTGCCGCACCCTCTCCACCACCGCCTGCGGCGGCGGTCCCCCTCCCCCGGTGGGGGAGGATCGGCTCAATCGAAGCCATTCTCCAGAAAGCTCTCGGCCAGCCCAGCCAGGAAGGCCGCGCCTTGCGGCATGACGCTCTCGTCGAGCATCATCCGGGTCGAGTGGATGCCGCAGCATTTGGTCCAGTCCTCGCCGGCATGGCTGACGCCGAGGAAGAACATCGCACCGGGCACCTTGTCGAGCACGTAGGCGAAGTCCTCGGCACCCATGATCGGGTCTTCGAGCCGCAGGAAGCTCTGCGCGCCGAACATCTGCCGGCTCAGCGCCTCGCCGAACTGGACCGCGCGCGGATCGCAGATCGTCACGGGGAAGCCCTCGGTGATCGTCACTTCGGCGGTCAGCCCGTGCGCGCCGGCGATCCCCGCTGCGAGCAGCCGCACGGCCTCGGCCAGCGACGCGCGGTTCTCGCGGCTCAGGGTCCGCATCGTGCCGCGCAGCGAGACGCGGTCGGCGATGACGTTGTGCGCGGTGCCGGCTTCCATCTTGGTGATCGTCACGATCACCGGATCGTGCGCGTTGAACCGGCGCGTGACCATCGTCTGCAAGGCCAGCACCAGCTCGGCGGCGACAGGCACGGGATCGAGCGTCTGGTGCGGCATAGAGGCATGGCCGCCGCGGCCTTCGATCACGATATCGAGCTGGTCGGCGGCGGCGAGCAGCGGTCCCGAGCGCCCGGCGATCAGGCCATGCGGCGCGGTCGGCATGACGTGGAGCGCGAAGGCCGCGTCCGGCATCGGATCCAACAATCCGTCTTCGATCATGAAGCGCGCGCCGTGATAGCCCTCCTCGCCCGGCTGGAACATGAAGCGGACCTCGCCGGCGAGCGTGTCGCGGCGCGCGCAGAGCAGTTCGGCCGCGCCGGCGAGCATGGCGGTGTGCGCATCGTGGCCGCAGGCGTGCATCGTCCCCGGGATCGTCGAGGCGAAGTCGAGCCCGGTCTCCTCGGGCATCGCCAGCGCGTCCATGTCGCCGCGCAGCAAGACCGAACGCCCGGGCTTGTCGCCCTTGAGCGTGGCGACGAGCCCCGTGGTCGAGGGCCCCTCGCGCCATTCGAGCGGCAGGTGAGCCAGCGCGGCGCGGACCTTGTCGCGCGTCTTGGGCGTGTGGAGGCCGAGCTCGGGCTCGGCATGGATCGCCCGGCGCAGTTCGGTGATGCGGGGCGCGAGTTCGCTGGCGCCGGCTATCAGGTCTTGCAGTTTCATCGCGCGCTCCGGTTGTCGGCTATTGCCGGTTCCCGGGCTTTAGGCGCCGATCTCGGCGGCAATGCGGCGGGCGGCGGCGTTGTGCATCTTGACCGATACCACCAGCAATAGGTTGAGCACCACGGCCTGGTAGAGGAAGTACCAGATCGGGCTGCCCAACAGCATCGACGCGCCGAGCACCAGCGCGCGCGGGTTGGGGCCGAGGAACTTGCACATCAGCAGCAGCGGCGGTGCCTCGGCGCGCACGGCGGCGCGGATCGCTTCCTGCCGCGCCGGATCACCCTTGGCCGCCTCGACCGCGGCGTCGATGCGCAGCGCGTGCGGGGTCATGCCCGAAGCGAGTTCGAGATAGGCGCCGACGATCGCGCCGAGCCCGCCCTTGCCGGTTGCGCTGTCGCCCTTGGCGGTGTTGCGCAGCCACGGCGTGCCGTAGACCCACCACTGGTACTGCCGGCGCTGGACCTCGACGTGGTTCGACTGGACGATGTGGCTGAGCCCCGCGGGCACCATGAACAGCCAGGCGGTCCAGCCCATCTGCTGGTCGAGCAGCCAACCGAGCACGAAGTAGAGCACGATGTGGCTGAGATAGTCGCAGAGGCCGTCGACGAGCTCGCCGGTGGGGCTGGACTTGCCGGTGATCCGCGCGAGATCGCCGTCGGCGCCGTCGACGACGTGCCAGGTCATGTGCAGCACCAGGCCGAGCAGTGCGGGGCCGGGCCAGCCGGGCTGGGCATAGGCGACGGCCGCACCGATCACGCAGAGCGCGCCGATCACCGAGACCATGTTGGGGGTCAGCGGCGTATGCGCGAGGCGCCGGGCCAGCTGCCAGGCCAGCGGGTGATAGAGATAGTGGTTGAGCGGGTCCTGCAGCTCGCGGGCGCGCACGGGCCGGCTGATCTTGCCGTCGGAACCTGTTTTGGTCACGCGTCGAACTCCCGGCGGGGGCTGCGGCGGACCCGCACCGCGCGGACCCGGCCGCTCCCTAGAGAGCGGCGCGCGCGAAGGCAACCGGCGCAGGGCGAACGTTTCGCAGTGGACGCAACCGGGGGCAGCACCTAAATTGCCGGCCAAGTTCTACATACCTCGGTTTCCGCCATAACAATGTCCGCTTCCTCCCCCGCGATTTCGCCGGACTTTTCGGTCGCGATCCCGACATCTCCGTTTCTTCGCCAGCGCATGGGCGGCCTGACCGGCATCGGCCGTTCGGTGATCCTCGCCGATCTCGTCGGCGCGCGGACCATCTACGTGGTCTCGTCGCGCGCCGAACCGATCGACTGGCCGCGCAGCTTCGCGCTGCGCGAGCGGCCGCTGCCCGAGGTCGTCTTCGTCGCCGATGCCGGTGAGATTCCCGCGCAGGCGCGTCTGGTCATGCTTCCCGCCGACCGCCTGCTGACGCAGCAGGGCCTGCGCCGGCTCGTCGAGGATCCGGCAGCCGCGCTCGACGCGCCCGGCGACGGTTTCGGACCGGGCGCGCCCGATGCCGTGACCTGGCAGATGCTGCAGGCCTCGATGAAGCCCAGCGAGGGCTGGTTCGGCCGCCATCTCAACCGACCGATCTCGTTCCGCATGGCCGCCTGGCTGATGCGACGCGACGTCTCGCCCAATGCCGTCACCTGGGCCACTTTCGCCATCGCCGTGGTCATGACCGTGCTGCTCGCGCACGGTGGCCTGTGGTGGCTGGCGATCGGGGGGCTGCTCTATCAGGTGGTCTCGGTGGTCGATTGCGTCGACGGCGACATCGCCCGCGTCAGCCACCAGAACAGCCGCTCGGGCGCGGTGCTCGATACGGGCTTCGACATGCTGGCCAATCTCGGCTTCGCCGGCGGGCTGACCGTGGGCCTGGTGCGGACCTACGGCATGGGGCAGCTGCAGGTCGCGGGAGCCATGGTGGTGATCGCCGCCTTGTGCATGAGCCTGATGGCGCTGCTCGTCCGCCTCGGCCCGCGGCGCGGCAGCTTCGACGTCCTGCGCCAGGCTTTGGCCTTGCGGCTGGCGTCTACCCCGCGGCTCGCCACGGTCGTGCTCACCGCCGAGAAGCTGTTCAAGCGCGATTTCTATGCGCTGTTCGCCGCCTGCCTGTGTCTCGCCGGCATTCCCTGGCTGGTGCCGCAGCTCGCGCTCGGCGGCATCTGCATCTGGCTGGCGGCGATCCTGTGGTGCGCGCCGGTGATCATCGCCGACAAGAGTGGCGACCTACTGCCCGCGCATCTGAAGGCCTGAGTACAACCGTACTCAATGGTATGGACTATCTGTGCAGGTATCTTGACGGTGTGATCGCGCTTCGTCATCGCGATGCACGATGCGTGTAAAGTCCAAGTCATAACGATGAGGGGTGTCATTCTCGCCGCCGGACGCGGCAGCCGACTGGGCGAGGCGACGGCGTCGCTGCCCAAGCCCCTGCTCGCGGTCGGCGGGCGCGCCTGCATCGACTTCGCGGTCGAGGCGCTGCTCGGCGTCGTGTCCGAAGTGGTGGTCGTCACCGGCTATCAGGCCGACCAGGTCGAGGCGCACCTCGCGCAGCACTGGGGCGGCCGTCCGATCCGCACGGTGCGCAATCCCGATCTCGAAGCCGGCAATCTCACCTCGCTGCGCGCCGCGCGCGCGCTGCTGGGGCAGGAGCCTTTCGTCGTCACCAATGCCGATCACCTGTTCCCGGCAACGATGTATGTCGACCATTTCCGGCCCGGCGCCGACGTCACGATCGCCTGCGAGCGCGACCGCACGATCCTCGACGACGAGATGAAGGTGCTCGCCGCCGGCGAGCGGCTGACCGACATCGCCAAGACGCTGACGCAGTATGATGGCGCCTATATCGGCACGACCGCGGTCGGCGCCGATAGGACGGCGCACTACTGGGCGGCTTTCGACGCGGTGGCGGCCGAGGCCGACATCCGCACCGCCTCGGTCGAGATGGTGCTGGCGCGGCTCGCGCGCGACACGGCGACCGCGCCGCGCCTGCAGTGGATCGAGGGCCTGCGCTGGTACGAGGTCGACACCCAGGAGGACCTCGATCTCGCCCGTGGCGGTCTCGGCGCATGACCGTCGACCTGCTCGTGTTCGATCTCGACGGCACGCTGGTGCCGACGATGGAGGACTATGCCGACCAGGCGGCGAGCCTGATGGAGACGCATCTCGGCACGCCCTGGGACGCGGCGCGCGCCGACTATTTCCGCACGTCGGGCCTGCCCTTCCAGAAGCAGCTGCGCCAGCTCTACCCGCAACGCGCCGATACCGACGCCGTCGCCGAGCGATTCGAGCAGTGGAAGGACGGCTATCTGCGGGCGATCGTGCTGCCCGCGCAGGTCGAGCAGTTGTTCGGCGAATGGCGCGAGCGCGGTTTCCGCGTGGCGATCTCGTCGAACAACATGCAGGTCTACGTCGATCGTCTCGCGCGCGACTGGCCGGTCGATTTCGCGCTGGGATTCCGCCCCGAGGACGGCTTCGGCAAGGGTGAGGACCACTTCCGCGCGCTCGAGTCCCGGTTCGGTCTGGGACGTGAACGGATGGTCTTCACCGGCGATTCGCCCAACGACGCGCGCATCGCCCGCGACACCGGTGTCGCCTTTCGTGCGCTGCTGACATCGGCTTTCGCGGCCGAGGATTTCCGGGCGATCGATCCGCAGATCGTGCTGCTGGAGCGGCTGGATCAGCTTGTCGGAACGCTTGCAATCGGCTAACGGCGCGGCCGGGTACGGTTGGAGAATCATCAGCGGCGACTGGCAAATCCGCCACAATAGGTGGGGATTATGCGGGGTTGTACCCATCATCCCCAACCATCCGACTTGACCGCGCGCAAACTTCTTGCTTTTGCCGCGTGATTTAACAATGACGTGCGATTAGGGCGCCAAAGCGTCTTTCGAAAGGGATCGAAATCAAATGAAGCCAATCAAGGTCGCCGTGATCGGCGTGGGCAACTGCGCCAGCTCGCTGGTGCAGGGGGTTGCGCACTACCGCTCCAACAATTCCTCGCAGGGCCTGATCCACGATCGCATCGGCGGCTACGGCGCTGGTGACGTCGACTTCGTGCTGGGCGTCGACGTCGACGCGCGCAAGGTCGGCAAGGACATTGCGGAAGCCATCTTCGCAGCTCCGAACAACACCGCCGTGTTCCACGCCGACGTGCCCGCCACCGGCGCCAAGGTCATCATGGGCCGCGTCTCGGACGGCGTCGCCCCGCACATGACCAACATGGGCGAGCGCGGTTTCGTCGTCGCCGACGAAGCCGAAGCCACCAAGGAATCGATCGTCGCCGCCATCAAGGCGTCGGGCGCCGAGGTTCTCGTGAACTTCCTGCCCGTCGGTTCGCAGGAAGCGACCGAGTTCTACATGGAATGCGCGCTCGAAGCGGGCGTCGGCGTCGTCAACTGCATGCCGGTGTTCATCGCCAGCCGCCCCGAGTGGGAAGCGCGCTTCCGCGAAAAGCGCCTGCCGATCGTCGGCGACGACATCAAGGCGCAGGTCGGTGCGACGATCGTCCACCGCGTGCTGTCGAGCCTCTTCGCCGCCCGCGGCGTCCAGGTCGAGCGCACCTACCAGCTCAACACCGGCGGCAACACCGACTTCATGAACATGCTCGACCGCCAGCGTCTGGGCAGCAAGAAGGAATCGAAGACCGAGGCGGTGCAGGCCATGCTCGCCGAGCGTCTGGCCGACGAGAACATCCACGTCGGTCCGTCGGACTACGTTCCCTGGCAGAAGGACAACAAGCTGTGCTTCCTGCGCCTCGAAGGCAACCAGTGGGGCAACGTGCCGATGAACCTCGAGCTGCGTCTCTCGGTTGAGGACAGCCCGAACTCGGCAGCTTGCGTCATGGACGCGATCCGCTGCGCCAAAGTCGCGCTGGAGCGCGGCGAAGGCGGAGCCCTGATCGGTCCGTCGGCCTACTTCTGCAAGCATCCGCCGCAGCAGTTCAACGACGACGTTGCCGCGCAGATGGTCGAAGAGTACATCGCCGACACGGCGCTCGCCGCCGAGTAAGCGCAGCGATCTGCATAGCGACGGCGCCGGTCAGCACGTTCTGGCCGGCGCCGTTGTCATATTACCGGCTGTAATGCCGAATAGGACGATGCCAGAGGGACGATGGAAGCGCTGATCATCGCCGCGGGCTACGGGAGCCGCCTGCGGGACATCTCCGAATCGAAACCGCTGACGCCGGTCGCGGGCGTGCCGCTGATCGAGCTCGGCGTGCGCCAGGCCGCTGCGGCGGGTGCGACGCGAGTCGTCGTGGTGACCGGGCACGCGGCCGACCGCGTCGAGGCGGTGCTGCCGGCCCTGGGCGAGATCGCGGGCATTCCCGTCGTCGCGCAGCGCGTCGACGACTGGTCGAAGCCCAACGGCTTTTCGGTCATGGCCGGCGCGGCGCGGATCGATGGCGACTATCTGCTGATGATGGCCGATCACATCTTTTCGGCCGGCATACTCCAGGATCTGGCGCGGGCCGGTTCGGCCGAGCGCGGCGTGACCTTGGCGGTCGACCGGCGCGTCACCAGCCCGCTGATCGATCCCGACGACGCGACCTGGGTCGCGACCGATCCCTGCGGCCGCATCCGTGCGATCGGCAAGACGATTCCCGAATACGACGCGGTCGATTGCGGCGCCTTCCTCGCCACGCCCGAACTGGCCAAGGCGATCGCCGCGGCCGTGGCTTCGGGCAAGGCCGGCAGCCTGTCCGACGGCATGCAGCGGCTGGCCGACGCGGGCCGCGCAGGCACGATGGACATCGGCGAAGCCTGGTGGCTCGACGTCGACGATCCGCGCGCCCATGCGCTCGCCGAGGCCGAGGCCCCGGTCGAACTCAAGGAAATCTACGGGTAATAAATCCTCCCCGGAACGGGGAGGGGGACCGCCGCAGGCGGTGGAGGGGACTCTCGGCGAACGCTGCGTTGCCGGACAACCCCCTCCGTCAGGCGCTGTGCGCCTGCCACCTCCCCGCGAGCGGGGAGGATCACATCACGGATACTTCATCTGCACGCGCGTGGTCAGGCCGGCGCGCGGGATGTTGAGGCGGACCGAGCGGAACGAGGGCAGGCCAGCCAGGGTCGGCGGATTGTTCGAGAAGCCATAGCCTTCGGCCGGGAAGCCGATGCCCGTGCGGTCGAACGAGCGGTTGCCGTTCTCGTCGTGATAGAGCGCCAGCGCATAGACGCCCGGCTTGGGCACGAAGATGCACATGCGCGTGGTGCCGGCTTCGGCGTTGACGCGGCCGACGTAGAGCGAGCCGTGGCGGACGAGGAACTTGCTGGGCTTGTCTTCGTAGAGCGTGACCGCGAGCAGGCCGCTGCCGTTGCGCAGGCCCTGCGCGACGACGTTGATCCAGGTGGAACTGGGTGTGCCGGTGCAGCCGAGCGGCGGCGTCGCAGCCGGTTGGGCGGCCGCGGGGGCCGTGAACAGGGTCAGTGCGGAGGCGCAGGCGAGCGCCGCGGCGCTCAGACGGCTGGGCAGGGTCATGGGCTTATTCGGTCCTGACGTTGAATCGGATATGAGCGGGGGCGGCTTTCTCAGCAACAATGTGTTGCTTTCAAGGCGAAGAGGCCAGAGCGAGGCGGTCGGTGTCGCCTTCGAACGCCTCCCATATGCGATTCGGGCGCTGAATACAGACTGAATTTGCGCAAGCCCCGCCATTGGCGATCCGGCGCAAGCTCTGCCGTGGTCGTCGCATAAAGCCATCGCGTGTGGAAAAAGCCACGTTCCATCCTTGTCGCCCCAAGATGTGGTGTCTAATCGCCGTGCCAAGGAGCTAGTTCCATGTCCGCGCCGTTGATTTCGCCTTCGATCCTGTCCGCCGACTTCTCGCGCCTCGGCGAGGAGGTGCGCGCGATCGACGCTGCCGGGGCCGACTGGATCCATGTCGACGTCATGGACGGCCATTTCGTCCCTAATATTACGATCGGCCCGATGGTGGTGAAGGCGCTGCGCCCGCACACGACCAAGCCCTTCGACGTCCACCTGATGATCTCGCCGGTCGATTCCTATCTTCAGGCCTTCGCCGATGCCGGGGCGGACATAATCACGGTCCATCCCGAGGCCGGCCCGCACATCCACCGCACGGTCCAGGCGATCAAGGGGCTGGGCAAGCAGGCGGGCGTCTCGCTCAACCCGGGCACCCCGGCCAAGATGCTCGATTACCTGATCGACGACATCGACCTGGTCCTGATCATGAGCGTCAATCCGGGCTTCGGCGGTCAGAGCTTCATCTCGAACCAGCTCCGCAAGATCGAGGCGGTGCGCAAGATGATCGACAAGACGGGCCGCGACATTCGGCTCGAAGTCGACGGCGGCGTCGACGTCGGGACGATCCGGTCCTGCGTCGAGGCCGGTGCCGACGTGCTGGTCGCGGGCACGGCGACCTTCCGCGGCGGCCCCGATCGTTATGCCGCCAACATTGCCGCACTCAAGGCGCTGGGCGACTGACCGATGGGCGAGACGGCCATTTCCGATCTCGCCGCAACGCGCCGCTCCGGCGCCGACAACGGAGCCATTCCGCTGGTCGCAGCGGGCGAGGAGAGCGGATTGATCGAGACGGGCGGCAGCGATCCTGATGCCGAGACCGAAATTCCGGCAGGGCGGGGCGAGCTGATCGAGCCCGGCCGCGCGCTGGCGCTCGCCGATTTCTCGCCGCCGTCGCTCGGTGCCGGCGAATGGCTGGTCCGCTTCGCCTACAAGCTCGGCGTGCCGACGTCGATGCTGACCTCGCCTTTGGGCAAGGCCACCAAGACCCGCCTGCTCGCCACCGTCTCCAATCCGCTGCCCGGCGATCGCGCCGCCGGCACCGCGCTGCGCGCTGGCCATTTCCTGGTCCACGGCGCCAAGACCCCGATCGCGCAGATCGACTTCGCCGGTGCGGGCCGCATGACCCCGCCGCTCGAACGCGTGGTCCACAGCTTCGCCTGGCTCGCCGATCTCGAAGCGAGCTGCCCGCGCGAGCAGGGTGCGCCCGTCGCCGAGCGGATCATCGCCTGCTGGCTCGACGCCAATGGCAAGCCGCCGTCGAAGCCCGGCAAGGGCCCGGCCTGGAGCCTGGCCAACGCCGGTTCGCGCCAGCTCAACTGGCTGGTCCAGGCGCCGCTGATCCTGTCGGGCAAGGACAAGCGCCTGCGGGCGCGGATTCTCGGCGCGATCAGCGACGGGGCCCGCTGGCTCGACAAGAATGTCAGCCGGGCCGAGGACCTGCTCGGTGCCGTCGCCGGCTGGTGCGGCATCGTCGCCTCGGGCCTGCTGCTGCCCGACGGTCGCCCGCGCCGGCTCTATGGCGAAGCCGGCCTGATCCGCGCGCTCGGCGATCTGATGGGCGACGACGGCGGCGTGCTGTCGCGCAGCCCGCTCGGCCAGATGGAGGCGATCGCCCTCCTCGTCACCCTGCGCGCCTGCTACCGCGCGACGCGGCGTGAGCCGCCGGCCTCGCTCGACAACCTGATCGCGGTGCTGGTGCCGCCCTTGCTGGCGCTGACCCATGGCGACGGCTCGCTCGGCTCATGGCAGGGCTCCTGGGCGATCGATGCCGAGACGATCGCGCGGCTGGTCGATGCCAGCGGCGTGCGCACGCGGCCCTTGCGCGACGTGCGCCAGTGGGGCTTCCAGCGCGTGGTCGCGCAGAAAGGCTTGCTGCTGTTCGACGCGGCGCCGCCGCCGATGGCCAAGCACGCGCGCAACGGCTGCGCCTCGACCCTGGCCTTCGAATTCTCGCAGGGCGGCCACCGCATCGTCGTCAACTGCGGCGGCTCGGGTTGCGCCGGCGGGCTCGTGCCTGTGCGCCTCGAACAGGGTCTGCGCGCCACGGCCGCGCATTCGACCCTGGTGCTCGACGACGCCAATTCGACCGCGGTGCTGATCAATGGCGGCATCGGTTCGGGCGTGTCCGAGGTCGACATCGACCGCCGCACGCTCGAAGGCGAGAAGCGCGGCCGCGCGACCCGCCTCGAAGGTAGCCACAACGGCTATGCCGCGCGCTATGGCCTGGTCCACCGCCGCATCCTGATCCTGGCCGACGACGGCAACGAGCTGCGCGGCGAGGACCTGCTCGTGCCCACGGGCAAGAAGGGCAAGCGCGGCAAGGTCGGCTTCGCGATCCGCTTCCACCTCGGTCCGAACATCGAGCTCGGCCTGTCCGAGGACGGCCAGGGTGTCGGCATCGCGCTGCCCGACGGCTCCTACTGGCAGTTCCGCGCCGCGGGCGGCGAAGTCTCGGTCGAGGATTCGTTCTGGGTCGACGGCCAGGGCCGGCCGGTGCCCGCGCAGCAGCTCGTGGTCAGCGGTCTGGTCTCGCGCGGGGGCGGAAACTTCGCCTGGCTGTTGAAGAAGATGAGCTGAACCGGGTCCACCGGCTGGCCATTTTCGCGCAAAGGCCTATGGGGAGCCGCGACTCCTCCGCCAGCAACGAGAGCCCCACCCCATGACCGATGTGACCGTCCGCCGCGCGCTGCTTTCCGTTTCCGACAAGACGGGGCTCGCCGACCTCGGCAAGGCGCTCAGCCAGCGCGGGATCGAGCTGGTGTCGACCGGCGGCACGGCCAAGGCGCTGCGTGACGCCGGGCTGACCGTCAAGGACGTATCCGAGCTGACCGGCTTCCCCGAAATGATGGACGGCCGCGTCAAGACACTGCACCCCAAGGTCCACGGCGGGCTCCTGGCCGTGCGCGACGATGCCGAGCACGCCAAGGCGATGGCCGAGCACGAGATCGGCGCGATCGACCTCGTCGTGGTCAACCTCTACCCGTTCCGCGAAACCGTGGCCAAGGGCGGCACGCGCGACGAGGTGATCGAGAACATCGACATCGGCGGCCCCTCGATGGTGCGTTCGGCGGCGAAGAACCACGCCTATGTCACGATCCTGACCGACCCCGCCGACTATGCGACCCTGCTGGGCGAGCTCGAAGCGACGAACGGCGCGACGCGCATCGACTTCCGCAAGGCGATGGCGGCCAAGGCCTTCGCCGCGACCGCGAGCTACGACGCGGCGATCGCCGGCTGGTTCGCGCAGGTCGACCAGCAGCAGCACTTCCCGCCGACCCGCGCGGTCGCGAGCAAGCTCGCCACGACCTTGCGCTATGGCGAGAACCCGCATCAGACCGCGGCGCTCTACCTGCCGACCTTCTCGTCGCTCGGCACGGGTATCCCCCAGGCCGAGCAGATCCAGGGCAAGGAGCTGTCGTACAACAATTACAACGACGCCAACGCCGCGCTCGAGCTCGCGGGCGAATTCGCCGGCCAGCAGCCGACCGTCGTCATCGTCAAGCACGCCAACCCTTGCGGCGTCGCCACGGCGCCGACCCTGCTCGAAGCCTGGGAAGCTGCGCTGGCCTGCGATTCGGTCTCGGCCTTCGGCGGCATCGTCGCGACCAACGTCCCGCTCGATGGGCCCACGGCCGAAGCGATCTGCAAGATCTTCACCGAGGTCGTCGTCGCGCCAGGCGCCGACGCGGCGGCGCGTGAGGCCTTCACCAAGAAGAAGAACCTGCGCCTGCTGATCAGCCAGGGCCTGCCCGATCCGTCGCGCAAGGGCTTCAACCAGATCGTCATCGCCGGCGGCCTGCTGGTCCAGGACCGCGACATCGGCTCGATCACGCAGGACGATCTCAAGATCGTCACCAAGCGCCAGCCGACCGACCAGGAAGTGCGCGACTGCCTGTTCGCCTGGACCGTGGCCAAGCACGTCAAGTCGAACGCGATCGTCTATGCCAAGGACGGCGTCACCGCGGGCATCGGCGCGGGCCAGATGAACCGTCGCGACAGCTCGCGCATCGCCGCGATGAAGGCCAAGGAAGCCGCCGAGACCTATGGCTGGGCGCAGCCGCGCACGGTCGGTTCGGCGGTTGCCTCGGACGCCTTCTTCCCCTTCGCCGACGGGCTGTTGGCGGCGGCCGAGGCGGGTGCCACGGCGATCATCCAGCCGGGCGGTTCGATCCGCGACGACGAAGTCATTGCTGCGGCGGACGAAGCAAATCTTGCGATGGTCTTCACTGGAATGCGCCATTTCCGTCACTAAATAGACGGTCCGATCCCGCGGCCTGCGCAATTCGTCGCAAGGGCCGCGGGAATGTGGCTTTGTTCACTTCGTTGCAAGAGCAGCGGTGGCATGGAGCCTTCCACACGACGAATCACGAGCTGCTGCCATGTCCATCTTCAACGCCGAGTTCTATCGCTACCTCGCCCTGGGCTTCGGCGCCGGCGCGATGCTGGTGCTCGCGACGATCGGCATCGGCGGCACCCAGGAACAGCCGGGCGGCATGGTCACGTCCGCCGTCGCGGCATCGGCCCAGTAAAGGCCGCGCCGGTGAAGCCCTCCGCTTCGCTAGGCCGGGTTCTCCTCATCCCCATCCTCGCGGTCGCCGCGGCCTGCCAGCAGGCGAGCCCGGCCTCGGCCGAAACCACGGTCGTCGCCCCGCTCGCCGAGCGCCAGGCCAACGAGCCGGGCGGCGCCAAGACCGCGATCTTCGCGGGCGGTTGCTTCTGGGGCGTCGAAGGCGTGTTCAGCCACGTCCGCGGCGTTACCAGCGTGGTCTCGGGCTATCACGGCGGCGAGGCGAACACCGCGCGCTATGAGCGGATCCACGGCGGCGACAGCGGCCACGCCGAATCGGTGCGCGTGACCTACGATCCCGCGCGCGTGCGCTACGACCAGCTGCTGCGCGTGTTCTTCTCGGTCGTCACCGATCCCACCCAGCTCGATCGCCAGGGCCCCGACGTCGGCCGCGAGTACCGCAACGCGCTGGTGCCGCTGAGCGCCGAGCAACGCGCGGTGGCCGAAGCCTATATCGCCCAGCTGCGCGCCGCGAAGGTCTGGCGCGCGCCGATCGTCACGCGGATCGAGGCCTATCGCCGGTTCTACCCGGCCGAGGCCTATCACCAGGACTTCATGGCTGCGAACCCCGACCACCCCTATATCCGGCGCTGGGACGCGCCCAAGGTGGCGGCGCTGCGCCAGCTGTTTCCCGGATACTACAAGGCCGGCTTCACCAGCCGCTGATTGCTGCCTATATCGGGTCCATGTCCGGGCAACATCACCACCACGAGCACAGCGGCGAGAACCTGATCGACGCGGCGCGCCACGCGCTCGTCGAATCGGGCGAGCAATGGACCGACATGCGCGCCGACGTGTTCACCGCGCTGGCCGAGCGCGATCGGCCGGCTTCGGCCTACGACATCGCCGAGGCCGTCTCCAAGCTGCGCGACAAGCGCGTCGCGGCCAACAGCGTCTATCGTATCCTCGATCTGTTCGTGCGCAGCAATCTCGCGCGGCGGGTCGAGAGCGCTAACGCCTATGTCGCCAACACCCATCCGGGCTGCCGCCACGACTGCATCTTCCTGATCTGCGATTCGTGCGGCCAGGTCGTCCACATCGACGATGACAAGCTGACCGGCGCGCTGATCGGCGCGGCCAAGGCGGCGGGCTTCGCCGACGTGCGCCCCGTGGTCGAGCTGCGCGGCATGTGCGAGGCCTGCTCCTAGGCATGATCGCCGTCCTGGGAGCGGACAGCCCGATCGGGCTCACGGTGATCCGCGAGCTCGGCGAACGCGGCCTGTCGGTGCTCGCGCAGGGCAAGACCGGGCACGCGCTGGGCCGTTATTCCCGGCATGTAAAGCACTTCCTGGCGACCTCGGCGCCGATCGCCGCGTGGTTGCCGCAGCTCGTCGCCGAGCACGGCGTCACCGCGGTGCTCGCCTATTCCGAGCATCACCTGCTCCAGCTCGCAGCGCTCAAGGACGATCTCGGCGCTTGCCCGGTGCTCGCGCCCGATGCCGACAAGCTCGCCCTGGTGCTCGACAAGCAGCAGACCTTCGATGCCGCGGCGCGTGTCGGCATCAGCGTGCCGGCGAGCTGGTCGCCCAGCCTGGGCGAGGATTTCGCCGCCAGGGCCGCGGCGCTGGCCTATCCGGTGGCGATCAAGTGGCCCGATCCAAACGGGGTCGTCGCGGCGCTCGCCGCGCAGGGGATCGATCTCGAGAAGGTCGAATATGCGAAGTCGGCCGCGGAGCTGCTCGCGATCCTCGCGCGCTATGACAAGGTCGGGCTCTGGCCGCTCGTCCAGACGTGGTGTCCGGGCCAGGGGCTCGGCCAGATGCTGCACATGCACGCGGGCCGCGCGACCCTGCGCTTCCAGCACCGCCGCCTGCGCGAATGGCCGCCCTCGGGCGGGGTCTCGAGCTTCTGCGAATCGGTGCCGCTCGACCGCCACGCCGCGCAGATGGCGCTGTCCGAAGCGCTGCTGCGCGAGATCGGCTGGCAGGGGCCGGCGATGGTTGAATATCGTCACGATCCCGCGACCGGGACCTACTGGCTGATGGAGATCAACGGCCGCTTCTGGGGCTCGATCCCGCTCGCCTATCACGCCGGCGCGCATTTTGCCTGGGAGACCTATCGCTGCCGGATGCTCGGCGAGCGCGACGTTACCGCGCCAAGGCTGAAGTCACGCCGCGCGCGCTATGTCATCCCCGACAGCAAGCACATCGTCGCGATCCTGCGCGATTCCAGCCTGCCGCTGGGCCGGCGTCTGCGCGCGGCGGTGGCCTTCGTCACCGATTTCGCCGATCCGCGCGTGCGCTACTACGTCTGGTCGTGGCGCGATCCCAAGCCGTTCTTCGGCGACATGATGGGGATCGTCAGGCGCGCCTTGCGGCGGGGAAGCTGACGCAGAGCCGCTCGACCGCGTGCTCGACGCGCGTCAGGCAGACGCGCGTATAGCCGTCGCCGAGCTTGTAGGGATCGTGCAGATGCGGCAGCGGCAGGCCGGCGTAGCTCCCCAGCAGGCCGCGCGGCAGCTGGGCGATCGCCGGGATCGCCGCCATCTTGCGCAAGTGGCGCACTTCCATCGCCAGCAGATAGTCGCCGGGCAGGGCTTCGAAGTCCTCGACCCGCGTCGTGCGGTGCGCTGAGAGGTCGAGCCCGCGCTCGGCCGCGATCGCGGCGATCGGCGGGTGCGCGGGGCTGCCGGTGCTGGTCGAGAGACCGAACGAGGCCGTGGCATAGCCCGCGCGCTGGGCCAGGGCTTCGGCATAGGCGCTGCGGCAGATGTTGCCGTGGCAGACGAAGACCAGCCGGCGCACTTCGTCGCGCTGCGGGCGGCGGATCGGCGCCAGGCCGCTCGCGACCTCGGCATAGGACAGGCCGAGGCGTACGGCGCCGCGCGGGGTTCCGAAGCGGTCGTCGATCCACTGTCGCATCAGGCGGCTCCGTAGAGCACGTTGGCCGCGGCCTGCTCGACCAGGCGCAGGCCGGTGCGCCAGGCGCTGTGCGGCAGAACGCCTTGTGCCGCCGCGGTGCGGGGCAGGGCGGGCGGCGCGTCGGCGTAGGTCGCGGTGGTGACGCCGGGCATTCGTGCGAGGCCGGCGCAGACCTGTTCGAAGCGGCGCTTGACGATCTGATTGGTGCGCAGCCGGTCGCGGCTGGCGAGCTCGAAGCTGTGCGAGACGAGGGTGAAGCTCTCGCCGCCGACGGCCTGCGTGTGGCGCAGCGCGGCGAGGATCTCACCGGCCGAGAGCGCGGTGAGCTGGCCGTGGCGCAGCCCGCCGCCGCGCGTGGCGATCGCGCCGATCGGCACCTCGATCACGCCGCAGCGCTCGACCGGCAGGCGATCGTCGGGGCCGAGGCCGATCGCGCAGTCCGATCCGGCGATGCCCGGGCAATGGCTGGTGTCGTAGGCCAGGCCGACCGCGGCGAGCGCGCGCAGGGTGTCGTCGTTGGCGCCGTAATTGCCCGCGCGGAAGGCGATCGGTGCGGGCGCTCCGGCTGCGACCAAGGTGTCGCGCGCATAGTCGAGCAGGCGGCATTGCTCGTCGAAGGTGAAGTCCTTGATGTGCGTACCCACACGCGTGCCCAGCGGATTGGCGTTGCCTGCGAAGGCCAGCCACTCGCTGTGCAGGTGGAGCTGGACGTCGTGCCCGCGCGCGACGATCGGGCCGACGACGTCGGCGATCGCTTCGACGCCCCAGACCAGCGCCGGCATCGGATCGACGAAGAACACCGCCTTGAGACCGTGCCGGTCGAACCGGTCGAGCTGGTAACCGACGCCGACCGGACCCGACGGCGTCTCGCAGCCGATGGCGCGCGCGAAGTTCTCGGCGCGGCAGTCGGTGCCCTGGCGTACGACCATGCCCGCCGAATATTCGGTATCGATCGTGATGTAGACCCGAGTCACCGGTGTCAGCGGCCCAGGCCGCCGCGCAGCTTGCGGATCGCGCGGTGGCCCAGCGACTTGGCGAGGTTGCGATGCGGGTAGGGCGCGGGGCTCGCAGGGTTCAGGCCCAGCCCGCGCAGCATGTGGTTGAACGCGCGCGCATCGGCCTCGGCAAAACTCCATTCGGAGCGCCAGGTGACCGATAGCGAGATCGAGACTTCGGGACCGTTCTGCACCCAGTGCGGCGCCTTGACCGGCACGTAGAGCGCCTGGCCCGGCCGGATCGTCATCGCCTGGCCGGCCGCGCCGAATTCCTCCTGCCAGGGCAGGTTGCGGTGATGCTGGCCGAGGTGGAACGCCTCGTGGATGCGCGGATCGGCCAGCCGGTCGTCGTGCGCGGGGAACACGGTCATCGTCTTCGAGCCGCGCAGCTGCAGCAGCACGTTGTGTTCGGGATCGAAATGGAACGGCGTGATCGAGCCCGGCGAGGAAATGAACACGAAACCTTCGAGCTCGAGCATCGGCCCGGTTCGCGGCAGGATCACGCCCTCGAGCTGCGCGAGCACGCTGGCGAGCAGCTCGGCATAGCGCGGGTCCTGCTCGATCCGCTTGAGCACGGCCCAGGACTTGCTCTCGTCGATCGTGCGGATCGTCTCGACGATGCCGAGCTGGCTCGCGGGAATGTCCTGCGGGTCGATGCCGATCGGCATGGCGCCCAGGTTGTGCTCGACGCTGTCTGCGGGAAGCGCGCCGGCGAGTTCGGCCAGGCGGTCGAGTTCGAGCAGCGGATGCCCGACCAGGCCATGACCGATCCGGCACGGCGTGTTCGGATAGGCTTGCTCGAGCGTGGCGAAGGCTTCTGCGGTGAACAGGTCGCTGGTCATGGCCCACGTAATAGCGGGCGGGGGTTAACCGCGGGTTGGTCTGCTTAACGAGGTCGAAAGCCTTGGGCGCTAGAACCCGTCGCTCGAAAACCGTGCAGAGCGCGCAGGAGACGATCGCCGCATGAACATGCTTACACCCTTGGGATCAGATGCCGTCGAGCGGCGCCATCGCCGTGACCGCCGCCAGGCCGAGCGGCTCGACGCGCGCGGCGCCGCGATCTCGGTCGCAGGTGCCGATGGCGCCGGCGCCGCCCTGTGCGGCGACATTTCGGGCCATGGCGTGCGCCTGTCGCTCGACCGGCCGATGGCCGTGGGCGAAAGCGTCACGCTGCGCTTCGGCACCGATCTCGATCTCGTCGGTCACGTCGCCTGGGTAAAGGGCGCCGAATGCGGCATCGCTTTCGCACGGCCGGTCGACGGGCCGGTCGGCCTGCCCGCGGTGCGCAGCGACCGGCGGCGGGCCCAGCTCGTCGGTCTGCGGCAGAATCGCCGCTTCCGCGAAGGCCTGAACGTCACCGTGGTCCTGCCCGACAGCGAGCACAAGGCGGTCCTGCGCTGGACCGAGGACGATTTCGTCGAGCTCTCGATCCTGCCCTGATCTCAGGCCGCGTCGCTTTCGAGGAAGGCGACGAAGCGACCGGTCAGCCGGCCGACGGTCTCGCCGCGATGGACCAGCGCCGATCGCACCTCGATTCGCGCGCGTTTCTTGCGCGTGAGCATGCGGATGAAGCCGGGCCAGGCCTCGGGATCGGCCAGGCTCGAGACCGCGGTGAATTCGCCGGCGATCGGGCGGTCGTAGTCCATGCTGTTGGACTGGATGACGATCTCGCCGCGCAGGCCTGCGGCGGTCAGGCGCAGGTGCACCAGCGACCAGGCGGCGAGGATGCCGAGCGCCGAGACCGAGCCGCCGAAGGCCGTGTGCTTGTGGTTGATGTTGGGGGCGAGCGGCGCGGCCAGCACCACCGAATCGGGCGTGGCCGATCGCACCGCAACCTGCATCGCCGCCGACAGCGGGATCTGGCGGTGCAGGTACTCTTCGAGATCGCCGAGTTCCATCAGGCGAACTGCGTCAGGCTCAGCACGTTGCCGTCGGGATCGGTGAACCAGGCGACCTGCGCGCCGCCGCCGGGCGGGCTCCAGATCGCATCCTCGTCCTGACCGAAGCCTTCGTAGACGCGGAAGGTGACGCCCTTGGCCTTGAGCTCGGCCGCCGCGGCGCGGATGTCGGTCACGCCCCAGCCGAGCACCGTATGGTTCGCGCCCTGATGCCCGGGCAGGTCGGTGAGTCGGATCGTCGCGCCCTGGCCCAGGTCGAAGGTCACCGCGAAATCGTCTTCGGAGAGAATCGGCAGCCCCAGCGCGCCCGCGTAGAACGGCTTGGCCTTGGCCCGATCGGCGGTCAGGATGAAGGCGATCGGCCTCGCAGACAGCAACGACATTGGCATTCCCCCCTCGTTCTGCGCCTTTGCAGGCCTCTGGTAATAATGCGTAAGGCCTCAATCGACACCAGATAATCGAGGGTGTAAGGGCCATGCAATGACCGCCGATCCGGCCACGCCGCTGCTCGACACGATCGATACCCCAGACGACCTGCGCAAGCTCGCGCCCGAGCACTTGCGCCAGCTCGCCGATGAGCTCCGCCTGGAGACGATTTCCGCCGTCGGACAGACCGGCGGGCATCTCGGCTCGGGGCTCGGCGTGGTCGAGCTGACCGTCGCGATCCATTACGTGTTCAACACCCCGGCCGACCGGCTGATCTGGGACGTCGGCCACCAGGCCTATCCGCACAAGATCATCACCGGCCGCCGCGACCGCATCCGCACCCTGCGCCAGGGTGGCGGGCTCTCGGGCTTCACCAAGCGCTCCGAGAGCGAATACGATCCCTTCGGTGCGGCGCACAGCTCGACCTCGATCTCGGCCGCGCTGGGCTTTGCCGTCGCCAACAAGCTCGCGGGCACACCGGGCCGCGGCATCGCCGTGATCGGCGACGGCGCGATGAGCGCGGGCATGGCCTACGAGGCGATGAACAACGCCAAGCAGGCGGGCAACCGCCTGGTGGTGATCCTCAACGACAACGACATGTCGATCGCGCCGCCGGTCGGCGGGCTATCGGCCTATCTCGCCAAGCTCGTCTCCTCGCGCCAGTTCCTCGGCATCCGCGACCTCGCGCGGCGCATCTCGCGCAAGCTGCCCGAGCCGTTGCACCGCGCTGCCAAGAAGACCGACGAATTCGCCCGCGGCATGGCCATGGGCGGCACCTTCTTCGAGGAGCTGGGCTTCTACTACGTCGGCCCGATCGACGGCCACAACCTCGACCAGCTGATCCCCGTGCTCGAGAACGTGCGCGACGCCGCGGAGGGCCCGTGCCTGATCCACGTCGTCACCACCAAGGGCAAGGGCTATGCCCCGGCCGAGGCGAGCGCCGACAAGTATCACGGCGTGCAGAAGTTCAACGTCGTCACCGGCGAGCAGGCCAAGGGTGCCGCCGGTCCGCCGAGCTATACCAACGTCTTCGCCCAGGCGCTGATCGCCGAGGCCACGCGCGACCAGACGGTCTGCGCGATCACCGCGGCGATGCCCTCGGGCACCGGGCTCGACAAGTTCGAGCAGACCTTCCCCGATCGCGCCTTCGACGTCGGCATCGCCGAGCAGCACGCGGTGACCTTCGCCGCGGGCCTCGCCGCGCAGGGCATGCGTCCGTTCTGCGCGATCTATTCGACCTTCCTCCAGCGCGCCTACGACCAGGTGGTCCACGACGTCGCGATCCAGAACCTGCCCGTGCGCTTCGCGATCGACCGCGCCGGCCTGGTCGGTGCCGACGGCGCGACCCATGCGGGTTCGTTCGACGTGACCTATCTGGCGAGCCTGCCCAACATGGTGGTCATGGCCGCGGCCGACGAGGCCGAGCTCGTGCACATGACGCACACTGCCGCTTGCCATGACAGCGGCCCGATCGCCTTCCGCTATCCGCGCGGCAACGGCACGGGCGTACCGCTGCCCGAGAAGCCCGAACGGCTCGCGATCGGCAAGGGCCGCGTGGTCCGGCAGGGCAGCAAGATCGCGCTGCTCTCGCTCGGCACGCGCCTCGCCGAAGCGCTCAAGGCGGCCGACCAGCTCGAGGCCAAGGGCCTGTCGACCACCGTCGCCGACCTCCGCTTCGTCAAGCCGCTCGACGACGAGCTGATCCGCAAGCTGATCGCCACGCACGAGGTCGTGATCACGATCGAGGAAGGCTCGATCGGCGGCCTCGGCGCGCACGTCCTGACCATGGCCAGCGACGAGGGGCTGACCGATGCGGGCCTCAAGATCCGCACGATGCGTCTGCCCGACGTGTTCCAGGATCACGACGCGCCCGACAAGCAGTACGACACCGCCGGCCTCAACGCGCCGCAGATCGTCGATACGGTGCTCAAGGCGCTGCGCCACAACAGCGCCGGGGTCAGCGAAGCGCGGGCCTGAGCCGGCGAGCCGCCGTCGGCTCGTTTGACTCCGCGCCCGTCGCATCGCATCATCACGTCATGCCGAACCCGGTCGTTTCCAGCCGTTTCCGCCTCCACGGGGGTCAGCTTCTCGCGGGCATCTAGCCCCGGGTTCCGGAGCCGCGCGCCCCGAGCCCGGGGTGACCAGCGATCCCCGCGCGCGTGATCGCGCGCTCTCCGGAAGGTATTCAGGCATGAAGACGCAGAAGGCCGCACCGCGGCCCCCGATACATATGATCGACAGCGAGGCCGAGGCGCTCTCGAACCTCGCGCTCAGCGTGGAGGACCGGCTTCCCGACGTCAGCGCGATGCTGATCGAGGAGATCAGCCGCGCGACCCTGCACGCCCGTCAGGCGATCGCGCCCGACGTGGTGACGATGGGCGCGCGCGTCGAATTCGTCGACGAGGCCAGCGGTGCCGATCGCACCGTCGAGATCGTCTTCCCGCGCGAGGCCGACATCGCCACTGGCCGGATCTCGATCCTGACGCCGGTCGGTGCCGGGCTGATCGGGCTCGGCACGGGGCAGTCGATCGTCTGGCCCGATCGCGACGGTCACGAACGCCGCCTGACGATCGTCGCGGTCAGCCAGCCCCGGGACTAGGTCGGACGGAGGTTGTCGGGGGCGAAAGCCCCCGACCGTCTCAGGCCCCCGACCGTCTCAGGCCTTGGGCAGGCCGACCGCAGCCGCCTCACCCTCGCCACCACCGGGCACGCTCGCCTGGTCGGCCGGGGTGACGCGGTCTTCGAGCGTGTCGAGGTGCATCCAGCGCTTCACCCAGCGCGACAGGATCAATACGACCACGGCGACGCCGATCGTGATCCAGCCGATCTGCTCGTAGATGCCCAGGGTCAGTTCCTTCGACATCTCGCCGCTCTCGCCGCCGGTGGCCTCGCCGATCTTGCCCGCGACGAAGTTGCCGACCGCGGTCATGTAGAACCAGGCGCCCATGATGAAGGAGCCCAGGTGCACCGGCGCCAGCCGGGTCATCGCCGAGAGGCCGACCGGCGAGAGGCACAGCTCGCCCGTGGTCGCCAGCAGGTAGATCAGGAAGACGAAGATGACCGGGGTCATCGCCTCCAGGCCCACGGCGCGGGCGCCCCAGACGAAGACCAGGAACGAGAGTCCGACCTGGACCAGCGCCAGGCCGAACTTGGCCGGGGCCGAGGGTTCGAGTCCCTTGCGGCCGAGCCACTGCCACAGCGCGGCGAAGACCGGGCCGAAGACGACGATGTAGATCGGGTTGATCGCCTGGAACAGGCTGGTCGGCACGCCCTGGCGGTCGACGAAGCGGTCGGTGTAGAGGCTCAGCGAGCCGCCGGCCTGCTCGAACAGGCCCCAGAAGATCGGATTGAGCGCGATCAGGAACAGGATCGCGAACATGCGCTCGCGCGGTTCCTTGGGCAGCTTGAAGGCTTCGTAGAGCGTGTAGCCGAGCATGGCCACGCCGCTCACCATCAGCAGGCCCTGGATCACGCCCTGGTACTGGATCAGGAACCAGATCACCACGACCGCGCCGACGCCCACGGCGTAGAGCAGCCATTCGTGGTTGCCCAACAGCGGCCGCGGCGGCTCGCCCTGGCCTTTGAGCGCGGGCTTGCCGAGCATGAAGACGATCAGGCCCAGCACCATGCCGATGCCGGCGAGGCCGAAGCCCCACGACCAGCCGATCGTCTCGCCGAGATAACCGACGAGGATCGTGCCGAGGAAGGCGCCGACGTTCACGCCCATGTAGAAGATCGTGTAGGCCGCGTCGCGGCGGGTGTCGCGCAGGCCGTAGAGCTGGCCGACGATCACCGAGATGTTCGCCTTGAGGAAGCCCGAGCCGACGATGATCAGCGCGAGCGCTGCCCAGAACACGCTGATCGCCGGGTCGCTCTGCTTGACCAGCGGGTCGGTCGCGCCCTGGATGCCCTCATAGGCCATGAACAGATGGCCCAGCGCGAGCAGGACGCCGCCGAAGACCACGGCCTTGCGCTGGCCGAGATAGCGGTCGGCCAGATAGCCGCCGAGCACCGGGGTGATGTAGACCAGGCTGGTATAGGCGCCGTAGATCAGGTTGGCCTTGCCGTCGCCGAACAGCCAGAACTTGGTCAGATAAAGGATCAGCAACGCGCGCATACCGTAGTAGGAGAAGCGCTCCCACATCTCGGCATAGAACAGCACGAAGAGTCCGCGTGGGTGGCCGGCGAAATCGTCGCTCTTACGCGTGGCGATCAGGGCGCCGATGCCGAGGAAGACGAAAAGCGACAGCGCGCCGATCGCGGCGATCCAGTCGCCTTCGTTCCACAGGGACATCGGCTTCATCGGCGCGGGTGCTTCATGGGTGGGGAGGGTCCTTCGACAAGGCGGTAATCGCGCAGGATAGCCGCTGTTTTCGCGCTAGAAAAGCGCGCTGCGGTGAAAACGCCGTTCTCATGCTCGCGCGCGTCACCGAAATGATACGCAGCGGTAAAATTGGGCGACTTAACCCCGGCGTTCCAGCTTTCCATGTTGCGAATACGACACCAAAGTGGCATTTTGCTTCTGCACGAGAATGGCGGGGATGGCCGTCCGGGCGGGGGACCTTTTCGCGAAAGGTCCGGGTCACGGTTAAGGGGTACTCATCTTATGATCCGATCCGAGCTTCTGCAGGCCTTGGCCAAGGAGAATCCCGAACTGCGCATCGAGGACGTCGAGCGCGCGGTCGATACCTTCTTCGACGAGGTGACCGAAAGCCTGGCGCAAGGCGGCCGGGTCGAGCTGCGCGGCTTCGGCGCCTTCTCGACGCGCCAGCGCGAAGCCCGCAAGGGCCGCAACCCGCGCACCGGCGATACGGTCGACGTGCCCGAGAAGCGGGTGCCCTATTTCAAGCCGGGTAAGGAAATGCGTGCTCGCCTGAACGTCGGGTGAGCCGATAGTGGACGGTTGCTACCGGCCCACCCGTCTGCGAGAGACGGCGTTGCAGCGCCCCGCGGACGTGGCGGAATGGTAGACGCAGCGGACTTAAAATCCGCTTGGGTATCCCAGTGCGGGTTCGAGTCCCGCCGTCCGCACCAGCTCAATATCGGGTCTCGAATCCCGCGCGATTGCGCGCGCGGACCCGTGCGTGAGGAGAATTCGACATAATCGAATGACAAAGAAGGGGAGGATGCAATGAAAACACATAAGAACAGATTCGAATCACGCCGCCGGTGGATCGCCCTGATCGGCGCCACGGCCCTGACCACGCCGTTCCTCGCCAGCCCGGCCTTTGCCCAGGCTGCCGAGGAAGCCAGCGTCGACAACAACACGATCGTCGTGACCGCGCAGCGTCGCGCGGAAGCGCTCGAGGACGTGCCGATGACGGTTACCGTCGTCACGCCCGAAACGCTGAGCGCACTCGGCGTCAACAGCGTGCGCGACCTGCAGAACGTGACCTCGGGCTTCTCGCTCAACAACAGCGGCACCTATCCGCAGCCGGCGATCCGCGGCGTCACCACGACGAACTCGGGCTCGTACGAGAACAACGTCGCGCTCTGGGTCGACGGTCTCTACCAGATCACCCCGCAGATCCTGAACATGGACCTGCCCAACGTGCAGAGCGTCCAGGTGCTCAAGGGCCCGCAGGGCGCGCTCTACGGCCGCAACGCGACCGGCGGCGCGATCCTGCTCGATACGCTCGATCCGACCAGCGACATGAAGGGCAATGTCGAGGTGACCTATGGCCGCTTCGACGATCGCCGTGCGCGCGGCTACATCTCGGGGCCGCTGAGCGAGAACGTCGGCTTCAGCATCGCCGGTACCTATCGCAAGACCGACGGCTACTACAAGAAGGTCAGCCTCACCGACACGACCAAGACCGACGGCCGCACCTTCGGGCTCGAGCAGGAATCGATCCGCGCCAAGCTCAAGGGTGAGATGGGCGCGCTGACGGCGACGCTGTCTTACAACTACACGCGCGCCAACGATCCGCGCGGTGCCTTCTTCACCCCGTTCGAGAACCTGACCGCGGGCTTCACCCCGCGCAACCTGGGCGAGGTTTCCGAAGACGCCGCCGTGCTCGACTTCAAGCAGCACGAAGGCGCGCTCAAGCTCGAACTCGATACCGGCATCGGCGTCCTGCGCTCGGTCACCGGCTACCAGCACTCGACCCTGGTGACGACTTACGATTCCGACGGTCGCTACAGCGCCTTCGGTCTCACCGGCGCCGCCAACGACACGATCTCGGACTCGCTGATCTATGAGGATACCTGGCAGGAGAACGTCGACTTCACGATCAACGCCATCGAGAACCTCGATCTGATCCTCGGCGGCACCTACTTCCAGAACAAGGAGAAGTTCGGGAAGGGTCGCGAGAACGCCAACTACGTGTTCCCGAACACCGCCACCTCGGGCCCGGGGACGCCGTTCTCATCCTATCGCCTCGCCTCGACCAGCGACTATGCGCGCAAGAAGGAAGCCTTCGCGCTGTTCTTCGATGCGACCTTCCACATGAGCGACAAGCTCAGCCTCAACGTGGGCGGCCGCTACAGCAAGGAAACGCAGGACATCACCGCGGTGAAGACCTCGTACTGCGCCGTCCTGACGGGCTGCGCGGCGTTGGGCGCGACGGCGATCACCGTGCCGTTCGGCGGCACACGCGGGCAGAACTACAACGCGGCCAACGGATCGACCTATAGCAAGTTCACCCCGCGCGCCTCGCTCCGCTATGAGATCGCGCCGCGCATGAACGTCTACGCCAGCTATTCGCAGGGCTTCAAGGCGGGCGAATGGAACGGCGTCATTCCGTTCGACAATGCCGCCACCTGGAAGCAGTTCGGTCAGATCGGCCAGGAGACGATCGACGCCTTCGAAGTCGGCATCAAGGGCGCGGGCAGCAATTACAGCTTCGATCTCGCCGGCTTCTACTACAAGTACCACGATCTCCAGGTCAGCTCTGTCCAGTTCGTCAACGGCGTGACCGGCGTGCTGCTGCAGACGATCCCCGAGGCCCGGATCAAGGGCATCGAGGGCAACTTCAGCTTCAACGTGACGCCCGACTTCAAGATCAACGCCGGCGCCACCTGGCTGCACGCACGCTATGGCGACGGTGCCTACTATCGCGGGACCTCGGTCAACCCGGCGGCCACGCCGGCCTTCCCGAATTCGGCCGATCCGCTGCGCGGCATGACCAACGTGTTCATTCCGCCGGCCTGGCAGGACATCTCGGGCATGCAGATGGTGCGCGCGCCGGACTTCTCGGGCTTCGTCGGGCTCGAATACAAGGTGCCGCAGGGTGACGGCGGGCTGACCTTCGCGGCCAACCTCAAGTACACCACCAGCTACGTCGTGACCGACGCGTCGATCTGGGGTGGCGAAACCGACGCCTCCTACACCGCGCGCCTGGCCGCCGCGGGCGGGGGCGGCGTCGCCCCGAACAACCAGCAGATCTTCACGGCTGCTGGGGCTGCCGGCCAGCCCTACCTCGCGCGGGCAAACGAGCAGCGCGCGCGGCAGGGGGCCTATGCCCTCGTCAACGCATCGGTCACCTGGACCGATCCGACCGACCACTTCTACGTTCGCGTCTGGGGCAACAACCTGACGAACAAGATCTACAAGGTACACTACCGCCCGACGACGCGCACCTATGCGCCGATCGGTGAACCACTGACCTTCGGCGGTACGGTCGGCTACAAGTTCTGATCGTGCTTGCTTAGTCTTTTCGGGGCCCGGTAGCCTAGGCTGCCGGGCTCTTCTTCTTTAGCGGCGCCCGCCCGTTCGAGTCCTGAAGCGCGAATTAATAAGACATTAGGTCGGATCGCATATCCTCCGGTGTGAAATCGGTTACGACGGCGCGGGTGTACGCGCCGTTCGGGCAACGATCAGGTGCGGAATGGACGAAGCGCAATCGAACCAGGGGCCCGGGCGGACGACGGAGATTTCCGTCGAGGATCTGCGCGCGGCACCGCGTTTCACGCTGCTGATCCGCAGCGCCAAGCTGATCTGCGATCACGGCGAATACCTCTGCATCATCCGCGACGTCTCGGCCAGCGGCGTGCGGCTGCGCACCTTCCACCCGCTGCCGCAGATTCCCGCGTTCACGCTCGAACTGTCCTCGGGCGAACGCTTCGAGCTCGAGCGCGTCTGGGAAGGCGGCGATCATGCGGGCTTCCGTTTCGCCGACTGGATCGACGTCCAGGACTTCATCGCCGAGGCCAGCCCCTATCCCAAGCGCGCGCTGCGCCTGCGGATCGAATTTCCCGCCACGCTCGAGGTCGACGGCAAAAGCGCCGAGGCGCGGATCCGCGATCTCTCGCGCGAAGGCGCGCGGATCGAGACCGACCTGCCGCTGGCGATCCGCCAGAAGCTGCGCATCTCGGCCAAGGGCTTCCCGTCGTTGACCGGCAGTGTCACCTGGCGCTCGGCCACGGCCTATGGCCTCGTGTTCCAGCAGGTCTTCACCTTCGACGAACTCGCCAAGCTCGCGGCGCAGCTGCAGCCGGTTAACCGGCCGCTCGAAGCGCCGCAGGCCTCGGTGGTGACGCGCCGCATCGCCTGAGCCCGGCTCAGGCGGGGCGGAACTGCATCGCCACGCCGTTCATGCAATAGCGCAGGCCCGTCGGCGCCGGCCCGTCGTCGAAGACGTGGCCGAGGTGGCCGCCGCAGCGCGCGCAGTGCACTTCGGTGCGCACCATGCCCAAGGAGCGGTCGCGCGTCGTGCCGATCGCGCGTGCCAGCGGGCGATAGAAGCTCGGCCAGCCGGTGCCGCTCTCGAACTTGGTCGAAGAGGCGAACAGCGGGTTGCCGTCGGCCGCGCAGACGAAGGTGCCGCGGCGGTGCTCCCGGTTCAGCGGTGAGGTACCCGGGCTTTCGGTGCCGTGCTCGCGCAGCACGTGGAACTGCGCGGGGGTCAGCCGGCGGCGCCATTCGGCATCGCTGTAGCTGACCGGAAAGGCTGCGGCCTGGGCCGGGTCGCTGCCGCAGGCGGCAAGCGCGGGCAGCGCGGCCGAAGCGGCGAGCCCGATCAGGAAGCGGCGGCGGCCAAGCGAGGGAACGGCGTCCATGACTGCAAGATCGGTGGCGTCCGCCGAATCGTCAATCCTGCGCGTCAGGCGCGCGCCTTGCGTGCGAACAGGCCGCGCCGCTTCGGCTTGGTCCCCTGCGGCCCCGACTTCATCACGCGCTTGCGGAACAGCCGCGAGCCCGCGCGCACCAGCAGCACGACCCACAGCACCTGCCAGCCGATCGCCGCGAGATGCGGCCAGACCGCGCTGTCCTGCGCCGCGCGCGCGAGCATGGCGAAGGGCGACGAGAACGGCACCAGCACCGCGGCGAGCTCGACCGGTGAGCCCGGGCGCGTCATCGCATAGGTGGCGAAGAAGAACACGAAGAGCTGCAGCATCGTCGCGGGCATCGACAGGGTCTGCACTTCGCGCACGGTCGTCGCCATCGAGCCGATCGCCAGGAAGACCGAGCCGATCAGCAGATAGGCCAGGGCGAAGTAGATCGCCCCCAGCGCCAAGAAAAGCGGCCAGCCGACCGCGGGATCGGCGAGGCTTTCGAGCGACTGCCCGCCGGCCAGCACGATCAGCCCGCCGGTCGCGCCCCAGACCGCGATGCCGACCAGCGAGACCCCGAGCATGGCGAAGAGCTTGCCGAAGAACACCGCATCCATCGGGATCGCCGCGGCCAGGATCTCGATGATCTTGTTGCCCTTCTCCTCGACGAGGTTCGACAGGACCATGCCCGCCAGCAGCATCGTCAGCAGGAACAGCAGGGTCTGCCCGGCCTGCGCCGTGCGCATGCGGGTGTCGGTCTTGTCGGCGGTGGTGGTGGTCTTCGTGCTCGCGAGCGAAACGGTCGGGTAGGTCTTGGGCCCGCGGCCGAGCGCCTCGGCCGCGACGACCGAGACCGGCCCCTGCCACCATTCGATGCGCTCCTTGGGGCCCGTCAGCACCAGCGCCGCGGGCGAGCCGCTGGCGATCGCCGCGAGGTTGGCGCCAGTGCCCTTGAGCGCTTCGGCCGGATCGAAAGGCTCGCCCGGCGCGAGCCGGCGGATCACCACGAATTCGGGCAGGTTCGCGCCGATCCGCGGGTCGAGCGCCTTGCGCGCGGCGATCATCGCGTCGGCATCGGCCGCGCGCATGGCCACGCCGAGCACGGGCTGCGCGGCGCTCTCGTGGACCTGCTGGCCGATCCCGCCGGCGAGCACGCCGACGATCACCGGGAACAGCGGCCCGATAAGGAAGAAGATGAAGCTGCGGCTGAACAGGATCGCGGTGAAATCGCGCCGGGCGATCACCAGCGCGGCGGCGAAGGTCGACAGGCGGCCCTGGGCGGGATGCGGGGTCATGCGCGCTGCTCCTCGCTGGTGCCTTCCTCGAGCGCGCGCGCCGCGGCCTCGCCGGCGATGGCGACGAAGGCGTCGTGCAGCCCGGCGCGCTCGATCGACAGCGAGAGGATCCCGGCCTCGCCTTCGATCAGCGCGCGCAACAGCGGCTCGATGCCGCTCTCGGGCAGGATGAAGTTCCAGAACCGCCCCTCGCGCCGCACGTCGGCGGGCAGGGCGGCGCGCCAGGTGCCGTCGTCGGCGCGCGTTTCGAGCCGCACCTGCGGGCGGATGCGGTCGCGCGCGACATCGACCGGCCCGGCGAAGGGCACCTTGCCGCCGGCGATGATCGCGACCTCGTCGCAGAGCCGCTCGGCGTGGGCGATGACGTGGGTCGAGAAGATCACCGTCGTGCCCTTTTCGGCGAGCCCGCGCATCATCTTCTCGAGCTTGCCCTGGTTGAGCGCGTCGAGGCCCGAGAAAGGCTCGTCGAAGATCACCAGCTTCGGCTCATGCACCAAGGTGCCGAGGATCTGCACCTGCTGCGCCATACCCTTGGAGAGCTGGCGGATCTGGCGATCGATCGCATAGCCGAGGCCGTGCTCCTCGAGCAGCGCCTTGCCGCGCTTGCGCCCTTCGGCCAGCGGCAGGCCGCGCAGCGCGCCGACGAAGGCGATCGCCTCATAGGCCTTCATCGCCGGATAGAGCCCGCGCTCCTCGGGCAGGTAGCCGATGGCATGGGCGACGTCGTGCGGCCGTTCGGCGCCGAGCACGCGGCGCAGGCCGGCGTCGGGGTCGATGATACCCAGCAGCATGCGCAGGGTCGTGGTCTTGCCCGCGCCGTTGGGGCCGAGGATGCCGTAGATCGCGCCCTCGGGCACGGCCAGGTCCACCCCGTCGACCGCGGTGAAGCCATCGAAGCGCTTGACCAGGCCGCGCGCCTCGATCGCCAGCGGTCGCTCGCCCGTGGCACCCAAGTTGCCGGTTCCGGCCCGATCCCCTACGTCCATCTTCATAGCCTGCGCGATTAATCGTGGCGTGTGAATAGGAGCCTGATCGAGTTTGGTTAATCCCGAAGTCATGACCGAACTGCGCGCCGACCTGGCGGCGGAAGCGGCGCGGCTGGGCTTCGCGGCTTTCGGCGTCGCGCCGGCGAGCGAGAACGCGCGCACGGCGCTGGCGCTCGAGGACTGGCTGGCCGAGGGCATGCACGGCTCGATGGACTGGATGGCCGAGCGCGCGCACCACCGCCGCTCGCCGCAGGGGCTCTGGCCCGAGGCGCAGCGCGTGATCGGCCTCGGCATGTCCTATGCGCCGGCGACCGATCCGACGGCGCTCGCCGCGCATCCCGATCGCGCGCGGATATCGGTCTATGCGCAAGGCAAGGATTACCACGACGTCGTCAAGAAGGCGCTCAAGGCGCTGGCGCGCTGGCTGGTCGAGACGGCGAAGAAGCGCGGGCTGGGCGAGATCGGCGTCAAGGTCTTCGTCGATACGGCGCCGGTCATGGAAAAGCCGCTGGGCGAGGCGGCCGGGCTCGGCTGGCAGGGCAAGCACACCAACCTGGTCAGCCGCGAGCACGGCTCCTGGCTGTTCCTCGGCGCGATCTACACGACGCTCGCGCTGCCTCTCGACGAACCCGGCGAGGATCGCTGCGGTTCGTGCAGCGCCTGCCAGGACGCCTGCCCGACCCAGGCTTTCCCCGCGCCTTACCGGCTCGATGCGCGGCGTTGCATCTCCTACCTGACGATCGAGCACAAAGGCCCGATCCCGGAGGAGTTCCGCGAGGCTCTGGGCAACCGCATCTACGGCTGCGACGATTGCCTGGCCGCCTGCCCGTGGAACAAGTTCGCCGACGAGGCGCATGCCATGCGCCAGTTCCTGCCACGCGCCGAACTCGTCGCGCCGCGGCTCGACGAATTGCTCGCGCTCGACGACGCGGGCTTCCGCGCGCTGTTCTCGGGCTCGCCGATCAAGCGCATCGGCCGCGACCGTTTCGTCCGCAACTGCCTGATCGCCGCGGGGAACAGCGGCGACTTGGCTTTGGCGACCCAAGTGGAAGCGCTGCGCGCCGATCCCGATCCGGTCGTCGCCGAAGCCGCCGATTGGGCGGCCTTACGGCTCTGCGAACATCGCTAGTCTCTCGTCGCCCCTGCGAAGGCAGGGGCCTAACCGACGGAGCCTTCAGGCCCACCCCCGTCAGAACGAGAACGCGGCTGGGCCCCTGCCTTCGCAGGGGCGACGGCGTTGATGTGTGATGATCTGGGAATGGGCGTAGGAAGGATATAGCGCGAACTACTTCTTCTCCTTCGCCGCGATTCCCATGATCTCGAAGTTCGCCCCGCCCAGCAGGCTCCCCGCGCCGATGAAGGCGCGCGCGGGCAGGGGGCCCTTGAAATAGGTGCGGTAGACTTCGTTGAACACGGCATAGTTGGCGAGGTCGCTGGCGAAGATCTGCACCCAGACGAGGTCGTCGGTGGTCATGCCGGCGCGCGTCAGGGTGCGCACGAGGCCGTCCATCAGCAGCTTGGCGCCGGCGCGCGGGTCGGTCGGCGGCTTGCCCGTGGCGGGATCGGTGTCGGTCGAGCCCGAGATGTAGAGCGTGTCGCCGACCTGCACCGCCGCGCTGAACGGCGGTCCGGCCGTGGTCGGCGCACCGGGCCGGACGATCGGGAAATGGGTGGTCTCGGCCTGGGCGGCAGCGGGCAGGGCGAGTGCTAGGGAAAACAGGGCGAACGAAGCGAAACGCATGGGCGGCCTCCGGCAGACGGTGCGGCGATCCTGCGCGGTGCGGCCGGCCGGCGGCAATGCGCCGCCTTGCGACTTGCCCTGGCGCGGGACGCCGGGTTAGCCTGGGGCGGGTTGCGACGATCCGGGGAGGGTGGTGGCATGAAGACCGTTCTGGCGAAATCTTTGGTCCTGTTGATCGGGCTGGTCGCCCTGGCCCCCGCGGCCGAGGCGCGCGGCATCGACTGCGGCAAGGCGACGACGCGGCTCGACAAGATCATCTGCGCCGATCCGCAGATGCGCGAATACGATGGGCGGATTGCTGCGGCCTATGCTGCGGCGCTGACCGCCTGGAACGGCGCGATCGCCGCCTATGTGCGCCGCGACCAGGCCGCCTGGCTCAGCGCTTTCCGCGCGATCGGCGTCGACGACAACGGCGGCTGTACGCTCGATGCCGACCCCACTGTCTTGCGCGATTGCATCCGCGAGGAAATGCTGCACCGGACCGAGGACGTCGAGAGCGGTTCCTACGTGCACAGCGGCGTCTATCTCGCCGCCGACGGCCGCAAGCTGCTGCTGACGCCGCGGCGCGCCAACGGCTATGCGCTGCGTGTGTTCAAGCTGCCCGACAGGAACGTGGCCTCGCTCGACGAGGATCGCGCCGCGCTGTGGGACGGGCCGAACGCGATGGTCGTGAAAATGGGCGACGCCAACGGTGCCCCGCTGCCCAAGGCCTGCACCTTGCGCCTGGTGCCGACGCCGCTGGCGATCACCGTGACGCAGACGGGTGCCTGCGACGGACACTCCTATGCCGGCAGCTATCGCCGCGATCTGACGCAGACCTTGGCCGACTACCAGTTCGAGCTGTTCTGAGACATTGCGGGATCCGGGTCGTAAAACCAACCCCGCTCACCCTGAGCTTGTCGAAGGGTGTTGGCGCGACTGTGGCGCTTGGTGCTTCGACAAGCTCAGCACGAGCGGGTTGGGTTCTGAATCCTGGCCTGCCGCCGGTCTGACCGTGCCCCCGCTTGGGCGGGGGCAGCGGATTACAGCAGTTCCTTGAGCGGCACGTTCGCGTCGGCGAGCTGGGCGAGGTCGGGGCTGGCGCCCGCTTCGACCAGCTTGCGGCCCTGGACGTAGTCCTTGACCATGTTGACGCAGTCGAGCGCGATGACCTTGCCGCCCTTGAGGTAGACCACCGAGAAGGCGCGGTCGTCGGGACTGCCGCGCAGCACGGTCTGGTCGAAGCCGACCGAGAGGCCCGCGGTCTGCAGGCGCAGGTCATACTGGTTCGACCAGAACCAGGGGAAGGCCTTGTAGGGCTTCTCGTCGCCGAGGATCGCCTTGGCGACGCAGGTCGCCTGGTCGTTGGCGTTCTGCACCGATTCGACGCGCATCACCGTGCCGCCGGCATAGTCGACGGCGAAAGCCGCGCAGTCGCCGATCGCATAGACGTCGGGCAGCGAGGTCCGGCAATATTCGTCGATGTCGACGCCGTTGCCGCCCGAAGCGCCGGCGGCGATCAGCGCGCCGACCGCGGGGACGATGCCGATGCCGACGATCACCGCGTCGGCGGGGAGGACGGTGCCGTCGGCGAGCTGGACGCCGGTGACGCGGCCTTCTCCGACCAGGCCCTCGACCGCCACGCCGGTGCGCAGGTCGACGCCGTGGTCGCGGTGTTCCTTCTCGTAGAAGGCCGAGAGTTCCTCGCCGGCGACGCGCGCGAGCACGCGCGGCAGGGCCTCGAGCAGGGTGACCTGGCAGCCGAGCTTGGTCAGCACGGCCGCGGCCTCGAGGCCGATGTAGCCGCCGCCGATCACGACGATGTTCTTCACGCCGCCGTCGATCTCGCCCATCAGCTGGTCGCAGTCGGCGCGGGTGCGCACGGGGTGCAGGCCGGCGAGGTCCGAACCCGGGCACGACAGGCGCCGCGGATCGCCGCCGGTCGCCCAGACGAGCTTGCCGTAGCCCAGGGTCTTGCCGTTCGAGAGGGTGACCTGATTGGCCGCGGGATCGACCGCGGTGACTTCGGTGTTGAGGTGGAGGTGGACGTCCTTCTCTTCCCAGAAGGCGGGCGGACGGATGTAGAGCCGGTCGAAGGTCTTCTCGCGCGCGAAGTATTCCTTCGACAGCGGCGGGCGCTCATAGGGCGGCTCGGGCTCGCGCCCGATCATCACGATCGACCCGGTGAAACCCCCCTGGCGCAGCGCGATGGCGCACTGCGCCCCGCCATGACCCGCACCTACGATGACGACGTCTGCTTTATCCATCCGCGCTCGATTGGCGAAATCGGGAGCCGCGTCAATGGGGGTACTATCGGATTGTGATCCTTTGTGGATCATAGGTTGCGAGAGGCAAAGCGCCCATCCTCCCCGGAACGGGGAGGATGGGCCGCTTACCGCGCCAGCAGGTTCCTCGCCTGGCTGGCGAGCTGCGCGAGGATCGCCGGCGATACCGCCACGGCGGTTTGCGCCCGGGCGATCATCGCGCGGAACTGGCGCACCGCGCCCGACTGCGCCTCGGCCCAGCGATCGACCGCGGCGATCGGATCGCCCTTCTTGGTCACCGCGCGGTGGAGGAAATCGAGCCGCATCTGCTGGAAATCGCGCGCGAGGCCGGCGACGAGCAGGCGCTCCCACGAATCCGACGGATTCATCCGCACCGCCGCGGCCTGGGCCCAGTCGAGCCCGAGCCGCGCGCCGAGATCGATGAAGCCCGCGGTCAGCGCGGTCGCGGTGACGCCGATACTGCTCGCGAGGCTGGCCAGGCCGACCGCGCCGTCCATGTCGAAGACGTGCGCGACCATGCCGGTCTCGGCCTCGGGCGCACCCGTGGCGACGAGCTCGCCGCGCAGCCGCGTCGAGCTCGCGCGGCCCTCGCTGCCGAGCAGCTTCTGCGCGGCCTTGGCGAGCTGGTCGACCCCGGGCTTGAGCGCCTCGATCAGCACCGAGGGATGGGTCTGCCCGCTGCCCGTGCGCAGCAGGTCGGCGATCTGCGGACGCAGCGCCGCGGCGGCGCGATCGAACAGCTGGATGCGCGCGGCCTCGGGCATGTCGCCGGTCTCGATCGCCTGCCAGACCTTGTCCATGCCGAACAGCCGCTCGGCGGCGACGAAGCCCGCGCAGACTTGCGCCAGGGTCGCGCCTTCCTGCTCGACGAGTTCGAGCGGGTGGACGATGCCCAGCCGGTTGATCATGCGGTTGGCCAGCTTGGTGGCGATGATCTCGCGCCGCAGCCGGTGCGAGAGGATGTCGTCCTCGAACTTTCGCCGCATCTGCGGCGGGAACGCGGCAAGCAGGTCGGCTGTCAAGCCGGGGTCGTCGGGCAGCGAAGAGTCTTCCAATCCCGCCTGGACCGCGAGCTTGACGCTCGACAGCAGCACCGCGAGTTCGGGGCGCGACAGGCCGAAACCCTCGGCCGCGCGGCGTGCCAGCGTCTCGTTGTCGGCCAGGCCCTCGGTCTTGCGGTCAAGCTGGCCGCGCTCTTCGAGCATCTCGATCACGCGGATGTAGCTCGGCGTCGCCGCCGGTCCCGGCGCCTCGGCGATCGACAGGCCGAGTGCCTGCAACCTGTTGTCTTCCAAGACCAATTCGGCGACGTCGTCGGTCATGTCGCCGAGCAGCTTGACCCGGGCTTTCTCCGTCAGGCGATCGTCGCGCTTCGCCGAAGCCAGCGCGATCTTGATGTTGACCTCGTTGTCCGAACAGTCGACGCCCGCCGAATTGTCGATGAAGTCGGTGTTGATCCGGCCACCGGCAAGCGCGAACTCGATCCGCCCGGCCTGGGTGCAGCCGAGGTTGGCGCCCTCGCCGATGACATGCGCGCGCACCTCGCGCCCGTCGACCCGCAGCCCGTCGTTGGCCGGATCGCCGACCTGGACGTTGTTCTCACCCGCGGCCTTCACATAGGTGCCGATGCCGCCGAACCACAGCAGGTCGACCGGGGCCTTGAGGATCGCCGAGATCAAGGTTTCGGGATCGGTGCTCTCGGCCTCGATGTCGAGCACCGCGCGGATCTCGGGGCTCAGCGGGATCGACTTGAGCGACCGCGGGAAGACGCCGCCGCCCTTCGAGATCAGCCCCTTGTCGTAGTCGTCCCAAGACGAGCGCGGCAGTGCGAACATGCGGTCGCGCTCGGCCCAGCTCTTCGCCGGATCGGGATCGGGATCGAGGAAGACATGGCGGTGGTCGAAGGCGGCGACGACCTTCAAGGCCTTCGACAGCAGCATGCCGTTGCCGAAGACGTCGCCCGACATGTCGCCGCAGCCGACGACGCGCACCGACTCGCTCTGCACGTCGACCCCGCGTTCGAGGAAGTGACGGCGGACCGACAGCCAAGCGCCGCGCGCGGTGATGCCCATGGCCTTGTGGTCGTAGCCCTTCGAGCCGCCGCTGGCGAAGGCGTCGTCGAGCCAGAAGTCCTTCTCTTCGGCCAGGGCATTGGCCGTGTCGGAGAAGGTCGCCGTGCCCTTGTCGGCGGCGACGACGAAATAGGGATCCTCGCCGTCGCGGATGACGACGCTCTTGGGGTGGACGACCTTGCCGCCCTGGATGTTGTCGGTGATCGACAGCAAGGTGCGGATGAAGACCTGGTAGCTGGCCTTGCCCTCGGCCAGCCAGCCCTCGCGGTCGGCCGCGGGATCGGGCAGACGCTTGGGATAGAAGCCGCCCTTGGCGCCGGTCGGCACGATCACCGCATTCTTGACGCGTTGCGCTTTCATCAGCCCGAGGATCTCGGTGCGGAAGTCGTCGCGGCGATCTGACCAGCGCAGGCCGCCGCGTGCGACCGGGCCGGCGCGCAGGTGGATACCCTCGACCCGGCGCGAATAGACGAAGATCTCGCGCCACGGCACCGGCCGCGGCAGGCCGGGCACCTGGGCCGAATCGATCTTGAACGCGAGCGCGGTTTCGGGCGCATTATGCTGCGGCACGACGAAGGCATTGCTGCGCAGCATGGCTGCAACAAGCGCGCGATAATGGCGCAGCAAACGGTCGTCGTTGATCGCCGAAACCTGGGCCAGCCCGTCGCGGATTTCGTCCTCTGCCGCGGCTTCGGCCTTGGCGCGATCGCCGGCGAAGGCGGGATCGTGGCGCGCGACGAACAGCGCGATCAGCCCGCGCGCGACGCGCGGCGCATTGGCCAGCGCATCGACCACCGTGGCGATGCCGAAGGACAGCGTCGCCTGGCGCAAGTAGCGATACCAGGCGCGCAGCCAGTTCGCCTCGTGCGCGGCGAGGCCGGTGGCGGTGATCAGCCGGTTGAACGCATCGTCCTCGGCCATGCCGTTGAGCACAGCGGCGATCGCCGCTTCGACCTCGGCGGCGCGCGCCAGCAGGTCCCCGGCGCTCAGCCCGCGCGGCAGGTCGAGCGTGAAGTCGTGGATCGCACCGAGTTCGCCGCCCTCGGTCTCGGACGTGTCGAGCAGGGTCGGCACGTCGCCGGCGACGCGGAAGCCGAAGTTCTCGAGCATCGGCACAGCGTCGGACAGCTCGAGCTTGCCGCGGCGCTGATAGAGCTTGAGCTGGACCTGGCCGCCGCCGCAGCCCTCGCGGCAGTGGAAGCGCGCGTCGCGGTGCGGCGCGTCGATCACCTCGACCGCCAGGCCGCGCAGCCGCATGATGTCGGCGGCGGCTTCGGCCGGGCCGTAGTCGGTGCGATAGGCCAGCGGGAAGGCCTCGGCGAAGCGCGCGGCGAGGGCGGCGGCGCGCGCCGGCGAATCGTGTTCGACGAGCTCGGCCTCGACCGCCGCGGGCCAGCCGCGGACCATCGCCGCGAAGACGCGGTCGAGCTCGGCCTCGTCGGGCGTGGTCGCGTCGTCGTCGATGTCGATGACAAAGCGCATCATCGCGAGGTTGGCGGCGATCTCGAGGTTCCAGTCGATCACCGGCGAATGCGCGGCCTCGGCGAGCAGCGCCTGGACCTGCAGGCGCAGCGCGGTCGACATCGCATCGCGCGGCAGCCAGACGAAGGCATAGAGATGCCGGTCGAGCGCCGAGCGCACGAGCAGGATGCGCGGCCGCGGGCGATCGACCAGGCTCATCATCGCGGTGGCGACGCGGCTCAGGTCCTCGGCCTCGAAGGCGATCAGCAGGTCGTGCGGCAGGGTGGTCAGCGCGTGGACCAGCGCCTTGCCGTCGTGCCCGCGCCGGTCGAAGCCGAAGCGTTGCATGAGATCGGCGAGCGAGGCGCGCAGGCCGGGCACCTGGTCGGGCGGCGAGGCCAGCGCGGCGCTGGTCCAGAGGCCCGCATGGGTGGAAATGGCGGTGACCTTACCGCCTTCGATCACGGGTACGAAGACCAGGTCGACCGGCACGCGGCGATGGACGTGGCTGATCTCGTCGGACTTGAGCACCAGCGGCGCGGGATCGCGCTTGGCCTTGGCCTGGGCATCGAACCAGGCGAAGGCGCGCGCGAAGCTGGCGTCCGAGGGTAGGACCCGATCGCCGAGCCGGCTGATGCCGAGCGCCTTGGTCTTGCGGCCGTCGCGGCCATAGAGGACATGGCCGAGCTGGGTCATGCGCCCTTCGCGGAACCAGCGCAGCAGCGCGACGCCCTCGGTTTCGACACCGGCTTGTTCGGCCAGACGATCGGCATCGGCCGCCATCGCCGCCTGCATCTTCGGCCAGTCCTCGACCGCCAGGCGGACCTCTTCCAGGGTCGCCGCCAGCGCCGAGCGCAGCCTTACGCGGGTACGCGCGTCGGCGCGCGGGGTCTCGACATAGACGATCGATTCGCGCTGGGCCTTGGCGTTGTCTGGATCGTCGGTGCCGAGCTCCTTGAGCTGGCCCTCGGTGCCGCGCCGGGTGGTGACGATCGGATGGACCAGACGGTCGATCGCCAGCCCTTCGGCGTCGACCGTCGCGGCGATCGAATCGACCAGGAACGGCATGTCGTCGTTGACCACGGCGATACGCGTAAGGCGCTCGGTGATCGCGCCGGTGACGGCCTCGACCACGATTGCCGACTGGCCCGGCTTGCGGTCGTAGGCGGCCTCGAGCACGACGCGCGCGGCCTCGGCCAGGCCCTGCTTGCTGAACCCCTCTTCGCCGGTCAGCAGCGAGGCCGACAACTGTTCGGCCATCGCGCTCGCCAGATGTTTCTGTGACGGCATGGCTTCGCTCCCCGTTCTATGCGGCCCTAGCTCAGGGCCTCAATGGTCAGTCGCAGGGATCGTTCCCGCGCCTGAGGATCCCAGATGGCACCGGCGACGATGATTTCGTCGGCCCGTGTCCGTTCGATGAAGGCTTGCATCTGCGCGCGCACCGTTGCCGGGCTGCCGACGGCGCTGGCCTGGCGCGCGAAGTCGAGCCCTTCGCGCACGGCCGGCGGCAGGCTGTCGCGATAGTGCGGCACCGGCGGCTTGAGCTTGCCCGGATTGCCCGTGCGCAGCGCGACGAAGGACTGGTCGCCCGAGGTCGAGAGCAGCGCGGCTTCCTCGTCGGTATCGGCGGCGATCACGTTCATCGCGGCCATGACATGCGGCCTGTCGAGCGTTTCCGAAGGCTGGAAGCGCTCGCGATAGATCAGCAGCGCCTGGTCGAGCTGGGCCGGCGCGAAATGCGAGGCGAAGGCGAAAGGCAGGCCGAGATGTGCAGCCAGGCTCGCACCGAACAGGCTCGAGCCGAGGATCCACATTTCGACCGGCGCGCCGCTGCCCGGCGTCGCCATGATCGGCATTGCCTCGCCGGCAAAGCGCGCCTGCAGTTCGACGACGTCCTGCGGAAAGCGTTCGGCGGCTTCCATCAGGTTGCGGCGCAAGGCCTGCGCGACGCGCTGATCGGCGCCGGGCGCGCGGCCGAGGCCGAGGTCGATGCGGCCGGGGAACAGCGCGTCGAGCGTGCCGAACTGCTCGGCGATGACCAGCGGATTGTGGTTGGGCAGCATGATGCCGCCGGCGCCGATGCGGATCGTCGAGGTCGCCTGCCCGACATGCGCGAGCGCGACCGCGGTCGCGCCGCCGGCGATGCCTTCCATGCCGTGGTGTTCGGCGATCCAGAAGCGCCGGTAGCCGGCCTCTTCGGCGACCCGCGCGAGCGCGGCGCTCTCGGCGAGCGCTTGGCCGACGGTGCCGCCTTCGCGCACCGGGACGAGATCGAGGACCGAAAGCGGAATCATCGTGAAGGCGGCTCCGTGGGTTTCGGTGTCGGCTTGGCGGCCAGCGCCGGATCGAGCTGCGCCAGATAGCCCTTGGCGGTACTCGCCTCGGCGCTGTCGGGCGCGGTGGACATGACCGATTGCCACGATCGGCGCGCGGCCTCGTCGCGTCCGCCGAGCACGGCGATGACGCCGGCTTCGAGCCCGATCGCGGGATCGACCGGCTTCAGCGCGGCTGCCTTCTCGATCTGTGCCTGCGCTTCAGTCAGCTTGTTCAGCCGGCGCGAGAGCGTGGCCGAGAGCAGCCATATCTCGGCATCGTTCGGCGCCGCCGCACGCGCCTGCGCCAGCGGCGCTTCGGCCTCGGCATCGCGCTTGAGCGCGACCAGCGCGCGGGCGCGCAGCAGCGCGACGAAGCCCGACATGGCGGGGCTGTCGAGCGCGTCGACGATCGCGGCGTCGAGCATGGTCAGCGCCGTCGCGGGATCGCTGGCGTTGAGCGCGGCTTCGCCCGCCGCCGCACCCAACCGTGCGCGCCATTGCGGGGTGCCCGCTTCCTGGCGCGCTTCGCCGAAGGCGGTGGCGGATTCGGTCCAGCGGCCGGTCATGCCGAGCAGGGTGCCCAGGCATTCGTTGGCCTTGGCGCGTTCGGTGCCGCTCGCCCTTGCCGCCCAGGCGCGCGAGGCATCGGCGTCGGCGGCGAAATCGCCGGTCTGCGGGCAGACCTTCTCCGCAGCTATCGGGGCGGGCGCCCCGGCAGCCTTGGCGCGGTTGCGCGGCGGCGGCCGCAGCGGCGTGGCATCGCGTTCGTGGGGCAGCGGCGGTGCGGCGCCGGGCGTGTTGAGGGCGCCGACCTGGGCCGCGAGAAGGGCAAGTGCGAAGGACATTCCGGGCTCCGTCAGCCGGCCTCCCCGGTCAGAGCCGCTGCCGTGCGCAGCAGCAGCGCGATGTCGCCGTCGCGCGAGAGGCGGTGGTCGCCGTCCTTGATGAGCGCGACCTGCACGTCGGCTGAACGCAGCACCGCGGCGAGCCGCATCGACACTTCCCAAGGCACGTCGGGATCGGCCTGGCCGTGGATCAGCCGCACCGGACAATCGAGCGCGATCTCGTCGGCGAGGAGCAGGTGCTGCTGCCCGTCGGCCCAGAAACGGGCGTGGGTCGGGGTGGGTTCGGGGCCGTACTGGTTGGGCTCGAAAATGGTCTCGCCCGCTTCGAGCCTGGCCTTGTCGGCGGGCGTATAGCCCCAGGTCGTGAAGTCGGGCGCGGGGGCGAGGCCGATCAGCCCGGCGCGGTGCTCGGCCGGCAGGGCCAGCGCGACGAGCAGCATCAGCCAGCCGCCCATCGACGATCCGATCAGCACGACGGGCCCCGGGCATTGCGCCGCGATCAGCGCCAGCACCTCGTCACGCCAGCGCGACAGGGTTCCGTCGGCGAAGTCGCCCGGACTCTCGCCGCAGCCCGAATAGTCGAGCAGCAGGCAGGCGCGTCCTCGCGCAACCGCCCAGTCGAACAGCGCGGTCGCCTTGCCGCCGGCCATGTCGGACATGTAGCCGGGCAGGAACACCAGCGCCGGGCCAGCGGCTCCGGCAGCTCCGGGGGCACTTCCGGGGTTGAAGCGGTAGGCGATGCGGCGGCCGTCGGCCAGCGTGTGGAACTGCGTGAGCATCGCCCGCTATGTGGAACCGTCCTGCCCGAAGGGCAAGGGTGTCAGGCCACCTTGCGGTCGCTCTTGCGATCGGCCGTCGGTCCCGCCTCGTAATAACCGTCCACCGCCTCGGCCTCGATCGGCCGGCTGTAGTGGTAGCCCTGGACGTGGGTGCAGCCCGCGCTGCGCACCGGATCGACGAGGCCTTCGTCGCTGATGCCCTCGGCGACGACCTCGGCGCCGATGCGCAAGGCCATGGTCACGGCGGCGTCGAACACCGCCTGCGAGGTCGGGTCCTTGCCGAGATCGGTGATCAGGCTTCGGTCGAGCTTGAGGCGGTCGAACTTGAAGGTCTTCATCATGCACAGCGACGAATAGCCCGTGCCGAAATCGTCGAGCGCGATGCGGAAGCCGGCGTTGCGCAGCAGGTTCAGGGTCATCAGCGCGCGCGTGTTGCGTTCGATCGACAGCGATTCAGTGACCTCCAGGATCACGCGTTGCGGCGTGATCGCGTGGCTGCGGCAGCAGTCCATGAGGAAGCCGACGAAGCCCTCCTGCTGCAGCTGCAGCGGCGACAGGTTGATGCTCATCGACAGGTGCGGCCAGCGCGACAGGTCGTCGAGCGCGCGCTGGACGATCCAGTAGCCGAGCTGGACCATCAGGCCCGAGCGCTCGGCCGCGGGGATGAAGCGCGCCGGGCTGATCTCGCCGAGCAGCGGGTGCTGCCAGCGCACGAGGGCCTCGACCTCGTCCTCGCCGCCAGTCATCGAATGGATCGGCTGATAGACCATGCGCAGCTGGCCTTCGTCGAGCGCCAGCGCGAGGTCGCGTTCGAGCGCGCGGCTGAGCTCGCGCTCTTCCTCGAGATCGGCGGTGAAGCGCGTGGCGCGGTTGCGGCCGCCGTTCTTCGCGGCATAGAGTGCGAGGTCGGCCTGGTTGATCAGTGCGTTGACGTCGGGTTCGGCATGGGCGCCCCCGGCTTCGACCCCCTTCGTCTCGACCAGACCCAGCGAGACGCTGATCGCCACGGTATAGTCATCCAGATCGAAAGGATCGCGCATCGCCGTGACCAGATCGGTGCCGAGCGTGGCGGCGGCCCTGCCGGCAAGCGGCACGCAGATCGCGAATTCGTCGCCGCCGGTGCGCGCGACGATCGCCTGGTCGCCGAGCAGAGCGCCCATGCGCTCGCCGATCAGCTTGACCAGCCGGTCGCCGACCGCGTGGCCATAGTCGTCGTTGACGTGCTTGAAGCGGTCGATGTCGCCCAGCATCACCAGAAAGCTCTCGCCGTCGCCACCAGCGAGCTTCTGCGCGGTGCGCTCGATGAAGGCCCGGCGGTTGGGCAGGCCGGTCGAAGGATCGGTGAAAGCCAGGTTCTTCACCGCCTGGGCATTGCGGCGGAAGGTTTCGAGCGAGCCCGACAGTGCTTTCAGCTCGCGCAGGCGGAAATCGCCGACCTCGAAATCGAGATCGCCCTGGGCGAGGCGGCGCAGCGCGACGTGCATGCGGCGCAGCGCGGGCAGGATGTTGCGCAGCAGGTCGATCAGGATCAGCAGCGCGAAGGCGATCGTCACGGTGCCGGCACCGACGACGAGCATCTGCCAGTTGTCGCTCGACCGGCTGAGCTGGTCGTAGGCGCCGTCGCGGTCGGCGCTGGCCTTGGCTTCGATCGCGGCGGCGAGCGAGGCCATCTGCGCGTTGCGCTCGTCGATCGCGCTGCGCTCGGCGCGGCCCGAGGTGGGATTGGCGCGGACCTCGGCGATCGTCGCGACGTGCTGGTCGATGTCGGCGAGCACGGCGATGTCCTGCTGCAGGCCGTAGAGCTCCATGCCGCTGGCGCGCAGCGCGTTGATCTGTTCGCCGATGCGAATGGCGACGTCGGTCATCTCGCCGTCGGCGCGGCCGGCCTCGCTCGACGATGTCTCGCTCGCCGAGGCGGGGGAGAGATAGAGATGCGTCGCCAGCCGGAACTGCGCGACCAGCTTGACCAGCTGTTCGGCGTGTTCGGTGTTCGTCGCCGCTTCGCGCAGCTCCTCGCTCTCGACGCGCAGCTTGTACGCGCGATCCTGCGAGATCACTTGCAGCGCGCAGGTGCACGCCACGATCAGCAGCACCGCGCCGAGCAGCCGCTTCTCGAGCGACCCGAATATTGCCCCCAATCCAGCCTTCAGACTGGACCCCAGGGTGAACCCCAGGGTGAACCGACGTACCCGCACCATTTCGACCTCATCGACTTTTGAACGGCCGCTCTCTGGCGGCCTGACTCGCGACCCGTTGCGGCGCTGGCTAGTTCGCAAAGGTTGAGAAAGTGTCCCCGCGTCATCAAGCAAATCCTTAGATTTCTGCCATTTTTCTGTCATATAAGCGGCGCGTGATCGGCACGGCCTGGGGGCAGGCGGATCGCGATTATCGGGACGGTAAGGTTCTGCGGCTAGGCTCCGCCCCATGCACGGATATCCGCAAGTGGCGCCCGGCAGTGTCGAAGGCAGCGGCTCGGCCGGCGACTGGTTCGCACGGTCGCGCGCCGCGCTGGTGCTCGTCTGGGCGGCCTATCTGTTGCCGCGCATCGCGATACTGCTGATCGAGGTCACCCCGACTTCGGATGCCGGCTGGTACTATGGTCGCGCGGTCGATCTCGCCGCGGGCTTGGGCTACTATCGCGACGGCATTCCCACCGCCTATTGGCCGCCCGGGCAATCGCTGGCGCTGGCCGTCGTGTTCTGGTGCTTCGGCGCCTCGACGCTTGTGGTCGGCCTGTTCAATCTGGTCGTTGGCACGATCGCTGGCTGGCTGACGCTCGATCTCGGCAAGCGCATCTTTGCATCGCAGGCGGCTGGCCGTGCGGGTCTGCTGCTGCTGGCGGTTTATCCCAATGCGATCGGCTACTACCCGCTGGCGCTCACCGAGGTGTTCTATACGACGCTGCTGCTCGGCTGCTGCTGGTTGCTGATCGCGCGCCGGTCGATGATGGCGCTGGTCTTCGCCGGGCTGCTGTTCGGCCTCGCCTCGCTGGTCAAGGCGCAGACGATCATCGTCCTGCCGCTGATCTTCGCGATTGCCTTGCTGCGTCGCGGCAGGTCGCTGCGTCAGGTGCTGGCGCGTGTGCCGGGCATCGCCGGGCGGACCGCGCTGGTCGGGATGATCGCGGCGCTGACGGTTTTGCCCTGGACGCTGCGCAATCACGATGCGTTCGGGCAATGGGTGGCGGTCTCGACCAATGGCGGGATCACCTTGCTGACCGGCAACAACGACAGCGCGCGCGGGGGCTTTACCCCGGAGGATCCGGTGGTCCTGGCGCTCGACGCGCGCAAGGACCTCGACGAGATCGCCTACGACGCCGAAGCCAAGCGCCTGGGCCTGCGCTGGATCGCGGAAAATCCCGGTCGCTTCGTGGCGCTGATGCCGCTGAAACTGCTGCGCCTGTGGGGTCCTGACGGCGAGGCGGTGTGGAATTACGAGACGGGTGCGCCGGCCTATGCCCGGGCGCCAGGGCTGTTCCGCGCGGTGCGCTATGCCAACCAAGCCTATTACCTGGCGCTGCTCGCAGGCTTCGGTCTGGCTTTCGCCGTGCTGCTGCGCCGCGCCTGGATGGCCGGACGGCGCTGGCTGGGCCTCGTCGACTGGTGGCTGCTGCCTTTCGGCATCGCCGCCTATCCGAGCGTGATCGCCATGGTCTTTTCGGGCCAGTCGCGCTTTCACTATCCGGTCATGCCCTTCGTCTGCATGACCTGCGGCTGGCTGGCCGTGTTCTGGCTGACTCGCCGGCAGCGGAGCCTTGCCGGTTGAAGGCCTGAGGCCACCATGCTAGGCGCGGCCGCGATGGCACGCGTGATCTTCCTGGCACCGAGCACTACCACCACCCCGGGCAACCGGGGGCGGTTCGTAGCGGGCGCCTGACGCGCCGGCACGCCGCCGTCCGGGTTCGGACGGGCGGCGTCTCCTATCCGAACCTGATCGAACCGACGCTGCCCCTTCCGGTGCGCCGGGCTTTCTGCCAAAGCGCGCCCTGAATTCTTACCGAGAGTCAGCATGACCGAGCTTCTGAAAATCAGCCTGCCCGATGGTTCCGTGCGCGAGATGCCCGCGGGCTCGACTCCCGCCGACGTCGCGGCCGCGATCGGCCCCGGCCTCGCCAAGGCGGCGCTCGCCGCGCGCATCGACGGCGAACTGGTCGACCTGTCGCGTCCGTTCACGCAGGATGCGGCGCTGGCGCTGGTCACCGCCAAGGACGAGGCCGACGCGCTCGACCTCGCCCGCCACGACTATGCCCACGTCCTGGCCGAGGCGGTGCAGGCGCTGTTCCCGGGCACGCAGATCACCTTCGGTCCTTCGACCGACGACGGCTTCTACTACGACTTCGCACCGAAGGATCGCCCCTTCACCGACGAGGACCTGCCGGCGATCGAAGCCGAGATGCGCAAGATCATCGCCGCCAACAAGCCGCTGGTGCGCGAGGTGATCGCGCGCGACACCTTGATCGCGCAGTGGCAGGCCGCGGGCGAGAGCTTCAAGGCCGAATGGGCCGCCGAACTGCCGCAGGGCGAGGAACTGACCGTCTATCACAGCGGGTCGGACTGGTACGACATGTGCCGCGGTCCGCACCTGCCGAGCACGGGCAAGCTCGATCCCGCGGCGTTTAAGCTGACGCGCGTCTCGGGTGCCTATTGGCGCGGCGACCAGAAGAACGCGATGCTTTCGCGCATCTACGGCACCGGCTGGCTCAACAAGAAGCAGCTCGACGCGCATCTGCTGCGGCTCGAGGAAGCGGCCAAGCGCGACCATCGCAAGCTCGGGCAGGAGATGGACCTGTTCCACCTCCAGGCCGAAGCGCACGGTTCGGTGTTCTGGCACCCCAAGGGCTACGTCATCTATCGCGCGCTCGAGGACTACATGCGCCGCGCGCTGGCGTCGGGGAATCACAAGGAGGTGAAGACCCCGCAGGTGATGGACGCGCGCCAGTGGGAGAAGTCCGGCCACTGGGGCAAGTATCGCGAGAACATGTTCGTCATCCCCGACGAGGTGCCCAACGTCGACGACGAGGGTCCGGTGATCTCGGGCGATGCCGACTGGATGGCGCTCAAGCCGATGAACTGCCCGGCGCACATCCTGATCTTCAAGCAGGGGATCAAAAGCTACCGCGACCTGCCGCTGCGGCTGGTCGAGAACGGCTGCTGCCACCGCAACGAGCCGCACGGCGCGCTGCACGGGCTGATGCGCGTGCGCCAGTTCACCCAGGACGACGGCCACCTGTTCTGCCGCGAGGACCAGATCGTCGGCGAGGTTCGCGATTTCTGCGCGCTGGCCGACCGCGTCTACAAGGACTTCGGCTTCACCTATGCGATCAAGCTGGCGCTGCGCCCGGACAACCGCATCGGCACTGAGGAGCAGTGGGACGTGGCCGAGGCCGAGCTGCGCGACGCCGTCGTCGCGGCGGGTCTCGCGACCGACGAATACGGCTGGGAAGAGCTGCCCGGCGAAGGCGCCTTCTATGCGCCCAAGCTCGAATGGCACCTGACCGACGCGATCGGCCGCACCTGGCAGGTTGGCACGATCCAGTCCGACCGCATGCTGCCCGAACGGCTCGACGCCAGCTACATCGGCGAGGACGGCGAGAAGCACCGCCCGGTCATGCTGCACCGCGCGATCTTCGGCTCCTACGAGCGCTTCATCGGCATCCTGATCGAGCACTTCGCGGGCAAGCTGCCGGTCTGGCTCGCGCCGGTCCAGGCGGTGGTGGCGACGATCGTCTCCGACGCCGATGGCTATGCCGCCGAAGTGGCCGCGAAGCTGCGCGCCGCGGGCGTGCGCGTCGAGACCGACCTGCGCAACGAGAAGATCAACTACAAGGTGCGCGAGCACTCGCTGGCCAAGGTCCCGCACCTGCTCGTCGTCGGCAAGCGAGAAGCCGACGAGGGCACGGTCGCGATCCGCACCCTGGGCGAGGAGCGGCAGAAGTTCGTCTCGCTCGACGAGGCGATCGCGCTGCTCACCGCCGAGGCGACGCCGCCTGATCTGAAATAGTGGCCGACCTGGGGTGATCATCCGTCCGGGAACCACGGCCGACGTACCGCGCGCGCTGGAGATCTGGCGCGCCGCGGTCGACGCGACGCACGGGTTCCTGAGCGCCGAGGACCGCGCGGCGATCGAGCGGATGGTCGGCACGCAGTTCCTGCCCTTCGCCGATCTGTGGCTGGTCGACGATGCGGCGGGCCGTGCCATGGGCTTCCTCGCGATGGACGGCGACATGATCGACGCGCTCTTCGTCGATCCCGCGGTGCACGGGCGCGGTTTCGGTAGCGCCTTGATAAGACACGCTCTTGCCCTGGCGCCGCAGGCGCGTGTCGATGCCAACGAGCAGGCGACGAATGCCTTGCCCTTCTACCTCGCGCGTGGTTTCGTAGCGGTCGGACGGTCCGAGACCGACGGCGAGGGGCGACCCTATCCGCTGATCCATCTGCGCCACGGGGGAAACGGGGCATGATGCGCGTGCGATATGTTGCAGGCATTCTGCTGGCGCTGGCCGCCGTACCCGCCGCCGCGCGGCCGGCCTCGGAAATCGAGCGCTATTATCTCGGCCGCTACGTCGTGAAGACCGAGGATTCGGCGCGCACCGTCTGCCGCGCCGAGATCGCCTGGGCCGACGACGTCGGCGGCGAATTCGTCGCCACCGGTTGCGGCGCGGTGCCCGCGCTCGCCGAATCGGCGCGCTGGTTCTTCGACGCGGATCTGGGCGAGGTCCGCTTCGAGGATCCGCTGCACAAGCCGCGTTTCCGCCTGCGTGAGACCGACGCCGGTTTCATTGCGATCCTGCCCGACGAGAGCCGCTACTGGTTCGAGACTGCGCCGAAGCCGGCGCCCAAACGGGCGGCTCACCGCCGCCGTTCCTGATCACCCCGACCCGAGGAAACTGCCGATGACCATCGATCTTCGTCGTTCGCTCTGCGCGCTCGCGCTCACCGGTTTCGTCGCGGCCTGCGGCGGCGGCGGGGCCGGCGGCAAGAGCGCCGAATGGGCGGTCGACGCCTGCAAGACCTTCCCGGCCGAGGCCGCGAGCAAGGCCGCCGGCGTCGCCGTGGCCAAGGCCGAAGGCTCGGCGGCGACGAGCAACGAACAGGTCACCGTGTCGAACTGCACCTATTCGAGCGCCGACGGCAAGGACAACTTCGGCGTGCTGCTGCGCCAGGACAAGGTCAGCGGCCAGACCGTCGACCAGCAGCTCGCCGGCGTGACGTCGCAGCCCGACGTGACCGGGCCGGGCGAACCCGTCGCCATGCCCAAAGGCAAGGCCGTATGGATGGCGAAGATGCGCACCTTGTCCTACGTGCCCGAGGGTGAGCGCATGATCGTGGTGACCCCGCCGGGCGCGATCACCTTCGGTCAGGCGCCGGTGCCGGAGGCCGAGGTCAAGGCGAAGGCCATCGCGATTGCGAACGCGATCGAGGGCTGACGTCGCTTAGAGAGGGAAGGCCTGGCCGGCGAGGATCAGCGCAAGCGCGCAGCCGCTGACGATCACCATGCGCAGCGCTTCTAGCTTGCGATGCTGAGCGACGGTGCGGGTGAGGGCGATGACTCGGGCCATGGGTGCGATCTTGCGCCCATGGCGGTTACCGAAAGGTGAAGAGCCAGCCTCACGCTCATATCCCGTCGCCCCTGCGCAGGGGCGACGGTGTGAGTGGTTAGATTGCCGCCGCCATCTGCTGGCTCGCGCAGTGGAAACCGCCACCGCCCGCGAGAACGGCATCGCCGGCCAGGCCCACGGTATTGCGATCGGGGAACAGCGCCGCTACGGCCGCCACGCCCTCGGCATCGTGCGGCGTGCCGAAGGTCGGCACCACTACGAGCTTCGAGGTGATCGCGAAGTTCATGTAGCTCGCCGGCTCGATCCGCCCGTCGCGCTCGACGCGGCCGGGCGAGGGGACCTCGCGCACCGTCACGCCGAAGGCCTCGGCGCGCGCCTTGGTGTCGGCATAGATCGCGGCGTTGGGATCGTCGGCTCCGGTCGCGCGCGGCACGGCGAGCACGCCGGGGGCCACGAAGCGCGCGAGGTTGTCGACATGGCCGTCGGTGTGATCGTTGATCAGCCCGTCGCCGAGCCAGAGCACGCGCTCGAAGCCGAGATCGCCGCAGAGCCGCGTCTCGATCTCGCCGCGCGTGAGCTGCGGGTTGCGGTTGGGGTTGAGCAGGCACTGCTCGGTGGTCGCGACCACCCCGGCGCCGTCGGTGTCGATCGCGCCGCCTTCGAGGATCCAGTCCGACGTGTCGATCGCCAGACCCGCGTCGCGCGCGAGTGCGGCGCCGATGGTCTGGTCGCCGTCCATCAGGTACTTTTCGCCCCAGCCGTTGAAGCCGAAGCGCCGCGCGCGGCGGTTGCCGGCCTGATCGATCATGACCAAGGGGCCCGTGTCGCGCAGCCAGACGTCGCCATAGGTGCGCCGCTCGATCGTCACCTTGCTGCTGACCAGCGACCGCGCGCGCGCTCCGTTGGCCTCGTTGCGGACGATCAGGCGCGCCTCCTGGCCGCTTTCGGCGACGGCGCTGGCGAAAGCGGCGATCTGGACCTGCGCCGCTTCGAGGAAGCCCGGCCATTCCTCGCCGTCATGCGGGAAGCCGATCCAGATCCAGTCCTGCGGATGCCATTCGGGGGGGAAGCGGAAGGTCACTTGCTCGTCGCTCCCCGGCTGGCGTCGCGCACGCGGCGGAATTCGTCGTCGGGATGCCAGTTGGGCCAGGCGCTGCTCGTCGCGAGATCGCGGCCGAGCCGGTAGAACAGCGCGACGTCCTGGGTGATGCCCGACCAGTCCCAGTCGGGCGAATATTCGTCGTTCGGGCCGTGGTAGCGGTTCTTGACGTAGTCCTCGTTGGCCGCCTCGCCCGCGGCGACGCCGCCGTCGAACTGGTCGAGCCCGCGCTTGAGGTTGTACATCGGCACGCCGCGCTTGGCGAAGCTGAAGTGGTCCGAGCGGTAGTAGCCGCCGCGCTCGGCGTGATCCTCGGGGGCCTCCTTGAGCCCCAGCGACTGCAGGGTCGCGCGGAAGCTCGTGGTCAGGTCCGACTTGTCGCCGCCGATCATCTGATAGTCGCGCGCGCGGCCGCTGACCCGCAGCGCGTCCATGTTCACGCCGCCGACGGTCTTGGCCAGCGGATAGACGGGGTGCTGCGCATAAAATTCGGAGCCGAGCAGCCCCGATTCCTCGAGCGTCACCGCCAGGAACACCTGGCTGCGCGGTGTGCGGCCGGCGGTGCCATTGGCCTTGGCCAGCGCGGCGAGCGCGGCGACGCCGGTGGCGTTGTCGACCGCGCCGTTGCAGATGTCGTCACCGCTGGCATCGGGCTTGCAACGGCCGAGGTGATCCCAGTGCGCCGAATAGAGCACGTATTCGTCGGGCCTGGTCGTGCCCGGCAGGACGCCGACGACATTGTGCGAGATCGACTTGCGCGCGGCGTTGTCGAACGAGAGGCTGGCTTTCACCCCCAGCGGCACCGCCTTGAAGCCCTTCTGCTGCGCCGCCGCGCTGAGCGCGGCGAAGTCCTTGCCCGCGGCGGTGAAGATCTTCTCGGCGACGCCCTTCTGGATCCAGCCGTTGGCCTCGGTCTGGTCCATGCCGTCGTTGGCCGACTGGACGTAGTACTGCGCGCCCGACCACGACGATTCGACCACGTTCCAGCCATAGGCGGCGGGGAAGGTATCATGGACGATCAGCACGCCCGCGGCGCCCTGCCGCGCGGCTTCCTCGTACTTGTAGGGCCAGCGGCCGTACCAGGTCATGCGGCGGCCCTTGAACGGACCCTGCTCGCTCTCGGTCTGGTAGTCGGGGTCGTTGACCAGGACGACCGCGATCTTCCCCTTCATGTCGAGCCCGGCATAGTCGTTCCAGCCGAGTTCGGGGGCGTTGATGCCATAGCCGACGAAGACCAGCTCAGCGTCCTTGAGCGCGGTGTGCGGGGTGACGCGATAGGACGCGGCGACGAAGTCGTTGCCATAGGTGAAGCTCAGCGGTGCACCCTTGGCGGCAACGGTCAGCGGCGAATAGTGGCTGCCGGTGATTTCGACCGTGGGCACGTCCTGCAGCCAGCCGTCCTTTCCGGGCTGGAGCCCGGCCGCCTTGAACTCGGCGATGATCGCGTCGAGCACCTTGGGCTCGGTCGCGGTGCTCGGCGCGCGGCCTTCGAGCGCGTCGGAGGCGAGTGTCTCGACCACGCGCTTCATCAGCGGGACGTCGATCTGCGGTGCCGCATTGCTGGGAGCCGGGGCGGCGGCATGGGCGGGCGCTGCCAGGACGGTGGCCAGGGCGGCGAAAGCGAAAAGCTGCGATTTCATGAGCGAATGAACCTCGAAGGGAGGGAATGGCGCGGTTCTAGGAGAGGCGGTTCGAGCGGACAAGCCGGCTTGCCCTGCGCGCGCCGGGCGGGCAGTCAGACGTCATGACTGCAGACTGGACCGGAGCCCTGGCCCGCGCGGATGCTCACGCGCCCTTCCTCTCGCGGGCGATGGGGCGCCTGCCCGATCTCGTCGCGCTGCTCGCGGCGGGTGAGGGCGAGGCGGCCCTGGCCTGGGCCAAGGCGCAGGGAGAGGGCATAGAAGACGTCGGCGTGGCGCTGCGGCGCGAGCGGCTGGCCTTGGCGCTGGCGCTGGCCGTCGGCGATCTCGCCGGCGCGTTCCCCGTCGCGCGCGTCACCGGCGAGCTTTCGGCCTTCGCCGACCGGGCGATGGACGCAGCGATCGCCGAGGCCATCCGCCGCCGCGTGCCCGATGCCGAACCCGCGGGCTTCCTCGCGCTGGCCTTGGGCAAGCACGGCGCCTGCGAGCTCAACTACTCGTCGGACATCGATCCGATCCTGCTCTACGATCCCGCGCTGCTGCCGCGGCGTGAGCGTGACGATCCGGGCGAGGCGGCCGAGCGCGTGGCGCGCGCGCTGATGGAGACGCTCGCGCGCACCACCGACGAGGGCTACGTCTTCCGCGTCGACCTGCGACTGCGCCCGGCCTCCGAGGTCAGCCCCCTGGCGATCCCGATCGAGGCGGCGCTGACCCATTACGAAAGCTCGGCGCTGGCCTGGGAGCGCGCGGCCTTCATTCGCGCGCGCGCCTGCGCGGGCGACGTGGCCGCGGGCGAGCAGTTCCTCGCTGCGATCCGTCCCTTCGTCTGGCGCAAGAGCCTCGATTTCGGCGCGATCGCCGAGATCGGCCGGCTGACCGCACAGATCCGCTCGAACACGCGTCAGGCCTGGACCGTTGGGCCGAACTTCGATCTCAAGAAGGGCCGCGGCGGCATCCGCGAGATCGAGTTCTATGCGCAGACGCACCAACTGATCCACGGTGGTCGCAATCCGGCGCTGCGGCTGCGCGGCACGCGCGCCTCGCTGGACGCTCTGGCCGAGGCGGGGATCATCCCGGCCGACGATGCCTTGCTGCTCGGCGACTCCTACGACCGGCTGCGCACGCTCGAACACCGCCTGCAGATGGTCGCCGACCAGCAGACCCACGCGCTGCCCAGCGACTGGGCGGCGATCGAGGAGGTCGCGAAGCTCGAGGGCCTGCCCGACAGCGATACCCTGCTGAGCGAGATCACCCGCATCACCCAGGGCGTCGGCGAGCGCTACGACGCGCTGATCGCCAGCACCGGACCGGGCGAGGGGCGTGCCGCGCCGGCCATGCCCGCGAGCAACGCACCCGTGACCGACGAACTCGCGAGCCTGGGTTTCGCCGATCCCGAAGAACTCGCCCGGCGGATCGACGGCTGGCGTTCGGGCAAGCTGCGCGCCTTGCGCAGCGATGCCGCGCGCATGGCCTTCGAGGCGATCCAGCCGGCGCTGCTCGCGGGCTTCGCCAAGGCGCCCGAGCCCGAACAGGCCCTGCTGCGCTGGGAGCGACTGCTCGCCAACCTGCCCACCGCGATCAACCTGTTCAACCTGCTCGAAGCGCGGCCCGCGCTGGTGCAACTGCTCGCGCGCATCCTCAGCCTGGCGCCGCCGCTGGCCGACGAACTCGCACGCCGCGCCGACCTGCTCGATCCGCTGATCGACCAGAGCGCCTTCGCGCTGCCCGGCGACGTCAACGCGCTGATCGCCGAGTTCGCGCGCGGCGAGAGCGACGACGACTACGAGCGCGTGCTCGACCGCGTCCGCCGCCGGGTCGGCGAGAAGCGCTTCGCGCTGGGCGTGCAACTGATCGAGGGCGCGACCGATCCGCTCGAGATCTCGGCCGCGCTCGCGCGCGTCGCCGAGGCGGCGATCCGCGTGCTGACCGATGCCGCGCTGATCGAGTTCGAGCGCAACCACGGCCGCATTCCGGGCAGCGAGCTCGTGATCCTCGGGCTCGGGCGCATGGGCGGCGGCGCGCTGACCCACGCCTCGGACCTCGATCTCGTCTATCTGTTCACCGGCGACTTCGCCGGCGAATCCGATGGCCGCCGCCCGCTTGGCGCCTCGGCCTATTACAACCGCCTGTGCCAGCGCGTCACCGGCGCGCTCAGCGTGCCCACGGCCGAGGGCGCGCTCTACGAGGTCGATACGCGGCTGCGACCCTCGGGCGATCAGGGGCCGCTCGCGGTCAGCTTCGACAGCTTCGCGCGCTACCAGCGCGAGCAGGCCTGGACCTGGGAGCATATGGCGTTGTGCCGCGGTCGGCCGCTCTATGGCTCGGTCGAGGCGCGTGTCGAGCTCTGCGAGATCGTCACCGGCGTGCTGACCGCATCGCGCGATCCGGCCAAGCTGCGCGCCGACGTGATCGAGATGCGCCGGACCATGGCGCAGCACAAGCCGGGCAAGGGGCCGCTCGACGTCAAGCTCGCGCGCGGCGGGCTCGTCGACGTCGAATTCATCGTTCACTACCTGCAGCTGCGCGAGGGCACCGCGCTGCTGCCGCGGCTGGGCGAGGCGATCCCCGTGCTGGTGGCCAAGGGCCTGCTTCCCGAGACGATGATCGCCGCGCACGGCGCGCTCGCGCGGATGCTGATCGCCGCGCGGTTGCTCGCCCCCGATGCGCAGGAGCCGCACGCCGCGGCCTGCGCGGTGCTTGCCAAGGCCTGCGGATGCGGCGATTGGGAAGCGGTGCTGGCCGGCCTGGCCCAGGCGCGCGGCGCAGTCGCCGCGGTCTGGCGCGATCTGTTCGGCGAAGACCTGGAGATCGACTGATGACCACTCGCCCCACGCCCGGTGAAGTCCTGCCCGACATCGCGCTCGAGACGCCCGACGGCGGTACGGTCCGGCCCTCGGACTTCAAGGGGCGCAAGCTCGTGCTGTTCTTCTATCCGAAGGACGACACCCCGGGCTGCACCACCGAGAACCTCGACTTCTCGCGGCTCGCGCCCGAGTTCGACAAGGCCGGCACGGCGCTGCTCGGCGTGAGCAAGGATCCGCCGAAGAAGCACGCGAAGTTCGCCGAGAAGCATGCGCTCGTCGCACCGCTTGCCAGCGACGCCCTCGAAAATGGGCTGTCGGACGCGCTCGGCATCTGGACCGAGAAGCAGAACTACGGCCGCACCTATATGGGCATGGTCCGCACGACCCTGCTGATCGATGCCGAGGGTAAGATCGCGCAGGTCTGGGACAAGGTGAAGGTCAAGGGCCACGCCGAGGCCGTGCTGGTGGCCGCCCAGGCGCTCTAGAGACCAGGCGTTGATGCCCGCGCCGATGCCCGTAAGCGTCGCATCTGCCATCCGGTCGGTGCTGCTGACCGCCGATCCGCGCGCCAAGGCGATGGCGGCGCGGGCGGTGGCGCGCGACTGGCGGCTCGGTCGGCTCGATGCCGTGTTCGACGTGGGCATGCCCGATCGCCCGGCGCGGCCCGAGCGGCCCGAACTGCTGCTGCCCAGGCACATGCCCAAGCGCCGCAAGGGCGGATCGGAGCGCGGCCGCATCGCGTTGTGGCACGCCCTCGCGCATATCGAATTCGTCGCGATCGACCTGGCGCTCGACATGGCCGGACGCTTCGGCGGTGAGATGAGCGCGAACTTCGTCGGCGATTTCCTCGCGGTCGCGGCCGATGAGGCGATGCATTTCGCACTGATCGAACGGCGGCTGCGCACACTCGGCAGCCACTACGGCGCGCTGCCCGCGCACGACGGTCTGTGGGATGCCGCGACCGAGACCGCGCATGATGTCGCGGCGCGGCTGGCAATCGTGCCGATGGTGCTCGAAGCGCGCGGTCTCGACGTCACTCCGGCGATGATCGAACGGCTTCGGACGATGGGCGACGAGCCCGGCGTGAGGCTCCTCGAACGAATCCTTGACGACGAAATTAACCACGTCCGAATCGGTGCAACTCATTTCGCCGCGGTCTGCGCGTCGCGCGGCGAAGAGATTAACGAAACCTGGAATCTGTTAATAACTCGGCATTTTCGGGCGGGTTTGAAAGGACCGTTCAACGACTCAGCGCGTGCGGCAGCCGGTTTACCGCGACGAACCGAGCGTGCGCTTGCCTAGCTTAGTTTCGACTGGGTAATAGCAATCTGCGAGACGGCGGGGGGGTTCCGACCATCTCCAAAAATTGGCTTCGGCGGTTCCGCCGCCGGAGAATACGACAGTCGTATCGGCGCCCGCGCAGCGGAGATAGCCGACCTAGACGAGGTATTTTTTGAGTGGTCGCTAACGGTCTTTTTGCCACGGTTCGTGCAGTTGCAGGTTCGCTCTTCGCTGCCGCCGCGGTCTTCAGCGCAAGCCCCGTGCTCGCCAACAGCAGTGCCAACGCCGACATCGCTGCCCCGCTCCGCGCCGCCCAGGCCGCGAAGCCGGCGACCGGCGGTTCGGAAGAGCAGTTCAAGCAGCTGTTCTCCAACTGGCAAGCCATCGAGAAGCAGCAGGCACCGCAGTCGGTCAACCTCGCCGCTTCGTCGCGCGTCGCGCCGGTCGCCACGATCGGCGGCGCCAACCCCTTCCGCGGCACCGCGGTTTCCATTCCCTCGCGCATCCCGGTCGAAGGCGTTCACTTCTCGAGCGACTACGGCATGCGCGTCCATCCGGTTCTCGGCGGTCGCCGCGCCCACAAGGGCGTCGATCTCGCCGCGCCGATCGGCACGCCGATCTACGCCACGGCCGACGGCACGGTCAGCCGCGCCGACTGGTTCAGCTCCTACGGCCTCTACGTCGCGATCGAGCATGGCGGCGAGCTTCAGACCCGCTATGGTCACATGTCGCGCCTGAACGTCGCGGCCGGCCAGACCGTCCGCAAGGGCGACGTCATCGGCTACGTCGGCACCACCGGTCGCTCGACCGGCCCGCACCTGCACTACGAAGTGCGCGTCGCCGGCCAGGCCGTTAACCCGGTTCCCTACATGCAGATCTCCCAGATCCGCTAAAAGGTTTCAGCCGCGCTTGCGGCACCAAGATCCAAGCCCCGAGAACAACAAACAGGGGTAGAACAACAAGGACGCTGTGGAGGATGCAATCAAAGGGCGGCGCCTAGCGCCGCCTTTTTTGTTTGTGCGCGATGCGTACGAGCGCAGACCTGATCCTCCCCGGTACGGGGAGGGGGACCGCCCGCGCAGCGGGTGGTGGAGGGGGCTCTCCCGTGAGCGCGACGATCGACCGACAGCCCCCTCCGTCAGCCCTACGGGCTGCCACCTCCCCGTACCGGGGAGGATGAAAGAGCGCTCGGCACTGCCAGCCCCAATCCACGATGTGAGAAGCTCTTCCCTCCAGGAAAAACCCGGGGTCGCACGTGGCGACCCCGGCTAAGTTGGGGAGGGAGAAAAGGTCAAAAAATGACCCAGGCAACGGACGAGGCCAACGCTTCATCCGCTGTCCAGACCTTGTTATTGCGAATCGTTTGCATTTGCAAGAAGAATAGTGTTCTTTGTTTCTCAGGAGAGGGAATCACCCCACCGAGAGAAAACGGGAGCCCAGAATGTACGAATTTCTCGACCGCCCGGTCACCGGTCTCGACCATGGCGGACGCTTCATGGTCTGGTCGATGCGGTCCTGGGTCAAGGCGATGGGGGAACGCCAGTGCCCCGGTACGGCCCTCGGCAGCGCCTTTGCACGCTGGAACATGATTGCCGGGCTGCAGCCGTTCCTGCGGATGATGTCGCTGTTCAACCGCAACGGGCTCGAGACCTTCCAGTTCTGCGCGCTCGCCTGCAACCACGTTTCCGAGCACGAGGCGATCATCCTCAGCCTCGTCTGCTCGCTGCGCGACGGCCGCCCCGACATGCTGCGCGACACGCTGACCCTGCTGATCGAGGAAGACTCGATCGGCGACCTGCTCGAGGCGCTTTCTGCGTTGGGTCGCATCATGGATGAGGCGACCATCTTCCCGGTGCGTCCGGTTACAGCAAACTGTCAGAATCCGCCGCTATGATGCGGTGACGGCCGGTTGAACGGTTAACGGAGGGAACTCCACCCCGGACTTGGCGCCGGCCGGGAGTTCCCTCCAAAAGTCCGCCTCCGTCCGCTATCCGACTTTCCTACATCGCGGTGCGGTGACAGGATCGGGAGGTAAGGTGACACTCGCGCCCTTCTTGAGCCTGTCACCTTTGTCACTTTCGTCAACTTAACCGTCACGACGCGAAGCGCGAAGCGATTGCGCCCGCCGACGTGCTCGTTCAAGATCGCACGCATGGGGCAGGTGGGCGAACGAGTGCGGCGGCTCGCGACGGGCAGGTGGTTCCTGCTGGCGATGCTCTTCGCGCTGCTGATCGTCCTCGACTATCGCTATCTCGGCCTGTCACGGCTGGCCGACCAGCGCGGCGGCGACGTGCTGCTCAAGCTCAACACCAGCCGGCGACCGCAATCCGACCGCGTCGTGATCATCGACATCGACCAGCGCTCGCTCGAGATGATGAACGATCTCGCGGGCTCCTGGCCCTGGCCGCGCTCGGTCCACGGTGAGCTGATCGACTGGGTCATGCAGCAGCAGCCGCGCGGCATGGCCTTCGACATCCTGTTCAACGAGGCCGACATCTACCGGCCCGAGCACGACGCCGCCTTTGCCGATGCCGTGGCGCGCCATCCGAACGTCTGGCTGGCGATGACGCTCAACGCCGACGGCCAAGGCGCCTGGGTCAGCCAGATGCCGCCCGCGGTCGGAGCGCAGCCCGCCAGAAAGCCGCCCGTCGATGCGCGCGTGCCACTGATGATGCCGCTGGTCGTGGCGCCCGAGGCGATGCGCGGCGGCCTGATCAACTTCACCAGCGACAGCGACGGCGTCGGCCGGCACCATTCGCTCTACCGCGAGCAGAGCGGCTGGCGTTTTCCCTCACTCGCCGCACGGATGCTGCGCGATCTCGGCCGCCCGCTGCCGCCCGACCGCGAGGTGCTGCTCAACTGGCGCAGCGGTTGGAAGCACGTTTCCTTCGCCGACGTCTATCTCGATGCCCTGCGCGAGCATCCCCAGCGTCCGCGCGATGAGTTCAAGGGCAAGCTCGTCGTGGTCGGCACCGCCGCGCCGGGGCTGCTCGACCTGCGCCTGACTCCGCTGTCGAGCACTTATCCCGGCGTGCAGATCCTCGCGACCGGGCTCGACAACCTCGACCGCGGCGACTGGCTGCGCGAAGTGCCGCGATCCAGCGTCATGCCTTTCGCACTGGCGCTGATCGCGCTCGTGGCGATCGGGCTGGCGCGCAACGTCAGCGCCAATCGCATCGGCTATGCCCTGCTGGCGATCACCGTCGCGGCGATCGCGGTCGGCGCGCTGGCCCTGGCCAACGGCGTCTTCGTCCCCGCCTTCGGGCCGCTCGCCTTCGGCTGGACCTTCTACTTCCTCGGCTCGGGCATCGCCTATTTCGAGGAGCGCAACCAGCGGCTGCGCACCTCGGGCATGTTCAAGCGCTTCCTCGATCCGCGGGTGGTGACGAGCCTGATCGAGACCGGCGAGATCGATCACCGCAACAGCGCCGAATCGCGCGAGGTCTCGGTGCTGTTCTCCGACATCCGCGGCTTCACCTCGCTGTCCGAAGTGTCGAGTGCCGAGGACGTCGTCGCGCTGCTCAACGGCTATTTCTCGCAGCAGGTGAAGGTGATCTTCCGCCACTCGGGCACGCTCGACAAGTTCATCGGCGATGCGATCATGGCCTTCTGGGGCGCGCCCGTCGCCAGCGCCGACCACGCCGAGCAGGCGGTGGCCGCGGCGCTCGACATGTCGGCGGCGCTCGAGGCGCTGCGCGGCCAGCTCGGCGCGCTCGGGGCCGAGCTCGAGATCGGCATCGGCATCCATTCGGGCCGCGCGGTGGTCGGCTTCATCGGCTCGAACGACCGGCTCGACTATACGGTGATCGGCGACACGGTGAACCTCGCCAGCCGCATCGAGGGGCTGACCAAGGGCATCGCCCGCGTGCTCGTATCCGAGGCGACGCGCGAAGCGGCCGGCGATGCCTTCGAATGGCGCGACTGCGGCTCGCACAAGGTGAAGGGGCGCGAGGCGCCAGTGCGTCTTTTTGAACCAACCCGCCGAACCTAGAGTCGCGTTCGTACAAGTTTCGCCCCCGGCTTGGCACTAGGACCAAGAGGGGAATAGGTGTATTTCGGGTCGCGCAACCGATCGAGGGGAATGATGAGACGTTGCGCTGCCATCCTGCTCGCCGCCGTCCTGCTTTGCCGGGTCACGAGCGCCGAAGCGGCCGAAAAGGGCCAGATCCTGCGCGCGGGTGACCTGCTCGCGCAGCCTTTCATCGACGCGGCGAAAGCGGGACCGGTCACGGCAAACCAGCCGGTGACGATCCTAGAACGGCGCGGTGCCTGGGCCTCGGTCGAGAGCAATGGCACCAAGGGCTGGGTGCGCCTGCTCAATCTGCGGCTCGAAGCGGGCGCGGCGCGTCCGGGCGCATCGCGGCCCGGCATGGCGAGCCTGCGCACGGGCAGCTCCGGCCGCACTGCGACCACGGGCATCAAGGGCATGGACGAAGAGGACATCCGCAACGCCACGCCCGACTATCAGGAGCTCGAGCTGCTCGGCACGCTCGCGGTGACCGCCGACGACGCGCGCGCCACCGCGCAGAAGGCCGCGCTCAAGGAAAACACCGTCGCCTATCTCGACAAGGGGAGGTCGCGGAAATGATCGCACGGTCTATCCTCCGCGCCGCCCTGGCCGCCGCGCTCGTGTCGCTGCCGGGCATGGCCCAGGCGCAGTTCCCCAATATCGGCGGGCTGGTGAAGGGCGTGCAGAACGTCAAGAAACTCGGCGACTCGCTGCGCAAGATCCCCGAGCCCGAGGAGATCAAGATCGGCGGCGATCTCGCCAGCATCATCCTCGGCGCGGCGCCGCTGGTGCAGGACGCCGAGAAGCAGCGCTACGTCAATCGCGTCGGCCGCTGGCTGGCCATGCACAGCGATCGGCCCGATCTGCCCTGGCAGTTCGGCATCGTCGAGACCGACGACGTCAACGCCTTCTCGATGCCCGGCGGCTACGTGCTGATCTCGCGCGGCATGTTCGACCAGATGCGCAACGAGGCCGAACTGGCCGGGGTGCTCGCGCACGAGATCGCCCACGTCGCCAAGAAGGATCACCTTGGCGCCTTGCAGGGCAGCCTGCGCAATGCCGCGCTCGGCGATTTCACCGAATATGTCGGCGGCAACGGCGGGATCGGGGGGGCGTTCAAGGCGGCGCTGATCTCTGCGGGCAAGGACATGTTCACCCGCGGGCTCAACCACGACGACGAATACGACGCCGATCGCATGGGCGTCGTCATCGCCGCGCGCTCTGGCTATTCGCCCTACGGCCTCGTCGGCGTGCTGCAGACGCTCAGCGCCGCGCCCGAGGAGAAGGGCTACGCGCTGATGAACAAGACCCACCCGCTGCCGGTCGATCGCATCGAGCGGCTCGATCGGGCGATGGGCACCAAGTTCGACACGGTGATCGCAGTGGTCGAGGACCTGCCGAGCTTCGTCGCGCTGCGCGCCGCGCCGGCCCCCGCGGCCGCCAAGTCGACACCGGCTCGCGCACCCGCGCGCAGCCGTCCGCGTCGCCGTAACTAACGGAGCCGCAGGATCAGGCGGTTGCGGCCTTGAGCGCTGTCGTAGGCCACGATGTCGCACCAGGCGTCGACCAGCGCCAGTCCGACGCCGCCGCCGCGCACCGGGTTGGGGCTATCGGGCAGTGGTGCTGCGCGCGGATCGAAGGGATCGCTGTCGTCGTCGAGCAGGATATGCGGGCCCGCCTCGTCCTGATCGAGCGTGAGTGCGAAAGTGATCTCGCGACCGTGCGCGGCATGATCGATGAGATTGCTGACGATCTCCTCGACGACGATCGCCAGCCGCTGGGCCGCGGGCACCTCGAGCGCCTGGCTGCGCGCGAAGCGGTCGACCAGCGCCATCGCCGCGATCAGCGCGTCGCCCGCCGCCTGCCCCGCCTGGTGGCGCAGCGAAATGGTTGTGCCCGAAACCATGCGGATGATATGCCACGGGGCAGCGGTCAGGGGAGAATAAAATGCGTCCTCTAGCAATGCTGGCGGCCCTCGCGGCCGCATCGTTCGTCGTAAGTCCCGCCCTGGCCGAGATCGGCCGGGTCAAGAGCAACGTCGGCGCCGCCTCGGTCAGCCGCGGCGGGCGGATGCTGCCCGTGGCGCCGGGGGTACAGCTCGAGCCGGGCGACGTGCTCGTCACCGGTCGCGACGGGCGCATGGGTGTGACCTTCGCCGACGGCACGCGCTTCGCGGTCGGCCCGAACAGCCGCGTGACCTTGACCGAATTCCAGTTCGACCGCACGCGCCAGACCGGCTCCTTCGTCACCAGCGTCGATCGCGGCTCGCTCGGCGTGGTCTCGGGCCGCATCGCCAAGTCGCGCCGCGACGCCATGCGCGTGCGCACGCCCACCTCGATGCTCGGCGTGCGCGGGACCCGCTTCGTGGTGGAAGTGCCCTGACGATGACCAGAGGGGGGATCATCGCCGCGGTTCTGCTGACCTTGGCCTGCACCGCCTGCGCCGCGCCGCAGACCCTGCTGCTGCCGGGCGAGGACGGGCATCCGGTCGGCGCGCTCGCCGTGCTCGAGGAAAACGGCCAGGAGCAGGTGCTCGACGCACCGCTGCGCTCGGCGCGGATGACCGCGGGGCGCACCTCGCTGCGCACGGTGAAGACGATCAAGCCGGCCTACCAGCGGCTGATGAGCGGCCTGCCGCCGGCGCCGCGCAGCTATACGCTCTATTTCAGCGACGGCGCGACCAATCTGGTTCCCGAATCGCGCGCCGTGCTCGCCCAGATCCGCGCCGACGTGGCGGTCCGGCCTGGCGCCGAGGTCCAGGTCACCGGCCATACCGACACGGTCGGCAGCGAGGAGGCCAACGACCAGCTGTCGCTCGAGCGCGCCAGGCAGGTCATGGCCGTGCTCGCCGCCGAGGGCTTCCCCGCAGATGCGCTGAGCGCGGTCGGCCGCGGCGAGCGCGAGCCGGCGGTCGAGACCGGCGACAACGTCGCCAACGCCCAGAACCGCAGGGTCGAGGTGATCGTACGGTAGGGGCGATCCCGCCTTACCTGTTCCGCATGCCAGCCCGTCGCCCCTGCGAAGGCAGGGGCGACGGAAAAGAGGTGGATGCGGGTTCGATCGCCCTGTTGAGCGCTAAGCCCCGCGGTAATGCAGCGCCAGGATCGTCAGGTCGTCGCTCGGCTCGGTCGGGTGCTCGAAGCCGCGCACCGCCGCGACCAGGCTCTGCACCATGGCCTCGGGCGCGTTGCCGTCACGCGCACCCAGGTTCTTCATCACGCCGTCGAGGCCGAACAGCGCGCCCTCGGCATCCTGCCCCTCGGTCACGCCATCGGTCAGCAGGACCAGCGCATCGCCAGGGGCGAGGAACAGGGCCTCCTCGGGATAGGAGAAGGGCACGACGCAGAACGGCGGCCCGCCCTGCATCGGGATCGAGCGCGGCGGGCGGCCGGGCTTGAGCAGGATCGGGTTCTCGTGCCCGGCATTGACCATGGTCAGCTCGCCCGTCGCGCAATTGGCCAGGACCACGAGCATGGTCACGCCCATCGCTGGGTCGGCGTCGCGCATCAGTTCGAGGTTCAGCGTGTTGACCGCATGGGCGAGGCTGCCGCGCTCGCGCACCAGCACGCTCTTCGCCAGGCTCTTCGACAGCGCCATGTAGAGCGCGGCGGGAACGCCCTTGCCCGTGACGTCGCCGACGAAGAACAGCAGGTGGTCGGCATCGATGCGGATCGCGTCGTAGAAGTCGCCGCCGACCGAATGGGCGGGTTCGAGCACCGCCGCCGCGTCCATGCGCGGATCGAGCCCGGCCAGCCGGTCGCGCGTCGGCACCATGCCGAGCTGGATCGACCGCGCGGCCTGCAACTCGCCCTCCTGCACGGCCGAGGTGACGCGCTGCTCGATGAGTTCCTGCGCGAGCTGGCGGCGTTCGGCGCGGTTGCGCAGCGCGACGAGGGTGCCGAGTGCGAGCGCTGCGGAAATGCCGATCATCGCGGGTCGCAGCGGATCGAACAGCAGCCCGCCGTAGTCGAACAGCAGCCAGGACTGCAGCGGTAGCAGGACCCCGACTGCGCCTGCGACCAGCCACGGCCAGCGTCGCCGGAGACTTCCCGCGAGGCCGATCAGCAGGGCCAGTGCCAAGCCTAGCGCCCACTCGGTCCCGGCGAGCCAGGCGGGGCGAGCCAGCCAGCCGCCGCTGAGCAGCGCCTCGACCGCCTGGGCTTGGACGAAGACGCCGTAGCCCTCGGTCTCGAGCGGCGTCGCGACGAGATCGGCGATGCCTTCGGCGCCGAGGCCGATCAGGACGATCTTGCCGCGAAAGGCGTCGGCGGGCACGGCCTTGGCGAGTACCCGCGCTGCCGAATGGCGCGCGCTGTCGGGAAAGTGGCCGAAGCGGAGCTGGACCTGGCCGGCCTGGTCGACGGGAATGCGCCGCTTGCCGATCAGCGCCGTGTCGCCGTGCCAGGCGAGTTGCGGGACGTCCTGCGCGATCCGCGCGAGCTCAGCGGCCATGCCCGGCATTGGCCGCGCGCCGGCGAGCACGGTGAAAGGCACGCGGCGGACGACGCCGTCGTCGTCGGGCGGGCCGTTGAGCATGGCATGGCCGAGTGAGACGTCGTCGAGCTCGGTGATCGAGGTGAGGACGTGGCTATGGCGCGGCGTGGCCGGCGGCGGGCGACCCTGGACCTCGGGATCGACGAAGACCGCCTTGGGATCGCTGCCGTCGCCGTCGATGCCCAGCCGGCCGAGCACGGCCGGCGCCGTGCCGAGCACTTGCGCGAAGCTCGCGTCCATCGAGGGGAGCGCGTCGATCGCCGCGGCGGCCTGCGGGTCGATCTCGGGATAGAGCGCGACGAAACGATCGGGGTTGAGCCGGTCGGCCTCGGCGAAGATCATGTCGAAGCCGATCGCCTTGGGCTGCTGCGCCGCGATCGTCTCGGTCAGTCGCGCGAGATAATAGCGCGGCCAGGGCCAGGGGCCGACTGCAGCCAGGCTCTCGCGGTCGATCAGCACGACTGCGACCTTGTTTGCGTCGATCTTCCGCGGCGCAAGCACCTGCCACTCGTCGAACAGCGCGCGGCGCACGGGCGGCGCGATCCACAGGCTCAGCAGCGCGCCGATCAGGGCGCCGGCCCCCGCCACCAGCCAGACCAGTCGGCGCAGCGGGCGGCGCGGAAGCGGGGGATCAGACCTCGACGGTGAGGCCGTCATAGGCACAGATCACCGCGAGCGGCGCCGCCTCGCGGGTCAGCTCCTCGTAGCGGATGCTTTCCTGGTGCATGCGCTGGATGTCGGCGTCGCTGTAGGTCGGTTCGTGATGGAACAGCGCTAGCCGCTTGGCCTGCGCCTGGTGGCACAGGTCGATCGCGACGACATTGCTCGAATGGCCCCAGTCCTCCTTCATCGAGGCGGAATCGGCCAGCGAATACATCGTGTCGCAGATGACGAGATCGCAATCGCCGAAGAAGGCGACGAAGGCCGCTTCCTGGTCCATGCGATCGACCTTGTGCTCGCTGTCGGTGCTGTAGACCACCGACTTCCCGGCGGCGTCGGTGAAGCGGTAGCCGTAGCTCTTGTGCGAGTGGTTCTGCTCGATGAGCTCCACCGTCACTGCGCCGATCGCATAGGGCTTGCCCGTCTCGAGCGTGACGAAGCTGATCTGCGCACGCAGCCAGTCGAAGGCGACGGGGAAGGAGATTTCCTCCTGCTGGCGGCGCAGCGCGAGCTCGGCATCGGCATGGCCCGAATGGATGACGATCTTCGTTTCGGGATCGAACACCGGCACGAAGAAGGGGAAGCCCATGATGTGGTCCCAATGGAAGTGGGACATGAACAGGTGGTAGACGCGCGCGTGGCCGCGGGCGCAGCGGGCCATGGCGTCGAGCCCGAACTCGCGCGCGCCGCTGCCGAGGTCGCAGAGGATGAATTCGTCACCGGCCTCGATCTCGACGCAGCTGGTGGCGCCGCCATAGGTGCCGCCGACCGCGAATTCGAGCTCGTCGTCGGCGAAGGTGCGCGCCTCGTCGAGGTCGGCGAAGCGGCGTCCGTCGGCGGCGACGAGCGCGGTCGCGATCTTGTCGCGGATGGCCGCGGCCTTCTGCGCCACCGGCAGCGAACCTCGCGTACCCCAGAACCGGACCTTCATCCCCCCTCCTGACTGCATTTGTCCGCCTGCGAGTGCCCCTCTTGCGGTTCAGATGCCATCGATGTCGTCGAAGACCTGGAAAACCTTGTCGTAGCGACTGATCGCGAGGATCTCGCGCATGATCTGGTTGGGCCGCGCGAGGACGATGGTGATGCCGCTGTCGGCCGACTGGCGCTGCGCCAGGGTCAGGCCGCGGAGACCCCGCGAGGACATGTATTCGATTTCGGCGAGATCGATCGCCAGACGCTTGTGCCCATCGCTCGCGGCCTTGGCGATCTCTTCGGCCAGACGCTCGGCGAATTCGGTGGCGGTGGTCTCGTCGACGCGGCCGATCGGAGCGATCAGGCGCAGGCCCTCGCGCGTTTCGACCGTCCAGTCCAGAGTGCCCTGCGTCATGCCGCAAGGTTAAGCGATAGCCGGGGAATTGGAAAGCATCGGCTTCGGTTCGTCGCAGGTCCGGGGTCATGTCCTCAAGTTCTGCCGAACGGCACAGCGGAAATGCGGTGAGCCGTGGCGCTGCGCATTGACGGCACAGGCATTTTGTTACGGATTCGTGATGGGATGAGTGGGTTTCCACATGCGAGGGGTCGCGGGTCATGAATCAGGATAGATCGTCGAAAAGCAGGGACGGAGGGCTGGCCGATCATCGCGATCTGGCGCTGTTCGTGGCGACCTTGTTCGAGCGGCTCGGCGGCCGCCTCGAGATCGATCGCCACGGGCGTCGGCATGCGCGCCGGCTCGACCGGTCGCACCTGCGCCGCGGGCCGGTTCCGCAGCTCGCCGATGCCACCTCGTCCGAACGCTTCGTCTCGGTCGAGGAATGGCAGGGCGCGGTCAAGCTCGCCGAATATTGGCTGGCGCGGCTGGGCGAGGCCGATCGGGAATATGTGTTCACCCTGCTCGGACGCACCGAACTCGATCCGCCGCATCGCTTCGATTTCCGCGAACGGCTCTAGCCGCCGGGGCGATAGGCACCGATCTCGTGGCTTTTTCTGTGGCGAGGCAACACAGGTTAATGTGACTTGTGCACACGGCCTCTAAGTCGACGCAAAACGGGCGCGGGAATGAAATGACCTATACCAACGTCAGCGTATTGCAGGGCTTGCGGATCCTCGTGGTCGAGGACGAACCGCTGTTGGCCATGGCGCTGGTCGACGAGATCGAGGAACTGGGCGCGCGCGTGATCGGCCCCGTCGCCTCGCTCGAAGGCGCGCTCGACGTGATCGGTACGAGCGCGGTCGATGCCGCCATCCTCGACGTCGAGCTGCAGAAGAAGCTGGTCTATCCGGTCGCCGACCGGCTGGTCGAGCTCGGCGTGCCGTTCGTGCTGACCTCGGGTCACGACGCCGCGGTGCTGCCCGAACGCTATGCCGATGTCCCGCACAGCGCCAAGCCGGCGCCGGCGATCGAGACCTTGCGGCTGCTGGCGGGGCTGATCAGCCCGCGCTGAGGTTCCTCACGGCCGCAGCGGCGCTGCCTCGGGGACCGATCCGATCGAGGCGAGGATCACGTCGATCACCTTGTCGGCGAAAGCGACGATCTCTTCGTCCTCGACCTGGCGCTGCCCGCTCTCGGCGCGGTGCCAGCCCGATATAGCCGAGTGAAACAGCTGGGCGAAGAAGCCCCAGTCGATATGCGGATCGCCATAGGCGGCCATGTCGCGTTGCAACGATTCGACCGAGCGGCGGGTGATGATCTCGTCCCACTCGCGCGCGAGATCGGGGAAGGCGCGGCCGGATTCGGTCAGCAAGGTGGCGATCCGGCGGAATTCGGGCCAGCGCTGAACCTTCGCGATCGCCCGGGCATATTGGCGCAGACGCGCTTCGAGATTGGCGGGCACGGGCCGATCCTCGGCGGTCGAGCGATCGCTCAATTCCTCGAGCTGCTGCTCGAGGATCGCGCGAAACAGCGGCTCCTTGCTCTCGTAGCGTGCATAGAGCGTGCCCTTGGATACCTTCGCCGCCGCGGCGATGGCGTCCATGCTCGCCGCCTCGAAGCCCAGTTCGACGAACAGGTCGAGCGCGGCCGCGCGGATTTCGGCGTCGATCTCCGCCACGCGCGCGGCGGTCGGCCGGCCGCGGCGGGCCGGCTTGGTCTTGCCCGCGGCCCCGGTCGTCTGTTCGGCCGGCTGCGCCATCGCTTGCTCCTAGATCGTACCCTCGCGCAGGAACTCCACGGCATGGTGGGCGGCCCGCGCGCTCAGCGCCATGTACGTGAGCGAGGGGTTCTGGCAACCGCTCGATGCCATCGCCGCGCCGTCGGTGATGAACAGGTTCTTCACATCGTGCGCCTGGTTGAACTTGTTGAGCACCGAGGTCTTGGGGTCCTTGCCCATGCAGGCGGTGCCCATCTCGTGGATGCCGAGGCCCGGGGTGCCGGGCTCGGTCGCTGTGCTGACGACGAAGCCGCCGGCCGCCTGGATCATCGCCTTGCCGTCGTCGAGGATCTGCTTGGCCATCTTCTGCTCGTTCGGGCCGTGCACGCAGTTCACCTCGACCAGCGGAATGCCCCACTTGTCGACCTGGGTCGTGCTCAGCGTCACGCGGTTCTCGGGGTTGGGCAGCATTTCGCCGAAGCCCGAGATATAGGTGAACCAGGGCCCGAGCTTGCGCGTGCGCGCCTTGAGCTCGGCGCCGATGCCCGGCTGGCCGATGCCCGCGCGCCAGGACATGCGCGAGACCCCGCCCTGGTAACCGAAGCCGCGGAGGAAGCCTTCGCCGGGCTCGGTGACGTTGCGGAAGCGCGGGATATAGAGCCCGGTCGGCCGGCGGCCGTGGTAGAAGCTGTCCTTGGGGCCATTGGGCAGCAGCCCCGCCACCGACAGTGCGAAAAGGTGGTCCATCAGGTTGCGGCCGACCATGTCCGACGAGTTGGCCAGCCCGCGCGGCATGGCCTCGGATTTCGAATTGAGCAGGATCTGCGCGGTGCCGATCGTCGAGGCGTTGAGGAAGACGATCTTGGCCTCGTAGGTCTTGCGCGCCTTGGTGTTGCTGTCGATCACGCGCACGCCGCTGACCTTGCCGGTCTTGGGATCGTGGACCAGCGAATGGACGATCGCATCGGTGACGATCGTCAGGTTGCCGGTGCGATCGGCCGCCGGCAAGGTCGACGACAGGCTCGAATGATAGGCGCCATAGGTGCAGCCGCGATCGCAGAGCGAGCGCGCCTGGCAGGTCATGCGGCCCAGTTCCTCGTGGTGCGGCTGCGCCTGCGACAGGTTGGCGGTGCGGCCGGGAATGACCTTGCGGCCTGGGAAGGCCTTCTCGATCGCGGCCTTGAACTGCAGCTCGCCGTCGTTGAGCGCGAAGGCGGGCAGGAAATCGCCGTCGGGCAGCTGCGGCAGGCCTTCCTTCGAACCGGCGACGCCGATGAACTTCTCGACATGCGAATACCACGGCGCGAGGTCGTCATAGCGGATCGGCCAGTCCGAACCGTGGCCGTCCTTGGCATTGGCCTCGAAATCCTGCGCCGACAGGCGGTAGGACTGGCGGCCCCACATGATCGAACGGCCGCCCAGGTGATAGCCGCGGATCCAGTCGAACGGCTTGCCCTCGGGGGTGATGTAAGGGTTCTCGTCGTCCTTGACCCAATACTGCTGCGTCGCCGCGGTGATGAAGCTCTCGCCCTGGATCTTGTAGTGGCGGGCCAGGTCCTCCTCGGGGACCATGCCGGCATTGGGCACTTCCCAGGGCTGCAGATTGTCGGTGTAGGATTCGCCGTGCACGAGCTTGCGCCCGCGCTCGATCACGAGGACCTTGAGCCCGCGTTCGCAGAGTTCCTTGGCGGACATGCCGCCGCTCATGCCGGAGCCGACCACGATTGCATCGAACATTGTCATTCCTTCCGTTCGTGGCCTTGGTTCAGAACATGCCCAACCCGCCGGTGGCGCGGGTCTCGGGGGTCACCTTCACGGACGGCGTCCAGTCGCCGGGCGAATGCTCGTAGGTCAGCTCGGTCGTGAGCGCTTCTTCCGAATAGTAGTAGAGCACGACGATCAGCTCCTTGAGCTTGGCATAGGCGGGATCGGCCACCGAAGGTCCGGCCATCATCGCCCGCATGCCCGTCAGCTTCTCGGCGCGCGGCACTGGCTTGAGCGACGCGGCGTCGTGCGCGATGAGCAGTTCCTTGCGCTTCTCGGGCGAGAGCGCGGCGAAGGGCTGGCCTTCCTTGTCGCGGGCGACGCGGTCGATCGCGGTCAGCGCGCCGACCAGTTCGGTGCGGCGCTTGGGCGCGGCCCAGTTGACCAGGAGCGCGTCGAACTTCGCGGGTACCTTCGCATCGACCGCGCCCGGCGTTTCGGTCTTCGGAATGATCGTATCCGCGACGGCGCTGAGCAGTGCGAACTCGGGCGCGCCGAGCGAGGGGCGTGCGCTGGCCGCCTTGGCGAAGGCTTCCGGGGTGAAGCCCGCGGTCGCGGTCACGCCGAGCAGCAGCAGTGCGCCTTCGAGCAGCGACCGCCGATCCATGCTGGTTGTCGTCATGTCTGGCCTTTCCCATCCCATGTGTTTTGCCGTGGCATAAGCCCGTGCGCAGGGGCCTACAAGAGAAAACGAACGAAATCGTTCGATTAAGTGTTGCCGCGGTCCTTCCCGGGGGATATCCCTTGCGGAAACCGCAAAAACTGCGGGTGAGGGGAAGTCTAATGATCGAGGCAATCAGCCGTCGTTCGCTGCTCGCGGGCATGGCCGTGACGGGAGCCGTCGCAATGCTCGAAGGAACCGCGATCGCGGCCAAGAGGCGGACGTTCTTCGCGCGCGTCGGGCTGCCGGTGGGCCTGCAGGTCTATACCCTCGGTGACGAGGCCGGCCGCGACATCGACGCCACTTTCGCGCAGATCGCCGCGATCGGTTACCGCGAGATCGAGTTGCCGAGCCTGTACAACCGCAAGCCCGCCGATCTGCGCGCCGCCGCCGACAAGGCCGGCCTGGCGATCTCCAGCCTGCATATCCACCCGGTGATGCGCGGCATGGGCGGGGCCGGGCTCACGCTCGGCAGCGCGCCGGCGGAGATCGCCGATGCGCTCGGCGCGCTCGGTGCCAAGCGCGCGGCCCTGCCGATCGCGCCGTTCCCCGACAATTTCCGGCCGCAGCCGGGTGAGGCGATGCAGGCGACGATCGGCCGCACCTTCGCGGAGGCGGGCGCCGATCACTGGCGCCGCACCGCCGCCATGCTCAACGAGAAGGGCGCGGCGCTCAGGCCGCTCGGCGTGGCGCTCGGCTATCACAACCACAACATGGAATTCGCGCCGATTGGTGGCACCACGGGGTGGGATATCCTCGTGAAAGAAACCGATCCCGCCGCGGTTCATTTCGAGGTCGACGTCGGCTGGGTCGCGACCGCCGGGCTCGATCCCGCGGCGTTCCTGCGTCAGCATCGCGGCCGCGTCGCGCAACTCCACGTCAAGGACGTGGCGGCGGGCAACACGACCAACTTCGCGCTGTCGATGAAGCCGGCCGAAGTGGGCTCGGGCACGCTCGACTGGGCGAAGATCCTGCCCGCGGCCCACGATGCCGGCGTGCGCCACTTCTACGTCGAGCAGGAACCGCCCTTCGCGATCCCGCGCATCGAGGCGGCGCGCAAGGGCTACGCGTTCCTGGCGCAACTGCGCGCCTAGGCCTCTTGCCAGGCGCGGCGGATGAGGTCGAAGCCTTCGGTGTAGACCTCTTCCTCGCTCGCGAAGAAGTCGCGCCAGACGCGCGTTGCCGCGGCGAGATCGGGCACGCCGCGGCCGAAGGCCTCGATCGTCAGCCAGCCATCGTAGCCCAGCGCCTTGAGCGCGTGGATCGTCTCGCGGATCGGCGCATGGCCGCGCCCCGGCGTGCCGCGGTCGTTCTCCGAGATGTGGACGTGGCTGAGCTGGCCCGAAGCGTGCAGCTTGCGCAGCGCGGCCAGCGGGTCCTTCTCCTCGATATTGGCGTGGAAGGTGTCGTAGAGAATGCCCACGCCGCCTTCCCCCACGCGCTCGGCATAGGCGATCGCCTGGTCGCAGGTGTTGAGCAGGTGCGCTTCGAAGCGGTTGAGCGGTTCGAGACCCGGGGTGATCCCCGCCGCGCGCATCGCCGGCAGGACCTGGCGGTGGACCTCGGCGCAGCGATCGAGTTCGGCCTCGCTCGGCTTGGCGCCGGTGAACACGCCGAGCGGCTGGAACCAGGGGCCGGCGACGATCTGGCCGCCGAGCGCGGCCGAACAGTCGATCACGCGGCTCAGATGATCGACCGCCCCCTGTCGCGCCGCGGCGTCGGGCGAGATCGGGCTGTGCGCCTCGTCGGGAATGATCGCGACGACCGTGCGCTCGAGCCCCACGTCGTCGAGCACCTTGGCGAGATCGCGGTAGTGGCCGACGTCGCTGACGTCGAACACCGGCACTTCGACGCCGTCGTAGCCCGTGTCCTTGAGCGCCTGGAGGATGTCGTGGTGCTCCTGCGTGACGTGGCCCGTCCACAGCAGAAGGTTGATTCCGATCTTCATTCGGCAGGCTCCACGAGATCGGCGCGGGTGATCGCGCGCGCGCGGCGTTCGGCCAGCCAGACCGCGCCGAAGATAAAGAACAGAATGCAGGGCACCACCGCGATCGCCAGGAACGACTGCTCGGCGGCATAGGCGAGGACCTGGCTGAGCTCGGGGCCCGGCGTCAGCGCGGCGAAGGCGGCGTCGCCGCCGGCCTTCTCGAGCTTGGCCCGATCGTAGATCGCGCCGATCTGCGGCAGGACGAAATAGATCGCCATGGCGCCGGCGAAGCCGACGATGCCGATCGACCACGAACCACCGCGCGGGAAGCGGCGCGACGAGGCGGCGAGCATCGTCGGCCACATGAAGCAGACGCCGAAGGCCCAGAGCGTCGCCGCGACCAGCGCGGTGAAGGGCGAGGAGGCGACGGCGAGGCCGTAGAGCCCGAGCGCCGCGGGGATCGTCGAGAACAGCAGCAGGCCGATATCGGAGAAGCGGCGTTCGAGCGGGCCGGCGAAGTGGCGCATGACGAACATGATCGCCGAGACGTAGACCAGCACGAGGATGCCCGGCATGCCGACGGTCTGCGTCAGCGCGATGTCGACCCAGGAGCCCGGCGCGAGCTCGGCCGAGGCGGTGAGGAACATGATCGCGGGGAAGATCCAGAAGCTGGGCCGCTTGAACGGCTCGGCGATCATCTGGGTGAACGGCACGCCCATGGCGCTGCTCTCGGTCTTGGGAAACGGCTGGCGGAGTGCGAAGAGCGCGCAGGCGATCGCCGGCACCGGGATCAGCGCGACCGTGGCCTGCCAGGGCAGTTCGAGCTGGCTCAGCAGCACGACCGACAGCAGGCCGCCGGCAATCAGCCCGGCGGGCCACCAGGCGTGGAGCGTGTTGAGCCGGTGAGTCTTGTCGTCGGGATAGAGCGCGGCAGTGACCGGGTTGACCGAGGCCTCCATCGCGCCCCAGCCGAGCCCACAGACGACCATGCCGATGTTGAGCATCCGGTAGATCGCGTCGATCCCGCTCATTTCGGGCGAGAGAAGGATGAGCCCGGGGCCGAGAATGAAGCAGGCGGCCGAGAACAGCACGACGCGCTTGGCGCCGATCATGTCGAGCAAGGGGCTGATCGCCAGCAGGCTCAGCGCGAAGCCGAGGAAGGCGTTGCCGAGCGCGGCGGCGATCATCTCGCCCGAGTGGAGCGGCGCGGGTCCATCGAGCAGCGTTGCCTTGATCGCGCCCGAAGCGCCCGTGCGGATCGAGAACGACAGCGCCGCGGTGAACACCAGCAAGGTGCAGATCCAGAACAGCGCTCTGCGGTCGTAGCCGTCGCCGGCCTCTGTCCTATCCATGTCGTCCCCTCCCGTTCTGTTTTCTTCAGCTGAGGCCCAACACCCTGTTGATCAGCACCTTGTCCGCGCCGGTGCCCGCGAAGTCGTCGAAGGCCTTTTCGGCCCGGCGGATCATGTGCCTGGCGATGAACGGCGCGCCTTCGGCGGCGCCCTGTTCGGGATGCTTGAGCGCGCATTCCCATTCGAGCACGGCCCAGCCCTGGTAGCCGTACTGCGTCAGCTTCGAGAAGATCGCCGAGAAGTCGATCTGCCCGTCGCCGAGCGAGCGGAAGCGGCCCGGGCGCTCGACCCAGCCCGAATAGGAGCCGTAGACGCCGGCGCGGCCGGTCGGGCGGAACTCGGCATCCTTGACGTGGAACGCCTTGATCCGCTCGTGGTAGATGTCGATGAACGCCAGATAGTCCATCTGCTGCAGCACCATGTGCGACGGATCGTAGAGAATGTTCGCGCGCGGGTGCTGGTCCACGACGTCGAGGAAGCGCTCGAAGGTCACGCCGTCGTGCAGGTCCTCGCCCGGGTGCAGCTCGTAGCAGGCATCGACGCCGTTCTCGTCGAACGTGTCGAGGATCGGCTTCCAGCGACGGCCGAGTTCGGCGAAGCCTTCCTCGACCAGGCCCGCGGGGCGCTGCGGCCAGGGATAGACCGTGTGCCACAGCAACGCGCCCGAGAAGGTTGCGTGCGCGGTGCAGCCGAAGCGGCGGCTGGCCCTGGCGGCGAGCTTGAGCTGGCCGACCGCCCAGTCGGTGCGCGCCGCGACGTTGTCGTGGAACTGCGGCGGGGCGAAGCCGTCGAACTGCACGTCGAAGGCCGGGTGCGAGGCGACGAGCTGGCCCTGGAGATGGGTCGACAGTTCGGTCACCGCGACGCCGTTCTGCGCGCAGATGCCCTTGACCTCGTCGACGTAGTCCTGGCTCTCGGCGGCCTTCTCGAGATCGAACAGGCGGCCGTCCCAGGTGGGGATCTGCACGCCCTTGTAGCCGAGCGAGCCTGCCCACTTGGTGATCGCATCGAGCGAGTTGAACGGCGCCTCGTCCCCGGCGAACTGGGCGAGGAAGATCGCGGGACCTTTCATGGCCTTATCCTTCTAAAGGTCTGTCCAGACCGCACCGTCGCGGCTGGACTGGAGCGCGGCGCGCAGGAAGTTCATGCCCGAGAGGGCATCGTCCATCGTCGCATAGCCGGGATCGGCGCCGGCGACCGGGCCACTGCGGATTTGCTCGCCAAAGGCGCGGTAGATGTTGGCAAAGGCCTCGAGGTAGCCCTCGGGATGGCCGCCCGGAGTACGCTGGATCGCGAGGATGTCGCCGGGCACGTAGGCGCGGTTGGCGCCGGCGTGGTGGACCTCGTCGGGCCGGTCGCGGCGCTTGATCGTCAGCGTGTTGGGCTGCTCCTGGCGCCAGTGCAGCCCGGCTTCCTCGCAATAGACGTCGATCGCCAGGTCGTTCATGTCGCCGACGCAGACCTGGCTCGCGGTCAGCGTGCCCTTGCCGCCGCCCGAGAGGCGGAAAAGCGCGGCGCCGTCGTCGTCGATGCGGCGGCCGGGCAGCATGGTCAGCTCGGCGCAGATCTGCGCGATCCGTTCGCCGGTGATGAATTCGACGAGGTTGGCGGCGTGGGTGCCGATGTCGCCGAAGGCGCCGGCCTGGCCCGACCGCGCGGGATCGACGCGCCAGGCGGCCTGCTTGTTGTCGATCAGGTCCTCGGGGCGCGACAGCCAGTCCTGGACGTACTTGACCATGACGCGGCGCACCGCGCCGAATTCGCCGCCGGCGACGAGCTTGCGCGCGAGCTTGACCAGCGGATAGCCGGTATAGGTGTGCGTCACCGCGATGCGGCGGCCGGTGCGCGCGGCGGCCTCGACGATCGCGCGCGCGTTGTCGAGGCTGTCGGCCAGCGGCTTGTCGATGATCACGTCGAAGCCGGCTTCCATCGCGGCGATCGCGGGCGGCGCGTGCATGTGGTTGGGGGTGACGATCGCCACCGCCTCGATCCGCTGGTCGGCGGGCAGCGCGGCCTCGCGATCGAGCATCTCGGCCCAGGAGCCGTAGCTGCGTTCGGCGGGCAGGCCGATCTCGGCGGCCGAGGCCAGAGCCTTTTCGGGGGTCGCGGACAGCGCCCCGGCGACGAGCTGCCAGTTGCCGGCGATCGCTGCGGCGGTGCGGTGGACGCCGCCGATGAAGGCGCCCTGGCCGCCGCCGATCATGCCGTAGCGAATGGGCTTCACTTGACACCTGCCTTCTGCGCCGGATTGCCGCCACATTCGCTGCCATTCAGCGCCCAGCCGACCGCCTGGGTCAGCATCGCGATGTATGCGGGCTCGGCATAAGCCGAAGCCTGGTGCCCCATCGCCGAATAGAGCACGCGACCCTTGCCGCTGCAGTGCCACCAGGCGATTGGGTGGTTCGCGCCCATGGCGATGTCGCGGCCCATGATCTTCTTGTTCGGATAGGTCCGCTCGTCGAGCGTCAGCAGGACGTGATAGTCGGGCGCGCCCACGGCCTTGTCGAACGAGTACCATTCGTCGGTGCGCTGCCAGGCCTTGGGCAGGCCCTGCGTCGTCGGATGGGTGGCGTCGGCGACCTGGACCGTCGCGCGCTGGAATTGCGGGTTCAGCGGATGGCCGGTGAACTGCGCGCCGATCAGGTGATCGACGTACCATTTCCAGTCGTAGGAGAAATCGCCGCCGGCGCCGTGGACGCCGACGAAGCCGCCGCCGTTCTCGATGAAGGCCTTCAGCGCCGCGCGCTGCTTGGGCGTGAACACGTCGCCGCTGACGTTGTTGAACACTACGGCGTCGAAGCGCGACAGGATTGCCGGGTCGAAGGTGGCCCCGTTCTCGGTCTGGAAATGGCCCCAGCCCTTGTCCGCCGCCATCTTGGCGAACAGCGCATTGGCCGCGGGGATCGCCTCCTCGTGGCGGAAGCCGTTGGTCTTCGAGAAGACCAGGATCGCCGGGCGCTTGATCTCGGCGGGGAGCGGCGGCGGCGTGGTCTCGTAGACGTGCAGCCCGCCCAGCATCGTCCGCTGGATCGTATCCCAGTTGCGCGCGATCTGGATCGCGAACAGGACCAGCAGCGCGAGCAGGGCCCAGAGCACCCAGCGCAGGATCTTTCGTGCCATGTCGCTCTCCCCCTCGCCGTCAGCGCCGGGTGGCGAGGTAATCGAGCACGGCCGCGCGCTGCGCCGGGTCGGTCAGGCTGATGACCATGCGCGTGCCTGGGACGGTGCGCGCGGGCGCGGTCAGGAAGCGGTCGAGCGTCGCGCGGTTCCACGTCAGGCCCGAGGCCTTGAGCGCGGGCGAATAGGCGAATGGCGTCGAAGCGGCCTTGCGCCCGACCACGCCGGTCAGGTTCGGCCCGAGCGGCGAGGGGCGCTGCGGCGTGCCGTGGCACGACTGGCAGCGCTGGCGGAACACCGCCTCGCCATCGGGGCCGGCGGCGAGCGCGGGCATGGCGAAAAGCGTCGATGCGACTATGGCAATGATGGAACGACGGAATGTCACGAGCCGGCTATCCTCTGGCGACCGCCGCTCGGTTCGTCTGACCGGCGCGCGGATTCTTTATCGAACGATGTCGTTCGTTTTATCGCATCGAGGCCGGAGTGCAAGCGCGTTGCGCGCGATCACCTCGCGATGATCAGTTCCACGCCCGATTTGCGGACGATCTCCGCCATGTCTGCGGGAATGCCGCTGTCGGTCACCAGCACGTCGACTTCGTCGAGCGCGCAGACGATCGCCCCGGCCGAGCTGTTGAACTTGGAACTGTCGACCAGCAGGATCAGCGTCTCGGCGCGATCGATCAGCCGCCGCTCGGCCGCGACGAGGATGACGTCCTGCTGCATCACCCCCTGCGGGCCTAGGCTGGCCGCGCCCATGAACAGCTTGGGTGCGTGGAAGCGCGGCATCGATTCCTCGCCGGCGGGGGCGAGGATGATGTTCTGCTCGCGGAAGATCACGCCCGAGGGCACGAGCAGCCGCGTGCCCGTCTGCGGCAGCAGCGCGTCGATGATGTGCAGCGAATTGGTCAGGACCTGGAGGTCGAGCCCGTCGAGGTGCGGGCACATCTGCAGGGTGGTTGAACCGCCGTCGATCATCACCGCCTCGCCGGGTTCGCAAAGCGCGGCGGCGGCGCGACCGATCGCCTGCTTCTGCGCGAGGTTCTGGGTGATCGACTGCTCGAACGGCGTGCCGGCCAGACCGGTGCGGCCGTTGCGCGCTTCGGAGGCCGGCTTGGCGCCGCCGTGGACGCGGACGATGGTGCCGGCCTTTTCGAGCCGGGTCAGGTCGCGGCGGATCGTCGCGGGCGATGCGTCGAGCCGCGCTTCGAGATCGCGATAGGCGATGAAACCGGTGGCTTCGATCGCTTCGAGGATCAGGCGTTCGCGTTGTTCGGCGTGCATTGTTCGAATCCCGGTCGCACGATCAGGCCGCGCCGTGCTGCGCACAAAAGCCTATGGCCGGGATATGCCGGGAAATCCATGGCCGGGCTATGCAGCGATCGCGGCGCGCCAGCGCGCGCTATAGGCGGCGAGGTCACCGGCCAGCGGCGCCACCCGCGCGAGCGACCCCTGCGGGCGTAACCGCGGATCGACCAGCCGCAGCGCGCCGAACGACACGTCGTTGTGGGCATTGGCGGTATAGACCGCGGTCTCGGGCCGCAGCGATGCCAGTGCGCGGACGAAGACCTGGGCCTCGGCGAAGCGGCCTTCGACCAGCAGGCGCTCGCGCGCACCGATCAGATCGAGCGAAGCATCGGCGACGAGCGCGGCATAGAGCGAGGCCGCGGCGCGGCGTGCGAAGGGATCGTCGGGCTCGGCGATCCAGCGCGGCCGGGCGTCGGGGAAAGGGCCGCAGCCCGGCGCGAGCGTCGGCAGCATCATCGCGCCGGCGGCGAGCACCGCGGGCACGGCGGCGAGCAGCGCGGGCTGATCGGGCGTGATGTCGATGCGGCGCGTGTCGAACTCGATCAGCGTCTCGATCTCGCGCCCGCCCATGAAGCGCGCCGAGGGCACGGAGCGGCCATGGACGTCGACATTGACCAGGCAGTCGCGCGCCTCGGGCAGGTCGGCCAGCGCAACGGGTTCGGCGGCATGCCGCGCGGGGCTGCGCATGGCGACGAACCAGGTCCCCGTCGACAGCACGGTCGCCTCGTTCTCGGCGATCTCGGCAAAGCCGCGCGCGGCGAGCAGCGCGGCGTTCGAATCGTGTAGCCCGGCGAGCACTTTTGCCGTCGCGGGCAGGCCCGTGCGCGCCGCCAGTTCGGGGCGCAGGGTGCCGATCGCGTCGCCGGCCGCGGCCAGCGGCGCGAAGCGATCGGCCCAGCCGCGTCGCACGGCCATCGGCGCGAAGGCCTGCGCGGCGGGGTTCCACAGGTCGCTGTGGCAGCCGAGGCTGGTGACCTCGCTGACCGCGCGGCCCGAGAGGAACCAGGCCCAGTACTGCGCCCAGGGCAGCAAGGTCGCGCCGTCGAGCGCGGCGCGATCGCGCGCCTCGAGCCAATCGAGCTGGGCGGCGAGGTTGAGCCCGTCGGGCAGGGCCGTCGAGCCGGTGATCGCGAAAGGATCGCGCTGGCGGCGATAGGCGGCGCGTACGGCCTCGGGGATCGCCTGCTCGTAGTCGAGCGGCGCGAAGGCCAGGGCGCCGTCGCGCAGTCCCACGACGCCGGCGCCGTGGCCCACGGGAATCAGGTACTCGACCGGCTGGCCGGCATGGCGCGCGAGCGTCGCGATCAGCCAGTCGCCGATCGCCGCCACGTCGAGCCTGCGCAGGCCGTCCTGCTCGACCACGGCATTTGGGCGCACCTGCCGGTCGAGCAAAGTGCCCGCGCGCGACCACAAGGTGACCTTGCTCATGGTCTTGCCGATGTCGACGACGATGGCGAAGGCTTCGCTCAATTCGGCTCCCCAATGCGCGTTTATGATCGTTTGTTATCGAAAGAGATTGATTGCACAAGGCGTAATCGCTACCACCCTAGCATGAACGCCCCGACCGTGCCGTCGCCAGCCACTGCCGCCGCCATTCCCTTTGCCGTGCCGGCCAGCCGCTGGGACGACGCTGTGGCAGCGCGCCTGTCTCCCGCCGAATTGCTGCTCTATCGCTCGAACCTGCTCGGCTCGGATCTGACCGTGACCAATTTCGGCGGCGGCAACACCTCGGCCAAGCTGACCGAGATCGACCCGCTTACCGGCGCCGCGGTCGAGGTGCTGTGGGTCAAGGGCTCGGGCGGCGACATCGGCTCGATGAAGCTCGATGGCTTCGCCACGCTCTATCAGGACAAGCTGCTCTCGCTCGAGGCGCACTACGCGGGCCCCGAAGACGACGACAAGATGGTCGGCTACCTGCCGCACTGCACGTTCAACCTGAATGGCCGCGCGGCCTCGATCGACACGCCGCTGCATTCGCTGCTGCCCTTCGCCCACGTCGATCACGTCCATCCCGACGCGATCATCGCGCTGGCCGCAAGCTCGGGCGGCGAGGCGGCGACGCGCGAGATCTGGGGCGGGCGCATCGGCTGGCTGCCGTGGAAGCGCCCGGGCTACACGCTCGGGGTCCAGTTGCGCGACTATGTCGCGGCCAATCCGGGGCTCGCGGGGGTGATGCTCGCCGGCCACGGGATCATCTGCTGGGGCGACAGCGCCAAGGCCTGTTACGAGCACACGATCGGCCTGATCGCCCAGGCCGCGACCTATCTCAACGGCAAGCTCGCCGGGAAACCGGCGTTCGGCGGCGCGGTCCATTCTCTCTCCGCCTTGGATCGCGCCGTTGCCTCGGCCGGCCTTATGCCTCGCCTGCGCGGTCTGATGACCGGCCAAAATGCAGATGCGCGGCGTAAGGTCGGCCACTTTTCCGACGATGCCGAAACGCTCGAATTCGTGAACTCGCGCGACTTCCTGCGACTGGCCGCGGTGGGCACCTCGTGCCCCGACCATTTCCTGCGCACCAAGATCGCACCGCTGACGCTCGATCCCGCGCGGCTCGACGACGACGCCTATCTGGCCGAGCGGCTCGAGGCCTATCGCGCGCTCTACGCCGCCTACTACGAACGCTGCAAAAGGCCCAATTCGCCGGCGATGCGCGATCCCAATCCGGTGGTCGTGCTGGTTCCGGGGCTCGGCCGGATCACCTTCGCTGCCGACAAGACCACGGCGCGGCTCGCTGGCGAGTTCTACGGCAATGCGATCAACGTGATGCGCGGTGCCGAGGCGCTCAAAGAAGACGGGGGCGCCGGCTATATCGGGCTCGACGAGCAGGAAGCCTTCGACATCGAATATTGGCTGCTCGAGGAAGCCAAGCTCCAGCGCATGCCCGCACCCAAGCCCATGGTCGGCCGGATCGCGCTGGTCACCGGCGGCGCCGGCGGCATCGGTGCGGCCTCGGCGGCGCGGCTGCTGGCCGAGGGGGCCTGCGTCATGCTCGCCGATCGCGACGCGGCGGCGGTCGAGGAAGTGCGCGCGGGCTTCGCCAAGCGGTTCGGCAAGGATGTGGTCCGCGCCGTGGTCTGCGATGTCACCGACGAGGCCCAGGTCCAGGCCGCCTTCGACGCCTGCGCGCGCGAATTCGGCGGGCTCGACATTCTCGTCGCCAATGCCGGCATCGCCTCGTCGGCGCCGATCGAGGCGACCACGGTCGACCTGTGGAACCGCAATTACAGCGTTCTCGCCGAGGGCTATTTCCTGACCAGCCGCGCTGCCTGGCCGCTGCTCAAGCGGATGAAGATACAGGGCGGAGCTTCGGTGGTGTTCATCGGCTCGAAGAACGGCGTCGCCGCGGCGACCAATGCCAGCGCCTATGCCTCGGCCAAGGCAGCGGCGAACCACCTCGCGCGCTGCCTCGCGCTCGAAGGCGCGCCCGAGGGGATCCGCGTCAACGTGGTCAATCCCGATGCGGTGATCCGCGGCTCGAAGATCTGGGACGGTGACTGGCGCCAGGAGCGTGCGGGCGCGCACGGCATCGATCCGGGCGCCGAGCTCGAGGCGCATTACCGCAACCGCTCGATGCTGGGGCGCGACGTGTTGCCCGAGGACATCGCCGAGGCGGTCTACTTCCTCGCCAGTGACATGTCGGCGAAATCCACCGGCAACATGATAAACGTCGATGCGGGGAACGCCCAGGCGTTCACCCGCTAGCGACGAAAGCCGGGAGAGAAGAACCATGAGAAAAGCGACGATCTGGACGACATTGGTAGCGCTAGCTTGCCCTGTGGCAGCGGCGGCGCAGAGCCTCGCGCCGATTGAAGCGATGCCCGATCCGGCCGCCATCGCCCTGCCGGCGCCCAAGGGCGCGAGCCGGTCTAGCGAGGTCTGGAACATGCTCCAGGCGGGCAACCCGGTGGTCCGCAACGTCACCCAGCCGACCGTGACCCCCGTCCTGCCCGATCCGGCCAAGGCCACCGGTGCGGCGGTGATCGTCGCGCCCGGCGGCGGCTTCCTGATGCTGTCGATGCAGACCGAAGGCTTTGCCGTGGCCAAGGCGCTGGCCGATCGCGGTATCGCCGCTTTCGTGCTCAAGTATCGCCTCGAACCCACGCCGGTCGAGGGCAAGGCCTTCCTCGCCGCGATGATGGCGCGGTTCCAGGCGGCGCCCAAGGATCCGGCCGCGGCCGCGGCGATGCGTCATCCCGATGCCGCCGCCGATGCGCTCGCGGCGCTGCGCCTCGTGCGCAGCCGCGCCGGCGAATGGAAGCTCGATCCCGCGCGCGTCGGGCTGATCGGCTTCTCGGCCGGGGCGATGACCGCGCTCGAACTGGTCCAGACCGCGCCGGCCGCCGATCAGCCGGCCTTCTTCGGCTATGTCTACGGGCCGCAGGCGATCGACACGGCGCCGGCCCATGCGCCGCCGATGTTCGATGCGATCGCCTTCGACGATCCGCTGTTCCGCCCCGTGACCTTCCCGATCGCCGCCGCCTGGCAGCAGGCCAAGCGCCCGGTCGAGCTCCATGCCTACCAGAAGGGCGGCCACGGCTTCGGCGGCCTCGGCGCGCCGGGCACGACCACGACCCTGCTGCTCGACCAGTTCACCGCCTGGCTGGCGATGCAGGGCTTCCTCAAGAAGGCCACCCAATGACCGTGCTGTCCGACGAGCTCATCGCCGAAGCCAATGCGCGCGAGATCGCCGCGCTCGACGAGGACTACGACGCGCTCGGTCGCAAGCTCGCGCGCGGCGGTGTGGCGATCGACGCGATCAAGGACAGGGTCGCCGCCTTCTCGGTCGCCGTGCCGAGCTGGGGCGCGGGTCGCGGCGGCACGCGCTTCGCCAAGTTCCCGATCCCCGGTGAGCCGACGAACATTTACGAGAAGCTCGAGGATTGTGCGGTCATCCAGCAGCTGAGCCGCGTCACCCCGCGGGTCAGCCCGCATTTCCCCTGGGACAAGGTCGCCGACTACAAGGGCCTGCGCGCGGAAGCCGCGAGCCTCGGGCTCGGCTTCGACGCGGTCAATTCGAACACCTTCCAGGACCAGCCCGGCCAGGCGCAGACCTATGCCACGGGCTCCTTGTCCTCGACCGTCGCGGCAACGCGCCAGCAGGCGATCGAGCACAACATCGAATGCATCGAGATCGGCCGGCAGCTCGGCTCGCGCGATCTCACGGTCTGGGTCGGCGATGGCACCAATTTCCCCGGCCAGCAGGATTTCGCGCGCAGCCTCGATCGCTATCTCGACGCCGCGAGCCAGGTCTATGCCGCGCTGCCCGACGACTGGCGGATGCTGATCGAGCACAAGATGTTCGAGCCGGCGTTCTATTCGACGGTCATCTCCGACTGGGGCTCGTCGATCCTCGCCGCGCAGGAGCTCGGCCCCAAGGCCAAGTGCCTGGTCGACCTTGGCCACCACGCGCCGAACGTGAACATCGAGCAGATCGTCGCCCGGCTCCACCGCTTCGGCAAGCTCGGCGGCTTCCACTTCAACGACAGCAAGTACGGCGACGACGATCTCGATTCGGGCGCGATCAACCCGCACCAGCTGTTCCTTGTGTTCAACGAACTGGTCGAGGCCGAGCTCCATCCGCGCGACGGTTTCGATCCCAGCTACATGATCGATCAGTCGCACAACGTGACCGATCCGATCGAATCGATGCTGTCCTCGGCCGAGGCGATCGCGAGCTGCTTCGCCAAGGCGCTGCTGGTCGATCGCGAGGCGCTGCAAGCGGCGCAGGAGGCCAACGACACGATGATGGCCTTCCAGGCGTTGCGCCGCGCCTACACCATCGACGTCGCGCCGATCCTGGCCCGGGCGCGGCTGGAGGCCGGCGGCGCGATCGACGTGCTCGCGACCTACCGCGCCAGCCGCTGGCGCGAGCGCAAGGCGCAGGAGCGCAAGCCCGTCGGGCTCGGCGCCGGGATCGTCTGACGAACAATCGAAAAGAGGGGATGATGAGGATGATCTTGAGGAACCTGCGCGTGGCCCTGGCCTGTGCGACCGCGCTGACGGCCTGCGCGCTGCAGGCGGAGCCGGCCGCGCCGCCCGCCGCCGATGCTGCTTCCGCGCCCTCGCTCGAAGACCAGTTCCGCGATCCGCCGAACGCCGCGCGGCCGCGCGTCTGGTGGCACTGGATGAACGGCAACGTCACCAAGGACGGCATCGCCAAGGACATGGCCTGGATGAAGCGCGTCGGCATCGGCGGGCTGCAAAACTTCGACGCCAATCTCAACACGCCGCAGGTGGTCAAGGATCGGCTGATCTATATGCGGCCCGACTGGAAGGACGCCTTCCGCTTCGCCGCGACCGAGGCCGACCGGCTCGGCCTCGAGCTCGCGATCGCCGCATCGCCCGGCTGGTCGGAGACCGGCGGCCCCTGGGTCAAGCCCGAGGACGGGCTCAAGAAACTGGTCTGGAGCGAGACCGAACTCATGGGTGGCAAGCGCTTCGCCGGCAAGCTGGCCCCGCCGCCTTCGGCCACGGGCCCGTTCCAGTCGATCGACAAGGGATCGGGCATCGGCTCGCTGCTGTCGGGCGACAAGGGACCGCAGGTGCCGACCTTCTACGCCGACGTCGCGGTGCTCGCGGTCCCGCTGGCGCGAGCGCCCGCGCTTGCCGCGCCGGTGGTGCGCGATGGCGCCGACGAACAGCTCGACGGCGGCGCCTTGGCCGACGCCGATCTCAACACCACGGTCGACCTCAAGCGTCCCGCATCGGGCGTTCCCAGCCTGGTCTTCGCCTATTCGGCGCCGCAGACCCTGCGCTCGGCGACCTTGTTCATACCTGGTGCTGCGGCGCTGTTCATGGGCGCCGCCTATGCCCCCGTGCTCGAAGCGAGCGACGACGGCGCGGCCTGGCGCAAGGTGGCCGACATAGCAGTGACGGCGGTGCCAACGACGATCGGCTTCGCTCCGGTCACGGCGCGCCAGTTCCGTGTGACCTTCGGCCCGGCCAAGCCCTCGTCGGCGATGGGCAATTTCATGGCCTCGGCCGCGCCTGGGCTCGATCTCGCGGGCCTCGGAGCGGCGATGGGCTCGGTCGGTGCGCCGGCCGGCATGGGCGGCGGTGCCAAGCCGGTGAAGATCGGCGAATTGCGCCTATCGGGCGAAGAACGGATCGATCGGTTCGAAACCAAGGCCGGCTTCGAGGTCGAGCGGGACTACTATCATCTCGACCAGGCCCTGCCCGAAGCCCGCGGTGTCGATCCGGCCAGGGTTATCGACCTGACCGGTCGTCTCCGACCCGACGGGACGCTCGACTGGACTCCGCCCAAGCTTCCCGGCGGCGCGCGCTGGCGCGTGCTGCGTCTCGGCTATTCGCTGCTCGGCACGACGAACCACCCGGCGCCGCCCGAGGCGACCGGGCTCGAGGTCGACAAGTTCGACGGCCCGGCTGTGCGCCGCTATCTCGAACACTACATCGGCATGTATCGCGACGCTGCCGGCGCCGACCTGATCGGCAAGCGCGGCGTCCAGGCGATCCTGACCGACAGCATCGAGGTGGGCGCGGCCAACTGGACGCCGCAGATGCTGGCGCAGTTCAAGCGCCTGCGCGGCTATGACGCGGTACCGTGGCTGCCGGCGCTGACGGGCACGATCGTTGGCTCGCGCGCCGACAGCGACCGCTTCCTCTACGACTATCGCCGCACCCTGGCCGATCTGATGGCCAGCGAGCACTACGGCACGGTCGCCAAGGTCGCGCACGAGAACGGGCTCAAGGTCTATGGCGAAGCGCTCGAGAGCGGGCGCCCGTCGCTGGGCGACGACATGTCGATGCGCCGCTTCGCCGACATCCCGATGTCGGCCATGTGGACCCACGCGCGCAAGGTCGGGCCGCAGCAGAGCCACGTCGCCGACATCAAGGGCGCGGCATCGGTGGCGCACGTCTATGGCCAGAACCTCGTCGCTGCGGAATCGCTGACCTCGGCGCTGTCCTACTGGGATCACGCGCCGGCCTATCTCAAGCGGATCATCGACCTCGAATTCGTCACCGGGGTGAACCGTCCGGTGATCCACACCTCGGTCCACCAGCCGGTCGACGAGAAGGTGCCGGGGCTGTCGCTATTCATCTTCGGCCAGTACTTCAACCGGCACGAGGCCTGGGCCGAACTCGCTAAACCCTGGGTCGACTATATCTCGCGCAATTCGCTGATGCTGCAGCAGGGCCGCAACCTGGCCGACGTCGGCTACTTCTACGGCGAGGAAGCGCCGTTGACCGCGCTCTACGAGAAGGAGGCCGTGGCCGATGCGCCCAAGGCCTATGCCTACGACTTCGTCAGCGCCGATGCGCTGATGAGCGCCCTGGCGAACGACGGCAACGAACTGACCACCCCCGGCGGCGCGCGCTATCGCGTGCTCTATCTGGGCGGTTCGTCGCGCCGGATGACCCTGCCCGCGCTGCGCAAGCTGGCCGCGCTCGTCGAAGGCGGCGCGACGGTCGTCGGCATGAAGCCCGAGGGTGATCCGAGCCTTGCCGCCAATTCGACCGAATACGCCGCGCTCGCTGCCAAGCTGTGGAACGGCGGCGAGGTCACGCAGATCGGCAAGGGCCGGGTCATTGCTTCGACCGACATCGAGGCTGCGCTCGCCAAGATCGGCGTCGCGCCCGACTTCCGCTTCACCGGCGGTCAGGACGGCGCTGCGATCCCCTTCGTCCACCGCAAGCTCCCCGATGGCGACAGCTATTTCCTGGTCAACCAGCAGGACCGTGGCGAGACGATCGAGGCGCGCTTCCGCGTCACCGGCAAGACGCCCGAGCTCTGGCATTCCGAGACGGGCAATTCCGAGGCGCTCAGCTATCGTACCGAAGGCGGCGAGACGATCGTGCCGCTGACCCTGGCGGCCGACGAATCGGTCCATGTCGTGTTCCGCAAGCCCGCCGTCGCGCCGACCCTGGCGATCAAGAAGCTGGTGCCGAGCGAGGTCGGCCGGATCGACGGACCGTGGCAGGTGGCGTTCCAGGCGAATCGTGGCGCTCCGGCGAAGGCGACCTTTGCCAGCCTCGCGCCGCTCGACGAGAACGCCGATGCGGGCATCAAGTACTTCTCGGGCATCGCCACCTACACCAACGGCTTCACCACGCCCAAGGGCTGGAAGCGCGGCGAGCCGCTGTGGATCGATCTCGGCGAGGCACGCGAGGTCGCCGAGGTGACGGTCAACGGCAGGCCTGCGGGCTATGCCTGGCACGCACCCTATCGCGTCGACGTCAGCCAGACCGCCAAGCCCGGCCGCAACACCTTGCAGGTCCGCGTCGCCAACCTCTGGGTCAACCGCCTGATCGGCGATCGCCAGCCCGACGCCAAGCCGATCACCTGGACGGCGCTGCCGACCTACACCGCCAAGGCGCCGCTGCGCCGGTCGGGGCTGATCGGCCCGGTTACGCTATTGGGTCAGCCGAAGTAGGAGACCTCCTCGCGGGCGGTCGCGCGCAGCCGCAGGCTGGCCGACCGCACCGCGCCGGAGGCTAGCAGAATCGGGCCGTCGACCTCGCGCTGCCGCGCGACGATCTCGACGTCGTCCAGGTCCAACCCGAAGTCGATCTCCGCCGGCATGGGCCGGCGGCCGAGGTTGACCAGCGACAGCGTCATCGTCAGCCCGCTCTCGTCGAGCGCGAAGGCCTGGCTGGCGATATAGGTGCAGTCGGCGCCCAGATGGTGCAGCAGCAGGGTTGCCGAACGCGTCGTGGCGCTAGCGACCGACCAGCCGCAGCGCCAGTCGTGATCGAGCGCGGCGTTGCGTGGGCCGTGCGACTGGCGCAGCAACGATCGCCCATGCCAGTCGAACCGCAACACGGCGCCGCCGCGCTCGGGCGCGAGCGCCAGGGCATAGTCGCCGGCGGCCAATGTCAGCATCAGAAGCGGTTCACGAGGTTTTCCAGCCACTCCTGGCGGCCGGATCGCGGCTGGGGCGCAAGCTTGCTCTGGATCGCGTGTTCGGCGACCGAGGCGAGCGTCGCATCGGGCGCGTGGATCGCGCGGCCGAGTTCGCCCTGCCAGCCGGCGTAGCGCTCCTGGCGGAAGGCATCGAGCTGGCCGTCCTCGACGATCGCCGCGGCGCGCAGCAGCGCGCGGGCGATCGTGTCGACGCCGCCGATGTGACCGTGGAACAGGTCGGCCGCGTCGATCGACTGGCGGCGGACCTTGGCGTCGAAGTTGAACCCGCCCGTGGTGAAGCCGCCGGCGCGCACGATCTCGATCAGCGCCAGGGTCAGTTCCTCGACCGAATTGGGGAATTGGTCGGTGTCCCAGCCGTTCTGCGGATCGCCACGATTGGCATCGATCGAGCCGAAGATCCCCAGCGCGCGCGCCATGGCGATCTCGTGCTCGAAGGTGTGGCCCGACAAGGTCGCGTGGTTGGCCTCGATGTTGACCTTGACCTCGTTCTCGAGCCCGAAGCGCTTGAGGAAGGCGTAAACGGTCTGCGTGTCGAAATCGTACTGGTGCTTGGTCGGCTCGTGCGGCTTGGGCTCGATCAGGATTGTGCCGGTGAAGCCGATGCGGTGCTTGTGCTCGACCACGAGGTTGAGGAAGCGGCCGAAGTTCTGCTGCTCGATGCCGATCTCGGTGTTGAGGATCGTGTCGTAGCCCTCGCGCCCGCCCCACAACACGTAGTTGGCGCCGCCGAGGCGGTGTGTCGCCTCGATGCAGTCGCGCACCTGCATCGCCGCCCAGGCATAGACCTCGGGATCGGGATTGGTCGCGGCGCCGGCCATGTAACGCGGGTGGCTGAACAGGTTGGCCGTGCCCCACAGCAGCTTGCGGCCGTGCTGGGCCTGCAGCGCCTCGAGATGATCGACCGCCTCGGCGAAGCTGCGGCGGAAGCCCGTCGCGTCCTCGGCATCGGCCATGACGTCGACGTCGTGGAAGCAGTAGAACGGCAGGTCGAGCTTCTCGACGAAGGCCAGCGCCGCTTCGCGCTTGGCGCGCGCGCGGGACGCGTCTTTGGGGCCGGCATGCCAGGGGCGGTTGAACGTGCCGCCGCCGAAGACGTCGCTGCCCGGCCAGCAGAAGGTGTGCCAGAAGCAGACCGCGAAGCGCAGGTGGTCTTCCATGCGCTTGCCCAGGACCACGCGGTCCTTGTCGTACCAGCGATAGGCGAGGTCGCTGGTGCTGTCGGGCCCCTCGAAGCGGACCGTGTCGAACGGGGCGAAGTATTCGGCGGACATGGGCTTCCTTTCAGAGGTCGCGGATCGCAGCATAGGCCGCGCGGAACTTTGCGAGCTTGGGGGCGAGCGCTTCGACCAGCGCGGGATCGGGTTCGATGACCTGGGCCACGGGCGGCCGCGTGCAGGCCTCGGCGGGGGACAGTTTCAGCGCGGCCATCCGTGCGAGCTTGGCCGCGCCGAGCGCCGGGCCGACCTCGCCGCCCTCGGGATAGGCCAGCCGCACGCGCAGCGCCGCGGCGAGGATGCGGCCCCAATAGCGCGAGCGTGCGCCGCCGCCGATGACGAGCAGTTCCTCGACCCGCGTGCCCGCCTCGCGCAAAGCATCAAGCCCGTCGGCATGGGTGAAGGCGACGCCTTCGAGCACGGCGGCCGCGAGCCTTTCGCGCGTGGTCTCGTTGTCGAGTCGGAGGAAGCCGCCGCGGACGTGCGGATCGTTGTGCGGGGTGCGTTCGCCCGAGAGGTAGGGCAGGAACAGTTCGGGACCCGCGACGGGGCCGGCCTGCTCGGCCGTGGCGAAGAGCGCGGCGGGGCCGTCGAGGCCGGTCAGCCGCGCGGCCCAATCGACGCAGGCGGCGGCCGAAAGATGCACGGCCATCTGGTGCCAGGTCTCGGGCAGGCAGTGGCAGAAGGCGTGGACCGCGCGCGCCGGGTTCGGGCGGAAGGCGCCGGTCGCGACGAAGATCACCCCCCGAGGTGCCGAGCGAGAGCAGCGCATCGCCCTCGGCGATCACCCCGACGCCGGCGGCGCCCGCGGCATTGTCGCCCGCGCCCGCGACGACGGGAACGCGGTCCATGCCCCAGGCCGTCGCGACCTCGACGCGCAGCCGGCCGGTGACCGCGCCACCCTCGAACAGCGCGGGCATCTGTTCGCGCGTCAGTCCGGTCGCGGCGAGCATGGTGTCGCTCCAGTCGCGCGCGGCGACGTCGAGCCAGAGCGTGCCGGCACTGTCGGACAGGTCCGAGGCCTTGTCGCCGGTCATCCGCAGGCGGACGTAGTCCTTGGGCAGCAGCACCGTGTGGACCCGCTCGAACAGTTCGGGCTCGTGCTTGCGCACCCAGGCCAGCTTGGGCGCGGTGAAGCCCGGCATGGCCAGGTTGCCGGTAATCGCGCGCGTGTCCGGTTCGCTCGCTTCGAGCGCGTCGCATTCGTCGAAGGCGCGGCCATCGTTCCACAGGATCGCGGGGCGCAGCGGGCGATCGTCGGCGTCGAGCAGCGTGGCGCCGTGCATCTGTCCGGCAAGGCCGATGCAGGTCACTTGCGCGCGGATTGCAGGGTCGAGCGCGAGCACGGCCGCATCGGCGGCGGCCCACCAGTCGTCGGGCGCCTGTTCGGACCACAAGGCCTGCGGCCGCGCCACCGAGAGCGGCGCCGAAGCCTGGGCACGCAGGCTTCCCGCCGCGTCGATGGCGACGACCTTCACGCCCGAGGTTCCTACATCGATCCCCAGAAACATCGTTTCTTCCACTCCCAATGGTGCTTTAGTTAGCGCTAACATTACGGGCGGGCAAGCGTCCTCTGCGGCTTGCGCGAGCGGCCCCGGCACCATAGGCAGGGGCGATGGTCGAAGCGGGGCAGACGCGAAAACGCAGGCGGCGGACGCAGAGCGCGCCGACGGTGGCCGACGTCGCCCGTCTGGCCGGGGTTTCGCCGATGACCGTTTCGCGCGTGATCAACCGCGAGGCGAGCGTCGTCGAAGCCACGCGCGACAAGGTCCGCGAGGCGATCCGCGCGCTCGACTACGTTCCGAATGCCGCCGCGCGCAGCCTGGCGGGTGGCCGGCAGAGCCGGATCGCGCTGCTCCACAGCAATCCCAGTGCGTCCTACCTCAGCGAGTTCCTCGTCGGCACCTTGCAGGAAGCCGGGGCCAGCGATGCGCAGCTCGTGGTCGAGCATTGCGCCGGCGGCGAGAGCGCCGATGTGCTGGCCGCCAAGCTCGACTCGCACCGGGTCGACGCCGTGCTGCTGCCGCCGCCGCTCTGCGACGATGCCGCGCTGCTCGCGGTGCTGCGCGACCGCGGGCTGCCGATGGTGCAGATCGCCACGGGCCGCGCCGCGGACTTCGCCCATGCCGTGACGATCGACGACGAACGCGCGGCGCATGCCATGACCCGCCATCTCCTCGCGCGCGGGCACGAGCGGATCGCCTTCATCACCGGCGACACCAACCAGACCGCGTCGGCGCTGCGTCTGGCCGGCTATCGGCGCGCGCTGGGCGAGGCGGGCAGGGCGGCCGAACCCGAGCTCGTCGTCGAGGGCGATTTCACCTATCGCAGCGGTCTGGCCGCGGCCGAGGCGCTGCTCGCACGGCCGTCGCCCCCCACCGCGATCTTCGCGAGCAACGACGACATGGCGGCGGCGGCCTCCGCGGTCGCGCACCGTCACGGGCTCGACGTGCCGCGCCAACTGACGATCGTCGGCTATGACGACACGCCGATCGCGACCACCGTCTGGCCCGAGCTCACCACGATCCGCCAGCCGATCCAGGACATGGCGCGGCGCGGGACGCAGCTGCTGATCGCCGCGATCGAGGCCAAGCGTCTGGGCAAGGCCGGATCGGTGCGCCACGAGTGCCTGGATTTCGAACTCGTCCTGCGCGAATCCGACGGTGATCGCCCCCGCGATTAGCGGAACTGATAGAGTTGCTCGAGCACCATCGCGGCCGCGCCGCGCGCATAGGCGCTGTCGTCCATCTGCTTGAAGGTCACCCGGTCGCCGTCGCGCAGCACGGGTAAGGTGTCCTCGTGGAGCGCGGCGAAGAAGGGCGGTGAGACGAGGTCGATCAGGTCGCGCGACTTGGCGAGGACCACGATCCGTTCGGGGTCCTGCATGTTGACGTGGTTGGCGAGGCCGCGACCGAGCAGGCGGCCGGCGCGCGCGAACAGCTCGGCCATGTCCGGATCGCCGGCCTGGACGGCCTCGACCACTTCGCCGAAGCGGCTGCGGAGCTGGTCGATCGCCGGCTGCGGCTCGCCGCGCAGTTCGCAGGCCTGATAGACGATCGCGCTCACCGAACTGTAGGCCTGGAGGCAGCCGCGGCCGCCGCAATGGCAGGGGCGGCCGCCTTCGGGCACGATTTTGGTATGGCCGAACTCGGCCTCGATGCCGTGGCTGCCGATCAGCAGTTGCCCGGCCTGATAGCGCGTGCCGCCGAGGCCGAGATCGAACACGACGAGCGTGAAATCGTCAACGCCGCCGTCGCCGAACCAGTGTTCGGAGCGCGCGAGGATGTTGTTGTTGTTGTCGATCCGCGTCGGGATGCGCAGTTCGCGCTCGATCGCCTCGGCGAAAGCGAAAGGCGCGCCTTCGAAGGTCTCGAACAGCTCGACCATGCCGGTCTGGCTGACCACGATCGCGGGCAGGCCGATACCCACCTGCGATATGGCCGTGCGCGGGATCGGGCTGGCCGCGATCGCCTCGGCAATGGTGCGGCAGAACGCCTGGGCGAGATCCTCGAGACTTCTCGTCGGTGGGGCGGGGGCGGAATGCGAGGATACGCTCTGGCCACGCAGATCGACGATCTCGGCGCATAGCTGGCCGTTTTCCGACATGGTCGCGCCGACGACGAAGGCGCCCTCGGGGTTGATCCGCAGATTGAGTTTGGGGCGTCCCCGCGTGGCCGAGCCCAGCCGCTCTTCGATGACGAGTCCGCGCTCGACGAGATCGCGGATGATGGCGGTGATGGTGCCGCCGTTGAGCCCCGAGATCTGCGCGAGGTCGGTCCGCGAGATCGGTTCGGCCGCGCGCAGCTTCTTGAGCACGGACAGCCGGTTGAACGCTTGATCGGACATTCGCATCGGGCGCCTGTCTTCCAGACTTGCGCCGGTCTGCCAAGCCGACACCACATTTATTTTAGAACGTAAAATAAAATTGACAGCGCCGCGATGGGCCGTCTATCCGGACGTCATCGACGGACTTGCTGCGGATGACGGCGAAAATCGCCGGGTTGCGCGCGAGTGTTGGTAGCGCTATCAAATAGTATGATCATAATCGATCATATTGAATAATAAACGAGCGGCGTCTCGCTAAACCGTCCGAGGATGCTTTCAGGGAGGCAAATCAATGATCAATTCGACCCTGCGCGCGTTTCGCGCGCTGTCCTTCGCGGGTGTCGCGGCGCTCGCTATCGTTCCGGGCCTCGCCGCGGCGCAGGAGTCCACGGCCGATGCGCCCGGCGGCGAAGGCGGAGACGGCAAGGAGATCGTCGTCACCGGCACGCTGATCCGCGGCGCGCCGCCGGTCGGTGCCAACGTCATTTCCATCGGCCAGGAGAGCCTGCAGTCGACCGCGGCGACGAGCTCGAACGAGCTGCTGGCGTCGATCCCGCAGGTCACCAACTACTTCAATCGCGTGCCGGTTTCGGACCTGTCGATCGCGGTCAACCAGATCCAGATCTCGCGTCCGAACATCCGCAACATCTCGCCGAACAACGCCTCGTCCTCGGCGACGCTGATCCTCGTCGACGGTCACCGCGTCGCCTCGGCGGGCGTCAACCAGGCTTCGGTCGATCCCGACCTGATCCCTACCGGCGCGATCGAGCGGGTCGAGGTCGTGACCGAAGGCGGTTCCTCGATCTACGGTGCCGACGCGGTTGCCGGCGTGATCAACTTCATCACCCGCAAGCGCTTCGACGGGCTCGAGGTCAGCGGCCGCTATGGCCTCGCCGACGACTATTGGCAGTGGGATGCCAGCGCGACCCTGGGCAAGGCCTGGGAGACGGGCTCGATCTACGCCTCCTACACCTTCACCAAGAACGACGCGCTCTATGGCCGCGATCGCGACTACATCCGCAACGTCAACTACGCCTCGCAGCCCTATCTGCCGCGCGACCTAACCTGTGACAGCCCGAACCTGGCGGTCAACACGGTGCTGACCAACCTCGGCGCGACGATCTCGTCGGTCAACTATGCCGGGCCGCGTTACGCCGCCAACACCTTCAACCGCTGCGACAACAGCGACGACAACACCTTCGTGCCGCGCGCCGAGCGCCACGGTGCGATTGTCGGCTTCACCCAGGAGTTCGGCGATCGGCTGACGCTCGACGCGCGCGCTTTCTACAGCCAGCGCACGACGCTTTCGACCTCGGTGCTCGACGGCGTCGTCACGGTCGGTTCGGGCAATCCCTACAATGCCGCGAACCTGCCCGCCGGTCTGTTCCTCGGTCCGCTCGGCTCGATCCCGATCCCGGGTCTCGGCTCGCAGCCGATCGACAACCGCGCGACGGTGAGCTTCGGTCTCGGTCCGGTCTACGGTCTCGACAGCCAGCGTTCGAGCACGTCGATCAAGGAAGGCGGGGTCAATGCCGAGCTCAAGTTCAACGTCAACGAGGACTGGCAGATCCGCGGCCTGCTCAACTGGAGCCAGAGCGACAGCCGCTACGAACTGACCCAGCTGAGCCCGACGCGTCTGGCCGCCGCGGGTCTCGCCACGACCACGGCCACGGCGATCAACCCCTACAACGTGGCGCTGACCAGCCGCGCGCTGCTCGACGACATCGCCGACAGCTCGATCGCCGGTCAGGCCAAGGACAGCCTGTTCAACGCGCGCCTGATCGCCGAGGGCCGGCTGTTCACGATCGGCGGCGGCGACGTCCGCCTGGCCGCCGGCTACGAGTTCATGCACGACACGTTCAAGCAGCGGTTCTCGAACGACGTGCGTCTCGGCGGGCTGATCAACCTGCCCTTCACGCCCTACAAGCGCGACGTCCACTCGCTCTTCGGCGAATTGCAGGTGCCGATCATCGGCGAGGGTAACCGCACCGGCGGGCTCTACTCGTTCACGATCTCGGCCTCGGGCCGCTACGATCACTACAGTGACTTCGGCGACACCTTCAATCCGAAGATCGGCGCCACGCTCAAGCCGGTCGAATGGCTGGCGATCCGCGGCAACTGGGGCACCTCGTTCACCGCGCCCACCCCGCTCGACCAGCTCGGCTCGCTGCGCAATTCGATCTCGTCGTTCCCCTTCGTCGCCTTCACCAAGCCGGGCGACACCCCGACGGGTGGCAGCTTCACCATCGCGCTCCAGGGCTCGCAGCCCGGGCTCAAGCCGCAGAAGGCCGATACCTGGTCGGTGGGCGTCGACCTCACGCCGCTGCCTTCGCTGCGTGCGAGCGTCAGCTACTATGACGTGAAGTTCAAGGACATCCTGCGTACGCCGACGGCCAACGTCGGGATATTCACCGACTTCCCCAATAACGTGACGACCAGCGTTTCGGGCCTCACCGCCGCGCAGTTGCGCGCCATCGGCGCGCTCGCCCCCGGTGGTTCGGCCGTGGTCGAGCCGCTGATCGCCAGCGGCACGCCGGTCTACGAATTCGTCGACTTCCGCACGGGCAACTTCGGCATCGTTCACGTCAAGGGCATCGACTTCTCGGTGAACTATCGTCACGAGACCGGCTTCGGCGCGCTCTTCGCCGATGTCAGCGGCAACCGGCCGCTGTCGCGCAAGGCGCAGGTCAGCCCGACTTCGGTGGTGGTCGACGAACTGGCGCGCGACAATCCGAAGCTGTTCCTGCAGACCTCGATCGGCGCCGACGTCGGCGGCTTCCGCGCCCAGGCGACCTGGAACCACAACGGTGGCTACGCCATCGTCCCGACCACCGGCACGCCCGTGCAGAACCGCGTCAGCGCGTTCAACACGGTGAACCTGTTCTTCAAGTACGACGTGCCGTCGGACAGCGGCATGCTCAAGGACCTGAGCTTCACGCTCAACGTCAACAACGTCTTCGACCAGGATCCGCCGATCCTGCGCCGCAACGACCAGAACGAATTCGGCTATGCCAACGGCTTCACGATTGGCCGGATGTTCATCCTGGGCGTCTCGAAGAAGTTCTGATCGACTATCCGCCGCCGCACCCGGGATCGGGGCGGCGGCGTTCTTTTCGGGTGCCGGAAAGCGGCGCCGTTGTTGCGGGAGAGAAGCAAATGCGTCGTTCGCGAATCTGGTTGCGGGGTGTGGTGGCTGCGGTGGCCATGGGGCTTCCCGTGGTTGCCCAAGCGGCCGATCCTGCACCCACGCCCGCCGCCGCGCCCGCGCTCTACTCGCCCGACAACGATCCCTTCTTCGCGCAGCCCTATGTCGACGTCGACGAGTGGCGCGATGCGCCCGTCCGCCACCGCTATGTCCACGGCGGCTTCAAGGGTACCGATACGCGCTTCTCGTTCTATTTCCCGCCCAAGGAACAGTACCAGGGGCGCTTCTTCCAGCACATCACGCCGGTGCCCGACAACGAGAACCTGGCCCAGGCGATGCCCGCGGGCGAGTTCAACAAGATCGGCTCGTCGATCGCCGCCGGCGCCTATTTCATCGAGACCAACGGCGGCGGCAAGATCGACCTCGCCAAGGGCTCGCTGGCGCTGTCCGATCCGACGATCACCGCCTATCGCGCCAATGCCGCGTCGGCCGCCTATTCGCGCAAGCTCGCGCTCGAGATGTACGGCGGCAAGCGGCCTTACGGCTATGCCTATGGCGGCAGCGGCGGCGGCTATCGCACGATCGGTTCGATCGAGAACACCCGCGGCGTCTGGGACGGGGTCGTGCCCTATGTGATCGGCTCGACCATGGCGATCCCGAACATGTTCACCGTGCGCATGCAGGCGCTGCGCGTGCTGCGCGACAAGTTTCCCGGCATCATCGATGCCATGGAGCCCGGCGGCAGCGGCGATCCCTATGCCGGGCTGACGCCCTACGAGGCCTCGGTCCTGCGCGAGATCGAGCAGATGGGTTTCCCGATGAAGTCGTGGTTCGGCTACAAGACCATGGGGCTGCACGGCTTTGCCGCGCTCTATGGCGGCGTCGCCATGGCCGATCCGGGCTATTTCACCGACTTCTGGACCAAGTCCGGCTATCTCGGCCACGATCACCCCGAATACTTCACCAAGGACCGCGTCCAGTTCAAGACGACGGTGGCGGCGCCGATCACCGCGGCCGAGGCGGCGCGGCTGGGGCTCAGCACCAATCCCTTCGAGCAAAAGGATCGCGGCGGGGTCGACACCGCCTACAAGGGCCCGCCCGAGGAGGCGAACAAGGTCGTCGGCTTCCGGCTGAGCAGCGCCGCGCCGCCGGTCTATTTCCTCGGCGGCGAACTCGTCGTCTCGAGCGGGGCGGTCAAAGGCAAGAAGCTGATGCTGAGCACGCTCAGCGGGGACTCGGTGCTGCTGGGCTTCGCCGATCCCAAGGCGATCGAGCAGATCAGGCCCGGCGACGAGGTCACCGTCGACAATTCGAACTTCCTGGCGATGGAAACCTATCATCGCCACCAGGTGCCGGGCCGCGACTTCGCCGTCTGGGACCAGTTCCGCAAGCCCGACGGCACGCCGATCTATCCGCAGCGGCCGATGCTGCTCGGCCCATTGTTCGTGAAGTCGACCTCGGGCTCGCTGCAGACCGGCCGGTTCGAGGGCAAGATGATCGTCGCCGCCTCGCTGTGGGATCGCGAGGCGATGCCCTGGCAGGCCGACTGGTATGCCGAACGTGTGAAGGAGAATCTTGGGGGCAGGTTCGACCAGAACTTCCGCCTCTGGTATACCGACCATGCGCTCCACGGCGACGAGCCGACCGAGGAGGCCGCAAGCCGTATCGTCAGCTACGTGCCCGTGCTCCAGCAGGCGCTCAGCGATCTCGCCGCCTGGGTCGAGAAGGGTACGCCGCCGCCAGCCTCGACCGGTTATCGCATCGACAAGGGCCAGGTCGTCGCTGCGCCTACTGCGGCGCAGCGTCACGGCATCCAGCCGGTCGTGACGCTGCGTGTCCAAGGTGGCGACAGGGTCGAGATCGCCGCCGGGCAGACCGTGTCGTTCAGCGGCACGATCGCGGTGCCGCCGGGCGCCGGCGCGGTGGTCGCCGCGGAATGGGACTTCGAGGGGACGGGCAATTTCGCCCAGACCTCGCCCATTCGACGCGGCGCGAAGCAGGCCAACGTCACGATCGCGCATCGCTACGACAAGCCGGGCACCTATTTCGCCGGCCTGCGCGGCGTGTCGCAGCGGCAGGGCGATCCTGCCTCGCCTTATGGCCGTATCCGCAACCTGGGACGGGTGCGCGTCATCGTGAAGTGACGCGTTGCCAGGCCGCGACCTTCGCGCTATCGATCTTTTTCGAGCATAAACGATCGAAAAAGATCATTCGAGGGTGGCGGGATGCAGGAAGTCGGGGCGATCGCGCCTATCGTAGCGAGCGAGAAGACCGAGCCATCGCCCTTGCGCGATTCCGTGCTGGCGGGTCTGGCGAACTACATCGACGCGGGATCGATCGTCGCCGGCTCGGCCGCGCTGGCGCTCTGGGCCGAGCTCTACCGCATGACCCCGACGACGATCGGCCTGATCGGCGCCTTCAGCGCCAATGCGATCTCGGCCGGCGTCGGCGCGCTGATCGGCGGCGTGCTCTGCGACCGGTTCGGACGCAAGCGCATCTACCAGTACGACATGCTGTTCTACGCCTTCGGCATGGCCTGGCTGACCTTCGCCGCGGCGCCCTGGATGATCGTGCTCGGCTTCGTGCTCGTCGGCCTCGCGGTCGGTGCCGACATCCCCGCCTCGTGGTCGCTGATCGCCGAGATCGCGCCCAAGCGCGAACGCGCGCGCTACAGCGGTATCGCCCAGATCCTCTGGTATCTCGGTCCCGTGGTCGTGCTGACCCTGGGGCTGATCCTCGCGCCGCTCGGCCTGCTCGGCATCCGCCTGGTCTTCGGCCACCTGCTGGTGCTCGCGCTGGTGCTGACCCTGTTGCGCTCGCGCATGCGCGAATCGCGCTATTGGGAAGAGGCGAGGGCGGCCGAGGACCATGCCGAGAAGGCCGACTGGCGCCAGCTGCTCCAGCCCAAATACCTCAAGTCGATACTGTTCCTCATCGGCATGTACGGCTTCTGGAACCTCTGGGCCGGCACCAACGGCTTCTTCTTCCCCTATATCCTGCGCACCGTCGGCGGGCAGAGCCAGGAGGCCAGCGTCGCGCTGCAGGCGCTGACCTTCGGTCTGGGCATCGTGTCGATCTGGTTCGTCTTCATGAAGCTGTCGGACCGGGTCAATCAGCGGGCGCTGTTCCTCGTCTCGGCGCTGATGCAGGTCGGCGGCATGGCGCTGCTCGCGGTGCTGCCGCTGACCGGCCCGGTCGCCGTGGTCCACATCGTTATCATGGCGACGGCGATGGGCTTCGGCGCGCAGTCGTTCTTCCAGCTGTGGAGCGCCGAACTGTTCCCCACCCTGCTGCGCTCGACCGCGCAGGGCGTGACCTTCGCCGTCGTGCGCATCGGCCTCGGCGTATTCAGCTTCTTCGTGCCGCTGCTGACCGCGACGGGCTTCCACACGCTGGCTTGGATACTCGTCGGCTTCCTGCTAGTTAGCGCTATCATCGGCTGGCTCGGTGCCCCGCGCAACGAGGGCAAGAGCCTCGAAGAGATAGAGGCCGAGCGCGCCTGACGCGCGGCGGTGGGAGAGAGACTATGAAGACATTCGCCGGCCTGGTTCTGGCCGCCGCGCTGGCTGCTGGTGTGGCGCAGCCCGCCACTGCCCGTCCCGTGACAGACTGCCCGCTGCGCGACGCGCCGTTCTCGGTAGATTCGCCGCTGGTCGACATCATGCTGAGCCCGGCCGCCAAGGCTGTGCTCGAGAAGGCGGCGCCGGGCCGCTTCTCGAAGCTGCCGCCGCGCTTTGCCGGCACCACGCCGCCGACCTTCGCCGCGATCCTGAGCCTGCGCGAAGGCAGCGCGATGACCGGTATCAAGGCCGAGGCGCTGCCCGCGATCGATGCCGAACTGCGCGCGCTGCCGGTCACCGCCGCCGACAAGGTCGCGCGCTGCGCCCGCTACGACAACGAGGTGCCGCGCTTCGATCTGCCCAAGGGCAAGCCGCACCTGCTGCTGTTCGAAAAGATCAACGGCTTCAAGGATACGCCGAGCGTCGATGCCGCGCGCGCGGCGCTGACCGCCATGGCCGAGCGCAAGGGCTGGGCTCTCGTCGTCACCGACAAGGGCGGCGCCTTCAACCCGGCGACCCTGCGCCAGTTCGACGCGGTGATCTGGAACAACATCAGCGGCGACGTGCTGACTCTGTCGCAGCGCCGCGCCTTCCAGACCTGGATCGAGCAGGGCGGCGCCTATGTCGGCCTGCACGGCAGCGCCGGCGATTTCATCTATTTCTGGGATTGGTACGCCGACCGCCTACTCGGCGCGCGCTTCATCGGCCATCCGATGGCGCCGCAGTTCCAGGATGCACGCGTGGTCGTCCAGGCGCCCGATCATCCGGCCGCACGCGGCCTGCCGCGCGAATGGACGATGAACGACGAATGGTACTCGTTCCGCACCAACCCGCGCGCGATCGGCGCGACGGTGATCGCGACGCTCGACGAGACCAGCTACAAGCCGGTCGGCATGATGAACCAGAACCTGCGCATGGGCGACGATCATCCGATCGCCTGGACCAACTGCGTCGGCAAGGGGCGCATGTTCTATTCGGCGATCGGCCACCGCCCGGAAACCTATGCCGAACCGCACAACGTGGTGCTGCTCGAAGCCGCGATCGACTGGGCGGCGGTCTCGGGCAAACGGGCCTGCCCGGCGCGGCGCTGAAACCACGATTGGATTGACACGGAGCGATCCGGCTGAATAGGTGGCCTGACCAATTTTGGGAGGGTTGCTTGATCATCGGCCGTCGAGACCTGCTGCGCGGTGGACTGGGCCTGTCCGCCGCCGCCGCCCTGCCCATCTCCGCTCTGTCCGCCACGGCGCGTCGCCGCGGGCGGCTGGGCCTTGCCGACATCACCGTGATCAAGGAACTGGCTCGCGACTATCCCGGTACGCTCAAGGCGGTCGCGGCCATGGGCTACAGCCACTTCGGTTTCCGCCTGGCCGGTTATGGTGGCGGAAGCCGCGAGCCCTCGGCGCAGGACAAGGCGCGGATGGTGCGCGACGCCGGGCTCGAAGTCGGCGTGGTGCGCCTGCCGCCGGTGCGCCCCGACATCGATCGCCAGATCGCCGATGCCGTGGTGATCGGCGCCAAGGTCATCGCCATGAGCGCGGCCCCGCCGTTCATTTCCGGCCGGCTCGGCGTGACCACCCGCGCAGCCTTCGACGCCTGGCTGCCCGAACTCGCCGCGCTCGGCGCCAAGTGCCGGGCTGCCGGACTGACCCTGGCCTATCACAACCACTGGTGGGACCTGATGCCGCTCGACGGTGGCGAGAGCCCGCTCGACATCATCCTGCGCAGCGTTCCGCCCGGCGATCTCGCGATCGAGCTCGATCTCGCCTGGTGCTGGTACGGCGGCGTCGCGCCGCTCGACCTGCTCGCCCGGCTCGGACCGCGGGTCAGTTCGATGCATTTGAAGGACATCGATCGCAGCCGCGGCAAGAGCGTGACCGATCATGCCGTCACGGTCGGCAGTGGCGAGATGGGCTATGCGGCATTGCTGCCACGCCTGCGCAGGCTTACCTCCGCGGTCGGTTATATCGAGGTCGATTCGCCGCCCGACGGGCTCGTGGCTGCGGCCGAAGGTGCCCGCTTCGTGCAAGCCCATAGCTGATGCGCACCATCCGCAACCTGCGCTGGTGGATCATCGGCCTCGTCACCCTGGGCACGGTGCTCAACTATCTCGCGCGCTCGACCCTGTCGGTCGCGGCGCCGACCCTGCAGGCCGAATTCGCCATGTCGACCGAGGAGTATTCCTGGGTCGTGCTGGCCTTCCAGGCGAGCTACACGGTGATGCAGACCGTGGCGGGTTCGGTGCTCGATGCCCTGGGCACGCGGCTCGGCTTCTTCCTCTTTGCCGTCGGCTGGGCGCTGTCGAACATGGCGCACGCCTTCGCGACGGGTTGGCCGAGCCTGGCCTTCTTCCGCGGCCTGCTCGGCGCGACCGAGGCGGCGGCGATCCCCGCCGGTGCCAAGACCGTGTCCGAATGGTTTCCCCCGCGCGAGCGGCCGCTGGCGACCAGCGGCTTCCAGATGGGCACGAGCCTGGGCAACATGATCGCGCCGCCGCTCGTCGCCTTCTGCATCCTCTGGTGGGGCTGGCAGGAAGCTTTCCTGATCACCGGCGCGCTGAGCCTCGTCTGGGCGGCGCTGTGGTGGTTCGGCTATCGCCCCCACGCGCAGCACACGCGCCTGTCGGCCGAGGAGCGCGCCCATATCGAGCTTGGCCGCAACCGCGACGACATCGGCGACAAGCCGGCGACGCGCAAGCAGGTGCTCAAGTCGCGCGGGTTCTGGGCGATCGCGCTGCCGCGCTTCCTGGCCGAGCCGGCCTGGCAGACCTTCAACTTCTTCATCCCGCTCTATCTGGTCGCGGTGTGGAAGCTCGATCTCAAGGCGATCGCGCTCTGGGCCTGGCTACCGTTCCTGGCCGCCGATTTCGGCTCGCTCGTGGCGGGCCTGCTGCCGCCGTGGCTGATGCGGAGGGGGGCGTCGCTGGTCACCTCGCGCAAGCTGACGATGACTGCGGGCGCGGTCTGCATGATCGGTCCGGCCTGCATCGGCCTGGCGGGCTCGCCGGGCGTGGCGATCGCGCTGTTCTGCGTCGGCGGCTTCGCCCACCAGCTGCTCAATGGCGCGCTGGTCACCCTGGGTTCGGACCTGTTCGACAGCCGCACCGTCGCCACCGCGACGGGCATGGCCGGATCGGCCGCCTGGATCGGCGGCATGCTGTTCACTTTCGCGATCGGCAAGAGCGCCGACGTGTTCGGCTACAACCCGCTGTTCGTGGCGCTGGCCGCGCTCGATCTCATGGCCGCGGCGGTGCTGTGGAGCCTGCTCAGGACTCGCGCGGCGGGATCGCCCCGGGGAGCATGATCGTCCAGCCGGCGAGCGCGTGCCCGGCGCGCGCCGCATCGGCTGGCGAGGCGCCCTTCAGTCGCGCGTCGAGGTAGCCGGCGTTGAAGGCATCACCGGCGCCGCTGGTGTCGACGGGCTGCAACACGCGCTCGGGTGCGCAGAGTGTGCCGTTGGGCAGTCGGCAGCCTTCTGCGCCCAGCTTCACCACGGTTTCGCTACAGCCCAAGCCGGTCCAATGGCGCGCGACCGCCTCGGCATCGGGCTCGCCCGACAGAGTGGTTTCGTCCTCCCATGTCGGCAAGCCGATGTCGGCCAGGGCAATGGCGGCGTCGCGCGCCGCGCGCGTCTCGGCTTGGTTCTGCCACAGCCGCGGACGATAGTTGCCGTCGAAGGCGACGCGGCGTGCCGAGGCTGCCAGGGCCAGCAACCGCTGGCGGCCCTCGGGTGGCAGGATCGCCAGCGTGATCAGCGAGAAATAGACGAGGTCCGCCCGCTCGGCCTGGGCCAGCATGGCGTCGCTCTCGGGCAGGGCAAACATTTCCCGCGCGGCGCTGGTGTCGCGCCAATAGGTGAAACTGCGCTCGCCGGCCGCGTCGGTGGTGATCGCGTAGAGCCCGGCCTGGCGCGTCGGGTGGGTCAAGACCAGCGAGGTGTCGATCCCCTCGGCGCGCCACTGCGCTTTCAGCTCCACGCTGAAGGGATCGGCGCCCAGCGCGGTCAGATAGGCGACGTCGTGCCCGGCGCGCGCGAGGTGGATCGCGGTGTTGAGCGTATCGCCGCCATAGTCGAGCTGCCAGTCGTTCTCCCGGCGCGAGAGCTCGAGCATGCCTTCGCCGATGCAGACGATCCGCGCCATCGGCTCAGCCGCAGGCGCGGTTGCCGGCGGCGGCCACGGCGACGAAGGTGACCGACCGGCCCGGCAGCGAGAGGCTGCCCGAGACCGGCGCGCCGTCGAGACCGGTCAGGCTGGAGCCTGCCAAAGCGGGACGCCGACCGTTGACCGTCACCGCCTTGCTGTCGAGCGCGGGCGCTTGCATCACCCAGGCGAGCGCGGGCCCGCCGAGCGCGTAAGTCTGTGTCGCTTCACCGGTGTTGATCACCGCCAGCCCGACACCGCCTTTGCGGCCGGGCAGGCACTGGGCGTAGATCCGCACTTCGGGTGCAGGCGTGGTCGGCGCGGCGAGCACGGTCGTGCCCATCGTCCGCTTCCACAGGACCGCGGCCCAGTAGTCGGGGCGCGGATCGTGCGTGCCTTCGTCGAGCAGCGCATAGTCCGAGGCGGCCAGCGTGTTGTGGATGAACACCTTCACGCCCTGCCGGGCCGAGCGCCCGAGCGTGTCGACGAAGCGGAAGCTGTCGGCGAACGTGCTGGCCCAGGGATTGCCGCCACAGGCCGTCTCGCCGCTCTCGGTGTTCCACAGAGGCTTGCCCGGCGCGGCCTTGTCGCGCTCGGCCGCCATGCGTGCGATGGCCGGATCGACCGCGTCTAGCCAGGCCGCGCCCAGCGCCTTCTCGGCCGAGTGGCCCATGAACTTGCCGCCGCAGCGCTCCGATCCGCCGCCGTAGAAATGGAAGCTGTAGGCATCGGGGCGCGGTATGTCGGCGGTGAGCAGTTCGTTCGCCGCGAACTGCTTCATCGTATTGTTGCGCAGGCTCAAGGTGCGCGTCGGCTCACCGAGCTCGGCGAAGCCGGGCGCCAGCAGCAAGGTCTTGGGCGAGGCCTTGTGCAGCCAGGCGGCGAAGGTCGCGTAGTCGCGGCGATAGTCGGCCGGGGTGTAGCCCGCCGGCGGCTTGGTCAGGTCGATCATGTTGGGTTCGTTGGCGAACTCGGTGGCGGTGATCGCGCCGCCGATCGACTTGGTATAGGCCAGCCAGCGTGCTGCCGTGTCGGTCTTCCAGACGCCCTGGGCGTCGCGGGTGCCGGTGCTGGTGGCGAAGGAGGTGACGATCGCGCTGCCGGTCGCCTTGGCGAAGTCCACCGCGCCGCGCCACTGCTGGCGGGTGAGTATCTGGTCGAAGCCCTCGGGCGGCTTGGCGGGGGCCGTGTCGCTGTCGGCGAACCAGGTATTGTTGGCCCAGGTGCCGCTGTAGCGGACATAGGCCGGGGCCAGCGCCTTCGCCAGCGCGCGCAGCTTCGCGTCTGCGAGGTCGAGCGGCGGGCGGTATTCGTGCCGGTCGGTCCCCGGGCTGCCGTAGGGCCGCCAGAACCGGCCGCCGGTGATCTCGACCATCTCGACGTTGTAGGACAGGAACCGCGCGTCGACGGTGCCGACGGCGGGCAGGGCGGCCAGGCCGCCGCGGGGTTCACCGGTGGCCGGTGAAACGGTGGCGCAACCCGCCAGCAAGGCGGCTGCAACGGCGATAAAACGGGGGGCCATGGTCTTTCCTCTCACCAGTTCCACATCGTCCCGTCCTCGAGCCGGGCGACCGGCAGGTAGGCGGGCTTGTAGGGATATTTCGCGGCCAGCTTCTCATCGATGTCGACGCCGTGGCCGGGGGCTTCGCCGCAGAACAGCTCGCCCTTGTCGAAGGTGTAGTCGTGGGGGAACACCGCGTCGGTCTCGGCGGTGTGGCGCATGTATTCCTGCACGCCGAAGTTGGGCACCCAGGTATCGAAGTGCAGCGCCGTGCCCATCGTCACCGGCGACAGGTCGGTCGCGCCGTGGCAGCCGGTGCGGATCTGGTAGAGGCTGGCGAGATCGGCGATGCGGCGCAGGTGCGTGACGCCGCCGGCGCCGACGATCGTGCAGCGGATATAGTCGATCAGCTGGTTCTGGATCAGGTCCTTGGCGTCCCAGATCGTGTTGAAGATCTCGCCCACGGCCAGCGGCGTCACCGTGTGCTGGCGGATCAGCTTGAAGGCTTCCTGGTTCTCGGCCGGGGTGACGTCCTCGAGCCAGAACAGCTGGTAGGGTTCGAGCATCTTGCCCAGGTTCGCGGCTTCCTGCGGCGTGTAGCGGTGGTGGCCGTCGTGGAGCAGGTGGTGGTCGAAGCCGTATGTCTCGCGCAGCTTCTCGAACAGCTTGGGCACGGTGTTGAGCGCCTTGCGCGTATCCCAGCCGGTGACCGAGGGCAGCGCGGCGTCGGCGGGCTCGTAGAACAGCTTGCCGCGGCCGACGCCGTAGGCGTCCTTGATGCCGAGCACGCCGGTCTGCGCGCGGATCGCCTTGTAGCCCATGTCGATGTACTGGCCGACCGCCTCGACCGTCTCGGCGATGTCGCTGCCGTTGGCGTGGCCGTAGACCATCACGCCGTCGCGGCTGCGCCCGCCGAGCAGCTGGTAGAGCGGCATGCCCGCCATCTTGGCCTTGATGTCCCACAGCGCGACGTCGACCGCGGCGATCGCGCGCATCGTCACCGGCCCGCGCCGCCAGTAGGCGCCGCGATAGAGGTATTGCCAGATGTCCTCGATCCGACGCGGGTCCATGCCGATCAGGCAGGGCGCGACGTGATCCTCGAGATAGGACACGACTGAGAGCTCGCGGCCGTTCAGCGTCGCGTCGCCGATGCCGTAGACGCCCTGGTCGGTCTCGATCTTCAAGGTCACGAAATTGCGTCCCGGGCAGGTGACGATGACCCTGGCTGCCGTGATCTTCATATCCTAGGAGGACTCCGGTTCGCTGATGGGCCGAGCGGCGGACTCGAACTTGACGCCGTCGGGTCTGACTGCCATGCCCATATTGGTCAGGCCAATGGAAAGCAAGATGCAGGATACTTCTCCGCGGTCGAATGACCGATTGTACCAGGACCTCGCGCGCAAGCTGATCGGCGAACTGTCCGCCGGCGCCTATCCGGTCGGCAGCCGTCTTCCCGCCGAGCGCGAGCTGGCGCAGCAGTACCAGGTCAGCCGACCCACCGTGCGCGAGGCGATCATCGCGCTCGAGGTCCAGGGCCTGGTCGAAGTTCGCATCGGCTCGGGTGCCTATGTCATGCGCCTGCCGGGCAAGGGCGATATTGCCGGGTTCAACATCACCGCCTTCGAGCTGACCGAGGCGCGCCTGCTGTTCGAGGGCGAGGCGGCTGCGCTCGCCGCGACGCAGATCAGCGACGAGGAGATCGCCGAGATCGAACAGCTCGTGCGCGAGATCGCGCGCGAGAACCAGGAGCCGAGCGGGACCGACAAGGCCGATCGCGCCTTCCATCTCGCCATCGCCAAAGCCACGCGCAACCAGGCCGTGTTCGACACGATCGAGCGGCTGTGGGAGCTGCGCTACACCTCGCCCGAAGCCGCGCTGCTCCACGAGAAGGCGCGCACGGCCAACGTCAAGCCGGTGATCGAGGAGCATTCGGCCGTGCTCGAGGCGCTGCGCGCGCGCGACCCGGCGATCGCTCGCGCGGCGATGCGCACGCACCTGGCCGCGGTGCTCGACAGTCTGCTTTTCGCCACCGAGGAAAAGGCGGTCGAGGAAGCCCGCGCCGCGGTCGCCGCCAAGCGCGCGCGCTATACCCAGGCGACGCGCTGAACCGCGATGGCGCGCCCGCTGACGCTGCATCCCGATCGGCTGCTGCCCGCCGATCCCGCGACCCGCGCCATCGCGCGTGAGCTCTACGCCGCGGTCGCCGGACTGCCGCTCGTCAGCCCGCATGGTCATACCGATCCGTCGTGGTTCGCGCGCAACGCGCCTTTCGGCAATGCCACCGACCTGCTGCTGCGGCCCGATCACTACGTCTTCCGCATGCTCTATTCGCAGGGCGTTCCGCTCGAAGCCCTGGGTATCGGTCAGGCCGGTCGCCACGCCGATCCGCGCTCGGCCTGGCGCCTCTTCGCCGAGCGCTATCACCTGTTCCGCGGCACCCCCTCGGCGTTCTGGCTCGACTGGGTCTTCGGCGAGGCTTTCGGCATCGCGGTGAGGCTCGAGGCGGAGACCTCGGACCTCTATTTCGACAAGATCACCGCCGCGCTCGCGACCGACGCCTTTCGCCCGCGCGCGCTGTTCGATCGCTTCAACATCGAAGTGATCGCCACGACCGAGAGCCCGCTCGACACGCTCGAACATCATGCCGCGGTGCGGGCCGAGAACCAGAGGCAGGGCGGCTGGCAGGGGCGGGTGGTCACCGCCTACCGTCCCGATCCCGTGATCGACCCCGAATTCGAGAGCTTTCGCGAGAACCTGGCGCGGCTGTCCGAACTGACCGGCGAGGATTGCCTGTCGTGGTCGGGCTACCTCGCCGCGCATCGTCAGCGCCGCGCCTTCTTCGCCAGCCTGGGCGCCACCTCGACCGATCACGGCCATCCGACCGCACAGACGGCGGATCTTTCACAGGCCGAGGCCGAGGCGCTGTTCCGCAAGGTTTCGTCGGCGGAGTTCACCGCGGCCGAGGCGGAGCTGTTCCGCGCACAGATGCTGACCGAGATGGCGGCGATGAGCGTCGACGACGGATTGGTGATGCAGATCCATCCCGGCGCCTTCCGCAACCACAATGCCGATGTCTTCGCGCGCTTCGGTCGCGACAAGGGTGCGGACCTGCCGATGCGCACCGAATACGTCCACGCGCTCAAGCCGCTGCTCGACCGCTTCGGCAATGCCCCGGGCCTGTCGATCATCCTCTTCACGCTCGACGAGAGCACCTATGCGCGCGAACTCGCGCCGCTGGCCGGGCACTATCCGTGCCTCAAGCTCGGACCGGCCTGGTGGTTCCACGACAGCCCCGAGGGCATGCGCCGCTTCCGCCGCGCGACCACCGAGACCGCGGGTTTCTACAATACGGTCGGCTTCAACGACGATACGCGGGCCTTCCTGTCGATCCCCGCGCGGCACGATCTCGCGCGGCGGATCGACTGCGGTTTCCTGGCCGAACTGGTGCTCGAGCACCGTCTCGAGGACTGGGAAGCGGCCGAGCTCGCGCAAGACCTGGCCTACAATCTCGCCAAGCAGGCCTACCGGCTGTGACGCGGCTGTCCGACCAGTCGCTGGGTCGGCTGGCGCCGGGAGTGACGCGCTTCGCTTACGATCGCGCGGCCCAGGCCGTGGGTATCGTCCATTTCGGCATCGGCGCGTTCCACCGCGCGCACCAGGCCTGGTATACCGACCTTGCGATGGAAGCCGGCGCCGGCACCAAGCATGGGCGCGACTGGACGATCGCCGGCGTCTCGCTGCGCTCCGCCGGGGTGGCCGAGCAGATGAACCCGCAGGACGGGCTCTACAGCGTGACCGAACGCTCCGACGCGGCGCCCAGGGCGCGCGTGGTCGGCTCGGTGCGTCAGGTGCTGGTCGCGCCGCAGGATCCTGCGGCGGTGGTGGCGCTGCTCGCCGCGCCGGCGACGAAGATCGCCAGCTTCACGATCACCGAAAAGGGCTATGGCCGTGCCGCCGACGGCAGCCTCGATCCGGCGCTGGCGGGCGAGGGATCGATCTACCGCTACCTCGCCGAAGGCCTGGCGCAGCGCCGGGCCGCGAAGCTGCCGGGCCTCACCTTGCTGTCCTGCGACAACCTCGCCGACAACGGCGGCCAGCTCGGCCGACTGCTCGGCGAACATGTCGCGCGCATCGACGCCGATCTCGCGCGCTGGATCGCCGACGAATGTACGTTCCCCGGCACGATGGTCGATCGCATCGTTCCCGCGACGACGCCAGAAGACGTGGCAGTGGTGGAGGGCCTGCTCGGCCTGTCCGACGCGGCCGCGGTCGTCACCGAACCGTTCAGCCAATGGGTGATCGAGGACCGCTTCGCCCAGGGCCGCCCCGCCTGGGACCAGGTCGGCGCGCAGCTCGTCGCCGATGTCGCGCCTTACGAGACCGCGAAGCTCAGGATGCTCAACGGCGCCCATTCGGCGCTGGCCTATCTCGGCCTCGGGCGCGGCCATGTCTTCGTTCACGAGGCCGTGGCCGACCCGGCGATCCGCCCCGTGATCGAGCGGCTGATGCAGCAGGAAGCCGCGGCCAGCCTGACCCCGGCGCCGGGCCAGGATCTTGAGGCCTATGCCGCCGACCTGCTCGCGCGTTTCGCCAATCCCTCACTCCACCACCGCCTCGTGCAGATCGCGATGGACGGCAGCCAGAAGATCCCGCAGCGCTGGCTGGAGACCTTGGCGCACCACCAGCGCCGCGGTGCCGAAAGCCCCGCGATACTTACCGCGCTCGCCGCCTGGCTGCGGCACCTTCGCGGTGACAATGGCCCGGTCGACGATCCGCTGTCCGAGCCGTTGCAGGCAGCCACGCGATCCGCGGCGCCGGGTGAATGGCTCGATGCGCTGTTCGGCGCGGAGAGACTGGTCTCGGCGATCTGGACACCGACGGTTTCGGACCGTGACTTCGTGGCCCGCCTGCTCTGACGGAGGTGCTTTTTTGAGTGCCTGTCAGAGATCGCGACCACGTAAAATTACCAGAGTCGAGCGATCTCCCTCGTGTGAGTGATTGACACTCACAGAATTCTAAGCAAGCTTACCAATTGCTAAACTAGGTAAGTAGTGTGGGAGACTTTTGATGCGGAAATTCCTCGTGGCCGCCACGGCGGCTCTTTTTGTTGCGGGCGCGCCCGCGGTGGTCGTCGCTCAGGCGCCGGCCGCAGCCGTCGCCTCGCAGGGCAAGATGATCTACACCAGCACGGGCCAGCGCCTCGCGCCGGTCTATCGCGTGACCGGCACCGGCGACGCGCAGATCATCCACAACGGCAAGCTGGTGACGATCCCCGCCTCGACGCTGTCCGACGTCGACGGCAAGCTGACGACCTCGCTGTCGCGCAAGGAAGTGGGCCAGGCCCGCTAAGGGCCATGGCGGTGGTGCCGGCCGGTCCGGCACCACCGCTTCCGGCGTATCAGGCTCCGCCTGGCGCGCGCAGCGCTTTGGCCGGGGGTCGCAACCGGCGCCAGCCGATCACCACGCCCGAGATCGACACGGCCAGGCCGGCCGCCGAAAACAGCCACATCAGCAGATCGCGCAGCCACCGGTTCTCCAGCAGGAACGGCAGGTCGAAGCTGTGCAGCGCGGCGAACAGCCAGCGGTAGGAGCGGCCGCCCGATCCGGTCCGCGCGAGCAGCGTGCCCGTCGCGGGATCGACGTGGAGCCAGGTCTCGGCGGGGTCGTCGAACACCAGGCGCAGCACCGGCAACGGCCGCGCATCGCGGCGCGGATCGCCGGTGGCGTACCAATAGCTGTCGTAGCGTTCGAGCCGCTGCACTCGCACCAGCCGGCCGTCGGTCACGGCCGCACGGGCTATCGCGGCAATCCGGTCTTGGGGGAGCGCGAGCGGCTCACCGGTCGCGCCGTCGAGCAGCGACTTACGCTCGGGATCATGCCAGGCGACGATCACCGGCATGCCGTCCAGATAGCGGAATTCCAGCTCGCGCGCGGCCCCCGCCGTGGCAGCCAGGCGCCGCAGGTCGGTGGCGGCAAAACCAGGGCCTGTCCCGGCATAGCGCTCGGCCACGCCCTTGTCCTCGTCGCGCAGGCCGCCCCAGGGGCTCATCGACAGCCAGCCGCTGAACACCCAGGTCACCACGAACAGCCCGCCGACGAGACCGATAACGTGGTGCCATTTCATCCAGCCGCGATAGGGGCTGACCGAGCCCGACTTGTAGCGCTTGGCTAATCGCACGCGCAGCAGGCCGATCCAGATCCCGGCGATGGCACCGAGCAGACCCACGCCCGAGGTCCAGAGCACGGTCTGGCGCCAGGGCTCCTGAAAGACGCGCAGTGCCTCGAAGTAGATCCAGTGCGGCACGGCGCCGAGCCAGTTCCAGAAGCGCTCGTCCGCCGTGGTGTTCTGCACAATCTCGCCGGTCCGCTGCACGACATAAACGTCGGTCGCGGCCGGATCGGTCAGACGAACGCGCCAGAACGGCGCGATCTTCTTGTAGGCGCGCGTGACGACCCACTGGTCCTGGCTGACCGCGGCTGTCGAGGCAACCGGTGCCCCGACGAACGCCGCGGCGATGGCACCCGCCTGCCGCGTATCGACCGCGCGGATTTCCTGCCCGGTCTCGGCCGAGACTGCGCGGCGGCCATCCTCGGTGACGATATGGTAGACCGGCACCTGGCCCGACATGCCGAGCCGCATCTCCTCGGGAAACGCGCTTTCGTGCAGCCTGGCGAGCGCGGCATCGGGCGCGACCCGAACCCGCGCCCAGTCGATCGGCGCGGCTCCGGCGATCCGCTCGGACGCGCGGAACGACGGGAAGGGCACGTACATCATCACCACGCCCGAGACGAACCACACCGCGAAGAACAGGCAGAGGACGATGCCGGTCCAGCGGTGGAAGACATAGAGAAAGCGTTTTGCCGCGCGCCATAGTGCGCCGGTGGCAGGGGAGCGGGGACGCGCGCGTGGCGCGCCCCCACCGGTGATCGCCGTAGCCGCCTCAGAAGGCGACATGGATCGAGGCCTCGACCGTGCGCGGATCGCCCAGCACCCATTGCGTGGCGCCATAGGTGGCGCGCGCATAGGTCTCGTCGAACACGTTGCGCACGCGCAAGCTGGCGCTGGCGGCTTCGATGAACTGCCAGCGCAGGCCGATGTCGGTCAGCGTATAGGCGGGGATCACGCGCGTGTTCGCCGCATCCTGGAAGCGCTTGCCGACATAGGAGACGCCGCCGTCGAGGGTCCAGTTCTCGACCACTTCCCAGCTGACGAAGGCATTGGCCGTCTTCGCCGCGACATTGGTCGGCCGGTTGCCCGCGCGCTGGAACCGAACGCCGCCGACGCTCTCGGAGAAATCGTCATAGCGGGCGCGCAGCAGGGAGCCGTTGAGCGCCACGCTGAAACCGTCGAACGGTTCGAGCGAGAACGAGGCCTCGATGCCTTTCGACGATTGCTGGCCCACCTGGACCTGCAGGCTCGGGATCAGCGGGTCCGAGGTCAGCAGCTTCTTCTTGACGATGTCGTAGGCAGCCAGGGTCCACTGGCCGCGCCCGCCCCAGAACGAATGCTTGATGCCGATCTCGTACTGGCGGCCGGTCGAGAGGTCGAAATCGCTCTGCGCCAGGCTGGTCGAGACCAGCGCGCCGACCGGATCGGCGGCCGTGGCATATTGACCGTAGAACGAGAGTGTCGGGATCGGCTGATAGACCGCGCCGACGCGCCAGGTCACGGCATCGGGCGTGGCCGTGAAGTTGTTCGTCGTCACGACGTAGTCGGTTTTGGTGATCCTTGGCCGGTCATAGCGCAGCCCGCCGATGATCGAGAACTGCTCGCTGAACTTCAGCCGGTCCTCGGCGAAGAGCGAGAACTGGTTGATGATATTGGTGTAGCGCGGCTTGGTCGCGGCGGCCCCGGTCTGATCGATGAACAGGCCGGGCACGGGATTGACCGCGTCGATCAGCCGGGTGGCGTTGTTGCCCGAATTGCTGACGTTCTTGTAGCTGATGTGGTTGACGTCGAACCCGACGACCAGCGTGTTCTCCACCGAGCCGAACCGCTGCTTGAGGTTCGCGGTGGTGCGGTTCCCGGTTTGCTTCTGGATATGATAGAGCTCGAGGAAGCTCGACTGGCGGACCTGCGCGGCGCTCGTCGCCGTCGCGGGCACGTAGGTCACGTTCTCGGCGTTCTGCCAGTACTTGTTCGCCCAGAGGTGGTAGAAGGTGCTGCGCACCGTCACGTCCTCGGACGGCGTCCACTCGAGCTTCGCCTGGCTCCAGTTGTCGCGGAAGCGCAGCACGGCGTCGGTGACGTTGTAGTTGTTCTTGCGGATCGACCTGTCGAGCACGCCGTTGACCAGCGGCACGCCGAACCAGGTGCGCGGCTTCTGCGTCGCGAAGTCGTGCGACAGGGTCAGGCTGAGGCTGTCCGTCGGCTTGAACCGGAGCGCGCCCGACAGCGCGATCGCGCTGCTGTCGCCGCGGTCCATCCAGCCGTCCGAGCGGCGGTAGCTGGCGTCGGCGCGGAAGCTGACCTTGTCGCCGAGCGGTCCGCCGGCACCGGCGGCGGCTTGCACCGTGCCGAACGAGGCGCCGATCACGCGGCCCGACACTTCGAACTCATCGCTCGGCTGCCGGCGCACGATGTTGACCGCGCCGCCGATCGCACCCTCGCCATAGAGCACCGAGGCCGGCCCGCGCAGGATCTCGACGCTTTGCGCCATCCACGGATCGGCCGGGAAAGTCAGCGTGTTATTATACATGCGCATGCCGTCGTAGAGCGTCATCACCGAATTCGTGCCGGTGAAGCCGCGTGCGGCCAGGCCGAAGCCGAACACGCCCGAGGTGTTGACGATGCCGGTGGCGCGCGCCGCGGCATCCTGGATGGTCAGGTCGCCGCGCAGGCGAATGGCGTCGCCATCGAGCACTTCGACGCTGGCCGGCGTCTCGAGCAGCGTGATGCCGAGGCGGCTGGCGCCTTCGGCCTTGGTGTTGAGCTGGAGCCGATCGACCACGCCGTTGACGACGATGGTTTCGCTGTCGGTGGTTTCCGCCTCTTCGGCATAGGTTTCGGCGTGGGCCAACGCAGGCGCACAGAGAGAGAAGGCCGCGAAAGCAGCCGGTGCAAGCTTGATCATTGTAATCCCCCGTCGGCGTCACACGACACTGGGCGGGGGCTTGCCGTTCGCGAACGGTCGGCAGCGTGCACCGGCCGGACGCCCGGGGGCGACCGACACACGACACCGATGCGGCCCCAGCCGCTCGTTCGTCGCTCAGACGGAGTACACCGTGCCGCGGCCATCCCCTGGACCAAGGCAAGAGCGACCAGACGCCGGCAGGTCTCCTGGCTCGCGGGTCATCGCTTGATGCACGACCTTCCCAGGCCTCGCATGATTTAGCGTCCGGCCCAGTGGTTGGCGGCTCGGGACCTGTGCCCGTCCGCGCATGTGCATCGCGCTCGCCGCTTACAGTTGCAGGGACAGCCTCGGCTTCGGAAAGGTGGGATCGCTCCCGCCTTCCTCACCGCGTTCCCGTTTTAAGCCTCTCGCGAGGCACCGGCGCGATCATGCGCCCGCAATCCTTGGGATCACGGACGGCGCGGTCGATACCGCAGGCATGCATCCGCGGCAAGTGGCTGGACGCCGTAGCACGCGAATGACGATTCTGGGCTGATGGCGCACCCGACAGGATTCGAACCTGTGGCCTCTGCCTTCGGAGGGCAGCGCTCTATCCAGCTGAGCTACGGGTGCGGGCCGCGTGCGACTAGCAGAGGGTGACGGCGATTGCCAAGCGCAATGTCGGGCTTTTCGCAGATAGCGGCGTGGCTCTGACCCAACAGACCTGAAGGCCAGCTCCAAGGCCGTGTGACGCTCAGAATCACAAAAAAATCACACTGGAGCTGAAAATGGCTACGATTACGAAGCGGAAAACTGGCTGGAATGTGCAGGTTAGGCGAGCCGGTTATGCCCCCCGCAGCAAGACCTTCCGAACTAAGCCCGAAGCGCGGGCATGGGCGCGACAGTGTCAATCGGCGCGCAAACGGGGACCGGGATCGGCGTGCAATAGGGGACCAGGGTTTGATGCGCGCTTACGCCGTGGCGGGATGGCGGAGGGCGTAGCCCGGAGGCATCCCGCCACGGCGTAAATCGCCTTCTTTTCCAGGTG
>NZ_JAPCZF010000020.1 GCF_025938095.1 Novosphingobium sp. JCM 18896
GTAAGCGCCAACGGAAGGCGGCGTTGACGTAGCTCTATTTCGTCTTTCGCTGTCGTGGGCGCCATTTCTTGGCGAGCGCTGCGAAGCGGATGTGGATCAGATCGATGTCCGGCTGAGCATGGGGATCGTGGTCGTCGCCCAAGGCTTCCAAGGCATCTTCATGATATTCATGGGCAGGATCAGCGAGTGCCTCCAGCGTCTCAGCGTAACCCCAAGGGCCGCCGGAGTCCTCGGGCGGACGCATGCCAGTGGCTTCGAGCAGGCGGGGATAGCTAGCCTGCGGGTCGGCAGGGACGATGCCCTCGATCCTGACGCTGTGCTCCCAGGCATCACCGAAGTCGTAGAGGTACCGGAAGGACTTGCCGCGCATTCCCTCGAGAGCCTCGGCCAGGGTCGCCTTGCGGGCATCAAGCGGACCGTCAAAGCCGTAGGAAGGGTCGGGGATGCCGAAGCCCGTACGCCCGAAGGTCAGTTCCCACAGGTGGCTGTCCGTCCACGCCAACGCGGCCTGGAAGACGGCATGTAAGCGATCGAGCCTGATGGTGAGCGGCACCTCGATCACGCGGCTGACAGCCGGCTTCACGTCATCCAGCGTGATCGTCATCCGCACGACGAAGGCGTTGCTCAAGCAGCGTGCTCCAGGTTCTGGATCTCTCGTGTGGCCTGCCACTTCCAAGGCAGCAGCTCGTCGATCCGGTTGATCGGGTGATTGCCAATACGCTCGATGACGTCGGTGAACCAGGTCTCGGGCTCGACGCCGTTGAGGCGGCAGGTCTCGACGAGCGAGTAGAACAGCGCCGAAGCGTCGCCGCCCTTGGTGGAACCCACGAACAACCAGTTGCGGCGGCCAAGTGCCACGCCGCGCAGGGCATTCTCGACGAGGTTGTTGCTGATCTCGAGCAGGCCATCATCACAGTAGCGGATCATCGCCGCCCATCGGTTGATGGGATAGCGGCACGCCTTGGCTAAGGCGCTGTCTGAAGACAGGCCTTTGAGTTGCGCTTCAAGCCAAGGCCGCAAGGCTGTCAGCTTCGGGAAGGCCAACTCTTGGCGAACCCGGCGCCGCTCGTCGGGCGGTGCTCCCTTGATCTCGCGCTCGATGGCGAAGAGCTCGGCGATGCGCACCACGGCCTCCGCCGCGATCGGCGAGGGTGTCTTTTCCAGGACGTCGGTGAACTTGCGCCGGGCATGCGCCCAGCATCCCACTTCGGTCACGTCGCGAGGAGCCTTGGTTTTGGGATCGCGGTAAATGGCGTTGTAGCCAGCATATCCGTCGGCCTGCAGATAGCCGCGGTAGCCGGCAAGGTGCGCCGCGGGATGCTTGCCGCCGCGACCGGTGGTGAAGCGGAACGCGACAGCCGGCGGGCTCATGTCGCCGCTTGAGCGGCCATCGCGCAGATAGACCCAGAAGTACGCGGTGTGGCTGCCAGCCTCCCCGGCAAGTAAGGTGACCGGGGTCTCGTCGCCGTGCACCTTGGGCGCTTCGAGGATATAGGCGAGCAGCCGCTCACCGATGGGCGCCATCAGCCATGCCAGCTTGCGGGCCCACCGTCCCATCACGTCGCGGTCGATATGCACGCCCTGGCGGCGCAGGATCACCGACTGGCGGTGCCAGGGTTGATGATCGACGAAGCGGCTGACGACGAGGTGCGCCAGTAAGGCGCTGCTCGCCATGACCTTGGGCAGCGGCAGATTGACGGCCGGAGCCTGGCGGATCTGCTCACAGGTCCGGCAGGCAATACGGGGACGAACATGTCGCAGCACGCGGAAGCGGGCCGGGACGTAGTCCAGTACCTCGGTGACGTCCTCGCCGATTACCGTTTCGGCGCCGCCGCAGCTGCCACTACAAGGACCGGGATGATGCTCTGTCGTCTGGCGCGGGATGTGGGCGGGGATCGGCGCCCGAACGCCGGCCTTGCGTGCCGACTGCAGCGCTGCCGCTGCCGCTGCCGCTGCCGCTGCCGGCGCGTCATCATTTGCCGGTTCGGGCGCGTCGACCTCGTCGAACATCAAGCGCAACTGCGCGATGTCCATCTTCTCCGAGCTGCGGCCGAACTGGACACGCAGAAGCCGGGCCAGGCGATGTTCGAGCTTCTCGATCTTCAGGTTCTGGGCTTTGACGGTCGCATTCGCCGCCTGCAATTCGGACCGCTCCAGCTCCATGGCCTCGGCCATCTCGCGCAGAATTTTCTGCAGGAGAACTGGGTCTGTGGGAAGGCGATCAAGGTCGAACCGCATGCCCAAAGCTATAGCGGCGGTGGCTTCGCAAACCTATATAAAACCGCAGTTTCCCGCCACTTTATCGCTCACGCGAGGGTCGGCGTGACCACTTGGTCATGGACAATCGCCTGTCTCCAATCCAGCCCCTCGATCAGCATTGCCAACTGCGCGCATGAGAGCCGTGCCGCCGCTCCATCCTGCGTGCGGGGCCAGACGAACTTCCCGCGTTCGAGACGTTTGGCATAGAGGCAAAGCCCCGAGCCATCCCAGACCAGGGCCTTCAATCTGTCGCCGCGTTTCCCGCGGAACAAGAATACGGCGCCACAGAAAGGATCGAGCTGAAGAATGTTGCGGACCTGCGCGCTCAGCCCATCAAAGCCCTTGCGCATGTCGCAGGGGGCAAGCGACAGATAGATCTTCGCCGACGGTGGCAGCGCCAGGCTCAACGATCAATCTCCCCGACCACCTCGAGGACCAGCTTGAGCGCCGCCCGGTCAACCAGCCGGTCGACCGACACCGTGAGGCCGCCTTGCCCTTTGATCTCGATCCGGCCGATCTCGGCAGGCTTCGCCGGCGGGCCAGAATTCGCGAGCTCCACCGGCACGAACCCGGCCATCGCGCTCTGCAGCAATTGCCGGCGCCAGGTGTAGAGCTGGCCCGTCCCTATCCCATGCTTGCGCGCGACGACCGCCATGATGGCGCCCGGCCGCGTCGTTTCCTTGAGGATGGCCAGCTTCTCGTCGTCGCTCCACCGCCGGCGCCGCTCCACTCGCACGACCGCTCCGCCATCGCCGCGAGCGCTCATACGAGGCTCGTTTGACTGCTCGATATCCACTCGCAAGGCCTCCGTCTGCCCCGCGAACTTCACCCCATCCGCCCACCGCACAAGGCCGGGTTCCGTCGGCGCTTACG
>NZ_JAPCZF010000021.1 GCF_025938095.1 Novosphingobium sp. JCM 18896
TGGCCTCACCTCAAGATTTGTTCGCCAGACAACGCTAAGCTGGAAATACTGAGAACATCCTAGGCGACGAGCCGAAGTCTGCCGTTCGGGTCGTGGAGTGCTCGGTACCCGCGGTTGACGCTGAAAGATGCATCTTCCCAAAGGTAGTCACCTGTGAGGCCGATATGCGACCAACCCAGAGGTGAGACGTGCGCTAGCAGTGTTTCGTCGATCTCAATTCCCGAGTACCGCAGGTGATCGGCGGCCCGGCCGAGATAGAGGGCATTCCAGTATGCAATGGCGGCGATGAGCAAGTTGAGCCCAGATGCGCGGTATTGCTGGTTCTCAAGAGTTCGATCGGTGAACCGGCCCTGGCGGTTGGTGTAGACGGCGTCTGCCAGAGCGTGCCGGGCCTCTCCCTTGTTCAATCCGGCTTGGCAGGCGCGGCGCAAATCCGGCTGTTCCAGCCAGTCGAGCGTGAACAACGTCCGCTCGATGCGGCCAAGTTCGCGAAGGGCAAGGTCAAGCTTGTTCTGCCGGCGATAGGCGGAAAGCTTGCGCAGGATGATAGATGGAGCAACAGTTCCTTCCCGAATTGAGGCGGCCATTCGGACGAGATCATCCCACTCTGCCTCAATGGTGCCGACCTTGATCGCCTGGCCGAACAGACATTCGATGCCTTTGTAGTTTGCACCGGATACGATGGTTCCGAGCCGCCGGTCTGCAAGATCACGCATTCGAGGGACGAAACGGAACCCGAGCAGGTGGCACAGGCCAAAGACGTGATCCGACGCACCGCCGGTATCGGTATACAGCTCCTTCAGTGGCAATTCGCGGGCCCCTAGCATCAGGCCGTCGAGCACGTATGGGGCTTCGTTTGCGGTGGCAGACATGACGCGCGAACTGAACGAGGCAAAATGGTCGGAAAGGTGCGAGTAAATTTTGATACCTGGCTCGTGACCGTATTTTGCGTTGATCTCGGCTGCGCCCGATCGGATCCGGCCGGTGCGGAAGAACTGGCCGTCGGATGATGCACTGACACCTTCGCCCCAGTTTCGCGCGAACGGGAGGCGGTGATGTTCGCGCACAATCTGGGCCAGAGCAGCCTCGTAGTTCTCGGGCGAGATATACCAGTTCTGGGTCCAGGCGAGCTGCGCATATGTGACGCCCTGGCTGGCGTTGGCCATGCGTTCGACGCCGAGATTCGTACCATCCGCCAGAATGGCGGCGAGCACGGCAGCGGGCTTATCGTGCTCCTTGCCCGAGCGGACATCCCGAAATGCAGAGAGAAATCCGGTACGTTCAGCGACTTCGAGCAGGAGTTCGGTAATTCGGACGCGCGGGAGTAGGGCATCGAGTTTGCGGTCAAGAGCTTCCGCTTCTGGTGGAGTCGCCGCTTGCAGCGGAACGACTTTCAGCTTTTCGCGAACGAGCGTCACGCCAGGCAAGCGGCCGGTCCGCAGCTGATGCGCGAAGTGACGCAATCGCCGATCAAGTTCGGCGCTCTTATGAGCCAGATATTCTCCGGAATTCACGTTGATCGGCAGTTCGGAGATTGCCGATTGTGCGGCCTTGCGGGGGAGCAGATAGGCGTCGAAACGCTGGTAAGCCCGCGTTCCTTCGACCCAGACATCGCCCGCTCGCAGTTTATCTCGAAGTGTCGCCAGCACGGCCGTCTCGTAGCGCGGACGGCTGACCTTTCCTCCCTCCATTATCAATTTGGACCAATGCCGATTGGAAAAGGGCATCGGCGGGTTTGCTGGCAACTGCGTACCCCAACTGCCGTTGGCCTGCTTGAGGAGATCGAGAGCGGAGAGCAGGTTGGTCCCGCTGCCCGAGGCCTTGAACGTGAATGTGTCGAGGAAGTTGCGGGAGAACCGGCGCAGTGTAGCGTATCGCTCGGTTGCAAGAACCAGAGTGTCCTCCTGAGCGAGATCCGCCAAGGCATCGACGTGCGGACGGGCTGCCATCAGGCGATGCCAGCCCACCATCTCATCGACCAGGACCAGCGGATCGCCGCCAGTTTCCTCTGCCATATCCAGCGCCGCGATCGTTGCACCAAACAGTCGCATGAGCTTGCCGACCGAAGGTGCTGTGTCCTGATAGCGGCGTTCCTGGCCACGCTTGGCTCGGGTGAACAGCCCGCCAATGAGGCGCTCGAACATCAGGATTGCGGCATCTGCAAGCTTGACCTCGAGATTGACGACCGCGGCTGCCAGCGTCGCTCTGCGGCGATTGTGGGAATAGTCGGCCAACAGAAACGGCGGAGCGACGCTGCCCTCGCGCACGAATTGGCCAAAGCGGAAGCCCGTGGTTGCTAGGCTGATTGCCGGTTCAATCCCGAGATCACGTATGAACCGCAGCCGCTTGAGAAGCGCATTCATGTTCTTGGTTGACGGAGATCCGGGCATATCCCGCAACCAAGCCAGCGGCGTCATACCAAGGGCTGGGTCATTGATCAGGAGTGCGTCGAGCAACTCCAATGTACTGCCGCCCAGTTCGGCGACGATTTCCGATGCTGCGCGCTTACGAGCGCGTGCTCTCCCGGCAAGCCCGGCCCGCTCGAGGGTGTCGGGCAGGGGCAGAATAAAGCGCTCCGCCTTCAGGTTATCCATCAAGGATCTGGCAATTGTTTCTCCGCGGTCACTGCGCATGGCTGCACGGGCTGCAAGTTCAATAGCGTGGGCAACATCCGCGCGTGTGAACGGCCTAAGACCGAGGTAATCAGCGGCAATTGAGCTGTGGTCGGTTCGCGTTTGCGGACGTTGGCCATAGGCACCGTATGTGCCCGGAGCGACGCCAAGCTGCGCAGACAGGTAGTTGAGTATAGCATCGGGGATGTCCGAGTTCGTGCGCAGCCCAAACCCAGGATGCCGCAGTAAGGCAAGGTGAGCAGCAATACCGAGCCGATTAACGGGGCCTCGTCGCTTTCCGATGATATCCAGGTCTTCGACCGTCAGCGTGTAGTTCCTGATGATCGAGAAGTGGTCGGTTCTTGGTAGGAATAGCCGCTCGCGCTCTTCCCGCGTCAGTAAATTGCGCCGCGCCATGTCGTACCCCGCCTGAGTCGGAATGACCCCCCAATCG
>NZ_JAPCZF010000022.1 GCF_025938095.1 Novosphingobium sp. JCM 18896
TACGCCGTGGCGGGATGCCTCCGGGCTACGCCCTCCGCCATCCCGCCACGGCGTAAGCGCGCATCAAACCCTGGTCCCCTATTGCACGCCGATCCCGGTCCCCGTTTGCGCGCCGATTGACACGATGGTGCGAAAATCCGTTGATCCACTTCTCGTTTTCACGCCAGTCATAGTGGCCGAGCCAGTAATCGCGTACGGTTTTCATGAACGGCAGGCTCGTCCCCAGCGCCCATGCAGGGCCGTCATGGGCTTGAGGCCACCTGACCTTCGAGAGCCGATCTCGAAGATCGTCTAGGACAGCATCCGAGACCTCGAGCTTAAAAGGTTCAGGTTGGTTCATCGAGATCATCTTCCACAGGCGTGACGTGGCTGCACTTCGTCCGACGTGCGGACAAACTTTGTTTTCGATCAGTTTCGCAACTTCGCAGTTTTGCAGTTGGCAGCGCAAGTCGGTTGGTTGCCCGGGGCTTTGTCAGAGCAAGGGGGGCCGCCAAGCCGCTTGTTGTTAGCAGGCGCGGATGCCGCGAAATCTTTAGCCCGCTCTCTCCTAAGAAATGAGCGCGCGTTGAGGCTGTCGGTAGCGAGCGATGCAGGCTGATGGGGGAAACGCCCTTGAGTGCGACAGTCAGACTTGCCCGTGACCTCCATCAACAAACAATTCTGTGCCATTGACGAAACTGGACGCACTCGTGGCGAGGTACAGGGCAGAGCAGGCAATCTCTTCACATTGTCCTACCCGCCCCATGGGCACGACCTTTGCTATCCTGGCAAGCAGCGCGGCTTCCTCGCCCGGCGCCGCCATGGACATCAAGCTGCGCGTCTCCACAGGACCCGGGCTAAGTACGTTGACCCGGATGTTGCGGTGCCGAAGTTCGAGCATCCAGCTTCGCGCTAAGCTGCGCAACGCTGCCTTGGTGGCGCCATAAAGACTTTGCGACGGCATGGCCCGCGTCGATGCGCTGGAGCCGACAAGGATAACCGATGCATTGTTCGACAGTAGGGGCAATGCCTTCTGAACGGTGAACACGACACCCTTCACATTTAGCCCGAAGGTCGCATCGTAGCTCTGCTCGGTTATGTCGCAGAGCCGGGCAATCTCACCGGTCCCGGCGTTTGCGACCAGCACGTCAAGGCGGCCTGCGGCCGCCTTGACGGTCTCCATCACGCGATCGAGATCGGTGAGAGAAGCCGCATCGGCTACGATGGCGTGGGCACGCGGGCCGATATCTGCAACCGCCGTCTCCAATTCGCTCTTGCGTCTTCCAGTGATGAAAACGCAGGCTCCTTGATTTGCGAAACACTTGGCAATGGCGAAACCAATGCCCTGGCTCGCCCCAGTCACCAAGGCAACCTTGTCGGCAAGGGCGCTTTCCGAAAAATCGTGCATCGCAGATTTGGTCAAAAGTCTGTTCCTGGGGCCTAAGGGGTCTGTCAGACCAACGTCGCACGTCCGGCGGCCCCTTGCTACCAGCCGCGGATGCCGCGCAAATCTCGAGCCCTGCCGCCCAGCCCCTTTCGACGCTTCAACTCCTCGCCCGAGGTAATCCGGCTGGTGGTGCTCATGTACGTTCGGTTTCCGCTCTCACTACGCAACGTAGAGGACCTGCTCTTCGAGCGCGGCATCGACATCTCTCACGAGACAGTGCGGTTCTGGTGGAACAGGTTCGGCCCGATGTTCGCCGCGGACGTTCGCCAACAGCGGGTCAGCCGAATGCGCGGGTATCGCCAGTGGCGTTGGCACCTCGATGAGGTCTACGTGAAGATCAACGGTGAGACCCACTACCTCTGGCGAGCAGTCGACCAGGAGGGCGAGGTCCTGGAGAGCTACGTCACCAAGACCCGCGACAAGGCAGCCGCCCTCGCCTTCATGAAGAAAACGCTGAAGCGCCATGGCTCACCCGAGGCAATCACTACCGACGGGCTGCGCTCGTACAAGGCGGCGATGAAGGAGCTTGGCAACGAGGCCAAGCAGGAGATCGGCCGCTGGGCTAACAACCGGGTCGAGAACTCTCACCTGCCCTTCCGACGACGCGAGCGAGCGATGCTGCGGTTCCGGCAGATGAAGAGCTTACAAAAGTTCGCCTCGGTTCACGCCAGCCTGCACAACCACTTCCAACTCGAACGCCACCTCGTCGACAGAACCACCTTCAAGCAGCGCCGCTCAGCCGCCTGGACTGAGTGGCAGAACCTTGCTGGCTAGAGCACGCAGCTCTTTGACATAGCCCTGCCCGCCAGAGAGCGGTTCGCATTAGACTGACACCTCCAGTCGATCGTCCGGCTGCATGGCGGGCGTCTCAAAACGAAAACAGGGGTGGGTAAGCTCGCCATTGGCATCGAGGACCAGTTGGAGCGTCTGAAGGCTGACGGGCTCGATGTAGATGCCGATGTTAGGCCGCTGATCTCGATTGCGGAAACCCTGCGGTCGCATATTGCCGGAATGGACAAGCGCCTTCGCACCATGGCCGCCGCTCATCCGGTTTGTTCCAATCTTCTGACAGTGCCGGGAGTTGGCCCGATCACTGCCCTGTCCTTCTACAGCGCCATCGGCGACCCTTCGCGCTTCCAACGGGCCCGCGACGTCGGGCCCTATTTGGGGGCACCTCAAGGTTCGTTCGCCAGACAACGCTAAGCCGGAGATGTCTCTGAAACTCTGCAATAACCTTTTTGCATGCCTGCCCCATTGCGCGGGTCTAGCCTGACCGATTGGGGGGTCATTCCGACTCAGGCGGGGTACGACATGGCGCGGCGCAATTTACTGACG
>NZ_JAPCZF010000023.1 GCF_025938095.1 Novosphingobium sp. JCM 18896
TGTGTTTCGGCGTGCAAGTGGTGCCCACCTGACTCGGTGATCGGCGCCTAATCGGGGACCACCCCCGGGTCATCTATGGTCGTCAGCTTTTTTGGTTGGCGACGAGGCGGAGGATGACGACGGTGGAGACGATTGGACGGATCAGGCGTGCGTATTTCGTGCAGCGGCAATCGGTGCGGGAGATCGCGCGGCGGCTGCATGTTTCGAGGAAGACGGTCAGGAAGGCGATCGAAGCGGAGGACGGCAAGTTCGGCTACGATCGCACGGTTCAGCCGAAGCCCAAGCTCGGCGCCCACGTTGCCGAGCTCGAGCGGTTGCTGGCGGAGAACGAGCGCAAGCCGCGGCGTGAACGGCTGACGCTGATCCGGCTGTTCGAGGCGCTGCGGGCGCAAGGATATGAGGGTGGCTACGATACGGTTCGCCGCCATGCACGTCGCTGGCAGCGTGAGGAAGTTGGTCGCACGGCGACCGCGTTCGTGCCGCTGAGCTTCGAGCCCGGCGAGGCCTACCAGTTCGACTGGAGTCATGAGGTCGTTGTGCTGGCGGGCGTGACGACGACGGTGAAGGTCGCGCATATGCGGCTGTGCCATAGCCGGATGTTCTTCGTACGTGCCTATCCCCGCGAGACGCAGGAGATGGTGTTCGACGCCCATGCTCGAGCCTTCGCCTTCTTTGGCGGCGTCTGCACGCGGGGGATTTACGACAACATGACCACCGCGGTGGATGCGGTGTTCCTGGGCAAGGAGCGCAAGTTCAACCGCCGCTTCCTGCAGATGTGCAACCATTATCTGGTCGAGCCGACCGCGTGCACGCCGGCGGCGGGATGGGAGAAGGGGCAAGTCGAGAACCAGGTGGGTGTAGTGCGCGAACGTTTCTTCACGCCCCGGCTGCGCTTTGCCAGCTACGAGGAGTTGAACGCCTGGCTGCTCGACCGCTGCCTGGAACATGCCAGTGCCCATCGGCATCCCGAGTGTCGTGACCGTACCATCGCTGACGTGTTCGAGGACGAGAAGCCGGCGCTGATGCGCATGCCGACGGCCCCGTTCGATGGCTTCCACTCCGTCACCGCCTCGGTCTCCAAGACGCTCCTGGTGCGGTTCGATTACAACAAGTACTCGGTGGCGGCCCGGGCTCTCGGGCGGCCGGTTGAGGTCCATGCCTATGCCGGCCGCATCGTCATCCGCCAGGGCGACGATATCGTCGCCGAGCACGATCGCCGCTTCGGCCGCGAGCAGACCGTTTATGATCCCTGGCACTATGTGCCGGTGCTGGCGAAGAAGCCTGGGGCGCTGAGGAACGGCGCGCCGTTTAAGCAGCTTGCGCTGCCCCCAGCACTGGAGCGTCTCCGCGGCAAGCTGAAGGGCAGCGACGATGGCGACCGGCAGATGGTCAAGATCCTGACGGCGGCCACGGTCGACGGTCTCGACGCGCTGGAAGCCGCCGCCGCCGAAGCATTGGCCCAGGGGGTTACGAGCGCCGATGTCGTGCTCAATATCCTGGCCCGGTCCCGATCGGCGCCGATGGAGCCCAGCATCGCCACGCCCGAGCATCTGCAGCTCAAGATCGAACCAATCGCCGATGCTGGCCGCTATGATCGGCTGCTGCCCGTGCGGAGGGCAGCATGATGATGGAGCGCCATGAGATCATCGACTTGATGGCCGAGTTGAAGCTCGCCGGCATGCGTCACGCCTATGATGAGGTCATTGCCGACGCCCTCAAGCGCCAGCACCCCGTCCAGCACGTCGTTGGCGACCTGCTGAAGGCTGAGGTCGCCGAGAAACACGCCCGTTCCATCAAGTACCAGATGACCGCTTCCAAGCTGCCGCTCGCCCGCGAGCTCGACGGCTTCGAGTTTGCCGGAACGCCGATCAACGAAGGGTTGGTGCGCGACCTTGCCGCCGGCAGCTTCCTCGCCAGCCAGCGCAATGTCGTGCTGGTCGGCGGCACGGGATCGGGAAAGACCCACCTCAGCATCGCCATCGCGCGCAACTGCATCCGCGGCGGCGCCCGCGTCCGGTTCTACAACACTACCGATCTGGTGAACCTGCTCGAACTGGAGACCCATCAGGGCCGGACCGGCAAGCTCGCCGAACATCTCTCGCGGCTTGACCTGCTGATCCTCGACGAACTGGGCTATCTGCCGTTCGCCCGTACCGGCGGACAGTTGCTGTTCCACCTCGTCAGCCGGCTCTATGAGCGCACCTCGGTCATCGTCACCACCAACCTCGCGTTCGGCGAATGGCCCACGGTCTTCGGCGATGCCAAGATGACCACCGCTCTGCTCGACCGGCTCACGCACCACTGCGACATCATCGAGACCGGCAACGATAGCTGGCGCTTCAAGAACCGCAGCTGACCACCACCTGGAAAAGAAGGCGATTTACGCCGTGGCGGGATGCCTCCGGGCTACGCCCTCCGCCATCCCGCCACGGCGTAAGCGCGCATCAAACCCTGGTCCCCTATTGCACGCCGATCCCGGTCCC
>NZ_JAPCZF010000024.1 GCF_025938095.1 Novosphingobium sp. JCM 18896
CTTGCAATTCTCGATGAGCGTGGCGATTACCGCCCAGTTGTCGCCGCCTTCGTCTGAACCGGCGAAGAGGGCGTTCTTGCGATTTAGGGCAAGAGGTCTGATCGACCGCTCGACGGTGTTCGTGTCGAGATCGACGCGGCCGTCGTCGAGGAAGCGCGAGAGCCCGTTCCAGCGGCTCAGTGCATAGCGGATCGCATCGGCGAGCTTACTCTTGGCACTGACCTGCCGCAGCCGCGCTTCCAGATAGAGCTTCAGATCCTCCACCACCACACGGCTATGTTCATCACGCATGATGCGGCGCTGCTCGGCCGACGTGCCCCGTACCTCGTCCTCGACGGCATAGAGCATGGCGATGCGACGCAGAATCTCGGTCGCGACCGGCGACTTATCCGCGAGCTCAAAGAATTTACGCCGGACGTGCGACCAACAGAAAGCGAGGCTGACCTGCTGGCGACGCTTGGCAAGCGCCGTATACCCGCCATAGCCGTCTACCTGCAGGATACCTGCGAAGTCTCCGAGATGGGCGTCGGGCCGTTCGGCCTTGCGGTCGGGGGCATAGACGTAGGCGACCATCGGCGGGCCGCTGCCGTCCCATGGTCGGTCGTCGCGGGCGTAAGCCCAGATCTGACCAGTCTTGGTGCGCCCGCGTCCGGGTTCGAGCACGGGTGCCGTCGTCTCATCGGCGAATAGCCGCTCGGATCTTCGCAGCTCCTCGAGCGTGCGATCACGCAGGGGCCTCAGATACCAGGCCGCTCGGCCGACCCAGTCCGCCAGGGTAGATCGGTCGAGCTTGATGTCTTGGCGGGCGTAGATCTGCGCCTGCCGGTATAGGGGCACATGGTCGGCGTACTTCGACACCAGCACCTGGGCGATCAGCGCCTCGGTCGGAATGCCGCCCTCGACGATATGGGGCGGTGCCGGGGCTTGGACGACCGCACTCTCGCAAGAACGGCAGCCGTAGCGCGGGCGACGCGTCACAAGGACGCGAAAAGTGGTTGGCACGACGTCCAGGCGTTCGGAGAAATCTTCGCCGATCGCATGCAGTGCGCCGCCGCAGCACGGGCAGGCCTTGTCTTCAACATCGACCACCTGCTCGATCCGCTCGAGGTGGGCAGGAAGCGAGCCGCGGTTGGTCTTGCGCGGCTTCTCGCTTCGAGAGAGCTGCGCGACCGCATCGCGGACCGCGCGGGCCTGCCCGAGCGCCGTCTCGACATCCTCCAGGCCAAGCTGGAGCTGGTCAGGATCGAGCTGCTCGGAACGCGGGCCGAACCGGTGGCGCATGAAGGCGTCGATAATCGCCTGTAGCCGCTCGATCTCTGCATCGGCCTCCCCCTTGGCGAGGGTCAGTTCAGCGAGTTGGGCATCCTTGGCGACCTGTGCCTCGGCAAGCATCCGGGACTGTTCGAGGACCAACGCGCGTAGCGTGGCAACGTCCTCAGGCAGGTCCGCTTCGGTGAGCATGGAGAGAGTGAATCAGCAGGCGAAAGCCCCGTCAACCGGCAATCTGCGGCGCTTGTGGCCGGCGCCCACCATGTACCCGGCGCCAGTCCAAACCTTCTAGCAAAGCGCCGAGTTGGGCCGCCGTCACTCGCATGACGCCGTCCTGTAGCCCAGGCCAGCGAAACCCGCCCTGCTCGAGCTTCTTCGCCATGAGGCACAGCCCCGTGCCGTCCCACCAGATCAGCTTTATCCGGTCGCTTCGCTTCGCCCGGAAGACATAGATGACCCCGGAAAAGGGATCGCCGCCGTACTCGGCACCAACCAGCGCCGCCAGAGCATCCGGCCCTTTGCGAAAGTCCACTGGACGCGTTGCGATCATGACGCGCGCGCCAACACCAGGTCCGATCATCGCGTCGCCTTGAGCGCTTCGATCACCGCGGCGATCAGCCCTTTATCGGTACCGCGGGCGATCCTCACCGCTACACCGTCTATCTCCAGTTCGACCGCGCTCGGAGACGATCGGCGCCGACGCCGAGGACGCTTCGCCATGGGAACCACATCGCTCGGCGGCGACGGCTCGATCACTGCGGGAACGAAGAGAGGCGCGGGCGCCGGGGCAACTGGAAGTGTGAAACCTTGGGCTTCCATCTGCTTGCGCAGTTCACGGCGCCAAGTGAAAAGCTGCGAGGGGATCATGCCGTGCCGCCGAGCAACGGCGCTGACGGACTCCTGGCCGGAGTAGCTCTCCGCAACGATCGAGACCTTGACCTCAGGTGGCCAATCCCGACGCTTGCCCGCGCCGGTGAAGACCTCGAACCGCTGAACCCCGCTAGTGCCAGCATCGTCACATGACATCGTCATAGCACTAACGACCTCCGCCTGATCAAAGGCGGTGAAACTCGGCTACGCGGTTCACACCCGCAAGGTGGGGCTCAGGCTCCGCTTAC
>NZ_JAPCZF010000025.1 GCF_025938095.1 Novosphingobium sp. JCM 18896
CGCGGCCGAGAAGACCGCGACCGTCACCGCCTTCGAACGCAAGCGGCCATCCCGGAAGCCGTTTCCCGAGCATCTGCCGCGCGAGCGGGTCGTCGTGCCGGCGCCATGCTCTTGCCCGGCCTGCGGCGGCACCCGGCTGTCGAAGCTCGGCGAGGACGTCACCGAGACGCTCGAGGTGATCCCGCGCGCCTGGAAGGTCATCCAGACCGTGCGCGAGAAGTTCTCCTGCCGGGACTGCGAGACGATCACCCAGCCGCCAGCGCCCTTCCACGTCGTGCCACGTGGCTGGGCTGGCCCCAGTTTCCTCGCCATGCTGCTGTTCGAGAAGTACGGCCAGCACCAGCCCCTCAACCGCCAGGCCGAGCGCTTCGCCCGCGAGGGCGTACCGCTGAGCACCTCGACGCTCGCCGACCAGGTCGGTGCCGCCGCCTTTGCGCTGATGCCGCTCTATCGGCTCATCGAGGCGCACGTCCTCGCCGCCGAGCGATTGCATGGCGACGATACGACCGTGCCTGTCATGGCCAAGGTGAAGACCGATACCGCCAGACTATGGGTCTACGTGCGCGATGATCGGCCGTTCGCCGGAGCAGATCCGCCCGCGGCGCTGTTCCACTACTCGCGCGATAGGCGCGGCGAGCATCCAAGGGCGCATCTCGCGTCGTGGTCAGGGATCCTGCAGGCTGATGCCTATGGCGGCTACGGCGAGCTCTACGCTCCCGGACGTATGCCTGCGCCCGTGATCGAGGCTGGCTGCTTCGCCCACGCGCGGCGCAAGTTCTTCGAACTGGCCGACGTTGCCAGTGCGGCCCGCAAGAAGAGCCGCGGCGAGCATGCCGGCATGATCTATCCGATCGCGCTCGAGGCCGTGCAGCGGATCGATGCCCTGTTCGACGTCGAGCGTGCAATAAACGGCAAGGACGCTACCGACCGGCTCGCGGTGCGCCGCGAACTGAGCGCACCTCTGATGGCCGAGCTCCATGCTTGGCTCACCACCCGGCTCGCCAGGCTGTCGCGCAACCACGATCTCGCCAAGGCCATCAACTACATGCTCCGGCGCTGGGATGCCTTCACCCGCTTCCTCGACGACGGCCGGGTCTGCCTGACCAACAATGCCGCCGAACGCGCTCTGCGCTGCGTGCCGCTCGGAAGGAAGGCTTGGCTCTTCTGCGGTTCCGATCGCGGGGGCCAGCGCGCTGCCGTCCTCTACACCCTGATCCAGACCGCCCGGCTGAACGACGTGGACCCGCAGGCCTGGCTCGCCGATGTGCTCGCTCGCATTGCCGAACATCCCGTAACCCGGCTTAGCGAGTTGTTGCCCTGGGCCTGGCGGCATCAACAACCGATACTCTCTGGCTCGAACATTCCTGTTTGCATTTGAGCTAGAAAGCTCGCGGGCTTGAATGATACGGATGCCAAATGTCATTCGCTCCAAAATCCGAGAACCAGCGGCAGATGGCCGCCGAGATCGGAATTATGCGATACGAAGCGGTCGGCCACTTCCTGGTCGATGGCGATTACAAGGCCGATCATGAAAGCGATTTTGAAGGAGCCTTCGCCGACTACACTCATGCCTGGTCTCTGTTGATCACAGCTCAGGCTCGGGCATTGGCAGGTCCGGAGATCCTTGAAGCGATAACAGAGTTCGCTGACCGTTCAGGACGTGAGGATCTCAAGGCGCAGGCTGAGTTCCTGATGCAGGCTTATCGCGAAGAGGCAGACTGTAACGGGGTGTCTAATCGAGCTGAGACGTAAAGCGCCGGACCAGATACCAGGCAGCTCTCCTTCGGAACCGCGGTACTCACCGGATGGATACCCCTTTAGTACGATGCGGCCACTCCGTTGGGCGATCCGGAAAGGCGGCTTGCCCGGTGGCACCGCCCTCAGTGGACGTTCATTCACCTGGTAGCGCATCTGGTACGTAAGCGCCGACGGAACCCGGCCTTGTGCGGTGGGCGGATGGGGTGAAGTTCGCGGGGCAGACGGAGGCCTTGCGAGTGGATATCGAGCAGTCAAACGAGCCTCGTATGAGCGCTCGCGGCG
>NZ_JAPCZF010000026.1 GCF_025938095.1 Novosphingobium sp. JCM 18896
CCCATGCTCAGCCGGACATCGATCTGATCCACATCCGCTTCGCAGCGCTCGCCAAGAAATGGCGCCCACGACAGCGAAAGACGAAATAGAGCTACGTCAACGCCGCCTTCCGTTGGCGCTTACTCTGGTACCAAACCAGAGAGGCTCGTCGTCTCTTACGACACAATGCGCCGTTGCGGTTTCACGTTACAATCCTCATGATGAGGTATCCGCAGTTTTATCCGGCATCCACATGAGCTCAACCTCATCCTCACTTGGATTTTTTTCAATCCAATCACATGCAAGCTGAATGCAAAGTCGTGCTAAAGATTCCGCCGTAGCGCGAGTCCCTTCCCAGTCCTCTGTGATCCGCTCATTGTTTCCATGAATAGTCCGGTTGCGAACATACCCATAAACTTCATTGGAAATCTCCAACGCGGTTTGCCCTCGGCTCATCAATGGATCAGTCTTTTGAATATTCAGACGCGCATTAAGAAATAAGGCAATGTAATCAGAGCCCTTTCCCTTAGCCCACGGGTCCATTGAGGCAGCGAACTTCACAGCAGCAATCAAAGGCTGCTGCTCTAGACATCCTTGGTGAAACCACATCAACGAGTGGAAGAGTGCATTCAGTATCTTCTTGTTGGGGGGATCTTCGGAAGCACCAGTATATAGCTTCAGCGCCTGCGCGATTGGCGCCCTAAGCCACGCTGACGCTCGCCATAAATCAACCCAGTCGTCTTGGAGAAAGGGTCCGTCCGGCCTTCGGAAAAGTGAGCTTGATATACCTCTGATACGAGTGTCGTCGATCACAAGGCAGTGGCGTCGTTGAAAGCCGGGATCGTAATTTAGTCCAAGGCCATTTAGGACCCGGGATGGCATGTCCCAATGTAAGGCAATAGCGCAGAGAGCTATCCTCGCCGCCATTGCGGCCCGATGTTCGGCAGTCTGAACTCCAAGATGGTGCGTTTCAACGACACAAACATGATCAGAGTTGGCAACGACTCGCAGAATTTCATCTTCTCTCATGCTTGAAAACGATGGTTTACGCTTTGCCAGTTTTCTACCCGCCCATCGGGCAAGAACCCTCCTTTTGGTAATTCCGTCAACAAAGTTCGCGGTAATCAGGCCCTCGAACCAGACCTCCTTCGTCAGAAATCTGACCGGACCGATCTCAATTGGTTCGGTTGGTCCCGGACGAAATAGAGTCACCCCAAACACATTGCTGAGGTCCGCCTTCGTGGTCTCCAGGCGGGCGCCTAGTTCATCACTCACTGTCCGAAGAATTTCGTTACAAAGTGCCTCTTGCTCGGCGTGAAGCTCGTTGCCTTTAAGGGCAGCTCCGAATGCTCGTTGAACCGCCCCGGGCTTGCCGGAGGCCATTCGGCTTAAATTATGCGGCGATGGGGGTATCGTCCAGCATGGCGTAGTAGCGCTCCTCCGCTTCGGCGGGTGGTATATTGCCAATGGGAGCGAG
>NZ_JAPCZF010000003.1 GCF_025938095.1 Novosphingobium sp. JCM 18896
CGTGATCCAGCACCATGCGGACTGCCCGCTCACGAACCTCCGGTGCAAACTTGTTCGTCGTCTTGCTCATCGTAGACCCTTCCTCTCAGGAGTTAGGGCCTCCGACAATCCCGGGGCGGTTCAGTCTGTTACGACGCCGCTCGGCTACGATGACGATGATTATATTCCGCTGTCCAAGGCTCTCGTTGCGGTTGGCGGTCGTCCCAAACCGTATTCCGCATTCTTTTCTAAGACGTTCGCTATGCGGAGTGGGTTGCGAGCTCCGGCAAATGCGCAGGGTCAGGTCGATCTCAGCCGGCTTCGCGTGAGCCCTGGAGTCCTCGATCATCTTTACCGACTTCACAGCAGTTTCGCGCTAGCGACCGCTGATGATACGCAGAAAAAAACCTTGCCCTATGGCGTGGCAGCCGAAATCCTGAATTGCAGTATCGCTGACGTGCAGATGCTCGGTTGGTCGACCGCCGTGCCAATCGATACCGAAATGCAGCGGATTACCATTTCCAGTGTCGCGCGCCTCGCAAAATCTCTCGTGAGCCTCGAGGAGATCAACGCCCGGCTAGGTTACCGTGAGCGACGTGCTTCGTCATGGCTCAAGGAGAATGGACTCAAGGAGCTTCTGCCTGGATTCGCTTCAAGAAGGGCTGTCGCCGCAAAACTCGGGGCCATGCTGCCACTCGGACACTGGCGCCGCCACCTGAAGGGTCTCACGATTAGGCAGGTCGCAAGAGGGAGAGCTGACCTATCCGACCGTGAGTGGGAATTGGTACGTTGTTGGATCCCTCGAGCCCGGCGCAGCCGCCATGGAGTATGCGACAGGGCTGTCGCTAATGCCATGATTTGGGTTTCCGGCACGGGCAGAAAATGGTCAGACCTTCCGTCACGCTACGGGCGCCGCGATGCATGCTATTCACGTTTCCGCACCCTGGAGCGTCGGGGAACGACCGAAGTGATAAGCGATGTCTTATCGCGTGAGAATCAACGAGGCCAAAAAGGTGGGGTTGGACCCAACTTCATAAACTAGCATGCAGGTCCGAAGGGTAGCCGGAATGATGGAAAGCGATGAACGTAGGGCTTTATCAGCGATGATGGAGCAGGGGAGCTTGCTGCCCATCGATCGAAAGCGGCTAAGCGCGCCCGGAATCCGGACCTTTCTTGCAATAGCAGATCAATGGCTTTTGACTGAGGATCAGCGGCGGAAGGTCCTCGGTAGCCCGGCGCCATCGACCTACCGTAGGTGGCGTCGCGAAGCGTCCAATGGTCTCTCCTTCTCGCTGAGCCTGGATGTGCTCGCTCGACTGTCTAACTTGCTCGGGATCCACGCCGCGCTGAGCCAGCTTTTTACCGAACAGAGATTAGCCGTTGAGTGGATGCATTCGCCGCACGCTGCACCGCCGTTTGATGGGCAGTCGCCGTTGGACCTCATGACGACCGGCCATCTGGATGGCCTAATGGCGACCCGGCGATTTCTCGCTGCGGCCCAACAAGGGCTCTATGTGCTGCCCAATGCGATCGATGTTGACAGCACGCCCTACACCGAAGAAGAAATCCAGATACGGTAATTCCGCTGTGACTGGACGGGCTGATTAAGCCTTTGTAAAGGCGCTCTTTTCGTAACGGCGTGCATTTTGAGGCATTGTTGTTCCTCAGCCTCTGATTTCAAGGCGTCGTTAGCTGATCCGGTTCCGGTGAAATAACGATGCCTTTGGCGGAAATCTGCCATTTTTCTGAGGCGTTCTAAATTGGTCTCAACAAGAACTTGAAGCTAGCCTTTGGCTAGGCCTCTGTGTGCTCTTCCTCGTGCGGTCGGTAGGGTACCCTGCCCGCTGCCGAGCCCATCCGGCGCGACTTGCGCTGACCTCGACGCAGATCGTTTTTTCGGCCGCGAAGGCCGGCATGGCCTGCAGCGCCAGCACCATCGACACGGCGACGATCGAACCAGAAAACCTCATCTGAACCGCCACTTTGAAAAACGTGAATGCAGATAATGCGAGTTACTAGCAATAGCAATATGACAATCTATGACGTGATCGGGCGGCGCTGTTCAGCAGATTGCGGGCCGATACGAACAAGCGAGCGGCCTTCACGTTACCCGATCCGTCATCGAATTTACGCGGCGAGCCGCTTGGCATCGTACATGCGACGGTCTGCGTGATCGAGCAGATCCTCTAGGGCGATCGTGGTGCCGCCAGGAAGCACGACGAGACCGAAGCTCACGCCAATCCGCCAGTCCTGGCGTTTGGATTCGGCGTCGATCAAAGCTTGCAGGCGCTCCAGCGTGCGACGGGCATCATCGTCGGTCACGGCAGTCAGAACCAGCAGGAATTCATCGCCCGCGATACGGTAGATGGCATCGGACTGGCGGATCGTGTCCTGAACGAGCCGCGACACCGCCGACAGGCACAGGTCGCCCACCGCGTGGCCAAGCCGGTCGTTGAGCTGTTTGAAGCGATCAAGGTCGAGGTAGGCGACTGCGATACCATCCGAGGCGGCCGGCAAATCAGCAAGCGAGCTCGAAAGTCGTTGCAGCATGGCTCGCCGGTTCGGCAGGCCCGTCAGCGGATCGCGCAAGGCCTGGCCTTCGGCACGTTTACGCCTGGAAATGTCTTCGATCACGGCGACGAAGAAGTCCGGCGAACCGTTCGCCAAGGCCACCATCGATACCGTGAGGTTGACCCACACCAGGCTGCCATCCGGGCGGATGTAGCGCTTTTCCATCTGGTAGTGATCGATGAGGCCCGCGGCGAGATCGATGAGCTGCTCGAGATCGGCATCGATATCGTCGGGATGGGTGATGACCTGGAAGGATTCGCGATAGAGCTCGTCGCGGCTGCGCGCGACGATCTGGCAGAAGCGATCGTTGGCCCTGAGGAACTTTCCGGTGATGTCGACATGGGCCATGCCGACCGCAGCCTGATCGAACGTCGCTTCGAACCGCCGCGAAGTCTCCATCTGCGCACTGTTGGCGAGGCCGAAGGCGATCGGCGCGATCAGGAGTCGCGCGATCAGGAGATCGTCTTCCTGAAAGGCCCGCGGCGACGCCGAGTAGATCTTGAGCACGCCGACGTTTCCGGCCGCGCCCGGCAAGGCGACGAGGATCATCGAGCCCACACCGATTCGCCGGCAGGCCAGGCGATCGACGCGAGGATCGGTCTCCGTGTCGTGGCAGATCGCGGGCTCGCCGCTGAGCACGCATTCGCCAGACAGGCTGCCGCGCATGGGCAGCTCAAGCCCGACGAAACCGGCAGCGCTCCCGCTCGCGGCCCGGTAGACCATGTTCTCGCCTTCGCGCATTTCTATGACGGCGCCATCGGCACCATCGATGGTCGCAAGCGCGCCACTGACGACAGCCTCGAGCATGTCATGAAGGTCGCCGACCGCGTCGACGATGGCGCTCTGCGCGGCGATGATCCGCGTCACCTGTTGTCGCCAATGCACCATGTCTGCCTCTTTCGACTCACGTCCTGGAGAGCACTAGGTAATTATACCGAGTGGGACGCTCTTGCGCCACATTAAGCCACCAGCGGCTTCTCCGAGCTGGCGGGCTGCAGTGCCGGCAGCGAGGCTTCGATCGCCCAGCGTATGGCTTCGGCGCTATGCCTCGCGCCAAGCTTCGTCAGCACGTTCGAACGGTGAAGTTCGACGGTGCGAGGGCTGATTTCCAATCGCTCGCCGATCAGCCGATTGCTGAGCCCCTCGGCCATGCCAGAGAGGATTTCGCGTTCGCGACGCGACAATCGTTCGATGCGCGCCGTCGCTTGAACCTGCCGAGCGCCGCCGGAGACGGCCATGGCCGATCGCGTGCCGGCGTCACGCAGGATCTTTACGAGGGTGTCCGTGCAAAGCGGCCATGAGGCATAGCCCACCGCGCCGTCGAGCACGGCATCGACGACCCGCGCCGGCTCGGGCTTTTCCGAATAGGACACGATCGGCAGCCAAGCCTGCTGCGCACTGATTGCCTGGGCCAGTGACGAGATCGCGCCCGGGTCGTCGTGAATGACGACTATCCCCGATTTGGGCCACGATCCGAGAAACTCTTCCACGGTTTCGAATGGCTCGGCGAAAATGCCGGTGTTGTTGAGGAAGAAAGTGATCGAGGCACGGCGACGAACGTCGACATCGATCACCCAGACCATCTCATGCATTTCGGCTTGGGCCCTTTTTCGGGAAGCTGGGGCGAGAATTCTTGTCCACGTCCATAGCCATCAGGGCTTTATGGTAAGCGCCGGGTAAACGGCATTTAGTATAAATACCTGGTGATGAATCTGGCGCGCGGCGCTGGTGCCTCAGGCTCTCCGGCGGCGCGTTCGGACGTCGCCGGTCTTCAACGCACCTTTGGTTGCCATGATAGCCGCTGGGTGCATGAACGACGGGTGCGCTGTTGTGCCCATTTCGGAGGTATTGCCGCTTGCCGGCTGCCCGAACAGTGCTTTCATCGTCGCCTGCGAGTGCGGCGCGCCAAGGGGCTGGCAGGAAGTACGGGACTTTTCAGAATGCGTAATGGATGGATCGTCGGTGCGGCTATTGCCGTTCATTTCGCTTGTCCTGCCTGGGCCGGCGACAAGGTATTGACGGGACCGGTGCCGAGTTGGGTGGCGCCGGCGCCGGCGCTGAACCTCGATCCGTCCGCGCGCTCTGGGACCGCTTTGCCGCTGTTCGACGAGCAAGTTCTCGTCGACGGTGATACCGTTACGGCCTTCTTCGACACCGCAACGGTGATCTCGACGCCCGAGGTGTTGGCCCAACGCGGCAACCTCAAAATGAGCTGGCAACCCGATCACGGCGACCTGACCTTCCATCGTCTCGAGATTGTGCGCGAGGGGCAGGTCATCGACGCGCTGGCAGGGGGAGCCGGCATTACCGTGCTTCGACGCGAGGCCGGTCTCGAGCGGATGATCGTCGATGGCCAGCTTACCGCCGTGAAGCATTTCGAAGGTCTGCGCGTGGGAGACACGCTCCGCGCGGCGTTCAGCGTGACCACGCGGGATGCGACGCTCGAGGGCAACGTTCAGGATGGCCTGCTGCTCATTCCGGCGCCGGCAAAGATCGGGTTCGGAAGAGCCCGTCTACTTTGGCTGAGTAATCGCGACATCGCCTGGAAGGTCGGCCTGCCGAATGTCACCGCTGTGCCGCGCAAGATCGATGCGCGTTGGAACGAAATCGTCATTCCGCTGCCGATCGCGAAGTTGCCGGAAATGCCGAAGAACATGCCGTCCCGGTTCACCCCCGTGCCGGTCGTTCAGTTCTCCAGCTTCAAGGACTGGCAAGCGGTAGCCCGGGCGATGGCGCCGCTGTATCGGACGGAAGCGACGATCGCGCCTGGCTCGGACCTGGCCGCCCGCGTCGCGACCATAGCTGCGCGCTCGCAGGATCCGATCGAGCGATTGGCCGATGCGCTGCAGATGGTGCAGGACGAAGTCCGCTATCAGCTCATCGCGCTTGGCACTGGTAACTACGTGCCTCAATCCCCTGCGGAGACGTGGAGCAAGCGCTATGGCGATTGCAAGGCGAAGACGCTGTTGCTGCTCGCGGTTCTCGATCGCCTGGGTGTCGAAGCCGAGCCGGTTCTTGCCAATACCGGCCGAGGCGATGCGGTTGGACAGATGCTGCCGGCAGCCGGCGCCTTCGATCATGTTTTCGTGCGGGCGAAGATCGCGGGGGAAGATTTCTGGGTCGACGGTACGATGTTGGGGTCGCGCCTTGCCGACATCCGCGACGTTCCGCGGTTCGGGACGGTGCTGCCCCTGGCCGGTGCCGCCCCCACGCTCGTCGAACTGCCGAAGCGCGCGCATGCTCGCTCGGACCTCGACGTCGATATCGCCTACGACATGACGGCAGGTCCTTACTTGCCGGCGCCTTTCCGCCTGACCTTGCGGCATACCGGCGCCTATGCAGCGACCAATCGCGTCGATCGCAATGCCGACTACGACGAGAAGCTGTTCGCCTTTGCGGAAAAGGCCGCGAACGACTGGATCGGCACCTCGTCGATTGGCAAACCGCGTGCCGAGTTCGACACCGCGAACGCGACCTGGACTCTCGTGGTGGACGGGGTCGGATATCCCAAGTGGCAGTACCGTGACCGGCGGCAGGCTCTTTCGCTGGGGCCAACGCTCATTGTCGCTTACGACGCGCCTCGCGACAGAGCGGCTTGGCGTGCCATCCCGGCGCTCATCGATCAGCCGTGGACGGCGCGCAGCCATGTATCGATACGTCTTCCCGATGACGGCAAGGGGGCGACCCTGATCGGTGGTGACATGGGGGATCTCGATCTGCCCGCGGTCAAATGGCAGCGATCAGCCAAATTGACGGAAGGCACGGTGTCCGAAGAGATATCTTCGTTCGAGACCGGCGCCGAGATTCCTGCCGACAGGACGAGCGGTGCGGGGCGGGCCATCGCCGATGCCATGGCCAAGAAGGCCCGCATCGAACTGCCCGAAAGCTATGCCCGGCGCTGGGACGATGTCGCGCGCAGGAAGGCCTCGCCCGCCGTAGCGAAAGTGCGGGCCATTTTCGACGAGCGCATCGCCGCGAAACCCGACGATGCAGGGCGCTTGGTCGACAGGGGGTGGCTTCAGGAGCGCCTGCTCGATTGGAGCGGGGCCGAGGCCGACTATGCCAAGGCGATTGCGCTGGATCCGACGGCGGCGCGCTATTTGAACCGCGCGCAAGTGCGATCCCAGCGCGGCGACAAGGCGGGTTCGCTCAAGGATGCGCAAGCAGCCTACGATCTCGAGCAGGGCGACAAGGAAGCTCGCGACTATCTTGCGGTAGAACTGGCAGAGGCCGGGCGTGTGGACGAGGGGCTCGACCTCCTCCCATCCGAACCGGACATCAACACCGATGATGGGCTCTCGGATTTTCTGCACCGTGTGGACGTCCTGGAATCGGGCGAGCGTCACGAAGAGGCTCTCGAACTCCTTGACGCGGCTCTGGAGAAGCGAGGAACATCGGCTGAACTTCGCAACGCGCGCTGTTGGTATCTGGCGCTGCGGAGCAGCAGTCTCGATATGGCCCTCGCGGACTGCAATCGCGCGATCGAGCTATCGTCCGATCCGGCGACCTATCTCGATAGTCGTGCAATGGTTCGTTTTCGCGAGGGCAAGTTGGCGGAGGCCCGTGCGGACTATGACGCAGCACTCGCCCAGGAACCGGAACTCGCGAGTTCTCTCTATATGTCGGCGGTCGTGTCCAGGCGGCTCGGAGACAAGGGGCGGGCCGATCTCGAACGGCGGGCCGCTCTTACGCTGAATCCATCGGTCGAACGTTTCTATCGACGATACGGGATAACCCCGTAAGCCCTTCGTGCTGCATTCTGCCGATGCCGTCGGCGCGGTAGGTCTATTCGCTGGCGCAGCGCGCGGGGGATGTGCCGAGGCCCGCAGTCTGTTGAAATTTCATCGACTGGCCAGTTCTCTTATTCGGCCACAAAACAGCCGCGCGAATGACTTTGCGGCGGTCGAAACGGTACGTCGATCGAGTGAATACATGATCATCCTGAACGAGTCCGGTTCGTCGGTTCGCGTCCATGGCAGAGCCGCCAGCAGGCCCTGCGCGATCTCGTTCTCCACGGCATAGGCGGAAGCATGCCAGATCGCGTCGGTGGCTGCGGTCAGCCTGACGAGCGTATCGAAGTCCTCGATCACGTGGCGTGGGCCATCGACGGTGTCATCGAGTTCCGGCGATCGCGGCATGCGCACGCCGCCGGAGACCAAAACGGGGAACAGCGTTTCGTCGCTCGCGCCATCGAGCAGCGGATGACCGGTGCGAACGATTAGGCTTCGCGGAAACCGGCCGAGCACTTCGGCGCGCACCGGCACGGTATCGGGCAACTGTCCCTCCGCGGCGACGAAGAACTCGATGTCGCCCGCCATGAGCAGCGGCCATAGCGCTTCGACATTGCGCACCACCACGTCGTTGATCACGCCGGGCGCGGTCTCGATCCGTTCGAGCAGCGCCGCGGGGAGCAGCGCGCGTGCCGGCATCGGCGCCATGCCGAAGCGGACGAGGCCGAACTGGCCCTTGGCCGTGCGATCCCACTGCCGCTCCACGTCATCGGCGTTGGCGAGGAGGACCGAAGCGGCATCGAGCATGACCTGCCCTTGCGGCGTGATCCGCACGCCCGAGCGATCGCGGTCGAACAGGCGCACCTCGAACCGCTGTTCGAGCATCTGGATCGCGCGGGTGAGGGCAGGCTGGGAGATGCCAAGTTCCTCGGCCGCGCGGGCAAAACTCAGGCGGCGAGCGAGCGTCACGGCATAGCGGAGGTTGCGTAGATCGAGCATCAGTCGTGATTATCAAAATTGGCTTTTGAATGCATTAGACTCAATGATGGTGCCGATTAGTCTCCCGATCGGAACAAGCAGAAAGCGGCGCATGATCGCCGATCTTCAAGGGAGAGCCGAACTTGATGACCCTTCGCCGTTCGATTGTCGCGCTGATGCTGGCCGGTACCGCGCTTGCCGGTCCTGCCCTGGCCGATCCGCAGAACGCCACGCCGCGCGCCGCGCCGGCAGCTTCGGCGCAGAGCCAGCAGCGGCCGAACGTGCTGGTATGGCTGATGGACGACGTCGGCTTCGCGCAGGTCTCTTGCTTCGGCGGCCTGGTCGAGACGCCCAACATCGATCGCGTGGCGGCGATGGGGTTGCGCTATTCGAACTATCACACCGCGCCGATCTGTTCGGCTTCGCGCGCCGCCTTGTTGACCGGGCGCATGCCGCATTCGGTCCACATCGGCGGCCATGCCACGGCCGCGCGCGATTTTCCCGGCTATGATGCGCATATCCCGGCGGGGGCAGGGACGATCGCCGCCAATCTCCACGCCGCGGGCTATGCGACCTATGCCGTCGGCAAGTGGGATCATCTGCCCAACGGAGATGTCTCGACCGCCGGCCCGTTCAACTATTGGGCTACCGGTCAGGGCTTTGACCGGTTCTACGGCTTCCTCTCCGCCGACACCGACAACTGGGAGCCGCAACTCGTTCGCGACCAGACGCCGATCGGTCGGCCGCAGAAGCCCGGCTATCATCTGAGCGCCGACATGGCAGACCAAGCGATCGCGATGATCCAGTCGCGCGGCGCGGCCGATCCGCAGCGGCCGTTCTTCCTCTACTGGGCGACCGGCGCCGCGCACGCCCCGCACCACGCGCCGGCCGAATGGATCGCGCGCTACAAGGGCAAGTTCGACCAGGGCTGGGACAAGGTGCGCGAGACGATCCTGCAGCGACAGATCGCGCAAGGCACGGTGCCGAAGGGAACCAGGCTGGCGGCCCTGCCCGAGGGCATGCCCCGGTGGGACAGCCTGAGCCCTGAGGACAAGCAGCTCTACGCGCGGCAGATGGAGGCCTTCGCCGCATCGCTGTCCTATGCCGATGCGCAGTTCGGCCGGATGCTCGATGCGCTCGCCGCCGCGGGCGAACTCGACAATACGATCGTGGTCGTGACCTCCGACAACGGTGCCAGCGCCGAAGGCGGCCCGAGCGGGCTCTACAACGAGGCGGCGGTGACGGGTGGCGGGCTGACCGCGGCGGACAACCGCGCCTTCCTCGACCGCTGGGGCGCGCCCGGTACCTATCCGCACTATGCCTATGGCTGGGCGGTCGCGGGGAACACGCCGTTCCGCTACTACAAGCAGACCACGCACGAGGGCGGAACGCATGTGCCGCTGGTGGTCGCCTGGCCCAAGGGCATCGCCGCGCGCGGCGAGCTGCGCGGGCAGTTCGCCCACGTTTCCGACATCGCACCGACCCTGCTCGCGGCGGCGGGCGTGCCGCTGGCGCAGACGGTGAACGACGTGCCGCAGGTGCCGATGGAGGGGCAGAACCTGACCGCGACCTTTGCCTCGGCGCGCGCACCCGGGCACGAGGGGCCGCAATATGTCGAGCTCTACGGCAACAAGGGGCTGTGGCAGGACGGCTGGCAGATCGTCACCTCGCACCGCTACCGCACCTGGGACTGGCAGACGGCCAAGACCTTCGACGAGCCCTGGGAGCTCTACGATCTGCGCAAGGATCCCGGCCAGACCACCGATCTCGCCGCGAAATATCCCGAGCGTGTCGCGGCGATGGCAGCGGCCTTCGCCGACCAGGCCAAGCGCTACAACGTCGCGCCGATCCACAACCTCAGCGATACCGCCGGCGAATCCGCCAAGAAGGCCGCGGAGGATTTCGCACGCCGGGGTGGCAAGTGGCACTATGCCGGTCCCACCAGCAATCTGGCCTCGATGATCGCGCCACCGGTGAACACCCGCGGTTTCACGATGACGGCGAAACTCGATCTCGCCGAGGCCGGGGCCACGGCGCCGATCTTCTCGATGGGCGGCCGGATGGGCGGGATCGGTTTCTACTTGCGCGACGGCAAGCCGACGCTGGTGATGAACGACCTTGCGGGCGGCAGCGTCGCGGTGACGGCGGCAGACGCGCTGGCGCCCGGCAAGCAGGAGATCGCCCTCGACCTCGTGCGGGGCCAGCGCGAGGCTACCGGTGCGACGCCGTTCGAAGTGAAGATCAGCGCGGGCGGCAAGGTTCTGGCACAGGAACGGCTGTCGTTTGTCTTGCCTGCCTATTTCGGCATCCCGGAGACTTTCGATCTCGCCGCCGACTGGGGATCGCCCGTTCTGGCCGGCTATCGTGCGGGGACGCCGTTTCCGGGCAAACTCACCGACGTGACCTTCGACTTCAACGGCAAGGGCGGTGGCAATCTGCAAGTTCACTGAGGTCGGAGAATGGGCCTGCCAATTTCCCCTACCGATCGCTCCGCTTTGATTGATCGGGCCGGCTCGCGAAGGGCTGCTTGCTTGGCCACCGACAACGGCTAAGCGACAGGCATGACGGCCTCAGATCTCGAACAGCTGCTTATCGCCCGCCTTGTCCGGCAGCGAGGCGGTACTTCACAGGCCTGGCAGCGGGCGCTTGGCAAGGTGATCGTGCGCGACAGGGAGACCCACGCCCATTGCAATTGGGATGTCAGGCCGAGCGGCACCGACGCGCAGCGCGCTGCGATCGAGGACCTCCTCGACGATGTGCGACTTGAACATTCCATCCTGGCAGCCGGTTGAACGCTTTCCAGGATTCTTAGAAGTGAATGATCGTCAATTTTGATCGAGATGCTCGCGCACGAATGTCACGGGGATAAGCCGCTTTTCCTTTTTAGGCCATAAAGCGCAGAGGAACGCCGAACGCTTTCCGGCTCCCGATGGCCTGAAAGACGACGAATGCGGGTTCAGGAACCGCTCTTGACCTGATGATGTGTCAAATCCTGGGTTCACCTGGGCTGTCGTGGGTGATACCCCGAGCTCAGCGATCAAAAGACGGGATGCATCCATGCCTTCGAACGGCTTTCCCTCCGAGGAAGTGCGCAGCGATTTCTACCCCAAGGCCGACTATCTGGACCGCCGCTTCCACGATCTGGAGAAGGAGCAGCTCTGGCCCAAGGTCTGGCAGATCGCCTGCCGCGAAGACGAGATCCCGGGGGCGGGCGACTATGTCGTCTACGACATCATCGACGATTCCATCGTCGTGGTCCGCGGCAGCGATGGGGAGGTCAGGGCCTTTCACAACTTCTGTCCGCACCGCGGCAATCTTCTGGTCGAGGGGCAGGGGAACGCCAGGCAGTTCGTCTGCTCGTTCCATGGCTGGCGGTTCGGTAGCGACGGCCGCAACATCAAGGTGATCGATCGGCAGGATTGGGGCGATTGCCTGGCCAAGGGCGATGCCGATCTCGTGCCCGTCCAGGTCGGCACCTGGGGCGGCTGGGTGTGGATCAACATGGATCCCGATTGCCAGCCGCTCGACCGGTATCTCGAGCCGATGAAATCGAAGTGCGAACTGTTCGAGTTCGAGAAGCTCCACCCGGCCTGGTACAAGTCGGTGGTGGTCGAGGCGAACTGGAAGACCACGATGGGCGCCTTCACCGAGTTCTACCACGTCCAGACGACGCACTCGCAGATGCTGACCTATACGCAGGACTATTCGACCAGCCGCGCCATGGGCCGGCACGGCTGGATTTCCTACGAAGGCGGCACCGGCCTGCCCGTCGGTCGCAGTCCGCGACTGCCGGCGAAAGAGGTCGCCGATTTCCGCGAGCACCTGTTCGAATATGCCGAGCAGTTCCGCGACGACCTGCAGGCGATGCAGACCCAGCGCGCGTTCGACGCGACCCAGCGCCTGCGCACCGAGACCACGGCCGAGACGCCGCCGCACGACGTCGTCGCCAAGTGGGGGCAGTTCATCTACGAAGCCGCGATCGAAAGCGGCGCCGGGTGGCCCGAAGGGCTGACTCCCGAATACCTCGCCGAAAGCGGCTTCGACTGGCACGTGTTCCCGAACACGGTGTTCCTCCACCCCGCCATCGAGGCCGTGCTGTGGTACCGGTTCCGCCCTCACGGCGACGATCACACGCGCTGCATGATGGACGTCTGGTCGCTCGAACGTTTCGCGCCGGGCGCCGAGCCGAAGGTCGAGCACGAGGTCTATCAGGATTGGCGCGACGGCGATTTCCCGCTGATTTTTCGCCAGGATTTCCTCAACATTCCCAAGGTCCAGAAGGGCATGAAGTCGCGCGCCTTCAAGGGCGGGCGGCCGAGCCCGATCCAGGAACGCGCGCTGTCGCATTTCCACAAGACCTTGCGCCGCTTCCTCGAGGATCCGCACGCCGACGACGACCTCGGGCCCGAGCCGAAGGTCGCGGCGCCGGCCCCGTCGGAGGGTTGAGGCGGCCATGCATTTCGACGAGACCTTCGACCTCGTGATCGTCGGCAGCGGCTGCGCCTCGGTGACGGCGGCGCTTGCGGTCCAGGCCGCCGGCGGGAGCGCGGTGATCCTCGAAAAGCAGGCTCTGTTCGGCGGCTCGACCGCGTTTTCGGGCGGCATCGCCTGGATTCCCGCCAACCCGCTGCTTGGTGACGACAACGCCGAGGCTGGGCGCACCTACCTAGATGCGATCGTCGGCGCCCCGGACAAGGCATCGCCCGCCGCCAAGCGCGACGCGTTCATCGCCGAAGGGCCCAGGGCGGTGCAGTTCCTGCTCGACCAGGGCGTGGATCTCATTCGCGTGCCCTGGCCCGATTATTATTCGAACGCGCCCGGCGGGCACGAATACGGCCGCACGATCTCGGCCGCGCTGTTCGACCTGCGCGAACTCGGCGATTGGCAGGACAAGCTCGGATACTTCTACGGCTTTCCGCGCATGCCGGTCGGTTCGTGGGAATTCGTCGACCTGACGCTCGCCAAGACGACCTGGAAGGGCAAGCGTGCCGCGCTCAAGCTCGCCTGGAACATGCTCAAGGACAAGCTGACGGGCGCGCGCACCGTCGGTTCGGGCAATGCCCTGCAGGGGCGCATGCTCAAGGCGGCGCTCGATCATCGCGTGCCGATCCGGCTCGAGCACGAAGTGACCGCGCTCGACATCGAGAACGGCGCGGTAGTGGGCGTCACGGTCAAGACCGCGCAAGGCGAGCGGCGCATTGGCGCGCGCAAGGGCGTGCTGCTCAACGCGGGCGGCTTTTCGCGCAATGCCGAGATGCGCAAGACCTTCCAGCCGCAGCCCAACACCGGCGCCTGGACCATGGCCAATCCCGGTGACACCGGCGGCCCGATGCAACTGGCCATGGCGCTGGGCGCCGACGTCGACTGCATGGAGGAGGCCTGGTGGACGCCGGGATCGCTGCTGCCCGACGGGACCTATGGCGGGTTCCACGTGCCCGGCGAGTCGGGCAAGCCCGGCGTCATCATCGTCGGCCCGGATGGGCGCCGTGTCGGCAACGAGGCCGGCGCCTATATGGAGTTCGGCCAGCGCATGTATGCGCGCGGAGCCGTGCCGGCCTGGGCGATCATCGAGGGGCGGGCGCTGAGCCGCTATAGCTGGGGTCCGGTCATGGCGGGCAAATCCCCCGCGCCGTTCGTCGAGAACGGCTATTTCCTCAAGGCCGACACCCTGGCCGACCTCGCGCGCCAGGCCGGGATCGATCCCGACGGGCTGGTCGACGAGGTGGCGCGGTTCAACGGTTTCGCCGAGCGCGGCGTCGATGAGGATTTCGGCCGCGGTGCGAGCCACCACAACCGGGCGATGGGCGATCCGGGCAACAGACCCAATCCCACGCTCGGCAAGATCGAGGCAGGCCCGTTCTATGCCGTCGAGATCCTGCCGTTGGACGTCGGCACCTCGGGCGGGCTGGTGACCGACGCGGATGCGCGCGTGCTGCGCGCCGATGGGAGCGCCATTGCCGGCCTCTACGCGGCGGGCAACATCACCGCGCCCGTCGTGGGCCATACCTATCCGGCGGCCGGCGCCAGCATCGGCGGGGGCATCGTCTTCGGCTACGTCGCGGCGCGCCATGCGATGGCGGCTGGGGCCGGGCAGGGCGCGGGCTGATCCGATCGTGCTGACCTCGCGGCGATCCGAGGATCTTGCCATTTTCGGTAATGGCCATCGATTGCCGCGACTTTCGAAAATGGGCCGAAACCGTCGTCCCCTGGGCTGGGGCACGTCCCGCAAGCGTCATAGCAGACGAGACACCGTTCCTTGCAAAGGTGTCGCAATGGCCATGAAAACGTTCAAGCAGCTCCTCGAAGCTGCGCGGACAGCAACGGCGCTCGAAGACTTCGGCGAAGAGACGTTCCGCGAAGGGCTCGAGAGGCTGCTCGCATCGCTCGATGGGGAAGCCCGCCTCAACCTGCAGGGCGAGATGCTAATCGAGCACCAGATCGTCGACCTGCTCTCGCGGCGGCTCGAGGTCGAGCACTGGTATGCGATGCACCCCGAGATCGACGACCAGGAGATCGTCGCGCCGCTGATCGGCCTCGGCTTGCCGCGGACGGGATCGACCGCGCTTGGCTGCCTGCTGGCCGAGGATCCGGCGGTGCGCAGCCTGCGCGCCTGGGAAGCCAACGCGCCGTGCCCGCCGCCCGAGGCCGCCAGCGAGCACAGCGATCCGCGCATCGAGGAACAGCGTGTGCGCTCGGCACAGATCGACGCGATCGCTCCGCGGCTCAAGATGATGATCCCGGTCTCGCCGACCGCGCCGACCGAATGCCAGCAATTCATGGGCTTCGATTTCAAGAGCCAGATCTTCCAGGCCTCGGCGCGGATCCCGTCCTACTTCGCCTGGTTGAACCACGATGCCGACCTGGTGCCGACCTACCGCTACGTGAAGCGCGTGCTGAAGCTGCTGCAGTGGCGTTGCCCGCCGCATCGCTGGCGGTTGAAGAACCCCGCGCACATGCTGTTCATCGACGCGCTCGACACGGTCTTTCCCGACGCGCGCTATTGGATGACGCATCGCGACATCGCCAAGGTCATCCCGTCGGTGGTGGATCTCTATCGCGAGTTGTCGCGGGCCTATACCGACGAGCCCGACGGCGGCTGGATCGTCGCCGCCAATGTCGAGTGGACCAGCACGGGCCTGGAGCGCGTCAGGGCCTTTCGCGAGCGCGGCCACGATCGACGCTTCTTCGACGTCGATTTCCTCGAGGTTCAGACCGCGCCGATGGACGTGATGGAGCGGCTCTACGCCTTCCTCGGCGAGGAATTCACCATCGAGGCGCGGCGGCGTATGCTCGCCTGGCGCGAGCAGGAGCCCGTGAACAAGCATGGCCGGCACAGCTACGATCCGGCGAGCCTGGGCGTCGATCTCGCGGCGGTGTCCGCACGTTTCGCATTTTACGACCATGAGGCCGGACGCCGGTAATAGCGTGGACCGCGGTTCCACCGCGGCCGAGAGGATTTGGACAGGATGCCTATTTCTTTCGAGAACCTGCTGCCGCGGTCACCCGGGCAACCGGCCAGCGCGCTGCTCGGCGAAACGATCCGGCGCAGGGTCAAGGACGACAATGCCGCCTTCACGCTTTCGGATTTCGTCTGGGATTCCGCGCCTTGCGACAGCTGGAACGCCAGCTGCCACGTGCTCAACTTTGCCCTGACACCGCGCCCGCAGCCCTCCTGGATCAGTTTCGGCGGTCCGCAGCGCTATGCCTTGGGCCCGCTCATGTTCGTTCCCCAGGGTATCGAGACGCGCAGCTACCTGGCCCAAGGGCGACAGCGGTCGTTGACCTGCCTGCTTTCGGCCGAGGTGATCGAGAGGATACTCGGCCGAAGCCCCCATTGGGACAGCAGCGACCTCGAGCATGCGCTCAACCTGCGCAATCCCGCGATCGAGCAACTGCTCTGGCGTATCGCCCGCGAGCTCGAGCGGCCGGGTTTCGCTTCGGCCGCGTTGATCGAAGCCCTGGGCAATGCGCTGGCGATCGAGCTCATCCGGATCTTTCGTCTCGAGCAGCGGTTCGCGCCGAAGCGCCTGACCGGCGGCCTGGCGCCTTGGCGCATGCGCCGGATTCGCGAGCGCGCGCATGTCGACGGGCCGGCGCCCGACCTTGCCGAACTGTCGGAGATTTGCGGCCTCTCGGTGCGTCACCTGACCCGCGCGTTCAAGGCGGAGACCGGGCAGACCCTGGCGAGCTACGTCGAGCAGGTGGTGATGGACCGCGCGCGCGCCAAGCTTGCGGAGACCCGCGAGCCGATCGCCGAAATCGCCGTTCGCCTGGGTTTCGCAAGCGCCGCGAGCTTCTGCTCGGCCTATCGCCGCCATACGGGCGAGCGACCCAGCGACCTGCGCAAGGCGCGCCGCGCTTACGACTGACGGTGCGAAATCGCGCGGCCATTTTTCGAAAGTCGGTGCTTGCCCGGGGCCGTTGTCCTCGGCCGTTCTTTTGGCCCGATGCGACGAACTTCCGCGAGCATCTGCACCTTCGAATTGCGCAATCCGGCCAAATAGAATCGTTACAATATTGAACATTTTTGTAATTCGTATGATCATCGTCTCCGATCTGAACTGCGGCATGAAATCGCGCATTTTCAGAGTCTAACAACGGAAAACCTGCGACTTCCGCGCGCCGACGGCTCGCGGTGATCGGCGGGACGGGAGAACGCGATCGTGAGCGCTTCGTGGACCGGCGGCCTTGAGCCCGACATCGACTACATGCTCGCCGAGCGGCCCGACGATCCCGAGATGCGCGAGAGCGCGTCGATCTGGCTCTACGAGGACAACGGCGCCTTCGCCTTCCCGCGCATCGGCATCGAGGCGAAGGGCGATAGCTGGGACAGCCACGGCTTCCAGTTCAATTTCGTCGATCGTGCGGGCCGCGCGATCGTCGATGGCGGTGCCGGGACGACCCATTCCCCGATCGGATCCGACGGCAAGGCTTCGATCCTCGGTACCGGCGGGCTGGTGTTCGAGTGTCTCGAACCCTTCCACAAATGGCGCGTGCGCTATGATGGGCAGGGCGCCGACACCACGCCCGAAGCCCTGATCGCGCAGTCGGTCGATCGCGACAGGCGCGCGCCGCTGCGGCTCGACGTCGAGCTGACGATGGCGCTGCCGGGCTGGACGCAGGACCTGCGCCCCGAACGGCTGGTCGGCATGACCGAGGCCGAGCGGATCGATGCCGGCCTGATGGGCTATGGCTGGCGCGTCGAGCAGGCGTTCCGCGCCGAAGGCGAACTGACCCTGGACGGGCAGACCCGCGTCTTTCGCGGCTCCGGCAATCGCATCCATCGCCAGTCGGTGCGGCCGCTCGGCGCCTTTCGCGGCCATTGCTGGCAAGCCGCGCTGTTCCCCGACGGGCGCGCCTTCGCGCTGTGCGTCTATCCGCCGCGCGAGGACGGCACGACCCACAATGGCGCCTATGTCTATGTCGACGGCCAGATGTATCCCGCAGTCGCGCGCGGCGTGCCGTTCCTGACGCGGCTGACCCCACGCGGCGAGGACGTCTCGTTCGAGCTCGACTATGCGCTCGGCACCGCGCGCATCGAGGGTGTCAGCGATTTCAATGTCTTCCACCTCGGCGTGCCAGAGATGCCGGGCTTCGCGCTGCACCAGGGCGGCGCGCGCTACACCTGGGAGGGACAGAGCGCGCATGGCATGATCGAGCGCTCCAATTGGGCGGATCAGCTCGTGGGCTAGGCCCGCACCGCTGAACACGAGGCGGCGATGCAACGCGCCCGTTCGGCCTGAACATCACGATTGTTGGACAGCGACCGCCAAACGGACGGCGCGAGAGGAGGGGCAAATGGCATTGTCTTGCAAGGTAGCTCTATGGTCATCGGCCGGCCTGCTGGTCGGTATCGGAACGCCGGCACTCGCCCAGGCGGACGGCGGTCACGCCCAGGCCTCGTCGCCCGACGACATCGTCGTCACGGCGCGGCGTTTCGAGGAGCGGGCGCAGGACGTTCCGATCTCGATCACGGTGTTCAACCAGGACCAGCTCTCCGACCGCAACGTCGTGACGCCAGAGGACCTGTCACTCTACACCCCGTCGCTGAGCACCACGGGGATCTACGGACGCGACAGCACGGCTTACGCGATCCGCGGTTTCACCCAGACCTTGCAGACCTCGCCCTCGGTGGCGGTCTATTTCGCCGACGTCGTCGCGACGCGCGGCGGCGGCACGGTCGCACAGGGCGACGGCGCCGGGCCGGGCAGCTTCTTCGACCTGCAGAACGTGCAGGTGCTCAAGGGGCCGCAGGGCACGCTGTTCGGCCGCAACACCACGGGCGGCGCGGTCCTGCTGGTTCCGACCAAGCCGAAGGACCAGTTCGAGGGCTACGTCGAAGGGCTCTACGGCAGCTACGATTGGGTGGGCCTGCAGGGCGCCGTCAACGCGCCGCTGAGCGACACCTTGCGCGCGCGGATCGCCGTGGATTTCCAGGACCGCAAGGGTCTGACCCGCAATGTCGGCGTAGGCGCCGATCTCGACGACCGGCACTACATCGCCGCCCGCGCGAGCTTGGTCTGGGACATCACGCCCGATCTCGAAAACTATACGATCCTCTCCTACGTGCATTCGAAGAGCAACGGTTCGGCCTTCTCGCTGCTCGAATGCGATCCCAACACCTTCATCGGTTCGGTGATCTGCGGTCCCTTCGCGACACGCCAGCAGGGCGGTCCGCGTGTCGCCAGCATTGATCGCGACGATTCCGTCAACGAACGCAAGAACTACGGCATCATCAACACGACGACGCTGCAGGCCAGCGATACGCTGACGATCAAGAACATCGTCAGCTACAGCCGGCTCAAGGGGCACTATCGTTCCGACATCTTCGGCACCGACTTCAAGGTGCCGTCGACCGTCGTCGTGCCGATCCAGGATGCGGCAGGCAAACTGCTGGCGCTATATCCGACATCTTCGGGCGCGCTCGCGGGTACCCGGCTCCAGTTCATCGACGTTTCCGATGCGCCGGGGACGCAGACGACCGATCAGTCGAGCTTCACCGAAGAACTGCAGTTCCAGGGCAATGTCGGAGAGGGCAAGCTGATCTGGCAGGCGGGCATCTACTACGAGCGCTCGGACCCGCACGGGCTGGTCGGGACGATATCCACCCAGCTCACGAACTGTGCCGACATCGCCAACCTGCAGTGCTATTCGCCGCTCGGACAAGTCTATCGCAAGGGCTATGCCGAGTTCTATGCACGGGCCACGGGCTTCCCCGTCCAGTTCACCGATCCCGGCTTCGATTTCCCCATCGGCGGTGTCGGCAAGCGTCTGAGCAACATCGCCTATCGCAACTTCGGACTCTATGGTCAGGCGACTCTGGCACTGACCCGACAGCTCAAGCTCACCGGCGGCATCCGCTATACGTCAGACAAGGTCCGCAGCACCGCCAAGGCCTTCACCTATACCTTTCCCGCCGCGAACACGCCGGTCGTCTCGTGCATCGTGCCGAACACGACCTTGGCCCAGGACTGCCGGATCGACGCGAAGACCAGCAGCTCGCGGCCGACCTGGCTGATCGATCTCGACTACAAGCCGAACGAGAACGTCCTGATCTATGCCAAATATGCGCGGGGTTATCGGCAGGGCAGTGTGTCGGCGAACGCGGCCGACGGCTACCGGACCTTCGAACCCGAGAAGGTCGACGCCTACGAACTCGGGCTCAAGGCCGACATCCGCGGTGCCGTCCGTGGCTATTTCAACCTCTCCGCCTTCTACAACAAGCTGACCAACCAGCAGCTGAGCGCGCTGTTCAACACGCCGCCGGGCAGCTCGATCTCACAGGCGGACGGCATCATCAACGCCGGCAAGTCGCGGATCTACGGACTGGAGGTCGAGGCCAGCATCACCCCGTTCGCCGGCTTCAACCTCAATGGCTCGTACACCTATCTGAACACCAAGCTCATCAGCTTGACCCCGACCGTATTGCCGCCCAATTCGCCGTTCTTCGAGGTGATCCCGGCGGCCGACGTCGGTGGGGACCTGATCTATTCGCCGCACCATCGCCTGACCGTCGCGGCGAGCTATACGCTGCCGCTCGACGAGAGCCTGGGGCAGATCACCCTTGGGGCGGTCTATTCCTATACCGGGCCGCAGAACGGCGCGGCGCTTTCGGCCTCGCGCTTCGCCGCGCTCGAAGGGTTCAACACGCTCAATCTCAACCTGAACTGGGATCGGGTGGCGGGATCGCCGATCGACCTGGCCTTGTTCGCGACCAACGTGACCAACGAGACGTACATTTCGGCGGTCGCCGGTCTCTACAACAGCAGCGGTTTCGAGGTCGCCCGCTACGGCGAGCAGCGGATCGTCGGAGCCAAGCTGCGCTACAACTTCTGACGGACGGCACGGCCCCAGTCATCGCGCCGCATCTGGCGTGATGACCGGGGCTTTTGCGTGTTTGCTAGGCGTTCCAGATGAGCGGCAGCGCGACGGGGCCGATCGGGGCAATCGAGCAGAACGATACCACCTCGACACCGGGCGCGATGCCGAACGGCGGCAGGATCGCGAGCGCTTCTTCCATGGCGATGCGCATCTCGCGCTTGGCCAGGTGCATGCCGATGCACAGGTGCGGGCCATAGCCGAAGCTTACGTGACGGGGCTTGCGGGCGAGATCGATGATCTCGGGCCGGGGGAACACCTCGGGGTCGTTGGCTGCGAGGAAGGTCGGCATCAGCACGAGGTCGCCGGGCAGCATGCGCGCGCCACCGACCTCGATCTCCTTGGTGCAGACGCGCAAGGTCGTCACCGCGGCATAGGCGCGCATCAGTTCATCGATCGCCTCGGGAATCCTGTCGGGGTTCTCGCGCAGGAACTGCTGGTGATCGGGGTTCTCGGCGAGATGGCGGAAATGCGCCGAAAGGTTGGTCGAAACCGTGTCGAGGCCGCCGACGAACAGGTTGAAGCAGAAGCCCTTGAGTTCGTCCTCGGTGAGCTTGCGGCCCTCGACCTCGGCCTGAACGCCCAGCGTTAGCAGGTCGTCCTTCGGTTCGCGGCGGCGCTGCTCGCATTGCTCGCTCAGGTACTCGGTGACCGCCTTGAGCGCTTCGACGACGGGCTCGATGCTGTGCGATCGCAGGATCGCATGCTCCCAGGCCAGGAACTGCGCGACGTTGTCCTGCGGCAGGCCCATGAGCTCGAGGAACACGCGGATGGGAAACTCGAAGGCGAATTCCGAGACGAATTCGCAGCCGCCCCGTGGCCGCAGCTCGAGTAGCAGTTCGCGCGCGTAGAGGCGGATGCGTTCTTCGAGCTTGGCCATGCGCGACGGGCCGAACATCGGGTTCAGCACCAAGCGATAGCGCGAATGGAGCGGCGGCTCGGCCTCGCCGGGGATCGAGAACCAGGTCTCGCCGATCATCTGGGCGAACTGCGAGGTACCCTTCGGCGTGAAATGCTCGGTGTCCTGATAGACCTGCTGCAACTCGGCATAGCGGCGGGGGACCCAGGCGCCCGGAATCGAGTAGGGGACCGCATCGACCCAGAACACCGGCGGGCCCTGGTGGATTTCGGGGATGAAGTCGCGCGGGATGGCGGTGCTCGTCGTGCCGCGGCCGGCGAAGGGATAGGGTCGGACCAGTTCCGCGGGAACATGCGCCGGGCGTGGCGGCAGCGGCGGCATCGCCGGGGCTTCAGCTGCGTTTTCCATTCTCGTTCTCCCGAATGTCTTGGTCGTGAAGATCGGTTCCGGGCGAACCCGGCTACCAGTAGATGCGGCGCTGAGCGCCGGCGGCGCGCGCGCGCAGGATCGCCTCGCGTTCCTTTGGCGAGACCCTGCGCGTGTCGGGCGGCAGGGCGGCGGTCACAGCCTCGGTATCGACGAGCCGGAACGTCAGGCCCGGCGCGGTCGCGCAGCCGGTCCAGCGTAGCTGCATGACGCCGACCGGGTGCCCCGTCGTGTCGAGCCAGTTGGCCACGCCCGGATCCTGAGCCGAAACGATGAAGCGCAGGAAGCCGTCGGCATCGCGATGCGCCTGCTTGCGGTTGAGGCTCGTCTGGGCATTGGCCCAGTCGAGCGTGCAGCCGAGCGCGTCGGTCAGCGCCAGCGACAAGGTGTCGACGCCGCGGCGCAGGTCGGCCTCGACCACCAGCACCTGGCCCTCGGCCAGGTCGAACACGCCTTCGTGATACCATTGGCCAACAAGCCCGCCGCCGGCCGAATAGTCGACCGTGGCGACGGCGTTGACCGTGCCGTTCGCGCGCAGCCCTGCGACCTTGCGCATGCCGAAGGCGAGCGTGCCCTCGACCATCTGGGCAAGCCCTGCGAGGCGCGCGGCCAGTTCGCCGGACGAAGTGCGCCGGCGCCGGCTCGGACGGTCGAGCCGTGTGATCGCGAGGACCGGATCGCGATGCTGCCCCCAATCGTCGGAAACCGAGCGCAGCATCAGGGAGCGCACGTCGCGCGCAATCTCGTGCCAGGCGCCGTGATGCCCCTCGGGACGCCGCGCCGACAGCACGAGGTCGAGCTTGCCCTCGGCGTCGAGGTCGAAGCTGCGCAGATCGATGGCCGGATAGGTCTTGAGCCCGGCCGCCGTCGGTCCGCCCATCGGCATCAGCGACACCTCGGGCGCCGTGCCGCGATCGCCGGTCAGCCGGTAGACGCCTTCGCCGTCGATTGCCGCGGTCAGATAGACCGTGTCGGGATTGGGCATGCCCATCCGCTGGTGGTATCCGGCGCCGGGCAGGAAGGCGGGATGGTCGAGGTCGGCGCAGACCCGGCCGAGGTAACTGGCCATGAGCCCGCCGAGCATCGCCGTGGTGAGCTCGGCCGCGGTGTGGTCGTGACCGGTCAGGTGCTGCGACAGCCGGTGATGGACCTCGGCCAGGTCTTCGAGCAGCCGGTCGAAGCCGGTCGGCGCAGCGGTCGCGCTCATGCCCGCAGCTTGTCGGCGAGGTCGAACCGTTCGGTGTAGAAGGCGAACTCCTCCGCCACCTCGTCGACGTCCAACCCGTAGTCGCTGAGATCGTAGCGATGGACACCGCGCTTGCCGGGCGGGTTCTCGGCGCGCCAGGTGGCGATGCTCTGGCGGACGGCCGGAGTCAGTTCGAGATCGAGCGAGCGATAGACGTCGACCATCGCCGCTTCGGGATCGGCCACGACCTGGCCGTAGTCGACATGGGCGATGGTCACCCCGTCGGCCCGGTTCGCGTCGAAATCGACCAGGGCACGGATGTGACGGCTGACGAGGTCCTTCATCTGCCGGCCGAGCTCGGCGCGATCGACCGCGTCGGAGAACATTCCGCGCAGGAAGGTGGCGTAGCTGCAGTTGGATGCCAGCACGGCCACGGGATCGCGGTGGGTCACGACCATCGCCGCGTCGGGGAACACCTGCCGGATTTCGCCCAGCGCGAGCAGGTGGCAAGGCCACTTGAGCGCCCAGCGCGAGGGCGGGGCCTGCCACTGCAAGGTCTGCAGCACGCGCTTGTGATGGGCATAGCAGGCGGTGAGGTCGATCGTGTCGAGAACTCGGTCGAAGTAGCTGGGCACCCGGAAGGTCCAGTAGTGCCCGGCGTTGCCGAAGGTCTGGTCCATGATCATCACGCATTCCTGCGGACCGTCGGGATCGGACAGATGGAAGCTGTCGTGCGCGCCACCGTCGTTCTGCCGCCGCTGCCGGTGCTGCTCGGCGCATTGCGCCTGGCGCCTGGCGGCCGATGCGGTGTCGATCGCCGGGGGCGGGCAGGGGCTTTCCCCCTCCCAGGTCCGCATCATGCGGAAGCTCGGTTCGCGGTCGAACAGGTACTGGAAATAGGTCGTGCCCGAGCGCGGCAGACCGGTGAGGAAGACGGGCCGGTCGACCGGCTGGCGGACGATCTCGGGCTCGGCCGCGCACCAGTGCGAGACTTCGATACGCTTGCGCTCGGCAAGCGCCAGCATCCCGCTGCAGGCGGCCGCGCCTCGCTCGCTCAGGCGCGCTTCCGCGTTGAGCGAGGAGACGAGGAGATCGAGGTTCTGCGCGAAGAGGCCCGGGGTCGGATCGGCGACCGGCGACATCGCCTGGGCCTGGGCGAGGATCGCCGCAGTGCTGAGCAGGGGCGTGCCGCTCACAGGAAGATCACCAGGCCGCGGGCTTCGACGCTGGCGCGCGTCGGCGTGCCGGGCGGGCAGTCGGGATCGGTGAAGGCCGTATGCGGCACGCGCCGGGTGACGTCGTCGCGACTGTCGTGCGCCTTGAAGATGATGACCTCGTCGCGGGTCATGTCCGGGAAGTAGTGCCAGCGGTGCTGCGGATTGTAGAGGTAACCCGTCGTGTCGTGGCGCATTTCGCCGGTCTCGCGCGTGCTGGTCACGGCGGTGACGGTCACTTCGTCGGTCGGCGCGACGCTGCCGGCATCGCAGACCGCCAGCGGGAAATCCTGCGGCGGCGGCGAGACCGCGCGCCACATGTTGTACAGCGCCCAGCGTGCGTTCTTGGGCAGGCGATCGCCGGCCGCCTCGGTGATCCGCGCGAACAGCTGCGCCGCCGACTCGTCGGTGTTGTCGGCGTGGGCATAGCGTGCGGGCTTGGCATTGATCAGCGGTGCGAGCAGGTCGCTCGCGCTCTCGCCGAAGCGCTTCTTGCCGCCGCCCAGCAGCATCGCGAAGACGCCGCCGGTGGTCTCGCGCAGAAGCGTCGCCATCTCGTCGATATAGAGCTGGTCGACCGCGGGATCCTCCTCGATCAGCCGAAAATCCTCGACCGCGCTAACGTGCGGGACGAGGACGAAGCCCTCGTGGTCGAGCGAGGTGGCGAGGTCGCGCGCCGCATGGATCGTCACGCTCCGGCCGGGCAGGGTGTCCATGGTCGAGAGGCTCTCGTTCTCGGTGCAGAACTCGAGATGCGGCTCTGCCGCCGACGCCCGGGGGTTGCGCACGTAGTTCACCGTGGCTGTCACGTCGCGCGCGGTTTGCCCTTCGATCGCCAGCATTATCGTCTCCCATTTTGTCCGTCGCCGCAGGAGCCATGGGACTGGCCTCTCTATCCGGCGATCCGCGAAACGTTACAAAAATAGTAAAAACTGTCAAGTTCGAGAAGGCGGGTGACTTTACATTGAGTCTCGATGGCGTAATGCTCGCCCCATGGGAGAACGCAACGCCAGTGCAGATGCGATCGTCGCCGCGGCCTGCCGGCTGCTGGCGGAGCTCGGCAGTCACGACAAGCTGTCGCTATCGGCCGTGGCCGAGGCGGCCCGAGTGTCGCGGCCGACGCTCTATCGCTGGTTCGCGACGCGCGAGGACCTGCTCGTCGCCATCGCCGCGCATCAGGAAAAGCGCTTCTACGAGGGGCTGGCCGAGGCCCTCGATACCGAGACCACGCCGGCGGGCCGACTGGACGCGGCCTTGCGCTATCTGGTCACCTATCTCGACGAGACCTTCGGGGTCGCTTCGCCGCTGATAGAGCCGGGCATGACCGTCCGCTCGCTGACCGTCTCGCTGCCGAAACAGACCGCGACCTGGGTGCGTCTGCTCGGCGATGCCATCGCGCGTGTCCCCGCGGTCCGCGCCGGCGAGCTCTCGGTCGAGCAGGCGGCCGAGATCTTCCTGCGGCTCGCCTATTCGCACTACCTCATACCAAGCCCCGCGCCCGAGGTTCTGCTGCAATGCATGCGCAGCATGGCCGGGCTCCGGGTGAAATCTCCGGCTTGAGCCGAGACTGCCGACAACGCCATTCGCGAGGATTCCCGATGCGCTTTTCCTGCTCCCTGCCGCTCGACGAGAACACGCCGGGTGAATTCCACACGCTCGGCGGCATCGCGGAAATGGTCCAGGCCATCGATCGTGCCGGCCTCGACGGCGTCTTCGTCACCGATCATCCGGCGCCCAGCGGCCGCTGGCTCGCGGGAGGCGGGCATGCGACGCTCGACCCGTTCGTCGCGCTGACCGCGGCCGCGGCGGCCAGCCCGCGGCTGCAGTTGCAGACGCACATCCTGGTGTTGGCCTATCGCAATCCCTTCGTCGTCGCCAAGGCGGCCGCCTCGCTCGATGCCCTGGCCGGTGGCCGGCTGATCCTCGGCATCGGCACGGGCTACCTCAAGCCCGAATATGCCGCGGTCGGCGTGTCGTTCGACGATCGCGGCGCGATCACCGACGAATCCATCCGCATCCTGCGCGAGGCCTGGACCGGAGAGCCCGTGCAGCACGAAGGTCCGCGTTTCACCGCGCGCGACGCCGTGATCCTGCCGCGGCCGCCGCGGGCCGAGGGCATTCCGATCTGGGCCGGCGGCAATGCCGCTCCGGCGATCCGCCGCGCGGTTGCGCTGTGCGACGGCTGGTCGCCGTTCCCCGTCGCCGGCGTCGTCACCAAGACCGCGCGCACCGACGAACTGTCGACCATCGCCCATCTGAAGGAAAAGATCGCCTATGCACGGGCCTATGGCGAGGAGATCGGCCGGATCAAGCCGTTGACGATCTGCATGGGCCGCCTCGATGGCGATGCCCTGGCCCCGCAGGACCCCGCCGGGGTCGCCCAGGCGATCGATGCCTATGGCGAACTGGCCGAGGCCGGCGTGACCTGGACCACCGTGGCGCTTCCGTCGCCCAGCCGCGCTGCCTTCGCCGAAAACGTCCAATGGTTCGGCGAAGAGATTGCCGCGAAAGTGCCCCGCTAGGACGAACCCGGCGAGGCTTCAGGCGACGGCGCGCCGAACCTCGCCGATCTTCTTGCCGTGCTCGAAATAGCCGAGGCCGTAGTCACCCTGGATCGTGCTGCGAACGGTGTGCCGCTCGTACCGGGCATCGCAGCCTTCGACCGCGTGCAGCATGCGGTGGTTGTCCCAGATCACCATGTCGGCCGGCGACCAGTCGTGCCAGTAGGCGCTCGTCCCCGATCCCATCGCGTTGATCGTGTGGCAGACCTCGTCGAACAGGGCGTCGCCGGCCTCGTCTTCGTGGTGCTCGAGCCCGACGGCCATCCACAGGCCGGCATGCAGGACCTTCTCGCCGCTCGCGCGCGTCCAGACCGCGGGATGCATGGCGCGCGGGAAGATCGCGATCTCCTCGAGCATTTCCGGCGAGGCCCCTTCGCGGCTATCGCCGAGCGGGGTGAAGTTCACACCGAAGCGCATCCGCGAGAGGCGGGTGTCGAGCGTGTAGATCACGTTCAGCCCTTCGATCCGGTCGCGCAGTGCTGGCGGGAACTGGCGATAGCATTCGATGCCGTCCATGAACCCGGTGCGGCCGCCTTCGGGCGCGACCACCGGCGAGCGCAGGACGCCCGCATAGTTGAGCTCGTCGTTGTAGCAGTGATCGAAATGCCAGGGCGAGAACCGGGCGACCCGCTTGCCGTCGATCTCGACCAGTCCCTCGACATTGTCGGCATCGTCGCTGGGCGAATCGTGCATGTCGATGACGCCCTGGGCCTCGTCCTCGGCGGTGCGGGCGGTCGATTTCGTCGGATGGTCCTTGAGCGGCCCGAATATCTTGCTGACCGCCACCTGCATCTTCGCGGTGGCCTCTACGTCCTTGAACACGATCAGGCCGCGTTCCTGGAACAGATCGCGCAACTGCTGGCGGACGCTTTCGCTCGCCACCGTCGTCCAGTCGATCCCTTCGACGATCGAACCGAAACTCAGATCGCTCCGCAGGTCGCGGGTCGTGATGGCAGACATCGCACTTCCCTCGTTTCCGGGCATCGCTCCTTGCCGGGAGGCTTCCCTTTTGTTGGAATTGACACAAATTCAATTATGGATCGGTGCCAACGTGCCGTGCGGTGAAAGCCGACCCTGCGCGAGCATTTTCCGGCCAGATCTAGAAATCGCGGAATGCACGCTTGATCGGCCGTCGAACGCTGATCGCAGTTGCTTGTCGCCATCGTTCGGATAGGGCGTTGAATAAGGTTCAATTCGAAGGGTTGCGGCACGGCAAATGGCAGGGTCCAAGCGCGTCACGAAGGCCTCCGTTCCGGCTGCCGAGCGAGCGCAGCGGGGGCAGAAGCTCGTCAAGAAGGCCATGGCCCTGGGCAACAAGGGCAACAAGACGCGTGCGCTGTTGATGGCGAGTGCCAGGAGGCTGCTCGATGCCAATTCGCCGCTGGGCCTTTCGGCAGCGGCGATCAGCAAGGAGGCGGGCACTTCCCCGCCCACGTTCTACGTCTATTTCGAGAACGTCGAGGACATCCTCTGGGCGCTCTGTGAGGAAATCAGCCAGGACGTCTCGCATCTGTTCGACGACGAGGCCTTCCTGCGCGTGGACGATAGGCTCGAAGACGATGCGCTCGCTTTCGTGCGTGGCTACTGCGCGATCTGGGCCGAGCATGGACCGCTCCTGCTCTACCGCAACATGGAGGCCGATCGCGGCAACAAGCGGTTCAATCAGCTCGTGCTGCGCATCGCCCTGCCCATACTCGAAGGCATAACCGAGCGGATCGTCGAGGCGGACGTTGGCAGCCAGCCCGTATCGCGGGTGGATGCCAATGCGGAAGCGGTCGTCCTGGTCAGCGCCATCGACCGCATCGCGGCGGCGCTGCACCTCTGGCCCGACGAGAGCCTCATGCCCGAGGTCCTGCTCCGCGCCGAGGCGCGCGTATTGACCCGCATGCTGCGGAGGTGATTTTGCGGGTCGGCTGCACCGGTGCGCCTTTGTCGAGGCTCTCTTTGCTGTTCGTGTTGCGTCAATGATGGGCTGTCTCGCAAGGCCTGGCGATCGACCAATACCGCGTTCCCCCGATGCCCGGCGGGCAAGCGCGAGTAAATCTATGTCGCCCATCACGGATATCCAGCTTCCGCAACGATCCAGCCTCAGCCTACCCCATCGACATGCAGAGGTTCGGCAAGACATCGAAGCGATCATTCCGCCCAGAGATTGCGCCGCCGTCGATGGAAGATGGATCGAGTGATACGCTGATCCGAAGCCGAACGCCGTGATGGGCCAAGCCGTAGGATCCACTTCGGGGAACTTGGAGGAGGGAGCCCTACGCGATGTCGCCCGCCCCGACATGCCTCCAAGAGATCGCACGGGGCACTCGATCGTGGTGCGCATCTCGCATTGGCTGATCGTGGCGGCCGTATTTGCGCTGACACTCTCCGGCACGAACATACTGACGTCTCATCCCCGGCTCTATTGGGGGGAAACCGGCAACGTGAACGATGAGCCATGGTTGGTCATACCCATCCCGGCCTCCCGGAGGTCCGTACCGACCGCCTACGACTTTCGGCTGGAAGACCGGAACGGTTGGAGCCGCAATCTTCATTTCGAGGCCGCTTGGGTCCTGGTTCTGACCGGGCTTGTCTATGGCCTATGGGGCTTTGCCAGTGGGCACTTCAGGCGCGATCTGATCCCAGGGCGCGGCGACCGGAACTGGCGGGCATTCTCCGCGACTGTTGCCAAGTACGCTCGCCATTTCCTTCGCAAGGAGCCGCTGCCGACGGATGAAATCGCCTATAATCCGCTGCAGCGGGTGACCTACCTCGTGGTCATCTTTCTGCTGTTTCCAGCGATCATTGCCAGCGGCCTTGCGATGTCCCCTTATCTCGCGGCGGCCTGGCCGGGATTGGTGGAGTTCTTCGGCGGGCGGCAATCGGCCCGCTCCTTCCACTTCCTGCTGGTATCGGGGCTTCTCGGCTTTGCCGTCGTCCACGTCATCCTCGTCAAGGTCTCGGGATTCTCGCGACTGCTTCGCGGAATGACGATCGGACATGGGTAGGAAGACCGTAGCGATGGATCGGATCGGTCGACGCAGTCTAATCGCGATGCTTGCCGGCGCTTCGGGCTTCGGGATGGCGAAGGCCGTATGGGGCCGATCGGACCTCATCCCTCCCGATCATGGTGGACCATACGGGCTGGGCAATACCTTGACCTATGGAGCATCCCGCCTCGTGACCGGTGATGCGCTCGCGCGCGAATTCCCCCGCACGATGATCTCGCAGGAGCCCTTTGCGAACGGCTTCGGAGCCTTGCCCGAGGCGTTTCACGCCATGAACGACCGCGGCTTCGTCGACTGGCGGCTCGTCGTCGACGGCATGGTCGAAAAGCCGCTGTCGTTATCGCTCGCCGATCTCAGGAAGATGCCGAGGCGAAGCCAGATTACGGAAGTGGCCTGCGAAGAGGGATGGTCGTACATCGCGGAATGGCACGGCACTCCGCTGGCGCACGTGCTCGACCTGGCCGGGCTGAAACCGGGCGTCAAATTCATCTCTTACGGCACCATTCAGCCCAATAAGTGGGACACGATCGATCTGGACGAGGCCATGCACCCTCAGACGTTGCTGAGCTTCGGCATGAATGGGGGTGCTCTGCCCGTCGAATTCGGTGGTCCCTTGAGAATGCGAGCCCCGCCAGCTGGGTTACAAGAGCCTCAAGTTCATCACGACTATCACGGCGGCGAGTTCGATCGAGTCCGTGCGCACGGGGCTGGGCAACGGCGATCCCGACTATTCGTGGTTCGGTGGCATATGAGCCCGCCACGCACATTCGCCCGGGCTAGCCGAGGTCTCGATCATTCGGGGACGCTGGCGCCTGGTGACGAACGTCGGCTCTTCATGAGCGGCTGGATACGGGTTCCGAAGGCTTCGACGCCCTCGAGAAAATCGTCGAACGTCAGCAATACTCCGCCGGTGTTCGGCACCTCGGCCATTTCGTCGAGCATTCTGGCGACACTGGCGTAGGAGCCCACCAGAGTTCCCATGTTGATGTTGACCGCGCCTTCGGGCGCTGCGAGCTGGCGGACGTTCGTGTCGGCATTGACCGTGTCCTTCGCGCCCTGGTCGGCAAGCCAGCCGATCGCCTCGAGATCGATGCCGTCGTTGTAGCTCTGCCATTTGGCCATCGCTTCGTCGTCGGTCTCGGCGGCGATGATCATCACGAGCACGAAGACCGACACCTTGCGTCCGGTCACCTCCAGCGCCTTGGCGAGACGCTCGTTGTTGCCGGAGAACGCCTTGGGTGAGTTGACCCCGACGCCGAGGCAAAAGGCATAGTCGGCCCATTTCGCCGAGAACGCGAGACCGGCGTCCGACGAGCCGGCGCAGATGATCTTCATCTCGCCTTCGGGCTGCGGACGGACGAGGCAGTCGTCCATCGTGTAGTATTCGCCCTTGAAATCGCTGCGCCCGGTCTCCCACAGCTCGCGCAGGATGCCGGCATATTCGTCGAGCATCTTGTAGCGATTGCGGAAGTGCTCGTCGCCGGGCCAGACCCCCATCTGGGTATATTCGGGCGGCTGCCAGCCGGTGATGAGGTTGAGCCCGAACCGGCCGTGGCTGATCGAATCGATCGTGTTGCACATCCGCGCGGCGAAGGCCGGCGGGATGATCAGCGTGGGGCAGGTCGCATAGATCTTGATCCGCTCGGTGACCGCGGCGAGGCCGGCCATCAGGGTGAAGCTCTCGAGCCCATATTCCCAGAACTGCGTCTTGCCGCCGAAACCCCGCAGCTTGATCATCGACAGCAGGAAATCGAGCCCGTGCTCCTCGGCTTTCAGCGCGATCGCCTTGTTCAGATCGAAGCTCGGCAGGTACTGCGGCGCGTTCTCGCTGATCAGCCAGCCGTTGTTGTTGATCGGAACGAAGACGCCGACTTGCATGGTTTCAGCTCCTGAAGGGCGGCGCTTCGCCGGCAAGCCAGGCGCAGACGTCGCGGTTGAACGGTTCGGGCACGGTCACGTTGCATGCGTGACCGCCCCACGGCAGGTGCAGGTGAAATGCGTCGGCGATCAGTTCGGCGAGCGCCGGCGCGTTGGTCCAGGGGACGAGCAGGTCGTCCGCGGCGCTGATCAGCAACACCGGTGCGGCGATTTCGCTCACCCAGCCCGTGCAGTCGAACGAGCGGGCCGCGGCGATGCGCTTTTCCATCGTCGCGTCGCCGGGCCAGTGCGCGAGATGCGTTTCGGTATCGGCGGTCAGGCGCGCGTCGTTCTCGGAAAGCCAGGTCGGCGGAAACAGGAACAGCGGTTGGGCTTCGAGATAGGCGCGCGCGCCTGCAGTTCGCAGCAGTGTAAGGCGGGTGGAAAAGCAGCGCGCGGTCTGCGGGTCGAGCCGGGGCCAGCCGTTGATCACGACGAGCCGGTCCACCCGCGAAGGGGCGATGCGAGCGACTTCCAGCGCCGCCATGCCGCCGATCGCATGCCCCAGCAGATGCGCGCGCTCGATGCCCAGCGCATCCATCAGGGAGAGCATGTCCGTGCCCAGGTCGGCGAGCGTCGTCTCGTCGGGCAAGGCACGGTCGCTACGTCCGGTGCCGCGATGGTCGTAGGCGATGACCCGGAATCGTTCGGCCAGAGCCGGGATGTTCGGCGCCCAGTAGCTCGCCGAGCCGCCCAGGCCGCTCGACAGGATCAGCGGCGGTGCATCCGGCGCCCCGTGCAATTCATAGTAGAGCTCTGCCGCCTCAGCCAATGTGCGCCACGCTGGCGATCTCGACCAGACAGTCGGGCTTCACCAGCTCCGCCTTGATGCAATAGCGCGCGGGCTTCGCGCCCGGAAAGTACTCGGCATAGACCGCGTTGAACGCCGCGTAGTCGGCCAGATCCTTGAGGAAGATGTGATTCATCGCGACGTCTTCGAGCTTCGCGCCGGCGGCTTCGAGCGTGATCTTGATCACGTCGAGGACATGCCGCGTCTGCGCGGCGGCATCGCCGACGTGGAGCACCGCGCCGCCTTCGCCCAGCGCCAGCACGCCCGAGACATAGACCGTGTTCCCTGCTTTCGCCCCGGCCGAATAAGGCGCGATCGGCGTCGGAAACTGCGGCGGGTTGATCGGCTCGAACGGCATCACTTCACTCCCTAGGGGCTTGGGGCGGGCATCTGACCGACAGCCGTGCAGAAATCGGCGACGGTCCCGACCCAGCCGAAGAATTTCTCGACATTGTAGATCGTCGCCTCGCGAATGAAGTCAGGGCCGAGGTGGTGCGTGGCATCTTCGAGCATCACGCCGAAATACTCGAGGTGGAAGCCGTCGCGCAGCGTCGATTCGACGCAGACGTTGCTGGCGATGCCGACGAAGACCAGGGTCCTGATGCCGCGCGCGCGCAACACGCTGTCGAGCTGCGAATTGAAGAAGGCCGAGTAGCGCGGCTTGTGTACGCGCAGATCTTGGGGCTGGGGCGCGAGTGCCTCGACCAGATCGTAGTCCCAGGTTCCCCGCGCGAGCAGCTTGCCGGCCAGTTCGGGGCGTGCACGCATCGTCTTCAGGGCGTTCGACTTGTGCCAATTGGGGGACGCGGGCGTGCCCGCTTCGACGTAGTCGGCATCCCATCCATTCTGGAGGAACACGATCGGCAGACCGGCCCCGCGCGCGGCTTCGAGCACGCGCGCGATGTTGCCGATCACCGCGGCGGCGGGCGACACGTCGAAGCCTGCCTGGTCGACATAGCCACCGGGGCTGGCATAGGCGTTCTGCATGTCGACGACGACGACCGCGGTACTCTTCGCGCCGAGCCGGATCGGCTCCGGCCGTGCGGGGAGGATGACCGATCGCGGATCGGCAGTAGGGTCGGGCTCGACGATTGTCTGGCTCACACGCGCACTATCGTGCGATCGCGAAAAATGATCAACCGTTCACACGATCGCGGGTGCTCGGTGCCCGGCGGCGCGGCCAGGCAGCTTGGCAGATCTTTTCGCTGCTCGCCGACGTAGCCGTCGTCCAGCGTGCTTTCCGGCCTCTTCGCAAGCTGGCATAGAGAGCGAATGTGATGTCCCTTGAGCGCCGGAAGGCGTCATCGGGCTAACGACGAATCTAGCGAAGGACGATTTGGATGGCGCAGGCTGACGGGGCGCTGGATGCCGGAATCGCGACCGAGACGGGACGCGGACGTTTCGAGGTGTCGGTTTCGACGGGCGGGGTGCAGTTCCTCGCCGACGAGCCGGAAGATGTAGGCGGCCTGGGATCGGGCCCGACGCCCTATCAGATCCTGGCTTCCGCGCTCGCGGCCTGCACCACGATGACTCTGCGACTCTATGCCGACCGCAAGGGCTGGGACATCAAGGACCTGCGGACCGCGGTGGGACATTACCGCGAAGAAGGTAACGTCCAGCCCGACGTGTTCGTGCGACGCATATCTTTCTCCGGTGAACTCGATGCCGAGCAGCGCGAACGCCTTCTGGGTATCGCCGATCGATGCCCGGTCCACAACACGCTCAGGGGCGGTGTGCGGATCGAAACCCGGTTGGGCGACGCCCTGCCCAAGGCCGCGCCGTCGACCACGCACATGGTCGACATGGAAGCCCTCATCGACGTGGGACGCGGATCCTACGACTTCACCGAGCGGTGAGCTTGTCGGATTGATCCTTACGGATGGCGTTCGAGCTCGTGGGGCTGTCCCGGCTTCAGCTAACGGCGAATAGTCGACGACAGTCCGTCAGCGCACGATGATCCGAACCCGATCGAGATTCTGCAGCCGTGCGTAAGGCGTGGTCGCATCACCCTGCCGCTGGGAAATCCCGCGGAGTGTGACGAAGTAGGTGCCCGGCTGTGCGAAGCTGTGGCTCAGCGTCACCGTCGCCTTCGTTGCATTGCGCTCGATCGGCGAGGAGCTTGCGAAAGATCCCGAACCGTCGAGATCCCATTGCGCGGCGATCAGCGAGCCGGCGCCAGGCGGGACTGCGATCGTGCCCGTGAGGCGCACGGGCCGGCCACTGCCGACCTCTACCCGTTTGCTGCCGTTCGCGAGGAGCGAGACGACCGGCTGGATGCCGCGGCGCTCGGACGCGGTGGCGGGGACGACGATCTGGGTGTCTCCCGTCACCGAGAAACGGGTGCTGCCCGGCGGCGGCGTGCCCTTTTCCACCCAGGAGGCGAGGTCGCGCAGCGCCTGGTGGAGCATGCCGAGATAGCCGACCGTGTGCGTCGCGTCCTCCTGGCCGACCGAATCGCCGTGGAGCGCATGATCGGTGAACCACAGGCGGAAGTGCTGGTCGGTTGCCGCGCCGTAGTGCTTGCGCACCTGGTCGCGATACCAGACGGCCTGCCACGGCCAGGCCTCGCGGTCCCATAGCGATTCCACCAGGATCATCTTGCCGTCCCACTGGCCATTCGGAACCGTGCCGGCCGCGCCTTTCGCGAACAGCGGGCCGAGCAGCATCGGCCGCTGCGGATAGAGCGGCTTGCCATCGGGGTCGCGGAACTGGTCGTAGCCGGGATAGTCGCGGCCCGGCACCTGATGGCGATGGTAGGTCTGTGCGGCGAGGTAGTTCGAATTGTCGACTTGGACCGCGTCGCCGGGGGCGATCTTCGTGGCGATCTCTTGGCTGGCCATGCCGAGGACGACGATGTCTCCGGCGATCTTGCTGACCGACAGCCGCTGTCCTTTGGCCGCGCCCGACAGGACGATCAGATCGCCGCCGAGGAAGTCGATCGATGGCGGGGTATGGGCCATTCGATAGCCCACCACCCGCTTGCCGCCTTCGCCCTGGAGCGCGGCGAAGGAGTTGTCGACGTCGCCATCGACCGTGCCGTTGACGATCCGCGGATTGATTCCGAGCCGGGCGGCCTCGGCCGCGGTGATGGGTACCACGACCGCGGTCTGGTGCTGCATTCGATAGGGAGCGAGCTGTTCGGGATGGTCGAATCCCAGATAACCGGGTTTGGTCCAGAAGTCGGTGAAGTAGCTGGGATCGGCCGCGAGCACGCCGCCGTAGATCGCCGGGAAGGCGTGCACGCCCATCGTCTTCCAGCCGAACCACGACTTGACCGGAAAACCCATCCGCGTCGCTTCGCGCAGCGCCGCCGCCTCTTCGTCGGACAGCCCGGCATAGGGATCGCCACTGCCGCCGGGCTCGACGGCATCGACGATCCGCGGAAACTTCTTCTCGAGCACCCGCATCGCATGCATGCGTACGGTGAAGTTCGACGGGCTCGCCATCGGCGTGCCGAGGACATAGGGCACGACCCCATCCCAAACGCCGCGCGTGTTCTCGTAGGAGCCGACCGTGCGGTAGGCGCCGCCGCTGCCGCCATAGGCATAGCCGTAAGGCCGCCTGCCGCCGTACATCTGCAGCGCGACCACACGCGAATATTGGGCCGCGGCGGCATTGGCACGAAAGGCGCCGATCGTCGGGTCGGCCGAAAGACCCGGGCCGCCGGTGTTCGATTGGCCGCCGCCATTGGTTTCGATGAAATAGCCCCGCGAGGCGATGGCGAAGCCGATCTTGTTGCCTTCGCCCGGCGGCACGCGCTGGGCGAGGTTCTCATTGTCGGGGGCCGGGGTGAAGTGCTGGAAGAACCGGCCCTGGTACTGCTCCTTGGGCGGGAGGTAGAACGAGAACCGGGTGTCGGTGCCCCTGAAGCCGCCGTGGACATAGCGGTGGCGCACCGGCGCGTCGCGCCACTCGTCGATGTCGACATAGGGCTGGCTGAACATCGGATCGACGGCCGGCTGGCTCGTGGGCGTCGGCTGGGGCGTCGCCGGTGGAGATGGTGCTGCCCCTGCGAGCAGAACAGCCGTCAAGACCAGGCCGATGGCCGTCGATCCTTTGTTCATAACCTTTATGCCTTTTTCGATGCGACCCGAGCGGTTCAGAACTTCTTGCTGGCGCCGAACTGGACCAGGCGGCCCAGGGTGTTGCCGTTGATGAAGCCGCAGGCGCCGGGCGTGAACGTGCAGACCCCACGGTATTCGGGCGGATCGGTGTCGAACACGTTGTCGACGTTGAGCGAGAAGGACAGATCCTTGAACAGGTTCTCGCTCTTCACGTCGTAGCGGAAGTAGAGGTTGAACACGTCGTAGGCCGAAACCTTCGTCTGCGGCACGAAGCTGGGGGTTGCCGGATCGACCCTGTAGCCGGCGCTGTGGTTCCAGGTGACCTGGGCGAGCAGGTTGCCGATCTCGGCACCCGCGGTCGTGCGGATGCGGAAGCGGCTGGCGTTGGCCGCGAGCAGATCGGTGAAGGGCAGCGAGGGCGACGCCTTCTGCTCGCGGTTCAGCTCGTAGTTGGCGTTGGCCACCAGGCTGATCGCGCCGAAGCCGGTCTCGTGCCGATAGTTGAGGTCGAAATCGAGCCCGTCGAGATTGAAGTCGCCGAGGTTGTTCTTGCGGATGTCGACGATCGCATAGACGCTGCAGGGCGTCGCGTTCGTGTGGCAGGCCGGGCCGAAGGGAAGCGATTGCGCGCTCGCCGCCACTTCGCTGAGCGCGGCCGAGGTCGGGTTCAGCGTCACCACGTTGGGATAGTCGCGATAGACCAGAAGCGCGCTCTGGCCCGGCGGGATGCCGATCACCCCTTTCAGCTTGATCTTCCAATAGGTGATCCCGAGCTTCAGGCCCGGCACGAAGGGCGGATCGATATCCGCGCCGACCGAGATCGTCCGTGCCTTCTGCGGCTGGATGCCCGGGGCGTTGCCGCGCACGACGTAGACCGACTGGGCCGCGCCGGGCACGGGATAGCCGATTCCCGCCGGCGGGCCGAAGCCGGCGACCGGCAGGACGAACAGGGTGGTGATGTCGGCGCCCGCCGAATCCGCGAGGCTGGGGGCGTTGAACGACTTGCCCCAGGCGCCGCGCAGTTTCAGCCAATCGGTCGGCTTCCAGGTCACACCGATCTTGGGATTGAAGGTGTGGCCGACGTCACTGTAGTCGTCGTAGCGCGCGGCGGCCGACAAGGTCAGTTCCTCGAAGAAGGGCGTCGCGTTTTCGGTGCCGAAGATCGGCACGACGATCTCACCGAAGGCCGCCTTGACGTTGCGCGACAGATTGACCCGGCGCAGTCCCGCGGTGGCCGGCGCGATCACCGTGCCGTTGACCAGTTGTGCCGGCGTGCCCGTCAGCTCGAACCCCGGAACGGCATCGCCGCCGCGCGAGTCCCAGCTCTCGCCGATGTATTCGCCGCCCACCGCCAGCTTGACCGAACCGCCGGGCAGGATGAACAGGTCGCCGTCGATCACGGCGCGCGCGTTGTAGAGTTCCTGCCGGGCGCGGCCGTAGGTCCAGTAGTTGGAAATCGCGGCGGTCGCGGCGGCGTTGCTCGCCGCCACGTCATAGGGATTGAACAGCGCGGCGTTGACCGCGTTAGTCAGCGCAGTCGAATTGAACGCGCCCTTGCGGCTGTTGGTGATGCTCTGGCCGTAGTTGCCGAGGACGCGCAACTGCCAGGTGCCGCCGAGGTCCGCCGTGACGGTCGGCGTGATGCCCCAGGTGGACAGCGAGACGCGCTGGGTGGTGGCGTCGGCCCCTCCGAAGGAGAACAGCACGGTCTGCGACGTTTCGGTGCCGATCCGGTGCGCCGCGAACAGCGGGTTGGTCGACGTCACGGTGACCCCGTTCTGCGGCAGGTACTCGCCGAGCGCGATCTCGGTCTTGCGATTGGTGTAGAAGGCCTTGATGTCGACGTTGATCGCGTCGTTCAGCTGCTGGTTGAAGCCGGCGAAGACCGAGTGCCGCCGCTCGGAGGGATAGACGGCGGCCAGGTCGCTGAGATCGCACTGCCTCGGCGTCGCGGCAGGAACCGGCGGGGTGGTGAACGGCAGGCCGTAGAGCGTCGTGCCGACGCGCACGTTGCCGGGGCTGCACAGCAGGTTGGTGCGGCCGTCGGTGCCGGCGAACTGCTGCACATAATCGCGGTCGCGGCCGAGGATCGCACTGTGCTCGGCATAGTTGTACGAGACGTAGAGGCCGCCGCTGCCCCAGTCGCGGCCGATCGTCACATTCGTGTCGAGCTGATGGTAGTTGTCGGCGAAGCCGTAGTGGCCGTCGACGAGAACGCCATCGAACTTCTTGCGCGTGATGAAATTGATCACGCCGGCGACCGCATCGGCACCATAGACCGCCGAGCCGCCGTCGGGCACGATTTCGACGCGCTCGAGCGCGCCGGGCGGGATCACGTCGGGGTCGGGCGTCGTCGAGCTCACGCCCATGCCGACGATGCGGTGACCGTCCATCATGACCAGAGTGGTCGAGCCGCCGGCGGTCGTGTTCCCCGGCAGGTTGCGCAGGTTGGGCCGGTTCACCGTGCCGGTGTTGCCCGCGCCGGCGGGGGCTTGCAGCGAGTTGAACGCGCCGAGCTGCGGGATCGTCTGCAGCAGCTGCGAGGTCGTGGTCGCGCCGGTCGACTGTACGTCGGCCTGAGTCACGCCGATGATATTGGTACCCGCCGGAGCGACGCCGCGCAGCAAGGTGCCGGTGACCACGATGTCATCGACGGTCGCGTTTTCGGCTTCTTCCGAAGGCGCAGTTTGCGCCATCGCTGCCGAGGATAGGGTGGCCAGGGCCAGTCCCCATGAACATGCGCCTGCGCGAAAAGCGTTTCGCGCCGAACGCGCACGAGTGGTGGTTTGCCCCATCATCGATCTCCCTGGCTTTCAAAAAACGATGCGGTCGATGCTTGCGTCGACCTTGTGTCATACCTTTTGAAAAATTGGTCTGACCTGTCAAGGTTATTTCATGGTGTGAAATAAATCGATGCTTCCAAGCGTGGGGCGCCCGTCATAAGGGTCGCGCTATGAAGATGGTCAGCTCCGGCGAAATACGCGTGCTCAAGGCGATCCGCTCCGACGGGCCCGTGTCGCGGCGCGATCTGCCGGAGCTGACCGGTCTGGCGGCGGGTACCATCACGCTGATCACCGCCGATCTCCTGCGCCGTGGCTTCATCACCGAAAAGCGCGAGGCGACCGGCCAATCGGGACGGCCGCGTGTGTTCCTCGAAATCCGCGAGGATGGTCCGATCGTGCTCGGAGCGACCTTGACTGAAAACGGTGCGCTGCGGACGACGTTCGTCGATCTGTCGGGCAACATCCGCTTCGGCACCGAAATAGAGACCGGGATCGGCGTTGCCGGATCGCTCGACGATCTGGCCGAGGCGGTGGGGCGGACGCTGGAGGCCGCGATCGAGGCGAGCGGCTGTGATCGGAAGGACATCGAGCGCATCGGCCTGTCGCTGCCCGCGCTCGTCGACAGCGACCAGGGCGTCATTCACTTCATGATGACCTTTCCGCAGACCCCTTTCCCCTTCGCGAAAGTGGTCTCTGCGCGTCTCGGCCTGCCGGTGACCCTGGAAAACCACATGTCGTGTCTGGCGCGGGCGGAGCACTGGTTCGGGCAGGCAAAGGGACTCGACAGCTTCACCCTGATCCACATCGGCCCGGCCATCGGTTCGGCGCAATATTTCGCGGGCATGCCGCGCACCGGTGTGCACGGCATCGCGCCGCAGATCGGGCATGTGAAGACGGCTCGCGGTGATGACGCCGCACGATGCTATTGCGGCGCGCACGGTTGCGCCACGGCCTATGCCTCGATCTACGGGATGGTCCAGCAGGCCGGGCTCGTCGATGGCTTCGACATAGCCCCGGCGCAACAGGCCGAGCTGTTCGGTCAGCTCGTTGCGCGTGCGAGCGAGGGTGACGAAGCGATGCTCGAGGTGGTGGAGCGTGGTGCCGCCCACCTGGCGTTGCTTGCCGCGGACATCGTGATCGCGACGGACCCGGGCGTCATTCTCGTAACGGTTCCCGATGCGCGCTGCATCGAACTCATGCGCGGTCGTTTCGATGAGGTGTTTCGCGCCCACTTGGTGCCCGGCGTCGCATCGCTGACCGAAGTTCGGTTCGCCGTCGCGCTTCCTGATTGGGAGGCGAAAGGCGCAGCGGCCTTGGCGTTAGAGAGAGTGCGGCAATAGGAATTCTCTCCTGATTGTTGCGGGCAGGATCGGCATTGCCGCTTGCAACTCCCCGATACCTGCCGCTCGTTCATGTACGGCCGAGGCTCGAAAACTATAGCGCACGGTGAACCGGACCTGCGCGGCCGGCCTGGTGGCATCAAGGCCCCGGAGGTCGCTTCCGGGGGCTTTGCCGTAGCGATCTCAGGCCTTGCCTCTGCGGGAGCCAAGTCCCACTTCGAAGGTTCTCTAGCCGAGGGAGGCGAGGATGGACGAAGCGGACGGCAAACCGACAGACCCCACCAAGGCGGACCGTCGCGCCGGGCGTGACAGTCGCAAGATCGAAGGCCGCAGGCTCAAACCCTCGACCCTGATGATGGGGCACGGCTACGATCCCGTGCTGTCCGAAGGCGCGCTGAAGCCGCCGATCTTCCTGACTTCGACCTTCGCATTCGAGAGCGCGGCCGCGGGCAAGCGGCATTTCGCCGCGCTGACCGGGCCCGGCGCGGCCCAGGCCGACGGGCTGGTCTATGGCCGGTTCAACGGCCCCGACCAGGAAATCCTCGAAGGCCGCCTGGCCATATGGGAAGAAGCCGAGGCGGCGCTGTCGTTTTCCTCGGGCATGTCGGCGATCGCGACGATCCTGCTCACCCATGCGCGGCCAGGCGACACGATCGTTCATTCGGCGCCGCTCTACGCCGCCACCGAGACCTTGATCGGCAAGCTGTTCGGGCGGCTGGGCGTGAACTGGCTCGACTTTCCCGCCGGCGCCACGCGCGAAGAGATCGAAGCGGTGCTCGCGCGCGCCAAGGGTGCGGGACGGGTGCCGCTGATCTTCCTCGAAAGCCCGGCCAACCCGACCAACACCTTGGTCGACATCGAGGCGGTGCGCGACGCGCGCGAGACCGTGTTTGGCGGCGAGGACAAGCCGCTGATCGTCATGGACAACACCTTTCTGGGCCCGCTCTGGCAAAAGCCGGCCCGCCACGGTGCCGACGTCGTCGTCTACAGCCTGACCAAATATGTCGGCGGCCATTCGGATCTCGTCGCCGGCGCGGCGATCGGTTCGCATGCGGCGATCAGCGCGATCCGTGCGACGCGCAACGTCATCGGCACGATCACCGATCCGCATACGGCCTGGATGCTGCTGCGCAGCCTCGAGACGCTCGAACTGCGCATGAGCCGCGCGGGCGACAACGCCGCCAAGGTCTGCGCCTGGCTGCGCGAACATCCGAAGGTCGAGAGGGTCGGCTATCTCGGCTTCCTCGAGGAGGGCAGCCGCCAGGCCGACATCTACAATCGCCATTGCGCGGGCGCGGGATCGACCTTCTCGCTCTATCTCAAGGGCGGCGAGGCGGAGGCTTTCGCCTTCCTCGACGCGCTGCGGATCGCCAAGCTCGCGGTCAGCCTCGGCGGCACCGAGACCCTGGCCAGCCATCCCGCGGCGATGACGCATCTGTCGGTCGCGCCCGAGCGCAAGGCGATGCTGGGGATCAGCGACAGCCTGGTGCGCATCTCGATCGGTATCGAGGACGCAGACGACCTGATCGCCGATTTCGAACAGGCGCTCAAACGCGCCTAGCCATGCGGCTTGTATTGCATCCGTCGCCACCTACATCGGTGTCAGCACGGTTCGGCTAGCGGTACTTCCCCCTTCCGCCGCCCACCGCGCCGAGTGGGGTGGCTGCAGACACTCCCTACTCGATCCAGATCACTGGAAACGAAAGCGGAGCGGCCGAGTGATCGGCCGCTCCGTTCGGTCTTGCGTCAACGGCCGAGCTGGCTGCCCAGGATCAGACCGATGATGCCGGTGCCGATCGCCGCCATGATGATGTCGCCGTTGTCGTCGCGATAGTAGCGATAGCCGCGGCGCGGCGGCGGCAGGTTGTACGAACCCCAGTCGTTCACGTAGTAGCGGCTGTTGTTCCAGTAGGAGTAGCGCTGGCCTTCGCGCCAGCGGCCGTTGTAGCCGTTGTAGCCGTACTGGCGGTTGTAGCGGCTCCAGCGCCAGTCGTTGCGTGCGCGGGCGGCGCCGTTCCAGCCGCGGCGGTTGTCGTAGCGGTCCCACTGGTCGGGACGCCCGTCGCGGTCACGGTCACGGTTCCATTCGCGACGGTCGGATCGGCCGTCGCGGTCGCTGTCGCGTCTGGGCTGTGCCGAGGCGGGAACCGCGGTCAGCACGCAAGCGGCGGCGGCAAGCGATGCCACGGCACTCGATAGCTTCTTGTTCATTCGATACTCCTTTCGGGTGACGACCGAATGCCGGCCGCGCCCTGAACGGAGGGGAAACAACTCTGTCAGGATACTGTTCCCCCATCGCCTTGAACGATGAAGCGTGCGCTGCCGCGGATCAGGTGACGACGCGGCCGCCGTTGACGCCGATCGTCTGGCCCGTGACGTAGCCGGTTTCGTCGAGACACAGCCAAGCGCAGGCGTTGGCGATGTCGTTCGGCTCGCCCATGCGGCGCACGGGGATCGTCTGCAGCAGGACTTCGGTCGGGATCTGGAAGCGATCGCGATTGGCCTCGGACATGATCGTGCCCATGACCGAGCCCGGCGGGATGTTGTTCACGGTGATGCCGTAAGGGCCGAATTCCTGCGCCATCGAACGCGTCATCGTCACGACCGCGCCCTTCGACGACGAATAGGGGATCATGTTGATCGCACCGGTCTGCGCCGACGACGACGAGATGTTGACGATACGGCCCCACTTGGCGGCCTTCATGTCGGGCAGCACTTCCTGGGTCAGCAGGAACGGCCCGCGGACGTTGACCGCATAGATGAAGTCCCAGCGTTCCTCGGTCAGTTCCTCGAACGGGGTGAAGTCGGTGACGCCGGCGTTGTTCACCAGGATGTGGATCGGGCCGAAGGCTTCGCGCAGCTTGTCGATCGCGGCCTTGACCGGCGCGCGCTGCGATACGTCGGCGCCCAGCGCGATCGCCTTGCCGCCCGCGGCCTGGATCGCCTCGACCGTCTCGGCACAGCGCGCCTCGTCAAGGTCGAGCACGCCGACGGCCACGCCGTCCTTGGCCAGGCGCTTGGCGCAGGCGGCGCCGATGCCGGCGGCGGCGCCGGTGACGAGGGCTACTCGGTAGGTCATGATTCGCTCTCCGCTGTTCAGGTGTTCAACATCGCCCTTAGCGCGAATAGCCGGGCTGGGAAGCGGCTTTTCGGGCGATCGTACAACATCGTCGCGGTCGGGCGAAGCGGCTAGCGGCGCGGGGCTTTGGGTGGCGGCGTGGCGCGAGTGAGGCGATCGAAGATCTGCGTAATGACTTCGGTCGCCTCGCGCGCCTTGTCGCTGACGCAGCCGTCCTGCAGCGCGAAGTTGCCCCAGCTCTTGCCGTTGAGGAAGTTGATCCCGGCGACGCGGGGCCGGGCGGGATCGAAGCTGCAGCCGGCCGGATAGACCTCACCCGCATAGCCGCCGACCGGATCCTCGGGGCCGAGCGCGTGCGGGCGCAGCAGCGCGGCCTGCGCGCGCAGTGCTTCGAATTCGGCCTGGGGCAGGGTGAAGCTGCGGCGCTGCTCGCTGAAGTCCTGGGCTTCCTCGGGATTTTCGGGCGCGCCGACCCTTTCGAGCTCCTCGAGATATTCGATCGAGCCGCCCGGGGTGATCGACCACGAATGGAACCGCCAGGCACCGCCGGGCTGCTGGACGCGCTTCCACACGGTCAGGGTATCGCCGGCGATCGCATAGTCGCCGGGCGCGGCGAAATCGCCGACCAGGCTCTGCCGCGGCGCTTCGGCCTTGCCGCAGGCAACCAGGGCGAGCGGTGCGACCAGTGCGAGGAGCAGGCGGTCAGCGCGCAAGCCGGTTCTCGACGAAAGCGATCACGGCGGCGAAGGTCTCAGCCGCGCCGGGGCGATCGAGGCCCGTGATCACCGCGACGTGCGCCATGCCGTCGATCGCGCAGAGCGTCGAATCGATGCCGGCGGCGAGGAGCTTGTCGTGGAACAGCCGCGAATCGTCCCAGAGCACTTCGCCGGTGCCGACGCTGATCAGGCTCGGCGGATAGGTGGTGATCGGGGCGAGCAGCGGCGAGGCGAGCGGATGCGTGGGGTCGAGGCCCTGCAGGTAGAGTTCGGCCGCGACCCCGGCCGATTCCTGAGAGAACATCGCGTCGGTTGCGGCATTGGCGGCATAGGAGTCCGCGGTGACGCGCAGGTCGAGCCAGGGCGAAAGCAGCACCAGTCCGTCGATCCGCGGCGCGCGGCCCGCGGCGCTGAGCAGGCCCAGCGACGCTGCCAGGCCGCCACCCGCCGAATCGCCGCAGACGATCAGCGGCGCGTCGCCGATCTCTTCGCGCAGGGCGGTGAGCGCCGCGAGCGCATCGGTCAGGCCGGCGGGGAAGGGGCCCTCGGGCGCGAGGCGATATTGCGGGACAACGATCTCGACTCCGCACGCGCGGATCAGGGCCTCGGCGAAGAGGCTCTCGAATTCGGGACGGCCGATACGGAAACCGCCGCCGTGGAGCTGCAGGACATAGCCGCGCGGCGCGGTGTCGGGCGAGAAACGCAACGTGCGCAAGCCGGCGAACTCGGCTTCCACCGGCGGCTTCTCGGTCTTCCAGGTGCCGGCATCGACGGCCGCCTGCATCTGCGCGCGGCGCTCGAGCAGATCCGCGGGCGCGGCGCGGCCCGCGCGGATCGGCGGAAGCGAAATGGTCATCGGCGGAACGGCCCCTCTCTCGTACTCTGCGTCAGGCTGTAGAGTGCTCGCCGCCGCGCCGGAAGGCCCCTGCGTGCAGTTCCGCAATGACGGAAGCGAACGCGGCGAGGACGTTCACCCATGATGCAATTCGCGACACGGTCCATCTTGCGCAGACCCCGTTTCGGCCCCAGATGTTCAAGCGATGTTCAGCCGTCCCAGCTTACGGCTCGTTCGCAAAACTATCGGGCGCCAAGCGGTTAGGTCATGGCTCCCCTGGAGAGTCCATGATGTTCGCCAATCCGCAATCTTCCTTCGGTCGGATCAAGGCCGCCGCCGCCGCGGCGCTGATGTTCGCGGTGGCCGCCTGCGCATCGCCGTTCAACGCCAACGTCTCGCGCTTCCAGTCGCAGCTGCCGGCGCCCTCCGGCCAGACCTTCGCGGTCGTCGCCGACGATCCGTCGATGGCTGGTGGCATCGAGTTCGGTCAGTATGCGCGCCTGGTCGAGGCCAAGCTGGCGCAGCAGGGTTACACCCCCGTTGCCGAGCCGGCCCAGGCCACCCTGCTGGTCCGCTTCGACTATGGCGTCGACAAGGGGCGTGAGCGCGTCCGTTCGACCAGCTTCGGCGCCGGCTCCTACTGGGGCCCGTGGCGCGGTTATCGCGGCGGCTTCGGCTATGGCCCCGGCTTCTATCGTCCGGGCCTGTGGAACTATGGCTGGTACGACCCCTGGTTCGACCAGGGCGGCGTCGAGAGCTACACCGTCTTCACCAGCGGCATCGAAGTGAAGATCGACCGCCGCGCCGATGGCCAGCGTCTGTTCGAAGGCAAGGCCGAGGCGGTCTCGACCTCGAACCGCCTGCCTTACGTCGTGCCGAACCTGGTCGAGGCGATGTTCACCAACTTCCCCGGCAATTCGGGCGAGACGGTGCGCATCAGCGTCGCCCCGGAGAAGAAGAACAGCTGATCGAGTTCCCTAGCGAGGGACCCAAGAGGGCGGGACCGGCAACGGTTTCGCCCTTTTTCGTTTGAAAGCTGAGATGATGAATCCTCCCCTGCAAGGGGAGGTGGCAGTCGCGAAGCGACTGACGGAGGGGTGTCACCCTCTCGGTAGCGGGGCACCCCTCCACCACCGGCTGCGCCGGCGGTCCCCCTCCCCTTGCAGGGGAGGATCTTGGATCAATAAGCTCGTTCGACGATCTTGTTCGTATTCGTCGCGCCGTTCTCGAAGTAGCCGAGGCCGTAGTCGCCCTTGATCGTCGTGCGCTGCATGCGGCGGCCGTATTGCGGATCGTGGCCGCTGACCGCGTGGAGCACGCGCCAGTTGTCCCAGATCAGCATGTCGGTGGGCTTCCACTTGTGGAAATAGGACAGCGCCTGGGCCTTCTCGAAGATCTCGGCACAGACCGCCTGGAGCAGGGCATTGCCTTCGGGGCTCTCGTTGCCCTCGATGCCTTCGGCCATCCATGGCGAGACGTGGAGCACCTTCTCGCCCGTGCTCCGGGTCCAGACCGACGGATGCACCGCACGCGGAACGTCGGCGGCCGCTTCCATCACGGGATAGGCGTGGGCGTTCTCGGCGATCACGCGGTAGCCGTCGGGTGCACCGAAGTGGAAGTTTTCCATGATCACGTTCATCCGGTAGAGGATGTTCGTGCCTTCGATCGCGTCGCGCAGGTCGGGCGACAGGACCTCGTACAGTTCGATGCCGTCGACGAAGCCGGTCAGGCCGTCTTCGGGCGGGACCTGGATCGAACGCAGCACACCGGCGCGGTTGAGTTCGTTGTTGTAGGCGTGATCGAAGTGCCAGGGCAGCCACTGCATGAGTTCCTGCCCGCCGATCGCGAGGCGGGTGCCTTCGAAAGGCTTGCATTCCATGTCGATGACGCCGGGCATCGCATCCTGATCGACGCGCGGGGTGGCCTTGTTGGGATGATCCTTGAGCGGGCCGAACACGTCGCCCAGCGCGATGTGCATCTGCGCGGTCGGCTCGACGTCCTCGAAGACGATCACGCCCTTGGCTTCGAACACCGCATTGATCTCGGCGCGGATCGCGGGATCCTGCGTCTGGGCGAGCGTCAGCCCGCCGATGCGGGCGCCGAAGGCGCGGCCTTCGGTCAGCGGCCTCACGTCGAGAGTCATGGCATTCTCCTGGGTTCGCATGTTTTTCCAGCGCCTATCACGAAAGCGAGGGGCTTGCCTTGACGAAATAGGACACACCCGTCGGCCAGCCCCCTCCTTTCCCTCGCCCCGTCATCCCGGGCTCGACCCGGGATCCCGCTTTACCGCAACGGTGGAGAAGGCAGCGGGACCCCGGGTCAAGCCCGGGGTGACGATATCGGTTGCCAAGAGGGGGGGCTTCCCCCCGAACGCCTTATTGCGCCTGTGCCAGCTCCGGTGTGGCCGCGCTCTCGCGCAGCTTGGGCATGACCTTGTCGGCGAAGCGCTTCATCTGGTCGTAGACGCGGTCGTAGGACATGCCGCCGTAGGAGAAGTTGGCGATGATGTCGTAGTCGCCGACGGTCGCCTTGCGCATCGCATCCTTCTCGATCAACTGCTCGGGCGTGCCGATCAGGTTGCCGCCGATGTAGTCCTTGTAGGCCTTTTCGGGGCCGCCGGCAGCGTTCATCGCATCACCGAGCGCGACGTAGGTCGCGTAGGACGGCATGTTCTTGAAGTGCTCGCCGCCCCATTCGTAGTGGTTGGCGACCTGGTAGAACTGCTTGGCGAAATACTCGTCGGTGTATTCGGCCACCTGCTCCTCGGTGTCGACGCAGACGACGAAGTCCGAGATCACGAAAGGCGGGGCCTTCTGGCCGTGCTTGGCCTCGAAGGTGGAGCGGTAGGCGTTGATTTCCTTCATCGAGTGCGACCAGTCGCCCTGGCTGAAGCGCAATGCCTTGAGGCCGTATTCGGCGGCGACTTCGGCCGAGCTCGGCGACATCGAGACCATCAGCATGCGGTCGCGCGTCCAGCCCTCGGGACGCGGCCGGATCTCGACCTCGGGCTGCTGGAAGTGCTTGGTATTGGCCTTGACCGTACCCGTCTCGAGCCCGTCCATGATGATCAGTGCAGCCTCGTCGAACAGCTCACGGCTGTCGGCGATGTCCTTGCGGAAGCCGTTGAACTCGCGGCGTGCGGCGCCGCGGCCCATGCCCAGGATGACGCGGCCCTCGGACAGGGAGTCGAGCATCGCCACCTTCTCGACCACGCGGACGGGATCGTTCCACGGCAGGATCACCGCGGCGGGCATCAGCTTGATCGTCTTGGTCTTGGCCGCGACGTAGGACAGCGCCTGCAGCGGATCGGGGCAGGCGGCGTAGTCGGTGAAGTGGTGCTCGACCATCGCCGCGAAGTCGAAGCCCATGGCCTCGGCCTCGATGGCGATCTGTGTTTCCTTCCGGAAGAACTCCATGTCGGGCATGCCGTGGAGGTTCTGGAAGCCAAGATGGACACCGATCTGCATGACGTTCTCTCCTCGAATCTTTTGATGTTCAGGCCGAGACCAGGCGTTCGCTGGTCGACGTGATGGGTTCCTCGCCATTCAGGGTGGCGCGGTGGAATTCGCGGCCGCTTTCGCGGTCGAAGGGCAGGACGCGGTGCATGGCGCCGGTGTTGTCCCAGATGACGAGGTCGCCGAGCTGCCACTTGTGGCGATAGACGTACTGGTCCTGGGTCGCGTGGCGCATCAGCCGTTCGAGCAGGTCGTGGCTCTCGGCCTGGGCCATGCCTTCGATGTAGGCGCCCGAGGTGCTGAGCACGAGGCTCTTGCGGCCCGAGCGGTGGTGCCAGACCAGCGGGTGCGAGCGCTGCGGGTAGGAGTACCAGACCGCGAATTCCTCGGGCGTGACGTCGCGCATCACCGGGAACAGCGCGGCCTGCATGGTGTGGACCACGCGCAGCTGCTCGAGCTCCTGGCGCTCGGCCTCGGGCAGGTCCTCGAAGGCGGCATAGGTGCTCGCGAAGCAGGTGTCGCCGCCGGTCTGCGACAGCTTGAACGGGGTGAACAGCGTCGCCAGCGGCGGGATCGCTTCGTAGGTGCCGTCCATGTGCCAGAGGTGGTTGCCCGGCAGGAAGCGCGCGTAGTCGGGGTTCACCTTGCTATCGAGCGAGATCTTCATCACGCCCTCCTCGCCCTCGTTGAGCGTGCGCCCGTCGGCGCCGCGCTTCGAGGCGCCGAGGCGCAGGTCGCCCAGACTGCGCGAGATCGTGCGCAGTTCGGCATCATCGGGCGCGATCCCGCGGAACAGCAGCACGCCGCGCGCGTCGAGTAGCGCGCGGATCTCCTGCGCGTGCGCGCCGCTGAGCAGGTCGGCCTTGGCGATCGTCACTTGCGATCCCATGCGCGGGGACAGATCGACCGATGAAAGCGCCATGGTTCGGCATCCTCTTCCTATCCGTCTCGCCGAATCGACTGCGGATCATTTGTTACCGTGTTCGTTTCAATAGCAGGCGATTATGATACCGTCGAGGGCATTTTTCGCGAAATCGGCTTGAATAGTCACTTGCATCGTTTCAATGTGTCGGCATGGTAGTTGCGGAGACATCGAAAGTGCGTCGGCCCGGCCGGCCGACGCTCAGCGACGAGCAGTTGCTCGACATCGCGCTCGACCTGTTCCTCGAACACGGCTTCGAGCGCACGAGCATCGATGCGATCACCGCCGCGGCGGGCATGGCCAAGCGCACGGTCTATGCGCGCTACGCCGACAAGGAGGCGCTGTTCAAGGCGGCGCTGGCGCGCGCGATCGACGAGTGGATGGTGCCGCCCGAACGATTGCGCGCGGCCGAGGTCGAGGATCTGGAGAAGAGCCTGCTGGCGATCGCGCAGATGCTGCTGACCAATATCCTGAGCCCGGCGGGTTTGCGCTTGCTGCGGCTCAGCAATGCGGTTTCGGTATCGATGCCCGAGATCGCCGCGGCCAACACGCGCATGGGCACCGAACCGACGCTGGCCTATCTCGCCGACCTGTTCCGCCGCCGCCTGCTGCCTGGCGATGCGCCTGCGCCCGAGGCCGACGAGGCGGCGCTGGCCTTCCTCCATCTCGTCGTCGGTGGTCCGGCCAGCACGGCTGCCTGGGGCGTCGCGTTCGACGACGAATCGATCGACCGCCACACGCGCTACTGCGTGCGTCTGTTCCTGCACGGCGCCTTGCCTGCACGCGATCAGGGGTTGATCGAGCGCGAGAACCGCCGGCTCAAGGCCCAGGCTGAGGACGTGGCCGAGGCGTTGGATTCCTTGAATAAAAAGCTGCGTGACGGCGTTTGACACGCGCGCGACGGGCCGTGCGCGAGGCGGGGTGGAAAGTCTACTGAGTCGCTTGAGATTGATCCGGCATGGTTTATCTTAGGTTAATCGACTCGGAGGAAGCGCCATGCGGCAAATTCAAATTGGATCGATCGTTTTCGCCAAAGGCGAACGGATGTTGCGCCGGGTCCTGGCGATCAAGGACGACCATGCGCGACTGGAGGGCGTCAACGGCAGCCCGCGTCGCTGGTTCTCGCTCTCGCAGCTATCGCTGGGCGGCGAAACCGCCCCGCTCAAGACCTACCTGCTCTGACCTCGTAACGCGGCCAGGCCTTGAGGCGCCTGCAAGGCGCCTCACATTCCCTATTTCACATGCGCCATCAGCGGATCGGCCATCAGGCTGGTCGCGAAGGGCTTGAGCTGATCGAAGGCGCCGGCGCGGACCAGCGTGGGCCAGTCGGGCTCGGCGATCATCGCGCGGCCGACCGCGATCAGATCGAAATCGCCGCGATCGAAGCGCCGCATCAGGTCGTCCAGACGCTTGAGGTCCAGCTCCGCCGTGGTGTCCGCGCTGAGGCTGGCGATGAAATCCATCTCGAGCCCGATCGAGCCGATCGTGCAGGTGGGCACGCCCGTCACCTTCTTCACCCAGCCGGCAAGGTTGAGGTCGCTGTCGTCGTAGGTCGGTTCCCAGAAGCGGCGCTGCGAGCAGTCGAACAGCTCGATCCCGGCATCGACGATCGGCGCCAGCAGTTCCTCGAGCTCCTGCGGGGTGTCTGCGAGGCGCGCGTTGAAATCGGCCATCTTCCAGAACGACATGCGCATGATGATCGGCATGCCGGGCTCCAGCTGTTCGCGGCAGGCGCGGATCACCTCGGCGGCGAACTGGCCGCGCGCGCGCGGGCTGCCGCCATAGCGGTCGTTGCGGTGGTTGAGTTCCTTCCACAGGAACTGGTCGATGACATAGCCATGCGCGCCATGCAGTTCGATGCCGTCGAAGCCGAGCTCGACCGCCTTGGCCGTGCCGCGCGCATAGGCGGCGATGACCTCGTCGATCTCGGCCTGGGTCATGCCGTCGGTGACCTTCTGTCCCGGCGCGATATAGCCCGAAGGGCTGACCTGGCCGAGTTCGGGGCGGAAGACGATGCCTTTGCCGGCGAGCAGATCGGGGCCGCTCGGGATCAGCCCGACATGCCAGAGCTCGGGCACGCAGATACCGCCTTCGCGGTGGACCTTGGTGGCGACGTTGCGCCAGGCGTCCCAGGCGTCGTCGCCGTGGAAGCGGCCGAGCAGCGGATTGTCGCCTGACGAGGGGTGATCGATATAGGCGCCCTCGGTGATGACCAGGCTGGCGCCGCCCTGCGCGCGCCGCGCATAGTATTCGGCGGCGTCGTCGCCGGGAATGCCGCCTTCGCAGACTTCGAGCCCCATCGGCGGAAATACGAAGCGGTTGGGCAGGGTGAACTTGCCGAGCTGAAACGGTGTAAACAGGCCGCTGAAATCGGTCATGGGCTCTCCGGGAATCGTCATTCGCGCCTTTTGGTGGGCGCGTTCGCCGGCAATTTGTACAGATGTTCAGCCGATGTCGAGAGGCTTGGGGCGAGGGGCCGCTTGACTATGTCCGCGCCTGCAGTCTCGCGAGGTCTTCGGCGCGGTCGACGTCGAGCAGGATGCCGTCGTCGGCGACCTCGACGAAAGCCAGGTCGTCGCGCTGCTTGAGCAGGCGCCCGGCGCCCTCGTCGCCGGTCAGCCGGGCGATCTCGGGAAAGGCGCGCGCCGAGAGCAGGACGGGATGGCCGTTCTTTGCCGCGTGGCGCGGCAGGGCGGCGAAGTGGTCGTCCAGAGCGGTCGCGAGGCGACCGGCGACATGGTGCGGGATCAGCGGCATGTCACCGAGGAAGACGAAAATACCGTCAACCTCGCCCGCCGCGGCGACGCCCGCCTGGAGCGACTCCGAAAGCGCGGTGCTGGCGATGCGGACGGTGTCGACCGGAGGACCACCCGGCCAGTCGCCGACATCGACGCGATCGCTGCAGACGACGATCACACGCTCGACCGGTGCCGCACGCGCGGTGCGGATCGCATGGTGGAGCAGAGGTTCGCCGCGGAACGGGGCGGACAGCTTGTCGCCGCCGAATCGCCGCGCGGCTCCCGCCGCGAGTACCACTGCGGCCAGGGATTGGCTCACGCGCGTTCCCGCGACGGATTCAGCGCCTGCATGACTTCGGCCAGAATTCCCACGGCGACTTCCCAGGGGGCCTTGCCCAGTCCGGCGATGCCCGGCGAGAGGTGCAGGCGGGCCAGGTCTTCCGCCGTCGCACCCGCGGCTTCGAGCGCCGCCAGCCGCGCCGGCGCGCGCGACTTGGCGCCGATCATCGCGACATAGCCGGCGCCGTGGCGCAAAGCGTGGAGGCAGCCGCCGAGATCGTGGTGATCCTCATGCGTCGCGCCGACATAGGCGGTCCAGCGGTCGACGCCGAGTTCGGGCAGGAGCGCGGCGGGTTCGCCGCGCAGGTATTCCACCTTGGCGAAGGGCGAGGGGCCGTCGGGTCCGCCGGGGCGCAGCAGCAAGGTTTCGAACTGCGCGTCGGCGGCGAGCTGGGCCAGGGCCAGCGCGCCGGGATCGCCGCCCGAGACGATCAGCCGCCGTGGGGGATCGTAGCGGCGCTGGATCCGCAAGGGATCCTGCGCGAACGAGAGCAGGGGGGCGTCGTCGCCGGGCAGCACCTGCTGATCGCTGCCGTCGGTCGACCAGAGGCAGGAGCGTCGCTCGCGCGCGTTGTCGAGCAGGGCGCGCGCCGCCGCGCTGCCGGGATCGATCCGTTCGAGCAGGACGTGCAGCGCGCCGCCGCAGCGCAGGCGGATGTCGATCCAGGGGCTGCCCATGCCGTAGTGCAGCCGCTGCGGCACGCCGCTGGCCAGCACTTCGGCTGCGTGGCGGGCGACGTCGCCCTCGATGCAGTCGCCCGAGAAATAGCCGCTGGCCTGGCTGCCATCGAACAGCATCTGCGCGCCGGGCCCGCGCGGAGCGCTGCCCTCGACCTTGTAGAGCGTGGCCAGCGCGGCGGGACGACCGGCGAGAAGCGCGCGTGCCAGCATCGGGCGCACGTCATCGCTCCAGCCGAACAGGGGCCAGTCGGCATCGGCAATCACGTCGTCTTCGATCATCACGTCTATGATATGTACCGTCTCATAGAACGACAAGGCGGCCCATGCCTAAGCGGGAGAACGTTCGTTGCTGATGAGCGGAGCGATGATCAGGCGATTGAGGATCGCGGCGATCTCTTCGGGCGAATAGACGTCGTCCTGCGACAGCCACCAGGCGAGCAGGTCGATCGTTCCGCCGGTGCCATAGACCACGCCGAGGTCGGCGGGCAGCCAGGACTTCTTCTCGACCATGTCGCGCGGAAGCTGGCGGGCCTGGCGGATGAATTCCTCGCGCACGATGCTGGCGGCGCCGCCGGTCAGCAGCGCGGCCCAGAGATTGCGATGTTCGGCGACGTGGCCGCACAGCGCGCGGGTCGATTCAAAGCTGTTGGAATCGTAGAGCACCGGCAAGGTGCGGCCGAGCAGGTCGGCGATCTCTTCCGAGGCGACGTCGCTCAGCAGGGCTTCCTTGGTCGGGTAATGGCGGAAGAACGTGGCATAGCCGGTTCCCGCACGCGCCGAAATCTCGCGGATGGTCAGCTGGTCGAACGGCTTTTCCTCAAGCAGTTCGAGCAGGGCGCCGGTCAGCGCGTTGCGCGAGCGCACCTGACGGGCATCGCTGGGCCCTTCCTTGCTGATACGACTGACGGCTCCTTGCATAAGATGGCCGTAACATTGGTCTTCGCGTGTGTCGATTCGCAGCCGGGCGCACCGCGAGAATCCAGTTCAAATCATGGACATTATCGCGAGGACGACGTTCCCGAGGCGTTTTCAGGCCAAGGTGATGCGATCGGCATAGAGCAGACGACCGCCCGAGAGGTGCCAGAGCGCCTCGTTGAAATCGCCGGGCGCCATGGCGAAGCAGCCCTCGCTGCGGCCGATCTTGCCCCACTTCGAAACCATCGACGGATCGACGTACCAGGCCGGATGGACGACGATCGCGCGCGGCAGGGCCAGCGAATTGTCGGGATCGAGCCCGACCAGGCGGATCGAGGTGCCGTATTTGCCCTTGTACCACTCGCAGGTGAGGTAGCCGCCGCGCGATGTCGCTTCGGAGCCGGGCACGTTCGAGAACTGCTTGAGCCAGCCGTCGTGTTCGGGATCCGAACCGCGACCGTGGGCGACGAGGAACGAACGCACCGTGCCGTTCTCGAGATTGGCGAAATGGAAGCGCGGCAGCGACGAGGGGCGGGCGAAATCGGCGATGCCGGCAATGTCGCGGCGCCAGACGGTGTTACCGGCGCGAGCGACTTCGCGTTGCGCGATCTCGAGCACGCGGCGCTCGTAGGCGGGGTTGGGTTCGGGCACGGCCGGAACCGTGAGCGCGGGCGTCGGAACGGCGGTGGGGGCAGCCGGTGGAACGAAGGCGCTATCGAACGCGTCGCCCAGCGGATCGGCCAGCGCGCGCGCAGGCACGGCCAGAGCCGCAGCTCCGATGAGCCCGCCCTTGATGACATCGCGTCGCTTCAAACCCGCCGACATAGAACTCCGATATAGGGAGAATGTGAAGAAATCGCCATATCGGATTGAAAGCGGTTCCGCTTCTGAACGGAATTGCCGCGCGTCCCGGCTGCGAAGGGCTGGTTAGGCGACGACTTTCAGGCGTGCCTTGTCGTGCTGGGCCATCCAGTCCTCGACCACGGGGGCGATCGCCTTGCGCCATTTGCTGCCGTTGAAGATGCCGTAGTGGCCGACGTCGGGCGCCAGGTGGTACTTCTTGCGGCCGGCGGGCAGCTTGGAGGCCAGGGTCAGCGCGGCCTTGGTCTGGCCGATGCCCGAGATATCGTCCTTCTCGCCCTCGATCGCGAGGAGCGCGGTGTCGCGAATCGCGGACAGGTCGATTGGCTTGCCGCGGTGCAGGAACTCGCCCTTGGGCAGCGAGTGGCGCTGGAACACGTGCTCGATCGTCTGGAGATAGAACTCGGCGGTCATGTCGCAGACCGACCGGTATTCGTCGTAGAACGCCTTGGTCGAATCGGCGCTGTCCTCGTCGCCTGCGACCAGATGCTCGAACATCTGGTAGTGGCTCATCATGTGCGACGAGATGTTCTGCCACATGAAGCCCGCGAGCTGGAGGAAGCCCGGATAGACCTTGCGGCCGGCGCCCGGATAGATTGCCGGTACCGTCGCGATGACGGTGTTCTCGAACCACGAATAGGGCTGGGTCGTCGCCAGGTCGTTGACGCTGGTGGGCGCCTCGCGCGTGTCGATCGGGCCGCCCATCATGGTCAGGGTGCTCGGCCGGCAGGGATTGTCGGCGGCGCCCATGATGGCGGTGGCGGCGAGCGCCGGCACCGAAGGCTGGCAGACCGCGATCACATGGGTGTTCGGGCCGATATGCTCGAGGAAACCGATCAGGTAGTCGATGTAGTCGTCGAGATCGAAGCGCCCGGCTTCGAGCGGCACGGTCTTCGCGTCGGCCCAGTCGGTGATGTAGACGGTGGCACGCTCGGCCATGCGCGCGACGGTGCCGCGCAGCAGGGTGGCATAGTGCCCGCTCATCGGCGCGACGATCAGCAGCTTGGGCGCATCGGCGGCGAGGCCGTCGTGGCTGAAGCGCAGCAGGTTGCCGAACGGGCGGTGCAGCACGATCGCCTCGGTCACGGCGTGCTTCTGGCCGTCGACGGTCACGCTTTCGATGTCGAAGGCGGGCTTGCCGCGCGGCGCGGCGGCATGGGCGAAGACGTCGAGTGCCGAGGACATCACCGAGCCGAAACCGAAGGCGCCGAACGGCGACAGCGGGTTGGCGAGCATTTCCGAGGTGACGGACGCCCAGACGCTGGCGCCGGTCAGCATGGCGCGCTGCAACTCGTAGGCCTTATAGAGCAAGGTACGACTCCTGAAACATGCCCATAATTTGGGCCTTCGTCATTGATTGTGCAATGCGGCATTTTTACCTGCGCCGTATCAGGCTCAGGCTTCTCCGCTGCCTTGTCCGCCGGCTTGTGCGGGGCACGCTTTCCCTGGGCCCGGACAGGTTGTAAGGGCGCCCGATGACCGCCGAAAGTATCGAGCCCGAAGCGCCGCTTTCCGCCGAAAGCCAGGATCCGGCGGACGAGTCCGTGAAATTGCCGGAAGGCAAGCCCGCGCGCACGCTCGGCCCGCTGCGGATGATCTGGAAGCTGACGCTGGCCTATCCCAAGCAGATCGTCATCGCGCTGCTGGCGCTGCTGACGACCTCTTCGGCGACGATCGCCATTCCCGCGCGGTTCAAGGCGATCATCGATCAGGCCTTCGTGCCCAATGCTGCGGTCGAGACGATCGACCACGCCTTCTACTACCTGCTGATGATCGTCGTCGTGCTCGGCATCGCGACGGCGGTGCGGTTCTACTACGTGTCCTGGCTCGGCGAGCGCGTGGTCGGCGACCTGCGGCTCAAGGTGCAGGACAACCTGCTGCGCCTGGCGCCGAGCTTCTTCGAGGCGAACAGCCCGAAGGAAATCTCCTCGCGCATGACCTCGGACACGGCGATCATCGAGACCGTGGTCGGCACCACCGTATCGGTCGCACTGCGCAACCTGATCACGGGTGTCGGCGGGGTGATCTACCTGTTCTTCCTCGCGCCGATGCTCACCTTGGGGCTGCTCATCGGCATTCCGCTGGTGGTCGTGCCGATCGTCTGGTTCGGCCGGCGGCTGCGCAACGTCTCGCGCACCAGCCAGGACCGCGTCGCCGGCATCGGCGCGCTGACCGCCGAAGTGCTCGGCGCGGTGCGCGTGGTCCAGGCGTTCAACCAGGAAGGCCGCGAGCGCGCGCGCTTCGCCGACGAGGTCGAGCGGACCTTCGCCACGGCCAAGCGCCGCATCACCACGCGCGCGGCGATGACCGCGACGATCATGGTGCTGATCTTCGGCGCGCTGGTCCTGCTGATGTGGCGCGGCGCGCTGGCGGTCGCCACGGGCGCGATCGGCGGCGGCACGATCGCCGCCTTCGTGCTGACCGGCGGCCTCGTTGCCGGTGCCTTCGGTTCGCTGAGCGAGGTCTACGGCGATCTGCTGCGCGGCGCCGGTGCCGCCAGCCGCCTCAACGAGCTGCTCAACGAGAAGCCGACGATCGCACCGCCGGCCAAGCCGACGATCCTGCCCGAACCGCGCGGCCAGCTCGCCTTCGAGCGCGTCACCTTTCGCTATCCCTCGCGTCCCGAATTCGCGGCGCTGGTCGATTTCAGCCTCGCGGTCGAGCCGGGCGAGACCGTGGCGATCGTCGGTCCCTCGGGTGCGGGCAAGTCGACGATCTTCCAGCTGGCCGAGCGCTTCTACGATCCGCACCAGGGCACGGTGAAGCTCGACGGCGTGCCGCTGGTCTCGGCCGATCCCGCCGAGGTGCGCCGGCGCATGGCGCTGGTGCCGCAGGAAGGCGTGCTCTTCGCCGCCTCGGCGCGCGACAACCTGCGCTACGGCAAGTGGGACGCCAGCGACGAGGCGATCTGGGATGCCGCACGCGCGGCCAATGCCGAGACCTTCCTGCGCGAATTGCCCGAAGGCCTCGACACCTTCCTGGGTGAGGACGGCGCACGCCTCTCGGGCGGTCAGCGCCAGCGCATCGCCATTGCCCGCGCGCTGCTGCGCGACGCGCCGATCCTGCTGCTCGACGAGGCCACCTCGGCGCTCGACGCCGAGAGCGAGCGGCTGGTCCAGGACGCGCTCGACCGGCTGATGGCCAGCCGCACCACCCTGGTGATCGCGCATCGCCTGTCGACCGTGCGCCAGGCCGACCGCATCGTCGTCATGGACAAGGGCCGGATCGTCGAGCAGGGCACGCACGAGGAACTGAGCGGTGCGGGCGGGCTTTATGCCCGGTTGGCCTCGCTGCAATTCGACGAACGACAGTTTTCGTCCGTCGAATGACCTCCTTGCCTTGGGCAAGGCAGTCTAGGTAGCCTGGCTTCCGCACCTTACCGGGAGTCCCCATGCCCTTGATCCGCCGCGCCGTCCTGGCCGTTACCGCCGTTTCCACCCTGGCGCTCTCCGCGCCGCTCTTTGCCGAGACGCCCGCGAAGCCCGCCGCGGCCCAGCCTGCCAAGGAGGACTGGGGCAAGTTCGGCGTCCAGACCCAGTGGATCGACCCCGCCGCCAAGCCCGGCGACGACTTCAACCGCTACGTCAACGGCAAGTGGGACGACGTCACCGCGATGCCCGCCGACAAGACGCGGATCGGCGCCTTCATCACCCTGCGCGACCTGTCCGAGGACCGGCTGCACGCGATCCTCAACCAGCTGACCGCGAGCAAGCCCGCGCGGGGCACGGCCGAAGCGCGCGTCGCCGATGCCTACAAGGCCTTCATGGACACGGCCGCGATCAACAAGGCGGGGCTCGCGCCGGCGCGGCCGATGCTCGATCGCATCGCTGCGGCCAAGACCACCGACGATCTGATGACGCTGTTCGCGACGCCGGGGGTTCAATCGCCGATCGGCGCGGGTGTCGATGCCGACGAGAAGCAGAGCGACATCTACGCGCTCTACCTCGGCCAGAGCGGCCTGGGCCTGCCCGACCGTGACTATTACCTGGCCGACACCCCCAAGTTCCGCGACATTCGCGCCAAGTACCTCGATTTCCTGACCCTGATGCTCGGCAAGGCCGGCTATGCCAACGCGCGCGTGGCCGCGCAGTCGGTGTTCGATCTCGAGACCGCGATGGCGCGTGAGAACTGGGATCGCGCGCTCCAGCGCAACCGCGACCTGACCTACAACAAGCTGACCGTGGCCGAGCTCGACGCGATGGCGCCGGGCCTCGTGCGCAAGTTCCTGACTGATGCCGGCGCGGGCGCGGCGACCGAGGTGATCGTGCCGCAGATGCCGCCGACGGCCGCGGAACTGGCCACGGCCAAGATCTCGCCCGAGGATCAGAAGACCAAGCTCGGCGGCGGCGTGCCGGCGACGCTCAAGCTGATCACCGCGACGCCGATCGATACTTGGAAGGCCTATCTGACCGCGCACTTCCTCAGCGACCACGCGGCCTATCTGCCCAAGGACATCGACGACGCGCAGTTCGCCTTCTTCGGCACCGTGCTCGGCGGCCAGCCCGTGCAGCGCGCGCGCTGGCGCCGCGGCATCAGCGCGGTCGAAGGCCAGATCGGCGAACTGCTCGGCAAGGTCTACGCCGAGCGCTATTTCCCGCCCGCGAACAAGGCGGCGATGGACGATCTCGTCGCCAACCTGCGCAAGGCGATGGCGCTCAACCTCGCCGATCTCAAGTGGATGGGCCCCGAGACGCGCAAGGAGGCCGAGGCCAAGCTCGACGCCTTCACCCCGAAGATCGGCGCGCCGGCCAGCTACAAGACCTACGACGGCCTGGTGATCGACGCGACCAAGCCGCTGGCCAACCGCCTCGCCGCGGCGAAGTGGGACACCGATTTCCGCATGGCGCGGCTCGGCAAGCCGGTCGATCGCGCCGAGTGGTTCATGTTCCCGCAGACGGTGAACGCCTATTACAACCCGACCTTCAACGAGATCGTCTTCCCCGCGGCGATCCTGCAGCCGCCGTTCTTCGCGCTCTCGGCCGACCCGGCGGTCAACTATGGCGGCATCGGCGCGGTTATCGGCCACGAGATGGGCCACGGCTTCGACGACCAGGGCGCCAAGTCCGACGGCACCGGCAACCTGCGTGACTGGTGGACGCCGCAGGACAAGGCCGCCTTCGAGGCGCTGACGAGCAAGCTGGTCGGCCAGTACAACGCCTTCTGCCCGTTCGACGGGACCAAGCCCGGCAGCGAGAAGGCCTGCATCAACGGCCAGCTGACTCTCGGCGAGAACATCGGCGATCTCGGCGGGCTCAGCCTCGCCTATCGCGCCTACAAGCTCTCGCTGAACGGCAAGGAAGCGCCGGTGATCGATGGCTTCACCGGCGACCAGCGCTTCTTCCTCGGCTGGGCACAGGTCTGGCGCGGCAAGACGCGCGAACAGCAGGCGCGCCAGTTCCTCGTCACCGATCCGCACTCGCCCGGCGAGTACCGGATCAACGGCATCGTCCGCAATTTCGACGAATGGTACAAGGCGTTCGACGTCAAGCCGGGCGAGAAGCTCTATCTCCCGCCCGAGCAGCGCGTGCGCATCTGGTAAAGGTCTCGGCGCCGTCCCAGGCATGCCTCGGGACGGCGCTACATTAACGCAATGAAACTTGACTTGGTCGCGCGGTCCTTCATCACCGCACGCGCATGGACCTGACCCTCACCGCGATCCTCCTCGGCATTGTCGAGGGCCTCACCGAATTCATCCCCGTCTCCTCGACCGGGCATCTCATTCTCGCTTCCGAGATCTTCGGATACGATGCGGACACCTGGAAGGTGTTCAACGTCGTCATCCAGCTCGGCGCCATCCTGGCGGTGCTCGTGCAGTACTGGCGGACCTTCTGGGCGGTGGGCACGGGCCTGCTGCGCTGGCAGCCGATGAGCGTCGCCTTCGTGCGCAACCTGCTCGTCGCCTTCATCCCCTCGGCCGTGCTCGGGCTCGCGCTCAAGGACTACATCGACGTGCTGCTCGGCAGTCCGGTCGTGGTCGGCTGGGCGCTGATCCTGGGCGGCATCGCGATCCTCGGCATCGAGCGCTGGGCCAAGCCCGGTGGTCCGACCGGCGTCGCGCAATTGCCCGTGGGCCAGGCGCTAGGCGTCGGCCTGCTCCAGTGCATTTCTATGATCCCCGGCGTCAGCCGTTCGGGCGCGACGATCATGGGCGCGCTGGCCATGGGCATCGAGCGCCGCACCGCCGCCGAATTCAGCTTCTTCCTGGCCGTGCCGACGATGATGGGCGCGACCACGCTCGAGCTGTGGGACAATCGCCATGCGCTGGCCGGCGGGCTCGGCCCGGTCGGCTGGAACGAGATCGCGATCGGCTTCGTCGTCTCGTTCGTGGTCGCGCTGGTGGTGATCAAGGCCTTCGTTGCCTTCGTCAGCCGCTCGGGCTTCTCGCCATTCGCCTGGTACCGCATCGCGGCGGGCATTCTCGCGGTGGTCCTGCTCAGCCGATAAGGAGAGGGTTCATGGGCAAGCTCAAGAAGAAGAAATACCTCGAGCTGCTCGAACCCCTGCAGGAAGAACTGGTTGCCATGGCGCGCTGGGCCGAGGCGACCGGTGCGCGCGTGGTCGTGCTGTTCGAAGGTCGCGACACCGCGGGCAAGGGCGGGGCGATCAACGCCATCGCCAGCCATCTCAACTCGCGCCAGTGCAGGGTCGTCGCGCTGAGCAAGCCCAGCGATGCCGAGAAGGGGCAGTGGTATTTCCAGCGCTATATCGCGCACCTGCCCACCGCGGGCGAGATCGTGCTGTTCGACCGTTCCTGGTACAACCGCGCGGGGGTCGAGAAGGTCATGGGCTTCGCCACGGTGGAGCAGGTCGAGGGCTTCCTCGATCAGGCCCCCAAGTTCGAGAAGCTGCTCGTCCAGGACGGCGTGCTGCTGTTCAAGTATTGGCTGACCTGCGACCAGGCCGAGCAGGAGGAGCGCCTGCGCGAGCGCGCCGAGGATCCGCTCAAGCGCTGGAAGCTCTCGCCGATCGACCTCGTCGCGCGCGAGAAATACGACGATTACACCAAGGCGCGCGAGGCGATGCTGAAGGCGACGCACACCAAGCAGGCGCCGTGGACCTTGGTCGATTTCAACGACCAGCATCATGGCCGGCTGACCGTGATCCGCGATTTTCTCGATCGCCTGCCCGACAAGAAGGTCGACGCGCCCGACGTCGAATTCAAGCCGCTCGGCGGCAAGCCGGGCGAGGAGCGCTTCGACAAGCTCGAGCCGATCAAGCCCTATCCGATCGATTGATCGCTCGGGCGCACAGGGGCCTCTCGTCAGCCCGATGGGTCGCAGTTATGGTACCGGAGAGGCCGATTTCCCAGGGAGAGAGATATGCGCAAATTCACCGCCGAGCAGCTGCACGCGGCTTTCGAGCTCCAGCAGATGCTCTACGATTTCGCCTATGAGCTCGACCACGGTTCGGAGAAGGTCGGCCGTTACTATGCCGAGGATGGTGCCTTCCGCACGGGCGGCATCAACGTTGAGGGACGCACGGCGATCCAGGGCTTCTACGACACGCGCAACGAGAACGTGAAGAAGTACCAGAAGGACGGCCAGCGCACGGGCCGTCACATCTTCACCAATGTCCGCGTGGTGTTCGACGAGGCCGATGCCGACAAGGCGACGCTGTTCTTCACCAACATGAATTTCGCGGGTGAAGGCCCGGCGCCGGTTCAAGGCCTCGGCAGCCCCTCGGCGATTGCCGACGGCCTGATGGAGTGCCGCCGCCAGGCCGACGGCCACTGGCTGTTCACCCTGTTCGCGCCCAAGCAGGCGCTGATCGGCGAGGACGACTTCATGAAGCTGATGCTGGCGCTCAACGCCAAGAAGTAGGCGTCAGGCCGGGGCCCGATAGCCGAGGCTGCGCGAGATCGTCGCAGCCTCGTCGCGGACCAGCCGCTTGAGCTCGTCGAGCCGGTCCTGCAGCCGCAGGCTCGGCGCGGCGACGATCAGCGCGCCGAGCACGCCGCCCGCGGCGTCGCGGATCGCCGCGGCGGTGCCGGTGACGCCTTCGGAGGCCTGGTCGATCGTCTGCGCGACGCCGGCCCCGCGCGCGGTGGCGATCGCGTCGACGAGCGCGCGCTTGCCGGTCAGGGTCTCGGCGGTGAAGGCCTCGGGCTTCACGCGATCGAGATAGCGGCGCAGGGCGTCCTCGGATCCCGCGGCGAGCAGCGCGCGGCCGCCGGCGGTCGAGTAGAGCGGGCGACGATCACCGACGGGCACGATGAAGCGCACGGTCTTCTGGCTCTCGATCACGTCGACATAGGTCAAGGTCTCGCCGTCCTCGTCGCCGACGCCGAACAGCACGGTCTCGCCGCAGCGCTCGGCCAGCCGGCGCATGCCTTCGCGCACGAGGTCCGAACTCTGCAGCCGGCGCCGCGCTTCGAGCAGCGCGCTCGACAGGCCGAAGGCGCCGGGGCCGAGCTGCCAGGCGCCCTCTGCGGCCATGACGAAGCCCTCTTCGGCCAGCCCGCGCAGCAGCGCCGCGAGGCTCGACTTGGGCGCGCCGAGGGTGCGCGCGAGATCGGCCAGGCTCATCGGCCCTGGGCTCGTGCAGAGCGCCTCAAGAATGCGGATGACGCGCGTCACCGACTGCGGCGACTGCGACCCGCGCTCATCGGTCGGCGTGCGTGTTCCCGGCGTGACCCCCATCGCGTCGGTAGAGCGGAGCGGGGCGGGGAATGCAAGCGCGCGGCTTGCTCTCAGGCGAAAGCGGGCAGCACGTCCTGTGCGAAGTCCCTGGCGTAGTGCAGGAAGCGTTCGGGCGGCAGGCCGGCGGGCATGGCCATCATGAAGTGCTCGAGCGGCATCCGCGCCTGCATCTTCTTGAACATGGCGATCGCCGCTTCGGGCGTCAGGATCTGCAGATCGCCGCTGGCCTTGTATTCCTCAAGCGTCTTGACCTTCATGCCGTGCATGCCCAGCGCCTGGTCCTCGGCGTTCCATTCGCTGTAGCTGTTGTTGACGTGAAGGAAGTGCGGCGCGAGTTCGGCCATCGCCGCCTCGGGATCGCGCGCGACGACGACGGTCAGGCCGGTGACGCGGATTCGCGCCGAAGCCGGGTCCTTGCCCTGTTCGCGCAGCTTCTCGACGTACATGTCGCAGACGTCGGGGCTGCCGACATAGCCCTGGGCATAGCGCGCGACGCGTTCGAGCGCCTTTTCCGCGAAGCCGCCCAGGTAGAGCGGGATGCCGCCGCGCGACACGGGCGGACGCACTTGCGCACCCTCGATCTGGAAATGCTTGCCGGCGAAGTCGACGGTCTCGCCGGCCCACAGCCGGGTGACGATCTCGAGGAATTCGTCGAAGCGGGCGCCGCGCTTGGTGAAGTCCACGCCCATCGCGTCGGTCTCGCGCTTGCGGTAGCCGATGGCGAGGCCGAGATCGAGCCGGCCGTTCGAGAGGATGTCCACCAGCGCCGCATCCTCGGCGAAGCGGACCGGGTTGTAGAGCGGCGCGAGCGCAATGCCGGTGCCGATCCGCATGGTCTTGGTGCGCGCGGCCACCGCAGCGAGCGCGACCAGCGGCGAAGGCAGATAGCCGTCCTCGGCCAGGTGATGCTCGGGCAGCCAGGCGCCCTGAAAGCCGAGCGCTTCGGTCTCGGCGATGACGTCGAGCGTCTCGGCGTAAAGCTGCTCCCACGGACGGCGCCATTGCGGCGGATTCCGGAAATCGTAGAGATAGCCGAAGGTCAGTTTGGACATGGACGCTCTCCCGCCTGCTGAACAGGTGTTCTACAGGCGCGGTATGGGAAGAGCGGTGGGCTTGTCAAATCCTCCCCGACACGGGGAGGATGAGCTTACGAAGCGTCCATCGAATAGCCGGCGGCGCGGACCGTGCGGATCGGGTCGGCCTCGCCGTCGCGGTTGATCGCCTTGCGCAGGCGGCGGATGTGGACGTCGACCGTACGCTCGTCGATGTCAGAATCCATGCCCCAGACGCCGTCGAGGATCTGCTGGCGCGAGAGCACGCGGTTCGGGCGCTCCATGAAGTAGCGCAGCAGCTTGAACTCGGTGGGGCCCAGGTGCAGCGCCTCGCCCTTGCGGCGCACGCGGTGCGAGGCGAAGTCGAGCTCGAGGTCGCCGAACACCAGCACGTCGCCGGCCAGCGAGGGGCGGCTGCGGCGCAGCAGCGCCTCGACACGGGCCATCAGCTCGCGCGGGCTGAACGGCTTGGTGACGTAGTCGTCGGCGCCGGTCTTGAAACCGCGGATGCGGTCCTCTTCCTCGCCACGCGCGGTGAGCATCAGGATCGGCACGCGGGCGGTGGCCTTGTCCTTGCGGAGCTGGCGGCAGACCTCGATGCCGGGGACCTGCTCGATCATCCAGTCGAGGATGATCGCGTCGGGCGCCTGTTCGCGCACCATCAGCAGGGCTTCCTCGCCGTCGCCGGTCGAGCGGACCTCGTAGCCTTCGGCGCCGAGGTTCCAGGTGAGCAGTTCGCAGAGCGCGAGATCGTCTTCGACGACCAGGATCGACGGCTTCATTTACATCACCCCGCTCGTGTCGCGCGGACCATCCTTCTCGGAGAAGTACTGGCCGGTCGCGGCGAAATAGACCATCTCGGCGACGTTGGTAGCGTGGTCGCCGATGCGCTCGAGATTGCGCGCCACGAACAGCAGCTGCGCGGCGCTGGAGATCGTTGCCGGGTTCTCCATCATGTGCGTGACGAGGTTGCGGAACAGGCTGTTGTAGAAATTGTCCAGCTTCTCGTCGCGGTTGATCACCTCGATCGCCAGCAGGCTGTCGCGCGCGCCATAGGCGTTGAGCACGTCGCGGACCATGCCCTGCGCGATCTCGGCCATGGCGGGGACCAGGGTCAGCGGACCGATCTTGGCGCGGCCTTCCATGTGGCCGACGCGCTTGGCGATGTTCTTGGCATAGTCGCCGATGCGCTCGATCACGCCCGAGATCTTGAGCGCGGCAATGACGTCGCGCAGGTCGTCGGCCATCGGTGCGCGCAACGCGATGACGCGGACGGCGAGCCGATCGACCTCGGCCTCGAGCGCGTCGATCCGCGCGTCGGCGGCGACGATCTGCTTGGCCTTGTCCTCGTCGTGCCGGGCGAGCGCGTCGACCGCGTCGCGGATCGCGACTTCGGCGAGGCCGCCCATTTCGGCGATGAGGCCGCGGAGCTGGCTGATCTCGCTGTCGAATGCCTTGACGGTATGTTCTGCCATTGTGCTTTCCCCGTCAGCCGTAGCGGCCGGTGATGTAGTCCTTGGTGCGCTCCTCGCGCGGATTGGTGAAGATCGCGTCGGTATCGCCGTATTCGACCATCGAACCCAGGTGGAAGAAGGCCGTGCGCTGCGAGACGCGCGCAGCCTGCTGCATCGAGTGGGTGACGATGACGATCGCGTAACGCTCCTTGAGCTCGTCGATCAGTTCCTCGATGCGCGCCGTGGCGATCGGGTCGAGCGCCGAGCAGGGCTCGTCCATCAGGATCACTTCGGGGCTGACCGCGATGGCGCGGGCGATGCACAGGCGCTGCTGCTGGCCGCCCGACAGCGCGGTGCCGGCGTCGTTCAGGCGGTCCTTGACCTCGTCCCACAGGCCGGCGCGGCGCAGCGCCTTCTCGATGATCTCGTCCATCTCGCTCTTGCCCGCGGCCAGGCCGTGGATCCGCGCGCCGTAGGCGACGTTCTCGTAGATCGATTTGGGGAAGGGGTTGGGCTTCTGGAACACCATGCCGACGCGGGCGCGCAACTGAACCACGTCCATGCGGCCGTCGTAGATGTCCTCGCCGTCGAGCTTGATCGCGCCTTCGACGCGGCACGAGGCGATCGTGTCGTTCATGCGGTTGAGCGTGCGCAGGAAGGTCGACTTGCCGCAGCCCGACGGGCCGATGAAAGCGGTGACGATGCCTTCGTTGATGTCGATCGACACGTTGTCGATCGCCTTCTTGGCGCCGTAGAAGACGTCGACGTTGCGCGCGGAGATTTTCGGGGTCGTTTCCATGTCTACCAGCGGGTCTCGAACTTGTTGCGCAGATAAATGGCGAGGCCATTCATCGCCAAGAGGAAGATCAGCAGCACGATGATAGCTGCCGAGGTGTTCTGGACGAAACCGGGGTCGATTTCGTCAGACCACAGAAAGATTTGCATCGGCAGCACGCTCGACGGATCGGTGATCCCGCCCGGCGGGGTCGAGACGAAGGCGCGCATGCCGATCATCAGCAGCGGCGCGGTTTCGCCCAGGGCGCGGGCCATGCCGATGATCGTACCGGTGAGGATGCCGGGCAGGGCCAGGGGCAGGACGTGGTGGAACACGGTCTGCACCGGGCTGGCGCCGACGGCGAGCGCGGCGTCGCGGATCGAGGGCGGCACCGCCTTGATCGCGTTGCGGCCCGAGATGACGATGACCGGCATGGTCATCAGCGCCAGGGTCATGCCGCCGACCAGCGGCGACGAGCGCGGCAGATGCGCGAGGTTGATGAACACCGCGAGGCCGAGCAGGCCGAAGATGATCGAGGGCACGGCGGCGAGGTTGTTGATCGAGACCTCGACCCATTCGGTCCAGCGGTTCTTCGGTGCGAACTCTTCGAGGTAGATCGCGGCGAGCACGCCCATCGGGAACGACAGCGCCAGGGTCACCAGCATGGTCAGCAGCGAACCCTTGACCGCGCTCCACACGCCGGCCGTCGTCGCGTCGGTCGAATCCGATCCGAGGATGAAATCGATGCTGAGCCCGCCGAGCCCGTTCTTCGCCATGGTGAAGAGCAGGATCGCGAGGAACAGCAGCGAGACGATGATCGAGCCGAGCCCCAGCGCGCGGAAGCGGCGCTCGGCGGCGTGGCGCTTGGCCAGGCGGCGCTGCGCCGCGGCGGATTGCCAGTTGTCAGTCATAGGCTTCACGGAACCGCTTCACGACGCGCAGCGCGACGATGTTGAGGATGAGCGTGATGACGAACAGCACCAGGCCGAGCGCGAAGGCCGACAGCGTCTTGGGGCTGTTGAACTCCTGGTCGCCGGTCAGCAGCTGGACGATCTGGTAGGTCACCGTGGTCATCGAATCGAACGGATCGGCCGACAGCCGAGCCGAGGCGCCGGCGGCCATGACCACGATCATCGTCTCGCCGATCGCGCGGCTGACCGCTAGCATGACGCCGGCGACGATGCCGGGCAGGGCGGCGGGCAGCAGCACCTTCTTGATCGTCTCGCTCTCGGTCGCGCCCATCGCGAGGCTGCCGTCGCGCATCGCCTGCGGTACGGCGGCCATGGAGTCGTCGGCCATCGACGAGACGAAGGGGATGATCATCACGCCCATGACCAGGCCCGCGGCGAGCGCGCTCTCGGTCGAGGGATTGTCCTTGCCCAGCATCTCGGCGAAGTCGCGGACCATCGGCGCCACGGTCAGCGCGGCGAAGTAGCCGTAGACCACGGTGGGAATGCCGGCGAGGATCTCGAGGATCGGCTTGAGCACCTTGCGCGCCGTCGGCGTCGCATATTGCGTCAGGTAGATCGCGCTCATCAGGCCGAGCGGGATGGCAACGATCATGGCGATGATCGCGCCGATGTAGATCGTGCCCCAGAACAGCGGCACCGCGCCGAAGTCCGCGCCGTCGGCGGCATCCTTGGGCGCCCAGTGCAGGCCGGTGAGGAAGTCGATCGGCGAGATCTGGCTGAAGAACAGGCCGGTCTCGTAGAGCAGCGAGACGACGATGCCGATCGTCGTCAGGATCGCGACAAGCGAGGCCAGCAGCAGCAGGAACATCACCGTGCGCTCGGTCCGCGTGCGCGCCGGGAAGCCCGCGCGAACGCGGGTGAAGGCATAGGCGCCGCCGGCGAAGGCGAGCACCAGCGCGAGCAGGCCGCCGATCATCGCATAGCGGAACTGGAGATCGCGCAGCGGCTCGGCGAATTCGGTGGCCAGCGGATTGAACGCCGACGCGTTGGGATCGCGCGCCAGGTTCCAGGCCTCGGACAGCACGGCGGCGCGGTCCATGTCGATCGTCGGCAGCTTGGCCGCGATCGGCTGGGCCAGGATCGCCGATTCGACGAGGCCGGGCATGATCGCCTGCCAGACCAGCCAGGCGATCAGCGCCGGGACGATCAGCCACAGCGCGACGTACCAGCCGTGATAGCCGGGCATCGAATGCAGCGAGCCGCGACCGGTGTAGAGCAACCGGGCCTTGGACCGCGCGGCGAACCAGCCGACGAGGCCCAAGGCGAGGATCGCCGCGAGGACGATGTTCGAGGTCATGGTAAGGGGCTATCCGGCCTTTACTTGAGGCTCGCCGGGTCCAGCAGGGTCATCTTGGCCGCGATGTCGGCGCTCTTGGCGCGGACGTCTTCGGGAGCGATGACCATGCCCTTGGCTTTCAGGTAGCCGTCGGGACCCCAGGACTTGGCCCATTCCGCGACATAGGCGGCGAGGCGGCCCTGGGTGGCGTTGAGGTGCTGCTTCTTGACGTAGATGAACAGCGGACGCGCACCGGGGTAGGTGAAGTCCGAGATCGTCGCATAGGTCGGCTCGATGCCCGACATGGTCACGCCCTTGAGCTTATCCATGTTCTCTTCGAGGAACGAGAAGCCGAACACGCCGATGGCCTTCGGGTTCTGCGCGATCTTCTGGACGATCAGGTTGTCGTTCTCGCCCGAGTCGACATAGGCGCCGTCGTCGCGGATCTCGGTGCAGACCTTCTTGTGCTGGTCGGCGTTCGACTCCTTGAGCGCCTTCATCGCCGGATCGCTTTCGCAGCCCTTGGTCAGGATCAGCTCGGCCAGCGCGTCGCGCGTGCCCGAGGTCGAGGGCGGGCCGTAGACCAGGATCGGGATCGCCGGCAGCGCGGGATTGACCTCGCTCCACAGCTTCGCGGTGTTGGGCTTGCCGAACGGGTTGGCGGCGAGCGCCTTGTAGACGTCGACCGGGGTCAGCGCCATGCCGGGGCCGCCCTTGGCCTCGCCGAAGGCGATGCCGTCGAGGCCGACCTGGATCTCGACGATCTCGGTCACGCCGTTCTTCTTGCAGTCCTCGAACTCGGACTTCTTGATCCGGCGCGAGGCGTTCTCGATGTCGGGGTGGCTGGCGCCGACGCCGGCGCAGAACAGCTTCATGCCCGCGCCCGTACCGGTCGATTCGATCACCGGCGACTTGCCGCCGGCGCTGGCCTTCTCGGCGACGGCCGTGGCGAAGGGATAGACGGTCGAGGAGCCGACGGCGCGGACGAAGTCGCGCGATCCCGCGGATCCGCCACCCGAACTGCCGCAAGCGGCGAGTGCGATCGTGGAAACGGCAGCGATGGCGAGATTACGGATGATACCCATGGAAAGACCCCTTAGCCTCCGGTTATGGGGCGCTCCTATTGGCCTATGATGACAGTTCCATGACAAAACGGTGACGCGTCGAGGACCCTGCAAATAAGGCATTCGGACCGCTTTGGGACAGCTTAGCGGGGCGGGGGCGCAAAGGAAGCCCCGGCGCGGCCGTTCTTGGCGGCAGAGCGGCGTTCGGGAGGTGTCGCAGCCAGCTTCGAATCAGAAATCGATCTGCGCGCGCATGCCGAAGGCGTCGACCGAATAGTTCGGATTGCCCGCGGCGGTCACCGGAGCATCGCGCAGCCACATGTGGCCATAGTTGGCGACGAATCGGACATAGTCGATCGGCACCCAGATCAGCGAGACGCCTGCGGTCTTCTGCACGCCGCCGTTGATCCCAGCGTCGGCGAGGTCCAGCCAGTCGTAGCGGACGTTGAGCTGGAGGGCGCCCATGCCGCCCTTGCCGACGGGACGGCGCGGCTTGATCCGATCGTAGACGCCGGCCTTGTAGCCGGTCTCGTCGTCGGTCAGCAGATAGCCGACTTCGGCATAGGCGCCGCGGAAAGTGGGATCGGCCAGGCCCGGACGCAGCACCGTCACCTGATAGCCCTCGCCGGTGGCATGCAGGCGGCCGGCGATATAGGCGAGCTCGGCGCCGAACAGGCGCTCGCCGCTGGCGGTGAAGGCGCCGCTGTCGACCAGGCGGACGTCGGTCGTGCGCAGGAACGGCCGCGCGCGATAGCGGACGCCGTTGGCGGTGCGGTTGAGGTCGTGGAAATGCGCCGACAGGCCGAGGTGGAGGGTGCCGTTGCCCAGCTTGGGCATGGCCACGACGCGGCCGTCGAGGCTCCAGTTGCGATCGGTGTCGACGGCCAGCGCGGGCAGGTCGTCGGAGAAAATCCCGCCCTGGATCAGCAGCTTCTCGCTCGAATAGGTCGCGCTGAGACCGAGCCGGCGCTCGAAGCCGAAGGCCGTGGCGAAGCTCGCGCGCTCGAGCATCGAGGTGAAGTTGTCCGAGGTCATCTCCTCGAGCCCCCAGAACGGCTTCTGGTGCCCGAGCGCGAGGGTGATGTCCTTGTTCGCCTTGTAGGTCAGGTAGACGTCGGTGAGCGTGACGTCCGAATTGCCGAGGTCGGCCTCGACGCGATAGCCGAAGCCACCGGGCATCGTGCCTTCGAAGCCGAAGTAGAGCCGGCGCATCCGCGTCGCGACGCCGAGGTGTTCGGGGCCCGCGCTGATTCCGGCGGGCGCATCGATGTAGCCGGCGTCGAGCTGCATGCGGCCGCGCGGCTTGAAGCTCCAGCCGCCATCGGCCGACAGCTCGGGCGCGCCCTTCCAGGCGACCTTGATCGGCGGTGCCTTGGCGGCGGCGGTCGTGGCTGCCGTCGCCGCAGTGGTTGCGCTCGCGGCGGCCTGGGTGGCGGCGTCGGCCTTGGCATTGGCCGTGTTGAGCTGGCTCTCGAGCTGGTCGATCCGTTCGGCCATGCGCTGCATCTGCGCGCGCATCGTCGCCAGTTCCTGCTGCACCGCCGCGGTGTCGGCGGTCTGCGCCTGCGAGGGCAGGGCCCAGCCGAGCGCGACGGCGATCGCCGGGATCGAGACGGATCGGGCTTTGCTCATGATGAATCCCCAAGGCAGGCGAGGGCCAGTCGCTGCGCCAAGCCAGCCTTTAGGTCATCTTCGTAGAAACAATAAGAAACAATTCGCCGTCTGCCGTGCGTCGAGCACGTCTCGACCGGGTATCTCGTGTCTTTTCAGCGACATGACGCGGCGGAAAATGTGACTTTAATGCGTCTGAATGGTGACGGTAGTCCGATCAGGCCTTGCGCAAGGGCAGCATGATCGAGGCCGTCGTGCCCTCGCCGAGCCGCGTGGTGATGTCGAAGCGGCCGCGGTGGCGTTCGACGATGTGCTTGACGATCGACAGGCCCAAGCCCGTGCCGCCGGCCGCGCGGCTGCGGCTGGTGTCGGCGCGGTAGAAGCGCTCGGTCAGGCGCGGCAGGTGCTCGGGGGCGATGCCTTCGCCCTCGTCGCGGACCGTGACCGAGAGCCAGCCGGTATGCGTCGCTTCGAGCGTGACATGGACCGGACCGCCGGGCTTGCCGTACTTGAGCGCGTTGTCGATCAGGTTGCGGACGACCTGCGCCATCTGCCCACGATCACCGGCGATGATCGCCGACTCGCAATTGGCGCCGACCGAGACGTTGGTGCCTTCGCGGAACTCGCCCGCGACCTCGCGCGCGAGCACGGCGATGTCGACCTCGTCCGACGGGACCTCGTGCTTGACCGCCTCGATCCGCGACAGCGACATCAGGTCCTCGACCAGGTGCTGCATGCGCAGCGCCTCGTGCCGGATGATCTCGAGGAAGCGCTCGCGCGTGGCGGGATCGTTGCCGGCCTTGGGCGTGAGCAGGGTTTCGACATAGCCGATGATCGCGGCGAGCGGCGTGCGCAGCTCGTGGCTGGCATTGGCGACGAAATCGGCATGGGCGCGGGCGGTGCTGGCCTGGACCGAGAGGTCGTAGAGCGTGACGAGTCGCTCGCCGGGACCCACGACCTGGCAATCGACTTCCCAGACCGAGCCGCCGACCGAGAGCCCGTCGATCCGCGCCGAGCCGCCGGCATCGTCGAGAATGACCGAGACCGCCTCGGGATTGCGGATGGCGATGCGCACGTCCTGGCTGACGATGTGACTGCCGAGCAGCGCCTTGGCCGCGGCGTTGGCGAAGACCACTTGCCCGCGCGCGACCGCGAGCGCGGGGGTCTGGATGTGTTCGAGCAGGTGGACGCCATCGAGTGCCATGTGACGGTTCTAGGGACTTATTGTGACAACGGGAAGTTGTCGAACATGCGCCACAGTCGCGAGCGGTCGGCCAGGATCGCGCGCGCGGCGTTGTGCCCCGGCGCGCCGGTCACGCCGCCGCCCGGATGCGCGCCCGAGCCGCAGAGGTAGAGCCCCTTGATCGGCCCACGATAGTCGCCGTGGCCGAGCACGGGGCGTGCCGACCACAACTGGTCGAGGCTCATGCGGCCGTGAAAGATGTCGCCGCCGATCAGGCCGAACTTGCGTTCGAGATCGAGCGGCGAGTGGATCTGCCGCGCGATCACGCTCGCGCGGAAATTGGGCGCGTGCCGCGTGACCGTGTCGATGATGCGATCGGCCGCGGCCTCGCGTTCGTCGTCCCAGGATCTGCCGCTGCCATCAGGATTGGGGGGCAGTTCGGGGGCGAACTGCTGGCAGAACAGGCTGGCGACGTGCGCACCGGGCGGGGCCAGGCTGTCGTCGAGCGTTGAGGGGATCAGCATCTCGACGATCGGTTCGCGCGACCAGCCGTGCGCGCGGGCATCGTCCCAGGCCGCGTCCATATAGTCGAGCCCCGGGGCGATGACGATCCCGGCGGTGTGGTGATCGGCCAGAACCTTGCCCGGAAGCACGCTGAAATCGGGTAGTTCGGACAACGCGACGTTCATGCGGAATGTGCCCGAGCCGGTCTTGAAGCCGGCCATGCGCCGGCGGAAATCGGCGTCGAGATCGGCGGGGTCGATCATCCGGCGATAGAGCAGCGCAGGGCCGACATTGGCCGCGACGCGCGGGCTCATGATTTCCTCGCCGCTCTCGAGCTGCAGGCCCGCGACCTTGCCGCCGTCGACGAGCACGCGCGCCACCGGTGCCTCGACACTGATCTCGACCCCGACGTCGCGGCAGGCCGCGGCCATGGCTTGGGTGATCGCCCCCATGCCGCCGACCGCATGGCCCCAGGCGCCCTTCTTGCCGTTCACCTCGCCGAAGACGTGGTGGAGCAGGACATAGGCCGAGCCCGGCGTCGAGACCCCGGCCCAGTTGCCGACCACGGCGTCGAAGGCGAAGGCCGACTTGATGCGGTCGTCCTCGAACCAGAAGTCGAGGAATTCGCGCGCCGACTTGGTGAAGATCGCCAGCAGGTCGCGCTGTGCAGCGAGGTCGAGCTTGCCGAGCGGCCAGCCCTGCCGCGCCGCCGCAACCAGTTCGCCGAGGCCGCCGCCGGCGTTCGGCGGAATCTCCAGCGCCAGCCCGCGCAGCACGTCGGCGACCTTTTCGAGCGCCGCGTCGTAGGCCGGATAGGCCTCGGCATCGCGCGGTGAGAAGCGCGCGAATTCGGCGCGGGTGCGATCCATGCCGCCGCCGAGCTTCAGGTAGTCGTTGTCGAAAGGCAGGAAGTTCGACAGCCGCCGCTCGACGATCCGCAGGCCGCGTTCGTGCAGCTTCATGTCGGCGATGACCTTGGGCTGGAGCAGGCTGACCGTGTAGCTCGCGGTCGAATTGCGGAATCCGGGCGCGAATTCCTCGGTCACCGCGGCGCCGCCCACCACATGCCGACGTTCGAGCACGCGCACGCGCAGCCCCGCGCGGGCGAGGTAGAAGGCGCAGACGAGGCCGTTGTGTCCGCCGCCCAGGATCAGAGCATCATAGTGCTTGCTCACGCGTTGCCTCCGTGGCGACTACCTTGGCCGACCCTTGCCGTGCCATGCTGCGTGTGCGAAACAACACGCATGGGGGGCTTGCCGGGACGGTTACCAGTGCAGCGCTTACGGCAGGGGATTCAAGAGTGAGTTTCACCGCGGACCGGCTTCTTCTCTTCGGCGCTACCGGCGATCTGTCGAAGCGCATGTTGTTGCCCTCGCTCTGCGCGCTCGCCGCGGACGATCTGCTACCGCCGAGTCTGGAGATCATCGGCACCGCGCGTTCCGATCTCGACGACCAGGCCTTCCGCCAGTTCGCGCGCGAAGCGCTCGAAAAGTTCCTGCCGGCCGAACGCCGCGGCAGCGTGGGCGCCTTCCTCAACCGCCTGCACTACCAGCCGCTCGATGCGACCCAGGAGGACGGCTTTGCCGCCCTGGCCGACAAGGTCGGCAAGCCCGAGCAGGGGCTCGCGATCTTCCTGTCGACCGCGCCGAGCCTGTTCGAGCCGACGATCCACGGGCTGCAGAAGGCGGGACTGACCGGCGACACCGTGCGCATGTGCCTGGAAAAGCCGCTCGGCACCGATCTCGAAACCAGCCGGCACATCAACGATGCCGTCGCCAGCGCCTTTCCCGAGGACCGCATCTTCCGCATCGACCACTATCTGGGCAAGGAAACCGTCCAGAACCTGCTGGCGCTGCGCTTCGCCAACATCCTGTTCGAGCCGCTGTGGAACGCGGCGCATATCGATCACGTCCAGATCACCGTCGCCGAGACCGTCGGCCTCGAAGGGCGCGTCTCGTTCTACGACGATGCCGGTGCGCTGCGCGACATGGTGCAGAACCACATGCTGCAGCTGCTGTCGCTGGTGGCGATGGAGCCGCCGTCGAGCTTCGATGCCACGGCCGTGCGCGACGAGAAGGTGAAAGTGCTGCGCAGCCTGCGCCGCGTCGGGCCCGACGAGACCGTGACCGGCCAGTACCGCGCCGGCGCCATTACCGGCCAGGCCGTGCCCGGCTACGACGACGAACTCGGCAAGGATTCGGACACCGAGACCTTCGTCGCGATCAAGTCGCACATCGACAACTGGCGCTGGAAGGGCGTGCCCTTCTACCTGCGCACGGGCAAGCGACTGCCCGAGCGCGTGACCGAGATCGTCGTTCAGTTCCGTCCCGTGCCGCATTCGATCTTCGCCGGATCCAATGGCAAGAAGGGCGGCGCCAAGGCCGAACCCAACCGGCTGGTCATCGGCATCCAGCCCGAAGAGAACATCACCTTGTCGCTGATGGCCAAGGTGCCCGGGCTCGATCGCGGCGGGATCCGCCTGCGGCCGGTGCCGCTCAACATCGCCATGCAGAACGCCTTCGCCGGCAAGGAACGTCGCATCGCTTACGAGCGGCTGCTGCTCGACCTGATCGAGGGCGATCAGACCTTGTTCGTCCGCCGTGACGAGGTGGAAGCGCAGTGGGACTGGGTCGATGCGATCCGCGCGTCCTGGGAAGACCAGGGCGCGACCCCGAAGAACTATACGGCGGGCTCCTGGGGGCCATCCGCAGCGATCGCCCTCGCCGAGCGCGACGGCGTCACATGGCACGAGTAGCCAAAAGAAGCGTTGTGGGCAGAGGGTGTGCCAGGGGATGGCAAGGTCAGGAGGTACGGCCATGAGCAATCTCAACCCTGAGGTCGCCCGCGTCACCGAAAGAATCGCTGCGAAGTCGCGCGACAGCCGCGCGCGGTATCTCGATCTCATGGCGCGCGAGGGCGACAAGCACGGCAGCCGCGATTTCCTGTCCTGCTCGAACCTCGCGCACGGCTTTGCCGCGGCGCTGGAAGACAAGGATTCGATCGCGACCGGTCGCGGACCGAACATCGGCATCGTCACCGCCTATAACGACATGCTCTCGGCGCATCAGCCCTATGGCCGCTATCCCGAGCAGATGAAGCTCTATGCGCGCGAGGTCGGCGCCACGGCGCAGGTCGCGGGCGGCGTGCCGGCGATGTGCGACGGCGTGACCCAGGGCTTCGACGGCATGGAGCTGTCGCTGTTCAGCCGCGACACGATCGCCATGTCGACCGCCGTCGCCATGAGCCACGCGATGTTCGACGGCATGGCGCTGCTGGGCATCTGCGACAAGATCGTTCCCGGCCTGATGATCGGCGCGCTGCGCTTCGGCCATCTGCCCGCGGTGTTCATTCCCTCCGGGCCGATGCCATCGGGCATTTCGAACAAGGAGAAGCAGAAGACCCGCCAGCTCTATGCCGAAGGCAAGGTCGGCCGAGCCGAGCTGCTCGCCAGCGAGAGCGCCAGCTACCATTCGCCGGGCACCTGCACCTTCTACGGCACGGCCAATTCGAACCAGATGATGATGGAGCTGATGGGGCTCCACATGCCGGGCGCGGCCTTCGTGCCGCCGAACACGCCGCTGCGGCAGGCGCTGACCCGCGCCGCGGTCCACCGGCTGGCGCAGATCGGCCGCAACGGACCCGATCCGCGGCCGATGGCGCAGGTCGTCGACGAGAAGGCGATCGTCAACGCCTGCGTCGGTCTGCTGGCGACGGGCGGCTCGACCAACCATGCGATCCACCTGCCCGCAATGGCGCGCGCCGCCGGGATTCAGCTCGACTGGGAGGATCTCGACGAATTGTCCGCCGTCGTGCCGCTGATCGCGCATGTCTATCCCAACGGCGCCGCCGACGTGAACCACTTCCACGCCGCGGGCGGCATCGGCTACGTGATCGGCGAATTGCTCGGCGCCGGGCTGGCGCACGCCGACGTGCTGACCGTGGCCGAGGGCGGCATGGGCGACTATGCGCGCGAGCCCTGGCTTGAGAGCGAGGCGCTGGCCTGGCGCGATACGCCCAAGACGAGCGGCGATGCCTCGATCCTGCGCCCCGTGTCCGATCCGTTCCTCGCCGATGGTGGCATGCGCCTGGTCCAGGGCAATCTCGGCCGCGGCACCTTCAAGACCAGCGCGGTCGATCCGGCGCGTTGGACGATCGAGGCGCCGGTGCGCGTGTTCGACACGCAGGAGGGTGTGACCGAGGCCTTCAAGGCGGGCGAGCTTGATCGCGACGTAATCGTCGTCGTGCGTTTCCAGGGGCCGCGCGCCAACGGCATGCCCGAACTGCACAAGCTGACCCCGCCGCTCGGCGTGCTCCAGGATCGTGGCCACAAGGTCGCGCTGGTCACCGACGGGCGCATGTCGGGTGCTTCGGGCAAGGTGCCCGCGGCGATCCACATCACGCCCGAGGCGCTGAACGGCGGCGCCCTGGCATTGCTTCAGGACGGTGATCTCGTACGGCTGAGCGCCGAGGACGGCACGCTCGAAGTGTTGAGCGATCTCTCGGGGCGTACGCCCGCGCAGTGCCACGAGGCCACGGCCGGGATGGGGCGTGAGCTCTTCGCCGTATTCCGCCACATGGCCGGCGGGGCGGAGCAGGGCGGATCGGCGATGCTGGAGCTGGCCGGCCTGTGAGCCCTGCTGTGAAGCCTGACGTGACGCGTATTGTCGTCGGCGACATCGGCGGGACCAACGCCCGTTTCGCGCTGGCAGAGATCGCGCAGGGCCGGATCGTCTCGCTTGGCGAGCCGGTGATCCTGCCGACGAAAGACCATGCGGGGCTGCCCAGCGCCTGGCACGCCTATGGCGAGCAACTCGGTGAGCCCCTGCCGCGGCTCGCGTCGTTGGCGATCGCCGGGCCGGTGACCGGCGGTCCGGTCGATTTCAAGAATTCGGACTGGGTGGTCTACCCGGATACGCTCGAACAGGACCTCGGTCTCGATCACGTCCTGCTGCTCAATGATTTCGGTGCGATGGCCCATGCCGTGCACGCGCTGGGGGCCGAGCATTTCGTCCACGTCTGCGGCCCCGACGTGTCGCTGCCCGATCACGGCGCGATCTCGGTGCTCGGGCCGGGGACGGGGCTCGGCGTCGCCGTGCTCCAGCGCACCGCCGCCGGGCCGATCGTGCTCGAGACCGAAGGCTCGCACATCCATTTCGCGCCGCTCGACGAGACCGAGCAGCGGGTCAGCGCGGTGCTGAGCGCCAAATACGGCCGTACCTCGGTCGAGCGTGTGGTTTCGGGGCCCGGCCTCGGCGACGTGGTCCGCGCGCTGTCGCCGGGAGAGAGCCGCAACGACGCGGCGCTATGGGAAGCCGCCATCGGCCGCGAGGAAGCGGTGCTGATCGAAGCGCTCGACCTGTTCCTCGCCAGCTATGGTGCGGCCACCGGCGATCTCTCGCTCGCGCACGGCGCCATGGGCGTCGCGCTGACCGGCGGGCTGACCAACCGCCTGCTGCATCTGATTCCCGAGAGCGGCTTCCACGCGCGGTTTTGCGACAAGGCGCGGTACCGCGCGCGCATGGAAACCGTACCGATCAAACTCGTCACCCATCCGCAGCCGGGCCTGTTCGGCGCCGCGGCCGCCTTTGCCAGGGAGCACGCATCCGCATGAGCCGCATCGAAACCATCATGCTCACGGCCCCGGTCATCCCGGTTCTGGTGATCGAGGACGTCGCCCATGCCCTGCCGATCGCCCAGGCGCTGGTCGCGGGCGGGCTGCCGGTTCTCGAAGTCACCCTGCGCACCCCCGCCGCGCTCGACGCGATCCGCGAGATGAAGCAGGTCCCCGGCGCGATCGTCGGCGCGGGCACCGTGCTCAACCCCGCGCAGCTCGACGCCGCGCTCGAAGCGGGTAGCGAATTCATCGTCTCGCCGGGGCTGACCGAGCCGCTGGGCCGCGCGGCGATCGCGGCGGACGTGCCGTTCCTGCCGGGCACGGTCAATTCGGGCGATATCATGCGCGGGCTCGATCTCGGCCTCAATCGCTTCAAGTTCTTCCCAGCCGCGGCCTCGGGCGGCATTCCGACCCTGTCGGCGCTCGCCAGCGTGTTCGGCGAGGTGCGCTTCTGCCCGACCGGCGGGATCAGCTTCGCCACTGCGCGCGAATGGCTCGCGCTCGACGCGGTGCTCTGCGTCGGCGGATCGTGGGTCGTCCCCAAGGGCGCGCCCGACGTCGCCGCGATCGAGACTGCCGCACGCGCAGCGAGCGGGCTTCGTTCGACCGGGATGGGGGCATGAGCGCGGTGGCTCCCGGCGTCGCCGATCTCGACCGCCGCCTGCAGGAACTGCACGCGCGCACGGCGGAGACGCCGCTGTTCAATCCGGTGTTCCAGCTCGGGCTCGAGCTGTCGCGCCAGCTCGAAAGCGGCGAGCTCTCGCTCGATGCGGTCGAGGCGCTGGTCGCCGAGCTCGAATGCGAGGGCCTGCGCGCCCGCGCCGCGCGGCTGCATCGGCTGGTCTCGCCGCTGGAGCCCGCGGCCAACGAGCAGCGGCTGCGCGACCTGGCGGGCGAGGAGGACTTCGCCGCCTTCGCCGCGCGCTGGCAGCGCCCGCTCGCGCATGTTGTGTTCACCGCGCACCCGACGTTCCTGCTGACCAAGGCGCAGACCGAGGCGGTCGCGCAGTCGGCCTCTTCGGGCGAGATCAGCGAGCAGACCACCTGCGTCGCGCCGCACGATCGCGACCACATCACGCTCGATACCGAGCACGAGGCGGCAATGGCCGCCATGGCGCGGGCGCAGGACGCGCGCGACCGCATCGCCGGCCTGCTGTTCGACGTCGCCGCCGCGCGCTGGCCCAAGCGCTGGCGCTCGTTCCAGCCGATGCCCGTGCGGCTCGCGAGCTGGGTCGGCTACGACATGGACGGCCGCACCGACATCGGCTGGGCCACCTCGGTGCGCTATCGCCTGATCGAGAAGGCGCTGCGCCTGTCGCGCTATGCCGCGGCCCTGCGCGATGCCGCGCCGACGATCGCCGACCGGCTGGCACGCGCCGGCGCACATACCGACAAGATGGTCGAGATCTTCGGCGAGGATCTGACCGATCCCGCCGCGGTCTCGGCGGCCGCCAACCAGTTGACCGAGGATCACGCCGACCGCCTCGTCAGCCTTGCGCCGGTGATCGCCGAGCTCGAGGACGAGGCGCGCACCGCAGATGCCGACATCGCGCGCGTGCTGCTCGTCGTCGCCGCCTCGATGCGTGCCGACGGGCTCGGCATGGGCTGGATCCACTTCCGCGTGAACAGCTCGCAGCTGCAGAACGCGATCCGCCGCCGCATCGACCCCGACGGCAAGCTCGACCTCGCGAGCCAGGCGGCGCTGGTCAAGATGCGCGAGATGCTGGCTTCCGCGAAGCCGCTGCGTTCGAACTTCGCGGCGCTGGCGATCGAGAACTCGACCGCCGTGCGCCAGTTCCTGGCGATGGCGCAGATCCTCGCGCATGTGGATGCCGACGCGCCGATCCGCATGCTCGTCGCCGAGTGCGAGCAGCCGACGACGGTGCTCGCCGCGCTCTACTTCGCGCGGCTGTTCGGCATCGAGGACAAGGTCGACGTCTCGCCTTTGTTCGAGACCGAGAGCGCGCTCGAACACGGCGGGCGCTTCCTCGACGCGGTGCTAGAGGAAGAGGCCTACCGCGAATATGCGCGCAAGCGCGGCCGGGTCTCGATCCAGACGGGCTTTTCCGATGCCGGCCGCTTCGTCGGCCAGATCCCGGCAGCGCTGGCGATCGAGCGGCTGCAGGGCCGCCTGGCCGAAGCCATGGCGGCGAACGGGCTGACCGACGTCTCGGCGCTGGTGTTCAACACCCACGGCGAATCGATGGGCCGCGGCGCGCATCCCTCGGGCATCGAGGATCGCCTGGCCTGGCCGATGTCGCCCTGGGCGCGCCGGCGCTTCCTGCGCGCGGGGATCAAGCTCGAACCCGAAGTCTCGTTCCAGGGCGGCGACGGCTACCTGTTCTTCGGCTCGCCCGAGCTGGCCTTCGCGACGCTCACGCGCTTCGCCGAGCAACCGCTGTGGGAGGCCGACGTCAATGCGCCGACCGATCCGTTCTATCGTCGCACCGACCTCAGCCTCGACTTCTACCGCGCGGTGCGCCGCGTGCAGCAGGAGCATCTGGCCAGCGCGACCTATTCGCGTGCGCTGACCGCCTTCGGGCTGGGCATGCTCAACGACACCGGCAGTCGCAAGTCGCGCCGCCAGTCGGACCTTGCCGCCGACCGGACCATGAGCCTGCGCCAGATCCGCGCGATCCCGCACAACGCGATCCTCCAGCAGCTCGGCTATCCGGTCAACGTCATCGCCGGCATCGGCACGGCCGCCGAGGGCAACCGCGAGGAGATCGCCACCCTGCTGCGCGACAGCGCGCGCGGGCGCCAGCTGGTGCGACTGGTGCGCGCCTCCAACGCGCTGGCCTCGATCAAGACCGTCGCCGCCTATGGCGAGCTGTTCAACTCGGCCTATTGGGCCAGCCGGCCCTATCGCGGCAACGAGCAGCACATCGCCGATGCCTGCCTGACCTTGGGCGAGTATCTGACCAAGGACGACCGCGCCGGCGTGTTCCGTCGCTTCGCCTCGCGCCTGCGTGTGGATTCGCTGAAGCTCCACCGCCTGCTCGCGCTGGTGCCCGACGAAGCGCCGCTGGCCGATCGCGAGCACGCGCGGCGCAACCTCGGCGTGCTCCAGTCGATCCGCATCGCGCTGTTCCAGCACATGTTCCTGCGCGCGGTGATGGTGCCGCCGTTCAGCCGCGCCAACGACATCAGTCGCGAGGACGTGATCGAGATGGTCTTCACCCTGCGCATCGACGAGGCGCTGGGCCAGCTGCGCCGGGCCTTCCCGATCTCGTTCCCCAAGATCGGTGACTTCGACGTGGCCCAGCCCAGCGACTATCCCGACGAGGGCGCGACGTCCTATGCCGCGATCCACCGCGACTTCATCGACCCGCTCGCGCGGTCGCAGGAGCTGGCCCTGCGGATCACCACCGCGATCGCCGATGCCTTCGGCGCGCACGGTTAGCGGCTGTTAACGCAAGGCGTGCCATAGGGGTTTGCACAAAGCTTTGAGAGATACGCGATGCCGAGCCTGTTGAACGGACGAGTCCTGTTGGGAGCCGCATTCGTCGGCCTGGCCGCGGTGGCCGGGACGATGATGGTCGCCAACCAGGACAAGACGCCGGCCGCGCCCGTGCAGAAGGCTCCCGCAGCGCAAGTCGCGGCGGCTCCGGCCCCCGCCGCTGCAACGCCCACTCCCGCCGCCAGTGCGAGCCCGGCGGCCGACGACGGTTTCACGATCAAGCGCATCCTGCCGATCGAGGGTGCGATCAAGTACGGCGATTGGCACTGGGACGACAAGGACGTGCCGGCGGGCCCGATCGTCATCACGGTCGACCTCGACGCGCGCGTACTGTCGATCTTCAAGGGCGGCTACGAGATCGGCGCTTCGGCCGTGCTGCTCGGTACCCAGGACAAGCCCACCCCGCTCGGTGTCTTCCCGATCATGCAGAAGAAGGCGCACCACACCTCGAACCTCTACGATGCCGAGATGCCCTATATGCAGCGGCTAACCAACGACGGCGTCGCGCTGCACGCGAGCAACGTCCGCTGGGGCTATGCCAGCCACGGCTGCATCTCGATGCCGCTCGAATTCGCCAAGAAGGTGTTCGAGCAGACCAAGGTCGGCGACAAGGTCTACATCACCCGCGGCAAGCAGGTGGGCATGGGCGATTCACTGACGAGCTGAGGGTTCATCCTCCCCGGAACGGGGGGGGGGGGGACCGCACCGCGAAGCGGTGTGGTGGAGGGGGCTATCCGCCCACGACACGTTGCGTGAGGAGGAGAACCCCCTCCGTCAGCGCTCCGCGCTGCCACCTCCCCGTACCGGGGAGGATGGGTTTCGCCGCGCCGGCGCTTTCATGAAGGTCCATACCCCGCGCGCCGGCCGGACGACGAGACCGCCGATCGACGCGGTCTGACCTGCGAGCAGGCTATCGAACAGTCGCGCCACCGCGCCGCCGCGCGGTTCCTCGCCGTCGATCTGCAGCACGATCCGCGCCAGCACGCGCAGCGCGATCGCGCGCGGCGCCTGGGGGCGGTAGGTCACGCCGAGCCCTTCGGTCGAGACGCATTCGCTCCATTCGCGCCGCGCCGCCCATTCGAGCGCGGCGTCGGCATCGGCGAGATGGCCGGCGCTTGTCGCCACGGCGCTGACGTCGAGCCAGTCGGCCTGCTGCAGTGCCTTGCGCAACCGCGCGCGATCGAAGCGATCGTCGGCATTGCTCGGATCCTGCGCGGCGTCGATGCCGGCCGCGGCGACGAGCGCTTCGAGCTCCGCCTTGCGCCAGCCCAGCAGCGGCCGGAGCAGGGGGAGGGCGCTGCCCGGCACCTGACCGCGCGCGCGGGTGCCGGCAAGCCCGGCGACGCCACTCGCGCGGTTGAGCCGCAGCAGCAGTGTTTCGGCCTGGTCGTCGGCGTGATGCGCGGTCAACAGCGCGTCGAGGCCCTGTACTCCGGCCCATTCGGCCAGCGCCGCATAACGCGCCGCGCGGGCTTCGGACTGGACGTTGCCCTCTGCCACCGTGACCGCGAGTACCGCATGCGGCACGCCGAGCTCGGCACAGAGACGGGCCACCGCGGCGGCTTCGGCAGCACTTTCCGCGCGCAGGCCGTGATCGACCGTTGCAGCCGCGATAGCGCCGGGCAGGGCTGCCTTGGCGAGCAGCAGCAGCGCCAGACTGTCGGGGCCGCCCGATACCGCAATGCCGAGCTTGCCCGGCTCACGGCGCAGCGCGCCCAGGTCCTCGGCGAAACGGCTGATCAGCGCCGGATCGAGATCGGCCACCTTACTTGGTGCACTTCACCCCGTTGCGCGTGGCGTCGTACTGGCTCTTGAGCCGGCCGGCCGCCTCGGTCGCATAGGTTTCGGCGAACTCGGCGAGCGCGATGCAGGCGCGGCTCGTGTCCTTGAGCTGGCGCATGGAGTCGGCAAGCAGCAGCAGGCTGTCGGCGGCGCGCGCACCGGTCTTGTCGGACTGGAAGTTCTGCAGGAACCAGGTTGCGGCGTCGCGCGGCTTGCCGTCGTCGAGATAGGCGCGGCCGAGCAAGTTGCGCGCATAGCTGATCTTCGAATGGCGCGGATAGCGGTCGACGTACATCTTCAGCTGCTGCTGCGCCTCGGGATAGAACTTCGCTTCCCATAGGCGGAAGCCATAGGAGTATTCGTCGTCGCCGGCGTCGTTGGTAGCCGGCTTCTGGATCGCGCGCACGGCGGCGACGCGCTGGGCCGAGGCCGGGCCGGTGGCCGCGGGCGTCGTTGCCGCCGGGCGCGTCGCGGCGGGGGCCGGCGTCACTGCGGCCGCGGGCTTCGGCGTGGGAGTCACCGCTACCGCCGGGGTAGGGGTGGGCGTCACGATCGCCGTCGCCGGCACCGTCGTCGGGTCGGTGGCCGCCGCGGTGGCATCGGTCGGCGCCGGACCCAGGCGGGCTTCGATCAGCGAGACGCGGTTCGACGTCTGCTCGACCTGCGCGGTCAGCCGCTGGAGCTGTGCCTCGAGCGTTTCCATGCGCGTCAGCAGGTCGGTGACGGGCGTGCTGGTGGGGGCGTTGGGCGTTGCGGTCGTGGTCTGGCCCGAGCCGATCTCGGGCGTGAAGAACTTGCCGTCGCCGCCGGGGAACACCTGCCGCTGCAGCGCGCGGATTTCGGCTTCCATCTTGCGGATGCGCGCTTCGGCCATGGTGTCCTGCGCGAAGGCCGGCGAGACGAAGGCGACCTGCATCGAACCGAACAGCACCACTGCCAGGGCGGACATAGTCGCCGCCTTCACCGGGCGGACCCGCCCGAGCCATGTCGTCATTATCGCACCTGTTCCCGTATCCTCAGACCATCGTCATGGCCTGCCTGCGACCGACCTAACCTGGCATTAACCAAGCGGTCGCAACCTTGCTTGCCGCAGCCACGCGGCGGTGTCGAGCCTTGCCTATTGCGAAACTGGGGAAGCTTCGGCCGCCGGCGCGGCGGGGGCAGGCTCCGGCGCGACCGGCGGCAAGGTCAGCGGCGGCCGCGTCGCACGCGGCGACGGTTGCGGAGCGGGCGTCGCCCGTGCGGCCGGCGCGGTGCTAGGGCGCGCTGCCGGCGCGGTGGGCACATTGCGCTGGGTCGTGGCCGGTGCCGGTGCAGCCCGCGCGGGTGCGGCCTGTACCGGTGTAGTCTGCGCGGGAGCGGTCACGGCCTGGGCGGGCGCCGCCGGGGCTGCTGCCGGAGGCGCGACCGGGGCAGGGGCCGGCAGTCCGCGCGCGAGCAGGGCTGCGGCCGAAACGGGCACGGTGGTGACCACGCGCTTGTCCGCCAGCGGCGCGACGGGCTGCCCGCCGATCGTCACGGCCAGGGCATCGGGCCAGCCGGTGCGCAGCTTGGGCTCGGCCGCATCGGTGGGGATGGTGAAGCTCTCGCCCTGGGCCATCTGCTTCTCGAACAGCTTCTTGCCGCTGGCATCGGTGATCTTCACCCAGACGCCGGCTTCCTTGGCCGTGATCGTGACCGGGCTCTGCGCCGTCGGGCCGGCGGGGGCGGCCGGAGCCGCGGCGACGGCCTTCTTGGCGGCGGGCGGCGGCGTTTCCTTGAGCAGGTCGGGCAGCGAGACCGCGGGGAAGATGTAGCTGCCCCAGAACACGACCACTGCAGCGACCACCGCGAGTGCGGCGGCGCCGGCGACCCAGGCGAGGCGCACGCTGGGCACGCGGGCAGGATCGCCGGGCTCGAAGGTGGGCTTGGGTGCGACCTCGACCTCGTCGACCATGTCGAGTTCGACGCGCACCGCCTGCGCGATCTCACGCTCGTCGAGGCCGACCGCGCGGGCATAGGCACGCGAGAAGCCGACGGCATAGGTGCTCGAGGCAAGATCGGCGAAGCGCTCTTCCTCGATCGCGGCAAGATGGCGCTCGGCGATCTTCGTGCGCGCGGCGATATCGGCGCGGCTCAGTCGCTGTTTCTCACGCGCCAGGCGCAGCCGTGCGCCCACGCTCATGGGGAAATCGAAGGGTACCTGCGGCGTATGTAGATCCTGTTCGGCCATCCCGGTCCCGATCGGAGTTCGAAGCTTGCGCCCGTAAGACCCGCAGAGAAACGCGCTCCCGTCCGTCAAGTCAAGCCCGCGCCCTTGCGCTCGCTGCGATTGTGACACAAGCCTGTGGACCGCGCGCCCACGCCAGGCGGAAGCCTCGGCGCGATCAGTCGCAGGTGATGCCGTGCTTGCAGGTCCAGTCCTCGAGCGCCGCACGCAGGCTCGGCGGAGGCGTGGCCAGCCAGCCGTCCATCGCCGCCTTGATCGCGCCGAGATCGATCTTGCGCACGAGCTCCTTGATCGGCCCGATCGCCGCCGGGGTGATCGACAGCCGCCGGATGCCGACGCCGAGCAGCGCCAGCGCCTCGAGCTGGCGGCCGCCCATCTCGCCGCAGACGGTGAGATCGACCGCATGGCCCTCGAGCGAACCGATCGTGCGGCGGATGAAGCGCAGGATCGACGGGCTCAGCCAGTCGTAGCGCTCGGCCAGCTTGGGGTTCGAGCGATCGGCGGCGAAGAGGAACTGGGTAAGGTCGTTGGTGCCGATCGACAGGAACGACAGCTTGGGCGCGAGCACGTCGAGCTGTTCGGCGAGCGCCGGCACCTCGAGCATCGCGCCATAGCGGATCGCCTCGGGCAACTGCTTCTTGCGCGCCTTGAGGAACGAGAGCTGGCCCTCGAACACGGTCTTGGCCGCGTCGAATTCCCAGGGCTCGGAGATCATCGGGAACATGACGTTGAGCGTCCGTCCGGCCGCGGCCTCGAGCAATGCGCGCGCCTGGGCCTTGAGCAGGCCCTCGCGTTCGAGCGCGACGCGGATCGCGCGCCAGCCCATCGCCGGGTTCTCCTCGCCCTCGCCGTCGTCGTGGCGCAGGTAGGGCAGGACCTTGTCGCCGCCGATGTCGACCGTGCGGAACACCACCGGCCGGTCGCCCGCGGCCTCGAGCACTTCGCGGTAGAGCCGCGTCTGCCGCTCGCGCGCGGGCAGGGTGGCCGAGACGAGGAACTGGAACTCGGTGCGGAACAGGCCGATGCCGTCGGCGCCGGTCAGCGTCAGGTTCGGCATGTCGTCGCGCAGGCCGGCGTTCATCATCAGGGTGATGCGCTGGCCGTCCTTGCTGACCGGCTCGACGTCGCGCAGCAGGGCATAGGCGGCCTGGCGCTCGCGGCTCTTGGCGAAGCGTGCCTCGAAGGCCTCGGTCAGCGCCTGTGCCGGGCGCACCGTGCAGGTGCCCTGGTCGCCGTCGAGCAGCAGCGCGTCGCCCTCGCGCACCTGGCCGCGCAGCCCGCGGATGCGGCCGAGCACGGGAATGCCCATCGCGCGCGCGACGATGACGACGTGCGCGGTCAGCGAGCCTTCCTCGAGGATCACGCCCTTGAGCCGGCGGCGGTCGTATTCGAGCAGTTCGGCCGGGCCGAGGTTGCGCGCGATCAGGATCGCGTCGTTGCGCAGCCCCTTGCTCGCCGCCGTGCCGAGCTGGCCCGAGACGATGCGCAGCAGCCGGTTCGACAGGTCTTCCAGATCGTGCATGCGATCGGCCAGCAGCGGATCGTCGATCTGGCGCATGCGCATGCGCGTGCGCTGCTGCACGCGCTCGATCGCCGCCTCGGCGGTGAGGCCGGAATCGATCGCCTCGTTGATCCGGCGCGCCCAGCCTTCGTCGTAGGCGAACATCTTGTAGGTCTCGAGCACTTCCTCGTGCTCGCCGCCGACGCCGAATTCGGCCTGGGCGGCCATGCGGTCGATCTGCTCGCGCATCTTGTCGAAGGCGTGGAACACGCGCTGGCGCTCGGCCTCGGTGTCCTCGGCGACGACGTGCTCGATGGTGATGCGCGGCTGGTGGTAGACCGCGCAGCCAGAGGCCAGGCCCTTGACCAGAGTCAGGCCGCGCAGCAGCTCGGAGCCGGTCTGGGCGCCGGCGCTGGCATAGTCGTCCTCGTCGACGAGCTCGGCATTGGCGATGAGCTCGGACAGCACCATCGCCACGGTCTGCAGCGCCTCGATCTCGACCTCTTCGTAGCGGCGCGGCTCGACGTGCTGGACCGAGAGCACGCCGACGCAGCGCTCCTTGCGCACGATCGGCACGCCGGCGAACGAGTGGAAGCGGTCCTCGCCCGTTTCGGGGCGGTACATGAAGTCGGGGTGCGCGGCCGCCTCGGCGAGGTTCAGCGTCTCGACGTTGTCGGCGATCGTGCCGACCAGGCCTTCGCCGATCGCCATGCGCGTGACGTGCACGGCCTCTTGCGCCAGGCCGCGCGTGGCGAACAGCTCGAGCATCCCCTCGCGCAACAGATAGATCGAGCAGACCTCGCTATCGAGGCCCTCGCCGATCACCTCGACGACGGTGTTGAGCTTCGCTTGGGCGTGGCTGCGCGAGGCCATGACCTCGTGCAGGCGGTTGAGGATCGTTCTGGCGGCGGCGACGGCTGCGCTGGTCATGCGCCTCGACTAGCCCAAAGCCACGGCTTTGGAAACGCGGCACGGGACCGCGCAGCCATCATCGTGCAAAAAGTCCGTCAGATGTGCGAGAGTTCTTCCTTGATGCGGAGCTTGCGCTTCTTCAGCGACTGAATGACCGTATCGTCCGGTAGGGGGCGGCTCAATTCTGCCTGGATCTGCCGTTCCAGTCCCGCATGCTTGTGCTGCAGGGCGCTGAGATGCGATGCGTCCATTGGGTTGGGTCCTCCTATTGGGGCCCACCATCCGAGAAGCGACTCGTTCCCGAAGGGTGCGGCGCGATTGTCAGGGAACCATATTCGGCCTATCTTGCGAAGGTGGTAAATGTGACATTTCGGCGAAACGCGGCGAGTCTGCGTTAAGCGGGGATGTGGTCTTTTTCGCCGGCGGAACCGCTAGGGTCCCGGGCGGTGCTTTGGAGAATGCCCGCGTGAACGACGAAGAGCTGCGCAAGCGGCTGGAGGCGCTGAGGATCGAGCATCGCGATCTCGACGCGGCCATCGATGCCCTGGCGAGCGCCAATGCGATCGATCAGCTCCAGATCGCCCGACTCAAGAAGCGCAAGCTCCGGCTCAAGGACCAGATCGCGATCGTCGAGGACTATCTTATCCCCGACATCATCGCCTGAATCTTCACCATTTCGGACCCAATTACCCCTCGTCTCGTCGCCGTCCGCGACGAGCCGTGCAGTACCGTTGTTCCACTTTTGCACAGTCCCAATTTGAATCGCCGATCGCGATAAATCCCGGTTGCGACACGGACTCGCGCGGGCCTATTCCGGCGTGACCATGACAGAACCGGTGACCATCAATCCGCGCATCATCGATGCCCTCTACAGCGAAGCGCTGGTGCTGTCGGACGAGGTGCGCGCCGCCTTCATGCTCTCGGGCCGGATCGAGAACGCCGGCCGCGAGGAAGACCTCGCGCGGATCGCGCTGTCCTGCGAGGCTTTGCGCACGACCACGCGGATGATGCACGCCATCGCCTGGCTGCTCAACCACCGCGCCTATTTCATGGGCGAACTCAGCGAATTCCAGCTGCGCCGCCACGGCCGCCTCTCGCCCGACGCCGCCGGCGGCGAGCCCGAGCGGCTGGCGCTGCTCGATCCCGAGATCCGCGTGCTGATCGGCGCGACCGAGCGCTTCTATGCGCGGCTGATGCGGCTCGACAACGGCTGGCGCGATCACGACGCCCAGGCCCCGAGCGCGATCGCCGCGCTACGCGAGCGGATCCGGGCGGCGAGCCGTTAGGCCATCCTCCCCGGGAACGGGGAGGGGGACCGCCCGCGCAGCGGGTGGTGGAGGGGGCTCTCCTTCCGAAGCTGCGTTTCGTCGAGAACCCCCTCCGTCACGCGCTCCGCGCGCGCCACCTCCCCGTCACCGGGGAGGATAAAGCCCTCACACCTTCGCCAGCGCTTCCTGCCACAGCTCCAGCCTTGCCGCCTGCGCGCCCTCGTCCAGCGCCGGCTCGAACCGCCGCACCGTGCCGCGCATCGCCGCGGCCGCCTCGTCGAGCGAGCCGAACAGTCCCGCGCCCAGCCCCGCGAGCATGGCCGCGCCCAGCGCCGTGGTCTCGACGAAGTCGGGTCGCTCGACCGGCAGTGCGAGCATGTCGGCGAGGTCCTGCGCGATCCAGTCGTTGGCGCTCATGCCGCCGTCGATGCGCAGCGCGGTCCAGCGCGCGCCGTCCCGGGCGAAGGCCTCGGCCAGGTCGTGCGTCTGCAGCGCCATCGCCTCGAGCGCGGCGCGCACGACGTGGGCCTTGGTCGTGGCGAAGCTCGCGCCGGTGATCGCCCCGCGCGCCTCGGGCCGCCAGTGCGGCGCGCCCAATCCCGAGAGCGCGGGGACGATGACCAGCCCGCCGCTGTCGGGCACCGATCGCGCGAGCGCCTCGGTCTCCTGCGCGCTGGCGATCAGCCCCAGCGCATCGCGCAGCCACTGGATCAGCGACCCCGCGACGAAGACCGAGCCTTCGAGCGCATAGGTCCGCTGCCCTGCGACCTGGCACAGCACGGTCCCGAGCAGGCGATTGGCGGAACGCGGCACCGCGCTGCCCATATTGGCGAGCACGAAAGCGCCGGTGCCGTAGGTCGCCTTGGTTTCGCCCGGCGCCAGGCAGGCCTGGCCCAGAGTCGCCGACTGCTGATCGCCAACCATTCCGGTGAGTGGGATTTCATCACCGAACCATTCCGCCAGGGTCGTGCCGATCGCGCCGCAATTGTCGACCACTTCGGGCAGCGCCGCCAGCGGCACGCCGAACAGGTCGCAGAGCCCGGCGTCCCAGGTGCTGCCGTTTTTTGCAAGGGCCAGCGGCAGCAGGCTCGTGCGGCTGGCATTGGTCGCGTCGCTGACGTGCGCGCCGCCGGTCAACTTGAAGGCCAGCCAGGATTCGACCGTGCCCAGCGCCAGCCGCCCGGCCTCGGCGGCGGCGCGGACTTCGGGCACCTGGTCGATCAGCCAGCGCATCTTGGTCGCCGAGAAATAGGGATCGAGCAGCAGCCCGGTCGCCGCCTGGACCGTGGCCTCGTGCCCGGCCTCGCGTAGCGCCGCGCAGGTCTCGGCGGTGCGCCGATCCTGCCAGACCAGCGCGCGCGCCAGCGGCGCGCCGCTCGCGCGGTCCCAGGCGACCACGGTCTCGCGCTGGTTGGTGATGCCGAGGCAGGCGACGCGGCCGCCCCCTTGCTCGGAAATCCGGCCGAGCACCTCGCGCGCGCAGGCGAGCGTCGCGTCCCAGATCTCGCCGGCGTCGTGCTCGACCCAGCCGGGCTGCGGATAGAACTGCGTCAGCGCCCGCTGCACGAGCGCACACTGCCGGCCCGTGCGGTCGAACACCATGGCGCGGGTCGAGGTGGTGCCGGCGTCGAGCACGAGGATCAGGTCGTCGGTCTTGGTCATGAGGCCTGCTCCCGTTTCGTTGTCGCGGAGCGTTTCAGCATCCCTTGCGGTGTTAGGCCAGGCTTTCTCGCGACCAGAGGCGGAGGTGTTTGATTTACGCCAGTAGAGTGGCCCCGATTGCCGGTGATCCTCTTCGCCCCATCCCGCTTGTGCCCTACCCTTCTCACCCGTCATCCCCGCGAAGGCGGGGATCCATCGCCGGCGTTTCCTCGATCGCTGCCGTGGTGTTGGCCGCCAACTCGGGAGATGGATCCCCGCCTTCGCGGGGATGACGGGAATGGGAGGGTTGCGGGAGTTCGGTGCGGCAGAATGTAAATGGCATCGAGTAACTTCAAAATTTAACCCATATGGACAAATTTCATTTGAAATGTAGGAATGTTCTTATCATGTTCCCTGCGAGTCTGGGAGCATTAACATGCCAATTGGCCCTATTGCCGAGAACAAATCCGCAAATCGTCTTGCGTTCGATCACTACCTGCGAACGGGGCAACGATTGACCACCGCTCAGTGGCTTGAGCGCGTCGAGCGCAAGTTCAATCCCTATCACGACGAACTGGGGCGGTTCACCTCTGCTCCGGGCGTGACGGTAAGTTGGGGTGCAAGTGCTGCTGCACGCCACAGTCAGTCCTCAGAACGCTCACGGGCGGGCCGGCGTCCCATGCAGGCAGGGCCTCGGCTGCCTGCCTCGGGCAGTCCCAGCCATCAGAACGGTTCGACGCCCAGTGCGCCGGGGCGTGTCGATGCCGGGTTCGGAAGTGAGTTCGTTCGTGATCGTACGTCTCAGGCTGGCAATGCCGACACCTACTTCGAATTGAACAAGCGGCAGGCGGGTCTCAATCGCTTGCGTGAGGCGGCGGGGGCGAACCCGAGTGCGGCAGTTCGGGCCGATCTGGACGATTTTCAGGCCCGATTGGATGCCAATCGGGTATTGTTGAATCATAGGTCCAAGGTTGCCGACAAAGAGATCGTCAAGGCTTTCCGCAAGGTCAATCCGGTAATCGACGTGGGGGCCGCAACCGTCAATGTTATACAGGGCGATGCCGACCTTGATGACGCAATATCGTTAGCAAGTAACGTTCCGATTCTCGGGGCGGGCAAGTTTGTTGCCGGTGCGGTCGTAGGTGGGGTGGTGAGAGGGGCGCGGATTGCCAAGCCATTCGCCACCTCCAAAGTCACCAAGGATACCGTCCTGAAGGTTGTCGATGGGGTCGTGCAGCGGGGTGGGGCCCACCGGCATGTTAGAGGTGTAGCCGGATACGAATCGCATCATATCCCAGGAGATGCAGTGACCTCCTTGTCGCGTGGAGATGGTCCTACAATCGCCATGACCAAGGAAGATCACCGTAAAATTCTGACATCCTTGAAAACCAAGGAGGCAGATCAATTCCGTGCGGCGCAGAGAGATTTAATTGCGAAGGGTGATTTTAGAGCGGCCATGCAGATGGATATTGATCTCGTGCGAAAGGAGTTTGGCTCAAGATACGATGACGGAATTGAACAAATGCTTCAATATAGTCGAGAAAGGGGGTTGATAAAATGATATTTAAAATTTCCCCTCTGCTGGGGGTAAACGATATAAAATTCGGAATGTCGATAGATGAGGTTAGGGCGCGGTTGGCGGCCGAATTTCATACGTTCAATCGTAATTTGGGGATTGGTGGTAAGGAGGATTTTCTTCCGACCGACAGCTATCAAGATCTGGGTTTTTTCTGCCATTTCACCTCGGGAGGATTTTTGGAGGCAATGGACTTTTTCCCTCCCTCTCGACCAATGCTGGAAGGGGTGGAACTGATTGGCATGCCCGTGGAGGAAGGGACTTTGCTTCTAAAACGTTTGGATCCGGCGGTGGCGATCGACAGTGACGGAGTAACCTCTGATCGTCTTAGCCTTGGCTTCCGTGAAGATATGGAAGCAGACGAAGACGATCCCCGCGTCGGCAGCTTCTTTGTGGGACGCTTGGGGTACTATTAGCCGTCCCCAAGGTTCCACCCACCCTCGACAACCCCAGCCCATCGCCCCATATCGCACCCCATGGAATTCCCCGCCAAACCCTGGCCCGTCGGCACGGCCGAGGAACTCGAGCCGCTGGTGCGCCGCGTGCTCGCCGCCAATCCTTCGGCCTTCACCTTCACCGGCACGCAGAGCTACGTCGTCGGTAGCGGCAGCGAGGTCGCGGTGATCGATCCGGGGCCGCTCGAGGACGATCACCTCGCGGCGCTGCTCGCGGCGATCGGCACGGCCCGGCTGGTCGCGATCGTCTGCACGCATACCCACAAGGACCATTCGCCCGCCGCCGCGCCCTTGAAGGCGCTGACCGGGGCGCCGATCGTCGGCTGCGCGCCGCTGGTGCTCTCGGACGACGGCCCGCGCTCCGACGCGAGCTTCGATCCCGACTATGCGCCCGACCGCGTGCTGGCCGATGGCGAAAGCATTTCGGGCGAGGGCTGGACCCTGACCGCGGTGGCGACGCCGGGGCATACCTCGAACCACCTGTGCTTCGCGCTCGAGGAGAGCGGGGCGCTGTTCACCGGCGATCACGTCATGGGCTGGTCGACCTCGGTGGTCTCGCCCCCCGACGGCGACATGACCGCCTATATGGCGAGCCTCGCCAAGCTCCACGACCGCGCCGACAGCGTCTATTACCCGGCGCACGGCCCGGCGGTGACCAAGCCGCGCCAGCTCGTGCGCGGGATGATCGGCCATCGCCGCCAGCGCGAGAACCAGATCGTCCGCCAGATCGAGGGCGGCACGCACAAGATCGCCGAAATGGTGCCGGCGATGTACAAGGGCGTCGACCCGCGGCTCTGGCCCGCGGCCGAGCGTTCGGTGCTCGCCCATCTGATCGACCTGGAACGCCGCGGGCGAGTCGTCCGTTCTGACCAGACATGGACGATCGCCGCCTGAACCCGCCCGACACTTCCCGACCGCAGCCTGCGCGCCCACCTGCTCGGGCCGCGGCGCTGCCCTGGCTGCTCTTCGTCGTCGCACTGGCCCTCGCGGTGTGGCTGGCCTGGGGCGCCTATGGCCCCCGGCCCGCGGGCGATCCGCTGGCGACGACCTTGACCGCTTTCGAGAAGCAGAACCGGCTGACCGTGTTCTCGGCGCAGCTCTCGCCCGTGGTGTCGAACGACGACGAGCAGGTGTTCGGCCTGATCAAGTCGCGCCAGGTCGCGGTAATCCCGACGCGGGTCGACTATACGATCGACCTCTCGGCGATGAACCGCGATCGGCTGACCTGGAATCCGCAAGCGAAGCGCATGGACGTGCGGTTGCCGGGCTTGCAGATCGGCCGGCCCAACCTCGACGAGGGCCGCGCGCAATATCTGCGCGAGGGCGTGTGGATCACCCAGGGCGCGCAGGCGCGGCTGACCAAGGCCAACACCCAACTCGCCGAGCGCCAGGCCGCGGCCGAGGCGGCGAACCCCGTGCTGATGGGCCTCGCCCGCGCCGCCGCCAAGGAGGCGGTGCGGCAGAACCTGGCGATCCCGCTCCAGGTCGCGGGCTTCGGCGCGGTGACGGTCGAAGTGCGCTTCGACGGCGAGCCCGCGCCGGGCTGAAAGCCCTCCCAGTAAGCCCTTCCTCGCCGGCCCGGTCTGCGGTAATATCCGCGGCACATTTGGGGTTGGGGGACTTCATCATGGCAACGCTCGCGCCGGTAACGGCGGTCGATCAATCGTTCTGGCAGAAGATGATGATCGGCATCGCCGCGTTCATCGTCTTCGGTTTCGTGCAGTTCGCCTTGCGCGGCTTCGTTCAGCCCGCGCTGGCGCCGATCCACGTCCACCTGCACGGGCTGGTCATGCTGTGCTGGCTGGCGCTGTCGGTGACCCAGGCCACCTTGATCCAGCGCGACAACCTGGCGCTGCACCGGCGGCTCGGCTGGATCGGCGTGCTGCTGGCCGCGGCGGTGGTCGTCACCGGGTCCTATGCCGGACTCCATGCGATCACGGCCGGGCGCCAGCCGCCGTTCTTCTCGCCGCCCTACTTCCTCGCGCTGACCCAGATCGGCCTGGCCTTCTTCGCGGCGCTGATCGCCTTCGCGGTGGCGCGGCGGCGGCAGACCGAATGGCATCGCCGGCTGATGCTGGGCGCGCTGATCATGATCATGGAGCCGGCGCTGGGGCGGATCCTGCCGATGCCTTTCATCATGCCCTGGGGCGAATGGCTGGTGCTGGCGGTGCAGCTCGGCGTCTTCGCGATCGTCGTGCGCCACGATCGCAAGGTGCTCGGCCACGTCCATCAGGCAACCCTGGCGGCGATGCTGGCGGTGACCTTGTCGCACGTCGTGGTCGAGACGGTGGCGCGGATCCCGGCCTGGATCGCGCTGGCCGAGGGGATGGTCACCGTCTGACTCGTTTGCTCATTGGGGCGATTTTCTCCTTGGGAACTGGCGGCGCAGTCCCTATCTGCGCGGCAAAGATCCGAGGGATGAAAAGCTTCCGATGACCGTGCAAAACGTCAATCTGACCGGCCTGGACCTGCGCGCCGAAATCGATCGCCTGCGCGTGGAGCGCAAGGCCGTGATCCTCGCGCACTATTACCAGAAGCCCGAGATCCAGGACCTGGCGGACTTCGTCGGGGATTCGCTCGAGCTCAGCCGCAAGGCGGCGGCGACCGATGCCGAGGTGATCGCCTTCTGCGGCGTCAAGTTCATGGCCGATACCGCCAAGATCCTGAGCCCCGAGAAGATCGTTGTCCTGCCCGATCTCGACGCCGGCTGCTCCCTCGAGGATTCGTGCCCGCCCGAAAAGTTCAAGGCCTTCCGCGAGGCGCATCCCGATCACATCGCGCTGACCTACATCAACTGCTCGACCGAGGTGAAGGCGCTCAGCGATATCATCGTCACCTCGTCGAGCGCCGAGACGATCCTCTCGCAGATCCCGTCCGAGCAGAAGATCATCTTCGGCCCCGACCGGCACCTCGGCGGTTACCTCAGCCGCAAGTTCAACCGCGAAATGCTGCTGTGGCCGGGCGTCTGCATCGTCCATGAGGCTTTCAGCGAGCGCGAACTGCTCAAGCTCAAGGGCGAGCATCCCGAAGCGCCGATCGCCGCGCATCCCGAGTGCCCGCCGCACATCATCGACCATGCCGACTATGTCGGCTCGACCAGCGGCATCCTGCAATATGCCAAGACGATGGAAGGCGACACGCTGATCGTCGCGACCGAGCCGCACATCATCCATCAGATGGAAAAGGCGCTGCCGGGCAAGACCTTCATCGGCGCGCCGGGTGCCGACGGCAACTGCAACTGCAACATCTGCCCCTACATGGCGCTCAACACCATGGAGAAGCTCTACCTCGCGCTGCGCGATCTCCAGCCGCGGATCGAGATCGAGGAAGGCCTGCGCCTCGCCGCGAAGAAGAGCCTCGACGCCATGCTCGAGATGGCCAGCGGCACCCTGGGCAAGGGCGATCTCGGCGCGCGGAGCTGACATTGTTGTGAATTTGCCACAGTCTATGTTGTGGTGGCGTCAGTTAATGAGAGTCGATTGCATTAGCATCGACTGAAGGCTAGGCGGCGCTCCTGATTTCCAGGGGTTGCCTGCCATGCTTCGTTCGTCGTTCCTCGTCTCTTCCGCGCTGCTCGCGATCGTCGCTTCGCCGGCCTTCGCCGAGGATGCGCCCGACGAGACCATCATCGTCACCGCCGCGCGCACCGCGCTGCCGCTCAACGCGCTGCCGCTGACCGTCGACGTGATCGGCCGCGACGTGCTCGACCAGCAGATGACGATCGGCGGTTCGGTGACCGACGCGGTCGCGACCCTGACGCCCTCGTTCTCGCCGACGCGGCAGAAGCTTTCGGGTGCGGGCGAGACCCTGCGCGGGCGTTCGCCGCTCTATGCGATCAACGGCATCCCGCAGTCGACCCCGCTGCGCGACGGCAGCCGCGACGGCTTCACCATCGACGGCTTCTTCATCGACCGCGTCGAGCTGATCTTCGGCTCGAACGCGCTGCAGGGCATCGGCGGCACCGGCGGCATCGTCAACCAGGTGACCGTCGGCGCGCCGCAGGAAGAGGGCCTGTCGGGCCGCACCCTGCTCCAGGCGACCGCCGACAACGGCTTCACCGGCGACGGCATCGGCTACAAGGCCGGCGGCCTGCTGCAGTACAAGGCGGGTGCCTTCGACATGACCGTGGGCGCGGTCTACGAGAAGCGCGGTGTGTTCTACGACGGCCAGGATCGTCGCGTCGGGCTCAACCTGACGCAGGGCGAGACGCAGGATTCGAAGACGACGAACGTCTTCGCGCGCCTCGGCTACCAGGTCACGCCGAGCGGCCGCCTCGACCTGATCGCCAGCCGCTTCGAGATGAAGGTCGACGGCGATTTCGTGCCGCTGGCGGGCAATCGCACGACCGGCGTCCCGACCAGCGCCGTCGCGGGCACGCCGCCGGGCAAGCCGGCCGCCAATCGCACCGAAAGCGTCTCGCTGACCTATACCGACAGCGACGTCGCTGGCGGCAACCTGATGGCGCAGGTGTTCTTCAACCGCAGCCGCGATACCTTCGGCGGTGAGGTCGTCACTCAGGCGACCTTCCAGGATCCGGCGATCGCGCCGATCGGCACGCTGTTCGACCAGTCGCAGAACCGCTCGCGCAAGCTCGGCGCCAAGTTCAGCTACGAGCGTACCTTCCTCGACGCGCTGACCACGACGATCGGCTTCGACGCGCTGTTCGACAAGACCGAGCAGGCGCTGATCGCCACGGGCCGCGTCTGGGTGCCGCCCAGCGATTTCCGCAGCCTCGCGCCGTTCGGCCAGGCCAACCTCAAGCTGTTCGACGGCAAGCTGCGCCTCGCCGGCGGCGTGCGCTGGGAGAACGTCGAGATCAAGATCGACGATTTCCGCACCCTGGCTTCGACGACGGCGGTCGGCACCAATCCGGCGACCTTCGGTGGCGTGGCCGTCTCGGGCGGCAAGCCCAAGTTCAGCGATGCGCTGATCAACGGCGGCGTCATCATCGAGCCCTGGGCCGGTATCCGCGCCTATGCCTCCTATGCCGAGGGCTTCACCGTGCCGGACATCGGCCGCATTACCCGCGCGATCAACACGACCGGCATCGACATCGACAACTACCTCGACATCGAGCCGATCGTTTCGAACAACCGCGAGATCGGCGTCGAAGTGAAGCGCGGGCCGCTCGACGCTTCGGCTACCTATTTCTGGTCGTCGAGCGACAAGGGACAGCTGCTGATCCAGGGCACCGACCGCAACTTCGACGTCCAGCGCCAGCGGGTCGAGATCGAGGGCATCGAGATCAACCTGCGCACCGAGACCCCGATCGACGGCCTCAAGCTCGGCGTCGGCTATGCCCACATCAAGGGCCGCTTCGACAGCGACGCCACCCGCAACGCGCCCGACGGGATCGTCGATACCGATCTCGACGGCGTGAACATCTCGCCCGACCGCGTGAATCTCTCGGCGACCTTCAACAAGGGGCCGATCTCGGCGGTGCTGCAGTCGCAGTTCTACCTGTCGCGCACCTTCAACGCCGATGCCGGCAAGCCGCGCCCCGATCAGCGCAACAACTTCGGCGGCTACAACGTCACCGACGCGTCGATCCGCTACCAGACCGAAGGTCTCGGCGGGCTGACCTTGAGCGTGCAGAACCTGTTCGACAAATTCTACATCGACTATTCGAGCGATACGCGCCTGCCGACCGACAACCTCGCCTTCTTCGCGGGCCGCGGCCGGACCTTCACGCTGTCGTGGGACTACAGGTTCTAAGGGGGCTTTCCTGAAGACTCTCGACCTCCTCCATCGCTGGATCGGCGGGCTGCTCGGGCTGGTGCTCGCGCTGCTCGGCCTGTCGGGCGCGATCCTCGTGCACGAGGACGCCTGGATCATGCTGCCGCACGCCGGCGATGCGCGGATCGCCGATACGGCGCAGATCGCGACGACGGTCGAGCGGCTCATGGCCGATCCGGCGGCGCGTCCGCGCAGCATCAATTTCGCGAGCGACGAGTTCGGCCTGCACCGGCTGTCGTTCAAGGGCGATGCCGGCGCCTATGTCGACCAGGCGGGCAATCTGGTCACGCGCTGGTCGAGCCAGTGGGAGCGGCCCGAGCTGTGGCTGTTCGATTTCCACCACCACCTCTTCGCCGGCGACACCGGCGAGATCGTGGTCGGCCTGGCCGGGCTCGCCGGCGTGTTCTTCGCGATCAGCGGTGTGTTCCTGTGGTGGCGCACGCGCAAGACCTTCGAATTCCGCCTCTGGCCCAAGCGCATGAGCCGGCCGGCGATCGTGCGCCAGCATCGCGATCTCGGCATCCTGGTCGCGCCGCTGGTCCTGCTCGTGACCTATACCGGCGCATCGATGGTGTTCCGCCCGGTCTCGGCGCTGGCGCTCGGTCCTTCGGCTCCGGCCATGATCGCGAAAGCGGGGAAGGCGCCGAAGGTCGACAAGACCAAGCTGGCGGATAACCCCGACTGGCGGGCGATCATCCGGGCGGCGCACGCGCGGTTCCCGGACGCCCAGTTGCGCACGCTCGGCCTGCCGCGCCAGGGCAACGGCCTGATCACCCTGCGCATGAAGCAGCCCGACGAATGGCTGCCCAATGGCCGCACCATGCTCTACTTCGCCGCCGACACCGGCAAGCTTGTCGAAGCGCGCGACGCGCTGGCGCAGCCGGCCGTAGTGCGCGGCTACTACACCTTCTATCCGCTTCACGCGGCGAAGATCGGCGGGCTGTTCTATCGCCTGGTGATGACCGCCGTCGGCCTGGCGCTGGTGGTGCTCGGCAGCCTTGCGGTTTGGAGCTTCTGGTTCCGCCGCGGAACCGTGGGCCCGCGGATTTCCTAACTCTCGGCGATCGCCCGCAAGGTTGTGGTGATCAGTTCGCGCTTCTTGGGATCACGCGTGACCTCGAGCATGGCGCTGAGGCTGCCGCGCGCGGCATCGACGTTCTGGAGCTGCAGCTGGAGCCTTGCGAGTTCCCACCAGGCATCGCCGTTGTCGGGCGCGAACAGGGTCATGCGTTCGTAGAGCGCCATCGCCCGCAGCGGATCGCCGCCGCGCTCGGCGCGCGTCGCCTGGTTGAGCAGCAGGCGCACCAGGGTGGCGCGGTTCGACATCGGCGCGACGTGCTGCGGGCCCGGCTTGCCGTCGGGGCCGAGCGCGCCTTCGAGCATCGCCGCGAGACGGTCGGCGGGGACGGGCTCGCCGTCGTGGAACGGGTCGATCAGATAGGGCGTCTCGTCGCCGAGGCGCACGAGGACGTGGCCGGGGGTGTTGGTGACGAAGGCGGGCCAGCCCATGCGGCGCGCAGCAGCGACGTAGAGCAGCGCGAGGCTGACGGGCAGGCCGCGCTTGCGATCGAGCACGCGGATCAGATCGGCGTTGAGCGGCGCGTCGTAGCTGTCGGAATCGCCGGTAAAGCCGAACTCGTCGTGGAACACCTGGGCCAGCGCCTCGCCCTGTTCGGCCGGCGTATCGGCGGCGGTGAAAGCGGAGAGGCGATCGCCGATGTCGTCGAGCATCGCGTAGTAGGGTTCGAGCGCGATCCCGTCGTGATCGAGTTCGCTGAGAAGCAGGGCGGCATTGTCGAGTTCGATCTCTTCGTCGTCGAGCAGGCCGAGCGTGGCAATTTCGGATTCCATGGCCGATATATGGCCCTGCCGGGCGCGCTGCGCCAGTCCGGCTCGATTTCGCACAGTTTGATGCTGCAATAAAATTGTAACATTGAACGGATTGGGGCAACGGCGCGTTCAAGGGACTCGAAGTCCGCACGGGAAAACCGCATCCGCCAGATTGCCGCCTTGCCCTATCGCACCGAAGGATCCGCGCTCGACGCGTCGGTGCGGATTCTGCTGATCACCTCTCGCGGCACGGGGCGGTGGGTGATTCCCAAGGGCAACGTGCCCACGGGCGTCGCGCCGCATGCGGCGGCGGCGCTCGAGGCCGAGGAAGAGGCGGGCATCGCCGGATCGGTCTGCCCGATCCCGCTCGGCTCCTATCGCTATCGCAAGCGGCGCAACAACGGCGCCTCGCTGATGGTCGATGTCGACGTGTTTCCGCTCGCGGTGACCGACGAACTCGATCGTTGGAAGGAACAGGGCCAGCGCGAACGCCGCTGGTTCACATTGCCCGAGGCGGCGGAGGCGGTCGACGAGACCGACCTGCGCGATCTCATGCGCTCCTTCGCGTCATCGGAATTCAAGGCAGCGGCCAGGCGCACGGGCGTGTTCCACCTCGTCGCGCAAAAATCCAAGGTGAGTAACATGTTCGCGTGGTTCCAGCGGCTTCTGCCGAAAACCGGCAATTTTTTCGATATGTTCGAGGCGCACGGGGTGACGATCGTCGCCGCCGCCGATGCTCTGGCACGACTGTTCCAGGGCGGCGGCGCGCGCGCCGATCACATCCGCGAAATCCACGAGCGCGAGCATGACGCGGACAACATCATCCGCGAAGTGCTGCAGACCGTGCGCAAGACCTTCCTCACGCCGTTCGACCGCGGCGCGATCACCAGCCTGATCGGGGCGATGGACGACGCCGTCGACGAGATGAACGCGGCCGCCGGCGCCGTGTCGCTCTACGACTTCGCCGATTTCAGCGAAGAGATGCGCGACATGACCGCGATCATCGTCGATGCCGCGCGCGTCACCGCCGAGGCGCTGCCGCTGCTGCGCGACGTCGCGCGCAACGGCCCGCGACTGCACGAGCTGACCGAGCGCCTCGTGCGCATGGAAGGCCATGCCGACGAGATCCACGACGCCGGCCTGAAGAAGGCCTTCGCCCAGTGCGGCGAGAACGAGACCTTGAAGTTCATCGTCGTGCGCGAGATCTACAAGCATCTCGAGCGCATCGTCGACGCGCTCGAGGACGTCGCCAACGAGATCGACGGCATCGTGATCGATCACGCATGACGCACGAGTTGGCGTTCCCGCTGCTCGTCGGGCTGATCCTCGTCGCGCTGGCGTTCGATTTCCTCAACGGCCTCCACGACGCGGCGAACTCGATCGCGACCGTCGTTGCGACCAAGCTGCTGAGCCCGGTCAAGGCGGTGATCTTCGCTGCCGTGTTCAACTTCGCCGCCTATTTCCTGTCGATCATCTTTCCGGCGCTGCACAAGGTGGCCGAGACGATCGGCTCGGGGCTGATCGAGCAGCACCTGGTCACGCCCGGCGTGGTGTTCGGCGCGCTGATCGGGGCGATGTTCTGGAACGTCGTCACCTGGCTCAAGGGCATCCCCTCGTCGTCGAGCCATGCGCTGATCGGCGGGCTGATCGGTGCGGGCACGGCCCATGCCGGTATCGAGGGCATCCAGTGGTCGGGCCTCAACAAGACCCTGCTCGCGATCGTGCTGTCGCCGGTGCTCGGCATGATCCTGTCGATGTTCATCATGCTGCTGACCTCGTGGATTTTCCGCAATTCGACCTCGCGCGCGGCCGAAAGCTCGTTCCGCTTCCTCCACCTGTTCTCCTCGGCCGCCTATTCGCTGAGCCACGGGCTCAACGACGCGCAGAAGACGATGGGCATCATCACCGTGCTGCTCTACTCGACCGGCTACCTCTCGGGTAAGTTCGAGGTGCCGCACTGGGTGGCGATCTCGTGTTACGTCGCGATCGCGCTGGGCACGATGTCGGGCGGCTGGAAGATCATCGAGACGATGGGCAGCCGCATCACCAAGCTGTCGCAGCACCAGGGCTTCGCCGCTTCGACCGGCGGCTCGATCATGGTCTTCTCGGCCTCGCTGCTGGGCATTCCGGTCTCGACCACGCACACGATCACGGGCTGCGTGATCGGCGCGGGCACCGCCAAGCGCGCCTCGGCGATCCGCTGGGGTGTGGCGCAGAGCGTGGTGGTCGCCTGGGTCATCACGATCCCGGCTTCGGCTGCGGTGGGTGCGGCGTTCTACCTGCTGACGCGGGTGTTCTGATCCTCCCCGGTACGGGGAGGTGGCAGCCCGTAGGGCTGACGGAGGGGGTTATCCGGCAAGCACAGCCTTAGCCGAGAGCCCCCTCCACCACGCCGCTTCGCGTCGCGGTCCCCCTCCCCGTGCCGGGGAGGATTACCTCAAAACACCGCCTTCGCGGTCGGTTCCTGCATCATCGCCTTGCGCACCAGCGGCACCGGCGGGCCGCCGTAGCTGAGGAACTGGTCGTGGAACGCCTTCCACGACGAACGCCCGCCGTGCTTGGCGGTCCAGTCGGCGCGCAGCTTGCGAATCATCAGCTTGCCCAGGGTGTAGTTCAGATAGGCCGGGTCGTAGGTCCCGCGCGCTGCCTGCTGCTCGGCCGTGCCCGCGCCCTGGTAGCATTCCTTGCGGAACATCTCGTCCGATTGCGCCTGGGTCATCGTGCCGCTGTGCAGCCCGATCGCCGAGAGATAGCGGCAGTTGCGCAGCAGTGCGTTCGAGATCTGGCCGACGCGCGTGCCCGCCGCGCCGCCGTCGAGTCCGGCCTCGACCATCATCTCCTCGCTGTAATGCGCCCAGCCTTCGGCGAAGGCGTAGCCGACGAACAGGCGGCCGACCTGCGAGGGCGTGCGGTTCGAGTGGAGGAACTGGAGGAAGTGCCCGGGCATGACCTCGTGGACCGAAGTGAACAGCAGGTCTTTCTCGCCGGGGATGTATTCCAGCTGCTTTTCCTTCGACCAGGCCGGATCGGGCGGCGAGATGTAGTAGATCGAGGGAATGCCCTTCTCGAGCGGTCCGGCGGGATCGATGTAGGCGCTGTTCTGGCGGTTGTAGGGCGGCGATTCGCGCACCAGCGCCTGCTCGGTGCCGGGGATCGTCACGAGGTCGTGCTGGCGGACGAACTTGGTCAGGTCGGGGATCTGCCGCGTCGCCGCCGCCACCGGGCCTTCCTGGGGCTTGTCGGCGTTGAGCTTGTCGAAGCAGGCGATGATCGTCGCGCCGGGTGCGAACTGGCCGCAGGCGGTCTTGAGCGCATCCTGGTTGCGCTTGAGATCGGCGCGGCCGACGCGGGTGAGTTCGGCCAGCGGCACGTCGACACCCTCGGTCGCCTTGACCATCCGGGCGAAGCGCGCGGCGCCGAGCGCGAAGCTGCCTTCGGGCGCGGCGGGCTGGGCCTTGAGCCAGTCGGCCAGGTCCTTCATCGCCTGACCCGCGGCTTCCGACGTCTCGCGGAACCTCGCCTGCAGCGCGGGATCGGCAACGTCGGCGAAGGCCGCGCGGGCATCACCGCGATAGTAGTCGGCGAATCCGCCGAAGCCGGCGACGCCGTACTTGATGAAGCTGGCCGGCAGCGGCTTGTTGAGGTTCGCGCGGATGGCCCGCGCACCCGCGGGGATCGTTTCGAAGAAGGCGATCATCGCCTTCATCCGCGTCGGCTTGTCGGCATAGTCGCGGCTGACGTAGACGTTGGGATCGAGCCCGCCGCCGACGTAGAAGGCCGGATTGCTGTGCGGCTGGTCGGCATCGACCAGCCAGAACAGCTTGCCCTCGAAGACCTGCACCAGATAGTCGCGCTCGAAGGCTTCGGCGCCGGTCAGGCCGCTATAGGCCTTCGCGCCGGCGATCGCCCGGCGGTAGAAGTCGGCGCTGGCCTTGAGCCCGGCCTCGCTCCAGTCGGGCATCTTGCCGTCGTACTGATGCGCGCCCTGGTAGACCGCATCGGCGGGTGAGATCGCCATCCAGTCGGCGATGGTCTTCTCGACATAGGCCTTCCAGGCGAGCGAGGGCTGGGGCGTCGTCTTCGTCTGCGTGGCGGGCGTGGCCGCGAAAGCGGGGCCGGCCAGGCCCGTGGCCAGCGCCAGTCCTGCGAGGCCCGAAAGCAAGGTGCGATTCATCGTGAGATCCTTCCCGGGGAGGCGGTTTCCTGCTTACATCTGTGTCATTCCGCCCCGAAGGTCCAGCCCTCGGTCCGCGCGATTCCCGGCGTAAGTCCTTCGGGCGCCCAGAGTTCCGCGCGGGTGCCGTGGCGGCGCAGCCAGGCGGCGGTGATCAGCGCGTCGCTCTTGTGATCGTCGATCCCGCCTTCGCCGGGAACGGGCCGGCTATCGAGCGCGGCGAGCGCCTGGTTCAGTTCCGCGAAGGTGCGGATCTTCGATCGCCCGGCGCTCCGGCCCGCGGCCATCGCCGCGATCGTCGTGTAGATTTCGACGAGGACCGAGCCGCTCGCGGGCAGCGGATCGATCGGCCAGACGGGCAGGTCGCCCTGCAGCCGGTGCAGCAGTCGCATGCCCGACAGGCTGGACTTGCCGACCTGTGCGGCGCCGACGAGGTTGAAATTGCTGTAGGGCTTGCAGCCCATCGCCTGCTGCGCGAGCTCGGCTACGCGGAAGCGGCCTCTGCCGCCCCCGAACAAGTCGCCCTCGCGCCCGCCGTGGCGACGGAAATGACGGGCGATCTCGGGATGATCGACGAAGCTGGATACGGACAGATGCAGATCGTCGGCGCAAGTGCTGTCGATCAGCGCCCATAGCGCGCGGGCATCGGCGGGGCTCTCCGACCAACCGGGAAAGAAGGCGTCGCGATCGGCGAAGGCGAGCGAGATGCCGAGATCCATCCCGACGAGCGTGTCGGCAGGCATATCCTCGGTCAGCCAGGCCAGCACTTCGGGCCGCGACCAGCGATGGCCGGGGCGTACCAATTCGGGTGCAGCGTTGCCCGCGGCACAGATCGCCAGGGCTATCCCCTTGTGCCTCTCTCCGGCGGCACCCGACCAATCGATAGCCGCGAAGTGGCGGAAGCGCGCCGTCACTCCCCGCGCCGCTTGGCGCGCAGCTTGTCCCAATAGGCCATGCGCTCGATCACCTGGCGCTCGAAGCCGCGCTCGACCGGTTGGTAGAAGGCCTGCGGCGCCATCTCTTCGGGCCAGTAGTTCGCGCCCGAGAAGCCCTCTTCGGCATCGTGGTCGTAGGCATAGTCCTTGCCGTAGCCGATCTGCTTCATCAGCTTGGTCGGCGCGTTGAGGATGTTCTGCGGCGGCATCAGCGAGCCGGTTTCCTTGGCGCTGCGCCAGGCGGCCTTCTGCGCGACATAGGCTGCGTTCGATTTGGGCGCGGTCGCCAGATAGAGGCAGGCCTGCGCGATCGCGACCTCGCCCTCGGGCGATCCCAGGAACTCGTAGGCCTGCTTGGCAGCGAGGCATTGGACGAGCGCTTCGGGATCGGCGAGGCCGACGTCCTCGCTGGCGAAGCGCACCAGACGGCGCAGCACGTAGAGCGGTTCCTCGCCCGCGGTCAGCATCCGCGCCAGGTAATAGAGCGCGGCCTGCGGGTCCGATCCGCGCAAGCTCTTGTGCAGCGCGGAGATCAGGTTGTAGTGCCCCTCGCGGTCCTTGTCGTAGACCGCGACGCGGCGCTGGAGGAAGGCGCCGAGCCCCGCCGGATCGAGCGGTTCCGTGATCTTCGCGGCGTAGAGCGTCTCGGCCTGGTTGAGCAGGAAGCGTCCGTCGCCATCGGCCGACTGGATCAGCGCCTCACGCGCCTCGGGGGTGATCGGCAGCGGGCCTTCGAGTGCCTCGGCCTTGTCGAGCAGGCGGCCGAGGGCATCGGCGTCGAGCCGGCGCAGGATCAGCACCTGCGCGCGGCTGAGCAGAGCCGCGTTGAGTTCGAAGCTCGGGTTCTCGGTCGTCGCGCCGACCAGGGTCACCGTGCCCTTCTCGACGAAGGGCAGGAACCCGTCCTGCTGCGCGCGATTGAACCGGTGGATCTCGTCGACGAACAGCAAGGTGCGCTGGCCGGCCCTGGCGGCAACCTCGGCTTCGGCGAAGGCCTTCTTGAGATCGGCGACACCGGAAAAGACCGCGCTGATCGCGACGAAGCGCATACCCACCGAATCGGCGAGCAGCCGCGCGGTGGAGGTCTTGCCCGTGCCCGGCGGTCCCCAGAGGATCATCGACGACAGGCGGCCCGCCGCTACCATCCGCCCGATCGCGCCCTCGGGGCCGGTGATATGCTCCTGCCCGACCACTTCGGACAGGTCGCGCGGGCGCAGCCGATCGGCCAGCGGGGCGTCGGGAGCAGGTTCGTCGGTGCGGGGCTGGGCGGGCATGTCGCCCGCGAAGAGATCGGCCATGGGCCTATCTAGGAACAATCGCGCGGCTTTGCACCGCTCCTGTGATATGCTGCACTCCTGTGTCAAATCGTTGCTGCGTGTACGGCGCGATTGACGAAGCCGACATCCGGGAAGAGAGCCGGAGCGGCGTGGGAGAGGAAGCGAAGCGATTGGCCAGGCTGCAACCTAGGCGGCTGTCAGCATATGCGGCGCTGCTCCTGCTTGTCGTCGGCGTGATCCAGCTCGTGGGCAGCCTGCTGTTCTACCAGGCGATCGACAAGCAGACCCTGCGCGAGGACCACGCCCGCCGTATCGCCGAACTGCTGGTGGTCAGCGACCGCGTCTATCTGCGCGACGGGACCCTGGCCGCGGCGATCATGACCTCGCGGCACTTGCGGATCGCCGTGGCGGCGCGGCCGACCGTGCCGCATTCGCAGGAATCGCTGGTGCCGATCGCCCAGCAGATCGTCGCCTGGGAGCCAGGGCTCGCCAAGCGCCCGCTGCACCTGTCGCTGCTGCGCGAGCGCGGCGGCCGGCAGCATCTGGTCGGCTCGATGCAGGTGGCCGACGGCGCCTGGCTCAACTTCCAGTCGCACGACATCTCGACGATGTGGCCGATCGCATTGAGCGCCATGGTCATGACCCTGCTGACTTTTGCCGCCTGTCTCGGCGTCGGCCTGATTGCGATCCGCCTGCTGACCCAGCCGCTGCGGCGCATGTCCGAAGCGGCCGAGGCGATCGGCCAGGGGCGGCGCGTGACCATTCGCGAGAACGGCCCCGCCGACCTGCGCGATCTCGCCCATGCGATGAACGAGATGCAGGATCGTATCGCCAAGCTCATGGAGGATCAGGCCAAGTCGTTCGAGGCGATCAGCCACGACCTGCGCACGCCGCTGGCGCGACAGAAGGTCGCAGCCGGGCTGATCGCGGACGCCGAGATCCGCGAGATCGTCGAGGACAGCGCCGACGAGATGGAAGCGCTGCTCCAGTCACTCCAGCAGTTCCTGCGCGCGCAACACCTGACGGCGCAGCCCGAACTGGTCGATCTGGGCGCGGCGGTGCGCGATCTGGTCGCGCCCTATGGCGACAAGGTGCGGCTCACCGTGCCGAACCATGCGCAACTGCGCACCTATCGCGAGCCGCTGTTGCTGGCGCTGCGCGCGCTGATCGAGAACGCCAGCCGCTTTGCCGATCAGGCCGAGGTGGTGGTCGATCGCGACGGTCGCGACTGGATCATCGCGATCAGCGACGACGGCCCCGGCATTCCGCCCGATCATTTCGAGGACGTGCTGGCGCCGTTCTTCCGGCTCGATGACGCGCGCCGGCGGACCACCGCGGGCTTCGGCCTGGGCATTCCCACGGCGCACCTGCTGCTGCGCCGTTTCGGCGGAGAGCTGTCGTTCCTGTCGGGCGCCTCGGGCGGCCTCACCGTCTGCGTGAAAGTGCCGCGCGCCGACTAGGTGGTTTGCCTCAGAGGCCCGCGCGTGTATCTGCGCGGCCATGATCGCCCGCGAACTGCTCGGCACCGCACAGGTGCCCGATGGCGAAGAGCTGCAGCTCTTCCGTCACGACAAGGACTTCATGATCACGCTCAAGCGCTCGGACCTGATGTCCACGCGCATGAGCGGTTCGGAAAAGGCGCTGGCGACGATGACGGTCGAGCGGCTGGGCGGGCGCAAGTCGCCGCACCTGCTGATCGGCGGCTATGGCATGGGCTTCACCCTGCGCGCCGCGCTCGAAGTGCTCGATGCCGGCGCGCGCGCCACAGTGGCCGAGATCGTGCCCGAGATCATCGAATGGGCGCGCGGGCCGATGGCCGAACTGACCGCGGGCTGCCTCGACGATCCGCGCGTGACCTTGCTGCAGGCTGACGTCGCGCTGATCATCGACGGCGGCGATGAGGATTACGATGCGATCCTGCTCGACGTCGACAACGGCCCCGAAGGCATCACGCGCGAGGCCAACGACCGGATCTATTCCAAGCGCGGGCTCAAGGTCGCGCGGCAGGCGCTGACGCCGGGCGGCATCCTCGCGGTATGGTCCTCGCACGCCGATCCCAAATTCGCGCGGCGACTGGCCGACTCCGGCTTCGAGGTGACCGAACGGGCGGTGCGCGCGCGCGACAACGGCAAGGGCGCCAAGCACGTCATCTGGTTCGCCAAGAAGGTCTAGCTCTAGGGTTCAGCTCTCGCGTTCTGCGAGCCATTCGACCAGCGCGGCCAGGCAGTCGCGCCCGAGCAGGCGACTGCGCTCGGGGCTCCAGCCCTGGGCCGGATCGGGCAGGTCTTCGTTGTCCTTGAACGGCATTTCCAGGGTCATCGCCACGGCGCCGAAGCGGTGGGCGAGCTGGTTGGTCGACATCGCCAGGTTGGCTTTGCCCGGCGCGGTCACCGGATAGCCGCGCTTCATCTGGAAGTCGGGCGTGCGCCGCGTCAGGATCTCGCGGTAGCGATGATAGCCGGCGAGCTGGTCGTCCTTGATCGACGGGATGCCTTCGAAGCCCGCGAGGAACACCGCGGCGATCGCCTCGTCGCCGTGGACATCCATCGAGAAATCGACGCCGCTTTCGTCCATCGCCGTCAGCAGCGCGACGACCTCGGGCGAACGCTCGGCCGTGGGATTGTCCCACTCGCGGTTGAGGTTCACACCCACGGCATTGGTGCGCAGGTGGCCGCGGCGCGAGCCGTCGGGATTGGCATTGGGTACGACGTGGAGCCGGCACTTGTTGCGCAGCACGCGGCCGAACGGATCGGCGGGATCGGTCAGCGCCTCGAGCGCGCCTTCCATCCACCATTCGGCCATCGATTCGCCCGGATGCTGGCGTGCGTAGAGCCAGACCTGTGTCGGGCCTTCGCCCATCTCGAGGCAGTCGATCGGCTGGCCGTCGAGGCTGTAGCCGAGGCAGCGATAGTCGACGCCCTCGCTCGCCGCCGCGGCGGCGACGAGATCGTGGTGCCGTTCCATCGAATAGGGGGCGAAATAGGCGAACCAGCAGACGTCGCTTTCGGGCGTATGGCGGATCGTCAGCGTGCCGCCGTCGAGCCGTTCGTCCCAGCTCGTCTCGGCGCGGCCCCAGTATTGGCGATCTTCGGACACTGCGGCGCGATAGCCGGGCCAGCCCATCGGATAGGCGGCCTCGGCCAGGCCCGAGAGGCGTAGCTGCAGCTCGCGTCCCTTGCCGCCGGTCACGCGGAAGTGGAACCACTGGAAGAAATCCGAATCGCGGTCGCGCCGGATGTTCAGCACGGCCTTGGTGCCGGCTATCTGCAGGACCTCGATGTTGCCGGAATCGAACGCGCTGCTGATCTGGATGTCGGTCATTTCACCTGGATAGTTTCGCCCGAGCGCCCGGGGAAGCCCTTGAACAGCGCTTCGCTCATCTTCGCGGCGCCGAGCTGGCTGCCCGCGAGCGGCGACTTGGCGGTGACGGTGAAGGCCGCGCGGCCTTCCCACAGCGACTGACCGCTCGCGCGATCCTTGATCGTCACCGCGAGTTCGGTCTCGACCGCATCAGCGGGCGGGCCCGACAGGTCGAAGCCGATGCCCAGGCCGACGCCCGAACCGTAGCTGCCGGCCGATCCGCCGACGCCGACCGATACCGGGCCGCGGTTGCGCTCGGGGCGGTAGGTCTGGCGCTGCAGTTTCACGAGCGCGATCTGGCTGCCGCTGCCGGCCGCCTGTTCGCCATAGCCGAGCAGGGTGAGCTGGCGCCCGACCGCGGCGGCATAGGTGCGCCATTCGAGACTGTCGGCGACCATGCCCGGCGCGGGTTCGACCGCGATCGTGCCGCGCGTCAGGCCGGCCGGATTGGGCGCGACGAAGCGCGTCACTTCGACGGGGCCGACCGGCGCGACGCAGCCCGACAGGGCGAGCGTCACGAGGGCGGCGAGGCTGAGCGGCTTGATCATCACGACGTCAGATGTGCGGCCTGCGGCGCGCGAGCGCAAGAGCGTGCTCATCCGCCCAGTTTCGGCGAATCGCTGGCGCGCGGGAAGCCGTCGAACAGCGCTTCGGCGAGGCGGGCGGCGATCGCCTGCTCGCCCCATTTGTCGTCGCCCTCGCGGGTGGCGACTTCGGCGCGGCCTTCCCACAGGACGGTATTGGTTGCGCGGTCGCGGATGCGCGCTTCGAGCTTGGTCGAGACCAGCGGCGGCAGCGGCTTCGACAGGTCGACGTTGACCGCGAGGCCATAGGCCGTGCCGCGGTTGCCGACCGAGACCGCCGCCTCGCCGCTGACCGGGCTGCGCTTGGCCTCGGCAGGCTGGAGCACGGTGCGCGTGACGGTGAGTTCGGCGAGCTGGCCACCGGCCTGGCCTGCGCTCTGGCCTGTCTGGGTGGTGTCGTAACCCGCATGGACCAGCTGATCGACCACGGCGGCCTCATAGGCGGCGCGGTTGCCTTGCGGCACATAGTCCTGCCCCTGGGTGCCCGAGGCGACCGCAATCGCGCCATGGCCCAGCGCCTGGGCGGCATCGCCCTCGGCGACGAAGCGTGCGACCTGGACCCGGCCTTCGTCGCTGCGGCGGCTTTCGAGCGAGCGCGGAGTGGGGCGGGCGCTGTCCCAGCCGGGGCGATCCCAGCGAGACTGGCCCCAGCCCGGTCCGTCCCAGCCGCCGGGGCGCGCCATGGCTGTCGCCGGGGCGGCGGCAGCGGCCAGGACGGTGAGGAGGACGAATATCGATCGATCGCGCATAGAGGCTCCAACAAGCGACGTTGCCTTCCCCGTCGTCTGCGCTAGGACCGGCTCGCTTGCCAGCGCATGAACGCGCCGAAAAGCACGTCCGGGGCCGGGCTTCCGCTTGACTTCGAGCGATTCGCCCCCTAACGGCCCGGCTTCGATTTTCGGGCGGCACGCGCCCTTGGAAGAGATAGTCATGAAGATTCGCAACAGCCTCAAGTCGCTCAAGGACCGCCACCGGGACAACCGCGTGATCCGCCGTCGTGGCCGGACCTATGTGATCAACAAGACCAACCGCCGCTTCAAGGCGCGTCAGGGCTGATCCATCGATGCTGATGGCCGTCGGCCCCTTGGCCGGCGACCTCGCATAGCTCCAGCCCGCTTCCCCATTGCGCGAAGCCGGTATCGGACGCGGGATGGGGAAGCGGGCTGGTGCCGCTTCCGGACCGGGAACGCGACTCATGAGCCTATCGAGCGGACCGATCGAGGCCGTCGTCTTCGACGTCGGCAAGGTGCTGTTCCAGTGGGACCTGCGCTGCCTGTTCGAGAAGCTGATCGACGATCGGGCCGAGCTCGACTGGTTCCTCGCCAACGTCGTCACGGTCGAGTGGCACTTCGAGCATGACGCGGGCCGTCTGCTTGCCGACATGGCCGCCGAGCGCACCGCGCTGTTCCCCGACCACGGCGAACTCATCCAGGCCTATACCACCCGCTTCAACGAGAGCATTCCCGGCCCCGTGCCCGGCAGCCTCGAACTGGTCGAGGCGCTCGATGTGGCCGGCGTGCCGCTCTACGCGATCACCAATTTCGGCGATGAGTTCTGGCAGGTCTTCCGGCCGACCCAGCCGGTGTTCGACCGCTTCCGCGACGTCGTCGTCTCGGGTGTCGAGAAGCTGGTGAAGCCCGATCCGGCGATCTACGCGCTTGCCGCCAAGCGCTTCGGCCATGCGCCCGAGGCCATGCTGTTCATCGACGACAATCGCGACAACATCGAGAGCGCGCGCGCCTGCGGCTGGCAGGCGCACCATTTCCACGACGCCGAGACGCTCGCCGCCGACTTGCGTGCGCGCGGCCTGATCGCCTGATACGAAAAGGCCCCCGCGAGGCGGGGGCCTTACCAGAGCCGGGGGCTCGGGACGGGGAGGGGGAAGGGCCGTCCCGGCTTGGGGGGATCAGCTCTGGCCGTTACAGCGCGACAGATCCTCGCTCGACAGCTCGCCCGCGGGCGAGGTGAAGCGGGCGATCGGGCCGAAAGTCTTGGCGACGCGCTGGCACACCAAAATCGGCCGCGAGCCGTCGGCCGGTGCGGCGCAGCTCGCGCCCGCGCATTTCCACAGGACACCACCGACGATCGCCTGACGCGGCGCTTCGAGCGGATTGGTCAGCGCCACGACGTTGCTGCCGCCGCGTGCCGCCGCCTGGGCCGGTCCGTGGCTCGCCAGCGTGGCGACGAGCGCCAGCTTCGCCGCGACGAGGCCGGTCGCGGCCAGTGCCTTCAATTTCGTGCGCATCGGAGGTTCCCTAAACCAGTTGCGATTCGCAACCTATGATATTAGGTTTTAAGTTGCAACTAGAAATGTATTTTGCGCGGCGCATCTCGCGCGAAATCGGGTAAGGGTCTGTCTGAATGACGAAATTGCGCGAACCGTTGGAAGTCGGCGCCTGCGGGCTGCCCCTGGCTCTCGAAGTGATGGGGGAGCGCTGGTCGTTCATGATCCTGCGCGCCGCCTTCAATGGCGTCTGCCATTTCGAGGAATTCCTCGGCGTGCTGGGCATCGCCCGCAACATCCTGTCGAACCGCCTGGTCAAGCTGGTCGAGCACGAGATCATGCGCCGCGAGCCGTGCCCCGAGGATCGCCGCAAGGTCGAATACAAGCTGACCGAGAAGGGCGTGGACCTGCTGCCGGCCATGCTCGCGCTGCGCCAGTGGGGTGAGAAGCACGGGCTCGGCGTGCCGTCGAACCCGGTGCTCGTCGACAAGCGCGATCACCAGCCGATCGGCCAGATCACCATTCGCGGTCACGACGATCGCGTGCTCGGCTGGCACGAGCTCCAGTGGCAGGATCGCTCCGAACTCGGCGCGGAAGCGGCCTGCGCCGGCCCGGCCCTGAGCGAACTGCCGGGCTGGCGCCGCGACTAGGCGGGCTGGGCCATGGCCATGCCGGTCCTGACGCGGCGGCGCGTGACCACGCGCATCAGGGTATACTGGATCAGGAACAGCACGACCTTGCTCGCCAGCGAATAGGTCGACATGACCGCGGCCCAGGTCAGCGTCGGCAGTTGCAGCGCGAGCACGATGTTGAGCACGGCCGAGAAGAACATCAGTCCGGCCCAGACATAGCCGAACAGCTTCACCAGATCGGCCGAATGCTGCTGGACGATCTCGGGCAGGTAGCGGGTCATCCAGCCGGGCTTGAGCATGACCACGCCGACGATCACGTAGACCAGGCTCGGCTTGATCATCAGGAAGCGCGCATCGTGGGTGAACAGGCCGAGCGTGCCGAAGCCCAGGACCATGAACAGCCCCATCCACTGCATCGTATCGACCGGACGCTTGCGAAGGAACTGCCAAGCGATCTGGCCCACGCCGAAGGCCATGCCGAGCACGATCGCCAGGGTCACGCTGTGCGTGATCGCCAGCAAGGCCGCAAAGACCAGGGTCGCGGCGAAATCGGCGATGAGGAACGAGGCGGCAGAAAGCAGCGACTTCACGGAAGATCCTTTCGGGTGGCGCGGTCGAACAGGTCCGCGAGTTCGGTGGCATAGGCGGCCAGGTCGAGCCTGGGATCGCGCGCGAGAGCGGGGGTGACGCCGTTGATCGCCTGGATCACGGTCGTGACCATGACCGGCACCGCAAATGCGCGGAATTCTCCGGTCTTCTGGCCCCATTCCAGCACGCGGCTGAGGCCTTCGCTGCGCCCGAGTGTCACGTTCGGGTCGAAGCGCGGGGCGCCGTCGGGCTTCGGGCCGGCGTGAGTGATGTTCATCATGGCGAGGACGTTGCTCGGGCTCGTCGCGATGTAGTCGACGCTGGCAATCAGGAAGGTGCGCAGCGCTTCGGTCGCGGAGGTGCAGCGCATTACCTTGGGGCGTACCCAGGCCTCGCCGGCATCGAAAACGTGCGCGGCCACTTCGGCGATCAGATCGTCCTTGCCCGCGAAATAGTACGAGATGACGCCCGCGCTGATGCCCGCGCGCTTGGCGATCCGCGCCAGCGAAGCCTGCGCGAAGCCGAGTTCGGCGATCGTCGCGACGGCCTGATCGATGATCTGCGCACGCCGGGCCGTCTCGATGAAGCTGCGGGCGGGTTGATCGCTAGAATCAATTTTTGATTGCATGATCAAATTTTAGATCAGCAGATCAAATCTGCAAGCGAAAATGTTCGGGTGGGCCGATTGGCTTCTTGGGGACAACCTTAAACTACGAGTGGAGCGTCCAGGCGTCCCTCGTCACCCCGGACTTGATCCGGGGTCTCGCTGCCTGCGGCAAGCGATGTGCTGGCCTCCATAGCGGGACCCCGGATCAAGTCCGGGGTGACGGAAGCGTTCAGGCTTGAGCGGAAAATGGCGGTTGAATTCGTCGAGTGTCGACCCGCTGGACTCTATCGAGACTGCCTCAGGGCTCGAGTCGATCGAGCCACCAGGTGACCATCGCCCGCGTCTCGTCGTGGCCGCCGGCGATTCCCAGCGCGCCTTCGATGCCCACCGTGCTGCCGATCGCTGCGATCGCCTGGGTGACCGCGCGCGGCGAGAACACCTCCTCGCGATGCGGCGAGGCCTCGATCTGCGCGCCGACCTGATCGAGCCCGACCTGGCGGATGTGCTCGCCGAACCGGATCGTCTCGGCACGGATCGCGGCGTTGTGGTTCGCCATGGCCATGAATTCCATGTTGAGTCGCGCGTCGTGCGGGTTCGAGCAGACGTTCCAGAAGGCGTGCAGCGGCCGCGGATCCTGGAAGGCGGTTTCGATCTGCTCCTGCACACGGGCGATGTGGCGCTGGTAGGTCGCCATCAGCAGGTCGTCCATCGTCTGGAAATAGTAGTAGACGAGCTGATGCTTGAGGCCGGCGCGCTCGGCCACGCTGCGCGCGGTGAGCGCGGCATAGCCGTCCTCGCGCATCACCGCTTCGACCCCGTCCATCAGCGCCGCGCGCGAGGTGGAGTTCTCCAGTCCCATCCTGCGCGTTGCCGCCATCTCGTCTCGTTCTCCTGCCTGTCCGATCGGTGTGCCGCGATCGTGCCTAGACGCGTCTGATTGACATGGCCAGCCCCGGCGCTAAGAACTTGGTCAGCAAGGCGCGCCAAAGCGCCGGGAGAAGGATTCGCGAATGCAGGCCCTGGACGCGCTCGATCTGCCCTGGCTCGACTATACCAATCCGGCCCTGGCCGCAGATCCCTATCCCCATTTCGCTGATGCCCGCGCGCGGCATCCGTTCCTCGCGCGCACCGACATGGGCGTGGTCATCACCGAATATCAGGCGATGCGTGACCTGTTCGGGCGCGGGGAACTGCGCGCGCCCTATGCCGACGTCGTCAAGGTGCTGGGGCAGGAGAACACGCCCTGGGGCGATTTCACCGAGCGCCAGATGATCGCGCTGCCGGCGGAGACGCACCGCTTCCTGCGCGACACCTTCGCCGCCAAGTTCACCCCGCGCAACGCCAACGAGCTGCGCCCGCTGATGCGCGCCAATATCACCAAGCTGCTCGACCTCTGGGCGCCGAAGGAGGCCATCGATTTCGAGGAGTTCGCTGCGAACTTCCCGATCTCGGTGATGTTCGCGCTGGTCGGCGCACCGCAGGACGACATCGCCCAGCTGCGCGACGACCTCGAGGTGATCGGCCTCGCGCATAGCTACCAGGATGACCTGTTCCCGCGGATCCAGGCGGGGATGGTGCGGCTCGAAGCCTATGTCGAGAAGATCATTGCCGAGCGCCGCGCCCATCCGCACGCGCAACAGGAGGATCTGCTCGACCTGCTGATCAATACCAGCGACGACGGCAACGTCACGCATCAGCAACTGGCCGACCTGATCGTGTTCTTCTTCCTCGCCGGCTACGATACGTCGAAGAACGTGCTGACCTATCTGATGTACACCCTGCTCGACTATCCCGAGATCTACGAACGCTGCGGCGAGGATCACGACTATTGCCGCAAGGTGATCGAGGAAGGGTTGCGCTATTTCAATCCGAGCACGGTCGCGCGCTTCGTCGACCAGGAATTCGCCTATCGCGACGTGGTCTTCCCCAAGGACCAGATGCTGTTCTTCCCGCTCAGCGTCTCGGGCCGCGATCCCGGCTCCTACGACGAGCCCGACCGCTTCGATCCCGATCGCCCGATCGACCCGAAGAAGCGCCAGATCGCCTTCGCGCTCGGCAAGCACATGTGCCTCGGCCAATACATCGCCCGCGCGCAGCTCCAGGAAGCGCTCCACCAGATCGCCCAGCGGATGAAGCATCCCCAGCTCGCCGGCGCGGTCGGCCATCGTCCGTTCTACGGCGCCTGGGGGCTCAAGGGCCTGCCGATCACCTTCGAGGAGGGCAAGGCCAAGGTGTTCGAGAACGCCTGAGGGGCGGGGCGGCGGACGGACGCCGCGGCGGCACATTACGACATCGTAATTCGCCGCCGTTCGGCGGTACACCTCCCGTCAAGGTTGCTTGTGCTCGATCCGCGCCGGGCCTAACGCGAGGCCTGCCGCTGCGGGTGCCCACGGGGCTCGCGACTTTCGAGGCGAGGTCTTCTGTTCGAGTCATTCCGCGCCGGGGCGGCACTTTCGGATCGTCAGCGCAGGCCCAGGCGCGTGCGCCCGATGGGCGTGCTGCTCGCGCTCGCGGTCGAGGCGCTGCTCGTGCTCGTGGTGCTGTCGATCGGCTCGGCGATCTCGGGGCCGCAGGGCAAGCAGGAGGGGCTCGTTTCGGTCCGCTTCCGCGCCGCCCCCGAGCAGAAGCAGGCGCAGACCCCCGAGGAAGAGCAGCAACCGCGCAAGGAAACGATCCAGCGGCCGGCCGAGCAGGCGAGCCAGACGCCCGAGCGCGAGCAGCCCAGGCCGGTCCAGCCACAGTCGCGCCCGCAGTCGCCCGCGCCGGCGCTGATCCCGCTCTCGCCGTCGCAGATGACCGCTTCGGATATCAGCCGCGCACCGAGCCCGCCTTCGGCCCCGGCGCGCTCGCGGATGGGCCCCGTCGATACCAGCCCGCCCGCGGCCGACACGCCGCGCGTCTCGGGCTCGGGCCCCAACGGCGAGCCGCTCTATGCCGCGGCCTGGTATCGCGAGCCCTATCCCGACGAATTGAACGGCTACCTGTCGACCGCGACCGGTCCCGGCTGGGGCCTGATCGCCTGCCGCACCGCGCCCGACTACCGCGTCGAGGACTGCATCAAGGTCGACGAATATCCCAACGGCTCGAACATCGCCCGCGCCGTACTAGCCGCCGCCTGGCAATTCCGCGTGCGCCCGCCGCGCGTCGGCGGGCAGTACCGCATCGGCGAATGGGTGCGCATCCGCATCGACTACCAGATGCGGCAGAAGTGACGAAGGGGCGGTGCGGAAGACAATTTCGCACCTGCAGCATAATCGCTTGGCAAGCCTCCTTCGTTGCGGCATCGTCCGTGACATCAGGGAGTCGCAATGCAGTCAGGCAGCCGCGCGCAGTACGATGAGATGCTCGATCCGGGCGGGGCCGTGAGGCCCGCCTACGAGGGGTTTCGCAACTGGTATGATGCGCAGGACGCCACCTGGCTCAAGCGGCAGGACAGCGAGGCCGAGCGCTTCTTCCGCCGCACCGGCATCACCTTCAACGTCTATGGCGACGACGCGGCCGAAGAGCGGCTGATCCCCTTCGACATGATCCCGCGGATCATCACCGCGAACGAATGGCGCAAGCTGTCGCGCGGGATCGAGCAGCGGGTGCGCGCGCTCAACGCCTTCCTCCACGATCTCTACCACCGCCAGGAGATCGTCCGGTCGGGCCGCCTGCCCGAACGCCTGCTGCGTAACAACGACGCCTTCCTGCCGCAGATGGCGGGTTTCACCCCGCCGGGCGACGTCTACACCCACGTCGTCGGCATCGATCTGGTCCGCACCGGGCCCGACGAATTCATGGTGCTCGAGGACAATGCCCGCACGCCCTCGGGTGTGTCCTACATGCTCGAGAACCGCGAGACGATGATGGCCATGTTCCCCGAGCTGTTCAGCCGGGTGGCGGTGCGTCCGGTCTCCGACTATCCGCGCCGGCTCGCGCGCAGCCTCGCCGCCTGCGCGCCGAGCTGCGCGAGCCAGCGGCCGGTGGTCGCGGTGCTGACGCCGGGCATCTACAATTCGGCCTATTTCGAACACGCCTTCCTGGCCGACCAGATGGGTGCCGAACTGGTCGAGGGAAGCGACCTGCGCGTGGTCGACGGGCGCATCGCCATGCGCACGACCACCGGCTACCGCCCGGTCGACGTGATCTATCGCCGCGTCGACGACGAATATCTCGATCCGCTGAGCTTCAACAAGGACTCGGCGCTCGGCGTCGCCGGGATCATGGACGTTTACCGCGCGGGCAAGGTCACCATCGCCAATGCGCCGGGCACGGGCATCGCCGACGACAAGGCGATCTACTCGTTCATGCCCGAGATCGTCGAGTTCTACACGGGCGAGAAGCCGATCCTCAACAACGTGCCGACCTGGCGCTGCAGCGAGCCCGATGCGCTGGCCTATGTGCTCGACAACCTGCACGAGCTGGTGGTCAAGGAGGTCCACGGTTCGGGCGGCTATGGCATGCTGATCGGTCCGACCTCGTCGAAGGGTGAGATCGCCCGTTTCGCCAAGAAGCTGCGCGCACGGCCCGAGAACTACATCGCCCAGCCGACCCTGTCGCTGTCGACCGTGCCGATCTTTACCAAGGCCGGGCTGGCGCCGCGCCACGTCGATCTGCGGCCTTTCGTGCTGGTCTCGCCGGGCGGGATCGACATCACACCGGGGGGGCTGACCCGCGTCGCGCTCAAGAAGGGATCGCTGGTGGTCAACTCGTCGCAGGGTGGCGGGACCAAGGATAGCTGGGTGCTGGAAGACTGATGCTGGGACGGAGCGCAAACGGCATCTACTGGATGACCCGCTATCTCGAGCGGGCCGAGAACACCGCGCGCCTGCTCGAGGTGGGCTTCCGCATGGCGCTGACCCGCGGGCCGCAGGCGGCGAGCGAGGAATGGCGCTCGGTGCTCGTCACGATCGGCCAGGACAAGGCCTATCGCGAACGGTTCGACGACTACACCGGTGCCCAGGTGTTCAACTTCATCCTGCGCGGGCCTGACAATCCCGCCTCGGTCCTGTGCATGCTCGACAATGCGCGCAGCAACGCGCGCACGGTCCGCACCGGCCTTACGCGCGAGGCCTGGGAAGCGACCAACGAGGCCTGGATGCAGTTGCGCGACCTGCTCGCGCGGCCCGTGCGCGAGGGCAACCTGGGCGAGGTGATCTCGGCCATCCGCGGCCAGACCACGCAGGTGCGCGGTGCGATGGACGGCACGATGCTGCGCAACGAGGTGTTCAACTTCGCGCGGCTCGGCACCTTCATCGAACGCGCCGACAACACCGCGCGCATCCTCGACGTCAAATACTACGTGCTGCTGCCCTCGCTCTCCTGGGTGGGCTCGAGCCTCGACAACGCGCAGTGGGAGACGGTGCTGCGCTCGGTCGCGGGCGACCGCGCCTATCGCTGGCTCAACGCCGGCCGGCTCGATCCGCGCGGCATCGCCCAGTTCCTGATCCTCGACGGCCGCTTTCCGCGCAGCCTGGCCTTCGCCTACGAGAAGCTGGCGAGCAACATGGCCGGCCTCGCGCGCCAGTACGGCGGCGAGACCCAGGCGCATGCGCTGCTCCAGGCCGCGCGCGCCAAGCTGCAGCAGGCGACGATCGACCGCGTGATCGAGCGCGGCCTGCACGAGTTCATCACCGAATTCATCGCCGATACCGGCCGCATCAACCAGGCGATCGCCGCCGAATACCGTTTCATAGAGTAGAACCCGGCCCATGCGTCTCTCGATCAGCCACACCACCCGCTACGGCTTCTCGCAGCCCGTGGCTCACGGCTTGCAGCGGCTGCGGCTGACGCCCAAGTCTTCGCACGGGCAGAGCGTGATCGACTGGACGATGGACTTCGACGGGGTCCGGCTCGAAGCCGAATACGACGATCACCATCGCAACCGCACCGCGCTGGTCTCGGTCGAGCCGGGCGCGACAGCGGTCACCGTCGTCTGCAACGGCGTGGTCGACACCGCCGACAACGCGGGCATCGTCGGCGAGCATGTCGGCTACCTGCCGCTCTGGCACTTCCTCGGCCAGACCGAGCTGACCAAGCCCGGTGCGAAGCTGCGCGCGCTGGTTGCCGGGCTCGATGCCGATCCGGCGCAGCCGCTCGAACGGCTGCACGCGCTGAGCCGGGCGGTCCACGATGCCGTGGCCTATACGATCGGTGTGACCCAGGTCGACACCACCGCCGAAGAGGCGCTCGGCGCGGCGCAGGGCGTGTGCCAGGACCATACCCACATCTTCCTCGGCGCGGCGCGGTTGCTGGGCCTGCCGGCGCGCTATGTCAGCGGCTACCTGATGATGAACGATCGGATCGACCAGGAGGCCGGGCACGCCTGGGCCGAGGTCCACGTCCCTGGGCTCGGCTGGGTCGGCTTCGACGTGTCGAACGCGATCAGCCCCGACGAGCGCTATGTCCGTTTGGCCACCGGCTGTGACTATCGCGATGCCGCGCCGATCACCGGAATCAGCGTCGGCGCCGGGCAAACCGCGCTCGAAGTGCGCTTGGCCGTTGCGCAGCAGCTGATGCAGCAGTAGCGAAACCGTTCAGGGGACGTCCGAGGGGAATCGCGCGAATGACCTATTGCTGCGGTATGATGCTCGAACGCGGGCTCGTCCTGATGAGCGACACCCGCACCAATTCGGGCGTCGACAACATCTCGACCTTCCGCAAGATGCACCATTGGTCGATCCCCGGCGAACGCGTCGTCGCGATCATGACCGCGGGCAATCTCGCCACGACCCAGGCGGTGATCTCCAAGCTGGAAGAGCGCAACAAGGCTCCGGCCGAGCGGCACAACACCGTGCTCGAGGCGCCGACCATGTTCCAGGTCGCCTCGATCGTCGGCAAGCTGCTGCGCGAGACGATCCAGGAGCGCGATGCCGACAACGGCATGACCGGCTCGGGCCAGTTCACCGCCTCGATCATCGTCGCCGGCCAGATCAAGGGCATGGAGCCGCGGATCTTCCTGATCTACCCCGAAGGCAATTTCATCGAGGCGCAGCCCGACACACCGTTCTTCCAGATCGGCGAGACCAAGTACGGCCGCCCGATCATCCTGCGCGGCTACGAGCCGGACATGACCTTCGAGGACGCTGTCAAGCTGATGATGGTCAGCTTCGATTCGACGATAAAGGCAAACCTCTCGGTGGGCCTGCCGCTCGACCTGCTGGTGATCGAGAAGGACAATTTCGTGCCGCTGCACGAACGCCGCATCGAACTGGGCGATCCCTATTTCCGCGCGATCTCCTCGACCTGGGGCGAGGCGCTGCGCCGCGCCTTCGTGTCGCTGCCCAACTACAGCTTCGATCCGCCGCCCGAAGGCGAATAGGCGGGGCGGTTTCGCTTCCAACCGCGAGCCCTCCTGATCCTCCCCTGCAAGGGGAGGGGGACCGCCCGCGGAGCGGGTGGTGGAGGGGTATCCCCCTCTCCGAGACGGTTACACCCCTCCGTCATTGGCTTCGCCAATGCCACCTCCCCTTGTAGGGGAGGATGAAGGCACCGCGATCCGGTCCGGGACGATTCTAATTCGCGCCCAACACCTGCTTCTCGACCGCGTCGGAAGCCAGCACCTCGCCGATCACGCCGAGATCGACACCGGCATGGGCCGCGACCGCGCGCACGGTGGCGACGTCCTTGGCCATCAGCGCGCCGATGCGCGGCGCCACCGCCGCGACCGAGCCACCGCTGGCGACCACGGCCAGGCCACGGCTGGCACCGCTTCCGTGTTGGAGCGCGGCGAGGATCGCGGGTTCGTCGATGCCCAGCGCGCCGGCCAGGCGCACGGCCTCGACCGCGAGCCCGACCTGCGAGACGAACAGCGCATTGTTGACCAGCTTGACCTTCTGCCCGTTGCCGAGCGCGCCGACGAACAGGATCGGATCGGCATAGCTGGCGAGTGCCGGCTGCGCCGCGGCGAGCACGGCCTCGTCGCCGCCGACCCACAAGGTCAGCCGCCCCGCGGCGATGTCGTGCGGCCCGCCCGACAGCGCGGCGTCGAGGACCTGCACGCCGCGTTCGGCTGCGGCCACGCCGAGGAGCTGCGCGGTCGCGGGATCGGAGGTGGTGTGCTGGACCAGCACCGCGCCCGGCTTCATCGCCGCGATCGCGCCATCGGGGCCCAGGCAGACCTCGCGAACCTGCGCGTCGTTGAGCACCACGCAGAACACGAGGTCGGCATCGCGCACGGTCTCGGCGATGCTGGCGTGAGCGCTCAGGCCCGCGGCGGCGGCGTCCTCACGGGCTTCCGCCTGGCGCACGAGCACCGCGGCATCGTGGCCGGCCTCGCGGAGCCGGTCGAGGATCGGGCGGCCCATCCGGCCCGCACCTATCAGTCCGATCTTCATCAGACCGCGTCGATCGTGGCGAGATCGGCCAGGCGGCCGACGAAGGTCTGCTCGCCAGTATGTGTCAGCTGCATCCAGGGGCAGAGCCAGACCTTCATGCCCGCCTCGCGGACGCGCCGGCAGAAGGCATAGTCCTCGGAGACGTGCATCGCGCTGTATTGGCGGAATGCGCTCCCTTCGCTTTCGAGATAGGACACCAGTTCGTCGGCCGTGGCCTGCGGGAACAGCGCGCGATGCGCGCGCATCTCGGCGAGCAGGTTGTCGTGCTTGGTGTCGATCTCGGTTTCGAAGAAGGCGTGGATCTCGTCGGAGGCGTCGACGCTGATGCCGATCCTTTCGGGACGATAGCGCTTGAGCGGCCAGGCCTGGCGATAGCGCTCGAAGGTCGCGCGACGGATCATCATGAAGCCGGTACCGGCCTGGCTGACCTCGACCGGCCGGTCGAGCGCGAAAGGCGCGTCCTGGGCCGGGCTCACCGCCACCGGGCTGGCATAGTGGGCGAGCCTGGCGGGATCGCCATCGGCGAGCCCGCGCTTGGCGGCTTCGCGCAGGTTCTCCCAGGCGATCGTCTTGATCGGATAGGGCGCGGCGATCACGTCGAACGCCGCGCCGCCGGCACCCGTCTGCAGCGCGAGCAGGCGGATGACGTCGTTCGGATCGAAGCCGATGTCGGCATCGATGAACATCAGCACGTCGTCGCCCGAGCGCAGGAACTCGTCGGCGGTGACGTTGCGTGCCTTGGTGATCAGCGCCTCGTGGCAGGCGAAGTAGAAGCGCAGCTCGACGCCGATCTGCGTGCACAGCGCCGTCAACTGCGCGAGCGACAGCGTGAAGGCCGAACAGCAGTGCCCCGAATACATCGGCGTGCCGATGAACAGGCGCAGCCCTCTCAGGCGTTCGAGATCGACGGTGGCGGTCACTTCGGGCACTCCGCGGGTGGCGGGTGCCGCCCTCTCGATCATCCTATCGCCTTGCGATCCCTAGGCAAGTTGGCTCCAGTTTGGAGCGTCCGCCTTCGCCGATTGATCCCCGCCGCAGTCCGGCCATTCCGACGGCGCCCTGGATGCGGCGCCGGGCGCTTTCGCGCTTTCGCTGCGCGCTAGCTTGCGGCACATCCGATCCAACGAGTCTCACAAACGAGACCAGAGGAAGCCGGAAGGACTACGCCATGCAGGCGCTCGCCGATCTCGATCTCTATCACCTGCGCTGGGAGGAGCCTGCCTTCGCGGCCGAGCCGCTGCCCGAATTCGCCAAGGCGCGCGCCAAGCACCCGTGGATCGCCAAGTGCGATGCCGGTTACGTGATCTTCGAATACCAGGCGATCCGCGACCTGCTCGTCCAGGACGACAAGCTGCGGCCCTCGTTCGATGGCGTGGTCGAGGTGATGGGCGCGCAGGGCAGTCCCTGGGGGCGCTTCACCGAAGAGCAGATGATCGCCATGCCCGAGAAGGAGCACACGCTGATGCGCGGCACCTTCGCGGCCAAGTTCACGCCGCGCTATGCCAACCAGCTGCGCCCGCTGATGCGCGAGACGATGGAGCGCCTGCTCAAGGAATGGGTGCCCAAGGGCGAGATCGATTTCGAGGAGTTCGCCTCGTACTATCCGGTCGCGGTCACCACCCAGATGATCGGCGCGCCGCAGTCGGCGATTCCCGGTCTGCGCGCGTCGATGGAAGCCGTGGGCCTCGGCATGAGCATGGACCCGAAGATGCTGCCCCGGCTCGACGCGGCCGTGCTCCATCTGACCGAGTTCAGCGAGGAACTGGTCGCGCAGCGCCGCGCCAATCCCAAGCCTGCGGATGCGCCCGCGGATCTGCTCGACATGCTGATCGAGGCCAGCGACGAGGGTGGCATCTCGGCGCGTCAGCTGGTGGACCTGCTGATCTTCCTGTTCGTTGCCGGCTACGACACGTCGAAGAACGTGTTCACCTACATGATGGCGCTGATGACCGAATATCCCGAGGTCTACGAACGCTGCGCCGAGGATCACGAATATTGCCGCAAGGTGGTCGAGGAAGCGCTGCGGGTGTTCAATCCCAGCTCGACCTTCCGCTTCAGCAAGCAGGACTTCGTCTATCGCAACGTGCTGATCCCGGCGGACACGATGATCTTCTTCACGCTCAACGTCTCGGGCCGCGATCCGACCGCGTTCGAGCGGCCCGATGCCTTCGATCCCGAGCGGACGATCGACCCGACGCGGCGCCAGCTCGCTTTCGGCATGGGCCGGCACATGTGCCTGGGCCAGTATATCGCGCGTGCCCAGCTGCAGGAGGGCATCCACCTCGTCGCGCAGCACATGCGCGCGCCCAAGCTCGCGGGCGCGCCCGGCTGGCGGCCGTTCCCCGGGGTCTGGGGCATGAAGGGCCTGCCCATCGCGTTCACGCCCGCATGAGCTGGCTCGACAAGGTCCGCGCGATCGGTCCGGCGATCGACCAGGCCGCGGCCGAGGCCTCGCTGGCGACCGAGCTTTCGGCCGAAGTGGTGCGGACGATCGACGATCTCGGCGTCTTCGCGCTGATGGCGCCGCGCGACGTCGGCGGTGGCGAGGCGACGCCGGCAGAGCTCATCGACGTGATTTCCGAGCTGTCCTACTGGGACGGCTCGGCGGGCTGGTATGCCCATGCGGTGATGACCGGCGGCTCGGTCGCCGGCGCCTTCCTCGGCGACAGGGCGGTCGAGGCGATCTTCCCGAATGGCCGCTTCGTCCACGCCGCCGGCCAGGCCGCGCCGACGGGCAAGGCCGTGCGCGAGGGCGATCACTATCGCATCTCGGGCCGCTACTCGTTCGGCTCGGGCAGTCCGCACGCGCAGTTCATCGTCGGCGGCTACGTGCTGCACGAGGACGGCCTCGATGGACTTAGGCCGGTGATGTCGGACCATGGCGGCCCGGTCATGCTGATCGGTCTGGCCCCGCGCGAGACCGTGAAGTTCCTCGGCAACTGGGACGTGATCGGCCTGCGCGGCACCGGCTCCTACGATTTCGAGGTGACCGAGCAACTGCTCCACGAGGACTTCTTCCACAACACCGCGGCGCCCGTGCACCGCCGTGGCGGCGCGCTCTATCGCATGGGCTTCATGGCGTTGCCCTGCATCTCGCACGGCGCCTTCGCGATCGGCGCGACGCGGCGCGTGCTCGACGAGTGGCTGGCCTTCGCCAAAGGCAAGCCGCGCGGCAGTGGCAAGCCGATGAGCGAGAGCGAGGCCTTCCAGCGCGATTTCGCCACGGCGACCGCCGATCTTCGTGCGGCCGAAGCGTGGTTTCGTGGAACCTTCGACCGTCTCTACGACGACGCCGTCGATGGCCGGGAGATTGCGGCGGCAACGCGGCTCGAGGGGCGGCTGTCAACCAGCCACGCTTTCGTGGTCGCATCGCGGGTGGCGCAGACCGCTTTTGCGTCCTGCACGACCCATTCGGTGCGCAACGGCAGCCGCCTCCAGCGGGCGGTGCGCGACATCCAGGCCGGCAACGCCCATTTCCTCACCGCCGAACAGTCGCTGATCGATGCGGGCAGGGTGCTGGCGGACGCCGAGGGTGCGGTCCTGGTATTCTGACCGGAACGGAAAAGGCCGGGGTCTGGCCCCGACCTTCGTCATGCGGTGTTACCAGCCGCGATAGCCGTTGTTGTAGCCATAGCCATAGCCATAACCGTAGCGGTCACGATCGCGGCGCCAGTCACGATGGTCGCGCGAGGCCTCGCGGCGGGCCTGCGAAATTTCGCGGCGGCATTCGCGACGCTCGCGCTCGTATTCGCGACGGCTGTCGGCGCGACGCAGTTCGCGCTGGCATTCGCGCACCTCGCGGCGAACCTCGTTGCTGCCGCCGCGATAGCCGTAGCCATAGGGCTGGGCCGAAGCCGCCGTGGCGGCGAGCGGCGAAAGAAGCGCGGCCATCGCGGCGCCAAGAATGAGCTTACGCATTTGAGTCCTCCACATCTGTGCGGTCGTTGAGGACTTTATCGTCCGACTCGCCTGAACGGCTGCGGAGCCATTCGTTCATCCAATTGCAAAGAAAGATGAACGGAGCGCTTTGCGCGACGAGGCGTCAGCGCTTGCGGTAAATCACCGAAAGATTGTTCGCCGGCATCTCGATCACGGCCTCGAACGCGAGCCCGGCGGCTTCGGCAAGCGCGGTCACGTCGTCGAGCTCGCGCAGGCCCCAGCGCGGATCGCGGTGCTTGAGATCGGCGTCGAAGGCGGCGTTGCTCGGCGCGAGCGGATGGCCGGCGCGGCGATAGGGGCCGTAGAGATAGAGCGGCTGGCCTGCGCTCAGCAGCCGCCCAGCGCCGCGCATCAACCCCTCGGTCGCTTCCCAAGGGCTGATGTGGATCATGTTGATGCAGAGCACCGCGTCGGCGCGCGCGATCGGCCAGGCCTCGGCCGCGGCATCGAGATCCAGCGGCGACAGGACGTTCATCAGGCCGTTCGCCTCGGTCCAGGCGGCGATCGAGGCGCGCGCGTCGGGCGTGGGGTCGCTCGGCTGCCAGCGCAGGAAGGGGAAGGCGCGCGCGAAATGGATGACGTGCTCGCCGGTGCCGCTGGCCACTTCGAGCGCGATCCCCGTCTCGGGCAGGAGCGGGCGCAGCACGTCGAGAATCGGGTCGCGGTTGCGCTGGGTGGCGGGGGCGGAGCGGCGGGCGTCTTGGTCCATGGCGGGCTCCATAGGGCATTTTCACCGATGTCAGGGGTGAATCATCGCTTCGGCGTTGGCATGTCCATTGAAATCGCGGCCTCGGACTGCGACATGAACCCCATTATTCCTCATTCCGGGAGAACGGCGATGGCCGATGATGTCGACACCAAGGAAATGGCACAGAACGCCAGGAAGTACTGGTCTGCCGAGGGTTATACCGAAGGCGGCGTGATCCGCGAGGTGGACTATGCCACCCAGTCGGGCGGGCTCTTCCCCGAATTCGCTGGCATCAAGATCGTCGACTGCGACACCCACATCACCGAGGCGCCCGATCTCTTCACCAGCCGCGCCCCCGCCGCGCTGAAGGACAAGGTGCCTTACGTGAAGCTCGACGGCGACGGCGTTGAGCGCTGGTACGTCGGTGACCGCAACTTCGGTTCGATGGGCGGCAACGTCATCCGCGCCGACAAGAACAAGCTGCTTGGACGTCTGGCCTTCCCCAAGCTCGAGCAGGCGCACCCCGGCGGCCACCTCGTCAAGGATCGCCTCCAGGCGATGGACGACATGGGCATCTATGCCCAGATCGCGTTCCAGAACTCTGGCGTGACCCAGGCCGGCTCGCTGATGAGCCTCGGCGATCTCGAACTCGCGAAGACGATCGTCCAGCTCTACAACGACGCCTCGCGCGATTTCCAGGAAGAGAGCGGCCAGCGCATCTTCAACATGATCCATCTGCCCTTCTGGAATAAGAAGGAAATGGAAGCCGAGCTGCGTCGCTGCATCGACATGGGCCTCAAGGGCCTGGTCCTGCCCGACACCCCCGAGCGCGTCGGCGTGCCCAGCTTCAGCCACGACTACTGGGACGGCGTGCTCGAAATGTGCGAGTCGACCGGTACCTCGCTGAACTTCCACCTGAACTCGGCGGTCGATCCCAACACGCTGACCTGGGAAGGCTTCCAGTTCGAGCAGACGCTGTCGGTCGTCGCGACGATGTTCTCGATCGGCAATGCCGCCACGCTCGGCAACTGGATGGTCTCGGGCCGTCTCGACCAGTACCCCAAGCTCAAGATCGGCCTGATCGAGAGCGGCATGGGCTGGGTGCCCTTCGCGGTCGAAGCGCTCGAGCACCAGTTCAACGAAATGCTGCCGCGCTTCTCGAAGACCTTGCAGCGCCGTCCGTGGGAATACTTCCGCGACCAGTTCATGTGCTCGTTCTGGTTCGAGAAGGTCGGTCCCAAGCTCCTGCTCGAGACCATCGGCGTCGACAACGTCATGTTCGAAACCGACTTCCCGCACCCGACCTCGCTCTATCCGGGCGTGCAGGAGCACCTGCGCGACGTCTTCTCGGGCTACGACAAGGCGACCGCGAAGAAGGTGCTGCAGGACAACCCGGTGCGGTTCTACAACCTGCCGTTCTGATCGCCGAAGCCCCCGTCCAGGCGGGGGCGCGGCATCGCGAACACGAAAGGCCCTCTCCCGGTTCGGGGGAGGGTTTTCGTATCAGCGGCAGAAGCTGCTGCCGCTCAGTTCGACGTGGAAGTGGTTGGCGTGGGCCGCGTTGTAGCCGGGGCCCAGGGTCGTGCCGAAGCGCTTGCAGGCGCTGGCGTGGACCGTGCGCAGGAATCGGCGTTCGTCCGCCGATCCGCCGTTCCAGTCGTCGAGCACGGAAACCCGGCGGCCGTCGGCCAGGATGAAGGCGGCGACGTCGATCGCCTCGGCGCGGGCGTGGGCCGAGCGCTTGCCCGATCCCGCGACGTTGCGGCAGTTGTAGGAACCCATCGTCTCGATCCGCACGAGCGCGGAGCCGAGGATCTGCCGCGCCGCGCGGTCGGCGCCGAAGCGCGCCCAGGCGGCGAAGGTGTTGGCCAGCGGGCAGGCGACCGGACCGAGGTTCGACAGCGCGAACATGGCGCTGTCGCCCTGCAGGCTGGAAAGCCGCACGGTGTTCACGGTCGAGCAGCCGGCACCGAAATACTGATCGGGCAGCGGGGTGAAGTTGGCCCGGGTCATGCCCAGCTCCGACAGGCACTGGCGCGCGTCGGGGCGCGGCGTGAAGCTCTGCGTCGATTGCCGAACCGCCTGCCGCTTGGGCGCTGAAGCCTGCGGAATGTCCATGCAGCCGCCGAGGGCTGCGAGGAGCGGGAGAAGGAAGAGAATTCGCCGCATGACGCAGGTCAATTTCCGCCAACGTGGTTAATAAGATATTGACGTTGCGGTGAACCGTTGGCCCTGCGCGGGGTGCTGGGGACTTCGGCAGAAACCTTGGGTGCGTGACTTGACTTGCGCCCCCGTGCCTCTAAACGCGGCGCCGGGCCACGCGGTCCCAACGCCGCGCGTGCTCTCTGTGAGGAGAGTCTTAAATGACTGACGTAACGTACCCGGCGCGCAAGCCTGCGCGTCCGTTCTTTTCTTCCGGTCCCTGCGCCAAGCCGCCCGGATACGCCCCCGAAAAACTCGCCACCGAATCGCTGGGCCGCTCGCACCGCGCCAAGATCGGCAAGTCGCGCCTTCAGTACAGCATCGACCTGATGCGCGAAGTGCTGCAGCTGCCCGAGACGCACCGCATCGGCATCGTGCCCGGCTCGGACACCGGCGCCTTCGAGATGGCGATGTGGACGATGCTGGGCGCGCGCGGCGTGACCACGCTGGCCTGGGAAAGCTTCGGTGAAGGTTGGGTCACCGATGCCGCCAAGCAGCTCAAGCTCGATCCGACGGTGATCCGCGCCGACTATGGCCAGGTCCCCGATCTGAGCCAGGTCGACTTCACCACCGACGTCCTGTTCACCTGGAACGGCACGACCTCGGGCGCGCGCGTGCCGAACGCCGACTGGATCCCCGCCGACCGCGAAGGCCTGACCTTTGCCGACGCCACCTCGGCGGTCTTCGCCTACGACATCGACTGGTCGAAGATCGACGTCGCCACCTTCTCCTGGCAGAAGGTCCTGGGCGGCGAGGGCGGCCACGGCGTGCTGATCCTCGGCCCCCGTGCGGTCGAGCGTCTCGAAACCTACACCCCCGCCTGGCCGCTGCCGAAGGTGTTCCGCCTCGTGTCCAAGGGCAAGCTCGCCGAGGGCGTGTTCAAGGGCGAGACGATCAACACCCCGTCGATGCTCGCGGTCGAAGACGCGATCTTCGCGCTCGAATGGGCCAAGGGCCTCGGCGGTCTCGCCGGGCTGCAGGCGCGCTCGAACGCCAATGCCGCCGCGCTCGACAAGATCGTTGCCGAGCGTTCGTGGCTCGGCCATCTCGCCGAGGACGAAGCGACGCGCTCGAAGACTTCGGTCTGCCTCACCGTCGAAGGCGCCGATGCCGACTTCATCAAGCAGTTCGCCGGACTGCTCGAGAAGGAAGGCGCGGCCTATGACGTCGCCGGCTATCGCGACGCCCCCGCGGGCCTGCGCATCTGGTGCGGCGCCACGGTCGACACGGCCGACATCGAGGCGCTCGGCCCCTGGCTCGACTGGGCCTACGCCACGCTGAAGTCCGCCTAACTTATTCCGTCACCCCGGCCTTGAGCCGGGGTCCCACTGTCCTTTTGCCCGCAATGAAGCGGGACCCCGGATCAAGTCCGGGGTGACGACGTAGTGATTGGAATTTCAAAATGACCAAGCCCAAAGTCCTCATTTCCGACAAGATGGACCCCAATGCCGCCGCGATCTTCCGCATGCGCGGCTGCGAGGTCGACGAGATCACCGGCAAGACCCCCGAAGAGCTGAAGGCGATCATCGGCCAGTACGATGGCCTGGCGATCCGCAGCTCGACCAAGGCGACGCAGGAAATCATCGACGCCGCGACCAACCTCAAGGTCATCGGCCGCGCCGGCATCGGCGTCGACAACGTCGACATCCCGGCGGCCTCGGCCAAGGGCATCGTCGTGATGAACACGCCCTTCGGCAACTCGATCACCACCGCCGAGCACGCGATCGCGCTGATGTTCGCGCTGGCCCGCCAGCTGCCCGAGGCCGACCTGTCGACCCAGGCCGGCAAGTGGGAGAAGAACCGCTTCATGGGCGTCGAGATGACCGGCAAGACGCTGGGTCTGATCGGTGCGGGCAACATCGGCTCGATCGTTGCCGACCGCGCGCTGGGCCTGCGCATGAAGGTCGTCGCCTTCGACCCGTTCCTGTCGCCCGAGCGCGCGGTGGACATGGGCGTCGAGAAGGTCGAGCTCGACCAGCTGCTCGAGCGTGCGGACTTCATCACCTTGCACACGCCGCTGACCGACCAGACGCGCAACATCCTGTCGAAGGAAAACCTCGCCAAGACCAAGAAGGGCGTGCGCATCGTCAACTGCGCGCGTGGTGGTCTGATCGACGAGGACGCGCTGAAGGCCGCGCTCGATTCGGGCCACGTCGCCGGCGCTGCGCTCGACGTGTTCGTCACCGAGCCCGCCAAGGAGCACCCGCTGTTCGGCACGCCCAACTTCGTGGCGACGCCGCACCTCGGCGCCTCGACCAACGAGGCCCAGGTCAACGTCGCGCTGCAGGTGGCCGAGCAGATGGCCGACTACCTGGTCAACGGCGGCGTCACCAACGCGCTCAACATGCCGAGCCTGAGCGCCGAGGAAGCTCCGAAGCTCAAGCCCTACATGGCCCTGGCCGAGAAGCTGGGTTCGCTGGTCGGTCAGCTGACCACGGGTTCGATCCCGCGCATCTCGATCCACACCGAGGGTGCCGCGACCGAGCTCAACATCAAGCCGATCACCGCGGCCGTGCTCGCCGGCTTCCTGCGCGTCCAGTCGGACAGCGTGAACATGGTCAACGCGCCGTTCCTCGCCAAGGAGCGCGGCATGGAAGTGCGCGAGATCAAGACCGAGCGCGAGGGTGACTACCACACGCTGATCCGCGTCTCGGTGAAGACCGAGGCGGGCGAGCGTTCGGTCGCCGGCACGCTGTTCAGCAACAGCGAACCGCGCCTGGTCGAACTGTTCGGCATCAAGGTCGAGGCCGAGCTGGCCGGTTCGATGATGTACATCGTCAACGAGGACGCGCCGGGCTTCATCGGCCGCGTCGGTACCCTGCTGGGCGAGAACGCGATCAACATCGGCACGTTCAACCTCGGTCGCCGCGAAGCCGGCGGCGAGGCGGTGCTGCTGCTGTCGGTCGACAGCCCCGTGTCGCAGGACGTGCTCGACAAGGCTTGCTCGCTGCCGGGCGTCAAGCGCGTCAAGGCGCTGTCGTTCTGATTGGTATGTCGTCCCGGCTTTCGCCGGGGCGACGTTCCCGCTAAGGCGCGCGCACGATGGAAGACACCGACCGCGATCTGCTGCCCGAGGGGCTCGAGGACCGGCTGCCGCGCAGTGCCGCGGTGGCAGCACGCGCGACGCGCGCCGCGATCGACGTGCTCGAGAGCCATGGCTACGATCGCGTGCAGCCGCCTTCGATCGAATTCGAGAAATCGCTGGCGAGCCGCATGGAAGGCGTGCAGCCGCGCCGCATGTTCCGCTTCGTCGATCCGGCGAGCCTGCGCACCCTGGCGCTGCGGTCGGACATCACCCCGCAGGTCGGCCGCATCGCCGCGACCAGCCTGGCCGGCGCCGCGCGGCCGCTGCGGCTGTGCTATGCGGGGCAGGTCGTCACGATCAAGGGCGATGGGCTCGATCCCACGCGCGAGCGCCTGCAGCTCGGCGCCGAGCTGATCGGCAGCGACTCGGTCGCCGCCGCGGCCGAGCAGGTCGCCATCGCGATCGAGACCCTGGCGGCCGCGGGCGCGCGCGGCGTGTCGGTCGACTTCACCTTGCCCGATCTCGTCGACACCCTGGCCGAGAAGGCACTGCCGCTGCCGGCGGACCGGATCGAGGCAGTTCGCCGCGAGCTCGATGCCAAGGATGCCGGTGGCTTGGTTGCTGCCGGGGGCGAGGCCTATCTGCCGCTGCTGACCGCGATCGGTCCGTTCGACACCGCGATCGAGCGCCTCGCGGCGATCGATGCCGGCGGTGCCCTCGCCAGCCGCATCGCGGGCCTGCGCGAGATCGCCGCGCGCGTCTCGGGCCTCGCGCGGGTCACGCTCGATCCCTCCGAGCGTCACGGTTTCGAATACCAGTCGTGGTTCGGCTTCACGATCTATGCCGAGGGCGTCTCGGGCGTGCTCGGCCGTGGCGGCACCTATCGCATCCTGACCAAGCACGCGGGGCAGGACGAAGCCGCGACCGGTTTCTCGCTCTATCCCGATCCGCTGATTGACGCGCTCGCTGCGATCGAGCCGCCGCGCGACACGCTGTTCCTGCCGCTCGGCCACGACGTCGCGGCGGCGGCTCGCCTGCGGGCGATCGGCTGGCGCACCGTCGCGGCGCTGGGCGAGGGCGACGATGCCCGCGCGCTCGGCTGCACGCATCGCCTCAGCGGTAGCGAGGCCATCGCGCTCTAGGCGCGCCCATTTTCCGATCCCGCTGCTTTACCTCCCGCGTCGCATCGGCTACATCGATCTGAGAACATTGTTCTCAGACGAGCTTTGGGAGAGGCTTGATGCAAACCACGATGACCCGCGCTGAAGCGGGCGACGCCGACGTGATGGTGCGATCGTTCTGCGAGGCTTTCGCCGACGATCCCGGTCTGGCCTGGATCTGGCCCGACCGCGCGGATCGGATTTCGCGCCTGCCCTATTTCTTCGAACCGATCGTCGGCGGCACCTTGCTGCAGGGCGTGGCGCTGCGCTCGGAGGCCAGCGACGCGGTCTCGCTCTGGCGTCTGCCCGGGCGCATCCATCCCGAGCCGCACGAGATGGCGCCCTGGCACACCGCCATGGCGCGTGCCTTCAGCGCGGGTGGCGAACGCTCGCAGCTGATGGGGGCGACCTTAAAGGCGCACCAGCCGGTCGATTTCGACTGGTGGTATCTGCAATTCATCGGCGTGCGCCCTGCGGCGCAGGGTACGGGACTGGGCGGAGCGATCGTGCGCGGCGGGCTCGCGCTCGCCGAGGCGGCGGGCATGCCCGTCTACGTCGAGGTGATGAACCCCGACAATCTCGGCTACTACCGGCATGTCGGCTTCCAGGTGATCGACGAGTTCGACATCCCCGACGACGGACCGCATGTCTGGGGCATGCTCTGGGGGCAGCCATGACCGGGCGCGCGGAGATCGTCGCTGCGATCGAAGCCTATTGCCGCGCGCAGTCCGAGCAGGACGCCGCGGCCTGGGCCGGGCTCTATGCCGAGGACGTGGTCTACGAGGACCCCGTCGGCATCCGCCAGGTGCAGGGCAAGGACCAGGTCGTCGGGCCGATCTGGAACGACATCGTCCGCAACCAGGTGCGGATCTGGCTGACCGACACGGTGATCGTCTGCGGCAGCGAGGCCCTGGCGATCATGGCCTGCGAGATGGGCCCGCCCGAGCGGCGCCAGCGCCTCGCGCCGATCGTCGACCAGTTCCGCTTCGATGCCGCGGGCCGGATCGTCTCGGTGCGCGGGTTCTACAACCTGCCCGAGCGGCCGGGCGCGGTCAGCGGGCAAACACCCGCTTGAGCCAGGCGTCGACCACGGGCGTCGCGGCATAGGCGGGATCGCCGAGCCGGCGGTTGATCTCCATGTGGCCGCGAAGGCCGGTACCGGGGAAGGCCTGAACCTCGACCTCGGTCCCGGCCGTGCGCAGCGCCGTGGCGAGGCCTTGCGTCTGCCTCGTACCGTCGTCGCGTTCGACATGCAGCAGCAGGAAACGCGGCGCATTGGGCGTTCCGGCGTGGAGCGTCGGCGAGAGCCGGCGCTGGCGCTCGGCCTCGGTGCCGAAGGCCTGCTGATAGGTGGCCTGCATGAACCGGCCGGCCTCGGCCATTTGTGCGGGGACGTCGTAGGCGGCGCCGTCGATCGGGATCACGCCCGCAAGGTCGGCGAAGGAAAGGCCGGCGGCGCGCAGATAGCGCTCGTCGGTGCCGACCAGCGCGACCAGGTGCGCGCCCGCGCTGTGGCCCATCAGCACGACGCGGCGGCGATCGATGCCGAGCGCGGCGGCCTGGTCTAGCACGGCCTTCAGCGCTTGGGCGACGTCCTGCGCCTGCTGCTCGACCGTGGCCTCGGGGACGAGGCGATAGTCGATCGAGGCGAAGGCATAGCCGGCTTCGGGATAGTGCGTCGCCTTGGCGCGGCCGGTGGCGTTGTCCTTGCTGCCGCGCTGCCAGCCGCCGCCGTGGACGAAGAGCACCAGCGGCGCCGGCCCGGTAACGCCCTTCGCGCGCCACAGGTCGAGCTTCTGCTGCGGATCGCTGCCATAGGTGAGCGTGCGATCGGCCGGGACGGCGACCCCGGCGCTGGCCGCCTCGCCGCGCAGGAGTCGGTCGCGCAGGCGCTGCGCGTCGGCCGGGACGGAACTCGCCACCAGCGCCAGAAGGGCTACGGTCAGGGTCTTGTTCATGCGTTCACTCCCGCTTGCGCGCCCAATTGCACACAGGCTGCCCTAACCGGCGATGAACTGTCCGGCCTGGTGCCGGCTTTGGACCTTGACGCTGCGAACTGTCACAAGTAGGCCGCGCCCCGCATTGGGGCCAGAAGGCCCGCCTGTCCCATCCCGGCGTCGAGTCCTGTCGAAGGGCGCTTGCGGATTTTCCTGGCAGGGTGGAGGACTCTATCCATGGCTAACGTAACCGTGATCGGCGCCCAGTGGGGCGACGAGGGCAAAGGCAAGATCGTCGACTGGCTGGCCAGCCGCGCCGACGCCGTCGTCCGTTTCCAGGGCGGCCACAACGCCGGCCACACGCTCGTCGTCGGCGAGCAGGTCTACAAGCTGAGCCTGCTGCCCTCGGGCATCGTGCGCGGCACGCTGTCGATCATCGGCAACGGTGTGGTGCTCGATCCCTGGCACCTCAAGAGCGAGATCGCCAAGCTCGAAGGCCAGGGCGTCAAGATCACCCGCGAGAACTTCGCGATCGCCGACAACTGCCCGCTGATCCTGCCGATCCACGGCGAGCTCGACGTGATGCGCGAGAACGCCGCCGGCGCCGGCAAGATCGGCACGACCGGCCGCGGCATCGGCCCTGCCTATGAGGACAAGGTCGGCCGCCGCGCGATCCGCGTCTGCGACCTCGCCCACCTCGACGCGCTCGACGCGCAGCTCGATCGCCTCTGCGCGCACCACGACGCGCTGCGCGCCGGCTTCGGCCAGCCGCCGGTCGATCGCCAGGCGCTGCTCGACGCGCTGCGCGAGATCGCGCCGTCGGTGCTGCAATATGCCGAGCCGGTCTGGAGCCGCCTCAACACCGTGCGCAAGGCCGGCGCGCGCATCCTGTTCGAGGGCGCGCAGGGCGTGCTGCTCGACGTCGATCACGGCACCTATCCCTTCGTCACCAGCTCGAACACGGTCAGCGGCACCGCCGCCTCGGGCTCGGGCCTCGGCCCGTCGTCGACCGGCTTCGTGCTCGGTATCGTCAAGGCCTATACCACGCGCGTCGGCTCGGGCCCGTTCCCGACCGAGCTCGAGGACGAGACCGGCCAGCGCCTCGGCGAGCGCGGCCACGAGTTCGGCACGGTCACCGGTCGCAAGCGCCGCTGCGGCTGGTTCGACGCGGTGCTGGTGCGCCAGTCCTGCGCGATCTCGGGCGTGACCGGCATCGCCCTGACCAAGCTCGACGTGCTCGACGGCTTCGAGACGGTGAAGATCTGCACCGGCTATCGCCTCAACGGCAAGGTGCTCGACTACTTCCCGAGCCATGCGGCCGATCAGGCCAACGTCGAGCCGATCTACGAGGAAATGGAAGGCTGGCAGGGCACCACCGCCGGCGCCCGTTCCTGGGCCGATCTGCCCGCGCAGGCGATCAAGTACATCCAACGCGTGCAGGAACTGATCCAGACCCCGGTCGCGCTGGTTTCGACCAGCCCCGAGCGCGAGGACACGATCCTCGTGCGCGATCCCTTCGTGGATTGATGCGATGAAGGCGCTCCGCCTCGCTGCGATCGGTTTCAGCTTGCTGACCGGCGCGGCGGGGGCGGAGGTGCCGCTGCAACTGCCGACGATCGAGCAGGTCGTCGTGCGCAAGGCCGCGCGGGTGATCGAGCTCTATGCCGGCGGCCGGCTCGTCCACACGATCGAGGGCATCCAGCTCGGCGACGCGCCCTCGGGCCACAAGCGCTTCCAGGGCGACGAGCGCACCCCCGAGGGTCGCTATACGATCGACTACGGCAACCGGAACAGCAGCTACTACCTGTCGCTGCACATCTCCTACCCGAACGCGGCCGACGTCGCTTATGCCAGAGCCAGAGGCCGCAGCCCCGGCGGGCTCATCTTCATCCACGGCCAGCCCAACGACTGGGCGGGAGGGGGAAACGGCGCCCGCGTGCCCGGCGACTGGACCGACGGCTGCATCGCGGTCAGCGACGACGAGATCGAAGTGCTGTGGAGCGCGGTGCCCGATGGCACCGTGATCGACATCCTACCCTGACGCACAAAGTGACAAAGGTGACGAAAGTGACAGCGGCCTGAGCGAAAAACTGTCACTTTATGCGGGCCGTTGCGGCCAGCCGGCACATCCTGCCGAAAGCGCGCAGGGTAGGAAAGCGGCGTTTCCGCCAGACCCCCGTCAGAAATCGACCGCGATGCCGTTCCTGACCCAGTCGCCATAGCGGGTAGGCGCGAGACCGTCGGGATCGTCCCCGGTCTTCGGCTTCTCGGGCACGGGGGCGGGCTCGTTGGTCCAGTTCGCGGGCTTCACGAAGCCTTCGGGGCGTTTGGTCGCTCGCTCGGTCATGCGCCCCATGTGGGACGACTGGCCCCGCGATGCAATCTGCATTAGGGGCCAGCGATGGATATTCCCGGATTACCGGCGCGCGCCGCCGCGCTCCGTCTGCTCGATGCCGTCCTGCGCCGCGGCGAGACGCTCGATCAGGCGACGCACAACGCCCTGCAGAACGTGCGGGCCGATGCCGATCGCGCGCTGGCCCGTGCGATTACGGCCGAGACGCTGCGCTGGCTGACCGATATCGATGCGCTGATCGACAGCGCCACCCAGCAGGTCCTGCCCGAAGATGCCAAGCCGCGCGCCGTGCTGCGGTTGATGCTGGCGCAGTGGCTGCGGCTGGATACGCCGCCGCACGCGATCATCGCGACGGCGCTGCCCCTGCTGTCGGGCGGCCCGAAGCGGCTGGCGCACGGCGTGTTCTCGACCTTGAACAAGCGCGGTGTGCGCCTGCCCGACGCGCCGACCTTGCCGGCGCGCGTGGTCGAGCGCTGGCGCGCGCGGGCACCGGCGATCGCCGCTGCCTTGGGCGAGCCGCCGCCGCTCGACCTGACTTTGCGCGATCCTGCCGAGACCGAACAATGGGCCGAGCGTCTCGGCGGCGTGTCGCTGATGCCCGGCCATCTGCGCCTGCCGCGCGGCGAGGCGATCGAGAACCTCGACGGTTTCGCGGATGGTGCCTGGTGGGTGCAGGATCTCGCGGCCGGACTGCCTGCGCGCGTGCTCGGTGCCGGCGAGGGACGCCGCGCGCTCGATCTGTGCGCCGCACCGGGCGGGAAGACGCTCCAGCTTGCGGCGGCGGGCTGGCAGGTCACTGCGCTCGACATCAGCGCCAAGCGGCTCGAACGGCTGCGCCAGAATCTCGATCGCACGGGTCTGACCGCGGAGATCGTCGCCGCCGATGCGCTCAAGTGGGAGCCAGAGGCGAAGTTCGACGCCGTGCTGCTCGACGCGCCGTGCACCGCGACGGGCACCTGCCGCCGCCATCCCGACGTGCTCCACCGCATCGGTCCGCGTCAGATCGCCGAGATGGCCGAACTCCAGGCCGCGCTGCTTGCACGCGCCGCCGGCTGGCTCGATCCCGGCGGGCGGCTGGTCTATGCGGTCTGTTCGCTCGAACGCGAGGAAGGCGAAGAACGCGCCGCCGAGGTCACGCTGACACGAGACCCGATCGAGCTGCCCGGTTTCGCCAGCACGCCCGAAGGCTGGCTGCGCACCGATCCCGGCATGGCCGCCAATGGTTTGGCTGGCGGGGGCATGGATGGCTTCTTCGTGGGAGCTTGGCGCGCCTGATCGCCGCCCGCCATAGTCGGCCCGCACAAGACGGGAGATGCGGATGGCGAACGAACTCGATGGCAAGGTGGCGATCGTCACCGGCGGTGCGCAGGGCATCGGCCGCGGCGCGGTCGAGGTCTTCGCCGAGGAGGGCGCGCGCGTCGTCATCGCCGATCTCGATAGCGAGGCGGGCGAAGCCCTGGCGCGATCGATCGGCCAAGCCGCGCGCTTCCTGCGCACCGACGTCTCGCGCAAGGATCAGCTCGCGGCGCTGATCGATTTCGCGATCACCGAATTCGGCGACCTCGACGTGCTGTTCAACAATGCGGGCATGCCCGGCGCGTTTCACCAGCGCCTGCTCGATGACGGCTTCGACGATTTCGACGCGGTGATGAACACCAATCTCGCCAGCGTCATGCACGCGACGCGCTTCGCCGGGCTGCACATGCGGACCAAGGGCCGGGGCTCGATCATCAACACCAGCTCGATCGCGGCGCTCGAACCGAGCTATGCGATCCCGACCTATCGCGCCTCGAAGGCGGGGATCAACGTGTTCACCCGCTGCGCCGCGGTTGACCTCGGCGAATACGGCATCCGCGTCAACGCGATCGCCCCGGGCGGCATCCCGACGCGGATGAATTCGCTGCCGATCCCCGGGCTCAGCGACGAGGAGATGAAAGGCCTGATCGCGGCGATCGAACCCGCGCGCCTCGTGACCCAGCCGCTCAAGCACACCGGCGATCCGCGCGACATCGGCAACATGGCGATGTTCCTCGCCAGCGACCGCGCCGCGCACATCACCGGCCAGATCATCGCGGTAGACGGCGGCGTCACCGCGGGTGAGACGCTCAAGCAGAACGAACTGTTCGGCCAGGTCCGCGACGATTACCTGCGTTCGATCGGCAAGGGGTAGTCGGATCCTCCCTATTTGTGGCTGCGCCAGAAACGGGGAGGATCCTACACTCAGTCCGCCTTGAACTTGTCCGAGGGCGTCAGCTTGAGGTTCATCGTCGCGAGGCCGCGGATGATGAAGCTCGGCTCGTAGGACAGGTCGGCCACGCCGTTGGGGTGCTTGTCGAGATCGAGTTCGATCTTCGAGGTGTATTCGAGCAGCTTCTCGTAGATCACGCGGACCTCGACGCGGGCGAGCGGCGCGCCCGCGCAGACGTGCTTGCCGCGGCCGAAGCCGACGTGCTCGATCACCTTCTTGCGGCCGACGACGAGCTCGTTCGGGTTCTCCCAGCGCGCGGGATCGCGGTTGGCGGCCGACAGCGCGACGAGGATGCGCGTCCCGGCCGGGATCTCGACGTCACCGATCTTGGTGTCCTTGCGCGCGAGGCGGGCGGTCTGCTTGGTCGAGCCCTCGATCCGCAGCACTTCCTCGAGGAAGGCCGGGATCAGCTTGGGATCGGCGCGCAGCCGGTCCTGGAGCTCGGGCTGCTCGACCAGATACTTCATCGAATTGCCGAGCAGCTTTGCCGAGGTGTCCTGGCCCGCGCCGAACATGAACATGCCGAGCTGGACGATGTCGTAGACCTCGGGCGTGGTGCCGTCGTTGTACTTGGCGTGGGTCAGCTCGCTGAGGATGTCCTCGCGCGGGTTCGCCTTGCGATCGGCGACATAGCCGAAGAAGTACTTGCCCATGACCGCGAAGGGATGCTCCTCGCCCTCCATCGGATTGCCGCCGTCGAGGCTGCCCGGAGGCGGCGCCTTGGCGATCGCGTCCATGAAGATCTGCCGATCTTCGACCGGCACGCCGAGCAGGTCGGCGACGACCACCGTGACGAAGGGCGTGGCGATCTCACCGATCAGCTCGACCTTGCCATTGCCCACGGCCTTGCGAACCATCGCGTCCGAATAGTCCTCGATGAAGGCCTCGCTGGCCTTCAGACGCGAGGGGACGAACAGCGTGTTGATCAGCGCGCGCAGCTTGGTGTGGCGATCGTCGTCCATGTTGACGACCTGATCCCAGCCGGGGAACGCTTGGCGGTGCTCTTCGATCTGGGCGTTGATGTCGGCGCCGTGCGGCACGAAGGGCAGCGGCGCGCCGGCGCCCTGCAGCGCGATGATCGCCGAGAAGGCATCGTGGTTGCGCAGCACCTCGAGCGCTTCCTCGAAGCCGGTGACGATGTAGTAGTCCTTGCCCGGCGGCTGGTAGACCGGCCCATACTCGCGCAGCGCGTTGAAGAAGGCATAGGGATCCTTGAGGATCTCGTAGTCGGTGAAATAGTCGCGTTCGACCAAGGCCTGCATTTTCTCGGCTCCCAGGGTTTGTCCGCATTTCCGCGAAATGGCTTGCCTCGGACAGGCTCCTGCTGCTTCGAGAGCGGCATGAGCGAGCGAAACGATCCGAATCTCGATTTGTGCGCTACAGTGGCGCATAATCGTAAAGCCCCCCGCGGGTCAACCGCCAAGGATGCGCGCGCGGTGCGATCGGGCGCCGCCTTGCGCGATGCGCTGCTGCACCTGCTCGAGCGTAAGTCGTTCGATCAGATCACCGTGCGCGACATCTGCGCGGAAGCGGGTGTCCACTACGCCACCTTCTTCCGCCACCATCCGGGCAAGGAAGCGCTGCTCGATCATATCGCGGCCGAACAGATCGCCACCTCGGTCGAACTGACCTTGCCGATCAAGGACGCCGGCGACGACCGCGGTTCGCTCGCCGCCTTGTGCGCCTACGTCGCCGAGCATCGCCAGCTCTGGGCGATTCTGCTTAACGGCGGCGCGGGTACGACGATGCGCGGCGAATGGCTGCGGCACGCGCGGATGGTTTCGGAAACGCGGGATTCGGTGACGACCTGGCTGCCCAAGGAACTGGGCACGATCTGCTCGACCAGCCTGATCGTCGAGACGATCGCCTGGTGGCTGACGCAGCCGCGCGACGCCTATTCGGCCGAGCAGGTGGCGGACATCCTGCATCGCCTGATCTCGGCCTCGACTTTCGCGAAGGGCTGAAGCCGTTCGGGTATTCCATCGCGGTTCGCGCTCCGCCTGCCGACGTTAACCAATTCCGTTTAGGTCTCGGAAGGTAGGTCGGGCGCCCTTCTTCCCGTGCACAGGGGACATGCACAGGGGGATGAAGGAGCAATGGAATGCACTACAGCCCGAACATCATAGCGGCAGGCACGGAAGTTCCCGTCGGCGATCTGTTGGCGCTGATCGGTCTGCCGCCGTGCGACACCGTACGCTGGACCGCGCGCCGCAAGGCGGAAATCGTCGCTGCGGTCCAGCGTGAGCTGGTGACGGCCGAGGACGCCTGCAACTGGTACGGCCTCAGCGCCGAAGAACTCGACGAATGGTGCCGCGCCACGGAGCGCGACGGTATTGCCGGCCTGCGCGTTACCTGCTCGCAGCAGGCGCGTCGCACGGCTTCGCGGCAGGCGGTTCACGCCCATTCGTAAACGCGTGCCGGCCGCTTCGGCGGCCGGCGGTGCCGCCCTGCGCCGACATCGTCGCGCTCAGCCCAGCCCGCCTCGCGCCGGCATCTCGGGCTGCCCCTAGACCCGGCGGAGGTCCCCATGCTTGTCCAAGACGCCGCGGCGGTTCGCCGCCCGGCCCGGATATTCGTCCTCGAGGACGACATGCTCAACGCGCTGTTCATCGAGGACACGCTGCAGTTCGCCGGCCACGAGGTGGTCGGCCCGGCCAAAACGATCGCGCAGGCGCTGGCGATCCTCGATCATCGCGAGATCGACGCGGCGATCCTCGATCTCCAGATCGACGAGCATGTCTCGTTCGACGTCGGCCGCAAGCTCGACGAACTGCAGATCCCCTGGGCGATCACCACCGCCCACGCGCCGAGCTTCATCGTGCCGCAGTTCTCGCACGTCGACGTGCTGATGAAGCCGTTCCCGGTCTCCGCCCTGCTGGCCCTGACCGCGCGCCTGCTGGCCCGCGCCGAGGCGACGGGGCCCCGCTTCGCGAGGAAGCCCCGTCTCGGCCAGCCTTAGGCGCGATCAGGCCTTGACCCGATTGGCGAAGCTCTTGCGCAGCTTGAGCAGCTTCGGCGGGATCACGGCCAGGCAGTAGGGATTGCGCTGGCCTTCACCTTCCCAATACTCCTGATGATAGTCCTCGGCCGGATACCACTCGGCCGGCCCCTCGATCGTCGTCACGACCTTGCCGTCATGATCGGCATTGGCGCGCGCGATCGCCGCCTCGGCCTCGGCGCGCTGGGCGTCGTCGAGCGGGAAGATCGCCGAGCGATACTGCGTGCCGACGTCGTTGCCCTGGCGGTTGAGCTGCGTCGGATCGTGCGTGCCGAGGAACACGTCGAGGATCTCGGCATAGGAGATCGTCGCGGGATCGTAGTGGACCTTGATCGCCTCGGCATGGCCGGTCGAGCCGCTGCACACCGCCTTGTAGGTGGGGTTGGGGACGGTGCCGCCGATATAGCCGCTCTCGACCGCGCTGACCCCGATCACGTCGCGGAATACCGCTTCGGTGCACCAGAAGCACCCGCCCGCCACGATTGCCGTTTCCGTACCGTTCATCTGTCTGCCTTCATCTGTCGCTACCGCGGCAAGATAGGGAGGGCCGGGCGGCTTGTCATGGGCCGACCGCACCCTAGAATAGGCTTCGTCGCCCGACGTCAGGGCGCGGCCAAGGGAGTGAGTTCAATGCGTCGATATCTGCTCGCACTGGCTGCCACCCTGGGTTTCGCCGTCACCACCCTGCCTGCCGACGCCGCCGTCGCCGACGATACCGAGAATTGCGCGGCCTGCGAGGCGGTGCTCGATCTCGCGCTGGCCAATCCGCGCCGCGAGGGCGACCGCGCGCGCGACACCTGGCGCCACCCGCAGGAGACGCTGTCGTTCTTCCGTGTGCGCCCGGGCATGACCGTGGTCGACTACATGCCCTCGGGCGGCTGGTGGACGCGCGTGCTCGTGCCCTATCTGGGCGAGACCGGCCGCTATATCGGGCTCAACCCCGACGTCACCAATGCCAGCGAGGGCTGGAAGAGCTACGCCAACATCGCTGGGACCCTGCCCCAGAAGGCCGCGGGCTGGACCGGCGTCCCCGCCGCACGCATCGGCGCCTACAACACCGACGGCCTGCCGCCTGCGCTCAACGGCACGGTCGACCGCGTGCTGATCTTCCGCGAACTGCATAACCTCAAGAGCGAGGGCTGGCTGGCACGCGAGCTCGGCACGGCGCGCGCACTGCTCAAGCCCGACGGCCTGCTCGGCATCGAGCAGCACCGCGCCAAGGCCGACGCGCCCGACGCCTATGTCGACGGGAGCAAGGGCTACCTGCGCGAGAAGGACGTGATCGCCCTGATCGAGGCGCAGGGTTTCCAGCTCGTCGGCAAGAGCGAGATCAACGCCAACCCGCGCGATCCCGCCAATCACGAGGCCGGCGTCTGGACCTTGCCGCCCAATTACCGGCTCGGCGAAAAAGACCGTGACCGCTACGCCGCGATCGGCGAAAGCGACCGCATGACCCTCCTGTTCCGCAAGCGCCCCTGATCCCGCCATGACCGAAGTCACCGTTGCCGCGCTCCAGCTCGCGCTGGGTTCCACCGACGAAGCCGAAAACATCGCCGCAGTCTCCGCGCTGGTCGAGCAGGCGGCGGGTCGCGGCGCGCAGATCGTGCTGCCGCCCGAGCTGTTCTCGGGCCCCTATTTCTGCAAGGTCGAGGAGGAGGAGCTTTTCGCGCTGGCGCGGCCGACCGCCGAGCACCCCTCGGTGATCGCGATGCAGGCGCTCGCCCGCAAGCTCAAGATCGCCATCCCGACGAGCTTCTTCGAGCGTGACGGGCATCACTACTACAACACCCTCGCTATGATCGACGCCGAGGGCGAAATCCTGGGCACCTACCGCAAGAGCCACATTCCCGACGGCCCCGGCTACGAGGAAAAGTACTACTTCCGCCCGGGCAACGACGGCTTCAAGATCTGGAACGTTGCAGGCACGCGCATCGGCGTCGGCATCTGCTGGGACCAGTGGTACCCCGAGGCCGCGCGGGTGATGGCGCTGATGGGCGCCGAACTGCTGTTCTATCCCACGGCGATCGGCTCCGAGCCCTATGACGCCGATCTCGACACCAGCCGCATGTGGCGCCGGGCGATGCTCGGCCATGCCGTGTCGAACTGCATGCCGGTGATCGCCTCGAACCGCATCGGCATGGAAGACGGCCAGCGCTTCTACGGCCACAGCTTCATCACCGACGAATGGGGCGATTTCACCGCCGAGTTCGGCGCCGCGGAAACCGGCGTGCTGACCGCGACGATCGATCTGGCTCGTGCCGCCAAGCACCGCGCCGGCATGGGCTTCTTCCGCGACCGACGGCCCGAGCTCTACACGCGCATCAGCCAGGACGTCTGAGCCGGGTGAAGCAGCGGTACCTGATCGCGCTCGGCTCCAATCGCCGCCACCATCGGCATGGCGATCCGCGCGGCGTGCTGCGTGCGGCCTTCGCGGCGCTCGATCGCAAGGGGCTCAAGCTCAAGGCCTCGTCGCCGATCATGGCCTCGGCACCGCTCGGCCCGTCGCGCCGCCGTTATGCCAATGCCGCCGCCCTGGTGAAGACCGATCTCGCGCCCGACGCCCTGCTCGATCGGCTCAAGACGATCGAGCGCCGCTTCGGCCGGCGTCGCGGCGGGCAGGCCTGGTCGACGCGCGTGCTCGATCTCGACATCGTGCTGTGGAGTGGCGGCGCCTGGGCCTCGCCCGGCCTGACCGTGCCGCACGTATCGCTGCGCGAGCGCCGTTTCGTGCTGGCGCCGGCGGTGACGATCGCCCCCACCTGGCGCGATCCGCTGACCGGACTGACCTTGCGCCATCTGCTGGCGCGGCTCGATCGTCGGCGCCCGCGCTAACGCTGGATCGCGTAGGTCAGCGTGCCGCGCGGGTGCAGCGAGCGGTTGACGAAGGCCACCGTGCCGTCTGGTGTCTCGCTGCGCACGACGATGCGTAGCGCCGGCGCGCCGGCCTGGGCCGCGAGCCTTTCGCAGGCCTCGGACGGCATGGGCACGGCGCTGATCGACCGGGTTATGCGCGCGATCCGCGTCTCGAACAGGTCTTCGAGCAGCGGGATCACCGGGCCGACGTGGCGCTTGAGCAGGCGGCCGATCAGCGCATAGTCGGGCCGGATGAAATACTCGTTCCAGCAGGTCGCGCGCCCGTCCTCGACATTGACGCGGTAGCCTTTGACGCAGAGCCATTCCTCGTCGCCGGGCAAGCCGAGTTCGTGGGCCAGCGGCGGTGCGATCCGCGCCATGTCCATCGTCGCGATGTCGAGGCGGGTGCCGATCGTATAGTCGAAGAAATCCGCGCCGATGTCGCGCGCGAGCACTTCGGGCGCGCGCACCAAGGGGGAGGCGACGATCGGCCGGCTGCCGGGCCGCGAGGTGATCAGCCCGTCATTGCGTAGTTGGCGCAGCGCTTCGCGGATCGTGTGGCGGCTGACTTCGAAGCGCTCGCACAGCGCCTCCTCGGTCGGCAGCCGCGTGCCGACCGGATAGATCTCGCGCAGGATCGCGGTGCGCAGGGTCGAGGCGACCTGCAGGTAGAGTGGCAGCCCCGCTTCGTTCTCGCTGGCCTCGAGCGCCTCTTCGTCGCCGGCTTGCGTCATGCCTCTCCCTCGGCCGTGAGGCGCAGCCCGGCCAGATCGCCTCGTTTGCGCCACTCCTCCAGCACCTCGAAGAAGGCCAGCGGTCCGCGGCCATAGCCGGCGCCGCGGCGCGCGGCATCGACGTTCATCCGGCCTTCGCCGTTGTAGTAGCCCGGCGTGCAGCTTTCGAGGAAGTCGCGGTTGATCGTCGACAGTTCGACGATCGTGTCGACCCAGGCCTGTTCGGCTTCGGCCGTCGCCTCGATCCGCGCGGCGCCGCGGTCTCTGGCCGAGTCCATGATGTAGGCCATGTGCCGCGACAACTCGTCGAGCGAGTGGGTGAAGTTGACCGTGTGTGCCGACTGGTCGCGGTTGAATATGAACAGGTTGGGAAAGCCGTTGACGTGCATGCCGTGGAGGGTGGCGAAGCCGCGCGCCCATTTCTCCGACAGCCGCTCGCCGCCCACGCCGAGCACGTCGTAGCCCGAGCGGCGGGTATAGGCCGTGCCGATCTCGAAGCCGGTGGCGAGGACCAGGCAGTCGAGCGGATAGTGTTCGCCCGCGACCACCACGCCGGTCTCGGTGATGGCCTCGACACCGCGGCCGCCGGTGTCGATCAGCGAGACGTTGGGCCGGTTGAAGGCGGGCAGGTACTCGTCGTGGAAGCAGGGGCGCTTGCAGAACTGGCGGTACCAGGGCTTGAGCGTTTCGGCCGTGTCGCGGTCCTCGACCGAGAGGTCGACGCGCGCGCGGATCGCCTCCATCTTGACGAAGTCGGCCTCCTCGACCGCTTCGGGCGAGAGCGTGCCGTTTGTCCCCAAGGTGTTGACCCGCAGGAACTTGCTCATGACCTGGGTCCAGCCGTCCTGGATCAGGTCCTCGTCGACCTGCGCGGCCGAGGTGAGGGCGGTGAAGTTCTCCATCCGCCGCTTCTGCCAGCCCGGTTCCTGCCTGTGCCACCAGTCGGCATCGGTCGCATAGTCGTTGCGCACGTCGATCGCCGAGGGCGTGCGCTGGAACACGAACAGGCGCATGGCGCCCTGGGCGAGATGCGGGATGCACTGGACCGCGGTCGCCCCCGTGCCGATCACGCCGACCCGCTTGTCCGCCAGGCGATCGAGCCCGCCCTCTGGCCCGCCGCCGGTATAGTCGTAGTCCCAGCGCGCGGTGTGGAAGATCCGGCCTTCGAACTTCTCGATACCGGGAATGCCCGGCAGCCGCGGCTTGTGCGCGGGGCCGTTGGCCATGACCACGAACTTCGCGCGCATCCGGTCGCCGCGGTTGGTCGAGACGATCCAGCGCAGCGCCTCCTCGTCCCAGCGCAATTCGGTCACCTCGGTGTGCAGGCAGGCCTTGCGGTAGAGGTCGAAGCGCTCGGCGACGCGGTGCGAATAGTCGAGGATTTCGGGCGCGGGCGTATATTTGCGCCGCGGCATGAAGCCCATCTCTTCGAGCAGCGGCAGGTAGATGTAGCTCTCGACGTCGCAGGCCGCGCCCGGATAGCGGTTCCAGTACCAGGTGCCGCCGAAATTGCCGCCCTTCTCGATCACGCGGACGTCGCGAAAGCCCGCCTGGTACAAGCGCGCGCCCGCGAGCAGGCCGCCGAAACCGCCGCCGATCAGGATCACCTCGGTATGGTCGAACAGCGGTTCGCGCGGTGTCGGCGCGGTATAGGGATCGTCGAGGAAGGCGGCGAACTGGCCGGCCATCTCGACATATTGGTCGTTGCCGTCGGCGCGCAGGCGCTTGTCGCGTTCCTCGCGGTATTTCTCGCGCAGCGCGTCCGTATCGAGGGTGGTGTCTGGTAGCGTCGAGGCGGTCATGTGCGGAGCCCTGCACGCTTTGTGCGCAAATGCAACTGAGTCCGTACAATAGTTCTGCATTGGTCATTTTGTATGGACAATATGCCGAAGTCGGCTCACACGGAGGTCCGAAAAGCGGCGCGGTGACGCCGGCGATTTTACAGGGTGGAGGATCCGATCATGCGTAAACTGGCTCTCGTATTGGCTCTGGCTTGCTCGAGCCACGCGACGATCGCGGCGGCCCAGGCGGGTGGTGAGGCCGACAATTCGGGCGAGATCGTCGTGACCGCGCAGAAGCGCGAGGAACGCCTGCTCGAAGTGCCGATCTCGATCTCGGTGATGTCGGGCGAGGACATGGTGCAGAACGGCATCAACTCGACCGTCAACCTGTCGCAGGCGGCGCCCGGCATCGTCACGGTCAACAACGGCTTCGGCTTCCTGCCCGTCGTGCGCGGCATCCAGTCGACCGGAACCTCGCCGGGCGACGAGACCAACGTCGCGATCTATCTCGACGACATTTCCATCGGCACGCCGATCGCCGGCTTCTTCGATCTTGCCGACATCGAGCGGATCGAAGTGCTCAAGGGGCCGCAGGGCACGCTCTACGGCCGCAACGCCACGGGCGGCGCGATCAAGATCGTCACCAAGAAGCCTTCGTTCGAGACCTCGGGCTCGGTCGCGGCGGACTATGGCTTCCACTACAACGAGCTCAAGGTGACGGGCTTCGTCACCGGCGGGATCACCGACCAGCTCGCCGGCTCGCTCAGCGGTTCGTACCGGACCAGCGACGGCTTCATCAAGGGCACGGGCCCCAATGTCGGCCGCGATTTCGGCGGGGCCGACAACTACGTGCTGCGCGGCAAGCTGCTGTGGCAGCCGTCGCAGAGCTTCTCGGCCGTGCTCTCGGGCGACGTCTGGCGTCAGCAGAACAATTCGGTGTTCATCAGCCACATAAAGGACGGCATCAATCCCTACCCGAACATTCCGGGTACCGTGCCGAACCGGCCCTACGAGAACGCCGGCTCGACCGATCCGCTCGCGCGGCTGCGCGGCTTCGGCGGCAGCCTCGACATGAACTGGGACAGCGCCAGCGGGATCTCGGTCCGCTCGCTGACCGCCTATCGCCACGTCGCGGTGAACTCGCAGTCGGATACCGACCGCACGAGCATCGGCACGGGCAATGCCGTCTCGGGTTCGAACCAGATCTCGCAGTACCAGAAGAGCTTCAGCGAGGAACTGACCGTATCGAGCCCGGCGGAGGGCATGTTCACCTGGCTGGTCGGCGGCTACTACTACAACTCGAAGGCCGGCAACCCCTATTTCCGCACCTATTCTGGCGATGCCGTGCGCGGCGGCACGATCGCCGCCAACTTCACCAACCGGATGAAGAGCGAGGTCTTCGCGGGCTTCGGCGAAGTGACCTTGAACCTCGCCGAGAAGCTGCACGTCACCGGCGGCGTGCGCTACAATTCGGAGAAGAAGACCTTCCACTGGCAGAATCTGGTCAACCTCGCCGCGGCGCAGGTCGATCGCGAGCGGACCTGGAACAGCGCGACGTGGCGCGGGGTCGTGCGCTATGACCTGGGCGAGGACGCCAACGTCTATTTCTCGGCGAGCACGGGCTTCAAGAGCGGCGTCTACAACGCCTATTCGTCGCTGGGCATCCCGGTGAACCCCGAGAAGATCACCGCTTTCGAGGCGGGCGCCAAGGCGCGGCTGGCCGGCATCAATTTCGCGCTGGCCGCCTATGCCTACAAGTACAAGGACATCCAGGTCAGCTCCTACACCCAGGTCGGCAACCCGCCGACCTTGCAGCTGACCCTGAGCAACGCCGCGCGCGCCAAGATGCGCGGTCTCGAATTCACCGCCGACGGCAAGCTCGGCGGCGGCTTCTCCTTCGCGGCCGGCCTGAGCTGGGAGCCGAAGGCCGAATACGAGGCCTTCACCGCCGCGCAGGTCACCGTGCCGCTGACCGCGGCCGAACTCGCCGTCGCCGCGCCGGGCATCATCCAGAAGACCGTCGTGCCGTTCGACGCCTCGGGCAGCCGCACCGTGCGCACCCCCGAGGTCACGGGCAACCTGCGGCTGAGCTACGAGGCCGATCTCTGGGGCGGCGAGTTCAACGGCTCGGTCAACACCGCCTATACCAGCGCATTCTACTGGCAGCCGGGCAATCTCTCGCGCGAGGATCCCTACGCGATCGTCAATTTCCGTCTGTCCTGGACCAAGAACCGGGTGACCTATTCGGTCTTCGGCAACAACGTGACCGACGCCGGCTACCGCACCGATTACGTGCCCAACGCGCGCGGCGACAGCGTCAAGTTCGTTCAGCGTGAGGAGTTCGGGGTGGGCGTCAGCTACGCCTTCTGAACCGATCCGCGGCTGAAGAGCCTCTGGAACGCCGCGTGAGCGGTCGGCCCCGGTCCTGCGTGACCGGGGCCTTTCCATGTCCGCCGCATCCGCTTGAAAAGCCCGGAAACTGCCGGTTTCTCGGACGATCTCGCCGGCGCGAAAGGCGCGCCTATCGCACTGCTGAATGAAAGTTGCGTGACATTTTTATCACTAGAAACAACTCACTTCTTTGTAAGCAAAATCTGTATGGCAGATGAACATCGAGTTGGTTAGCATTTGGACCATGGGATCGGGACGAGCGAGGCCGTGCGCCTCATCGGCCGGGAACGGCGATTCGTCCCATTTGAAGGAGTCCATATTTGATGTCCCCACTCGGCAAGGCTCGCTTCCGGGCAGCCACCTGCGCGTCTCTGATCGCGCTCGTCACCTCGACCACCGCCATGGCTCAAGACGTTCCGGCATCGGATGATGCTGCGGAAGCGGAAGCCATCGTCGTCACCGGTTCGCGCATCGCGCGCCCCGATCTGGAATCGACCGTTCCGGTCGCGATCCTCAGCAACGACGCCATCCTCAAGCAGGGCAACAACAACCTCGGCGACACGCTGAACGACCTGCCGCAGCTGCGCTCCTCGTTCAGCCAGCAGAACCCGGGCCTCGGCGTCGGCATCGCCGGCCTCAACCTGCTCGACCTTCGCGGCCTCGGCACCCAGCGCACCCTGGTGCTGGTCAACGGCCGTCGCCACGTCGCCGCCGACGTCCTGAACAACGGCGTCTCGGTCGACGTCAACACCATCCCTTCGGACCTGATCGAGCGCGTCGACATCGTCACCGGCGGTAACTCGGCCATCTACGGTTCGGACGCCATCGCGGGCGTCGTCAACTTCATCCTCAAGAAGGACTACGACGGCCTCCAGCTGACCGGCAAGGCGGGCATCTCGACCCCCGGTGCCTACGGCGCCAACCAGCAGCTCTCGGCCATCGCGGGCAAGAACTTCGCCGACGGCCGTGGTAACGTCACCCTGGCGTTCGAATATTCGAACCAGGAGCGCGTCTACACCTCGGACATCCCGTTCCTGAAGCGCGTCGACGGTCTGATCGTCAATGACATCGACCCCGCCGGCACGCCCAACGGCAGCGACGGCAACCCCGACCGCATCTTCGTCAACGACATCCGCCAGGCGAACATCAACCGCTTCGGCCTCGTGCCGATCACCCAGCGCGCCGGTTCGGCCGCTTGCGGTACCGGTGTCAACGGCGTGCCGTTCAACTGCACCTACATCTTCCAGCCCGACGGCACGCTCGTCGCCCAGACCGGCACGCGCTATGGCTCGGGCGTCATCGGCGGCATCGTCGGTGGTAATGGCCAGACCGGTCGCGAAGACCAGCTGATCTCGGTCCTGCCGAAGCAGCAGCGCTACAACGCCAACCTGCTCGCGCACTACGAGTTCACGCCGGCGTTCGACGTGTTCTTCGAAGGCAAGTACTCGCAGATCAAGACCGTCGGCGGCAACGCCGGTCCGGCTTCGATCCAGGGCCAGTTCACGCAGTTCGACTATCGTGAGCGCGTCCGTCTCGACAACCCGTTCCTCAGCGCTTCGGCTCGTCAGACGATCGCCGCCGCCCTGCTGGCCTCGGGTTGTAACCCGAGCCTGAGCGCAGCCTGCACCACGACCACGGATTCGGTCCGCAACTCGCAGGGTCCGCTCACCGCGGCGCAGATCGCGCAGATCAACGCCGGCACCTATCGCTTTGCGATCTCGCGCAACCTCGCCGACCTCGGCAACCGCGACGAGTTCTTCAACCGCAAGACCTATCGTGCGGTCCTCGGTGCGCGTGGTTCGTTCTGGGATACGTGGCGCTACGAAGTGTCGGCCAACTACGGCCGCACCGAAGAGCACACCGAAGCCAAGGGCTACCTCGATCGCCAGCGCTTCGGCCTCGCCATGGACGCCGGCCGCAACCCGGTGACCGGCGCGATCCAGTGCCGTTCGCAGTTCGATCCGGCATCGGCCGTGGCCTACACGACCTCGCCGACTTCGGCTGCTTCGGCCTTCAACCAGGCACGCCTGGCCGCCGATATCGCGGCCTGCGTTCCCTACAACCCGTTCGGTGCGGCCAACAACGCCGCTTCGGCCGCTTACTTCATGCGCGACTACGTCAACGACTCGTTCGCCGAGCAGCTGGTGTTCTCGGCCTTCGTTTCGGGTGACCTCGGTCAGAACCTGAAGCTGTGGGGCGGCCCGGTCCGCTTCGCTCTGGGCGTCGAGCACCGCGAGGAAGACACCGGCTACGCCCAGGACGACTTTGCCGCTTCGGGCAATTCGACCGCGGTCGCCTTCGGCGAAATCCAGATCCCGATCTTCGAGGATCGTCCGTTCTTCCACGAACTGACGCTTTCGGGCGCTGCGCGCGTCGCGAAGTATCAGGGGGCGGTCGGCACGGTCTGGGCCTGGAACGGTGGCGTCGATTGGGCTCCGATCAGCGACATCCGCTTCCGCGCCAACTACAGCCGCTCGGTGCGTGCGCCGAACCCGGCCGAAACCTTCGGCGAGCTGATCCCGAACTTCGCTCCGGGCTTCACCGATCCGTGCACCACGGCCAACATCGGTGCCGGCACGCAGTTCCGCGGCGCCAACTGCGCCACGGCCCTGGGTGGCAACCTGAGCAACATCGCCAGCCTCGGCGCCTACTCGCTGCCGATCCTCAGCGGTGTTAACCCGAACCTGAAGGCGGAAAAGTCGAACTCGCTGACGCTGGGCGCGGTCTTCCGTCCCCGCTTCATCCCGGGTCTGACGGTTGCGGTCGACTACTACTCGATCAAGGTCGACGGCGTCATCGTGTCGCTGACCGCGCAGCAGATCGCTAACAGCTGCTACGACCAGCCGACCCTCGACAACGCGTTCTGCGGTCTGTTCCAGCGCTTCGCTGGCCCGGGCGCAGGTCCGCAGAGCGAAGTCGCCGGCCAGATTCTGGGTAACACCCTGATCAGCGCGCCGTTCAACTTCGCCAAGCGCGTCCGTCGCGGCATCGACACCCAGATCAACTACAGCACCGATCTGGGCGGCGACTGGAAGATGAGCGCGAGCGCGATCTACACGCACAACTTCCAGAACAGCAACTACGAGAACCCCGCGATCCCGGACTTCGAGAACCGTCGTCTGAGCGAGCTGGGCGATCCGAAGGACGAGTTCCGCGTCAATGCGGACGTGACCTTCCGTCGGTTCACGCTGGGCTACCAGCTTCAGTACATCAGCCCGATGTACGTGAACAACTTCGAGAACTACAACCCGCTCCAGGGTCGTCCGCCTCAGGACGCCGACTATTCGGCGATCCCGATGTACCCGGCCGTCTGGTACCACGACGTTCGCTTCGAGTATAAGCTGGACCGCGACAACCGCGGCAACCAGTTCAGCTTCTTCGGCGGCGTGGACAACCTGTTCAACGAGATCCCGCCGCTCGGTCAGACCGCGACCGGCGAGCGCATCGCCTCCGGCGGTGACGGCGGTAACATCTACTCGATCCGCGGACGTCAGTTCTACGTGGGCTTCAAGGCCAACTTCTGACACCGGCGATCGGCCAAATCCATAATACCATATCGGGGGGCGGGACGTTGTTCCGCCCCCTTTTATTTGTGCTAGCCTGATGCCCATGACCTCGCCCAATCCGATCGATCGCGCCATGGCCCTGGCGTCTCAGGGCTCGGTGATCCCGGCCTATCGCCTGCTCGAGCAGGCCATGGCCCAGGGCGACGGCCTCGCCGCCGCGACCCTGGCCGAATGGCGCATGGCGGGGCAACTCGTTCGCCGCGACATCGGTCTTGCGCGCGATCTGTTCGGCCGGGCGGCCGAACGCGGCCTGCGCGAGGCGCTGCCGATGCACATCGCGCTGCTGGCCAGCGGTGCCGGCGGGAAAGGGCGCGACTGGGGCAGGGCGCTGGACCTTCTCGCGCAGTCGGCGTCGTCCGATCCCCACGCGGCACGGCAGACGGCGCTGCTCGACAGGCTGGGGCTGACCGCGGCGGGCGATCCCGCGAGCCTACCGGCGCTCGAGCCGCTCAACGACCTTCCTTTCGTCGCGCGCGTGCCCGGCTTCCTCGACGCCGAGGAATGCCGCTACCTTTCCGAACTCGCGCAACCTTATCTGCAGCCCTCGGTGGTGGTCGATCCGGTCAGCCAGCGCTTCGTCACCGACCCCGTGCGCATCGCCCGATCGGCGGGCTTCCCCTTCGTGCTCGAGAACCCGTTTCTCCACGCGCTCAACCGCCGCATCGCCGCGCTGACGCAGACGCGCTACGAACAGGGCGAGCCGCTGCAGGTGCTGAGCTATCGCGCGGGCGAGCAGTACAAGCTGCACAGCGACGTGCTGCCCGGGCCCGTGAACCAGCGCATCCTCACGGTTCTCGTCACCCTGACCGACGATTTCACCGGCGGCGAGACCGCATTTCCCGATCTCGGCATTCGCTGGCGCGGCGCGGTGGGCGAGGCGCTGGTCTTCGCCAATGTCGATGCGCGCGCGAACCCCGTGCCCACCGCGCGCCATGCGGGAAATCCGGTGGGCAGCGGCACCAAGACCATCCTCTCGAAGTGGATCCGCCAGGCGCCGCTCGACATTTCGGGGCCGCCGGGGCGACCGCTCTAGGGCGCTGGCGAGGCGCCGCGCTTTTTGCCAGACTGGCCGCATAACAGGTCGGGAGAGGGCATTTGCGCGCGGCGGTCTATCACGGGGGCGAGCGGGGCATCGCGATCGAGCAGATAGCCGATCCGCATGCGGAGCCGGGCGAATTGCTGATCGAGGTCGGCTTCTGCGGGGTCTGCGGCAGCGACGTGGCCATGACCTCGGGCAGCCCGTTCGACTATCCGGCGGGGCGCTGCTTCGGCCACGAATATTCGGGCACGGTGGTCGAGATCGGCGCCGGCGTCTCGGGCTGGCGGCTCGGCGATCGCGTTGCCTGTCGGCCCAAGACCGCCTGCGGCGCCTGCGATCTCTGCCGCGAGGGGCACCTGCTGCTCTGCCCGGGCGGCGCCCATCTGAGCAAGGGCTTCGCGCAGTTCGTTGCGGTGCCGGTCGAGGCCGCGGTGCGCCTGCCGCAGAGCCTCAGCCTCGCCGACGGCGCGCTGGTCGAGCCGATGGCCTGCGGGCTACGCGCCTTCCGCGCCGCGGCGATGCGCGCGGGCGATCGCGTGCTCGTGCTGGGCGCGGGTTCGCTGGCCTTGTCGAGCATATGGTGGGCGCGCCGGCTCGGCGCTGCCAAGGTGGTCGTCGCGGCGCGATCGGATCATCGCCGCGACATCTGTCACGATTTCGGCGCCGACGCCTTCGTCAGCCTGAGCGACGACGATCCGCAAGCGATCGCGGCCGCGCTCGGCGGGGCGCCTCACGTCGTGGCCGAATGCGTGGGCAAGGAAGGGATGATCGCCAAGGCGGTCGAACAGGTTCGGCCCGGCGGCACGATCCTGTCGCTCGGCATGTGCATGGCGCCCGAACCGATCCTGCCGATCGGCCTCACGTTCAAGGAGGCGCGACTGATCTTCCCGCTCGGCTATTCGGAGGCCGAGTTCGAGCAGACTGCGCGCGCCTTCGACGAGGCCGGCTTCAAGCCCGAGCAGATGGTCAGCGACGTGTTCCCGCTCGCCGCGATCGGCGACGTCATCGCGCGGCTGCGCGCCGGCGCGGCCTTGCGCAAGGTCCACATCGACCCGAGGATCGCGGCATGACCTTCGACCCCAGCGCCGCCTTTCCGCTGCCCGTGACGATCGAGGAGATCGACCTCGCCTGGCTGACCCGCGCCTTGCGCACCCGCGCGCCCGAAGCGGGGCTGCGCGGCTTCGAGATCGTCGATATCGATCACGGCACCTGCACCAAGATCCGCATCGCGCTCGACCTCGACGACGCGGCGCGTGCGGCGGGGATTGCCGAGCGCGTGATCCTCAAGGGCGGGTTCGAGCCGCACAGCCGGCAGATGCACTACATGCACGGCTTCGAAGTCCGCGCCTATGCCGACGTGCTGCCCGTGCTCGAGCTGCCGTCTCCGGCCGCCTATTTCGCCGGTTTCGACGAGGCCCGGCAGCAGGGCATCGTCATCCTCGAGGACCTGACCTTGCGCGCGGTCGAATTCTGTCATCCGCTCGTGCCGAACAGCGTCGAGCAGGTGTCGCGCCGACTGGTCGAGCTCGCCCGCTTTCACGCCAAGACCTGGGGCAGCCCCGAACTCGATCCCGGTGGCCAATGGGGTTTCCTCGACGTCTGCATTCCCGAAACCGGCGGGCACATGCGCCAGTTCCTCGATCCGGCGGTGTGGCAGGGCTTCGTCGACTTGCCGCGCGGGCGGGCGGCCTCGGTCCATTTTCACGATCCGCGCTGGATGGCGGCGGCGCTCGACAAGCTGCACCGGCTGGCGAACCGGCGGCCGCACGCGCTGCTCCACGGCGATACCCATCTCGGCAATCTCTATCGCGAGGCCGACGGCACGCCGGGCTTCTTCGATTCGCTGCCGCACCGCTGGCCCGGCATCCAGGAGGTCGCCTATCATGTCGCCGGCGCGCTCGATCCCGTCGAGCGGCGGCAGTCCGAGCGGCACCTGGTCGCGCTCTATCTGGACGAACTGGCCGCGCAGGGCGTTACCCCGCCGAGGCTCGAGGAGGCGATGCACGACTACGCGGCCTTCCTCGCCTTCGGCTTCTGCATCTTCCTGGTGAACGCATCCGAGTTCCAGCCCGAGGCGATCAACACCGCCTATACCGCGCGGTTCAGCGCGGCGATGATCGACAACGACACGATCGGCGTGCTCGCGGCGCTCGACTGAGGGATCGCGCCACCGATGTGGATCAATAAAATGCACTAGTGCTGTTGCGTTTATTCGATCGTGAGCTAGACCTCCGCCCACAAGAACGTGGGAGGGAACGTCATGACCGGAAGGGTGCGGATTTCGATCATCGCGGGCGCGCTGGCAGGCGCGGCTTCGATGGGTACGGCAGCCTGGGGGCAGGATCGCGTTCCGGCCGTTCACGAAGACCCGGCCAGCGCCGACGCTTCGGAAATCATCGTCACCGCGCAGCGCCGGTCCGAACGCCTACGCGACGTGCCGATCTCGATCACCGCGCTCACTGCCGATACGCTGGTCCAGTCGGGCATCAACAACACGCTCGACATCGCGCGGGTGACGCCGGGCGTGCAACTGCCGCTCTATGGCGGCTTCCTCCAGCCCTCGATCCGCGGCATCTCCTCGGCCAGCGCGGGGCTGGGCGACAGCTCGAACGTCGCGATCTACGTCGACGGGGTCTACCAGCCCTCGCAGTCGGGCCAACTCGTCGACCTGCCCGACATCCAGCAGGTCGAGGTGCTCAAGGGGCCGCAGGGCACGCTCTACGGCCAGAACGCCGCGGGCGGCGCGATCATCCTCACCTCGGTCGCGCCCAGCTTCGATCTCACCGGCCGGTTCAGCGCGTCCTACGGCAATTACGACCACTGGCAGGTGCGCGGCTATATCAGCGGGCCCTTGGTCGAAGACCGCATCGCCATCTCGGTCGCGGGCAGCTTCGAGGATCGCAACGGCTTCCGCCGCAACGTCGCGACCGGCGGGCGCGATTCCGGCCTGCAGTCCGAACTGATCCGCGCGCGCCTGCTGTTCCAGGCGTCGGACCGGGTCTCGTTCACGCTCGGCGGCTACTATTCGCGGCGCTCGGACGGCGGCCAATATGCGGGCCAGCCGGTCGGCCCGGGCACCCCGCTCGGCTATGCGCTGGCCGGCCTCGTCGGGCTCAACGTGCCGCGCGCCAACGACCCGCAATCCTACGCGCTGAACGTCGATCCGCTGACCCTGATCCGCTCCTACGGTTTCAACCTGCTCGGCAAGTTCGATACCGATTTCGGCACGTTCAACACGGTCACGGCCTATGGCAACGTCAAGGTCCGCGACGTCGCCGATGCCGACTACACCGCGGTCAATCTCGGTGACGTCGACCTCAACATCTTCAACGACCACTTCATCCAGGAGCTCAATTTCACCTCGGCCAAGTGGGGCCGCGCGACCTTGTCGGCCGGGCTGTTCTACATGGCGCTCAAGGAGAGCTACGCGCCGAACACGTTCAACGGCTATTTCACGGGCCTGACCGATCCGGTCACGGCCTTTCCGACCACGCCCAGTCCGCTGTTTCGGATCAACCAGTACGCCTACAACCGCAAGCGCTCCTACGCCGCCTACGCCGAGCTCGGTTACGAGCTGACCGATCGATTGAACGTCTCGATCGCCGGGCGCTATTCCTACGAAACGCAGCAGACCGCGGACAATTATTCCCAGCTCACCGGCGCCCAGGGCCCGACCCTGACCGCCGATCCGCGCGGCAAGATCTCGTTCGAGCGCTTCACCCCGCGCGCGACGATCCGCTATGCGATCGACGACAGCTCGAACGTCTATGCGACCTACTCGCAGGGTTTCAAGAGCGGCTACGTCAACTCGGGCGACAATCCCGCGGCGAATCCGCCGCTCGAACCCGTCCAGCCCGAGAAGGTCTTCGCCTACGAGGTCGGCTACAAGGGCCGCCTGGCGCCGGGGATCAGCCTGAACCTCTCGGCCTTCTGGTACGATTACAAGGACCTGCAGGTCTACGTCTACTCGCCGCCGAACCAGTTCTATCGCAACGCCGCGGCGGCGCGGATCAAGGGTATCGACGGCGACATCACGATCCAGGCGGCGCCGGGGCTGACGCTCACCGCCGGCGCCTCCTATGTCGACGGCAAGTACCGCAGCTTCCCCGATGCCGTGGTCTATCGCCCGAACGCCTTCGGCTTCGGTTATGACACGGTGGGTCTCGATGCCAGCGGCCGGCGCATGCAGCGCGCGCCCAAGTTCACCGCCAACGCCGCGATCTCCTATGAGACGACCTGGCAGGCGGGCACTTTCGGGCTCTACCTGGCGGGCAACTACAATTCGGGGCTCAACTACGACGTCGCCGCCAACGTCCGGCAGTCGGCCTATGCCCTGCTCGACGGCCAGCTCTCGTTCTCGCCCGCGGGGATCGAGGGGTTGCGGCTGGTGGTCTGGGGCAAGAACCTGACCAACAAGGACTATCTGGCGAGCTTCCTTGGCAGCCAGTTCGTGCTCGGCGGCTCCTATGCCGAGCCACGGACTTACGGGGTGAGGGCGGAATTCAAGTTCTGATCGGCGGGCTCAATAGAGGTTGTTCTTGTAGTCGCTATCGAGCCCCTTCTGCATCAGTCCCGGGATCGACATGACCAGGCCGCCGAGCCGCGCGGCGAGGCCCTTGTCCTTGTTGAGCTTGACGTGGGCGGTGAACATCCGGGCCGGATCGATGCCTTCGGCCTTGGCGGCGAGCGGCCATAGCGCTGCGCGCTCCAAGGCGGGGCTGGGCCGGAGCTCCAGGTCCGGCCTATCGACGCGGATCGCGAGCAGCGGCGCCTTGTCGCGCACCGTGAAGCGCTCGCGCGCCGCGGCATCGCTCGTGAGATCGGCTGCGCCGCGCAGGATGACGACCTGGGTGGAGCCGGGAATCAGCAGCGCGCCGGCCATCTGCGGCTGGGCGATGAGGTTGCGGAAGCTGTCGGTGCGGCGATTGCCGGGGCGATCGGCGAACCACAGCGCTGGCCCGTCCATCCGCGTCATGCAGCCGGCGGGATCACCCTTGGGGCTGAGATCGGCATGGCCGCTGTCGTCGATCGTCGCCAGAGCGAGGAAGCGCCCGGCATCGACGAAATCGGCAGAGTCCGCCGGCGGCTCCAGCCTGCCCGCCGACCAGAAGTCCGATCGGATCAGCGCCTTCGCGCAGTGGCCGTAGCATTCCCGGACCTCGACCAGCGCCGTGTCGGCCTCGATTGCGGCGACCCTGCCGTTGATCCGCAGGGTCTCGCCGATGCCGGGCGCGAGGAACAGCGAGGCGAAGGGGGCGCCGGGCTGCAACAGCGCCGGATCGTCCACGAAGGCCAGTGGCAGGCGTAATGTCTGCCGGTCACCCGTGGCGAAGCCGGGTCCGCCGCCGGCCAGGGTGATCGCGATCGTCGCGGCATTCCCGCCGGTGACGAAGGCTAGCGGCGAGGCGGCCAGCCAGCCGAGCGCCAGGTCGTCGAGGTGGTCGATGACCTTGAGGTCGACCGCGGCCGGGCGCTTGCCGACTACGGCTTCGAGCTTCTCGACGCTGTCGATCCGATCGTCCATGCGCTTCTCCATCCGCTGCGCGGGGGAAGGCTGAGACTATCGGATCGACGCTTCGCAGCAAGCCGCTGTGGCGATCGATTGAGGCGGCCGATTCAGGCGGCCTTGGCATATTCCTCGGCCTCGGCGGCGATGAGGATGTCGGCGAGCATCCAGTAGGCCTCGCCCCAGGCGGCGAGCACTTCGTCGGTCGCGACTTCGGCGCCGAGCACCTCGCGGATCGCCGGAAGCAGCGCTTCGGCGACCAGCGGATAGTGCTCGGCCTTGACGCCGGTCTCGACGTGGCGCGCGACCATGCGCTGCACCGCGCTGCCCAGATTGGCGAGCTTGTCGATGTTCTTGGCATAGGCGAGGATAGCGCCGGCCAGCCGCTTCGGCTGCTCGCCGCTTTCCTGCGCGGCCTGGTCAAACATGTCCTTCACCGCCGCATTCTCGAACAGCCGCGCATACATGGCGGTGGTGATCTCGAGGCCGTGCTTCTCGATGGCAGGGGCAGTGGCCTTGACGATTTCGCGGGCCTGGGCGGAAGCGGTGCGCATGTGAGGTCTCCTAAATTCGGTAGATAAAATACTGGTATTTGTTTTGCTTGATTCTGGCAAGTGCCTTTCGCACATGGGGGATTGCATGCAGCTCACCCAGCACACCGACTATGGCCTGCGCCTGCTGATCGTCCTGACCCGCATGGGCGGCGGGCCGATCGCGCTGCCCGAGTTCTCTGCCGAGCAGCGCCTGTCGTACCACCATGTCGCCAAGGTCGCGCAGGCGCTCGTGCGCGAGGGCTTCATCAAGAGCCGGCGCGGGCGCAGCGGCGGGGTCGAGCTGGCGAGGGCGCCCGAGGAGATCAGCGTCGGCGAGGTCGTGCGCGTGCTCGAACGCGGCATGCAGCTTGCCGATTGCGCCAACTGCGCGCTCATGGGGGACTGCAACACCAGCCCGCTCCTGGCCGAGGCGCTGGCCGCCTTCCTCGCCGTGCTCGACCGCACGACGCTGGCCGAGGCTGCTCGCCGGCGCTTGCCGGTCCTCTCCGCTTAGGGAACCAAGTCCGCGCTGGCGCGCTTCGCAGCCATAACTGCGCCCACAATGGGAGAGCGCCATGACTACCCTGCTTGCTTTCCTCGGCCGCCTGATGATCGCGCTGCTGTTCCTCGTTTCGGGAGCGAACAAGCTGATGGACATCTCCGGCACCGATACGATGATCCGTTCGGCCGGCCTGCCCGGTGGCCTGGCCCTGCTCGTCGGCCTGTTCGAGGTCGCCGCCGGTCTCGCGCTGGTGTTCGGCGTAGCGACCCGCCTGACCGCGGTGATCCTGGCCGGCTTCTGCCTGGCCGCGGCCTTCTTCTTCCATAACAATTTCACCGATCCGATGCAGGCGGCGATGCTGCTCAAGAATGTCGCGATCGCCGGCGGCCTTCTCGCGCTCACCGCGCTCGATAACGTGCGCTGGTCTTACGATGCGATGCGCGCCAAGCGCCGCGCCGAGATTGCCGAGCTGCGCGCCGAGGCCAAGGCGCACGACGCCGAGGTCCGCGCGGCCCGTGCCGAGGGCGAGGCTGCCGCGGTGGGCCGGACCGCGCCGGTTGAGACGGTCCACGGCGATACCGTGGTGACCGACGGCGGCACTCTGGTGCGCAAGCGCCGCTGGCTCTGACAGTCGCCGCTTGACCTCTCCCGGGGTCGGCTGAACTATGGTTCAGCATAAGAATCGGGAGAGATCATGAGCGAGGAACTGAAGCGGCGGATCGGCAATCTGCCGCGCGAGGAATGGACCGACGCCGCGCGCGAGGTCTTCGCCTTCTGGGGCGAGCCCGATGCCTGGGAGAACGGCTCGAAGACCAACATGTCGATGGTCCTCGCCAATCATCCGCCGCTCGCCAACGCCTATCACACCTTCGGCAAGCACTTGCTGCTCGCCTCGACGATCGCGGTGCGTCCGCGCGAGCTGATCGTGCTGCGCGCGGCCTGGCGGCAGAAGTGCCAGTACGAATGGCATTATCACGTCGGCTATGGCCTCAAGGCCGGGCTGACGATGGAAGAGATCGCCGCGGTGCGCGACGGCTGGCAGTCGCCCGTGTGGGACGGCAAGGACGAGGATCGCGCCGTGCTGCGCGCGGTCGACGAACTGATCGACACCTCGCGCATGTCCGACGAAACCTATGCCGCGCTCTCCGCCCATTTCGGCAAGGAGCAGCTGATGGATTTCGTCTTCACCGTCGGCAACTACGTCATGCTCGGCTGGGCGATCGCGACCTTCGGCGTTCCCGTGGAGGACGGCGTCGATCCGATCGGTTTCGACCTCAAAACCCGCTCGGGCGCGGCGCCCGGCGAGAAGAGCCGGCCGCTGGAAACGAACTGACCGCCATGACGCTCGAAGACCTGCTCGCGCGCGAGGCGATCCGCGACACGATGGCCAAGTACACCACGGCGGGCGACCGGCTGAAGGTGGACGACTATGCCGCCTGCTTCACCGAAGACGGCGTGATGGAGGCCGAGCACGCCGATCCCGGCTTCGCCTTCCGCTACGAAGGGCGCGAGGCGATCCGGGCCTGGCAGGCGCGCTGGCTCGAGCGCACTCTCGCGGGCGAGAAGGTCCATGACGCCACGTTTGCGCGGCATCACCTCTCGACCTCGAAGATCGACCTGACCGGGCCGGACAGTGCCAAGGCGCGCACCTATTGGGTCGCCTGGACCGACATCGGCCCCGACCACGCCGGCTACTACCTCGACACGTTCCGCAAGGTCGGCGACACCTGGCTGATCGCGCATCGCCTGGTCCGCGAGGACTGGCGCTCGCCCGACAGCCTGTTCGGCACGGCCGTCAGCAAGTCGCGGGGCTGAGGCGATGGACCTGCACCTCGCGGGCAAGCGCGCGCTCGTTACCGGCAGCTCGTCGGGCATCGGCGCGGCGATCGCGCGCGAACTGGCGCGCGAGGGTTGCGACGTCGTCGTCCATGGCCGCGACCGCGCACGGGCCGAGGCCGTCACGCGCGAATGCGAGGAACTGGGCGCTCGCGCCGCGGTGGCGCTCGGCGCGATCACCGACGATGCCGAGGCTGATCGTGTCGCCGACGAGGCCCTCGCGGCTTTCGGCGGGATCGACATTCTGGTGAACTCGGCCGGCGGCACGGTGCGCGGCGACAATCCGGCCTGGACCGACGTCTCTTCGGATGACTGGCAGCGCAGCTTCAGCCTCAACGTGATCTCGGTGATCCGGCTCGCCCAGCGGCTGACCCCGGGCATGGCCGAGCGCGGCTGGGGGCGGATCGTCAACATCTCGTCGGTCGGCGGCACGCAGCTTTCGGGGCGCCTGCTCGACTATGGCGCGGCCAAGGCGGCGCTCGATCACCTGACCGCCAACCTGTCGCGCGCGGTGGCGGGGCAGGGCATAACGGTCAACGCGATCGTCCCGGGCACGGTGCTGACCCCGCAGGCCGAGCGCTGGATCAACACGGTCGCCGAGCAGAACGGCTGGCCCGACGATTTCGCCGAGCGCGAGCGGATCTATACGCGCGACTTCAGCGAACAGCCAGTGCCGCGCCTCGGCCGGCCAGAGGAGATCGCCGCAGCGGTGGCTTTCCTCGCCAGCCCCCGTTCGGACTTCACCACCGGAGCGTTGCTGCGTATCGACGGCGGCAACACCAAGGCGCGATGAGGAGAAGAAGGCGATGGCCCGTGAACCGCTCGACTGGGATCTCGGCACGGGCAACCTGCGTGTCGAGCGCGAGGGGCCGCTGGTCTGGCTGACGATCGACCGCCCGCAGGCGCGCAACGCCTTCACCCCGGCGATGTATTTCGGGATCAAGAAGGCCGTGCGCCGGGTCAATGCCGACAAGCAGGTCCGCGCGCTGATCATCACCGGCAGCGGCGACGTCTTCGCACCCGGCGGCGATCTCGGCGGACGCAGCGAGCCCGGCGATGCCCCGGTTCCCGAGGGACTGGCGCAGGAAACGCTGCCGTTCGTCACGATCCGCGAGAGCCAGGCGCCGGTGATCGCCGCGGTCAACGGCATCTGCCAGGCGGGCGGCCTGCTGATCGCGATGATGGCCGACGTCGCCGTGGTCAGCGAGCGCGCGACCTTCCGCGTGCCCGAACTGCTGCGCGGCATCATCGACGCGACCTATGCCTCGGTCCTGCCCGCCCACGTCGGCATGGCCCAGGCGCGCGACCTGCTGCTCACCGCGCGCAAGATCGACGCGGCCGAGGCCTATCGTATCGGCCTGGTCTCGCGGCTCTGCGCGCACGAAGACCTCGAGGCCGAGGCGCGCAAGGCGGCGATCGAAGTGCTCCAGACCGCGCCCGAGGCGCGCGCGCACGTCAAGCGCATGCTCAACCAGCAGTATCCGGCGATCGATTACGAGACGATGTTCGTCTCTTTGATGAGCCCGACCAGCGAAGCGCGCGAGGGCATGCGATCCTTCATGGAAAAGCGGCCGCCGAACTGGATCCCCGAAGACCTGCCGGGCTGAGCCTCACGCGTCCTTGGGGTGGACGAGCGCACCCAGCGGATCGTCGCCCAGAGATTCGCGGATCGCGGGCAGCAGCCAGTCGCGGAAGGCGCGGATCTTGGCGAGATTGCGCGTGTGCTCGGGATAGACCAGCCACATCGTCCGCGCCTCGACCGCATAGTGATCGAACGGCGCGACCAGGCGGCCCGCGGCGATCGCGTCGGGGAACATCGGCGGGAAGATCATCGCCACGCCATGCCCGGCGATCGCGGCCTGGCCGTCGAGCACCTGCGAATCGAAGCGCAGCCCGGGATCGTGCGCGCCGTCGTAGCCGTCGCTGAGCGAGGCGAACCAGGTGTCCCACCACTCGTCGTTGGGCGAGAGCCGCGTGACCCTGCGCAGGTCGGCGGGGGTGGTCAGCGGATGGCGAGCGAGGAATTCGGGGCTGGCCATCGGCGTGATGATCTGGCGCAGGAGGAAATGGCTGACCACGCCGGGGCCGGGATCGATCACGCCGCGGATCGCGACGTCGATCTCGCCGGCGGCGAGGTCGACCACGTCGTCGGAAACGTGCAGGCGCACGGCCAGGCCCGGCCGGGTCAGGTTGAACGCGCCGATCCGTTCGGCCAGCCAGTTGGTCGCGAACGTGCGCGAGCAGGTGATCGAGAGCACGGCTTCGTTCTCGGCCTTCACCGCCGAGAAGGCCTCGCCGAGCAGGGCGAAGGCCTCGCTCACGCGCGGGGCGATGCGCTTGCCCAGGCTGGTCAGCGCGACGCCGCGGCCCTTGCGGGTGAACAGCTGCGCACCGATCCGCTCCTCGAGCAGCTTGATCTGGTAGGACACCCCGGCCTGGGTCAGCGCCAGTTCCTCGGCGGCGCGGCTGTAGTTCTCGTGCCGCGCGGCGGCTTCGAAGACACGGATGGCGGCGAGCGGCGGGAGCGACATGCCGATATCATAAGCTGAGCTTGTCTATTGCGTCCATGCTTTTGTTGGAGTTCGCGAGGCCTCTGGGCCACATGCGGGGTACACGAAGGGAAGGGACACTCCATGTTGAAGATCGCTCTTTCGGCTGCCCTCCTCGCAGCCGTTTTGCCCGCTCCGGTTCTCGCGCAGGACAACCTGCCCGACGTCCGCGTCTATTACGGCGACCTCGATCTGGCCGATCCGGCCGCGGTCCGCACTTTCGACCGCCGCCTGGCCAATGCCGTCGAGGCGGCCTGCCCCAGCGATGCCGGCCTGCGCGAAGTGACGCGCCTGCGCGAGATCGCCGCCTGCCGCACGGCCAAGCAGGCCTCGGTCGCGACCTTGCGCCAGTCGGCGCTCGCCGCCGCGAATGGCGAAAAGAACGTCCTGGCTTCGGCGCGCTGACCCTCGCGCCGGCCGCCGTCAGCCGGGCCGCGCCGGGAAGCGACATACAAGCCCGGCTGATGGCGGAATGCCTTTTCTTGACAGCTATGCTATTGGCCGCATTCCGCGGGAAGCGCGCCGCAATCGCTGCGCGCTAGGTCACGATCCGCTAAGGAGGTTCGTATGACCTATGCTTTCAAGACCATGCCGTCGCCCGTCGGCGAGCTGACCCTGATCGCGAGCGGGCAGGGGCTCGCCGCGATCCTGTGGGAGAACGATGATCCCGATCGTGTTCGGCTCGGTCCGCGGATCGAGGATCGCGAGCATCCGGTGCTCGTCGAGGCGGCGCGGCAACTCGGCCAATATTTCGCGGGCGAGCGCTGGGCCTTCGACCTGCCGCTCGACTTTCACGGCACCGATTTCCAGAAGCGCGTCTGGGAGCAGCTGCTGGCGATCCCCTTTGGCGAGACGCGCTCTTATGGCGAGATCGCGCGCGCGCTCGGCCAGCCGACCGCGAGCCGCGCGGTCGGGGCGGCCAATGGCAAGAACCCGATCTCGATCGTCGCGCCGTGCCACCGCGTGATCGGCACCAACGGCGCGCTCACCGGCTTTGCCGGCGGGCTCGAGGCCAAGCAGCGGCTGCTCGCGCTCGAAGGGCTTGAACTGGCGCTCTAGGCGTCGAGTGCGGCGACATGCGCCGCGCTCGATTCCGCCAGGGCCTCGAGGTCGTAACCGCCTTCGAGCAGCGAGATCACGCGGCCCTGGGCGTGGCGTCCAGCCAGCGCGACGAGTTCGCGCGTGATCCAGCCATAGTCCTCGGCTTCGAGCATCATCTGCGCGAGCGGATCGCGGCGGTGCGCGTCGAAGCCGGCCGAGACGATGACGAGTTCGGGCGCGAACTGATCGAGCGCGGGCAGCAGGACGCGCTCCCAGGCGCGGCGGAATTCGGCGCCGCCCGCGCCCGGTGGCAGCGGCGCGTTGGCGACGTTGCCCGCGGCGCCCTGCTCGTCCGATCGGCCGGTGCCCGGATAGGCTGGGCTCTGGTGGCTCGAGGCGAAGAACAGGTCGGGATCCTGCCAGAACTCCTCCTGCGTGCCGTTGCCGTGGTGGACGTCGAAATCGGCGACCGCGATCCGGCGCAGGCCCCAGCGGTCGCGCGCGTGATGCGCGGCGACGGCGACGTTGTTGAACAGGCAGAAGCCCATCGCCGTCGCAGGCCGCGCATGGTGCCCCGGCGGGCGCACCGCGGCGAAGGCGGCGCTGGCCTGGCCCTGCATGACCAGATCGACCGCCAGGGTGGCGCCGCCGGCGGCGCGCAGCGCGGCTTCGATCGAGCCCGGCGACAGGATCGTGTCGGGATCGAGCGCGCGCAGTTCGCCGGGCGGAACCTCGGTCGCCAGCAGTCGCTGCACGTAGCCGGCATCGTGGACGCGGGCGATCTGCTCCGCGCTCGCGCGCGGGGCTTCGATCCGCACCAGGCCGGGAAAGCGTTCGGGTGCCAGCGCGGCCTGGACCGCGCGCAACCGGTCGGGCCGTTCGGGGTGGCCCTCGCCGGTGTCGTGATCGAGGCAGGCCTCGTGGGTGATCAGCGCGACGGCCATGCCGCGACTATGGCCCAGCCCGCGGGCCGGGTCGACGCCGAATCAGCCGGCGTTCTCGACCAATTCGGGCGTGCCGTGCTCGGCTTCCCAGGCGGCGATGTCGTCGTAACAGGTCTCGACCACGCGCGAGTAGGTCTCACGGAAGGTCTCGCGCTGTTCGGCGTGGTCGAAGGCGAAAGGCCGGTCGCGGCGCACGGCTTCGAGCACGATCGGCGCGACGCTTTCGGGTGAGTAGAAGCGCGGCGCGGCGTCTTGGAACGACTCTTCTGGCACCTGCAGCCCCTCGCTCTTGGGGCCGCCGAAGCGCTGCGGGCGATAGAGCGAGTTCTGGTCGCCCAGCGCCGAGGCGACGCCGCCCGGGCAATAGGTGGTGACGCCGATGCGGTGCTGCCGCAGTTCGAGCGACAGGTTCATCATCAGCCCGATGATCCCCATCTTCGCCGCCGAATAGACGCTGTGGACGGGCACCGATCCCGGCGTCAGCCCCGCGGTCGAGGAGGTCGCGACCAGGTGGCCGCCCCCCGCCGCGATCATGCCCGGCAGGAAGGCGCGGGCAGTGTTGAGCACGCCCATCAGGTTGACCTGGATGATCCAGTCGGCGTCCTCGTCGCGGATCTCGGCGAGCCGGTCGAAATTGGTCGCGCCGGCATTGGCGAAGACCAGCTGGATCGGCCCGAACGCCGCCTCGGCCTCCTCGCGCAGCGCGTGGATCGCGGCGCGCTCGCAGACGTCGCAGGGCACGGCGATCGCGCGGCCGCCGGCGGCGACGATCTCGGCGGCGGTGCGGCGCGCGTTGTCGATCATGATGTCGCCGATCGCCACGGGCACGCCGCGGCGCGCGAGCTCCTTGGCCAGGCCCATGCCGATGCCCGTGCCGCCGCCGGTGATCACCGCGGCCTTGCCGGTGATGTCGGTCATGGTTTTTCTCCTAATCCTCCCCGGAACGGGGAGGGGGACCATGCGAAGCATGGTGGAGGGGGCTCTCGGCCAGCCACGCGCTTGCCGGCCTGCCCCCTCCACCACGCCGCTGCGCGTCGCGGTCCCCCTCCCCGTGCCGGGGAGGATCTTCGTTCAGATTCCGAAGCGCAGCTTGATCGAGCGGTAGCGGTCCTGCAATTGCCCCACGCGCTCTGCGGGCGTGACCATGGCGGTATCCTTCGGCAGCGCGTCGAGCAGGTCGGCGCGCTTGACCAGCCGGGTGCGGAAGGTCGCGGGGTTCTGGCTCATCAGGTTGCGATAGCCGAGGTTGCCCTCGCCAAAGCTCTGGGTGTCGAGCCAGTTGTGCACGCCGGGGTCGTCGTGGGCGATGACGAAGCGGACGACATTGTCCGAGTCCACCTTGGTCCGCGCCGGCGAGAACGAGGTCGAGCGGTAGAGATAGTCCATCGATTCGACGAAGACCGCGTTCATCCCGAACAGCCAGAAGCCGTCGTGCATGTCCATCTCGACCACCAGCGCCTCGTCGGGCGCGAGCCGCCAGATCATGTTCGCGGCCATGCGCCCGCGCTTGGCGTCGGACGCGTCGTTGGCGCTCTTGTCGGCGGGGAAGACGTTGGGCTGGTTCGGATCGCAGACCCCGCCCGAGGTCGCCCACGAATGCTCGGGCCAGTCGCGCATCACCCCGGTGACGAAATCGCCGGCCCATTGGAATGCCTCGACCATCCGCTCGGGGCTGGGCATCGGCCGCGGTGCGTCCATGCCGATCCGCTCGATCGATAGGGTGGTCGGCGTCTCGAACCACTTGTCGAAGGCCTCGCGGATGAACAGCTTGCGGCTGCCCGGCGTGGTCGGCAGCCAGTTCTTCTCGCGTTCGGGGCCGCCGATGTAGAGTTCGAAGAAGCCGTCGGGGTCGGCTTCGATCTGGTGGCCGAAGATGTTGCTTTCGGGCACGTCGCCGAAGGGCTCGTGCAGCGGTGCGAAATCGGTGCCGGGGATCTTCGCGGGCTTGGGCCCCTGGACGGTCAGGTTGAACCAGCGCGCGGTGCCCTTGCGGCCGGTGATGCGGTAGGCGTGATCGCCCGATATCCAGGCCTGGCGATAGGTGAAGTCCGAAACGTCGCCGCCGAGCTTCATATAGGGATGGGTGAAGTAGTGGATCTGCGGAAAGGCCGGGTCGGCGGTCTCGAGCGCCAGCGGGAAGGCTTGCCCCAGGTTCTGCGTGAGGAAGCGGAAGGCGTCGGCGCGCAGCAGCGGCTCGGCGGGATTGGCCTGCTTGAACGCCTTGTCGCCGGCGGCCTTGAGCTGCTCACAGAACTGGTGCCAGGCTTGGCGCAGCGGTTCGTCTACGGGTGAGTCGCCAAAGGCCATGTCAGGCTCCCAATCTGGTGAGGATCTCCGAGAGGTTCTCGGCGGCGCGCCGGGTCGCTGCGCGGTTACCCTCGGCGTCGATGCGCGGGCCAACCAGCTCCAGGTCGAAGACGCCGGTATAGCCCGCGGCGAGAATGTCGCCAAGCAGCCGTTCGAGCGGGATCGCACCGTCGCCGATAACCGCGCGGCATGGCGTCGAGCGGTCGCCGAGCACGTAGTCGCTGACCTGGACGAGCCCGACCAGCGGCATGATCCGGCGGAACAGCGGCTTGAGCCCGGCCTCCATCCAGCAGGCGTGGAGTTCGAGGCAGATACCCACACCGGCGATCTCGGCGAGGGTGGCGGCGTCGGCCAGGGTATGGGCGATGTGCAGGTCGGCGTTCAGCGAATTGGCGTTCTCGACCAACAGCTGCACGCCCGCGGCGTCGGCCGCGGCCTGGCACGGCGCGACCAGCTCGGCGAAGCGCGCCGCCGCCGCTTCCCAGTCGAGCGCGCCGCGCGCGCCGGTGAGCATGTAGATCGAGCGCGCGTCGAGCTGCCCGGCGATCTCGATCGCGCGCAGCAGGCCGGCGGTGGCCTGGCCGCGGTCGTCGTCGAGATTAGGCACGGTGGCGAAGGGGTGGTTGACGCATTCGACCGCGACGCCGCCTTTGGCCAGCGCGGCCTTGGCCTTGTCGAGGTCGCCGGGCTGCATCAGCACCGGCGTGACCAGGGTGGTGTGCTGGACGCCGATGTCGCGGCAGTGGTCGATGAAGGCCGAGGTGCTCTCGCGGACGAAGGCGACCTGGTGGAGGTTTACGCGCGGGTGCATCAGAATCCTCCCCGGTACGGGGAGGGGGACCGCCAGCGGAGCTGGTGGTGGAGGGGGCTCTCGTCCCCAGGCAACGCCGCGTCAGGGGGGCAACCCCCTCCGTCAGCCCTGCGGGCTGCCACCTCCCCGTACCGGGGAGGATGAGAAAGCCCCTCCATCACCGCGTCTCGATCTCCACGCCGAACCGCTCGCGGAACGGGCGGAACTCTTCGTTCAACGCGTCGATGTCGAGCCCGGCGTCGATCAGCGACTGGGTCGAATATTCGAACTTGCCGTGGCGATCGCCCTTGTTGTTCGCCAGATAGTCCCGCATCGCCGTCTCGGCCTGCGGGGTCAGCTCGCGGCCGGCGAAGACGTAGTAGCCGCGGATCGTGCCGATCGGATCGGCGACGAAGTCCTTGTAGCGGACGTGGTGGATCCGCGGATCGTGGATCAGCGCGTTCGCCATCGTGTTCTGGTTGCTCATCCGCGTGCGCAACAGGTGCTGCTGTACCTCGGCGACCATGTCGATCTTGCCGACGATGCCCTCCATGATGTCACGCATCATCGCCGCGCTCGAGGCGACGACCTGCACGGGGTCGCGGTGCAGCCAGACCAAGGTCGCGTCGGGATAGGTCTCGAAGAATTCCTTGAGGCGGTGGCCGTGGAAGCCCTTGAGCACCCAGTGCTTCTTCGGCCGCTTATATTGCAGCGCCTGGAGCATCATCTTGTGCAGCCGGTTCTGCGCGGCGCTGTCGGTGGGCAGGCCCATCGACAGGTTCTGCATCGGTACGCGCCACCAGGCCGTGGGGGTCATCACGCGGAAATCGAAGGCCCAGGTGCGCTCGTCCTCGGGCAGACCGTCGCCGAGCATGTCGTTGTAGGGGTGGCAGTGCAGCCACTTCCACATCTTGGCGTTGATCTCTTCCCACTCGGCATCGGCGAGCGCGATGCGCGGATCGACGCCCGCGACCGTGCCCGGCGGGGGCGAGGGGTGCATGACCTCCCAGAAGCGCAAGGCGCGGGCATCGGGATCGACCGACATCAGCGCATGCATCAGAGTGGTGCCCGAGCGCGGTTCGCCCGTGGCGAACATCGGCCGTTCGATCACCTCCTGGGCCAACGGCCAGCGCTTGCGGTCCTCGAAGAAGCGCAGGCGATCGGTCAGCAGCCAGTCGATGTTGTCCGCCGCCGCCTGGCGGCCGGCCGCGTCCATCGGGATCGTGTTGATGTGCGCGACGGCCAGGCCCAGCCGCTCCTCGAAGCTGGGATCGCCCCAGTCGCCGAGCCCGGTCTCGGCCTTGGCGCGTTGGATCAGGGCTTGCGGATCGAGCGGTTCGCTCACGCCGTTTCCCCGCAGAGCCGCAGGATCTCGTCCTCGGTCTCGCGGACCTTGGCGGCCGAGGCGCCGGCGAATTTCAGCCCGGCCATGCCGCCGTAGTCCATGACCTTGAACACGCGCATGCCGGCGTCGCAGAAGCCCTTGAACTTGCGCGCGACTTCCTGCGGCGTGCCGACCGGGATCAGATCGGTGATCGCCTTGGTATCGACCTCGCTGCAGAACTGGATGATCCGCTCGCGCGTCAGGATGCCGGGGTTGATGTCCTGATAGCCGCGCCAGGTCGGTCCCATCGGGTGGTTGTGGCCGAAGCGCTTGAGCTCGTCGGCGGTCAGCATCAGCAGGATCGACTTGACCAGCGGCTGCTGCAGCATCTCGGCGACTTCCTCCTCGCTGCCGAGCAGGCACATGATGATGTTGGCGGGGACGATCGCCGCGGGATCGCGGCCTGCGCGTTCGGCCGACTGGCGCAGCCGGCCGAGCTTGTCGGCATAGTCCTCGGGCCGCCAGGCGCCCGACGGCCACCAGCCGTCGACATAGCGGCCGGCGATTTCGAGCATGCGCGGCCCCGAGCAGCCGGCCCAGATCCGCGGCGGCTTGCCGTCGTAGAGATCGGTGTCCATCCGCGCGTGTTCGAGCTTGAAGAACTGACCCTCGAAATCGACCGTGCCCTCGCTCTCCCACAGCAGCTTGATGACGTGCAGCGCTTCCTCGAAGCGGCTGACCGGCTTGGCGAAGTCGAAGCCGTAGGGGACCGTGTTCTCGGTCTCGCCCGAGCCGATGCCGAGGATGAAGCGGCCCTTGGACAGGTGATCGACGGTCAGTGCCGCCTGGGCGATCATCGCCGGGTGGCGGCGGACCGTGTCGATCACGCTAGTCGCGATCGGCACGTTCTTGCTCATCACCGCGGCGGCACCGGCGACGACCATCGCGTCGAGATGCCGGTGCGGCGAGGGCGAGGTCGTGGCGAGATCGGTGAATTCGGGCGTCCAGATCGTGTCGGGCCAGAAGCTGACCATGTGATCGGGCAGCCAGATCGAATGATAGCGCCCCGAATCGTACTGCTCGATCATGTCGACGCCAAGCGGCAGGGTCGTGCGCAGGAAGGCTGCGGGCTGGACTTTCATCGGCTCTCTCCCCGGGCGTCGCTATCGGCGCGCGCGTTGTCTGGCCTGGATTAGTCGGTTAGAGGCGAGGGGAGATAAATTCCCATTTGGGGATATGGCCTCGGGAGAAGGCATGGACGCGCATCTTGCGGAGCTGATCCCGCCGCTGATCGAGGGTATCGTCGAGGACCCGCTGTGGTCGGCCTTCCTGGCGCGGCTGCGGCAGCGGCTTTGTGCCGACTACGTCTCGATCGTGTTCCGGCCGCTGCCCGACGGTTCGCCGCGCGACCGACTGATCCACCTCTATGCCGGCCAGGCCTGGCCCGACGAAGTGAACCGGGTGTTCCGCGAGAGCCTCGGCGGCAACGATCCGATGCCCTATCACGACCTCGTCGCCGACCGGGTCTATGCGCTCAACGAACTGCTGCGCTTCGGCGATCCCGAGCACGACCGCTACCGCCTGCAACTGCTCGCGCCGGGCGGGATGCGCTTCATGCGGATGATGCGGATCGAGGAATCGGGCGGCGTCAGCGCCTGGCTCACCGCGGCGCGCGCGACCCACGAGTTCACCGAGGCCGACGATGCGCTGATCGCGGCGCTGGTGCCGTTCTGGCGCGCGGCGCTGACCAGCTACGTCGCGCTCGAACGCGAAAGGGTCACCGCCTCGGTCGCCGAGGAGGCGATCCGCCGGCTCAATTTCGGCTGGCTGACGCTCGACGCGGCGGGGCGCGTGCTCGACGGCGACGCCCATGCCACGGCGATGCTCGCGGCCTCGGACATGCTGCGCAAGGGCCGCGACGGGCGGCTGGTCGCGCGCGATCCCGCCATCGCACGCGAGATCGGCGAGGCGGTGCAGGCGCTGGCGCGCGATCCGCAGGCGCGGCCGCGCGCGGTGGTGCTCAGCCGCGATCCCTGGCTCGACATGCTGCTCGTGCCCTCGAGCATCCGCACGGGCAACACGCGGCCCGCGCCGACCGTGGTCGCCTATGTCCACGCCGACGACTGGTCCTCGGCCGACCGCTGCGACCAACTCGGCGAACTGTTCGACCTGATCCCCAGCGAGGCGCGGCTGGCCCTGGCGCTGAGCCGTGGCATGTCGATCGCCGAGGCCGCGGGCGAGCTGGGCCTGACCGTGGAATCGGCGCGGACCTATTCGAAGCGGATCTACGCCAAGACCGGCGCACGCGGACAGGCGGACCTGGTGCGGTTCATCCACCGGAGCGTGCTGGCGATTGCGTAAGTTCATCCTCCCCGGAACGGGGAGGGGGACCGCCAGCGAAGCTGGTGGTGGAGGGGGCTGTCGGCAAAAGCCGCGCTTGGCGGAGAACCCCCTCCGTCACGCGCTTCGCGCGCGCCACCTCCCCGTGCCGGGGAGGATTGATTGCGCTCACCCCTGCGCGTTCGCCTCGGTCGCGGCCTTGCGCTGGGCGGCGGCGCGCTTCTGCCAGCCGTTGCCGTCGTCGAGCGTGCCGAACATCCAGTCGTAGAGCAGGGTGATCGTCGCGAAGTTGCCGCCGGTGAACTTGGCGTGGTGGTTGTGATGCATCCGCGACAGGTAGTTCATGTACTTGAACGGGAAGCGATCGCTGGTCCACAGCGTGTGGTTGTGCAGGTTGATCTGCGAGAAGGCGGTCCAGGTGACGACGAAGGTCACGACGTGGAACGGCCCCATCAGCAGCGACAGCACGAAGATCGAGGCGACGAACAGCCCCAGGCCCATCGCCACTTCGAGCGGGTGGATATAGCTCGAATCCTGGCGGCAGGGGTTGTGCTGGCGGTGGTGCACCGCGTGGACCCACATCAGCGGCCCGCCCAGGAAGCTGCTATCGTGGAACAGGAAGCGGTGCATCAGGTAGTAGAAGAAGTCGTAGAAGAACAGGATCACGACGATGTCGCCGAGCATCTGCCACCACGGCTGCGACTGCAAGGTCAGGGTGAAAGGCACGATCACCGCGAAGATCGGCAGGATGAAGATCGCGCCCCACTTGCGGTTCCACGCCTGGTTCTCGGCGTAGCTCGGCCGCTCCATCTTCTTGGCGAGCGTGTCCTTGTTCAGCTTGTTCGCCGCCTTCAAGGTCGGCACCAGCTGCGTGATCAGCTTGCCCGCGAGCGTGGTGAAGATCAGTCCGCCGATCGCATAGAGCGTGGCCAGCCACTGATAGTTTTCGGCAAGCGAGGACAGCGCGGAATTCATTCGGCAGGATCTTTCGTCAGGACGTCGCGTAGGACGGGCAGCGGTATTCCTTCAGATTATGTACTATGCAAGCGATTTGAGAACAGCGTTCTACTTTATCGCGGACACGTTGCACAAAGGCCATAGCGGCGGCGCGTTAACCAATCGCGAACTGCCCGCCCGCGCCGACAAGGACGCAAGCGGGCAGAGCAATTCAGTACGTCAGCGTCGGATCGGGCGGTCGATGATCGCCTGGTGGCCTTCGGGCAGCACCACGCCGACCTGCTTGGCATAGGCGTCCCAGGCCGCGACCAGCGCCGCCTTGCGCGCGGGCTCGGCGGCCGAAAGGTCCTTGGTCTCGCCAGGATCGGCGGCGACGTCGAACAGGTGCCACTGGCCGTCGCCGTTATCGACGATCTTCCAGTCGCCCTGGCGCAGGCCGCGGCCACCGAACAGTTCGTCGCCGATCGCGTCGCTCGCCGTGTAGACCTGCGTCGCCTTGCCCTGGAGCCAGCCGGCCCAGGACTTGCCGCGGATCGGCGTGACTGCCCGCCCGGCGAACTGCGCGCCGGGCCGGGCGACATGCGCGAGGTCGAGGAAGGTCGGCACGACGTCGGCGACGTTGGTATAGGTGGTGCCCACGCCCTGGCGCACGCCGGGGCCCGAGAGGAACGAGACCGCGCGCGTGCCGCCCTCGGTCGAATAGGCCTTCACCTGCCACGACGGCGCGGTCGCGGCCAAGGCCCAGCCTGGGCCGATCGCCTCGTAGGAGGTCGCCGCGCCGATGTTCTCGACGCGGTTGTCGGCCTTGGCATAGACTTGGTTGAGCATGCCCATCGACTTCTCGTAGAGGTTCGAGCCCTCGGCACCGTTGTCGGCGAGGAACAGGATCACGGTATTGTCGTACTCGCCCGTGTCCTTGAGCGTCTGGACCACGCGGCCGATCGCCGAGTCCATGCGATCGACCATCGCCGCATAGACTTCCATGCGCCGCGTCTCGCGCAGCTTCTGCTCGGGTGTGAGCGTGTCCCAGCGCGCCGCCAGATCGGGTTCGTGCGCCGCGGTCTTCGCATCGAGCAGGCCAAGTTCGACCTGGCGCTTGAGCCGGGCTTCGCGCAGCGCGTCCCAGCCGGCGTCGTAGCGGCCCTTGTACTTGGCGATCGTCTCGGGCGGGGCCTGCAGCGGGAAGTGCGGCGCGGTGAAGGCCAGATAGGCGAAGAACGGCTTGCGGCCATCGGCGCCGGACTTGGCCGTCCTGAGCTGGTCGACCAGCCGGTCGGCGAAGACGTCGGACGAATAGAAGCCCTGCGGCAGGGTCGTGATCTGCTGGCCGTTCACCGTATAGGTCGCGCCATAGACGTTGCGGTTCGGCGCGACGTTGAGGCCGAAGTGGTTGTGCCCGCCTTGGAGCATCGCGAAGCTGGTCTGGAAGCCGCGCGCGTGCGGGTCCTGCTCGGGCGTCACGCCGAGGTGCCACTTGCCCGAAAGATGTGTGCGATAGCCGCCGGCGGACAGGATTTCGGCCAGGGTGGCGGTGTTGGCCTTTAGGTAGCCTTCGTGGTTGGGCTTGCCCTGCTGGTTGGGGGTGATCATCTCGGCCATGTTGCCGAGGCCGGCCTCGTGGTGATCGAGCCCGGTCAGCAGCGAGGAACGCGTCGGCGAGCAGGTCGGCGCAGTGTGGAAGTTGGTTAGCTTGAGGCCGCGCGCGGCGATCGCGTCGAGGTTCGGCGTGGCGATCTCGCCGCCGAAGGCGCCGATGTCCGAGAAGCCGAGATCGTCGGCGACGATGATCAGGAAGTTCGGGCGTTGCGGTGCAGGGGCGGCATCGCGCGCCATGGCGGGCACGGCGGTGAGCGCGACCAGTGCGGTCGTGAGGCGAAGGAATTTGCGTTTCATGGCAGTCTCCCAGGTTTGTCCTGTGGGTCGGAAGGGGGCGAAAAGGTGGCCGGACCGCCGAAGCGGCCCGGCCCGAGGAGATCAGTCTGCCGACGGCAGCCCGACCGGGAGGTGCCTCACCATTTCGCGCGCAGGGTGGCGCCGAAGGTCCGCGGCTCACCAGTGGTTCCGGTGATCAGCCCGAAGGTCCCCGGTGCACGCGCGACGTAATAGTTCTTGTTGGTCAGGTTCCGCGCCCAGAAGGCGAAGTCGTATTTGCCGTCCGCGGTGCGTAGTCCGATGCGGCCGTTGAGCAGGCCATAGGCGGGCACCACGCCGTACTGGCTGAGGGTCGCGGTCGAGTTGAACGACGAGCGGTGCATGTAGTCCGCGTGGACATAGCCTTCGAAGCCCTCGGTCACCGGCTGCGAGGCGTCGAGACCCAGCGAGTAGGCGAACTTGGAGACGCCGGGCAGGTGCTGGCCCGACAGGTCCTGGATACCGCCCTGGTTGTTCTTGTCCGGGGCTTGCGGCGAGTTCGCGAAGGACACGAACTTGGCGTCGGTATAGGCGCCCGAGGCGGTGAAGCGCAGCCAGTCGGTCGGCGCATAGGCGAGGTCGGCCTCGACGCCCTTCGACCGCACCTTGGGGATGTTGTCGATGTACTGGGTGAAGACCGTGCCGGTGATCAGCTCCGAGACGGTGGTCTGGTAGTCGCGAATCTCGGTGAGGAAGGCCGCGAGGTTGAAGGTCACGCGGTTGTCGAGGAACTGCGACTTGAGACCGATCTCGAACGAATCGACCTTCTCTGGATCGACCACCGGCCGGCTCGCGCCGCCCGCGGTGACGTTGAGCCCGCCCGACTTGCTGCCGTGCGAATAGGAGCCGTAGAGCAGGACGTCGGGCGTGATCTTGTAGCCCAGCGTGATCAGGCCCGAGAGCGCATCGGACTTGGTCTTGGCCGAGAAGGTCAGGTTGCCGAGCTGGTAGGCGGCGCTGTCGCGGATCGCCTGGAGCGCGGCGGCCTGGGCCGCGGGCAGGGTCGAGAGATTGAGCCCGCTGGTGGGGACCTGGAAGCGGGTGAAAGAGCCTTCCTTGTCCTCGTGGGTGAAGCGCAGGCCCGCGGTCAGCGTCAGCGCGTCGGTGATGTGCCAGTCGGCCTGGCCGAAGGCGGCATAGGACTTGGTGCGCGGGTCCGAATAGCTGTCGGCCTCGAAGCCGGTCAGCGCCTGCGACACCGCGGCGATCGTCGCGGCGGGCGTGGTTCCCGGCAGGTTCCAGGCGGCGAAGTCCTTGCCGTAGCCGGTGCGGCCATAGCCGCGGATAATCTGGTAGAGGTAGAACAGGCCGACCTGGTAATCGACCGTGTTGCGGCCGTTCGAGGCGAGGCGCAGTTCCTGGGTGAACTGGCGCTGGAAGTTCTGCTGCTGCGCCAGGGTGTTGATCGCCAGCGAAGTCGCGTCGATGTCGTTGGCCGGGTACCAGTCCCACCAGCGATAGGCGGTGATCGAGGTCAGGGTCGCCTTGCCGAAGTCCCAGTTGAGCTCGCCCGAGACGCCATAGCTCTCCATGTTCGCCTGATAGGGTGAGTCCGCATCGCCGACGCGCGAGAAGGCGTTGGTCGTCGGCAAGGTGTAGTTCAGCCGCGCGGCGCGGTCGAAGATGTTGTTGGTGATCGGCGCGCCGTTGGCGAAGGTCGTGAAATAGCCGTCGATCAGGGTCAGGTTCGAATGCAGGGTCTGCTTCGAATAGTCGCCGATCAGGCGGATGCTTAGGTCGCTGTTGGGCTTGATCAGCAACTGACCGCGCGCGCTGAAGTTGTCGTAGTCCTGTGCCTTGGTCAGGTTGGCGCGGTTGAGCAGGAAGCCGCCGCGGTGGGTGTCGGCCAGGCTGATGCGGAAGGCCACCTTGTCATCGACGATCGGCGCCGAGGCCGAGAGGCGGATCTGGTGGTAGTCGTAGTTGCCGAGCGAGCCCTCGACGGTCAGGTCGGGATCGAAGCTGGGCAGCCGCGTCGTGATGTTGAGCGCGCCGGCCGTGGTGTTCTTGCCGAACAGCGTGCCCTGCGGGCCGCGCAGCACTTCGATCTGCTGGAGGTCGACCAGGTCGAACTGCGACTGGCCGGGGCGCGCGAAATAGACGCCGTCGACATAGAAGCCGACGCCATATTCGAGGCCGTCGACCGCGATCGCCGAATTGGCGCCGAGGCCGCGGATGTTGATGTTGGAATTGCGCGGGTTGGTCGATGTCACCTGCAGGCTCGGCACGAGCTGCTGGATCTGGTTGACCGTGAAGTTGCCCGTGCGGTCGAGCGTGCCGGCATCGACCACGCTGATCGCGACGGGGACATCCTGCGACTTCTCCTCGCGGCGGCGCGCGGTGACGAGGATCGGCTCGCCATAGGCGGCATCGTCGGCGGCGGCATCGGCCGTGGCGGCAGCATCCGCGGTAGCCGCATCGGCGGCGATGGCGGGCGCGGAAGCGAACAGCGTCAGTGCGGTTGCGCTCGAAGCGAGCAGGATCGCGCCACGGCGGGCGCGCAAGCGAACAGAATTCATGAGATTTTCCCTGAGACTTCCCGTGCGGGCAAGCGCCGCCGCTCCGCGGCCGGCCTTGCGCGCATGGGATCGCGGGCCGCTGTCGGGCCACGCCTTGAAAGATGAGATGTCGCCTGCCGTTGGCCGGCCGGGCGAGGTGCCGTCAGGTCCGCCGGTGGGCGGTCCCGGTCAACGGCAGGTGTCGTTCGATGTGCGCATCGTTTTCTCCTGGCGGTAGGGAGATCACGATGCCTGGCGTGGTCGCCTTGGCACCGTGCGCTTTAGCCGTTGGTGACGCGGAGCAAGCTGCATCTCGTCAAAAGCCGCGGATCCTTCGCTGCCGGGGCAGCCGGTGGATCGACCGTGCAATCATTACTAAATTAGTTGAGTATTGCTGCAACGTAGCTTTGCTGCGCCCGACGCAAGCCTGACTTTAGCGCGCGGCCTCGGGCTGGCGGACCAGGCGAAGGTAGGGTTTCTGTGCGGTCCAGCCTTGCGGGAACAGGGCTTCGGCGGTCGCATCGTCGACCGAGGGGACGATGATCACGTCGTCGCCCTGCCGCCAGTCGGCCGGGGTGGCCACCTTGTGGCTGTCGGTCAGCTGCAGGCTGTCGATCGTCCGCAGGATCTCGGCGAAATTGCGCCCGGTCGAGGCCGGATAGGTCAGGGTCAGGCGCAGCTTCTTGGCCGGATCGATGACCAGCACGGTGCGCACCGTCGTCGTGTCCGAGGCCTTGGGGTGGATCAGGTCGAGCAGGTCGGAGACCTTGCGATCGTGATCGGCGATCAGCGGGAAGTTGAGCGCCGTGCCTTGCGTCTCCTCGATGTCGCGGGCCCAGCCTTCGTGGCTGTCGACCGGATCGACCGAGAGCCCGAGCACCTTGACGCGGCGCTTGTCGAACTCGGGCTTGAGCCGCGCGACCGTGCCGAGTTCGGTGGTGCAGACCGGGGTATAGTCCTTGGGGTGCGAGAACAGCACGACCCAGCTGTCGCCCGCCCAGTCGTGGAACTGGAGCGGGCCTTCGGTGGAGTCCTGGACGAAGTCGGGCACGGTGTCGCCGAGCTTGAGAGACATGGTCCTATCTCCTCAGCGGCTCGGGCGCTCGCCCGCGGCGACGACGCGCACGAGCTGGCGCTGCTGGTCGCCGTAGTCGGCGACGCCCTTGTGCTGGGTCGCGCGGTTGTCCCAGATCGCCAGCGAGCCGGGGCGCCACTTGAACCGCACCTGGTTCTCGGGGCGCGAGAACTGCTGTTTCAGATGGGCCAGCAGTTCGCGGCCTTCGTCCGCGGGCAGCCCGACCAATTCCTCGGTGAAGCCCTCGTTGACGTAGAGCACCTTCTTGCCGTTGTGCGGGTGGGTGATCACCACCGGATGCTGCACGCCGCTGTACTGGTGGAGGTAGTCGTCGAGCTCGCTCTTGTCGTCGATCAGCTTGTAGGCCTTCGAATTCGGCCGGTGGATCGCGGTCAGGCCGTCGATCTTCTCCTTCACTTCGGGCGACAGCGCCTCGTAGGCGGAGATCCCGCTCGACCAGACCGTGTCGCCGCCGAGTTCGGGGGCGATCACGCTGCGCAGGACCGAGACGAGGTAGGGCTGCTCGAGATAGGTCGCGTCGGCGTGCCAGGGCGTGCCGTAATAGGCGTTCGCGTAAGGCCCGGTGTCCATCGGCCGGATGTCCTCGTCCTTGATGCCGCTGCGCTTGGCGATCGAGTCCGCGACCGGCGGGCCGAACACGCGGCCGATCGCCGCCTGCTGGGCATTGTCGATGCCGGTGTCGCGGAAGAACAGGACCTGGTGCTCCCACAGCAGGCGGCGCAGCAGGTCGGACACTTCGGGCGTGATCGGCGCGGTCAGGTCGAGTCCGCGGACCTCGGCGCCGAGGTTGGCCTCGACACGGACGACTTCGACGGCGGCGAGGTCCTGCTGGCGGGGCACGGCGATGGTGGTGACGGCGTTCATGGCAATTCTCCTGGGGAGGGGATGGGATCAGGCGTGGGCGGCGCGGCGATCGAGCTCGCGGCGGACTTCGGCGTGGGCGGCCTCGTCGAGATCGAAGCCGCGTAGCAGGGCGGCGGAAACGAGGTGGGCGAGCGCGGGGCCGATCGCGAAGACCAGCAGCAGCGCCTGCAGCGCGGCCGGCGTGTTCTGCGCGGCGGCCGGGTCGAAGCCGGCGGCGCCGACCAGCGGCAGGGCGACGCCGACGGCCAGGGCCATGCCCGCCTTCAGCGAGATGCTGAAGGCCGAGTAGAACAGCGCGGTGCGGTCCTCGCCGGTCTCGAGGCGGTGATGATCGGCGATGTCGGCGACCATGGCGCGGAGCATGAGGTTGCCCGAGCCTTGCGCCAGGCCCTGGGCCAGGGTCAGCGCGATCAGCAGGCCGATGCTGCCCGGCGCCAGCAGCAGCAGCGCGAAATTGATCACCACCTGGATGAGCTCGCCGGCGATCGCGGTGTGGTGCTTTCCGAAGCGCTTGGCGATCGTCATCCAGATCGGCCCGGCAGCGATGCCGAAGATGAACTGCGCGAGCATCAGCGCCGCGCCGAGCTTGGGCAGGCCCATGTAGAAGGTGACCACGAAGATGAAGAGCGCGCCGCGCACGCCCTGGCCGAAAGTGACGGCCATGTCGGAGAGGATCACGCGCAGCAGCAGCTTCTCGCGCAGGATCACCCGCAAGGTCGCGACCAGGCCGGGGCCTTTCTGGCGCGGTGCGGTGGTGGTGACCGGAGCGTCGGCAAAGGCGCGCAGGGTGAACCAGGCCGCGGGCACCAGCGTCGCCAGGATCACCGCGCCCATGCCCGCCATGCGCAGGCGATCGTCTCCGGGCCGGACCTGGTCGATCAGCGCGGGCAGCAGCATGACCAGCAGCAGCGCGACCGAGGTCGACACGGTGATGAAGGTCTGGATCCGCGTACGCTCGTGATAGTCGTGCGAGATCTCGCCCGACCAGGCGAAATAGGGGATCTGGATCATCGCCCAGCCCAGGTAGAAGGCGAAAAGCGCGACGCCGAGATAGAGCGGCGAAACCCCCGCGGGCGGAAAGAACAGGGCTGCGGTCGACAGGCCGTAGATCGCGGCGCCGCCGGCGATCCACGGACGGCGGCGGCCGAAGCGGCTGCGCGTGCGGTCGCTGAGCGCGCCGTCGAAGGGATCGGCGAAGGCGCCCCACAGGCGTTCGGCCAGGAAGATCGCGCCGAGTGCGGCCAGCGAGATGCCGAATTCCTTGGCGTAGAAGGCGGGGAGGAAATTGGTGATGGGCACCTGCGCGGCGGCGACGGGCGCGGCGAGCGTGGAGAAGGCGGCGAGCCGCGCGGTCGGCAGGCCCTTGGCGCTAGGCGCGCGGGGCGGGGCCGGAGAGAAAGTCGGGGCGAAGCTCGTGGCCATGGGGGTATCCGAAGCTCTGGGGAGGGAGTGGGCCGGCGACGAGCGCGCCGCCGGCCCGGGCGGCGGTGTCAGGCAGCCTCGGTGGCCGCCGCCTTTTCCTTCTTCGTGGTGCGGCTGGTGCGGCCGTCGATGCTCACGGGCACGTCGCCGTTGACCGTCGCGCGGCGCAGCGTCCGGCGCTGGAGCGCGAAGTCGGCGACCGCGCGGTGCTGGGTGGCGCGGTTGTCCCAGAACGCCACGTCACCGGGTTCCCAGCGCCAGCGCACGACGTTCTCGGGCTTGGTGATGTGCTCCTGCAGCACGTCGTAGAGCTTCGCGGAATCGGCCTTGTTCAGCCCGACGAAGTTACGCACGAAATGGCCGAGCAGCAGGTTGCGCTGGCCCGAGACGGGATGGACGCGAACCACCGGATGCTCGGTCTCGTAGACCGTCGAGGCGAAGACCGCCTTTTGGAACTGCGCGCGCTGGCGCTGGGCTTCCTCGGGATCCGAAGTGTCGCGCTTGAGGCCGAACTGCGCGGCATAGTCGTAGTCGTTGGTGTGCACCGCCCAGAGGTTGTTGGCGAGCTGGCGCAGCGGCTCGGGCAGGCCTTCGTAGGCGGTCTCGGTGTTCGCCCAGACGGTGTCGCCGCCGGCTTCGGGCGTGGTGATCGCGCGCAGGATCGAGCCCTTGGGATAGGCGTCGACGAAGGTCACGTCGGTGTGCCAGCTGGAGGCGGCGTAGCCTTCCTTGCTGTCGAGCTCGAGCAGGTAGCGCGAACCGTCTGCCACCGGCACCGTCGGGTGGGCGACGGGATCGCCGAACAGCCCGGCGAAGGCCTCGTGCTCGGCATCGTCGAGATGGTGCTGGCCGCGGAAGAAGATGACCTTGTGGCGGACGAGTGCGGCCTCGATCGCCTGGACGGTCTGGGCGTCGAGATCGCCCGAGAGCTGGACGCCGCGGATCTCGGCGCCGATGCGGCCGGTCACGGGGCGGATGTCGAGCGGCGAGGCGGGGTCCTTGGCATTGGGATAACGGTCGATTGCGGTGGCCATGATCGGCTCCTTTTGAAGATTACGGGGGCAAGGTTGGGGGCAAGGGGGATCGATCGCCGGTGCGCAGGGCATCGACGTCGGACGCGCCGGGCGCGCGCGGCAGAATCGTGGGGGCGCAGGACGGCACGCGTCCGCCCGCGGGGACTGGTCAGGGTAAGGGTGGGCCTACCGTCAGTCGGCGCCAGGATTGGCCTGCAAGGCCGGCCTGCGCCCCGTCAGAGGAGGGTCAGTGGTTGGTCGAACACATGCGCATCGCATCACCTCATCGTTGAGGGGAACACGAAGCCTGGCGCTGTCGCCTGAGCATCGCGCGCTTTAGCCGTTGGTGACGCGGAGCAAGCTGCTTCCCGATCAAAAGCCGCGGGTCAGGATCCGTTCGAAGCGCGGCGAGCCTGACCAGCCCATTGCCGTGCGGATTAATGTCTACTTATTCGGTTGAATCATCGAAAGTCAAGGCAAAGCTTTGCTATGGCGACGGATAGGGCGGGTTTCGCGACGGATCGGCGAACCGTCTGCGCATGTCCATGTGCGATCGTCCGGCAACCGATCTCGCCTCGGCGAGTTTAGCGCTGCGGGTGCAGACAGCGACAAATTGCGACTGGACGCGGGAACATGCCAAAGCCATCCAAAGCGCTGTGAAGCGTATTGTACATATCCTGCTCGCGACCGCGGTCTTGTCGGGCTGCAGCGTGGGGCCGAACTATCGGCCCAAGAGCGCGACCGAGCTCGGCGTCCCCGATGCCTGGTCGGTCACCGCGGCGCCCACGCCCGAGGACCTGACGCGCTGGTGGCGCAATTTCGACGATCCCGTGCTCGGCCAGCTCGTCGATCAGGCGGCTGCGGCCAATCTCGATCTGGCCCAGGCCGTGGCGCGGCTGCGCCAGGCGCGCGAGCAGCTCGTGGTCAGCCAGTCCTCGCTGTTTCCCTCGATCTCGGGCTCGGGCGGCTTCAGTCGCAGCGAGGCGATCCGTGGCGGCGGTTCGACCCTGACCCTCCCTGACGGCACGGTGACGACCGCGGGTGGCGGCGGGCGCAGCAATTTCTCGCTGGGGCTCGATGCGAGCTACCAGGTCGACCTGTTCGGCGGCGTGCGCCGCGGCGTCGAAGCGAGCCGCGCGCAGTACGAGGCCGCGGGCTTCGACTATGCGACGACCCTGCTGACGGTCGAAAGCGAGGTGGCGCGCAACTACGTGCTGGCGCGCGCCTATCAGGCGCAGCTCGCGAACGCGCGCGCCAACCTCGCGATCCAGGACGACAATCTCGAGATCGCCGGCTTCCGCGTCCAGGCCGGGCTGGTCTCCTCGGTCGATCAGGAACAGGCGCGCGCCAGCCGGGCGCAGACCGCCGCGAACATCCCGCAGATCGAGCAGCAGTACAACGCCGCGGTCTCGCGCATCGGTGTGTTGACCGGTCAGGCACCCGGTGCGCTCAAACCGCTGCTCGCCGCGGTCAAGCCGATCCCCGGCGGACCGGCCACGGTGGGCGCGGGCATTCCCGCCAATGTCCTGCGCCAGCGCCCCGACGTGCGCGCGGCCGAGCGCAACCTCGCCGCGGCGACCGCACAGATTGGTGTGGCCAAGGCGCAGCTGTTCCCGGCACTCAACATCAGCGGCAGCCTCGATGCCAATGCCGGCAATATCGGCAGCCTGTTCGACACGATCACCGGCGGGCTCTTCGCCGGGATCAGCCAGGCGATCTTCAACGGCGGGCGGCTCAACGCGCAGGTGCGTTCGAGCCGCGCCGCCGCCGACGCCGCCTTCGCCGGTTACAAGCAGTCGGTGCTGACCGCGCTCGAGGACGTCGAGAACGCGGTCGTCGCGCTGCAGGCCGCGCAGGAGCGCGAGCGCCAGTTCGCCATCGCCTATGACGCGGCGAACAATTCGGCGCTGCTGGCGCGCAGCCAGTACCGCTCGGGCCTGACCGACTTCACCACGCTCAACACGCAGGAAGCCGCGCTGATCTCGGCGCGCAACGGGCTGGTCCAGGCGCGCTCCGACAAGGCGACCGCGCTGATCGCGCTCTACGCCGCGCTCGGCGGCGGCTGGAATCCGGCGGTGACGCCCACAGTGGATACGACGCCGGCAGCACCGGCAGGGACGAATTGACCATGGCAGATGAAAACCTCGACGAGTTCCTCGGCGTGAAGCCGCAACCGGCCTGGTATCGCTATGCCAAGTGGGGCGGGATCGCGCTTGCCGTACTGATCCTGGTCTTCGTTCTCACGCGGGTGTTCGGCGGTTCGAGCGAGCCGCAGTATACGACCGTAGAGGTCGAGCGCGGCCACCTCGTCACCACCGTCTCGGCCACGGGCAAGCTCGCGCCGACCAACCAGGTCACGGTCGGCTCGCAGCTCTCGGGCCTCGTGGTCAAGGTCTTGGTCGACGTCAACGACCGCGTCGTCGCCGGCCAGGCGCTGGCCGAGATCGATCCCGAGCAGATCGACGACCAGATCCGCCAGGGCCAGGCCCAGGTCGCCGCGCAGCAGGCGCAGGTCGGTCAGGCGCGCGCCACGGTGGCCGAGGCCCAGGCCCAGCTCGCGCGGCTCGAGGAAGTCCATCGCCTGTCGAACGGCAAGGTGCCGTCGCAGACCGAACTCCAGACCGGCCGCGCCAATGCCCAGCGCGCGGTCGCCGCGCTCAGGGTCGCGCAGGCCAACGTCACCGCGGCTCAGGCAACCTTGTCGCAGAGCCAGACCCAGCGCGCGCGCGCGATCATCCGCTCGCCCGTCGCCGGCGTGGTGCTCGCGCGCCAGGTCGATCCGGGCCAGACCGTCGCCGCCTCGTTCAACACGCCGACCCTGTTCGTCATTGCCGAGGACCTGTCGGCGATGAAGCTCGAGGTCGCGATCGACGAGGCCGACGTCGGCGCGGTTAAGCAGGGCCAGCGCGCGACCTTCACCGTCGACGCCTTCCCCGGCAAGTCCTTCCCCGCGCAGATCACGCGCGTCGAGATCGGCTCGAACCTCAGCGCGCAGGCGGCGAGTTCCTCGTCGACCAGCACGACGACTTCGACCACTGGGCAGGTCGTGTCCTATGCCGCCGATCTCTCGGTCGGCAACGCCGACCAGCAATTGCGCCCTGGCATGACCGCGACCGCCGACATCGTCACCGCCGACAAGCAGAACGTGCTGCTCGTGCCCAATGCCGCGTTGCGCTTCACCCCGCAGGCCGCGGCCGCCAGCGGCTCGGACCAGGGTGGCATCGCCAAGCAGCTCTCGATGGGCCCGCCGCGGCGCAACCGGGCCGAGCGCTCGGTCACGCTGAGCCGCGGCGCGACGCAGACGGTCTACGTCAAGGGCGAGGACGGCAAGCCGAGCCCCGTGCAGATCGTCACCGGCGACAGCGACGGTTCGCAGACCGAGGTGATCTCGGGCGGGCTCAAGCCGGGCATGGCGGTCATCACCGGGCAGTTGGCCGGCGCCGGCGACAACCAGAGCAAGGGATCCGGCCAGCGCCGGCGCCAGAGCGGCGGAGGCGGCGGTGGTGGCCAGTGATCCTGACCCGCTGATCCGGCTGCGCGGCGTCACCAAGGTCTACGGCGAAGGCGCCACGGCCTTCCAGGCCTTGAAGGGCGTCGATCTCGACATCCAGCGCGGCGATTTCGTCGCGGTCATGGGCCCCTCGGGTTCGGGCAAGTCGACGACGATGAACATCCTCGGCTGTCTCGACGTGCCCAGCGGCGGCACCTTCCTGTTCAAGGGGCGCCCGGTCGAAGCGCTCGACCGCGACCAGCGCGCACTGCTGCGGCGCAAGTATCTCGGCTTCGTGTTCCAGGGCTTCAACCTGTTGGCGCGGACCTCGGCGCTCGAGAATGTCGAGCTGCCCTTGGTCTATCGCGGCGACGACAAGACCGCCCGGCGCGAGGCGGCGCTGGCGGCGCTCGACAAGGTCGGGCTCAAGGACTGGTGGGACCATACCCCGGCCGAACTCTCGGGCGGCCAGCAGCAGCGCGTCGCGATCGCGCGCGCGATCGTCACCAATCCCGACGTCCTCCTGGCCGACGAGCCCACGGGCAACCTCGACAGCGAGCGCTCGGTCGAGATCATGCAATTGCTCACCAGCCTCAACCGCGATGCCGGGATCACCGTGCTGATGGTCACCCACGAGCCCGACATGGCCGCCTTCGCGCACACCATCGTCCATTTCAAGGACGGCCTGGTCGACCGCATCGAGGCGGGCCAGGGAGCGGGGGCACCGGCATGAGAGCGGCATTCCAGATCCTCCCCTGCAAGGGGAGGGGGACCGCCGTCCTGAGCTTGTCGAAGGGCGGTGGTGGAGGGGTGTCCCCGCTGGCGGTTACACCCCTCCGTCAGCGCTACGCGCTGCCACCTCCCCTTACAGGGGAGGATCTTTCGTCATGCTAGGCACGATCTTCCTCCTCGCGCTGCGTTCGATCCGGCGGCACATGCTGCGCTCGTTCCTGACGATCCTCGGCATCGTCATCGGCGTCGGCGCGGTCGTGGCGATGACGACCTTGGGCAAGGCGACCACCGCGGCGGTGCAGCAGCAGATCGCCGCGCTGGGCACCAACGTCCTGCAGATCCGCCCGGGCCAGGGCTTCGGCCGCGGCGGCGGCGGACCGCGGCCGCCCGATTTCGATCCGGCCGACGTGACCGCGATTGCTCAGCAGATCGCCGGTGTTACCGCGGTCGCGCCGCAGGCGCAGTCGACCGCGACGGCGATCTACGAAGGCGCCAACTGGTCGACGACGATCAACGGCACGACCTCGGACTACTTCAAGGTCCAGCCCTGGCCGCTGGCCTCTGGCCGCCAGTTCACCCCGGCCGAGGAAGCCGCGGGCAAGGCGGTCTGCATCATCGGCAATACGGTGCGCTCGAACCTGTTCCGCGGCGGGCAGGCGGTGGGGCTGCGCTTCCGCATCGGCAACGTCTCCTGCGACGTCATCGGCGTGCTCTCGACGCGCGGGCAGGCGGGCTTCGGCGGCGATCAGGACGACGTCGTGATCATGCCGATCAATGCGGTCCAGCGCCGCTTCACCGGCAGCACCGACGTGCGGCTGATGCTCGTCGGCGTCGACCAGGCCTATTCGACGAGCCAGGTCCAGGCCTCGATCACCGACCTGCTGCGCGAACGTCGGCGGATCACCGACGGGCGCGAGGACAATTTCAACATCTTCGACACCAAGCAGATCTCCGACACGCTGACCGGCACGACCACCTTGCTGACCGGCATCGTCACCGCGGTGGCGGCGATCAGCCTCGTCGTCGGCGGCATCGGCATCATGAACATCATGCTGGTTTCGGTGACCGAGCGCACGCGCGAGATTGGCATACGCCTGGCGATCGGCGCCGTGGCCAACGAGGTGCTGCTGCAGTTCCTCGTGGAATCGATCGTGCTCTCGTGCCTCGGCGGGGTGATCGGGCTGCTGCTCGCCCAGGTCGTGATCGCCGTGGCGACGCCGCTGATGCAGGTGCCCTGGACCTTCGACGTCCAGATCAACGTCGTCGCCTTCATCATCTCGGGCCTGATCGGCGTGGTCTTCGGCTATTTCCCTGCACGCCGGGCCGCCTCGCTCAACCCGATCGACGCATTGCGACACGAGTAACTTTAATCCAACCAAGCGATTGACTTGGCGCTCCCCGCCGCACTAGCCCACGCGGCGGGAGAACGAATCTATGTGGCATGTCCTGACGTCTGACCAGGAACTCTTGCGCGATACGACCGCGCGATTCCTGGGCGATCACGTACCTCTGAGCCGGCAGCGCAAGGACCTGCGCCGCGATCCGGCGGGCTTCGATCCGAGCTACTGGCGCTCGGGCGCCGAGCTCGGTTGGACCATGCTGCTGGTCGGCGAGGAAGACGGCGGCGGCAGCGTCTCGGGCCGCGGCGCGGTCGATCTCGCGCTGATCGCCTACGAGTTCGGCCGCAATGCCGCACCGGGACCGCTGGTCGACTGCAACGTGGTGGCATCGGCGCTGACCGGGCATGCCGGCGATCTCCAGAAGGGTGTGCTCGGCGAAGTGCTGACCGGCGGCGCGATCGCCGCGAGCGTGCTCGGCCACGCGCCCTGGCAGAACCCGGGCGAGGCGGCGATCACGATCCGCAAGCAGGGCGACGACCTGATCATCGACGGCACCCTGCGTCCGGTCGAATCGGCCAAGCAGGCCGGCTACTTCCTCGTCACCGGCCGCAGCGAGAGCGGCATGACCCAGGTGCTCGTCCCCGCCGACGCGGCGGGGCTCTCGGTCACGGGTCTGCGCGGCATCGACGTGACGCGGCGCTTCGGCGCGGTGAGCTTCGACGGCGTGCGTGCTCCCGCGAGCGCGCTCGTCGGCGAATATGGCCAGGCCGGCGCGCAGGTTTCGCGCCAGATCGAAAACGCCGCGGTCATGCTGACCGCCGAGGCCGTCGGCGCGATGGACATGGCCTTCGCCATGACGCTCGACTGGGCCTTCGACCGCTATACCTTCGGCCGCGCGCTGGCCTCGTACCAGGCGCTCAAGCATCGCTTCGCCGACATGAAGTCCTGGCTCGAGGCGAGCCACGCGATCGCCGACGCTGCGGCCGAGGCGGTCGCCGACCAGAGCCCGCTCGCGGCCGAGAAGGCCAGCGCGGCCAAGTCCTACATCGGCGAGCAGGGCCCCGAACTCGCGCAGGACTGCGTCCAGCTCCACGGCGGCATCGGCGTGACCTACGAGCACGACCTGCACTTCTTCCTGCGCCGCGTCTCGCTCAACCGCCTGCTCTACGGCACCCCGGCCGAACACCGCCGGCTGCTCGCCAAAATCCAGATCGAGAAGGAGGCCGCGGCATGAGCGAGCAGATCGAAAGCGTCGAGACCTTCCGCCTGCGCGCGCGCGAGTGGATCAAGGCCAATCTCGGCCCGATCCAGCCCTTCGACCTGACCCAGGACTGCGCCGACGACGAGGAAGAGCTCGTCGCCGTGGCCCGCGACCGCGCGCTCCAGCGCAAGCTCTATGATGGCGGTTTCGCCGGCCTCTGCTTCCCCAAGGAACTGGGCGGCCAGGGCCTGACCCCCGAGCACAACCGCGCCTTCAACGAGGAACTGGCCGGGCACGAGTATCCCTCGCGCTTCACCGTGCCCACCTTCACGCCTTGCGCGGCGGTGATCATGGAATTCGGCACGCCCGAGCAGAAGCTCGCGCATATCCCGGCGATCCTCAAGGGCGAGGAATTCTGGGCGCAGATGCTGTCCGAGCCCGGCGGCGGTTCGGACGTCGCCGGCGCGACGACCTCGGCCGTGCGCGACCCCGCGACGGGCGACTGGATCCTCAACGGCGCCAAGGTCTGGACCTCGCGCGCCTGGTGGCACGACTGGGGCATCGTCCTCGCGCGCACCAACTGGAACGTGCCCAAGCACCAGGGCCTCACCGTGTTCCTCATGCCGCTGCAGCAGGCGGGGGTCGAGATCCGCCGGATCGAGCGCCTCAACGGCGAGACCGAGGCCTGCGAGGAGTTCATGACCGACGTCCGCATCCCCGACAGCGATCGCGTCGGCGAGATCGACGGCGGCTGGACCGTCGGCCAGCGCTGGATGTTCCACGAGCGCATGGGCCACAACTCGCCCTATGTGACGCAGCCCGTGGGCCTGTCGCACGGCCGCACCGAAGCCACCCCCGTGGCGATCGCGCGCCAGGCCGGGCGGATCGACGATCCGGCGGCGCAGGAGCTGATCGGCGAATCGCGCGCGCTCGGCCTCGTCGCCAGCGAGTTGCAGCGCCGGCTCGCCTCGGGCGCGGCGGCGGGCAAGGGCAATACCGACATGTCCTCGGTCGCGCGGCTGTTCCGCGGCATGGCCAACGTCCGTCAGCGCACGATCGCCTTCGATCTGGCCGGCGCCGGCGCGGCCGGCTGGACCGAGGAGGAGAGCGACGGCGTCGGCGTGCAGGGCATGGAGTTCCTGATGCGTCAGGTCTCGTGCATCGGCGGCGGCACCACCGAGATCTCGCGCAACGTCATCGCCGAGCGCGTGCTCGGCATGCCGCGTGAGGCTTCGGGCGACAAGGGCGTGGCCTTCCGCGACGTCCCGCGCGGACCCAAGCGGAGCTAATTCGCCAGCGCGCGCACCCCGGCGAGGACCAGGGCCGCGCGCAGGCGGAGAGTGCGCGGCAGGTCGAGGTCGTCGACCAGCGCCCACTTGCCGATCGCGCCCATGGCGATCGACGAGATCGTTTCGGCGATCTCGATCGCGCCGGTGCTGCGCGGCAGTTCGCCGGCTTCCTGGGCGTGGGCGATGACCACCGAGAAGGCGCGGGTCATGCCGCCCGCGGCCGAATCGCGCGCGATCGCCTCGGGTGCCTGGTCGCGGATCTGCAGCATCCGCCGCACCGCCGCCTTGGGCGAGCGCGCGACGGTCTCGCCGAGTTGCTGGAGGATGTCGTCGAGCACGCGGTCGACTGGCTGGCCGCTCATCAGCGAGCGCAGCGACAGCTCGTGGATCTGCTCGGCCGTGGTCCAGGCCAGCTCGCGGAGGATGTCCTCCTTCTTGGGGAAGTAGTAGTAGACGCTGGCGCGCGAGATGCCCGCGCGCTCGGCGATCTCGTCGACCGTGGTCGCCTCGAAGCCTTCGTCGAAGCCGCGCTCGGTCCAGAGGCGCAGCGCGGCGCCGACGATCTTCTTGCGCGTCGCGCGCGAACGCTCCTGCGAGAGCTTGGCGGAAGGAAGGGCGCGCGAGGCAGGCATCCCCGCGCTCTACGTCAGATTGTGCCCGACCGCGAGCGCCAGCGTGTGCAATTGCTCGACGTCGTAGGTGTCGACCGGGCGGAACGGCTCGCTCTGGTTGAAGGAATATTTGGAGTGGCGCGTGACCTCGGGCGGCCGCGCCGCGATGATCCGCGCGACGCGATCGACCTCGGCGTCGAGCTGGTCGTCGGGCACCACGCGGATGCCCGCGCCGAGCGCGACGAGATCGGCGACGGGGACGAGATCGGCGGTCCAGGTCAGGTAGCGCATCGCCTGTTCGGACATCATCCGCCGCAGCATGCCCGCGCCGCCGACCGCGCCGACCTTGATCTCGAACTGGCCGAAGCGCGCCTTTTCCGAAGCGATCGCGAAGTCGGCGAGGCAGGCGTAGAGAAAGCCCGCGCCCACCGCGATCCCGCGGACCTTGGCGATCACCGACACCTTGCATTCGTGCATGACGCGGAACACCTCGCGGCCGAGCTGCATGCCGTAGTGCGGGATCGCCGGCGGCAGGGTGGACGCGGGCGGCCGCGCGTCCTTCACGTCCATGCCTGCCGAGAAGAACTTCTCGCTGGTACTTTCGAGCACGACGACGCGCGTCTCCCAGTCCTCGCTGGCCTCGACGAAGGCGGCCTTGACCGCGCGCATCATGTCGTAGTCGATCGCATTGGCCGGCGGGCGGTTCAGCGCGATGGTGCGGATGCCCGCGGCATCGCGCGTCGATTGGACGATCATATTCTCTCCTCGGAAGCACCGATCTCGCAACGACCGTTGCGGAAGATCACCGCGCCGCGCTCGGCGGCCTCGCATTCGAACGAAATCACCGACCCGTCGCGCCAGCTGCGCGTGACCAGGGTCTCGCCGGGGAAGAACGGCGCGGCGAAGCGCACGTCGAAGCTCTTGATCCGCGCGGGATCGTCGTCGCACCAGTCGGCCATGATCGCGCGCGCGGCGAAGCCGTAGGTGCACAGGCCATGGAGCAGCGGCTGCTCGAAGCCGACCGCCTTGGCCACGGCCGGATCGATGTGCAGCGGGTTCGCGTCCTTGATCGCATAGCGATAGAGCGCGGCCTGGTTGGCGGGCACGGCCTGGCGGCTTTCCTTGTCGGGCGCGCGCTGCGGTATCGCATGGACCGGGAAGGGATCCTGGTTTGGCCCGCCGAAGCCGCCGTCGCCGCGGCAGTAGAGCGTGAGCACGACCGTGGCATAGGGCGCGCCGCCGGCCGCGTCCGCGATCGTGTGCTCGACATAGACCACGGCGCCTTTCTCGGCCCCCTTGTCCGCGACGCCGAGCACGCGGCTGGTGCTGCTGACCCTGCCTGCAGGCGGCAGCGGGCGGTGCACGACCAGGCGCTGCTCGCTGTGCACGACCTTGCGGAAGTCGATCTCGGCGCGGCCGAACAGATCGCCCGAGCCGTCGAGCAGGGTCGTCGCGAAGGTCGGCAGGACGCGCAGGTCCTTCTCGTAGACGAGGCGCAGCGCGTCCTCGCCGAGCCGGTCGAGCCCGGCGCCGACGCCGAGCGCATAGATGATCGCGTCCTGCTCGGTATAAGACAGTTCTGCCGGGCCCGAGGTGAGCTCGAGGATTTCGGGATAGCGCATCGGCTCAGTTCCAGATGCCGATGACGCGCGCGAGGTTCTCGCCCATCACCCCGCGCGTCGCGGCCTCGCCGAGCACGGGCTCGATCTTCTGCGCATAGGTCGCCGGATGGGCCAGGCCCTCGGGATGCGGATAGTCCGAGCCGAGTATGATGTGATCGGTCGGCAGCACCGCGGCGAGCATCGACACGTCCTCCTCGGGGAAGGGGGTGACGTAGAGGTGCTCTTTCAGGATCGCGCTGGGCAGGTCGTGCAGCTTGGGCGCGAGCTTCGAGCCGCGCGCCGACTGGTAGGACTTGTCCATCTGCTTGAACAGGTCGGCCACCCAGAACGAGCCGCCCTCGACCGCCATGACGTTGACCCGCGGGAAGCGCGTGAACAGGCCGTGGAAGGTCAGCGCCGCCATCGTGTCCATCATCGGCCGCGCGCCCGTGCCGAGGTAGGACTGCATCGGCGTGATCTCGGTATAGGTCGGGTCTTCCTTCTCGCCCCAGTGGACCGAGACGAGCTGGTGGTACTGGCTGAACGACGAATGGAACGCGACGGGCACGCGCGCCTCGTCGAGACGCGCCCAGAAGCGATCGAAATGCTCGGAAGCGGGCGAGCGGCCGAACACCGGCCCCGTGCGCAGGTGCACCGCGCGCGCGCCGAGCTTGAGTACGCGGTCGAGCTCCTTCACCGCCTCGTCGACGTCGAGCAGCGACATCAGCGGCACCGAGAACAGCCGGTTGTCGGTGGCATAGCCCCAGTCGTCCTCGAGCCAGCGGTTGAAGGCGTGGAGGTTGGCATAGGTCGCGCCGACGTTGCTCGCGAGCTGCTGCTCGATCATCACCGCGAGGCTGGGATAGAGCATCGCCGCGTCGATCCCTTCGCGGTCCATGAATTCGAGCCGCTTGGTCACGTCGATCGAATCGGGCAGCTCCTCGGCGCGCATGCGGTTCTTCACGTTGAACTCGGCCATGCCCATGTCGGCATTGGGATCGCGGAACATCTCGAGGATCGACTCGGGCGGGGCGATGAAGTCCTGCGGGTGCACCGCGTTCGAACGCAGCCGCTCGCCGCCGACCATCACGTAGTTGCGGCCGTTCTCGGCCTTCTCGACGTGGATGGCCCACTGGGCATAGGCGGGGTCGATGTGGCGGGTGAAGCTGTCGTAGCTCTCGTAATAGTGGTTGTCGCCGTCGAAGACCCGGTAGCGGGTATTGGCTTCGGTCATGCTCGTGTCCTTCGCTGTGGGCGCGGGAATTCCTCCCCCTCGATGGGGGAGGGATACGAAGGCTTGGCGGCGCAGCCGCCTAGCCGGAGTTGGGTAGGGGGGCGGGTGCGGGTGCGGGTGCGGGTGCGGGGATGCGCGGCGCGGGCCGGCGCGCTCACCCCCATCCAGCTACGACTAGGCCGCTTCGCGACCAAGTCTCCGCATCCTTCCCCCATCGAGGGGGAAGAAGTGCGGTGCTTTTTGTGAAAGATCGGGCTCATGCGGGGGCCTGGGAAACAAGCGTCAGGCCCGAGCGGCGGACCTTGCCGGCGTCGTTGCGGATCGGCTCGTCGGTGAATTCGATGCGGCGCGGCAGCTTGTAGCGGGTCAGGCGCGTGGCGAGGTGGGCGAGCAGGCCGTCGCGATCGAGGCTGCCGTTCTCGACGTGGACGCGCGCGCAGACCACTTCGCCAAGGTCGTCGTCGGGCTGGCCGAAGACCACGGCGTCGCCGACCGCGGGATGGCTCTGGATCGCTGCCTCGACCTCGGCCGGGAAGACGTTGTTGCCGCCGCTGTTGATCATGTCGATGCGGCGGTCGGCGAGGGTGAGGAAGCCGTCGGCGTCGAGCGCGCCGAGATCGCCGAAGCTCTCCCACTCGCCGTGGAGCCGCTGGCTGACCTCGGAGATCACGACGAAGCGGCGCGGATCGACGCGGTTGCGCATGAAGATCTCGCCGACCGTGCCCGGCGGCACCGGCTGGCCGGCCGCGTCGAACACCGCGATCTCGCCGTTGCCCGCTGCGCGGCCGACCGAGCCCGGATGGTCGAGCCATTCGCGGCCCGAGATGATCGTCGTCGAGACGCCTTCGCTGCCGCCGAAGATCTCCCAGACCGCATCGGGCCCGACGAGATCGATCCAGGCCTGCTTGAGCCAGGCCGGGCAGGCCGCGGCCGAATGCCAGACGCGGCGCAGCGAGGCCAGCACCGCGCGGTCGGCGGGGCTCTGGGCCGCCTTGAGCAGGCGGTTCATCATCGTCGGCACGAACAGCGCCCAATGCGGCCGATGCCGCGCGATCAGCGCGATCGCCTGGCCTGCGTCGAACTTGCGCATCATCACGACGTGCACGCCGCGCGTCAGCCCGCCGATCAGGTGGTTCATCGGCCCCGAGTGGTAGGTCGGGCCGGGGACGAACAGCGCCGGTCCCTCGGTCCAGCCCCAATGGTCTTCGGCGGGATCGACGGTGGAGGGCTCGGTATCGACGATGACCTTGGGCAGGCCGGTGCTGCCGCCGCTGGCCTGGGCGCGGCAGCGCGCGGCGGTCAGGCTGGGCGCCTGCCACAGCGGCTCACCGGCGAGGTCCTGGCCGGCGCGCAGCACGATCCGGGCGCCGGCGGCGCGCATGATGTGGTCGAGCTCGATCTCGGGCACGGTCTGCGAGAGCGGCAGCGGCGTCGCGCCGAGCCGCCAGGCGCCGAGGAAGCAGGCCACCTGCTCGGGCGAATTGGCCATGGGCAGCACGACCATGTCGCCCGGCCGCGCGCCCAGCGCATGGAGCCGGCTCGCGGCGCGGCGCGAGGCTTGGGCGAGCGCGCGGTAGGACCAGGTCTCGTCCTCGACCGTCAGCGCCGGATCGTCGCCGCGCTGCGCGGCGAGCGCGTCGATGCGATCGGCGATGTGCTGTCTCTCTCCCATCGGCGGTCCCTTGCTGCGTGACTCGTTATTTTTAGATGATGTATAAATTTATGCGAGTCCAGCACAACGTTATTGCGTAAATATCGCGCTTGACCCGCCGGGATAAATTTAGATGTTGTAGGTATAAGGCGATGGGAAGGGGATGGCGGTATGAGCGAGTTGGGAAAGGTCGGGGCCTGGCTGCTCGCCGACGTGTTCTCCGCCGCCGACAACGCGCGGATCGCGCGCAAGCTCGAATCCTGGGGCTATCGGACCCTGTGGATTCCCGAGGCCTTCGGCTGCAATCCGATGGTCCAGGCAGCCTGGATCCTCAGCCAGACCGAACGCCTGACGCTCGCCACGGGCATCGCCAACATCTATGCGCGCGATCCGCTGGCGACGGTCAATGCGCTGCACGGGCTCAACGAGATGTCGGGCGGGCGCTTCCTGCTCGGCCTCGGCGTCAGCCACGCACCGCTGGTCGAGGGCATGCGCGGCCAGGCCTACAAGGCGTCGCTCGCGGCGATGCGCGATTATCTCGAGCGGATGCAGGCCACGCAATACGCCGGCGTCGCGCCGCCTGCGCGGCCGCGGACCGTGCTCGGCGCGCTCGGGCCGAAGATGCTCGAACTCTCGGCCTCGCACGCCGACGGCGCGCATCCCTACAACGTCACGCCCGAGCACACGGCGCGGGCGCGCGAAATCCTGGGGCCGGGCAAGCTGCTGCTGCCCGAGCAGATCGTGCTGCGCCAGACCGATCCCGCCCAGGCCCGCGCCACCGCGCGCGGCTTCCTGGCGGGCTATCTGCGCTTCCCCAACTACACGCAGAACTTCCTGCGCCTGGGTTTCACCGAGGACGATCTCGCCGGTGGCGGCTCGGACCGGCTGGTCGACAGCATCGTCTGCTGGGGCGACGAGGCGCAGTTCCGCGCGCGCATCCAGGCCCATCTCGACGCCGGCGCCGATCAGGTCGCGATCCAGATCCTGCCGCGGCAGGGGCGCGTGCTCGCCGCCGAAGACCTCGCGCTGTTCAAGACCCTCGCCCCCGCAACCCGGAGCTGACCCGATGGCCACCGATCCCGCCGCCACGCTCGACTTCGTCAAGAGCCGCATCGACATCCTCGACTGCGTCAACCGCTATACGCGCGGCATGGACCGCCTCGACCGCGACTCCGCGCTCTCGGCCTTCCATGCCGATGCCCAGCTCGAATACGGCGTCTTCGTCGGCTCGCCGGCCGAGTTCTTCGACTATTTCGCCGAGCTCCACCGGCATCACCACAAGTCGACCAATCACAACATCTGCAACCACGTCTGCGAGCTCGATGGCGACACCGCCCATACCGAGACCTATTTCGCCGTCGCCAACATCGGCGCCTCGGGCGATTTCGCGCTGGCCGGCGGTCGCTATGTCGACCGCTTCGAGCGCCGCGACGGCCGCTGGGCCATCGCCACGCGCGTCTGCGTCGGCGAATGGGACGCGACCCCGGGTGGCAACCCGATGGCCGAGACGATGATCGCCAAGTTCCGCGAGATCGTGCCGATCGCGCGGGATTCGTCGGACGTCTCCTACCAGCGCCCGCTGGCGATCCCGGCCGAGCGGCTGGGCATGCGGATGACCGTGTGACCGCGCGGCTTGCGCTGCCAGTGCCGGCGCTCTAGAGCGCGCGCAGATCGTGCCGGTGCCCCGCGAGGGGCTTAATCGGGAACGGGGTGCGGGCGGTCATCGCCCAAAACCCAGGCTGTCCCTGCAACTGTAAGCGGATAGCGCGATGCACTGGCTTCCCGGTCTTTCGGGAGGCGGCCACTGGACCCAAGCGGTCCGGGAAGGTCCGTGCATCGCGTGACGACCCGCGAGCCAGGAGACCTGCCGGCGCACCGGTCGCTCTTGCCGCGGTCCAGGGACTGGCCATGGCACGGTATTTCTCCGTCTGAGCGGCGCACCCAGGGCCGGTGCGCGCGGACGGGCCGCGTGCGCGGTCCGCGACGAGGAGAATGCGCATGAGCAAGGTGCCGACCACAGTCATCACGGGTTTCCTCGGCGCGGGGAAGACCACCTTGATCCGCCACCTGCTGCAGAACGCCAAGGGCAAGCGGCTGGCGCTGGTGATCAACGAGTTCGGCGACGTCGGCGTCGACGGCGAGCTGGTCAAGGGCTGCAACGACGAGGCCTGTCCCGAGGACGACATCGTCGAGCTGGCCAACGGCTGCATCTGCTGCACCGTCGCCGACGATTTCCTGCCGACCATGCAGAAGCTGCTCGACCGCGAGAACCCGCCCGAGCACATCATCATCGAGACTTCGGGGCTCGCGCTGCCCAAGCCCTTGGTCAAGGCCTTCCAGTGGCCCGACATCCGCACCCGCGCGACGGTCGACGGCGTGGTCGCGCTGATCGACGCCGATGCCGTGGCCGCGGGCCGCTTCGCCACCGACGAGGCGGCGCTGGCAGCGGCGCGCGCGGCCGATCCCTCGCTCGATCATGACAGCCCGCTCGAGGAGCTGTTCGAGGAGCAGCTCGCCTGCGCCGACATGGTCGTGCTCAACAAGACCGACCTCGTCGATGCGGAAACCCTGGCCGCAGTGCGCCAGCAGGTCGCGGCCGAGACACGGCCCGGCGTCGGCATCGTCGATGCCAACCACGGTGCGGTCGACATCGCCGCGCTGCTGGGCATCACCGCCGCGGCCGAGGACGATCTCGACAGCCGGAAGTCGCACATGGACGGCGCCGAGGAGCACGACCACGACGACTTCGACAGCTTCGTCCTGAGCGGCGGCGAAGTCGCCGAGGTCGAGGCGCTGGTGAGCAAGCTCGGCGAGGTCATCGCCGCGCACGACGTGCTGCGGATCAAGGGCATGGTCGCGGTCGCGGGCAAGCCGAGCCGGCTGGTGATCCAGGCGGTCGGCCCGCGCATCCAGCACTTCTTCGACCGTGCCTGGAAGCCCGGCGAGGACCGCAAGACCGGACTGGTGGTGATCGGCCAGAAGGGGCTCGACCAGGCCGCGATCGAGGCGGGGTTGAAGGCGGTGGTGGGCTGAGGCTCATGACTGCCGTCGGGCTCCCATCCTCCCCGGCACGGGGAGGGGGACCACGCGAAGCGTGGTGGAGGGGGCTCTCCACCCTACGCAGCGTCGCTTGGGGACGAGAACCCCCTCCACCACTCGCTGCGCGAGCGGTCCCCCTCCCCGTGCCGGGGAGGATTTGATGCACCTGCTCTCGGCCACCACCGGCACGGTCTCGAACGGCGACGAGGCGATCGATCTCGACCAGTCGCCCGGCGACATCGTGATCCTCACCGTCGCCGACAGCGAACTCGCCTGCTTTGCCGGTGCCGCCGCGCTGCTGCCAGACGATGCGCCGAGCGTGCGGCTGGCCAACCTGCTCCAGCTCAAGCATCCCTATTCGGTCGACCTCTACGTCGAGAAGGTGATCGCCAAGGCCAGGTTCGTCTGCGTGATCCTGCTCGGCGGCAAGTCCTACTGGCCCTATGGCATCGACGAGATCGCGCTGGTCGCGCGCGAGAAGGGCATCCATTTCGCCGCGATTGCCGACGGGCGCGAGGCCGATCCCGCGCTCGACCGCGCCTCGACCCTGCCCGCCGAGGTGCGCGAGAAGCTGCGCGAATACTTGCGGCAGGGCGGCGTGCCCAATGCCCTGTCGTTCCTGCGCCAGGCCGCGCGGCTGATCGGCCGCGACGCGGGCACGCCCGACGATCCGGTGCCGATCGCCGACGCCGGGCTCTACCTCGCCGGGGTCGAGCGGCCGGGGCTTGCCGAACTGCGCGCGCGCTGGGTGGAGGGGCGGCCGCTGGCGCTGTTCGTGTTCTACCGCGCGCTGGTGGTCGCGGGCACGCTCGGTGCGGCCGATGCGGTGATCGCTGCGCTCGAGGCGCGCGGCTTCAACGTCGCCGCGGTGCATGTGCGTGCGCTGCGCGAGCCTTTCGCGGTGGATATGCTGGGCGGGCTGATCGCGGCGATCTCGCCCGACGTCGTGGTCAACGCCACGAGCTTCGCCGCCTCGTCCTCGAGCGAGCCGCGCGTTCCCGGCGTGCTCGAACGCGCCGACTGCCCGATCCTTCAGACCGCCTTCGCCGGGATCGAGGAAGGCGAGTGGCAGGGCGCGGCGCGCGGCCTCGGTCCGCGCGACCTGGCGATGAACGTTGCGCTGCCCGAGGTCGACGGCCGGCTGTTCACCCGCGCGATCGCCTTCAAGGCGGCCGAACGCTTCGACGCGCGCACCGAATGCGGCGTGATCGTGCCGCAGGTGGCGCAGGACCGCGTCGGCTTCGTCGCCGACCTCGCCTGGAACTGGGCGCGGCTGAAGCGGACCCCGGCGGGCGAGCGGCGCATCGCGCTGGTGCTCGCCAACTATCCCAACCGTGACGGGCGGATCGGCAACGGCGTCGGCCTCGACACTCCCGCGAGCGCGGCGGCGATCCTGCGGGCCTTGCGCGAGGAGGGCTACGACACCGCGGATGCGCCCGAGGACGGCACGGGCCTGATGGCGGTGATGACCGGCGGGGTGACCAATGATCTGTCGTCTTTGGATCGAAACCCTACCCAAAACCTCAACCTCAACCCAACAAACCTAGCCCGTCACCCCGGGCTTGCCCCGGGGTCCCGCTTTTCGTCGAGCGCGGCGCCGGAACCTAGCGGGACCCCGGATCAAGTCCGGGGTGACGAACTTGGGGGAGTTGGCCTGTCGCTAGAGGCGTACAGGGAGGCCTTCGCCGCGATCCCCGAGGCTGCCCGCACGGCCATGACCGAACGCTGGGGTGAACCCGAGGCGGACCCCTTCGTCCGCGACGGCGCGTTCCGCCTGGCGGTCCACCGTTTCGGCAAGACCGTCGTCGCGGTTCAGCCCGCACGCGGTTACAACATCGATCCCAAGGAAAGCTACCACGATCCGGCGCTGCCGCCGCCGCACGCCTATCTCGCCTTCCACGTCTGGCTCGAGCGCGCGTTCGGCGCCCTGGCGCTGGTCCACGTCGGCAAGCACGGCAATCTCGAATGGCTGCCGGGCAAGGCCGTGTCCTTGTCGCGCGACTGCTTTCCCGAGATCTGCGGGGGGCCGCTGCCGCAGCTCTATCCGTTCATCGTCAACGATCCGGGCGAGGGTACCCAGGCCAAGCGTCGCATCGGCGCGGTGATCGTCGACCATCTGACCCCGCCGCTGACCCGCGCCGAAAGCTACGGCCCGCTCAAGCAGCTCGAGGCGCTGGTCGACGAATATTACCTCGCTGCCGGCATGGACCCGCGCCGGCTCGACCGGCTGCGCCGCGACATCCTCGATCTCGCGCGCGGGCAGGGGCTCGACCAGGACGCGGGCGCCGTCGGCGACGACGAGGATGCGCTCGCGGCGATCGACAACTACCTCTGCGAACTCAAGGAAATGCAGATCCGCGACGGGCTGCACGTCTTCACCCAGTCGCCCGAAGACCGGCTGCGGCGCGACCTGCTCGTCGCATTGGCGCGCACGCCGCGTGGCTACGACCGGCCGGGGCAGGCCTCGCTGCTGCGCGCGCTGGCCGACGATCTCGGGCTCGGCTTCGATCCGCTCGACTGCAAGCTCGGCGCGAAGTGGGAAGGCCCGCGGCCCGAGCTTCTGGCCGCGCTGTCGGACGATCCCTGGCGCACGGCGGGTGATACGATCGAACGACTCGAACTGCTGGCAGCGGCCCTCGTCGAAGGCGGCGAAGGAGTGGGCGAGACGAGCACGGCCGTCCTCGCCGAGGTCGCCGAAAACCTCGCCCCGCGCATCGACGCCTGCGGCCCGGCCGAGCGCGCGGCGCTGCTGGCGGGGCTCGACGGTCGCTTCGTCGCGCCCGGGGCTTCGGGAGCGCCGACGCGGGGGCGGCCCGACGTGCTGCCGACGGGGCGCAATTTCTATTCGGTCGATACCCGCGCCGTGCCCACGGCGGTCGCCTGGGAGCTCGGGCGCAAGTCGGCCGACCTGCTGGTCCAGGACTATCTTCAGCGCGAGGGCGAATATCCGCAGGCGGTCGCGCTTTCGGCCTGGGGCACGGCCAACATGCGCACCGGCGGCGACGACATTGCCCAGGCCCTGGCGCTGATGGGGGTCAAGCCGCGCTGGGAATGGACCTCGGGCCGCGTCGTCGGCTTCGAGGTGATCCCGCTGGTCGAGCTCGGCCGCCCGCGGGTCGACGTGACCCTGCGCGTCTCGGGCTTCTTCCGCGACGCCTTTCCCGAGCAGATCGACCTGATCGACAGCGCCGCGCGCGCGGTCATGGCGCTCGACGAGGACGCGGCCGACAATCCCGCCGCCGCGCGCCACCGGGCCGAGCTGGCGGAAGGTCTCGACGAGCGCCGGGCCGGCGCGCGCGTGTTCGGCTCGAAGCCCGGCGCCTATGGTGCGGGGCTCCAGGCGATGATCGACGAACGCCTGTGGCACGACCGCGCCGACCTGGCCGAGGTCTATCTCGACTGGGGCAGCTATGCCTATGGCGCGGGTGTCGAGGGCGCCTCCGAGCGCGACCTGTTTGCCGCGCGGCTGAGCCAGGCGCAGGCGGTGATCCAGAACCAGGACAACCGCGAGCACGACCTGCTCGACAGCGACGACTACTACCAGTTCGAGGGCGGGATTGCCGCGGCGATCGAGCACCTGTCGGGCCGCAAGCCGCAATCGTACCACAACGACCACTCGCGCCCCGAGAAGCCGGTGATCCGCAGCCTCGAGGACGAGATCGGCCGCGTCGTCCGCGCGCGCGTGACCAATCCCAAGTGGATCGCCGGCGTCATGCGCCACGGCTACAAGGGTGCCTTCGAGATCGCCGCTTCGGTCGACTACCTGTTCGCCTTCGCCGCGACGACCCACGCGGTGCGCGACCACCACTTCGACGCCGTCCACGCCGCCTTCATCGAGGACGAGGCCGTGCGTGACTTCATGGCCGAGGCGAACCCGGCGGCGCTGCGCGAGACCGCGGCGCGGCTGGCCGAGGCGCTGGTCCGCGGCCTGTGGCGACCGCGATCAAACAGCGCGGCGGTGCTGCTGGCCGAGATCGCCGGCGCCGCAGCGCGGCTTTAGGCGACCGCGCTGCGCCGATCGACTTCGCGGACCTTGCGCTCGATCACCGCGGCGATCGCTTCGGGAGTCCAGCTTGCGGGATCGAGCGTGCGCTGGACCGACATGCCATAGACCAGGGCGATCAGTTCGGTCGCCAGTTCGCGCACGTTGTCCCTGCGGCCGGTGCGCGCGACGATGACCTCGCCGATCAGCGCGAGGGTCTTCTCGATCCACAACTGCTGTTCGGCCGCGAAGCGCGGGCTGCGTGCGGCCTTGTCCCAGAAGGCGACGTAGACGCGCCAGCGCTCGAGCGTGGCCTCGTCGCTACCGCAGAGCGCTTCGAGCGCGCCGGCGAGATCGGCGGGATCGCGCGCCAGCACTGCGGCGATCGGCGCCTGGCCCTGCAGCGCGAGGATCCGGTAGACTGCGAGCAGCAGGGTGTCCTTGTCGGCGAAATAGTGGGTGATCACGCGGATGCTCGCGCCCATGGCCTTGGCGATGCGATTGAGCGTCGTCGCTTCGAGGCCCACGCGCGCGATGAGTTCCATCGCCACTTCGGCGATCTGCTGGCGCCGCTGCTCGTGATCTACGATGCGCATGTCCGCTGCGTCTCCCGCGCGCGGCCTACCGTGCGGCGCGCGCAAATGTAAATCTGGTTACATGTAATCGGCGGGCTAAGCCTGGTCGCACAAGACCTTGGAGAGGTGAATCCCATGACCCGCGCGACCGAACTCGACCTGCCCTTCCTCGACATCGGCCAGGACTGGTTCGCCGCCGATCCCTATCCGCATTTCGCCGCGGCGCGCGAACGGCACCCCTGGCTGGCGACCTCGCCGTTCGGCTACCTGATCAACGACTACAAGGCGATCCGCGAGTTCTTCCATAGCGAGGACCAGTACGCGCCGCCCTATGGCGGGCTGCTCGACGTGATGCAGGCGCACGGCACGGCCTGGGGGCGCTTCCAGACCAACCACATGCTGGCGATCACCGGCGAGCGGCACCAGCGGCTGCGCGCGATCCTGGCGCCCTCGTTCACCCCGCGCCAGGCGAACAAGAACCGCGACGTGATGCGCGAGGTGATCTCCGACCTGCTCGACGCATGGGTACCCCCCGTCGGTCAGGCCGGAGGGTTCGATTTCGAGGAATTCGCCTCCTATTTCCCGATCACCGTCATGTGCCGCCTGATCGGCCAGTCGCCCGAGGCTATCCAGCCGATCCGCTCGTCGCTCGAAACCCTGGGGCTCAGCGTCTGCATGGACCCGGCCTTCCTGCCGCAGCTCGAGGAAGCGACCCTCGTGCTCGAGCAGTTCGTCGGCCAGTTCGTCGCCGATCGCCGCGCGGGCAAGCGGCTGTCCGAAAGCGAGGATCTGCTCGACCTGCTGCTGAGGAACCAGCAGGAGGGCGGTCTCGACGATGCCGAGCTCGAGAACATCCTGATCTTCCTGTTCGTCGCGGGCTACGACACCTCGAAGAACATCCTGACGATCATGATGTCGCTGCTCGCCGATCGGCCCGAGATGTTCGCGCGCTGCGGCGAATCCATCGACTATTGCCGCAAGGTGATCCGCGAGACCTTCCGCCACATGAGCACGGCGCCGGCGCTGCGCATGCTCGGCCGCGACTGGGAATACCGCGGCGTCGTGCTGCCCAAGGACAGCATGATCTGGTTCCCGCTCAACGTGATCGGCCGCGATCCGCGCGTGGCCGAGGATGCCGAGACCTTCGATCCCGACCGCGTCCACGCCAATCCGCCGATTCCCTTCGGGCTCGGCGCGCACATTTGCCTCGGCCAGTACATTGCCAAGGCCCAGCTGGAGGAAGGCCTGCACCTGATCGCCCAGCGCATCACCAACCTGCGCTCGACCGGTCCGGCCGGCTGGCGGCCCTATCCGGGCACGTGGGGAATCAAGGGCCTGCCGATCACTTTTGATACGGCGGAAGCGAAAGTCGACGAAGCGGTGCATTAACCAAAGATCGCCTTTTGTGGGATGTGTTCAATAGTGAACAAATCCCCATGGCGTGGGGCTTCCCCGCCGGTCCGCGGGCATCCTCGGGAGTCCACGCGGTGGGGCGGACGGCGATTCGTTAACCATATTCGTGTCTATGGGATGACGATGTTGCGCCCCCGCGCGGCCTTCAGATGGACACCCCTGACGTGCAGCACTCCGACAGCTTCCTCGACCGTTGGTTCGTCCGCATGCCGATCGCGCAGCGGCTGAATTTCCAGGTTATCGCGGCCATCGTCCTCAGCGGATGCCTGATCGCGGCGATCACGATCGGTGCGGGCCTGAGCTGGCGCATGGGGCAGGAGGACAATCGCGTCGCCGACCAGGCGCTCAAGATCGCGCTGCTCGAGAAGGACTTCACCTCGCTCGAACGCGACGCCTTCCGCTATGCACTGCTGCGCACGCCCGAGGCGCAGGAAAGCTATCGCGGCAACGCCACCGATTTCGGCACCTCGCTCAAGGATACCCAGGCGGTCCTGGGCGCGTCCGAGCAGGATCTCGTGCGTCAGGTCGAAGAAGGCGCGGCCGACTACGTCAAGACCGTCGATCGCGTGATGGCGGCCGGGCCGGCCGACGCCGAGGGCGCCGCGGCGATCGTCGCCGCGGGCGACGTCGTCGATGCCAAGATCGAGGAAATCCGCAAGCCGGTCATCGCGCACGCCGCGGTCATCGCCAAGCAGCAGGAGCAGCTCTCCATGCTGAGCATGGCGATCACGATCGCCATCGCCGCGCTTGCCGGCATGGCCTCCTTCGTGCTGGCGCGCGTCATCAAGCGCACGATCGGCAGCGAACTCGGCGTCATGGCCGAGGCCATCTCGCGGATCTCGCGCCAGGATTTCAACGTCGAGGTCCAGCATTCGAGCCGCGAGGACGAACTCGGCAAGCTCGCCCGCGCGGCCGAGCAGTTGCGCGAGACCAGCCGTTCGAAGGTCCAGTCCGACAAGGACATGACGCGCATGGTCGAAGTGGTCGGCGAATCGCTGCGCAAGCTGGCGGCGGGCGACCTGACCGTGAACCTGCCCGATCTCGGCCCCGGCTATGAGGCCGTGCGTTCGGACTTCAATGCGGCGATCACGCGCCTGCACGATACGATGATCTCGGTCGCCGAGGCGGCGAACAACATTCGCGGCGGCTCGGGCGAGATCAGCCAGGCGTCTGCCGATCTGGCGCAGCGCACCGAACATCATGCATCCGAACTGGCGAGCGCCGCCGAATCCGTGGACGCGCTGACGACCGCGGTCGGCAGCACCGCAGCGAATGCCCAGATGGCACACCAGGGTACCTGCGAAGCGGTGACCGTGGCCAGCGAGGGTACCGACATCGTTCGCCAGGCCGTGGCCGCCATGTCGAACATCGAGGAATCGACCGCGCAGATCGGCCAGATCATCGCAGTGATCGATTCGATCGCCTTCCAGACCAACCTGCTGGCGCTCAACGCCGGCGTCGAGGCCGCGCGTGCCGGCCAGGCGGGCAGCGGCTTCGCCGTCGTCGCCAGCGAAGTGCGCGCGCTCGCACAGCGTTCGGCCGATGCCGCCACCGACATCCGCTCGCTGATCGAGAGCAGCACCCAGCAGGTCGGCACCGGCGTCGAGATGGTGCGCCGCGCGGGCACCGCGCTCGAACGCATCAGCGGCAGCGTCGAAAGCGTCACGGGCACGGTCATGGACATTTCGCAGGCCGCCAGCGAGCAGTCGACCCGTCTGCGCGAGACCAACAGCATCATGTCGGCCATGGACCGCGTGACGCAGCAGAACGCGGCGATGGTCGAACAGAGCCACGCCGCCGCGCGCAATCTCGATCACGCGGCGAACAACCTGACCGAACTGGTCGGCCGTTTCGCGCTGGCCAAGGCCGCCTGATCGCACCGTTTCGGTTGCGACGAGCGGGGGAACTTGAGCACGGTTTAATGAGTTGTTCCGTCATCCCCGACGGAGTAGCGCGATGCAGGTTGTGACCCCGGCCGACAGAGAAGCGGCTCTAGCCCTGCGCGAGGCCTTGGCCGACATTTCCGGCTTCTGGTATCGTCTCGATGACGACGGGCCGCTGTGCCAGGCGATCGCGCGGCATCGCGTCCAGACCGAACAGCGGCTGCTGCGTCAGGCCTTCCCCGAAGCGCAGGCCGTTCCTCTCCTGCCCGATCCGGCAAAGCCGTCCGAGCCGCCGATTGCCCGGCTGCTGCTCCCGGCCATCGTCAAGACGGCGCCGATCTCCGGCATCAACTGCGGCTGACGGGCACTTCCGTGCGCTTGACCAATGTCGATTTCCGTATGCCCTCGATCCGGCTGTCGGGGACGGTCGACTATGCGATGTACGAGACCTTCCGGCAGCAGCTCGACAGCTGCGCGCAGGACGGCCTGGTGACGATCGAGCTATCGACGCTCGGTGGCGATCCCGAGGTTGCGCGGATGATGGGCGAGGACGTGCGCTTCCACAGCGAGATCGCTCCGCAGCGGCGGATCGTCTTCCTCGGCAAGGCGGCGATCTATTCGGCGGGGACGACCTTCATGTCGTTCTTCGCGCGCGAGAACCGCTATCTGACCCGCGGCACGCGGCTGATGATCCACGAGCGGAAGCTGACCAGGACGCTGCAGATCGAAGGGCCGCTGACCACCTGCATCGCCTCGGTCGAAGCGACGCTCAACGAGATCCAGGCATCGATCGAGATCCAGAACGAGGGGTTCCGGAACCTGATCTACGGATCGAGCGTCACCATGGACGACGTGCTGCGCCGCGCGCCCTCGAACTGGTATATCGAGGCGAACGAGGCGCAGCGGCTCGGGCTGATCGAGGCCGTGCTCTAGCGACTGGACAGGTTCGTTAGGTCAGCGTTGCCGAACTTCGTCACCCCGGACTTGATCCGGGGTCCCGCTGTTGGTCCCGACGCATCCTTTGCCGCAAGAAGTGGGACCCCGGATCAAGTCCGGGGTGACGGAAGAAGATGGCTCGGTCGATCAGCCGAACAGTTTGCCCGCCACCTGGGCGACGATGCTGCCCTGGTGGCTCGCGCCGGCGAGATCGATCTCGCTCGGCTGGCGCGAACCGTCGCCGCCGGCCACCGTCGTCGCGCCATAGGGCGCACCGCCGACGATCTCGTCGATGCTCATCTGGCCCTGGTGGCTGTAGGGCAAGCCGACGATCGTCATGCCGAAGTGCAGCAGGTTGGTGATGATCGAGAACAGCGTGGTTTCCTGCCCGCCGTGCTGGGTCGCGGTCGAGGTGAAGGCCGCTCCGACCTTGCCGTTGAGCGCGCCGCGCGCCCAGAGCCCGCCGGCCTGGTCGAGGAAGGCCGCCATCTGCGAGGGCATGCGCCCGAACCGCGTCGGCGCGCCGATGACGATCGCGTCGTAGTTCTCGAGTTCGGCGATCGTCGCGACCGGCGCCTCCTGGTCGAGCTTGAAGCCGGACTTCTGCGCAACCTCGATCGGCGCGGTCTCGGGCACGCGCTTGACCGTGACCTCGGCGCCTTCCTGGCGGGCCCCTTCGGCGACGGCATTGGCCAGGGCTTCGACGTGGCCATAGGTCGAATAGTAGAGGACGAGAATCTTGCTCATGCGTGCTCCTCAGGCTGCGATCGCAGCGGTCTTCGCGGGTCGGGCATTGGCGATGGTCCATTGCAGCGCAGCGTCGGCCACGCTTTCCCAGCCCTCGTCAATGCAGGTCCAGTGGGAACGGCCGGGGAAGATGTGCAGTTCCGTCTTCGCCGGCGCGCGCTTCTGCTTGGCGTAGATCGCCTCGGTCATGCTGGCGTCGGCGATCAGGTCGAGCTCGCCGCCGATCAGTAGCAGCGGCGCGCGGTTCGGATTGTCCCATTGGATCGACATCGCGCCGATCACGCCGTTCCAGTAGACCCGGCCCGGCGTCGGCACGATGTAGCGATCGTAGAGCGCATCGGCCTGGTCCTTCGGCGCGGTCTGGGCGAAGCGCGTCTGGAAGAACTGGCGCGACATCACCTTGGACTTTCGCCACGACAGCGGGTCGACGAAGACCGGCAGGGCCGAACGGATCGCATGCGGATGCAGCGGCACGCCCGGTGTCGGCGCGGGATCGATCGCGACGCCGGCAACTCCCAATCCGCGGTCGAGCAGGTGCTGGACGATGACCCCGCCCAGCGAGTGGCCGATCAGGATCGGCTCCTCGGGCAGGGCTTCGATGATCCGCTGATAGTGATCGACGATCTGCCGCTGCGACAGCCGCGCGAGTTCGGGCGCGGGCGCCTGGCGCAGCTCTTCGGGCGAACGATCGTCATAGGGCCAGTCGGGCGCGATCACCGTATGGCCGGCGGCCTCGTAGCGTGCCTTGAAGCCTTCCCAGCTTCGCGAGTTCAGCCAGGCACCGTGAATCAGGACGATGGTCTTCGACATCGTAAACTCCTTCGATACGGGGCGAGGCGGGTCAACTGCGGATGAAGGCCAGCAGGTCGGCGTTCACGACGTCGGGATGCGTGGTGCACATGCCGTGCGGCAGGCCGCGATAGGTCTTGAGCGTGCCGTTCTTCAGCAGCTCGGCCGAAAGCGGGGCGGAATCGGCGTAAGGCACGATCTGGTCATCATCGCCGTGCATCACCAGGACGGGAACGTCGATCGCCTTGAGATCCTCGGTGAAGTCGGTCTCGGAGAAGGCCTTGATGCAGTCGTAATGCGCCTTGGCGCCGCCCATCATGCCCTGGCGCCACCAGTTCTGGATCACGCCCTGATCGACCTTCGCGCCGGGGCGGTTGTAGCCGTAGAACGGCCCCGAGGGGACCTCGAGGAAGAACTGCGCGCGGTTGTCGACCAGCGCCTTGCGGAAGCTGTCGAACACCTCGATCGGCAGGCCACCGGGGTTTTTGTCCGAACGCAGCATCACCGGCGGCACCGCGCCGATCAGCACGGCCTTGGCGACGCGGCCGGGCTTGGCGCGTGCGACATAGTGCGCGACTTCGCCGCCGCCGGTCGAATGACCGATGTGGATCGCGCCCTTGAGATCGAGCTCGTCGGCCAGCGCGATGACGTCGGCGGCGTAGGTATCCATCTCGTTGCCCGTCCAGGTCTGGCTCGACCGGCCGTGACCGCGGCGATCGTGGGCGATCACGCGATAGCCCTCGGCCAGGAAGAACATCATCTGGTTGTCCCAGTCGTCGGCCGAGAGCGGCCAGCCGTGGTGGAACACGATCGGCGTCGCATCCTTCGGACCCCAGTCCTTGTAGAAGATCTCGGTGCCGTCTGCGGTCTCGATGAAAGGCATGGTCGTTGCTCCTGGCATGAAAGGACGGGGGAAACGGACACGCCGATGGAGCCATCTGAGGCCGCATCGGCGGCGATCATGGCAGCGAGGCAGGTCAGCGAAACCGAGCCCGAAACCATTAATCGGTTACGTCAATCACTCTAAGCGACTTCATCGGTTTTGCGATCGAAGGGTCGGCGGGTATCCCGCGAATCCTCTGTTCAAAACGTATCACAGGAGGGGATCATGACGAAGTCATCATCATCGCTGCTCGCACTTCTCGCCGCCATGACGGCACCCGCGCTCTTGTCGGCTCCGGCCGGTGCACAAGAAGCGTCGGCAGCGGCGCCCCAAACGGCACCGATGACCAATCGCGACTGGTGGCCCCAGAGCCTCGATCTCTCGGCGTTGCGCCAGCACGAGGCCCATTCGAACCCCTATGGCGACCAGTTCGACTATGCGAAGGAGTTCGCCTCGCTCGATCTCGACGCGGTCAAGGCCGACATCCGCAAGGTGCTCACGACCTCGCAGCCCTGGTGGCCGGCCGACTATGGCCACTATGGCCCCTTCTTCATCCGCATGGCCTGGCACTCGGCGGGTACCTATCGCGCCGGTGACGGCCGCGGCGGTTCGGACGGCGGCGAGCAGCGCTTCGAGCCGCTCAACTCCTGGCCCGACAACGCCAGCCTCGACAAGGCGCGCCGGCTCGTCTGGCCGATCAAGCAGAAGTACGGCCGCAAGCTGTCGTGGGGTGACCTGATGGTGCTCTCGGGCAACGTCGCGCTCGAGGACATGGGCTTCAAGACCGTCGGCTTCGCCGGTGGCCGCGTCGACGCCTGGCAGCCTGATCTCGTCTTCTGGGGCCCCGAGCGCAAGTTCATGGCCGACCAGCGCCGCGACGCGAAGGGCAACCTGCGCGGGCCGCTGGCCGCGACGCAGATGGGTCTGATCTACGTCAATCCCGAAGGTCCCAACGCCAACCACGATCCGCTTTCGGCCGCCGCCGACATACGCCGCGCCTTCGGCAACATGGCGATGAACGACGAGGAAACCCTGGCGCTGATCGCGGGCGGCCACACCTTCGGCAAGGCGCACGGCGCGCACAAGCCCGACGACTGCGTCGGTGCCGATCCCTCGGCCTCGAGCATCGAGAGCCAGGGCCTCGGCTGGGCCAACAAGTGCGGCAAGGGCAATGCCGAGGATTCGGTGACCAGCGGCCTCGAGGGCGCCTGGACCTCGAGCCCCGCGCAGTTCACCCATCAGTACCTCGACAACCTGTTCCGCTTCGAATGGGTCAAGACCAAGGCCCCCTCGGGCGCGACGCAGTGGATCCCGACCGATCCCAATGCCGCGAACCTCGTCCCCGACGCGCATATCGAGGGCAAGCGCCACGCGCCGATCATGTTCACCACCGACATCGCGATCCGCGAGGATCCGGGCTTCCGCAAGATCGCCGAGCGGTTCCACAAGAACCCGGAGGAGTTCTCGGCCGCTTTCGCGCGTGCCTGGTTCAAGCTGACCCACCGCGACATGGGCCCGCAGGCCCGCTACCTCGGCAAGGACGTCCCGACGCAGACCTTCGCCTGGCAGGATGCCCTGCCCAAGGCCGACTATGCGACGATCAACGACGCCGACGTGGCGCAGCTCAAGGGCAAGATCCTGGCCTCGGGCCTGACCGGCCCCGAACTGGTGCGTGCCGCCTGGGCCTCGGCCTCGACCTTCCGCGGTACCGACATGCGCGGCGGCGCCAACGGCGGTCGCCTGCGGCTCGACCCGCAACGCAACTGGGCGGTCAACGACAAGGCCGAACTCGCGCGCGTGCTCGCCAAGTACACGGCGATCCAGCGTGACTTCAACAAGGCGGCCAAGGACGGCCAGCGCGTGTCGATCGCCGACCTCGTCGTGCTCGGCGGCGGCGCGGCGATCGAGCAGGCGGCGAGCAAGGCCGGCTATGCGGTCTCGGTGCCGTTCACCCCGGGCCGCGTCGATGCGACCCAGGCGCAGACCGACGTCGCCTCGTTCGCTTTCCTCGAGCCCAAGTCCGACGGCTTCCGCAACTACCACGCCGCCGATGCCACCTTGGCGCCGGCTGCGGCGCTGGTCGACAAGGCCGATGCGCTCGACCTCACCGTGCCCGAGATGACCGTGCTGGTCGGCGGCATGCGCGTGCTCGGCGCCAATACCGGCGGATCGTCGAACGGCGTCTTCACCAAGCGGCCGGGCCAGCTCAGCAACGACTTCTTCGTCAACCTGCTCGACATGAAGACGGTCTGGGCCAAGTCGGCGAGCGATCAGGGGCTCTACGAGGGCCGCGATCGCGCCAGCGGCAAGCTCGAATGGACGGCGACCCCGGTCGACCTGATCTTCGGCTCGAACTCCGAACTGCGCGCCGTGGCGGAGGTCTACGGTTCGGACGATGCCGGGCAGATGTTCGCCAACGACTTCGTCGCCGCCTGGACCAAGGTGATGAACGCCGACCGCTACTGATCAGGCCGGCTTAGGAAAGACCCCGCGATGGCTCCGGTCGTCGCGGGGTTTTCTATTGCCCGCGGCGCGCCCATTCCTTGTTGATGCCGAGCGCGGCGAGGGTGCAGGCGGCACCCGACAGCAGATAGGCGCCGACCGACCAGAGGCCGAACTGGCTGGCGAGGAACAGCGCGACCAGCGGCGCGAAGCCCGCGCCGAGCAGCCAGGCCGAATTGGCGACGATCGCCGCGCCGGTATAGCGGTACTCGCTGGGGAAGCTGGCGTTCACCGCGCCCGAGGACTGGCCGAAGGCGAGCCCGAGCAGCGCGAAACCGGCGATCATGTAGACGATCTCGCCCAGGCTGCCCGCGCCGAGCAATTGCGGTGCGAAGCCGCTGTAGGCGCCGATCAGCACGGCCGAGACGCCGAGTACCGCGCGCCGGCCGACCCGGTCGGCGATCAGCCCCGAAGCGAGCATGGCCAGCACGCCGACCACCGCGCCGACGATCTCGATCACCAGGAAGGTGACCGGCGTCTCGCGGCCGTAGAGCGTTACCCAGGATAGCGGGAAGACCGTGACCAGATGGAACAGCGCGAAGCTGGCCAGCGGCGCGAAGGCGCCCAGCGCGATCGTGCGCCACTGGCGGAACAGGGTGGCGAAAGCGGGCGAGGGCTGCAGTTCGCGGCTTTCGAACAGTTCCTGGAACTCGGGCGTGGCGACCAGCCGTAGCCGCGCGAACAGCGCGACGACGTTGATCGCGAAAGCGACGAAGAACGGATAGCGCCAGCCCCACGACAGGAAATCCTCGGTCGAGAGCGTGGCCATGAAGAAGGCGAACAGCGCCGCGGCGACCATCAGGCCCAGCGGCGCGCCGAGCTGCGGGATCATCGCGTACCAGCCGCGGCGGTCTTCCGGGGCATTGAGCGAGAGCAACGAGGGCAGGCCGTCCCAGGCGCCGCCGAGCGCGACGCCCTGGCCGACGCGGAGGATCGCCAGCAGCCAGATCGCGGTCGCGCCGATCTGCGCATAGGCGGGCAGGAAGGCGATCGCCATGGTCGAGCCGCCGAGCAGGAACAGTGCGATCGTCAGCTTGACCCCGCGACCGTGCGCGCGGTCGATCGCCATGAAAACCAGGGTGCCGATCGGCCGTGCGACGAAGGCCAGTGCGAACAGCGCGAACGAATAGAGCGTGCCGGTGATCGCATCGACGAAAGGAAAGATCAGCGAGGGAAAGACCAGAACGGATGCGATTGCGTAAACGAAGAAGTCGAAGAACTCGCTGGTTCGGCCGATGATCACGCCGATGGCGATTTCACCCGGAGCGATACGGCGATCGCGCGCGTTAAGGACCTGGGCGTCGCGTTCCAGCGACGTCGAATTCGACGCGGCGATCGGTGCAGTCATAAGCTTTCGCTCCGGCGGCCTGGCGCGACGGTATTGCATTCGAACGCGCATTGCACCAGAAAAGCTCCGCGGCGGGAGGACAAATCTCAAACGTCGGCGTCCCGGCGCCGGAGCAGGCGAGGTCCATGCGCAGAGACGAGCCGGTATCGAATGTGCGGCGCATCCTTGCGCTCATGCCGCTGCTCCTGCTGGCGGCCTGCAACCGCGCGGTGCTCGATCCCGCCGGCGACGTCGCCGTCCAGCAGCGCGACATCATCTACATCTCGACCGCGCTGATGCTGCTGATCATCGTGCCGGTCATGGCGCTGATCGTGGTCTTCGCCTGGCACTACCGCGCGAAGAACCAGGAAGCGACCTATGACCCCGATTTCGACCATTCGACCTCGCTCGAACTCGTGATCTGGTCGGCGCCGCTGCTGATCATCATTTGCCTGGGCGCGTTGACCTGGTGGTCGACCCACCTGCTCGATCCGTTCCGCCCGCTGAACCGCATCGCTGCGGGCAAGCCGATCGATCCCGCGGTCAAGCCGCTGACCGTCCAGGTCGTCTCGCTCGACTGGAAATGGCTGTTCATCTACCCCGAACAGGGCGTGGCCACGGTCAACGAACTGGCGCTGCCGGTCGACCGGCCGGTCCGGTTCGACCTGACTTCGACCAACATGATGAACACCTTCTACGCGCCCAGCCTGGCGGGGATGATCTATACCATGCCCGGCATGCGCTCGACCCTGCACGCCGTGCTCAACCGGCCCGGCGACTACGAGGGCATGTCCGCCAACTATTCGGGCGAGGGCTTCTCCGACATGCGCTTCAAGCTCAAGGGGCTGGACCAGGCCGGGTTCGACGCCTGGGTGGCGCGGGTCAAGTCGGGGCCCAGGCTCGATACCCCGGGCTTCCTCGCGCTCGCCGAGCCCAGCGAGAAGGTGCCGGCGATGTATTACTCGTCGGTTGAGGCGAACCTGTTCGACCGGATCTACAACCGCTGCGTGAAGCCGGGCACGCCCTGCATGAGCGCGGTCATGCGGCATGATGGCGAGGGCGGTGGGCACGGCGCTCCGCCACCAGGGCAGAAGCCCGAGGGCGCGCTGTTCAAGGACGGCGCGGAGAAGGGCACGGGCCCGAACGTGACCGCGCCGCGCGCGCCCGATGGCCGCGCGCCGGGCTCGCCCAAGACCGACAAGATCTCGTTCAACCTGCTTGCTGCCGCCCGGAGCCCCGCATGACCGGAGAGACCGTCACCAGCGCGATATTCGGCCGGCTGACCTGGGAATCGTTCCCGATCCACGAACCGATCCTGCTGGTGACTTTCGCGGTCGTCGTGCTGCTCGGGCTCGGCATTGTCGGAGCCGTCACCAAGTACCGGCTGTGGGGCTGGCTCTGGCGCGAATGGCTGACCAGCGTCGATCACAAGAAGATCGGCATCATGTACATCGTCCTGGGCATCATCATGCTGCTGCGCGGCTTCGCCGATGCGCTGATGATGCGCGCGCAGCAGGCCATGGCCTTCGGTGCGAGCCAGGGCTACCTGCCCGCGCACCACTACGACCAGGTCTTCACCGCGCACGGCACGATCATGATCTTCTTCGTGGCGATCCCGCTGGTCGTGGGGCTGATCAACTTCGTGATGCCGCTGCAGATCGGCGCGCGCGACGTGGCCTTTCCCTTCCTTAACAACCTGTCGTTCTGGCTGACCGTGGCCGGTGCGCTGCTGGTCATGGTCTCGCTGTTCGTCGGCGAGTTCTCGCGCGGGGGCTGGCTCAACTACGTGCCCGTCACCAATCTGCAGAACAGCCCCGACACCGGGCCCGACTATTACCTGTGGGCGCTGCAGATAGCCGGCGTCGGCACGACGCTCTCGGCGATCAACATGGTGACGACGATCATCAAGATGCGCGCGCCGGGCATGACAATGATGAAGATGCCGGTGTTCTGCTGGACCGCGCTGTGCAGCAACGTGCTGGCGATCGCGATCTTCCCCGTGCTGACCGGCGCCTTCGCGCTGCTGATGCTCGATCGCTACGTGGGGACCAACTTCTTCACCAACGATCTCGGTGGCAACCCGATGATGTACTGGAACCTCGTGTGGATCTGGGGGCATCCCGAGGTCTACGTGCTGGTTCTGCCCGTCTTCGGCATCTATTCGGAGATCACCTCGACCTTCACCGGCAAGCGCCTGTTCGGCTATTCGTCGATGGTCTACGCGACCGTGGTCATCACGATCCTGTCCTACCTCGTCTGGCTCCACCACTTCTTCACGATGGGCTCGGGCGCCAGCGTCAACTCGTTCTTCGGCATCGCGACGATGGTCATCTCGATCCCGACGGGGGCGAAGATCTTCAACTGGCTGTTCACGATGTACCGCGGCCGCATCCGCTACGAGCTGCCGATGATGTGGGTGATCGCCTTCATGCTGACCTTCGTGGTCGGCGGCATGACCGGGGTGCTGCTGGCCGTGCCGCCCGCCGACTTCGTGCTGCACAACTCGCTGTTCCTGGTGGCGCACTTCCACAACGTGATCATCGGCGGCGTGGTCTTCGGGCTCTTCGCCGGGCTCGACTACTGGTTCCCCAAGGCCTTCGGCTTCAAGCTCGACCGCTTCTGGGGGCGCATCCATTTCTGGGGCTGGGTGATCGGCTACTGGGTCGCCTGGACGCCGATCTACGTGGTCGGCCTGATGGGCACGACGCGCCGCGTGCGCCACTTCGACGATCCTTCCTTACAGATCTGGTTCGTGCTCGCCGCGATCGGCGCGCTGATCATACTCGTCGGCATCGCCGCCTTCGTCATCCAGATCGCCGTCAGCATCATGCGCCGCGACCAGTTGCGCGACACCACCGGCGATCCCTGGCACGGCCGTACGCTCGAATGGTCGACCGCCTCGCCGCCGCCCGCCTACAACTTCGCCTTCACCCCACAGGTCCACGCGCTCGACGCCTGGTACGACATGAAGGACCGCGGCGCGCAGCGGCCGGTGACCGGCTTCGCGCCGATCCACATGCCGCGCAATACCGGCGCTGGCGTGATCCTCTCGGCCATGGCCATGGTGCTCGGCTTCGCGATGATCTGGTACATCTGGTGGCTCGCCGCGGTGTCGGCCGTGGCGCTGCTGGTCTACGGCGTCGCGCATACGTTCAACTACAACCGTGACTACTACATCCCGGCGGATGAAGTGGCGGAGGAAGAGGACGCGCGCAGCCGGCTGCTCGCGGCGGGGGCGTGACCATGGCCGAAACGCAGCCACCGGCACCCGCCTTCTACGTCCTCGATCCCCACGAGCATCACCACGAGCCCGGCTCGGGCACCTTGCTGGGCTTCTGGATCTACCTGATGAGCGACGCGCTGATTTTCGCGACGCTCTTTGCCACCTACGGCGTGCTCAGCACGAGCTATGCCGGCGGACCGTCTCCGCGCGAGATATTCGAGCTGCCGCTGGTCGCGCTCAACACCGCGATCCTGCTGGTCTCGTCGATCACCTACGGCTTCGCGATGATCGCGATGCAGGAGGGCCGGCTCGGCGGGACCAGGCTGTGGCTGGCGGTGACGGGCCTGCTCGGCATGGCCTTCGTCGGGGTTGAGCTCTACGAGTTCGGCAACCTGATCGCCGAGGGGGCAACGCCGCAACGCAGCGCCTTCCTCTCGGCCTTCTTCACCTTGGTTTCCACGCACGGGCTGCACGTCTCCTTCGGCATCCTGTGGATCGGGGTCATGCTGGTGCAACTGGGCCAGCGCGGGCTCCATGCCGAGAACCAGCGGCGGCTGCTGTGCCTGTCGATGTTCTGGCACTTTCTCGACGTCGTCTGGATCGGCGTCTTCACCTTCGTCTATCTGCTGGGAGTCCTGCGATGAGCGAGACAGCGCACGGGCACGCCGAAGTCCCGCACGGCTCGCGCCGCGGCTACCTGATCGGCTTCCTGCTGTCGGTGGTGCTGACCGCCGTGCCGTTCTGGCTGGTGATGACGGGCGTGATCGGCGACGCCGCGACCGTCGCGGCGATCATCATCGCGCTCGCGGTCGTGCAGATCCTGGTCCACACGGTCTGCTTCCTCCACGTCAACTCGCAGTCCGAAGGCGGCTGGACCCTGCTCGCCTATGCCTTCGCGGCGGTGATCGTGCTGATCGTGATCGCGGGCTCGCTGTGGATCATGTACCATCTCAACACCAACATGATGCCGATGACGAGCATGGACGGGCCCTCCTGAAAAAGCGCTGGTTCCTGGCGCTGGCTCTGCTCGGCGCCGTCCTGTTCGCGGCGCTGGGGATCTGGCAGGTCGAGCGCCGCGCCTGGAAGCACGATCTGATCGCGCGCGTCGAGGCGCGGATCCATGCGCCGCCTGTCGCCTTTTCAGATATATCGAAATGGCGGGGCCTGACGCCCGACGCCTACGAATACCGCAAGGTCCGGCTGCGCGGCGTGTTCCGCCACGATCGCGAGGCGCTGGTCCAGGCGCTGACCGAGCGCGGCGCGGGCTTCTGGGTGCTGACGCCGCTGCGCACCGATGCGGGCACGGTGCTGATCAACCGCGGCTTCGTTCCTGGTGAGCGGCGTGCCGCCGAGACTCGCCGCGAGGGGCAGGTCGCCGGAGAGGTCGCGGTGACGGGCCTGATGCGCGCGAGCGAACCCGGCGGTGGCTTCCTGCGCGCCAACGACCCCGCAGCCGATCGCTGGTATTCGCGCGACGTCGCGGCGATCGCCCGGGCTCGCGGGCTCGGGCCGGTCGCATCGTTTTTCGTCGATGCCGATGCCGCAGCGAACCCGGGCGGCTATCCGCTGGGCGGGCTCACCGTCGTGCGCTTTGCCGACAACCACCTGGTCTATGCGCTGACCTGGTTCGCGCTGGCGGGGCTATGCCTCTGGGCGGGCCTTACCGCGCTGCGGCCCGCACAGCGCGAGAGTAACGTCCAGGAAAACTAACCCCGCCCCGCTCGTGCTGAGCTTGTCGAAGCACCGGCCACAACGGTCGCGCAAGCACCCTTCGACAAGCTCAGGGTGAGCGGGACTTGTTTATGACCCGTTGCTTTCGGGCCTCACTCCTCGAGTAGGCTGCGCAGCATCCAGGCGGTCTTCTCGTGAACGTCGAGCCGCTGGGTCAGCAGGTCGGCGGTCGGCTGGTCGTTGGCTTCGTCGACCAGGTCGAACAGCCCGCGCGCGGTGCGTGCCGTCGCTTCCTGCGCGGCGACCAGGTGCTCGACCATCTCGAGCGCCTTGGGCTGGCCGCGGACCTCCTTGATCGAGGCGAGTTCGGCGAATTCGCCATAGGTGCCGGGCGCGGGGAAGCCGAGCGCGCGGATGCGTTCGGCGATCAGGTCGAGCGCGTTCCACTGCTCGGTATACTGCCCCATGAACATCAGGTGCAGCGTGTTGAACATCGGCCCGGTGACGTTCCAGTGGAAGTTGTGCGTCATCAGGTAGAGCGTGTAGCTGTCGGCCAGCAGCTTCGAGAGGCCGCCGGCGATATCCGCGCGCTGCTGCTCGGTCATGCCGATGTTGATCGCTCGACTCTTTCCCATGGCTTGGCTCCGCTTGTTCGTGATCCGCACTATAGTCGGCTGGCGCGCGGACGCGCTCATACCCTGGTATAGTAGAGCGGCGGGGCCCGCCGTCCAGAGGCGTCGAGACGTGCCGTGGGGATCAGGCGGCGACGCCGCCTTCGACCATCAGGGTCGAGCCGCTCATGAACATGGCCAGGTCGGAGACCGCGAAGAGGATCACGCGCGCGACGTCGTCGGCGACGCCGAGCCGGCCGACGGGACTGCCGCCGATGCCGGGGATCGGGATCTTCTTGAGCGCTTCCGCATCGAGGCTGGCGAGGTGCATGGTCTTCTCGGTCAGGCAGACGCCCGGCGCGATCCCGAGCACGCGGATCGCCTTGGGCCCGAACTCGAGCGCCATCGTCTTGGTCAGGCCGACGACGCCGTGCTTGGAGCCGGTGTAGGCGGCCTGGCCCGGCGCAATGCCGCGCAGGCCGGCGAGCGAGGCGACGTTGACGATCACCCCAGGCATGTCGGCCGCGATCATGCGTCGCGCTGCTTCGCGCGCGCCGACGAAGGTTCCGCGCAGGTTGATCGCCTGGACCGTGTCGAACTCCTCGTCGGTCAGGTCGAGCAGCGGCTTGTGCGAAGGGATGCCGGCGTTGTTGACCCAGATGTCGATGCCGCCGAATTCGGCGACGGCGAGGTCTGCCGCGGCTGTGATCGACATGGGGTCGCTCGCGTCCATCCGCACCGACAGGACGCGGGGGCCATAGGCGGCGCTCAGTTCGGCGGCGGTCGCCGCGGCCGCTTCGGCGTCGATGTCGCCGATCAGCACGGTCGCACCGGCTTCGGCAAGACGGCGGGCCGTGGCCTTGCCCAGACCCCAGGCCGCACCGGTGACGACGGCGCGGCGTCCTGCGAGCGAGACGAGCTCGGCGATCGAGCGGGCGGAGACGTCGGCAACGGCATTGGGCATGGTTTCAGGCCTCGGTGTTGGAATTTATGCGATAGTGTGTCGCATATATAGGATTTCCAGTCAACGCGACGTGTCGGGGTCCGTGCGTCGGACCCGCCGCCGATCGGACCGCGCTAGGCAAATCTTTACGGTTCCTTAGCTTGTTAACCATAATTCGCAGGACTGCATTTGCCTTTGCCAGCGGCCTCGCCGGTGGCTTCGGAGTGGCCGATGAGCGTTGCGAACTGGAATCCTGCCAAACTGACGCTGGTCGTGGATCTCGACGACACGCTGATCCGCACGGATTCGCTGTTCGAGGCTTTCTGGTCGGCCTGCACCGCCAAGTGGTACACGCCCTTGGCCGCGCTCGCCGCGCTGCCGCGCGGACCGCTCGCGCTCAAGCAGAAGTTGCACGCCATCGCTGGCCTCGACGCCGCGAGGCTGCCCTACAACGACGAGGTGCTCGAACTCGTGTGCGACTGGCGCGCGCGCGGGGGCCGGGTCGCACTCGTCACCGCCTCGCTCCAGGCCACGGCCGACGCAGTTGCGGCGCATCTCGGCCTGTTCGACGAGGCGCACGGATCGGGCGATGGCATCAATCTCAAGGGCCAGAACAAGGCGCGGTTCCTGCAGCAGCGGTTCGGCGCCGGCGGCTATAGCTACATCGGCGATGCGCCGGCGGACCTGCCGGTCTGGGAGCATTCGGCCGGCGCGGTGACGGTCAATCCCAGTGCGGCCTTCCGCGCAAGGGTCGACGCGCTGGGCAAGGACACCACCCACCTCGACGCGGCGCCGACCAGCGCGCGCGACTATCTGCGCGTGCTGCGGCCGCACCAGTGGCTCAAGAATGCGCTGATCCTCCTGCCGATGCTGGCCGCGCATCAGCTGACCGCGGCAACCTTGTGGCAGTCGCTGCTCGCCGTCGTCGCGTTCAGCCTGGTCGCTTCGTGCACCTATGTGCTCAACGACCTGCTCGATCTCGCCGCCGACCGCGCGCATCCGCGCAAGTGCCGGCGGCCTTTCGCCTCGGGGGCGGTCAAGGTCAGCCATGGGACCTGGATGGCGCCGCCGCTCGGTCTCGCGGGCGGGGCCGTCGCGCTGCTATCGGGCCCCGGGCTCTTCGCCATGCTGCTCGGTTATTTCGCGCTGACCACGGCCTATTCGCTGTGGCTCAAGCGCATGGTCGTGATCGACATCTGCATGCTCGCGGTGCTCTACACCATGCGCATCCTCGCGGGTTCGGTCGCCACGGGGCTGCCGGCCTCGGTCTGGCTGCTCGCTTTCTCGACCTTCTTCTTCTTCTCGCTCGCGAGCGTGAAGCGCCAGGCGGAGCTGGTCGACGGTATCGCCTCGGGCACCGTCCGCGCGCATGGCCGCGGCTATCACGTCGACGACCTCGCGATCATCGGCAACATGGCGGTCTCGTCGGGCATGGTTTCGGTGCTGGTGCTCGCGCTCTATGCCAATTCGGACCCGGTGCGGCAGCTCTACTCGCTGCCCGAAGTGCTCTGGGGCGTCTGCCTGGTCCTGCTGTTCTGGAACAGCCGCATCGCCATCCTGACCCATCGCGGCCAGATGCACGACGATCCGCTGGTCTTCGCCGCGCGCGATCCGGTCAGCTATGGCTGCGTCGCGGCGGTCGGCCTGCTCGCGCTCGCGGGTACCTTGCTGTGAGCCCAGCGACGCTGGTGCTGCGCTACGTTGCCTTCGCGGTGATCGCGACGGCGGGCAATCTCGCGACCCAGCGTGTGGTCCTCGGCTTCGACCACGGACACCTGACCTACTATCCCGCCTTGCTCGCCGGCACGGCGGTGGGGCTCGTTATCAAGTACCTGCTCGACAAGCGCTGGATCTTTGCCGACCCGTCGCGCGGGCTGGCCGCGCACGGCCGCAAGTTCACGCTCTATACCCTGATGGGCGTGATCACGACCGCGATCTTCTGGGGTGCGGAGACCCTGTTCTGGCTCGTCTGGCAGACCCAGGCTGCGCGCGAAGCCGGGGCGATCGTGGGGCTTTCGATCGGCTACTTCGCCAAGTATCACCTCGATCGCCGTCACGTCTTCACCGGCGGCGCAGGGGCAGGGCAAGCGACATGATGATCTCGGGCTGGGGGCGCTATCCGCGACAGGATTGCGTCGTCCATAGTCCCCGATCCGAAGCCGATCTGCGCGGGCTGGTCGAAAGGGGGCCGGCGATCGCGCGCGGCAATGGCCGCGGCTATGGCGACTGCGCGCAGCAGCCGGCCAACACCGTGTCGATGCTCAAGCTCAACCGCATGCTCGCCTTCGATGCCGATACGGGGCTGCTCGTGGTCGAGGCCGGGGTTCTGCTCGCCGAGGTGATCGACGCCTTCCTGCCGCGCGGCTGGTTCCCGCCGGTGACGCCGGGCACCAAGTTCGTCACGCTGGGCGGCATGGTCGCGGCCGACGTCCACGGCAAGAACCACCACCGCGACGGCTCTTTCGGCCGCTTCGTCGCCTGGCTCGACCTGCTCGACGGCACGGGGGAAGTGCGGCGCTGCAGCGCGCAGAGCGATCCCGAGCTGTTCGCCGCCACGATCGGCGGCATGGGGCTGACCGGCGTCATCCTGCGCGTGGCTTTTCACCTGCAGCGGGTCGAGAGCGGCTGGATCCGCCAGACCACCTTGCCCGCACCCGATCTCGACACGGCGATGCGGCTGTTCGAGGACCACGCCGATGTGCCCTATTCGGTGGCCTGGATCGACTGCCTGGCCGGCGGTCGCAGCCTTGGCCGTTCGGCGATCATGCTCGGCGAGCACGCGGTCGCCGCGGACCTGCCCGAAGCCTTGCGCATGGCGCCGTTCCGCACGCCGCGCCGCAAGTTGCGCAACGTCCCGTTCGACGCGCCGGCGGGTCTGCTCAACGGCTTGACGGTCAGGGCGTTCAACGCCGTCTACTATCGCCGTCAGGTGATGAAGCGCGGGCTGCAACTGGTCGATTGGGACAGCTATTTCTATCCGCTCGACGCGCTCGGCCAGTGGAACCGGATCTATGGCGGCCGCGGCCTGCTGCAGTTCCAGTGCGCGCTGCCGCTCGCTTCCGCCCGCGCCGGGCTGGCCGAACTGCTGGCGGCGATCTCCGCCAGCGGGCAGGGCTCGTTCCTCGCCGTGCTCAAGCGGCTCGGCGGCCTGCCCGGCGGCACGTTCTCGTTCCCGCTCGACGGCTATACGCTCGCGCTCGACTTTCCCGTCTCGGCGAAGGTGCTGGCGCTGATGGAACGGCTCGACGCGATCGTGCTCGCGCACGGCGGCCGGTTCTATCTGGCCAAGGACAGCCGGATGAGCGCAGCCACCTTGCGCGCCAGCGATAGGCGCGTCCCCCAATTCCTCGCCTTGCGCCAGGCCGAAGGCGCCGCCGCCTTCGCCTCGAGCCAATCCGAAAGACTGGAACTATGACCGCAGATCCTGTGCTCGTCCTCGGTGGCAAGTCCGACATCGGCCTCGCCCTTGCGCACCGCTTCGCTGCGGCCGGCCATCCGATCCAGCTTGCGGCGCGCGACGCGGCAGCGCTGGCTGCGGACAAGGCCGACATCGAACTGCGCCACGGCGTTACGGTGACTCTGCACGAGCTCGACATTCTCGCCACGGAGAGCTTCGCGGCTTTCCTCGATAGCTTGCCGGCGCTGCCGGGCACGGCGGTCTGCGTCGTCGGTCTGCTCGGCGATCAGGCGAAGTCCGAGGCCGATGCCGAAGCCGCGACGCTGACCTTCCGCAGCAATTTCGAAGGACCGGCGCTGCTGACCGGCCTGATCGCCAACCGCTTCGAGCAGCGTGGCAGCGGCACCTTGGTGGGCATCAGCTCGGTCGCGGGCGAACGCGGCCGCGCGAGCAATTACGTCTACGGCTCGGCCAAGGCCGGCTACACGGCTTTCCTCTCGGGCCTGCGCAATCGCCTGGCGAAGAAGGGCGTCCAGGTCCTGACCGTGCTGCCGGGCTTCGTCGCCACGCGCATGACCGCGGGCATGGACCTGCCGGCCAAGCTCACCGCACAGCCGGCCGAAGTCGCGGGCGCCGTGTTCAAGGCCGTCGGCGCGGGGCGCAACGTGCTCTACGTCAAGCCGGTGTGGTGGGCGATCATGACGATCATCCGCGCGATCCCCGAGCGAATCTTCAAGGGCATGAGCATTTGACCCCAGCGTCGCCATCTGGATTGGCGACGAGCAGGCCCGTGCTGATCGCCGTGCTGGCGGTCTCGGCTCTGCTCGCGCTGGTCTCGGCGGTGCTGTTCCAGGTGCCCGGATTGCTTGGGCGCGACAAGGTCCTGACCGATTTCGATGCCTTCCACATCGCCGGGACCATGGCGGCGCAAGGTCGGGCCGAAGCGACCTATCGCGCGACCGACATGCTCGCCGCGCAGCAGGCGATCACCGGGGGGCAACTGCTGTTTCCCTGGACCTATCCGCCGCCCTACATGCTGTTCGTCGCCGGGCTGGCGCAGCTGCCGATCGGCCTCGCCTATCTGCTGTTCGTGAGTGCCAGCCTGCTGTTCTACCTCACGGTCCTGCGACGGATTGCCGGCGATCATCTGCCCGGCACCTTGATCGCGGTGCTGCCGGCGGTGCTGCTGACCGTCCGCACCGGGCAGAATGGATTTCTCACTGCGGGGCTCATCGGTGCTTTCCTGCTGGCCTTCCCGGCACGACGCGCGGGGGCCGGGCTGCCGCTGGGGCTGATGTGCATCAAGCCGCATCTCGCCGCGGGGATCGGCCTGCTCGCGTTGTTCGGTCGGCGTTGGAACGCCATGGCCGTGGCGGCGGGTGTGGTCGCCGCCGCTGCCTCGACTGCGACGCTCGCCTTCGGGCCCGGCGTCTGGCCGGCCTTCCTCGGCGGCGTGCGCGAGGCCGGGGATTTCCTCGCGGCCGGATACTATCAGCTGTTCCGCATGACCTCGGTCTATGCCTGCGCCCGCAGCCTCGGGGCCTCGGCCTCGCTGGCGATGGTGCTGCACGGGCTGGCCGCGCTGGTCGCGATCGGCCTGTTCCTGCGGCTCTGGCACCGCGGCGACGAGCCGCGGATCCTCGCGGCGGCGGCCTGCGCGGTTTCGCTGTTCGTCAGCCCCTACAACTACGACTACGACCTCACGATCCTCGGCCTCGCGATCGGTTTCGTGCTGCCTGCGATCGTCATGCGCGCGCGCGCCGGCGAACTGGCCCTGCTGCTGCTGCTCGCGTGGTTCGTCACCGGCTACGGCTTTGCCATGGCCAGCCTGGGTGAGGGCGGGGCCGGCGGGCCGCAGCCCGCCGAATGGCCGTCGCTGACGGCCCCCGCGCTCGCGCTGCTGATCGCAGCCGCAGCAGCGATCCTCAGGCGTCCTGCCCCTCCCGCGACCTAGGCGTCGCGACCCATCAGCGGATCGCTGACGCCGTGGGCGCCGCGTTCGAGCCGGCCGGCGGCGCGGATCTCGACCGTCGCGAGCGTGACGGTGAAGTCGTACCAGTCCTGGCTCTTGTCCGTCGGCCAGACCGCTTCGGCCTTGCCCTCGGCGGGCAGCGCGGTCTGGAAGCTCTCGACGTGGCCATAGGCATCCTTGCCCAAGGTCGCGCGGCTCTCGGCTTTGGCGGGATTGTTCAGCGCGACCGACAGTGCCGGGCGGCGCGGGTGCTGGCGGATCGTCACCGCGGGCACCGTCGTACCTTCGGCCAGGGTGCCTGACATGTGCCGGACAAAGCCGTTGGGGCCGAGCACCCAGAGGTCGAACTCGCCGTTGGCGCCCAGGTCCCAGCTGTCGTCGATCCGCTTGCGCGCCTCGACCGTGTAGCGCCGCGGGATGCGGTCGAGGTGTTTGCGGTCGTAGACCTGGAACACCGCGCCGACGCTGCCCTCATTGACGAAGGTCAGGCGCACGCCGTCGGGCGCGGCGGCGAGATCGACCGCAAGCTTGTAGGGCAGCGCGCGCGAGCGGCGCACGCCGGTTTCCTGGTAGAGGTCCTGCGGCCGGCGCGGCGGGAGCACCTTGTCGCGCTTCTGGTGCACGGCGATCGTCTTGGGCGAATTGCTGACGTCGGGCAGTTCGGGGAACCCGGCATCGGCCGGCGCGGCGAAGTCGAAGCACGAGGTCAGGTCGCTGCAGACCGCGCGGTGCCAGGGGCTGATCGCCGGTACCGTCACGCCGAAGCGCTTCTCGAGGAACTGGCCGACCGAGGTGTGATCGGCGACCTCGCTGTTGACCCAGCCGCCCTTCGACCACGGCGAGACCACGTAGAGCGGCACGCGCGGGCCGAGGCCCCAGGGGCGCGTGGTGCCGCTGATAGTGTCGTCGCGCGAGGTATAGGCGTCCTTGTGATCGTCGAAATAGTGGCCCTTGAGGTCGAAGGTCGCCTTGCCCGCCATCGAGCCATCGGCGTTGTACGAAGGCGGCGCGGGCGGCGGAAGGTGATCGAACAGGCCGTCGTTCTCGTCGAAGGTCTGGAAGAACACGGTGCCGGCCCAGACCTCGGGATTGGCGGTCAGCGCGTCGAGCACCTTGGCGGTGAATTCGGCGCCTTCGAGCGGCGACGAGGTCGAAGGGTGCTCGGACCAGGGCATCGGCGGCAGGACCCAGGACACCTGAGGCAGGGTGCCGTTCTTCACGTCCTGTTCGAGCCGTTCGAGCGAGAAGTGGCTCATGCCCTTCTTGTAGAGCGGGCTGTCGGGCTTCGCCTCGCGGAAGCCCTTGAAGGCCAGGCCACCGTGCATCGCGCCGGTCCAGTTGTCGTTGGGATCTTGGTAGATCTTCCAGTCGACCCCCGCGGCATCGAGCACTTCGGGGATCGTCGCCCATTCGAGGTCATTGCCGGCATAGGTATAGCCGGGCTCGGGCAGCGCGCCCTTGATCCAGCAACGCAGGTTGTTCGGTTCGGACTTGTCGTCGCGGCAGTTAATACCCTGGGCGCGCATCGCCGGATCGAAATTGCCGCCCGACCAGAAGACGATGCGGTTGGGATCGGTGCCCGTGGTGATCGAGCAGTGATAGGCGTCGCAGATCGTGAAGCTCTCGGCCAGGGCGAACTGGAAGGGCACGTCCTCGCGCTTGTAGTAGCCCATCGAATAGTCGGTCTTGTACTTGGGCCAGAGGCCGAACTTGCCCTGGTTCCACGCGGCCTGGGCGTCGGCGAAGGAGTGCGGCGTGCCGGGCACCTTGATCGCGTTGGTCTTGGCCGTGTCGAGGTGGAACGGCGGCAGTTCGCGCGCGCCGTTGCTCTGCCACCAGACGTCCTTGCCCGAGGCGAGCGGGATGGGGTGGCGGTCGCCGAAGCCGCGAACGCCGCGCATCGTGCCGAAGTAGTGATCGAACGAGCGGTTCTCCTGCATCAGGATTACGACGTGGCGCACGTCCTTGATCGTGCCGGTCCGGCGGTTGGCGGGGATCGCCAGGGCGCGGCCGATCGCGGCGGGCAGGGCCCCTGCGACGGCAGCGGTCTTGAGGAAGTCACGGCGCGTGTTGGACATCGTAGGTCTCCCGTTATGTGCGGATTTCAGGGGGTCTTGCGCCGCAGTCGCGCGGCGATGTGGTCGAGCAGCAGCACCACGATCAGGATCCCGACGAGGATCGTGCCGACGTGGGCATATTCGTACATGTCGATCCGGCCCTTGAGCTCCTGACCGATCCCGCCCGCGCCGACGAGGCCGACGACGGTGGCCATGCGGACGTTGCGGTCGAGGATGTAGAAGGTCGAGGAAACGAACGGCGCGCGCACCGCCGGCCACAGCGCGAAGCGGAAGGTCGCGAGCCGGCTGGCGCCGCTCGCCAACAGCGCGCGGACGGGCGCCTGGTCGGCGTCCTCGATCGCATCGGCATAGAACCGGCCGAGGAAGCCCGCGGCGTGGAGGCCCAGCGCGAGGATGCCGGCGGGCGGGCCGAAGCCGAAGGCGGTGACGAGGAACAGCGCGCTCAGCAGTTCGGGCACGGCGCGCAGGCCGGCTGATAGGGCGCGCGCGGCTTGGCGGATCGCGGGGCTGCGCACCAATGGGGTCGATCCGGCGAGCCCCAGCGGCAGGCCGAGCAGCGCCGCGAGCAGGGTGCCCCAGATCGCGATCTCGATCGTCTCGAGCAGCTTGCCCGCGACCTGCAGGACATAGCCGAAAGGCTGGACCAGCCAGACCTTGCGCTGATGCACGGTCGCGGGTTCGAGCCGGTCGGGATCGAGTTCGCGCCTGGTCTCGTCGGTGGTCTGCAGATAGGCGAATGGCGGCAGATGGGCGGGATCGAAGCCGGGTATTTCGGCCACGTCCTGGCGGTCGGAAAGCTGCAGCGGCCACATCTGCGCGGCCATGCCGGCCAGCGCGCGACCGGCGCCGGCCTGGGTGAACAGCCGCGGCACGTCGACGCGCAGCGCGCTGATCGCGAGCAGGCCGAGCAGCGCCGCGAGCACGGCGATCCGTCGCAGGCTCCAGCTGCGCGGGAAGGCGGCGGTGGTGCTCATGCGGCCTCTACCCGGTGCGAGCGGCGATAGAGCTCGGGACTGCCGTCGAAGGCGAGGCGCCCTTCGTCGATCACCAGAATGCGATCGGCGAAAGCGCAGGCGAGCTCGGGCTGGTGCAGCGCACAGACCACCGTCGCGCCGAGACGCGTGCGGTGCGCGGCCAGCACGCTCAGCACCTGGCGCGCGGTGTCGGGATCGACGCTCGCCACGGGCTCGTCGGCCAGGACCAGCGCGGGTTCGAGCATCAGCGCCCGCGCCACGCCGACGCGCTGCTGCTGGCCGCCCGAGGGTCGTGAGACGGGCGCGCCGAGAAAGGCGGGATCGAGCCCGAGTTCGAGATGCAACGCGACCGCGCGCTCGCGCGCCCAGGCCGGATAGAGCCCGCTCAGCGCGCGCCACAGCGGCATCGACGCGGCGGCTCCGGCGACGATGTTTTCCGCCACGCTCGCCTCACCGACGAGCGCGCCGTCTTGGTGCACTTGGCCGATCCGCTTGCGCAGCGCGCGCGGCATGGAGGGTGTCAGCGGTGTGCCGTCGATGCTGGCAGAGCCGTGGGTCGGCGCGGCGATGCCACCGAGCAGTCGCAGCAGGCTGGACTTGCCCGCACCCGAGCGGCCGAGCACGGCACAGAACTGGCCCGCCGGGATCGTCAGGCTCAGCCCCGAGACTGGCATCGTCCCGTCGCGATAGATCAGCGATACCTGGTCGAGTGCGATCTGCATCAGCCCGCGCTCACTGTTGCGCTGCGCGTTCGAGCAGCGCGGCCTTGAGCGCCGGCGTTACGCGCGCGATGCGCCGGGCCATGCTGTCGAACGGCGCGTCGGAGAAGTGGGTGGCGTAGCCTTCGATCGCGCCGCCGCCGTAGCCAGTAATGCGGCCCTGCGTGATCGCCGCGTCCTGCGCCAGTCGGGAAAAGCCCTCGCGCAATATCTCGCGCCGGGCTGCTGGCAGGCGGGTGGAGACGATGAAAGGCGGATAAGGCATGGCCTCGCTACGTGCGAGCACGCGCAGCTTCTCTGCGCCGGGCACACCCGCGCGCAGGGCGCGGTCGTAGGAATCGAGCGAAAGCGCGGCGGCGTCGACCTGGCCCTGGAGCAGGGCGTTGAGGCTGTTGGGATGGCTGCCGGTCAGCCGAACCGCGGAAAGATCGCGCGCGGGATCGAGCCGGGCCTCCATCAGCATCGCTACGGGCATGAGGAACGACGAGGTCGAATTGATGTCGCCGAAGGCCACGCGCTTGCCCGCGAGGTCGGCAAGGCCGCGCAACGGCGCGTCACTGCGCACGAAGAAGGCGGCGTAGTAGCGCGGCTGGCCGTTCTTGATGCCGACCGCCAGGAGCTGTGCACAGCCGCGGTCGCGCGCCTGCAGATAGGTCGCGGGCCCGACGAAGGCCAGGTCGGCCACGCCGTTGCAGATGCCTTCGACGGCAGCACCGTAGGATTGCGTGATGGTCAACTCGAACCTCATGCCGGTGGAGCGGGACAGGGTGTCAAACAGCGGGCGGTAGTCGGCGAGCGTGCCGGACGCGGTTCCGCCATCGGCCGGGATCAGCACGACCCGGATGGGCGTCTCCGCGTCCGAGGCCTCGCCCCGTCCGCAAGCCCCCGTTGCCAGGGCGAGCAGGAGAAGGGCTGCGACCACGAGGAACGCGACGATCGTCCCCTGATGTTTTCGGCTTCCCGTCATATCGAGTCCGCGGGCGCCTACGCGGCGGCTGTGACATGACTGTGAAGCCGAAGAAGCACCCGGCCCACCCCGATCCGGGCAGGCCGGGTCAGGGGTGGTTAAAACGAGGTGTTGTACGAAACGTAGAAGGCGCGCGGCTTGCCCTCGAAGGGATAGCCATAGAAGTACTGCGGGCTGTTCAGCGCGATCTCGCCGCGCAGGAAGCGCGAGTCATAGCGACGGTTGCCGAAGCCGTAGCGCTCGGCATAGACCTTGTCGAAGACATTGGCGACGCGCAGCTGGAACTTGTGCTGCTTGTCCTCGCCCAGCCACAGGCCGATCGAGGCGTTCATCACGAAGTAGTTGCCGAAGTTGACGCGCAGCGAATTGTTGAGGCCGCCGGTCGAATATTCGGGGCCCTGGTAGCGCGGGAACAGCGTGACGTGGAAGGTCTTGTCGGGGCTGTTCCAGGCGAGCTGGCCGCCGATCATGTATTCGGGCGTCTCGTTGATCTGCAGCAGCGAACCGCGCAGACGCGCCTTCTGCTTGGTGAAGTTGACGTTGGCCGAGAGCGTCTCGCCCAGCCGCAGGTTGACGTCGGCGGTCAGGCCGCGGATCTCGGTGACCGCGGTGTTGTTGAAATAGGTGTTCACCGTCAGGCCCGAGGTGGTCTGGATGCGGTTGGTGATGTCGGTTTTGAACCAGCCGAGCTCGGCATCGAAGTAGACCCCGCCGAAGTCCTTGGCGAAGCCGGCGCCGAAGTTGAAGGTCTTGGTCGTCTCGGTCTTGAGATCGGGGTTGCCGACGATCGTTGCTTCCTGGCGGAACAGCTCGTTGGTCTTGGGCAGGCTGTACGAGGTGCCGCCGTTGCCGCGCAGGTAGAAATCACCCAGGCCCTGGCGGAAGCCGAACTTCCAGATCGTCTTGCTGCCGAAGCTGTCCGAGAAGTCGGTGCGCACGGCCAGCGAGAGCTTGGTGTCGGGGCTGAACGGCAGCACCGGGCGGAAATCGGCATAGAGCCCGGTCACGGTCTGGCGTTCGTCGTTGATCGGGAAGACCGGGTCGGAATCGTCCTTGTAGGACACCACCTGGACGCCCGCGACGACCTCGATCGCGTTGGGAATGTTGATCGTGTTGCGGAAGTTGAGCCCCATTTCCTGGAAGCCGCTGTTCTTCGAAGCGGCGCCGAAGCCCTGATTGGGCTTGGGGATCGAGCGGCCGGTCGAGAAGCCGAAGGGCACGATGCGCGTGGGCGTGGCGGGATCGGGGCAGCCCGCGCGGATCGCGCAGATCTCGGGCAGGGTCTCGGTGTTGTTGAGCAGCGGGTTCGACCAGTAGCCGGCGAGCTCGGTGAACAGCTTGTCCGACCAGCGGCGCTCGAAGGCGAAGTCGACGATCGGATAGCGCACCCGGTTGGGCGAGTAGGTCTCGGTGTCGGGGAAGGCGTCGAAGAACTCGATCTGCGTATACTGCGCGTTGAGTCGGAACTGGGTCTTCTCGTCGGGCTGGAACAGGTACTTCACGCCCACGTTGCTGCGGTTGAGCGGGTACTTCTGGATGCCGCCCGAAGCCGCGACGTTGTCGATGAAGTCCTCGGGCCGGAAGATGCGCGGGCCGTCGGTCTGGATCGAGCCGCCGTAGACCATGAAGCTGTGGCGCTTTTCCGGGTCGATCGCGAAGCGGGCGTTGCCCCAGATCTCGCGCGTATTGAACTCGCCGTACTGCGCGCCGAGCTCGACGCGGTTGGTGCCGTCGGGACGCTTGGTGACGAGGCTGATTACGCCGATGCCGCCGTTCGAGCCGAAGAACAGGCTGTTGCCGCCGCGGAACACTTCGGCGCGCTCGATCATGTGCGGGTCGATCGTGGTCGTGCCCCAGATCTCCTCGAGCGCGGGGCCGCGGTCGTAGAGCGGCACGCCGTCGAGCACGACCAGCGTGTCGCGGTCGCCGCCGCCGTCGAGGCGGATCGTGTATTCGCCTTCGTCGGGCGAATAGCCGACGTTGGCGCCCTTGATCAGGAACTGGGCGATCTCGGCGAAGTTGGTCGCGCCGGTCGCCTCGATCGCCGCGCGATCGACGATCTGGACGTTGTTGCCGAAGGTGATCGCCTCTGCCGCCTGCTGCGTGGCCTTCTCGCGCAGGCCGGTCACGACGATGTTCTCGCGATCCTGGTCGTCTGCCGCGTCGGCCGCAGCCTCGGCTTCGCCCGCCGCAGCGTGGGCGGCCGCCGGCAGGAAGCTGGTGGAAAGCAACAGCGCAAGCGCCGTCAAACGCAGGTTTGGCGTCTTCATGGTCTCTAGTCCCCGTTCCGTTGTTCAGCGACGGGCGCCCGATCCAAGGGTGCTCGTCCGCCGCTGTCGGAGTGCGACCTAGGCAGCGATTATGACGACTGAATGAAATTCACTCATTTTTGAGTTTCATGTTGCTAACCTTGCCGCACCCTGATTTTCACGATCCTGACACAATGCTATGCTGCATGGCCGGGCTGAGGGCGCGGGTGCCGGACGGGAAAGGTCATCGGAAAAAAGTGTCGATCGATAGCCAGGGTCTGCCGCCCGAATCGCCCACGGGCCACCGCCCGGTGGAGAACGCGCTCGCGAGAATCCGCACGTCTCTGCCGCAAATGTCGAAAATCGCGACGCGAGTCGCCGAATATGTCCTGGCCCATCCACAGGACGTGGTCGGCATGTCGATCACCGAGCTGGCCGACGCCGTCGATGCCAGCGAAGGCAGCGTGATCAACTTCTGCCGGGGAATCGGGCTCAGCGGTTTCCAGCAATTGAAATTGAGCCTGGCTCAGGAAATCGTCCAGCCGGTTCAGTTCATTCACGAAGACCTCGACCGCGACGACACGACCGGCACGGTCTGTCGCAAGGTGTTCCACTCGGGCATCCAGGCGCTCAGCGACACATTGTCGGTGCTCGATCCGGCCGCGCTGGCCCAGGCGGTCGAGACGATTCGCGCGGCGAAGCGCGTGGAGATCTACGGGATCGGCTCGTCGGCGCCGATCGCCGAGGACACGCATTATCGCATGCTGCGCATCGGCCTCGACGCGCGCGTGGTGATCGACAGCCACGTCCAGGCGATCTCGGCCTCGCGCTGCACCTCGGACGTCGCCGTGCTGACGATCTCGCACTCGGGCGCGACCAACGAGACGGTCGCCTCGACCAGGCTCGCGCGTGAGGCCGGGGCGAAGACGATCGTCATCACCAATTTCGGCCGCTCGCCGATCCAGGCCTATGCCGACACGGTGTTGTTCACGATGGCGCGCGAGACGCGCTTCCGTACCGAGGCCATGGCCAGCCGCATCGCCCAGCTCTGCGTGATCGACGCGCTGATCGCCGCGCTGGCCCTGGCCGACTACGACCGCTCGACCGACGCGCTGCGGCAGACTTTCGACGTGCTCTCGATCAAGCGCTTCTAGACCGTCGCCGACGTGCCGATGCGTGCGCAGGCGTCCTTGAGCTCCTGCGCCACGGCCATGACGCGCTCGCCCGAAGTGGCGCCGGAAAAGCCCATCAGCGACAGGACGAAGGCGACGCGGTCCTGCCGGTCGAACACGGGCGAGGACATCGAGGTCATCCAGTAGGCGCCTTGCGGATCGAGCGCGGTTTCGATCTCGAGCGGACGCTGCGCCGGATCGCGGACGTAGAGCCAATCTATGCCGCATTCGAGCCCGGCTTCGGGGAAGCGCTGGACGACGAACTGGAAGCGGTTCTCCCGCGCGAAGGCCATGCCCTCGCGCGTGCGTTTCTGCTCTTCGAGGCTCGGCCGCGGGTCGAGCGATTCGAACCAGGCGCTGACCTGGCGTTCGGTCGACCAGGCGAGGAATATGGAACCGAACGGCGGACGCAGCGGCCAGCGAGTCTCGCGGTTGGCCAGGCGGTTGACGTGCGAGATTGAGATCGCACGCTCGCGCAGGACCACGTCGCCGCCGTCGCGGAAGATCGCGGCGCAGACCGCGTCGTGGCGATGAGCGAGGACCTTCATCTCGGGCAGCGCGAGGTCGAGCGCGGTCGTGCCGAGGCTCGCCGCGCGGGCAAGCGCCGCCGCGGCGGGCCCCAGGACATAGAGCTTGTCGCGCGTGCGGTAGAGATAGCCGGCCTCGACCAGTTCGTTGACCAGGCCGTGACAGGTCGCCCGGTTCATCTTCAGCGCGGCGATCAGGTCGGTCAGCGAGAAGGCCTTGCCGGCGTTGCTGGCGAGGAGATCGAGCAGGGCGACGACACGCTGCGTGCCGGGGGACGGTCTGGCCATTAGTTTGCATATACAAATTTCAGTTTGCAATTGCGAACTAATTCGGTGGCTCTATTCTCCGCGGCAACGACCAAACCGGGAGATGCGGAAATGCTGGGCTCTTTGCCGATCGAGGCCGACCTGATGTTCGACAGGCCGCCGCCGGCGCCGTTCGACTGGGTGCGCGAGGGTACGTCCTACTGGCTGTTCGAGGAGAACGGCGCTTTCGGCATCCCGCGCAACGGCGTCGAGGCCGAGCCGCACAATTGGGACAGCCGCCGCTTCCAGGCGAACTTCGCCTTTCCCGACGGCCGCGTGCTGCGAAGCGTGGGGGTCGGCGCGGCCGTGCCGACCGTGGATGCCGCGGGCCAGCCGACGATCATGGGCGCGGGCCCGCTGACCTATCGCTGCATCGAGCCGTTCAAACGCTGGCTGGTCCAGTTCGACGGCATGGTCGTCGACACCCACGTCGCGCACCAGATCGGCCAGACCGTCGACGAGGAAAGGCTGGTCCCGCTCAAGTACGAGTTCGAGCTCGACATGGTCGTGCCGCCCAACGAGCAGGACATCTCGCCCGAGAAGTTCTTCACCTGGGGCAAGGGCAAGCAGCGCGATGCCGCCTCGGTCGGGCTCGGCTGGCGCTTCGAGCAGATGCTGCGCGGCGAGGGCGTTGTCGAGGTCGACGGCGTCAAGCGCACGGCGCGGGTCAATGGCAGCCGCATCAAGCGCCGCAGCGTGCGCACCGACGGCCTGTTCCTGCGCGGCCACGCCTGGCAGGCGGTGGTCTTCCCCGACGGCCGCGCCGCCGGCTACGAGGCGCGGCCCGTGCATGACGACGGCAACGAACCGTGGAACGAGGGCTTCGTCTACCAGGACGGCAGGATGTACCCGGCCAAGGCCACGAAAGTGCCCTGGCTCACGCATCTGCGCGAGAGCGGCGACGACGTCTCGTTCGAGCTCGAATCCGAACTCGGCACGACGCGCATCGAGGGTTTGACCGAAATGACGGTCTTCCAGGTCGCGCGCGGGCATCTCTGGGGCCTGGCGCTGAGTCAGAGCGGTGCGCGCTACACCTGGGATGGCGCGGTCGCATACGGCATGGTCGAGCGCTCCTCGACCTCGGTCGTCGGGCGTGATGGCTGAGGGGATGCCGGAGCAGATGGGACAGGACGTTTCGCCCGAGCAGATCGTCGCGCGCGCCATCGCGGCCGCGGGCACCGACGACTTCGGCGCCGACGGCTGGCAGGAGGGGCTGGCGCGCTCGCTCGCGGGTTTCGCGCGCGTACCGATGACCCCCGAGGCGCTGGCCACCCAGCATGGCAAGCTGGTCCACGATCTCGTCATGCGGCTGAAGATCGAGCAATGGTTCAAGGATCATCCCGAGACCGCCGACGAGCAGCTCGACGGCCAGGTCTTCGTCGTCGGCCTGCCGCGCACGGGGACGACCGCCATGGTCGGCATGATGGCGCTCGACGAGCGCTTCCGCTTCCTGCGCGCCTGGGAGGGTGCGAGCCCGATCCCGCCGCCCGTGGCGGGCGAGGAGGATGCCGACCCGCGCGTGATCGCGGCGCGCGGCGCGGTCGACTATACGATGGCGCACATGCACATCCGCGACGTCGACGGACCCGAGGAGGACCTGGCGATCCTCGCGGGCTTCGACATGAAGTCCTATCACGGCGTTCTGCCGATGCCCGACGACTACGTCGACTGGTGGCTGAATGCGGACTTCACCTCGTTCTACGCCTTGCACGAACGCCTGCTCAAGCTGCTGCAATCGCGGCGCAAGCCCGGCCTCTGGCTGCTCAAGTCGCCGCCGCACCTGTTCCGCCTCAAGGAGATCGCGACGCGCTATCCCAAGGCCAGGTTCGTCATGACGCACCGCGATCCGCGCAAGGTGATCGCTTCGGTTGCGAGCCTGCACTCGGCGCTGCACGAGGAACGCTGCCTGCCCGGTTCGATCGACCGCAAGGCGGTGGGGCCGCGCCATCTGGCGATCTGGGCCGAGGGCATGCGCCGCGCCCTGGCCGCGCGCGCCGAGATCGGCGAGCACCGCTTCGTCGACGTGCGCAACGACGAGGTGGTCCAGCGCCCGATCGAGACCTTCGAGCGGATCTACGACCATCTCGGCATGGATATGAACCCGGCGCTGCGCGCGCGGCTCGACGACTACAACAGCCGCAACGCGCCGGGCAATTTCGGCGCGCACCGCTATACGGCCGAGGAATATGGCCTGACCGACGCGGCGATCCGCGCCGAGTTCCGGGACTATGTCGAGCGTTTCGCGCTCTGATCCGCAGCCATCCGCCCGACGAAGGGTGAGATGATCAGCCGGTCGATAAAATCGGCCATCTCTTCGGCCGAATAGGCCTCGCCCTGGTCGAGCCACCAGGCGAGCGCGTCGATCGCCGATCCCGCGGCGCAGACGGTGCCGAGATCGACCGGCACCGAGGTCGGCTTGCCGTCGCCGTGCCGGCTCCACTCGCGCGCCTGACGCACGAATTCGGCGCGCACGCGGTAGCCGGCACCGCCGGTCAGCAGCGTGTGCCAGAGCGCGCGGCGCTCGAGCACGTAGCCGCAGAGCGAGCGCAGACCGGCGGCGCTGTCGGTGCGCTCGAAGGCGGGTACGGTCATGGCGAGCAGTTCGCGGATGAGTTCGCCCGCGACCTCGTCGAGCACTTCGACGGGCTGGGCATAGTGCCGGAAGAAGGTGGCGTAGCCGACCCCGGCGCGGACGGTCAGCTCGAGGATCTGGATCTCGTCGAAGGGCTTCTCCGCGAGCAGGTCGAGCATGGCCGCGCAGAGCGCTTCGCGCGTCTTGCGCTTGCGGGTGTCGCCCGAAAGACGAATTGCGCTAGGCATTTCTCAATGATCCATGATATATCATGGATCATAAGCTAGCACGGTATGGTCACGCGGACAAACGCCGACCGACCCCGAAACAGAGGAATGCCGAATGACCGCAGTGGCGCAGGAATGCCCGGTTCACCAGGGGCGCGACGATCGCAAATCGGCGAAGATCGCCGAGGCCAATCTCGCGCCGCAGCACGGCGCGCGCCCGGTCGGCTCCTTCGGCCTGTCGCGCGATCTGCTGCGCTCGTCCAAGGTGCGCCAGGCTGGCCCGGCGGGGTCGCCGACCGACGATGCCGAGATCAAGAATCCCGGCGAGGTCTCGTTCTTCTTCCTCGACGGTGAGGAGCACCGCAAGCGCCGTGCCGCGGTCGCCGGGCTGTTCGCGCCCAAGACGATCGTCACGCGCCACCAGGCGGTGATGACGAGCACGATGGATGATATCGTCGCCAAGCTGCGCGCGCGCGGCTCGGCGCCGCTCGACGAACTGTCCTGGCACATGGCCGTGGTCGTCGCCGCCGACATCATCGGCCTGACCGACAGCGATAGTACCGAGAACCTGGCCAACCGCGTCAAGGCCGTGCTCGATTCGTCGCTGAGCAAGAGCCGCGGCCCGCTCGGCAAGGTGGTCTTCATGATCCAGATGCTGACGCGCGTCGGCCGCTTCTGGAAGCAGGACATGGTCCCCGCGATCGCCGCGCGGCAGTTGGAGCCCAAGGACGACGTGATCTCCTACATGGTGAAGGAGAACTATTCGAAGAAGGGCATGATCATGGAGGCGCTGTCCTATGGCGGCGCCGGCATGATGACCACGCGCGAATTCATCGTCATGTGCGCCTGGCACCTGTTCGAGAAGCCCGCGCTGCGCGAGCGCTTCCTCGGTGGCGAGGAGGCCGACCAGTTCGCCATCTTGGAGGAGATCCTGCGGCTCGAGCCGGTGGCTTCGCTGCTCCACCGCCGTGCGGCCGAGGACATCGAGACCAAGGACGGCGCCATGGTGAAGAAGGGCGAGGTCGTCGCCGTGTCGATCCGCGACGCCAACACCGACGAGGCGATCACCGGCCCATGCCCCTTCGAGCTCGATCCCGATCGCGCCAAGCGGATGAAGGTCGTCGGCCCTTACATGAGTTTCAGCGACGGCCCGCACCGCTGCCCCGGCGCGCAGGTCGCGCTGCACGAGACGCGGATTTTCCTCGATCGCTTGTTCCGCCTGCCGGGCATCCGCATGGAGCGCGAGCCGGAGATCCTGTGGAGCCCGCAGATCCAAGGCTACGAACTGCGCGGCTGCGTCGTCGCCTGCGATCCCGCCTGAGACCAGCCATGGTTGCGATCACATTCATCGCCGCGGACGGCGCGGAGCGGACGATCGACGCGTCGGAAGACCTGTCGCTGATGGAGAACGCCGTCGGCAACGGTATCGAGGCGATCGAGGCCGTGTGCAGCGGCAATGCCTATTGCGGCACCTGCCGCGTCTATATCGATCCGGCCTGGCGCGGCGTGCTGGGCGAGGCGGGCGAGATCGAGCTACCGATGATCGAGGCCGCGGGCGACGAGACGCCGGGCGTGCGCCTGTCCTGCCAGATCACGGTGACGCCCGAACTCGATGGCCTGGTGGTACGCACCCCCGTCAGCCAGAGCTGAGAATCGTCGGGCCAGGAGCGGGGCGGCGCGACTTTCCTTGACTTTCGGCGGGCCAGTGCCTAGCTCGCCGGTTTCCCGCAGATTCTTGCCAGTGGAGTGCCCATGGCGCGCGTTACCGTCGAAGATTGCGTCGACAAGGTTCCCAACCGTTTCGATCTCGTCCTGCTTGCCGCGCAGCGTGCGCGTGAAATCTCGGGCGGCGCCGAGCTGACCATCGATCGCGACCGCGACAAGAACCCGGTCGTCGCCCTGCGCGAGATCGCCGACGAGACCGTGCGCCCGACGCACCTGCACGAGACGCTGGTCGGCTCGCTCCAGCGCGTCCTGCCCGACGACGACGACGAGGTCGATGAGATCGGCTCGCTCAGCCAGTCGGCCGAAGCGCTGCGCATCACCGCCGCGGCACCGGTGCGCAACACCTCGATCGGCGGCGACTACGACGGCTGAAGCTGGCGTCTTGCGCTGATATGAAAAAGGGCTCCGGGAAACCGGAGCCCTTTTTCATTCGGGCTCGGTCGGCGGATATTCGCGGCGGGTGTGCATCACGTTGAGGATTTCCACCGCATCGGCATCTGCATCAACGCGATAGACGATGATGTAGTTAGGATGGACTACAGCCTCTCGCGTGCTCTCACTTCGGCCCGAGCGGTACATGAACGGATGTTCGCTCAAGCGTTCCGCGCAAGCCTCGATTCGTTCCAAGAGGCCGTAGGCGGCGTTTGCATCACGCTCGCTAATATAGGCGAAGATAGAGCGAACATCCTGGCGTGCCTCGGGCCGCCAGATCAGTCTCACGTTTGGCCCGACTTTTCAGCAATCAAGGTCCGCAATTCCGCCATGACCTGATCATGCGGAATGCCCGGGCGAGTATCTGCCAGTGATTTCTCAACCTTGGCGCGAAACCACCGGTCGTAAGAGGCGGCCTGTTCCTCGGTCTCAAATTCTGAGACGATGGGCGAGAGCTTGGTCATGGCCTCAGAATACTCGCATCCGGGGCGCGAGCCAATACACGCGCCCCGGAATGCATCGGTTTCGGCTCAAACCAGAACTCAAACCCCCTGCGGCGAGGCGTCGCCCGCGTAGCGCTTGCCGGCCTTGGGCACGGCCGAGCCGCGCACCGGCGCGTTCTTGGTCGGGCCCTTGGACGTCTCGGGACGATCGATCCGGCCGTTGTCCATCAGCTCCTTGATCTCGTCGCCGGTCAGGGTCTCGAATTCGAGCAGGGCGTTGGCGAGCAGGTGCAGCTTGTCCTCGTTGGTCTTGAGGATTTCGGTCGCGCGGTGGTGCGCGCCATCGACCAGGGTGCGGATCTCGCTGTCGATCAGCTTGTTGGTCTCGTCCGAGGCGAACAGCCGGTGCGAGCCGCCCATGCCGAGGTAGCCTTCCTGCTGGTCCTCGTACTGCAACGGGCCGAGCTTGTCCGACATGCCCCACTTGGTGACCATGTTGCGCGCAAGACCGGTGGCGTACTGGATGTCCGACGAGGCACCCGACGAGACCTTGTCGTAGCCGAAGATGATTTCTTCGGCTACGCGGCCGCCCATCGAGACCGAGAGGTTCGCGTGCATCTTGTCGCGGTGGTACGAATAGGAATCGCGCTCGGGCAGGCGCATGACCATGCCGAGGGCGCGGCCGCGCGGGATGATCGTCGCCTTGTGGATCGGGTCCGAAGCCGGCTCGTTGACCGAGACGATCGCATGGCCCGCCTCGTGATAGGCGGTCATCTTCTTCTCTTCCTCGGTCATGACCATCGAACGGCGCTCGGCGCCCATCATGACCTTGTCCTTGGCGTCCTCGAACTCCTGCATCGCGACGAGGCGCTTGTTGCGGCGCGCGGCGAGCAGGGCGGCCTCGTTGACCAGGTTGGCGAGGTCGGCACCCGAGAAGCCCGGGGTGCCGCGCGCGATGACGCGCGGATTGACGTCGGGCGCCAGCGGCACCTTCTTCATGTGCACGGCGAGGATCTTCTCGCGGCCCTCGATGTCGGGCACCGGCACGACGACCTGGCGGTCGAAGCGGCCCGGGCGCAGTAGCGCGGGGTCGAGCACGTCGGGGCGGTTGGTCGCCGCGATGATGATGATGCCCTCGTTGGCTTCGAAGCCGTCCATCTCGACGAGGAGCTGGTTCAGGGTCTGCTCGCGCTCGTCGTTCGAATTGCCGAGGCCGTGGCCGCGGTGGCGGCCGACCGCGTCGATTTCGTCGATGAAGACGATGCAGGGCGCGTTCTTCTTGGCCTGGTCGAACATGTCGCGGACACGCGAAGCACCGACGCCGACGAACATCTCGACGAAGTCCGAGCCCGAGATGGTGAAGAACGGCACGCCGGCTTCACCCGCGATGGCGCGGGCGAGCAGCGTCTTGCCGGTACCGGGCGAGCCGACCAGCAGCGCACCCTTGGGGATCTGGCCGCCGAGCTTCGAGAAGCGCTGCGGATCGCGCAGGAATTCGACGATTTCCTCGAGCTCTTCGCGCGCCTCGTCGATGCCGGCGACATCGTTGAAGGTCACGCGGCCCTGGCGCTCGGTCAGCATCTTGGCCTTCGACTTGCCGAAGCCCATCGCGCCCGATCCGCCGCCCTTCTGGACCTGGCGCAGCGCGAAGAACGCGACGCCGAGGATCAGCATGAAGGGCAGGGCCTGGACGAGAATGTAGAGCAGCAGGTTCGGCTCTTCGGGCTGCTTGCCCGCGTACTTGACCTGGTTGTCCTGCAGCAGGGTGGGCAGGGTGGTGTCGTTGGGGATCGGGATCGTGCTGAAGCTGTCGCCGTTCTTGTACTTGCCGACGATGCGGTCCTCACCGATCTGGACTTCGGAGACCGTGCCTTCCGCGACCTTGGTGCGGAAATCGGAATAGCGGATCGAAGTGCCGACGTCGGTGCGGGCGCCGAACATCGAAACCACCATCAGGAGGGCGAGGAAGATGCCGCCCCATACGAGCAGGCTCTTGATCCAGGGGTTACCGTTGGGCTGGTCGTCGTTCATGATGCGCGTGAGATCCCTTTCGTGTCCCAATGTAGGCCACAAGGGCTGAATGGCAAGTTAGCGCGGGGCGATCAGTGTTATCGTCCGGGCGAATGATCGGGGTGTCGCACGACAGCCGAGCTGGGTGCCGCTATCCTTGCGCAAAAAGGGAGAGCTTCGATGCCGGTATCGACCGAGGACTACGTTGCCATCGCCGATCATCTCGCGCGCTATTGCTGGCACGTCGACGAGGGCAACGAGGAGGGCTGGATCGCGCTCTGGGCCGAGGATGCGGTCTTCGCCGGCGTGACGCCCGAACCCGTGACCGGCCGCGAGGCGCTGCGCCGGATCGTGCGGATGGGCCAGGCCAGCGGCCCCGGCAAGACGCGGCACATCGCCGCCAACCTGATGTGCGACTATCAGGAGGGCCGCGACCGCGTGCTCGCCAGCTACTACAACTACGTCACCAACTGGGCCGACGGCGCGAAGATGACGGTCCTGGCCACGTCGAAGGCGCAACTCGTGCGCAGCGGCGAGGGCTGGCTGATCCAGCGGCAGGATTCGGCAATGCTGGTGGCGTGAGCCGCGGTCGGCAGAAGGGCGGCCTTCTCGGACCGCCCTTCGCTTTCGTCAGGCCTTGAGCAGTTCGTAGTCCCCGGCGTCGTCGACGCGGGCCTTCCAGCCCGGGTAGACGACGATCGTGGTGAAGGTTTCCTCGATGATCGCCGGGCTCGCGACTTCGGTGCCGGGCGCGAGGTCCTTGCCGAGGTAGATCGGCGTCTCGGCGAAGCCCTGGCCGAGATTCGCGCGGCGCGTCTTCGCGGCCTGGGGCATCGCGCCATTGGGGGTGAAGCCACCCTTGGCCTGCGGCGAAGGCGTCGCCACCTGCGCGACGAGGCGCACACCGGAGATCTCGGGCACCTCGTGCTCGCGGATGTGGTTGTATTCGGCCATGTGGCGCTGGTTGAACAGCTCGATCGCATGGGCGCCGAAGCCCGCGTCGACGAACGACAGGTCGTGGAGCTTGCCGTCGGCCTTGTAGTCGAAGGTCAGCGAGAAGTTCTGCCCCGGATAGCGCATGTTGAGCTGGTACTGGATCGTCAGGTCGGCCGGGTTGAAGCCCGCGTCGCTGAAGTAGCGGTCGGCGCGCTTGGCGACATCGGTCCACAGCGCCTTGACCTTGTCTAGATCGAGCTCGGTGGCCTTGGCGATGTACGAGCGTTCCTCGTCGATCGTCGGATTGGCGACGAGCGTGCCGAGCGCCGAGAAGGTCGGCGAGGCCTTGGGGACGAGCACCTTGTTGATGCCCAGGTCCTCGGCCTGGATCGCGGCGAAGGCCGGGCCGTTGCCGCCATAGGCGAGCATGACCAGGTCCTTGGGGTCGATGCCCTTGCCCGCGGTGGTGCGGCGCACGCCCTGGCTCATGTTGGCATTGACCACGCGCCAGGCGTCGAAGGCCGCGTCTTCAGCGCCATAGCCCATCTCGTCGCCGAGCTTGGCGAAGGCCTCTTCGACGCCGTCGCGCTTGAGGCGGAACGAGCCGCCGGCGAAGCCCTCGTCGGTCGAGAGGATACCGAGCATGACCAGGGCGTCGGTGACCGTGGGGCTGGTGCCGCCGCGGCCGTAGCAGATCGGGCCGGGCTCCGAGCCGGCCGACTTCGGGCCGACCTGGAGCGCGCCGTTGTTGACGTTGACGATCGAGCCGCCGCCGGCGCCGAGCGTCTCCACCTTCACCATCGGCACGCCGATCAGGTAGCGGTGGTGCATGTTCCAGCCGGCTTCGGCCGGGGCCTGGCCGTCGACCACGACCGACATGTCATAGGACGTGCCGCCCATGTCGACGCAGAGCAGGTTCTTGTGGCCCTTGGCGACGCCTGCGTGGGCCGAGCCGATGACGCCGCCCGCGGGGCCCGAGGCGAGCACGCGGATCGGCGCGCCGTCGATGTATTCCTTGGTCATCACGCCGCCCGAGGCCTGCATGACCATAAGCTGGTTCTTGTAACCGCCTTCGGCGAGGCGCGTGACCAGCCGCTCGAGATAGGCGGTGACGCGCGGACCGCAGTAGGCGTTGACGATCGTCGTCGAGGTGCGATCGTATTCGGGCGCGCGGGGCAGGACCTCGTGGCTCGCCGAGATATAGGCGTTCTGGATTTCCTGGGTGACGATCTCCTTGGCGCGCTTCTCGTGCTCGGGATTGACGAAGGAGAACAGGAACGAGATCGCCACGGCCTCAACGCCCTGGAGGCGCAGCTTGCGGCACTGCTCGCGCAGTGCGTCCTCGTCGAGCGCCTGGTGGATCGAGCCGTCGTGCAGAATGCGCTCGGGCACGGTCAGGCGGCGGCGGCGCGGGGTGATCTGCTTGGGCGGCGCCAGGCGGACGTCCCAGATGTCTTCCTTGAATCCGCGGCGGTATTCGATCTCGTCGCGGAAGCCCTCGGTGGTGATCAGGCCCGTCAGCGCGCCGTTCATCTCGATCAGAGTGTTGTCGGCGACGGTCGTGCCGTGGACGATCGCCTCGCACTGGCCGAGGAAGTCGCGCAGCGACAGGCCTTCCTTCTCGGCCAGCTTGCCGAGGCCCTCGAGCACGCCGACCGACCGGTCTTCCGGGGTCGACAGGTTCTTGTGGAGGATGACCTCCGTGCCTTTCAAGAGCGCGAAATCGGTGAAGGTGCCGCCGATGTCGATGCCAACGCGATAGCTCATTGTAATCCCTTACCCCTGATCCTCCCCGGAACGGGGAGGGGGACCGCGCTGTGCAACAGCGTGGTGGAGGGGGCTTTCCGCGATATGCGGCGCCCGCCTGCCAACCCCCTCCACCATCCTGCGGATGGTCCCCCTCCCCGTGCCGGGGAGGATGATTGTTACTCGGCCGCCTGCGGCAGCAGGTCGCCCACGCCCATCTCGCGGCGCAGCGCCTCGGTGGCATCCCAGTCGACCGCGAGCGTGTACTCGGCCAGCGAACCGGTCAGCACCACGCCGTACTTGGCGCGCGCGGCTTCGAGGCTGACGTATTCGTCGAGCACGTCTTCCTTGACCTGCTCGGGATCGCGCAGCAGCGCGTGGCCGAAGCCGGCGCCGCCGCCGTGCTGGTAGGCGATGACCGCGCCGGTCGGCAGCAGGTCCTGTGCCGTGTGCTCGATCTTGCGCTCGTTCTCCGAACCGACCTCGAAGTGGTTCGAATAGGGGATCGCGTCGTCGCCGCCGCACATGCCGCGCAGCGGGTGGTCGGCCGAGACCATCCAGGCCATGGCCGAGGTCGGCTTGAGCACCTGCTTGACGTTGAGCGAGCCCGGCGAACCGCGCCACTGGCCGGCACCGCCACCGTCGGTGGTCATCTCGCGGCTGATGTTGAGAATCGGGAAGCGGCTTTCGGCGTCCTCGGCCTCGGACAGGATCAGGCTGCCGAGCGCGTTGGGGCACGAGCCCCAGCCGTCGATGCCCTGCACCGCCGAAACGTCCATCGAGCGGCAGTCGACGCCCTGGTCCATCCACATCATGCCCGCGTCGTCGAAGCCGATGACCGCGTTGGGCATGCCGATCTTGTAGAGCTGCGGCTGCGAGCGTTCGGGCGCGACGTTGCTGAGCGCGATGCAGACCGCCTCGGTGATTTCGCAGGCCGGGTGGAACGAGCCGAGCGCGGCCGGCTTGTTGGCCGGCGGTTGAGCGATGCAGCCCTCGGGGATGACGATCTCGACCGCGTCGAAGAAGCCCTCGTTCTTGACGATCGTCGGGTCCATCGCCGCGACGACCTGGGTCATCACGTAGGAGCGGCTGTTGGCGAAGGTGTTCCACACGCCGACGAGGTCCTGGCGGTCGTCGGTGCCGGTCAGGTCGACGGTCAGCTGGTCACCCGCGATCGTGCAGGTGACGTGGACCTTGATGTCCTTGGTGCCGGCGGTGTCGTGGTCGATCAGCACGGTCGCCTCGTAGGATCCGTCGGCCCACTTGGTCACTTCCTCGCGCACGCGCTTTTCGGTGTGCTCGATCGAGTGGTTGATCGCCGCCTTGATCGTGTCCGAGCCCCACTTGCCGATCAGCTCCTGCAGCATGCGGTTGGCATACTGGACGCCGCCGATCATCGCCGCGAGATCGCCCGCGAAAGTGGCGAAGCGGTTGTTGCGCGTGACCATGTCGAACACGTCGCGGCGCAGCTCGCCGCGGTGGACCAGCTTGAGGCAGGGCAGGACCAGGCCTTCGGTGAAGATGTCCTTGGCGTCGAGCGAGAAGCCGCCGGGGTCCTTGCCGCCGGTGTCGCCCTGGTGCGCCTGCAGGGTCTGGATGCAGATCAGCTCGCCCTTGTCGTCGTAGACCGGGCCGTAGACGCAGTAGTCGGGCAGGTGGCCGCCGCCGTGATCGGGATCGTTGGCGACGAAGATGTCGCCCGGGCCCCAGTCGTAGCGGTCCTGGTTCATCAGGCCCCAGCGCGTCTCCATCTGATTGACGAAGGTCAGGTGCGGGGTGCCGACCGCGCCCATGGCCAGGCGGCCGTGCGCGTCGACGATCGCGGCGTTGCGCTCGTTCGACTGGTTGATGATCGGCGACGAGGCAGCGCGGCCGAGGAAGGTCGCGGACTCGAAGCAGACGGTCTCGAAAGCGCCGCGGATGATGTCGGCGGTGACCTGGTCGATCGTCACCGTCGTCGGCAGCGGGTCGCGCTTGGCGGCAAGCTTGCGGTTGAGCTCGTAGGACATGGCGTGTGATCCTCTCTCCCGGGCGTTTCACGCCACGGATATACCCGCCGCATAAGCTAGCACGCGGTGGGCCTTCTCGACAGAGCGCGCGGCCGGGCAGGCAGATTGTGAAAGGGGCGGCGTATTCCCTTGCGCGGTCCCCTGATCTAGGCAGGCGGCGCGATCGAACCAACACAAGAGGGCCCCGGTGACGCCAGTCCATCCCGTCTATGCCGCCATGGGCACGACGATCTTCGAGCAGATGTCGGGCCTGTCGCGCGAACTGGGGGCGATCAACCTGGGGCAGGGCTTTCCCGACGAGCCTGGCTCGCCCGATCTGATCGCGGCGGCGGCGCGAGCGCTGACCGAGAAATCGAACCAGTACCCGCCGAGCCCCGGCCTGCCCGAACTGCGCGACGCCGTGGCCGGGTTCTATGCGCGTCGGCAGGGACTGAACCTGCGCCGCGAAGAGGTGATCGTGACTTCGGGGGCGACCGAGGCTCTGGCGGCGGCCTTGCTGGCGCTGGTGCGACCGGGCGACCAGGTCGTGCTATTCCAGCCGGCCTACGATGCCTATGCGCCGCTGGTCGAAAGGGCGGGCGGGGAGCCTGTCTCGGTGGCCTTGTCCCCGCCCGCCTGGGCCTATGATGCGGGCAAGCTTGAGGAGACATTAACGGCGCGAACGCGTCTGCTGATCCTCAACGATCCGCTGAATCCCGCGGGATCCGTGGCCAGCGAGGCCGAACTCGCGGCGATCGCCGAAGTCTGCCTGCGGCGCGATCTGTGCGCGATCTGCGACGAGGTGTGGGAGGATGTCCGCTTCGACGGTGTCGGGCACCGCTCGCTGCTCGACTTTCCGGGCATGGCGGAGCGCGTGGTCAAGATCGGCTCGGCGGGCAAGATCTTCGGGCTCACCGGCTGGAAGATCGGGTGGATGTGCGCGCGCGGAGAGCTGGCGACGGCGCTGGGACGTGCGCACCAGTTCCTGACCTTCACCTCGCCGCCGGCGCTGCAATGGGCCGTGGCCGAAGGACTGGCGAAGCCCGATGCGTGGTTTGCCGAACAGAACGGCGGCTGGGCGGCCTCGCGCGAGCGGCTGGCCGCGGGCCTGGCCGAGGCGGGCTATGTCGTGCTGCCCAATGCCGCGACCTGGTTCCTCTGCGTCGACCTGCCGGCTTCGGGCGTGACGCTCGACGACCGGACTTTCAGCGCGCGCGCGGTGCGCGAGGCCGGTGTCGCCTCGATCCCGGTTTCCGCGCTGTTCGATGGCGTCGACGATCTCGGCGGGCCGCGCCATGTCGTGCGGTTCTGCTTCACCAAGCCCGATGCCGTGCTCGACGAAGCGGTGGCGCGACTGGCGGCCTTTCGTCGCAAAGTCATCGAAGAACGGGTTTAGATGCTGGCATGCGGGCAAGATTTACAATAACTTCCGTGGCGGAATTCCCGTCAGAGGAGGTCGCACGAAAGACATGAGGGAGACTGCCTACGGGGCGTGTGCCGATGCGGAGGCGCTTTGTGATCCGACGCCGTCTAGGCTTACCATAGCCATGGCTTGGGTCGCAGCACGACAGGCCCGAAATCGCGTTCTCGATTCGTCGCTTTTTGCCGACCCCGCTTGGGACATGCTGTTGGATCTCTATATCTGTCATGCCCAGAACAGGCCGGAGACGATCAGCGACGCCTGTGTCGCTTCGGGCGTTCCGCCGACGACGGCGCTGCGTTGGATCAGCATTCTAGAAAGCCGAAACCTGGTCGAGCGCTCGCGTGATCCGAAGGATCGGCGGCGCACTTTCCTGCACCTTACGCCCGAAGGATTGCGGAAGATGGAGGATGCGCTGGATGCCGCCTCTGACAGCGATGCGCGCCTGGGATTGGGCCGACTGCGAGCGGTGAGATAGCACGATGCCATTCTACGACTACAACTGCCTGTCCTGCGACCACCGGTTCGAGGTGCTGCAGAAGCTCAGCGATCCGGCGCCGGCGCGATGCCCTGCCTGCGGTCACGAACGCGTGGAAAAGGCGGTGTCGGCCCCGGCAATCCAGTCGTCTGGTGGCGGTGGCCACGTCCACGGCCCCAACTGCCGGCACTAGCCGGTCAGGCGTTGAGCCCGCCGTTGACGCTGATGATCTGGCCGGTGATCTTCGCCGCACCGGGGCCGCACAGAAATACGGTCATCGGCGCGATGTCGGCCGCGGTCGGCAGGCCCAGGCCGGCGCGCTTGGCGGCGGTCTCCATCCGCTCCGATCCCATCAACGCCGCGGTGCGGCTTTCCAGGACGTAGCTCGGCGCGATCGCGTGGACCCGGATGCCGTCGCGCGCGGCTTCGACCGCGAGGTTGCGGACGAAGCCGATCTCGGCCGCACGTGCGGCGCCGACGATCGTCTGGCGCGGCGCGGCGAACTTGCCGGCGTCGGAGATGAAACCGACCAGGGTGCCGCCGCGCTCGGCCAGATGCGGATAGGCGGCGTGGGCCAGGCGCTGGAACCAGGCGGCCGAGAGGTCGTAGAAGGCGGCGTAGTGTTCGGGTGTGGTGTCCTTGAATAGGCCGGTGAGCCGGCCCTCGCGCGGCCCGGTCGAGACGCAGTCGATCACCGCGTCGATCCGCCCGAACTTCGCCGCCGCCGCGGCGACGATGGTCTGTGCGGCATCGGGCTGGGCAACGTCGCCAACAACGAAATCCGCCGGGGCGCCCAATCGCGCGACCAGTTCGCTCAGTTTCGCGGCGTCGCGTCCCTGAACGATGACGCGCCAGCCCTGGGCCGCGGCTTCGCGCGCCACTTCGGCGCCGACCGAACCGGTGCCGCCGGCCACGAGCATGACCGGCGCGAGCTCACTCGCCGCCATCGTCGATCTGTCCGCGCATGTCATCGGGGGCAAGGTCGGAGAAGCGCGTGATCCGTGCCTCGAAGCGCATGCGCACGCGGCCGGTCGAACCGTGGCGCTGCTTGGCCACGATCAGTTCGGCGAGGCCGGTGACCTGTTCCATCTTGGCGCGCCATTCCTCCCACTTCGCGTGGACGTCGGGCGGATCGGTTTCGAGCGGATACTTGGGCTCGGTCGCGTTGACGTAATAGTCCTCGCGGAACACGAACCAGACCATGTCCGCGTCCTGCTCGATCGAGCCCGATTCACGCAGGTCCGACAGCATCGGCCGCTTGTCCTCGCGCTGCTCGACCGCACGGCTTAGCTGAGACAGCGCGATCACCGGGCAGGACAGTTCCTTGGCCAGGGTCTTGAGGCCGCGGCTGATCTCCGAGATCTCGTTGACGCGGTTGTCGTTGGCGCGGCCGGTGCCCTGGAGCAGCTGCAGGTAGTCGACCACGATCAGGCCGATGTTGTGCCGGCGCTTGAGGCGGCGTGCGCGGGCGCGCAGGCCGGCGATGGTCAAGGCCGGGGTGTCGTCGATGAACAGCGGCAGTTCGGCCAGGCGCTGGCTGGCGTAGGACAGCTGCTGGAAGTCCTCGCGGCTGATCTTGCCCATGCGCAGCGCTTCGGAGCTGATGCCCGACTGCTCGGCGAGGATACGCGTGGCGAGCTGGTCGGCGCTCATTTCGAGGCTGAAGAAGGCCGTCGCGGCGCCGATCGACTGTTCGTCGGGAATGCCGTCGGCGCGGTCGCGGCGCATGCGGTCGGCGGCGTTGAAGGCGATGTTGGTGGCGAGCGAGGTCTTGCCCATGCCCGGACGCCCGGCGAGGATGATCAAGTCGGAATCGTGCAGGCCGCCGATCTTCTGGTTGACCGAGGTCAGACCCGTGGTCTTGCCCGAGACGTGACCGCCCGAATTGAGCGCCTTCTCGATGCCGGCGATGGCGACGCGCGTGGCCTGGGCGAAGCCCTTGGCCTCGTTCGAGGTGCCGGCGCCTTCGGCGACCTTGTAGAGCGAAGCTTCGGCGCGCTCGATCTGGTCCATCGGCGCGACCGATTCGGACGTGTCCATCGCGCCTTCGACGAGGCCGCGGCCGACCGAGACGAGCTCGCGCAGCAGGGCGAGGTCATAGATCTGCTCGGCCAGTTCGCGCGGGGCGAGCAGGCCCTGGCCGTCGGCGGTGAGCCGCGCGAGGTAGGACAGGCCGCCGAGCTCCTTGAGGCCCTCGTCCGATTCGAAATAGGGGCGCAGGGTCACCGGCGTGACCACGGCGGCGCGGTCCATCAGCTGGGTGACGCGCTCGAAGATGCGCGCATGCGCGGGCTCGAAGAAATGCGCCGGGCTGATCTGCACCGGCAGCTCTTCCATCACGCGGTTGTCGATCAGCACCGCGCCGAGAAAGGCGGCCTCGGCCTCGACGTTCGCGGGCAGGGTGCGGATAGCCGCATCGGGTTCGCGGGTGAGGGCGGCCAGGTCGGTCATAAGCCGCCGTCAATGCGCTCTTGCTGACTCGCGGGCAAGCATTGTTGCGACAGGTTTTCATCCACAGCCTGTTGATGATACGCGCGGACTTGCCGCGCCGTGTTGCATTTGCGAATGCTGCGGACGGAATGACGCGCATCACGCACATCGAACTCGACGAGGCCACGATCCTGTGGCGCAACGCCGATATCGAGCAGGAGCGGCGGATCGCGATCTTCGACCTCAAGGAAGAGAACGTTTTCCGCCCCTTGCGCGCGCATGCTGCGGGGCAGGAGGGGCCTTACCACCTGCGCCTCTCGGTCAACGATGGCCGGCTGGTGCTCGAGATTTCGAACGAGCAGGGGCTGCCGGTCGAGACGCTGGTGCTCGGCCTCGGGCGCTTCCGCCGCCCGATCCGCGAATATTTCGCGATCTGCGATTCCTATTACCAGGCGATCCGCAAGGCGACCGCGACCGAGATCGAGACGATCGACATGGCCCGCCGCGGCATCCACAACGAGGCGGCCGAGATGCTGCTCGAACGGCTCGAGGGGAAGGTGGAAACCGACTTCGCCACGGCCCGACGCCTCTTTACCCTGATCTGCGTGCTGCATATCAGGGGCTAGGGATCGAATACGGGACGTTTGAATGGCCAGGAAGGCGAGCAGCCGCACCCAGTTGCGTGTGCTGGGCGCGCTCATACTCATAGCGCTGGTGGGCGGGATCTACGGCTGGTGGCACCTGCATCACTGGCGGCCCGAGCGTTCGATCTATCGCGTCCAGGGCGTCGAGATCGGCGTCGACGACGGTGACGTCGATTGGCGCGCGATCAAGGCGATCGGCGCGGACTTCGTCTATATCGACGCCAGCGCCAGCGCTTTCGCGCGCGACCCGGCCTTCACCCGCAACCTCGCCGGCGCGCGCGGTGCCAAGCTCCAGGTCGGCGCGCTCCACCGCTACGATCCCTGCCAGCCGGCCGATCGCCAGGCGGCGAACTTCGTCACGGTCGTGCCGCGCGACCCGACGATGCTGCCGCCCGCGGTCGAGCTCGACCGGCTGGCCGACGACTGCCCGGTCAAGGTCAGCGATGCTGCGATCCAGAGCGAGCTGACCACTTTCCTCAACCAGGTCGAGACGCACACCGGCAAGCCCTCGCTGCTCAAGCTTACCGAGCGGTTCGAGGCACGCTATCATGTGGCCAACACGATCGATCGCAACGTCTGGCTGGTGCGCAACCGCTTCCAGCCCGACTATGCCGGAAGGCCGTGGACCCTGTGGACCGCGAACGACGCGTTCTCCAACGAAGCCAGCGGGGCCGATTTGCGATGGGTGGTGCTGCAACCGTGAGTGTGATGCCTGACCAGGACGCGCTGATCGCCGCCGCCCGCGAGGCCGCGACGCGGGCCTATGCGCCCTATTCGGAATTCCACGTCGGCGCGGCTTTGGCCTTCGCCGACGGTTCGGTGGTCACCGGCAGCAATGTCGAGAACGCCAGCTACGGCCTCGCGCTCTGCGCCGAGACCGTGGCCGTGGCCTCGGCGATGAACGCGGGCACGCGCGGCGGGCTGGTCGCGGTGGCGGTGATCGGCGGCAAGGCCGGCGGTCCCCCGGCGACGGTCACGCCCTGCGGCCGCTGCCGCCAGGTGCTCAACGAACTCGCCCAACTCGGCGGCACCGATCCGGTGATCTGGTGCGCGGGCGGGGCGGAGGTGCTCGAGCTGCGCCTGTCGGACCTGCTGCCGCACGCCTTCGGCCCGGCCAACCTCGCCTAGAGGCAACTCGGCCCGTGCGCGGGACATTGTCTGCGCGCTGATTTCTGCCCATCCTGACCTCGACGATGGACATGCGCGTGCGGCCGATTAAAAGGTCTCATACGTATCAATATAACCGAGAGGACGGATCGTGACGGACATCAGCGGCAAGGCGGCAGTGGTCACCGGTGGCGGCAGCGGCATCGGCATGGGGCTGGCCAAGGAACTGGCCCGGCAGGGCGCCTCGGTGGTCGTGGCCGACATCATCCTGACCAATGCCGAGACCGTCGCCGAGGCGATCAAGGCGGCCGGCGGCAAGGCCGTGGCGATCGAGTGCGACGTCACCGACCGCGATTCGGTCCGCCGTCTCAAGGACCAGGCTGTCGCCGCCTTCGGGCCGATCCAGCTGGTCTTCGCCAATGCCGGCGCGACCTCGTTCGATCCGCTGGTCGACATGTCCGACGACGACGTCGAGTGGATCGTCGACGTCAACCTGATGGGGGTGATGCGCACGACCCGCGCCTTCCTGCCCGACATGATCGCGGTGGGCGGCGGGCACATCTGCGCGACGGCGTCGATGGCGGGGCTGCTGCCCGGCTGGATCCCGACGCACGCGCCCTATTCGGCGGCCAAGGCCGGGATCATCGGCCTGATGATGAACCTGTCGCTCGAACTGAAGGAGCACGGCATCCACACGACCTCCTACTGTCCGGGCGGCGTCGCCACGGGGATGAAGGTCAACAATGCCAGGTACCGCCCCGCGAAGTTCGGCGGGCCGGGCGAGGGCGACGTCCACGTCAGCAAGGAATCGGGCGACGTCGCCGCCAGCCAGGCCTTCTACACGCCCGAGGCCGTGGCGCCGATGGTGCTCGACGCGGTCAGGCACAACCGTGCCTTCGCCTTCGATCATCCCGAGCAGCGCATCCATTTCCGCAACACCTATTCGGGCGTGGTCGAGGCCTGTTACGACGCCACCCAGGCCTGGGAAGACGCGCACGGCACGCCCGAGGCCAATCCGCACGGCGCGATGCTGCTCAATCCGACGGGCGCATAAGGCGTAGGCGGGGCGAGCCCTTTTGCGAACGGGTCGCAGTCCCTATAGAGGGGGCATGTTCAATGACCTCTCCTCGCCTGCCGCCTTCTTGGCCACCCGCCGTTCGGGCAAGCCGCGCGACATGATCGCGCCCGGGCCCGCCGCGGCGCAGTTGCACCGCATCCTCGCCGCCGCGACGCGCGTGCCCGATCACGGCAAGCTCGCGCCCTGGCGCTTCGTGGTGATAACCCCCGACAAGCGCGACGCCTTCGCCGCGCTGCTCCAGCGTGCGCTGCGCGATGACAAGCCCGAGCCCAGCGAGCGCGAGATCGCCGCGGCCGAGGATTTCGCGCGGACCGCGCCCGTGCTCGTGGTCGCGGTCTCGGCGCCCGATCGGGCTGCGAAAATCCCGCTCTGGGAGCAGGAACTCTCGGCCGGCGCGGCGTGCATGAACCTGCTCAATGCTGCCCATGCCGAGGGCTTCGTCGGCGGCTGGCTGACCGAATGGCCGGCCTTTTCCGATAGGGTGCGCACGGCTTTCGCGCCGAGCGATCGACCCGAGGCGAAGATCGCGGGCTTCATCTTCCTCGGCACGCCGAGCCGCGAGCTGCAGGAGCGCCCGCGGCCGGACTATGCCGACGTGGTCTCGGAGTGGCAGGGGTGAAGCAGGTTTCCTTCCCCCTCGATGGGGGAAGGATGCGAAGACTTGGCAGCTTGCTGCCTAGTCGTAGCTGGATGGGGGTGATTATGCCGGCGGGCGCTGCGCTTGCCGGAGAGTCCACCCCTACCCAACTCCGACTAGGCCGCTTCGCGACCAAGTCTCCGTATCCCTCCCCCATCGAGGGGGAGGAAGCGATAGCTCAATCCCCGTCGAGCAGGTTGCCGAGGCCGCCGAGGATCGAACCCTCGCCGCGGTTCTGGCCGCCGCTCGAGCCGGCGGCGGCGAGCATGCGGCCGGCCAGGCGCGCGAAGGGCAGCGACTGGATCCAGACCTTGCCCGGACCGCGCAGCCGCGCGAAGAACAGGCCTTCGCCGCCGAACAGCATCGAACGCACGCCGCCCGCGCCGATCACGTCGAAGTCGACCGAGGGTGTGAAGGCGGCGATGCAGCCGGTGTCGACGTGAAGCTCCTCGCCCGGAGCCAGTTCGCGCTCGACGATCGTGCCGCCCATCTGGACGAAGACCCAGCCGTCGCCTTCGAGCTTCTGCATGATGAAGCCTTCGCCGCCGAACAGGCCGGTCAGGATCTTGCGCTGGAAGTGGATGCCGATCGACACGCCCTTGGCCGCGGCGAGGAACGAGTCCTTCTGGCAGATCAGGGTGCCGCCGTAGTCGGACAGCTTGATCGGCAGGATCGCGCCGGGGACCGGGGCCGAGAAGGCGACGCGCGCCTTGCCCTGGCCCTGGTGCGTGAAGACCGTGGTGAACAGGCTCTCGCCGGTGACCAAGCGCTTGCCCGCGCCGAGCAGCTTGCCCATGAAGCCGCCGCCCTGATCGCCGCTGCCGTCGCCGAACACCGTGGTCATGGCGACGCTGGCATCCTTCCACACCATTGCGCCGGCTTCGGCCACGGCGCTCTCGCCGGGATCGAGCTCGATCTCGAGGAACTGGAGCTCCTGGCCCTTGATCTCGAAATCGATGTCGTCCGAAACGTTGGCGTTGCGGCTGTGGTGGGACCAGGGGCTCGACGACATGGAGTGCTCCTCAGCAGGGAAATGTGCGGAGCCGTGTATCGAGGAATGCGGTGACGGGAAAGCGACAGGTCAGGCGGTTGTCGCATCCTGACGCACCCGCGTCGGCGAGGCGGCGAACCAGCGCTGGCAGCTGCGCGTCATGACCGACTGCTCGGCGAAACCCAACCTTTCGGAAATGCGCAGGAAATCGAGCCGCGTCTGGCGCAGGTAGTAGAGCATCATGTCGCGCCGGACCTCGTCCTTGATCTTCTGGAAGGCGGTGCCCTCGGCGCGCAGCTTGCGGTGCAGGGTGCGCGGATGGAGGTGCAAAGCCGCCGCGATCGACTCGTTGGTGCACAGGCCCGTGCCGAGGTGCTGCATCACCAGCCCGCGAACCTCGGCGTGGAGCGGCGGGCGCTGGTGCGGGAAGGCGCTGTCGATGAAGGCGGCGACGCGGGCGAAGGCCTCGGCATCGGGCTCGACCACCGGCGCAGCGAGATCGGCGGCGGAGAAGCGCACCCCGTCCTCGTTCTGGCCGAAGCGAACCTCGCAGCCGAAGTGGCGGCGATAGGCGCGCAGCGGCAGCAAGGGCTGGTGGCGGAAGTGGACGCGGCGCACGCGGGCATGGCCACCGGTGATCTCGAGCGCGGCGAGATGGCCGATGAGGATGATCTGCTCGACGAGCTGGGTCTTCACCGGCACGCCTTCGAGCAGGATGTCGTGGGCCGAGAACAGCCCGCCATCGGCCAGCCGCGTCACCCGGATCCGCGCGGCGAGGCTGTGCGCATAGGCGTGTTCGCTGACATAGGTCAGCGCCTCGCCGAAGGTGCGCGAGTTCTTCATCGCCAGCCCCAGCGGGCCGAACATGCCGCCGCCGCCCTGCCGGTGTGCCAGCCGCAGGCCGAGGTCGGGACAGCGCAGTTCGCTCGCAGCCAGTTCGAGCAGGTGGATCGCCTGGCGATAGGTCGCTTCGGTGGCGTCGATCGTCGCGATGCCGGCGCGTCGCAGCAGGTCCTGCGGATCCCCGCCGAGCTCTTCGACGAGCTCAGGGAAGTGCCGCAGCATCTGCGCATGGACGGTGTCGAAGATCTCGGTCACGGCTTGGCTATCCTCGTCACGAGCCCGAGCCTATTTGTCCAAATCGGTCAAGCGTTGCCTGCATGGCTGCGCGTAAGCTCCCGCGACGTCGCGGTCCGGAGTCGGAGCCGACGCTTGGGAGAGAACACAGATGGACGCCACCGGCGACGAACTGCGCGCGCTGCTCGATCGGGACCGCATCCGCCAATGCATCGAGCGCCTGGCGCGCGGCGAGGACCGTCGCGACGGCGCGATGATCAAGGCCTCGTACTGGCCCGACTCGGTCACCGACTACGGCGTGTTCCAGGGCGATTTCGACGCCTATTACGCCTGGGTCATCCCCGGCGCCGACGCGATCACCAATACCCAGCACGTCCTCGGCCAGACCTATACCGAGCTCGACGGGGACAGCGCCAAGGCGGAGACCCACGTCGTCTCCTACCACCGCGTCAACATGGGCCCAGGGGAAAACGGTGGGGAGCGCGACACCGTGATCGGTGGCCGGTATCTCGACGTCTTCACGCGTCGTGACGGCGAATGGCGGATCGCCAGCCGGACCATGCTCTATGACTGGTACCAGGATTGGGGCCAGTCGATCGACTGGTCGCAGGGCGTCATGGGCATGCCGTTCAGCCAGGAGTGGTTCTCGGGCCGCGCCAACGGCGATCGCAGCGTCGATTTCTTCGCGGGGCGTGCCTGATGGGCGCGCTGACGGGCAAGGTCGCGGTCGTCACCGGCGCCAGCCGCGGCATCGGCAAGGGCATCGCCCTGGTGCTCGCCGAGCAGGGCGCGACGGTCTACGTCACCGGCCGCACGGTGACCCCGGGCGAATACTACCTGCCGGGCACCGTGGGTGAGACCGCGGCGCAGTGCAGCGAGCGCGGCGCGGCCGAGGGCGGCAGCGGCATCGCGGTCGCCTGCGACCATGGCGACGATGCGCAGGTCGCGGCGCTGTTCGCGCGGGTGAAGGAAGAGCAGGGCCGGCTCGACCTGCTGGTCAACAACGCCTTCCAGCTGTCGGACGACCTGATCGTCAAGCAGCCGTTCTGGGAAAAGCCGCTGTCGAACCTCGAGATGTGGCAGGTCGGGGTGAAGTCCAGCTTCGTCGCCGCCTGGCACGCCGCGCAGATCATGGTGCCGCAGAAGTCGGGGCTGATCGTCGCGATCGGCGGCTATGCCGCGGTGTCCTATACCTTCGGCGTGGTCTTCGGCACGGCCAAGTCGGCGGTCGACCGTATGGCGCGCGACATGGCGATCGAACTTGAGCCGTACGATGTGGCTTCGGTCTCGCTGTGGCAGGGGCTGACCTTCACCGAGAAGGCGCACTACAACCTCAATGCCAATCCCGACATGAAGGGCAGCACCGTCACCAATCCCGACATCGGTTCCTCGGTCGAGCATCCGGGCCGGGTGATTGCGGCGATGCTCGCCGACGACAAGATCATGCGCCTTTCGGGCGGCACATTCATCACCGCTGAGGCGGCGCAGCTCTATGGCGTGACCGATACCGACGGCCGCACGATCCCCTCGCTGCGCGCCGAGCGCGGCTCGCCGATCTGGCAACCGATCCGTGCGCATGGATATGGCAATGGACGCTAGGCTCGCCGCCCTGCTCGACAAGCAGGACATTCTCGACGCGCTCTCGCGCTTCAGCCGCGGCATGGACCGGCTCGATCGCGAGCTCTATCTCTCGGCCTATCACGAGGACGCGGAGATGGCCGCGGGGCCTTTCGTCGGGCTCGCGTCCGAATGCGCCGACTGGGCCTTCCCGATGCACGAGGAGGGCCAGATCCTCACGCATCACGCGCTGCTCAACACGACGATCGATCTCGACGGCGACACCGCGCATACCGAGACCTACTATCTGTTCGTCGCGCGCAACAAGGACGAGAGCCTGGTCCAGGCCGGGGGGCGCTACATCAACCGGTTCGAGCGGCGGGCCAAGGACGGGCAGGGTGGCGCCTGGAAGATCGCGCTGCAGACCAACGTGATCGAATGGGCGGGGCTGCTGCCCGCGATTCCGATCCCTTTCGCCGACGTGCCCGATCTCTACGGCAACGGCGCACCGGCGCGCGACAGGAGCGATCCCTCGTATCGACGTCCGCTGACCAACCTGCGCACGCGGAACATTCCCTAGCTTCGAGCTTCGCACTCCCGCGAGAATCTTTTGTTCCGAACCACGGCGTGGTTCGGAACCGATCTGCGCGTCATGCGTTTTGCAGCCTGATCGAGCGCCCCAGGATGGCGCCGCAGGATACAAAGAGCGTGATGATGTTCCCCCATGCCAGATCGCTTGCACCAGCGTCTTTGAACCCCAGAATCTTTGAGGCCTCCGCCCTCGTTGAAGGGGGAGGCCTCGGGATCGGGTCACCACCGGTTTGCGGGGGGTGGGTACGGGAGGGCCAGTGGTGATACTGGCAAAACGTCACCCTTGGACTTTGGTTCCCCCTGATTTGAAAAATATTTTGCGAGGCTAGGAACAGACGCTGTGTTAGGACGTCAAGGGATTTGAGCGAGGATGGTAAAGGCGCCCGAGAACAGCTCCAGAAGACCGGTGCACTTTGACTATACCTTTCTAAACCCGTGTATTCTTGTTGAGGTATTCCATGTCGATGGCTGACCAGATTGCGGTCCAACTTCCCTATCTGCGCCGCTATGCACGCGCGCTGACCGGATCACAGACTTCGGGCGACACCTATGTGCGCGCCACGCTCGAGGCGGCGCTTGCGGACAAGGGCCTGCTCGACCAGATCGGCGAAAGCCGCGTTTCGCTTTACGCGGCGTTCAACCGGATTTGGTCCACGGGTCATGTCGAGGCCGCCATGGCCGAGGCTGACGCCGGCGCGCACGAGCAGGTCGCGCAGACCCGCCTCGCCCATGTCACCCCCGAACACCGTCAGGCGCTGCTGCTGACGACGCTTGAGGACTTCACCTCGGAAGAGGCCGCGATCATCCTCGATACCTCGGTCGACAATGTCGACGCCATGGTCGTCCAGGCGATCAACGAGATCGAGAGCGAGACCGCGACCGACGTGCTGATCATCGAGGACGAGCCGCTGATCTCGATGCAGCTCGAGAACCTCGTCACCGACCTCGGCCACCGTGTCATCGGCACGGCGGCCACGCGCACTCAGGCGCTCGAGATTTTCTCCGAGCATCCGGCGGGCCTCGTCCTCGCCGACATCCAACTGGCCGACGGTAGCTCGGGCATCGACGCGGTCGAGGACCTGCTCAAGTTCGGTGATCTGCCGGTGATCTTCATCACCGCCTATCCCGAAAAGCTGCTGACCGGCGAGCGGCCCGAGCCGACCTATCTGGTCACGAAGCCGTTCCAGGAATCGACCGTGCGCACCGCGATCAGCCAGGCGCTGTTCTTCGGCACCAGCCGCCCGCTGGGCTGACCGCGGATAGGTCACCACTGGTTTCGCTTCACACCCTCCCCTCACCGGGAGGGTGTTTTGCTTTGGGCGATTAGATCGTTTGCAAATGCACGTCTTTGCGCTTCGTCGATCCTCCCCTGAAAGGGGAGGGGGACCGCCCGCGCAGCGGGTGGTGGAGGGGTGTCACCCTCTCGATAGCGGGATACCCCTCCGTCATCGGCTGTGCCGATGCCACCTCCCCTTGCAGGGGAGGATCAAACATCTCTGCAAGCGATAGCGAGGCTGAACCCGCCCCTCAGCGTGTCGAACGCAGCGCGAAGCTCGTCAGCTTGCGCACGGGCACCTGCAGCGTGCATTCGACGCCTTCGGGATCGAAGCGCAGGTCGACCTTCGAACCCAGTTCGTGCGCGACGATCTTCTCGAGCAGATCTCGGCCGAAGCCGCGCTTGCGCGGGGCGACCACGGGCGGACCGCCGGCCTCGCGCCAGTGCAGCTCGGCGACGTCGGGGGCGATCAGGCGCCACTCGATGTAGACGCGCCCCTGGGTGGTGCTAAGCGCGCCGTACTTGGCGGCATTGGTCGCCAGTTCGTGGATCGCCAGGCCCAGCGACATGGCGTCGTTGGGCGCGAGGTTGATCGCCGGTCCCGCCATGTCGATATGGCCGTCCTTCTCGCCCATGTAGGGCGCGAGTTCGCTGCGGACGATCTCGGCAACGGGCGCGTCGGTCCAGTCGCTCTGCGACAACAGATCGTGCGTGGCCGACAAGGCGCGGATGCGGCCGGTCAGGCTCTCGGCGAAATCGTCGAGATCGACCGATCGCCGGCGCGTGAGCGCGACGATCGACAGCACGTTCGCCAGGGTGTTCTTGACCCGGTGGTTGAGCTCGCGCGTCAGCGAGTTGCGGATCGCCGACTGGTCGCTGAACCATTCGAGCACGATCCGGTCCTCGGCCGATCGCTTGGTGATCAGGCGGGCGATGAACATGACCAGCACGCCCAGCACCGCGCCGAAGACCAGGGTCGCGCGCGACAGCGCCGACAGCGTCCGCGCGCGCTTGAAGCTGACGCTGACGATCCAGGGGCGGTTGGCGATCACGATCCGCCGGTCGAGCGACACGTCGTTGTCGCCCTCGATCATGCGGGCCGCGAGCAGCCGGTCCGGCTGACGCTGACCGTCGTAGATGGCGATCTCGACGCCGCGATCGCGCACCAGTTCGACGGCAGAGCCGAGGAATTCGCTCGCGCGGAACGGGCTGTAGACGAAGCCGCGGACGTGGCGCTCGCTGCCTTGCCCGGCGAAGACCGGCATGTAGATCAGAAAGCCCTTGGCGTCGGTCGTGTCGCGGTCTTGAACGAGATGAACGAGACCGGAGGCTACCGGCTGGCCCAGGGCGGCCGCGAGATCCATGGCTTCGCGCCGGACGGGTTCCGAATACATGTCGAAACCGATTGCCGTACGATTCGAAGCGCTTCTGGGTTCGATGTAGACGATCGGTACGTAGACCTTGCGGCCGGGCTCGATCCCCGGTTTGATGCGATAGGCCGGGTCCACGACGTCCTGGACCGCTTTCTCGAACCGGGCGAAATCGTCGGCCGGGGTCCAGCGGGCCCAGGCAATCCCCCGCGAACCGTGATAGTCGTTGTCGCCGTAGAGCCCTTTGGCGATATCCGCGAAGGCCTCCGGAGAAACGCGTTCGTTGGCGGTGAACAGTGCCGCGCCCGCGCGCAGGATGGCGATGTTTTCCGAGGCCCGCCGCTGCAGGCCCGAAGCGAGCTCGGTGACGTTGCGATCGAGCTCGATCTGCCGGCGATCGGCCTCGGCGCGCTCGATCGCCATGACGCTGAGCAGCGTGCCCGCGGCAACGAGCACGAACAGGAGCAGCGGCCAGCCGCGCGGGTAGCGGTGAAACCACGCCTGTTTTTCGACACGGGCGAGCAGCGCTTTATCCATGACGCCTCAAATAAAACTCGGGGAAGACCGTCACGGACCTGCGCAAGTGCCCCCCTTCGACAACCTGCCAAGCATTCGTCGGCAATGGAACTATGTCCAGTCTTGAAAGTTCCACTTCCGACAGTCGTTATGAGCGGTGTGCTTGACGCTCCGGCGGATTGGAAGGAAATAGGACCTTGCAAGATGGAGTTCGTTTTGAGTCAGCCACAGGGAATGGATGACCGGAAGCGTAACCAGGGGCGCTCGGGAACGGCTGGCGATCGCGCCGAGCCGGGCCGTGCCGAACCGGGGTGGGCCGATGGCCTGAGGCAGCTCTACAACTCCGTCGTGCACGAACCCCTGCCCGACAGCTTTGACGACCTGCTCAAGAAGCTCGACCGGGCGAAGAATGAGCGTGACTGAGGGCTCGGTCGCTCACGATGACGAGGTCTTCAAGCGCGATCTGCTGACGGTCCTGCCGCACCTGCGCGCTTTCGCGCGCGGTCTCTGCGGCCGTCCCGACTTCGCCGACGATCTCGTCCAGGAAACCGCGATCAAGGCCTGGACCGCGCGCGAGCGGTTCACGCCCGGCACCAACATGCGTGCCTGGACCTTCGCGATCCTGCGCAATCATTTCCTCAGCGAGCTGCGCCGCAATCGCCACCAGGCCGACTACGATCCCGATTCGGCCGAGAGGCTGCTCGTGATGGAGGCCGACCAGGAAGCGCCACTGCATCTGTCCGACATGGAAGTGGCGCTGATGAAGCTTTCGCCCGAGCGGCGTGAGGCGCTGTTGCTCGTCGGTGCCGGCGGTTTTACCTATGAGGAAGCGGCCAAGATCAGCGACTGCGCGGTCGGCACGATGAAGAGCCGCGTTGCGCGCGCGCGCGACCAACTCGCGCGTTTGCTCGATCCCGAACGCGACACGATCACCGTCGAACACGAAAAGGCTTGAGGCCAAACGAAAACGGCCCGCCGAATGGGCGGGCCGTGGTCTCGTCGAGCCTGTCTGGAATCAGTCGGCCTTTTCGAGCTTGAACGCCGACTGATCGACCTCCGATGGATAGCGCCAGACGCTGCCACGTTCGAAGTTTTCCGAGGCGAAGCGCCAGTTCAGCAGCTTGTCGAGCACCGCCTTCACATAGGCCGGGCGCTTGTTCTGGCTGTCGAGGTAATAGGCGTGTTCCCAGACGTCGATCGTCAGCAACGGAATGCCGCTGTCGTCGCTGAACGGCGAATGCGCGTCGTGGGTCGAGACGATCTCGAGCTTGTCGCCCTTGAGCACCAGCCAGGCCCAACCCGATCCGAAGTGGCCCACGGCCTCGGCCTCGAGCTTTTCCTTGAACGCGTCGAGCGATCCGAAATCGCGGTCGATCGCCTTGGCGAGCGCGTCGCTCGGCGCGGTCGTGTCGGGGGTCAGGCTGTGCCAGTAGAACCCGTGGTTCCAGACCTGCGATGCGTTGTTGAACAGCTTGGCGTCGTCCTTCGCCGCCTTGACCACGTCGTTGAGGTCGGCGTCGGCCAGCTTGGTGCCGGCGATCGCGTCGTTGGTCTTGTCGACATAGGTCTTGTGGTGCGCGCCGTGGTGCAGGTCGAGCGTTCGCTTCGAGACGTGCGGTTCGAGGGCGGTGTCGGGGTAGGGCAGGGGGATGAGCGAAATGGTCATGACGGTTTCCTACTTGAGCATACCCTTTCAGAAACCTCGCCTCCCCGCCTGGTTTCTTCGCGCCAGTCCGGATGTGCAAAAAAGATGACGGGCCAGAAGGCCCGCCATCTCACTCAATATGGGGTGTCGACGGCTTAGCGAACAGAGCCGCGACGGAACAAATTGATGATCGCCAGCAGGACCACGGCGCCGAGGAACGAGGCGAGCAGCGACATGAAGTCGAAGGTGCCGCTGGTGATCGGCGCGCCGCCGATCAGCGGGGTGATCAGCACGCCCGCGATGAGCGCGCCGACGATGCCGACGACGATGTTGAGCAGAATACCCTGCTGGGCATCGGTGCGCATGACGATGCTGGCGAGCCAGCCGATGACGCCACCGACGACGAGTACGAGAATGAGAGTCATGGCACGCAAACTCCTGTCTTTATCGTGTAGACGCTAACGGCGGAGTGCGGCATTTGTTCCCGTATCGGGGTGTTTCGCGGTGCGCGGAATGGCGGCAAAACCAGCGTCGTGTGCGGCCTGCGATCGTGAGCCAAGTCATTGTCCCGCTTTGAAACAGTGCCCGGCAAGGGGCGAGACAGACGCCCTCGATCGTTGTAAGACGGTCGAGTCCGCCGCCTGCGACCACGGGTGGCTGATCTCGAAAAACACGACTGTCTGCCCCCGCTCCGGCGGGGGCTTTTTTATGCGCTGCGTTTAGGCGCTTGGTCTTCGCGCCTAAGCCGCGCTGCGATAGTCGTCCTGGAAGGTGGTCAGCAGCCGCGGCACGCGCAGCGCGGGCATCGCCTTGCCGTAGAGATAACCTTGGCCATAGGTACAGTTCCGCGCGAGCAGATGGCGTTCCTGTTCGCGGGTCTCGATGCCTTCGGCGACGATCTCGATGTCGAGGCTGTGGCCGAGGTTGATCACCGTGTTGATGATCGCCTGGTTCTGCGGATCGCGCTGGAAGTCGCTGAGGAACGAGCGGTCGATCTTCACGATGTCGACCGGGAACTGCTTGAGGTGCGACAGCGAGGCATAGCCCGTGCCGAAATCGTCGAGCGCGACGCGGATGCCGGCATCGTGGAGCTGGCGCAGCGCTTTCTCGACATATTCGGCGCCGCGGCCGAGGAATACCGTCTCGGTCACTTCGACCTGCAGGCAGTCGTGTGGAAGCGATAGGCCGGCAAGGCTGGTCAGCAGGCGTTCGGCGAAATTGTCCTGACGAAGGTCGGCGGCGGTGACGTTGATGGCGACGTGACCGAACGGCAGCCCGCGATCGAGCCAGCGGCGCATGTCGAGCAGGACCTGGGCCAGCATGCGTTCGGTGATCTCGTGTGCGAGTTCGAGGTCCTCGAAGGCGGCGGCGATCGTGCCCGGCATCTGCACGCCCTGGGTGGGGTGACGGCAGCGCAGCAGCGCCTCGAAGCCCGCCACACGCCCGGTGCTGAGTTCGACCTTGGGCTGGTAGTAGGGCACGATGAAACCGCGGCTCAGCGCGTGCCGCGCCAGCGAGAGCTGGCGGCTGCGCTTTTCGACCGCCGATTTCATGCTCGGGCGGAACACGGCGATCTGGCCCTTGCCGCGCGCCTTGGCCTCGTAGAGCGCGATGTCGGCGTGTTTGAACAGTTCCTCGGCGCCGTCGCCATGGCGTGGCGCGAGCGAGGCGCCGATCGAGACGCGGCATTCGTGCGGCCGGCCCTGGTAGAGCCAGGGTTCGCGCAGGCTGTCGAAGATGCGCTCGGCGAGTGCCACCGCGCCGGGTTCGGTGCGGACATTGCGCGCGATCACGGCGAATTCGTCGCCAGCCAGGCGGGCGACGACGTCGCCCTGGCGTACCGCGCGGCCGATGCGTTCGGCTACGGTCTCGAGCAGCCGGTCGCCGGCATCGTGGCCGAGCGTGTCGTTGACCGTCTTGAAGTTGTCGATGTCGAGCGCAAACAGCGCGAAACCTTCCTGTCCGGCCTGGCGGACGTGGCGGTCGAGATGCGTCTGGAACTGCGCGCGGTTGGGCAGTTTGGTCAGATCGTCGTGCGAGGCCTTCCAGCGGACCTTGTCCTCGATCTGGCGCTTTTCCGAGATGTCGCGCGAGATCACCATGTAGCGGAACGGCCAGTTGTGGTCGTCCGGCAGGCGCGAGACGATCGAATCGTACCAGCGGTGATCGCCCGAGGCATTGGAGAAGCACAGCGTGAAGCGCCCGCTGCCGTCGCTTCGCGCCGCGGCCAGGGCGGCGTCGCGATCGGCGCGGGTGGCGTCGTCGAGCAGATGGCCATAGGGCTTGCCGATGATCTGCGAGGCGTCGTCGAGGCCATAGGCGCGCAGGATCGCTTCATTGGCGAAGAGCACCGTATAGTCCTCGTCGAGCAGCGAGATGCAATCGGGGTTCGCCGAAGCCACCAGCCGGCTGAACTGCTCGCTGTTGCGCAGCTCGATTTCCTGCTGACGCCGCGCGATGTCGCTGCGGTAGAGTACGATCGCGCAGGCGAGCAGCAGGGTCGAGGTGACCATGACGTTGCCCATCACCTGCAGCGCCATGCCCGCTTCGCGCCCGTAGAAGCCGTGGCGCTCGCCGAGGATGCGCAGCACGGCCACGGTCAGCGGGATGAAGATGATCAGCGGCAGGGTGATGCGGAACATCGCCCCCGAGGGGCCGCGATCGCGCAGCACGAGCATGAGGCCGATGTCGCGCGACAGCGCCATGACCGCGAAGCCGATCGCCTGCAGGCCGATCGCCGTCGGCTTGGCCATCGGCAGATAGGTGCCGAAGCGATTGAAATAGAACAGGCTGAAGGTGTGCCCGACGATCACGAAGGAAGCACCGAGCATGACCCACATCGCCAGGAGCTGCGCCGCCTGGCGCGTGCGACGTCCGCGCGCCTGAAGCAGGCTGAGCGCGAGCCCACCGAACATCAGCGCGACGGCGGTGTTCGGAGCCATGCGGCTCGGGCGCGGGACGATGTCGCTGTCGAGCAGGTCGGCGAATATCATGCGATCGACGGGGATTCCGCCCAGCGCCAGGTCCGCGATCTTCGCGACGGCGATGGCGACCACCAGCAGCGCTGCACTCAGGGCCCAGGATCTCCGGCCGCGCGCGGTGAAGGCGATCGCGGCGCCGCCCAGTATCAGGGCGATCGCGGTTGCCGGATTGAGCGTGGCATATTCGATCAGCCGGACGCGCAGGAAGTCGCTGGCGAAGACCCAGCCCGACATGCCGAGCAGGCCCATGGTGATCGCCGTGGCCGCGCAGGCGTAGATCGCCGCTTGCGCGCACCCGATGTCCCGCAGGCGGGCAGTCAGGGACTGGCGTCGTTCCATGCTGCGCGATTTCCTCATACCTGCCCTGGCAGGCGTGCACTTTTGAACTCTTCCTGTTCTTCGGCCGTTTTGGTTGAGATTTCGCTAAGCTTGTTTTTCGCGGTAAATGCCGGCTTTGGCCGGAAGGGAAGAGGCACTTGACCGGCCATTCCCCACGCTTGACCACTTCGGCCGCGCCCCGCACGACTAGGAAAATCGGGCGGAGGACCGGCGCATGTTCCTGAGGAACCATTATCAGAACGCCTACATCACGCATGACCTCGAGGCGGCGATGACGCTCGTCACCGACCGCTGGGGCGTGAAAGATTGGATCCGTTTTGAACCAGACATGGTCCTCAAGACGCCCGAGGGCGACAAGGAAGCCAGCGTACGCGTGGCGCTGGGCTGGTGCGACGATGTGCAGATCGAACTGATCGAACCGGTCAAGGGCTGGACCGATCCCTATGCCTGCGTGCTCGGCGCGGACAAGAGCGATCCGACGCCGCGGTTCCATCACGTCGCGGTGCGTCGCGACGACGAGGCGCAGATGCGTCGGGAGATCGCCGATCTCGGCTTGCCCGTGGTGTTTGAGGGCTCGGTGCCCGGGCTCGTCTTCATCTATCTCGATGCGCGCGAGTCCACGGGTCACTTCTTCGAATATGTCTGGGCCGATGCCGAGGGCTGGCAGGGTCAGGGCTGGCCGGCGGGCAAGCCGGTCAAGCCCTAGCGGGGGTCACCAGACCGGGCGACCCTCGGGCCAGCCGACGAACTGCCAGGCCTCGGGGCTCTTCCAGGTGAACTCGACATAGTGGCCGAGCGACTTGCGGCCATCGAGATAGACGAAGATCAGCGGCGGGATCTCGGCTTCGCTGGTCAGCGGCCCCTCGAAGGCCAGCGGCAGGCCCAGCGCGGCAATCTCCTGGCGCATCTCGGCCTCGTCGTCGCGGCGCAGCGAGATGTGGTGGAAGCGCGGCACGCAGTCGGTCTTGTCGGCCGGCAGCATGGCCAGATAGTCGTCGACATAGCCCGACACCGGCTGGATGATCTCGATGTTGAGCCCACCCGCCCAATAGGAGGCGACGCGGTTCGCCATCGGCTGGTGGCCCTTGGGCGTCTTGATCGTCAGCACCGGATCGATCCGCTGGAACGGCTCCATATCGTACTGGTTGCCGATGATCTCGATCGCCTTGTCGAGATCGTGCGTGACGTAGGCATTCTGCATGTGCCCGCGCAGGAACATCATCGTCTCTCTCCCTTTACTTTCCGCGCCAGTCTTCGGCGATCGGGCCGAAGGCGTCTGCGATCTTTTCCTCGGACCAGCCGTAATCCTCGAGCTCGTAACCGTAGGAGCCGAGCTTGTGGCGCGGGTTGTCCAGGTCCCACTGGCGCATCGCCGCTTCGCCTTCCTTGGTCCAGGGCAGGCCATGTGCGGCATAGACCTCGCGCGCGACAGAGATGCCGTCGGCGACGCAGGTCTTGTAGTCGGCCTCGATCAGCCGGACCTCGGAGCCCTTGGCCTGCCTCTGTTCGAGATAGCGCTTGGCCTCGTACGCCCAGATGTCGACCGTGTATTGGCCGACGAATTTGGGATCTAGCGGATCGAAGGTGTTCTGCAGGATCTCGGTGCCCATGCGCATCGACGAGCCCATCGTCTTGTAGATGTCGCGCCGCGAGATGACGAAGGTCGCGCGCGGGAAGACCTCTAGCACTTCGAGGAATTCGCCCGTGTTGCAGGGGTTCTTGAGCAGCCACGGCCCCTTCTTGCCGCCCTGTTGCCACTGCAGGTATTTGAGCATCTGCTTGAGATAGGCCTGCGACGGCACGCGGCTGCGCGAGCGCAGCCAGTCGAGGTAGGAATAGTCGGGCGCGGTGATGAACTGGCCGATGTTGTCGAAATTGGCGATCGGGATGAAGCTCGATTCCTCGGCCTCGTCGGCGGCGAACTCGTGCATCTTCTGGTAGGTGTCGCCGGTGTTGGTCACCGCGTTCATCATCCGCGCGGCCCATTCGCGGCGCGGCGCGGGATTGCCGCGTTCCTCGCCGGGGAAAGGCGCCGGGTTCCACATCGCCCAGGCCGGGGTCGCCTGCAAAGCCGGATCGGCCGAGAGGAAACGCTGGAGCTTGGTCGTGCCCGAGCGCGGCAGGCCGAGCACGACGATCGGATCGTCGACGTCCTCGTCGAGGATCTCGGGGTACTTCTCGACATCGGCTTCCCAGCGCAGCCGGTTGACCAGGAAGCGCAGCGAATTGGCGTGCATGATCTGCACGCCGCTCAGCGAGATGGCGATGTTGTGCGGGATCGCGAGGACGCGGTGCAGTCCCTCGAAGAAGCTCTCGTCGCGGAATGCCTTCGCGCCGGTGCCGGCCTCGGCGAAGGCCTGGTCGAGCAAGGGCTCGAAGGTGAAGGCCTGCTTGGCCTGGCTCAGTTCGTCCATGTCTCCCATCCCCTCAGAAATCGTGGAACCGGCGGCGGTAGACCGAGACCAGCCGTGCCTCCATCTGCGCCTGCCGCTCGGCCGGGCTGATCCGCGGCATGTCGGGTGAGATATGCTGGTCGAGTTCGGCCAGCGGCACGACCTTGACCCTGGGTTCGGGCTGCGGGCTCTTGGTCTCGAAGAAGCGGAAGCCGACGAGGTGGGTGGTGCGGCCCGAACAGTCGAACCAGTTGGGCAGGCCCGGGTCCTGCCATGTCGCGATGAAGCGCACCTTGCCGTCGGCCTCGTAGTGGACCTGGGCGAGGTTGTAGTTGAGCAGCCGCGCCCACCAGTCGCCGGGCTCCCACTGGAGCTGGGTCAGCTCGACGTTCCAGTATTCGCAGTCGGGCTTGTCGACCTCGATGATCACCGCCTCGTCGGGCTGGCAGCGGAACGCGCCCGAGAAGTAGTCGGTGCCAGCGAAGGCGCCGGGCACGACAAAGCGCGCGATCTTGTCGGGCGGCGAGGCCAGGTGACCCTTGACCCCCGCCTCGCAGAAATCGGCGTGGACCCTCAGCAGGTCGACCAGCCGCTTGAACCGCTCCTCCGAACTGTCGCGCGTCAGCAAGGGCGCCGGGAAGACCTGGTTTTCGCAGGTCAGCATCAGATTGGCGGGCTGCTCGCTGAACCAGTCGGCATAGTACTGGCGGATGTGCATTTCGCAGCGACCCTCGGGCAGCTCGAGCCAGACCTGGTCGGCACCGAGCTGCGTAGGCCGCTTGTGGCTGAGCACGACGTCGATGTCCTTGCCCGCGGCGAATTGCGGGGTGTCGACGTTGTTGGCGTTGCCGATCATCTTCCAGCCGCCGACGAAGTCGCACGAGTGGCTGTTGTAGGTGCTGATCTGGAACACCGCGCAGGAGCCGCGATTGCCGCGCAGGCGATAGGTGTGGGCGCCGTGCAGGATCGCCGAATGATAGTTGCAATCGGTCGACTGGAGCTGGAACTGAATGCGGTTGGTGCCGCCCATCTTGGTCAGGGTCGGGTTGCCGTAATCGCCCTCGACATGCGCGGCGTGGCCGAAGCTCATGTTGCGCAGCAGGTGGCGCAGCGCCTCGTAGGTGTTGATCTCGCGGTCTTCCTCGGGCCAACCCAGGATCTGCTTCTTCAGCGAATAGCGCATCGATTCGACGAGCTTGTCGAGTTCGCCATAGGCATAGGCCAGCGCCCCTTCGTCCGAGGAAAAGTCTGCCGCCGCGCGCTCGGCACTGTCGGCGACGGGCACGAAATTGTCCTGCGACATGCCACTCGAATTGTCGGTCATCGGTCTTGCCTCAGTGCTTGTCGTCGAGGGGATAGGTGCGCGCCGCACCCGTCTTGGGCAGGGTCAGCCCAGTGCCGACCACGGCGCCGCCGTCGGCCACGAGCGCATGGCCGTTGACGTAGGACGAGGCCGGCGAGACGAGGAATTCGAGCACCGAGGCCATCTCGTCGGGATCCGCCCAGCGCTGCAGCGGCACCTGGCGCTTGAGCGAGTGATAGTGCGGCGGCAGGTCGGCCTCGGCGACGCCTTGCTGCCCTTCCATGCCCGCGATCGCGGTCTTGGTCGGTCCGGGGCACAGCGCGTTGATGCGGATGCCTTCCCAGCCGATCTCGCGCGACAGCGACTGGACCAGCCCGATCAGCGCGTGCTTGGTCATCGAATAGGCCCAGTTCTCGGCTTCGCCGCCGACGCCCATGGTCGAGGAAGTGACGGCAATCGCGCCACCGCCGGCCTTGCGCAGCAGCGGCAGTACCGCGCGGATGCCGAGCACGGGGCCGACGAGGTTGACGCCGAGCACGCGCTGGAACTGCGCGAAGGGCAGGTCGTCGATCGAGCCGCCGCCGCCGATACCGGCGTTGAACACGGCCGCGTCGAGCCCGCCGAAACGCGCCTCGGCTTCGGTTGCCATGCGCCGGTTGTCGTCTTCGGACGCGACGTCGATCGCCAGTGGCGTGATGCCCGCGATGCCTTCGGCCCAGGCCAGCTTGCCGGCGTCGTGATCGGTCGCCAGCACGCGCCAGCCGGCTTTCGCCAGTCGCTCGCAGGTCGCCCGGCCGATGCCGCCGGCGGCGCCGGTGACGACTACGCTCTTGCCTTCGCTCATCGTGCTTCTCCCGTTATCGCGGACCGATCTGCCAGCCGCCGCTCGCGTCGATCACCTGGCCGGTGATCCAGGCGGCGCGGTCGCTGGCGAGCCAGGTGATGGCTTCGGCGATGTCGCTGGGTTCACCCATGCGGCCGAGCGCGGTGACCGAGGCGATCCAGTCGCGCGTCGCCTGGTCGGCTTCGAGATCGAGGCTCTCGCCCGAATATTCGCCGCGGGTCAGGCCCGGCGCGACCGCGTTGATGCGGATCCCCAGCGGGCCGAGTTCGGGCGCCAGGGTGCGCGTGAGTTGGTTGAGCCCGGCCTTCGAAGCACCGTAGACCGACAGCTTCTGCGTCGGCACCAAGGTGTAGTGCGAGGCGGTCGACGATACGATGACGATGTTGCCGCGGCTCGCCTCGAGATGCGGCAGCGCCTGCTTGAACAGGCGCGTGGTCGCGGCGAGGTTGGTCGCGAAGATCGTCTCGATCTCCTCGTCGCTGGTCTCGGCGAAGCTCTTCCACAACTGCGCGCCGGCATTGCTGACGAGCACGTCGAGTTTGCCGTGGCGGTCGATCACCGTCTGCAGCGCGCGGGCGCGGTCCTCGGCGCTGGTCAGGTCCATCTGGACGTAGCTGATGCTGCCCGGCGCCAGGGCGCTGACTGCCTGCAACGGTGCTTCGCGGCGCGCGGCGATGACGACCTTGGCGCCTTCCGCCGCGAACATCAGCGCCGTGCCTTTGCCGATCCCGGTGCCTGCGCCCGTGATCAGCGCGACCTTGCCTTCGAGCATGCCCATGGCCGACTCCTCTTCCTCTCGATGAATAATCTGTGGGAATTAGGGGTGGCGGTCAAGCGGCTGGCGCTTGACCGTCAGGGCGAGGCACTTGGCTCGCCGGGAAGCAGGTCCTGTGTATCGATCGAGAGCGGCGCGGTCAGTGCGCTCGCGCACATGTCGATCAGGTTCGCGGCAATCAGCGCGATCTCCGCCGGCGCGACCTTACCCTGGCCAAGTCGCTCCTCGGCGATCGCGAGCACCGAATGGATCATGTTGATCAGATAGCCGATGCGCAGTCGCCTCACGGCTTCGGGCAGGTAGCCGATCAGCCGCTCGATGTGAGCGTAGATCTCTACGCTGAACGGTGTGAGTTCGCGCGCGACCGCATAGTCCTGCCGGAACCGTTCATACTGCTGCATGAAGCGGATGTAGAAGTTTCCCTCGTCGCGCGGGCGCAGTTCCTCGACCAGCGGCATGATGAAGGCTTCGAGGTAGAAGCGCAGGTCGCGCTTGCCCGAGCGCGCCTCGAGCATGGCGCCGCGCCGCCGGTCGAGATCGGGCCAGCGGTACATCAGCACGGCGTGGACCAGCCCCTCGCGCGACCCGAAGTGATAGTGTGCGGCGGACATGTTGCGCTGGTTCGCGGCCTGGTTGACGTGCCGCAGGGCGACGGCCTCGATGCCGCGCTCGGCGAACAGCCGCTCGGCCGCGAGGATCAGCGCGGTTTCGCCACTGCCCGGATTTTCCGAAACCCGCCTTGCCTTGTCGGTCACGCCCTGCCTCACTTGATAATTCCTAAAGATTAGGACAGTCTTGCCGTCTTGCCAAGCCGCTCGACAGCAGCGGCCGGCGCGAAGGAGAGCATGCGATGAAGGTCGGGATCACCTGCGGTGGCATCGGTCCTTATGCCGATGGCAATTTCATCCGGTATTCGGCGCGCGCCGCCGAAGCCGCGGGCTTCGCACACTATTGGCTGCCCGAGCACGTCATCCAGTTCGCGGCCTATCCCGAAAGCACCTATCCCTACGCCGCCGGTTCGGGTCAGGAGATGCCCGAACAGAGCGACGATGCGCCGCTGCAATGGGACGACGATACCTATGCCATGGCCGACGTCCGATCGCCGCTGGTCGATCCGGTCATGGGCATGGCCTGGGCGGCGGCAGCGACCTCGACGATCGAGGTCGGCAGCAACATCCTCGTCCTGCCGCAGCGCAATCCCGTGTTCCTGGCCAAGGAACTGGCCTCGCTCGACAGCTTCTCCGGCGGCCGGGTGGTGCTCGGCGTCGGTGTTGGCTGGGCCAAGGAGGAGTTCGACGCGCTGGGTCTCGACTTTTCGACGCGCGGTAAGCGCACCGACGAGGCGATCGTCGCATTGCGGCGGCTGTGGCTCGACGAGACTTCGTCGTACCACGGCCATCATTTCGACTTCGCCGGCGCCTATTCGTTTCCCAAACCCTTGCGCACGGGCGGCGTGCCGATCCTGATCGGCGGCGAGAGCAGGCCGGCCATGCGCCGCGTGGCGCGACTGGCCGACGGTTGGTTGCCATATAATCTGCCGATCGATCAGGCGCCGCAGGTGATTGCCGAGCTCAAGGCGATGACGCGCGAGGCGGGGCGCGATCCCGAGGCGTTGCGGATCATCAAGATCGTCTACAGCAACGCATCGCTCGACGATCTCAAGCGCTATCGCGATGCCGGCGTCACCGAATTCAACCTGGCCTCGAGCGGCGAACTTCCGTTCGAAGAGGCGGGCGTTAAGGCCAAGTTCGCTGAATTTGCCGAGACGATCGTCGGCCCGATCGGGGAATTGTAAGGACTTGGCTTGATCAGGCCGAAACAGGGTTAGCAAAGCGGCAAGACTGTTTCGCAACCAGTCCGGTAAAGTTCACAACAAGGCATTTCGCGCAAACAGGAACGGTCAGCCGTCGTGTGAAGGGCACTGCGGCCGGCCCCAGTAGACCCGCGCCCCCGCTTTGCCAGCGGGGGCGCACCCGGGAGGGGCTCGGCCGTCGATCGTACTAGATGCGCTGGCGCTCCGCGGCGATGTTCTCGAGCGCCTTGCTGACGCGGCGATGTTCGCTGGCGAGCTTCGATTCCTGCTCTTCCGAAATCGGATCGGAAGCGCTCATGCCTTCGGATTCGGCCTCGAGCCGCTGGTCGAGATCCTTCTGCCATTGGCGAAGCAGTTCCTCGCGCGTGTCGAGATCGAGCGCGATGTCTTCGCGTAGCTCTTCGGGGCTCGAATAATGCCGGCGCGGATCGGGCGCCTTGTCCGCCACGGCGTCCTTGGTGACGGCCTGCGCTGGCGCATTTTCGGCGATGTCACTCATCGTGTTCTCCTGTTCTCACGGTCGCTCCGGACCGGTTCCGAAAGAACGCGGGGTGCGTCGGCGCGGTTCCCCGTGTCGAAGCCGTTCCGTGCAAAATTGCCCAGACGGGAACCATCGCGCCGTCAAAACAGTTAATGGGGTCAAGGACTAACAAGCGGAGGTTATCGCATGGCGGTGGAGATGAATGAGGCGGCTGAGCCGGCCGAGCGCGAATTCGCCCCCCTCAGCGACAGGGATTTCAAGCGCGCGCTCACCGAAGTCGCACCCCATCTTCGTGCCTTTGCTCGGGGACTTTGCGGTTGCCGCGATCGTGCGGACGACCTTGCCCAGGAGGCATTGCTGCGCGCCTGGGCTGCGCGCGACCGCTATCGCGCCGGGACGAATTTCAAGGCCTGGACCTTCACGATCCTGCGCAACCACTTCTACAGCGAGGCGCGTCGCGCTCGCTTCCATGGCGACTACGATGAAGGCGTCGCGGAACGCGTGCTGCGCGCACCGGCCTCGCAGGAGAGCGCGGTCGAACTCTCGGACGTTTTGCGCGCGCTGGCCGTGGTGCCCGACACCTATCGCGAGGCGCTGATCCTCGTTGCCATCGGCAGCCTGTCTTACGAAGAGATCGCCGATATCTGCGGAATTGCGCTGGGCACGGTGAAGAGCCGCATCTGCCGCGCGCGGGCCATGCTCAGCCATGTTCTCGCTTCGGGCAAGCTGCCGGACTTCCGTCACAACTTCGTTCTGTCGGGCGACGCGGTCAGTGCGTTCTTCGCGGAACTGGCGCGCATCGCCAATCCCGAAAACCTGCCCCAGAGCCTGGACGCCCGGGCAGCCTGAAGAAGCGCGAATGTTGCAAACGACGACCCGTGCAAGTGCCAATGTCCTCATCGTCGAGGACGAATTTCTCGTGGCGCTCCAACTCGAGGACATCCTCACCGATGCCGGCCACAAGGTGGTCGGCATCGTGCCGGATCAGGCCTCGGCGCACGCGCTCGACGAGCCGCCGCAAGTGGCGCTCGTCGATCTCAATCTGCGCGATGGCCCCTCAGGGCAGACGATCGCGCAGCAGCTGGCCGAGCGTTATGGCACGGTGATCGTCTATGTGACCGCCAATCCCGCGCAGATCGCCACGCCGGCGCCAACTGCGCTCGGCGTGGTTCAGAAGCCGTTCTCGCATCACGCGATCCTCGCGGCCGTGACCATGGCGATGAACGGCGAGGCCGAGCACGTACCGCCCGAGCTGAACCTGTGCTTCCGCACGGCGAAATGACCCCTTCCTTCTGACGGTGCCGCGATGAACGAGGCTGTCCTGACCGGGCTGCAATATTACGGCGCCGTCGCGGCGACGATCGCCGCCTTGCTGGTTTCGCTCGACCTCGGGCGGAAATGGACCGGCTATGCCATGGTCGTGTTCGTCACCTCTTCGCTCGCGCTGATCGCATGGGGCTTTCTCCAGCCCGACAGCGAAGGCATCGGCATGCAGAACGTGGTGCTACTGGTGATCAATGCGGTGGGCGTCTGGCGCTATCTGCTGTCGCCCCACCGCAAGGATGCCGCAGATGGTCCCCAGCAGGCCGCGCCCGCCGGCTGATCCGCTTTACTTGATCGACGCCTGGGGTTGGATAGCATAGCCCCGGTTCGGTGCTGGTGCTCTCCTATCGGACTTCGCAGCGGCCTGATGCTCTGCAAACGCTTCGTATTCGCCCCGCGCCACGTTCGCGGCCTCGGTACCGATCATCCAGAAACCGGCGATAGCGATCATCGCCAGCGCGGCCAGCATGATCGCCATGGTCGCCGAAGCGCGGTTTTCTCCAGCGCCGGGTGGCGAATTTCCCGTTTCATGGACGGCGGGGCGGCTGTGCTCTTCAGAGCGCGACATGGCGATCTCCTGGTCTGCCCGCGCTGCCCCGTGTGTTCACCAGCGAAAATGCCGTGGCTTTGTCGGCGTTCCCCGAGCGCGATCGGTCGAGCCCTGCGCTCGTTGGATTGCGTCCAGCGGCGCGCGCCATCGCTTCGTCCCGAATTTGTGCAGTGCAAGAAACCTTCGCGGGCGCAGGTCGTTCAAGGAGGAGCGGCGTGCGGGCGGACGCGCGCCTGCAACCGAGAAGGGTCAATCATGGAGAACGTGCTTCTGGGAAACGGTGGCGATCGGCCGGCTTGCGATCCTGCATCGGCGGTCGTTTCACTCGAACCCAGAACCCCCGGCTCGCACCCGTCGGCGCGGTCGATGCGCGTGGCGCTCGTTGGCAATTTCGCCCCGCGCAAGTGCGGGATCGCGACCTTCACCACCGACATCTTCGAACAGTTCGCCATTTTCCAGCCCGAGACGCAGCTCGACGTCTATGCGCTGCAGGACCCCGAAGACCCCGTGGTCCACGATCGTGCCCACGCCGAGATTCGGCGATCCGAGCCCGCGTCCTATGCCGAAGCCGCGCGCCGAATGAACGAGGACGGCGTCGATGCCGTCTGGCTCCAGCACGAATTCGGCATCTTCGGCGGTGATTGCGGCGAGCAGGTGCTCGGCCTCGTCGAGCGGATCGCGGCGCCGCTGATCGTCACCTTGCACACCGTGCTGTCGCATCCGTCGGCCAAGCAAGACGCGATCACTCGCCGGCTGGTAGCGCGCGCGAGCCACATCATGGTAATGTGCCAGACCGGGCGCCGTCTGCTGATCGAGCGCTACGAGGCGCAGGCAGATCGAGTGAGCGTGATCGAACACGGCGCGCCCGATCGGCCGCTGCGTCTGTCGCACTTCGACGACGGCGGAACAGTGCGCCGGCTGATGACCTTCGGTCTGCTTGGACCGGGCAAGGGATTGGAAACCGCGATCGAGGCTCTGCCGGCGATCGTCGCGCGGCATCCCGAGGTCGTCTATCGCATCGTTGGCGTCTCGCATCCGAACGAATTGCGCCGGCACGGCGAGGCCTATCGCCAGAGCCTCGAAGCCCTGGCCGAAAGCCTCGGCGTCGGCGGGCATATCGAGTGGGTCAACCGCTTCCTCGACACCGACGAACTCGTCGCGATGCTCGAGGACTGCGACATCTACATGACGCCCTATCTCAACCTCCAGCAGGCGACTTCGGGCACGCTCTCCTATGCCGTCGCGCTGGGGCGGGCGATTGTCTCCACCCCCTATATCCATGCGCGCGAGCTGCTGTCGGACACGGGTGGAATGCTTGTCGAGCCCAGCGATGCCGAGGCGATCGCCCAGGCCGTCACGCGGTTGCTCGATCATCAGGGTGAGCTCGAGGCCTTGCAACTGCGCACCTATCGGCGAGGCCGGCAGACGATCTGGCGGCATTTCGCGGCCAATGCCAAGGCCATGCTCGAAACCGCGGTGGCGCCGGGGAGGGCCCTGCCGGCGACGGTCGAGCGGATCGCGCCGGGGCTCGCCGCCTTCGATGCACTCTGCGACGGTACCGGCATGCTCCAGCATGGGCACTATGCCGTGCCCAACCGCCATCACGGCTATTGCCTCGACGACAACGTCCGTGCGCTGATGTTGGTCAACCGCGTGCCCTGGCGCAGCCCGGGCGAGGAACTGCGGCGGGCGAGCACCTTCGCATCGTTCCTGCAATATGCCTGGAACCCCGATGCAAAGCGCTTCCGCAACTTCATGAACTACGATCGCTCGTGGTGCGAGGACGTCGGTTCGGAAGACAGCAACGGTCGCGCGATCTGGGCACTGGGCGACACCGCGGCGCACTCGCGCATCGTCGGTCTGCGCAACTGGGCCGCACAGGGTTTCGCCAGCCACGCCGAAATCGCTTTCGAGTTCGAGGCGCCGCGTTCGATCGCGTTCGCCGCGCTGGGCGCTGCCGCGCTGCTCGAGGTCGATGCTGGCAACCGCGTCGCGCAGGCGATCGTCGGGCGCTGCGGCGACATGCTCGAAAAGCTGCTGTGCCGCACGCGCCGGCCCGACTGGACCTGGTTCGAGACGGTGATCGGCTACGACAACCCGCGCCTGTCGCAGGCGCTGATCGATTGCGGCCGGGTCAGCGGCCGGCCGGCCTGGATCGAAGCGGGGCTCGACAGCCTGCGCTGGGTCATGGCCAACCAGTGCGGCGCGGGGGGGCAGTTCCGCCCGGTCGGTTCGGAGAGCTTCGGCCGTGGCGGCGACATCCTGCCGTTCGATCAGCAACCGCTCGAAGCCTGGGCGGCGATCGACGCCTGTGCCGCGGCGCGGCGCTGCGATCCGGCCTCGACCCTGTGGCTCGAACACGGACGCCGCGCCTATCGCTGGTTCCTCGGCGAAAACGATCGCAACGTGCCGCTGGCCGATCTGCAGCTCGGCTCGTGCATGGACGGGGTGACTCCGCTCGGCGCGAACCAGAACGTCGGCGCGGAATCGCTGCTCGCGTTCCAACTGGCCTATTATGGTTTCGAGCAAATGCTGGGATGTGCCGGTCCCGACTGGAGGGAAGATGCGGCTCAGAGCCATCAAGGATGATGCAGAGGCCCTGCCCGAGCCCGGTTCGGGTAGTGGCCTGTTGAACCTGCACGAGCGCAAGCTGGTCGCGACGCCGTCGCGCGTGGTGATCCGGCCGTTCCATCTGGGCTGGCAGGCCTCGGGCCACAGCTCCTCGCGCGCGGGACGGCTGGTTTCGGACATCCTCGCGCTCAGCGACGAGGAGGTCCACGCCGAGTATCGCGCGATCCTGTCGGACTTTTCCGAGCGGCACTGGCAAACCGAACGCGTGTTCGACGAACGCGCGGCCGAGGTTTCGGCGACCTTGCGCCTGCCCAAGACGCTGTCGCTCGAGCGCAGCCGGCTGATCGGCGCCTATTTCTGCCACGAATATTCTTACCAGGCCGCGGCGCTGATGAACCCCAGCGTGGTCGTGCATCCCGATCAGTCGGGGCTGACCGGCGGGGCCGTGCGCTTCGTCATGTCGATGCGCGCGGTGGGGGAAGGGCACATCAGCTCGATCGCCTTCCGCGAAGGAATCGTCGAGCCTGACGGTGTGTTCGACCTCTGGCCGCAACCGAATGTCGCCACGGCGGTGTCGATGCTGCACGATCACGCGCCCGAGGTGGCGGACGACGTCCACGTCCGGCGTCATCCCGAATCGACGCTATCGGGTTCGGTGATCTTTCCCATCACCGAGCATCAGCGCGGCGGGCTGGAAGACCTGCGCCTGGTCCATTTTGACAATGGCGACGGCACTTTCGAATGGGTGGGCACCTATACCGCCTACAACGGCCGCGAGATCCGTTCCGAACTGATGACCACCCGCGATTTCCGCGATTTCCGCTTGCGCCCGATCGAGGGGCGGGCGGGGCGCAACAAAGGGCTGGCGCTGTTCCCCGAGAAGCTCGGCGGCTCCTATTACATGATCGGTCGTCAGGACGGGAAGAACCTCTACCTGCTGTCCTCGGATCGGATCGACCGCTGGGACGACGACGGGGTGCTGCTGCTTGAACCTAAGTTCCCCTGGGAATTCATTCAGATCGGCAATTGCGGCAGCCCGATCCTGACCGATCACGGCTGGCTGGTGCTGACCCACGGCGTCGGCGCGATGCGCAAGTATTCGATCGGTGCGATCCTGCTCGATCGCAACATTCCCTCGAAGGTGCTTGCGCGCAGCGAGAAGCCGATCCTTTCGCCCAAGGACAGCGACCGCGAGGGCTACGTGCCCAACGTGGTCTACACTTGCGGCGCGATGAAGGTCGGCGAGACGCTGTTCATGCCCTATGGCATCTCGGACAGCGCGATCGGCTTCGCCACGGTCGGGATCGAAGACCTGATCGCCTCGCTGGGGTAATCAGCGCGCCATCATCTGCAGCGGGATGCGGGCGCTGACCTGCAGGCCGTCCTCGTGCCAGTCCTGCCGGAGTGTGCCGCCGAGCTGGCGCGTGGTGCTGATCTCGATCAGCTGCGAACCGAAGCCCGGCGCGGGATCTGGCTTTACCGGCGGTCCGCCGCTCTCGTGCCAGGATAGTTCGACGCAGTCTTCCGCCGGGGTCGAGACGATCGTGATCCGGCCGGTTTCGGTGGCGAGCGCGCCGTATTTCGCGGCATTGGTCGCCAGCTCGTGGAAGAACAGCGCCAGCGGGGTGGTCGAGCGGTCGTCGATGCGCACGTCCTCGCCCTGCAGCGCGATGCGTTCGCCCGGGGCTGTCTGATAGGCGGCGAGCAGGCTTTCGAGCATGCCGAACAGGCTGTTGTGCGAAAGCGCCGAGCGCGATTGCTCGCTGTGCGGGCGGACGAAGTCGTGCGCGCGGCCCAGCGCCAGCACACGCTGCTGGAGATCGCCGCCGAGTTCGGTCAGCGCGGGGCTGCGGCGCAGTGACAAGGTGATGAGCCCGCCGATCACCGCGAAGATGTTCTTGATGCGGTGGCTGAGCTCGCGCGTCAGCAGCGCGTGTTGCTCGGCCGCGGCCTTGTGCTCGTGGATGTCGGTACAGGTGCCGAGCCAGCGATAGATCTCGCCGCGCTCGTCGCGCATCGGCATGCCGCGCACGAGCATCCAGTGATATTCGCCGTCGGCGCGGCGCAGGCGGTATTCGAGCTCGTAGGTGCCGCCGGTGCGCACCGCCTCGTGCCAGACCCGTTCGACCTCGGCCAGATCGTCGGCATGGAGGAACTGCATCCAGCCTTCGCCATAGCTCGCTTCGGCCGGCATGCCGGTATAGTCGCACCACAAGCGGTTGAAGTAGTCGGAGCGGCCGCTGGCTAGGCTCGACCAGACCATCTGCGGCATCACGTCTGCCATGACCCGGAACCGCTGTTCGAGGTCGTGCAGCGCGGTTTTCGAACGCGCGGCGTCGGCGCGGCTGCGCGTATCGAGCCGCCAGCGTTCGAGCAGGCCCATCACCGCATCGGCGAGGGTGCGCAGGCCTTGGATTTGCTCATGGGTCAGGTCGGTGCGCGCGCGCGTGTCGATGACGCAGAGCGTGCCCAGCGGCGCGCCTTCGAGCGATCGCAGCGGTTGGCTGGCATAGAGCCGGATACCTGGATCGCCGGTCACCAGCGGATTGTCGCGGAAGCGCGAATCGTCGCGCGCGTCGGGCACGATCATGCCGTCGTCGGCCAGCCGGCCGAGATCGCAGAAGGCCTGCTCGCGCGGCGTGCCCTCGACTTCGAGCCCGCTGCGCCCGACGAACCTTTGCCGATCTGCCTCGACCAGACTGACGAGACCGATCGGCGCGTCGCACAGCTTGGCCGCCAGCGAGGCCAGGCGATCGAGCTGTTCGCCGATGCCGGGGCGGTCGACCGGATAGGAACGCAGGATCGCCAGCCGCCGGGCTTCTGCGCCCAGGCTCGACCAGGCTTCGCTCACGTTCCTATCCCTCTGCGACCGCGTGTCAGACCAGGCCCGTGGCGTGCTGGCCCATCTCGCTCGACTTGACCTCCTGCCCGGTCAGCATCTTGAAGGTGCCGAACAGGCCGAGTTCGACGGTCCAGACCTCGGCGTCGTCGATCTCGAATCGCAGCATCTTGAGGTTGGGATCGTGGCGACCCTGCGGGAACCAGGCTTCGACCTCCTTCGACCAGTGCTTGTCGATCCGCGCCTGGTCGGTCTCCTCCACCAGATTGCCGGCGAGGCAGGCGAAGACGTCGTGGCCCTTGGCCGAGAACTGCGCCATGGCCCGGCCACCGGCGGCAATGCGGTTGTCCTTCGAGGTGAAGAACCAGATCGTGTGGATCGCTTCCTTGTCGAGCTGGGCGGTCATCGGTTCGGCGTGGCCGCCGTTGCCTTCGAGCCGCAGCATGATGAAGGGGCTCTTCTCAAACGCGTGCCAGAATTCCTCGCGCAGTTCCTTTTTCATCGGTCTCTCCTGCTCTTTGACGGACGCCTCGGGCGCTTGTGCAGGATCAACGCGGGGGCCGGGGGCTCGTTCCGGCAATTCGCCGTATTTCCGCGCCCATGTCTCAAGCTTCTGTCTCAGTCCGATCCAGCTTCCGAACCGGCGCGGCGCAGGTCGGTGACTAGCGCGGCATAGGCCTGGTCGGAGGCGTCGCGATCGGGCTGCCGCAGGATATAGGACGGGTGATAGGAGGCGATGCCAATTCCGTGAGCCAGCGGTAGGCCGTGTTCGCGCAATGCTCCGACCGCGCCGGCCTTGCCCGTCACGCCGCGGATCGCGCTGGCGCCGAGCATGACGGTCGCCTTGGGGCGCAGCAGACCGATTTCCTGGTCGAGCCACCACTTGCAGGCCTGGATCTCGCCGGCGGTCGGCGACTGGTGGATGCGCCGCTTGCCGCGCCGGACGAATTTGAAATGCTTGACCGCATTGGTCAGCCAGATGCGGCCGCGGTCGATCCCGGCCTCGTCCATCGCGCGCGCCAGAACCTCGCCGGCAGGGCCGACGAAGGGATGCCCGGCCTTGTCCTCCTCATCGCCCGGCTGCTCGCCGACCACCATGATCCTGGCGTCGGTCGGGCCTTCGCCGAACACGCATTGCGTCGCGTCCTGCCAAAGCGGGCAGCGGCGGCAGGCCTGAGCTTCCTCGCGCAGGCCGGAGAGCGTGCGCGCCCGCTCGGGCTCGGGGACGACCTGCGCGGTCATGCCCGCCTCGCGCGCCTGGGCGCCGGCGATGAGCGGGGCGATGAGCTCGGCCTCGGGCATGTTCTTCCAGTACTTGCGCGGCATTTCCTTAAGCATGGCGCCGACCTTGAGCCGTGCCGGATTGAAGATCGACGCATAGTAGGCCTTCCATACCTCTTCGAGCACGTCGCCGTCGGGCGCCTGCGAGCGATCAGCGCCGGGGCCTTCGTGCAGGATCTCGCCGTTCCAGTGCAGCGACACCTCGGGCGTCAGGATCGACCAGCGCATCGCCGCGAAGCGACGGACGAAGAAGCCGGCATTGGCGCGGACGATGTGGTGCTCGGGCTCGAACCAGGCGACGAACTCATCGTCGAGTTCGCGGAAGCGGACGAAGGCGTGCATCTTGTGCATGTCGCGCCGCACGGCCTTGGCCAGCATCTCGATCCGCCGGATCAGCGGATCGGCATGATCTTCGATCGACGCCGTGTGGTTCGCGAGGCGCAACAGTAGGCGATAGAGCAGCGCGAAGCGCTCGGGATCGCGATGCAGGATCGCCGATTGCGCCAGTTCGACGAAGGCCCGCGACACGCGCAGCTCGGTCTTCGGCGGTGGCGGCAGGGGCAGGGCATCGGCGAAAAGCTCGCCGCCGTGTTCGCCGACCTGCCAGATCACCATGTCGGGCGGAATGGCCGCCCCGGCAAGGCGGCGTGCGGCGTCGCGCCAGCCGTCGAAATCGTCCTCGGCCGCCAGCCGCACGGTCAGGAAACGCGCACGGCTGGCAGGGGCGGGTTTACTCTCGGGCGTCGAGCTATTCGCGGGCGTCACCGGGCATTTCGGCAGCAGCGCGTTCGAGCTCGCGCGGTTTGCGCTTCTCGAACACCTTGGCGATGCGATCCTCGGCCTCCTTGGTCAGGCCCTTGGCCGCGGCGGGGAACATCTCTTCCTCTTCCTCGTCGATGTGGTGGAGGTAGCGGTGGCGCATCTCCTTGAACTTCATGAGCCAGCCGCTCGAGCTCATGTCCATCTCGACCAGCTCGCCGAGCATGTCGTCGACCTCCTTGTGTTCGCTGACCGAATGGCGCGCGTCCTCGCGCAGGTCGGGGCAGCCGAGCATCGTCGCATAGAGCGATTCCTCCTCGGCCGCGGCGTGGGCCTGGAGTTCGCGGCGCAGCGTCTCGAACAGTTCCTTGCGCTCGTCGCTCGCGCCCTGGGTCTCGCCCAGGTCTTCGAGCAGCTTGCGCTGGCGATCGTGATCCTTCTTCAGGTCGGCAAAGATACGGGCTTCGGCCATGACACTTTTCTCCTGAGTTCGGGCTCTCTTGAGCTTCGCAGGGTCAACGGCTCAGGCGGCGAAAAGTTCTAGCTGCTCGGTGGGTGGGGCCAGACGCGCGCGCAGGTCGGCGCGGTCGATCAGCGCGGCGGGGCGCCAATCGGCCGTGGTGATGAAGGGGCGCAGCTTGGTCACCGAACGCGTCAGCCGGCCGAGATCGTCGAGCCGCAGCCGGCGGTGCCGCCGCGCCGCAAGGATCGTGTCGACCGCCTTGGTGCCGAGCCCGGGCACGCGCAGCAGCAGCTCGCGATCGGCGCGGTTGACGTCGACCGGGAAGCGGTCGCGGAACTTGAGCGCCCAGGCGAGCTTGGGATCGATGTCGAGCGGCAGCATGCCATCCTCGGTCGCGGCGCCGACCTCTTCGGCGCGGAAGCCGTAGAAGCGCATCAGCCAGTCGGACTGGTAGAGCCGATGCTCGCGCAGCAGCGGCGGGCGCTTGAGCGGCAGTACGGCGCTGGCATCGGGGATCGGCGAAAAGGCCGAGTAATAGACACGGCGCATGCCGAAGCTTTCGTAGAGGCCCGAGGCGCTGGAGATGATCTGGCTGTCGGTTGCGGCGTCGGCGCCGACGATCATCTGCGTCGACTGGCCCGCCGGCGCATAGCGCGGCGCGGCCTTGTAGCGCCGGCTGGCGTCGTGCGCGTCGACGATCGCCGATTTCATCCCCGCCATGGCGCTGCCGATGCGATCGGCCGACTTTTCCGGCGCGAGCCGCTTGAGCCCGGCCACGGTCGGCAGCTCGACGTTGATCGAAATGCGATCGGCGTGGCGCCCCGCCGCCTCGATCAGCGCGGGATCGGCATCGGGGATCGTCTTGAGATGGATATAGCCGTGGAACTGGTGATCCTCGCGCAGCCGCCGTGCCACTTCGACGATCTGCTCCATCGTGTAGTCGGACGAGCGGATGATCCCCGAAGAGAGGAACAGCCCCTCGATGTAGTTGCGGCGATAGAAGCCCAAGGTGAGCTGGACGACCTCGTCGACCGTGAAGCGCGCGCGGCGCACGTTCGAGCTCTTGCGGTTGATGCAGTAGTGGCAATCGAACACGCAGACATTGGTGAGCAGGATCTTGAGCAGCGAGATGCAGCGGCCGTCGGGCGCATAGGCGTGGCAGATGCCCATGCCCTCGGTCGAGCCGATGCCGCCGCCGCGAGAGTCGCGCTTAGCGGTGCCCGACGAGGCGCAGGAGGCGTCGTACTTGGCGGCGTCGGCGAGAACTTCCAGCTTCTGTTTCAACGACATATGCGGCATAAGTTCTTTATATGTTCCGTCTGGGATTTTGTCCAGCGTTCGACAACTCTTTTGCGGGCCATGCGTTGCAGGGTCATGCTGGACAGAGTTTCGCGCGCCTCGCTGACCTTCGTCGATGACAGCACGCCCGGGATCACGCGGCGGCTGCTCCGCGGCAAGTGGGCTTATTTCGATCCGAAAGGTCAGCGCATCAGGGATCCCGACGAAGTCGTGCGGCTCAACCGCGTGGCGCTGCCGCCGGCCTATCGCGACGCTTGGTTCGCGCCGCGCGCCGATGCGCATCTGCAGGCGGTCGGCTTCGATGCGCGCGGGCGCAAGCAGTATCGCTATCACCCCGACTACCGACAGGAGCGCGAGGCGCGAAAGTTCGAGCTCTGCGCGCCTTTCGGGCGTGCCCTGCCCAAGTTGCGCGAACGCGTTGCCGAGGATCTGGCCGGCCGCAAGCTGACGCGCGACCGCGCGGTCGCTTCGGTGGTCGCGCTGCTCGATACCGGCGCGATCCGGGTCGGCAACGAGTGCTACGTGCGCGAGAACAAGAGCTACGGCGCGACGACCCTGCGCAACCGCCATGCCAAGATCGAAGGACGGCTGCTGCGGCTGCGCTTCCGCGGCAAGTCGGGCAAGCAGCAGGAGATCGCCTGCAGCGACGCGGCGCTGATCCGCTGCGTGCGCAAGATGCAGGACCTACCCGGTCAGCACCTGTTCCAATATGTCGATCCCGACGACGGTAGCGTCGAGCCCGTCGATAGCGCCGAGGTCAACGACTACCTGCGCGAGACGATGGGCGAGGCCTTCACCGCGCGCAATTTTCGCACTTGGACCGCTTCGGCGCTGGCCTTCGGCATGCTCGTGGAGAATCCCGACGTGCCGCTCAAGGCCATGCTGGCGACGGTGTCCGAGCACTTGGGCAATACGCCGGCGATCGTGCGCAAGTCCTACATCCACCCCGCGGTCACGGCGGCGGCCAAGGGCGAGGCACCGATCGCCGAACTGCCCGAGCAATTGCCGCGCAAGACGCAATGGCTCAGCCGCGTGGAGCGCGGGCTAATCGATTTCCTGGAAACGCCGCGCGCGATCGCGGCGTTGGGGACGGGCTAGAGCCCCAGCTTCTCGATCACGCCGGCGACGTCGCTCGCGGTGTATGGCTTGGTCACCACCGGCACCTCGATCAGGTCCTTGGCGAGTTCGGGATATTCGTTGTAGCCGCTCGCGAAGATAAACGGCGTGCCCTGAGAGAGAAGCGTCGAGGCGATTTCCTCGCTGGTCTCGCTGCCCAGGTCGATGTCGAGCAGGGCGAAAGTAATCGGATGGTCGGCAATCAGCTTGAGAGCGCTGCGGACCGAACCGCAGACATGACAATCTTCATAGCCGAGGTCGCGCAGGATTTCCTCGGCCTCCATGGCGATGATCATATTGTCTTCGACGACGAGCGCCGTCCGCGGAACTTCTGCCATCTATCCGTACCCGATCCGACCTATATTTCTCATCTTAGACCACAAGAAAAGTTCGCGATGCGGCAGGAGGCGCGATTCGTGCGATCGGCGGTGGTTGCCCCGCTGGCGAATCGAGCACGACCCTTGCGTGCGACATTTTGCGGCGATCAGGATGCCCGCTGGCCGCGCTTGCTCCCGCATCGAAGCGACAGTGCGGCCTATGTGCACCATAGCACATAGTTCCGAGCTGTCTGTCCACTTGTGGTCATTTTCGTGGAACTTTTCTTCGCCTGCACCGTTCGCCCGAGATGGGGTTTTAGTTTGGCGTGAAGAGGTTAGGGGATGCTGGAGGGCAGCAATTTGCTGGGAGCGCTGCGACAGAAGGACCGCGCGCTGCTCAAACCGTTCGTTACCGAGGTCCAGCTTTCCGCAGGCGAATCGATCTACGAGCCCGGTGAGGTCGTGCGCCATGCCTACTTTCCGCGCGACGCGGCGCTGGCGGTGTTCCTCGTCACGATGGAAAACGGCGAAGTCGTCGAGACGACGATGGTCGGGCGCGAGGGCGCGCTCGGCGGCATCGTCAGCCAGGGGCGGGTGCCATGTTACGCGCGCTCCTGCGTGATGCACGAGGGCAGCTTCTTTCGCATCGCCTCGGCCGATCTCGAGAAGATCAAGGAGGAATCGCCACAGATCCGCCAACTCTTCGCGCGCTATGCTGATTGCATGATGGCGCAGGTGTTCCAGGCCGTGGCCTGTAACGCTACGCACACGATCGAGCAGCGCGCGGCGAAATGGCTGACCGCGGCGATGGAGCGAACCGGCGAGTCCGAGATCACGATGACGCAGGAGCAACTGGCCGCTATGATGGGCATCGGTCGCTCCTATGCCAGCCGCGTGGTCCAGCGGTTCAAGGCCGATGGCGTGATCCAGACCCGCCGTGGCGGTCTGAAGGTGCTTGAGCCCGAAGCCCTGCGCGCGCGCGCCTGCCAGTGCAACGAACTGGTCAAGCAGCACTTCGATACGGTGCTCGGCGGGGTGTACCCCGAGAGTTAGAGCCCGGGCACGGTCTCGCGGCGCAGGAAGCCGCGGTCGAGTTCGCGCAGGCTGGTCGCGCCGACCATCGCCATGGCCGTGCTGATCTCTTCCTTGAGGATATCGATCGCGCGGGCGGCGCCCGGCTGGCCGCCGGCGCCGGCGCCATAGAGCGTCGCGCGGCCGATCATCACCGCGTGGGCGCCTATCGCCATGGCCTTGAGCACGTCGCTGCCACGGCGGATGCCGCTGTCGAAGATCACCGTCATGCGATCGCCGACGGCATCGACGATTTCGGCCAGGACCTCGATCGAGGCCGGCGCCGCGTCGAAGGTGCGGCCGCCGTGGTTCGAGACGACCACGCCGTCGACGCCATGGTCGGCCGCGGCGATCACGTCCTCGCGGTTGAGCATGCCCTTGAGCAGCAGCTTGCCCGGGAAGCGGCGCTTGAGTTCGCGGACGTCGTCCCAGGTCACCGAGGGCGAATTGGTCACGCGGCCGGTCTTCGCCACTTCCGCCGGATAGTTGGCGAAGGTCGGCAGGCCGCCGTTCAGCACGTAGCGGCCGAGCACCGTCGTCATCCAGCCGGGCTTCTGCATGATCGACCAGGCGAGCAGTGGATTGGCCTTGATCGGGTTGGCCATGCCGTTGCGCTTGTTGAATTCACGGTTGGGCCAGATCGGCACGTCGACCGTTACGATCAGCGCCTCGGCACCGAGTTCTGCCGCGCGGTCGACCACCTGCCACGACAGGTCGCGGCGTTCCCACAGGTACATCTGCTGCCAGAAGCCGGTCCCGCCAGACGTGATCTGCGCGATCGTATCGACGCTGGTGGTCGAACTCGTGGCCAGGCTGAACGGCAGGCCCGCCGCCGCAGCCGCGCCGGCGATGGCGCTTTCCCCGTGATAGCAGGCCAGGTCGGCGATGCCGGTGGGGGCGATGATCAGCGGGCTGGGGCGGGTCTTCCCGAACAGCTCGATCGACATGTCGCGCTTGGTGACGTCGCGCAAGGTGCGCAGGTCGAACTTGATCGCGCGCAGCGCTTCGTTGTTGTGCCGGATCAGGATGTCATCCTCGCTGCCGCGCTCGATGAATTCCCAGATCGCCTTCGGGATCTTGCGCTTCGCCTGATCGCGCAGGTCCCAGATGTTGTAGGCCGGCTTCAAGTCATCATCCCCCGTTCGGCCGCGATCAGCCCTGGCCGTCCTGCCAGGTGCCGTCGATCTGCTCGATGCCGAGCGTCTCGATCGTATTGCGGATGCCGAGGATGTCGAGCGGCAGCTCGCCCGCGGCGATGCGCGCGCGGATCTTGACCTCGTTGGCGGCGCGCGCCTCGGCGCCGGCGACGGTCTGCGCCAGCAGCGCCAGCGGGATCACGACGACGCCGTCGGCGTCGGCGGCGACCACGTCACCGGGTTCGACCAGCACGCCATCGGCGACGACGGGCACGTTGACCGCGGCCGGGCCACGCTTCTCGGGCTGTTCGACCGAGACGTGGGTCGACCAGACGGGGAAGCCGAGCTCGCGGATCGCGTCGGTGTCGCGGCAGGCGCCGTGGACCACGGCGCCGGCGACGCCCTTCTTGACCGCGAAGCCGCAGGCGACGTCGCCCCACAGCGCGCCCTGGTGGCCGCCGCCGTTGGTGAAGACCAGCACGTCGCCCGCCTGCGCGGTGTCGAGCGCGATGTGGATCGCCAAGTTGTCGCCGGGGAAGTTCCAGGCGGTGATCGCCGGGCCGCAGAGCTTCTGGCCGGGGGCGATCGGATTCATATTCGGGCTCATCAGGCTCATGCGTCCGGCGACGAGGCCCAGCGCGCCGTGCAGGTCGGCCACGCCGAATTCGGCCGCACGCGCGAGCAGCGCCGGGTCGGGGCGCGGGATCTGGCGGTAGATGACGGACTTGGTGGGCTTCACGGGAGAATCTCCGGGTTCAGCAGGGTCGCGGGGCGTTCGCCGCGCTGGATCGTTTCGACGACTTGCGCGCAGTGCAGCGCCATGTGCTTCATGCTCGCCTCGGTGACGCCGGCGACATGCGGGCCGAGCACGACGTTGTCGAGCGCGAACAGCGGGTGGTCGGCGGGCGGCGGCTCGGCCTCGAACACGTCGATCCCGGCGCCGCCGATCGTGCCGGCCTTGAGCGCTTCAGCCAGGGCGGCTTCGTCGATGATGCCGCCGCGGCTGGTGTTCACGATCACCGCACCGGGCTTCATCTTATCGAACTGCGCGGCGCCGATCATGTTACGCGTACCGTCGGTCAGCGGCACGTGGATCGAGATCACGTCGGCCCAGCCGAGCAGGTCGTCGAGGCTCATCGGCGTGGCGCCGGCGGAGATCACGTCATCGTCCGACAGCATCGGATCGTAGACGCCGAGCTCGGCACCGAAGCCGGCGCCGCAGATCCTGGCGGTGAAGCGCGCGATGCGGCCGAAGCCGATCAGGCCGACCCGTGCCTCGGTCAGATCACCCAACCGCGTCTTCCAGCGCTCGTTCCAGCGATCCTCGCGCACAACCGCGTCCATCTCGCGCACGCGGCGCAGCACGGCCAGCATCAGCGTGACCGCGCCTTCGGCCACGGCGGTCGAATTGTTGCCGCCGGGGGTGTTGCAGACCTGGATGCCGCGCTCGCTGGCGAAGGGGATCGGGATGTTGTCGACCCCGGCACCGTGCTTCACGATCGCCTTGAGCCTGGGCATCGACGCGATCAGGCTTTCGGGCAGCTCCGTCGTGCGGATGACCATATAGCTCGCCTCGGCGACGCGCGGGTCGGCGCCGCCGTGAAGCGGTCCCTGCTCGGGCAGCACCACCTCGTGCGCGGCGCCGATCCGCTCGACGCCGGCGGCATGGATCGGATCGACGATGTAGACGATTTCGCGGGTCATGGTTCAGGCGAGTTCCACGTTCTCACGCAGCGTCTTGCCGAGGTATTCGGTCGGGTAGACGCCGCGCTTCTGCAGGATCGGCACGACCTCGTTGACGAAGTCGTCGATCGACACGGGCATGATGTTGGGGGTGACATTGAAGCCGTGGCAACCCGTCTCGCGCCAGATCGTCTCGAGCTGGTCGGCGACCTGTTCGGGCGAGCCGACGAGCTGCGGCATGCCGACGGCGAGGCCCCACTTGATCGCGACATCGCGCAGGGTCAGCGGCTTGTCGCCGACGATGTTCGAGAAGGCCTTCATCAGCCCCTGCGAGCCCTGGGTCTGCATCTCGACCAGCGGCTGGTCGAGCTCCATGCCCGAGAAGTCGACGCCCATCGTGCCCGAAAGCCGCGCGATCGCGCCTTCGAGCGGGATTCGCTCGACGATGTCGTTGAGCTTCTTCTTCGCCTCTTCCTCGGTGCCCGCGATCACCGGCTGAATGCCGAAGGTGACGCCGGGCGCCGGGGTGCGGCCGAGTTGGCCGGCGGTGGTGCGGAAGTCGTCCATGAACTTCTTCATGCCCGGGATGTTCGGCTGGATCGCGAAGACCACGTCGGCGTGCTTCATCGCGAAGGCCTGGCCGCGGCCCGAGGAGCCGGCCTGGAACAGCACCGGGCGACCCTGCGGGCTCGGCAGGGCAGGGGCGACGGTGTTGCAGTTGAAATACTGGCCCGCGTGCTCGATGCGCTTGACCTTACTCGGATCGGCGAAGATCCCGCTGGCCTTGTCGGCGATCACCGCGCCTTCGCCCACGCTGTCCCACAGCGCGTAGCAGATATCCATGTATTCCTCGGCGCGGTCGTAGCGCTCGTCGTGCGGCAGTTCCTTGAGGCCATAGGCGCGATGCTCGCCGCGCAGGTGGCCGGTGACGATGTTCCAGCCGACGCGGCCGCCGCTCATGTAGTCGAGCGTCGAGAGCTGGCGGACCACCGAATAGGGGTGGTGCGGCCCGGTCGAGACCGTGGCGGCGAGACCGAGGTGCGAGGTCGCGCCGGCGATCGCGCCGAGCAGGGTCACCGGGTCCATCGTCGGCCAGCAGACGCCATAGCGGATCGCGTCGTCCATGCGGTCCATGTAGCGGTCGAACACGCCGGGCGTGTCGGCGAAGAAGATCGCGTCGAACAGGCCGCGCTCGAGCGTCTTGGCCATGTCGATCCACAGGCTCATGTCGCCGAGTGCCTGGAGCCGGTTGTCCTCGGGCGCGGCCCAGGACAGGACCGTGTGGTTGATCGGGGAATTGATCTGGAAGCTGACCAGGTGAATGTATTTGCCCATCGCTTGTCCTCTCGCCCGGTAGGGTCGAACGTATCCGATCCATCTCCGGTTCTAGCCGAAGCTTGAAAGCTCTTCCACCGCCGGGCAACTCATAATAAGCGCCATATGCGACAAGAATCACTGGCGGTGCCTATAGGCCGTGCTGCGGCTGGGTGCATCCCTTTTGTGACAGGAGAGTAAAAAATGTATCCCATTCCGCCAAGCGTCGAGGCAGAGGTCTTTGCTGTGATCCCCGAGGCGCTGAGCTATGGGACCCGCAAGTCGGACTGGGCTTCGGTGCAGGTACACGGCAATGCGACGCCGACTTTCCTCGAAGGGCCGTGCTTCGATGCGGCAGGCGATCTCTGGGTCACCGACATTCCCTGGGGCCGCGTGTTCAAGATCGCGCAGGATGGTACGGTCTCGGTCGGCGCCGAATACGATGGCTATCCCAACGGTCTCAAGTTCCTGGCCGACGGCACCGCGCTGATCGCCGACCTCAAGAATGGCATCATGAAGTTCGATCCGGCCAAGGGTACGGTCGAGCCCTATCTGACGCGTCGGCTGCTCGAGCCGTTCCGCGGCTGCAACGATCTCTGCGTCGCGAAGAACGGCGACGTCTATTTCACCGACCAGGCGCAATCGAGCCTCGCCGACGCCTATGGCCGCGTCTATTGCCTGCGCGCCGCGACGGGCAAGCTCGACCTCGTGCTCGACAAGATCCCGAGTCCCAACGGTCTCGTGCTCAACAAGTCCGAGAACGCGCTCTACCTCGCGGTGACGCGCGCCAACCAGATCTGGAAGATCAACTTCAACGCCGATGGCTCGACGGGCAAGGTCGGCATCTTCATCCAGCTGTCGGGCGGCCACGGCCCCGACGGCATCACCATCGACGAGGACGACGGCCTCGCGGTCTGTCACGTCGGCATGGGCTCGGTCTGGCTGTTCGACGCCTATGGCGAGCCCACCTTGCGGATCAAGTCGCCCAAGGGGCGGATGACCACGAACCTCGCCTATGGCGGGCCCGGCAATCGCACGATCTATTTCACCGAGTCCGCGACGGGGACCGTGCTCAAGGCCGAAGTGCCGGTGGCCGGGCGCAAGCTGCTGTGAGCTGAATTCCCGCCCGGAGCGAGGAGCGGCCATTTGCAGCATGGTGAAGGGGCACGTCCGGTCGGGCGTGCCCTTTGTCGTTGCGCCTGGCGGCGTATGCTCCGTCCGCGGTTCTGCGGGAATGGGATACATAATTTATAATAGACATCACTGTTGATTATAAATTATGTCGCGCCCAACGAATCCATGGGAGCGATCATGACCTGCCTGACCACCAACGTCCCCGCCGCTGACACGCTCGACATTCCCGCACTCCGCGCGAAGTACGCGGTCGAGCGCGACAAGCGCATGCAGACCCGCGGGCAGGAGCAGTACGTCAAGGTTTCGGGCGAGATGCAGGATCTCTATGCGACCGATCCGCATCGCGAGATCGAGCCGCGCGAGCCGATGTTCGACGAACTCGACGTGCTGATCCTCGGCGGCGGTTTCTCGGGACTGCTCGCGGCCTATCACCTGACCCAGCAGGGCGTGACCAACTTCCGCAACATCGACCACGCCGGTGATTTCGGCGGCGTCTGGTACTGGAATCGCTATCCCGGCATCCAGTGCGACAATGACGCCTATTGCTACCTGCCGCTGCTCGAAGAGACCGGCTGGATGCCCTCGAAGAAGTTCTCCGACGGCGCCGAGATCTACGCCCACTGCAAACGCATCGCCGAGACCTTCGGCTTTGCCGAAAAGGGCGTGTTCCACACGCTGATCACCTCGCTGAAGTGGGACGATGCCATCGGTCGCTGGCGCGTCGGCACCAACCGCGGCGACGAATTCCGCCCGCGCTTCGTGGTCATGGCCTGCGGCGTGCTCAACATGCCCAAGCTGCCGGGCATCAAGGGCATCGACAGCTTCAAGGGCAAGATGTTCCACACCGCGCGCTGGGACTATGACTACACGGGCGGCCAGCACGGCGCGCCGGTGATGGACAAGCTCAAGGACAAGCGCGTCGCCATCCTCGGCACCGGCGCGACCGCGGTCCAGGCGGTGCCCTACCTCGCCAAGTACGCCAAGCAGCTCTACGTGATCCAGCGCACGCCCTCGAACATCGACGAGCGCTCGAACCCGCTGACCGATCCCGAATGGGCAGCGTCGCTGGAGCCCGGCTGGCAGCGCGCGCGCCAGGACAACTTCCACCGCGCCGCGATGGAGTTCTTCCAGCCCGGCGAGCCCGATCTGATCTGCGACATCTGGACCGAGATCGCGCGCAACATGCAGGCCGAGCTCGATGCCGAGGGCTATCCCGAACTCAGCCTCGAGGAGTTCATGGCCCGCCGCGAGGTGATGGACTACCGCGTGATGGAGCGCATGCGCCAGCGCGTGGAATCGATCGTCGAGGATAAGGAGACCGCCGAGGCGCTCAAGCCCTGGTTCCGCTTCCTCTGCAAGCGGCCGCTGTCGAACGACGAATATTACCCGGCCTTCAATCAGCCCAACGTCAAGCTGATCGACGTTTCGGCGACCCAGGGGCTCGAGGCGATGACCGAGAAGGGCTTCGTTCACGAGGGCGAGGAGATCGAGATCGACTGCATGATCTTCGCCTCGGGCTTCGAGGTGACCAGCGATCTCGAACGCCGCTGGGGTATTCCGGTGATCGCGGGTCAGGACAGCCAGTCGCTCTACGATCACTGGCGCGACGGTCCGGTGACCCTGCACGGCACGATGACCCACGGTTTCCCGAACCAGTTCTTCATGGGCTATATCCAGGGCGGTCTCAATTCGAGCGTGACCGAGATGATCGGCCGCCAGGGCGAGCATATCGCCCACATCGTCGCCACGGCGCTGGCACGCGGCGCCGATGTGGTCGAGACCACCAAAGAAGCGCAGGACGCCTATGTCGCGCGGTTCGAGGCGATGGAGCCCGACAATTCGGCCTTCACGCTCGAATGCACGCCGAGCTATTTCAACAACGAGGGCGAGACCAAGCCCAAGTGGGCGCTGTTCCGCCAGTGGGGCCTCGGCTGGCACGATTTCCAGGCCATGCTCAAGGACTGGCGCGACAAGGGCGATCTCGCAGGCCTGCGTGTTCGCGAGAGGGTCAGCGCCGACTGAAATCCGGAGGGCTCGCGCGATCCGTGCGGGCCCTCATTCTTTTTCAGAAAAAAGAATGATCATTCGTTCTTATTGTGATAGAGACTGCCCACGGCCTGTTTCGGATACACGCCCGGACGCTCCTCGGTTTCATCGCGGGGGGATCTGCGGTAGGACGGGTCGGCATCGATAAGCGGTACGCGGGGCGCTCAAGCCCGGCGGCCAGGCGGAAGTGGAGAAGATCGTGAACGAGCTGTCGAAGATCGAGCCCGAAAACATCAAGCCCGACGTCATGGATCGGGAAGACATGGTGACCTACCCGACCGAGGCCTTCCTTTCGAAGGAATATCTTGAGGCGGAGAAGAAGCTGCTCTGGCCGAAGATCTGGCAGATGGTCGAGCGCGAGACCGATCTTCCCAATCCCGGCGACTGGATGACCTACAACGTCGCCGAGGAATCGATCATCGTCCTGCGCAAGGACGACGGCAGCCTCAAGGCTTTCCACAACGTCTGTCCGCACCGCGGCCGCCAGCTCGTTTCGGTGCCCGACATGATCCCGAACCCGCACAGCATCCACAAGGATCACGTACACGACGTCCGCGGCAACAACCGCAAGAGCTTCGTCTGCGGCTTCCACGGCTGGACCTTCGATCTCGACGGCCAGAACACCTATATCCTCGATCCGCAGGACTGGGGCGAGGGCGGCCTGACCAAGGAGATGACCTGCCTGTCCGAGGTCAAGGTCGATACCTGGGGCGGCTTCATCTACATCAACATGGATCCCGAGGCGATGTCGCTGAAGGACTGGATGGGTCGTGCGGGCGAGATCCTCGACCATTTCGACCTTGCCGGGATGCGCTACAAGTGGCGCCAGTGGGCGATCTATCCGTGCAACTGGAAGACCGCGATCGAGGCCTTCCTCGAGCCCTACCACGTCGCCGGCACGCATACCCAGCTGCTCGCCTATGGGGACTATTACGCGCTGTCGAAGCAGTACGGGCTGCACTCGGTGTCGAGCTACGATACGCGCGACGCCAAGTTCAAGATGGCCGAAAGCGCCGGCACCACCCGCGCCGGCAAGGGCGACGATCCGCGCGTCTCGACCTACGAGCTGATCAAGGAAAACTACGAGACGGTGAACTACTCGGCCTCGACCGAGACGCTCGTCAACGCCGCCAGCCGCCTCAAGGACGAGCTGCCCGAAACCGCGACGGCGCAGGAATGCATCGCCCACTGGATCAAGTCGGCCAAGGCCGACGACGCCGCGCGCGGGGTGATCTGGCCCGAAGTCCCGCCCGAGATCAAGGCCGAGGGCGGGCTCGCCTGGGGGCTCTGGCCCAACCAGAACATCCTCCACGGCGAGACTTTCGCGCTCTGCTACCGCGTTCGCCCCTATGGCGACGATCCGAACCAGTGCGTGTTCGAGAGCTACGCGCTCGAGCGCTTCCCCGAGGGCGAGGAGCCCGAGACCGAGTGGACCTATGCCGAGGCCACGGGCGAGAACTGGGGCTCGGTCCTGGCGCAGGACTTCTCGAACATGGAGTTCGTCCAGAAGGGCATGAAGTCGAGCGGTTTCCGCGGCCCGCTGCCCAATCCGCACCAGGAGCAGAAGGTGATCAACCTTCACCGCAATCTGGCCGACTGGATGGAAGGTCGCGGCGCGGTGACGCTGGTTCACAAGAACTGAGCCGGAAGCGGCACGGACAGGCGCTGCGCGCAGCGCCTGTCCGTCGGCCCCCGCGGCGTCAAACGAATGTGCGCGCAGGCCGTGGGGGTGGCGGACTCGACTGCAGCCTATGGAGTCGAGCCCGCGCAGTGTAAGTAACGCCAAAATATCGAGAAAGTTCTAACGCGGCGCTCTCGGGAGCGCCGGATTCGAGCGTCATCGACGCTTTTCTGCGGGTTCAGGCCTGGTCTTTTCCGATGCCGCGTTCGAGGAAGCTGCGCGCGATCGCCGCGACCTCTTCGGCCGAGCTGTCCTCCGACCAGATGCTGTAGCGCAGGCCGAGGAACACGTTCATTCCCATGATCGCCCAGGCATGCGCCTCTTCGAGGCCGCTGCGGAAGGCGCCGCTTTCCTCGCCGCGCCTGAGGCGATCGAGAATGCGGGCCGCGGTGGATTCGTAGTGGTGCCGATAGCTGCCCGGATCGACGAATTCGGCCTCGTCGATAATCCGGTAGACCTCCTTGTGCTCGCGGGCGAAGCGCAGGAAGGCGGTCAGCGCGACCTCCTCGGTGTCGAACGGTGCCAGCGGCTGGCCGAGCGCCTGGCCGACGGTGGTGCGCACGCGATCGCTGAGATCGTTCACCAGCGCGCGGAACAGCTCATCCTTGCTGTCGAAGTAGGTGTAGAAAGTGCCCAGCGCAGTTCCCGCCCGGCCAGTGATGCCCGTGACCGAAGCCTCGTGGAAGCCCTTCTCGCCAAACTCGATCGCCGCCGCATCGAGCAATTTGCGTAAGGTGCGGCGCCCCCGTTCGGTGCGCGGCGTCTTGCCGGAAGCGCCGTCGGCGGGGGCAGGGACTGTGCTCATGAGGCGACAGCTAGCGATTTAACCGAAACGAAGCAAACCAATATTGAAAGTTGGTTCAACTCTCAATATGCTGATCGAAACTGGAAGCAAATCCGGGGAGGATAAATCGATGCGCATGTCGAGCTGGCTGAAGAGCAGCGCGTGTTCCGCTGGGGTGTTGACCGTGGTCGCGGGTGGGTTTGCGCCCGCCATGGCCCAAGCGCAGACGGAGGCGGCGGCGAGCGAAAGCGACGATGCGATCGTCGTGACCGCGCGGCGCCGCGAGGAACGCCTGGTCGATGTGCCGATCGCGGTTACCGCCTTCAGCGGCGAGGCGCTGGCGAAGAGCGGCGCGATCGACATCACCGACATCGGTCAGACCACGCCCAACACCACGATCGAGGTGTCGCGCGGCTCTAACTCCACGCTCAGCGCCTTCATCCGCGGCGTCGGTCAGCAGGATCCGGTATCGGGCTTCGAGCAGGGTGTCGGCCTCTATCTCGACGACGTCTATCTCAACCGCCCGCAGGCCGCGGTGCTCGACATCTACGACGTCGATCGCATCGAAGTGCTGCGCGGGCCGCAGGGCACGCTCTACGGCCGCAACACGATCGGCGGCGCGGTGAAGTACGTGACGCGGGCGCTGCCGCAGGACGTCTCGCTGCGGATCAAGGGCACTTACGGCACCTATGACCAGGCAGACCTGATCGTCACCGTCAGCGCCCCGATCAGCGACCTCATCCGCATCGGCGCCTCGGGCGCGCGGCTCTCGCGGGGCGGCTTCGGCAAGAACCTGACCAACGGCCTCGAGAACTACAACAAGGACGTCTGGGCGGCGCGCGGCACGCTCGAGATCGGCGGCTATGGCGAGCCCGTGCTGATCCGCATCTCGGGCGACTATACCAAGGACAAGAGCAATCCCCGCGGCGGCCACCGCCTGATCCCGTCGCTGCGCACCAATGCGCCGGTGCTGGCCAACGTGTTCGACACGCGCGGCGGCCTCAACGATCCCAAGCAGGACATTGAGGCCTACGGCCTGGCGATGAACGCCACCGCAGAGCTCAGCGACAGCCTGACGCTGCGATCGATAAGCGCCTGGCGCAAGGACGATTCTGCCACGCCGATCGACTTCGACGCGCTGCCCGCGGTCGACGTCGACGTGCCCGGCATCTATCGTAACGAGCAGTTCAGCCAGGAAGTGCAACTGCTCTACGAAAGCGACAAGCTGAAGGGCCTGCTCGGCTTCTACTATCTGACCGCGACGGCCGACACGCTGTTCGACGTGCGCATCTTCAACACCCTGGCCGGGCTCACCGCCTTCACAGAGGCCGACGTCGATACCGAGACCTATGCGGTGTTCGGCGATTTTACCTACGATTTCTCCGATCAGTTCAGCATCTCGCTGGGCGGCCGCTATACCTGGGACAAGCGCACCGCGCAGATCCTGCGCCAGAACTATCTCGGTGGCGGTTCGCCGGTGTTCGGCGGTGCGGGCACGGCCTTCGGCGCGCCGAGCACCAATTTCCGCGGCGAGCGCGAATTCAAGAAGTTCACGCCGCGCGCCTCGATCACCTTCCAGCCGACGCCGGATCACACGCTCTACGCAAGCTTCTCGCAGGGCTTCAAGGGCGGCGGCTTCGATCCGCGCGGGGTCGGCGCCAATGCGCCGGCCGCGATCCCGGGGCGCCCGACCAACGACGAGGTCGCGACCTTCCTCAGCTTCCGCCCCGAAAAGGTCGACAGCTACGAGGTCGGCTACAAGGGCAGCCTGGCCGACGGGGCGATCAACGTCGCGCTGGCCGGCTTCTATGCCGACTATACCGACGTCCAGATCCCCGGATCGGTGGCCTGTACCGTCAGCGGCCTGCCGAGCTTCTGCGGCGTCACCTCGAACGCTGGCAAGGCGAGGTTCCAGGGCATCGAATTCGAGGGGCGGGCCCGCCTCGGCGAGGATCTCGCCACGTCCGGCGACCGGCTGACCCTGGGCGCGACGCTCGGCTACGTCGACGCCAAGTTCAAGCGCTACATCACCAACATCACCGTGGCCGGGGTGGCGACGCCGACCGACGTCGCGCCCTTCCGCCGCGTCCAGAACACCCCGAAGTGGACCGCCAGCGGCACGCTCGGCTATTCGGCGCCGATTGGCGAGGGCGAACTCTCGCTGGGCACCACGGTCTCCTACCGCAGCAAGACCTACCAGTTCGAGATTCCCAACCCCTACATCGACCAGCCCGGCTTCACCTTGTGGGATGCCAGCATCGTCTACACCGCGCCCGAAAAGCGCTGGAGCCTGGGCGTGTTCGGCAAGAACCTGACGAACAAGCGCTACAAGACCTCGGGCTATACCTTCGTGGTCGCCGATCCGCGGACCGGCGCGATCACCAACGGCGCGAATGGCCTGCCGCTGTCGGCGCTGGGCACCGAAGGCACGCTGACCGCCTTCTACGGCAATCCGCGCCAGGTCTTCGTCACCGGCACGCTGAACTTCTGACGATGACCGCGCCGGCACCTTTCCACCCGCACCGCTATCGCAGCGCCTGCGGCCGGCTCGAGCTCTATGCCCGGGTCTACGAGGGCGAGGGGCCGGCGCTGCTGCTGATGCACGGCCTGACGCGCAACGGCGCCGACTTCGAGCCGCTGGCCGCGCATCTGGCGGGCCGCTACCGGCTGGTGGTGCCCGACCAGCGCGGGCGCGGGCTGTCGGCCTATGATCCCGATCCCGACAACTATCGGCCCGACGTCTATGCGGCCGACATGTTCGCGCTGCTCGACGATCTCGGCATCGCGCGCGCCGGGCTGATCGGCACGTCGATGGGCGGGCTCATGGCGATGATCATGGCGGCGACGCAGCCGGCGCGCGTGCCGGCGATGGTACTCAACGACGTCGGCCCGCGGATCGAGGCGGCCGGGCTCGCGCGAATCCAGGGCTATGTCGGGCCGACGGGCGATGCCGCCGACTGGGCCGAAGCCGCCGCGCGCTGCGCCGCGATCAACGGCGCGGCCTTTCCCGACTTTGTCGAGGCCGACTGGCTCGCCTTCGCGCGGCGCACCTGCGCGGCGACGCCCGAGGGCCGGCTCCGCCTCGCTTACGATCCGGCGATCGCCGCCAGCGTGAAGGGCGATAGCCCCGCGACCGTTCCGCCCGATCTCTGGCCTTTGTGGGACATGCTCGCGGCCTTGCCCGTGCTCGTCATCCGCGGCGCGCTGTCCGACCTGCTCTCGGCCGAGACCGTCGCCGAGATGGGCGATCGCCATGCCGGGCCTTTCGCGGCGGTGTCGGTCCCCGCGCGCGGCCATGCGCCGCTGCTCGACGAGCCCGCGGCGCTCGCAGCGATCGTGCCTTTCCTCGAAGCGCACGTCGGCTAGATGGCCGACGCCACGCCACCCGCAGGCCTGCCGGCGCGCCCGAACCTCGTTCTGGCGATGCTGTTGCTCGTCTACGTGTTCAACTTCGTCGATCGCCAGATCCTCGCGATCCTCGCCGGTTCGATCCAGCGCGATCTCCAGCTGTCCGACGGGCAGATGGGCCTGCTCGGCGGGCTCGCCTTCGCGCTGCTCTATTCGACGCTCGGCGTGCCCTTGGCCTGGCTCGCCGACCGCACGAGCCGGTCCTGGGTGATCACCGTTTCGCTCGCGCTGTGGAGCGGTTTCACCACGCTCTGCGGTTTCGCCCAGGGGTTCTGGCACATCTTCCTCGCGCGCCTCGGCGTCGGCATCGGCGAGGCCGGCGGGGTCGCACCGTCCTATGCGCTGATCGCCGACTATTTTCCCGCGCATCGCCGCGCCTTCGCACTGTCGGTCTATTCGCTGGGCATTCCGCTGGGATCGGCCGCGGGCGTGCTCGCGGGCGGCTACATCGCGGCGATGGTCGACTGGCGCGCGGCCTTCCTCGTCGTCGGCCTTGCGGGCATCCTCGTCGCGCCCCTGTTCAAGCTCACCGTCCGCGATGTGCCCAAGCCGGCGCAGGCGGACAGCGAGCCGGCGCCGCGTTTCCGCGTCATCGCCGGCGCACTCGCGCGCAAGCCGTCGTTCTGGCTGCTCTCGTTCGGCGCGGCGACGAGTTCGATGCTCGGCTACGGCATCGCCTTCTGGCTTCCCAGCCTGCTCCAGCGCAGCTTCGGCCTGAGCCTGGTCGAGGTGTCGCACTTCATCGGTGCGATGCTGCTGATCGGCGGTGTCGCCGGCATGCTGCTAGGCGGCTGGCTCGGCGATCGCCTGGGCAGCGGCGACCGCGCTTTCCTCGCCTATCTGCCCGCGCTGGCCTTCGTCATCGGCGTGCCGCTATTCGCTGCAGGCATCTACAGTTCCGACGCCAAGCTGGCCTTCGTCCTGTTCCTAGTGCCCCAGGCGATGGCCTATGTCTGGCTCGGCCCGGTACTGTCGGCGGTGCAAATGCTCGTGCCGCCGGCGCAGCGGTCGACGGCCTCGGCGCTGTTCCTGTTGATCAACAACCTGATCGGTCTCGGCGGCGGCATTTTCGCGCTGGGCGCGCTGTCCGATGCACTGACCCCGACCTATGGTCACGATGCGCTACGCTATTCGATGCTCTATTCGCTCGCGCTCTATCTGGTCTCGGCCGTGCTGATGACTCTGGCCGGTCCGCGCCTGCGCCGCGACTGCGCCTAGACGGGGCTAATACCCGCCGACCGCGCGAACCATCGGACGTGCCCCGCGTTGGACTCCGCATATTCATCGGAGACCCCAGGATGACGAAGTTCGGATACAAGCTGATGACGGAGGAGCACGGGCCCAAGGCGCTCGTGGCCAATGCGATCCTTGCGGAGCAGGCGGGGTTCGATTTCGTCTCGGCTTCCGACCACTTCCATCCCTGGCTCGAAGCCCAGGGGCATTCGCCCTTCGTCTGGTCTGTACTCGGCGCGATCGCGCATGCCACGGAGACGATCGGTATCACCACCGGCCTGACCTGCCCGATCATCCGCTATCATCCTGCGATCGTCGCGCAGGCTGCGGCAACGGTCGCGCTGCTCAGCGATAACCGTTTCACCCTGGCGGTGGGTGCCGGCGAGCGGCTGAACGAGCACGTTACCGGTGCGGTCTGGCCGCCCGTGCCCGAGCGGCATGCCATGCTGGGCGAGGCCGTCGATATCTTTCGCCAGCTCTGGCAAGGCGGGGTAAGCACCTATGCCGGTGCCTATTTCACGCTCGATCACGCCCAGCTCTACGATGCCCCCGAAAAGCCGATCCCGGTGGTGCTGGGCGTCAGCGGGCCGGAATCGGTCGAACTCGCGGTCGAGATCGCCGACGGCATCATGACCACTTCGCCCGTGGCGGAGCTTGTCGACGGCTTCCGCAAGAGCGGCAAGGAAGGCCCCGCCTATGCCGAGGTGGCGTTGGCCTATTCCGCGACCGAGGAGGAAGGCCGCCGGATCGCCCACGAACGCTTTCGCTTCTCGGCCTTCGACTGGTCGGTCAACAGCGAATTGCCGACCGTCGCGGGCTTCGAGGCCGCGACCAAGCATATCAGGCCCGAAGACCTCGCCGAGACGATCTCCGCGGGGCCCGACCCGGAAGTCCATCTCAAGGCGATCCGCAAATATCTCGATGCCGGCTTCGATCACATCGTCCTGACGGGCATCGGTGACGATCAGCAGGGCTTCACGCGCTTCTTCGCGGAGGAACTGCTGCCTGAACTGAAGCGCGGAGGTTGAACGCAACGCGCGCCTTGGAACCGCTGCCGCGCGCTCGCGTTCGCTCATCGCCAGGACGCAAAGGGACTGGAATGCCTCGCTTCTTTTTTCACGTGCACAATGGCGACGGTGAGACGCGCGATGACGAAGGTCTCGATCTGCCCGACCAAGCCAATGCCCGCGACGTAGCGATCGACAGCATCCGTTCGATCATCGCCGAAGAGGCACGGCAAGGCATGATCGACCTGCAGGGCCGCATCGACATTACCGAGGGCGAGGATGCGCTGCTGCAGGTCGCGTTCATCGAGGCTTTCGATCTGCGGCTGCCCGAGGGCGATGGCGCATGATCGACAGCCTGCTGCTCAAGCTGCGCAAGCGCGACGTCGTGTCCCCCGCGGAGGAACAGGCGCTGCGCGATATCATCAACGAGGTCGAGGACATCCCCGCGCGCAAGACGGTCGTCCGGCGCGGTGAGCCGCTCAACCGCTCGATCCTGCTGATCGAGGGTCTGATGTGCCGCCACAAGGATCTGCGCGACGGCGGGCGCCAGATCACCGCACTGCACGTTACCGGCGATTTCCTCGACCTTCACGGCTTCACGTTGAAGCAGCTCGATCATGACGTGATGGCGCTCTCGCCCTGCCGCGTCGCCTATGCCCGGCACGACCTGCTGACGCGGCTGACCGAGGTCCATCCGCATTTGACGCGGCTCTTGTGGTTCTCGACCAATCTCGACGCGGCGATGCACCGAGAATGGGAACTGTCATTGGGCCAACGTACGGGCGCTGCGCGCGCCGCGCACCTGTTCTGCGAGGTCTATACGCGACTGCAGATCGTCGGGCGGCTCGACGATCAGGCCTATGCGCTGCCGATGAACCAGAGCGAACTCGGCGAATGCCTGGGCCTGACCGTGGTGCACACCAATCGCGTGCTGCGCGAACTGCGCGAGCTCGGCTTCGTCCAGTTCAGCCGCGGGCGCGTGGTGATCGAAAATATCGAGGGGCTCAAGGCCTACGCCGAATTCGACCCGACCTATCTCTATCTCGACGCGGTACCGCGCTAGGCGGTCAGTAGGGGGCGGGCCCCGGCATCGACGCGCCCGAGCCGGAAATGCCGAAGCCCGGCGCCGGTCCGCCGCGCGGCATCGCTCCGGTTGCGCCATGCGGATCGGCTGGGCCAACCAATTCGCGCTCGCTCGGCTTGTCGACCGGCGCTATCGGCGGGCTGCTCTCGATCGCGAATTCGGGCGTGGCTTCGACCTTCAGGGGCACGCCATCGGAGGGCATGATCTCGGGCTCGAGATGCTTGTGTCCAGTCCTGGGCGCGGGTTTTGCCGGCTTGCGCACGACGGGTGCGGGTGCGGCAGGGGCCTCGCTGGCTTTCGCGAGGCGGACCTCGACCGAACCCGTCACGACCTTGACGGCCTGGGCCGGACGGTCGGCAGGCAGTGGCGCGCCGGGCCCGAGATCGGCCAGGTCGACGACGTGGACCAGCAGCGCGCCGATGACGCATGCCGCTGCGGCGGCACCGATCGCGCGCGGCAGCCACAGCTTCGTGCGCGCTCGGCGCGGTGCCGCTGGCGTTTCCGCTTGCGGTGAATCCAAAGGTTGTTGCTGCGGCAGCGCGGTGACGTTGCGCACGATCCGCGCCGCGAGATCGGCGGGAACTTCGGGAGGTGTCAGCTCGCCCAGGTTTCGAATCAGGTCGCCGTCGCGATCCGGCTCGTCCATCACGCAAGCAATTCCAGGTCGTCGCTGCGTACGCCGCGCGCTTCCAGCAGCTCGCGCAGGCTGCGCCTTGCCCTGAACAACAGCGATTCCATGGCCTTCAGATTGAGCTCCAGCACTTGTGCGGCCAGTATGTTGCTCAAACCTTCGAAATAGCAAAGCACAATCGCTGCACGGTGGCGTCCGGGCAATGAAGCGAGTGCATCCTCAACCGTGTCGTTGAGCCGCCGCATCGCCAGCGCGCGCTCGGGGCCGGGGGCGTCGTCTACCAGATCGGGCAGGGTATCGGTGGTGACCACGCGGAACTGGCGCAGCCGGTCGAGGCAGCGGTTGACCACGACGCGGTGCAGCCAGGCGGGCAGGCCACCGCCGTGCGCGCGCCATTGCGGCGCGGTCTGCCAGAGCTTGGCGAAGGCTTCCTGGACGATGTCCTCGGCCTCGGCGGTATGGCTCAGCATGCGGCGACCGACGCGATAGAGCTGCGGCGTGTAGCGTTCGACGATGATGGTGAAGGCTGCGACGTCGCCCTGCGCGACGCGGGCCATCAATGCCGTGTCGTCATCGGCCGCGCAGGCTTCGCGGGCGCGGTGGAGCGGCAGGGCCGGCTCGGCATAGAGACCGGCCGTTTCCGTCACTGGTTCGAATTCGTGGCGCTCTTCAAATGTCACACGGACCCCGATGCCGCGGGACGCTACGTGGCGTCCTCTGTCGTCGGGCCTTGCGCTAGGCCGTGGCTGCTGAACGGCAGATTTATGTTCACCTCTGCACGAGCGCCGCAAAATTTTTTGCTGGTGCAGCGAAGGGTGGGGCCGGTCGCCCCGTTAAGCGCCCCGTGAGTTTCGCAATGTCGCCTCGCCGGCGCGATCAACGCCGACCCCCTGTCTCCGGCGGTCGCGGCCTTGCGGAGCTCCGCTCCATTTCTCTTCGATCAGGACGCCCTTTGCCGATGCGCAGCTTCTCGACGACTTCCTGCCTCGCTGCGCTTGCCGCCGCTCTCGTGACCTCTCCCGCGCTGGCGGACACCTCGGTCAGCACCTCGACCACCACGCCGCTCAAGACCGCTAGCGCGGGTGACGTGACGGTCACGGCCGACGGCACGATCTCGGTCGCATCGGGCACTGCGGTGGCGGTGGACAGCAACAACAAGGTCAGCAACGCGGGCAACCTCAAGGTCGCGGGCGCCAACGGCGCCGCTGCGATCACTGCCGCGGCGGGTACGAGCACGACGATCACTAATTCGGGCACGATCGCCGTGACCGAGGACTTCGTTCCCGCCGATGCCGACAGCAACGGTATCGCCGATGGCCCGATCGCCTCGGCCAGCAACCGCTACGGCATCCGCACGCTGCCCGGTGGCACGGTCACGGGCAATGTCGTCAATTCGGGCTCGATCACGGTCGAAGGTCTGAACTCGGGCGGCATCGTGCTCGATTCGGCGCTGCAGGGCTCGCTGACCAGCAGCGGCACGGTGCGCGTGATCGGCGACAACAGCGTGGGCATCAAGACCGGTGCGGTCAGCGGCAACGTGCTGATCAGCGCAGGCACGATTACCGCGATCGGCGAGGGTGCGACCGCGCTCGCGGTCAATGGCGACGTCGGCGGCACGGTGACGATCCAGGGCACCGTCCAGCAGGCGGTCTCCTACACCAACGACAACAGCACCACGACCACGCTGGCACGCGGCGACCTGCGCGTCGGTGCGCCGGCGGCGGTGATCTCGGGCAATGTCGCGGGCGGCGTGATCGTCGGCGTACCGCCGACCACCTCGACCACCAACACCGACGTCGATGGTGACGGCATCGCCGACAGCTCGGAAGGCACTGGTTCGCTGATCTCCTACGGCAACGGTCCGGCATTGCTGATCGGCGGCGCCAGCCCGATCACGATCGCTCCGGTTACCGGCTATACCGGCGGCTATTCGCTGGTCATCGACGGTTCGGCGACGGGCAATGCCTATTTTACCTCGACCGACGCCTATGGCGTGGTGATCGGCGGCAAGGGCGGGACAGTGAACCTGCCCGGCGGCATCGCGGTCAACGGCACGATCGCCGCCAACACGGTCGATGCGACCGCGACGGCGCTGTTGATCAACGAGGGCGCCACCGTCGGCAAGCTCGTCAACAGTGGCGCGATCACCGCCGCGATCACCTCGCCCGGCGACGGCGCGGTCTATGGCGTGCGTGACCTGTCGGGCACGCTGACCACGATCGAGAACACCGGATCGATCTCGGTCGGCGGTACCAGCGAGGACGTCCGCCGCGCGATCGACCTGTCGGCCAACACCACGGGCGTGACGATCAGCCAGTCGATCAATTCCACCGATGCCGCGACGCGTGCTTCGGTCGAGAAGGACGGCACGGTCGACACCACGGTCTACACCCAGATCCGAGGCGACATCGTTACGGGTTCGGGCAACGACACGCTCTCGGCCAGCGACGGCCAGATCGTCGGCAACACCTATTTCAACGCCGGCGACGACAAGCTCGTCCTGTCCGATCGCGCGCTCTACTCGGGCAAGGTGTTCTTCGGCACCGGCGCGGCCTCTGCCGCACTGTCGGGCAAGTCGAGCTTCTACGGCACGATCGACTTCGGCGGCACGGCCGGCACCTTGACCCTGGCCGACAGCGCCAAGTTCCTCGGCACGATCGCCAATGGCAATGCGGCCGCGGTGACGGTCAACGGCGGCACCTTCGGCGCGAGCGCGGCCGACAAGTATTCGGTCGGCTCGCTGACGGTCAATTCGGGCGGTACTTTCGGCGTCTACATCGATGGCGCAAAGGGCACGAGCTCGCTCGTCACCGCGCAGACCGCGACCTTCGCCAGCGGCGCGAAGATTTCGGCGACGATCTCCTCGCTGGTCGGTGCCGAGGGCAGCTACACCGTGCTGACCGCGGGCACGCTCAACGGCACGGGCACCTTCGACAACACCAGCACGGCGCTGCCCTACATCTATGCGGGTTCGGTCGCGGCCCAAGGCAACGATCTGGTGCTGACCATCCGCCGCAAGGCGGCGAGCGAGCTCGGCCTGCGCCGCGCGGCCTCGCAGGGCTACGAGGCGATAGTCGAGGCTGCCGCCAGCGACACCAAGATGACCGCCGACGTGCTGGGCATCGACAGTGCCGAGGCATTGCAGACCCAGTTCGACCAGCTCCTGCCCGATCATGCCGGCGGCGTGTTCAACGCGGTCACGCGCGGTTCGCGTCTGGCCGCGGCGCACGTCATGGACGCGGATTCGATCCACGACATCTCCAACGTCGGCGGTTGGTTCGAGCCGGTCTACTGGCGCACGAGCAAGGACGCGACCGGCACGGCCGCCTACAAGGCCAGCGGCTGGGGCCTGACCACCGGTTTCGAACGCGACGTCGGCTTCGGCCGGGTCGGCGTGTCCTATGCCTGGCTCAAGGGTACGATCGACAACAATGGCGGCACCGGCAAGGTCGACAGCTCGCAGCACGAGGTCGCGCTGTTCTGGCGACTGGCCAAGGGCCCGTTCTACGCTTTCGCACGCGGATCGGCGGCGCGCGTCTCGCTGTCGAGCGAGCGCAGCTTCACCGGCGACAACAACGGCACCAGCTTCACCTACAGCAATTCCGCTGACTGGAAGGGCTGGCTCTATTCGGGCGCGGCCGGTGCTTCCTATGAATTCGACGTGGGCGAAAACCTGACGCTGCGCCCGCAAGGCACGCTCGACTACTACCGTCTCAGCGAGAACGGCTATACCGAGACCGGCGGCGGCACGGCGATGGATCTGACGGTCGAAGGCCGCAAGAGCACGGCGCTGACCGCGACGACCAGCATCACCGCCTCCTACCGCTTCGGCCGCCGCACGAAGGACGAGCGGCCGCTGACGATCGAGTTCGAGGGTGGCCGCCGCAACGCGGTTTCGGGTTCGCTCGGCACCACCTACGCCAGTTTCGAGGACGGCGATGTCTTCGCGATCACGCCCGACGGGCGCAAGTCGAGCTGGCTCGGCGAAGCGCGGCTGCTTGCGGGAGGCTGGGACTTCACCTGGAAGATCGCGGCGCGGGCCGAGAGGACCGAGGGCAACATGAGCTACGGCGGGCGCGCCTCGCTGAGCGTGGCCTTCTGATCGGGGGCCGGCGTGAGCGGATACGTTCTTCGCCGGCTCGAACCGCACTTCGCGGAAATTCTATCACGCTACGAGGCCGGCGAGCCGTTCGATACGATCGCCGCCGATCATGCCTGCGCCGGCAGCACGGTTCGCCGCCTGCTGCTCGGCCACGGCATCGAACTGCGGCCGACCAAGTGGCAGCTGAGGGCCCGCGCCTAAGCGGATCTCGTCCAATATTCCCGTCATTGCTATTGCGAATTCTTAGCAAATGGCTAGAGGGCTCGGCAGGGTTCGACAAAGGGAATAAAACATGAGGTCCATTCTGCTGGCGGGCGTCGCCTCGCTGTTCGTGTCGCAGGCCGCCTGGGCCGAAGAGGCCGCGGCTGACGAGACCGGCAATGCCGAAGACATCGTCGTCACGGGCTTCGCCGGTACCAAGACCGATACCGCGCTGATCGAGCTGCCCCAGCCGATCAAGGTCATCTCGGCCGAGACCTATCAGGCCCAGGGCGCGATCAGCATCAGCGACACGGTCAAGTACGCCGCCGGCGTCCTCGCCAGCCCCTATGGCCGCGACACCCGCGTCGACGGTTTCAACGTCCGCGGTCTCGACGCGCTCCAGTTCCGCGACGGCATGCGCGACATCTTCTCGTATTACGCCAGCGTCACTTCCGATCCCTACAACTTCTCGCGCGTCGAGATCGTCCGCGGCCCGGCCTCGGTGCTGTTCGGCCAAGGTTCGATCGGCGGCCTGGTCAACCTCGTGTCGAAGACCCCCGATTTCGAGACGCGCGGCGAATTCAGCGCGGTCTACGGCAGCTTCGATCGCAAGGAATTGCTAGGCGACGTCAACTATGCGCTGTCGGACACTCTGGCCGTGCGCTTCGTCGGCCGCGCGCGCGATGCTGATACCTATGTCGCCAACGTGCCCGACAATCGCGTGATGATCGCGCCGTCGATCCGCTGGAAGCCGACGCCCGACACCGACGTCGTGCTGACCGGGCTCTACCAGAAGGATCACACCGGCTCGACCTCGCAGTTCCTGCCGATCGTCGGTACCTTCAAGCCCAACCCCGGCCAGCCGCGCCAGCTCGACATGTACACCTTCGTCGGCAAGCCCGGCTGGGATCGCTACGAGGGCCACTCGGCGCAGGTCATGGGCAGCGTCACGCACAACTTCTCGGACAACGTGCGGTTGAGCCTCAAGGCGCGCTATATCGACACCAATCTCGAATACTTCACGCACTACGCGGACAGCTACACCAACCCGTCGGATCCTTTCGCGGTCTACGGTACCGACCGCCGCACGATCGGCCTCTACGCCGATGCCAGCGACGCGCGGATGAACGTATTCTCGACCGACAACAACCTGCAGTTCACCTTCAACACCGGTGCCAACATCGAGCACAAGCTGCTCGTCGGGGTCGACTACAGCTGGAACGAGGTCGGCAAGCGCTATGCCGGCGGGACCGAGATCATCGATCTCTACAACATCGATTACGCCGCGCTGAAGACCTACGATCCCACCGGTCCCTTCGCCGAGGAATCGCAGAAGCAACTCGGCATCTACGTGCAGGACCAGATCCGCTTCTACGATCGCGTCTCGCTCGTGCTCGGCGCGCGTCGCGACCACGTCACGGGTTCGTCGGGCCAGACCGACAATGCCACGACCTTCCGCGCGGGCATCATCGGCGACATCGGTGCGGGCTTCTCGCCGTTCTTCTCCTACACCGAGAGCTTCCTGCCGCTCGCCGGCCGGATCGCCAATGCCGACGGCACCTTCGGCGTGCCCTACAAGCCGCAGGAAGGCACCCAGTTCGAGGTCGGCGTGAAGTGGCAGCCTGAGCGCAACACGCTGGTCACGGTCACGGCCTTCCAGATCAAGGAACGCAACCGCGTCCTCTATCTGGCGAGCAATGCTACGACCCAGTCGGGCCGGCTGAAGACCAAGGGCATCGAGTTCGAGGCGAGCCACACCTTGCCGGGCAATTTCGAACTGCTGCTCAACTACGGCTACAGCGAGCTCAAGTCCGAGACCAACACCAGCCTCGATTACATGCCGCGGCACACGGCTTCGGCCTGGACCACCAAGACCTTCGGCCTGCCCGAAGAGGCGCGTCTGCGTCTGGGTGCGGGCGTGGTCTACAACAGCAACAGCAAGTCGACCGGTCCGCTCGATCCCTATGGGCTCAACCCGACGATTCCGGCGGGCACGCTCTATTCGGTGGTCACCCCCGCGCGGACCACGGTCGATGCGCTGGCCGAGATCACTTGGGGCGACTGGCGCTTCGCGGTCAACGCGACGAACCTGCTCAACAGCAAGAAGTTCGCCTCGTGCCTTGCGCGCGGCGACTGCTTCATGGCCGCCCCGCGCAACGTGATGGGGACGATCGGCTGGAGCTTCTGACTTAGACTTTAGTCTAACCTACCTGATAGGTGTTGTTAGACCTTTCTGACAGGTTTACAGCCCCTCCTCGCGGAGGGTGCTGTGACCGAGTCCAAGTTGCGCATTGATGTTTCGGCCGAATTTGTCGCTTTTGTCGGCCCCGGTGGGCTGAATCGCGAGGATTTGCCGAGCGACAGCCTGGTCGTCGGGTTCGCCGGGCTCGAGTGCGAGGCCGCGGCCGTGCTCCGGTTCGATCCGCATTCCGATGATGCGACCGAGATGACCGCCGAGATTGTCCTCGTCGTCCAGCGCGAGGCCTGCCGACGGCTGTTCGGCGGATTGCCGGCGAAGGCGGGCAACTGGTACCTGCCGAGCCGGCTGCGCGACATCGTGCGCTCGATCCTCGATTGCGAGGCCGCGCCGACCGCGCGCGCGATGCTCCAGGGCGCGCGCAGCGTCGACCTGCTGTGCCAGGCCTTCGCCGTGCTGGCCAAAGGCGAGCTCGTCCCGGTCGAGGGCGGGGGGCTGATGAACGAGCTCGACGCCGCGCGGATCGCCGCGGCGCGGCGGATGATCGACGAGAAGTGGCAGGAGAAGCTCACGCTCGAAGCGATCGCGCGCGCTTGCGGAATCAATCGCGACAAGCTCTCGCGCGGCTTCCGCACCGTCTACAACGCGACCGTGGCCGACATTCTGACGGAAAACCGCCTGAGCGGGGCGCGGCGGTTGCTGCTGACCAGTGACCTGCCGGTGGCGACGATCGGCTATCGCTGCGGATATCTCAACAACGCCAGCTTCACGCGGGCCTTCACCCGGCGCTACGGCCTCTCGCCGAGCCAGTTGCGGCACAAGGGGGAGATCGCTGCGTGAGCGAGCCGACGACCAACCAGGCCGCGACCGGCAAGACCACGCTCGTCGAGCGGGCGATGGCCGCGGTGCGCGACTATATCCGCGATAACGATCTCAAGGTCGGTGATGCGCTGCCCGGCGAGGGCAAGTTCGCCGCCGATCTCGAGGTCAGCCGCGCGGTCATGCGCGAGGCCTTCGGTGCGCTCGCGGCGCTGCGCCAGATCGACGTCGCCAACGGCCGGCGTGCGCGCGTCGCCGCGATCGACGGGTCGGTCATGGCCTCGTCGCTCGATCATGCGGTGGCGACCGCCCAGGTCTCGGTGGTCGACGTCTGGGACGTGCGCCGCACGCTCGAACTGCGTACCGTCGGCCTGGCCGCACAGAACCGCAGCGAGGCGCAGGCGCGCCAGATCCTGGCCGCGGCCGAAGCCATGACCGCTGCTGCCGGCGATCTTGCGCGGCTCAGCGAGGCCGACGTCCAGTTCCATCATGCGATCGCCGAGGCCAGCGGCAATCCGCTGTTCCACCAGATCGTGCGCTCGTTCAGCCGGCTGATGGACATGGCCGTGCCGCGCGCCTGGCAGACACGCCAGACCGAAGGTCAGCGGCAGGAAATGCTCGAACTCCACCGCGACGTCGCCCAGGCCATCGTCGATCGCGACGCGCCGCGCGCGATCGCGCTGATGGACCGGCACTTCGACACCTCGATCGGCGATCTGATGCGGCTGCGCGAGCCGAACTGAGCGGCCACGTTTCCTACCGCGCTGCGATCTGCGATACTGCCCGTGGCACGTCGTCGTGCTTGTTTGGAATTGTCGGCGGTGTTGGAAAAGTGTCACCCGAGCGGGGCTGGGCGGCGCATTGAATTAGCGTGATTTTATGCCGATGCGGCCAGGTGACAGGGTGACACATGTGTCACCCTGGTCGGGCATCCGACTCAGTCCACGAAGGCGCGTTCGATCACGAAGTCGCCGGGCTTGGCGTTCGAACCTTCGGTGAAGCCCAGGCCTTCGAGCTGGTGTTGCAATTCGCGGATCATCGCCATCGAGCCGCACATCATGACGCGGTCGGTTTCGGGATTGAGCTCTTTCGGTCCGACCAGCGGATGGCCGAACAGCGTGCCGTCCGCGATCAGCGCGCCGATGCGGCCCGTCGTGCGGAACGGCTCGCGGGTCACCGTCGGCAGGTAGTGGAACTGCAGCAGCGCCTGTTCGCCAACCAGCGGATCGCCGGCGAGCTGGCTCTCGAGCTCTTCGCGGAAGGCGAGGTCGCTGACCTGGCGTGTGCAGTGGACCAGCAGGACCTGGCTGAAGCGTTCGTAGACGTCGGGATCGCGCGCGAGGCTGAGGAACGGCGCGAGGCCGGTGCCGGTCGAGAGCAGGAACAGTCGCTTGCCGGGCAGCAGCGCGTCGGTGACGAGCGTGCCCACGGGCTTGCGGCCGAGGAACACCTGGTCGCCGGGCTGGATCTTCTGCAGCCGCGAGGTCAGCGGGCCGTCGGGCACCTTGATCGAGAGGAATTCGAGCTCTTCGGCATAGGCGGGACTCGCGATCGAATAGGCGCGCAGCAGCGGGCGTTCCTCACCCATCAGGCCGATCATGACGAATTCGCCCGAGCGGAAGCGGAACGAGGCCGGCCGCGAGATCGTGAAGCTGAACAGGTGCTCGTTCCAGTGGCGGACCGAGCGGACTTCTTCGACCGTCAGCGCGGCCGAAGGGGCGAGATTGGCCACGGCGGCCTTGCGGTCACTCATCATTTGGACTCCTTGTGGGTTTCGCAGCTCGGCTCGAACGGCGCGAGGCCGACCTCTGCCAGCCGTTCGGCCGCTGCGGTCAGCGCCTGTGCGGTCGGTGCCACGCTGTCTTCCTCGATCATCAGCGCCAGGGTTCCGCGCAGCGCGGCCTCATGCCTCAGCGCGGCATCGCGCCAGAGGCCCGCGAGCAGCGCTTCGTCCTCGACGATCTGGACGCAGGCCATCGGCGCCAGGTTCAGGCGTTCGCTTGCGCCACGGTGGAGCAGGGCCATTGCCGTGTGAAACGCGGGCAGGGCCGCGAGCGCACCGACCCCGGCGAAGCCGCGCGTCAGGGCTACGGGCTGGCAGGCTCCGCGCGACGTGGCGTGGGTCCAGCCGCGCATCGCCCAGAGCAGGAAACGGCCGCCATTGCCGAGGCTTTCCACCGGCCGGTCGACGAAATCGTACATGGACACTCTCCAGCGGACGGCACGCCCCGATCGGGCGGAGCTTCCTGTACGCTATTGAGAGTCATTTGCAATATAAGAAGTGTTGCTGGGGCGGATAGCCGCTCTTGTCGCGTTCCTCGTTAGCTGCTGGGCACGATCTTGAACACGTCGCCGCCGAGCGTGACGATGTAGAGTTCGCCGCTCTGGTCCTCGCCGAAGCTGGTGATCTGCGTGAGACTGCCGGCATTGGGGGTGAAGGCGGCGTTGCGGTTGGTGAAAGTCGTGCTCGGCGCGGTCGTGCCCTGGGTGAGCCCGGCGATCGGGACCGACCACACATTGTTGCTGATGAAGTCGCCGAAGATGTAGAGTCCCTGCAGCGCTTCGAGCGAACCGCGATAGACATAGCCGCCGATCAGCGAGGCCCCCTGCAGCGGACCGCTGCCGTGCGAATATTGCGTGACCGGCATGGTGATGCCCGCGGGACTGGCGCCGGGCGTCGCCTGGGTGCCCTCGAACAGCGGCCAGCCCAGATTGAGCCCTGCCTGGGTGGTCTGGACGCGGTCGATCTCCTCGATCGCGCCTTGGCCGACGTCGCCGATCCACAGGTCGCCGTTCGCGCGATCGAAGCTTGCGCGATAGGGATTGCGCAAGCCGTAGAGCCAGACCTCGGGCGCGCCGCCGCTGGTGGCATAGGGATTGGCCGGCGGAATGGCGTAGTCGCGGTTGGGATCGCTCGGGAAATCGTCCTTCGACACGTCGAGCCGCAGGATCTTGCCGAGCAGGGTCGACTTGTTCTGGGCATTGCCATCGGGATCGTTCGAGCCGCCGCCGTCGCCGGTGGCGACATAGAGCAGGCCGGCCTTGTCGAAGCCCAGCCAGCCGCCGTTGTGATTGCTGCGCGGGTGCGGGATCGTCAGCAGCAGGTCTGAACTCGCCGGATCGAGCACGTCCTTGCTGCCAGCGCTGGCGACGTAGCGGCGTAGCTGGATCGCGCCGTCGGTCCCCGTCAGATAGACGTAGGCCCGGCCGCTCGTGCCATAGTCGGGCGCGAGCGCGACCCCGAGCAGCCCGCGTTCGCCATCGGTCGAGACCTGGCCGGTGATGTCGAGGAACGGCGTTGCTGCGATCGCGCCGGTTGCCGGGTTGAGGATGCGGATCCGCCCGGCGCGCTCGACGACGAGAACGCGGCCGCTGCCGTCGGCTATGGGTGCCAGGTAGACCGGCGCGGCGAAACCGGTGCCGACGCGTCGGACCGCGAAGCCGCCGCTAACGCTGTCGGTGACGGTGATCGCCACCGTGCGCGTGGCGCTGTTCTGCCCGTCGGTGACCGAGAGGACGACGTCGTAGACGTTATCGCGGTTGGAATCGACCGGGGTCTCGAAATCGGGCGGCGTCCTGAACGAGAGCGCGCCCGAGGCGCTGATCAGGAAGAGGGCGGCATCGGCACCGCCGGTGATCGAATAGGTGAGCGGCGCACCGCTCGAGCTGGTGGCGACGGCGGTGTAGATCGTGCCCGAGGCATTCTCGACGACCGAGGCGGTGGTGGCCGAAGTGAAGCTGGGCGGGGTCGGGCCGGTTCCCGTTGCGGGATTGCCGCCCCCGCCATCGCTGCAGGAAGAGAGCGTCAGCGCCAGGGCGGATAGAATGGGGAGAAAACCATAGCGCTGCACGTGAGACGTCATGTCAGACCTCGCTCAGCACCCCCGCACAAAGTGTTGCAGGCCTAGCCCCGCTCCGCAAGCGCCGTCCGGCCCAGGTTTTGCGCCGAAGCCGAACGATCTCCGGTTTGGTTGCGGCGCCCGGTGGGGCAAAGTCGGCAAAGCGTCTCAGCCGATCGGCACAGTCGAACATGATCGACATGCGAGACCTATCTGATAGGAATATTGGGCTATCAGATAGGTTCGGCTCGCGGGTTCGCCCCCGACGAGCGGAGGGGAAAGACAAATGGCATCTTCGAATCGCTGCCGCGGTATCCTGGCAAAGGCTGGCGTCGCGCTGGCCGCGCTGTCTGCAGGCCATGCCTTCGCGCAGACGGCCGAGCCCGAGGGCGGCGCGGCCGAACCCGCTTACGGCGAGATCGTCGTCACCGCACAGAAGCGCGCCGAGCGCCTGCAGGACGTGCCCGCCTCGGTCTCGGTGCTCGCGACCGACGACCTTGCCCAGCAGGGCGTGGTCCGCTTTTCCGACTATGCCACGCGGGTCCCCGGCCTGTCGCTGACCTCGGGCCGCACGGGCAATGCCCAGGTGACCCTCCGCGGCATCACCACCGGCGCTGCGCAGCCGGGCTCGACTACGGGCTACTACGTCGATGAGGCGCCGGTCGGTTCGGTCAACGCCTATACCGGCGGCAGCTCGATCACCCCCGATCTCGACCCCTCGGATCTTGCGCAGATCGAAGTGCTCAAGGGGCCGCAGGGCACGCTCTACGGTGCGGGCGCGGTCGGCGGCCTGCTCAAGTTCGCGACCACGGGCGTCGACCTCGACGATTATGCGGCCCAGGTCTCGGGCGGGATCAGCACCGTCGCCAAGGGCGAAATGGGCTTCGCGCTGCGCGGCATGGCCAACCTGCCGATCGAGAAGGACGTGTTGGGCCTGCGCGTTTCGGGCTTCTTCCGCCGCGACGGCGGCTATGTCGACAACGTCAACGCGCGCACCGGCCGCAAGGACATCAACCGCGCGACGGTCCGCGGCGGCCGCGCGGTGCTGGCGGTCAAGCTGGCCGACAACGTCCGCCTCGATCTCTCGGCGATGGGTCAGGACACCAAGAGCAACGGCACCAACCTGACCGACGTCGATGCCGTCACGCTGAGGCCGATCACCGGTGATTTCCAGGCGAACCGCGTCGTCCGCGAAGAGGGCTTCGTGCGCCTGCGTCTCTACAACGCGACCCTGAAGGCCGAACTCGGCAAGATCGATCTCGTCTCGTCGACCACATACCAGCGGATCTACTTCAAGGAGATCACCGACAACACGCGCGGCTTCGGTGCCGCGCTGGGCCCGCTGCTCGGCCTCGGCAACAACCTCGGCGTGCGCGTCAACACGATCAAGCGCACCTCGCGCTGGTCCGAGGAGGCGCGCGCGAGCGCCAACGAACTGCTCGGCGGCGCGCTCGATCTTCAGGCGGGCTTCTACTGGACCAAGGAAGAGGACACCAACCGCATTCCGGGCATGGACGCCTTCCTCGTCAGCACCGGCGCGGCGGTGACCCTGCCGCGGCCGCTGGCGATTGCCTCGATCGATTCCTCCTACGAGGAATATTCGGTGTTCGGTAATGCGCGCCTGCATCTCGGCGAGAAGTTCGACGTGCTTGCCGGCCTGCGCTACAGCCACGACAAGCAGGATTACCTGCAGGACTATCAGGGCATCATCATCGGCCCGACGCGGCTGATCGTGCCGGGCAAGGCCAGCGACAACGTCACCACCTGGCTGGTCTCGCCGCGCTTCAAGGTCTCGGACGATCTGATGGTCTACGGCCGCGTCGCCACAGGCTATCGTCCGGGCGGCCCGAACCCGGCGCCACCGACGGGCAACATCCCGCTGACCTTCCAGCCCGACCGGCTGACCCAGTACGAAGTGGGCCTCAAGGCGCAGACCCCCGACCGCAGCCTCTCGTTCGAGGGCGCGCTGTTCTATACCGACTGGAACAACGTCCAGATCCAGACCAGCGGCGGCGGTTTCAACTACCTGGTCAACGGCGGCAAGGCGCGCAGCCAGGGCGGCGAGGCGACCTTGCGCTATCGCCCCGTCGAAGGCCTGTCGCTGGGCGCCAACGTCTCCTACATCGACGCCAAGCTGACCTCGGCCGCACCGGCGGCGGGCGGGCGCGACGGCGATCGGCTGCCCTATGTGCCGCACTGGTCGGGCTCGGCCTCGGCCGACTATACGGTGCCGCTCGCGGGCGATGCCAAGGCCAGCTTCGGCGCGACGCTCAACTTCGTGTCCGACCGGATCAGCGACTATGCGCTGCGCTTCCCCAAGCGCCTTGCCGGCTATGCCACGGTCGATCTGCGCGCGGGGGTGGAGACGGGCAACCTCTCGTTCTCGGTCTTCGCCAAGAACCTGACCGACAAGCGCGCAATCAATGTCGCTGCCCAGGCTGCCCTGGCGCCGAGCAACACGCCGGGTGCGGTCTACTATGCCTCGTTCATCCAGCCGCGGATGGTCGGCGCCGAGGGCACGGTCCGGTTCTGATGCACCAGCCGGCCATTCTCGAGCGCGTGCCCGTTGCGCCCGCCTTCATCGCCGCGCTGCGCGAGCGGTTCGGTGATCGCGTGCAGACGGGCGAGGCGATCTGTCGCCAGCACGGCACCAGCGAGGCGCATTTCGATCCGGTCCTGCCCGATGCCGTGGTGTTCGCGCGGAGCACCGAAGAGGTCGTCGCGCTTGTGCGCATGTGCGTCGCGGCGGGGGTGCCGGTCGTGCCCTTCGGCGCCGGCACCTCGATCGAGGGCAATGCCCTGCCGGTGCGCGGCGGCGTCAGCCTCGACCTCTCGCAGATGACCGAGATCGTCGCGGTCCATGCCGAGGACTTCGACTGCACGGTCCAGGCCGGCGTGCGGCGCGAGGAATTGAACGTCCACCTGCGCGATACGGGCCTGTTCTTCCCGATCGACCCCGGGGCCAACGCCACGCTCGGCGGCATGGCCGCGACGCGCGCCTCGGGCACCAATGCCGTACGCTATGGCACGATGCGCGAGGCCGTGCTGTCGCTGACCGTGGTCACGCCGCAGGGAGAGGTGATCCGTACTGCGCGCCGCGCGCGCAAGTCTGCCGCGGGCTACGATCTGACGCGGCTTTACGTCGGCTCGGAAGGCACGCTCGGCGTCATCACCGAAGTGACTCTGCGCCTCCATCCGATCCCCGAGACGATCTCCGCCGCGGTCTGCGGCTTCGAGACCTTGCAGGGCGCGGTCGATACCGTGGTCCAGTCGATCCAGCTCGGCGTGCCGCTGGCGCGGGTCGAAATCCTCGATGACGTGCAGATCCGTGCCTGCAACACGTGGTCGAAGCTCGATCTGCCAGAGGTCACGACCCTGTTCTTCGAATTCCACGGCTCGCCCGCGGGGGTCGCCGAGCAGGTCGAGACGGTGGGGCAACTTGCGGCGGCGAACGGCGGCGGCAATTTCCAGTGGGCCTCGACTCAGGAAGACCGTTCGAAGCTCTGGAAGGCGCGGCACGAGGCCTATTACGCCGCGGTCAACCTGCGCCCGGGCGCGATCGGCTGGGCGACCGACGTCTGCGTGCCGATCAGCCGGCTGCCCGAATGCATCACCGAGACCAAGGTCGATCTGGCCGCGGCGAGCGTGCCGGGCACGATCGTCGGCCATGTCGGCGACGGCAATTTCCATGTGATCTTCTCGATCGATCCGAATGCGCCCGAGGAACTGGCCGAGGTCGAGGCGCTCAACGCGCGGATCGTCGCGCGGGCGCTGGCGATGGATGGCACCTGTACCGGCGAGCACGGCGTCGGCCTGGGCAAGCAGGAATGGCTGGCCGAGGAACTGGGCGAGGGCACGGTCGAGGTCATGCGCCTGCTCAAGCGCGCGCTCGATCCGCAGGACCTGTTCAACCCGGGCAAGATCTTCGCGCTCTGAGATCGGCGGCGGGTGCCGATCGGGCATCGCCTTGCGCGCGTCGCTGATCTAGGACGGCCCCATGCCGCTCTCGCTCCTGCTCGCCGCCGCCGCGCTCGGCGTCACCGACAATCCCTGCCCGGTGCCGGTCGTCGTGCCGCCGCAGATGGCGGCCTGGCGCAGTGCCTTCTATTCGGGAAAGGGTGTGCAGACCCCGCCGCCCGCGGCCGAGCTCGCTGCCTATCGCGCGGCCTATGCCGAGGCGCGCAAGGGGGACTGGCCGGCGATCTGCCAGTATCGCGGCGACAACCTGCGTCTGCGCACGATGCCCCAGGCGGCGCGGGAGGTCGTGTTCATGGGCGATTCGATCACCGAGAACTGGGGTTATGCCGATCCCGCGTTCTACCGCACGGGGCGGATCAACCGCGGCATCAGCGGCCAGACCACGCAGCAGATGCTGCTGCGCTTTCCCTCGGACGTGATCGCGCTGCGCCCGCGCGTGGTCCACATCATGGCCGGGACCAACGACATTGCCGGCAACACCGGGCCGACCACGCTCGATGCGATCGAGGGCAACATTGCCGCGATGGTCGTCCTGGCCAAGGCCGCGGGCATCCGCGTCGTCCTCGCCGCGACGCCGCCCTCGGTCGTGTTCAACTGGACGCCGACCCTGCGCCCGGCCTCGACGATCGCCGCGCTCAATCTGCGGCTGCGCCAGCTCGCCGCGCGCGAACGCGTGACCTTCGTCGACTATGGCACGGTGCTGGCGACGCCGACCGGCGGCCTGCGCCCCGAATACACCTTCGACGGTACCCATCCCAATGCCGCCGGCTATGCCGCGATCGCGCCCTTGGCGACGCGGGCGCTGCAACAGCGCTAGGCAGCCGCACATCTCGCTATCGTTATTGCGAGTCGGTTGCGTTATCCTTGTCCGCGGCGCGATACTTGGCTAGCGTGGTGCCATGTCGCTACGAGCTCGGAAATGGATCAGGGTCGGCTTCGCCGGACCCGGCGCCTTCATCATCGCTCTGGTGATCATGGCGGGCATGGCGCTGTGGCTGCCGCAGGGCGCCGCACAGATCGACAATCTCGTGCTCCCGCTGATCCTGTTCCCGCTGATCTGGGCCGCGCTGTTCTTCCACGCCTGCCTTGACGGCAAGCTGGGCCGCGTCGCCGTGGTCGCACTCGGGCTCTGCGTGATCCATGCGGGTCTCGTCGCCAACAAGTTCATGTCGAAACCCGCCGTTCATCCCGCCGCAGCTCATGAGGCGAAGTCATGATCCATCTCCCCAAGGAAGAGACCAAGCTGATGGTCGCCGTCCACGGCTGGTCGGGCATCGTGCTGGGGCTGCTGCTCTATGCCGTGGTGCTGACCGGCATGGCGGCGGTCTTCGCCGAGGAGATCGGCGCCTGGTCGGCGGGCCACGTCGAGACGCGATCGGCTTTCGAGAAGCCGATCGACGCGCAGGTCCGCGCGCTGATTCCGCGCACCCCGGCCGAGTTCCGCGACGACGTCAACGCCTTCGAGATCGGCGATCACAACCTCGGCGTATTCTTCCATCGCCACGAGCTCAAGCCCAACGGCGAACCCGTCGATCGCGGCGTCTATTACCAGCTCGATGCGGCCGGGAACGTGCAGAAGGAACTGCGCGGCAAGGGTGAAGAGGTGTTCGGCCCGCGCAACGACGACGCGCTGAGTTCGTTCCTCGTCGATACCCATGTGCGGCTGCACCTGCCCAATCCCTGGGGGCTGTTGCTGACCGGCGTGCTCGGCCTGGCCATGCTCGTCGCGGCGATCTCGGGCCTGCTGATCCACCGCCACCTGTTCAAGGACATCTTCACCTTGCGGCGCAAGGCCAACCCGGTGCTGGTCGATCGCGACCGGCATTCGGTCGCGGGCACCTGGAGCCTGCCCTTCGCCTTCATCCTGGCCTTCACCGGCTCGTTCTTCTCGTTCTTCGGCACGGTCGGCGTGCCGATCGTCGCAATGGCGGCCTTCGGCGGCGATCAGGTGGCACTGAGCGAGGCCGTCTTCGGCAATCCCGGCAAGCCAGACCCGACGCCCAAGGCGATCGGCAATCTCGACCGCATCACCGCCGACGCGGCGAAGCGCGCGGGCGGCGCGCCGACCTTCATGACGATCGAGCATTTCGGCCGCGCCGATGCCGTGGTCACGACCTTCCACATGCCCAAGGCCGGCGACATTGAGCCGAGCACCCTGGTCTACAAGGGCGCCACGGGCGAGTTCGACCGGGCCAAGCCCTCGATCGGCACGCGGCCTTCGGCGGGCGGCACGCTCGCGGCGATCATGGGCCCGCTGCACTTCGGCAATTTCGCCGGGGTGCTTTCGAAGGCCGTCTGGTTCGGGCTGGGCTTCGCCATGTGCTACGTCACCCTCACCGGCCTGCGCCTCTGGCTGGTGCGTCGGCGCGAGGGTGCGCGGTCGCTCGACTGGCTCGAGCGCGCCACCACCGTGGTCGGCTTCGGCCTGCCCTTTGCGCTGCTCGTCTGCGCCGCCGCCTTCCTCGTGACCATGCCGCTCGGTACGGCGGTGTTCTGGACGCCGACGAGCTTCGTCGCGGCCTGCCTCGTCACGATCGCCGCGGCTTTCGTCCTGAGCAACGCAAGGCTTGATCGCGCCCTGCAGATCGGCATGGCCGTGTTGCTGGTGGCGCTGCCTTTCGTGCGCTTCGCCACGGGCGGCCCGGGCTGGGGACCGGCCCTGGCGACGGGCGAACTGGCGATCCCGGCGGTCGACCTCGCGCTGTGGTTCGGCGGCGGCTGGGCGCTGTGGAACCTGCTCGGCCAGCGCCACGAGGACCGCGGCGCCGACGACTTCGCGCTGCAGCCCGCCGAATGACCTGGCTGCTCTATCCCGCCGTCGCGATCTCGCTCGCGATCATCGCCCTGCTCTGGCACGGCGACCCCAAGCGGCGTCGCACGATCGGCCTGCGTGACAAGGCTGATGGCAGCGGCAAACGCCGTGCGCTGGCAGCCATCGCGCTGGTGCCGGGCCTGGTTCTCGCCGTGCTCGGCGATTCCGCGGCCTTCCTCGTCTGGTTCGGCGCCTGCGCGATCGCCGGCTGGCTGGTCGCGCAGGTCCGCGTCCGCGCCTAGCCCCGAGCGGGCAGAACCCGCGCGCGGCATTCGCCGAAGCCGATGGTCACGCGGCCGGGTGCCGAGGCGCTGGCCTTGAGCGTGATCTCGTCGCCGTCCTCGAGAAAGGTACGCGTCTCGCCGCCGGGCAGTGCGATCGCGCGCTTGCCGCCCTCGCTGAGCTCCATCAGGCTGCCGAAGCCCTCGCGCGTCGGCGCCGAGATCGTGCCCGTGCCGAGCAGATCGCCGGGCTGGAGGTTGCAGCCGTTCGAGGCGTGATGCGTGACGATCTGCTGGACCGTCCAATACATCGAGCTCGCCGGGCCGGTGGAGAGCCGCAGCGACTCGAGGCCCTGCTCGCGCATCTTCGCGGTGGTCAGCCAGACCTCGAGCGTCAGCGCCAGCGCGCCGTGTGCCTGGTCGTCGGCGTCGGCAAGGTAGGGCAGCGGCGCGGGATCGCCTTCGGGGCGCGCCGGCTGGGCCATGCGGAACGGTGCGAGCGCTTCGGGCGTGATCACCCAGGGAGAGATCGTCGACTGGAAGTTCTTGGCCAGGAACGGCCCGAGCGGCTGGTATTCCCAGGCCTGGAAGTCGCGCGCCGACCAGTCGTTGAGCAGGCAGAAGCCGGCGATGTGATCGGCCGCCTCGGCGATCGGGATCGGCTCGCCCAGCGCATTGCCCGCACCGATCCAGACGCCGAGCTCGAGCTCGTAGTCGAGCCGCGCGGTCGGACCCACAACGGGCACCTCGGCCTCGGGCGGCTTGCGCTGACCCTTGGGGCGTACCAGCGGCTCGCCCGAGGGGCGCACCGACGAGGCGCGGCCGTGATAGCCGATCGGCACGTATTTGTAGTTGGGCAGCAGCGGATTGTCGGGCCGGAACTGTCGGCCGATGTTGTTGGCGTGGTGGATCCCGACGTAGAAATCGGTGTAGTCGCCGATCCGCGCGGGCAGGTGCAACACGCAGTCGGCCGCCGGGTACAGCGCGTCGCTGAGGCTGCCGCGGAAGCTCGTGCGCGTCAGCAGGTCGCTGATCGTCTTGCGCAGTTCGCCGCGCGCCTTGACCGGCAGGGCCAGCAGGCGGTTGAGCGTGTCGTCGAGGCAGACGTCGACGACATGAGGCGGCAACAGCCCGCGTTCGGCGCAGATGGCGAGGTCGAGGATCTGATCGCCGATCGCGACGCCGATCCGCGGTGCCTCGCCCTCGGGCGCGAAGACGCCGTAGGGAAGGTTCTGCACGGGGAAATCGGCATGGCCGTTGGCGCTCTCAACCCAGGACTTGCGCCCGGCGTCGTGCGTTTCGTCAAGCATCGTCGTCTTCTTCCCCCTTGGATTCCACGGCGTGCAGCCATTCGGCGTGGCGCGGTGCTTTCTTGGTCTGGCTCCATTCGTCGAGCATGGGCTGCGCGACGCGCTGCAGCTCGGCATATTGGTCATCGGTGCCGATGTCGGCGGCCAGTTCGACGCGGTGCCCGTTGGGGTCGAAGAAATAGATCGACTTGAACACGCCGTGATAGGTCGGCCCCAGCACGTCGACGTCGTTCGCTTCGAGATGCGCCTTGGCGGCCAGCAGTTCGTCGAGACTGCCCACGCGAAATGCCAGGTGCTGGACCCAGGCCGGGGTGTTCTCGTCGCGGCCCATGTCGGGCTGGTTGGGCAGTTCGAAGAAGGCCAGGACGTTGCCGTTCCCCGCGTCGAGGAAGACGTGCATGTAAGGATCATAGGCCCCGGTCGAGGGAACGTGATCCTCGGCGAAGGCGGTGGTGTAGGTCATGCCCAGCATGCGCTGGTACCATTCCACCGTCTGCTTGGCGTCGCGGCAGCGATAGGCGGCATGGTGGATACCGCCCAGTTTGATGGGATGCCCGCTGGGATGCTCGCTCATTCGGCCGGCTCCACCGACAGGGTGCCACGGCGGATCTGGTCGAGTTCCATCGACTTGAACAGCGCGGTGAAGTTACCTTCGCCGAAGCCTTCGTCCTTCTTGCGCTGGATGAACTCGAAGAACACCGGGCCGATCTTGGGCTGGCCGAAGATCTGCAGCAGCAGGCGCGGATCGCCGGCATCGGTCGAACCGTCGAGCAGCAGGCCGCGCGACTGGAGCGCGTCAAGCGGCTCGCCGTGGCCTGGCAGACGCTCGGCCAGCAGTTCGTAATAGGTCGCGGGCGGGGCGGGGACGAAGTCGTTGCCCAGCGCGTTCAGCTTGTCCCAGCTGGCGTAGAGATCGTTCGAGGCGAGCGCGATGTGCTGGATGCCTTCGCCGTTGTAGGCGCGCAGGTATTCCTCGATCTGGCCCTTGCCGCTGGCGCCTTCCTCGTTGAGCGGGATGCGGATCTTGCCGTCGGGCGCGGTCATCGCGCGCGAGGTCAGGCCGGTATATTCGCCCTTGATGTCGAAATAGCGGATCTCGCTGAAGTTGAACACGCGCTCGTAGAACGAGGCCCAGTGGGCCATGCGGCCGCCGTAGACGTTGTGCGTCAGGTGATCGATGATCGTGAAGCCAGCGCCGACGGGATTGCGATCGACGCCGGCTTCGTAGACGAAGTCGATGTCGTAGATCGACAGGTTTTCGGCCCCGTTCTTCCCGTCATAACGGTCGATCAGGTAGATGATCGAGCCGCCGATTCCGCGGATCGCGGGCAGGCGCAGTTCCATGGGGCCGGTCTGCACCTCGACAGGCTCGGCGCCGCGCTCGATCGCGGCGGCATAGGCCTTGGCCGCATCCTTGACGCGCCAGCCCATGCCGCAGGCCGAAGGGCCGTGCTCGGCGGCGAAATAGGCGGCGGGGCTGCGCGGTTCGTAGTTGGCGATCAGGTTGATCCCGCCCTGGCGCCACAACTGGACATCCTTCGAGCGGTGCCGGGCGATCAGGGTGAAGCCCATCGCGGTGAATACGGGTTCGAGCAGGCCCTTCTCGGGGGCGGAGAACTCGACGAATTCGAATCCGTCGAGGCCGATGGGGTTTTCGAACAGGTCGGTCATGCGGGAGTCCTTGAAAGCTTGGCGCGGGCATAGGCTTGGGTGCCAAGGGTGAAGACGTGGTCCTCGGGCAGCACGGTCTCGGGTGTCAGATCGGGCTGGCCTTCGAGCCGGTGATAGAGGGGGGCGAAATCGGTTTCGATCGTCTGGCGCAGCAGGTCTTCGAAGCTGTCGATGACGAAGTAGGACTGCTGGTAGTCGTCGATGCGGTATTCGGTGCGCATCAGCCGTTCGAGGCCGAAGCCGATGCGGTTGGGCGAGGGATCGTCGAGCGCGAACTTGGACTCGCCGAACGACGAGACGATGCCGGCGCCGTAGAGCTTGAGGCCGCCTGCGCCGCGGATCAGGCCGAACTCCACGGTGTACCAGTAAAGCCGGGCCAGCCGGTCGATCGCGCCGAGCCCGTCGGCGCGCAGACCGCCTTCGCCATAGGCCTGCATGTAGTCGGCGAAGACCGGGTGCGACAGCAGCGGGACGTGGCCGAAGACGTCGTGGAAGACGTCGGGTTCCTCGAGATAGTCGAGCTGCTCGGGCTTGCGGATGAAGCGCCCGGCGACGAAGCGGCGGTTGGCCAGATGCTCGAAGAACACGCGATCGGGCACCAGTCCCGGCACTGCGACGACCTGCCAGCCGGTGGCCTTCATCAGCCGCTCGGACAGCGCTTCGAAATCGGGTATTCCGGGCTTGTCCATGCGGAGCATGTCGAGCCCGGCCATGAATTCGGGAACCACGCGATCGGGCAGCATCGCCGCCTGGCGCGCGAAGAGCCTGTCCCACATCGCATGTTCGGCAGGCGTATAGGCGGCCCAGTCCTGCGGGACAGTCCAGTCCTCCGCGGTGCCCGCGGGACGTGAGAGCTCGGCTTCGGCCATTCGCGTGAACTTCCCACAAATCCCGCGAGAAATCCGTTCAAAGTGTTGGTCTAACGCAGATGGGGCGATAAGGTTCGCAAAAATTCCGAGGATTTATGAATAATATCGTCAAACTTGATCCGCTCGATCGCAAGATCCTCGCGCAGCTTCAGCGCGACGCCGCGCTGAGCAATGCCGATCTCGCCGAAAAGGTCGGCAGCACCGGGCCGTCCTGCTGGCGCCGCATCCGGCAGATGGAGGATGCCGGCGTCCTCAAGGAGACCGTCCGCCTCGCCGATGCGCGGCTGCTGGGGCAGAGCGTCAACGTGCTCTGCGAAGTGCGCATGCGCGACTATTCGGCCGAATGCATTGATGCCTTCCACGACTTCGTCCAGCGCGAGGACCGGGTCATGGAATGCTATTCGACCTCGGGTGAATGGGACTACCTGATGCGCATCGTCGCGTCAGACGTCTCGGACTACGAGCACTTCCTCATGCGCGTGCTGCTCAAGCACCCTTCGGTCAGCGGTGCCTCGTCGCACTTCGCGCTCTCGATCGTGAAGTACAAGACCGCGCTGCCCGTCGCGCCCTGACTCCCGGCCACCTGGCGGCACAGCCATCCTGTCGGAGGGCAAAGGCAAAGGCCTGTGATCGACGGGCCACTTAACCTATTGCGGATCAATGGAAGATGACCCGCAGGGTGCCGGGCGCGAAGCTTTCGCATCGACCCAATACGGACAGATAAAAGGCAGCTGGGGGGAGGGGATCCGCACCTTCCTCGGAGTGCCTTATGCCGCGCCGCCGACGCCCTTCGAACTGCCCCAGCCGCCCGCCACCTGGAGCGGCATCCGCGATGCGCTGGTGCCTGGCGACTGTGCGCCGCATGCGATCACCCCGTTTCCCGGGCTCGATATCGCGCCGCTGGTCGGCCATGGCGGGATCGAGGGCCGCGACTATCTGACGCTCAACGTCTGGGCGCCGGAAGAGGCGGCTGGCCGGCCGGTCATGGTCTTCGTGCATGGCGGCGGCTTCGTCATCGGCAGCAAGGACGCGGCGGTCCACGACGGCAGTGCCTTTGCGCGTTCGGGCGTGGTCTGCGTGGCGATCAACTATCGCCTCGGCATCGACGGTTTCCTGCCGGTGCCCGGGGCGCCGACCAACCTGGGCCTGCGCGACATCCTGTTCGCGCTGCGCTGGGTGCAGGACAACATTGCCAACTTCGGCGGCGACCCGGCCAACGTCACGCTGTTCGGCGAATCCGCCGGGGCCATGGCCATCGCCGACCTGATCACCTCGCCGCTGGCCAAGGGCTTGTTCCAGCGCGCGATCGTCGAGAGCGGGCATGGATCGATGGTTCGCGAAATCCCGATCGCCCAACGTCTCGTCGCCAAGCTGGCGAAAGTGCTCAAGGTGCCCGCGACGGTCGAGGGCTTCCGCGGCGTTTCCGTGGCGGATGGCCTCTCGGCCATGGCCAAGATCGGACGGCGCTTCTCGCGGCTCGACCTGCGCGACGCGGCGGGGCACGAGCCGGTCTTCGGCATCAGCCGGTTCGTGCCGGTCATCGGCGACGACGTGCTGCCGGTGCACCCGCTGGCCGCGCTGCGCGCCGGAGCCGGCGCCGAGATAGACCTGCTGATCGGCACCAATTCCGAAGAGATGAACCTCTACTTCGTGCCCACCGGCGTGCGGGCCAAGCTGGGCCGGCTGTTGGCGGCCTGGGTCCTAGGCAAGTCGAACCCGCAGCCGCGTGCGGTGCTGCGTGCCTATGGCCTGGGTACCAAGGGCGCTTCGGTGGGCGAGGCCTTCACGCGTGCCATGACTGATCTCGTCTTCCGCTGGCCGGCCAGGCAATATGCCGCGGCCCACGCCGGGCGTTCCTGGGCCTATGAATTCGACTGGCATTCGCCCGCTTGCGGCGGCGAACTCGGCGCCTGTCATGGCATGGAGTTGCCCTTCGTGTTCAAGACCCTGCCAACGGTCACCGGCACCCAGGGACTGGCCGGTACCGCGCCGCCGCAGGAACTGGCCGATCGGGTGCACGCGCTATGGGTCGGTTTCGCGACCGACGGCGCCTTGCCATGGAAGCCGTTCAACGCGTGCGACCGGCTGGTCTATCAACTCGATAAGGGCGACGTCGTGCACGAGCCCGTCATGCCCGCAGCGCGGTTCCTACCGGAGTAGCCCCATCCCATTGGCCAAGCGCGCGGCAGTGCCGCGCTGAACGAACGCGCGCCGGGACGCGGCGGCCTGGACCTTCGGTCCGGCACGCCCCGGCGCGATCCCTGCGTGTTACGGGTCGCTCTCGGAACGCGTGGGGGGCGGGCCGGCGGCGTCCCCTGACGTCGCCGGCCCGCCGGGCGAGGAAGGCTTTTTCGTCCGCGAGCCGCCGCCACGCATGAAATCGCTGATTGCCAACCGTTTTACGGCTCGAACCAGGTAGATTTCCGAGGGTACCGTTCCGTAAGCATAAACCACATTCGCTTACTCGAATTCCTGAAAGTTCGGGCCAATGGGTCCGGCATTTGTGCGGGAATACGGTGAACAGCTCAGCAATCCTTAGGACCGAACTGGGCGACGCTGATCACGTCGCGCAATCGGTGCCGCCAGCGCGGATTTCCGCGCCACCGGCGGAGACGCGCGACGGTCGTGCCGAACTGCTGCGGCAGTCGGGTATCGCCCGCGCACTCGGATCGGCCTTCGTCAGCGACGTGCTCGCAGCGGCCTGGCGCCAGCTCGACCGCGCACCGCGGCTTGCGGCGCTGATCGGCAACTGGCCCGGCGATCCCGCGGCGGCGGCCATGGCCATGCGACTCAACGCCGGGCTTCACGCGCTGGCGCGGCGACAGGTCAGCGCCGATCTCGACGCACTCTATGCCGGCCGGCACGATGACTTCGACCACGCGATCGGCGCGGCGCTCGAAGCTGGCGAGGACACCATCCTCGAATGGATGGATCACCCGACGCAGACCAACGAAGTCGGCCGCTCGGCTTCGTTCATGGCCGCGCTGATGACGCTCGCGCACGATGCGGCCATGCCTTTCGAACTGCTCGAGTTCGGTGCCAGCGCCGGGCTCAACCTGATGCTCGATCGCTACGCCCACGACCTCGGCGGGGTAAGCGCGGGCAAGCTCGATTCGCCGGTGCAGGTCACTCCCGAATGGCGCGGCGCGCCGGTCGTGCAGGCGCCCGTGGTGATCGACCGCGTTCGCGGCGTCGATCTGCGTCCGTTGCGGCTCGAGGACCCCTTCACGCGTGAGCGGCTGCTGTCCTACATCTGGGCCGATCACCCGCAGCGCGCCGAACGCCTGTGCCACGCGATCGCGATCAACCGCGCCTGCCCGCCGCCGATCGACCGCGACAGCGCCGCGCCCTGGCTCGCGCGCCAGCTGGCCGAGCCGCAGCGCGAGGGCGTGTGCCGCGTGGTCATGCATTCGATGGTGCTGCAGTACCTGCCCGAGGCCGAGCGCCGTGCGGCGCTGACCACGATCATGGCCGCCGGCGCGCGCGCCACGCCCGAGCGTCCGCTGGCCTGGATCAGCCTCGAGTGGAATTCGGACCGTACCGAAGTCCAGCTTCGCCTGACCCACTGGACGGGCAGTCAAGAGGCGAGCGGCACCAGCCGCGTGCTCGCGATCTGCCATGCCTATGGCTCGTGGATCGACTGGCGGGGCTAACCGAGTTTACTGATAGCAGCCATACTCCAACCCCGCTCGGCCTGAGCTTGTCGAAGGCCCGGGCGCAGGGCCCGCGTCCACGCTGCGGCCTGTCCGCCCGCGCGCCAGTTGCGAGATTAGCGCCCAATCACCCACGGTCGGTCCCGCCGGCCTTTGGTCCGATAATCGCCACGGGTCGATGCCCAGTCGAGGCGGAACTGCGCTTCGCCGTCGTGGGCAGCGTCGCCGAGTAATATTCGGCGCGATCCCCGTCGGATAGTCTCTCACGGAGCGCGGCAGACGTCGCATGCTTCGAGGAGATGGCGATGACGGAACCGATCACCGGCGAACTGAACCTCGCCACCCGCTCCGGCCTGTCTGTCCCGGGCGTGCTGGTAAGCGGCACCGGCGCGGCGGACACGATCACGCCGGACAGCACTCCGCCCGGGCAGCCGCTGGTCGGGGCCGGACCCGACGTGATCCTGGCGCTCGGCGGCGATGATCTGCTCGACGGCGGGCTGGGAGCGGATTTCATGCTCGGCGGGGACGGCGACGACACCTACGTGGTCGACGATGTCGGCGATCTCGTGATGGAATTTCCGTTCGGCGGGTTGGACACCGTTCGCAGTTCGATCTCCTATTCGCTCGATGCAGCCCCGGACACGCGCCTCACGGTTGAAAATCTTGCGCTGACCGGCGCAGCGGCTATCAACGGTACGGGCAATGGCCTCGACAACCTGCTGACCGGCAACGCCGCGGCCAACGTGCTCGACGGCCGGGCCGGCAACGATCGCATCGACGGCGGCGCGGGCGCCGACACGATGATCGGCGGTCTCGGAGACGACACCTTCTACGTCGACAATATCGGCGATCGCGTCATCGAGCGCGCTGGCGAGGGCAACGACCGCATCTATTCCAGGGTCGAATACAACCTCACGGGCCAGGCCGTCGAAACCCTCGTGCTGGTCGGCCCCGCGAGCATCAACGGCTTCGGCAACGAATTGGACAACACGCTGATCGGCAATGCCGAGCACAACTACCTCGACGGCCTGGCCGGAGCCGACGTCATGCGCGGCGGAGGCGGCGACGACGCCTATACCGTCGACAATCTCGGCGATGTGGTCGATGAAACCAATGGAACCGGTATCGATGCCGGCGGCCACGATCAGATATTCACCTCGGTGTCGATCTCGCTAACGGGCGCGGCGCGCTTCGTTGAGGACGTCACGGTCTACCGCCCGGAGCCGGTCACCGTGATCGGCAACGATCTCAAGAACTTCTTCATGGGCGGGGCCGGCGATGATACGCTCGACGGGGGCGGCAATGACGATCGTATCTGGGCCAATTCGGGTAACGATCGCATCTATGGCGGCGCGGGCAACGACGATCTTGACGGCTACACGGGCGACGATCAGATTTTCGGCGGTGCGGGGCGCGACTACATCCGCGGCAGCGAGGGCCTCGATATCCTGACCGGCGGCGCCGACGCGGACACGTTCCGTTTCTTTGCCCTCAGCACGACCTATGGCGGTTTCGGCGACGATTCGACGCTCGCTACGATCAATACGATCACCGATTTCAACCGCGCCGAAGGTGATCGCATCGACATCGCGTCGTTCGGCTACGCCGGCAAGCTCGCCTGGCGTGGGGAAGTGACGACGCCGGATTTCAGCCTGGTTGAAGGGGCTGCCTTGGGCGGCGAGGACCTGGGGACTGGCTTCACCCAACTGTGGACCTTCCGCAGCGACGATACCACCTATCTGATCGGCGACATGAACGACAATCGCCGGCTCGATCTCACCGATGTCGTCGTCGCCCTTACGGGACCGACCGCGCCTGCGACTCTGGCCAAGACCGACTTCACCGGGGGCCCCTTCGCCGTCTGAACGGTGCGCAGCCGCAAGACAAAAAAGACCCGGCACGCAGCGGCGCGCCGGGTCTTCTTGCGTGGCCGGGGGGCGGCACGCGGGCGGAGGGAGCAGGGGGCTCCCTCCGTCCTTTTGCGTCAGAACGAGTAGCGCGCCGAGGCCGAGATCGTGCGGCCGTTGATCGCACGGGCGGTAACCACGCCCGTCGTCGGAATCGCCGCCTGGGTCACTTCGGCCAGGCCGAGCACGTTGAACACGTTGTTCGCGTTCAGCGACAGCTGGATACGCTCGGTCGGACGGACCTGCAGGAAGGCGTTGACCGTCGTATAGCCGGGCATCTTCAGCTGGTTGGTGTCCTGCGCGAAGCTGCCGGTGGTGCCGATGATGTTCGCGCCCAGGCTGAACAACTCGGTGTCGTACTGCGGGGTCAGCGCGAAGATGAAGTTCGCCTGGTGCCGCGGCACGTTGCCGATCACGGTCGGATCGGTGAGGTCGCTCGAGATCTCGGCATCGGTATAGGTCGCACCGGCGGTCAGCTTGAACGGACCCCAGGCATAGGAACCCTCGAACTCCGCACCCACGGCCTTGTAGCTGCGGACGATGTTCTGGACCTGGACCTGACCCTGCGCATTGCTGTTGATCTGCGAGTTGCGCTCGCCGGTCTTCGCCCAGAAGCCGGTCAGGTACAGCTCGAGATCGTTCTTGCGGAACTTCACGCCGGCCTCGGCCTGCTTGACCGGGTCGTACTTGCTCGCCGGATCGACGGGCTCGCCGGTCAGGTAGTTCATCGCCGGGGTGAACTGCAGGCGCTCGGCGGCGGCGCGGCCGCCGCGGCTATAGCGCGCGAAAGCCGAGAACTCAGGGGCGAAGCGGTAGTTCGCGCTCAGCGAGTAGGACACGTAGTCGTACTTGTAGTTCACCGGGCCGGGCTGCGTCAGCGGCAGCGTGCCGACGCGCGTCTCGGGGATCGAGATCACGCCGTCGCCGTTGATGTCGAAGCTCGTCGTGCCGACGCGGCCGCCGCCCAGTTCCGAACCGTAGAGCGTGCCCTTGACCCGGCCAAAGTCGTAGCGGACCGAGCCGCCGACGGCGAGCTTGCCGGTCTTGTAGTTGAACGAGGCGTAGGGCGCGTCGACCGTGTAGTTGAGGTCGTAGGAGCGGCGATAGCCGGTCGTGACGATCTGCGCGCTATAGGCGTAGTAGCCATCCTGCGTCTGCTTGCGGCCGAGTGCGTCGGTGATGTCGAGCAGCGAGCTCTTGCCGCCGCCGACGACGTCGGTCACCGCCGAGTTGAACAGCCAGTCGGCATCGATCTTCTGCGACGAATGATAGTAGCCGAAGGTCGTGGTCAGATCGCCGCTGCCGAGCTTCCACACCTTGCTTGCACGCAGGTCGTTGCTGACGTTGTCGAGGCTGTTGAGGTGGACGTCCATGAACAGCGAATAGGCCATCAGGCCGTTGCCGTTCAGCGTCGCCGGATTGGCGATGACCTGGCCCTTATTCGGACCCGAGGCGTAGGAGAGCTTCGCGAGCGATCCGCCGTAGGCCGCGAGCAGCGCGGTGGCTGGCGCGACCGAGAGCGGGAAGTTCTGCATGACCCGGCCGTGCACGTCCGAATAGCGGAACTTCTCGTTGATCGTCCAACCGCCGCCGAGCTCGAACTGCGCGTCGAGGCCGACAGTCTTGACGATCGGGTGCGAACCTTCGCGCATGTCGTCGCGGATCAGCTTGTTGTCGCCATCGAGCGTGGGCAGGGCCGAGATCGCGTTCGAGCCGATCACGTCCTTGCGGATGTCGAAGTTCGCGATCTGGCTGTAGGTCGGATCGGCGTTGGTGCCACCGACCAGCAGCGGCATCTGCAGGTAGGTTGGCGTACGATCGTCGAGGTACTTGCCGTAAAGGCGCACGTAGCCGCCGGCGAAGGTCTTGGTCAGGTTGACCTTGAACTGGCCGCCCTTGAGCGCGTCGTAGCCGAGCTCGCGCGGGCCTTCGCCCTGGCGATAGAAGCCGCCGACGTGGAAGCGCAGCGTGTCGGACAGTTTGCCGCCGTAGTCGAGGTCGATGCGCTTGGTGTCGTAGTCGAGCCCGGTCGAGACCTGGACGGCGCCGCCCTGTTCCTCACCCGTCTTCGAGATGAAGTTGATCACGCCGCCGGGCGAGTTCGACGAGAAGGTCGAGGCCGAGCCGCCGCGGATCGTCTGGACCTGCGCGAGGCTGAGGTCGGCGCGCATGAACACGTCCGAGCCGAAGAAGTTCATGTCGCCGAACTCGACGACGGGCATGCCGTCTTCCTGGAACTGCATGAACTTCGAGCCGGTCGCCGCCAGCGGCAGGCCGCGGATCGAGTAGGAGGCGTTGCCTTCGCCGCTGACCGCCTCGGCGCGGATGCCGGGGACGTTGCGCAGGATCTCGGCGATCGAGGGCATGCCGAGCTTCTGGATCTCGACGCCGTCGAACGAGGAGGCGGAGATCGCGCTGTCGAGCATGTCGCGGCCCTTGGCGACGCCCGTAGTGAAGGCCTGCTTGGCCGGCTGGGCCTCTGTGGTTTCGCGATCGGCCGGCTTGGCGTCCTGCGCGAAAGCCGGAAGCGGCGCGGCGCAGGCGGCCGCGAGGAGGAGGTACTTGATCTTCATGAATGATGCCCCGTGAAATGCCGATCTAGGGTCGGTCACGAGGCTGATAGCGAATTGCCTTTAAAATGGAGGTTTCGTGTTTCTATGTAATACTGCAGAATGCTGGAAATAAATGGGCAATACAATTGCCCATCGATGACGATCCTGTCGCGATAAGAAAAAGGGCCGACAAGCGAGAGTGCTTGCCGGCCCTTTTTCTTAGGGTTTGCGTCGATCCGATCAGAATTCCGACCAGTCGTCGTCGCTGAGCGCGAGGTTGCCCATGACCTGCGGCATCGGCGCGGCGGCGGCACGCGGGGCCGGCGCGGGAGCCGGGCGCGGGGCGACCGCGGTCGGCACCATGGCCGGGCGGCGTGCACCGGCGGCGTCGATCTGGAAGGTCGAGAAGGCGCGGAACAGCTCCTCGGCTTCCTTGGCGAGCAGTTCGGTCGCGGCCGTGGTCTCTTCGACCATCGCGGCGTTCTGCTGGGTCATCATGTCCATCGAGCTGATGGCCGAGTTGACTTCGCGCAGACCGCTCGACTGCTGCTCGGCCGCTTCGGCCATGGCCTCGATCGAGTCCGAGACGCTCGAGACGCGCTCGATGATGCGATCGAGCGAACCACCGGTCTCGTTGACCAGCTCCACGCCCGCGGTGACGTGACCGGCGGTCGAGGTGATCTTGGTCTTGACGTCGCTGGCGGCGTCGGCGGCGCGCTGTGCCAGGGCACGAACCTCGCTGGCGACCACCGCGAAGCCCTTGCCGGCGTCACCGGCGCGAGCCGCTTCGACGCCCGCGTTGAGCGCGAGGAGGTTGGTCTGGAAGGCGATGCCGTCGATCACGGTGATGATGTCGACGATTTCCGAGCTGGCCTTCTCGATGCCGTACATGGCCTCGATCGCCTTGCGGACGACGTCGCCGCCCTGTTCGGCTTCGGCACGGGCCTCGACCATCGCCTTGCTGGCGCTGGCCGCGATCGTCGCGCTTTCGCTGACCTTCTTGGTGATGTCGGCCATCGCCGCGCTCGACGACTGCAGCTTGGCAGCCTGCTGTTCCGAACGCTTCGACAGGTCGTTGGTGGCCTGGCGGATTTCCGACGAGGAGTTCGAGATCGAGTCGATCGTGCCGCGGACCGAACCCATGACGCCGCAGAGCTGTTCGAGCGCGGCGTTGAAGTCCTTGGCGACGCCCGCGAAGGCCGGCGGCAGGTCGTTCAGACGCGCACGCAGGTCCGACTGCGACAGGTCGTGCAGGCGGCGGCCGATCTCGCCCATGGCGAGTTCGCGATCGCGGTCGCCGGTTTCCTTGGCGATCGCGGCGTCGCGGAACACGAGCACTGCACGCGCCATGTCACCGAGTTCGTCGACGCGGTCCGTGTCGGGCACGGCAATGTCGTTACGACCGGCGGCCAGATCGGCCATGACCTGGGTCAGGCCGCTGATCGGACGGGCGATGAGCTTGGTCAGCTGCATGGCCAGGAAGATTGCGATACCGATCAGGGCGATGCCGCCGATCGTCAGCGTGATCAGGGCCACGGTGATCGCGGTCTGCTGGCGGGTCGAATTGGCTTCGATGGCGCTAACCTGGGCGTCACGGATCAGGCGCAGCGGCAGCACCGCTTCGCTGACCAGCACGGCCTTGCCGGCATGACGAACCTCTTCCGCGGCCTCGTCCTTGAAGCCCGCCTTGACGCGCGCGATGAGGCGATCGCCCCAATCCTTGCGCCACTTGAGCGTCTCGTCGCGCGACTTGAGCAACGCGGCCTTCAGTTCGGGCGCGACCAGGACCTTCTCGAGCTTGGCCGAGGCGGCGTCGTAGTCGTCGCGTCCTTCGTTGTAGGACTTGAGATAGGACGCGTCCCCGGTCACGAGGTAGCCGCGAAGCTGGCTGTTCTGGCGCAGCAACGCCGTTTCCAGCGTGAGCACGTCGGCATGGATGCCCTGGCTCTCGTTGTTGCGATCGGTCGAGCCAGAGATCATCAGGATGTTGGCCAGGAACACGATCATCACGATCGCGGCCATTGCGCAGATCGTGGCGAAGGAGAGACCAAGCTTCCGTGGGATCTTCGCGGACTTAAGCATCTTTCTTACTCTCGTTTAAGGACCCTGCGATCGAGCCCGGTTCGGCCGGGACGCTTGACGCGCCCCGGCCGTCGGTACTCAGCTTAGAAGTCGAACTGCACCGCGGCGGATATCGTGCGCCCGAGCAGAGTACGGGCGAGAACGAGGCCACCCGCCGGGATCGTGGCCTGAGAGACCTCGACGAATGCAGCTTTGTTGAACAGGTTGGAGGCGTTGAGCGACAGCTCGACACGTTCCATAGGCCGGACGCGGGCGAACGCGTTGACCAGGGTGTAACCAGGCAGCTTGAGCTGATTGGTGTCCTGGGCATAGTTGCTCGTCGTACCGACGGCGTTGAAGCCGAGGGTGAACAGATCGGTTTCGTACTGCGGCGTCACCGAGAAGATCACGCTCGAAGCATGGCGCGGCTTGTTGCCGACCAGCTGCGGGTTCGCCGGATCGCTTTCGATCTCCGCGTCGGTGAAGGTGGCGTTGGCCGCCAGGCTGAAGCCGCCCGTGCGATAGGTGCCCTCGATCTCGACGCCCTTGGCCTTGTAGCCACGCTCGATGCGATCCTGGCGCAGCGAACCGTCGGGGTTGGCTGTCAGCTGCTGGTTGCGCTCGCTGGTCTTCGCGTAGAAGGCCGTGGCGTTCAGCGTGATGTTGTCCTGACGGAACTTGGCACCGATTTCGGCCTGCTTGACCGTGTCGTAGCCGTCCGCCGGGCTGGCGAGGCCGCCGGTGGTCGAGTTGACCGCGATCGTGAAGGGGATGCGGTCGGCAGCGGCGCGGCCGCCGCGGCTGTAGCGTCCGAACACCGCGAACGATTCCGCGACGCGATAGTTCACGCCGACCGAATAGCTGAGGTAGTCGTACTTGTAGTTGAGCGGCGCCGGGCTGCCGACCGGCAGCACCGAGGTGGTCCGTTCGGCCAGCGAGATCACGCCGTCGCCGTTGACGTCGACCGCGGTGATGCCGACACGGCCACCGCCGAGGTCGGCACCGTAGAGCGAGCCCTTCACGCGGCCGATGTCGTAGCGAACGCTACCGCCCACGGCGATACGGCCGGTGTGGTAGTTGATCGAGCCGTAGGGCGCGTTGACGTCGTAGTTCACGTCGGTGCGACGGTTGCGAACCGTGTTGCCCGGGATGTTGTACTGCAGGACGCCGTCCTGCGTAACCGCAACGCCGGTCGCCGTGGTGATATTCAGCAGCGACGTTTGACCGCCGCCGCTAACATCGCTCACCAGCGTCTGCAGCGAGTTGAACGTGTCGATGTCCTGCGACGCCTTGTAGAAGCCCGCCGTCGTCGTCAGCTTGCCGCCACCGAGGTTCCATACGCGGCTGACGCGCAGGTCGTTGGTCATGTTGTCGTAGCTGTTGGCCTTCGAGCTGTTGAGCACCGAAAGGGCCAGCAGGCCGTTGCCGTTGAGCGTGGTCGGGTTGGTGATCGCCACGCCGCGGTTGGGGCCGCTGGCATAGCTGAGGCGCGCGCCGGGGCCACCGAACGACGGGAGCAGACCGGCAGCCGGTCCGACCACGATCGGAATGTTGTAGTTCACGCCGCCCGAGATGTCGGCGAAGCGGAAGCGCTCGGTCACCGTCCATTCGCCGACGTCGAACTGCGATTCGAGGCCGATCGACTTCACCACCGAGTGGATGCCGTCGTGCAGGGTGCCCTGGGTCCGATTGTTGTTCTGATCCAGCGTCTGGAAGCCGGCGATGTTCTGCGAGAACAGCGAATCCTTGCGGACGTCGATCGAACCGTAGTTCACGAAGTTCGGATCGGCGTTGGTGCCCGTCGCCTGGATCGGAACGGTCTGGTAGAACGGTACCTTGTCGTCGAGGTATTTCAGGTTCAGCCGGACGTAGCCGTTGTCGAATTCCTTGGTGATGTTGAACTTGAACTGGCCGCCCTTGTAGGCGTCGTAGCCAACGTCACGCGGACCTTCGCCCTTGCGATAGAAACCACCGAACTGGAAGCGGACCGTGTCGGTCAGGCGACCGCCGTAGGCCGCATCGACGCGGTATTCGCCGTAGTCGACGCCGGTCGACAGACGGATCGAGCCACCTTCGACTTCGCCCGTCTTGGTCATCAGGTTGATCACGCCGCCCGGCGAGTTCGAACCGAAGGTCGAAGCCGAACCACCGCGGATCGTCTCGATGCGCGCAAGGTTGAGGTCGGCGCGCAGCAGCGCGTCGGGCGCGAAGACCTGAAGGTCACCGAACTCGAGGACGGGCAGGCCGTCTTCCTGGAACTGGACGAACTTCGAACCCGTCGCAGCCAGCGGCAGGCCGCGGATGGTGTAGCTGGCATTGCCTTCGCCGGTCACGGCTTCGGCACGGATGCCCGGAATGTTGCGGAGGATTTCGGCGAGCGAGCGCGCGCCGATCTTCTGAATTTCTACGTTGTCGTACGCGCTGGCCGAAATGGCGCTGTCCAGCATGTCGCGCCCCTTTGCGACACCCGTGCTGAAATTCTGCGCGGCCGGCTTCTGTGCTTGGCTCGATTCGGCCTCCGATTGCGTATCCTTGTTAGCAGCGGCTTCATCGGCATAGGCCGACGCCGGAAACGCAAAAGCAGCAGCAAGAAGAAGGTACTTCAATTTCATATTGTTAAGCCCCGTTGATCCCCAAGACCAATGTTGGTCAACACGGCATTAGTCACGATGTCGTTAAGGCTGACGCTCGGCGCCGGTAGGTATAAATGCCGGGTAACCTTAAGGACGGTTAACCTCTCGCCATGGCCGCGTTGATCTGGCGAGGCGTCGGTTGAGGGCGACTGGCGGTCTTAGACTTTGGTCGTAGCCGCAGAAATCTAGGCTTTTTCTGCCGTCGGGCCGGTATCGGCCATTGGTCTGAAAGTCGGCTAATGCGAATCGATCGCGTTAAAATCTGCCTGAAATTGAGCGTTTGATACGCCCGTCCGGCCATGATTTGTGCGCCGGAGTCGATCACAACCGCCGGCTTGCGAGATTCCCGTCTCTCCCGATCGCGATCGGCGTCGCACAAGCCAAAAAGCCACACAGGCCGGGAAAATGACCTCGCTCGCACGCGAGTTGTTGCAAGTGATTATCACTTACTGCAATTGCGCCGCGTCGCGGACCCCACAGCGGCGTTCTTCAAATCATGGGAAAATCGGGATTATGTCCATCGTGCGTCGCAACCACGTCCGTCTCGCCACCGCGCTGCTGGCCTCGGCCGCTACGCTGGCGCCACTCGCCGCCCAGGCGCAGGATACGGGTGAGCAGTTCGAGGACATCATCGTCACCGCGCAACGGGTCAACGCCACCGAAGTCAGCCGCGGCGGCAGCCTCGGCGCGCTGGGCAACAAGTCGGCCGAGGACGTGCCTTTCGCGATCAAGAGCTACAACGCCGCGCTGATCCTCAACCAGCAGCCGCAGACGCTGGGTCAGGTGCTCGAGAACGATCCCTCGGTGCGCACGACCTTCGCCTTCGGCAATGCCGCCGAGCTGTTCGTCATCCGCGGCTTCACCCTGGCCGGCGACGACATCGGCTTCGACGGCCTCTACGGCATCACCCCGCGCCAGCTGATCGCGCCCGAACTCTATGAATCGGTGCAGGTGCTCAACGGCGCCAGCGCCTTCCTCAATGGCGCGGCGCCGGGCGGCTCGGGGCTGGGTGGCAGCGTCAACCTGATGCCCAAGCGCGCGAGCCAGGACGATCTGACCCGCGTCACCGCCAACTACACCTCGGACAAGCACTGGGGCGGCAGCTTCGACCTGTCGCGCCGCTTCGGCGCCAACGGCGAATGGGGCCTGCGGATCAACGGTGCCGGCCGCCAGGGCGACGTCGCGATCGACAACGAATATCGCAGTTCCTACACGATCGGCGGGGCACTGTCCTATGACAGCGGCCCGCTGCGCGTAGTGCTCGACCTTGCCTACCAGAAGGTCCGCGTCGAGGGGCTGCGCCCGAAGGTCGCGGTCAGCGGTTCGATCCCGGCCGTCCCGCGCGCCGAGACCAACTATGCCCAGCCCTGGACCTACACCGACCTGCGCGACGTGTTCGGCCAGCTGAAGCTCGAATACGACGTGGCCGACAATGCGATGCTCTATGCCTCGTTCGGCGCGCGCGACGGTTCGGAGAAGGGTATCTACGGCGGCGTCACCGTAACCAACGCGCTGACCGGCGCAGCGACGATCGGCGCGTCATACATCCCGCGAACCGACAACAACGAGGCGGCGCAGGCCGGCATCCGCGTCAACCTGGCGGCGGGCGGCATCACCCACGAGTTCAACGTCGGCGGATCGGCGATCTGGCAGGTCAACCGCAACGCCTACGAGTTCTATGTCTCGGGCGCGGCGCAGGTCTCGAACATCTATAACCCGGTCACCGTGCCGCTGCCCACGACCGTGTCCTTCGCCGGCGGCAACCTGACCGATCCCTTCCCGATCTCGCGCAACCGCCTGTGGAGCGCCTTCGCCTCGGACACGATCGGCGTGCTCGACGACAAGGTGCTGCTGACCGCGGGCCTGCGCCTGCAGACGATCGCGACCAAGGGCTATTCGTACTTCGGCGGCGCGCAGCAGAGCTCCTATGACGAGAGCGCGGTGACCCCGGTTGTCGGTCTGGTGATCAAGCCGGTCGCCGGCGTGTCGCTCTATGCGAACCGCATCGAGGCGCTGGTCGCGGGCGAGGTCGCGCCGAACACGGGCACCGGCACGGGCGGCGCGAACATCCCGGTCAGCAATGCCGGCGAAGCGCTGTCGCCCTACAAGTCGAAGCAGTACGAGGCGGGCATCAAGTACAATTCGCCGCGCTTCAACGCGAGCGTGGCGCTGTTCCAGACCGATCGCGTCACCGCCGGCCTCGCGCTCGATCCGAGCCGCCCGGGCTTCCTGCGCTATGGCCCGATCGGCACGCAGCGTCACAAGGGCGTAGAGGTCTCGGTCGACGGCGAGCCGGTCGAGGGCCTGCGCCTGATCGCCGGTGGTTCGTACATCGATGCCAAGCAGCGCGCGACCAACACGGATGCGGTCGGCGTGCCCGACCTGCTGCTCAACGCCAACGTCGAGTGGGACCTGCCCTTCGTACCGGGCTTCACCCTGACCGGCCGCGTGGTCTACACCGGCGAGCAGGCGGCGGACCTCGCCAACACGCTGACCCTGCCGTCGTGGACCCGCGTCGACCTCGGCGCGCGCTATGTCGCGGTCGTTGCCGACAAGCCGCTGACCCTGCGCTTCGGCGTCGATAACGTCGCCAACAAGCGCTACTGGGCCTCGGCCTTCCAGGTGTTCAGCGCCGACCTGCTGCAGGGCACGCCGCGGACCTTCCGCGCTTCGGCCTCGATCGACTTCTAAGCGACGGCCGGCCGGCCGGCTATTCCGAGGCGCTGATATCCTCGGAAACGTCGGCGGCCTGCCGGGCGGGGGCGACCAGGTGCCAGGCCGCGAGGATCGGCACGAGGATCGCCATGCCCAGGAACACGCTGATCACACGTTCGAGCCCCGGCTCGATCGCGACATTGGCATAGTCGTCGGGTACGAGCACCACGAGCACGGCCAGGGTGAACTGCAGTCCGAGATAGGCGTTGCGCGCGGAACCGTTCTCGATGTGGCGGCCGACGATGATGCCAAGGCAGGTGCCGGCGACGAGCACGGGCGTCGAACCGTGCGCGGCAAACAGGATCGCGGCGGCGAGCACGCCGCCGGCCAGGCAGCCGACCGCGCGCTGGCGCAGGCGCCGGCTTACCGGGCCGAGCCCCGACGAACCGATGCCCGCGACGGGGACGATCATCACCGCCATGATCGTGACGCCGGCCTGGGCCAGTTCGCGGATGGCGACGAAGTGGTAGATCAGCGGCAGCAGGCTCAGCGCGACCGCGGCCTGGGCGGCGTGGCGCGCGGCATCGGGGTGCCAGCCGACCGGCGGCGTCGAGGGAGTCAGCGAGGCGGGCCACCAGCGCCGCGCGGTCACGGTCGAGACCATCGAGACGATCACGCAGGCGACCGTGCCCGCGCCGACTTCGAGCACACGGGTGAGCGCCAGCGCCTTGATGTCGATCGTCGGATTTTCCATGCGGTCGAGCACGATCATCAGGAAGGTCAGGCCGAACAGCAGGAAGGCATAGGCGCGCCGCGCGGTCAGCATGCCGTAGAGCCCGATACCGCCGACCAGCGCGACCGCGAGCATGTTCTGCCAGACCGCACCCGAGGACAGCCGTTCGAACCAGATCGCCAGCGTCGCGCCGAGCAGGGTGCCGATCATCCGCAGCACGCCGCGCACGAAGGTCTCGGCGACCGGGCCTTTCATCAGCACGAAGGCGCTGAATGCGGCCCAGGCGATCATCTGCGCGCCGACGAGGTGGGCGATGACGATGGCCAGCAGCACCGAGGCGACGCATTCGAGCTCGTCGGCCATGCGCCGGCCGGGGGTAATCAGCACGCGTAGTTCGCGGTGGAGTTTCTCAGTCAGTGTCAGATCGGCGGGGTGCGGCGTCATCGCGCCGCTATGACTCCACTCGGCCGCGGGATCAAACCTCGAGCGGCGCCGTCGCCAGCCCCAGTTCGGGAATCGTGATCGAGCGGCGACCGGAAAAGTCGGTGCGCACGACGATCAGCCCGGCCTTCTCGTAGTGTTCGAGCAGGCGGCGCACGCGGCCCGGCGACTGGGTGCCGTAGATCCGTGCGATCTCATCATCGTCGGGGCAGGGCAGCCCGTCGCGCGCGGCACGGGCCATCAGCAGGAACGGGGCGAGCAGGTCGTCGGCCAGCGGCTTGGCGACGCGCAGGATCTCGGCCCATTCGGAGGCTTCGGGATTGAGGATGCCGGCCACGGCCATGGCGAAGCGGCGACGGAACTGGCTCATGTCGACGTGGCCCGCGGTCAGCCGCTGCATGCGGCAGCGCACCGAGAAGTCCTGGAACAGGGTCGCGGGCGACTGGAAGGTGCAGTTCTCCTCGGCGACCATCTCGGCGAGGATCGCGCTGACCGCGACGTCGATCTCGTAGCGCGAGGGGGTGAACAGCTGCGGCTGGACCACCTCCTCTTCCTCCTCGGGCACCAGCGGCACTGCGGCGATGCGCTCCATCAGTTCGTCGGCGTCGAACTCGGGCTCGGGCGGGGCCGGGCGGTGGATCGGCGTCTCGTCGAGATGCAGGTCCGAATGGAGCAGCGCGTGGATGTCGTCGGGCGAGGCCGAGGGCGGCGGGGTCAGCGGCTGCGAACCGCCGCGCGATCCGGTGCGCACCGAGCCGATGCGCACCGCCACGGGGCGGCGGCTGATCGCCGGGCCGAGGCCGAGGAACTGGCCGCGCGCGAGATCGCGGATCTGCTCGGCCTGCCGGCGTTCCATGCCGAGCAGGTCGGCCGCGCGCGCCATGTCGATGTCGAGGAAGGTGCGCCCCATCAGGAAGTTCGAGGCCTCGGCCGCGACGTTCTTGGCCAGCTTTGCCAGGCGCTGGGTGGCGACGATGCCGGCGAGCCCGCGCTTGCGGCCGCGGCACATCAGGTTGGTCATCGCCGCGAGCGACAGGCGGCGCGCCTCGTCGCTGACCTCGCCCGAGGCGACGGGGGCGAACATCTGCGCTTCGTCGACCACCACGAGTGCCGGATACCATTCCTCGCGCGGGGCATCGAACAGCGCCGAAAGGAAGATCGCCGCGGCGCGCATCTGCGCCTCGATCTCGAGCTCGTCGAGCGCGAGCACGACCGAGGCGCGATGCTTGCGAATGCGCTGCGCGAGCCGCGCGAGCTCTTCGGCCGAATAGGCGGCGCCGTCGACGACGATGTGGCCGAAAGGCTCGGCCAGGGTGACGAAGTCGCCTTCGGGATCGATCACGACCTGTTGGACGATGCTGGCGCTTTCCTCGAGCAGGCGGCGCAGCAGGTGCGATTTGCCCGAGCCAGAGTTACCCTGCACCAGCAGGCGCGTCGCCAGCAGTTCCTCTACGTCGATGGTGATCGGGGCGCCGTTGGGGTCGACGCCGATTTCAATCGGTGCGCTCACGTTGCGGGCATTAGATCGGCGGCCGGATTCGGACCAAGGGCGGGGAGGCGGCTTTTCCAGAGGTTTGGGGTGGGGCGAAGAGGGAAAAGCCGATGCTTCCAGTCTCACCGTCGCCCCTGCGTAGGCAGGAGCCCATCCGGGCTCTCGTTATCGAGCCGAGGGGGCGTGGTGAAGAGTTCAGTTGGGCCCTGCCTTCGCAGGGGCGACGAACGAAATGAGGTGGAATGTAAGAGCCTAAGCTTCCCCGATCGCCTGCGCGGCAGCCCGCCCGCTCGCCCAGGCCCATTGGAAGTTGTAGCCGCCGAGCCAGCCCGTCACGTCGACCGCCTCGCCGATCGCATAGAGCCCGGGCATCTTGCGTGCTTCCATCGTCCGCGACGACAGGTCGGCGGTCGAGATGCCTCCGGCGGTGACTTCGGCCTTGGCATAGCCTTCGGTACCGTTCGGCGAAAATTGCCAGTCGCGCAGCCGCGCTTCGGCCGCGCGCAGTGCCTTGTCTGTCAGCTGGCCGAGCTCGCCGGCCAGCGCCAGCCGCTCGCCCAGCGCGCCGGCGAGGCGATCGGGCAGGCCGCGCGAAAGGACCGTCGCGAACTGCATGCGCGGGTGCTCGCGCTTCTCGGCGAGCAGCCAGTCGATGCCGCGATCGGGCAGGAAGTTCACGCCGATTGCGGTGCGGTGCTGCCAGTAGGACGAGATCTGCAGCATCGCCGGACCCGAGAGCCCGCGGTGCGTGAACAGCGCCGCCTCGCGGAATTTGACCTTGTTCCAGCGAACCTCAACCTCGGTTGAGACTCCCGAAAGCTCGCGGAAAAGCGCCTCGTCTTCGCCCAGGGTGAAGGGCACCAGCGCCGGGCGCGGCTGGACCACCGACAGGCCGAACTGGCGCGCGATGTCGTAGGCGAAACCGGTCGCACCCATCTTGGGGATCGACGGCCCGCCGGTGGCGAGCACGAGCGCGGGGGCCTCGTGGACCTGCCCGTCGATCGTCACGCGGAACCGGCCGTCGGCATGGTCGATCGCGCTGGCCGGATGGCCGAGCCGCAGGGTCACGCCGCCGGCCTGGCATTCCTCGAGCAGCAGGTCGACGATCTGCCGCGCCGAACCGTCGCAGAACAGCTGACCCAGGGTCTTCTCGTGCCAGGCGATCCCATAGCGATCGACCAGGTCGATGAAGTCCTGCGGGCGATAGCGGCCGAGCGCCGACTTGGCGAAGTGCGGATTGGCCGAGAGGTAGTTGTCCGCCTTGGCGTGGACGTTGGTGAAGTTGCAGCGCCCGCCGCCCGAGATCAGGATCTTCTTGCCCGGCGCCTCGGCATGATCGACCAGCAACACGCGCTTGCCGAGTTGGCCCGCGGTCGCCGCGCACATCATGCCGGCCGCGCCGGCGCCGAGCACGATCGCGTCGTAGGTGTCAGGCATTCGCGAGGATGGAGGCGCCGACCGCCTCGCCGACCTTGATCCCGTCGATCGCGGCCGAGAGGATGCCGCCGGCATAGCCCGCGCCTTCGCCCGCAGGGAACAGGCGCGCGACGTTGACGCTCTGGAAATCCTGGCCACGGGTGATGCGCAAGGGCGACGAAGTGCGCGTCTCGACGCCGGTCATGACCACGTCGGGATGATCGTAGTTGCGGATCTGGCGGCCGAACACGGGCAGGGCCTCGCGGATCGCCTCTACCGCGAACTCGGGCAGGCATTGCGCGAGGTCGGTCAGGGTGACGCCGGGCTTGTACGAGGGTGTGACCTCGCCGAGCTCGGTCGAGGCGCGGCCAGCGAGGAAATCGCCGACCTTCTGCCCCGGTGCGGCGTAGGACGAGCCGCCGACTTGGTAGGCCAGGCTTTCCCACTTGCGCTGGAATTCGATCCCGGCGAGTGGCCCGCCCGGATAGTCGCGCGCCGGGTCGATGCCGACGACGAGGCCCGAATTGGCGTTGAACTCGGCGCGCGAATATTGGCTCATGCCGTTGGTGACGACGCGGCCCTCTTCGGAGGTCGCGGCGACGACGCGCCCGCCCGGGCACATGCAGAACGAATAGACCGAGCGCCCGTTGGAGGCGTGGTGGACCAGGCTGTAGTCGGCCGCGCCGAGGTCGGGATGGCCGGCGCAGGTGCCGTAGCGCGCGCGATCGACCCAGCTCTGCGGATGCTCGATGCGCACGCCGATCGAGAAGGGCTTGGCTTCCATGTAGACGCCGCGCGCGTGCAGCATCTCGAAGGTCGGACGGGCCGAGTGGCCGATCGCCATGACGACGTGGTCGGTTTCTAGAAACGAGCCGTCGGCCAAGTGCAGGCCGCGCAGGCGCTTGCTGCCGTCGGGCTGCTCTTCGAGTTCGAGATCGTCGACGCGCGTCTGCCAGCGATATTCACCGCCGAGTTCCTCGATCGTCGCGCGCATGGACTCGACCATGGTGACGAGACGAAAGGTGCCGATGTGCGGGTGGGCTTCCCAGAGAATGTCGTCGGGCGCGCCGGCCTTGACGAATTCCTCGAGCACCTTGCGGCCGAGGAAACGCGGATCCTTGGTGCGGCAATAGAGCTTGCCGTCGGAGAAGGTGCCGGCGCCGCCTTCGCCGAACTGGACGTTGCTGTCGGGGTTGAACTCGCTGCGGCGCCAGAGGCCCCAGGTGTCCTTGGTGCGCTGACGCACGACCTTGCCGCGGTCGAGAATGATCGGCTTGAAGCCCATCTGCGCGAGGATCAGCCCGGCGAACAGCCCGCAGGGGCCGGCGCCGATGACCACGGGGCGCTTGCCGGACCAGCCCGAGGGGGCAGTCACCGGGAAGCGATAGGCCATGTCGGGCGTGGGCTTGACGTCCTTGTCGCCGGCGAAGCGTTCGAGCACTTCGGCTTCGTCGATAAGGTCCAGATCGACCGTATAGACCAGCAGTACCGCGTTCTTGCGGCGGGCGTCGTTGCCGCGCTTGAACACCGTAAAGCTCTTCAAAGCATCGGCGGCCACGCCCAGCCGTGCACAGACCGCTTCGGGTAGCGCCTCGGCCGGATGGTCGAGCGGCAACTTGAGGTCGGACAGGCGGATCATGTCAGCGCAGCTTGGCGATGCTCAGCCCGTCGGCCTTGGCGCGATCCTTGGTCGATTCCTCGCTGCGCTTGAGCGCCTTGGCGATGGCCTTGAGCGCCATGCCCTTCTTGGCGAGCGTGTGGAGCTTCTGGATCTCGTCGGCGGTCCAGGGCTGGCGGTGTCGTTCGAATCTTTCGGCCATGTCCGTCCCTTAGCGTCCGCGCTTCAACTTCACGAGCGCTTCGTCGAGCGCCGAGAGGAAGCGCGAGCGATCGGCCTTGGCGAAAGGCGCGGGGCCGCCGAGCTGTTCGCCGCCGGCGCGCAGGTCGGCCATGATCGCGCGTGTAGCGATGGCGCTGCCGATCGAGGCCGTGGTGAAGGGCTTGCCGTTGGGGGCAATCACCACGGCGCCGGCCTTGAGGCAGCGATCGGCGAGCAGGATGTCGGCGGTGATGCAGACCGCCCCTGCATCGGCGCGTTCCGCGATCCAGTCGTCCGCCGCGTCGAAGCCGTCGCTCACCACCATGCGGTCGATCAGCGCGTGCTGCGGCACGCGGATCGGGCTGTTGGAGACGATCGTCACCGGCACCTCGTGACGGAAGGCGACCTTGTAGATCTCCTCCTTCACCGGGCAGGCGTCGGCATCGACGAGGATGCGGAGTCCGCTCAACGCTGCTCCGAGCGCTGCTTCCAGGCGCCCTTCTTGTGATAGGGCTTGCCCGGGCGACCATCGGGGCCCTGGCGGTCGCGGTGATAGGGCTTGGGCTTGTGCGGCCCCGGATTGCCGGCGGGATTATACTGCGTACGCGGTCCGCCCTGATGCTCGCGGCGGTTGCGGCGGGCGTCCTCGCGCGGCGCGCCGTCGGCCGGGATGATCTCGACGCCGTCGTCCTCTTCGGCCGTGCGCTGGACCGCGTCGAGGAAGCGCGCGGCGACCGGGCTGGCGATCTCGAACAGCGTCTCGTTGGCGGCCAGGCGGATCGCGCCGATGTCGCTGCGGCTGACGTGGCCGCGGCGGCAGATCAGCGGCAGGATCCAGCGCGGATCGGCGTTCTGGCGGCGGCCGACGTTCATGCGGAACCAGGCGCTGCCCTCGAAGCCTTCGCGCGGACCGCGCGGCGGCGGCGCGTCGGTGGCGATCAGCTCCTCGGGCGCGGGCATCTTTGCGCGGTGCGCCTGGACCAGCGCGGCGGCGATCTCCTCAGGGCTGCGCTCGGCCATCAGCTTGGCGGCGAGCTCGCGGTCCTCGTCTTCGATCTCGACGGGCGCGAGCAGAGCGGAAAGCATGCGCTCGCTGTCGGCGGCGCGGATGTCGGCGGCCGAGGGGGCATTGACCCATTCGGCGGGAATGCGCGCACCGCGCAGCATGCCTTCGACGCGGCGGCGGCGCGGATAGGGCACGAGCAGGATCGCCGTACCCTTCTTGCCGGCGCGGCCGGTGCGGCCCGAGCGGTGCTGCAAGGTCTCGGCGTCGCGCGGGATCTCGACGTGGATGACAAGCGTCAGGCTGGGCAGGTCGATACCGCGCGCGGCGACGTCGGTGGCGACGCAGACGCGCGCGCGCTGGTCGCGCAGCGCCTGCAGCGCGTGGTTGCGCTCGTTCTGACTGTGCTCGCCCGACAGCGCGACCACGGCGAAGCCGCGTTCGGTCAGGCTCGAATGGAGGTGGCGGACGTTGTCGCGCGTGGCGCAGAACAGGATCGCGGTCTCGGCCTCGTGCAGGCGCAGCAGGTTGACCACGGCGCGTTCGATGTCGGCCGGGGCGATGGCGATCGCCTGGTAGGTGATGTCGCCGTGGCCGCGGTTCTCGCTGACGGTCGAGATGCGCAGGGCATCCCGCTGGTAGCGGCGCGCGAGCGCGACGATCGGCTGCGGCATCGTCGCCGAGAACAGCAGGGTACGGCGGGTCTCGGGGGTGCCGTCGAGCAGCTCCTCGAGGTCCTCGCGGAAGCCCATGTCGAGCATCTCGTCGGCCTCGTCGAGCACGACCGCGGCCAGCTCGCGCAGGTCGAGCGCGCCGCGCTCGAGATGGTCGCGGAGGCGGCCGGGGGTGCCGACGACGATCTGCGGGCCATAGGACAGCGCGCGGCGTTCGACCGAGGGGTTCATGCCGCCGACGCAGGTGGCGACGCGCACGCCCGCCGCCTGGTAGAGCCACGACAGCTCGCGGCTGACCTGCAGCGCCAGCTCGCGCGTCGGTGCGATGACCAGCGCCAGCGGGCTCTGCGCCATGCGCGGGCGGCCGGCTTCGTCGAGCAGTTGCGGCGCCATGGCGAGGCCGAACGCGACGGTCTTGCCCGAGCCGGTCTGTGCCGAGACGATCAGGTCGCGTCCCTCGGCTTCGGGTTCGAGTACGGCGGCCTGGACGGGGGTGGGGGCTTCATAGCCACGCGCTGCGAGCGCTTCGGACAGAAGCGCGGGAAGGTTCTGAAAGGTCATGTTCTCTGCTTGTAAGGGCGACGCCGCTTGGCCTGCGGTCGGGCCGCGGGTCCGCATATGACGCGCGCGATAGGCCCTTCGCAGTCGCAACACAACGAAAATGCGGCCTTCATACCAAGGTATGCGGCGCAATTCGGCTGGCTATGCCGAGCCAAACCGCTACCATCCCTGTCCAGACAACAAGGAGGAGCCCTGCATGTTCGTGAAGTTCACCAGCGTCGATCGCGTTGTGACGGCGGTGAATGCCTCGCAGGTCACCTTCATATCGTCGGTTACCGAGGGCACCCGCATCCGCTTCGGCGAGGGTCGCAGCGTGACCGTGGTCGAGCCGATGGAAGAGGTGATCGACCGGCTCAACCGGACGATGCAGTTCCCCGACGGGACGTTCAAGCTGGACAGCTAGATCCCGCCGCTGCGCACCAGCCCGATGAGCACCCCGGCGGCGATCAGCAGGAACACCGCGCCCACGCCCCATTCGAGCCGGGCGCGCAGCGCGGGACGCTGCATCGCCGCCGCGAGCTTGCTGCCTGCCGCGACGTAGACCGAGCCGATCAGGAAGTCGCAGGTGACAGCGATTGCCGCGAGCACGGCCAGCTGTGGCGCCACCGGCTGGCGCGGATCGACGAAGGGCGGCAGCAGCGCGAGCACGTAGACCAGCGACTTGGGATTGCTCAGCGCGATCGCCAGGCTGTCGCGCAGACTGGCCGATCGTGCGCGGCGCGGCGGCGCGGCTTCGACCGGCCCGCCTTTCCCCGCATCGCGGATCGCCTGCACGCCCAGCCACGCCAGATAGAGCGCGCCGACGACGGCGAGCGCGGTGAAGGCATGTCGCGAAGCGGTCGCGAGTGCGCCGAGGCCGAGCCCGGCCATGACGAACCAGCAGAGATTGCCGATCTGCAGTCCGGCCAGTGCGCCCATGCCCGCGCGTGGCCCGCGCCAGGCGGCCTGGGTCATGACGAACAGCATCTGCGGCCCGGGCACGAGGCTGGTCGCGCCGGTGACGAGCGTGAAGGCGGCGAGGCGGGCGGGATCGAGCATTGCGCCATGCCCTTAGGGCAAGCTGCCGCTGCGGACACCTAGTTTGGCACGCGGGGGCGCTTCGTGCTGACTATTGCGGTTGACCTCGGCCGCCGCCTCGCGGGATGCTTCGTGCCAGGCCGAAAAGGCGGAGACAGAGAGGGAAGCGCCGGTGAGCGAGCATCGCATCGAACTGACCGTCAACGGCCGCCGTCACGCGGCGACGGTCGAGGCGCGCACCAGCCTGGGTGAGTTCCTGCGCGAAGAGCTCGGCTATACCGGCACGCACCTGGCTTGTGAACACGGCGTCTGCGGCGCCTGCACGGTCATGCTGGAGGGGCTGGCAGTGCGTTCGTGCCTGATGCTCGCGGTCCAGGCCGACGGCGGCGAGGTGACCACGGTCGAGGGGCTGGCCGAGGCCGACGGCAGCCTCCATCCGGTCCAGCAGGCGCTGCGCGACAACTACGGGCTGCAGTGCGGCTTCTGCACCCCCGGCGTCGCGATCACGCTCGCGGCGCTCACTACGAGCGGGGCCAAGCCGGAGGTCGAGGACCTGGAGGCCGCGATGTCGGGGCATATCTGCCGTTGCACCGGCTATCAGGGCATCCGCCGCGCGATCCGCCAACTGACCGGAACCGCGCAGCCCGTCGGAGAGCACGCATGAACGCGAACGTCCCGTTCCGCCGCATGGTCGGCAAGCGTGCGCCGCGCAAGGAAGACGCGCGGCTGCTCACGGGGCGCGGGCAGTATACCGACGACGTGCGCATGCCCGGCATGCTCCACTGCGTCTTTGTCCGCTCGCCCGTGGCGCGCGGACGGATCGTTTCGTTCAACCTCGACGCCGCGCGCGATCTGCCCGGCGTCCACGCGATCTATACGCATGACGACCTTGGTCAGGTGCCGATCCAACTCATGACCTTCTTCTTCACACCGATCGCCGCACCGATCTCGCTGCTGGCGAACGGACGTGTCGCCTGCGTCGGCGATCCGGTGGCCCTGGTCATCGCCGAGAGCCGCGCGATTGCCGAGGACGCCGCCGCACTGGTCGAGCTCGAGATCGACGAGGAAACCCCGGTCGTCACGATCGCCGATGCCGCACGCGGTGCGCTGGTGCATCCGGGGACGGAGTCGAACTGCTCGCAGGAAATGGGCGCGGCCGAGATCCCCGAAGCGGTCCAGGCGATGCTCGACAAGGCCGCGCACCGCGTCACCAAGACGGTCCGCCACCAGCGCATCGCCCAGTCGCCGATGGAGGCGCGCGCCTGCGTCGCCTCGTTCGACGGGGCCGAGGAACTGACGATCCACATCTCGTGCCAGAGCCCGCACTTCGTCGCGCGCTATGTCTCGACCGTGCTCGGCGTGCCGCAGGAATCGATCCGCGTCGTCGCCAAGGACGTCGGCGGCGCCTTCGGGCTCAAGAACATGCCTTGGCGCGAGGAGATGGCGGTGATCGTCGCCGCCAAGCTGTTCCGCCGGCCGCTCAAGTGGATCGAGGATCGCTTCGAATCGCTGACCGCGTCGAGCCATGCGCGTGAGCAGGAGATCACCCTGACCGCGGGTTTCGATGCCGAGGGGCGCTTGCTGGCCGCGCACGGCGATTGCAGTATCAACAACGGCGCCTGGCCGATGGGCGAGGACTGCAACATCGCCGTGCACATGTTTATGTGGCCGGCCTACAAGCTGCCCGCCTATTCGTTCCACACGCGCGGCTGGTACACCAACACGATGGGGCTGGGGGGCTATCGCGGCCCCTGGGCGCTCGAATCCTTGATCCGCGAGACCCTGCTCGACGATGCCGCGCGGCAGATCGGCCTCGATCCGATCGAACTGCGCCGGCGCAACCTCGTGCGCTGCGAAGACCAGCCGATGACCACGGGCATGGATATCACGGTCACCGACATCACCCCCTACGAATGCCTCGAGAAGTTGCTGTCAGAGGTCGACGTCGCCGCATTCCGCAAGGAACAGGCCGCGGCGCGGAAGCAGGGGCGTTACCTTGGCCTCGGCGTGACGACCTATGTCGAGCCGACCGCGGTCGCGGGGATCATGACCCCGCTGACGGGCGAGACCGCGCAAGTGCGGATCGAGGCGACGGGCAAGGTCACGGCCATGCTCTCGACCCATTCGCAGGGCCACGGCATGGCGACGACGATGGCGCAGGTCATCGCCGACCGGCTGGGCGTGGCCTATGACGACGTCACCGTGTTCGACAGCGATTCCGCGATCGGCTCCTACAGCCCCAGCGCGGCGGGCAGCCGCCAGGGTGTGATTGCCGGTGGTGCCTCGTGGCGTGCGGCCGAACTGCTCGCCGACAAGGTCAAGCGCATCGCCGCGCATCTCTACAACGCCAGCGTCGAGACGATCACGATCGAGGACGGCATGATCCACATCGCCGGCGCCCCCGAGATGAGCCGGCCGCTGCGCGAGGTCGCCGAGATCGCGCATGGCGAGCCTTTCCGCCTGCCCGAAGGCATGGAGACCGGGCTCGAGGCGCAGTATCGCTATCAGCCGCCGCCGATGACCTTCACCAGCGCCGCGCACGCCTGCGTGGTCGAAGTCGACGCCGAGACGGGCTTCGTCGCGATCAAGCGCTGGGTGTCGAGCGAGGACTGCGGCACGATCATCAACCCGGGCATCGTCGAGGGCCAGATCGCCGGCGGGCTCGCCCAGGCGATCGGCCAGGTCCTGCTCGAGGAGATGCCCTACGACGATCGCGGCAATCCGCTGGCGGCGACGTTCAAGGACTATCTGATGCCGGCCTATACCGACATCCCCGACTTCGAATACCTCCACGCCAACACGCCCTCGCAGACGATCGGCGGCATGCGCGGCGTGGGTGAGGGCGGGGCGATCATCGGTCCGCCGACCCTGGTCAACGCCATCGCCGATGCGCTCGCGCCGTTCGGGCCGCTCGACGTCGCGCTGCCGCTGTCGCCGCCGCGAGTGCTCGAACACATCGAGCGCGCCGAGGCTGCGACGCGGATGGAGGAGGCGGTATGAGCGAAGCCGGGAGCACCGACGCTAAGGCGCTGATCCGCCACTGGATGGCGATCACCGCGATGGGACCGGCCGAGGCCTGGGACGAACGCGTTTCGCCCGACGTGGTCGTGCGGCTGCCCTATGCCCCGCCGGGCGTCGTGCCGGTAATGACCGGCTTCGACGAAGCGCGCGACACGCTCGGGCATCACTGGGGGACCAAGCGGAGCTTCGACTGGGTCGATGTCGAGATCCGCGCCACCGAGGAGCCCGGGCTCTTCGTGACCACCGCGCGGTCGCAGGTGGTGATGGCCAATGGCGATCCCTATGCCAACGACTACGTTATGCTGACTCGTGTGCGCGACGGCCAGGTGGTCGAGCACACCGAATGGTTCAACCCGCTGCCGATCGTGGAATTGCTGGCGGGGCGTTAGGACGCAGCCGGCTTCTCCCCCGCACGCGCCAGCACCAGCGCGGCGGCGACGAGGATCATGCCCGCAAGGTCCCAGGCCCCCAGCGTCTCGTTGAAGGCGAACCAGCCGGCGACGATCGAGACCGAGGGCTGGGTCAGCAGGGTCAAGCCGATGATCAGCGGCGGGAAGTGGCGCAGGGCGTAGACCAGCAGGCCCTGGCCGATGATCTGGCTGCCGAGCGCCAGGGCGAACAGCGGCCACCAGTTGTGCGGCATCACCGTCTCGCCCATCCAGAGCGCGGCGGCGAGCAGGAAGGGAGCGCCGGCGGCGCTCGACCAGAACAGCAGCGACCAGTTGCCGAACTGCGCGCGCTCGCTTTGCAGCAGCAGGATGTAGAAGGCGTAGAAGAACCCGGCGAGCAGGCAGAGCAGGTCGCCGACCAAGGTCTCGGTGCTGATCTCAAGGCTGCGGCCGAACAGGATCGCCGCACCCGCGCTGGCGGCGCCGAGCGCCAGCCATTCGCCGCGGTGCGGCGCGCGGCGCAGCGCGATCACGCCCCAGACCATCAGGATCAGGCTGCCCGAATTGCCGAACAGCGAGGCGTTGCCGAGCCGCGTGCCATGGATGCCGACGTGCCAGGCGGCGAGGTCGGCGGCGAAGAACAGCCCTGCGCCTGCGACCCCGAACCAGGTCCGGCGGCTGAAACCGACGAGCTTCTGCCGGTTGGCCATGGCGAGCAGGAGCAGCAAGGGAAGCGCCAGGGTCAGCCGCCAGAACCCCGTCGCGACCGGTCCGGCATCGGACAGCCGCACCGACCAGGGGCCGAGTGCGAGCGCGAAATTGCCGCCGAGCAGCGCCGCGAGATGCCGCCAGGTCCAGTCGTATCGCGGCGCGGCGGTGTTCTCGTTCATGGCCCGCGGCAAGCCGCTCCGGGCGCGCTATGTCAACCGTTAATCCTTTGAGATCATGGTGTGCCGCGGCTGGACGCACGCGGAATCGCGCGTGTGGCCTCGGCGCGTGCGCGATAGGAGACGATCGATGAAAACCCTATTCCGCCTCGGATTCGCGCCGCTCGCGGTGCTTCTCGCCGCCTTCCCGGCCGATGCCCAGCAGTCACCCGCCGCACCCTATACCGTCGTCGAGACCGGCAAGACCTACAAGCGGCTGCAGGACGCTGTGAACGCGATTGGCGGGCGCACCGGCACGATCCGCTTCATGACCGCGCGTTTCCAGGACTGCGCAGTCCAGGAAGCGGGTGACATCACCTATGTCGCGCAGGAGCCCGGCCAGTCGGTGATCGGCGGCGTCGCCTGCGAGGGCAAGGCGGCACTGGTCCTGCGCGGCCGCTCGGCGCGGATCGAGGGGCTGGTCTTCGCAGACATCCACGTCGGCGACATGAACGGCGCGGGTATCCGGCTCGAGCGCGGCAATCTCACGGTCAGCCAGACCTGGTTCCGCGACAGCCAGCAGGGCATCCTCTCGGCCGACGATCCGCGTTCGACGGTGACGATCGACAAGTCGACCTTTTCGGGTCTCGGCACTTGCGAGGGATCGGGCGGCTGTGCCCACGGGCTCTACATCGGCAACTACGGCGCGCTGACCGTCACGCGCAGCCGCTTCGAGGCGGGCCGCGGCGGCCACTACCTCAAGAGCCGCGCGCGGCAGGTCGCGGTGCTCAATTCGAGCTTCGACGACAGCCAGGGCCAGGGCACCAACTATATGATCGACCTGCCCGCAGGCGCGACCGGGCGGATCGCCGACAACCTGTTCGTCCAGGGCGAGAACAAGGAGAACTGGTCGGCCTTCATCGCCGTCGGCGCCGAGGCCCGCGAGCACAGTTCGAACGGCCTGACGGTCGAGCGCAACGACGCGCGCTTTGTACCCGGCGTGCAGCGCGAAAGCACCTTCGTTGCAGACTGGTCGGGAGACCAACTGGTGATCGGCGCGAACACCCTGGCGGCGGGGATCCTGCGCAACGACCACCGCTGACGCGCTCTTTCATTGCGCATTCAGTCTCTGCCGCCTACCTGGGGCCTATGCTCCGCAGCCTGCCTTCCCTGACGCTCGTCCGCCTTTGGGCGGCCTTGCTGTTGGCGACGATCGGGCTGCAGGCGCTCGACACCGCGCCGCCGTCGCTCGAGCGGCGCAGCGGTTCTGCCTTCTCGGCCAGCACTCAGGAAGTCGCGCTCTACGTGCAGCGTGGCGAAAGGGTGCAGCGGCAGGCCGTGGCCCCGCAGCCGCTGGTGCCGTTCTTCGAGCCGCTGGCAATCGTGGCGACACGCACCGCCGAATTGGCCGTACTGCCGGCACCGCGTCCCGATTCGACGGGACCGCCGGCCTTCGAATTCCGTTCCTGGAACGCTGCCCCGCGCGCACCGCCGCGCGCCTGATCTCTGCCGTCCTGCGCTTTTTGCGCAGGTTTCGCATGCAAGATCAGGATGTTACTCATGGAAGATATGCAGACCGATGCGGCGCGTGCCAAGCGCCGCACGCACATGGAAGCGGCGCTCGCCGACTATCCTAACCTCAGCGAAGAGCGCCTTGCCGCGCTGCTCGGCTGGTTCCGCAAGGAGGCGACCGCGCTCGACGTGGCGATGGTCGCCAGCAATCCGGCCATCGCCGAGCCCTACCGCCGCTTCCGCGCCGAACACATCGACCCGATCTCGGGCAAGGACTGGATCAAGGGCCTGCTGATCGCGGGTCTGGCCGGGCTTCTCGTTCTCGTGATCGTCTGGCGGGCTTTCTGACCGTCTGACGTGGACGGAGCCGGCCTGGACCCCCGGCTTCCGTCCCAACTCCTTCCCGGAATGGGGAAGGGGGCTGTCCCCTGGAGAGTGGCGAGTACCGATCCCCCTGGCGCACCCCTAGCGCCTTCTCGCCCTCCGGCGCCCTTCCGCGCCGCAGCCTCCGTTTCCCCATTCCGGGAGGGTTTTTTAGGTCAGCAGATGCCCCGTGCGGTCGCGCTTGGTATCGAGATAGCGCGCATTGTGCGGGTTGGCCGGCAACTGGTGCGGCACGCGCTCGGCCACGGTCACGCCCTCGGCTTCGAGCGCCCGGACCTTCTCGGGATTGTTGGTCATCAGCCGTATCGCATGGACGCCGAGCAGTTCGAGCATCCGCGCGGCGACCGGGAAGTCGCGCGCCTCGCTGGGAAGGCCGAGGCGGTTGTTGGCGTCGACGGTGTCAAAACCCTGGTCCTGCAGGCCATAGGCGCGCAGCTTGTTGATCAGGCCGATGCCGCGGCCTTCCTGGCGCATGTAGAGCAAGACGCCCCAGCCGCCGTTCCGGGCCTCGTCCGCCATGGCCGCGAGCGCGGCGTCGAGCTGCGGGCCGCAGTCGCACTTGAGGCTGCCGAGAATGTCTCCGGTCAGGCATTCGGAATGCAGTCGGACCAGCGGTGCGCGGTCGCCGTTCTGCTTGCCGATCACCAGCGCGACGTGTTCGCGTAGGTCGTCGGCCGAGCGGAAGGCGACGATCTCGGCATCTTCGGCCGCGGCGACGGGCAGGCGCGCGCGTGCCGCGATCGAGAGCCGCGCGGTGTCCTTCCATTCGGCGAGATCGGCCGCCGAAACCGCCTGGGCCTCGCCGGCGGGAGCCGGATCGACGAGAAAGGCGGGCAGCACGCCGGCCAGCCGCGCCAGTTCCATCGCCGCCTGTGCCGCCTCGGCGTGATCGAGGTGATCGGCGGCGAAAGGCCCTTTCATCGGATAGCGCAGGTCGAGCGCCGGATCGGCGACTGTGCGGGCGATCGGCAGGTCGAACGGCTCGGCCGCGCGGATCAGCACCGGCGCTTCGGGCGCCGCCGCCTCGCGCTGGTTGGCAAGCTTGAGCGTGACCGCGCGCGCCGAGGAAATCAGCATACGCGCCGCGGAAACATCGGCCCCGAAGCCGGTCTCGGCGGGCAACAGCGTGAAGGCGCCGTCCAGCGCGATCGGCCAGCCGTGGCGTAGCGCGTCGATCGCTAGCGCCACGCGCCGGGCGCCCGAAGGTTCGCCGGTGCTCAGAGATCGAACTCCGTGATCAGCGGCACGTGGTCCGAAGGCTGGTCCCAGCGGCGGGTTTCCTCGACGAAGCGGTGACCGGTCGACTGCTTGTCCAGGTCGGGCGAGGCCCACATGTGGTCGAGCCGGCGGCCGCGGTCCTTCTCCTGCCAGAAGGTGCGGTACGACCACCAGGTCCAGTTGCGCTCGGGCGCGGGAATGTGCTTGCGGCCGAGATCGACCCAGCCGTGCGCGTCGGCGAAGCGCTGCAAGGTCTCGATCTCGATCGCGGTGTGGCTGACCACCTTCATCAGCGCCTTGTGATCGTAGACGTCGCAGTCGAGCGGGGCGATGTTGAAATCGCCGACAATCAGGGTCGGGCGGTCGAGCTTGTCGGCCCAGCGGGTCATGCGCTCCAGGAAGTCGAGCTTCTGGCCGAACTTGGGATTGGCTTCGCGGTCGGGAATGTCGCCGCCCGCGGGGATGTAGACGTTCTCGAGGATCAAGCCCTTGCCTTCGCCGAGCAGTTCGACGCCGACGTGGCGGGCCTCGCCGTTGTCCTGCCAGTCGTGGCGGCTGAACTCGCGCAGTGGGATTTTGCTGACCGTGGCGACGCCGTGATAGCCCTTCTGGCCGTGGACCGCGCGATGGGTGTAGCCGGCCTTCTCGAACACCTCGTGCGGGAACAGGTGCTCGGCGCACTTGATCTCCTGCAGGCACAGGACGTCGGGCGCCTGCTCGGCGAGGAAGCGTTCGACCTGCGGCGCGCGCAGGCGGACGGAGTTGATGTTCCAGGTGGCGATCTTGACCATGCGATGGGCTTTAGGGAGCCCGATCCCGGATTTCCAGCCCACTGGCTGAAACTAGGCCGGCTGAAAGCGCGACGGGTTGCGTCGTTCTATGGGGCGGCATCGGGGGAGGCCGACAAAAGAAAACCCTCGTCCCGGGGGCAAGAGGGACGAGGGTTCCTTTGTGCGTTCGTCACGCTTGTCAGAGCGGCCTACCAGGAGGCGCGGGCAACAGGGGGGAAACCCGCCTCAAGCCGCGCTGACACCTGTATATTTAGGGCTTCCGTGCTTTCTGCCAAGTGAACGACTCCCGGAAATCTGTCGCAGTTTGTCGCACCGGGAGAACGAAGTGCGACGACGCGTTGTGGTTCATCGACGAGACGGGGAACGCGGATCGTTCCACTTGAAAGTGTTGTCCGACACCGGCTGGCCGTACTGATGGTTCGACAGGCGGATCGTGGTCCGCTTGTTCTGCGAATCGAGAGCGACCCAGTTGACCAATTCGAGACCGCCCGGTGCCGAAGCCTTGCGCATGAAGATCAGCGTGATGACGCCGTATTCGGGATGCGAACGGTCACGCACCTCGATCGAGATAACGCTGGGGTCGCCGGTCGGCTGGAGCGTGCCATAGCGCGCGACGTCGCGATTGGGATCGAGCAGCGCGCCGAGCGGGCTGTTGGTGATCGGCCAGCGCTGGACCTGGCGGACCTCGTAGTCGATCATGGTCAGCGCCTTGCCATCGGAGACGATGAGCAACGGCACGCCTTGCTGGTACTGGAAGCGGATGCGGCCGGGACGCTTGAGCGTCATCACGCCTGAGACGCGCTGGCCGTTGCGGTCGGTCTGGACGAAGTCTGCGCGCATCGTCGAGATGCCGCGCAGGGCCGCGACGGCCTGGTCGAGCTGATTCGGCTGTGCCTGGGCTTGCGCCGGCTGCGAAACGGGAACGACAGAAACGACGGCGCCGAAAACGACAGGCGCCGCCAAAGCGGCGGCGCAAGCGGTTTTCTTCAAGATATGGATCACACGGTTCATGCACTGCCCTCTATGGTCAGCGCCTTGAACTCGCGCTGAACCTTACTTGATCTTGGCTTCCTTGAACTCGACGTGCTTGCGCACGACGGGATCGTACTTGCGGAACGTCATCTTCTCGGTGGTGTTCCGCGGGTTCTTCTTGGTGACATAGAAGAAACCGGTGTCGGCGGTCGAGACCAGACGGATCTTGACGGTTGCGGGCTTCGCCATGGCGCGTTCCTAAACTTTCATCCAGCCGCACCCGGCGGCACAAAAACGATCAGAGCGGCGAAAGCTCGCCGCCCCGGAAGGCAGCGCCCTTGCGGCAAGGCGGGGCCAGAGTCAAGCGCCAGAGCCGCCTGCGGGCACGAAAAACTATGCGGCGCAGCGGTGCGTCGTGTCGAGATCGGGCGTCCACTCGGTCACGCCGCCGCCGCGCCGCTTGCTCGCATAGAGCGCCTCGTCGGCCAGGCTCAGCAGGCATTCGAGGTCTTCGGCCCCATGTTCGGCCACCACATAGCCCAGGCTGGTCGATATCTCGACGTTCTGGCGCTCGATCCGATAGGGGCGTGCGATGGCGCTGGCCAGGCGACGTGCGAACTGCGCGGCCTCGTCGGCGCTGCCGAGCCCGCGCTGGATGATCGCGAACTCGTCGCCGCCGAGGCGTGCAGCCGTGTCGCTGGCGCGGATCGTACCGGCGATTCGCTTGGCGACGGCGGCGAGCAGCGCATCGCCGGCCGAGTGGCCGAAGTTGTCGTTCACCGGCTTGAAGCCGTCGAGATCGAGGAAATGGACCGCGACGATGCCGGGATCGCTGGCGAAGGCCACGCGCTCGTCGAACCATTCGCGCAGCGCCAGGCGATTGGGCAGTGCCGTCAGGCCGTCCTGCCGGGCGAGCGTCGAGAAGGCCAGGCGGCGGCTTATGCTCTGTACCGCGCGCGCGTTGCGGCGATGCAGGTTGTGGATGCCGCCGATCAGGAAGGCGCTCGCGAGGAGTGCGGTCGCCCAGTAATAGACGTCGGGCTGCATCAGCGCGGCGTTGAGCGGGGGGATGATCGCGGCGAGCATGCTCGGCACGGCGATGCGCGGGCGCAGGGCGATGCAGGTGGCGACTCCGCCAGCATAACCGACCAGCATGGCCATCACCAGCATGTGCACGCCCGGATGCGACAGGCTCATCGCGTAATAGCCGAACATGCCGAGCACGCCGGCGAAGGCAAAATAGGCGATCGCGAAGCCGCGTTCGAGCAGGCGCGCGCGTTCGATGGAGAGATCTGGCGCTTGCGCTTCGCCTTTGAAACGGAAGACGAAGATCAGTCTCGCCACCGTGGTGATCGTGCCGATCGCGACCAGGATTGCCAGCAGCGGGTTCCGGGTTTCCCAAGCGATCAGGCTGCCGACGACGAGAAAGCTCGCCGACATGATGACGGCGGGCGCGGTCTCGGCGAAAAGACTGCGGATCAGCTCGACCTGGAGCGAGTCCTGTTGGTTTTGTTGCGGCATAGCGTCAATACGGCACCAAATACTGCGCCGGATGCGACCCCAACGCTGACTGGCGCGATTAAGTGAGCCGCCGTTTATAAAGGCTGAACGGGTGTACGGGTCAGACCCGGGCGGTCTCGGTCAGGCGACGTGCACCATCCACCAGGAAATCGGTGTCCTTCCCCGCCAGGAGAAGGTCGTATCCCTCGGCGAACATCTGCGCCGCGGTGCGTCCGGGAAGCAGGGTCGAGGCGAGCAGCTTGCCCGAAGCGCGGATGCGCGCGGCGGCGTGTTCGATCAGCCCTTGCAGTTCGGCATCGTCGAAGCGGTTGAGCTTGCCGATCGAGGCCGACAGGTCGCGCGGGCCGAGCAGCAGCATGTCGACCCCGTCGACCGCGCAGATCGCATCGACGTTCTCGACCGCGCGCGCGGATTCGATCTGGGCAACGAGCAGGCGACCCGTTTCGACCGCCGGCTCGTAGTAGCCGCCGTCGATGCCATAGCGTGCCGCGCGCAGGCCCGCGCCGGCGCCGCGGTGGCCGTGCGGCGGATAGCGGCAGGCGCGGACGAAGGCTTCGGCCTGTTCGGCGGTGTCGACGCCCGGATAGACGATCGCCTGCGCGCCATTGTCGAGCAGGCGCTGGGCATAGGCGAGTTCGCCGTGCGGCACGCGTACCATCGACAGGGTGCCGCTGCCCGCCAGGGCGCGGTCCTGCGCGACGAAGTCGGCGAGGCCGCCGCTGCCGTGTTCGTGGTCGATCATCACCATGTCGAGCCCAGCATGGCCGAGGATCTCGGCGACGTCAGGCGAGGGCAGCAGCACGACGAGGCCGAGTTGCTTGTTGCCGCTCAGGAGACGCTGCTTGAGGGAATCGCCGGTCATCGGAGGCCTTTCATTGCTGGCACCGCCTTGGCGCCTCGATCGGCCGCGATCAATCTCTCCTTGCGGGGCATGGTGGGCTTGGGGATAGTCGCACCATAACCGGGAGCGGACACATGAGCGATTTCGTGGCGGCGGAAGCCGGCATCCGTCAGTTGCACGAACGCTATACCGATGCGGTCTGGCGCCAGGACTTCGACGCTTTCGCCGAATGCTTCACCGAGGACGGCGAGTGGCGCATATCGGGCATGGTGCTCCAGGGACGCGCGCAGATACGTGAGACGATTGCGGCAATCCTGTCGCGCTTCAACCGCGTGCTGATCAGTTTTCGCACGCCGATCCTGCAGGTTGGCGAGGGCGTTGCCTCTGGCCGCACCTACATCGACGAGCGCTGCGCCTGGAAGAACGGCGATACCAACATTTCGATGGGGCTCTATTATGAGCATTTCGTCGAACAGGACGGCCGTTGGCTGTTCGACTGGCGGCTGTTCCAGATGCTCTACCGCGGCGATCCCGATCTGACGGGGACGTTCTACGACTTTCCCGACTACGGCCCGCCGCCGGGCATGCCTCCGCGCGACGCGCTGCCGGCGGACACCGCGACGGCGCGGTGGGGGCTCAAGGTCTAGACCGAGATCGCCCCGCGGTCGGGTGCGGCCTCGCGCTCGCGGGCATAGATCTCGGCGGTCGACAGCAGCAGGTCGAGATCCTCGCGGCTGATGTCGAAGTTCTCGTGCAGGTCTTCGAGCGCGCGGTCGATGTCCTCGGCATGGAAGCCGGCGGCGACGCGCACCGTGTCGCGATCGTCGGCGGGCAGCGCTGCTTGGTGCGGATAGGAATGGGCGCTGAGCCGGTGGAAGAACATCGCAAGCGAGACCAGCGCGATCGAATTGATCGCCACCGGCGCGAAAGCGAAGCCATAGCCGGCGGCGTGGATGCCGGGGCTGCCGATCACCGCGGTCAGCGCCGCCGCGCCGCCCGGCGGATGCAGGCAGCGCAGGACCGACATGACGAGGATCGCGCTACCCACCGCGAGGCCTGCGGCCAGCGCCGGGTCGGGGACGTGGCGGTAGACCGCGACGCCGACCAGTGCCGAAACGGTGTTGCCGCCGACGATCGGCCAGGGCTGGGCGAGCGGACTGGCGGGTACTGCGAAGGCGAGCACCGCCGAAGCGCCGATCGGCGCGACCAGCAGCGGCAGGTCGGCGACGGGAAGGGGGATCTGGGCGCAGAGGATCGAGGTCAGCAGGATGCCTATCAGCGCGCCGATGCAGGCCACCACGCGGTCGCGCCAGTTGGCGCCGGCGAGGAGCGGCCGAAAGATCTGCATGTACGAAGCCACCCGAGATTGCCCGAACTGATGCGCACCTAGGGAGCGGTTCGGGCGATCTCAAGCAAGCTTCTCTTTCAGGCTTCCTTCCAGACCACGGCCAGGTCCTCGCGGAAGGCGAAGCGGACGAGGTGACGGATCACCACGTCCTTGAGCTGGGTCAGCTGCGACCCGTCGGGCGACGTGAGTTCGAGGCGGAGGCGTTCGTCGTCGGCGCGCAGGTCGCAGTCGCCGATCGAGAAGCTGATCTTGCCTGCCGCCGGATCGAAGGTCACCGGCAGCTTGTGGGCGAAGTGCTTGCAGAGCTGCTGGAGATAGCGGCTCGCGCGCGGGGTGACGATTTCAGCGTGACTGTTGGTCATGGTCGATCCTCAGAGCTTGCCGATCTTCTGGGCGGCCTCGTCGATCGCGGCGGCGATCGCCTCGATCGTGGCTTCGTCGTTGGGGCCGCTGGTGAGCCGCATGCGCAGCGCCGTCTTGAGGTTGTGCATGGCGCGCATGACCTGAAGGCTGCGACCGCGGCGGCCTTCGCCGTCGTGCCCGCCGCGGCGGAACAGTGCATCGGCAGCGTCCTGGTTGGCGGCGAGGAAGGCCTGGCCTTCGTCGGTGATCGCATAAGACTTGCGTCCGCCTTCGGGCTCGACTCGGGCATAGCCCGAATCCTCGAGCCAGGAGAGCGTCGGATAGATCACGCCGGGGCTGGGCGTATAGGCGCCGCCGAAGCGGTCCTCGATCGTCTTGATCAGCTCGTAGCCGTGTGCCGGTGCCTGGGCGATCAGCGCCAGAACGAGCAGGCGCAGTTCGCCATAGTCGAACAGGCGTCCGCCGCGGCGTCCGCCCTCTCTGTCGCCAAGGCGGGTGTGGCCGCCGTGCCGGCCGAAGCCGCCACGCATTTCGCAGAAGGGGTGATCGTGGGTGAAGTGGCGGCCCATGCCGCGATGTCTGTGTTTCATCATGGGAAGAGATCTATATCGCGATATATCGAAAATCAAGATATATCGAGAATAATTCTTGATAGGTCGAAATCGTGGGGATTCAGTCGGCCGCTTCGTAGACCAGCAGCACGTTGCCGGGCAGCTTGGAGGCGTAGCCGTAGCCCGAGCTGACGATCAGGTTGCGTCCGTGGAAGATCGGTGCGGCCCCGCCGCCGATCGCGCCGCCTCTGGCCGCGACGGCGTTGACCGTCGGAAAATCGCGGACCGTGTCGATGTCGAGCAGGAGCTTGCCGTCCGCCGTGCCGTAGATCCGCAGGTGGCCGTCGTCGGCGCCGGCGGCGACGAGTTCGGGCGTGGCGGTGATCGCGCTGCCGAAGCCGGGATCGCAGCCGGCCCGGCCGGCGCAAGTGTCGGGTGCGAGCGCGCGCCAAGCGAAGCTGCCGTCGCCGAGGTCGAGTGCGTGGAGTCCGGGACTCGCAGGATGATCGTGCGGCTGTCCGTCGGCGCGATCGGTCACGGGCACGAACAGGCGTCCGTCGACCGCTGCCATGCCGAAATAGATTCCCGCGCCCACGCCGCCGCGGCCGACGCGCTGGCGCCAGACGAGTTTGCCGTCATCGGGATCGACAGCGAAGGCCCAGCCGGACTTCTGCCCGGCGATCACCAGTTCGCGCCCGTCGCGCGTGCGGGCGAGCACCGTGGCCGCGCCAAAGCCATAGTCTGGTCCTTGCGGATTCGGGCAGGCGTCGCTGGTCTTCGAGAAGCAGGCGACGTTCCACATGTCTCCGGCCAGCGCCTGATAGTGCCAGCGGATCCGGCCGGTCTTCAGGTCCATGGCGATGATCGCGTCGCTGAGCTCGGTGGCGGGGGCCGAATAGTTGTCGCTGCTCGCCACGGTGAGCTGGCCGCGCCTGGCATCGATCGCGGGGCTGTTCCACACGGCAGCACCCGCCGGCCCGAGCCGCTCGATGCCTTGGGCATTGGTCGCGCGCACGGTGGCGGCCGGCCCAAGCCAGGTGCGCCAGATCTGCTTTCCCGTCGCCGCGTCGAGCGCCAGGACCGAGCCGCGGAACGAACAGCAGGCGTAGTTCGGCGCGGCCGCCGCGGCCTCCTCGATCGACGAGACCGGGACGAACAGCGTGCCGTCGTGAAGCGTCGGCGCCGCGGTCAGCGTGGCCGATGGATGGCTGTCGGCCACGACCTTCCAGACCAGCGTTCCCGCCAGCAGGTCGATGGCATAGGCATTGCCCGAAACGTCACCGAAATAGAGACGTGGCCGGGCCTTGGTGTCACCGGCGCGCCAGGGGGCGACGACGATGCCGGTGCGCACTTCGGCGTCGGCTTCGAACCGCCAGCGCAGGCAGCCCGTCGCACGATCGAGCGCATAGACGCCGCCGTTGTGGCTGCCGACGAAGATCGCGCCGGCTGCGATGGCGGGCTGCGAGCGGGCGCGGTTGGCATCGGGGAAGCCGAAAGCCCATTTGAGCCGCAGGCTTCCGACGTTGCTGCGGGTGATCGCGGTGGCATTGGCCGGTACGGCGTGGCTGTTCGCGGCATCGAGACCCCAGCCCGAAAACGCGGGCGGTTCGTTCAGGTCAAAGCTTGCGTGGGTAGCGTCGCAGCGCCGGAGCGCCGCGTCGCTCGGCGGTACGAAAGCGCGTCCGGCAAGATACTCGGCGACCTGGATTCTTTGAGCATCGGAAAGCGCAGAGCCCTGTTCGCGCATCACGCCGTCGCTCAGCGCCCGACGGATCGTCGCGGGAGTCAGGTCTTGCAGCGCGCGGCGCTGCGGCGCGCGCTCGACCCCGGTGTCGTGACAGGCGGCGCAGGCCTGCTTGTAGATCGCGGCGCCGGCAGCAAAGCGGCTATCGGCCTCGGCGGAAAGGCCGGTCCAGTCGCGCGGGTGCTGTTCGGGAGGAGGTGCTGCCGCGTAGGTGCTGAGGGGCAGCATAAGGCACAGCGCTGCCGCGAGCAGCAGGATGATGCTTCGAAAGGATTGCGAAGCGGCGTCCCTCGAAGGCGCGCGCACGGCTCCATCGTATTCGATGCGTTCGGCCATGATCTGTTTCTCCCGCCCGGTAGCCTACCGGGCGGGATCGCCGCGTCAACCGATGCGAAAAGACCATCCGGGCGGTTTCAGGCCGGTTCGAGCGCGCGCTCGGGCTCCGAGCGGCGCGTTGCACTCTGCACGGCGGCGAGGAACTGATCGGTGGCGCGTTCCCACGAATAGCGCGCGCCGAACACGGCCGCCGAGGTGCGGTCGAGCCGCAGGGCCTTCTCGATCGCCAGGGTCAGGTCGTTCTCGACCGCGGCGATCGTGAAAGGCATGTCGTCGGCGACGCCGCGGCCGTTGTAGCCGAGGATGTCGAGCGGGCCGGCGACGGGCAGGGCAGCAACCGGCAGGCCCGAGGCAAGTGCCTCGATCACGACCATGCCGAAGGTGTCGGTCATGCTCGGGAAGACGAAGCAGTCGGCGCTGCGATAGGCGGCGGCCAGGTCTTCGCCCGACAGCGCGCCGAGGAAGACGACGTCGGGATAGCGGCTGCGCAGTTCCTCGAGCGAGGGGCCGTCGCCGACGACGACCTTGGTGCCCGCGACCTTGGCGTCGAGGAAGGCCTCGAGATTCTTCTCGGGCGCGACGCGGCCGACGTTGAGCATGATCGGTCGCGGCAGGTTGGCGAAGGCGGGGTGATGATCGCCGGTCGGGCGGAACAGCCAGTGGTCGATGCCGCGCGTCCAGGGGCGCGTCTGCTCGATGCCACGCCCGGCCAGTTCGGCGCCGAGGCGTTCGGTCGCGACCATTACCGCGCGGCTCGGCGCGTGGAAGCGCTGCATGATCGGCCAGAAGCGCTCGGCGCTGATGCCCGTGCGGACCGCCGCATATTCGGGGAAGCGCGTGTGGAAGGCGGTGGTGAAGGGCACGCCGCGTGCCAGGCACCAGCCGCGCGCCGACCAGCCGATCGGGCCTTCGGTCGAGATATGGACGACTTCGGGCTGGAAGGCGTCGAGCATCCGGCGCACGCCGAAGCGCGGCGCCATGGCCAGGCGGATCGACGAATAGCCGGGCATCGGCACGGTCAGGAAGCGCTGCGGCGTGATCAGCTCTACCTCGTGGCCGCGGCGGTCGAGCTCTACGACCGTGGCCGAGAGCGTGCGGACCACGCCGTTGACCTGCGGGTACCAGGCGTCGGTGGCGATCGCGAGTCTCATGCCGGAATCTCCATGTTCTGGCCGGCGCTTTCGGCGCCGGCGGCCGCGGTCTCGCGCGCCCAGTCGATGATCGTGATGTGGCCGGCGAAGTCTTCGGCCAGGGCCGTGCAGCTCTCGACCCAGTCGCCGTCGTTGTAATAGGTGATGCCGCCGATCTGGCGGATCTCGGCGCAGTGGATGTGGCCGCAGACGATGCCGTCGAGCCCGCGATGGATCGCCTCGTGCGCCACGGCTTCCTCATAGGAGCCGATGTACTGGACCGCGTTCTTGACGCGCTTCTTCATGTAGGACGACAGCGACCAGTAGGGCAGCTTCAGCCGCCGACGGATCGCGTTGACCCAGATGTTCGAGCGCAGCAGCAGCGAGTAGGCCTTGTCGCCGAGGAAGGCGAGCCACTTGGCGTAGAGCACGACGCCATCGAAGCTGTCGCCGTGGGTGACCAGCAGCTTGCGACCGTCGGCGGTCTCGTGGACCGCTTCGAGCGCGAGTTCGACCCCGCCGAAGGTCATGCCGGCATAGGAGCGCAGCATCTCGTCGTGATTGCCGGCGATGAACACCACGCGCGTGCCGCGGTGCGCCATCTTGAGTACGCGGCGTACGACCTCGCTGTGCGCGTCGGGCCAGTACCAGCCCTTGCGCAGCCGCCAGCCGTCGACGATGTCGCCCACGAGATAGAGCGTCTCGCACTCGATCGAGCGCAGGAAGTCCACCAGCATGGTCGCGTTGCAGCCGCGCGTGCCGAGATGGACGTCCGAAATCCACACCGTGCGGTGCTTGCGCTTGGGGCGGAACGAGCGGGGATCGGGGAAGTCGAGCCACTTGGGGATGTTCCCCGAAGTGCTGGTCTTGCGACCCTTGGTTTCGACCAGGCCGCCTTCATCAAATAGCATCGGATATCCTTTGCCAAATCTGGCTTGCGGATAGTCGCGGTAGGTTGCGTGCGAATGACAGGGCGGTTGCACTTCAATTACAGCCGCGGATGGACTGTGTCGCGAATGCGATCACCGGCAGTGCGGATAACCCGTTGCTTCGCAAATACTGCGCGATCGCTCTGTGGAGGGCGAGGCTACTGAGCTGCGGTCTATCTGGCCTGCGCGTGCGCTTTCTTGGGCGCGTCATCGAACCGTCATGTATGCGTCACATGACTTCGGCATGACCCGCGCGTGAATGGCAGGGGCGTGCGGATGCGTCACATTGATATCTTACTGACGAACGACATCGAGGGCGGCATTGCGCCCTTTCGCCACGGCGAGTTGGAAGCGGTGTTTCACCGCTGGACGAACCTTGGCGAACTGCCGCTGCTCGAAGGCGCGCTCTGGGCTTTCGTCGACTGGGTCCTGCCCGATATCTCGGGGCTGGAGCTGTGCCGGCGGCTGCGCTGCGATCCGCTGACCGCGCAAGCGCACATCACCATGATCCTCGACGAGGACGACCAGGAATCGCGCCGCCGCGCGCTGCGCACCGGTGCCGACGACTATATGGTGGGCCCAGTCGATCGCGCCGCGCTGCTTGACCGCGTGCTGTCCTTGCAGATGCGCGATCACGATGCCGGCGCGCTGCGCGCGGTGACGCTCGGCCATCTGACGATCGACCTCGCTGCCTTCCAGGCGCGCTGGCAGGGCAAGCCGATCCCGCTGATGCCCAACGAATTCCGTCTGCTGCGCTATTTCGTCGAGCATCCCGGGCGCGTGTTCACGCGTTCGCAGCTGATCGCTGCGCTCGGCAAGCAGGAGCCGCCGGTCGACGAGCGCACGGTCGACGTCTGGATCGGCCGCTTGCGGCGCGCCTTGCGGGCTGCCGGTGCGGGCAATCCGCTGCGCACGGTGCGCTCGCTGGGCTACGTCTTCGACTCGCTCTGAGCCCGCACAGGAGGTGGTGGATCGCGCGCGGGAAACGGCGCGCGACGACTTGTCCACAAGTCCCTAGACGATGGTCTGAACCCGCGGTCCGAGCCATGGACTCGGTGCGCGATCCGGCATAGTCCGGCCTCGTTACCGCAACGAAAATCGCGCTCGGGCCTGCCGGATTGATCTGGCAGGGGTGGCTCCTTGCGACCTTCGCAAAGCGCGGTGGCGTTCCCCCGGGGAGTTCCGCTTCCCCACCTTCACTCTGGCCGACGGTATTGCCCGTGATCGAAACCGAGCGTCTCATTCTCCGGCCCTACACGACCGAGGATTTCGCCGCGTATTGGGCGATGCTGTGCGAGCCGGTCGACCGCTTCCCGTCGCGCCAAACGCTGTCGCAGGAAGACGCCTGGCAGCGCATTCTCGCTGCGGCGGGGCATTGGGCGATGTTCGGCTATGGTCTGCTCGCCGTGGTGGACAAGGCGACCGGGGACTATGCTGGCGAGACGGGCCTCGTGAATATGCAGCGCGACATCGGTGAGCACTTGTCCAGATGCGACGAGGCCGGCTGGTACCTGACGGCGCAGGCCCGCGGTCGCGGCTTGGGGCTGGAAGCTGCGCAGGCCGTACACGGTTGGTATGCCGCCCGGTTCGCCGGCCGGCGAACCTACTGTATCGTCGACAGCGCAAACACACCGTCGCTGAACCTCGCGATCAAGCTGGGCTACGAAGCCCGTGATCTGCGGTCCTGCGGCAATCAGGAACTCGTGATCTTCGAGCGCAGCGGTGCCAAGGGTACGGCGCGCTTCTATCACGCGCCGAGCCAGTCGGCCGCACTGCACTGAACGGGTCCTCGGACGAATTCGGCTGCGAGCCGGGCGCTCACCAGATCTCGGCGAGCGTCTGGCTGACCGCGCGGGCCCGCCGCTTGCGCTCGACCGCGAGTTCGGCCTTGTAGAGCATGGCCAACTGGTGGTGGGCGATGGCCATGTCCTGGTTGGGCGTCTCGCGCGCCAGGCGTTCTTCCTGGGCGATGCGTCGTTCGAAAGTGCTCATCTGTGCTTCGAGCATGTGATCTGCTCCTCTTCCCGCACCGCTTTGTCGCCCGTCCGCAAGTCAATGTGATGACAGAAAGGGTGTAGGCTTAGCCCCTTGCGACCTGGCTGCTCTCGAATACGGCCAATTGTGCGGCGAAAGCGCGCTGATAGGCCGGGCGCGCCTCGCCGCGGGCGATGTAGTCGGTGAGGTTGCGATAGAGTTCGAGAAGGCCCGATCGTTCGAGACGACGCAGGACCGTGATCATGAGCAGGTCCGCGGCGCTGAAGCCGCCGTCGAGCCATTCGGCTTCGCCGAGGTGGGCCGAAAGCTCGCGGAGCCGAACATGGACGCGGTCGTCGAGCATGGTCTGGCGATCACGGTACCAGGGTTTGTCCTGCTCGAAGAGTTGCGCCATCGTGCACTCGACGATCGGCGGTTCCAGAGTGTTGAGTGCCGCGAACATCCAGCCGATAGCACGAGCCCTGGCGTCGGCGTCGTCGGGCAATAGGCCGGCATGGCGCTCGGCGATATGCAGCACGATCGCGCCCGATTCGAAGAGCGCGAGATTACCTTCTTCGTAAGTCGGAATCTGTCCGAAGGGATGCAGCGCCAGATGTGCGGGCTCTTTCATCGCCGCGAACGACAGTAGCCGCACCGCATACGGCAGCCCCACTTCCTCGAGCGCCCAGCGCACGCGCATGTCGCGCGCCAGGCCGCGGCCGCGATCGGGTGAGCTTTCGAATGCAGTGATGGTCACGGTCATCGGCGGGCTCCGGGCTTTCCGCTACAGGCATGTGGCAGGCCTGTGCATCGCGAGCGATAAGACATAGACTGGCTCAAACGATCAGGCACCGGCAAGGTGCCAAGGAGGATGCCATGGATATTCGTGCGCTCGAGGAAGGTCTGCCTTTCGGGGCTCGGGTCGGTGGTCTGACGGCCGGACAGTTGCAGGACGAGGACATCCGCGCCCGGCTCCAGCAATTGTTCGAGGATCGCGGCGTCATCGTTTTCGAGGATGTCGAGCCGACGGCGCAGATGCAGGTCGCGGTCAGCACCGTGTTCGGCCCGCTCAAGGACCACCCGGTCAACACCGTCGCACGCGCGGACCGCGACGATAGCGCGCTGACCGGCGTGATCGAGATCGCCACGGGCGATGAGAAATGCGTGGTCGAGATCGACGGCAAGCCGCTGATCACCTGGCAGCCCTGGCACTTCGATCATGCCTACAACGACGAGCTCAACCGCGCCGGGGTGCTGCGCTCGATCAAGATCGCGAAGGACGGCGGCAAGACGGGCTTCGCCGACGGCGCGCAAATCTGGCGCGACATGGACCCGGCGATCCGCGCCAAGGCCGAAACGCTGGAAGTGCTCTACAATCTCGACCTGCGTTACACGCACCAGAAGTTCGGCCTGCCCAAGACCTTCCGCGAATTGCGCCCGCACGACATCGACATGGAAGCGATGATCGCCTCTAAGCCGCGCTCGATTCACCCTGCGGTTTGGACGCGCGACAGCGGCGAGAAGGTGTTCCACATGACGCCCTATGGCTGCCAGGGCCTGGTCGGCGACGAGAGTCCGGCCGCCTTCGCGCTGCTTTCCGAGATCTGGGACGAGGCGATGCGCGTGATCAAGCCCTACTACCACCAGTGGCACGCGACCGACATGGTGATCTGGGACAACTGGCGCGTGCTGCACGAGGCCTGCGGCTGCAATCCGAACGAGGAGCGCATCGTCCACCGCACGACGATCAAAGGCGACTACGGCCTCGGCCGCTTCGAGACTACGCCCGAGCTCAGCGGCGCCGCCTGACCAAAAAGAAAGCCCGGCTCCTTGGGGAGCCGGGCTGAGTTGGTTGACGGGAGGAGGGATCGGTCCCCGTCAGGGTGACTGGTTGGAACCTGCTTAGAACTTGATCGCGGCCGACAGCGTGAATGTCGTGCCGACGTCGTAGGTGTTGAACTCGACGACGTTGGCGCCGGCCTGCTGATACTCGCGGTGACGCGTGTGCAGCAGGTTGCGGCCTTCCGCCTTCAGTTCGAACTCTTGGCCGAGGAAGGTGACACCTTCGCGAAGGACGAGGTCGAGATTGATGCCGGGCTTCTCGATCACGTCGGGCTGGCCGGTGAAACCGCGGCTGACCGTGCGCGGGCTGGCGTAGCTCAGCAGGATCGTCTGCTGCGAAAGGCGCTCGGTATTTTCGAGGCCGAACTGCAGGTTGACCAGGTGATCCGACTGACCCGTCAGCGGCGCATCGTCGCGGAAGTAGTCGGTCGCCTTGGTCGAAGCCGCAGCATAGACGGCTACGGTATCCGTGTCCTTCACCTGCAGGGTCGACTTCGAATAAGTGTAGTTGGCGACGATCACCGCACGGCGGCCCGTGAGCCAGCCACCGGCATTCGAAAGGTCGAAATACTTCTGCAGTTCGAACTCGGCGCCGTAGAGCTGGGCCTTGGGCGCGTTCGCGTAGCTCGTGACGGCATCGCCGGCGAGCGGGAAGACGAACGATTCGATCGGGTTCTTGATCTTCTTGTAGAAGCCCGAGATCGACAGGCGCTGCTCGGGTGCGAAGTACCACTCGACGCGGGCTTCGCCGTTGTAGAGCTGGCTGTCGATCAGCAGCGGGTTACCCAGGTACTGGCGGTTGCTCTCGGGATCGAAGAACGGTTGGTAGATCAGCTCGCGGAACTGCGGGCGGGCGATCGTCTTCGAGGCGCTGAGGCGGATCTGCAGATCGGGACGGACCTGGTAGGTCAAGGTCGCGGCCGGCAGCCAGTAGTCGTTGTTCAGCGGCGTCGGATTGACGAAGGTCGGCGGCGTCGTGAACACTTGGATGGCTTCGACCGACTGCTTGGCCTTCTCGAAGCGGACACCCGCGTCGAGGCTGAACTGCTCGTTGAACTCCCAGTTCACCTTGGCGTAGCCGGCGTAGTTGCGCAGCTTGCCACGGAACGACGGGGTCGAGGTGTCGGATTCGATCAGGTCGATGCCGCCGACCGGAGTCGCCAGCGGGTTGCCGTTCGAGTCCTTGGTGACGCCGTTGATCAGGCCGGGCGACAGCAGCAGGTCGGGCCGCAGCACTGCCGCCTGGGCCGGGAAATTGCTCGAGGCGCGGAACAGGAACTGGCGGCGCGAGCTGACGCGGTTGGTGTCGCTGAACAGACCGCCGACCGTGGCCTTGATCGCCGGCGTCAGTTCGTAGGTGACGTCGATACCGCCCGACCACAGATCTTCGTTGAGGTTCGAGAAGGCGACGCTGGCTTCGCCCTGGTTGCCGTTGAGGCGGTTGACGTAGAGCGCGCCGAAGGGATCGGCCGCAGCATTGGTGCGGACGTACTCGAACGAGAACTCGTAGGGTGCTTCGCGCTGCGAATTGGCGTAGCCCGCGCGGACATCGACCGAGAGGCCGTCCATGGGCTTGAACTCGCCGACCAACTGGGTGTCGATCAGCTGGCGCTCGTACCAGGCCGTGTCCTGCTTCATGCGATCGGTATTGGGGTTCTGCGCCGGATTGCGGCCGACGCCGAGGCGTGCCTGCTTGATCGTGTCGCGGATGTAGAGATTGGTCCAGCGGACCTTGTTCTCACCCCATTCGAGACCGAGGCCGAGCATGCCGTTCGCCACCACGCGGTTGTCGGTGGTGGTACGGGTGAAGTCCTTCTCGAGCTCGGACAGGTCAGCGTTGGCCGTCGGCGTCTGCTGCAGCGCCTGGCGGTTGCGCCACTTGTTGCTGAAGCCGGCTGCGGCGATCACGCCGAGGTCGACGCCACCGAGATCGAAGGTCTTGCCTGCCGAAAGCGAGATCGAATAGGCGGGCGGCAGATCGTGCACGCGCTGCAGAGTGGCGCGGCTGAAGCGCACCAGTTCGCTGCCGATCGAGCGGCCGAGTGCGCTGTCGCCGTTCACCAGGGCGCCACTATTGAAATAGGACTGGAGCGCTGGCGGCAGGTCGCGGCTGCCGTTGTCGAAACCGGTCCAGTCGGACTTGGCGCCGTAATAGCTGTAGCCGTTGCGGCCGGTGGTCTCGGTGTCGACGGTGCCGCCGACGCCGATGGTGATGAACGGATCGCGCGGGGTCGATTTGGTCGTGAGGTTGATCACGCCGCCGCCGAACTCGCCCGGATAGTTCACCGAATAGCTCTTCTGGACGAGCGACGAGGCGATCACGCCGCTGGGGAAGATGTCGAGCGGCACGACGCGGCGCAGCGGTTCGGGGCTGGGCAGCGGCGAGCCGTTGAGCAGCGCCAGCGAATAGCGATCGCCGAGACCGCGGACGTAGACGAGGCCGCTGCCGACGACGCTGAGGCCGGTGACGCGGCCGAGCGCGCCGGCGATGTTGCCTTCACCCGTGCGCGCGATTTCCGCGGTCGAGAGGACCGAGATGACCTGATCCGATGCCTTGGCGATGTTGCGTTCGCGGTTGCCGGTCACGACGATCTCGCCACCGGGGACCGAAACCTCGACCTCTTCCTCTTGCGGAGCGGCGGGAGCGGGCTCTGCCACGGTCTCGCCCGTCGGCGGCGTGGTGGCGGGCGGCGCAGCGTCCTGCGCATGGACGATGGATGGCGCTACGAGTGCAGAGGTGAGCAGCAGAGCACCGGCGAGCCGCGACGTCTTCGACATCGGAAATCCCCTAAAATCAGATGCAAGGACGGGGGCAGCCATGGCCGGCTGCCCCCGCATTCAGGTCAGGCAGCCGCCGTTCAGGTGGCGGGCAGCGAGGTGCACGACGTGTTCGTCGAGCCCAGGTTCGCTGCCGCGCTGTTGCAGGTCCAGCCCGCGTACCAGGTGTCCGAAGCGTTACGCACCGCACCGATCCAGGTGGTGGTGTCGAAGAAGCTCGACGTCGCCTTGGGATCGGTGGCGGTGACCGCCGTTTCGTTGGCGCCGTTGATGAACAGGCTCGAAAGCGTGCTCGTGAAGGCGTCGTTGTTGTTGTTCGCGCCGGTGCCGAAGGCCGTGCCGACCTGGGCGGCGGTGTACGAACCCGAGCCGAGGAACTTCGCGGCGTTACAGCTCAGCACGACCGAGCGGGCGGTGAGCGTCGCGGGCGTGGTGCCCGAGCCGTTCAGACGGACGCACTCGTTGTTGGGGCTGAAGATGATGCCGTTGATCAGCGTCGTGTCCGAGTTGCCGCGGAACAGGCCCGAAGCGAGGTCGTTGGCTTCGTTGTTGGTGCTCGTCTGGCGCTGGATCGCGGTGAAGTTGGCAACGGCCAGCTTGGTGCGCGGGGTATCGGTCTCGTTGCCGTTCGAGTCGATCTCGAACAGGGCGTCGCCGGCACCGTCACGCTGGACGAGCAGCGCGTACTGGACGTTCATCTGCGCACCGGTGTCGACGTCGAGGCTGTCGTCGTCGGCGCCGATCGAGACGTAGTACTTGAGGTTCGGGCTACCGCCGAACCACTCCGAACCGTCGTCCGAGCTGTTGTACGACTGGATGTGGTCGAGCACGGTGCCGGTGCCGACGCCTTCGCCGGTCAGCGACTGCAGTTCGACGTTCGAGCCGAGGATGAAGCCCGAGTAGCGGATTTGCACATAACTCATGCGGCCGGCGTTGTAGGCGTTCTCGGTGCCGCCGAAGCGTGCCGGATCGGCCGCGCCTTCGGTCTGGCGCTCGCAGGTGTTTGAAGCGACGCTACCGGTGGTGCAGTCGGTGGTCGGCGCGCGGCCCATCAACACGACGCCGCCCCACTGGCCCTGCGAGGTCTCGGTGACCTGGCCGGTGACGTTGTCCTTGCTGGTGAAGATGATCGGCGAGGTGGCCGTACCGACCGCGTTGATCTTGTTACCGCGGTTGACGGCGAGCCACGAGGCACCGGGGGCGCCGATCAGCGTCGCGCCGGCGTCGATCGTCAGCGTGACGTTGGTGTCGGCGGTCAGGTTGGCCGTGGGGCAACCCGCGGTCGAGGTGGCGACGGGCGCCGCGGTGGTCGGGGCGGTGAAGCCGCCGTCACAACCAACGTCGACGCGGCCGTTCATCTGGTAGACGAGGCCGGCAATCTTGGGGAGCTGCGAGCTGCGATCGACGACGCGCGGCAGCGTGCAGACACGGTAAGAACCGGTCGGGCCGGTGATGACACCGTCGTCCTTGAGCTGCGTCGTGGCCGTGATCGTCGGGCACGAGGAAGCCGCGACGACATTGCCGGCGCCCGGCGTGGGGGTCGGGCTCGGGCTGGGCGTCGGAGCGGGGTTGTTGATGATGACGTCGCCGCCGGTGCCGGGCGAAGCGATGTCGCTCGGTCCGCAACCAGCAAGCGCGACCGCGCTGCAGCCGACAAGCAACAGGCCATGGATATTCTTCACGGTAAATTCCCCCTCATGATCGAGTGGCGCGAGCCCTCTGGCCGCGGCGAATCGCCAATTAGAGGAGGTAAATGACAGTTTGTTTTCGGTATCGTGACAGTATCGGAATAGTTGTTCGTGACGTTTTTATGACAATTGTGTCTGCGTTTCTGGTGTTGTCTGCGATTCATATGGGGTGTGACGCAGAGATCGAAGGTCTGTTCGATCCCGTGGCAAGTCGAATCGGGACGATTGGTCGATGCATGTCGGCATTGCCGTTTTATGACACTAACGGCATTCTTCGGTTGGGGATTGTCGCGGGGGTTTGCGCCGACTCGCCTCGAATCGGCAGAAATCTGCGGATGCACACGTCGATTGCAGTTTTATGACAGTTGCGTCATTTTGTTTCCAGATCGCGACGAATGCGGTTTACTCGTGCCATTGCATTGATGGGGAGTTTGCCAATGTCTGCCACTCTGACGCTCGCAGGACTCCTGCTGGCCCAGTCCGCCTGGTTCGTCGCGCCGACCAATATCGAACGCACCGACGTCGCCTACGAAGCGATGAGCCACGGGCGCACCGATGCCGCGATCTCGCAGCTTCGCGACCATTCCGCCAACGATGCCGCCGCGCTGATCAACCTCGGCACCGCCTATGCCCGCAAGGGCATGCGCGCCGAAGCGATGGAGTGCTTCGAGGCCGCGATGGCCGCCGATCGCTACGAGCTCCAGCTGGCCGATGGCAGCTGGATGGATTCGCGCCGCGCCGCACGCATCGCCGCCGCCCGTCTCGACCGCACGAGCACGCTGGCTTCGCGCTGAGCCAAGTTGGAAGTCTCATCGAGGGCGCTTTCCGCAGCCCGCGGTGAGGCTTCGTCACATTGCCGTCATCTTATTGGCGCAACGGGCCCGCAGGAGGGCCCTGTGACACATCGATTCCCCAAGACCCAGCTTACGACGTTTTCGCGCCTGCGCGCGCTTTCGATCTTCTCCGCCCTGTCGTTCCTCACCGCTGCGCCCGCCTCGGCGCAGGCGGTTCATGCCGATCCCGCGGGTTCGGGGCCGATCGTCGCCGCGCTCGGCTGGCTTCAGGGCACCCTACTCGGCAACGTCGCCACCGCCGTCGCGGTCATGGCCGTCGCCGCGGTCGGCTTCATGATGCTGACCGGGCGGATGAACTGGCGCTTCGGGGCGACCGTCATCATCGGCTGTTTCATCCTGTTCGGCGCGGGTGCGATCGTCACGGGCATCCAGTCGGCCGCGGGCTGATGAGCGGCGAGATCGTGCCTCTTCCCGGAGGCCCTCTTCACGGGGGCGGCGCCAGCGGGCACAACGTGGCCGTGCCGCGCAGCGTCTATCTCGATGCCTATCTCGCCCCCTTGCGCCCCTGGCTCGAGCGCGAGAGCGTGACCGAGATCCTGGTCAACCGCCCCGGCGAGCTGTGGGTGGAAGATGCCGCGCATCCGGGCATGCAGCGGATCGAGCTGGCCGAAGTCGACGACGAACTGCTCAAGCGCCTGGCCGAACAGGTCGCGCGGATCAGCCACCAGGGCATCAACCGCGAGCATCCGCTGCTCGCCGCGACGCTTCCCGATGGCGGTCGTATCCAGATCGTCGGCCCGCCGGCGACGCGGCGTCACTGGGCCATGGCGATCCGTCGCCACCGCCTGCTCGAATTGCCGCTCGACGCCTATGATCGCGGCCCTATCGCGGTCGCGGCCGAGGCGCCCATGCCCGACGCGCAGGCCGAACCGATCGCCTTCCTGCGCGAGGCGATCCGCCGCCGCCGCACGATCCTGATCTCGGGCGGCACCTCGACCGGCAAGACCACCTTCCTCAACGCCATGCTCAGCGAGATCCCGGGCGAGGAGCGCGTCGTCCTCGTCGAGGACACGGCCGAACTCAAGCTGCCGGGCGCCAACGGCGTCGGCCTGATTGCGGTCAAGGGCGAACTCGGCGAGGCAAAGGTTTCGGCCAACGACCTGCTCCAGGCGGCGCTGCGCCTGCGGCCCGACCGCATCGTCCTCGGCGAGCTGCGCGGCACCGAGACGGTGAGCTTCCTGCGCGCGATCAACACCGGCCATCCCGGCTCGTTTTCGACCGTCCATGCGAACACGCCGCGCGGCGCGCTCGAGCAGATCGCGCTGATGTCGATGCAGACCGGGATCGGCCTGAGCCGCGCCGAGACGCTCGAATATGCGGCCTCGGTGATCGACGTCGTGGTCCAGCTAGACCGCCGCGAGGGCAAGCGCGGCATCGCCGCGATCGCGGAATCGGTGAGCCTGCTCTAGATTGCCATCAATCTATTGATATTGAATGGTTTTATGGAGTGCTTCGCGCAAGTTTACAAACTTCGCGAAACTCATGCGTGTGAAACATGGCGAAAGTTTTCGCGCGGCGTGTCCGCTGCGCGATTCCTGCTGATAGATCAGCCGCTTGCACGATGAGAAAGACCGGGGCTGAACTTCTCACCTGGTGTCGATGTAGGAAAGGCCGATGTTTCAGCCGGCCTCGAAGGCCAGCGTCACGGTGTAGCTGTAGAACGGCGCGGCGGCCCCGCTCGGCGCGGCCGCGCGGTGACGGACGAGGAGCAGGTAGCGGCCGGCATCGGGCGCGGTCACGCTGAACCGGCCCGCGCTGTCGGTCTTGACCTCGGTCACCTGCTTGCGGCCGTCGTAGAGCCCGGCCTCGCGGAACATTGTGACATCGGCGGCCGTCAGTGGCTTGCCGTCGAACAGGACCTCGAAGCGCGCGGGCGCGGCGGCGGCGGTCGCCGTGGGATCGGCCAGCGGATGGATCTCCAGCGCCTTGCCGCGCGGCGCCAGCGCGCCGATCCCGGTGGGCTTGCCGCGCAGGACATAGGCGTCGGCCAGGGTCGTGCTCTGCACGGCGACGGTCTCGGCCCCGGCGGGTGGCGCGCCGTCCTCGCCGACCATCTTCCAGGTCTCGCCGGCGCGGAACATCTTGCCCATGCGGCCGAGGCGCTGGCCCGACGACAGGCGATAGACGCCGTCGGCGGGCACCGCCGCCTCGACCAGGGTGCGGTCGGCGGTGAACAGCGGCGTGCCGAGTTTCGTGACCGAGCCGTCGGGGCCGGTGATTTCGAACGGCGCGTCCTTCATCGCGATCTCGGGGCGGAAGGCGTCCTCGGTGAACGAGGCCTCGATCGACACCTTGTCGTGCGTGCCGATCTCGAACATGCCGGGGGCGATATAGGGCATGTGCGCGAGCGCGGGCGCCGCCGCAGCGAGCAGCACGATCGAAGCGGTAACACGCAGAGCAGCCTTAATCACGATCGTCCCCCGAACCTTGCCGATCGCGGGTAAATACGCGAACGATTCTCAATAGCAAGTAATTCGGCGGTGTCGTCAGCCGACCAGTGCCGCCGGACGGAAGCTGTGATCGGCGCGGGCGCGGAAGTTGAGCAGCCGCGCGGGGGCATCGCCGGTGCGGAACGAATAGGTCACGCCCGCCGGAATGTAGATCGAGCCGCCAGCCGCGAGCGACTTGTCCTGCCAGTGCAGCGAGCCCTCGGCGACATAGAATATCTCGTCTTCGTCGTGCGCGTGCGGGGCGATCAGGGTCTGTGGGTTCAGCCGCATCTCCATGAGCTGCATGGTCTTCTCGTCGCCGGCTTCGTGAAACGAAAGCTGACCCTCGAGTTCGGTCGCGTCGATGTGATCGCGCATCCAGCCCATGGGAATGTCGCCGATCTTGCGCCAGGCGAGCTGATCGGGGTGGTGCACGCGGATCGTCATCATGGTTCTCCCTCTTGTCGCACTCGGGATGCCACGACAGAGCTTTGACTGTCTCGCGGCCATCGGCCAATGTTGGCGCTCAAACGGCCATTGTCGTCGCAAGGGGCCGCGGCGATCGGCAGAGGGAGCAGGCGGTGGCGCGGTACGACATCGATCCCGATCTCGAATGCGGGCTGGTGACCCTGGCCGATCCGGCTTCGCGCGGCTTTGCCGGCGGCCTGATCCAGGACGAGTTCGACATCGACAGTCCCTGGCACCACCACGACATGCACCAGCTGCAATATGCCTTCGAAGGCTCGATGGAGCTTGAGGACGGCGAGGGGCGGCACCTGCTGCCGCGCAGTCTGGCCGGATGGATTCCCGCGGGTACGCGCCATCGCAACAGCCTGCACCGGATCTCGTCGGTCTCGGTTCTGCTCGCGCCCGACTGCGTGCCGGAGCCGGGCGAAGGCGTCCGTATCCTGCGCGTCTCACCGCTGATGCGCGAGATGATCGCGGAGGCCGCGCGCTGGCCGCTCGGCGCCGCGCTCGATGCGACGGGCCAGGCCTTCTTCGCCGCCTTCGCGCGGCTCTGCGGCGAATGGATCGCCGACCGCGCGCCGCTGACCCTGCCGACCACACCCGACCCGGTGCTCGGTATCGCGCTCGCGGCGGTGCGCGCCGATCCCGCGGGGTGCCGGATGGACGATGCCGCGCGCGCGGCGGGCCTGTCCGAACGCTCGCTGCGCCGACGCTGCCAGGCACAGCTCGGCATGGGCTGGGACGAGTACCGCCGCCGCGCGCGCCTGCTCGTCTCGATCGAGGCGCTGACCGAGAGCGAGCGCTCGATCGCCCAGGTCGCCGCCGACGTCGGCTTCGAGAGCCAGAGCGCGTTCGCGCGCGCCTTTCGGCGGCTCACCGGGGAGGCGCCGCAGGCCTTTCGCGCTGCGGCGCGGCGACGGGGCTAGTCAGGCCGGCTTGGGCTCGCGTGGCCAGCGGTGGGTCGGCCGGGTTAGCATCGTGACGCCCGCGTCGAGATCGCAGACCTCCGCCAGTTTTTCGGGCAGCTTCGCCATCTCGGGCTTGGCGAAGGCGTCGATCGCGGCGTCGATGCTGGGGAACCAGGACTCGTCGATCGCTTCGAAGGGGAAATCGACCGGCGGGCCGTCGACCGTCACGTTGAGCGCCCAGCGCTGCGCGCCGAGTGCGGGAGCGAGGTCGGCGGCGAGCTGGCCGTATTCGTCCCTGAGGAAGCTCTCGTACTGCTCGCGCGAGACGCCTTCTTTGCGCTTGAGGAAGCGGAAAATCGCGGCCTCGCCGACCTTGCCGTCGACGAAGCGGGTTTCCTTGGCCCAGAAGCTGAATTCGGGCGTGTAACGGTCGAACACTCGCAGTTCGTCCTCGTCGATCAGCGCGCGCTGTTCCTTCGAGAAGCCCTTGCCGTAGAAGGTGTCGAGCACCGGTGCCTCGGCGACGCTGACGCCGTCGTGTTCGGTCGAGACGGGCAGGTCGGCCGCGCGCGGATCGTCGACGCGCGTGGTGTAGCGCATCCAGTCGATCGTGCCGTCCATCGCGGGGAACTGGCTGGCGAAGACCGCATGGCTCTTCCAGGTGCGCGGCCAGTCTTCCCAGGCGACGTTCTTGGCGCGCCGCGCCAGGTAGAGCATCTTGTAGGGCATCGGTTGTTCCTCTCGATTCAGGCGGGTCATTGCCCGCTTAAAGTCAGTCCAGATCGGCTTCGCTGAATACCGCGATGGGCTCGATCGCCTTGAGCATGAGCAGCGGGATCACGCGTTCGGTGCGGGTCTGGTAGACGCCGTAGAACGGATAGGAATCGACCATGAAGGCCCAGACCTTGTCGCGCTCGGCGCCTTCGGGCTCGCGCCAGGTGGCGCGGAAGGCCTGGGTGGCGATCTGGAAGTCGACCGTCTCGGCGGCCAGGATGTTGTGGTACCACTGCGGGCTGTCGTCGGCGCCGCCCTTCGAGGCGCAGATCACCACTTCGCCGCCGATGTCGCCGTAGGACAGGCCCTGGATCATCGTCTTGCCGGTCTTGCGGCCTTTGTACCGGATCAGGCAGTGGGTGCCGAACGGATGCCCGCCGGCGCCGGTCAGGTCCATGATGTGGCCCTGCCGCCCGCCCGAGCGCAGATAGAGCCGGCGGTGCTCCTTCACCCAGTCGAAGGTGCCCGCGGGGCGCGTGATTTCGGGTAGTGGTTCGCTCACTTGTGCCGTCTCCCTGCGATGCACGGCGATCGTGCCGCTAGCTCGCGTGCTTTCGTCTTCGGGAGGACTATGCAGCACGACGCTGCCGAGCGGGAACACCGCGCGGCAAAGCGGCTAGTCGCTGGCGGCAGTGGCTGGCGGGAAAGGCTCTAGCTGCCGGCTTCGCGGCACTTCATCTCGATCACGCGGCGCGCGAGCGTGCTGACCGTGCCGCCCTCGCGGCGAATCTCGGCGTCGATGCAGCGCTGGTCGGGCGTGCGATCGTCGGGCTTCTGCGCGCGCAGCCGGCGATCGAATTCGGCGATGTCGGCCTGTTCCTGTGCGGAGAGCTGGCCGATCTGCTTGGTGCCGGCGAGCACGGCCTGGTAATTGATCCGCGCTTGGGCGGTCCGATCCTGTGCGATCGCGGCGGTGCTCGACAGAAGAGCGCCCAGGATCATCGCGGCTTGCAGCGATCTGGTCATTGCGCCGTTCTAGCCCGTGGTCACGACGTTTGCGAGTTTCGTCGCGGGTTCGACTTCGAGCCAGTTGGCGAGCAGCCGCAGGTCCTTGTCCACGCCCTCGGTGTAGAGCGGCCGAACCGGGGCGCCGACCGTGAGCACGAGCTTGCCGTCGGCGAGGTCGAGCGAGCTGTGCGTCAGCGACTGGGCGATGCAGCCGCTGAATTTGCGGCAGAGGCGCGTGGCCAGGCCCCAGGTCACGGCTTCGCGCAGGTCGGCCGCCGAGGCCAGGCGCAGGTATTCGTCGGGAAAGGTCGTGCGGCCGGTGTTGGCGATCGCCGCCACAGCCAGGATCGCGCGCTCGCGGTCGCCGATGCCGATCCAGCGCTTGCGCAGCGCCCAGTCCATCGCCTGCTCCATGCGCAGGTTGGGCTCGATCCGCTGCGCGGCGAGTGCCAGCAGGGTCGCGGCGAGGCGCAGGCGCTCGTGGCCGGGCTCGGTCGTGGCGCAGACCTCGGCGGTCCAGCCCGCGACCATGGTTCCCGAGGACGGCGAGACGTCGAGCGTTTCGGCGAAGGCCGTGACCGCCGCGAGCATCGGGTCCTGCGCCTGGACCCCGGGGCTCATGCGGCGGAACAGCAGGCCTTCGCGCAGGCCCCAGGCCGAGAAGACCAGGCTGGCCGGCTTGATCTCGTTGGCCAGCACGCAGAGCAGTGCGGCCGCGTCGGGTAACGAGGCGAGACGCGAGGCCGAGATGCGCGGGACGTCGCCCTTGATCTTGGCGGCGGTGACCTCGCGGAAGATGCGGATCGCGGTCTCGGTATCGACCTCCCAACCGTGCGGGTCGTCGAGCGGCCAGTCGAGCTTGGCCATGGCGTAGCGTGCCAGCGCGCGCCACGAGCCGCCGACCAGATACATCGGCATGCCCGCGCCTTCCGACCAGTCTGCCGCCTTCAGCGCCTTGCGCACGCGTGCCGCGAATTTCTGCGCGCCGGTCGCGCGCAGGGCTTCGAGCCGCAGGGTGCCGAAAGGCATGGTGATGCCGTGGCGCGCGGTCTTGCCGTCGATCTCGGTCAATTCCAGGCTGCCACCGCCGAGATCGGCGACCACGCCCTTGGCGCCGGGGAAGGCGGCCATGACGCCGTGGGCGCTGGCCGTGGCCTCTTCCTCGCCCGAGAGCAGGCGCGGGCTGAGCCCCAGGGCCTCGACCGCGGCGAGGAATTCGGCGCCGTTGCTGGCATCGCGCGCGGCCGCGGTGGCGACGGTCTCGATATCGGTGATGCCCATCAGCCTGAGCAGCGCGGCATAGCGGCCGAGCGCGGCCAGCGCGGTCTTCATCGCCTTGTCCGAAAGCTCGCCGGTCTCGCCCATGGCCTTGCCCAGCTTGGCCGTGACCTTTTCGTTGAGCAGCACCGTCGGTGCGCGGGGCGGGCCGCCGTAGACGACGACGCGCACCGAGTTCGAGCCGATATCGATGATCGCGTGACGATCGTTCATGGAAGTGCCGGTGATGCGCTTTGACTCGAACATTGCGTCGGCCCCGTCACACGTTCCCCCGGCGCAAGGCAAGCTTGGGAACCTTGCGTCCACTGGTAAGTGCCGCGCCCCGGCCCGAAAGCGAGGGGTTGGTCATGAAGTAACGATGGAGGTTGAACGGGGTTTCGCCCTTTTCCATCCGGCTCCACGATCCGTCGGGGGCCAGCAGCCACGACTGTTCGGTATCGAGCAGGTTGGCGAGCATGACCTGGCTCAGCACTTGGTCGTGGACCGTGCGGTTGCGGATCGGCACGAGCAGTTCGACGCGCCGGTCGAGATTGCGGCTCATGCCGTCGGCCGAAGTGATGAACACCTGCGCGCGGCGATTGGGCAGTTCGGCGCCATTGGCGAAGGCCCAGATGCGGCTGTGCTCAAGGAAGCGGCCGATGATCGACTTGACCGTGATGTTCTCCGACAGGCCGAGGATGCCCGGACGCAGGCAGCAGATGCCGCGCACCACCAGAGTGATCTTCACCCCCGCCTGGCTGGCGTCGTAGAGCCGGTTGATCAGCTTCGAATCGGTCAGCGAATTGAGCTTGGCCCAGACCGCCGCGGGCTTGCCGGCCCCGGCATTGGCGATCTCGCGGTCGATGCAGTCGTAGAGCCTCTCGCGTAGGAAGATCGGCGAGATCGCCAGCATCTCAAGCTTCTGTGGTTCGACATAGCCGGTGATGAAGTTGAACAGCTTGCCCGCGTCGCGGCCGAACTTGGGATCGGCGGTGAAGAACGACAGGTCGGTGTAAACGCGTGCGGTGATCGGGTGGTAGTTGCCCGTACCGAAGTGGCAATAGGTGCGATAGGCGCCGCCCTCGCGCCGTACGACCATCGAGACCTTGGCGTGGGTCTTCCAGTCGACGAAGCCGTAGATCACCTGGACCCCGGCGCGTTCGAGCTGGCTGGCCCAGAACAGGTTCTGCTCCTCGTCGAACCGCGCCTTGAGCTCGACCACGGCGGTGACGGACTTGCCCGCCTCGGCCGCGGCGATCAGCGCGGCGATCACCGAGGACTGGTTGCCCGCGCGGTAGAGCGTCTGCTTGATCGCGACGACGTCGGGGTCCGAAGCCGCCTGGCGCAGGAAGTCGACCACCACCTCGAAGCTCTCGTAGGGGTGGTGGACGACGATGTCCTTCTCGCGGATCGAGGCGAAGCAGTCGCCGTCGTGCTCGAGCACGCGCTCGGGATAGCGGGGGGTATAGGGTTCGAACTTGAGCTCGGGGCGGTCCTCGTCGACGATCTTGGACAGGCCGCCGAAGCCGATCAGCCCGCCGGTCTTGATCACGATCGCCTTGTCGAGGCCGAGCTGGTTGCGCAGCAGCGCCTCGGCCGCGGGCTCGAACTCGCCCTGGAGCTGGAGCATGATGACCATGCCGCGCCGGCGCCGCTGGATCGCGGTGCGATAGTAGCGGACGAGGTCTTCGGCATCCTCCTCGATCTCGATGTCGCTGTCGCGCAGGATGCGGAACACGCCGTGGCCGAGCGCGCGGAAGCCGGGGAACAGCACCTCGGCGTTCTGGCAGATCAGGTCCTCGACCGAGATGTAGGTCGCCTCTTCACCGGGCAGCCGGATGAAGCGCGGCAGTGCCGAGGGAATCAGCACCATCTCCATCAGCTCTTCGCCGTCGGCGACGCGGTTGAGCGCGAAGAGGATGCCCATTCCCTGGTTGGCGACGAAGGGGAAGGGGTGCGCGGGGTCGATCGCCTGCGGCGTGATCACCGGCATGATGTGTTCGAGGAAATAGTCCTTGAGCCAGCGCGCGTGGCCGTGGCCGTGGTCGCGCGTCTTGCCGGTCTTGCTGTCACCGACGATGGTGATGCCGCATTCGGCGAGCTGGCCCTGGAGGATGTCCCAGGCAGCCTGCTGCTGCAGCTCGATCGCGATCACCGCCTCGCGGATCGCCGCGAGCTGCTGCGACGGGGTCAGGCCGTCGATCGAGGTTTCCTCGATCTGGCGGCGAATCTGGCCGGCGAGACCGGCGACGCGGACCATGAGGAATTCGTCGAGATTGCTGCCCGAGATCGATAGGAAGCGCAGCCGTTCGAGCACCGGATAGTCGGGATTGCCCGCCTCGGCGAGCACGCGCTGGTTGAACGACAGCCACGAGAGTTCGCGATTGAAGAAACGCGGCTCACCCACCGCCAGCGGGCTGCCACCCGCCTGAACCGCCTCCGTAGTCATCATGTCCCCGACAGCAAGCATCCGATCGGCTCCGCAATCCGCCGCGCATGTTACAGCGGCATGACAGTCTTGCGGCAAAGCTCCGCCGCAGGAAGAGCGGCGAGTGTAACCATGGTCAGCGCTCGATGCGATAGTCGATCGGCTTGAAACTGCCGCCGTTGCTCGCATAGGCGGAGCAGGCGGTCAGGCCGATGATCAAGTCCTCCTCGGCGCGAAAGGTCACGCTGTCGCCGGGCTTGCCCGGCGGGGGCAGGACTTCGATCCTGCCGTCGGCGGCGACCGGCACGTTCATGAAGCAGTTGAACGCCACCGGGATGCTGTCGGGCTCGATTCCCCAGGGCGCCAGCGCTTCGGCCAGGTTGCCGAAGCAGCCGCGGTGGACGGGCTTGTCGGGATAGAAGTGGCGGAAGGTATCCGCGCTGCAAGGCGTCAGCAGGAAATCGTGGCAGCCGACAGTATCGGCCTCGATCGTCAGCAACACGCGGCTGCGGTTCGACCAGAGGCGATTACCCGTGGTGAGCCGGATCGTCTCCTCATAGTCGAGCGTGCGACCGTTGCTGAGAACCTCGCGCACGTCGTGGCGACCGAAAGCCAGCAGGTCGGCCACCTGGCAGCCTTCGGGATCGATCACCACCAGTCTTTCGCCCTTGGCCAGTTCGAAGGCGACGCCCGAGCGCGGCGGGATGCGGCCCTCATCACTCACGCGTCTTCGCTCCGCGGATCGCGGAACGGACAGCGCCAGCCGTCCTCGACCGCCCGGCCGCTGTATTGCGCGGCCTCGCTGACCTCGCCGTGGCGTGCGAGCATCGGGTTGATCGAACCGGCAAGGTCGACGTCGCGATCGAGGATCGTCTCGCGGATGCGCTCGTAACGACCCTCGGCGCGCAATTGCTCGAACTGGTCGTGCAGGTTGAACACCAAGGTCGGCCGCGCGAAGCGCCGGGCCGGGCGGCTGGCGTTGGGGTGAAGGCCGACCACAAAGAAGGCCTCGCCGCCGAAGCTCAGCGAGAAATGCGGATCCTCGGGATCGTGGCTGACGCGTTCGTCATAGGGCTGCGCGAGCCAGGCGTCCTTGTCGGCCAGCGACTGCACGCGTTTCCACAGCGCTTCCTCGAAATCGTGTTCCGACAGGTTATCCGGACCGGCGAAGATAAAGGCGATCGAGCGGAACAGGCCGGGGTTCTTGCGATAGTCCTTGGCCCAGGCGAGCAGTTCGCGGTGAATCTTCACGTCGTCCCAGCCGCTGACGATCGACCAGCAGCCGACGGTCTTGAGCGTGCCGCGCGACAGCGCGGATTTCGCGCCCACGCAAGGAAAGGCGCTATCGCGGACGAAATGCTCGAAGGCATCCTTCAGGCGCTGGTCTTCCAGCTCGTCGACAAGCATGGGATCGGTATCTCCGGGAAATTCAGGGCATTATGCGGTGGCCTCTGTCGAATGACGGGCAGCATGAATGGTTCCCGAAAGCCGGGTGAGCCGTGGTGCCGGGCGTGCCGCTTGATCGATCGTCCAAGCCTGCCGGCACGGCGTTGACCTTCGCGCAGCTTTTGCCCCAAGGCCGAACGAAAGATTGGGGCAGGATATGCAGGACAGGCCTTCAGCGGAGCATGCCGCCTCCGTGCCACCGTTTGCCGACGGATTGGCCGTGCCGCGCCGTTATGCCGCGGTCGTCGCGGTGTCGCTGGGCACGATGATCGGCGTGATCGATACCGGCAGCCTCAACATCGCCTTGCCCACGCTCGCGCAGGAGTTGCAGGTCGCACCCTCGTCGGTGGTGACGCTCGTCACCGCCTACCAGCTCGTGCTGATCATGACCGTGCTGCCGCTCTCGGCGCTGGGTGATCGGCTCGGTCATCGCCGGCTCTACCAGTATGGCCAGGCGCTCTACCTCGCGGCGACCTTGCTCTGCTTCGTCGCGCACAGCCTCTCCGCGCTGGTCGCCATCCGCGTCGCCCAGGCGCTCGGCGCAGCCGCGACCGCAAGCGTCGCTTCGGCGATGATCCGGCAGATCTATCCGCAGGCGCGGCTGGGGCGCGGCATGGCGCTCAATACGATGCTGGCGACCCTGGCCTCGACGATCGCACCCAGCCTCGGCGGCCTGATCCTGTCACACGCGCGCTGGCCGTGGCTCTTCGCGATATGTCTGCCGATGGGGGCGATCTCGCTGCTGATCGGGGGCAGGGCGCTGCCCGATCCCGTGCGCCACGCGGGGCGCTACGACCTGCTGGCGGCGTTGCTCTGCGCCGCGACCTTCGGTCTCGCCGTGGTCGGGATGGAGACGGCGGTTCACGGCGTGCCGTTGCTGATAACCGCGGCACTGCTGATCGCGGCGATCGTCATCGGCACGGCTTTCGTCCGGCGCGAGGCGCGACAGGAACATCCGGTCTTTCCCGTCGATCTCCTGCGCGACCGGCAGATCGCGCTGTCCTCGCTGGCGGGGCTCATGGGATCGATCGCGACGATGATCGTGATGATCACCCTGCCGTTCCGGCTGCAGCAGGAATTTCACTACACGCCGACCGAAGCGGGGCTGGTCTATGCGGCCTGGCCGATGGCGCTGGTCCTGTTCGCGCCGGTATCGGGGATCCTGTCCGATCGCTTTCGGCCCGGGTTGCTGGGCGTGGTCGGCACGGTGCTGGGCGTGACGGGTATGGTCCTGCTGGCCCATCTGCCCGCGCATCCGCAGCACATCGACATCATGTGGCGGCTGGTGGTCATCTCCGCCGGATCGGGCACTTTCTTCGCGCCCAATGCCCGCCAGATCATCTTCGCCGCACCGATGGTGCGCGCGGCGGCGGCGGGCGGGCTGACGCAGACCACGCGCATGACCGGTCAGGTCGTCGGCGCGACGGTCACCGCCGGCCTGCTCGCGCTGGGCCTCGGCGCCGGCGCCACGCCGTCGCTGGTCGCGGCGGCGCTGTTCTCGATCAGCGGGTTGTGCTGTCTCGTGCTCCTGGGCTTGCGGCCCAGGTCCTAGCCCGCGTGGACAAATCCAGAGCGGCAGGAAACGCCGACTTTGCAGCCATCTGAAAGGCAATCACTTCATCCCAATACCCGTCATCCCCGCGAAGGCGGGGATCCATCGCCCGCTCTCGCATCGAACCGCGGTGCAGGATGAAAGCTCCGGAGATGGATCCCCGCTTTCGCGGGGATGACGGGGTGAGGGGGCGTGCTGGGATCTTCGACAAGCTCAGACCGAGCGGGTGTGGAGGTCTAAAGGCGCGAACTTTAGCGGTCGTAAGGCGCGATCGCTGACGGCATCGACAGCCGAAGTGTATCACATACTCTCCGTCGCCCCGGGCTTGACCCGGGGCCCCGCTGTTCTTCAGCGCGGCGGTGCGACAAAGCGGGACCCCGGGTCAAGCCCGGGGTGACGGGTGAGGAATGGTGGAGATTCCACCTTTCAGAGTAAAACCCGCCGTTCCGCTCCCCAGACCGGCCATCCTCTGGAACGCTGAATTTGTCCGCGCTGCCCAGTCAGCCTTCGCGCTCGAATACCGGCAGCTTGAACGGCCCGGCCGAATCTTCGGCCTCGATGAAGCTTAACGTCACCGGCATGTCGGCCGAGAGGTCCTGCCAGCCGAAGCCCTGGGGATTGCTCATGAACAGCGGGCCTTCCGCGAGCTCGACGAGGATCGTGTCGTAGGGCACCGGCATCAGGCCGCGGTAGTAGTCACGCTCGAAGGTCGTCCAGCTCACCACCTTGCCGCGGCCCGACATGCGATCCCAGGCGAAGCCTTTCTCACCGCAGTTCTCGCACTTCTGCACCACCGGCCAGTGGACGTGGTCGCAGCTTTCGCACTTCTGCAGCCGCAGTTCGCCCTTGCCGCAATAGTCCCAGAAGGTGTCGTGGTGGCGGCCGAGCGTGCGATCGGGTCTTTTCTCGGCGGCCATCAGCGGTCTCCCCGGACGAAAACGATGGGATGGGTCTGGTCGGTCTGCGCTAGGTTGGTCATCGAGACCTGCGCGCCGGGCACCTGGTAGCGCCCCGCCTCGCCGCGGAGCTGGCGCACGGCCTCGGCGACCTGGCTCCAGCCCTGCATGTAGGCTTGGCTGAGGTTGCCGCCCGAGGTGTTGGTCGGGATGCGGCCGCCCACGGTCATCTGCCCGTCGCGGCAGAAGGCGAGGCCGGTACCCGGCTCGGTGAAGCCAATGCCCTCGACCTGATTGATCAGGTGAAATGACGATGCGTCGTAGCCTTCGAAGTGCTGGACCTCGGCCAGGCTGACCCCGGCCATGGCCAGCGCCTGGGCGCTCGCTTCCTGCAATTGCGGGCGCAGCTGCTCGCGCACCATGACGTGCATCTTGTTCTTCTTGACCTTGGAATGGCCCCAGCCGGCGACGTCGACCGGCACATGCGCGAGGTCGCGCGCCATGTCGGCGCGGCGGACGATCAGGCAGACTGCGCCGTCGTTGACCACGCAGATGTCGAACAGGTGCAGCGGCCGCGTGATGTAGCGCGAGCCCATGTAGGCTTCGAGCGTCAGCTCCTTGCGCATCACCGCCTGCGGTTGCGCCATCGCGTGCTCGCGAACCTGGCGCGCGACGTGAAACAGATCTTCCTCGCCGACGCCGTACTTCCACTGGTAATGCCCGAAGATCAGCGCCCAGTGCGCCGCCTGCGACGACCAGCCCCAGGGGTGGTAATAGTAATAGGACGAAGGCGTGCGATCCTCGGTGTCGGGATCGGCGACGCCGCCGGTCGAATGCGTCATGCCGCCGAACAGCCGCCCCGCGCTGCGCGAGGCGACGGCGAAGAGCATGGCGATCGTATCGGCCTTGCCCTCGGCGATCGCGGCGCAGGCGACGGGCAGGGGGCCGGCCATGATGTTGCCGTTGGCCTGGGCGAAGCGCGCCTTGACCCCGAGCATCTTCGCGACCTCGTCGGCCGGCGGGCCGCCATAGGTGAACGAGGTGGTGATGCCGTCGATGTCCTCACGCCGCAGCCCGGAATCGGCCAGCGCGCGCTCGAAGGCGGTGGTGAGCAGCGTTTCCTCGGTGGGCGGGACCCAACCTTCGGGGCGCGCGCGCTCGGCCTGATAGTCCGCACCGTAGTCGGTCTCGCCGATGCCGACGATCGCGGTCTTGCGGCTCAGCGCAGGGTCCGACGGGGGCATGGTGATGGCGCCGTAGTCCGCCATGATCGATCTCTTCCTCTCCGGTTCGACGATGGCCTCGGCCTCGCCTTTGCGCGACCAGTGTGGGGCACGGAGAGAGGTGGCGCAATCGCTATTGTGACACTTCGTTCGCCTGATGGACGAAAAAGTGGGTCACGCCGGCGGAATTTCATCCTGATCGTTGGCCCAGTCGAGGCACCAGCGCACCGACTCCTGCGCGACGAGTGCGGCTTGCAGTTCGTCGCTGTCACCCTCGGCCTCGAGCATGGCGACGCGGCGGTCGACCGCATCTTCTTCAGCCAGGATGAGTTTCCGATAGTTGTCGAGCGTGATCTCGCGCGCCTGCAAGGCCTCGAAGGCTTCTTCGAGCCGGCCAAGCACGGCCTGGTCGTAGTCGGCCGGGGCGTCGTCTTCGGTTTCCGCGGGCTCTGCTTCTGCCGCTGGCTGTGTGGCGGGCTCTGCGAAGGGCTCGGGCGCCGGCGCGAAGTCCGCTGCGAGCGGGGTGAAAGTCTCGGGTTCCTGCTCGGGCTCCGGCTCGGGCTCGGGCTCGGGTTCGAATTGCGTGGCCGGAACGGCTTCGGGCATCGGTTCGGGCGGGGTGTCCCATTCGGTGTCGACGAAGGATTGCAACTGCCGTCGGCGGGTGGGCTCGGCCGGCACCACTTCGGTCGGGTTCGGCACGCCCTCGAGCGTCGGGCCCTTGGGCTTCCGTCGGCGCCAAGCCACCATGGCAAGGCCGATGATCAGGACCACGACGAGCGCGGCGATCGCGAGCTGGGGAAGCGTAAGGGTCATAGGCAAGGCTCGAACCTATCTGCGTACAGGATTGAACATACTGGGCCAGGATTAACCGATTTTAAAGCGCCGCTGGTCATAGTCGGTTTACCAAGCGAGGCGGGAACCGCCCATGGCCCTTGGTAGAAGGAAAAACATGAGGCAGGCAGCACAGGACGCGGCGGTTCACAGCCAGGCGTTCGTCGAAATGCGCGAGGCGCCGCGTTCGTCGCTGATGTTCCGCACGGCCAAGCTGCTGTGCGAGAGCGGCGAGTACGTCTGCGTGGTCCGCGACATCTCCGCGACCGGCGCACGCGTGCGCCTGTTCCACGCGCCGCCGCCCGACACCCACCTGTTTCTCGAACTCGCCAATGGCGACCGCTACGGGCTGGAGCGCATCTGGCACCGCGACGATCACATGGGCTTCCGCTTCTCGTGCACGATCGACGTCGACCACTTCATCGCCGAACCCAGCCTCTATCCGCGCCGCCCGATCCGGCTGAAGCTGCAGCGACCGGCCGACGTCGTCGCCGATGGCATCGCCAGCCCCGCGGTCCTGCTCGACATCTCGCAGCAGGGCGCGCGCATCGAGGCGGGCCGCAAGCTCGCGCTCGAACAGAAGGTGCGCATCGCGATCGAAGGGCAGCCGTCGCGGCTGGGCTGCGTCCGTTGGCGCAGCGGCTACACCCACGGCGTGGTGTTGCAGCAGACCTTCAAGCTCGACGAACTGGCCAATTTCGCGCTGGCGCTCCAGCCTTTCGGCGCGACCGATCCCAATGCGCCGGCGCCGGTGTCTCTGCGCTACGCCTGATGCGGCCGCGCGGCGGCTGCGGCGGGAATTTAAGGCTAGTTTAACTGTTGATCAATCTCCCTGCTGTAGGAGCGGCAGGGTTGTATTCCATCGACAGGGGCGTCGTTGATGTTTCATCGAGCAAAACGCTTGGCCACGCGGGTCTTTCGCGACCGGCGCGGCAGTGCGCTGCCGTTGATGGCGGCTGCTCTGCTTCCGACGATGCTGGCGATCGGCGGCGGCATCGACATGGCGCGCGCCTACATGGTCAAGAGCAAGCTGCAGGAAGCCGTCGACAGCGCGGCGCTGGCGGGTCGGCGCTCGATGACCAAGGAAGACATCGAAACGGCGAAGAACGACGTCAAGGCCTTCCTGAATTTCAATTTTCCCACGGGCACTTATCAGATCACACTTAGCGATCCGGTGATCACGAAGCCTGATGTCGGCACTGTCCGTGTCGCGGTCACGGCCACGGTGAGAACTACCATCATGTCGCTGGTCGGGATCAAGACGATACCGATTTCGGTGGTTGGTGAGGCCAAGCAGAACTTCGACAACGTCGACATCGTGCTCGTTCTCGACACGACCGGATCGATGGCAGGGACGAAGCTCGACGCTCTGAAGGATGCCGTTCGCGCGCTCTATAAGGAACTCGAACCCGCCCAGCAGGAACTCTCGAAACAGGGGCTGCGGATGCGGTTCGGCATCGTGCCCTATGCCGCGACGGTGAATGTCGGCAAGGTTCTCTTGGGCAAGAGCAGCACCTACATCCAGACTACCAACCTTTCCTATTACCATTGGCGCAAGGCCAACGGCAATTGGAGCTTTGGCCAGCGTACCTACAATCTGCAGACGTTCGTCGGTGGCGGGGCCCTGGGAAATATCAATGGAAACGGCGACAATCAAACCGCCACCTGGACGGGTTGTATCGAGGAACGCAAGACGGTCAATTCGATTACCGCGAACGATTCCCGATCGGGTCCGCCATCGGATGCGAACGATCTTAACATAGATCTCATTCCGGGTACCGATGTCGATACGAAATGGCGGCCCTATCTCTTCGATCCCACGGGCGGCGTTGCTCTTCCCAAGGGCAGTGTCGACAAGTATTGCCCGTCGGAGGTCATTCCTCTGAAGGAAATGACGTCGGATGATCTGGATAAAGAGCTCGGAAAGCTCGTGGCCCAGGGGTCGACCTACCACGATATCGGCATGATCTGGGGTACGCGGTTGATTTCTAATGGCGGTGTGTTCGGTTCAGGAAACCCGACCGAATACAAGCAGCGCAAGGTTCAGAAGTACATCATCTACATGACCGATGGTCAGATATCCGCGCCGCGCGATTTCTGCACCAGTCGGGGGTGCAGCAATGTTGGCGAGCATAGCGACGCCTACTCCGCCTGGGGCATCGAGGGCTATGATCAGCGTGTTGGCGCGACCAGCGATTCCGACAGCAACGACCGTCATACCAAGCGCTTCCTGATGGCGTGCAACGAAGCCAAGGCCCGTGAGGTGTCGATCTGGACTGTCGCCTTCGGCACGGGGAGCGTGGCTTCGCTGGATTCTTGCGCCAGCAATAAGGATCAGGCGCTGGTGGCGGACGATCCGGACGAGTTGGTCGAAAGCTTTTCAGCGATCGGTCGCAACATCGGTCCTTTGCGGATCTCGAAATAAGGAGCGTCGGCGCATGAATCTCGCGAAGAAACTCCTGCGAGACCAGGACGGCATTACAGCAGTCGAGTTCGCGATCGTGGCGCCGGTCATGCTGCTGCTCATCATGGGGGCCATCGAGATGGGCTTCATGATGTTTCAGCGGTCGCATCTGGACGGCGTTTTGCGCACCGCGGCGCGCATGGCCGTCACCGGCGACACGACGACCAATGGTCAGGACGGGGCGCTGATCGACGCTTATGTCAAGAAAGCCGTGCCTCTGGTCAAAGGCGGGAGCGTCGATATCACGAAGCAGTTCTACGACGCCTTCACCCAGGTGCGGAAACCGGAGAAGAAATACACGGATACCTCCACTCCGCCCTATTGCTTCGATGACGTCAACGGTAATCAGAAATGGGACACCGACCCTTCCAGGACGGGCCTTGGCGGCGCCGATGACATCATCAATTATAAAGTGACGCTGACCTACGACGCCTTGTTCCCGCTCGTCACGAACGTCGTGACCAAGAACAAGCAGGTCACACTGGTGTCGCAGATCACGCTGCGCAACGAACCGTTTGCCGGTGGCACGGACCAGCAGGTGAAGAAGTGCTGCGTGTCGGCCGCAGCGGGCAATCCGGTGACCTGCACATGAGGCGGCGTCCGAAGAAAATGGTCATGGGCACGTTCAAGCTCTTGCGCCGGCTACGATCCGATCGCGGCGGTGTAGCCTTGCTCGAATTCGCGCTATCGCTGCCGCTGTTGATCACGATCACCGTTTCGGGGCTCGAGATCGCTTGGTACGCCCTGTGCAACCAGCAGATAAACCAGTTGGCCTCGCAGGCGGCGGACAACGCCGCGAGGGTCAAGAACACGATCGACGAGACCGACATCAACGAGATCATGGCAGCGACCACGCTCAATGGCGCGCGGCTGGATTTCAACAATCGTGGCCGCGTGATCATTTCGTCGATCCAGCTCAACGACGCAAAAAACGGCCAGTGGATCCGGTGGCAGCGTTGCACGGGGAGCAAGAGCGTGGCTTCGGCTTATGGCGCCGAGGGCAAGGGCAAGACCGACTCCTCACTTACCGGCATCGGGAGTAGTACGCCTAAGATGACGGCTGCCGCAGGCGTCGCGATCATCCTGGCCGAAGTGCGGTTCGATTATAAGCCGCTCATAACCAGCAGGCTTTTCGGAACCACGACGATGAAGGCTGAGCAGGCCTACGTCGTGCGTCAGCGTACCGATCTCAGCCTCACGAACACCACGAATATCGCATCCGGCTCCAAGCTGACCTGCTGAGTTCTGTTGCGGTGCGATAGCGGGCGGCGGGTCCTCGTCTGAAACCGGCGAGGCGTTGCTGCGACCGGGCGCGAACGGCAATATGGGTTCGCGACAAACTGATACTTGACAGTACGGCTGGCGTTCCGGATTTGGTTGCACATGCGAACCACTCCCCGGCCGCCACGGCGCGATTCTGCGCTCATTCAGACAGTTGCCGCGGTTTTGCTGACCCTGGCCGTGTGCGCCTGCAGCAAAGGCGAGGGAAATTCGCGCGACAAGGGGCCGCCCGAAGTCGGTTTCCGCGTGATGCAGGCCACCTCGGTGCCGATCGTCACCGAACTTCCGGGCCGGATCACCGCCTTGCGCACGGCCGAAGTGCGCCCGCAGATTTCGGGGGTGATCCTCAAGCGGCTCTATGCCGAGGGCGCGCTGGTTCGCCAGGGGCAGCCGCTCTACCAGATCGACCCCAGTATCTATCGTGCCGCGGCGGCGCAGGCTTCGGCCAATCTCGCCAGCGCCCAGGCCCAGGCCGAGGCGGCGCGGGCCAAGGCCGATCGCTTCCGCCCGCTCGCGCGCGAGCAGGCGATCGCCCAGCAGGACTATACCGACGCGTTGGCCGCGTCGCGTGCCGCCAATGCCGCGGTCGCGCAGAACCGCGCCGCGCTGAACACCGCGCAGATCAACCTGCGCTTCGCGACTATCCCCGCGCCGCTTACCGGTCGCATCGGCCGTTCGCTGTTCACTGAGGGTGCGCTGGTGACCACCGGCCAGGCCGATCCGCTCGCGGTGATCTCGGTGCTCGATCCGATCTACGTCGACATCCAGCAGAGCTCGTCCGAACTGCTCCAGCTGCGCCGCCAGCTTGCCGCGGGCGGGGTCGCGCCGGTCACGGCCGAGGTCCGGCTCAAGCTCGACGACGGCAGCGACTACGAACTGCCGGGCACGGTCGAATTCTCCGAAGTCACCGCCGATCCCGGCACGGGCACGGTCACGCTGCGCGCGCGCTTCGCCAATCCGCAAGGGCTGCTGATGCCCGGCATGTTCGCGCGGGCGCGCTTCGCCCAGTCGCGCGTGACCGGCGCCTTTCTCGTCCCGCAGGCGGCGCTGACCCGCGATCCCAAGGGCAATGCCGAGGTCTATGTCGTCGGGCCCGACAACAAGGCGGTGATCCGCACGGTCACCGCCGTCCATACCCAGGGCAACGACTGGATCGTCACGCAGGGGCTCAAGGCGGGTGATCGCGTGATCATCCAGGGGCTGGGCAAGGTGCGGGCGAACCAGCCGGTCAAGCCGGTGCCCGAAACCGCATCGCAGGCGCCGCGGACGGGGGATCAAAAGTCGCCCGCTGCGGGCAAGGCGGGCTGATCCCCGCATGTCGCGGATATTCATCGACAGGCCGATCTTCGCCTGGGTCATCGCCATCATCACGATGCTGCTGGGGCTCATCACCCTGCGGTCTCTGCCGGTCGAGCAATATCCCGACATCGCGCCGCCGCAGGTCAACATCCGCGCCAACTATCCGGGCGCTTCGGCCGAGACGCTGGAGAACAGCGTCACCCAGGTCATCGAGCAGCAGCTGACCGGCATCGACGGCCTGCTCTATTTCAGCTCGCAGTCGTCCTCACGCGGGCGCGCCTCGATCAGCGCCACCTTCGAGAAGGGCACCGATCCCGACATCGCCCAGGTCCAGGTGCAGAACCGCGTGCAGCAGGCGCTGAGCCGCCTGCCGCAGCAGGTTCAGCAGCAAGGCGTCACCGTCACCAAGTCGAACCCCGACTTCCTGATGGTGATGGGCATCTACGACACCACTGACAAGTCCTCGAACCTCGACGTCGCGGACTTCATGGTCTCGAACCTCCAGGATTCGCTGGGCCGTATCGAGGGCGTGGGCGAGACCGACGTGTTCGGATCGCAATATGCGATGCGCATCTGGCTGGACCCGGCGAAGCTTGCCGGTTTCTCGCTGGTTCCCGGGGACGTCGTCAGTGCGGTCCAGGCGCAGAACACCGAGGTCGCCGCGGGCGAGATCGGCGCCGTGCCGAGCCCGCAGGGGCAGATGCTCAACGCCACGGTCACCGCGCAGTCGCGTCTGTCGAAGCCCGAAGAATTCGCCAAGATCGTGCTCAAGACTTTGCCCAGCGGCGCGATCGTGCAGCTCAAGGACGTCGCGCGGATCGAGCTCGGCGCCGAGAACTATGGCGTCATCGGCCGGATCAACGGCCACCCCGCGGCGGGCATGGCGATCAGCCTCTCGCCGGGCGCCGACGCGCTGCTCACGGCCGAGCGGGTGAAGGCGATGATTGCTGAGAGCTCGAAGAGCTTCCCCGCCGGCTACAAGGTCGCCTATCCGAACGATTCGACGATCTTCATCGAGAAGTCGGTCGAGGACGTCGTGGTGACTCTGGGCGAGGCGATCGTCCTCGTCGTCATCGTCATGTTCATCTTCCTGCAGTCGTGGCGCGCGACCCTGATCCCGGCGATCGCCGTGCCGGTCGTGCTGCTCGGCACGATCGCGGTGTTCGGCGTGGCCGATTTCAGCATCAACACCTTGACCCTGTTCGGCATGGTCCTGGCGATCGGCCTGCTCGTCGACGACGCGATCGTCGTGGTCGAGAACGTCGAGCGCCTAATGGCCGAGAACCCGGGCATGACTCCGCGCGAGGCGACGATCCAGTCGATGCAGGAGATCCAGGTCGCGCTCGTCGCGATCGCGCTCGTGCTGTCGGCCGTGTTCTTGCCCATGGCCTTCTTCGGTGGCTCGACGGGCGTCATCTACAAGCAGTTCTCGCTGACGATCGTCTCGGCCATGGTGCTCTCGGTGCTCGTGGCGCTGATCCTCAGTCCGGCGCTGACCGCGACCCTGCTCAAGCGCCACGAGGACGAGGATCACGAGGGCTTCGTCGGCCGCAATTCGATGCGCATGCGCGTGTGGTTCGATCGCCATTTCTCGCGGCTGGTCGAATGGCACCAGGCGCGCACGGTCCACGTCATCGATCGCAAGCGCCGCTATCTCGTGCTCTACGGCCTCGTCGTGGTGCTGCTCGCGGTGCTGTTCCTGCGCCTGCCGACGGGCTTCGTGCCCAACGAGGATCAGGGCGTCGCGGCGCTGCAGTACCAGCTTCCTCCCGGCGCCACGCTCGAGCGTACGAACGAGGCGGCGCGCCAGATCGAGGACTATTTCCAGAAGAACGAGGCCAAGAACATCTACTCGCTGCAGACCGTCGCCGGCGGCGGTGGCGGCGGTGGCGGCGGCCAGAGTTCGGGCCGTGGCTTCCTCGGTCTCAAGAACTGGGACGAGCGTCCGGGCAAGGAGAATTCGGCCGAGGCGATCACGCGGCGCGCCACGCGCGCGCTGTCTTCGCTGCGCGATGTGGAGTTCTATGCGGTCGTACCACCCTCGGTGCGCGGCCTCGGCCAGTCGACGGGCTTCACCGCCGAACTGCTCAATTCGAGCGGCATGAGCCGCGAGGCCTTCCGCCGCGTGCAGGAGGACATCGTGGCCGAAGCGCGCGGCAATAGCGCGCTGGCCAACGTGCGCCTGTCCTCGCTGCCCGATCAGCCGACGCTCAAGGTCGATGCCGATCCACAGAAGCTTTCGGTGCTCGGGCTCAGCCAGGCCGACGTCAACGCGACGATGTCGACGGCCTGGGGCGGGCGCTACGTCAACGACTTCAACGACCGCGGCCGCGTCAAGCGCGTCTTCGTCCAAGGTGACGCGCCGTACCGCTCGCATCCCGAGGACCTCGGCCTCTGGCAGGTGCGCGGGTCGAGCGGCCAGATGGTGCCGATCTCCGCAATCGCCGCGATCGGCTGGAGCAATGCGCCGATCAACCTCTCGCGCTTCAACGGCGTCTCGAACTACGAGCTCAACGGCCAGGCCGCGCCGGGCACCAGTTCGGGCGAGGCGATGAACGCGATCGCCGCGATCGTGGCCAAGTATCAGGGCGTGTCGATCGCCTGGGCCGGCGCTTCCTACGAAGAGCGCTTGTCCTCGGGCCAGGCGCCGTTCCTCTACGTGCTGTCGCTGCTGGTGGTGTTCCTCTGCCTCGCCGCGCTCTACGAATCCTGGTCGATCCCGGTCGCGGTGCTGCTGATCATCCCGCTCGGTCTGATCGGTGCGGTCTTCGCCGTGACCCTGCGCGGGCTCGAGAACGACATCTACCTGCAGATCGGCCTGCTGACGACGATGGGGCTCGCGGCGAAGAACGCGATCCTGATGATCGAGTTCGCCGAACAGGCCGAGCGCAAGGGCGCGCGGATCATCGACGCCGCGCTCGAGGCGGCCAAGACCCGCCTGCGGCCGATCCTGATGACGAGCTGCGCCTTCATCTTCGGCGTGCTGCCGCTGGCCATCGCCAATGGCGCGGGTGCCAACAGCCGCATCGCCATCGGTACGGCGGTGATCGGCGGCATGCTGACCGCGACCCTGCTCGCCGTGTTCTACATTCCGCTGTTCTTCGTTCTCGTCCGCCGCGGCGTGCGCGACGGCATGAAGAAGTTCCACGATCACTATCATCCGCTGACCGGTCCCACGCCCGAAGAGGAGCCGCTGGTATGAGGCGCGCGCTTCTCCTTCTGGCGGGCGTGTCCGCGCTCGCGGGCTGCTCGATGGCGCCCAAGTATGCGACGCCCGATCTGCCCGTGCCGCCGACCTGGCCTGCGGGGGACGCCTATCTGCGGCAGAGCGAGGCGGCGCTGCCCTCCTATTCCTACCGCGACGTCTTCCCCGATCCGCGGCTGCGCGCCGTGCTCGACCAGGCGCTGGCGAACAACCAGGATGTCGCCGCGGCGATCGCCAATATCGAGTCGGCGCGCGCGCAGTATCGCATCCAGCGCGCCGACCTGTTCCCGCAGATTTCGGCGACGGGATCCTATCGCGCGATCAAGGGCGCGAACGTCCAGGGTGGTACCGCGGTCGGCAACGGTGGCGCCGGGGTGCGCGAGACGATCACCGCCCAGGCCTCGATCACCAACTGGGAAATCGACATCTTCGGCCGCATCGCCTCGCTGACCGGCGCGGCGCGGCAGCGCTATCTCGCGAGCGAAGAAGCCGCGCGCGCGACGCGGCTGACCCTGGTGTCCGACGTCGCCGAGGCCTGGATCGCCTATGGTCTCGATCGCAGCCTGCTGCAGACCGCGCAGAAGACCGCCGAGGCCGCACGCGAGTCCGCGCGGCTGACCCAGCGCCGGCTCGACGGCGGCGTCGCGCCGCGCAGCGACCTGCGCCAGGCGCAGATCGTGCTCGAGACCGCGCAGGCCGATGTCGCCAACCAGACCACCTTGGTCGCGCAGGATCTCAACGCGCTGCAACTGCTCGTCGGCGCGCCGGTCGATGCGGCGAACCTGCCCGCGAGCGTCGAGGATGCCGGCAGCCAGCTGCGCGAGGTCCCCGCGGGTCTCGATTCGACGGTGCTGCTGCGTCGGCCCGACGTGATCCAGGCCGAGTATCAGCTCAAGGCCGCCAATGCCGAGATCGGCGCGGCGCGCGCGGCGATGTTCCCGCGGATCACTCTGACCGGGCTGCTCGGCTTCGCTTCGGACGCGCTGGGCAGCCTGTTCGACGGTGGCAACTTCAACTGGCAGGCCGGCGGCAACGCCAGCTATTCGATCTTCCGCGCGGGGGCTCTGCGCGCGGGTGTCGACCAGAGCGAGGCGCAGCGCGACGCGGCGCTCGCCGCCTATCGCAAGGCCGTGCAGGGGGCCTTCGCCGACGTCGCCGACACGCTCGCGCGGCGCGGCACGATCGACGAGCAGTTGCGGGCGGTGCGCGCCGGACGCGACGCCGCGGCGGACAACCAGCACCTGGCCGAACTGCGCTATCGCGGCGGGGTCCAGTCCTATCTCGAGGAACTGTCGGCGCGGCAGTCGCTCTATGGTGCCGAGCGCACCCTGGCCAACGTCCAGCGCGTCCGCGCGAGCAATCTCGTCGCGCTCTACCGCTCGCTCGGCGGCGATCCGCTGGCCGATGCGCCGAGCCCCGCCAGCGCGCCGCGCTAGCTTTCACACCCAAAATCCCAGCCGAGGAATGACCCGGCGGCCGCGGCCGTCGTTGCATTTTTGCATCAAAAGCTAGTGACTCTGAGAATCATTCGCAGTTCTGTTGACACTGCGAAAGACTCGCAATAGCAGGCCCCCACATTCATGAGGGGTACACCAAGATGATCAAGCCTTCCGCCGCCAAGCCGGCGTTCCTTGCCCTGTCCTGCGTCGGCGCCATCGCCACGGCATCGGTCGCGCACGCCCAGGAGCAGAAGCTCGGCGGCGTCACCGTCACCGACACGGCGATCGACGAGAACCCGGTCAAGGTCGAAAAGGCGGAATCGCCCAAGTACACGGCGCCGCTGCTCGACACCCCGCAGACGATCACCGTGATCTCGAAGGCTTCGATCCAGCAGCAGAACCTGCTGACCCTGCGCGACGTGCTGCAGACCGTTCCCGGCATCACCTTCGGCGCGGGCGAGGGCGGCTTCGGCTATGGCGACCGCATCATCCTGCGCGGCCAGGACGCCAAGAACGACGTCACCATCGACGGCGTGCGTTCGTCGGCCTTCCTCAACCGCAACGAGACCTACAACATCGAGCAGGTCGAGGTGACCAACGGCGCCAACTCGGTCTACAACGGCGGCGGTTCGGTTGCGGGCACGATCAACCTCGTGACCAAGCGCCCGCTGGCCGAGGACCAGAGCCTGATCAGCGCCGGCATCGGTACCGACAACTACTATCGCGGCACGGTCGACATCAACAAGCGCGTCAGCGACCTGATCGCCGTGCGCCTCAACGCCGTCTACCACAAGAACGACGTGCCCGGCCGCAAGGTCGAGAACTTCGAGCGCTGGGGCGTCGCCCCGGCGATCACGATCGGCATCGACAGCCCGACCAACCTGACGCTCCAGTACGAGCACCTCGATGACGAGGCGATGCCGCAGTACGGCCTGCGCTACTACGCGCACCTCGGCGGCTTCCTGCCCGAGTTCGACCGCGAGGGTTACTACGGCTTTGCCAACCTCGATCGCCAGAACTCGCTGACCAACGCCTTCCAGGCGATCTTCAGCCACGAACTGGGCGAGGGCGTGAAGATTCGCAGCCTGACGCGCTACGAGAACATTCGCCAGGATACGGTGACCAGCCAGCCGAACGGCACCTTCTGCCTCGCCAACGGTCTGCAGCCGTCGGCGATCCCGACGGTCATCGGCACGCCGATCCCGGCCGGTACCGCCTGTACGGCGGCGATCCAGACCGCGGCGACGGGTGCGGCGACGACGCTCAACATCCCGGCGGGCTACTACCTGCCCACCGGCGGCCGCGGCGTGAACCGTCTGATCGAGAACGACACCGCCTATACCCAGCTCGACCTCAGCGCCGAGTTCGACACCGGCGGTCTGCACCACTCGCTCGTGGTCGGCGCCTCGGCGCTGTGGGAAGGCTTCGAGCAGCGCCAGGGCAACATCAACCGCACCGCGCAGGGCTATGATCCCTATGCCGCGCCGTTCACCTCGACGACGACCAACGGCGTCACCACGATCGCCGCCAACCCGCTCTACAACGCGGGCGCCAGCCTCGGCTTCTATCTGCCGCTGGTGAACATCGGCGATCCGGCCGCGACGATCACCGGCCCCGCCGCGACGACGGGCCTGGCGCGCGTCTACGGCAGCAACAACTACGTCGGCCCGGTGAACTTTATCCTCGGCAGCCGTAACAAGGGCAACCGCCACGCCTACGCGGCCTATCTGTTCGACACGATCAAGTTCGGCCAGATGTTCGAGTTCAACGGCGGTATCCGTTACGAGAAGGCCGCGGGCGAGAACCGCACGCAGTCCTACTCGACCACCCCGGGTGCCACCCTGGGCAATCCGACCACGCAGACCGGGCCGTTCGTCAACAGCGACAGCCTGTTCTCCTATCGCGTGGGCCTCGTGTTCAAGCCGACCCCGGACATCAGCCTCTATGTCGCGCATGGTTCGTCGAAGAACCCGTCGCAGGCTTCGGTCGATGCCTCCTGCGCTGCCGACAGCTGCAACCTGCGCCCCGAGACGACCAAGAACTACGAGATCGGCGTCAAGGCGGACCTGTTCAACAAGGGCCTGCTGCTCACCGCCGCGCTGTTCCGCAACGATCGCGACTCGGTGCGCGTTGCTTCGGGCGATCCGTCGATCCCCGATCAGCAGCTCGACGGCCGCCAGCGCGTCCAGGGCGTCTCGCTCGGCGCTTCGGGCAACATCACCGAGAACTGGACCGTCTCGGCGAACTACATGTACCTCGATGCCAAGCTGCTCCAGGGTGGTTCGGACCGTTGCTTCGCCGATCCGCTGGCGACCGGCTGCTCGGCCACGATCATCCTGCCCGGCGCGCGCCTGACCAACGCACCCGAGCATTCGGGCAGCCTGTTCACCTCGTACCGTTTCCCGTTCGGTCTCGAGGTCGGCTACGGCCTGACCTATCAGGGTAGCTTCGTGCTCAACCAGCCGACGGTGACCGTGCCCAACACGATCATCTACAAGGTGCCGAGCTACACGATCCATCGCCTGATGCTGGGCTATACCGTCACCGACAACCTCAAGGCGCAGATCAACGTCCAGAACCTGACCAACGAGAAGTACGTGACGACCGTCCGCAACTCGGTTGCCGGCTCCTGGGCCACGCCGTCGCAGGACCGCTCGGCCGTGTTCAGCCTCAACTACTCGTTCTGATCGGTATGCCCCGGCATCTTCGGATGCCGGGGCGCCGGCTTTGATCGGCATCAAAGATCGTGCAATTGATTCGCATTACGATTTGCGATAGGGCGCGAACTTCTCAGGGACGGTGGGGCGATCATGCTTCGGTTGGCTGATACGGACGAGTTCCCGGTAACGGGCATGGCCAGCGCGAGCGACATCGCGGCCAGCGCTGCGCCGCAAGCGCCGTTCGTTCGCGGCGGCCGTTATGGCGAGGATCGCCGGTTCAGCCCCAAGACCGTGGCCGGTGTGATCGCCGCGCATGTCGGCGCCTTCGTCATCGGCATGTATCTGCAGCCGCACTTCCACAAGCCCACCGAGCATCGCCTGAAGATGGTCGAGATGCGGCTCGACAGCCCGCCCAAGCCGCCCGAGCAGCAGAAGGAACAGAAGGCCGAGACGGTCAAGCTGGAGGTCAAGCCCTACAGTCCGCCGCCGCCGATCCCGCTGGTCTCGTCGGTGACGATCGCGGTCGATCCCGCGCCGCAGCCGGTCGTGGTCGCGCCACCGGCGCCGCCCGCGCCGCCGGCTCCACCCGCGCCGCCGTCGCCGCCGAGCATGATCCAGGGCGGCAACATCGGCACGCAGATGATCTCGGCCAAGCCGCCGCGCTATCCGATGGATTCGCGCCGCAAGCACGAGCAGGGCACGGTCGTGCTCACCGTGACGCTCGGCGCCGACGGCAAGGTCGCCAGCGTGACCGTGTCGCGTTCGAGCGGCTTTGCCAGCCTCGACAATGCCGCGCGCGATGCCGTGCGTCAGTGGCGCTGGGCGCCAACGATCCGCGACGGCCAGCCGGTCATGGTTCGCGGCGTCGTCGAGATCCCCTTCGTCCTCCAGGGCTGAAAGCCGCTTCCGATGCTCATCGCCATTCCCGACGTCCTCGATGCAGAGGCCCTGGCGCGCGTGCGCGCGATCATCGACCAGGCCGACTGGATCGACGGTAATGCCACCTCGGGCTACCAGTCGGCGCTGGCCAAGCGGAACCACCAGCTGTCCGAGGACAATCCGGCGGCGCAGGAGGCGGGCGCGCTCGTGCTCGACGCGCTCGGCCGCAACCCGCTGTTCATCGCTGCGGCATTGCCGCTCAAGATCTATCCGCCGCTGTTCAACTCCTACGAGGGCGGCGAGACCTTCGGCGTGCACATCGACAGCGCCGTGCGCATCCGCCGCGGCACCGACTTCCGCGTGCGCACCGATCTGTCGGCGACCTTGTTCCTCGAGGATCCCGACAGCTACGACGGCGGCGAACTGACGATCGAGGGCCAGTTCGGCGCGCAGCAGGTCAAGCTGCCGGCCGGGCACATGATCCTCTATCCCTCGTCGAGCCTCCACCGCGTCGAACCTGTCACGCGCGGCCGGCGTGTGGGCAGCTTCTTCTGGATCCAGTCGATGATCCGCGACACCGAGGCGCGCCGCACCCTGTTCGAGATGGACTCGGCGATCCAGGCGATCGCACAGGACCGCGGCCAGGACGATCCGGCGATCATCCAGCTAACCGGTGTTTACCATAACCTGCTGCGTCGCTGGGCCGACAGCTGAGGCGTGGCGCCGCGCACGGGGCTATCCCGGGCGTACGGTAACCTTTCGCTAACCACGCTCGTTTACCGCTGGCTCCCGCGTTTCGGAATTTTTCCGATCGGGAGGCCAAGTCATGACCGTGTCGCTCAGCTCCGTCCTGTCGAGCTACGGCTACAACAGTACCAGCACCACCAAGACCGACGCGAGCGCGGCCGTGAGCGCGGCGATGGCGAAGCTCGCGAAAGCCGAGAGCACGACCACAACGACTCAGAGCACCTCGGGAACCCAGGTCACCATTTCCGCCGCCGCGCTGGCCGCCGCGACGGCCAAGGAAGACAACGAGAAGGACGCTTCGGTTCTGGCCAAGGAAGTGCGTGCCGCGCTCGACAGCCAGTACACCGCCGGCACGAAGAAGGGCGATGCCGATCTCACCGAACTGTCCGGCCGCGCGCTCGCGATCGTCGCGCTGAACAAGGATGGCACTTTCAGTGCTGCCGAGACCCGTGCCGCCAAGGAGGCGCTGCGCGAGGACACGCGGCAGAGCTTCGTCAGCGCCATGGGCAGCGGCGACGCCTACAGCATGATCGCGAACTACAGCAAACAGCTGGCCTCGCAGTACGATGCGATGAGCCCCGAGGAGCGCCAGGCGCGTGGCTGGAGCGAGGACTTCCGCAACACCAACGCCGACTTCGCGACCAATTTCGAGATGCCGTCGCTGTTCGACCAGATCTAGGTTTCGCCGCTCAGTCCAGCATTGTCCTCAGCGCGGCGGAGAGCAGCTCTTCCTCGCCTGCGATCATGTAGACGGCCAGCCCTTCGGCATCGGCCAGGGCGATGCCTTCGGTCGCACCGAGCACGGTCAGCGCCGTCGCCCAGGCGTCGGCCATCATGCAGCTTTCGTGCAGCACGGTCACCGAATGGACCGCGTTCGCTACGGGTCGCCCCGTACGCGGATCGAGCGTGTGCGCGTGACGCTCACCTCCCGCGTCGAGCCAGCGGCGATAGTCGCCCGAGGTGGCGACGGCTTGCTCGTGCAGCGCCATGCGCAGCGGCGCGAAGCGCGCCTGTGGCGGCCGCTCGATCTCGACCCACCAGGGCTGCCCTTCGGGCTTGAGCCCGTGGCCGCGCAGTTCGCCGCCGACCTCGAGCAGGAAATGGCGCAGGCCGCTGGCCAGCAGGTGCTCGGCGGCGAGATCGGCGCCGAAGCCTTTCGCGATGGCCGAGAGATCGAGCCGTGCCGATGCGGTCCGCCGGGCGCGCAGACCCGGTCCGTCGAAGTCGATGCCGCCGGCGACGGCCGCGGTGGTCGCAGCTTCGGCCGGCGCGTCGTCGGGAGCCGGAGCGGGGCCGAAACCCCAGAGATCGACCGCGGCGCCCAGCGCCGGATCGAAAGCGCCGCCGCTGCTTTCGGCGACCTGCAATGCGGCCTTGAGCACGCGCGCGAATTCGGGGGGCAGACTTTGCCAGGTGCCCGGTGCGGAGCGGTTGAATCGCGAGATGTCCGAGGCGGGCTCCCACTGGCTCATCTGCGCGACGACGCGGTCGAGCGCGGCCTGGACGGTCCTGGCCGTGTCAACCGGCGCCGAGACCGCGCTGAGCGACCAGCGCGTGCCCATCGTCTCGCCAGCGAACTGCGCGATCCGCCCCGCCGAGTCGCGCGCCGCGAAGGCGGCGGGCGAGAGCGTGGGCGGGATCAGGATGCGCGGTTCGCCGTCCGGCGAAACGGGGGGCACCGGAAGAGGGGTCAGCCGACCACCTCTACCGTCATGATGTAGCTGTCGCGGCGTTGCGGCGGCGTGATGGGTCGCCCGGCGAAACCACCGGGACCGCCAGGGCCACCCGCTCCGGCACCGGGACCACCAGGTCCGCCCTGGCCGCCGGGACCGGCACCTGGGCCACCCGGGGGCGGACCACCGGCACCACCGCCCGGTCCACCCTGACCACCACCCTGGCCGCCACCGGGACCTTCGCCGCCGGGCCGGCGCACCGGCGAGCTGACGCTCACCCAGTACATGCCTGCCTTGGGCCAGGTCAGCGTGACCTTGCCCTCTGCGTCGGTCTTGACGTCGATCTGCGTGAGGCCGTTGCTGTAGCGCGAACCGCCGGCGACCGCGGTCACGGGCAGGTCGGCCGCGGGCTTGCCGTCGAGCAGGAACTGGAAGGTCGCAGGCTCGTCGACGCCGAGATTGTTGGGATGGGTCACGGGAACCATTTCCAGGCCCTTGCCGGTCGGCTTGAACACCGTGTCGGTCGGCTCGCCAGCGGTGACGAAGGTCTCGATGCGCTGGTTGTTCGGCGCCTGCCAGACATCGGTGGCACCGGCGGGCACGGCCGTGGCCATGGTCTCTTCGGTGGTGCCGCGCGGCAGCATCTTGCGCTCGCCGTTCAGCATGTAGCTGCCCGAGATCTGGTTGGCCACGGCGGCGATCTTGTAGGTGCCGGGCTTGGTCAGGTGCAGGTCGAAGGTCGCGCGCAGCTTGCCGGTCGACGCGTTTTCGGCTGCGACGACCGTTCCGTCGGGCGCCGTCGTCACCGGCTTCCACGGCGGGGCGAAGGAATCGATGTAGAACAGGTTCTCCGAGATGGCGGCGTCGACCGTCATCCAGTTGTCGCCAGCGGTGAACATCGTGTCCGACGGCAGCAGCCACGGACGATGGGCCTGCGCGGCGGTTCCGGCGAACAGCATCGCCGTACTGACGAACAGTGCGGACTTACGGAATTTCATCATGGTCGCTCCCCCTTCGGATTTCAGCGGCGGACGGTCAGGCTGACGGCGCCCAGTTCGGCCGAACCGGCGGCGCGGCCCGAAGCCTGCGAGCCCGACCAGTTGAACGGCACGCGCACGACCTCGCGGCCGCCGTTTTCGCGCGCGGCCTCGATCACCAAGGTATAGGCGCCGTTGGCCAGGGTGCCGACGGGCAGGTTGACGCGCTGCGGCCCGGGGGCCTTGGTGGCGCCCGAGACGCCGTCGGCGGGCAGGGTCATCGAGCGGCCGGCGACGCGCCACCAGGCGCGCAGGTCGTTGACCCACTTGAGCCCGCCATTGTTGCGCTTGCCCTGATCGTACCAGACCGAGAGCGTGCGCGCGGGGGCGCCGGTCTTCTCGAGCCAGATCGCGACATAGGGCTTGTGATATTCGGCCACCGACAGCCGCGGCAGCGCGACCGAGAGGTCGATCGTGTCCGCCATGGCGGGCGTGGCGAGTGCGCTGGCGGCGCCCAGCGAGACGCCGGTCAGAACGATGCGATGGGTCAGCTGCATGAATTGGCTCCCTGTGAGAAGATCAGTGAATGAAAACGAGGGCGATGGCCGCGGGAATGACGAAGCCGCCCGCGACCAGTGGCCAGGTGCTCTTGCGGTTGTGCGCGTGGAGCCAGAGCAGGACGAGGCCGGTCAGCGCGAAGACCAGGCAGGCGAAGGCGAAGACGTCGATGAACCACGACCATTCGCCGCCCGAGTTGCGGCCCTTGTGGAGGTCGTTGAGGTAGGCGATCACGCCGCGGTCGCTGTCCTCGCTGGTCGCCTCGCCGGTCTCGCGGTCGAGCGAGACCCAGGCGTCGCCGCCGGGGCGTGCCAGCGGCAGATAGACCGTGTCGAACGACCATTCGGCCTCGCCGCTGGTGTCGACCTTGAACTCCTTCGCCACCCAGGCGGCGAGCTGCGGCGGCAGCACCTTCTTGCTGTCGGGCTTGTCGTCTGGTGCGATCAGTGGTTGCAGCGATGCCGGGACCTGCGCGGCGTGTTCGGTGACCGCCGCCTTGCCCTCGATGTCGGCGGCATGGTTCAGCGTGAAGCCGGTGACTGCGAACAGCACCAGGCCGATCAGGCTGAGCGCCGAGCTCATCCAGTGCCACATGATGATCTGCTTGAGCCAGAACGACTTGCGGCTCTTGGCGCGCGGTTTGGGGCTCGGCGTCGGGTTTGGCATCGGCGCCGTGAAATCCTGTAAAATGTGGGCTGAAGACGGCGAATCGCATATCGCGAACGATTCTCATTTACAATACATCACCGTGTATCAACGCTGATACAGCTCGCCTCGTCGCAAGCGCGAAACCGGCCCTGCGGGGCGACGTTTCCTGCCCGGGAGTGGGGACAGAAGAACCGACGAAAGGACGCTCTTATGTCTCGCTTGTTGATCGCCAGCGCCGTGGCCCTGGCCGCCGTCCTGCCCCTGGCTCCGGCCTCTGCGCAGTCCGGCTATTCCGACCCTTCGATCACCGTCACCGCGCCGCGGATGCGCACCGAGGGACGCAGCGCCAGCGGCGCGCCGATCCGCACGATCGAAACCGATTCCGTGGTCTATCATGGCGACCTCGACCTGCGCACGCGCGCGGGCCGTCGCGAGTTGAATCTGCGTGTCGAGGCTGCGGCCGACGAAGCCTGCGGTTTCCTCGAGCAGCACTACCCGATGAGTGACCCGCTCAACACGCCGCGCCAATGCCGCAACAGCGCGGTGAACATGGCCCAGGCGCAGGTCCGCGACAGCGTCGAACGCGCAGCGCTCTACGATGGCGTCTACGACGGCGAGTAATCTCGATCTTTCCCGAACCGATTGAAAAAAAGGGGAGGCTCCCTCGGGCCTCTCCCTTTTTTCTTGAAGCGATGTCACGAAAGCGGCTGGCTGATCGTCTGGTCCTGACAGACGATCGATCCGGGAGCCAGACCATGACGAAAATCGACAAGCCATCGCGCGATCTCGCCGCCGACGCCGAGCGGCTGCGCGCGCTGCACGTTCCGGGTACGCCCTTGCTTCTGGCCAATGCCTGGGATCCGACCGTGGCGCAGGCGGTTGAGGCGGCGGGCATGCCGGCCGTGGCGACAGCCAGCGCGGTGGTGGCGCCGGTCGCCGGCTACGAGGATCACGGCCACATGCCGCCTGACGTCGCCTTCGCCGCGATCGCCCGGATCGCCGCCGCCGTGTCCTGCCCGGTGACCGCCGATCTCGAAGACGGTTATGGCCTGCCTGCGCGCGAATTGGTCGAACGCCTGCTCGCGGCGGGCGCATGCGGGCTGAACCTCGAGGACAGCGACCATCGCGGCGGCGGTCTTGTCGATGCTGCTGTGCAGGCCGATCGCATCGCGGCGATCCGTCAGGCCGGCGAGGACCTCGGTGTACGCGTGGTGATCAACGCACGCGTCGACGTGCACATGCAGCAGGGCGAGGCGGCCGAAGGGCTCGAACGTGCGCGGCTCTATCGTGCGGCCGGCGCCGACTGCATCTATCCGATCTTCCTCGCCGATCCCGCGCTCGTGCGCGAGCATGTCGCGCTCGGTCCCGTGAACTTGCTGGCCCATCCGGGCGGCATGGCACTGGCCGAGATCGCCGAACTCGGCGTGGCACGGATCAGTGTGGGGCCGCTGCTCCACCGGGCGATGATCGCGCGCGTGCGGCAGGCGGCCGAGGCCATGGCGAACATGAACGACACAGGTCTCTGGCAATGATCGCGCGGTCTGCAAATCTCGATTGACGCAACGAAATGCCCCGCCAACATTGCGCGTGCAGGTCGCGCGATTCTTCGGCGCGGTATCGCCGGGCATAATAAGACCATGGGAGAAGATGCCGACAAAACGGCAACGTCATCCCGGTTGATCCCCGATCTAATCGTGCGGCCTGCTTCCCATCCCGCGATAGCCATATTCTGTCGGATATAGCGCCCTTTCGCGCACTGGCAGTTGCGAGACACTATAGCTCTTATCCCTTTGACAGCGTCGCTGCAGCCAGCCATCTAGGCCCCAATAAATGTTGTCGGTTCCCGCCTGCGGGAGGGGCCGACGGCGGACGGTGGAGGCAGACTATCTCATGGAAATGAAGGGCGAGCAGAGGATCGCGGCACCGCGCACCAAGGTGTGGGAAGCGCTCAACGATCCCAATGTCCTGCGGCAGTGCATCCCCGGCTGCCAGACGCTCGACAAGGTCGGTGACGATCGGCTCGAGGCCGTCGTCGAGATCAAGATCGGCCCGATCGGCGCGCGCTTCAAAGGCGCGGTGACCATCTCCGACGCCAAGCCGCCGGAGAGCTACAAGATCAGCGGCGAGGGCCAGGGCGGCACCGTCGGCAATGCCAAGGGCGGCGCCAAGGTCCACCTGACCGAGGTCGATGGCGGCACCCTGCTGGCCTATGAGGTCGAGGCGCAGGTCGGCGGCCGTCTGGCGCAGCTCGGCGGGCCGATCATCGACGCCACGGCCAAGCAGCTCGCAGGCAAGTTCTTCACCAAGTTCGGCGAAGTCGTCGAGGGGCCTGCCGCGGCTCCCGCTGCGACCGCGCCTGTGGCTTCCGCCGCTCCGGCCGCACCCGGTGCTGCGCCTGCTGCTGCACCGATCGCAGCGCCGCAGTACGTCGCCGTTCCGGCGCCGCTCCAGCCCGTCGGCACGCCGTGGATCTGGATCGTGGCGACCGCGCTGGCGCTGATCTCTGGCTTCCTGATCGGCCGCAGCGACGCGGGCGAGGTCTGGATGATCGTCGGCCTGCTCGCGCTGCTGGTCACCGGCGTCGCGGGCTTCCAGGCCGGCAAGCGCAGCGGAGGCCGCTGATGAAACCCGCACCCTTCGACTATGTCGCGCCCGGCACCGTGGCCGAGGCGCTCGACGTGCTGGCCGAGGCCGGCGGCGGTGCTACCCTGCTCGCCGGCGGGCAGACCTTGATGCCGCTTCTGGCGCTGCGCATGAGCCAGCCTTTCATCCTCGTCGACGTCAACCGGATCGAGGGGTTCCGCGGGATCAGCCATACGGCCGAGTCCACGCGCGTCGCCGCCGGCACGCGTCAGGCCGTGGCCCTGGCCGATGCCGAGATGAAGGGCGCGCAGCCGGTGTTCAACCTGGCGCTCAGCCATGTCGGTCACTACCAGACGCGCAATCGCGGCACGATCGGCGGTTCGGTCTCGCTGGGCGAGCCCGCGGCCGAAATGCCCGCGACCGCCGTGGCGCTGGGCGCCGAGATCGAGATCCATTCGCGCGATCGCGGCACGCGCCGGGTCAAGGCCGACGAGTTCTACCTCGGCCCCTACATGACCGTGCTCGAGCCCGACGAACTCGTCACCGCGATCCACTATCCGCGCTGGGGTGCCGACGCGGTCACCGTGTTCCGCGAAGTGGCGCAGCGACCGGGCGATTTCGCGCTGGTCGGGCTCGTCGGTCGGGTCGCGATCGAAGGTGGCAAGATCGCCCGCGCCGGGCTCGCCTGGTTCGGCATGGGGCCGACCCCGATCAAGGCCCGCCAGGCCGAGCAGGCGCTGATCGGTACGGCGCTGTCCGACATCGATCCGCGCGGCATCGCCGAACTGGCGATCGCCGATACCGATCCCTTCACCGATCACCACGCGACGGCGCATTATCGCCGCACGGTCGGCCGCCGCATCTTTGCGCGCACCTTGGGCGAAGCCCTCAATATCCAGCAGGCAGCAGCATGAGCGAGCACGCGATCGAGGTTACCATCAACGGCCGGCCGGTTTCGGGCCGTGTCGAGGCGCGCAAGACGCTCGGCGATTTCCTGCGCGTCGATGCGGGCTTTACCGGTACGCATCTCGGCTGTGAGCACGGCGTCTGCGGTGCCTGCACGGTGATCGTGGATGGCCTCGCCGTGCGTTCGTGCCTGATGCTCGCGGTCCAGGCCGACGGCGCCGAAGTCACGACGATCGAGGGGCTGGCCGCCGAGGACGGCACGTTCCACCCCGTTCAGCAGGCTATGCGCGACAACCACGCGCTCCAGTGCGGCTTCTGCACCCCGGGCGTGGTCTGCACGATGGCGGCGCTGACCGCCGACGACGCCAAGCCTAGCGAGGACCAACTGATCGCCGCGATGTCGGGCCACCTGTGCCGCTGCACTGGCTACCAGGGCATCCGCCGCGCGATCCGCCAGCTCACCGGCCAGCCGACCGGCGTCGCTGCCGATCATGGAGAGCACGCATGAACGCGCCGACCGGCCTTGGTACCGGTGCGCAACGCCTGATCGGCAAGCGCGTCACGCGTAAGGAAGACGGCCGCCTGCTGACCGGCAAGGGCACCTTCGTCGACGACGTAGCGGTGCCCGGCATGCTCCACACCGCGTTCTATCGCAGCCCGATCGCGCGCGGCAAGATCCTGTCGATCGACGTCGAGGAAGCGCGGAGCCTGCCCGGCGTGGTCGCGGTCTATACGGCCGAGGACCTGAAGAAGCGCCCGGTCGTGTTCCACACCTTCTACATGACGCCCGGCGAAGTGCCGATGGGGCCGCTCGCCGAAGGCGACGTGCGCTATGTCGGCGATCCGGTCGTCATGATCGTGGCCAAGGACCGCTACGTTGCCGAGGACGCGGCCGGTCTGGTCGTGGTCGAATACGACGAGGAAGATCCCGTTGTCACGATCGCCGACGCGCGCAAGGGCGCGGTTGTCCACCCGACCACCGAATCCAACGTCGCCCAGGTCATGGGCATCGAGGACGACGAGGATATCGAGGAGGAGCTCGCCAAGGGCGCGCACCTCGTCACCAGCACGGTGATCCACCAGCGCATCGCGCAGTCGCCGATGGAAACGCGGGGCGTCGTTTCCGATCCGCGCGGCGAGGAAGAGCTGGTCGTCCACATCACCTGCCAGAGCCCGCAGCTCGTGGCGCGGTGGCTGTCGCTGGCGCTCGGCCTGCCCGACATGTCGATCCGCGTGCTCGCCAAGGACGTCGGCGGCTCGTTCGGGCTCAAGAACCATCCCTGGCGCGAGGAAGTGGCGGCGATCGTCGCTTCTCTGCTGCTGTCGCGGCCGGTCAAGTGGACCGAGGATCGGCTCGAGGCGCTGACCGCCTGCAACCAGGCGCGCGAGCAGGAAATGACCACGCGCGTCGCCTTCGACAAGGACGGCAAGATCCTCGCCGCCCATGCCGACTATTCGAGCAACAACGGCTGCTACCCGCAGGGTGCCGACGCCAATGTCGCCGTGCACATGTTCATGTGGGTCGCCTATCGCGTGCCCGTGCCGGGCTTCATCACCCGCGCCTGGTACTCGAACACGCCGGGCCTCGCCGCCTATCGCGGGCCCTGGGCGATGGAATCGCTGGCGCGCGAGGCGCTGTTCGACAAGGCCGCGCGGCAGATGAAGATCGACCCGGTCGATCTGCGCCGCAAGAACCTGATCCGGCGCAGCGAACTGCCCTATTCGACGGCCGCGGGCATCCCGGTCGACGACATGAGCCCGGCCGAGTGCTTCGACAAGCTGCTCGAGACCTTCGACGTCGCCAAGTTCCGCCGCGAGCAAGCCGAAGCGCGCAAGCAGGGGCGCTATCTCGGCCTCGGCCTCTCGGCCTATGTCGAGCCGACCGGCTCGGCTGGCTCGATGGCGCCGATGACCGGCGAGCTCGCGCAGCTGCGCGTCGAGCCGACCGGCAAGGTCACGGCGATGATGTCGACCCACAGCCAGGGCCACGGCACCCAGACGACGATGGCCCAGGTCATCGCCGACCAGCTCGGCGTGCCTTACGAGGACGTCACCGTGTTCGAGGGCGACAGCTCGCGCGGCGGCTTCGCGCCGGGCGCGGCGGGCAGCCGCCAGGCGGTGCTCGGCGGCGGCGCCTCGATCAAGGCGTCGAAGCTGCTCAAGGAAAAGATCCAGGCGGTCGCCGCGCATCTCTACAACGCCAATCCCGAGAGCGTCTCGATCGAGAACGGCATGGTCAAGATCGCCGGCGCCGAGGAGATGACGCGCAGCCTCAAGGAGGTTGCCGAGATCGCCTATGGCGAGCCTATGCGCCTGCCGCAGGGCATGGAATCGGGGCTTGAGGCGCAGTACCGCTATCTGCCGCCGCCGATGACCCTGACCAGCGCCGCGCATGCCTGCGTGGTCGAGGTCGACGTCGACACGGGCTTCGTCAAGATCCTGCGCTGGCTGTGCAGCGAGGACTGCGGCATGGTGATCAACCCGGCGGTGGTCGAGGGGCAGGTCGCCGGCGGGCTTGCCCAGGCGATCGGCCAGGTCCTGCTCGAGGAAGTCCACTACGACGAGCGCGGCAATCCTACGGCGGCGACCTTCAAGGACTACATGCTGCCGGCGATCACCGACGTTCCGGACTTCGAGTACATCCATTCGAACATCCCGGCGAACAACGAAGGCGGCTTCCGCGGCGTGGGCGAGGGCGGCGCGATCGTCGGTCCGCCGACCTTGTTCAACGCCATTGCCGATGCACTCTCGCCCTTCGGTGAACTGCCCGTCTCGCTGCCGGTGACGCCGTCGAAGATCCTCGATTTCGTCGAGGGCCGCAGCGACGAGGCCGAGGCGACGCCGCCGCCCGTCGCCGGCACACCCGAGCCCGCGTTTGACGCCGAGGCGCCCGGTGCTTCCGCCGTGCTGTCCGGGGCGCTGCCTCTGAGCGTCGATGGCGAATGGCAGGTGACCATGCAGCCGCCGGTCGGGCCAAAGCAGGAAATGGTCGCGACCTTCCGCACCGAGGGCGGGGTGCTGACCGGACAGCTCGCGGCGCCCGAGGGCACGCAGGAGTTTTCCGGCACGGTCGAAGGCAACCGGCTTAAGTGGGAGATGAAGGTCACCCAGCCGATGCCGATCACGCTCAAGTACGACCTGACGATCGAGGGCGACACGCTTGCGGGCACGGCCAAGCTGGGCATGTTCGGCAAGGCCAAGGTTTCGGGCGAGCGCATCGGCGGTGCGGCCGCAGCACCTACTCCCGCTCCCGCGGCGGCACCGGCTCCCGTGGCCGAAGCGGCGACCGGCCCGGCGGCGATCGACGGCAACTGGGACGTGGTGATGAAGCCCCCGGTCGGCCCCGAGCAGACGATGGTCGCCACCTTCCACACCGATGGCGGCACCTTGACCGGCAAGCTCGACGCGCCTGAGGGCGCTCAGGAGTTCTCGGGAACGGTCGAGGGCAACCGGCTCAAATGGGAGATGAAGGTCACCCAGCCGATGCCGATCACGCTTAAATACGACCTGACGATCGAGGGCGATACGCTCTCGGGCACGGCCAAGCTCGGCATGTTCGGCAAGGCCAAGGTCCAGGGGACCCGGGCGGGCTGATTCAGAGTGCGGGTTCGGCCTCGGCCGAATCGCGCACCGCCTCGAAGGCGATCGGCAAGCCCTTGAGCCCCCAGACCCCGTAGAACGGCCGCCAGGTCGAAGCGCCCGTGCGGCGCGGGTTGCGGATGCGCTGGGCGATCTGGTGCAGCCCTTCCTCGATCTGCGCGCGGGCGATGAACTGGCCCAGGCATATGTGCACGCCCATGCCGAAGGTGATCGGCCGCTTCTTCGCCTGGTCGCGCTCGGGATCGAATGTCGCAGCGTGGTCGATCGCCGGATCGCGGCCCGAGATCGAGACGGGGAAGAACAGCATGGTCCCGGCGGGGATCAGCACGTCCTTGTAGGTGATGTCCTTGGTGACGATGCGCGGGATCGTCGAGGTGGTCAGGTAGCGGAAGTTCTCCTCGCTGACCTTCTTGCACCAGGCCAGGTCCTCGGCGCAGCGCTGGTACATTTCGGGCCGGTCGATCAGCGCGTCCATCATCAGGGTCAGCGCGTTCTTCGAGGTGTCGTAGCCGGCGACGAATAGGAAGATCAGCAGGTCGTAGAGCTCGCGCTCGGACAACTGGCCCTCGTCGAGCGTGGTGAGGAGCACTTCGAGCATGTCCTCGCCCGGCGCCAGCCGCGCCTTGCGCCGCTCGGCGACGATCTCCTGTGCGAAGGCGTCGAGCACTTCGGTCGCCTGGTTGAGCTGGGGCAGGAAGGCCTTGTCCATGCTCATCGACAGGCCCAGCGCCTCCATCGACGCGCGCAGCGACGCGATCGCGCCTGTCGGCGCGCCGATCAGGCTGCACATCACCGTGATCGGGAAGTAGGAAGCGAAGTCCTCGAAATCGAACTCGCCCTTGGGCACCCATTCGTCGAGCAGTTCGGCGATGACCTTGCGCATCAGTGGGCGGTGCTTGTTCGCCTGCTGCGGCGTGAAGGCGGGGGCGAGCACGGCGCGGATGCGCTTGTGCGCCTCGCCGGTCTGCGCGAGCAGGCTCTCGTGCTGGAAGCGGCCCCAGGGCGTACCCTCGGCCTCCATGATCCGCAGCACGTCCTGGTACGAACCGGTCAGGCTGTGATCGAGCCAGAGCAGGTCGCGCATCGCGTCGTACTGGTGGACGACGTGGCCGAACTCGCAGGCCGCGAGCCAGGGGTGGCTCTCGCGCGCCTTCTCGAGTTCGGGCCAGGGGTTCGCCGAGAAGGCGGGCGCCGCCATCGGCAGGTCGTGGAGCTTCAGGTCGGCCAGGGTCTGCACGGCATCCTCTCCCTTTGTTTTGCCAAACCCTTAGCATTTCTGCCGGGGCAAGGGGAGGGGAGAGGATGGAGAGGTGCGGCGTTTCGTGTCAGATTTGGTGGCAGGGTTGCGCTTGGCCACCCTCAGCCAAGCTTCGCTAGCCGCTGCCGCGGCAAGCTGCGCTATCCTTCTCCCGCCAGCGGGAGAAGGGGCGCTCTACCCTCTCCCGCTGGCGGGAGAGGCAGCGAGACTTGGTGAACGCAGTGAACCTAGTCGCAGCGGTGAGGGTGGCTACAGCCCCAGCTTGTCCTTCAGCGCCGCATGGTCGGGCTCGGGCCAGCCCCAGATCTTGCTCGTGCTCACCGAGAGGCAGCCGGTCTTGAAGGCGGTGAAGTCGAGATACCAGTCGAGGTCGTCGACCGAGATGCCGGTGATCTCCTGCCACAGCGCGATCGTCTCCTCGCGCGTGCCCATGCCGTCGAGGTGCGGCTTGTCGGCGGTCTTCTCGTGCGCGAAGGCCGACATCTGCAGCCACCAGGCGAGGTCGTGCAGCGCGCCGCCGAGCGAGGCCTGTTCCCAGTCCATCACCGCGACGACGTCGAAGTTGTCGTCGAACATCATGTTGCCGATGCGCGCGTCGCCCCAGACCAGGCCCTCGGGCTGGTTCTTCGGCCAACGCGCCTTGAGATGCTCGCGCGCGGCGTCGAGCACGGGCCAGCGCTTTTCCTGGCTGACCCATTCGACGAAGCGGTCGTACTTGTCCCATTCCTGATCGAGGCCAGTCAGGCCGCTCGTCTGGCCGGGCAGGCCGGCAAGGAACGGGACCTTGTCGAGCGGGGTTTTCTGCGTCAGCGCCAGGTTGCGCACGCCGCCTTCCCAGAAGCGGCGACGCTGCGCCGGCGTCGCCTCGGCGACCCAGCCGTTTTCGCGATAGGGCGGGAAGGTCACGGCGACGCGGCCGTGGAGCTTCTTCATCACGAAGAACGGCGCGCCGACCAGCGCGGGATCCGCTTCGAAACCGATCGTCTCGGCCACGGGGACGATCCGCTCCTCGTGGAGCACGCGCATGACCTGATACTGTTCCTCGAACAGGTCGTCGGGATAGACTTGGTTGGCGTCGGGCTTCACGCGGATGACGTAGCCTTCCTGATGCTCCTTGCCGCCCTGGCTCCAGCTCGCGTCGAACAGGATCGTCTCGTGGCTGCGCCCGGCGCCGCGCGGATAGTCCATGTTGGCGATCTTGAGGCCGGTCGCACCGGGCAGCTTGCTTTCCATCCAGGGCACGATCTGCTCGGCCATTTCGGACAGGTCACGAGTGCGCGGGGCGACGATCTGGTCGGACATCTGTTTCTCTCCTGGGGAATTTTTATACGCCTGAAATTGTTACGCCGATGCGGCGTCGAGCTGCGCGAGGTCTTCGGCGGTGAGCTTAAGCTCGACCGACTTGAGGATGTCGCCGAGCTGGCCGAGGCTGGTGGCGCTGACGATCGGTGCCGAGACCGACTTGCGCGTCAGCAGCCAGGCCAGCGAGACCTGCGCGAGCGTCGCGTCGTGGCGCGCGGCCACCGTATCGAGCACGTCGAGCAGCGCGAAGTTCCGCGGTGTCAGATAGCGCTGGACGGTGCCGCCCCGCGCGCGGCCTTCGGCGTCGTCCTTGGAACGGTACTTGCCCGTCAGGAAACCGCCGGCGAGCGAGAAGTAGGGGATCGTGCCGATGTTCTCGGCCAGGCAGAGGTCTTCGAGCGGGCCTTCGAACTCCTCGCGCGCGGCGAGGTTGTAGTGCTGTTCGAGCACGCCATAGCGCGCACGACCCGGGCCTTCGGCCGCCACGGCTTCGCGCAGTTGCTCGGCCGAATAGTTCGAGGCGGCGGCGTGGCCGACCTTGCCTGCGTCGATCAGCGCCTGGAAGGCTTCGAGCGTCTCGGCGATCGGCGTGTTCACGTCGGGCTGGTGCGCCATGTAGACGTCGATGTGGTCGGTCTGCAGGCGGCGCAGCGAGGCTTCGCAGGCGCGCGGCAGGTAGTCGCGGCTCAGGCCTTCCATGCCTTCGCCCATCGGCAGGCCGCCTTTGGTGATCAGCACGACCTTGTCGCGCACCCCGCGGTCTTTCAGCCATTCGCCGATCACGGTTTCGGACTCGCCGCCCTCGAAACCGGGCAGGTGGCGCATGTAGAAATCGGCGGTGTCGATCGCGTTGAACCCGGCCTCGAGGAAGGCGTCGAGGATCGCGAAACTCGTCTCGCGGTCCGCGGTCCAGCCGAACACGTTGCCGCCGAGCACGAGCGGCGCGATCGCCACGCCGGTGCCGCCCAGCTTGCGCATCTGCATCAGAATCTCCCGTTCTACTTTGCGCGCAGCCTTAGGCGAGCCGCGCCCCGATTCAAGCAAAGTCGCACGGCCTAGATGCAAAACGGGCCGGAAATGCTCCGGCCCGTGTGTAATGTTGCGGTTTGTGTCCGGGGCGGCGTCAGTACCGCGCGCGGATGCTCGCGAAGAAGCTGCGGCCCGGCTCGGGGAAGCCGTCGGTCAGCGTGTAGTTGCGGTCGAACAGGTTGCGGCCGCCGACACCGACGGTCAGGAAGTCGGTGACGTCCCAATCGACGCGCAGCGCGGCAGTGACGTAACCGCCGGTCTGGTAGTAGACCGGTGCCAGGCCGTTGGCCGAAGCCGGGGTGACCGTGGTGCGGCCCGAGGCGAATTCGAGCTGCGGCAGCACGTTGATCGTCGGCACCGGCCGGAACGAGACCCAGGCAAAGCCCTTGTGGCCGGGGACGTCGGTCAGTTCGAACGGACGGATCAGTCCGCCAGTGGGCGGGGTGCCGACGTCGAAGTCGCGCTTGATGTAGCTGTAGTTGACGCCGGCCTGGAACACCGAGGTCAACTGCGCGCTGAGCGACAGCTCGCCGCCGTAGTAGTCGGCACTGCCGTAGTTCTCGCGGCGATTGAGGTTGGCCGGCGTGCGCACCGAGACCAGCGCGTCGGTCAGGTGGCTGTAGAACAGCGCGCCTTCGACCCGGATCGGGCCGAACGAGCGGCTGCCGCCGAGCTCGACATTGGTCGCGCGCTCGGGCTTGAGGTTCGGATTGGCCTCGGCCGTGCCGAACTGGCTCGAGAAGCGCTCGAACAGCGTCGGGAAGCGCGCGCGCGACGAGACGCTGAGGTGCAGCGCGGTGCCGTCCTGCGCCCAGTCAAGCCGGCCCTGCGCGTTCCAGGCAGAGGCGTTGCGCAGCGCGAAGGAGTACAGGCGGCTGGCACCGGTCTGGCCGAGCGGCACGCCGAATTCCTCGGCGCGGTCGGTGTCGCGCCAGTCGAAGCTGCCGCCGACCGTCAGGCTCAGCGCATCGTTGAAGGCAAGGCGGTTCTCGATCGCCGCGCTCCAGGTGCGTTCGGCGCTGACCTGGACGGGTTCGGGCGTGGCACCCGCGACGCCGGGACGGCTGGTCTGGGTCTCGGTATGCTCGTCGTGGCGATAGTGGAAGGCCAGGGTCAGCGTGTCGCGCGGCGCGAGGTTGACCGCGAGCTCGGCCGAACCGCCATAGGCGGTGTCGTCATAAGGACTGTCGAACGAGCGCGGCAGGGTCTGGCTGTTCTGGTTGCGGTTGTCCCAAGAGCGCAGCAGGTTCTTGTAGGTGTTCCAGTAGGCGCGGGTCTTGAGTGTCGCCTGGTCGCTGAGCGCGGTGGTCGAGAGGAAATAGACGCCCTCGATGTTCCAGTAGGGCCATTCCCAATTGCGCAGTGAGACGCTGTTGGTGTCGGTGACGTGCAGCGGCGCGTTCTTCGCGCCTTCCTGGCGCGTGTAGCTGATCGCATATTCGTCGGTGGCGTTGGGGGTGAAGCCGGCCTTGACGTTGACGCGCCAGTCGCTGGTGCGGCTGAAGTCGCGCTCGCCGCCGTCCTCGTTGGCCGGGACCGTCGGGGTGAAGCCGCCGGCGAGCGTCCAGTGATCCTGGAAATTGCGCGAATAGGACGCCTGTGCGTACCACTGGTCCTGCTTGGTGCCGAGCAGCGCGAAGACGTTGTAGCCGGCATAGTCGGCATCGCGGTCGAGGTTCAGCGTGCCGCGGACCTCGGCTTCGATTTCCTTGGTCGGCTTGCGCGTGACGAGGTTGACCGCGCCGCCCATGCCGCCGGGGCCGTCGAGCACCGAGGCATAGCCCTTGGCGACCTGCAGTTCGGCGATGTCGGGGGTCAGGAAGCGGCCGAAGTCGAGGCGGTTGTCGGCGGGCAGGTAGACGCGGATGCCGTCGATCGACAGCGGCACCTGGAACCGGTCGAAGCCGCGCACGAACAGAAGGCGCTCGTTGCGCGAGCCGCCGCTGTTGCCCGCGGTGACGCCGGGGATCAGGTTCGCGGCATCGTCGAGCGTGTTGCGGTTGAAGGCATAGATCGCCTCGGCGGTCAGCGTCTCGCCGCCGATCGCGATGCCTTCCGGCTTTGCGCCGGTGACGACGATCTGGCCCAAGGTGAAAGTGCCGTTGCCGGTTTCCCCAGCCGGAAGAGCTTCCGCGGGTTGGGCCTCATCCTGGGCAAAGGCCTGGCTGGACAGGCCGAGCGCGAGCACGGATGCGAAAGTGGCGAGATGGCGCACGAAAACCCCCTGAATTCTGTATTGTGGTTAAGGCATTGTGGTTCTTGGCGCGGTCCTATATTTACGGAGATATAGCTATGCAAGGCGGGATGATGACACGCGGAATTATCGTGAAGGCTGTGGCAATCGTGTCGCCGCTGATGCTTTCGGTCGCGGTTCAGGCGCAAGATCACATGCACGATCATGCGCCCGCCGAACCGGCCAGGACTGCCGAACTCGAATGCCGCGCACAGACCCCGCCGACCGGCGAACTCGCGCCCTGGACCAGCCCGATTCCGTTCGAGGCCGGTAGCGTCGTCGATACCGCGCCAGGACTGGCGGTCGGCCAGGCGGCGAACGTGACGCTCAAGCCCACGCCGGAAGTGCGCTATGCGCTGCGACCCGAGAAGCCCGGCGGCTCGGTCAGCTTCGGTGGCCTGATCGCGCTGAACGTGGCCGAGGCGGGCACCTTCCGCGTCGCGCTGAGCTCGGGCGCCTGGATCGATCTCGTGCAGGACGGCAAGGCCGTGACCTCGACCTCGCACGGCCATGGCCCCGCCTGTAGCGGCGTGCGCAAGATGGTCGACTTTCCGCTGAAGCCCGGTCGCTACACCTTGCAACTCGGCGCCAATGGCGCGCCGCAGATGACCGTGCTGGTCGCGCGTCTGCCCTAGGTCATGCGTCTCGCGCTGTTGGCGCCCCTTGCCGGGCTGGCGCTGGCGGGAGCCAGCGCGCCGGCCTGGCACTGGTCCTCGCCGCGGGGCCTGGGTGCGCCGGAGGTGCCTGCTGACAACCCGATGACCTCGGCCAAGGTCGAACTCGGCCGGCGGCTGTTCTACGACGCCGATCTGTCGCTCGACGGCACGATGTCCTGCGCCACGTGCCACGAGCAGCACCGCGCCTTCGCCGAGGGCAACCGCACCCATCCGGGCGTCACCGGTGAGGCGGGGTGGCGCAACGTCCAGGCGCTCGCCAACGTCGCCTGGTTCACCCGACTGACCCACGCCGATCCCAGTCTGGCCTCGCTCGAAGGCCAGGTCGCGGTGCCGGTGTTCGGCACGCACCCGGTCGAGATGGGCATGACCGGACGCGAGGCCGAGCTGGCCGCGCGGCTCGGACGCGACGACTGCTATCGCGCGCAGTTCCGTGAGGCCTTTCCCGAGACCGAGGGGCGGATCGACGAGACCACGATCGCCAAGGCGCTCGCCAGTTTCGAGCGGACGCTCGTCTCCTTCGGCAGTCCGCACGACCACGGCCGGCTGCCGCACGCGGCGCGGGGCGGGCGAGCAATCTTCGCGCGCGATTGTACGGGCTGTCACGCGGGGCCGCTGTTCACCGACATGGCCTATCACCGCCTCGCGGAGAGCACCCCTGCCGATCCGGGGCTTGCCGAGAAGAGTGGCCGCGTCGAGGATCGGGGCAAGTTCCGCACGCCGTCGCTGCGCAACGTTGCGCTGACCGCGCCCTATTGGCACGATGGGTCGGTGCCGACGCTCGAAGCGGCCCTCGATCGCCACGAAGGCCGGCGCTACAGTCCGGAGGAGAAGGCATCCTTGCTCGCCTTTCTCGATGTGCTGACCGATCGCGAATTTGTCGAGCGCAAGGACCTGGCCTTGCCTATGACCGCCTGCGGCAAGCCGCTGTGACCGAAGGATTCGAGATGGCCGAAACGACGAAATCGATAGCGATCGTCCAGGGCGCGGCGGGTGAGGAGATCCAGCGCCTGCTCGCCGAATTCGTCGCGCGGCATCGCGGCGAGGCGCGGATCGTCGGTCTGATCGAGGCCAACGACGAAGCTGGCGGCCCCGACCGCCAATGCGGACCGGGCATGCTGCTGAGCTTGGCAGATGGCCGGCGCTATCCGATGTTCCAGGATCTTGGCGCCGGCTCGGACGCCTGCGCCTTCGATCCCGAGGGCGTGGTCAGCGCTGCCGATGCCGTAGCCGGGCAGATCGCGGCGGGCTGCGATCTCGTCGTGCTCAACAAGTTCGGCAAGTACGAGGCGGAGAACCGCTCGGGCCTCGTCTCGGCCTTCCAGGCGGCGATCGTTGCCGAAGTGCCCGTGCTGACCTCGGTCTCGCCGCGCCAGGCCGAGGCCTGGGACCGCTTCGCCGCGCCGTTCTACACCACCTTGACGCCCGAGGCGGAAGCGCTCGACGCCTGGTGGCAGGAGCAACGCGCCAAGGTCTAGCACCTGTCCTCCCCTTGCGGGGAGGACAGGCTCGGATCACTGCGTGACCGGGATCTCTTCCTTGGCCTCGACGCCGATGGCCTCGTGGATGAAGTCGCGGATCACCGGGTAGATGCTGCTCTGGAACTTCGAGCCCGAGAACACGCCATAATGGCCGACGCCGGGCTGGATGTAGTTCTTGCGCTTGTTCGCGGGGATGCCGCTGAACACGTCGTGCGCGGCCTCGGTCTGGCCCGGCGGGCAGAAGTTGTCGTTCTCGCCCTCGACGGTCAGCAGCGGCAGGTCCTTGACCTTGGCGAAATCGACCAGCTTGCCGCGGTATTCCATGATCCCCTTGGGGATGTGGTGCTCGAAGAACACCTTCTTGAGCGTGTCGAGATAGAAGCCTTCGGCCATGTCGAGCACGGCGAAATACTCGTCGTAGAAGTCGCGGAACTTCTGCAGCGCCACTTCGTCGCCCTTCATGGAGTTCTTGGGGAACTGGCCGTACTGGCGGATGTGCGGCTTGGGGTTGAGCGCGATGAAGCCGCTCAGCTGGTAGAAGCCCGGATAGACGCGGCGGCCCGAGCCCGGATAGCCCGGCGGCACCTTGTGGATGTTCAGCGTCTTGAACAGCTTGAACGGCACCTTCTCGGTCAGCTTGGTCAGCACGTTGGGGCTGACGCGCGTGTCGATCGGTCCGCCCATCAGGGTCAGCGTCGCCGGCTTGTGCTTGGCCTTGCGCGCCTCGAGCACCGCGGCGGCGACCATGGCCGGCGGCGCGGCCTGGCAGGTGGCGACGACATGGGTGTCGGGACCGAGCACCTCGAGGAAGGTCATCAGGTGTTCGACATAGCCGTCGAAGTCGAACTCGCCCTCGGACAGCGGGACCTGCTTCGCGTCCTTCCAGTCGGTGATGTAAGTGTCGAAATCGCGCGTGAAGCCGCGGATCGTGTCCTCGAGCAAGGTCGCGTGATGGCCCGAGAGCGCCGCGGCGATCAGCACCTTGGGCTTCTTGGTGCCGTCTTCCAGGTTGAAGCGCAGCAGGTCGGCGAAAGGCATGCTGTGGACGACTTCGGCCTCGACCACGACGTCCAGGTCGCCGACTTCCTCGAACACCTGATAGGCTTGCTTCGGATAGTCCTTGAGCGCGCGCGCCGGAAGTTCCCAGGCGGTTGCGAGCGCGCGCATGCCGATCGTGTCGCGCAGCGGATTGCGCTCGTCGCGGGCGAACTGCTGCCCCTTGTCGAGCAGCCAGGCCATCGGCCGCGTGCTGCGGCGCAGCGTCTCATAGGCAAGATAGATCAAACCACTAACCCCTAATCTGCCGGGCACTGCTCCCAGCAAGCTCCACCGGAAGGTAGCATTCCTTCCTTTCGGAGACCTGCGCTCAGGGCCAAGGTCATCTACTTACAGGATTGCTAATATATGCTGCACTGCAGCGCAAGCAAGCTAGTGAGCTACTGTGTCACATATTCGCCAGGGGCGCTGATTCCCGCGGGAAACTTCTTCGAGCCGAGCTGCTTGGGCGACGGGACGCGCTTGCCGCTGCGCTCGGCGACCCATTTGGCCCAGCCCTGCCACCACGATCCCTGCTCGCGCGTGGCGCTTTCCATCCAGGTATCGGCGTCCGGCGCGGTGCCCGCGCCGATGAAGTGGTGCGCCTTGGGATTGCTCGGCGGATTGACCAGCGCGGCGACGTGGCCGCCGTTGGACAGCGCGAAAGTGCTGTCGCCGCCGAGGAAGGTGCAGGCCTGGTAGCAGGCCTTCCACGGCGTCAGGTGATCGGTCACCGCGCCGACGATGAAGTTGTCGCACTTGATCTCGCCGAGATCGATCGGCGTGCCCATTGCCTCGAAGGCGCCGGGTTCGACCAGCAGGTTCTCCTCGAAGATGCGCAGGAAGTCGCTGTGCAGCTTGGCGGGGAGGTTGGTGTTGTCCTTGTTCCAGGCGAGGATATCGAAGGCTGAAGGCGTATCGCCCATCAGGTAGTTGTTGACCCAGTAGTTCCACACGAGGTCGTTGGGGCGCAGCCAGGTGAACACCTTGTGCAGGTCGCTGCCCGGCAGCACGCCCTTCATCTCGGTCTGCGCCTTGGCCATGGTCAGCGCCGCGGGGAAGCGGAAGGCGCCGATCGAGGCATCGACCTTCCAGTTGAGCATCGTCACGCAGAGCGCCAGCGTGTTGATCATGTCGCCGCGGCCCTTCTGCGCGAGATAGCCGGCGACGATCGACGAGAGGATGCCGCCTGCGCAGAACGAGATCAGGTTGATCTTCGGCGTGCCCGTGATCAGCGCCACGGTCTCGACCGCCTCGAGCGCCGATTCGATGTAGTCTTCGAGCCCCCAGTCGCGATGCTCGGGCTGCGGGTTGCGCCACGAGACGACGAAGTGGTTGAGCCCCTGGCTCACCGCATATTCGGCGAAGGAGCGGCCCGGGGCGAGGTCGGTGAAATAGAAGCGGCCGATCTGCGGCGGGATCAGCAGCACCGGGATCTCGTAGACCGTGTCGCCCTGCGGCGTGTACTGGATCAGCTCGAACATCTGGGTCTTGTGGACCACCTTGCCCGGCGTCACGCCGAGGTTCTTGCCGACCTGGAACTTCGAGGCGTCGACCTGCGAGGGCATGCCCTCGTTGTTGAGCCAGTCGTCGACGAAATTGCGGAAGCCCTTGGCGACGCTGTCGCCCTTGGTTTCGATCGCGCGCAGCGCCGCGGCAGGGTTGCCGATCAGCGTGTTGGTCGGCGCGAAGGCGCTGGTGACGATGTCGGCGGCGAGCTGCGCGCGCGCCTTGTCGTCATCGGCGAGATCGTCGGGGATCATGTTCTGGACCGCCTCGGTCATCGCCAGATAGGCCTGGCTCAGGCGGCGGTAGAACGGGTTCTTGGTCCAGGTCTCGTCCTGAAAGCGCCAGTCGCGTGCATCGGGTGCGATCTTCGACTGGCCGAGCGCGATGTCGACGAACTGCTGGTAGAGCGCCATGTTCTGCTGGAACAGCGCGAAGGGATTGGCCGCGCGCATATAGGTGGCGAAGGGGCCGTCCAATCCGAACAGCGACGAGGGCAGCCCCCAGGTCGAACCGCCGTCCTCGTTGCGCGTCTCGGTTTCGTTGCGCTGCGATGAATCGGCCATGCTCAATCCTTTCCCTCTGCTCGCGCGCGCCTGCTCGGCGGCGTCGCTCGGATGCTATCATGCTAGCAGAGCGGCGCCCATGGGGAAGCCCTTGTGAAAGCGTCGGTTCAATGACGATTGCTGCAGCAAAACCGACGTTTGTGCGCGGGCTTGGCAGCCGCCGCCGAGGTTTCGCGACGATGCTGCCGGAGGGCGATCCGGGCAGCTTATGTTGCACTGCACAAAATGCTTGACAGGCTGCGTAAAACGCTTATTGTGCACTGCAACATCGGCGTCGTCGTGATGGTTGTTCCGACCATCGCGGGCGGCGCCTTCGCTTCTCTATCGACGTTTCATCGATCAATCCGTTTCGAAAAGGACTGCCCAGATGACGACCCGTACCGCCAAGGCCAAGAAGGCCACCGTTCAGTCGATCAAGGCTGAGGTTCAGGACAAGGCCAAGGCTGCCTACGCCAAGGGCGCGGCCGTTGCCGGCGAACTCGGCACGATGACCAAGGCCAATGCCGCGGCGCTCGTCGTCTCGGGCAAGATCCTCGGTGCCGGCCTCAAGACGATCGGTGAAGACTCGGTCGCCGACGGCAAGCTGGCCGCCGACACCTTCATGGCCGACCTCAAGGCCTTCGCGGCGGTGAAGTCGCCCAAGGAATTCTTCGACCTGCAGTTCAAGGTCGCCAAGCGTAACCTCGACACCGCGGTCGCGCTCGGCGGCAAGAACGGCAAGGCCTTCGGCAAGCTGGCCAGCGACGTCGCTGCGCCGATCGCCGGCCAGGCCAAGGCCAACGTCGCCAAGCTGCGCGCCGTCGCCTAAGGCCTTTCAGGTTGCATTACCGAGGCCTCCTTTCCCGAGCGGGAGAGGGGGCCTCTTTGCATTTGAGGTCAGGCGGGCCAGTCGAGCCAGCGGCGTGCGGTTCCACCCAGCACCGCGGCACGTTCGGTCTGGGTGAGTTCGGGATTTCCAGCGATCGCGAACAGCAGCTCGGCCCAGGTCTCTCCAGTCTGGTTGGCCGATATGTCGCTGGCCCACATCACCCGGTCCGCGCCGAAGGCGTCGATCGCCGCGCGCAGGTAAGGCCGGGCCGCCAGGTTGGGATAGCCGGCGGCGTCGAAGCTGACCGGCGCGTGCGCCCATTTGAGCGCCACCTGCGGCCAGTCCGCGGCCTGCAGCACGCGGGAGAAGGCCTGTTCGTGCGGCTCCTCGGCGACCTGGCGCCAATGCGCCTCGCTGTCGGGTCGTCCCTCCATCTGCGCGATGATCGGCCAGAGCTGCCGACCGGGCGGCATGCCGCAGTGGCAAATGACGATGCGAATGTCGGGGAAGGCGCGGACCCCGCGCTCGAGCAATTGCGTCTGGCCGGCGAGGTGGACGAAGACCGGCAGGCCTGCGTCGCTGGCGAGGCCGAACATCGCATCATAGACGCCGCCGACGAAATCGGCGAGGTCGGCGCGGGTCATCCCCGGCGAAACACGCAGCGCGCGGACATGCGCGGCATCGCGCGCCAGGCGGATCACCGCGGGCAGTTCGGGATCGCGCGGATCGACCCGGACCAGGTAGGAAAAGCGACCCGGATAGGTCCAGGCCGCCAGTTCGGCCGTGGGCGAGGTCGTGCGCGTTGCGCCGTTGGCCAGGCGGTAGAACGGCTCGCCCGGCGTTCCCATCCAGTATTCGTCGATCAGCGCCGCGGCGATCCCCAAGGCGTCGAGCGCGGCGACCATCTCTGCGGCTCCGCCCGGTCCCAGGTGCACCTGGCTGTCGACGATATCCATCGGCACTCTCCCCTTTGCGTGTCGTTGGGAATATCGTGGCACGGTTCAGCACGCGTTTACATTGGTCAAAAATTGAACTAATTTTTCCCGCAAGCCAGATCGGAGAATTCATGTCGTCGTCTTCGCGTTTTCGCTTCCTCGCTCCCTTCGTCCTCGCCGGTCTTGCCGCGCCCTTGCTTGCCGCGCCGGCCGATCAGGTGCGCACGCGTGTCGATGGCTATCGCGAGCTCGGCGCCGCGTTCAAGGCGGTCAACGATGGCCTGCGCGGGCCTTCGCCGCAGACCGTGCTGATCCAGATGTCGGCGCGGCAGATCCGCAACGCCGCCACGCAGCAGTACAACTGGTATCCGGCCGGCAGCGGACCGCAGGCTGGGGTCAAGACCGCGGCCAAGCCCGAGATCTGGACCCAGGGCGCGCGCTTCCGTCAGCTGCAGGACGGCTTCGCCGCGCAGGCGACGGCTTTCCAGCGCGCGGCTGCTGGTGGTGACGCTGCGGCGATGCGTACGGCGGCGCGCAGTCTCGGTGGTGCTTGCAAGGCCTGCCACGACCAGTTCCGCGTCGAAAAACCATAAGACGACGAACAGAGGGAGAGAACATGACAGGCAGGATTATGATCGCCGCGATCGCGGCGTCGCTTCTCGGTGCCGCGGCGCCGGCCGTGGCGGAGGCTCCGGTTGCGGCGCCCGCGACGTCGTCGGGGTCGCTGATCGGCCCGGCGCTGCATGTCAGCGACGTGGCGCGCGCGCTCAAGTTCTACGTCGACGGGCTGGGTATGAAGGTGGGGCTCGAGATGGGGCCGCCGACGCGCCACGAGACGATCCTGACCTTCGGCGGCGATCCGCGTCAGCCGGGGATCATCCTGCTCTCGGACAAGACCGCGAAAACCCCGCCGGTGATTGCGCAGAGCAACGGCTACGATCGCACCGTGCTGCGCATCGACGATCTCGCCGCGACGGCCGGCCGGCTGCGCGCCGCAGGCTTCGCGCCCGGCGAGATCCGCGACGTCGCCATGGGCTATCGCATGATGATGGCGACCGACGCTGACGGCTATCGCTACGAATTGGTCCAATCGGCACCGCGCAAGCCAACCCCCTGACGCGCGGTCGCCGTCGAAAGGCTGCGACAATTTTCGTCTCGCATCGCGTTGACTAATTCAAAAGTTGAATTAGACTTTCGGCACGGCGACGTGATCCTCGATCGTGGTCGGCCGTGCGGGTGAACGTCGCAAAGCGACGGCCCACAGGAGAGCGATGCGATGAAGGGGCTAGCTTTAGCGGCCGCGGCGGCAGCCATTGTTTCGAGCGGCCTGGCGCTCGCGCAGCCGGTCGATCTGCCGATCCCGGCCGCGACCACCAGCGAGTTTCCGCCGGGCGTGACTCTCGGCAAGGCCGGTGGCGTCGCGGTCTATGCCGGGCCGGATGGGCGCACGCTCTATGGCATGGACATGCGCACCCTGCTGCGCGACGGCGCCGATCCCTCGCAGCATTGCCGAGAGGCCTGCGCACAGGTCTGGGAACCGCTGCTGGCGCCCGCCGGGGCCAAGCCAAACCTTATCTTCCCCATGGGCTTCGGTGAGCGCGGTCGCGCGCCGGTGCAGGGCGAATATGTCCAGAACGCCAAGGCGCCCGACTGGACGGTGATCGCCGGACCGCAGGGACCGCAGTGGGTCTACAAGGGCTGGCACTTGGTCTTCGTTCGCAAGGGCGAGGCGCCGGGCTCGGCCGCGCATGAAGGCGACGAGCGCATGGTGTGGAACACGCTCAAGCATGTGCCGCCTGCGCCCAAGCTGACCGCGCCGGTTAACGTGTCCGCGGCCTTCGTCGAGGGCGCCTATGCGCTGGTCGACAAGGAAGGACGCCTGCTCTTCACCGGCAGCTGCGCCGCTGCCTGTGCCGGATGGCAGCCGCTGGCGGCGGGGTTGGCCAGCCGCGGGGTCGGGGCCGATTGGACCGTGGATCGCGCCGCGGACCAGCCGCAATGGCTCTATCGCGGCAAGCCCGCCTACGTCGCCGAAGGGGCGGTTCAGGCCGATCTGCCTACCGGTGCCGTGGTGCTGCGGCCGTGACGACAGCGAACGAGGAGACAGCCATGGAAACCCCTGGACGCCTGCTGCGCATCGGTCTGTTCGGCTCGGCCTTGGCCGCAGTTTTTGCGCTCGGCGCGGTGGCGCCGACCTGGTTGCGCGCGCCCGCGGATGCCGCCGCGCCGCGGCCGCAACCCTTGCCCACGCCGCCGCCGGGCGGGGTCATGGGTTTCGTCGTCGACAGCTTCGTGCAGCCGGTGATCCAGGGCAAGGACGCCTGCCCGCAGGGTACCGCGCTCAAGCTGCGCGACGCCTATCTGGCGACCCTGCCGGCCGAGGAACGTGCGCAGCTCGAGCGCAAGGAGAACGAGGCGCAACTGACCCAGCGTTGGCACGCCTATGCCTTCGGCCCCGACAACACCAACGTCTGCTCGCAGCCCGACATGTTCGAGCGGCCGCTGCTGCGTACGGTGCAGAGCAAGAAGGCCTGGGGTCTCGATCTCGACGAGGGCAAGACCGACGACACCTGCGCACACGAGGCCTTCACCACGCCGACGGGCGAGCAGGGCATCGACAACCAGGAATACCGCGCGATGGGCTGCACGCTCGAATGGCGCGGGGTCGACGGCATCGCCGGCGACAACCAGACCGGCATGCGGCAGTTCATGTCCTCGGGCGAATGGACCCAGGTGATCCTGCTGCGCGGCGTCGACAGCCTGCAGAACGACGACGATGTCGAAGTGATCTATGCCAATACCCCCGACCGCCCCTTGGCCGACAGCAAGGGCCAGTTCCTGCGCGGCACCACTTTCACGATCAGCGACAAGGCGCCGCGCAACCGCAACGTCCTGCACGGGCGGATCAAGAACGGGGTGCTCACCACCGATCCCGCCGACATCGTCCTGACCCAGACCTGGGGACAGGGCGGCGCGCGTGACATCCGCGGCAACCGAACCAAGTGGCACTATGCCAAGGGCCGGCTGCGGCTCGCCTTCCAGCCCGACGGTTCGCTGCGCGGGGTCATGGGCGGCTATCGCCCGATCTTCGACGTGATCGTCAGCCCGGCGATCGGCGGCGCCGGATCGGCGATCGTCGCGGGTATCGACTGTGCGCAGAACCTGGCGACGCTGCGCCACTATGCCGACGGGCTCAAGAACCCGAAGACCGGCAAGTGCGAAGGCGTTTCCGCGGCCCAGGCGATCACCGCGATTCCGGCCTTCGTCAACGATGTTGCACCTGCGCGGACGGCTGCGAGATGATGATGAATTCCATGAAGCGAATGACCTGGGGTGCGGCGGCAGTGGCCTTGTCGGTGGTCGTGTCGGGTTGCGCGGCGAGCGATGCGCCGAAGACCGCCGTGGTCGAACAGGGGGAGCCGGCGCTTACGCGCGCCATGCCCGGCGCGCAGATCGTGGCGATGCGGCGGCTGACCGAGGCGCAGTATCGCAACATCATCGCCGATGTATTCGGACCCGACGTGGTCGTCGCCGGCCGCATCGAACCGATCGTGCGGCCCGTCCACGAGATGATCGCGAGCGGCGCGGCCGAAGCGTCGATCTCGCCCGCCGGGCTCGACCAGTTCGATGCCATGGCGCGCAACATCGCCGCGCAGGTCTTCGGCGAACAGCGCCGCGCGCAATTCGTGCCCTGCGTGCCCAGGGACGAGAAGCTCGCCGATCCTGCCTGCGCGGCCAAGGTGCTGACGCCGCTCGGCCGCTACCTGTTCCGCCGGCCGATGAGCCCGGCCGAGCAGGCCTTCTTCGTCAAGCTCGCGGGCGATGGCGCGGGACCCACAGGCTCGTTCCACAAGGGTCTCGAACTCGCGCTGGCCGCGATGCTGACCTCGCCGCGCTTCCTCTACGTGATCGAGAGCGCCGAGCCCGATCCGGCCAGGCCCGGTGAACTGCGGCTCGACGCCTGGTCCCGCGCGGCGCGGCTCTCGTTCCTGCTATGGAACACGACGCCGGGCGAGACGCTGCTGACCGCGGCCGAGAGCGGCAAGCTGACCGATCAGGCGCAGCTCAGGACCTTGGCGGAAGCCATGGTCGCCTCGCCGCGCTTCGAGCAGGGCGTGCGCGCCTTCTTCGCCGACATGCTGCTGTTCGAGAAGTTCGACGAGCTGTCGAAGGACCCGGTGATCTATCCCTATTTCAACCAGGACGTGGTCCAGGCGTTGCCCGAGCAGATGCTGCGTACGATCACCGATCACCTGGTCGCGCGCAATGGCGATTATCGCGACCTGTTCACCACCCAGCGCACCTTCATGACGCGTTCGCTCGGCGGGCTCTACCAGGTGCCGGTCGCTCGCTCGGCCGGCTGGGTGCCCTACGAATTCGCACCCGGCGACGATCGCGCCGGGCTGCTCGGGCAAGCCGGTTTCCTCGCGCTCTATTCGCATTCGGGCCGCTCTTCGCCGACCTTGCGCGGCCGTGCCGTGCGCGAGCTGCTGATGTGCGAGCCGGTGCCGAACCCGCCGGGCAACGTCAATTTCACCGCGGTGCAGGAGACGGGCAACAAGGCCAAGCCGACCGCGCGTATCCGTCTGCTCGCGCATGCCACCGATCCCTCGTGCTCGGGCTGCCACAAGATCACCGATCCGATCGGGCTCAGCCTCGAACGCTTCGACGGCCTCGGCATGGCGCGCAAGACCGAGAACGCCGCCTTGATCGACGCCAGCGGCGAGATGGACGGCAAGCCGTTCCAGGGCGCGATCGGTCTCGGCAAGACGATGGCCGCGAGCCCTTCGACGACCCAGTGCCTGTCGATGCGCGCGCTGTCCTATGCCACCGGCCGTTCGGGCGAGGACGTAGAGGAACTGGTCCCGGCGCTCGACCGGAAGTTCGCCGCGGGTGGCTATGGCATCCGGGCGCTGTTCACCCAGATCGCGACGATGCCCGAGGCCTATCGGGTGGTGACCAAGCCGCTGGCCGCGCCCGCCCACGTCTCGATGCTGACCCAGTAAGACAAGCCGGAAGGATCACCGTCATGGCATTCGATCTCAGCCGTCGCACCGCACTCAGGGGCATGATGAACGGCGCTGCCGTCGCCGTTGGCGTGCCGCTGCTAGATGCCTTCCTCGACGGCAACGGCACGGCCCTGGCCGCCACCGGCGCGCAGGTGCCGGTGCGCTTCGGTACCTGGTTCTGGGGGCTTGGGGTCAATCCCAGCCGCTGGTTCCCCGATACCGCAGGCGCCAATTACGAGCTCAAGCCCGAACTCGCGCCGATCAAGGACTATCAGGCGAAGATCAGCGTGCTCGGCAATTTCAACGTCATTCTCGATGGCGCGCCGAACCTGCCGCACGTCAGCGGCGGCCCGGCGATCCGCACCGGCCGCGCGCTGACCGCCGAGCGTGGCCTGCCCGGCGAGAGCTTCGACGTGACGATCGGCGACCAGATCGGCACGCGCACGCGCTTCCGTTCGCTCGACGCCTCGGCGATCGGCGATCCGCGCAATTCGCTGTCGGGCCGTGGCGGCGGCAATCTCAACCCGTCGGAGACCTCGGCCGCGGCGCTCTACACGCGCATCTTCGGCCCGGGCTTCAAGGATCCCAACAGCGCCACCTTCACCCCCGATCCGCAGGTCATGGCGCGGCGCTCGGTGCTGTCGGGCGTGACCGAGCAGCGCCAGGCGCTCGAAGCCGCGGTCGGCGCGGCCGACAAGCAGAAGCTCGACCAGTATTTCACCTCGCTGCGGCAGCTCGAGAAGCGTCTCGACGTCGAGCTGACCAAGCCCGAGCCGCTGCAAGCCTGTGTCGTGCCCGGCGCCAAGCCGCCCGAGATGAACGCGAGCGGCGACATCGAGGCGGTGATGAAGAACCACGAGATGATGGCCGACATGATGGTCATGGCGCTGGCCTGTGATCAGACACGCGTGTTCAACATGATGTTCAACAACGGCGCCTCGGCGCTGACGCGGATCGGCTCGACGATCACGCACCATCAGCTGACTCACGAGGAAGTGCTCGACAACCGCCTCGGCTATCAGCCCAACGCCACCTACTTCCTCACCAGGATCATGGACGCCTGGGTCTATTTCATCGCCGCGCTCGACAAGGTGCAGGAGGGCGACCGCACCCTGCTCGACAACACGCTGATCCTTGCGCACTCGGAAACCGAGTTCGCCAAGTTCCACACGATCGACAATATCCCGATGATGCTCGCCGGCCGTGCCGGTGGCCGCGTCAAGTCGGGTATCTACGTCGACGGTGCCGGCACCCCGGTCAGCCGCGTCGGCCTCACGCTCCAGCAGGTCATGGGCGTCTCGATCGACAAGTGGGGCTCCAAGTCCATGGAAACCAACAAGACCATCGGCGAACTGATCGCCTGAAAACAGGCTCCTGGCCGCTTCGCTTCCGCGACGATGCGCGATAGGATCGGTCTGCGGAGCGAATGAGGGAGTTGCTGTGAAAGTCTGGGATCTACCGACGCGTCTGTTCCACTGGTCCATCGTCCTGCTGGTCGGCTTCTCCTGGTGGAGCGCCGAGACCGGGCAGATGGACTGGCACTACAAGTCCGGTCTGACCGCGCTGATCCTGCTGGTGTTCCGCATCCTCTGGGGTTTCGTCGGCGGCAGCACCGCGCGCTTCGCCCAGTTCCTGAAATCGCCGATGGCCGCCGCCGCCTATCTGCGCCGGCCCAAGGACGCGCCGAAGCAGGGCGGCCACAATCCGCTCGGCGGCTATAGCGTGATCGCGATGCTGCTGGCCTTGATCGTCCAGGTCGGCACCGGACTTTTCGCGGTCGACATCGACGGCATCGAATCCGGGCCGCTCTCCTATCTCGTCGACTTCGATCAGGGGCGTGTCGCGGCAGAGGTGCACCACTTGGCCTTCACCGTCGTACAGATTCTCGTCGTGCTCCACCTCGTCGCGATCGCCTATTACCGGCTGCGTGGGCGCCGGCTGATCGTGCCGATGATTACCGGGCGCGACCGCCAGCTCACCTCCGGTGCAGAGGTGCTGACCGGCGGCGGCGCCTTGCGCGCCGTGATCGTCCTGGCGATCGCGCTCGGCCTGGGCTGGTGGGTCAGCCTCGGCGCGCCGCTAGGCGGGAGCTAGTCCCAGCCAGCGCGAGGCCGCCGGGATCCGGCTGAGGATCAGGCGTTCGGTCAGCAGGATCGCGATGAGCGACAGCGCGAGCATCGGCAGCAGCGTCGCGAGCGCCAGGACGATCGCGACGATCCCACGGATGCGCGCGGGCAGCGGCGGTAGCGGCGGCGCGCCGAGGCCACGCTCGGGCTTGCGCCGACGCCACAAGACGAAGCCGCTGACTGCCAGTGTCATCAGCATGAGCGCGGTCAGCACGCCGATCAGCTGGTTGACCCAGCCGAACAGCTGGCCTTCGTGCCAGGCCACGCCATAGCCGACCACGCGGTCGATCGCGTGCTTGTCGGCAAAGGTCTCGCGCGAGACTTCCTTGCCGGTCATCGTGTCGTAGGTCAGCGATACGCGTTGCGGGCGGTTCTGCGTGTCCGAGCGGACCGACCAGTTCGCGCTCGCCGCTGCGCCGAAGCGGCCGCTGGCGCCGGGCGGGCTCACGATCACCGGGAAGGGCAGGTGCTCACTTTCCGCGCGCACGACGATCTCGTTGAGCGTGACCGGCGCCATGCCGTGCATCGTGTGATCGTGCGTCATGCCCGGCATGGGCGGCATCGGCATGGGCATCGACTGGCCGGCGTCAGCAGCCATCATCGCCGCGTGGTCGTGGCCGGCATGCTCGTCGGCCGCAGCTTCGGCGGGCTGGCCACCGATCGTCCAGTCCTGCTTGCCTTTGACCCAGCCGAATTCGCCGCGCACGGTCTTGAACGCGCTGCCCCAGACCCCGGCCCAAGGCAGGCCGGTGACGAGCAGCACGAGTGCGAGGCCCGCCACCCAGAAGCCCGTCACCGCATGCAGGTCGCGCCAGAACGCGCGCTTGCCCGAGGCGAGTCGCGGCCAGACCACGCCGGCAAGTCCGGTTCCTTGCGGCCACCACAGGTAGAGCCCGGTCAGGATCATCACGATCGCCCAGCTTGCTGCCAGCTCGACGATCCAGCTTCCGCGCGGGCCGATCAGCAGTTCGCCATGGATGTCGTGGGCGATCTGCATGATCCGCGCGTCGGGATCGAGCACGCCGACGACCTTGCCCTGCGGCGAGACGAAGACGTCGCGCATGCCCCGGTCGCCGGCCAGCGAGACGTGGACCAGCGCAGCGTCGCCCAAGGTCTCGGGCAGGCGATAGGAATGGAACGTGGCGCCGGGCAGGGCGCGCGTGGCCGCTGCCACCTGGGCATCGGCGGCGACCAGCGCCGTGGTAGCAAAACCGCGATAGTCGCGTTCCTCCCAGCGCTCGACCTGCGGTTTGAACAGATAGACCGCGCCGGTCAGTGCCAGGATCAGCACCATCGGCACGACGAACAGCCCGGCGTAGAAATGCCAGCGCCAGATCGTGCGGTAGAGTCCCATGCGATCTTGTGACGTCCGGTCCATGGTTACAGCCTCCAGCCGGCTTCGACCAGGAAGGTCCGCTGCGGGTAGGGGTGGAACACCCATGCCCGGTCGTTGGTCAGGTTGTCCACGCCTGCCGACAGCCGAAGCTGATCGGTCAGCTTCCAGTTGACCCGCAGATCGAGCGCGAACAGCTCCGAGGTGAAGCCATAGGTGTCGCCGCGCTGCAGCCCGAACAGATCGGTGTTGGGGCGGCTGGCATAGCGCATGCCGAGCGAGGCCTCGACCGCCGGGGTCACGTCGTAGCGCAGGTTGGCATTGATCCTCCACTTGGGGATGCGCGGGAACTGCACGCCTTCGGCGGTGGGGTTCGATGCGTTCCTGATCGTCTTGGAATCGATGTAGGCGGCGTTGGCGTCGATCGCCATGCCCGGCAGCGGCCAGTCCTTGGTCTGGGCGATCAGCTCGAAACCGAATTGCCGGGTCAGGTCGATGTTCTTGTAGGTGGAGCTCGAAATCCCGTTCTGGTTGAAGCCGTAGAACTGGAAGATCGTGTTCTTCACCCGCTGCCAGAAGGCCGATCCCGTCAGCTTGATCGGGCCGAAGTCATGCGCGATCAGGAGGTTGGCGTCCTTGCTGCGCTCGGGCTTCAGGTTGATGTCGAAGCTGTTGGCATTGAACGTGCCGTCGCCGTTGAGGCTGCCCTGGAACAGTTCGCCGACGGTCGGATAGCGCGTCGCCATGGCCAGGCTGAGCTGGATCTGGGTCGCCGCATCGATCCGGTATTCGAACGAAAGGCTGGGATCGACCGAATCCGCCTGGCGCGCGGCATAGGTATTGCTCACCGGCGCGCTCGCGGTGTTCAGTCGGGTCAGCCCACCGTCATAGGCGCGCCAGTTGTCGTAGCGTGTGCCCAGGGTCACGGTCAGCGGATCGAACAGCAGCCGCGCCTCGGCCCAGGCCGAAAGCTGGCGCGACTTGCCGAAGGTGCGCGTCGAGAAAGCCTTGCCGGCGTCGCTCGTCCAGTTGGCCAGGGTGTAGCGCGTCTGATCGGTGCGATAGGCATTGCCGGTGAAGCCCAGCGCCAATTCGCGACGATCGGTCTTGTTCTCGATCGTCAGGTCGGCGGTCCACCAGCCCGTCGGCCCCTGCGAGGCCAGGGTGCCCGCGCCATTGCTGCGGCCCGTGACATAGCCGTTAGAGGTGAAGCCGTCCGAACGTGCGATCTGGTAGGTCGAGACCGCGAGCCTTGCGGTCGTGTCTTCTGCGATCGGAGCGCCCAGCTTCGCGCCGGCGAGGAACTCGTCGCGCAGGGTCTTGGAGAAGACGGCGCCCGAGGCCGTGTAGGTCTGGCTGCCGATCGTGACGCGGCCTTCGCAGACCGTGTTGCCGGCGGCATCGCGCAGATAGCAATCGGGCGCCGTCTGGCGATCCTCGTTGTGCCAATAGGCGAAGAGGAACTGCCCCGTCACGGTGCCGTCGTCGTAGCCGAGCTTGAGCTTGGCCTGTGCCTGGGTGATCCGCGCGGGCGATTGCGCGGCGAAGATCGGATTGGTCGGCGATCCAGGTACGGCCGGCGTCGCCTGCGCGGGCTGGCCGGGCAAGGTCGGCGGCAGGTTGGCCAGGCCGGTGCCGGCGTTGATGGCCTCGACCTGATTGGGATCGATCACCCCTCCGGTCACCGCCGTGCCGGCCGCACCGGTCGTCGGCACCAGGCCGTACCACATCATCGGCTGGCCCTCGTTGCGGAAGAAACGCCCGGTCACGCGCAGCGAAAACGGCCCGTCCTTCTGCTTCCAGCCGAGGCCGGCCTCGCCCGAATAGCCGTAGTAGTCGTCCTTGGTGCCGAACTGGCGATAGGGCTGGACGAAGCCCTGGACGGTCGCGAAGGCCTCGGTCCGTTCGGGATCGCGCGTCGTGATGTTGACGATCCCGCCCATCGAATTGCCGACATAGCGCGACGAATAGGGACCGTAGACGATGTCGAACTGCTCGACCTCGCCGGGTCCGACCACGCCCCACTTGGGTGCGAAGCCAAAGGAGTTGCCGAGGAAGTTCGAGACGACGAAACCGTCGACCATCACCAAGGTTCGCGCGCTCTGCGTCGAATGGGTGCCGCGGAAGCCGGGCACGCCGTTGCTGTCGCCCGAATAGCGTTTGCGCACGAAGAAGTTGGGCGCGTACTTCATCAGGTCTTCGGTGTTGAAGGCGTTGACCGCCGCGAGTTGTTCGGCGCCGAGACTGACGGCCAGCCCGCGCGGGGCGATTTCGATCGGCTTGTCGGTCTGGCCGACCACGAGGATCGAATCCTGCGGTGCTTCGGCCGCCTCTTCGGCGAATGCGGGTGCGGCGATGGTAAGCGCCATGGCGAGCGCGAACAGCGAAGTCTTCATGGGTATCTCGTCCTGAACCTTGGTCCGCGGCGCAGGCGCGCGCGGCTATTGTCTGTCGGCAGGCCCCAGCCGTGGTAGGGCCTGATCGTGGGTTCAGACGAGTGCGGGTGGTCCGCGCAGCGGCGGCCGGGCAAAACGGCGGCGCTGCAGCGGCAGGGCCTGCGCGGGGACGAAGCCCAGCGCGAGGATGAAGGCCAGCGCCAGCGCCAGCAGGAGCGGATCGGCGCCGTTCAGCGCGGGGAAGCCCAGCGCGGCATAGGGGCAGGTCTCGGAGGCCTTGGCCTGCGTTTCCTTGTCGCCGTGCGAGGCGGGGACGACGATCTGCTTGGTCACCGTGCTGCCGCTGGCGTCGGCGCAGATCTCGACGGTCAGGACCTTGCCATGCTGGCCGAGCATGTAGCCGGCCGGCACTGCGATCTTCATCGCCAGCGCGCAGACCACGATCATCGCCGCCAGAAGGCGGTGGCGATGGACGAGGGCGCGCAGGGCATGCATGGCGCCGCCCATAGTCGGCTTGTCGCACTGCGGCAATACCGGTAACCGGCAGCCGCAGCGAGAATGCCGGACAGAGCCAGGGGGGACCGTGAGCGCCGCGTCAATCGAAGTCCATCGCACTCGCCATCCGGCGCTGCTGCCGCTGCTGGTCGTGCTCGTGGTCGTTGCCGTCCTGGCTTCGCTGGGGCTCGGCGCCGTGCCGCTGGCCCCCGCGCGCATCGTCGCGGCGGCGATGGGCGAGGGCGATGCGATCACGCGGACAATCCTGTTCGAACTGCGCCTGCCGCGCGCACTGGTAGGCTTGATGGTCGGCGCCATGCTCGGGCTCGCGGGGGCCGTGCTGCAGGGCTATCTGCGCAATCCCCTGGCCGAGCCGTCGGTGCTCGGCGCCTCGAATTCGGCCGCACTCGGAGCGGTCGCGGCGATCTATTTCGGTTTTGCCGAATGGCATGCGGCGGCCTTGCCGGCGCTGGCGATCCTGACCGGGCTCGCCGCGCTGTTGCTGCTCTTCGCGCTCGCGGGGCGTTCGGAAAGCCCGCTGACCCTGATCCTCGCGGGCATCGCGGTCTCGACGCTCGCTGGCGCCGGGATCAGCCTGTCGCTCAATCTCTCGCCCAATCCCTTCGCGGCGATGGAGATCACCACCTGGCTGCTCGGCTCGATCGAGAACCGCTCGAGCCAGCATGTGCTGATCGCCTTGCCCTGCGTGGTCGCGGGTATCGCGCTGCTGCTGGTCGATGGTCGCGCGCTCGACGCGCTGGCGCTGGGCGAGGATGGCGCGCGTTCGCTGGGCTTCGATCTCGGCCGTGTGCGGCTGCGCGTCCTGCTCGGCGTCGCGATCGGCGTCGGCGGTGCGGTCGCGGTCTCGGGCTCGATCGGCTTCATCGGCCTGATCGTGCCGCATCTGGTCCGCCCGCTGACCGATCGCAGTCCTTCGTCGATCCTGATCCCCTCGATGCTCGGCGGCGCTGCGCTGCTGACCTTCGCCGACGTGCTGGTCCGGCTGATCCCTACCTCGAGCGAGCTCAAGCTCGGCGTCGTCACCGCCTTCCTCGGAGTGCCGGTCTTCCTTGTCCATCTTCTGCGGGAGCGGCGGCTATGGTGACGGTCAGCGTCGAAGGCCTGTCGGTCGCGCTCGGCCGGCGCGAGGTGGTCAGTGCGGTCAGCGCGCGGTTCCACGGCGGCGAACTCGTGGGCATCATCGGCCCGAACGGCGCGGGCAAGTCCACCCTCGTTCGCGCGATGCTCGGGCTCGTGCCGGCGCAGACGGGCAGCGTCTCGATCGACGGCGTCGCGGTCGGCCGGATGGCGGCGCGCGATCGCGCGCGGACGCTGGCCTATCTGCCCCAAGGTCAGACCTTGCACTGGCCGCTTGACGTCGAGCGGCTGGTCTCGCTGGGGCGGTTGCCGCATCTCGCGCCTTTGTCGCGGATCGGCGCCGACGACCGCGCCGCCGTGGCCGAGGCGATGGCGCGTGCCGATGTCGGCCATCTCGCGCACCGGATCGCGACGGAGCTGTCGGGCGGTGAGCGCGCGCGCGTCATGCTGGCGCGCGCACTGGCGGTCGGCGCGCAGGGTCTCGTGGTCGACGAGCCGCTGGCCGCGCTCGATCCCGGGCACCAGATCGACGTCATGGAACTGCTCGCGCGCGAGGCACACGCCGGCGCGCTGGTGGTGACCGTGCTCCACGACCTGACCATGGCCGCGCGCTATTGCGACCGGCTGATCCTGATGGACCAGGGCTGCGTCGTGGCCGAAGGCGCGCCGGCCGCGGTGCTGACCGCGGAAACTCTGCGAGGGGTCTACGGCATAAGCGCCAAGGTCGACCTTTCGGGCACGGCGCCGATGGTCGTGCCGCTGGAGCGCATTCGCTAAGTCAGCTCCGGCTTTACCAAGGAATGAACCGCGGTTATTGCAATATAGAATCTGCAAGGAACCGCTCGTGACCGATCTTCTCCACCTGCCCATCAGTGTCAGCGATCTCGTAGCCCAGGCGCTGTCGCGCGATCTCGACCGACTCGTCGCAATCGGCGAGCGTGGCGAGCGGCTGACCGCGCGCGGGTTGGCCGAGGACATCAGCCGGTTGCAGCAGGTGTTCGAAGCGCTCGAGCCCAAGCCGCGACGTGCGGCGATGCTTTCGCGCAACCGGCTCGAGATTCTGGCGGTCAACAGCGCTCTTGGCTTCGCCGGGGTGGTCGCGACCGCCTTGCACCCGATGGGTTCGGTCGAGGATTATCTCTACGTGCTCGAGGATGCCGAGGTCGACCTGCTGATCTACGATCCCGATCACTACGCACCGATCGTCGCGGCCCTGGTCGAGCGGGCGCCGCGGCTGGCCCATGTCTTCGCGCTCGGTGATGGGGAAGTCGCTAGCGGCGGCAGCCTAGCCGAGGCCGCGCGCGCCTATGCGCCCAAGCCGCTGACCGCGCCGGCCTTCGCGCCCGACGGCCTTCTGCGCATCGCCTATTCGGGCGGCACCACGGGCAAGCCCAAGGGCATCATGTGCTCGCACGGCGCCTCGGCCACTTCGGCGCTGATCCAGCTGACCTCGTGGGAATGGCCGAGCGAGATCCGCCACCTGATCTGCGCGCCGCTCAGCCATTCGGGCGCGGCCGTGCTGACCTCGATCCTCGTGCGCGGCGGGCACATGGTCGTCGCGCCGGGCTTCGAGCCGGTGGCGGTCATGCAGGCGATCCAGGAGCACCGGATCACCTCGATCCTGCTCGTGCCGACGATGGTGCTCGCGCTGATCGACCATCCGCGCTTCGGCGAGTTCGACCTTTCGAGCCTCGAGGTCGTGTTCTACGGCGCCTCGGCGTTTCCGGCGGCGCGCCTGAAGGACGCGATTGCGCGGATGGGGCCGATCTTCTTCCAGTTCTACGGCCAGGCCGAGGCGCCGATGTCGATCACCGTGCTGCGCCGCGACGAGCACCGCACCGACGACCCCGAGCGCATGGCGAGCTGCGGCCGGCCGACGCCGCTGGTGCGTGTCGCGCTGATGGACGACGCGATGAACGAGGTGGCCGACGGTACGCCCGGCGAGATCTGCGTGCGCGGCCCGCTGGTGAACCTCGGCTATCTCAACAAGCCCGAGGAAACCGCCCAGGCCTTCGCCGGTGGCTGGCTGCACACGGGCGACGTCGCGGTGCGCAATGCCGACGGCTACCTGCGCATCGTCGACCGCAAGAAGGACATGATCGTCACCGGCGGCTTCAACGTCTTCGCGCGCGAGGTCGAGGACGTGCTGGTCGAGCATCCGGCCGTGCGCCAGGCGGCGGTGATCGGCGTACCCGATCCCAAATGGGGCGAGGCGGTCAAGGCCGTGGTCGTGCTCGAGCCGGGCAGCGCGGTCGAGGCCGAGCTTCTCATTGCCGCGGTGCGCGAACGCAAGGGATCGGTCCAGGCGCCCAAGAGCGTCGACTTCGTCGAAGCGCTGCCGGTCACGCCGCTGGGCAAGCCCGACAAGAAGGCGTTGCGCGCGCGCTACGCCGTCGCTTGATCCTCAGCTGGCCTTTTCGAGGCTCAGCGAAGCGAACAGGTCGGGCGTGATCTGCGCCAGTCGTTCGAGCAACTGATCGAAGTGCCGATCGAGCCTTCGGGTTGCGGTCGGCGTCAGCGCCAGGAACGAGCGGCGGCGGTCGCTCTCGTCGGGGATCTTCTCGATCCAGCCTTGGTCGTGGAGCAGTTCGACATAGCGCAGCGCCGTGGTGGGCGGGGCGTGCGAACCAATGCAGGCGCCGGTGATGCTGGTCGAGAGGCCCTTCGCCTGGTGGACGTAAAGGTCGAGCAACATGTCCCAGGCCGGTTCCCCGAACAGCCGGGTGTCTTCGACTCCCGGGCGTTCCTGGCGGCTGCGATAAAGCCACTCGGCGATCAGTGTCCGTGGTCCCGTATCCTCGGCGTCGCGCCGGTCGACAAGGCGCGGGGATATCTCCATCTGGTCCATGAGTTTCATGCGCTACTCGCTCTGGAGAACAGCTAGGGGAAGTTTGCGCCCGACCGCCAGTCTACTCATGAACGCAGCAATTGGTTCCGAAAAGTTCCGAGTTTGCATCGGAAATGGAGTTATTGTCGGCAGGTTGTTGGTAAGAATAGATTAATTTTTATCTAGCGAAATTTCTGTAAATATCTGTTCTTTCAAAAGTTGTATGGTTAACTTTCTCTCGGGTGCCGCGAGCCTTCGCTAGGCAGCTTGTGCGGACGCTTGCGACCAGCGGTTCGTCGCATTCGGGCGCTCGGGCCTCGGCGGGGCATTAACCACGAGTTCAGCCGCCGGGTGTTCTCTTGCGATGTTGCGATCCGTTCGCGCGCGATGTGCGGTCGAAGGAGAGAGGGTCATGATCAGGATATTCCGGCACGCCGCATTCGTCGCCGCGCTCGCGCTGGGCGCCACGACCTTGGCAACCACGGCCGAAGCGCGCGACCGCTACCGCGATCGCGGCGACGATGCCGCTCTGGCGATCGGTGCGGGCATCATCGGCCTCGCGGTCGGTGCAGCGATCGCCTCGAACCGCGACCGCTACTACGATGGCGGCTATTATGGTCCGCGGCGCGGCTATGCGGCCTACGGCTATCCGCGCAGCTATTATCCGGCCTATCCGCGGGGGTACTACTACGATCGCGCGCTGCGTCGCTTCTATCGCAACGATCGCGGCTGGAACGGCGGTTGGGACAGAGGCTACGCGCGCCCGCGCTATCGCGGCTGGTGAGGCCGGTACTGGGGCGGGTACTGGGGCCGCTACTGGGGAGGGGCGCTCCGCCGCCTCTCGTCAGGCGCGCGCGAAGCCGCTAAGGCGCCCACCCTATGCAGACCGCCGACCTTCGCATCGCGCTCTATAGCGGCAACTACAACTACGTCCGCGACGGGGCGAACCAGGCGCTGAACCGCCTCGTCGGCTACCTGCTGCGCCAGGGCGCGGCGGTGCGCGTCTATTCGCCGACCACCGACACGCCGGCCTTCCCGCCGACCGGGGATCTGGTCGACGTGCCCGCGACGCCGATCCCCGGACGCGGGGAGTATCGCTTCTCGCTTGGCCTCTCGCCGCGGCTCAAGCGCGATCTCAAGGCTTTTGCGCCCAACGTCGTCCACGTCTCGTCGCCCGACGTCAGCGGCCATCGCATGGTCTCGTGGGCACGCTCGCGCAAGCTGCCGGTGCTGGCCTCGGTCCACACGCGGTTCGAGACCTACCTGCGCTACTACAACATGGCCTGGGGCGAACCGCTGGTCGAAGCGCTGCTGCGCCGCTTCTACCGTCGCTGTGATGCGCTCGTCGCGCCGTCCGAATCGATGGCGCAGTGCCTGCGCGACCAGCGCATGAACTACGACATCGGCATCTGGTCGCGCGGCGTCGATCGCGAGATCTTCGGTCCCGAGGCGCGTTCGCTCGAATGGCGCCGCTCGCTCGGCATCGCCGACGACGAGGTCGTGGTCGGATTCCTCGGTCGCCTGGTCATGGAGAAGGGCCTCGACGTCTTCTCCGACACGATCGACGAACTCAAGCGCCGCGACGTGCCGCACAAGGTCCTCGTCGTCGGCGAGGGGCCGGCGCGCGCCTGGTTCGAGGCGCGCCTGCCCGGCGCCTGCTTCGTCGGCTTCCAGGGCGGCGCCGATCTGGCGCGCGCGGTCGCCTCGATGGACATGCTGTTCAATCCCTCGGTCACCGAGACCTTTGGCAACGTCACACTCGAAGCCATGGCCTGTGGCCTGCCCGTGGTCGCGGCGATCGCGACGGGCAGCGAGAGCCTGGTCGACGACAACCGCTCGGGCCAGCTCATCCGTCCCGGCGCGGTTCACCAGTTCGCCGAGGCGCTCAAGGCCTATGCCGAGCAGCCCGAGCGCCGCGCGCACCACGGCGCCGCCGGCGAAGCGCGCAGCCGCGACTTCTCGTGGGACGCGATCAACCAGGAGGTCGCCGACACCTATCTGCGGTTGATCCGCCAGCGGACGAGTCACGGATAGGGAACGGCGCGCGGCGCTTTGACAGGCTCGACCGGGCAAGCTAGTCAGCCCGGGCACGGCTAGCCGGCTTAGCTCAGTTGGTAGAGCACCTGATTTGTAATCAGGGGGCCACGGGTTCGAATCCTGTAGCCGGCACCAGCCTTTGCGTTTAGTGCGTTGAAGAACGGTAGAAATTTTTCCTGCGGTTCCAGCGTTCCCACATAAATGCACCAACGCTGGTATCGCCTTACCTAGGCTCTGGGATGTCGAAGCACTCGATGATGGCGCGCTCTGCCAATGCCTCCATCGCGGCTAGCTCGTTCGAAAGCCTTTCACTCTGCGACAAGTCGTCCGGGCTGATAATCGAGGCAAGGTCGGCGTCGGCCTTAGCGTGAGCAATCGCCATGCGGCCCGAAATGTAAAGATGGTCGGCTGCTTCTAGGGCACTGCTGAGACCAGAGCGTTGTAGGTGTCGAACGGCTTCGATCGCCCGTACCGTCGACACCTTTTCCAGAGCGGAAGCGATCCACTCCCGACGCTTTTTGGCTGGTACCGCTAACTCCACGAGGCGATAAAATGTGAGGAACGCGTATGGCACGGATTCGAGCGACCGTCCTTCTCGCATTAGCGCCAGCGCGAGAGCGCCGCGTTCGCATGGGCTGGGCAGATTTTCCAAACGCAAGCTACCGGTGATGCTGTGATATAGGGGGCGGTCAAGGGGGCGAGGGTTCAGGTGGCTGCCGCCGCCGCCTGGGTCGATTGCGGTGATGCCACCGCGCTCAGACCACGAAAGCGCACTAAGGAAGCGCAGCAAGCGATTGCCGGCCTCCTTGTAGCTGAGCTCAGAAAAATAGAGGGCAACACCGGGGTAACGATCGGTGGTGGCCGGCAAAACCCAGATTTCGTCACCGCGGTAGATGACCATCTGCAGTTCGACGGGCCATGCGATCCTCGGGCTGACGTGAGTGAGGCCCCAGGAGCGCACGCGGCGCAGAGGGTCGGTGACTACCTCCGACCACGGCTTTGGTTTTACCATCCAGTGCATCGCAGCCCGTTCGTCGATTATCTGAACAGGCACCAGGAGCTATTTGCTGCCGGTGAACCATTCGAGCGTCGCGATAGCGAGAGCGATTGCCGCGACGACGGCTGCCACCGAAATCATCTTGAGGTAGAAGGCGAAGAGGATGAAAAAACCAATTACTCGAGCCACGCGCACAATCCCTTCTCCGCAGGGCGGATGACGATGTTCACAGGCGGGCCGGCCTAACATTACCGCAACCCTCAAAAAAGAAAACCCCCGCCGAAGCGGGGGCTGGAAGTTTGGTACGACCGCGAGCGGGAGGGGGCGGGTAGTTGCGGCCGGTTCATCCGATCGCCTTGAGCAGCATGCGGCTCCCGCGCGCCATCTTCGCCCGGAAGATCAAATCCGCGGCCGCAGTCGTGATCGGCGACCAGTCCGCTTCGGCGCGTGCGCGCTTTGCTTCGGGCGCGATCGACCGGCTGATCGGTGACCCAAGGCTTTCGATATAGGCACGGACCCGACCAGAGCACTCGCGCCCCAGCGTGCGGCCGTGCTCGAGGTGGGTGAGCAAGCGAGGATCGCCAGCTGCGCGCCGGCCGAACATGCTCGGGGGGATGTTGTGAAGCGCGCAGGCTTGTTTCGCTGCGATCAGGATGTTGAGGGAGTTGAAGGCAGGCGAGCGGTCCTCGCGGTGCCTGGGCAGCGTGATGCTGGTCATATGGGTTACTCTCGGTTTCGGCCTTCTACAGCCGCTTGTCGGCAGCGGGCCGACGCCGGGAGGGTGGAAGCCGGCCGAGAGACCGGTGGAGCGTTTTTACCCATTTCCCCCGCGTGATCGCGTTGCGAACAGTCTCATTCGCCGGGTACGAGACCCTGCAATCGCCACATGCCGTTGAACGACAATCGCACGCGAGCGAGCGGGACGATGTCGATCGCCAAGGTTGCCCTCAGCGGCAGGGCCAGCGCATGGGCGAGTGCTGCGCGCACGACCATCGGGTGGGTGATCGCGCAGACTGGGCGGTCGCCGGGCGCGATGCCGTCGAGCCAGGCGCCGACGCGCGCCTGGACCGCGGCCATCGTTTCGCCGCCCGGTGCGCCCGCGAGCGGATCGGCGAGCCAGGCCGCCAGTCGCTCGGGGCTTTCCGCGTGAATCTCGGCAAAGCTTCGGCCCAACCAAGCGCCATGATCCGCGTCATCGAGCGCGGGCGCGATCGTTGCCGTGACGCCGAGCGCTTGTGCCGTCTCGGCCGCGGCGCGCGCCGAACCGCGCAGGACTTCGGCGCGGAAGCGCGGTTCGAGGCGGTACTTTTCGGCATGCCTGCGTCCGCCCTCGTCGAGCCCCTCGTCGGGCGCGGCGAAGCCGCCCGTACGGCTGGATGGCGTGGCGGCGACGCAGAGCAGATCGAGGGTCGTGGCCAGGGGAATCTCCAAGTGGCGATTGACGGCGGGGTGCAGGGCGGCCTAGATCGCCGCAGCCTCATGGACGAAGAAGCCGGTTGAATTCCGGCACGGTCGCGCCACTGTAATCGATATCCAGCTGGATCGTCGAGAGTCAGACCTTCTCCATGGCCCATCAACTTTCGGGACGCGCAATCCCGTGAAGGAGAATGCCCATGGCCGCCAGTGCCGCTCTGCTCGACGATCCGTTCATTCCCGTCCGTGGACAGGCCGCGATCCCGCTCGACGAACTTCTGCCCTGGGCCGCGTTCGGCGTGCTGATCGCGATGATCTTCCTCTACTTCGTCAGCACCGAACAGGGCGCCTATGCGCTGTTCGACGGCATGTACGTCCACGAATTCGTGCACGACGGCCGGCACCTGCTCGGTTTCCCCTGCCACTGATCGCGCGTCATGACGGGAAAGCTGCTGTGGCGCGGGATGCTGGCGGGGATCATCGCCGCGCTGCTCGCGACGCTGTTCGCGCGCGCCTTCGCCGAGCCGCAGATCGACCTCGCGATCGCCTATGAGGCCGCCCACGCCGCGCATCACGCGGGAGCGGACGAGGTCGAACTGGTCAGCCGCGAGACGCAGAAGGGCTTCGGCCTGCTGGCCGCGCTCGGGCTCTATGGCGCGGCGGTCGGCGGGATCTTCGCGCTGACCTTCGCCTATGGCTATGGCCGGATCGCGCAGATCGGCCCGCGCAGCTTTGCGCTGGTCATGGCGGCATTGGCCTTCGTGCTGATCGTGGTCGTGCCCGGGATCAAGTATCCGCAGACGCCGCCCGCGGTCGGCCAGCACGAGACCGTCGGGCTGCGCACCGCGGCCTATTTCGCGATGATCGCGCTGTCGGTCTGCGCCGCGCTGATCGCGGGACGGCTGCGTGCGGCGCTCGTCGGCTCGCTGCGCGGCTTCGATGCGGGGCTTCTCGCCGTCGCCGGTTACGTCGCGGTGGTCGCGCTCGGGGCGCTGCTACTGCCGGCGATCGACGAGGTTCCCGTGGACTTTCCGGCGGGCCTTTTGTGGAATTTTCGCCTGGCTTCGCTCGGCAGTCAGCTTCTGTTGTGGATGACGATCGGTGTCTTGTTTGGCCGTTGGGCGGCGGCGACGCTCGAACAGGGACGGTAGGGTGAAAGGTATCGGCCAGTTTCTGTCCGATCTCGAACAGGTTTGCGCCGCGATTCACCGCAACCGAATTGACCGATCAACTGGCTCATCTATTCGCTGGACTTGCCGGGACAGCGACCCCCCGGCGCTAGTCCAACTCGGCCCCCGCTTCGGCGGGGGTATCTTTGGGGCAGCGAAATCTCATCATCGATCGACCCGCCGATATGCTTTTCGGCGGGGTGGCCAAGCCGTCCGTATGTGCATTTTTACCGTTACGGACCGGGGGCTTAGCGCCGAACGCCCCCTGCGCTTGGTTTCTAGCCCAAGCCCTCATTCGTTGCTATTCCGGAACCGTGAGACGGATGGTTTCCGAATCCGAGAGCTCGGGATGGGCGGGTCGCTTGTTCAACAAGCCGAACAAGGTTGGTCTCTTGAATCGGGCCGTGCTGTGGCACCTGCAGCTCTGCCTGCGCTTGCTCGACCGCCTCGGATATCACGCGACCGCGGCCAACGTTTCGGCCGCGATCGATGCCCTTACCGAGGAAGCCCTGTCGGTCGACGAGATCTCGCAGATGGATGTAGACCGTGAGGAACGCGTGCGGCTGATCCTGGACCTGTTCGCCAAGCACGAGAACATCACGCGGCCCGACGACGATGCAAACGATGCGGAGGAAGACCTTGATCGATAGCCAGGAAGCACTCGCTCGGCTGCTCGACGATGTGAAGCGCCATGCGCTGGACTGCGAGGATCGCACGACGGCCGCGGCGCAATTGCTGGAGGCGGCCGAAAGCCTGCTCGTCGCCGCGGGCGAGATCGGTGCGGAAGTCCTCGACGGCGATGGCGCGGCGAATGGCTATCTCGCGCCCGAGATGCAGCAGCGCGCCGCCCACCGCGTCTATGGCGCGCGCCGCGTGCGTGATGCGGTCTTCGCCGATGCGACGCTGTTCGGAGAGCCCGCCTGGGACATGCTGCTCGACCTGCTCGCGGCGCAGGGCAGCAAGAAGCGCATTTCGGTGACCAGCGCCTGTCTGGCCTCGAACGTGCCGCTGACCACGGCGCTGCGCTGGATCACGGTGCTCGAAGGCAAGGGCCTGGTCGAGCGCGAGGAAGATGAGATGGATGCGCGTCGGACCTTCCTCAAGCTGACGCGCAAGGCCCGCGGGCTGCTGCGCACCTATTTCGTCGAACTGGAGCGGCGCAAGCTGCTCTGAGGGGCAGGTTCAGAGCGGCAGCAGCTTCGTCAGCGGAATGACGACGGTTGCGATAAGGACCAGCGCGCTCAGCACGCCGATCGCCGCATTCTCGAGCCGCAGGCGCAGGTGCCGGCGCGCGCCCTGGCTCGGCCGTCGGCGCAGCACGAACTGTACCACGCCGGCCCAGACCGCGAAGACCAGTGTCGGCCAGTAAAGGGCCGTGCCGGATGCCAGCCAATAGGCGAAGGAAAGGCCTGCCACCAAGGCCAGAAGGCCGATGTTCACGAGGGCCACGGTCGATCGCGGATGGACGACGGGCAGGTCGGGGCGGGGATCGCCGGGGGTCACGAAAAGCACCACATTGGGCGGCCGACGATAACGCTGGCGATGCGCGCGGGCAATCGCCGGGCCCATGCTTTCCTGTGCCCAACGCCCAAGCGATGGCGCGCCCCGAGCGCGCTTCTGGGTGTGGCATGATAGCCACAAACACTGCGAGTTGTGGCCGTTCCACGACATGACCGCGCAACCTTGGCGGCGGCCGGGCTTTCTAGGGGGTGATGGCTCTGGCCATTATTTCTGAAGTATTTCCAAGGATTATCTCATGAATCTATACCGGTCCGCATCACTCGCCGCTCTCGTTGTCGCGGCGGCGGTAGCCAGCCCCGCCTGGGCGCAGGACGCGCGCGATACCCATTTCGACGGCCCCTACATCTCGGGCTTCGTCGGCCTCGCAGCGCAGGGCAACGACCGCGCCGATACCCTGGTCTTCGATACCAATCGCGACGGCAGCTTCGACAACACCGTTAACACCGCCGCGGGCGCCAATGCCTTCACCTCGTTCTGCGGCGGTGCTGCGGGTGGCGCGACGCCGGCTGCAGGCTGTGGCGGAGACCGTGACCGCATCGAGTACGGCGGCCGGATCGGCTACGACAAGCGTCTGGGCGGCGGCAACTTCGTCCTCGGCGGCCTGCTCGAGGTGTCGAAGAACAACTCGCGCGACTTCACCTCCGGCTATTCGTCGACCCCGGCGAGCTACACGGTCGGTCGCAAGCTCGACCACACGATCGCCGCGCGCCTGCGCGCCGGCTACACCCCGGGCGGCGGTGCGCTGTTCTATGCCACGGGCGGCGCGAGCTGGGCCAAGATCGACCACGCCTTCGCCACGACCAATACGGCCAACAGCTTCACCGAGGTGGACAATGGCAAGCGCGTCTGGGGCTGGCAGGCTGGCGGCGGCGCCGAGATCATGGTGACCAACAACGTCAGTCTCGGCCTCGAATATCTCTACAACCGTCATCGCGACAACAAGTACTACGTCGCCGTCGGCCAGGGCACGGCCCCCGCGACCAATCCGTTCCTGCTCAATGGCGGCGGCACCAACCTGCGCCCGTCGGATACTAACTTCGACTACCACTCGCTGCGCGCGTCGCTCAGCTTCCAGTTCTGATACAAGAAAGCCCCTCCCGCGAGGGAGGGGCAAGTTTTTCGGGGACGGAGGTTCGGCCGAGCAGACCGAGAGAAGGGGTGCTCCGTCCCGTATTCCTCCGTGGCGGAGAAAGGGGGCGCGAGCCTCAGTAGCCGCGATAGGGGCCATAATCGCTGTAGCCGCGGCGGTCGTAGTAGCGATCGTCGTAGCGGCGGCCGTCGCGGTCGTAGCGCCGGCCCTGGCGATCCCAGTAGTAGCCATCGCGATATTCGTAGCCGTTGCGGCGATAGTCGTAGTCGCGATCGCGGCGGTTGTTGCTGCTCGACGCGGCGATCGCGCCGATCGCCAGGCCGACGATGCCGGCGCCGATGGCGATCGCGGCGGTGTCGTTGCCGCGGCCGCGGTAATAGTCGCGGGCCATGGCCGGGCTGGCGGCGGTGAGCGCCGTGGCAGCGAGAACGGTGGCGAGCGTGGCCTTCTTGAACAGGTTCATCTCGAAAACTCCTGGCGGCGGTCCGTGGCACGATTGCCTGATGATCGCCGCTGTGAGTTCTCTTCTAGAGGAGCGTCGCTGAACAGGTGCGGGACGGCTCTGGCAGGTGTTGTTCAGGTTTGTCTGTAATTGTATGAACGTTTGCGCAGCGCAAAGGTGACGAAGGTGACAAAAGTGACAGGGCCTAAAAGGGGTAAGTGTCACCTTACGGGAAGGTGTCGCCTCGGGGATGGCGGCAGACCCTGAGGTCTGGGCCGACGACTGATGGCCAACGATGGAAAGAGTTCGTCAATTTGATCGAACGCGTCCGTGTAGGAAAGCGGTTTCGCACTGGTGGAGCGACGGAGACCGCCGCCTCGTGCAGGTCTGGCCCGATGTGGGCTATGGCGCGAGCATTTCCCCCTTCGCAATCTTGTCGGCGTCCGATCCTGGTGGCGGCTCGGGTATGGCCTTCATGTCGATGTAGTAGACCGGGGGCGGGGCCCAGCCTCCAGTGATGCAGCCTGCTTGTCCGCGACAGGAGCCGCGATCGAGCGCGGGGGCATGCATGCGGCCGTCGCGAACGGCTTGGCGAGAAGATGGTTGTTCCTCGCTCGTTGACGGTACGCACCAGCGCTCGCCGTGATCCGGCGCGCAGACGACAATCTCGTCGCTGGAAGAAGAGGTGTCACACCGTTTCTGCGGTCGCTGGGCGGCGTAAGCCCTACGGGCATTCTCGAGAATAACCGCCGTTTTCGCGTCGATGGAATTGGCGTCCTGGCAAAGAGCTGGACCTGCCGAATATGTGAGCATGACCGCGGCCGAGAGGGCTGCTGGGATGAGGCGTGTCACCTGGTCACCCGCCATACGTTCATCAAAGTCGGACTCGGCAGATAAACCGTCATCCATTCTTCCCTGCCAGAGCGTCGGCAATCTTGGCTTTGATATAACTGCCAATCGCAAAGCCCGGGGTGCTCTGGCCGAAGCCGAAAACACCCAGGATCGAGAAGATGAGGAAGACGGATACGTCGAGCGGAAGCGTCGGCCCGATCAGGACGATGGAGAGTATCCCTAGCAGAACGACGTAGAGAAATTTCCGTGCGATGAGAGCGGCGGACTTCAGCGAAAACATGGTCATGCGCAGGGCTCGGGTGAAGCCTGCATCGCGGCTCGCTTCGATCGCCAATCGCGCCGCACGGCAATCGCGGATGCAATCCACAGGCAACCGGCAGCCGCGAACCCGGCGATGGCGCCGCCCGCCGGCGGTCCCGCGAGAACACCGAAGATCGCACCGAGGATGAGCCCCGTGCCGAGGACGTAGAATGGCCGGAACGATGCCGCGAATGCGATGGGGAGAAAGTGTAGGCCAACCACCAATGCCATGGCGGGGAGCAGCAGGTCTGGTCGGTGAATGTTGATGACGATGTTGGACGCGATGAACAGTCCGATACCCTCGGCAATGCTGCTCCAGGTGATCGTGCGCTCCGCTCGTTCGGATGGTCTTATGCCGTCACCCGGCAGGCGAATGACCTGGTGAGCCGCGACGCCAATCGCTGCGAAAACGACGAACGGCACGGCTAGCGCAATGCCTGACGCATGCCATTGCCAGTACACTGTTAGCGCGGCGAAAACCGCGCCAAAGAAGCCCATTATAAAAGCGCCCCAAGCTCCCATGGCAGCCCTTTTCGCACGAAGTGGGTTGTTGCTTGCTGTCTGTATCATCGCCGGAAGGCGCGCGGCTGGGAGACCGTTCGCTATTGGATATATTCGAGCGCAGAATGGTCTGATCGGTGGATGATCAGGCCCAAGCGGAGATCAGGTCGGTGTGGATTTCTGAATGGAATACCCAGCGGCTTTAAGGGCGAGAAACGCCGCAAGCGCTTGATAGTGCGCTTCATGCCCGGCTTCAAAAAGGTGGCCGCGCTGATCCCCTGCCTTTTGGATTGCGTCGCGCATCAAGCGATAGACTTCGTCGGGAATACTTCCGTCCATCATCAACTGTTCAAGGGACTGAGCCATGGTGCCTCCATTCGCGACGCAAGGCATTTAGGTGGCGGAGGTCTACTAACAAGGCTCGCTTAAGCCCACGCCTCTCCCTTTTGTGCAGGACGATGCGCCATCCCAATGTCGAGCGCATGCGATGCCGGATGACGGTGCTCCCACCGCAACCTCACGCCGCAACCTCAGGCCGCGCCAGGCCCCAAAGAAAAAGGCGGCGCCGGGATGTCCGGTGCCGCCTTTTCTAACCTCAGGCCGCTTCCTTCTTGCGGCCGGCCTTCTTGCGCTCGTTGGGATCGAGGATCGCCTTGCGCAGACGGATGTTCTTCGGCGTGACCTCGACCATCTCGTCATCGTCGATGTAGGCGATCGCCTGCTCGAGCGTCATGACCTTGGGCGGGGTCAGGCGGATCGCGTCGTCCTTGCCGCTCGAACGGAAGTTCGTCAGCTGCTTGGACTTCATCGGGTTGACCTCGAGGTCCTCGACCTTGGCGTTCTCGCCGATGATCATGCCCTCGTAGAGCGCTTCGCCGACGCCGACGAAGAGGATGCCGCGCTCTTCGAGCGGGCCGAGCGCATAGGCGACGGCTTCACCGTTGCCGTTGGAGATCAGCACGCCGTTCTTGCGGCCCTCGATCTTGCCCTTGTGCGGGCCGTACTTCTCGAACAGGCGGTTCATGATGCCGGTGCCGCGCGTGTCCGAGAGGAACTCGCCGTGGTAGCCGATCAGGCCGCGCGACGGGGCCGAGAAGGTGATGCGGGTCTTGCCGCCACCCGAGGGACGCATGTCGGTCATCTCGGCCTTGCGCTGGTTCATCTTGTCGACGACCGTGCCCGAGTGCTCGTCGTCCACGTCGATGACGACGGTTTCGTAAGGCTCGGTCTTGCCGCCGGTCTCGTCGGTGCCGAACAGCACGCGCGGACGGCTGATGCCAAGCTCGAAGCCCTCGCGGCGCATCGTCTCGATCAGCACGCCGAGCTGAAGCTCGCCGCGGCCGGCGACTTCGAAGCTGTCCTTGTCGGCCGATTCGGTGACCTTGATCGCGACGTTCGATTCGGCTTCGCGCATCAGGCGGTCGCGGATCATGCGGCTGGTGACCTTGTCACCCTCGCGGCCGGCCATCGGGCTGTCGTTGACCGCGAAGCGCATCGACAGGGTCGGCGGATCGATCGGCTGCGCCTTGATCGGCTCGCTGACCGAGGTGTCGGCGATGGTGTTCGACACGGTCGCGACGGTGAGGCCCGCGAGGCTGATGATGTCGCCGGCCTTGGCTTCGTCGACCGGCACGCGGTCGAGCCCGCGGAAGGTCATGATCTTCGAGGCGCGACCGGTCTCGATCACCTTGCCGTCGGCGTCGAGCGCGTGGATCGGCTGGTTGATCTTGACCGTGCCCGACTGGACGCGGCCGGTCAGCACGCGGCCGAGGAAGTTGTCGCGATCGAGCAGGGTCACGAGGAAGCTGAACGGCGCCTCGGTGTCGAGCGCCGGCGGCGGCACGTGGTCGACGATCTTCTGGAACATCGGCTCGAGCGTGCCTTCGCGGCGCTGCGGATCGTCGCTGCAATAGCCGTTGCGGCCCGAGGCGTAGAGCACGGGGAAGTCGAGCTGTTCGTCGTTGGCTTCGAGCGTGACGAAGAGGTCGAACACCTCGTCGAGCACTTCCTGGATGCGCTCGTCGGGACGATCGACCTTGTTGACCACGACGATCGGCTTGAGGCCGAGCGCCAGCGCCTTGCCGGTGACGAACTTGGTCTGCGGCATCGCGCCTTCCGAGCTGTCGACGAGCAGGATCACGCCGTCGACCATCGAGAGGATGCGCTCCACCTCGCCGCCGAAGTCGGCGTGGCCCGGGGTGTCGACGATGTTGATGCGCGTGCCGTTCCACTCGATCGAGGTCGGCTTCGCGAGAATCGTGATGCCGCGCTCCTTCTCGAGGTCGTTCGAGTCCATCGCGCGCTCTTCGACGCGCTGGTTGTCGCGGAAGGTGCCGGACTGGCGGAAAAGCTGATCGACGAGGGTGGTCTTGCCGTGGTCGACGTGCGCGATGATCGCAATATTGCGCAGGGGAAGCGGGGCGGACATGCGGAGGTTTCCAGTTATGGGAGCTAAGGGCAAGCGCTGTTGCGCTGCAACACGGCGCGCCCCTATCCGAAATGCCCCTCCACGGCAAGCCGCCGATTGCTTGCGCACTTGTGTGCATCGGGTGACACCAATGTGCAAAAACCGTGTCAGGGATGCGCTCTACCTATCGAAAAATTAGGAATCTTATGATTAAAGTCGCGGCCAGGGAGCTCGTGTACGCGCAAGGCACAGTGCCGGCGCGGCTCCCGTGGAGAGAGGGCTCGCCTATGATGTCGTCTTCGGTTGGCTTCACCGCTTCCGCCCGCAGCGCCTTGTTCTCGACGGCGGCCGCATTAACCTTTGCCTTGCCCGGCGTGGCCTTCGCGCAGGATGCGCCGGCCGCCGACGAGGCGCAGCCCGCCAGCGACATGCCGTCGGACGACTATGGCAATGCCAACGAGATCGTCGTCACCGCGACCAAGCGCGAGCAGACCCTGCAGGAAGTGCCGGTGGCGGTCACCGTCGCCACGGCTGCGCAGATCGAGCGCGAATTCATTCGCGACCTCAAGGACCTCGGCTCGATCGTCCCCTCGCTGCGTGTCGGTGAGCGTCAGAGCTCGGCCAATACCAACTTCTTCATCCGCGGCTTCGGCAACGGCGCCAACAATGCGGGTATCGAGCCTTCGGTCGGCGTGTTCATCGACGGCGTCTATCGCTCGCGCACGGCTTCGCAGATTTCCGACCTGCCCGACATCGAGCGGATCGAGGTCCTGCGCGGGCCGCAGTCGACCTTGTTCGGCAAGAATGCCTCGGCCGGCGTGATCTCGATCTCCACCCAGAAGCCCAAGTTCGAATTCGGCGGCAACGTCGAGGCGTCCTACGGCAATTACAACGCGGTGGTGGTCAAGGGCGTGGTCACCGGGCCTCTCTCGGACACGATCGCGGCGAGCCTGTCGGGTGGCTACAACCGCCGCGACGGCTACAACAAGGATCTCAACACCGGCGCCAAGCTCGGCGATCGCGACCGCTGGTTCGCGCGTGGGCAACTGCTGTTCCAGCCGGACAGCCAGCTCTCGGTCCGCCTGATCGCCGACTACGGCAAGATCGACGAGGTCTGCTGCGGCGTGGTCAACGTTCGCCAGTCGGCCGCGACCAACGCGATCCGTGCGGTGGGCGGCAACGTCAACGCGCCGGCCGATCGCTTCTCGAACGAGGTCTACAACAACATCGTTCCGGTGAATCGGATCGAGAACTACGGCTTCTCGGGCCAGGTCGACTACGAGATGGGTCCGCTGACGCTGACCTCGATCACGGCCTATCGCAAGAGCGACTCGTTCAGCGACTACGACGCCGACTTCACCAGCGCCGACATCGTCCGCACCAATGCCTCGGACACGCGGATCAAGACCTTCACCCAGGAATTCCGCGCTTCGGCCTCGATCGCGGACAAGCTGACCGCGCTGTTCGGCGCCTATTACTTCAACGAGAAGATCGCCCAGGACGGCGCGATCCAGTGGGGCACCCAGGCGCGGCCCTATCTCGATCTGCTGGTGCGCGGCCAGTCGAACAACGCCCTGACGATCAGCGGGCTCGAAACGCTGTTCGGCACCCTGCAGGGCAATCCCGGGCTCTACACCAACCGCTTCTTCACGCCGGGCCAGGGCCTGGCCGAGAGCTACCGTCTGAAGAACGAGGCGATCTCGCTGTTCGCGCAGTTCGACGTCAAGCTCGGCGACCGGCTGACCCTGACCGGCGGCGTCAACTACACGCACGACAAGAAGAACTTCGCGACCAACGTGGTCTCGAACGACGTCTTCGCCGGACTCAACCTGCCGGCGCTGCGCACCGCGGCGACCAATGCGGGCATCGCGCAGACCGTCGGCGGCCTGCTCGGCGTGCCGGGCGGCCTGGCCTCGGCGGCGCAGATCGCGGCCTTCGCCCAGGCCAATCCGGCGGCGTTCAACACGATCTCGACCGGCGCCAATGCCCAGACCGCGGCGCTGCTCAACCTGCGCGCGCTGCAGTTCCTGCCGCCGTTCCTCAACCTGCCCAATTCGGTGGAAGACGGCCGCACGCGCGACAACAACGTCTCGTGGACCGCGCGCGCGTCCTATGACCTGACCGACACGATGAACATCTACGCCGGCGTCGCCACGGGCTTCAAGGCGAGCTCGGTCAACCTCTCGCGCGACAGCCGCCCGCCGCTCTCGGCGCAGGGCGCGATCCAGACCGCGGGCATCGGCGTGGTCAACCAGACCTACGGCAGCCGCTTCGCCAGCCCCGAGAAGGCGACCTCCTACGAGGCCGGCATCAAGGCCAACTGGGGCCTGGCCACCGCCAACCTCGCGGTGTTCAAGCAGTCGATCCGCGGCTTCCAGTCGAACATCTTCACCGGCACCGGCTTCTTCCTGGGCAATGCCGGCAAGCAGTCGGTCTTCGGCATCGAGTTCGAAGGCACGGTCAAGCCGGCCAAGGGCCTGACCCTGGGCCTGTCGATGACCTACCTCGATCCCAAGTACAACGACTTCAAGAACTCGGCCTTCGGCGACGCCACGGGGATCACCCCCGCCGACATCCCGCCGATCTCGTCGACCTTCACCGCCACCTACGACCACGAGTTCGGCAACGGCGATCACCTGATCCTCTACGGCGACTATCACTACGAAGCCGAGGTGCAGACGGTAGAGGGCCTGCCGGCCTTCATCGTCCGCGATCCGGTGACGGGCGTGGCCAACTACCAGCCGGGCCTCGACGCGGCGCGGCCGTTCAAGCGCGAGGTCAGCGATCTCAACGCCTCGATCACCTATGCCATGCAGAACGGGCTCGAGCTGTCGGTCTGGGGTCGCAACCTGCTCGACAACCGCTATCTCAACGTGATCTTCGATTCGGTCGCGCAGTCGGGTTCGGTCTCGGCCTATACCAACCAGCCGCGGACCTACGGTGTCGCGGCGCGCTTCCGCTGGTAGGCGGGGGCTTCCGATCGGAACGGGAAGGGGGCCTCGCGGCCCCCTTTTTCGTTGCGGTAAAGGCAGATGTGTGATGCCTTGAAGATCTATTCTTGGTTCGGAGGAAAGGGGACGACGCCATGGAATGGATGCTGATGCCGTATCGCAAGCTCTACCGTCTGATCGAGGGGCGCTCTTCGCGGCAGGAATTCTGGATGTTCGTGCTGCTCAACGTCATCGTCGCGGTGATCTTCATCGGCCTGTTCGCGACCCTGATCGGCGGCGCGGCCTTTGCCAGCAGCGGCGGCAATCTCAGCGATCTCGGCGCGGCTTTCGCCGGTGTCGGCTTCGTCACGATGATCGTCTTGCTGGTGCCGATGTACATCTGGGCGATCCTGACGGCGGTCGCCTCCTTCGCGGTGACGATCCGGCGGTTCCACGATCTCAACCTCTCGGGCTGGGTCTACCTGCCCTTCGCGATCTTGGGTGCGGTGCCGCTGATCAACTTCCTCGTCTGGATAGCGCTGATCGTGGTCATGTGCCTCAAGGGCACGAGCGGCCCGAACAAGTACGGCGAGGATCCGACCCAGCCGACCAGCGCGGCGGTTTTCGCTTAAAGCTCGCGCAACGCCTGTGCCGGTTTCGCCCGCAACAGCGGTAGCGAGCCGGCCAGCGCGAAGCCCAGGACCAGCACCAGGCCGGTGCCGAGCACGATCAGGACCCAGGTCCAGTCGGGCAGCCAGTCGAACTCGAACATCTGGGTGACGATCGCCCAGGCAACGCCGCTGCCCAGCACCAGCGCGACGAGCGACAGCGCGCCCGCCAGCAGGCCGTATTCGGCCATCTGCAGCAGCAGCAATTGCCGCCGGCTTGCGCCGAGCACGCGCAGGATCACGTTGTCGTAGGTCCGGCTGGCGCGCGCCGCGGCGATCGCGCCGAGCAGCACGGCCAGGCCCGCCAGCACCGCCACCGAAGCCGCGGCGAGGATCGCCGCCGACATCTGCGACAGCAGCGCGCGCGCTTCCTTGAGGATGCCGCCGGTCTCGATCACCGAGGTCGCGGGGAAGGCCTGGGCCAGCTTGCGCAGCAGCCCGGCCTTGCTGTCGCCGGCTGGCACGTCGATCGTCGCGGCGAGGTTGTGCGGCGCGTCGGCCAGGGTGTTGGGCGAGAAGACGAGCACGTAGTTGAAGCCCATGTTCTCCCAGTCGAGCCGGCGCAGCGAGGCCACCGTCGCAGTGCGCTCGACCCCCAGAACGGCGACGGTGATCCGATCGCCGAGCTTGAGCCCGACCGCCTTTGCCAGTTCCTCGTCGACCGAGACCAGCGGCGGGCCGGCATAGGCCTTGGGCCACCATTGGCCGGCGACCAGCGAATTGCCTTCGGGCACGTCCTGCGAATAGGTCAGCCCGCGCTCGCCGCGCAGCGCCCAGCCTTTTTCGGGGATCGTCTTGAGATCGGCGACGCGCGTCATTCGGCCTTCGGGGCCATAGGCGATGATCGCGCCGCGCAGCGCGGGCACCGTGCGAAGCGTCGCGCGCGGGAGCACCTCGTGCACCGCCTGCTCGAAGGCCCCGACCCGGTCCTTGGGCACGTCGAGCACGAAATAGTCGGGCGCGCGCTGGGGAATGCGCTTGGCGATGTTCGCTTCGAGGCTGGTCTGGATCGCCGCGAGCAGGACGAAGGCCGAGAGCCCGAAGCCGAGCGCGGTAACCAGCGCGCCGGTCTGCGCGCCCGGGCGGTGCAGGTTGGCGAGGCCGGCGCGCAGCAGCGGCCCGCGCGGTCGCGGCAGGCGCGCGGCGAGGCGGCGGATCGCCCAGCCGAGCCCGCCGAGCAGCGCCAGCACCCCGGCGGTGCCCGCGAGGAACAGCGCGGTGATCTTGATCTGCGCGGCGCTCGCCAGGGCCAGGGCGACGATCGCGGCGAGCCCTAGGCCGACGGGCAGCAGCACGGCCTTGCGCGGCAGGGCCAGCGGCGAAACGCGCGCGCGCATCAGCGCCATGGCGGGGAAGGTGCGTGCGCGGGCGAGCGGCGGCGCGGCGAAGATCAGCGCGACGAGCAGGCCATAGGCCGCGGCGCGCAGCAGCGCCCAAGGCGCGAAGACGAAGCCCGTGGTCACCGGCAACAGGGTGCCGAGCGCCTGGGCGAGCAGCGGTGTCACCAGCACGCCGACGGCGAGGCCGGCCATGCTGCCCGCGATCGCCGCGGCACCGATCTGTAGCACGTAGATCCGCGCGATGTCGCCGCTGGTCGCGCCGAGCACCTTGAAGGTGGCGATGCTCGCGCGGCGCGCCTCGAGATAGGACGAGACGCCGCCGCCGATGCCGATCCCGGCGATGGCCAGCGCGGCGAGACCGACGAGCACGAGGAATTCGCCCATCCGCGAGACGAAGCGCTCGGCCCCCGGCGCCGCGCGATCGCGCGTGCGGAAGTTGAAGCCGGCGTCGGGGAAGCGCTTCTGGAGATCCTCGACCGTCGCTTCGGGATCGCGGTCGCTGGGCAGGACCACGCGGACCTTGGTGCGGAACATGGCGCCGGGCGCGGTCAGCCCGGCCTGCTCGGGCACGGAATCGCGGACGATCGCGACCGTGCCGAGCGACAGGCCTTCGCTGAGCCGGTCGGGCTCGTCGTCGATCACACCCTCGACCGTCAGCCTCTGGCCGCCGATCGTGACGCGATCGCCGACCTTCACGCCGAGCCGCTCGGCCGCGCCCTCGGCGATCCAGGTGCCGTCGTCCGACGGCGCGCCGACCTCGCGGCCGTCCTTCAGGCGCAGCCTGCCGACCATGGGCCAGCGCTCGTCTACGGCCTTGAGCTCGACGGGTGCGAAGCTGTCGTTGGCGCTCGCCATCGCCTGCATGCGCGTGCCGGACGACACGCGGCCCAGCGCGGCCAGTGCCTGCCGTTCGCCGCGGTTCAGGCCGCGCTGCCAGACCTGGAGTTCGATGTCGCCGCCCAGGATCGCGCGGCCGCGCGTCGCCAGTTCGCGCTCGATCGAGCCGGTCAGGGTGCCGATCGCGGCGATCGCGCCGACGCCGAGGAACAGGCAGACGAGCAGCAGCCGCAGCCCGCGAAACCGCGCGTTGAGATCGCGCCGGGCGATACGCCAGGCGGTGGACCAGGGGAGGGGAGCTGCGCTCACGCGGCGGTATCGCTCGCGATTCTGCCGTCCCCGATCGTCACGACGCGCTCGCAATGGTCGGCCAGCGCGGTGTCGTGGGTGATGATGACCAAGGTCGCCTGGGTCTCGGCGCGGCGGGCGAAGAGCAGGTCGATGATGTCCGAACCCGTCGCGGCGTCGAGATTCCCCGTGGGCTCGTCGGCGAAGATCAGGGTGGGGCGCGGGGCGATGGCGCGGGCGATGGCGACGCGCTGCTGCTCGCCGCCCGAAAGCTGCGCCGGATAGTGCGTGAGCCGGTGGCCGAGCCCGACCGCGGTCAGTTCGGCCGCCGCGCGTTCCTGGGCATCGGGCATGCCGGCCAGTTCCATCGGCGTGGCGACGTTTTCGAGCGCGGTCATCGTCGGCAGCAGGTGGAAGGCCTGGAGCACGATGCCGATGCGGCCGCGCCGCGCGCGGGCCAGGCCGTCCTCGTCGAGCTTGCCGAAATCCTCGCCGGCGACCGTCAGGCTGCCCGAAGAGGCGCGTTCGAGCCCTGACAGCACGGCCATCAGCGAGCTCTTGCCCGAGCCCGAGGGGCCGAGCAGCGCCAGGGTCTGCCCTTGCGGGACGACGAGATCGAGCCCCTTGAGAATGGCGACCGCGCTCTCGCCGCTACCGAGAGTGAGGGTCAGGTTCTGCGCCGAAATGGCGGGCTGGGGGCTTGTCACGCGGGGGAGATGGCATAGCTATGCCGCGTCGGGCAAGGAGACATCTGTATGAAATTGTACGCGGGCCTGCTGATTACAAGCGCGCTCTTGCTGACGGGATGCGGCGGTGCAGAACCGGCGCCGACACCGTCGCCCAGCGAGGAGCAGAGCGTCGAAGCCCGCCCGGAAATCCCGGTGATGGGGCAGGAGGTGCGCGTGCTCGCGCTCGGCGACAGCCTGTTCGCCGGCTATGGCCTCGCTTCGGACCAGGCCTATCCGGTCAAGCTCGAAGCGGCGCTGCGCGCGCGGGGCGTCAACGCGCGGATCGCCAATGCCGGCGTATCGGGCAACACCTCGGCCGAGGGCCGCGCGCGGCTGGCCTTCACGCTCGACAACCAGGAGCGCGCGCCCGATCTCGTCATCATCAGCCTTGGCGGCAACGACATGCTGCGCGGCCTGCCGCCCGAGCAGACGCGCGAGAATCTCGACGCGATCCTGACCGAGCTCGACAGGCGCAAGATCAAGGCGGTGATCATGGGCCTGCTGGCCCCGCCGAACATGGGCCCCGAATATCGCGCCAAGTTCGATCCGATCTTCCCGTCGCTGGCCAAGAAGCACGGCGCGGTGCTGGTGCCGTTCTTCCTCCAGGCGGTGATCGGCCGGCCCGACCTGATCCAGCAGGACCACATCCACCCGACCGCGCAGGGCCTCGAGGCGATCGTCGCGGCGACGGTGGAACAGGTGGCGGGGGCCTTGCCCGAGACGGCGGCTAAGACAGCCGCTCCACCGCCCCCTCGCTGACGCGCCAGACCGCGGCCTCGGCTTCGATCGCGGCGAAGGGCGGCAGTTCGGTCCCGGTCAGCCAGATCTGTGCGCCGCCGGCGCGGAGCCGGTCGAACAGCGCCTCGCGTCGCAGCGGATCGAGATGGGCGGCGACCTCGTCGAGCAGCAGCAGGCGCGGCCGGGCGGTGTCATCCGATATATCGAGATCGAGCCCGGCATGGGCCAAGGTGATCGCGATCAGCATGGCCTTCTGCTCGCCGGTCGAGCAGTCGGCGGCGGGTTGTTCCTTGCCCGCCATGGTCACGGCGAGCTCGTCGCGATGCGGCCCCACCAGGGTCCGCTGCGCGGCGCGATCGCGCCGTCGGCCCTCGGCGAGCGCGCGCGTCAGGTCGTCGCGGTCGAGCGGCCCGCCGGGCACATAGGCCAGCGAAGGCCGCGCGAAAGGCGCTTCGGGCAGGGCGAGCAGCGCGGTCTGCAGCCGCTCGACCAGCCGTGCGCGGGCCTGGGCCACGGCCGCGCCGGCCTCGGCGACCTGCGCCTCGATCGCGTCGAGCCAAGCGGGATCGGGCTCCACGTCTCCTGACAGCAGGCGATTGCGTTCGCGCAGCGCCGCTTCGAGCCGCGCCGCCTGCTTGGCATGCGCGGGTTCGAGTGCGAGCACCAGCCGATCGAGAAAGCGCCGCCGCGCGCCCGCGCCCTCGGCGAAGAGCCGGTCCATCGCCGGGGTCAGCCAGCCGATGGACAGCCATTCGCCGAGCCGCACCGCCGGCGCCGAGGCCTGGTTGACCTGGACGACGCGGCGGCCGGGAGCCTCGGCGCTGGTGCCGGTGCCGAGCCGCACCGGGCCCGCCGGCGTCGCCAGCTCGGCGCTGATCGCGAAGCCGCCCGGACCGGCCTGTGCGGGCATGTCGGCGAGTTGCGCACGGCGCAGGCCGCGGCCGGGCGCGAACAACGAGATCGCTTCGAGCACGTTGGTCTTGCCCGCACCGTTTTCGCCCACGAGCAGGTTGAACTGATGCGTGCCCTCGATCCGCGTCTCGTGGTGGTTGCGGAAGTCGGACAGCAGGATGCGATCGAGCGCCATCGTGGCGATATGGGGTGCTAGACCGATTCCGTCTTGGCGAAGGGCGAGAACTCGGTGTCGGTGTCGAACACGTCGACCCCCTCGCGGTTCTTGAGCCAGCCGACGACGGCATAGGTCGCGGGGGTCAGGATCACTTCCCAGCCCACCTTCATCGCCCAATTGGTGACCATGACCATGACCACGTCGTGCGTTTCCCAGATGCCGAGGAAGGCGATCGGGTAGAACAGCGCCGAGTCCACGGCCTGGCCGAACACGGTCGAGCCGATCGTGCGGCTCCACAGGTGCTTGCCCTGGGTGAAGATCTTGAGCTTGGCCATGACGAAGGCGTTGACGAATTCGCCGGCCCAGAAGGCCACGACCGAGGCCGCGACGATGCGCCAGGTGGAGCCGAAGACCGAGACGTAGGTCGATTGGCAGATCGTGCCCGGATCGAGGCCCAATGCGGCGAAGACTGGGTCGCCGCTCGAGGCGCAGCCCCAGGTCGGCGAGGGCGGCATGGCGACGACGACATAGGACATGAAGGCCATGAAGATCAGCGCGACCGTGCCCGCCCAGACGCAGCGGCGCGCATTGGCATAGCCGTAGACCTCGGTCAGCACGTCGCCGAGCACGTAGGACACGGGGAAGAACAGGATGCCCGCGCCGAAGGTGAAGCCCCAGACGGTCGCCAGCTTCGCCGCGCCGATCAGGTTCGACAGCAGCAGGATCGCCACGAAGGCGGCCATGGCATATTCGAAGTAACGGAAGTGCCGGCGCGCGCCGGAACTGCCCTCGATGCGGGAAAGCGGCTGATCCATGGCGCTTGCCTATCCTGTCTTTTCGGGCGCGCAAAGCATCTGCGCGAAACTGCGCACATCTTCGAGGAACAGTTCGGGCACCTCGATCGCCGGATAGTGTCCGCCCTGCGCGATTTCGCTCCAGCGGACCAGGTTGTAGTGCCGCTCGGCCCAGGGGCGCGGGATCATCACCAGCTCGGCGGCGAAATGGGCCACGCCCGTCGGCACGGTGACGAAGCGTTCGGGCACGGGATCGTGCACGGCCTCGCGATAGAGCATCTGCGACGAGGCGGCCGTGCCGGTGAACCAGTAGAGCGCCGTGGTCGCGACGATCCAGTCGGGCGCGAGGCCGGGATTGCCGGGCAGGGCGAGGTCGGCCCAGTCGCGCAGCCGCTCGCCGAGCCAGGCGAGCAGGCCCGCGGGGCTGTCGTTCATCGCGTGGGCCACCGACAGCGGCGCCTGGGCGACGAGGTTGAAATGCGGCGCGCGCAGCAGGCCGGCATAGATGTCGGCGAGCGCCTGGTCGGCGGGCGAGAGCACCACGCCGGCCTCGACCGGCGGCGCGCTGCCGTTGACCGAGTTGAGGTGCAGGCCGATCACCCGCTCGGGCCATTCGCGCGCGATCTCGGTGCCTATGCCGCTGCCCCAGTTGCCGCCCTGGATCAGGAAGCGATCGTAGCCGAGCCGGGTCATCAGTTCGGCCATCTGCGCGGCGATGCGGCGTGGCGAGACGCCGGAGCGCGTGGTCGACCAGCCGTAGCCGGGCAGCGAGGGGGCGATCACATGGAAGGCCGGCGCGTCGTCCGCCGCGGGTTCGGCCAGCGGTTCGCAGAGATCGAGAAATTCGAGCACCGAACTCGGCCAGCCGTGGAGCAGCAGCAGCGGCACGGCATCGGGCCGCGACGACCGGCGGTGGATCGCGTGGATCGCGATCCCGTCGATCTCGGCGATCACTTGCGGCTGGGCGTTGAGCCGCGCCTCGACCGCGCGCCAGTCGAAGTGCTCGGCCCAATGGGCGCAGAGTGCGCGAACGAAGGCGAGTTCGGCGCCATAGCCGGGGGCGCCGCCGGTAGGGTCGTCGAGCCAGCGCGTTGCCGCCAGCCGCTGCTGCAGCTCGGCGAGCGCCGTCTCCTCGACCTGGACCGTGAACGCCCGCACCGCTTGCCCCCTCCGCTCGTTATGCCCCGCGGTGGACCCTATCGCGGTTTGCGCGCAAGGCGAAGGCCGCTATGAGATGCGGCAACGCGCCCGTAGCTCAACTGGATAGAGTCCCCGCCTTCTAAGCGGGTTGTTGCAGGTTCGAACCCTGCCGGGCGCGCCATTTCGGGCATTCGCGAAGGGACTGCGCCGCCCATGAATTTCGTCCAGTGGCTGAATTCGCTCGACGAGTTTCTCTACGAGCTGATGAGCTGGCTCGTGTTCTTCCCCGTCACGATGGTCAGGATCCTGCGCCATCCGCTGCAGACGATGGACTATGCCGAGGCGCAACTGGCCCTGCCGCAGGACGACCAGTACCGTGCCGCGGTCAGCCCGCCGGTGTTCCTGATCCTGACCCTGATGGTCTGCCAGGCGATCGAGCTGACCGTGTTCGGCGTCAATCCGGTGGTCGCGAGCCGGCATGGCCTGGCCGCGCTGGTCAACGACAACACCACCCTGCTGCTGCTGCGCCTGATGCTGTTCGGCATGTTTCCGCTGGTGCTGGCCACGCGCATGGTGCGCAAGAGCGCGCTCGACCTCGATCGCGAGACGCTCAAGGCACCGTTCTACGCGCAGTGCTATGCCGTGGCGCCCTTCGCGCTGATGCTGAGCCTGGGCGCGAGCATGACGCACCTGCCCGTCGCGGCGGCTGCCGCGATCGGCCTCGGGATCGTCGCCGCGGCCTTCCTGTTCTACGGGCTGCTGCAGGTGCGCTGGTTCGCGCTCAAGCTCGACCAGTCGCTTCCGGCGGCAATGTTGACGGCGTCGATCGGACTGATCGAATCGATCGTCTTCACCGTCATCATCGCCGCGCTGTTCGCCTTCTAGCGGCGGTCTCTCGCGCTACTTCTTGCGAGCCTTGCGCGCGGCATAGCGCGCGTCGCGGGCCGCCTTGAGTTCGGCCTCGGTCTTTTGCGGCTTGGCGGCGGAAGCGGCTGCCGCTTCGGCCTTGGCCTGCGCTTCGGCGCGGCGCGCCTCGGCCTTGGCCTCGCGCTCGGCCTTGGCCGCCTTGGCCTTCTCCAGCCGCTCGGCCTCGCGCGCCTGCTCCCTGGCGACGCGCTCCGCCTGCTCGGCCGGGTCGACCGCGGGCTTCGCCTTCAACTTCGCCAGTGCCTTGGCGCGCGCTTGGGTTGCGGCTGCCACTCTGTCCTGGAATCCAGGTTCTCTATATCCTGCCATCGCGCGGCCCTTTGACGATTTTTGCGGCGGTTGTGAAGGGTTGATCGATCGTTTGTGTCGGCGTCGGTCTCATCGGTGCCGTCTATGTGTTTCTACGAGGGACGGCGGAAGGGCGGTATCCACCATAGTTCCCCTAAGTGAATCCGCGGGAAACCACGCCAAGTGCGGATGGCGGCAACCGGGATTCATTTTTACATGAAGAAGGCCGTTTATCTGCTCGCGGGAGCCTCGCTGCTCCACGCCCTGCCGGCGCTCGCTCAGTCGGCGCCCACCCAGACCGCACCTGTCGTCACCGCCAAGCCTCAGGCCGAGAATGCCAACCAGGAGGTGTTCTCCACCGGCGTCGCCAAGGGCCGCGATCGCCTCGACAGCGCCACCTCGACCAGCGCGCTGCGCGGCAGCGAAGCCGAAAAGCTCGGACCGCGCCCGCTCGCGGACATCCTGCGCACGATGCCGGGCCTGCGCGTCGAATCGGGCATCGGCGAGGGCAATGCCAACTATACCGTGCGCGGCCTGCCGCTGGCGGCCGGCGGCTCAAAGTACATGCAGATTCAGGAAGACGGCCTGCCCGTCATCGAGTTCGGCGACTTCTTCAACTTCGGTGCCGACGTCTTCTCGCGCGCCGACTTCAACCTCGCGCAGATCGAGTCGATCCGCGGCGGTTCGGCCTCGACCTTCGCCTCGGATTCGCCGGGCGGCCTGATCAACCTGATCTCCAAGACCGGCGAGACGCAGGGCGGCTCGATCCAGTTCACCAAGGGCCTCGACTACGGCGAGAATCGCTTCGACGCCGACTACGGCGGCAAGCTGAGCGACAGCCTGCGCTTCCACGTCGGCGGATTCTACCGCTGGGGCGAAGGCCCACGGAACATCGGCTTCACCGGCTACAAGGGCGGCCAGATCCGCGCGAACATCACCAAGCAGTTCAGCAACGGCTACATTCGCGTCCACGCCAAGTATCTCGACGATCGCTCGCCGACCTTCGCGCCCTATTTCTTCAAGCTGACGGGCACCGACAGCAATCCGACGATCGCCAACCTGCCAGGCTTCGACATCCGCAAGGATTCGGTGCTCTCGCCCTATATCGGGCCGGTGGTCACGCTCGACGGCGAGAACAAGCTGCAGAAGTTCCCGCTCAAGTACGGCATGCATCCGGTGTCGAAATCGGTGGGCCTCGAGGCGCAGTTCGAAGTGGGCGGCTTCACCCTGACCGACCGCGCGCGCTATTCGGCGAACAAGGGTGATTTCCTCCGCGTGTTCCCGAACACGGCCGACACGGTCACCGCCTTCGCCGCCTCACAGGCCGGCGCCGGCGCGGTGGCGCGCTATGCCAGCGGGCCGAACGCGGGCCAACTCGTACCGACCAACGCCAACGGCAACGGCCTGCTCGCGCTGTTCTACATGGCCGAGACGCGCGCGCGCAGCCTCGACAACTTCACCAACGACTTCCGCGCGACGCGCGTCTGGCGTCTGGGCGAGGGTAACCTCACGGTCACCGCCGGCCTCTACAAGGCGATCCAGACGCTCAAGTCCGAATGGCTGCACTCGGCCTTCGACGCCGACGTCGCCGGCGATGCGCAGACGGCGATGGTCAACATCACCAGCGCCACCGGCGTGCCGCAGACGGTCGATGGCTACTATGCCTATGGCCGCGGCCGGACGAGCAAGTTCCGCCGCATCTTCGACGTGAAGTACAACATCACCGCGCCCTATGCCTCGGTGAACTATCACGTCGGCAAGGTCGCGATCGGCGGCAGCCTGCGCTACGACAGCGGTCGCGTACGCGGCCAGCTGTTCGGTGCCGACCTCGAAGGCGGGCGCGTCGGCCTGGTCACCCAGGACATGAACGGCGATGGCGTGATCACCGCGCCCGAGCGCAGCGTCGCCTACCTGCCGCTGACCCAGCCGGCGCCGGTGAACTACAACTACGGCTATCTCAGCTATTCGGCGGGCGTGAACTATCGCATCGCCGAACAGCTCTCGGCCTTCGCGCGCTACAGCCGCGGCGGTCGCGCCAATGCCGACAAGATCCTGTTCACGCCGATCGTCAGCACGACCGACGGCAGCGTCGCCGACAGCAAGGACAAGTACGACGAGGTCCGCCAGCTCGAAGGCGGCTTCAAGTTCCGCACCTCGAACGCGACCCTGAACGGCACGGCCTTCCTGGCCCATGCCGACGACCACAACGTGCTCAACGGCTCGGCCAACCGGACCTTCCGCTCCTATCGCGCCTATGGCCTGGAGCTCGAAGGCTCCTATCGCACCGGCCCGTTCAGCGTGACCGCGGGGGCAACCTATACCAAGGCCAAGATTACCGAGGACAAGCTCGACCCGACGCTGACCGGCAAGGAACCGCGCCACCAGCCGGCCTGGACCCTGCAGGCGACGCCGCAGTACGAGACCGAGCTTTTCACCGTCGGCGCCAACGTGGTGACGATCACCAGCTCCTATGCGCAGGACAGCAACCTGCTCAAGATGCCGGGCTTCACCGTGGTCAACGCCTTCGTCCAGTTCCGTCCGGTCGAGCGCGTCCAGCTGATGGTCAACGCCTACAACCTGTTCGACAAGATCGGCTTCTTCGAGATCTCGCAGAGCACCGTGCCCGCCAACGGCATCGGCTCGGGCCGCGCGATCAACGGGCGGACGGTGTCGGCCGCGCTGCGCTACGACTTCTGACCGAACGCGCGGGGCCGGCCGAGACATGGCCATCGGGCCGGCCCCGCGCGTGACGACGATGATCTAGGCCGTGGTGGCGACCGGCGTGACGTCGTCGATCCAGGCCAGGGCTGCATCCAGCGCCTGCTGGCGATGTTCGGGGCCGATGGCCACGCCTTCGGCGATGACGACCTGCGGATCGGTGATCCCCGCGAAGCCCAGCATGGCGCGCAGGTGGCTCTCGGCGTGCTCGTTCGCCTCGCCGGGGCTCGCCTTGCCATAATAGCCGCCGCGCGAGGCGGTGATGATGACGCGCTTGTCGCCGGCCAGGCCTTCGGGGCCGGTCGCGGTATAGCGGAAGGTGCGCCCCGCGATCAGCACATGATCGAACCAGGCCTTGAGCTGGCTGGGAATGCCGAAATTGTACATCGGTGCACCGATCACGAGCACGTCGGCCGAGAGGAATTCTTCGAGCACGGCCTCGCCCTCGGCGCTGCCGAAGCGGTCGAGCGTCAGGTGCGGCAGCGGATCGGCGGCGAGATCGCGATAGGTGACCTCGATCGCGGGATCGTGCTCCTTGAGCTGCGCGACCACGGCGGCGGAGAGCAGGCGGCTGGCCGAGGCTTCGGACTGGATCGAGGAATCGATATGGAGGAGTTTCATCGGGGCTATCCAAACTGGTGCAAAGACCCCAGCTAGCTATGGAGCGCCATCCGACGCGCCAAGAACGCATTTTTTTGGGACCTAGTCACACCGGTATGACCGCCACATGGATATGACCGCCACCGTCAGCACCCGCGGGCACCAGAAGTGCGGCAAGCTGGCCGAGCATCTCGCGCGGATCGGCGATCGCTGGACCCTGCCCGTGGTGGTGACCTTGGGCGAGGGTCCGCTGCGCTTCAACCAGCTGCGCCGCGGCGTCGCCGGCATCTCGCAGCAGATGCTGACGCGCACGCTCCGCGCGCTCGAACGCGACGGCATGGTCGAACGCACGGTCCACCCGACGGTGCCGCCGCAGGTGGTCTATGCGCTGACCGAACTCGGCACGTCGCTGGCGGACCAGGCCTTGCGGATCGGCACCTGGATCGAGGCGAACCTGGACAACATCGAAAGCGCGCGCGTGTCGTTCGACGCGCGGCAGGGGGATTGAGGCCTACCTAGCTTGGATCCTCCCCCGTCGGGGGAGGGGGACCGCCCGCGCAGCGGGTGGTGGAGGGGGCGCGGCGCGGGCGACGTTCTCGTCCAACTGCAGCCCCCTCCGTCAGCCCTGCGGGCTGCCACCTCCCCCGGAAGGGGAGGATCGTAGGTCGCCCTACGCCGCCACCATCACCGCCAGCAGATCGTCGAGCTCGGCGACGGCGAAGGCGGTGAACTCGTCGGCCACGCCGAAGGGCAGCAGGACCCTCCGTCCGTGGACCAGCGCGCCGCAGCTGTAGGTGACGTTGGGCACGTAGCCGCCGCGCTGCTCGGCGCTGGGGTAGACTACCGGCGCGCGGGTCCGTGCCAGCACGCGCGACGGATCGGCCTTGTCGAGCAGGCAGGCGCCGATGGCATAGCCGCGCACCAGGCCGACGCCGTGGGTGAAGACCAGCCAGCCCTCGGCGATCTCGATCGGCGAGCCGCAATTGCCGATCTGCACGAATTCCCAGGGATAGCGCGGCGCCATGATCGGCTTGCCGGTCTCCCAGGTGTAGAGATCGTCGGAGCGCAGCAGCCAGACGTTCTCGCCGTCTTGCCGGCCCAGCATCACGTATTGGCCGTCGATCCGGCGCGGGAACAGCGCCATGCCCTTGTAGCCGGTCATCGCCCCGGTCAGCGGCCGCATCTCGAAGGTCCTGAGGTCGATGCCGCGCAGCAGTTCCTGGCGGACCTTGCGGCCGTCGTAGGCGGTATAGGTGCCGATGACCTGCTCGCTGCCGTCGTCGTCGCGGAAACCGACCATGCGCAAGTCCTCGATCCCCTGGCGCTGCGAGGGCAGCACGGGGAAGACCACGGTTTCCGAGACGTCCTGGCTCTCGTCGCATTGCAGCCGCACCCAGCCTTCGCTGTCGCTCTCGATCCGCGGCGGGATACAGTGCGGGCTGGCCGGATCGATCGTGAGTGCGCGGTCGCCGTCCCAGGTGCCCGTGCGGAAGGTGACCGAGGAGACGTGGCCCTCGCCGATGCCGCGCAGCGAGAGCAGGAAGTGGGGCCCTCGTTTTTCGGCGTCGTCGATCGTGCCGTCGGTTCCCGGAATGCGCACGATGCTGGGATTGAACAGCGCGGCGGATTCGAAGGCATATTCCTGGCTCAGATAGGCGCCGAGCAGCAGGCTTTCGCGGTCGTCGAGCGCGGGCGTGTCGCCGAGCTCGTCGGTCAGGCATTCGACCTGGCGCGCGAAAGTCGCTTCGGCATTGCAATGGCGCTCGTGCATCGGCCCCTGCAGGAACGCGAGCATGCGCTCGCGCACCTCGGCGTCGAGCGAGCCGATGCGCTGCGCCACGCGCTGCAGGCGGGTTGGGCCGCCTGCAGCGAAAGCCTGGGGATAGGCGAAATGGAAAGGCCGGATGACGGTGCGGGACGGGTCGGGGTGTAGCTCGCAGTCCAGCTTGGTGAACACCTCCGCAGCATCCATGCCTCGTCTCTCCCAGCGCGATCGGTCAGACAGGCTCAACGCGCAGGGCGCGCTTTGGGTCCTCGGTCTGTCCCGCCGCCGGGGCGAGCAAGGTCAGGTCGCGCGGGCCTCGAGCATCAGCTCGGTCACGGCGACGTCGGCGGGCAGGTCGATCAGCCAGGGCAGCATGTCGGCCACCGAGGCGAACTGGCTGACCGCGTTGTAGCCGATCTTCCGCTTGGCGCGCTCCTCGCGGAAGCGGGCGAAGACTTCGGGCGACATGTTCATCGTCATGCCCTCTTCCATCATGCCCGCGGCGCGTAGCATCGACACGCGGATGCCGCGCTCGGCCACTTCCTCGCGCAGGGTCTTGGTGAAGCGCTCCAGCCCGGCCTTGCTCGTCTGGTAGAGCGCGAGCATCACCGCCGGCTCGGCGACCGTGCGCGTGCTGATGTTGATGATATGGCTGCCTTCGCCCATCTGCGCGAGCGCCGCGCGGGTGACGTGGATCGTTCCGGCGAGATTGGTGTCGAGCGCCTGGGCGATCTGTTCGTCGCTGCCTTCGTCGATCATGAAAGGCTCGTAGACCGCGGCATTGTTGATCAGCACGTCGATGCGCGGCTCGCGCTCGGCGATCGCGGCAAAGGCCGATCGCACGCTGCCGACGTCGCCGACGTCGCAGGACAAGGCAAAGGCGCCGCCACCGATCTCCTCGGCCACGGCCTCGACCTTGCCCAGCGACCGCCCGAGCAGCACCAGCCGGTGCCCCTCGCGTGCAAGCCGTCGCGCCATCGCTCGCCCGAGGCCCGAGCCCGCACCCGTAATCACCACCACCTTGCCCATCCGCACCTCCTGGATTCGTTTTTCGCGAAGATAGCTCCCACTATCGACAAACCAAGTCCACCGGTGGTTTTCGTTCCAGACATCGTGCTGGAACCACGGTGCCAAATGTCATAGACGTGGTGAAATAGGACTGCGGCGTATTGTTCGAAGACGTGCGGCGCCGGCTTGGGAAGAAGGCATCGGTAAAACGCCGGGCCAACGTGGGAGGATGTGATGAGGAACGCCGTCAAGCCCGGACTCCGTCTGGCAACCGCGATGCTGGCCGTGCTGTCGGTCCCCGCCTATGCGCAGGACAGCGACGACAGCCGCGGGGTCAACGAGATCATCGTCACCGCCCAGCGCAAGCAGCAGAGCGTGCTCGACGTGCCGCTGTCGATCCAGGCGACCAGCGCCGACCAGCTCGCCAATGCCGGTATCAAGCAGATGAGCGATCTCCAGCTGACCACCCCGGGTTTCGCCACGTCGAACGCCTCGGGCTACAACCAGATGTTCATCCGCGGCATCGGCAACTCGATCTTCGTCGGCGCCGATCCTTCGGTCGCGACCTTCATCGACGAAGTCCCGCGCGTGTTCGGCTCGATGGTCAACAACTTCGTCGACGTCGAGCGGGTCGAGGTGATCAAAGGGGCGCCGGGCGCGCTCTACGGCCGCAACGCCACGGGCGGCGCGGTCAACTCATCACCCGCCAGCCGAGCACCGAAGCCCCCGCGGCGACCTTCCGCGCCTCCTATGGCGAGAAGAACACCTTTCAGGCCTCGACCTACGTCAACCTGCCGCTGACCGACCAGCTCGCCGTGTCGATGACCTTCGAGCGGCGCAGCCACGACGGCTACATCGACAACATCACGCCCAATGCCGTCGCCTATACGCCGGCGATGTTCCCGGCCAATCCGGCGCTCGGCGGGGCTTCGGGCATCCTCGGCTTCAGCGCCACCGGCGCGCCGATCCTCGGCACCGCGGCGCAGTTCGCGGCGCAGCTCAACGCCGGCCTTTCGGCCAAGGACAGCTACGTCACCGAGGACTTCACCGCGATCGGCGGCAAGCTGCTGTTCCGCCCGAGCGACCGCTTCAAGATCACGATCGCCGGCGACTACAGCGAGAAGAACGACGACAACGGCAACGGCCTCTACAACCTGACGCCGGGCTATGCGATCGCCGTCGCCTCGAGCCTGTTCAACGCCAATGCCGGCGCCAATACCACGCCCGCCAGCCTCGCCGGGCTGATCGTCCAGCCGACCGAGAAGTTCACCACGGCGCAGCGCGGCGAGGGCTATGTCAAGCTCAAGGACTACGGCGTCTCGGGCACGGCCGTGCTGAGCCTCGACAACATCGACCTCACCTCGATCACCGCCTACCGCGAGAACCACTCGAAGTTCCTGACCGAACTGGGCTTCCTGCCGTTCAACTTCCTCGCGGCCAGCGTCAACATCGACAAGTCGACCTTCTACCAGGAGCTGCGCGCGGCCTCGACGGGCGCTGGGCCGCTGAGCTGGATCGTCGGCGGGTCCTATCTCCAGGCCAAGTTCGACGGCGGCCTCGCGACCACGATCTTCCGCGGCATCCCCTATCTCGCGAACCTGCCCTCGGGCTCGGGGCGCTATACGGTGACCAACTGGTCGGCCTATGCCCAGCTCGGCTACGACTTCACCGACAAGCTCAATCTCACGGTCTCGGGCCGCTACGTGAACGAGAAGAACGACGCGATCTCGTTCAACCCGATCGCCAACACCCAGGATCCCTTCGTGCTCAAGCAGGAGAAGTTCCTGCCCTCGGCCACGCTCAAATATAGCCTGGAGGGCGGCGGCAACGTCTATGCGCGCTGGGCGCGCGGCTTCAAGGCGGGCGGCATCGTGCCGGTGGTGCCGACCAGCTTCTTCCCCGATCCGATCAACCAGGGCGGCGCCTTCCGCGGCGAGACCGTCGATTCCTACGAACTGGGCCTGCGCACCCCGCTGTTCGATCGCAGCGTCCAGTTGACCGCCGCGTTGTTCTACAACGACTATCGCGACGTCCAGGTCGCCGCGCACGTTTCGCCCAGCTTCGCCTTCGCGCCGCTGGTCTCGATCTCGGTGGTCAACGCCGGTTCGGCGCGGACCTACGGCGCCGAGCTGGGCCTGACCGCGCGCGTGGCCGAGCCGCTGACCCTGACCGCCTCGGCCGGCTATCTCAACGCCAAGTACCGGACCTTCCGCCTGGCCGGCAATCCGGTGCTCGATCCCTTCGACCTGTCGGGCACGCGGATGATCAATTCGCCCGAATGGCAGTTCTCGTTCGGCGCCGACCTGCAGCAACCGGTCGGCGATCACTGGAAGATCGTCGGCAATGCGCTGGCCTCCTATACCGACGAGATCATCTGGCAGCAGTCGGGCCTGCCCGGCGTCCTGCCGGATTCCACGGGGCCGTCCTACTGGCTGGTCAACGCACGGCTGGGCCTGCGCACGGCCGACGACGCTTTCGAGCTCGCGGTCTATGCCAAGAACCTGTTTAACGCCGGCTATACGACCTTCGGCAATTCAAGCTCGAGCTACGGCAACATCCTCGCCTGGGGCGATCCGCGGATCGTCGGTGTGGAAGCGACGGTGAAGTTCTAAGCTCAAGATCCTCCCTGTTTTTGGCGAAGCCACAAACGGGGAGGGGGACCGCCAGACCCGCAGGGGCTGGTGGTGGAGGGGTAACTAGCGCAACCACCCCTCCACCACGCCATTTGTGCTACGCAAAAATGGGGAGGATCTTCAGTTCACATCACGGTCTCGTAGACCGTCCGCAGGCGCGTCAGCCGGGTCGACAGGATCCGCCAGCCCACGTCGAGCTTCACGTAGCGTTCGTGATAGTGCCCGAAGCCGAGCACGAAATGGGTGTCGCCGTTGAGCGGATGTTCCTTCGAGCGGTAGAGCCGGTCCTCCATCGCCCAAATGCCCGTGGCCTCGGTCGGCGAGACGATCTCGATGATCGGCGTGTGCCCGTGGTGGACCGAGACCTGATCGGCCGCCTGTTCGGCGACCCAGGCAATCATCGCGTCGCGCGGTTCTAGGGTCATGCCCATCTCGGGCACTTCGAGCCGCCCGTCGGGCGCCCATACCTCGTCGCGCCAGAAGGCCCAGTCCTTGTGGTCGTAACCGTAGAAGTAGCGCGCCTTGAGCTGTTCGATCTCGGCGATGGCGGTCAGATACTCGACCGGCGACATGTGGTCCGACCAGCTCATCAGAACACCCGCTTCATCTCGACGCGCAGCCGCGTCAGCCGGCTGGCCAGCAGACGCCAGCCTTGCGGCAGCCGGACATAGGTTTCGTGGTAGTGCCCCCAGCCGTGGAGCCAGGTCGATCCGTCGTAGAGCGGGTGCTCCTTGCTGCGGAACAGTCGGTCCTCCATCGCCCAGATCACCTTGGCCTCGTCATCCGAGACGAAGTCGATGACCGGCGTATGGCCGTGATGGACCGAGACTTGGTCGGCCGCCGCTTCGGAAGCGTATTTCAGCACCTCCTCGAACGGCGCGAAAGGCTCGGGCCGGAACTCGGGCACTTCGAGCCGCCCCTCGGGCGCCCAGACTTCGCGCCGCCACAGGTCCCAGTCCTTGTGGTCGAAGCCGTAGAAGTACTTGGCCTTGACCTGCTTGATCGCCTCGATCGCGAGCAGCCGTTCGATTTCGGTCATATGTCTTGTCTCTCCCGCGGGTATTGGGGATGGAAAGGCGGGAAAGGTCAAGCGCATGAGAATCGACAAGCTGGCGGTCTGGATCAACACGATCGGCTATCCCTCGGATGACCTCGTCGCTTTCGCGCGGCGGCTCGAGGGCTGGGGCTACGGCACGCTCTGGATCAACGACGGTATGGGTAGCGATCCGATGGTGCTGGCGGCGAAGATCCTCGCCAGGACCGAGCGGCTGCAGGTCGCGCTCGGCGTCGCCAACATCTATTCGCGCGACCCGACGATGATGCTCGGCGCGCAATATGGGCTCAACGAGCAGTGGGGCGGACGTTTTCTGCTGGGGCTCGGCGCCAGCCACCAGTTCATCGTCGAGGGCATGCGCGGGCACACGGCCTGGGGCAAGCCGGTGGCGACGATGCGCGCCTATCTCGAAGCCATGGCGGGCATGACTTATGCCGGGCCGCCGCCGGCCGAGACGCCGAAGACCGTGATCGCCGCGCTCGGGCCGAAGATGCTCGAACTCGCGCGCGATCATGCCGACGGCGCGCATCCCTTCGCCACCACGCCCGAACATACGGCCATGGCGCGCGGCATCCTGGGGCCGGGCAAGCTGCTGCTGGTCGAGCAGAAGATTCTGCTCGAGACCGATGCCGAGCAGGCGCGCACCGTGGGGCGCGGGCTGGTCGCCGGGCTCGCGGGGATTCCGAACTATCGCAACAGCCTGCTGCGCATGGGCTTTTCCGAGGACGAGCTCGGCCCGACGGTGTCGGATCGTGTCGCCGATGCGCTGGTCGCCTGGGGCGATGCCGTGGCGATCGGCCAGCGGATCGAGGCGCATTGGGATGCCGGCGCCGATCAGGTCGCGGTGCAGGTCATGCCGAAGGACGGCGGCCTGCTGACCGCGGCGGACGAGGTGGTGCTCGAACGGCTGGCGCCGCTGAACCGCGCGGCCTGAACAAAGCAAAACCGGCAGCCCCGAGGGGCTACCGGTCGAATGTCAGGATGCTGGATCCTGAAGCTTACTTGTTCGTCGGCGCGGCACCGCCGCTGGCACCGGCGATCGCGGCTTCGAGCTGCGACTTGGTCATGCCGATTGTCGGTCCCTTGGGGCCGCTGGCCAGCGAGCTCAGCGGCACGGTGGCCTTGCTCGAGCCCGTCGACAAGACGGCGTTCGAACCTTCGACGCTCTCGACCGTGGCAACGGCTTCGCCCGCCGTATCATAGACCGTGTCGCCAGCCTTGGCGGTAGCGGCGGCAGCGGCCGGGGCCTCTGCAGCCGGGGCCGGCGCCGCATCCTGCGCGGCGAAAGCCGGCGCGGTCATGCCGAGAGCCGAGGTGGCGACGAGGGCGGTGAGGATCTTCTTCATGATGAAATACTCCCAAGTGGTTGCGTGTGGAACTCGTGGTTCAGCAACGAACCTGAGGAGCTTCGGCTCCCTCGGGGAGTCTGAAATCGACCAAACGACCCGCCTGGAACGACGGGCCGACCGAAATGGAGCTAAATCTCGGGGAGGGTCTGGGCGGCGAAGCCCCACCCCTTGAAAGCACGCGAATCCGCCCTTTCGACGAGCCGTGCCGCATCGTCGATCGACCACTCGTGGGGGCTGGCGAGGTCTTTCAGCTCGTCCCAGGTGACGGGCACCGCGACGGGCGCGCCGGGTCGCGCCCGCGCCGAGTAGGGCATGACCGCGGTGCTCCCGCGCTGGTTGCGCAGGTAGTCGATGAAGATCTTGCCCTTGCGCTTGGCCTTGGACAGCGTCGCGACGAAACGGTCGGGTTCGGCCAGCGCCATGGCCTCGGCGAAGCGCTTGGAGAAATCCTTGTGCGCGTCCCAATCGTGCCCAGGTGTCAGCGGCACGACGACGTGCACGCCCTTGCCGCCCGAGACCATCGCGAAGCTGGTCAGGCCGAGGTCGCCCAGCCGGTCGCGCAGGTCGAAGGCTGCCTGGCGGACCTCGACCCAGTCGAGCCCTTCGTCGGGATCGAGGTCGAAGACCATGCGATCGGGCTTCTCGACCTGGGCGGCGTGAGCACCCCAGCCGTGGAACTCGATCGTGCCCATCTGCACGCAGGACAGCACGCCGGCGCCGTTCTCGACATGGAGATAGTCCTCGTGGCCGCCGTCCTTCTCGCGGATCGGTACGTGGTGGACGTCCTTTCCGAAGGTGCCGGAATCGTGCTTCTGGAAGAAGCACTTCTTCGCGCGACCCTGCGGGCAGCGGACGAGGCTGATCGGCCGGCCCGCCATGTGCGCGAGCATTAGCGGCGCGACCTGCGCGTAGTAGTCCGCCAGTTGCCCCTTGGTCTGCCCGCTCTCGGGAAAGATCACGCGGTCGCGGTTGCTGATCTTCACCGCCGGCTCGGGCGCTGGCGCGGGCCGGGCCTTCTCGGGCTTCACTGCCTTGGCCGGCTTGTCGCTGCGCAGCCCGAGGAACGAGCCATGGCGCACGCGGCCGTCCGCGGTCATCTCGGCGAAGGCGATCTCGGCGACGAGCTTGGGCGTGATCCACTGGCCGCCGCGTGCTTCGGCGCGGGGGACTTCCGCCGCGGGCGTGTCGCGCGCCAGTGGCTTCATCCTGGCGGCGAGATCGGCGAGCGTGTCGGCGTCGAAGCCCGTGCCGACCTTGCCCTTGTAGATCAGCGCTTTGCCCTCGTGCTGCGCGAGGTAGAGCGAGGCGAACGGCCGCGCCTTGGCGCTCGACCTGGTCCAGCCGATCACGACGAATTCCTGCCGCCGCGTGCACTTGACCTTGACCCAGGACTTGCTGCGCGTGCCGCGATAGGGCGCTTCGATGCGCTTCGAGATGATCCCTTCCATCCCCGCCTCGCACATCGCCGCGTAGAGCGTCTCGCCCGCGCCGACGACGTGGTCGGCCACTCGGATCGGCGGTTGGGCATCGGCGAGCAGCGCTTCGAGCCGTTCCTTGCGCTCGATCTGGGGTAGGGCCTTCAGGTCCTCGCCGTTCAGCGACAGCAGGTCGAAGGCGTGAAAATCGAGCGGGCTCTTCTGGCTACCGTGGCCGCGCTTCAACTCGGCCTGTAGCGCCGAGAAGCTCGGATTGCCGTCCTTGCCCGGCGCGGTGATCTCGCCGTCGATCAGCGCGGGCGGCAGGTCGAGCGCGGCGATGGCCGCGACCAGCGGGCCGAACTTGTCGGTCCAGTCGAGCCCCTTGCGCGTATAGACGCGCACGTCGGGGCCCGACACGGCGATCAGCGCGCGGTAGCCGTCGAACTTGATCTCGTGCAGCCAGTCGTTCCCCGCCGGCACTGCGTCGACCAAGGTCGCTAGCTGCGGCGCTGCGAACTTCGGCAGCTTGCCCGCGGCCGCTTTGCCTGCGGGCTTGGCCTTTCGCTGGTTGTGCGCTGCCGCCTTCTCCATCTCCGCCGCGAAGGCCTCACCCTTCTTGCCCTTGAGCGAATGGCTGGCCTGCTTGTCGGCGGTGATCTCGGCCATCGAGCGGCCGGTCAGCACGCTCGACAGCGCGCGCTCGACCAGATCGCCCGAGCCGCCGGCATGCTTGTCGTCGACCTTGCGGAGCAGCCAGTTCTCGCGCGTTTCCTTCCCGCGCGGCTTCATCCGCACGAGCAGCCATTCGCCCTTCATCCGCTCGCCGTGGAGCACGAAATGCAGGTGGCCGTCTTCGAAGTCCTTGGCGCTCTTGCCGGGGATCGGCTCCCAGGTGCCCTGGTCCCACAGCATCACCGTGCCGCCGCCGTACTCGCCCTTGGGGATCGTCCCCTCGAAAGTGCCATAGGACATCGGGTGATCCTCGGTCCGCACGGCCAGCCGTTTGTCGGCGGGATCGAGGCTCGGTCCCTTGGTCACGGCCCAGGACTTGAGCACGCCGTCGACCTCGAGCCGGAAATCCCAGTGCAGCCGCGTCGCCTCGTGCTTCTGAACGATGAAGCGGTTGCCCGCGGCACTCGGCGCGCGCTTGCCCTTGGGCTCGGCGGTCTTCTTGAAATCGCGCTTGGCGTTGTAGGTCGCCAGCGGATCCTTGCTGCGGCTGGCCATGTCAGGCCCGCTTGCGGGCAGGCGCCTTGGCGGCAGGCTTCTTCGTAGCGGCCGAGGTCTTCTTGGGCGCTGCCTTTTGGCCTGGAGCCTTCTTCTCGGCCGGTGCCGCCTTCTTGCCCTCGACCGAGGCCTTGAGCGCCGCCATCAGGTCGATGACGTTGGACTTGCCGCGGACCGCGCCGGGCTCGTCGGCCTCCTCGATCACGCGCTTGCCCTTGGACTTGGCCTTCTTGTCGATCAGCCGGTGCAGCGCATCGATATAGCGGTTGTGATACTCGCCGGCATCGAACTTGCCCGATTTCTTGTCGATCAGCGTGGTCGCCAGTTCGAGCAGGTCGGCGTCGGGCTTCTTGTCGTGGATGTCGCGGAAATAGTTCGCCGCCTTGTTCACCTCGTCGGCATAGCGCAAGGTTTCGAGCACCAGCCCGCGGCCGCAGGGCTTGAGGCTGACGAGGAATTCCTGACCCCTGATCGCCAGCTGGCCGAGCCCGACCTTGCGCGATTTGCGCAGCGCCTCGCGCAGCACGACATAGGCCTCCTCGGCCAGTTCGTCGGCCGGGACGACGTAATAGGGCTGGTCGAAATAGAGCACGTCGATCGCATCGGCATCGACGAACTGGACGAGATCGAGCGTCCGCTTGGACTCGAGCTTGACCGCCTCGATCTCCTCGTCCTCGAGCAGCACGAAGTTGCCCTTCGACACCTCGTAGCCCTTGATGATCTCGTCGCGGTCGACCGGGCCGACGCCGGGGACGACCTTCTCATACTTGATCGGCTTGCCCGAAGGCTCGTGGATCTGCCGGAACGAGATCGCCGCGCCCGATTTGGTGGCCTTGTAGACCTCCACCGGGATCGAGACGAGCGCGAGGCGGATCTGCCCCTTCCAATATGCGCGAGCGGCCATCTGGAACCTCCGGCCGAGTCAATCGGCGGAGCGGGGTTTGGTTCCAGATGCGCCGTCTTGACGCTCAATCGCGCGGCATGCGGTTCCAGGCGTCGAGCGCGGCGATCTTGTAGGCCTCGGCCAGGGTCGGATAGTTGAACGTGTTCTCGATGAAGTAGTCGACCGTGCCCTTGAGGTTGAGCACGGCCTGGCCGATGTGGATCAGCTCGGTCGCGCCTTCGCCGAGGATGTGGACGCCGAGCAGGCGCCGCGTCTTGATCGAGAAGATCATCTTCATCATGCCCTGGTCGAGGCCCATGATGTGGCCGCGGCTGGTCTCGCGCATGCGGGCGATGCCGCATTCGTAGTTGATCTTCTTGTCGCGCACTTCCTGCTCGCTCATGCCGACGGTGCTGATCTCGGGCACGGCGTAGATGCCGTAGGGGAAATAGGCGGGTGCCGGGGGCAGGGGCAGGCCGAAGGCGTGGCAGGCGGCGATGCGGCCCTGTTCCATCGAGGTGGAGGCGAGGCTGGGGAAGCCGATGACGTCGCCCGTCGCATAGACGTGCGGGACCTCGGTCTGGAAGGTGTCGGGATCGACCTTGAGCCGGCCGCGGCCATCGGTGCCGAGGCCGCAGGCGTCGAGCCCGAGGTGCTCGGTCGCGCCCATGCGGCCCGCGCAATAGAGCAGCATGTCGGTGCGCACGGTGCGGCCGTCGCCCGTCTTGGTGACGACCTTGCTGCCGACCTTCTCGACCGAGACCACCGGCGCGCCGAGGCGGAAGGTGACGCCGCGATCGCGCAACTGGTGGACGAATTCGTCGAGGATCTCGCGGTCGATGAAGTCGAGGAAGGTCTCGCGCGGCTCGATGATCGTCACCTGGACGTCGAGCGCCGAGAAGATCGTCGCATATTCGATGCCGATGACGCCGGCGCCGACCACGGTGATCGAGCGCGGCAGCCGCGGCATGTCGACCACTTCGTCGCTGTCGAGGATGCACTCGTCGTCGAAGTCGATGTTGTCGGGGCGGAACGGCACGGTGCCGACTGCGATCAGGATGCGCTCGCCCTCGACCAGCAGTTCGCTGCCGTCGGGCGAGGTGACGATCAGGCGATGTTCGTCCTGGAAGCGCGCGAAACCTTCCATGGTGTGGACGCCGTTGCGCAGGAACTGGTGTTCGAGGACGTCGACCTCATGCTCGAGCGTCTTGCCGAGGCGCATCGACAGGTCCTCGCTGCCGATCTCCTTCTTCACGCGGTACGAACGGCCGTAGAAGCCGCGTTCGCGCCAGCCCGAGAGATTGAGCGCGGTCTCGCGCAGGGTCTTCGAGGGGATCGTGCCCGTGTGCACCGAGACGCCGCCGACGCGCTTGCGGCCTTCGACCACGAGCACCGACTTGCCGAGCTTGGCCGCCTGGATCGCGGCGCGCCTGCCCGAGGGTCCGCTGCCGATGACGATGAAATCGTATTGAGCCACCTGCCGCCCCCCGCGCGCTGCCTCGTCGCCGCAGTCTACCGCAGGTCGGAACGTCTTGTAAGGAAAATGCTGCATTGCAAAATGCCCCTCATCGGTCCCGATGACGCGGGGCCATGCGCCAATAACGGCAAATTAAGCATCTTTTTCAGTCGGACTCGCGGAGGACGGCGCGAGGCGCTAGGGTTCGGACATGACCGGCGAGGCGATGCTCAAGCTCAAGATCCAGCTCTATTGCGGCGACGAGATCGCGATGGGGCCCGGCAAGGCCGACCTGCTCGATGCGATCGCGCAGCATGGTTCGATCTCGGCCGCGGGCCGGGCGATGGGCATGAGCTATCGCCGTGCCTGGCTGCTCGTCGATGCGATGAACCGCTGCTGGCAGGCGCCGCTGGTCGAGACTTCGCCGGGCATGGCGCACGGCGGCGGCGCGCGGGTCAGTCCCGCCGGACAGGCCGTGCTCGCGCACTATCGCGCGCTCCAGGCGCGGATCGACGGCGCCGCCGCCTGTCCCGATTTCGTGGCTCTGCAGGCGGCGATCCTGCCGACGCCGCGCGCCAGCCAGAAGTCGTGAAGGCGCGGGCGAGGGCTCGCCCGATCGACGATCGTCTTCGTCGCAGAGTAACCGCCAAGAATTACTAAGTGTGCTTAGGAAATAATCCCCGAAGATCTCGCGAATCGATTGGGGGTTTCTGCTTGACCTTTCGTTCGGATTCTGAGCAATTTGGAAACATAACAGCCGGTCGGTTCCTGCATCGCCAAAGCGGTGAGGGCCGGACCAGGTAACGGGATGGAGGCGATGAAGGGAATTTCGCCATATCAAGAGGTTGCGGCGCGGTTCGATGCGCGGGGTGCTGTGTTGCGCCCTGGCGGATGACGCGCCTTCGAAGGCGAATACACGGGTCGAAGACAATAATCGCGAAGGTTCGGGCTGCGGGTACTGTTACCCGGTAGCGTTTTTCTTTGCGTCTAGTGCGGTTTTGAGAACTGGCCCCCGTACGATCGCCGGGGGACAGGGGGAAGCGGTCGATCCGCACCGGCCGCTTCCCTACCAGCTTTGGCCTACCAGCTTTGGCCTGACAGCTTTGGGCAGCCGGCTTTGGCATGGCTCACAGGCCGGTGGGCTTGGTGTGTGGATGGCTTTGGGTCAGGTCGCCGCGAGCAGCGACCAGTCGTGCGGCGCATCGGGCTCGCGGTCGATGTCGCGCACCGCTTCCGCGGTCAGCAGCAAGGCTTTCTTCCGGTGAAGGCGTTCATCCTCGGGGCTTTCGGCGCCGAGTGCCAGCAGGACCTCTTCGCGTGCGCGATTGAGGCACAAGGTGAGTTCCGTCATGGCCGTTCTCCTCTCGCGTGCCATGGTGGGCGATCAGGCTAACACGACCTTCGAGTCCCACCGAATCGTTTCATCGCCCCCCAGAGCCCGGCCGTCGTGAAATGCATCACGGTCGTTTCGGTGGACGCGCCGGCGCGCGCGTGGCTTGCCGTTGGCGACTGCCATGCCTAGGAACGCGGGCAAGGGTGCAACGCTATGGCGGGAAGACGCATGAACACTGGTCGTAAGCTACTGATCGCCGCGCTGATGGGCGGCCTGCTCGCGTCGCTGGGCGCCTGCAACACGGTCAAGGGCGTGGGCCGCGACATCGAATCCGTCGGCGAGGCCGGCGCCCGCGCGCTCAAATAGGCGGCAGCAGGCAGATGGTCGACGCAATGCCCGCGCTTCCGCTCGAAGGCGGTTGTCGTTGCGGGCGGGTGCGTTTCCGGCTGACCGCGGCGCCGTGGATGGAAACGGTCTGTCACTGCCGCGGCTGCCAGCGGATGACCGCGAGCGCCTTCTCGACGACACTGATCATGCCCGAGGACGGTTTCGCGGTGATCGCGGGCGAGACGGTGGTCGGCGGCCTGCATGGCGACGAGGCCGACCATCATCATTGCGACTGGTGCAAGTCCTGGGTCTTCACCAGGCCGCGCGGTCCGATGGGCTTCGTCAACGTTCGCGCCACCCTGATCGACGACGCCGGCTGGTTTGCGCCCTGGGCCGAGACACAGACCGCCGAGAAACTACCCTGGGCCGCGACCGGCGCGGTGCGCAGCTTCGAACGCTTTCCGGCGATGGACGAGTACGAGGGGCTGATCGCCGCCTATCGCACCGAGCGCGGCATCGCTTGACCGCTCCGGCGAATCCGCCTAAGGGCGCCGGCTTCCGGGTCAGGATATCGTCCTGGCTCTGGACATAGAGCTGAACATTGCCGGCGCGTGCGAGGGGTGAGTACCTCGCGTCAGCCGTCAAAGTAACCCGGCGGTTCGACCGGGTGGAGGGTTTCGGTTCACACTGTAGACGGTCCGCTTTCGGGCGTGCCGTGCAGTCGTGATGCTTCACCTTCCATCGGCTTTCGAAACGTCATTTCCGGGCGGCAATTCCGTCGTTCGGGCAACACAGGTGAAGAGCACTTCATGCCCACTATCAACCAGCTGATCCGCAAGGGTCGCGTGCCGCAGAAGACCAAGTCGAAGGTCCCTGCGATGGAGCAGAACCCGCAGAAGCGCGGCGTCTGCACCCGCGTCTACACGACGACCCCGAAGAAGCCGAACTCGGCACTTCGCAAGGTGGCCAAGATCCGTCTGACCAACAGCCGCGAAGTCATTTCGTACATCCCGGGCGAAGGCCACAACCTGCAGGAGCACTCGGTCGTGCTGATCCGCGGCGGCCGTGTTCGCGACCTTCCCGGCGTGCGCTACCACGTCCTGCGCGGCGTGCTCGACACGCAGGGCGTCAAGGACCGCAAGCAGTCGCGCTCGAAGTACGGCGCCAAGCGTCCGAAGTAAGGGTTTCCACCCTTCGCTGGTTTTTTGACCTGGCGACCTGATCGCAGATCAGGTGTTCGGTCCGAAGTTTAAGGAATTCATCCGATGTCACGTCGTCGTCGTCCCGAGAAGCGGGAAATCCTGCCGGATCCCAAGTTCGGGGATCAGATCCTGTCGAAGTTCATGAACAACCTCATGCTCGACGGTAAGAAGTCGGTCGCGGAAAGCATCGTCTACGGTGCGCTCGAGACCATGGAAACCCGCGCCAAGGCCGATCCGGTTCAGCTGTTCCACAACGCGCTGGACAACGTGAAGCCGCAGATCGAAGTCCGCAGCCGCCGCGTCGGTGGTGCGACCTATCAGGTCCCGGTCGAGGTTCGCCCCGAGCGTGCCCAGGCTCTCGCCATCCGCTGGCTGATCACCGCCGCTCGCAACCGTTCGGAGACCACCATGTCGGCGCGTCTCTCGGCCGAGCTGCTCGACGCCGCCAACAACCGCGGCAACGCGGTCAAGAAGCGCGAAGACACCCACCGCATGGCCGACGCCAACCGCGCGTTCAGCCACTACCGCTGGTAACTTCGGTCCCTGCAAGTTTGGGCACAGTCTTCAAACTGCAACTTTCATAACCATATGGGCGGAGCCTCACCCAGGCTCCCCCAAATCTCCGAGGAACTCATCATGGCACGCGGCCATCCGCTCGAGAAATACCGCAACATCGGTATCATGGCGCACATCGACGCCGGCAAGACCACGACGACCGAGCGTATCCTGTACTACACCGGCAAGTCCTACAAGATCGGCGAAGTGCACGACGGCGCCGCGACCATGGACTGGATGGAGCAGGAGCAGGAGCGCGGCATCACGATCACGTCGGCCGCGACGACCTGCTTCTGGAAGGCCGACAGCGGCCAGGGCGATGAATATCGCATCAACATCATCGACACCCCGGGCCACGTCGACTTCACCATCGAAGTCGAGCGTTCGCTCCGCGTGCTCGACGGTGCCGTGGCGTGCTTCGACGGCGTTGCCGGCGTCGAGCCGCAGTCGGAAACCGTGTGGCGCCAGGCCGACAAGTACGGCGTGCCGCGCATGTGCTTCATCAACAAGCTCGACCGCACCGGTGCGAACTTCAAGTACTGCGTGCAGTCGATCATCGACCGCCTCGGTGCCAAGCCCGCCGTGCTCTACATTCCGATCGGCCTCGAAGCCGACCTGAAGGGTCTGGTCGACCTCGTGCACAACCGCGCGATCATCTGGAAGGATGAGAGCCTGGGCGCCGAGTTCACCTACGAAGAGATCCCGGCCGACCTCGCCGACGAGGCTGCGGTCTATCGTGCCGAGCTGATCGAACTCGCCGTCGAACAGGACGACGACGCGATGGAAGCCTATCTCGAAGGCAACGAGCCCGACGTGGCGACGCTCAAGAAGCTGATCCGCAAGGGTACGCTCGGCCACGCCTTCGTTCCGGTCGTCTGCGGCTCGGCGTTCAAGAACAAGGGCGTTCAGCCCCTGCTCGACGCCGTCGTCGACTTCCTGCCTTCGCCGCTCGACATCGAAGACGTCCAGGGCGTCAAGATGGACAGCGACGAGAAGGACAGCCGTCCGCCCGAAGACACCGCGCCGTTCTCGGCCCTGGCCTTCAAGGTCATGAACGATCCGTTCGTCGGCTCGCTCACCTTCATCCGCATCTACTCGGGTACCCTGTCGAAGGGCTCGTACCTGAACTCGGTGAAGGACAAGAAGGAAAAGGTCGGCCGCATCCTCGAGATGCACGCCAACGACCGTAAGGACATCGAAGAAGCCTACGCCGGCGACATCGTCGCGCTGGCCGGCATGAAGGAAACCACCACGGGCGACACGCTCTGCGCGGAAAAGGCGCCGATCGTGCTCGAGCGCATGGAATTCCCCGAGCCGGTCATCGAGCTGTCGGTGGAGCCCAAGACCAAGGCCGACCAGGAGAAGATGGGCGTCGCGCTCAACCGTCTCTCGGCCGAGGATCCCTCGTTCCGCGTCTCGACCGATCACGAATCGGGCCAGACGATCATCAAGGGCATGGGCGAACTTCACCTGGACATCATCGTCGACCGCATGCGTCGCGAGTTCAAGGTCGAAGCCAACGTCGGCGCGCCGCAGGTTGCCTATCGCGAGTACCTCGCGAAGCCGGTGGACATCGACTACACCCACAAGAAGCAGTCGGGTGGTACCGGCCAGTTCGGTCGCGTGAAGGTCAAGGTCACGCCGGGCGAGCGCGGTTCGGGCATCGTCTTCAAGGACGAGATCAAGGGCGGTAACATTCCGAAGGAATATATCCCCGCGATCGAAAAGGGCTTCCGCGAGACGGCTGCCTCGGGCTCGCTGGTCGGCTTCCCGATCATCGACTTCGAGATCAACCTCTACGACGGTGCCTACCACGACGTCGACTCGTCGGCCCTGGCCTTCGAAATCGCCGGTCGCGGTGCCATGCGTGAAGTCGCCCAGAAGGCCGGCATCAAGCTGCTCGAGCCGATCATGAAGGTCGAAGTCGTCACCCCCGAGGAATATCTCGGCGACGTCATCGGCGACATGAACAGCCGTCGTGGCCAGATCCAGGGCACCGACAGCCGCGGCAATGCCCAGGTCGTCGAGGCCATGGTGCCGCTGGCGAACATGTTCGGTTACGTGAACCAGCTCCGCTCGTTCACCCAGGGCCGAGCGAACTACTCGATGTTCTTCTCCCACTACGACGAGGTCCCGGCGAACGTCGCGGCCGAGGTCAAGGAGAAGCTTGCTTAACCAGCAAGATCAGATTAGGGGCGGCGCCTGTTTCAGCGGGTGCCGACTCCGTCCCGCAGATTCAATTCAAGCGAAAAGAAGGTTGGAACAATGGCCAAGGCAAAGTTTGAGCGGAACAAGCCGCACTGCAACATCGGCACCATCGGTCACGTTGACCACGGCAAGACCACGCTGACCGCAGCGATCACCAAGATCATGGCTGAAATCAACGGCGGTGAAGCCGTTGACTTCGCGAACATCGACAAGGCTCCGGAAGAGCGCGAGCGTGGTATCACGATCTCGACCGCTCACGTCGAGTACGAGACCGCTGCCCGTCACTACGCGCACGTCGACTGCCCGGGTCACGCTGACTACGTCAAGAACATGATCACCGGTGCCGCCCAGATGGACGGCGCGATCCTGGTCGTGAACGCCGCTGACGGCCCGATGCCGCAGACCCGCGAGCACATCCTGCTCGCTCGCCAGGTCGGCGTGCCGGCTCTGGTCGTCTACATGAACAAGGTCGACCAGGTCGACGACGCCGAGATCCTCGAGCTCGTCGAGCTCGAAATCCGCGAGCTGCTCAGCTCGTACGGCTTCGACGGCGACAACATCCCCGTGATCCCGGGTTCGGCTCTCGCCGCTCTCGAAGGCCGCGACGAGAACATCGGCAAGGAATCGATCGTTGCCCTGATGAACGCCGTCGACACCGCGATCCCGCAGCCGCCGCGTCCGACCGACAAGCCGTTCCTGATGCCCGTCGAAGACGTGTTCTCGATCTCGGGTCGTGGTACGGTCGTCACCGGCCGCGTCGAGACCGGCATCATCAAGGTTGGCGAGGAAGTCGAAGTCATCGGCATCCGCGACACGCAGAAGACCACCGTCACCGGCGTCGAAATGTTCCGCAAGCTGCTCGATCAGGGTGAAGCCGGCGACAACATCGGTGCTCTGGTTCGCGGTCTGAAGCGCGACGACGTCGAGCGCGGCCAGGTTCTGGCCAAGCCCGGCTCGGTCACGCCGCACACCGAGTTCTCGGCCGAGGTTTACGTCCTGTCGAAGGACGAGGGTGGCCGTCACACGCCGTTCTTCGCGAACTATCGTCCGCAGTTCTACTTCCGCACGACCGACGTCACCGGTGAGGTCATCCTCCCCGAGGGCACCGAGATGGTCATGCCGGGCGACAACATCGCGCTGTCGGTCAAGCTGATCGCGCCGATCGCCATGGACGAAGGTCTCCGCTTCGCTATCCGCGAAGGCGGCCGCACCGTCGGTTCGGGCGTCGTTGCCAAGATCACGAAGTAATCTTCGCGATCTGACGGGTTCGAAAGGCCCGGTCTTCCTTCGGGGAGGCCGGGCCTTTGCCCGTTCTGGAGGGCGTGATCTGGGCCCGATTCGGGATTCTCGTGGCGTCTCGTGGCATCCCGTCGCGGATCTCCCGAAATCCGCGGATTTTATGGGCCAAAAGCCCTTGCACGAATCCCCGAAGCCTAGTAGGGGCGCGCTTCGCAATTGATCGGGCGCGTGCGCCCAAGGCTCTTTCTCATCGGTAGTTGGACATGGAAGCTCAGAATATCCGCATTCGCCTCAAGGCATTCGATCACCGCGTGCTCGACCAGGCGACCGGCGAAATCGCGGACACCGCCCGCCGTACCGGCGCGCTGATCCGGGGCCCCATTCCTCTGCCGACGAAGATCGAGAAGTTCTGCGTCAACCGCGGCCCGCACATCGACAAGAAGTCGCGTGAGCAGTTCGAGGTTCGTACGTACAAGCGCCTGCTGGACATCGTTCAGCCCAACGCTGCCACCGTCGACGCGCTGATGAAGCTCGACCTGGCTGCCGGCGTGAACGTCGAGATCAAGCTCGCCTAAGCGAGCGGCTTAAGTTTTCGGTCGGGGCTTCTGCTTCCGACCACTTCCTTCCGGCTTCGACCGGTTAGGCAGGCCTCCCAAGCGGATGTGTCTGCCGGGACATAGGGATACCTCCGGTCTCGCCTTTCGGGGCATCTGGCCGGGCAAGCGTCCCCCGTCTCGTCATCCAGAGCCCAAGGGCAGCGGATGGCACTCAGCCCGGACGGGGCTCGCTTCACATTCAGGGCTGAACACGCCTGCGGGGATGGTCCTCGTAGGCCTCTGTAGGAGAATGGATCATGCGCACAGGCGTGATCGCCAAGAAGGTGGGGATGACCCGCCTTTTCCAGGAAGACGGACGGCACGTGCCGGTTACCGTTCTGGCGCTGGAAGATAATCAGGTTGTCCAGGTCCGCACGACGGAGCGTGACGGTTACGTTGCGGTCCAGCTCGGTGCCGGTGAGGCCAAGCAGAAGAACGTCGCCAAGCCGCAGCGCGAGCACTTCGCCAAGGCCCAGGTTTCGCTCAAGCAGCGTCTGGTCGAGTTCCGCGTCGCCGACGACGCCGTCCTCGAAGTCGGCGCGACGATCGCCGCCTCGCACTTCGTGCCGGGTCAGCTGGTCGACGTCGCCGGTCACACGCAGGGCAAGGGCTTCGCCGGTGCCATGAAGCGTTGGGGCTTCGGCGGTATGCGCGCCACCCACGGCGTCTCGATCAGCCACCGTGCCCACGGTTCGACGGGTAACCGCCAGGATCCGGGTCGCGTCTTCAAGAACAAGAAGATGGCCGGTCACATGGGTGACCGCGAGCGCACCCAGCAGAACCTCGAAGTCGTGCGCGTCGATGACGAGCGCGGCCTGATCTTCGTCAAGGGCTCGGTCCCTGGCTCGAAGAACACCTGGCTGACCGTGGTCGACTCGGTGAAGGTCGCCCGCCACGCCGAGGCTCCCTATCCCGCCGGCCTGAAGAGCGCCGCCAACAGCAACGATTCGGCCCCCGCCGACACGCCGGCCGAAGAGACCGTCGCTGTCGAGGCGACCGAAGGCCAGGAGGGCTAAGTCGTGAAGGTCAAGCTTTCCAACATCGACGGTTCGGCCGGCAAGGGCGACATCGAGCTTTCGGACGCCGTGTTCGGTCTCGAGCCGCGCGCCGACATCCTGCACCGCGTCGTCACCTGGCAGCTCGAGAATCGCCGCGGCATCGCCCGTGCGACCCGCGAGCGCTCGGAAGTCGCTCGCACGGGCAAGAAGTTCGGTCGTCAGAAGGGCGGCGGTACCGCTCGTCACGGCGATCGCGCTGCTCCCGTGTTCATCGGCGGTGGTAAGGCTCACGGTGCTCGTCGCCGCGAGTTCGACATCTCGCTGAACAAGAAGGTGCGTGCACTCGGTCTCAAGATGGCCCTCTCGGCCAAGGCCCAGTCGGGTCTGGTGATCGTCGACACGCTCGAGCTCAAGGACGCCAAGACCAAGGCGCTTTCGGCCCAGCTCGCCAAGGCGGGCTTCGGCAAGAAGGTTCTGGTCATCGACGGTGAGCAGGTCGACGCTGGCTTCGCCCGCGCCGCCGGCAACCTCATCGGCGTCAATGTGCTCCCGGCCGTGGGCGCCAACGTCTACGACATCCTGAAGCATGATACGCTGGTGCTGACGCGCGCCGCTGTCGAAAAGCTGGAGGCGCGTTTCAATGGCTAAGGATGCAATCGACACGCGTCACTACGACGTGATCGTGGCTCCGCACATCACCGAGAAGTCGACCCTGCTCAGCGAGCACAACGCGGTCGTCTTCAAGGTCGCCGAGAGCGCCACCAAGCCGCAGATCAAGGCTGCGGTCGAGGCTCTGTTCGACGTCAAGGTGGTGGGCGTGAACACGCTGACCCAGAAGGGCAAGACCAAGCGGTGGAAGGGCAAGCCCTATCGCCGTTCGGACGTGAAGAAGGCTGTCGTCACCCTGGCCGCTGGCCAGTCGATCGACGTCACCAGCGGAATCTGAGGCGCGGACCATGGCACTCAAGAACTACAACCCGACCAGCCCCGCGCGCCGCGGTCTGATCCTCGTCGACAAGTCGTCGCTTTGGAAGGGCAAGCCCCTCAAGGCGCTGACCGAAGGCAAGAACAAGACCGGTGGCCGCAACAACAAGGGTCACGTGACCTCGCGCGGCATCGCCGGCGGCCACAAGCAGAAGTACCGCTTCATCGACTTCAAGCGTCGTAAGTGGGACCAGCCGGCCACCGTCGAGCGTCTGGAATACGATCCCAACCGCACGGCCTTCATCGCGCTGATCAAGTACGAAGACGGCGAGCAGACCTACATCATCGCGCCCCAGCGTCTCGCCGTCGGCGACACGGTGGTCGCCGGTGAGAAGACCGACGTGAAGCCCGGCAACGCCATGCTTCTGTCGCAGATGCCGGTCGGCACCATCATCCACAACGTGGAGATGAAGCCGGGCAAGGGCGGCCAGATCGCCCGTTCGGCAGGCACCTATGTCCAGCTCGTCGGTCGTGACCGCGGCATGGTCATCGTTCGTCTGAACTCGGGCGAGCAGCGCTACCTGCGCGGCGATTGCATGGGCACGGTTGGCGCGGTCTCGAACCCCGACAACTCGAACCAGAACCTCGCCAAGGCGGGCCGCAATCGCTGGCTGGGCAAGCGTCCGCTGACCCGCGGTGTTGCGAAGAACCCGGTCGACCACCCGCACGGCGGTGGTGAAGGCCGGACCTCGGGCGGCCGTCATCCGGTCACGCCTTGGGGCAAGCCGACCAAGGGTGCGCGCACCCGCAACAACAAGCAGACGGACAAGATGATTATCCGTTCGCGTCACGCGAAGAAGAAGAGGTAACCGCCATGGCACGTTCCGTCTGGAAAGGCCCCTTCGTCGATCTGCACCTGCTCAAGAAGGCGGAAGCCGCGCAGGATGCCAGCCGCGCCGCCCCGATCAAGACCTGGTCGCGTCGCTCGACGATCCTGCCGCAGTTCGTTGGTCTGACGTTCACCGTCTACAACGGTCACAAGTTCATCCCGGTCTCGGTCAACGAGGACATGGTCGGCCACAAGCTCGGTGAATTCGCGCCCACGCGCACGTTCCCCGGCCACGCCGCCGACAAGAAGGGCAAGCGCTAATGGGCAAGGAAAAAGCTCCCCGTCGCGTCGGCGACAAGGAAGCCCTGTCGGTCGGCACGCAGATCCGCGGGTCGGCGCAGAAGCTGAACCTGGTCGCGGCGCTGATCCGTGGCCGCAAGGCCGAGGACGCACTCAACATCCTGTCCTTCTCGAAGAAGGCCATGGCGGTTGACGCGAAGAAGGTCCTCGCATCGGCGATCGCCAATGCCGAGAACAACCACAACCTGGACGTCGACGCCCTCGTGGTCGCCGAAGCCAGCGTGGGCAAGTCGATCACCATGAAGCGTTTCCACACGCGCGGCCGTGGCAAGTCCACGCGCATCCTGAAGCCGTTCAGCCGGCTGCGCATCGTGGTCCGCGAAGTCGAGGAGGCCTGATCCATGGGTCATAAGAGCAACCCCATCGGTCTGCGTCTCCAGATCAACCGGACCTGGGACAGCCGCTGGTACGCCGAAGGCAAGAGCTATGCGTCGATGCTTGAGGAAGACCTCAAGATGCGCAAGTTCATCATGACCTCGCTGCCGCAGGCCGCGATCTCCAAGGTCGTGATCGAGCGTCCCGCCAAGCTGTGCCGCGTGTCGATCTATGCCGCTCGTCCGGGCGTCATCATCGGCAAGAAGGGCGCCGACATCGAGAAGCTGCGCTCCGCGCTGGCCAAGCTGACCAGCAGCGAAGTGAAGCTGAACATCGTCGAGATCCGAAAGCCGGAAGTCGATGCCAAGCTCGTCGCTCAGGGCATCGCCGATCAGCTCGTTCGCCGCGTGGCTTTCCGCCGTGCGATGAAGCGCGCCGTGCAGTCGGCTCTGCGTCTCGGCGCCGAAGGCATCAAGATCACCTGCGGTGGCCGTCTCGGTGGCGCCGAAATCGCTCGCGTCGAGTGGTATCGCGAAGGTCGCGTGCCGCTTCACACGCTGCGCGCCAACATCGACTATGCCGAAGCCGAAGCGCTGACCGCCTATGGCATCATCGGCATCAAGTGCTGGATCTTCAAGGGTGAGATCCTGGGTCATGATCCCATGGCGCAGGACCGTCTGATGATGGAGGCCCAGACCTCCGGCGTGCGTCCGGCACGCGAAGACCGCAGGAACTAAGCCATGCTGCAACCTAAGAAAACCAAGTTCCGCAAGGCCTTCAAGGGCCGGATCAAGGGCGACGCCAAGGGCGGCACCGATCTGAACTTCGGTTCCTACGGCCTCAAGGCCCTGGAGCCCGAGCGGATCACCGCGCGCCAGATCGAAGCGGCCCGTCGTGCGATCACGCGCCACATCAAGCGCCAGGGTCGTCTCTGGATCCGCGTCTTCCCGGACGTGCCGGTTTCGAAGAAGCCCGCCGAAGTCCGCCAGGGTAAGGGCAAGGGTTCGATCGAATACTGGGCTGCTCGCGTTAAGCCGGGCCGCATCCTGTTCGAGCTCGACGGCGTTGCCGGTCCGCTGGCCGCCGAGGCCTTCAGCCGCGCTGCGATGAAGCTGCCGATCAAGACCAAGGTCGTTGCCCGTCTCGGCGACACCTCGCACCTGGGAGGCGAATGATGGCCGCCGCTAAGAACTCGAACAAGGTCGAAGACCTCCGCGCCAAGACCGACGATCAGCTTTCGGCTGACCTCGGCGATCTGAAGCGCGAGCAGTTCAACCTGCGTTTCCAGGCCGCCACGAACCAGCTGGAGCGCCCCGCGCGCATCAAGGAAGTTCGCCGCGACATCGCCCGCATCAAGACGCTGCAGACTGAGCGTTCTCAGTCGGCCAAGGCGTAAGGAGTTCACGATGCCCAAGCGTATTCTCATCGGGACCGTGGTCTCCGACAAGACCGACAAGACCGTGGTCGTGAAGGTCGAGCGCAAGGTGAAGCACCCGCTCTACGGGAAGATCATCCGTCGCTCGAAGAAGTATCACGCCCACGACGAAGACAATGCCTACAAGGCCGGCGAGACCGTGCGCATCGAGGAAACTCGGCCGCTGTCGAAGCTCAAGACGTGGAAGGTCATCGACCGCGTCCAGGCCGGCAAGGGCACGGCAATCGAAGCCGACGTCTAAGTCAAAATTTTTGGAACTGCCGGACTGGTTCCGGCAAGCCAGTTGAGAAGGAACCGGATCAATGATCCAGATGCAGTCCAATCTCGACGTCGCAGACAACAGCGGCGCAAAGCGCGTCCAGTGCATCAAGGTACTGGGCGGGTCCAAGCGTCGTTTTGCCGGCGTCGGCGACATCATCGTGGTGTCGATCAAGGAAGCCCAGCCGCGCGCTCGCGTGAAGAAGGGCGACGTTCACCGTGCAGTGATCGTGCGCACCCGCAAGGACGTGCGCCGTGCCGACGGTTCGGTGATCCGCTTCGACAGCAATGCTGCCGTGCTGATCAACAAGAACGAAGAGCCCATCGGCACCCGTATCTTCGGCCCCGTGGTCCGCGAACTGCGTGGCCGTGGCTTCATGAAGATCATCTCGCTCGCGCCGGAGGTGCTGTAATGGCCGCCGCTAAGATCAAGAAGGGCGACTCTGTCGTCGTCCGTTCGGGCAAGGACAAGGGCCGTACCGGCACCGTCCTTCAGGTGCTGCCGAAGGACGAAAAGGTGCTCGTTTCGGGCATCAACGTCGCCACGCGCCACCGCAAGCCGACGCAGGGCAACCCGCAGGGCGGCATCGACCGTCGCGAGGCGCCGATACACATCTCGAAGGTGAGCCTGGCCGATCCCAAGGACGGCAAGGCGACCCGCGTCCGTTTCGAAACCAAGGACGGCAAGAAGGTCCGTGTGGCCGTGAAGTCCGGGGAGACGATCGATGGCTGATAAGTACACGCCGCGTCTTCGTACCAAGTACGACGAGCAGATCGCCAAGGCTATGACCGAGAAGTTCGGTTACAAGAACGTCATGGAGATCCCGAAGATCGAGAAGATCACGCTCAACATGGGCGTGGGCGAGGGCACGCAGGACCGCAAGAAGGTCACGACTGCCGTCGAGGAAATGGAAAAGATCGCGGGTCAGAAGCCCGTCGTCACCAAGGCCAAGAAGTCGATTGCCCAGTTCAAGCTGCGCGAAGGCATGGCCATCGGCTGCAAGGTCACGCTGCGTCGTGAGCGCATGTACGAGTTCCTCGATCGTCTGATCACGATCGCGATGCCCCGCATCCGCGACTTCCGTGGCCTGAACCCGAAGAGCTTCGACGGTCGCGGTAACTACGCGATGGGTCTCAAGGAGCAGATCATCTTCCCGGAGATCAGCTACGACCAGATCGAGAAGGTGCGTGGCATGGACATCATCGTCACCACCACCGCGAAGACCGACGAGGAAGCGCGCGAGCTGCTTCGCCTGTTCGGTTTCCCGTTCCCGCTGGATGCTGCTGAACAGCAGCAGGCCGCGTGACCCAGATTTGAAGAAGAGAGCTTAAGTCCATGGCGAAACTGAGTTCCGTGAACAAGAACGAGCGTCGCAAGAAGCTGGTTCAGAAGTATGCTGCGAAGTACGCGGCCCTGAAGGCTACGGCCAACGACGAGTCGCTCGACGATACCGAGCGCCTCATCGCCCGCCTGAAGCTGGCCGAGATTCCGCGTAATGGGAATCCCACCCGCGTGCGCAACCGCTGCGCCACCACCGGCCGCCCGCGCGGCTATTATCGCAAGTTCGGCCTCTGCCGCGTCGAGCTCCGTGATCTTGCCAACAAGGGCATGATCCCGGGCGTGACCAAGTCGAGCTGGTAAGGAATAGCGATGGCACTGACCGATCCCCTGGGTGATATGCTCACCCGCATCCGCAACGGCCAGCGGGCGAAGAAGGACGCAGTCCTTTCGCCGGCGTCGAAGCTGCGTGCGAACGTGCTCGAAGTCCTCCAGCGCGAGGGCTACATCCGCGGCTACAGCGAGGACGCCACCGGCGCCCACCCGCAGCTCCGCATCGAGCTCAAGTATTTCGAAGGCGAGCCGGCGATCAAGCACGTCGCTCGCGTCTCCAAGCCTGGCCGCCGCGTCTACTCGGGTTCCAAGGAACTTCCGGTGATCCGCAACGGTCTGGGCATCACCATCGTCTCGACGCCCCGGGGCGTGCTTTCGGATGCCGAAGCACGCGCTCAGAACGTCGGCGGCGAAGTGCTTGCGGAGGTGTTCTGATGAGCCGCATCGGTAAAGTGCCGGTCACGGTGCCCGCGGGTGTAACCGCGGACATCGCCAACGGCGTCCTCACCGTGAAGGGCCCCAAGGGCACCCTCACGCTCGCCCTGCGCGACGAGATCACCTACGCGGTCGAAGAGGGCAAGATCCTCGTTCGTCCCGCCAACGACACCAAGCAGGCTCGCGCCTTCTGGGGTATGCAGCGCACGCTCGTCAGCAACCTGGTCACCGGTGTGACCGAGGGTTACTCGAAGACGCTGCTGATCACCGGCGTCGGCTACCGTGCCAATGCTCAGGGCAAGAACCTGAAGCTGCAGCTCGGCTACAGCCACGACGTGGATTTCGCGATCCCCGAAGGCATCGAGATCAAGACCCCGGATAACACCACGGTCGAGATCATCGGTATCGACAAGCAGAAGGTCGGCCAGGTTGCGGCCGAGATCCGTCGCTGGCGCAAGCCCGAGCCTTACAAGGGCAAGGGTATCAAGTACCGCGGCGAGTTCATCTTCCGCAAGGAAGGGAAGAAGAAGTAATGGCCAAGCTTTCGCTTTTCGATCGCCGCAAGCGGCGTGTCCGCACCGCCCTCAAGGCTCGCGCCGGTGGGCGTCCCCGTCTGTCCGTGCATCGCTCGGGGCGTCACATGTACGCCCAGATCATCGACGACGTCGAAGGCCGCACCGTGGCTTACGCGTCGACGCTGACCAAGGGCAGCAAGGGCCCCGGCGCCACGACCGAGGCAGCCGCCAAGGTGGGCAAGGAGCTCGCCGAGGCCGCCAAGAAGGCTGGCGTGACCACCGTCGTGTTCGATCGCGGCGGCTTCCTGTTCCATGGCCGCGTCAAGGCGCTGGCTGACGCCGCGCGTGAAGGCGGGCTGGAGTTCTGATGATGGCAGACGAAACCAACACCCCGGAGCAGGATGCTCCGATCGCAGCGGAAGCCACCCAGGGTGGTGAACCGCGCGAAGCTCGCGGTCCCGGTGGCGGCCGTGGCCGTGGCCGTGGCGGCAACGACCGTGGCGGTGAGCGCGGTGGCCGTGGCGGCCGTCGTGACGATCGCCGTGGCGGTCGCGGCGGCGACGAGGAAGGTGGCGAGGAGCTGATCGAAAAGCTCGTCCACATCAACCGCGTCTCCAAGACGGTTAAGGGCGGTAAGCGCTTCGGCTTCGCGGCGCTGGTCGTCGTGGGCGACGGCAAGGGCCGCGTCGGCTTCGGTCATGGCAAGGCGCGCGAAGTGCCGGAAGCCATCACCAAGGCGACTGCCTCGGCCAAGAAGAAGATGGTCCGGGTTCCGCTCAAGGAAGGCCGCACCCTGCACCACGACGGCAAGGGCCGTTTCGGTGCCGGCAAGGTCAACGTCCGCTCGGCTCCGGCCGGTACGGGCATCATCGCGGGCGGCCCGATGCGCGCCGTCTTCGAGAGCCTGGGCGTGGCCGACGTGGTGACCAAGTCGGTCGGTACGTCGAACCCCTACAACATGATCCGCGCCACCTTCGACGCTCTGGTCAACCAGACCTCGCCGAAGTCGGTCGCGCAGCGTCGCGGCAAGAAGGTCGCCGACCTGCTCGGTCGTGGTGGCGCCACCGCGGTGGAGGCTGAAGCCGCCGCCGAAGCGATTACGGAGTAAGCGCGATGGCCAAGATCAAGATCAAGCAGATCGGTTCGCCGATCCGCCGTCCGGCCAATCAGGAGAAGATCCTGATCGGTCTCGGCCTCGGCAAGATGAACAAGGTCGTCGAGATCGAGGACACGCCCGAAGTGCGTGGCGCGATCCGCAAGCTGCCGCACATGGTGGCCGTGGTCGACTGATCGCATCGCCGATTGCGAGAACAACAGGAAGCTCCGACGAAAGTCGGGGCTTTTTGTTTGCCTAACGTTCTGCCCGAAAGGGTGAAATCAGGATTTTGTTAGGCAAGTTTTGTCAGAACCACCGACATGCGAGGCGATCGTGCGGTGTCCTGATAGAGCGGAGAACGAGGCCGATAGGCTTCGTGCGCTGGCCGAGTACGGGCTCAATCCGCAAGCGGGTCTGCCCAGCCTCGATCCCATCGTCGACCTTGCCGCGCGGCTGTTCGATTGCCCGGTGGCGGCGGTGAACATGATCGGCGACGAGCATGTCTTCCTCGCTGCGAACCACGGCATCGGCGAATGCGACCTGCGCCGCGACGTCTCGTTCTGCGCGCATGCGATCAACCAGGACGAGGTCATGGTGGTCGAGGACGCGACGCTCGATCCGCGCTTCCACGACAATCCGATCGTCCTCGCCGGCCTCATTCGCTTCTACGCCGGCGTCGCGCTGCGCTCGCCCTCGGGCCATGCGCTCGGCGCGCTCTGCGTCATTGATGGCAAGCCGCGCGCCGGTTTCACCCAGCGCGACCGGGCCCAGTTGCGCGAGCTCGCAGGTATGGTCTCGGACAAGCTCGAGTTGCGCCGTATCGGCGCTGTGGCCGAACTGAGCCCGAACCGCTTCGAGGCCAGCGCCGCGACCTCGCCCAAGGCGATCCTCTGTTTCGATGAAACCGGTCTGATCAGCACCTGCAACACCGCGGCCTGCCTGATGTTCGATCGCAGCCTGGATCAGATGGTCGGCCAGTCGATCGACGTGCTGATCGAGGCCGGCGACCGCGCGCTCGCCCATTCGGCCATCGCCCGCGTCCGCGGCGGCGGCCTGCCGCTCAACGTCGGCACGCCGATGATCGGCCTGCGCCGCGACGGCACCCAGTTCCCCGGCGAGTTGCACTGGTCGCGCTGGTACGAGGGCGAGGACATGCACTTCGGCGTGATCGTCGAGGACATGACCGAAAAGCGGCGCGAGCACGATGCGCTCTACCACCTGGCCAACTACGACGCGCTGACCGACCTGCCGAACCGGAACCTGCTTCATCGCCGCATGGAAGAGGCCTTGGTCGACGGGCAGGGCGGCTCGGTGATCTTCACCGATCTCGACGGTCTGACCGACATCAACAACACCTTGGGTCACGGCGCCGGCGATCGCGTACTGGCCCTGGCGGCCGAGCAGATACGCGCGGCGCTGCCCGAGACCGCCTTCCTCGCCCGCGTCGGCGATGCCGAGTTCGCGACCTTGCTGACCGATACCGATCCCGCCGCGATCGGCGCGACCGCGCGCGCGATCAATGCCGCTGTCGCGCGGCCGATCCTGGTCGATGGCCACGAGGTTCGCCTGGTCGGCAGCTCGGGCATGGCGATTGCGCCCGAGCACGGCCAGACCGCCGAGGCCTTGATGGGCAGCGCCGAGTTGGCGCTGTTCCATGCCTATAGCACCGGGCGCGGCGCCACCGTGCTCTACATGCCAAGCCTGCGCGCCGAAGCGGTGGCGCGGCGCATGTACGATGCCGAACTCCACCGCGCCTGGGAGCGCAAGGAATTCGTCCTGTTCTATCAGCCGCAGGTGCGGCTCGACGACGGCTCGGTCACCGGGGCCGAGGCGCTGATCCGCTGGCGCCATCCGGTGCGCGGCCTGTTGCCGCCGGCGGCGTTCCTGCCCGCGCTCGAGGCCAGCGTGCTTGCTGCGTCCGTCGGACAGTGGGTGATCGAGACCGCCTGTGCCCAGGCGGCGCTCTGGCGCAGGTCGCACCCGCAGTTCCGCATGAGCGTGAACCTGTCCGCCGCGCAGCTTCGCGAAGGTGATCTGCCGACCAAGGTGGCCGCCGCGCTGTCGGCGCACGGCTTGCCGCCCGAGGCGCTCGAACTCGAAATCACCGAGAACATCATCCTCGATCACCAGGAAACGATGATCGGCCAGCTCGAGCAGCTGCGCGCGCTCGGCGTCGTGCTCTCGTTCGACGATTTCGGCACGGGCTTCGCGTCGCTCAACCTGCTGCGCAATTTTCCGGTGAGTCAGATCAAGATCGACAAGGGCTTCACCCAGCTCATGCAGACCTCGGCCAAGGACCGGGTCATCGTCGTCGGCCTGATCAACATGGCGCACCAGCTCGGCCTCACGGTCGTCGCCGAGGGCATCGAGAACCGCGCCGATGCCGAGTTCCTCGGCGCGCACGGCTGCGAGAAGGGGCAGGGCTATGCCTTCGGCAAGCCGGTCCCGGCGGCGCTATTCGCCGAGTGCTTCTGCCCGCGGGGTGAGGACCTGCGTCGCGCCTGACGCGCGTCAGCGCGTGCAATCCCCCCAGACGATGATCGTGTCGGTGCCCAGGCGCTCGGGCACGCGAATGGCTTTGATCAGCCGGCAGTGCTGGCCGACGTAGGCCAGCACCAGGCGGTGGGTTTCCGCGTTGATCGGCGCATTGCGGATCGGCTCGGCCATGACCACGGCCCCAGGCCGCAGTGCGAGCAGGCGCCGCGTTTCGCCCAGGGTCGAGCGCGGGCTGGTGTCCTTCTCGATGAGATGGCTGAGGTGGGTGGGGAACACCAGCGGCGTGATCAGCGGCTGACCCGTCAGCCGGTAGATCTGCGGTGGACCGTCATAGCTGAGCAGCGGGCCGCGACCGACATGCGCGCGGGTCGTTGCGACGAGATCGGCGATCGCGGCGCGCGACTGGCGCGTATGCGCGAAGTCGAAAGGCTGCGCGAGAATGAACGACAGCACGGCGATCACCACGATCCACAGCCTGCCGCGCAAGGTCAGGTAGGGCGCAGCGGCGACGCAGAGCGGTACCAGCAGCGGCATGCCATAGTGCAGGTAGAAATTGGGCACCGCGCAGAGCCCGACGAAAGCCGCGGCGAGCCAGAGCAGCACGAAGCGCCGCGGCTCGGGCGCGGTCAGTCGCAGCCCGAACCCGGCGATGGCCAGGAACGGCAGCAGCATCGCGGCCATGATGCCGAAGCGGATCAGCGAGGTCAGCGCGTGCGGTGGCTTGGCGAGGTTCGAGGTGACCATCGCGTGCCAGAATTCGGGCCAGTGGCCGCTCGTCGCATAGCCGGTCGCGATCAGCAGCGTGGGCGCCGCGCCGAGCATCGCCCACAGCAGTGCGGTGCGGATCGCCTGGCCCCGCTCCACCGGCGAGCGCCACAGTACCCAGGCGCTGAACAGGCCGAGGAACGCCCCTTCGAACAGCGCGGTCGTCTTGATCGTGATGCCCAGACCGGCGAGCAGCATCGCCGCGGCGACTTCGCCCGACGCGCGACCTTCGCGCAGCGCGGGGAGCGCGCGCAGCACCAGCAACGCGGCAAGGGCGACGAACAGGTTGTAGAACACCGGGCTCTGTCCGCCGAAGCCCTGCAGCGGTGCGAGCCAGAGCAGGTAGCAGGCGCCGGCGAGGAGGCCGCCAAGATTGCGCTCGTCGTCCGGACGCAGCCGCGCGGCGATGGCGCCGATGGTCGCGGCCGTGGCCACGGCGAACAGGGTGGCGACGAGTTGATAGGCCAGCGGCGCGGTCGAGATCGCGGTGATCAGATAGTAGAGCGCGAAAAGGCCGAACGGCTTGCGGTCCCACAGATCGACATAGGGCAGGGCGCCGTGATGCATGGCAATACCGACGGTGTGATAGAACACCTCGTCGCCGTGCAGGTTGGGATCGCCGAAGGTGTCGCAGCGCAGCATCAGCGCAACGAGCAGGAGGATCGCGAAGCGCGCGAGCGGGGAGATCCGATCCGGCCAGATCGATGGGCTTGGCATTGTTGGCGGTTCCCCCTGATGGTCCGTCTTGCCCCAGTCGCTCCGGCCTGAAAAGAGGGCCTGCGACCGCTCGCCCGTTTGAAAATCCCTAGGCGGCGAGTAACTCGGGATTAACCAGAACTTTGCGATAAGTCCTCCCAATCGCCGGGCCTGCGTGCCGGCCGAGTCCCCTCCAAGACCGACAGGATCGCATGGCCACGACGCCCACTGCCGAAGAGCAGCTGCTTCTCGAACAGATCAACCGTTTTCGCGCCAATCCGGCGGCCGAAGCCGACATCCTGATCGGCACTGGTGCGCTGCCGTCGGTGCTGTCGGCGATCAACTATTTCGGCGTGTCGACGACGGCGTTTCGCGCCAGCCTGGCCGCGCTTTCGCCGGCGGCGCCGGTGGCCTGGAACGCCAATCTCGCCAATGCCGCGGCCGGCCACAACCAGGTGATGATCACGGCCGACGAGCAGACCCACCAGGCCGCGGGCGAACTGGGGCTCGGCGCGCGCATCACCGCCGCCGGCTACAACTGGACCTCGCTCGGCGAGAACGTCTACGCTTTCGCCAACGACGTGGTCCACGGTCATGCCGGCTTCATCATCGACTGGGGCTATGACAAAGAGGACTACGACGGCACCACGCTGCTGTCTGACTGGCGCACGCGCGGCGATGGCATTCAGGATCCCGCCGGCCACCTCAATACCCTGATCAACGCCAATTACACCGAAGTCGGCATCTCGGTCGTCGCGGAAACCAATCCGCAGACCTCGGTCGGCCCCAAGCTGATCACCGAGGATTTCGGGCGAGCCTCGGGCTACAAGGCGCAGTTCGTCGGCGTCGTCATCGACGACAAGGACAAGGACGCCTTCTACGATATCGGTGAGGGCCAGGCGAACGTCACGCTGACCTTCGTGCGTCAGGGCGATGGCGCGACCTATACCACGACGACCTGGTCCTCGGGCGGCTTCCAGATCGTCGCGCCCTCGGGCACTTACAACGTCACCGCTTCGGGTGGCGACCTCGTCGCGCCGGTGAGCCTCACCGCGACGATCGGCAGTGCCAACGTTCATCTGACCGTGATCGAGGGCGCTGCCGCTGCGGCGCCCGCAGCCACGTTGCCGATCATCCAGACGCAGCGCGCCGGCGACTACAACGGCGACGGCCGCGACGATATCATCTGGCGCAACGACGCAGGTTTGGTCTCGAACTGGCTCGGCCAGGCTTCGGGTGGCTTCGTCAGCAACGACGCCAAGTCCTTGAGCGCGGTTCCCGTCAGCTGGAAGATCGTCGGCACCGGCGATTTCAACGGCGACGGGCGCGCAGACCTGATCTGGCGTAACGACAGCGGTACGTTCAGCGACTGGCTGGGTCAGGCCAATGGCGGCTTCGTCAGCAACGACGCCGTGGCCATGCGCAATGTCCCGACCAACTGGAAGGTCGTCGGTACCGGTGATTTCAACGGCGACGGCCGCGACGACGTGCTCTGGCGCAACGATTCGGGTCAGTTCAGCGACTGGCTCGGCCAGGCGAACGGCGGCTTCGTCAGCAACGACGCCAATGCGCTGACTACGGTCGCCACCAACTGGCACGTCGTGGGGACGGGCGATTTCAACGGCGATGGCCGCGACGACGTGCTCTGGCGCAACGATTCTGGCCAGTTCAGCGAGTGGCTTGGCCAGGCGAACGGCGGTTTCGTCAACAATGACGCCAAAGCATCGCGCAATGTTCCCACCAGCTGGAAGGTCGCCGGCACCGGTGACTTCAACGGTGACAGTCGCGACGACGTGCTCTGGCGGAACGATAACGGCACGCTGACCAATTGGTTGGGGCAGGCCGACGGGAGTTTCCTGGTGAACGATGCCAAGGCTTCGACCGTGGTGCCCACCAGCTGGCAGGTCGCCGGTACGGGTGATTTTAACGGCGATGGCCGTGACGACGTCCTCTGGCGCAATTCGGCCGGTGCGGTTAGCGACTGGCTCGGTCGTGCCGACGGTAGCTTCGCCAGCAACGATGCCAATGCCATGGCCAGCGTGATGACCAACTGGCAGATCTCGCTGGCGACGCAGTATCTCTGACGCAGCCCGTCGCATGCTCGCGGAAAAGGGGTGACAGGGCGCCCCGCTTCGCCTAAGGGGCCGCCTTTCCAACCAAGCGCGACCAAAGCGAAAGCGAGTGCAGACCTATGACTTTCAAACTCAACGATCTCCGTGACAATGCCGGTGCCCGCAAGGCCCGCATGCGTGTCGGCCGTGGTATCGGCTCGGGCAAGGGCAAGACCGCCGGCCGCGGCCAGAAGGGTGCCAAGGCGCGCTCGGGCGTCAGCGTCAACGGGTTCGAGGGTGGCCAGATGCCGCTCCACATGCGCATCCCGAAGCGCGGCTTCAACAACATCTTCGCGAAGGACTTCGCCGAAGTGAACCTGGGTCTGATCCAGAAGTTCATCGACGCCGGCAAGCTCGACGTGAAGGCCGACATCGACCACGCCGCGCTCAAGGCGGCCGGTCTTGCCCGTGGCGGCAAGGACGGCGTCCGTCTGCTGGGCAAGGGTGAGTTCTCGGCCAAGGCCAACTTCAAGGTCGACGGCGTGTCGAAGGGCGCGCGCGAGGCGGTCGAGAAGGCCGGCGGTTCGGTGACCGTGCCCGAGGCCGGCCCGAGCGAGCACGAGAAGAAGACCGCACGCCGCGAGGCGAACAAGGCCAAGAAGGCCTAAATTATCAGGACAAAGCCGGGCGGGGTTCTTGCATCCCCGCCCGCGCCCTATATGGGCCTTTCCCATATGGACTGAGGATGACCGGCCCCTCGAACTCGCTCGTCGAGATTCGGCCCCGGCGCCCAAAGCAAGGCTAATCCTTAAATGGCATCACGCGCCGACAATATCGCGAGCAACCTGAACCTCGCCAACTTCTCGAAAGCTACCGAGCTCAAGAAGCGCATCTGGTTCACGGTCGGCGCGCTGATCGTCTTCCGTTTCCTGACTTTCGTGCCGCTGCCGGGTATCAACCCCGTGGCGCTGAAGCAGTTCCTGGATCGCAGCGCTGGCGGCATCCTCGACTTCTTCAACATGTTCTCGGGCGGCGCGCTGTCGAACTACAGCCTGATCAGCCTCGGCGTGATGCCCTACATCACCGCCTCGATCGTGGTGCAGCTGGCAGCCTCGCTGCATCCCTCGCTCGCCGCGCTCAAGAAGGAAGGCGATTCGGGGCGCAAGAAGCTCAACCAGTATTCGCGCTACGGCGCCGTGCTGCTCGCGGTCATCCAGGGCTTCGCAATTCTCAAGAACGCCGAAGTCCAGGGCTTCGCGGTCAATCCCGGCACCTTGTTCTACATCGCCGGCCTGATCTCGCTGGTCGGCGGCACGATGTTCCTGCTGTGGATCGGTGAGCAGATCACCTCGCGCGGCATCGGCAACGGCACTTCGCTGATCATCATGGCCGGTATCGTCGCGCAGATGCCGACGGCGATCGCCAACCTGTTCGAAGGCGGTCGCACCGGTTCGGTCAACGGCTTCCTGATCGCCGGCATGCTGCTGCTGCTGGTCTTCATGGTGCTGATGATCTGCTTCATGGAGCGCGCCCAGCGCCGCCTGCTGATCCAGTATCCCAAGCGCGCGACGCAGCGCGGCATGATGCAGGCCGATCGCAGCCACCTGCCGCTCAAGCTCAACACCGCCGGCGTCATTCCGCCGATCTTCGCCAGCTCGCTGCTGCTGCTGCCGCTGACGATCAGCCAGTTCGCCGGTTCGTCGCTGTCGCCCGACACCACCTTCGGTGCGATCGTCCAGCGCGTGAACCAGTACCTGCAGCACGGCCAGCCCATCTACATGGTGCTCTATGCCGCGGGCATCATCTTCTTCAGCTTCTTCTACACCGCCGTGGTCTTCAACCCGGAAGAGACGTCGGAGAACCTCAAGAAGAACGGTGGCTTCATCCCCGGCATCCGTCCGGGCAAGAACACCGAGAAGTATCTCGACTACGTGCTGACCCGCATCACCGTGATCGGCGCTGCCTATCTCACCGTGGTTTGCGTTCTGCCCGAATGGGTGATCGCTCAGACGGGCATGCACTTCCTGGTCGCGGGCGGCACCAGCCTGCTGATCGTGGTCAACGTCACGGTCGACACCATTACCCAGATCCAGTCGCACCTGCTGGCGCACCAGTACGGCGACCTGATCAAGAAGGCCAAACTCAAGGGACGCATGCGCTGATCGGGGCGCCTGCGGGATCGAAAATATAAAAGGGGCGATGACGTGAATATCATCCTGCTGGGACCGCCGGGGGCGGGCAAGGGGACGCAGGCGCAGCGCCTGGTCGAAAGCCGCGGCATGGTTCAGCTCTCGACCGGCGACATGCTGCGCGAGACGCGCAAGGCCGATACGCCGCTGGGCCGCCAGGTCGCCGAAGTCATGGACTCGGGTGCGCTCGTCTCGGACGAGATCGTCTCGGCCATGATCGACGAGAAGCTTGCGAACCTGCCGGCCGAGACCGGCGTGATCTTCGACGGCTATCCGCGCACCGCCGCGCAGGCCCATTCGCTCGACGACATCCTCGCCGGCCGCGGTCGCAAGCTCGACAGCGTGATCGAACTCGACGTCAACGAGGACGCACTGGTCGAGCGCATCACCGGTCGCTACACCTGCGCCACCTGCGGCAAGGGCTATCACGACACGTTCGAGCTGCCGAAGGTCGAGAACACCTGCGACAAGTGCGGTGGCCACGAGTTCAAGCGCCGGCCCGACGACAACGAGGAAACCGTGCGCACGCGCATGGCCGAGTATCGCGCCAAGACCGCGCCGATTCTGCCGATCTACGAAGCGCGCGGCATCGTCACGCGCGTGGACGGCATGGCGCCGATGGACGATGTTACCGGAGCGATCGAGAAGATCCTCGGCTAGCGGCCGGGCAGGGGGAGACGGGACGATGCGTGGTCTGATTGTTGCGCTGCTCTCGGTGACCCCGCTCTCGCTGGCCCTCGCGGTTCCGGCCCAGGCCGAGGTCGTCGCCAAGACCGACGCGGGCTTCGTCTCGCGTCACGTCGCGGAAGTCACGGCCAGTCCCGAAGAGGCCTGGAAGGTGCTTGTCGAGCCCGCCGAGTGGTGGAACGGCGAGCACAGCTTCTCGGGCGATGCCAAGAACCTCTCGCTCGATGCTCGCGCCGGCGGCTGCTTCTGCGAAGTGCTGCCGGGCGAGGGCGAGAAGGGCTGGCTCAATCCGCGCGGCGGCGTCGAGCACATGCGCGTGGTCTTCGTCGACAAGGACAAGGCGCTGCGCATGACCGGTGGGCTCGGCCCGCTCCAGTCGGAGGCGCTGAGCGGTGCGCTCACGATCACGCTCAAGCCCGTCGAGGGCGGGACGCGCCTGACCTGGGAATATGTCGTCGGCGGCTACATGCGCTACAAGCCCGAGCAGATCGTGCCCGCGGTCGACAAGGTGCTCGGCGAGCAGCTCTCGCGCCTGGCCGACAAGCTCGGCCGCAAGGTGTCGAGCGAGGCGCCCAAGCCGCAGCCGGGGATGGAAGCCGGGCGCTGATCCACGCCAATGCAGTGGACAAGTGATGGCTTCGAAGCGGTGTGAAGCCTTCTCGCTTTGACCTCTTCGGGTCGATCCTGTATGGCGGATTCACCAAAAGGCGATCTCGCCGAAAACCCGGCTTTGAGCAGGGGTTTTTGCTCGCGCGGCGTTGACACTCTCGGCGAATCGCCGTAAGCGCGCCCTTCATTCGACAGAAATGGTTGAGTCCGGCAGGCGACTGCATGATGCACGCCGACCGGGCTTTTTGCCTGTGTTTTCCGTGGAATGACGCGTTGAGATAGGGATCGGCGGACCTGCCATCCCTGTGGAGCAGGAGAATTAAGTGGCTCGTATTGCCGGGGTGAACATCCCCACCAACAAGCGCGTGATCATCGCGCTGACCTACATTCACGGTATCGGCTCGTTCAAGGCCCGCCAGATCGTCGACAAGCTGGGCATCGACCATGCGCGTCGCGTCCAGGACCTGAGCGATCAGGAAGTGCTGCACATCCGCGAGGCGATCGACGCCGAACACACCGTGGAAGGCGATCTTCGTCGCGAGACCGCGATGAACATCAAGCGTCTGATGGACCTGGCCTGCTACCGCGGCCTGCGTCACCGCAAGGGCCTGCCGGTCCGCGGCCAGCGCACGCATACCAACGCCCGCACCCGCAAGGGCAAGGCCAAGCCCATCGCCGGCAAGAAGAAGTAAGCTCACTTCGACCAGCTCAGTACGAGCGGATCGAAGCGAACCTCTTTTCCTTCCGAGACACGACAGGATAACCGATCATGGCACGCGAACCCCAGCGCATTAAGCGCCGCGAGCGTAAGAACATCACGAGCGGCATCGCGCACGTGAATGCGAGCTTCAACAACACGATGGTCACCATCACCGACGCCCAGGGCAATGCGATCAGCTGGTCCTCGGCCGGCATGATGGGCTTCAAGGGCAGCCGCAAGTCGACGCCGTACGCCGCTCAGGTGGCTGCGGACGACGCCGGCAAGAAGGCCGCCGAGCACGGCGTCCGCACCCTCGAAGTCGAAGTCAAGGGCCCGGGTTCGGGCCGCGAGAGCGCGCTGCGCGCTCTGCAGGCGGTGGGCTTCACCATTACCTCGATCCGCGACGTGACGCCGATCCCGCACAACGGTGTTCGGCCTTCCAAGCGTCGCCGCGTCTAACCGAATTGTTTGGCGGAGCGCGTCTCCGCCACTTTTCGGATCGGTCGCGGCCCACCACATGGGCCCGCGGCCCTCGTCCGCAAGACAAAACGGGCGCAAGAACAAGCCCTAGGGCTAAAATTCATTAGGGGACACCCATGACTGTCAACATCAAGAACTGGCAGGAACTGAAGAAGCCCAACAACCTCGAAGTGAAGGCGGGCAACGACCCCAAGCGCCGCGCTACCTTCGTCGCCGAGCCTCTCGAGCGCGGCTTCGGTCTGACGTTGGGCAATGCGCTGCGCCGCGTTCTGCTCTCGTCGCTTCAGGGTGCCGCGATCACCTCGATCAAGATCGAGAACGTGCTGCACGAGTTCTCGTCGCTCGCCGGCGTGCGCGAGGACGTGACCGACATCGTCCTCAACGTGAAGCAGATCGCGCTCAAGATGCAGGGCGAAGGCCCGAAGCGTCTGCAGCTCTCGGCCACCGGCCCGGCCGAAGTCACCGCCGGTGACATCGCCGTGACCGGCGACATCGAGGTCATGAACAAGGACCTGGTGATCTGCCACCTCGACGAAGGCGCGACGCTCAACATGGAGCTGACCGCCGACACGGGTAAGGGCTATGTCCCCGCCGTGGGCAACCGCCCGGTCGACGCGCCGATCGGTCTGATCCCGGTCGACTCGCTCTACTCGCCGGTTCGCCAGGTGTCGTACAAGGTCGACAACGCCCGTATCGGTCAGGAGCTGGACTTCGATAAGCTGAACCTCACCGTTGAGACCGACGGCACGGTGACGCCCGAGGACGCCGTGGCCTATGCCGCGCGCATCCTGCAGGACCAGCTCGCGCTGTTCGTCCACTTCGAGGACGTGGCCCCGATCGGCGCTTCGCCGATGATCGGCCTGGCCGCTGGCGGTGGTGCCGCTGCCGCGGACGAGGGCGACACCAACCAGCTCAACCGTTACCTGCTCAAGAAGGTCGACGAGCTCGAGCTGTCGGTGCGTTCGGCCAACTGCCTCAAGAACGACAACATCATCTACATCGGCGACCTGGTCCAGAAGACCGAGGCCGAGATGCTCCGCACGCCGAACTTCGGCCGCAAGTCGCTCAACGAGATCAAGGAAGTCCTGAGCTCGATGGGTCTGCGCCTCGGCATGGACATCCCGGGCTGGCCGCCCGAGAACATCGAGGAAATGGCCAAGAAGCTCGAGCAGGAACTGCTCGGCTGAGGCTGAAAGGTTTCACCCCGGTTTCGGCCGGGGTGGTAAACCGAAGGGTGACGGCAGCGGCCCCAAGCGCTGCCTGGTCTGGGCTACCTCACACGGGCCCCTAACGAACGAAGGAAAGACACATGCGTCACAAGTACGGTCATCGTAAGCTTCAGCGTACCTCGTCGCACCGCGCTGCCCTGCTGCGCAACATGGCGGCGGCGCTGATCAAGCACGAGCAGATCACCACCACCACCGCCAAGGCCCGCGAACTGCGTCCCTACGCCGAGAAGCTGATCACGCTGGCAAAGCGTGGCGGTCTGTCGAACCGCCGTCTGGCCCACGCCCGTCTGCTCGACGACGCGCAGCTGGTGAAGCTGTTCGACGTCCTGGCCGAGCGTTATGCCGGCCGCGACGGTGGCTACACCCGCATCATCAAGGCCGGCTTCCGCCAGTCGGACGCCGCTCCGATCGCGGTGATCGAGCTGGTCGACCGCGACACCTCGGCCAAGGGCCAGGATTCGGGCCCGGTCTACAGCGAAGAAGAAGATTTCGCCGAGGCGTAAGTCTTCCCGGATCCCGATCCGGTCACGAGATTGCAAAGGCGGTCGCGAGTGCTAGGCTCGCGGCCGCTTTTGCTTTTGGAGAAGAGGATGCCCCGGTTCCCGCTCGCGCTGCTCGCAGCAGCGTGGCTGACCTGTTCCTCGCAAGCACCCGCCAAGGACATGACGCCCATCCAGTATCCCGAAACCCGCCGCGGCGACGTCGCCGAGACGCTGTTCGGCGAGACGATCGCCGATCCCTATCGCTGGCTCGAGAACGACGTCCGCAACGATCCCGAGGTCGCCGACTGGGTCGCGCGCGAGAACAAGGTCACCGATGCCTATCTCGAGACCCTGCCGCAGCGCGCCTGGTTCAAGGATCGCATCCGCGGGCTGATGGACTACGAGCGTTTCGGCCTGCCGACCAAGGCCGGCGGGCGTTATTTCTACCTCCGCAATTCGGGGCTGCAGAACCAGGCGCAGCTGTTCGTCCGCCAGGGCCTGCGCGGCAAGCCGCGGCTGCTGCTCGATCCCAATGTCTGGGCCAAGGACGCCGCGACCGCGCTCGACGCGTGGAAGCCGTCCGACGACGGCAAGCTGCTGCTCTACTCCGTCCAGGACGGCGGCAGCGACTGGCGGATCCTGCGCGTGCTCGACGTAAAGACCGGCACGCCGCTGGCCGACGAGATCCGCTGGGCGAAGTTCACCGATCTCGCCTGGGTGGGCGAGGAGGGCTTCCTCTATTCGCGCTTCCCCGAGCCCAAGGACGGCGAAGCCTTCCAGGCGCGCAATTACAATCAGGCGATCTGGTTCCATCGGATCGGCACGCCGCAATCGGCGGACGAACTGGTCTATGCCACGCCCGACCATCCCGAATATGGCCATACCGCGCAGGTGACGCAGGACGGGCGCCTGTTGGTGATCCACAGCCAGATCGGCACCGACGCGCGCTACGAGGTCCACACGATCGATCTCGCGCGCCGCGCCAAGGAGGGCTGGAAGCCCCGGGCGCTGGTCAAAGGCTTCGAGCACGACTGGCGCCTGGTCGACGGCATGGGCCAGGTGCTGTGGTTCGTGACCAACCAGGACGCGCCGCGCTATCGCCTGGTGGCGATCGACCTCGGGCAGCGCGCGCCGCAATGGCGGCAGCTGGTCGCGCAAACCGAAGAGACGCTGCAGCAGGCGACGATCATCGGCAACCAACTGGTGCTGCAGTACCTGAAGGACGCGTCGAGCCTGGCGCTGGTCTATGGCCTCGACGGCAAGTCCGTGCGCTCGATCTCGCTGACGGGCATCGGCACGGCCGCGGGCTTCGGCGGGAAGCCCGGCGATCCCGAGACCTTCTATGCCTTCACCAGCTTCAACCGGCCACAGACGATATATCGGATGAACCTGGCGACGGGCCAGTCGACGCCTTTTGCCAGCCCCGAACTGCAGTTCGATCCGCGCGATTTCACGGTCGAGCAGCGCTTCTACGCCTCGAAGGACGGGACGCGTGTGCCGATGTTCGTCGTCCGCAAGAAGGGCGTGGCCGCCGCGGGCAAGCCCGTGCCGACGATCCTCTACGGCTACGGCGGCTTCGACGTGTCGCTGACCCCCAGCTTCTCGGCGATCCGCATGGCCTGGCTCGAGGCGGGCGGGGCCTTCGCGCTCGCCAACCTGCGCGGCGGCGGCGAGTACGGCCGCGCCTGGCATGACGGCGGCCGGCGCGAGAACAAGCAGAACGTGTTCGACGATTTCATCGCCGCCGGCGAATATCTGATCGCGGAGGGGATCACCCCCAAGGGCGGCCTGGCGATCCAGGGCGGATCGAACGGCGGCCTGCTCGTCGGCGCCGTGGTCAACCAGCGGCCCGATCTCTTCGCTGCTGCCAATGCTGCGGTCGGCGTCATGGACATGCTGCGCTTCGATCGCTTCACCGCCGGCCGCTATTGGGTCGACGACTACGGCTATCCCGATCGCGAGAAGGACTTCCGCGTGCTGCGCGCCTATTCGCCCTATCACAACATCGCCCCCGGCAAGGACTATCCGGCGATGCTGGTGACCACCGCCGATACCGACGACCGCGTCGTGCCCGGCCACAGCTTCAAGTATACCGCGGCCCTGCAGGCGGCGAAGGTCGGCGCCCGGCCGCAGCTGATCCGCGTCGAGACACGCGCCGGCCACGGTTCGGGCAAGCCGACCGACAAGGCGATCGAGGAGGGGGCCGACGTGCTGGCCTTTCTCGCGCAGTGGACGGGCCTCAAGCTGCCCTGAGGCGGTTCAGCCCTGTGAAAGCCGATCTGGGCTAGGGACTCGCAGATTGGGCTATCAGGGGTTTCGCTGGCCATGACGCTTTTCCGTTCCCGTACCGCCGCCGCGCTGGCCGCTGCGGCTGCGCTTTCGCTCTCGGCCACGCCCGCCATGGCGCGGGGCTGGAACCGGCATCACGACCGCGGCGGTCTCGACGCCGGCGACGTGTTCGGCGGCCTGCTGATCATCGGCGGCGTCGCCGCGATCGCCAGCGCCGTGTCGAAGTCGAACAAGGACCGTCAGGCCCGCGATAACGCGAACTATCCTGACCAGGCGCGCTACTACGATCAGTACTACCGCGATGCGCGCGGTGACGAAGCGGCCGACTACGGCCGCGACGACTATCGCGCACCGCCGGCGAGCTCGTGGCGTTCGGGCGTCAGCGTCGACGCCGCGGTCGATGCCTGCGTCGGCGAGGTCGAGCGCGACCGTTCGATCGAAAGCGTCGATTCGGTCAACCGCGAGAGCGAGGGCTGGCGCGTCTCGGGCCGCGTGCGCGACGGCGGCGACTTCTCCTGCTCGGTCGACGGCAGCGGCCGCGTGCGGAACGTCTCGGGCGTCTAATTCTCGCGGATGCGGTTGTAAGCGGGGATCGCCAGCGACCAGTGGATCGAGGCACCGCGCAGGACGAAGCCTGCAACCGCGGACACCGGCCAGACGATCTCGTTGGGTAGCGACAGCAGCGTACCGATCACCGCCAGCGCCGAGCTCAAGGCCGCGGCGGTGACGTAGAGTTCGCGGCGCATCAGGATCGAAGGCTGGCCGGCCAGAACGTCGCGGATGATGCCGCCGACGCAGCCGGTGATGACCCCCATCAGCGCCGCGGTCACCGGCGGCGTGCCATAGCCGAGTGCCTTGACCGTGCCGAGCACGGCATAGGCGCTGAGGCCCACGGCATCGGCCCATTCGAGCAGGCGGCCCTCCCACCAGCGATGCGGTGTCAGCCAGGCGAGCACGGCAACCGCGAGGCAGGTCGGCGCGACGGCCGGGTCGCGGATCCAGAACACGGGTGCGCCGATCAGCAGGTCGCGCACCGAGCCGCCGCCGACGCCGGTGACCAACGCGAAGAAGGCCATGGTCACGAAGTCCTGCCGCAGCCGTGCCGCGAGCAGTGCTCCCGATAGAGCGAAGACGGCGATGCCGGCGAGATCGAGGAACCCGATGATCGCGGGCAGGGCAGGGTCGGACAGCGGCATCGCCTCGCTATAGCGGGCGATACCGGCGCTGTCGCGCCCCGGTCAGCGCTTGAGCGCGTCGCCGATCGAGATCGTGCCGAGCACGACGGCGAAGGTCCCCATGCCGATCAGAACCAGCATCTCGAAATGTGCACCGACGAAACCGAACATAGCAAAGCCTCCCTGACGGAACCGCATCGTCATGCGGTAGGTCGGGGAGGCTTTCCTTGATCGGGATCAAGAACGCGGACTTGGTCCGCGTCGCGATCAAATGTGGATCGGCTTGCCGCGCACGGCCATGGCCGCTTCCTTGATTGCTTCCGAATGGGTCGGGTGCGCGTGGCAGGTATAGGCGATGTCTTCGCTCAGCGCGCCGAATTCCATGGCCTGGGCAGCCTGGGCGATCATCGTGCCGGCGACCGAAGCAATGCACCAGACGCCGAGCACGCGGTCGGTCTTGGCATCGGCGATGACCTTGACGAAGCCGTCGGTCTCGCGGTTGGTCTTGGCGCGGCTGTTGGCGAGCATCGGGAACTTGCCGACCTTGATCTCACCCTTCTCCTTGGCCTGCTCTTCGGTCAGGCCGACGCCGGCGATTTCGGGGAAGGTGTAGACCACGCTCGGGATCACCGCGTGGTTCACGATGCCGATCTGGCCGGCGATGTTCTCGGACACGGCGATGCCCTCGTCTTCGGCCTTGTGCGCGAGCATCGGACCGGGGATGACGTCGCCGATCGCCCAGACGCCGTCGATCTTGGTGCGGAAATCGTGGTCGGTTTCGATCTGGCCGCGCGCATTGGGTGCGAGGCCGATCTTGTCGAGGCCGAGGCCGTCGGTGTTGGGGCGGCGGCCGATCGAGACCAGCACGCAGTCGGCCTCGAGCGCTTCGGCGTCGCCGCCGGCGGCGGGTTCGAGCGTCAGGGTGACCTTCTTGCCCTTGATCGCGGCCTTGGTGACCTTGGTCGAGAGCTTGAGCTCCATGCCCTGCTTCTTGAACAGCTTGCCGGCTTCCTTGCGGACTTCGCCGTCCATGCCGGGGAGCAGCGCGTCGAGGAATTCGACGACGGTGACCTTGGCACCGAGGCGGCGCCAGACCGAGCCGAGTTCGAGCCCGATCACGCCGCCGCCGACCACGACGAGATGGCCGGGGACGCGATCGAGCGCGAGCGCGCCGGTGGAGTCGACGATCAGACCCTTGTCGTTGTCGACCTCGATGCCGGGCAGCGGCGTCACCGAAGAGCCCGTGGCGATGATGACGTTCCTGGCGGTCACGGCCTTGCCCGCGACTTCGACCGTGTGCGCGTCCTGGAAGGTGGCGCGGCCCTTGAGCCAGTCGATCTTGTTCTTCTTGAACAGGTACTCGATGCCGCCGGTCAGTTCCTTGACCGCCGTGGCCTTCTCGGCCTGGAGCGTCGGCAGGTCGAGCTCGACCTTGCCGGTCTTCACGCCGAACTTGGCGAGCGTGCCGTGGGCGGCTTCCTCGAACAGTTCGGAACCGTGGAGCAGCGCCTTCGAGGGGATGCAGCCGACGTTGAGGCAGGTGCCGCCGAGCGTCTCGCGGCTCTCGGCGCAGGCGGTCTTGAGCCCGAGCTGCGCCGCGCGCACCGCGGCGACGTAACCGCCGGGGCCGGCACCGATGACGAGGACGTCGTAGTCGTAGTTCTGGTCAGCCATCATCCGTCCTTCAAACATCCTCCCCAATATGGGGAGGGGGACCGCCGACGTGCAACGTCGGTGGTGGAGGGGGCTCTCGTCCGGGCGCTACCGCGAGAGGAAGTGCCGAGCCGCGCGCCCCCTCCACCACCCTGCGGGTGGTCCCCCTCCCCGTGCCGGGGAGGATGAAATCACAGGTCGATCAGCAGCCGCGTCGGATCCTCGATCGCTTCCTTGATCGTCTTGAGCGCGGTCACCGCTTCGCGGCCGTCGATGATGCGGTGGTCGTACGACAGCGCGATGTACATCATCGGGCGGATGACGATCTCGCCGTTGCGGACGACCGCTCGGTCCTCGATGCGGTGCAGGCCGAGCACGGCCGACTGTGGCGGGTTGATGATCGGGGTCGACATCAGGCCGCCGAACACGCCGCCGTTGGAGATCGTGAAGGTGCCGCCCTTCATGTCGTCCATGGTCAGGGCGCCGTCCTTGGCCTTCTTGCCATATTCGGCGATCGCCTTCTCGATGTCGGCGAAGGACAGCGCGTCGACGTTGCGGACCACCGGCACGACCAGGCCGTTGGGGGCCGAGACCGCGACCGAGAGGTCGACGTAGTCGTGATAGACGATCTCGTCGCCCTGGATCTGGGCGTTGACCGCGGGGATGTCCTTGAGCGCGAGGACCGAGGCCTTGGCGAAGAACGACATGAAGCCGAGCTTCACACCGTGCTTCTTGACGAACAGGTCCTTGTAGCGGTCGCGCGCGGCAATCACTTCGGTCATGTCGACGTCGTTGAACGTGGTCAGTAGCGCTGCGGTGTTCTGCGCGTCCTTGAGGCGCTTGGCGATCGTCTGGCGCAGGCGCGTCATCTTGACGCGTTCCTCGCGGCGCTCGCCCGCGGGGGCGGTCGCTACCGCTGCGGGCGCCGGCGAGGCGGCGGCCGTCGCGGCGGGGGCAGGGGTGGCCTGCTTGGCCTGGGCCGCGGCGACGATGTCTTCCTTGGTCAGGCGGCCGTCCTTGCCGGTGCCGCGCACGGTCGAGGGGTCGATGCCATATTCGAGCACGGCGCGACGCACCGAGGGGGAGAGCGCGGCATCGCCGGCATCTTCGCCCTTGGGCGGCATCGTGTCCGAAGCCGGCGGGATCGCCTTCTCGGCGCGCGGCGCGACCGGGGCGGCGCCGGCGACCGCGGTCGAATCCTCGATCGTCGCGATCAGCGCGCCGACCGAGACGGTATCGCCTTCCTTGGCGATATGCGCGCCCATGACGCCCGCGGCGGGGGCCATGACGTCGATCGCGACCTTGTCGGTTTCGAGGCTGGCGATCGGCTCGTCGAGCACCACGGCTTCGCCGGGCTGCTTGAGCCACTGGCCGATCGTGGCTTCGGAAACCGATTCACCGAGGACGGGGACTTTGACTTCGCTGGACATCGTGGACCTTCCTGAGACCTGTGGGCCTGCGATCACTTCTTGCCGGTGCGGCGGCGGATTTCGGAGCGGACCGAGAGGCCCAGGGCATCGGCGACGAGCGCGCCCTGTTCGTTCTCGTGCCGCTTGGCGAGGCCGGTGGCGGGCGAGGCGCTGGCCGAGCGGCCGGCGTAGCGCGGACGCGCGATCTTGCACTTCGCCGCGGCGAGGGCTTCCTCGATGAACGGCTCGACGAAGGACCAGGCGCCCTGGTTCTTGGGCTCTTCCTGGCACCAGACGACCTCTTCGAGGTTGACCAGCTTCTCGATGCGCGCGGTCAGCGGCTCGCCCGGGAACGGATAGAGCTGCTCGACGCGGACCACCGTGGTGTCCTTGAGCTCGGCGGCGTCACGCGCTTCCATCAGGTCGTAACCGACCTTGCCCGAGCACAGGACGAGCTTCTTGACGTCCTTGTCCGCGGGCGGGGTGCGATCGGCCATCAGGCGGCGGAAGTGGCTGTTGCCGACGAAGTCCTCGAGCTCCGACTTCGCCAGCGGATGCCGCAGCAGCGACTTCGGCGTCATGATCACCAGCGGCTTGCGGAACGAGCGGTGCATCTGGCGGCGCAGAACGTGGAAGTAGTTCGACGGCGTCGTGATGTTGCAGACCTGGATATTGTCCTGCGCGCAGAGCTGCAGGAAGCGTTCCAGGCGTGCCGACGAGTGCTCGGGACCCTGGCCCTCGTAACCGTGCGGCAGCAGCAGGACGAGGCCGTTGGCGCGCAGCCACTTGGCTTCCGCGGCGGCGATGTACTGATCGATGATGATCTGCGCGCCGTTGGCGAAGTCGCCGAACTGCGCTTCCCAGAGCACCAGCGTCTTGGGATCGGTCATCGCATAGCCGTACTCGAAGCCGAGCACGCCATATTCGCTGAGCGGGCTGTCGAGCACCTCGAAGCGGCCGTGCGGCACGGTCGAGAGCGGGACGTACTTGTGCTCGTCGTTCTGGTCGACCCAGACCGCGTGGCGCTGGCTGAAGGTGCCGCGACCCGAGTCCTGGCCCGACAGGCGCACGCCGTAGCCTTCGGAGATCAGGCTGCCGAAGGCGAGCGCTTCACCGGTCGCCCAGTCGAAGCCCTGGCCTTCCTTGAACGCCGTCCGCTTGCCGTCGAGCACGCGGTTCAGCGTCTTGTGGATCGTCAGGTCTTCGGGGACCGTGGTCAAGGTGCGACCGAGGCTCTCGAACAGCTTGTTCTCGATGCCCGTGGGGGCGTTGCGACGCGCACCTTCGGGGTCGTTGGGGCGGTTGAACCCGCTCCAGCGGCCGGCGAACCAGTCGGCCTCGTTGGCCTTGTAGGTCTTGGCCGCCTCGAACTCTTCCTCGAGATTGGCGACGAAGCCGTCGGCATATTCGCCGAGATAGCCGCCTTCGACCACGCCTTCCTCGACCAGCCGCTTGGCATAGATCTCGGACACCGGCGGATGCTGGCGGATCTGCGAATACATCAGCGGCTGCGTGAAGCTGGGCTCGTCACCCTCGTTGTGACCGAAGCGGCGATAGCACCACATGTCGATCACGACGTCCTTGTCGAACTTCTGGCGGAAGTCGACGGCCATCTTGCAGGCGAAGGTCACGGCTTCGGGATCGTCGCCGTTGACGTGGAAGATCGGCGCCTGGACGCCCTTGGCGACGTCCGAGGGGTACGGCGAATTGCGCGCGAACTGCGGGCTCGTCGTGAAGCCGATCTGGTTGTTGATGATGAAGTGCAGGCAGCCGCCGGTAGCGTAGCCACGGATACCCTGGAAGCCCAGGCATTCCCAGACGATGCCCTGGCCGGCGAAGGCGGCGTCGCCGTGCAGCAGCACGGGCAGGACCTGGTCCATTTCCTCGAGGTCGTCGCGCATGGTCAGGGTCGCGCGGACCTTGCCGAGCACGACGGGATCGACCGTCTCGAGGTGCGAGGGGTTGGGCACCAGGCTCATGTGAACCTTGATCCCGTCGAACTCGCGGTCGGTCGAAGTGCCGAGGTGGTACTTGACGTCGCCCGAGCCGCCGACGTCCTCGGGATTGGCGGTGCCGCCCGAGAACTCGTGGAAGATGACCTTGTAGGGCTTGGCCATGACGTTCGCGAGCACGTTGAGGCGGCCGCGGTGGGCCATGCCGACGACGATCTCGCGCACGCCCATCTGGCCGCCGCGCTTGATCACGGCTTCGAGCGCCGGGATCATCGATTCACCGCCGTCGAGGCCGAAGCGCTTGGTGCCGACGTACTTCTTGCCGAGGAACTTCTCGTACTGCTCGCCGCGGACGACGGCCTGGAGGATCGCCTTCTTGCCGAGCACGGTGAAGTCGATCGACTTGTCGGCGCCTTCCATCCGGTCCTGGAGGAAGCGGCGCTCCTCCACGTCCGAGATATGCATGTATTCGAGGCCGACCTTGCCGCAGTAGTTGGTCTGCAGGATGTCGACGACCTCGCGGATCGAGGCCCAGTCCTTGCCGAGGAAACCGCCGAGGAAGATCTTGCGATCGAGCGCGGCGCCGGTGAAGCCGTGATACTCGGGGGTGAGATCGGCGGGCAGTTCGCGCTTCGACAGGCCCAGCGGATCGAGATCCGCCGCGAGGTGACCGCGCACGCGATAGGTGCGGATCAGCATCATCGCGCGGATCGAGTCCATCGCCGCGGCTTCGATCGCGGCATCGTCGAGCGGTGCGGCCGACTTGGCGGTGGCGGCCTTGATCGCCGCCTTCATCACCGTCGGGTCGAGCGCCTGGGTCAGGTCGTCCTCGTCCCCGCCACCGACCAGCGGCCAGTTGCTCTTCTGCCAGGAGGGACCCGGCTGGGGGCCGGAGTCCTGAAAGTCGGGAAGGAAGTCGTGGTTTTCGTTACCCATGGCGCGTAGCCTCACGTGCCCCGGCTTGCGCCGGGGCCTTAGATTTTAGGCGAGGGAGCGCCATGCGACGCTCCGCGAATGTTCCTCCCGAAGTTTCCCCCCGGAAACTATCGGCGACTTATGCCAGTTCCTTCAGCAGACCCGACAGCGTGGTGCCGAGCTCCGAAGGCGAGGGCGAGACGCGGATGCCCGCCTCTTCCATCGCTGCGATCTTGTCCTCGGCGCCGCCCTGGCCGCCCGAGACGATCGCACCGGCGTGGCCCATGCGACGGCCCGGAGGGGCCGTGCGACCAGCGATGAAGCCGACCATGGGCTTCTTGCGGCCGCGCTTGGCTTCGTCCTTGAGGAACTGCGCGGCTTCTTCTTCGGCCGAACCGCCGATTTCGCCGATCATGATGATCGACTTGGTCTCGTCGTCGGCCAGGAACAGTTCGAGGACGTCGATGAAGTTGGTGCCGTTGACCGGGTCGCCGCCGATGCCGACCGCGGTGGTCTGGCCCAGACCCGCGTTGGTCGTCTGGAACACGGCTTCGTAGGTCAGCGTGCCCGAGCGCGAGACCACGCCGACCGAACCCTTCGAGAAGATGTTGCCGGGCATGATGCCGATCTTGCACTCGCCGGGCGTCAGGACGCCGGGGCAGTTCGGGCCGATCAGGCGCGACTTCGAGCCCGAGAGGGCGCGCTTGACGCGGACCATGTCGAGCACCGGGGCGCCCTCGGTGATCGCGACGATCAGCTCGATCTCGGCGTCGATCGCTTCCAGGATCGCGTCGGCGCAGCCCGCGGGCGGCACGTAGATGCAGCTGGCGGTGGCGCCGGTGGCGGCCTTCGCTTCGGCGACGGTGTCGTACTGGGGCAGGCCGATGTGGTCGGTGCCGCCCTTGCCGGGGGTCACGCCCGCAACCATCTGCGTGCCGTAGTCGAGCGCAGCCTGGGTGTGGAAGCTGCCGGTCTTGCCGGTCATGCCCTGGGTGATGACCTTCGTGTTCTTGTCGACGAGAATGGACATTCAGTGCTCCTGGGGAGGAAGTTTCAGGTCCGTGGGGCGAAGTCTATCGCCCCCGGGAAATCAAGCCAGCGAAGGATCGATGCCCTTGCAGGCAGCTACCAGTTCCTTGACGGCATCGATCGACACCTGGAGGCCGGCCTTGCCGGTCTCGTCGAGCGCGATCTCGATCACTTCCTCGGCGCCGCCGGCGCCGATGATGGCGGGCACGCCGACATAGAGGTCATCGATGCCGTACTTGCCCTGGACGCGGACGGCGCAGGGCAGGATGCGCTTCTGGTCGCCCAGGTAGCTCTCGGCCATGGCGATCGCCGAAGCGGCGGGGGCGTAGAAGGCCGAGGTGCCGAGCAGGCCGACGATCTCGCCGCCGCCGACCGCGGTGCGCTTGATGATCGCGTCGATCTTCTCCTGGGTCGTGCGGCCCATCTTGATCAGGTCGGGGATCGGGATGCCCTTGACGGTCGAGTATTCGGCGACGGGGACCATGGTGTCGCCGTGGCCGCCGAGCACGAAGCTCGAGACGTCACGCACCGAGACGGCGAACTCTTCGGCGAGGAAGGTCGAGAAGCGCGCCGAATCGAGCACGCCGGCCATGCCGACGACCTTGTTGTGCGGCAGGCCCGAGAATTCGCGCAGCGCCCAGACCATGGCGTCGAGCGGGTTGGTGATGCAGATGACGAAAGCGTCGGGGGCGTTGGCCTTGATGCCTTCGCCGACCGACTTCATGACCTTGAGGTTGATGCCCAGCAGGTCGTCGCGGCTCATGCCCGGCTTGCGCGGCACACCGGCGGTGACGATGATCACGTCGGCGCCGGCGATGTCCTTGTAATCGTTGGTGCCCTTGACGTTGACGTCGAAGCCTTCGACCGGGCCGCACTGCAGCAGGTCGAGCGCCTTGCCCTGGGGAACGCCCTCGACGATGTCGAACAGGACGACGTCGCCCAGTTCCTTCTGCGCGGCGAGGTGAGCCAGGGTGCCGCCGATGTTGCCGGCACCGATGAGGGCGATCTTCTTGCGAGCCATGATGGGGGAAGTCCTTCAGTCGGGGCGACATGCAGCGGGCATAGGCGCCTGCATGCCCCTCTCGAAGGCAGGCGCCGGAGGTTTCGAGAGGTGCCCTATGCGCGTGTCGTGCGCTTTGCAACCGCTAAAAGGCCGCAAATCGAGGAATTCCGAAGGTTTATCATATAATGGTTCGCAATAGCAATAGATGCTAAGGAAGCCTAGTTTTGGCCGTCGTCTCGCCGTTGCTGGGCACCGGTCCGTCGAGGGTGGTGCCGGCATGGCAACGCGCGTTCAACGGCGCGTCATATGGATCGCCGAGCGTATGTCGCTTGGGGGACAGGGAAGGCCCCGGGGCCGTCGGGTATCGTTCAGGCGCGCTTGCGGATCTTCGCCGCGGTCTTCTCGCGCTCCTTGGCGAGGAGCATGGCCGCGAGATAGTCGGGCACCGGGCGGCTGAAGTAGTAGCCCTGTCCGAGCGTGCAGCCGGCCTCGGAAACGGCGCGGACCTGTTCGATCGTCTCGAGGCCCTCGGCGACGATCTCCATGCCCAGGGTCTGGCCCATGCCCGAGACGGCGCGGATGATCGCGTCGCTCTTCTTGCCTTGGTTGATGCCCGAGATGAAGCTGCGATCGACCTTGATCTTCGAGAACGGATACTTGTTGAGATAGCCGAGCGACGAATAGCCGGTGCCGAAATCGTCGAGCGCGAAGCGGACGCCCGCTTCGGCCAGCTCGTTGATGAAGGTCTCGGTGTTCTGGCTGTGATCGAGCAGCACGGTCTCGGTGATCTCGAGTTCGAGCCGCGAGGGATCGAGGCGGGCTTCGCGCAGCGCCGAGAGGATCGCCATGGCGGCGCCGGGCGCCTTGATCTGCAGCGGTGAGAGGTTGACCGCGATGGTCACGTCCTCGGGCCACTGCGCCGCGGCCTTGGCGGCCTGCGCGGTGATCCAGTTGCCCAGGGTGATGATCGCACCGGTTTCCTCGGCCACCGGGATGAATTCGTCGGGGCGCAGTTCGCCCTTTTCGGGGTGGAACCAGCGGACCAGCGCCTCGAAGCTGCGGATCCGGCCGGATTCGAGATCGATCAGCGGCTGGAAGAAGATCGACAGTTCGTCGCGCTGGAGGGCGAGCCGTAGTTCGCTCTCGATCTCGCGGCGGCGCACCAGGTTGCGCGTCATCGACGGGTCGAAGAAGGTGACCTGCTGGCGACCGTTGACCTTCGAGCGATAGAGCGCGAGGTCGGCGCCCTGCATCAGCGTGTCGAAGTCCTGGCCGTCTTCGGGATAGAGCGCGATGCCCATCGAGGCAGCGATCTCGAGCCGGTCGCCATCGATGCGGATCGGGCGGCCGATCTCTTCCATCATCCGCTTGGCGAGCAGTTCGGTCTGGTTGCGATCGCCGGTTTCGCAGGCGACGATGAATTCGTCGCCGCCGAAGCGGGCGACCGTGGCATTGGCCGGCGCGGCCGCCTTGAGGCGGCTGGCGACTTCGGCGAGCAGTTTGTCGCCGGTCTGGTGGCCGAGCGAGTCGTTGACTTCCTTGAACCGGTCGAGATCCATCCAGAACAGCGCGAAGGTCCGCGTCGGATCGAGCGTGGGCATGCGATCGAGCAGGTGGTGGTTGAGGCCGGCGCGGTTGAGCAGGCCGGTGACCACGTCCGAACGCGCGAGCACCTGCATCTTCTCCGCCAGTCGCGAGCTGGTCTCGGCGGCGGCGATTGAGTTGCGCAGCGATCGATAGACGTTGAGCGCGATCGAGATGACCGAGGGAATGTGCAGCAGCGTCGCGACGCCGAGCAACTGGATCAGCGGTTCGTCGCTGGTAAGCTGCGCCACGCTCAGCGGGGCCAGGACCAGCAGCAGCTGGCCGAGCGCGATGACCGGCCGGCCGGCGTTGCGCGGGGCGATCGCCGTGGCATAGCTGACCGCGAAGGCGACGATCACCATCTGGGCTTCGAACAGGACGTTGTGCGCGGTGGCGAGTGCCGCCAGCGCACCGACCGCACCGGCATAGGCGAAGGCGCCAAGTTCGAAATGCAATTCGAGCGAATGGGCGCTCGCGCGCTTGAAGCGCTTTGCCGCCACGAGAACGATCGTGCGAACCACGGCGATGATGGCCACGCACCAGGCGGTGACCTTCATCGCGAAATCGCCGGTCGCCAAGGCCGCAGCCAGGCAAACGACGCTGCCGCAGATGGCGCCGATGACCAGGCTCAGAGGGTTCGAATAGAGCGAAGCGACCAGAGTCTTGCGGACCTGCTGGTCGATCGAGCTTTTCACCCCGAGGCCGGAAAAGAGAGCGCGGGCACGAAGAATGGGCATTTCCCTGCTAGTTCCGCTCTCGGCGATAACCACAAATGGTTAACAACGACTTAGAAACCGGCACGGCACCTATCGTGCAGATGCGAAGCGGCCTGGGAAGCGTCTGGCAGTAATCTGCCGCGCCTAGTCAGCCTGCTTTGCCATGAACGCGTAGGCATCGATTCCCTCCGCGCGCCAGATATCGTGACATTGCCGATATCGATGGGGCTCGGGGACGTTGAACATCTTTCGCACCGCTTCGAGCGGCATCGCAAACAGCTCCTGGATCGGCTGCTCGACGATCCGCGGGCACTGCTTGCCGTTACGACGCGCCTCGAGCAGCGCGCGGACCAGCGGTGCCTGCGTCTTCATCTTGACCTTCATCATCGTGTTGCCCGCCCAGGCCAGGAACAGGTTCCCGGGGCACGGCCGCTGATCATAGGTAAAGGCGAGCACGCATTGTTCGCCGAGCAGGTCACGGCCGTAGCCGGTCATGATGTGCACGAGATCGTGGAAGTCGCGCAGCCGGTCGATGTACCAGGCGACGCCGTCGCCGAACGCGCGCTGGTCCTTGTCGCGCGCGCTCGTCGCCTCGACCATGCCCGCCGCCGACAGGCCCTCGCGCTCCATGAAATCGCAATAGGCGTGCGCGAAGCTGCCCTTGGGCGTGCGGCGCAAGGCGGCATGATCGTCGAGGAAATCGGGCAGATAGGGCTCGGCCTGGAAAATCGCGCGGCCGCGCTCGGTGGACAGGAAGGCGCTCGCCTCGTCGCTCAGCTTGCGCCACGGCAGCGCATCGACGATCGCGACGATCTGCTCGGTCTGCTCCTTGTCCTTGATCAGGATGCGGAAGTGATGCCAGGCCTTGGCGAAGCGGAACACCGCCTTCGGCCTGTCGGGATGGCAGATCGGGAAGAGGTCGACGCCGCCGGCATGGCTGCGCGTGAGCATGTCGGGCCGCAGCAGGTCGGGGAGCAGTGTCCCGCCTTCGCGGTTGTCGGCGTCACCCAGCAGAAACGGCTGCTCGCCATCCCCGACGGCGACGCCTTGCGCGATCATGTCCGATGACGTGGTGGCCGATCCCATGGGGGGAAACCCTGCACCATGGTTAATTTCGCGTCAATCATCCGAAGGTCGAAGTCGATCGGACTTCGGACCCGGGGCGCGGCCGGTCAGTTGCTCGCTTCGCGGCGAACGCGAACCGCATCGGCCATACGGCGGTCGAGCATGCGGCAGATGCCGAGCCACCAGTGATACTGTTCGCGATCACCGGCGAAGAAGGCGATTTCGGCGTTCTCGCGCGCGGCTTCGGCGGCGCCGAGGCCATGGGCGGCGAAGTGATGGAGCGCGGCGCGCAACATCCGGTCGTCGCTGGGGGTGCGGGCGTTGTCGTTGGCCGCTGGCAGAAGCTCTGCGCGACCCAGGACGTGGTCCACGCAGCTATCCCCGCGACGGGCGGCTGCGAAACGGATGGTCATTACGGCACGAACTCCGGAAAACTCTTGCAGCCGTTCTAGGAGCTTACCGCCTAAGCCTTGGTTTTGGCCTATGGTTGCCAAAGCGTTTGCCATATTGTTCGGGGGCCTGGCGGGGCGAAGCGAGCGCGCGGCGCGACGGGCCGTGAGATCGCGCGATCAGGTGCCCGGCTGGGCGATCCAGCTGCCGCTCTGCTGATATTCGGGAAGCACGCCGGTAGAGCCGGGCAGGTCGCCGCGATAGAGCGCGTCGCCGCCACGGCGCTGGAGTTCCGCCGAATAGATCGGCGTCGGTGCCGCCTTGGTTGCGGCGCTGAGCGTGCCGCCCGGCAGGTAGGCGTTGCTCTGCGCGGCCTTGAGCCCGGCGTCGTAGGCGCGCTGGATCGCGACCGGATCGGGTACTGCCTCGGCCGTCGCCGGCGTCGTCGCGTGCGCATGCGGCGCGGCCACCGGCTCGCCGCCGAGATAGGTGAAGCGGAAGGTCGCAGGCGCGCCGGCCGCACCGCCGAAGCGATAGAACCGGTGCGCGCCGATCGTGCCGAGATAGTTGAGGCTGGGGGCCCAATAGGGATGCACGGCGACCGTATGGTAATGCGTCGCCAGGCCCACCGGCGCATAGACGAAGCCCGACAGCGCCGCGCGGGCGACGTTCTCGGCGCGCTGCCAGAACATGCGGTTGGGCACGCGCGCCAGGGCACCGTCGCAGGTGAACGAGAACTGGCAGCCGGTGCTGCGCTCGGATCCCTGGAAGACGACGCCGCAGACGGTCTTGGGATAGGACGGGTGCGCGACGCGGTTGAGTACGACCTGCGCGACTGCGCGCTGGCCGGCGTCGGGCTCGCTCGCCGCCTCGTAATAGATCGCTGCGGTCAGGCACTGCAGCGCGCGGCTGCGGTCGACGCCGCTGTTGTCGATGCGCATCGCGCGCGCCGCGGGCCCCACGGCCACTTCGGTCGGCGCCGGTTCGGCGTCGGAATGAATACCTTCGCCCAGCGCCCGGGGCGCGGGATCGTTGGCCAGGTAGTAGAAGGCGGCGCCGGGGAAGCTGTCGCCGGGCCGCTCGAAGGGCATCGGCGCGACCTGGGCTTCGCTGCTATCGGCAGCGGCGATGTCGCCGACCCAGCTCGCCGGGCTCCATTCGGGCGGCGCGGCGAAGGCGGGCAGCGCGACTGCGGCCAGCAGGACCAGCGCGCGCCGGCCGTAATGGCGCGGCGCCTTGGTCTTGCGCAGGCTGTGCACCCGCGAACGCCGCAGTCGCGCGGAGAAATCGCGCGGGGCGTAGTCTCCGGTGAGCAGGGTATCGGGGGCGGAAATCGCGGTCATCGGCCTCGCTGTCGCTACGCGCATCCTGCCCGTACCGTGTCGTGCCGCGCTTCGCAGCCGGCGAATCCAGGCCGTACCGAAGCGGCACAGCTCCGCCGCATAGACTTAATAGTTTAAGGAACCGGTCGCGGCGCTCGCCACCGGCGCGCCGACGACAAAAGAAACCCCTCCGCCGCCGGAGCGGGGAGGGGTGCGACCCGACGACCGGTAAGGGTCGTCAGAGATCGGGGAAAAGTCTGGTCTTGTGCGGCTCGCTCGACTCCAGGCCCATCGCCTTGCGCATCTTGCGATGCAGGTCGAACAGCAGGGAGCCGGTGACGAAATCGCCATCGCGGCCGAACGTGCGGCGGCGATAGGGTGCAAGCTTGCCTAGGGACATCGTCTCACTCCTGGTTCGTCGCTGCGACCCCTTCTCGGCGCGGGCGGGGGGTGGGGTGGGGATGCGCCGGAGAAGGGGCCGTCGCTTGTGTAACGTCGGGCCGCGGCAAGGGTTCCGCGGAACCGCACGCCGGGCCTCGGTCAGTCTCAGGAGGTGAACGCCGCGCCGATGATAGGATCAGTTGGCGATCTTGATCCGAATGGAATCGAATAGTCTGTCCGCAGCAGGTTTCCCTGTCGCGGTCGCCGGAAGATTTGCCTTTTCGCTCAGATTGTCATCGGGCTGCGTCGCGCCGCTATCCGTTGCTTGCTCCGCGGTCTTGGTGGAGGTCGGGATCGCTTGAACCTGTCCCGCGTCGATTGCCTTGTTCACCAGTTCGAGGATCGAGCCTGGGGAGCAGATCATTTGATTTTCTCTCAGGTAGAGCACCGCCGTGGTATAGGCGAGATCGTCCTGGGTGAGTTCCATCGCCTTCCCGGCGTGCTCGACCTGTGCGGCGAGCACGAGCCTGCGGACGCTGTCCACGTTCTTGGCGCCGAACAGGTAGCGCTGCTCGTAGATTTCGAAGCCGGCATTGGCCGCTGTGGTGAATAAGGCCAGCGCGGTGAGACCATCGCTGTCGACCTTCTCGCCGTTGTTCGCGAGCAGTACGATGCCGCCGGCCAGGGCCGTAATCGGCGCGAAGGCGTCGCGCCAGACATTGAGCTGGCGCTGCCGGTCGGCCTTGGCCTCGATATAGGCGCCGCAGGCCACGTTGATGAGTTCGAAGCCAGTCCGCATGAAACGGCGCTGGATTTCGGTCGAGGGAGGTCGATCGATGTCGCGGGGGTAGGCGGCTTCCGCTGCCAATTTGAACTGGCTATAAATGCCCGGCGCGGCTGGTGCTCGCGTGATCAGTGGGTCGCCTGCTCGCGACACCACTTGCGGCCGTCCCTGTCCCGCGCATCCCGCTAGCAAAGCTGCCGCGACTGTCAGCGAAATCAAACTCGAGCTTCGTTGCATGTCTGCCCCCTTGGTTGCCCACGGCGAAGACAAAGTGAAATCGCCGGCAAGAAAAAGCCGGTTTGGATCGAAAACCGATCGAATGGCCGGATTGCCGTGGCTAGTCGGTGCATTTCGGATGTTTCGTGCGTCGCTTCCGCCCGACGACCGCCTTGCTCGTTCGGGACAAGCCTGGCCCATTGCATCCCATCAGGCGCGATCCCACATCCGCTCCAAGGGCCGGGGCGGCAGTCGCGCACCACTTGCCTCGATCGAACAAATCTGGAACAAACCGCTCCCATGAGTCTGACCCACATCACCGTGCGCGGCGCGCGCGAGCACAATCTCAAGGGCATCGACGTCTCGCTGCCGCGCGAGAAGCTGATCGTCATCACCGGGCTCTCGGGCTCGGGCAAGTCGAGCCTCGCGTTCGACACGATCTATGCCGAGGGACAGCGCCGCTACGTCGAGAGCCTCAGCGCCTATGCGCGCCAGTTCCTCGAGATGATGCAGAAGCCCGACGTTGAGCATATCGACGGGCTCTCGCCCGCGATCTCGATCGAGCAGAAGACCACGAGCCGCAATCCACGCTCGACCGTGGCGACGGTGACCGAGATCTACGACTATATGCGCCTGCTCTGGGCGCGCGTGGGCGTGCCCTATTCGCCAGCCACGGGCCTGCCGATCGAGGCGCAAACCGTGTCGAACATGGTCGACCGCGTCATGGCGCTGCCCGAGGGAACGCGGCTCTATCTGCTCGCGCCCGTGGTGCGCCAGCGCAAGGGCGAGTACCGCAAGGAACTGCTCGAGTGGCAGAAGGCCGGCTACACGCGCGTGCGCATCGACGGCGAGATGTACGAGATCGACGCGGCGCCTGCGCTCGACAAGAAGTACAAGCATGACATCGAGGTGGTGATCGACCGCCTCGCCGTGCGCGAGGGTATCGAGACGCGGCTGGCCGACAGCTTCGAGCAGGCGCTCAAGCTGGCCGAGGGGCTGGCCTATGTCGATCTGGCCGACGGCGTCGTGCCGGGGCGCGAGGACGAGGCCGGGCAACTCGGCAAGGCGATGAAGGGGGCGGGCCTGCCGCCCAACCGCATCGTCTTCTCCGAAAAGTTCGCCTGCCCGGTTTCGGGCTTCACGCTCGAATCGGTCGAGCCGCGGCTGTTCTCGTTCAACGCGCCGATGGGCGCCTGCCCGGCCTGCGACGGCCTCGGCGAGAAGCTTTTGTTCGATCCGCAGCTCGTCGTCCCGAACGAGGCGCTGACCCTGAAGCAGGGCGCGATCGTGCCCTGGGCCAAGTCGAACCCGCCGAGCCCCTATTACATGCAGGTGCTGTCGAGCCTGGCCAAGGCCTACGGCTTCGACCTGACCACGCCCTGGCAGGACCTGTCGGGCGAAGTGCGGCTGATCATCCTCCACGGCACCGGCGGCAAGAAGGTCCCGCTGACCTTCGTCGACGGCAAGAAGAGCTACACGGTCGACAAGGCCTTCGAAGGCGTGATCGGCAATCTCAACCGCCGCCTGCTGCAGACCGAGAGCGCCTGGATGCGCGAGGAGCTGGGCAAGTACCAGACCGCGCAGCCCTGCGAGACCTGCGACGGCAAGCGCCTCAAGCCCGAAGCGCTGTCGGTCAAGGTCGCGGGCGAGGACATCGCCTATGGCACGCGGCTGTCGGTCGCCGATGCCTACGTCTGGTTCGCCGGGCTCGAAGCGAAGCTCACCCCGACACAGCAGCAGATCGCCAAGGCCATCCTCAAGGAGATCAACGAACGCCTAGGCTTCCTCAACAATGTCGGGCTCGACTACCTGAACCTCGACCGTACTTCGGGTACGCTGTCGGGCGGCGAGAGCCAGCGCATCCGCCTCGCCAGCCAGATCGGCTCGGGCCTGTCGGGCGTGCTCTACGTGCTCGACGAGCCGTCGATCGGCCTGCACCAGCGCGACAACGACCGGCTGCTCGAAACGCTCAAGCGACTGCGCGATCTCGGCAACACGGTGATCGTCGTCGAGCATGACGAGGACGCGATCCGCATGGCCGACCACGTCGTCGACCTTGGCCCCGGCGCCGGCGTCCACGGCGGCGAGATCGTCGCCGAAGGCACGCTCGACGACATCCTGGGCAACCCGAACAGCCTGACCGGCCAGTACCTGACCGGCGCACGGCGGATCGAGGTTCCCGAGAAGCGCCGCAAGGGCAACAAGAAGAAGATCACGGTCGAGGGCGCGCGCGCCAACAACCTCAAGAACGTGACCGCGAGCATCCCGCTCGGCACCTTCTGCTGCGTCACCGGCGTCTCGGGCTCGGGCAAGTCGAGCTTCACGATCGACACGCTCTATGCCGGCGCCGCGCGCACCTTGAACGGCGCGCGTGTGATCGCGGGCGCGCACGACCGCATCACCGGGCTCGAGCACTGCGACAAGGTCATCGAGATCGACCAGTCGCCGATCGGCCGCACCCCGCGCTCGAACCCGGCGACCTACACCGGCGCCTTCACCCAGATCCGCGACTGGTTCGCGGGCCTGCCCGAAAGCCTGGCGCGCGGCTACAAGCCCGGGCGCTTCAGCTTCAACGTCAAGGGCGGCCGCTGCGAGGTCTGCCAGGGTGACGGCCTGATTAAGATCGAGATGCACTTCCTGCCCGACGTCTACGTCACCTGCGAGGAGTGCCACGGCAAGCGCTACAACCGCGAAACCTTGGAAGTGAAGTTCAAGGGCCACTCGATCGCCGACGTGCTCGACATGACGGTCGAGGATGCCGAGGAGTTCTTCAAGGCCGTGCCGCCGATCCGCGACAAGATGGCCATGCTCAACGAGGTGGGGCTGGGCTACGTCAAAGTCGGCCAGCAGGCGACGACCCTATCGGGCGGCGAGGCGCAGCGCGTGAAGCTCGCCAAGGAGCTCAGCCGGCGCTCGACCGGGCAGACGCTCTACATCCTCGACGAGCCGACCACGGGCCTCCACTTCGAGGACGTGCGCAAGCTGCTCGAAGTGCTGCACCGGCTGGTCGACCAGGGCAATTCTGTGGTGGTGATCGAGCACAACCTCGACGTCATCAAGACCGCCGACTGGCTGGTCGACCTCGGCCCAGAGGGCGGCGTGCGCGGCGGCGAGATCGTCGCCGAGGGCACCCCCGAACAGGTCGCGGCCAACCCGCGCTCGTTCACCGGGCACTACCTGGCGCCGCTGCTCGAGCGCGCCAAGGAAAGCGTCGCGGCGGAGTAGAGGCAAGATCCTCCCCGGCACGGGGAGGGGGACCAGCCGCAGGCTGGTGGAGGGGGCTCGCCTCCAACCGCCGGGTTTGCCGACAGCCCCCTCCACCACGCCGCTTCGCGTCGCGGTCCCCCTCCCCGTGCCGGGGAGGATAGTCCTCACTATCCCTCTTGCCTCGCCCACACCGATTGCGCATCCTCGCGGCCGATAACGACGAGCGGATAACCGCAGGCGTTCGCCACCGCAGGGAGAGCATCGCCGTGACCACAAGCCCCATCACCCGCCGTTCCGTGCTCGCCGCACTCGGCGCCACCAGTGCCGCCGGCCTCGCGCCCAATCTCGCCCGTGCCGCCCAGGCCACGCGCCCCTGGCTCGCCACGCCGGCGCAGCTCCAGGCCGAAGCGATCCTGCGCCAACTGCTGCAGGACCCCGCGCTCAAGGCGCTGCAGGCGACGATCCGCGCCAAGCTCGCCGCGAGCCCACGCGCCCAGGCGCTGCCCGACGCCGCGCGGCTGGTCGACTACGCGCTCGCGCAATGGACCAACTCGCTGATCTTCGGCGAGCTCGACAAGGACCTCGCGCGCCCGGCTTTCCTCTGGGGCACCGACGACACACCGCGCGAATGGAACGGCTACAAGCTCGGCGGCGTCGGCACCTCGGGCGATAATCCCGATGCGATATATCGCACTGCGGCGATCGAGGGTGGCGGCCGCTACGAAATCCTTGGCCAGTACCATCCCGACAGCCGCCCGCTGCAGGTGCTGATCGAGATCCACACCTCGGACAAGGCGCGGCCCAGCACGATGATGACGCCGACCGCGCGCGGCGGCACCAAGGCACCCGATCCGCAGGCGCAGTCGCAGATCAACCAGGATGCCTTCGTCGTCGATGCCCAGGGCCGCTTCCGCATCACCCTGGCGAGCGACGCCGGCGCCGGCTGGGCGAGCCCCAACCATCTGGTCATCCCGGCGTCGGGGCCGGTGGCGATCGGCGTGCGCGACATCCTGTCCGACTGGAAGCAGCGCGCCGCGGGGCTGACCGTGCGGCGGCTCGATCCGGTGCCCGAGGCCCCCGCCTTCGGCCTCGGCCAGGTCCGCGAACTCGCGCTGCGCGATCTCGATGGCTATGTCGATTTCTGGTCGAAATTCCCCGACATCTGGTTCGGCGGGCTCGGCCCGAACAAGCACTCGGCGCCGCAGCAGCGCCCGGGCGGCTGGGGCTTCGTCGCCGGGCTCAACTTCCACCTCGCCCCCGACGAGGCGATGCTGGTCACCACCACGACGGGCGGCGCCAGGTACACGGGCTTCCAGCTCAACGACCCCTGGATGATCGCGCCCGATGCGCGCCTGCATCAGGTCAGCCTCAACGGCAGCCAGGTGACACCCAAAGCCGACGGCAGCGTCACCTATGTGATCGCGCCGAAGGACCCGGGCGCGGCCAACTGGCTCGATACGGCAGGGCTGCTCGACGGCATCGGCATCCTGCGCTGGCAGGCCATCCCGGCCGACCTCAAGGGCGACGGCCTGATCCGCGAGGTCAAGGTGATCAAGGCTGGCGAGGTCGCCGCGATTGCCGGCCTGCCCAGGCTCACCCCCGCACAGCGCCGCCGGCAATTGGCGGCACGCAAGCCCGATTACGAGACGCGCGTGCGCTAAGCGCGGGACGGAGCGGAAGAGAAATCCTCCCCGGTACGGGGAGGGGGACCAGCCGCAGGCTGGTGGAGGGGGCTCTCGATCGAGCGCGTCCTCGCCAACCTTGCCTTTGGCCGATAGCCCCCTCCACCACGCCGCTACGCGTCGCGGTCCCCCTCCCCGTGCCGGGGAGGATGAACCGTCCAGAACCCCCGGAACCCAATTCCCACCGCGACGTTAGATCGACAGGCCGGCGCGTTCCCCTGGACCCCACCCCGCAGCGCCGGCCACCTCACGCGCGAAAGACCCCGATGCCCGCACCCTTCGTCCCGCTCGCCGCTGCCGGCGTGCTGCTCGCCGTTCTGGCGTCGCCTGCCATCGCCGCGAGCGACCCGCCCGTCGCCGCGCCGATCGCCGCGCGGCTCAGCGGCGGCGAGGAGGTCCCGCCTGCTGACACCGACGGCACGGGCAGCTTCGCGGGACGGTTCAACGATACGCTCGACCAGCTCTGCTACGTCCTCACCGTCGAGCGCCTGGCCCACCCCACCGCCGCGCATATCCACGCGGGCGCGGCCGGCGAGAACGGCCCGCCGGTGGTGACCCTGCGCGCGCCGACCGCGGGTACGACCGGAGCCTGCGCCACCCTGACCGCCGAACTCGCGATCAAGCTGAGCCAGCATCCCGAGCGCTACTATGTGAACGTCCACGACACGGCCCACCCGAACGGCGCGGTGCGCGGGCAACTGGGGCGATAGCCGGTTAGGGGACAAAAAATACCCCGCGACGGGCGGGGGAAGTCAGGGGTCCCTCTTGAGATTTGTTGGCCGGTGTTCCCGCACCGGCGCGCCGATTTTAGCCAGTTGTGGTCATTTGCGCACATTGAAAAATGCCAATGTGGTGGATGACGGCGCGGAGTGCTTCGGGATAGCCGTGATCCCTAGCGCCTATCGGTCTTGACCGGCGGAGCGGCAAATTTGGTCGCGGGGTTCCGAGAAATGACTGGATGCGAGCTTTCCAAGCTAAACCGGTTCGATATCATGGTTCCATGGGTTGGATTGTCGAAGCCATCGTGAACCTGATCTGGGATGAGTGGATTTATCGAACCTATCAGCGGCATGGCATGGCCTTGGCTATTGTTGCAGCGATTGCACCAATGTTTCTCCTAGCTACTTTGATCGGCTTGGCGATTTTGCTCCTGCTGTAGACCTGAACGCACATGAAGTCGTGGGGTGCGGACTTGCAGGTTTTGGAGAGATGACTGGCGATAGCTGACGCTACGGTGAGAAAGCTATTTGGCAGAGACCGCCCGAATAGCGGACATCCCGCATACGCGCGCTTCGACGGGTGTACAGCGTTTCCTTAAAGGCGCTGCAAGTCTATGTATTCGCGCCATGGACCGGAATGAGATTGTTCAGCGGCGGGAAGCGTTCCGCAGCCTTGCGCGATGCTACGCTGATTGTGCGACCAGATGGCTAGACGATGCTGATGAGCGCTCCGCGATCTACGCAGCTCTGGACCTGCGCTTTGCCCTTGAGGCGCTGGCCTATGATCTAGCCTCTGACTATTTGGAAGAACTGGGCGATCCCGCCGCTCTTGAGTGGCAAGCCCCCAAACTTATCGAGCGCCTGATCGGGATCGATCCCTACGCCGGCAGCACTGTTTACTTAAGTAAGGTGGACCCGGAAACGGGGGAGAAAATCACGGTCGCGTCGGACGTTCGCATGGACCTTAAGAAGCTAAAAATCCGCTATCAGAAGTTAAACTCTGCGCTTCATGCGCCGACGATTGCCAAGGTTGAAAGTGGCAAACCGCGTAGCATGGACAACCTACGCCACGAGTGCCGGAACATTCTCAAAATCGTTGAAAAGGTTTTGGGCTCTCAGATGATGACGGGCGGTGTGATACATCACCAGATGTTCGTAATGAACTGCGCTTGCGGAACCGTTGTCAAGAGGCGAACTGACCCTCTTTTCTTCCATAGAGACGACCCGTCTAAGGGTTCCGCAGCCATTACTGTTCGATGCTGGAAATGCAAAAACTCAGTGCAGATTTCATTGAGTGGCGATAATTACGAAGTTTCACCGAATGTATTTGGTTTCGATTGCCCCCATGAAGGTTGCGGTAAAGAAAATTCTATATGGGAAAAGGACTTGGCGGACGGGTTCGAGATGGATTGCGCGCATTGCGGCAGCAGCATCCTCATGTCCGCAGCCCTCCGTCCAGTGGTAGCCGAAATTCGGTAAACGCCCGTGCTAGACCGTATCGAGGCGAGGTGAGAGAGGTCAAACTCGCGGCAACGGACCACCGACGTTGGTTTTTTCGATGACAGTTCCGGGCTGCCGACTGCAATGGTCGAGTGGCTGCAATGTCCGCGAATTCAGCCCCCCGGAACCAGTGCCGCCTTGATCGTCCCCACCGCCTCGAACACCCGCCGGGCGAACTTCCACCCGTCACTCGTCCGCACCAGCGTGTCGGCGTAGATCCCGCAATATTCGACGCTCTCGTCACGTCCCTTGAGCTTGCCGACCTCGCGGATGCCGGAGCGCGCCGTGGCCGTGTCGCCATTGACCTCGATCAGCGCGGGCGCATTGTGCTGGAGCACCCATTCGAGATCGGCCGAGAGCTGGGCGAGCGCCGCGCGGATCGCATCGTGGCCCGCGAAGCGCAGGCCGAGGTGCGGGATCTCCCAGACGCCATCTTCGGTGAACAGCGCGAGTACCGGGTCCCAGTCGCCGCGGCCGGTCAGCAGCGAATAGGCGGTGATCACCCGCTGCACCTGATAGTCGTCTTCGGGCATGTCGGGTCTCGCTCTCCGGTCTTGCGTTTTCCTACTCATGCCAAATCTGCGAGACCAAGGCTCGCGCGAAATCGCCGGGACCTTTCATGCCGCTGCTTGTCGACAAGTCTCTGATCACACGGGCTTTCCCGGCCATCGGTCGCGACTCTGCGAAAGAATTTCCCATGCGCGACACGCGTGAGCTTCGTGAAGTTCGCGCACCCGCATCGCCCGCTTTACAAGCCCGCGCCGCCGCCGCATTCTCGCCCGCGAGCCGCGGGGGAGAGCGCGCGATGACCACGCCGTCAGTTCTGGCACCGGCCGAGACCGTCACCCGGTTCCTCGCGATGTGGGAGGCGCCCGGCGGGCTCGACCAGTCGGTGCGCGACTATTTCACGGCCACGACTGTCTGGGAGAACGTCGGCCTCGCGCGGACCACGGGCGTCGACGAGGCGATCGCGCTCAACCACCAGCTGATGGACTCGTTCGGTCTGGCGACGATCAAGGTCGACAATCTCGCGGTGGCGACGACGGGCAGCAAGGTGCTGACCGAGCGGATCGACCACATGGTCGCGGCCGACGGCAGGGTGCTGTTCTCGGCGCCGGTCATGGGGATCTTCGAGATCGCCGACGGCAAGATCGCCGCCTGGCGCGACTATTTCGATTCGGCCGGTGCCGCGGCGCTGATGGCCGGTGCGGGGAAGGGCGAGGGCTGATGTCCGAACTCGGCGATCTCGTCACGCGGTTCGTCACGAGCTGGGAACAGCCCGAGAGCTTCCCGGCCATGGTCGACGCCCATTTCACCGACGACACCGTCTGGGACAACCATGGCGTCATCACCACCAAGGGCAAGGCCGAAGCGATCGCCTTCTTCGAGCAGTTCACCGCGGCGACGGGCATGGCGGCGATGAAGATCGACATGCTCGCGGTCGCCGAGACGGGCAACAAGGTCCTGACCGAGCGGATCGACTATATCCTGAACGCCGCGGGCGAGACGGTGATGACCGTGCCGGTGATGGGGATCTTCGAGATCGAGCATGGCAAGATCACCGCCTGGCGCGACTATTTCGACACGATCAAGGGCGCGCCGCCGGCCTGATGCGCGGCATGCCAACCACTTTCCACGAGGGAGACACCCGATGAAGACCCGCCTGCTGTTTGCCCCCCTGCTGATCGCGGCCGCCGCCGCTACCCCGCTCGCCGCCGCCCAGGCCGCGTCGGTCAAGCTGACCTCGACCCTGAGCGGCGCGGGGGCCGATACCGACGGCACCGGCGCTTTCGCCGCCGAGGTCGACGCCGATGCCGGCGACTTCTGCTACACCCTGACCGTCGCCAAGATCGCCAAGCCGACGATGGCTCACGTCCACACGGGTGCGGCCGGGACCAACGGCCCGCCGGTGGTCACGGTCGACGTCACTGGCACGACCGACGAATGCGTGGCGGTCGAGCCCGACGTGCTCAAGGCGATCGTCGCCAATCCGGCCGGCTACTACGTCAACGTCCACACTGCCGACTTCCCCGCCGGCGCGATCCGCGGACAGCTCGCGACGAAGTGAGCTTGGGCGGGGCCTGCCTCCTCGACACGGGGAGGCAGGCCGCGACACGCCAAACAGAAAGGGGCCGGCATTGCTGCCGGCCCCGCTGTCGCCTGCTTCCACCGTCCGCACGGCCCTACTTCCCCCTTTCGGGCGATCCCGGACGATCAGGAGGCTGGCCGCGGTGATGCTTGACCGAGCACCACCGAGTGCGTTTCGCACCCTGACGACATTGCTGCCGCCTGGTAGCTCTGCATCGTGATGCTCGTCGCATCGGGCCCGATCCTGGCACGCGGTCCCGAGGGGCCGCCCGTTCGGATCGTTTGCGCCTGTCGCCCTGGTCGATCTTTCAGCGCCTTTCGGCGTTCCGGATCGGCAAGGCTCCTACCGGCGGTGCCAATGGGCGATATTGGCCGGCGATGGGTCCCGTCAGGCGGTGGTCGGGTGCCGAGACACCGTTCCTCCGCCTGGCGGTTCCAACCCGATCGCTGCGTTCCGTCAGCTCGGCTTCTCCCGCAGGATTGCTCCTGCCGGCGATGCTTCCCTGCCGTGCCGTTCGGTCGGTTCCCGACCCTGCCGAAGCAGGGCTTGCGAACCTCCCTTTCGGGCCGCGGCGATCCGGCCACCCGTCGCGCGCCTCTCGCGGCATCTGCGGTTCGCCAGGCCCTTCGAGAGAAAGAACGAGGCGTGTTTTCCGACGCTGCTGCGGGCATCGCTGCCGTCTCTTCCGGTTCAGAAATTCCTATCTCTTTCAGGGGTTTATTCCTGAGAGTGATGGGCTTTTCGACCCTTCCGATGACTTGAGGCTGCGCTTCATGCCTGAGTCGTGCAAGGCATTTTTGTGACACTTATCCACAGCCCACTGCAAAGGCAGTGGACAGTGCTGGATAACTTTTCGGGGGTGGTTTGGCCGATGCGGCGAGTCAGAAACGCATGTCCCTGACTCGCCGGGCAAATCAGCGGTCGCGCTGCGCCAGCAGGCGCAGGCGAAGTGCGTTGAGCTTGATGAAGCCCGCGGCGTCCTTCTGGTCGTAGGCGCCGGCGTCGTCCTCGAAGGTAACGTGGCGCTCGGAATAGAGGCTGTTGGGCGACTTGCGGCCGACGACCGAGGCGAGGCCCTTGTAGAGCTTGAGGCGGACGGTGCCCGAGACCTTCTCCTGGCTGTGGTCGATCGCCGCCTGGAGCATCTCGCGTTCGGGGGCGAACCAGAAGCCGTTGTAGATGAGCTCGGCATACTTGGGCATGAGCTCGTCCTTGAGGTGCGCGGCGCCGCGGTCGAGCGTGATCTGCTCGATGCCGCGATGAGCGCGGGCGTAGATCTCGCCGCCCGGGGTTTCGTACATGCCGCGGCTCTTCATGCCGACGAAGCGGTTCTCGACGAGGTCGAGGCGGCCGATGCCGTGCTTGCGGCCGAGCTCGTTGAGCGCGGTCAGCAAGGTGGCGGGGCTCATCGCCTCGCCGTTGAGCGCGACGCCGTCACCCTTCTCGAAGTCGATCGTGATATATTCGGGCGCGTCGGGCGCGTCCTCGGGATTGACCGTGCGCGAGTAGACGTAGTCGGGGGTCTCGTCCCACGGATTTTCGAGCACCTTGCCCTCGGACGAGGTGTGCAGGAGGTTCGCGTCGGTCGAGAACGGGCTCTCGCCGCGCTTGTCCTTCGGTACCGGAATCTGGTGCTCTTCGGCGAACTTGATCAGCGCGGTACGGCTGGTCAGGTCCCATTCGCGCCAGGGGGCGATGACCTTGATCGACGGCTCGAGCGCATAGGCCGACAGCTCGAAGCGGACCTGGTCGTTGCCCTTGCCGGTGGCGCCGTGCGCGACCGCGTCGGCGCCGGTTTCCTTGGCGATCTCGATCAGCCGCTTCGAGATCAGCGGGCGCGCGATCGAGGTGCCTAGCAGATAGTCGCCCTCGTAGCGGGCATTGGCGCGCATCATCGGGAAAACGAAGTCGCGGACGAATTCCTCGCGCAGGTCGTCGATGTAGATGTTGCTGTCGGGCAGGCCCATCAGCTTGGCCTTGGCGCGCGCGGGCTCGAGCTCCTCGCCCTGGCCGAGGTCGGCGGTGAAGGTCACGACCTCGCAGCCGTAGGTGACCTGCAGCCACTTCAGGATGACCGAGGTGTCGAGGCCGCCCGAGTAGGCGAGAACGACCTTCTTGATGTCCGACATGGCATTGCGCTCCGAAAGAATTTGCGGCGGCGCCTAACAGGGTGAGCGGGGAGTCGCAAGCGGAGGGCTGGGCCACCCTCATCCAAGCTTCGCTAGCCGCTGCCGCGGCAAGCTGCGCTACCTTCTCCCGCCAGCGGGAGAAGGCGTGCTCTTCTCCTCTCCCGCTGGCGGGAGAGGTGCGAGACTTGCTGAGCGGAGCGAAGCTAGTCGCAGCGGTGAGGGTGGTTACTCCGCCGCCACCTTGAACTTCGGATCGAGATGCCACTCGGGCGTTTCCTCCGATGCCGAGAGCCGCGCCGCCTCGTGGATGATGTAGTCGCGCGTCATCGGCACAGCATCGCGGCGCTTCACCGACTGGATCTGGAAATTGACCATGCCCGCGCCGCGGAATGACTGTTCGGCGCCGACGAGGTAGAACTGCCACATGCGGAAGAAGCGCTCGTCGTAGAGCTCGACGATCTCCTTCTCGTGCAGCTTCACCCGCTTGTACCATTCCTCGAGCGTGTAGGCGTAGTGATAGCGCAGCACCTCGACGTCGGCGACTTCCCAGCGCGTGCGCTCCATCGCGCCGACCATCTCGCTCATCGCGGGCAGGTGATGGCCGGGGAAGATGTACTTGCGCGACCAGGGATCGTCGCCGCCCGGCGCGCCCTTGCGGCCGATCGTGTGGGTTAGCATGATGCCGTCATCGGCGAGCAGTTCGTTGCACTTGGCGAAATACTCGTCGTAGTGCCGCGCGCCGACGTGTTCGAACATGCCGACCGAGCTGATGCGGTCGAACGGGCCCTGGACGTCGCGGTAGTCGATCAGCTGGAACTTGACCTTGTCCGCCACGCCCAGCGCCTCGGCGCGCTCGTTGGCGAACTTGACCTGGTCGGGCGCCAGGCTGACGCCGAGCACTTCGCAGCCGTAGTGCTTGTTGTAGAACAGGCCCATGCCGCCCCAGCCGCAGCCGATGTCGAGCACGCGCAGCGGCCTGGTGTCGGGGCTGCCGTCGGGCTTGGGGCCGAGCCGCAGCTTGGCGGCGATCAGCGCCTTCTTGTCGATCTGCGCACGTTCGAGGCTGTTGCCCGGCTCGCGGTAGAAGGCCATCGAATACTGGCGGTCGACATCGAGGAACAGTTCGTAGAACTCGCGCGTCAGGCCATAGTGGTGGACGACGTTGGCGCTCGCCCTGTCGCGCTTGTTCTGCTCCCACTTGTAGAGCAACTGGTCGAACTTGCGGCGCAGCGCGCCCTTGGGCTTGAGCACGGAACCGCCGCCGAGGCGGTTGGCCTGGCCCATGACGAACAGCACGAAATCGCGGATGTCGTGCGGGGCTTCGATCACGAGGCGGCCCTCGGTATAGGCTTCGCCCGCGCCCATGCGTGGATCCTTGGCGATGTGCATCGCCGCGCCCTTGTCGGTCAGGCGCGCGGCGATCGTCTCGCCGCCCCCCGGTCCGTATTCGTAGACCTTGCCGTCATGGTCCGTGAGAACGAGCCGACCCTCGCGGATCAGCTGGCGGAGCATCTTGTCGAGCAACCACATAGGGCGCGGAGGTTAGCCGCCCGTGCCGCGGTTGCAAGTCATTCGGCGGCCTGTTGCGCGTCCGGCGCGAGATGCCAGGCCGGCGGCGTGTCGCTGGCGCGCAGGCGAGCGCTTTCCTCGTGGATGTAGTCGCGCGTCATCGGGATCGCGTCGCGGCGCTTCACGTACTGGAGCTGCCAGTTGACCATGCCGCCATAGCGGAAGGCCTGCTCGGCGCCGGCGAGGTAGAACTCCCACATGCGATAGAAGCGCTCGTCGTAGAGTGCGGTGATCTCTTCGCGGTGGAGCTGGGTGCGGCGGAACCACTCTTCCAAGGTATGCGAATAGTGGAAGCGCATGGCTTCGACGTCCATGATCTGCCAGCCGGCCTTCTCGCTTTCGACCACCATCTCGGACAGCGCCGGGATATAGCCGCCGGGGAAGATGTATTTGCGCGTCCAGGCGTCGGTGATGCCCGGGCCGTGGGCGCGGCCGCAGCAGTGCGAGAACATGACGCCGTCGGGCTTGAGCAGCTTGAAGGTGTGCTCGTAGAACGCCGGATACTGCGGGGTGCCGACATGTTCGAGCAGGCCGACCGAGGTGATCCGGTCGAACTGGCCCTGGACGTCGCGGTAGTCCATCAGCTCGAACTTCACGCGGTCCGAGACGCCCGCCTCGGCCGCGCGCTGGCGGCAGAACTCGATCTGGTCGGGGGCAAGTGCGACGCCGAGTACGTCGACGTCGTAGTGCTTGTGTAGGTAGAGCGCGAGACCGCCCCAGCCGCAGCCGATGTCGAGCACGGTCTTGCCCGAGCTCGTCGCCTTGTCGAGGTAGAGCTTGGCGGCGATATGCGCCTTCTTGTCGAGCTGGGCCTGTTCCAGGCTGACGTCGGGCGTGCGGTGATAGCCCATCGTGTATTGCCGGTCCTCGTCGAGGAACAGCTCGTAGAGCCGGCGGGTCAGGTTGTAGGTGTGCTCGGCATTGCGGCGCGCAGCGCGCTGGTTGTTGTAGCTGTCGACCTTCGAGGCCAGGCGGAACGCCAACTGGCGCAGCGGGCCCTTGGGGCGGTAATGCGTCTCGTGGTCTTCCTCGGCATTGCGCGCGACGAACAGCACGAGGTCGCGGATGTCGTGCGGCGCTTCGATCAGCATCCGCCCGTCCATATAGGCCTCGCCCGCGCCCATCTGCGGATAGCGCGCGACGTGCATGGCCGCGCCCTTGTCGGTGAAGCGGAGGTGGATCGGGACCTCGCCCTCGGGCCCGTAGACGTATTCACGCCCATCGTGATCGGTGACGACAAGCCGGCCCTTCGTGACCAGCCGGCTCAGGAACTTGTCCAACAACCACATGAAGCGCGAGACTATCGCGGCTTCGCCGCGGCGCAAGCGGCGATTATTCGCGCGCGAGGAACAGCACGTCGCGCGGCTGGGCGAGCAGGTGCTGGCCCGAATCGACGAACAGCGTCTCGCCGCTGGCCAGCCAGCCCTCGGCCAGGAACAGCGCGGCCTGGGCCAGTTCCTGCGGATCGGTCAGGCGCTGCAGCAGGTTCATCCGGCCGCTGGTCAGGTGTTCTTCGGGCGCCTGGTCGAAGCTCGGCAGCATAGCGCCGGGCGCGAGGCCGTAGACGCGGTCGGCCGGATCGGCCTGGGCCATGGCCATCATCCGCACGGTCGATGCGAAGGCGTGCTTGGCCATCGTGTAGGAGAAGAAATCGGGATTGGGATTGGCGATCTTCATGTCGGTGAGATCGATCACGCGGCGTCCCGTCTTGCTGCGGGCCTTGGCGAGAAACACCTGGGCCATGCGCGCCGGGGTCGCGGCGTTGACCGTCACGGCTTCGTGGAAGATCGCCGGGTCGAGGTCCTGCGCGGTGTCGGGGTTGAACACGGCGGCGCTGTTCACCAGCACGCGCCAATCGTCGAGCCGGGAGACCAGCTCTTCGATCAGCGATGCCGAGGCTGCGATGTCGGCGAGGTCACACTGTACGATCTCGGCCGAGGGCAGGGTGGCGGCAAGCGCCTCGGCCTCGTCGTGCGAATCCTTGTGGTGGATGACCACGTGCCAGCCGGCCTGGCCGAAGGTTCTTGCGATGATCGCGCCGATGCGCCGGGCGCCGCCGGTGACGAGGACTGCGGGAAGCATGAAGCCAGCCAAGCACAGGCCAAGGCGTTAGGAAACCGGGAAAATGGCCGCCCCGGCGAAAGTGCGCCGGGGCGGTACTCGTGTCAGCGGCAGCGCAGTCCGCCGCGGTCGATCTCGCGGCCGAGCAGGGCACCGCCGGCACCGCCGAGCAGGGTGCCGAGCATGCGATCGCCGCGGGTGTCGATCGCGCGGCCGAGCAGGGCGCCGGCTGCGGCGCCGACGATCAGGCCGGTCGTGCCGTTGCCGCGCTTGCAGTAGTAGCGGCCATCGTTGCCGCGCCAGACGCGGTCGTTGCGGCCCAGGCGGTGCGGTTCGCGATAACGGCCGTTGCTGTCGTAGAGACCCTGGGCGCGGCGGCCGTGGGCCGGGGCCCAGTGCGGCGGGTCGGCGAAGACCGGCACGGTCGGCAACGCGACGGCGGCGAGCGTCAGGGCGAGAAGGGTCTTACGCATGATCGGTGTCCTCATGTTGTTGTGCTTTGTGCTGGCCCGCGTTCGGGCAGGGCACCTCAACCGAGGATGAACGGATCGTTGTGTGCAGATTTGTACGGTGAGCCGAACTTCGCGCGCGACGAATGGTCAGCCGAGCGCGGCTTCCTTCTCGGCGTAGAGCCGTTCGAGTTCTTCGCGGTCGCGGGTGGCGCGGCTCTTCTTCTCCGCCGCGGTCTTGAGCTGACCGCAGGCGGCATCGATGTCGCGGCCGCGCGGGGTTCGCACCGGGGCGCTGATGCCGGCCTCGAAGACGATCTCCGAGAAGCGCTTGATCCGCTCGGGCGACGAGCACTCGTAGGAAGCGCCGGGCCAGGGGTTGAACGGGATCAGGTTGACCTTGGCGGGCAGCTTGTACTGCTTGATCAGGCGGACGAGCTCGCGTGCGTCGTCGTCGCTGTCGTTCTTGTCCTTGAGCATCACGTATTCGAAGGTGATGCGGCGCGCGTTCGAGGCGCCGGGATAGTCGGCGCAGGCCTGGAGCAGTTCCTCGATGCCGAATTTCTTGTTGATCGGCACGATCTCGTCGCGGACCTCCTTGGTCACCGCGTGGAGCGAGACCGCGAGATTGACGCCGATCTCCTCGCCGGCGCGCGCCATCAGCGGCACGACGCCGCTGGTCGACAAGGTGATGCGGCGCTTCGAGAGCGCCAGGCCTTCGCCGTCCATGACCAGCCGCAGCGCGTCGCGGACGTTGTCGAAATTGTAGAGCGGTTCGCCCATGCCCATCATGACGATGTTGGTCAGCAGGCGGCCGTCGGCGCGGTAGTCGCCGCCGTCCTCGTCTTCCTCGGCGCCGTCATCGGCGGCGAAGGCGAAGTCCATGCGGCCCTTGGGCCACTCGCCGAGCGCGTCGCGCGCGAGCATGACCTGGCCGACGATCTCGCCCGGAGTCAGGTTGCGCACCAGGCGCATCGTGCCGGTATGGCAGAAGCGGCAGTTGAGCGTGCAGCCGACCTGGCTCGACACGCAGAGCGTGCCGCGGTCGGCGTCGGGAATGAACACCATCTCGAAGTCGTGGTTGTCGGCGGTGCGGAGCAGCCACTTGCGCGTGCCGTCGTTCGAGATCTGCGCCTCGACGATCTCGGGGCGGCCGACGATGAAGCGCTCGGTCAGCCAGGGGCGCATGGTCTTGGCGATGTCGGTCATCGCCTCGAAATCGGTGACGCCGCGGTGATAGAGCCAGTGGTAGACCTGCTTGGCGCGCAGCTTGGCGGCCTTGGCGTCGAGCCCGGCTTGCTCGAACAGCGCGGCGATGTCCTTCTTGGGCAGACCGAGCAGGTCCAGGCGGCCGTCCTCGCGCGGGGTGATGTCGCGCGCGACGGGGAGCGGGTCGATGTGCCCGGGGATCTGCATCAGGCCGGTGGCCTGTGAAACGTCAATATCTGTCATGGGAGCGGCGCATATAGCCGCATTCGCGCCGGATTTCTACCTCTGCTGGACGCAGCCGATCGCGGCCGCGTCCATGGCCGTGGCGGCCCCGGCCAGTGGCCAGGTGTTGGAGAAGCCACCGCCCTTGGCGTCGCGCGCCGAAACGGTCATCGCGTTTGCCGAGCGCATGGCGGCGACGATCGCCGCGTCCATCCGGCGGTCAACCGCCCAGGCATCGCCGCCGCCGCCGGTCAGCGCGAAGCGCTCGCGTCCGACCGTCAGCACGATCCGCGCGCCGGGCATGAGCTTGCGCGACAGGCGCAGGTGCACCTGGCCGCGCACCTCGCGCCGGGGCCAGGTGCCGATCGAGGCATAGGGCTGGTAGTCGCGCTGCTTGGTGCTCGGCTCGGCCATGGCGATCGCATAGCAGCGCGGCACCGCCGGATCGCGGAAGGCGCCCCAGGTCGAGAACATGCCCAGGCTGTCGCGGGCGAGCGCGGAGGTGGGGGCGAGCACTAGCGCGCACAAGGTGACAAAGGTGACAAAAGTGACGGGGGTCGCGGAGAGAAAACCGGAGCGCGAAAGGCGGCGGTCGGGTGCCGCGTGCTTTTCGAGAGGGAGGGTTTTTCCGGCCATTTCCCGGCTCTTCGCAGAATCTGTGCGTGTAGGAAAGCTCGGCGCTCGGCTGCGGCCACCCTCATCCAAGCTCCGCTAGCGTCCTGCGGACGCAAGCTGCGCTATCCTTCTCCCGCCGGCGGGAGAAGGCGGCTTCCTCTTCCCCTCTCCCGCTGGCGGGAGAGGGAGCGAGACTTGGCGAACCGCAGGCGAGCCTAGTCGCAGCGGTGAGGGTGGTCGCTCTCAAGCCACCTCGCGGAACACCTCGCCGATCTTCTTGCCGTCCTCGAAATAGCCGTGACCGTAATCGCCCTTGATCGTCGTGCGCAGCGTCTGGCGTTCGTACTGCGCGTCGCAGCCCTCGACCGCGTGGACCATGCGGTGGTTGTCCCAGATCACCAGGTCGGTGGGCTTCCACTCGTGCCAGTAGGCGGCGTTGCCCGTGCCCTGGCGGTTGATCTCGTGGCAGACCGCGTCGTAGACCTTTTCGAACTCCGGGGTCTCGTTGTGCTCGACGCCGACCGACATCCACGGGCCGATGTGCAGCACCTTCTCGCCGGTCTCGCGCGTCCAGACCGCGGGATGCATCGCGCGCGGGAAGATCGCCACTTCCTTGAGCAGTGCGAGCATCGGCGGCGACGTGTCCTCGAAGGCCTTGAAGTTCACGCCGAAGCGCTGCTTGGTCAGCCGCGTGTCGAGCGTGTAGATCACGTTGAGCCCTTCGATCTGCGCAAGCAGGTCCTTGGGGAAGTTCTTGTAGAGCTCGATCCCGTCCATGAAGCCGGTACGGCCGCCCTCGGGCGCGACGATCGGCGAGCGCAGGACGCCCGCATAGTTGAGCTCGTCGTTGTAGCAGTGGTCGAAGTGCCAGGGCGAGAAGCGCGCGAGCACCTGGCCATCGATCTCGACGAGGCCGCCGGCGTCGTTGTTCCCCTTCTTGGGGTCGTAATGCATGTCGATCACGCCCTCGGCCTCGTCGCCGGTCTCGCCGTCGCGCGGAGTCGACTTGGTCGGGTGGTCCTTGAGCGGTCCGAAGATCTTGCTGACCGCGACCTGCATCTTCGCGCTGGGTTCCATGTCCTCGAACACGATCATGCCGCGCTCGACGAAGACCGCGGCGATCCGTTCGCGCACCGCCGGATCGTTTATGATGTCCCAGTTCAGGCCCGCTATCCGCGCGCCGAAGGCATGTTCACTGCTGAGTTCGCTGACCTTGATGTCGGCCATGTTCCAGTCTCCCAACCGGCGTCGTCACGGTTTGCCGCGATCGATCGCATCCGCACGACCTCGTGCTTTTGCACAAGGTGACGAGCAAAACCTAACCCGTCGCGGCGAGCGGGACAATGGTCAGATGCCGAAGGTGACGTGGCCCTCGGCATCGATCGGCCAGGCGGGATTGAAGGCGATCTCCCAGGAATGACCGTCGGGGTCGGCGACATAGCCGCGATAGCCGCCGTGGGGCGGGGCATCGGCCTTGCGCAGCAGGCTGCCGCCGGCCGCGACGAGCCGGTCGATGAGGCTGTCGACCGTCGCCTCGTCAGGCGCGTTGTGCGCGAGGCTGAAGGCGCCGGGGCCGTCGCCGCCGGGCCGGCGCATGTCGTCCTCGAGCTGCGGCCGCAGCCAGGTGCCGAGCATCAGCCCGTTCATCTGGTAGAAGACGACGTCGTCGTTCTCGAACACCGGCTTCCAGCCGAAGCCCTCGACGTAGAACCGCTTCGAACGCGCGAGATCGGCGATGCCGAGCGTTATGACCGAGATCTGCTGCTGCATGTCACGACCAATGCGCGAGCCGTCGGCCCGGTTCCGCTTCAGGGATAAACGATCGCGACGACTTCCCATTCCTTCTCGCCGCCCGGCAGATGAACGCGGCGCAGGTCGCCGATCGCCGCGCCGCGCAGCGCGCGGGCCAGGGGGGCGCTCCAGCCGATCTTGCCGAGGCTCGCGTCCTGCTCGTCGTCGCCGACCAGGGTCAGCACGCGCTCGTTGTCGTCCTCGTCGGCGATCGTCACCGTTGCGCCGAACCAGGCGCGGCCCTTGTCGGCCTGCGCCGAGGGATCGATCACGCGCAGCTTGGCCATGCGCCGGGCGAGGTGTGCGAGCTCGCGGTCGATCTCGCGCATGCGCTTGCGGCCGTAGAGATAGTCGCCGTTCTCCGAGCGGTCGCCATTGCCCGCGGCCCAGCTGACGATCTCGACGATCGCCGGGCGTTCGGTGCCGAGCAGATGATCGTAGCGCGCGCGCAGGCTTGCCATCCCCGCAGGGCTGATCGGAGGTCCGTCGGGCTTCATCGGATCAGCCCGGCGTGCGCTTGCCGATGAAGTGGCTCAGCGGCGCGGCGCCGCTGTAGCGCGCGCGATTGGGGTTCATCGCCTCGTAGACCACGGCGTTTTCGAGCACGCGCTGGACGTAGTTGCGCGTTTCGCTGAGCGGGATCTTCTCGATCCAGTCGATCCAGTCGACGCCGCCCTGGCGCGGATCGCCGTTGCTGCGCAGCCACTTGTTCACATTGCCCGGACCGGCGTTGTAGGCGGCCACCGCGAGCGGATAGGAGCCGCCGAAATAGTCCATCATGCGGCCGAAATAGCCGTCGCCGAGGCGCAGGTTGTAGATCGCGTCGGTCGTGATCGCCGAGGGGCTGTAGGCGAGGCCGATCTTGCCCGCCTGCTCGCGCGCGGTGCCCGGCATCAGCTGCATCAGCCCGGCCGCGCCGGCGTGGCTGATCGCGTTCATCGAGAACTGGCTCTCCTGGCGGCTGATCGCGTGGACCATCGTCCAGTCCGAGCCCGGGGGCGTCGGGATCAGCGGGAAGGAGATCTGGTTGAACTTGTCCATGCCTTCGGAATGGGCGGCCTGGCCGAGGATGACGCCGAGGTCGCGGCGGCCGAGGCTGCTGGCCAGTTCGGCGACGAGGACGTGATCGCTCTCGCTGACCGCCTGGTCGCTGATCTCGCGGAAGAAGCGGACCGTGGTCTTCCAGTCGGCACCGCGTGCGACCTCGCGCACGGCCTGGGTGATCGGCCGGGCCATGAAGGCCTGACGCTCGGCCGGGGCAGGGGTGACCGTCGCGGCGTGCGACAGCGGCGGCACCGGTCGGCCCAGGCGTTCGAGCGCGAGCATGCCGTAGAAGGCCGTGGGGTGCGCGGCGGCCTGTTCGAGATAGCGGTTGGCTTCGGCCGACTGGCCGCTGCGCGAGGCCGCGACACCAGCCCAGTAGAAGCCCTTGGCGCGCGTCTGCGGGGTCTGCGCGGCGGCGCCGTAGCGGTAGAACAGCGGCGCGGCCGAGCCGGGGTTGTTCATCGCCATGGCCTTGGTGCCGCCGAGCCACATCAGCGAGGTGTAGTCGTCGCGGATCTTGTAGGACATGCGGCTGACGTCGGTGCCGGGGGCGAAGGTATCGTCGATCGAGGCGGCGATGCGCACCGCGCTCGCCGAGTCGGCGCCGCGCGCGGACGACAGCAGCTCGGTGATCCACTTCTCGGGCTCGAGCGGCGGGGTCTGCGCCGGCGGGCGCGTCGCCAGCATCTGCACGGCCGAATAGGCATTGCCCGAACGCCGCGCCTGGCGGACGCTGGCATAGATGTAGCCGGCATCGCGCAGCGCGTCGCCGGGCACGGGCAGGCCGAGCTGCCCCGGCGAGGAGCCCTGGTTCAGCGCCAGCCGCGCGTTGAAGCCCGCGCGCGCGGCGGGCGAGACATAGGTCATCTGCCGCGCGGCGGCATTGGCGTCACCCGCCCAGAGCAGCGCGTTCATCCGCGCGTCGTGGTCGGCCTGGGTCAGGCTCTGGCCGAGCAGCGCGAAGATCGCGGCCTCGGACGCGTCGTTCATCACGCCGCCGCGCCAGGCGACGAGTGCGACGCTGCGCGCCTCGGGCCGCTGCAGCGCCGCCAGCGCCAGGGCATAGCGCGCACGCGCGCCGTTGGTCAGCGGCGGGAAGCGGTCGAAGTAGGCCACGAGCCGGCGCAGGTCGGGCGATTCCCGGTCGAGCGCCTTCTCGGCATAGGTGCGCAGCTTGTCCTCGTCGGGCAGGCCCGGATAGGCGAGCAGGTAGCTGGCATAGGTCTCGAAGCCGAGCACGCCGGGCGATCCGGTGAGCTGGCGCCACTGCGCGATCGCCGAGGCCATGCCCGTGCTCGGACCCGCGGCGAGCTGCTGCCGCGCGCGGTCCCATTCGCCCCCATCACGGCTGGCGTCGCGGCTGACGTCACGGTTGGCATCGCGATTGGTGTCCTGGCAGGCCGCGGGCGTCGAAATCGAAGCCAGACCCAGGAGCAGCACAAGAGGAGTCGCACGCATGCTGGACATAGAGGGGCAAGGCTCCTTATCAGGCGCTGAATGAAATAACCCGACCCCGCCGGTCGGCCGGATCTTTTTACGGATCAGGCGGTCGTCATGGGGCAAGTGCAGGTGCAAAGTCCATGTTTTCCGGTTCCATTCCCGCCCTGGTTACACCGTTTCGCGATGGAGCGTTCGACGAGGCGGCGTTCCGCAAGCTGGTCGACTGGCAGATCGAGAACGGTTCGTCGGGCCTGGTCCCCTGCGGCACCACGGGCGAGAACTCGACGCTGTCGAATGCCGAGCATCACCGCGTGATCGAGGTCTGCGTCGAGCAGGCCGCGGGCCGCGTGCCGGTGATCGCCGGTTGCGGCAGCAACGACACGATGAACGCGCTGCTGCACATGAACTTCTCGAAGAAGTGCGGCGCCCAGGCCGCGCTGCTCGTCGCGCCCTATTACAACCGCCCGAGCCAGGAAGGCCTGCTCGCGCACTTCGGCTACCTCGCCGAGCACAGCGACCTGCCGATCGTGCTCTACAACGTGCCCGGCCGCACGGTGACCGATCTCAAGCCCGAGACCGTCTGCGAACTGACGCGTCGCTATCCGGGCCGCTTCGTCGCGATCAAGGATGCCAGCGGCGATCTCAGCCGCGTGACCGATCACCGCATGGGCATCCAGGGCGATTTCGCCCAGCTCTCGGGCGATGACGAACTGGCCCTGCCGTTCAACGCCGCCGGCGGCGTCGGCTGCATCTCGGTCACCGCGAACGTCGCGCCGCGGCTCTGCGCCGATTTCCAGGCGGCCTGCGCCGAGGGCGACCTCAAGAAGGCGCGCGAGCTCAACGACAAGCTCTATCCGCTGCACTACGCGATGTTCGAGGATGCCTCGCCGGGGCCGTGCAAGTACGCGCTGGCCCAGGTCAACGACTGGATCGGTGACGAACTGCGCCTGCCGCTGGTGCGCCCGAACGATGGCGCGAAGGCGGCGGTCGACGCGGCGCTGAAGCACGCCGACCTGCTCTGAGCGCCGCGCCGTGCTGCTGCTGGCCACGTTCGACCTTTCGTCGGCAGATATCGAGGCCTTCGACGCCTACGAGGCCGCCGTGCTGCCCCTGCTGGAGCAGCACGGCGCCGCGCTGAAATACCGCGTGCGGTCGCTCGACAACGTCTTCGAAATCCATCTGCTCGAATTCGCCGACCAGGCGGCCTTCGACGCCTATCGCAACGATCCCGCCCGGCAGCGGCTGCAGCCGCTGTTCGAGCGCAGCGGCGCCGAGGCCGCGCTGACGCCCGTCGTCGGCCTCTGACCGGCGAACAGCCTGTCGGCATTTCGGGTCTGCGTTCGCTGGGCTTGCGGCGCGCGGCGGCTAGTCCGACACTCTCCTGCGAATCACGAGAACGCAGGAGAGAGACATGTCGGGAAACTGGACCACGCAGGCCGAGATCAGCAGCCCGCGCGCGCAGCGGGCGATGGCTTATGGCGACAAGATGGCGGCGATCGTCAATCGCCAGAGCGACGACAGCTGGGATGCGCTGCTGCCGCTGATCGACGCGAACCGCTTCGTGCGTCGTGGCAACGAGCGCACCGAGATGGACTGGCCGAGCTATCGCGCCATGCTCGAGCAGTGGGGCGCGCACAGCCAGAAGTACGAGAAGGACCTGCACCGCGCGAGCGAGGTGGGGAATCTCGTCTATCTCGACCTCGACGAGCGCGCGACCGCGGCCGACGGCTCGGTCAGTTCGCTGCGATCGTTGTCGGTCTACGAGTTCGACGATGCCGATCGCATCGTCGCGGTCGACGTCATCATGGGCTTCCATCAGCCGCAGTGAACGGATGAGACGGGCCAGGGGAGGTCGGAACGAAATCGCGCCTTTTACAAAGCGCGTCCGATCTCTACATCCGCCTCACCATGGCCCGCCCGCATCACGCAGAATTCGACAAGCAGAAGACCGTCGCCGAGAACCGGCGCGCGCGGTTCGACTATTTCATCGAGGACAAGTTCGAGGCGGGCATCATGCTCACCGGCACCGAAGTGAAGAGCCTGCGCTTCGGCGAAGGCTCGATCGCCGAGGCCTATGCGGAGATCCGCGGCGGCGAGGCCTGGCTGGTCAATTCGAACGTACCCGAGTTCAGCCACGGCAATCGGTTCAACCACGAGCCCAAGCGCCCGCGCAAGCTGCTGCTCAACGCGCGCCAGATCGATCGCCTGCACGGGGCGGTCGAGCGCAAGGGTATGACGCTGGTGCCGCTTTCGATCTATTTCAACGGCCGCGGGCGCGCGAAGGTGGAACTGGCCCTGGCCAAGGGCAAGAATGCCGCCGACAAGCGCCAGACGGTCAAGGACCGCGACTGGAAACGTGAGCAGTCGCGGATTATGCGGGATCACGGTTAAGGTTAACGTCAGTTGTCTCTGCGATAGCAGGGGCATGGCCACACACGGAATCATGCAGAACCGATTTGCCTCCTGGTTGCATCGCGCGATGCCCAAGCGCGAAGAGCTCGAAGCCAACCGCTTCGTGGCGCCTTTCGCGCGCCGGCAGGAGCTTTGGCGATTCACCCGCCGCTCGGTGCCGCGCGGTGTCGCCGTCGGGCTGCTGATCGGCATTTTCGCGCTGATTCCCGGGGTGCAGATCGTCGGCGCGGCGCTGATGTGCGTGCCCTGTCGCGGCAACATTCCGATCGCCGCGGCCATGACCTTCCTGTCGAACCCGCTGACGACGCCGCTGATCCTGATCGCCTCGGCCTATATCGGCAACAAGCTGGGCTTCCACGCCGACATCTCGACCCTGATGTCGATGGTCGAGCATAGCGCCGGCCTACGCGAGTGGACTCGCTGGCTGTTGTCCGATGCGGCGCCGGCGCTGCTGATCGGCCTGTTCGTCATTTCGGTGGTCTCGGCCGCGGTCGGCTATCTGATCTCGTCGTTCTTCTGGCGCTGGTGGATCGGCCACAAGCGCCGCACGCGCCAGGAAGGCCTCGCCATGCCGCGGCCGCCACAGCCGGCCGAACTGCTCGAATGATCGGCGACGCTCCCGCACGCAGACCGGCCGACTGGGCCATGGTCGCGGGAGCGCTCGTCCTGAGCCTGCTGCTCATCTGGGCGATCACGCGCGAGCCGCTGGTCGCCGCCGCCTTCGCTGGCGGCCTCGGCGTGCTCGGCGGGCTCGGTTATGTCCTGACGCGTGGCCGCCCGACCGAGGCGCAGGCCGAATTCGCGCTGCCCGACTGGTCGGTGACCGTCGCGGCGATCGAAAATCCCGACATCGCCATCGCCATCATCGATCGCGCGGGCCGGCTCGTCTGCGCCAATGCCCGCTACGAGACCTGGTTCGGCGCCGCTCACGCGCCGCCGCGGCTGCCGGTCGACGAGGCCTCGCTCGAACGCCTCTCGCGCGCTGCGCGTTCGGCCTGGCGCGATGGCCGCGGCGTCACCGACCTGGTCGAGAGCGGCATTGCCGACGGCGGCGTCCATCGCTGGAAGGCCCAGGCCGAACGCACGGGCCGCGGCGACGATTTCCTCGTCTGGCGCTTCGTCCCGATCCTCGCGACCGATCCCGTCGCCGATCTCGTCGAGCATCTCGATGGCAAGCTCGGTCGCGCGCTCGATCGCGCGGGCTTCGCCGCCGCGATCGTCGATCCCGACGGCGTGATCCGTGCCGCCAGCACCGGCTTCGCCACGCGTGCGCTGGGCGACATGCTGGCCTCGCCCGTGGGGCAGGATTTCGTCTCGCTGCTGCAGCAGGAGGACAGCGACCGCATCTCCTGGGCGCGCGAAGGCCGCCGGGGCAATCCGCTGACGCTCTACTACGTTCCGGTCGCCGATCCCGATCTGCCCGGCGAGCCCGATCCCGACACGACCCCGTCGCTGATGCTCGTCGTCGATTCGGGCATTGGCCTCGGCGGTGGCGGGGTCGAGGTCAGCGCCGCGGCGCCGCACCTCGAAGCGCTGCTCGGTCAGTTGCCGCTCGGTCTTGCCATGGCCGATCGCGACGGCCGCCTGCTTTTCGCCAATGCCGCCTTCCTGCGCGCCGCCGGCCGCGAGGGCGAGACGCCGCCGACCTATCCGACCGACCTCGTCGTGCGCGAGGACAAGGGCGCGCTGTCCGATGCGATCCGCCGCTATGGCCAGGGCCCGGCGACGGCTGGCGACATCGCCGTGCGGCTGGCCAGCCAGCCCGACGATCCGGTCTCGCTGAGCCTCGCCGGCGTGCGCGGGCTGGGCGAGGCGGCGGTGCTGCTCGGCCTGACCGACAGCTCGGAAGAGACGCGGCTCAAGCGCCAGGTCGCTCAGGCGACCAAGATGCAGGCCGTGGGCCAGCTCGCCGGCGGCGTCGCGCACGATTTCAACAACGTGCTGACCGCGATCCTCGGCACCTGCGACCTCATGCTGCTGCGCCATACGCCCGGCGATTCGGACTATGACGACATCCAGCAGATCCGTGCGAATTCGAACCGCGCCGCCTCGCTGACGCGCCAGTTGCTCGCCTTCTCGCGCCAGCAGACCCTGCGCCCCGAAGTGCTGCAGCTGCCCGACGTCGTCGCCGAGATATCGCAGATGCTCAAGCGGCTGATCGGCGAGAAGATCCAGTTCACGGTGACCCACGACCGCGATCTCGGATCGGTCCGCGCCGACCCGTCGCAGCTCGGCCAGGTGATCATGAACCTCGTGGTCAACGCGCGCGACGCGATGCCGCGCGGCGGCAATCTCAACCTGATGACCAAGAGCGTCACGGCCTCCGACGTGCGTGGCATGCGCAGCGAGATCGTGCCCGTGGGCGACTATACGGCGCTGATCGTCGAGGATACCGGCTCGGGCATCCCGCCCGAGAACCTCGGCAAGATCTGGGAGCCGTTCTACACGACCAAGGAGCAGGGCAAGGGCACGGGCCTGGGTCTCTCGACCGTCTACGGCATCGTCAAGCAATCGGGCGGCTTCATCTTCGCCGACAGCGAGGTGGGCCGCGGTACGCGCTTCACGATCTACCTGCCCGTCCATCACGGTGCGCCCACCAGCGCGGCCGTGGTCGTCGCGCCGCCGCCCAGCGCCTGGGCCGGTGGCGGCACGATCCTGCTGGTCGAGGACGAGGACACCGTGCGCATGGTCGCCGAGCGGGCGCTGGCGCGGCAGGGCTACAAGATCACCACGGCCTGCGACGGCGAAGAAGGGCTCGAGGCCGTGCAGAGCGGTGGCCAGTTCGATCTCGTCGTCAGCGACGTGGTCATGCCGAGCATGGACGGCCCGGCCATGGCGCGCGAAATCCGCAAGCTGGTGCCCGATCTGCCCGTGCTGTTCATGTCGGGCTATGCCGAGGAGCAACTGCGCCGGCAGATCGACATCGAGAACGTGCACTTCATTCCGAAGCCGTTCTCGGTCCAGCAGATTTCGGACAAGGTCGCGGCGGTGCTGGCCGCGGGGCGCTAGTTCCGCCGATCAGCGGCGGGCTTTGCCGCTGCGCGCGAGCACGATGTCCTGGACGAAGAGGAACAGCTCGAAGCCGCCGATCGCGGCCAGCAGCAGCGGCAGGACCGGCGAGGGCGTGAGACCGAGCGTCAGCGCGCCGAAATAGATCACTGCGATGACGAGGCCGGTCATGGCCGCCCAGACACGCATCAGATCGAAAAGGGGCAGCTGCTTCACGAGACGATCTCCGGGTGCGGACGCAATGTCTTGGCGAAAGGGCTTGCTGCTGCGCGGTGTCCCGGCAGACACCCCTGGGATGCCCCTGTCCGCACGGTCCGCTGCAGCAGCGAGACGCCCCCTATGTGCGGTGGCGGAGCGAGTCCATGCGACCGGGCCCGCGCTTCGACCAAGGTCTAGGGGCTGGTGCGATTTAGCTTTGCCGAGCCCCGGTTTCGCGCTCGGGCGGCTTTGCTCGCTGCTCCCAAGTGGCTGCCAGACAGGCGATTCGTCCGTCTTCGCAGAAAATTCTGTTCCCCTCTTGTTCGGTGAGAACAAACGCGATACATAATGCCTCGGTTGACCTTCCCGGTCGGTGCTCTAGGCAGGAGGACGTGAAAATGGCTGCTCAGCTCAAGCTGATCCAGGAAGGCAAGGAAAAGGACTCCATGGACCGTCAAAAGGCGCTCGAAGCAGCGCTGGCTCAGATCGATCGCGCTTTCGGCAAAGGCTCGGCGATGAAGCTGGGCTCGAAGGAGACGATGAAGGTGGAAGCGATTTCCACCGGTTCGCTCGGGCTCGACATCGCGCTCGGCGTCGGCGGCCTGCCGCGCGGCCGCGTGATCGAGGTCTATGGCCCCGAGAGCTCGGGCAAGACCACCCTGGCGCTTCACGTCATCGCCGAAGCGCAGAAGACCGGCGGCACCGCCGCTTTCGTCGATGCCGAACACGCGCTCGACCCGGTCTATGCCAAGAAGCTCGGCGTCGACATCGACGAGCTGATCGTCTCGCAGCCCGACACCGGCGAGCAGGCGCTCGAGATCGTCGACACCCTGGTGCGTTCGAACGCGATCGACGTGCTCGTGGTCGACTCGGTCGCCGCGCTCGTCCCGCGTGCCGAAATCGAGGGCGAGATGGGCGACAGCCACGTCGGCCTTCAGGCGCGCCTGATGTCGCAGTCGCTGCGCAAGCTCACCGGCTCGATCAGCCGTTCGCGCTGCATGGTGATCTTCATCAACCAGCTGCGCATGAAGATCGGCGTGATGTACGGCAATCCCGAGACCACGACCGGCGGCAATGCGCTCAAGTTCTACGCCTCGGTCCGCCTCGACATCCGCCGCACCGGCCAGATCAAGGATCGCGACGAAATCACCGGCAACGCCACGCGCGTCAAGGTCGTCAAGAACAAGGTCGCGCCGCCGTTCAAGCAGGTCGAGTTCGACATCATGTACGGCGAGGGCATTTCGAAGATCGGCGAGATCCTCGACCTCGGCGTCAAGGCCGGCATCGTCGAGAAGTCGGGCGCCTGGTTCAGCTACGACTCGATCCGCATCGGCCAGGGTCGCGAGAATTCGAAGCAGTATCTCAAGGACAATCCTGAAGTTGCCGACCGTCTGGAAGCCGCGATCCGCGGCAAGACCGACGGTCTTGCGGAGGAAATGATGGCGGGCCCGGACGCGGACGACGACATCTGACCCTTCAAGGAACGTCGCCCGGCTTGCCGGATGCGTTCGAGAAAACGGGACCGGCGCGGGCAGCGAGTGGCCGCGCCGGTTCTTTTCGTTTTGGCTTCGCGGCGCGTGTTCGGCCTGCATCAGGCGCGTGGTCATACCCGTGCCACGGCTTAGACTTTGGTCGAATGCGGTCTCTCGCAGGCGGCGGAGTAAGAAGCCGGTAAGTACGTTTTGTTAAGCCGTGCCCATCGGCATACGGTCAGAAGTGATCGCTGGGGGGCGATGCAACGGACCGGTATGCCGTGGGTGTGGGACGGTGATATCTGATGTCCGATGACAAGCTGAACGACGAAACGGGCCGCATCGCGGCGCTCGCGCGTTACGACATTCTCGACAGCCCGGCCGACGGTGCCTTCGATCGAATCACCGAGCTCGTGCGGGCCGTGCTGGGGGTGCCGATCTGCGCGGTGTCGCTGGTCGATACCGATCGCCAGTGGTTCAAGTCGCATCCCGGCGTCGACGCCTCCGAAACCCCGCGCGAGATCGCCTTCTGCGATCACACGATCCGCGGTCGCGATCCGATGATCGTCTGCGATGCCGCGCAGGACTCGCGCTTCCGCGAAAATCCGCTGGTCACCGGCGAGCTCGGCATTGCCAGCTACGCCGGCGTGCCGCTCGAAACCCCCGACGGCTACAACATCGGCACGCTCTGCGCGATCGACACGCGGCCGCGCGATTTCGATCCGGCGCAGATCGCGATCCTCAAGAGCCTCGCCGCGCTCGTCGTCGATCAGCTCGAACTGCGCAACATGGCCGATCGCGACTCGCTGACCGGTGCGCTGACCCGCCGCGCCTTCGTCGCCGAGGTCGAGCGGAAGATCACGCTGTTCGACCGTGGCCAGCGCCCGGCCGCGCTGGTGATGCTCGACATCGATCACTTCAAGCGCGTCAACGACACCTATGGCCATGCCGTCGGCGACAAGGTCATCCGCGCCGTGGTCCAGGCTTGCCAGGGCACGCGCCGTCCGGCCGATACCCTGGGCCGTCTCGGCGGGGAGGAATTCTGCCTGCTGCTGGCCGAAACCACCGAGGCCGCGGCCATCCAGGCCGCGCAACGCTTCTGCTACGCTCTGCGCCAGCTCGTCATCGACAACGATCCGCCGCTCAGCGTCACCGCGAGTTTCGGCGTCGCGGCGATCGGCGCGGACCGCATGACCAGCGATCTCTGGCTCGCGGCTGCCGATGCCGCGCTCTACGAAGCCAAGCGCAGCGGCCGCAACCGCGTCGCCGTGGCACCGCTGATCGAGACGCGCGCGGCTTGACGTTCACCGGCTGACGGGATCGCTCCGAACCCGAGCCAATCCCGGCGAGAACTGCCGCCAATTCGCCGCAATCCGATGGTCTCCACGCCGTGTGGAGGTCCCATGCCCGCAGATGCCGTACCCGTCCCGATCGAAGCGCCGGCCCCGGTCATCACCGGCCGGTTCAACGTGCTCGGCCCGCCGGTCAAGCCGCGCTGCCCGCCGTCGCCGAGCGGCGAGATCGTCGTCTGCGCCCAGGATAACGAACAGTTCCGCCTGCGCCCGCTGCCCGATCGCTACGAGCAGAAGGACGATCCGCTCGAACTCAAGCTCAGCGAGAACGCCAGCGCCAAGGCCGAGGTCGAGCGTGCCGGCGTCGGCGGCTTCGTCAGCAACCGCATCATGATGAAGATGAAGCTCAAGTTCTAAAGGGTCCGGCGCAAAGGGCCGGGCGCAAAGGGCAGGGCGGGGGAGCGCGATCCCCACACCCTGCCAGGTTACCCGTGTTCAGGCCACCTCGGTCACCCGCGCCTTGACGACGTCGTCGGCGTGCTTGCCCGTCAGTTCCTGCAGATGATCGAAGTCGGCGTTGAAACTCGCCAAGCCCTGGCTCAGCGAGCGCAGTTCGGCATCGAGCCCGTGGAGTGCCGCTTCGGGCAGCAGCGCCTCGACCCGGTCCCACCGCGCCCAGTCGGGATGCGGCGCGAGGCCGAGGATCTGCCCGCGCCGGCTCGACAGCACCGAGCCCACCTTCGAACCCGTGCCGGCGGGCGCGTCGACCGCCACCTTGCAGATCGGCTCGAGCAGGTAGGGCGCCGCCGCGGCCAGGGCTTCGGTCATGGCCATGCGCCCGGCCACGCGGAAGGCGAGCTCGGACGAATCGACCGAGTGGAACGAGCCGTCGACCAGCGTCACCGCGACGTCGACCACGGGGAAGCCCAGCGGCCCTTTCATCATGGCGTCGCGCACGCCCATCTCGACCGCGGGGATGTACTGCTTGGGGATCGCGCCGCCGGTGATCCTGTCATCGAAGCGGAAGCCCTCGCCGGCGGCGAGCGGGCGGATCTCGATCACGCAGTCGCCGTACTGGCCATGCCCGCCCGACTGCTTCTTGTGCCTCCCGCGCTGGCTGGCCGGCTTGCGGATCGATTCGCGATAGGCGATCCGCGGCGCGCGCGTGTCGACCGCGACGCCGTAGCGCCGCTGCAGCCGCCCCAGCACGACCTGGAGATGGTCGTCGTTGACCCCGCGGAGCAGGGTCTCGTGCGTCGCGTCGTCCTGCGACCACTGCAGCGCCGGATCCTCTTCGCAGAGCCGGTGGAGCGCGGTCGAGAGCTTGACGTCGTCCTTGCGGTCGCGCGTGGTGATGGCGATCGCTGCGTTGCGCGCCGGATATTCGACGAGCAGCGCCGAGGTGCAACTCGCCCCCTTGCCGGGCAGCAGCATGCCGCAGCGCGCCGAGTCGACCTTGGCGACGGCGACCACGTCGCCCGCCGCGGCCGCGCTCTGCTTGGCGGTCTTGTCGCCCTGGAGGAAGAACAGCGAGCCCGTGCGCGCCGCCTCGCCGCCGACCGCAAGCTCGTCGCCCTCGTTGATGCCACCGGCCTGCGGGCCGATGACGCGGCCGAGCGCCAGCCGCCCCATGGCGCCGCCGTTGGCGATCTTGAACACGTGCAGCGCGGTACCGCCCTCGATACCGAGCCGCGCGGCGACCGCCTCGGGCCCCGGCGTCTCGTGGCGCAGCAGCTTGAGCAGGCGATGCACGCCGCCGCCGGTCAGCGCCGAGCCGAGCACCACGGGAACGACCTGGTTGCCCGCGGTGTCCGCGGCGAGATCGGCCATGACCTGCGCGGTATCGGGCGTCTCGTCCATGAGCAGCGCTTCGAGCAAGGTGTCATCGAAATCGGCGAGCGTTTCGAGCAGATGCGTGCGCTCTTCCTGTTCGCGCGCGATCATGTCGCCGGGAATGTCGACCCTTTCGGATTCCTTGCCGGGGCGGTAGCGATAGGCGCGCTCGAGCGCGAGATCGACGTAGCCGGTGACGTGATCGCCCTCCCGGATCGGGATCTGCCGCAAGGCCAGCGGCTCGCGGCTCATCGGCTGGAGTTCGCCGATCAGTTCGCGCACGGCGCCGGCGCGCGCGTTCTCGATCTTGTTGACGAACACCGCGTGCGGCACGCCGAGTTCGTCGAGGCGGCGCAGGATCGGCTCGGCCAGCGCCGCGCGTTCGGGGGCGGGGTCGATCACCACCAGCACCATGTCGGCCGATTGCAGTGCGGCGAGGCCGTCGGCCGCGAAACCGGCGCCGCCCGGCATGTCGATCAGCGCGAAGCGATCACCGAGATAGTCGAGATGCATGAGGTTGATCTCGGTCGAGCCGCGCCGCGCGCGCGCTTCGGGACTGGCGTCACCGACCGTGGTGCCGGCCTCGACGCTGCCCTGCCGGTTGATCGCGCCGCTGGCGAACAGCAACGCTTCGGCGAGGCTGGTCTTTCCCGTGCCCGCCGGTCCCACCAGCGCGATCGCGCGGGCTTGGGAGCCGGGAGCACGGGCCGAACTGTTACCGTGCAGGGTACCTTTGGATGTCATGCTGCCCATCGTCGCCTCCTCTCGTGTGAAGGCGCGTCGGCGCATATCTTGCGCTCGATCGCGCAAAGACGGGACGGTGATGCTCTGCCTGTCTGCGGTGAGTCGCAAGCGAAATTTGTTGAATGCGCGGCCCAGGCTTCGTACCTTGGCAGGCTCCGATGCGAGGAACAGAATCGCCTCGCGACGCATTGTGGCGGATGTCATGGCAAGCACGCTCCCAGTGCTGATCAACCGTACCGGCGGAACTGCAGCGGCGCTCGGCGATTCGCTGCGCGCGAAGGTCGAGGAAGCCTTCGCCGCGACCGGCCGCGCGATCGAACTCGAACTCGTCGATGGGGCCGACATGGCCGAGGCGGTGCGCAGCCACCGCGGCAAGCCGCGCGTGGTCGTCGGCGGCGGCGACGGCACCCTGGGCGGTGCCGCGGCGATCCTGGCCAATTCGCCGACCGCGCTGGCGATTCTGCCGCTCGGCACGCGCAACCACCTCGCGCGCCAGCTCGACATCCCGCTCGATCTGACCCAGGCGGCGGCCGTCGCGGTGGATGGGCAGCGCCGCCGCATCGACCTCGGCAGCGCGGGCGACCGGGTCTTCGTTAACAACGCCTCTTTTGGCATTTACACGCGCTTCGTGCGCCAGCGCGATCGCGTTTCCGGCCCCAAGTGGTTCGGCGCGATCCCGGCGACCTGGCACGTGCTGCGCAACATGCGCGCGCAGCATTTCACGCTCGAGATCGACGGGGCCACGCGCGCGATCACCACGCCGCTGCTGTTCGTCGGCAACAACCAGTATTCGATCGAGCCCGGCCAGTTCGGCGAGCGCGAGACGCTCGAAGACGGTCAGCTTTCGGTCTTCGCCGTGGCCGCGCAAGCGCCGCACAACCTGATCGCCTTCGCCGCGCGCGCCGTCGTCGGCCTAGCCCACCCCGAGCGCGACTTCGCCGAATGCGCGAACGCCGCCGAAGTGGTGATCGACGGGCAGGGCTGGATCGAGGGCGCCTTCGACGGTGAGCTCGAATGGCTGCCGCTGCCGCTTACGCTCAAGAGCCTGCCGCGGGCGCTTGGTGTCGTGACACCCAGGGAAAGTGCATCGTCTGACCAGAATCTGTTCAAGATTCACGATTCCCGCACACACTAGTTGTCGTCAGCAAGGCTGACGTGACCGCACCGGCCCGCTCCCCCACCCGGCCACCCATAGGCTACTATCGTAGGGTGGCCGGGTGGGGGAGCGGGCCGGTGCGGCATATCCGCGCAAGCGGATCAGCAAAAAGGCGCTTCCGGCTTGTCGGCCCCGCGCGGCTCGCTTATCGGCGAATTCATGACTTCGACCAACGAAATCCGCCGGTCCTTCCTCGACTATTTCGCGGCCAATGGCCACGAAGCCGTCCAGTCGGCACCGCTCGTGCCGTACAACGACCCGACCTTGATGTTCGTCAACGCGGGCATGGTCCCGTTCAAGAACGTCTTCACGGGCCTCGAAACGCGCGCCGTGCCGCGCGCGGCCTCGTCGCAGAAGTGCGTGCGCGCGGGCGGCAAGCACAACGATCTCGACAATGTCGGCTATACGGCGCGGCATCACACCTTCTTCGAGATGTTGGGGAATTTCTCCTTCGGCGACTACTTCAAGGAACAGGCGATCACCCACGCCTGGACCCTGCTGACGAAGGAATGGGGCCTGCCGGCGGACAAGCTGACGGCGACGGTCTATCACACCGACGACGAGGCCTTCGACCTGTGGAAGAAGATCGCCGGTCTGCCCGAGGAGCGGATCATCCGCATCCCGACCTCGGACAACTTCTGGTCGATGGGCGACACCGGCCCCTGCGGTCCGTGCTCGGAAATCTTCTTCGACCACGGCGATCACATCTGGGGTGGTCCTCCGGGATCGCCCGAAGAGGACGGTGACCGCTTCATCGAGATCTGGAACCTCGTGTTCATGCAGTTCGAGCAGCATGCCGACGGCACGCGCACCGACCTGCCGCGCCCGTCGATCGACACGGGCATGGGTCTCGAACGCGTCGCCGCGGTGCTCCAGGGCGAGCACGACAACTACGACATCGACACCTTCCGCGCGCTGATCGCCGCTTCCGAGAGCCTGACCGGCGTCAAGGCTCAGGGTGAGACCCAGGCCAGCCACCGCGTGATCGCCGATCACCTGCGCTCGACCTCGTTCCTGCTCGCCGATGGCGTGCTGCCGTCGAACGAAGGCCGCGGCTACGTGCTGCGCCGCATCATGCGCCGCGCGATGCGTCATGCGCACCTGCTCGGCGCCAAGGATCCGCTGATGCACCGCCTGGTGCCCGCGCTGGTCGCCGAGATGGGCCAGGCCTATCCCGAACTCGGCCGCGCGCAGCCGCTGATCGAGGAAACGCTCGAGCGCGAGGAAATCCAGTTCCGCCGCACCCTGACCAACGGGCTCAAGCTGCTCGACGAGGCGACCGGTGGCCTGGGCGAGGGCGACAGCCTGCCCGGCGAGACCGCGTTCAAGCTCTACGACACCTACGGCTTCCCTTACGACCTCACCGAGGACGCACTGCGCGCCCGCGGCATCGGCGTCGACAAGGACGGCTTCGATGCGGCCATGGCGCAGCAGAAGGCCGCCGCGCGCGCGGCCTGGAAGGGCTCGGGCCAGGCCGCCGACAGCGAGATCTGGTTCGACGTGGCCGAGCGCGAGGGTGCGACCGAGTTCACCGGCTACACCGCGACCAGCGGCGAGGGCCAGGTCGTCGCGCTGGTCAAGGACGGCAAGGAAGTCGCCAGCGCGAGCGCCGGTGACGAAGTCGTCGTCCTGACCAACCAGACGCCGTTCTACGGCGAGAGCGGCGGCCAGACCGGCGATGCCGGCACGATTTCGACCAATGAGGGGCTGAAGCTCACCGTATCTGATACGGCCAAGCCGCTGGGTCGGCTCCACGCGCACCAGGCCAAGGTCGAGAGCGGTACGATCAAGGTCGGCGACGCGGTCCAGCTCGCGGTTGACGTCGAGCGTCGCGATGCGATCCGCGCGAACCACTCGGCCACGCACCTGCTGCACGCGGCGCTGCGCAACCGCCTGGGCGATCACGTTACGCAGAAGGGCTCGCTGGTCGCGGCCGACCGCCTGCGCTTCGACTTCTCGCACCCCAAGGCGCTGAGCGACGAGGACATCGCCGCGATCGAAGCCGAGGTGAACGCCGAGATCCGCCACAACGAGGCCGTGGTCACGCGGCTGATGACCCCCGACGATGCGATCGAGGCCGGCGCCATGGCGCTGTTCGGCGAGAAGTACGGCGACGAGGTTCGTGTGCTGTCGATGGGCCGCACCGGCGCCGACAGCCGCAACTATTCGGTCGAGCTCTGCGGCGGCACCCACGTCACCGCGACGGGCGACATCGGCGTGTTCCGTATCGTGTCTGAAAGCGCGGTCAGCTCGGGCGTGCGCCGCATCGAGGCGCTGACCGGCGAGGGCGCGCGCCAGTGGCTGGTCGGCCGCGAGCAGGCGCTCAAGGGCGCCGCGAGCCTGCTGCGCACGACGCCGGAAGACGTCGAGGCGCGCGTCGCGGCACTGCTCGACGAACGCCGCAAGCTCGAACGCGATCTGGCCGAGGCCAAGAAGGCGCTGGCGCTCGGTGGTGGCGGCGGTGCCAAGGCTGAGGCAGCCGACGAGGACGTCGGCGGGATCAAGTTCTCGGGCCAGGTCATCGACGGGCTCGACGCCAAGGAACTGCGCGGCCTGCTCGACCAGGAAAAGCAGCGCATGGGCTCGGGCGTGGCCGTGATCATCGCGGTCAACGAAGGCAAGGCGTCGATCGCCGCGGCCGTGACCGAGGACCTGGTGGGCAAGGTCAGCGCGGTCGATCTGGTCAAGGCCGGCGTCGAGGCGCTCGGCGGCAAGGGCGGCGGTGGCCGTCCCGACATGGCCCAGGGCGGCGGTCCCGACGGCAGCAAGGGGGCCGAGGCGCTCGCGGCGGTCAAGGCTGTTCTCGCGGGATGACCCGCAAGGCGTGGTTGCTGCCGGGCCTGGCGCTGCTTTTGGCAGCGCCGGCTTTCGGCGAAACCGCGCCGGCCTGGCCCAGCGGCCTCTACAGCAACGTCACCTCTTCCGAGCAGACCGGCGATCTCGGCGGCCTGGAAGTGCGCTTCTACGAGGAAGCGGGCCGCCACATGGCCGAGCTCGCACTCTGCGAGGGCTGGTGCAACGATGTCCACATCGCTGAAGTCACGCGCGGAGACAAAGGCTTCGTCTTCGGCTTTACCGAGACTTTTACGGGTGCCGAGGGCGATGTTCCCGTGCCGATCCGCTTCGTCGTCTGGCGCGCCGGCAACGAGCTCGCCTATTCGACCTACCAGGGCGGCGAAAAAATCGACTACGAAGGCAAGCCGCAGCGGCTCAAGCGCGCGGCGAAGCCGTTCGGGCTGGCGGTTGCCAAGAGCGGCAAGGAATAGGCGGCAGGGTTACACATGTGTCATCCTGTCACCCGCCAAATTTTCCCTGAAATCGATATTTATCAGGTTCTTGCTGCGGTAAGCGCCGGGTGACACATTTCCAACTCGCGTTGTGTTGATCAACGATTGCAAAGAGCCGACGCGGGGCGCCGGCTCTCTTTATTTCAGACCTCAGCCGTGTAGGACAGCCTGGTCCACCGCTTCACTTGCGCGCGTGGGTTTCCTTCTCGGAGCCGCGCGGCAGGTCCTTGCCCGCCATCTGCGCGTCGGTCTGCTGCGGCGCCTTGATCACGCCCTGATCCTCGCCCGTCTGATGCGCGGGGTTCTTGTCGGTGCGATCGGCGGTGTCTGCGGGATTGTTGGCCATCGGATATCTCCTTCGTGCAGGAGATACGCGCGGGCTGGGCCTCGGGTTGCCGCCGATCAGGCCAGCCGTTCGCTGAGCGTGGTGCTTTTCAGCTTGGGCTTCTCCTCGAGCTCGCCCTCTTCCATGATCTGCGCGCGCAGTTCGTCGCGCTTCTCGTGGATCGAGGCGATCACCGGGCCCATGGCGACGCCGAGGTCGACGAGCACGGCCTCGGACAGTTGCAGCGAGGCTTCGAGCGTTTCGGGCACCGCATGGGTTGCGCCGGCGCGATAGAGCTGCGCGGCGTGGCTGGCATCGCGCGCGCGGCAGATGATCGGCAGGTCGGGGTAGTGGCTGCGCAGCCGCTTGACGATGCGCTGCGCGGCGATCGGCTCGTCCATCGTCAGGATCACGGCGGTCGCATTGTCCGCGCCGAGCCGTTCGAGCGCGTCGGCGCGGCCGGCATCGCCGAAGATCACGCTATAGCCCTTGCGCTGGCCCTCGCGGATCGAGTCCGCATCAGAATCGACCGCGATGTAGGCCTGCTTGTGATTGGCCAGCATGTCGGCGACGAGACGGCCGACGCGGCCGAAGCCGACGACGATCGCGTGACGTTCTGCCACATCGGGCACCTGCTGGATATCGGCATCGACGTCGACCCGGCGCGCCAGGCGCCGGCCGGCGAGCGCGAGCAGCGGCGTGAGGATCATGCCGAGCGCGGTCACCGTCTGCCAGAAGCGCGCGGTCTCGGGCACGATGAGCCCGGCCGAAAGGGCCGCGGTGAGCACGATCAGCGTGGTTTCGGAGGGGCTGGCCATCAGCACGCCGGTCTCGGTCGCCGTGCCCGAACCGGCCCCCATCAGCCGCAGCAGCAGGCCGGTGACGAGCGCCTTGATGATCAACACGCCCGCGGTCGCGAGCAGGATCGTGCCGAGATCGCGCCAGACCGCGGCCAGATCGATGCTCATGCCGATGGTGATCAGGAAGATACCGAGCGCCAGGCCCTGGAACGGCGCGGTGATCGCCTCGACCTCGCCGTGGTATTCGGTCTCGGCGATCAGCAGGCCGGCGATCAGCGCGCCGACGATCGGCGAGAGCCCGACGCCGGCGGTGGCGAGCGCGGCGACGATCACCACCAGCAGGCTCGCGGCGAGGAACACCTCGGGGCTCTTGGTTCGCGCGGCCTGGGCGAAGAGCTGGGGCAGCAGGAAGCGGCCGAAGGCGAGCAGGCCGAGGATGACCAGCAGGCCCAGGGACAAGGTCTGCAGCAGGTTGCCGAGCCCGTCGCTGCCCGCGGTGGGCGCCAGTGCGCCGAGCAGGAAGATGATCGGCACCAGCGCGATGTCCTCGAACAGCAGCATGGCGAGCGCGGCCTTGCCCACGGGGGTGCCGGTATCGACGATGCGCAGCACCAGCGCGGTCGAGGACATGGCGAGCGCCAGCCCCAGCGCCACGGCCCCGGTCGGGCGCCCGCCCATCAGATAGACGACCGCTCCCAGGATCGCGCCGCAGACCAGCAATTCCATCGCGCCGAGCCCGAACACCTGCTTGCGCATCTGCCAGAGGCGGTTGAACGACAGCTCGAGCCCGATCGTGAACAGCAGCAGGATGATGCCGAATTCGGCGAAGGGGCCGAGGCTCTGTGGATCGGTTATGGTGAAATGGATCAGCCAGGGAAAGTCGGGCACATGCGCGCCGAGCCCATAGGGGCCGACGAGCAGGCCGACGACGATGAAGCCGATGATCGGGGTGATGCGGAAGCGTGCGAAAAGCGGGATGACGATGCCCGCGGCCCCCAGGATGACGAGTGCGTCGGATAGAGCGGGGGAATAGAGTTCAACGGACATTGCGGGCACTATGGCCGGCGAAGCCCGATTTGTCACGGAGGCAGCATGGCGGAAGCGGATGTAATCGTCGTCGGCGGCGGCCCCGCGGGGATGATGGCGGGCATGCTGCTCGCGCGGTCGGGCATCTCGACCCTGGTGCTCGAGAAGCACGCCGATTTCTTCCGCGATTTCCGCGGCGACACGGTCCATCCCTCGACGATGGAACTGCTGTCCGAGCTCGGCATGCTCGATCGCTTTCTCGCCCGGCCACACCACCGGATCGACCATGCCGAAATCTCGTGGGAGGGGCAGAGCTTCAAGGTCGCCGACCTGTCGCACCTGCCGACCCCGGCGCCGTTCATCGCGATGATGCCGCAGTGGGACTTCCTCGATTTCCTGCGTGACGAGGCCACCGCCTTTCCCGGTTTCGCGCTGCGCATGGAGGCGCCGGTCACGGGCTTCGTCGAGGAGGACGGGCGGATCGTCGGTGTCACGCTCGCTTCGGGCGAAGTGCTGCGCGCGGGTAAGCTCGTGATCGCCTGTGACGGGCGCGATTCGCTGGTCCGGCAGCAAGGCTTGCTACCGCTCGAAGACCTCGGCGCACCGATCGACGTGTTCTGGTTCGCGGTGCCCAAGCCGGAGCGCGGGAAGGCGGTTCGCGGCTCGATCCGCGGCAATCACATGGTCGTCCAGATCGACCGCGGCGACTATTGGCAATGCGCCTATCTGGTCGCCAAGGGCTCGGCCGAGGCGGTCCGCGCGCGCGGGATCGAGGCCTTCCGCCGCGACGTCCGCGAAACCGCGCCCGAACTGCCCGATCTCGATGGCGCCTTGCCCGATTTCGCGGCGATTAAGCTGCTGTCGGTGTCGCTCGATCGCCTGACCGAATGGCATCGGCCGGGCCTGCTGGCGATCGGCGACGCGGCCCATGCGATGAGCCCGGTGGGCGGGGTGGGGATCAACCTGGCGATCCAGGACGCGGTGGCGACGGCGAACCTGCTCGTCGAGCCGCTGACCACGCCGGGCTTGGCCGATGACGCGTTGCACCGCGTGCAGGAGCGCCGGCTCCTGCCCGTTCGGCTGATCCAGGCCGGACAGAAGGGCGCGCATGAAAGCGTGCTGCATCCGCTGATTTCGGGAAGCGCCGAACAGCACACCGAGCCGCCGGGGTTCCTCAGGCTGCTCAACCGCTTCGCCATGCTCCAGCGCCTGCCCGCGCGCGCGATCGGCTTCGGCTTCCGGCGTGAGCACCTGACCGCGCCGCGGGCTTAGCGGACAACAAAAAACCTCCCCGCGAACGGGGAGGGGGACCGCCGAAGGCGGTGGAGGGGGCTCTCGATCCGGCGCTGTGCCAGCCGAGAGCCCCCTCCGTCAGTCGCTTCGCGCCTGCCACCTCCCCGTGCCGGGGAGGATGAGGCGTGTCAGATCAGCCCCACTTGGCCATTTCGGCGTCGAGGCCCTTCACGATTTCCTCGAAGAAGCCCTCGGTGGTCAGCCAGTTCTGGTCGGGACCGATCAGCAGTGCGAGGTCCTTGGTCATCTTGCCCGCTTCCACGGTCTCGATGCAGACGCGCTCCAGGGTCTCGGCGAACTTCACGACGTCCGGGGTGTCGTCGAACTTGCCGCGGTAGGACAGGCCCTGGGTCCAGGCGAAGATCGAGGCGATCGGGTTGGTCGAGGTCGCCTTGCCCTGCTGGTGCTGGCGGTAGTGACGCGTGACCGTGCCGTGCGCGGCTTCGGCCTCGACGGTCTTGCCGTCGGGCGAGAGCAGGACCGAGGTCATCAGGCCGAGCGAGCCGAAGCCCTGGGCGACGGTGTCCGACTGGACGTCGCCGTCGTAGTTCTTGCAGGCCCAGACGAACTTGCCCGACCACTTGAGCGCCGAGGCGACCATGTCGTCGATCAGGCGGTGCTCGTAGGTGATGCCGGCGGCATCGAACTTGGCCTTGAACTCGGCGTTGAACACCTCTTCGAACAGATCCTTGAAGCGGCCGTCATAGGCCTTCATGATCGTGTTCTTGGTCGACAGGTACAGCGGCCAGCCGAGGTTGAGCGAGTAGTTCATCGAGGCGCGCGCGAAGTCGCGGATCGAATCGTCGAGGTTGTACATCGTCATCGCGACGCCCGAGCTCGGGAAGTCGAACACGGTGAGGTCGATCGACTTGCCGTCCTCGCCGTCGAAGACCATGCGCAGCTTGCCCTTGCCGGGGATCAGCGTGTCGGTGGCGCGATACTGGTCACCGAAGGCGTGACGGCCGATCACGATGGGATCGGTCCAGCCCGGCACCAGGCGCGGGACGTTCGAGATCACGATCGGCTCGCGGAAAACCACGCCGCCGAGGATGTTGCGGATCGTGCCGTTGGGCGACTTCCACATCTTCTTGAGGCTGAATTCCTCGACGCGCTGCTCGTCGGGGGTGATCGTCGCGCACTTGACCGCAACGCCGTACTTCTTGGTGGCTTCGGCCGAATCGATGGTGATCTGGTCGTCGGTCTCGTCGCGCTTCTCGACCGAGAGGTCGTAGTACTTGAGGTCGATATCGAGGTAGGGGAGGATGAGGCGTTCACGGATCCACTGCCAGATGATCCGCGTCATCTCGTCGCCGTCCATTTCGACGATGGGGTTCTTCACCTTGATCTTAGCCATATCGCTCATCACTCCCGGGGATGGAAAACGGGCAGCCTCTGGCACGTCCGTTACCCGCTGGCAAGGGCGGGCCAGGGCACGCGTGGAGGGGCTGCGGTGAGGGTGCCGAGTAGGCAAGACATCGTGGCGACGGTTTGGGCCGGTGCGGCCTTCGGCGCGTGCTTTCCTGCGGGACGCGTAGCGGCTATTCCCGGTCTCGTTCGCAGCCTCGGCCGAGGAGCGTTTCTCTTCCCCAGGACTGTGTAAACCGTGTCAACTTGTTCAGCCTTTCGGGTGGAAGGCTGAACGATGTGGAGAGGAAATTTCAAATGAGCGATGAAGTCCTGGTCAGCGTCGTCGACGGCGTTCTGGAGGTGACGATCAACCGTCCCGAAGCGCGCAATGCCATGTCCAAGGCCGTGGCAGAGGGCATTTCGGCGGCGATGGACCGGCTCGAAGCCGAGAACGACCTGCGCTGCGCGATCCTCACCGGCGCGGGCGGCACTTTCTGTTCGGGCATGGACCTCAAGGGCTTCCTCGCGGGCGAGATGCCGGTCGTGCCTGGACGCGGCTTCGGCGGGCTGACCGACTGGACGCCGAAGAAGCCGGTGATCGCCGCGGTCGACGGTTTTGCGCTGGCGGGCGGCATGGAGCTGGCGCTGGCCTGCGACATGATCGTCGCCAATGCCGGCGCCAAGTTCGGCATTCCCGAAGCGAAGCGCGGCCTCGTTGCGGGCGGGGGCGGAGTCGTCCACCTGCCGCGTCTGCTGCCGCGCCAGCTGGCGATGGAACTGGCGCTGACCGGCGATCCGATCACCGCCCAGCGCGCGCACGAGCTCGGCCTGGTCAACCGCGTGACCGAGGGCCCGGCGATCGAGGCCGCGCGCGAGCTGGCACGCACGATCGCCGAGAACGGCCCGCTGGCGGTCGCGGCATCGAAGGCGATCATCCGCGATTCCTGGCTGTGGGACGTGGCGGAGCTCAACGCGAAGCAGGGACCCTACATCGCCGCCGTGTTCATGTCCGAGGATGCGCGTGAGGGCGCCACGGCCTTCGCGCAGAAGCGCAAGCCGAACTGGCAGGGCAAGTGAGGCGAAAGGACCGGTGAAACGAAAAAGGCGCCGCTTGCGCGGCGCCTTTTCAAGCCTGGAGGATGGTGGGCGTAGCAAGGATTGAACTTGCGACCCCTACGATGTCAACATAGTGCTCTACCACTGAGCTATACGCCCAATCGTCCAGTTCCCAGCCGCCGGAGCTGCTGGGCAGGGGCAGGCCTCTAGCGAGGCCTTTTGATCGATGCAAGCCGCTTTCTTGGCTCTGCGAAAAACTTCTCGACGAGATGCCGGCTCAGATGCCGGGCTCAGATACTGGCCTGGGCCGAGTGGCCGAACACGCGCTGCACTTCGAGAACCAGGTCGCGCAGGTGGAACGGCTTCGACAGCACCTTCGCCTGCGGCGCTTCGCGGCTGGCCTTGAGCGTGACGGCGGCGAAACCGGTGATGAACATCACCTTGGTATCGGGCGAAAGCTCGGCGCAGCGCTGGGCCAGTTCGATCCCGTCCATTTCGGGCATGACGATGTCCGACAGCAGCAGGTCGAAGTGCTCCTGCTCGAGATAGGGCAGGGCTTCGGTACCTCGGCCGACGGCGACAACCTCGTATCCGGCGTTTTCCAGCGCACGCGCGAGATAGACGCGCATGGCTTCCTCATCTTCAGCCAGCAGGATGCGAATCATGTCTTAGGTCCGTAACTAGAGCGGGTGCCACGTCGTCCCGCGGGGTGAAGGGCTATATAGCGCTTCGAGTTAAAATTCTCGCCTGCTTTCGCGACCGGCCGACTTTGACACAGGAGCAACGACGGTCCAGCTTCGCGTCATGGGCAACGAATCGAGCGCGAGCGATTCGCACTGGTCGACAGGTGGACAGATTCCGGGTTCGTCCGGCGTGCACGCGTTCACTCTGTCCGGACCCGAACCTTCGGCCATCCCGGTGCTCATCGCCGTTCCGCATGCGGGACGCTACTATCCGGGATCGCTGCTCGAACGCATGCGCAATCCGGGCTTTGCCGCGCTGCGGCTCGAGGATCGTTACGTAGATCTGCTCGCCGAAAGCGTCGCCGCGGCGACGGGGGCCACCTTGCTGATCGCCAATGCGCCGCGCGCGATGCTCGATCTCAACCGCGCCGCCGACGACATCGACTGGGACATGTTCGGCTGCGGCGCGCGCCCGGACGTCGGCAGCTATACGCCCGGCCGCCGCGCGCGCAGCGGGCTTGGTTTGATTCCCCGCCGTCTCCCTGGCATTGGTGAACTGTGGAAGCGCCGTCACGACGAGCAGGACCTCTCGGCGCGCATCGCCGGGATTCATGCGCCCTACCACGAGAGCCTGGCCGAGGCGCTGGCGGCGCTACGCGACCGCTGGGGTGCGGCGCTGCTGCTCGACATGCATTCGATGCCGCCGCTGGCGCTGCGCGGCGGCCAGGCGCCGCCCGAATTCGTGCTCGGCGATCGCTTCGGTGCAAGCTGTCAGGGCAGCCTCGTCGGTTCGGCCTTCAGCTATTTCGCCGAGATGCGGCGCGGTGCCGCGCATAACCGGCCCTATGCCGGCGGCTACGTGCTCGAACGCCATGCCGCACCGGGCGAAGGGCTGCACGCCCTGCAGCTCGAGATCGACCGCTCTTCCTACCTCGATTCGCGGCTGACCGAACCCGGCAAGGGGTTCGCGGCGATGACGCATCTGCTGATCGGACTGGTGCGCCGTCTCGCCGGCGAGGTTTCGGCGCTGGGGCGGCTGCGCGAGCCGCCGGGCTGGGCCGAGGCCGCCGAGTAAGCTTTCCCGGGAGTTTGGCCCAGATAAGAAAAAACCACCTCGTGCGATGCACGAGGTGGCCAAGGTTCAGGGAGGAGGTGCACGATGTGCACCAATCCCGACAGGCCATGAGGGTAGCGCTGCCGGAACAACTACAAAATAGGCACACGCGCGTTGCGTTGCAAGCCCTGACACACCCCGAACCTTAGCCATTGGTCGAATCCGGATGCGAAAAAGGGCGCGACCGCTGCCGGCCACGCCCTCTTTCCCATTCCGTCGATTCGCCGCGGCGATCAGGCCGGCGTCGCGTCGACCTTGGGCGCTTCGATCGGACCCTTGCCCATCTGGACCTGGCGGCCGAAGATGTCGCGCACGAGATCGAGCGAGAACAGGTGGGCATAGACCAGCGGCAGCAGGCCGCTCTGGTTCCAGCCGCGCAGCACGTCGCCGCGCATTTCGCGCAGCTTGTTTTCGTCGACCATGCGGAAGCCGCGGTAGGTGAAGGGCTGTTCCTGACCGTCGATCTGCAGCGCCAGTTCACCGTCCATCAGTAGGTCGTGCTTCTTGAGCTCGGCGACGAACTGCGCGGTCTTCTGGCCGGCGATCTCGAACTGCTCGCAGAACTGCAGCATGCCCTTGGTCGTCTCGGAGGCTTCCTCGCCGTCGAACAGCGGGGCGCCGTCTTCGAAGTCACCGATGAGGCCGCTGGTGGGATCGAAGCAGAGCGAGAGCTCTTCCGATTCCGGGCTCAGCTTGGCCAGCATGAACGGATAGCGGCGCGCATAGGCGGGCAGGTAGACCGGATCGGTCATCTGGCCTTCGTCGTCGACGAAGACGTTGACGCCCTCGTTCATGCCGAGCAGCGCCAGCGGCACCGGATCGTCGCCGCCCGAGAAGATGATCGGGAAGTGGCGCTGCGCCATCGGGAATTCCTCGACGGTCAGCGGGATCGCGTGCTGGCCGACCAGCCAGGGCGCACGATCGGTGCCGCGGCTGTGCCATCCGGCGTGATCCCCACGATTGAGCGGGGCCAGGTCGTTATAGAACAGGGGCAAAGTCGAATTCTGCGGCGCGCTGGCCATCCAAGGTCTCCCGGAACTGGGCTGAGAAAGCGGCCGCTTTAAGCCGTGGCCGCGGGCGGCGCAAGCGCGACCAGCTTGCCCGGATTGAGTAGGCCGGCGGGATCGAGCGCAGCCTTGATCCGGCGCATCATGGCGAGCGCGACGGGATCGCCGAGCCGGGCGAGTTCGTCGCGCTTGAGCTGGCCGATGCCGTGCTCGGCCGAGATCGAGCCATGCCACTGCGTGACGAGATCGTGGACCTCGCGGCTGATCCGCTTGCCGTCGGCCGCGACCCAGCTCGCGTCTGACCCGGCGGGCGCAATGACGTGGAAGTGGACGTTGCCGTCGCCGAGGTGGCCGAAGGCGATCGCTTCAGTGCCCGGCCAGGCGGCCTCGATCGCGGGTACCACGGTGTCGACGAAATCGGGCATGCGCTCGACCGGGACCGAAATGTCATGCTGCACCGCGGGACCCTTGGCGCGTTCGGCGGGAGCGACCGATTCGCGTAGCAGCCAGAAAGCCTCGGCCTGGGCCTCGCTGGCGGACAGCGCGGCGTCTTCGATGAGGCCGTGCTCGAAGGCGCCTGCCATCATCGCCTCGCAACGTTCGCGCAGGCCGTCGACAGCCGCACGGTCGGCGACGACTTCGATCAGGGCGTGCCAGGCGTGGGGCTCGGCCAGCGGCGCGCGCGAATCGGGAAGATAGGCGAGCACGGCGTCGAGGCAGCCCTGCGGCAGCACTTCGAAGCCTTCGATCGCCTCGCCCGCGGCGTCCTCGCAATGGCGCAGCAGCGCGCGCGCGGCTTGAAGCGACGGGAGACCCGCCCAGATCACCACGCGATCGGCCACGGCCGGAACGAGTCGCAAGGTCGCGCCGGTGACCACGCCGAGCGTGCCTTCCGAGCCGATCAGCAATTGCTTGAGGTCGAAGCCGCGGTTGTCCTTCTTGAGCGGGGTGAGCTGCGAGAACAGGCTGCCATCGGCGAGCACGGCTTCTAGTCCGAGCACCAGCGCGCGCATCGAGCCGTGGCGCAGGACCTGGCTGCCACCGGCATTGGTCGAGATCAGCCCGCCGACCGTCGCCGAGCCCTTGCCGCCCAAGGTCAGCGGGAAGCGCAGGCCCTGTGCCTCGGCCGCTTCGTGCAGGGTCTGCAGGACGACTCCGGCCTGACAGGTGACCTTGCGGCCGTCGACGTCGATCGCCTGAATCGCGTTCATCCGCCGCAGCGAGAGCAGCAGTGCGTGGCCGCTTTCGTCGGGCGTGGCGCCGCCCGACATGCCGCTGTTGCCGCCCTGCGGCACGATCGGCACGCCGTGCGCGGCGCAGAGGCGGACCAGCGCCGAGACCTCGGCGGCGTCGGCAGGCGAGGCCAGGCCCAGCGCCCGGCCAGTGAAGCGGCCGCGCCAGTCGGTGAGCCAGGGGGCCATCAGATCGGCGTCGCGCGTGAAGCCGCGGGGACCCAGCAGGGCGGAAACTTCGGTGAGAAACCTGTCGGACGTGCTCATGGTCGCGGCTATGGCATAGACCTTCGGCGCTTGCATCCTTCACGCGGCACGGGCACGGCCCCCTTGCTCGGCCGTCGCAGTTAAGCGATGGTTCAAATAAGCATCGTATGGGGAGCTGAGGAAATCCGCGCCCTCGCGCCACTCGAATGAACTTTGACCGATGAGCTTCGCCACCGTTCTGCTCACCCCCTTCGTGCTGCTGTTCCCGGCCGCGGGCACGATCGTGGTGTCCGAATGGCACGAGGTTCCGGCCGTCGCGCTCGGAGAGAATCCGCCGGGTTGGCCGGCGCCGGCTCGGCGCCCCGGCGAAGAGGCCCGCGAATGGGTGTTCCGCGAGGTCACCGAGAGCTTTCGCGTGCAATCGCAGAACCAGGTGCGGATCGAGCAGAACATGTCGGTGCGCATCGCGCCGCTGTCGCGACCGATGACCCAGCCGCCGCCGCAGTTCATGCTCGATTTCCCGCGCCGCGAGCTCGCCCCGCGGCTGATCGAGCGCAATATCGGGCGCTGCCTGCCGGTCGCTTCGATTTCGGGCGTGCAGGCCGATGCGGGAAGCCGGCTGATCCTCTATCTGCGCGATCGGCGGATGATCAGCGCCACGCTCGACCGCGCCTGCCGTGCGCGCGATTTCTACTCGGGCTTCTATCTCCAGCGCACGACCGACGGGCAGATCTGCGCCGATCGCGACACCTTGCTTTCGCGCAGCGGCGCCAATTGCAAGCTGACGCGGATTCGCCAGCTCGTTCAGTCTGACGACTGAGCGGGGCCGGGCGCGGCTTCTCTGCAACACCCTCGACACGCGATTTCCTTGACTTTGCGAGGCGATTGCGCATAGGGCGCGCGAGTTTCCGCTTCGGGCGACCGGGTGGGACGGGGCTGGCATCGCTTTGCCGGACCATTGCTTTTTCCGGACATCAGCCAAGCCTATGAAATTCGCCGATCTCGGCCTGTCAGACGAATTGCTGCAATCGGTCACCGCGGCCGGTTACGACGAGCCGACCGCGATCCAGGCGCAGGCCATCCCGCCCGTGCTGATGATGAAGGACATCATCGGCATCGCCCAGACGGGCACCGGCAAGACCGCCAGCTTCGTGCTGCCGATGATCGACATCCTCGCGCATGGCCGCCGCCGCGCGATGATGCCGCGCTCGCTGATCCTCGAGCCGACGCGCGAACTCGCCGCGCAGGTCGCCGAGAACTTCGAGAAGTACGGCAAGAACCACGATCTCAAGATGGCGCTGCTGATCGGCGGCGTGCAGATGGGCGATCAGGTCAAGGCGCTGAACGAAGGCGTCGACGTGCTGATCGCCACGCCGGGCCGCCTGATGGACCTGTTCGAGCGCGGCAAGATCCTGCTGACCGGTTGCGACCTGCTCGTCATCGACGAGGCCGACCGCATGCTCGACATGGGTTTCATCCCCGATATCGAGAACATCTGCACCAAGCTGCCGGCGAACCGTCAGACGCTGCTTTTCTCGGCGACGATGCCGCCGCCGATCAAGAAGCTGGCCGACAAGTTCCTGACCAACCCGAAGTACATCGAGGTTGCACGCCCGGCGACGACCAACACCAACATCGCCCAGCACAAGGTCAAGGTCGCCACCAAGCAGAAGCGCGAAGTGCTGCGCCACCTGCTGCGCACCGACAACGTCAACACCGCGATCATCTTCGCCAACCGCAAGACGACGGTGCGTGAGCTGGCCAAGAGCCTGAAGAGCCACGGCTTTTCCGCCGGCGAGATCCACGGCGACATGGATCAGTCGTCGCGCATCGCCGAGCTCGACCGCTTCAAGGCCGGGACGATCAACATCCTCGTCGCTTCCGACGTCGCCGCACGCGGGCTCGACGTGAAGGGCGTAAGCCACGTCTTCAACTTCGACACGCCCTGGCACCCGGACGACTACGTCCACCGCATCGGCCGCACCGGCCGCGCGGGCGCTTCGGGTCGCGCCTTCACCTTCGTCTCGCCCGAGGATGCCGAGGCGATCGAGAACGTCGAGAAGCTGACCGGCGGCGAAATCCCGCTGTTCACCGTCGAGGGCCAGGGTCAGGGCCAGAGCGAGGATCGCCCGCGCAAGGAAAGCCGTTCGGACGATCGTCCGGCGCGCGGTTCGCGTCGCGGCAAGGCCGAAGCCGCCGAGCCCGAGGCAGCACCGCGTCGTCGCCGCGAGGAAGAGCCGCGCCAGGATCGCGAACGTGGCGAGCGCCGTCGCCCCGAGCGCAACGACGAACGCCGCCCCGAACGCGCGGCACGGCCCGAGCGCGAGGCTCGTCCCGAACGCAGCGAGCGCCCCGTCCGCGACCGGTCCGAGCCGCCGAGCCCTCCGGGCGAGTGGAACGGTCCGATCCCCGGCTTCCTCGGCGTTTCCGCGCTCTAGAGTTGCTCGCGCCTGTCGCTGCCGCCTTTTCCATGGCGGTGGTTCGACAAGGCTTGGACAGCTTTGTCATATTCCCTATGGATCGGCCCGGGGCTCGCGCGCCGCTGGCACTCGCGTGCGGGCGGCGAATCTATGTCGTCGTTCGGGTGGTTCCAGTCTTTGCGCCTTTCCCTTGATTCGTATGGCCATCTTCGCGGGGCCGTCGCGTGAGCATCTCTCTGCTCGCCCTCGCTCTGGCCACCGTCGCGCCCGGTGACACGCCGGCCGAAGCGCCGGCCAGTCCTGCGCCGCCGGTAGAGATCGCGGCCCCCGCCGCCGAACCCGCGCCCGCCGCTCCGGCCGAAGCGCCCACGATCACCGCCAGTGCACCCGCTGACGGTCCCGGCGACATCGTCGTCACCGCGCGCGAGAAGTCGCCGGCCGATCCGCTCGCGGCGCTCAACGCCAAGTCCTACGAGACGATCCAGGCGGTCGACGAGGCCGTCGTCGGCCCGGTGTCGCTGGGCTACAAGAAGGGCATGCCCAAGCCGCTGCGGCTGGGCCTGCGCAATTTCCTGCGCAACCTCGAAGAGCCGGTGATCGCCTTCAACTATCTGCTCCAGCTCAAGCCGGGGCGGGCGGTGAAGTCGGTCGGGCGCTTCGCGATCAACTCGACCGCGGGTGTCGGCGGCCTGATCGACGTGGCCAAGCGCAAGCCGTTCAACCTGCCCTATACGCCCAACGGCTTCGCCAACACCTTCGCCTGCTACGGCATCGGGCCGGGCCCCTATTTCTTCCTGCCGCTGGTGGGGCCGACGACGCTACGCGACCTGATCGGCGTCGGCATGGACCGCGCGGCGCTGCCCGCCGTGGTCGGCAAGCCGCTCGACCAGCCCTATTACGCGATCCCGGCGAACGTGATCGACGCGCTCAACGACCGCATCGACATCGACGAGCAGCTGAAGCAGGTGCGTGCCGAATCGGCCGATCCCTATACCGAGACGCGCGAACTCTACCTGCGCCAGCGCCGCGCGGAGATCGCGGCGATCTGCCCGAAGAAGGGGCAGGCCATCGAGCAGGGCCTGCCGCCGCGCCCGGGCAAGGGGCGCGACTAGCTCAGGCCAGCTTGACGAAGCTGTCGATCACGCGCTTGCGGCCGCCGGTCTCGAAGTCGATCTCGAGCTTGTTGCCTTCCTGCGCGGCGACCGTGCCGTAGCCGAACTTGTCGTGGAACACGCGTGCGCCGATCGCCACGTCGCCGCGGGGCTTCGCGGCGAAGCTGGCCGCCGATCGCGAAGGCTCGGCGAGGCGCTTGGGCGTGGGATCGTACATCTGCGCGGCCGCGCGCTGCCAGCCGGGACCACGCGTGACCGTGCGCGCGGGCTGCGCACGCGCGACGTCGGCGAAGGGATCCGAATGCTCGGACCACTGCGCGCGCCACAGCGAGGCGCCGCCGGTCAGGGTCGTCTCCTGATCGATGTGCGCGTCGGGCAGTTCGGCGATGAAGCGCGAGGGGATCGAACTGGTCCACTGGCCGTAGATGCGACGGTTGGCGGCGTGGAGGATCGTGCAGCGCCGCCGCGCGCGGGTGATCGCGACATAGGCGAGGCGGCGCTCCTCCTCGAGGCTGGCGAGCCCGCCTTCGTCCATCGCCCGCTGCGAGGGGAACACGCCTTCCTCCCAGCCGGGCAGGAAGACGTTGTCGAATTCGAGGCCCTTGGCTGCGTGGATGGTCATGATCGTGACCTTCTCGACGTCGTCGGCCGCGTCGTTGTCCATGACCAGGCTGACGTGTTCGAGGAAGTCGCCGAGCGTCTCGTATTCTTCCATCGCGCGCGCGAGTTCGGCCAGGTTCTCGAGCCGGCCCGCGGCCTCGGCGGTCTTCTCGGCCTGGAGCGCAGCGGTATAGCCCGATTCGTCGAGCAGGGTGCGCGCGAGCTCGGCCGGGCTCAGGCTTTTGGCGAGATCGCGCCAGCGCGCGAAGTCGCGCATCAGCGCGAGCAGGGTGTTGCGCGCGCGCGCGGGCAGTTCGTCGGTATCGGCGATCTCGATCGCGGCGAGCGCCAGCGGCACCCCGCGCAGACGCGCATGGCGGTGCAGCTTCTCGAGCGTCTTGTCGCCGAGCCCGCGCTTTGGGGTATTGTAGATCCGCTCGAAGGCGAGATCGTCCGAAGGCTGGGCGATCACCCGCAGATAGGCGAGCGCGTCGCGGATTTCGGCGCGCTCGTAGAAACGAAAACCGCCGATTATCTTGTAGTTGAGGCCAATGGTTATGAAGCGGTCTTCGATCTCGCGGGTCTGGAACTGCGCGCGCACGAGGATCGCGATGCGGTTGAGCGGCGCGCCTTCGCGTTCGAGCCGTTCGATCTCGTCGCCGACGCGGCGGGCTTCCTCGGGGCCGTCCCAGACGCCGATCACGCGCACCTTGTCGCCGCCGTCCTGCTCGGTCCACAGGGTCTTGCCGAGGCGTTCGCTGTTCTCGCGGATCAGCCCCGAGGCGGCGGCGAGGATATCGGGTGTCGAGCGATAGTTCTGCTCGAGCCGGATCACCTTCGATCCCGGAAAATCCTTTTCGAACCGCAGGATGTTGGCGACTTCTGCGCCACGCCACGAATAGATCGACTGATCGTCGTCGCCGACGACGCAGATGTTGCGGCGGACCTGGGCGATCAGCCGCAGCCACAGGTACTGGACCTGGTTGGTGTCCTGGTACTCGTCGACCATCACGTATTTGAAGCGCTGTTGGTATTGCTCGAGCACGTCGCGATGGTTGCGCAGCACGTTGACCATGTGCAGCAGCAGGTCGCCGAAATCGCAGGCGTTGAGCGCCTTCAGCCGCTCCTGATAGAGCTTGTAGAACTGCTGACCGCGGCCGTTGGCATAGGCTTCGTTCTCGGCGGCATCGAGCTGGTCGGGATTGAGCCCGCGGTTCTTCCAGCGGTCGATCAGCCCGGCGAGCTGGCGCGCGGGCCAGCGCTTCTCGTCGAGATCGTTGGCCTGGATCAGCTGCTTGAGCAGGCGCAGCTGGTCGTCGGTGTCGATGATCGTGAAGTTCGATTGCAGCCCGACAAGCTCGGCATGGCGGCGCAGCATGCGCGCGGCGATCGAATGGAAGGTGCCGAGCCAGGGCATGCCCTCGACCGCGGGGCCGATCAGGTGGCCGACGCGTTCGCGCATCTCGCGCGCGGCCTTGTTGGTGAAGGTGACGCAGAGGATCTCCGAGGGCCAGGCGAGCCGCGATCGGACGAGATGTGCAAGCCTTGCGGTGAGCGCGGCGGTCTTCCCGGTGCCCGCACCGGCCAGCATCAGAACCGGTCCCTCGGTGGTTAGCACGGCCTCGCGCTGCGGCGGATTCAGCCCGCTAAGCAACGGATCTTCGGGGTTTTCCGGTGCGGACGGAAGCGGCGAGGGGAACAGGTCGGACACAGGTGAACAGCTAGGGAACATCGGCCGAGCGCGCAAGGGGTGGCGCAGGGCGGCGAGCCCGCACGCGCGGAACAATCGGTGGGAGGCCGGGTTTCCGAGTCAACCAACCCTACACGGAGAGTGACATGCGTAATCTGTTCCTTGCGAGCGCCGCTGCGCTCGCTCTCGCCGGTGGCGCCACGATGGTGTCGGCCCAGTCCCCCGCCGGAGATCCCGTGGCTGCCCAGGGCGCGATGAGCGCGCAGCAGAAGGCTGCCTATGCGACCTGGCCTGCCGACAAGAAGGCGAGCTACGACAAGTGGCCGGTCGAATATCAGGCCTATTTCTGGAGCCTTTCGGCCAGTCAGCAGACCGGCTGGTTCGCGCTGACCGATGCCCAGCGCAAGCAGGTCTACGACATGCCGCCGGCCAGCCGCGCGCAGGCTTGGGTGTCGATCGAACAGCAGCTTGCGGGCGGTCCGCCGCCTTCGGCTTCGGCCGCGCCGCCGTCGGCTTCGACGATGCCGAGCCCCGATGCCGCGGCTGCGCCGCCGGCCACCGACGATCCGGCTTCGGCGCCGGCGCAGGTCCAGGCCAATCCGGTCGGCTCGGCCCAGGCGGCCGATCCTTCGCCCGATCCGGCGACCGCCAATTCGTCGGTCGCGCCGTCGATGCCGGCCGATCCTAGCTACAACGCCGGCCCCTACAAGGGCGCGCTGACCGCGCCGCCGGCCGACGCTCAGAACAAGGACTATCCGGTCTGCTCGAAGACCGTGCAGGACAGCTGCCGCAACCGCGGCGGCGTTTGATCCCGCTCTAGTCCGATCAGGAAGGGCGCCGGTCTCCGGCGCCCTTTTTGCTTGACGCTGAAGAGGCGAGCGAGGACCGGTGCGCGCCATGCACCCGATCCGCGCCCATCGCCGCATCCTGGCCGCCGCCCTCGTGGGCACCGCGGTCGAGTTCTACGATTTCTACATCTACGCGACCGCGGCGGCGCTGGTCTTCGGGCCGCTGTTCTTTCCGGCCGAATCTGCCGCCGCGCAGACGCTTTTCGCGCTGATGAGCTTCGGCATCGCCTTCGTCGCGCGCCCGGTCGGCGCGGTGGCCTTCGGTCATTTCGGCGATCGCATCGGCCGTAAGTCGACCCTGGTCGCCTCGCTGATGCTGATGGGCGGCTCGACGCTGCTGATCGCCTTCCTGCCGACCTACGCTATGGCCGGCTGGATCGCGCCGGCGCTGCTCTGCGTGCTGCGTTTCGGTCAGGGCTTCGGCCTCGGCGGCGAGTGGGGCGGGGCGGCACTGCTCGCGGTCGAGAACGCGCCCAAGGGCTGGGAGGCGCGCTTCGGCGCGGCGCCGCAGCTCGGCGCACCCGTGGGCTTCCTCGCGGCAAACGGCCTGTTCCTGCTGCTCGGCCTCGGCCTGTCCGACGCGGATTTTGCCGCCTGGGGCTGGCGCGTGCCATTCCTGGCGAGCGCCGTGCTCGTCGGTGTCGGGCTGTGGGTCCGCCTCAAGATCGGCGAGACGCGCGCCTTTCGCGAGGCCGTGGAGCGCGAGGCACCGCCGCCGGTGCCGCTGGCACGGCTGCTTTCGCACCATCTCGGCGCGGTCGTCGCGGGCAGCGCCGGGGTGATCGCCTGCTTCTCGATCTTCTATCTCGCCACGGCCTATGCGCTGGCTCAGGGCACCTCGACGCTCGGCTACAGCCGCGAGACCTTCCTCGCGGTGCAGCTTGCGGCGAACTGCTTCCTCGCCGTCGGCATCGTGCTTGCGGCGATCCACGCCGATCGCGCCTCGCCGCGGCGGGCGCTGCTGATCGGGGCCGTGGCGACCGTCGTCCTCGGGCTGGCCTTTGGGCCGGGGCTCAACGCCGGCTCGCTGTGGCTGGTGTTCGCGACGCTCGCCGCGGCGCTGCTGGTCATGGGCTACGTCTATGGCCCGCTCGGCGCCTGGCTGCCGACCCTGTTCCCGGTGCCCGTGCGCTACAGCGGCATTTCGGTGGCCTTCAACGGCGGCGGCATCATCGGCGGCGCGGTGACGCCGGTGCTCGCGCAGATGCTCGCGGTCGAAGGGCTGGGCGCCCAGGCGGGGCTGCTGCTCTCGGTCGCCGGGCTGGTGACGCTGCTCGGCGTCAGCCTTGCGAAGGTTTGGCCCTCAGCAGCGTGAGCCGCGCCTTGCCGACCTTGCGGTCGGCGACGGCTTCGAGCGAGCGGACCTTGGGCTCCTCGTCGTGCGCGGTCTCGAGGCTGACCCAGGTCGCCTCGCCGATCCAGCCGAGCCGGACCAGCTTGTCGAGCGCGACCGCGCCGGCGCCGCTGTTGTAGGGCGGATCGAGCAGGATCAGGTCGAGCGGCGCCTTGGCCGGGCCCAGCGCCAGGACCGAGGTCGCGCGCACGTCGCACTGCGACTGCGCCTGGAACGCGGCGATGTTCTGGCGCAGCGCGCGGATCGCGGCGGCGTCCTGCTCGACGAAGACCGCGCTGGCGGCCCCGCGCGACAGCGCCTCCAGCCCGAGCGCACCCGAGCCGGCGAAAAGATCGGCGACGGCCAGATCCTCGAACGAGCCGAGCCGGCTGACCAGCATCGAGAACAGCGTCTCACGCGTGCGATCGGCGGTGGGGCGCGTGGTCTCGCCCTGCGGCGCGGCGAGCTTGCGCCCGCGCCATTGGCCCGCGACGATGCGCATGTTTCCGGGCTTCACTTGCGCGGACCTCCCGGCTTGCGGGGGCCCGAATTCCTGGGGCCAGAGCTTCGGGGGCCGGGCTTGCTTGCCCCGTCGCGGCGGGGGCCATCGCGCCGAGGCGCGTCACGACGCGGGGCGGGCCGGGCGGCACTATCGCCCGTGTCACCGGCATTACGGCCCTGGCCCGGCCTGCCGAGACCCTGGCGGTTCGATCGTCCGCCGGGGCGAGACGTTTCGAGGCCCAGCTTCTCGGGATCGGGCTTGCGCGGCAACGGCTTCTTCGCCGCGGGCTTGCGCGGCGCTTCGGACAGCCGCCGCTCGGGCTCGCGAGCCCTCGGGGTGGGCGCGATCCCGCGAACGCGTGCGCGGGCATAGTCGTGCGCGGTCAGCGGCTCCATCGCGGAGGTCCCCGGCGTGCCGATCGACTTGCGGAAGCGCTCGACGTCGACCTGGCGGATTTCGACGGCGGCGCCGCGCGGCAGGTCGAGCAGTTCGAACGGGCCATAAGACGTGCGCAGCAAGCGACTGACTTCGAGGCCGAAATGTTCGAGCACGCGGCGAACTTCGCGGTTCTTGCCTTCGGTCAGGGTCAGCTCGATCCACTGGTTGCGACCGGCGCTGCGCTCCATGTTGGCGTCGATCTTGCCATAGCGCACACCGTCGATCTCGATGCCTTCGATCAGGCTTTCGAGCTGGTCCTGGGTGATCGCGCCGAAGGTACGCGCGCGATAGGTGCGCGGGATGCCCGTGGCGGGCAGTTCCATCGCGCGCTTGAGCTCGCCGTCGTTGGTCAGCAGCAGCAGGCCCTCGGTGTTGAAGTCGAGGCGGCCGACGGGCATCAGCCGCGGCGCGTTCTCGGGCAGGGCATTGCGCAGCGCGGTGTAGATCGTCGGCCGGCCGGCGGGATCGCGCTCGGCGGTGATCAGGCCCGCGGGCTTGTGGAACACGAAAAGTCGCGCGGGTTCGGCGGCCTTCACCGGCTTGCCGTCGACGGTCACGCCTTTGAGATTGGGCAGCACGGTGTTGGCCGTGGTGAGCACCTCCTCGCCGAGCTTCACGCGCCCTTCGGCGATCATCCGCTCGACCTCGCGACGGCTGGCGACGCCAGCGCGGGCGAGCAGTTTGGCGATGCGTTCGCCGGTGCGGGCGCCGGCGCTTTCCGGCGGCGTAGGGGTGGGGGACATGGGCGCGGCTTAGCCGCCGGGCGCCAGCGCGTCAAAATCGCAATCATGCTATCCGATGCGTGCATTTCGGCGCCGTCACACCTCGCATCTGTCGCAATCGCGCGATATGGAGCGCGGCATGAACGATTTCGACAATTTCATGGCCTCTTCGACATCGGACCAGACCTTCACGGTCACGTCGCAGCCGGCTGCCCAGCCTACGCCGACGCGCGCGCCTGCGGCTGCGCCGGGCGACAGCCTGGCGCTGCTGCGGCGCGAGTGGCTGCTCGACGTGATGGAGCGCCAGCGCGGGCTGTCGCCGCATGCCGCGACCCTGCTGACAGCGCAGAACCTTGGCAGCCAGCATTTCCTCGACAACTTCTACGCGCCGAGCCGCCCCGTGCTGATCAAGGGCGCGATGGCCGGCTGGCCGGCGCTGGAAAAGTGGACTCCCGACTATCTGGCCCAGACGCTCGGCGACACGCTGGTCGAGTACCAGGGCGGGCGCGACCTGTCGGAAGATTTCGAGACCGCCAAGGATCGCCACAAGCGCACCGGGCCGTTCAGCGAATTCATCGAGCTGGCGCTGAACGGCGGCAACGACGCCTACATCACCGCCTACAACAGCGACGCCAATGTCGCGGCGCTCGCCCCGCTCGAGGCCGACCTCGGCTTCCTCGATCAGTACCTGACGCGCGATCACGGCATGATGTGGATCGGCGGTGCGGGCACCTTCACGCCGCTGCACTTCGATCTCACCAACAACCTGCTCGCGCAGGTCACGGGCAGCAAGCATATCGTGCTGATCCCGCCGTCGCAGACGCGCCGGCTCGCGCATCGCAACCACGTATTCAGCGATGTCCACGACGTCACCGATCCGTACTGGCTCTCGCAATATCCGCTGGCCCGCGACATCCTGCGCTACGAGCTGGTGCTGGGGCCGGGCGACCTGCTGTTCGTCCCGATCGGCTGGTGGCACCAGGTTCGCTCGCAGAGCTTCTCGACGATGCTGACCTATACCAACTTCCTCTGGCCGAACGTCGGGCACGAGAACTTTCCCGGCAACTAGCTGTGCACGATTGAGCGCCGGCCCCTAGCCTTGGCCGCGAATCGCGCTAACCCTTCGTTTCCAGCGGAGGAGGGCGCATGCAATCGACCACGACCGAAGAGCGGCGTTCGCTCTGGGGGGCGATCAAGCCCTATTTCGAGAAGGAATCGCTGGCGGCGTTCTTCCTCGGCATTTCGTCGGGCTTCCCCTTCGCCATGCTCGGCGCGACCTTGACGACGCGGCTGGCGCAGGACGGCATCGACAAGAAGACGGTCACCGCCTTCACGCTCGCCTTCCTGGTCTACAACCTAAAGGTGTTCTGGGCCTGGATCCTCGATGGCGTGCACCTGCCGCTGATCGGCCGGCTCGGCCAGCGCGTCTCGTGGATGCTGGTCTGCGGTCTGCTGGTGATCGCCGCCGTGGTGAACCTGGCGCTGGTCGATCCCGCCGCCGACATCGGCGCGACGGTGGTCGCGGCTGTCCTGCTCGGCGCCGCGGGTGCGACGTTTGACATCGTCATCGATGCCTACCGCATCGAGACGCTCAAGCCCTACCAGCTCGGCACGGGCTCGGGCATGTCGCAATACGGCTGGCGGATCGGTTCGGCCGGCGCGGGCGCTCTGGCGCTGGTCGTGGCGGCGCGCTGGGGCTGGGCTTCGGCCTATATCGCCTGCGCCGCGCTGGCGATCCCGGCGATGCTCACCGCCCTGCTGATGGGTGAGCCCGAACGCCACCGCGAGCCGACCGCGAAGAAGGGGCTGGGCGAAGTCTGGGCCTCGATCGTCGGGCCCTTCGTCGAGTTCTTCCAGCGCAACGGCGCGGTGCTCGTGCTGCTGTTCGTGCTGGTCCACAAGATCGGCGACACCCTCGCCAACCTGACCTTCCGCCTGCTGTTCGACGATCTCGGCTTCTCGAACGACGAGATCGCGCTGTGGGACGTCGGCGTTGGCTTCTGGGCCTATCTGATCGGCGTGTTCATCGGCGGCGTCGCCTATGCCAAGATGGGGCTCAAGCGTTCGGTGCTGGTGGCGCTGGTACTGATGGCGGTATCGAACCTGAGCTTCGCGGCGCTGGCTGCCGCCGGTCATTCGAACCTCGGCATGGCCCTGGCGATCGGCTTCGAGAACATCGCTTCGGGCTATGGCGGCGTCGTCGTCGTCGCCTACTTCTCGGCGCTCTGCGACCTGCGCTTCACCGCCGCGCAATATGCGCTGATCTCGGCCGGCGCGAGCGTGGTCGGCCGTTTCCTGACGGGCACCACCGCGGGCGGACTGATCGAGGGCATGGGCTATGTGAACTTCTACCTGCTCACGACGGTGCTGGCGCTGCCGGGCATCGTCCTGTTCTGGTGGATGGCGCGCACCGGCCTGGTCGACGCGGCGATGGGCACCGCCGGGGAAGTCAGTCCGGAATCTGGCGATTGAGTCGCAGGACTTCGCCGGCGAGGTAGAGCGAGCCGGCGATCAGCACTTCGCCTTGGGGCGGTAGCGCGGCGAGTGCCGCGGGGACGTCGGCGAAGCTTCCGACCGGCAGCGACGTGAACGGCGCGAAATCTTCGGGCCTGTGCGCGTCGTGACCCGGCGCGGGAACCGCCGAGATCGAGAGCAATTGATCGGCCAGCGGCGAGACGATCGCCGAGGGATCCTTGGTCGTCAGCATGCCGGTGACGAGGTGGAGCGGATACCCCGCGAAATGCCGCGCGATCGCCAGCCCGGCGTCGACGTTGTGCCCGCCGTCGAGCCAGACCTTGCGTCCGGGCACCAGCGCGGTCAGCGGGCCGTCGCCGAGCAATTGCAACCGTGCCGGCCAGCGCGCCGCGCGGATACCCTCGGCCATGGCTTCGGGCGAGACCGTCACCGCATCCTGATGCCGCAGCATGGCCACGGCGAGCGCGACGTTGTCGGCCTGGTGCCTGCCGGCGAGCGCGGGGAGGGGCAGCGACAGTTCACCGCGCGCATCACGATAGGCGATCGTCTCGCCGACCTGCACTGACCAGTCGAGATCGCGCAGCGCGGTACGGGCACCGACCTGCATTGCCACGTCGAGCACGGCCTTGGTGACTTCGGGCGCATAGGCCTGCGTCACCAGCGGCGAACCGGGGCGGGCAATCGAGGCTTTCTCGAAGGCGATGCGGCTCAGCGGTTCCTGCGGCACGCCCGCCTCGGGGCGGAGCAGGAAAGCCTCGTGGTCGATGCCCAAGGTGGCCACGCCGCAAGCGGCGGGGCGTTCGAGGACGTTTGTCGCATCGAAGCGCCCGCCCAGACCGACCTCGATCACGCAGGCGTCGGCCGGATGCTCGGCGAAGGCCAGGAAGGTCGCGGCGGCGGTGACCTCGAAGAAGCTCGGGTTCAGGTCCTCGCTTTGGTCGAGCACCTGCTCGAGCCGTTCCGCCAGTTCCGCGTCCGAGATCAGGCTGCCGGCCAGGCGGATGCGTTCGTTGTAGCGCACCAGATGCGGCTTGGTCGCGGCATGGACCTTGAGGCCCTGCGCTTCGAGCATCGCGCGCAGATAGGCGCAGGTCGATCCCTTGCCGTTGGTTCCAGCGACGTGGAAGGTCGGCGGCAGCCGCTTCTGCGGATCGCCAAGGCGGGACAGAATCTCGCGGATCGTTTCGAGCCCGAAACGCCCCTGCGGCAGGCTCAGCGCGCCGAGCCTGTCGAGTTGCGCCTGGACCGCGGGATCGTCGGAGATCGCGAAGTCTTTCACGCCACATCCTCCCCGGAACGGGGAGGGGGACCGCCCGAAGGGTGGTGGAGGGGGCTATCGTCCAGACGCTGCCATTGCGAGGAGGCGCTTGTTCGAGAACCCCCTCCACCACCAGCTTTGCTGGCGGTCCCCCTCCCCGTACCGGGGAGGATGAGCACTAGCCGCGTGCCCCGTGCACCGCGTCTGCCAGCGCGCGCGTTGCATCGCGCACCGGGCCGGCGGCATCGGCGCCATGCTCGCCGACGATCTCGACCAGGGCCGAGCCGACGACGACGCCGCTGGCCACCTTGGCGATCGCCGCGGCCTGTTCGGGCGTGCGCACGCCGAAGCCCACCGCGACGGGCAGGTCGGTGGCGGCCTTGAGGCGGCTCACCGCCTCCTCGATCGAGCCGAGCGCGGCCTGCTGCTGGCCGGTGATGCCCGCGACCGAGACGTAGTAGAGGAAGCCCGACGAGCCATCGAGCACGGCCGGAAGCCGCGCGGCGTCGGTGGTCGGCGTGGCCAGGCGGATCGGCGAAATGCCGGCGGCGCGCAGCGCTGGGCCGAGCTCGCGGTCCTCCTCGGGCGGGATGTCGACGCAGATCACGCCGTCGACCCCGGCCTTGGCGCACTCGGCGGCGAACCAGTCGGCGCCGCGGATCGTCATCGGGTTGGCATAGCCCATCAGCACCAGCGGTACCTCAGGGTGGCGCGCGCGGAACGCGGTGGCGATGGCCAGGATGTCGGCGGTCTTGGTGCCCGCGGCGAAGGAGCGCAGGTTGGCGCGCTGGATCGCCGGGCCGTCGGCCATCGGATCGGTGAAGGGCATGCCCAGTTCGATCACGTCGGCACCGCCCTCGACCAGCGCGTCGAGGATCGAGGCCGTGGCGTCGGGCGTCGGGTCACCGGCGGTTACGAAAGTGACGAGGGCCGGGCGGCCCTTGGCGAATGCGGCGGAGAGGCGCTGGCTCACAGTTCGACTCCCAGCGCTTCGGCAACGGTGAAGATGTCCTTGTCGCCGCGGCCCGAGACGTTGACCACGAGGATCTGGTCTTCGCCGAGCCGCTGGGTCAGTTCGGGCAGTGCGGCGAGCGCGTGCGAGCTTTCGAGCGCGGGGATGATGCCTTCAAGCTCGCAACAGAGCTGGAACGCCTCGAGCGCCTGCTTGTCGGTGATCGGCACATATTCGACGCGGCCGCTCTCGTGCAGCCAGGAGTGCTCGGGGCCGATGCCCGGATAGTCGAGGCCTGCCGAGATCGAGTGCGCCTCGGTGATCTGACCGTCCTCGTCCTGCAGCAGATAGGTCTTGTTGCCGTGGAGGATGCCCGGCTTGCCGCCCTTGAGGCTGGCTGCGTGCTGGCCGCTCTCGATGCCGTGGCCGGCGGCTTCGATGCCGACCATCGCCACCTGGGCGTCGTCGAGGAACGGGTGGAACAGGCCGATCGCGTTCGATCCGCCGCCGACGGCGGCCACCAGCATGTCTGGCAGGCGGCTTTCGGCCTTCATGATCTGCTCGCGGGTTTCCTTGCCGATGACCGATTGGAAGTCGCGCACCAGCTCGGGATAGGGGTGCGGGCCCGCGGCCGTGCCGATGATGTAGAAGGTGTCGTGGACGTTGGCGACCCAGTCGCGCAGCGCTTCGTTCATCGCGTCCTTGAGCGTCTCGGCGCCCGAGGTGACCGGATGGACCTCGGCCCCCAGCAGCTTCATGCGGAAGACGTTGGGCTTCTGCCGCTCGACGTCCTTGGCGCCCATGAAGATCGTGCAGGGCAGGCCGAAGCGCGCAGCGACCGTCGCCGTGGCGACGCCGTGCTGGCCCGCGCCGGTCTCGGCGATGATCCGCGTTTTGCCCATGCGCATGGCCAGCAGGATCTGGCCGACGCAATTGTTGATCTTGTGCGCGCCCGTGTGATTGAGCTCCTCGCGCTTGAAGTAGATCTTCGGTCCCTTACCAGCGGGCGCCTTGTCGCGATAATGCGCGGTGATCCGCGGCGCGTAATAGAGCGGGCTCGGTCGGCCGACGAAGTGCTCGAGCAGGTCGTCGAACTCCGCGCGGAACGCCGGGTCCTTCTTCGCCGCGTTGTATTCGCGTTCGAGATCCAGGATCAGCGGCATCAGCGTCTCGGCGACGTACCGACCGCCGAATGCGCCGAAGTGACCGCTCTCGTCGGGTTGATTTTTTAGCGAATTCGCTTGGGAAGAAGGGGCGTTCATGATGCCGCGCGTTGGCAGACGGGGGCTCGGAAGTCCAGCCTTTCGGGGATTTGCGCGCTGCCAGGTCTACGAAATATCATAATTGAAGTTCATAAGATTATGTTGCAGAACTGTCACATAAATACGTTTCTGTGACACTTATGAATGCGCAGTTCATTGCGGTGACAGGTCGCGCTCCCTAGCTAGCGGGCCTCCCCTGACACGGGGATGAATGATCCCGCGGTGCGGGACCGAGTGACTTAAGGAGTTGATTATGCGTAAGGTTCTTCTCTCGCTCGCCGCCGCTGGCGCGGTCGCGGCGTCGCCTGCTTTCGCGGCGGCTGAACCTGGTCCCTATGTCGGCGTCGGCGTGACGCACGACAACATCAGCGGCACGCAGGATGCCGAAGGTCTGGGCTTCAACGGCATCGGCGGTACCGTTTTCGCGGGCTACAACCTGCCGCTCGGCGAGAAGGCTTTCGCCGGCGTCGAAGCGAACTTCGACCTGTCGTCGGCCAAGGTCGCCGACGCCACCTCGAGCATCAAGGCGCGCAATGCCTATGGCGCCTCGGCCCGCCTCGGCTACCGCCTGAGCGAAGGCGCCGCGCTTTACGGCCGCGTCGGTTATCAGCGTGGCAGCCTGAAGTTCGACGACGGCCTCGCCACCGAGTTCAAGAGCTCGCGTGACGGTCTGCGCCTCGGCGCCGGCCTCGAAGCCAACGTCGCGGGCAACACCGCGGTTCGCGTCGAGTACAACCACACCAACTACTACCGCGACAAGGACGTCGACCCGGTCAACACCGGTCTGGCCAACAACCAGGCGACCGTCGGCCTCGTCGTCGGCTTCTGATCGAAAGCCACCGAGTCAATCATGAAAGGGGGCGGTCCGGCGACGGGCCGCCCTTTTTCTATGCAGCGCGCACCGCGAGGCAGAAGCTGGCGATCCGGTCGACGTCCTTCACGCCCGGTGCGGTTTCCACGCCCGATGAGGTGTCGACCAGCGGCGCGCCCGTGCGCGCGATGGCTTCGGCGACGTTGTCGGGGTTGAGCCCGCCCGCGAGGCCCCAGGCGACGGGACCCTTCCAATGGGCCGCGAGGCTCCAGTCGAACGAGAGGCCCATGCCGCCGGGCAAGGTGCCCTTGGGCGTCTTGGCGTCGAACAGCACGAGATCGACGGCACCGGCATAGGCCTGCGCGCGCGCGACGTCCTCGGCGCTGGCGACCGATAGCGCTTTCCACACGGGCAGGCCGAAGCGCGCCTTGAGCTGGGCGGCGCGCTCGGGGCTCTCCTGGCCGTGGAGCTGGATTGCGTCGAGCCGGGCGGCGGTCACCGCCTCGGCGATCGCCGCATCGTCGGCATCGACGAAAAGCCCGACGCACGAAATCCGCCCCTCGGCGCGCGCGGCCAGCGCGGCGGCGTCGCGCGGCGCCAGATAGCGCGGCGAGGGCGGGAAGAAGTTGAAGCCGACATGGTCGGCGCGCGCCTTGATCGTCGCCTCGAGCGTGTCGGGCGTGGTCAGGCCGCAGATCTTGATGGCAGTGCGCGACACGGGTCTTCTCCAGCTACGGCCGGCCTTTGGCACAGCCGCGCTGGAGAGAACAGGGTGCGGCGATCAGGGAGCCAGTTCGAACTGGACCGTGACGTTGACGTTGAGCGCGACCTCGCCCGCGGCGATCGGCGCGGGGGCGGCCTGGGCGCGTACCGAATCCATGCGGTACATCACCGGTGAGGGCGGGGAGTAGCCACCGCTCTCGCTGATCGAGACCACGCGCACGACCTTGAGCCCGGCGGCGCGGGCATAGAGCTCGGCGCGCGCGCGCGCGGTCTTCACCGCCTCGGTCCGCGCCTCGTCGAGTGCGGGCTCGGGCTTGTCGAGCATGAAGTTCGGGCCGCTGACCTGGTTGGCGCCGGCCGAGACCAGCGTGTCGATCACCTTGCCGTAGTCGCCCAGCTTGCGCTGGCGCACCGAAACGCTGTTGCTGACCTGGTAGCCGACGATCTCGGGCGTGCGGTTCTCGATCGAGCCGTCGGGCAGGCGGCGCGGCTCGGCATAGACCGGGTTGATCGACAGGTTGCTCGTCTGGATGTCGCGATCGGCGATGCCCGCGCGCTTGAGCGAGGCGATGACGCGGTTCATCGCCGCCGAATTGGTCGACAGCGCCTCGCCCGCGGTCTTGCCCTGGGTGGTCACGCCGGCCTGGAACAGCGCGAGATCGGGCTCGCGTTCGACCTTGCCCTCGGCGCTGACGGTCAGCAGCGTCGATCCCTGCGCGAGCACCGGCACCGGGCTCGCGGCCTGCTGCGCCAAGACCGGCGTAGAAAGCGCCGTCGCGAGTGCGAGCATGGCGGGGAGGGCAAAACGCTTCATCGAAAATCTCCTTCGTGTGCGACGCGCAACGAACCGGTCCGGGTCTGGTTGCGCGAGGGAATCACATGAAGGATATTGTTCAGTTTAGTTGACGCTAAGATGAATAACTCTGCATCCTAGTGATCAGAGCGTTGCCTCGATCGCGCGCGCCGCGGCGAGCGGATCTTCGGCGCGGGTGATCGGGCGGCCGATGACGAGCACCGAGGCACCGCCGTCGCGCGCCTCGCGCGGGGTGACCGCGCGCTTCTGGTCGCCGAGCTTGCCGTCGGCCGGGCGCAGGCCGGGGACGACGAAATAGCCGTCCTTCCATTGCTTGTGCACGGCGGCGACTTCCTGGCCCGAGCAGACGATGCCGTCGAGCCCGGCCGAATGGGCGAGGTCGGCGAGGCGCAGGACCTGGTCGTGGGCGCTGCCCGAGACGCCGGTGCGCGCGAGGTCGTTCTCATCGAGGCTGGTCAGCATGGTCACGGCGACGACCTTGCACCGCTCTCCGGCGGCCGCCTTGGCATCTTCCATCATCGCCCGCCCACCGCTCGCATGGACCGTGACGATCGCCGGTTCGAGGACGTGGATCGACTGCATCGCGCCCGCGACGGTGTTGGGAATGTCGTGCAGCTTGAGGTCGAGGAAGATCGGCAGACCCAGCTTGGCGATCTCGTGCACGCCGTGATGGCCGTGGGCGCAGAAGAATTCGAGGCCGAGCTTCAATCCGCCGATATGGCCGGCAACCTTGCGGGCGAGCGCTTCGGCGGCGTCGAGACGGGGCAGGTCAAGGGCAAGATAGATGGGATTTCGCGACATGTCAGGCGGTCGGTTCCTCGGTGGGCTGCGGGGCGGCCTCGAGCTGGGTCGAGGTGGCGATCGGTGGCGCGATGGTGGTGGCGCGCACCGAGTTTTCGAGTGCGGCGACCCGGCGCTGCCAGCGCCACTTGCCGGCGCGATGGTAGAGCCACATCGGCCCTGCGCCGAGCGCGAAGAACACCAGTGCGATCACGCCGACGGGCCACTGGAAATAGATGTAGCCGCTGGCGAGCGGCCAGATGTTCACCGGCGCGCGTTCCCAATTCATCGCGATGAAGGCGACGAGGACCACGGTGGCCACGATCCAGATCAGGGTGCGGATAAGCTGCACGTCCCGTCTCCTCTTTCCCTCGGACTAACGTGGGATGCTAGCAAGATTGCGCGGTAAGGGAAGGGTTTGGGCGCAATAGTTCCGCCCCGAGCGAACTCGGGGCGGGGTAGGTCAGATCATTCGCCGAACACGCGCGCGAAGATGTGGTCGACGGCCTTGAAGTGGTAGTCGAGGTTGAAGCGCTCCTCGAGATCCTGCGCCGACAGTGCCTTGCTGACCTCCGGATCGGCCTTGAGCAGTTCGAGCAGCGATAGCTGGCCGTCGCTCTCCCAGACCTTCATCGCGTTCTTCTGGACCAGGCGGTACGAATCGTCGCGCGTCAGGCCGGCCTGGGTCAGCGCCAGCAGCACGCGCTGCGAGTGGACCAGGCCGCCCATGCGGTCGAGGTTCTTCTGCATGCGCTCGGGATAGATCACCAGCTTGTCGATGACGCCGGTCAGGCGACCCAGCGCGAAGTCGAGCGTGATCGTCGCGTCGGGGCCGATATAGCGCTCGACCGACGAGTGTGAGATGTCGCGCTCGTGCCACAGCGCCACGTTCTCGAGCGCGGGGGTGACCGCCGAGCGAACGACGCGGGCGAGGCCGGTCAGGTTCTCGGTCAGCACCGGATTGCGCTTGTGCGGCATGGCCGACGAGCCCTTCTGGCCCGGCGAGAAGTATTCCTCGGCCTCGAGCACTTCGGTGCGCTGCAGGTGGCGGACCTCGGTGGCCAGGCGCTCGATCGAGCTGGCGATGACGCCCAGGGTCGCGAAGAACATCGCATGGCGATCGCGCGGGATCACCTGGGTCGAGACCGGCTCGACCGTGAGGCCCAGCTTGTCGGCGACATATTCCTCCACCGACGGATCGATGTTGGCGAAGGTGCCGACCGCGCCCGAGATGGCGCAGGTGGCGATTTCGGCGCGGGCATTGATCAGGCGGGTCTTGCAGCGGCTGAATTCGGCATAGGCCTCGGCCAGCTTCTTGCCGAAGGTGGTCGGCTCGGCGTGGATGCCGTGGCTGCGGCCGATCGTCGGCGTGTACTTGTGCTCATAGGCGCGGCGCTTGATCGCGGCGAGCAGCGCGTCGAGGTCTTCGAGCAGGATATCAGCGGCCTTGGCGAGCTGGACCGACAGAGTCGTGTCAAGCACGTCCGAGCTGGTCATGCCCTGGTGCATGAAGCGCGCCTCGGGGCCGACCTGCTGTGCGACCCAGTCGAGGAAGGCGATGACGTCGTGCTTGGTCACGGCCTCGATCGCGTCGATCGCGGCGACGTCGATCGTCGGATTGGTCGCCCACCAGTCCCAGAGCGCCTTGGCGCCGCTCTCGGGCACGACGCCGAGCTCGCCCAGCTTTTGCGTGGCATGGGCCTCGATCTCGAACCAGATGCGATAGCGCGCTTCGGGCTCCCAGATCGCGGTCATCGCGGGGCGGGCGTAGCGGGGGACCATGTTCGACTCCGATATTGGGGAATGGCTGATTGATCGGGGGCGCTAGGGATGGTGGCCCCGGAAGGCAAGGGGAAGCGCCTGCGGAGCGGTTCGGCTGCTATGGTCAGGCCCGAACGATTCGGATCAGAGGAGACCACGCCCATGTTCATCGCCATGAACCGCTTCCAGGTGATCCGCGGCGAGGAGGCGGCGTTCAAGGACGTCTGGCTCTCGCGCGACAGCCATCTCGACGGCGTGCCCGGCTTCGTCGAATTCCACCTGCTGCGCGGGCCCGAGGCCGAGGACCACACGCTCTACGCCTCGCACACGATCTGGCGCTCGAAGGCCGACTTCGAGGAATGGACGCGCTCGGAAGCCTTCCGCAAGGCGCATGCCGGCGCCGGCGGCAACAAGCCGCTCTACCTCGGCCACCCGCGGTTCGAGGGTTTCGAGGTGATCCAGACCGTGGGGGCGGGCGACTAGGTCGAACCAGCGTCGTCCCCGCTTTCGCGGGGACGAAGTGGAACTCAACGAAACGCTGGCAGCACTTCGGTTTCGAACAGCTTGAGGCTGTCCCAGGCGGCCTGGATCGGCATGCCGCCGCAGAGCGGGTGGAACTGCGCCACGGCCATCGGCGCGGCCTTGAGCTGCGCGACGTATTCCTCTGGCGTGACGATATGATAGAAATTCGCCCCGCGCAGTTCCTCGACGTTGGGGAACGGATCGTAGGGCGTGTCCTCGCCGGCGGCCACGCGCCAGGCGGCATAGGCGTTGGTCTCGTGCAGGAAGGATTCGCCCATCGCCGCCCAGCCGGCGTCGATGTCCTTGGCCAGCGCGGTCACCTGGGCGCTGCCGCCACCCATGCCCGGGCCGGGATCGGTCTTGCCGAGCTTGAGCATCTCGTCGCGGTAGAATTCCCAGAACTTCGCCTCGCTCGGCACGAAGCCATCGGCGATGCGCGCGGCGCGGCGCGCGGCTGGCTCGCTGGCGCCGCCCATGATGACCTTGGGGCCGCCCGGACGGACCGGGGCGGGGGTGACGTGGACCGTGCGGCCGCGATATTCGAAAGGCTCGCCGGCGAAGGCGGCCTTGAGCGTGTTGACCACCTCGGTCACGCGCTTGGGCCGCTCCTTGATCGGCACGTCGAACATGGCGAACTCGCTCGGCGCGTAACCGCCGGCGACGATCAGGTCGACGCGGCCGTTGGTGATGTTGTCGAGCACGCAGAAGTCTTCGGCCAGACGAAGCGGATCGTGGAACGGCGCGATCGTCGCGGCGGTGCTGAAGCGCACGTTCTTGGAGCGCGCGGCCATGGCGGCGATGATCAGCTGCGGGCTGGGAATATAGCCGTCTTCCGAACCGTGATGCTCCGAGACCGAGATCGAGGCGGGAATGCCCAGGCCGTCGGCCCATTCGGCAATGTCCATTGCGGCGGCATAGCGCTCGGCCATGGTCGTGCCGGCAAAGGCCGGATTGCGGAAGTCGAAGCGCATGGAAAGGAACATGGATGGCTCTCCCTCTGGGCCGGCCCTTTCACCCTACCAGGCGAAGGTCAGCGTGGTTTCCCCGGTGCTCTCGCTCGCGGACGAGAAGCGCCGTTCGATGATCGTGCCCCGTCCGTCCCGATCCACCGCGACGACCGTGGAGCAGCGCGTGCCGTAGACGGCGTCGCGGATGAACACGGGCGTTTCGGGCGCCTCGCGCGGCACGTCGGACGGTTCGCGCGGGGGGAGGCCTACATCAGCAAGGTCCTCATTGCGCAGCGCTGAGAACAGCGGTCCGAAATCATCGCCGCTGCGATTGAGCCAATCGAGCAGCGCGCCCTTGAGCTGAAGCGTCTTGGGCCAGGGCTCGTCGAGCTGGCCGTTGGACAGACCGTAGATGCCGTGGGCGAGGTGGGTGCGGATGTCCTCGGGGCGGTTCGAGAGGAAATGCGCCGTATCGCGATTCGCGAAGATCAGGTTGAACGGATTGAAGTCCTGCAGCCGCGCCGTGGCGGGATCGGCATAGGTGCCCTGGCCGGTGAGCAAGTCGGTCACGAGCGCCCCGCGCGAGGCGCGATCAGGCTCGGGCCCGCCGTAGCCGCGCAGGTTGGTGACCAGCGCGAAGCGGCCCGCGGGTGCTACCCCGAGCCAGGTCCCGCCCGACTTGAGATCGCGGCCGGCGAGCATGCCGTTGTCCCAGGGGGCCAGCGGCGCGGCAGGGCGCTCGTGGAATTCGTCGCGGTTGCCCACGGCGACGAGCAGCCACTTGGGATGCGCCTGCCAGGCGAAAGCGGCTACGCACATGTCAAATCAGCCCCTTGGCCTTGAGCGAGACGTGTCCCTCGCGGCCGATGATGACGTGATCGTGGACGACGATGTTGAGCAAGCGGCCGGCCTCGGCGATCTGGTTGGTGATCTGGATGTCGGCGCGGCTCGGCTGGGGCGAGCCCGAGGGGTGGTTGTGCACGAGGATCAGCGCGGTCGCGCCGAGGTCGAGCGCGCGGCGGATCACCTCGCGCGGGTGGATCGCCGCCTCATCGATCGAGCCGTCGCCGACATGGTCGTCCTGGATCAGCATGTTCTGGTGGTTGAGATAGAGCACGCGCACGCGCTCGACCGTCAGGTGTGCCATGTCGATCGTCAGATAGTCGATCAGCGCCTGCCACGATCCGAGCACCGGCTGCTCGCGCACCTGCGCCCGTGCGAGCCGGCGGGCCGAGAGCGCGACGATCTTGAGCGCGGCGGCGCTGGTCTCGCCCATGCCCGGATGCTTGGATAGCGCGGTCGCATCGGCGTTGAGCACGCCGGCGAGGCCGCCGAAGCGCTGGATCAGCGCGCGCGCCAGCGGCTTGACGTCGCGGCGCGGGATCGCGGTCATCAGCAGGTATTCGATGACCTCGTGATCGGCCAGCGCCTCGGCCCCGCCGTCGAGCAGGCGCTTGCGCAGGCGGGCGCGATGCCCCTCGGCGCCATGGGCCGGAGAATCGGCCGCGGGCCGCGGTTCCCGTTCAGGAAAGAGTTCGCTGGTCTCTGCCATGGGTAGGCGATGCATTGCCTTTCCCGGCCGTGCGCGCAAGTGTGGGGCGAATGGCGCAAGCAGACGACGATCAGCCGCCCTCGGACGAGGCACCGGCGCGCCGACGGCGCTGGCCGCTCGTGCTGGCCGGGGCCGTGGGCCTGATCTTCCTGGTCCTGGTGGCGCTGTGGTTCTCGCGCGAGCGCATCGTCGGCAACGTCATCGCCGGTCAGCTCGAAACCTATGGCCTGCCCGCGACCTACAAGATCGAATCGATCGGCCCGCGCCGGCAAGTGCTGCGCGACGTCGTCGTCGGCGATCCCGCGCATCCCGACCTGACGATAGAGCGCGTCGAGACCGAGATCACCGCCCGTTTCGGCGCGCCGATCATCAGCGGCGTTACCCTGGTGCGCCCGCGGCTCTATGGGCGCTATGCCAAAGGCAAGCTGAGCTTCGGCGCGCTCGACAAGGTGCTGTTCGCCGGTGAGAGCAAGGAGCCATTCCGCCTGCCCGACATGGCCCTGACGCTGGTCGATGGTCGCGGGCTGATCGAGAGCGACTATGGTCCGGTCGGTCTCAAGGTCGAAGGGCAGGGCAAGCTGCGCGGCGGTTTTGCGGGTGCCTTTGCGGCAATTGCGCCCAAGCTCGCGATACAGGGCTGCGAGGCCGAGCACGCCTCGCTCTACGGCCAGGTCAAGATCGAGGGCGAGAAGCCTCGCTTCGTCGGACCGCTGCGCCTCGGCAGGCTGGCCTGCCGCGACGGATTGATGCTCGCCGATGCCGGGATCGAACTCGACGCCACGGCCGACAAGCCGCTCGATGGTGTCGAGGGCCAGGCCGGGCTGCGCAGCGGCGCCCTGGCCTATGGCACGACGCGGCTGGCCGATGCCGGCGGCAGCCTGCGCTTCACCTGGCGCAAGCAGGCGCTGACCGCGCGCTACGACGTCAAGGGGCGCGGACTGGCGACGCCGCAGGCCGCCGCGGCGATGCTGGGCACGGCCGGCGTGCTGCGCCAGTCGGCAAGCCGGCTCGAACTCGAAGGCCAGCTTTCGGGCGAGGGGCTGCGGCTGGGGCAGGATCTCGATTCGACCCTGGCCGCGGCGCAGCGCTCATCGGCGGGAACGCTGGCCGCGCCGCTGCTCGGCCAGATGCGCACGGCGCTGCAGCGCGAAGGGCAGGGCAGCCGGCTGGCCGCGAGCTATATCCTGCGCCGTGCGGGGCCGGCGACCAATGTCGTCGTGCCCCAGGCGACATTGCAGGGCGGTAGTGGCGCGACCCTGCTGGCGATCTCGCGCTTCCAGCTGACGGCAGACGGTCGCCCGGCGCCGCGCCTGGCGGGCAATTTTGCCACGGGCGGGGCGGGGCTGCCGCAGATCACCGGACGGCTCGAGCGCCAGCCCGGCGGCCGTCTGGTCACGCGCATGACCATGGCCGAATACCGGTCTGGCGACGCGAAGATCGCGCTGCCGCGGGTGACGCTGGTGCAACTCGCCGACGGTGCGCTGGGCTTTGCCGGCGAGGCGCGGCTTTCGGGGGCCTTACCGGGTGGCCATGCCGAGAATCTCGTGCTGCCGCTCGAGGGCAATTGGCGGGCCGGCACCGGGCTCGCTGCCTGGCGGAACTGCACCGCGCTGCGATTCGATCGGCTGGCCCTGGCCAATCTGACCTTCGAACGCCGCGGCCTGACCTTGTGCCCGCCCGGCGGCGGCGCGATTCTCGCCGTGGGGCCGCAGGGTTTGCGGATCGCCGCGGGGGCGCCGTCGGTCGATCTCGTCGGCAAGCTTGGGGCGAGCCCGATCCGGCTGCGCTCGGGACCGGTCGGCTTCGCCTATCCGGGCATCCTGGCGGCGCGCGCGCTCGATATCGAGCTCGGGCCGACGGCCACGGCCTCGCGCTTCCGAATCGCTAACCTGTCCGCACGGATCGGCCAGGATGTCGCTGGGACTTTCGCCGGGGTCGACGTGCGGCTCGCGGCGGTGCCGCTCGACGTGCTCGACGCGGCCGGACAATGGCGCTTTGTCGGCGGTCGGCTGGCGCTGACCGGTGCGAGCTTCCGGCTCGAGGATCGCCAGCTCGATGACCGTTTCCGCCCGCTGGTCGCGCAGGGCGCCGAACTGACCCTGGCCAACAATGTCATCGACGCCGTCGCGACCTTGCGCGAGCCGGCGAGCAGCCGTGAGGTCGTGCGCACGACGATCCGCCACGATCTCAACTCCGCGCGCGGCCATGCCGATCTCGCGGTGGCGGGCATTCGCTTCGACAACCAACTCCAGCCCGATACGCTGACCGCGCTCGCGCTCGGCGTCATTGCCAATGCCAAGGGCGACGTCCGCGGTCAGGGCCGCATCGACTGGACCGCCGAACGGGTGACCAGCACGGGGGCGTTCACCACCGATTCGCTCGATTTCGCTGCGGCCTTCGGGCCGGTCAAAGGCGCGTCGGGAACGATCCATTTCACCGACCTGCTCGGCATGGTCACCGCGCCCGACCAGCAGATCCGCATCGCCTCGATCAACCCCGGCATCGAGGTCAACGACGGCGTGCTGACCTATGAGATGCGGCCCGACCTGCTTCTCGTCGTCAAAGGTGGGGCCTGGCCCTTCCTCGACGGCACCCTGACCCTGCTGCCGGTCAACATGCGCATGGGCGTGGCAGAGGTACGGCGCTACACCTTGATGATCGAAGGGCTAAACGCCGCGCGCTTTGTCGAACGGATGGAACTGGCCAATCTCTCCGCTACCGGCATTTTTGACGGCACCCTGCCGCTGGTCTTCGACGAGAACGGCGGGCGCATCGACGGCGGCCAGCTCAAGTCGCGCGCGCCGGGCGGCAACGTCTCCTACGTCGGCGCGCTGACCTACAAGGACCTGTCGGCCATGGCGAACTTCGCCTTCGACGCGCTCAAGTCGCTCGACTACCGCGACATGGAGATCGGCATGAACGGCGCGCTCGAGGGCGAGATCATCACGCGCGTGCAGTTCTCGGGCATCCGCCAGGGTTCGGGGACCAAGCGCAACTTCCTGACCGACCGCATCGCCAAGCTGCCGATCCGCTTCAACGTCAACGTGCGCGCGCCGTTCTTCCAGCTCGCCTCGACCTTCCGCTCGTTCTACGACCCCGCCTATGTCCGCGATCCGCGCTCGCTGGGCCTGATGGACGCCAACGGCCGGCCGATCGTGCTGCCCGCTTCACCGCCGAATGTTCAGCCTCCAGAAAGCGCTCCCAAGCCATGATGTGCCCCGGATTGACCAACCAGTTCCAGGCTGCGAGACAGCACGACATGCAGTCGAACGGGCAGGATACAGGGTGGTTCAGCCCGCGCGCGTGGCGAAACACGGGCGTTCTGGCGATGCTGATGGCGGCATCGATGCTTTCGGGATGTATCTCGGTCACCGCACCGGACAAGCCGATCGTCATCGAGCTCAACATCAACATCAAGCAGGAAGTCATCTACCGGCTGTCGCAGGACGCCAAGGATACGATCGAGAGCAATTCGGGGATTTTCTGATGCGTGCTTTCTCTCTCAAGCCTCTGCTGCTCGGTGCGGCGCTGCTCGGCCTGACGACGGGTGCGGCGATCGCGGAACCGCGCGATCCGGCCTATGCCGCGGCGCGCGCGGCGGGCCAGGTGGGCGAGAAGATGGACGGCTATCTCGGCGTCATCGGCGGCGGCAGCCCGGCGCTGCGCGCGATGGTCGACGATCTCAACATCAAGCGCCGCGCGGTCTATTCGCAGAAGGCCCAGGCGCAGCGCGCGACGGTGGAGGAATATGCCTTCACTTCGGGCTGCCTGCTGATCGGCCAGACCGCACCGGGGGAAAAGTATCAGGCGCCCGACGGCTCCTGGCAGACCCGCGGCGGCGGTGCCCCGCAGCGCGATGCGCGCTGTCCGTAAGGCGGTACGTCTTCACACGCTCTACAGACTATTCTCGTCATCCTGACGAAAGTCAGGATCTATTCCGAGCAGCATTGCGATTGTCGGCTGCCATCGCGTCACCACGGCGCGAAGCTCGCGAGCGATCGAAGCCTAGCGTTCAATGGATCCTGACTTTCGTCAGGATGACGGTTTGGACGTAACTCAATTCATTGGCGCGGGGAGCTGGGGCAGTCTCGGCTCTTCCACCGGTGCCAGTTCGAAAGCGGCGATATTGCCGCTGGCCCAGCGCAGGATGCCGCGCTGCTCCTCGTTTGGGCCGTTCATCACCTTGACCGCGAGGCCCGCCTGGAAGCGCGCGTCGGGCTTGCCGCCCGCGGGCTGGGCAGGGCGGGCGTCGCCAGGCCAGCGCCGTCCGTGCAGGAGGTTGAGCGTCGCGGGTGAGGCGACCACGCCGCCTTGCGGCTCGACCGCGTCGAGCAGCGCGTCGCTGTCGACCGGACCGTCGAACACCACGCCGCATTCGCGCCCGCGCACCCAGGCGACCGAACCGCAGAGCATGACCGAGGGCGACAGCGCCACGGTGACCATGTCGTTGAGCTGGAGCGGGACGGTGAGATCGAGCTTCATGCCCGTGTCGGAGAAGTCGCGGCAGCGCGCATAGGCGGCGGCGCCGTCGTGCGCGACCTGCACCACGCGCGGGGCGCGGACCCGGCGTTGTTCGCGACGATCGCTCATGCGTGCGGCAAGCGAAAGACCGTCATTGCACCCGAACCTCGGCGAGGTCATGGCTCGTTCCTCAATCCATCGATCCGCGGAATTGCCGACCGATCTTCCCCGTTTTGCTCCCGGGCGACGGTCACCGCGAAAGGGCCGTCACCCTATTAGACGACAGTCGAATGAAGTTTTTAACGGTTGGTAAACTTTTTTGTTTTCGCCGCTGGCCCGGCACCATCCGTCGCCATGGGTGGCGATCGACCGATTTTCGCGCCTCATCGCCCCGGCGATTCCGCAGTCCCCAGGGGTGCAGCATCACTCGGTTGACTCGTGATACCCCCCCGCCTAAGGGGACGGCGCCCTCGGCGGGCACCCGTTGAGCGTGTCATACGTTCCCTTGGAAAAAGGAGCCTGACATGAGCGACGAGCCGCCCGCACGAGACCCTATCGGCGAGGATGCGCGTATCGACGCGCTCGACCGGCGGCTCCAAGCCGCACGCGAGAGCGAAGATAAACGTAACAAGCCGGTCGCGGGCGCGGAGGCCGATGCGAACTATCGCATGGGCAATCGCGTTCTTGCCGAACTGATCGGGGGGATCGGCGGCGGTGCGTTTCTTGGCTGGGTCATCGACCATTTTGCCGGGACCTCGCCCTGGGGCCTGCTGGTGGTGATGTTCCTCGGAATCATCGTCGCCTTCAGAAACATCATCCGGATTTCCAGCCGGCGTCCCGATTGACCCGAAGAGCGGGCATGAGGGGCGCTGTCGTGCATATGAAGAATGAGGCAAGGCGTGGCCGAAGCGGGTAAAGTCGATCCGATGCACCAGTTCACGATCGAGCCGATGTTCGGCACCGATCACTGGGAAATCGCGGGCTATTCCATTCCCTTCACCAACTCCGCACTGTGGATGGCGATCACGACCGTGGTGCTGTTCCTGTTCGTTTGGGGTGGCATGAAGCGTCAGCTGGTCCCCGGCCGCTGGCAAATGGCGGTCGAATCGATGACCAGCTTCGTCGACAACCTGCTCGCCGCCAACGTCGGTCCGGCCGGCAAGAAGTATGTGCCCTACATCTTCTCGCTGTTCATGTTCATTCTCTTCGCCAACGTCCTCGGCCTGCTGCCGCTGATGCTCGTCGGCGTGCACCCCTTCACCTTCACCAGCCACTTCAGCGCCACCGGCGTGCTCGCCATCATGTCGTTCGCGATCGTCCTGATCGTCGGCTTCTGGCGCCATGGCTTCCACTTCTTCTCGCTGTTCGTGCCGCACGGCACGCCGCTCTGGCTGATCTGGTTGATCCCGGTGATCGAGCTCGTCTCGTTCCTCGTGCGTCCCTTCAGCCTCGCGCTGCGTCTCTTCGTCGCGATGATGGCCGGCCACGTCCTGCTCGAAGTGCTGTCGAGCTTCGTCATCGACAGCATGAACTCGGGCGCGCTGTGGGGCACGGTCGTGGGTCTGCCCAGCTTCCTGCTGATGATCGCCATCTGCGCGCTGGAGATCCTGGTTGCCGGCATCCAGGCCTACGTCTTCGCGCTGCTCACGTCGCTCTATCTGAACGACGCCGAGAACCTGCACTAAGCTTCACTGCAAGTACGTCTTTCAACCCAACGAATTTGAACGAAAAGGAGTTTTCTCATGGAACCTGCAAGCGCAAAGCTGATCGGTGCTGGTCTCGCTGCAATCGGCGCCGGCATGGCCGCCATCGGCGTCGGTAACGTCTTCGGTTCGTTCCTCGAGTCCGCGCTGCGTAACCCCGGCGCTGCCGACGGCCAGCAGGGCCGCCTGTTCATCGGCTTCGCCGCCGCCGAGCTTCTGGGCCTGCTGTCGTTCGTCGTCGCGATGATCCTGATCTTCGTCGCCTAACGAACGCCAACCAAACCCTCGTCATTGCGAGCGTAGCGAAGCAATCCAGGGCCGAGTGAACGACGCTCTGGATTGCCGCGGGGCTCCGCCCCTCGCAATGACGATGGAATTGGGGCGCTGAAGTCCCAAACTGACGGATACCGCCATGCCTCAAATCGCGCAGCTGTCCGAGACCTATGCCAGCCAGATTTTCTGGATGCTGGTCTTCTTCGGGCTCATCTTCTTCGTCATCGGCAAGGGCATGGTCCCCAAGGTGATGGAGACCGTCGCGGTGCGCGACAAGCAGATCGCCGACGACCTCGCCGCTGCCGAAGCCGCGCGCAAGGCGGCCGACGACCAGGAAGAGGCCTGGCGCGTTGCGTCGAACAACCAGCGCGGCGAAGCCCAGGCGCTGATCGCCAAGGCCAAGGCCGAAGCGGCCAAGGCCACCGAAGGTCGCCTAGCTGGCGTCAATGCGGCGATCGACCAGCGTCTGGCCGAAGCCGAACAGCGTATCGCCGGCGCCCGCGCCGGTGCGCTGGAAGAGATCGAGACGGTGGCGAGCGAGGCTGCGGGCGACATCGTCGCGCGTCTGGCCGGCGTGACCGTCGATGCCGCGGCGGCTCGCGTCGCGGTCAAGGAGGCGCTCAATGGCTAATCTGCTGACCCTGCTGTCGGCTGCGGCCGAACACGCTGCTGCGGGTGCCGAGCACGTCGGCGCCCATGCCGAGCCCGTGGCCTTTGGCTTCATCGGCCCGGGCCTCTGGGTCTCGCTGGCGATGTCGGTGCTGATCCTGGTCGCGCTGTTCCTCGGCGTTCCCAAGATGCTGACCTCGGGGCTCGATTCGGGCATCGCCGAGATCAAGAAGCAGCTCGACGAAGCCAAGGCGCTGCGCGCCGAGGCCGAAGCCCTGCGCAAGGAATATGCCGACAAGATCGCCAACGCCGAGAAGGACGCGGCGGCCATGCTCGAGCATGCCAAGCACGAGGCCGAGGCGATCGTCGCCAAGGCCGAGGCCGACACCACCGCGGTGATCGCGCGTCGCGAGAAGATGGCCGAAGACAAGATCGCCGCTGCCGAGCGCGGTGCGATCGCCGAGCTTCGCGCCAAGGCGGCCGATGCCGCCGCGATCGCGGCCAAGGGCCTGATCTCGAAGAACCACGGTGCGGCCGCCGACAAGGCGCTCGTCGACCAGGCGATCGGCGCGATCTGATCGTTCTTCGGCATTGCTGAATTCAGGAGAGCCCTCGCGAAAGCGGGGGCTTTCTTTTGGGGTGAGCTTTTGGCGAGCCACCCTCACCGCTGCGACTAGCTTCACTGCGTTCAGCAAGTCTCGCTGCCTCTCCCGCGAGCGGGAGAGGGTTAGCTCTACCTTCTCCCGCTCGCGGGAGAAGGATACGCAGGCTTGTGAGCCTAGCGAACTAGCAGGAGTTGGATGAGGGTGGCAGCAGCGCCGAAGCCGCTGCTTACTTGGTGCCGATCACCAGCCGGTCGCGATCGTCGAAGCGGATCGCGATGCCGGCGGCACGCAGGGCGTTGAGCGTGACGTAGCCCTGCGCGGCCTGCGAAGTGCCGAGGCGGGTATAGAGCTCGGGGTCGACCGAGGACTCGATCACCGCGAGCAGGTCGGTCAGACGTACCGAGATGTTCTCGTCGTCGCGGATCAACAGCGAGACGCGGCCGGCGGTGACGCCGTTGAGCTTGGTCGCGACGGTCAGCGATACGCTGTCGATGCGCTTGTCGGCATCGTCCGAGGCCGAGGGGCGGTCGTCCGTCGTAACGGGATCGATGGCCGTGGCTCCGACCGGCGTGCGCGCGCCCTTGCGCGAGGGCTGCAGCGCGGCGCTGCGGTCGTTCGCGGAGCTCGCGGTCTGCGCGGCGGCCGGGCCGCGCGTCAGCGAAGCCCAGTCCTCGTCGCCGAGCATCGACATGGCCTGCGGCTTGCCGGCTTCGGTTACCGTGTGGCGCGTCGGCGAATAGGTCGCCATGTCGCGGCCCTTGGCGGCGGCGAGGCGGTCGACCGCGACCTGCGGCGGTGCGATCCGAATGACGGGAGCGATCCGCGAGGTCGTGCCGAGCGGCGCGGCCTGGACCTTGGGCGCGGCCACGGCGAGCGGAGCCGGTGCGGGCGCCGCGGTCGAAGGCGCGGCGGGCGCCGTGACCGCGGTGTCGGGATCGAGCGGCAGCGCTGCGAGCTTGGGCGCGGCGATCTCGTGCCGGACGGCGGCCACGGCGAAGGTCGGCTTGGGCATCGTCAGGCGCAGCGTGTCGGTCTGGACCGCGGGCACCTTGGCCGGTGCGGCCGCGAGCGGCGTGGGCTGGTAGGTCAGCGGTTGGGCGACGGCGGTCACGGCGGCACCCACCGCGAGCGCGGTGACGAGCGCCGGCCCGAACGAGGTTACGCCCGTGCGCTTGGTGGCCTGGCTTTGCATGAATCGACTCCCGCCCATGAAGCGTAAGGCCTAGCCGTCCCACGTCGCCAGCGAAAGCGACATTGCGGCGGATCGCCCCGCGTGCGGGGGCTAGAAGCTGTCCTTGGCGGCGCGCAGCGCGGCGAAGGTCGCGACCGGGTCGCCGATCGCGGCGCCGCGATCGGTCCAGCGCGCCTGCAGATCGCGATCGTCGGCGCGCAGGAACGGATTGGCGGCGAGTTCGCGGGCGAGGTTGGTCGGTACCGTCGGAATGCCCTTGGCGCGGCAGGCCTCGATCTTCTCGGCATAGCGCTGCAGCCGCTCGTTCTCGGGGTCGGCGTGGAGCGCGAAGCGCGCGTTCGACTGGGTATATTCGTGCGCGCAGTAGATCAGCGTCTCGGGCGGCAGCGCCTTGAGCCGCAGCAGGCTGGCCCAGAACTGCGGCGCCGTGCCCTCGAACATACGGCCGCAGCCGAGCGCGAACAGCGAATCGCCGACAAAAGCCAGGCCCGCGCCGGGAACGTGATAGGCGACGTGCCCATTGGTATGGCCGCCGACGTCGATGACCTTCGCGTCCCAGGTGCCGATCGAGACGATGTCTCCCTGCTTCACCGTGCGGTCGATGCCCTCGATCTTCTCGGCCTCGGCGGCGGGGGCGACGATCTTGCAGCCCGTCGCGGCCTTGATCGCGGCATTGCCGCCGGCGTGGTCGGGATGCCAGTGGGTGTTCCAGATCTGGCTGATCTGCCAGCCCTTGCGCGCGGCCTCGCGCAGATAGGCCTGGGCATCGGGCGTATCGATGCAGGCCGTCTCCTCGCTCTCCGGATCGTGGAGCAGGAACCCGTAATTGTCGGACAGGCAGGCGAACTGGTGGACTTCGAGCACGGTGAAATGTCCTAGGGGAGGTTGAGTTGCCAGCTTACGCCGAAGCGATCGGCGATCCAGGTGAACAGCCGGCTGAAACCATAGTTGTCGACCGGCATCATCACGCCGCCGCCTTCGCCGAGCAGTTCGGCCAGTCGGCGCAGGTGCGCCTCGTCGTCGCAGTCGACGAAAAACGACGTGGCGGGTGTGAAGGTGAAGGCGTGGACCGGCGGGCTGTCGAACAGCCGCCATTCGCTGCCGCCCAGACGGATGCGCGCGGCGGCGATCTGGCCGGCCTGAGGGCCTTCGGCATGCTCCTGCAGCTCTAGGACTTCCAGTTCGGGGAAGGCCTGGCGCCAGAGCGCTAGCGCGGGCTTGGCGTCACCCTGGAACATCAGGAACGGTACGGCCTGCATGGTGGCTCCTCTCGCGCCCGATATAGGCAGCACCGCCCCAAAGCAAAAGCCCGCCCGGATCGCTCCGGACGGGCCTTTGTTTGGCTTGGGCCGCTAAGGCTTAGCTGCGGTTCTTCAGCGCTTCGCCGAGGATGTCGCCGAGCGAGGCACCCGAATCCGACGAACCGTACTGTTCCACCGCTTCCTTCTCTTCGGCGAGCTGACGCGCCTTGATCGAGAAGTTCGGCTTCTTCGAACGATCGAAACCGGTGACCATGGCATCGACCTTCTGGCCGACCTGGAAACGGTCCGAACGCTGCTCGTCGCGGTCGCGGCCGAGGTCCGAGCGCTTAATGAAGCCGGTGGCGCCATCTTCGCCGGCCTGGACTTCCAGGCCGCCGTCGCGGACCTCGAGGACGGTCACGGTGACGACGTCGTTGCGCTTCAGCGAACCCGACGAAGCGGCGCCAGCAACGCTGGGCGCGCCCTTCTCGAGCTGCTTCATGCCGAGGCTGATGCGCTCCTTCTCGACATCGACGTCGAGAACGACGGCCGAAACCTGCTCGCCCTTGCGGTGCAGCGCCAGCGCGTCTTCACCCGAGATGCCCCAGGCGATGTCCGACATGTGAACCATGCCGTCGACGTCGCCATCGAGGCCGATGAACAGGCCGAATTCGGTGGCGTTCTTGACTTCGCCCTCGACGACCGAACCGACCGGGTGCTTCTCGGCGAAGCCTTCCCAGGGGTTCTGCTGCGCCTGCTTGAGGCCCAGGCTGATGCGGCGCTTGTCGCTGTCGACCTCGAGCACCAGAACGTCGACTTCCTGCGAGGTCGAGACGATCTTGCCGGGGTGGACGTTCTTCTTGGTCCAGGACATTTCCGAAACGTGGACCAGGCCTTCGATGCCCGGCTCCAGCTCCACGAAGGCGCCGTATTCGGTGATGTTGGTGACGGTGCCGCGCAGCTTGGCGCCGACCGGGTACTTGGCGGCGACGCCTTCCCACGGATCGCTCTCGAGCTGCTTCATGCCGAGCGAGATGCGCTGCGTGTCCTGGTTGATGCGGACGATCTGGACCTTGACGGTGTCACCGATGTTGATGACTTCCGAGGGATGGTTGACGCGCTTGTAGCTCATGTCGGTGACATGGAGCAGGCCGTCGATGCCGCCCAGGTCGACGAAGGCACCGTAGTCGGTGATGTTCTTGACGACGCCGTCGATGATCTGGCCTTCGACCAGGTTCTGGATCAGGCCCGAACGCTGCTCGGCGCGGGTTTCCTCGAGGACGGCGCGACGCGACACGACGATGTTGCCGCGGCGACGATCCATCTTGAGGATCTGGAAGGGCTGGGGAACGTCCATCAGCGGCTGCACGTCGCGAACCGGACGGATGTCGACCTGCGAGCCGGGCAGGAAGGCCACGGCGCCGTCGAGGTCGACGGTGAAGCCGCCCTTGACGCGGCCGAAGATCACGCCTTCGACGCGCTTGCCTTCGCCGAACTCGCTCTCGAGCTTGTCCCAGGCGGCTTCGCGGCGGGCGCGGTCGCGGCTGAGCATCGCTTCGCCTTCGGCGTTCTCGACGCGGTCGACGTAAACTTCGACTTCGTCACCGACCGAGAGACCGTGCGGCTGGCCGGCCATGGCGAATTCGCGCAGGGCGACGCGGCCTTCGCTCTTGAGACCGACGTCGATGACGGCCTTGTCGTTTTCGATTGCGGTGACGGTACCCTTGACCACGCGGCCTTCGAAGCCGCCGCCGCCGGCGCCGCCGAGCGATTCGTCAAGGAGCGCGGCGAAATCGTCGCGCGAGGGATTTGCCGTAGTGGCCATTCAGTGGTTCCTTACGTCTGTTTCCGGCCAGGCGGTTGTTTCCGCCGGTCTTTCTCCGCTGCCGCACCATGCGGCGAACGGGCCAAAAGGGCCGAACCGCCCGCCAGGCCGAGTGCCGTGACGGGCATTCGCGAGCGCTCGCCCGGCTCGTCCCCCGTGAAAACGGAAAGGGCGCGAAGAAAGCTCTTCACGCCGGGAAAGCATGGCGAATGCCGTTGAACGGGCGGGCGCTTAGGCCAATGCGCGCGTGAAGGCAAGGAAAATGGGGCTTTCGGCCGGCCTGCGTGCAGAACTGAACGCAGACGAAACCCGGCGGTAAGGCTTTGCTGCTAGTCACGCGGCGACAGGCGGGGAAGATCATGCAGCCGATGCACAAGGGCAGGTTCGCCGATCCGGCGGTCGAGGCGCGGTTCCAGGAAGCGGGCCGGCGTTATCGCGTGCCTTTCGTGCGCGGTTACGGCGTGCTCTTCATGGTCATCGCGCTGGCCTATACCGTGGTCAATCCGCTGCTGCTCGATCATGCCGCCAATGCCCAGGTCGCGGTCTGGCTCGGCCTGACCGTCCTCGTCGCCGGCGGCTATGTCGGCGCGACCTTCTGGCAGGGCTATGTGCGCCAGCCCGTGATCGATTTCGCCGCGCTGTTGGTGATCCTGCTGCTCGTCGCGCAGGTCAACCAGACGCTCTACGAATTCCTCGCGCGATCCGATGCCAATCTCCACGCGGTGACGACGATCAACCGCCTGGCCGTGACGGCCTTCGCCGCCGTGGCCCTGGCCGGACGACCGCGGCTGTTTCTGATCTGGCTGGGCTGCGATTTCCTCGAATGGATGGGCCAGACCGTCTATGACGGCACCTTCACCGCAGAGCTGATCTACGCGCTGCTGAGCTTCGTCAGCGGCCGCGCGGTGACCTTCGCGATCAACCTGGCGATCACCGCCTCGAGCCGCTGGGCCTATGCCCTGGCCGATGCCTTCGAGACCGAGCGCAATCGCAACGAGGCGCTGGTCCACAACATGCTGCCGCCGGCGGCGGTCGAGCGGATCCGTGACGGGCGCATGGTCGCCGACGCCTATGCCGACGTCAGCGTGATCTTCATCGACATGGTCGGTTTCTCCAAGCTCGCGAAACGCGTGTCGCCCGGCCACCTGGTCGAGCTGCTCAACGGCTTCTTCAACCATGCCGACCGCTGCGCGGCCGAGCACGGGGTGGAGAAGGTCAAGACGATCGGCGACGCCTATCTCGCGATCGCCGGCGGCAACGTGTCCTGCGGCAACAGCGCCGATGCGGCGATCGCCTTCGCGCGCGCCGTTCTCGAAGGCGTCGACGATCTCGTCCGTGCCGCGGGTGTCGAGGTGGGCTTGCGCGTCGGCATCCACAGCGGTCCGGTGGTCGGCGGCGTGATCGGCGCGACGCGTATGGCCTATGACTATTGGGGCGAGACGATGAACATCGCCGCGCGGATCGAGAGCACCGCACCGGTCAACGGCATCGCCATTTCCGAAAGCACCTGGCTCCGCGCCCGCGAGCGCGCGGCCTTCGGCGCCCCGCATGTCGAGATGCTCAAGGGCGTGGGCGAGACCTGCGTCTATCACGCCGGCCCGGCTGCTCCACCGCCGGTCGAGCTCGGCGCCGCGGCCTAGCTCCTGGCGGGCAAGGGCAGGGCGATCTCGAAGGTCGCGCCCTGGGAGACCGCTTCGTCCAGGCGGATCGAACCGCCGAGCTGGGTGACGATGCCTTTGGTGATCGCGAGGCCCAGACCCGTGCCTGCGACCTGCACGTCGTCGCGCGGGCGCGTCGCCTGCGAGAACCGGTCGAACAGCCGCGAGCGGAAATCCTTGGGAATGCCGGGGCCGGCGTCGCTGACTCGGATCCGCGCCTGGGCGCCATCGACGGTCAGGCTTACTTGCACGGTCGAGCCGGCGGGCGAGAACTTCGCCGCGTTCGAGAGCAGGTTGGTCACGGCCTGCGACAGGCGCATGGCATCGGTCTCAGTCGTCACCGGTGCCCGCGGGACGTCGAGCGCGAAAGTGACCGCCGTGCGCGCGGCGAAAGGCGCGTTCTCCTCGACCACGGTCCGCAGCAACTCGCAAAGATCGACCGTCGCGAGCGTGATCGACAGGCGGCCCTGTTCTAGGCGGTCCATGTCGAGCAGGTCGTTGACCAGCGCGGTCAGGCGCTCGGCATTGCGCGCGGCGACGTCGATCAGCGGCACCGCCGGCTTCGGCAGTTCACCGACGGACCCGCCTTTGAGCAGCGCCAGCGAACCCGCGATCGCGGTGACGGGCGTGCGCAGTTCGTGGCTGATGTTCGAGACCAGTTCTTCCTTGAGCCGGATCACCGTCTGCAGATCGACCTTGGCGCGGACCGCGTCGGCCTCGGCGATCGAACTGAAGCCGACGGCAATGGGGCCGACGAGCAGGTGCGCGATCAGCATGTCCTCCTCGTCGTAGGCGTGCGGTTCGCTGGCATGGTACTTGAGCACGCCGACGGTCTGGCCGTTGTGCGGGATCGGCACGACGATCATCGAGCGCAGGCCCACGCGGTCGCAGGCGGCGCGGTTGACGCGGCCGTCCTGGTGCGAGTCCAGGCAATGCTGCGGCTCGCCGGTGAGGATCGAAAGGCCCGAGAGACTGGCGTTGAGCGGCAGGCGCAGTCCCAACTGCCCGGCCGAGGTGCCGCTGGCGGCGGCATAGGTCAGCTGGTCGCCATCGCGCAGCTCGACGACGATACCGTTCGACTGGGGCATGACCGAACGCTCGTTGACGATCGCCTGCATCACGGTCGTCAGATCGCCGCGGGCATCGCTGATCGCCTGCTGAATGGTGATCAGGCCACGGAAACGTTCGATGTCCATCGGCGCGATTCTGCGGCCAACGCGCGAAAGCGCCAAGCGGGAAAATGGTCTTTTTTGGAGGCAACCCCGGGATGGGGTGGGGATCAGCCTCTGCGGGCCTCTACCAGAGCGATAGCGGCAGCGATGGCCGCGTCGCGCGTGAGCTCGGAGGTGTCGAGCGTAGCGGCATCGACCGCGGCGCGCAGCGGGGCTTCCTTGCGGTTGCGGTCGCGTTCGTCGCGCGCGGCGAGATCGGCGGCGATCTCGTCGAGCTGGGTCTCGCGGCCCGAGGCGATCATCTCGAGATGGCGTCGCTTGGCGCGGGCCGCGACCGAGGCCGTGACGAAGAGCTTGGCCTGGGCCTCGGGCGCGATCACCGTGCCGATGTCGCGGCCGTCGAGCACGGCGCCGCCGGCCTGGGTGGCGAAGGCGCGCTGCCGCGCGAATAGCGCCTGGCGCACGCCATGGTGGATCGAGACGCGGCTGGCGAGCCCGCCCGTGGCTTCCGAGCGCAGTTCGGGATCGTCGAGCAGGCTGGTGGGGAACTCGCAGGCGGCGAGCGCGTCGGCTGCATCGTCGGGATTGCCGAGGTTGAGCTCCACCTGTCGCCCGACCGCGCGGTAGAGCAGGCCGGTGTCGAGATGCGGCAGCCCGTAATGCGCGGCCAGCGCCTTGGCGATCGTGCCCTTGCCCGAGGCCGTGGGCCCGTCGACTGCGATGATCATGTGCGCTTGCTCCGCGCGGCCTTGATGAGGCCCCAGATGGCGATCGCGGCCCAGAAGAATTCGAGCACCAGCGAGGCCGGGTTGAGATTGACCAGCAGCGACACAGTCAGCAGCGCCGCACCGGCCAGGTTGACGCCATGCTGGATGAACGGGTTGGGCGCCTCCCGGCCCGTGACATAGGCATAGGCGAATATGATGCAGGCCATGCCGGCAAAGCCGCAGACGTTCGCGACGAGGGGCGTGAGCAGCGGCGTGCTCAAGCGGTGCAACCGTCGAGCAGCGCCTCGAAGGCCGGGAAGGAGGTGGCGATCGGGCGCACGTCGTCGACTTCGACCCCGCCCTTGCTGGCAAGGCCCGCGACGGCCATCGACATGGCGATGCGGTGATCGAGATGGGTGGCGATCGCCGCCTTGTTGCCGCCGGCCAGCGCCTCGCCGCCGGTGCCGTCGATGATCAGGCCGTCCTCGCTCTCCTGCACCCGCGCGCCGACGGCGGTCAGCGCCGTGGCCATGACTGCGAGGCGATCCGATTCCTTGACGCGAAGCTCGTCGAGCCCGGTCGTGGTCGTGCGCCCTTCGGCCAGCGCCGCAGCGACGAAGAACACGGGGAATTCGTCAACCATCGACGGCACCACGGCGGGATCGACTTCGATGCCCTTGAGTAGAGAATGTTTGACCAGCAGATCGGCGACGGGTTCGCCGCCGACTTCGCGCGCGTTCTGTTCGGTGATGTCGCCGCCCATCTGGCGCAGCACGTCGATCAGCCCGGCGCGCGTGGCGTTGAGGCCGACGTTCTCGATCACCAGTTCGCTGCCCGGCACGATCAGCGCGGCGACGATGAAGAAGGCGGCCGACGAGGGGTCGCCGGGAACCTCGATGCGCTGCGGTTGCAGTTCGGCTTCACCGCGGATGCGAATCGTGCGCGTGCCGTCGCTGTCGACCTCGACGGTCAGCTCGGCGCCGAAGCCCTTGAGCATGCGTTCGGAGTGGTCGCGCGTCGGCACGGGCTCGATCACCGTGGTGATCCCCGGCGTGTTGAGCCCGGCCAGCAGCACCGCGCTCTTCACCTGGGCCGAGGCGACGGGCAGGCGGTATTCGATCGGCACGGCCGGCGAAGCGCCGCGCAGCATCAGCGGCAGGCGTTCGCCGGGGCTGGTGGTGAATTCGGCGCCCATCAAGGACAGCGGATCGGTCACGCGCTTCATCGGCCGCTTCGACAGGCTGGCGTCGCCGACGAAGCAGGCCGTGATCGGGTGCGAGGCGACGAGGCCCATCAGCAGCCGCGTCGAGGTGCCGCTGTTGCCCATGTCGAGCGCGGTCTCGGGCTGGAGCAGCGCGCCGACGCCGACGCCGTGGACCAGCCATTCGCTCCCTGAGCCATCTTTGGCTCCGATGCGCTGGATGTCGGCACCCATCGCGCGCATCGCCGCGGCCGTGGCCAGCACGTCCTCGCCCTCGAGCAGCCCGGTGACGCGGCTTTCGCCGACGGCCAGCGCCGAGAGCATCAGCGAGCGGTGGCTGATCGACTTGTCGCCGGGCACCCGGATGCGGCCCTTGAGCGGGCCGGCGGCCGCGAATCGACGGGGGCGCATGGCGGAGGGATCGGCAGCGGTCACGGTGGAGCCTTGTTAACGCGAGAGGTAAAATCGCGCGGCTTTTGACAGCGCCCATCTGCTATGGCAAGGCGCGCGCCCTATGAGTTTTCGGGCGCTTGATTTGGGTGCTCATAGTTCCCATCAACGTCACTGTTTTTCGGCTCGCCGCTCCGGCCGGGCCAATACGAGGAATTTGCATGGTCAAGGCTGAATGGGGCGCCAAGCACGGCTGCCCGAAATGCGGCACCCGCTTCTACGATCTCGGCAAGGACGATCCCGTCACTTGCATCGAGTGCGGCTATGCGTGGAACCCCGAGCCGGTTCTCAAGTCGAAGCAGCCGATCCCCTATGAACAGCTCCAGAAGGAAAAGGTCGCCGAGACGGCGGACAACGACCTGGCGGACGATGATGATCTGGACATCGACGACGACGGCGATTCGCCCGACAACGACGTCGACCTCGGCGGTGACGACGATCTGGGCGTCGGTGTCAGCGACGACGACGGCGACGAACATTAATTTGTAAAAATACCCCCTTGCCAAGCTGGGAAGCCCCCACTAGAGGGCGGCCTCCCAGCCACGGCGGGGGCGACGGACACTCTCCCAGAGTGATCGTCGGATGAATGGAAATGGGGCCTTAGCTCAGCTGGGAGAGCGCCTGCATGGCATGCAGGAGGTCAGCGGTTCGATCCCGCTAGGCTCCACCATTCCCAAGACTCTTTAGTGAGATTTGGTTCGGGCCGGGCGACGGTCCGGTTCGATCCAAATCTCACTATTTCCGGTTCCGCCAGGGATCGGACGGTGATCATTTACACGCTGGTCGGCGAGGTTTCGCCCACCGGCGTTTTTCGCGTTGTGGAGTAATCGTCCTTATGTTCGATACCCTGTCAGACCGGCTCGGCGGCGTATTCGACAAGCTACGCGGTCGCGGCGCGCTGAAGGAACAGGACGTTCGCGATGCCATGCGCGAAGTGCGCATCGCGCTGCTCGAGGCCGACGTCGCGCTGCCCGTCGTCCGCCGCTTCGTCGACAAGGTGACCGAGCAGGCCGTTGGCCAGTCGGTGCTCAAGTCGGTCACGCCCGGCCAGCAGGTCGTCAAGATCGTCAATGACGCGCTCGTCGAGATGCTCGGCGGCGAACAGACCCCGGGCCTCGAGCTCGATCACGTTCCGCCCGTCGTCATCCTCATGGTCGGCCTCCAGGGCTCGGGCAAGACGACCACCACCGCCAAGCTCGCCAAGCTGCTCAAGGAGAAGCAGGGCAAGAAGGCGATGATGGCTTCGCTCGACGTCAACCGCCCGGCCGCGCAGGAGCAGCTCGCGGTGCTCGGTGAGCAGGTCGGCGTCGCCACCCTGCCGATCATCTCCGGCCAGCAGCCGGTCGACATCGCCACGCGCGCGCTGCAGTCGGCCAAGCTCCAGGCGGTCGACGTGCTGCTGCTCGACACCGCGGGCCGTCTCCACGTCGACGACCAGCTTATGGCCGAGATGAAGGCGGTCGCCGCCATCTCGAGCCCCAAGGAAACCCTGCTCGTCGTCGATTCGCTGACCGGCCAGGACGCGGTCAACGTCGCGCAGAGCTTCGCGGGCCAGGTCGACCTGACCGGCGTGATCCTGACCCGTATGGACGGCGATGCCCGTGGCGGTGCGGCGCTGTCGATGCGCGCGGTCACCGGCAAGCCGATCAAGTACGCGGGCACGGGCGAAAAGCTCGACGCGATCGAGCCGTTCCATCCTTCGCGCGTCGCCGGCCGCATCCTCGGCATGGGCGACATCGTCTCGATCGTCGAAAAGGCGGCCGCGACGATCCAGGAGGAAGAGGCCGAGCGCATGGCCGCGCGCATGGCCAAGGGTCAGTTCGACATGAACGACCTGCGCATGCAGCTCAAGCAGATGCAGAACATGGGCGGCCTCGGCGCGCTCGCGGGCATGATGCCGGGCATGAAGAAGGCCAAGGCGGCGATGCAGGCTTCGGGCATGGACGACCGCGTGCTGCTGCGCATGGATGCGATCATCGGCTCGATGACGCCCAAGGAGCGCACCAAGCCCGAGCTGCTCAACGCCAAGCGCAAGATCCGGATCGCCAACGGTTCGGGCGTGCAGGTTCAGGACGTCAACAAGCTGCTCAAGATGCACCAGGAAATGGAGCGCGCGATGAAGCAGATCAAGAAGATGGGCGGCATCAAGGGCCTCGGCGCGCTGTTCGGCAAGGGCGGCCTCGGCGCGGCCATGCCGGGTCTCGGCGGCGGTGCCGGCGGGCTTCCCGGCCTTGGCGGTGGCGCTCCCGATCTCTCGAATTTTCTGAAAAAGTAAGTTTCAAGTATCTGATAGAAAGGTAAATCCTATGTCCGTTTCCATTCGTCTGTCGCGTGGCGGTTCCAAGAAGCGCCCCTACTACAAGATCGTCGTCGCCAACAGCCGCGCCCCGCGCGACGGCAAGTACCTCGAGCAGGTCGGCACCTACAATCCGCTGCTCGCCAAGGACGACGAGAACCGCGTGCGTCTGGTCGAAGATCGCGTGAAGTACTGGCTCGGCGTCGGCGGTCAGCCGACCGACCGCGTCGCGCGCATGCTCGACAAGGCCGGCATCCAGGAGCGCGCCGCCACCGTGAACCCGAAGAAGGGTGAGCCGGGCCAGAAGGCCAAGGATCGCGCCGAAGAGAAGGCCGAGAAGCTGCGTGAGGCCGAAGAGGCTGCCGCTGCTGCCGCCGCCGCTCCCGCGGTGGAAGAGGCTCCGGCCGCTGAAGAAGCTGCTCCCGCTGAGGCTCCGGCCGAAGAGGCTGCTGCCGAAGAGCAGACCGAGGGCTGAACCCCTTGTCGGATCGTCCCGTCACGCTCGCTGCCATAACCGGTGCGCATGGTGTGACGGGCGAGGTCCGTCTCAAGCTGTTCGGAGAAGGCGTGGCGGCGCTCAAGCGCTACCGCGCCTTCAACGATTCCAGGCTCACGGTGAAAAGCCTCAAGGATGACGGCAAGGGCGGCGCCATCGCCCGTTTCGCCGAAGTGCCGGACCGTACCGCCGCCGAGAAGCTGCGCGGCACCGCGCTCACCGTTTCGCGTGCGGAACTGCCGGAATTGGCCGAGGGCGAATATTACCACGCCGATCTGCTGGGTCTGCCCGCGGTCTCGACCACCGGCGAAGTGCTCGGCACCTGTATCGCGGTCGAAAATTTCGGCGCCGGCGATGTGATCGAGATCGAGCGTCCGGCGGGCGAGGACGGCAAGCGCGGCAAGCGTTTCATGGTGCCGATGCGGGCCGAAGCCGTGCCCGAATGGAGCGCCGAGCGAGGCCTCGTCATCGAGGCCGCCTACGTCGATCAGTAGGCCTTGCGATCGCTACCGCGCGACGCATTCCATGGCGCGGACCACTGCTGGCGATGCAGCGCTTCGAAAGGCAGCATGATCGTGCGAAGCCAGGACATGTCCGCCGTGGCCCGCGCGGTCGGTTCGGTTGCATACAAGCAAGGCTGATAGGACTGGGTCATGTCGGTTCCCCGTGGTCTTTTCCTGATGCATGATCAGGTAGGGGCAGGGGTAAGCCGGGTCCAACAAAACGGCGCGCTGAAATCATCAGCCTGACTTTTGTTTTTGGTTTCTGTTCCGTGCTTTTTCGTACGGGATCGACAAGCTGGGCGTAGACCATCGCCGATGATAGAGACCCTTGCATGACCTTCGCCGCCACCGTTCTCACGCTCTATCCCGAGATGTTCCCCGGCCCGCTCGGCGTCAGCCTGGCCGGGCGTGCGCGCGAGCAGGGGAAGTGGACGCTCGATGCCGTGCAGATCCGGGACTTCGCGATCGACAAGCACCGCACGGTGGACGACACCCCCGCCGGCGGCGGCGCGGGGATGGTGCTGCGCGTCGACGTGCTTTCGGCCGCGGTCGACCATGCTCTCGCGAACAATCCCGCGGCCCCGGTCATCGCCATGACCCCGCGCGGTAAGCCGCTGACGCAGGAGCGTGTGCGCGAACTCGCCGAAGGTCCGGGCGTGACGATTCTCTGCGGTCGGTTCGAGGGATTCGATGAGCGGATCTTCGCCGGGCGACCGGTCGAGGAGGTGTCGATCGGCGACATCGTCCTGTCGGGCGGCGAATGCGCCGCGCTGATGCTTCTCGACGCTTGCATTCGGCTGCTTCCCGGCGTAATGGGCGCGCCTTCCAGCGGGTCCGAAGAGTCGTTCGAGAACGGCCTCCTCGAGTATCCGCACTATACCCGACCCGTCGAATGGGAAGGGCGCACGATCCCCGAAGTGCTGCGATCGGGGGATCATGCGAAAATCGCGGCCTGGCGGAAACACCAGGCGGAAGTCGATACACGGTTACGCAGGCCGGACCTTTGGGAGCGCCATACGGGTGCTCGGGTTCAGTCTGCCTCTGGCGCGCGGCGTGAAAATAAGGACCAGGGTCAATGAACCTGATTCAGCAGATCGAAGCCGAGGAAATCGCCAAGGCTGCCAAGGATATCCCGACCTTCCGCCCGGGCGACACCGTCCGCGTCGGCGTGCGCGTCGTCGAAGGCGAGCGCACCCGCGTTCAGGCCTACGAAGGCGTCTGCATCGCTCGCGCGAACAAGGGCATCGGTTCGAACTTCACCGTTCGCAAGATGTCGTTCGGCGAGGGCGTCGAGCGCGTCTTCCCGCTCTATTCGCCGAACATCGACAGCATCACCGTCGTCCGCAAGGGCGTCGTGCGTCGTGCGAAGCTCTATTACCTGCGTGGCCGCACCGGCAAGCGCGCTCGCATCGCCGAGCGTCGCGACGTCAAGGTCGAGGCGTAAGCCACGGCCGACTGAGCCTCTCAGTCAGCGTACAGATCGAGAAGGCCGGCTCCCGCATACGGAGACCGGCCTTTTCCTTGTCCGGCCCGTTCCTATCTAGGGCCCTCTTGCTTCAGGGAATACCATCATGGGTTATCGGGTAGTGGTCGTCGGCGCGACGGGCAACGTCGGGCGCGAAATGCTGAACATCCTCGCCGAGCGCGAATTCCCCTGCGACGAGATCGCCGCGGCCGCCTCGTCGCGTTCGACCGGCGACGAGCTCGAGTACGGCGACACCGGCCGCATGATCAAGGTCAAGAACCTCGAGCATTTCGACTTCACCGGCTGGGACATCGCGCTGTTCGCCGCGGGCTCGGAACCGACCAAGATCCACGCCCCGCGCGCGGCCGCCGCCGGCTGCGTGGTGATCGACAATTCGTCGCTCTACCGCATGGACCCCGACGTGCCGCTGATCGTGCCCGAGGTGAACCCCGAGGCGATCGACGGCTACAAGGCCAAGAACATCATCGCCAACCCCAACTGCTCGACCGCGCAGATGGTCGTCGCGCTCAAGCCGCTGCACGATGCCGCCAAGATCAAGCGCGTCGTCGTCTCGACCTATCAGTCAACCTCGGGCTCGGGCAAGGCGGGCATGGACGAACTGTTCGAGCAGAGCCGCGCGATCTTCGTCGGCGATCCGGTCGAACCGAAGAAGTACACCAAGCAGATCGCCTTCAACGTGATCCCGCACATCGACAGCTTCCTCGACGACGGTTTCACCAAAGAAGAGTGGAAGATGGTCGTCGAGACCAAGAAGATCCTCGATCCCAAGATCAAGGTCGTCGCCACCTGCGTGCGCGTGCCGGTCTTCGTCGGCCATTCCGAAGCGATCAACATCGAGTTCGAGGACGAGATCTCGGCCGAGCAGGCGCAGGACATCCTGCGCGAGGCGCCGGGCGTGATGCTCGTCGATAAGCGCGAGGACGGCGGCTACGTCACGCCGATCGAATGCGTCGGCGACGGTGCGACCTACGTGTCGCGCGTGCGCGAGGATCCGACGGTCGACAACGGCCTGGCGCTGTGGTGCGTCGCCGACAACCTGCGCAAGGGCGCTGCGCTCAACGCCGTGCAGATCGCTGAACTGCTCGGTCGCCGGCATCTCAAGAAGGGCTGATTAGAGCCGGAGACAAGCCCACCGCCGCTCACCCTGGCCTTGTCGAAGGGTGCTGACGCGACCGCCGTGCATGGTGCTTCGACAAGCTCAGCACGAGCGGGTTTGGGAATTCTCCCGGGGGGCCTACCAAAAACGAAATCGGGCCCGCTCCTCCTGGGGGGCGGGCCCGATCCATTTGGTGAGCTAGGCTGTCGCCTTAGTTCACCGCCTGCTTGATCGTCGTCGTGGTGGTCGTCGTCGCCGGTGCGGGGGCCGGGGCGCGACGCGCGGTGGTCGTCGTGGTCTTGCGCGTTACCGTGCGCGCGGCGCGGCGCGGTGCGGGTGCCTGGGTGGTGACCGTGGTCTCGACCTGCTGGTTCTGCTGGGCGATCAGCGCCGAGCGCGCGGCATTGGCGTCGGCGGCCGAATTGGCCGCCTGCTGCTGCGCCATGTCGGCCCGGGCGCTGGCATGCGCGGCCTGTTCCTGCGCGGCCGCGGCCTGCTGCTGGGCGACCGAGACGTCGGCGTCGCGCGCGGCATTGGCATCGGCGACGGCCATGTCCTTGCGGCGCTGCAGCTCGCCGATCGTCGCATCGGCGAGCGCAGAGGCGTGGATCGCCTCGTCGATCGAGGTCGACTTGTTGCCCGCGTTCAGGCTTTCCTTGGCGCGGGCGAGTTCGGCCCGGGCCTCGGCATGACGCGCCGGCAGTTCGGTGGCCGAGCCCATCTGCTCGGCGGTGGTGATCTTGGCTTCGGCGGCGGCGATGGCCTGGCGCGCGCGGTCGGCCTTGCCGGCATAGGCCGGCGATACGGTCAGCGCGAGGGCGGTGGCGGCCATCAGCGGCGCGATCAGAGTCTTGCGAAACATGGCATTCTCCTCGGAATAAGGCACGGGCGCTAGGCCTCGAATGCCCCCTGGCCGATCAACCGTTTGCCGCACGCGCTGTTCCGGGCCGTTCAACGTCTCGTCGCAGCCCTCGCTTCGGTTCGACCCGGGTTCATCGCGCGGCAAGCTTGGCGATTGCCGCCGGGTGGCGCAGGTCCTAGGCAAGGCGCATGAGCAAGACCCTGACCGGCGGCTGCCAGTGCGGCCGCATCCGCTACAGCGTCGCCCTCGAAAACGACGAGGCCTATCTCTGTCATTGCCGCATGTGCCAGCGCGCGACCGGTGGTTTCGCCGCGGCTTTCGCCCAAGTGCCGCTCGCCGGCCTGACCTGGGAGCGCGAGCCCGACTGGTACCAGAGCTCGCCGATCGCGCACCGGCCGTTCTGCTCGGCCTGCGGCACGCCGCTCGGCTTTGCCTTCCTCGAGGGCGACGACAAGATGGACCTGACCGTGGGCAGTTTCGACGATCCCTCGGGCTTCGCGCCGATCCTGCACTCGGGTTCCGAGAGTCTTCACGAGGCCTGGCTGGACATCAAGGATCTGCCACGTCTTTACAGCAAGGACATCGAAAGCGTCGCCAGCCGCTGGAAGGCGGCAGGCCTGGAGGTACCCGAGTGAGCGAACCCAAAGTGCACGACCAGCGTGTGGAATTTGTCGAAAGCGTCGGTGGCGCCAGGCTCGCCGTGCATCGGATCGGGGCAGGGCGGCCGGTGCTGCTGCTCCACGGCCTGTTCTCGAGTGCCTTGGTCAACTGGATCAAGTTCGGCCACGCCGCCAAGCTCGCCGAGGCCGGTTTCGAGGCGATCATGCCCGACCTGCGCGCGCATGGGCAGAGCGATGCGCCGCACGATCCCGCGGCCTACCCGTCCGACGTGCTGGTGCAGGATGCGCTTAAGGTGGTCGAAGCACTCGGCCTGACCGACTTCGACCTTTGCGGCTTCTCGCTCGGCTCGCGCACCTCGGTGCGGGCGGTGCTGGCGGGCCTCGAGCCGCGCCGGCTGGTGCTCGGCGGCATGGGGCTCGAAGGGCTCGACCAGTGGGAGCGGCGCAGCGGCTTCTTCATCGGCGCGATCGACCGCTTCGACGAGATCAAGCGCGGCGATCCCGAATATGTCGCGCAGCAGTTCATGAAGTCGCAGAAGGTCGATCGCATCGCGACGCGGCTGCTGCTCCAGTCGGTCGACGACACCCGCGCCGAGCAATTGCGCGAGATCACCATGCCGACCCTCGTGGTCTGCGGTGCCGAGGACCAGGACAACGGCTCCGCCCCCGCGCTGACCGAGGCACTGCCCCAAGGCACCTATGTCGAGGTGCCGGGCACGCACATGTCCTCGGTGACCAAGCCCGAACTCGGCGATGCGATAGTGCGCTTCCTGTCGGCGTGACTTCGCGCTAGTTCTGCTGACATAACAGAAAGCAGAAATGAGGTCTGCCACTATGCTCAAGTTCGTTTCGACCGCGGCGCTGACCCTGGCGCTCGCGGCTTCTCCGGCTTTCGCGCAGGACAAGCCCGCCGCACCGGCGCCCCAGCAAGCCGGGCCGCAGACGCCGCAGACCTTCGTCAAGGAGGCCGAGGCGGCCTACGGCAAGGCGCTGATCGAAGGCGCACAGGCCGATTGGGTCTATGCGACCTACATCAACCAGGACACCGAAGCCCTGACCGCGCGCGCGGGTGCCAAGCTGACCGAACTGCAGGTGGCGAATGCCATCCAGGCGGCGAAGTTCGCGAGCGCCAAGGGCCTCGACTACGACACGACGCGCAAGCTCGATCGCATGCGCACCCTGATCGTGCTGCCCGCGCCGACGCGGCCCGGCGCGGCCGAGGAACTGGCGACACTCGGCGCGCGGCTCCAGGGTATCTACGGCAAGGGCCGCGGCACCCTGAACGGCAAGCCGATCAACGGATCGGACATCGAGGCGGCCATGGGTACGAGCCGTAACCCCGATGAACTCAAGGAGATGTGGACGAGCTGGCACGACAATGTCGGCAAGCCGATGGCGGGCGACTATGCCAAGCTCGTCGATCTGGCCAACCAGGGTGCCAAGGAACTCGGCTATGCCGATACCGGCGCGCTCTGGCGCTCGAACTACGACATGACGCCCGAGGCCTTCGCCGCGCTCACCGAGAAGCTGTGGAACGAGGTCAAGCCGCTCTACGAACAGCTCCACTGCTACACCCGCACCAAGCTCAACGAGCGCTACGGCGACGCCGTCCAGGCCAAGACCGGGCCGATCCGCGCTGACCTGCTAGGCAACATGTGGGCGCAGGAATGGGGCAACATCTACGACGTGGTCGCCCCGGCGGGCGCCGGCGACATCGGCTACGACACGACCAAGCTGCTCGAAGCCAAGGGCTATGACGCGAACAAGATGGTCAAGGCGGGCGAGGGCTTCTTCTCCTCGCTGGGCTTCGCGCCGCTACCCGAGACCTTCTGGCAGCGTTCGCAGTTCACCAAGCCCGCCGACCGCGAGGTGATCTGCCACGCCTCGGCCTGGGACATCGACAATGTCGACGACCTGCGCATCAAGATGTGCATCAAGGTCAACGGCGACGATTTCACCACGATCCACCACGAACTCGGCCACAACTATTACCAGCGCGCCTACAACAAGCAGCCCGCGCTCTATCTCGATGGTGCCAACGACGGCTTCCACGAGGCGATCGGCGATACCGTCGCGCTGTCGATCACGCCCGAATATCTGGTGCAGATCGGCCTGCTCGACCGCTCGCAGGTGCCCAGCGCCGACAAGGACATCGGCCTGTTGCTGCGCCAGGGCATGGACAAGGTCGCCTTCCTGCCGTTCGGCCTGCTGATCGATCGCTGGCGCTGGCAGGCTTTCTCGGGTCAGATCAAGCCCGCCGACTACCAGAAGGCCTGGACCGACATGCGGCTCCAGTACCAGGGCATCGTCCCGCCGTCGGATCGGCCGGCCGATGCCTTCGATCCGGGCGCCAAGTACCATATCCCGGCCTCGACGCCCTATACGCGCTACTTCCTCGCGCGGATCCTACAGTTCCAGTTCTACGAGGCGGCGTGCAAGCAGGCCGGCTGGCGCGGGCCGCTGCACCGCTGTTCGTTCTATGGCAACAAGCAGGTCGGCGATCGCCTCAACGCGATGCTGACGATGGGCGCCTCGAAGCCCTGGCCCGATGCGCTCCAGGCCTTCACCGGCAGCCGCGAGATCAGCGGCAAGCCGATGATCCGCTACTTCGCGCCGCTGACCAAGTGGCTGCAGGAGCAGAACCGCGGCAAGACCTGCGGCTGGTGATCACCGTCTCGGCGGCGCGGGGGCTAACGCCCTCGCGCTGCCGATATGCGATTGCCCGCACCGCTGACGCGCAGCTGCGGCTTGCTGCCATCGGGCGTAGTCCAGGTCACGCGGTTGCTCGCGCCCTCGATGTGGATCACGCCCTTGGACGCAAGCTCGACGTGAACCTCGTTGTCGGCCCCTTCGATCACGACCTGGCTGCAACGGCCGGTCACGGTCATGACATTGCTGGCGCCTTCGATCCGGGCGACACCGCCGTCACAATCAAGCTCGGCATGCTCGCCGGCGCCCTCGAACTGGGCTTGCGCGGCGGCAGGAATGGTTGTGGTGAGCGCAAAGCCGGCCAGGCAGAGATAGGCGAATTTGCCGAAGGTCATCGAAGTCCTCTCCTTGATCGGAGAAGAGGCTAGGGCGTTTTGGCGGGCGCCGGAATGACGCGCTCGCTCATCCCGTCGCGAACGTGGGCCGGCGTGACGGCTTGAGCTTCCAGCCATCGCAGGAGGGCTCGCCACAGCGGCACGGGTTGACCCGGAACGAGCGGCTACCCAGCCGCAGCAGGCCATCGGCAATGCTGAAATTGTCGATGCCGAGCGAGCGAATGTAGGCGCTCAGCGATTCTCGTTCGTTTGCGTCCATGGCGATAGGATCGCCAAAAAATTGTGCAGTGCAACATTGGGCGCGCCGTCGTGTTCGACGTTCGCGATCAGCCGATGGAATCGCCAACGTCGGGTCAGGTGTTGGCGGCGCCGTTGGCGAGGATTTGCGCGCCCGAGACCCAGCTCGCTTCGGGCGAGGCGAGGAAGGCGATGACCGCGGCGATCTCGCCCGCCTTGCCGATCCGCTTGAAGGGAGAAGCATTCTCGAAGAAGGCGCGATGCGCGCTCGAATTGTCCATCATGCCCGGGCTGGTGGCGCCGGGGATGACCGTGTTCACGGTAATGCCGCGTGCGCCGAGTTCGCGGGCCCAGCTTTCGGTGAAGCTCTCGACCGCGCGTTTCGCTGCCGAATAGAGCCCATCGCCGGCCATGGGATACTTGGCCAGGCTGGAGCTGAAGTTGATGATCCGCCCGTTGTCGCGCAGCCGCGAGGCCGCTTCGCTGGCGACGTAGAGCGGCCCCAGCATGTTGACCCCGACGATGGTCTCGACCTGGGCATCCTTCAGGTCCGCCAGCTTGCCGCCGCCGCTGATGCCCGCGTTGTTGACGACGATGTCGAGGTGCCCCGGCATGCGATCGATCGCGCGAAACAGGTCGGCCACTTCGGCGCGCTTCGCGATGTCCGCGCGATAGGCGAAGGCGGTGCCGCCGCGGGCCTCGATCTCGGCGACGGTATCGTCGGCACCGGCCTTGCTGCTCGCGTAGTGGACGATGATCGTCGCGCCGTCGTCGGCCAGCCGCAGCGCGATCTCGCGGCCTATGCCGCGGCCGGAGCCGGTCACGAGTGCGACTTTGTCCGAGAGAGGTTTTTCCATGTGACGTTCCGTTCTGGTTTCAGCGCAAAGCGGCTTCAGGGTCTGCTTCCCAAGCGCCTTTTGCGATCAGCGAGGCCATGATCTTGACCGTGAGATCTTCGATCCGGGCCGATGCGTGGGTGACGACCTGGGCGGGATTGCGCACGAGGCTCAGCGTTCGCCTGAGCTCGCCGTTGCCGAGGCGCGCAAAGCTCAGCCGGCCGTCGAACAGCTCGTCGCGGACGGCGGGCTTCGACAGGATCGTATAGCCGTGGCCGTTGGCGACGAGTTCGGCGATCGTCGCCACGGCGTCGATCTCGTGCTTCACGCGATATGTGAAGCCGTGGCGCTGGGCCTCTCCATCGAGGAACTTGCGCAAGCCGTGCGGCTGACCCAGCGTGACCAAGGGATAGTCCTGCAGATCGGCGAGCGAGACCGTCGCAACACTCTGCTGGCCGCTGGCGAAGCGCCCGGCCGGGCCGATCAGGAACATCTCCTCGGTCGCAAGGCGCCGCGTCGACAGATGCCGGATCGGCCCGAGGTCATAAAGGATGCCCAGGTCTACCCGGGCATCGTCGAGCCAGCCGCGGATCTGCCCCGTGGTGGCTTCGACCAGACGTACCTCGGTATTCGGTGCATGCTGGATCACCGCTTCGACCAGCTCCACGCCGAGCAGCCGATTCATCGAATAGGGCATCGCGATGATCGCCTGACCGCTGGCGGCGGCATTGGTTGCCTGGACGTCCTCCAGCGCCTGGTCGATGCCGCGCAGGATATGCCGCGCATGCTCCTGGAAGATGCGCCCCGCCTCGGTCACCGTAACGCCGCGCGCGGTGCGGTTGAACAGTTGGAAGCCGACTTCGTCCTCAAGCCGCAGGAGCTGCTGGCTCAGCGAGGGCTGCGCAATGCCGAGCGATTCCGCCGCCCGGCTGATCGAGCACAGGTCGGCGGTTCTCAGAAAGCTTCTGAGATGGCGGGTGTCCAAGGCTCTCGATCTCCCACTCTCGATCTTGGGTATCGCCAGGCTTCTACTCGGCGGCGACGCTCAGCGCCATTTCATGCGATGCGGGGCGCATGTCCACAACCCAGCGCACGTTGCGGCGCATGGGTTCGATACCGTCGTGCGGCGAGCCCGGCGGCATGTGGTGCGAGTTGGCATAGACCGTCATCGGATCGCCGCCTTCGAGCGCGACCAGGCGCTGGACGCCGGCGAGGGCGAAGGCATCGCGCAGGCCTTCGCGCCGGCTTTCGGGGAACAGGCCGACCGTCTGGGTGGTGTCGTCGCACCATTTGAGCACGTCGGTGAGGTCGTCGACCGGGACGATGTTGACCACGCGGTTGTTGAGCTTGTCGAAGAACTCGACGCGGTCGTTGAACTTCGAGACGACGAAGCCACCGTTCAACGTGTCGCCCTCGACGTGATAGAAATCGTCCTCGAGCGCGACGGCTTCCATCTCGGCCTCGAGCTCGCGGTTGCGTTCGACGAAGGGGATCGAAAGCAGCGGCGGCAGCTTGGCATAGGCCGCGACCATCTTGCGACCGAGTTCGACGACCTGCGCGATGCTGTCCTCGTCGGTATCGCTCTCGACGTAGACGATCCGCGTGTTGGCGCAGGCGGTCTGGTTGTAGAAGCCGGCGAGCGTGGCGAGGCCCACCGCCGCCTCGTCCATCGCCGCTTCGCTGGCGAAGACTTCGCGGCCGACCATCGACATCGAATACTTGGGATTGAGCGCGGTCAGGTCGATGCCGGGGCTCAGGAACTTCTGGATATGCTTGACCGAGCTCATGCCGCCCCAGGCCGTGATCTTGTCGATGCGGCTGGTGCGGATGATCTGCGAATCCATGAATTCGTCGCCACCCTTCCAATAGGCGACGGCGATGTGCCGGGTCAGCGGATGATCGGGGGCGAGCTCGATCAGGGTGCGGGCGATGGCATTGGCGGTCAGCGGGTCGTTCGACGGCGCCTTGATCAGGATGTCCGACTTGGTCAGTCCCGCGCGGACCACGGTGAGTGCGGCGACCACGGGCACGTTGCCCGCGGTGATGTGCAACTGCCGCGTGCCGACCGCGCGGATCGAGATGCAGTCGTAGGTGCCGCCGCTCGGCACCCAGCCGTCGATATAGTCGAGGCCGATGGTCTTATCGACGAGCGCGGTCATGCCCGCGGGATCGAACATGTGCGGCAGCGCGTCGTAGACGCCGCGCAGGATCGGTTCAGCGAGGCCGCCGGCCTTGAGCGCGAGCTCGAAGCTTTCCTGGAGCAGCGGATTGCCGTCGAGCGTCAGGCGCTTGCCGAGTTCGGCCAGCAGATCGACGATCTGCGCGATCGGCGCGTCGTGGAGATCGCGCATCTTCGCCGTGTCGCCGAGGACGAGATCGTGGACGTGCCGGTGCGGATCGGCCTGGCGGAAGGCCGCGCCGCCGCGGCCCTTGAACTCGACCGCGTGGTCGCCGGGCATGATGATCTTGCCGCGGGCGATGATCGGGATGTCCAGAACCTGGCCCATCATGCCTCTCCCGCAACGAATTCCATGAACTCGTTATAGGCCTGCTGCGAACCCGCGCAGGTGATCTTGTCGTCGCCGCCTTCGTTCTCGGCGAAGCGGCGGATCGTCTTGCCGACGCGCGGGCTGTCCCAGCCGCAATCGCATTTGCCGTCGTAGTGGACGGTGACCTCGTCACCCGAGGTGAAGCCGCCCCAGTAGGACTGCGGCACCAGGTCGACGAGCACGAGGCGGCCCTTCTGCGCGCCCTCGCGCGGTAGCGCCTCGCCCTCGGGACCCATCAGCAGGGGCACCGAATAGGGCGGCAGGTGGAAGAAGCCGGCTTCGCAGAGCGGCGCGTTGCCGATGCATTCGGAGAAGCCGTACTGGTTGCCCATGCGGTCGACGCCGAAGAACAGCTTGATCTGGTCTTCCCAGTCGTCGGGCGCGTCCTTGTAGCCTTTCATGCCGCCGCCGCCCATGATGACCGAGCCCGGCGCGAAGTCACATTTCACGCCGCGGTCGAGCCCGGCGCGGGCAACGCGGTACATGTCGGCGAAAGTGCCGCCGATCTTCACCCGCTGGCCGCGGTACTTCTCGATCATGCCAGTGAACCAGGCGTCGAGATCGCCGTCGCGCGAGCGACCCTGCATGAGCATCTGCTGGCGCTGTTCGAGCAGCGCCGGATCGAGCCCGAGGCTGGCGACCTCGCCCTTGTCCTCGGCCGACTGCAACCGGCCCGAGAGCGCCATGAGATCGGCCGGAATGTGGGTATCGTAGAGCGTGTGGTAGTTTTCCGCGCCCCCCGCCATCTCCATGTTGAACAGGCTCATCATCTTGAGCATCGTCTGGTAGCCGCCGCGATAGCCCGGGAAGAAGGTCGGCAGCTTGGTGGTCCAGGAATCGACCCCGCTGGCGGCCTGGTTGACGTTGAAGAAGTGGAACTTCCACGGGCCGAACTCGTCGTAGCTTCGCGGCACGAAGGAGAGCTTGCCCGTGGTGCCGCTCGAATAGGTGACCAGCATGCCATAGGCCTCGAGCCGTCCCAGCCATTCCTCGATGGTCCTGAGCCCGGTCAGGTCGACCCGGGTCAGATCGTGCGCGGTCAGCTTGTCGAGCCAGCCCGTCAGCTTGGCGAAGTCGCGGTTCTCGATGATCTGGATCGGATAGTTCTTGAGCACGCGGTGATCGAAGCAGACCGGGAGCAGATCCTCGATCCGGTCGATCGTCTCCACGCCCTGGCGGTCGGCCAGCTTCTTCAGCGCCGGGATCCGATCGCGCAGCCGGCGAAAGGCGATACGTGCGGCTTCGAGCTGCAGCTTCTCGCGCTCCTCGCGCGGGATCGCCATGAGATCGTCCCAGGACCGATAGGTCCAGGCGGCGGCATTGTCGGGCAGCAGGCTGATGGCCATCGCGGTTTCCTCTCTCGCGTTATGGCGACGGGATACCGCGGCCGCAGAGACGCGAGAAAGCTGCAATCCGTCTCGGAGCTAGAGGGAAAACCTATCGCTGGGGTGAGGTGTTGGCAATATTGCTATTGAGAATCGTTTGCGAATCGATCCGAGCGTGGCTAAGGGGCGCCGCACGGAGGGCATCTATGACATTTTCGCTATTGGTTTTGGCGGCCGTTGCGGCCGGTGCGGATACGACCGACGATCAGGCGCGCGACACGATCGTCGTGAACGGCAACCGGGACGAGACGAGCGAAGGGACGGACAGCTACACCGTCTCGTCGATGCGCACGGCCACCCGCCTGCCTCTGTCGATCCGCGAGACCCCGCAGTCGGTGACCGTGATCACGCGCCAGCATCTCGACGACCTGCAGATGACCAATATCACCGACGTCGCGCGGCTGACGCCGGGCCTGTTCCTCAACGTCAGCAACGGGCCGGGGCGCCCCGCCTTCAACGCGCGCGGGTTCGACATCGACAACGTGATGTATGACGGCATTCCGAGCCGCTATCAGGGCTACGTGGTCGGTCTGCAGACCAACCTGGCGATCCTCGACCGGGTCGAGGTCGTGCGTGGGGCCACCGGTCTCATCACCGGCAGCGGCAATCCGTCGGCTGCGATCAACATGGTCCGCAAGCGGCCGCAGCGCAGCTTCGCGTTGGGGCTGACCGCCGCGGCGGGATCCTGGGAAAATTACCGCGGCGAGATCGACCTCGGCGGCCCGCTGACCGCCGACGGCTCGCTGCGCGCCCGCGCCGTGGGCAGCTATCAGGACAGTTCCAGCTTCCGCGATGGCGAGGTGATCCAGCGCGGCATCGGCTATGGCATCGTCGAATACGACGTCAGTCCGGCGACGATGCTGATGGCGGGCGTCAGCTATCAGGACGATTTCTACAACAGCTTCTGGGGCGGCTTGCCGCTGAGCGCCACGGGCCAGCACCTCGACCTACCGCGCTCGACGCGCCCGTCGAGCGACTGGGAAGGCAAGACGCAGAAGGCGACCACGGCTTTCGGCGAGGTCCGGCAGACCTTGGGCAAATGGCAGCTGCGGCTGGCGGCGATGAAGACCTGGCAGGATGCGATCTTCTCGGGCAGCTATATCTACCGTCGCGACACAGACCTGTCGCTGACCCAATCGATCTACCAGGCCAGCTACGACGAGGGCCAGAGCGGCCTCGACGGCTATCTGGGCGGGCCGGTCACAGTGTTCGGCCGCGCGCACGATCTGGTGTTCGGCGGCAGCCGCCGCGAGACGCGGACGCGCACGCAGAACTATTCGCCCAGCGGCGTGATCGCGCCGCCTTACGTCATCGCCGACATGGCGCAGTTCGATCCGGCCGCCCTGCCGCGCCCGAACTTCCAGCCGACCACGGCGAGCACCAATATCATCACCCAGTACGGCGCCTATGCTTCGGCCCGGCTCAATCCGGCCGATCCGCTCAAGATCATCCTCGGCGGCCGGCTCGACTGGTATCGCTACGATAACGTCGGCACGGTCACCGGCGACTATCGCGTCAAGGCGAACAAGACGGTCTATGCGGGCGTCCTGCTCGATCTCGACCGCAATCACACGTTCTACGCGAGCTATACCGATATCTTCCAGCCGCAGTCGGCCAAGGGCTTCGCGCCGGACACCGGTTCGCAAGCGATCCTCGCACCGATCAAGGGCAAGAACTACGAGATCGGCCTCAAGGGCGAATATCTCGACGGTCGGCTCAACGCCACGCTCTCGCTGTTCCGCGTCGACCAGACCAACCGCGCGATCGTGCCCGTCGACCAGACCGGTTGCCCGACGTTCCCGGCCGCCTCGTGCTCGGTTCCTGCCGGTCTCGTGCGCAGCCAGGGCTTCGATGCCGAACTCCAGGGCGAACTCGCACCCGGGCTCCAGGTCTCGCTCGGCTACAGCCACGTCCGCATCCGCTATCTCGAGGGCGTGAGCCCGACCGACAAGACCGACAAGTTCGATACCGACTATCCCGAGCACATCGTCAAGCTGTCCTCGACCTATGCCCTGCCAGGGCGGCTCAAGGGGCTCAAGCTCGGCGGCTCGCTCTACTGGCAGAGCGGCATCTACAACGAGAACCTTGGCAGCAACTTCAAGAACATCGCCTTCCGGGTCGAGCAGGGTTCCTATGTCGTCGTCGATCTGATGGCGAGCTATGCGATCAACCCGCATCTCGATCTGCAGCTCAACGTCGGCAATCTGTTCGATCGGATCTATTACCGCGGCGTCGGCTACGACATTCGCTGGGGTTCGACCGACGCCTATGGCGAGCCGCGCAACGTCATGGCGACGATCCGCTACCGGCTCTGAGCAATCCCGGCCTTACAGGCGCACCTCGATCAGTAGCGGCCCGACCTCGCGGGCCGAGTTGATCATGGCCTGGGTAAAGTCCTCGGCGGTCTCGACCGCGACGGAGGGTACGCCCATCGCCTTGGCCATGGCCTGCCAGTCGATCCGCGGATTGTCGATGTCGATCATCGACAGCGCCTGCGGGCCGGGTGCGGGGCCTGCGCCCATGTTCGCATATTCGGCCTTGAGGATCGCGTAGCTGTTGTTGGCGAACACGATCGTGGTGATCGGCAGGCCTTCGCGCGCCTGGGTCCACAGCGCCTGGATCGTGTACATGGCGCTGCCGTCGCCGACCATGCAGAAGGTCCGGCGATCGGGGCAGGCGAGCGCCGCACCTGTCGCGACGGGCGGGCTGTAGCCGATCGAGCCGCCCATGTTGTTGATCATGTCGTGCGGTCGTGCCCCCAAGGTATGGCCCATCGTCTCGCGCCCGGTGGTGAGCGACTCGTCGACGACGATCGCGTTCTCGGGGATCGCGTGGGCCAAGGCGTGGGCGATCGACAGAGGGGCGAGTGCGCCGCTGGGCGCGGCGGTCTCGATGCGCTGCTGGACGAGCGGCGCGGTGCCGGTGGCGCCGAGCACATCGAGCAGTATCTCGAAGGCGAGCGCGCTGTCCTCTTCGGCTTCGACCAGCGGATGGACCAGGGCATCGGGGTTCTTCAGCAGGCTCGGCTGGTCGGGATAGGAGAAGAAGGCGACGGGCTCGCTCGTCTCGACCGTGATCAGGTGCTTGATGTCCTTGAGGAAGGCCAAGGCCGGCGCGACCGAGTAAGGAATGCGCTCGAGCGGTGTGCGCCCGGCGCCGCGCTCGATCCGCGCGGTGAAGAACTGCGAGCCGAGGCGAGCGCCGGTCGCCGCTGCTACCTGGCCGGCCAGCGCCAGTGCTCGGCCGCGCGTCGCCTTGTTGGCGAGGATGATCATGGCGGGCTCGCCCGAGCGCAGCACCCTGGCGACATGCTCGATCCGCGCGGCATCGGGCGCGCGGCGCAGCGGCGCGGCCTTGGCTGGAGTGATCGGCCTGGTGCCGGCGTCCTGCCACGAGGTGTCACCCGGCAGGATCAGGGTGGCGATCTTGCCCGGATGCTCGGAAGCGGCGGCCACGGCGGCGGCGGCGTCCCAGGCGATCGTCGCGGCGCTGTCGGCCCGGCGCAGCCAGTGGCTCAGCGGCCGCGCGAGCCCGTCGATGTCGGACTTGAGCGGCGGATCGTAGCGCAGGTGCGCGGTCGAATGCTCGCCGACGACGTTGACCATGCCCGAGCTCGCGCGGCGGGCGTTGTGGATGTTGGCGAGGCCGTTGGCGAGGCCGGGGCCGAGGTGGAGCAGGGTCGAGGCCGGCTTGTCCTTCATCCGGTACCAGCCGTCGGCCGCGCCGGTGCAGACGCCTTCGAACAGGCAGAGCACGGGCTTGATCCGCGGGTTTTCGAGCGCGGCGAGGAAATGCATTTCCGACGTGCCGGGGTTGGCGAAGCAGACCTCCACACCTTGCTCGGTCAAGCTCTCGACGAGGCTTTCGGCGCCGTTCATGGCCGAGGCTCCGTCCGCGGCTCGCTTCTGGCGATGGCTGTCCGTTCTGTTCGACGCAACGTGACCATGTTCGACTCTCCGTCGGTCATCTTCGCGCGCCTTACGCCAATCCGCCAGCCCGTATCGGGGCCGGCTTGGCAAGCGTGGTCCTGCCGCTGTAGGGGGGCGGCATGGCCCGCAAGAACCGTGATCCCTATGGCGACCTCAACCGCGACGCGGAAGAAGAGGCGCCGCCGCCCGTGCCCTGCTGGCTGTGCGGTCGGCCCACGGGCAGCACCATCGTCTGGCACCATCCCGTGCCCAAGAGCCGGGGCGGGCGCGACGTGGTGCCGATGCACCCGATCTGCCAGCAGACCTTGATCGCCAATTTCACCAATTCCGAACTGCAGCGCCACGGCATGGACGTCGAGGGGCTGCTGCTCAATCCGGCCGTGCGCAAGTTCGTCGACTGGGTGGCGAACAAGGATCCCGATTTCACTGCGCCGCAGGCGAAGAAGCAGCGCTGATCGTCTCAGGCGGGATTCGAATGCCGCAGATCGCTGACGATCAGCGAGATCGTGGAAACGAGGAAATAGAACGCGCCGAAGGCTGCGTAGGGCGCCACGTCGACCGCGCCGGGATGGGCAGTGGCATTGCCCGCCAGCTTGACGAAGGCGCCGCCCGCCAAGGTCGACTGCGCGCCGCTGAGGATCATCGGCCATTGCGCGCTGGCGCCGCGCCAGCGGCGTACCGCGGTCGCAAGCTGGAGCAGGCCCGAGAGCGTGGCCCAGCCGCCGATGACGCCGATCGCGGCGTGCGGATCGGTGGGGGCGAAAAGGCCGACTGCCAGCGCAACGGCGGCACTGGTCGCCATATTCCCGGTCTGTGTGGGATTGGCGCGCAAACCGCCGCTGCGCTTCGCGTCGTAGAAGTTCGCGAGGCTGTCCCAGGTCGGATAGATTGCGAGCAGCACGCTGCCGAAGCCGGGCAGCGATCGGCCGAGCGTGAAGGCGAGTGCGACCCATGCGAACGAGAAGAGCGCGCGCACGGCGTAGTAGCGCTTCAGCCAGCTCCGATCGGACTGCGAGCGCGTGGTGTCCTGATTCATGGTGTCGTGCTTTCGATTGGCCTCGTGAACGCGCGTCCCTTCGGTCCCGGAAGCCGGGACGGACGGCGCCACGAGGCGGGGAGGAAGAGATCGCCGCCTTTGGGGCGGCGCTTCGGCTACAGGCGGAAGCCTTTGGGAAGCAGCCACCGCGCCATGACGGCGACCATCGTGCAGCCGACGCAGTACCAGGTGGCGACGTAGAGCGGGTCGTTGACCGGGCAGCAGAACGCGAAGACCAAGGCGCCCCAGGTTCCTGCGGCCAGCCCGATGGACCAGGCGCTCGTGCGCGGACGCGTCGGCGCCCCGCGGCGCATGAGGAGGGCCAGCATCGCCAGCATCGGCAGCGCGAGTACGGCGATGCACAGGCTGCAGAGCAGGCCGTTCGCGGGCGACAGCCGCTGCAGGATGGTCTGGCCGTCGCCGCCGGCCATCGGATCGATCAGCGCGCCCGCGATTATGGTCAGACCGACGAGAACGGCGACATAGGCGAGATCGCGGCGCGGCTGGGCCGTGGGCGACAAGGACCTGATCGCGACCGCGCCGCTGGCGAGGGCGAGCAGCGCCAGCCCGCCGAGCTTCCACAGCATGTAGGGCGAGCCGATCATCGCTCCCATATCGTCGCGCATCGCGCCGAGGCCCAGGAACAGTCCGAGTTCGACGGCCGCCAGCATGAGCACCAGCGCGGCTTCGCGTGCGACGCTGCGACGCCGGACGGGATCGAGATTGGTCACCAGGCCGGCGATCAGGGCGTCATGCGACATCGTCTTGGTTCTCTATGAGGGTGGCCAGGCGCGCGAGGCCGCGATGGATGTTCACCTTGACCGCGGCGGGTGACTGGCCGGTCTCGCGCGATGCTTCGTCGATGCTGTACCCTTGCAGCTTGACCAGCCTGATGACCTGCGCCTGCGCGGGGCGCAGTTGCTCGATGAGACCGGCGAGTACCGAAGCGCTGGTCACCGCAGTTTCGTGGCCCGTAACGGCCAGATCCTCGGGCAGGGTGTCGCTCGGTCTGCGCTCGATCGCACGGAGCTGATCGATCCATTTGCGCCGCGCGATCGCCGCGAGCCAGGGGCCGAAGGCGTGGCGGGGATCGAACGTGTGCCGCCGTCGGTGGATCGCGAGCAGCGTTTCCTGGACGGCGTCGTCGACCTCGGCATGGGGCAGGCGACGTCCGAAGTAACGCTCCAGCCAGGCGGAAATCTCGCTCAGGAGCCGGCGATAGGCGCCGCCATTGCCGTCTTGCGCAGAGGCCATGAGCCCGGCCCACGCGTCGCGTGGCGCGGGCGCCGGTGATTGGCTGCGTTCGACCGCCTCGGTTTGCGACCGGAATGTCGCCAATATCGCCTGCGGTCGAAGTTGCATGACACCATATTCGGCGAGAAACCGGATTCGGTTACAGCGCGGTGCGATTATTTTTCCAAGGCTTTGCGATGCGTGTGTCGACGCGTGCGATCAGGCTCGGGGACAGTGCGCACCGGTCTTGACCCAGGCCTCGATGAGAGCGCCGAAACCCGCCTGCGTGCCAGGCGCCTTGCTGCGGCCTTCTCCGGGCTCCCAGGCCCAGCCGACCAGATGATCGGTGTTCATGTGCGTGACGATTTGCGCGAGGCTGCGCGATCCGTTGCGCTTGGGATCCTTCAGCTGTTCGCAGATTTGCGGCAGCGTCAGCCCTTGCCAAGCCATTTCGATCGGCGCGAGTTGCCAGTGCGCATTGCCGGGCACGCTGGCGATGCCGGCGGCGAAAGTCCGGCTGTTGTCGGCGCCGTGGCAGGTGGCGCAGGGCAGTCCCTTGGGGCCGTGGTTGCCGTCGCTCGAAACCATGAACGGTACGTGCGGTCGCATCGCGTCGCCTTGCGTCGGCGTGCGCGTGGCCGGATGGCAGTTCAGGCAGCGTGGGCTCTGGATCACCTTGCCCGCCTCGGCGAAGATCGCCGCCGAGCGTTCCGCCTGGTCACGGATGGTGCCGAAGCTGGCCACGCTGCGCAGCGGCCTGGCCGGATCGCCCGGGGCGGGTGCCGTCGCCGACCATGTCGCGCTGGCTGCGGTGACCAGAACGGCGGCGCAGAGCGCGAGGTGCGAGGGCTTGGTCATACGCGCTCCACCATCGATGCGGGCAGCGGCAGTTGATGCAGCGGCTTGCCGGTGGCGGCGAAGACGGCGTTGGCGATCGCCGGCGCGACGATGGCGGTGCCAGGCTCGCCGACGCCGCCGGGATCGTTGCCGTTCTCGATGATGATCACGTCGATCTTCGGCGTGTTGACCATGCGCACCACCGGCTGGTCGTGGAAATTGGATTCGACGACACGGCCATCGGCGATGGTGATGTTCGAATAGAGCGCGGCGGTCAGTCCGAACAGCAGGCCGCCCTCGATCTGCTGGCGTACTACGTTGGGATTGACCGCGATGCCGCAGTCGATGACCGCAGTCATGCGCTCGACCTTGAGCTTGCCGCCGTCCATCCGGACCTGCGCGACGAGGCCCATGTGGCTCCCGAAGCCCGACTGGATCGCCACGCCGCGCGTCGTACCGGCGGGCAGGGGCTTGCCCCAGCCCGTTTCCTGGGCGAGCCGATCGAGCAGCACGGCGATCCGCGACTTGGGCGGCAGCAGGCGGCGGCGGTATTCGACCGGGTCCACACCGGCCTTGGCGGCCAGTTGGTCCATCACCGTTTCGACCACGAAGCCGTTGCGCGTTTCGCCGACGCCGCGCCAGTTGCCGACCAGCAGGCCGTCGGGCGGATCGTTGCGCACGTAGTCGACCATGAGGTTGGGGAATGCGTAGGGCCCGGTCGCGGCATTGGTCGCGTCGACGTCGACGCCGTCCTTCCACAGCAGCGAGGGCAGGAACCAGAGCATGATCGCCGGCGCGACGATCCGGTGATCGAAGGCCAGGGGATTGCCCTTGGCGTCGAGCGCCACGCGCACGCGGCTGTGGTTGTGATAGCGATAGGCGTCCTGCCGCGTGTCTTCCTCACGGCTCCAGACCACCTTGACCGGCGCCTTGACCTGGCGGGCGATGAGCGCCGCCTGGACGATCCATTCGGACTGCAGCCTTCGCCCGAAGCCGCCGCCGATCAGGTAGGAATTCACTTTCACCCGATCTTCGTCGAGCCCGAGTGCCTTGGCCACGTCGATCCGCGCGCGGCCGGGAACCTGGCTGCCGACCCAGATCTCGCAGGCACCATCACGCACTTCGACCGTGCAGTTGAGCGGTTCCATCGCGGCATGGGCCAGCATCGGCATGCGATAGTCGGCCTCGAAGGTGCTGGCCGCGCCGGCGAAGGCCTTGGCGACGTCACCCTTCGTCGCGGCGGTCACGCCCTTGCGATCGAGCGCGGCATCGGCCTGCTTGACGAGGGCCTCGGTCGACAGGTCGGTCAGCCCGCCGTCCCAGTGGGGCTCGAGCATGGCGAGGCCCTTGCGCGCGGCGCCGGTATGGCGACCGACCACGGCGACGGCATTGGCCAGCCGCACGACCTGGGTGACGCCGGCCACGGCCAGCGCGGGCTTGTCGTCGACCGCGCCAAGCTTACCGCCGATCACCGGGCTGGCCTGGACCGCGGCATAGACCATCCCTGGCCGTCGCACGTCGAGCCCGAACACCGCCGAGCCATCGACTTTCGCGGCGCTGTCGACACGCGGGGCTGCGGTGCCGATCACCTTGAAGCCGCCGGTCTTGACCGGAGGATCGGCGGGGACGGGGACCGAGGCGGCCGCTTGCGCCAGCTCGGAGTAAGCCAGGCTCCGCTTGCTCGCGGCATGGTGGACGCGGCCATCGGCGACGGTGCAGGTGGCTGCGCCGACGCCCCATCGGCGGGCGGCGGCCTCTACCAGCATGATCCGGGCTGCGGCTGCGGCCTTGCGGATCGGCATCCATGATCCGGCCAGGCTCGCCGAACCGCCGGTAATCTGCTCGCCGAGGACGGGATGGGCGTAGAGCTTGTTGTCGCCCGGCGCGAGTACGGTCTTGATCGCTGCCGGCGCCACCGCCAGTTCCTCGGCCGCGAGCATCGCGATCGAGGTCATCGCGCCTTGCCCCATCTCGGCGTAGGGCACGGTCGCGGTGATCGTGCCGTCGCCGCCGATCGCCAGGAACGCGTTGGGCCGGAACGTGGCTTCGGCGGCCATTGCGGTGCGTGGCGCCAGCAGCGGGAAGCCCAGGGTCAGGCCGCCGGTGCCGGCGAGGCAGACCGCGAGGAAGCGGCGCCGGTCAGTGGTCATGGCGGCGTTGGTCGGAGCCTTCATGTCACGCCACCCGCTGCTTGGCCGCGGCGTGGATTGCCGCGCGGATCCGCGGATAGGTGCCGCAGCGGCAGATATTGCCCGTCATGGCTCGGTCGATCGCGGCATCGTCGGGCGCGGGATCGGCCGTGAGCAGTGCTGTGGCCTGCATGATCTGACCCGCCTGGCAGTAGCCGCACTGGACCACTTCCACCTTGAGCCAAGCATCCTGGACGGCCTTGCCGACGGGCGTCTTGCCGACCCCCTCGATGGTGAGGACTTCCGCCTCGCCGACGGCCGAGATCGGCGTGACGCAGGATCGTCGCGGCAAGCCATCGACGTGAACCGTGCAGGCGCCGCACAAGGCGACGCCGCAGCCGAACTTGGTGCCGGTCAGGCCGACCAGATCGCGCAGCGCCCACAGGAGCGGCGTGTCGGGTTCGGCGTCGACGTCGTGGATTTCGCCATTAACTTTCAGCTTCACGGCATTCCCCATGAACTGGTTAAAATCAGCGAAAGACAGGATCGCCTCAAGATTGCGATTCGTTCAAGTATTATTGTGGGATTTCGATCGATGATGATCGATGTTTCTTTCGAACGGAGCTTATCTATATTCGGATGTATATAGTATAGGTTGGCCGTGACGATGTGGCGGTGGTGCGGGTGATCTGATCGCTGGGGTCACAGATTGCGCGACTTTACTGCGCCGGCGCGCTAGCCTTTGCGGCAATCTCCGAAAACGGATCACAGGTGGGGCATGGACAATCGCGCCGGCGAGATGATGGTGTTCGTTCGCGTGGTCGAGACCGGCAGCTTTTCCGAGGCGGCGCGGAACCTGCTGATGACGCCTTCGACCGTGTCGAAGCTGATTGCGCGGCTCGAAGCGCGGCTCGGCGTGCGGCTGATCGAGCGGTCGACGCGCCGACTGGCGCTGACCGGTGAAGAGCAGTTCTACTACGAGCGCAGCCAGGCGCTGCTGGGCCAGCTTGACGAGACCGAGCAGCAGATCGCCCAAGGCGGTGCCGAAGCCGAGGGCCTCGTCCGCGTGACGTCCTCGGTGACTTTCGGCACGGCGGCGTTGGAGCCGATCCTGCCGGACTTTCTCGAAGCCTATCCGCGGATCGTGGTCGATCTCTCGCTGTCGGACGATGTCGTGGATCTTTACCTCGATCGCACCGACGTCGCGATCCGCGTGGGCAAGCTCCAGGATTCGAACCTGATGGCGCGCAAGATCGGCGAGACGCGGCGGCGCATCGCGGCCGCGCCGGCCTATCTCAAGCGTCACGGCGTGCCGCTGACGCCCGAGGACCTGGTCGCGCACAACTGTCTGGGGTTCAACTTCCGCCGCGCCAACCCGGTCTGGCCGATGCGCGAGGGCGGGCGCATCGTCGAGCGGATGTTGAGCGGTTCGCTGCTCGTCAACAATGGCGATACCCTGCGCCGCATGGCGATCGCCGGTGTCGGTGTGATCCGACTGGCCGACTATCATCTGCGCGGCCCCATCGCGCGCGGCGAACTCGTTGAGATTTTGGCCGACAGCGACATCGGCGAGACCGACGACGTGCACGCGCTGTTCCGCGGAAGCCAGTTCCTGCCGGCGCGGGTCCGGGCCTTCCTCGATTTCGCGGTGCCGCGGATGCAGCGTTTCCTGGCGGAGGGGTGAGAGAAAAGGGCCGGGACGCGTGGTTCGCCCCGGCCGTTCAGCGCGCTACCGCGGGCCATGCCCGAGGACTTCCATCCGCATGACCTGAACCCCGCCCTCGGCGAGCTGGGGCAGTTTGGCGAACCAGTCCTTGACGTAGGGCATGGCGTTGTGTGCCTCGAAGTCCGCCAGGCTGGCAAAGACCTCGTAGAAGACGAAATGGCCGGGCGCTGCGCGATCTTCCTGGAGGAAGTAGACGAGGTTCTTGGGATCGCTGCGGACCAGTGCCACCAGCGGCAGCGTGGCCTGGCGCAGTTCGGCTTCCTTGCCGGGCTTGGCGCGGACCTCTGCGACGATCGAATAGGCGCCCGCGGGTATCTGGGCGTAGCGGATCCCCTCGGCTTCGCGAGCCGTGGCGGAGGCGAGCGGCGTGGCGGCCACGAGTGCGGCGATCGCCAGGGTTTTCAGCATGTCGGGCATGGTCCGTCTCCTTTCCCTTCGCACGATCATCGCGCACCGGTCAGCGCGCGCTGGCGGGCGGCGAGGGTGTTGGCGAAGCGCTGCTTGACCGGGCCGATCGCCTTGACGAATTCGAGCTGTTCGCCCTCGGGGCCCTTGCAGTAGATCAGCTCCCAGCCGTCCGAGGGGGCGACGGTCACCTTGTTGGTGTTGGCGCTCTGCGGCGCGGCCTTGCGCTCCGCTTCGCTGTTGACGCGGATGATGCGGTTCGCCCGCACCTGGGTCATGCCGCGGCGCGCGGATTCGGCCTCGAGGTCGGTGATGAACTTGTTGAAGTCGACGTCGTCGCGGACGTGGAAGCAGATGTGCATCATGCGCGGGAAGGCCGGGCTCATGTGCTGGACCGGCTCGGCGAAGGCCTTGGGCCCGCCCATCGGCTGGTCGGCATTGCGGTATTGCAGCAGCTCGATCACGACGTTGTCGAACTGGATGAAGCGGACGTCGAGCCGCTGGGCGCCGCCGCGCAGGTCGGGAACGCCGATCGTGCGCGGATTGACGCCGAGTTCGTTGGCCTGGATGTCCTGATCGGCCAGCAGCGTGTTGTGGACCGTGTCGCCCTGGAAATCGCCATGGCGGAAGACTTCGGTGCCGCCGAGGACCTCGGTGTAGAACTCGTAGGCGCGCTCCATGTTCTGCACGGTCAGGCCGAAGTGCTGGACGCCCTGCAGCCGGGCGCCGAGCGCGCCGCTGTTGCGCGCCTCCGGCGAAAGACCGTCGATGCCGCCGGTCGGGGCGGGGGCGGCGAGGGCCGTGCCGGCGGTGGCGGCAGCAACGGCGGCTCCGGCACCCATCAGCAGGTCGCGGCGGCCGAGGTTCGTCAGATGATCGGTAGCGTGGTCGGACATGATCGGTCTCCTTTCCTTGCGATCGAGATGCGCCGATCGCGGGCGCGTGGACCCTTCCGGCAGAAGCGGGGGCTCCTGCCGGTGGGGTATTCGGGGACAATGCCGGGCCTCAGTCGGCGGTCGGCAGGGGGGCGTCGGGATGGACGAGCCCGGCCGCGCGCAGATCGCGCCAGAAGCCGCCGGGAATGATTTCTTCGAGCGCCGCGCGATCCTCGGCGATGCGGCCCGGTCGGCTGGCGCCGGGGATGACGGCCGCGACGGCGGGATTGGCCAGGGCGAACTGCAGCCCGGCGGCCTTCATGCTGATCCCGTGGCGATCGGCGAGCGCGTTGATCCGCGCCACCTTGTCGAGAATGGCCGGGGTTGCGGGCGCATATTCGAAGTTTGGCCCGCCGACGAGCGCGCCCGAGCTGTAGGGCCCGCCGACGACGATCCCGAGGCCGCGTTCGGCGACCAGCGGCATGACCCGCTGCAGCGCGCGATCGTGGTCGAGCAAGGTGTAGCGGCCGGCGAGCAGGAAAGCGTCGGGGCGCGGCTCGTCGAGTTCGAGCAGCAGTTCGATCGGTTCAACCCGGTTGACGCCGAGGCCCCAGGCCTTGATCACGCCTTCGTCGCGCATCCGGTCGAGCGCGCGGAACGCGCCTTTGCGTGCGCTCTCGAAGACGCTGAGCCATTCGTCGCCGTAAAAGTCCTGCGCAACGTCGTGGACGAAGGCCACGTCGATGTGATCGGTGCCGAGCCGCTTGAGGCTGTCCTCGATCGAGCGGTAGGTGGCGTCTTCGGAATAGTCGTTGACGACCTTGTTGGGGCGGCCGTGGGCGAAGACCCCGCCCTTGTCGCCGTTGTCGCGGGCGCCGTCTTCGATCTCGTCGAGCACGACGCGGCCGACCTTGGTGCTGATCACGTATTCGTCGCGGGGCTTGCCGGCGAGGGCGGCGCCCATGCGGATCTCGGCAAGGCCGGCGCCGTAGAACGGCGCATTGTCGAAATAGCGGATGCCGTCGTTCCAGGCGGCTTCGACCGTCGCGCGCGCTTCCGCTTCGGGAATGTCGCGGAACATGTTGCCGAGCGGCGCGGCGCCGAAGCCGAGCTTGCTGGGGAGGATGTCCTTGAGTGCCATGGCTGCTAACCTTTCGTTCCATCCCGGACGGGGTGTCCGGCGTCGAACTCTGGAATAGGTCACCCTTGGGCGGGGCAGTAGGTAGGCGGTGATCTCAGAACTTTTGAGCCCGGTTCACAAATAGGCCGTGCCCAAACCAGGCTTCTGTCCGCGGCATGGCGGAAGGCCTGACTAGTCTTCGGCGAACCTGCGGACAAAACCCGTCCGGCGCAAGGCGATCTGCTCGGCGCGGCTTGCGGTGTCGATCCGCACCACGCCGTCGGGCAGTTCGCGCTCGATCTCGTCGAACCTCACCTGCCGGACGTTCATCCACGGATCGGGATTGTCCGTGTCGCGGCGGAAGGCCTGCCAGCGCTGGCCGAAGATCACGCGCTCGAGCCCGCCCGTGTCGATCCAGTTGTGCACGCCGGGATCGCGATGGGCGATGACGAAGGTGAAGTCGCCGTCTTCGTCCGCGGCCATCTGCCGCATGTTGAAGCTCGACGTCCGGTTCCAGTAGTCGATCGACATGTGGAAGGCGTCGGTCAGCATCAGGTTGCGGAATTGCGCGCCGGCGGCGTTTGAGCGGACGATCAGCGCATCGCCGTCGCCGAGTTGCAGATTGCCCTTGGTCCCGGCCTGCGTCGCCATGCCGCCGAAGGCGGCCGAGGACATCGGCGGGCGAATGTCGTTCGGCGGCTGCCCGGCGCCCGACTGCGTGCAGTAATAGCTGTAATAGACGTTATCGAGCGCGATCCGCGCGCAATGCTGCGCCATCGCGTCTTCGCTCTTCGCGCCATGGCCGGGGTCGAGCCTGGTCACTGTCAGCGCATTAGCGCTTTGCGTGTTCCAGTCTCCCAGGGCGTCGCGGACCATGATGAAATCCGCGCCGGGCTTCGTCTGGATGTGGTTGGGCCGGCCCGCGGCCGGGGTGTCGTCGACTGTGATCACGAAACTGCCGTCGTGGTCGAATTCCATGTCCAGGCTGTCGAGCAGGGCCTGCGTCACCGGTGAGGCGGTGTTGTCCGCCATCAGCGAATAGTTGACCGTCGGCGGCTCGGCGCAGGTCGGGCGTCCCCGAATCTCGTAGCGGCCGCCATGGGCGATCGGGATCGTGCGATAGATGAAGTCGGGGCTGTCGCCGGCCCAGCGGGACCCGGGTACGTCGCGACCGAACCAGCGATGCGCCGGCGCCATGAAGCGCGCGACTTCGGGATTGTTCGGATCGCCGTTGGCCGCGCGGAAGGCATGGTGGAACATGTATTCGTCGATCATGTTGTCGAAGCGATCGGCCTGATCGCGCGCCGGCCAGCCGGCAACGTTCTTCCACAGCATGGTGACCACACCGCGCACGCGCTGCAGGTCCGAGCGCGCGAGCAGCGCCATGGCGCGGTCTTCGATCCGGCGCTGGGCTTCGGTCGCAAGCGGGTTCGTCACCATCGCCAGGGTCCTTTCAGGCCAGCTCGAAACGCTGGGTATAGTCGCCGAACAGGTCCTCGACCCAGGCGCGGTCGAGCCCGAAGGCCTCGTAGCTGTAGGGATAGCGACCGAACCGGTCGGCGGCATTCTCGGGATCGGCCAGCCAAGCCTGCACGCGCGCTGCGAATTCCGGTGTCACGGGCTCGCCGTAGCGCTCGTAGACCTTGCGGACGGCCGCCAGCGGATCGCGCGCGACTTCGCGGAACGACAGGTGAAGGATCCGCGGATCGTCGATCATGTCGCTGGCGATCAGCCGGTCGAAGGCCGCCTTCATCCCCTCGACATGGCTGCGCGCCTGGCTCGACCAGTCGCCGGGATAGCCGCGGATCGCGTCATAGGTGATCGCGCGGATCGCGACGTTCGAGGCATAGATCTCGCCCAGCGGCCGGTGCGCCCAGACGCAGAGCGCGTCGGGATAGACTTCGAACAGCGCGTCGAGATGCATCTGTGCCGAAGGTCCTTTGCAGGCCCAACGCGTCTTGCCCGTGTTCCATTGCAGATGCTGCAGCATCTGCTTGTGGAAGCGGAAGACCTCGACCTGGTTCTCGGTCGGCACGACGAGGCCGGGCTCGAGCGTCGGCACGCGGTAGAAGTGGAAAGGGTAGGCACCGTGCAGGTCCAGGCTGAACAGCTCCTCGTCCTCGATCAGCCCGTAGGCGCCCTTGTCGACGTAGGGATGCGTGAGCTTGTGCGAGGGGCAGAAGTCCATCCAGGCTTCGACCCGCCGCCGCGAATGGGCGATGCGCTCGCTGGCGATCGGTCCGAGGCCCGGCGGCGGCGAGGGCGAATGCATGTGCCACGATTGCGGGCTCAGCACCGCCGGATCCTCGGCGAGCAACGAGTGAAGCATCGTCGTGCCCGAACGGGCGAAACCGATGATGAAGATCGGTCGCTCGATCGTCTCCTCGGCAATCGCCGGATAGCGCTGGCGGTCGAGCGAGACGCGCAGGCGATTGGTCAGGACGGCGCGGAACTGGTCGCGCATCGCCCAGACCTGATCGGGCGAATAGGGACCGCGTTCGTTGATCCAGTCCACCAGCCGCGCGAGCCGCGCCACCAGCGCCGGTTCAGCGAGCCCATAGGCGCCGCTCTCGCGTTCGGCGAGCGTAAGGATCTCGTCGGCGTCGAGGTTATCCCGCAGATGACCGCCCATGCCGCTCCCCTTTCTAGCGCCAGGCATCGGCGGCAGGCGTCAGCCCGCGCAAATGGCCCGTGCCGTCCTTGCCGGCGATCAGCGCCGGCTGCGGACAATCGGTCTCGATGCGCAGATAGGACAGCGCCATGGTCTTGATGTACCAGCGGCCGTCACGCTTGACGTAGGTCTCCAGGTAGTGGCCCCAGCCGTGGTTCTGCTTGCCGTCTTCCCAGATATTGTAGTCCTCGAGCACCCAGACGCCGGTGGCGCTATCGGGGCCGGTCAGGTCGATCTCGGGCATGTGGCCGTGGTGGACGCTCTGGACGATCGTCAGGCCACTGGCATAGGCGCGGAAATCGGTGCGGCCTTCGTACTTGCCGCCACCCGCGAGGCTGAGATCGACCACGCAGTCTTCGGCGAAGACGCCCGCGTAAGTGTCCCAGTCCTTGCTGTCGAGCGAGCGGAAATAGCGCGCCTTCAGCTTCTTGATCTCCTCGACGTCGTCCATCGGCTCTCTCCTTTTTGCGATTCTGTGTCGCATAGGGAGAGGCTAACGGACGACGCGGGAGCAGCGCAAGGCTTAGCGGAACGGCGGCTCGTTGAACGCGCGCAGCTTGCGCGAGTGCAGGCGGGCGCCTTCCTGGCGGAGCAGGTCGCAGGCGATCACGCCGATCTTGAGATGCGCGGCGATCGCCTCCTCGTAGAAGCGGTTGGCCTGGCCGGGCAGCTTGATCTCGCCATGGAGCGGCTTGTCCGAGACGCAGAGCAGGGTGCCGTAGGGCACGCGGAAGCGATAGCCCTGGGCGGCGATCGTCGCGCTCTCCATGTCGATCGCGACCGCGCGCGACTGGCTGAAGCGGTGCGCCGAATGGGTGTAGCGCAGCTCCCAGTTGCGATCGTCGGTGGTGACGACCGTGCCCGTGCGCATGCGCTTCTTGAGATCGGCGCCGCCGGTGCCGCTGACGATCTCGGCGGCCTTGGCGAGCGCGACCTGGACCTCGGCGATCGCGGGCAGCGGAATCTCGGGCGGCAGAACCGGATCGAGCACATGGTCGTCGCGCAGATAGGCGTGGGCCAGCACGTAGTCGCCGATGCGCTGGGTGTCGCGCAGGCCGCCACAGTGGCCGATCATCAGCCAGGCCTCGGGGCGGAGCACGGCCAGGTGGTCGCAGATCGTCTTGGCGTTCGACGGGCCGACGCCGATGTTGACCAGGCTGATGCCCTCGCGGCCCGGTGCGATCAGGTGATAGGCGGGCATCTGGTGGCGCCGCCAGGCGGTGTCGCTCATCCGCTCGCGGGCGTTTTCGGTCGGCTTGTCGAGATAGAGCCCGCCGGCGCCCGAGAGTGCGGTGAACTCGTCCTTGCCGAGCTGCTGGCCGGCCCAGTCGACGAATTCGTCGACGTAGCGATGATAGTTGGTGAACAGGATGTAGCGCTGGAAGTGCTCGGCCGGGGTGCCCGTGTAATGGGCGAGGCGTGCCAGGCTGAAATCGGTGCGCAGCCCGTCGAACAGCGACAGCGGGATCGGCGCGCCGGGCATGTTGACCTCGATCCCGTCGGCCAGTTCGTCGCCGATGTGGGCGAGGTCGGTCGAGGGGAAGTGCAGTGCGAGCTCGTTGGGGCTGACGCTCCCGAGGCCCGAGCTGGCGTCGATCACGTAAGGGAAGGGGATTTCCTGGTTCGAGGGACCGACTTCGACGCGAATGTCGTAGTCGGCGGCGAGCAGGCCGAGCTGTTCGCCCAGGTAGTCGGCGAAAAGCGAGGGACGGGTGACCGTCGCGGCATAGGTGCCGCCGTGGCCGAGGCGGCCGAAGGCGCGCGTCACATCGGGGCGGTGCTCGCGGCCGGCGTAGTGGACGCGCAGCTCGGGATAGCACCAGGCGTTGTCGCGGCGGCGTTCGGGCGGGGGCAGGGTGCCCTGGCCGGCATAGGCGGCGACGTCGGCGCGGAGCGTCTCGACGGCGGTTTCATAGATCGTGGTGAGTTGGGCGATGATCTCTTCGGGTGATGTCATCGCCTTCTTGTATCGCGCGACTGTGGCAAAGCAAAGATGGTTCTATCCTCCCTGTGCCCGGGAGGATGAAGCGGGCACGGCGCCAACAAAAAAGCCGCCGTCCCGGAGGACGACGGCCTTTTTGTGCGAAACGCTACGAAGCTCAGGCTTCGGTGGCGTCCTCGGCCGATTCCTCGACCGCGATTTCGCCGGGCTCGGCGTTCGGATCGAAAGCTTCGGTGAAGCCCGAAACTTCCTGTTCGAACATCGCGGCCATGACGTCGACGCCCTGGGCCTGCAGGTCGGCTTCGTCGGGCGAACGCGCGACGTTGACCTTGACCTGGACCGAGACTTCGGGGTGCAGCTGAACGCGAACGTCGAACACGCCGATGGTCTTGATCGGGCGCTCGAGCACGATCATCGCCTTGGTGACGTTGGCGCCCTGTTCGTTGAGGCCCTCGACGATGTCGCGGACCGAAACCGAACCATAGAGCTGGCCCGAGTTCGACGAGGCGCGGATGAGCACGATGCTCATGCCCTCGACCGAGGTGCCGGCCTTCTCGGCCTCGCCGCGGCGAGCAGCGTTGTCGGCTTCGATCTTCGCGCGGTTGGCTTCGAAGACCTTGAGGTTCGCCGCGTTCGAGCGGAGAGCCTTCTTGTTCGGCAGCAGGTAGTTGCGCGCGTAGCCGTCCTTGACGGTCACGACGTCGCCGATGCTGCCCAGCTTCTCGATGCGCTCGAGGAGGATGATCTGCATGGTCTTTCCTCCCTTACTTCACGAGATACGGCAGAAGGCCGATCTGGCGCGCACGCTTGATGGCCTGGCCCAGCTCACGCTGCTTCTTGGCCGAAACCGCGGTGATGCGGCTCGGGACGATCTTGCCACGCTCGGACATGAAGCCTTGGAGCAGGCGCACGTCCTTGTAGTCGATGGCGGGGGCGTTCTTGCCCGAGAACGGGCAGGACTTGCGGCGACGGAAAAATGCACGTGCCATGGATTATGCCTCCTCGCGGTCGCGGCGACGGCTACGCTCGCGGTCCGACTTGCGCATCTGGACCGAGGGGCCTTCCTCGAGAGCGTCGACACGGACCGACATGTAGCGGATCACGTCTTCGTTGATCTGCGTCTGGCGCTCGAGCTCGGCGATGACGCCGGCCGGAGCCTCGATGTTCAGCAGAACGAAGTGCGCCTTGCGGTTGCGCTTGATCTTGTAGGCGAGATTCTTGAGGCCCCAGGTTTCGGTCTTGACGACCTTGCCCTGGTTCGACTCGATGATCTCGGTAGCGGTGGCGGCCAGCGCATCGACCTGCGCCTGGCTCAGATCCTGGCGTGCCAGGAACACGTGCTCGTAAAGCGGCACGGCGGCTTCCTTATATCTGTCTAACCGATCGCTGGCTGATCCGCGGGATTGCGGGGCCCCTCCGGCTTTCTTCGTTTCCCCGCGCCTTCGACAAGCTCAGGATGAGCGGGGAAGCGGCGGCCCTTAGCGATTCTGTGGGGAAAAGCAAGCGCGGCTTGCGGCTGGGGCCTAGTCTGCCGACAGGCCGGCTCGCTGCGCCACGCCGACGTCGCCGGCCGCCGCGCGGACGATCTCGGCCAGTTCGGCGACGTCGTTGATCCGCAGCTCGCGACCCTGTTGGACGGCGATGCCCTGCTTCTGCAGGTATTGCAGCTCGCGCGTCACCGCCTCGCGGTGGGTGCCGATGCGCGCGGCGAGCTGGGCGTGAGTGGGGGCAGAGGTCACGATCGCCTCGTTGTTGGCGACACCCGCGTCGAGGCTCAAGCGCAGCAGCTCGCAGTGCAGGCGGTTGCGCACCGCCAGCGCGTTCAGTTCGAAGATGCGCTCGGTCTGCAGGCGGATGCGGCCGACCAGACGGCGGGCCAGCCAGTCGGCATGGGCCGGTGTGCCCAGCGCGACGCGGCGAAAGGTTTCGGCCGAGATGCAGGCGAGCGCGCAGGTACCCGTGGCGGTGACGGTGGCCGAGCGCGGCTGCTCGTCGATCGCGGCGAATTCGCCGAACAGCTCCCCTGGGCCGAGATCGGCAAGGCTGATTTCGCGGCCGTTGAGCGAATAGAGTTCGACGCGCAGGCTGCCCTCGAGCACGACGAAGACGTCGGTGGTGCGATCCTGATGGCCGATGACGATCTGGCCCGGGCGCAGGGTCACCAGCCGCGCGTGCGGTTCGAGCTCGACGCCGAGCGTCTCGGGCAGGAGCCGCGAGAGAGCCTGCAACTGGCTGTTCGGTTTGACCATCGTGCCCCCCAGTGAAGTCGCGCGGGAGACTATGGCCTTGCGATGACCACGTCCAGCGGCCAGGCGTCGACCGGGCATCGCCTGTCTTGCCCGGCGTTCTGGCGCTCGGACTTGCGCAAGCCGGCTCGGCCCGGCACACCCGCGCTTCCTTCCCGTTAGATGAAAGCTCGATCTGCATGCCTTCCGGCCTTGTCGCCCTGCTCGACGACGTTTCCGTTATCGCCAAGGCCGCGGCCGCATCGCTCGACGACGTCGGCGTGGCGGCGGCCAAGGCCGGTTCGAAGGCCGCGGGCGTGGTGATCGACGACGCCGCGGTAACGCCGTCCTACGTCACCAACTTCACGCCTGATCGCGAACTGCCGATCATCGCCAAGATCGCCAAGGGATCGCTGTTCAACAAGCTGGTGATCCTGTTGCCGGCGGCGCTGGTGCTCAGCGAATTCCTGCCTGCGGCGATCACCCCGATCCTGATGCTCGGCGGCCTGTTCCTGAGCTTCGAGGGCGCCGAGAAGATGATGGAGAAGTTGGGCGGCGCCAAGCATGGCGAGACGCTCGAGGATCCGATCGAGGACGTCGCCGAGTTCGAGCGTCAGCGCACTTCGGGCGCGATCCGCACCGACCTGATCCTCTCGGCCGAGATCATGGCCATCGCGCTCGGCGAAGTCGCTGAGACGCCGCTGCTCGAGCGCGCCGTCGTGCTCGCGATCGTCGGCGTGATCATCACCGTCGCGGTCTATGGAGCGGTCGCCTTTATCGTGAAGATGGACGACATCGGACTGGCCCTGGCCAAGCGCAGTGACGCCCTGTCGAAGCAGGTCGGCCGCTTCCTGCTCTGGTCCATGCCGCATGTCATGTCGCTGCTGTCTTCGGTGGGTACCGTGGCGATGCTGTGGGTCGGCGGGCAGATCGTCGTGCATGGCCTGCACGTGCTCGGCCTGCATGGCCCGTCGGACGTGATCCACGGCGCCGAACATGCCGTGGCCGAGGCGACCGGTGCTTTGGGCGGCCTGTTCGGCTGGCTGGTCAACGCCGGGCTCTCGGCCGTGGTCGGCCTCGTGCTCGGTTCGATCGTCGCGGCAGGCGTTCACCTGCTGCAGAAGCTCGGCGTGCTCAAGTCGGTCAGCGCCTGAGGCGCCCCGTAGAGAAATAGGGCCAAGGCAAAACGGGTCGTTAAAGGAAGGGAATGCGATGGGTGCGAATATCGTTCACCGCCTCGGCGGATTGCTGTGCCTTGCGATTGCCGCGGGCTTCGGCTGGTTCCTGATCTGGCAGCCGCTGCAGCAGGCCGAAGCACATGTGCCGACCGTCGAATACAGCCTCAAGGCCTTCGTCCTCGTACCATTCGCCGCGGTCTTCGGCCTGTTCTTCCTGCTCGTCGGCAATTCGGTGCCCTACCGCAACGTCGAGAAGCAGAACCTGACCCCGGCGGGCTGGATCCTCTTCGCGATCGCTGCGGCGGTGAGCGGACTGGCCTTCTGGTACTTCAAGACGCGCTTCGCCGAACTCGGCTACATGGACGGCGTCTGACGCTTACCTCAGGTTCTCGCGCAGGAAGTCGATGATCGCCTGATTGGCGTCCTGGGCTTCGGGGAGCTGGAACTGGTAGTGGTAGCAGTGCCCCATCGCCTCGCCGACGATCAGGGTCGAGCGGACGCCGGCCTTAAGCAGCGCCGAATTGGTGACGATCGCCGGGCTCATGTCCATCGCCCGCGTGCCGGTGATGATCAGCGTCGGCGGGAACTGGGCCATGACATCGGGGTGGAGCGCGGGCGAAATGCTCGGGTCTGTCATGTCCCAGCCGGCGAAATAGCCGTTGGTCATGTCGGCCTCTGGCTCGCCGGGCTTGGGCGGCGGGGGAAACGATCCGTCGATGTAGCCGGCGATATAGGCGGAATCGCCAGCGTTGAAGCGCGCCGCGCCCGCGCCGAAGATGCCCAGCGCCGCCGGCTGCGGCAGGCCGTGCGCGGGGAGCCATGCGCCCATCTGGCCGGTCAGCGCGCCGCCGGCCGAGCCGCCATAGATCGCGATCCGCTCGGCAGGATAGGTGTCGAGCAGTGCGGCATAGACCGCGGCAACGTCCTCGGCTCCGGCCGGATGCCGATGCTCGGGCGCCATGCGATAGTTGACCGAGATCACCTTGTAGCCGCCGAGCACCGCGATCGGCGGCGATTCGATGAAGGCGCAGCTCGGCCAGCCCATGGTGAAGGCGCCGCCGTGCAGGTTGATCAGCACGCGATCGGGATCGAACGGCCGGTCCTTCGGCGTGAACACCTTGACCGGCACGCCGGCGATCGTGTCGTCGATCACCTCGACCGGGAAAGCCGCGAGCACGCCTTCGACCTTGGGCGCGAGCATGGCTTCCATCCCGGCGCGCACCGTGGCGATGTCCAGTGCGGGGCCGGGAAGGTTTATCGGCATCTTGGCGCGCATTGCCTGCGCGGCCTGCGCCTCGGGGCTCGAGAAGGCCGAGGCGGGCAGGGCGAAGGCGGGAACCGCGACCGTGCCGTCCTCGGCAAAGGCGGGACGGGCGGCGTCGCTCACTTGAGGTTCTCCTGGAAGAAGCGGACGATCACGTCATAGGCGTCGCGCGCCTCGGGCAGGTTCGACTGGTAGATGTAGCAATGGCCCATGCCTTCGCCGACGATCAGGGTCGACCGCACCTTGGCCTTGAGCAGCTGGCTGTTGGTGTAGATCGCCGGGGTCATGTCCATCGCGCGGCCGCCGGTGATGAGCAGGGTCGGCGGGAACTTGGCGAGCACGTCGGGATGCAGCGCCGGCGAGATCACCGAATCGCGCATGTCCGCGCCGCTGAAATAGCCGCGCGTGATGTCCATCGGCTGGGCCGGCGGTAGCGGCGGGGCGGGGAACGAGCCGTCGGTATGGCCCGTGACGTAGGCGGAATCGCCGGCGCCGAAGCGTACCGCGCCGGCACCGAAGATGCCGATCGCAGCGAACTGCGGCAGGCCGTGTTGCGGCATCCAGGCAGCCGCCTGGGCGGTCAGCGCGCCGCCGGCCGAGCAGCCGTAGAGGCCGATGTGCTGGGGCTTGTAGGTCTTGAGCAGCTCGCGATAGACCTTCTCGACGTCTTCGACCGCGGCGGGATGCTTGGCTTCGGGGCCCATGCGGTAGTTGACCGTGACCACCTTCCAGGCGCCGAGCGACGAGATCGGGATCGATTCGAGCATGGCGCAGGCGTCTGCGCACATCGTGAAGCCGCCGCCGTGGACGTTGATCAGCACGCGCTCGCGATCGAACGGCTTGTCCTTGGGGGTGACCACGCGCGTCGGCACGCCGGCGATCGTCTGGTCGGCCACGTCGACCGGATAGCGTTCGCGCATCGCGCCGACGCCGCGGCCCATCATCGCCTCGACCCCGGCGCGCGCCTTGGCGATGTCGAGTTCGGGGCCGATGGGCGGCGGTGGCATCGCTGCGCGCATCTTCTGCAGCGCCAGCGCCTCGGGGCTGAGGAAAGGCGAGGGCGGGAGCTTGAAGGCAGGGACGTTGACCGTGCCGTCGGCGTCGAACGTGGGCCGCGCTGGCGCCGCCGGCTTGTCCTGCGCCACGGCCATGCTGGCGGCAGCCACGGCAGCGAGCGCCGTCATGCCGAGAATCGAACGCACCTTGCCCATACATACCTCCCATTTTGTGATCTTGCGGAAAGGCTCGCATCGGGTGATTGCAGAGTCAAGTCACATGACTTAAATGGATCGCCATGGCGAAGAGCGAACGCAGCCTGGCGGCGGCCGAGCGGCTGGTCGAGACCGCGGAAAGACTGATCGGCGAGCTTGGGCTCGACCGGGCCTCGGCGCGCGAAATCAGCCGCGCGGCGGGGCAGAAGAACAATTACGCGGTGCAATATCACTTCGGTGACTTCGTCGGGCTGATCCAGGCGATCCGCGCGCGGCGCCTGCCAGATCTCGAACGACATCGTGCCGAACTGCTCGCGGCGGTACGCGCGCAAGGGCGCGAGGGTGACCTGCGGGCGCTGACCGAAGTGCTCTATCTGCCGCTGATCGAACTGCGCGGGGCCGACGGCGAACGCCGGTTCGCACGGTTCGTGCTCGCCATGCTGAGCTCGCCCGACATCGAGCGCTTCGGCGAGGGCCTGGTCGAGGCGATGCCCGTCGGCAGCGAAGTGCTCGAACTGATCCAGGCCGCACGCCCTGACCTGCCGATGGCGCTGATCCACGAACGCCAGCGACTGATCGCGATCCTGGTTCTGACCAGCGTGTTCAACCGGCGCCCGCCCTACGATGCGCCGGCGAACGACGGGGCCGCGATCGAGAACGCGCTCGCCATGGCCGCCGCGGCGCTGGCCGCGCCGGTCGGGCCGAGCCTGGCCGCGGTGCTAGGCTAGCCGCGCGAGCAGGTCCTTGGCGAAGGCGGTCAAGGTGTCGTCGCGCGCGCCCATGACGACGATACGGTCGCCGGACTTGGCGATCGCGACGATGCGATCGGCGCAGGCTTCGCGTTCGGGCACGTATTCCGCCTCAACACCATTGGGCCCGCCGGCCTCACGGATCAGCCGGACGATCCGCTCGCTGCCCTCGCTGCGATCGACCGTGCCGCCGAAATAGACGGGATCGCAGAGGATCGTCAGGTCGTCGGCGCCGAGCTTGCGTGCGAAGACTTCGGCGAGTTCGTGACCCATCTGGCGCAAGGGACCGTAGCCGTGCGGCTGGAAGAAGGCGATCACGCGGCCCGGATGGGCCTTGAGCGTGTCGAGCGTGGCCGAGACCTTGTCGGGATTGTGGCCGAAGTCGTCGATTACTGTCACGCCCGAGGGCGACGTGCCGACGATGTCGAAACGGCGGGCGAGGCCCTCGAACGAAGCCAGTGCGGCGACGGCTTCCCCCACGGGCACGCCCGCGGCATGGCTCGCGGCGATGGCGGCCATCGCATTGGCCAGGTTGTGGCGGCCCGGCACCTTGAGCGTGAGCGGATAGGTGGTGTCGTTGCGTGTATCGACGACCACGGCGCTGATCGCGATCGGCGTTTCCTCGATCGAACCCGACACCACGGTCAGATCCGCCGCCGGGTTGCGCACGGCGAAGGTCAGCGGGGCCTTGCGCGCCCGGATGGCGAGTTCGCTGCCTTCCCAATCGTCGAAGTTGATCACCGCGGTTTCGGCAGTGGCGAGGAAATCGCCGAACAGGTCGCGCAGTTCTTCCAGGCTCTTGTGATCCAGGCTGACGTTGAGCAGCACCGCCACCTTGGGCCGATAGAGCGCGATCGAGCCGTCGCTCTCGTCAACCTCGGACACGAAGACGTTGCCGGCTCCGACCCGCGCGCTGGCGAAAGGCGCGTCGGCGGTGGCAAAATTCTTCATCACCGCGCCGTTCATGATCGTCGGGTTGCGGCCGGTATCGGTCAGGATCCAGCCGGTCATGCCGGTCACGGTCGACTTGCCGCTGGTGCCGCCGATGGCCACGCCGGTCTCGGCCTGGTTGAACAGCGTGGCCAGCAGTTCGGCACGGCTCATCCGCGGGCAGCCGAGTTCCCGGGCGCGCACGACCTCGGGCACGGTGTCTTCGACCGCGGCCGAGGCGACCAGCGTTTGCTCTGCCGAGACGATGCCGTTGCCGTCCTGCGGGACGAGGCCGAAGCCGAGGCTTTCGAGCCAGGCGAACTTCTCCGGCGTACGGCCCTGATCGCGGCTTCGGTCGGAACCCGCGACCTCGGCGCCCTGGCCGCGCAGGATCAGCGCCAGCGGCAACATGCCCGAGCCGCCGATGCCGCAGAAGAACCAGGGGTGCGAGGTGAGCGAAGCGGTGTCAGTCATCGTCGGCCTCGGTAGCCTGTGTGTGGTGCCGATTACAATCGTCGTCCCGGCTTCCGCAGCGATGACGATATGGTTACACCCTGCCTATGCCTCGCGTTGCCGTTTGTGCCCCCTCGACCCCGATGACCCGCGCCGATACGGCGATCGTCACCGCGCTGGCCGAGGCCGAGTTTCCCGAGGTCGAGCTGCATTTCCATCCGCAGTGCTTCGAATCCGAGGGCCATTTCGCCGGCTCCGACGCGGTGCGCCTGGCGGCGCTGCTCGAATGCGCCAACGATCCGGCCTTCGACGCAGTCTGGTTCGCGCGCGGCGGCTATGGCGCCTGCCGGATCGCCGAGGATGCGATCGCCGGGCTCGATCATGCCGCGCAGGACAAGCAGTACCTCGGCTATTCGGATGCGGGCTACCTGCTCGGCGGCCTGTACCGCGCTCGGATCGGCCGACCCGTCCACGCACCGATGCCCAACGACATTCGCCGCGAGGGCGGCGAGGCGGCGGTGCGGCGCAGCCTAGGCTGGCTGATGGCGGGGGAGGAGGGGGGCGAACCCTCGCTCGACCATCACCCGACCGTCGCCTTCAATCTTATGACCCTGGCCATGCTCTGCGGCACGCGGTTGATGCCGGGGCTCGCCAACCACGTCGTCATGCTCGAGGAGGTCAGCGAGCATCTCTATGCGGTGGACCGGCTGTTCTTCCACCTGACCGCGCACCTCGGCGGCGTCGCCGGTCTGCGGCTCGGACGGATCAGCGACGTGCCCGAGAACGACCGGCCTTTCGGCAGCGATGCCGAGGCGATCGCGCGCGACTGGTGCGCGCGTCATTCGATCCCCTTCCTCGGCGCGGCCGACATCGGCCACGACGCTTCTAACAAGATTGTACCGTTCGGACTTGCGGGGCGCGGGCAAGGGCAATAGTCCGCCGCGCCACGAATCGCGATGTTTCGCGGTTTTGTCACACTCTAGGAGAGGCCTGCCATGCGTGCCTTCGTATTTCCCGGTCAGGGCAGCCAGAAAGTCGGCATGGGTGCCGAACTCGCCGAAGCCAGCGCCGCCGCGCGCGAGGTCTTCGAGGAAGTCGACGACGCGCTCGGCCAGAAGCTCTCGGCGATCATGCGCGAAGGGCCCGAGGACCAGCTGACGCTGACCGAGAACGCCCAGCCGGCGATCATGGCTAATGCCATCGCGGTGCTGCGCGTGCTCGAGAAGGAAGGCGGCATCAGCCTTGCGGACAAGGCGGACTTCGTTGCCGGCCATAGCCTGGGCGAGTACACCGCGCTCTGCGCCGCGGGTGCTTTCTGCCTCGCCGACACGGCGCGCCTGCTCAAGCTGCGCGGTCAGGCGATGCAGGCGGCGGTGCCCGTCGGCGTGGGCGCCATGGCGGCGCTGCTCGGCGCTGACATCGACAAGGCGCAGGCGCTGGCCGATGCGGCGGCGGAAGGCGAGGTCTGCACCGTCGCCAACGACAACGATCCCGGCCAGGTCGTGCTCTCGGGCCACAAGGGCGCGATCGAGCGCGCCATCGCTCTGGTCAAGGAACACGGCATTAAGCGCGGTATGGCGCTGCCCGTTTCGGCGCCGTTCCACTGCCCGCTGATGCAGCCCGCGGCCGATGCCATGGCCGCGGCGCTCGACAAGACCCCGCCGGGCATGCTGCGCCTGCCGCTGTTCGCCAACGTCACCGCCGCGATCGTCAGCGATCCCGCCGAGGTCCGCCGTCTGCTCGTCGAGCAGGTCACCGGCCGCGTCCGTTGGCGCGAGAGCGCGATTGCCATGCAAGCGGCTGGCGTCGAGCGTTTCGTCGAACTCGGCGGCAAGGTCCTCGGCCCGATGATCTCGCGCACCGTGCAGGACGTGACGGTGACCAGCGTTGTCACTATGGCGGACATCGAAGCGCTGGCTAAGGACCTCTAAGATGGAAAACCGCATGTTCGACCTCCGCGGCATGACCGCCCTCGTCACCGGCGCCTCGGGCGGTATCGGTTCCGCCATTGCCCGCGCGCTCGCCAACCAAGGCGCGCGTCTCGCCGTCTCGGGCTCGAACGCGACCAAGCTGCGCGCCTTCCGCGACGAGCTCGACGAACATACGCCGCAGCACCTGCAGGAAGTCGATCACGTCGCCATCACCTGCGACCTGTCGAACCCCGAGGACGTCGAGAAGCTGGTTCCGGCCGCGCTCGATTCGCTCGGCAAGATCGACATTCTGGTCAATAATGCCGGCATCACGCGCGACAATCTGGCGATGCGGATGAAGGACGAAGAGTGGGATGCGGTGATCCGCATCAACCTCGAGGCTGCCTTCCGCCTGATGCGCGCGGCGACCAAGCCGATGATGAAGGCGCGCTTCGGTCGCATCATCACGATCACCTCGGTGGTCGGCGCCACGGGCAATCCTGGCCAGATGAACTATGCGGCGGCCAAGGGCGGGCTCACCGCCATGTCGAAGAGCCTGGCGCAGGAAATCGCCAGCCGCGGCGTGACCGTGAACTGCGTCGCCCCGGGCTTCATTCGCACGGCGATGACCGACGTCCTGCCCGACGCGCAGAAGGACGCGCTCAACGGTCGCATCCCGATGGGCCGCATGGGCGAGGGCGAGGAGATCGGCGCGGCCGTGGCCTATCTCGCGAGCCGCGAGGCCGGCTACGTCACCGGTCAGACGCTGCACGTGAATGGCGGCATGGCGATGTTCAGCTGAGGCAAGTGACCGGGCGGTGACTGATTTCGGGGCAATTATCCCCAGAATCGCGCCGTCCGAACGCCTTCGCGCTTGCCGCATACGGCCCCGGCGCTAAGGAATATGGTCCGAATTCATCGTCGGCTGCCGACTCCGGCCGCCGGTCGAAGGGGGACATGAGACCGTCATGAAGGCCACTATCGAACGCGCGACGCTGCTGCGCTGTCTGTCCCACGTGCAGTCGGTGGTCGAACGCCGCAACACGATCCCGATCCTGTCGAACGTGCTGATCGACGCCGAAGCCGGCGGTTCGCTGCGGCTGATGGCGACCGACCTCGATCTTCAGGTGGTCGAGACGATGAGCGCGGTCTCGGTCGAGGCGCCCGGGGCGATCACCGTATCTGCGCACCTGCTGTTCGACATCGCGCGCAAGCTGCCCGACGGCAGCCAGGTCAGCCTCGAGACCGCCGACAACCGCATGACGGTCAAGGCCGGCCGCAGCCGCTTCTCGCTGCCGACCCTGCCGCGCGACGACTTCCCGGTCATCGTCGAGGGCGAGCTGCCGACGAGCTTCGAGCTGCCCGCCGCCAAGCTGGCCGAACTGATCGACCGCACGCGATTCGCGATCTCGACCGAAGAGACGCGCTACTACCTCAACGGCATCTTCATCCACGTCTCGGACGACGAGCTCAAGGCCGCGGCCACCGACGGCCACCGCCTCGCGCGCTTTACCTTGCCCAAGCCCGATGGCGCCGACGGCATGCCCGACGTGATCGTGCCGCGTAAGTGCGTGGCCGAGCTGCGCAAGCTGCTCGAAGAAGCGCTGGATACCAATGTCCAGGTCGATCTCTCGGCTTCGAAGGTGCGCTTCACCCTGGGTGGCGAGAACGGCGTGGTGCTGACCAGCAAGCTGATCGACGGCACCTTCCCGGACTACACGCGTGTGATCCCGACCGGGAACGACAAGCTGCTCCGTCTCGATCCCAAGAGCTTCTACGAAGGCGTCGATCGCGTCGCGACGATCGCCACCGAGAAGACCCGCGCGGTCAAGATGGCGCTCGACAATGATCGCGTGACGCTGTCGGTGACTTCGCCCGACAACGGCACCGCCGCCGAAGAACTGCCGGCTGACTACGGTGCGGCGGGCTTCGAGATCGGCTTCAACGCCGGCTACCTCAAGGACATCCTCGGCCAGATCGAGGGCGATACGGTCGAACTGCACCTCGCCGATGCCGGTGCGCCGACCCTGATCCGTCAGAACGACAAGAGCCCCGCGCTCTACGTCCTGATGCCGATGCGGGTTTGATCAGACCTCCTTTCGCTTTCTGAAGAGAGTTTTTGTCCCCGCGACTCGACCGAGTCGCGGGGACATGTCTTGCGGGCTGCGAAGACGCGTGAGACAAGCCGATGCGCCTCGACGATAGGGCGAGATTGCTTGCTGAACCTCAGACAACGAACTGTTAATCCTGCAGAAATACGGGACGGGCGGAGCCGTTTGACGGGGCGGGCCGACCCACATGTGGCTGCTTCGCCCGATTTTATCTCTAGCTTGAAGGGGCTTCAGAAGGAGAACCCCCAATGCGAAAGATCATGATCGCTTCGATTGCCGCCCTCAGTCTCACGGCGGTTCCCGCATTTGCCCAGGCAGCGGGTTCGGCGGCGACTCCCAGCGATCCGGCCGCGAGCACGGCCGATCCGAGCGCCCAGTCGACCACCGCTGATCCCAGCGCATCGAGCGCGGACGACAGCGCGGGCAAGACCCGCAAGCATCGTCGCAGCAAGGACTCGGCGGCCAGCCCGAATGCGGCGGCACCCGATAGCTCGAGCAGCAGCGACAGCACCGCGGGCGCTCCGCCGGCAGCCTCGCCGCCGTCGAGCGATCCGGCTGCCCCGAGCAGCCCTTCGGCCAGCACGCCGACCCAATAAGTTACCGGTCGCTGATGGGAAGGGCGGACGAAAGTCCGCCCTTTTCGTTTGTCCGCTCGTTAGGCCCCGCTCGTCTGGCGAGGTCAGGATCTGGCGGCGTCGATCATGTCCTGGACGGCCACGAACTTCTCGCGCGGCGCCCCATCGCGCGCGCGCGCGACTTCGGCCTCGTCGATCTTGTGCCAGTCGTCGAAGGTTACCACCGCTAGCGTGCGTTCGCTGGCGATGCGGTCGAAGCCTTCGCCACCGGGTTTGGCTGCGCCGTCGCCGACATCCTCGGCAATCTTCTCAATCACCGCGAAGCCGTCGGGCCGGTTGGTGCCGATCGTCCCCGTGGGGCCGCGGCGGGCCCAGCCTACGCAATAGAGGCCTGGCCGGATGCGGCCTTCCTCGTTGGCGAAGCGGCCGTTCTTCTCGTCGAACGGCACGTCGGGGATCGGCGATGTCTGGTAGCCGATGCAGACCACCACGAGCTCGGCGGGAACGGTATAGATCTCGCCCGTGCCCACGGCCTTGCCGCCCTCGAGCCGCGTGCGCTCGATTTCGACACCGCTAACTTTGCCATCGGCACCGAGCAGGGCTTTGGGCGCAGCGTAGAAATCGAACTCGACGTCGATCGACTTGCCCTCTCGATCCGCCGCCGGGATCTCGGTGAAGCCGCGCAGCAGGGCAACCGACTTGCGCTGGCCGGGATCGAGCGCGGCGTCTTCTTCGACGGGCGGCAGGTCGGCCGGATCGACGTGCGGATTGGCGCGTTCGAGATGGCCGAGTTCGCCGAGCTCCTTGGGGGTCATCGCAATCTGGTGCGGGCCGCGGCGGCCGAGCACGGTAATCTTGCGCACCTGCGAATGATCGAGCTGATCGAGCGCGTGGTTGACGATGTCGCTGCCATGGAATTCGGCGCGGGTCTTGGCGAGGATCCGCACGACGTCGAGCGCGACGTTGCCGTTGCCGATCACGACCGCGTTCTGTCCCGAGACGTCGGGATCGAGTTCGGCGAACTGCGGATGGCCGTTGTACCAGCCGACGAAGGCGGCGCTGCCGTGGACCCCGCGCAGGTCTTCGCCAGGGATCCCGGTCTTCTTATCGTGCGGCGCGCCTGTGGCGAGCACGACCGCGTCGTAGAGTTCCTGCAGTTCGGCGATCGTCACGTCGCGGCCGACCATGACGTTGCCGACGAAGCGCACGTTGTTCGACAGCGAGGTCGCCTCGTAGCGGCGCGAAACGCCTTTGATCGACTGGTGATCGGGCGCCACGCCGAAGCGGATCAGGCCATATGGTACCGGCAGCGAGTCGAAGATGTCGACGCGGACCTCGTCGCCCCACTGCTTCTGTGCTGCTTCCGCGGTGTAATAGCCCGCCGGTCCCGAGCCGATGATCGCAATCTGCCGCACCGAGCCGTCTCCCCAAATTTCGTTTCGTCAGACCCGGTCGTTGCCGGGCTCGGAGCAAGCTTGCAGCACTTGTCGGCACGAGGGAAGGGGCTTGCACTTTGGTCGAACCACGGGACGATTCCGTATCGAGGTTAGCCGTTCCTAAACTATTGGATCCGTAAGACGACACCTCGCGGGAAACGGGGTCATTCGTCTTGGCTGCTTTGGGAAAACTCGGCCTGTCCAGACTGCGCAGCGGCGCAGCAGCCGGTGAGGCTCGTGCGGGCCGAAGCGATCAGCAGGCCCTGCAGATCCTGCGCGACTACGAACAGTCGGGTCTCGGCTGGTTCTGGTCGACTGATGCCGGCGGCCGGATCGACTATATCTCCGATTCCGTCGCTCAGCGTCTCGGCAAGACCAGCGAGGAGTTGATCGGGCAGCCGTTCTCGGGCCTGTTCCACCTCGAGACGACGAAGAACGACCGGGTAGAGCGTTCGCTTCCGGTCCTTCTCGGCAAGCGCAAGACCTTCGTCGATTTCACGGCCCCGGCGGCGGCGGTCGGCGATGATCTGTGGTGGTCGATCTCGGGCCGCCCGCATCATGATGCCCAGGGCAATTTCATCGGCTTCCGCGGCAATGGCGCCGACGTCACCGAGCAGCGCCGCAGCCAGCATGACGCCGAGAAGCTGGCGATGTACGATTCGCTGACCGGGCTGTCGAACCGCCTGCGCATGTCGAACCAGCTCGAGAACACGCTCGCCGCGTTCAAGCAGGCCAAGCGCTCCTGCGCGGTGATGATGCTCGATCTCGACCGCTTCAAGCAGGTCAACGATACGCTCGGCCACCCGGCCGGCGACGAACTGCTCAAGCAGGTGGCGGAACGTCTCGGCCGCGTCGTCGAATACGGTTGCGAGCTCGGCCGTCTCGGCGGCGACGAGTTCGAGGTGATCCTGCCCGATCTCGACGATCGCGGCCGGCTGGGCGAGATCGCCAAGAAGATCATCGACATCGTCTCGCAGCCCTATTCGCTCGAAGGCGCGCGCTGCGTCATCGGCGTATCGGTGGGCATCGCCATCGCGCCCTACGACGGCGTGACCAGCGAGGAGCTGATCCGCAACGTCGATCTGGCGCTCTATGCCGCCAAGGGCGGTGGCCGCGGCCAGTTCCGCTTCTATTCGACCGACCTCCACAACGAGGCCGAGACCCGCCGCCGTATCGAAGAAGACCTGCGCGATGCGCTGGTCGAGAACCAGATCAGCCTGTCCTATCAGCCGCTCGTCGATGCGCAGACCAATGCGGTCGTGGCGATGGAAGCGGTGATGCGCTGGACCCATCCCGAGCTCGGCCCGATCAGCCCCGCGCTGTTCATTCCTGTGGCCGAGGAAAGCAACCAGATCGGGCAACTCGGCGAATGGGCGCTGCGCCGCGCCTGCACCGAAGCAGCGCAGTGGCCGGGCAACGTCAAGGTCTCGGTCAATGTCTCGCCCGCGCAGTTCGCCAATGCCAACCTGCCGGTGCTCGTCACCCAGGCGCTGGCCAATTCGGGGCTCGCGCCCGAGCTGCTCGAGCTCGAGCTGACCGAGTCGATCTTCCTCAACGATCGCGATGCGACCGATGACATGTTCGCCGCGCTCAAGGCGATCGGCGTGCGGCTGGCGCTCGACGATTTCGGCACCGGCTATTCGTCGCTCGGCTATCTGCGCAAGGCGCCGTTCGACAAGATCAAGATCGACCAGAGCTTCATCCGCGGCGTCACCGAGCCCGGCAGTCGCAACGTCGCGATCATCAAGGCGATCGTCAGCCTGGCCGAAGCGCTCGACATGGATACGACCGCCGAAGGCATCGAGGCGCACGACGAGCTCGATCTGATGCGCGACCTCAAGGTCGGCCAGATCCAGGGCTATATCTATTCGAAGCCGATCCCCGGCGACGACGTGCTCGCGGCGATGGGCAGCGGCCAGTGGATCATCCGGCCCGACGGCCCCAGCAACGCCCGCTCGGACCGCAAGACCGTGTTCCGCAAGATCGGCCTGATCCACGAGGATCACCGCTACGACGCGACGATGCGCAACATGTCGAGCACCGGCTGCATGATCGAGGGCCTGCTCGAAGTGCCGGTCGGTACCGACTTCGTCGTCGATTTCGGCGAGGGACAGCTCGCGGTGGCGACCGTGCGGCGTTCGCGCGGGACCATGCAGGGGCTCGAATTCGAGCAGACCCTCGTCGACGACGGTGCGGGCGGGCTCGTCACCCGCAACCGCATCTCGCCTTATATGCTGGCTTCGGCAGGCATGCCGCTCAGCGCCTTGCCCCCCGGGCAATACCCGCTCGGCCCGCAGTCCGCCGCGGGCGGCAACTTCTCGATGCCGCGCTTTGCCAACGTCAACGAGGCCGCGCGCCGAACCCTGGCGCGCGAGCAGGGATAACCAGATCCATCAAGGGTTTGAGCGCGTAGGCTCAGTCCAGGCTAAAGTGCTGCATCGAACCGCCGCCGCCGAACCAGGGGCTGGCGATCTCGATGAACTTGGCAAAGCCGGGGCTCGACTTGGCCGCGGCATGGGCTTCGGCCGAATCCCATTCGACGAGGAAGGCGACGGTGCCCGGGTTCTCGACGCCGGGCAGGACCTTGACCGAGCGGCAACCCGGTGCGGAAAGCAGCGCGTCGCTGCCGCCGCCGTTGCGCATCGCATTGATCAGGCCCGCGGCGTCGTCGTCCTTGGCTTGCAGCGTCGCGATTTCGAGATCCATTTCCATCCTCTCCTGAACAGGTGTTCAGTCGCTTGTGGCAGGCGTCCGGGATCCGCGCAAGGTCAGACGTAGGGCAGGTCGGCGCCCGCCTTCAAGCCGCCCACGCCGCGCTCGCGCGTGGCGATGCCGGTGAGCAGGCTCTCGGCGATCATCCGCGCCCGCGTACCGACCAGCCGCGTCGCCGCCGGATGAGTCTCGAGATCGCGCAGGGTCGTGTAGAACAGTTCGAGCCACTGTGCGAAATGATGCGCTGCGAGGCCGGGCATGGCGAGGTGCTTGGCCATCGGATTGCCCGAGAATTCGCCGCTGTTGTGCAGGACCGAGCGCCAGAAGGTCTTCATCCGGTCGAGATGCAGATCCCAGTCGGCGATCCGTTCGGCGAAGATCGGGCCGAGCAGGGCATCGGCACGAATGCGGCCATAGAAGCCGTCGACCAGCCGCGAGACATAGTCCGCGTCGATGCCGATCGCTTCGGCTTCGGCGCGCTTGCGCGCGCGGGCAGCGGCTGCGTGGGCTTGAACTTCGGCGGGGGTGGGGTTCGGATTGTCGTGATGCGAATGGCGGGCCATGCGCGCGATATAGGCATGCGCCGCTAGATGTCGAAACCCGGACATTCCCTTAGGGCCTTGCGTAGCATCGCCGGCCAGAACTGCGTCTCGGCGAAAGTTTCGACCCATTCGCCGCTCATCATTGCGCCCTGTTTGGTGATCACCGCCTCGCTCGGGAGTTGGAGCGGGCGTCCCATCGACAGGGTGCGCACCTGTGCAGTGCAGGCCCATTCGAGCATGTAGAGCCGGGTGAAGGCCGCGCCGATTGAGCGGCCCAGGGTCAGGGTGCCGTGGTTGCGCAGGATCATCAGGTGCTTGCCGCCGATGTCCGCGGCCAGCCTCTCGCGCTCGTCCTCGGCCGAGGCGATGCCTTCGAACTCGTGATAGGCCACGTCGTGCCAGACGTTGAGCGCGTTCTGGCTCAGCGGCAACAGGCCTTCGGCGAGTGCCGAAACCGCGACGCCGTCGCGCGTGTGCAGGTGCATGACGCTGTTGGCGTCGGGTCGCGCGGTGAGCAGGCCGGCGTGGATGTTGAAGCCCGCCGGATTGGTCGGAAAGTCGCAGGGCTCGACGAGATTGCCGTCGAGATCGAGCCGCATCAGGCTCGACGCGGTGATCTCGTCGAACATCAGCCCGAAGGGATTGAGCAGGAAGGTGCCGTCGGGCAGTCGCATCGACAAGTGGGTGGCGACATGATCGTCCCAGCCGAACAGCGCGACGAGGCGATAGGCGGCGGCAAGCTCGCAACGCATCCGCCAGACGTGATCGCCACTCGGCTTGTCGCCAGCGGCAATGGGTGCGTTCCGGGCTGCGGTGGCCATGTTCCTCTCCTATAAGCTGCGCCGGATTTCAGGGCCGCGCTTATTGCCGATGGGCCTGCATGAACTGCCGCGCAGTTTGGCACGCCGCATGGAAGACGCCAAGCTCGCGAACGATTTGGGAGGAAGGATAGTCCATGGCCGAGGGTAGCGTTACGCTGGATACGAGCGACGTCGACAAGTGGATCGGCAAGCCGATCGTCTTCGCGGAGATGTGGGATCCCTGCAACGCGACCGACATCCGGCGTTGGGTCCAGGCGATGGACTATGCGAACCCGCTGCACTGGGACCAGAACTTCGCGGCGAACAGCAAGTTCGGCGGCATCGTCGCGCCGCAGAGCTTCACCGTCGCGATGGACTATGGCCACGGCTGCCACCCGTCTTGCGTGGGCAAGATCCCCGGTTCGCACCTGATCTTCGCGGGCGAGGAATGGTGGTTCTACGGCAACCCGATCCGCCCCGGCGACAAGCTCACGCAGGAGCGCACCTTCGCCGGCTACAAGGTCACCGACACCGCCTTCGCCGGTCCGACGATGTTCGCCGACGGTGACACGGTCCACCGCAACCAGCACGGCGCGCTCGTCGCCAAGGAACGCGCGACCTCGATCCGCTACCTCGTGGAAGAGGCGGCCAAGCGGAAGGTCTACGACAAGGGCAACGTCCCGCCCAAGCTCTGGACGAAGAGCGAGCTCGAGGAAGTCGAGCGCGTGCGCCTGGCCTGGATCCTGTCGAACCGCGACGGCGTCTCGCCGCGCTATGCCGACGTCAAGGTCGGCGACAAGCTGCCGCGCCGCGTGATCGGTCCGCACAGCCGCGTGACCTTCGCGCTCGAATGCCGTGCGCATCGCCAGAATATCTGGGGCACCTGGCGCTGGAACGTGCCCGAGGGCGCGGTCGACCCGGCCAAGGAAGACGCCGGCTTCGCCGCGAACATGACTTACGATCACGAGGCGCGGAAGATCGATCCGCGCGAGGGTGACGGGCTTCACGCCGGCCCCTCGTCCGGTCATATCAACGCCGACAAGGGCGAGCAGGTCGGCATGGGCGGGGTCTATGGCTACGGTTCGTCGATGAACGCCTGGCACCTCGACACGATCGCCTACTGGGCCGGCCACGACGGCTATATCTGGCACTCGGTCACCCAGTTCCGCAGCCCCGCCTTCGAGGGCGACGTGACCTATGTCGACGGCGAGGTCATCGAGAAGATCGACCGCTCGCCTTATGGCGGCCCGATGGTCAAGGTGCAGACCAAGATGACCACGCAGACCGGCGACACGATCCTCAAGGGGACGGCCGAAGTCAGCCTGCCGGTGTGATAGACCCCGCCGTCCCCCGCGCGAGCGGGGACGGCGATACGGGAGAAAAGCGATGGCCGATCGCGAGGACATCGTCGAACAGATCAACCTCTATGGCCTGGCCATGGATACCCAGCGCTGGGACCTGTTCGACCGTATCTTCACCGAGGACTGCGACGCCGACTACGGCGCGACCTCGCACTGGACCGACCGCGCGCAGTTCAAGGCAGATTTCGGCTCGTTCCACGAACTGTTCGACGCGACCCAGCACATGATGATCAACCACCTGGTCCAGGTCGACGGCGATCGCGCGTCGTCGCACACCTACGGGTCCTGGCGGCTGATCCGTCATGCCGCGGGTGATCCGCCGGTCTGGGACGGCACCGGCTACTACGACGACCAATGGGTGCGGACTGCCGAGGGCTGGCGCATCGCCAAGCGCGTATGCCGCGTCGTCTACTGGACGGGCAATCCGCGCGTGCAGACGCCGATGGAGGAGATCGAGTTCCAGCTTGACCTCGTCTCGCTGCGCGACGAGGGGCGCGAGGGACGCCTGAACTTCCTGAAGGCGATTAGCTAGGGCGGATTCCCATGGCCAAGATGCGCGACGCGATCCGGATGAACGAGGCCGGGATCGCGGCCTTGGTCGACGAGTGCAAGAGCCTGCAGGTCGCAACGCTCGACCAGGATGGCGCGCCGCATCTGACCACCGTCTGGTTCGCGCGCGAAGGGGAGGCCTGGCTGTTCGAGACCTATGGCAAGTCGCAGAAGGTGGTGAACCTGCGCCGTAATCCGCGCGTGGCGCTGCTGATCGAACAGGGCACCGAATACAGCGAGTTGCGCGGCGTATCGATCAAGGGGCGTGCGACGATCATCGACGACGGCGCAGAGCTGCTGCGGCTGATGAAGCTGCTCGTCGCGCGCAACCACAAGGGGCTCGACGACAGCGAGGTCGCGGTGATCGCGGAGTCGATGGCCGAGAAGCGCGTGGTCGTCTCGGTCGTGCCCGATACGGTAATGAGCTGGGATCACCGCAAGCTGGGGCTCGGTTGATCCTCCCCTGAAAGGGGAGGGGGACCGCGCGCGAAGCGCGTGGTGGAGGGGTGTCCTGCTATCGAGAGGGCGACACCCCTCCGTCATTCACTGCGTGAATGCCACCTCCCCTTGCAGGGGAGGATCTGAAGCTAGCGTCCCGTCCATTCGGGCTTGCGCTTCTCGGCGAAGGCCCTGGGGCCTTCGACCGCATCGTCCGAAGCGCGCCAGCGGCGGAACGACGGGTGCTCGGTCTGTCCTTCCAGGGCATCGGCCAGGGTGGGCTGGTCGAGACTCCATAGGGCCAGTTCCTTGCTCAGCCGTACCGCCAGCGGCGCGTTGGCGACGATCGCCGCGCAGATCTCGGCGACCTTGGCATCGACGTCCGCGGCCGCAACCAGTTCGCTGACGAAGCCCATGGCCTTGCCCTCGGCCGCGCCGATGTTGCGGCCCGTCAGCAACGGTCCCATCGCCTGCTTGATCCCGACCTGCCGGACCAGCCGGTGGACGCCGCCGCCGATCGCGATCAGGCCGACCTTGGGTTCGGGCAGGCCGAAGATCGCCTTGTCCGAAGCCACGATCATGTCGCAGGCCAGCGCCAGTTCGAAGCCGCCGCCGAGGCAGATGCCGTTCACCGCGGCGATCACCGGCTTGGTCAGGTTGTAGCGCTGGGCTAGGCCGGCATAGCCGGTCTTGGGATAGGGCGCGCCGCCCTCGGCCTGGAACGCGGCGAGATCGCTGCCCGCGCAGAACGCTCGCTCGCCCGCGCCCTTGACGACGCAGACGTGGAGCGCCTCGTCGGCGGCGAAGCGGTCGAACGCGACTTCGAGCAGACCGTGCATCTCGGGCAGCAGCGCGTTGAGCTTGTCGGGGCGGTTGAGCGTGATCGTGAACACGCCGGCATCGGCTTGGGTGAGGATCAGGTCGCTGGCCACGTCTTCGGTCTCCCAGGCTGTTCCCGCGCTATCGGGCAAACGCGCGCTCTCGACAACGCCGCGTTCTTGCCTGACACAGTGCGACGACAAGGCCCCGAATGCGGCTGAACGACAAAGAAAACACCGGGGGAGAGCCGCGTGAGCTATCTGGGGGAACTGCGCGACAACGCGAAACCGCTGCTTGCGGCCAGTCTCGGCTGCGGCACCAGCCTGTCGCTGTTCGCCTATACGAGCAGCGTCTTCGCGCCGCACCTCGTCAAGGAGTTCGGCTGGAGCCGCGCGCAGTTCGCGCTGATCGGGCTGACCATGCTGACCACGGTCTTCATCCTTCCCTTCGTCGGCCGCTTCACCGACAGGCTCGGCGTGCGTCGCGTCGCCATGTTGGGCACGGTGCTCGTGCCGCTGTGCTTCGTCGGCTATGCGCTGCAATGGGGCAATTTCTACTACTTCATGGCCTGTTCGGTCGTGGTCATGGCCGTTGGCAGCACGACCGGGCCGCTCGTCTATTCGCGCCTGATCGCCGAGAACTTCGTCCAGGCGCAGGGCCTGGCGCTGACGATCCTCAACTGCGTTCCCGCGGCGCTGGCGATGGTCGTCGTGCCCGCGCTCAACTGGGGCATCATCGAATTCGGCTGGCGCGCCTGCTATCTGGCGATGGGCATGGTCTCGCTGGTCGGCGGGGTGAGCGCGCTGATGCTGATCCGGCCCTCGCGCAAGCTCGACGCCGTGCCGGTGGTGCCCCTGGCACCGAAGCCGGACGCGACGCCGGGTTCTGCGCGCGAGGACTACGGCGTGATCCTGCGCAGCCGGACCTTCTGGATCATCGTCGTCGCCATGTTCCTGTGCATGCTGCACACGCCGCTCCACGCCTCGCAGATGAACATCATGCTGCTCGACAACGGCATCACCACGCAGGAGGCGGCGACCATGGTGTCGATCTACGCCTTCGGCACCCTGCTGGGCCGGATCGTCTGCGGGCTGGCGCTCGATCGCTATTCGACGCCGATTGTCACGGCTCTGTCGATGGGCATTCCCGCGATCGGCCTGTTCCTGCTCGGCACCGACTGGAACACCCTGCCGGTGATCGGCTTCTCGATGTTCCTCGTCGGCCTGTCGGTGGGTGCCGAGGTCGACATCATGGCCTTCCTCGTGTCGCGCTATTTCAACATCCGCATCTACAATTCGACCTTGGGCCTCGTGCACTGCGTGACCTTCCTGACCGCGGGCCTTGGGGCGGGGGCGATCAGCCTGACCCTGAAGCTGACCGACAGCTTCTCGCCGTTCCTCTACTTCGTCTCGGCAACGATCACGGTCGGCGGCTTCCTCTTCCTGCTGCTGCCGCGCGGGCGAGAGAAGGTCGGCTGAGCACCCTCGACAAGCACCAATTCCGCCGACAAGATGTTCGCAACGAGCCCCAGCATGCGGCCGAACGACAATGGGAGAGCCGCTTGAGCTATCTGGGCGAACTGCGCCGGAACGTCCGGCCGCTGGTGGCGGCGAGCCTGGGCGTGGGAACCAGCCTGCCCTTGTTCGCCTATACCAATTCGATCTTCGCGCCGCACCTGATCAAGGCCTTCGGCTGGAGCCGGGCCGAGTTCGCGCTGATCGGGCTGACCATGCTGATCATGCTGCCGTTCCTGCCGATCATCGGCCGCTGGACCGACCGCTTCGGCGTGCGCCGCGTGGCGCTGATCGGCTCGCTGCTGATCATGCCGGGCTTCATTGGCTACAGCCTGATGGGCGGCAATCTCTATGTCTACTTCGCGCTGTTCACCTTCGTGCTGATCATCGGTTCGATGACCGGCACCCTGGTCTACACACGCGTCGTCGCGGAGAGTTTTACGCAGGCGCGCGGCTTGGCTCTGACGATCGTCAACTGTGCGCCCGCCGCCTTCGCGGCGCCGCTGCTGCCGCTGCTCAACATGCTGATCGAGGACATCGGCTGGCGGATGTCTTACGTCCTGCTCGGCGCACTGTGCTGCATCTGTGGGCTGATTGCTGTGGCGCTGGTGCCCAAGACCTCGGGGCAAATCGTCGATCCCAATGCCTCGTCCGAAACGGTCGCATCACCGGTCGAAGCGACCACGCGCGACGACTATCGCATCATCCTCGCGGCGCCGCTGTTCTGGTTGATCCTGATCGCGACCTTCCTCTGCCTGCTGCAGACGCAACTGCATTCCTCGCAAATGAATCTCATGCTGATCGACCAGGGGCTCACGACGCAGACCGCGGCGAACGTCGCCTCGATCTACGTGCTGGGCACGCTCATCGGTCGCGTCGCCTGCGGTCTGGCGCTCGACCGCTTTTCGACGCCGCTGGTGACGTTCTTCTCGATGATCATCCCGGCTGTCGGTTTCGCCATACTCGGCACCTCGTTCGATGCCTTCACGGTCATAGCCGTCGCCATGTTCCTGGTCGGGCTCTCGGTCGGTGCCGAGACCGACATCATGCCCTTCATCGTCGCGCGCTATTTCAAGATGCGAATCTACAACACGACGCTCGGCCTGCACATGATCGCCGCGTTCCTCGCCTCGGCCGCCGGCGCGCTCGGCGTCAGCTATACGCTGGCGCGATATGACAGCTTCGAACCGTTCCTCTTCGTCATCGCCGGGTCTATCGTCGTCGGCAGCACCTTGTTCCTGTTGATGCCGAAGGCTCGCGACTATCCCAAAATCGGTTGAATCCCAAAGGACCTACCCATGCTGCGTACTGCTCTCGCTCTCTCGCTCCTCGCGCTGACCGCTCCGGCCTTTGCCGAGACCGCGGCCCCCGTCGCTGCGCATGCGCACGATCATGCCCAGGCGTCGGCGGCCACCACTTACGACAGCCGCTTCGTCTTCCTCGAGGGGACGCGCAATTTCCGCGATCTCGGCGGAATGCACACCGCCGACGGCAAGACCGTGAAGAGCGGCCTGTTCTTCCGCTCGGGACCGCTGGGCAGCCTCAGCGACAAGGGCAAGGCGGATTTCGCCAAGCTCCATGTCGCGCGCATCGTCGACCTGCGCACGACGATGGAGCGCAAGAGCGACACCTATAGCCAGCAGGCCGCATTCGGCGACGTCTACTGGACCCGCGACTATGCCATGTCGATGGGCGACATGGGCTCGCTGTTCTCGGATCCCAGCAAGCTAACCGGCGAGAACATGCGGACCATGATGACCATGGCCTATCGCAAGATGCCTAAGGAGCAGGTGCCCGCCTATCGTGAACTCTTCGCCAGCCTCGTCGCCGGTACGGGGCCGGTGGTGGTCAACTGCACCGCGGGCAAGGATCGCACGGGCATTGCCACGGCGCTGGTGCTGACCGCGCTGGGCGTACCTTACGAGACGGTGAAGCAGGACTTCCTGCTGAGCAACGGCGCGCCCGGCATGAACACGCTGAGCGCCTCGATCTCGCCAATGCTGTCGCGGCTGCCCGCCGACGTCACCGCGCCGCTGATCGGTGTCGACGGTGCCTATCTTGACGCCGCCTTCGACCAGCTGCGCAAGGACTATGGTTCGATCGAGGGCTTCCTCGATCGCGAACTCCAGGTCGGTCCCGAGCAGATTGGCCGTCTGCGCGCGCGCATGCTGCGCTGAGGGGGCGGGGCGATGGCCGACAAGACCTACTGGAAGATCCTGCTGCTGATGAAGCGCAAGCCGGGCATCAGCATGGCAGAATTCCGCGACTACTACGAGAACAACCACGTCCCGCTCTGCGCGCCTTACATGTCGGGCATCGCGCGCTACGTCCGCCGCTATCTCGAGCCGCAGCCGCACGCCGAAAGCGGCACCAACGATGAACTGCCCTACGACGTGGTGACCGAGATGTGGTTCGACAACGAGGCCGGCTTCCGGGGTACGCTCGACTACATCACCACGACGGTGATGCCCGATCAGGTCGTGGAGGACGAGCTCAAGTTCTTCCACCGGCCGACCATGCGCATCGCCACGGTGGTCGAATGCGAATCGACGATGTCGCCCGAAGGCACGCCGATTGTCTGACCGAGCCCGCCCCGATCAGACGATCGGGGCGAGTTTCCGCCACACTGGCCGATCAGCCGATCGGGTCGAACTTCAGGTGCAGGCTCTTGAGCGCGCGCAGGATGTAGGTCGGCTCGTAGTCGAAGCGGCGGTTGCCCTCGGGGCCGTGGAATTCCTCGTCGAGCCGGATGTTGCCCATCCGCGCGAGCAGCCGCTCGATCGACACGGTCACTTCCTTGCGCGCGAGCGGTGCGCCGATGCAGGTGTGCGCGCCGCGGCCGAAGGCGAGGTGCTCCTTGGCCTTGGGGCGGTTCATGTCGAAGGCGTGCGGGTTATCGAAGCGCTTGGGATCGCGGTTCGCCGCCATGTGCGAGAGCAGCAGGGTCGTGCCCGCCTTGATCTCGACCCCGCCGACCGTCGTGGTCTTAACGCAGAGCCGGCCGCCGCTCTTTACCGAGCCCTCGAAACGCAACAGCTCTTCGAGGAAGGCGCCGATGCGCTTGGAATCGGCGCGCAGCTCTTCCTGGATGTCGGGGCGCTCGGCGAGGATGCGGAAGCCGTTCGAGAGCAGGCGGTTGGTCGTGTCCTGGCCCGCGCCGAACAGGAAGGCGCCGAGGCTGGTGACGTCGACCAGCGAGGGCAGCGAGCCGTCGGGGAACTTGGCCAGCGCGACTTCGGTCAGGATCTCGCCGCTGTCGTCGCTGCCCAGCAGCTGGCGCAGCTGCTTGATGCCCGGCTTGTTGAGCAGGCGGCGCTTGGTCATGTAGCCGAAGATGTGCTTGCCGATCTTGGCGAAGCCGCTGTTGGCCATGTCGACCTCGCCGCCGACTTCGGCGGGGATCGCGTTCTCCAGGTACTTGCGGAACAGTGGCCGATCCTTGTGCGGCACGCCGAGCAGGTCGGCGATGACCAGGGTCGCATAGGGACCGCCGTACTGCGCGACGAGATCGACCTTACCGTCGCCTGCAAATTCGGCGATCATCGTGTCGGCGGTTGAGCGCAGGCTCGGTTCGAGCGCCTTGAGCCGGCTCGGCGTGAACAGCATGGCCAGGATCGAGCGCAGGTCGGCATGGCGCTTGCCGTCCTCGGTGACGACCTGGTCCGAATAGGCGATCTTGCTGCGCGCGGCGCGGACCTCGGCGGTGATGTCGTCGCCCTGGGGCTTGAACGGCAAGTCGGGAATCGGCCCGTTGACCGCGTTGACGCTCGAGAAGTGCTCGGCGTCGAGCATGACCTGGATCGTCTCCTCGTAGCCGGTTACCGCGACGACATTGCGATAGGGCAGGCGTTGAACGGGATTTTGCTCGCGCAGGAAGTCGAAATAGGAGTGCGGATCCTCGACCAGCGAAGTGTCGGTGTAGAAATCGACGTCGGTGTAGTCGCGCATGGTATCTCCCCTCGGTCCGTTGCCGGACGCCTGTCTGGACGATGTCTGCGCCAAAGCCGAGAGCCTGTCAAATTTTGTGATACTGAGTGGATCATAAAATTCTAACTGACAGCCAGAGGGCAAGGCTATGGCTAAAGCCCGCAGCCCATCCACGCCTACCTGCCGAGCGTCCGATAATCGACACCGCCGCTGGCGTCGTGGGCGAGGGCGCTGTTATGCCTCGCGGCAATCGGGACAGGATAGCCAAGGACATAATCACATGAAGATCTGCCGCTTCACCTTGAAGGCCGACGGAGCCGCCACGCCGCGCCTGGGCATCGTCGAGGACGACGGTATCCATGACGTGACCAAGGTCACCGAAATGCTGCCACCGCTGCGCTGGCCCGTGCCTCTGGGCGATCAGGTGATCGCCAATCTCGCCGACCTGCGCCCGCGCATGGAAGAACTGTCCAAGAGCGAGCCGGCGATCGCGCTCGACGCGGTGAACCTGCTCTCGCCCGTCGCCAACCCGCCCAAATTCGTCTGCGGCGCGGGCAACTGGAAGCATATGGGCGCGCCTTTCGGCATGATCGGCTTCATGGGCAAGGTCGCGACCGCGCTGGCCGGCCCGAGCGAGGGCCTGCAGATTCGCTGGCCCGATCGCACCACGGTGCACGAGCCCGAGCTGGCCTTCGTCATCGGCAAGACGATCGACCGCCCCGTCAGCGTCGACGAGGCGCTGGACTATGTCGCCGGCTATGCCTGCGCCTTCGATTCGACGCTCAAGCCCGAGCGCGAGGACTGGGCTTTCTGCAAGTCGTTCGACACCTATGGCATCATCGGTCCCTGGCTGGTCACCGCCGACGAGATCCCGAACCCGTCCGAGCTTGGCTACAAGTTCTGGATCGACGACGACCTGCGCGGCGAGCGCAGCTTCGCTGATCTGACCGGCAGCCCGGCCGAGATGATCGCCTTCGCCTCGACCCAGATGACGCTTTACCCAGGCGACATCTTCATGTCGGGCGCGGCCGACGTCGGCCCGGTCCTGCCGGGCGAGACGATGACGATCGAGATCCCGCGCGTCGGCAGGATGTCGGTCAAGGCCTCGATCTCGGAGCATGCGCGCAGCAAGCCCTGGGGCGCCTGATCCGCTTCGCGGCGGCGGTGGATCGGCTATAAGGCAGCATGGCCGATCTCTCGATCCGCAGCCGGCAGGAAGAGCAGATGGACGCGCCGGACCTCGATCCGGCGGTCTATGCCCGCGTGCTTCACGATCTCGCGCGGGTGAACCGCTGGACCTTCACCGCCTGGCCCGCCTTGGCCTTCCTTGCGCGCGCGGCCGGCGAGCAGAGGCGCTTTCGCCTGCTCGACGTTGGCTTCGGCGATGGCGACGTGCTGCGCGCGATCCATCGCTGGGCGGAAAGGCGCGAGATCGCGGTCGATCTCGTCGGCGTCGATCTCAACGCGAACAGCCTGGCCGCGGCACGCGCGGCGACGCCGTCGGACATGGCGATCGACTATCGCGTGGGCGACTATCGCGACCAGGCCGGCCCGTTCGATTTCATCATCTCGAGCCAGGTCTCTCATCACATGACCGACGGGCAACTCCAGGCTTTCATCCGCCACATGGAAGATCAGGCGCGTCAGGGTTGGCTGATCTGCGACCTTCATCGCCACGGCTTCGCCTATTGGGGCTATCCGCTGCTCGCACGGCTGCTGCGCGTCCATCGCATCGTGCGCGAGGATGGCCGCCTATCGATCGCGCGGTCGTTCCGGCCGGATGAGTGGCGAGCAATCCTCGATGAGGCGGGCGTGGCGTCCGAGGCTGTGCGAATCCGCCGCCGCTTCGCCTTCCGGCTAGCGGTCGAGCGGCTGTGTCAGGCGCGGTAGGCGGTGCGTGCCGGTTGACGCTGTTTGATCAGCCCCATGACGAAGGAGCCGCCGAAGACCCCGCTCAGTGCATAGGGTAGGTCCGCGATCGCGACGAGGCCGGCGAGCCAGGCGATCAGGCCGATCCCACCGAGGATCGCGACGAGCGTGACGGCGCATTGCAGCGCGGTGAGCGCACGGTGCGCGAACGGCGGTGACATGGCTCCTGCTCCCTTGCGATTCCAAGGAAGCGAGAATGCCAGAATCGGGCTGCTTGGCAAAGGGGCGGGCGGCCACCGTCCCAAACTGCGACGGTGTCGGGGGCGCGCGTTGCCTCAGGCGGTTGCGGGCTTCGGTTCGGCGGTTTGCCAACGGGGAAGGTCGAACATCCAGCCAAAGCCGCATCGCTGCATCGCCTCGCCGAGGATGAGCGATGCAGGGACGATCAGCAGCGTCGCGGTGAGTGGATAGAGCATGCAGGCCAGCCAACTGTCGAGCAGTGCCGGGTCGGCATTGTAACGCACGGCATGACTGAGCAGCGCCTGCAGCGGGAAGTGCAGCAGGTAGATGTGGAGCGTGCGCTGGCCGAGCCAGCGTGCCGGCTGGGCCAAGCCCCGGCAATGCTTGGCGATCACACCCGCCAGTTGCAGCGAGAAGGCAGCCGCCATGAGATCGACGGGCAGGAGATAGCGGTCGATCGCGGCGCTCAGGGTGCCGGCGCCAAGAAAGAAGATACCGCTCACGACCAGAAGGCGCGGGGTCGCCGCCGCGGAATAGGCCAGCAGATTGTCGCGCAGGCGAACGCCGACGATGAAAAATACCAGGCATCGGGCAAGCTTGTGCACGTTCGCGCCCGTCGATTGCTCGATGAAGGAGCCGCCGATCGAAATCAGAGCGCAGATCAGCAGCAGCCAGCGCAGGTCATGTCTGCGCGTCACCGTGGCGATGCAATAGAACCCTGCCAGTGCCAGCAGGTACCAGGCCGGCGATGCGACCAGCAATACGCGCGCCATGCGATCTGCGAGGCTGAGGGAAATAGTCTCGCTGTCGGGATGGAGGGGGATCAGGAATACGAATATCGTCCCCCACAGAAAATACAGATAGGCCGGCTTTATCAGGTATTTTCGGATGGTATCGGAATCCCGGTTCATAATGGATTGCGATGAAAGCATTCCTGATACGAGAAATAGCATGGGAAGGCGGATCGGCCGGAGGAACATGTTTATTGCGTGCCACGCAGCAATGGCATCGTCATCGCGCGACCAGCCGGACGCGCTGATATGATCTTCCATGTGCAGGAGAACAACGAGGATGATGCAGATGCATTTGGCCACATCGGCCCAAATGATCGCCTCCCCGCGCAAACTATTCTGCATGATGCCTCCTCGCTAGGTATATCCCGAGGAGGCAGTTAACTCCGCATTACTTTTGTGGTCAGTTGTGCACGCAGGTCGTGCCGAACCTGCTCCAGAGTGGAGCTATCGTGCCTTACCCGACCGCGCTGTGGCCGCAACATCGGTCCGGGATTACAAAGGCTTATAGATGAACGGGGCGCAACTTGTGCCTGTGGCAATTGCGCTCGTGCTGCACGCCCGGCCTCGTTGCCATCGCGATCGGCGCCTTCGCCGATCCGCTTTTTCCGGCACCGCACTACTCTGTCTACGAAGAGCGAAAGCATGCTCGGGTGACCGTGGCCGGCGAGGGGATCGATCACTACGGCGGATCGCCTCAGATGGCCTTCGCCTGTGCCATTTCGGGTGCGAATACAAAGATGTACACAGCAATGCGCTTGTAGCATAGTCGGCGGTGTTACGGCCATTGGGGGATGGCATGCACGCTGACACGATTGCCGACATCTACGAAGCCGGGGCCTTTCCCGATCGCTGGCTCACGGTACTCGAAAACATCGCCAAGATCGTCGGCGCGCAGGGCGGCAACTTCATTCTCAACAATGGTACGGGTATTTCCGTCATTTCTTCGCCGTCGGTGTTCGAGGTCTCGCGGGACTTCGATCGCGAGGGCTGGAACCGCGACAACAGTCGCGTGCGCCGGCTGCTCGCCCGCGCCGACTATCCCGGGTTCCTGACCGACAGCGATACGCATTCGGCCGAGGAAATGCGGCAGATGCCGATGTACACCGAGTTCCTGATACCGCGGGGCGCCGATGCCGGCGCGGCGACGATCGTCCAGGGGGCTCAGGACGACGTCGTCGCGATCGCCTTCGAGGCTTTCGGCAGCCACGCCGCTTCGCGTGCCGCGGTGCCGCTGCTCGATTCCTATCGTCCGCATCTCGCGAGGGCTGCTGCGCTGAGCAGCCAGGTCGCGCAAGCGCGTGCGACCACGCTGTCCGAGGTGTTCTCGGCGCTCGGTGCCTCGGTCGCGGTGCTCGACGCGCAAGGGCGCGTGCTCTCCGCCACGCCGCTCTTCGCCGACGCCTTCGACGATCTGTTGCAGGATTCGAAGCACCGGCTGCGCATCGTCGAGCCGCGTAGCGACGAGCGCCTTGCCCTCGCGCTGGCGGAAATGCGAACGGTCCGTCAGGGCGTATCGATCCCGGTACGCGGACAGGGCGGTGAGGGGCGGGCGATCCTGCATCTGGTCCCCGCGTTGCGCGACGCGCGCGATCTGTTCAGCAACATTTGGACCATCGCCGTGCTGGCGAAGCCCGGGAACCGTCTGCTGCCCACCAGCGACATCATCGCCGCACTGTTCGATCTCACCCCGACCGAGGCCCGTGTGGCGCGATCGATCGCGCACGGCACGCGGCCCAAGGAGGTCGCGCGCGCGGCCAACGTCTCGGTCGAAACCGTGCGCAGCCAGCTCAAGCGGATATTCCAGAAGACGCAGACCGAGCATCAGTCGGCGCTGGCGATCCTTTTGAAGGACTTGTCCTGACCCGGGACGCCATGCTGGTTTCGGTCCCTAATTTCGCGCTGCAACCCAAATGGGTGATGACCGGAAATCCCGCCATATCTAGTGGTTAGCGACGGGTTCGCCACAAAATGCAGCGGAATAGCGCAGTCGCCGTCGATCGGCAGCTCCAAGCCGGGTCTGGACCACCCGGCTTGTGAGCCGGCCGACCCGCGCCGGTCGCCATCCCTGCCGAAAACAATCTCACAGCAGGCCGCACGGGCAAGGTGCGGACAAAGCAAGGGCAAATCGCGCGGCGCGCGACAAGGGGGAATTGCGCATGATCGACGGCACTCCGGGCGACGATATCCTGAACGGCACTTCGGGCAACGACGTCATCAACGGGCTCGCGGGCAAAGACACGATCAACGGCGGCGGTGGCCAGGACCAGATCGACGGTGGCGCCGGCAACGACACTATCGTGCTCGACACGGCGGGGGTCGCAGGCAGTTCGTTCAACGGCGGCGCAGACATGGATACGCTAGAGCTGCACAATATTGCGGGAGTGACGCCAGTTGGCACCACGCTGTTTCCCGCTGGTATCGCTACGACCAGCTACAACCTGATCGGCAGCGTCACGCTGACCTCGATCGAGCGCGTGGATTTCGCCTCGCAGGCGAGTACGGGGCTCAACCTGCTGCTCGGCTATGGCGGGCAGACGCTGTTCAACAACCAGGCAGTGCCCTTCCCCAACCAGGTCGGTGGCGGGCTGTCGGCAACCGCCGAGCTCGTCGGCGGGGCAGGCACCGACGTGCTCCAGCTCGTCGCTTCTGGCGTCGCCAGCGGGGTGCCCATCGCCGGTGGCAACGGCGCGGTGTCGACGGGCAGCTACGCCTTCACGGCGCCGAGCTTCACCTACACCAACTGGTCGACGACCGACCGCGCCTATCGCGCCAGCGACAGGGTGGTGATCTCGGTGGCCGGCACCCCAAGCTCGGTGACGCTCAACGGCTCTGCGCATGTCGGTGTCCAAGTGCTCGCTTCGGGCAGCGGCAACGATACCGTCAACGGCTCGGACGACATGGACTTTATCGGCGGCGGCGGTGGTGTCGACCAGCTATATGGCAATGGCGGCGACGACACGCTGGCAGCGACGAATGTGATCCCCAACGACGCCAACGGCGTCGCAGGCAGCGAGACCGGGCTGACCTTCGCAGGCAGCCTGTTCGATGGCGGCGCCGGAACGGACTTCCTGGCGATAGGCGGCAACGTCAACTTCCAAGGCACGCTGGTGTCGATCGAAGGCCTCTACCTGCAGCCGGCCTTCACCAGCACCCTGGCCAACAACGTCTCGCAATTGCCGACGGTGCTGACGGTCGGCGGCGGCACCATGGCGGGGCTGCCGACCAATCTCATCCTCGACGGGCAGGGACAGATCGTGGTCGATCTTGCTCCCGGGGAGGGCTTCGACGGTGCCGGCTACGTCTTCGAAGCGGGATCGGACGTCAGCTTCACTATCAACGGCAGCGCCAGCGGCGAACAGATCCGGGGCACGGCGCGCAACGACACCCTTCTGGGTGGTGGTGGATCCGATACCCTGATCGGCGGGGCCGGAAACGACACGATCGACGGCGGTGCGGGTGGAGGGGATCGCGATGCGGCCGTGTTCTTCCTGCCGGCCGGACCCAACGGCACTCTGCAATTCGCGGAAGGGCAGAACGGCAAGATTCTGGTCAATCTGGTGAGTGGCGGTACGGTCGATGCCAACGGCATCACCACCGGCGGCACGGTCGTCGAGGAATTGTTCGAAGTCACGCCGAACGGCCTTGGCGCGGCAACGGTCATCGGGCGCAACTCGGCGGCCTATCTCGGTACCGATACCGTGACCAACATCGATAATCTGGTGTTCCAGATTCAAGACCAGAAGGCGGTGGTTCTTTTCGCCACCCCCCTTGCCGTGCCGACCGGGCCGAATTCCGTAGTCGTAGGCTCATTCATTGGCGAGACGATCAATCTCGCAAACTACACCGGACAGGGGATCAAGGTCGCCGCTGGCAATTTCGGCAACGACACGCTGATCGGCACGGGCGAAGACAACGGCCTTTACGGCGGCGCCGGTGACGACATTCTCCAGGGCAACGGCGGCAACGACACGCTCAACGGCGGCGGCGGCAAGGACCAGCTCGACGGCGGGCCGGGCGAAGACACGCTGATCATCGACAATCCGGTGGTCGCGGGCAGCGTCTTCAACGGCGGCGACGGCTACGACACGCTTGAGCTGCACGCCGGGGCGATGGCGCCCGCGCCCAGCGGTGGCCCGACAATCCAACTGCCCTCTGGCGCGATCTCGAATGTCGAGCGGATCGCTTTCGCCTCGCAGACCGGCGAGGCCTTGCGCGCGGTCGTCCTCGCGCAGCAACTCGGCAGCGTGACCAACGTCGCCGGTGGCGCTGGCTCCGATAGCTTGATCGTCGTCGCGCCCCAGGGTGGTGGCACCTTCTCGCTGAAGCCGCTGGTCCTCGAGAGCTGGAGCGCGGACGATTCCGTTGTCGTGGTCACGGGCGGCGACAATCTCGACTATACGCTCAACGTCGGAGATCACCCGGGCACCTACTACGTCATCGGCGGCGGCGGGAACGACCATCTCAACGGTGGTGATGGCAAGGATATTCTCAACGGCAACGTCGGCAACGACACGATCTTCGCGGGCGACGGCAACGACACGCTGAACGGTGGGGACGGCGACGACTACCTGGTCGGCGGTGCGGGTGACGATGCGATTGATGGCGGGACCGGCTCGGACATTGCGTCCTTCATCATTCCCGGCAGTGTCGCGGGCACCCTGAGCCTCGTCGCCGGCGGTCCCGGCGAGTTCTTCATCAAGCTCACGCCGCCCGGCGGAACGGCCCAGGACATTTTCCGCATTACCAGCACGGGCAATGGGGCCACGGTCCAAGGGCTCGGCGCCGCGGAAGAAGGCTTCGGCACCGATACGATCACCAATGTCGAGCAACTGCATTTCCTGATCGACCAGGGTGGCGGCCAGATACCGCCCGACAAGATCGTCGTGCTCAATCTCGCGCCGTTCGTCCCCGCGGTGGTAAACAACGTCGCGTATGTCAGCGGCTCGATCGGCAACGACACGATCAACCTGGCCGCGCTCTATCCGGGGGCGGGGACGAGCGTGGAGCTCAACGCCAACGGCGACACCGGCGACGACGTCATCACCGGCCACGAAGGCCGGAACAACCTGTCGGGTGATGCCGGCAACGACACGCTGAACGGTGCGGGCGGAGACGACTATATCCGCGGCGGGGCCGGCAACGACACGATCGACGGCGGCACAGGCACCGACGTCGCAGCCTTCGTCATGCCCAAGGGGCTCGCGGGCACTCTGAGCCTGGTTCAGGACACGCCGAGCCAGTTCACGGTGAAGTTGACCAATGGTGGAAGCAACGAGGATGTGTTCCGCATCACGGTGAACGGGCTCGGCGCGGCGACGGTGCAGGGCCTCAATTCCCAGGCCAGCTTCGGCACCGACACGCTGGCCAATATCGAGCAGATCCACGTCTACATCGAACACTACCCGGACCCGCTGCCGAACGACAAGATCGTCACGCTGGCGATCGGCCAGGGCGTTGTCGGCGGTAACGATCCCTTCGTGCAGGGCTCGATCCTCGACGACAACGTCAACCTCGGCGCATATCCGAACCTTCACCTGGCCCGCGGCAATTCGGGCAATGACACCATTTTCGGCACCCCCGATGCCGACCAACTGTTCGGTGATCTCGGCAACGATTACCTGAGCGGCGGCGGCGGCAACGATACGATCGACGGCGGGCCGGGTTCGGACATCGCCTCCTTCGTCATCCCCCGCGATACGACAGGCAGCTTGAGCCTCGTTCAGGACGCCACGCCGGGCCTGTTCTTCGTGCGCCTGATCCAGGCGAACGGCAGCTTCGAGGATCTGTTCCGCGTCACCGTGACCGGGACCGGCGCGGCGACGGTGCAGGGGCTCGGCAGCATGGCCGGGCTCGGCACGGACACCGTGACGAGCATCGAGCAGCTCCATTTCCTCGTCGAGCACTATCCGCAAGACGTACCGCCCGAGCAGTTCCTCGGCCTCAACCTCGCGCCTTTTGTGCCGGCCGTGGCCGATGGCCGCGCAACCGTCAGCGGCTCGATCACCAACGATGTGATCGACCTTGGCACGCTCTATCCCGGCGCGTCGACGAGTGTGGAACTCAACGCCAACGGCAACACCGGCGATGACACCATCACGGGCAATGCCGGGCGCAATTTCCTGTGGGGCGATGCGGGTAACGACACGCTCAACGGCGGCGATGGCGACGACTACCTGACTGGCGGCGAAGGCAACGACGTGATCAACGGCGGCAGTGGGAGCGCAGACGTCGCCGCCTTCGTCATCCCGCGCGGCACCACGGGAAGTCTGTCCCTGGTCGCGATCGCGCCGGGCGAGTTCCGCGCGCGGCTGACGCAGACCGACGCAAGCTACGAAGACCTTTTCAGCATCACCGTGGGCGGCAATGGCGCGGCCCAGGTGACGGGCCTCAACCGCATGGCGAGCCTCGGCACCGATACGGTCAACGCGGTCGAGCAACTGCATTTCCTCGTCGAGCACTACCCCGCCGAAATCCCCGCAAATCAGATCCTCGTACTCGATCTGGCCCCGCGGGTGGGGGCCGTGGCGAACAACAGCGCCAATGTCAGCGGGTCGCTGGCCAACGATACGATCGACCTGGCCGCGCTTTATCCGGGTGTCGACGCCTCGGTGAACATCAGCGCCAACGGCGGCGAGGGCAATGACACGATCACCGGCAATGCCGGTGCCAACTTCCTCTCGGGTGAGGCTGGCAACGACGTGCTCAACGGCGGCGGCGGGTCGGATACCCTGGTCGGCGGCGCAGGCAACGACACGCTCGACGGCGGGGCCGGCGGCAACGACCGTGACCGGGCGCTGTTCGTCCTGCCTTCGAACACCGATGGCGCTCTGCAGTTTGCCGAAGGACAGAACGGCAAGGTGCTGGTCAACCGCGTGACCGGCGGGACGATCGATGCCAATGGCCTGGTCACCGGCGGCACCTTTGCCGAGACGCTGTTCGAGATTACCCCAGGCGGCTCCGGCGCCGCGGTCGTGACCGCGCTCGGTTCGGCCGCCTTCCTGGGCACCGATACCGTCACCAATATCGACGACCTGAGCTTCCAGATCCCGAACAGGCAGACGATCGCGGTCCAGCTCACGCCGCTGACGGTGACGACCGGCACGCCCCTCGTGCTCGGAACCATCCTCAACGACACGATCGACTTGGCCGCCTATCCGACGATTAACGTCCTGGCGGGCAGTTTCGGCAACGACACGCTGTTCGGTCGCGACGATGCCAACACGCTGAGCGGCGGCGCGGGCAACGATACCCTGATCGGTAATGGCGGTGACGATCAGCTCTTCGGCGGCGACGGTGCCGACATCCTGATCGGCGGCGGCGGCAACGATACGATCGACGGCGGGGCGAACGGCGGCGATCGCGATCGCGCGCTGTTCGTGATGCCGGACACGACCGAGGGCGCCTTCCAGTTCGCCGAAGGCACCGACGGCAAGATCCTAGTCAATCGCATCGTCGGCGGCACGTTCAGCAACGGTACGGTGACCGGTGGCACTTTTGCCGAAACCGTGTTCGAGATCACCCCGACCGGCGTCGGCGCGGCGACCGTCACCGGGCTCGGTTCGGCGGCCTTCCTTGGCACCGACACGATCACCAATGTCGAGGATTTGGTGTTCCAGATCCTCGGCCGCCAGAACGAGAGCATCGCGATGTTCGCGACTCCCTACGCCGTGCCCGGCTCGAACCAGCCGGTGGTCGGCTCGTTCCTGGGAGATACGATCAACCTGGCCGACTATTCGGGCTATGCGGTGGCCGCGGGCAATTTCGGCAATGACACCCTGATCGGCACCGATGCCGTCAATACGCTCTACGGCGGCGCGGGCAACGACACGCTGATCGGCAATGGCGGTAACGATTCTCTGTTCGGCGGCGATGGCAACGACATCCTGAACGGCGGTGCCGGCGACGACAGCATCGACGGCGGGGCCGGCACCTCCGACCAGGCGCAGTTCGTGCTGCCGGCCGACACGCCGGGCACGCTGACACTCGTCCAGGGTGCGGACGGCAAGGTGCTCGTCAACCGCCTGGTCGGCGGGACTTTCGCCGAGACGGTGTTCGAGGTCACTCCGACCGATGCCGGATCGGCTTCGGCCACGGTCAAAGGCCTCGGTTCGGCGGCCTTCCTCGGCACCGACACGGTCACCAGCATCGACAGTCTCTCGTTCCAGATCTCGGGTCAGTCGCCCAGCCTGGTGTTCTTGACGCGCGGGATCATAACCCCGTCGAACCCTGCGGTGGCGGGGACGATCTTCGACGACGTGATCGATCTTGCCGACTATGCCGGGGTCAACAACGCCACGGGTAACTTCGGCAACGACACGCTGATCGGTACCTCCGCCGAAAACACCCTATACGGCGGCACGGGCAACGATGTGCTGCTGGGCAAGGGCGGCAACGACACGCTCTACGGTGGTGACGGCAACGACACCCTGAACGGCAACGACGGAGCGAACCGCCTGTTCGGCGAGGCCGGCAACGACACGCTGATCGTCGATGCGCCGGTCCTGGCGAACAGCGAGTTCAACGGCGGCGACGGCACCGACACGATCGAACTGCACAACTTGGACAACGTGCCGACCGGCTATTACCTCTCGGTCGGCGTGCCGACCTCGAACCTCGAGCTGCGTTCGGCGACCCTGACCTCGATCGAGCGGCTCGACTTCCGCTCGACCACGGGCACGGCGATCAGCGCGCAGCTGTTCTTCGGTGGCAGCCTGGTGGTCAACGGCAATTCGGTCCCGTTCCCCAACCAGATCGGTGCAGGCCTGTCGGCGACGGCGGAACTGGTCGGCGGTGCGGGCCGCGACGGGCTGGTGCTGATCGCCCAGACCGAGGCGGGTAAGGACTACACCTTCACCGCGCCCAGCTTCACCTATACTAACTGGTCGACCGCGACGCGTGCCTATCTCGAAAGCGACCGCGTCTTCGTGATCGCGGCCGGCAGCGGCAATGTCACGCTCAACGCTTCGGCGCATGACGGCGTGCAGCACCTGAGCACCGGCGCGGGCAACGACACGATCAACGGCACCGACGGCATGGAATACATCGCCGCGGGCGGCGGCGGCACCGATCAGCTCTATGGCAAGGGCGGCAACGATACCCTGGCGATCGCCAATGTCGTGATGAACGATGCCAATGGCGTATCGAGCGGAACCGAAACGACGTTGACCGGCGCCGGTACGCTGTTCGACGGCGGTGATGGCACCGACTTCCTGTCGGTCGGCGGCAACGTCAACTTCCAGGGCACCTTGGTCTCGATCGAGGGTATCCACCTCAGCGCGGCCTTCACCACGAACCAGCCCAATGCCGGTTCGCAACTGCCCAGCGTGCTGACGATCAGCGGTGCGACCATGGCCGGCCTGCCCAGCAATCTGCTACTCGACGGTACGGGCCGCATCGTCGTCAATCTCGCGACGGGCGGCAACTTCAACGGTGCCGGCTATGTCTTCGAGAACGGATCGAACGTCGCCTTCACCGTCAACGGCGGTTCTGGCGACAATACGATCGTCGGCACCTCCGGCAACGACACGCTCAACGGCGGCGACGGGCGCGACCGGTTGACGCCGGGCGCGGGCACCAACGTGGTCGACGGCGGCGACAGCGTCGACACGGTGGTATTCGCGGGCAACAGCTCGACCTTCAGCGTCATGGCCAACGGCGGCACCTTGCAGATCGGCACGACCACGGTCAGCAACGTCGAGCTCTACGAGTTCAGCGACGGCACCTTCTTCTGGGATGGTGCGGCTTTCGTATCGGCGAAGAACGAAGGTCTCGTGGCCGACGGCTACATCGCCGGCGCGACGGTCTACATCGACGCTAACAAGAACAACCAGCTCGACGCGAACGAGCCTTTCACCACCACCGACAGCAAGGGCGACTTCGTCCTCAACAGCCACGTCCAGGGTCCGCTGCGCGCCTTCGGCGGCACCAACCTCGATACCAACAAGCCGAATACGGTCCAGTTCTCGGCGCCCGAAGGGGCGACCGTGGTCAATCCGCTGACATCGGTGATCCAGACGCTCATCGAGACCACCGCCAACAGCGGTACGCCCGAGACGGCGAGCACCGCTACCCAGAAGACGCTCCAGGCTTTCGGCCTCGACCCCAGCATCAACCCGCTCAGTCTCGATCTTATCGATGCCGCCGGTGGTGCCGGCGCGGCGGGTCAGGCTGCGCTGAACGCTCAGAAGGTGGCGGCTGCGATCGCCGAGGTGCTCGGTTCGGTCGCCGGCGTCGGTGGCGACACGGCCGGTGCCGCGGCGGCCCTGGCGACGGCCGCCAAGGACGCGGCGACCAACAACACCCCCGTCAGCCTGACCGACAGCAGTGTGCTTACCACGGTGCTGGCCGCCGGCCTGCCGTCAGTCTCGACCCAGGAGATCGCCCAACTCGTCACCGAGACGAAGACCGTGACCCAGGCGATCGACGCGGCGACCAGCGTCGCAGCCGTGTCGACCGCGCAGAGCAACAATAATCCGGTCCTCGTCGGCGAGACCTTCAGCATTGCCGCGAACGCGCATTGGACGGGGACCGCGACCTCGCTCCTCGCCAACGATTCCGATCCTGACAACGATGCGCTGACGCTCTCATTCGTGACCAAGGCCAGCAACGGCACGGTCGCGCTCAACAACGGGCAGATCGTGTTCACGCCGACGTCCGGTTTCTCCGGCGCCGCGGGCTTCGACTATGCGGTGTCGGATGGCAAGGGAGGCAACGCCCTGGCGCACGTCACGATCAACGTCGCTGCGCCGCCCACACCGACTCCCACGCCCACGCCGAGCGCGAACAAGGCACCGGTCTTCGCCAATCCGACGATCTTCGCCGCTGCCATCGCGGGCAAGCCGGTGTCGATCGGACTATCGGCAACCGATCCGAACGGCGACGTGGTGAGCTATAGTGCGACGATCGGCGGCAAGGGCGCCGTCTCGATCTCGGGCAGCACGCTGACCTACACGCCCGACGCTGCGGCATCGGGCACGGACAGCATCACGATCACCGCGTCGGACGGCAAGGGCGGTACCGCCGTCCAGACGGTCAGCGTCGCGGTCAGTGCCGCCAGCGTCACGCCACCGGTTCCGGGGGCGCCGCAGACCGGGTTCTATCTGCCCAGCGGCGGCCATACGGTGCTGGTCTCGGGCAATGTCCAGGTGTTCGGTGGCCAGGGTCAGGAAGCCGTCGTGCTCTCGGCCGGGGTCACCGGGGTGACGCTCGATCAGAACGTCGACCGGGTCTATCTGAGCGGCCCGGCCAGCGCCTATCAGTTCCAGCAGACCGGCAACCAAATCAACGTCTTCAGCGGCGGTGAGCTGGTGTTCAAGACCGCGGTGCAGGGCGATGCCGACGGTACCCAGATCGTCTTCGCCAATGGCACGGCCTCGGTGCTCGTGAGCAACGGTGCGATGAGCGTCGGCGGGGTGGCCGTGCCGACGACGGCCGCGGGTTCGCTAGTGCCGGCCCTGACGGCAGCCGAGCCTGCACCCACGGGCGACAGCGCGGCCCAGGTCTTCCTCGCGCAGAACGGCGAGGTCACCGCGGCGACCAGCGGCACCAAGGTCTACGGCACGGGCGGCGGCGAGACTCTCGTCATCCTGCCCGGCGCCACGGGCATCGTCGGCGACCAGGGCGTCGATGCGGTGCGCCTGTCGGAGGCGATCGGCGCCTACAAGTTCCAGCAGACGGGTAACTTGATCAACGTTTACAACGCGCAGGGCGACGTTCGCCTGCTGAGCCTGCCGGTCCAGGGCGATGCCGATGGCACGCAGTTCTCGTTCGCCGGGCAGAGCTTTGGCGTGACGATCAAGAACGGCGTAATCCAGGTGGGAACTCAGGCGATCGGTTCGACGACGCCGGGCGCGGTCGCGTCGTCCAGCGCGGCGCTGTCGCTAGAACTCGATCTGGCGGGCGCGGCGATCGATCATGGCGCCTCGGCCTTCGTCAGCTTCGGCTGACTAAGGCGGGGCTTGGGGCTTACTCCCAGCCGCCGCCGAGGCTGAGGAAGACCGCGACCTGATCGTCGACGAGCTGCGCTCGCGCCGTCGCGCTGGCCAGTTCGGCGCCGGCGTAGCTACGCTGCGCGTCGAGCAGCGCGAGGAAGTCGCCGCGGCCGAAGCGGAACAGCTTGCCGGCTTGCTGGGCCGAGCGCGCGGCGCTGGCACTGGCGCGCGCGAGGGCTTCGGCGCGCTGGGCGTCGCGGCGATAAGTCTCGAGCGCGGTCTCGGTCTGGCGCAGGGCCTCGATCACGCTGCCGTCGAAGCCCGCGAGGTCGGCCTGGACCTGGGCGTCGGCCTGGGCGATCCGCGCCTTGACCACGGGGCGGTTGGGGAACGACCAGCTCAGCAGCGGCCCGAGGCTGAACCCGAACGAGGTGCCGCCACCGAGATCGCTGAGCGGGCCGGATAGGCCGACCGAGCCGCCGATCGAGACCTGCGGATAGAGCTCGGCCATGGCCACGCCGACGCGCGCAGTATCGCCGGCGAGGCGGCGTTCTGCCTGGCGGATGTCGGGCCGCCGCCGGATCAGCGCGGCGCCGTCGCCGGTGGGCAGCGGGTGGCGCAGCGCGGGCAGACTGGCGCAGTTGGCGACGGCCGCGGGGTAGTCGGCCGGCGCGCGGCCCAGCAAGGTCGCGAGCAGGTAGAGCGCCGACTGGCGCTGTCCCTCGATCCCCGGCAGGGCGGCGGCGCTGGTCTCGGCCGCGGTCTCGGCGCGGCTGACGTCGAAGGCCGTGCCGCGCCCGCCGCGCGCGAGGCGCCGCGTCGCCAACGCTGTGTCGCGCTGCAGCGCGACGACCTTGCGGTTGACGCCGAGCAGATAGTTCGCTGCGCAGACCTGGGCATAGGCGCGCGCCGTGGCCGCGGCGACGCCGACGCGTACGAAGTCGCGCGCCGCGACGCTGGTCTCGACGTCGGCGCGGCTGGCCTCGATCGCGCGGCCGATGCGGCCGTTGAGATCGAGCGGATAGGCCGCGACCAGGCCGAAGTCGTAGCCCAGCGTGCCCGGCAGGCTTCGCCCCGTTCCCGAAGGCCGCGCGAGGCTGGCGCCGCCATCGATCGTGGTCGACACGGTCCGCCCGGCTTCGGCCTCGCGCAACACGGCCTCGGCCCGCGCGAGGTTGGCCTGGGCGACGCGCAGGTCGGTGTTGGCGGCGAGCGCCTGCTCGACCAGTCCGTCGAGCGCGGGATCGTCGTAGAGCCGCCACCAGCGATCGGGCAGCGGCGCGGTCGGATCGAAAGCCGGCCCTGCCGCCGAAGCGAAAGCCCCGGTCGCAGTCGGGGCGGTCGCCATCGATTGCGCTGGCGGCGCATAGTCGGGCCCGGCCGTGGCGCAGGCCGACAGCGCAAGCGCAAGCACCGGGGCCAGCACCTTACGCATGACGGCAGGTCCCCGCGGCCTTGTCGTCCCAGCGCGCCGGCTCGACCGTGACCGTCGCGGTGCGGCCGGCGATCAGCCGCGTGTCGGCGGGGACGTGGTCGAGTTTCACGCGCACGGGAATGCGCTGCGCCAGCCGCACCCAGGAGAAGGTCGGGTCGACCGTGGGCAGGAGGTTGCCGCTGTCGCTGCGCGTCGGGTCGTTGATGCCGTAGGCGATCGAATCGACATGGCCCGAGAGGTCGCTGGCCTCACCCATCAGCCGCACCTGGACGCGCGCGCCCTGGCAGATCATCGGCAGCTTGGTCTCCTCGAAATAGCCTTCGATGCGCAGTGAATCGCGATCGATCAGCGCCATCGCCTGCTGCCCCGCAGCGACGAAATCGCCGGGATGGAGATCGAGGTTGGTAACCACGCCGTTGACCGAGGCGTGGACCCGCGTGCGCTTGAGGTTTAGCGCGGCCGCGTCGCGCAGGCTCAAGGCCTGGGCCAGCGCCGCCTGGGCCGTGGCTACCCCGGCGACATTCTGTTCGTGCGCCTCGGTCGCGACGAGATCGCCGAGCGCGAGATCGCGGTTGGCGGTGCGGCGCGCCTGGCCCAGGGTCGCCTGGGCGCTTGCGACCTGCGCGTTCGCCTGCTGGAGCGCCAGCGCATAGCGCGGCGTGTCGATGACGAAGAGCAGGTCGCCCGCCTTGACCGGCTGGTTGTCGTGTACCGCGACTGAGGTGATCAGCCCGCCGATATCGGGCGTCACCCGCACCACATCGGCGCGCACGCGGCCATCGCGCGTCCACGGGCTGCGCTCGTAGTGGTTCCACATCCACACCGCGACGACCAGGGCGGCGATCACGATGACGATGGTGGCGGCGCTGCGGGTCAAGGTGGCGGTCAGCTTGTTCATAGGTGGTATCCCAGGAGCGGAACGATCCAGGCGAGCAGGCCGAGCGTCAGCACGAACAGGCTGAGATCGACGAGCGCGCGGTAGGCGACGAAGCGATAGAGGCCGAACATGCCGATCAGGCGCGTCAGCAGGAACGACAGCGCCATGGCGGCGAGCGCGAGCACGAGCAGTGTCGGCACGAAGACGCCGCCGAGCGAGACTTCCCCGGTCATGCCACTGCCCTCCGGTAGCCAGGGGCTTCGGGGAACAGGTTGCGGCGCAGGCTGACGAGGCCGAGCGTCGCGTCGCGGCGCACGGCTGGCGCGGGGTTGGTGGTGAAGGCGCCGATCGCCGCGTCGATATCCGCGAGCAGCGTCGGGCCGGCCGGCACGGGCGCGTCGGGATCTAGCCCGCGATAGTAGTCGCCGACGCCGGCGAGCACGCCGTTCAGCGGCGCGCCCTGGTCGGCCGGCAGGTCGAAGCGGAGCTGGCGCAGCTCGCCGATCGCGACGCCGGTGCGCAGGTCGCGCAAGGCGTCATAGAGCGGCTGGCCGGTCTCCTGGCCGACCGCGGCGAGCCGCGGCGCGAGCAGGCCGATGCGGTCGAGCATGCGGTTGATCCAGCCGCGCAGGTCGGGCGGGGCCATCAGGTTGGCGCGCGCGGCGATGTCGGCCCAGCCGGAGCGGACGGTCCTGCGGATCGCACCCCTTGCCCCGGCCGACTGCAGCAGCCCGACCATGACGATCGAGAACCAGATGCCGATGAGCTGCGCCAGCGAGCCGTTTGCGAAGCCCACGAACTCGTTGACGTAGCGCTCGGACAGCAGCGCCGGGCTGCCCATGCCCATCATCGCGGGCAAGGCGATGCCACCATAGCGCGGCGAGGCCATCAGCGCGCCGCCTGCGAGCAGGACTGGCGCGAAAGCCGCGGCGAGCATCGGGAAACCGTCGAGCCTCGGCAGGATCGCGAAGCCGTAGACGGCGCCGATCAGCGAGGCGATCAGCGTGCCCAGCATGAACATCTTGAGCGGTGCCACCGGGTTGTCGGCGGCGGAGAACAGCGCGAGGAACACGCCTGCGAGCATCACCGCCGTGCTGCCATCGGCCCAGCCGCTCCCGATCCACAGCGCGCAGCCGGCAAGCACGGTGACGAAGGCGCCGAAGGCTGCGCGCGCCGCGCCGGCATAGTCGCGGTGAAGCTCGCGGTTGCGCCGTCCTTCGAGCAGTTCGGCGACTCTCGGCGTCACCGGCTGGCGGCTGTGGCTGATCATCTGGTCGCGCAGGTCGCGGCAGTCGCGATGGACTGCAATCAAGGTCGCGAGCCGCGCGAGGAAGCTCAGCCGCAGCATGCCGCGCCAGTCGGTGCGCGGGTCGGCGGCGGGTTCGAGCGCCGTGCAGCGGTCGATCAGCGCCGCGGCGGTCGCGGCGCGCTCGGCGCGGTCCTCGGGGATCGCCGCGAGCCAGCGGCGCGCATCGATCACGAGCGCTGCCACCTGCCGGCGCACGCGCCCGCCCTCCTGCCGGAAGGTCTCGAGCCGGTCCTGCGTCGCCGCGCCCAGTGGCAGCAGCAGGGAGAGCTGGTCCTGCATCGCGCGGACCGTGCGCACGCGCGGCGCCTGGCGCGAGATGTCGAAGGGCAGGTGGATCGAGAGCTGGTGCAGCTCGGTGACGTCCTGTGCCAGGCGGCGGCGCTCGGCCGCCAGTTCGGGCACGGGCTCCATGGCGATGGCGTCGCGCGACCAGCGTTCGGCATCGGCCAGGATGCCGTCGATCCGCGCCAACAGCAGCCCGGTGATCGAGCCGGGGAAGATCACGCCGTGGACCAGCGCGCTGCACAGGATGCCGATCGAAATCTCCTGCACGCGCAGCGAGGCGACGGTGAAGATCTCGCCCGGTGCCTCGACGCTGGGCAGGCCGATGATGCAGGCGCTGTAGCCCGCGAGCACGAACATGTAGGAGCGCGGCGTGCGGTCGAGCAGCGAGACGAAGACGCAGAGCCCCAGCCAGCTCGCGATGGCCAGGGCCAGCAGCTCGGGCGCGTTGACCAGGGTCGGAACCATGACCACCGCCGCGACCGCCCCGACGAAAGTGCCAACGAGGCGGAATACGGCTTTGGAGATGACCGCGCCGGCCAGCGGCTGCGCGACGATGAAGGCCGTCAAGAAGGCCCAATAGGGACGTTCGAGCCCGATGCTGAAGGCGACGTAGAGCGCGAGCATCGCCGCGGCGAAGCACTTGAGCGCGAAGATCGCCGCCGGCAGGCCGAAGCGCTCAGCCACGGGTCATGACCGCTGATCGGCTATCCGCGCGGACAGCCGGTCGACCACGCGGAGCAAGGTCTCGATCTCGTCGTCGGGAATGTCCTCGAACAGCTCGACGCGCAGCGCGGCGAGGCGCGTCTCGATCTTGGCGAGGAGCTCGGCACCCTTGCCGGTGATCGAGAGGCGGTTCGAGCGCTTGTCCTCGGTATCGCGCAGCCGCTCGACCAGCCCGACTTGCGCGAGCTGGTCGAGCACGCGGACGGTGGAGGGCTGGCTGATGCCGATCTCCTGCGCGAGGTCGGTCTGGCGGGCGTCGGGGCCGAGCCGGTCGAGGTAGATCAGGCACCAGGCCATCGAGTTGGACACGCGGAATTCTGCCAGGGTGGCATCGGCCAGCTGGCGCCAGCCACGCGTCACGATCGGCAGCTTCTGCGCCACTTCCTTCTTCATGCGGGAGCGAGTCATTTAAGTTAGATAGCTAACTAATTAAATTTCGCAAGACGCATGTGCAAGAGAGCCGGGCCGGCAGTCCGGCTCGGATTCGATCTTCGTCAGGTTGGTTTTTGCCTCAGGCTAGAGCGCGGGCTGGGCATCCTCCGGCACCGCGCCGCTTACCAAGCGCGGGGGATGGAACCGATCTTCTTGGCGGTTTCCGCCTCGATTTCGTTGAGCTGGGCCTGGGTGAGGACGCCCGACGTCATCAACAGGCGCATCAGTTCGTCGGTAAGCGCAGCAAGGAAATGGAGTTCCGCGCGCTCGGCATTGCGTTCGGAGGCATCTGTATCGTCGGGCTGTTGACCTGGCGGCGCGGACATCTTGCACTCCTGTGATGGAAACCGCGAAGCTATTCCAATCCGAGTGGCTTTAGCCAGAGTTCAATTCACTCGTTATCGGATCTTTCCTTCGGGCGGGCACACAATATGCGGCGATCGCGGTTCCATGGTGGTGGCTATCATCGCGACCGATCGCCCCACGCGACGGGAATTCCTGAATCCCAAGAAAATGTCGCGGCGATTCCACCTCGGGCTGCGCAGGCGGGTAGCGATAGGAGCCATTAACCCAATTCGCGTATCGACGTTAGTAGTACGAACGCGGGGTTCCGGGAGAATAGGGCGGTGGATCTAGGCACGGGGGGTGAAAATACCTTCTGGCACGGAAGCGAGGAGGTCGCTGGCGTCGCCGCGGTCGGCCGTGCTGCCGGCATGCCGCCGCTGGGCACGGCACCGTTCCTGTCCTTCGCGTTGGCCTCGGCGGGCGTCGGTACCTGGCAACTCGATACGGCCAGCGGCCTGTTGTCGATGGATGCGACCGCTAGCAGCCTGCTCGGCTTCGACCCGGTACCCTATTCGGGCAACACTGCCTTCGACTGGGTGGTCGAGGAGGATCGCGAGCATATCTGGCAAAGCGCAAGCCAGGCGATGGCCCAGGGTGTTCCGCATGAGGTCGAATTCCGCGTGCGGATGCCCGACGGGTCGCTGCGCTGGCTCTACAGCCTGTCGCGCCACGCCGTCGGCGAAGGGCAGGAAGGCCGCTATCTCGGCGGCATCGTCTACGACATCAGCCAGCGCAAGCGTGACCAGACCGCGCTGCGCGAACGCGAGAGGCACCAGCGCGCGATCGTCGCGAGCCTGCCCGGGGTCGCCTATCGCTGTTCGCTCGAACCCCCTTGGCCGATGGCCTTCATCGGCGGCGCGGTCGAGCAATTGACCGGCTACTCCGCCGAAGCCTTCCTTGATGGCGGGCGCGACTGGATGACCGTGGTCCATCCCGAGGACGTTGCGGACCTCACCAAGGCCGTGGCGGTAGCGATCGATGACCAGCTTCCGTTCGAGCTCAAGTACCGCATCGTCCGCGGCGACGGCGAGGTCCGCTGGGTCCACGAGCGCGGGCGTGCAGTCTATTCGCCCGAGGGCGCGCCACTCTATCTCGACGGCTTCATCCGCGACGTGCACGAGCAGGCGCTTGCCGAGACCAAGCTCCGTGATACCGAGGAACGCTACCGCCTGGTCAGCGAAGCGGCGATGGAGGTCATCTGGGATCTCGATCTCGCGACACAGGAAATGACCTTCAACGAGGCGATCACTGCGGTCCTGCGGCATCGCCCCGAGGACGTGCGACACACCGCGCAGTGGTGGCGCGACCAGGTCCATCCCGAGGACTACGAACGCGTTTCCAAGGCCATGGGCGATCTCGTGACCGGCGGCGACGGCCGTTATGTCGGCGAGCATCGCTTCCGCCGCGGCGACGGCACCTATGCGGACATCTACACGCGCTGTCAGGTCATGCGCGATTCCGCGGGGCGGCCCATCCGCCTGGTGGGATCGCTGATGGATCTCAGCGAGCTCAAGCTGTCCGATGCGGCGCTGCGCGAAAGCGAAGCGATCAGCCGCAGCATCGTCGATGCCAGCATCGACTGCGTTATGCTGCTCGCGCTCGACGGCACGCTCCAGTTCATGAACCGGTCAGGCGTCAGCGGCATGGAAGTGTCCGACGTTTCGGTGCTCTACGACCGGCCGTGGGAAGCGCTGTGGCCGACGCAGAGCCGCTCGGTCGTGCGCAAGGCGCTGGCCAAGGCGCGCGGCGGCGGCGTCGGCCGCTTCACCGCAGCGGGTAGCACGGCTTCGGGCAAGACGCGCTGGGGCGAGGTCGTGATCTCGCCCGTGCTCGGTAAGGACGGCGTGCCGGTCAAGCTCGTGGCGATCTCGCGCGACATCACCGATCGGCGCGAGGCCGAGGACCGCCTGCGCTGGAGCGCCACGCGCGATCCGCTAACGCAATTGCCCAACCGCTCGCTGTTCCAGCGGACGCTCAACGAGGCCGTCGGGCAGGCACGCGAAAGCGCGGGCCGGATCGGCCTGCTGGTGCTCGATCTCGATCACTTCAAGCAGGTCAACGACACGCTCGGTCACGATGCCGGCGATGCGCTGCTGCAGACCGTGGCCACGCGGCTCGAGGCGTTCTGCGCGAATGTGCCGGGCGAAACTGCGCTCGCGGCGCGTTTGGGCGGTGACGAGTTCGCGGTGATCTTCGACGACATTGCCGATGTCGGCGAACTCGACGCACGCGCGACCGCGCTGCTCGACGAACTGCGCGAGCCGGTGACCCACGCCGGCCGCGTGCTCGATTGCCAGGCGACGATCGGTGCCGCGCTGTTCCCCGACCACGGCGAGCAGCCGGAGGACCTGCTCAAGAGCGCCGACATCGCGCTCTACGCTGCCAAGTCGGCCCGGCGTGGCCGCGCGATGACATTCCAGCCCGAGCATCGCGCTGAACTGCAGGAGCGCCTGTCGATGGTCGGCCTCGCACGCAATGCGCTGCGGGAAGATCGGATCATGCCGTTCTACCAGCCCAAGGTTCGGCTCGACGATCTTTCGGTATACGGTTTCGAAGCCCTGCTGCGCTGGCGCCACGACAGCCGCGGCATCCAGTTGCCCGGTACGATCAGCGCGGCCTTCGAGGATCTCGAACTTGCCGCGGCGATCAGCGACAGCATCGTCGATCGGGTCATCCTCGACATGCGCGACTGGCTCGATCGCGGGGTTTCCTTCGGGCACGTCGCGGTCAATGCGGCCGCAGCGGAATTCCGCAGCGATGGCTTCGCGGAGAGCGTGCTCGAACGCCTCGAACGCGCGGGCGTACCGGCACACCACTTCCATCTCGAAGTCACCGAAACCGTGTTCCTCGGCCGCGGATCGGACTTCGTGCAGCGCGCGCTGAAGATGCTCAGCGATGCGGGTGTCAGCATCGCGCTCGACGATTTCGGCACGGGCTATGCTTCGTTGCGCCATCTCAAGCAGTTCCCGGTCGACGTGATCAAGATCGACCGCAGTTTCGTGCAGAACATGGAGACCGACGCCGACGACGCGGCGATCATCGAGGCCGTGCTCAACCTTGCCAAAAGCCTGAAGATCGAGGTCGTGGCCGAAGGCATCGAGACCGCGTCGCAGGCCCTCGCGCTGCAGCGGCTGAATTGCCAGTTCGGCCAGGGCTTCCTGTTCTCGCAGGCGGTCGCGGCGAATCACGTTCCGGCGATGATTTCGGCCATGGCGCAATCGGAGATCGCCGCCGTGCTCGCGGCGGCCGGTGGTGCCAGGTGGATCGGCCCGATGCGGTCGCGCGCCTTCGTTGCCCCACGCGGCGAGCGGCCGTGGAACGATCTCATGCCGAAGCGGCTATCCGGTTCCAACGGCTCGCTTGGCCCGCTCGGCTAGACCGCGCGGCGATCAGTCCTTTGCGATCGGCTTGGCGAAAGGGATCGACAGGATCGAAAAGTCGAACACCCACTCGGCGGGCCAGGTGCCCGATGTGACGGCATCGTACCATTCCTCGATCACCACACGCTCGACCGCGTTGTAGATGGCGCGCGGCAAGCGCCAGTCGGGTCTGACGGCCCAGAGCACGGGCTGCGTCAGGCGCGGTTCGATCACGGGGATGCCGGCCAGGTCGCCGCGTACGGTTTCCTGGCGGAACGCGCGTTCGGGCAGGATCGTGAAGGCCGCGCCGTCGGCGACGAGCCGCTTGGTCAGTTCGATCGAATCCACTTCCATGACCGGCGCGATCTTGATGCCTGCGGCTTCCGCCGCGCGTTCGAGATTGATGCGCAGGCCCGAAGGGCCCGAGGGCAAAATCAGCGGAATGTCTTCGAGACGTCGCACCGTCACCGCACGCTCTGCGAGCAGGGGCGAGGTCGGCGCGCCGACGAGCATCAGCGGTTCGGCCAGCACCTGCGCGCGCGACACGCGCTGTTCGGGGATGACCGAGACCAGCACGGCCGTGTCGATCAGCCGTCGTGACAGGTCGAGGGCGAGTTTGCTCGAATCCTGCTCGACGATCCGCAAGGCGATGTTCGGCAGTTCGCTGCGCAACCGCGCGATCACGCGCTGGCCGAACAGTTCGGATATCGATGGCGGCATGCCGATCGTCAGCGAGGCCTTGATCTGCGTCGAATAGGATCGCGCGCTGCGCAAGGCGGTCTCGATTTCGCTCAGCGGCAGTTCGAGCGCATCCTTGAGAAACTGCCCGGTGTCGGTCAGCCGCAGACCGCGCGGCGAGCGCTCGAAGAGCTGCGCGCCGATGTCTGCCTCGAGCAACTGGATCTGCCGCGTCAGCGCGGGCTGGGCAATGCCGTAGGACTGCGCCGCACGACTGATCGAGCCTTCGGCGGCGGTGCCGAGGAAGTAGCGGAGACGGCGCAGGTTCACCCATGCATCATATCCATTCGGATATATCGGCTCCAGTCATATCGTTTCGGAGTTATGGCCAGATGGTCGCGAGGCTTCGGTTGCCGCGGTTCCACGTCGGGGCACCGTTTGACGCAGAACCGCGACCCTAGCAGGCTAAGCCCTTGTTGTTGAACGCGGTCTGGGCATCTCGTTGTGTGGGCTTCAGAAAACAAGCCACCAAATCCGCCGATCGGCGCGTTTGATCTGTTTGCCGGGAGCCTCTGCGCGGGTGGGCAGTTTCCTTCGCAAACGAAAGGACGATTCCCATGCTCAAGCTTCTCACCCTCGGCGCCCTGGGCTATGCTGCCTACCGCTATTTCGAGCAACGCAAGGCCGGTGTCGGCGAAGTCCGACTGGCGGGCGGCCCGCTGAGCAAGCATGCTGCGGTCCAGTCTTCTCCCGACCTGGCCTGATGCGGTTGCGCCCCGCCATCGTGCGGGGTGGGAGCGAGGCCGAGCCGATGTCGGAAGCCCAGCGGCAGTTCTACATGGAGCAGGCGCAGCTTTGTGAGCGAGCCGCTGCGGAAGAGGAGGACGCGGCGAAGATCCGCGAACTGCTCGAACGGCGCGATAGCTGGCTGACACTCGCCAAGTTGATCGCGCCGCCGCGGCGCTTCAAGTGGGCCTCGAGTGACGGCGGCGAATAGCGGGCTGGGCGGCTAGAAGGCCGAGGTCACGCCGAATTCGGCTGCGACGCGGCGATAGTCGTAGATCTCGACAGGCGAGACGTTGCGTTCCCAGCGCAGGCGGACCAGCGGCGCGAACGAGCCGACCTGTAGCGTGCGCAAAGTGGCGGCCAGGCTGGCGGTGTAGCGGTCTTCGGCGCGCCGTCGAGGAAACAGCGACAGGCGCTTGTCGGCTTCGAGCCGGCTGTAGCCGGCGCTGGCGACCAGGGTCGTGCGGCCGATCTCGCGGAACAGATAGGCCGACACGCCGGCAGTGACGTTCGAGTAGCCGGGATCGCGCGCGGCTTCGCGCGTAGCCTGAATCTGCAGGCCCGCGCCGAACTTCGGCGTCAGCGCGCGGTCTAGCGCGGCCGAAAGCGAGAAGCTGCGCGAATCCTGCAGGTCGTTGAACTTGTTGTCGATCCGCGCGACCGCACCCTCGGTGCGCAGTTGCGAGCGCTTGCCCGTGGGATGCTGCCAGGTGGCACTGGCGCTCCAGGCGGTGGAGAACGGCTGCTGACCGTACCAGCGCCAGACGGGACCGACTGACAGCGCGACGCGATCGGTACCGATGGAATATTCGGGGCCGAACTGGGTGCTGACGATGATGTCGTTGAAAGCCGCGTCGCGATAGAGATTGCCGCTGGCTGACAGCCGCGCCAGCAGGTCGGTGCGTGCGCCGATGCGCTGGCGATAGTAGGCCTGACCGCGCAGGTTGAGGCCGAGGCCCGAGCGCGCCTTGGCATTCTCGTTGATCGCGAAGTTGCCGATCACCGTGCCCAGCGAGTCCGATCGTGTGGCGCGGTTGATGTTGCTGTCGGGGGCCAGCGCGATCTCGATCGAGCCGCCGAACGGCTTCCGCGAGCTCAGCGCATGTGCGTAGAAGCGCACGATCTGTTCGACCTCGGGCGGCAACCCCGCAGCTGAGGCGGCGCGGAATTCGCGTTCGGCCGCGCGCAGGTTGCCGAGCTTGGCGTGCATCCGCGCGAGTTCGAGCCGCACGCTGGCAAGGTCGGGCTTCTCGTCGAGGATGCGGCGAAATTCGATCGCAGCCTCGCGATACTTGCGCTGGCCGTCGGCCAGCATCCGCCCCAGGCGAAAGCGCGCTTCGGTGCGGATCTCGACGTCGCGGTGCGTGGCGAGCGCGCGATAGGCGGCTTCGGCGGCGGCGAAATCGCCCGTGTCGCGCGCCTGGTCGGCGAAGTCGAAAAGTTCTGCGGGGGACAGGCCGACCACCGGACCCTGCACGGGCGGTGCGGGTTCGTCGGCCAGGGCCGCGGATATGGGAAGCAGCAATGCGCCGGCCAGGCAGCAGGCGCTCAGCGCGCGAAGCACGGTATCGGTCACCTTGGACGGAGTTCGGATGAAAGCTTGGGCGGGCGATCCGAAGACCGCCCGCCTGCCACCATCAGGGTTGCTTGAAGCCGATCGCGACGCCGGTGATGTCGATCGTCGACGTGTTGATGAAGAAGGTGAAGCCGGTCTCTTCCGCCGCGGGTCCGAAGAACGCGCCATGGAAGTCGCCACCCTGCGTGAAGGTGCCGCTGTAGTTCGGGCTGCCGCTCGTGATCGAGCCCGAGCCGTTGAAGTTGCCGAAGTCCTTCGTCTTGTTGCCGACGTAGTCGTAGCCGATCAGGTTCATCAGCAGATTGATGTTGCCTGAGCCGAAGTTGACCGAGAGGTTGCCCGTCGATTCCCCCTTGAGGAAGTCGTAGGCGGTACCTGCGAAGCCCGAGGCCTCGAAGCCGTTGGCGCCGATGCCGCCGTCGAGCTTGTAGGTCGCGGTGCCCGTGGTCGGCATCGTCTGCGTGCGGTTGCCCCAGAGCTGCCACTGCAACTCGTTGCGCGTCGAGATGCCGCTGCCGCTGAGCACGTTCCAGATCGAGATGGTCATGTAGGACATCTTGATGCCCTGGTAGGTGCCCGGACCGACGATCGAGATCGTGTGCTTGCGGCCGGCTTCCTCCTTTTCGTAGGCGGTTCCGGCCGTCTTGCCGAAGATCCCGCCCGAACCGTCGAACGTGCCCGTGGTGTTGATGTTCGACGGGGCCATCGTGATGCTGAGCCCGTCGCTGCGCTTGAACGTGTAGCTGTCGCTGGCGGCGTTGTAGTCGATCGTCGTGCCGGCGCCGAAGCGCTCGGCCTTCTGTTCGCCATAGATCGTCGTGCCGCCCGAGACGAACTGCGCGGTCGCGGCGCTGTAGCTCGTGTTGGCGGTCGCCCCCAGCCGCACAGCGGCCGAGCCCGAGGCCACCGGAGTCGGGGTAGGGGTCGGCGTTGGCGTGGGCGTCGGAGTGGGCGTTGGGGTAGGCGTCGGCGTCGGAGTTGGAGTTGGAGTTGGAGTTGGAGTTGGAGTTGGAGTTGGAGTTGGAGTTGGAGTTGGAGTGGGGGTCGGAGTTGGCGTCGGGGTCGGAGTAGGCGTCGGCGTGGGAGCCGGAGTCGGCGCCGGAGTGGGTGTCGGTGTGGAGTTGAGGCCGTCGTTGTTGCAGGCACCCAGCGCCACGGTCATGGCGATTATCGACGCTCTGAGCGAGCCACTGTTCATGATGTCATTCCCCTGTTGAACTGCGAAGGGACGCGCATGGCGCGTCCCGCTACGAAGTCCGGCGACCCGCAGGTGCCGGCCCGTCGCTGCGCCCGTTCAGCGACGATCGCGAAAGGGAAGCCCGGGTCGTCACCGCATGGGTGACGTGGCGTCGTAAGGCTGTCTCAGGGGGCGCGTCGCTCGCGATGATCGCGGCGAGCCATGCCCATGCCCCTGTGATCTGCCCTTTGCCCCCGCGGTCCGATCCGCTCGCCGGTCCGTTCACCGACGCGGGCACAGATTCACCATCCGCACGCGTTTCGTCACCCCGCGTTCAGGGGGGCTGAGGACAATTAAGTGCCTGCGGGGACGGGCAATTGCACGTGCAGGCGCGAGACGAAGCCGTCTTCGGGTGCCAGCCACGACAGGTCGCCACCAGCGACGGTCGCGCGGTCGCGGATGTTGACGAGCCCGGCGCCGCTGGCCGGGCCGTGCGGGTCGAAACCCTTGCCGTCGTCTTCGATCACCAGCGACAGTTCGCCGCTATCGAGCGTGATCGCGATCCGCAGCACGCTGCACTCGGCATGCTTGATCGCATTGCTGACTGTTTCGCGCACGATCGAGCGGACCGTGTGCAGCCGCGCGGCGTCGAGCGAGACCGCGGCCGAGGGCGATTGCCAGTCGAGACGAATACCCTTGGCCTCGAGCCGCTCGGCGGTCTCGCGACGGATCTGGACCAGTGCCTCGCCGATCGGCAGGTCCTGCTGGCCGGTGCCGTTGATGATGCCGCGCAGGTCCGCCAGGGTATCGCGGATCAGGCTGTCCTTGCGCTCCGAACGCGGGCTGTGCAGCGCGTCGAGCAGGGTCGCGCCGACGTGGTCGTGGATGTCCTGCGCGATCCGCTTGCGCTCGGTCGCTGCGCCCGCGTCGAAGGCGCCGCGGTTGCGCACGAGATGGTCGAACATGGCCGCGAGGTCGCTGGCCGTATCGGCATCGGCGCGGTTGAACAGGTGGCGTCCGCGCTGGGCATTGGCCAGCCGCAGCGCCGGCACGTCGCCGGCCGCGGGAACGATCAGGACCAGGCCGTCTTCGGCGATCTGCGCCTCGGCCTGGTCCGGGTCGCCGTCGGCCAGGTCGATCTCGAGCGGATCGTAGATGCTCTCGAGCAGCCGGGCCCAGGCCTCGCCGCGGGCTTCGGTGCCATCCTGGAAGGCCGCGTCGGCAAGCCGCTGGAACCGGCCGCGGGTGTCGATCGGCCGACGAATGACGAAGCGTCCCCAGAGCAGGCCGCGCAAGGGCAGCCAGACCAGGCCGCAGACCAGCAGCGCCAGGCCGATCGACAGCCCCGGCGACAGATGCAGGACCAGCAGGAACAGCATGTCGAGCAGCACCAGCATGACCAGCGACAGCATCCAGGTCATCGTCCGCGCCCACCATTCGCCGAGGTCGAACAGGCGGTAGCGGATGATGCCGAAGGCGAGGCCGGCATAGACCGGCACGAACAGCAGGAAGCCGAAGGCCTGCATCTTCGAGGTGTCGATGCCGAACATCTGCGGCACGAAGATCAGCGCCGCGAAAGCCGAACAGCCGACCAGCCACGACAGCAGGAACCACTGCAGCGCGGCGCGCGCGACGGGATCGAAGCGCGTGCCGCGCCATTGCACGGCGGCGAGGACGAATGTGGCGATCAGGCCGACGAAGACGAGCGCGCGGCGGGCGAAGACCATCGAATCGAACAGGCCGACCTGTTGCGCCGCGAACCAGCCGACGAACAAAGCCACCACTGCGCGGCCGATCCAGGCCGGCGCGATCGCGCGCGGATAGTAGAGCATCAGCGCGACCAGCGCGGCGATGAAGACGCTGCCGCCCAGGAAGTTCATGTCGCTGAAAAAGCGGAAGGGCGCGGAAGCCATCGCCAGCTCGCGCGTGCCGTAGACTGCCGAGAAAGGCGAGAACACGAGTGTGCTCGCGCCGCTGAGCAGCAGGTAGCGCGCGCTGCGCTGCTCGCGGCGGAAGACCCAGATCGAGCCGGCGATCAGCCAGGCGACGAGGCCGACGAACAGCGCAACCCAGAAGTCGGCGGGTAGATTGCCGATCGGCCGCTGGGGGAGGGGCGTGACCGTCCAGGCCTCGCCCTGGGCACCGTAGAGCGTCACGCGCGGTGCGCGCTCGATCGCCGCCAGCGCGTCCTGCCGGGCGAGGAAGGCCTCGTAGTCGGCATAGCGCGGCAGGTTGCCGTCGGGTTCGATCAGCAGGTCACCGGCAACGAGCTCCATCTGCGTGACCCCGTCGCCGATCGCGGCAATGGGAGTGCCGAGAGGGACCGCGCGCGATGGCCCCTGGACTTGGGCCGCGACGGTCGCGCCACGCTCATCGACGGCGAACTTGATCCCGAGCCAGGGCAGCGAGATCGCATAGTAGATCATCGCGCAGGCGCAGAGCAGCCCGATCGCGACCACGCCGATCATGCGGTCGCCTGGCGTCAATCTCCGTATCACCCGCACCCCCATGCGTGTTCCTGCCCACCTGCGAGGCTAACCCGAAAACCCCGGGGAGGAACCCCCCAAATCGGGGATGTTCAATATCTTGTCTGTGCTAATCTGGCGCGATGGGGGAACAGATCGACGCGCGGCTCTGCTTGCTGGTCGAGGATCAGGCGGCGACGCGTGCCTGGCTGACAGAGGCCATCGAGCAGGCCTTCGATCCGGTCACCGTGGTCGAGCAGATGACGGTCAAGGGGGCGCTGCAGTGGCTCCACGCTCCCGAGCGCCAGAGCGCGGCACCCTGGCTGGCGATCGTCGATCTCGGCCTGCCCGATGGGCGCGGTATCGAGATCGTCCGCGCGGTGCATGAGGCCATGCCGGCGACGCAGTGCATCGTCGCGACCATCTACGGCGACGACGCACATCTGATCGAGGCGATCACGGCGGGTGCGCAGGGCTATATCCTCAAGGAAGAGAACCGCGACCAGATCGTCGCGACGCTCAAGCGGATTGAACGCGGCGAGCCGCCGCTGTCCCCCTCGATCGCCCTGCGTATCCTTGCGCTGTTCCGCGCGCCGCCGGCGCCGAGTGCGAATGCTGCGGGGCTCAGCGCACGCGAGACCGAAACCTTGGCGCTGATCGCGCGTGGTTTGACCGTGGCCGAGGCGGCAGCAAAGCTCGGCCTTACGACCAACACCGTCGCCGGCTACGTCAAGCTGATCTATCAGAAGCTCGGCATATCGAGCCGGGCCGAGGCCACACGCGAAGCGGTGCGGCGCGGACTGGTCTGACGCCGGCGCGGCCGCGCAGCGCTCAATCTGCCGCCGCCCACCAGGGTCTGGAGATCGATCAATGCGCGTGCCAGTCCGAGGCCGTGCGGCGCGGCGATGTAGCGCGGGGACCAGACGGGGCCGAACTTCTCCTTGTAGGCGCGCAGCCCCGCGAAGCGGTAGAATGCGCCCGCGTGCCGGTAGATCAGCCCGCCGACCCGTGCCCAGATCGGCGCCAGCCGGCGCGCCTCGATTCCGGAAAGCGGCGCCAGGCCGAGGTTGAACCAGCGGAAACCCTGCTCCTTGCCCCACTTCATCAGTTGGACGAACAGGTAATCCATGGTGCCATAGGGCATGGTTTCGGCGTGGCGCATCAGGTCGACCGAAAGCTCCTCGCGATCGCTGGTCGCCCAGATGTTGGCGAAAGCGACGATGCGCCCCGCCTGACGCACCACGGCGCAGTCGAAGCGCGCGATGTAGTCGGGATCGAAGCGCCCGACCGAAAAGGCCTTTTCGCTCTGACCCTTGATCGCCAGCCAGCCGTCGGACAGCGCGCGCAATTCGTCCATCAGCAGCGGAACCTCGGCTGCGGCGACGATGGCGAAGCTGCCGCCCTCGCGCTCGGCACGCCGCTCGGCGTGGCGCAGGTCGCGCATCGCCGCGCCTTCGAGCGTGAAGCCGGGCAGCGCAACCCGGGCTTCCTCGCCGTACTTCAGCAGCTGCAGGCCGAGGTCGACGGCGATAGGCATGGCCTCGATGCCGATCTGGTAGAGCAGCAGGCGTCCTTGGGCCTGGTCCGCCATCTCGCGGATCCGCCAAAGGAGGTCGGCCCATTCGGCCTTCGGGCCGAGGGGATCGCCCATGACGATCCAGCTCTGCCCCTGGACCTGGTACATCAAGACCGCCTCGCCCGAAGGCGACCGCAGGAAGCGCTTGTCGCCGGTCAGTGCCAGCAGCGCCTCGCTGCGCGGACTGCGCGCGATCGCGGCGGCGCTGGCGCCCATATCCATGTCCGCCGGCGAGGCATGCGGCCGGGCATGGCCGAACAGCCAGGTCGCGCCGAAGCAGACGAGCATGACGGCCACGCCAAAGGTTGCGCGCAGGAAGCGCGAGGCATCGCCGTTCCAGGCGAATTCCCACCAGAGGTTGCTCTGATAGTCGACGTGGCGATAGGCGAAGAAGCCGATCCAGACGGTCAGGGCGAGGCATATCGCGACCGCGGCGATCGGTCCGGGTCGGCGCAGCGCCGCGGACAGCACGGTGTGCCTGTAGAAGGCCGGCCGCGCCATCTGCAGCACCCCCGCCATGACGAGCAGGATCGCCGCTTCCTCGTAGTCGAAGCCCTTGGCCAGCGAGAAGCCCGCGCCGGCGAGCAGGAGCGCGCGGGTCAGGATGAAGGCGGCGTCGACGCGGCGAAACAGCGCGGGTGCCAGCAGCAGCAAGCCGGTCCCGGCTAGGCTCGCGGCGATGTGCGAGGCTTCGACGAAGGGCAGGGGTAGCACATGCCGCAGCGCATGCAGCCGAGCGGGTATCGCAGGCAGCGAGCCCGAGATCAGCAGCACGCCGCCGCCGAGGAAGGCCATTGTCGCAAGGAAAGCGGGCGAGATGCCGCGAAGGACCATCTGCACCGCGTTCAGCGGCGCGCGCAGGCGACGGCGTTCGTGGAGGCCGAGCAGAATCACCGCGATGGCCAGCGGCAGTAGATAGTAGACCACGCGATAGAGGATCAGTGCGGCCAGCAGCGAGGCCGGGTCGGCTCCCGGTAGCGCTGCGACCATGACCGCCTCGAATACGCCGATCCCGCCGGGCAGGTGCGAAAGCAGCGCGACGATCATGGCCAGTGCATAGCCGAGGAAGAAGGCCGGAAACTGGTCGGGCGTGGCGCTGCCGACCAGCACGTAGAGCGCGGCGCTGGCAGCGGCGAGATCGAGCGCGGCGAGCAGCGGCTGTGCCGCGGCCTGGCGCGCGCTGGGGCGGGGGAAGCTCCAATGCCAGAGCGCGATCGTGCCGCGGCCGCGGCCGATCCAGACGATTGCGGCAAGGATCAGGCCGAGCAGCACCGCGCCGAGCGAACGCTGGATCATCGGATCGAGCGTCCAGCCCGCCAGCGTGAGCGTCGTCGGGTGGAGCAGCAGCGCGGCTGCGGCCATCGTGACGACGCCGCTCCAGAAGGTCACGCTGGCGACGGCGATCACGCGCACGATGTCGGTCGGACCGAGCCCCGCCGCGGTGTAGATGCGGTAACGTGCCGAGCCGCCGGTCAGCAGCGCGAAGCCGAGGTTGTGGCTGAGCGTGTAGGACGTGAGCGACGCCAGCGCGGCGGTGCGATAGGGCAGGGGCCGGCCGATGATGCGCAGCGCGAGCACGTCGTAGAGCGTCAGCAGGCCATAGCTGATCGCCGTGAAGCCGATCGCCGCCGCGATCTGCCGGCCGGTGAGCCCGGCAAGCGCGTGACGGACCTCTGCGAGATGCACGTCTTGAACAAGTCCGTGCAACGCGGCCACCGTCAGCAAGCCCACGGCGAGTACCGCGAGCAGTTCGAGCGATCGGCGATGCCGGATCAGCAAGCCCATCTCGTTCCTTCCGTCGCGGTGCTCACACGCGATGCCATTCCTGCGACCTGCAGATCAGGCCGCCGAGAATGCAGCCGCTGATCTTGAGGTCGTTGATACCGTGCTGCTCGATGGTCGAGGCAAAGGTCCGGCCCATGTCGGGCACGTAGACCTGACCGCGATAGAGGCCGCGGCCTGCGGTGCGATAGCCGCGCAGCAGTTCGGTGCCGACGAGGCGCCCGGTGCCGCCGTCGCGGGCATCGGTTTCGGCTTGCGGCGCCGCCCAGACCACCCAGCCGCAGAGCTGGCCGGCGGCGCTGTCGCTGCAAGGGCCGGTCTGGACCTTCACCGAGCCATGCGGATTGACCCAGGTGCCGATCGCTTCGGTTGCCACCGTCGGGGTTTGCACCCGCGTGGGTCCTGCCTGTCCTGCCGTCGAAAACAGCGCGGCCGTTGTGGCGAGCGCCAGAAATGCCCGGGTCATTGCGATCCTCCAGTCGGGTTCGCTGCCGCCTGTGTCGCGAGGAGGCTTTCGCCGAGATGGCCCGTTCGCGAACTTTTGGTAATGTCGGCTGCCTTCGCCGTTTCCACGATCTGGCGACGGAGTGCCGCGTAGAGCGCATCGGCGTCCCAGTGCAGCGGATGGCCGCCGGGTAGCGCGACGCGCTTGACGTTGGCCTGGTCCAGATGTGGACAGAGGCTATCGCTCTCTTCACGGCCGTAGATGCAGATCACGGGCACCCAGGTCAGCTGCCGCGCGGTCGGCAGGGCGGCGGCGTCGGGCGCAGCCCAGTTGAACAGTTCGGCCGGCGAGGCGCGGAAGATCACGCTGTCGCCGGGGACGACGAGCGCGACCGTCTGGATGCGGCGGCGCAGGTCGTCGGGCAGGCCGGTGGCGCCGACGTGCAACATGTCGGCGCCGAACGACTGGCCGATCAGGATTGCGCGATCGGCGTGGGCGAAGGCGAGGCCGCGCCGGATTGCCTGCGCGATGAAGGCGCGGATCTCGGCCGGGCTATGTTCGCGCCGAAACTCCGCAAGCGAACTGACGCCGAGCACGGGCACGCCCTCGGCCGCGAGCCGGGCGGCGATCTTGGGGCCCATGCCGACGCGGAAGCCCATGTCGCCCGAGAACAGCACGGCGACCGTATGCGGCGGCGCGAGAGCGGTGGCGGATTTCGCCGCGGGTACCTCGAAATAGACCTGATCACCGAAATAGCCGATGTGGCCGAGCCAGCCGGTGAAAGCGGCCAGCACGGCGGCGGCGATAGCGAGGCTGGTTCTTCCTTTTTGCGTCATGGCCGAACGATCCTACAGGCTTGTCGCGGCGATCGCACATGACCGATCGTTCATCTTGTCGCTTCTCGGGAAAGTCGAGTTTTTGTATTATTAACAGGTATTTAGATCGGGTCATTGGTGGTCGGATGGCCGGCGGATGACCAATCGTTAAGTTGAACACGACGGCTGTTTCGACGACTTTCGAGGACAGCGGCACGATGCCAATTTCGGTCGGATCCGCCGCTGACACATCGAAGGAATCGTCATGAACAAGAAGACGCTGATGCTCATCGCCGCGCTGACCCTGGGCGGTGCCGCTTCCGCCAATGCCGCGACGCCGGCGCCCGCCGCTCCGGCCAAGGCCCCCGCCGCCCATACCCACGCCGCCCCGGTCCATCACGCCGCCACCGCGGCCGCCAAGCCGAAGGCCAGCAAGCACAGCTGATCCCGTTCCTACACCGTTTGCGGGGGCATCCCCTTGTGCGCCCGCAAACGGTTCCAGTCGTGCGAGGAAGGATGCGCGGTACCAGAGGACCCTTTCGCCGACCCCGGCGCCAACGCCCGAGCTTGACCCCTTGGCTCGTGCTGTTCCTCTCCCCCATTGCCGCGCTGTTCCTGCTTCTCTCGCACGCTGGAAGCCTTTGGCTCGATCGCGGCGCTGCCCATCCCAAGGGCGCCGCGATCTTGCCGGGGCTCACCGTAGAAGCCGCTTCATCCCTGCGCGGCCCGCTCGTCATCACCAGCATTCGCTCGAACAGCCCGGCTACGGGGCGCGGCCTGGCCGTGGGCGATGCCGTTGTGGCGATCGACGGTGAGCCCATCTTCTCGCTGGATCAGGCGCGGCACAGCCTGCAAAAGGGAGCTGTCGGTCAGAAGGACAAGTCCGGCACTGTCGCACTGCGGGTCCTCCACGGCCGCGAATTCCGCGACGTTCGCTTGGCCTTCTGATCGAGGCCGCTAGGGAGACGGGCATGGGTCACAAGCTGCTGGTGGTCGAGGACGACGCGGCCACCGCGACCTACATCGCCAAGGGCATGACCGAGGAAGGCTTCTCGGTAGACCATGCCGACAACGGCCGTGACGGCCTGTTCCTGGCGACCGACGGTGCCTATGACGCGATCGTCCTCGATCGCATGCTGCCGGGCATGGACGGCATGGCCGTTCTCGCCGCCCTGCGCGCCGCCGGCATCGAGACGCCGGTCATCATCCTCTCAGCGCTCGGCACGCCCGACGATCGCGTTGCGGGTCTCACCGCGGGGTCGGACGACTATTTGATCAAGCCCTTCGCCTTCGCCGAGCTGCTGGCGCGCGTGCGCCTGCTTCTGCGCAAGCGCGGGCCGGGACCGGCAGTCATCACCACGCTGTCTTGCGGCGATCTCGACATGGACCTGCTCTCGCGCAAGGTCCGTCGCGGCGGCAAGCCGATCGAACTGCAGCCGCGCGAATTCCGCCTGCTCGAATACCTGCTGCGCCACGTCGATCAGGTCGTCACGCGGACCATGTTGCTCGAAGGCGTGTGGGACTATCATTTCGATCCCGGTACCAACGTGATCGACGTCCATATCAGCCGCCTGCGGCGCAAGATCGATGACGGCGCGGACCATCCGTTGCTCCACACCGTGCGCGGGGCCGGCTATCGTCTTGGCGCTTCGGCCTGACGATCGTGCGCTGGGGCATCCCGATCCGATCGATCACTGCGCGTATCGTCCTGCTCGCTTTCGCGCTGCAGTTCACCGTTACCGGCGGCGTGCTGCTGTTCGTCCAGCAAGCGAGCCAGCGCGCGCTCGCGGCCGAGCAGAGGGAGAGTGTCGGCGAACTGCGTGACGAACTCGCTGCCGCCTGGCGCACGGGCGGGGGCGCCGAGCTGCGCGAACTCATTGAGGATCGGCTCGAAGCGACCCACGGCGCGGTCGCGGTGATCCTCTACGCCCGCGCCGACGGCACGCCGATCGCCGGCAATCTCGCCGCCTGGCCGACGGTGATCGCGCCGACCACGTCCTGGCGCACGATCGACCTCTATCGCACCGGCAGCGATCGGCCCGAGCGCATGGGCGTGACCGCTATCCGCCTGGCCGATGGCAGCCGCCTGCTGACCGGCCACGTCATCGAGGCCAACCTGCTGATCGCGCGGGTCAATCGCGAGGCCATGCTCGCCGCGCTCGCCGCCAGTCTGATCATGGCGCTGCTCGGCGCGCTGATCATCGGTCGTGCGCTGTCGCGCCGGATCGAGACGATTGCCGCCACCGCCCATGCCGTGGGCGAGGGCGCGCTGGCGACGCGCGTGGAGACGAGCGGCAGCGGCGACGCCTTCGACCTGCTCGGCCATTCGATCAACGCCATGCTCGATCGGATCGAGGCGCTGGTCTCGCAACTGCGGCTGATCACCGACGGCCTGGCCCACGATCTGCGCTCGCCGGTCACGCGGATGAAGTCGCTGATCGAAAGGGCCATCGTCGATACCCGTGATCCTGACGCGCTGGCATCGCTCGAGCGTGTCGCGCAGGAAGCGGAGACCCTGCTGGCGATGCTCTCGACCGCGCTGCAGATCAGCCGCGCGGAAGCCGGGATTGGCCGCGAACGGTTCACTTCGGTCAATCTCGCGAGCCTGCTTGAAGACCTCGCCGAGATCTATGGCCCGCTGGCCGAGGACGAGGGTTTCGTGCTTGCCGCGGAAGCGCCGGCGGGCCTGCAGGTGATGCTGCACCGCGAGTTCGTCAGCCAGGCGCTGGGCAATCTGATCGAAAATGCGCTCAAATATGCCACGGGCGGTACCCGGATCGTCCTGACAGCGCGGGAGAGTCGCGGCACCCTGTTGCTCGAGGTGACCGACGACGGTCCGGGTATCGCGCCCGACCAGCGCGAAGAAGCGCTGACGCGCTTCGGCAGGCTCGATCCCGCGCGTCATGTGCCCGGTTCGGGCCTGGGGCTCAGCCTAGTGAGCGCCGTCGCCCATCTCCACGGCGGTACGGTCGAACTCGCGGACAACCGTCCCGGCCTGGCGGTGACGATGTCGCTTTGCGATCTGCCGCGACCGACGCGACCGGCATAGTCGTTGCAGCCCTTGCGTGCTGAACGAATCGTACAGTCGATCAGTTAGATAGGGCGTGCATGTCACTCGGCACGTCGACCGAATTTCGGGCCGTGAATGGCTAGTCCTCGGGTGTGCGAACCTTTGACCTTGCCCGCAGTCGGGCGACGGTTGGCGGCACTTGGAAAGCCGGGAATCCTGGTTCGGCAAGGCAAGCCGAATGCGCCGTAGCAGGCCGTCTCCTCAATCGTCGGATCAATCGAGGAAGTTCCGCTAGGTTCCTGAAATACGAGCCTAATGACGGCGAGCTGCTGGCTGGGGCGGCAGGATTCGAACCTGCGAATGCCGGTACCAAAATCCGATATATCGCAAATTCGTGCCGCTTCAAGCAACCAGAACCCACGGAAATCCGTAGGTTTTCTGACCATACAGCTGCGCTGAAGCGGGGACAACAAAAATCCTGGCAGAAATCCTGACAGCAATTCCGATGGTCGAGGGTCAGAATTCGCCGGACTTTCGGGCAACCTCACTCCGCGAATTCGGCGATGAACTGACATCGATTGACCCGCGTGAAAGCCGTTGAGCAGGTTGTGTTGGGAGCACCGAATAGGGCTCGCTTCAGTGATGCTCGCCGCTCCACACGTTCGAGCGCGATGGAGGTGGGTGCGACGTGTCGATCAGAGCATCGGATCAGGTTTAGTCAGGCGCCTGTTCAGCAGTCTTTCGCATGACGGTCCGACTAGTTCCCACGCCGCATTGACGACCGATTCTAGGTCCAGGTCTTCGAGTTCGAGCGCAGCGGCGTAGGCTCGCCATTGCTGCTGTTTGGCTTCGTCCTCGATCATGTCTGCCGACAACCCAGGCGGCCTCGCGGCCGGGATTGGGGTTCCGCGCCGATCGAATGTCGCCTGGATTGCCGCGTCGAGCTCTTCAGGAGCGATAGCGAGGTTTCGGGGGATAGCCCAAAGATCGTAGTAGTCCTTCATGCGGCCATTGAGGACGCCGAGTGCGACCATTGCTTGGAACTTCTCGGCAATCACGGTTGCCGGCGGGTATGACCTGATATGAGGCGCCGGAAAGTCAAGAAGAGTGGGATAGTCGAGCTGATGTGTGGCATCCGCCAAGGCATCGCCGAAGCCGATGTCGATCGTCACTGCAATCCGCGTGCGTTCCAGGTAGGCTGCGGTCTTGAGCCTCACGCCGCCGTATTCCATTTCGTCGCGGATCGCCGTCGAAGCTAGTGCGTCGACGTCGAAAACTAGGCCGTCGTCCCCCTCGATCAGCATGATCTCGCGAAAGTCGGCGATCAGCCTGGCGGGATTGGCATCGCCATATCCCAGAAAATCGGCGTCCCGCGTGACCCGGTTGTCGTCGTCGATCCACACCGTGACAAGCATTCCGCCTTTGAGCACGAAACGCTCACGATGTTCCGAGACTCATAGACGATATAGCAGGCGCTCGAGTGCGAAGCGGACCAACAGCACGTCAAATGCGCGACCTTCCCGGCGCGAAATGTTTAGTAGGCGGTCTTTGACGGACTTGGCGAGGTTGGTGGGTAGATTAGCCATTAGCGGTTAGCGCCTCTAGATAGGGGCGCATGATCTTCCACGCGCCACCTGCTTTGGCGCCTTCGGCGATCGCACTCGGTGTTGCCTTTCGCTGTTCGATTGCTGCGCGCAGCCCTTCGATGGCGACCGATCGATCCATCAGCTTGGGGTTACGGAACGCGTCAGCCAGCGTTTTTGGGATCGAATAGATGGGCACGTCGATGCCGGCGATCGCATGATGCTCGATGCCTTCACGTAGATAGCGATCGGTGAAGCGCACGATCCGCAGCGGTGGATAGGATTGCACCGGTGACCAGTCGCTCGGACCGATTGCCATCCAGATTTTGCGTGGCATCTGATCGGTCAGGCCATGAAAGGCCAGAGCGGAGGTCAGTGCTATAACGCCTTTGGGGACGCGCGTCGCGGCCGCGGCGAGGATCTGATACTCGTCGATGTCCGCGTCGCGGCGCTGATAGAGGCCGCGTGAAATCCGTTCGAGTTCGCCGTCCTCGACCGCGCGCGCAATCGTCTGGGGCCCTATACCAACTGAGCGTAGTTCGCTCGCTCGCATCATCGTTTGCCCGGCGAACAGATCGAGAAGCTTGCTGCGTTGCGAGACCGACTCTGGGGGCATGTGACAAAACCTCTGGTGAATTGCGTTTTTATCAGAGGTTTTGTCACAAGTCATCCGGAGGCTGGAATATTCCTATGGCGTCCGCCGAACAGGCAGTGAGCGGCCAGATCGATCATCCATGCATGATATTCCAAACTAAGTTACAAGGCGCAGGTAGACGAGCGATGGGAGGCTGCGTGGTTGCGCTCTATCGATGCCGGACCTCGCTCCGCGAAGTCGCCGAACTTTTCTCAGCCGTCATCCCTCCATCAGCAGATTGGCACGCCGAGGTCTGGCCAGGGCAAACTGGCCTTGTGATAGTCAAGCAGGAGGGGCACCGGCTCGCCCTGCCCATGACCTGGGGATTGCCGGCTGGAACCGTTTCTTCTCCTGCTCCGGGGCGTTCGGCGACGACGATTTGGTTTCGTGAGCTTTGGCCGCGCTTTCAGGCTTTGCTAGCACCAGAGCATCGCTGCGTGATCGTGATCGAGGCATTCGCAAAGCCCGACAGGCACGAGGGGCGAGCCACGCGCACCTGGTTCGGCTCCGACGACATCCCGTTGCTCGGCTGGCCAGGAATTTGGCGCAACGGTCCGCAAGGACCCGGTTTCAGTGGCTTCCTCGTCGCTCCAGGTGAGATCGTCGATCCGCATGACAGCATGCCTGCTCTGCTCGCGCCGGGCGACGCAGCGAATTGGCTCGATAAGGAACTCGTCGAGGCTTCCTTTTTGGTGAGGAGAAAGCCCTCGGTCGAGGGGATGTACCGGGATCCGACGGAGGAGCCGTGGGTGACACCAAGATCACGATGAACTTCCCGCCGCCCGATTGGGGGAAATTCGGATCATGCCGTCGGCGCGACAGCCGTAGCACCCCCGCGCTAGGTCCACATGCGAGATAGGCGATAGCACGGCTGGGGACGGGCAATTTCGGGCTCCATCCTGGCTCTGCTCGGTCCGTCGCATCCGCTTGGCGAATTAACTTACAGTTGAGTGTTTTCAGTTAGATCGCTCATATGGGAGGACAATTTCCGAGCTTTCGGCCTGGAGCCGACAGCGTCGCTAGACGACGCTCGGTTGCGTGTTTCCGCCACGCGCATGTCTTTTCCTGGCGGGGGCGGACATAGCTCATGGGCTGGGGTCGCCGTCCAACTCGCAACGATAGTGCAAACTGGCACGCCATCGCCGATCGCCTCGATCTGATTTCGGGCGTGGTCACCGATGGCGCGCCGCAAAAACGTGTCGAAGCCTCTGTCGCCCTGCTCGAGCGCGGAGCCGACAGGGCCGGCGATCGGTCGGTTCAACGCCATTCGGCGACTGGGATGCCGACCCGCGAGCCCCTGCTTCAACAGATGCGACAGGACGGCAGCGGCGTCCTCGCGATCGTGCGCTTCCTCGATTTCGATAGGCTCTGCGCCTTCGATCCGGCGCTCGGCGATCTGCTTCTACAGTCCGTTGCCGAGCGTCTTAGGGCCATGCTGCCCCCGCAGCGGCTGCTCGCTCATGTCGATAGGGGACATCTTGCGATCTGGTTCGGTGCCGGGGCTACCCAATCCCTGGCGGCGAACGAGATGGAAGCCATCGAATATGCTCTCGGGCAATCGCTCCAGATCGGCGAGCGTGAGATCCTGCCCAGCGTCCACAGCCAGATCGCCGCCGTCTCGGGTGAAGATGCGGAAACGGCTCTTGCGCGAGCCCTGGCGCAGCTCACGGTTTCCGCCAGCGGCATCGGCCAGCCGAGTGCGACGCAGGCCGCACCCTGCCTGGACCGCGAAGACTTCGCGCTCGAACAGGATCTTCGCTTGGCAATGGCGCGCGGAGAATTGCGCCTTTGCTACCAGCCGCTGGTCGATGCGGCCAAGGCGCGGGTCTGCGGCGCAGAGGCGCTGATGCGGTGGCAACATCCCCAGCGCGGCGCAGTATCGCCCTCGATCTTCGTCCCCGTCATGGAAGCGACCGGGCTCGCGCACGAGTTCGGGCTCTGGGCGCTCAACACCGCCGTTCGCGAAGTCCGCGACTGGGAGGTCAACGGGCTCGGCGACCTTCGCGTCGCGGTCAACGTCTCTGGTCGCCAGCTCGAACGAGACGATTTCTCGCGGCTCGTCCAGCGCACCCTGCAGCGCCATGCCCTCGCGCCGAGCGCACTCGAGATCGAGCTGACCGAGGGCGTCGCGATGGTCGACTGCGAGAGGGCGGGGCGTCTATTCTCGGACGTGCGGGCCATGGGCGTGTCCATCGCCATCGACGACTTCGGCACGGGCTATTCGAGCCTCAGCACGCTCCGCAAGCTCGCATTCGACAAGATCAAGATCGATCGCGAGTTCGTGACCGAGGTCGATCGTCGTCGTGATAGCCAGGCCATCTGCCAGAGCATCATCGCCCTGGCGCGCGGATTGGGTATCCGCGTTCTTGCCGAAGGCGTCGAGCGGCCAGAGGAGTTCGCCTGGCTGCGATCGCGTGGCTGCACTCTGTACCAGGGCTACTATTTCTCGCCCCCCCTCGAGGCGAGCGCTTTCGCCGCCTTTGTCGAGGACGTTCAAGGGCTGCGTGCGAAGCTCGCCACAGACGCACGTTCGCTCCAGCAAAGCATCTCGAAAAGGCTCTCCGCATGATAATCCAGGCACATCGTCTGCGCATCGGCGCCGTGCTTGCGCTCAGCATACTGGCGGCCGCGTGCTCGAATGCGCCGCATCCTCGGTCCGTCGCCTCGCCGCCTGTATCAACCGATCGCGGCGAGATCGAAGCAATCGCGACCCTTCTCGATCAAGGCGAAACGCGTAAGGCAAAGAAGCGTCTGGCGGCAGCACTAAAGCGTGAGCCTGGCAACGCGAGTCTCATGCTTCTGCGCGATTCGATGGAACTCGATCCAATCACCCTGCTCGGACCCAACAGCTTTTCCTATTCCGTCCAGCAGGGCGATAGCATTGCCAGCCTCGCTCAACGGTTCCTCGGCAACCGGCTCAAATCGCATCAGCTGGCGCGCTACAACGGTATTCCAGGTCCCGCAGTCCTGGCTCCAGGGCAGGTCCTCAGAATTCCGGGGCAGGATCCTCGCGCAGAACCCGTGCGGCGGCCCGAAAGGCGCGCAGATCCGCAACCAGCGGTCGTTCGTCCCAAGCCGAGCTCTCCCGCGCGGCCGGCTGCGACCGCGCCTGCCGCCGCGGCAAATGCTGCAGCAGCACGCCAGGCGCGCTCCGCGGGCCTTGCCGCTCTCAACGAAGGTAATCCCGCAAGGGCCGTTGGTCTCCTCTCCCGTGCGGCCTCGCTCGATCCCGGCAATGCCGCGATCGCGAGGGATTTAGCCCGGGCGAGGCGGATTCAAGCAACGGTCAAGGCTCGCCAATGATCATTCTCTTCCTGCAGGCCCGGAGCTCGTGGCCGTCCACTGAGGATACTCCCTCATGATCAAGCTCGCGCGCTACCGCGTCGACATGAAAATCGGCGAAGGCGCCATGGCTGACGTCTATCGCGGTTTCGACGAGAGCATCGGCCGGGCCGTTGCGATCAAGGTCCTGAAAGAGGAACTCGCGCGAGACCCCGAAATCAGCGCCCGCTTCCTGCGCGAGGCGCGAGCGGCAGGGGCGCTCAATCATCCAAACATCGCCACCATCTACGATGTCGGGATCGCGGATGGCGTGAGCTATATCGCGATGGAGCTCGTCGAAGGCATGCCCCTCGACGCCGTCTTGCAGACGCAAGGACGACTGCCCTACGAGCGCGTTCTGGCGCTTGGGCAGCAACTCGCATCGGCGCTCGGCTATGCGCACCGCGCCGGTATCGTTCATCGCGACCTGAAACCTTCGAATATCCTGCTCACCGCCGACGGCCGCAGCGCTAAGCTCCTGGACTTCGGTGTTGCGAGGATCGAGTGCGAGAACGCGCAAGACGCCGATCTCGGGCGCACGCAATTCGGCCAGATGATGGGGACGCCGCGCTACATGAGCCCCGAGCAGGCGCTCGGAAATCCGGTCGATCACCGTTCGGACCTGTTCTCGCTCGGCGTGGTTCTCTACGAGCTCATCACCGGCAAGGTCGCATTCCCAGGCAGCACCCTGGCGACGCTGGCGATCAAGATCGCACAGGAACAAGTCGAGCCGATCGAACGCTCGGCCGCCGATTGTCCGCGCGGCATGAGCTTCATCATCGACAAGCTACTGGCCAAGAAGCCCGAGCATCGCTTTCAGACGGCCGAAGCACTCGGCGAAGCGCTGGCGCGCGAGATCGCCGCACAAGGCGAGCAGGCGCCCGTCCGGCGCGGCCTGCCACTGCGGCTGAAGCTATTGCTCTTGATGGCGTCCGTAACCGCTTTCGCATTGGCAGGAAGCGTGTTCACCGTCCTCGATCGGCAGGAGCACACGCTCCAGCGCATAGCGGTCGCCGCCGGCACGTCGATCTCCGATTTCGTCACGCGCAACAGCGCCGTGATGTTCGCGGACAATGCCGGGCTCGCTCCCGAGGAACAGGATTGGACCACGCTGCAAGCCTACGTGGCGAGCGCGTCCAAGGATCCTGAAATCAGCAGCATGGTCGTCGTCGACAACACAGGCACAGTCCGTGCGGCAAGCGACAGTAAATTGATCGGGAAGTCCTATAGCGCGCCGCTTGGCGAAAGCGCGATGGCTGGTCTTGTGAATGGGAGCGGACGCGATGCCGCGACACCGCGCGTCACGCTGGTCCCCGATCGCGGAAAAGGCGGCGGGCTCCGATTCGTCCGCCCCGTCCACTATGCGGGCGCCGATTTCGGCGCGGTGGACATCGTCATGAAACGGGGCGCGCTCGACAAGGCGATCGCCGACACGCGTGACATGCTGGTGCTCCTGTCATTGATCGTGATCGGCGTTGTCGCGGCGATCGGCTATCTGAGCGGAGCAATGGTCACGCGGCCCCTGACGCGACTGACCAAGGCGCTGCGCGAGGCTCCTGATTGCGGGTTCGCGCTGCGAATTTCACACCGGCGCCGGGATGAATTCGCCGCCGCGTTCGATAGTTTCAACACGGCCGCCACGGTCATCGAGCAACAGCTTTCAGAGAGCGCTTCCGCCGCGGAGGCCGATCTCGCCCTGACCCGCATCGCCCCTCTGACCCGACAAGTCGCCTAGGAGGGCTCCGGGATGTACAAGTTGCAGCTCTTCGCGGCTTCCGATTCCACCACGGTGATCGATGCGAGGCTGTTCGCGGAAGGCACGATGACGATCGGCCGAGACCCGCGCGCGAACTGGTCGATCAACGATCCCGAATGTGCGCTCTCGCGGTGGCACTGTGAGCTCTTTGCTCGTCCCGAAGGTCTCGTCGTCCGGGCGATGGGGGCCAACGGCGTCTTTTTCGGCGGTGGCGGCGAGCGTCTTCCCGAAGGGGACGAGACGGTTCTTCCGCTGCCATGCGAGCTGGAACTCGGAAGCTTCCGCCTCTCCGCCAGTCTCGCGTCGTTCGGAGCGAGCGAGGTAAATCCCAATCTCACCATGGTCCTGACCCCGCCGGTCGGCGCATCCACCGATGTCCCCTCGGATTGGGAAGACGCCATGCTCGTGCCCGAAATGGCACGAGGTTCGCTGCTCGAGGCATTCTGTCAGGGGGCCGGCCTCGATTCCTCGCTTCTTTCCGAAGAAGAGCCTGAGGAAATCATGCGCCGCGCGGGTGCCATCTACCGGCAGATGGTGCTGGGTATCGGTGATCTCATGGTCGAGCGCGCCCGTGCGCGCGGCCACTACGATATGAGCCGCACGACAATCGGAGGAAGAGGAAACAACCCGTTCAAATGGGCGCCGACGCAGCGGCTCGCGCTCGACCTTCTCCTTACGGGGCCTTCGAGCTTTCTCTCGGGGCCGGCTGCCGTTCAGGCTTCCTTCCGTGACATCAAGCGTCATCTCGTGGCGAGTTTCGCGGGACTGAAAGGGGCGCTGCGAACGGCCATCGACACTTTCTCTCCTGGCGAGATCGAAAGCGCGGCTCCCGAGAAGGGATATTTCCTCAAGCACAGGTCGGTTGGCCAGATGGACGAAGTGCGGCGCCGTCACGACGACCTCAGGGCGCAGCTCGACGAAGGGCTGCAGGGCTCGCTCGATAGCGCTTTCGTGAGAGCCTACGATGCGGCCGAAGGCGATCTGCGGGAGGGGCAGGCTTGATCGGCCTCGGTCTCTTGCGGCGATGGAGCCGCGGGCCGACTCCGGTCGCTTCGGCCATACCCCAGGCGGTCGGTCGGACACATGTCGGTAAGGTTCGCGAGATCAACGAAGACCGGTTTCTCGTGCGTTCCGAGCGCGGTCTTTGGGCTGTCGCCGACGGGATGGGCGGGCATTGCGCCGGCGGACAGGCGGCCGACATCGCGATCGATGAACTTCGCGCGCTGGCGGATGACGAGCGACCCTTGTCGGACCCTGCTGTCCGCGCCGCACTCGAGCGTGCCAATCAGCGTATCCGCCGCGAACTTTCGAGGCGGCGCTCCGTATCGGGAACGACGGTTGTCGTCGCTTGGCTCGAGGGGCTACGTCTTTCGGTGTTCTGGGCGGGTGATAGCCGGGCTTACCTTTTCTCCGGGGAGGGTGCCCGCTGTCTGACCCGTGACCACAGCGTGGTGCAGGAGCTCCTCGATGCCGGCGAAATCGACGCGGAGCAGGCCGGGCGCCATCCTCATGCCAATCTCGTTACGCGCGCTCTCGGGGCGGATGATCGTCTCGTGCTCGACAAGGTCGATCTCGATCTCGTGATAGGAGACCGTTTCATCCTCTGCTCGGATGGAATCTCGCGCTCACTCGACCACTCGGTCACGCCTGGGGGTATTCCCGTTGCACAGTTCGCCGATAGTCTGCTTGCAGATGCCCTGCAGCGCGATGGCAGCGACAACGCAACGCTCGTTGCGATCGAGGTCGGGTCGGGAAGGGATCTTAGCCAGGAGGATGAACTGAACCGACGCGAAGGCGAGCGCGGGAGGAAGTTGCGTCATGACTGAGGAAGCGCACAGACCCTCTCCAATTTCGCGGACGAGCGTTGACAACGCTGCGGATCGACGTACCTCGGAACGGTTTCCACTCCTGATCGACAGCCGCTGCACGATCGGTGGCGGGCGAACAGCCGATGTCTGGCTCATCGACATCTCCAGAACGGGCTGCCAGGTTTTCAACTATCCCGGGCCGTTCAGTCCTGGCGCCGGTGTGATCGTATTCGATCGCCATGGCGAAGGTGTGGCTGGAAATGTCGCCTGGGTTTCGGGCACGAAGGCAGGCGTGAAATTCGAGATCGTGCTCTCCGACGAGAACTTCGCCCGAATCCAGGAACGCCCTCCGTCCGCTCCCTCCGCAACCGAGGACCTTGATCCGATGGTCGACCAGTTCGGCCGTGTTCTTGCGCCTCTTTCCTCAAGAGCTTATCGCCGCGCCTCGTGATCGCGGTAGTCAGCTGACCGACTGTCTACGAGGATGCTGCGCCCCCTAGTTTCCCGCAATCTATGCTTGTGGCCAGGAATGCGATCTAGATGCGAGCTGATCATTGCCGAGTTGCTCGCCAGGGCAGGCGCGGTCAGCCGCCTTGTCCGGTATGGCGTAGGCCTACGCCCGTAATGCGATGGTAGCCCCAGCCACAACTTTCGACTTGGCCCTTGGCATAGAGTGAATTGCTACGCGAGCGCGACAGAGCGTTGTTGACGCGCTGTTCCCAGAGGGCCTCGGATTGGCGTTCTCCGACCTCCCGGTCTGCCGCCGTCAGCGGTAGCAAGGATTTGAGTTTTCGCTTGAGTTCGGCATTCTTCCAAACGGCACCGTTACTCATGAGGTCCAGGATTGCGCGCTGAATGTCGATCTCGCGGGTCTTCGCGTCGTCCATTCGGATCTGTTGTCCTTTCTCCTGAGGTGCGCATCCACGCCCTTCAGGCCATCCTCGGTCAACCGCTCGCGGCGGCCTTAGTCTTGCTCGAACGACGCTAAGCGGCGGGTTGTTCCGACGGCGAGCTATAAGAGCTTCGAGCCTGAACTTGCGCCTACGGCGGGCGGCGTTACCATGGACCTGCTCGCCGCGAGCCAAAGCAAACTCTTGAAAAAGCGAACCTCTGCGAGCGGTCCAGCATTCTTGCGAGCGAGATGTCTCCGTGCCGATCGATTTCCAGTCTCTCATGGCGTCGTCTCCCAACGCTTACGTCCTGCTCGATAGGGAACTCAGGATCGTCTGGATGAACGAGGCCTACCTCGCCGCGACCATGCGCACGCGTGAGGACATCACGGGCCGGCGCATGTTCGATGCCTTCCCGAGCGATCCTGCATCCGAAAGCCACCGTCTCCTTGACGGATCGCTACAGCGCGTCGTCGAAAGCGGCCAGATCGATGAGATCGCGCTGATCCGCTACGACATCGTCACACCGCTCGGCGAAATGGAAACGCGTTTCTGGAGCGCGACGCACACGCCCCTCGTCGACGGGGCCGGGCGCACGACACATGTTCTGCAGCACACCGTCGACGTCACGGAGCTCGAGGACCTGCGGGCGCTGCGCGACGAGATGGGTATCGTCGAGCGCGCGAGCGCAGTCCAGGCGCGCAATCTCGATCTAGCCGCCGAGAGCGAGCAGATGCGTCTTCTCTTCGAGCAGACGCCTGGCTTCCTCGCTGTACTCGTTGGCCCACAGCACGAGTTTCGCATCGCCAACGACGCCTATGCGAGATTGGTCGGCCAGCGCGACGTCATCGGAAAATCCGTCGCACAAGCCTTGCCCGAGATCGTCGGGCAGGGATTTGTTGCCCTCCTCGACGAGGTGCGGGAAACCGGCCGCCCTTACATCGGCAAGGCCGAACGAGTCCGCCTCGACAACGATAGCGAAGGGCAGGGCGAAGCGCGCTTCCTCGATTTCATCTACCAGCCGATCTTCGATGATGGCGGCGCCGTCACCGGGGTCCTGGTGCAAGGTCACGACGTCACGGATCAGGTCGAGGCACGCGACCAGCAGAGCCTGCTGATCAACGAGCTCAATCACCGGGTGAAGAATACGCTCGCGGTGATCCAGGGCCTCGCCTCGCAGTCCTTTCGCGACGTTCCGGGCTCCGGAGCGGCCCGGGCCAGCTTCGATCAAAGGCTCCATGCGCTCGCCGCGGCCCATGGAATTCTGACCGAACAGAACTGGAAGGCCGCGCGTCTCGTCGACACGGTTCGATCTTCGATCGAGGCGACGGTAGGCTCGGACATAGTGCGTGTCGCGATGTCGGGGCCCGATATCGAACTCGCGCCGCAGGCGGCGATATCCACGGCGATGCTGATCCATGAGCTGGCGACGAATGCGCGCAAATACGGCGCGCTGTCGGGAAGAGACGGGAGCGTTGCGATCGACTGGACGCTCGAGCGACAGTCCGATCATTGCCTGTTGACGATCGACTGGAAAGAGACCGGCGGTCCTCCCGTGACTACGCCTAATCGGCGCGGTTTCGGAACGCGGTTGATCGAGCGCGGCATTTCGACAAGCCTCGGAAGCAATGTCACGATGGACTTCGCGCGCACGGGCCTCCACTGCGCGATCCGCGTGCGGCTGCCGCTTTCCGACTGATGGCTCTCGCGGGACGCACGATCATGGTTCTGGAGGACGAGGCCATAGTTGGCCTTGCTCTCGAGGACATGCTGGCAGAAGCGGGTGCGCTTACGCTCTACGCCGAAACGCTGTCGATTGCGCAGGACCTGATTACGGCCCAACGGTTCGACGCAGCCATCCTCGATATCAACGTCCATGGTGAGCGAAGCTACCCGGTCGCGGCGGAACTGCGCCGCAGAGGTCTGCCATTCATATTCGCGACGGGCTATGGCGACGCCCTGCATGATACGGCGTTCGAAGGCGTTCCCACCGTGACCAAGCCTTACACCTTCGCCGAAATCGCAAGGGCGCTCGCGGCGATCGGCATCGACTGAGCACCACCGGTGCCGGGCGTTGAGGCGATGGCAAGGCCGCCCGGGCTCCGGCCACCGCCGACGCACCTTGCCCTCTTTGACCTGGGCACTGGCGAGGTCAGTCTCCGACACCCATCTGTCTTGGCGGGGGCGTGAAAGCGCAGGAAGGTCGATGACCCAGGTTCTTGATATCGAAGCACGGATTTCCGCACTCGAACTCGTCGTACTCACACATATCCTGCAGTCCGGCCTGCCGGACGCGGCCTATGATCCCAAGGCATTCGCGGCCGCGAGGCGCGAGGCGTGGGCATCGATCGGGACCGCCATGTGCGATGGATGCACGAGCGACAGCGATGATCACCGCTACACGCGTGCCTATGGTACCGCGCTGGGCAGGCTCGGCGACCTGCTCCAGACCCTTGCGGAGCCGGTGCAGGAAGCGATGAGCGAGATCGCAGCTGAGAACGGGGAAACGGCTCAGGATCTCGAGCGAGAATGACGCTGCTCGGCTGCCGTCCGCCGGTGCTGCTAGGCAGCGAGGTCAGTCCTCGCTACGCCCAGTCGTAGTTCGGTCGTGGTCGAAACCACGAAGCGGACCGAAATCGGGTAGCCAGGTTGCGCGGCGGACGGTCCAACATTCGTATGTGGGAACGTACCGATCAGGATCGTCGAGCGAGCCCAGGTACACCTCTACCTCGTCTTCGTGCCTGGCGAAAACCGATGATCCGCATCGACTGCAGAAATGCCGTCCGCGGTAGTCCTTCGTCTCGCCGCTGATCTCGACCGCCGACTCCGGGAAAATGGCCGCAGCGTAGAACGTCGCGCCATGGTGCTTGCGGCAGTCGAGACAATGGCAGATCCCCACGCGGTAGGGTTCTGCGGTGATGGCCAACTTGACCGAGCCGCACAGGCAGGCAGCGCGCCCTCGCAGGGTCATGGGCGCTTGCGCCCCTTGCGGGCGCGCGCCGGGCTATTGGATCGACCGCGCGATGCTCTCGGTGTGGAGAGAGTTTCGAAGGCCCTCGCAGAAACCAAGGCGATTGCGATCCAGGCCGCCCCGTTGCGCTCCGTAATGCGCAGGTAGTCGCCGGGCCAAAAAGGCGATCCTGCTGATGCCTTTGCAAGATCGCTGAGGTTTCCCCGCGCGGCGACGTGTGCCGCCCGGACCGCGACCAGCACGGATCGCTGAAAGCTATCGATCGCGTCAGACCTGTCAGGGGGCATCGTCTCCTCCCGAATTCGATTGCGCCGAGGTTGCGGTGTCAGAGGTTGAATCCAGGGATTGAAATGCGAGGGGAGCCCCGTCGGTTCCACTCGGCGGGCAGTCGATATGCATCCACGCGCAGGAGGATTTAGGTTTCCGCCGCGCCGGCTGTGCCGCAGGTCTCAATCGTGCGTTGATGCCGCGGGCACGGGCGCGTTTCGCGGTCCCGCTGGAAGGGCAGTCGAGCATGTCAGTCATCCGAACTATGCTCGTCGACGACGAGGAGGACATCCGCTATATCGTCAAGATCGCGCTGGAAAGCAGCGATGCCTTCGACATCACCGCTTTCGCGAGCGGGGCCAATGCGCTCGAGCATCTGGCTCGAAAACCAAATCTCTACGATCTCGCGCTCATCAATTTCAGACTGCCGGGCATGCACGGGATCGACTTCCTCCGTCAGGCACGGCGCATGGCCGGATATGAGCGTCTGCCGGCAATCATAATCTCCGCGGCCCGAGAACGAGCTTCGTCCACACTGACCGCCTAAAACCGCCGAAGAGACCTGTCTCGCTTAATATCCCATCAGGCTCATCACCTCCTTACGGCTGCGATGATCCTCGAGAAACACGCCCATCAGGCGGCTGGTGATCATGCCAACCCCTGGCGTGCGCACGCCGCGGCCAGTCATGCAGCCGTGCTGGGCTTCGATCACGACGGCGACGCCTTGCGGCTTCAGATGATCCCAGATGCACTGGGCCACCTCGGCCGTCAGACGCTCCTGGATTTGCAGGCGCCGCGCGAAACCATGCAATACGCGGGCGAGCTTGGATATGCCGACGACGTGCTGGTTCGGCAGGTAGGCGATCGCCGCCTTGCCGATGATCGGTGCCATGTGGTGCTCGCAGTGCGACTGAAACGGGATGTCCTTGAGCAGCACGATCTCCTCGTAGCCACCGACTTCGTGGAACACACGCGCGAGGTGGACCGACGGGTCCTCCTGGTAACCCTCGCAGTATTCCCGCCAGGCCCGGGCGACTCTCGCGGGCGTGTCGATGAGGCCCTCGCGGGCTGGATCGTCGCCAGCCCAGCGGATCAGCGTGCGGATCGCTTCCTGGATTTCGTCCGGCACGGGGATCTTGGCGTTCGGCGTTGAGGCGAGGTCGCTGCTTTCGGATTTCGCCATCTCGATCGTCTCCCATCAAAACTCGTTCACGAGTTTTTCAAGTCGCGGGAGAGGCTGCAGTTCCATGGTTGAAAGCGTTGCGCGTGGGCGAGGCGCGCATGGGCGGATCTCTGCTGCGGGCAGCGCCGCAAGCGCCGCTCCGGGCTGAATTCGCGGCAAGGCGGGGCGCGGGTGATGACGCTGCGGACGAAAGTCCCACATGTACTCGATGGCTGATCCATCGAACCTCATGAGCAGGCGCCGCCTGGTCGCACTCGGCGGTGCTGCAGCCGCAACGGGCGCGGCTGCCCTGATGCAGAAATCCAGCGCCATGTTCACCGCGCCGCGCCAGACTGCCGAGCGCGCGGTCGCGACGAAAGCAGTCGCGGCACGTCCGATCGGCGCGCTCGATCCGCAGCTTCTGCGCAGGGCGCTAGGGGCGCTCGACCGGCACTCCAGCGCCGTCAGACGACGCGACCGGCTCGCGATCGTCGATTTCACCGCGCCTTCCTCGGAGCGACGGCTGCACCTCGTCGATCTCGCGGCCGGCAAGAGCTCGGGCTACCTCGTTGCCCATGGTTCGGGATCGGATCCCGATCACACCGGTTTCCTGCAGAACTTTTCCAACCGGATCGATTCCAACGCTTCCAGCGAAGGCGCCTTCGTCACGGCAGACTACTACGTCGGCAAGCATGGCCGGTCGCAGCGTCTTCTCGGTCTCGATGAGACCAATTGCAACGCGCTGACGCGGTCGATCGTCGTTCACGGCGCGTGGTACGCCAATGCCGACATGATCCCGGCGCATGGCAAGCTGGGACGCAGTCAGGGGTGTTTTGCCGTCGGCGAGCGAGAGCTTTCGAGAGTGTTCGATTTCCTGGGCGAGGAGCGGATGATCTACGCCGCCAAGGCCTAGCGCGGAACAGTCTGCCAAGCGCGCGCGTTCCTCGACTTCCCGACGAGGAGCCCTCTCTTGAAGATCCGCTTGATTGCCGTTGCCGCCCTCCTTCCCCTGGCCGCCTGCGGTCAGTCCTCGCACCGGCAGGAGGACGCTCAACCATCGCAGCCCGCCACGTCCGCCCTATCACCGGCGATGAGCTTCGAAGACGTCCCCGACCAACCCAACGCGCCGGCGATCCCCGCGCAACTGACATGGGAAGTGAATCTCGATCGTCTTGGTTTTTCGTCCGGCGTCCTCGACGGCAAGGCGACCCGCTTCGATGAAATGGCCCTTCGCGGCTTCCAGGCTGCGCGTGGGCTTCCCCAGACCGGGCGTCTCGATGCCGCGAGCCAAGCTGCTATCGAAGCCGGGGCGATCCCGGCCTTTCGCAGCGTCCGGATACCGGAGGGCTTCGCGAAAGGTCCGTTCGTCCCGGATCTCCCGAACGAAACCGCCAAACAGGCCGGCCGACCGTTTCTGGGCTATCGCAACCTGATGGAGGCACTCGCCGAGCGTTTCCATACGACACCCGAGACGATCGTCGCGCTTAATGGCCCCCAGGCCCGGATCGGCGCCGGCGCGGTCTTGCGCGTCCCGAACGTTCCGGAAGCCGATGCGAATGCGCCCGGATTGGAGGAGCGCGGCTGGAACGTGACGCTCGGCGCGCTCGGCGTCGCTGCAAATCAGCCCGAAGCCGAGAAGCTCGTCGTCTCGAAATCTGAAGGCCTGCTTCGCGCCTATGATGGTGCCGGCAAGCTGATCGCACAGTTCCCGGTCACAACCGGCAGCGAGCACGATCCGCTGCCGATCGGATCCTGGAAAGTGCTTGGCGTCAGTCGCAACCCCGACTTTCATTACAATCCCAAGCTGTTCTGGGATGTCGCCGACAGCAAGCCCGATCAGCTGCTCAAGCCTGGGCCCAACGGACCGGTCGGCGTTGTCTGGATCGACCTCTCCAAGGAGCACTACGGCATCCATGGCACCAACGAGCCGGCCTCGATCGGTCGGACCGAGAGCCATGGCTGCGTGCGCCTGACGAACTGGGATGCGGCGCGTCTCGCGCAAATGGTCAAGTCGGGCGTCGCCGTCGAATTCGAGCGATGAACTCGGTCGCGGCTACAAATTTTGAACCCGGTCGCCGAACACGGAGAGACTGGCATGATCCGATCGTTTCTCATTGGCCTCGTCGCAGGCCAGCGTGGCATCACCCCCCTGGCAGCCGTCGCCACGGCGACCCGCAGTGGCGAAATTCCCGTTGTGCTGCCGCTCCAGGGACTTCTTCGCAATCCCGTGATCGCCGCCGGCACGGCAGCGCTCGCGGCCGCGGAGATGGCCGGCGACAAGATGAAGACGGCTCCCGACCGCATCGTCCCGATCGGTCTGCTCGTTCGAAGCATCACGTCGGCCTATGCCGGCGCCGCCCTCGCGCCGCGCGGCCGGCGCGGCCTCGGCGCTGCCGTCGCCGTCGGAACCGCGCTCGCCTCGTCCTACGTCGGTTGGCGGCTGCGCTGCGCGGCTATGCGCCGCTACGGCCAAACGGCGACCGGCTTCGTCGAGGATGCCGCCGTGCTTGCGGGCGGGCTCGCGGTGGCTAGTCCGAGGGCGATCACCGGCAGGGCATGACCCGGCATCGGTGGGGCCCGAGGCCGTCCATCGCCGAGCATTCATGATCATAGTTCGATCGCTGGACTGTTCTACGAGCCGGCTCGCGAGCGTGCGCCTAGCGCAAAGCAAATGGGCGACCAGCCACTTTGAAAATCAGTCTGCGGCCAGTTCGCCTCCTGCCGCTCGTCGCCCGATGCAAGCTGCCCGGGCGAGAAGCGCGTGTCGATTTTCGATCTGCACGAGATGGAGATCTCCGACTGAGACGGTCCCGCGATCGGTTTGTCCCCTGGGCGTGACCCGAGCGGCGCAATTCGTCTCATTCACCCGGCCGCCTCGCGACCATCGGGCGCATTCGTGCGTTCATGAGGCAAGGCATTCGAGGAGACCCCCATGGGCATGACGGTCAAGCAACTGTCGGAAAAGATGAAGGATATCGATTTCGCGATGCTCGCCACGCAAACTGGCGGAGGTGCGATCGCGTCGCGGCCCATGAGCAACAATCGCGAGGTCGAATACGACGGTGATGCCTGGTTCTTCACCGAGGAGCGAAGCCTCATGGCCAGCGATATTGAGGCCAATCCCGAGGTCAATCTCAGCTACCAGGGAAAGAGCGGCCTGCTCGGCATGCGTCCGCTGTTCATTGCCATCGAAGGCCGCGCCGTGCTCGTGCGCGACAAGGCTCAATATGCCGAGCATTGGACCAAGGGGCTCGAGCGCTGGTGGCCGGAGGGCATCGACACGCCCGGGCTCGTGCTCATCAAGGTCAGCGGGCAGCGCGCGCACTATTGGGATGGCGAAGACGAGGGTGAACTCTTGCTCGGACAGTAGCCGAGCCCTCCGGCAGAGGAATATCGATCCCAGTAACTAATCCCAGGAAAGGCGCGGCATGACCGACACGGCAGACGCACATACCCATCAGCCCGGCCTGCGCGGACGCAAAGCGATCATCACCGGGGGAACGACCGGGATCGGTCGCGCGATCGCGGTACTCCTTGCCAGTGAAGGCGTCGAAGTCTTCGTTTGCGGACGAAACGAAGATCACCTCGCGGACGCCCTTGCCCGCATCGGCGAGGTCGGGACAGGGCATGGCATGAGTGTCGATCTCGCCGAGCGCGAAGGTCTCGAGGCGTTCTTCGCGGAAGCTGCCAAACGGCTAGGTAATCCTGACATCGTCGTCATCAACGCCGCCGTGCCGGCACAGTCGCTCACGAAAATGACGGCGCATGAGATGCGCTATGCGATCGACGTCGATTTCACGGCCTACCTCCTCAGTGCGCATGCGGCGGCAGACCTTTTGGGCGACAAGGGCGACATCGTCCTGATCGGTTCGATGTCGGCCCACGTGCTGGGCCCAGGATCGACGGTCTATGCCGGCATGAAGGCAGGCATCGCCGGCTTTTCCGAGGCGCTGCGGCGGGAACTGGGTCCACAGGGGATCAAGGTGAGCCTCGTCGAACCGGGAAAGACCGGTGCCGATTTCCAGTACCCGGATATTCCAGCTGAGAAGCAGCGGCAGATGATCGAGGAAGAGACGATGCTTCGAGCGGAGGACATCGCGGTCGGTGTTCACTATCTGCTGACGCAGCCGCGCCGCACCGTCGTCCAGCAACTGACCATTTCTCCGAGATGCCAGGCCAAGGAATGACGAAATCGGCGGCGCGTGGCCGAGGTCTCGCATGCGCGCCGGAAAACGAGGCGCCCGTATGGCCCTTTGGATTGGGGCAATGCGAGCTCAGACTGGAGAGCGCAAATGACCGATGTCAAAGGATGGATCGAGGGGGCCGCCGACGAAGCCTTGGGCATCGTCAAACGCGCCGTCGGCGAGCTGACCGCGCGGCCGGACCTGGTTCTCGAAGGTGAACGACAGCAGGCGCGGGGTCATGCCGAAATCGCGGCATCTCGCGGCGAGGAGCAGCATCGTAATGTCGGCTGGAAGCTCGACCGAAGCGAACGCGAAGTTCTGCTGTTGCGACTGCCTCCAAGCTATCCGGAAGTCGTCGCCGACCATGTGACCCTTACTGCCGGGGCACCCGCCGAGCACGGGCTGCCGGCAGATGTTGCCGCTCGGATCGTCGGCATGGCCGACGACGGTGGCGGTGTCCAAGCCATGGTTGTCGCGATCGACGGGACGACCGTTCGACCGGATGGGGGGACATACCACATCACCTGGTCGCTCGCGCCCGGGCGCCGCGCGTCGGAAAGTAACGACGTTCTTGCATGGACCGTTATTCCCGAACCGATCGAAATCTGCATTCGTCCGGCCCGGTTCTGAAAGGGGATAAGGCGCGTTCCGCGGACTATTGCGAACATTACACCGCGCGAGGCGTTCTTGCCGCATGCTCGCCTTTCTCGACTTCGAAGCCTCGTCGCTCGGTGATCGAAGCTATCCTATCGAGATCGCCTGGGTGTTCGCGGACGGCACGTTCGAATCCTACCTCATACGGCCGGCGGCAGCTTGGACCGACTGGAGCCCTGTCTCGCAAGCCATTCATGGTATCGGACGCGAGGTGCTTCTCCGCGAAGGGGAGGCTCATGGGCGTGTGGCGGCCAGAACGATCGAAGCTCTCGCCGGGCACGACCTCGTGGCTAGCGCGCCGAGCTGGGACGGCAAATGGTTGAGCGCACTCCTGCGCGCCGCCGGCTATCCGCGGCGCGTGCTTCAGCTCCGTCGGAGCGCCGATGCCCTTCGCGAGGCAGCCGCGGATATTCTGCGACCCAGATTTTCGGGATCGGGGCTGGAAGTGGCGATCAACCAAGCATTAGCTGCGGCTGAGGCGCCGTTCCCGCCTGCCCATCGGGCGCTCGCCGATGCACATGCTGAGCGCCAGCGCTGGATTTCCGTTCGCCTCGCGGCCGAACGTATCGCCCAAACCTGCCTCACGTGAGCGCGTCCGGCGATCGAGGCGATGTCTGCCCCGTAACGCCCGATGGCCGCTATTTCGTCGTGCGCGGGCGCCTTTGGCGCAGGTCAGATCCCGCGCTCGGAATGGACCGCCGCCGCGAGCTCGTGAAAGCGCTGATGTCAGCGAGGCGGGAGGTGGGCGCGGCGGCTCGTCGTGGCGATCGCGCCGCCGAAGCTTTGGCGCGTAAGGCCGTCGACCGTTGCAAGCGTGCGCTCGGCGAACGAGGCCCCGTCTGGTGGAGAGACGGCTCTCCCGATTACACGCGCAAGATGGTGCGAAACTCGCCCTATGCCGACTGGTTCGAAGCGCTCTCCTGACGCCAGCGTTACCCACACGTCTCTCAAACTTCGATCCACACGGGGGCAAGTTCGCTCGTATTGGCCCGCCCTCGTTGAGCATTTATCCGACCATCAGCCAGTCGAGAGCGCAGAAACGGGCTCTGCTGAAGATTACCCATCGTGAACCCGGCATTCTGCACGAAAGGTCTCGGAAATAATTCCAGAGCGCTTGGAGGCTCTTGCGCAAAGCATCCGTAAAATCGTTCGGGCAATCTGATGATCCCGCGATCAAGGGAACCTGTTGTCTCACAGTCGCTTGTGGTGGCGAAGGAGCGATCGATGCACACGGAAAAACGCGGTACCGAAATACATCTCAACAAGGTCGAGGCGCGTGCTGGATCGCGTAATAAGACCAATCGCAATGCGCTAATTGCCGGCTTGCTACTCGTCGTCGCCGCTTTCGTGGTCGTAGTCGGGTCCGGCTACCTGGAAACGGATCGTACGGGTGCAGACCAAGTGAATTCGGATGAAGCTGGCTCCAAGGCGAGCACACCCTAAGCACGTTCCGCCTCGCCGGGAATGGATTCCCGGCGAGGCGAGGACATCCGAAGGAACACGCACTTGCGGAGGCGCCACGCGCAGCAGGTGATATCAATCAGTCGATCCAGAGACCTCGGGTTCGATGCCATTCCTCGAGGGTCTCGTCCGGGTATTCGTCGAACCGCTGGTCGTCCGGCCCGAAATCCGGTTCGACCCAGGGCGCTTTCGAGCCAAGCATCATGTGGACGAGCGAGGGCGGGCGGGGCAGTTCGCCGTCGATAGCCGACGCGAATGGATGGAAGAGATCGGGATAGTCCGGGCTGAAAACCCACAGCGCGCTCGCGCATGCGCCGCAAAAGTGACGTTCGGCCTCGCTGATGCGGCAGTTTCCATCCACATTGCCGAGTGCGGCACGAAATACCGTGGTGGTGCCTACAACCTCTAGCGTCCGCTTCTGTGCATGAAGGTTTATCGCGTAGCCACCGCCGCCCGCGGTCTTGCGGCATATCGAACAGTAGCATCGCATGAAGGGGACTGGCGCGTGGCTAGACGCGGAGAAGCGCACGCCGCCGCAGTGACACGATCCACTCAATTTCAACGGCATGGCTCTATCCCCTTCGATCCGAGGAACGGCCCAGGCGTAGCGCGAGTTCCGCTGGTCCCGGCATCGGCCGCGGAGCGGCAGCGGCGGACTAGCAGCTTTTGCCGGGCAATGCGCTCCGCAGGCCTAGGCGGGTTGCGATCTGCTGACTGCTGGGCCGCGATCCGTCATTCCAGACGTGCCGCGCGCCAAGGGTCACTGAAGTGGTGAAATATGCATAGTGGCAAGATCGCCGGAATCGTCGTTCGAAGCGGCAGGCTCGAATTTGGGAAGCGACGCCTCTATCGCCCATCGAATGGCTTCGGCGCTGTGCTTCGCACCGGTCTTTGCCAAGAGGTTGGCGCGGTGGAGTTCGACGGTGCGCGGGCTGATGTTGAGCTGTTCGCCGATCATCCGGTTGCTCAGTCCCTGAGACATCCCCGCGAGAATTTCGCGCTCGCGGCGCGAGAGACGTTCGATCCGTGCCATCGCCTGGATCTGACGGGCACCCGCCGTCATGCCAGTGTGCGACCGCGTGGCAGAATCGCGCAGGACTTTGATCAAGGTCTCGCCGCAGCCCGGCCAGGCCGCATATCCAACGGCGCCTTCGAGCACGGCATCGACGATACGCGAAGGTTCGGGGGCGTCGGAGTAGGCGACAATCGCCTGCCAGGCGTGCCGCGCGCTGATGGCTTCGACCAGAGCCGAGATCACACCGGTTTCGTCGTGAACCAGGATCGTGCCCGATCTCGGCCAGGCTGCAAGGAACTCCTCAATGGTTTCGAATGGTTCGGCATGAATGCCGAGGTTGTTGAGGTAGTACGTGATCGATGCGCGGCGCCGGGTGTCGGCGTCGATGATCCAGACCATTTCTTGCGTTGTAGGCGAGGGTTCCTAATCCGCAGCACAGATTGTCGGGAGATCCGCATCTCCTCGCCTCGCGCCATCACCGATTTATGGTTAGCACGAGGTGAATTGCACATGGTAGAAATACCTGGTTCGGATGCCGCAGGCGGCCCGTGTTCCAATGCGAGCCTGGCTCTTCGCAGCGGACGAGTGGATGGGCCAGACCTTCGAAACGGGGCTCCGGGGCGTGGAATGATTTTCGCCTAAGGCTTGCCAACTCGTCTGGTATCCGGTGCAATGCCTGTCGTCGCCTGTAGGGTCACGACTATGATGTGGGGCATACCCTTCGCGCTCGCCGGGCTTGGCGCATTTTTTTGCGTGGCCGCCTTGTTGAGCAGGCGAATGAATATGCTGGCGAGGATACTCTGCTTGGTCGCGGCCTTCGTGTTTTTCGCAGGTGTTTTCTTGGTTTGATCGGTCGGAGACTTTGCGTGGCGGACGAGAGATCGCTCGCGGCCGGCAGCAGGAAAAGCGGGCGCTCGGCAAGATCGCCGGTTCAGCGGTAACCATCCATCATTAGGGCTACAGACCTTGGTCTCTGCAGTCTTCTGAGCTTGCTTGGTGCTCTTACCTGATGGACCCTGGCGAGTTGGCGTGCGTTTATCCGGCGAAGGAGTCGTCATGCCGCACGCCAGCAACATCGTTTACTGCGATGGCCCCGATTGTCCGCACGCCTTCGACATGGTCGGGCTGCAGCCGCGGAACGGTGCGCTCGATGCCCTCTGTCCACGCTGCCACGGCCACGGAGGATGGAACGCCCAGATCGATCTCGTCACATTCCGCTGCCGCCGTGCGATCTGCGACCGCTGCAATGGGGCCGGGTGGGTCGAGACGGGCGATGATCCCGTGGCCGTGCCCGACATCGAGATGGGGCCCGGCGGAAATCCGCGATGGGTCCTGCGCTACGTTTCCAAGGAAGAGGCCGAGGCTATCGATCCCGGACCGCTGTCGGGTTAGTGGCTGCTCCTGAAAGCATCGACAGTCAGCTTGGGCGCATGGCGAGAAGCGTGAGCGCCACATCAAACGCATCGCCTTTTTCGGTTGGCCGCTGTCTTGGGGCAAGTCCCGTCGAGCCGTTCAGTGACAGGGGCCGGCAGCATCCCGCAGTAAGGTCTCGTTGACGCCTAGTGGACGATGCTCGCGCGATGATCAGCCCTGCCTCGCACGACCAAGGGCGGCCCTGCGCCGCTCGGATTCTCATCGTCGAAGACGATCTCCTGAATGGGTTCCTGATGGAGGAAGCGTTGCAGCTGGCCGGGTACGAGGTGCTCGGGCCTGCGAGAACTGTTTCGCGTGCCATGGCTCTGCTCGAAAGCTGCGTAGTCGATGCTGCAATCCTCGATCTCCAGATCGAGGACGAGACTTCGCTCGCGGTTGCACGGCGGCTCGATGACCTCGGCATTCCCTGGGCGATAACCACGGGACACGCGCGATCGGCGATTCCCGCGGAGTGCGATCATGTGCGCGTGTTGACGAAACCGTTCTCGATCAAGGAGTTGCTGGATGTGGCGTCCGATGCGCTAAGGCATCCGCTCGCCGCCCGGTCTGACGGGCTGCGTGGAGAGAATGGTGTCAATCAGGGGATGCGGCTGCGCGCAAGCGAGGGACTCCTTGTTTCGTCCGATCGCGCGTGATTTCTGCAGCCTGCTCGAATTCGGCCTTCGCCCCATGGGTACGGACGTCCATCAGCAAAGCGTCGGCGCGGCCCCCATCCGGCGAGCCCGTCTTACGGCTTTTGCCCTTGATGTCGGACTTTGGAAACAAGAGAACGCCTCGGCCGAAACCGAGGCGTCCCTCTAATATCAGAACTGGGAGAAGGAGTGGGGCGGACCCAAGGAGAGAGCGTCCGAGCCACACGACGGGCTCTAGGTGAACATGGTTAACGATTTGCTTCGATGTTCCCGAAGATCGACGTGAAGCCGCTGGCCTTAGCGAAAATCGTGGCTCTTGATCGGAATAATTGGCGTGACGGCGGGTTCGTTGCCGAACGGCGCTGACGCGAGCGTCCGTCCCCGCGGCGGCCAGGTGGGGTCGCGGGGGTCGGGGGCGCCCCCGTTCTTTGCTCCGTCGCCGCGGCTGGGTTGAACGCAGAAATCCGTGCTGCCCACGCCGCGGAGCATCTCGTCGTGCTCGACGATCCGGTCGCAGATGACGTGGATCACCTCGCCTTCCTTCTGCAGCCTTCCACGCATCGCGATCATCGACGACGACATGACCTGGCGGCGGTAGATCTCGAACTTCTTGGGCCATAGGATGCCTTGGGCTACACCTGTCTCGTCCTCGATCGTGACGAACAGCACGCCCTTGGCCGAGCCGGGCCTTTGCCGGACCAGGATGACGCCGGCGACCTCGACGTTTCGGCCGTCGGGAATCCCGGCGAGATCCGCGCAGCGCACGATGTTCATCGCGCCGAGCTGACCGCGCAGGAAACTCACCGGATGGCCGCGCAAGGACAGCTGAAGCGAGCGGTAGTCCTCGACCACCTCGCGACCAGCGGTCAGCGGCTGCAGTTCCACGCAGGGCTCCAGACCCTCGGGACTGAACCGAGCCTCGCGCGCGTCCGCGGCGGCGAACAGGGGGAGGGGGGATTCTCCCAGACCCCGCACCTTCCAGAGCCCTTGCCGACGGTCGTGCGCGAGCACGTGGAAAGCGTCCGCTTCGGCGAGGCGCTCGATCGCCGCGCGCGGCACGCCGGCGCGGCGCCAGACTTCCTCGACGCTGTCGAAGGCCGTGTCGCCGCGCGCGCCCACGATCGCGGCGCCGTGAAGGTTGGCGAGCCCGCGCACCTGCCGCAGGCCCAGCCGGACCGCGGCATAGCGGCCGCTGCCGCGTTCGAGCGTGCAGTCCCATCGGCTGTGGTTGATCGAAACCGGCCGGACTTCGACGCCGTGCAAGCGCGCATCGCGCACGATCTGTGCGGGCGCATAGAAGCCCATCGGCTGGGCGTTGAGCAGGGCCGCGCAGAAGACGTCGGGATGATGGTGCTTCATCCAGCAGCTCGCATAGGCGATCTTGGCGAAGGACGCCGCATGGCTCTCGGGAAAGCCGTAGGAACCGAAACCCTCGATCTGCTTGAAGGTCCGCTCGGCGAAGTCCTTGGGATAGCCGCGCGCGACCATGCCATTCACGAGCTTGTCGTAGAAGTGGCTGACGCCGCCCGTCAGCTTGAAGGTCGCCATTGCGCGGCGCAGTTGATCGGCCTCGGCCGGCGTGAAGCCCGCGCCGACGATCGCGACCTTCATCGCCTGCTCCTGAAAGAGCGGCACGCCGAGGGTCTTCTCGAGCACGGCGCGTAGCTCGGGCTTGGGGTAGTCTGGTTTCTCCTTCCCCTCACGCCGGCGCAGGTAGGGATGGACCATGTCGCCCTGGATCGGGCCGGGCCGGACGATCGCGACCTCGATCACCAGGTCGTAGAAGCGTGCGGGCTTCATGCGCGGGAGCATCGACATCTGCGCGCGGCTCTCGATCTGGAACGTGCCGAGCGTGTCGGCCTTCTGGATCATCGCGTAGACGCCGGGATCGTCGTCCTGGAGATCCGCCATCGTGACGCGGATGCCTTTCTCCTGCTCAAGCAGAACGAAAGCCCGGTTCATGCAGCCGAGCATGCCGAGCCCGAGCACGTCGACCTTCATGAACTTGAGGGCGTCGATGTCATCCTTGTCCCATTCGATGATCTGGCGGTCCTCCATGCGCGCGGCCTCGATCGGCACGAGATCGTCGAGCCGGTCCTGGGTCAGGACGAAGCCGCCGGGGTGCTGCGACAGATGCCGCGGTGTGCCGATGAGCTGCTGGGCGAGGTCGAGTGTCAGGCGCAGGCGGTGGTCGTCCGCATTGAGGTTGAGGCTCTCGATCTGTTCGTCGGCGATGCCTTCCATCGACCAGCCCCAGACGAGCCCGGTCAACATCTTGGTGAGATCGCGCGGCAACCCAAGCGCCTTGCCGACCTCGGCGACGGCGCCGCGCGTCCGATAACGCGTAACGACCGCGGTCAGCGCCGAGCGGTCGCGGCCGTAGGTGTCGTAGATCCACTGGATGATCTCCTCGCGCCGCTCGTGCTCGAAATCGACGTCGATGTCGGGCGGCTCCTTGCGCTCGCCCGAGACGAACCGCTCGAACAGAAGTTCGTGCTGGATCGGATCGATCGAGGTAATGCCGAGCATGTAGCAGACGCAGGAATTCGCGGCCGAGCCACGCCCCTGGCACAGGATGCCGCGCCGCCGGCTCTCGGCGACGATAGCGTTGACGGTCAGGAAATAGGGGGCATAGCCGAGCCGGTCGATCAGCCGCAGCTCGTGGTCGATCTGGCTGCGGTAGGCGGCGGGAATGTCGCTACCGAACTTCCGGGCGGCGGCGTCTTCGGTGAGAGCGGCGAGCGCCTGCTGGGCCGTGCGTCCGGCCATCACCTCCTCGTAGGGGTACTGGTATTGAATCTCGCCGAGATCGAACCGGCACCGTGCGGCAATGTCCGCGCTCGCCTGGATCGCGTCGGGAAACGCCGCGAACCGGCGCGCCATCTCCTCGGGCGACTTGAGATTGCGGTCCATGAACCGTTCGCGCCGGAAGCCCAGCGCATCGATCGTCGTCTTCTCGCGGATCGCGGTGACGACGTCCTGGAGCGGGCGCCGCTCGGGCGCATGGTAGAGCACGTCGCCGGTCGCGACGCTGCGCAGCCCGGCGCTGCGCGCCATGGCGTCGAGCGCGTGCAGCCGCGCGAGATCGTCGGGCCGGCGCCGGAAGGCGAGGGCGAGATAGCCGCGCGCGCCGAACAGGTCGGCGAGGTCGCCGAGCTGCGCGGTGAGAGCTTCAGTGGGCATGTCGGGGAGGAGGATGGCGATCAGTCCCTCGGCATGAGCCGCGAGATCGCGCCATTCGAGAATGCAGTGCCCCTTGCCGCCGCGCGCCTTGCCCAACGACAACAGCCGCGTCAGCCGCGACCAGGCCGCGCGGTCGGTGGGATAGAGCAGCAGCGCGCGGCCGTCGCCAAGATCGATGCGCGCGCCGGCGATCATCCGCACGCCGGTGGCCTTCTGTCCGTCCCAGCCGCGGACGACGCCCGCGACCGTGTTCCAGTCGGAAAGGCCGAGGCACTCGTGACCCAGGCGCTGCGCGGCAGCAAAAAGCTCTTCGGGCGAGGAGGCGCCGCGCAGGAACGAGAAGTGGCTGGTCACCTGGAGTTCGACATAAGTCGCCATCAGCCGAACAGCCCTTGCAGGAACCAGCTGAGATCGCCCGTCGGCGCATCGACGCCGTCACCGCGGCGGAAGATCCAGAAACGTTCGCCGCCGGCCGCCTCGACGCGAAAATAGTCGCGTACCGCCCACATCTCGCGGGCACTGCGCCACCATTCGCCGTGGACGCGCTCGGGACCGTCGCCCGCGACGATCTCGTAAGTCCGGCGGCGCCAGGTGAAGCGTCTCGGAGGATGATCGGGCAAGAGCGCGAGGACGCCCGACAACGGCTCGGGGCGCCGCAGCAGGCGAACCGGGCGCTGCCATTGCGGCCAACCGGCGGGTTTGGCCAAGGGACCCACACGGGCCACCGCGCGTTCGGGAACGTCGCTCTCGATCGCCTGAACGCGAAACAGGGCATCCTCCCCGACGCGGCCCGCGAGTTGGTCGACGAGCGGCGCGATGTCGGGGCTGCGGCAATCGCCTGCGAAAGCCGCGGCGAGCTCTTCGGGTTCGAGCGCCTCGACGCGCGGCGCGGCGAGCACGAAGCTTTCGATCCCGAGGCCGGGCTCGATGCGGTCTATCCGCATCGCCAGCATCCGCTTGAGATGAGCGGCATCCCGGGTGGCGCGTGCCGTGCCGAGCGCCAGACGCTGCTCGTCGTTGTCGACGCGCGCGCAGCTGAGCGCGAGCGCGCGGACCCCGAGCCCGCGCGCCTGAAGCCCAGCGACCAGATCGTCGACGAGATCACCGATCACCTGCATGATGGCCTCGGGTGTCGCGATGGGCTCGAGCAGGCGGCGTTCGGCGCGCGGCCGATCGAAGGGCACGACCGGCACGATGGGCTCGGCGGCGAGACCGCGGGCCTGGTCGAGCCGCCGGACGGCTTCCATGCCGAGCCGTCTGGCGAGCGGGCCGCGCGGGATCGGATAGAGATCGCCGATCCGCGCGAAACCGAAGCGGGCGGCCGCCGTCAAGGCTTCCTCGCCAAGGCGCAGCGCGGCGAGCGGCAGATCGGCGATGGCCTGGGGCTCCGTGCCGGGCCGGAGGAGGGCGATGGCCGATCCGCCGTAGCGGGCGAGGGCATAGGCCGCGCCAGGCGTACCCGCGATCGCGATCGCCGCGCTGAAGCCCAGCCGCGCGAAAAAACGCAGCAGGCGCCGGCAGAAGCTCTCCTCGCCCCCGAACAGATGCGCGGCGCCTGTTAGATCGAGCCAGATGCCGTCGCCGATGTCGCGGGTCGTGGTGATGCTCGCGTTCGGTGTCCAATGGCAGACGGCGTGGAGCGCGAGCCGATCGAGCAGCGCGCGGTCCGCTTGCGGTTCGGCATCGCGTACCTCGAGGTCGGAGACGAGCGCACGGGCGTGGGCGGCGGCCATGCCGGGGCGCAGCCCGAGACTCAGCGCCAGCGGGCAAGCCGAGGTCACGAGGTCGTGCTGACCGGCACGCTCGACGAGGACCATCGGCCGGCCCGGTGCAGCGCGCACCATCGCGGTGATGTCCTGCGCGCCGCCGGGGGCGGGACCTGGCGCCCCATCGTCGGGTCTCATGGCCTTGAACGGGTGGTCCGCGGGCTCGCTGCGGCGGCCCATCTCGCGCATCGTCGGGCGCTGATGAGCCGGAAGCGCATCGATCGCGTCCTGCCGGTTCTTGCTGCCGCCTAGCAGGCCGTCGCGCGCCCAGCGCGCGCCGGGGCGCCAGCCGCCGCCGCGCGGCACCGAGCAGGCGCCAGGATCGTCATCGATGGCGGCGAGCGGCGCCTTGGCCGCAATGTCGGGCTCAAGCGGCCCGGCTGGTCGCTCCGACCCGCGCAGCCGCTCGATCGCGAGCTGCGGCAGGTAGAGCGAGGCGACCCGTGTCATCGCAGGCCTCGAGTTCGAGGGAAAAAGGATTGCCGTTGCGCTGGCGGACCAGCTCGACGAGCCAGCGCCCGCGGCCGATGCCCGCTGTCGTGAGCCGCGCCGAGGGGCGCGTGCCGATGCGCCAGCGCGTCATGGCCGAAGAGGGAGCATCGAGCGGGCAGCGCCCGCCCGCGCGGTGGCGGCGATAGAGCAGGACCGGAGCCGCGCTGTCCTGCGCCGCGAGCTGCAATCGCCGCGTGGCGGTGCGGTCGGCGCTCTTCACTTCGGCTATGACGCAGGCGAGCGACCCGTCGCGCAGGCCGTCCTCGGCCATGGCGAGGACATCGCTGTCCTTGGCGCCTTGCGCGTAGAGTATGAGATCGGGGGCGAGCCCCGCCTGTTCTAGGCCCGGCGCATAGAGGTCGAATTGCGTGAGCGCCCAGAGCACCGTCGCGCTCCGAGAGCGGGCGTGGGGCCCGGTCGCGAGCGCGGCGAGGCGCGCGGCGATGCCCGCAGCAAACAGCGTTGCTGCCGCATCGTCGCTGAGGGCTGCGGAGGCAGCTGCAATCTCGTGAAGGCCTCGCCGGTCGATGCCACCGGCGGCCAACCGCTCATCCATGGCGGCAAGGTCGAATGGCAGGACGGCGGAAGGCGCGGTTGCTACCTGCGCTATCTGCTGACGCAGCGCGGCAAGATCGACCGCGCTGGGCCGATGGGGAAGGGAAATGGTCATAGGGATAGCGACTCAAATGTTCCTATAATGTTCCATCTTGCGCTGGACGCCGTCAACCCACCTTTGAACGCACCACCGCGACCGGCGGAATCCAGCGGTCGGCGGATTGCTGCGGCCGCTTGGCATGGGACACGCTGCTGGCCATGACCGGGATATCCGCTCCCGAGCGGGGCGGCCGGCATCGATGGCGCGGCCTGTCGTGCTAGTTGACGGGCGTGGAGGGGGCCTGCTCGAGCATCTCGATGCGCTCGAGGATGGCGCGCCACACCCTTGCGCCCTCGAAGGCACCTTCGGCCAGCAGCGCGTCGGCGCGCATCGACGCGAACAGAAAGGCCGATGTCCCGTGCTGTCGTTCAACTTCGAGCGCGCAGACCCACAGGTGCTCCTCGTCGGTCACGACCAGGAAAGGAGGCCCTGCAGGATCCAGGCGCCCACCAGGAAGGCATGGGCCCAGGCATCGATGACGTTCCAGCGCTCGGCCCGCTCGATTTCAGCCTCTTCCTCGGGGGTGTACCAGTCCTTCATGGCGGACGAGATTACTATGCGCCCGCGCAATGCGCGAGCGCAGTTGCATCCGAAACTGTGGCTCCTCGACTGCGGGCGGGAGCGTCAGAGCAGCAGGCTGCCTTGATCGGGCGCCGATCCCGGCGGCGGCCAGACCTGTTGCGAGATCAGGCTCCCCGCGGGCAGGTGTCGCAGGACCTCATGTGCGGGGACATCGACATCGAGCCAGTCGGCCCATCGGTCGCGCGTCAGCGGGATGATCTGGCGATCATGGTAGGGACGGATGTCCGGACCGGCATCCATCGTCAGCAGGCTGAATGCCTCGCCGTCTTCGTAGGCGCGCCAGACGCCGGCCATGCAGAACCAGTCGTGGCCCTCGAGCGTGAACAACCATTTGTCGAGACGTTTCTGCTTGGGGATCGCGGGATCGGTCGTCTCGTAGAACCCGTCGCAAAGGACCAGGCAGCGGTTCGACGCGAAGTCGCGTCCGTCCGATCGGAAGTTGAAGACGGGCGCGCCGCGGGGGCCGGGCCAGGACCATCGCCGATTGACCAGTTCGCCGCTGCCGCGCTCGCCGACGATCCCCTTCACGATCGGCGCCACGTCGGTGATCAGGATATCCTCGCGCGCCGCGACGTTGGGCTTTCCCTCGGGCAGCCTGATCTTGATCTTGAGGTCGTCGAAATCCTCCATGATAGAGGCGATGTCGACCTCCAGGCGGTAGTCGTTGCACATGGAAACCTCATTCCTCCGCAGCTTGCAAGCGGTCTTAGTTCTCTTTATGTTCTGTCTGTGGACTCGAAGCCAACCCCGTTCGATATCGATGCCCCGCTTGGCGACGCGCGCGCGATCATCCGCCGCAATCCCGACGATCTCTCGGAAGTGGAGATGATCGAAGCAAGCTGGGGTTCCAATCCGCGTTTCACGGGCGGCATCGAGTACCGGTTCATTCGCGCGGAAGGAAAGACATTTCCGAGCGCGCGTTGCCTGATCCCTTGCTCGGAATTCCACATGCGCGCCGCGGGCGGCAAGCGCTACCGGGTTACGCTAGACAGCGGCAACTTCTTCTACCTCGCCGGCGTATGGGAGCCGGCCATGGCCGACTGGCCAGTCTGCTACCGCGTCATCACCGTCTACGCGAATTCCGATATATCGGACTATCAGGAGCGGCACGGCGCGATCATCCATCGCCGCCAGGTCATGCAGTGGCTCGACGCTACGGTGCCGGAGACGGAATTGCTCGCGATCCAGCCTGCGCACACCTTCTTCGTCGAGGAGATGAAAGGCGCGCGCGCAGGCAAGCCCGGCGCTCAGCGCCGCCTTGCGCTCTGATGTCGGCGAACTGCGGCCGGCAGCGATTGAACCCGCCGCCGGGTCCGGTCAGAAGGCGCCCATGAAATCCCGATTGCGCGCCGCGCCGCTCGCCCTTATCCTGTTGCTCGCCGCCTGCGCAGCGCCGCATACGCCGTCACGCGATGCGCGTGCGTCAAACGCAGCGGCGCTGAGGCTCGCGAGCTGGAATCTCGAATTCCTCGCCGAAAAGGACGGGACGGGATGCGAACCGCGCACGGCGGCCGACTACGCGGCGATGCGCCGGATCGCAAACGACCTTGATGCCGATGTCGTCGCCTTCCAGGAAGCCGAGAGCCCTATGGCCGCGGCGCGGGTGTTCGATCCTGCCCGCTATGTGATCGTCATGGAGAACCGCGCAGGCAATCCGACCGGGACCTGCGGCGGCAGGCATCCCGAGCAACCGTTTATTCGTCAGGCGGTCGGCTTCGCCATCCGCAAGGGTATCGCCTTCGATCGCAATCCCGACGTGACGAGCCTGCAGACAGGCGATCCGCAGCTTCGCTCGGGTGTCGACGTGACGATCCGCCCGCGCGGGCGCGGCGCGATCAGGCTCCTCGGCGTCCATCTCAAATCCGGCTGTTTCACCGGCGCCGAGGCCAAGGCTTGCCCGGTGCTCCTGGGTCAGATCCCCGCGCTCGAGGCCTGGATCGACGCGGCAGCGAACGGTGCGCAACGCTTCGCGGTCATGGGCGACTGGAACCGCCGCCTGGCGCTTGCGCGCGACGCGGTGTGGAGCGAGATCGACGATGGCGTTCCGGCCAATGCCGATCTGCGCCTCGCCGACGAAGGCGTCCCGCCGGCCTGCGATCCGCGGTTCGACAGCTTCATCGACCATATCGTCCTCGACAAGCGCGCGGGCCGCGACATGCATTCGTATTCGGAGGTTCGCTACGCCGAGGGCGAAAAGCATTACTCGGATCACTGCCCCGTCGTGGTGACGCTGGGTGGCTGATCGAACGATTTCTGTCCGCACGACGATCGTTATCGAGCCAGGTGCTGGCCGCGCGGAGGGGACATGAGCGCATGCCGCCCATGACCATCGAACGGATCGGGCTGCCGCTGGCGCGGCGCATGGCGCTGGCGGCGCAAGGATTCGGACGCAAGCTGCCGGACAAGCCCGGCTCGGCCGATCTGATGCGCGCTCTGGCAAAGATCCAGCTCCATCAGATCGACAGCGTCAACGTCCTGTCCCGCGCGCATTATCTGCCGGCTTTCTCGCGTCTCGGCGCTTACGACCGGGCGGATCTGGACAACCTCGCATGGGGCCCCAGGCGCAAGCGGCGTTTGTTCGAATATTGGGCCCATGAAGCCTCGCTGCTGCCGGTCGAACTTCAGCCGCTTCTGCGGTGGCGCATGGCCGCGGCCGATCGCGGCGAGACGGGCTGGGGGCGCATGCGCCTCTATGCGACCGAACGGCGCGCCGAGGCCATGGCGCTGCTCGATCGTATTCGCATCGACGGTCCGCTCGCGGCATCCGACTTCGAGAGCCACAAGGGGCAGTCGGGCTGGTGGGAATGGAGCGACACCAAGCGCGCGCTCGAGTGGCTCTTCTGGGCGGGTCACATCACCACCGCGACGCGGCGGGGCAGTTTCGAGCGCGTCTACGACCTGACCGAGCGGGTCATTCCCGCGCACATTCTGAGCGAGGAGACCCCGGGCGAGGCGCAGGCTTGCCTTGCCCTCATCGAGCGCGCGGCCAAGGCACATGGTATCGCGACAGCTGCAGACCTTCGGGACTATTTTCGGCTGTCTCCCGAACAGGCGAGGACCGCGATCGCGGGCCTCGTCGAGGAGGGGGTGTTGATTCCGGTCAACGTGCCGGGATGGCGCGATACATGGATCCACCGCGATGCCCGCCGGCCGCGTACGATCAAGGGGCAGGCCTTGCTGGCCCCCTTCGATCCGCTGATCTGGTCAAGGGACCGTGTTCAGAGGTTGTTCGGCTTCCACTATCGCATCGAAATCTACGTGCCGGCCGAGAAGCGCAAGCACGGCTACTATGTCCTGCCGTTCCTGCTCGGCGATCGGCTGGTCGCGCGCGTCGATCTCAAGGCCGATCGCCAAGCGTCGCGTCTGCTGGTCCAGACTTGTCATTTCGAGCCGGACGCGCCGCGTGATGCTGCGGAGGCGCTTCGAGCCGAACTGGGCTTGCTCGCGCGATGGTTGGGACTTGGCGGCGAAGACTATTGTCTGCGCTGACTTTGCTCGCCCCCGATCGGGAGATCACGATGGACTGCTTGCGCTAGGGAGCAGGATTTCCCCGTCGCTTTTGCGGGCAGGGTAAAGGTCAACCAATCGGGTTCGCCGATTCCGATCGGGACGGCTGTTTGACAGGCAAAAAGCGCCTCGACCGGGGCTCGCTCACGAAGCCGTGCTGATCCTCGCGATGATCAGGCGGTCGACAAGGTCTGCGACCCTTGCCAAGTCCAGAAGCGGCTCCTCGCGCAGCCACCAATCGAGCAGTTCGATAGTGCCTACGATCGCGAAGCGTATGGCGAGCCGTCGCGGCAACCACTCCGGAGACAGGTCGGGAAGATCGGCCATGCGGTCGAACAGGTGGCGCACCAACATGCCGCGCGTGGCGTCGCCGGCGCCGGTCAGAAGCGCGATGTATGTCGAACGTTCGGCATCGATGGCTTGTACGAGTTCGCGCGCCGCAGCCTGCGTGCCGCCGGAAATCAGCGCCGGTATCATCTGCTCGACCAGTTCGTCGGCAAGATGGGCTACCGTGTCCACCAGCAGGTCGCGCGGATCGGCGTAGTGGCGGAAATAGGTGGCATAGCCCACGCCGGCGCGATCGGCGATCATGGCGCCCGTGACAGCCTCAAAGGGCATGTCCGCCAGAAGTTCGAGCAGCGCCTGCCGCATTGCCGCTCGTGATCGCACGACCCTCGCGTCTTGTCGCTCGCCTACCCTTGACACTTTTGCCTTCGATCCAATTTATGATAAGTAACTTATCAAAAGTGGAGTCGAAGATGGACGCCATCGTTTCGCAAGTCGAGCGCCAAAAGGGTGAAAAACCCCGAAGCAAATCGTTAGATGGCACGCGCGGCGGTCCCGTGCGAACGGTGCTGCCAGTCCGCGGTTACGACGCCGTTCGGCGCGTGCTGCGCGATCCGGGCCTGCGGCAGGCGGGCTTCAAGGCGGATCTGGTCGAGCGGGCTGGTCGGACGGTGCGTCCGCCGATTCTGTTTCTTTCTGGCGAGGCCCATCGGCGCCAGCGGGCCGCAACCGCGCGCTTCTTCACACCGCGCGCGGTCAAGGAGCGGCACCGGCCGGTGATCGAGGAATGCTGCGACCGGCTGATCGATCAACTGCAGCGCCGCGGTCATGCCCGGCTCGACACCATGGCGCTGGACCTCGCGGTGAGCGTCGCTGCCGGCATCGTCGGGCTGACCGACAGCGACAAGCGCGGCATGATCAGGCGATTGGACGCTTTCTTCTCGCCGGCGCTGGCGATGCGTCACGATCCTATATCCGGCGTGATCGCGACCGTGCTCGGGCAATTGCGCATGTTCCATTTCCATATCCGCGACGTCCGTCCCGCCATTGCGGCGCGCCGGCAACAGCCGCGCGAGGATGTGATCTCGCATCTGCTTTCCGAAGGATATTCTGACCGGGATATCCTCGTCGAATGCTTCACCTACGGTGCGGCCGGCATGGTCACGACGCGTGAATTCGTGACGATGGCGGGATGGCACCTGCTCGAGAATGCCGAATTGCGCGGCCGATTCCTGACGACGGACCGGGCCGGCCGCCTCGCTATGCTCGAGGAAATCTTGCGCCTGGAGCCGGTCGTCGGCACGCTTTATCGCCGCGCGAAGGGCGGCGAGCCACCGCTTGCGCTCGACATTCGCTCCGCCAATGCCGATCCCGAAGCGATGGGCGACGATCCGGAGCATCTCGATCCCGACAGGCTGCGTAGCGATCGCGTGGGCGGAGCCGGCCTTGCCTTCGGCGATGGCGAGCATCGTTGCCCTGGCGCGGGCGTGGCCCTGAACGAGGCCGAGGCCTTCCTCGATCGTCTGCTGCGGGTACCGGGCCTGCGGTTGGTGCGCGCGCCAAAGCTCGGCTGGAATTCCCTCGTCACCGGCTATGAACTTCGTGACTGCCGTATCGAGATCGTCTGATGCTCCGCGTGTTGAACGAACTCATGCGCCCGCCGTCGGGCATAACGGCCGATTTTACGAAACCGATCGGCGAGCCGTCGCTTGCACCGGCCGATGGCGTCTCGTGGCGGATCTTTGCCAACCCCGTCACGGTGTTCATCGGCGGCGTGGCCGCAGTGCTCCTCGAACTGGCCGAGCCGTCGGTTCGCTCGGGCGTTTGGGACAACAGCAGTTTCCGCAGAGATCCATTGGGCCGGCTGCGCCGCACGGGCTTTGCCGCAATGACCACGGTCTACGGACCCCGCGGCGAGGCAGAACGGATGATCGCGCGCGTGGTGGCGATGCACGCTGGGGTTCGCGGTACCACGGCCGACGGGCTGCCCTATAGCGCGAACGATCCCCGGCTTCTGAACTGGGTCCAGGCAACGGCCATATTCGGGTTCACCGAGGCTTATAGCGCCTATGCCTCCAAGCTCACGCCGGCCGAAAAATCCGCGGTCTTTGCCGAAGGGCAGGCGGCCGCGAAACTCTACGGCGCGGTGGGTGCGCCCGGCTCGTGGCCTGCGTGGGAACGGCTGCTGACCGCGACCGCGCCGACGCTCGAAGGTTCGGACATACTTTCTGAATTCCGGGGTGTAATGTCCGATGCAGCCATCCTGCCAGCCCCGTTGAAAGGGTTGCAGCGGCTGTTGGTGCGCGCGGCGGTCGAGATCGTGCCCGAGCCGGTCAGGAGCCTTCCGCAGTTGGAGGGGGCGGGCTTAAGAGCCGGCGAGCGTCTCCAGGTTCGTGCGATCGCCGCGATTGCAGGTTTCCTCCGGTTCTCGAGCCTTCCCGCCGCGCAAGCGGCGCGGCGTATGCGCGCAGGCTAGAGCTTGGCGATATGGCCGGCCAAGCCGGCAGCCAACCGTTCTCCCGCTATCTCGATCACGGCCGCCCGTTCACTTGGGCTGCCAGGAAGCGCAACGGCCTTGGTGCCCCGGGACATCGCGCAAATATCCTCGCCTCAGATGATGAGGAGGAGGATCCCTCCGGCCACGCGGGCTTACCTCCGCGAGTCCTGGGCGCGGAGCCCACATTACGGTGTTTTCATGAAACAGGCGAAGACGCGGCACGTTTGCCTGTCATGGATATGGCTTCGACATGTGCTGTGGTCACCGGCGGAGAATCGGGCATCGGTAAGGCTTGCGCTCTGGCGCTCGGCCGAGCCCAAGTCTCGGTCGCGCTGACCTGGTTTCACGACGAAGGCGCCGCCGCGGCGGTGGTCGCGGAGATCGCGGCGGCGGGCGGTAAGGCGATCGCGCAGCAGGCCGATGTCGGGAGCGAAGCCGACGTCGAGACGCTGTTCGCTGCGGCAGAGGCGGTGCTCGGTCCCGTGCGGCTGCTCGTCAATTCCGCAGGACTCAATATGACGGGCACGTCCATCCAGGACATGAGCCTCGCCCAGTTCGACCGCGTCCTGCACGCCGATCTCCATGGTCCGTTTCTCACCTGCCGGCGGCTTGTCCGCGGTCTCGAGGGACACGAGGGCGGCGCCCGTATCGTCAACATCTCGTCGATCCACGAGCGCGCGCCTCGCGCCGGGGGCGCCGACTACGATAGCGCCAAGGGCGGCCTGGCACAGCTCACCGCCACGCTGGCGCTCGAGCTCGCGCCGCGCGGCATCGCGGTGAATGCCGTTGCGCCCGGGATGATCCTGACACCGATGAACCAGTCGGCGCTCGACGATCCGGACGAACTCGCGCGTAAGTCGGCTGCAATCCCCTGGGGACGTGCAGGGCGGCCCGAAGAAGTGGCGGACCTCGTTCTCTATCTGCTCTCGCCCGCGGCCGACTACATCACTGGCGCGACGGTGGTGATCGACGGCGCGCTATCGCTTACCGTCGCACAAGGAGCCTGATGCGTGCAGATCGACTACGTCGTGGAGAAGCTGGAAGTCGTGAAGCTCGACATCGCGCGCGCGGACGGACTGCTCGCTCGGCATGATCTGATGAGCCCCTATGTCTGGGAAGAGCAGGGTCGGCGGCACCTGCTGGTACGCGTACTCGACAACCCGCTCGGGCCGGACGATCCGACCGGTGTGATATACGCCGGCACTTCCGAAGACGGCCTGCATTTCACGATGCACGAGCAACCGGCGATCGCTCCGGGACCGGAAGCGTCGGACCTCGGCGGTGTCGAGGATCCTACTGTGGTAACCGCGCGCGAAGGGGCACTGCTCGTCTTCTACACCGGGGTCGACGCGGCTCGTGCGCAAGGCTCGCTGCTCGTCGCCAAAGGCCCGGGCCTCGATCACCTGCGCAAGCAGAAAGTGCTGCTCAAAGCGCCCGAAGGTGCGGGCAACATCAAGGAAGCGACAGTGGCTCAAGGTGCCGACGGACGCTGGCGTCTGTTCTACGAATATGCCCGGGAGTTTGACGGACAAGGAGCCTCGCGCATCGGCCTTGCGCTTGCCGATGGTCCTGAGGGGCCTTGGGAGTCGGTCACCGATCCCTTCACCATCCGCGCAAGGGCGTGGGACAACTGGCACCTGTCGACGGGGCCTATCGTCGCACGTCCGGGGCAGCCGCCCGTGATGTTCTATAATGGTGCGACGGCCGACGCGCGCTGGCGGATCGGCTGGATCGCCTTCGACGAGAATTATTCCCGCGTGGTCGATCGCTGCGTGGAGCCCATGCTGGTTCCGCCGCCCCCTAAGGAGCGCGCGGGGACCGACATAGCTTTCGCTGCGTCGTGCCTGGACGACGGCGAGACCATTTTGCTCTACTTCTCGCTCGAAGACCGCGTCCTGCGACGAGCACATGTCCGGCGGTACGACCGGAGCTGAAGGGGATCCACAGCGGAGCGCGAGCGACGTCGGGCAGGGCCGCCGCCCGCTATTTGCCGCTCGCAATTCGCAACCGTTCATCGCTGTCGGCGAAGGAGCATTCCAAAGGGGCCGGGGCACGAGTGCCAACAACGGACCCCGCGGCTCAGGCAATCTTAACTCGCGTCTGGAAAAGGATTCTCTCGTCAGTTCGAGATCCATATGACCCTTCCCGATATCGAAACCCTTCGCATCTGCAGCGTGCTGAATGCTCTGGCCTGCGGTTCGATCTTCTTCATCCTGTGGATCTGCCGGCGAGCCGAGATCCACCTTGCATACTGGGCGGCGAGCTCCTTCCTGTACTGCGCCACGCTGCTCGGGCTCGCCTGGATCGGCCATGCTGGGCTTGCCGGAAGCAGCGTGCTTTTCGCGTTGCTCGCGATCAGCAACCTGATCCCGATCCTCGGCTTGCGCCGTTTCGAAGGGCGACCGCAGTTCGAGAGCTGGATGGTCTTGCCGGTCGCCTTTGCTGTTGCGGGACACGCGGTGACGGCGCTTCTCGTCGATGCGGGTCTGCTCGCGGCGCGGTATGGAGAAGCGGGCGATGCGTTGGGCCTTGCCGGGGCGATGCTGACGAGCGGCCTCGTCATGTTGAACGGTCCCGCGCGGGGTCAGCGCATCGCCGGCTTTGCCATGCTCGGATATCTGCCGGGTTTCGCGATCGTGATGCTGACGCCCATCCTGGGTGACTATCAGGCTCCCATTGCCATGGTGCCCATGCTTGCGGACATGCTGCTTTTGCCCGTGCTCAACGTTGGCCTTCTCGCCATTCCGCTCGACCGCGCGCAGGAAAACCTCCGGCAGGCGGCCCTGCGCGATCCGCTGACCGGCGCCTGGAACCGCGCCGGGCTCGACGAGCAGAAGGCGCTGCTATGGCGTCCGGAGGCCGGGGTGATCGCGATCGACGTCGATCATTTCAAGTCGGTCAACGACCGGCAGGGCCATGCTGCCGGTGACGCCGTGCTCGTCGAGATTGCGCAGGCCGCGATGAAGGTTTGTGGCGCGCTTGGCGGCGCGCTCGCGCGCGTCGGGGGAGACGAGTTCGTGATCCTGCTTCCCAGAGCCCAGGACCTTCGCCCCGCGGCCGCTACGTTGATGGCACGGGTCGAGCCTGCCCAGACCCAATCGACCTGGTCGCTCAGCATGGGACTCGGGACGATCAAGCGCGACGAGGCCGATTTTCAAGGCGCCCTGCGCCGGGCGGACGAGGCCCTCTACGATGCGAAGGCGAAAGGACGTAACCGGCTCGCGGCCTAGTGCGCATGAGGAAAATGGGATCGGGCTATCAAGAGCGGGGGCATCGCGGCGAAACTAGAAGCTCTGCTCAATTGAAGGCGGTAAGGGGCGATCGCCCTCAAGGCTTTCCCTTCGGCGCGTCGCCAGTCGTTGGCGGGCGATCGGCAAGGCCGCGAATAGGCAACCTATCTGGTTTGCCGAGGGAGCGACGAAAAAAGGCATTGCAGTCTCGGCTCTGAGTTCTCTTGCCTTTCCTCGTCGGCAAACGCGATCCGGATGTGGATTATTCGAGCCGGATTTCTTTTGGCGCAAGCTGCTCTGCTTACGACGTCGATCCGGGCGATGGCGTGGATGCGCAGTCTCGCCGTTGCCACCGCTTCAGGGGACTTGATAGCCGAGCGGCCTCATGCGAACGATCAGTCCAGCCGGATCGTGCTCGAAGTAGAGCCCGCCCTCGGCGCGGCCGTTTCCGGGGACGTAGTCGACGAGCGCGGAACTGGTCTCGACGACACGATCACCATCGAGGAGCCGGCCTTCGATCTGGACCTCGGCAGCATCCCCGCCCGCGACATTGACCGCCTTGAAGAGCATGACGTAGCCCGTCGCCGTCCTCGTTATCCGGCCGGGCTCGATGCTGACCACCGCAGGGGCGCTCGAAGGTCGGGTCAGGGCATCGCGGCCCACGATGACGAGCAGGGCGATCAGGAAGACCAGGCCGATGCCGCCGGCTATCCATTCCAGAACCGGGGTCTTCGCGGCGATTTTACGGGATCCAGCCAAGTCGCTTCTCCTCAGACCACCAGCCGTGCGATCGCCGCTCCGACCGAAGCCGGAAAACCGAGCACGACCATATTGGCGGCAACGACGTCGAGGGCCGCGCCGTCGATGCGCCCGAAAGTCCACAGGACGTAAAGGCTGACGAGCATCGCGATCCCGTAGCCGGGGCAGGTGAAGGCCCAGAACACGCGTCCCGTGCCATAGCCCTCGGGAGCTTCCTCCCGTCCCGCCAGACCCACGGTGTAGACGAGCGCATGGAGCGCGATCAGCGAGATCAGAATGAGGGCGAGGGTATGCCAGGCGGTCATCTTGAGCCCGATGAGCACGACCTCCTCGGTTGGCGCGACGTTGAAGGCGAGAAACAGGGCGCCGGCCATCATGAGGAAAAGCTGCCCGGCGTAGCCCGCCGAACGGGCTTCCTCTTCCTCGCGCTTTTCGCCTTCGCCATCGCCGAGCTGCTTGCGCGCGAGCATCGCACCAAAGCTCGCCGGCACGGATTGGACTGCGATCATACCGGCAATTTCATGCAGCGGGCTGTCCTTGGAGATCAGCCCGAGGACCGTGAGTGCCAGGGCAGAGACGGTGATCCCCACGGCATAGGCGCCGAGCGCGTCGAGAACATCCTCGGCGAGGGTTTCGGTCGGCTCGAAGCCGCCGAAGCGGGACAGTACGACGAGGACCGCAAAATTCGAAAGGATGAAGGCGAGGAGCCGAAAGGGATGGATGGCGAAACCCAGCGTCCACATTTCCATCGTCATCAGCAGCGGCAGTCCGAAGATGATGGCGCCGGCAAAAGCCCGCGCCAGTCCCTTCGCATAGACCTCGTTGGAGTTCGCGGGGGCATCGCGATCGGCCCGGCCATGTTCGGCAGTGCGCGCTTGAGTCATGCTGTGATCGCCATAGTCGTTGTCACTCCGGCCAAACGCGCGGCATGCCGTCGATGTGCCCAGAGATTTGCCAAGCAATTCAGCAAGCCTTGGTCCTTTCCTCTTTAGATGCCCTCGGGTTTTTCCTGAACCATGGCGAGGAGGCGCTGCGCGACCCGTTCGATGTCCTTGCTCGACAGGTTCTCCAGATCGACGAATGCCGATGCCTCGCCTCCCGCGTCGGCCAGCACTGCGTCGAGCTTCAATTGCAGGACACGCGAATCCCGGTTCTGCGAGTTCTGGATCAGGAACACCATCAGGGTGGGGACGATCGAACACGCCGTGTTGATGGTAAGCTGCCAGGAATCCGAGAAGCGAAACACCGGCCCCAGGGCCAACCACGCGGCCACGATGACCAACGTGCCGAGGAAGGCCCAGGGCGAGCCCGCGGCGTCGGCCGCATGCTTGGCAAAGCGATGAAATGTTTCGATCATGATGCCTCCATGTCGGCACCTGATCGCTTGGCGCCGCCGTCGGTTCCCGCGCGAGTGTCGGTTCCGAGCGAACCGTGGCCGCGCCAGCCACCGCTTCTTGGGGCAGCCGCAACTTCGGCCTGCGCGGATCGTTAGGTGGGGACGTCCCAAGGAGCTCCCGAATGGTCGCCGAGCGACTCCACCACCCGATCCACCCGCTTCACGGCATCGTCCTCGGCGCCTTGCCGACGCTGTTCGGCGCGGCCTTTCTGGCCGATGTCACCTACCTGCGAACGGCCCAGATTCAGTGGTCGAACTTCGCGCAGTGGGCGATCGCGGGCGGTCTGATCGTCGGCGCGCTCGCCTTGATTCCGGCGGGCTTCACACTGCTGCGACATATCGTCGGCGCCCGCGCGCGTCCGCTGCTCTATCTCGCGCTGCTGGCCGGCCTGTGGATCGTCGCTTTCGTCAATATGCTGCTGCACAGCCGCGACGGCTGGTATTCGGTGACGATTACGGGAGCGGTCCTGTCGTTCGCCACGACGGTCCTGGCGATCGCCGCGGCCTGGGTCGGCTATTCCGGATTTGCCCGGCGAGGAGAGGCATGATGCGCCGCGGATGGATTGCCGGGGCTGCGATGGTGCCGCTCGTCGTCCTGCTCGCCGCCTGCGGCAGCAAGAGCGAGACTGCGCAATACGGTTCCGACCCGCGTCTTCCCGCGCGCGAAACCGGGCTGCTACCGACGATCGCCGTCGCCGGGCCGACGGGATGGGACGGCCAGAAACCGACGGTTCCTGCGGGCTTTCGCGTCGAGGCGATCGCGACGGGACTGAAGATGCCGCGTCAGATGCTCGTCCTGCCCAACGGTGACATCCTCGTCGCCGAGGGTGCGGGCAAGTCCGCGCCGGCGCTGCGGCCCAAGGATATCGTCGCGGGCTTCATCAAGGCGCGCGGCAAGAGCAAGGTCGAAGGCGGGAACCGCATCACGCTGCTGCGCGATGCCGACGGAGACGGTCGCTACGAACTACGCACGACCTTCATCTCGGGCCTCAATGCGCCCTATGGCCTGGCTTTCTTCAACGGCTCGCTTTTCGTCGCAAACCAGGATGCGCTGCTGCGCTTTGCCTATGTCGAGGGCCAGACGCAGATCACCACGCCGGGCGCCAAAGTCGCGGATCTGCCTGCCCAGATCAACCACCACTGGACCAAGTCGCTCGCGCTCAGTCCCGACGGTGCCAAGGCCTATGTGGGCATCGGTTCGAACAGCAACATTACCGAGCGGGGCATGGCGGCCGAGCTCGACCGCGCGATGGTCTGGGAGATCGATACGGCCACGGGCGCGCATCGCCCCTTCGCGACGGGTCTGCGCAATCCGAGCGCGCTGGCGATCGACCCGGGCAGTGGGCAGCTCTGGGCGGCGGTGAACGAACGCGACGAGCTGGGGCCGGACCTCGTGCCCGACTATGTGACCGCGGTACGACCGGGCGCCTTCTATGGCTGGCCCTACAGTTACTGGGGGCAGCACGTGGACCCTCGCGTCCATCCCGGCGATCCCAAGAAGGTCGCCGCGGCACTGCGTCCGGACTACAGCCTGGGCTCGCACGTCGCGCCGCTCGGCCTGGCCTTCGCGGCGCCGGCTCTGGGGGCGAACTTCGCGCAGGGCCTCTTCGTCGGCGAGCACGGCAGCTGGAACCGCAAGGCCTTGAGCGGCTACAAGGTGGTCTTCGTGCCGCTGGCGGGTGGCAAGCCGAGCGGAGCGCCGGTCGACTTCCTGTCCGGATTCCTCGATGCCGATGGCAAGGCCCGCGGCCGGCCCGTCGGCGTGACGGTCGACCCGCGCGGCGCGGTGATCGTCGCCGACGATCTGTCGCAGACGGTATGGCGCGTGACCCCGCTCAGCCCGCCATCAGCGCCGGCAGCGCTTGCCAAGCCACCGCCAGCAGGCTGAGGCCAGCCCCAGCGCCGGCCACCGAGCGGCGCCAGGCGGCAAAGGGATCGTCGCGGCGCAGGCGGGAAATGATCCGTAGAAACCAGACGTCCGCGCCAAGGCAGACCAGGGTGAGCGCGGCGACCGCCGCGCGATGGGGCGCGATCTCGGCGATCGCGTAGAGCCCGAAGAAATGCAGCGCCCAGACGAGCATCCCGCCCAGCAGGATCAGCCAGGTTCTCATGCGCCTATCGCGCGGGCGAAAAGCGTGCCGACCAGGCCTTGCGCGCCGGCATAGCCGACGAACAGGCAGGTCAGATCCAGCGTGTTGTTGCGGGTCTGGCTGACCAAGTTCTTCACCGCGCGCCAACCGAGATAGCCGGCCATCAGCACGGCGATCGCGCCGACCATCGCCTGCAGGCAGAGGATGGCGTTGACCGCGGCGCTCTGGCCGCTCGTATCGGGCGGCAGGAGCGCGAGCCACGCGCGCGCATCGAGCCAGGTCAGCAAGAGCGCAGCCACGGCAGCGAGGATCACGGGGATCGTCGCCCAGCTGTTGCCCCTGCGATGGAGCCGCCGCGTCGCCCAGGCCGCGAAAACGACGCCGACATAGCCCGCCGCGATCGCCAGGCCCTCGGTCAGGGGCAGCGGCTTGGTCCAGAAGCCCGGCTGGTTACCCCAGAGGAAGGCGAGGCTGAACAGCGCCATGGCGAAGATCATGCCCATCACGATCATGAGGATCACCATCGCCCACCAGCCATGGCTAGCGGGCCCGGTGACATAGGTCGGCACGCGGATGCCCGCGCCGATGTCGACGTCGCCCTGGTCGACGGGCTGGTCGGTGTCCCACAGCCAGCGCAGGACCGCGATCGTCGCCAGGGCGCCGCTGACCCAGGCAAAGGTGTAAGCCTGCACGGTGAGGGCGAGAAAGAAGCCCGCCGTCAGGATCGCCGCCGCGAAAGGCCAGGGCGAGGGGCCGGGCATGATCTGCAGATACTGCGGCTCGGCGAGAAGCGGGCTGGTGACGATCGTCTCGCGCCGGCCGGTCGCCGAATTGGGCAGGAAGTAGCGCCCCTCTTCGACATCGTCCGAAAGACCAGGATCGTCCCACAGCGGCTCGCGGCTTTTCACTACGGGGATCGAGCGCGTCGAGTACAGTTCGGTGGGCAGCCATTCGAGCGTGCCCGCACCATAGGTGTTGCCGGCATTGCCGCCGCCCGGCGCAAGGCGGAAGCGGCGGCCCATGTCGATGAGGAACAGCGCGATGCCGAGCGCCAGCATGAAGGCACCTATCGTCGAGATCAGGTTGGGCAGGTCCCATCCGGTGCCCGGCAGGTAGGTGTAGATGCGCCGCGGCATGCCCATGAGCCCGGCGAGATGCATTGGCATGAAGGCGACATTCATGCCGACGAACATCAGGCCGAAGACCCATTTGCCGAGCCGCTCCGACAGTGCCGTGCGGCTGACCATCGGTGTCCAGTAGTACATCGCGGCGAACAGCGGGAAGACCATGCCGCCGATCAGCACGTAGTGGAGATGGGCGACGATGAAATAGGTGTCGTGCACCTGCCAGTCGAAGGGCACGAGCGCGACCATGACGCCGGTCAGCCCGCCGGTGACGAAGATTACGACGCTTCCCATCGCGAAGAGCCCGGGCGTGTTGAACCGCGGCTTGCCGATAGCGAAAGTCGCGATCCACGAGAAGACCTGGATGCCCGCGGGAACGGAGACCGCCATCGAGGCCGCGGAGAAGAACCCCGCGGTCATCGGCGGCAGTCCCGTCGCGAACATGTGGTGGGCCCAGACGCCGAAGCTGATGAAGCCCGTGGCGACCATGGCGAGGACGATCAGCCGGTAACCGACAAGTTCGGTCCGGGCGATCGTCGGCACGATCATGCTCATCATGCCCGCGGCCGGCAGGAAGATGATGTAAACCTCGGGGTGGCCGAAGAACCAGAACAGGTGCTGCCACAGTAGCGGATCGCCGCCGCGGGTCGCATCGAAGAACGGCCAGTTGAAGGCGCGCTCGATCTCGAGCAGCAGCGTCGCGAGGATCACGCTCGGGAAGGCGATGACGATCATGACCGCGAAGACCAGCATGGCCCAGGCGAAGATCGGCATCTTGTCGAGGCTCATCCCCGGCGCGCGCGTGCGCAGCACGCCGACGATGATCTCGATCGCGCCGGCGATTGCGCTGATCTCGATGAAGCCGATGCCGAGCAGCCAAAAGTCGGTGTTGATGCCCGGCGAATAGGACTTGGAGGTCAGCGGCGGATACATGAACCAGCCGCCGTCGGGGGCGAGCCCGACGAACAGCGAGGCGAAGAAGGCGAGGCCGCCCACGGCGTAGGCCCAGAAGGCGTAGGCGGACAGGCGCGGAAAGGGCAGGTCGCGCGCGGCGAGCATCTGCGGCAGCAGCAGCACGCCCGCAGCCTCGACCATCGGCACGGCGAAGAGAAACATCATCACCGTGCCATGCATGGTGAAGACCTGGTTGTAGGTCGCCTGCGGCAGCACCTCCATCAGCGGCGCGGCAAGCTGGACGCGCATGACCAGCGCGAGCAAGCCGGCGAGCAGGAAGAACAGGAAGGCCGTGGCGAGGTAGTAGATGCCGACGTAGTTGTTGTTGACGACGGTCAGGTATTCCCAGCCTTTGGGCGCGCACCAGATGCGCTTGAGCTGTGCTTCCTCGTGCCTCGGCCGCTCGCCCTTCGTCGGAAAACGATCGTAGAGCGCGGGATCGAAGCCCGTTTCAGACCTCACTTGAGGCTTTCCATATAGGCAGCCAGTGCGGCGAGATCCTCGGGCGCGAGCTGCTTGTAGCCCGGCATCCGGTTGCCGGGCTTGAGCGTCTGGCTGTCAGCGATCCAGCCCATCAGCGTCCCGCGATTGTTGGGTAGGATGCCCGCGCCCAGGGTGCGGCGCGAACCGACGTGGCTGAGATCGGGGCCGGCAAGGCCGTTGGCCTCGGTGCCCGCGATCGTGTGGCAGGCTGCGCAGCCGCTCGTTCGGAAAAGTTCGGCGCCCCGCTGCGCTTCGGGTGGGGGCGGCGCACGCCGGCCCGCTTGCCAGCGGGCGAAGGTCTCGGGGGTGTGGGCGACGACGGCGAAACCCATCAGCGCATGCGGGCCGCCGCAATATTCGGCGCATTGGCCGCCGTAGGTGCCCGGCCTGTCCGCCTGGATGCGCAGGAGGTTGGTGCGGCCGGGGATCATGTCCATTTTGCCGGCGAGGTTCGGGACCCAGAACGAGTGGATCACGTCGGCCGAGGCGAGCTCGAGCAGCACGCTCTTTCCAACCGGGATGTGCAGCTCATTGGCATCGCGGATCACCGTGCGACCCGCCGCGTCGAGATAGGCGACGCGCCACCACCACATCTCGCCGGTGATGCGCACGCGCATTTCGTCTGCACGCGGGCCGGTCGCCTGGAGATCGCCGGTCAGTCGCAGGCCCCAGATCAGCAGCGCTGTCAGCACCACTCCGGGAAAGGCGACGCCGCCAATCCAGATCGCGCGGTCGCCCCCGAGCCGGCGCCGCAACGACGGCTTGCCCCAGAGCGCCACGGCGAGGGCCGCGAGGACGACGATCAGCACTATCGTCCCGCCGATCAGCAGCGCCCAGGTGAGCAAGACCACGGGCTGGGCAAAGGGGCCGCCCGCGTCGAGCACCGGCGGCGGCCAGCCGCTCAAGACCGAAGTCAGGCCGGCTTCAACGCGCATGTGCGGACTGCGGGGCGGAGTGCAGGAAGGCAGCGATGTCCGCGGCGTCTCGCGCGCTCATCGGCTGGCGCGGCATGGCCGTGCCCGCCGGATCAAGCAGGAATTCGGCGAGACGGTCGGGGCGGTTCGCCTGGCGGCCGGCGATCGAGGCGCGATTGCGAAAGTTCGCCAGCGAAGGCCCGCTCGTGCCGGCGGGCCAGATACCCGGGATGACGTGGCAGGCGCCGCAGCCGAGCCGCTCGGCTGCGACACGTCCGCGCGCGACGGCTTCGGTGCCAGCCGGATTGGGGGCCAGGCCGACGTTCTCGCAACCGGCCAGCAGCAATGCCGCAATCAAGGCGATACGCACCCCCATTCGTCTGTCGTGCCTCCGATCGTGGAACCGCCCGGCGTCGCAACTGTTCCGATGGCGTGCCGAAGTCCGCGCCCTTTCTCTATCTGGCTGCGATCCTGGCCACGATCCTGGAAGGCTGCGCCGATCCCGGCGGCGGAAATCCGGCCTTCACCGCCAGCGGCGAGGTCATCGCGCTCGGCGGCGGCGACGGCGGTCCGACCCATGCCTGCGCGTCGTGTCATGGTCTCAAAGGCGAAGGCGACGGCAGGCTGGTCCCGCGACTTGCCGGGCTCGACGCCGGCTATCTCCATCGCCAGCTAGACGACTACGCCAACGGCCGCCGCGAGCACGCCGAGATGCGCGCGATCGTCCGCCGGCTGGGCATGGAGGACCGGGCCAAGGTCTCGGCCTATTATGCCGCACTGCCCGTCACGGCTGCCGCGCTACCCCGGGTGTCGCCGCTCTATGCGGCGCGATGCGCGCAGTGCCACGGCCCGGCCGGTGAGGGCCGGGGGGCCGGCAATCCGCCGCTCGCCGGGCAGCCCGCTGACTATGTCGAAGCGCAGCTGCTCGCCTGGCGCGCGGGCAAGCGGCGCGGCGATGGGATGGGCGAGATGCTCGCCGTCAGCCGCGCGCTGGCGCCGGAGCAGGTGCGCCAGCTGGCAGATCTGCATCGGTAGGGCCGGCATCAGGAAGACCGGCATCGTGTAGACCGGGCCGAGGCGTGCGAGACTGCTCTTCGTCGTCTTCGAGCACCGGCAGCATCCCGATGAGCGTGTCGTGCTTGTCCCAGAAGTGATGTTTCAGCGCGGCGCCGACATGCAGCGGCACCATGACGAGCAGGCACAGCACGAGCAGCGCGTGAACGCCCTCCGCCCAGTCGAGCACAGCCCACTGGACCGCGATCGGGACGTCGTGAAACGGCATAAGTGGCCAAGGCAAGCCCAGCAGTTCGAGCCGCGGCGCGCCATCCAGCGCCGACCACATCGCCCAACCGGTCAGCGGCAGACCGAAGAAGCAGATGTAGAACAGCCCATGCGTCAGATAGGCGAGCTGGGTCTGCCAACCGAGCCGATCGGCATCGTTGATCGGTCCCGGCACGATGATCCGCCAGACGAGGCGCATGCCGGCGAGCACCAGCATGGCGAGGCCGATCTGAGAATGAACCGCATAGGCATCGAGCTTGTCGCCGCCGACGGGCAGACGGCTCATCCGCCAGCCCCAATAGATCTGAAACAGGATCAGCGCCGCCATCAGCCAGTGGAACGCGATGCCGACCGGCGAGTAGCGGCCCTCGGCGGCATGGCGCGCAGCCCATCGGCGGACGGCCTCGATCACGCCCGAGCCGTCCGTACCGCGCCGCCCAGGATCCCGCCCGCGACCTTGAGCGCGGCGGCAAGATAGAGCGCGCCGCCCACCACCCACATGATCAACCCGGCGAGCTGCTGGTCGGCGAGCGGCGACAGGCCCCAGCCCTGCGTCGTCGTCAGATGCCAGGCGTAGAGCGGCGTCGTCGTGAAAGTGAGGAGCGCACCGAGCAGGCCCATCTGGACCATCGTCGCGAGCAGGCTGGCGACCGCCAGCGGCGGCGCGGCGGCGCGAACCGCGCGCCAGAACATCAGCGCCGAGCCGAGCAGCGTCGCCTGCATGAGCCAATAGACCATGTCGCTCGCGAGCGCCTCGCCATAGATCGGCGGCGCATGCCAGAGCCAAAAGGCCAGGGCATGGGCCGCCGCCCATCGCGCCACCGATCCGGGCGCTCGCGGGAGAGCCATGGCCAGTAGCGGTGCCACCACGCCCGTCAGGATCACGTGATGGGCCACGCGCATCGCGAAGAGCGCGGAACTGAGCGCGCAGAGCGGAGAGACGAAGAGCAGCGCGAGGATCGCGATGCCGGTCGACCAGGGCGTCATGCGCGCGCCCAGCGCCCGACCAGCCCAGAACGCCCCGAGCAGGCCCGCGATCACGAAAGGATCGAGATTCCAGTGATCCCACAGCTCGACCGGCAGCGGCGGGGCGCCGCAATAGGGTAGCGGCGAGCTCACCCGCGCACGATCCGGACGGGGACCGACTTGGCCGCCGGGACGTGGCTTTCCTCGGCGTGATGCTCGACCGGGATGAGGACGTTCGCCTCGGGATAGTAAGCGCCGAGACAGCCGCGCGGAATGTCGTAAGGGGTCACGACCAGCCCCGCGCGCCGCCGCCGCACGCCGTCGCCGGCATCGCTTTCCAGCGCGACGAGGTCGCCTTGCGCCAAGTCTTCGGCCAGCATGTCCGCGACGTTCATGAACAGCACGTCGCGCGTGCCTTTCACGCCGCGGAAGCGGTCGTGATAGCCGTAGATCGTGGTGTTGAACTGGTCGTTCGACCGCAGCGTGATCAGGCGGAAGCGCTTGTCGGCATCCTCGAAGCCGGTGGCGCTCAGCGACTTCGGCGCGAAGAATTCCGCCTTGCCGCTCTCTGTCAGCCAGATCCGTTCGGCGGCCTTGTTGCCCTTCCAGAATCCGCCCGGGGTGAAGAGCCGCTCGTTGTAGTCCGTGAAGATCTCGGGATAGGTTTCCTCGATCGCGTCGCGGATCAGGCCGTAGTCGGCGGTCCAGGCGTCCCAATCGACCTTGGGATTGGCGGGCAGCAGCCTCTTGGCGAGCGCCGCGACGATCGCCGGTTCCGACAATAGGTGCTCGCTGGCGGGCGCGATCTTGCCGCGTGAGCCATGGATGCAGCTCGTCGAATCCTCGACCGACACTGCCTGCGGTCCGCTGGCCTGCACGTCGCGCTCGATCCGCCCGAGGCAGGGCAGAAGGTAGGTAAACTTGCCGGGAAACAGGTGGTTGCGGTTCAGCTTGGTGGCGATCTGCACCGATACCTCGAGGCTTGGCCAAGCCTTCTCCATCGCCGCCGTCTCGGGCACGGCACGCAGGAAATTGCCTCCCAGCGCGACGAAGGCACGAACCGATCCGTCGATCACGCCGCGGCAGGCACCGACCGTGTCGAGCCCTTTCTCGCGCGGGGCGGTGAAGCCGTATTGCTTCTCCAGTCTCTCGACCGGGACGAGCTCGGTCTTCTCGGTGATGCCGACCGTGCGCTGGCCCTGGACGTTGGAATGACCGCGCACGGGCATGGGCCCCGCGCCCTGTTTGCCGATGTTGCCGCGCAGCAGCAGCAGATTCATCACCATGCGGACGTTGTCGACGCCCTTCACGTGCTGGGTGAGGCCCATGCCGTAGATCGCCATGACGGCCTTGGCCTCGGCATAGACCCCTGCGGCCTCCTCGATTGCAGAGCGCGGCAGGCCGGATTCGTGCTCGATCGCGTCCCAGTCGGTCGCACGGACGCGGGCGGCGAAGTCCTCGAAACCCTTGGTGTGCTGGTCGATGAAATCGTGGTCGAGCACCGCGGGATCGCCGGCCGCGGCGGCATTGTCGTCCCATTCGATGAGGAACTTCGCGATGCCCGTGATCGCGGCGATGTCGCCGCCGGCCTTGAGCTGGTGGTACTGGGTCGAGATGTTGGTCTCGGCGAGCGTCGTCATTTCGATCGGGTTCTGCGGATCGGTGAAGCGTTCGAGGCCGCGCTCGCGCAGCGGATTGAACGTCACGATCTCGACCCCGCGCTTGCGGCAGCTGCGTAGGTTGTGGAGCATCCGCGGCGCGTTCGAGCCGGTGTTGTGGCCGAAGAAGAACAGCGCGTCGGCGTGATCGAAATCCTCGAGCCGGGTCGTCCCCACCGGCACGCCGATAGCCGCCTTGAGACCGATTGAGGTCGATTCGTGACACATGTTCGAGCTGTCGGGCAGGTTCTGGTTTCCGAACATGCGCGCCATCAGGCCATACATGTACGAGGCCTCGAGGCTGGTCCGGCCCGACGAATAGAAGGCGACGGCCTTGGGCGGGATCGGCCGCAGCGCTTCGGCAATCGCCTCGAAGGCCTCGTCCCAGGAGACGGCCTCGTACTTGTCGGTCCGGGCGTCATAGCGCAGCGGATGGGTCAGGCGGCCGTGCTGCTCGAGCTCGTAGTCGCTCCAGCCGCGCAGTTCGGTGAGGGTATGATCCTCGAAGAAGGCGGGGGTGGTGCGCAAGGTGGTCAGCTCCCAAGCCGTCGCCTTTGCGCCTTCCTCGCAGAATTCGGCAGGATGCGCGTCCGCCGGCTTGGGCCAGGCACAGCTCACGCACGCGAAGCCATCGGTCTTGTTCTGCCGCGCGAGCTGCGCCAGCGCCGCGAGGCCGAGCCGCTCGCGCGGCAGGATGTCGGCGAGCGAGCGCACCGAGCCCCAGCCGCCGGCGGGACCGCCGAACGGCTTGACGCGGCCCTTGCGCGGCGCGGTCATGCCGGGAGTGCCGGCGAGAGCAGCGAGTCCGGCCGCGCGAGCACCCGCAGATCGAGCCCGGCCTCGCGAGCCCGCGCCAGTGCGAGGCTGGTCGGCGCGGAGATCGTCACGAGCATCGGGCACTGGCTGAGCACGGCCTTCTCGACGAGTTCGTAGGAACAGCGCGACGAGAGCAGGGCAAATCCGCCGTCCCAGTCGAGCCCCTGGCGCATCATCGCGCCGATCAGCTTGTCGAAGGCGTTGTGCCGGCCGACGTCCTCGCGGACCAGGCGGATATGGCCCGCGGCGTCGCAGAGCGCAGCGGCATGGACGCCGCCGGTCATGCGATTGAGCGGCTGATGGTCGGACAAAGCGCCGAGTGCGCGGAACACCGCGAGGCTCGAGGCGTCCGAAGTCGCGGTCAGGTGGGGCAGGGCGCGCATCGCCTGCTCGAGGTTTTCGACGCCGCACAGACCGCAGCTGCTGTCCGAGGTGCGATGGCGCACGCGATCGGTCAGCCGCTCGGCGACGGCGGCATCGACGGTGATCCGGACGATATAGCCGGCTTCCAGCCGGTAGCAGTCGGTCGCGAGGATCTGCCGTGCCGTGGCGGCCAGGCGTTCGGCGCGCAGGAAACCGTAGATCAGGTCTTCGAGGTCGAGCGGCGTTGCCATCAGGACGGCATAGCCGAACCCGTTTATCTCGATCGCGACGGGAAATTCCTGCGCGACGTCGCGATCGAGCCCGGCACGGTCGGTCGAGGAACTGATGCGCTCGAAGGCGATCGGCAGGTGGCCGGGGACCGCGGCGAGCGGATCGCCGGTTGCCGGCGCGAACGAATGGGCTTGTTCCATTCTCGTTGAACGGGCCGTGGCGACCTTTGTTTCTTTGCAGGACCTGCGGAACCTGCCTGCAGGCTCACCGCTTGTCCTTGGAAACGCTGCCGTTTTGCCGGAGACCCGAGATGCCCATTTTGCCGCCCGTGCCTTACACGCCCGATGTCGAGACCTATCGCGATGACGAGCGGGAAACGGTCGACCAGCTCAACGCGGCCTTCGACGAGATCCTGACCAGAACGCACGAGGACTACGGCCACGCCGTCCGCGCCGTGCATGCCAAGGCCCATGCGATCCTAGAGGGCACCTTCGTCGTCGAGCCCAGACTTGCACCCGAGCTGGCTCAGGGGCTTTTCGCCCGTCCCGGCACGCATGCCGCCTTCGTGCGGATCTCGACCAATCCCGGCGACATTCTCGACGACGCCATCGCCCTGCCGCGGGGGTTGGCGCTTAAGGTGGCCGACGTGGACGGCGCCCGGCTGCCCGGCGCTGAAGGAACGGCGCAGGATTTCGTGATGATCAACAGCCCGATCTTCCTCGTGCCGACCGCCAAGAAGTTCGCCGGCAATCTCGCGCTGCTGGCCAAGACGACCGACAAGGCCGAAGGTGCCAAGGTCGCCTTGTCCAAAGTGCTCCAGGCGGTGAACGGGGCCCTCGGCCTCGTCGGTCTCGACAGTCCGAAGCTGGGCAGTCTGGGCGGTGCGCCGCAGGTCGACCCGCTCGGCGAGACCTATTTCAGCGTCACGCCGTTCCGGCACGGGGACTACATCGCTAAGTACCGCCTGCGGCCTGTCAGCGAGGCCCTGACCGCGCGTACCGGCGAGACGATCGACACAACGGATCGCCCCGATGCGATCCGCGAGGATCTGCGCCAGGAAATGGCGGTCATCGACGGCGAATGGGCCTTCGAGGTCCAGCTCTGCCGCGACCTCGACAAGCAGCCGGTCGAGGATCCAACTGTCGAATGGCAAGAAGACGACGCGCCCTTCGTCCGGGTCGCGACACTGCACTTGCCGCGCCAGGATAGCTGGGAAGCAGGCGCTCTCCAACGCATCGACGAGGAGATGCGGTTCAGCGTCTGGACGGGGATCGCCGATCATCAGCCGCTGGGCGACATCAACCGCGCGCGAAAGGACACTTATCGCCACTCCGCGGAGTTCCGCGAAGGGGCGAACCGCTGTCCGATCCACGAGCCTTCACCAGTTTGATCTCTCGCTGGGATTGCCAGGTCCTGTCGTGCTGACGCTGAGACAGGCAAAAGAGATCGCCGGTCAGCTCTCGGGCGGTTCGTCTTCAGGCGGTGGCACGACTTTCGCGCGGGCAATCAGGGCTTGAGCCTCCTCGAGGGAAATCCCGTGCTTTTGCGCGAGCGCCTCGGCGCTGTAGCGAAGGGGATTATCGGGGGATTGGGGCGGCGTGCCGGTCATAAGGAGGATGATCGAGGCTTGAGGGGCTTGTGCAATAACCTGGATTAAGAAACCGCGCGACCAATTCATCCGATATGACCACCCTTCGATCACGAGACTGCTTAGTGGAAGGGACTGCAGTCGCCACTCAAGTCCGACTTGGCTTGGGGAATATTGCCGCCGATCGGTTGCCAGCGACAACATGCGAGCCGAGCTACCCTGCCGACAAGGTCAAGACAGATCTTGCCTTAACTTATGTTATGGGCGCCGAATTGATCCCTGTTATCGTGATCTGATCGCCAGAAGAGTGCCTGCAGGCTCCGGTGACTGAGAGATGTTACGCGCTCCCGCTTGCAAAAATGGGAGCCGGCATATGCCGCATGCGTGCGACCTTCACCGATTTCTCGATCGCCTCCTTCTGAGGTCGGTGCTCACGGCCGCGGAGCAGGGAGCGATCCTTAATCTGCGCTGCCACTCCGCCGAAGTGGTGGCCAATCAAGATTTTGTGGCGCTCGGCGAACGGGTGGATCACGCTAGCCTGATCGTCTCGGGTCTCGTCGGACGCTTCGACCAGAGCCCCGATGGCTCTCGGCAGGTTACTGCCATTCATGTGCCCGGGGATATGGCCAACCTTCATTCGGTGGTCCAGCCGCAGTCGACATCTGCTTTGCAGGCGCTCTCGGCCGGTACCGTTCTGCGCATCCCTCATGCGGCGATAAGGGAGGCCACGGCGCGGTTCCCTGCCCTGGCCGAGGTCCTTTGGCGCGACTGCATGATCGATGCGACCGTGCTCTCGCAATGGGTCTTCAACGTGGGACGCCGCGACGCGCTGGCACGCATCGCCCATCTGCTGTGCGAAATGTCGACGCGGCTCGGGGCCTTGGTCGAGCGCAACCGTTTCACCTTCCCCTTTCGCGTAACGCAGACGAACCTGGCGAATGCGACGGGCCTCACCGTCGTGCACGTCAACCGGATCGTTCGTTCGCTCCGCACGCGCGGACTTGTCGACGTGCGAAGACACGAGGTGGAAGTGCTGGACTGGAATGGTCTGGTCGAGGCTGGGGAATTCGATGCCGACTATCTGCAGCTCGATATCCGCCCCGAGGAAAGGCTGCGCATCGTACCGGTGAACTATACCACCGAACGCGGATTATTTGGATCTGTCCGGAGGTTTCGCTTCGGTGCGTCAGCATTCGTGTGGCAATCGCCGAATAAGGGCAGAGCGCCAGTATTCTCTCGGCCGGTGATGGCGGCGGGCACCCCCCGCCGCCATCCCGTGCCTTCAGTCGGGGTTCTTGTCGGCGAGGGCGCCGCCATCTTCCTCTTCCTCGAACAGCAGCGCGGAGGCGGAGGTCGCGGAAAGGCGAACCTGATTTCCTTCGATCGAGGCGATCAGACCCTGCGACAGATAGTGATGATGGTCGCCGTGGGAACCGCTGTCGGCCTTGGTCATCTTGATCCGGTCGCCTTCGACCTTGTCCACGGTGCCGAGGTGGACCCCGTCGGCGCCGATGATTTCCATATGTTCGTTGATTTGGGTGAGATCGACCATTTCAAGTCTCCTTTGACCCTGACCCAACGCATGGATCGAGCGTCGGGATGCACGGAAAGGCGAAGACGATGTCGATGCGCCCCAGGCCTTGACCCATGATGTTGCTGCCGGCCGCGCACGGACATGATATGTTCCGGCCGATGTCTGTTCCCTCAGTACCGATCGCATGCTCGCCGCCCCGTTCGGACGCTCTCGATGTCGATTTCGTCGTGGTCGACGTGGAGACGTCATGCTCGCGCGTCAGCAGCATTTGCCAGATCGGGATCGTCGGCTTCAAGGACGGGCAAGAGGCTTTCGGCTACGAGACCCTGATCGACCCCTGCGACGAATTCTCGAGCTTCAACACGCGGATCCACGGGATTTGCGCCGATCATGTGGCGGGCAAGCCGACGTTCTTCGATGTCCATGGGCTCGTCGATGGTCACCTGTCGGGCCGCATCACGGTCGCGCACTCTTCCTTCGACAAAGGAGCGCTCGCAGCCGCCTGTCGGGTGCACGACCGACTGCCGATCGAGACGAAGTGGCTCGACAGCGTGCGCGTCGCAAAACGGGCATGGCCGCAGCTGCCCAGTCACCGGCTCAATGTGCTCAGTCGATTTCTCGGCGTGAAGCACAAGCATCACGATGCCCTCAGCGATGCGCGTGCGGCCGGCATGGTCATCGTACGTGCCATCGACCACACGGGTATCGCGCTTGCCGACTGGCTGAAACCCACGAACCAGCGCGGCGGCCCGGCTCCCAAGGCGGCTGCCGAAGGTCCGCTCAGGGGCGAGCGCATAGCAATCCTCGGGGCACCGCGCGACGGTGCCCTCGCGCAATGGCTCGCCGCGGCCGGAGGGCGCGTTCTTGCCGCTGTGGGCTCGAGCTCGACCATGCTCGTCGTCAGCGCGGATCAGCCCTACGGCCGGTTCTACCACGCGAGCCCGGCCTATCGGCGCGCGGCCGAATTGCGCGAGAGCGGTTGCGCAATCGAGATCGTGCTGGAGAGCGAACTCAGGGAGCGGATTGGTCTTGCCACCGCCGATGCCTGAAAGAGGCTTTTGGAGAAGTGCTTCCTCGAGGAATGGTTCGGGAGGCGAAGTTCTCCCGACATTGCCGGGTGGCACCACGAAAACCTGGGATCTGAGGCGGACTGACCGCAACTGCCGTAGGAGCCCCGGCACGAGAAGATCGTACGGCAGGCCCTGCGTTTTAGGACGCAGACATCGTCTTGCTTAGGCCGCCGGCGGCAAGCCATCGTGACGCGCGCGTGAATGATCCCGGCTAACGCTCGCGTCCTCGTCCGACCGGGGCATGGAGAGGCCGGGGATCATGCAAATCGTTGCCGAGTTACGGCGTTCGACGAGCCCAAGGAACCTGGATTGCAGTCTCGCAACTTCAGCCGTACTCCAGCGTTTTCCTTGGCATGATGTCCCGCGGGAAGCGCATGTCGAACCAGCTGGAAGCGACCGATTTCCCCTCGTCCTCACCGCGAGGTCGAGTACGACCTCGCGAAGACGGTCCGCGAGGTCAGGCCTCGGAGCAGGGCGAGCGATATGATCGGCAGCGTCTGCCGCTCGCCATGCGACTTGCGCGCAAGCTACGATTTCCGGTGAATCGCTTTCTGGCGAGCCAGTCGCGCGTCGGGACCGCGCCGTTCTTCGAGCCCTCGGACATTCCGGGCATTCGCGCGCTGAGCGAGAACTGGGAGGCCATCCGCGACGAGGCCGCCGCCGTATTGGCGGATCGCGCCCGTGTTCCGGCTCTCGGCAAGGTGTCTCCCGACCATCGCGGGATCGCACCGACCTCGTCATGGAAGAGCTTCTTTTTCACGGGCTACGGCTATCAGGCGAAAGCCAACAGGGCGCGCTGTCCGAAGACCGCAGCGCTCCTCGATAGCATACCCGATCTCGTGGTCGGCTTCTATTCGATCTTCGAGCCGGGAACGCACGTGAAGGCTCACAAAGGTGTGACGTCGGGTCTTATCAATATCCATCTTCCGCTGTCGGTACCGGCGCGCGATCTCGGCCGTTGCGAGCTGCGGGTCGAGCAGGATTATCGCTCCTGGACCCCCGGCCATCTTCTCGTCTTTGACGAAACCTACGAGCACGAGGCCTGGAACCAGACCAGCGAGCCGCGACTGGTTCTGCTGATTCAAGTCCTGCGGCCGATGCACCTGCCCGGCCGCATGATCGGACGGTTCTTTCTCTGGTGCATCAAGCGCACCTCCTTCGTGCAGGACATTCGCCGAAACATCGGCGCCGAGTAGAGGATGAGCTCGAATTTCGAGCGGCGCGAGCATCGATTTGCGCCAGCTGAGCGCCTCGCCACGATGCCGATGCTGCCGGGCTCGAGCCGACAATCGCGCCTTCACCCGGCTAGCCGTTCTGGCCGTTGGATTTGATGGAGACAGGCTTCTCATGGACATCACGTGTCGCTGGCTTTCCGGTTTCCTCGCATTGGCCCTCTGCGGATGTGGCAGCAGCTCGAAGGAAGAAGCCCAAGACGACCCGTCGACGGGTCTGAACGGCGCGAGCGCGGCTGATGTTGCAAAGGCGCGCGCCTATCTTGTTCAGTTCACCGCGGAGAATCCGGATCGCTGCTTCGCGGATTTCGGACTGGATGACGTACAATTGCAAGCACGGGAGAGCGATGGATCCGGGCCAGGAACGCCGCCGGTTCGCGTGGTCGTCGCGATAGACGGCTCCGGTTCAATGGCGGGTCGGATCGGTGGGCAGACCAAGATCGATCTCGCTCGCGACGCCGCCACGCGCTTCCTTGATGGGCTACCCCCGACGGTAGAGGCATCGCTGCTGGTCTTCGGACAGCAGGGCGACAACAGCGAAGCAGGCAAGGCCAGGTCATGCGCGGGCGTCGATCTTCTTTCCCCGATGTCGAACGATCGCGCGCGGCTTGGTGCCGCCGTCTCCCAGGTTCGGGCGGTAGGCTGGACCCCGCTGGCCGCGGGGCTCGCTAAGGCAGAGGCATTGCTAGCCCGCTCGTCCACGCGCGGAGAGCAGGTCATCTATGTCGTGTCTGATGGCGAGGAAACCTGCGGCGGCGATCCCGTCGCGACTGCGCGGCGGATCAATAGCGGCAACACTCTTGCGATAGTCAACATCATCGGCTTCGGTTTGCCATCGCGTGAAGCCGCGGCGCTGAAGGCCGTGTCCGATGCGGGCGGCGGCAGTTTCGTGAACGTCAACAGCCGCGCCGATTATGACCAGACGTTTGCGCAAGTGCGCGAAGCCAATCGCCAAGCTGCAAATGCCGTGCGCCATAGCAACACGATCGCGAGTAACGCCGTGCGGACGTCGAACGCGCTCAGCAGCGCCGCGGTCTGCGTCAGCAACATCATAAGCGCCGAAAGCGTTCGGATGAGCAATGACCTGTCCGCCCGTGCGGTCAAAGGCGAGGCCCTGCCGTTCGATCGCATCGCCCAGGCTCTTTTAAAGAAGCGGCACGATGCAATGGAGCTTCGTCTGAAGCTTTATCGTTCGCGGCTCCAGGGCAACGAGCTCGAGGTGCGAAGGACAATCGATGCTGAGGCGAAGGCAGTTCGATAGGAGACGTGCGGTCTACCTGGCTGACGCCGGTTCGACTTCATCTATCGCTTCGGGTCTCGTCGATATCGATCGCATTTCCGGGGAGCACGCCGGGTTCGCATGGCAGATTACGCCTGCCGTCGGCAAATGGACCGCTAGCCGGAAAACTCGCCACGGCGTTTCCGATTTTGGTCGGATGGGCCCGGGCACGGTTCTGGATCAGACTTTGAGACTGGCTCGGTGCTTGTCGATCGCGGCCGCGACGGAGCTGGGAAATGGCAAATGGGTCTTTTCTTCGTTCCAGGCCTGGTCGAAGCGCTCGACCGTTTCACGGGCGGTCTTCACGACGAGGTGCGAGGGAACACGCGCCTTGTCCGCGACCTTTTCGAGTTCCTCGTAGGTGAATGAACTCCAGTCCTTCGAGCGCCGCAGCTTCAAGGCGAGCAGATCGTTCGGGATATAGGGAACGGTGGACAGCATGTCGTGTGTGGGCGCCAAGAGCGCGCTTCGGCGGTCGGGATAGATCAGCGACCAGTTCTTCAGGTGCATGTCGCCATTGCCGATAAGGACCGAGTAGGTGAGGCGGCGGACGAATTCCACGATGCTGGCCTCGTCGGTTTCGATCGCGAGGATCGCAAGGATCCGCCAGAAGCTGGCGTTCTCGTATTTGTCGCTTGCGTAGACGTTGAACACCTGGGCGAAGTCTTCGATGTGAATGGGGCCGTCGGGGCCGCGATCGAACCGGCGGATGGCGTAGGCCTTGTCGCCATGGACCTTGATGCCGACGGGCAGCCCGGTCAGGTTGTCGATCGGGACAAGATCGAGTTCTGGCACGTCCATGCCGATTTTTGCCGCCAGGCTCATCGCGGCGAATTCCGCTTCCGGCACGTTCGGATGGCTGGGCGATGGAAGCTTGACGATCCAGTCCCCGCCTACGCCGGACATGGGAATGGCAAGGCCGCCTTCCTTGCCCTTGTTTCGCAAGGCCGAGAATTTGAGCTGCACGCCCGCCAGGGAGAACCGCAGCGCCGGAGGCTTGTTTTGCGATGGGGCGAAGGCTTCCGCGATTTCCCCGGAGAGGCTGTCGTCTGTCGGCACGGCCATCACTGCTCCAGGCAGGTCCTGTCCCAGCTGGAGGAGAAGGGGATAGTCGCGAACCTTCTTCGTGCCGGCCTGACGAGCAAGGTAATCGCGTAGCGTGCCTTCGGGCAGCAAGTTGGAGAAGAATGGTTCGACCACAGTCTGCCGTGGTCGTGGCAGGTTCAATATCTCGCCGGAAGCGCCCTTGTAGCTGAGCGAAAGGGTCGGCCGCGTGCCGTCCTCTAGGTAGCTTTCATCGAATGTGAAGATGCTCTTGTCGCCTTCAAGGCGAGCGATCGCACCGATCCTGCGACCGTGCAGCAGAATGTCTAGGGCGACGGGTTCGATCATTCGGCTTCGTCTTCCTCGTCCAGGCGGTAGGCCGGGCGATCATGTTCGGCCGGTGTGGCCGCCGCGTGCATCTGTGCGTTTCGGAACCGGAGAAGGGCCTTGGTGGCCTCTTCGACTTGGCGGGCGACAATATCCGATGCGGCGCTGTCAGTTAGCTCGTCTTGATCCAGTAGCAGCTTTATCCGCATGGCGGGCTTGAGGGCGCCTTCGAGCGCCTTGAGCTGAACTGCGTTGAATTGCAGTCTCGCGATTTCCTCGGCGATATCCTTGAACTGGTGGATCTTCAGGAGCTTGGGATAATTCTCGAGGATCCTGTCGATCGTCGGTTGCAGCTGTTTTAGTGTCGCAAGAGCCCGGCTCGTTTCGAGGGCCGTGCCTTGCGCGCGTATGGCGCCGCGGATCGCGGGCAGGGCATTGCGAGGCACGAGTTGAACTTCGAGATCGAGGGCGCGCGCGAGTTCGACGAGGCTGGAAATCTGCAGATCGACAGCGCCGTTCTCGATTTTCGAAATGTGGCTCTGCGGTATGCCGACCCGCTCGCCTAGTCCCTTCTGGGTCAAAGCCTTTCGGTGTCGAGCCATTTTGAGGCTGGCAGCAATTTCGTCCAATCCAGCAGTCATTTATATGTCATCACATATTTTGGGATAGGATTATATGCAATGGCATATCGATCTCCGTTTTAGCACGCAGCATAAATATATCAAGCTATATAATTTAAGAAAGATATATATAAAAATATATTTTTCAGTGATAGTCGGGTAGCCGCTGGAGATCAGTTCCCCACTGGAGGCTCTGTCATGGGGGGCGATACGAGTGGCCCGGCAGTCGGAGCCCACCTAGCGCCGCCTGATCGGGACTACCTCCATTCGTCACGACATCCCCGCGACATCGCCGCGCGATCGGGGCCACTCAATGCCCTGCAACAAGCGCCCAAGCCATTGCACGGTGTCGGCATGGCGCGCTGCGGCGAAAACTGCTCGCGTGATCCGCTCGATTTCCACTTCGGTTGGGTGAACTGGGAACGCTCGATCGCACCAGCGGTTAGCCGATACCGAAGGCAGAAACGGCGAGACCGGAGGATGCGTCCTATCCGGTCTGGTCCAGCCCGACGGACATCTTTTTGATCACCGGGTCCCCGGGGGCGATCGCATCTTTTGAAGGAAAACGACTTGGCGGAAATCGCGGGCTGGATAGCGCCGATCGCGACCATGATCGCAGCCATGATGACGGCAGCCAACCTCGGCGCGCGCGTAACCGGCTGGGGCTTCGTCGTCTTCACCGTCGGTTCCGTCGGCTGGTCGATCGTCGGCCTGACCTCGGATCAGACAAACCTTGTGGCCACGAACGGCTTTCTGACGATGGTCAATGCCGTGGGAATCTGGCGATGGCTGGGCCGCCAGCGCGCCTACGAGGACGGCGCCGCATCGGCCACGGCCGCAAGCCGCCGTTCGCACACGCCGACCCTGCTCACGGCCAGCGGTTTTGCGGGCATGCCGGTGTACGACAGCGGCGGCGATCTCGTCGGACGGACTGGCGATGCTTTGATGGCCTGCGCGAGCGCGGAGGTTTCGTATGTCGTCATAGCGTCTGGCGGTATCGGCGGCATCGACGAGCGTCTGCGCGCGGTGGCGCGCGCCGATCTGCGCTTTGGCTGCGATCGGCTCGACCTTGCGATGACCGCAGACACCTTTGTCCGACTTCCAGAGCTGATCCCTGAAGACTGGCCGATTGAAGTCCTTCCTGCGCGCCAGGTGCTCGCGTGACCGAAACCAACCTTGCCGCCCTCGCTTTCAGGATCGCCAGGGAACTCACGGAGCGCACGGTCGTCCAACTCTGCGACGACGAACAGCAAGCCCAGGCCCTCGCCGCCGCAGTGGAAGCCCTTGCTTGCTATGCGCCCGTGATCTTCCTGCCATCGAGCGATGCACTCCCGGGCGACGTCGCTCCCGCCTCGCCTGGCAACATCGGCCGGCGAACCGCAGCCTTGCGCAAGCTGCGCGGTCACGCGGCCGCGAGGCCCGATGAACCAATCGCCTGTATCCTCAGCGGCGAGGCCGCGGCGCAGCGATACGCCGATCCCGCCGACTACGACAGCGCCCCGCCTGTTATCTCGGTCGGCGAGAAAATCGAGGCAGAGCCGTTTGCGACGATGCTCGCGCAGATCGGCTATTTTGCCGATGACCGCGTCGATGAACCCGGCGAAGTTGCGGTCCGCGGCGACGTCATCGACATCTTTCCCGCGGACACCGACCATCCCGCAAGGCTCGAGATCGTCGACGGCCGGATTTCGGCGATCCGCTCCTACGATCCGGTCAGCCAGCGCAGCCTCGAGGATCTCGACACGCTCGAAATCGGTCGGGCGGCGGAGCCTGCGCCGAGCCGTCATGTGAGCATTCTCGCACATATCGCCGCCGGGGCGATAGGCATGACACCCCGGGCCGATGGGCGCCGCCGCCGCTTCATTGCCCTGGCACAGGACGCGGCGGAACGGTCGGGCCGGGCGCCGGAGGCGATCGACGAGGCACTCTGGCAGGTCGCGCTCGAAGGCTGGCAGTCGATCGTCTGGGATGAGGCCGAGGCACCTATTCCGCGGTTCGTCGAGCAGCGCGCGCCCTTGGCCGCCTGCGCGAAATTCCTGGCCCCCTTGCGCGAGGGGGGGCGGAAACTGCTGTTGGTCGGCAGCGTCCGGGATCTGCGCTTCGTGCGGCCGCGTCTGGAGCGGCGTCTCGGCATCGATTTTGAGCCTTGCGGCGGCTGGCAGGATGTCGTGGCCTTGCCCCAAGGCGTGGCGGCAAGCCTGGAAATGCCGGTCGACCGCGGCTTCGTCGATGACGATACGATCGTCCTTGCTGCCGGCGATCTGCTCGGCAGCCGTGCGATCCTGGGCTCGGTGCCCGAGCCGCTTTCGGGAATTGCCAAGGACGGCGAGACGATGCGCATCGGCGACGTCGTCGTTCACGAGGATCATGGCGTCGCCGTGATCGCCGGCTTGGAAGCTTCGCCAGGTGACCAAGGCGAAGAAATGATCGTCCTGGAGCACGCCGGCGGAAATCGCCGCCTCGTCGCTCTTCATGAGGCCAGCCGTCTCTGGCGTTACGGCGCTGATCCAGAAGCCGTGACCCTCGACCGGCTGGACGGACGGACCTGGCAAGCCCGCCGGGCCGCGATCGACGAGGCCGTTGCCGAAAGCGCGGCGGCGCTCAAGGCGATGGCCGACGAGCGTCATAGTCTGATCGCGCCGGTCATCGACCCGGACCCCGCGACCTACGAACGCTTCGTCGCCGGCTTCGCCTTCAACGAGACCGCCGACCAGGCCCGCGCGATCGCGGCGGTCCGTGACGACCTCGCTTCCGGAAAGCCGATGGACCGGCTCGTCATCGGCGACGTCGGCTACGGCAAGACCGAAGTCGCCTTGCGCGCAGCCGCGCTCGCCGCGCTCGCAGGCTTTCAGGTCATCGTCGCAGCTCCGACGACCGTGCTCGTGCGCCAGCACGTCGAGACTTTCGAGCGCCGTTTCAAAGACACGGGCATCGTCGTGGCCGGCCTGTCGCGGCTCACCTCCGCCACCGAGAGGAAGCGGATCAGGTCGGCTCTTGCCGAAGGGACGATAAGCATCGTGATCGGAACCGGAGCGGTCATGGCGAAGTCGGTTTCCTATGCGCGTCTGGGCCTCGTCGTGATCGACGAGGAGCAGCGTTTCGGCGCTGCCGACAAGGCGCGCCTGCGCGGCGACGGCTCTATCCATTTGCTGACTTTGAGCGCGACGCCGATCCCGCGCACTTTGCAGATGGCGCTCGTCGGACTTCAGACGATGTCGACGATCACCACACCGCCGGCCCGCCGCCAGCCGATCCGTACGAGCGTCGATCGCTTCGACGATGCCCGGGTTCGGACCGCGCTCGAACGAGAAAAGGCGAGGGGTGGGCAGAGCTTCGTCGTCGTGCCGCGCATCGAGGACATGGCAAAGCTCGGCGATCGCCTGCGCCGCCTCGCGCCCGGTCTCGAAATCGTCGAGGCCCATGGCAAGCGCCCGGCCGCCGAGGTTGATGCCGTCATGGTCGATTTCGCCGAGGGGATCGGTGATGTCCTGCTGGCGACCAACATCATCGAGGCAGGTCTCGACATCCCTCGCGCCAATACGATGATCGTCTGGCGCGCCGATCGTTTCGGGCTCGCCCAGCTTCACCAGCTGCGCGGGCGCGTGGGGAGAGGCAATCGACGCGGACAAGTCTACCTTCTCACCGACGATAAGGGCGAGATCGCCGAGCGCACGCTCAAGCGTCTGCGCACGCTCGCGGCCTTCGATCAGCTCGGCGCGGGATTTCTGATTAGCGCGCAAGACCTCGACATGCGGGGCGCGGGAGATCTCGTCGGTGAGACGCAGGCCGGCCATATGACGCTGATCGGCGTCGATCTTTATCAGCATCTCCTGGAAAACGCGCTGCGCCGGACTCGCGGAGAATCAGTCGAGGAATGGGAGCCCGAACTGCGTATCGGAATGGCAGGCGCATTCCCGGAGAGCTGGATCCCCGAACCTGACATGCGATTGGGTCTTTATGGTCGGCTTTCGCGCCTGACCGAGGCCGCAGAGCTAGATGGGTTCGAGGACGAGCTCGTCGATCGCTTCGGTCCGCTGCCCCAGACCGCGGAGCACCTTCTCTCGCGCGCTCGACTGGCGATCCTCGCCCGCTCGGCCGGGGTCGAGCGGATCGATGCCGGACCGGCCGGGATCGCGCTCACCCTGCGTGCGGGGACGGCGCCGCTACCTGACGCGCTCGGGCTCGTCGAACGCGACGGGCGCTGGATTCTGAAGGAACGCCTTGAAGAGGAGGAGCGCGGCAAGCGTGTCGCCGAGGTGCTCGAGCACTTGCTCGCTTGAATGCCGGCGCGGTGGGGCGCCGCGAAGTCCTGCACCTGGATCAGCTCTTTGCCCGGCGCGCCTTGAGCGGGCTATAGGCCCAGCGCTCGCGCGACGAATTCGCCGCCAAGCCGCAGGCCCGCAGGATCGACGATATGACCGGTATTCTGCGATATGTGCGTGCGCACTTCGATATCGAGGTGTTTGAGAACGCGCTCGGCATCATGCAGCGCGGCCACGGGTACCACCGGGTCCTGGGCACCATGCACGAGCAGCACCGGCGGTTTCGAGACGAGTGCGTGCTGAAGTTGCGGGGCGCCCGTCAGCATGCCCGAGTATCCCACGAGGCAGGCGGCTGCCTTCGGGCGACGCAGCCCGACATGGAGCGCCATCATTGCACCCTGACTGAATCCGACAATTGCAAGATCGGCCTCGCCGAGTCCGTACTGCTCGAGCTTGCGATCAATGAAGCTGTCGATTGCCGGCGCCGCGGATGCGGCTCCTCGAGCGAGCGCCGCAGGCGAGATGTCCGCAAGCGGCCACCACTGGTATCCTGTCCCCATTGCGCAGGCCTGCGGCGCATGAGGCGCGAGAAATAGCGCATCGGGCATGCTTTGTTGCCAAGCCGGTGCAAGCGCCACCATGTCGCGCCCGTTCGACCCGAAACCATGGAGCAGAAGCACGATCTGCCCGGGCTTTGCCCCCGACTTCGGCTGAAGGCTCGCGCCATTGACGATCTTCAAAGGCAGTACCTCACGTTCCGCAAAAAGTGGCGCGCACGCGCTCGTGCTCGCCCGGCGGTGTCTCGTAGGCGGCAAAGGCCACCCGAGCATCGAACGGGCGGGCCAACACTTCGCGTAGTTCCTCGAATGGTGCGAAATCACCCTGCTCAGCCGCCTGGATCACGGCCTCGATACGGTGGTTGCGGGGGATGTAGGCAGGGTTCACGCTGTCCATGCCGCTCTTTATCGCGCCCGAGGCACGGCCATCCTGTGCAAGCCGCGCCCGCCACGCGCCGAGCGCTTGGTCGGCCTCGGTCGGGTCGATAAACAATTCGCGGACCCGCTCCTCGTGCGGCGCGGGCTCCACGGCATCGGAGAGTCGGCGGAAGAAGAGCGTGAAATCGACGCGGTTGCGTTGCATGGCCGCGAGCATGTCGCGAACCAGCTCGACGTCGCCGTCGCGTCTGTCGAGAAGCCCGAGCTTGCGGATCATGCCTTCGCCGTGAGCTTTCTCGAAGATGGGCTGGAATTCGGCGAGCACCACTTCGGCGATAGCGATGGCCTCGTCTGTGTCATCCGCCAAGAGCGGCAGTAGTGTCTCGGCAAGGCGGGCCAGGTCCCACAGGGCGATCCGCGGCTGGTTGCCGAAAGCATAGCGCCCATGCTGGTCGATCGAGCTGAAGACGGTCGCGGGATCATAGGCGTCGAGGAAGGCGCAGGGCCCGTAGTCGATCGTCTCGCCCGCGATCGACATGTTGTCCGTATTCATCACGCCGTGGATGAAACCGACCAGCATCCACCGCGCGATGAGATCCGCCTGGGCGGCGACGATGGCTCGCAACAAAGCCCTGTAGGGCTGGTCGGCTTCCGCCGCCTCGGGATAGTGCCGGGCGATCACATGATCGGCGAGTATTCGAACGCCCTCGTTATCCTGCCTTGCGGCAAAGAACTGGAACGTGCCGACGCGAATATGGCTGGCGGCGACCCTAACGAGCACGGCACCGGGCAGCGCTCGCTCACGCTGGACCTTTCCGCCCGTCAGGCTCGCGGCGAGCGAGCGAGTTGTCGGGACGCCGAGCGCCGCCATCGCCTCGCTTACGAGATATTCGCGCAGGACGGGACCGAGCGCGGCCAGGCCGTCGCCGCGCCGGGAGAAGGGGGTGCGCCCCGAACCCTTGAGCTGGATATCGCGGCGCCGCCCCTGGCGGTCGATTATCTCGCCGAGCAGAATGGCGCGGCCGTCGCCGAGCTGGGGCACGAAGTTTCCGAACTGATGTCCCGCATAGGCGGTTGCGATCGGTTCCGAACCGCTCGCGATCACGCGGCCTGACACAAAGTCGAGCCCTTCCGCTCCAGCGAGCCACCCGGGATCGAAGCCGAGTTCGCCCGCCAGGTCGCCGTTGACGGCAATAAGCGTGGGTGCATCGGCTATTGCGGGATCGACCCGGGCAAAGAAGCGGTCGGGAAGGCGGGCGTAAGTGTTGTCGAAATCAAGTGTGGTCACGTCGAACCTTTTCTTCCACGCCCAGCGTGAGGCGCAGCGGTGTCGCGCAGTCGGTTCTTGCCGCGCGCGCTGGAAATCTCCCGCCATCCACGATCGCGTCGGGTTCGCCAGGAACCCTCTGCGGTGCCTGGGAATTTTGTTTGGACATGGAAGTTTGAGCGCATGCCGCATGTAGATAGGAACGCCGCCGCTTTGGCGCCAGCCGCAAACAAACCTTGACGCCAGTAAGCGAGGGGGCGTTCTCGGGCGCGACAGGCCGGCTGGCGACCATCGTAACGATGAGGGAGGGCCAGAACCGTGTCCGACGAACCAACCATCAACATCAATACGGCAAGCGCCGCGGAATTGAACGCCGTTTCCTGCTTACAGGGACACGGATTTGAGATCGTGCGCTACCGCGAGGAGCGAGGATCCTTCACTTCGCTGCGTCAGCTCGATGAGGTTCCTGGCCTTTCCGGCAAGGTCGACGTGGCTGCTCCGTTGACCGTCTGAAATCATCATCGATCCGGATCAGAACGCAAGAGCGCAGCGGCAGAACATGAGCCCAATTCTGCGCCGGCGGAACCTGGCGAGCGTCCTGGCGTTAGTTGGAACGAACGGTGAACTTTGAGGAAGTGTTCTCATGACCGATACGCTGCGCAACCCCAAGCTCGAAGATCATCCGGGGTCGAACACCGAGAAGGATCCAGACGCCTGGGTCTCGGGTGACGATCCCATGACTGGCGCCCAAGCCTCCTATCTCGCCACCCTGTCCGAGGAGGCCGGCGCCGACATGCCCGCGGGCGATCTCAGCAAGGCCGAGGCGTCGAAGCGGATCGACGAACTCAAGGCCAAGCTCGATCTCTGACCTCCCGTGATCACGGAGATCGCGAGGCGGGCCATCGCATCGAAGGTGCGCAGCGCTTTCAATGATACCGCGAGTGGTGACAAGCCTGTCCAGCGACGTCCCGGCGGCCTCTTCGGGCCGAGATCGGTGGCCTGGCGGGTTCATGGCGACGTCACGACCATGATGGTGGGCGGGATCGCCGCCCTGCTTCTGCAGATGCTGCATCCCGCCGTGCTCGCAGGCGTTTGGGACCACTCCAACGTCCGACGCGACATGCACGGCCGCCTGCGCCGCACGGCTCGGTTCATAGCTCTCACCACGTATGGCCACCGCAGCGAGGCCCTTGGCGCAATAGAGCGCGTCCGTCGCATCCACGAAAACGTGCGAGGGCTTTTGCCGGATGGCACCGCTTATTCGGCGGCCGATCCCGAACTCCTGACCTGGGTTCACCTCACTGAGACGCTCTCCTTTCTCGACGCGTGGATCCGCTACGCTGAGCCCGCGATGAGCAGGGAAGACCAGGACCGCTATTTTGCCGAAGTGGCCGTCGTCGCCGAGGCGCTAGGCGCGGGCATCGTGCCAAGAACACGCGCTGATACGATGAAGGCGATACGGACGATGCGCCCAAGGCTGCGAGCCGACGCGCGTACGCGCGAAATGGCCGCGTTCGTGCTGGACCGTTCGGCCACGCGAACGTTCGAGAGTGCCCCTTTGGACCTGATGCAGCGGGCCGCGGTCGATCTCTTGCCCGGCTGGGCCCGGCGGCAGCATGGGCTATCGTCTTCGGGGTTCGCCCGGCCAATGGTCGCTGGCGGTACATTGGTCCTTGCCCGGACCCTGCGCTGGGCCTTACGCTAGTCTTGCGATTTCGACTGCAGACGCTGCCTCGCAATCCGGGGGAAGCCCACGGTTTCTCGCGGCGGCGCTTCCAAATCCTATCGGGTCGCTGCGCGGCGATAGGGCACGAATTTTCGTAACGACAGGAAGCCAGTGGGAGCGCGGGTGGCCTGGTCGACGGTCCTGATGATGTCGAGGCGGCAATACTGGTTGCCCACGACATTGGAGACGAGAATATCGCCGCGATCGAGGTCGCGGGCGTTTGTTGGGCGGTTCACGTAGATCGTGCTGCCACTGCCGTAGACGATGGCGGTACGAGCGATGATGCGCTGATCGCGGGAAGCCGAGAGGCTGATGCAATCGACGGGTTCGCCCGCGACCCGCCCCGCGATCGCCTTTGCCAGCTGCTGCTCACCCGTCAGCCGCGGCCGTGCCGCATCGGCGCTGGCACTGATTGCCAAGGCAGAAAGCATGACCAGGGCTATGAGGGGAACCTTAGATGCCTTCATGATGTCTCCCGAAGCGGACAAGAGAGGCAAAAGGGTCGGGAGCCTGGGCAATATCACTCGTGTCATCTTCAACGAATGCACGCGCTACGCCCTTCGTTCCCAACGCTTCGCAGCCAACGCTCCGCTTTATCGATGAGGGCGGATGCGCGCTGCGGGCCGCCAATCGATTTTTACTTCGAAACGTCGATCCTTGAAGCGCCTTGTAGGCACTGACGAAGCGGCCGAGCTCCTTCGCAAAGGCGGGGCCGAGATCGTCGATGGCCTCTGCCTCAGCGAAGGGCCGAGACCGACCTTGGCAATGATGCGGTCATTGCACACGGCATTGCGGGCCCCGGTCTGGTCGGCTTCAGTTACGCGTATCGTGACGGGACAGTCACCGGCAGATCCTCTTCAGCGAGGACCAGCACATCGATCGGTTCGCGATCCTCGCCGATCGTCGAGGGCACGAAGCCAAACGCCAAGGGAAGCCCAATCAGCTCGGAAGCACCCCGGCAAGCTTGAACAGCCGCGGTCCGCGGATCCCAAATCGAATTTGAACTGCCGGCCTTTGGTCGTCTCGATCACCGTGCGGCAGGTGATGGCGGTCGTATCCAAGGTATACGGTATCTCGACAAAATCGTTCACGACGCTGTCGCCAGGGCATAGCGGCGGCAATGTTCGAGATAGCCTGCCTCGTGGGTCGCGGTGAGATCGACGACGCTGTTCCACAACCATGATGGGGCCTCGATCTCGCTCGCCGAGCGTGCGGCCAGCTCGCGGCGCCAGGTGCGCCGTTCCGCGGCGCCCATTTGCCGGGCATGGGCCACACCCACGACATAAGCGAGATACCGGGCGGCCTTGGTCGCCTCAGAGCGCGAGAACTGGTCGATCTCCAGCTTGAGATCCTGGGGCATGAGCTCGCGCATGACCACCGGCTTGCCGAGGAGCCGCACGGCCAACATGCGCTCGCCAAGGTTCGGGGCAAGCGCGCGGGCTCCAGCCACGACCCGTTGCGCATTGTCCTGCGGCATGGCGGCGGAGCTTGCCGCAGGGGCGGCGGGGTCGACGGCCTCCTTGAGGTCGATCAGCGCGTATTGCGCGGGGACTTTCTTCGAACCGCCGATGCCCAGGAGCACTGCGAAGCGCAGACTACCCAGAGAGCTGCAGCCCTTCATCCAATATGCGGCGTCGATCAGGCGTACGCGATTGTCGGTCTCGCGCCCATTGAGCGATAGTATCGCGCCTTGAACGGCGTCCTGCTCGAACAGCGCGCCCAGCTCGTCGTGCTCGTCCTGCTCAAGAGCCCAGAACTTCTTGCCCAAAGGCAGTCTGGGCTCGACATCTGTCAGCCGTTCCGCCGCGAGATGGCGCCAGCGCCGTCCCAGCGCTCGCCGCCTAACCGCGCGCACCGTATTCGGCTCGGGGGTATCGTCCTCGTCGCCCAGCGCGAGCGCATGGTCGTATCCCTCGACCATCTGCTCGATCATCCGAGCGGTCGTGACCCCGGGCAGGTCCGAGCCGCGCGCGGCACTGGCCAAGGAGAGGCCGAGGCGTATCAAGTCATGCACGGGATTTCCGACGACGGTCTGGTCGAGATCGCGGATCTGGACTTCGACCTGGCCTTGTGCATCGGCCACCGGCCCCAGATTTCCCAAGTGGCAATCGCCGCAGATCCAGACCGGTGGGCCAACGGGAAGCTCGGCGGCCGAGCGCGAGCTGGCGAGCCATTCGTAGAACTTGATCGTGTTTCCCCGCACGTAGGCGTGGGTCGATCGTGCCATCTTCAGCGATTTTATCCGCTCGAGAACGGTCGCGCGGTCTTCGAGGATTTGCGGCATCGTGGTTCCGTTTGTTGCTGCTTTGTGAAACGCACGATCGAGCCATTGGGTCATTCGGGGGCCGCGATTTCCCGCAAGTGGCTCTCGATGTAGCGCCGACCCGCGCCCTTTCTCATGTCAGCTTGCGGGCAAAGCGCCGATCGCGCGCCGAGATTGGGAAGGCGCGACACCTTGGCCAGCTGGATGCGCGAAGGGCCGCCCCCTCGCGGGAGCGGCCCTTCCATTGTCGTGCTTCACGCGGGAAAGCTCAGACGAGCAAGACCCCCGCGGTGGAGGTCGTGCTCAGCAGTTCCGCCGCATGGCGCATGAGACAATGAGACATCAGACCACCTCCTTTCCGTTGTTGAACGATATCGTCGATATGGGGCGGCAGTGCGGAACTTCAATTGCTCAAGATACTGGCGTGAAAAGAAAATTCTGTTCGGTGCTTGTCCGGTCTAGTCCGCGGACGGCGGCGCATGGACAGATCGGCGGGTTCGATCCCGTCTAATCACCGGGCGCCTCCGAACCCGTGAATTTCTTCAGCGGCTTGAGCAGCCATAAGGTGAGTACGGTCGTCGCGCTCAGCATGATCGCGACGTCGAAGGATTCGACGCCTGCTGCGACCCCGATCGCTCCCGTGACCCAAAGGCTCGCCGCCGTTGCCGTGCCCCGAACGGAATCCTTGAGGCGCAGGATCGCACCGCCGCCGATGAACCCCATACCCGTGATGAGCCCCTCGATGATGCGGGCCATCGCTTCCGCGTCGTCCTTCGTCAGCCTCTCGGTCGCCTGGATCAGCCCGCACGTCGCCAGAGCGACGAGCGGGAAGGTGCGGATACCCGCGCTGCGCTCCTCTTTTTCCCGGTTCCATCCAATCGGGAGAGCGAGAACGTAGGCCGCCGCGAGCGCGAGGAGGTGATGGGTGAATTCGAAGCTCATGGCGATCAGAACCCGCTGCGGCAGCCTTGGCTCCGTCCAGATCCTGATCCCGCCTTAAAGACATACGGTATGCTTCGACGGGGGGCCGTCTTCTTCGCGCAATACCTGGCCATGCGCGGCGATACCTGAGCCACGGGGATGCCATGGGCGATGCCTAGAGACGTGCGATGGGCGGCTGCGCGATCGTTTCGACTTCGCCGCGCCTTTCCAGCGCGCCATATATCGAGAGATCGGGTTCCTTCGGGGGCCGCGCGAAAATCTTGGTCGCCGCATCCCGAAGCGCTGGCTGGCTGGCCAGCTTCAGCACACCGTGGAGCAGATGGAGACCCAGCTTGCTATGCGGGTTCATCATCCGGGGCACGATCTTGGGGATGCCCTGCGCTTCCTCGACCATCGGACGCATCGCCGCTTCGTAGGCCCCGAGGGCGGCGGCGGGATCGGCATTCCGTTCGATCTCGCCTGCCAGGACATAGGCTCCGGTGAGGGCGAGGGTCGCGCCGATGCCGCCAAGCGGCGTCACGCACCAGGCTGCATCGCCGGTCAGAACCACGCGCTTGTCGACCCAGCGGGGCATGCGGACTTGCCGCAGGACGTCGAAGTAGAAGTCGTCTGTCGTCTCCATCGCCGAGAGCATGCGCGAGGCTTGCCAGCCGGCGTCCCGAAACTGCTCGCGCAGCCAAGCCTTCTGGCGATCGGCGTCCCAGTCCTGCTCGCCGCTTGGCGACTTCTGCAGCGAGAGCATGGCTCTTGTCGTGCCGTGCCGGTCGGGACGCAGTGATATGCTCCGGCCGTGCGTGGCATGATACCAGCGCCACAGCCGATCGTCATCGTCACTGCGCGGGATGGTGAAGTAGGCCATCGTCAGATCCATCCAACGCGGATCGTTCTCGCCAGGAAAGACGATCTTGCGTGTGGCCGATCCGACCCCTTCGGCGACCACGAGCAGATCGAAATGATCAGAGGCCCCCGACTGGAACGAGACGGTTACGCCGTCCTCTGCTTGCTGGACTTGGCGCACCTGATCTCCGAAGCGGTAGGTCGCCCGTTCGCGGGTCGCGTCGTAAAGCAGGCTCGCCAAATCCCCCCGCAGGATCTCGAGCTCAGCCGTCGGCCCGTCACCCGACAGGTCCGAGGACAGGAATTGGGCGACTATCTCGCCGTCCTCGCCGATCCAGGCGGTGCCTTCCTCGCCCGTACCTTGCGCAAGCGCAGCCTGTTCGAGACCCATCGCTTGCAGCACCTCGCGGCCCACGCCGCGCACGTCGATGTTCTGGCCGCCTTCGCGAAACGAGGGCGAGCGCTCGACAACGGTGACGGCGTGTCCGCTGCGTGCGAGCCAATAAGCGGCGGCATTGCCAGCGATGCTTGCGCCGGTGACGAGAATTTTGAAGGGCACGACTGATCACTCCGGTTCGTGGGGGATGTGCGCCGCGCCAATCCTGAATAGTCCGCGGCCATGTCCCTGGACAGAACACCCTCCGCCGAGGCGCGGGCGATGGCATCAGGCGTCGCTGCCAAGTCTATCTTCCTCGATGTAGCCTGCGCCCTCCCTGGCCTTCCCCTGGATGGTCACGGTCGTGTTCTGGAAATGGGGCGAAACCGATGCGACACGACGTGAATCGCGCGAGGCGGATGCAAGCTCCAGGCCTTGGGCAATTCGATAAGGGCCTGAGCGCTTTTCGAGAGGCTCGCCTTTCCAGCTGAGTTGCACTGCGCCGCATTGCAGCAGGCCATCGACCGCAGCGTGGACGGCCGGCATGGCCTTGCGCCATTCCACGCTCGCGCCGTTTCACGCCAGCGCCCGGGCCACTTCGCTCGGACAGATCGTCGCACCCGCGGCGCGGCGGGCCAGCATGGTGAGGGTGAGCTTGCGCGCTTTGGCTTCATCTGCGCCGGGCGCCTCATGCAATGTCCTCACAGCCCGATCTCAACGAGAGCAGAGGCCAGCTCCGGATCCATCGGACCCGAATGCCTGCCTGATCGCTCGGCGGTGTTCTTGCCTTTGGCCCTGAGGGATAGGCGGTTGAGTGCAGTCCTTATCCGCTGCTGCGCGACTTGCAGCGTCTTGAGGCGAACTTCGCGCGTTGCATTGGTGCGCCGTGATCGGCTCTGGCCGACCAGCGCCGCCCACTTGGCTTCCTCGGCCGCGAGCACGGCCAGGGCCAGTCGTAGTCCATCGCGGCGTCCATGATCATAGTCCTGCGGCATCGATCGACCTCATGGCTGCGACGTTCGCTGCGCCAGGCTCGTCTTGAGGCGGCCCGCCGGTCGGTCGAGGGATGGCACGGGTGCGTGCGAACCGCTGGGGCAGCGTCAAGGCCTCCATCGCCCAGACTGTTGAGCCGAACATCGGAACGTACGGGGACCCGTGACCCGGCATCTGATTCAAGCGCTTGCCGGTCGGGCGAGGGCGCCGACCTTGCCTTCGGACGAGGGCTCGCCGCGCGAATATGTGCCGACGAGAAGTCCCGCCGCCAAGACGCGCCCCTCGATCGCGCGCATGAATTCGCCGCGGCCAGGATTTCCCAGCACGTCAACACGTTCGGACAAAGCGAAGAGCTGGAACACGTAGTCATGCGCCCCATGGCCCGGCGGCGGATCGGGCGGCAGCCAGCCTTCGACCATGTAGCTGTTGCGTCCCACGTTGCTGCCATCGCCGCGCATCTCGCCTTCGGGACCATCGGCGACGATCGCGCCTTCGGCGATGCCCGGGCTGCCGGGCGGGAGGTTCAGGATCAGCGCGTGGACGAGCGGGCTCGGCAAAGGTGCGTCGGCATCCTCGACCAGCAGCGCAAGGTTGACCGCAGCATCCGGCACGCCGCGCCAGGCGAGGGGCGGGGATCGACCCTCGCCGTCGGCCGTAAAGCGGACCGGCAGGCGCCCGCCGCTCGTGAAGGCCGTGCTGGACAGTTCGAGCGTCAGTTCGCCCGGAGCGATGTTCTCCTGAACGATGGCAAGTTTGCCATGGCCGGCGCGGACCGTCTTGAGCAGGGCGCCGAGCCAGCGCGGCAGGTGTTCTAACATGCGACGATCTCCTCGTGGGCACTCTCACAATCCGCCAGCACGCGCTTGGCTCCCGATCCCGGACAAGGGTTGTCGTCCGAAGCAGACGGCGTTGGCTCTTGCGCAGCTCCTGCCGGGGCGTTGCCCTTCATGACTCTAACCCCCGGTCGCCGACGAGAGCGGCTCACAAAAAAGAGCGCCACTAGAAACGTCGACGCCAGAAACCTCGGTGGGGTCCCATTCGTTGGGCCGGAAGACATGTCCGAGGCTCAGGCCCGATGACCGGAGAAAATAAAATGGAAGCGCAGCTGAACTTCGAGGCCGGAAAACGATTTTGGTCCAGCGAGCGGGAAGCCGTGAACTTCTTCGCGCGCCACGACGGCATCGAGCTCGAGTTCATCGTCGCGAGGGACGCGCTTCTTGCGGTCGGCAACCTGACCGCGGCGCTCAACGAGGAATCGGCACTCCTCACTTTCGACAATTACGAGGACCGTTTCCTCGCCGCAGCGACGCGTGTCTGGAGGGCGGGCGGGGACAGCAAACCCACCTACTTCATCAATGCCGAAGACCTTAGTGCAGGCGCCTGAGTTTGAGCGGGCTGGCAGCATCTCGCGCCGCACCAATCGAAGCGCCAACGGGCGTGGCGGCCCGCGCACCAATCCCGACGGGACCTTGCGTACATAACGGAGCAGGAGAGTTTCGCATGGCCGAAAGCAAAGACCGGATCGACCATACCTCTGGTCACCAAACGGGAGAGGACCGGGGCGCCATCGAGCGACCGCAGCAGGCCGATGCGACCATGTCGGAAAAAGATCTCGCCCGTGGTTCCCAAAAGGCAAGCCATGCGCGCAAGTGAGCGCTCGACATTCGTGCCGGCGCGCCCGGCATCCAGGTTGATCAGCGCTCCGCCTAGGCCGCCTGCTTGGTAGCACCGGCAGTCCGGCGCGGCGCCAGGATCACCGAAGTGAGGTTATCTGTGATGAAACTCTATTTCTCGCCCGGCGCATGCAGCCTCGCCGACCACATCGCGCTTCTGGAAAGCGGTCTCGATTTCGAAACAGAGAGGGTCGACCTCAAGACCAAGAAAACGCAGAGCGGCGGCGACTACAACGCCGTCAATCCCAAAGGCTACGTGCCGGCTCTAGGGCTCGAGCCAGAGGGCGTCCTCACCGAGAACATCGCGATCCTCAGCTATATCGCTGAGAAGGCTGGCACCCTAATGCCAACCGATGGCCTCGGCCGATTTCGTGCGCTCGAGGCTCTCGCCTATATTTCCACCGAGCTTCACAAGAACTTCGCGCCCTTCTTCAAGTCCGGCGCCGACGACGCGCAGAAGGAGGAGGGCAAGAAGACGCTGACCCGCCGCTTCGCGCTTCTGGAAGAACAGCTCGAGGGACGCGACTTCCTCCTCGGCAATGAGCTGTCGGTCGCCGACTGCTATCTCTTCGTCATGTTGTTCTGGGCCAAGGAAAAGATCGGGCTCGACCTGCCGCTCCGGCTTTCAGCACTCTTCGAGCGAATGAAGAAGCGCGGAGCCGTTAGCCAAGCCCTGGCGGATGAGGGCCTCGCATAGGCTTGCGCCGCGCCAGACGCGGCGGCGAGCCAATCCTCTCCCCGACCCGACAGCGACGCCCCGACAGCGAGGCCCCGACAGCGAGGCCCTGACAGCTTCGCCGATCAAAGCGCATGGCGATCGCTCTGGCGGCTAGGCGCGCTGCGACAGGCGTGCCAGCATCGATAATCGTCGATGTCAATCGACGACGGCTACGGGGTCAGCGTTTCCTCAACGCGCCAGGCTTATGTGCGGCGCGCTTGCCGTCATCTGTCTCGACCAGATATTCGGGATTGTCGTCGGATGCTGCGACCTTGTGACCCTTGATTTCGGTCGGTTGGGTGAGCTTCCACAAGACCTTCCCCTTGGCCACTCCGCCATGGCTCTTCCAAGTGACCCCAGTCCCGGGCTTTAGAGCTTTCGTCATCGTGGCCTCGCTTGCTCAACCGTTGATCACGGTGCCGCCGTTGGGATGAAGCACCTGTCCGGACATGTAGCTCGCGTCCTCGCAAGCCAGGAACAGGAACGCGGGTGCGACCTCGTTGGGCTGGCCCGGCCGCCCCATGGGCGTCTTCTCGCCAAAATGCGCGAGTTTCTCCTTGCTGGCGCCGCCGCAGGGATTGAGCGGTGTCCAGATGGGCCCGGGCGCCACGGCATTGACGCGGATTCCCTCGCTGACGAGGTTTTCCGACAGCGAACGGGTGAATGCGGTAATGGCGCCCTTGGTCGAGCTATAGTCGAGCAGCTCCTTGCTGCCCTGGTACATGGTAACGCTGGTGCAGTTTATGATGGCGGCGCCCGATTGCAGGTGCGGACGCGCGGCCTGCACCATGTAGAACATGCCGAAGATGTTTGTCTGGAACGTGCGCGCCAGCTGTTCCTCGCTGATATCGGTGATGTCCTTGTCGGGATGTTGCTCCCCGGCATTGTTGACGAGGATATCGAGCTTGCCGAAGGCGTCTATCGTCTTGGCGACGGCAGCCTCGCACTCCAGTTTGATGCCGACGTCGGCCCTGATGGTGATCGCGCGGCGACCCTCGGCCTCGACGATACGCTTCGTATCGGCGGCATCGTCATCTTCGAGCAGATACACGATCGCGATGTCCGCGCCTTCGCGGGCGTAAAGCGCGGCGATGGCCCTGCCAATGCCGCTGTCACCGCCTGTGACGATTGCGACCTTGCCTTCGAGGCGGCCCGAGCCCGGATAGCGAGGCTGCCATTCGGGCTTCGGTTCCAGCTTGCTCTCGTGACCCGGTAGGTCATCCTCGTGGATCATTTCGGCGGTATCGGTCATCGCGGGTCTCCTCGCTGAGGAAACGCATCGATGCCGCGATAAGTTCGCCATGCGATCATTTTACGAGGACCACGGCCGTCGCGGCCCCCTCACGGTTGCCCACGCGGGGCAATCACGGCGCCCTGGACGCCCCCGGGGCAACGCCGCTTCGGCTGTCGCCAAAACCGCATCGTCACTGGATCGAGGGGCGCCTTCATCGCGCCTCTCGAACTGATGGATCATGATGAGCCGATAGCGAGACGTCCCCGGTTCGTCATCGCGGAGCGGTTTCAACGAAGCTGGCTGTCCTTGCTGCCTCGCCGGTTGATCGTCGAATGGGATACGGCCTTGTCGCGCTCAGCCTGGCACGTGACGCAGGTCCTCACACCGGGGAGAGCGGCGCGGCGACGGTTCGGGATAGGTTCGCCGCAATCTTCGCAATGCTCGGTACCCTCGCCTGCGGGCATTCTCGCTCGTGCCCCAAGGACAGCGTCCTTGATCGTGTCCTCGATCTGGTCCTGCACCGCGCCGTCCCGCGACCATCCGCCCGCCACCTCAGTCGCCCTTGTCGCCCTGGTTGCGGGGTTTGCTGGTACCGGAATGACGCCGGGCATCTTGCGAAAGCGACTTCGAGACGTCGTCGCTTTCGCTGAATTGGCCCTGGTCGTCTCGACGAACATAGCGCTTGTCGGTGCCGGTATCGATGAGTTCACGCTCGCGGCTCATGCCGATTCTCCTAACTGGACATGAGGAAAACCGGAGGACGTTTCGAAAAGTTCCGCTTGATCGACCGGCAGTGTCATCGAGCCGCTTGCACGCGTTGTGGCCCCGGCACATTTCTCCTACGAGATCGTTCGATCCCCATCGTGATTATAGATATTCCCCTTGGTCTCCTGACATCGCCCGAGCGGGGCTGCGGCCCATCCGGGGCCGCCTTCGTCGTCGGCGATACGGGACCCGGCTAGTTCGATGCCTGCGCAGCGCAAACTCAAAGTGTTTCGCACGTCGATCGGCTTCCACGATGCCTATGTGGCAGCGCCAAGCCGAAAGGCGGCGCTCGCGGCCTGGGGGGCCGCAACCGAACTGTTTGCGATCGGGTCGGCCGAGCAGGTGATCGATACCAAGCTGATGCAGGTCGCCCTGGATCACCCCGGGGAGATCGTCAGGCAAAGTCGAGGTTCGGCAGCCCAGCATATGGAGGCCGCAGAGCTGATCCGCGGCCCGAAGGGACGGAGAAGTGGGAAGGGCGATACGTTACCCAAGATTTCGAAGCCGCGGCCGCAGCGCTCGCTTCGTCGTCGCCCCGATAGCGGGAAACTGGACGAGGCTGAGGCCGCGCTCGATGCGTTCGAGTGTAGCGCAGATACCGAGCGCCGCGCCTTGCGCGAACGCGAGCAGGCCTTGGCAAAAGAGAAATCGCGCCTCGAGCAACGTCTGACGAGAACGCGTGATCGCCTTGAGCAACAAGTCGAGAAGGCGCGCTCGCAACACGAGCGGGCATTGGCGCGATGGCGGGCGGCGATTTGAGCCGGCAGCACATTCCCAGTCTCTACCCAGCCAGCTCCACCGGCTTCGCTACAAAGACTGGTGCCATCGCCCGTTTTGCGTCGCGAGCCGCCGATCGGGTCCGGCCACACCATCGACGACGCCCAAGCCGATATCGCAAAATGTGCTGAGCCTCTCTTGTCGTCGCCATCGGGCCCCGAAGCCGGGAACCAAGTCCCCGGCATGCGCTTCATTCATCAATGACAACGGTTCGCCCACTTTGGGCGGGTCCCTTGGATGGAGATTACCCATGGCCGAATTCACCGACGCCATTGCATTGCTCAAGGCCGATCACCGCAAGGTGGAAGAGCTCTTCGAACAGTTCGAGAAAGCCCGCGATGACAACCGCAAGCAGGTCCTAGCGACGCAGATTTGCAATGAGCTGAAGGTTCACACCGCGATCGAGGAGGAAATCTTCTATCCGGCCTTCAAGGGCAAGATCGAGGATGACACACTCGCTGAAGCCTATGTGGAACACGACGGCGCCAAGGTGCTGATCAACGACATCATGGCCGGCTCGGCAAACGACGAGTTCTACGAAGCCAAGGTCAAGGTGCTTTCGGAGGAGATCAGGCACCATGTTCACGAAGAAGAGATGCCATCCGAGGGGATGTTCGCTCAGTGTCGGCGAACGGACGTGGACCTCGTCGCGCTCCGCGACCAGATGGCGGCCCGCAAAGAGGAACTGATGCAACAAGCGGAAAGCGGAGCGCTTCCGGCCGCCGAACTGCGCGTCCTGCATATGGTCTGAACCAAGTCGAATGAGCGCGCCGCCGGCCGTGAGGCGGGCAGCGCGGTCACGAAGAGAGCAGTTGTGCGCCAGCTATGTCCCTCACGAGACCGGGGGAATGGCATGGTATGATGCATGGCCTGGTGCCTGAAACAGCGCGATTACGGATAGCGCGCGCTGAGGTGAATCGGACGCCTGGCACCGCCCGGTCGAAGAGACACGCGCCGGGAAAAGCAAAGCCTGAACGATGGTGGGATGGCAGCCGGAACTTCCAATCCATAGAACGGTTGCTGCGGGGTGACCCGGCGCGAGCACTTCAAGAAAAACATCGTCCTTTACGGCGCGCTCGCGGCCAATCTCGGAATCGCGGCCGCCAAGTTCTTTGCAGCGGCGATCACCGGATCGTCATCTATGCTTACCGAAGGCGTCCATTCGCTGGTCGACAGCGGCAATCAGGTCCTGTTGCTCTACGGACAGAAGCGCGCCGCGCGCCCACCTGATCGTCTTCACCCGTTCGGCTACGGCCGGGAGCTTTACTTCTGGGCTTTCGTTGTTGCCATCCTCATATTCGCCGTCGGCGCGGGCGTGTCGGTCTACGAGGGGATCGCGCACATCCGCGAGCCGGAGCCGTTGCGCGATCCGACGATCAACTATGTCGTCCTGGGCTTCGCATTTATGCTCGAGGGTACGGCCTGGACCATCGCGGTGCGGGAATTCAACACGAAGCGACACGGGACGCGTTGGTGGGCCTCGGTCCGGCAATCGAAGGATCCCGCGGGCTTCATCGTACTTTTCGAAGACAGCGCTGCGATGCTCGGTCTCGTCGTTGCCGCCGTGGGCGTATGGGCCAGCCATCATTATGGTGACCCCAGCATCGATGGCATAGCCTCGGTCCTGATCGGGACCGTCCTGGCGGCGGTGGCACTTCTTCTTGCCCGGGAAGCCAAAGGGCTGATCATCGGCGAGGCCGCCGATCCTCGTTTGATAGACAGCATTCGCGAAGCGATCGCCAAGCGACCCGAGATCACTGCCGTCAACCACGTCCGAACGATCCACACCGCACCGGAATCGGTGTTCGTCGCTATCAGCGCCGATTTCCGAGACGATCTGCCCATGGGAGAAGCAGAACGTCTGATCGAGGCCATGGAGGCCGACCTCAAAGCGATTTCAAGCGTGGTCTCATCGGTTTATATTCGGCCCGAGAAGCGGCAGGACGCGGTTCTGGATCTTCCATGAAACGCAGATGAGTGGGGCGTGAGGTGCTCGCTCTCTTTGCCAAGATGGGGCGGGTCGGCGGCCGGGACCTGACAACGACCATTCGTGATGATCTTGCCTAGTCCGAAGCCTTGATCGGCGGAAATCCCCCCGCCACTTCGGTGGGCGTAGCGAGGGGACCTTTTATGCCCTTGACCCGGGTCGCTAACGGCCAAGGACCGGAAGCCCTCAGCAGTTATCGCCCGTAACACCTATGGACCTGCGGCAAGATGCCCGTCGCGATCGATGGATCGAGGGAGATCGTGGCTGCACCCGATGAGAGCGGATCAAGCTGGGCGCGAACAGCCCAGCGCTGAACAGTCCAGCGCTACGGCACCAGTGCTTCAGCTGCGCGTTGCTCTGGCATGACTGATCCCATCACAATCGACATACCGCACAAGCTGGGCCGGGCGGGCGCTCGTGCCAGACTTGAAGGCGGGATCGGCCAAATTGCCTCCGCAATACCGGGCGGGGCGATGAAATCCCATCGCTGGCAGGACGATACTCTCGTTTTCGAGCTGGAGGCGCTGGGGCAGAAAGTCCAGGCGGAACTCGAAGTCCTCGATGATCGGATCCACGCCGTGGTTATCCTACCGGCCGTGGCGTCGCTGTTCGCATCGACGATCCGAAACACGTTGTCGCAAGTGGGCACGCGTTTACTCAGATGACGATGCCTTGCTTATCGATACGTCTTCCTGGCGCCTTGCGGTCTGTGAACCTGCATATCGAGCAATCCCGCTGACATGTCCGAACGTCTGGCTATCTTCCTACAGCATGTCTGGCCCAAGCGCCGGCTGACCGCACTGGCGGGCTGCATCGCCGGCGCGCGCGGCGGCGCCGCCACGACGGGCCTCATTCGATGGTTCGTGAGACGATACGGCGTCGATATGACCGAGGCAGCCCAAGCCGATGTGGCGCAATACGCAACGTTCAACGCGTTCTTTAGCCGCGCCCTGAAGCCGGGCCTGCGGCCCATCGCGCGCGCCGATTTCGTTTGCCCCGTCGACGGCGCGATCAGCCAGTTCGGCGGGATCGATGACCATGAAATCCTGCAAGCCAAAGGCCATCGTTTCACGACGCAGGATCTGTTGGGCGGTGATGGTGAACTTGCCGAGCAGTTCCGGCACGGCTCCTTCGCGAACCTCTACCTTTCCCCGCGAGACTATCACCGCTTGCACATGCCATGCGACGGCGTGCTCGAGCGCATGATCTACGTCCCGGGATCCCTATTTTCGGTCAACCCCGTGACCGCGCGCGGCGTCCCCAATCTCTTTGCGCGCAACGAGAGGGTGATTTGCCTTTTCGCATCGCCCGAGCACGGCCCGTTCGCCTGTGTGCTGGTGGGGGCCACGATCGTCGGCAGCATCGCCACGACCTGGCACGGCATAGTCAATGGAAAGCGTCATGGGCAGACCACGGAGTGGCGCTATCACGACAGACCTGTGAACTTGCGCCAAGGCGAGGAGATGGGACGTTTCCTGCTGGGATCGACAATCGTCATGCTGTTCCACCGTGATGCTATCGTCTTCAACTCTGATTGGACGCCCGAGCGTCCTGTCCGGCTCGGCGAACGCATGGGTGATCGGCCGGCGGCAGAACCCACAGTGCTCAATCGCTGAACGACTGCGACCAGCGACGAGCCGTCGGATACTGCTGCGATCCTGCCGCTGTGCGGCGGCCATCTTCACTTACGTTCAGGTGAAGGCACCTCTGGTCCAGCTCGCGCGTTGCTCCAACGACAGAGTGCAAAATCATGAGGTGATCAGATGAGGGGCAGAGAACGCATTGCCGATGCGGTTGCGGGGCAAACGGGGCGCCAGCGCCGCAAGGCCTTCGTAAGATCGCTCGAAGAAACCGCTGCGCGGGCGGTTGTGACGGCGAGTGTGACGTTTGCCGTGGGGTGGGTGCTGAAGCGGATGTTCGAGAAGTCCGTCAGCGAGGCGGCGAAAGAGGGTGCAAAGGATGGCGTCGACGAGAAGGTCGCCAAAACCGGCGCCGTGCCCGATGTCGGCACCGCTACGGCTTCCACTGCACCCGCTCAGCCGACTGGGAGCAACGGGTCCGCAAACGCCACCACCTCCGGCTGAGCTCAAGAGAGGCGGCGGCCGAACCTGCTGGACCGGCCGCCGGCGATCTCGTCATACCTGGGTCCGCATGGGCTGAGATCGAGCGCACGCTCGTCCTTCCCGTTTCAGTAGCGCGCGCTAGACCGCGTGATCTTCGAGGTGGCTTGGCGGGGGTGGCTGGAAATCGCGGGCCTCAGTCGCTGGCGCCGCCATCCTGCAAATGTCGCTTTACTGATCTGGAGCCTAGAAAAGATGCAATGGGCTCGCCCGTGGTGGCAGCAGGGCGACAAGCTGTCAGAGCACCTCGGTCACACGCACGCTTTGCGCCAAATACTGGGCCTCGCCGAAAGCGGTCAAAAAGGCCACATCGGCAGCGTCGCGGCCAATGCCAATCTTGACCATTGCGCTTTCCATGGCCATGCCCGTCGCATCGATCATATGCCATTCGCCGCCGACGAAAACTTCCGCGACGGCATGGAAGTCGGGCGGGTCGACACCTAGCGCGTAAACGCTGGCGATCCGGGCCGGAATTCCTGCGGCCCGTGCGAACGTGATCAGCAGATGGGCATAATCCCGGCAAACGCCCTGACGGGTAATAAACGTATCGGCAGCCGTGGTGTCGCTGTTGCTCGATCCCGGCACATAACGCAGATGTCGCTGAATCCAGTCGCGCATCGCGAGCACCTGGGAGCCGCCCTCAACCGAGCCGAAAGTCGCCTCGATAAAATCGCCGAAACGATCAGAGGGACAATAGCGGGAGGGTAGCATGTATTGGACTGTTTCACCTGGCAGCAGATGGGGCTGCACCTTCGCGAGCGTCGCGCAATCGGTCAGGATCCGATTGATTGCCACCCTCGCTTCGTATCTGACCCGCAGCTGGCTATCGACGCGGAGCCAAATGCGCTCGCCTATTCCGTCGTGCGAGGCCACCCGGGCGAAATGGTCGCACGGGGGCAGATCCAAGGTTCCCAGCTCCACGGACTGTTCCGGAATATGCGCGGCCTCGAACTGGAGGAGCACGTCGGTAGGACGCGCGAAGCGGTAGTCGAAGTGGACATCGATCTGGAGTTTCATGCTCGCCAAACTCACGGGTGCGCGGCCAGTGGCCATGAGGATCGAAATAATTCCGAAGTCTGAGGGATCGTGTCGGTTCGCCCTTGCGGCGGGACTGCTCGTAGCCGTCCAGACTGGCGGCCTTCCAGCTCTATTGGCGGAAGGGTTTCTAGCGATTGCAGGCGACGATCGCGGCGATCACCGAAAGCGTCTCGTTGGGATCCCGGACCATCACCGTGTCGAGGCCGAGCGTCTTTGCCGGGTAATCGTTGCCGCCGGGGAAGATGGCGTCACCGATGAACATCATCGCGTCTAGACTTATCCCGCTTTCGTCCCTGAGCCGCTTGAGCCCATAGGCCTTGTCGACACCTTCGCGGGTTATGTCGATCGACGTCGCACCGCCCATATTGATGGACAGGCCCGGAAGCCGTCGACGAAGATCGGCTTGGATAATCTTGCGTTTCGAAAAATCGGGATCCCAGGTTTCCTTAGCCTCGATAGGCGCCTGCTGTCCAAGCGCCGAGAAGGTGATCTGGCTTCCGCGATCCTCGATGCGCTCGCCCCAGGTCCGTTCCGGGACGAAGCCCGTTGCAGCCAAGGCCTCGTCGAAGGCTCGAAATATCCGGGCCTTCTGCTCTTCGTCGAACAGCTCGGCGTAGACCGTCCGCCAGGCCCCGTCCTGGTAGACGAAAAGCTTGGTGCCGGTCGTCGGCATCAGCCACAACCTGGAAAGATCGGCTCGCGCGGGCAACCGCGAGGCGACTTGCTTTTCGAACTGCGGCCAGTCGCCGCCCGATATGACTGCGACCTGCGCGACGCTCAATAGGTCGGCGAGGGCCTCGCCCATGTTTTCCTTTAGAGGCTGCTTGCTCTCGGCGAGCGTGCCATCGAGATCGAAAGCAACGAGTTCCTTCAAATTGGCCTCCGGTAGTGCGTGATCCATGTCGGGCTGGGCAACCATGAATCGGCTTCACGTTTCTTCACGGCCGCAGGATATGGTCGTGATAGTCTGACAATAGATGCGCGGCATGACGCGAGCGCGAAAGCTCAGATCAGGCGAGGCTTGCGCTCGATTTTCTCGGACACGATGACGGCATCAGAAAAGTAAACCGTGGCGACGTGTCGATGTTCGGCATTCTCGATTTCTATGAAAGATGCGGGGTAAAGCATGCCGCCTTTGACTTCTTCGGCGCTAATACCGCGCAGGGCCTGGACCGCGGATGCCCGCGCCGCCGCCAGATCGCTGAATTCATGTCCGCCCTCGTCCTCGATGTATCCGACGCCATTGCACAAATGCAGGAAATATATGGTCATAGCGCGACAACCACGTCAGACCCCCGCCGGTTCCTGCGATGACGACCCTGTTCGAAGATAGACCTCGGCGCCCAAAGCGAAAACGGGATTTCACCCACCTGTCAGACCTTGCCAAAAGAGGCACGATCGAGCCGGGCGACCATCACGTCGTTTCCTTGGGCCTCGGCCACCGAACGGGCACTGTTACCGGCAATGTCTCGGCTTGAAGCATCCGCGCCATGCATCAGGAGTTGGTCGACGATCGCGCTACGTCCAAAAAGCGCCGCCATCATGAGCGCTGTCTGACCGGCATGATTGGTCCTGTTCGGCTCGGCACCCGCCGCGAGGAGGCGTGCGGCTATGCCCCCATGCCCCTTGAAGGCGACTCCCATCAAGGCCGTGTTTCCGCGCGCGGCGTCGGGGCGATCGACCTGCGCCCCTGTCGCCAGTAGCATTGCCGTCGCATGTTCATGTCCATGATAGCTCGCGAGGATGAGCGGTGTGTAGCCGGCGCGGTCGCGGGCATCGATGTCCGCGCCTGCGCGCAAAAGAGCAGGGAGGACATCGACACGGCCGAGCCGCGCGGCGTCGAACAACAAATCCTGGATGCGCTGCGCGGAAGGCAACGGCGCGAGTGCAGGATCGTCGTTCGCCGGCGGCTGGATAAGCCTCTCACAAAGCATCGAGGTCGACCTCCAGCTCACGGGGCCAGAAACGCAGGGCCGCGATCGTCTCGACGAATTGCGCGGCGTCCTTGACAGAAGCGAGCGGCAAACAGGCATCGTCGAGCTTGTCGGCAATGCCGCCGGCCGCAAAGATCGGTTCGGCCTGCGGGGTGAGGCCGATGTACTTGCAGTGCGCAAAGGCGTCGCGAACAAAGTCTTGCGCCGCGGCGTCGCCCGCCATTAGCTCGGCTCCGGCGTCAGAGACGATAAGCGCCACGGCGTCGAACAATACCGAAGGACCACCGTCGATCTTATGCTTGGCGGCGATCTTCGTGCCGTCGGATAAGGTTACGCCGCCGATCTTGGGGGCGACGATCTCATATGTAGCGCCGACCTTGCCGATCTCCTTCAAGAGACTCGCCAGTAGCTCAGCGTCGGCCCCGTCGCTGAGCAGGATGCCCAGTTTTCGGCCCGCGAAAGTCGCGGGGCCGTTCTTGACGATCGAAAGCGCGTCTGATGGCGCGAGACTGTCGATGGGGGGACGCGCTGCCTGGGCCGGCGCCGGCAGGTCGGGAAGACCCAACCCGGCTGCCACGGTATCGGCGAGCCCGGCGTCGATATGGATGAGATGCGAGACCATGCGCGCGCGAATATCCGGCCGCTCGACCTTGCTCAGTTCGAAGGTGAGTGCATCGGCGATATGCTTCTGCTCGATCGGTGTCTGGCTGATGAAGAACTGCCGGGCCTGACTATAATGATCGGCAAAGCTCTCAGGCCTTAGGCGGAGTTTGGCGCCGTCTGGCTCGGCGGCGAAGCTCGTGAAACCTCGTGCCGGATCCTCGCGCGGACCGCCGATCGTCGCGCCCCAGCTGTTGGGCTCGTAGTTTACGCGGCCCCGGGGATTGGTCATCGCCATGTGTCCGTCCTGCTGGAAATGGGCGACTGGACACTTCGGCGCGTTGATCGGGATGTGCGCGAAATTCGGGCTGCCGAGACGCTTGAGCTGCGTATCTAGGTAGGAGAAATTGCGACCCTGAAGCAGCGGGTCGTTCGTGAAATCGATACCGGGGGGGACGTTCTGCGTGCAGAAGGCAACCTGCTCGGTTTCCGCGAAAAAGTTATCGACGACGCGGTCGAGCACAAGCCTGCCGACAAAACGGACAGGCAGGATTTCCTCGGGAATGATCTTGGTCGGATCAAGGACATCGAAGTCGAACTTGTCGGCGAAATCCTGATCGAACAGTTGAAGCCCGAGTTCCCACTCGGGAAAGTCGCCGCCATTGATCGCATCCCACAGGTCGCGGCGATGGAAGTCGGGATCGGCGCCATTGATCTTCACGGCCTCGTTCCAGACGACGGACTGGAGCCCCTGCTTGGGCTTCCAGTGGAACTTTACGAAAGTCGACTTCCCCTTGGCGTCGACGAGCCGGAACGTGTGGACGCCGAAGCCTTCCATCGTGCGATAAGATCGCGGTATCGCTCGGTCCGACATAGTCCACATAACCATGTGCATGGCTTCAGGGCTAAGGCTTATGAAATCCCAAAAGTTGTCGTGCGCGGTCTGAGCCTGCGGAAACATGCGGTCGGGCTCGGGCTTCGCCGCATGAATGAGATCGGGAAATTTGATCGCATCCTGGATGAAAAACACCGGGATGTTGTTGCCGACGAGGTCCCAATTTCCCTCTTTGGTATAGAGTTTGACCGCAAAGCCGCGCACGTCACGGGCCAGATCAAACGATCCCTTCGATCCAGCCACCGTGGAGAACCGAACGAAAGCAGGCGTGCGCTCGCCGACGCGCTGAAAAATGTCGGCGCGGGTAACATCGGCCAGACTCTCGGTGAGCTCGAAGAAGCCGTGGGCGCCGTAACCGCGTGCATGAACGACGCGCTCGGGGATGCGCTCATGATCGAAATGGAAGATCTTCTCCCGAAAGTGGAAGTCCTCGATCAACGTCGGTCCCCGGTCACCTTGCTTGAGCGTGTTCTGATCGTCGGCGACGGGCACACCCTGCTGTGTCGTAAGAACGGCAACATCGCCTTCAGCGGTCTGGTGAGTCTCGCCGCCACGCCCCTGGGGCTCGGCGTAGGCATCCCTCAAAGGCGCATCGGGCGGCACTGGCGATGCCTTCTGCGGCGATTCTCCAGGCATCGCCGTGCCGGAAGTGCGATCGGTCGGCGCCTTGGAGTTCGATGTCTTCGGGCTGGGGGAGGGCTTCTTGGCCATGGTGCTTCCTTGGGATGGGAGATCAGCTTGATCACGTGTCTCGATCGCGCATCGCAAGTCGCGCCGCGAACATCGTCTCGAACGCGAGACCACCCTGCAAGTTGCACCGATAGGAAGAGAAATTTCTAACTTAATCTATGTTAATCAGATATTTGACAGACGCAGGCGATCGACTCTGATAAGAGAAGGCGGCTTGGAGCGACGCTTCCAGTCAGGCTCGGCTAGTTATGTTCGGACTGGCGTATTCTACCAGTGACTGGGCATTGGGTACCCGAGCGAAGACCGCTGGATTACAACCTATGTGACATGGGCGGTTCAAAGGCGGCAGATGGTGGGATACGGGCGGCGACCAGATCGCGTCTTCGAGCGCTTAGGGCTCGACGATCGGTCGCACTTCGCTGAGCGGAGGCAGGAAGCTATGACAGCGGCGCTGAGAAATGGCCGTCACATAGCTGGCGGAACCAGTGGCCGATCGTCAGGCCAAATGGCACTCGCTCTCGGCTTTGCGAGGGGCAATTTCAGGTGTTGCTGTTGCCCAGCGGCTTCGCACGCTTGGGATCGGCCCCGCTTTCGCCTTGCCCCTCAGTGTTCATGCCCGGTTCCAGGCGCTCGCGTTCGAGATCCGGGTCGAAAGTGTCGTCACGAGAACCACTCAAACTTGGGTTGCGAGCCCCGCCTGGTAACGATCTCTTGCGATCCCGGTCCCGCGCGCGTGACCGATCTCCCGGTACTGAGTCGTTTTCTGACATTTCTGAATCTCCTTTGCGAGGCAACCGGCCCGGATGCGCAATGGTTCCAGTCGCGCCGCGCGGTGACGGCAGTCTTTCTGCGAAGCGCTGGCCAAGTCAGCCTGGATCGCTGCCGGCAAGGCGCCACGTCAGCCGTCAAAGCGCAGCCGCAATTCGAGAGAATCAGCTGGGTTACCGGACCAGGGAATCTTCCAGAATCCAGCAGCCAGTGTTCACGCAGGTTAATGCGCGCAGCAGCGCAATGTGATCTACAGCTTTCATCGTCGTGGAGACCGTGATGCCGACCCAATTAGAGCTCAACCTGATCTGGCGCCGCGCACGGGCTCAAATGGGGCTCGCGACGAAAGGTGAGTGGGCCGCCTCCGACCTTGGAGACCTTCATCTCCTGCGCCACGTCAAAAGTCCCTATCCGACATGGCAGCGGGCGGCTCCGAAGGGACCTTGGATCTTGCAGGGGCCATCGCAGGAAAAGGTCTAGAAACTCAAGAAAGCGCGATTTCGCGGGCCGCATTGCATGACCTTGCGCCGGTTGCGGCCACGGATCGGTTGCAGATATCGCTTCGACGAGGGGGGCTCAATTTTCTCCAGGCCTTGGGGCCCCACTATGGCGACTGGCAGCGGGCATTTGCACGCCAGTGAACCTTCGCATCGCCGTAGATTGGCGGTTCATCGCGAGCGCCGGGCCGACAGGCTGGCGCCGACAGGAGGCCGCTTACTTCACAGAATCAGAATGACCTCAGCGGGCACTAGGGGGCGGAGCGTCGGGCGAAACGAGGGCGGACATCTTGCGAGACAACGCGAAGTGTCACGCCGATCGGGGCTGCCAGAGGTTATGTTGTTTAGGAGTGCTAGCCGGTCTTCGGAGGCTTGCGGGTTGCCGAATTTGGGTTTCCTCCGGGGGTCACTACTTGGTCCCCGAGCTGCCCGGAACCGTGGTAACCGATTTCGGATTGACCGCCTTGCCAATCGGATCGGGCACCCCGCTCTTCCTTGCCCGTATGAGGGTTGGGATAAGCGCCGCCGGCACTCTGACCATCACCGCGGGGTTGGTTCGTTCCATCATGTCGCCCTTGGCCACTATCACTCTTTGGCATCGCCTGGGTGGGCAAGGCGCCGGGCTTCGAACTGTCGCCGGCGCCGATTTCGGCATGATCACGACCGTCATCGCCGTCTGTCTTCTCCGATCTTTTCATGGCTTTCCTTTCGCGCCTCGCACCCGGACCGATAACTTCATTTCATCGCCGGAGTTTCGCAGGTTGAGCTGCGCAGGGCGCTAGTCACGACGGTTGCATGCGTGGAGGCACCCCGCCGCATGAGCGACGGGGCTGGCGATGAATTCGTGCAACCCCGGAAGTAATTGCCGGCTCGCCACCGTGACCTGGCTTGCTCGGGGCTTCCGAAAGCTGGCGCGGCAGGGGAAAACTAGGATATTTGCCCAGAGCGCTAGGGCAACCAGTTCCACCACCGTTTCCAAAGCCCGCTTCACGGTTTGTTGGCGAATGTAACCTATTCATTTTCTGATGATTCCCGCTGCCTCCAGACAGAGCCTATCCCGCGTAAACGAAAGCGAGGCGCTCGCCTTTCTCGCCGCACCTGTCTTGCTAGTGGATGCAGATGGGCAGGTGGTGTCTGCGAACGCGCAGGCATGTGAAATGCTCGGGTGTTCCCCCGAACCGACTACAAGCCTTCCTCAGCTGCTGACGGTGAGCGGCGTCGCGCAGCACATCGAATTGCCGAAGTCGCAAGCCTCTGTCGGGCGATCCATGCTCCGGTTGAGCGATGGCCGCTCCGTTGCCGCCATGGTCCGAGCACTACCGAGCGGCGGATGGGTCGTCGCGCTCTACGACCTTGGCGCAATCATGTCGGAGGACGATCGGCAATCCAGCGATCCGGTTACCTCTCTTCTTAACCGCGAGGCTTTCAAGCGCGAACTCGCGCGGGCGCTCACCGCCAAGCAGTCCTTCGTGCTATTTGCCATCGGGCTCGAACGATTCCGGCAGATCAATGACGCGCTCGGCGCGGGCGTCGGAGACGCTCTTCTTCGCAAGGTGGGAGACCGGTTGCATAGCCTCGTCTCCACCGAGGACGTGATCGGTCGCCTCGGATATGACGAATTCGGCCTGATACGCCGCGGTATCGCTAGCAACGATGACATCGAAATCGAGGGGAAGCGGATCGTCGAACTTATCGCTCGCGCCTATGCGGTCGAAGGGCATATCCTCAATATCAGTGCGAGCGTTGGCATCGCGCGGCCCGCCGGCCAACCCGGAGAGGATGGCCTTATGGGCCATGCAAACCTCGCACTGATCGAGGCACGAGCAGAGGGCATTGGAACGTGCCGCCTGTTCGTGGCGGCGATGGCGGACAGGCTTCAGGAACGACGCCGGATCGAGCTGGGCCTGCGCCGCGCGATGGCGCTCAAGCAATTGGAATTGCATTACCAACCACAGATCCACCTGCGCTCAGGCGAGGTGGTGAGCTTCGAGGCGCTACTGCGCTGGCGGCGCGAGGATGGCTCGTTCATTTCGCCGGCCGACTTCGTGCCGATCGCCGAGGAGACGGGACTGATCGTTCCCATCGGCGATTGGGTGATACGAACCGCTTGCTATGCCGCGGCACGATGGCCGCTGCCGGCGATCGTCGCTGTAAATCTCTCCGCCCAGCAGTTCCGCGGCGAGGGTCTGGTGAATACGGTGGTTTCCGCTCTGGCGAATTCGGGCCTTGATCCTGCAAGGCTCGAACTGGAAATAACGGAAAGCGCACTTCTCGACGACACCGCTGCCGTTGTGGGAACCTTGCAAAGCTTGCGCGCGCTCGGTGTCGGCATCGCGATGGATGATTTTGGAACTGGCTATTCTTCGCTGAGTTACCTTCAGAAGTTTCCATTCGACAAAATCAAGATCGACCAATCGTTTGTCCGCCAAATGAATGGCAATGCTGAGGCCAAGGCTATCGTAAGCACGATTGCCTCGCTCGGAGCGACCCTTGGAATGAAGATCACGGCAGAGGGCGTGGAAACACAGGACCAGCTCGCGGAAATCCGTGAGCGCGGCTGCGACTATGTTCAGGGTTTTCTGACGGGTCGGCCGATGACCGCTGAAGCGGCGTGCAAACTCCTGGTCGACGCGACCCTAGAGGACATGAGGATCAATCGTGGAACTTAGCCTCGCGCGGCTCGTCTACTACAGCCGCAACCGCATCGCAGGGGATGCCCTGCCCGAGATCGATGCAATCCTTGCGTCGAGCCGCCGCAATAATGCCGGCGCCGGTGTCACAGGCGCGCTCCTGTTCAACATGGGCTGCTTTGGGCAGATCCTCGAAGGGCCCCGGCGTGCGGTCGAGGCGACTTTCGAGCGGATCCAGCGTGACGAGCGGCATGGCGAGGTTTCCCTGCTGGACTTCCAGGGCATCGACGAGCGAGCTTTCTCGAACTGGTCCATGGCCTTCGTCGGCAGCTCCAAGCTCGACGAGGATCGCTTCGCCGATATCGCGGGGCAGAGTGGTTTCGACCCCTCGCGGATGTCGGCCGATAGCCTTTTCGAGATCCTCCACAGCCTCGCGCTGGAAGAAGAGAGACGCTCCGATTAAGTTATTTAGATGACAGGCGGGACAGAGTGATCGCGATCACAATGACGGGGCCGGTCTTGCCTTAGGGTTGCTGGAGACTTGGTGCGGCATCGCATGCGAGCCTTGGAGGGCGTGAGGCGCCAGGCAGCACTCGGCCGTAAAGGAAAACGCGATATTGCGGGATTGCGGGTAACGTCGTCACTTTTGGCGCTCGCCCATTTGAAAAGAGTTTCTTGCCGCTTCGAGAACCCATCGGCACCTTTTAAGGTCACTCTGGTGACATGCGCCTGAATTCGAGCTTGAAGTGTAAATTAAGCGCCCGAGATGCTGGCGAAAGAACTTGGTTTGGCAAGCTCGCGGTACATTCGTCGGAGCCTTGCATCGTTCTGTCGCAAGCTGAAGTGGTTAGCGGAATTTTCGCACCGCCCATGCCAATGTTGCGGGGGGCAAGGGGAACTTTGACGTCCCGGTAGGGTTCGATGAGCATATCCCCGAAAAGGAACTCATCCATGACGAGCGAAACGACTCTGGCCCCAGGCCAGCGCGACGACGCGCCTGTAACCACATCGAAGTCGGTCCATTCCGATCGTGCGCTTCTGGCCGAAGCGATCACCATCAATCGCCCGGCGCAGGAGCTATACGCCTTCTGGCGTGATCCTGCGAACCTCGCGCCGATCATGGAGAACATTCAGGCCATCGAAAAGCTCGATGATCGGCGTTCTCGCTGGACGGTCAAGGCGCCTGCCGGGCGCGAGGTGACATGGGACTCCGTCATCACCGAGGATGTCCCCGGCGAGGCGATCACTTGGCAATCCGCCCCCGATGCCGATGTCGCCAACAGCGGTCGTATCGAGTTCCGCGAGGTAGCCGGTCGCGGCACCGTGGTACGAGCGACCATAGCCTACGATCCGCCGGCTGGCGCCCTGGGCCAGCTCATCGCCAAGCTTTTCCAGCGCGAGCCTCGCATCCAGACGCGGCGCGATCTCAAGCGCTTCAAGCAGCTCATGGAAACCGGCGAGGTCGCCACGGCTGCGCGCACCCGAAAGCAGCTCGAGGAGGAACAGGCCTGATGCGCGCGCTCACCTGGCACGGCAAGCATGACGTCCGCGTCGACACCGTCGACGATCCCGAAATCATCAATCCGCGCGACGCGATCATCAAGATCACCGCGACGGCGATCTGCGGATCCGACCTCCATCTTTACGATGGTTACATCCCGACGATGCAGGCCGGCGACATCCTTGGCCACGAATTCATGGGAGAGGTGGTCGAGACCGGCCCCAAGAGCACCCTCCGCAAGGGCCAGAAGGTCGTCGTCCCATTCACTATTTCCTGCGGGTCCTGCTATCATTGCGGCAAGCACCAATATTCGGCTTGCGACAACGGCAACCCCGCCGACAACCAGGATATCGGCCGCGAACTCTACGGCCAACCCATGTCGGGGTTGTTCGGCTACAGCCACATGACCGGCGGTTATGCGGGGGGCCAGGCCGAATACGTTCGCGTGCCCTTCAGCGACGTCGGCCCGATCGTCGTTCCCGATCATATCGAGGATGAGAAAGTCCTGTTCCTATCGGACATTCTGCCCACGGGATGGATGGCCGCCGAGAACGCGCAGATCGAACCCGGCGATACCGTCGCGGTCTGGGGCTGCGGCCCCGTTGGTCTGTTCGCAGTGCAGTCTGCCTTCCTCATGGGCGCCGAGCGCGTGATCGCGATCGACCATTTTCCGCACCGGCTCGAGTTGGCGCGCAAGTTTGGCGCTGAAGCGATCAACTTCGAGGAGACGAAGACCTATGAGGCGCTGATGGAGATGACTGGCGGGATCGGTCCCGACGCGGTGATCGACGCGGTAGGTCTCGAAGCCCACGGCTTTTTCGTCGATAACGTCATCGACCAGATCAAAGCGTCGATGTTTCTCGGCACCGACCGCACTCATTCGATCCGTCAGGCGATACTCGCTTGCCGCAAGGGCGGCCGGGTCTCGATGCCTGCGGTCTACGGCGGCTTCGTCGACAAGTTCCCGTTGGGGGCCTTCATGGAGAAGGGCCTGACCTTGAAGACCGGGCAGACCCATGTCCAGCATTACATGCCGGGGCTGCTCAATGCGATCGTCGAGGAGAAGATCGACACCACCTTCCTCATTTCGCACCGCATGGCGCTCGAGGACGCGCCCAAGGGCTACAAGATGTTCCACGACAACCAGAACGAAGTGACCAAGGTCGTGCTGAAGCCCGACTTTGCAATCGCCGCAGAATAGGACCTGGCCATGGCAGACAAATTCGCAATCATCACGGGTGCCTCGACCGGGATCGGCGCCGAGCTCGCAAAGCTCGCCGCGGCGGACGGCTACGACCTGCTTGTTGTCGCCGACACGCCCTTTGTAGATGCCTCGGCGGGCCTGCAGGGGCAGGACACCACGGTAAATGCACTTGAAGTCGATCTTGCGACCTTCGAAGGCGTCGACCAGCTCCTGGATGCGGCCGGCGGCCGGCCGGTCGACCTGCTCTGCGCCAATGCCGGACACGGGCTTGGCCATGCATTTCTCGAGCAAGATCCGACTGCTTGGCGCCACGTGATCGACACCAACGTGACCGGAACTCTCTACCTGCTCCAAAAAGTGCTGGCAGAGATGGTCTCGCGCAATGCGGGCAAAATACTGGTGACGGGTTCGATCGCGGGCTTCATCCCAGGGACGTTCAACGCGGTCTACAACGGCACCAAGGCCTTCGTGGACAACTTCACCGACGCCCTGCGCAATGAAATCAAAGCAAGCGATGGGGTCACACTCACCACGCTCATGCCAGGACCGGTCGAAACCGAATTTTTCGCACGGGGCAATATGATGGATACGCAGGTCGGTCAGGATCCTCACAAATCCGATCCCGCAGATGTGGCAAAGGATGGCTACGAAGCGGTGATGGCCGGCAAGTCCTCGATCGTCTCGGGCTGGAAGAACAAGATTCAGCAGGCCGTTGCCAATGTGACGCCGGCCTCGGTTCTTGCCGAGCAGCACCGCAAGATGGCGGAGCCAGGTTCAGCGCAAGGGTGATGCTGCTTGCCGCGGTTATACCATCGGCTTCGCTGGATACCGCCGGCTATGCGGGCACCCATGGCGTCATGGAGCTGCTTAGTAGGCGCCTGGTGTAACGCTTTTTCGTCTTAGGCATTGCGATGTCGGCGTAATGGTGAGTTGAACGGCCAAGGTCGCCGACTTGCGCAGGCACGAGTTGGATGCTTGGGCTGGCGAAGTTTTTTCAAGGCAGTCCCGATTTCTACGCCGGCCATCTGCGATTCCCGTCGGCCCCGACGAGAAGTTCCGGATTTTGCCTTTCAGCGCGGCCCTCATGCTTTGAGGGAAGGTCCAGGAAGCGTTCCCTCCCTGGTTGCCTGCGACGAAGAAATCGCTTTCGACCGGTGCGGTTGCCAACTCGTCCCTAAGTTTCGTCGAGGCCGGAACGAACGCGCTTAGGGGTGGTTGTCGGGACGAGCGAGAGAAGCAGGAGAGGACCATGGCCGAAGCCGATCCGCGCAACATATCCGATGCCCATACCCTGCAGCCCGATCTCGCCGGGCGCAAGGCCATCATAACTGGCGGCACCACGGGTATAGGCCGAGCGATCACCATCCTTCTCGCCAGCTACGGTGTCAAAGTATTCACTTGCGGCCGGACGGAAGAACATCTGCAGGATGCACTGGAACGTATTCGCGAGGTTGGTGAAGGCGACGGTATCACCGTCGACCTGGCGAAGGCGGACGAGATCGACCGGTTCTTCGAGGCAGCCGATCGCTACTTGGGAGGCCTGGATATTGCCGTGATCAATGCGGCCGTTCCGGCTGAAGCCTTGGCCGAGACCTCCGAAAGAGAAACCCGCTATCAGCTCGAAGCCGACTTCACCTCTTATCTGATCTCGGCGCAGAAAGCGGCGAAGCGTATGAAGGCGGGCAGCGACGTTCTCATCATCGGCTCGATGTCGGCAGTGTCCCAGAAGGGCGGCAATTCGATCTACGTAGCGGCCAAACGCGGCATCGAAGGCTTCGCCACATCGCTGCGACAGGAACTGGCGGAGCACGACATAAAGGTCGGTCTGATCGAGCCAGGTTTTACCGGCGCCGATTTTCAGTATCCTGATTTTCCCCCCGAGAGGCAGCGGGAGTTGATCCGCGCGAACAAGATGCTGCGCGCCGAGGACATAGCGGTCGCGGCGCACTTCATGCTTACACAGCCTCGGCGTACCGCCGTCTCGCTGATGCGGGTGGAAACGCGGCTCGAGCATCCCTGACCAGAGCGCCCCGCAATGACCGAAAGAAACAGGCCAACGAGATTTCGCTACACCGGCCTCGCACGGGCTTTCAAGGCGAATGGCCTGACGATCGTGCTGCTTCTGCTTTTTGCAGTTAGCATCGGGGGACAGTTGATCGCCGGCTGGCGCGTCACGCTCGAGGACCAGCTTCGCCATGGTGCGCCGACGATTGGCTTGGCGGCCTATGCCGCTAGCCCCGAATTTGTCGCTGCCGTTTTCGAGAACTGGGAGAGCGAGTTCCTCCAGATGTCCACTTACGTGGTGCTCACGGCCATGCTCTTCCAACGCGGCTCGGCGGAATCGAAAGATCCGGACAGTCCGCCCCGTGATGAGGATATCGTGCGTCAGGCGCTTCAGCCAGACGCGCCTCGGATCCTGCGAAAGGGGCGGTTCTGGCGAGCGCTTTACGCCCGCTCCTTGGGCCTTGCGCTGGCGGGATTGTTCGCGGTGTCTTTCGCGATCCATTGGCTTGCCAGCGCGCGCGCGGCCGGCCAGGAAGCGCTGGAACATGGTGAGGCGGCGCCGACGGCGCTCTCCTATCTTGCCGACCCGCAACTATGGTTTGAATCGTTCCAGAACTGGCAGAGCGAATTCCTGTCGACTGCGGTGCTGGTCGTCTTTTCGATATTCTTGCGACAGAAGGAATCACCGGAATCGAAGGCCGTTGCAGCGCCGCACCACGAGACCGGCTCATGATCTCGCAATCGGCGACGAAAGGCACAGAGCACCGTTCCACACCGCCCGCTTGGTCTTCGCGGGCAGAATCTGGTCCGGAGGGGACCGGTACAGGGGGGGGCACGGACCTGCAGCGATGAAGCGCCGGCACGTCCCTATGTCCTGGCGCTGCGTGAGGCGTTGCGCGGCAAGAAATGAAAAGAATGGGGCGGCTCGAATGCCGCGACCATCGAACTGGCGGCAGCCACCGACTCGCTCTGGGCGGTGATCCGCCGCGATAGGCAGGGCGGGACTGGCCCACTCCTCCGCCATATTCTATGGATCATTGGTCCGGTGAACATTGTCCGACGATCGCCAAAGGCGATGCGGCTCACCAGCAGCAGCGACCTTGTTGCGGCGCCTGCGTGTCAACTCTGCTCGTTTCTCGCGCGCCGTTTGCGTAAGCGAACTCGCGTTCCATCGCTGGGATGGAACGGTTAGTTTGTTGACAGGTTTCGCTTCGCGATGATGGACCCGCGCGCGACGGATCTGTCTACTCGCCGGCGGTAGCACAGCGTCGTTTCGCCGGTGCGGCAGACAGCCGATGCGCTGGCTGGTGCCCCGTCGTCCATTCGCCAGTGCGCCTGATTGCGCTCGCCGCGCCGAAGTCTATGGTACGGCGCAATTTCTCGACAAGCCGAAGCGCCTGGCTCGGCTCGCTGCACCGAAGAGGTGACTGAATGAGTGCAGAAACAGACATGGCAAATACCGGCATCGCTGGACTGGATGACGTTCTTACCGGTGGCCTGGCACGGGGCCGCGTCTTCCTGCTTGAAGGCAATCCCGGCACGGGCAAGACGACTGTCGCGATCCAGTTCTTGCTCGCTGGTGCGGCGGCCGAAGAGAAGACCCTCTATATCACCCTTTCTGAGACTGAGGAGGAATTGCGCGAAAGCGCGCGCTCGCACGGCTGGTCGCTGTCCGGTATCGATATCTTCGAGCTCATTCCACCGGAGAACCTTCTCGACGAAAAGCAGCAGCAAAGCCTGCTCTACTCTTCGGATCTCGAGCTTGGCGAGACCACTCGGCGGATTTTCGAGGCCTTCGAAACTCACGCGCCCGATCGCGTCGTGCTCGACAGTCTCTCGGAAATCCGGCTGCTTGCGCAAGCTCGCTGCGCTACCGACGCCAGATCCTGGCGCTCAAACACTATTTCGCCAAGCAGCATGTCACTGTCCTGATGCTCGATGACATGACCACCGAGCTCAACGACAAGACGGTCCACAGTGTCGCGCACGGGGTGATCGCGCTTGAAGAACTCTCGCGCGATTATGGGCCCGAACGCCGCAGACTGCGCGTGGTGAAGTTCCGCGGCCGCCGGTTCCGCGGGGGCTACCACGACTTCACGATCGACACCGGCGGTATTCGCGTCTTTCCCCGGCTCGTCTCCGCCGAGCACTACAAGTCCGTTCCGCGCAGCAATCTCACCACCGCAACGCCAGAACTCGACGAACTGTTGGGGGGCGGCATCGAAAGTGGGTCTAGCGTGCTCATCCTCGGGCCCACTGGCACCGGTAAGTCACTCCTCGCGCTGACTTTCATCTCGCGCGCCATCGAACGCGGCGAGAAGGCGGCGATGTTCGTCTTTGACGAGGAACTGGGCCTGCTGGTGCAACGCGCCAAACCGCTCGGCGTCGACCTTCAATCCATGGTAAGCCAAGATCAGCTCATTCTCGAGCAGGTCGATGCGGCAGAGCTTACCCCTGGTGAATTTTCCGATCGGGTGCGGCGTTGTGTCGAGGAAAACGGCGTGCAGACCGTGGTCATCGACAGCCTCAACGGTTTTCAAGCCGCGATGCCCGAAGAGAACGCGTTGATCCTGCACATGCGAGAGCTCCTGCAATATCTCAATCGTCAGGGCGCGACGACCTTCCTCACGGTTGCGCAACACGGTCTCGTCGGCGATATGAAGACGCCTGTTGACGTGACCTACCTCGCGGACACGGTAATCCTGCTGCGCTATTTCGAGGCGGCCGGCCGTGTCCGCCGAGCCATTTCGGTGGTCAAAAAACGGACCGGTCCCCACGAGGACACGATCCGCGAATACCGCATCGACAGCTCTGGTATCAGCCTCGGTTCGCCTCTCGTCGAATTCCAGGGGGTTCTTGCGGGCGTTCCGATCCTCTCTGGCGGCAGCGCCCATCTCATGGAAGAAACCAATCTTTGAAGGATAGCTGGTCTGAACGCGCGCTCCTGCTCGCCCCGACGGGACGCGACGCGGCGGTCGCGGCAGCGATGCTGCGCGATACGCACATCGAAAGCTCGACGTGTCTCGACGTTGCCGCCTTGGTGGAGCAACTCGAACTTGGGGCGGGCTTTGCGATCGTCGCGGAAGAGGCTATCGCTTTCGCTGATTTGCGCTCTCTCAGGGACTGGCTCGAGCAGCAAAGGGAATGGTCCGATTTTCCCTTCATTCTGCTGACGCGGAGCGGGGGCGGCCTTGAACGAAATCCGACGGCGGCACGCCATTTGGAGACCCTGGGCAACGTCACATTCCTCGAGCGCCCTTTTCATCCCACGACGCTCGTCAGCCTCGCGCAGGCGGCACTGCGCGGACGTCGACGGCAATATGACGCGAGGGCCCGGCTTGACACGCTGAACGAGAGCGAAGCCCGGCTGCGCTTCCTCGGCGCGCTGGACGATCGGCTGTTTGTCGCAATGAGCGCATCCGATGCCATGCGGGTGGCAACGCAGATGCTTGGCGAGAAGCTCGGCGCCTCTCGCTGCGCTTATGCCGACGTCGACCGGGACACGAACCGCTTCTCGATCCGTGCCGACTATTGCGCGGCAGGGGTGTCCTCTTCGGAAGGGGCATACACCCTCGACCTTTTCGGTTCGCGAGCGGCGAGCGAAATGCGAAACGGTCAAACGTTGGTCGTCCGCGACGTCGGCCGCGAACTGGGGGACGGCGACGGCAAGGAGATGTTTCAGTCGATCGGGATCGAGGCTATCATCTGCTGTCCTTTGATCAAGGATGAGCGGCTGACCGCGATGATGGCTGTCCATCAGGACCGTGCGCGCGACTGGTCTGCAAAGGAAGTGGCTCTCGTTCGCGACGTCGTCGAACGATGCTGGGCTCACGTCGAACGTGTCGGTGCCGAAGCGCGGCTGCGCGAAAGCGAAGAGCGACTGCGGCTTGCTGTCGACAATGCGGAAGTCGGTTTCTGGGATGTTGACGAGATCAACGGCAAGCTGATCTGGCCCGCGCGAACGAAGGCAATGTTTGGCATTTCGCCCGACCGTCCTGTCACCATGGACGACTTTTACGGGGGCCTTCATCCCGATGATCACACTGCCACGGCGAAAGCCTATCTGGCCGCGGCGGACCCAGAAGTGCGCGCGCTTTACGATGTCGAGTATCGGACCATCGGGAAAGAGGACGGTGTCGAGCGGTGGATCTCGGCGAAAGGCCGCGGGATGTTCGATGATTCGGGGCGCTGCGTTCGCGTTGCCGGAACCGCGCTCGACATCACCGCGCGCAAGAAAGCGGAAGAGGCACTTCGCGATCTAAACAGCTCGCTCGAGGCCCGGATCGCCGAAGCGGTCGCCGAGCGGGAGGCAGTCCAGGATGCCTTGCGCCAGAGCCAGAAGATGGAGGCCATGGGGCAGCTTACCGGCGGAGTAGCCCACGATTTCAACAATCTATTGACGCCCATCGTCGGCTCGCTCGACCTGCTACAGCGCCGCGGCGTCGGCGGAGAGCGCGAACAGCGGCTTATCGCGGGCGCCGTGCAATCGGCCGAGCGCGCAAAAGTCCTCGTTCAACGTCTTCTCGCATTCGCTCGCCGCCAGCCGCTGCAGACCATCTCAGTCGATATTGCCGGTTTGGTCGCCGGCATGGTGGACCTGATCGAAAGCACCACCGGCCCCAACATCACCGTCCTCGTCGAGGCGGGCACAGGCCTTCCTTGGGCAAAGGCGGATCCCAACCAGTTGGAAATGGCGCTGCTGAACCTTGCGGTCAACGCGCGCGATGCCATGCCGCTGGGTGGCACCCTGAAGATAGCGGTTTCCGCCGATTTTGTTGACGAGGGCCATAGCTCGGGGCTGGTGCCGGACAGCTATGTCCGGCTTTCAGTGGCAGATACGGGCCAGGGCATGAACGAAGAGACGCTTGCGCGCGCGATCGAACCCTTTTTTTCCACCAAGGGCGTCGGGCAGGGCACGGGCCTGGGATTATCAATGGTCCATGGTCTCGCTGCCCAGCTGGGGGGCGCGCTCTCCATCGAAAGCCGTCCGGGCGAGGGCACGAGGGTAGATTTGTGGCTTCCTTTGGGGAGGGAGGCGATCGAACGCACTGCGTCCTCTCCACAGGTCGACCTCAAGGAAGGGCGTCGGGGGCTCGCGCTCGTCGTCGATGACGAACCTTTGGTGCGCATGAGCACGGTCGATATGCTCGATGACCTGGGCTATTCTGTGGTCGAAGCCGAGCGAGCGGAGGAAGCCATCGAGATTCTCGATGTGGGCGGCGACTTCGCACTCGTGGTCACCGACCATATGATGCCCGGGATGACCGGGACGGAGCTCGCCCGCCATATCCACCGGGTAAGACCGGGACTGCCTGTCCTGCTGATTTCGGGCTATGCCGATACTGAGGGCGTAGCCTCAGATATCCCAAGGCTCGCCAAACCCTTTCGCAAGGACGAACTGGCAGCAACTCTGACGACGCTGATGTAAGTGTGGCAAAGCGAAGGCCCTTGTCGAAAAGCACCCGTCGGCGCATTTGATCTTGGGATCGGCAGGCTGAATTCGGAAGCTTAGGAATGAGCTTGAGCTCAGGCGGCGATGATGAAAACGCTACCGGGGCTGCGGCAGGGATCGAGTCCCTTGCGGAAAGATGTGCCTGGGGCGGAACGGTCGGGGACCACAGAAGTTCAAGAAGCGCGGGGCATCTGAAGGATCTGATTATGCCCAAAATTTTGCCTGCAGTGTTCGCGCTTTCCGTCCTCGGCTCTTCCGCGGCCATGGCTACCGCGACCAGCCCCGCTGACTACGTCGCCAAGGCAGGCTCTGGCGATCTTTACGAGCGCCAGTCCAGCGAATTGGTCCTGCAATCGACCAAGGATCCGGCCGTACGCGATTTCGCTGAAAAGATGGTGGCCGACCATGCCAAGAGCACGGCCGACGTCACCGCCGCAGCGCGCCAAGCGGGACTGCAGCCGTCACCGCCGTCACTCGATGCCGAGCAGTCGCTGATGATCGCGGAATTACGCGCGGCGAAAGACAAGGCTCGGGATTCGGCCTATCTGAGGCAGCAGAGGACGGCACATCAAAAGGCGCTCGAACTCCATCGCAGTTATGCCGTCGAAGGAACGTCTGCACCGCTTAAGGCAGTAGCGACAGCCATTGTGCCTATCGTGGAACAGCACCAGCAACACCTCGAACGACACGTCCACATGTGAGGCGACGCGACGGACCGCTAGCCGAGATGGCTTCCGGTCCGTGCAGGCAATAGATCGGGCACGCGTGTCGATCAGAACGCGAGCTCGAGTGTCCGCCACCGGCAAGGCGCGCCAAAGTAGGGCGCAGGCGTGCGGAATTCTCTACTGCCTCCAAAAAAAACGAGCTGACGCCTCCCTGGCGCCTGGCCGGTTGAAGGCGCACCTTTGTACGGCGGAGCGATGTTTGATTGCGATCAAAGCAGCCGACCATTGTCATAGTGAACCGCCCCGGGATTGTCGGAGGCCCTAACTCCTGAGAGGAAGGGTCTACGATGAGCAAGACGACGAACAAGTTTGCACCGGAGGTTCGTGAGCGGGCAGTCCGCATGGTGCTGGATCACG
>NZ_JAPCZF010000004.1 GCF_025938095.1 Novosphingobium sp. JCM 18896
AACAAAACGCTTCCGGGCTGCCTCGCGCCGCCCGCCATGGTGACGCGGGGTGGAGCAGCCCGGTAGCTCGTCAGGCTCATAACCTGAAGGTCGTAGGTTCAAATCCTACCCCCGCAACCACCACCTTGGAATCAAGCACAACACAAGGCCGCCCTTCGGGGCGGCCTTTGTCGTTTAGGGCTTCAGTGCAGTCCCTGAGCCCGATGCCCGAGCGCGTGGCGTGCGGTTTGCAAGCAAGGCCGGTTTGCGATCGTCGTCGGGCATGGTGCCCTTGAGAGTGAAATACAGCGATCAGTACCTCGCTACATCGAGCAGCACGCGAACTGGTGCTCGGCGCTTCTCCATGAGGCACGGGAGCCAGAACGGCATGCGGCTCTTGCGGAGTCGCCGGCGATGCAGGCGACGCTCAGCAACGTGCTTTGCCAATGTCGCCTACCAAGGCGCGACGCGATGAGCATTTCGATCAAGGAGCAGGCGGAACTCGGCTAGATCCATCCGCCTGAGAGTCCTTCTGGGCGACAGGTTCGATCTGGCACGACTAGTAGGCCAGGTCGCATCCGGAACTTTGGAATGCCGGGCGAATATATCCTTGCCGGATCGTGCTTGGCGCGAAGCCGCGAAGCAAAGCCTTCCAGTGCGCGCGAGCTTCCGGCGCATTTTCGAACGCGAGGGGGCGGGCAATCGCCGCTATCAGCCGACAAGCCCGCGCCGATAACGGCAGTCTAGAGAAATCTATCTATGGGATCGCCCTCTGGGCGGGGCGGGGTGGCAGCCTTGTGCCAGGCCCCGAAAACCTTCTCGTCTGAAGAAGGATGGTGCGGTCGAGAAGACTCGAACTTCCACGGGCTTTCGCCCACAACGACCTCAACGTTGCGCGTCTACCAATTCCGCCACGACCGCTAAATCATCGGGCCGCCGTGGCTGCCCGGGTGGGGTAGGAGCGCGCCATTAGCAAAGGGAGTCGGGGGCTGCAAGCGATGAGTCGGCGATATTGCAGACTATTTTTGCACGGCGATGAAACCGCCGATGTCAGCCGGGCTTCCAGCCGATCTCGGCGATCCGCGCGCTCTTGGGAACGTCGGTCACGGCTTCGTTGACCTCGACCGTCTCGCCGGGCGCCAGGACGCGCTTGGGCGGGGCGACTTCGTAGGAATAGACGATCTTCTCGCGCCCGTCGCGCAGCACGATCAGGATCGTCGGGACCGTACGGCGCGTCTGGCCGACATTGGTGACGGTGCCGCTGGCGCTGAAGAACTCGGCGCCGTTGGGCATCGTGCGGCGATCCTGGCGGTTGGCCGGGAAGTTGAGCACGAGGTCGGGCTGGGCCTCGGCGAAGGTTGCGCGCGCGAGCGGCATCCAGTCGGGCAGGCCGTAGCGCGCGACGACTGCGACCGCGCCCGTGGCGACCACGGCGAACAGCGCGGCGGCCATGGTCCACATGCGCAGGCGGTTGCGTCGCGGCTTGAAGGGCGGCTCGAAGTCGAAACTCGAGCGTGCCTCGTCGAAGTAGCGATCGCCGCTGTCGTCGGCGTAGACGCGGGCGCTCTCGTCGGCGATCGGGCCGAGCGGTGGCTCGGGTTCGGAAACGGCTTCGGGCGTCGGCCAGTTCAACCCTTCGTGCGTGTCGTCGCTTGGTTTGTCCGCGACGGGTGTTACCGTGGGCGAATCTACCGCGGCCGGCGGCGGTGCTGTGACGGTCGGGGCCGCTACGGGAACGACGGGCGGCGGAGGAGGAGGCGGTGCAGCGGGCGCCGGTGACGCCGGCGGCGGAGCAGCAGGTTGGGGGGCAGCGGGTTGAGGGGCCGGGGACTGGGCCGTGGCGCTCGCGACGAGCGCTTCGGCCGAAGGACCATCCTGGAACCAGCTGTGTCGGCACTTGGCGCAGCGTACGGTGCGCCCGTCCACACCGATCGCACTGTCCGGAACGACGTAGCGGGTCGAACATGCGGGACAGGCGATAATCATGACGCCATTGTTAAACATGCCGAGGCCCTGTGCGACAAGACTTGCGCGGTGGATGGAACGCCGCATTGGCCTTTTTTCCACATGCATAGGTCTGTATAGCCACGATCAGAGACCAGAGACCCGACCGAAGACCCGATCGAAACCGCACAATGAACCAGGCCGCCGACGGCGAAATCGTCCATTTCGACAATGTCGGCCTGCGTTACGGCACGGACCGGGAAGTGCTGAGCGACGTGTCGTTCACGCTCTATCCGGGCAGCTTCTATTTTCTCACGGGGGCGAGCGGCGCGGGCAAGACTTCGCTGCTCAAGCTGCTTTACCTGGCGCAGCGGCCGTCGCGCGGAATGATCCGCATGTTCGGCGCCGATGCGATCACCCTGCCGCGCGATCGCCTGCCGGCGCTACGGCGGCGGCTCGGCGTCGTCTTCCAGGACTTCCGCCTCGTTCCGCACCTCTCGGCCGTGGACAACGTCTCGCTGCCGCTGCGCGTCGCGGGCATTCCCGAGCGCGACATCGCCAAGCCGGTGGCCGACATGCTCGAATGGGTCGGCCTCGGCGATCGCATGCAGGCGCGTCCCGCAACGCTGTCGGGCGGCGAGCAGCAGCGCGTGGCCATCGCCCGCGCGGTGATCGGCCGGCCCGACCTGCTCGTCGCCGATGAGCCGACGGGCAACGTCGATCCCGACATGGCGATCAAGCTGCTGCGCCTGTTCGAGGCGCTGAACCGTCTGGGCACGACGGTTGTTGTGGCGACGCACGACGTCCATCTGCTCAAGAAGGTGCCCGACTCGCTGATCATGCGGCTCGACAAGGGGCGCTTGTCCGATCCGACCGGGGCGCTACGCTATCCACCGAAGCGCGCCACCGGCGCGGGCGGCGAGGACGAGGCGTGAACGAAAGCGGCGGCGGAGCGCGAGCCCTGGCCTGGCGGCGGCTGTCCGGCGTCGGCGAGCACGAACTCGTCCCGCAGGCGCGCCTGTCGGGGCCGATGCCCTGGGTGATCGCGATCATGGTGGCACTGACCGTCATCGCCGCGGCCGCCGGACTCGCCTTGCGCAACGCGGCTTCGGCCACCACCGCCGAACTCCGCGGCGGGGTCACCGTCCAGATCGTCGAGGCATCGCCCGAGAAGCGCACGAAACAGGCGCAAGCGGTCGTGCGGCGCCTTGGGCGGATGCCCGAGGTGGAGAGCGTGCGGCTCGTCCCGCAGGACGAGCTCGACGGGCTGATCGAGCCCTGGCTCGGCGGCAAGGCGGGCCATGACGACGACGATTACGAGAGTGCGGACGAGGCGGCGATCCCGGTGCCCGCGCTGATCGATGCGCGGATCACCGGTGAGGTCACCGATGCGCGCCTCGCCGCGATCCAGGCGGCACTGCGCGGCGAGGCTCCGGCGGCGCGGGTCGATGCCCAGTCGCGCTGGCTCAAGCCTGTGCTCGATGCGATCGAATCGCTGCAGTGGCTGGCGATCGCGCTGGTTGCACTGCTCGCGCTCGCGCTCGCCGCGGCGGTGCTGCTGGCCGTGCGTTCGGCACTTGGTGCCAACCGCGATACGATCGAGATCGTCCATCTGCTCGGCGCGACCGATCGTCAGGTCGCGCGCGTATTCCAGCGCACCACGGGCATTGATGCCGCGGGTGGGGGCCTGCTTGGCATGGTGTTGGCGTTGGTCGTTTTGCTGTTCCTCGCGCGGCGCTTCGCCTCGCTCGGCGCGGGCATGGTCGATTACGGCGCGCTCGACTGGCTCGACTGGATCACGCTCGGCTTCGTGCCGCTTGTGGCGATCATGCTGGCGATGCTGACCGCGCGCCTCACGGTCCTGCGCACTTTGCGCAAGATGCTCTAAGACGCCGCAATGATCCGCCGAATCCTGTCCTTCGTGGTGCTCGTCTGGCTGCTGGGCTTCGTCTGGTTCGCCGTCGCACTGTCGGGCCCGGTCGAGGGCGGCAAGAGCGACGCCGTGGTCGTGCTCACCGGGGGCGGTGGGCGGATCGATCGCGGGCTCGAGGCGCTGCAGAAGGGCTGGGCCCGGCGCATGCTGGTCTCGGGCGTCGATCGCGAGGTCAAGCCGCGCGAATTCGCGCACGAGTACAAGGTGTCGCCGGCTTTGATGGCTTGCTGCGTGACCCTGGGCTTCCAGTCGGTCGACACGCGTTCGAACGCGAGCGAGACCGCGGACTGGATCGCCTCGCACAAGTTCCGTTCGGTCCGGCTCGTCACGACCGACTGGCACATGCGCCGCGCGGCGATGGAGCTTAGCGCGCAGCTGCCCGGCCATATCGAACTGATCCGCGACGCGGTGCCTTCGCAGCCTACGTTCCGCACGCTGTTTCTCGAATACAACAAGCTGCTCGCGCGGAGCGTGCAGCGCCTGGCGGGGATGTGACGATGGCAGTGACCGATCGGGCGAGCCTGGGCGACGTGCTGCGCAGCCTGGTGTTCTACGTCGTCTTCTATCTCGGCACGGCCGGCTATGTGCTCGGCTCGCTTGCCGCCTTGGCCTTCGGGCGGCGCGCCTTCATTACGGCGGTCGATGGCTGGTCGGGCTTCCATCGGCTTTGCGCGCGGTACCTTCTCGGCATCCGCGTGGTTCTTGAAGGCGAACTGCCGACCGAGGGGGCGCTCATCGCGCTCAAGCACGAAAGCTTCTTCGAGGCGATCGACCTGCCGCATATGCTTCATCGCCCGGCGGTGATCGCCAAGGCGGAACTCCTGCGGATCCCGCTCTGGGGCCTGGCGGGATCGACCTACGGCCTGATCGGGGTCGAACGCGACCAGGGCGCCAAGGCGCTGCGCACGATGCTCACCGCCGCGCGCAAGCTGGTGGCCGAAGGGCGGGTGCTGGCGATCTTCCCCGAAGGTACCCGCGTGCGCCACGGCACCCGGCCCGAACTGCAGTCGGGCTTCGCCGGGCTCTACAAGCTGCTGGCCATGCCGGTTGTACCGGTCGCGGTGAACAGCGGTCCGCTCTATCACCGCCGTTGGAAGCGTCCGGGGACGATCACCTTGCGCGTCGGCGAGACGATCCCGACGGGCTTGCCGCGCGACGAGATCGAAGCGCGCGTGCGCGACGCGATCAACGCGCTGAATCCCTAGCTACGCGTGACCGTCACCGACTGGTGGTTCATTTCGGCAGGGCCGTAGCTCGTGAGGAACGAGACGTCGGCGGCGTCGCGGCCGACGCCGATCTTCGCCATCTCGGTCGCCTGCGCCATGCCGGTCGGGTCGACCAGATACCAGGCGCCGCCGAGGAACACCTCGGGCACGGCATGGAAGTCCTGGGGCTCGACGCCGAGCGCATAGACGCTGGCGAAGCGCGCAGGAATCGCGCTGGCCCGGACGAGCGAGATCAGCAGATGCGCGAAGTCACGGCAGACGCCCTGGCGCATGACGAAGCTTTCGAGCGCGGTGGTCGACGAATTGCTGGTGCCGGGCTGGTAGGTGCAATGGCTCTGCACCCATTCGCACATCGCTGCCACCCGCGAGCCGCCGGTCAGTCCGCCGAACTGGGCGTCGACGAAGTTCTGGAACTGGTCCGACGGACAGTAGCGAGAAGGCAGCATGTATTGCACCGTTTCGCCGGGAAGCTGGTGCGGTGGGACCACGGCCAGGCTGTGCAATTCCCCGCTGAGGCGGTGGATCGCGACCGTGGAGGTGTAGCGAACCCGCAATTCGCCCTGTAGCCGCAGCCAGATCCGATCGCCGATCGTGTCGTGACCGGGCACGCGCGCAAAATGCTCGACCGGGCTGATCTCGATATGGGCGTTCTGGATGGTCTGTTCGGGGATCACCGCAGCCTCGACCTGAAGCAGAACATCGGTTCGTTCCAGGAAATCGTAGGCGAGTTCGGCCTCGATGCTGAGTGTTGCGACGCGTTGTCCCATTCCCGCGCAGAAGAACCGAAACGCGAAAAGGTTGCAATGTTTCAGTTTCGGGACTCAGGACTTGCCGTGATCGCTCCGACCGAAATCGGCGCGCGCGTCGTCCTGGCCCTCGGCGATGATCGAGCGGCGGACGGCGCGGGTGCGGGTGAAATGATCGAACAGCGCCTGGCCGTCACCGACGCGAATGGCCTTTTGCAACCCGGTCAGATCCTCGGTGAAACGCTGGAGCATTTCGAGCACCGCGTCCTTGTTCGACAGGAACACGTCGCGCCACATCGTCGGGTCAGACGCGGCGATGCGGGTGAAGTCGCGGAAGCCGCCGGCCGAATACTTGATGACCTCGCTCTGCGTCACCGCCTCGAGGTCCGAGGCCGTGCCGACGATCGTATAGGCGATCAGGTGCGGCAGGTGGCTGGTCACGGCCAGCACCAGGTCGTGATGCTGCGCGTCCATGATCTCGACATTGGCGCCGAGCGCTTCCCAGAACTCGACGAGGCCGGTCAGCAGCAGCAGATTGCTCGGCTCGGGCGGGGTGACGATGCACCAGCGGTTCTGGAACAGCGTCGCGAAGCCTGCGTCGGGACCAGAGTTCTCGGTGCCGGCGACGGGGTGTGCGGGAATGATCGTGTGGCCGGGCAGGGCTTCGCTGAGCGCCTTGGCCACGGCCTGCTTGCTCGAGCCGACGTCGCTGATCAGCGCGGTCGGTGGGATGGCATCGGCGCAGGCGCGCGCGGCTTCGCCCATCGCGCTCGGCGGCACGCAGAAGATTACCAGCTCGGCCTCACGCACGGCATCGGCGGCGGTTTCGCAGACCTGATCGACGAGACCGCGTTCGGTCGCGCGGGCGCGCGTCTCGGGCAGGTGATCGTAGCCCGTGGTCCGCGCGTCGGGCAGATATTCGCGCACCGCCAGGCCGATCGAGCCGCCCTGGAGGCCGAGGCCGATGATGGCGATGCGCTGGAAGCTCATTTCGCGGCTTCCGCCATCTCGCGCAAGCCGGCGGCGATCGCATCCATCTGCTCGGCCGTGCCGATGGTGATACGCAGGCCATGGGGGAGGCCCTGGCCCGGCAGCCAGCGGGTGATGGTGCCGCGTTCAGCGAGGCCATTGTAGGCGGCCTCGCCGGTCAGCTTGCCGGCGAACAGCAGCAGGACGAAATTCGCCTCGCTTGGCACCGCGCGGATGCCGTGGTTGTTCATGGCTTCGATCGCCGCGACGAAGCGCGCTCGCTCGGCGGCGTTGTGCTCGCGCGAGTGTATGACGAAGTCCTGGTCCTCGACGGCGGCGAGCGCAGTGGCCTGCGCGCTGTTGCTCAGGTTGAACGGCCCGCGGATGCGGTTGAGCACGTCGATCACCGCCGGTGCCGCGGTGCCCCAACCGACGCGTTCGCCGGCCAGGCCATAACCCTTGGAGAAGGTGCGCGTGACCAGCACGTTGTCATGGGCCTCCGCCAGCGCGAGCCCACCGTCGTCGTCTTCGGGTGCGACATACTCGGCATAGGCCTGGTCGATCACCAGTAGTACGTCGCCGGGCAGGCCGGCGTGCAGCCGTGCCAGCTCTTCCCGCGGGGTGAACGAGCCGGTGGGATTATTGGGATTGGCGAGAAATACCACGCGGGTCTTGTCGCTGACCAGCGCGAGCAGCGCATCGACGTCTGTTCCGTAGTCGAGGTCGGGCGCGATCACTGGAGTTGCGCCGCAACGCCGCGCAACGATCTCGTAGAGCGAGAAGCCATAACGGACGTAGAGGATTTCGTCTCCCGGGCCAGCATAGGCGGAGGCCGCCACGCTCAGCAGTTCGCCCGAGCCGGTGCCGCAGATGATCCGCGCGGGATCGACCCCATGGACCTTGCCGATCGCCGCGCGCAGCGCGTTGCTGTCGGGATCGGGGTAGAGCGAGGGCACCACCGCCTGCGCGCGCGCAGCCAAAGCCTTGGGGCTGGTGCCCAGCGGGTTCTCGTTGGCCGAAAGCTTGATCAGCGGACGCCCGTCCTTGCCGGCGCTCTTGCCGGGGACATAGGCGTGGATCTCGGCGATCCAGGGTTTGGGCTGCGGACCGGTCATGCCGCGGGCTTTAGGGCGGCTTTGGCGCAAAGCACAAGCGCCGCGTTTTCGGGACCTTCACAGAGCGGGCAAAATGATGCTTTCTGTCGCCGGGACGCGACAGCTTGGGGGGACGAGCATGCGGACGGATGGACTGTTCTGGCGCGCGTTGAACGCGGCGCGCGCGGCCAATCTCGAAGACGAAGGCCAGGCACCGGCGATCGCGGGATCGGCCGGGCTCACCCGGCGCCGGATGCTCGGCGCCATGGCGGCGAGCGCCGCGCTGCCCATGGTCGGCTGCGCGCCGCTGCCCACCGCGAGTTCGTCGAGCCGCGTGGCGATCGTCGGTGGCGGCCTGGCCGGGCTGATCGCACTGCGCGACCTGCGCAAGGCCGGGGTCGAGGCGACGCTCTACGAGGCGCGCAGCCGGCTCGGCGGCCGTGTTTCGACCTATCACGGCGGCCCGGTGCCCGCCGACGACGGCGGCCAGTTCATCAACGGCGATCATGACGACGTCTTGGCGCTGGCCCGGGAGCACCGGCTCGAACTGATCGACCGCGTGCCCTTGGCGGGCCGGACCCTGCTGGTCGATTCCTACTGCCGGGTGCTCACTGAGGAGCAGCTAGTCGAGGACCTGCGACCGCTGGCCACGGCGATCGCCGCCGATGCCGCCGCGATCGATGCCGACGACGGCGCCCTGGCCGCGCTCGATGCGATCTCGGTCAGCCAGTATCTCGATCGGCATCACAACCTCGTCAAACCCTATGTCCGCGCGCTGATGGAAGCGACGATGCGCACCGAGTTCGGGCAGGATCCGAGCCAAGCCTCGGCGGTCCAGCTGATCTGGAACCTGCCGCAGGTCTCCGGTCGCCAGCTCCGCGTGATCGGATCGAGCGACGAGCGCTTCGTGCTCAAGGGCGGGTCGGGCACTCTGATCGAGGCGCTCGCACCAGACTTGATGGCCCATGTCCATACGGCGCATGTGCTGGAAGCGGTGCGGCCTTCGGGCGCGGGCGCGCGGTTGCGCTTCGCCAACGGCAAGGTGGTCGAGGCAGAACGCGTGATCGTCACCGTCCCTGCGCCGTTGCTCCGCACGATCGATTTCGGCGGGATGCTGCCGCCCCTGTGGCAGAGCTACGCAGCCGAGATCGACAACGGCCGCAACGAGAAGCTCAACGCCGCCTATCACGGCAAGCCCTGGGAGGGCTCGATGGGCCGCGCCGGCGACGTCTGGCCATTAGCCGGCGGCTTTGCCGAGGGCTGGGACGCGACCACCGTGGCGGGCGACACCGGGCTGATGACCTTCTTTATGGGCGGCGCGCAGTGCGCGGCTTCCACCAGGTACGACGCCGCCAGCCTGCGCCGCGATTTCGAGACCGTTGTCGCTTCCGCTGTGCCCGGCTTGACCCAGGCCGCGACCACCTGGCAGCGCCGCACCAACTGGACCAACGACCGCTTTGCGCGCGGGTCCTACGCCTGCTTCCGGCCGGGCCAACTGACCCGCTATGCCGGGCTGTTCTGGCTCGAAGAGGGCGGCAAGGCGGTGCAGAGCCCCGTCGTCGGCCCGCTGATCTTCGCCGGCGAGCACCTGTCCGATGCCTGGCCGGGCTTCATGAACGGCGGCGCGCAGACCGGGCGGCTGGCGGCCCAGGCGGTGCTCGGCAGCTGACGTCATTGACAGCAGCCGGGGCGTCCCCCAAGTCCGCACATCCTATGGCTACCGCCGCCGTCATCGCTGCCAGCGAAGTGCTGGAACTGACCGAACCGCTGCCGCTCGATTGCGGCCAGCAGCTCGAAGGCGTGCGCATCGCCTACGAGGCCTATGGCACGCTGTCGCCGGCCAAGGACAACGTCGTGCTGATCCAGCACGCGACGACCGGCGACCAGCACGTCGCCAGCCCGCATCCCAAGACCGGCAAGCCCGGCTGGTGGGATCGCATGGTCGGGCCGGGCAAGCCGATCGATACCGACCGCTTCTACGTGCTCTGCGCCAATGTCCTGGGCTCGTGCATGGGCTCGACCGGCCCGGGCAGCCTCGCGCCCGACGGGCGGCCCTATGCGATGCGCTTTCCGGTCATCACGATCCGCGACATGGTCCGCGCGCAGGTGGCCCTGCTCGATACGCTGGGGATCGAGCGGCTCTATTGCGTGGTCGGCGGCTCGATGGGCGGCATGCAGTCACTGAGCCTCGCCGCCAACTGGCCGCACCTGCCCGAGCGCGTCATGGTCATCGCCGCGACCGCAACGATGCCCGCGCAGAACATCGCCTTCCAGGAGGTCGGCCGCCAAGCGATCACCGCGGATCCCAACTGGCAGGCGGGCGACTACTACGGCACGGGCAAGGCGCCCGACGCGGGCCTCGCGGTTGCTCGCATGGCCGCGCACATCACCTATCTGTCCGAAGCCAGCCTGACCGAGAAGTTCGGCCGCCGCCTGCAGGACCGCCAGTCGAAGACCTTCGGCTTCGACGCCGATTTCCAGGTGGAAAGCTATCTGCGCCACCAGGGCGCGAGCTTCACCAACCGCTTCGACGCGAACTCGTACCTCTACATCACGCGCGCGATGAGCTATTTCGACCTCGCCGAAGAGCACGGCGGCCTGCTCGCCGACGCCTTCCGCGCGAGCGAGGCGCGCTTCTGCGTGATCAGCTTCGATACCGACTGGCTCTATCCGACCGAACTTTCGCGCAAGCTGGTCCATGCGCTCAACGCCTCGGGCGCGCCGGTCAGTTTCGTCGAGCTGTCGGCACCCTTTGGCCACGACAGCTTCCTGCTCGACGTGCCCGCGCTCGATCGCGTGATCGCCGGGTTCCTCAGCCGATGAGAGCGCTTCCTGCGGGCTATGTCCTGATCGATGCGCCGGACCGGATCGATGCCGTTGCTGCCCATGCCTATCTGACGCGGTCCTATTGGGCCGAAGGCATCCCGCTCGAGACCGTCGAACGTTCGATCGCGGGTTCGCTGTGCGTCGCGATCCAGCACGAGGGGCGCCAGGTCGCCTTCGCGCGCATCGTCAGCGACTATGCGACCTTCGCTTACCTCGCCGACGTCCACGTGATCGAGGACCATCGTGGGCAGGGGCTCTCGCATGTGATGGTCGAGCATTTCCTCGCGCATCCGCGGCTGCAGGGGCTGCGGCGTTGGGCGCTGTTCACGCTCGATGCCCACGGGCTCTACGAACAATACGACTTTTCGCGCTACCCCCATCCCGAGAGGGTGATGACGCGCGACGATCCGGACGTGTACCGATGACAGAACTGCGTACCGACCTTGCGCTGATCGCGCAGAACGTCGCCCAGGGTACGCGCGTGCTCGACGTCGGCTGCGGCGACGGCACTCTGCTACAGGTGCTGCGCGACGAGCGGCAGTGTCAGGTCAACGGCATGGAGATCGATCCGGGCGACGTCGCCGAATGCGTCGGCAAGGGGCTGTCGGTGATCCAGGGCGACGCCGACAAGGACCTGGCCTTCTATCCCGACGGCGCCTTCGACTACGCGATCCTCAGCCAGACTCTGCAGACGACGATGCGGCCCGACCAGGTGATGGAGGAACTGCTGCGCATCGGCCGGCGTGCCTTCGTCTCGTTCCCCAACTTCGCGCACTGGCGCGTGCGGCTGTCGCTGCTGTGGCGCGGGCGCATGCCCGTCACGCGGCTGCTGCCCGTGGCCTGGTACGAGACGCCGAACATCCACCACCTGACCGTCGCGGACTTCCGCGCTTTCGTCGAGGAGCGCGGGATCAAGGTGGAACAGGCCTGGTACCTGTCGGGCGACCGGCTGCGCGGCACCAGCGTCGCCAACTTCCGCGCCGAACACGCGATCTTCCTGTTGTCACGCTCATGAAAAAACCTCCCCGAGCGGGCTCGGGGAGGTTCTGAAACCCGGTAATCGGTCGGCTCAACCGATGTTGAGGCCGTGGTAGACCGCCAGCTTGTTGCCGTCGGGGTCGCGCAGGTAGGCGCCGAACTTGCCGCCGGTCTGCGGCTTGGGCTCGGGCTTGCCTTCGCAGGTGCCGCCGTTGGCCATGCCGGCTTCGTACCAGGCCGAGACCTGCTCGTCGCTGTCCGCGGCAAACAGGATCGTGCCGCCGTTGGCATGGGTCGCCGGCTGACCGTCGCGTGCCGGGCCGACTGCGAAGTTCGGGCCGCCGGGGATCTTGTACATGATGATCGGATATTCGGCGGGCATCGACGAGGGCGGCAGGCCGAGCGCGCCGAAGGTCGCATCGTAGAAGGCGCGCGACTTGTCGAGGTCGTTGGTGCCGAGGCGGAGATTGAGCAGGTTCATGAGTTCGTTTCCTTACTGGCCGAGCGGGTACATCGCGCAGAGCTTGTTGCCGTCGGGATCGCGCAGATAGGCGAGGTGGAGCTTGGCGAAGCCGAGGTCGCGCGGGCCGGGGGCGTCCTCGCAGGTGGTGCCGCCGTTGGCGACACCGGCAGCGTGCCAGGCATCGGCCTGTTCGGCGCTGGCCATCCCGAAGCCTATCGTGCCGCCGTTGGCGAAGGTCGCGGCCTCGCCGTTGATCGGCTTGGTCACCATGAAGTTGGCGCCGTTGTGCATATAGGCGAGGCGCGTGCCCATATCCGCGCCGGGATTGCCGCCGATCGCGCCGAACAGCGCGTCGTAGAAGGTCTTCGATTTCTGGAGGTCGTTGCTGCCGACCACCACGTGCGTGAACATGGTACGTCTCCCGGTTGTTGTCGTGCGGTGCGGTTTCTATCGGCGCGGGGGCCGCGGTCAATCGCTCATTGCCGCCCGTCGCATAGCGCGTTCAGGCGAGGGCAAAGTGGCCTATCCTAGAGCACGCCTTCGTTGATTCGCCCGTTGTATAGTCAGGCCGGGAAGGACCCCGCCATGCCGCGCCGCATCTTGCTTTCGACCGTTTCGCTCGCCGCCCTGGCGCTCGCCCCTTTGCCTGCCTTCGCGCGCGACGATGCCTCCCGAGACGTTACTGGCGACGTGGCCAAGCAGCTTTCCGATCCCGGCAACCAGGTCGCCGCGACCGTGGCACTGACCGCGCTCAGCGAGGCGCTGCTCGATGTCAGGATCGAGCCGCTGCGCCGTGCGCTCGGTGCGATGGGCAGCGACATGGCCGATGACCTGCCGCCCGATGCGCGCCTGCGCGATCTCGCCGGTCCCGGTGCACGCGACCTGCCGGGCGACATCGGCCGGACCGTGCCCAAGACGATGGGCGCGGCTGCTGGCATGGCCGGCGCCGTCGGTGAAATGCTGCCCGAATTGCAGGCCGCGATCGACCGGATGAAGAACGCGCTGCCCAAGCCATAGCGGCTCCCACTTTTCCACCCCAATTCGCCGCCGTTCGGGCTTTCCCCGGGTGGACGCCGCGCAACCGCTTGGGCATTACGACCGGCATGTGGCAGCTCCATCAATTCCCGCTGTGCCCGTTCAGCCGCAAGGTTCGCCTGCTGATGAGCGAGAAGGGCATCGGCTACGAACTCTGGCGCGAGAGCCCCTGGGAAGGTCGCGACGAATTCCTCGCGATGAACCCGGCCGGGCGCACGCCCGTGCTGCACGATCCCGCGCGCGGCGTGACCTTGTCGGACAGCCGCGCGATCTGCGAGTATTTCGAGGAAACCGTCGATCGCAACCCGATGATCAACGGCACCGCGGTCAACCGTGCCGAGATCCGCCGGTTGGTCGCGCTGTTCGACGAGAATTTCTACGGCGACGTCACCGCGCCGCTGCTGCACGAGCGGATGAAGAAGCGGCTGGTCTATCGACTGTCACCCGATTCGAAGATGCTGCGCGAGGCGATGAAGCTGGCGCACGAGCATCTCTACTACATCGACTACCTGATCGATAATCGCCCCTGGCTCGCGGGCGCGACGATGAGCCTGGCCGATCTCGCCGCGGCGGCGCAGATCTCGGTGGCCGACTATCTCGGCGGCATCGACTGGTCGGCGCACGAGCAGACGCGCGGCTGGTATTCGGTGTTCAAGAGCCGGCCGAGCTTCCGGCCGCTGCTGTCCGAGCGGATGGAAGTGATCCAGCCGCCGAGCCATTACGCCGACGTGAACGCGTAAAGTCCGTCAGATCCCCCCCCTTGCGGGGAGGGTTTCTCTGATCAGCCGGCCTTGGCCTTCGCGCCGAAACGGCCGAAGCGGCGGTACTGGACCAGCCAGCGATCGAGGAACAGGCCGAGCGGGCGCGGCGTCACGCCGAGCGCGCGCAGCCCCGGCATGGCGCCGTTGGCGACGTTGCCGGCCTTGAGCAGCGCGTACTGGTCGCTGGTGATCGGCGCGCCGGGCAGGAAGCCGAACGTGGCGATTGCCGAGCCGACGAAGTCGGGCAGTTCGATCAGCCAACGCTCGCGGCCCTGGGCCGCGGCGATGCGCTGGTTGAGCTCGAGCACGCTCAGCACTTCGGGGCCGGCGATCTCGTAGGTCTTGCCGCCGTGCTTGCCCGGATTGGCGAGGGCGGAGGCGACGGCCTCGGCCGCATCGTCGACGAACAGCGGCTGCAGCTGCGCTTCGGGGGCGAAGACCGGCATCGCCGGGAGCGTGGCGATCAGCCGCGCGAACATGTTCACGAAGTTGTCGTCGGGGCCGAACAGGATCGACGGGCGCAGGATCGTCGCCGTCGGGAAGGCTGCGAGCACGGCGGCTTCGCCCTCGGCCTTGGTCCGCGCATAGTCGATCTTCGAATCGGCCTGGGCGCCGATCGCCGAGACATGGACGAAAGCGCCGACGCCGGCGGCCTTGGCCGCCGCCGCGATCTTGCCCGCGCCGCGGCCCTGGACCGCGTCGAGATCGCCGGCGAAGGCGCCGACGAGATTGACCACCGCGTCCGAGCCGTCGACGACAGCCGCGACGCCCTCGGGGCGCGTCACGTCGAGGCGGACGAACTGGACCTGGCCGAGGTTGGCCTGGGTCTTCGAGCGGAAGGCGCGTTCGGGATGGCGGCTGGCCACGCGCAGACGCGCGCCGCGCGCGAGCAGTTCCTGCACCAGGTGCTTGCCGAAGAAGCCGCTGCCGCCGAGCACGGTTACCAGCTTGCCGCGCAGTTCCTTGCCGTCGCTTGCCATTTCGTTCGATTCCAAAGGGTCTATCCGTTGGCGTCCCTTTGCACGCAGCCGCGCGGCCGCGCAACTGTCGGTGCAATGTCCGGGGCGATCGGCCGCGTTCCAGACTCGGCGTCTCGCCAAACCGCCATGGCCGTGGCAAGGCCCGCGCCGGCCGATGAATCAGACCTATCCCCCCGCGCTGCGCCGCAATCTCATCACGCTGTTCGCGCTGTCGGGCGCGTTCATGACGCAGCTCGATGCGACGATCGCCAATGTCGCGCTGCCGCACATGCAGGCCTCGACCTCGGCCTCGCGTGAGCAGGTCACCTGGGTGCTGACCTCCTACATCGTCATGGCGGCGACCTTCACGCCGCTGTCGGGCTGGCTGGCCGGGCGGATTGGCCGCAAGCGCGTGTTCCTCGGCTCGATCGCGGGCTTCACGATCGCTTCGGTGCTTTGCGGCGCGGCGGTGAACCTCGACCAGCTGATCGCCTTCCGCCTGCTCCAGGGCATCATGGGCGCCTCGCTGCTGCCGATGAGCCAGGCGATCCTGCTCGACATCAACCCGCCCGAGAAGCACGGCTCGGCCATGGCGATCTGGGGCATGGGCGCGATCCTGGGGCCGATCGTCGGCCCGCTCGCGGGCGGCTGGTTGACCGACAATTTCAGCTGGCGCTGGATCTTCTTCATCAACGTTCCCGTGGGCATCGCAGCCTTCGTCGGGCTCGTCGGCATCCTCGACGAGACGCGCGACAAGGTGGCCAAGCAGCTCGACCTGGCGGGCTTCGCGCTGCTCGGGCTCGCGGTCGCCTCGTTCCAGCTGATGCTCGATCGCGGGCAATTGCTCGACTGGTTCGCCTCGACCGAGATCTGGATCGAGGCGACGATCGCCGCGGGCGCACTCTACCTGTTCGTCGTCCATTCGCTGACGACCGCGCGGCCCTTCGTCGATCTGAGCATGTTCAAAGATCGCAACTACGTGATCGGCAACCTGCTGGGCTTCTTCCTCGGCGGGCTGATGTACGGCGTGATCGCGCTGACCGCGCCGATGCTGGCCGAACTGATGAACTATCCGATCGAGCTCGTCGGCCTGGTCACCGCGCCGCGCGGGATCGGCACCTTGATCGCCATGCCGATCGCCGGACGGCTCAGCGGCAAGGTCGATGCGCGGATCATGCTGTTCATCGGCCTCGCCTTCTGCGGCTGGTCGATGGCGCTGCTCTCGGGCGCCAGCCTGGAGATGGACAGCGAGCTCGTGATCGTCTCGGGGGTGATCCAGGGCTTCGGCGCGGGGCTGATGTTCGTGCCGATCACGATCACCGTCTTCGCCACCCTCGCGCCGCGGCTGCGCAACGAGGGCGCGGCGTTCAACTCGCTGATCCGCAACCTCGGCGCGGCGGTGTGGATCTCGGCGCTGCAGATCCTGACGATCCGCAACGAGGCGACGGTCCATTCGCGGCTGGTCGAGACCGTGCGGCCCGACAGCCCGGCCATGGCCCTGCGCGCGCCCGAGTTCGATTTCGGCGTCACCGAGTCGATCGCGATGCTCGATCGCGAGATCTCGCGGCAGGCGCTGATGGTGTCCTACATCGATTCGTTCTGGCTGATCTTCCTCGCCTGCCTGGTCGTGGCGCCGCTGGTGGTGATGCTCAAGAAGCCGCGCCAGGGCTGACGGCGGAGGTTCGGAGAGGGCTGACGGCGTCGGGCCGCGCGTGTAAGCCCGCCGCATGAGCGGCCTCTACCTCGCCTTCATCTGCGTCCTCGTGGCGGGCCTCGGCGCGCGCGACCAGGCGACCGTTGCCGCGCTGTCGGCGAACCAGGGCTCGCGTCCGGGTGTGCTGCTGACGGGCATCGCGGTGAGCCTGGCGACCGCGGCCTTCGCCGCCTGGGCGGCGTCGTTCACGATCCCGCTGCTCGTGCCCAAGGCGCGGCTGGTCATGGCGGCGATCGCTTTGATCCTCGCCGCGGGCGAATCGCTCTGGCCTTTCGCGACGAAGCGGATGGAGGAGCCGACGGCCTCGCTCGGCGCACTGGCGATTGTCCTGCTCGCGCACCAGCTGACCGATGCCGCGCGGTTCCTGATCTTCGCGATCGGCGTCGCCTTCGCGGCGCCGGTACCCGCCGGGATTGGCGGCGCGGCAGGCGCTTCGGTGATGCTGGCGGCGGGATGGCTGCTGCCCGAGATATTCGCCGATCGCCGCGTGCGCACCGCGCGCCGGGTCATGGGTGTGGTGCTTCTGCTCGCGGCGCTGGTCGTGTTCTTTCAGGCGATGACGTCCTGAGCTAAGCTCGGCGTCATGGCCGAGATCGAGATCATCGCCGACGCATCCGACGTCGAAATCGCCACCTGGCTGCTCGAGCGGCTCGAAGCCGCGCTGACGCTCGATCCGGGCGAGATCGCGATCTCGGTGCCGGGCGGCTCGACGCCGTTCCCGATCCTCGCCGAGCTCGCGCATGCGCCGCTCGACTGGAGCCGCATCGCCGTCTGGCCCGGCGACGACCGGATGGTCGAGGAAAGCCACGCGGCGAGCAACGTCGGCCGCATCCGAGCACTGCTCGAACCCGCGGGTGCGCGGATCGTGCCCTTGGCCGAGAATGCCGAGCCGCCGCATTTCGCGCTGGTCTGGCTGGGCATGGGCGGCGACGGCCACGTCGCCTCGCTGTTTCCCAACACCGACCCGCGTGCCGACGATCCCGCGCGGCTGCGCCGCCTGACCCCCGATCCGCTGCCGCCCGAGGCGCCGTTCGACCGGCTGAGCCTGACCTTGCCGGCCCTGCTCGATTCGGACCGCCTGCTCTTCGTCATCCGCGGCGCCGACAAGCGCGCGCTGTTCGAGGAAGCTGGGGCCGGGGGCAACGACCTGCCCGTCGCGCGTCTGCTGGCGGCGGCGCGGCAGCCGGTGACATGCTTCACCTGATCCCCCGTTTGCTGCCGGCGTCGCTGCACCGCACCGCCTATCGCCTGGCCCATGCCTTGCGCCGCCTGTGGTGGCGGCTGCGTCGGCCGCGGATCTACGGTTGCCGTGTACTTGCGCTCGATGACCTGGGGCGGGTGCTGCTGGTGCGGCATTCCTATGGCTCGACCAAGTGGATGGCCCCCGGCGGCGGCCTGCGCCGCGGCGAGGATTCCTTGCATGCGGCGGTGCGTGAGCTTGGCGAGGAAGTGGGGTGTCGGCTCGAAGGCGCCTGGCTGCTGGCCGTCGTCGAGGAACCGCTGAGCGGTGCGACCAATGTCGTCCACCTCGTCGCCGGCAGGCTTGCCGGCACGCCGAAGCCTGATGGCCGCGAGATCGTCGAGGCCGCCTGCTTCGCGCCCGACGCGCTGCCTGCGTCGATGCCGGAGCTGTTGCGGCGGGAACTGCCGGGTTGGTTGGATAAGATCCAATCCTCCCCGGCACGGGGAGGTGGCAGCCCGCAGGGCTGACGGAGGGGGCCCTCGGCAAACGCTGCGCCAACCGAGAGCCCCCTCCACCACGCGCTGCGCGCGCGGTCCCCCTCCCCGTATCGGGGAGGATCACAACAGCGACAACTGTCCGTCGGGCCGCTCCTCCGCCGGCTCCTTCTCCCCCTCCATCGCCGACAGCGTAAGCCCCATCAGCCGCACCGGCTGGGGCAGCGGCAGCACCTCGTCGAGCAGAGCGTGGGCGATCCGCGTGAATTCGCGCCGGTCCGGCACCGGCTGCGCCAGCGACTTGGCGCGGGTGTGACTGGTGAAGTCCGAATGCTTGAGCTTGAGCGTCACGGTCCGCCCTTTGGCCTCGGCGCGCTCGATACGGTCCCAGATGATCTCGACGATGTTGTCGAGCGCCTCGCGCAGCATCGGACCCGACGACAGGTCGCGGTCGAAAGTGCGTTCGGCGCCGAGCGACTTGCGCGGCCGGTTGGCCTTGACCCGACGCAGGTCGATGCCGCGTGCTGCGCGGTAGAGATAGTCGGCGAAGGAGCCGAAATTGGCGCGCAGGAAGGCGATGTCCTTGGCGGCAAGGTCGGCGCCGGTCTCGATGCCCAACTTCGCCATCTTCTCGGCGCCGCGCGGGCCGACGCCGTGGAAGCGCCGCACGGGCAGGCCGGCGACGAAACGCACGCCGTCTCCGGGCCTGATCACGCAGATGCCATCGGGCTTGTTCTGGTCGCTGGCCAGCTTGGCGAGGAACTTGTTGTAGGAGACCCCCGCGCTGGCGGTCAGTCCGCCGGTTTCCTCGCGGATGCGCGCGCGGATCAGTTCGGCGATGCGCGTGGCCGAGCCGATGCCCTTGAGATCGTCGGTGACGTCGAGATAGGCCTCGTCGAGCGCCAGCGGTTCGACGTGCGGCGTGTAGTCGTGGAAGATCGCGCGGATCTGCTGCGACACCGTGCGATAAACGTCGAAGCGCGCCTTGCGGAAGATCAGGCTCGGGCAGAGCCGCGCGGCGGTCACCGAGGGCATGGCCGAACGTACCCCGAATTTCCGCGCTTCGTAGCTCGCGGCCATGACCACGCCGCGCGCCGCCGATCCGCCCACGGCCACCGGCTGGCCGCGCAGCGACGGATCGTCGCGCTGTTCGCAGCTCGCATAGAAGGCGTCCATGTCGACGTGGATGATCTTGCGCAGGCCTGGCGCAAGCTCCTCGTCGTCTTGGTCTTCGTCGGGACTCATGGTGCCAAGGTAGCGATCATGGCCCCACTCGCGAGGTTTTTTGCAGGCCTCGCCCTAGCCATCGCGCTCCCCATCGGCCACATAGCCCCGGCATGTCCTCCCCCAGCACCCAACCCTTCGCCATGGGCGAGCGCGAGTTCGTCGCGATGATGGCCTCGCTGCAGGCGCTGCAGGCGCTGGCGATCGACGCGATGCTGCCCGCGCTCGGCGTGATGTCGCACGATCTCGGCGTCGACAGCGCGAACCAGCGCCAGCTCGTCATCGGCATCTTTCTGATCGCCTCGGGGCTCGGTTCGCTGTTTCCCGGCGCGTTGGCCGATCGCTTCGGCCGGCGACCGGTGCTCTTCGTCTGCGTCGGCGGCTATGTCCTGTTCAGCCTGGCCGCGGCGCTCGCGCCCACGTTCAACGCGCTGCTCGCCATGCGCGCCTGCGCCGGCGTGTTGTCCTCGGGCATGATCGTGGTCAGTTCGGCGACGATCCGCGACCGTTTCTCGGGCGACAAGATGGCGCGCACCCAGTCGCTGGTCAGCGTCATCTTCATGATCGTGCCGATGGCCGCGCCGACCCTGGGGCAGGGCCTGCTCGAACTGTTCGGCAACTGGCGCTGGGTCTTCGGGATCATGGCCGGCCTCGGCGCCGCGGTCTTCACCTGGGCCTGGCTGCGGCTGCCCGAGACGCTCCATCCCGAGTTCCGCCAGGCGATCGACGTGCGCGCGATCGCGGGCAACATGCGGGTGGCCTTCACCACGCGCGCGGCGATCGGCTACGTCTTCGCACTGGCGCTGATCCAGGGCGCGCTGTTCGGCTACATCAATAGCTCGCAGCAGCTCGTTGCCGAGCATTTCGGCGCGGGCCATCTGTTCCCGCTGGTCTTCGGTGGCATGGCGATTGCCATGGCCATGGCCAACCTGACCAATTCGCGCATCGTCATGCGCTTCGGCGCGCGGCGCGTCTCGCACGCCGCCGTCATCGCCTATATCCTCCTCGGTGCGACCCAGCTATTCTTCGCCTCTGGGGAGGGTGAGACCATCTGGCAGTTCATCCCGATCATGACGCTGAATCTCTGCGTCATGGGCTTCATCTCGGCGAACTTCTCGGCGATCGCGCTGCAGCCCTTCGCGCGGATCGCCGGCGCGGCCGCCTCGCTCCAGGTGTTCCTGCGCATGGTCATCGGCTCGGTGCTCGGCGCGCTGATCGGCCAGGCCTATGACGGCTCGGCGCGGCCTTTGGCCCTGGCGCTGGTGACCGCGGGTGTGGGGTGCCTGCTGCTGGTGATGTACAGCGAACGCGGCAAGCTGTTTCGCCGCCTGCACGGGCAGGTCGAGCAGGCCTGATGCAGACGGTCTACGACCTCGCGGTGATCGGCGGCGGGGTCAACGGCGCGGGCATCGCCCGCGATGCCGCCGGGCGCGGCGCCAAGGTGCTGCTGCTCGAGGCGAACGACCTGGCCAGCGGCACGTCCTCGGCCTCGACCAAGCTGATCCACGGCGGCCTGCGCTATCTCGAGCATCGCGAGTTCGGCCTGGTGCGCGAGGCACTGGCCGAGCGCGAGGCGCTGTGGAAGATCGCGCCGCACATCATCCACCCGATGCGCTTCGTGCTGCCCTATGTCGAAGGGCTGCGGCCCAAGTGGCTGCTGCGGCTCGGGCTGTTCCTCTACGACCATATCGGCGGCCGCAGGAAGCTGCCGGCGACGCGGACGATCGATCTGCACCGCCATCCGGCCGGGGCGCAGCTCAAGGCCGGCTTCGCCACGGGTTTCGAATACTCGGACGGCTGGGTCGACGACGCGCGGCTGGTCGTGCTCAACGCGCTCGACGCGCGCGAGCACGAGGCCGAGGTGCTGACCGGGGTGCCCGTGCTCGCCGCGTTCCGCGAGGAGAACGGCTGGGATCTCAAGACCCAGGTCGGCCATTTCCATGCGCGCTCGCTGGTCAATGCCGGCGGTCCGGCCGTGCTTGACGTGCTGCGCCTGGCGGGCGAGCGGCCCGACTATGCGATGCGACTGGTGCGCGGTTCGCACATCGTCGTGCCCGCGCTGTTCGATCACCCCTACGCCTATTTCTTCCAGCTCCCCGACGGGCGCATCTTCTTCGCGATCCCCTACGAGCGCGACTTCACCCTGATCGGCACGACCGATGCCGATCATACCGGGCCGCTCGATGCGGTGAAGGCGAGCACCGAGGAGATCGAATATCTCTGCGAGGGGGTGAACCGCTATTTCATGCAGCAGATCACCCCGGCCGACGTTGTCTGGTCCTATGCCGGGGTGCGGCCGCTGATCAACGACGGTTCGCGCAAGCCCGAGGCGGCGACGCGTGGCTATCGGCTGGAATTTTCGGATCCCGAGGAAGGCGCGCCGCTGCTCAGCGTCTACGGCGGCAAGATCACCACCTATCGTCATCTCGCCGAGGAGGCGGTCGATCGGCTGGCGCCGCGGCTGGGCGGACTGCCCGGTCGTGCCTGGACCAAGACCGCGCCGCTGCCCGGGGGCGATTTCACGATCAAGGGGCTGCCCAAGCTCAAGGCGCGGCTGGCGGCCGACTATCCGTTCCTGGATGAAGTCGACGTCGACCGGATCGCCCGCGCCTATGGCACGCGCGCACCGCGCTGGCTGGGTGAGGCGAAGGGTTGGGACGACCTGGGCCAGGCCTTCGGTGCCGGCCTCAGCGCGGCCGAGGTCGACTACGTGCGCCACGTCGAATTCGCGAGCACCGCCGAGGATATCCTCTGGCGGCGCAGCAAGCTGGGGCTAAGGCTGAACGGCAAGCAGAAGGCAGCGCTCGAAGACTACATCCTCGCGCACCCGCACTGAGATCAGTGGACCTTGGCGGCTTCCTTGGTGTCGATGATCTCGAGCGTCGCGCCGAATTCGTCGAGGCCGTGGACCGCGCGCAGTTCGAGCTTGAAGTCGCGCACCTGGGCGGCGGTCTTGAGATGATCGATCGGATAGCGCGCGACGATGAATTCGTCGGCGAAGTCGACCACGTAGAGGCAGCGACCGCTCGTCGCGTCGCGCAGCTTGCTCACGTTGAAGCCGTCGGCCGGATACCAGGCGCCCTTGTTCCAGCTGGTGATCGACTTCTGGCAATAGCGGCACTCGGCCGAGAACGAGCCGTCGGACTCCTTGTGTTTCCGACCGGCGGGAACGTGGGTGCGAGTGTACCAGCATTGGGCGAGAGCGGGCATAGGTGCGAACCTGTAGCTAAGTGGTCATATCCCTGTCGCAACCGCATCCCCCATGCAGCGATTGCTTCAAGCCCTAGAACGGTCGCGGATTCGATTTGTTAAGGGGCGCGGCGGCGCGGTTAACCAAATGTCGTAAGGGCTGCGAGTTCGCGTCGCGAGAGTGACGGTTTTCCGCCATTCGTGGCCGGCAGGAGCGCTTCGACGAAGCCGCGCAGGACGAAGCCGAGCTTGGCGGCGGACGAGGTCGAGATGCGCGTATCGAAGGCCGTTTCGCCCCGGCGCAAGGCTTCGCGGAGGATCGCGCCATAGATACCCGCGGCCGCCAGCACGGCCCAGCGCTGCCGGAACTTCAGCCGCCGCGCGCCGATCCGGGCCGAGGCCGCATAGCGTGTTTCGAGCGCGCCGAGACGTCGCACGATGCCCGCCAGGGCAGGGCGATGGCGTGGATTCATTAACGTTTCGGCGGTGATCCCGGCTTCGTCGAGCCAGTCCGACGGCAGGTAGCAGCGGCCGGCCGCATGATCCTCGGCGACGTCGCGCGCGATGTTGGCGAGCTGGAAGGCCAAGCCGAGGTCGCAGGCGCGATCGAGCGTGTCCTCGTCGCTGGCGGGCACGCCCATGACCGCGGCCATCATCACCCCCACCGCGCCGGCGACGTGATAGCAGTAGCGCAGCATGTCGGCCTCGGTCCGCGGCCGCCAGCCGTCCGCGTCGAGCGCGAAACCGGCGATCACGTCCTGCGCCATCGCCGGGGTGAGATCGCATTCGCGCGAAAGCTGGCCCAGCGCGTCGAAGGCGGGATCGCCGGTCGGCTCACCGGCGAAAGCCAGGTCGGTCCGCACGCGGATCGTCGCCAGCCGCGCGGCGGCGTCCACCTGGTCGCCGAGTGCGCCGCCGTGGTCCTGCGCATCGGCGAGGTCGTCGCAGGCGCGGCACCAGGCATAGAGCAACCAGACCCGCTCGCGCGTCTCGCGGTCGAACAGGCGGCTGGCCGCGGCGAAGCTCTTGGATCCGCGCGCGATCGACTGCTCGGCATGGGCGAGGAGCGCCTGCCTATCCACCTGGCGCGATCACAGCTCGCTCGCCTTCATCGAGAAAATCGCCTGGACCGGCTCGTGCGCGGCCATGCGGTCGAGCAGCAGGTCGAGTTCGTGCTCGGCCAGGATGATGCCCTGGTGCATCGGCCGGACGAAGCCGACCTCGGCCATGTGGCGGTTGAAGGCGAGCAGGTGGTCGTAGAAGCCGAAGGCATTGAGCACGCCCACGGGCTTGGCGTGATAGCCGAGCTGCGCCCAGGACACGGCTTCCCACAGCTCGTCCATCGTGCCGACGCCGCCGGGGATCGTCAGGAAACCGTCCGAGAGCTCGGTGAAGGCCAGCTTGCGCGAATGCATGCCGTCGACGACATGGAGTTCGGTGCAATCGTGGTTGGCCACCTCGGCGCCGGCCAGAGCCTGCGGGATCACGCCGATGACTTCGCCGCCGGCATCGAGCGCGCCCGAGGCGACCGCGCCCATCAGGCCGAGCCGGCCGCCGCCATAGACCACGCCGATGCCGCGTGTCGCCAGGGTGCGGCCGACATGCCGCGCGAGTTCGATATAACGCGGGTCGGCCGGCGTGGCCGAGCCGCAATAGACCGCAAGGCGTTTCATCGCAGGTCCTCCACCATCAGTCTGGCCGTCGCCTTGGCGCTGCCGACGACGCCGGGAATGCCCGCGCCCGGGTGCGTGCCGGCGCCCACCAGATACATGTTCTTGATCTTGTCGTCGCGGTTGTGGCCGCGGAACCAGGCGCTCTGCGTCAGGATCGGCTCGAGGCTGAAGGCGCTGCCCTGATAGGCGTTGAGGTCGAGCGCGAAGTCGCGCGGCGCATAATGGAACTTGGTGACGATGCGATCGTGGATGTCGGGAATCAGCCGCCGGCCGACCTCGTCGAGCACGCGCTTCTCGATCATCGGACCGACCGTATCCCAGTCGATCGGCAGCTTGCCCTGGTTGGCCACGGGGATCAGCGCATAGAAGGTGCTCTTGCCCGGCGGCGCCAGCGAGGGATCGGTCACGGTCGGGTGATGCAGGTAGATCGAGAAATCCTGCGGCAGCACGCCGTGGTCGAAGATGTCCTCGAGCAGACCCTTGTAGCGCGGACCGAACAGGATCGTGTGGTGCGGGATGCCCGGCCAGGTGCCCTCTACGCCGAAGTGGACGACGAACAGGCTGGGGCTGAACCGCTTGGTCGCGAGCTTGCGCGCCATCTGCGGCCCGCGCGCGGTGCCGGCCAGCAGGTCACGATAGGTGTGCATGATGTCGGCGTTGGAAGCGACCGCGTCGAAGCGTTCGCGCCAGCCCGAGCAGGTCTCGACCTCGGTCGCGCGGTCGCCCAGGGTGTGGACGTGGAGCACGGGATCGTGCAGCCGCAGCACGCCGCCGAGCCGCTCGAAATGCTTGACCATCGCGGCGATCAGCTTGTTGGTGCCGCCCCTGGCCCACCACACGCCGCCGTCCTTCTCGAGCTTGTGGATCAGCGCGTAGATCGAGCTCGTGGTCATCGGATTGCCGCCGACGAGCAGAGTGTGGAAGGAGAAGGCTTCGCGCAGCTTCTCGTTCTTGATGTAGCTCGAGACCATCGAATAGACCGAGCGCCAGGCCTGGTGCTTGAGCATGGCCGGCGCCGCGCGCAGCATTGCGGTGAAATCGAGGAAGGGCACCGAGCCGAGCCGGAGATAGCCTTCCTCGTAGACCGCGGTCGCATATTCGAGGAACTCGGCATAGCCGGCCAGGTCCTCGGGCGAGAGCCGAGCGATCTCCTTGTTCAGCGCGGCATCGTCGTTCGAATAGTCGAAGTTGACCCCGTCGGGCCAGTTGAGCCGGTAGAACGGCATGACCGGCATCAGCTCGACGTCCTCGGCCATGTCGCGGCCCGAAAGCTGCCACAGCTCGCGCAGGCAGGCGGGATCGGTGATGACCGTGGGGCCGGCGTCGAAAGTGAAGCCCTCGCGCTCCCAGACGTAGGCACGGCCGCCGGGCTTGTCGCGCGCCTCGACCACCGTGGTCTCGATCCCCGAGGACTGGAGCCGGATCGCGAGCGCGAGCCCGCCGAAACCCGCACCGATGACGCAGGCGCGCTTCATGCCGTCGCTCCCAGATCGGCCAGCGGGCGACCGCCACCCATCAGGCTCGACATTGCGCCGAGCACCGGCACGGGCGGCTTGCCCGCGAGGATTCGCAGCATGTCAGACGGCGTCGAGCGGCCGGCGTAGAAGCGTTCGATCAGCGGCTGGGGCAGGCGATAGAAGCGTTCCAGCATGCGAAAGCGGTTTTGCGGCTCGCCGGCGCCGAACAGCATTCGCGTGAGCATTCGGTGGAAACTCCCCTGCCGCCAATGCGCCCGCGCATAGCCATAGCTCGCCGAAGCCAAGGCCGCACCCGAAACCTGCGGCAGGCCCGCAATATAAACCGCGAAGCGCACGGCGTCGGGCAGCGAATAGGAGGTCAGCGGATGGACCAGCGCCGCGCGAACCCCGGCGCGCGCGGGTTCGCCGCCGTCATTCGGCCAGAACCGCGCGAAGTCGCCACGCGCGATCACGGGTAGCACGCCGCGATCGTCGCGCAGCACTTCGGCCACGGTCCAGCCGCGCGCGGCGACATAGGCCTGCAGTCTCGCTGCCATCTGCGCAGGATCGAGCCTGGGGTCATCGGTATAATAGGTGTCCTCGACGAAGAGATCGGTTTCGGAAAAGGGCAGGAGGTAGACGAAGCGATAGCCATCGACCTGTTCGACCGCGGCATCCATCACCACGGGTCGCGCCAGGCCGTGCGGACGATCGAGCCGTAGGAGCTGGCCGAAGAAACGCTGCCAGCCGCCGGCCATATGGGGCAGGCCTGTGGCGCCGCGGGCGTCGATTACGCCGCCGGCGCGCAAGGTCCCTCCGTCCGCGAGCCGGACGAAGTCCTGCCCGGCTTCGGTCACCTGAGTGTCGGTGCGGAGGCTCGCGGCGGGAAGCGCGGCGCGCAGCTCGCGGTCGAGATTTTCGCTGACGATCGAGCGATAGCCGGTGTCCAGCACGCGCGAATGAGCGGGGAAGCGAACTTCGTAGCCGTCCCAGCGCGCGGCGACGAGCGGGTCGACGAGCCAGCCGTGTTCGGGCGCGACATCGCTCGCGAAGAAGGACCAGACGTGCTCGCCGCCGAAGCGGGGACCGCTTTCGATCAGGAGGAGGCGGAGTTCGGGCCGGAGCCGAGCCAGCGCCAAGGCGATCAGCCCGCCGGCGAGCCCTCCGCCCAGGATGGCGATGTCACAGTCACGCTCGCTCATCGGGCCAAGCGTTTAGCGCAAGACGGCCTAGGCGCAACCCGCCACCGTGCAATCTTGGATCTCGCCGGGGACGGTCGCGCGCTGGCAGGCCGTCCCCGGTAGGATCGCTCAGTTGCGACGCTTGCGGCTCTTGGGCTTGTCCATGCCGCCACTCTGCAGGCAGCTGTCGGTCACCGTCGCCGAGCAGCGCGGATAGTCCTTGGCCTCTGCCGGGGCGCTGGCTGCGGTGCCGGCATCGGGCATGCCCGCGCCTTGAGTCATCGACGAGGCTGCGGGCTGCTGCGCATCGGTCGCCGAGGCATTGGCGCTCGGGCCGCTCGTCGCCGCGGATGCCGCGGCGTCGGGGGTGCCAGTGGCGGCATCGGCCGAGCCCGGGCTGACCGTGGTTGGGCCGGCAGTGGTCTGGCTCTGGCCGGTCGCGCTGGGCATCGTCGTGCCTGCGGGCTCGCCCGAGCCGGGGGTCTTGGGGGTCTGCGCGCTCGCGGCCGAAGCCTCGCCACCGGCCTTGGCGGCGCTGTCCTGCGCCTGGGCAAGCGCGAGAGCCGGGAGCGCGAACGCCAAGGCTGCGCCGGCCATGAGAATGGGATTGCGGATTGCCTTCATCGGTCCTGTCCTTTCGCTTCGGCCGACCTGCGATCGACCGCAATGGTGAAACGCGCCGCCGCGGCGCTGCTCCCATGCGTTTCCGCGCGCTGCCGCTTTCCAAGGGCGGTTGGCCGCGATAGTTGGGGCCATGTCCGGCCATTCCTCAATCGCGCCCGCCCAGATCAGACCGGCCACTCCGGCTGACGCCGAAGCCGTCGCGGCAATCTATGCCCATCACGTCCTCCACGGCACCGCGACGTTCGAGATCGAACCGCCCGAGGCCGCCGAGATCGCCGCGCGCATGGCCAAGGTACGTGCAGCAGGCCTGCCCTGGCTGATCGCACAGGACGCGGACGGAGTGGTGCTCGGCTATGCCTATGCGGGCGCCTTCCATGCCCGCGCCGCCTATGGCCGGACCTGCGAGGATGCGATCTACATTGCGCACGACCGGCTGGGGCAGGGGGTCGGCAAGGCGCTGCTCGCGGCTTTGCTCGAGGCTTGCGCGGCAGCCGGGCAGCGCCAGATGATCGCGCTGATCGCTGGGACCGAGCCGGCCTCGATCGCGCTCCACCTGCGGGCCGGTTTCGTCGAGGCGGGGCGGCTGGCGAGCGTCGGCCGCAAGCACGGCCGCTGGCTCGACGTGGTCTACATGCAGCGCGCCCTGGGCGTGGGCGACACGACGGCGCCGGAGAACGAGCCGGCCTGATCGCGCTGTCCCGTCGCGAACCTTCCCGAGTCTCGCGCGTTAGGCGGGGAACGTTCACACCAGACATTGCGAGATCCATGCGCCGCATCCTCCTGCCTGCCATCGCATTCGCCGCTTCCGCCGTACCGGCCTTGGCCCAGGATGTAGCCGCGCCTGCCGACCCGGCGCAGGCCGAAACCCCTGCCCAGGCCGACGCCGTCCTCGAATCGAGCGTGTTCGACGGCGATTTCCTCGTGGTCGCGGCGGGCGCGGTGTCGATGCCCAGCTACGAGGGTTCGGACAATCGCTCGATCACGCCCGCGGGCGGCGTCTTCGGGCGGATCGCCGGCGTCGGCATCAATCCGCGCGCGGCGGGCCTGGCGCTCGATTTCATTCCCGATCAGAAGGGCGAGCGGCTCAGCTTCAACCTCGGCCCCGTCGCGCGCTATCGCGCCAACCGCACGGGTTCGATCAAGGATCCGGTGGTCGCGCAGCTCGGCAAGCTCGATGGCGTTATCGAGGGCGGCGTTGCGGCAGGGTTCTCGCTCAAGGGTGTGCTCACCGCCTTCGACCGGATCTCGGTCGGTGCCGACGTGCGCTGGGACATCTCGGGCAAGGGCGGCGGCCGCGTGATCGCGCCGGGCATGACCTATTTCACCCCCGTCTCGAAGGGTCAGGTGATCGGCGCGCGCGTCGGTGCCGAATTCGTCGACCGGAAATATGCGCAGTACAACTACGGCATCGACGCCGCGGGCAGTGCCGCGAGCGGGCTGCCGCAATACCAGGGACGCGGCGGCTTCAAGGAATGGAATGTCGGCGCCTTCACCGCGATCGACCTCTCGGGCAATTTCCTCGACGGCGGCTTCGCGCTGGGTGTCGGCGCGCAGTATTCGCGGCTCCAGGGTAGTGCGGCCGAGACGCCGATCACCGCGATCCGCGGCAAGCGCGGCCAGTTCTTCGTCGGTGGTGGGCTCGCCTATACCTTCTGAGAAACCTGAAGTTCGCTTGAGGTTGTGTCAGAGGCCCCGGATTTCGGTCATTCCCGAAGCATAGGGCTCGATCAGATCGCGCGCACGGTCCCAACCACCGTTGAGCCAGACGTGCTGCGCGGCGGGATCGGCGGGAAGGATCGCGGGCATCGTCTCGCGGCCGATTTCGCGCAGCGCGGCATTGGCCGAACAGGTGACCAGCGCGAAGCTCGGCACCTCGCTGTCCTTCCACACGGCGGCGAAGGCGAACAGCGGCTGGTCGGCGCAGGCGATCCAGTGCTGGCGGCGCTTGCCTTCGTGGGTCACGCCCCCCTTATGCTCGATTGGGCCCCATTCCATGAAGCCGGTGGCAGGCACCAGGCAGCGGAATTCGCTGTTCCTGAGGTTGCCGATCCAGAACGGGCTGTCGAGATTGCGCAAGGTCGCGATGGCGCGCGAGGGATCGCCCGCTGAGGCCGGCGGCGGCACGCCCCACAGGCGCGGGATCATCCGCCGGGTGCGGCTGCCTTCCGGCCGCGGTCCGGCGACGAACTCGCGTCCCGTCGTCACCACCGGCGCGAATCGTCCCGGCGAGACATGGCCGCCGGCCCAGGGATCGGCCCCCGCGCTCGCCTGGAAATGCGCGGCGATCGCAGCGGCAGGCGCGTCGAGACGGTAGAGCAGGGTCATGGGGACGCTGGACTAGCACGTGCGCCTGGCCTATTGTCCAGCCCATCCCCGGGGAGCCAAGCGGCTGAGAGGTGGGCGTCGCGCCCCACGACCCGTCGAACCTGAACCCGTTAGCACGGGCGGAGGGAAGGGTTGTCGCTCGACATTGAGGCGCACCCATTCTCCGTCCTTAGGAAGTGGAGCGCATATGGCCGACATCAATTCCCGCCTCGAGATCGGCGTCACCACAGGGCCGATTCGCGGTTCGAAGAAGATCTATGTCGGCCCGCGCCGCGTCGCCATGCGCGAGATCCACCTCGAGCCGACGTCGGGTGAGCCGCCGGTGCGCGTCTACGATACCTCGGGTCCTTACACCGATCCCGATGCGACGATCGACATCGCCGCCGGCCTCGCGCCGCTGCGCCGCCAGTGGCAGCTCGATCGCGGCGACGTCGAGGAATATGCCGCGCGCGAGACCAAGCCCGAGGACAACGGCCTCAAGGGGCCCGACCGCTCGGGCGGTGTCGCGCAGTTCCCCAACGTCGCCAAGCGCGTGCTGCGCGCCAAGCCCGGTGCCAACCTCAGCCAGATGCACTATGCCCGCCGCGGCATCATCACGCCCGAGATGGAATATGTCGCCGAGCGCGAGAACCTCGGCCGCGCCCGCCTCGCCGAATACAAGCGCGACGGCGAGAGCTTCGGCGCCTCGATCCCCGACTACGTGACTCCCGAATTCGTCCGCGACGAAGTGGCCCGCGGCCGCGCGATCATTCCGTCGAACGTCAACCACCCCGAGTGCGAGCCGATGGCGATCGGCCGCAACTTCCTGGTCAAGATCAACGCCAACATCGGCAATTCGGCGGTGGCCTCGGACGTCGCCAGCGAAGTCGACAAGATGGTCTGGTCGATCCGCTGGGGCGCCGACACGGTCATGGACCTGTCGACCGGCCGCAACATCCACGACACCCGCGAGTGGATCCTGCGCAACAGCCCCGTGCCGATCGGCACCGTGCCGATCTACCAGGCACTCGAGAAGGTCGGCGGCATTGCCGAGGACCTGACCTGGGAGATCTTCCGCGACACCCTGATCGAACAGGCCGAGCAGGGCGTCGACTACTTCACGATCCACGCCGGCGTCCGCCTGCCCTACGTGCCGCTCGCCGCCAAGCGCATGACCGGCATCGTCAGCCGCGGCGGCTCGATCATGGCCAAGTGGTGCCTGGCGCATCACAAGGAATCGTTCCTCTACGATCGCTTCGACGAGATCACCGAGATCATGAAGGCCTACGACGTCGCCTATTCGCTCGGCGACGGCCTGCGCCCGGGCTCGATCTACGACGCCAACGACGAGGCGCAGTTCGCCGAGCTCTACACGCTGGGCGAACTGACCAAGCGCGCCTGGGAACAGGACGTCCAGGTCATGATCGAAGGCCCCGGCCACGTGCCGATGCACAAGATCAAGGAGAACATGGAAAAGCAGCTCGAGTCCTGCGGCGAGGCACCGTTCTACACGCTCGGGCCGCTGACCACCGACATCGCGCCGGGCTATGACCACATCACCAGCGGCATCGGCGCCGCCCAGATCGGCTGGTACGGCACGGCGATGCTCTGCTACGTCACACCCAAGGAGCACCTGGGCCTGCCCGACCGCGACGACGTCAAGGTCGGCGTGGTCACCTACAAGCTGGCCGCCCACGCGGCGGACCTCGCCAAGGGCCACCCGGCCGCGCAGGTCCGCGACGACGCGCTCAGCAAGGCGCGCTTCGAATTCCGCTGGCGCGACCAGTTCAACCTGTCGCTCGATCCCGACACGGCCGAGAAGTACCACGACCAGACCTTGCCGGCCGAAGGCGCCAAGTCGGCGCACTTCTGCTCGATGTGCGGGCCGAAGTTCTGCTCGATGAAGATCACGCAGGAAGTGCGCGAATTCGCGCGGCTGCAGAACCAGCCGTCGAGCGGCTTCGTCGCCGCCGAGGACGCCGAAAAGGGCATGGCGGAAATGAGCAAGGTCTACGACGAGACCGGCCGCGAGCTCTACATGGGCGCGGGCGACCGCGAGCACGACTGACCCGAATTCCTCCCCGAGCTTGCTCGGGGAGGGGGCCACCCGCAGGGTGGTGGAGGGGCACAGGCGGTTGTAGAGGAAGGGGTGAACGCGGGGGCCATCGCCCCCGCACCCCCGGTACCTGGAATTCCGATGCGTTTGCTTGCCACTCTCCCGCTGATTCTGCTCGCCGCCTGCAATGGTCACGGCGGTTCGCATGACGCGACCAGCCCGGCCGACGGCTCCAAGGCCACCAACTACACCGGCGTCGGCGCCGACGAGACCTTGCACTTCACCGGCACCGAGCCGTTCTGGGGGGGTACGGTCACGGGTACCACGCTGACCTACGAAACCCCCGAGCAGCCCAAGGGCATTGCGGTCACGGTGCATCGCTTCGCGGGCAACAACGGCCTCGCCTTCTCGGGCGCGATTGCCGGCAAGCCCTTCGACATGGCGGTCACGGAGAGTGCCTGCAGCGACGGCATGTCCGACCGCAGCTATCCGCTCTCGGTCACGCTCCAACTCGGCACCGAGGCGCGTCAGGGCTGCGCCTGGACCGACAAGCGCAAGTTCACCGGCCCGGCGAAGCCGTAAGCGCTGGTTGCGGATCCTCCCCTGCAAGGGGAGGTGGCATCCCGTAGGGATGACGGAGGGGTGTCCCCGTCTCCGAGAGCGTGACACCCCTCCACCACCCGCTGCGCGGGCGGTCCCCCTCCCCTTGCAGGGGAGGATCGGGCGTGTCCCCAAACCCTCACCGCTTGCGCACGAACTCCGCGCGCAGGACCAGGCCCTTGATCCCCTCGAACTTGCAGTCGATCTCCTGCGCGTCGCCGGTCAGTCGGATCGACTTGATCAATGTCCCCTGCTTGAGCGTGCGCCCCGCGCCCTTGACCTCGAGGTCCTTGATCAGCGTCACCTGGTCGCCGTCGGCAAGCAGATTGCCCACGGCATCGCGCACCTCGACCCGATCGGCCGCGTCCTGTTTGGCCGCGAACTCGGAAGCCGGCATCCACTCGCCGCTGTCCTCGTCGAACACGTAGTCTTCGTCGTCGCCGGCCATCGCCCTGTCTCCTGTCAGCCGTGCCATTGACAGCCGCGCGCCGCTTTGGCCAGCCTGCGGGAATGAAACACTTCCTGCTGACCTACCACCTCGCCCCCGACTACCTCGAACGCCGCCCGGAGTTCCGCGCCGAGCACCTGGCCCTGGCGCAGGCCGCCGTCGCGCGCGGCGAACTCCTGCTCGGCGGCGCACTCGATCCGGCCGACCGCGCCGTGCTGCTGTTCGCTGCCGAGGACGCCACCGCCGCTGAGCGCTTCGCTGCGAGCGATCCCTATGTGATTGAGGGGCTGGTCGAGCGGTGGGAAGTGCGGACTTGGACGACTGTGGTGGGGAAAGGGGCGTCGATGCCAATTACCGGTCGTACCTGACCAATAAGCGCCAGTTATGCTCAATTGTTGGTTTATACGGAATTCTAAGATATGAGCGCAGTGGGCTGCCGGGGCAGTCGGACTTTGGACGTCCGCGCCCCGGCAGGCCGGTCCCTGCCTCTTCGGCAGATCAATCCCTGATGGAAGGGGATTGAATTCAAAGATCGTATGGCGCCATGGCGAGCACGACGTTGGAAATTTTTCGGGCTTCTTGAACTGTTAGATCAAACGGTAGACCCTGAATAAATATTGTAAGGTCAGCGCGCAGTGGGATCGGCAAGATGTTGCTCGAAACCAATGGGGAATGTGCCGGACGAGGACTTGTCTCTGGCCGAATCACTTCAGCATCATCTGCCACTTTTAATGAGACCGACTGCTTGCTGATCTTCGTCTTGGCGCGCTCTTTGGATTGAATTGACGGGCGGAAGGCCAGCGGATTCGCTGAATACGAGTCGAAATCATCAATGGCAGCCTTGACCCTGCTTTTGTATGTCGTGAGACTCTGGGGGGTATATTTCTTGCCATGTAAATTTTGGAATCGAGTTACGACTTGGTCTAAATCCAGTGCAGTAATATCTGCAGCTTCATCCGGATCCAATACTCCAAGAATTTGGCTGGATGCGGCTTTACGTGCGGACGCTGTGGCTTTCGCCATGAGGCCCTTTGCCGCCAGGTAATCTAAAAATTCCAACAGCGCGTCGCGCGATCGATCGGCCATTTTGCATCTCCAGTGATGGAGGGTGTGTCTGATTCAATGGATGTTGTCAAGATCAATGTCAATCCGGACATTGATTGTGTCTATTGAGATGGCGGGCCGGTTTGGTGGTGTAGCTGTCTGCGACCTCTCGTGTAGCGGCTCGGCTTTCCACGAGATGAAGTCGGGAGCGCGAGGGCGATGGCCCTCGCACCTAAATAACTTTCCTACATCCCTCGACCTGTGCCTTATCCTGCCCGATGACGCACCAAGCCCCCATCGTCGCGGGCGAGCCGTTCGCCGCCGCGCCCGTCGTCCCTTCCGCTCACCCGGCCAACCCCTATGCGCCCGATCGCTGGTGCAAGGCGCGGATGGCCGATTTCCTGCGCGCGCTCGCGGGGACGCACAATGTCGCCGAGGCGGCGCGGGTCGTGGGGATGAGCCGGCAGTCGGCCTATCGCCTGCGCGCGCGGCTCAAGGGGCAGCCGTTCGACATCGCCTGGGAGACGGCGTTCCAGCATAGCTACGACGCGCTCCACCAGGCCGCGCTCGAACGCGCGCTGCACGGGGTCGAAGTGCCGGTGTTCCACAAAGGCGAGCAGGTCGGCACCTATCGCCGCTACGACGAGCGGCTGACCTGCTTCCTGCTGGCGCGGCGCAACTCGCTCGGCGCGCAAGTGCTCGGGCGCTATACCGCCGCGGCCGAGTTCTGGTCCGAACGGTGGGACCGGCTGCTCGAGCAGGTCGAGCATGGCCCGGCGGTCTGGCCGCAGGCCGACGGCACGCCGCACGATGCCGACAGCCTCGAAATGCTTGATGAGAACGCCGCCTCCGCGCTCGCCCAGCGCCATTCGCCCGATCCGCTACCGAGCGGCCGCGGTGTATGACGATCGGCGGACGGAACGCGGGCGAGTTGGAAAAGTGTCACCCGGTCGGCCCAGAGACGATCCGCGCATTTCCGCGGCTTTCGGACGGACTGGCGCGGGTGACAGGGTGTCACTTGTGTCACCCTGCCGCCAGCCGCGGCGTCGCCGTGTGATCGTGCGCGAGCAGCGCCGCCAGTGGCAGGCCGCCGCCTTCCTTCCAGGCGCGCTCGTGGAAGAAGAACACCACCGCGTTGACCAGCGGTTCGACGAGAGCGATGCCGCCGGCCAGCGCGAGCGAGCCGGTGAAGGCATAGGCGACGCCGAAGCCGACCATCAGGTGGAGCGAGAGGAAGCTGGCGGTCTTGGTCAGGTCGCGGGTCATGGGTCTGGTCCTGTCGGAGGCGTCTTGCCGATCGGATGTATTGCGAATGATTTGCAAGTTCCAGCGAGGCCTGCCGTTGACAGTGATCGCCAAGAACGATTGCGAGAACGATCATTGAGTTTCGATCGCACTCGCTTGAGACCTCGTGAACCGCGGATTTCCGGGGCAGACAGCCCCGCGCGGCTCGGCTAGGGCGCCGGCGATGCTGCACGATCCCTGGTTCATCCTCGCCGCCGTCGTTTCCGTCACGCTGGTGGGGCTGGCCAAGGGCGGTTTCGCCGGGCTCGGCGCGCTGGGCACGCCGGTCATGGCCCTGGCGATCTCGCCGGTCGCCGCGGCGGGAATCCTGCTGCCGATCCTGATCGTCCAGGACGTGGTCTCGGTCTGGTCGTTCCGCCATTCGTGGGATCGTTGGATCGTCGCCTGGATGCTGCCCGGGGCGCTGCTCGGCGTGGCGCTCGGCTGGGGCTTCGCCGAGGTGCTGCCGGTCTCGGCCGTGCTGACCGCGCTCGGCGCGATCACCCTGGTGTTCGGTGTCTGGCGGCTGTGGACCGAGCGCGGCGGGCGCGACGTGGCGGCGAGCAATTCGCCGGGCTGGGTGGGTTCGCTGTTCGGCGTGGCGATGGGCTTCACCAGCCAGGTCGCGCATGCCGGGGCACCGCCGTTCCAGATCTGGGTCGGCCCGCGCCGGCTGCCGCACCTGACCTATGTCGGCACCAGCTCGGTAACCTTCGCCGTGCTCAACTGGGCCAAGGTGCCCGCCTATATCGCGCTGGGCGAGTTCACCACCGAGAACCTGACCGCTTCGGCGATGCTGGTGCCCGTGGCGATCGCCTCGACCCTGGCCGGGGTCTGGCTGGTGCGGCGGATCGATCCGGCACGGTTCTATGGCTTGATGTACGGGCTGATGGTGCTGCTGGGCGGCAAGCTGCTGTGGGACGGCCTGGGCGCGCTGGTCTGAGCGAAACGAAAAGGGCGGGAGGCCGAGGTCGCCCGCCCTTCGCGTGTCGAATGATCGGATGCCTCAGCGCATCGCGACGGCGGCCGTGCTCCGCTTGACGTCGCTCAGGGCGATGTCGACGGCGGTGCCGTTGTAATGGCCATGCACGCGTTGCTGGCCGACGACGAGGCGGAACGACTTGCCGGCGTCGTCCTTGCCGGTGATGACGGTGCGGCCGTTCACGAGCGCGGTCGTGTAGTTGTAGCTGACACCGTCGCGCTCGAAGGCGACTTCGTCGGCCTGGGCTGCGGCGGGGAGCAGGACCGCGCCGGTTGCAAGTGCGAAGAGCTTCGCGGTCTTGAGGTTGAGGAACATGGCATACATCCTTTGTTGGAGAGGATAATGCCTCGGGCATCCGTATGTTGTGCGGCCAGAATGACATTGTTGCGCTGCGGTGCAATTGTATTGTGCGTTGCAGCAATTGCAGTTTTCTCAAGCATCGGGCGCAGCGCGTGTGTAGGCTTCGTGCCGGTCGGCCGCAGGTGGAGACGATGACGGACACGCAACCCGTGCTGCTTTCGGGCGGCAATCCACAGATCGCCAAGGGCGAGGGCGACGCGGTGGTGCAAAGCTACATCGCGGCGATGCCCGGCTGGAAGCGCGAACTCGGCGAGCGGCTCGACGCCGCGATCGCGCGTGCGGTTCCCGGCGTGCGCAAGGCGGTGAAGTGGAACTCGCCGTTCTATGGCGCGCCCGATGCCGAGGGCTGGTTTCTGTCCTATCACTGCTTCGCGAAATACGTGAAGGTCACCTTCTTTCGCGGCACGTCGCTCGATCCGGTGCCGGCGGGCAAGTCCAAGCATCCCGAGGTCCGCTACCTCGATATCCGCGAGGGCGAATTCGACGAAGCGGGCTTCGCCGACTGGGTGCGCCAGGCGAGCGCGCTGCCGGGCGAGGTGCTGTGAGCGAGGGCCAGGACCCGCTACTGCTGCGCCGCCTGCTGCGGGCAAAGGATCGCATGGACGCATTGTCGCACGAGGATTGGCCGGTGGCCCGGCTCGCTTCGGTCAGCGGCGTGTCCGAGGCGCATTTCGCGCGCTCGTTCCGCCAGGCCTTCGGCGTGCCGCCGCACCGCTACCTGCTGACGCGGCGGATCGAGCGCGCGAAGGCGCTGCTGCGCGATACCGACATGGCCGTGACCGCGATCGCCTTCGAGACCGGCTGGAACAGCCTCGGCACCTTCGGTCGCACCTTCCGTGACGTCACCGGCGAGAGTCCGGGCGAATTCCGCATGCGGGAGGCGGCAATCGCGCAAAGGCTGGGGCAGGTTCCGGCCTGCTATCTCTCGGCCGCGCATCGGCCCGATCTCACAATCGCAGTTTCGGAGAAGCGCCGGCTCAAGGCCGAGGATAGGAGCGACGGGACACAGGCGATGGAGGTCCCATGAGCGAAGCAATCCAGGTTATCGGTCTCTACGTGCGCGATCAGGACGAGGCGTACGATTTCTACGTCGGCAAGCTGGGCTTCGCGGTCCACACCGACCAGCGCAACGGCGACTATCGCTGGCTGACGGTCCAGCACCCGCAGCAGCCCGATTTCCAGCTCGGCCTGTTCCGCCCGCAGGCGCCGATGCACGATCCGGCGACCGCGCAGGCGCTCCATGAACTCGTCGCCAAGGGGGCCATGCCGCCGCTGGTCATGGCGGTCGACGATTGCCAGGCGACCTACGAGCGGCTGACCGCGGCCGGGGTCGAGTTCACCCAGGAACCGATCGCGCGCTATGGCAACGTCGATGCCAATTTCCGCGATCCCTCGGGCAACGGCTGGAAGATCATCGAGGCAGGCGCATGAGCGAAGACAATCCATCGGCGCGGATCGACGCCAAGCTCGCAGGTCTGGGAGACTGGCGCGGCGAGGCGCTGGCGCGGATGCGCAAGCTGATCCGCGCGGCCGATCCCGAGGTGGTCGAGACGGTCAAATGGGTGAAGCCCTCGAACCCTTCGGGCGTGCCCTGCTGGGAGCATGCGGGGATCATCTGCACGGGCGAGGTCTACAAGGCCTACGTCAAGCTGACCTTCGCCCAGGGCGCGGCGCTCGACGATCCGCAGGGTCTGTTCAACGCTGGCCTCGGCGGCGGCACGCGCCGCGCGATCGACATTCGCGAGGGGGAGGCGGTCGACGCGGGAGCGTTTCAGGCACTTGTGCGCGAGGCCGTCGCGCTTAACGTCGGCAAGACGAAGAAACCCAAGCGCGGCTAGCCGATCGTCGCGGGTTCGGGCTCGATTTCGATCGCGGCGGGCTGGGCTTCGGGCCGAGCGCTTGCGGCCGCCGCGTCGCGAGCCTCGGCGGCTTCGTCGAGCGGCGTCGTCCCGGGCCGGATCGCCAGCGCAGCGGGCTCCGGCACCACTGCGACCGGCTCGGGTTCGGACACGGCTGTGAGCGCGATTTCGCGCTCGATCGTGCGCCGCTTCCAGCTCGGCGTGCGATCGGCATAGGCGTAGGTCGGAGCGAAAACGGGAATGTCGGGGTTACGGCTCTCGGTGAAGATCGGATCGGGCTCGGCCTGTCGCCACGACGGCTCGGGCAGGGCCACCATTTCGGGATCGGCGGCGAAGCCCATGATCACGCCGAGCACGGGGCCGCCGACGAGCACGGACAGGATCAGCTTGCGAGCGTGCATGACACGTCTCCAAATGGTCCCGCCGGCAAGGGAACGCCGGGCCGCGGCGAGGGGTTCCGGCTTTCCACCGACCATCGATCCCGCCTAGGGTGCGGCCGGTCGAAGGAGGACGCGAATGGCGCAGGGCAAGATCCACGTGGGTGTTGGTGGCTGGACCTACGAGCCGTGGCGCGGCGGGGCCTTTTATCCTGAGAAATGGCCCCAGGCGAAGGAACTCGACTATGCCGGTCAGCACCTGACCGGGATCGAGATCAACGGCACCTTCTATGGCCGGCAGAAGCCCGCGAGCTTCGTCAAGTGGCGCGATGCCGTTCCCGAGGGCTTCGTCTTCACCGCCAAGGCCAACCGCTTCTGCACCAACCGCAAGGTCCTGGCCGAGGCCGTCGACAGCATCGCCAAGTTCGTCGAGCAGGGCATCACCGAACTCGGCGCCAAGCTCGGCCCGATCCTCTGGCAACTCGCCGCGACCAAGAAGTTCGATCCCGAGGACATGGCCGCCTTCCTCAAGCTGCTGCCCGCCGAGCAGGACGGGATCAAGCTGCGCCACGCGATCGAGCCGCGGCACGAGAGCTTCGACGATCCTGCTTTCTTCGCGCTCTGCCGCGAGGCCGGGGTCGCCGTGGTCTATGCCGAGGCGGAGAAGTACCCGCGCTTCGCCGAACAGACCTCGGACTTCACCTATGCTCGCATCCAGTGCGCGGTGGAGGAGGAGCCGCTCGGCTATTCCGAGGCCGAACTCGACCGGCTCGCCGATCTGGCGCGCGGCTGGGCCGAGGGCGGGCGCGACGTGTTCCTGTTCTTCATCTCGGGTGCCAAGGTGCGCAATCCGGCCGCGGCCATGGCGCTGATCGCGCGCTTGGCGTCATGACCGAAGGCGAGGTGGTCGAGGCAGGGCAGGATGCGCTGGTCGATCCGGGCTTCGTGCATCTGCCCGCGCCGGGGCTGCGCGATCGGTTGGGGTGGTCGGCGGCGGACTGGGCGACCTTCGCGCAGTCGTGGGGTCGGCTGGGCCCCGATCTCTATATGGCCGATGGCGGCCGCTATCGGCGGCGGCGCCATGCAGCCTTTGCCGTTCGCGGCAGCGAGATTTCGCGCAAGCCGCACCAGCCGCATTTCCAGAGCCGCGACTACAACCCACTGAACGGCGACGTGCAGCGCTGGTTCGATCCGATCGAACTGGAGATCGCCGAGGGCGCCGTTTTCCAGGCGATCTTCCGCGACCTCTCGCCGTTGTTCGCGCATCTCGACGGGCGTGGGCCGGAGGCGGACTGGCATTGCGAGGCACATCAGTTCCGCATCGAGACTGCGGCGGGCGAGATCGGCCGGCCGACGCCGGAGGGGATGCACCGCGACGGGGTCGACTGGGTGCTGGTGCTGCTGGTCGATCGCCACAACGTCGCCGAAGGTACGACTGAGATCGGCGATCTGGCGGGGAAGACGCTCGGCCGCTTCACCTTGGCGGCGGCGGGAGATGCGGTCCTGCTCGACGATCGCAAGATCCGGCATGGCGTCACCCCGATCCGCGCGCTGTCCGACGCAGGACCCGCCTGGCGCGACGTTCTCGTCGTCACCTGGCGCGGCGCGTAAGGTGCTGGCGATCGCCGCGTTCCGCCGCGGAGGGCCTTGCCTCGCTCCCGGCCCGGCCGCATAGCGCCGGGCATGGACGAAAGGACCTTGCGGCAGATGAAGATGCTTGGTGGCGATCTCGTGGCACTCTGGGGCGAAGCGGCCTCGGTGGTCTGGCTGCGCACGCAGCGGATTGCACAGGGCGGGCCCGAGGGCATGGCCGAGGCCAGCCTGATGGTGGCCGAGAAGATCGCCGCGCAGCAGGACCTGCTCGTCAAGCTGACCACGGGCGAACTCGGCAAGACACCGCTCGCGGTGGCGGCCAACGCCACGCGCTACGTGCTCAAGGGCGTGCGCGCCAATCGCAAGCGACTGTCGCGCGGCTGACGCACGCGCTGTTACTTACATCGGGAACCGAACAATCCCCGCATCGAAGCCATTTGCCTAGCCAGGCTCGGGCCGGCTAGCTTCGGCGCTCTTCGAAGGGGCAGTGCGGGGTAAGCGAATGCGCGTGGGATCGTGGCTGGCGGCGCTGGCCCTGCCGCTAGCGGGGCTGGCCCCGGCCGAGGCTCATGCCGAGTGGTTGCAGGCATCGAGCGCGCATTTCGTCGTCTACGCCGACGACAGCCAGCGCGACATCCGCACCTTCTCGCAGCAGCTCGAACGCTATCATTCGGCCATGGCCTATCTGACCGGCAGTCAGGAGGTGCCGCCGCCGAGCCCGTCGAATCGGGTCACCGTCTTCATCGTGAAGAACGTGGCCGAAGTGCGCCGGCTTCATGGCGGCGACAACAAGTTCATCGGTGGCTTCTATCGCCCGAGTGCGGGCGCTTCGCTGGCGATCGTGCCGCGGGTCGCGACGGGAACGACCAATCTGCAGTTTTCGATGATCTCGCTGCTGCACGAGTATGCGCACCATTTCATGATCTCGACGAGCGGGTTTCCGATGCCGCGCTGGTATTCGGAAGGCGGCGCGGAATTCTTTGCCTCGGCGGGCTTCCCATCCGACGGAGCCGTCGAGATCGGCAAGCCTGCGATGCATCGCGCGGCCGAGCTGTTGTTGCCGGGCTTCGCGCGTGACGTGAAGGTGTCCGAATTGCTCGATCCGCCGAAAGCGCGGCCGCAGGACCGCGCGCGATACGATGCGTTCTACGGCAAGAGCTGGCTACTGTTCCACTATCTGACATTCACCGACAAGCGCGATGGCCAACTCGCCCGCTACCTCAAGGGCATGGAGCAGGGGCAATCGTCGCGCGACGCCGCGCTGGCTGCCTTCGGCGATCTCGAACAGCTTGAGCGCGATCTCGACGACTACCTGCACACGTCGCGCATGATGAAGTTCAAGCTTGCGCCGAAAATGCTGACGATAGGCGAAATAGCCGTGCGATCGCTCAGCCCGGGCGAGGCGGCGATGATGCCGATCCGCGTTCGATCGAGCCGCGGTGTCACCGAAGAGGAGGCAAAGGCGCTCTTGCCCGAGGCGCGGGCGATCGCAGCGCGTTTTCCCGAGGATCCCGTGGTCCTGACCGCTCTGGCCGAAGCCGAGCACGATGCCGGCAATGACCGCGAGTCGATCGTCGCCGCCGATGCCGCGATCGCCCGGGATCCGGCGCTGACCAACGCCTATGTTCAAAAGGGACTGTCGTTGTTTCGCCTGGCTGCCGACGCGCCCGATCGCGCCGCCGCCTATGCCAAGGCGCGCGTGGCCTTCGCGACGCTCAATCGGCGCGAGAACGATCATCCGCTACCGCTGATCTACTACTATCGCAGCTACGTCGAGCAGGGCCTGCCGCCCAACGACCTGGCGATACAGGGGCTGGCGCGCGCTGTGCAAATGGCGCCGTTCGACCTGGGGCTGCGGATGAGGCTCGGCGTCGCGTTGCTCCAGCGGCACGACGTCGTCCAGGCCAAGCGCGCCATCGGGCCCGTCGCCTACAATCCGCATGGCGGCGGTCTGGCGGCCTCGGCGCAGCGCGTGCTGGCGCGGATCGAGGCGGATCCCAAATGGGACGCGCGCGACGTCAATGCCGTGGCTGCCGGCGCGGAAGACGACGAAGACTAGGCTGGCGTCGATCCCCCGCGCCTCAGCGCGGCCGCGTGCGCCGGGCGAAGTGCAGCACGAGCGCGACCACCGCAAGCACGATCAGCAGGTGGATCAGCGCGCCGGTGATCTTGAACGCGAGCGCACCGAGCAGCCAGAGGACGACGAGAACGACGGCGATGGCACCCCACATGGGCGGAACTCCTATCCAGGCGCCGGAAGGCGCGGTTTGGAGGGAAACGTGCGGGCGCGGGCGCTGTTCCGGCAACGGGTTGCGACTCACTGTTGATTGGAACATAATGCGAACATTCTTGCCGCTTGGGTGGCGTTTGTTCGAGTAGTGCAATGTTGAATGGCAATCCCCTGCACCTGATGGCCAAGCCGCCGGCCGTGCCTTGCGGTCAGATGGCGCGACTGCCGTGGATGCCGGAGAAGCGCTCCCGCGAGAGACTGCATTGGACCGTCCTGCCTGAACCCGATGCGCAGGAATGGCCGCTCGAAACGATCCTTCGGGTGCTTGCGGGGTTCGATGCGGCGCCCTTCGTCCTGGTGTTCGATCGCGCCAAGGGGCGGCGCGGCGGGACCGTCGAAATCGTCTGCCGTCGCGTACCGCGGCTCGCAAATCTGCTCGTCCGTACGCTTCTCGCGGACTTCGCGAAGGCCGGGATCGAACGCCAGCGCAAGGCCAGGCCGCACGTCACGCTCGACTATGCCTGGCAGGGCGAGGATTTCGATACGGCCATTCAGCCAATCGTCTGGGAGGTGGACCGGCTGCTGCTGATCGAGAGCGTCAGGGACAAGGGGCCACATCGGCTGCATGGCGAATGGCCGCTGGTGCCGCGTCAGGGCACGCTGTTCCCCTTGCGCTCGTGCGATCGCGCGGCGGGCGGGCTGGTCGCCGCGCTCTAGACCTTCTCGGGCTTGCCGAAGGCCTTGCGCAGTTCCTGCTTGGCGCTTTCCAGCACGCGCTTCTGGCCTGGGTCGAGATCCTTGCCCGCGCGGTTGATGTAGAAGGTCAGCATCGACATGGCCGAGCGCAGCGGCGTCGCGCGGCGGCGGTGGCTGGCTTCCGCGGACTTCTTGAGCGAGGCGGCGATCGACTTGGGATCGCTGCGTGTGAACACGTCACTTTCGAGGTCGAGCGCATTCGAACTGCGGGTCACGTCCTGCGACCATTTGCTGGTGGCCATCGGCCTCTCCTGGTCCGCCTGGTTGCGCCCCGATGCGGGCTTGCGGATCACCTCGGGCAAACGCGCGTGAACCGCGAAGCGTTCCACACCGGCGTTCCCTGCCGTCGTTCCGCCGGGACTGGCGCGATGCCTCGCGGCCTGCCAAGTGCCTTGGATCATGACCGAACCCGAGCTCATCGACCTGTTCACCGGCGATCACACCGGCCTGGCCGTCCCTGCCCATGCCGAAGCGCTTCACGCGGCGGGTGCGGACTTTCTGACGCGTGCCTTCCGCGCTTTCGGCGCAATCGACGGCGACAATGCCGTCGCGCGCGTCGTCGAGCTCGTGCCCTGCGCGGGCGGCAGTACCGGTGACAAGCTGTTCCTGACGGTCGAATACGCGCGGCCCGAACCGGGCCTCGACACCCGCCTGTTCGTCAAGTTCTCGCGCGATTTCGTCGACGAGCGGCGCGATCGGCAGCGCTGGGAGATGCAGTCCGAAGTTCCGTTCGAGATGCTGACCCGCCGTCCCGGCTTCCCGATCCGCGTTCCGCGCGCCTATTTCGCCGACTTCGACGGAAAGACCGGCACCGGCCTGATCGTCACCGAGCGGATCGCATACGGCGAGAATACCGGGGAGGGCGCGATCGAGCCGCATCGGCGCAAGTGCCTCGATCACCTGACGATGGACGATCCGCTGCCCTACTACCGCGAAGTCGTCACCGCGCTGGCGCGGCTCTGCGCGGCGCACAAGGCGGGACGGCTGGCCCCCGACATCGATGCGGTCTTTCCGTTCGATCCGGTTACCGGCTCGGCCGATCCGATCCGCTACGACGCGGCTGGCCTCCAGGCCGAGCTCGATCACTGCTTCGCCTTCGCCGAACGCGCGCCGCAGCTGCTGCCGCCCGAGGTGCGCAGCGCCGAATTCCACGCCCAGATGGCGCGCGACGCGCATCGCATCCGCGAGCACGAGGCCGCGCTCCAGCGCTACCTCACGGGCAACCGCGATCTCGTTGCGCTGTGTCACTGGAACGCGCACATCGACAATTGCTTCTTCTGGCGCGACCAAGCCGGCGATCTCCACACGGGCCTGATCGACTGGGGGCGCGTCGGTCAGATCACTTTCGGCTCGATCCTCTGGGGCGGGCTCAGCGCTGCGCATCACGACATCTGGGATCACCACATCGACGAACTGCTCGCGCTGTTCGCCAGCGAGTATCACGCCCACGGCGGGCCGCTGGTGACCAAGGAGGAAGTCGAATTCCACCTGACCCTGCACATGGCGACGATGGGCGTGTCGCGCGTGCTGGCCTTCCCCGAGGTGATCCTGTTCCGCCTGCCCGAATGCGTCGAGGCCGAAGGCCCGCAGGATGCGATGTTCCTGCCGGTCGATCCCGCGCGCAATTCGCTGCACATCTACACGGTGTTCCTCAAGTTCTGGCGCCGCCAGGACTTCGGCGCCGCGCTCGATCGGCTGCTCGCGCGCGGCTAGCCCGCTGGTACCCAGCCCTCGGGCGCGAGCTCGAAGCCGGCGAAGTCGAAGCCCGGTGAGACCACGCAGCTCACCAGCACCCAGCCGTCGACGGGTGCGGCGGCCTGCCACTGGCCGGGCGGGACCAGTGCCTGCGGTTCCTCGCCCGCGAGCACGTCGCCGCCCAAGGTGATCTGCCGCACCGGACCGTTCGCGTCGGGCGCGATCGAGAGCGTCAGCGGCCCGCCGGCATGCCACAGCCAGATCTCGGCGGCATCGACGCGGTGCCAGTGCGAGCGCTCGCCGGCGTCGAGCAGGAAATGGATCGCCGTGGCGCTCGCGCGGGTGCCGGGCGCGGCCTCGGCACGCCAGGTCTCGCGGTACCAGCCGCCCTCGGGATGGGGTTCGAGCCCCAGTTTCGCGATGATCGCCGCCGCGCTGCCGTCCATGCGGCGATAGTGGCAGCATCGTGCGAAAAGGCCATGGCCCAACGACGAACGATTGGGGCGGCTAACGATCTGGCCCGACCGCGACGGTTCGTCCAAATCGGTCAATTGCCAGCCCGCCGCCCGGTTCTAGACTGCCCGCAAAATCGGGAGAGTAGAAGCATGACATCGACGCAACAGGCGCCCTTCGCAGGGGCGAATGCGCTGATCTTCGGCGGCGCCAAGGGCATCGGCCGCTGCGTCGCGCTCGAATGGGCACGGCGCGGTGCCAGGCTGGCCGTGGCCGACATCGACGAGGATGCCGCCAAGGCGACCGCGGCCGAAATCGAGGCTGCCGGCGGCAAGGCCGTGGGCATCGGTGCGAACATCATGTCCGAGGAATCGATCGCTGCCGCCATTGGTGCTGCCGAGGCGGCGCTCGGCGAGATCGACATCCTGATGAACAACGTCGGCGGCATCCTCAACGGCCATCCCGAGGACGTGCCGATGCGCGAATGGCAGCGGATCATGGAGCTCAACTACCTGGGTTCGGCACGCGCGACGACGCAGATGCTGCCTAAGTTCCTCGCGTGCGGGAAGGGCTACATCGTGAATACTGCCTCGTTCGCCGGACTCTATCCCTATGCCGCGAGCCGCGTGCCCTATGCCGCGTCGAAGGCGGCGGTGATCGCGATGACCGAATCGCTGGCGATCTATTGCGAGCCGCTGGGCGTGCGCGTTTCGTGCCTGATCCCCGGCCCCGTCGCGACCGGCGTGATGGACACGATGACCTCGTGGACCGAGAACTGCCCGATGCGCGGCCCCGGCAAGGAGACGACGCTGATGCTGCCCGAAGCCGTGGCCATGGTGCTCGCCGACGGCATGCGCGACGGCCGCATCCTGATCCCTTCGGACGACGTCGCCTTCGACGTGGTCAAGCGCTGGGCGCAGTCGCCGGACCAGTTCATCCGCGACAAGATCGCCGAGTTCGAGAGCGGCGACCGCGGCAATCCGATCGTGCCCGAGGCGATCCTCGCAGCGATGGGAGCGAAGAAGTGACCGTGAATCGTTTGGGCATGGAAATGCTGACGGTGCTGAGCATGCCGCCGGCCGACTACGTTCGCCTTGCGGGCAAGCTCGGCTGCGCCACGGTCTCGATGGGGCTCTCGGGCCTGCCGCTCGATCGCTATGGCATCACCGAGGCGCTCTATCCGGCCTGGTCGCTGCGCGACGATCCGGCGCTGCGGCGCGAGACGCTGGCGGCACTGCGCGACACTGGCGTGAAGGTCGGCCTCGCCGAAGGCTTCAGCGCCTCCGCGGCCGAGGACGTCAGCCGCTTCGTGCAGGACCTCGACCTCTTCGCCGAGCTCAGGGCCGAACGGCTCAACGCGATCTGCCTCGAGGACGACATGGCGATGGCTGTCGACCAGCTCGGCAAGCTCGCCGACCTGGCGCGCGAGCGCGACATGGTCTTTACGATCGAGTTCTTCCCCTGCGAGGGGATCAACTCGTTCGAGCGGACCTTGCAGGTGATCGACGGCATCGGCCGTGACCGCGCCAAGGTGCTGCTCGACACGATGCACTTCTTCCGTACGGGCGGAACCCTGGAGAAGCTGCACGCGGCGGGAACCGACGCGGTCGGCTACGTCCAGCTCGCCGATGCGCCGAACACGCCGCCCGACGAGCACTATTTCCGCGACGCCATGTTCGCGCGACTGGTGCCGGGCGAGGGGGAGCTGGCGCTGCGCGAGCTGATCGCCGCGTTGCCGGCAGACCTGCCGATCAGCGTCGAAGTGCCGCGGCTCGCCGACCTGCGCGCCGAGGGCCCGCGCGCCTATGCCGAGCGCGTGATCGCCGCGGCGCGGGGGCTGGGGGCCTAGGAGACCTCGACGCCCTTCCAGAAGGCCACGCGGCCACGAATGGCGTCGGCCTTGGGCTTGGTCTCGGGATAGTACCAGGCCGCGTCCTTGTTGGTCTGGCCGTCGACCTCGAGCGAGTAGTAGCTGGCAATGCCCTTCCACGGGCAGGTCGTGTGCGTATCGCTCGGGCGCAGCACCGATTGGTCGACGGCTTCGGGCGGGAAATAGTGGTTGCCCTCGACGACGACCGTGTCGTCGCTCCGCGCGATCACTGCGCCGTTCCAGCGAGCCTCGACCATCGGCGAATCCTCCTCGCGTCTATCGCGCGGCCTGCAGTACCATCTCCGCGCCTTTCTCGGCGATCATCATCGTCGGCGCATTGGTATTGCCTGAAGTGATCCGCGGCATGATCGAGGCGTCGATCACGCGCAGGCGCTCGACACCCTGCACGCGCAGCTCGGCGTCGACCACCGAACCCATCGCCGCGGTGCCGACCGGGTGGAAGATCGTCGTGCCGATCGCGCCGGCGGCGCGTTGGAGATCTTCCTCGCTGTCGTGCCCCGGCCCCGGGCGGATCTCGTCGGGCCTGTAGCGCGCCATCGCGGGCTGGTGGGCGATCTCGCGGGTGATGCGGATCGCCTGGGCGGCGACGCGCCGGTCTTCCTCGGTATCGAGGTAGTTGGGGCGGATGCTCGGCGCCGCAGCGGGATCGGCGCTGGTGATCGCCGTGCGGCCGCGGCTCTCAGGGCGCAGGTTGCAGACCGAGGCGGTGAAGGCGGGGAAGGGGTCGAGCCCGCCGCCGAAAGCTTCCAGGCTCAGCGGCTGGACGTGGTATTCGAGATTGGCCGTGGCATAGCGATCGTGGCTTTTGACGAACATGCCGAGCTGGCTGGGCGCCATGGCCATCGGTCCCGAACGTCGCAGGACGTATTCGAGCCCGATCAGGCCTTTGCCGAACAGGTTCGCCGCGCGCTGGTTCAAGGTCGAAACGCCCGAGACGCGATAGGCGCAACGTAACTGCAGGTGATCCTGCAGATTGCCGCCAACCGCGGGCAGATCGCGCAGAGGTTCGATCCCGAGATCGCGAAGCCGCTGTGCGTCGCCCAGGCCCGAGCGTTCGAGCACGGCCGGAGAGCCGATCGCACCCGCAGCGAGTATCACTTCGCCCTCGGCCCGCGCGACATGGCTCTGCGCGCCCAGGCGATAGGCCAGGCCGACCGCGCGCCCGTCCTCGAACAGCACCTTGTCGACCAGCGCACCGGTCACGACCTTGAGATTGGCGCGGCTGCGCACGGGCTTGAGGAAGGCGTCCGATGCGCTCCAGCGCCAGCCCTTGCGCTGGGTCACCTGGAAGAACGAGGACCCCTCGTTGTCGCCGCGGTTGAAGTCCTCGATCGCAGGCAGGCCCCATTGCTCGGCCGCGCGCTGGAAGGCTTCGAGGATGTCCCAGCGCAGCCGCTGCTTCTCGACCCGGATTTCGCCGCCGCCGCCGTGGAACTCGGACGGACCGTCGTAGTGGTCCTCGGCGCGCTTGAAATAGGGCAGGACCTCGTCCCAGCCCCAGCCGGGATTGCCCGCTTGGCGCCAGCCGTCGTAGTCCGCGCTCTGCCCGCGCATGTAGATCATGCCGTTGATCGACGAGGAACCGCCGAGCACGCGCCCGCGCGGATACTTGAGGCAGCGCCCACCCAGGCCCTGCTCGGCCTCGGTCTGGTAGAGCCAGTCGGTGCGCGGATTGCCGATGCAGTAGAGATAGCCGACCGGCACCTTGATCCAGATGTAGTCGTCCTTGCCGCCGGCTTCGAGCAGCAGCACGCGGTTGCGCGGATCGGCCGACAGCCGGTTGGCGAGCACGCAGCCGGCGCTGCCGCCACCGGTGATGATATAGTCGAAGGCGTCCATGTCTCGCGCCGGGCATTCCCGCATCGCGGCGGCGGGGCAAGCGTTTTGTTGGCCTTGCCGGCGAAGACTAGGACCTATGCCAGGTCGGGAAGACGCGCCCGCCGGAAGGTCAGGTTGAAGCGCAGGTCGCCGGTCTCGGCATGATGCGCGGCGCGCAGCGTGTCGATGCCGTGGAAGGTCAGCCGTGCCGGGCCGCCCCAGACCACGACGTCGCCGTGGAACAGGTCGTGCCGTCGCGGCCGGTCGCTGCGCTCTCGACCACCCCAGAGAAACCGCGCGGGCACGCCGAGCGACACCGACACGATCGGCGCGTCGTGTCGCGCTTCGTCGCGGTCCTGGTGCAGCGACAGGCGCGAGCCGGGCGCATAGCGGTTGATCAGGCAGGCGTCGGGTTCGAAGTTCCGAAAGCCGGCGGTTTCGGCGGCGCGCCGGGCCAGGTCGCGGAAGCATGGCGGCATGGCAGGCCAGCGGCGGCCTGACAGCGGATCGTCCTCGGTATAGCGATAGCCGCGCCGGTCGCTGACCCAGCCGGCGGCGCCGCAATTGGTCATAGCCACCGACATGGTGCCGCCGCTGCGCGTCTCGAGGTGGCGGAACGGTGCTGCCTGAGCGGTCCGTGCGATCTCGGCGAGCAGCGCGGACGCCTCGCCGAGTGCGAAGCCGCCGAGCAGCCAGGCGCCTGGATCGAGCGCCAGCTTAGTGCGGTCGTCGGCGAACAGGTCAGGCAGCATCGTGGAAGATGATCCCGAGTGCGTGCCGCTGGCCCGACCGCAAGGTGCTGACGCCATGGCGTAGCGCCACGCGATAGACGCCGCGGTTGCCTGCGACCGGGCGCTGGTTGACCGCGAAGACCACGGCGTCACCCTGCGCCAATGGCACGACCTCGGCGCGCGACTGCATGCGCGGACGCTGTTCGGTCAGGACGAATTCGCCGCCGGTGAAGTCGCGCGCCGGGTCCGAGAGCAGCACGGCGACCTGCAGCGGAAAGACGTGCTCGCCGTAGAGGTCCTGATGCAGGCAGTTGTAGTCGCCGGGGCCGTAGCGCAGCAGTAGCGGCGTCGGCCGGCGCTGCCCGGCTTCGTGGCAACGCGTGAGGAATTCGGCGTGTTCGGCGGGAAAGCGGGCCGGCAATCCCATGCGCTCGTGCCAGTGGTTGGCGATCGGCGCGAGCCGTGGATAGAGCGCCGCGCGCAGATCCGCGATCATCACGGGCAGCGGATAGGCGAAGTAGCGATATTCGCCGCGCCCGAAACCGTGCCGCGCCATGTGCACCTGGCTGCGGAAGTGCTCGGGCGCGTCGTAGAGCGCGGACAAGGCCGCGCAGTCGGCGGGCGACAAAAGTCCGGGCAGGAGCGCCCGGCCATGCGCATCGAGGTCGCGGGCGAGGGAGGTGGTTTCGGGGGCAAGTGTCGTGGCGTTCATCGGGCGGTGAATAGCCATCCTGGCCTCGTAGCGCTTCCCGCGCCTTGCGCTCGAACCGTGCCGGACCTTTCGGTCGCGAAGCATTTTCCTACATGCCCGGCTTCTGACAGGATCGCGGCCTGATCGAGGACGAGGGGCTTCCGAAAAGCTGTTCCGTACCGTGTCATCCGGGATGCCTCTGTCCAATGAGCTGATTTGGCTGAAATTTCTCGATGATCAGCAAGGTGACAGGGTGTCACTTGTGTCACCCTCGACCGATAGCGCAGCAGGAGGATATATGGAACATATCATAAACAAAAAGCTCGTCTTCGACGCTGTGCGTGTCATGCTCGGGCGCGGGTTCAGCCAGGACGAGATCGATAGCCTCGATCGCGCGCTCGACGTGGCGCTGGCGCTTCCATCCGCGTCGTCTTCGCGCCGGCTCGGTGCGCTGTCCGAGCGTTTCGAGAGCGGCGACCGCGGCCCGGGCGCGGTATCGAGCGGCCAGGGCGATCCCGGCGGCGTGTCCTACGGTATCTGGCAGCTGTCGAGCCGCGCCGGCACGGCCGCGGCTTTCGTTGCGGGCGAGGGCGCGCGCTGGCGGACGGATTTCCGCGGTGCGGCGCCGGGTACACCGGCCTTCTCGGCGGCCTGGCGGGCCATAGCCGTGCGCGAGCCCGCGGCTTTCACCGAGGCGCAACACGCGTTCATTGCGCGCACGCATTACGGGCCGGCCGTCGTCGCGGTGCGTCAGCGCAGTGGGCTCGATCTCGATACGCGGCACGCGGCGGTGCGTGACGCGACCTGGTCGGTCGCCGTCCAGCATGGCGGCGCGGCGAAGATACTGGCGGATGCGGTGGCGCGTGCGGATGCGGCGCTGGCGCGCGCGGAGCCCGGTTACGATCGCTCGCTGGTCGAGGCGATCTATGCCGAGCGCGGCGCCTATGTCCTGCGCGTCGCGGCGCGGGCGGGCGGGGCGCAAAGGCGCCTGCTCGAGGCGGTCACGCGCAATCGCTATCCGGCCGAACTGGCCGCGGCGCTGGCCCTGTTCGCGTCGTCCACCACTGCGTGAAGGGGCGTATTGCGCGGAGCGGCGTCGCCGATAGTCTGCCACCGATCCAACAGAAGGACAGCCATGACCGATCCCCGCGCCTTCATCCAGACGATGATCGCCCTCGCATCCGCCAGCCTCGGCCTCGTTGCCGCGCTCGCCTGGAACGAGGCGATCAAGGCGACGCTCGCCCAGCTCGGCCTCGGCGACGATCTCGCCGGGCTCTATTCCTACGCGATCCTGGCGACGGTGATCGCGGTGGTCGTGCTCTCGCTGCTCGGCAAGGCCGCGGCGAAGCTCGGCGGCGCGGCCGCCTTCGAGCGCGAGGCCGAAGGTTGATGCGCGGCACTGCCCTTTCGCTCGCCCTCGCGTTGATCGCGACCGGCGCTCAGGCGGCGCCCAGCCCCGAACAGGTGGCCGAAGCCGCGCTTCGCGCCGCGCCGGTCTGGGACGGGCACAACGACGTCCCGGAGCAGTTGCGCGATCGCTACAAGAACGTGATCGCGGGCTTCGACTTCCGCGACACCACTAACACCGCCGATCCCGCCAAGGGCGAGATCATGATGCACACCGACCTCGCACGGCTGCGCAAGGGGCATGTCGGTGCGCAGTTCTGGTCGGTCTACGTCTCGGCGCTGCTGCCCGAGCCGCAGGCGGTCCAGGCGACGCTCGAGCAGATCGACGTCACCAAGCGGCTGATCGCGCGCTATCCGAACGACATGGCTCTGTGCCTGACCGCGGCCGATGTCGAGAAGGCGATGAAGGCGGGCAAGATCGCCTCGCTGATGGGCATGGAGGGCGGATCGTCGATCGGCGGCTCGCTGGCCGTGCTGCGCCAGATGTACGCACTCGGCGCGCGCTACATGACGCTCACCCATTTCCGTAACCTCGCCTGGGCGGACAGTGCGACCGATGCGCCCAAGCATGATGGCCTGACCGATTTCGGTCGCGACGTGGTGCGTGAGATGCAGCGGATCGGCATGATCGTCGATCTCAGCCACGTCAGCGAGGCGACGATGATGGACACGCTCGACGTCGCCAAAGCGCCGGTGATGTTCAGCCATTCGGGCGCGCGCGCGGTGGCATCGCACCCGCGCAACGTGCCCGATGGCGTGCTCGATCGGCTCAAGGCCAATGGCGGCATCGTCATGGTCGTGACCCTGCCGGGCTATGTCAGCGACGAGGTGCGCGGCTGGGGCAACCGGCGCACGGCCGAGAAGGCCCGGCTCGACGAGTTCTACGTCAACGATCCGGCGGCGGCCAAGGCGGGGCTCGAGGCCTGGACCAAGGCCAACCCCGCGCCGCGGTCGACCCTCGCGCAACTGGCCGACCACATCGACCACATCGTCAAGCGCGCGGGGATCGACCATGTCGGCCTCGGTGGTGACTTCGACGGCATGGGCACGACGACGCAGGGCATGGAGGACGTCGCCGGCTATCCGGCGCTGTTCGCCGAACTGGCCAAGCGTGGCTATTCGCAGGCCGATCTCGGCAAGATCGCCAGCGGCAACATGCTCCGCGTGCTCAAGGCGACGGAGGCCTATGCCGCCGCCCACCGCGCCGATCCGCCGATCGAATCGCCGACGACGTTCTAGTCCAGCGCGGCGAGCGTGAGCCCGTCACGCTCGCCGCCGAAGAAGGCATCGAGCGCGCGGGCATAGCGCGCGCCGCCGCCGGCGGCTTCGAACAGGGTCATGGCGCTGCGGAACTTCACCGCGTCGACCGGTCCGAGGATCGCCTCGGCGTTCTTGCGGCCGGCCCAGCCGAGCATCGTGTCGGTGCAGTCGGCCAGCCGCGAGCCGAGCAGCGGGTGCGCGAGATAGGCTTCGGCTTCGGCGCGATCGGCCAGGGCAAAGCGCTGCGCCATCTCGCTGCGACCGAGCCCGGCGATCTGCGGGAAGACGAACCACATCCAGTGGCTCTGCTTGTCGCCGGCGCGCAGCTCGGCCAGCGCTTGCGGATATATCGCCTGCTGGGCGGTAACGAACCGCTCGAGCGATTCGGGACGACGTGTGCCGCCGCGCTTGCCGCGCAGCGACTTGAGATTGAGAAATGGCATGGGCGACCCGGCAGAAAAGGCCCCGCCTCCGTCCTTTTGGCGGACGGATGACGGGGCCCTCGATGAGACTAGTTGGACGTCGGCGGCGCCTGGTTGGTGATGCCGTCGCCGGGCCTATCCTGCGGCGCGTTCATCGCGCCGGTCATCCACACTGCCGAGAGTGCGACGATCACCAGCAGCAGGCTGATCAGCAGGACATAGCGGACGATGTTGGGCGTCGATCCGCCGCGTGCGTCTTCGGTGTTGATGTGAATTTCGTCACCGTGCCGTTCCATCTCGCTTCTCCTCGTACTTCCGTCCCGGAGAGCCGGGCTCTAGGAAACGCGCGAGCAGCGAGAGGAGTTCCGGGAGGGGGAAACCACCTCCCGGTTTATGGGCGTGGATCAGTCGCGCAGCAGTTCGTTGATGCCCGTCTTGGAACGCGTCTGTGCGTCGACGGTCTTGACGATCACGGCGCAGTAGAGCGACGGACCGGGAGTGCCGTCGGGCAGGGGCTTGCCGGGCAGCGAACCGGGGACGACCACCGAATAGGGCGGAACCTTGCCGATGTGGACCTCGCCCGTGGCGCGGTCGACGATCTTGGTCGAGGCGCCGAGGAACACGCCCATCGAGATCACCGCACCCTCGCCGACGATCACGCCTTCGGCCACTTCCGAACGCGCGCCGATGAAGGCGTTGTCCTCGATGACCACCGGGTTGGCCTGCAGCGGCTCGAGCACGCCGCCGATGCCGGCGCCGCCCGAAATGTGCACGCCCTTGCCGATCTGCGCGCAGGAACCGACGGTCGCCCAGGTGTCGACCATCGTGCCCTCACCGACATAGGCGCCGATGTTGACGAAGCTCGGCATCAGCACGACACCCTTCGAGATATGCGCGCCGCGGCGGGCGACGGCGCCCGGGACCACGCGGAAGCCAGCTTCCTTGAAGCGCTGCTCGCCCCAGCCTTCGAACTTCAGCGGCACCTTGTCGAAGGCGTCGACGCCGGCGGCGCCATAGGGGATCGGGCCGTTGTCGTTGAGGCGGAACGACAGCAACACGGCCTTCTTCAGCCACTGGTTGACCTTCCAGCTGCCCTGGCCGTCGGGCTCGGCAACGCGGGCCTTGCCCGAATCGAGCAGATCCAGCGCCTCGTCGACGACCTTGCGCACGTCGCTGCTGGCAGGCGTGACGGTGTCGCGCGCTTCCCAGGCGGCTTCGATCGCGGTTTCGAGTTCGGACATGCTCTCAGGCTCCATGACGGTGGGCGCGCGGTGCGCCGTGTTTCAGGCTGTGCCGCCTATCGCCTGCCGCGCGCCGCGGCAAGGCCGCGTGGCGATCGGGGGGAATATCACCGCATCGGCGCTGGCCCTAGCTCGGGCGCGATGGCATGGTTTCCGCGATGGCGAGGGCGCAGCATATGGACGGCGAGGTCAGGCAGACTGGAGGCAAGGGCTTCCAACGGCTGCAGCGCATTGGCGCGGGCCTGTTCGTTGTCGCGCTGTTCGCGGGGATCGTCCTGCCGATCTACACCGACGAGATCGGTTGGCGTCTGCAAGAACGCGCCGCCTACGACGGCGTCGACAAGCTGTTCAGCCAGCTCTGTGGTCCGAATACCCTGGCACAGCCGCCGTTCTGGATGATGCCGGCCCGCTACTATTCGGCGGCCTTCAATGCGTTGTTTGACAGCCCCATCTACGTTCGCATCTCTGGCATCGTCTATGCCTTGGCCTGGACGGCGATGGTGCTGGCGCTGGTCGGGCGCGCCGCGCGTGACGGAAGCGAACGCTCCGCGCTGGCGACGCTCACGATCGGGTTTCTGAGCATCGGCACGATGCCGCTGCTGCTGGTGGTGAGCCGGCCCGAGCAGCCGATCATGCTGGCCTATACTGCGGCGATCCTGCTGGTTCTGAGCGGTGCCAAGTCGAGCGTGGAGCTTTCGACCGGGGCTGCCTGGCGACGCTCGCTCGCCGTGCTGGCGTTGGCGTTGGTGGCGATGAGCTATCACGTCAAGGGCGTCGCCGCGGCGCCGTTGTTCCTGGTCTGCCTGTTGCTGGTCGCCAAGGGGCGCAAGGCGATCGTGCCGCGGCTCGTATCCGCGGGGCTGCTGGTCGGGGCGGGCGTCTGGGCCGGGCGGTACTGGATCGATCGCTTTCTCTGCCCGGGTGACACGGCCGCGCGCGAAGCCTTTCAGGCGAGCGCCGGCGCGTCGATTGCCGCGGCGAACGATTCCTCGCAGATACTGCCGTTGCTGACCAAGGCCTTCGGCAATATCAGCCTGTTCCTCTATCCGGGAACGGTGGCACCGCGGGTCTTGCCCATGGCCAACTGGCTGCCGGCGAACCAGATCAGCCTCGACGATTCCTTCACCTGGTTTCTGATCATCGTCGCGCTCTGGACCGTCGCGATGATCGTCACGGTCTGGTGCCTGTTGCGCGCGGTGCGGCGTGCCTGGCGTGAGCGCCGATTCGAAGACCGTTTCCTGCTGTCGGGCGCCTTGCTCGCGATGTTCCTCGGCTGGAGCGCGATCGGCTTCACCGGTGCCTACGAGGCGACCTTCACCGTGCCGATGCTCGCGCTTGGCGTAGCTCTGGCGTTGTCGATGCACGATGGCGGACCGAAATTCGCCAAGGGCCTGAGCTGGGCGGCCGCCGGCGTAGGCCTGGTCGGCATGATCAGCATCGCCCTCGTCACGCGGATCTACGGCGCGCCGCTGCTCGCGACTACCCGGACGCCCGGTTATGTCTCCGGGCAGCCGTTCTCGATCACGCCCTTCGGTTACGAGAGCTTGCGGCGCGATACCCTTGCCGTCGCACGCAAGTGCGGCATTGCCGATCCTGCCGCGAAGCAGGCGTTGCTCGTCGACGATCTGACATACTTCCCGATGATGCACAGCCGGCTGCCCGACCATCGTGGCGGCCTGTTGCCGCCGGTCAGAGTGACGCGCGATCCGGTCGAATACCTGCGCTCGATCGGGTCCGACGGGATCGTCTCGTGGTGTGCCGCATTGCCGCCGGCGATGCAGGCCCGGGCCAAGCGCGAGGGGCAGATGTGCTGCCTGGCGCCGGCCGATTTCTGATCGATCAGAGCTCGGGCCGCATCAGTTCGCGCACGAAGCCGATGAGACCCGTCTGGCGCGCGCGGCTCAGGCGTTCGGCGGCGAGGATCTGCACCACCTTGTCGAAGCATTCGTCGATGTCGTCGTTGACCACGACGTAGTCGTAGCCGTCCCAGTGGCTGATCTCGGCCTGGGCACGGGCCATGCGGCCGGCGATGACCTCGGCGCTGTCGGTGCCGCGCGCGGTCAGGCGGCGGCGCAGCTCGTCGAGGCTGGGTGGCAGCAGGAACACGCGGACGACGTCGGTCTCGGACTTCTGGTAGAGCTGCTGCGTGCCCTGCCAGTCGATGTCGAACAGGAAGTCGCGACCTTCCTTGAGCCCGGCCTTGATCTGCGACTTGGGGGTTCCATAGGAATGGCCGAAGACGTGGGCCCATTCCATGAAGTGCCCGTCCTCGACCATCTGGTCGAACTGTTCCTGGGTCTTGAAGATGTAGTCCTTGCCGTCGACCTCGCCGGGGCGCGGCTGGCGCGTCGTCACCGAAACCGACATGCCGATGCGCTCGTCATGCGCGAGCAGCTTGCGCGAGATCGTCGTCTTGCCCGCGCCCGAGGGCGAGGACAGGATGAACATCAAGCCGCGCCGATGCAGCGTGTCGTCGTGGGTTTCGGGAATCTGGTCCATGCCCGCTGATGCCGATAGCGGGCGGGCAAATCAAGCCGCGGCTTAGGCCTTGTCGGCGTGATCCCCGGCGTCGGCCTGATCCTCGACCGCCCGTTCGCCTGCGGCTTCCGCCTTGCGCTTCCGGCCGTGGTCGTAGAGCGTCTTGGCCAGCAGGCCACCGCCGACCAACAGAGCGCCCGGGACCGAACGCGTGGCGATGCGCGCGACGGCGGTGCCGAGCAGCGTCTGCGTCATCGACTTGCCCTTGACGATGTTCTTGGCCTTGTCGGGCGGATATTTCACGCCGAGCAGCGTGCGTTCCACGACGTGACGCAACAGCCGGCCGCCGCCGCGCAGGGCGACGTCGGCAATGATGAGGTTGGTCATCGGATTGGGGCTAGGGCCCTTTTCGAGGGCGCTGCCGGCCTTCTGCGCCGTGCTGGCCACGGCCTTGCCGACTTTCTTCACGCTCGATTTCGCGCCGCTACCGGCCATCGCACCCTCGCTTTGCGGGGCAGCAGCCCCTACTTCTTGCGGCCGAAATCGACCGAGACGACGTTCGATCCGTCGTCGGAAGGGGTAACGCGCGGCGCGGACTCGCGTTCCAGCGAGTCGTTCTCGGCATCGTCGTGCGGCTCGGGCTCCATCTGCGAGCCAACCGCCTGGAATTGCAGGCCGAAATCGACCGCAGGATCGACAAAGGCGGTAATCGCACCGAAAGGGATGACCAGCTTCGCGGGCACCTGGTTGAAGCTGAGCCCGACCGAGAACAGCGTCTCCTCGACCGTCAGTTCCCAGAACTTGTTCTGGAGGACGATGGTCATCTCGTCGGGGAAGCGCTCCTTGAGATGCGCCGGGATCGACACGCCGGGGGCGCCGGTCTTGAAGGTGATGTAGAAGTGGTGATTGCCGGGTAGCACGCCGCCACCGGCCTCGACTTGGCCGAGAACGCGGCCGACCACCGCGCGCAGGGCTTCCTGCACGATCTCGTCGTAGGGGATCAGGCTGTCGGGCACGTTTTCGGTCATCGCCATCCAAGTGGCCTTCCCGGCGTCACGGGTCAAGCCCTGCATGGAGCCCCGGACCGAGGGTTTGCATTGATTCCCACGCTCTCGTCACTATAGGCCGGCGCCTATGGCAACAGCGCGCACCGCCCGGATCAGTCGCAAGACTCACGAGACCGACATCCAGGTCGAGATCAATCTCGACGGGACCGGCGCCTACGACGTATCGACCGGCATCGGCTTCCTCGATCACATGATCGAGCAGTTCTCGCGCCATTCGCTGATCGACATCACCTGCAAGATCGTCGGCGATCTGCACGTCGATCAGCACCACACTACCGAGGACAGCGCGATCGCGATCGGCCAGTGCATCAGCGAGGCGTTGGGCGACAAGGCCGGGATCGGCCGCTACGGCCAGGCCTATTCGCCGATGGACGAGGCGCTGGCACGCGTCGCGCTCGACATCTCGGGCCGGCCCTGGCTCGTGTGGAAGGCGTCGTTCACCCAGCCGCGGCTGGGCGAGATGGACACCGAGCTGTTCGAGCACTGGTTCCAGTCGATCGCGCAGGCCGTGGGCATCACCTTGCACATCGAATGCCTCTATGGCCAGAACAACCACCACATCATCGAGGGCATCTACAAGGGCTTCGCGCGCGCGATGCGCCAGGCGGTCGAGCCCGATCTGCGCAAGGGCGGGGCGATCCCTTCGACCAAGGGCATCCTCGGTAAGGGCGGCCTCGATGGCTGAGGTCCTTGCTCTCGTCGACTACGGCGCGGGCAACCTGCATTCGGTGGCGAACGCGCTCAAGGCAGCCGGTGCAGAGGGCGTCAAGGTCACCGCCGATCCCGACGTCGTGCGCGCTGCCGATCGTATCGTCCTGCCCGGTGTCGGCTCGTTCCGCGCCTGTGTCGAAGGCCTTCGCGCGATCCCGCATCTGGTCGAATCGATGACCGAGCGCGTCCAGGTCGGCGGGGCGCCGTTCCTGGGCATCTGCGTCGGCATGCAGCTCCTCGCCACGCGCGGGGTCGAGCATGGCGTGACAGAGGGGCTCAACTGGATCGAGGGCGAGGTGCGGCGCATCGAGGTCACCGATCCGGTGATCAAGATCCCGCACATGGGCTGGAACGACGTCGCCGTACCGCCGCACGCGCAAGGCCTGGTCGAGCCGGGCGAAGCCTATTTCCTGCACTCGTATCACTTCGTGCCCGACAGCGGCCGCGACATTGCCGCGATGACCGATCACGGCGGCGGCGTGGTCGCTGCGGTGGCGCGCGACAACGTTGTCGGCGTCCAGTTCCATCCCGAGAAGAGCCAGGCCTTCGGCCTCGCGCTCCTTTCGCGTTTCCTCGAATGGAAGCCTTGAGACCATGATCGTTTTTCCCGCCATCGATCTCAAGCAGGGCCAGGTCGTGCGCTTGGCCGAAGGCGACATGGCGCGCGCCACGGTCTATGGCGACAATCCCGCCGCACAGGCCGCCTTGTTCGCCGAACAGGGCTCGCAGTATCTCCACGTCGTCGACCTCGACGGCTCCTTCGCGGGCCGGGCGGAGAACAAGGGTGCGGTCGAGGCGATCCTCGAGGCCTTCGACGGTCACGTCCAGCTCGGTGGCGGCATTCGTACGCGCGACGCGGTCGAGGGCTGGTTCGACCTCGGCGTGTCGCGCATCGTCATGGGCACCGCGGCGCTCAAGGATCCCGAATTCGTCAAGGATATGGCCAAGGCCTATCCGGGCGGCATCGTCGTCGCCGTCGACGCGCGCGACGGCATGGTCGCGACCGAAGGCTGGGCCGAAGTCTCCGACGTCTCGATCGTCGACATGGCGCGCCGCTTCGAGGACGCCGGCGTCGCCAGCCTGCTTTTCACCGACATCGGCCGTGACGGCCTGCTCAAGGGCTGCAACATCGATGCGACGGTCGATCTCGCGCGCCGCACCGACCTGCCGGTGATCGCCTCGGGCGGCGTCAAGGGCCTCGACGACATCCGTCTGCTCGCGGTCCACGCCAATGACGGCATCGAGGGCGTGATCACCGGCCGCGCGCTCTACGACGGCCGGCTCGATCTGGCGGCGGCGATCGCCATGGCCAACAAGCAATGACCGTCCGTGTCCGCGTCATCCCCTGTCTCGACGTGCGCGATGGGCGCGTGGTGAAGGGCGTGAACTTCGTCGACCTGCGCGATGCCGGCGATCCGGTCGAGCAGGCGAAGACCTATGACGCGGCCGGTGCGGACGAGCTCTGCTTCCTCGACATTTCGGCGAGCCACGAAGGCCGCGGCACCTTGCTCGACGTCGTGCGGCGCACCGCGGAGGTCTGCTTCATGCCGCTGACCGTTGGCGGCGGCGTACGTTCGGCCGACGATGCGCGTGCCTTGCTGCTCGCGGGGGCGGACAAGGTGGCGGTCAATTCGGCCGCGGTCTCGCGGCCCGAAGTCGTCTCGGACATCGCCGAGAAGTTCGGCAGCCAGTGCATCGTCGCCTCGGTCGATGCGCGGCGCAAGGACGGGCGCTGGGAGATCTTCACCCACGGCGGCCGCAAGGAAACCGGGATCGACGCCATCGCCCATGCGGTGCAGCTCGCCGAACTCGGCGCGGGCGAACTGCTCGTCACCTCGATGGACGGCGACGGCACCAAGGCCGGCTACGATCTCGAACTCACCCGCGCGATCGCCGATGCGGTGTCGGTGCCGGTGATCGCCAGCGGCGGCGTCGGCACGCTCGACCATCTCGTCGAGGGTGTGACCCAGGGCCATGCCAGCGCGGTGCTGGCGGCCTCGATCTTCCACTTCGGTCAGCACACGGTCGCCGAAGCCCATGCCGCCCTGCGCGCCGCCGGTCTGCCCGCACGCGGCTGAAACTGTCGGTCGGGCTTACACCTGCCCAACCCCCTGGCTGCACGTTAACCACTAGAAGTCGCAGTTTTCTGCGAGTTTTTGCGGCTGGCCCGAAGTTTGCGTTAACGTCTGGGTGGGTATGATCCGAACCTTGGGTGCCTCGTCCGCCGTCAGTCTGCTGCTGGCCGGACCGGCCTATGCGGCGGGATCGGTCCAATTGCCCGACCCTTCGGGCATCACCCTGTTCTCGCTCGGCATCGCCGGCCTGCTGATCGGTCGGCACTTCGCGGGCAAGCGTCGCGACTGAAGCCGGCTTGACCGGGCCGCGCCGCCGCCGCATGGCTCCCACATGGCCGCAGATGACACCCTGACCCGCCTCGAAACCGTGATCGCCGCGCGTCGCGATGCCGATCCCGATTCGAGTTACGTCGCCAAGCTCAATGCCAAGGGCCTCAAGAAGATCGCGCAGAAGCTGGGCGAGGAGGCGACCGAGACGGTCATCGCCGCGCTGGTCGAGGATCGCGAGGCCCTGGTGGGCGAGGCGGCCGACCTGCTGTTCCATCTCGTCGTCCTGCTGGGCGCCAAGCAGGTGCCGCTCGCCGATGTGCTGGCCGAGCTCGAGCGCCGCGAAGGCACTTCGGGCATCGCCGAGAAAGCCGCGCGTACTTCCTGAGGAGCCTCCATGCCGATCGATCCGCGTCTGCCCTACGACGAGAACAACATCTTTGCGAAGATCCTGCGCGGGGAGATTCCCTGCAAGAAGGTCTACGAGGACGATCACGCGCTCGCCTTCCACGACATCAATCCGCAAGCGCCGGTCCATGTCCTGGTGATCCCCAAGGGGGCCTACGTGTCCTGGGATGACTTCACCTTGAAGGCCTCCGACGGCGAGATCGCCGGCTTCACCCGGGCGATCGGTACGGTCACGCGCGAGCTCGAGCTCGACCAGCCCGGCTACCGGTTGATGGTGAACATGGGCGGTCACGGCCATCAGGAGGTTCCGCATCTCCACGTCCACATCTTCGGCGGCCGCCAGTTCCGGGTGATGATCGGGGATTGATCGCCGCTTCGGCGGGCCGATCCACCGACCAATCGTGCCTGATTTGCTTCGGGGCGACCGCCATGGGTTGCCCTCGGAGTCACCCGGCGGCTAAACGGTTCGTCGCATGACGTCGCTCCCCGAACCGACCAGTGGCCGTTTCGACGGGCCTGTGCATCGCTTTGCGGTGCGCGCCTACTTCGAGGACACCGATCTTTCGGGCGTCGTCTATCACGCCAACTACCTGCGCTGGTTCGAGCGTGCGCGCTCGGACATGCTGCGCCTGCTGGGCATCGACCAGCGCGCCGCGCACGAGGCGGGCGAGGGCGCCTATGCCGTCGCCGACCTGTCGATCCGCTATCTGTCGCCCGCCCGGCTCGACGATGCCGTGGTGATCGAGACGCGCGCCGAAGAACTGCGCAAGGCCTCCTGCCGCATGCACCAGCTCGCCTGGCGCGGTGACCTGCTGCTCAGCGAAGCGCGGCTCCGCGTCGCCTTCGTCAGCCCCTCGGGCCGGCCGCGCGCGCAACCTTCGGCCTGGCTCGACGCTTTTGCCTCCATCCTTTTCGCCCCCGAACCCGCTTCCAAAGGATCCCAATGACGCTCCTTTCCCTCCTCGCCGCCGCGAGCACCACGGCCACCGACGCCGCGGCCGGCGCGCCGACGCATCTAAACCCGGTCAAGCTGTTCCTCGATGCCGACATCGTCGTGCAGGTGGTGATGATCGGCCTGATCCTCGCTTCCGTGTGGGTCTGGATGATCATCGTCGGCTTTTCGCTGCGCATGGGCAGCGTGCGCCGGCGCTCGGCCGCCTATGAGGAGGATTTCTGGAAGGCGCGCGATTTTGAGGCCTTCCAGAACGAACGCGGCCGCGGCGACGTGCCTTCGGCCAAGGTCGCCGCTGCGGGTTTCGCGGAGTGGAAGCGTTCGGCCACGGGCAAGGTGCTCGACCGCGAAGGGGCGCGGCAACGGCTGACCCTGGCGATTGATTCCGCCGTCGCGCAGGAAGCGGACAATCTCGCCAACCGGCTGAACTTCCTCGCCACGGTCGGCTCGGTCGCGCCCTTTGTCGGTCTGTTCGGTACGGTCTGGGGCATCATGAATTCGTTCTTCCAGATCGGCCAGCAGCAGAACTCGTCGCTCGCAGTCGTCGCGCCGGGCATTTCCGAAGCGCTGTTTGCCACCGCGATCGGCCTCTTCGCGGCGATCCCGGCGGTCATCGCCTACAACCGCTTCTCGCACCGCGTGAACGGCTTCGAGGCGAGCCTGCAGCGTTTCGGCGATCGCTTCCACGCGAGCCTCAGCCGCCAGCTGGAGGGCTGAGCCATGGCGATGGGCTTTGCAGGAGGCGGCGGTAGTCGGCGCCGTCGGGGACGCGGCGGACGCACCGCGATGTCGGAAATCAACGTCACGCCGCTGGTCGACGTGATGCTGGTGCTGCTGATCATCTTCATGGTCACCGCGCCGCTGCTCAAGGCGGGCGTGCCGGTCGAGCTTCCCGAGAGCCGCGCCAAGGCGCTGTCCGAGGAGAAGGAGCAGATCACCGTGACCGTCGCGCGCGACGGCCAGGTCTACATCGACGACGATCCCGTGGCGCCGGGCGAACTCGGCGACCGGCTCGAGGCCGTGCCGCCCGCACCCGACGGCAAGCCGCCGCTGGTGACCCTGCGTGCCGACAAGGCGATCGACTGGGGCCGGGCCATGGCGGTCATGGGCGAGCTCAATCGCGCTGGCTTCACCTCGATCTCGCTGGTCACCACGGCCACCGGCACCGAACCCGCGGTAATCCGCGGTTCAGACGAGCCCCAATAGCGGTTCGACGATGGCAGCGGTCGCCCTTCGCAACGAGGAACGCATTGGTCTCGCCGCCGCCGTGGTGCTGCACGTCGGCATCGTGGCGGCACTGCTGTGGCAGCCGCGCGGCGCGCCGGCGGTCATGCCGCCCGAGCGGATCGAGGTGACGCTCAGCGATCAAGTCGCGCTCACGTCGACTTCGCCCGAACCCGCGGCGGAGGCGGCGCCGGACGTCGCGCCCGACATCGGCGAGCCGGCCCCGGCCGAAGCGGAACCGGCGCCAGCACCGCCCGAACCCAAGCCGGAGCCGCCCAAACCGCAGCCCAAGCCGGTTCCGCCGCCGCCCGCGCCGCGTCCCGCCCCAGCGCCGCGGCCGGTGCCCAAACCGACGATGCGGCCGCAGCCGCCCAAGCCCGTGGCCAAGCCGACCGTCCGGCCGCAACCACGCCCCTCTGCGGCACCCGCACGGCCAACGCCGAAGCCCAGCGCGGCGCCGGCGCGCCCGGCCGCTCGGCCTGCCGCCCGTCCCGCGGCCCAGCCCAACGCGGCCCCGGCGCGTCCGTCCACGCGGCCTGCAGGTGCGAGCCGCGTCGGCGACGACTTCCTCAAGGGCGTGCCCGGCGCGCAGAACGCAGCGCGATCGAACAGCCCGCCGGCCCAGGCCGCTGGGCCGGCGGTGCAGGCCTCGCTGCTCGGCGCGATTTCGCGCGCGCTGCGGCCGCACTGGCAGGGCAAGGTGCCCGAAGGCGCCGATTCCGAGAAGCTGATCACCGTGCTGCGCTGGAACCTCAACCGCGACGGCACGCTCGCCGGCCGGCCCGAGGTCGTGCGCCAGGAAGGCATTACCGATGCCAACCGCCCGCAGGCTGCGCGTCATGCCGAACAGGCGATCCGCGCGGTCCAACTCGCGGCGCCGTTCGATCTGCCCGACGAATATTACAACACCTGGAAGCGGGTCACGATCCGCTTCGACAAGAGGCTCTCGCAATGACCATCCGCAACCTTCTTCTCGCCGCCACCGCGCTCGCGCTCGGCGGTCCGGCCTGGGCGCAATCGGCTCCGACGATCACACCGCAGCCCGTCGTACCCACGGCTCCCGCGCCGGCACCGGCCGTCGACGATGATGGCGGCCTCAGTGGCACCGTCTCGGACGAAGCCGCCTGGCAGGATCTCGGCATCGCCATCACCGCCTTCGCCACCGATCAGGACCTGCCGACGCAGACCAATGCCGGCACCACGGCTTCGCTCGGCCGCGCGCTGTCCGACGTGATCTCGGGCGATCTGCGCAACAACGGCCTGTTCAAGCCCTCGGGCCCCTCCGGCCTGCCGCAGCCCGCCTATCCGCAGGTCCAGTCGCCCGACTATCCGGTGTGGTCGGCGCGCAGCGCGGAAATGCTCGTCCAGGGCTACGTCCGCCAGAACACCGACGGCACCCTGACGATCGGCTGCTATCTCTACGACGTCCAGCTCAAGCAGCAGCTCGTGAAGGGCGGCTGGCAGGTCGGCCCCGCCGACTGGCGCCGCGCCGCGCACAAGTGCTCGGACATGGTCTATTCGCGCCTCTCGGGCGAGAGCCCGTTCTTCGATTCGAAGATCGCCTACATTGCCGAGACCGGCCCGAAGAACCGCCGCATGAAGCGGCTCGCGATCATGGATTCGGACGGCGCCAACCACCGCTACCTGACCAGCGGCCAGGCGACCGCGCTGACTCCGCGCTATTCGCCCGACTACAAGCAGATCCTCTACCTGTCGTACCTCAACGGCAATCCGCGAATCTACGTCTACGACCTGTCGACCAACCAGCAGCGGCTGATCACGGCGAACTCCTATCCGACCTTCGCGCCGCGCTGGTCGCCCGACGGCAAGTGGATCCTCTATTCGATGGCCATCGCCGGCAACACCGACATCTACAAGATCTCGTCGGCCGGCGGCGGCACCCCGGTCAAGCTGACCGACAGCCCCGGCCTCGACGTCGGCGGCTCGTTCTCGCCCGATGGCAGCAAGATCGTGTTCGAGAGCGATCGCTCGGGCAGTCAGCAGGTCTATGTGATGAACGCCGATGGTTCGGACCAGAAGCGCATCTCGTTCTTCGGCGGCCGCGCCGCGACGCCCGAGTGGAGCCCGCGCGGCGATCAGATCGCTTTCACCCACATCGCCGGCAACCTGCGCGTCGGCGTGATGAGCCCCGGTGGCGGCTCGATGCGGCACCTGACCGACAGCTGGCAGGACGAGGCGCCGACCTGGGCGCCGAACGGACGCATCATCCAGTTCTTCCGCACCGAGAAAAACTCGGGCAAGACGTCAATCTGGCAGGTGGATCTAACTGGTCGCAACGAGCGGAGGCTTCAGACCCCCGCCGACGCGTCCGATCCGGCCTGGGGTCCAATCCAGCCCTGAAGCGTTTTGGCGCCGAAGGGCACCAACCTGTCGTTCATGTGTTCCACTCTACACACATGGGCGTCTTGATGCTTTTGCATTCTGAGAAGGAGAACGCGATGATTGGGCGTACGAAAACCGGTGCCGCCGTCTGTCTGCTGGCCGGGTCCCTCGCCATGGCCGCCTGTGCCAGCAAGGCCCCCAAGCAACTTCCGCCCGAGCCGACCGGCGTCGCCACCCAGACCGACGATGGCGCGAACCGCATCATCCCCGGTAGCCAGGCGGATTTCGTCCAGCAGATGGCGGGTCAGGACACGATCTACTTCGACACCGACAAGTACAACATCGACAGCGTCGATGCGGCCGCGCTGCAGACCCAGGCACAGTGGCTGATGAAGTATCCGGCCAAGCGCGCGACGGTCGAAGGCCATGCCGACGAACGCGGCACGCGCGACTACAACCTCGCGCTGGGCGAGCGTCGCGCCAATTCGGCGAAGAACTATCTGGTCAGCCTCGGCGTCGATGCGTCGCGCGTGACGACGGTCAGCTACGGCAAGGAGCGCCCGATCGCTCTGGGTTCGGACGAGGAAAGCTGGGCCAAGAACCGCCGCGCGGTCACGGTCACGATCGACTGACGATCTTTCAGGCTTGTAGGCTTAGGAAGCCCTCCTCCTCGCGGGGGAGGGCTTTTCTGCGTCAGCGCAGGAAGGACAGCAGCGTCGAAGGCGTGGGCAGGGCCGCTGCCGATACCTGGAACGGGCTTGAAACCGCGGTCGAATCCTCGAGCATGATGGGTTCGCGAACCGCGCTCGAGCCGAGCAGAACGTAAGCCGCCATCATGAAGATGGAGAACGCTGCCGACAGGGCGAGTTGCTTGCTCATGACGATACCTCGGTTACTCAGGATGATTATAGTAAGGTAGGTTATCAGATATTGCAATGCAGCAATTAGACCCGGCCGCGTTAATCTTTCCTGAATCCGGGTCAAGCCTTGCACTGCCCCCGGCAGGACGCCTATCTCGGCCCGATGACCCGCGCACGCCGATCCAATGACTGGGGCTTTCCCCGCTGGCGAGGCTATGAAGCCGGGCGCGAGGCGGCGCAGATCCGCTTGTGCGATCGCGCGGGATGCACCGATCCCGGCGACTGCCCGGCGCCGAAATCACCCAACAGCCCCGATCGCTGGTATTTCTGCCAGAAGCATGCGGCCGAATACAATTCGGGCTGGGACTACTTCGCCGGCCTGACCGCCGAAGAGGCCGCAGCGCGCGAGAGCGAGGAAAAGCGCGACAATTCCGGCTATCGCGAATCGGCGCACAACGCCTGGGCGGGGCCTGGTGACGGCAGCCGCAGTCGCGACGAACTGCGCGCGCTCGAGGTCCTGGGGCTCGATCCCGACGCCGATTTCGATGCGGTGCGGAAGGCCTGGCGCAGCAAGGCCAAGGAAGTGCACCCCGACGTGCGCCCGAACGATGCCGAGGCGGCGAAGGCCTTCCAGGCGCTCCAGCTCGCCTACGAGGTCCTCCGCGCCGCCGAGGAGCGGCGCGAATGGAAGGGTTCCGAGGGCTAGCTCAGGCCGCCCCGCCCGGTGCCGTGGTGACCGGGACCGTTTCCTCGATGTCCTTCGCGCTTTCGCTCGGTTCGCGGCCCTTGCCGAGCAGCAGCAGCAGGCAGGCCCCGATCAGCACGCCGAAGCCGGCGATGATCAGATAGAGGTTGTAGCCGCCGGTCTTCTCCATCGTGATCCCCAGCAGCAGCGCGCCCGAGGCGGTCGAGAACGAGGTGCAGAAGGTCAGCAGGCCCATGACCGAGCTGTAGACCTCCACGCCGAAATGGCGGGCGACGAGGAAGCCGATGATGTCGCCCTCGGCGCCGAATGAGAAGCCGATGCAGAACACGGCGAAGGTCAGGACCGCGGGTGCGTCCCAGCTCGAGGCGATGATGAACAGGCCGACGCTGGGCAGGCCCAGGGTCACGAAGGACACCAGGTCGGCGCGGAAGCGATCGAGCGAGACACCCGCCACGAAGCGGCCGGCGAGCATGCCGATCGACATTGCCGCGAGCATCACGCCGGCGCCTTCGCCGCTGATGCCGTTGGCCAGCATGAGCAGTTTCAGCTGCACGAGCATGATCGTCGCGGGCAGGTTGCACAGCAGCATCGCCCCGACCAGGCACCAGAAGGCGGGCTTGCGGAAGATCACCGGATAGTCGTCGCGCGCGCGGCGCTTCTTCGGGGCCGGGGTAGCGGCAGCCGCGGCCGGCGCGGTCCGCCGCTCGGGCGGGATCAGCAGGAACACGATGACCCCGGCGATCGCCCCGAAAATGGCCAGCGCCTGATAGCTCGCCTGCCAGCCGTGCGCCTCGACGTAATGGTTGAGCACGGGGCCCATGATCACGCCCGACACGGCCGGGCCGGAAGCGGCGATCGCCAGCGCCAGCCCGCGCGCCTTCTCGACGTGCTGGACCACGAGGCGGGTATAGACCGTCGAGGTCGTGGTCACGCAGAGCAGGCTCTGGATGAAGAAGATCACGACGTAGGTCGAAAGCGCGCCGTCCATCAGGCTGTAGGCGAGATAGGCCAGCGGCAGGGTGACCATGCCGATCAGCGCGGTGAAGCGCACGCCGAGCACGTCGGCGAGTCGGCCGATTATCGGGAAGGCGAGCGAGGTGAACAGCGCGATCGAGCCGACCTTGGCGAAATCGGCGGGCGACCAGTGATTGCCCGCGATCAGCGACGGGGCGAGCGCGGTGGTGACCGGACCGGCCATCGACATGCCGGTCGCGAGGCCGAGTGTCGCCGCGAGCAGGGGGCGCCAGGCGGCGCGCAATTCGCCTAGGTAGCTGATGGTTCTCTCCCGCCTTTGAACTGTTGTTCAGCGGTTCCTACGCGCGGCTTGCGCGCAGGGTCAAGCGTTCCACCAGCGGGAAACGATAGTCTTTCATTTTTGTGTGAGCGGCGCGCTCGATGCGCGGCCAAGTCCCTCTCCCACCGGGAGAGGGAAGTGCGCTTACTTGGGCGAAAGCACCATCAGCATCTGACGGCCTTCCATGCGCGGATAGGCCTCGACCTTGGCGATTTCCGCGACATCGTCCTGAACGCGCTTGAGCAGGTTCATGCCGAGCTGCTGGTGCGAGAACTCGCGGCCGCGGAAGCGCAGCGTGACCTTCACCTTGTCGCCGTCCTCGATGAAGCGCTGCACGTTGCGCATCTTCACGTCGTAGTCGTGGTCGTCGATGTTCGGACGCATCTTGATCTCTTTGATCTCCTGCGTCTTCTGCGACTTGCGCGCGAGGTTGGCCTTCTTCTGCGCCTCGTAGCGGAACTTGCCGACATCGAGGAACTTGCAGACCGGCGGATCGGCATTGGGCGAAACTTCAACCAGGTCCAGGCCTACCTCGGCCGCCTGCTCGATAGCTTCACGCGTGTACATGACGCCCAGATTCTCGCCGGCCTCGTCGATGACGCGGACCTTGTCGCTTTGAATCATGTTGTTGTAGCGCGGCCCGCTCTTGACGGGCGGGGTCATCATGCGCCGGGGTGGGGGTGCTATAGTCAATTCTCCTGAAACGTCTGCGCGGCGTCCTTAGATCGAATCGCGCAAGCAAGGAAAGTGGGAATTATCGGCCGTTGTGCAACCCGTGCCAATCAGGCCGCGGCGCGCCACAGCGGATATTGCAGCAGTCGGCCGCGTGCCGGGAGCACCGCGTCGATCGCAAGCGCCGGTTGCATGGCCGCGAGGATCGCCGGGTCGGCCGCGTTCATGCCACCCGTGAGCGCGCCGAAAGCGGGCAGGATCAGCCGCTGTTCGCTCATCACGGCGCAGGGCCGGGCGATGCGTCGGCCGCGCGTCGAGACCATCAGGCGCGGATGGAAATGGCCCGAGAGCTCGGGCCGGGATTCGCCGGCCTGGGCCTTGTGGCGCAGCACGAGTCCGCCCGAGACGATCTCGTCCGCAAGCGCCCCTCCGGCGATCTCTTCGGCTCCCGCGTCGTGATTGCCCGTGATCCACACCCAGTCGAGCGCGCGAGTCAGCGCCGCGAGCATGCCTGCGGCATGCGGCTCCAGGCGCAAGCTGCCTTTGCCGTCGTGGAAATTGTCGCCGAGCGCATAGACGCGCCGCGCTTCGGTCTCGCGCACCGCCGAGGCCAGCCGTTCGAGGGTCTCGCGGCTGTCGTAGGGCGGCAGGAGCTGGCCGTGGCTGGCGAAGAAGCTCGCTTTCTCGAGATGCAGGTCGGCGACGAGCAGCGCCCGCTCGCGCGGCCAGAACAGCGCGCGGCCATCGACCAGCCGCATCTCTTCACCGGCGAACGAAAAGGGAACCATGCGCTGCCCTTGCCGGACCGCCCCGGTTTTGGCAAGCGGTCCCGATGACCGACTGGACCCCCTATACCGCCCGCGCCCGTGACTGGTTCCAGGAACTGCGCGATTCGATCTGCGCCGAGTTCGAGGCGATCGAGCGCGAGGCCGGCAGCGATGCGGCTTTCGACTACACCCCGTGGCAGCGCGCCGCGGTCGAGGGCGGGGAAGCGGGCGAGACCGGTGGCGGCACGCGCGGCCTGATGAAGGGCAAGGTCTTCGAGAAGGTCGGGGTCAACATCTCGACCGTCGTCGGCGATCTCGCGACCGACTTCGCCGGCACGATCAACGGCGCTTCGGCGGAAAAGCCGGCCTTCTCGGCCACCGGCATCAGCCTCGTCGCGCACATGGCCAATCCGCACGTTCCCGCGGTGCACATGAACACGCGCTTCCTGACGACGACCAAGGCCTGGTTCGGGGGCGGCGCCGACCTCAATCCGCCGATCCCCTACGACGAGGACACCGCCGAATTCCACGCCGCGTTCAAGGCCGCCTGCGACGCGCACGGCGAGGGCTACTACGATCGCTACAAGCAGTGGGCCGACGACTATTTCTACATCCCGCACCGCAAGGTGCATCGCGGCGTCGGCGGCATCTTCTACGATCACCTCGAATGCGCCGACACCGACGCCTGGGAAGCGAACTTCGCTTTCACCAAGGCCGTCGGGCAGGCCTTCCTCGCGGTGTTCCCGCGGCTCGTGCGGCGGCGCATGGGTATGGACTTCACGTCCGCGGACAAGCTCCAGCAGCTCGAATGGCGCGGCCGCTATGCCGAATTCAACCTTGTCTACGATCGCGGCACGCTGTTCGGCCTCAAGACCGGTGGCAACATCGACGCGATCCTGATGAGCCTGCCGCCCGAGGCCGTCTGGAGCTGAATTTCTGCGAAAAAGTCCAGTTCCCGAGGGCCATGGTTAAGGGAGAATTATCCATTTTCCCCTAGCGCGCTGCTGACAAAAACCAGCAGTGGCGGGCGCGTTGGACTTCCAGATTTTTCATGATCCCAGCGGCCGTCGTGCCGTGCGCGTCCGTGCGGCCGCCTGGGGCATCGGTATCATCCTGGCGATCGCCGCAACGGTGTTGCTGGCCGAAGTGCTGTTCATGGAGCGCCACGTCGCGCCGGCCTTCGCCAGCGCCCATGCCGCCGAACGACCGAAGCCGGTAGCCTCCGGCCCCGTCGTCACCGATTCCGCGCCGGGGGCCTGGCTTCCGGCATCGCAGGTTTCCACCTCCGCCGCGGCCGAGCGCTTCGGTTTCTACATGCCCTGGGACGAGGCCGGCCGCGCCTCGCTCGCCGCCCACGTCGGCCAGCTCGATTGGGTCGCCGCGGGTCTCGCCAGCTTCCACGGGCGCGATCACGCCTGGCGCTATGAGAGCGACGCGCATCTGCGCGAAGTGCTCGACGGTCAGAGCCAGGCCAAACTCCTCCTGATGATCCAGAACGTCGACGAAGCCGGCACCTGGGACGGCCGTAACAGCGCGCGCCTTTTCGCCGATCCGGTGGCGCGTGGCCGTTTCATCGCCAAGGTCGAGCACACGCTCGCGGCCGAACGCGCGGCTGGCGTGGTGCTCGACATCGAAGACCTGCCCGCCGACGCGCATCCGGCCTATCTCGCCTTCCTCAAGGACATCCACGACCGCTTCGCCCCGCGCGGCCTGATCGTGACGATCGCCGCGCCGGTCGCCGATCCCGCTTGGGACCTTTCCGCCTATGCCGCGGTCACCGACCGCATCTTCCTCATGGCCTACGACGAGCACTGGCCGGGCGGCGAGCCCGGGCCGATCGCGTCGCAGCCGTGGTTCGCACAGCACCTCGCCGCGGCCGTTCAGGCGATCGGCCGCGACAAGGCGATCGTCGCACTCGGCAACTACGCCTACGACTGGGGCAAGGGCCGGGCCGAAGGCATAACCGTTGCCCAGGCCTGGGAAAAGGCCGTGGCGGCGGGCGTCCGTCCGCGCTTCGATCCGCGCACGGGGAACAGCCATTTCGCCTATGAGGAGCGCGGCGTGCGCCACCAGGTGTGGATGCTCGACGCGATCAGCACCTGGAACCAGCTTCAGGTCTCGCAGCGGCTCGGTGCCGGCGGCGTCGCGCTCTGGCGCCTGGGCAGCGAGGACCCGGGCTTCTGGACCGCGCTGGCGACGCCGCGTGGCGGTCAGCCGGCCTTCGACCACCTGCCGACGCAGGACAACGTCGAACTCATCGGCAACGGCGAGGTCCTGCGTCTCGCCAGCGCCGCACAGCCCGGCCGTCGCGAGGGCGTGCCCGGCACCGACGGCCTGATCCGCCAGGCCAGCTATACCGCGCTGCCGACCACCAACCTCGTCCAGCGTGCCGGCCATCATCGTCGCCTTGTCGCGCTGACCTTCGACGACGGCCCCGATGCCAAGTGGACGCCGCAGATCCTCGACGTGCTCAAGCGCGAGAAGGCGACCGCGACCTTCTTCGTCACCGGCGCCAATGCTCTGGGTGAGCCCGACCTGCTGCGTCGGATCATCGCCGAGGGTTCCGAACTCGGCAACCATTCGACCACTCACGCCGATCTCGATCGCCTGCCCGAATCGGCGATCCAGCTCGAGCTCAACACCACGCAGCGGCTGGTGGAGAGTTATACCGGCCGCTCGATGCGGCTGTTCCGTGCGCCCTATCTGGGGGACGCCGATCCCAACACGCCCGAAGAGCTGCGCGCCGCGCGCGTTGCTGCCGACATGGGCTATCTCTCGGTCGGTCTGAATGTCGATCCGCTCGATTGGTCCGAGACCGACGCGCGTTCGATCGTCGCCAAGACCGTCGCGCAGGTCGAATCTGGCAATGCCCAGCGTTCGACCCAGATCGTCCTGCTGCACGACAGCGGCGGCGATCGCACCGCCACGGTCGAGGCGCTGCCCGAGATCATCCGCCAGCTGCGCGCGCGCGGCTATGAGTTCGTCACGGTCTCGCGTCTCGCCGGGCTCGAGCGCGATGCCGTCATGCCGCCGCTCCAGGGCACGCAGCAGGTGGTCGCGCAAGGTGCCGGCGGTCTGTTCGCCGGCCTCTCGGGCGGGGCCAAGGCGCTGGTCGTCCTGTTTCTCACGGCGATCGCGCTCGGCATAACCCGCTCGCTGGTGCTGACCGTGCTCGCCTGCCGCAACGCGCGCACATATCGCGCGCCCGATCCGGCGCCGCATCTCGTACCCAGCTTCGTCTCGGTGCTGATCCCAGCCTACAACGAGGAAATGGTCATCGAGGCCTCGGTGCGGCGCATTCTCGCCAGCACCGGCCCGCGCATCGAGGTCATCGTCATCGACGACGGCTCGGCCGACCGGACCTCGGAAATCGTCGACCATGCCTTCGCGATCGATCCGCGCGTGACGCTGCTGACGATCCCGAACGGCGGCAAGGCGAATGCGCTCAACCAGGGGCTCAGGATCGCCAAGGGTGACGTCGTCATCGCGCTCGACGCCGATACCCAGTTCGAACCCGATACGATCGCCAAGCTCGTCCGCTGGTTCGCCGATCCGGCGATCGGCGCGGTCGCGGGCAATGCCAAGATCGGCAACCGGATCAATCTCGTCACGCGCTGGCAGGCGATCGAATATATCACCGCGCAGGGGCTCGAACGCCGCGCGCTGTCGGCGCTCGATGCGATCACCGTCGTGCCCGGCGCCGTCGGTGCCTGGCGCCGCGCCGCGCTCGACGCGGTCGGCGGCTATCCGGCCGACACCCTGGCCGAAGACCAGGACCTGACGATCGCGATCCAGCGCGAGGGCTGGAAGGTGGCCTGCGACGTCGATGCGATCGCCTGGACCGAGGCGCCCGAGACCTTCCGTTCGCTGTTCAAGCAGCGCTATCGCTGGGCCTACGGCACGCTCCAGTGCCTGTGGAAGCATCGCGCCGCGTTGATGACCGGCCAGCCGCGCGGCCTTGCCCGCTTCGGCATGCCGCAGGCCTGGCTGTTCCAGATCCTGTTCAGCCTGATCTCGCCGATCATCGACCTGGCGCTGGTCGCCAGCCTGATCGACACGGGCTTGCGCCTGATCAACCACGGCTTCCCGACGATGCAGGGCGATCTGCTGACGATCCTCGGCTTCTGGCTCGCCTTCACCGCGATCGATCTCACCTGCGGCTGGATCGCCTACCGCCTCGACGGCCGCGAGGAGGGCTTCCCGGCGCTGCGCCTGCTGATGCAGCGGTTCGGCTATCGCCAACTGCTCTACGCCGTCGTGCTCAAGGCCGTCTTCGCCGCGCTCAGCGGTCCGAAGGTGGGCTGGGGCAAGCTCGAACGCAGCGGCCAGGTCTCGCTGGAAACGGCCGCGCCCGAGATCGCATCCGTCGGTCCGGAGCGGATGCAGGCCCCGGTCGAGGTTCTGCCGATCGCCGCCTGAAGCCCGTCAGCGCCGCAGTTCGTCGTCGCCATAGAACGACTCGAAGATCGCCCTCGACCCGCGGGGTGGGGCGCTTGTGCGCGCGACGATCGTCGGGGCGCTAATAGTTATTTGCACAGATACCTAATAAGTATCGGAAATTATGGGCTTGCTCCCGCCGGCTAACTATAGCCATTATGGACATACCAGCAGCAAGTCGCAATTTGAGCCTTTGCCATGTCAAAGCTCCAGGACGTACAGGCCTTTATAGACCTCTCGCGCGGCGTTCGAACGCCCCATGATCTGCATTGCCTGATGCAGGACATCACGCGCGAGATGGATTTCGATCACTTCGCGCTCGTGCATCACGTCGACCTGCGGCCGATGGGGACCATGGTCGAACACGTCGTGACCGAGGACTTCGTCGCGCTCAGCGACTATCCGCAGGCCTGGGTCGATCAATACATCAACGACGACATCGTCAGCAACGATCCGATCCTGCTGGCGGCGCAGCGTTCGGCGGTGGGCTTCGGCTGGGATCAGGTCGGCGAGTTCATCACGGTCACCGCGGCGCACCGCGAACTGACCGAGCGCACGCGCCAGGCCGGGATCGTCGACGGCTTCACCGTGCCGGCCAACGTGCCGGGCGAGCTCAACGGTTCGTGCAACTTCGCGGTGGGGCCGGGGCACGACGTGCCGCGCGCGAATTTCCCGATGGCGCAGCTCGTCGGCTCCTTCGCCTTCCAGGCTGCGCGGACGCTGGTCACGGCCATGCGCCGTCTGCCCGATCGGATGCCGGTCAAGCTGACCCAGCGCCAGCTCGAATGCATCGCGCTGGTCGCGCGCGGCAAGTCCGACTGGGAGATCGCCAAGATCCTCGGCCTCTCGCAATCGACCGTCACCACCTACATCCAGACCGCGCGCGAGCGTTACGACGTGTCGACGCGGATCCAGGTGGTGCTGCGCGCGCTCTATGACGGCTCGCTGCCGTTCAGCGAGCTGTTCTAGGGTCAATACCTTAGATCTAAGACATGCCGACCGCGCGCGTTTGAGCGATCTTGATCCCACGCAAATTGTGGGAAATCGCTTAAATGATTCAGCATCTTACGCGATCCGATCGCGCGGCCAATGCACACCTCTTCCGAACCATGCACGAAGACCGCAAGCAGGTCTTCGTCGATACGCTGAACTGGGACATCCCGCATGACGGCGTCCAGGAAGCCGATCAGTACGACAACGATCTCGCCGACTACCTGATCCTGCGCGATGTCGCCTCGGGCGACCATCTCGGTTCGGTCCGGCTGCTGCCGACCACGGGCTCACACATGCTGGCCGACGTGTTCCCGTTCCTCTGCGAGGGGACGCTGCCGCGCGGTCCGAGCGTGCGCGAGATCACGCGGCTGGTGGTGTCGCCGTCGGTGCCCGTGCGCGACCGGCTGATGGTCCGCAACATGCTGGGGCGGGCGATGATCGAGTTCGGGCTAGAGATGGGGGTCACCAAGTACACCGCGGTCTGCGACTTCGGTTTCCTGACCCAGCTGCTGAGCTCGGGCTGGCACATCAAGCCGCTGGGCATGCCGCAAATCGTGGCCGGTTCGCTGATCGGCGCGCTGCAGATCCGGCTCGACCGGCATTCGCTCGCGCTGACCAACGAGGCCTGGCGCCATGACATGCCCGTGCTGCGCATGATCGAGCACGCGCCGGCGCTCGTCGCCTGACCCTTTCGACCGGAGATACGACCATGACCCATGATCTCGCCAACGTTCCGGCTCTCGTCGCCCAGCTTCGCCGCGACGGCTATCTGATCCTCAACGAAATCGCCTGTCCCGCGACGATCGACGCGATCGGCGACGAACTCGCGCCGCATTTCGATGCCGTGCCCTATTGCCAGGGTCCGTTCTACGGCGCCGAAACCAAGCGCCTTGGCCGCGTCCTCGCCCGCTCGCGCTCGGCGCAGGGGCTGGTGCTGCACGATCTGGTCTACGACATAGTCAACTCGATCCTGCAGCCCAACTGCCATTCGCTCCAGCTCAACCTGACCCAGGCGATCGAGATCTTCCCCGGCGCGCCGGCGCAGGGGCCGCATCGCGATCACGACATGTGGTGGACTCCCAAGGGCGAGACCGAATACATAATCAACGTGATGTGGGCGCTCGATGATTTCACCGAGCGCAATGGCGCCACCCGCGTCTGGCCGGGATCGAACCACAAGGATCAGAGCGAACCGCTGCTGCCCGACGAGGACGCGATCTCGGCGGTCATGCCCAAGGGCTCGGCCTGCATCTTCCTGGGCTCGACCATGCATTCGGGCGGCGAGAACCACGCGTCGCAATCGCGCCGCGGCCTGATCATCAGCTATTGCCTGGGCTGGCTCAAGCCCTGGGAGAACCAGTGGCTGGCCTATCCGCCCGAAGTCGCCAAGATCTTCGCGCCCGAGGTGGCAGCGCTGGTGGGCTATCGTCAGCACCTGCCCAGCCTCAACAACTTCGAAGGTCAGTGTCCGTCGCTGCTGCTGGGCGATGGCCATGTCGAACCTTTCGTCGACGCGCTGCTGCCCGAACAGGCCGCCATGGCAGAGCAATACCGGGAAATGCGGCTCGGCCAGTTCGCCGAGGCGTGAGGACCAGACAATGCGGAACGGCGCGGAGCTCAATCCCATGAAGAACCCCGATTTCGAACCGATTACGCTGCCGGCGTCGTGCCCCAGCGCGATCCACGAGCGCGGCGCCTGCACTTGCAGTTCGGGCGCATCCCCTGCGCTGCTGGTCGAGCAGCCGGGCGGCGAACTGCTCGCGCCCAATCTCGCGAAGCTGGCGAAGGTGCTCTACGCCTCGCGAGCGAAGCGGCGGAAGTTCCTGACGGCCGAACTGCTATCCGAACCGGCCTGGGACATCCTGCTCGATCTTTACATCAACCACGCCGAAGGCCGCAGCCTGCGCACGACCAGCGTGTGCCTGGCCTCGAACTCGCCGCCGACCACGGCGCTGCGGTGGATCGGCGTGCTCGAGCTGAAGCGGTTGATCGCGCGCGAGGGCAGCGCCCAGGATCAGCGCGCCAAGGACGTGCGTCTGACCGAGCGCGGTGTCGAGGCGGTCGAGCAGTGCCTGATGCAATACTGGGTGGGCCTGGTCGAGTTCATGAACGAGGCGCTGCCTGCGCGCGCGATCCCGATGCCGCTCGAACCGATGTGATGCCGGAGGCGGCGGGGCGTTCGACCCGCCGCCATACGCTCGGGTGCAGGCTTAGCGCCGGAGATTGGCCTCGATCACCGCGTTGCACGTCGCCATCATCGAATGGGCGGGGCCCTGCGTGCCGAAGACGTGACAGGTCGCGATCGCGCCTTCGATGATGAGGATCAGCCCGTCGGCAAGACCTTCGGGATCGTTCACGGGCAGGGCCTTTGTCAGGCCCAGGAAGATCTCGCGCATCTCCGCCTTGCATTCCTGGAGAACCTCGCGCCCCGGATGACCCGGTTCGGGCAGTTCCACCGCGACATTGCTCATCAGGCAGCCGCGGAAATCGGGCCGGTTGATCTTGTCGCCATAGTGGCACAGCAGCGCGTCGAGCCGCGCGCGCGGATCGTCGCCGGCATTCGCCAGCGCCAGCTCGATCGCCTCGCGTCCCTCGCGCCCGCTTTCGCGCAGGCAGGCCGCGACCAGATCGTCTTTCGACTTGAAGGCGCGGTAGAGACTCGGCTTGGTCACGCCGGCTTCGCAGACGATCTCGTCCACGCCAACCGCGCGCACACCGCGCTGATAGAAAAGATCGCGAGCCGTATCGAAAATCTTTGAAGCCGCGGTTTTCCGGGCATTTTCCGTTTCAAGCTCGCCGCATGCGTCAGCATTTTTAGCCATATCGCAGACAGTCCATCCTCGTCGTCATCTTGACTTAATGTAACAGAACGGTACGTATCAGGCAAGAGACGTACCGGTCAGTAACGCTGACCTCCAAGCAAGTGGCGGTTTCCATGTACCTTTCCGACATTAAGGCCGATTCGCACAACGAGTCGACGGAGACCATCCCCTGGTATCGGCAACGCAAGGCCGCCTACTATCTCCTTCCCCTGGTAGGCGTGATCTTGCTCTATGCCGTGACGCGGTGGTGGAGCGGTAGCAGCGAGGCCGCTCCGCCGCCGCCAGCCGTGGTCACCGTGGCCACACCGCTGTCGCGCACGGTCACCGACTGGGACGACTATGTCGGCCGCTTCGAGGCGAGCCAGGCGGTCGAGGTGCGTCCGCGCGTCTCGGGCCAACTCGTCGGCATCCATTTCAAGGACGGCGACGTCGTCCAGAAGGGCCAGTTGCTCTTCACGATCGACCCGCGGCCGTTCACCGCCGCGCTTGCCGAGGTTCGCGCCCAGGCTGCCGCGGCCTCGACCGCCTTGACGCTCGCGCGCAGCGAGCTGGCTCGCGCCAGCCGGCTGATCGCCGACCAGGCGGTTAGCGCCGAGGAGATCGATACTCTGCGCGCCCGCGTGCAGTCGGCCCAGGCTTCGCTCGCCGCCGCCCAGGCGCAGGTTCGTAGCCGCCAGCTCAATGTCGAGTTCACCCAGATCCGCGCGCCGGTGACCGGCCGCGTGTCCGATCGCCGTGCCGACATCGGCAATCTCGTTGCCGGTGATTCCGCCGCCAATGCGACCGTGCTGACGACGATCAATGCGCTCGACCCGATCTACTTCGCCTTCGACGGTTCCGAAGCGCTCTACCTCAAGCAGCGCCGCGCGCAGCAGCAAGGTGGCGCTCAGGCGCAGGAGGTCGAGATCAAGCTGCAGGACGAAGCCGGCTACACCTGGAAGGGTCGCGTCGACTTCACCGACAACGCGATCGAGAACGGTTCGGGCACGATCCGCGGTCGCGCGGTGATCGCCAATCCCGAATATTTCCTGGTCCCCGGCATGTTCGGCAACATGCGCATGAACGGCGGCGCGCCGCACCAGGCGCTGCTCGTGCCCGATGGCGCGGTGGTCACCGACCAGGCCCGCAAGGTGGTCTATGTCGTCGCCAAGGACGGCACGGTCGTGGTGCGCCCGGTCGAGGTCGGCGCCCTGGCCGACGGGCTGCGCGTGATCCGCTCGGGCCTGCAGCCGACCGAGCGCGTGGTCATCACCGGCACCCAGTTCGCCCAGCCCGGGCAGAAGGTGAAGCCGGTCGCGGGCCAGATCACCCCGACCAAGGCCGTGGCCGCGCCGCCGCGCGTTCCTGCCGCCTCGCAGGCGACACTCCTGCCGGTCAACTGAAGCACCCATAGCGGGCCGGTTCCGGCCCGAAGTGCGCCTGCGATCCGCGGCGCGAACGGTACACGTACAAGGACGAGAGCGTCATGCGCCTGAGCCATGTCTTCATCCAGCGCCCCATTTTTGCCGGGGTGATCGCGGTGATCATCACCATCGTCGGCGCGCTGGCCTTCTTCGGCCTGCCGATCGCGCAATATCCCGACGTCGTGCCGCCGACCGTGACGGTCAGCGCGACCTACCCGGGCGCCTCGTCCGAGACGATCGCCGACACGGTCGCCGCGCCGCTCGAGCAGGAGATCAACGGCGTCGACAACATGCTCTACCTGTCGAGCCAGTCGACCGGCGACGGCCGCCTGACGATCACCGCGACCTTCAAGCAGGGTGTCGACCTCGACGAGGCGCAGGTGCTCGTGCAGAACCGCGTTGCCCTGGCCGAGCCGCGTCTGCCCGAGGAGGTCCGCCGCCAGGGTGTCGTGACGCGCAAGTCGACGCCCGACTTCCTGCTGGTCGCCAATCTGACCTCGCCCGACAATTCGCTCGATACCGCCTATCTGTCCAACTACGCGCTGACCCAGCTGCGCGATCGCATCGCCCGCCTCGACGGCGTGGGCGACGTGCAGATCTTCGGCGCGCGCAACTATGCGATGCGCGTGTGGATCGATCCGGGCCGGGCTGCCGCGCGCGACATGACCGCGGGCGAGATCGTCGCTGCGCTGCGCAATCAGAACGTCCAGGTCGCGGCCGGTTCCATCGGTCGCCCGCCCGAGGCGACGGGTTCGGCTTACGAGATCAACCTCGAGACGCAGGGCCGCTTCACCACGCCCGAGCAGTTCTCCAACATCGTCATCAAGACCGATGCCCAGGGGCGCCTGACGCGCCTGTCCGACGTCGCCCGGGTCGAGCTCGGTGCCGAGGACTACGGCATCAACTTCTACTTCTCGGGCCAGCCTTCGGTCGGCATCGGCGTGTTCCAGCGTCCGGGCACCAATGCGCTCGCGGCCGCCGAGGCGGTGAAGGCCGAACTGGCGGAGGCGTCCAAGACCTTCCCGCCGGGCCTCAAGCACGACGTGTTCTACAACCCGACCGAGTTCATCAGCGAATCGATCAACGCGGTCCAGCACACGCTGTTCGAGGCCGTGGTCCTGGTCGTCATCGTGATCCTGGTGTTCCTCCAGTCGTGGCGCGCGGCGGTGATCCCGGTGATCGCCATCCCGGTCTCGCTGATCGGCACTTTCGCGGTGCTCGCGGGGGTCGGCTATTCGCTCAACAACCTCTCGCTGTTCGGGCTCGTGCTCGCCATCGGCATCGTCGTCGACGACGCGATCGTCGTGGTCGAGAACGTCGAGCGCAATCTCGAGCACGGGCTGTCCCCGCGCGAAGCCTCGCACCGGTCGATGGACGAGGTCTCGACCGCGCTCGTCGCGATCGTGCTCGTGCTCTGCGCCGTGTTCATCCCGACCATGTTCCTGACCGGCCTGACCGGCGAATTCTATCGCCAGTTCGCGGTGACGATCTCGAGCGCGACGATCATCTCGCTGATCCTCTCGCTGACCCTGTCGCCTGCTTTGGCCGCGCTGCTGCTGCGCCCGAAGGAAGAGCACGAGCCCGAGGGGCGCTGGGCGCGCATGGCCTATTGGGGTGGCAAGCGCTTCAACGCTGCCTTCGATCGCCTGTCGGACTGGTATGCGCGCACCACGCGCCGCATGCTGACGGTTCGCAAGACCATGCTGCTGGCCTATGGCGCGCTGCTGGTTCTGACGGGTCTCGTCTTCTCGGCAACGCCAGTCGGCTTCGTGCCGCAGCAGGACCAGGGCTATGTCCTGGCCGCGACCTTCATGCCCGCCGGCACCTCGCTGACGCAGACCGACAAGGTCCTGCGCGAGACGTCGGCCAAGATGATGAAGATCCCCGGCGTCAAGGGGGCGGTCATGCTCGCGGGGTTCCACGGCCCGACCGGGACCATGGCGCCCAACGCCGCCGCGGCCTTCCTCGTCTTCGACAAGTTCTCCGAACGCGGCAAGCACGGCCAGACCGAAGCCTTCATCATGGGCGAGGCGCGCAAGATCGCCGCCAGCGTTGATGCCGGCCGCGTCTTCGTGATCCCGCCGCCGCTGATCCGCGGCATCGGCACCGGTGGCGGCTTCAAGCTCGAAGTCCAGGACCGTTCGGGTCACGGCTATGCCGAGCTCAACAAGATCGTCTGGGGTGTGATCGGCGAGGCGAACAAGGATCCGAACCTCGCCATGGTCCACACCAAGTTCGAGGCCTCGGCCCCGCGCATCTTCGCCGACGTCGATCGCGCCAAGGCCGACATGATCGGCGTGCCGCCGGCACGCGTGTTCGAGACCCTGGGCGTCTATCTCGGCTCGGCCTACGTCAACGACTTCAACCTGCTCGGCCGCACCTATCGTGTGATCGCCCAGGCCGACCTGCCGTTCCGCGACGACGTCGGCGACATCGCCCAGCTCAAGACCCGCTCGAACTCGGGCGCCATGGTGCCGATCGGCGCGGTCGCGACCTTGCAGGACAAGACCGGCCCCTATCGTGCGACGCGCTACAACCTCTATCCGGCGATCGACATCGAGGGCGATACCGCACCCGGCCACTCCTCGGGCCAGGCGCTGGCGGCGATGGAGCGGCTGACCCAGAACCTGCCGGCTGGTGTCACCACCGAGTGGACCGAGGTCGCCTTCCAGCAGAAGGCCGCGGGCAATGCCGCGATCCTGGTCTTCGCCGCGGCGACCTTGTTCGTCTTCCTCGTGCTCGCCGCGCAGTTCGAGAGCCTGATGCTGCCGCTGGCGATCATCCTGATCGTGCCGATGACGCTGCTCGCGGCGATGGTCGGCGTGAACCTGAGGGGGATGGACAACAACATCCTCACCCAGATCGGTCTCGTCGTGCTGATCGGCCTTGCCGCCAAGAACGCGATCCTGATCGTCGAATTCGCCAAGCAGGCCGAGGAGCAGGACGGGCTCAATCCGGTCGAGGCGGTGATCCGGGCCGCGCAGGATCGTCTGCGGCCGATCCTGATGACCTCTTTCGCCTTCATCCTCGGCGTCGTGCCGCTGGTGATCGCGGGCGGACCGGGCGCCGAACTGCGCCAGGCGCTGGGCACCGCGGTGTTCTCGGGCATGCTCGGCGTGACCTTCTTCGGTCTCGTCTTCACGCCGACCTTCTACGTCGCGACGCGGACCTTGGCGGAGGCGATGAAGCGTCGCCGCGAAGCGCGCCGCGACGGCGATCGGACCATTCAACTCGAGCCTGCGGAGTAATCGTGATGCAGCGCTTTCGTAATCTCCTTGCAGTGACCGTCGGCAGCCTCGCGCTGGCCGCCTGCGCCGCCGGTCCCGACTATCATCGCCCCGTCGCTTCGGCTTCGGCCGAGCAGGGCTTCATCGGCGCCCAGTCGGCCGCGGTCACCGCAGAGGCGCCGCAGGGCGACTGGTGGCGTCTCTATCAGGATCCCGTGCTCGACGGCCTCGTCGCCGACGCGCTGAAGGCCAACACCGACCTGCGCGTGGCCCTGGCCAATATCGAGCGCGCCCGTGCCCTGCTGCGCGAGAGCCGCTCGGACCTGCTGCCGCAGACTGCGGTGTCGACCGGTGCGAACTATCGCCGGCTGCCCGCGCAACAGACCGCACCGGGGCTCCAGCGCGAGGACTGGAACATTGATGCCGGGCTGTCGGTGTCCTACGAGGTCGACCTTGCCGGCCGCGTACGCCGCGGCATCGAGGCCGCGCGCGGCGATAGCGAGGCGGCGCAGGCCGCGGCCGACGTCGTCCGCGTCGCCGTGGTTGCCGAGACCACGCGCGCCTATGCCGACGCCTCCTCGGCGGCCGAGCGCATCACCGTGGCCGAGCGCACGCTCGAACTGCTCGACAAGACCGCCACGCTCACCACCAAGCGCTTCGAAGCCGGCCGCACCAGCCGGCTCGACGTTTCGCGCGTCGAGGCGCTGCTCAACCAGCAGCGCGCGACGATCCCCCCGCTTCGCGCCCAGCGCGATGCAGCTCTCTTCCGGTTGGCTTTCCTGACCGGAAGGGCCCCGGCCGAACTCCCCCCCTCGGTCGGGATGCGCGCGGCCACGCTCCGCCTAGAACGCCCCATTCCGGTGGGAGACGGCCGCGCGCTATTGGCTCGTAGACCCGACGTGCGCGAGGCTGAGCGCAAGCTCGCGGCCGAAACCGCGCGCGTCGGCGTGGCCACGGCAGAGCTCTATCCGCGCATCACGCTCGGTGCCTCGGTCGGTTCGACGGGCAATTCGCTCGGCGACATGTTCGGCGCGGGACCGTTTCGTTGGCTGGCCGGGCCGCTACTGTCCTGGGCCTTCCCCAACATGGAGGGCGGCCGCGCCCGGGTCGCGCAGGCAGAAGCCTCGACCAAGGCGGCGCTGGCGACGTTCGACGGCACCGTCCTGCGTGCGCTGCAGGAGACCGAGACCGCGCTGTCGGCCTATTCGCACTCGCTCGAACGCCAGGTCGCGCTCAAGCAGGCCTCGGAGCAGGCGCGGATCGCCGCGAACATAAGCCGCGCGCAATTGCGCGAGGGCAGGGTGGACTTCCTCGTCGTGCTCGACTCCGAGCGTACCTTGGCGACGGCCGAAGCCGATCTCGCCAATGCCGACGCACAGGTGGCCGAGACGCAGATCGCCCTGTTCCGGGCGCTTGGCGGCGGCTGGCAGAGCTAGCCGGGGAAGGCTTTTGGGTGACTACCTAATACGTGGGTATGATAGGCGACCCGGGCGGTTTCCGGCAAACGGGTGGTGATCAGCGAGATCGGACGTTGCCCCCCAACGTTCGACCAGGGGACGCGGGTTATCCCCCCTTCTTCCCACCTGCGTCCCCGCCTTCGCTGATCGTGCGACCCCTTCGGTGATCTTGCGACCAAGGTCTAAGCCCTGTCGCGTATCGTCAAGCGACGGCCGATAGGCGTTCTGTTATCGGGACGGTGTGCCGAAACAAGATTCCATCCGCGCCTGGAACATCGATTTCGCGAACGGGCTGGCTACGTGTGGCGGGGTCGTAATCCGCTTCAGCCGCTGCATCGAGAACGGCACGCGCGTCGCTTTCGTCGAAGGTGCCAACGATAGTCTCGAGCGGCAGTGCGAGCTTGCCGGTGAAGCGCTCGCGGCCATCGAGCGGACGCACCGGCGGACCGGCACCTGGTAACCTCCGGGCGATAGATCGCCGGAGCGCTCGGCAAGCCGCGCCGCCTATGCCATTTCTCCCGTCATAGACAGGGAGAGGATTCGACAATGGTGGCCATTCCGCTCGCCCACATCAGCTGGGCGATCGCCGACAACGCCGATCGCAAGGCCTGCGATCGCTTCTTCATCGACACCTTCGGCGCCGAGATAGCCTACGAGATGCTGATCACGCCCGAGGCCGAGGCGATGGGGCTCGACCGCGAGGAGAGCCTCATGATGATCGGCGACACGATGATCATTCCGATCGCGCCGGCAGGCGCGGGGGCGAAGGAGGGCGCTCCCATCGGCGACATGCTGCGCCGTAGCGCCGCGCCGATGCGTTGGCTGGGCCTGGCGCTCAAGACCGCCGACCTGCCTTCGGCCGATGCCTGGCTCTCCGCGAAGGGCTTCAAGCTGCACTACGATCCGGGGATGGAAGCGCACTACTTCCTGATCGCGCGCTGGCAGGTGCTTGGCGTGCGGATCGAGATCATCAAGCAGGATCTGCCCGACGACCCACGCCGCGATCCCGCATGGACGCCGGCGAAATGGCGCGACGAACATCCGCTCGGCATCGAGGGGCTGCAGTCGATCGGTGTTTCGGCGCCCTCGCTCGATGCCGCGCGCGCGCTCTTCGCCGATCGTCTGGAATGGCCCGAGCTGGGATCGCGCAGCCTGCCGGGCGACCGGGCCTACTGCGCCGCGTTCCACATGGGCGATACGGTGATCGAGGCGATGGTGGGCCAAGGCGAGGATTCGCCCGTCGCGCAGCACGCGCGCGACGTGCAGGGCGTCTATTGCATGACCTTCAAGGTGAAGTCGGCGCAGGCCGCGGCCGACTATCTGCGCGGGAAGGGTCTGAGCCTGGTCGGCGACGTCGAAGATCGCTTCGCCGTCGCGCCGGAACAGGCGCAGGGCCGCTTGATCTATCTGACGGGCAATGACGTACCGGGCTATCCGCCGCTGGGTTCACGCATGCGCGAACCGGCGCATTTTCCTGCGCTCGGCGTGATCTGAGCAAGGCCCAGGACAAACAAAAAGGGGCGCCGGCAAAGCCGACGCCCCTTCCGTGACGATCTGTATTGGGATCAGAACGCGGCGGTCAGCGAAACCAGCACGGTGCTGCCGGCGATCGACGAACCGTCCTTCGTCGACGAGAAGTTCGGCTGCAGGTAGGCCGACTCGGCGTTGCTGATGTCGGTGTCGATCCACGACACGCCCAGGGTCAGCGGACCCCAGGCGGCTTCGCCACCCAGCGACCAGTCGAGGTACTTGCCCGTCGGTGCGACCGAGGTGCCGTTCGGGCCAAGGCCGGGGTTGCCGTCCGAGTAGCCGATGTGCGCCTTCAGCTTGAACGGGGTTTCGGGGATCGCATAGGCCGCATCGCCCCAGATGTAGAGGTTGTCGTCCTTGGCGCCGGCGGTGGTCGGCACGCCCGTGCCGTAAGCGGCACCCGAAGCGTACCAACGGCCGAGCGCTTCCTGCTTCGGCGCATAGGCAACGCCGGCGAGCAGCGAGACCGGACCCTGGGTCGTGCTGAGCTTGACGTAGGGCTCGGCGAAGTCGGTCTTATCGGCGCCGCCCGGATACATGTACCAGGTCAGACCGACGTCGAGCGTCGCACCGCCCAGGTCCATCGCGTAGCCGCCGATCAGGTCGAGTTCGGTGTTCGAACCGCCGAAGGTGCCCCAGCCCGAAAGGTTCGAGGCCCAGGTGCCGACGTAGAGGCCGCTCTCGTGGGTGACGGTGATGCCGCCCTGGATCGCCATGGCCTTGTCGGTCTGCGAGACGCCGCGGAAGCGATAGTCGCTGGCGAGCGTGACGCTACCGGTGACCTTGATGGCGCTTTCGGCTTCGGCGTCCTGTGCAAACGCGGGATTGGCAACAACCAGAGTGGCCGTGGCAAGAGCGGCTGCGATAATCTTTTTCATTGGAACATTCCCTCACGTTGAAGAATGCTCCTCCTGCGTTCCGTCACCTTCGCTCGTTTCGCGCCGCAGGGGCGCAGTGGCGACGTATGTCGGAACGAGGACAGAAATAGGACCGGCGGCCGCGACCATGCAAGTTCGCAGTTGCAGCAAAACTAAATTAGGTGAGTAGTGTGGCGGACTAGCCACATGCCCCGATCGGGGTAAGGCTTGGCGTAGCTATCTCTTTTTGCGAGATTATTTAGCCTCTGCGAGCATCTGGGCGGCTTCCGCGCTCGTCCAGTCGTGGCCGCCGACATAGCGCCATAGTTCCTTGCCCGCCGCGTCGTAGTAGATCGTCGTGGGCAGCGTGGTCACCTCGTAATGCGCCGCGAGATCGTTCTTGGGGTCGAGCCAGGGTTCGAGGTGAGTCGCGCCCTTGCCGGTCAGGAACGACGCGACATTGTTCGCCGTGGTCGGCATGTCCTGCGAGACCGTCAGCACCTTGAGCTCGGCCCCGCGCGTCTCGGCGAGCTTGTCCAGCATGGGCAGTTCGACCACACAGGGCGCGCACCAGGTCGCCCAGAGATTCACCAGCAGCGGCTTGCCCTTGAACGAGGCCAGCTTGGTCTGCTTGCCCGACTGATCGGTGAGCGTGAAGTCGGGCATGTCGCTGCCCTTGTGGCTGCGGTCGATCGTGCCCGAGAGCGTCTCGCCGCCAGCCGGCTTCTCGTCGCCCGCGGCGGCTCCTGCGCTTGCCGAAGCCTGCGGTTGCGCCTTTTCGCCGCTCTCCCTATTGCAGCCCGCGATTGCGACGGTGAGACCGAGGACGGCGATTTTGAGCGAACGGGAAGACAGCAAGGCAGGCTCCAACACCATGTGGGGCGGACGGTTCGCCGAAGGACCGTCGGCGATCATGCGCGAGATAAATGCCTCGATCCCCTTCGACAAGGCACTGTGGCGCCAGGACATCGCCGCCTCGAAGGCGCATGTCGCGATGCTGGGTCAGCAAGGCATCGTCACCGCCGAGGACGCAAAGACGATCGCCGGCGGGCTCGATCAGGTCGCGGCCGAGTACGAAGTCAACGGCGTCCCCGAGAACTGGGACCTCGAAGACATCCACATGACTACCGAGAGCCGGCTGGCCGAACTGATCGGGCCGACCGCGGGGCGCCTGCACACGGCGCGCAGCCGCAACGACCAGGTCGCGACCGATTTCCGCCTCTGGGTGCGCGATGCGATGGACCAGGCCGAAGCCGGCCTGTTCGAACTGCAGAAGGCGCTGGTCATGCGCGCTGGCGAGCATGCCGATTCGATCATGCCCGGCTTCACCCACCTGCAGACCGCGCAGCCGGTGACCTTGGGCCATCACCTGATGGCCTACTACGAGATGACTTCGCGCGATCGCTCGCGCTTCGCCGATGCGCGGGCGCGGATGAACCGTTGCCCGCTCGGCTCCGCGGCGCTGGCCGGCACGGGCTTTCCGATCGACCGCGCGGCGACGGCCGCGGCGCTCGGCTTCGACGGGCCGACCAACAACAGCCTCGATTCGGTGTCGGACCGCGACTTCGCGCTCGACTACCTGATGGCCGCGGCCCAGTGCTCGCTGCACCTGTCGCGGCTGGCCGAGGAGTTCATCATCTGGGCGAGCCAGCCCTTCGGCTTCGTGGCGCTGCCCGACAACCTGTCGACCGGCTCGTCGATCATGCCGCAGAAGAAGAACCCCGATGCGGCCGAGCTCGTGCGCGGCCATTCGGGGCGGATCGTCGGCTGCCTGACCGCGCTGATGATCACGATGAAGGGCCTGCCGCTGGCCTATTCGAAGGACATGCAGGACGACAAGCCGCCGGTGTTCGAGGCCGCGAGCCTGCTCGCGCTGTCGATCGCGGCGATGACGGGCATGGTCGCCGAAACCCGCTTCCGCACCGAGCGCATGCGCGGGGCGGCCGAACTCGGCTATGCCACGGCCACCGACCTGGCCGACTGGCTCGTGCGCCAGGCGAACATCCCGTTCCGCGAGGCGCACCACATCACCGGTGCTGCCGTGAAGCTCGCCGAGAGCCGCGGAGTCGCGCTCGATCAACTGCCTTTGGCCGATCTCCAGGCGATCGATCCGCGCGTCACCGATGCGGTCTATGCGGCGCTGTCGGTCGAGGCTTCGGTCGCCGCCCGCGCCAGCCATGGCGGAACCGCGCCGGACGAGGTAAGGAAGCGCGTTGCCGAGGCGCGTATCGCGCTCGGCCTGGAGTGAACTGATGCGTGTCGTAGCAGCTCTTGTGCTGGTTCTGGCTCTGTCGGCCTGCGGTGTGCGCCGTGATCTCAAACCGGCCGCGGGCAAGGCGCTGCCGCCCGCACCCTATGGCCGCGAGGAACCGCGTTCGGCCAATGCGCTGCTCAAACCGCACGTCCAGGCCGCACCGACCCGCCAGGTCGAACTGCGCCAGCGCTCCGAGGAACGCGCCGACGATCCGTTCGATCTGCCGCCTTCCGACTGACATTCGGCCCCGACGGGCTAGCTCGAGACTTCACACATGGACCATTTTGACCTGAAGAATGGCGTGCTCCACGCCGAGGACGTGCCGCTGCCGGCGATCGCCGCGGCGGTGGGCACGCCCGTCTACGTCTATTCGCGCGCGACCCTGACGCGCCACGCGCGCGTCTTCCGCGATGCGCTCGGCGTGCTGCCGAGCAAGCACATCGCTTTCGCGGTCAAGTCCAACCCCAACCTGGCCGTGCTCAAGCTGCTGGCCAAGGAAGGCTACGGCGCCGACGTCGTCTCGGGCGGCGAGATGGAGCGCGCGCTGGCCGCGGGCATGGCGCCCGAAGGCATCGTCTTCTCGGGCGTGGGCAAGACTCAGGCCGAACTGGTCCGCGGGCTCGAAGCCGGGATCGGCCAGTTCAACCTCGAGAGCGAGGAAGAGGGCGTGGAACTCGCCGCGCTGGCGGCTGAGCGCGGACTGCGCGCGCCGGCGGTGCTGCGCGTCAATCCCGACGTCGATGCGCAGACCCACGGCAAGATCTCGACCGGCAAGGCCGAGAACAAGTTCGGCGTGCCCTATGACAAGGCCGCGGCGATCTTCGGTCGCCTGGCTGCGCTGCCCGGTCTCGATCTGCGCGGTCTGGCCGTGCACATCGGCAGCCAGCTGTCGAACCTCGACCCGATGGAAGCGGCCTTCGCGCGGCTCGGCGATCTGATGCACACGATCCGCGGCGCGGGCCACACGGTCTCGCACATGGACCTCGGCGGCGGCGTCGGCGTGCCCTACAAGGCGGGCGACGTCTTCCCGAGCCCCGAGGACTATGCGGCGATGGTCGCGCGCGTGACGGGCAACTGGGGCGTCACCCTGATGTTCGAGCCGGGCCGCATCATCACCGGCAATTCGGGCGTGCTGCTGACCAAGGTCGTGCGCGTGAAGCCCGGCGTGACCTCGCCCTTCGTGATCGTCGACGCGGCGATGAACGACCTTGCGCGGCCTGCCCTCTACGACGCCTGGCACGATTTCCTTGCGGTCGAACCCAATGGCGAGCGTATGACCGCGCACATCGTCGGCCCGATCTGCGAGAGCTCGGACACCTTCGCCATGAGCCGCGACATCGACGTCGTCTCGCCCGGTGACCTCGCGGTGTTCCGCACCGCCGGTGCCTATGGCGCGACGATGGCCAACACCTACAACAGCCGTCCGCTGGTGGCCGAGGTCATGGTCGACGGCGACAAGTGGGCGATCGTCGCCGAACGTATCGATCCCGCGGCGATCCTGGCCGCCGAACGCGTGCCGGACTGGCTCGAATGATCCCCTCGCTCCCCCTGTTCCACCGCGTGGCCGGCCAGCCGGTGATCGTGCTGGGCGAGGGGGAGGCGGCTGAGGCCAAGCGCCGGCTGGTCGAGCGCGCGGGCGGCGTGGTCGTCGGCGCCGACGATCGCGCGGCGCGGCTGGCCTTCGTTGCCAGCGAGGAGCCCGATGCGGTGGCGGCCGAGCTGCGCGCGCGCGGCGTGCTGGTCAACGTGGTCGATCGGCCCGAGCTCTGCGATTTCACCACGCCTTCTGTGCTCGACCGTTCGCCGGTGTTGATCGCGATCGGCACGGGCGGTGTCTCGGCGGGCTTCGCCAAGGCGCTGCGCCTGCGGCTCGAAGCCGTGCTGCCGCAAGGGCTGGGCCGCCTAGCCGAGAAGCTCGGCGCCGCGCGCGGGGCGATGCGCAAGCGCTGGCCCGATGCCGGCGATCGCCGCCGCGCGCTCGACGATGCGCTGGCCGAGGGCGGCGCGGTCGGGCTGCTGGCCGAGGATGCGGCCGATCGTGTGACACCCTGGCTCGAAGGCGCCGTGACCAACAGCGGCGGCGTGGTCGAGATCCGCCTGCGCAGCGACGATCCCGAGGACCTGACCCTGCGCGAGGCGCGGCTGCTCGGCTCGGCCGACGTGCTGGCTTACGAACGCGGCATCGCCGCGGTGGTGCTCGACCGCGCGCGCGCCGATGCGGTGCGGGTGGTGTTGGAGCTGGGGGAAGAGGCGCCCGAAGCGACCGGGCTGGTCGTGGTGCTGCGCTAATCCTCCCCAGAATGGGGAGGGGGACCATGCGCAGCATGGTGGAGGGGGCCATCGGCCGCCCGCAGCGTTTGTCGAGAGCCCCCTCCACCACGCCGCTGCGCGTCGCGGTCCCCCTCCCCGTTCCGGGGAGGATGAATGCTAGCCCTTCGCCGCCGCGATCATCACATGCATTTCGGCGCGGGCGAGCGGCTTGGCGCGGTCGTCCTGCCAGGCTTCGGCGCTGACGTTGACCAGCCGGCGGCCCTCGCGGATCACGCGGCCCACGGCATAGGTCCGTTTCTGAACGCCGCCACGCATGAACTGGACCGAGACGTTGACCGGCTTGAGCCGGTGCATGTCGATGCCCAGCGCCGAGCGCACGGCGGTGACCGCCGCCATTTCGAGCAGGCCGCTGAGCGCGCCGCCGTGCCAGAAGCCCGGCCGCCCGGCGACGCGCGGGCCATAGTCGCAACCGAGCACGGGCACATCGCCGTCCATGTGGTCGATCGTGCAGCCGAGGCCGAGCGCATAGGGCGGCAGGATGATCGTCGTCATGCCGGCGTCTCCCCGCCGACCAGGATGAAGCTCCCGACGACGTGCGCGACGGGATCGTCGATGCTCTCGTCATAGGCGACGCCGCGGACGAAGGCGAAGCTGCGGGTGATCTTGTAGCACTCGCCGCGGCCGATCACGGTCGCGCCGGGGCGGGCCGGGCGCATGTAGTCGACGCGCAGGTCGACGGTCACCTGCGGCAGGAAGGAGCCGCGCTTCTTCCACACGGCGATGCCCGTGGCATTGTCCATCAGGCTGATGATCGGGCCCGAGGCGAGCACGCCGCTGTCGGCATCGGCGACGATGTCGGCGTGCCAGGGCAGCGCGATCTCGACCCAGTCGGGCCCTTCCGCGTGGCGCTTCATGTCGAGCCAGGCGCTGTGGCCCATGATCTTCATCGCGTCCGCGACCGTAGCGAAATCGAACGGTGCGCCGGGCTCGAAGTTCGAGGATGCCGAGGAGGTCATGGCCTTCGCTCTGCTGGCGCGGAGAGGCGATTACAATGTTTTAATTTAGGTCTGCGGCCCCGCTTGGACACATTCCGGCCGGCGGGGCGATGGGGCTCCGCATGCACAGGGGTCTGCCATGAACCTTCCCAAGATCGACATTTCGTCGCTTCCCGATCTCGACCAGCTCACCGGCCTGTTCGGCAGCCTGGTCGATGCTGCCAAGGTGCAGTCGTCGGACGACACGATCGTCATCCTGATGACCTTCCTCTACGAACTGAACCCCACCCGCGGGCTGTTCTGAGGAAGGCGGGGTGATCGTTCATCCCGATCTGCGCGCGCTGCGGAGCGACGATGCTCCGCAGCGCCAGACGCAGGAGGAGCTCTACCGGGCGGTAGGCGCCTGGCGCGAGACGTCCGAGGTCGCCGCCGTTCTGGCCGGTCTTGCGCGCTATGCCGAGGGAGCCTCGCTGGCCGACTGTGCCGCGCTCGCCGCGCTGTTCGACGAGGCTAGCGACCTGGCGCTGCCGCTGACGCGCGCCTTCGCCGCGGCTGCCGCACAAGGCTTGGCCGCGGCGCCGCTCGGCTATCTGCCGCTGCGCCATTTCAGCGACGGGGTGATCTCCACCCTGCTGCTCGGTCATGCCGGATCGGTGACCCTGTCGCTCGTCGCGGTCGACGGCGCCGGCCTGGCCGCGCGGCCGAGCCCGATCGCGGTCGATTTCCGTCCGAGCGACGTGACCGAACGCGTGCTGGCGGGGGCGGCCGAGGCCGAGCTGATCTCCTGTCGGTCGCTCGGCGATCGTCTGGCGGAGCTGTCGCGCGCACCGCTGGCGCTGTTGCCGGGGCAGGTGATCCGCCGTGACGGCGCCCGAACCGCGATGCTGCTTGGCGAGGTCACGTGTTGTCTCGTTACCCTGCGGCTCCAGCGCCGCCGCGCCGACGACGGGCCGACGCGCGAATATGCGCTGGCCGACGGGCGGCTGCTTCACCAGGCCGCGAGCAATCCGCGCGATAGCCGGCTCGAACTGACCATGGCGCTGCTCGGTCGTATGGGCCGTGCCGATGCCGCGCCGCATATCGCCAACTTGGCGCGCGCGGGCGGCAGCACAGCCATGCGCTGGCAGGCGCTGCGCGAATGCCTGGCGCTCGACACGGCCGAGGGTTTCGCGGCGCTGACCGCGGTCGCGACTTCGCCCGAGGATCCGCTGGCCCCGATTGCCGGAACGCTGCGCGCGCAGCTCGTCGAAACCTATCCCCAGCTCGGAGCGCTCGAACCATGCCCCGCGTGATCGAAGCGGTGGATGCCACCACCGCCAGCCTGCCCGAATGCATCGATGCGCTGATGTCGCGCGGCTTCGAGCCGACTGATGAAGATAGCCTCCAACATGCCGCCGGCCTGCTGCGCCGGCTGGGCAACGATCGGACCTTCCTCGGCGACCTGCTCGTCGCGGAACTCGCGCAAGGCCTGCGCAGCGATGACGGCATGGCCTCCTACGGCCCGCAGGTGGTCATGCTCTCGCCCGCCGGCGCGGCGCCCGACTTCTTCCTGCGCGCCAACATCTGGCCCTCGGCCGACGAACATACGATGCGCGCGAGCGGCGGCGAGACCTTCGTCTACGGCGTGCCGCACGATCACAATTTCGACTTCCTGACGCTCGGCTACTTCGGCCCCGGCTATTGGAGCGACTATTACGAATACGACTATGCCGCGGTCGACGGCTGGCGCGGCGAGGCGGTCGACCTGCGCTTCGTCGAGCGCACGCGGCTCGCCGAAGGCAAGATCATGCACTACCGCGCGCACCGCGACATCCACGCGCAGCTCGCCGCCGATGCGCTCTCGGTATCGATAAATGTCGTCCACACGGGGGCGGCGCAGGGCTGGTTCGATCAGTACCGTTTCGATCTCGACGCCAAGCGCATCACCGGCGTGCTCAACAACGGTGCGAGCGAGGCCTTCGTGCGAATCGCCGTCGGCCTGGGCAGTGAGGAAGCCAAGGATCTGGCGCTGCGCTTCGGCCAAACCCATCCGAGCGACCGCATGCGGCTCGCCGCCTGGAGCGCGCTGGCCTCGGTCGAGGCCGATCGCGATTCGGTCTGGCGGACGGCGGAGACCTGCGGCAGCCGCCTCGTCGCCGCCGAGGCACGGCGCGAGCGGGGCGCTATCGCGGCTTAGGAGGGATCGCCGGGGGCGGCGCTCAGGTCTGCCGCGATCTGCTGTTCGGCCGCGCTCGCTTCCGCGACGAGCATGCGCAGGGCTTCGGCCGTATCCTCGAGAAGACGCGAACTGATCGGTTTCTCACCGTTGGCAAAGCGGCGAAGCGCGCGTTCGTCTATGCCGAGGCGCCGCGAGGCGGCGGTGATACCCCCGAACACCTGGAGGCAATGGGCGAAGAGGTCCTGTCGGTCGTGCATGATGAAACCTTCGTGATGCTGGGGCTGATGGCCAGCCCTCGCGCTTAGAGAATTCCCCCGGCCAGCGCGTCGATCGCGGCCTGGAGGATCACCGCAGCAGCGGCGGAATCGATTCGTGTCGCGCGCTTGGCGCGGCTCATGTCCTGCTCGATCAGTCCGCGCTCGGCGCCGACGGTGGACCAGCGCTCGTCCCACAGCAGGATCGGCAACTCCAGCACCGCCAGGTTGCGGGCATAGGCGCGGCTCGCCTGGCTGCGCGGGCCTTCGCTGCCGTCCATGTTGAGCGGCAGGCCGATGACTACGCCCTTGACCGAGCGCTCGCGAATCAGCTCCGCCAGTAGCGCTTTGTCCGCGCCGAACTTGCCGCGCTTGAGCGTTTTGCCCGGCGAGGCGAAGCGCCAGCCGGCGTCGGCGAAGGCCGTGCCGATCGTCTGCGTGCCGAGGTCGAGCCCGATCAGCGCGCCGCCTCCGGGCAAGGCATCGCGGAACTCGGGGGTTATCGTAGTGATCACTGCGCCGACGCCTTGGACGCAGCCTTGGCCGCGACGCGGCGCGCGACGTCGGCGCGCAGGTTCGCCCAGAACAAGGGGATGTCGTAGACGTGATAGTTGTTGCCGGGGCCGACATAGGGACCGAGGTCGGGTGGCGAGCCGATGTAGAGCAGGCCGTCGCTGCCGCAGCGCGCGGGAACCATCGTGGGCACCAGCCGGCCGGCCTTCTTCTCGAGATCGGGGATCAGGGTACCGAGATTTGCCTTGGCATCGGCGGCTCCGCCCGCGGTCCCCGTCAGCGGATTGCTGCAGAGGAAGGCGCTGTCGCCGACCGGCTTGCCGTCGAGCCCCGGATGCTGGTGATAGGATTCGAGCAGCAGCTTGGTGTCGGCCGGCTCGGCGAAGCTCATCCACGAGACCACGCAGCCGGCGTCCTCCGGCTTGGCGCAGGCGGGCAGGCCCATCGCCGGCAGGTCGTGATCGAGCGAGATCGGCCAACCGATCGCATAGACTGCGGCGATTCTCGCCGCCAAAGGCGTGCCGGCCACGCGGTCGCGCAGCAGGCGCTTGAGGTGCAGCGCGCCCTGGCTGTGCCCGGCGAGGACGATCGGCTCGTCCTTGTCGACGCCGGCAATGAACGTGTCGAAGGCGAGCAGCACGTCGGCATAGGCGGCGTCGAGCGCCTGGCCGGCCTGCGGATCGTCGGTCAGGAAGGCGCCGAAGGCCGCCTGACGATAGCGCGGCGCCCAGAGATCGGCACTGGCGTTGAACGGACTGGCCATGCCGCGCACGAAGGTCTCGGCCAGCTCACGCGCCTTGGTATCGTCGAGCGGGGCGTTCCAGTGCGCCTTTTCGAGATAGGACGTCGGGTGGATGAAGAACACCGCGGCGTGCAGCGGCTGTGCCTCGGGCTTCTGCCCGGGCGGTAGCCAGCGCGCGGGATCCTGCGCGCCCAGGCCGGGGCGGGCGATCCACATCTTCGGATCGTCGTAGACGTTCGCGGCCAGCGCGGCTTGCGGTGTGAACTTCGCGGTCGGCACGAAGGCCAGCTTGGTCAGGCTGTCGGACCACAGCACCAGCGCCACCGCGCCGCCGAGCAGCAGGACCACGAAAGCGGCCATGACGTAGAGAAACTTGCGTGCCATCGTCGGTTATTCAGCCCCTTCGGCTTCGAGGCGGGCGGCGCCGCGCTCGAGCCAGATCTTGATCATCGCCACCATCGGATCGGCCAGGATAAGGCCGATGATGCCGAACAGCACGCCCATGACGAGCTGCGCGCCGAGCACCAGGGCCGGCGCCAGGTCGACCGTGCGGCGCGCCACCATCGGCACGATGACATTGCCGTCGACCGTCTGCACCACGACATAGACGACGATGCAGTAGATGCCCATGTTCACGCCTCCCGAGAAGCCCACGAGGATCATCAGCAGGCCCGAAAGCGGCGCGCCGATGTTGGGCAGGAAGGCGAGGAGGCCGGTCAGCAGGCCGAGCAGCGCGGCCATCGGCACGCCATAGGCGGTCAGCAGCAGCCAGGTGCAGACGCCCTCGAGCCCCATGCCGAGCAGGCGCCCGGCCATCAGCCGGCGCAGCGAGCGGCCCATGAGCTGCGCCGTGCCCTCGAAATAGTCGCGGCGGTCGGCGGGCATCATCCAGGCGACGCCGCGGCGGTAAAGCTGCGGCTCGACCGCGAAATAGATGCCCAGCACGATGATCAGGATCGTCGTGCCGACCGCGCCGATCAGCCCGCCGACCGCGGCGGTGAGCTGGCCGACGCCGCCGATCGCCTTCTCGACGAAGCCCTGGACGTCGCGCGCCTCGATCGCGAAGCCGCGCTCGGACAGCCAGTGGATCACGCGCAGCGCCTGGGCCTCGACCGTGGCGGGCAGGGCGGCGGCCTGGGCGGCGATCTGGCTGCCGGCGAAATAGGCGGTCCAGACGAGGAAGGCGCCGACCACCACCAGAACGATCGCCACGCGCCAGCCGCGCCGGATCGGCAGGACCTTTTCGAGCAGCCGCGCGCCGCCGTCGACCATCGCGGCGAAGACCATGCCGGCGAAGATGATCAGCAGCGGCTGGGCCAGCAGCACGACCAGCGCGAACAGCGCGGCCATGCCGATCCAGACGAAGGCGCGCTTGGCTTCCTCGCGCAGCAGCGGATCGGCGATGTCGGTCGGCCCGACGCGCTGCGAGCGCGGTCGCTTGCGCTTGGGCGGGGCCGCCTTGACCACCGTGCTCGTGACGAGATCGGCTTTGGGCGGCTCCGCGTCGGTCACGGCTTGTCCGTCGCAGCGGCCTTGGGTTCGACCGCGGGGCGCAGTGTCGACCAGGCCCGATCCCCGCGCAGCGAGGACCACCAGGACAGCGGGTTCCAGCTTTCGCTGCCGTCGAGCGAGAAGGTGATGAATTCGGCGCGGCCGCCGATGTTCGACAGCGGCACGGGGCCGCCGAGGCCGTTCTCTTCGATCGGGGCGCGGCTGTCGGCCGAATGGTCGCGGTTGTCGCCCATCAGGAAGACGTGGCCTGCGGGCACGGTTATCTCGGGCATGTGATCGAGCGTCTGATCGACGTGATCGATGATCTTGTAGGTCGCGCCGTTGGGCAGCGTCTCGCGCAGGGTCGGCAGTTCGCAATAGTCGATGCCCGACTGTTCGCGGACCTTGAGGCCGGGGAAGGTCATCTCGTCGCAGGGCTGGTTGATATCGACCTTGACCAAGGTCGGCGGCTCGATCTCCTGCGAGATGGGCTTGCCGTTGAGCACGATCTGGCCGTTGACCACGGCGATGCGATCGCCGGGGAGGGCGACCACGCGCTTGATCAGGTCTTCCTTGCGGTTCTTGGGCACGACGATGACGATGTCGCCATATTCGGGCGTGCCGCCCATCACGCGCCAGGTGCCGCGCGGGAGCAGGTGGAACGACATCGACGACCAGTTCCAGCCGAACGGATACTTGCTGACCACCAGCCGGTCGCCGACCAGCAGGTTGGGCATCATCGAGATCGAGGGGATGTAGAACGGCTTGGCGATCAGGCTGTGGAAGCCGAGCACCGCCAGCAGCATCAGCGCGAGCCCGCGCAGTTCGCCGAACCAATCGACCCTATCCGACTTCGGCTGGTCGGACTTGGGCGGGCTCGCCGGCGGCATTTGCGACGCGGCGGCTTGGCGATCTTCGGCTTCCATGCGCTCCAGTTCTTCGATGTTCTTGTCCGGCTCTTCGTTCATGGCCGGTTCTCTTCGAGCTTGCGGGCCTCGATCACGACGAAGGCCTGGGCCCAGGGGTGATCGTCGGTCAGCGTCAGGTGGACCACGGCTTCGTGTCCCGCCGGGGTCAGCGCGGCGAGTCGCGCCGCGGCGCCGCCGGTGAGTGCCAGGGTCGGCGCGCCGTTCTTGGCGTTGACCACGCCGATGTCCTTGAGGAACACGCCTTCGGCGATGCCCGTGCCGACGGCCTTGGCGAAGGCTTCCTTGGCGGCGAATCGCTTGGCCAGGGTGCCGGCGCGGGTGAACGGGCGTTCGCTGGCCCGCGCGCGTTCAATGTCGGTGAAAGCGCGCTGCTCGAACCGATCGCCGAAGCGGTCGAGCGATTTCTGGATACGCTCGATGCTGCAGAGGTCGGAACCGATCGCGACGATCATCGGGCATCGTCCATCAACTGGCGCATGCGCCGGATGCTTTGCTCGAGGCCGCAGAAGATCGCCTCGCCGATCAGGTAGTGGCCGATGTTGAGTTCCGCCAACTGCGGAATCGCCGCGATCGGTTGGACGTTCTCGTAGGTCAGGCCATGCCCGGCGTGCGGTTCGATGCCGTTCTTGGCGGCGAGCGCGGCCATGTCGGCGATACGCCGGAGCTCGACCGCGCGGGCTTCGCCCCCACCTTCTTCCAGGCAGGCATGGGCATATTCGCCCGTGTGCAGTTCGACCACCGGCGCGCCGAGCCGCATCGCGGCTTCGATCTGGCGCGCGTCGGGGGCGATGAACAGGCTGACGCTAATCCCGGCATCGAGCAGCCGTCCGACGACCGGGGCGAGGTGATTGTGCATGCCCGCGGCGTCGAGCCCACCTTCGGTCGTGCGCTCCTCGCGGCGCTCGGGGACGATGCAGGCGGCGTGCGGCTTGTGGCGCAGCGCGATCGCCAGCATTTCCTCGGTCGCGGCCATTTCCAGGTTCAGCGGCAGGCCCGTGGCGTCCTGGATCCGCGCGAGATCATCATCGCGGATGTGGCGGCGATCCTCGCGCAGGTGCGCGGTGATGCCGTCGCCGCCGACCGCGGCGACGATCTCCGCCGCGCGCACCGGATCGGGATGATCACCGCCGCGCGCGTTACGGATCGTCGCGACGTGATCGATGTTCACGCCGAGGCGAAGTTTCGCGGGGCGGATCAGTTCGCTCATCGTCTTCGCTGCCTTATGCTTCCGCGCGGCTGCCGGGCTTGATTGCGGGCGTTGCCGCAAGCTCGGGCGGCAGTTCGTCGGCGGCATAGGTCGGGAAGTTGATCGCGATCAGCGGATAGAAGGGCACGCCCAGGTCCACGCTGCCGGCCGAACGGTCGATCAGCGCTGCCGCGGCGATCACTTCGCCGCCGGCTGCCTCGATGGCCTTGATCGCCTCGCGCGAGGACAGGCCCGTCGTCACCACGTCTTCCACCATCAGCACCTTGTCGCCGGGATTGAGCGCAAAGCCACGGCGCAGCTCGAAAGTTCCCGTAGGACGTTCGACGAACATCGCCTCGACGCCGAGTGCGCGGCCCATTTCGTGGCCGATGATGACGCCGCCCATGGCGGGCGAGACAACCTTGTTGATCTCCTTGCGCAGCTCGCGCGGGATCCGGCCGGCGACGGCGATGGCCAGCCGCGAGGCACGGTCCGGGTCCATCAGGACGCGCGCGCACTGGAGGTAATGGGCGCTGTGACGGCCCGACGAGAGCAGGAAATGGCCCTCCAAGAGCGCCTTGCTGGCGCGGAACTCGGCGAGAACCTCTTCGTCCTGCATGGGTGGTGTCGTCCTTCTATATATAGAGTGTCGCGAGAGCCGCGGCACGCGTGATTGCGGTGGCGCGCCGCGTAACGGCGCAGCAGGTTGGGTAAAAATTCCCCTAGAAGCGCTTGAGGCTGCCCGCAAGCGCGCGTATAGGCCGCGCCGAATGGGGTTCCTTCCCCATGGCTCCCGACAGGCGAGAGGGGGGCAATTCTCTCGCCGGTGATCGAAAGCGAAAGCAAGAACACGATGAAATTCGGCGAACACGCACGGGCCGCGAGCCGCAAGATTCAGGCTCTCGGACTCACCCTTGTCCTGTCGGCCGCGCCGCAGGCTGTCCTCGCGGCGGCGCCCGCCGCGGCGGCTTCGGCGGCCGCTCCTGCGGCTGGCTCCTACGTTCCGATGAAGCCCACCGAGGGCGTCGGCATGCCGGTCGACGGCGCGATCCACCTGCAGGACCAGTACTCGCCGCTCGGCGAATACGGCCACTGGATCCACAACGACGTGCTGATGCCGATCATCACGATCATCACGATCGTGGTGCTCGCGCTGCTGATCTGGGTGATGATCCGCTTCAACCGCAAGGCCAACCCGGTTGCCTCGAAGACCAGCCACAACACGCTGATCGAAGTGATCTGGACGCTGGTCCCGGTTCTCGTGCTCGTCGGCATCGCGGTTCCCTCGATCGACCTTCTCGCCAAGCAGTTCAAGCCGGCCCCGGCCAAGGCGCTGACGATCAAGGCCACCGGCAACCAGTGGTTCTGGACCTACACCTACCCCGACAACGGCGGCTTCGAAGTCGTCTCGAACATGCTGAACATCCCCGGCGCGCCGGTGATCAACAACGGCGTGCGCGAAGTCGGTTCGCAGCCCTGGGATGGTCCTTCGCACCTCGAAGTCGACAACCGCCTGGTCGTGCCGGTGGGTGAGCCGATCCGCATGCAGGTCACCGCTGCCGACGTGATCCACGCCTTCGCCGTGCCTTCGCTGTGGTTCAAGATCGACGGCGTGCCCGGCCGCATCAACGAGAAGGTGCTCTTCGTCGAGAAGCCCGGCGTCTACTACGGCCAGTGCTCCGAGCTTTGCGGCGCGCGTCACGGTTACATGCCGATCGCGCTCGAGGCTCTGCCGCGCGACAAGTTCAACGCCTGGGTGCTGACCCAGTCGGGCGGCGTGATCGACGGTCAGCCGGCACCTGCCGCGGCCGCCGCTCCGGCCGAAGCCGCCGCTGCCCCGGCTGCTGCCGCTTCCGCCGCTCCGGCCGCCGCTGCCTCCGAGGCCGCACCTGCCGCCGCCGCTACCGCTTCCGCATCGCCGGCCCCCAAGGCCTGAGCTTTCCGATAGGGTTATCCGATTATGGCTACCACCGCCCCTGAGGCCTTCCAGGCGCACGGCGATCATCACGATCACGACCACGCGCACGACCATCCGGGCTTTTTCGCCCGCTGGTTCATGTCCACCAACCACAAGGACATCGGTACGATGTACCTGATCTTCGCGATCGTCGCGGGGATCATCGGTGGTGCGATTTCGGGCATGATGCGCATCGAGCTGGCAGAGCCCGGCATCCAGTATCTCGGGACTTTCGCCAGCATGCTCGGCGAAAAGAACCCCTCGTTCGACCAGTCGCTCCACCTGTGGAACGTGCTGATCACCGCCCACGGCCTGATCATGGTGTTCTTCATGGTCATGCCGGCGATGATCGGCGGCTTCGGTAACTGGTTCGTGCCGCTGATGATCGGCGCGCCGGACATGGCCTTCCCGCGCATGAACAACATCTCGTTCTGGCTGACCGTCGCGGGCTTCATCTCGCTGATGATCTCGCCGTTCGTGCCGGGCGGCACGGGTAACGGCGCCGGCACAGGCTGGACCGTCTACGCCCCGCTGTCGACCAGCGGTTCGGCAGGCCCGGCCGTCGACTTCGCGATCTTCTCGCTCCACCTTTCGGGCGCTGGCTCGATCCTCGGCGCGACCAACTTCATCACCACCATCTTCAACATGCGCGCGCCGGGCATGACCCTGCACAAGATGCCGCTGTTCGTCTGGTCGGTGCTGGTCACCGCCTTCCTGCTGCTGCTGGCCCTTCCGGTCCTCGCTGCGGCGATCACCATGCTCATCACCGACCGCAACTTCGGCACCACCTTCTTCGATCCGTCGGGCGGTGGCGATCCGGTCCTCTACCAGCACCTGTTCTGGTTCTTCGGCCACCCCGAAGTGTACATCATGATTCTGCCGGGCTTCGGCATCATCAGCCAGATCGTCTCGACCTTCTCGAAGAAGCCGGTGTTCGGCTACCTCGGCATGGCCTACGCCATGGTCGCGATCGGCGTCGTCGGCTTCATCGTGTGGGCGCACCACATGTACACCACCGGCATGTCGGTTAACACGAAGATGTACTTCACCGCGGCGACCATGGTCATCGCCGTTCCCACCGGTATCAAGATCTTCTCGTGGATCGCGACGATGTGGGGCGGTTCGCTGAGCTTCAAGTCGCCGATGGTCTGGTCGATCGGTCAGATCTTCCTGTTCACGGTCGGTGGCGTGACCGGCGTGGTCCTCGCCAACGGCGGCGTCGACGACGTGCTGCACGACACCTACTACGTGGTGGCGCACTTCCACTACGTGCTGTCGATGGGCGCGGTCTTCGCGCTCTTCGCCGGGTTCTACTACTGGTTCCCGAAGATGAGCGGCCGCATGCACAGCGAGTTCCTCGCGCACCTGCACTTCTGGGTGTTCTTCGCGGGCGTGAACGTGCTGTTCTTCCCGATGCACTTCCTGGGCCTGCAGGGCATGCCGCGTCGTTATCCCGACTATGCGGAAGCCTATGCCCACTGGAACCACGTGGCTTCGGCCTGGGGTTACTCGATCATGGCCGCGGGCATGCTGATCTTCTTCGTGAACATCATCTACTCGCTGCTGGCCGGCAAGAAGGCCGCAGACAACTACTGGGGCGAGGGCGCCACGACGCTCGAGTGGACTCTGTCGAGCCCGCCGCCGTTCCACCAGTTCGAGACGCTGCCCGTCATCGACGACAAGGCACACCACTAAGCCGCTTCCCGCGAGGGACGCGACACGAAGGGGCCGGCGGAGCGATCCGCCGGCCCTTTTGCTTTTCGCCATTCGGCGCAGATCGCGCGGTTTGGCTTTGCTCCGCGCCGATACCGGGCCTATAGGCGCCGCCATGACCACCACCACCGCGCAAGCTCTGCCCGCCGAGTGGCGCGATTTCTTCGCGCTGACCAAGCCGCGGGTGATGAGCCTCGTGATCTTCACCGGCCTCTGCGGCCTGCTCGCCGCGCCCGACCACATCAACCCGGTGCTCGGCTTCACCGCGATCCTCTGCATCGCCGTGGGCGCGGGCGGCGCCGCCGCGCTCAACCAGTGGTGGGAAGCCGACATCGACGCCGGCATGAAGCGCACCGCCGCGCGGCCGCTGCCCGCGGGCCGCATGGACCGCACTTCGGCGCGCGACTTCGGAATCGGCCTGTCGGTTGGCTCGGTCCTGCTGATGGGCCTGGCGATCGGCTGGCTGGCCGCGGCGATCCTGGCGCTGTCGATCGTCTACTACGCGGTGATCTACACGATCTGGCTCAAGCCGCGCACGCCGCAGAACATCGTCATCGGTGGTGGCGCCGGCGCCTTCCCGCCGCTGATCGGTTGGGTCGCGGCGACGGGCGACATCACCGCGATGCCGGTGCTGCTCTTCGCGATCATCTTCTTCTGGACCCCGCCGCATTTCTGGGCGCTCGCGCTGTTCGTGAAGACCGACTACGCCAAGGTCGGCATTCCGATGATGCCCGTGGTCGCGGGCGAGACTTCGACTCGCCGCCAGATCCTGGCCTATGCCGTGCTGTTGCTGCCGCTGTCGGCACTGCCGTGGTTCATCGGCGGCACGGGGGCGGTCTACGGCGTCTCGGCGCTGGTCCTGTCCACCGGGTTCCTGCTGCTGTCGCTGCGCGTCGGCCTGCGCCAGCGCGCCTCTGAGGACGATACGATGAAGCCCGAGAAGCAGTTGTTCGGCTATTCGATCGTCTATCTCTTCGCGCTGTTCGCGGCGCTTGTCGCGGACCACTGGCTGGTCCAGGGAGCCATCGCATGAACCAAGTCGATCGTAACCCCGATCCCGAAGCCGAACGGATGCGTATCATCCGCGGCCGCAACCGCGTGTTCGGCGTGCTGCTGATCGGCTTCGCGGTGCTGATTTTCGCGATCTCGATCGCCAAGATGGCCTGAAGCCGATGGCCGTGGATCAAGCCGTCCTGCAGCGCCGCAACCGCCGGGTCGGCATGACCATGGCGGGCGTCGTACTCGCGATGCTCGGCCTGGGCTACGCCTCGGTGCCGCTCTACCGCATGTTCTGCCAGGTCACGGGCTTCGGCGGCACGACGATGCGCGTCAGCGAGGCGCAGGCGGCGACCGTGGTCTCGACCAACAAGGACATCCGCATCCGCTTCGACGCCAATGTCGAACGCGGCATGCCCTGGCAGTTCAAGCCGGTCCAGGCGGTCGATACGGTCGCGGTCGGCGTGCGCGACATGGCGATCTACACGGCCAAGAACACGTCCAACCATACGATCACCGGCACGGCCAGCTTCAACGTCGAGCCCGAGCAGGCGGGGCGCTATTTCAGCAAGATCCAGTGCTTCTGTTTCACCGAGCAGACCTTGAAGCCCGGCGAGGAAGTGCGCATGCCGGTGATCTACTATGTCGACCCCAAGATCCTCGACGATCCGGACAACAAGGACGTCGACGAGATCACCTTGAGCTACACTTTCCACGTGACCGCGGAAGAGAAGGCGACGGATGCCGGTGCGAAGGCACTGGACCGCGCCGGAACGGGCGGTTAAGGGCCTTCCGAAATCCATCACGGGCGGTCTAGGCCGCTCCAGCGACGCAACAGGGACCAGAGGCATCATGGCCGGAACCAAGAACCACGATTATCACATCCTGCCGCCCGACATCTGGCCGCTGGTTGGCTCCATGTCGGCCGTCACCATGACGAGCGGCGGCGTCTTCTTCATGCACGGTAACCCGATCGGGAAGTACATCCTGCTGCTGGGCCTCTTCGGCGTGCTGCTGACGATGTACTCGTGGTGGTCGAACGTGGTGAAGGAAGCGCACGAGGGGCACCACACCCCGGTCGTGCAGCTGCACCTGCGCTACGGCATGATCCTGTTCATCGCCTCCGAGGTGATGTTCTTCGTCGGCTGGTTCTGGGCCTTCTTCGACTTCTCGCTGTTCCCCTCGGAACTGGCCGAGGTGGTCGGTGGCCAATGGCCGCCCAAGGCGGTCGAAGCGGTCATGGATCCGTTCGACCTGCCGCTGCTCAACACGCTGATCCTGCTGTGCTCGGGCACCACGGTCACCTGGGCGCACCACTGCCTGATCAACGGCGACCGCGACGGCCTGAAGAAGGGTCTTTGGCTGACGATCCTGCTGGGCCTACTGTTCACCTCGATCCAGGTCTACGAATACGCCCACGCGCCGTTCCCCTTCGCGGGCAACACCTATGGCTCGGCCTTCTACATGGCGACCGGGTTCCACGGCTTCCACGTCGCGATCGGCACGATCTTCCTGATCGTCTGCCTCAAGCGCACCTACAACGGCGACTTCACCCCCAAGCAGCACTTCGGCTTCGAAGCGGCGGCCTGGTACTGGCACTTCGTCGACGTGGTGTGGCTGTTCCTCTTCGTCGCGATCTACGTCTGGGGTGGCTGGGGCTACCCGACGCACTGATCTGATGACGGACGAAAATCCGAACACCGAAGGGCAGCCGGGACTCGTTCCGGCTGCCCTTTTCGGTCTCTGCCCGCGCTGCGGCGCGCGCACGCTGTTTGCCGGTCTGGCGAAGTTCGCCGATCGCTGCCCGGCCTGCGGGCTGGACTTCACCACGTTCAACGTCGGCGACGGGCCGGCGGCCTTCCTCACGCTGATCATCGGCGCGCTGATCACGGCGCTGGCGATCGGGCTCGAACTCACCGCGCATCCGCCGTTCTGGCTGCACGCGCTGCTGTGGATCCCGCTGACCGGTGCCGCCGTGGTCTGGGGGCTGCGCGCCGGCAAGGGCGCGCTGCTGGCCGCGGAATACCAGCGTCGTGCGGGCGACGGCCAAGCCAAGGACGAATGATGCGCCGACTTCCTATTTTCGCGACGCTGCTCGTCCTGGCGGCGGTCGGCGTGATGATCCGCCTCGGCTTCTGGCAGCTCGACCGGCTGCACCAGAAGGAAGCGCTGCTCACGCGCTATGCTGCGGCGCAGGGCATGTCGGCGGAAGTGCCGTTCCCCCGCGACGAGCGCGCGGCCGAACCGTTGCTCTACCGGCATGCGCGAATCGATTGCCCGAAGGTGGGCGCGGTCAGCGTGATCGCCGGGCACAATGCCAAGGGCGAGACCGGCATGGCGCATGTCGCCGATTGCCTGCTCGCGGACGGCGGCACGACGCGCGTGGTGCTGGGCTGGTCGCGCGATCCCAAGCCGGCGCTCTGGCAGGGCGGGGCGGTAGGCGGCGTGATTGCGCCCGGGCCGCGCTTGGTCGCCGATCCGCCGCTTGCCGGGCTGGAGGCGAACGCGAGGCCCGATCCCGGCGATTTGCCCAACAACCACCTGGCCTATGCCGTGCAGTGGTTCCTCTTCGCGGCTACCGCCCTGGTGATCTATGGTCTCGCGATCCGCAAGCGGCTGCGCGCGGCATAGCGGATTGCTTGCCCTTTGCCGCGCGGCTCGCTAACCGCCGGCTCCCATGGACTACGTCAGCACCCGGGGCAGCGCGCCCTCGCTCGATTTCGCCGGCGCTACGCTTGCCGGTCTCGCATCGGATGGCGGGCTCTACGTGCCGCGCGCGTGGCCGAGCTTCACTTCGGCCGAGATCGCCGCGATGGCGGGCCTGCCCTATGCCGAGCTCGCGCAGCGGATCATGCAGCCCTTCGTCGGCGACAGCCTGACCCCTGAGAAGCTGCTCGAGCTGACCACCGCCGCCTATGGCCGCTTCGCGCACAAGGCGGTGACGCCGCTCGAACAGTTCGACGAACAGCACTGGCTGCTCGAGCTGTTCCACGGCCCAACCCTGGCCTTCAAGGACGTCGCGCTGCAGCTGCTCGGCCTGCTGTTCGAGGAATTCCTCGGCCGCGGTACGCAGAATCTGACGATCGTCGGTGCCACCTCGGGCGACACCGGCTCGGCGGCGATCGACGCGGTCGCCGGCCGCGCCAAGGTCGACATCTTCATGCTCCACCCCAAGGGCCGGGTCAGCGACGTCCAGCGCCGCCAGATGACCACGGTCCTCGCGCCCAACGTCCACAACATCGCGATCGAAGGCACCTTCGACGATGCCCAGGCGATGGTGAAGCGCATGTTCAACGATGCGGCGATGACCAGCCACTTCAACATCGGCGCGGTCAACTCGATCAACTGGGCGCGCCTGATGGCGCAGGTGGTCTACTACTTCGCCGCCGGGCTCCAGCTCGGCGCGCCGCACCGCCCGGTCGCCTTCTCGGTGCCGACGGGCAATTTCGGCGACGTCTTCGCCGGCTACGTCGCGGCCAAGATGGGCTTGCCGATCGCCAAGCTGATCGTCGCGACCAACGTCAACGACATCCTCCACCGTGCGCTGTCGACCGGCGACTATTCGCAGGGCACGGTCACGCCGACTGCGGCGCCGTCGATGGACATCCAGGTCTCGTCGAACTTCGAGCGCCTGCTGTTCGACGTCGGCGGCCGCGACGGCCTTGCGCTCGCCGCGCAGATGCACGGCTTCGAGGCGAGCAAGGCGATGCAGCTGACCAACGCCCAGCGCGAAGGCGCGGCTTCGCTGTTCACCAGCTACCGCGCCGACACCGACGACATGAGCCAGGCGATTCGCTGGGCCTGGGAGAACTGCGCAGAGCTGATCGATCCGCACACCGCGATCGGTCTCCACGCCGCGCGCGTCGCCGATCTGCCGCGCGACGTGCCGATCGTCACCCTGGCGACCGCGCACCCGGCCAAGTTCCCCGACGCCGTCGAGCGCGCCACGGGCCAGCGTCCCGATCTGCCCGCGCGCGTGGGCGACCTGTTCGACCGCGAGGAACGCTGCGTCGACCTGCCCGGCGACTATGACGCGATCGCCGAATATGTCGCGGCGCATGCCGTGCCGCGTAGTTGAATGAGGGGCGCTGATGGCCGAGCTCGCGCCTGACCCGCTGATCCTGGCGGGCGAGGGCTGGCAGGATTACGGCCTCGTCGATTCGGGCCACGGCCGCAAGCTGGAGCGCTATGGCGCCTATCGCTTCGTCCGGCCCGAGCCGCAGGCGCTGTGGACGCCGAAGCTGGCCGAGTGGCAGGCGCACGGCGAATTCGTCCCCGGCTCGGACGAGGACGGCGGCGGCCGCTGGCAGTTCGACAAGCCCGTCCCGCGCGAGGGCTGGGAACTCGGTGTCGGCCAAGGGGCCGGCGCTGTCCGCTTCACCGCGCAGTGCACGCCGTTCCGCCATCTCGGCTTCTTCCCCGACATGGCGCCGGTCTGGTCGTGGATGGGCGAGCAGCTCGCGGGAAAGCCCGACGCCTCCACCTTGAACCTGTTCGGCTATACCGGCGTCGGCACGCTCTCGCTGTCCGAGCATGGCGCGGTGACCCACGTCGACGCTTCGAAGAAGTCGGTCGCCCAGGCGCGCGCCAATGCCGCGCTGTCGGGCATGGAGCAGCGTCCGGTGCGCTGGATCATCGATGATGCCGCCAAATTCACCGCGCGCGAAGTGCGCCGCGGCAAGCGCTACGACGGCATCATCCTCGATCCGCCCAAGTTCGGCCGCGGCCCCGAGGGCGAGGTCTGGCGGCTCGAGGAGCACCTGCCGGGGCTCGTCGCCGATTGCCGCAAGCTGCTCGATGCCGACAGCCGCTTCCTGTTCCTGACGGTCTATGCCGTGCGCATGTCGTCGCTGGCGATCGGTGGGCTGCTGGCCGAGCTGTTCGCCGACCTGCCCGGCACGATCGAACACGGCGATCTCGCGGTACGCGAGGACGGGCAGGGACGCCTGCTGCCCACCGCGATCTTCGCGCGGTGGCGGCGGGGGTAAATCCTCCCCGGTACGGGGAGGGGGACCGCCAGCGAAGCTGGTGGTGGAGGGGGCTGTCGGTTGGCGCAGCCTTTGCGGAGAACCCCCTCCGTCAGCCGTTTCACGGCTGCCACCTCCCCGTACCGGGGAGGATTTGGTTTCAGCGCCGTCCGCGCGGCTTGCGGAACTTGAGCACGAACTGGTCGGTCTTGCCGCGCACGCCGGTCTCGAACACCTTCTGCGTGTGATCGTCGGCCTCGTGGCGCAGCAGGGGGCTGCGCGCTTCGAGCTTGAAGCCCGCCGCCTCGACCTCGCGGATCACCGCGGCGTCCTCGATGCGGTGGAGCGTGTTGGTCTGGGTCGCACCCGATCCCGCCGCGCCCTGATGATCGCTGACGAGGTAGACGCCGCCGGGCTTGAGCGCGGCGAAGGCGGCGGCATTGACCGCGGCCGCCTGATCCGAATCGCCAACCTTCGTGTTCTTGAAGTCGTGATAGTTCTGCGTGGTCCAGACGAGGTCGACGGGTTCGGGGGCGGCGACCTGGCCCGCCTGGACCAGTTGCAGGCTGACGTTGGGATGGGTCTTGGCCCAGGCTTCGACGGCAGCCGAGACGCGGGTGGCGTTGGTGTAGACATAGCCGCGCTCGCCCACGGCGGCGCTGAGCAGGCGCGTGAAATAACCGCCGCCGGGCGAGAGCTCAACGACCTTCCAGCCGGGACGGACGCCGGCGAAGGCCAGCATTTCGGCGGGCTTGCGATCGGCGTCGCGCGCGGTGTCGGCCTCGGGACGCTCGGGATTGGCCACGGCTGCGGCCAGGCCGGACGGTGCCCGTGCCGGCGCGGCGATGGCCGAGGCGCCAGCCAGCATCAGCGCGGCAGCGCCGAGCCCGAGAATCCCTTTGTTCATTGGTGCGCACTCCTGTCGATCGAGAAGCGGCAGGCTATCAAATTGCTGCGCCTGCACAATCCGCCGAATCGTGCATGGACTGGACAGTTCGGCGGTGAAGTGCCATCGGGCGCGCCTCCCATTCACAGGACAGAACCTTGGCCGACAGCCTGATCCTTGAAGTCGCCGATTTCGAAGTGGACGTGCTCACCGGGATCTATTCCGAGGAGACGGGCAAGCCGCAGCCGCTGCGGATCACGATCCAGGCCGCGATGAAGCCGATCGAGCGCTATTCACCCGACACGCCGCTGACCGCCAGCAAGAACTACATGGACCTCAAGTTCGCGGCCTCCGACGCGCTGCCGCCGGGCCTGCACTTCAAGTTGATCGAGGCCGTGGCCGATCACATCTGCGACACGCTGTTCCTCCAGGACGCGCGGATCGAGGCGGTGACCGTGAAGATCATCAAGCTGGCGATCGCCGAGGCGGGCGAGAAGATCGGCATCACCCTGACGCGGGCGCGCCGCTGATGGCGCTGCTGCGCGTCGGTGGGCTTCCGCAGGAGCCGCTGGCGGCCGCGGCGCGGTTTTACGGCGAGGATATCGACGCGATTCGCCAAGCGCTGGCCGAGGTGCCTGATCACCTCGTCCTGGCTTTCGATCCGGCCGACTATACGCACAAGGCCTGGCGGCTTGCCGCGGTCCAGCAGCTCGCGCGCGACCATGCGCCCCGGCGCGTGAATGCCGTGGCCAGCGACGACGAAAAGGCCATCGCCGCGGCGCTGACCTATCTCGGCACGGCCGATGGCGTGACGGGACAATACCTTCCGCTTGATGGAAACGGCGCGGCAGCGTTACTATCTCGGAACGGATGACCAAGCCCGCGCCTCTCATCGACCAGTTCGCCCGGCGGATAACCTATCTGCGCCTGTCGGTGACCGATCGTTGCGACCTGCGCTGCGCCTATTGCATGCCCGAGCGGCAGACCTTCCTGCCCAAGGCCGAAGTGCTGAGCCTCGAGGAGCTCTACAAGCTCTCGCTCGGCTTCATTGATCGCGGCATCACCAAGCTGCGCCTGACCGGGGGTGAGCCGCTGGTGCGGCGTGACGTGATCGACCTGATCCAAGCGCTGGGCCGGAAGGTCGGAGACGGGCTCGATGAGCTGACCCTGACGACCAACGGCACGCGGCTTGCGGAGTTTGCCGATCCGATCGCCGCCGCCGGGGTGAAGCGGATCAACGTCTCGCTCGACACGCTCGACCGCGCGACCTTTGCCAAGCTCGCGCGGCGCGATTCGCTGCCGCAGGTGCTCGAAGGCCTCGAAGCGGCCAAGGCGGCGGGTCTCAAGGTCAAGCTCAACACCGTGGCGCTCAAGGGCGTCAACGAGGACACGATTCCCGACCTGATCGCCTGGGCGCACGGCCAGGGGTTCGAACTGACCCTGATCGAGGTCATGCCGCTGGGCGAGGTCGAAGAAGATCGCTTCGATCACTACCTGCCGCTGTCGGCGGTACGGGAAAAGCTCGAGGCGCGCTGGACCTTGAACGCCAGCGGTCATCGTACCGGCGGGCCGGCACGCTATTTCGACGTGGCGGAAACCGGCGGGCGCCTGGGGCTGATCACGCCGCTGACCAACAACTTCTGTGACGGCTGCAACCGCATCCGCGTGACCACGACGGGCCAACTCTACGCCTGCCTCGGCGGCAACGAGCGGGTCGACCTGCGCGAGGCGCTGCGTTCGGCCGATCCCGAAGCGGCGCTGGAAGAGGCGCTCGACCTGGCGATGAAGATCAAGCCGGCGCGGCACAACTTCGCGATCGACCGGCGCGGCAGCGCTCCGGCACTCGCGCGCCACATGTCGATGACCGGCGGCTAGGACCCGTGGCAAAGCTTGTATTCCTCGGGCGGCTCGAAGACGTGGCCGGCGGTGCCGAGCGCGAGGTTCCGGGCGGCCCGCTCGCCGGGGTCTTGGTCACGCTCGAATCGGATCTCGCCGCGGCGCTCTCTGCCGATCGCATTCGCCTGGCGCTCAACGGCACGCTCGTCAGCGATCGCAATGCGATCGTGCTGGGCGATGGCGACGAACTCGCCTTTCTGCCCCCGGTCAGTGGCGGCTGACATGCCCTCAAGTGTTCTTGCCGACGTCCGCCTGTTGACCGAATCGTTCGACGCCGGCGCCGAGCTCGCGCGCTTCACCGCCGCGCAGGTCGAAGCCGGCGGCATCGCCAGCTTCCTCGGCCAGGTCCGCGCCGGCGGCGGGGTCGAGGCGCTCGAACTGCGGCACTACGGCCCGCTGACCCTGCCGGGCATGGAGGCGCTGGCGGCCGAGGCGCAGCGGCGCTGGACGCTCGAAGGCCTGCTGATGATCCACCGCAGCGGCGAAATGGTGCCCGGCGATCCGATCGTGCTCGTCGCCGCGGCTGCGCGTCATCGTCGCGACGCCTTCGCCGCGGCCGAATTCGCGATGGACCATCTCAAGAGCGAATCGTGGTTCTGGAAGCGCGAGAAGGTCGGCGGGCAATGGTCGTGGATCGAGCCGCGGCCCGTCGATTTCGAGGACAAGCGTCGCTGGGACGCGGCAGGCTAGCCCTCAGCCGCGCATCCGGCCGCGCAGGCTCGCCAGAACCTCGTCCTCTTCGCCAATCATCGCGGTGACCTGATCGCGCGCGGCGGCGATCGTATCGACCGTCTGGCGATTGCCCGTCTCGGCCGCGGCGATCGATTCGGCGGCGAACAGCTGGTCGAGCTCGGCCAGCGCCTCCATCGCGTCGCTGCGCGCCGATTCGAGATCGGACAGCGCCACGGTCGCTACCGACCAACCTTCGCTGCCTGGCGCGCCGCTGCCGCCGGCGGCGACCAGCCGCTGGGCATTGCCGCGTCGGGCGCCGAAACGCTGGTGTGCGGCGCGCGCCTGGTCGACGAGTTGGGTGAGCCGGGTCGTGAGTTGCGGGCTTGCCGGGGCGGGCGCAGGCGGCGGCGCCTCGGGCGTTACCGGCCGCGCGCTGCCCGTCATGCGTTCTGCCGAACGGCGCTCGAGCGAAGGGTAGTCGGTCGCCGCGGCGCAGGCCGTCAGCGCGGCGATCAGGACGAGCGGCAGAAACGATGCAGGCTTGCTACGCATGCCGGTGCCATAGCACGGTGCCGACGTATCGCGAGCCGCAATCCGATCTGGGCCGTCAGATGCATCGAGCCAGATGCATCGAGCCAGATGCATCGAGCCAGATGCATCGAGGGAGTCATCGTGGTTGACACCCTCGGACCCTTCGACTATCGGCACCGCTCTTTCCGGCTCCTGTCGTCAGACGGGTCACCGGCGCATTGCCTAGGTCGCATGTCGCGGTTGGGGCGGTAAGACAGATAGACAGGTAAGGGCACCATGTTCGCAGTAGTGCGCACGGGCGGCAAGCAGTATCGCGTAGCCGCCGGAGACAAGATCGCGGTCGAGAAGCTGGCGGGTGAAGCCGGCGACAAGATCACCCTGGGCGACGTTCTGCTCGCCGGCAACGACGGCGAGATCGCCGACGCTGCCAAGGTCGTGGTTTCGGCCGAGATCATTGCGCAGGCGAAGTCCGAGAAGGTCATCGTCTTCAAAAAGCGCCGCCGGCACAACTATCGCCGTAAGAACGGCCACCGCCAGCAGCTGACGCTGCTGCGCATCCTCACCGTCGGTGGTGAGGAAAAGAAGGCCGCCAAGAAGGCTGCCGCGCCCAAGGCTGAAGCCGCGCCTGCGGCCGAATAAGTTCGGAGTAGATCGAGATGGCACATAAGAAAGCAGGCGGTTCGTCGCGCAACGGTCGCGATTCGGCCGGTCGTCGCCTCGGCGTGAAGAAGTTCGGCGGTCAGGAAGTGATCGGCGGCAACATCATTATCCGTCAGCGCGGCACGCGCGTGTACCCGGGTGCCAACGTCGGCATCGGCAAGGACCACACGCTGTTCTCGCTCGTCGAAGGTCGCGTTCGCTTCCACGACGGCAAGCTCGGCCGCAAGTACGTCTCGGTAGACGTGGCGCAAGCCGCAGAATAATCGGATGGTCGATACAGGGCTGTCCGTGATGGATGGCCCCCACCGGATCTTCGAATCTGGTTGAATCAAGGGAGAGGGGCCCACCCGTCTCCCTTTTTTCGTTTCTCCCTTGGAACGCATTCGTCGGCCCTGCGCTTATGGCGCGCGACCTGACGAAAACCGTAACCCGCCTGTCACGAGCGCCGACTAGAGGCCGCTCGCGGGGGGGCGTCCGAGTGGAGTTGATGCCATGTTCATTCGCAGCGAAAGGCTGTTTCTGCGGCCTGGCTGGCCCGAGGAGTGGGAGGACCTGCTGACCCTCATCGACGATGAGGAAGTGGTCCGCAATCTCGCCCGCGCGCCCTGGCCCTATACGGCCGAGGACGCCAAGGCCTTCGCCGCACGTCCCCAGGACCGGCTGCTGCCCAATTTCTTCATCACCCTTCCCGGCGGGGACGGCGCGCGTCTGATCGGCAGCGTCGGGCTCAGCCTGGTCGAGGGCGAGGTCAATCTGGGTTACTGGATCGGCCGGCCGTTCTGGGGGCAGGGCTATGCGACCGAGGCCGCGCGGGCGATGCTGAGCCTGGCCAAGTCGCTCGGCCACCAGCGCTTGGTCGCGGGCCACTTCGTCGATAATCCCGCCTCGGGCCGGGTGCTGCGCAAGCTGGGCTTCTGCCCGACGGGCGAGATCCGCAATCGCTTCAGCCTGGGCCGTGGCGGCGAGGCGCCGGCCGAACTGCACGCCTTGACGCTCGGCGATCGCAGCGACTGCGACGACGACGTGACCGCGATGCGTGCGGCCTGAACGAACCCCGCTCACCCTGAGCTTGTCGAAGGGTGTTGGCGCGAGGTCGGCGTAAAGTACTTCGACAAGCTCAGCACGAGCGGATTTGGTTCAGGCTTCTGTGCGCGTTGCTCTAGGCGGCGGCCTTCGGCTCGGCGAGGTCCGCCGCCGCGTTCGCGATCAGCGCGCGATCGTCGTGGTTCCAGGGGTGGAAGCCCGGCAGGAAATAGCCGAGCCAGGCCGGCAGGATTCGCCGCAGCACGCCCGGTGACCAGAACAGATAGGCCAGCAGCCGCCAGCGCACGCGCGGGCCGGTGATGCCGTCCTGCGCCAATAGCTGCAGCGTGTCGCGGATGCGGTTGCGTACGAAGTCGTTGGTGACGGCGAGCATGACCAGCGACTTGAGCTTCCAGCGCTTCCAGCGGCTCCAGCCCTTGGTCGCGTGGAGGAAGGTGTCGTAGGCGACGCCCTTGTGCTCGATCTCCTCGATCGCGTGCCAGCGCCACAAGGCCGCCGATTCGGCGTGGGCACCTTCGAAATATTCGGGGCGCAGCAGGAACTCGTGCGCCATCATCGCGGTGAAGTGCTCGAGCGCGATCGTCGCCGCCAGGTTGAAGATCACCGGTCGGCTGCGCGCGATGTCGATCCACTCGGCGACGTGCGCGTCGATTGCCGAGAGGTCGTAGCCGGCTTCGACCGCGGCGCGGTTGAAGGCGATGTGCTCGCGCGAGTGGTTGACCTCCTGCGCGACGAAAGCGCGGATTTCCTCGGCAAGCCGGGGCGGCGTGCCTTCGCGGAAGGCCTTGACCGATTCGATGAAGAAGGCCTCGCCGCGCGGGAAGGTGGCTGAGAGCGAGTGGAGCCAGGCCGTGGCGATCGGATCGCCGTTGAGCCACCAGCGCGGCTTGCTTGCACGCGCAAAGCGGCGGTCGCGCACGGTGATGGCAAGATCCGCCGGCGCGGGAGTGACCGCCTCTTCCAGCGGAGGAAACTTGCCGAGGGCGTTCATCGCGATCTCCTTGCCATTAACTGACATAAATGTCAATAAACTGGCCGTTATCCGTGCTCTAGAGGCCTTTGCGCGCCAGGCCAAGCGCGAGCCAAAATATCGCGAATGCGGCGCAGTAGCCTGCCGAAAACATTTTCTTTCGTGCTCTTCATGCCGCGCTCCCGTAAGGGCCCCGAAAATGATATGATCGTGAAATCTTCCTCGGTCGTTGCTTCAAACCAGGGCATGACATTCGATGGCAGTTCGCAAGCGCCTTCCGCAGCATGAAAGCCGCATAGCGGCGCTCGACGCGGCGCGTGCGCTGTTGATCGAAAGCGGCCCGCAGGCGGTGACGCTCAAGGCCGTCGCCGCCCGTATGGGCCGGACCCATGCCAACCTGCTCCACCATTTCGGCACCGCGGCGCAGCTCCAGCGCTCGCTCGCCAGCCATCTCGCCGGCGCGATCTGCGGCACGATCGCCGAGGCGGTTCTGGCCAACCGTGCGGGCCTGGCTTCGGCGCGTGACGTCGTCGACCTGACCTTCGATGCTTTCGCCCGCGAAGGCGGCGGCGCGCTCGCTTCGTGGATGGCGCTCAACGGCAACGAGGATGCGCTCGATCCGATCGTCGAGGCGATCCACGACATGGTCGACGAACTCGACGCTTCGGGCGCCGGCATCCGCCGGGAAGTCACCCTGACCCTGGTGCTGCTCGCGCTCGGCGATGCCCAGATGGGCGGGGCGCTGACCAATTCGCTGGGCCTGCCCGCGCACACCGCGCGCGACATGGCCGAACGCGTGCTGACCGACGCGGCCGAGCGCGCGGCTTCGATGCTGCCCGGCTAGGCGGGGTTCGCCAGTCCGGCCTTGAGCCAGGCCGGAGCTGCCGTCTGGTCGATGTCCTCGATGCGCAGATGGTCGATCGCCAGGCCGAACTCGGGATAGGCCACGCGCTGCCGTGCCGGATCGGACTTGGCTAAGGGCACGACGATGAGCCGGCGGTTGACCTTCTGGCGCCAGTTCATCCGCGCCGTATTCTCCTGGCCGACATAGCAGCCCTTGGCGAAGCTGACGCCATGGAGCTCGACGGCATTGCATTCGAGCCAGAGCGTCGCGTCGCTGCCCAGTTCGGCGCGGCCCTCGCACACGCCAAGCGCGAGGCGGTGCGCGCGCCATTCCTCGTCGGCGCCCTCGTCGTCGGCCTCGACCGGTGCGATCCAGCGCTCGCCGAGCGCGTGGAGGCGCGGATCGGCGGCGGCGCCGTCGCCCTCGTGCGGGCGCCAATGGACCGCCACGCCCTCGTCGCGGGCGATGCCGATGCGGCGGCGCAGGCGATAGAGCGAGAGCCGCTTGACCAGCGCGTCGGCCGCCTCGGCCTCGCAGTCGAGCAGGAGGTCCTGGCCCGAGGGCCAGACGATGAAATCGAACAGCGCCTTGCCCTGCGGCGTCAGCAGCCCGGCCCAGACGGGTAGCAGACCCGCGACGTCGTTGGTGACGAGGCCCTGGAGGAACTCGGCGACGTCTTCCTCGGCATCTTGCGGTGAAACACGGACGATGGCGCGGGAGAACAGGCGGGTGGCGGTCATGCTCGCAAAGTGGCGATCCTCGCCGCGCTTGGCAATCCGTTCGCGAGAGCGCCAGCATGACAGTCACAGGCAAGCCTCGCGGCGCGGCGCTTCGCGCTCTAAGGGGCTCTGGTGAAACCCGAATCCGCCTTCTCGCTGCGCCAGCCGGCGATCGCCTTCATCTTCGTCACCGGCGTGCTCGACGTCATGGCGATGGGGCTGGTCATTCCCGTGCTGCCGCCGCTGATCGAGGAGTTCGCCGGATCGCGCTCGGGCGCGGGTCTGTGGAACGGCGTGCTGACCGCGCTTTGGGCGGGGATGCAGTTCCTCTGCTCGCCGGTGATCGGTTCGCTGTCCGACCGTTTCGGCCGGCGGCCGGTGATCCTGATCTCGACCGCGGGGCTGGCGATCGACTGGGTGCTGATGGCGCTCGCGCCCAACCTGTGGTGGCTGGCGCTGGGCCGGATCATCGGCGGCATCACCTCGTCGAGCTTCACGGCGATCTACGCCTATATGGCCGACGTCACCACGCCCGACCAGCGCGCCCGCGCCTATGGCCTGGTCGGTGCGGCCTTCAGCCTGGGCTTCGTCGCCGGGCCGGCGCTGGGCGGCGTGCTCGGCGCCTGGGGGCCGCGCGTGCCGTTCTGGGTGGCGGCGGGGCTATCGGCCTTCGCCTTCCTCTACGGCTGGCTGATCCTGCCCGAATCGCTGCTGCAGGACCGCCGCATGGCCTTCGCCTGGTCGCGCGCCAATCCGCTGGGTTCGCTACGCCTGCTGCGCTCGCATCGCGAACTGTCGGGCCTCGCCGTGGTGACCCTGCTGCTCCATTTCGCGCACCACGTCTTCTCGGTGGTCTACGTGCTCTATGCCTATCACCGTTACGGGCTGGGCGCCTTCGAGGTCGGGCTGATGCTGGCGCTGGCCGGCGTGCTCGACATGATCGTCCAGGGCCTGGTGGTGGGACGCGTGGTCAAGCGCTTCGGTGACCGCAAGACGATGGTGATCGGCCTGATCGGCGGTACCCTGGGCCTCGTCGCCGTCGGCCTCGCGCCGACCGCCGAGCTGTTCGTCGCGGCGCTGTTCCCCAATGCGCTGTGGGGCCTGGCCATGCCGACCCTGCTGTCCTTGATGACGCAGCGCGTCGCCGAAAACGAGCAGGGCCAGCTCCAGGGTGCGAACAACAGCGTCGCATCGATCGCGGGCATCTTCTCGCCGATCTTCTTCGGCTGGGTCTACAGCGAGTCGGTGTCGCTGCCCGGCATCGCCTTCCTGATCGCTGCGGTGATTCTGGCGGTCGGCGCGACGATTGCCTTCCTTGCCACACGCGGGCCTGCGGATGGGCCTGCCGACGGGCATGCCAATTCCTGAAAAGTGTGGCAGGGGCCCGCGCATGGCCACCGCTTCCGACTCGCAGCTCACGATCCGCCGTCCCGATGACTGGCACGTCCACCTCCGCGATGGCGAGGTGCTGAAAGGCGTCCTGCCGCACACCGCGAAGCAGTTCGCGCGCGCGATCGTCATGCCGAACCTGTCGCCGCCGGTAACCACGGCCGCGGGTGTCCTCGCCTATCGTGGGCGGATCGAGGCGGCCGTGCCCGAAGGCATGAGCTTCACCCCGCTGATGACCGCCTATCTGACCGATTCGACCGACCCGGCCGACATCGTCGCAGGCTATGCCGACGGCGTCTTCGTCGCCGCCAAGCTCTATCCGGCGCATGCGACCACGGGCTCGGCGCACGGCGTGACCGACGTCGCCAACATCCGCGGCGTGCTCGAGGCCATGGAGAAGATCGGCATGCCGCTGCTGATCCACGGCGAGGTGACCGACCACGATGTTGACATCTTCGATCGCGAGGCCGTGTTCATCGAGCGCACCCTGGCACCGCTGGTGCGCGACCTGCCGGGCCTGAAGGTGGTGTTCGAGCACATTACCACGGCCGAGGCGGCGGACTTCGTCGATGCCAGCGGTCCGAACATCGGCGCGACGATCACGCCGCAGCACCTGCACATCAACCGCAATGCGATGCTCGTCGGTGGCATCCGCCCGCACGCCTATTGCCTGCCCGTCGCCAAGCGCGAGAAGCACCGGCTGGCGCTGCGCAAGGCGGCGACGTCGGGCAGCGCCAAGTATTTCCTCGGCACCGACAGCGCGCCGCATGCGGTGGGCGCCAAGGAAAGCGCCTGCGGTTGCGCCGGCATCTTCAATGCGCCCTATGCGCTCGAAAGCTATGTGACCGTGTTCGACGAAGAGAACGCGCTGCAGCACTTCGAGGCTTTCGCCTCGGAAAACGGCCCGAAGTTCTATGGTCTTCCGCTCAACGAGGAACGCATCACGCTAGAGCGCGGCGAAGTCGCGGTGCCCGAGCGGGTCGATGCCAACGGCACGCCGATCGTGCCGTTCCATGCGGGAACGACGCTAGGCTGGCGCCTGGCCTGACGCGCGCCGCCGCGCCAGCAGGTCCCAGACGAACACCGCGGCGGCCGTCCAGATCAGCAGGAAGCAGACGAGCTGCACCGGGCGCAACGGCTCGTGGAAGACGAAGAGGCCGAGCAGGAAGACGATCGTCGGCGCCAGATACTGGATGAAGCCGAGGGTCGAATAGTCCATGCGCTTGGTCGCCGTGGCGAACATCAGCAGCGGTACGGCGGTGATCACGCCGGCAAGCGGCAGCAGCAGGTCGGTGCGCGCATCCTGACCGAAGGCCGTGCCGTGGGCTTGCGTCTGCCAGACCACGATGCCGATGGCCGGCACGAGCAGCACGATCGTCTCGATCGTCAGCCCGGGCAGCGAGCCTACCGGGGTGAAGCGGCGGGCGAGGCCATAGCCCGAGAAGCTGACTGCCAGCGCGAGCGAGATACCCAACATCTCGCGCGCATCCCAGGCGAGCAGCGATACGCCCGCGGCGGCGATCGCCACGGCCGTCCACTGGCGGCGGTTGAGCCGCTCGCCGAGGAAAAGCGTGCCGGCGAGCACGTTCATCAGCGGGTTGATGTAGTAGCCGAGGCTCGTCGCGAAGACGTGACCGTCCTGGATCGCGGTGATGTAGAGCAGCCAGTTGCCGCCGATCAGCAGGGCGCTGACCAGCAGCATGCCCAGCGTACGAGGATTGCCCAGTGCGGCGAGGACTTCGGCACCCTGTCGCCGGATCGCGACGATGGCCAGGCAGACGGGCAGGGTGAAGATCAGGCGCCAGCCGACGAATTCCAACGGCGGCACGCTGTGCACGAGCCGCAGGTAGAGCGGCAGCAGCCCCCAGACCAGGTAGGCGCCGATCGCATGCGGAAGCCCGCTGGGGCTGTCGGAGGGGGAGTCTTTGGAGGGCAATCGCGGTTCCTGCGGCGGCCCTAGACCCCGGAATCCTGCGGGGCAAGCTTCGGCTGGTCGACCACCGGTGCTCGGCTCGCCGCAATCTGACCGATCCTGACTCGGGTGTTGTCCTTCGTTCAGGGTTCTGGGTGTTTAACTGAACGCAGACGCACTGAACGCGACTCAAGTTTGAATATCGAGCCCAGGAGACCCGTCATGATCAAGCTTCATCACACCGCCCTGATCGGCCTCGCGAGCGCCGGTATGATCGCCGCCGCTGCCCCGGCCACCGCGGCGACCGCCTTCGACGTTCCCGCGCAGGTTTCGACGATGACCGGCACCGCCGATCTCGAAGCGAACCAGTATCGCGACCGCAACTGGCGCGATGGCCGCGGTTATCGCAACTACAACAACAACGGCTATTACAACGGCCCGAGCTGGCGCGGCCGCGATGGTCGCTACTACTGCCGCCGCAATGACGGCACCACCGGCCTGCTGATCGGCGGCGCGGTGGGTGGCCTGATCGGCAACAGCGTTGCCGGCCGCGGCGGCGACCGCACGCTCGGCACCATCCTCGGCGTTGCCGGCGGTGCCCTGCTCGGCCGCGAGGTCGACCGTGGCGGTTCTTCGCGCCGCTGCCGCTAAGCGCCGCTTAAAGCGAAAAGCCGCTTTTCGAAGAGCGTCCCCGAGCGATCGGGGGCGCTCTTTCGCGTAAGGATAACGTGAAATTAGGGGCTTGGCGCTAAGCGCCGTCGCGATGGTTCGCATCGCTGCCCTGCTGTCCGGCGCTGGCGCCGCCTTGCTGCTCGCCGGTTGCGGCGGAGCTGCGAAAGACGCGTCACGCGCGAAGATCGATGATCCGGCGGTGATCGACGCCCTGGCCGATCCGATCATGACCGACCCCGAACTGGCCTCGCAGAACGACGCCCATGCGGCGATCTCGGTGACCGGTGCGGTCAGCGCCGCGCTGCCGCCGATCGAGGCGGACGACGATGCGATCGATGCCGCCAAGGACGAGGCTGCGCGACTGGTCGGCGGCATGCCTGCGGCCGCACCCGATCCCGCCGCGGCGAATCTCGAGCCTTTCCGCGAATCCGTGACCGCCGCGCAGATGGCGGTTGCCGCGCGCGTGCCGGGTTCCGATTGTGCTGCGCGGGTGAGCTACACCGCGCGCTGGGCGACGGCTCTGCCCGAGCCGCTGTCGGTCTATCCGCGGGGGGCGGTGGACGAGGCGGCGGGCAGCGATGCCGGTTGTCGCCTGCGCGTCGTCCATTTTCGCACGCCCGTGGCGGTCGATGACGTGCTGGGGTTCTACCATGCCCGTCTGCGAGCGGCTGGCTTCGCGGTCCAGCATCAGGCCGACGGCGCCGATCACCTGTTGCGCGGCAACAAGGGGGGAACGGGCTATGTCGTGTACCTGCGCGCGGGCGAGGACGGCCTGACGATGGCTGACGTGGTGGCGGGCGGCTGAACGAACGCTCTACCACCTGCCCAATACACCTCCGTCATCCCCGCGAAGGCGGGGATCCATCACCCGAGCGCTCCGATCAAACGGTCGTGCGGTGTGAGAGCCCCGGAGATGGATCCCCGCCTTCGCGGGGATGACGGGGAGTGGTGTAGGAAAGATGGGAATGGCGTGAGAGAGGGCGTGGCATAGCGCCACCGCCGCCTCAGCTATCCTTGAGCCCAACCCCGATCAGCGCGCGCGGCTGTTCCATCTCGGCCGAGCTCACCGGATAGGCGCAATAGTCGGCCGCGTAGTAGCCGGTGGCGCGGTGGTTGCCCGAAATGCCGATGCCGCCGAAGGGGGCCGCCAGCGGCGCGCCGATCGTCGGGCGGTTCCAGTTGACGATGCCTGCGCGGACATTGGCCCAGAAGCGATTGTAGTCGTTCGGCGAGCCGCCGATCAGCGAGGCTGACAGGCCGAACCGCGTGGCATTGGCCTCGGTGATCGCCTGGTCGAAGTCGTCGACGCGGATCACCTGGAGGATCGGGCCGAACAGTTCGACGTCGGGGCGCTCCTTCATGCCGGTCACGTCGATGATCGCGGGCGACAGGAACGGCTTGCCGTCGTTCGACCGGACCAGGTGCTTGATCGGTCGCCCGCCGTTGCTCAGCAGGTAGAGGAAGCTTTCGGTCAGGCCGTCGGCGACAGCGCCGTCGATCACCGGGCCCATGAACGGCGCGGGATCGTCGAACGGTGCGCCGACGATGATGCGATCGGCCAGGTCCTTCACCGCGCCGATCAGGGCATCGTAGAGCGAGGACTTCACGATCAGCCGGCGCGCGGCGGTGCAGCGCTGGCCGGCACTGGTGAAGGCCGATTGCACGATCAGCGCGGCGGCGTCGGTCACCAGCGGCGTGTCCCAGGCGACGATCGGGTTGTTGCCGCCCATTTCGAGCGTGACGATCTTGTCGGGCCGCGCCGCCAGCTTGCGGTTGATCGCGATGCCCGTGTGCGCCGAGCCGGTGAACAGTACGCCGTTGACGCCATCGTGCAGCGCTAGCGCCTGGCCGGTGTCGGGGCCGCCGATCAGCAGTTGGACCACGCCCGCGGGGATGCCCGCGCGGTGGAAGCACTGGACCAGCGCCTCGGCCGTGGCGGGGGCCTTCTCGCTGGGCTTGAACACCACGGCATTGCCCGCGATCAGCGCGGGAATGATGTGCCCCGTGGGCAGGTGCGCGGGGAAGTTGAACGGGCTGAGCACGGCCATCACGCCGTGCGGCTTGTGGCGCACGGCCGAGGCGCCCTGGAGCGCGCTGTCGAGCTTGCGCTGGGCCGAACGCTCGGCATAGGCGCGGATCGAGATCTCGACGCGCGCGACGACGTTCTCGACCTCGGCCTGGGCTTCCCAATTGGGCTTGCCGGTTTCGCGCGCGATGATTGTGGAAAGCTTTTCGGCGTCCTTGCGCACTTCGTTGGCGAAACGGCGCAGCAGCTCCATGCGCGTCGCCAGCGGCTGCGCAGCCCAGGCGGGCCACGAGCGCTTGGCCTGGGAGACCGCGTCGTCCACGTCCCCGATCTTGCCGCGCCAGAGTTCCGCGCCCGTCGCGGGCTCGTAGGAAATGATCTCGGTCTGGCTCACGATCTCGGGTCGGCCTCCTGAGGGTGAAACGGGGATTAACGGCAAAGGTGCCGGGTTTGAAGACCGTTACGCGCGGTTGTGCCCAGCCGGTTGCGGCGGTTCGCCCAGCGCATCGCCGAGCCGGCGGATCGCCGCGACTTTGTCCGCCAGCGGCGACCAGTCGTCGTTTTCGGCGATCGCCGCCCAGACGCGCTCGACCTCGTCGATCACCAGCGTTGGCGGCGCATCGTCCTGCCAGAGCGGGTGATCGGCCGCATCCGTCGCGGCATAGGTGCGCAACAGATCGCCGAACTCGTCCGCCGGTGCGTCGCGACCGTTGCGATGGGTGAAGAACAGCGCGTCGGGCGCCTGGCCGCTCTCGACCATGTGCTTTTCGGCGGCGGTGATCAGCTTCATCTCGGTGTCGAGGCATTGCGGCGTCACGCCCAGCCGCCAGCAGAAGCGGCGCGCCATGGCTTGCTGGTAGAGCCCGCCGAAGCGTTCGAGCGCGAAGACCAGCGGCTCGGTTTCGGCCAGCAGGCGCAGCGATACCGCGAGTTGCTGGCAGTTCCACAGGATCGCCTCGGGCTGGCGGCCGAAGGCGTAGAGCCCCGAATGGTCGAAATAGGCGGCGGTGAAGCGTGGATCCCACTGCGGCAGCCAGCGCCAGGGGCCGTAGTCGAAGCTCTCGCCCGAGACGTTCATGTTGTCCGAATTGAGTACGCCGTGGACGAAGCCCGCGACCATGTAGGAGGCGGCGAGATCGGCCATGCGCTCGACCACCTGGTGGAGCAGGCGGATTGCCGGCTCGTCGCGACCGGGGGCGTCCTCGGGCGGGGGCGGGCCGGGGAACTGCGCCAGGCAATAGTCGACCAGCGCGGCCATGTGCTCGGCGTCCTCGTAGGCGCGCAGGCGCTGGAAGGTGCCGATGCGGATGTGCCCGTGGCTCAGCCGCAGCAGCACGGCCGAACGCGTCGGCGAGGGCTCGTCACCGCGCCACAGCTCCTCGCCGGTCTCGATCACCGAGAAGGTCTTGCTGGTATAGACGCCGAGCGCTTCGAGCATCTCGGTCGCCATGATCTCGCGCACCGCGCCCTTCAGGGTCAGCCGCCCGTCGCCGTCGCGGCTGTAGGGCGTGACGCCCGAACCCTTGGTGCCGAGGTCGAGCAGGCGATCCGCGGAATCGCGCATCTGCGCGAAGAGGAAGCCGCGGCCGTCGCCGATGTCGGGGTTGTAGTGGCGGAACTGGTGCCCGTGATAGCGCAGCGCCAGCGGGCGTTCGAGATTGCCGGCCAGCGGCTGGAAGCGGCCGAAATGATCGATCCACTGATCGTCGCTCAGGCTCTCCAGGCCCACTGCCGGCGCCCAGCGGTGGTTGCGGAAGCGCAAGCTATGCTGCGGGAAGCCCGCGGCCATGACCGGATCGCTCAGCCAGGGTGCCAGGGTCGAGATGGGGGTATCGGGCCGATAGTCGCCGGCTTGCGGTTCGCTTCGCATCAGGCGATAGTGGGGGGAGGAGGCCCGCCACGCAAGCGGGGTGGGACTGTCATGACCGAATTCGCGGATTGCTATTGGACGAGCCGAGACGGGCTCAAGCTGCATTATCGCGACTATTCGGGGCCCGCTGAACGCCCTGCGCTGCTCTGCCTGCCGGGCCTGACGCGCAATGCGCGCGATTTCGAGAACCTGGCCGCGCGCCTAGCCGGGCAATGGCGCGTGATCGCGCCCGACATGCGCGGCCGCGGCGACAGCGCCTATGCCAAGGATTCGGCGACCTACAATCCGTTCCAGTACGTCGACGACGTCAATCACCTGCTCGATGAGGCCGGTGTCGATCGCTATGTCGCGATCGGCACGTCGCTGGGCGGGCTGATGACGATGATCCTGGCGATGAACGCGCCCGAGCGGATCGCCGGCGCGGTGATCAACGACGTCGGCCCCGTGCTCGAGCCCGCCGGGCTGGCGCGGATCGGCGCCTATGTCGGGCAGGGGCGCAGCTTCCCGACCTGGATGCACGCCGCGCGCGCGATCGAGGAAACGCAGGCGGGTTCCTATCCCGGCTACGGCATCGACGATTGGCTGGCCGTGGCCAAGCGGCTGATGGTGCTCTCGTCGAACGGGCGTATCGTCTTCGACTACGACATGAAGATCGCCGAGCCTTTCGCGCGGATCGAAGCCGGGCCGCAGCCCGATCTGTGGCCGGGGATCGAGGCGCTGGCGGGCAAGCCGGTGTTGCTGCTGCGCGGTGCGCTGTCCGACCTGCTGTCGGCGCAGACGCTCGAGCAGATGCGCGCGGCCCTGCCGGGCGCGGAAACGGTGACGATCGCGCAGGTTGGCCACGCGCCGACGCTCGACGAGCCCGAGGCGGTCGCCGCGATCGAACGGCTGCTGACGCGCTGCGCCTGAGCCGTTGTTGCGCCTGCTCCATCTCCATTCGAGCTTCGGCACCGGCGGCAAGGAACTGCGCGCGGCCAAGCTGATGAATGCTTTCGGCAAGGGCGTGACGCATACCGTGGTCTCGGCCGTGCCCGATGCCATGGGGGCCGCCGCGGCGATCGACCGCCAGATCCCGGTCGCCTATCCCAAGGACTTCCCGCCGCTCGCCGGCCTGCTGCGGCCGGGCCGGCTCCAGCGCATTGCCCAGGCGATGAAGGGCTTCGACCTGATCCTCACCTACAATTGGGGGGCGATGGACGCGGTCATGGCGCATACGCTGTTCCGCGATCTCCATGGCCTGCCGCCGCTGGTGCACCACGAGGACGGCTTCAACGAGGATGAGGCGGTCCAGCGCAAGCGCTCGCGCAACTGGTATCGCCGGATCGGCCTGGGCCGGGCCTCGGCGCTGGTCGTGCCGTCGCAGCGGCTCGAGACGATCGCGCTGAGCGAATGGCACCAGCCCGAGGGCCGCGTCGTGCGCATCGCCAATGGTATCGACACGGCCGCCTATGCGAAAAAGCCCAAGCCCGATGCGCTGCCGCGCGTGATCAAGCGGCCGGGCGAGAAATGGCTGGGGACGCTGGCCGGGCTGCGCGCGGTCAAGAACCTGCCGCGACTGGTCCGCGCCTTCGCCGACCTGCCCGACGAATGGCAGCTGGTGATCCTGGGTGAAGGGCCCGAGCGCGAGGTGATCCGCGCCGAGGCGCTGCGGCTGAACGTCGCGCACCGGGTCCACCTGCCGGGGTTCGTCGCCGATCCGGCCAAGGCGGTCGGGCTGTTCGACCTTTTCGCGCTGTCGTCGGACAGCGAGCAGTTCCCGATCTCGGTGGTCGAGGCGATGGCCGCGGGGCTCTCGGTGGTCTCGACCGACGTCGGCGACGTGGCGGGCATGCTGGTCGAGGACAATCGCGTTTTCGTGACGCCTGTGGGTGACGAACCCGCGCTGGCAGCCTCGCTGACCAGGCTGGCCAGCGACGAGGCGCTGCGCCGCGGGATCGGCGAGGCCAACCGTGCCCGCGCGCGCGCCGAATACGACGAGAAGGCGATGGTCGCGACCTATCGCGGCGTCTATGCCCGCGCGCTGGGCCGCGCGAGCTTCCCCTGAGCCCCGTTCAGGCGGGCTTCACCGTCCACAGGCCAGCGCGGTTAGGCGTTGAAATGGCAACGCCATCCGCTAAACAGCCCCCCACCGTTCCATAGCTGCAGAAAGCGCCCCTCTTGGCCCTGCCTCCCCAGAACCGAAGCGACAAACTTGCCCAGCGCGATGCCGCGCAGCAGGACGTCTTCATGCGCGAGGTCGACGAGGCCGTGCGCCAGGACGAGATGCTCGGCCTGTTCCAGCGCTACGGCAAGCCGGTCATCGGCGTTGTCGTGATCGGTCTGCTGGCCTTCGCCGGCTATCTCTGGTGGGACAACAGCAGCAAGCAGGCTGCGGGCGAAGTCGGCGAGCAGTTCACCGTCGCGCTCGACAAGCTCGATGCGCGCAACCTGCCGGCAGCCGAAAAGGAACTGGCCACCGTCGAGCAGAAGGGCGGTGACGGCAGCGCCACGGCGGCGAAGCTGCTGCGCGCGGGCATTGCGCTCGAGCAGAACAAGTCGGCCGATGCCGCGAAGCTCTACGCCGAGGTCTCGGCCGATGCGAAGGCCCCGCAGCCGTTCCGCGATCTCGCGACGATCCGCGAGGTTGCGATCAAGTTCGACCAGATGCCGCCGCAGCAGGTGGTCGACCGGCTCAAGCCCTTGGCGACGCCGGGCAACCCCTGGTTCGGCAATGCCGGCGAACTCGTCGGCATCGCTTACATGAAGCAGAACCGCAACGATCTGGCCGGCCCGCTTTTCGCCGCGATTTCGCGCGACAAGGAAGTGCCCGAGAGCCTCAAGCGCCGCACCCGGCAGCTTGCCGGCCTGCTCGGCGTCGATGCGATTGACGACGTGGCCAAGGCCGCAGGCGGCGACGCGCCCGAAGGCGCTGCGGCGCAATAACCCGCGATTTGTAGAGGATGCCTGAATGAAGTCTTCGAATCTGCGCCGCTCGCTCGCCCTGCCGCTGGTAATCGGTCTGGCGCTCGGCCTGTCGGGCTGCGGCGTGTTCGGCGGCGGCAAGAGCGGGCCGAAGACGCCCACCGTGGGCAACCGCGTGCCGATCCTTTCGCGCATCGAATCGGGCGCCAAGGTCGATCCCGCGCTGGCATCGGTGCAGGTGATCCTGCCCCCCGAAGAGAGCAACGCCGAATGGCCCCAGGCCGGCGGCACGGCGAGCAAGGCCTATGGCCATCTCGCTCTGGCGCAGGCTCCGGGCCGCTCGTGGTCGGCGAACATCGCCGGCTCGTCGGGCAAGCAGCGTCTCGCCGCCTCGCCGGTGATCGGTGACGGCCGGCTCTACGTGATGGACACCGACGGCCTCGTCAGCGCGTTCAACGCCGGCACCGGCGCGCGCGTCTGGACCAAGAGCTTCTCGATCCAGGGCGACGGTTCGAACTCGGTGTTCGGCGGCGGCGTGTCCTATGACAACGGCCGTGTCTACGTGACCACGGGCGTCGGCGAAGTCGCCGCGCTCGAAGCCGCGACGGGCAACCAGCTGTGGAAGGTCAAGCCCGCCGGCCCGCTGCGCGGTTCGCCCACGGTCGGGTTCAACTCGGTCTACGTGATGACCCAGAACAACGAGCTCCACGCGCTCAACGCCGAGGACGGCAAGGTGCTGTGGAGCGAGAGCGGTTCGCAGGGCCAGGCCGGCGTGTTCGGCGTCGCCGCTCCCGCCGCAGGCCAGGGCACGGTCATCGCCGGCTATTCGACCGGCGAACTCGTTGCCTATCGCTACGAGAACGGCCGCACCCTGTGGTCGGACGCACTCGCGCGTACCTCGATTTCGACCCAGGTCGGCATCCTCACCGACGTCGACGCCGATCCGATCATCGACCGCGGCCGCGTCTTCGCGCTGGGCCAGGGCGGGCGCATGGCCGCCTATGAGCTGACCACCGGCCAGCGCATCTGGGAGCTCAACCTCGCCGGCATCTCGACCCCGGCGGTCGCGGGCGACTGGGTGTTCACCCTGACCGACGACGCCAAGCTGCTGTGCATCGCGCGGTCGAGCGGCAAGGTGCGCTGGATGACCCAGCTGATGCGCTTCGAGAACGAGAAGAAGCGCAAGAATCCCGTGTTCTGGACGGGTCCGGTGCTCGCGGGCAACCGCCTGTGGATCGCCAATTCGCGCGGTGAGTTGTCTTCGGCCTCGGTGACCGACGGCAGCGTCACCGAATTCACCAAGGTCGGCGCAGCGGTGTCGCTGGCGCCGGTGGTGGCCGGCGGCGTGCTCTACGTGCTCGACGACGGCGGCCGGATCAACGCGTTCAAGTGATGCGGATCCTCCCCGGGTCGGGGAGGATGGCTTTTACACCTACCTTAACCAATTGCCGCTAATCCCGCCTGCATGAGCGAGCGGCAGCAGGCCCCGGCGACACGGCCGGTCAGCGACGTCTCGGCGGGCGTCGGCCTGTCGGGCCTGTTCGGCCTGTTCCTGTGGATCGCGATATGTCGGAACTGGCCGGCGATCGCCGATTTCTTCGCCTTTCCCGGGCCGCGTGCGCCGATGTCGGGCGCCTATGCGGCGCTACTGACGCTGGTCTTCACCGGTACACCGATGATCCTGTGGTCGGTCCTCGTCGACAAGGTGCATCGCCGCGCTTCGACCGGTCTCGACTGGACCAAGCCGCGTCGTCTGTCCGACACGGTCGACGTTTCGATCACCAAGCTCGCCGGGCTCTGGGCGACCTGGGCGATCATCGGCTTCGTCTACTGCGTGGCGCGCTGGTACTGGCGCGACAACTACCTCTTCGCGATGGAAGTGATCGGCGTCGCCGCCGTGCCGATGTTCGTGCTGTCGGTGCCCTATGTGCTCTGGCTCGATCGCGTGCAGGTCGAGCCGCGCGATGGTGCCTGGCACTTCGGCGCCATGCTGATCGGGCGTGAGCCTTGCGACTTCGCCGAGGTCAAGCGCCACCTCCTGGCCTGGACGGTCAAGGGCTTCTTCTGCGCCTTCATGATCTCGATCCTGCCCGGCGGCTTCCGCGGTATCGTCGAGGCTGACCTCGCGACCATTCCGGCCGATCCGGTGCGGCTGTCGTGGTCGCTGATCGAGCTGCTGTTCCTGATCGACGTGCAGATCGGCACGGTCGGCTATCTGCTGACCTTCAAGCCGCTCGACGCGCAGATCCGCAGCGCCAATCCCTATCTCGCCGGCTGGGTGGCCGCGCTGATGTGCTACCCCCCGTTCATCCTGATGGGCGAGGGCGGGCCGCTGTCCTATCACGAGAACGCCGCCGACTGGGGCATCTGGCTGCAGGGGCACACGGCGCTGCTCTGGGTATGGGGCGCGGTGCTGGTGTTCCTGACCGCGGTCTATGCCTGGGCGACGGTCGCCTTCGGCATGCGCTTCTCGAACCTGACCTATCGCGGCGTTCTGACCAACGGCCCCTACCGCTTCACGCGGCACCCGGCCTATCTGTCGAAGAACCTGTTCTGGTGGCTATCGACCCTGCCGTTCTTCGCGACGACGGGTGCCCTGACCGACGTGGTCCGCAACACCACGATCATGGCCCTCGTCAGCGCGGTCTACTTCTGGCGCGCCAAGACCGAGGAGAAGCATCTTCTCGCCGAAGATCCCAAATACCGCGCCTATCACGCCTGGATGAGCGAGAACGCACTGATCACGCGCAGCTTCACCCGTCTCGGCCGCAAGCTGCGCCAGCGCGGCATGCCGCAGCAGATGCAGCCGGCGGAATGACATCCTCCCCGGTACGGGGAGGGGGACCGCTCGCGAAGCGAGTGGTGGAGGGGGCTATCGGCTGACGCAGCGTTGATCGGAGAACCCCCTCCGTCAGCGCTTCGCGCTGCCACCTCCCCGCGCCGGGGAGGATTGGATCAGAGCTCTTCTTCGCTGCTGACTTCGTAGGCCTTCATCGCCCGGTCGGTCAGGCCGAAGGCGATGCGTTCGCGCTTCCATTCGACCATGTGCGGCTGCTCGAAGTGCAGCGCCAGCGCCTCGCGCGTGGTCCAGGCCTCGTTGACGCGGATCAGGCCCGGTTCGAGCAGGTCCTCGGCATAGGCATAGGCGAGGCAGCCGGGCTCGGCCCGCGTCGCCTGCGTCACGCGGACCATCGCCTCGCGCGCGGCGGCGAGCTGGTCCACCGGCAGGCGGAAGGTGCCGACCACGACGATCATCGTCAGAAGCGCTCTTCGTAGATGCGGCTGAGATCGCCGCCCCATTCGCCGTTGAACTTGTCGAGCAGGCGCTGTGCCGGGACCTTGCCCGAGGCGACGATCTCTTCGAGCGGGGCGATGTAGCTGGTCTCGTTGTCGCCCGCGGCGTTGAGTCGGTTGCGCGCCGAGAGGCCCGAACGCGCGATCGCCACGGCCTCGGCCGCGATGTCGCGCAGCTTGCCGCCGCCGGGAATCGGCGCGTCGAGGCCGAGCTTGGGCACGGCGTTGCGCAGCGCCTCGCGGCCTTCCATGTCCCAGCCCTTGACGAGGTCCCAGGCGGCGTCGAGCGCGGTCTGGTCGTAGAGCAGGCCGACCCAGAGCGCGGGCAGCGCGCAGATGCGGCTCCACGGTCCGCCGTCGGCACCGCGCATCTCGAGGAAGGACTTGAGCCGGACTTCGGGGAAGGCGGTCGACAGGTGATCGACCCAGTCGCTCATCAGCGGCTTCTCGCCGGGCAGGACCGAAAGCTCGCCCTTGAGGAAGTCGCGGAACGACAGCCCCGAGGCGTCGATGTACTTGCCGTCGCGGAAGACGAAATACATCGGCACGTCGAGCATGTAGTCGACGTAGCGCTCGTAGCCGAATCCTTCGTCGAACACGAAGGGCAGCATGCCCGTGCGGTGCGGATCGGTGTCCGACCAGATGTGGCTGCGGTACGAAAGGAAGCCGTTGGGCTTGCCCTCGGTGAAGGGCGAATTGGCGAAGAGCGCGGTCGCCAGCGGCTGCAGCGCCAGGCCGACGCGGAACTTCTGCGCCATGTCCGCCTCGCTCGCATAGTCGAGGTTCACCTGGATCGTGCAGGTGCGCAGCATCATGTCCAGGCCGAGGCTGCCGACGCGCGGCATGTGCCGCAGCATGATGTCGTAGCGGCCCTTGGGCATGATCGGCAGTTCGGCGCGCGTCTTGTCGGGCCACATGCCGAGGCCGAGGAAACTCGTGCCCGTGCGCTCGCCGATCGCCTTGACCTGTTCGAGATGGCGGCCGGTTTCGGCGCAGGTCTGGTGCAGGTTCTCGAGCGGCGCGCCCGACAGTTCGAGCTGGCCTGCGGGCTCAAGGCTGACCGTGCCGTCGGCACCGGCCATGGCGATGACCTTGCCGCCTTCCTCGATCGGCTCCCAGCCGAATTCCCTGAGCGACAGCAGCAGGTCGCGGATGCCGCCGGGCTCGTCGTAGGACGGCGCGTGGTGGTCCTTGCGATCGTAGACCAGCTTCTCGTGCTCGGTGCCGATCCGCCAGCGTTCGGCGGGCTTTTCGCCCTTGGCCATCGGCTCGACGAGCTGGCTGACGTGCTCGATCACCGGATCGTTGCGATTTGAAACTTGCCGCGTGCTCATGGCGTGCCGTTAGGTGAGGGCGGTATCCAGCGCCAGCATTAATTCTGGCCCTCGCTGCCCCAATCTCCGACAGTCCCCATCCACAGCGCGGTGGCGGCGATCGTCGCGGTTTCGCCGCGCAGGATGCGCGGGCCCAAGGTGATCGCGCGGGCCTGAGGCAGGGCGCGGATGGCGGCGCGCTCGGCCTCGTCGAAGCCGCCCTCGGGACCGACCAGCAGCGCGGCCGGGCCTTGGTGCGCGGCGAAGGCGGCGGCGGCGGGCTCGCCCCCCGTCTCGTCGGCGAAGAACAGCATTCGGTCCTCGGGCCAGTCGCGCAGCAGGGCGTCGAGCTTCACCGGCGCGGCCAGTTCGGGCAGCGCGGTCCGCGCGCATTGCTCGGCCGCTTCGGTGACGATCGTCCGCGCGCGTTCGGCGTTGAGCGCGTCGGCGACGCAGCGCCGCGTGATCAGCGGCTGGATCCGCCGCACGCCGAGCTCGGTCGCCTTTTCGAGCACGAGGTCGAAATTGGGCTTCTTGAGCAGCGCCGCGCAGAGCGTGAAGTCGGGCACCTGCTCGCGCTCGCGCAGCAAGGTCTCGGGCACCAGGACCACGTCGCGCTTGCCGGCCGAGGCCACGCGCGCGGCCCATTCGCCGGTCGCATCGTCGCAGAGGATCACCGCGTCGCCCTCGGCCACGCGCATCACGCGCGACAGGTAGTGCGCGGGCTGGCCGTCGATCGCCACGGCGGCGCCCTCGCTCAGCGGGCCGGGAACGAACAGGCGGGGGGCGCTCTTGGGCGGCCAGGCGGGGGTGGCGGGCATGGCGCTGCGATAGCTTGCCGACGGAGCCGACGGAAGGCCGCGCGGCCATCGGGAAATACCGAAAGCAGAGAGGAATCTTTCGGAAACCGTGAAACGTAGCAAAGCGCAAATGCCTCTGTGCGAAAGTTCACATCCTGGGGGTGTGGCGGCGCACAGAGGCTGGCGGCGGCAGTCCCCATAACACGGTCATCCGATGGACGGATGACGTGAGGGGATGGGCGATGAGCATGGTTTTCGCGCTGGTGCTGCTGGGATGTGCGGACGACGGTACCGCCTGCGAGCGTCTGGCGACGCAGCCCGAGCGTTACGCCACGCGCGCGCTGTGCGAGGCGGGCCAAGACGCCGCGCTGCAGAGCGACGCCGCGATGAGCGCCGATTTCCCGACCGTCGTCTCGCGCTGCCTGCGCAGCGATGCCGCCTCTGCCGGCGGTGGGCGCGGGCCGGGAAAGCGCTGAAGCCTAGGCGCCGATCCGCTTCAGCGCCTCGCGCCGGCTGAGCCCCGACAGGCGGCTCTCGTTGGCCTTGACGTAACGCCGTACCTCGTCGGGATCGATCCGCGCATATTGCCGCAGTGCCCAGCCGATCGCCTTGCGCAGGAAGAACTCCTTCGATTCGAGCGAAGGCTCGATTGCCGCATAGAGCAGGTCGAGGTCGGTCTTTTCCTTGGCGTGGAGCTGGCAGATGATCGCGCTGCGGCGCTTCCACATGTCGTCGTCGTGCGCCCAGGCGCGCATCGCCGCGGTCATCGCCGCGCGGTCGTTCTGCAGCAGCGGCCAGAAGCGGGGGCCGGCGATGTTGTCGACATGGTCCCACCAGGCGCCGGTGACCGCCATCTCCTCGTACATCGGCAGGGCTTCGGTGGTCTGGAAGCCCCGCGCGGCGCGCAGGCCGGTCAGTTCGATCGCGGCATAGCGCTGCTCGCGGAATTGGGCCGAGCGCCAGATCGCCAGGACATCGGCCTGCCAGGCCGCGGCATCGGACCAGGCAAGGCCGGCGAACACCGCCTTGCATGTCTGTCTCAACGGCACCGAGGACACGCCGAGATAGGGCATCGCCGATTTCATATAGGCCTGCATTGCCGGCGCGCGTTCGGGCTCGGCGACGGCGCGCAGTTCGGCGAGGACGGTGCGGGCGAGACTCGTGGTCATGGCTTTCGTTAGCCTTGGTCGCTGCCTCGGGCTATGGCCGCGCGCATGGCCGCCGACACGCTTCCCGATATCGTCCCCGACACCGAGCATCGTGGGCTCGTCGCGGCGCTACCGCCGACCTTGCGCAACTATGCTCTGCTCGCACGGTTCGACCGGCCGATCGGCTGGTGGCTGCTGTTCTGGCCCTGTGCCTGGGGCGTGCTGCTGGCGGGCGGTGAAGCGCGCTGGGACCTGGTCCTGTGGCTGCTCGCCGGTGCCATCGCCATGCGCGGCGCGGGCTGCGTCTACAACGACGTGGTCGACGCCGATCTCGACCGGCAGGTGGCGCGCACCGCCTCGCGGCCCGTGGCCAGCGGCGCGGTGAGCAAGAAGGCGGCCTGGGCCTGGCTGCTGCTGCTCTGCCTGATCGGCCTGGTCGTCCTGCTGCAGCTGCGCTGGCAGGCGCAGCTCGTCGCGCTCGGCTCGATCGCGCCGGTGGCCGCCTATCCGTTCATGAAACGCATCACCTGGTGGCCGCAGGCCTGGCTCGGCCTCGTGTTCTCCTGGGGGGCGCTGGTCGGCTGGACCGAGCTCAGGGACGACAACTGGATGGTGCTTGCCGCGCTCTATGCCGGTTCGATCGCTTGGGTCATCGGCTACGACACGATCTATGCGCTGCAGGACCGCGAGGACGATGCGCTCGTCGGCATCCGCTCGAGCGCGCGCGCGATGGGCGCGCATGTCCGCGGCGGCGTGTCGATCTTCTATGCCTTCGCCGTCGCGCTGTGGGGCCTCGCCTTCTGGCTGCTGCGCCCCGACTGGCTGTCGCTGGTCGCGCTCGCACCCGCCGCGGCGCATCTCGCCTGGCAGGTGCTCACGCTCGATACCGACGACGGCGCCAACCCGCTCGCGCGCTTCCGCTCGAACCGCTTCGCCGGCCTGCTCGTGGCGCTGGCCTGCTGGGTCGTCGGCAACGCCTGAGCGGGTCTATTCGTAGCAGACCAGCTCGAACTCGATCCCGTCCCAGTCGAAGAAGTAGAAGCGCCGGCCCGGCTCGTAGTCGTCGTGCCCGAAGGGTTCTAGCCCCGCTTCGATCACCACGGCCTCCGCCGCGGCGAGATCGTCGACGACCAGACCGACGTGGTTGAGCGGCTGGCCCTTGCGAAAGCGCGGGGCGTCCTTCTCCCGGCTGCCGAAATGGCCTGAATAGAGCGCGATGTAGGAGCTGTCGTCGCCGACGTGCAGCGACCAGCCATCCATCGACGCCGGACCGCGCCAGCGCACCTGCCAGTCGCAGAGCTGCTCGAGCAGTTCGGCGCTGCGCTGCGGATCGGAGACGGTCAGGTTGGCATGTTCGATATGGCCTTTGGGCATGCGTTTCCTCCTGTGTTTTGGGGGATGGAGAATCGATCGCTTGTCCATGGTGCAACCTCAAGCTAACTTGAGGTCAAGTCGGAAAGGCCTTTTGCGCGTGGACCGCAACGATCTCATTCCCATCGGCATGCTGGCCAAGCGCACCGGCCTCGCGGTTTCGGCGATCCGCTTCTACGAGAGCAAGGGCCTGCTGACCTCGCTGCGCACCGCGGGCAATCAGCGCCGGTTCCTGCGCTCGGACATCCGCCGGCTCAGCTTCATCCTGATTGCGCAGCGGCTGGGCCTCGGGCTCGGCGAGATCGAGGAGGCGCTGTCGACCCTGCCGCAAGGGCGCACGCCCACCCTGTCCGACTGGCAGCGGATCAGCCGCTCGCTGCGCGGCGAACTCGACGCACGGATCAACCTGCTGACGCGCACCCGCGCCAAGCTCGACGAATGCATCGGCTGCGGCTGCCTGAGCCTCGATCGCTGCCGGCTCTACAACAAGGACGATCGTGCCGGCGTGGCCGGTGCGGCCGGGCCGAGGTTCGTGCTGGACTAGATACCGAGCGCTTTGCGCAACTCGGCATTGATCCGCGATTGCCAGCCTTTGCCAGTGGCACGGAACTTCTCGATCACTTCGGGATCGAGGCGCAGGGTCACCTGTTTCTTGGGGTTCTCGCTGGGGGGACGGCCAGGCCCAGGATGAGTCCATGTCCCCTGCGCTTCGCGAAGAACCTTTCCACCTGTGGAAACCCGAGCATAACGAAAGTGCGCTTCGGTCCACTCTGGAGAATCATCGGGATCAACCCAAGACTCGTCGATACCTTGCTTGTTCTCGCTCATTGGCTTTTCTCATCGAAATGATCCGACGTTTGCCGTCCCGGATCGTCCAACTCATTGCGATCAATCGCTGATCCAAAAGGCCGAAGGAATTGTATCGTACTTCGCCGTAGTCAAAACGATCGTCGATCCAGGTGTATTCCGTTCCATCGAAAATTTCGGCGGCACGGGCAAAATCCAGCCCTCGCTTGAGTAAGGTCAGTTGCCGTTTGGGCTCGTCAAAACTTATCTCCACGGCAGCGCTCCTAGTGGAACCAAGCCAGGCCAGTGCCTTTTGAGCCGAACTATTCCAGCGCCGTTGGAATATATGTAGCTACATTATTCTGGGGGTCAACCTACTCCGCTGCCGCGAGCAGATCTGTCGCCGCGGTCAGGTCGACGCTGACCAGGCGCGAGACGCCCTTTTCGACCATGGTCACGCCGAACAGGCGATGCATGCGGCTCATCGTCACGGCGTTGTGCGTGACGATCAGGTAGCGCGTGTCGGTCTCGGCGGTCATGGCTTCGAGCAGGTCGCAGAAGCGTTCGATATTGGCGTCGTCGAGCGGCGCGTCGACCTCGTCGAGCACGCAGATCGGCGCGGGGTTGGTCAGGAACAGCGCGAAGATCAGCGCGACCGCGGTCAGCGCCTGCTCGCCGCCCGATAGTAGGGTCAGCGACTGCAACCGCTTGCCCGGCGGCTGGGCGTAGATCTCGAGCCCGGCTTCGAGCGGGTCGTCGGAATCGACCAGTGCGAGATGCGCCTGGCCGCCTTCGAACAGGCGGGTGAACAGCCGGCGGAAGTGCGCGTCGACCGCCTCGAAGGCGGCGCGCAGGCGCTCGCGGCCCTCGCGGTTGAGGCTGCCGATCGAGCCGCGCAGGCGGTTGACCGCCTCGGTCAGTTCGGCCTGTTCGGCGATGCTCGTCGAGTGGCGGCCCTCGGCCTCGGCGAGTTCGTCGGCGGCGACGAGGTTGACCGGGCCGATGCGTTCGCGATCGGCAGTCAAGCGGTCCATCGTCGTCGATTCCGCACCGGCCTCGGCGACGTCGGCCGAATCGAATTCAAAGCGGCCGGGCAGCAGCGGCGGCGGGCACTGGAAGCGCTCGCCCGAGATGCGGCCCATTTCGACGCGGCGCTGCTCCTCGTTCTCGGCGCGAGCCGTGGCGCCGGCGCGCTCCTCGCGCGCGGTGGCGAGCGTCTCGCCGATCGCGCTCAGCGTCTCGTCGGCGGCGCGGCCGGCCTGGGTGGCCTGCGCGAGGACCGCTTCGGCGGCGGCGAGTTCGCTGGCCAGCCTCTCGCGCACCTCGTCTCCGGCCTCGATCTCGCGCACGAGTGCGGCGGGTTTGGCGGCGATGACGGCGCGTTCTTCCTCGATTTCCTCGAGCCTGCGCGCCATCTCGGCAAGGCGACCGGCGGCGTCGCCCGCGCGCGCCTGCCAGTTCTTCATGTCGGTGCGCTGCGCCGTCGCGCGCTCCTTGGCCACGGCGAGCGCCTGGTCGTGCGCGGACAAGGTCGCCATCGCCGCCTGCAGCGTCGCGCGTGCGGCCTGGTTCCGGGCCTGTGCGGCGGCGAGCGCGGCGCGACCGGCTTCGGGATCGGGCAGGCCGGCGCGGTGCGCCTCGGCCTCCGCGCGCTCGCCCTCGGCGCCCCGGCGCTGTTCGGCTAGGTCGGCCTCGGCGGCTTCGAGCTCGGCGCGTCGGGCGGTAAGGCGCGCGCGCGCATCCTCGGCCTGGTCGACCGCGCGCAAGGCGCCGCGCTCGGCCTCGGCGGCGCTGGCGACCGCGCGTTCGGAGGCGATCACACCCGTCTGCAGATGCGAGAGCTCGGCCTGGACCTGCCCCTGGACTGCTTCGGCCTCGGCCGCGAGCGCGCGCTTGCCGGGCAGTTCGGCGTCGAGCTGCGCGAAGCGGTTCTCGGCTTCGAGCCGCGCGGCTTCGGCGGCGCCTTCGCCATAGGCGACGAAGCCGTCCCAGCGGCGCAGGCGGCCGCCACGCGTCACCAGCCATTCGCCGGGCTTCAGCGGGCGGAGGTCGTCCGCCTCGGCGACGTGGACCAGCGCGAGGCGCGCGGCCAGTTCGGGCGGGCACTCGCGGACGTGCTCGGCGAGGCCGCCGGCAACGGGGCTGGGCGCGGCGGCGCCGGTCCAGAAACGTCCTTCCTCGTCCGCCGGCGCGGGGCCCAGGGCGGTACGCGCGTCGCGGCCGAGCACGGCGGCGACCGCGCGCTCGTAGCCGGGCGCGGCGCGCACGCGGTCGATCGCCTGGGGCAGGCCGTGCTTGGCCTTGGCCTGCTTCTCGCGCGCCTCGCGGTCGCGCAACAGTGCGCCGTGTTCGCGCTCGACGCCGGCGAGTTCGGCCTTGGCCGCGGCCAGCGCCGAAGCGGCGGCGTCGCGCGCGGCCTGGAGTTCGGCCTTGCGCGCCTGCTGGGCCTCGACCGCGGCGCGGGCTTCGGCGAGCGCGGAGGTGGCGGCATCGCGGCGCGCGGTCGCTTCCCGCACGGCGATCTCGGGGTCGCCTTGCTGGGCCAGCGCCTCGCGTTGCGCCTGCTGGCGCGTGATCTCCTGATCGAGCCGCGCGAGCCGCGCCGCGGCCGCGTTGACTTCGGCCTCGGCGACGCGCCATTCGGCCTCGACCCCGGCCTGTTCGGCGGTGGCCTGGGCCAGCGCCAGCTCGGCCTGCTGCGAGGCCTGCTCGGCGCCTGACAGGGCGTTGGCCAGCGCCGGGCGCTGCTTCTCGTCCACGGCCAGCTTGGCCTCGCCCGCGGTCAACTCGCGTTCGAGCGTGGCGAGCGCCTGGGCGGCGTCCTGGGTCAGCCGATCGGCATCGACGCGATCCTGTTCGAGCCGCGCGCGCTGGCGATCGAGATCGGCGAGGCGCTGTTCGGCGCTTTCGAGCTGGCTGGTCAGCGCGGCCATGCGGTGGCCGTGCGCGGTGGCATCGTCGCGTCGATCGGCCAGGGTGTCGCGCGCCTCGGCCAGCGCATGCGCGGCGGCGGCCTGGGCGTCCTGCGCGGCCTTCACCGCGCCCTGGGCCTGGGCGACGCGTGCCTCGGCCGCCTGGGCTTCGGCGCGCGCGGCATCGGCGGCTTCGGCAGCGTCGCGCCAGCGCGCGAAGATCAGCCGCGCCTCGGCCAGTTTGATCTTGTCCGAAAGCTGCTTGTAGCGCTCGGCCGCGCGCGCCTGGCGGCGCAGTGATGCGATCTGGGTGTCGAGACCGGCCATCAGGTCTTCGAGCCGGGCGAGGTTGGCCTCGGTGGCGCGCAGCTTCTGCTCGGCGTCCTTGCGGCGGACGTGGAGACCCGAGATGCCCGCCGCCTCTTCGAGCATCATCCGGCGCTCGGCGGGCTTGGCGGCGATCACCGCGGCGATGCGGCCCTGGCTGACCAGCGCCGGCGAATGGGCGCCGGTCGCGGCATCGGCGAAGATCAGCGCAACGTCCTTGGCGCGGACGTCGCGGCCGTTGAGGCGATAGGCCGAACCCGCGCCGCGTTCGATGCGGCGCACGACTTCGAGGTCCTCGCGCTCGGCATCTTCGGCGAACAGGATGACTTCGGCGAAGTCGCGCGGCGGGCGCTGCGCCGTGCCGGCGAAGATCACGTCCTCCATGCCGCCGCCGCGCAGCGACTTGGCCGAGCTTTCGCCCATGACCCAGCGGATCGCTTCGAGCAGGTTGGACTTGCCGCAGCCGTTGGGACCGACGACGCCGGTCAGCCCGCTCTCGATGCGCAGTTCGGCAGGCTCGACGAAGCTCTTGAAGCCAGAGAGCTTGAGCCGCTTGATGCGCATCGGGAGCCTAGGCGCTCATGGTCAGCGCCAGGATCAACGTGCGCCGCGCTGTTCGAGCTGGGGCTTGATCTCGGCCCAGGTGTTGCCGGTGACCTTGTCGCCGTTGATCATGAAGGTCGGCGTGCCGGTGATCTCGTACTTGGTGCTGGCGTCCTGCGTCTGCTGCGCGAGCTCGGTCGCCTTCTTGGTGTCGGCGAGGCAGGTCGAGGCCTGATCGACCGCCACGCCGCGCGCGGTGATGAAGGCGTCCATGCCCGAGGCCTTGGCCAGGCTGACGAAGCTGGCAGGCGGCTGCTGCGCCTGGATCGCCTGCATCTGCGCGTCGCCGGCCTTCTGCAGGTTCTCGAACATCGTCGGCTGCCAGGCCCAGAACTGCTCGGCCAGGCCGGGCACCGCCTCGGGCGCGGCGCAGGTCACGAGCAGCGCGGCGGGCATGTCGAGCGCATTGAGCATGAACAGGCGCAGTTCGTAGGACACGCGGCCGCTGGCGACGAACTTGTCGCGCAGTTCGGCGCTGCTCTTCTCCGAGAATTCGGCGCAGTGCGAGCACGACAGCGCGCCGAACTCGACGAGCTTGATCGGCGCTTCGGGATTGCCGAGCAGATAGCCGCCTTCGGGTGTCTTGGTGACGACGTCGGTCCAGGCCTTGCCCGCCGGCGGCGCGACGTTGGCCACCGGCTCACCCTTGGCGGCACTGCCGCCTTCGCTGCCCTTCGAGCAGGCGGCCAGGCCGAGCGCCAGCGGCGCGACGGCGAGAGCGAGGGCAAGACGGCGAAGCGGGAAGCGAGTCATGAAGAAACCTCGTCGATGAAGGGGAAAGGCTAGCGGAAGCGCCGGGGGCTTAGAAGGCGATGCGGCTTTCGCGGGCCGACATCTCCACAGGTGTATCCTCAGAAACGCGCCTGGAGCTGGGTGCTCAGGCTCTGCCAGTCGTGCGTGCCGGCGAGCAGCACGCCGTTGAGCATGAAGCTGGGCGTGCCGGTGACGCCGTCGTTCTGCGCCTGGGTGGTCTGCGCGACGAGCCGCTTGGTCATCGCCGGGTCGGCGAGGCAGCGGTCGAGCGTGGGCCGGTCGTAGCCGCGCTGTGCCATCAGCCCGTAGAAGCCGAGGTCGCCGGCGATCGCGCGCATGCGCGCGACGGTATCGCCGTTGTTCCAGCGCGCGCGCTGCGCCTCGCTGGCGCTGTTCACTCGCGCCATCCAGGTATCCTGGCTGCGCATGATCAGGCTGTGATTGATATAGAACCGCGAAGGGGTGCCGCAATTGGTCAGCAGGGCCGCGGTCATGTCGATCGCATCGCGGACCAGATGGCGGACCTCGACCTGGACCTTGCCGGGCTGCACATAGGCGAGTTGCAGCGGCATCTCGGCATCGCGCTGGAAATGCGCGCAGTGCGGGCAGGTGTAGCTGACGTACTCGACCAGCTTCACCGCCGCGGCGGGATTGCCGAGCAGATGGCTACCCGCGGGCGAGACCGAGACCGCGGCCAGCCAGTTGCCACGCGGCGCCGGGGCGGCGGGCTTGGTCGCGCCGATCGAGAGCGTTGCCGCGACGGCCAGGACGGCGAGGCGAAAGAAGCGCATCGTCAGTTCGGTTCCTTCTTCTGCGTACCCAGGCTGCGGGCCAGCGATTCGAGCACGGCGCGCAGTTCGGGATCGCCGATGTCGCGCAGCGATTCGCCGAGCTCGATCGGAATCGGCTTGAGCGAGGGCGGCGCGGCGGGTTTTTCAGCAGGCGGCGGCTTAACCTCGCCTTGCCGCAGCTTGACCTTGGAGACGGCCTTGTAGCCGAAGAAGCGGTTCACCCGCTCCATGATCTCGGGAATGACGTGCTGGATCAGCGGCGCGTGCGCGGGCACGACGACGAGCTGGAGAATGCCGTCGCTCTTCTCGCCGGGTGGGAAACGGATCGCCTCGGGCGTGCAGACGCGCGCGTGGTGCGGGCCGACGATCTCGGGCCAGCGGGTGACGACGCTCGACTGGACGAAACCGAAGCGGCGGAAGGCGGTGCGGCCGATCTCGGGCATCAGGTCGGAGATCGCGCGCGCCTGGCCGCCGCGCGGGCGCTCGTAGCGCTTGATCACGGCCTTCGGCCCGGCCTTGGCCCCAGCGCTCTTGGGCGCTGCTTTCGGTTTCTCTGGGCGGTCCCGTTCCATTGTGTTCGGCCCAATGCCATAGCGCGGCGATGGACGCCAGATCGCAGGACATCGCCGGGCACCTCCTCGGTTGGTACGACCGCCACGCCCGCGTACTGCCTTGGCGTGCGCCGCCGGGTTCGCCGGCGCCGCGCAACGACCAGGACTTTCCCTACCGCGTCTGGCTGTCCGAGGTCATGCTCCAGCAGACCACGGTCGCGGCGGTGAAGGACTATTTCGCCAAGTTCACCGCCCGCTGGCCCAGCGTGACCGATCTCGCCGCGGCCGAGGATGCCGAGGTCATGGCCGCCTGGGCCGGGCTCGGCTACTATGCCCGCGCGCGCAACCTGCTGGCCTGCGCGCGCGCCGTGGCCGAGCGCGGCGGCACTTTCCCCGACAGCGAGGACGAACTGCGCAAGCTGCCGGGGCTCGGCGCCTATACCGCCGCGGCTGTCGCGGCGATCGCCTTCGGGCGGCGCGCGGTGGTGGTCGACGCCAATGTCGAGCGCGTGGTCGCGCGGCTCTTCGCGATCGACACGCCGCTGCCCGGTGGCCGCACCGAGATCCGCGCCGCGACCGACCGCATCACGCCCGATGCCCGCGCCGGCGACTTCGCCCAGGCCATGATGGACCTCGGCGCGACGGTCTGCACCACGCGCAATCCGCGCTGCCTGCTCTGCCCGCTGTCGGGCGATTGCACCGGCTATCGCGGCGGCGCGCCCGAACGCTTCCCGGTCAAGGCGCCCAAGGCGGCCAAGCCGCACCGCCAGGGCCGCGCCTTCTGGATCGTGCGAAATGGAAAGGTCTGGCTGGTCCAGCGTCCGGGCAAGGGCATGCTCGGCGGCATGCGTGCGCTGCCAGACGACGGCTGGTCGGCGCGCGGCGACGGCAACGGCGAGGGACCGATCGCTGGTCCTTGGGCTTCCGGCGGCGCCGTCCAGCACGGTTTCACCCATTTTACTCTCGACCTGCACTTGGCGCTTTATTCGGGAAACGAAGTGGTTAGCTTGCCGCCCGAAGCGGGAGAATGCCAAGGAGAGTGGTGGCCGCTGGACCGGCTCGACGAAGCCGGCCTGCCAACGCTCTTCGCCAAGGCGGCGCGACTCGCGCTGACCGCGATGGGAGAAGTCGATTGATCAGCGAGACCACCTTGCGCGCCGAGCTGGGCCGGCGCGAACTTCTGCGCCTCGGCGCATTCGCCGGAATCGGCGCAGCGCTCATGCCGCGGTTGGCCTGGGCGGCCGAGCAGCCGATCCTGGCGCCGAAGGTGGCCGAGGTCATCGCGCGCTGGGTCGGACCGGGCAAGTTCCCGGGCATGGTCGCGGCGCTGGGCATGCCGGGCCGCGAGACGCTTTACGTATCGCGCGGGACCGACAGCTTCACCGACCTCGATGCCCAGGGCGGCAACAGCCTCTATCGCATCTATTCGATGACCAAGCCGGTCACCGGCATGGCGGCAATGATTCTGATCGACGAGGGCAAGCTCAAGCTCGACCAGCCGCTGGCCGATATCCTGCCCAAGTTCGCGCAGATGCGCGTGCAGAAGACCTACGACGGGGCGATCACCGACGACGCGCTCGAGCCGGCGAAGACGCCGATCACGATCCGTCACCTGATGACCCACACGTCGGGGCTCAGCTATTCGATCATCCAGAAGGGCCCGATCAAGGCGCTGCTCGAGGAAAAGGGCGTGATCGCCGGGCAGATCAGCCGGATGAAGATCCCGGGTTTCGATCGCGGCGCCCCGGTGCGCAGCCTCGAACTCTTCGCCGATCGTCTGGCCGAGGTGCCGCTGGTCTACCAGCCGGGCACCAAGTGGAGCTACAGCGTCGGGCTCGACCTGCTCGGCCGCGTGATCGAGGTCGTATCGGGGCAGTCGTTCGACGCCTTCCTCCAGCAGCGGCTGTTCGAGCCGCTGGGCATGACCAGCACCTTCTTCCAGGTTCCGGCAGGCGAGGCGAAGCGGCTGACCACCAATTTCGGCGCGATGGGCTCGACGCTGATGCCGATCGATCCGGGCGACAGCTCGGTCTATCTCGACAAGCCGGCCTTCCCCTTCGGCGGCGCGGGGCTGGTCTCGAGCCCGCGCGACTACGATCGCTTCCTGCACATGCTGGCGAACCACGGCGAACTCGACGGGCATCGCGTGCTCAGCGAAGCAACGGTGCGCACGGCGACGAGCAACCTGCTGCCCGCGGGCGTTTCCGGGCCGGCGATGATGACCTCGGCCAGTGCTTTCGGTGCGGGCGGTCGCGTCGGGCTGGGTGCCGAGGAAGGCATCTTCGGCTGGGCCGGCGCGGCGGGCACGGTCGGCACGGTCGACATGCGCGGCGGCGTGCGCTCGGGCATCTACGTCCAGTTCATGCCGCCCAATGCCAACAGCCTGCTCAGCGAATACCAGAAGGCGCTGCACGAGGACGTGATGGCGCTGGTGGCGAAACCCGCGTGACCACCGGCGGAAATCCACTGGGCATTGCCTTTGCCGGCGGCCGGACCGACCGCGCCGATCACATCCGCAGCGATCCCGCGCGGCTTGCCGCGCAGTACACGCCGTCGGCGCGATTGCTGCGGCTGAGCGGGCTCGATCCGGTGATTTCGGGTGAAGGCCGTCTCGAATGGGGCAGTCTCGCCGATGCGGCCGACGATGCCGAACTGGTCTTTTTAGGCCTGCGCGACGGCCGTGCCTGCTTCGCGCCGGTGCCCGCCGCGGGCAGCACCGCGCCGGCCAATCCCGCGCTGTGGCAGGCGCTGGCCACGCTCGACGGCGACGAGATGGCGACCTACGGCGGCGCGCGGGCGATGGTCGACTGGCACGCGCGTCACCGCTTCTGCGCGCGGTGCGGCCAGCCGACCGTGCTCGCCAAGGGCGGCTGGCAGCGCAATTGCACGTCGGAGACCTGCCGTGCCGAACATTTTCCGCGCGTCGATCCGGTGACGATCATGCTGGTCGAGCACGACGATCGGCTACTGCTCGGCCGCCAGCCGCGCTTTCCGGCGGGCAACTATTCGGCGCTCGCCGGTTTCATCGAGCCCGGCGAGGCGATCGAGGAGGCCGTCGCGCGCGAAGTGCTCGAGGAAGCCGGCGTGGTCGTGCGCGACGTGTCCTATGTCGGGAGCCAGCCCTGGCCGTTCCCTTCGTCGTTGATGATCGGCTGCCATGCCCATACCGACGATCCCGCGCTGACGATCGACTATACCGAACTCGAGGACGCGCGCTGGTTCACCCGCGCCGAGGTGGAGGACGCGGTCGCCGCGATCGACCGCGGCGAGGGCGGCAAGGCCTTTCGCTCGCCGCCGCGCACCGCCGTGGCCAATGCCCTGCTGCGCTGGTGGGTAGAGCGCGGATGACGACCTCGGTCACGATCGACATCTTCTCCGACGTCATGTGCCCGTGGTGCGTGATCGGTTACAAGCAGCTCGAACAGGCGCTGGCGACGCTCGATGGCGAGATCGCCGCCGAAGTCCGCTGGCATGCCTTCGAGCTCAACCCCGACATGCCGCCCGAGGGCGAGGAACTGGCCGCGCACATGCTGCGCAAGTACGGCCGCGCGCCCGATGCCGCCTCGACCGCGCAGATGGTGGGACTCGCCGAGCAGGCCGGTTACGACATGCGCTACCTCGGCCCCGAGCCCGAACCCGAGCGGCGGCTGTTCAACACCTTCCTCGCGCACAAGCTGTTGCGCTGGGCATTGGTTACCGCCGGGCCCGAGGCGCAGACGCGGCTCAAGCTCGCGCTGTTCGACGCCTATTTCCAGCAGCGGCGCGACGTTTCGGACCGCGCGGTGCTGCTCGCCGTCGTCGCCCAGGTCGGGCTCGACGGTGCTGCGGCCGATGCGGCGCTCGACGATCCGGCACTGGCGCAAGAGGTGCGCGCTGAGCAGCAGGAAGCCCGTGCCGCCGAGATCAACGCGGTACCGGCAATGATCATCGAGGGACGCTATCTGATCCCCGGCGCGCAGGGGGCGGAGACCTATGTCGAGCTGCTGCGCAAGGTCGCGGCGCGCGCCGGGTCAAACCCAACTTAGTCAGACCAGGCCTAGCTTCGCCAGTTCGCCGACCAGCTTGGCCGGCAGCACGTCGCCTTCGCTGATGTCGCCGTCGAGATCAGCGGGGGCGTCTTCGTCCGAGAGATAGCGCCAGCCCTGGTGCGCGCGCTTGGGCTTGGGATGGACCGCGATCAGCCGCGGTTCCATGCGGATCCAGTGGCGGCCGTCCTCGCGCTGCTCGAAGCCGATCAGCGGCGAGCGGCCTATGATCGTGTGCTGGTGGATCCAGAACAGCGAGCCGCCGGCCATCTCCTCGATCCGCTTGGGCAGATAGCGTGTCGAGGTGCGCGCCTCATCCTGGCTTTCGAGCCAGGCGCGCAGGGTCGCCGGGCTCTCGGCGCCGAAGGCGATCTTGGTCATGTGCAGCGGCATCAGGCCGCGAGCCCCGAGAGCACCGCGAGGCCGAGGAACGAGAAGAAGCCCATCACGTCGGTCGCCATGGTGACGAAAACCGCCGAGGAGACCGCGGGATCCACGTTGGCGCGATCGAGCGTCACGGGGACGAGGATCCCGGCGAGGCCGGCGATCAGGTTGTTGATCACCATGGCCGAACCGATCACCAGGCCGAGCAGCGGATTGCCGAAGAGCAGCGCCGTGCCGCTGCCGATCAGCACGCCCAGGGTCATGCCGTTGGCCAGCGCGATGCGCAGCTCGCGGCCGATCATGCGCCAGGTGTTCGAACTGGTGATCTGGTTGGTCGCGAGCGCGCGGACGACCACCGCGAGCGTCTGGGTGCCGGCATTGCCGCCCATGCCCGAGACGATCGGCATCAGCACGGCCAGCAGCGCGAACTTGGCGATCGCGCCCTGGAACAGCCCGACCACCGAGGCGGCGAGCATGGCGGTGAACAGGTTGACCAGCAGCCAGGTCAGGCGGGTCTTGACGGTCAGTCGGATCGGCTCGTTGATGTCGCCGTCGCCCGCACCCGACAGGCGCAGGATGTCCTCGCTGGCCTCTTCCTGGATGATGTGGACGACGTCGTCGACGGTGATCTGGCCGACCAGGCGCCCGTCGTCGTCGACCACCGCGGCCGAGATCAGCGCATATTTCTGGAAGCGCAGCGCGACCTCTTCCTGGTCCATCGCCACCGGGATCAGAGTCTGGTCGCGCTTCATCACGTCGGTGAGCAGGACACCGCGCGGGCTGCGCAGGATCCACGAGAGCAGGCAGGTGCCGACGGGGTGGTGGCGCGCGTCGACGATGAACACTTCCCAGAACTCGGTGGCGAGCTGGCGGTCGTCGCGCAGGAAGTCGATGAGGTCGCCCACGGTCATGTGCTCGGGCACCGCGACGAAATCGCGGCTCATCAGGCGGCCGGCGGTTTCCTCGGGATAGGCCAGCGCGGTCTCGATCGCCGCGCGGTCCTCTGGCTCCATCTCGGCGAGGACGGCCTGCTGGTCCTCCTCGTCGAGATCCTCGATCATCGCGACCGCGTCGTCGGTGTCGAGCTGCTCGGCGATGTCGGCGATGATGCCGGCGGGCAGTTCCTCGAGCAGCAGCTCGCGGACGTGGTCGTTGAGCTCGGCGATCACGTCGACGCTCATCTGGTCGTTGATCGCGCGCGCCAGCGGCAGGCGCTCGTCGGGCTCGATCAGCTCGAACAGGTCGGCGATGTCGGCCGGGTGCAGCGGCTCGACCATGTCGTAGACCGCGTCGGTCTCGCCCGCTTCGAGCGCATCCTGGACGCGGCGGACGAAGTCGGACTTCAGCCGGTTGTCCTCGTCGAGGCTCTCGCTTTCCTGCAAGGCTTCGGGCGCCGCGTCCGACGTGTCGGCAGCGACGTCCTCGAGCAGGTCATGATCGCGGTCCTCGGGACTCATCGGGGCAGGGTCTAGCCACGAGAGAGGCAAAAGCAACCGGGCAAGGCTCAACTATCAAGCGCCTAGGTGACTTTGTCGCGATTGCCCCTATATCCCGCGCAAACCTGAGGAGATTCCCATGGCCGACGAATACCTGAATTTCGAACTCTCGACCGGCGACGTGAAGATCAAGCTGCGTCCCGACCTGGCCCCCGGCCACGTCGAGCGGATCAAGGAGCTGGTCAACGAAGGCTTCTACGACGGCATCAAGTTCCACCGCGTGATCCCCGGCTTCATGGCGCAGGGCGGCTGCCCCAACGGCACGGGCATGGGCGGTTCGGACAAGCCCGACCTCCAGGCCGAGTTCAACGACGAGCCGCACGTCCGCGGCGTCTGCTCGATGGCGCGCACCAGCGCACCGCATTCGGCGAACAGCCAGTTCTTCATCTGCTTCGACGACGCACGCTTCCTCGACAAGCAGTACACCGTATGGGGTCAGGTGGTCGAAGGCATGGAAAACGTCGACGCGCTGCCCAAGGGCGAGCCGCCGCGCGATCCGGGCAACATCGTCAAGGCGACGATCACGTCCGAGTAATCAGTGGCCGAGTGATCAGTCGATGACGACGTCCACCGGTGGCAGGCCATCGAGCCTGCGCTGGTGGACGGTCTCGAAGGCCCGTTCGATCACGGCGGTATAGCCTGCGGTATCGAACAAAGGCTGGGTCAGGCGATTGTCCGCCAGCCTCTCGCGCACCGCCGCCAACCGCGCCCGATCGGCGGCGAGATCGGCGATCAGCGCTTCATAATCCGCGACATTGTCGGTGACGAGATCGGGCAGGCCCACGGCGTGGAGCAGGCTCGCGCCGACGCGTGCGGCGAACTGGCCGCCGGCCATGGTCACGACCGGGACCCCGGCCCACAGCGCATCGCTGGCGGTGGTGTGGGCATTGACCGCGAAGGTGTCGACGAACAGGTCGGCCAGGCGCAGCCGCGCGAGGTGTTCGGCCTGGGGCAGGCCATCGGCAAAGATCACCCGATCGGGATCGATGCCGCGCAGCGCGGCCTCCTTGCGCAGGTTGACCTTGGCGCTCTCCTTCGAGCCCAGCAGCCACAGCACGCTTCCCTCGGTACGATCGAGCAGGCGCATCCAGATGTCGAACACGTTCGGGCAGATCTTGTAGGTGTGGTTGAAGCAGCAGAAGACGAACCCGTCTTCGGGCAGCCCGAAATCGGCCCGCGTCGCGCCGGTCTCGGCAATGGCGCGCTGATCGTCGTTGGGCTGGTAGCTGCCCGGCAGGTAGATGACCTTCTCGCTGTAGAAATCCCGCGACGCCGGGGGAATGACCACGGGATCGGCGATGATGTAGTCGATGTCGTCGACGCCCATTGAGCCCGGATAGCCCAGATAGTTGATCTGGACGGGCGCCAGTCGGCCGGAGAACAGGCGCGAACGCGCCTGGCCCGTGTAACCCTTGAGGTCGATGGCGATGTCGAGCCCGTGGCTTCGGGTAAGCTCGACGACGTCCTGATCGGCCATGCTGCGGATGTCGACGAGGCGGTCGACCTGGCCCTGCAACTGGTCGCGGACTTCCGCGTCGACGATCTCGCCATAGCTGTAGGCGGTGATCTCGAAGCGCTCTCGGTCGTGCGTACGGAGCAGCCCGGCCATCAGGAACATCGTGGCGTGACTGTGGAAGTCGGCGGAGAAATAGCCGATGCGGATGCGACCGTCGCTCGCCGGGTTCGGTGCCGCGGCCGGAGCCTGCTGGCGCACCAGGCTGCGGGCCCACAGCCGCGAATAGGCAAGTTGCTGCGCGCCATCGTCGAAGAAGGGCAGCATGATGAAGGGCGGAGGCACCAAGCCATCCACGGTCTCGCTCGCCGGCGCGGGCATGTCGCGGTTCGCCGAAAAATCGCAGACATGCATCTGCGCGAAGGCCTTCTGGCGCTGGGCCAGGGCATCGTCGGGGGTGAACGACAGCAGCAGGTCGAGCACCTGGATCACGCCGTCGTAGTCGTTGATGTCTAGCAGCACCGTGGCGATGTTGTGCAGCGCCTTGGGCGATCCCGGCTGCAGCGCCAGCGCCTGCTTGTAGCATTGCACCGCGCGTTCGGGGTCGCCCAGGCCTTTCGCTGCCAGGCCGAGGTTGTTGTAGGATTCGGCATAGCCGGGGTTCAACGTCAGGGCCTGCTGATAGCAGTTCACCGCCTCGGTCAGCGCGTTCTGTTCCTGGAAGGCCAGGCCGAGGTTGTTGAACGCCTCGAAATAGTCGGGCTTGAGCGTGATCGCGCGTTCGTAGCAGGCGACGGCCTGGGGCAGGGCGTGCTGGCGGCGCAGCACGTTGCCGAGGTTGTAATGGGCCGATGCCTTGTCGGGGTTCAGCGCGATCGCGCGGCGATAGGCGGCGATGGCTTCGTCGAACTTGCCTTGCGGTTCCAGCGCGGCACCGAGATTGCTGTGCAGGTCGGCGTGGCGGCCGTCGACGTCGATCGCGGCGCGGAACGCGGCCTCGGCCCCGGGAAAGTCGCCGAGTGCGACGCAGGCGGCGCCGAGAATGTTGTAGAGTTCGAGCGAGGGGCGATGGCGCGCGGTGAGCGCCTGGGCATCGCGCACCAGTTCGGCGAGCTTGCCGGCTTCGTAGAGCGACATCAGCCGGGCGATCTCCGCCTGCGGCAGCGGCGCAAGACGGCCGATATTCAGCGCATCTGGATTCAGGGCAAAGGCAAGATCGGCCATAAACTCACGCCAGCTATCCGTCGGCACAAGACGCGCCGACCCGCGGGCGGAGGTAAACGAGCGTTAAGTATACGTGGTAACTTCGGGCCTAGGTATAATTCCCTATCCTGGCTTTTTCAGAGCCCGGCCTTGACGATCCATTCGTGGAAGATCTTGACCGGACGCGCCTCGAGGTCGCGCGGACGGCAGATGAACCAGTAGGAATAGGGGCTCTCGACGTCGATATTGAACAGCCGGGCCAGGCGCTCGTCCTGGCGCCGGTTGAAGTGATCGTCGTGCATGATCGCGATGCCCAGGCCCTGCGCCGCGGCTTCGAGGATCAGCTGGCCCGAATCGAAATGGTCGATCGCCGCGGGCTGCAGCCGCGGCATGCCGATGGCCGCCTTCCAGGCGTCGAAACTGTCGGGCAGGTCGTGGTGGATCAGGAAGGTCTGGCGCGCCAGCTTGGCCGGATCGGGGGTCTTGCCCATCTCGGCGGCGATCTGGTGCGAGGTGATCGCATAGACCTTGTTGTGATCGAGCTGCACGGCATGAAACGAGGGATCGGGCTCCTTCGCCATGATGATCGCGGCGTCGAGCGTATCGCCGACGCGCGTGTCCGAATGGGGGCTCGTGTCGATGTCGATGTGCAGGCGCGGGTGCAGCTTGCGCAGTTCGGGCAGCTTGGGGAACAGCCGCTGGCCGCCGAACAGCGAAGGCACGCCCAGGTGGAGGCGCAGCACGCGGCCCGGATCGACCTGCGCCTCGACAGCCTCGGCCAGTTCCTCGAGCTTGGGGCTGACCGCGTTGTAGAAGGCCATGCCCTCGTCGGTCAGCTTCATCGCCTGGTGCTGGCGGGTGAACAGCCGCTTGCCGGTGAAGTCCTCGAGCGCCGCCACGCGGCGCGACAGTGCCGAGGGCGACAGGCCGAGCTCGGACGAGGCCGCCTTGGCCGAGCCGAGCCGGACCACGCGCACGAAGGCCTCGAGTGCGCGCAGCGGGGGGAGGCGGCGAACGGCCATGTCAGTCCTCCTCGGTCTCGGCTGCGCGCGGCGGGTGCAGTCGCAGCCGGGTGACGTGCTTTTCGTTGCCGGCGATCACTTCGATCCGCCAGCCGCTGTCGTGATCGACCACGGTGCCGACCGGGGGCACCTGGCCCGCGAGCACGAAAGTCAGGCCGCCGAGCGTGTCGACGGCTTCCTCGACCTCGGCCAGTCGCGGGTCGATCGTGTCGGCCACGTCGTCGAGCTCGGCGCGAGCGTCGGCTTCCCACATGCCGTCCTCGATCGGCACGATCAGCGCCTCGGGGGCGTCGTCGTGCTCGTCCTCGATGTCGCCGATGATCTCCTCGACCAGGTCCTCGATGGTGATGATGCCGTCGGTGCCCGAATATTCGTCGATGACGATCGCCAAGTGCGTGCGGCTCGTGCGCATGTCGGCCAGCACGTCGAGCGCGCCGCGCGCCTGCGGCACGAACAGCGGCTGGCGCATCAAGGTGGTCCAATCCTCGGGCGGGGTGCCTTTGGCGAGATAGGGGAAGACGTCCTTGATCAGGACCATGCCGACCACTTCGTCGAGCGTTTCGCCGTAGACCGGCAGGCGGCTGTGGCCGTGCTCGGCGAAAGCTTCGACCACCTCGTCCCAGCTCGCCGAGGCGCGGATCGCGATGATCTCGCCGCGCGGAATCGCGACGTCGTCGGCGTCGTGCTCGCTGAAATGGAGGAGGTTGCGCAGCATCTGGCGCTCGGTGGGCGAAAGATCGCCCTTCGCAGTCTGTGCGTCGCCGGTATCGTCTTCGTGCTCGTCGATCGCCTCCTCGAGCTGGGCGCGGAGCGATTGCTCGTTGTCGCCCTTGTCGAAGAAGCGCCGGATCGAGCGCCAAAGCGAGTAGCTACTGTCCGGATCTCCGGATCCGGCGTCTGCTATGCGGCCCTGCTCGGCCATTCCCTGTTCAAGCCCCTGTTGCGTCGTTTGCATCCCCATATGGGTCCGCAATGCCCATCAGGGCAAGCGCTTTGATTTCCAGCGCCTCCATCGCGGCGGCATCCGCGGGCGAAATCTCGTGATCGAGGCCAGCCAGGTGCAGCAGTCCGTGGACGATCAGATGGGCCGTGTGATCCTCGAAGGCGACGCCATTCTCCTCGGCCTCGCGCTTGCAGGTTTCGCAAGCGAGGCTGATGTCGCCGAGCAGTTCGGGCGGGCCATCGGCGGCGAGATCGATCAATTCGTCGCGTTCGAGCATCGGAAAGGACAGCACGTTGGTCGGCTTGTCCTTGGCGCGCCATTCGCGGTTGAGCGTGTGGACTTCGGCATCCGAGGTGAACAGCAGGCTGGCGGTCAGCCGCGGGTTGTCGAGCTCGGGCGCGACTTCGCAGGCGGCCTCGGCCGCGCGTTCGGCCAGGTCCGCCCAGTCGAAGGCAGGCGGCCAGGGGGCTTCGATGTCGAGATCCAGGTCCATAATTTTCTTCCTGAGATCCTCCCTGTTTTTCTCCGCAGGAGACAAATGGGGAGGGAGACCGCCAGGCCCGCAGGGGCTGGTGGTGGAGGGGGTCTTGCGCGACTTACCCCTCCACCACCCGCTTTGCGGGCGGTCCCCCTCCCCATTTGCGCTTCGCGAAAACGGGGAGGATCTGAACTTAAGCGTTCGGCCCTTCGTAGGCCTCGACGATGCGTCCGACGATCGGGTGGCGGACCACGTCGGCCGTGCTGAAGCGCACGACGCCGATGCCGTCGACCCCTTCGAGCCGGCGCACTGCGTCGGCCAGGCCGCTCTGGGCATCGCCGCCGGGGATGTCGACCTGCCGCGGATCGCCGCAGATCACCATGCGGCTGTTCTGGCCGAAGCGCGTGAGGAACATCTTCATCTGCGCCTGGGTGGTGTTCTGCGCCTCGTCGAGGATGACGAAGGCATCGGCCAGGGTGCGGCCGCGCATGAAGGCGATCGGCGCGATCTCGATCTCGCCCGAGGCCATGCGCCGCTCGACCTGTTCGGGCGGCATGCAGTCGTAGAGCGCGTCGTAGATCGGGCGGAGATAGGGATCGACCTTCTCCTTCATGTCGCCGGGCAGGAAGCCCAGCCGCTCGCCTGCCTCGACCGCGGGGCGCGACAGGATCAGCCGCTGGACCGATCCGGTCATCAGCTGCTGCACGGCCTGGGCGACCGCGAGATAGGTCTTGCCGGTACCGGCGGGACCCAGCGCGAAGATCACGTCCTTGGAATTCAGCGCCTTCATGTAGTCGATCTGCACGCCCGAGCGCGGCACGATCGTCTTCTTGCGCGTACGGATCATGATCGGCGGCGCGTCGTGGCTGCCGGTGATGATGCCTTCGAGGGTCGGCTCGCTCGACATGGCGATCAGCGATTCCACCGCGCCCGAGTCGAGCTCGTGTCCCTGTTCGAGCCTTTGGTACATGCCCTTGAGCACGTCGCGTGCGCGGGCCACCGCATCGTCCGGGCCTTCGATCTGCACGCGATCACCGCGAGCCGCGATATAGACGCCGAGCCGGTTTTCGATCTGCACGAGATTGGCGTCGTACTGGCCGAACACGGCTCCGAGCAGGGTCTGCTCGTCGAACTGTACCTCGATCCGGGCTCTGCGGGGTGTCTCCGGACGACGAAGTTGCGCCAGATCACTGTCGGCGCGGGCGGGCTTTCGGGCCATGCGCTCCTTTCGATGCGAGGCCGGAGCGGCCTCATGAGTCGAAAGATAATCCTGCCATGTTGCAGTGCAAGGACGCATGCGTCCCGGCGTGGTGGAAAACTGGCCGAATTCGGGATCAGACAGCGGTTAATGCGACGAGCCGCGCGCTCAGCGAATTGGCGCCGGCCTCGATCAGGTCGACCGTGACGATGTCGCCGATCGCCGCCTCGCCGACAAAGTGCGCCGATTGCAGCCAGGGGGTCTTGCCCAGCCACTGGCCCGGCAGCTTGCCCTTGCGCTCGACCAGCACCTCGCAGCGGCGGCCGACCGTGGCCTGGTTGAAGGCGACCTGGCTGCGGTTGAGCGCGTCCTGCAGCCGCTGCAGCCTGTTGTCCATCACGTCTGCCGGAACCTGACCGTCCATCGTTGCCGCGGGAGTGCCCGGGCGCGGGCTGTACTTGAAGCTGAAGCACTGCGCGTAACCGACCGCTTCGACCAGCGCGAGCGTCTCGGCGAACTCGGCCTCGGTCTCGCCGGGGAAGCCGACGATGAAGTCGCCCGACAGCGCGATGTCGGGGCGCACCGCGCGCACCTTGTCGAGCACCTTGAGGTAGCTTTCGGCGGTGTGGCTGCGGTTCATCGCCTTGAGCACGCGATCACTGCCCGCCTGGACCGGCAGGTGCAGGAACGGCATCAGCTTGGGATTGTCGCGGTGCGCGGCGATCAGCGCGTCGGTCATGTCGTTGGGATGGCTGGTGGTGTAGCGGATGCGGCGCAAATCCGGCAGCTTCGCCAGGTGTAAAGCCAGGCCTTCTAGTCCGACCGCGCGGCCCGAAAAATCCTCGCCGGTCCAGGCGTTTACGTTCTGCCCCAACAGGGTGATCTCGCGCGCGCCGGCCGCCACCAGCCGCTCGGCCTCCGCGATCAGGTCCTTGAACGGCCGCGATATTTCGGCCCCACGGGTGTAAGGAACCACGCAATAGGTGCAGAACTTGTCGCAGCCTTCCTGCACCGTCAGGAAGGCGCTGGGGCCGGACTTGCGCCGGGCCGGCAGGGCGTCGAACTTGGTCTCGGCCGGCATGTCGGTATCGGTCACCCGCCGCCCCGCCTGAGCCTCGGCGATCATCTCGGGCAGGCGGTGATAGGCCTGCGGCCCGACCACCATCTTGACCGCCGGCGCGCGGGTCATGATCTCCTCGCCCTCGGCCTGAGCGACGCACCCGGCCACTGCGATCAGCGGGCTCGACCCGTCCTTGCGGCGCAGCCGGCCGATGTCCGAATAGACCTTCTCCGCCGCCTTCTCGCGAATGTGGCAGGTGTTGAGCACGACCAGATCGGCGTCGTTACCCTCGGCCGCCGGCGACAGGCCCTGGCTCGCGAGCAGCTCGGCCATGCGCTCGCCGTCATAGACGTTCATCTGGCAGCCGAAGCTCTTGACGCGATAGGTCTGGGGGGCGGGAGTGGAGGCCATGGCGCGCGCCGATAGCCGAAAACGGTGCGCGTTTACAGGCCCGTGTTCGGCCCGGTCAGGAGCCGTAGACGATCAGCTTGACCTTGGTGCCCGGCTGCAGGGTGGCGTTGGCCTCGAGCCCGTTGAGCACGAGGAAGCGTTCGAGCTGGTAGTCGGCAAAGGCCATCCGTGCCGCCAGCACGCGCGCGGTGTCGCCGCGCTGGACCGTGACGACGTCGATCACCCGCCGCCGCACCGCCGCGGCTTCGCTCGCCGACATCGGCGCCAGCGAGTTCAGCGTCTCGCGGAACGGCCCGATCCCGGCGCCGGCCGGGACGATCGTGACGAAGTGATAGGCGGTGTCCGCGTCCCAGCGATAGGCGGTGACGGTCACGTCGACCTGGGTGCGGTTGGCGCTGGCGCGGGTCGTGGCATAGGCGACGGGCATGCCGTTGATCGTCGAGGTCTGAGTCGCGGGCAGGTTGAGCGCGCCGCTGCCGCTCGACAGCGAGCGGAAGACCTGGCCGACATAGCCGTCGAGGCTGCCCGAGAGCCGCCCCGTGCCGAACTGCGCCTGGCCGCCGCTGCCGGCGATCGTGACCGCGCTGGTACCGTTCTCGATCGTGTAGCCTTGCGGCGCGGTGAATTTGAAGCGCAGCCCCGGATGGCGGAACTGACGGCCGTCGACGATGCCCTGGCGCGGGTCGTCGCCATAGGTCATGCCGTCGATCGCCGCGAAGAAGCGGTCGCGGCTTTGCGGGGAGGGGATGCCTGCGGGACGCTGCTGCGCGGCGAGCGCGCGGGTGCGCTGGACGCGATCGGCGGAGAGCGGGTGGGTGCGGCTCCACGAAGGGGTCTGCGATTGCTGGCGCCCCGCGACCTGCGCGTCGAGGCTTTCGGCCGCGCCCATCGCCGAGAGCATGCGCGGCGCGGCATAGGGATCGTAGCCGGCGGCGGACATGTAGCGGACGCCGAGGCTGTCCGATTCGTTCTCCTGACCGCGCGAATAGCCGAGCAACAGCCCCTGGCCGACCTGGCCTGCGACCTGGCCGACGACGTCGGAGCCGGTCAAGACCTGGGCGATTGCCGCACCGATGCCGGTGATCGTCGAGCGCGTCTGGCGCTTCTGCCCGTGCCGCGCGGCGACATGGCCCATCTCGTGGCCCAGAACGAAGGCCAGTTCGTCCTCGCTGTTCATCAGCGCGAGCAGCTCGCGCGTGACGTAGACGTAGCCGCCGGGCACGGCGAAGGCGTTGCGCACCGGCGAGTTGAGTACGGTGACGCGGTAATTGCTCGCCAGGTTCGTCTGCGGTGCGAGGCGGCGGCCGACGCCGGCGACGTAGTCGGCCAGCGGGCCGGTCAGTTCGCCGCCGAATTGCTCGACCATCTGCGGGTGTTGTTGCTGCGCCTGCTGGACGTCCGAGGCCGAGAGCGCCCGCGGCGCGGATTGCGCAAGCGCAGGGGAAGTCAGCGCCGGGGTGGCCAGCGACAGCAGCGAAGCCGATAGCGCCGCGAGCAACCTGATCTTCATGCCGTCCTCCCCTGATCTCCGACGCCTTATGGCATCACGTGCGGATCGCTCAAAGGTTCCCTTGAACGGCCAAACCCGCTAGTCGCGCCCGATGTCCGAAACCAAGACCCTCTACGCCGCTTTCGCCGGCCACATCGCTGACGTTCTCGACCGGCTCGAAGCCGCAGGCGAACTGCCCGCCGGGCTCAACCGCGCCGCGATCACGGTCGAGCCGCCGCGCGACGCCTCGCACGGCGATCTCGCGACCAATGCCGCGATGGTCCTGGCCAAGCCTGCGGGCAAGAACCCGCGCCAGTTGGCCGAAGCGCTCGTCGCCGAGCTCGCCAAGCTGCCCGAGGTGACCAGCGCCGAGATCGCCGGCCCCGGCTTCATCAATCTGCGCCTCGTGCCCGAGGCCTGGCTCGCCGAACTGCGCGCGATCGCCGCGCTCGGCGACGACTACGGCCGCTCGAACCTCGGCGGCGGCACGACGGTGAACATCGAATACGTCTCGGCCAACCCGACCGGGCCGATGCACATGGGCCACTGCCGCGGCGCCGTGGTCGGCGATGCCCTGGCCAGCCTGCTCGAATATTCGGGCCACAAGGTCATCCGCGAATACTACGTCAACGACGCTGGCGCGCAGGTCGACGTGCTCGCGCGCTCTGCGCACGTCCGCTACCGCGAGGCGCTCGGCGAGGCCGTCGGCGAGATCCCCGAGGGTCTCTATCCGGGCGAATACCTCGTCCCGGTCGGCCAGCAGCTGGCGCAGGAGTTCGGCGACAAGTACGTCGGCGCGCCCGAGAGCGAGTGGCTGGTGCTGTTCCGCGAGAAGGCGGTCGCCGCCATGCTGGTGATGATCAAGCAGGACCTCGGCCTGCTTGGCATCCATCACGACCTGTTCTCGTCCGAGGCCGAACTCCAGGCCGCGGGCAAGCCCGAGGAAGCCGAGAAGTGGCTGCGTGCTCAGGATCTCGTCTACGATGGCGTGCTCGAGGCGCCCAAGGGCAAGACTCCCGAAGACTGGGAGCCCGTGGCCCTGCCGCTGTTCCGCTCCACCAAGTTCGGCGACGATCAGGATCGCCCGATCAAGAAGTCGAACGGCGCCTGGACCTATTTCGGTGCCGACCTCGCCTATCACTACCAGAAGGCCCAGACCGCCGACGCGCTCGTCGACATCTGGGGCGCGGACCACGCGGGCACGGTCAAGCGGATCAAGGCTGCCGTGGCCGCGATGACCGGCGCTGACGGCAAGGCTACCCCGTTCGAGGTCAAGCTCGTGCAGATGGTCCAGCTGCTGCGCAACGGCGAGCCGGTGAAGATGTCCAAGCGTTCGGGCAACTTCGTCACGCTCGCCGACGTGGTCGAGGAAGTCGGCAAGGACGTCGTCCGCTTCACCATGCTGACACGCAAGCCCGAGGCGCAGATGGACTTCGACTTCGCCAAGGTGGTCGAGGCGTCGAAGGACAATCCGGTATTCTATCTCCAGTACGCCAACGCCCGCGTCCACTCGACCTTGCGCAAGGGCGCGGCCGAGGGCTTCGCGCCGTCGGATGCAGACCTGTCGCTGCTCGGCGAGGAGGAACTCGAGCTGGTCAAGCTCGCCGCGCAGTTCCCGCGGCTGGTCGAAGCGGCCGCCGTGGCGCGCGAGCCGCACCGCGTCGCCTTCTTCCTGGGCGACCTCGCCGCCGCGTTCCATTCGTACTGGAACGTCGGCAACGACCGCCCGGAAAAGCGGTTCATCGTGGCACAGAATGGCCAAGTGACTGGCGCGAGGCTTTTCCTTGCGAGCCAAATCGGGCAGCTAGTCCGTAATGGACTGGCGCTGCTGGGCGTCGAGGCGGTGGAGGAGATGTAGCCATGGCCGACGGAAAGAGCCACGATCACAGCGATATCGGCGAGCATCCCGAGGCGGATCCGCTGGTCCTGCCGGCGAATGCCGAGTGGGCCGAGGACGAAGGCGAAGCGCCGGCCGAGACCGCGCGCCTCGAATTCGGCGACGACGATGTCCGGCTGCCCTGGCTCGAGACCGACGGCGACGACGAGGAAGAGTTCAAGGGCTACAACAATGGCCAGCTCTTCACCCTGATCGCGCTGGGCCTGCTCGCGGTCGCCGTGATCGGCGGCGGCATCTGGTGGGCACTCAGCCATCGCAAGGACGAGGTTCTGGTCGCCGACGGCAGCGTCATCGCCGCGCCCAAGCAGCCCTACAAGGAAAAGCCCAAGGACGCCGGCGGCAAGACCTTCGCAGGCACCGGCGACACCGCTTTCGCGGTGTCCGAAGGCCAGACCCGGCCGGCGCGGCTCGGCGAGAGCGCCGCCCCCAAGACCGCGGTGGTCGAACCCGCGGCCAAGCCGAGCGCCGGCGCCTCGCCTGCCGCACCGGCGCCTGCGGGCATCGGCGTGCAGATCGCCGCCTATACCTCGCGCGCGCAGGCCGATGCCGGCTGGACTCGTCTTTCGGGCCAGTACGAAGTGCTGTCGGGCCTCAATCACCGCGTGGTCGAGGGCAGCGCCGACATCGGCACCGTCTATCGCCTGCAGGTGCTCGCGGGCGACGTCTCGGGCGCCCATGCGCTTTGCGGCCGGCTCAAGGCGGCGGGGCTCGCTTGCCAGGTGAAGAACTGAGCTGCCACCCTCATCCAAGCTGCGCTAACTCCTGACGGAGCAAGCTCCGCTATCCTTCTCCCGCCAGCGGGAGAAGGGGCGCGTTTCCTGCCCTCTCCCGCTGGCGGGAGAGGCGCGAGACTTGGTCGCGCAGCGGCCTAGTCGCAGCGGTGAGGGTGGCCAGCCCGCTATCCACACCGCTGAACCGGGTAAAACTTGCGAAAATAGCGGCGAATTGCGATTTTCCCGCGATGACCCCGGCTATCTTCGGCATCGCTGGCCACAGCCTATCGCCTGACGAGCGCGCGTTCTTCCGCGACGCCGATCCTGCCGGCTACATCCTGTTCGGCCGCAACATCGCCAGCCGCGACCAGGTCCGCGCGCTGACCGACGAGTTGCGCGCGATCCACGGGCGCGCGCGGACCTTCGTCTGCATCGATCAGGAAGGCGGCCGCGTGGCGCGGATGAAGCCGCCGGAATGGCTGGCCTTCCCACCGGGCGGGGCCTTCGATGCGCTTTACGACGTGGCCCCGGCCAGCGCGATCGAGGCGGCGCGGGTCAACGCCCATGCGCTCGGGCTCGACCTCGCCGAAGTCGGCATCTCGGTTGACTGCCATCCGCCGCTCGACGTCCGCCAGTCGGGCGCGCACGACGTGATCGGCGATCGCGCCTTCGGCAGCGAGCCGATGCGTGTCGCCGCACTGGGCCGCGCCACGCTCGACGGTCTTGCTGCGGCGGGGGTGGCGGGCTGCATCAAGCACATGCCCGGCCACGGCCGCGCCATGGCCGACAGCCACAAGGAACTGCCCACGGTCACCGTCGGCGAGGACGAGCTCGAGAGCGATCTCGCGCCGTTCCGCGCCCTGGCCGACGCGCCGATCGGCATGACCGGGCATATCCGCTTCACCGCCTGGGATGCCGAGAACCCGGCGACGCAATCGCCTTTCGTGATCGCGGAGATCATCCGCAAGCGCATCGGCTTCGACGGCCTGCTGCTGACCGACGATCTCGACATGGAGGCGCTGTCGGGCTCGGTGCCCGAGCGCGCGGCCAGGGCCATCGCCGCGGGCTGCGACATCGCGCTCAACTGCTGGGCGAAGATGGACGACATGATCGGCATCGCCAGGCTGCTGCCCACCCTATCCGACGATGCGGCGGCGCGGTTCGACCGTGTGCTCGCCGCGACCGATCCGGTACGCGGCGAACTGGCGCGCCAGGGCGAACTCCTGGCCAAGCGCGACGCCTTGCTCGCGCTCGCGGGCGAAAGCGCCTGATGGGGGAGGCCGACCTCGCACCCACCCTGTTCCAGGGCGAGGACTGGGGCGCTCCCGCCGCGGCGCCGAGCGAGGATGCGGCCCTCTACCTCGAGCTCGACGGCTGGGAAGGTCCGCTCGACCTGCTGCTCGATCTCGCGCGGCGCCAGAAGGTCGATCTGCGGCAGATCTCGATCCTGGCGCTGGTCGAGCAATATCTGCTCTACATCGAGCAGGCCGAGCAGCTGCGGCTCGAGCTCGCCGCCGACTATCTCGTGATGGCGGCCTGGCTGGCCTATCTCAAGTCGGCGCTGCTGCTGCCCAAGGAGGAGCAGGAGGATCCGAGCCCCGAGGAAATGGCGCTGCGCCTGCAATTGCGGCTGCAGCGGCTGGCGGCGATGCGCGAGGCCTCGGCGCGGCTCATGGCGCGCGACCGGCTAGGGCGCGACGTGTTCCAGCGCGGTGCGCCCGAAGGCCTGCGCGTCGATCGCAAGAATGCCTGGCAGTGTGAGTGGTTCGACCTGATCCAGGCCTATGGCCAGGTCAAGGCGCGCACCGCGCCCGTGGTCCACGTCGTGCGTGACCGTATGGTCATGACGCTTGACAGCGCCTTGTCGCGCGTGTCGTCGATGCTCGGCATATCGCTCGACTGGATGGAACTGCGCGATTTCCTGCCGCCGCACGCCGATCCGCGGCTCAAGCGCTCGGCGTTGGCTTCGAGCTTCGTCGCCTGTCTCGAACTGGCCAAGCAGGGCAAGGCCGAGATGACGCAGGACGTGACCTTCGGCCCGCTGCACATGCGGCGCGCGGGATGACTTCGGAAAGCGAACGGCCCGACGATCTGGTCCGCGCCGTCGAGGCGACCTTGTTTGCCGCCACCGATCCGATGACGGTCGATGCGATCTCGACCCATCTCGGCGGCGCTTCGGTGCGCGAGGCGCTGGCCGAACTGCGCCGACACTACGATGGCCGCGGCATCCAGCTCGTCGAGCGCGGCGGCCGCTGGCTGTTCCAGACCGCGCCCGATCTCGCGCACCTGCTGCGCCGCGAAAAGGAAGAGGTGCGCCGGCTGTCGCGCGCCGCCACCGAAGTGCTCGCGATCGTTGCCTATCACGAACCCGTCAGCCGCGCCGAGATCGAGGCGATCCGCGGTGTCCAGACCGCCAAGGGCACGCTCGACGTCCTGCTCGAAGCGGGCTGGGTGCGCGTTGCGGGGCGCCGCGAGGTGCCCGGACGGCCGGTGATCTATGCGACGACGCCGGCTTTCCTCGCGCATTTCGGCCTGCAATCGCGCCGCGATCTGCCGGGAATCGACGAACTGCGCGCCGCTGGCCTGCTCGATCCGATCGACGAGGCGATGCTGGCGATGGAGACGGTCGGGGAAACCGCGGCGGAGCGGGCGGGGGAAGGCACCGAGGAAACCGCGACGGATTCGGTCACGGCATTGTCACAGGACGCCGATACGGGGCCTGACGGGCTGGCAACCGACGAGGAAAGCGCCTAGATAGGATAGCGTTAGGCGCATGCCGCCTGCGAAACTTCGGAGTCGATAATGGGTTTTGGGTCTCTCTGGCACTGGGTCATCGTGCTGCTCGTCGTGCTCGTCCTGTTCGGACGCGGCCGCGTTTCCGAGATCATGGGTGATTTCGGCAAAGGCATCAAAAGCTTCAAGCAGGGCCTGAACGACGAAGACAGCAAGCCCGCCGCGCCGCCGGCCGCGCAGATTCCCCCTCAGGTGATTCCTGCGCAGCCCGTGCCGCCGCAGCAGGCCACGCTGAACGGCGAAACGGTGGTCGACACCAACTCGACCAACCGCTGAACCGCGCGGACTAACGCGTCATGTTCGACGTCGGCGCGTCCGAACTTCTGCTGATCGTCATCGTCGCGATCGTCGTCATCGGCCCCAAGGACCTGCCGCGCGCGCTACGCATGGCAGGCCAGTGGATCGCCAAGATCCGACGTGTGTCGGGCCATTTCCGTTCGGGCATCGAGACGATGATCCGCGAGGCCGAACTCGCCGAGATGGAAGAGAAGTGGCGCAAGCAGAACGAAGAGATCATGAAGGCGCATCCGACGCCGGCCGAAGGCACGGTTGCCGCCGCCTCGGCCGAGGCCGGTCTGCCGCCGCCGGCAGAAAACGCGCCCGCAGAACATCAGAAATCGGAGACGGCCGAGCCGCAGCTCCCGCTTTCCTCGTCGTGAGCCGCGCATCGTGTTGAAGATCAAGGAAATCGACGAATCGCAGGCGCCGCTGCTTGATCACCTGCTCGAGCTGCGCACGCGGTTGATGCGCTGCATCCTGGCGCTCGGCGTGGCCTTCGCGGTCTGCATGTATTTCGCCAAGCCGATCCTCGGCTTCCTGATCCGGCCGCTGGCCGAGGCCGGGCAGGGCAAGCTGATCTACACCAAGCTCTACGAGGCATTCTTCGTCGAGCTCAAGGTCGCGCTGTTCGCGGCCTTCTGCGTCAGCTTTCCGATCATCGCCAACCAGCTCTGGGCCTTCATCGCCCCGGGGCTCTATGCGAAGGAAAAGAAGGCCTTCCTGCCTTTCCTGATCGCCACGCCGCTGCTTTTCATGAGCGGCGCAGCGCTGGCCTACTATGTCGTCATGCCGACCGCGTTCCGCTGGTTCCTCGGCTTCGAGGGCAAGGCGGGCGGTCTCGACATCGAAGCACTGCCGGCCACCGGCGACTATCTGTCGCTGGTCATGCAGTTCATCCTGGCCTTCGGCGTCAGCTTCCTGCTGCCGGTGCTGCTGCTGCTGCTCAACCGCGCGGGCATCGTCAGCCGGACCCAGCTCGCAGGAGCGCGCCGCTACGTCATCGTCGGCATGACGATCCTCGCGGCGGTGATCACCCCGCCCGACGTCGTCTCGCAGCTCATGCTGCTGATCCCGCTTCTGTTCCTGTTCGAGGGCTCGCTGCTGATCATGCGCTTCAGCGAGCGCCGCGCGGCGCTCGATGCGGCGACCGATCTCGAGCCGATCGGCGCCGACGCACCGCTGCCCTAACGACCTTCGCCGGGTTCCTGCGGGGCGGTCTCGCCGTCCTTCGCCTGATAGACCAGCCGCCCGTTCACCCAGGTTTGCAGCACCTGGGTCGCGCGTAGTTCGGCGGGTGTCGCCAGCAGCGGATCACGATCGAGCAGCAGGAAATCGGCGCGCTGGCCCTTGGCGAGGCGACCGATGCGGCCCTCGGCGAAACCCGCCCAGGCCGCGCCTGCAGTCCAGGCCGCGAGCGCGCTCTCGCGCGTCAGCCGCTCCTGCGCCTGCCAGCCGCCATAGGGCTCGCCGTCGGCGCGCTGGCGCGTCACGGCGATGGAAAGCGCGGCGAAGGGTGCGGGTGTCGCGCCCGGTGCGCCCGAGCCGAACGCGAGCGAAGCGCCCGCGCCGGCGAGCGACTTCCAGGCATAGGCGCCGGTCACGCGCGCCGGACCAAGCCGCGCTTCGGCCACAGTCGAGCCGATCTCGACCTGCTGCGGCTGCATCGAGGCTGCGACGCCCTTGCCGGTGAGGCCCGGCAGGTCGTTGAGGTCGATCGCCTCGACATTCTCGATCCGCCAGCGCCGATCGCCCTTGTAGGTCTCGGACAGTTCGGCCAGCGAATCGATCACCGCCTGGACGGCCTTGTCGCCGCTGGCCTCGACCGCGACCTGGAACTTGTCCATCGATGCGCGGCTCATCAGGTTCTTGAGCTGGGTCTCGCTGAGCCGCAGCCCGACCTTGCTGGTCGGGGCATCGGCATAAGGCGCCTTGAGCGTGGCGGCGCGGCTCATCAGCGCGCCGTCGAGCGTCAGCTTCACCCCGTTCAACCGCAGGCGATCGTCGTAGAGCCAGGGCGTCGGCCCTGGGCCGCCGATCAGGATCATCGCGTCGATGCCCTCTGCATAGGCCACGATCCGCATCTGCAAGGCACCTGCATCGCCTGCGCGACGGTAGGATTGCCAGTCCTCGATCGTGGTGCCCATGTCGGTGACGGTGGTGATCCCGCGCGCGAGCAGCGCCTGCTGCGCCTTGAGCAGCGCCTGGTCGCGATCCTCGGGGCGTGGCTTCGCGTCGGGCTTCGTATCGGTCAGCAGCGAGAGGCCCAGCGGCATCAGCTGGACGTGCGAATCGATGAAGCCCGGGATCACCGTGCGGCCCTTGCCGTCGACCTTGTAATCGACCTTGCCGGGGCGTTTGTCCGAACGCTGCAGCACCTGTTCGATCCGCCCGTCGTCGCCAAGCAGCAGGCCGGTGAAGCGCTCGACCTTGCCGTCGCGGTCGAGCGACATGCCGTTGACGTTGTCGATCAGCGTGTCGGCCTGGGCTGGGGTTGGGGCGGCGAGAACGAGAGCGAGGGAGAAGGCGAGCGCGGTAACCGAAGGCTTCACTTGCGCCCCTTCCGCGGCAATCGGCGGATGATCGCGCTGGTGTCCTCGCGGCCGCCGCCCAGCGCCTGGACGTCGGCGAAGAACTGGTCGACCAGCGCGGTGACGGGCAGCGAGACGCCGAGGCCGCGGCCTTCCTCCATCACCAGCCCGAGGTCCTTGCGCATCCAGTCGATCGCCAGGCCGAAGTCGAACTCGTCGCGGCTCATCGTGTCCCAGCGGTTGTCCATCTGCCACGACTGCGCGGCGCCGCCCGAAATCGCCTCGTAGACCTTGCCCATGTCGAGGTGCGAGGCCTGGGCGAAGCGCACGGCTTCGGCCAGCGAGCTGACGATGCCGGCGATGCAGATCTGGTTGGCCATCTTGGCGGTCTGGCCCGCGCCGGCCTTGCCGACATGGACGATGCGTGCCGAATAGGCTTCCATCACCGGGCGCGCCTGGTCGATCGCGTCGGTGCGGCCGCCGCACATCAGGGTGAGCGTACCCTTCTCGGCGCCGATCTGCGAGCCGGTCATCGGCGCATCGATGCAATGGACCTGGAGGTCGCGCGCCTCGACCGCGATCTGGCGGGCGATCCGCGCCGAGACTGTCGTGTGATCGGCAAAGACGCCGCCGCGACGCAGCGCGCGGAACACGCCCTGGGGGCCGAGCACGACGTCGGCGACGTCGTCGTCGTTGCCGACGCAGGTGATCACCATGTCGGCGCCTTCGGCCGCATCGGCCGGCGTTGAGGCGACGCGCGCGGCCAGGCCGGGATTGGCGGCCAGCCACTTGTCGAGCCGGCCGGGCGAGCGGTTGTAGACGGTCAATTCGTGCCCGGCCTTGCCGATGTGGCGGGCGATCGCTCCACCCATCACGCCGAGGCCGAGGAAGGAGACTTTTCGTTTCTCGCTCATGGGGTCCTGTCTAGCGGCTTTTGCCGGAATGCAAACAGCCGAGCGCCGCTCTAGCTCCGAACCATGACAGTCCTTCCCATTTTCCCCGCTTTCCGGTAGCGCCCCGCCATGAACGAAGCCGCTCTCAAGCCCGTTGCAGGCCACAATGCCCTGCTCACTGCCGACGACGTACGTGCGGCGGCGCGGCGAATTGCCGGCGCGGTCGTTCGCACGCCGACCTTCCACAGCAAGACCTTGAGCGCGATCACCGGCGCCGAGATCTACCTCAAGTTCGAGAACCACCAGTTCACCGCCGCCTACAAGGAACGCGGCGCGCTCAATGCCTTGCTGCAACTGACCGAGGAGCAGCGCGCCCGCGGTGTCATCGCCGCATCGGCCGGCAACCACGCGCAGGGCCTGTCCTATCACGGCACGCGGCTGGGCATGCCCGTCACGATCGTCATGCCGCGCACGACGCCGGTGGTGAAGGTGATGCAGACCGAGGCCGTCGGCGGTACCGTGGTGCTCGAAGGCGAGAGCTTCGACGAGGCCCTGATCCATGCCCGCAAGCTCGAGGCCGAGCTGGGCCTGACCTTCGTGCCGCCGTTCGACGATCCGCAGGTCGCCGCGGGGCAGGGAACCGTTGCGCTCGAGATGCTCGAGGACGTGCCCGATCTCGAAGTCCTGGCGATCCCCGTCGGCGGCGGTGGCCTGGCATCGGGCATGGGTGTGGTCGCGCGCGACATCAACCCCGACATCCAGCTGATCGGCGTCGAGGCCGAACTCTATCCGTCGATGTTCAACCTGCTCAAGGGCGCGACGCGGCCGGTCGGCGGCGACACTCTGGCCGAAGGCATCGCGGTGTTCGAGCCGGGAAAGATGACCTCGGTGGTGCTCGGCGAACTGCTCGATGAATTCCTGCTGGTCAGCGAGCATCAGATCGAAGGCGCGCTGGCGCTGCTGCTGCAGATCGAGAAGACCGTGGTCGAAGGCGCCGGCGCCGCCGGTCTCGCCTCGGTGCTCGCCTATCCCGAGCATTTCCGCGGGCGCAAGGTCGGTATCGTCCTCTCGGGCGGCAACATCGACACGCGGCTGCTGGCCAACGTCCTGCTGCGCGATCTCGCGCGGTCGGGTCGTCTCGCGCGGCTGCGGCTGGTGCTGCAAGATCGTCCGGGCTCGCTGATGCGCGTCAGCCAGGTGTTCTATCGCTACAACGTCAACATCGTCGAAATTGTCCACCAGCGCGTGTTCACGCACCTGCCGGCCAAGGGACTCGTGACCGAGATCGAGTGCGAGGCGCGTGATAGTGAACAGCTTAACGCGCTGGTCGAGGCGCTGCGTGCCGAAGGCTTCGAAGTCGGCCAGATGGAGCTGAACTGAGCCGGGTGTCCGGCGAGGCGTTGAGCGGGCATTTTTCGAGCGGGAACCGGTGCTTGCTCGCCGGTTTACCTGTCATGTGGCAAGTGCCTCGCTCCGAGACACTTGTGTAAAGAAATGCCCGCCGACCACAAAATATGGTTAAAAGACTTTGAACTCCCCCATGCCCGATGCATAGTTCGGGAAGGCAGTGCGGATCGGCGTGCTGACCAGGTAGAGGACCTCTGACGCCCGTGACGGCACCCGTTCGCTTTCCCCGGTTCTTCGTCACCAGCCCGGCGCCGTGCCCCTATCTTCCGGGCCGTAGCGAGCGCAAGGTGTTCACGGAGCTCAAGGGGCCGCATTCGGATGCGCTCAACGACGCGCTCGGCCGCATCGGTTTCCGCCGCAGCCAGACGGTCGCCTATCGCCCTTCGTGCCTCGATTGCCAGGCCTGCGTCTCGGTTCGCGTGGTGGCAGAGGAATTCGCCGCCTCGTCGACCCAGAAGCGCAACCTCAAGCGCAACGGCGATCTGATCGCCACCCTGTGCCGCCCCTGGTCGACCAGCGAGCAGTTCGAATTGCTCCAGCGCTATCTCGGTGCGCGCCATCCCGGCGGCGGCATGGCGACGATGGACGAGGTCGACTATGCCGACATGGTCGAGCACACGCCCGTCACCTCCTACGTCATCGAATATCGCGAGCCTTCGGCCGACGGTGTGACGCCGGGCAAGCTGGTCGGCGCCTGCCTGACCGACAAGCAGGGCGACGGCCTGTCGATGATCTACTCGTTCTACGAGCCCGAGCACACGACGCGCGAGGGCCTCGGCAACTACATCATCCTCGACCATATCGAACGCGCCAAGGACATGGGCCTGCCCTTCGTCTACCTCGGCTACTGGGTCGAAGGTTCGGCGCGGATGCAGTACAAGGTGCGCTATCGCCCGATGGAACGCCTCGGCCGCAACGGCTGGGAACGCATTTCGGCCGAGGAGCAGGACCGCCTGATCCACGGCGCCGCCAACACGCGCCGCGACGAAGCGCCGGCGCTCGAAGGCAGCAACAAGGACGGCATGCCCGGCGGCCAGGAACAGTACCGACTCGCCTGAGATTTCGGCGGTTCGCGGGAAGAGCAAATCGGCCTCCCGACACTCTGCATATCAGAAAAATCACCGGCCCGATTGCCCGCGCGGGGCATCTGTCGAGGCGTGACACCGCTTTCTTCGACCATTGTCGGGGGGCGCTTCGACCATCGGCCAAATGGCGTGCCGCGGTGGCTTTAACTATGTTTCGAAACATAGGAACAAGGACATCGGAGGCCGCCATGGCTCGCAGCAATCCGGAAGCACGACTCCTTATCGAAAGCCGCATGGCAGAGGCGATGCAAGGCAACGCCGGCGCCTGTTTCGATCTCGGCATCGCCCTCGCCTCGGGCAAATGCTCGCGCGACGATCTGCTCGAAGCGCACAAGTGGTTCACCCTGGCCTCGCTGCGCGGCTACGGCCCGGCAACCAGGAGCCGCAACGCGGTGGCTTGGCAGATGACCAGCGCCGACCAGGCGATCGCCCACCGCCGCGCGCGCACCGCGCAGCTCTCCGCCCAGCTGTTTTCCTGAGCCTGCCGGCCCTAGGGTGAGAGGGCTACTCGCCCCGCACCGTCATCGCCAGGAAGCTCTGGATCCAGCCGGCGGCCTTCGCCCGGTCGTTCGGCTCGCGCAGGCTTGCCGCCGCGCGATCGACCTGGGCGTCGTCGAGGCCGTTGCCACGGCGGGTTTCGGCTAGCGCCGTCGCATAGTCGGGTTCGAACTCGGGGTGAAGCTGGAGCGAGATCGCCGGCTGGTCGCGATAGGCGAGCATGCCGAAGCGCGAGAAGGCGCTGGCGGCGATCACCTCGGCGCCTAGGGGAAGTCCCACGACCTGATCCTGGTGCGAGGCGGGCAGGGTGATCGTCTTCGCGCCGTCGAGCCAGGGCTCGTCTCTCAGAACCTCATAGCGGTGCGCACCCTGTCCCCAGCCCTTGGGTGACTGGACAACCTTGCCGCCGAAGGCGTGCGCCATGATCTGGTGGCCGAAGCAGATGCCGACGAGCGCGGCCTTGCCGCGTGCCTGCTGGAGGAAGGCGGTGAGTTGGCCGATCCACGGCAGGTCCTCGTAGGCGCCGCTTGCCGAACCCGTGAGCAGATAGGCGGGGCAAGCCTCGACCCGATCGGGCCACTGGCCGGCCTGCAGGTCGTAGACCGCATAGTCGTAGGCCGCTTCGCCGAGCAGTTTCTCGAACATCGCCGGATAGCCACCGAATCCTTCCAGCCCTGCGGGCGGTTGGCCGGTCTGGAGGATGCCGAGCTTCATGCGTGGTTTCCCGTGGGGTAAAGAAAAGGGCGCCCGGATCGCTCCGGACGCCCTCCTCGGTGACCGTTAAACCTCGATCAGAGGCTGTAGTACATGTCGAATTCGACGGCCGACGGCGTGGTTTCCCAGCGCATCACTTCGGGCCACTTCAGTTCGATGTAGGCATCGATCTGGTCCTTGGTGAAGACGCCGCCCTGGATCAGGAAGTCGTGGTCGGCTTCGAGCGATTCCAGCGCTTCGCGCAGCGAGCCGCAGACGGTCGGAACCTGGGCGAGCTCTGCCGGCGGCAGGTCGTACAGGTTCTTGTCCATGGCGTCGCCCGGGTGGATCTTGTTCTTGATGCCGTCCAGGCCGGCCATCAGCAGGGCTGCATAGCACAGGTAGGGGTTGGCCATCGCGTCGGGGAAGCGGAATTCCACGCGCTTCGCCTTGGCACCCGAGCCGTAGGGGATGCGGCACGAGGCCGAACGGTTGCGGGCCGAGTAGGCGAGCAGAACGGGGGCTTCATAGCCCGGCACCAGGCGCTTGTAGCTGTTGGTGGTCGGGTTGGTGAAGGCGTTCAGCGCCTTGGCGTGCTTGATGACGCCGCCGATGAAGTACAGGCACATGTCCGACAGACCGGCATAGCCGTTACCGGCGAACAGCGGGTTGCCCTTTTCCCAGATCGAGATGTGGGTGTGCATGCCCGAACCGTTGTCGGTCTTGATCGGCTTCGGCATGAAGGTTGCCGTTTTGCCATAGGCCTGAGCGACCTGCTGCACGACGTACTTGTAGACCTGCATGCGGTCGGCGGTCTGGACGAGCGTACCGAAGGTCAGGCCGAGCTCGTGCTGAGCCGAGGCGACCTCGTGGTGGTGCTTGTCGCAGGGGAGGCCCATCTCGATCATGGTCGAGACCATCTCGCCGCGGATGTCGACGCACGAGTCGACCGGCGCGACGGGGAAGTAGCCGCCCTTGGCGCGCGGACGGTGGGCGAGGTTGCCGCCGTCGTAGTCGCGGTTCGAGTTGGTCGGCAGCTCGATGTCGTCGATCTTGAAGCCGTTGCCGTCGTAGCCGTCGTAGAACTTGACGTCGTCGAACAGGAAGAACTCGGCCTCGGGGCCGACGTAGACGGTGTCGCCCACGCCCGACGACTTGACGAAGGCTTCGGCGCGCTTGGCGGTCGAGCGCGGGTCACGCGCATAGAGCTCGCCCGACGAAGGTTCGACGATGTCGCAGACCACGATCAGCATCGGCGTGGCCGAGAACGGATCGATATAGACGGCGTCGAGGTCGGGCTTGAGGATCATGTCCGACTCGTTGATGGCCTTCCAGCCTTCGATCGACGAACCGTCGAACATCAGGCCGTCTTCCAGCTCATCCTCGCCGATGAGGCCGGCGACCATGGTCAGGTGCTGCCACTTGCCCTTGGGATCGGTGAAACGCAGATCGACCCACTCGATCTCTTCTTCCTTGATCCGCTTGAGGATGTCGCTTGCCTTGCTCATTCTTCGCCTTTCACGTTGCTCCGGCTGGAGCCCTGTTAGAAGTCAGTTGATACGGGAGTGCGACAGTCCGGCCGAATGGCGAACGGCCTGCCGCAAACGGGATTAGATCGCGTCTTCGTTACGCTCGCCGGTGCGGATGCGCACGGCGCTTTCGATCGGGATCACGAAGATCTTGCCATCGCCGATGCGGCCGGTCTGAGCGGCTGCGGCGATCGCTTCGACCACGCGGTCGGCCAGCGTGTCGGGCACGACGACCTCGAGCTTCACCTTCGGCAGGAAGTCGACGACGTATTCGGCGCCGCGATAGAGCTCGGTGTGGCCCTTCTGGCGGCCGAAGCCCTTCGCCTCGGTAACCGTGATGCCGGACACGCCGACTTCGTGAAGGGCTTCCTTCACCTCGTCCAGCTTGAACGGCTTGATGATCGCTTCGATTTTCTTCACGGCTTAGAAACCCCCGCGCATTGAACCGGCACCGCCTCTTCCGAACGGAAGATCGAGCGGCCCGGCCGTCCAAGTGCCCCGTTTACGATCTATCAAGAATCGTGCCAGAGCTATGGGGGCCGTTTAAGCAAAGGCGGAGGCGCGGGGAAGAGCGGAATCGCGCGATTCGACCGAGATCATGCGAAATCACGACATTTTTGCACGCCCGACCGCGCAATTCGGTGATTAAATTTCGGGCATGTCTGCCTATAAATTGAGCAATCATTCGATTGGTCGGTCGGCATGCACGATCAGGCGCCCCGAACGCCGGCTGGCGTCGGGCGGATCGGCTGGCGCGATCGCTGTGGCTAGAGGGCGAGACCCGCGGTTTCGGGCAGCCCGGCCATCAGGTTCAGGTTCTGCACGGCCGCGCCGCTCGCCCCCTTGCCGAGGTTGTCGAGCACGGCGACCAGCCGCGCCTGGCTGCCGTCCTTGGCGCCGAAGACGTAGAGGTCGAGCCGATCGCTGGGCGCCATCGAACGGCGCAGCAGCAGTTCGTCGGGCGTGTCGGCGTGGACGCGGACGACCGCGCTGCCGGCGTAGAAATCGGCGAGGCAGTCGCGCAGCCCGTCGGTCGGCGCCGAGCGCGGCATCATGCCCAGATGCAGCGGCACTTCGACGACCATGCCGCGATGCGCGGGGATCACCGCCGGCGCGAAGACCGGCGCATGGGCGATTCCTGCGAGCTTGGTCATCTCGGGGACGTGCTTGTGGCCGAGCGCCAGGCCATAGTCGCGGAAGGCGATGTCGGTATCGTCCTCGAACCGGCCGATCAGCGCCTTGCCGCCGCCCGAATAGCCCGAGACGGCGTGACAGACATAGGGCCAGTCCGAGGGCAGCAGGCCCTGGCGGATCAGCGGCGCGAGCAGGGCGATGAAGCCGGTCGGATAGCAGCCCGGATTGCTGACGCGCATCGCCGATGCGACCGTGTCGCGGCCGACGACTTCGGGGAAGCCATAAGTCCAGCCCTGCGCGACGCGGTGCGCCGAAGAGGCGTCGATCACGCGAGTGCGGTCGTTGTCGATCATCGCCACGGCGGCCTTGGCGGCATCGTCGGGCAGGCAGAGGATGACGAAGTCGGCGGCGTTCAGCGCCTCGGCGCGCGCGGCGTCGTCCTTGCGGCGTTCCTCGGGCAGCGTGATCAGGCTGAATTCGCCGCGACCGGCCAGCCGCTCGGCGATTTCCAGGCCGGTGGTGCCCACCGCGCCGTCGATGAACACGCTGTTGGTCATCAGGCCCTGGGTCATTAGGCGGCGCCTTCCAGATCGGCGAGCGGAACGTAGCCGACCGGCCCGTCCTCGCCATGTTGCCCCCAGGCCCAGCCGCCGGCGATGTCGAGCACGTCGAATACGCTGCCGCCGGGCAGGGCGCAGATCACTTCGGCTTCGGGCTTGCCCGCGGCGCGCAGCGCGGTGCCCGCTGCGGCGACCGTGTGCGGCATCGGCACGGCATAGTGCGGCACGAAGTAGCGCCCGGCGAGCTTGATATGCGCAAGGTCGCCACGCACGGGCAGATGGCCCGCCTCAGCGGTCACGCTGGGACCCGAAAGCGAGAGCATGCCGGTGGGGAGATCAATACGCGTATGGCCGTCGAGTGCTGACAAATGCTGGCTTCCCGGAAAATCGAAGATCGGCGCGCTTATATCGGTCATGGCATCGACGCAAGTTCGAGGGCGATTCGCCGGATCGGCATGGCGATATGCGCTGCGCCCCGCGACCGAATCGGTCAAGTCCGCGTTGGCTGCGCCTGCTAGGGCCTGGCGCTTGAAAAGGATGGGAAGACGATGACCAGAGCCATGCGCCTACGCCAGCCGGCGAGCCTCGACAATTTTCGGACGGAGACGGTCGAAGTGCCGCCGCCCGGGGCCGGCGAGATCAAGGTCCGCGTGCGTGCCGCCGCGCTCAACTTCCGCGACGGTCTGGTGATCGGCGGCTTCTTTCCCGTCGCCGACGGGCTGATCCCGCTGTCCGACGGCGCCGGGGAGGTGATCGCCGTGGGTGCGGGCGTGAGCGAGTTCGCGCCCGGCGACCACGTCGTCAGCACCTTTCACCCGAACTGGCTCGACGGGCATATCGACAAGAGCGCGATGACCAACAGCCCCGGCGGCCCGGCCGACGGCTTCGCCTGCGAGGAGACGACACGGCCCGCGACGCATTTCACGCGCGCGCCGGCGGGCTTCTCCTTTGCCGAGAGCGCTTCGCTGACCTGCGCCGGCGTCACGGCCTGGCGCGCGGTGGTCACCGACGGCCGGGTCAAGCCCGGCGCGACCGTGCTGGTCCAGGGGACGGGCGGCGTCTCGCTGTTCGCGCTGCAGTTCGCCAAGGCCGCGGGCGCCACGGTGATCGCGACCTCGAGCAGCGCGGAGAAGCTCGAACGCTTGAAGGTGCTCGGCGCGGATCATGTGATCGACTATCGCGCAAACGAGAAGTGGGGCGAGGCCGTGCTGGCGCTGACCGGTGGGCTCGGCGTCGACCACGTCATCGAGGTCGGCGGTCCGAACACGATCGCCCAGTCCTTCGTCGCCGCGCGCACCGGCGCGCATATCGCGATCATCGGCGCGGTCGGCGGGTTCCAGATCGACACGATGCCCTTCGCCGTGGTCCAGGCCAAGCGGCTGAACCTGCAGGCGGTCACCGTCGGCAGTCGCCGCGATCAGATCGACATGGTTCGCGGGATCGAGGCTGCTGGCATCCGCCCGGTGATCGACAGCATCTTTCCGCTGGCGGATCTGGCCGGGGCCTTCGGCCACCTGCAATCGGGGACGCACTTCGGCAAGATCTGCGTCGAGATCTAAGGACGCGCCTCAGGTCTTCTTCGTGGATGGCAGAGGCGCGTCGACCGTGCAGCGCAGGCCGCTCTCGGCGAAGATCAGTTCGACCTCGCCGTCGAGTTCCCCCGCGAGGCCGCGCTCGATGAGCCGTGAGCCGAAGCCGCGCCGCGCGGGCGGTACGACCGGCGGGCCATCGCTCTCGTGCCATTCGATGTGCAGGCGTTCCGCTCCATCGCTTGCGTTGCTGCGCGACCATGTGACGGTGACCGTGCCGCGATCGTTCGACCAGGCGCCGTATTTGACCGCATTGGTCGAGAGTTCGTGCATCGCCAGGGTCAAGGTCAGCGCGGTCTTCGGGGGAAGCAGGATTTCGGGGCCGATCAGTTCGATGCGGCTCTCGCCGGGCTGATAGGGCGCGACGGCCTGGGCGACGGCGGCGCGCAGGCTGGCGCCGGTGCCGCGTTCGCCGGTGAGCATGTCGTTGGCCTGGGCGAGGGCGATCAGCCGCGCGGAGAAGCGATCCTGCGCATCGGGGATGTCGTCGCAATGGCGGAAAGTCTGCCGCGCGATCGACTGCACCATCGCCAGGTTGTTCTTCATGCGATGGTTGAGTTCGTGCACGACCAGCCGGACGTGCTCGTCGGCACGGTGGCGTTCGGTGGTCTCGGCGACGATGCAGAGCACCCCGCCGATTGCGCCGTCGTCATCGGGCACGGCCGAATAGGAGATGTCGAAATAGACGGTCTCGCCGTAGCCGTGGCGTTCGAGGTAGAATGGACGGTCCTTGGCCGAGAAGGTTTCGCCCGTCTCGTAGACGCCGCGCAGCAGCGGTTCGAGATCGTCCCACAGTTCTGCCCAGTTCTCACGCGCCGGTCGGCCCAGCGCGCGCGGGTGCTTGTCGCCGATCGTCGGCGCATAGGAATCGTTGTAGAGCGCGACGAATTCGGGCCCCCAGAACAGCACGATCTCGGCATGGGCGCGCAGCAGCATGCCGACGGTGGTCTTGAGGCTGGTGGACCAGGTTTCGGGCGGGCCGATCGGGGAGGCCTGCCAGTCGCGCGAGAGGATCAGGCTCGCGACGCTGTCCATCTCCGACCTATCCTCGCCTTCGCCTGACATCGCCGCACCTCAGTCCCGACCGTGATGGCAGCAATGCGGCAGCGGCTCAATTGTTTCGGCGCAGCATCGGGATCGCGATTCCCAGCAGGATCAGCACCATGCCGGCGAGATGATAGGCGTGGAGCGCTTCGCCGAGGAGCAGTGCGGCCAGCGCCGCACCGATCAGCGGCTGCAGGCTGATGACCTGGCCGGTATCGGCGGCGCCGATCTCCGCCACGGCGCGGTTGAACATCTGATAGCCGATCAGCGAGGGAAAGGCCGCGACGTAGACGATCGCGCCGATCACCGCGGGCGACCACTTGATCGTCTCGTGCTGCCATTCGAGCAGCGCGCCGGGCAGCATGGCGGCGACGCCGATCATGAAGGTCAGCGCCAGGAAAGCCAGCGGGTGGATCGGCGGGCGCCGGCGCAGCATCGAGGTGTAGAAACCCCAGGCGGTGACCGCGATCAGCACCAGCAGATCGCCGCGCCCGAACTGGAGCGCGAGCAGCAGCGCCGGATCGGCCTCGAAGATGATCGTCGCCACGCCGACCGCGGCGAGCGCGACGCCAACAAGCTGCGCCGGGCGGGGGATGCTGCGGAACAACAGGAAGTCGAACAGGAAGACCAGCGCGGGGATCGCGGCCTGGATCAGCAAGGCATTGCTCGCGGTCGTCTCGCGCAGGCCCGAATAGAGCAGTCCGTTGAACGCGCCGATGCCCGCCGCGCCGAGCAGCAGGATCATCGGCCAGTTCGCCTTGATCACCGCGCGCTCGGCGCGGATGTGGTGCCAGGCGAAAGGCAGCAGCAGCAGTACCCCGCCCGACCAGCGGAACAGCGCGAGCGTGAGCGGCGGAATGTCCTCGCGGATCGCGCGGCCGACGATCGAATTGCCGGCCCACAGCAGCAGCACGATCAGCAGCATCGCGTAGACGCGCGAGCGCGGCATGGTCGGGCTGGTCACGGCGGCAGCGTCAGCCGTAGCGCGCCTGGAGCAGCTTCCACGAAGCGCGCAGGCCCAGCGCATCGCCACCCTTGGGACGGCCGGGCTTGCTCGCCGGGCGCCAGGCGAAGGTGTCGAAATGGGCCCAGTCGATGCCGTCGGGGACGAAGCGATCGAGGAACAGCGCGGCCACGCTCGCGCCGGCGAAGGCGTTGGGCGAGGAGTTGTTGAGGTCGGCCACGTCGGACTTCAGGTATTCGCGGTAGCCGTTCCACAGCGGCAGGCGCCAGGCGGGATCGTCGCAGGCCTCGCCGGCCTGGAGCAGAGCTTCGGCGGTCGCGTCCTCGCGGGTGAACAGCGCGGGCAGGTCGGGGCCGAGCGCCGAGCGCGCGGCGCCGGTCAGGGTCGCGAAGTCGAGGATGAACTCGGGCTTGTCCTCGCCCGCGCGGGTGAGCGCGTCGCCGAGGATCAGACGGCCTTCGGCGTCGGTATTGCCGATCTCGACCGAGATGCCGGCGCGTGAGCGCAGCACGTCGCCAGGGCGGAAGGCGTTGCCCGCGATCGCGTTCTCGACCGCGGGAACGAGCAGGTGCAGCCGCACCTTGAGCCCGCTCTCCATGATCAGCCGGGCGAGGGCGAGCGCATGCGCGGCGCCGCCCATGTCCTTCTTCATCAGCAGCATGCCCGACGAGGGTTTGATGTCGAGCCCGCCCGAATCGAAGCAGACGCCCTTGCCGACCACGGCGATCCGCGGGTGCTGGGGATCGCCCCATTCGAGCTCGATCAGCCGCGGGGCCTTGGCGCGCTCGGCGGCGCGGCCAACCGCGTGGATCATCGGATATTCGCGTTCGAGCACGTCGCCGCGGGTGACGCGCAGTTCGGCGTTGAAGGTCTTGGCCAGCGATTCGGCCTGGGCCTCGAGCTCGGCCGGGCCCATGTCCTCGGCGGGGGTGTTGACCAGGTCGCGGACCAGCGCGGTCGCCGCGGCCTCGGCCAGGGCAGGATCGATCGCCTTGACCTCCTTGGTCAGCAGCACGCGTGGGCCTTCCTTGGGCTTGTCCGCCTTGTAGCGATCGAAGCGATACTGGCCCGTGGCCCAGCCGAGCAGCGCCGCGCCGGGCTCGGCATCTGCCAGGCGATAGGTTCCGGCGGGCAGGATTTCGGCGAGTTTGGCCAGGCACCAGGACGAGAGCCTGGCCGGATCGGCGACCCCGGCGACGACGAACCAGGCGTCGCCATCAGGCACGATCGCGTGGGCATAGCCATCGCCCTCGAACTTCTGCGCTGCCAAGGTCGCGCGCTGCGGTGCGGAGAGCGTCTTGGTGAAGTCGGCGAGGCGCTTCTTGTCGACGAGATGGATCGGCGTGGCCGGCTGCCCGCGGTCGGGCTGGATCAAAGAGTGCTTGTCGGACATTGTGCTGCAGAGCTTTGCCGAATGGCGCCCGCCGTTGCGAGAGGAAAAAGCACGAATGACGATCTCCCGAACCGCTCTGTTGTCTGCCGTCGCGCTGGGAATGCTCGTCGCGGGCTGCTCGAAGGAGAGGCAGGAGACCCCGGCGGCGCTGGCCAGCAAGGGGGCAGTCGTGCCCACGGTCGCGGCGCCGAGCGAGGCCGGCGCGGCTCGGCCGGGCGGTGCGCGCGAGGTCAAGCTGAGCAATCCGCTCTACGAATTCGCCTATTCCTACCCGGCTGCCGCCGGGGCCATCGCCGATCTCAAGAAGCAGCTCGACGACGAACTCGAGAAGGCGCAGGCCGAACTGGCCAGCAATGCCGAGGGGCAGAAGGCCGAGAGCAAGAAGGAAGGCTTTCCGTTCAACCCGCTGGGCAATTGGGTCGAATGGAAGGTGGTTACCGATCTGCCCGGCTGGCTCAGCCTGTCCGCCGACATCAGCGACTATCAGGGCGGTGCGCACCCGAACCACGGCTTCGACGCGCTGGTCTGGGACCGTCAGGCGAACCAGCGGCGCAAGCCGATCGACATGTTCACCTCGAAGGCGGCGCTGACCCAGGCGATCCGTCAGGACTTCTGCGCCGCGCTCGATCGCGAACGTGCCAAGAAGCGCGGCGGCGAGCCCATCGGCGATGCGATCCCCGAGTTCTCCAAGTGCATCGACCCCGCCGAGTCGACGATCATCCTCGGTTCCTCGAACCGCAAGGCCTTCGATCGCATCGGCGTGCTGATCGCGCCTTACGAGGCGGGCCCCTATGCCGAGGGCAACTACGAGGTGACCCTGCCGGTCACCCCTGCGGTGCTCGCGGCGGTGAAGCCCGAATTCCGCTCGACCTTCGTGGCGAAACGCTGATCGCCCGGGGCGATCTCGGCCCCTCGCAATTCGGGGCCGTTGTCGCTACATGCGCGGGATGACTCAGTATCAGATCGTCACTGCCGACGAGACCGTCCTGCGCGACGGCACGATCAAGCTGCACGGGCCCGAGGCCTTCGAAGGCATGCGCAAGGCCGGCCGCCTCGCCGCCGAGATCCTCGACGCGCTGGCGCCGATGGTCCAGCCCGGCGTCTCGACCGAAGAGATCGACGACGTCGTGCGCCAGATGACGCTCGACGGCGGCGCCGCGCCAGCGACGCTCGGCTATCGCGGCTATGCGCATTCGTGCTGCGTCTCGATCAACCACGTCGTCTGCCACGGCATTCCGTCGGACAAGACGCTCAAGGACGGCGACATCGTCAACATCGACGTGACCCCGCTGCTCGACGGCTGGCACGGCGATTCGAGCCGCATGTTCCTCGTCGGCGACGTCTCGCTGAAGGCCAAGCGGCTGGTCGACGTGACGCACGAGTGCCTGATGCTCGGCATCGAGCAGGCCAAGCCCGGCAACCGCGTCGGCGACATCGGCGCGGCGATCCAGCGTTATGCCGAAGCGAACCGCTATGGCGTGGTCCGCGAGTTCTGCGGCCACGGCCTCGGCCGCCTGTTCCACGACGCGCCCGAGATCATCCACGCCGCGCGCGCGGGCACCGGGCCCGAGCTCAAGCCCGGCATGTTCTTCACGATCGAGCCGATGATCAACCTCGGCAAGCCGCCGGTGAAGCTGCTCGAAGACGGCTGGACGGCGGTGACGCGCGACCGCTCGCTCTCGGCGCAGTTCGAGCATTCGATCGGCATCACCGAGACGGGCTGCGAGATTTTCACCCTGAGCCCGAAGGGGCTGCACAAGCCGCCCTATAGCTGATTACCCGCGCGCCCCGCGGATCGCCGCGCCGGCGGCAAATGGCGCGATCGCGAGCAGCACGAGGCTGACCGCGCCGGTCAGGGCCAGCCCGCTGTCGCCGCCGACGGCGAGGCTGCCCGCGCCGAAGATCAACAGCGGCACGGCGAGCGGGATCACGAGGAGGCCGGCCAGCGCGGTGCCGCCGCGCAAGCCCGCGGTCAGCGCCGCGACGGTGACGCCGAGCGCGGCGAGGCCCGGGGTCCCGACCAGCAGGCCGATCTCGACCTTGCGCAGGCTCTCGCCGTCGAGCCCCAGCAGTGCCGCGGCGATCAGGCTTGTCAGCATCAGCGGCGGGCCGAAGCTCAGCCAGTGCGCGAGGATGCGCACGGCGACGATCGATTCCTCGGAAATCCCGCGCAGCGCCCACTGGTCGAACATGCCGAGCTCGATGTCGGGTTCGATCAGCCGGTCGAGCGGCAGGATCGCGGCGAGCAGCGCCGCCACCCAGATCACCCCGCCGCCGGTGCGCGCGAGGAGCTGCGCGTCGGGGCCGACCGCGAAGGGGAACAGCATCGCCACGGCGAGGAAGAACAGCACGGGCAGCACGGGGCCGCCGCGCCGGCCGAGCAGCAGCAGCGAAAGGTCGCGGCGGAGCAGGGCGGCGAGCTGGCTCATGCCGGATGATCGCGCAGGTCGATGGTCTTCGCGCCGGGCATGACCACCGGCTGGTGCGAGGCGATGATCACCGTGCCGCCCTCGGCGCGGCGTTCGGCGATCAGTGCCTCGACCAGCGCCACGCCGTCGCGGTCGAGGCCGTTGAGCGGCTCGTCGAGCAGCCAGTGGTCGGCGCGCTGGCCGATGACGCGGGCGAGCGCGGCGCGCTTCTTCTGCCCGGTCGACAGATAGCGCACGGGCACGTCGAGCAGGTGCGAAAGGCCGAGGCGTTCGAGCGGGCGATCGAGCGGGGCGGCGTGTCCGTCGAGCCGCTGCCAGAAGGCCAGCGCCTGGCCCAGCGGCAGGTGCGGATCGAGCGCCGGGCGCTCGTCCTGCAGCGCGAAGCTGCCCTGCCAGGTGATCGATCCCATCGCGCTCGAGCCCATGTCATAGGCGACGAAAGGGCGGAGCAGGCCGGCGAGCATGCGGATCAGGCTGGTCTTGCCGATGCCGTTGGGTCCGGTCAGGTGCAGAGCCTCGCCGGGTTCGAGCCAGAGGTCGAGCGGACCGAACAGCAAGCGGTCGCCCCGGCGGCAATAGAGTTCCCAGGCGACGAGGCAGGCGGCTTGCATCGGCGCTGGCGATAGGGGAATGGTCGCGCCCTGCCAAGGAGAGCGCTGATGACCATCCCCCGCCTGACCGACGAACAGCGTGCTGCCGCGCTGGCGGAACTGACCGGTTGGGAGCTGCGCGAAGACGGCCTCGCGATCGTGCGCAAGCTCAAGTTCGCCGATTTCGCCGAGGCTTTCGGCTTCATGACGCGCGTCGCGATCGAGGCCGAGAAGGCCGATCACCACCCCGAATGGTTCAACGTCTACAACCGCGTCGAGATCACCCTGACCACCCACGACGCCGACGGCCTCAGCCAGCGCGACGTCAAGCTGGCGCGGCTGATCGACGGATTCGTCTAACTTCCCACGATCCGCTTGCCGCGCTGGCGGGCGAGGCCCGGCGCCCATTTGGCCACGAAGGCCAACTTGCGCGCGGTCTTGCCGACCAGGGTGTGCAGCTGCTTGCCGTGGACCGCGGCCCAGGCGGCTTCGGCGACGACTTCCACGGGCGTGAATTCGAGTCCCGCCGCGACCACGGCGTCGCGCTTGGCGCGGTTGGTCGTGGCATTGGCCGGTCCCGCGAGGAGCGGCGTATCGATGAAGCTGGGCATCAGCGAGCGGACCATGATGCCATCGGCCTCCCATTCGCAGTCGAGCGCTTCGGTCACCGCGCGGACCGCGAACTTGGTCGCCGAATAGACCGACAGCCCGCCCGTGCCGTAGAGCGCGGCGGCACTGGCGGTGTTGAGTAGGCACGAACCGGGCGCGGTGCGCTTGAGGTGGGCATGGGCGGCGCGGGCGCCGTGCAGCACGCCGCGGAAGTTGACCGCGATCAGCCGATCGATCTCCTCGTCCGAATGATCAAGCAGCGGGCCGCCATAGGCGATCCCGGCATTGTTGAAGACCACGTCGATGCGCCCGGCCAGATCGGCGAAGGTGGCCAGCGTCGCGTCCCATTGTGTCCGGTCGCGGACGTCTAGCGGATGGGCCGATCCTGCACCGGCGGGCAGGCCGGCCAGCGTTTCGGCCATGCCCGCCGCGTCGACGTCGCCGAGGCCGACGCGCCAGCCGCGTGCGGCGAAGAGCCGCGCCACCGCCCGGCCGATGCCTGAGGCGCCGCCGGTGATGAAGATCGCCTTGGTCATCCTCGCCCCCTTTTTTGGGCCGCTAGAGGGCCAGCCTCATAGCGCCGGGTTGTTGTAGACGTGCCAGGTGAAGATCGCCGCAGCGCCGCGGTGCGGGCGCCAGGTCTCGGCCAGTTCGCGCGTCAGCTTCTCGCTGGGGCGCTCGTCGAGGCCGAGTAGCTTGTGCAGTCCCGCCTGGACCGCGAGATCGCCCGCGGGCCAGATGTCGGGCCGGCCCTCGGCGAAGAGCAGGTAGATCTCGGCCGACCAGCGACCGATGCCCTTGATCTGGACGAGCTGGGCGATCGCCTCCTCGTCGTCGGCGGGCAGGTTCTCGAGATCGAGCTGGCCGCTGGTGACCAGTTCGCAGAGCGAGCGTGCATAGCCCTGCTTCTGGCGCGAAAGCCCGCAGGCACGCAGCGAATCGAAGTCGGCGGCGAGCAGGGCTTCGGCCGCCATGTCCTCGCCGAGCAGGGCTTCGAGCTTGGCCCAGACCGAGGCGGCGGCGGCGACGCTGACCTGCTGGCCGACAATTGTGCGAAGTAGTGTCGCATAACCTGTTGCGCGAATCCGCGGTTCGGGATAGCCGGCGATCCGCAGGGCCCGGGCGATGGCGGGTTCGCGTGCGGCGATCGCATCCAGTCCTTCGCGTAGCACTTCAGCTTGCAAGCCCATCGTGTTTTCGTCCTCCGGCCCGTTCATTTGCCGACAACCTCGCCATGCCATAGGGTGCTAAAGCCAGCTTGCCAAAGGCCTTGGCAGCGATTAGTCGCCCGGCCGGAATCCATCACCGATATAGAATGTATCAAAGGGGAATTAGGGACATGCCGCAGATTACTGTCGTCGACCAGGCCGGTGCGGAACGCGGCGTCGAGGCCCCTCTGGGTCGCACGCTGATGGAAGTCATCCGCGACAACGGCTTCGACGAGCTCCTCGCGCTCTGCGGCGGTTGCTGCTCGTGCGCCACCTGCCACGTCCACATCGACCCCGCCTTCATGGACAAGATCCCGGCGATGTCCGAGGACGAGAATGATCTGCTCGACAGCTCGGACCACCGCAACGAGTATTCGCGCCTGTCGTGCCAGGTGCCGGTGACCGACGCGCTCGAAGGCCTCAAGGTCACGATCGCTCAGGAAGACTGATTGCTGATCTCATCCGCGCCGGGGCCGGGTCGGCTCGGGGTGTGGATGATGAAGAACGGTCGGGCCGCGCGAGGGCATTGATCCCGCGCGCCCGCCGCTCTACCTCGTCACGCATGACTGCACCCAAAGCTCAGCCCTCTTCGCTCGATCTCATCGGCAATACGCCGCTCGTCCTGCTCAAGGGGCCGAGCGAGGCGGCCGGTTGCGAGATCTGGGGCAAGTGCGAATTCGCCAATCCCGGCGCCTCGGTGAAGGACCGCGCGGCGCTGTGGATCGTGCGCGATGCCGAGGCCAAGGGCACGCTGAAGCCGGGCGGCACGATCGTCGAGGGCACGGCCGGCAATACCGGCATCGGCCTCGCGCTCGTCGCCAATGCCCTGGGCTACAAGACGGTCATCGTCATGCCCGAGACCCAGTCGCGCGAGAAGATGGACACCTTGCGCGCGCTCGGCGCCGAGCTGGTGCTGGTCCCCGCCGCGCCATTCTCGAATCCCGGCCATTTCGTCCACACCTCGCGCCGCCTGGCCGAGGAGACCGAAGGCGCGATCTGGGCCAACCAGTTCGACAACATCGCCAACCGCAAGGCGCACATCGAGAGCACCGCGCCCGAGATCTGGGAGCAGCTCGAGGGCCGTATCGACGGCTTCACCTGCGCCGCGGGAACCGGCGGGACGATCGCCGGCGTCGGCCTGGGGCTGAAGGAGTTCGACGACAAGATCACGATCGCGCTGACCGATCCGCACGGCGCCGCGCTCTATTCGTACTACGCCGAAGGCGAGCTCAAGGCCGAAGGCTCCTCGGTCGCCGAGGGCATCGGCCAGGGGCGCATCACCGCCAACCTCGAAGGCGCGCCGATCGACACCCAGTTCCGCATCTCCGACGAGGAAGGCCTCGAATGGGTCGCGCGGCTGCTCAAGGAGGAAGGGCTGTGCCTCGGCCTGTCCTCGGGCATCAACGTCGCGGGGGCTGTGGCGTTGGGTAAGCAGCTCAAGGCGCAGGGGAAACAGAACCCGCGCGTGGCCACGATCCTGTGCGATACGGGCTTCCGGTACCTGTCCTCGCTGTACAATCGCGAATGGCTCGAATCGAAGAAGCTTCCGGTCTTCCCCTGGCTCGCTTGATCCGTCTCGCCTGATCGACTAAACAGAGCGTAATGGCGCAAAAAATCCAGTCGAATCTGGTGGAGCCGGTCGCAACGCCCCAGCCCAACGTGCCTTCGCTGGCACGCGTGCTGCGTGCCCAGGCCGTCCACCGATTGCAGATCGGCCTGTTCGGGCTTGCTGCCATGTTGCTGCTCGTCGGCCTCGCCAACATCATCATGGATCGCGCACGCATGGCCGAAGAGGCCGAGGCGCCGCCCTACATCGTGCCGCCGAGCCCGGTCGCCAAGGCTGCGAGCGATCCGCTCGCCGACATCGGCGTCGTGCCCGCCGCCGATCCCACTGCGGCTGCCGCCAAGAAGTAACCCGCGGGCGTCCCGCGGCGCTGCGACTCCGATCCGGGAAATTACGGGAAGGGCTGCGTTCGGCGCAGCGCGAGGTCGCCGCACGCTCGGGGACGGCCCGGCGTAAAATCACCCTCTTCTGGCACGATCTCGCGGTTTTCTGCGCTTTTCAGCGCTGGCCCCGTATTTTCCCGTAACGCCCGGCCGGGACTAGACATTGGTCGAAGGGCGGAAAATGACGGGATTTCGGGATGAATCGAAAATTCTTTTATTTACAATGATATAAAGTAGAACAAAAAGAGACTGGATAAAGGTTCCCGGGTATCTCGACCGGTTTGAAGCAGAATTTTCCGCCTTTTCCCGGAAAATCCCCGAAAAGCCCTTTTCTGAATCCCCCTCTAACGGTAAGAGGAAATCCTATCGGAACGGATGAACCCGCCGCGTCGCCACGACGCGGTCAGCCGGTCGCAAAACGCGCGGCCAGTGGTGGAGAAGTCGTGCCGGTTTTTAGGGCAACCCTCACGGGGACTTAGGGGCAGATGGCGTCGCAGCCATACAACTACAACGGCACCGGCTTTTCGCTCTTGCGCGACAAGGGCCGGTTCGTGTTGCCCCCGCAGTTCCGCAAGACGGTCAAGGATTCGAGCGGCGACAAGGCGATCCTCTGCCTCGACAAGCACGATCGCTGGCCCTGTCTGATCGGCTTCGGCCTCTCGCGCAAGGATGGCTTCGAGGTGCAGCTCGATCGCGAGGAAGACCTCGCCGCCAAGCGTGGCCATGATTTCGACCGCGAACTGCGCGGTCTCCAGCTCAACGGCTTCGCCCAGCTGCCCTTCGACGACAGCGGCCGTTTCGTCCTGCCCGAATACCTGGCCGAACTCGCCAGCGTCGACGACCAGCTCTATTTCCAGGGCGCGGGCCAGTTCTTCGTGATCTTCAGCCCCAAGCAGCTCTCGACGATGGGGCAGGGCTGGGAAGGCGCGCAGGCCGCCTGCCGCCAGCTCGCCGCCGAGGCGTTGGGCAAGGCCAAGGCGAAGGGAGCTGCGGCATGAGCGGTCCCGGCCTCCCGCACATTCCCGTCCTGCTCGATGAAGTCGTCGCCGCGCTCGCGCCGGCGCCCGGCTCGGTCATCGTCGACGCGACCTTCGGCGCCGGCGGCTATACCCGTGCGCTGCTCGCCGCGGGCGCGACGGTCCACGCCTTCGACCGCGATCCCGATGCGATCGCCGCCGGCCGTCTCTGGCCCGAGACGCAGGAGAACCCGCCGCGGCTGGTGCTCCACCCGCGCCGCTTCTCCGAAATGGTCGCCGCGCTCAACGAGGCGGGGATATCGCGGGTCGACGGCGTTGCCATGGATGTCGGCATGTCGTCCATGCAACTGGATCAGCCGGCGCGCGGATTCGCCTTCGCGGTCGACGGTCCACTCGACATGCGGATGGAGCAAGAAGGCCTGAGCGCCGCCGATTTCTTGAACGACGCCCCCGAGGGCGAAATTGCCGACGTCCTGTTCCAGTTTGGTGAAGAGCGACAGTCGCGCCGGGTGGCGCGCGCGATCGTCGCGGCGCGGCCGCTGTCGACCACCGGCGAACTGGCCAATGTCGTGCGCAAGGCGCTGGGCTACAGCCCCAACTACAAGGGCAGCTCGGGCCCGTCGAAGGACCCCGCGACGCGCAGCTTCCAGGCAATCCGTATCCACGTGAACGCCGAGCTCGACCAGCTGAGCGACGGGCTGTTCGCTGCCGAGGCGCTGCTCAAGGAGGGCGGCCGGCTCGCCATCGTCAGCTTCCACAGCCTCGAAGATCGGATCGTGAAGCAATTCCTGCGTGACGCCAGCGGTGCCGTGGCCTCGACCTCGCGGCACCTGCCCGCCGTCGCCGCCAAGGTGCCGGCGACCTTCGCGCAGATCGCGAAGGCGGCGCGGCCGTCGGACGCCGAAGTGACGCGCAACCCCCGCGCCCGCTCGGCGACGCTCCGCGCCGCCACCCGCACCGACAGTCCTGCACGCGAGAGGAGAGCGGCATGAACCTGACCCGCGACCGCGTCCGTTCGATCGGCTGGGCCGTGATCCTCACGGTCTGCGCCGCGCTGACCCTGGTGCTCACCTTCCGCGTCAATGCGATCAAGAGCCAGGTCCGCCTGGCCGAGCGCCAGATCGTCGCGCTCAAGCAGGAGAAGCTCGCGCTCGAGACCGAGTTCGAGACGCGCGCCAACCAGCAGCAGCTGCGCGCGGTCAACGACGTCGAATTCGGCTACGAGGCGCCCAAGGCCGGCCAGTACATCGAGGGCGAGCGTCAGCTCGCCGTGCTCGGCAAGGAGCGCGGGCCCAATGCGCCGTCGCCGATCCGCGTCGCGCATGCCGACCTCGCCGACGAGGATGAAGGTTCGGCCTTCCCGGCCATGGTCTCGCCGCTCAGCGGCAAGGCGATCGCCGCCGAAATGCCCGCGGGCGGCACGCGCAAGCCGGCCGAGGCGTCGGACCTCAAGGACCGCCTCGCGCGGATCGAACTGCGTTCGACGCGCAAGCCCGTGAAAACCTCGGTGAGAGACGAGGCCAGCGTCGAATGACCGCGGTTGCCGTCACCACGATCAGCACCGGCCGTCGCCAACTGGTGAACGTGCGCCAGCGCTCGCTGGTCGTGGCGAAGTGGCGCATGCTCTGGGTGCTGACCCTGTTCGGCATGATCGCGCTTTGCGCGCTCGTGCGTATCGCCTTCCTCGGCGTGTTCGAGCCGTCGCGCGGACCCGCGACCATGGCCGACGCGCTGCTGCCCAGCCGCGGCGAGATCGTCGATCGCAACGGCGTGCCGCTGGCGCGCGCGTTCAACGCCTATGCGCTGTGGTACAATCCCAAGGCGCTGGGCGAGGGCGGCTCGCCACTGGTCAAGTCGCCCGCCGAAGTCGCCGCCGCGCTGGTGCGCCTGTTCCCCGACATGGACCAGGCCAAGCTGACCGCGCGGCTGGCCTCGGGCGAGCCCGGCTACCTGCGCCGCCGCATCCTGCCCGAGGACGCCAACAAGATCCACGCGATCGGCGAGCCCGCGCTTGAGTTCCCGCGCGAGAACCAGCGGTTCTATCCGCAGGGCTCGATGGCCGCGCACATCCTCGGCTTCGTCGGCGCCGACGGCAAGGGCCAGGTCGGCATGGAGCAGGTGTTCAATGACAAGCTGACCGATCCCGCCACGCGCGGCACGCCGCAGATGCTGTCGATCGACCTGCGCGTCCAGGGTGCACTCGAGGACGAGCTCGGCCGCGGCATGCGCGAGACCAATGCCAAGGGCGCCGCGGGCATCATCCTCGACGTCGACACCGGCGAAGTCGTCGCGCTGGCCTCGTTGCCCTCGTTCAACCCCAACCTGATCGACGAGGCCTCCACTCCCAACATCTTCAACCGCGTGACCAACCAGGTCTACGAGCTCGGCTCGACCTTCAAGCCGATCACCGTCGCCTCGGCGATCGACGCGGGCACGGTCACGTCGATGGCGCGTCGCTATCCGGCCGCGCCGTTCCAGATCGGCGGTTTCACCATCCGCGACAGCCACGCGATGGGCGCCTCGCTCAACGTGCCCGAGGCGCTGATCCATTCGTCGAACGTGGTCACCGCCCACGTCGCCGACGAATTGGGGCCGGCACGGCTCAACGCGACGATGCGCGCGCTGGGCATGAACGAGCGCCCCTACATCGAGCTGCCCGCGCGCGGCTTCCCGCTCTGGCCGCGCGGCGAGGCCCGTGACGGCGGCTGGTCGCTGATCACGACGATGACCGTATCCTACGGCCACGGCATTGCCGTCACGCCGCTACACCTCGCCTCGGCCTATGCCGCGCTGGTCAACGGTGGCATCTGGCGCCCGGCGACCTTGCAGAAGCTGACCCCGGCGCAGGTGCCGGCGGGGCGCCGCGTGTTCAAGGCGTCGACCAGCGCGCGGATGCGCCAGCTGCTGCGGATGATCGTCGAGGACGGCACCGGCCGCAAGGCCGACGCGCCGGGCTTCCGCGTCGGCGGCAAGACCGGCTCGGCCGAAAAGCCCGGCGCCGGCGGCTATCGCAAGACCTCGCTGGTCGCGACCTTTGCCTCGGCCTTCCCGATGGATCGCCCGCGCTTCGTCGTCATCGCCATGCTCGACGAGCCGCAGGGCACCCAGGCCAGCTCGTTCCAGCGCACCGCCGCTTGGAACGCCGCGCCGATCGTCGGCCGCGTCGTCCCGCGCATCGGCCCGCTGGTCGGCGTGATGCCCGACGAGACGCGCGACATCGACATTTCCGAGCTGTCCCCGCTGATCCCCGCGGGAGCCGAGGAATGAGGCTCGACGCGCTCGCCCAGGCTGCCGGGATCGCGCTGCCTGCGAGCGGTGACGCTCAGGTCACGGGCTTCGCGATCGACAACCGCAAGGTCGCCCCGGGCACGGTGTTCGGCGCGTTCCAGGGCGCCAAGGTCAACGGCGAGGATTTCATTCCCGCCGCGGTGGCCGCGGGCGCCGTCGCCGTCGTCGCGCGGCCCGAGGCCCGGGTCGAGGGCGCCGTCCACATTTCCGCTTCCGAGCCGCGCCGTGCGTTCGCGCACCTCGCGGCTCGGTTCTTCTCGCCGGTGCCCGAGACCGTCGTTGCGGTCACCGGTACCAATGGCAAGACCTCCTGCGTTGAGATGACGCGCCAGCTCTGGCGCATGGCCGGGCACCGCGCGGCCTCGATCGGTACCCTGGGCGTGACCACCCCCGACGAGACCGTCTCGACCGGGCTGACCACGCCCGACATCGTCACTTTCCTCGCAAACATGACCGGCCTCGCGCGCGAGGGCGTGACCCACGTCGCCTACGAGGCGTCGAGCCACGGCCTGTCGCAGTTCCGCAACGAGGGGCTCAAGGTCGCCGCGGGCGCCTTCACCAATCTCAGCCGCGACCATCTCGACTACCACGCCGACATGGCCGACTACTTCGCGGCCAAGATGCGGCTGTTCGACGAGGTTATCGTGGACGGCGGCACGGCGGTGATCTGGGCCGACGATGCCTGGTCCACCCAGGCGATTGAACATGCACAGGCGCGCGGGCTTACCCGGTTCACCGTGGGGGTGAACGGCGAGGCGATCCGGCTGGCCTCGCGCCAGCCGGGTCAGCTCGGCCAGGTGCTCGAAATCGAGCACGCGGGCACGGCCTATACCGTCAAGCTGCCGCTGATCGGTGCCTATCAGGCGGCCAATGCGCTGGTCTCGGCCGGGCTGGTGATCGCCACGGGCGGCGATCCGAAGCAGACCTTCGACGCGCTGTCGCGGCTCCAGCCCGTGCGCGGCCGGCTCGAGCGCGCGGCGATCACCCGCGCCGGCGCGCCGGTCTATGTCGACTATGCCCATACGCCCGACGCGCTCGAAGCCGCGATCGCCGCGCTGCGGCCGCATGTGACGGGCCGGCTGATCGTCGTGTTCGGCGCCGGCGGCGACCGCGACCAGGGCAAGCGCCCCGAGATGGGCCGCGTCGCCGCGAGCCAGGCCGAGGTCGTAATCGTCACCGACGACAACCCCCGCGGCGAGAATCCGGGGGTAATCCGGTCCCAGGTCCTTGCCGGTGCGCGCGGCGCACGCGAAATTGGCGACCGACGCGCGGCGATTGCCGCCGCCGTCGCCGAGGCGGGGGCGCAGGACATCGTGCTCGTGGCCGGCAAAGGGCACGAGCAGGGGCAGATCATCGGCAGTGGCGATGCCACGCGCGTGCTGCCGTTCGACGACGTTTCGGTTGCAAGGGAGTGCGCGGGCGCTCCCGAAAGGGAACAATGATGGCTGCGGTTGCACGAATTCTCGAATGGCCTGTTGAGATTGCCGACGACCTGCCGCTCGCGCTGTGGGATGCGATCGCCATCGCGCGCGCCGTCAAGGGCGTCGCCAATGCCGACTTCCAGGTCTCGGGCGTCGAGATCGACAGCCGCGACGTGATGCCGGGTGACCTGTTCTTCGCGCTGAAGGGCGAAAGCATGGACGGCCACCGCTTCCTCGAAGCCGCTTTCGCCAAGGGCGCCGCCGCTGCCGTGGTCGATCGCCCGGTCGACTATCCGCACATCCTGGTCAACGACACCACCGCGGCGCTCGAAGCCCTGGCCAAGGCCGCCCGCGCGCGCAGTTCGGCCAAGGTCATCGGCGTCACCGGCTCGGTCGGCAAGACCGGGGTCAAGGAGGCGATCTTCGCTGCGCTCGACCGCTCGAGCCGCGGCGCCGCGCACCGCTCGGTCAAGAGCTACAACAACCACGTCGGCGTGCCGCTGAGCCTCGCGCGCATGCCCTCGCGCAGCCGCTTCGGCATCTTCGAGATGGGCATGAACCATTCGGGCGAGATCGCCGCGCTGACGCGCCAGGTGCGCCCGCACGTCGCGGTCGTCACGACGATCGCGCCCGCGCATATCGAGATGCTGGGCAGCGAAGAGGCGATCGCCGACGCCAAGGGCGAGATCTTCGAGGGGCTGGAAGAGGGCGGCGTCGCCGTCATCCCGGCCGACAGCCCGCACTACGAACGGCTCAAGGCCAAGGCCGAAGCCTGCGGCGCCAAGGTCATCGGCTTCGGTCGCGCCGCCCATGCCCAGGTCCGCCTGCTCGACACGATCGCGGCGGCCAACGGCGGTTCGCTGGTCACTGCCGATCTTGGCGATCGCCGCCTCTGCTACACAATCGCCGAACCCGGCGAGCACTGGGTGATGAACTCGCTCGCGGTCATGGCCGCAGTGCGCGCCGCCGGTGGCGATCTCGGCGCGGCCGGTGTCGCGCTGGCCGATATGCCCGGCCTCGCCGGTCGCGGCGCTCGTCTGGAGATCGCCGCGCAGGATGGTGGCCCAGATGGTCGGGGCAAGGCGCTGCTGATCGACGAGAGCTACAACGCCAATCCGGCGTCTATGCGCGCGACCCTGGCGCAGCTCGGCAAGACCGTGGCGCGTCGCCGCATCGCCGTGCTCGGTTCGATGAAGGAGCTGGGCGAACACGGCCCGGCCTTCCACGCCGCGCTGGCCGAGCCGCTGGCCGAGGCCCATGTCGACTATGCGGTCCTCGTCGGCGACGAGATGCGCGCCCTGGCCGATGAATTGGGGAAATCGGAAAATGCCGCGCTTGGCAAGGCCATCGCCTTCGCCCATTGCCAGAACCCGGCCGAGGCAGGCCAGGCGCTTGCGGATTTCGGCGTGGAGAGCGGTGACGCGATCCTCGTCAAGGGCTCGAATTCGGTCGGGCTCGGCGCGCTGGTGAAGGCTCTCGCTGCCAAGGACGCCTGATGCTTTACCTCCTCGCCGAGTATTTCCACTTCGAGGGTCTGGCGAACCTCATCCGCTACCAGACGTTCCGCGCGGGCGCGGCGATGATGACGGCGCTGGTGATCGGTCTGATCATCGGCCCGCGCTTCATCAACATGCTGCGCGTGCGCCAGGGCAAGGGGCAGCCGATCCGCGAGGACGGCCCGCAGACCCATCTGGCCAAGCGCGGCACGCCGACGATGGGCGGGCTGATGATCCTGATCTCGCTCGTCGTCTCGATGCTGCTGTGGATGGACCTCAACAATCCCTTCGTCTGGGCCTGCCTGGCCGTGACGATCGGCTTCGGCGCGATCGGCTTCCTTGACGATTACGACAAGGTCACCAAGCGCAGCCACAAGGGCGTTTCGGGCAAGATCCGGCTGTTCCTCGAATTCTGCGTCGCCGGTGTCGCGGCCTACATCATCGTCAGCCAGGTCAACACGAACCTTTACGTGCCGTTCCTGTCGAACCGCTATATACCGCTGGGGCCCTTCTACTACGTCTTCGCGGCGGTGGTCATGGTCGGTGCTGGCAATGCGGTGAACCTGACGGACGGCCTGGACGGCCTGGCGACCATGCCGGTGATCATCGCCGCGGGCACTTTCGCGATCATCGCCTATCTCGCGGGCCGCGCCGACTATGCGGTCTACCTCGGCATTCCCCACGTCCCGCGCGCGGGTGAACTGGCGATCCTGTGCACGGGCATCATGGGCGCGGGTCTGGCCTTCCTCTGGTTCAACGCGCCGCCGGCCGCGGTGTTCATGGGCGATACCGGCAGCCTGGCTCTCGGCGGCGCGCTCGGCGCGATCGCCGTCGCCGCGCATCACGAGATCGTGCTCGGCATCGTCGGCGGGCTCTTCGTGCTCGAGGCGGCCTCGGTCATCATCCAGGTGTTCTGGTTCAAGCGAACCGGCCGGCGCGTGTTTCGCATGGCGCCGATCCACCACCATTTCGAGCAGAAGGGCTGGGCTGAATCGACCGTCGTGATCCGCTTCTGGATCGTCTCGATCATCCTCGCCGTCATCGGCCTGTCCACGCTCAAGCTTAGGTGATCGCCGAAAGATGATCACCTCTGACGCCTTCGCCGGAAAACGTTTCGCCGTCCTCGGTCTCGCCCGCTCGGGCCTGACCGCGGTCGAGACGCTGCTCGCCAGCGGGGCACAGGTCACCGCCTGGGACAGCCGCGAGGAACCGCGCCAGGGCCTGGCCGAGCGCGGCGTCGAACTGGCCGATCCGGTGCAGATTGACCTAACGGGCTTCGCCGGGGTCGTCGTTTCGCCGGGCGTACCGCTCAACCGCCACCCGATCGCCGAAGCCGCCGCGGCCGCCGGCGTGCCGGTGATCGGCGACATCGAGCTCTTCGCCCAGGCCCGCCACAGTCTGCCCGCGCATCGCGTCGTCGGCATCACCGGCACCAATGGCAAGTCGACCACTACGGCGCTGGTCCACCACCTGCTCGAAAGCGCGGGCATCCCGGCGCGCATGGGCGGCAACATCGGCCTGCCGATCCTTGGGCAAGCGCCGCTTCCTTCGGGCGGCGTCTACGTTCTCGAACTGTCGTCCTACCAGATCGACCTGACCCAGAGCCTCGATTGCGAGGCGGCGGCGCTGCTCAACATCACCCCCGATCATCTCGACCGCTATGCCGACTTCGCCGGCTATGCCGCGTCGAAGGCACGGCTTTTCGCGATGCAGCGGGTCGATCACGACGCCGTGTTCGGCGTCGGCGATCCCGAGACCGCGGCGATCGCGCAGTGGGAAGCGAGCCGCCGTGCCGCCGGCCGGGTCCACCGCGTCACCGGCGAGGACCTGCTGGCCCTGCAGCCGGACTGGCCGTCGCTCCAGGGCCCGCACAACCTGCAGAACGCCGCTGCCGCGGTTGCGATCGTCGAGGCGCTGGGGCTGACGCGCGAACAGTGGCAGGCGGCGCTGCCGACCTTCCGCGGGCTGCCGCATCGCATGGAGCGCGTCGCCGAGTCCAAGGGCGTGGTCTTCATCAACGACAGCAAGGCGACCAATCCGGCCTCGACCGCGCCCGCGCTCGGCGCTTTCCCGCCGGTGGCGGGCGATCATCGCCGCATCCACTGGATCGTCGGCGGCCTGCCCAAGGGCGACGATCTCGACGAGTGCGCGCCCTATTTCGGCAATGTCGCCGCCGCCTATACGATCGGCGACGCCGGCCCGCGCTTCGCCGAAATCCTCAGCCCGCACATGCCCGTGCGCCGCAGCGAGATGATGTGCGAGGCGATCCGCGAGGCGATCGAGGCCGCGGATCCCGGTGACGTGATCATGCTCTCGCCGGCCTGCGCCTCGTTCGACCAGTTCCGCGACTACGAAGCGCGGGGCGACACCTTCCGCCAGCTCGTCGAGGCGCTGACCGGTCCCGATGCCGAACAGGTGGCCTGCTGATGGCGACGCATCCGCCTCTCGTCCCCGGCCTCAATGCTTCGGCGCAGGGCCGCCAGCGCTATCGCCGCAACCGCCGCGGCGAGTTCGCTATCTGGTGGCGCGAGATCGACCGTGTGCTGCTGACCCTGATCCTCGCGGTCATGGCGATCGGCACGGCCGCGGTTGCCGCTTCCTCGCCGGCCTCGGCTCGGCGCCTTTCGACCGCGGCGCTCAAGCTCGACGATCTGCACTTCTTCATCATCCACCTGCGCTGGCAGGCGATCGGCCTGGCGGTGATGTTCGGCGCCTCGTGCCTGCCCAAGGATATGGCGCGTCGGATCGGCATCCTGCTCGGCGCGGCGATGCTCGTCGGGCTCGCGCTTGTCCCCGTGATCGGCAGCGAAGTGAATGGCGCGAAGCGTTGGCTCAATCTCGGCGTGTCGCTGCAGCCGTCGGAATTCCTCAAGCCCGCCTTTGCGATCGGCCTCGCCTGGATCCTGTCCTGGCGTTCGCGTGATCCCAACATCCCGGTGCTCGGCATCAGCGTCGGCATCATGGCGCTGGTCGGCGGACTGCTGATGCTGCAGCCGGACTTCGGTTCGACGATCCTCTTCGCCGGGGTCTGGTTCGTGCTGGTGCTGCTTTCGGGCATGTCGATCCGGCTGATCGCCGGGGTTGGCGCCGCCGGTGTCGCGCTGATGGTCGCGACCTACGTGTTGTACGACAATGCCCGCCATCGCATCGACGCCTTCCTCGGCGGCGGTACCGCCTATGACCAGGTCGATCTCGCGCAGCGCACCCTGCTGTCGGGCGGCTGGACCGGCAGCGGCCTGTGGCTCGGCACGCGCAAGCTGTCGCTGCCCGAAGCGCACACCGACTACATCTTCTCGGTGATCGGCGAGGAATTCGGCCTCTGGGTCTGCGCGGTGATCGTCATGCTCTACCTCGCCATCATCGTCCGCGTGCTGCTGCGCCTGGTGGAGGAAGAAGACCTCTTCACCGTGCTCGCCGCGACGGGGCTCACCGCCCAGCTCGGCGGCCAGGCCTTCATCAACATCCTCGTCAATCTCCAGCTCTTCCCCTCGAAGGGCATGACCCTGCCGCTGATCTCCTACGGCGGCTCGTCGACCGTCGCGCTGTGCCTCGGCGTCGGCTTCCTGCTCGCGATCACGCGGCGTAATCCTTTCATCACGCGCGAGGGGCTTTCCCTCCGCGAACCCGGAGCGAAGAAATGAGTGCCCAGAAGCCGGGCGGGGTCAGCCGCCATTACGTGCTCGCCGCGGGCGGCACCGGAGGGCACCTCATTCCCGCCTTCGCGCTGGCGACCGAGCTCGAGCGTCGCGGTCACCACGTCGCGCTGATCACCGATGCGCGCGGCGCGGCGATCCCGGGCAAGCCGGCTTCGCTGCCCGCGCACGTTCTCCCCGCCGGCCGGATCGAGGGCAAGAACCCGCTGAGCTGGATCAAGGGCGCCAAGGCGATCCTCGAAGGCCGCTCGATGGCGCTGCGCCTGTTCGAGAGCTTCGAGCCTTCGGCCGTGGTCGGCTTCGGCGGCTATCCGGCGCTGCCCGCGCTGCTCGCCGCAACCAGCGCCAAGATCCCGACCGTGATCCACGAGCAGAACGCCGTGCTTGGCCGCGTCAACCGCTTCCTCGCGAGCCGGGTGAACGCGATTGCCACGGCCTATCGCGAGGTCGACCGGCTTTCGCCCAGCCATGCCGAGAAGGTCCACCTCGTCGGCAACCCCGTGCGCGACGAGGTTCTGGCGCTGCGCGACCAGCCGTTCCCGGCCTTCACCGCCGACGGTCTGCTGCGCGTGCTCGTCACCGGCGGCAGCCAGGGCGCGCGCGTCCTGTCCGAAGTCGTGCCCGATGGCCTGTCAATGCTCCAGCCCGCGCTGCGCGCGCGGCTGCAGGTCACCCAGCAGTGCCGTCCCGAGGACATCGAGGCCGTGCGTGCACGCTATGCCGGCCACGGCATCCCGGCCGAGCTCGGCACCTATTTCGAGGACATGGCGACGCGCCTGGCCGACGCGCACCTGTTCATCGGTCGCGCCGGCGCCTCGACCATTGCCGAGCTGACCGCGGTCGGCCGTCCGGCGATCCTGGTGCCGCTGCCGATCGCGACCGACGATCACCAGGCCGCCAACGCGCGCGAGATGGCCGCATCGGGCGGCGCCCGCTCGATCCGCCAGGAGAAGTTCACCGGCGCCGAACTGGCCAAGCAGATCCAAGCCATGGCCCAGCATCCCGAAACCCTGGCCAATGCCGCGCATGCCGCGTGGAATTGCGGCTATCCCAACGCCGCTTCGGATCTTGCCGACCTCGTCGAGGGCTTCGGCGGTTCGCCGCTGATGGACGTGATCCGCGTCGCCGGTCAGGCCCAGGCCCAGGGCAAGGAAGCCCTCGCACTGGAGACGGCGGAATGAAGGGCGTCGGCACCGAGATCGGCACGATCCACTTCGTCGGCATCGGCGGCATCGGCATGTCGGGCATTGCCGAGGTGATGAACAACCTGGGCTACACCGTGCAGGGCTCCGACATCGCCGAGGGCTATGTCGTCGAAGGCCTGCGCAAGCGCGGCATCAAGGTGCTGATCGGCCATGCGGCCGAGAACATCGGCGACGCCGCGGTCGTGGTCACCTCGACCGCGGTCAAGCGCGACAATCCCGAAGTCGTCGCCGCGCTCGAGAACCGCATCCCCGTGGTCCGCCGCGCCGAGATGCTGGCCGAGCTGATGCGGCTCAAGAACACCGTCGCCGTGGCCGGCACTCACGGCAAGACCACGACGACCTCGATGATCGCCTGCCTGCTCGACGCGGGCGGGGTGGACCCGACCGTGATCAACGGCGGTATCATCAACTCCTACGGTTCGAACGCGCGTCTCGGCGCCTCCGACTGGATGGTGGTCGAGGCCGACGAGAGCGACGGCTCGTTCCTGCGCCTCGACGGCACGATCGCGGTCGTCACCAACATCGATCCCGAGCATCTCGACCACTACGGCTCGTTCGACAAGGTGAAGAGCTCCTTCGTCGAATTCATCGAGAACGTCCCGTTCTACGGCGCCGCCGTGCTCTGCATCGACCACCCCGAGGTCCAGGCGGTGATCCCCAAGGTGCGCGATCGCCGCGTCATCACCTATGGCTTCTCGGCCCAGGCCGACGTGCGCGGCGAGAACGTCACCCCGGTACCCGGCGGCAACCGCTTCGACGCGGCCTTGCGCCAGCGCGACGGCTCGTTCCGCCGGATCGAGGGCATCGAACTGCCGATGCCGGGTCGCCACAACGTCCAGAACGCGCTCGCCGCGGTCGCGGTCGCGGCCGAGATGGGCTGTTCGGACGAGGTCATCTGCAACGGCTTCGGCAGCTTCGGCGGCGTCAAGCGCCGCTTCACCAAGGTGGGCGAGGTCGCCGGTGCGACGATCATCGACGACTACGGCCACCATCCGGTCGAGATCAAGGCGGTGCTCGCCGCTGCGCGCGAGGGCGTGAAGGGCCGGGTCATCGCCGTGGTCCAGCCGCACCGCTTCACCCGCCTGCGCGACCACATGGAAGACTTCCAGGCCGCCTTCAACGATGCCGACGTGGTCTATGCCGCGCCCGTCTATGCCGCGGGCGAGCAGCCGATCGAGGGCGTCGATTCCGCGGCCATGGTCGCAGGAATGAAGGAACGCGGGCATCGTTCGGCGCAGGTGATCGCCGGTGCCGATGCCTTGGCCGATGTCCTGGCGACGAGCCTGCAGGACGGCGACATGGTCGTCTGCCTCGGCGCGGGCGACATCACCAAGTGGGCCGCGGGCCTGGCCGATGCCGTGGGCCAGCGGAGGGGGGCATGATGGCGGATGCGCTGCCCAAGGTTGCGGGCAAGCTGACTGCCGACGCTCCGCTCGCCCCGCTGGTCTGGTTCAAGTCGGGCGGTGCCGCCGAATGGCTGTTCGAGCCCAAGGACCTGGCCGACCTGCAGCAGTTCCTGCACGATCTCGATCCCGCGACGCCGGTCATGGCGCTCGGGCTCGGCTCGAACATGATCGTCCGCGACGGCGGCGTGCCGGGCGTGGTCGTGCGGCTGGGCAAGGCCTTCGCCAAGGTCGAGAATCTGGGCGAGCACACGCTGAACTGCGGCGGTGGTGCCAGCGGCATCCTCGTCTCCTCGACCGCGCGCGATGCGGGCGTGGCCGGCCTCGAATTCCTGCGCTCGATCCCCGGCACGGTCGGCGGCTTCGTGCGGATGAACGGCGGCGCCTATGGCGGCGAGGTCAAGGACGTGCTGATCGATTGCGACGTCGTGCTGCGCTCGGGCGAGCTCAGGACGCTGGCGGTCGCCGAGCTCGGCTATACCTATCGCCATTCGGAACTGCCCGAAGGCGCGATCGTCGTCGCCGCGCGCTTCCGCGGCCAGCCGGGCGAGCCCGCGGCGATCCAGGCCGAGATGGACCGCATCTCCGCCAGCCGCGAAGCCTCGCAGCCGCTGCGTTCGAAGACCGGCGGCTCGACCTTCAAGAACCCCGAAGGCCACAAGGCCTGGGAACTGGTCGACAAGGCCGGCTGCCGCGGCTTCACCCTGGGCGGGGCGCAGGTCAGCGAGAAGCACACCAACTTCCTGATCAACACGGGTGACGCCACCAGCGCCGACATCGAGGCGCTCGGCGATGAAGTGCGCCGTCGGGTGAAGGCGCAGTCCGGCGTGGAGTTGGAGTGGGAAATCCAGCGGGTTGGCAAGCCATGAGCTCGCGCCTCGACAAGCAGGTCCAGCAGATCGTCGCCTACGTCCGGGACTACGGCCGCGTCGCGCTGCACGTCTACGGCGATGAGGACGGGCCGCCGTTCACCTATTCGATCGGTTTCCCGGTCAGCCTCGATCATCCCGAGGTCATCATCGTCGGGCTGACCGAAGAGCTGATGAAATACATGATCGACGAGCTGTGGACGCAGATCTCCGAAAAGGGCCTGCGCCTGGCGGACGGCATGCGGATCAGCAACCTGCTCGAAGGCTTCGACTGCGTCGCGCGCGAGATCGTCGATCGTGACGTGATCGAGACCTACTTCTGCGCCGGGATCAACTACCACCAGACGCAGCGCGGCCGGGACATCGAGCGCGCGTTCCAGATCGTCTGGCCCGATTCCGCGATGGGCCTGTTTCCCTGGGATCCGGACTGTCCCGAAGACGTGATCGAATACCAGCCTGCTCTCTATCCTACGAGTTTGAATTCATGACCCTCCCCAAGCTCCACGTCGCGGTTCTCATGGGCGGCTGGTCCAACGAGCGCCCGGTCTCGCTGATGAGCGGCGAGGGCGTGGCCGAAGCGCTTGAGTCCAAGGGGCACAAGGTCACGCGCATTGACATGGGCCGCGACGTTGCGCTCAAGCTGGCCGAGGCCAAGCCCGACGTCGTGTTCAACGCGCTCCACGGCACGCCCGGCGAGGACGGCACCGTCCAGGGCATGATGGACCTGATGGGGCTGACCTATACCCATTCGGGCCTCGCCACCTCGGTCGTCGCGATCGACAAGGAACTGACCAAGCAGGCGCTGGTGCCGCACGGCGTGCCGATGCCCGGCGGGCGCATCGTCGAGACCGCCGAGCTTTACGAGCGCGACCCGCTGCCGCGGCCCTATGTGCTCAAGCCGGTGAACGAGGGCTCCTCGGTCGGCGTCGCCATCGTCACCGATGCGGGCAACTACGGCAATCCGATCGCCCGCGACGCGAAGGGCCCCTGGCAGGAGTTCGACCGCCTGCTCGCCGAGCCCTTCATTCGCGGGCTCGAGCTGACCACGGCGGTGCTCGGCGACAAGGCTCTGCTCGTCACCGAGCTGCGTCCCAAGTCGGGCTTCTACGACTTCGAGTCCAAGTATACCGACGGCATGACCGACCACATCTGCCCGGCCGAGATCCCCGACGAGATCGCCGAGGCTTGCAAGGCGATCGCGCTTCAGGCGCACCGCCTGCTCGGCTGCCGCGGCACCAGCCGTTCGGACTTCCGCTGGGACGATGAGCGCGGCGTCGAAGGCCTGTTCCTGCTCGAGGTCAACACCCAGCCGGGCATGACCGCGCTGAGCCTCGTGCCCGAACAGGCGCGTCATCTGGGAATGGACTATCCCGATCTGGTCGAGGCGATCATCGCCGAGGCGCTTGCGGATGCGAAGGCCCGGGGGGGCGAGGGGGCCGAATGACCACGCAGACGCTCAAGCGTAAGGCGCCCACGGCGCGCAAGGTGGCGGCCCGGCAGGGCACCGCACAGAAGGTGCGTGCGGCCAAGGCGACGACGGGATCGGCCTATGACGGTTTCCTGTCGTGGCTGCCGTTCAGCGAGGAGCAGCTTCACCGCATACTGCTGGCGATGATCCTCGGCGGCGCGGCCGTGCTCGCCTGGGTGGTCGCGGGCTTTGCCGGGCTTCCGGCCATGGCCGGGCAGCAACTGGCCATGATCGCCGGCGATGCCGGTTTCGAGGTGCGCCGCGTCGACGTGCGCGGGGTCAAGAACCTCAACGAGCTCAAGATATACGAACGCGTGCTGGCCGAGCGCAACCGCGCGATGCCGCTGGTCGACATCGACGCGCTGCGCCAGGAGCTGATCCAGCTCTCCTGGGTTAAGGACGCGCGCGTCTCGCGCCAGCTGCCCGATACCCTGGTGATCGACGTGGTCGAACGCGTGCCGCACGCCGTGCTCAAGAAGCCCGGCAATCGCCTGGCGCTGATCGACAGCGAGGGCAACGAGCTCGAGACCGTCAGCGCCGCGCGCGCCAAGGGGCTGCTCATGGTCGGCGGGCCGGGCGCGAGCAAGCAGGTCGTCGCGCTCTCGGCGCTGCTCGAAGCCGCGCCGGCGCTGCAGCCGCAGGTGCGCGAGGCCGAATGGATCGGCAACCGTCGCTGGAACCTCAAGTTCAAGACCGGCCAGGTCCTCGCGCTGCCTGAGGGCGGCCAGGCTTCGGCCAAGGCGCTGATGGCCTTCGCGCGGCTCGATGGCACCAACCGCCTGCTCGGCGGCAAGGTCGCCGCATTCGACATGCGCGCGCCCGATCGCATCTACCTGCGCGTGCCCGACCGCGCCAAGGACGAGGCCGACGCCAAGGTCGCGGCCGCGGTCGCCAAGACCGCCGCCGTCGACAAGCCGAAACAGGACAAGCCCAAAGCCGCCAAGGAGGAGAGCGAATAATGGCCTCGCCCCGCATCAGCCGCGTCTTCGGCGCGGTCAACATGGGTTCGTTCCGCATCTCGGCAATGATCGCCGGCATCTCGGACACCGGCGAGATGATCGTGCTCGGTTCGGGCCACCGTGCCAGCCAGGGCATCAAGCGCGGCTATGTCACCGACATGACCGCGGCCACTTACGCGGTGCGCGACGCGATCGAGCGCGCCGAGCGCATGGCCAATACCAGCGTCTCCTCGGTCTGGATCGGCTGCTCGGGCGCAGGGCTCGCCAGCCAGGTCGCGCAGGTCGAGGTCGACATCGGCGGGCGCCGCATCGAGCAGGACGACATCGACCACCTGCTGATCGCCGGCCGTGACGTGATCCAGCCCGACGGCCGCATGGTGCTCCATGCCCAGCCAGCGCACTACACGCTCGATGGCGCGCACGGCGTTGCCAATCCCAAGGGGCTCCACGCCGAACGCCTCGGCGTCGACATCCACGTCATGCTCGCCGACGGCGCGCCGATCCGCAATCTGACCGAGGCCGTGCAGAACGCGCATCTCGAGGTCGAAGGCCTGGTCGGCTCGCCGATCGCCGCGGGGCACGCCTGTCTCTCGCCCGAGGAGCGCGATCTCGGCGTCGCGCTGGTCGAAATGGGCGCCGACGTGACCAATGTCTCGGTCTATTTCTCGGGCATGCTCGTGGGCATGGCGGCGATCCCGATCGGCTCGGGCGATGTCACCGACGCGATCGCCTCTTGCTTCGGTATCCGTCGTTTCCAGGCCGAGCGGCTGAAATGCGTCAACGGTTCGGCGATCGCCAGCCCGACCGATCACCGCGAGATGATCCCGGTCAACGCGCCCGGCGAAGAGGCCTCGGGCCCGCTCGCGCGTCATGCCGACGACAAGAACCGCATCCCGCGCGCCGAACTGGTCTCGGTCATCACCACCCAGGTCGGGCGGCTGATGGAAGAGGTGTCCAAGGCCTTGAAAGGCCTGGGCTTTAACAGCCAGCGCGGTCAGCAGGTCGTGCTCACCGGCGGCGGTGCCGAACTCGTCGGCCTGGCCGACTATGCCCAGGCCGCGCTCGGCAAGCCCGTGCGCATCGGCAAGGCGCCGCAGCTCACCGGCCTCGCCGAGACCCATCTCAAGCCCGGTTTCGCGACGCTCGCCGGGCTGGTACTCTATGCCGCCGCGGATCCGGTTGATATCCGCTCGATCGGTCCCAGCTATCAGCCGACATTGCGCTATGGCGGGCTCGGACTGGCGAGCCGTGTCTATCGCGCGGTGAAGGAATATTTCTGACCGGCGATTCCGGGCCTATGGGCTGTGGACAAAGGTTAAAGCCGCTTTGATTCGCCGAGTCGAAGCGTGCAATTTGGAGGCTCAGGGATTTCCTCCCGTGCGAGCCCGCCAGGAGCAGTGAAATGAGCATCAATATCGGACCGCCGGCTATCGAAGAGCTTCGGCCTCGGATCACCGTCATCGGTGTCGGCGGCGCCGGCGGCAACGCGATTGCCAACATGATCAACGCCGAGATCGAGGGTGTCGACTTCGTCGTCGCCAACACCGACGCGCAGGCGCTGAACAACTCGATCACCGAGCATCGCATCCAGCTCGGCACCGAGATCACCAAGGGCCTGGGCGCCGGCGCCCGACCCGAAGTGGGCAAGGCCGCGGCGGAAGAGAGCCTGCCCGACATCGATCGCGCGCTCGAAGGCGTGCACATGTGCTTCATCGCCGCGGGCATGGGCGGCGGCACGGGCACCGGCGCTGCGCCGGTCATCGCCAAGGCCGCGCGCGACAAGGGCGTGCTGACCGTCGGCGTCGTCACCAAGCCGTTCCTGTTCGAAGGCACGCGCCGCATGCGCTCGGCCGAGGCGGGCATCGAGGAACTGCAGCGCCACGTCGACACGCTGATCGTCATTCCCAACCAGAACCTGTTCCTGGTGGCCAAGGCCGAGACGACCTTCAAGGAAGCCTTCACCCTGGCGGACGAAGTGCTCCAGCAGGGCGTGCGCTCGATCACCGACCTCATGGTCATGCCGGGCCTGATCAACCTCGACTTCGCCGACGTCCGCTCGGTCATGGGCGAGATGGGCAAGGCGATGATGGGCACGGGCGAGGGCAGCGGCGAGAACCGCGCGCTCGAAGCCGCCGAACGCGCCATCGCCAACCCGCTGCTCGATGGCGTGTCGATGCAGGGCGCCAAGGGCGTGATCATCTCGATCATCGGCGGCGACGACATGAAGCTGCTCGAGGTCGACGAGGCCGCGAACCACATCCGCGAGCTGGTCGATCCCAACGCCAACATCATCTGGGGCTCGGCGTTCAATCCCGATCTTCAGGGCAAGATCCGCGTCTCGGTGGTCGCCACCGGCATCGAGCAGAGCGCCGAAATGGCCGAGATCGCGGCGCGTCCGCTCAATCTCTCGCCTGCGCGCGGCCCGATCCGTCCGGCCATCGCGACGCCGGCTGCGCCCGCGATCCCGGTCGAGCCCGTCGCCAAGCCGGCGCCCGAGCCCGTTCCCGAGCCGCAGATCATCCCGGTCGCAGCGCCGGCCCCGGTTCCGGTTGCGTTCGAAGAGCCCGCGCCGAGCCTCGATCTGGCCGACGAGGGCGATGCCTTCGAACTGACCGACGAGGATGCCGACGAGGTCGAGGACAGCTCGGCGAGCTATGCCAGCCTCAGCGGTCTGAAATCGACGCGTCACGAGCCGCTCGAACTCGGTCTCGACCAGAGCGACGAACTCGAAGAGCCCGCGGCTAGCCAGGACGAACTCCTGCTCAACGCGACCCAGCTCGAGAAGGAAGATGCTCCGGTCTCGCCGCTGGTTACGCGTCGCAAGGCGCCGATCGCGCCCGGCGCAGGTGCTGGCGCTGCGGCGCCCGGCGGTGGTCGTGGTCCCGTGGCCGGCAACACGCTGTTCGAGCGTATGGCCAACCTGTCGCGCGGCGTGAAGTCCACCCCGGCGAGCGACGAGGGCGACGAGGACGAGGATGACGGCACCGCCATCAGCATCCCGCGCTTCCTCGGCCGCCAGAACAACCAGTAGGCTCGGGGCAATAGGGTCGTCTCGCCGCTCATTTGCCCGGGGTTCATCTCGGACCATGCATTGCAGATCGGGAATGGCGACTAGGATCATCAGGCTGGCCGCTCTGACATCGGCCCTGGCGCTCGCTGTGGCGGGCGCCCAGGTCGGTGCCCAGGGCGTGCCGCAGCGTTCGACCACGCCGGGCGGCGTGCTGCCCCGCGCGACCGGACTGCCGCAGGTGTCGCAGCCCGTGGTGCAGGCGATCCCGAGCAGCGACGGCATGACGCTCAACGACGCGCTCGGCCGTCTGGCGCGCGATCCGCGCGATGTCGGCGCGCTGATCGACGCGGGCAATGCCGCGCTGGTCATGGGCGACGTCGATGCCGCGACGGGTTTCTTCCGTCGCGCCGATCAGGTCGCGCCGGGCAATCCGCGGGTCAAGGCGGGGCTGGCCGGGGCGATGGTGCGCAACGGCGATCCCTTCGGCGCGATTCCGCTGTTCGATCAGGCCGAGGCGGCGGGTGCGCTCGACAGCTCGCTCGCGGCCGACCGCGGTCTCGCCTACGACCTCGTCGGCGACAATGCCACGGCGCAGCGTTACTATCGCCAGTCGCTGGCGCGCATGCCCAGCGAGGAAGGTACGCGGCGCATGGCGCTGAGCCAGGCCATCGCCGGCGACAAGCAGGGCGCCGAAACCACGCTTGCGCCGCTGCTCCAGGCGCGCAACCTGGCGGCTTGGCGCACGCGCGCCTTTGCCCTGGCCATCGTCGGCCAGACCGAGGAGGCGGTGAGCGTCGCCAATTCGGTGCTGCCGGCCGAGCTCGCTTCGGGAATTGCCCCCTATCTGCGGTACATGCCGCGGCTGACCCGTGCGCAGCAGGCGGCCGCCGCGAACTTCGGCGCTTTCCCGCGCGCCTCCGAAATCGGTCGTGACGATCCGCGCGTGGCGCAATATGCGCCGAAGGCGCCGGCGATCGCCGCGGTCGACGCGGCGCTGACCCCCAAGGGGCAGCCGCTGGGGCGCAAGGTTCGTTCGCGCGACCGCAATCGCAACAGCCGCAGCACGCAGGTGGCCGCGGCGCCGCCCGATCTGCAGCCGACTCGCGAGGTCGCGGCTGCTGCCGCTGCGGTTCCAGCGCCGACGCGCGTTGCTGCCGCCGCTCCGACCCGGGCTGCGCGCACGCCTAGCTCGGCGCCGGCGCCTGCTCCGGCGCGTCCCACACCGACCCCGACGCCCGTTCCGCAGGCTGTGCGCACGCCGACGCCAGCACCCGCGCCGATGTCGACGCCGCCGCGTACGGCTGCGGTTGCCGGGGTGCTGCCGGTGGCGCCGGGCTTCAATCTCGTGCCGAGCACGCCGCCGTCGGTGCCGCCAGCTGCATCGTCCCCGACTCCGTTGCCTGCTGCAGCCGCTCCCACGCCGGCCCCCGCGGCAGTGATCGCACAGATTCCGACAACGGTGCCGGCGCCTGTTCCTGCACCAACGCCGGCTCCCGCTGCGCCGCCACCGGTGCGCAGCCTGTCCGACGCCTTCGCCGATTTCGCCCGGCCGAGCATCGACGTGACGCCGACGGCCGGCGCGGTCGACCTGCGCCGGATCAAGCCGGCGCGGCCCGAGCCGAAGAAACCGCCCGAGCCGCCCAAGCCCAGCCACCCGAGCCGCATCTGGGTTCAGGTCGCCACGGGCCGTGACAAGGCCGCGCTCGGCTTCGACTGGCGACGCATGATCCGCGAGAATGCCGAGGTGTTCCGCGGCAAGGCGGCGATGATCAGCGCCTGGGGGCAGACCAACCGCTTGCTCACCGGACCGTTCCAGAGCGAAGCCGCGGCGAACGCCTTCATTGGACAGTTGCGCCGAGCCGATGTAGAGGGCGCCTTCGTCTGGACCAGCCCCGCGGGGCAGGTCGTCGATGCCTTGCCGATGGCGACGACAACGCCGCCGCGGCGTTGATGGACGGCGACGGCGATCCCTGCACCGCGGCGCCAAAGGTTAATTTGTCCACACTTTGTGCACAGAGTTGTGGAGTTTTGCGCAGGCGAGATCGGCGGTTCCATTGTGCGCCGGGCAGGGACCGAAGCATCCAACCGGCATGACGATAAGGGTTGCACGCAAGCTATGCGAACGGATCAGGACATCATGAACCGGGACGAAGACGCCGCACCGGTCGACATGCTCGCCTCGCTGTTCGAAGCGCGCGGCTGGCAGTACGAATTCGTCAGCGAAGACGAGATCACCGGCGAGGTGCAGGGCGCCTGGGCGAACTATCAGCTCCAGGCGATCTGGCGGCCCGAGGATCACGTCCTGCAGATCCTCTGCCTGCCCGACATCCGCATGACCGACGAGAAGCGCGCGGCGGTCTACGAGGTTCTGACCCTGATCAACGAGCAGCTCTGGCTCGGCCATTTCGACGTCTGGTCGAACGGCGGCGTGCTGCTCTACCGTCATGGCCTGATGCTCGGTGACGAGGGGCTGCTGAGCCCGAGCCAGGCACAGGTCGCGATCGAGACCGCGATCGAGGAATGCGATCGCTTCTACCCGGTGTTCCAGTTCATCCTCTGGGGCGACAAGACCCCGGCCGAGGCGCTGGCATCGGCCATGGTCGACGCGGTCGGCGAGGCTTAGGCCGGTTTGATCCTCCCCGGAACGGGGAGGGGGACCGCTCGCGTAGCGAGTGGTGGAGGGGGCTCTCGACGATCACCTCCTTGCGATGTAGCGCCGGTCCGATATCCCCCTCCACCACGCTTCGCGTGGTCCCCCTCCCCGTTCCGGGGAGGATGAATGCCGGAGATCACAGATGCTCGACACAATCCTCATCATCGGCTGCGGCAACATGGGCGGCGCCATGCTCGCGGGCTGGCTCGCCAGCGGCATCGCGCCTTCGCGCTTCACCGTGGTCGACCCCGTGCTGGCCGAGGCGCCGCAGGGCGTGACCCTGCTGCGCGACCTGCCGCAGGGCGCGCGTTTCGATCTGGTGATGCTCGGGATCAAGCCGCAGATGCTCGCCGATCTGGCGCCGACGATCGCCCCCTTCGTCGGAGCGGAAACGACTCTGCTGTCGATCCTCGCGGGTGCCGAAGTGGCGACGCTGGCCAGACTGTTCCCCGAGGCCGGCGGCCGTGTGCGGATCATGCCGAACCTGTCGGCGGCGATCGGCAAGTCGCCGATCGCGCTGGCCACGCAGGATCTCGACGCGGATCGGCAGGCCGCGGTCACCGCGCTGATGGACCCGCTGGGTACGCCCGAATGGCTGCCCGAGGAGCAGTTCGACATCGTCACCGCGCTCGCGGGCTCGGGGCCGGCCTTCGTCTATCGTTTCATCGACGCGCTGGCCGCGGGGGCGACCGCGCTGGGGCTCGATGCGGGCCAGGCGCAGCGACTGGCGCTGGCCACGGTCGAGGGGGCCTCGCTGCTCGCGGCCGCTTCCGAGCATTCGCCCGGCGAACTCGCGCGCCGCGTCGCCAGCCCGGGCGGTACCACCCAGGCGGGGCTCGACGTGCTCGATGCCGATGGTGCCCTGGCGAAGCTCGCGCAGGCGACGCTCAAGGCCGCGGCCGATCGCAATGCCGAGATGGCCAAGGCGATCTGCGGCTGAGTTGCACCGTTCCGGCAACAAAATGTTACAAATTCGGCAGGACCGGTTTTTCTTGAATGTTTACCCGTAGAGGCCGATATTCTTGAGTACCGGCAATCCGCATCGGGCGGGCCGGAAAAGGAGTTTGCAATGGCCAATTGGAACGACCCCCAGCTCGATAGAACGGGCTTCGGAGCGTCTCCGAGCCTGGGTGGGGCAACCCGCGGCGCGACCTACGATCAGGGTCTGCGCAAGCACATGCTTTCGATTTACAACTACATGGCTTCGGGCGTTTTGCTTTCGGGTATCGTCGCGCTGTTGTTCGCGCGCTCGGGCCTGGCGCTGCAGGTCATGCAGACGCCGCTGCGCTGGGTTATCGCCTTGGCGCCGCTCGGTTTCGTCTTCGCGATGAGCTTCGGCATCAACAAGATGAAGACCTCGACCCTGCAGGTGCTGTTCTGGCTCTTCGCAGTGGCCATGGGTCTGTCGATGTCGGCGATCTTCCTGGTCTATACCGGTCCCTCGATCGCGACCGCGTTCTTCGCGGCGGCGGCAGCCTTCGCCGGTCTCAGCCTCGTGGGTTACACCACCAAGAAGAGCCTGAGTGGCCTCGGCACCTTCATGACGATGGGCCTGATCGGCCTGCTGGTCGCGATGGTCATCAACATGATCTGGCCGATGCCGGGTCTGACCGCGGCGATCCCGTTCCTCGGCGTGCTGATCTTCGCGGGCCTCACGGCTTACGATACCCAGCGTCTGAAGCAGGAATATGCCTATCTCGCGGGTACCGACTTCGCGGGCAAGGCGGTCGTCATGGGCGCGCTGTCGCTGTACCTCGACTTCGTCAACATGTTCCAGTTCCTGCTCAGCATTCTCGGCAACCGCGACTAAGCCTCGCGCGCGCTGGGCGCGGCCTTTCCGCATAGGGGGGCGCATCAGTGAACGGAAAATATCATGCCCGGTGCGCCATTTGGTCGCACCGGGCATTTTCTTTGCGCGCCCGGGACGCTACGAAGGTGTCCCGATGCGGGAGTGGACGCGAGTGAACCTTTTGAAAATTCGGCAATACATTGCAGCGGGCGTGTGCCTCGCCGGTATCGCGGCCCTGTCGGCCTGCGGCCCCAAGACCCCCGTCGCTTCCGCGCCGCCGCCGGCGCCGGTCATGGTCGTGCCGCCGCAGCCGATGCCGCCGCGCGGCGCCTCGCCGAACCTCGTGCCGCCGCCGATCGACGCCTTCGGCGTGCGCCGTACGGTCAATGCCGGGATCTCGACCGCACAGACCACCTGGAACCTGCGCTCGGCCTACAACGTCGCCGCGCTCAACTGCCTCGAGCCGAAGCACGGTCAGATCGTGGTCAACTACCGCGAGTTCCTCAAGGTCCAGGCCAAGAAGCTCACCGCGGTCAACAAGCTCGTCGATCAGGAGTTCAAGGCTAAGCACGGCACGCGCTTCATCCCGCCGCGCGAGGCCTACATGACCCAGGTCTACAACTACTTCGCGCTGCCGCCGACGCTGTCGTCGTTCTGCGACGCGGCCCTGGCGATGAGCACCGAGGCGGCGACCGTGAAGTCGGCCGATCTCGACGGCTTCGCCGCGCGCAGCCTGCCTTCGCTCGAACGCGTGTTCCTCGAATTCTACCGCAGCTACGACCAGTACCGCACCGACCTGGGGGCGTGGCAGGCCAAGTATACGGCGTCGCAGCCGATCGCGGTCGCGGTTCCTGGCGCGCCGCAGGTGCAGGCCCAATAAGCACGAGGCGGGTAACTTCGCCCGTCTGCAACTTTGCTCTTTCAAGGGCGGTACCTCTTCGCTAAGGGGACCGCTCCGCGGATGGCCTCGGCCGCCCGCGATCGCACTGGAACGGGGCCGTAGCTCAGCTGGGAGAGCGCGTCGTTCGCAATGACGAGGTCAGGGGTTCGATCCCCCTCGGCTCCACCAGTGGCGATAGAGCTCGACCCTCCGCGCAGCATCCTTCGACAAGCTCAGGATGAGCGGGGTGGGTCTATTCCCCTAGACCCGCTCAGCCTGAGCTTGTCGAAGGCCCCGCGCGACAATCGCGCCACAATCGGCTAGCGTGACCCAATGCATTTTCTCGACCAAGCCAAGATCTTCATCCGCTCGGGCGCCGGCGGCCCCGGTGCGGTCGCCTTTCGGCGCGAGAAGTACGTCGAATACGGCGGGCCTAACGGCGGCAACGGCGGCAAGGGCGGCGACATCATTTTCGAAGCCGTGCCCGGCCTCAACACCCTGATCGACTTCCGCTACAAGCAGCACTTCAAGGCGCCGCGCGGCGGTGGCGGCGCGGGTTCGAACCGTACGGGCGCGGGCGGTGAGGATCTGGTGATCAAGGTGCCGATCGGCACCCAGGTGCTCGACGACGACCAGGAGACCGTGCTCGCCGACATGACCGAGCCGGGCCAGCGCGTCGTCCTGCTCGAAGGCGGCATCGGCGGTCGCGGCAACGCCAGCTACAAGACCTCGACCAACCGCGCGCCGCGCCAGCACCAGCCGGGCATGCCGGCCGAGGAAATGTACGTCTGGTTGCGGCTCAAGCTGCTCGCCGATGCGGGCCTCGTCGGGCTGCCCAATGCCGGCAAGTCGACCTTCATCAACCAGATCTCGAACACCAAGGCCAAGGTCGGCGACTATGCCTTCACCACCTTGCGTCCGCAGCTCGGCGTGGTCGCACATCGCAACCGCGAGTTCGTGCTCGCCGACATCCCCGGCCTGATCGCCGGCGCCGCCGACGGCGCGGGCATCGGCGACCGTTTCCTCGGCCACATCGAACGCTGCCGTGTGCTGATCCACCTGATCGACATCAACGGCACCGATCCGGCCGAGGCGCTGCAGGTCATCGAGGAAGAGCTCGAAGCCTACGGCAACGGGCTCGAGGACAAGCCGCGGCTGATCGCGCTCAACAAGATCGACACGGTCGATGCCGAGCTGGTCAAGGCCTTCACCGCCGAACTCAAGGCGGCGGGCGCCAAGCGGGTGTTCCCGATCTCTGGCGCGAGCGGCAAGGGCATGGGCAAGTTGCTCGATGCTGTGATCGGCCATCTGCCCGCCGCGACCGCGACCGAACGCCCCGACGGCGAGCGGGAAGAGGCCGACGACAAGCCCTGGTCGCCGATCTGAAAATCTCGATCTGACAGGCCGAGTCCCCGGTGCGACGAAACCGGTTCTAATTGTGACGATCCCTCGCTAAGTCCCGCGCCATGTCGATTGCCCGCCTTTCCGATCTAGCCGACAAGACGGCCTGCCCGCGCCTCGTGGTGAAGGTCGGCTCGTCGCTGCTCGTCGGCCGCGAGGGGCTGCGCCGCGCCTGGGTCGAAGGCCTGGTTGCCGAGATCGCCGCGGCGCGGGCGAGGGGCCAGGACGTCATCGTCGTCTCCTCGGGCGCGATCGCGCTGGGCGCTGCGACCCTGGGGCTGGAGAAGGGTGGACGCGGCAGCCTTGCCGACGCCCAGGCCGCGGCTGCGGTGGGTCAGATCGCACTGTCGGGGCTCTGGGCCGAACTGCTCGGCCGTCACGGCCTCACCGCCGCGCAGCTGCTGCTGACGCTCGAGGATCTCGAGGATCGCCGTCGCTACCTCAACGCCACGGCCACGCTGACGCGGTTGCTCGACGCCGGCGCCGTGCCGGTGATCAACGAGAACGATTCCGTCGCGACGCAGGAAATCCGCTTCGGCGACAACGATCGCCTGGCGGCGCGCGTCGCCCAGGCCGCTCGCGCCAGCGCGGTGCTGCTGCTGTCCGACGTCGACGGGCTCTACGATCGCAATCCCAAGGAACCCGGCGCCAAGCTGCTGCCCGAGGTCCACGGCGTCACTTCCGAGATCCATGCGATGGCCACCGGCGATTCCGCCTCGGGGCTCGGTTCGGGCGGCATGACCTCGAAGCTGCAGGCGGCCGAGATCGCCGAACTCGCGGGCATTTCGCTGGCGATTGCCAATGGCACCTACGACACGCCGATCGCGCGCGCCGTGGATCAGGGCATCGGCACCTTGTTCACGCCGCGGCGCAAGGCCGGCGCGCGCAAGGCCTGGCTCGGCGGGCGGCTGCGGCTGCGCGGTTCGCTGACGGTCGATGCCGGCGCCGCCCAGGCGCTGGGCAAGGGTTCGAGCCTGCTCGCCAAGGGCGTGACCCAAGTCGAAGGCGTGTTTCAGCGCGGTGACGCCATCGCCATCCGCGACGGCGAGGGGCGGACGCTGGCGCACGGCCTGTCCGAATACGACGCGATCGAATGCAGCCGGCTGATCGGCACCCATTCGAGCGAGCAGGAGACGATCCTCGGCTATTCGCCGCGCTCGTCGGTCGTGCACCGGGATCAGCTGATCCTGCTATGACTATCGCCGTCACCGGTGGCACGGGTTTCGTTGGCCAGGCATTGATCGAGCAGGCGCGGGCGCAGGGCGTCGTCGTCCAGGCGCTGGCGCGCAAGCCGCAGGAGCGACGCAACGGCGTCGACTGGATTAAGGGTGATCTCGGCGATCGCCGCGCGCTGGCCAAGCTGGTCGAGGGTGTCGAGGCGGTGATCCACGTCGCCGGCCTCACCACCGCGCACAGCCCGGCCGAGTTCGAGGAAGCCAATGTGGCGGGGACGCTCGCGGTGATCGAGGCTGCGCATGCGGCGGGCGTGCAGCGGCTGATCTTCGTCTCGTCGCTGTCGGCGCGCGAACCCGGGCTTTCGGCCTACGGCGCCTCGAAGGCGCGCGCCGAGCGCGTGGTCAAGGCCTCGGGTCTCGACTGGACGATCGTGCGCCCGCCGACCGTCTACGGCCCGCGCGACAAGGACGTGTTCGAGCTGTTCCGTTCGGCCAAGTGGGGGGTGATCCCGACGCCGAAGGAAGGGCGCTCGTCGTTGATCCACGTCGACGACCTCGCGCGGCTGCTGCTGGCGCTGGTGCCCGGCGGCGAGGGCGTCTCGCACATGAATTTCGAGCCCGATGACGGCAAGCGCGGCGGTTGGAGCCATTACGAACTCGCGCGGATGATCGGCTGGTCCGTCGGCCGCCGGCCCAAGGTGCTCGGCCTGTCGAAGCGGACGATGGAATGGGCGGCCAAGGCCGACCGCATGCTGCGCGGGGCCAAGGCCAAGCTCACGCTCGACCGCGTCGGCTACATGACCCATCCCGACTGGGTGGTCAGCCTCGGTGCGCGCGTCCCCGCCGCGCTCTGGCGCCCGCGCGTGGAGACGCGCGAGGGCATGAAAGCCACCGCGCAGTGGTATCGCAAGGAAGGCTGGCTCTAGCCGGCTTCGGCCGTGGAAGCGCTTTTGCTCAGCGTGTGCCGAAGCCGAAGCGGCGGAAGGTCGCCTTGCCTTCGTTCGACAGCAGGTAGCGACGGAAGGCCTCGCCCTCGGGATTGGTCGACTTGGCCAGCACGGCGACCGGATAGGCGATCAGCGCATGGCTGTTGGCGGGGAAGCGGCCGACGACCTTGACCGTGCGATCGGCCAGCGCGTCGGTGGTATAGACGATCCCCAGCGGCGCCTCGCCGCGGCCGACCAGCGCCAGCGCGGCGCGCACGTTCTCGGCGCGGGCGATCCGGTCCTGGACCGAGGGCCAGACGCCGAGCCGGGTCAGCGCGTCCTTGCCGTACTTGCCCGCGGGCACAGAGTCGGGGTCGGCCATGGCCAGCCGGCCGTTGCCGAGCGCGCGCGCCAGCGGGAAGCGCGAGGCCACGGTCAGCCGCAGGGTGCTCGTGGTCGGCGCGACCAGCACGAGGTTGTTGAACAGGAACGAGACGCGCGTGTTCGGCTTCACCAGCCGCTTGTTCGCGACATAGTCCATCCATTCCTCGTCGGCCGAGATGAACAGGTCGGCCGGCGCGCCCGCCTCGATCTGGCGAGCGAGCGCCGAGGAGCCGGCGAAGGAGATCACCGGTCGCGGATGGCCTTTGCGTGCCCAGCCGTCGGCCGCGGCGTTCAACGATTCCTGGAGGCTCGCGGCGGCGAGCACCAGCGGTCCGCGCGTTTGCGCCTGGGCCGGTACGATCGCCGCGAACAGCAGAGCAAGAAAGGCCAGCAGGCGCGGCATCGGTATCTCCGGTCATCTATATACGTTCGGATATAATAAGCGGAGCGAACACGGCGACGCAAGCTGTCGCGCGATATTGAACAGTCGCTCAGCAGGCCATAGGCTGGGGCAAACCAGATGGGAGATGGATATGGGACTGCGGGCTGCGGCCGAGGCGATGCGCGGCAAGATCGCGGTGGTTGTGGGCGGCGCGGCCGGCCACATCGGCCGCGGGGTGACGCTGGGGCTGATCGACGAAGGCGTCGAGGTGATCTGCTGCGACAACGATCGCGAGGGGCTGGCGGCGATCATGCCGGAGGTCGAGGCGCTCGGCGGCAAGATCACCGCGCTTTACGCCGACGTGACCGATCCGGCCTCGCTCGACGCGTTCTACGATGCGGTCGCGGCGCGGACCGATCATATCGACATCCTGATCAACGTGCCCGGCGGCGTCGCGCGTTCGCTGTTCGACAAGACCACGCGCGAGAGCCACGCGCGCGATATCCGGCTCAACTACGGCTATGTCGTCGACTCCTGCCACCGTGCGCTGCCGCTGCTGCGCCAGAGCGGAAACGGCGGCGCGATCGTCAATTTCACCACGATCGAGGCGCATCGCGGTGCCGCGACTTTCGCGGTCTATGCCGGCGCCAAGGCCGCGACGACCAATTTTAGCCGCGCGCTCGCGGTCGAGCTCGGCAAGGACATGATCCGCGTCAACTGCCTGGCCAGCGACACCAGCCTCGCCCGCGCCTCGAACGCCGCGCTCGCGCCCGAGGACTTTGCGCGCCTGGCTGAGCTCGGCCCTGATGCACTGGGCCAGTCGATCGAGTTCTACGTGCCGCAGAAACGCCCGCCGACGGTCGAGGAAGTGGTCGACGGCGTGGTGTTCCTGGTCAGCGACCTCTCGCGCACGATCACCGGCACGACGCTCCACGTCGACGGCGGCACCTGGGCGGCCTTCGGCTTCCTCGACTGGCCCGAGGGCGACAGCTTCATGCCCGCCCCGCTCGGCGGCACGCTCAAGCGGCTGGCCGGGTAATTATTCGGCGCGCTCCTGCGAGGGAGGCAATCGGATATGACTTCGCCAACCCATATCGTCACCCCGGGCTTGACCCGGGGCCCCGCTAACTTTTCAGCGCTGCGGAAAAAGCGGGATCCCGGGTCGAGCCCGGGATGACGGGAAGCGGGAATGCAAGTCCGTTACCGATGCGTTCGTGTCATATGCGGTCCCCCTCCCCTTGCAGGAGAGGATCGGGGACTAGGCGGCTGTCGCGCTAGCCGCTTCGCGCGCCCAGCGGACGATGGCCGCGGGCGGCATTGCGCCCGACTGGCGCGCGATCTCGCGGCCCCTGTGGAACAGGATCAGGGTCGGGATCGAGCGAATGCCGTAGCGGCCCGCGATCGCCTGCTCGGCCTCGGTGTCGAGCTTGCCGAGCCGCATCGCCGGTTCGAGCTCACCCGCCGCCTGGGCGAAGGCCGGCGCCATCTGCCGGCAGGGACCGCACCAGGCGGCCCAGAAATCGACGAGCAGCGGCAGGTCGCTCTTGCTCGCATGGGCATCGAAATTGGCAGCGGTCAGAACCACCGGCGCGGCCTGGAACAGCGCGCTCTTGCAGCGCCCGCAGGTGCCGCCGGTGCCCAGCTTGGCGGCCGGTACCCGGTTCAGGGTCGCACAGCTCGGACAGGCCACGATCTTGGAATCGCTCATCGATCACCTCCGCTGCCGAGATAGGCACGCAGTGCGCGCAAAGAAGTCCCGAAGGTTTTTTCCACAAGATGCGTTGAGTCGGGGAACCGTTTCGTCGCGCATGACGTTCGGTTCATCGAAGGAGCTTCGGCATGATCTTCGCGCTTATCCTGTTTGGCTGCGCCGACGACGGCACCCAGTGCCATAAGCTGGCGACGACGCCCAAGCATTACGAAGCGCGCGTGCTTTGCGAGGCCGATGCCGAAATGGCGCTGCAGAGCGACATCGCATTGAGCGCCGACTATCCGACGGTCGAGGCACGCTGTCAGCCGATCGGCGCCAATGTGGCGCTGAGTTCGGGTGAGCCGCGCGAAGACCAGCCGGTCGCTTCGCTGCGTCTCGCCTCGTTCCAGTCCGGCCAGCCGGGTCAGCCGCGCCCGCGGTAGGAGGCGACGCCCTGGTCGGGCACCCATAGTCCTGCTGGCGGCGCGTCCGACTGCCAGAACACGTCGATCGGAATGCCGCCGCGCGGATACCAGTAGCCGCCGATGCGCAGCCACTTGGGCTTCATCTCGTCGAACAGCCGCTGGCCGATGCCGACGGTGACGTCCTCGTGGAAGCCGCAATGGTTGCGGAACGAGCCGAGGAACAGCTTGAGGCTCTTCGATTCGACGATCGTCTCGCCCGGCGCATAGTCGAGCACGAGATGGGCGAAGTCGGGTTGGCCGGTGACCGGGCACAGCGAGGTGAATTCGGGCGCGGCGAAGCGCACGAGATAGAGGCTGCCCACGCGCGGATTCGGCACATAGTCGAGCACGGCCGCCTCGGGCGAGGCGGGCAGGGCGGATTGCTGACCCAGGTGCAACGGAGTCGAATTTTGTGGCGTATCGCTCATCCTAGCCTCTTGCCGTCATCGCGCCGCTCGCACAAGTCGCCGGCCAGGCCGCAAGGGTTCACCCAGCGTTCACGCGCGCGGGACTTGGGCAGAGACACGGGATCGCATCGGGGAACATGACCAAGACAGCAAAGAGAACATCGGGTAGATTCGCGCGCCGGGCGGCGCTGCCCGCGCTGCTGCTCGCTCCGGTCGCGCTGATAACGGTCGCACAGGCCCAAACCCCGGGATCGGTGCAGGACTTCCAGCTTCCCGCCGCCCGCCCTTCGCCGACCGCGACCGCCGCCGGCCCGGTCGACAGCGAGCACCCGACTGCCGAGGCCACGCGTCCGGCGCCCGAGGCGGCAGCGCCCGTGACCACGCCGCCCACGATCGTCGTGCCGCCCGCAACCACCGCACCGACGCGCGAGGCCACGAGCCCGCGCGCGATCGAGCGACCGAGCCCGGGCGTGGGCGCCGGGATCGAACTGCGCCGCCCACCCGCAGGAAGCGCGACGCCGACCCCGGCACCGCCAGGTGTCGAGCGTCCCGAGATCACCACGGTACCGCTTCCCGCTCCCAGCGCGAGCGCACCCGCGGTCGAATCTCCGGCTCCCGCGGAGAGTGCAACCGTCGCGACGGGCTCGACGCCGTGGCCCTGGATCGCGGGCGGTGCCGTGCTGGCGCTGCTCGCTGGCGCCTGGTTCTATCGACACCGTTCGGCTCGCCCGGCCGAGGCAGAGGACTTCGAGGAGCCCCAGGTGCCGAGCGAGGCGTCGGCCGCCGCGCCCGCGCGGCCCGAGCCGAGCCCGCCCGCCGTGCTGCCGCGCCCGCAGGAGCTCAACAAGGCGCCGCCGCCGCCTGCGCCAGAGCCCGCACCGCCGGCGATAGCCGCGGGGCCGCTCGAGATGGAGTTCGAGGCGCGCCATCTCAGCCGCGCGATGGTCAACGCCGCGCTCGCCTATCGCCTGACCCTGACCAACCGCGCCGATACAGAGACCGGGCCGCTACGGCTGGCCGGCGACATCGTCTCTGCCCACGCTTCGCTCTCGGCCGAGGAACAATTGTTGCCGGTCGACGCGGCCCTGGCGACCTTGCACGAGGCGACCAATCTGGCGCCGGGCGAGTCGATCTCGCTGGCGGGCGAATTGCGCATGCCGATCGCCTCGATCCTGCCGATTCATCGCGGCGGTGCTCGGGTCTTCGTGCCCTTGGCACGCTTCCGCGCGGAAGCCGGGAACGGGACCGTCGCCATGCGCGTCTTCGTCGTGGGCCAGGCCAGCGAGCAGCCGGGCGGGGCGCTGAAGCCTTTCCCGCTCGATCGTGGACCGGGGGTCGATCGCGGCCTGGGGCAGAGAGAGCTCGGTGTCCCGGTATGATTGGCCCGCATGATCGGGCTCGACGCCAGCCCACCCACGGAGTAGTCGCAGCGGAATAACAAAGGGAACGCAATGGACAGCCTGGTCTCGACCGAGTGGCTCGCCCATGAGATGGGCGCGAGCGATCTGAGGATCGTCGATGCAAGCTATCATCTGGCCGACGCCGCGCGCGACGCGCGCGCGGATTACGAGGCCGGCCACATTCCCGGTGCGGTGTTCCTGAACCTGGCCGAACTCGTCGATCCCGCCTCGCCGGTCGACAACACGCTGCCCCCGGCCGAGAAGTTCGCCAGCCGCATGCAGGAACTCGGCCTCGGCGACGGCAGCCGGATCGTCCTTTACGACGACAGCGCGATCAAGACCTCGGCGCGCGCTTGGTACATGCTGCGCCAGGTGTTCGGTGCGCACCACGTCGCCGTGCTCGACGGCGGCCTCGCCAAGTGGAAGGCCGAGGGCCGGGCGATCGAGACCGGTCGCAACACCTTGCGCGCACGCCACTTCACCGCCTGGTCTGACAGCAAGCGGCTGCGCACCAAGGACGACGTGCTCGCCAACCTGCGCCATGCCGAAGAGCAAGTGGTCGACGCCCGCGGCGCGCCGCGTTTCACCGGCGAGGAGCAGGAGAGCCGCCCGGGCCTCGCCTCGGGCCACATCCCCGGCTCGCGCAACGTGCCCTACAAGGCGCTGTTCAACGCCGACGGCACCTACAAGGACAAGGCCGCGCTGACCGCGGTGTTCGAGGAGGCCGGCGTCGATCTCGACAAGCCCGTGATCGCCACTTGCGGCAGCGGCATGACCGCCTGCGCCGTGGCTTTCGCGCTCCATCTGCTCGGTAGGGACAAGGTGTCGCTCTACGACGGCTCCTGGAGCGAATGGGGTGCCGATCCCGAAACGCCGAAAGCGCTGGGACCGGCCTAAGGCGCGTGAAGCGCCATCCAGGCCTGCTCTTCCGTCACCCCGGACTTGATCCGGGGTCCCGCTTATCGCGGCAAGCGATACGCTCGGACCAATAGCGGGACCCCGGATCAAGTCCGGGGTGACGAAGAATGCGATAAGCCCTGCAACCTGGCTCGATCGGCGAACTGCCGCTATCAACAAGTGATGGATGATCTCTTCGCCGATCGCGCGGTTCGCAACCAGACCCTGGCGCGTGCCGACATCGAGCGACTGGCCGGACGGCCCCAGATCTTGATCGACTGCGATCTGGAGGAGGCAGATCTCTCGGGCCTCGACCTTGCCGGCTGGCGGTTCGAGCGATGCAATGTGCGACGAGCCGATCTCAGCCGTGCCCGCCTCGAAGACACGGCCTGGCAATCGTGCCGCGGCGCTTTCGCCAATTTCACCGGCTCCGACCTGGGCGCCGCGACCGTCGTCGCGAGCGATTTCAACAACGTCTCGTTCAAGCGCGCCAACCTGCAGGCGGCCACGTTCGATCAATGCAAGCTGACCGGGGCCGATCTGTTCGAGGTTAAGGGCCTCGAAATCCACTTCGCCGAGACGCTGCTCGTCAACGCCAAGCTCGCCGGCCGTTCATTCCGCAAGGTCACGCTGAACCGCATCGACTTTTCGCAGGCCGATCTGCGCAAATGCGATTTTCGCCAGACCACCTTCGTCGAATGCAGCCTGCGCGAAGCCAATATGGACGGCGCACGCTTCGACGGCGCCGACCTGCGCGGCGCCGATCTCGGCGGGCTGCAACTGTTCGACGCGACGATGTTCCGCGGTGCGACGATCTCGCGGGACCAGGCCGCCCAACTCCTTGGCCAGCTCGGCCTGAACGTGCGCTAGAGGCCGATCGTTCCTCGCCGCGCTCAAACGTCGAGGCGGTAGCGGAACAGGCGGCTCGGGCCGTCTTCGGGAACGACGTAGAGATCGCGACCGTCGATCGTCATGCCTTCGCCCGTCAGCGGTCCGCCGCGACCGAACGGACGGACCGGGCCGATGGCGCCCGCCCGCAAGGTCCGCCGCAGTCGCATCGACGGCCAGTCGATCCAGTCGACGGTGCCGCTCCACAAGCTCAGATTGCCCGCCGCGACCAGCTGATCGCCGACGAACTTGATGTCCTGGTGATGCGTCGGCGACGGATTGGCCAGCTTGCGCACCCGTCCGGGCGCGGCGAGATCAATGACATAGAACATCCGGCTGTCCCAGTTGCCCGCGACCAGGATATGTCCCGAGGCCGCGACGCAGCCGAGATGATCGGCGACGCGGATCTTGCGGCTTAGGCGCAGACTGTCGGCATCGAGCTCGATCAGCACGGCCGAGCTGTCGGGCCGCATCTCGGCCACCGGAATCCACAGCGACCGACCCGAGCGCGAAATGCCGCCCGGATGATAGCGCGCGCCATCGGTCAGTTCGATGCGCCGTAGGAGCTTGCCGCTGGTCCGGTCGAACAGGTGCAGGTAGCCTTTGCGGTTCGCCTGATCGACCGAGGTCAGCCATATCCGCCGCGCGTCGAGCTCAAGCCCCTGGACGTGGAAGACCTCGCCGTCGAGCTTGAGCGTGCCTTGCAGGCGGGCGTTCTCGATACCGCTGCCCGCCCAATCCGCGTCTGGTCTGTCGGGCGCCGCCGCGACCGATAGACTCCACAGCACCAGCAAGAGTGCCGTCGCACCGAATTTCAGAGGGTTGCGCGTCATCGGTCGTGCCCTTCGCCGATCGTTTCGGTCCTCGCGCGATGGCGCAGTTCTGTGTCAGGATGATTGCTGCGATGCAGCATTGGGGGCGGGAAGCGCCGCGATTTCGGAGCCAAGTCCTTGCCCTGCCGCGCGTCGCGGCGGTAAGGCTCGGCCAATGGCAAAAGGTCCGAACGACAAGCAGAACATCGCCACCCGCCTCGTGTCCGCCGGGCGGCGGCCCGAATGGACGGGGCCTGTGGTCAATCCGCCGATCTGGCGCGCCTCGACGCATCTCTATCCCGACATGGCCGCGCTCAAGGACGGGCCGCGCCGCAACGAGGACGGGCGTTTTTTCTACGGCCGCCGCGGCGCGCCGACGCAGTGGGCCCTGGCCGAGGCGCTGACCGAGATCGAGCCCGGCGCCGCGGGCACGATCCTCTATCCCTCGGGCGTCGCCGCGCTCGCCGGGGCGCTGATGGCCGTGCTCAAGGCCGGCGACGTGTTGCTGATCACCGACAACGCCTATGACCCGACGCGCGCGATGGGGCTGGGCCTGCTGACCGACTTCGGCGTCGAGACGCGGTTCTTCGATCCGCTCGATCCGGCCTCGCTCGAAGCTGCGATCTGCGAACGCAGTCGCGCGGTGCTGCTCGAGGCGCCGGGCAGCCTGACGATGGAAGTGCAGGACGTGCCCGCGCTCGCCACGATCGCGCGGCGGCACGGGCTCGTCTCGGTGTTCGACAACACCTGGGCCAGCCCGCTCGGCTTCCCCGCGCTCGAACGCGGCGTCGACATCACCGTCATGTCGCTGTCGAAGCACGTCGGCGGCCATTCGGACCTGATGATGGGCGCCGCATCGGCCGGCGAGAAATATTACGCGCTGCTGCGCAAGCGCGCGCAGCAGCTGGGTCAGGTCGTTTCGCCCGACGACGCCGCGCTCGCGCTGCGCGGGCTGCGCACCCTGGGAATCCGGCTCAAGCAGGAAACCTCAAGTGCGCTTCAGATCGCCGAATGGCTGCGCGCGCGGCCCGAAGTTGCGCAGGTGCTCTGCCCGATACTGCCTGGCGCGCCGGGGCACGAGATCTGGGCGCGCGACTTCACCGGCGGCTGCGGGCTGTTCAGCTTCGTGTTCAAGGGCGGGGACGCTCAGGCGCGCGCGCGCTTCGTCGACGCGCTGACCTTGTTCGGCATCGGCTATTCGTGGGGCGGCTATGAGAGCCTGGTCGTGCCCGTCGATCCCGCACCGATCCGCGCGGTCACGCCCTGGCCGCCCGCGGGCTGGGATCCGGCCGACCGCTTCGGCCTGCGCCTGGCGATCGGGCTCGAGGATCCGCGCGACCTCATCGCCGATCTCGAACGCGGCTTCGCGGCCCTATGACCTGGGAAGCCGGCCTTTCCGAAGTCGTCCGGCATCTCGACTCGATCGGCTTCGACGTCGGCTCTTCGCGTATTTCGATATATCGGGCGATCCTGATCGTCCTCGTCGTCGCCGGGGTCTTCGTCGCCGGCCGTCTTGCCAGCGGGGTGTCGCGGCGGATCATCCACCGCATCACGCCACTCGACGCGGCCGAGCGGCTGATCGGCGAGAAGATCGTCTCGATCATCGTCTGGGTCATCGCGATCCTCGTCGGGATCGACCTGCTCGGCATCAACCTGACCGCGCTGACCGTGTTCTCGGGCGCCTTCGGCCTCGCCATCGGTTTCGGTCTGCAGAAGACCTTCGGCAACCTGATCGCCGGAATCATCCTGCTGATGGACCGCTCGATCAAGCCGGGCGACGTCATCGCGGTCAACGACGGCGTTTCGAACACGGTCGGCCAGGTCAAGAAGATCGGCATCCGTGCGGTCTCGGTGATCACGCGCGACAAGAAGGAATACCTGATCCCGAACGAGAACCTGATGATCAATCAGGTCGAGAACTGGTCCTATTCGAGCCGCGACGTGCGCGTGAAGGTGCCCGTCAGCGTGACCTACGACACCGACATCGCCTTCGCCGAGGCGCTGATGCTCCAGGCCGCGCGCGAGACCGACCGCGTGCTCGACAATCCTGCGCCCTCGGTCTGGCTGCACACGCTCGGCGAGAACGGCATCCAGTTCGAGATCCAGATCTGGATCGACGATCCCGAGGAGGGCATCGGCAACGTCCGCTCGGACGTGCTCAAGCGGCTCTGGGCCCTGTTCCGCGAGAACGGCCTGCGCGTGCCGGCGCCGCAGCGCGACATTCGCCTGCGCGACTGGCCCAACGATCCGCTGCAGGTCGACCGGTAGCATCCGGCGCCGCGCGGCCTGGCAGAGGGGCTGCAGAACACCCCCCGAGGCGCGCTAAAGTTCTCCTAGCCCCATCCCAATGCAATCTGACTGGTACGGCTGGCCATTCGTCGCCAAATGCGCCTCCATGAGCGAATCCCCGTCATCATCGGCCGCCAAGCCCGGAACCGTCCATCTGGTCGGCGCCGGCCCCGGCGATCCCGACCTGCTGACCCTGCGCGCCGCGCGGTTGATCGGCGGTGCCAAGCTGATCGTGCACGACGGGCTGGTCGATCCGGCGATCCTGGCGCTCGCGCATCCCGCCGCCAAGCTGGTCTCGGTTGCCAAGAGCCGCGCACGCCACACGATGAAGCAGGAGGCGATCAACGCCCTGCTCGTCGCCGAGGCGCTGGCCGGTCACGACGTGGTCCGGCTCAAGGGCGGCGATCCCTTCGTCTTCGGTCGCGGCGGCGAAGAGGCCGAGGCCTGCCGCGAGGCCGGCGTGCCGGTCGAGATCGTCCCCGGCATCACCGCCGCGACCGGCGCTTCAGCCGCCGCGCAGATCCCGCTGACCCACCGCGACAGCGCCTCGATCGTCAGCTTCGTCGCCGGCCAGTGCAAGGGCCTGACCGAGCAGGACTGGTCGGGCCTCGCCGGCAAGGGCCGCACCCTGGTGATCTACATGGGCGTCGCCACCAGCGAGGCGATTTCCGAGAAGCTGATGGCCGATGGCCTCGCCCCCGACGTGCCCGTCGCGGTGATCGAGAATGCCAGCCGGCCCGAAATGCGCGTTTTGCGTGGACCGCTTGCGGGTTTGCCCTCGCTCGTTGAAACGCATCGGGTTAAGAGCCCCGCCCTCATCGTCATCGGCGACGTCACCGCCGAACCAGAACAAGAACTGCGCAAGATCGCGCGGGAGGTAGCAAAGTGAAGATTCTAACGGGCAACGACCTGAAATCAGGCGCGGTCATCTGGTGGGACGGCCAGGGCTGGTCGCTCCATGTCGACGACGCGGTCGACGCCAGCGAACACGCCGACGAGATTCTCGCGCGCGAGGAAGCCGCACGCCACGTCAACTCGTCCTACGTGGTCGACGCCACGCAGACGCCCGAAGGCGTCCGCCCGAACCACATCAAGGAGCGCATCCGCGCGCTGGGCCCCACCGTGCGCCCCGACCTGACCCTCAAGCCCGCCGATCCCTCGGCGATCAACTGGGTGATCTGAGATGTACAAGTACGACAGCTACGACCAGGCCATGGTCGACACCCGCGTCGAGGAATTCCGCGACCAGACCCGTCGCCGCATCGAGGGCACGCTGGCCGAGGAGAACTTCCGCCCGCTGCGCCTGCAAAACGGCCTCTATCTCCAACTGCACGCCTACATGCTGCGCGTCGCCGTGCCCTACGGCACCCTGAGCTCGGCGCAGATGCGCATGCTCGGCGACATCGCCGACAAGTACGACCGCGGCTATGGCCACTTCACCACCCGCCAGAACATCCAGTACAACTGGATCAAGCTGGACGAGGCGCCCGACATCCTGGCCGACCTCGCCAAGGTGGAAATGCACGCCATCCAGACCAGCGGCAACTGCATCCGCAACATCAGTTCGGACCAGTATGCCGGCGCCGCGAAGGACGAGCTGATCGACCCGCGCCCCTATGCCGAGCTGCTGCGCCAGTGGTCGAGCTTCCACCCCGAATTCCTGCACCTGCCGCGCAAGTTCAAGATCGCGGTGATCGCCTCGAAGACCGATCGCGCGGCCATGCGCCTGCACGACATCGGCATCGAGATCGTCAAGAACGATGCGGGCGAGATCGGCTGCGCCTTCTACGTCGGCGGCGGCATGGGCCGCACCCCGATGATCGCGCCGCTGATCAATCCGTTCGTGCCGCTCGACCAGCTGATTACCTATTCGGAGGCGTGCCTGCGCGTCTACAACCGCTACGGCCGGCGCGACAACAAGTACAAGGCGCGCATCAAGATCCTGGTCCACGAAATGGGCAAGGACGAGTACACGCGCCAGGTTGAGGAAGAGTTCGCGCACCTGCTCACGCAGGGCATCGAACCGCCGATCGCCGAGCTCGAGCGGATCATTCCCTACTTCGCCGATCCGGCCTTCGACGCCGCGGCTTCGGACGATCTCGACCTGTCCGATCCCGACTTCGCGGTCTGGGTGAAGAACAACACCGTCGCGCACAAGGCGAAGGGCTACGTCATCGCCGTCGTCAGCCTGAAGCCCGTTGGCGGCATCCCCGGTGACGCCAGCGCCGACCAGATCCGCCTGATGGCCGACCTGGCGAAGGACTACAGCTTCGACGAGCTGCGCGTGACCCATGCGCAGAACATCGTCTTCCCGCACGTCAGGAAGTCCGATCTCTACACGCTGTGGCAGAAGCTCGACGCGGCCGACCTGTCGACCGCGAATCTCGATGGCATCGGCGACATCATCGCCTGCCCGGGGCTCGACTATTGCAGCCTGGCCAACGCGCGCTCGATTCCGGTCGCGCAGAAGATCTCGGAGCGCTTCGCCGGCAAGCAGGAAGAGCTGGGCGAGCTCAAGCTCAAGATCTCGGGCTGCATCAACGCCTGCGGCCACCACCACGCCGGCCACATCGGCATCCTGGGTGTCGACCGCAAGGGCGTCGAGAACTACCAGCTGCTGCTCGGCGGCTCGGAAGGCGCGGACACCTCGCTCGGCACGATCACCGGCCCCGGCTTCTCCGAGGACGGCATCGTCGATGCGGTCGAGAAGGCCACCAACGTCTACCTGGCGAACAAGGAAGGCGAGGAACGCTTCCTCGATACCTACCGCCGCATCGGCATGGCCCCGTTCAAGGAAGCTATTTATGGTTGAGACCCAGTTCCGCTTCCGCGACGACGAGCCCGTGGGTGACCCGGCCGTGACGGTCGACGCTTTCGGCGAGCAGACCAATGCCGCCGCCGTGCGTCTGGAAACCGGCGAGGACGCGCGCGTGCTGCTGCCGTTCCTCGATCGCATTCGCCTCGTCGAAGTCGAATTCCCTGGCTTCATGGACGGCCGCGGCTACTCGGCCGCGCGCATCCTGCGCGAGGCCGGCTACGACGGTGAGCTGCGCGCGATCGGCTCGGTCTTCGTCGACCAGCTCGGTCACCTGCGCCGCTGCGGCTTCGACAGCTTCGCACCGAACACCCCGCTCGATCCCGTCGATGCGGAGAATGCTTTCAACCGCTGGCCCGACGTCTATCAGGCGACTGGTGACGGCCGCCAGCCCATCTGGGCCAAGAGGCATGGCTGACGTACAAGTGCGCGCCGTAGACCGTATCGACACGGGCCCGCGTTTCACCGAGGCGGATGCGATCCGCCTCAACCGCATGTTCCGTGGCACCGAGACGCTGGAAATGCTTTCCAGCGTGCTCAAGAGCGGTGCCGCGGGCGATGTCGCCGTGGTGTCGAGCTTCGGCGCCGAGAGCGCGGTGCTGTTGCACCTCGTCTCGCGGATCGATCCGGGCATCCCCGTGCTGTTCCTCGAGACCGGCAAGCACTTCCCCGAGACGCTGGCCTATCGCGACGAGCTGATCGCCCGGCTGGGCCTGACCAACGTGATCAACCTCACGCCCGACGAGGCCGATCTGGCCAAGAAGGACGAGAGCGGGCTGCGCTGGTCCTACGACCCCGACGGCTGCTGCGAGATCCGCAAGGTCAAGCCGCTGGCCAAGGCGCTGGCCGGCTACGACGCGACGATCACCGGTCGCAAGGCGTTCCAGGCGGCGACCCGCGCCAACCTGCCGCGCTTCGAGATCGACGTGACCGACGCCCAGGGCCGGCTCAAGATCAACCCGCTGATCGACTGGACCGCCGAGGACCTCGCCGCCTACATCGCCGAGCACGATCTGCCGCCGCACCCGTTGGTGGCCGAGGGTTATCCCTCGATCGGCTGCTCGCCCTGCACGACCAAGGTCGCGCCGGGCGAAGACCCGCGCTCGGGCCGCTGGAAGGGCTGGGACAAGACCGAATGCGGCATCCACGTCCCCGGCAAGCCCGACGCCGACGACGGCGAACTGCCTCCGGGCTACGATCCGGTGTTCTGATTATCGCCGGGCTTCGGTCGCCATTCTGACCGCGAGCCCGGCGAGCACCGTTCCCATCAGCCAGCGCTGAACCGTCGCCCAGGTTGGGCGCCGCGTGAGGAACCCGGCGATCGATGCGGCCGAGACCGCGATCGCGGCATTGACCATCACGCTGATGACGATCTGCGTCGAGCCGAGCGCCAGCGCCTGGCTCAGCACCGAGCCGCGCGCGGGATCGATGAACTGCGGCAGCAGCGACAGATACATCACCGCGATCTTCGGATTGAGCAGGTTGGTCAGGAACCCCATCAGGAACAGCTTGCGCGGTCCGTCGACCGGCAGTTCGCGGACCTCGAACGGCGAGCGGCCGCCAGGGCGCAGCGCCTGCCAGGCCAGCCACAGCAGATAGGCCGCGCCGGCCATGCGGATCGCGTCGTAGGCATAGGGCACGGCCAGCACGAGCGTGGTGATGCCGAAGGCCGCGCAGAGCATGTAGAACAGGAAGCCCAGCGCCACGCCGCCCAGCGAGATCAGCCCGGCCAGGCGGCCCTGGCAGATCGACCGCGAAATCAGGTAGACCATGTTCGGCCCCGGCGTGAGCACCATGCCGAGCGCGATCAGGGCGAAGGCGATCAGATTGGCGGTGCTCGGCATCGGCGGTCTCCAGCAGGCTCGGCGCGAAGACCTACCCCCGAAAACCTACCAGAGCACGCCGTATTTGTCCGCCTGCAATGGCGGGCGTGGCTCGTCGCCGATCGCCTGGAGCAGATCGATCTCGATCGTGCGGCACATCGCCGACAGCGGCAGGTCGTGGACCTGGTTGTCGAACGGCTCGGCCAGATCGTCGCCGATCGCCAGCACCGCGAGGAACATCAGCCCCGCCACGGTCGATCCCAGCGGCGTCGCGAGCCCCAGGGTCTCGACCAGGCCGAACGGCAGCAGGATGCAGAACAGGTGGGTGAACAGGGTCGGGAAGAAGCGGTAGTGCACCGGCAGCGGCGTGTTCTTGATCCGCTCCATGCCGCCCTGGGCATTGGCGATGTCGACCAGCACCGCCTCGATCTGCGCCTGCTGGATCGAATCGATCCAGCCCTCGGCGCGCGCATCGGCGACCCGCCGGCCGGTGCCGTCGAGCAGGCCGTTGGCGACGTTGGCGCGGGCCAGCGCCAGGTCCTCGACCGGATCGTCGATGAAGCGGACGACCTCCTCGTCCATCGGCTGGCGGCGAAGCTGGCAGCGCAGCGCGTTGACATAGGCGATCTGGCGCCGGACGATCTCGCGCTTGAGCGGCACCGCCGCGGCATCGGGCATGAAATTGCGCACGCTGCGCGCCAGGCTGCGGCTGGCATTGATCATCAGCCCCCACAGCGATCGCCCCTCCCACCATCGCTGGTAGGCCGAATTGCTGCGAAACCCGAGAAACAGCGCCAGCACCGAACCGAACAGGGTCAGCGGCAGTTCGGGCGCGGTGAAGCTCGGGCGGAAATAGGCGATGGTCACGAACACGTCCCAGACGAACAGGATCGTGAGCGGCCGCCAGACCTCGCGGACGATCTGCTTGAGGCTGGGTGTCGCCTTGACGATCATGTCATCGCGCCTCCTTGGCATGATCCGAAGCGTTGGACACCGCGATGGCGCCGGCGCTGATCGGACGCAGGTGGAACCACTCCTCGTGGTCGATGGCAACGAGAAAACAGAGCGTGAGGAAGCCGAAAATCAGCATGGCGATGTTGGAACGCGCCGAGGCCGAAAGAGCTTCATCGGCGTCTTCACGCGGGTTGCGATCGGGCTTGGACATTTGTTGCTCCTGCGAAATTGAGGGGCAAAGCTAGGAATAGAAGGCTGATTTTATTCGTCTTGTTCGTAAGAAAATTTTGCTGCGACGCAACATTGGGGTGAGGCGTGACTGAGCGACGGCCAGTGACGTCGGCGCGCACACGGTCGAATATCCGCCGGGCAAGCGTCGTGCGGAATTGCGCAGGCGCATGCTTCGCTTCGCTCGCAATGATGGGACGAGTGGGATAGTCAGGCGCCGATGGGGCTGTTTTCACCCGAAGAGTGGCAGATCGTCGCGCTGTCGCTGCGCGTCAGCGGCGTCGCGATCCTGCTCGCCTTGCCGCCGGCCTTCGCGCTGGCATGGCTGCTCGCGCGCGGGCGCTTCCCGGGCAAGGTCCTGCTCGACGCGCTGGTCCATCTGCCGTTGGTCCTGCCGCCGGTGGTGACCGGCTGGATGCTGCTGCTGGCCTTCGGCGCGAACGGGCCGGCGGGGCGCTTCTTCGCCGAGACCCTGGGGCTGACCTTCATGTTCCGCTGGACCGGCGCCGCGCTGGCCGCCGCGGTCATGGCGCTGCCCTTGATGGTGCGCGCGATGCGGCTGTCGATCGAGGCGGTCGATCGCCGGCTCGAGGGCGCCGCGCGGACGCTGGGGGCGGGGCCTTGGCGCACCTTCTTCACCGTCACCCTGCCGCTGACCATGCCCGGCGTGCTTGCGGGTCTCGTGCTCGGCTTCGCGCGCTCGATCGGCGAATTCGGCGCGACGATCACCTTCGTCTCGAACATCCCCGGTGAGACGCAGACCCTGCCGCTGGCGATCTATGCGGCGCTGCAGGTGCCCGGCGGCGAGGCTGCGGTGACGCGGCTGGCGGTGATCTCGGTGCTGCTGTCGCTGGCGGCGCTGGTCGCCTCGGAGATTCTGGCACGGCGCAGCGGGCGGGGGCCGGGCCATGTCCTTTGAGATCGACGTCGCGATCGAGCGTGGCGAAGCGCGGATCGTGGCGAATTACACCGTGCCCAAGGGCCTGATCGCGCTGTTCGGCCCCTCGGGCGCGGGCAAGACCTCGATCCTCGACGCCGTTGCGGGGCTGCTGCGCCCGGTGCGCGGGCGTATCGCGGTCGGCGAGACCGTGCTGTTCGACAGCGAGCGCCGGATCGACCTGCCGCCCGAGCGCCGCGCCTGCGGCTACGTCTTCCAGGACGGCCGGCTGTTCCCGCACAAGTCGGTGCGCGACAATCTGCTCTACGGCTGGCGGCTCGCGCCCGCCGACCAGCGCTGGATGGGGCTCGACGAGGCGGTCGACTTCCTCGGCATCGGTCACCTGCTGGGCCGGATGCCGCGCACGCTCTCGGGCGGCGAGGCGCAGCGCGTGGCGATCGGCCGGGCCCTGCTGCGCGGGCCGAAATTCCTGCTGATGGACGAGCCGCTGTCCTCGCTCGACATGCCGCGGCGCGAGGAGATCATGCAGGTGATCCTGCGTGTGCGCGATGAACTGCGCCTGCCGATCCTCTACGTCAGCCACGACCGCGCCGAGGTCGAACGGCTGGCCGACACGGTGATCCCGATCGGGGGATAGGTTCGCCAGGTTCGTCCTTGTCCGACCTCTTTCTCGTCACCCCCGCGAAAGCGGGGGCCCATCTCCAGAGCTGTCGTTTCACGCAACGGCCGTGTGTGCCGCGGCCTTAGGAGATGGATCCCCGCCTTCGCGGGGATGACGGAGTTTGGTCGGAGACACGTCGATTGTCGATATATTGCGCCTACCCGCCTCAAACCGCCTTCATCAGCCCCGGTACCTGCAACAGCAGTTCGCGCGCGAGGAAGCCCAGCGGGCCGATCTCAACCGCGCAGCGGCGGCCGGCCTCGCCGTGGAGCCACGAGGCCCAGAGCGCGGCCTCGAGCGGCGGCGCGCCGCGCGCGGCCAGCCCCGCGGCGATGCCGGCGAGGACGTCGCCCGAGCCGCCCGTCGCGAGGCCGACGCCGCCGCCGGCATAGGCGAACAGCGCGCCATCGCGGTCGGCGACGAAGCTGGTCGAGCCCTTGAGCGTCACCACCGCGCCGAAGGTTCTCGCCGCACGGCGCACAGCGGCGGAGCGATCGGCCTCGATCTCGGCGGCATCGCAGGCGAGCATCGCCGCCATCTCGCCGATGTGCGGGGTCAGGATCGCCGGATTCTTGCGCGCCGCCAGCGCCGGCGCGCGCGACGGCAGCTCCATCAGCGCCGCGGCATCGACCACCAGCGCGAGATCGTCGTCGGCTTCGAGCAGCCGGTCCAGCGCCGCGCCCGCCGCCTTGGCGCCGCTCATCGCCGGGCCGACGACCACGGCATCGCTGCGCGCGATGAAGTCGTCGAGCCCTTCGTGCAGACAGGCGATCTCGCCTTCGTGGTCCTCGTCGATCGGGAAGACCGCGATCTCGGGCATGGCGATCCCGAGCGCCAGCGCCGTGCTGCGCGCGGTCGCGACCTGGACCTTGCCCGCGCCGGCGCGCAACGCCGCCTCGGCGGTCAGCAGCAGGCCGCCGGGCACGCGCGCGCAGCCGCCGATGATGAAGACGCGGCCGCGCGCGTTCTTGTCGGCGTGGTGGTCGGGATCGGGCAGGGGATGGTCGCGCAGCCAGTTGCTGTCGAGCGGCGTCGCGGCGGGCGCGATCGGTTCACCCACGCGCCGCGACCATCTGGTCGGGCTCGGCCGTGACGGGGGTATCGTCCTCTTCGAGCGGAGCCGTGACGTTGTAGCGCGACAGCATCAGCCCGCCGTCGCGCCCAGCCGCGGGATCGAAGCTGTATTCGGTGATCGCGCAGTTGGCGACATCGCCCTGCTTGTCGATCGCGAGGATCTCGGCCTCGGTCAGGTTCTCGATGACGTAGCGCAGGCACAGCACGACGACCTGGTGTGCGACGATCATCACGCGGCGGCCGCCATAGTGAAGCGAGACCGTGTCCATCAGCGCGCGCAGGCGGAAGATCACGTCGGTCCAGGCCTCGCCGCCGGGCGGGCGGTGGTAGAACTTGCCGAGCAGCTTGCGGAACTCGGCCTGGTCGGGCTGGAACTCGTGGATGCCCGCCACGGTCAGCCCGTCGAGCACACCGAATTCCTTCTCGCGCAGCCGCTCGTCGAGGCAGATCTTCTCGTCGGCGGGGCAGCCGCCGGCCGCACGGAAGATCTCCGCGGTCTGGACCGCGCGGACATAGGGACTGGCGAGCAGGATCTCGGGGCGCTGCTCCTCGTGCCACGAGGCGAACCAGCGGCCGAGCGCCTGTGCCTGCTCGCGGCCGAGATCGGACAGCGGCACGTCGACGTCGCGACTGGTCAGGGCGATGCGCGCGAGACCGGCCTCGGTGGCCGCATCGCGCGCGACGTTGCCCGCGCTCTGGCCGTGGCGCACGATCCACAAGGTGGAGGGCCAGCGCGGGGTCATGCCTGTCGGTTTCGAAGTTGGGTCATGCGAGGGAAACGGCCGCCGCAGCGGCCGGTTCCGCCGGTCACGCGGCCGCTATGACCTTGACGATCTGCGGGGCGGGCATGTTCGTCACCTGCTTGTCGAGTTCGCCGAGCAGCGCCGCCTGGGTTTCCTTGTGGTAGTGCTTGCGCATCTCGCCGAGCGTGTTGGGGTCGGCGACGATCAGCAGGCTCTCGATCTCGCGCTGGAGCACCTGGCCGTTGAGTCAGCCGGCCACCCCGGCGGCATGGGCGAACTTGGCCATGGGCTCGGTCGCGGCATTGTCGGCCAGGTCCTGGTGGCGCACGCCCGCGCTGTAGTTGGTTTCCGCGATCTCAGGTTCGCCCTGGAATTCGAGCACGGGCTCGGCGGCGGTGCCGGTGTTGCGCATCAGCAGGAAGCGCTCACCGTCGACGATGGCGACGTGGGTCTCGGCGGGCAGTTTCATGGGCGATCTCCTCTTGTCCAAGGGACACAACGGCGCGGCGAAGGCCGGGTGCCGACGCCGCCCACGAAGCGCGCGCCATTCCGGACGAACCGTCGATCGGCGAATCGTCAGGGCCGGTCTGCGCGGCTCCGGTCGCTGCGCGCGAGCCGCGTGTCGCCGCCGAGCCGGTCGCGCGCGTAGACGTCGTCGCGGAAGGCGATGCGGCCGCCTTCGGGCATGGCGGTCAGGTAGGTGATGTAGACCGGCACCAGTTCGGGCAATGCCAGTCGCTGCTCGGGATCGCCGCGCGGGCGGCGCGGCAGCGGGCGGTTCATCAGCCAGCGGCCGAGCCGCGGCGCATCTTCCAGCCGCACGCAGCCCGAGGAGAATTGCCGCGCGTCCTTGCGCAGCAGGTCCTTGTCGGGGGTGTCGTGCAGGTAGATGCCCTGTTCGTTGGGGAACATGAACTTCACCGTCCCCATGAAATTGCTGCCACCGGGAAGCTGGCGCACGCGCGGCGGCGCGCCGTCGCCGGCCTCGACCGCGCGCCAGTCGATCCGCGTCGGGTCGATCGGCCGGGCCTGATCGGTCCAGTCGGACATGACCTGATAGCCACCGCTGCTCAGATAGCCGGGGCCCTTGGTGTTGACGTTCCAGGCGACGCGGCTGCGAACCAGGTCGGGCGGCACGTTCCAATAGGGATTGATCACGGCATAGCGGATGTAGCCGGCCATCGTCGGCGTCTGCATCGCTTCCTCGGGCTTGCCGACGACGACCCGCATGGTCGCCGCGGGGCGACCGTCCTGATACATCCACAGGCGCGCGCTGGCCGTATCAACCAGCACGTAGCGGCGCGCCGGATTGGCGGGGATCGCACGCAGCCGATCGAGGTTCAGCGCGATCTGGCTGCGTTGCTGTTCGCTCAGGTTGTCATCGTCGAGCGCCTTGCGCAGCGGCGCATAGAGCGGGTGCATCCAGGCCATCGTGCGGACGTGGGTCTCGAGCGAGCCCGCGCGGGCCGCGGTCTGCAGCGCGCTGGTGGCCGTGGGCAGGGCAGGGCGCAGCGCCTCGCTTTCGTAGATCATCGCCGCGCGCTTGCCCGAGCGCAGCGCCTTCACATAGGCGACATAGCTATTGGATGCGGCGATCTCGGCCTTGGCGACATCCTCCGCCGAACCGCCACGCGCGGCATCGAGTGCGCGTTCGAGCGCCGAGGCCTTGACCTTGCCCGGGCGGATGCGGTCGCGCTCGGCGCTTTGCAACTGGTCGAGAAGCAGCCGTGCCGCCGGAGCCGCGCCGTCCGCCGCGACCCAAAGCGGCCGATTGCCGCGCGCCGCATAGAAGCCGCGCAAGTCCGAACCCGCGCGCTCGGCGATCTCGGCGCGCAGCGCGGCCGATGCGCTCGGTGCGGTGGGGGCGGGCTTGGCCAGGAGCGGGGCGGCGCCGGTCGGAACCAGCGCCGCCGCGCCCAGCACGAGCAGAATCCCGCGCGTCACGCTCAGCCGCGTTCGCCGCGACGGTAGGGGCGCTCGATCGTGCGGGCGGCGCCCGGCTCGCCCTCGTAGTAGCGGCCTTCGCGGATATAGCCGTCGGCGCAGCCGTCGTTGTTGGCATCGGCCCAGACCGCGCCGGCAAGGCCGCCCACGGCCGCGCCGACCAGCGCGCCGCCGAGAACGCTGATGCCGCCGGTCACCGCGCCGAGCGCCGCGCCGCCGGCACCGCCCACGGCCGCGCCGGTCAGCGCCGTCCCGCCGACCGAGCGGCAGTCGCGCGGAGCGGCCGCGGCGGCGGTGTAGTCGGGCGCGGTGGGGACAGGTTCGGCGCTCGCGAGCGCGCTGTCATTGGTCGAGGCACAGGCGGCCAGCGGCAGGGAGGCTGCGGCCAGAAGCATCAAAACGGAAGGTTTCACGGTCCATCTCCTTCAGGCTTCGCGCGGCCAGCCTTTCGCCGTTCCGCCGAAACGTTTCCCCCGCGAGGCAAACGCCGGAACTTCGGCGCTGTTCCGAAGGGTGCCACGGCTCGGCGCGCGTGAAATTCGGTTAACCGTGTGGGGAAACTCACAGACCCGCCGCCTGGGCGCGGCCTAGACGGGCTGCGGCTCAACGATTGCGACCCGTTGATAGAGCCGCAACCTCGAGCCCCCGCTTCGGCGGGGGCATCTTTTTGCAAAAAGGATGGGCTTTTCGCGAAAGGGCTGGGAACCGGGCGAAAAGCGGCTAAGGGCGCGGCAGCAAGGGGACCGCGCATGGATTTCGACGATCAGCTCCGCCGCTATTTCGCCACGACCGACCTGACCACCGTCCCGCCCGAGGCGCTGGCGACCGGGGTCGAGAAGATGCGCGTCGACTTCGGCATGGAAAAGGACCGCGCGCGGCGCTTCGCGCTGTGGACCCTGCTGCACATGTTCGGCGCCGCGCCCGATCTCGACGTCGCCTTCGAGGAGGCCGCCGACCGCGACGCGGCGCGCGATTTCATGGAGATGATGGAGCGCGCGGCGGGGGAATAACCTTTCCTCACATCGCCTGACAAAACCACGGTCATCCCCGCGAAGGCGGGGATCCATCACCTGGGCCTTCGTATTGCACCGCCGTGCCTTCCGAGAGCATCGGAGTTGGATCCCCGCCTTCGCGGGGATGACGGATAGAGGCTAGGACAACGTAGGGGCGGCTATGCCCATCACCTCGATCGCATCCTCGCGGTCGTTGAACTCGACGAACTCCCCCGCCTCCGCACCGATCATCGCGCGGGCGAGCGGGGCGGTCCAGCTGACCAGACCCGCCGCCGGATCGGCCTCGTCGTCGCCGACGATCGAAAGTTCGCGCGTCTTGCCGGCGAGCTTGAAGGTCACCGTCGTGCCGATCTCGACCGTATCGCCATCGGGCGTGGGCGCGAGCTCGGCGGTGATCTGGCGGGTCTGCCAATAGCGCAGGTCGCGCTTGGCCGCTTTGATCTCGCTCTCCTCGGCACTCTCGGCCTCAAGCTGCGCGATCCGGGCTTCGAGTTCCACCACCCTCTCGCCGATCAGCCGCAGCCCGCGCGGCGTGACCAGGTTGGGGCCGGGCGGGATCGGGATCTCGAACTTGGGTTCCAGATGTTCTTCGTCGCCTTCGCGGCGAAACGCTACGCTCATCGCATGTCTCCTATGCGTTGAACGCTTCGATCGCCTCGTTGGCTTCCAGCCACTTGGCCTCGGCCTCGCCGATCGAGTCCTCGACCTGGGCGCGACGCTTCATCAGGTCGGTCATGGTCAGCTTGGCCAAGGTCTTGTCGGCCGAAGCCGGATCGAACATCGCCTGGTCGATCAGCTTGCGCTGCGCCGCCAGCTTTTCGAGCTCGGTCTCGAGCGCCTTGGCCTGCTTGCGCAGCGCCTGGCTCTTCTCGCGCGCTTCGGCATTGGCCTTGCGCTGGTCCTTCTTGTTGACCCCGCGCGACGCTTCGCCGCCGCCGTCCTTCTTGAGCGAGGCCGGCTCCTTGGCGAGTACGAAGGCGATGTAGTCGTCGATCGAGCCGTCGAACTCCTTGGCAACGCCGCTGTCGACCAGCACCAGCCGGTCGGCGGTCATCTCGAGCATGTGGCGATCGTGGCTGACGATCACGACGGCGCCCGAATAGTCGTTGAGCGCCTGGATCAGCGCCTCGCGCGCGTCGACGTCGAGGTGGTTGGTCGGTTCGTCGAGGATCAGCATGTGCGGCGCGTCGCGCGTGATCAGCGCCAGCGCCAGCCGCGCGCGCTCGCCGCCCGACAGCTTGCCGACCTCGGTCGTGGCCTTGTTGCCCGAGAAGCCGAAGCGACCGAGCTGGCCTCGCACCGCCGATTGCGTCGCGCCCTTCATCAGCTGGGTCATGTGCTGCAGCGGCGTCTCGCTGCGATCGAGTTCCTCGACCTGGTACTGGGTGAAGTAGCCGACGCGCATCTTGCCGCTGGCGTTCATCGCCCCGTCCATCGGCTTGAGCTGCGCGGCCAGCAGCCGGGCCAGCGTGGTCTTGCCGTTGCCGTTGCGGCCGAGCAGGGCGATGCGATCGTCGGGATCGAGCCGCAGGTTGAGCTTGGTCAGCACCGGCGTCTCGCTGTAGCCCACGCTTGCCATGTCGAGCGTGATCAGCGGCGGGCGCAGTTCGTCGGGATCGGGGAACTCGAAGGACAGCGAGGGATCGTCGATCAGTTCGGCGATCGGCTGGAGCTTGGCCAGCGCCTTCTGGCGTGACTGCGCCTGCTTGGCGGTCGAGGCGCGGGCCGAATTCTTGGCGATATAGGCCTGCAGGTGCTCGCGCTGCGCCTGCTGCTTGGCCTTGGCCGATGCGAGCTGCGCCTGGCGTTCCGCGCGCTGGCGCTCGAAGGCGTCGTAGCCGCCTGGATAGAGCGTCAGCTTGCCGCCCGACAGGTGGAGGATGTTGTCGACCACGTTGTTGAGGAAGTCGCGCTCGTGGCTAACCAGCACGATCGTCGCGGGATAGGACTTGAGGAAGTCCTCGAGCCACAGCACGGCTTCGAGATCGAGGTGGTTCGACGGTTCGTCGAGCAGCAGCAGGTCGGGCTGCGAGAACAGCAGCGCGGCCAGGGCCACGCGCATGCGCCAGCCGCCCGAAAAGCTTTCGAGCGGGCGGTGCTGCGCCTCTTCGTCGAAGCCGAGGCCGACGAGGATGCGCGCCGCGCGCGACGGTGCCGAATGCGCGTCGATCGCTATCAGCCGCTCGTGGATCTCGCCGAGGTGGTGCGGATCCTCGCAGGTCTCGCTCTCGATCATCAGCGCCGCGCGCTCGGTATCGGCGGCGAGCACGGTCTCGAACGGGGTGGCATCGCCGCCCGGGGCTTCCTGCGCGATGTAGCCGAGCCGGCTGCCTCGGGGCATCGAGACCACGCCGCTGTCGGGCTCGAGCATGCCGGCGATCACGCGCACCAAGGTGGACTTGCCCGCGCCGTTGCGGCCGATCAGGCCGACGCGACCCCGCGGCGGCAGCTTGGCGGTGGCGTCGTCGATGATCGTGCGTCCGCCGAGGCGAACCGTGATGCCGGAAAGGTTAAGCATGGCGCGCGCCTAGCAGGCGGCGCGCGCGACCGGAAGCGGGGAAGATACTAGCGGAAGAACACCAGCCACAGGATCAGGATGACGGGGATCGGAACGCCGACCAGCCAGAGAAGCAGAGCCTTGCCCATGATGTAACTCCTTGATTTCGGTTTGGCAGGGAAACCACCGGCCTCGCCGAAGGTTGCTGAGGTCTCGTGCCGAACATGCAGGATTTGCCGCGATGGACCGTCTCTTCACCCGCTTCTCGACCCTGATCTCGGCGGCGGCCGGCCAGCCGCTGGCCTTCGTCCTGGCCTTTTCGATCGTCGTCGTCTGGGGGGCGAGCGGGCCGCTGTTCGCCTATTCCGACACCTGGCAGCTCGTGGTGAACACGGGCACGACGATCGTCACCTTCCTGATGGTCTTCCTGATCCAGAACAGCCAGAACCGCGATGCCGCGGCGATGCAGGCCAAGCTCGACGAGCTGATCCGCGCGGTCGAGAACGCGCGCGACCAGTTCATCGCCATCGAGCACCTGACCGACAAGGAGGTCGAGGATATCCGCAAGGCGCTGGAGCAGGAGGTCACCTGCGAGGACAGCGAGCGCAAGGCTGCGACCCATTCGCTGGAACACCTGCTCAAGCGCCACTGACGCGCTAGTGTCACGCCGATGCGGCAGGTCGGGCGCGAAAGGAACGCGCGATGAACCCGCCCAGCAGCCCCGCCGACCTCGAACGCATCAAGGAAGAGATCAGCGACGATTTCGACGAGGAGCTCGAGCTCGAACTCGAAGACGCGCGCCTCGAGGACGTCGCCGGGATCGACGATTTCGAGGAAGGGCTGGAACTGCCGCGCGGCCGCCGGCTCGATCGCCGCGCCTATTTCCGCGAGCTGTTCCGCCTGCAGCACGAACTCGTCCGCCTGCAGGACTGGGTCGTCCACCAGGGCCTGCGTGTCGTGGTGATCTTCGAAGGCCGCGATTCGGCGGGGAAGGGCGGGGCGATCAAGCGCATCACCCAGCGGCTCAACCCGCGCGTCTGCCGTGTCGCGGCGCTGCCGGCGCCAAACGAGCGCGAGCGTACGCAGTGGTATTTCCAGCGCTACGTCCAGCACCTGCCCGCCGCGGGCGAAATCGTGCTGTTCGACCGCTCGTGGTACAACCGCGCCGGCGTCGAGCGCGTGATGGGCTTCTGCAGCGAGGACGAGGTCGAGGAGTTCTTCCGCTCGGTCCCCGAATTCGAGCGCATGCTCGTGCGCTCGGGCATCGTCCTGATCAAATACTGGTTCTCGATCACCGACGAGGAACAGCAGTTCCGCTTCGCGTTGCGCATCCATGATCCGCTCAAGCAGTGGAAGCTCTCGCCGATGGACGTCGAATCGCGCCGCATGTGGGAGGACTACACGCGCGCCAAGGAAGCCATGCTCGAACGCACGCACATCCCCGAGGCGCCGTGGTGGGTGGTCGCCGCCGACGACAAGAAGCGCGCGCGGCTCAACTGCATCGCGCATCTGCTGTCGCAGTTCGACTTCAACGACGTGCCCAAGGCACCGGTGATGCTGCCCGATCGGGTGCGGCACGACGACTACATCCGCCATCCCGTGCCGGACGAGATGTACGTGCCGGCGAAGTTCTGATGGGTCGCTAACGGAGCCAATTCTCTGGCGCCATTTCCTGCTGCGAGGCGTTGGTTTCCTGAACCCGGGAGATTTGCACGCCATGCCGGCCATCAGGACGCTGCTCGTCGAAGACGAAAAGGACATCCAGTTCATCGTCAAACTCGCGCTCGAACGCAGCGGTCGGTTTGAGGTCACGACCTTCGACAATGGCGACGAGGCGCTGGCGCATCTGTCGACCACGCCCGACCGCTACGATCTCGCCCTGACCAATTTTCGCCTGCCCGGAATGCACGGATTGGAATTCATCCATAGGATGCAGAGCATCCCGCCCTTTGCCGATCTGCCGGCGATCGGCATCTCCGCCGCGCTGCTCGATCGCGAGCTGACGGCCTATACCGACGCAGGTGTTCTCGGGGTGATTTCCAAGCCTTTCGACATTCACGGACTGCCCCAGCAGGTGCTCGACCTTTATACTAAGCAAGGCGGCTAACGGCTGTCGTCGGCAACTTTTTCGATGTATCCTGCGTTTCTTCGAACAGACCGCGATCTTGATCGAGCGAGGGTGCCATGCAGGATCGGACTGCCAATGCTGCCCAGCCCGCCAGGATACTCGTCCTGGAGGATGACGTTCTCAACGCGATGCTGATGGAGGAGGCGCTCCAGGCGGCTGGTCACGAGGTCGTCGGCCCGGCGCTGACGATACCGCGCGCGATGAAGCTGCTCGACGACGGCGCGGTCGATGCCGCGGTGATCGACCTGCAGATCGAGGACGACGTCTCGTTCGACGTCGGTCGCCGGCTCGACGAGTTGCAGATCCCTTGGGCGATCACCACGGGCCACGCCCCCAACGCGATCGCGCCGCGGTTCTCGCATGTGCGGGTCCTGCCCAAGCCCTTCACCGTGGCCTCGCTGCTCAAATTCGTCGATGCCACCTTGCAGAGCCGGCCGGGCTGACACCGGGCATCGAAGATCGTACCGGTTTGATCGTGACCTGCGATAAAATCCCTTGTCACCGGGGCGATAGGCGTGCTTGGACGCCGCACCGGAGTCGTCGGGGGAAGCCATGGCCGATCTGTATCTATCGCTGGGCGCTGCCGTGGACGGCGTGAGCTTCGTCAACGTCCAAGCGCCCGACACGCCGATCAATCCGATGCCGATGTTCGTCCCGGCCGCTTCTGCGCCGGTCTCCGTCGGTGATGAAGACGCGGTCGAGCTCGCGGTGCTGCAGGGTCAGATCGTCACTTTGGTCGGCTTCGATTCCGTCGGCGGCATCTTCACCATCTGAACCGGCTTCGGCGTCGCCCGTCAGCGCCTGATGAAGCCCATCCAGCGTAGCAGCGCATAGGTTCCAGCCGCGGCGGCAAGCGCCAGCAACACGGCGATCAGCGTTCCGCCTGGGCCTTGCAGGCCCATGCCGCCGGTGTTCATGCCGAACACGCCGGTGACCAAGGTCGTCGGCAGCATCAGCGCGGTCATGATCGACAGCAGGTAGAGGTTCTGGTTGGTCCGCTGTTCCTGCTGGATGTCGATCTCGTCGCGCAGCACGCGAAGCTGGCCCTGGATCGACATGATGTCGCCGTCGAGGCCGAGGAGGCGTTGCGACAGGTTCTCCATCACCGGCTGGAGCGTGGGCGGCACGTCGCTGTCGCGCTCGAGCCGCTGGAACACGCTGCGCATGCCGTCGAGCAGGCGATGGATCTGCGCGAGGCGGCGGCGCAAGGTGATCAGTTCGCGGCTGGTCGGCGTATGGTGACCGTCGAGGAAGGCGTCTTCCGCGGCCTGGACCTCGCGTTCGAGCGAGCGGGCGATGTCGCCGATGTTCTGGGCGATGGCGCCGACCATCAGGTCGAGCGCGGCGGCCGGGCTTTCGGGATGGGCGCCGGCCTCGATGCGGCGACGGGCGATGTCGGCCGAGCGCACGGGGTGGAGCCGGGTGGTGATGACCAGGTCCGCGCACAGCGCGATGCGCACGGCGCCGATGCGGTCGGTCTGGGTGCGTTCGAAATCGCGCTCGAAGTCGTGGATGACGCAGCCGACGCAGTCGTTCTGCGCGACCGAGCGCTGGTGCTGGTCCGAGGACAGCAACAGCTCGCGCACTTCGGGCGGAATTGCCGCCGACTGTTCGAGCCAGCGGCGCGTGCGCAGGTCGGCGAGGCTCAGGTGCAGCCAGCGGAAGCCAGTGCCTGAGCCGCCGGCATCGCCGTCGTCGCACCCAGCCAGTTCGCGCGCACCCTCGGCCGTGAAGGCCATGCCCCAGATGAGGGCGGGGCCGAGGGGGTTTTCCGCCAAGCCGGTTACATCAGCGCCGAAAACAGCGCGTAGAGCCCGCCCGAGAGCAGGATCGAGATCGGCAGGGTCAGCACCCAAGCCATCAGCAGGTTGCGCACCGTGCTCATCTGCAGACCCGAATTGTTCGCGGCCATCGTGCCGGCGACGCCCGAGGACAGGACGTGGGTGGTCGAGACCGGCAGGCCGAGGTGGTCGGCGCCGAAGATCGTGCCCATCGCGACGAGTTCGGCCGAGGCGCCCTGGGCATAGGTTAGGTGCGACTTGCCGATCTTCTCGCCGACGGTGACGACGATGCGCTTCCAGCCGACCATCGTGCCGAGGCCGAGCGCGAAGGCCACGGCGATCTTGACCCACAGCGGGATGAAGCGCGTCGCCTGGTCGAGGTCCTTCTTGTAGCTTTCGAGCACTTCGGCCTGCGGTTCGGCGATCGCGGCGGCCTTGTCCTTGCCCAGCCGCTTGATCGCCTCGGAGGCGAGGTACATGTCGTTGCGCATGTTGTTGACCGCGGCGCCGGGCACCTTGGCCAGCGAGCCGTAGGCCTGGACCTGGCCGTCGATGTCGCGGATCAGCGTGGCCAGCGCGGGCTTGGTCTCGGGGCGATAGGTCTTCTCGGCGATGTAGCGCGTCACCGCCGCGCGCGCGGCGACCGGGTCGGTGCCGGGCGTCGAGGCAGGAGCGGGGGCGGGATCGAGCAGCGCGCTGGCCGCGGCCGAGTTGATGTGGAACTCGCTGACGTACTGCGCCGGCACCGCGCGGTTGAGCGCATAGGCGGTGGGGACCACGCCGATCAGGATCAGCATGATCAGACCCATGCCCTTCTGGCCATCGTTCGATCCGTGCGCGAAGCTGACGCCGGTGCAGGTGAAGATCAGCAGCCCGCGGATCCACCACGGCGGCGGCAGGCCGTCCTTGGGCGCCTCGTAGAGCGCCTTGTTGCGGATCAGCACCTTCATTGTCAGCAGCAGCAGCGCGGCGACGCCGAAGCCGATCAGCGGCGAGACCAGCAGCGCCTGGCCGATCTCGGTGGCCTTGGTCCAGTCGACCCCGGCCGTGCCCGAGCGTCCGTGAAGCATGGCATTGGCCACGCCGACGCCGATGATCGAGCCGATCAGCGTGTGCGAGGAGGAGGCGGGAATGCCGAAGAACCAGGTCGCGAGGTTCCACATGATCGCCGCGATCAGCAGCGCGAAGACCATGGCGAAGCCCGAGTTCGAGCCGACCTGGAGGATCAGCTCGACCGGTAGCAGCGAGATGATGCCGAAGGCGACCGCGCCGGTCGACAGCAGCACGCCGAGGAAGTTGAAGAAGCCCGACCAGACCACGGCGACGTGCGCGGGCAGGGCATTGGTGTAGATCACCGTCGCCACGGCGTTGGCCGTGTCGTGGAAGCCGTTCACGAATTCGAAGCCGAGCGCGATCAGCAGCGCGACGAACAGCAGGATGAAGGGCAGGATCACCGTCGTGTCGACGCCGGCGGCGCTGGCATCGCCATAGACGCTCCAGACGACATAGAGCAGGGCGGCGAGGATCGCCGCGCCGAAGCCGACGAAACCGGCGCGGCCGAGGCCGCGGTCGAGGTCCGGACGGCCGGTATCGGCCCCGTCTGTGGCGATGCCTGCGGAAATGGTTGCCATGGTCGATTCGTCCCTTCGACCAAGGGCCTAGAAACGGACTGTTACACTCGCATGTCCATGGCTGGATCCGTAGTCCTTGCGGGCTTGGCTTCAGGATGCGTTTACCATCTTGCGGCTATGAAAAGCGTCATGTCGCACCCGATCACCCCACGCCGTGACGAACGTCGTCCCGTGAGGATGGCGGCCACCTGCCGCACGCAGAGCGGGATGCGCGACAACGGCTATATTTCCGATATATCGCAAAATGGTTGCCGCCTGACCACGAGCACGCTCGCGGTGCGCGTTGGTACGCGCATCGTCATCCGGCCGCAGGGGCTCGAGGGCGTCAGCGGCACGGTCCGCTGGATCGAGGGTGCCCATGCCGGCATCCAGTTCGATGCGCCGCTCTATGGCCCCGTGGTCGATCATCTCAGCCAGCTCCACGCCGCCAATCAGCCCGTCGGCATCTCGTCCTACTGATCCGATCGGCCGCACGGCGCGCCCACCAAAGAATTGGCACAACAAGCTGCTGGTCAAGCCCGCGGCCAACTGCAACACTCCCGGCAAATGCGGCGCCGAAGCGCGCCCGACGGGAGATCGAATCAGTGACAGCCATGAGTTCCGAAACGGCGCAGGACGCGCCAAACCATCCGCTCGCCGTGCGCATGGGCGTGATCGCCTGGCTTTCGCACAACGTGCTGATCGGCTCGATCTTCGGCACGGCGGGCATCCTGCTCAAGCCGATGCAGGAACGGCTGCAGGTAACGCCCGAGCTGGCCTCGGCCGGCGTGCCGATGGTGATCCTCGGCTCGGCGATCCTGGCCTCGGTCGCCGGCGTGCTCGCCTCGCGCTTCTCGCTGCGCAGCCTGATCGCGGGCAGCGCGGTCGCCTCGGCGCTGGCCTGGCTGCTGCTGGCCTTCACCACGAGCTTCGTCGCCTATCTGGTCGCCTTCGGCCTGCTGCTCGGCCCGGCGATGTCGCTGGCCGGCGCGGTCGTGCCGCCGACCCTGGTCACGCGCTGGTTCAACCGCAACCGCGGGCTCGCCATCGGCCTCGTCCATCTGCCCGTGATCGTGACGATCATGCCCGTCGCGGGGAACTGGATCGTCGAGCATCATGGCGTCGAGACGCTGTTCCTCGCGCTCGCGGCGCTGTCGGGGCTGGTGCTGCTGCCGGCGGCGCTGCTGGTGATCGACCATCCGCCGGGCAAGACGGCCAAGCAGGCGGTCAGCACCGGCGATCCCGCCGTCGCCGATACCGGGCTCGGCCTTGCGCAACTTCTCAAGCATCCGGTGTTCTGGGGGCTGGCGATCGCCGCGGGCTCGATCAACACCAGCTCGGTGCTGCTCGGCGTCCATCTCGTGTCGATGGGCGAATCCTGGGGCTTCACGCGCGACCATTCGGCGCTGCTCGCCTCGATCATGTCGATGGTCGGTATCGCGGGTTCGATCCTGTTCGGCCTGGTCTCCGACCGCATCGGCGGCGGGCGCACGCTGGCGCTGATCACCTTCGATGCCGGCCTGCTGTGGCTGGCGCTGCTGCTGGGGCTGCCGTTCCCCGTCGTCGCGGTCATCGTCGGCCTGATCGGCATGCACGGATCGGGCGCGATCCCGGCGCTCAGCCGCGCGATCCCCGATGCCCTGGGCGCGGCGAGCTTCAGCCGCGCCTATGGCCTGGCGACGACCTTGACCCTGCCGCTGATGGTCATCGGCGTGGTGGGAACGGGCACCGTCTACCGCCTCAACCAGAGCTACGCGATCACGATCCTGGTCATGGTCGCCTATTTCGCCGTGTCGGTGCTGTTGGCGCTCTGGGCCTCGCGCAAGCGCGCGGCGCCGGCAATGGCAGCGCCCGCCGCGGTCTAGAATCCGCGCTGGACGGTCTCCATCGGCTGCCCGGTGACCGGGTAGCCGTAGTCCTCGGGGATCGTCAGCCAGCGCTCGCCGTCGCGGTCGACCTGGCGCGGGGTGATCAGCCGCACGGGGATCGCCTCGGCCTGCGCACGGGCTTCGGCGAAGCTCGCGAACAGCGCCAGCCGGTCGAGATTGCGCCGCGTCGGGAAGATCACCTTGATGTCACCTTCGTCGGCGAGGCGCAGGGCCTCGGCGGCGCTGGCCCAGAACAGGCGGGTGTTCTCGGTGGCATCGACGGTGACGTCGACCGCGCCGGTGCCCAGGTCGGCGAGGAAGAAGCGCGTGTCGAACGAGCCGTCGCGCATCGGGCACCAGTGCGCGAAGGGCACGAGCCGGTCGAGATCGAGCGTCCAGCCGAAGCGATCGAGCACCGGCGCGAGTTCGCCCGTCTCGAGCAACAGTGCGCGCGCGGCCACGGCGTCGGCCACGCTGACGGTCTGCTGGACTGCAATGGCCAGGCCTGTCTCTTCCAGCGTCTCACGCATGCCGGCGACGCGCGAGGCGGCAATCTCAAGATCGGCCTGCGGTGCGAGCTGCGCGGCGAGCACACGATCGGCCTCGTCGACGCGCCCGCCGGGGAACACCGCGGCGCCGCCGGCGAAGCGCATCTCCTTGGCGCGCTGGACCATCAGCAGCTGCGGCGGCCCGCCTTCGGGGCAATGGCGAAAGATCACGACGGTGGCGGCCGGGATTACCTTTGGCGGAGCTTCGGCGATGCCGTCGGATTGCGCGTTCATCGGGGCATTCTCCGGCGCTGAGGCAGGTGTGGCAAGGAAAAAGCGGTGATGTGAACCTGGCGCATGCTGTCGGAAAACCTTACAGGTGGCGCGTGGTTGCCAGCGCGTTCAACACCGAAAACCGCGCAAATTCGCCGTTTCCGAGAATTGGCACGCCTCGTGCTATGTATGGGATACCCCAACGTAGTCTCGAATATGAGGCGGGGCCGGATCTAGTCTCCCCGGCTCCGCCTCCTCCCCTCCGAGGCCGGGTTTTCCAAAATCGCCACCCTCATCCAAGCTCTGCTAGCGTCTTACGGACGCAAGCTTCGCTATCCTTCTCCCGCCAGCGGGAAAAGGTGCGCTACCCAAACCCTCTCCCGCTGGCGGGAGAGGCGCGAGACTTGCTGAGCGCAGCGAAGCTAGTCGCAGCGGTGAGGGTGGAGGGCCTCAGCCCTCGGCGAACAGGCCCTGCAGTTCGCCGGCCTCGAACATCTCCATCATGATGTCGCTGCCGCCGACGAACTCGCCCTTGACGTAGAGCTGGGGGATCGTCGGCCACTCCGAGTATTCCTTGATACCCGAGCGGATTTCCATGTCCTGCAGCACGTCGACGCTCTCGTAGGTCACGTTGAGGTGATCGAGGATCGCGACGGCGCGGCTCGAGAAGCCGCACTGCGGGAACAGCGGCGTGCCCTTCATGAAGAGGACGACGGGGTTGGACTGGACGATTTCGGCGATGCGGCTCTGGGCGTCGGACATGATGAATTGGGACCCTGGTTATGCGGTTCCTAGTTGGGAACCTCGGTCTTGAGTTGCAAGGCGTGGAGCTCGCCGCCCATGCGGCCGCCGAGCGCCTCGTAGACCAGCTTGTGGCGCTGGACGAGCGGCTTGCCGCGGAAGCTTTCGGAGACGACACGCGCCGCATAGTGATCGCCGTCACCCGCGAGGTCGGTGATCTCGACCTCGGCATCGGGCAGGGCGGCGCGGATCAGCGCCTCGATCTCGGCGGCGGCCATCGCCATCGGTTCAGGCCTCGCCCATCAGCGCGCGGCGCGCCTCGACCGCCTTGTCGGCGAGCGCGGTGCGGACTTCGGCTTCGCTGGCATCGACGCCGGCCGAGACCAGATCGCCGAGCAGCTTGCGGATGACGTCCTCGTCGCCGGCTTCCTCGAAGTCGGCCTGGACGACGCCCTTGGCGTAGGATTCGGTTTCGGCCGCCGAGAGACCCATGCGCTCTGCCGCCCACTGGCCCAGCAACCGGTTGCGGCGGGCCTGGATGCGGAACTGCATTTCCTCGTCGTGGGCGAACTTGGCTTCTTCCCCGCGTTCGCGATCTTCGAAGGTCGTCATCTCGGCTCCTTAGGTCGGTTCACCGCCGCCCCTAGGGCGGCGGGCTTGCGCATTCAATACCACTTGGCAATACCACTTGGCGATCGCCAGCGGCTGGTGATCAGGCGGCCTGGCGTCCGGGATGAGCCAGGAACGGCAGGTCGCTGTCCGCGCGCTGTTCGTAGGAACCGATGGCATCGGCCTGCGCCAGGGTCAGGCCGACCTCGTCGAGCCCGTTCAGCAGGCAGTGCTTGCGGAACGGATCGACCTCGAAGGTGAAGCGGTCCTGGAACGGCGTGGTGACGCTCTGCGTCTCGAGATCGACGTCGATCGGATCGGTCTTGGCGACCTCCATCAGGCGGTCGATCGCTTCCTGCGGCAGGACCACGGCGAGGATGCCGTTCTTGAAGGCGTTGCCCGAGAAGATGTCCGAGAAGCTCGGCGCCAGCACGCAGTTCACGCCCATGTCGAGCAGGGCCCAGGCGGCGTGCTCGCGGCTCGATCCGCAGCCGAAATTGTCGCCCGCGATCAAGATCGGCGCGCCGGCATATTCCGGGTCCTCGAAGACGTTGCCGGGTTCCTTGCGCACGGCCTCGAAGGCGCCCTTGCCGAGGCCTTCGCGCGTGATCGTCTTGAGCCAGTGCGCGGGAATGACGACGTCGGTGTCGACGTTCTTGCGGCCGAAGGGGATCGCGCGGCCGTGGACGTGATTGATCGGCTCCATCAATCGGTCTCCGGCGTCTCGCTCGTGGGCTTGGGCAGCGCCTTCTGGTTCCGTTCCTTGCGGCGCGAGGCGTAGAGCAGCGCCGCGGTCAGCGCGGCCGAGCCGATCGCGGCACCCGCGAGCGCGGCCTTGCCCGTCCAGCTCGATTTGTCGGTCTTGTCGGTCATGAGGCCTCCTATGTGCATCCCGGCGCGCGCATGCAAGCACTCTAGGGCAGGAATTCCCGCAATTCGAGCCAGCGTTCGCGCTTCGCTTCGAAGCGCATGGCCGCATAGGCCGGGCTGCTCGACGGCAGATCGACCAAGCGGACTGTCGCGTCGGCCAGCAGCTTGCGTCCGATCTTCGCCGAGGTGGCGCCGTTGAAAGCGACCGCACGCAGCGCGGGCAGGCCGGCGACGAGATCGGCCAGCGGCGCGTGCCGGGCCTCGCGGATCGCGGCGTCGAGGCTGCCCTTGCGCACGGCCGAGGCGATCGTGTCCCACAGCCCGATGCCGTGTGCGCGCAAGGTGCCGCGCCGCTCCTCGTACTCGAGCGCGGGCAGATCCTCGCGCCCGATCACCGCGCCGGTGAGCCGCCAGAACTGGTTCTGCGGATGGGCATAGTACCGCTGCTCGCGCAGCGAAGCCTCGCCCGGCAGGGTGCCGAGGATCAGCACGCGCGTATCGGGAAAGACGAAAGGCGCGAAAGCGGACTTGCGCGCCTCTGTCAGGTTTTCGGCCGGATCAGGCGGGTTCGCCAACGAGCGTCCGCACGTCGGTCAGCTTGCCCGTCACCGCCGCCGCCGCGGCCATGGCCGGCGAGACCAGGTGCGTGCGCGCGCCCGGGCCCTGGCGGCCGGTGAAGTTGCGGTTGCTGGTCGAGGCGCAGCGTTCGCCGGCGGGGACCTTGTCGGGGTTCATCGCCAGGCAGGCCGAGCAGCCGGGCTCGCGCCATTCGAGGCCGGCCTCGGTGATGATCTTGTCGAGCCCTTCGGCCTCGGCCTGCTGCTTGACCAGGCCCGAGCCGGGAACGACGATCGCCCACTTGACGTTGTCGGCCTTCTTGCGGCCGCGCAGCACTTCGGCGGCGGCGCGGATGTCCTCGATGCGGCTGTTGGTGCACGAACCGATGAACACGTTCTGGACCTCGATGTCGGTCATCTTGGTGCCCGGCTGCAGCCCCATGTAGTCGAGGCTGACCTGCGCCGCCTGCTGCTTCGAGGCATCGGCGAAGCTCTCGGGCGCGGGAACCACGCCGCCGATCGGCACCACGTCCTCGGGGCTGGTGCCCCAGGTCACGGTTGGCTGGATGTCGGCGGCGTCGATGTGCACCGACTTGTCGAACTTGGCGCCGGGATCGGTCTTGAGGCTGGTCCACCAGGCCACGGCCTTGTCCCAGTCGGCGCCCTTGGGCGCATAGGGGCGGCCCTTCACATAGGCGAAGGTCTTGTCGTCGGGGGCGACCAGGCCGGCGCGGGCGCCGCCCTCGATCGACATGTTGCAGACGGTCAGGCGGCCCTCGATCGACATGTCCTCGAAGGTCGAGCCGCAGAACTCGATGACGTGGCCGGTGCCGCCGGCCGTGCCGATCACGCCGATGACATGGAGCACGACGTCCTTGGGCGTGACGCCCGGCGCCAGCTTGCCGTCGACGCGGACCTCGAAGGTCTTCGACTGCGACAGGATCAGCGTCTGGGTGGCGAGGACGTGCTCGACCTCGGTCGTGCCGATGCCGAAGGCCAGCGCGCCGAGGCCGCCGTGGCACGAAGTGTGGCTGTCGCCGCAGACGATCGTCGCGCCTGGTAGCGAGAAGCCCTGCTCGGGGCCGACGACGTGGACGATGCCCTGTTCGACGTCGACTTCGCTGATGTAGCGCACGCCGAATTCGGGCGCGTTCTTCGCCAGGGTCTTGAGCTGGTTGGCGCTCTCGGCATCGGCGATCGGAATGCGGTTGCCCTGCGCATCCTGGCGCGGGGTCGTCGGCAGGTTGTGATCGGGCACGGCGAGCGTGAGATCGGGGCGGCGCACCGGGCGGCCGGCGACGCGGAGCGCCTCGAAGGCCTGCGGGCTGGTCACTTCGTGGACGAGGTGACGGTCGATGTAGACGAGGCAGGTGCCGTCGTCCCGGCGTTCGACGACGTGGGCGTCCCAGATCTTCTCGTAGAGCGTGCGCGGTGCAGTGGTCATGACGGGCAGCTAGGCCCGTCGCACAAGCATTTCAAGCGTCTTGCAGATGCGCGAAAGCGCGGCGGTCCTTGCGGGCCGCCGCGCTCCCGGAGATGCCCCGAGGGGCAAGGCGACTTAGCCGCGGCGACCGTCCCAGTCGCGACGCTCCATGCGGAGCGCGACGCGGACCGAGTTCACGCGCTGCTGCAGATTGCTAACTTCGCTGCGATCGAGGCCGTTGCGCGCATACTGCGCATAGAGGCGCTTCACGTCGGTCGCCTGGCGGCGCAGGCCCTGGGCCTCGCGCGGCGAGATCGTGCGGCGCTGGGTGGCGCGGGTGATCGCCGTGTCGAGCGAATTGATGTCCTGGCGGATCTCGTTGTTGCGCGCCGGCGTCAGGCGCCAGGCGTCGTTGCGGACGTCATGGCGGGGGCCGCCATAGGGCTGGGCCTGGGCCGCACCGGCCATCGACAGGGCAGCGGCGGCAATCGCGAGGGGGGCGGCGAACTTCTTGAAGGTATTCATGGTCTTTCTCCGTTTCTCCCGGGGGGGCGGGGAGGTGTTCAGGAAACACCTGAAAGGCCAAAAAGGCTCGTTTCAAACTGTCGCAAATGGTCGCCAGGTGCCGCGGACATGGCCAACCGATGAACTTCGGATTAAAGGGCGAAGCCATGTCCAGCCTGGCCGCCGTCCTGATCGTCCTCGCCACCGTAGCCGCGATGGAATTCGTGGCCTGGGCCAGCCACAAGTACGTGATGCACGGCTTCGGCTGGGGCTGGCACCGCGATCACCACGAACCGCACGACAAGCTGCTCGAGAAGAACGACCTCTATGCCCTGGTCGGCGCGGCCATGAGCATCGCGATGTTCGCGCTGGGCAGCCCGCTGGTCATGGGCGCGGGAGCCTGGGAGCCGGGCACATGGATCGGCCTCGGCGTGCTGGTCTACGGGGTGATCTATACGCTGATCCACGACGGCCTGGTCCACCAGCGGTATTTCCGCTGGGTACCGCGCGGCGGCTATGCCAAGCGGCTGGTCCAGGCGCACAAGCTGCACCATGCGACCACCTGCAAGGAAGGCGGCGTCAGCTTCGGCTTCGTGATCGCGCGCGATCCCGCGGCGCTCAAGCGTGAGCTGCGCGAACAGCGCCAGGCCGGCGTGGCCGTGCTGCGCGAGGCGATCGAGGACTGAAGGTTCGGCTTTTCCGTCCTTGGCCTCCCCACTTTCGTCGCCCCTGCGTAGGCAGGGGCCCAACCAAGCTCTCTTCCTGATGCGAACGGCGCGGTGTTGCGACGTCAGCTGGGCCCCTGCCTACGCAGGGGCGACGGTGAAGAGGTGGTCACGACCTTGGGAAGGGTCAGCCAGGCTGACCGGGATCGAGGCGATCGAGCCAGGCCTGCGCCTGCTTGGGTTCGCCGACCGCTTCGGGGCCGACCGGACCGCGCGCCGCGAGGAATTCGCGGTGGAGGTCGAACGGCGGCATGGCGAGCTGATCGCGCGCCTTGTCGATCTCCTCAGCCAGTTCGTCGAGCTCGGCGAGGACGGGGGCCGCGCGCTTCTGCGCCGCCTTGTCGCGCTGATGGCCGAACAGCCCCCATTTGCCCGCGGCGGTCGCCTGCAGCGCCGCGACGAGCGCGGTTAGATATTCGGCTTCCGCTTCGCAGCGGCGATCATCGAGACGGGCGAGACGGTCGGCTTTGGCCATCGCCGTGCCTTATCGGGCCTTGGATCGGCGTGCAAATCGCGCGGGGCCGGCGCGAAAATGTCCCTTTCCTGCGCTGTCGCCGGCTTCGCTGGCTAGGCACCCGCGCGGCGCCGACCGATGCTGCGGTCAAACAGGATGCGAAAGGGAAGAGGCATGGAACGGCAGAAGGAACAGGATCTCACCGGCAAGGTCGTGATCGTCACGGGCGCGAGCCGCGGCGTGGGGCGGCAGGCGGCGCTCTATTTCGCGCAGCGCGGCGCCAAGGTGGTGCTGGCGGCGCGGACGGTCGATCCCGATCCCAGCCTGCCGGGCAGCCTCGGCGAGGCGTTGCAGGCGATCGAGGCCATGGGCGGCGAGGCGCTGGTCGTGCAGACCGATCTCGCGAACCAGGCCGACCTGCGCCGGCTCGTCGACACGACGGTCGAACGCTTCGGCGGCATCGACGTGCTGGTAAACAACGCCGCCTCGACCGTCGGCTCGGTCTGGCAGAAGAAGTTCCTCGACCTCAGCTTCGACGAGTGGAGCAACGACTTCGACATCAACCTCCACGCGCCGTTCATCCTGATGCAGCTCGTCACGCCGATCATGGCGGCGCGCGGCGGCGGGCGCATCGTCAACGTCACCACCGGCAGCGGCGAGGTGTTCCGCATGCCCGAGGAGCACGTACCCCCGGCCGAGGTGGTCGGCCGCAATCTCGTCGTGCCCAGCTATTTCGCGAGCAAGCGCGCGCTTGACCGGCTCGGCAACGTGATCGCGCCCGAACTGCGCAAGCACGGGGTCTACGTCATCGGCATGCATCCGGGCTGGGTCGCCACCGAGATCGTCAGCGCCCGGCTCGAGGCGCAGGGCTTCGACCCCAAGGAGGGCGACAACCGCCCGGTGCCGCCCAGCGTGCCCGCGCGGATGATCGTCTATTTCGCGAGCTGCGCGAATCCCGAGGAATATACCGGCCGCCTGTTCTGGGCCGAGCGCGAGATGGCCGGCCTCGGCGTGCCGGCCGACGTGACTGAGACGGAACGGACCGCCGAAGACCGTCTCATCGTCACCACGAAAGTCTAGAGCCTGCCTGCGATCGTGATAGAATCGGTGCCGCGCCGACCGAACGGCGCCGGGACAGGCAGGATGACGACAGGGCAGATCGGCAGCGATCCGGCAATGGCCCAGCGCAAGCGCGAGCTGGCGAAGTGGGTCAATATCGAGAAGTCGATCGTCGATCAGGTCGATCGCTTCACCGCCGAACATCGCCTCGACTTCGCCGGCGGCGCGGTCGAGGTGCGGCAGTTTTCGTGGTCGAAGCCGGTCGAAAGCGTCTGGACCACCGAGAACCACTGCTACCTGCTGCACCTGTCGCTCGACGGGAAGGGGCCGTCGAACGTCGTCACCAATCTCAGGTCGGGGCGCAACGCGGCGAGCAGCATGGGCGCGCTGGCGCTGGTGCCGCCGGGGCAGGCGCTGTCCTGCCTGAGCGATGCGGGGTCGTCGCGCGCGATCCGCTGCCTGCTCGACGCAAGACTGCTCGAGAGCTTCCTCGCGGACCTGCCCGAATGGCACGACGGCCTGCTGCACGAGGCCTTCAGCCTGTCGGGCGGGCAGATCGAATGGCTGATCCGGCGCATGTACCGCGAACTGTCTTCGCCCGACTTCGGCACCGACGCGATGCTCGCGACCTTCGCGCAGCAGCTCGCGGTCGAAATCGTCCGCAAGTTCGAGCTGCGCAGCGTCGCCGACTTCCGCCGCGGGGGCATGGCGCCCTGGCGTCTGCAACGGCTGCGTGACCGGCTCTATGCCGACGATCCGCTGCCCGATCTCGCCGAGCTGGCCGAGCTCTGCGACATGACCGTGCGCCACCTGGCCCGTGCCTTCCGCACCGAGACCGGCCAGACACTCGGCAAGTACCGCGAGACGGTGATGGTCGAGCGTGCGACGCCGATGCTCCGCGAAGGCGCCTCCGTGGCCGAGGTCGCGGGCCGCCTCGGCTTTTCGAGCCCCGGTGGTTTCCGCTCGGCCTTCCGCCGCGCGACGGGCATGCTGCCGAGCGAGATCAAGGCGGCGAATTGAACGCTCCGGATCGGATTTGAGCCGGAATGATTCCTTCTGCCGTCACCCCGGACTTGATCCGGGGTCCCGCTATCGATCCCAGCGTATCGCTTGCCGCAAAAAGCGGGACCCCGGATCAAGCCCGGGGTGACGAAGAGTGGTGAGAGGCGCCCCTATCACCCGGCGCCGCAGCACTTCTTGTACTTCTTGCCCGATCCGCAGGTGCAGGGATCGTTGCGGCCGATCTTCGTAGGCCGCGGCGTATCGGCCGAACCGGCGGCCGCGCCGCGGTGTTCGCGGCGCCAGGCGTTGAGCCGCAGCGTCCATTCGGGGATCAGCGCGGGCGCCTCCAGGGTCAGCCGGTCGATCTCGGCGCGGTCGAGATCGCACTCGTCGCGGGCGATGCGGACGAGCGTGTCCATTCCCGCCATCGCCGCCACGGCCTCGGCGTCGCCGCTTTCGGCGATGGCGCCCCAGGCCAGCGGGCGCAGGTTCACCGCCGCGGCGAAGCCTTCGATCCACAGCTCCCACATCACCTCGTCGTGCCGCGCGTCGATCTCGAAGAACGGCGCGTGGCGGCCCGTGTCGAGCGCCTGGCGCAGCCGGTCGTGGTGGTCGAGCACCAGCTCTGCGTACCAGCGCGCCTCGTCGTCATCGACGAAGGGCGTCGCGGTGCCGTCGGCGCTCCACACCAGCGGCAGCCATTCGTCGGGCAGCACTTGGTCGGGGCAGACGATCACGCCGGCCAGATAGCCGTCGAGATCGCTGAGCAGCATGGCCTCGCTCTCCTCGGGCAGGTTCGCGAGGGCGCCGTCGAGGCGACGGAGGCGGGGGGACGATATACGCATGGCTCGCCCCCTAGGGCGATCACAGCCTCAGGTGAAGCGGGCGCGTCAGCCCCAGCCGCGGCGCGTGCCCTGTTCCCAGGCGCCGGCCGGGGCATAGGGCAGGCCGATGTCGTGCAGGGTTAGCACGCCGGGCTTGGCCGCGACGATCTGCGGGATCGCGTTGATCGTCGCGTAGGAGGTGGTCGCGGTCGGGCTCCAGGCGCCGTCGACCGGCGAATCCGCGGGATTGCTGAAATGCATGTGCAGGTCGACGCTGGGCGCGCCGTCGACGACGAGGTGATATTCCTTGTCGTCGATGTCCCAGTCCTCGGCGATCTTCTTGGTCAGGTACCAGGTGATCTGCGCACGCACGCGCGTCTCGCCCTTGATCTTGCCGTTCCAGCCCGCGCGGACCGCGGCGTTGGTGCCCTTTTCCATCAGGAACCAGCCGAGGTCGACCCTCTCGGCGGCCGTCGCGTAGTCGCAGTAGAAATCGACCTCGTCGAGTTCGAGGCCCAGACCTTCGGCGACTCTTTCGGCGGCGTCCTTGAACATGACCAGCCAGGTCTTGGCCGCCTCGATCACCTCGTCGGTGACGCCGTGCTGGCCCATGCGGAAGAAGTTCCAGGTCTCGGGCGATTCGTAGCCCGAGCAGTCCGCGGATTCGTAGATCGACACGCAATCGACCCGCGCGCAGACCGCGGTGATCGCCGTGGCCAGCGAGTTGATCCAGCCGGGGTTGATGCCGGTGATGTAGAGCGAGGCCTGGCCGCGCTCGCCCGCCGCCTGGAGCCGATCCTTGACCGCGCCGCGGATGCCGCCGACGTGGAAGAACAGGTTGGTCGAGAGCACGTTGATGCCGGCTTCGAGCAGCTTGGCCACCTCGTCGACGTCGCCGGTAAAGGCCGTGTAGATCACCGCGTGCGGCTTTGCCGCGATGATGTCGTCGATCGAGTTGGTGGCCTTGATCCCGGTGTCGGGCCGGCCGCAGAGCGCGCCGGCGTCCTGGCCGACCTTCTCGGGCGAATGGGCATAGACGCCGACGAGTTCGAGCCTGGGATTGTCGAGGATCCCCTGCATCGCGAGCTTGCCGACCTTGCCCGTGTTCCACTGGACGACGCGCAGCTTTTCCATCCGACTCTCCCGTTCTTTGCTTGGGGAGGATTACGGACCGGGCGGGGATCGCGGGTCAATCCCCGCTTGGGGACTCTGATGTCCCTGCCACCCTCACTGCTGCGACTAGGTTCGCCTCCGGCTCACCAAGTCTCGCTGCCTCTCCCGCCAGCGGGAGAGGGTTTGACGAGCTCTTACCTTCTCCCGCTGGCGGGAGAAGGATAGCGCAGCTTGCTCCGTCAGGAGCTAGCGAAGCTTGGATGAGGGTGGCGCGGCACACGCTACTCCGCGCGCGTCGCGATCCAGGTGCCGGTGCACAGCAGCACGCCGGTGACCACGGCGGCCCAGTGCCAGCCGATCGTCAGCCAGGAGACCAGCGCGCTCAGCGCCATCACCGCCAGGGCGGAAACCTTGGCCTTGCGCGAGATCGCCTTGCGGTCGCGCCATTGCTGCAGTGCCGGGCCATAGCGCGGATGGGCATAGAGCCGCTCGGCCCATTCGGGGCGGCTGCGCGCGAAGCAGAACACCGCGAGCAGCAGGAACGGTACGGTCGGCAGGACGGGCAGGAAGGCGCCCACCGTACCCAGTGCGACGCAGAGCAGTCCGGCGGCCAGGTAGAGGTGCCTGGCCATGCCCGGCTCAGCCCGCCGCGTAGCGCGCGGCGGTTTCCCGGATCAGCGCGATCATGTTGGGTACGCCCTGGGTGCGGTTCGACGATAGCTGGTTCTTGAGGCCGAAGGGTTCGAGCAGCGCGGCGATGTCGGTCTCGGCGATGTCCTGCGCCGGGCGGTCCTGCACCGCCGATAGCACCAGCGCGACGATGCCCTTGGTGATCCCGGCATTGCTGTCGGCGAGGAAGTGCAAACGGCCGTCGTCGAGCTGCGTCGGATAGACCCAGACAGAGGCCGAGCAGCCGCGAACCTTGGTCGCATCGGTCTTCAGCGGGTCGGGCATGGGATCGAGCTCCCGTCCGAGTTCGACCAGCATGGTGTAGCGATCGTCCCCTTCGAGGAAGCTGTATTCTTCGAATATGTCGTCGAGCGTGCGCATGGCGGGTCATCTAGTCGAAGCGCGCGGGTGCACAAGCCCCGCGCGCTCGATCATAATGGTCTCCGGGCCCGCTCAGGGCCGCTCGCTCGCCCGGGTTTCGACGCGCTGGGTGTCGCGCAGCGCCTCGATCTGCGTGGAGATGTCATAGCCGCGGTCGGTGACGATACGTTCGAGCACGCGCACGCGCTCTTCGAGTTCGCGGATGTGGGTCGCATATTGCGCGGCCTTCTCCGCGGTCTCCATCGTCGCACCCTTGAGCTGCATCTCGGCCAGCTTGGTCTGGTGTTTCGACCAGACGATGAAGCCAACCATGATGAAAGGCGCGAGCGGGATCAGGATTTCCAGGTTCATCGGTGATTCCCCCGTTCCGCCGCTCAGCGCAGCCCGTCGATTTCGCGCGAAAGGCGCGGGTTCGACGTGGAATAGTAGGTCTCGACGTCGCCGAGCGGGCTGTCGGCACGCCAGTGACCACGGCTGCCGTCGAGGCCCGAGCGTGGGCTATAGTGGTCGTCCAGCCCCGCCGGCGCGGGATTGGCCACGAAGCCGATCAGCAGATAGACGAGCAGCAGCGAACCGACGCCGGCGAGGAACAGCACGGCGGTGGCGATGCGGATCCACAGCACGTCGATGCCGGTATAGTCGGCCAGGCCCGCGCAGACGCCCATGAGCTTGCCGTCGCGCTTGTTGAGGTAGAATTTGCGTCGCATGACTTGCCTTTCACGCTTGCGTTGACGGGGCTCAGTTCGACGTGTCGCCGAGCTTGCGCTTGAGGGCTTCGAGTTCGCGATCGACCTTGTCGTTGCTCTCGAGCGCGGCGATCTCGTCGGCGAGCGAGGGCTGGGCCTTGCTGCCGAGATCGAACGAGTCGGCACGACCTTCGGCATAGTCGACGCGGCGTTCGAGCTGGTCGAACCGCGCCATAGCGGCGTCGACGCGCTCGCTCGACATCAGGGTGCGCATGCGCACGCGATGTTCGGCGCTTTCGAGCCGGGCCACGATCGAACGCTGGCGCTGGCGCGCCTCGCGCAGGCGGTTCTGCAGCTTGTCGATATCGTCCTCATAGGCGCGCACCGACTCGTCGAGCGTGGCGATGTCGCGCTCGAGCTGGCCGACGAGATCGGCCGCCTTCTGGCGTTCGAGCAGGGCTGCGCGCGCCAGGTCCTCGCGGTCCTTGGACAGCGCGAGCTGCGCCTTCTCGGTCCAGTCGGCCTGGAAATGCTCGAGCTTGGCGATGTGCCGGCGCATTTCCTTCTGCTCCGCCAGCGAGCGTGCTGCGCTCGAGCGGACCTCGACCAGGGTTTCCTCCATCTCGAGGATGATCAGGCGGATCATCTTGGCCGGGTCCTCGGCCTTGTCGAGCATGTCGGTGATATTGGCGGCGATGATGTCCCGCGTGCGCGAGAAGATGCCCATGCGGCGTACTCCGGTTTGAGACTTGGGATAGAGCCGAACGCGATCGATTTCCATATCGATGCGCGAAGGCGGCGGGCCGAGCCGCGGCGGCAGCGGCCTGACGGCGGCGGCTTCGGGCTGGGGGGCGGTATAGGCGCCGATGTCGGCCCCGATGTCGCTGGCCCCAATATTGTTGGGGGTGGGGGTCTGGTGTTCGATCACGGTCTGGCCTCTCGTTGCAGGGTAAATTGCGGAATGTTGGGGCAGCGCGATCCGGCGTCCCGCTGCGGCGGCGGCTCGCAGTGGGCGGCCGACGGCGGCGCAGCCGTTGCGGTTAGCGCGGCCAGGGCGAGGAGGACTTGCGGGATCATCGCGGGATCCTTTGTGGGTGGTCAGAGCAGCGGCGAGAACAGCGCGAAGACGCTCATCGCGCTGATGCTGGCGAAGATCGCGCGGTCGAGCAGGCTCAGCGCCGGGAAGGCGGCGGAGCGGGGCAGGGTGTGCTGAGGGCTCATGATTGCATCCTTCTTGGAGTGACTGCCCAAGGAATAGCAACGGCCGTGCCAGTTTGATTTTATGACTTTAAATCAACGCCATGTGCAAAAAGTATATGGTGCTGTCCGCTAAATGAATTGCCATGAATTGGTGAAATACGCTAATTATTGGGAATGGAGCGCGAGGTTCAGTTCATCGGTGAATCGATCGCCTTTCTCGACGCGCTCGAGCGGGCGAGCCGGGCGGCGGCGCTCAATCGGCCGGTGCTGGTGATCGGCGAGCGCGGCACCGGCAAGGAACTGATCGCCGAGCGCCTGCATCGCCTGTCGCCGCGCTGGGGCGAGGCGATGATCGTGCTCAACTGCGCGGCGCTGCCCGAAACCCTGATCGAGGCCGAACTGTTCGGACATGAGGCGGGCGCCTTCACCGGCGCGACGCGGGCGCGGGCTGGGCGCTTCGAGGAAGCCGATGGCGGCACCCTGTTCCTCGACGAGCTGGCGACCCTGTCGGCCGCGGCGCAGGAGCGGCTGCTGCGCGCGATCGAATATGGCGAGGTCACGCGCATCGGTGCCTCGCGGCCGTTGCGGGTCGACGTGCGCATCGTCGCTGCGACCAACGAGAACCTGCCCGCGCTCGCCGAGCAGGGGCGGTTTCGTGCCGATCTGCTCGACCGGCTGAGCTTCGAGGTGATCACCCTGCCGCCCTTGCGTGCGCGCGGCGAGGACGTGCTGCTGCTGGCTGAGCACTACGGCCGCCGCATGGCGACCGAGGCCGGCTGGGACGGCTGGCCGGGGTTTGCGCCAGAGGCGCGGGCGGCGCTGGCTGCGCATGTCTGGCCCGGCAACGTGCGCGAACTGCGCAACGTCGTCGAGCGTGCGGTCTATCGCTGGGATTCCTTCGAGGGTCCGGTCGCGGACATCGTCTTCGATCCGTTCGAGAGCCCCTGGCAGCCGCGCGGCGCCGTGGAGCCGGTGGCGGCGAAGGTGGGGCCGGCGGCGGCTGCGACTCCGCTGCCGTCCGAGCGGGGCGACCTGCGTGTCGCGGTCGATGCCTACGAGCGCGGTCTGATCGAGGCGGCGTTGACGCGCCATCGCTGGAACCAGCGCAGCACCGCGCCCGAGCTGGGCCTGAGCTACGATCAACTACGCCATGCGATGAAGCGGCACGGACTTATCCAGCGCGCCTGATCGTGCTTGCATTGGGGCGGCTTTGCGCCTATCTGCAGCTCATCCCGACATTGTTAGCAAGGTCAGGGCCGGCACCGGAAGGTGGCGGCGCCCTAAGGCCTTGCTCGCATTCCGGGCTTTTGGAGTTTTCATGGCGGATATCGCGCGCATTACCGAAGTGATCGAACCCGAGGTCAAGGCCCTGGGATTCGAACTCGTGCGCGTGGTCTATTTCCGCGGTGGCGAGATCGGCCCGCTGGGCGAGGCCGACGAATATACGCTGCAGATCATGGCCGAGCGGCCCGAGACTGGCCAGCTCGTGCTCGACGACTGCGCCGCGCTGTCGCATCGCATCTCCGACCGCATCGACGAACTCGAAGCCGCCGGCGAAATGCTGATCGACGATGCTTACCGACTCGAGGTCAGCTCGCCGGGCATCGACCGTCCGTTGACCCGCGCGAAGGACTTCGCCGATTGGATCGGTCACGAGGCCAAGGTCCAGCTGGCCGTTCCGGTTGCCGACAACCGCAAGGCGCTCCAGGGTGACCTCGTCGGCATCGAGGGTGACGTGATTGCCTTCGACGACCGCAAGAGCGGCCGCGTCAGCTTTGCCTTTGCCGATGTCCAGTCCGCCAAGCTGGTCTTGACCGACCGATTGATTGCCGCCACGCGCCCGCTCGAAACCGAAGGCGCCGAAGAGATTTTCGAGGAACAGGAAGACTCATAATGGCCAGTGCGATGTCCGCAAACCGCGCCGAACTGCTCGCGATCGCGAACTCGGTCGCCACCGAGAAGATGATCGACAAGTCGATCGTCATCGAGGCGATGGAAGAGGCGATCCAGAAGTCCGCGCGCAACCGCTACGGTGCCGAGAACGACATCCGCGCCAAGCTCGACCAGCGCACCGGCGACCTGCGTCTGTGGCGCGTCGTCGAAGTGGTCGAGGAGGTCGAGGACTACTTCAAGCAGGTCGATCTCAAGGCCGCCGAGAAGCTCGACAAGAACGCCAAGCTGGGCGACTTCATCGTCGATCCGCTGCCGCCGGTCGATCTCGGCCGCATCGACGCGCAGTCAGCCAAGCAGGTGATCTTCCAGAAGGTCCGCGATGCCGAGCGCGAGCGCCAGTACGAGGAATTCAAGGATCGTGCGGGTGAGATCATCACCGGCGTGATCAAGTCGGTCGAATTCGGCCACGTCATCGTCAACCTCGGCCGCGCCGAGGGCGTCATCCGCCGCGATCAGCAGATCCCGCGTGAAGCCGCCCGCGTCGGTGAGCGCGTGCGCGCGCTGATCCTCAAGGTCGAGCGCCAGAACCGCGGTCCGCAGATCTTCCTGAGCCGCGCGCACCCCGAGTTCATGAAGAAGCTCTTCGCGCAGGAAGTGCCCGAGATCTACGACAACGTCATCGAGATCAAGGCCGCCGCCCGCGATCCGGGCTCGCGCGCCAAGATCGGCGTGATTAGCCGCGACTCGTCGATCGACCCGGTCGGCGCCTGCGTCGGCATGAAGGGCAGCCGCGTCCAGGCCGTCGTGCAGGAGCTGCAGGGCGAGAAGATCGACATCATCCCCTGGAGCGAGGACACCGCGACCTTCGTCGTCAACGCGCTCCAGCCCGCCACGGTCAGCCGCGTCGTCATCGACGAGGAAGAGAGCCGCATCGAGGTGGTGGTGCCCGACGATCAGCTGTCGCTGGCGATCGGTCGCCGCGGCCAGAACGTGCGTCTGGCCTCGCAGCTGACCGCCTCGGCGATCGACATCATGACCGAGGCCGAGGCTTCGGAGAAGCGCCAGAAGGAATTCGCCGAGCGCTCGAAGATGTTCGAGGAAGAGCTCGACGTCGACGAGACCCTGTCGCAGCTGCTGGTGGCCGAAGGCTTCAGCGAGCTCGAGGAAGTCGCCTACATCGAACTGTCCGAGCTGGCGACGATCGAAGGCTTCGACGAGGAACTGGCCGAAGAGCTGCAGAGCCGCGCCAGCGAAGCGCTCGAGCGCCGCGAGGAAGCGCACCGTCAGGAGCGTCGCGGTCTGGGCGTCGAGGACGCCCTGGCCGAGCTGCCGCACCTGACCGAGGCGATGCTGGTCACGCTCGGCAAGGCCGGCATCAAGACGCTCGACGACCTGGCCGACCTCGCCACCGACGAGCTCATCGCCAAGAAGCGCCAGGAGCAGCGCCGCCGCGACAATTCGCCGCCGCGCCGCGACAGCCGCCGCGAGGAAGACAAGGGCGGCGTGCTCGGCGAGTACGGCCTGAACGAAGAGCAGGGCAACGAGATCATCATGGCCGCGCGTGCGCACTGGTTCGACGACGAACCCGAAGGCGACAATGGGCCGGCAACCGAGGAGGCCGCCGATGCGGAATCCTCACAATGAGCGCCTAGGCTCCGACAGGTCAGCGGCTGAGCCGGAGAGGAAATGCATCCTTTCCGGCGAGCACGCGGCGCGGGATGCGCTGATCCGTCTGGCGATCTCGCCGGACGGATTGGTGCTGCCCGATGCGCTGGCGCGCGCGCCCGGGCGCGGCGCCTGGATCGGCGTTTCGCGCGCAGACCTTGAAATCGCACTGACCAAGGGCAAACTTAAGGGAGCGCTGGCGCGCGCCTTCAAGGGTGCTGCGCTGACCATTCCCGAAGACCTGGCCGAACGGATCGAAGCCGCGCTCCTGCGCACCTTCACCGATCGCCTGGGGCTGGAGATGCGCGCGGGCAAGCTGCTCGTCGGCTCCGATCGCATCGCCGAGAACGCGCGGCAAGGCAAGGTCGCCTGGCTCGCGCACGCGGCCGACGCGGCCGAGGACGGCTCGCGCAAGCTCGACCAGGCCTGGCGCGTGGGCGAGGAGGCCGAGGGCAGTGGTCTGCGTGGCGTCACCTTGCCACTGGACCGGGCGGCTCTGTCTGTGGCATTGGGCCGCGACAACGTCGTCCACCTGGCGCTGACCGACAAGAAGGCGGCCGAAAGGCTATCGGACCCGCTGCAGCGCCTGCTTCGTTACCTCGGGACCGCCGGTATGACGGTGGCCGAAGCGACTGGCACAGATGAAGGCTTGCAACCGGCGGATTCCGCCGCGCCGCTGGCCATGACGACGAATTTGGACCGAAGGGCATAAGTACACGTATGAGCGATACCGACAACAAACCGACGCTGGGCCGCAAGCCGCTGGGACTGAAGCGTTCGGTCGAAGCGGGCGAGGTCAAGCAGACCTTCAGCCACGGCCGCACCAACAAGGTCGTGGTCGAGGTCAAGCGCCGCAAGCTGATCGGCAAGCCCGGTGCCCCCGAGACGGCCGCGCCCGAAGTCGCTGCGCCGCCGCCGCCCCCGCCGCCGGTCCAGCAGGCCCCGCAGCCCGCGCCGCGGCCGACCAATGTCGCGCCGACCGGTGAGACGCGCCAGGAACTGCAGCAGCGCCTGCTGCGCGAGGCCGAGGAAGCTCGTATGGCTTCGCTCGAGGCGGCCAGCCGCCGCGAGGAGGAAGAGCGCGTGCGCGCCGCCGACGAAGAGCGTCGTCGCGCCGAAGCGAACCAGGCCAAGGCGGCCGAACCCGTCGTCGAGAGCCCGCCTGCGCCCGAGGCCGCTCCCGCCGTCGAGGCTCCCGCCGCGCCCGCAGTCCAGCCCGAAGCCGCCGTCGAGGCGCCTGCCGCCACCGCGGCTGCACCCGCGAGCAGCGCGCCCGCGACGACTGCTGCAGCGCCCGCGCAGGCCGCCGCGCCCGCACCGCGCCGCTTCACCCCCGTCGTCGCCCCCAAGCGTCCAGAGCCGCCGGCCAAGAAGCCGGCCCATGCCCGTGACAAGACCGGTGCCGGCGATCGTCGCCAGTCGGGCAAGCTCACCGTCACGCGCGCGCTGAACGAGGACGAGGGCGCCCGCGCCCGCTCGCTCGCTGCGCTCAAGCGTGCCCGCGAGAAGGAACGTCGTGCGCATTACGCCGGCCAGTCGCAGCCGCGCGAGAAGCAGGTGCGCGACGTGGTCGTGCCCGAGACGATCACCGTCGGCGAACTCGCCAACCGCATGGCCGAGAAGGGCGCGGACCTGGTGAAGGCGCTGTTCAAGATGGGCGTCATGGTCACCGTCAACCAGACGATCGACCAGGATACGGCGGAGCTGCTGGTCGAGGAATTCGGCCACAACATCACGCGCGTTTCCGAGAGCGACGTCGACATCGACCATGCGGCCGACGTCGATGCCGAGGACACGCTGCAGACCCGTCCGCCCGTGGTCACGATCATGGGCCACGTCGACCACGGCAAGACCAGCCTGCTCGACGCGCTGCGCGGCACCGACGTGGTGCGCGGCGAGGCCGGCGGCATCACGCAGCACATCGGCGCCTATCAGATCAAGACCAAGGGCGGTGACCTGATCACCTTCCTCGACACCCCGGGCCACGAGGCCTTCACCGAAATGCGCATGCGCGGTGCCAATGCCACCGACATCGTCATCCTGGTGGTCGCGGGTGACGACGGCCTGATGCCGCAGACGATCGAGGCGATCAACCACACCAAGGCGGCCGGCGTGCCGATGATCGTGGCGATCACCAAGAGCGACAAGCCCGAGTTCAAGGCCCAGAAGATTCGCGAGCGCCTGCTCGAGCACGAGATCGTCGTCGAGGCGATGTCGGGCGACGTGCAGGACGTCGAGGTCTCGGCCAAGACCGGCGCGGGCCTCGACGAACTGATCGAGAAGATCCTGCTTCAGGCCGAACTTCTCGAGCTCAAGGCCAATCCCGACCGCGCGGCCGAGGCCACCGTGGTCGAAGCCAAGCTCGACAAGGGCAAGGGCCCGCTGGCGACCGTGCTGGTCAATCGCGGCACGCTCAAGGTCGGCGACATCTTCGTGGTCGGTACCCAGTCGGGCCGCGTCCGTGCGATGCACGACGACAAGGGCCGCCAGATCAAGCAGGCACCGCCCTCGCTGCCGGTCGAGGTCCTCGGTCTCGGCGGCGTGCCGATGGCCGGCGATACGCTGACCGTCGTCGAGAACGAGGCGCGTGCGCGCGAAGTCGCGGGCTACCGTCAGGAGCAGGCGACCGCGAAGCGCACGACTGCGGCGCCGGCCAGCCTCGAGAACATGTTCTCGGCGCTCAAGGACAAGCAGACGGTTCTGGAATACCCGATCGTCGTCAAGGCCGACGTTCAGGGTTCGGCCGAGGCCATCGTCAATGCGCTCAACAAGATCTCGAACGACGAGATCAAGGTGCGCGTGCTGCATTCGGGCGTCGGTGCGATCACCGAGAGCGACGTGTCGCTGGCGCAGGCCGCCGGTGCGCCGGTCGTCGGCTTCAACGTCCGTCCGAACGCCAAGGCGCGCGAGATGGTCGAGCGCTTCAAGGTGCCGATGAAGTACTTCGACGTGATCTACCAGCTCACCGAGGAAGTCGCCAAGGAAATGGCGGGTATCTGGGGGCCGGAGCGCATCGAAACCGTGGTCGGCCGCGCCGAGATCAAAGAGATCTTCCCGGCCGGCAAGAAGGACAAGGCGGCGGGTCTGCTCGTCACCGACGGCTATATCCGCAAGGGCCTCTACGCCCGCGTCACCCGCGACGACGTCATCGTCTCGAAGACGACGATCGCCTCGCTGCGACGCTTCAAGGACGACGTGGCCGAAGTCCGCGCCGGTCTGGAATGCGGTGTGGTCCTCCAGGATACGAACGACATCAAGCCGGGCGACATCCTCGAGACCTTCGACGTCGAGATGCGCGAACGTACGCTTTGAACGAGAACGGACGCTGTAGCGTTTCTGTATCGCAAGCATGAAGACTATCGCTTTCCTGCCGCAACTTGCGGCGGAAAGGCGGTGGTATCATGTGATTATAGAAAATGTGGTGATTCTGGTTCTCGGCGTCGCGACCTTCATGGTCGGTCTCGTCGGTTTGGTGATCAAGCTCATAGAGCTGGGTCGCAAGTGAACTGGTGAGGGAGCCGGCACTGGAATGCCGGCTCCCAATACGATTTGAGCCCGGATGCTGGAACATCCGGGCTCAGGCGATGATCATGTGAACACGTCAAATGTAGTGATGTGTGTAATCTATCACACGGCCGGAAATTTTCAAGATAGGCGAAGCATGATGGATATGTGCGGATCGCTTATCCTTCGGAGCTTCTACTACATCGAGGAATCGGCAAGGCAGGTTTTGAAATGAAGCGGCGCGACGCCACTTTCCTGTCAGTCTGCCTCGCGACGGTGGTCGGCATTCTCGTTGTCGGCCTCGTCATTGCCTTGGGAGTCAGGCGAAGCGCATTCGATCAAGGCGTGAAGGCTTGTGTTGCAGCCATATCCCAGCACGATCCGCGGCACGATGCCTTGGTCGACTTAGGTCGCGGCGAGGCGCGGTTTTTCTTCGACATGAAAAATGAATGGGACTGGATGCAGCGAGTTGCGGAAGGCGCGATACCTTTCCGTGATGCTGCAGGACGTGTGTCGCGGCAATGTTGGCAAGATGATCCGAAGGTGTGGCGTGAGCTGCCTTTTCAAGTTTTTTCCGTCCACATGCTCGTTCGGAAAGGTGACCACTATACGGGTGCGGCCGATCCTGTCAATTCGCCCCGAACTGCTTGTGGACAGGCAGAGGAAGACTACATCCGCGCCTACAACGCCGAGATGGCGCGCCTAAATCCCCGCTCGATCGTCCGGTACTGCAAGTGATGCCCCGCTACCTCGCCTTGTTCGACAGCCTTCGCGTCGGTGCCAAGCGCCTGACCATGGCTGAATTGCGTGCGGCGCTTGAAGCTGAAGGTTTCTCGAATATCGAGACCGTCGTCTCCGGCGGAAACCTGCTGCTCGATCACGACGAGCGCCCGGACGAAGGGCTCGAGGAAAAGCTGCGCCTGATCATGCGCCAGCGCTTCGGCATGCAGTCGCCGGTGCTGGTCCGCTCGCGGGCCTCGCTGGCCGCGGCCATCGCGGAAAATCCGTTCGCGGGCGCCTATGAGGATGCGATCGTCCACACGCTGTTCCTCGACGGGGCGGTCGATGCCGATGCCTTCGCGCGGATGGAGAACGGACGCCAGGGTGCGGAACGGCTGGCATTCGGTGACCGGGCACTCCATATCGACTATTTTTCCAGCGTCGCCGAGGGCAAGCAGGTGGCATCATTCATCGAACGCCGGCTCGGCCAGCGGGGCACCGCCCGGAGCCTGCAGACGATGAAGCGCATGCTGGCCAAGATGTCAGACGCCGCGATCGCAACAGATTGAAGACGAAAGTTCGAACAGGATGGCCCGCCCCACTACCACGCCCGAAACCCGCAGCGTCCGGCTTCTCAAGGTCGGCGAGCAGGTGCGGCACGTCATCTCCGACCTGCTGACGCGGCAGGAGGTGCACGACGACGTGCTCTCCGCCCACGCGGTCAGCGTCACCGAAGTGCGCATGTCGCCCGACCTGCGCCACGCCTCGGTCTATGCCAAGCCGCTGCTCGGCGCCGACGAGGAGGTCGTGCTCAAGGCGCTGCGCACCAACACCGCCTTCTTCCAGCGCGAGGTCGCGCAGCGGCTCAAGCTCAAGTACGCGGCGAAGATCAAGTTCCTGCCCGACGAGAGCTTCGACGAGGCCAGCCGTATCGACGCGTTGCTGTCAGATCCGCGCGTGGTGCGCGATCTCGAGGCGGGCGAGGGCGATTGATTTCGGATCGGGTAAGACGTATCTTACTACTGTGACCGCGCAGACCAAGCTTTCGGCCAAGGGCCAAGTCGTCATCCCCAAGGATGTCCGCGATCGATTGGGTTGGCTGCAGGGCAGCGAGCTTGAAGTAATCGTGACGGGCGAAGGCGTCATTTTGCGCAAGCCTCGCCGTGCAGGCTCGCTAAGTGCGGACGAGGCTTTGGCGCGCATTCATTCTCGGCGCCCGCACGAAGGGCCGGCCGTTCCTGTGGAGGAATTGAGCTTTTCGCAGGAAGCCTATCGCAAGTGGCTTGAACGCGGCGAATGATCGCGCTCGACACCAACGTCGTCGTGCGCCTGATCGTTCGCGACGATGAAGGTCAGTATGCGAGCGCGAGGCAACTGCTCGATGAGGAATGCCGCCTCATCTGGACGGTGGTGGTCGAAACAGGATGGATTCTGGAGGCCGTCTATCGTTGGCCGCGGGAGGCCATTGCCCAGGCTTTCGAGGATTTGATGGCGATCGAGACGATCATCGTTCCTGATGACGACGCGATGCGCTGGGCCATCGGCCGCTTTGCCCATGGCGCCGATTTCGCCGACATGATGCATCTGGCTTCGTGCGATCCGATCGCTCGGGAATTCGTTTCATTCGACAAGCGTCTGGCGAAGCAGGCTGGCGACAAGACTCCGATCCAGGTGCGATTGCTGGGATAAGATGGCCAAGCTCTATTTCTACTATGCCAGCATGAACGCGGGTAAATCCTCGACCTTGCTCCAGGCCAATTTCAACTATCGCGAGCGCGGCATGGCGACGATGCTGTGGACCGCGGCCTTCGACGATCGCGGCGGCGACGCGGCGATCGCCAGCCGCATCGGCCTTGCCGCCGATGCCCATCGCTACGAGCCGGAGACCGACCTCTGGGCGCGCATCACCGCGGCCCATGCCGTACAGCCGCTGGCCTGCGTGTTCGTCGACGAGGCGCAGTGGCTGTCGGTCGCGCAGGTTTGGCAGCTCGCGCGGCTGGCCGACGAGGCGAATATTCCGGTGTTGTGTTACGGCCTGCGCACCGACTTTCAGGGCGAGCTGTTTCCCGGCTCGGGCGCGCTGCTCGGCATTGCCGATGCGCTGATCGAGCTCAAGGCGGTCTGCCATTGCGGCCGCAAGGCGACGATGAACCTGCGCGTCGACCAGGACGGCGCTGCCGTGCGCGAGGGGGCGCAGATCGAGGTCGGCGGCAACGACCGCTACGTGGCGCTGTGTCGTCGGCATTTCGGCGAGGCCTTGGGACGGAATAGCGCATGATCGAGACCGTGATCCAGGCGGCGGCGCTGATCGTGCCGCTGATTGTCGCCATCGTCTTCCACGAGGTCGCGCACGGCTGGGTCGCGCGCGCGCTCGGCGATCCGACCGCGGCCGAGATGAAGCGGCTGAGCCTCAATCCGCTGCGCCACGTCGATCCGGTCGGCACGATCATCCTTCCGGGCTTCCTCGCGCTGGTGAAGGCGCCGGTGCTCGGCTGGGCCAAGCCGGTGCCGGTCAACAAGTGGCGGCTGCGCAATCCGCGCACCGGCATGATGATCGTCGCGGCGGCGGGGCCCGCGACCAACTTCGTGCTCGCGGCGATCGGCGCGGTCCTGCTGGGGCTGATTGTCGGCGTCTATGGCCGCGAAACGTCCGAATTCGTCGTGACGAACCTGATCAACTTCCTGCAGATCAACGTCTTCCTCGCGTTGTTCAACCTGCTGCCGCTGCCGCCGTTCGACGGTTCGCACATCGTCGAGGGGCTGCTGCCGCCGGCTGCTGCGGAGAAGTTCGATCGGCTGCGGCCTTACGGCTTCGGGCTGATCATCCTGCTGCTGATCGTGCTGCCCTCGTTCGTCCCCAGCCTGTCCATCGTCGAGAGCGTCGTGGTCCCGCCCGTGCAGTGGGCGGTCGGGCACTATCTGGCACTGGCCGAGGCCGTTGCGCATCTGTGATTTTTATCCGGGTTTAATGTTGACATTTATATCCGGGTTAAATTATCGGCGCGGGCAGGAGGAATTTGTCATGCCCGTTACCGCTTTCGTCGAGAACGCGATCTTCGCCCGCGGCTCTGCCGAGGACGTCGCCAGCCAGCTCCGCGGCTTGCCGCCATTGGAGCGGGCTTCGGATGTGCTCGTGTTCGATGACGAGAGCGGCAGGCAGATCGACCTGCCGGTCCGCGAAGTCGAGGCGCCGCGTGGGCGCGGACGGCCGTCGCTGGGCGTCTCGGCGCGCGAGGTGACCCTGCTGCCGCGCCATTGGGAATGGCTGGCGGGGCAGCCGGGCGGCGCCTCGGCGACCTTGCGCCGGTTGATCGAGGAGGCGCGCAAGCGGGCGCGTTCGGCGCGCGAGTGCCTCGATGCCGCCTATCGCTTCCTCACCGTCATGGCCGGCGACCGGCCCGGCTACGAAGAGGCGATGCGTGCGCTCTATGCCGGCGATCGCGTACGGTTCGATGAACTCGCGGAGGGCTGGCCCGAAGCGGTGCGCGACCACGGCGCGGCGCTGGCCTGGCCCGAGGCCGCGTGATGCCGCACGGCTGGATCATTCTCGACAAGCCGCTCGAACTCGGCTCGACCCAGGCGGTGGCGGCGGTGAAGCGCAACCTGCGCCAGGCGGGGCTCGGCAAGGTCAAGGTCGGCCACGGCGGCACGCTCGACCCGCTGGCGACGGGCGTACTGCCGATCGCGCTGGGCGAGGCGACCAAGCTGGCGGGGCGCATGCTTGATGCCAGCAAGGTCTATGCCTTCACCCTGCGCTTCGGGGCGGAGACCGACACGCTCGATCTCGAGGGCAAGGTCATTGCCGAGAGCCCGCACCGCCCAAACCAAGCCGAGATCGAAGCCGCGCTGCCGCGCTTCACCGGCCCGATCGAGCAGGTGCCGCCCGCCTATTCGGCGCTGATGGTCGACGGCGAGCGCGCCTACGACCTCGCGCGCAAGGGCGAGGCGGTCGAGCTCAAGTCGCGCCACGTCACGATCCACGAACTGCGCCTCCTCTCCACCGAGGACGAGGCGGCGACCTTCGAGGCATATGTCTCCAAGGGCACCTACATCCGCAGTCTCGCGCGCGATCTCGCGCGGGCGCTGGGTACGGTCGGGCACGTGACGATGCTGCGCCGGCTGCGCGCCGGACCGTTCGACCTGTCCCAGGCGATTTCGCTGGACAAATTGAACGAGATCGGCAAGGGCGCCCCCCTTGAGAACGTGATCTTGCCGCTGGAGGCAGGGCTGGTCGACATCCCGGCTCTAGACCTCGGCTCGGAACAGGCAAGCATGGTCCGCCAGGGCCGGGTTCTGTCCGAGCTGGCTTTTGACGATGGGCTCTACTGGGCGCGGATCGGGGATCGTCCCCTGGCGCTGGTGGAACTTTCGGGCGGCGACGCCCGCGTGGTCAGAGGCTTCAACCTTCCCGATGTCGCGGAGTAAATGACATGTCGGTTACCGCCGAGAAGAAGCAGGAAATCATCCAGGACAACGCCCGCGCGAAGGGTGACACCGGTTCGCCGGAAGTACAGGTCGCGATCCTGACGAGCCGTATCGTCACGCTGACCGAGCACTTCAAGGCGCACCACAAGGACAACCACTCGCGCCGCGGTCTGCTGATGATGGTCAACAAGCGCCGTTCGCTGCTCGACTACCTGAAGAAGAAGGACGTCGCGCGCTACAACGCACTCATTCAGAAGCTTGGCCTGCGCAAGTAAGCAGAGTTTTGAAGCGGCCCCTAGCGGGCCGCTTCTTGTATCAGCCCCGTGCGCAATTCGGCGGCGGGGCGGGAAAGGGGCCAGCAGCGCCCCAACCGGACCGGGACGGTACACCCGGCAGCAAACCCCGCCGGCAATAGGGCAGGCGGGTTGAAGGAAACTACATGTTCGACACGAAAACCGTATCGGTGGAGTGGGGCGGAAAGACCCTCACTCTGGAAACCGGCCGCATTGCCCGTCAGGCTGACGGCGCGGTCCTCGCCACCTATGGCGAAACCGTGGTGCTTTGCGCCGTGACCGCCGCCAAGTCGGTCAAGGAAGGCCAGGACTTCTTCCCCCTGACCGTCCACTACCAGGAAAAGTTCTTCGCCGCGGGTCGCATCCCCGGTGGCTTCTTCAAGCGCGAACGCGGCGCCACCGAGAAGGAGACCTTGGTCTCCCGCCTGATCGACCGTCCGGTCCGTCCGCTGTTCCCCGAAGGCTTCTACAACGAGATCAACGTCATCGCTCAGGTGCTGAGCTATGACGGCGAGGTCGAGCCCGACATCGTCGCGATGATCGCCGCTTCGGCCGCGCTGACCATCTCGGGCGTGCCCTTCATGGGCCCGATCGGCGCCGCGCGCGTCGGCTACAAGGACGGCGAATACACGCTGAACCCGAAGCAGGACGACGCGATCAAGAACGGCGAGCTCGACCTCGTCGTCGCCGCCACCCAGGACGCGGTGATGATGGTCGAATCCGAAGCCAAGGAGCTTTCGGAAGAGGTCATGCTCGGCGCGGTCATCTTCGCGCACGACGAGATCAAGAAGGTCATCGGCGCGATCATCCAGCTGGCCGAGAAGGCCGCCAAGGATCCGTGGGAAGTTCAGATCTCCGACAACTCGGCGATCAAGAAGCAGCTCAAGGACCTGATCGGCAAGGACATCGCGGCAGCCTACAAGCTGACCAACAAGTCCGAGCGTTCGAACGCGCTCAACGCCGCGCGCGACAAGGCCAAGGCCGCTTTCGCGGACCAGGACGCGCAGACCCAGATGGTCGCGATCAAGACCGTCAAGAAGGTCGAGGCCGACGTCGTCCGCACCGCCATCCTCAAGGACGGCACGCGCATCGACGGCCGCAAGACCACCCAGGTCCGCCCGATCGAGGCGACCGTGGGCCTGCTGCCGCGCACGCATGGTTCGGCGCTGTTCACGCGTGGTGAGACGCAGTCGATCTGCACCACCACCCTGGGCACCAAGGACGCCGAGCAGATGATCGACGGGCTGGAGGGTCTCTCCTACTCGAACTTCATGCTGCACTATAACTTCCCGCCCTACTCGGTCGGCGAAGTCGGTCGTTTCGGCGCCCCGTCGCGTCGCGACACCGGCCACGGCAAGCTCGCCTGGCGCGCGCTGCAGGCGGTGCTGCCGACCAAGGAAGAGTTCCCCTACACGATCCGCGTGGTGTCCGACATCACCGAGTCGAACGGTTCGTCGTCGATGGCGACGGTCTGCGGCGGCGCTCTGGCCATGATGGACGCGGGCGTTCCGCTCAAGCGTCCGGTCTCGGGTATCGCCATGGGCCTGATCCTCGAAGGCAAGGAATTCACCGTGCTGTCCGACATCCTGGGTGATGAAGATCACCTCGGCGACATGGACTTCAAGGTGGCCGGCACCTCCGAAGGCATCACCACGATGCAGATGGACATCAAGGTCGCGGGCATCACGCGCGAGATCTTCGAAGCCGCTCTGAACCAGGCCAAGGACGGTCGCGCCCACATCCTGGGCGAGATGACCAAGGCCCTGGGCACCGCGCGCACCGAGCTGTCGGCGCACGCACCGCGCATCGAGACGCTGCAGATCGACAAGTCGAAGATCCGCGAAGTCATCGGTACGGGCGGCAAGGTCATCCGCGAGATCGTCGCCGAGACCGGCGCCAAGGTCGACATCGACGACGAAGGCCTGATCAAGATCTCGTCTTCGGACCTCAACCAGATCGAGGCCGCCAAGAACTGGATCCTCGGCATCGTCGAGGAAGCCGAGGTCGGCAAGATCTACAACGGCAAGGTCGTCAACATCGTCGACTTCGGCGCCTTCGTGAACTTCATGGGCGGCAAGGACGGTCTCGTCCACGTCTCCGAGATGAAGAACGAGCGTGTCGAGAAGCCGACCGACGTCGTCAAGGAAGGCCAGGAGGTCAAGGTCAAGGTCCTCGAGATCGACAACCGCGGCAAGGTCCGCCTGTCGATGCGCGTCGTCGACCAGGAGACTGGCGAAGAGCTCGAGGACACGCGTCCCGCCCGCGAGCCGCGCGAACCGCGCGGTGATCGTGGCGACCGCGGCGATCGCCGCGGTCCGCGCAGCGGCGGTGGCGGCCGTGGCGGTGACCGCGATCGCGGCCCCCGTCGTGACGGCGGCGACCGTCCTCGTCGCGACCGCGACGGTGAAGGTGGCGGCAACCCCGACCACATGCCGGCTTTCCTGAAGGACGACTAAGTCCCGTCAGAACCGAAAACGAGAAGGGGGTCGCGGCAACGCGGCCCCTTTTTCGTTTGGGACGGGCAAGATCCTCCCTATCTCTTTTCCGTCGCCCCTGCGAAGGCAGGGGCCCAACCAAGCTCTCACCCGGAAGCTGAAGGTGCGTGTTGGCGAGGTCAGCTGGGCCCCTGCCTTCGCAGGGGCGACGAGGTTGTATGGGGTGGCCAGCATAGCTTTCCGTCGTCGTCCCGGCGTGAAACCTTGAACCCGCGCACCCGGCCACTGATATTCTCACCGTGTACCTATCGGCATCCCCTCGCGAGCGCGTGGTGTCGGCGCTGGCTTCCGGCACGGTTGTGGCCTTCGTCATCTATGCGCTGATCATGGGACTGGCCTACAATGTCGCGACACAAGGCCGCGATGCCCTGATCTCGGTCTTCTCCGATCAACCGCCACCGCCACCACCCCCCAAGCCGCAGCCCAAGCCCGAGCAGCGCAAGGCCGAGCGCCCGGCGGCCAAGGAGGAGGCCAGCCCGCGCAATCTCAGAAATAAGGCGACGCCGGTGGTCGCGCCGCCGGTGGTGCCGCTGATCGTGCCGCCGCCGATCGTGGCCGCGACCCAGGCCGGCACCGGTCAGGCGGCGCAGACCGGCGCCTCGGATCGGCTGGGGCCGGGGCGGGGCGCGGGCGGTTTCGGCAATGGCACGGGCGGTGGCGGCCAGGGCGGCGACGGTGGCGGTGGCGTGCCCGCGGTCGGCCCGCGCCAGATCCGGGGCAAGCTGTCGTTCAACGATCTGCCCGACGGCCTGCTGGCGCCGGGCAGCGAGGCTTCGGTCGGCGTACGCTACGTCGTCGAGGTCGACGGCCACGTCAGCAATTGCCGCGCCACCGAATCGAGCGGCTATCCGCAGATCGACTGGACCGCTTGCCGGCTGATCGAGCAGCGCTTCCGCTACAAGCCCGCGCGTGACCGCGAGGGCAATCCCGTGCGCTCGGCGGTGGTCGAGACGCATAGCTGGTATATCCGCGAGGAGGATTAGGGGGCGGGGGGTGCACCCGATCCTCCCCTGCAAGGGGAGGGGGACCGCGCGCGAAGCGCGTGGTGGAGGGGTGTCACCCTCTCCGAGATGGGGACACCCCTCCGTCATCCCTGCGGGATGCCACCTCCCCTTGCAGGGGGAGGAACCACCATTTCCCCTTGCACCCCCAGCCTCCCGCTGGAATTCTCACCGCCGTTCAGGTCAGGGGAGATGACACGATGCGCCGCATGGCTTGGCTCGCAGGTACCCTGCTCGGCGCGATCGCGCTGCCCCAGGCGGCGGGGGCGAGCGGCGATTTCGGCTGCGATCCGGCCTGGCGCCTGTTCAACCGCGAGTTCAATCGCTGCTCCAACACCGCGCTGCTCTCGCCGGGCAACGACACGCGCGTGAACCTGCTGTTCCTGGCGCGCGACCGGCAGGCGGCGCCGGCGACAGGCTTCGCCTATCCGGGCGAAAGCCTCGCCGAGCCCGGCCTCGGCCACAACTTCTTCTCATGGCGGATGCTGCGCGGATCGCTCTATCCGCAGCCCGAAGCGGCGGACGACGACAATCCGCATTACGGTTCGCGCTGCATCAGCCTCGCCTCGGGCACCTCGGCGTTCAACGCCGCGCTGGCCGCCAATCGCAGCGTTCCCGCAGCCGAGCGCACCGCCCTGACCGCGGCGCGCGCCAGGACCGGGCTCTATTGCACCGAGGAGGCCAGCGGCTATGTCGCGCCGACCGGCATCGCCAGCGCGCCGGGACGCGAGTTCGCCGGCTATCTCGATGCGGCCGAGGGCTTCTACATCGAGGACTTCGCCCGCGCGCGCGACGGCTTCACGCGGCTGCGCGGATCGAAGGATCCGTGGCTGGCCGAGACCGCGGCCTATATGGTCGCGCGCACCGAGCTCAACGCGGCGCAGGTCGGCGCCTTCGACGAATATGGTTCCTATGACGCCGGCAAGGTCGACAAGGCCGCGCTCGGCCGCGCGCGCGGCGCCTTTGACGACTATCTCAAGCGCTATGCCCAGGGGCGTTACGCCGCTTCGGCGCAGGGGCTGATCCGCCGGACCCTGTGGCTCGGCGGCGATGCCGTCGGGCTGGCGCGCGAATACGAGCGCATGCTCGCGGCGACATCGGCGGCGACGCCGGCCGTCGCCGATCTGGTCCAGGAGGTCGACAACAAGCTGCTGACCACCGAGGGCGGCCGGGCGATCGACGGGCCGCTGATGCTGGCCACCGCCGATCTGATGATGATGCGCGAGTCCTACGAGGGCGGTCCGCAGCCGATCGCGCTCGCGCAGATCGTCGCGCAGGAGAAGAGCTTCGCCGGCCGCGCCGATCTCTACGGTTACGTCCTCGCGGCCCACGCCTTCTACGTCGAGAAGAACCCGGCCAAGGTGCTGCAGCTGCTGCCCGACGATGCGCGCAAGCCCGCCTATGGCCCGCTGGCCTTCAGCCGCCAGGTGCTGCGCGGCATGGCGCTCGCCGCGAAAGGCGATCGCAACGAGGCGGGGTTCTGGCGCGAGCTGCTCGGCGGCGCCAAGGGGCCTTACCAGCGCCCCGTGGTCGAGCTGGCGCTGGCGATGAACCTCGAGCGGACCGGCCGGCTGGCCGAGGTGTTCGGCCCTGCCTCGCCGATCGGCGAGACCGTGCTGCGCGAGATCCTGCTGCAGAACGTCGCGGGGGCGGACCTGCTCCGTTCACAGGCGCGCGATGCCAGGCGTCCGGTGCACGAGCGCGACCTCGCGCTGTTCACCCTGCTCCACAAGGAGCTAGCCTATGGCGACTATGCGGCCTTCGTCAGCGACAGCGCTATGCTCGGTGCTTCGGCGAGCAGCGAGGGCGGGCTGTGGGACCTGCTGGTGCAGGACCGCGTGCCCGCCGGGCTGTTCCGCAAGGCGACCTGGTCCGACGGCTATGCCTGCCCGGCGCTGTCGGCCACCGCGGCGAGCCTCGTGCAGAACCCGCGCGACGTGAAGGCGCGGCTGTGCCTCGGCGATTTCTACCGGCTCAACGGTTTCGACGATTTCGGCGTCTTCGCCGACGACGCCATGCGGCCCAAGCGCGACGAGCTCGGCGGCACGCCCAGCCTGTTCGTCGGCAAGCCCACGCCGCGCGGCGATTTCTATGCGCAGATCATCGCCGATTCCAAGGTCGGCGGCGAGGACAAGGCCTATGCGCTGTTCCGCGCGATCAACTGCTACGCGCCAAGCGGCGGCAACGCCTGCGGCAATGCCGACGTGCCCGAGAGCCAGCGCCGCGCCTGGTTCCAGCGGCTGAAGAAGGACTACCCGGCCAGCCCCTGGGCGCAGAAGCTGCGCTACTATTGGTGAGGCTGCGGCGGTGGCTGGCGGCAGCGCTCGGGTTGGTGCTGCTGGCCGGATGTGGCGGGGAAAAGGCGGCGCGCGTCGACCCGGCCGACTACGACGCGGTGTTCCTCTGGGCGGGGGTGCCTTCGTCGTCGGTGCCCCGGTCGGCCAGGACGGTCTACCTGCTCGCGGGCGAGGTGCGCGCCGACGATCCGGGCCGCTTCGTGTCCTTGCGCCCGGCGACGCCGAAGGGCAGCGGCGCGGCGCTGTGGTACACGGTCCGGGTCGAGCGGCTCGACTGGTCGGAGGCGGTCTATGCGCGCGTCCTCGCCGATCTCGCGCGCTGGCGGGCGGCGGGGAACCGGGTGGTCGGGCTGCAGATCGATTTCGACGCCAGGACGCGCGGCCTGGCCGACTATGCGCGCTTCCTCGCGGGTCTACGCCGGAGAATGCGGCACGAATACCAGCTGTCAATCACGGGGCTGATGGACTGGAGCGCACAGGGCCATCCGGCCGCGCTGGCGCAGCTGGCGGGCACGGTCGACGAGGTGGTTATCCAGACATATCAGGGCCGTAGCACGATCCCCGGCTACCAGGCCTATATGGCCTCGCTGGCGAAACTGCCGCTGCCCTATCGTGTCGGTGTGGTCGAGGACGGGGAATGGCAGGCTCCGCAAGACCTTGAAAACGATCCCGAATTCCGCGGTTACGTGGTGTTTCTGCTGCCGCCCAGCCGTCAGGCACCCGGAGTTCAGGCAACCGCCAGGCGCAACTGATCGTCACGCCCACCCCGCCGCTCGGCGGTCCGCACGCAGTTCTTGCCCGCCTGCTTGGCCAGATACAGCGCGGCATCGGCCATCGGCACGACGTCGGCCGGGCTGGTCGAGGTCTCGGGCACCGAGGCGATGCCGAACGAAGCGCTGATCGGCACGCCATGCGCATCGGACAGCCCCTCGACCCGCGCGCGCAGTCCTTCGGCCTTGATTTCCGCGCCTTCGAGGCTGCAGCCGGGCAGGATCACCATCAGTTCCTCGCCGCCATAGCGCGCGACGACGTCCGACGGACGCAGCCCGCCAATGAGCTGGGCCGCAACGTCGCGCAGCACGGCATCGCCCTTGGCATGGCCGTTCTGGTCGTTGAGCCGCTTGAAGTTGTCGAGGTCGATCATGATGACCGAGGTCGAGCTACCCGTGCGCTCGGCCAGGCTGACGTAGCGGTCGAGCGCGTCTTCCATGTAACGGCGGTTGTAGAGCCCGGTCAGCGGATCGCGCAGCGACTGCGTGCGCAGCTTCTCGCGCAGCGCGATGTTCGACAGCGCCAGCGACATCGAGTCCGCCATGGCGCTGGCGAGGCGACGTACGTCGTCGAGCAGGGCGCCGGCGTTGTCGGCTTCGACGGCCAGCATGATCAGGCCATAGACCTGGCCGCGCGCCATCATCGGCACTTCGATCGTCGCGGCTTCGCCGATATGATGCATGCAGCACAAGGTCCGCGCGGCGGGGTCGTTGACGTGCGGCTTGCCGCGCTTGAGCGCCCAGCAATTGCCCGGCAGCAGGGCTTCGCTCGGGGCGAAACCCTCGGAGGTGTTCCAGCTCTTGGCCAGATCGAGGCGGTCGCGCGAATTGTTGAAGACGTAGAGCGCGCCGGCGAAATTGGGCAGCAGGCGCGTGGCCGTGGCCATCAGCACGGCGCCGGCATCGTCGTGATCCTCGGCCGCCTGCAGCATGTCGGTCATGGCGAAGAGCTCTTCGACCTGGGCATGCGCTTCGCGCGCGGCATCGGCCATGGCGCTGCGCTCGTCGAGTTCGCCGAGGCTCTTGCTGGCCAGGATCGTCGACAGCGCGAGGATCGTCAGGATCATGAGCATCGCGGCGATGGTCGCGATGCGCGGGAAGCCGGCGGTCTGGTAGGCGGCCACACCGAGTGCGGCGCAGATGATCAGCTGCATGCCGATGAAAGGCAGGGTCCAACCATGGACTCCGCCCTCGGTCACCTTCCTGATCGATCCCAAAGCCATATCGGCACCCGCCTGAGCAATTCCCGGGCGCGATATAGCAGTGCGGAAGTTAAGAATTACCCCACGCCTAGTTAACTCGGACGTAAGCACATTCCATGGCAGGGCTTAACGCTTCACGCGCACGGCACCCAGAAAATCGCGCTTTCCGATGACCACGCCCTGGCTGCGCAGCACGGCATAGGCCGTGGTTGCGTGGAAGAAGAAGTTCGGCAGCGAGAAGCTCAGCAGGAAGTCCTCGCCGCGATATTCCATGCGGCCGGCGCTGAAATCGAACACGACATCGCGATCCGCCGCCGCGTCGACTTCGCCGGGCTCCACCGCCTTGAGTATCGTGATCGCCTTGCTCACGGCTTCGCGCAGCGGTGCGAAATCGGTCGGCGGTGTCGAGGTGTCGGGGCCCGTGCGCCCGCTGCGAAGCGCCTCGATCGCGCCCGCCGAACTGAGCACGCAATATTGGATCTGCTTGCCGAAGTTCCACATGTCGGGTGCGAGTTTGGCGTCGGTCAGCGCTTCCGGCGGCAGGCCGTGCTCGCGGCAATGGGCCTCGGCCTTGTCGATCAATCGGCCGACCGAGGGCAGGATCTGCAGGAAAACGCCGACCGTGGCGGCGTGAAGCGGGCTGGACATGCGAAAGCTCTCCCCGAGTAACGGGGAGAGGCTAGGCCAGCATCTTCGGTGGAGCAAACCGGCTAATCGGCTTGGCTAACGAAACCTTGCCGATGCGCGCGCGGTTCAGGCCGCTTCGCGGGCCGAGCCGGGTTCTTTGATGATGAGATTGCGGCCCGCGGCCTTGGCCGCATAGAGCGCGTCGTCGGCCGCCTTCATCGCCTCGCGTGGGCTGGGATGGGCGAAGACGTCGGCGATGCCGCCCGAGAAGGTGATCCGGCCGAACGGAATGTCGGTCGCGCGGTTGACCAGGCGGCGTTCGGCCATGGCATCGCGGGCTTCGTCGAGCACGGCCCAGGCCTCTTCGATCGACTTGCCGCGGAACAGGATGACGAATTCCTCGCCGCCGTGGCGGGCAACGTGGCAGTTCTCGTTCGAGATCTTCGCGAGCGTCTGCGCGACGGCGCGGATGACCCGGTCGCCGGCCTCGTGGCCATGCGTGTCGTTGACGCGCTTGAAGTGATCGATGTCGCAGATCGCGACGCAGAGCTGTTCGCCAAGATCGAGGGCGGTGCCGGTCTCGCGCTCGAGCACGCTCTCGAAGGCGCGGCGATTGGGCAGGCCGGTGAGGTGATCGAGCTCGGCGCTGCGGCGCGCTTCGTCGAGGCTGCGCTGGAGCGCGCGAGTCTGCATCTCGGAGCGGTTCATCTCCTTCTCGATCTCGCGGGTGCGGTCGAGCATCATGCGCGCGATGTTGGCCAGTTCGGTGATGACGACGCCGGCCTTCGAGACCTGTTCGAGCTCGCTGACGTGCTGCTCGAGCGCCGAATTGTATTCGTTGGCCGCGCTCTTGGCCGCGACCGTGGTCTGGCCGAATTCCTGGATCGACTGTTCGAGCTTGGCCATCATCGCGTCGAGCTGGGCCACGCCGTCGTTGCGGCCGGTGGCGCGACAGGCGTCTTCGAGCCAGAGCATGTTGACCGGCTGGCGCGAGATCACGCGCTCCTCGAGCAGGCAGGCGAGCTTCGGATCGGCGCCCGTGAGCACGTCATGCGCGATCGCGAGCGTGAACGAGTTCACTTCGAGGTGATGCGTCAGCAGGAAGCTGCCGATGTCGGTGAGCAACTGGCGACGCCTACGCTCGCGCGGGTCTTCCTGCTCGGCGGGCGCCGACGTTTCGTCGGTAGCCTCGACGGCCTGGATTTCCTCTTCCCCGTGGGGTCCGGCGCCCAGCCCGAGCCAGCGCAGGATGCCCTTCGATTTCGCCTCATGATCGCTCATGCGCTGGTTAACGACGATTTTTCCATAAATTTAAGGCGTCGAACGCGGTTTGGGCGATGTTTTTTTGCCCGATTGGCCGATCGAAAAATGGCTCGATCAGGCTTCGAGCGGCGGCAGTTCCTCGCCCGGTTGGAAGCACAGGATCGGAATTTCGCGATCGGTTGCGGCCTGATAGTCGCGATAGGGCGGGTAGAGATCGGCCATGAAGCGCCAGATTGCCGCGCGTTCGTCCCCTGCCGGTTCGCGCCAGCCACAGCGGAAGGCCTGGCCGCCGATCTGGATGGTCACTGCGTCGGCCGCCCTGACGTTGTGATACCAGGCGGGGTGGACGTCGGCGCCGCCCTTGGATGCAACGATCACCACCTCGCCGCCGGTGTCGCCGTAGATGAGCGGAGTCACCCGGCGTTCGCCGCTCTTGCGGCCGCGGGTTTCGAGCAGCAGCGTCGTGGTGAAGCGGTGCCCGCCGAGATGGCGATAGTCGAGGATGTGGCCCTCGCGTCCGCCCGAGGACAAATAGGTGTTGCGATGCTGCGCCACGAATTCGAGCGTCGCGCGCTCGACCACGGTCATTTCTACTTTGTCGTCGCTCATGCCTTTCTCTCCTCCGGTCTGCCGTCAGACTGTCAGAGATGGTGCCTTGCGAAAACGCGAAATGCTTGTCGGAGGCGGAACAGGCAAAGCAAAGGCGGCCGAACGAGAGTCCGGCCCCCTGCTGATTTCGGCAAGAATGCCTGTGGTCGCTGGGACTTAGCGCACCCGCGGGCCACCGAAGGGCAGCGGCGGAGGAGGACGGCGCGCGCCACGCGGAAGCTGTGCCTGATAGGCGCGGCCGCAGTGCTCGACGCAATAGGGGAAGCCGGGGTTCACCTTCTCGCCGCAGAAATGGAAGTCGGGCTCGCCCGGGTGACCCATCGGCCAGCGGCAGATGCGGTCGTTGAGATCGAGCAGGCTGGTCTTGTCGGCGATCTCGGCGCTGGGCTTGGCGGGAACCAGGCGGCGCGGCGGCGCCGGCGGGATCGGCGCCTGCTGATCGCCGGGACCCTGACGCAGGAAGCCGCCGGGGCCGACCGAGACGATGCGCGGGGTCGGTGCCGTCGGGGCCGGGGTTCCCGCAGCTGCAGCCGGAGCCGCTGGGGCGGCGGCGGGCGCGGGGCGCGAAGGCGCCGGCGCCGGCGTCGGACGCGGTGCGGCTTCGGCGCGCGGCGTTTCGGCCGCGGGTTTGGCCGGCTTGGCGGCCGGTGCCGCAGGAGCCTCCGCCTTCTCGTTCGGCTTGACCGGGGAAGGGCGCGCCTTGAGGCCGAGGCGATGCGCCTTGCCGATCACCGCATTGCGGCTCACGCCGCCGAGCTCGTCGGCGATCTGGCTGGCGGTGGAGCCGCCTTCCCACATCTTGGTCAGCTTCTCGATGCGTTCGTCGGTCCAGCTCATGCCTATTCCACTCGATCCATTCCGTGACGAGGCCCGCCACATTGAGAGGCGCGCTTGCCACGGCAAAGCGCACCCGATAGTCGCCGTACCATGGCCGATCAACCCCACCGCACCGAAGCCGCCGGCACGCACGATGCCATACCGGGACTGCGCAAGTTTCCGCCGCAGGGAGAAGCCGTGATCCACCAGGTGAACTGGCTGGGGCTCAAGACGCTCTATATGAAGGAGGTGCGGCGCTTCTTCAAGGTGCAGACCCAGACGATCTGGGCGCCCGCGGTGACGACCCTGCTGTTCCTGGTGATCTTCACCGTGGCCATGGGGCGCGGTGACCGTCAGGTGCTCGGCGTCAACTTCGCGACCTTCGTCGCGCCGGGGCTGATCGTCATGGGCATGATGCAGAACGCCTTCGCCAATGCCAGCTTTTCGTTCCTGTCGGGCAAGCTGCAGGGCACGATCATCGATTTCCTGATGCCGCCTCTGACCGAAGCCGAACTGATGGGCGCGATGATCACCGCCTCGATCACCCGTGCGGTGCTGGTCGGGCTCGCGCTGGCGCTGATGATGGCGCTCTGGCCCGACGTGGCGCTGCACATGGCGCATCCCTGGGCCGTCGTCTGGTTCGGCTTCATGGGGGCCATGTTCCTGTCGCTACTCGGTTTTCTGTCCTCGATCTGGGCGGACAAGTTCGATCACAACGCCGCGATCACCAGCTTCGTCATCGCGCCGCTGTCGCTGCTTTCGGGCACCTTCTACGTGATCGACAACCTCGCCCCGGCGTTCCAGACGGTCAGCCGGCTCAACCCGTTCTTCTACGTGATCTCGGGCTTCCGCTTCGGCTTCCTCGGCCAGAGCGACATCGGCAGCACCAACATGGCCGTGCTGCACAGCGCCATCGGGCTGGGCGTGCTGAACCTCGTGCTGGGCGTGGTGACCTATCTGGTGCTGCGCTCGGGCTGGAAGCTCAAGAGCTGAGCGCCACCGCGTTCTGCTTAGGCGGGACTCAGTGGGTCAGGCCGCGGCGAAGCTGGTAGCGCTCGCCGTTGAAGTCCTCGAACAACTGCTGCAGCGACGGGTGATCGACCGGACCGCTGGCGCCGTCGGCGAGCAGGTTCTGCTGGCTGACGTAGGCGACGTAGCTCGAATCGCCGTTCTCGGCGAGCAGGTGGTAGTATGGCTGCTCGCGCGCGGGACGCGATTCGGCAGGGATCGCCTGGTACCATTCCTCGCTGTTGGCGAAGACCGGATCGATGTCGAAGATCACCCCGCGGAAGTCGTAGAGCTTGTGGCGCACGACATCCCCGATCGCGAAGCGGGCCCGCGTCTGGAGCGGGGCTTCGATCAGGCGGCCCGCTTGGGGCGAGAAGAAATTGGCACGTTCCATGGGCAAGATATAGGTTCTGTGCATAAGTGTAACAAGGAAGGCCAAAAAACGTTCCACGGATTTCGCATGTCGGGGCTTGGCAAGCGCCACCTTCTCGGCTAACCGCCCGCTTCCGACCGGGCAGCCCCACTGCGGGCGCTCTGAAACACTTCGCGGAGAGGTGGCAGAGTGGTCGAATGCGCCGCACTCGAAATGCGGTGTACGGGTAACCGTACCGTGGGTTCGAATCCCACCCTCTCCGCCATCACCTCTTCCGCAGGGGTCCGCAGCAGTCCGGTAAGATTGTGTTTTTGCTCGAAAAATTGACTTTTAGCTGATCGATTCGGCCATAGCCGTTCGCCACGTTCCGGTCCGGAATATGGTACGCGGCATGGTAACGGCATCGGAAAAACATGGTCTGGAGATGAGCCATGCTCAGCGACGCTAAAGTCCGGAATGAAAAGCCAAAATCCAAGTCTACGAGCTCACTGACGGCGAACAGCTATATGTTTTCGTAACGGTGGCCGGCGGCAAGAAATGGCGCGGAAACTATACATATAAAAAAGCAGAAGACCCTTTGCTTTGGCGTATACCCGGCGCTCGACATCGTCGAAGCCCGGCGCAAGCGCGACAAGGCTAAGGGCCATTCTCGACGAGGGGCGCGATCCTGGAGTGGTCAAGAACCTCAAGATCGAGGAGAATCGGGAGGCTGCCCGCAGTACTTTCGAGAAGGTCGCCCGCTTCTGGCATGCCCATGCCAAGTCGCAGTGGTCGTCAAGGCACGCCGCGGACGTCATCGGCAGCCTGGAGCGCGACGTGTTTCCGATGATCGGCAAGCTGCCGATCTACGACATCAATCTCGCCCCAACTCTCGGCATCGACGTCGGTGCCGCCGTCGATCAGCACGCGGAATCGCGCGGGTTCGCCGTCCTGCGGTGCGCCGAGGCGAGGTGGAGATCGCGCGCGTGGAAGCGACACGGTAACCGCGTACGCGGCCCTGCGGATCGATGACGTAGAACCCCGGCCAGCCCTGGTTGCCGAACTGTCGCCAGAGCGCATAGTCGCTGTCGAGCAGTACGGGGTAGTCGATGCCGTGGTCGGCCAGCGCCTGACGCACCTTGGCCGGGGCCTTCTCGAAACCGAACTCGGGCGTGTGGACGCCGATCACCACCAGGCGATCGCGGTACTTCGCCTGCCAGGCACGCAGGTAAGGCAGCGGCCGCAGCGAGTTGATGCACGAGTAGGTCCAGAAGTTGATCAGGACCACCTTGCCGCGCAGCGACTGCGGCGTCGGCCGGCCGTTCAGCCAGGTCCTGCCGGCGAGCAGGAGCGGGATCGGATCGCCGGGCGTGTCGGCGATACTGCTGCCGTCGAGACCGATCGGCGCGCCCGGACTGGCGAGGCATATCGCGGTGGTCGCGACGCCGGCGAGCAGGGCGATCGCCGCGAAACCCAGCGAGCGGCGCTTGATCGACATGAGGCTATCCTTTCCGACGTGGCGGGGCGTGTTCCCGGCGCTCGAGCGGACATAGGAGTGCCGGAGGCCGGAAGCGCGTTAGGCTCTGCGCGGCGGCGTTAGGTTCGCGAAGCCCACAGCTAACAGGCCATCACAGCGCATAACGAGCCCGGGCCCGTCCACCGGCCTATCTGCCTGACGTTCCGCCCTCGCGGCCCCAGGAGATGCATTTTGGACGATAGCCTCACCACGTCACGCCGCCAGTTCGTCGCCGCCGCAGCCCTGACTGGGGCGGCTGGCCTGATCCCCGGCGCGGGCCGTGCGCAGGTCGCCCTGCCGGCGATCCGCCCGTTCAAGGTCGCCGTTCCCGCGACCGAAATCGCCGACATGAAACGTCGCGTCGCCGCGATGCGCTGGCCCGAGCGTGAGACCGTCGCCGACGACAGCCAGGGCGTGCGCACCGACCGGCTGCAGCCGTTGATGCGTTACTGGGCGGGGGGCTACGACTGGCGCAAGCTCGAGGCGAAGCTCAACGCCCTGCCGATGTTCCTGACCGAGATCGACGGGCTCGACATCCACTTCATCCACGTCCGTTCGCGTCATGAAAACGCGATGCCGATGATCATGACGCACGGCTGGCCGGGCTCGATCCTCGAATTCCTCAAGGTTATCGGCCCGCTGACCGATCCCGTCGCGCACGGGGGCCGTGCGGAGGACGCGTTCCATCTCGTCGTGCCCTCGATCCCCGGCTTCGGTTTCTCGGCCAAGCCTGCCGGTAAGGGCTGGGGTTCGGACCGCGTGGGCCGCGCTTGGGGCACCTTGATGCGGCGGCTCGGCTACGAGCGCTACGTCTCGCAGGGCGGCGACTGCGGTTCGGTGATCTCGCAGCGGATGGCGCTGCAAAAGGTGCCCGGTCTGATCGGCGTGCACCTCAACATGCCTGGGACCGTTCCCGCCGAGATCGCCGCGATCCTCAAGGCCGGCGGGTCCGCACCGGCCACGCTTTCGGCCCCGGAACGCGCTGCCTTCGATGCGCTCGAAACCTTCTATCGCGACAGTTCGGGCTACGCCGAGATGATGGTCACGCGGCCGCAGACGATCGGCTATGCGCTGGTGGATTCGCCGCTGGGCCTTGCCGCCTGGATCTACGACAAGTTCGCCACCTGGACCTACAGCGGCGGCGACCCCGAGCGCGTGCTGACGCGCGACGAGATGCTCGACGATATCTCGCTCTACTGGCTGACCCGCACCGGCGCCTCGGCCGCGCGGATCTATTGGGAAGATCACAGCAACAATTTCAACGCGATCGACATCGCCGAACTGCCCGTCGCCGTGACGGTCTTCCCCGGCGAGATCTACCGCGCTCCGCGGAGCTGGGCGGAGCGCTGCTATCACAACCTCACCTATTTCAGCGAAGCGACGAACGGCGGCCATTTCGCCGCCTGGGAGCAGCCGGCGATCTTCACCGAGGAAGTCCGCGCCGCATTCCGGCCGCTGCGCTGAGCATCCCGATCCGAACCCAAGGAGACCCATGATGACCCAGACTCCCAAGACCCTCTATACCGCCCATGTCCACGTCACCGGTGGCCGCGAAGGCGCCGCGCGCAGTTCGGACGGCCGGCTCGACATCCAGCTTGCCGCGCCCGGCAGCGCCGGTGCGGGCACCAATCCCGAACAGCTCTTCGCCGCCGGCTGGTCCGCCTGCTTCGAAGGCGCGATGGGCATCGCTGCCAAGCAGCAGGGCGTCACCTTGCCGGCCGACCTGGCGATCGACGCCGAAGTCGATCTGCGGCTCGGCGATGACGGCTATACGCTGGCCGCGCGGCTCAAGGTCTGTCTGCCGGGGCTCGATCGCGACCAGGCGCAGGCGGTGATTGACGCGGCTTCGCGAACCTGTCCCTATTCGAAGGCGGTCGCCGGCAACATCGACGCCGCCGTCATCCTCGTCTGATCCCCAATCCCAACGGAAGGAGCTTCCCATGAAGAAGACTGCTCTCGGCGCGTTCGCGCTCGCCGCCGCGCTGATCGCCCCCGCCGTCCAGGCGCAGGCACCGGCCGCCCCATCGTCCACCGGCAAACCCACGATCGTCCTGGTCCACGGCGCCTTCGCCGATTCATCGAGCTGGAACGGCGTGATCAGCATCCTCCAGCGTGACGGCTATAGCGTGGTCGCCGCGGCCAATCCGCTGCGCTCGGTGCACGGCGACGCCCGGGCGGTAGGCGACGTGCTGACCAGCATCGCCGCGCCGGTCGTGCTCGTCGGCCATTCCTACGGCGGTTCGGTGATCAGCGAGGCGGCCGAAGGCCATGCCAACGTCAAGGCGCTGGTCTATGTCGCGGCTTTCGCGCCCGACACCGGCGAGACCGCTGCAGGCCTCAGCGGCAAGTTCCCCGGCGCCACCTTGGGGCCGGCGCTGGCACCGCCCGTGCCGCTCTCGGGCGGTGGCAACGATCTCTACATCCAGCAGCCGCGCTCCCACGACCAGTTTGCCGCCGACGTGCCAGAGGCCGAGGCCAAGCTTATGGCCGCGGGACAGCGGCCGATCACCGACGTCGCGCTTAACGAGGCGGCGACCAGCGCGGCCTGGAAGCACGTGCCCGCCTGGTTCGTCTATGGCGACAAGGACAAGAACATCCCCCCGCAGGCGCTCGGCTTCATGGCCGCACGCGCCCGCTCGCGGCAGACCGAGGTGATCAAGGGCGCCTCGCATGTCGTGATGGTCTCGAACCCGGCGGCGGTCGCGGCGCTGATCGAGAAGGCCGCGGTCGCCAAGTGAGGCGGGCCGCAAGGCAAAACGAAGGGCGGCGTGTCTGGGGGCGCGCCGCCCTTCGTCGTTTCAGAAGTCGGTGGACTGGCTGACCGGAAGCCAGGCTTCCATTTCGCGCCGGCGCAGGTCCTCGCTGGCGGCGAAGGCCGCGAGCGCATCGGAGCCGAGGATCAGATGGGCGGGCAGGTCGTCGCGGCGCGAGAGGTCGACGATGACCTGGGCGATCCTGGCGGGATCGCCGACCTCGTTGCCGGTATGCACGGCCAGCCGGCGGTGCGCTGCGCCGACCGAGCCGTCGTAGTCGGCGGGGATCGGGCTGTCGTCCTCGGTGGCGCCGGTGCCCCAGTCGGTGCGGATGCCGCCGGGCTCGACCGCGATCGCGCGAACGCCGAAGCCCGCGGTCTCCTTGGCCAGGATTTCCGTGAAGCCCGAGACCGCCCATTTGGCGGACTGGTAGGCGGACAGGCCCGGCGTGGTCACGCGCCCGCCGACCGAAGAGACGTTGATCACGTGGCCCGAACGCTGACGACGCATGACCGGCAGGACCGCGCGCACCAGATTGACCACGCCGTAGAAATTGGTGTCGACCTGGTTGCGGAAGTCGCGCGCCTCGATCAATTCGAACGGCGCGAGGTGGGCATAGCCGGCGTTGTTCACCAGCACGTCGATCCGGCCGAAGGCCGCGACCGCGAAGTCCGCCGCCTCCTGCGCGGCGTCGGCATCGGTCACGTCGAGCGCGAACAGGCGTAGGGTGTTTTCGTGCTCGGCCAGAAGTCGCACGAGGGTACTCGTGTCGCGCGCGGTCGCGACCACGCTGTCACCCGCGGCGAGCGCCGCGCGCACGACTTCGAGCCCCAGTCCCCGGCCGCTGCCGGTGACCAGCCAAACTTTCGACATCGCTATTTCCTTTCCTTGGGGAGTTGCCCGCCCGGTCCGATCATGACGCGTAGCGGGTGAAAACGTAGTCGTGGTCCTTCACCAGGCCCTGGTGGCAGGCGAAGCAGGTTTCGTGCTGCGCACGATCGACGGGCTTGCCGTTGACGAAGCGGCCGAAGCCCCAGCCACCGGTGGCGGCATAGCGTTTGGCGTCCTTGACCATGACCTGGACAGTCGTCGCCGCGCCGGGGATCGAGGCCGGACCGAATTCGGGCGAAGGCACGTGCTTCCAGGCGAGTTTCACCAGTACAGTGCCGTCGGGGAAGGGCAGCTTGCCCTCGCGATAGGCTTCGATAGCCGTAGGGTTGCCCAGGGTGACGCGCAATTCGTCGAGCGGCGCGGCCTCCTGCGCCGGCGCGATCAGCTCCCAGCTGCGATAGCCTTGGGGCAAGGTCACGCCGTAGATCGGCGAAGCCAGCGGCGCGTCATGCGCATCCTCCGCCGCGGCCGAGGCGGTCAGGCCCGTGACTAGCACGGCGCTGAGGCCCAAACCGGCGACGGCGGCGCGCAGGCGGGTGATCGCGCGAGGCATCACAGTGCATCCACGTCGATCACGGCCTGCGCGAAGGCGGCCGGCGCTTCCTGCGGCAGGTTGTGGCCCACGCCGCCGGTGATCAGGCGGTGCGCGTACTTGCCGGTGAACTTCGCGGCATAGTTGGCCGGATCGGGATGCGGCGCGCCGTTGGCGTCGCCTTCCATCGTGATCGTGGGGATCGCGATGGTCGGGCCCGCCGCCAGCCGCGCCTCGAGCGCGTCGTATCGCGCTTCGCCTTCGGCCAGACCCAGCCGCCAGCGGTAGTTGTGGATGACGATGTCGACGTGATCGGGATTGACGAAAGAAGCTGCCGAGCGTGCGAAGGTCGCGTCGTCGAAGGCCCACTTCGGCGAGGCCTGTTCCCAGATCTGACGGTTGAAGGCATTGGTGTTGGCGGCATAGCCGGCGCGGCCGCGCTCCGTGGCGAAGTAGAACTGGTACCACCACTGGAGTTCGGCCTTGGGTGGCAGCGGCTTGGCATTGGCCGCCTGGCTGCCGATCAGATAGCCGCTGACCGAGACCAGCGCCTTGCACCGTTCGGGCCACAGCGCGGCCATGATGTCGGCGGTGCGCGCGCCCCAGTCGAAGCCTGCGACCACGGCCTGGCGGATGCCGAGCGCGTCCATCAGCGCGATGCCGTCCGCGGCGATCGCCGCCTGCTGACCGTTGCGGGGCCTCGCCGCGTCGCGGAAGCGCGTGCTGCCGTGGCCGCGCAGGTGCGGCACGATCACGCGATAGCCCCTGGTCGCCAGCATTGGCGCCACTTCGGCAAAGGCGTGGATGTCGTAGGGCCAGCCGTGAAACAGCAGCACCGGCTTGCCGCGGGCGGGCCCCATCTCGACGTAACCGATCGAGAGCGGCCCGGCGTCGATCTGCTTGAGGCCGGTGAACGGCGCTGGCGTCGCAGCGGCGACCGCCGATCCGGCGGGGGCCAGGGCAGCGGCGGTGACAAGCGTCGCCAGGCCGAGGAAATCGCGGCGCGGCAGGGCGGGGGCGTCGAAGGCGGTCATCTCGGGTCATCCTTCCGGTCGTGGTCTCGGCCCGACATCGAATAGGCCGAGCCGGTCTGAAGCGCCCGTTATGGCTTGTGAGATCGCGTATCGTGCCGGCTAACAGCACCTAACTGGCCGCGCGCACGCGAAGGGGCATTGTCGGGTGATCGCCGATGACCAGGAAACCGCCGTGCCGCCAAGTCCGTCCGAATGCACAGTCGTGCCGCAGCCCGTCATTGACCTGTACCCCGCGAGCGAGGAAAGCTCATACCAATGGATACTAGGGCGCGGGCGCCCAGCGCGCGATACCGCCAGGCCCAAGGCCCGGCGGGGCGCTAGTCGGAAGGCATCGGATTGTGGAGGACAGGCCTGCTCTTCCCCCGATCGGAGAAGTCGCCTTCGGCCCCTTCTGCCTGAATTCGCGCGAACGCTCGCTCACGCGCGACGGCGCGCGCGTCGAGATCGGCGGGCGCTCGCTCGACCTGCTGACCGCGCTGGTCGAGCAACCCGGTAAGGTCTTGTCGAAGCGCGAACTCCTGCAGCGCGTCTGGCCCGACGTCATCGTCGAGGACGGCAGCCTGCGCTTCCACATGGTGGGCCTGCGCCGCGCGCTGGGCGATGGCGAGGGCGGTGCGCGCTACATCGCGACGCAGGTCGGCGTCGGCTATGCCTTCGTCGCACCTGTCCAATCGCAGGGTACGCCGGCTTCGGCCGAACCGCAGCTGTCGCGCGAGACTTCGCCGGCGCGCAAGCCGGTCAACCTGCCGCCGCGGCTGTCGAAGCTTATCGGCCGCGAATCCGATCTGGTGCTGCTCGAAGCGCGCGTGGTCGAGACGCCGCTCTTCACGATCCTCGGCTCGGGCGGCGTCGGCAAGACCTCGCTGGCGATCGAGCTCGGGCATCGGCTGGTCGACCGGTTCGACGGCCAGGTCGTGTTCGTCGACTTCGGAATGCTCGAAAACCCGGCGCTCGTGCCCTCGATGATAGCCGGCGCCATGGGGGTGGGCGTGCTCAGCGAGGAGCCGCTGGCGGTGATCCTCGGGCACTTGCGCGACCTGTCGTTCCTGCTCGTCCTCGACAATTGCGAGCACATCGTCGAGCCCGTCGCGCGGGTCATCGAGCGCATCCTCGAAGAGTGTCCCGGCGTGCGGATAGTCGCCACCTCGCGCGAGCCGCTCCGAGTCCGCGAGGAGCACGTCCATCGGCTCCATGCACTCGACTATCCCGTGGATACGGGCGGTCTCTCGCGCGACGAACTTCTGGCCTATCCGGCCGTCCAGCTATTCTGGGAACGCGCCTCGGCCGCCGACAGCACGATGATGCTCGACGCCGAGGCCGCGCAACTGATCGCCGACATGTGCCGTCAGCTCGACGGCATGGCCCTGCCGATCGAGCTCGCCGCCGTTCGGGCCGCGACGCATGGCCTTTCCGCGACCGCGCGTCAGCTCGGCGAGCGTTTCAGTCTGGCCTGGGCGGGGCGCCGTACCGCGCAACCGCGCCAACAGACGCTGCAAGCCATGCTCGACTGGAGCCACGCTCTGCTCTCGGAGGCCGAGCGGCTGGTGCTCGCGCGGCTCTCGGTCTTCGTCGGTCCCTTTTCGATCGACGCGGCGATCGCCGTGGTCGGCGATGCGGCCATGGGCGCCGACGCTATCGTTGTTGTGCTCGACGAACTCGTTGCCAAGTCGCTGGTGGCGCCCAATCGCCTGCGCAACGGCACCTATCGCCTGCTCGAGATGACTCGTGCCTATGCGCGCGAGAAGCTCGCGGCGCAGGGCGTGGAGGCCGCCAAGGCCGTCGCCTGCCGTCATGCCGCCTTCTATCTGAGCGAGCTCGAAGCGATCCCCGAGGAGGGCGCGAACGCGCTTCGCGACATCGCGCCGCTGCGCCAGCAACTGGGCAATATCCGCAGCGCGCTCGACTGGTGCTTCGGCGAAAGTGGCAATCGTGCGATGGCCGTGCGCTTCGCCGCGGCGAGCGTGCCGGTGTTCCTCAACCTTTCGCATCTGATCGAATGTCGCGGTTGGTCTATGCGGGCGCTCGACTTGATCGAGAATTCGCGGCGCGGGACCGCGACCGAATTCGAACTGCAGGGCGCGCTCGGCCTCTCGCTGATGTTCACGCGCGGCAACAGCCAGGCGGCGGGAGCCGCGCTCGCCCGCGCGCTCGATATCGCGACCGCGCTCGGGGATCGCTGGAACGAGCTGCGCATGCTCGGCCGGCTCCACATCTTCCACGAACGCATCGGCGACTATGCCATCGCCGTCGACCATGCCGAACGAGCCGTGCGCGTTGCCGAGGAGATCGGCGAGCCCGAGGCCCTGGGCATCGCCTATTCGCTGTCGGGCATCTCGCAGCACCTGGCCGGCGATCAGGCGCGCGCGCGCCGCGAACTGGAGCTGTCGCTGGCGAACAGTCCCCCCTCGCAGCGCAACCGCACGATCCACTACGGCTTCGATCATCGCAACCGCTCGGGCATCGCCCTGGCACGCGTCTTATGGTTGTCAGGGCAGGCTGACCAGGGGCGCCAGGTTGCCGAGCAGACCCTGCGCGAGGCCGAGCGGCTCGATCATCCGGTGACTCATTGCATCGCGCTGATCTGGTCGCTGACGGTCCACCTCTGGAGGGAAGACTTCGCTTCGGCCGAAACCGCGCTCGCGGCCTTTGCCGATTGCGCCGAGGCCAATGCGCTGGAGCCCTACATCGCCGCGGCTGAGGGCTTCCGCGGCGAGCTGGCGATCGCGCGCGGGGTCACTGGCGAGGCGATCGATGCGCTTCGAACCAGCCTATCGGGTATGCGCGCGGCGCGTTACGAGCTGCAGACGACCTTGTTCTCGCTGGCGCTGGCGCGCGCGCTGAGGCTCGACGCGCGTCGTGAAGAGGCGCGCGAAGTCATCGACGCGACAGAGGTCATCTGCATCGCGCGTGGCGAGCTTTTCGCCATGCCCGAACTCATGCGGATCAAGGCCGAGATCCTGCGCGACGCCGGCGATCACGCCGCGAGCGAGGCGATGCTGCGAGAGGCGCGGGATCTGGCGCGGGCGCAGGGTGCGCTGGCTTGGGAACTGCGCGTCGCGACGGCGCTGGCATCCAACACTGAGATTTCATGACCAAGGCCCCGAGTTACGACGCCGAACTCGCGGCTATTCTTCCCGGCCTCGACGGCTTCGTGCCGCGCGGCATGACACTGGCCGACCTTCCGCGGTTTCGCGCGCTCAGCGCGCAGAGCCGCGAGGACCTGATCGGCGACGTCGCGGTCGATTGCATCGACATGTCGATCGCGGGCCATGATGGTGCGGAGCTGACCGTCTCGGTCATCACGCGGCGCGGAAGGACGGGGCGCGGGCCGAGCATCTACTGCATCCACGGCGGCGGGATGGTCATGGGCACGCGCTTTTCGGGCATGGCCCCGGCGGTGCAATGGGCGATCGAACACGATGCGGTCTGCGTCACCATCGAATATCGGCTGGCACCCGAGTTCCCGGCACCGATTGGCCTCGAAGATTGCTATGCCGGGCTGTGCTGGATGGCCGAGCAGGCCGAGGCGCTCGGTCTGGATCGTGAGCGGATCGTCGTCTTCGGTGGCAGCGGCGGTGGCGGGCTCGCTGCGGGTGTAGCGTTGCTCTCGCGCGATCGCGCAGGTCCGCGACTTCTCGGGCAATTGCTGCAATGCCCGATGCTCGACGACCGCGACCGGACGTCCTCGACGATTGCCAACGATGGCATCGGGGTGTGGGACCGCGTGAGCAATCGTACCGCCTGGCAAGCGCTCCTCGGCGAGCGTTACGGGGCCGCCGACATCGATCCGGCAATCGCACCGTCGCGTGCGATGGATTTGTCCGGGCTCCCGCCGACCTTCATCGACGTAGCCTCCGAAGAGGTCTTCCGCGACGAAGCGGTCGACTATGCACGCCGGATCTGGGCGGCGGGTGGCGCCTGCGAATTGCACGTCTGGAGCGGCGCCTTCCACGGATTTTACGACATCGCGCCGCAGACGAGGATCGCAAAGGAGTGCCTTGCGGCGCGGGATGCGTGGCTGGCGCGTCTGCTGACGCGATAGCTTAGAACGCCGACAAAGCTGTCCTTGGAGCCCCGGGTCCAAGATACCTGCTAGCGGTCATTCGACTTGCGATGCCAGGGCCACGCTGCAGCCGATCGAGTAATATTGTCCGACTTCTAAGCTCTAGGAAAACAACTTCGCAGTAAAATTTGTCCTTTTTCCAAAGATATGTCGACAGAGATCCAAATTTTACTAGCAATTTTCGATTGCAATTGATGAAAAATAAAGTAATAGATAGGGGTTGGAAGTCAATATTCGGGGGAATCATGAATAATTTTATGATCGCGCACTTCGGCGCATTCATGATGACAGCCTTGAGCATGAATCCTGCTCAAGCAGCCGACGACCCGGCACTTCCAGAACGTTTCAAGGCCTGCATGCGAGAGAGCGCTTTCGATACCACGAACACGCGGGTCTACGTCAAGTGCAACGACGCTGCGGCATCCGATTATTACGGACGGATATGGTTGAGTTTCTCGGCGCCAGAACTGGATGAATCTTATGTTGACAGTATGACAAGGTCCGAGAAGAGAGATTTTTTTGAGCGGGTTGCCAGCTTATTTGTTCGGAGGAGCAAGTCCGGTTCTCTGGTGGCTCGGATAGGTGTAAGCCAAAATGGTGGTCCTTCTACCGAGATAGCGGTAATCGAACTCGCTAGATTTTCACGCTCAAGTGGCGGATCCAGGGGCTTCGCGATCAATGAAAGCGGCGCCATCCTTAACTCGTTCCTCGGGCCCACTTTCATTGGCAGTTCAACTGTCACGGCAGTCCGGATCGATTTGCAGTTCCTTTCGCTGAAAACGAATAAGACTGCTATCGTGGACACATTCTTCAAAGCACGCGATGCGGCTGCGAAAGTTGCGTTGATCCGGAGCGTCGCTGACATTCCACAGGAAGCGCGTGACGCGCTGGTGCAGGTGGAGAATGCGATAGCTGCCACATATGATGCCCAGACCGAACGGCCACAGCCGATCTGGCTCACTTTTGATCGTCTATCGGCAAATGCCGTGCGTAAGACCGTGACTTTCCTCGATACTGCAAAAAAGCAGCCGGGTTTTCTATTTGTGGCAGTTTCCCGGTTGCCCACGATCCTCACGGAAGCGCCTGGTCCCGGGGAGAAGCTCGTTTACGGTGATGGGCGCTACTCGAGCGAAGTGGCCAATCGCATTCTTAATCAGCAAGTTAAAGGCAAGACCTTGCGTGAATATGTGCGTGAGAAGATGCCCAGCGACTACGAGGCCCTAGCCACCGGTGCGGATCCTGTTGCCTTTCTAGCGGCAGCTAAAGCGCTCAAGGCCGTTGTGGAAGGCAGTGACCTGGGTCTCAACGCAAGCGACCAAACCGCGGCGAAGTGGGCATTTCTCGCTCCTTCTGCACTGATGACCAATCCGGATGTGCGCAGAGCTTACATACTTGCCGGTGAGGAACACGACGGTACGCTTAAAGCGTATGGTCTGGGCTTGCCGCGAATAGATCCGCCTGCATTGACGTCGGCTGAAAAAGAAATTGTTGATGAGGGTGAGGCCTCGGCTGACCGTGCTCACGATGCAGAAGTCTTAGCGAACAACGCTGCTGAACGAGCTTCACTTGCCGCTGCCGAAACATTTCAGCCGGATATCGCGGGCAAACCTTCGCTCCGCCGTACGGAGCATCGGTCTGGCCTCTGGGATTATCGTGGTGAACCCAAGGTTGACGGTGCGACGTTTTATGGCGAGGTTGCAGCTTATCGATGGAATTCCACGGCAGCAATGGCGGCTGGTGCGGCGTCGGAAAGCTTTACAGGGGAGAAGTACCTCGGAATGCTGAGTACGGCAGGCAACGAACTCCGCCGTGCAGGCTACGGCAAAGTCAGCTTCGACGGTGATGCGGCCAAGGCCGGCATTGATTTCTACGCAGGTGAATTCTCAAGTGGGGCAATCAGCGGGTTTGGCCGTATGGTGTGGGCCGATGGGAGCGAATATCGCGGCCGCTTTGCGAGTGGTGCTCCTACCGGAGCTGGGCTCTACAAGAGTATCGATGGTGAAAACTACTTCGTTGAATATCTCAGTGGGGAGCGCAGACCTACCGCAATTCATCTCACTGGAAATGGGAAGCAGATCGCGGGAAGTTGGGCGGGTGATACCTTTAAAGCGCGTTAGGGCGATGCGGTGCTCAAAAACGAAGTGCGGACAGAGGGCATTCTCAGAACGCCAACATAGCCGATATTTCTGTGCCGTTCCGTTCGGGATGAAGGTAGTCCTTCGTCCATCATCGGCCGCGGTGGGATTATTTTTAGCCTCATGACGCTCGACTGCGAGATGTCGCTCAAGAGAAAGGATTGATGTAGCCTCGACGCGTGGCGAGCGTAACTGCATGGGTCCGGTCATGAACGCCGAGTTTCGTGAAGATCGCCTTCAACTGAGCTTTTATGGTGTCGTTCGAGAGGTTTAATCGCCAGGCGATCTGCTTGTTGGCGTGCCCCTCGGAAACGAGCCTGAGGATTTCGACCTCGCGATCGGTCAGCATGTCGTCGAGAGCATGGGTGGCAATGGCATGAGCGATGTCGGCAGAGATCGCTCGTCGGCCTGAATGAACGGATCGGATGGCGTCGATCAGCTCGAGACGAATTCCATTCTTGAGTAGATAACCGGCGGCGCCCGCTCTCATGGCGCGCGCTGCGTTCGCATCTCCGGGGTAGGTCGTCAGCACCAAGATGCGCGCGTCCGGCGCAAGGCTGCGTATCTCGGCGATCGCCTCGACGCCGCCCATGCCTGGCATCTGTACATCCATCAGCGTCAGATCGGGCGAAAGCTCGCGGAACTTCTCGATCGCCTCGATACCGTTCGACGCTTCGCCGACGGGCTCCATGTCGGCCTGCCGGCTGAGCAGCGCGGCGATGCCGTCGCGCACCATCGGATGATCGTCGACGATGAGGACGCGGATGGGCGGCGGCATCATGATCTCCCCGGTCGGGTAGTGCGGCGATCGTAGGCGATCGTACCCGGGATTGTCAGCAGGACTTCGGTCCCGCGATCGTTCTGGCGCCGGATCACGAGGCGGCCGCGCAGCCGCCTGGCGCGTTCCGCCATGCCGATCAGCCCATAGTGGCCCGCCTTGCCGCCGGCCGCCGCGATTTGCGCGTCTATTCCGCGGCCGTTGTCCGCGAAGCGGATCCGCAGGTTCGGCAGGTAGTGGATTTCGACCGTCACCTCGGTGGCGTCGGCATGACGTCGGATATTGAAAAGCGCTTCGCTTGCGATCCGCGAAATTTCGTCGAGCGTCGCCGGATCGAGACGTCGCGCCGCGGCGTCCGAGGAAATCGACACGCTGACGGCGGCGCCGAATTCCAGACGAGCGATAAGGTCGCAGAGCATCTGCTCGAGATCGCCATCCTGCTGCGTGCGCAGTTCGCGCACCCTGTCGCGCCCTTCGGCGATGACCTTGTCGGCCGTATCGATCGCGGTGATCAGCGAGGCGCGTTCGGGGGCGCCCTCCGGCAGATCGTCGGCGGCCAATTGAAAGCGAAGCGTCAGGGCCTGGACCGATTGCAGCAGGGTGTCGTGGAGTTCGCGGGCGATCCGCTCGCGTTCCTCGGCCCTCTCGGTCATCCGCATGCGGATGCGTTCGGCAACGCTGCGCAACCGCATCGAATAGGCAAACCACAGCAGCGCGAGCAGCGCGGCCGCACATAGCAGCTTGAAGGGCCAGCTCTGCACGAAAGTGGGCTCGATTTCGAAGTTCAGCGTGGCGCCCTTGCGGTTCCAGACGCCGTCGCTGTTTCGCGCGATCACCTGGAAGCGATACCGACCGGGGCTCAGGTTGGCGTAGGAAGCCGTCCGTCGAGCCCCCGCATCGACCCAGGCATCGTCGACGCCTTCGAGCCGGTAGCGGAAGTGCACGCGCTGCGGCACGGTGAAGCTCAAACCCGCATAGGCTATGTCGATCACGCGCGAGCCCTTGGGGAGGACGACATCGATCGGATCGCGCCATGTCCGCCCGCCGCTTGCGAGCGATCGGATCGTCACCGGTGGCGGGAGACTGTTCGGCTGGAGGTGTACAGGGTCGAAGAAGGCGGCGCCCTGGCGGTTGAGAAACCAGATTCTGCCATCGCCGCCAACGCCGCTTTGCGGGCCCGAAAAGCCGCCTTGTTGAACGGTGCTGGCCAGCCCGTCCAAGGCGTCGAACTTGGTGTAGGGCAGCGGCGCGCGCGGATCGTCGAAAGCGCGATCGAAATCGGCCGTGGCGACCTTGTATACGCCGGTGCGGCTGAACAGCCAGGTCGTCCCGTCGGCAGTCTGCTGGAGTGTCCGGATCCAGGTGATCCAGGGAAGGCGTTTCTCGTCGAGATGGCGCAGGATATTTCCGCGCCTGCGCACGAGGCCGGTGCTGCCGCTGATGAACAGGTCGTCCGAGCCCGGGCGATTTCCGGGCATCATCGCCCAGGGGGTGCCGACGCCCGTTGCCGCCAGGCCAATCCTCTCGAGCCGATCGCCATGCAGAATGGCGATGTCGGGCGGAACGATCAGGGCGAGATCGCCCTGCGCCGTCGTGGTCAGGTCCCAGATCTTGAGCTTGGCGAGCGCGCCTTCGGCCCGATGCCAGCCGGATGTGTCGCGCCACAGGAGGCCGCCGCCGGCGAGCCCGAGCCAGAGGCGGCTGCTACCGTCTTCGGCGCAGGAAATCTTCGCCTCGCCGCCCGGATAGCCTGGGGATCTGTCCGCTCGATCGCCGTGCACGCGTATCACCTGGCCGGGCTCGACGACCCAGACGCCCCCCGCACGAGCGGGGCAGATCGAGATCTCGTCGGTGCTCAACGTCAGAACCTGCCTGGCGGCGGCCTGCGGAGAAACGCGGAACAGCGTCCGGCGTGACCCGATGTAGATGGTCCCGTCGCTGGCGCGAGCCATCGCGAGCCCATGTTCGGGATCGGCCGGGACCAGGGTGTCCTGCTGGGCCGCGGCCCGGCGAAATTGATCTATGCCGCTTTCCGTCGTGATCCAGACATTGCCCTCGCGATCGATGAGCGACGCATAGGTCGTGTCGGACGTGAGGCCGTTTGCGGCACCAAATCGCTGGAGCCGCGCGCCGGGTGTGCCGGGCCGGGCCAGCGGATCGGCGATGTGGAACATGCCCGCCGCCGCGGTCGTGCCCCAAAGCCCACCACTGCCGTCGAAGCTTATGGCGGCGCGGACCACGCCTGGCACGGGCGGAAAGGCGATGCCCGGGCGCGCGGGCGCGCCGCGAGCGTCGAACAGCATGCGCGTGCCGTTGGCATCTGAGGCCCATAGCGCGCCACTGTGATCGAGCGCGATCTTGGGGCGTCCCGAGAGCCGCACGGGCACGGTTCGAAACCGTGTCGCACGCGGGGGCAGGAACGCCAACGCGCCGCTTTCACCATCCTCTGCGCTCAGTGCGGCCCACAGCCCGCCGTCGCGTGCCATGATCAGGTCCATGATGTAGCCGCTCGGCAGTCCCAGGGCGTCGTCCATGGACTCCCAGCGAGAACCGCGCAGCCGCTGCAGCCGCTTGTCGAGGCCCATCGAAGACGCCCAGACCGTGCCGTCGGGCATCTGGGCGAAGGCTGCCAGACCGCGCGGCGGATCGGGCATGTGCATGTCCTGCAGGGCACCATTGCGGTAGACGGCCACCCCACCTGTATCGCGCAGGCCGATCCAGAGCTCGCCGCGGGCGCTGACCATGAGCGCCGATGGCGACGCGTGCCGCTTGCCGGACCGTTCAGGCCAGTCGATCCGCTCGAAGGTCGCCCCGTCGAAGCGATAGAGCGCATCGCCGGCGAGCCACAGGTAGCCGTCCGGGGTCTGCGCGATCCTCAGGAGCCCGTCGGGGGCGCCGTCGTCAGCGGCGGCGCGGACGTGCTTGTAAGCCTCGAAACCCGGCGAGGGCATCTGCGCTATGCCGCCTGAGCTCCCGAGCAGCGAGACCGACGAAAGCGCGAGCGGGCCAATTCTGGTCAGGCACGACCGGATCATTCGACTGGCCTCTATCGCATCGCCGGAGGCGCTCGCCGCCCTGCCGTGCAACGCGTATCGCCAATGCCCGCGGCCGCGACAATCACCAATCGTCGCGGCGTCAGGTCCGCGCAGAGCCGAACGCACGCAGGATCGGGCGCGGGCTGGGGTCATTCCCCGCGCGTTGCGGCCTTTTCAATCACTGCCGCCACCGCGGCCGGCTGCGAGATGTAGACCGCATGGCTGGCGGCGACCTCGGTCGCGATCGTCCCCGAGCGCTTGTACATCTGCCGCTGCAAGTCGGGATTGAGCGACCGATCCTGCGTGGCGATGACGGCATAGCTGGGCCTCCGCTTCCACGCCGGCGTCGTGACCTTGGCCGAGGCGGCGCGGATCGAGAGCGGCACCTGCGATCGCGACATGCGCGCCGCAACGTCCGCGGAGAGATCGGCCGCGAAGTCGGCGCGGAAGGCTGCTGGTGCGATGAACAGGAAACCGTCGGCCGTCGGCGTCACCGCGGTCGAGGCGGGCGGCATGCTCTCGCCCAGCGAGGCGAGACTTTCGCCGCTATCGGGCTGGAAGGCCGCGACATAGACCAGCGCGCTGACGTGGGCATTGTTGCCCGCCTCGGTGATGATGACCCCGCCATAGCTGTGGCCGACGAGCACAGTCGGGCCATCCTGCATGTCGAGCACGCGGTTGGTCGCCGCGATGTCTTCCTCGAGCGAGGTCTCGGGCTGCTGGACGATGGTGACGCGGTAGCCGTCGCGCTCGAGGATCTGCGCGACCGCATTCCAGCCTGAGCCGTCGGCGAAGGCGCCGTGGACGAGGACGACGTTGCGCACCGGCGGGGCGGCTTGGGCTTGCGAGACGGTAGCGGCGCCCAGGAGGGCACCGATCACTAGGCGTAGGGACAATCGGGTCATGAGCGGCGCTCCTGGTCAGGGGTGGATCGAGGAAAAGACGATCTCGGCGAAACCCGCCTTCGTCGTTTCGCGGTTCCAGTTGCGTTGCAGTTCGCAAACAAGCTGGATCCAGGTGATGGGTCTGGCGCCCGCCTGGACGATCCGCTCCAGCCCGGTGCGATGCGCAGTAGCTGACGTGCCGCCGACCGCATCCACGACCGGATAGACCTCGAAGCCCTCGCGCAGGGCGTCGAGGGCCGGGAAGGTCAGGCAGACCTCTGTCCATAGTGCCACCATGATAAGCTTGCGGCGTCCGGTCGCCTTGACCGCGGCGACGAAATCCTCGTCCTCCCAGGCGTTGATAGCGGTCCGGTCGATCGCTTCGACGTCGTCGAGCACGGCGGTCAGTTGATGAATCGTGGGCGTGTTGAGGCCAGTCGCCACGTTGACGGTCGAAAGCACCACTGGCAGGCCATAGAGCTGCGCCGCCTTGGCGACCGCGACGACGTTGGCGATCAGCTCGCGGCGTTCCATCGAGACGATCGAAGCGACCTGGACCGGCTGAAAATCGATGATTACCAGCGCCGCGTTCTGCGGCGTCAGCAGGTCGTCGGCGATCGGATCGCGGATGGCGTTCGGGGAGGTCATGGCGGAACCCTTCAGCGGACTTCGGTGTAGTGGGTGTCGGTCGGGCCCTGGCCCGTGATGTAGACCACCGCCGGCTCGTCGCGCGTCAGCGCGAAGTGCGGTACCGCGGCGGGCTCCGTGTAGAAGCTGCCCGGTGGCAGCAGCTTGACCTGGGCCTCTTCGGCAGCCGCGCCATAGCCGAAGAACCATTTGCCGCTGACCACGATCGCGGTTCTGTCGTCGCGATGCGTATGGGCGGCGATCCGGGTGTGCGGCGGCACGCGGATCTCGATCGTATAAGGGCCCGCGGCGCTCGGATCGCCATTGAGAACGGTCGTGCGGATCCCGGTGACACCGGAGGTGCCGGGGCCACCGCCGCCCTTGGTGAGCGCGGCAATGTCAGCGGGCGACAGGCGGGCCTGCGGCGTCCCGGCGGAGGCGGGGACGCCGAACAGCGCGACCGCGAGCGCCGCGGCACAGCTAAGCCGGCCCGTCATTGCCCGCTCTTCAGAAAGGTCACCACCCGCGTGACCGTGCCCGCGGGGTTCTCCTCCATGATCCAGTGCCCGGAATCGGGCACGACGCCTTCGGTCACGTTCGTTGCGGCGGCGCGCATGACCGTGGCCATCATCGGGCCGAACGACTTCTCGCCGCCGAGCGCGAGGATCGGCATCTTCAGCTTGTTGCCTGCCGCGAGCCAGGCGCGATTGTCGGCGGTGTCCTGGTCGAAGGCGGCGAACTGCGCGAAGCCGGAGTGCATCGCGCCGGGGCGCGCGTAGAGCGCGGCATAGTGCTGGCGCGAGGCCTCGTCGAAACGCGCCGGATTGGCCGAGAACTCGTTCCAGAAGCGATCGAGGTAGATCCGCTCGCGTCCCGCGACGAGCCGCTCCATATCCTTGCCGCCGAAGCGGAAGTGCCAGAGCAGCGGCATCTTCAGCACTTCATCCCAGGGGCCCACACCCGGCACCGGCGCATCGATCACCACGAGGTGGCCGATCCGGTCGGGCTGCTGCGTGGCGAGCGCGAAGGCGACCATGTTGCCGATATCGTGCGCGACGACGTCGTAACGCTCGATGCCGAGGGCGGCGAGCAGGCCTTGCATGTCGCGACCCTGGGTCATCTTGTCGAAGCCGCCGGCCGGATGCGACGAGAGCCCCATGCCTCGCAGGTCGGGAACGACGACGGTGTGATCGTCCTTCAGCGCCGCCGCGAGCGGGGACCACATGTCACCCGTTTCGCCATAGCCGTGGAGGAGCAGAACGGCAGGCCCTTTGCCGCCCACGCGAACATGGAGCGTCACGCCGTTAGCGGTGATGTCGCGTGACTGGAATTGCGCGGGGTAAGACGGAACTTCGGCGGCTATGGGTGCCGCGAGGAACAGCGCGGTTGCCCAAAGAGCGGATTTGAACATCGTTTCTCCTTTGGGCTGCGGGGCCCTGGTCATTGCGGTGTCCAATTTGCCCCGCAGGCCAGTCCGCTCTCAATCCCCGGTCGGGCCTCCAGGTTTACCCGAATGGGTATTTCTAGTGGGCATGTCGGTATTGGCGGCTACCGCGACTTTGGCGCCGTTCGGGCGCTCCTTTGAACTCCTTGAAGGCAACCGTCAGTCCGCTCTTGCCTTTCCGGAGACCCGGGTGTCAGGAAGCGCGATGTCACCGCACACTCGCGCCATGATTGCCGCCGCAGCTTTCGCCTATGCCACCGGCCAAACAGTCGCTGGCGTTCACGACCATGCGGCGGGCCGGGACCTGCGGATCGGAGCTGAAGCGCGTGGTGCTCACCTCCAAGGCTATGACGGCGATCGCTCAGCCAAGTTCGGCGGTACGCTTCCCGAACTCTACGATGGCGGTGACAAGGCCTTCGTGACCCTTGAGATCGATGGCCTGAACGCGAAAGGGTATGATCGGGGTTCGTCGAGCCACTATTCGCTGACGATTACCGACCAGATCGTCCAGCTATACGACCATGGGCAGGCGGAGTGGTTCAACTACAGTATCCAGTCCGCCTGAGCGCTGGCCTGCAAGCAACTCCTGCGATTGTGGCGGCGACGATGGCGGTGCCGACTTAGCGGACTCGAGCCCGAAAGCCTTGTCGTTGAAAGCGGCTGCACGTTCAAAGACGAGGCCGCCTAGACAGCGGGGATCGCGGCATGTTTCGCGCGGCGCCAGCGCGTGTAACCCATTGCGGCCAGAACGATCATCGCGGCGTAGAGGCCACCGGTCAGCCATAGTCCCTTGATCGCGAACATCCCGACATAGCAGGCATCGACAACGATCCACAGCAGCCAACTCGCGGCATGGCGGCGCGCCGTCCAATACTGGGCGACGAGGCTGAAGCTGCTGAGCGTCGCATCCATCCACGGCAGGGCGGCGTCGGTGTAGCGACTGATGATCCATCCAATGGCCAGGGCGCCGGCTGCGCCAATCGCGAGGCCAGCGCAGGCCTGCCCCGGCGTCAGCGTCTCGACGACGATTTCGCCGTTCTCTTCCTTGCCGCGGGCCCAGACGATCCAGCCATAGAGGATCGCAATGCCGAACAGCGCCTGCAGCACCATGTCGGAATAGAGCCGCACATCGAGGAAGATCTTGAAATAGAGCGCGCAGGCCAGGAGGTTGACCGGCCAGCACAGCACCCAGCGCCTGGCGGTGAGCCAAATCCCGAGGAAGCTGACCGCGACCGCGATGATCTCGAGCGTGGACATCAACTCGAGGCTCCGCTTGCGAGGTCGCGTAGAAAGGTTCGGCCTTCCGGCCCCAAGAACCAGTCCGCGTGGTCGACGAGATAGTCCTGCCAGGCGACCTGCGCCTGTGCGTCGTCGCCGACGATGCCGGCGAAATAGTCGGCTTCGGACAGCGCGAATTCGATGTGGATCAGCGGCAGCAGTCGAAGAACACCGGCGACGTCATCTTCGGTCAGCGCGATGACCGAGCGGTAACCGGCGAGGATCGCCAGCGCGGTCTCGACGTCGGCGGCGCTGCCGCCGGCGAGTTCGAGCCAGGGGATCGCCGTCCGTTCGATCGCGGTCGCCAGATCGTGCAGCGCGCAGGTCGGCGCCGCCAGGCCGAAGTCGAAAATGGCGCTCGCCGTGCCGTCTTCGGACCACAGGATGTTGGACGGGTGCCAGTCGTTGTGCGTCCACAGGCGCGGTTGGCGCTCCAGCAGGTCGGCAAGCCCATCGGCGAGCGCCGCGAACAGCCGCGCCAGTTCTGCGCGCCATGGCTTGCCTGCCAGGAATTCCTCGAGCGCCGGCCGCGCGGCGACATAGGCTTCGGCTGCAGCGATCGGATCGTGCGCCGGCAGGATGGTCAGGCTCGAGACGAGTGGCCAGGCTCCGCGCTCGCCGGCCGTGAAGCCGCACGCGGCCTGGTGCAGCCGGGCCAGTGCCACGCCCGCCGCATGCGCATGGCCGGCGGACAGGAACGGCGTCCAGCTCTGCCGGTCGCGATAGAGATCGAGGCCCGGCGCCTTGCGATGGAGTTCATAGGTCCAGTCGCCGTGGCTGACGGCGGTCACACCTTCCGCCGATGCCAGGACCTCGGGCACCGTGAGTCCCGCGGATCGCAGGTGTGCGATGAAGGCGTGCTCCTCGACCAGCGCCGCGACGCTCCGCAGTCGGCTGTGATGGCGCTTGAGTACGAAGTCGCCGCATTCGGCCGCCACCAGCGTCGCCGCCGAGAACGGGCGCGGCGAATGCCAGCACAGGCGTTCCACCCGGCCGGCTTCGGGAAATAGCGCCAGCACGGCCTCGGCCTCGTCTGCCGTGATCACGGGCCAGGTCGGCGCTTCCATCGCCATGCCCATGCCATGCACCAGGTGGCGGGCAGGGGGCGCGGCGCCGCTCATGGTCAGAAGGCGCGCGACAGTGTCGCCACGAAGGCGCGGCCACTGCCGATGTAATAGCTGGGCGCCGAACCGGCGATCACCGTGCCGTTGCGCCCGATCGTGTCCTGCGCATTGTTGGCGATCGCATAGACGCCCGACAGCACCTTCGGATTGGTCACGTTGATCGCGTTGAGCCGCAGGTCCAGCGGCTTATCGTCGACCAGGCCGGCCAGGTGCAGGCCGATCGACAGGTCGAGCGTCGCATAGCCCTTGATGCTCTCGTCGTTCATGAACGTGGCATACTGGCGGCCGACATATTTGAGCGCGGTGCTGCCGAACAGGCGGCCGCGATCATAGGTCGTACCGAAGCCGAACTGGAAGCGCGGTGCCGATACGGCGCGCTTGCCTCTGGTCGGCAGGAGATCGCCCTCCACCGGCAGATCGTCGTTCAGCCGCGTGTGCAGGTATTCGCCCGAAAGATAGAGGCTCATGCCGCGGGCCGGACGCCAGTCGATCTCGCCGTCGAGCCCGTAGGACGTCTGGCTGCCGGCATTGATCGTCGAATTGACCAGGGCGCCGCCGCTGTTGACCACCGTTGCGACCTGACGGTTGCGGAAGCGGTAATGGAAGCCGGTGACCGAGTACGACAGGCTGGGGCCGATGTAGCGATAGCCGATCTCCTGCGAGACCGAATATTCGTTCTTCAGCGCCCCCGCACCCTGGCCGACGAGCACGCCGCCGTAGTAGCTGTCGTAGAGCGCGAACTCGTTGGGCGTGCGGAAGTTGGTGGTGACGTTGGCGAAGAGCTGCTGCCGGTCGTCGAGCTGATAGTGCACGGCCGCGCGGGGCAGGGCAGCGAAAGCGTCGAACTGCACTTTCGACTGGGGCCCTGGCAGGTAGTTGCGTCCATTGCGCAGCAGGTGAACGCCCTTGAATCCCACGTCGATGCCCAGCCTGGGGGCGACGGCGATGCTGTCGGTCAGGAAGAAGCCCTTGGTCACGGTGACCGTGCGCTGGTTCTCATAGGCGAGCAGGCGGCCGTCGGCGGTGCGGATGGCCTTGTCCTGATAGCCCCAGGCATCGAGCGGACGGCCCTGCGCATCGATCGAGGTATAGGACTGGGTCACCCGGTCGGTGCCGTAGTCGAACCACAGCCCGGCGGTGATCCGGTGCGCGCCCGCTTCGTAGGTCAGCTTGGCGACTTCGCCGAAGCGGCGCTGCTGGCCGGTCCAGTTGCCCAGCACCGTCGCCACGCCGTTTACCGCGCCGGGCAGCGCGATCGGCTGGGTCAGTTCCTCGTTGCCGAGGAAGTTGCCGGTCTCGGCCAGCTGCGTGCCGTAGGGCGAATTGCCGTGGCCGAACTGGATATAGGTCGTGCTGTCGAAAGCGACCTTGTCGCTGATTTTCAGGTGCACCGGCGCCGCGACATAGAAATTGCGGAAGGGGCCGCGGTAGAGCTTCCAGTAAGCGGTATCGCCCGGGGTGTAGCGCTGCGTGAAGTTGAAATCGCGGCCGACCGCCTGCCAATCGGCCAGGGTCGGCGCGGGATAGGTCGAGGTGATGGCGTCGTTGTACGAAAAGGCGATCGAGGCGCGGTTGCCGTCACCCCATTCGCGCAGCAGCTTGCCGTCGACGTGCTGGCGCTTGTCGAAGCCGGCGCCGCGCCAGTTGTCGGCGCGGTTGTTCGAATAGGAAACGAAGGCCTTGAGCCCGGTCCGGCCGATCTCGCCGGTATCGAACCGCACGAAGCCGCGCCGCTCGTTGTAGGAACCCAGTGACAGGTTGACCAGGCCGCCCATCGCGGCCTTGGGATCGTCGAGCGTCAGCGACAGCAGCCCGCCCACCGCCGCGACGACGGGCGCATCCATATCGACGGCACCCTGGGCGAGCCTGATCTGGCGCACGTTCTCGGCATCGGCGAATTGCGAGGGATAGGCATAGAAATAGCCAATGTCGTTCTGCGGCGCGCCTTCCATCAGCACGCCGATCGCATCCTGGCCGATACCGCGCAGGGTGATCCCCGAACTGGCAGACAGACCATAGGGATCGCTCGTCGAGACATTGGCGCCCGGCAGCAGGTTGACGAGCTGGAAGGCGTTCAAAGTCGGCGCCTGCTTGGTGATGAAGTCCGCCGAGATGGCGCTGACCGCCTTGGGTTCGGTCTGATCGGGCAGGAGGCCTTGCGGATCGGGATAGCCGACAACCTGGATATTGGCGGGATCGTCGTTGTCGGCTTCATCGGCGTGTGCCGGGGGGGCGGACAGCAGGACCGGCAATGCGAGCGCGGACAGGGTAAGGCGGGTAACGGTAAAGGGCACTGTTTGACGTCCACTCCATGGAGGGACAACGGCATGCCGCCAGCCCTCCCTACGCCGGTATCAGCCGGATCAGGTTCAGCGGGTCGCGGCCTGCTGGCCACATCTCAGCCGCGCATGAGCGGCTCCCCGGGGATGCGGCTCCCTAGGCGCGGCGAGGCGGAGTGGGAAGTGCTATTTGTCCGATGCTTTGACGGTGGGGTGCTAGCGACGGAATTGGCCAGACTATGTCGTCTTGGGTAGGCCGCGCCCGCCGATATTGCGGACGTTGAGCGAGCCTTTGTTTTTTCTTGAAACCCGCCTTTCGTTCACGAAGCAGGCTTTTCGGATCGAGCGACGGTCCTTCGGTCTGGGGCGAGGTTCGGTCAGCGCTCGCAGCACGGTCGACAGTGCCGCAGCTTCCTAGGGATTAGCACCGACTTTCTGGCGTTCGGAAGCGGTCGCTCGAATGTCCTTCCAGCCGCGGACGTTGCGACTGGTTTCGGTACGGAACGCTTCTAGCTGCGCTTCCAGCCTCGTCCGCTCGTCGGGGTGCCGTGCGGACACGTCGTGCGCCTCGTTGTCGTCCGCCAGCGAATAGAGCGCGGGACGTGCGGCCCCGCCGCGGGGAGGTGAGATCAGGGTTCTGTCGACTACGGGGTCCCGGAACTTGAACGCGCGGTCGCGGACGGCCTCGTACTGGCCGCTCCAGGTCGAAACATAGAACAGGTTATCGTGGAGCGATTGGCCGCCGCTCAGGATAGGGGCCATGTCGGCGCCGTCGATGACGCGGTCCTGGGGTAAACCTATTCCGAGGTTGGACAGGAGGGTTGGCAGGATGTCGATGTTCATCGCCATCTCGTCGCTCGTCGTGCCGGGAGTGGTTCGGCCCGGCCAGATCACGATCGCGGGAACGCGCATGCCGCCCTCGAAGGTCTCGGTCTTGCGGCCACGCAGGGGGCCGACGCTGCCATCGAAGTCGCCGCCATTGTCGCTGGTGACGATCACGATCGTATTCTCGTCCAAGCCATGTTCGTGCAGCTTCGCCATGATCCGACCGACCTGATGGTCGAGATCCTCGACCACGTCGCCGTAGGTGCCGCCGGCCGAGACGTCCTTGTGTCGCGGATTGGCGACGTGCGGCCAGTGCGGCGCGCTGAACGGCACATAGGCGAAGAACGGTCGCGCGGCGTTGCGATCGAGGAAGCCGATGGCCTCGTCGGCGATCCGTTCGTTGATCGTCGCCTGGTCCATCTGCGCCGCCGGGGTGACGATCTCGTCCCCGCGCCAGACGTTGGTCGGGTTCATGTCGTTGCTGTAGAGCAGGCCGAAATAGTCCTGGAAGCCGAAGTCGGTCGGCCGGTGGCCGGGAATGTCGCCGAGGTGCCACTTGCCGAAGGCGCCGGTGCGATAACCGGCGCGTTGGAGCACTTCGGGGAGCAGGATCTCGTCGCGTGGCAGCGCGTTCGCCCAGCCGCGGCTCGCGCGCAGCGCTGCCGTGGGCGTGCCGGTGGGCATGTAGACGTGGTTCGCGGCGTGGGCACGCGTCGGGTAGCGGCCGGTGAGGAGCGCGGCGCGCGACGGCGTGCAGACGGGCGAGCTCGAATAGAACTGGTTGAACTTGAGCCCGCGCGCCGCGATGGCATCGACGTTCGGCGTCTTGATCAGGCGATTGCCGTAGCTCGACAGGTCGCCCGCACCGAGATCGTCGAACAGGATCAGCAGGATGTTCGGTTGCTTGCCCCGCAACGGCTTCACGCCGTCGAGGTAGGCGGCCTTGTGCGCCAGATGTTCGGGCGCAGGTTCCACGTTGAGCGCGGCGGCGCGGCGGATGAGGTCGTTCGGCCGTAGCTGCAGGGCACTCGTGGCGCTGCCTCGGGACGGAACTTCGATCGTCCGCGTTTCGCTGGCGAGCCCCGCGCTCGTCACGGTGATACGGATGGGGCCCGCGGGAAGCTGCACGATGCGGAAGCTGCCGTCCGCCCGCGAAATGTCGCCACGCTGGAGATCGTCTACCAGCACCCGCGCGCCGGCCAGCGGCTTGCCGTCGGGGCCGGTGAGGCGTCCTTCGATTTCGCCGGCATGAGCCGCACCGGGCAGTGCGATCGCCGCGGTGCCGAGAAGCAGGGGGCCAAGAGCGCGCATGGGGGAACTCCATCGTGAGCGCGGCGCCAAAGGGCACCGTCGAAGCGGGTTTTCGAGATCGTGCGGGGGGCGGGGTGCCTGGCGTGGTCGCCTGGGCAAGGGCGCAGGCTAAGGGATCGATCGCGCCACTGGCAAGCCGTCGTCGGGACAAGCTTCGCTTTCGTGGCGTTTAGAAAAACTCAATTGTCCTATAAATCTACTATATCGATAGACATTCGTGTCCATCAGGACGGGACCACCCGACTGACCAGCTTAAAAGCGTTCAGGAAGGGTTTGTTTTCTCATGTTTCTGCAAAATGACTGGCGTGCCGGTGTCTCCGGCGCGGTGCTTGCCGTTGCGCTCCTTTTGCCGGCCTCGGCGATGGCCGACGAGGCTGCGGCCAGCGAGGCTGCGTCCGAAATCACGGCGGATGATACGGGCGGCGAGATCGTCGTTCAGGGTATCCGCGCCAGCCTCGATCGCTCGCTCGACGTCAAGCGGGCCGCGGCCAGCGTCGTCGATGCGATCAGTGCCGAAGACGTCGGCAAGTTCCCCGACGTCAACATCGCGGAATCGGTCCAGCGCATCAGCGGCGTCCAGATCAACCGCACCCGTGGCGAGGGCCGCACGGTCAACATCCGCGGGCTGCCGGCCAACTTCACGCTGACCACCTTCAACGGCCATGTGCTGCCCAACGCCAACGGCGATTCCGCCGGCAGCCGCGTCTTCGACTTCATGGTCCTGCCCCCCGAATTCGTCCGGACGCTGTCGGTCTACAAGTCGACGACGGCGGATCTGGAAGAAGGCGGCCTTGCCGGCACGGTCGACATCCACACGCCGCGGCCGTTCGAGATCGGCAAGCGCGTGCTCTCGGCCTCGGTCCAGGGCGAGTACGAGACCAATTCGGGGAAGATCGCGCCGCGCGCCTCGGCCTTCTTCTCAGACACCTTCGCCGATGATCGGCTCGGTATTTCGGTCGGCATTTCCTACACCCGCCGCAAGCCCGCGACCCACGCTGCGAGCGTCGGCTACACGACCTCGACCGAAGCGAGCGGCATTCCTGCGGGCAGCGGACCCGACGATCTCAACGGCAACGGCGTGATCGAACCCAGCCTGCGGGTGCGCTTCCCGAACCAGGTCAACTACCACATGTTCGAAGAGGACAACGAGCGCATCGCCGGCATCGCCTCGCTCCAGTTCAAGGCGAGCGATGCGCTCACGCTGTCGGTCGACGGCTTCTACAGCGAGCTCAACGTCAAGGCGAACACCAACGAATTCCTGCAGATCTTCGCCAACGCCAACCGCGTGATCAGCGCGACCACGCAGGTGCTCGACGGCCTGCCTACCACGACGCGGCTGCGCGTCGCCGACGTCGACATGCGCGGCGGCAGCCGGACCGAGGACCGCAAGTCCCGGCTCTACTCGCTGACCGGCAATGCCAAGTACGAAGCCGACGGCTGGACGGCTTCGCTCGAGGGCAGCTATGCCTCGTCGAAGCAGGAGCTCGATCAGCTCAACATCGCCGACATCACCACGGGCGACGCGGAATTCGTGTCGAACCCCGGCGACACCTTGTGGAGCATGATTTTCCGCAACGGTTTCGACCAGGCGCGTTTCGATCCGAACACCTATCGCGTCGCCAGCCTGAACGGACCGCTCAACCAGAAGGCGTCGGACCACGTCTGGCAGCTCAAGGGCGACCTCGCGCGCGAGTTCGGCGATCAGGGCCTGACGGCGCTGCGCTTTGGCGTGCGCTATCTCGACCGCAAGGTCTACCAGGACAATTCGCGCCTCACCGTCACCGCCGCCGGTGTCTCGGCGCTCTATGGCGGATTGCCGGCCGGCACCATCGCGGGATCGTTCAGCGCCGCGCCGTTCATGCGCGTGGTCAGCCCCGGCAAGGGCGCCTACCTTGGTTCCTATAGCGGCGATGCCGTCTTCGCGGGATCGTGGCTGGCCTCCAACACGCTGGCCTTCGTCTCGCGCTTCAGCGATGCCCAGCTGATCGCCGCATCGCCTGGCAGCCTGACCAACGATGCGACGGGCATCACCGACGTCCAGGAGAAGACGCTGGCCGGCTATGGCCGCGCCGACTTCGCCGTCGGTACGCTCAGCGGCAATATCGGCCTGCGCGCCGTGCGCACGCAGCAGTCGACGATTGGCGTCAGCCCGGATCTCGCGGGCATCACGATTCAGCCGGATGCGGGCAACATCACGCGTGTGCCGGCATCGGCGCCGCTCGCGATAAAGCGCTCCTATTGGGACTTCCTGCCGAGCTTCAACCTCAAGTGGCAGCCGACCGAGGACCTGCTGTTCCGCCTTTCGGCCTCGCGCACGGTTTCGCGCCCGAACCTCGGCGACATTTCGCCGACCACGACGGTGAACGGCCCGGCGCGCACGGTGACGCAGAACAATCCGCTGCTCGATCCCTTCCGCTCGAACAATATCGACCTGACCGCCGAATGGTATTTCAGCAAGGACGGCGTGCTCGGCACCTCGCTGTTCTACAAGGACCTGCGCTCGCTGATCCGCCGCGATACGACGGTGCAGAGCCTGCCGATCACCTATCTCTACTCGAACGGCACGCAGCAGGCCGCGACGGTGGACTTCACGGTCAGCAAGCTGGTCAACGGCAAGGGCGTCAAGGTGAAGGGGTTCGAGGCCTATTACCAGCAGGCCTTCACCTTCCTGCCCAAGCCCTTCGATGGTCTGGGCGCGGTGCTCAACTACACCTTCATCGATAACAGCGATCCGCAGCAGCTGACCGCGGCCTCGAAGCACAATTTCAATCTGACGGGCTTCTACGAGAAGGGGCCGATCGGTGTGCGCTTGTCCTATTCGTGGCGCAGCGGCTTCCTGTCGACCGCGGCCGTGGCGCCGGCGATGAGCCAGTACACGCTGTCCTACGGCACGCTCGACGGCAGCATCAACGTCAAGGTCACCGACCAGATCTCGGTCGTGCTCGAAGCGGTCAACATCCTCGATACCGACGAGCGCGTGCGGTTCGTCGGCAGCAACCTGCCGCAGTCCTATCTCGATGCGGGCAAGCGCCTGTTCGGCGGCGTGCGGTTCGCGTGGTGAGCAGGCTCGATCGCCGCGGCTTCCTGCGCTCGGGCGTCGCCGCGGCGGCGCTCTGGGCCGGGGCCAGCGCCGTCGCGGTCGCTGCGCCGGCGCGGCAGCGGCGGCCGAACGTCGTCCTGGTACTGCTCGACGACATGGGGATCGGCGATGCGGGGGCCTATAACCCCTGGTCGGCGATCCAGACGCCGAACATCGACCGGCTCGCGCGCGAAGGCATGCGCTTCACCGACATGCATTCGTCCTCGGCGGTCTGCACGCCGAGCCGGTACAGCCTGCTCACCGGGCGCTACTGCTGGCGCTCGCGGTTGAAGAAAGGCGTGCTCGACGGGACGGGCACCAATCTGATCGAGCCAGGCCGGCTGACTCTGCCGGGCCTGCTCAAGCGCGCGGGCTACCACACCGCCGGCATCGGCAAGTGGCATCTCGGGCTCGGCAGCGGCGAGGCGGCGGACTATGCCAAGCCGCTGCGGCCGGGGCCGCGCGACCACGGCTTCGACTACTATTTCGGCATTCCCTCGTCGCTCGACTTTCCGCCGTATCTCTATTTCGAGAACGATCGCGTGGTCGAGGCGCCGACCGCGCATACCGACGGCAGCGCAGCGCCGCGCGGCGTGTTCTGGCGCGCCGGCGCGATCGCGCCCGGCTTCCGCATGGAGGAAGTCGTGCCGACCCTGACCGACAAGGCCGTCGGCGTGGTCCGGCAGGCCGCGATGGCTGGCAATCCGTTCTTCCTCTATTTCCCGCTGCCTTCGCCGCACACACCGTGGGTGCCGCTGCCCGAGTACCGCGGCAAGTCGCAGGCCGGTGACTATGGCGACTATGTCGTCGAGACCGATGCGATGATCGGCCGCCTGCTCGACGAGATCGACGCGCGCGGTATCGCCGAAGAGACGATCGTCATCGTCACCAGCGACAACGGCGCCGACTGGAAGCCCGAGGACGCGGCGCGCTTCGCCCATCGTGCCAACCAGGCCTGGCGCGGCGAGAAGGCCGATGCCTGGGAAGCGGGGCACCGCATTCCTTTCGTCATCCGCTGGCCCGGCCGCGTGGCACCAGGATCGGTGTCGAACGAGACGGGATCGCTGACCGACGTCATGGCGACCCTGGCCGGAGCGATCGGACTGGCGCTGCCCGACGATGCCGCCGAGGACAGTTTCGACCTGACGCCCGCGCTCGAGCAACGCGGTGCGCCCCCCATCCGTCCCAACATCGTCGACCATTCGCTCGACGGTCTGTTCACGATCCGTGAGGGCAATTGGAAGCTGATCGTCGGGCTCGGCTCGGGCGGCTTCACTTTGCCCAAGACGGTGGTGCCGGCCGCCGGCGGGCCGCAAGGGCAGCTCTACGACCTCGCTGCCGATCCGCGCGAGGAGGACAACCTCTACGACCGGCGACCCGATATCGTCGCGCGCCTCTCGGCGACGCTGGATCGTCTCCAGCGCGAAGGCCGCAGCCGGCCGCGCCGGACCGGTTGATCGCATCGCACCCAGAACTTCCGTCTCCCCCGAACAAACGAAGGCTCATCCCCCATGACCAGAAGCATCCGCCTGCTCCTCAGCGCCGCTGCCATCGCGACCGCCGGAATCGGTCTGGCTCCTGCCGCGCTGGCGAAATCGGTAAGCGCCGCGCAGCCGGCCCGGGCCGCCCGCCCGAACATCCTGCTGATCGTGCTCGACGACGTCGGCTTTTCCGATCTCGGCGCCTTCGGTTCGGAAATCCGCACGCCCAACATCGACGCGCTCGCCGCGAAGGGGCTGCGCTACAACCACTTCGACACCAAGGCGATCTGCTCGCCGACGCGGGCTTCGCTGCTTACCGGGCGCAACAACCAGACAGTCAACATGGAGGATCTCGCTGCGGGCCAGGCGCCCGATCCGACGCAGAGCACCGCCTCGCGCGGCGAACTGCCGCGCAATGCCGAGATGGTCCCGCAGGCGCTCAAGGCCGTCGGCTATCAGACCTTCGCCATCGGCAAATGGCACCTCGCGCCCGGCTATGACGCCAAGCCCGGCAACACCAAGGCCTCCTGGCCGCTGCAGCGCGGGTTCGACAGCTTCTACGGCTATCTCAGCGGCTGGACCGACCAGTACAAACCGGATCTCGTCAAGGACAACGAGCAGATCGCCAGCCCGAAGACGCCCGGTTACCATCTGACCACGGACCTCGCCGAACATGCCATCGCTGCCTTCGGCGCGCGCGACACCGCGCCCGAGGGCAAGCCCAAGTTCGTCTATTTCGCGCCGACCACGGCGCATGCGCCGATCCAGGTCGCGCCCGCCTACATCGATGCCTACGAGGGTGCCTATGCGAAGGGCTGGGATGCGATCCGCACCGAGCGCTTCGAGCGGTTGAAGGCGCAGGGCATCATCCCGGCGAATACCGAACTTCCCGCCCGCGCGGAGGGCGACAAGGCCTGGGCCGATCTGAGCGACCAAGAGAAGACGGTCTTCGCGCGCTTCATGGCGACCTATGCCGGCTTCATCACCCATGCCGACGAGCAGATCGGCCGGATCGTCGCCCATCTCAAGCAGACCGGCCAATACGACGACACGCTGATCGTGCTGCTGTCCGACAACGGCGGTGCGCCCGAAGGCAACGAAACCGGCGGCTTCAAATATCCCTACAGCTATCGCGCCTATGCGCGCCAGGACGGAACCAGTGTCGCCGACATGGCGCGCGAGCTCGACAAGCTCGGCGGGCCAGAGACGCAGGCGCTCTACCAGCGGCCCTGGGCCGCGGCGAGCTCGGCGCCGTTCCACCGCTACAAGCTCTGGCCGTTCGCGGGTGGCTCGCGGACGCCGCTGATCGTGTCCTGGCCCGATCGCATCAAGGCGCAGGGCGAACTGCGCGGCCAGATGGTCGACGTGATCGACGTCGGGCCGACCCTGCTCGAAGCTGCGGGCACTGCGTTCCGCGATCAGATCGACGGCGTTCGCCAGATTCCGGTCGCGGGCCGGTCGATCTCGGCGAGCTTCACCTCGAAGACCGCAGGCGCCCGCAAGGTCCAGTTCTTCGAGCTGCGCGGCAACCGTGCGATCACTTCGGGGCGTTGGAAGGCCGTCGCGATCCATCGTTTCGACACGGACTTCGCCCAGGACAAATGGTTCCTGTTCGATACCGCGACCGACTTCGCCGAAGCGCGCGACGTGGCGGCACGCTACCCCAAGAAGCTGCGTGAGCTGCAGAACCTGTGGTGGAGCGAAGCGCGCAAGTACAGCGATCCGCCCTTGGCCGAGCCTTCGAAGGCGATCCGCTCGATGCGCCAGTTCGACGACGAATTGGGAGACTGAGCCATGGCACGTCTGCGGCGAATGTTCCTGGCCGGTGCCGCCCTGGCGCTGGCCGGGGTGACGGGCGAGGCCGGGGCCGGTGAGATCGTCGGCACGGTCACCGGGCCCGACGGCAAGCCGGTGTCGGGTGCGAAGGTCATGGTCGAGGAACTGCAGCGCGGCAACGTCACCGGCAAGGACGGCCGCTTCCGCATCGCCGCCGTGCCCGGCGGGCCGATCAAGGTCTCGATTACGGCGAGCGGCCTTGCGAGCGACTTCTCGACGGTCGAGGTTCTCGAAGACGCCGCCGCGCAACTCGCGGTGACCTTGCGCAAGAACGATCTGATCCGCCGCTCGGCCGCGCTCGTCGCCGAGCCCCAGCCCGAGCATCTGGCGCAGAAGGCGGCCTATCTCGCCGGGCTGTCCAAGCCCAAGGGGAAGGTGCCCAACATCGTCCTGATCCTGTTCGACGACCTGGGCTACGGCGACCTGTCGTCGTTCGGCAATCGGCTGATCAAGACCCCGAACATCGACGGCCTGGCCGCGCGCGGGATGAAGCTCACCGCGTCCTATGCGAGTTCGCCGGTCTGCTCGCCTTCGCGCGCCGGACTGCTGACCGGGCGCTATCCGCTACGTTCTGGTCTCGCGACGCACGTCCTGATGCCCACGGGTTCGAACGAGGCCGCCTATCGGCGCAGCCGCGGCCTCGCCAACGCGCTGCCCGCGGACGAGATCCTGCTGCCGGAAGTGCTCCAGCGCACGGGCTATCGCACGGGCCTGTTCGGCAAATGGCACCTCGGCGATACGCCGGGCCATCGCCCGACCGACATGGGCTTCGCCGAATTCTTCGGCCTGCTCTATCCGAACGATACCGAGCCGACCGACCTGTGGCGCGGCACGCAGGTCGAGACGCCTGCGGCCCGCTTCGACCAGACGACGATCACCGAAAGGATCGCCGACGAGACGATCGCCTTCATCGATCGAAATACCGACAAGCCGTTCTTCGCCTTTGCCTCGTTCACCGCGCCGCATCGCCCGCACTTCGCCAATCCGCACCACAAGGGTCTATCCGAAGGCGGGCTCTACGGTGACGTGGTCGAGGATCTCGACGACAATGTCGGGCGGATCCTGACGGCGCTGCGCGAGCGCAAGCTCGACGACGACACCATCGTCATCGTCACCAGCGACAACGGCGGTGATTTCCTCGCCAGCGTCGGGGATCTGCGCGGCCGCAAGGGTGATACGTTCGAAGGCGGCATGCGCGTGCCCGCCTTCATCGTCTGGCCCGGCCTGACGAAGCCCGGCTCGGTCAGCGACGAGATGACGATGAACATCGACCTGTTTCCCTCGATCCTCTCGGCGCTCGGCATTCCGCTTCCCCGCGACCGGGCGATCGACGGCAAGGACATCGCACCGATCCTGGCTGGCGCGAAATCACCGCATGACCATCTCTACTACACGGCCTCCTGGGCCGGTCGGCTCGAGGCGGTGCGCGATGCCGGCTTCAAATTGCGCGATCCGGTGAGCGACGACGATCTGATCGCTCGTCAGCGCGCGACCGGGGGGCAGGGCGGGCTCTACAATCTCGCTGCCGACAACGAATCCCACGACGTGACGACCAGGCATCCCGCCGAGCGGCAGAAACTGCAAGGCGCACTCGATGCGATGCGCAGAGCCGTGGCGGGCAATCCGCGCGGTTGGGTCGGCGAGGGACGCTAAGTCCATGCCCTAAGGCATGATCCACTTGCCCGGCGGCGCCTTCGTCATGGGTTCCGACCGCTTCTATCCCGAAGAGGCGCCGGTGCGGCGCGTGCGCGTCGATCCGTTCTGGATCGACGAGACACCCGTCGCCAATGCCCAGTTCGCGGCATTCGTCGCGGCGACGGGACACGTCACGCTGGCCGAGACCGCTCCCGATCCCAAGGACTATCCGGGCATGGATCCGGCGCTGGCGCAGCCGGGCTCGGCCGAAGTCACGTGCCATTTTTGGCGGGCGCGCCGGGAAAAATCAATCGCTGGGGGCGGCTTGGCCGCGGAATTGGATCGGGTTTGAAGCCAATTTGAGATCTCGTGCCGACGACGCCGCACACTTGCGATGTGGACGGTCGGCGAAAGTCATGGAGTTTCTTGTCCGGCGATCAGTCCACGGAGGCGATTGCGCTCGATTAGCGGGCATTCGCCATCTGCTTCACCTCGTGCGGCCGTTCCATGCCGCGATGCTTCGCCAGGCAAATCGCTCCCGGCGCGACAAGCCGGTGTGCCGATTTCGGTCTGGACCGTTCGCTCGGCGCGTGGATACTCCGATCAAACGATAGGGAGAGGCCGGTGGCCGAATCTGATTTCCGGGCGCTCGATCGCGTGCCGTTCTGCGTGACCGAGCCGACGAGGATTCCCGCGCAGCGCTACTACGATCCGGAGTTCTTCGCCCTGGAGAACGAGCGCCTTTGGCCGCACGTCTGGCAGATGGCCTGCCGCCTCGAGGAAATCCCGGAGGTGGGCGACTGGGTGGAGTACACGGTGCTCCAACGCTCGGTCGTCATCGTGCGAACCGGAGAAGGCATCAAAGCCTATCACAACGCCTGCCGCCATCGCGGGGTGAAGCTCGCCAACGGATCGGGCAACTGCGCTCACCGTGGTCTCACTTGTCCGTTTCATGGCTGGCGCTGGAACATGGACGGCGAGAACACCTTCGTTTTCGGGCGCGATATATTTCGGGAGGCAGATCTCGACCCCGAAGACCTGCGTCTCGTGTCCTGCCGGGTGGAGACCTGGGGCGGCTGCGCTTTCATCAACTTCGATGATGATGCCGCGCCGCTGGTCGAAACGCTGGGAGAGGTCACCGCGAGGTTGGATTCCCGGCTGAAGGGGGAATTGAAGGTCGATTGGTGGCATTCCGCCGTGCTGCCGGTGAACTGGAAGCTCGCCATGGAGGCCTTCATGGAAGGCTACCATGTGATGGCGACCCATCCGCAGCTGCACGCCGTCTCGCCGGCCGAGAACCGGATGTACGGCGTCGATGGTCCCGACATGCCGCCCATGTCGCCCAGCGCCTCGGGGCAGGCCTATGTCGAGATGATGGTGAAGCACATCGCCAATCTCCACGAAGGCATGGGCGGAATGATCACGCCCTGGGAGGTCAGTCTCGCCGAGGAAGTCTACGCCGATCTCGGCGAACTGCCGCAAGAGGTCCCGGCCGCGGCGGCGCTGTTCTATACGACGCTGCGCAGCCGCATTCAGGCCTATGCCAAGGAAACCGGCCGTCCCCACTTCGATCTCGTCGAGACCGCGGCGAAAGTGCCGTTCAAGGCCGTAGAGTACATCTTCCCGAACTATTTCCTGCTGCCGATGTTCAGCGGCATGTCGTCCTATCGCGTCCGGCCCCTGACCGAGGAGACCTGCCTGTTTGAGATCTGGTCTCTCTCCCACTATCCGCAGGACGAAGAGCGTTCGGCGCCGGTCGCTCCCAAGCCGACGACCCACGACGATCCGACCTATCCCGAGATACCGCGACAGGACTACGCCAATTTGCCGCAGCAGCAGCTCGGCCTGCATGCCCAAGGCTTCGAATTCATGCGGCTGTCACCGAAGATAGAGGGTATGATCAGCAATTATCAGCGGCTTATCGACGGCTTCCTTGCCCGTCGGGACCCCGAGGACCTTACCAAGGCGACGGCGTTGACCTGCAGCGGCTTCGACGCTCCGCTGATCGACATCGGGTTCTAGCGATGTCGGCCTGATTAATCTCGCCGTTGGAAAGAGCACGATTTACTGGGGCCGGTGTGACCCGAGAGGCTTGGGGACCTCGCATCTGTGTTCGAAATCTGAGAATGGCACTCTATGCACCTTGCCGGGATTGTGTTCGACAACGGCCGCAACTTCCTGGAGAGCTTATGGGCCGCGGCCGTGATCTCTTCGATCGCCGCCGGCCTTATCGTGTTTCGCGGAAGCAAGCCATTTCCGGCCGCTCAAGGCTGACGCCGCCGACATTGCCGCCGTTCGAGCGCTCCTCCGAGCTCCCTGAAATCAGCCGTCAGTCCCCGCTTGCCGTTCCGGATGGAGATATCGGCGGCGTCACCGGATGCGAGCACGTTTCCATTCCTGATATCAGCACCTACTGCGCTAAAAACGACCTTCGTATTCCTCGGAGCGCATATGGATAGAATGACGGCCATGGAGGTCTTTTGCCGAGTGGTCGAGGCCGGATCCTTCTCGGCCGCCGCACGCGATCTCAATGTGGGCCAGCCCGCCGTTTCCAAATCCGTCGCCCAGTTGGAGGACCGGCTCGGCGTGCGGTTGCTTCTACGCTCGGCGAGAGGGTTGGCGCCCACCGAAGCGGGTATGAGTTTCTACGCGCGCGCGAAGCGATCCATCGAAGAAGCCGATGAAGCGGAGGTTGCGGCGCGTGGCGAAGGATCGGGGCTGGCCGGCCGCCTTCGCGTCGCCGCGGCGGTGACATTCACGCGGATCAATATCGCCCCTCGCTTGCCGGCATTTCTGGCCGCTCATCCCGAGCTGGAAATCGATATGATGCTGGATGATCGAGATATCGATCTCGTCGAGGAGGGTATCGACATCTCCTTGCGAATGGGCAAACTCAGCGACAGTGCGCTGACCGCCCGAAAACTTGGCGAGAGCAGCCGCCATATCGTGGCGACGCCAGCCTATCTGGCGCGAGCGGGCACACCTGCAACGCCGGCCGATCTCCTGTCTCACGAAGCGGTCATCTACTCGCGGCGCGGCGGCGGGGACGTCTGGACTTTCTCACGAGGGGGTGCGGAGACGTCGGTCACAGTCAAAGGCCGCGTTCGCGCGAGCGCCGCCGAAGTCGTCCGGGAAGCCGTGCTTGCGGATGGCGGCATCGCCATGATGAGCGCCTGGATGTGTCCATGCGAACTGGAGCGGGGCGAGCTGGTCGTGCTTTTGCCGGAGTGGGAGCTGCCAAGGATCGACCTTTGGGCGCTGTTTCCCACGGGGCGGATGAGTAGCGCCAAGGCGCGCGCTTTTGCCGACTTCGTCGAAAACGCGCTCAGGACGCCGATCTGCCATTCCGCCGGGGAATAGATTGTATCTCTCCGGGCCGTCTGCCGGGACGGCACCAATCGATGCACATCGCCACCGAACACAAAGGTGGAGTGCATCATGGGAAAGCTTCAGAACAAGATTGCCGTCATCACAGGGGCGAGCAGCGGCATCGGTCTTTCGATCGCGGAGAGTTTCGTGCGGGAGGGCGCCCACGTCGTCCTGTTCGGACGGCGTCAGGAGGCGCTTGATGCCGCGCAGGCAGCCATCGGGAGCAACGTCACGCTGGTTCGCGGCGACGTCGCCAACTCCGGCGACGTCGACAGGCTCTATGCGGAAGCGAGCAGGCTCGGTCCGATAGATATCGTTGTCGCCAATGCCGGCATCGTCGAGGTCCATCCGGTCACCGAACTGACTCTCGATCTCTACCACCGTCACTTCGACACCAACGTACTCGGCCCGTTGCTGACCGTGCAGAAGGCGCTGCCGCACTTGCGCGACGGCGGGTCGGTAATTCTTACCGGATCCATTCTCGCGGCCAAGGCGGCGAAGGGGTACTCGCTCTATTCGGCGACGAAGGCGGCGATCCGCTCCTTCGCGCGCAGTTGGGCGCTTGAGCTCAGGATGCGCGGCATCAGGGTAAATGTTCTGACGCCGGGGCCGATCGATACGCCGATCATGGACAGCCAGGCGGCGCAGCTCGGGGTCCGCGGAGAAGAGATCCGGTCGACCTATGCCGGGATGATCCCGCTCGGCCGGCTCGGCAAGCCGGAGGAATTGGCATCGGCTGCGCTCTTCCTCGCCTCCGATGACAGCAGCTTCGTGACCGGCATCAGCCTCGAGGTCGATGGCGGTATGGCCCAGGTCTGAAGCCCCGCCGCTCCGCGACAGGCTGGAAGCGATCCGCTCAACTCCGTGACCGCGCGTCCTTCTTCGGCGGCGGTCATCGCAGCTACGTCGGCGACCCATTTCGCGCAACCAGCCGGGCAGCCTGACGAGCTCTTTCTGACGATATATTTGAAAGGAAATACCATGAAACTCCCCGAAAAACTGGCAGAGTTCCGCCGCAATTTCGAAGCCGGTGGCCCGCCCTACAATGCCCCCGCGCATATCCACCCGCCGATGCATCGCGCGACCGCTGAACTGATCGTGTCGGGCGCTGCGGACAAGGCGCTCAAGGTCGGCGACAGGGCCCCGACGTTCGCTCTCAATGATCCGGAGGGTAACCCCGTATCGTCCGCCGATCTGCTCGCGCAGGGGCCGCTTGTCGTCACCTTCTACCGCGGTGTCTGGTGCCCCTATTGCAACATGGACCTTCAAGCGCTGCAGGAGGCGCTGCCGAAGATCCGGGGGCTGGGTGCGGACCTCGTCGCCATCTCCCCGCAGACGGCGCCCAACAGCCGGCGGTCGCAGCGCGAGAACCACCTGGATTTCCCGATCCTCTCCGACAAGGGCAACGAGGTCGCCGACGCGTTCCAACTGCGCTTCGAGCTCCCGGACTATCTGCAGGAGCTCTACAAGACCGTGTTCAGCAATGACCTTGCGGTCGCCAACGGCGAACCGAGCTGGACGCTGCCGATGCCGGCTCGCTACGTGATCGGCCAGGACGGTGTGATCCACTATGCCGAGGTCAACCCGGACTACACGACCCGTCCGGATCCCGAAGAGCTGTATCCGGTCCTCGAGAAGCTGGCGAAGGTGCGGGCGTAAATCGTTCGATCAACAGCGGTGATATCCAGGGTGGCCGTCGCGTAAGCGACGGTCGCCTTTCTGATGCTACGAGAGACTGCTCACGACCTTCCAGCCGGCCGACCGTGACAGTCGCGAGGATTTTGACTACCGGCCTTGTAGCCAATTTCGATAGCCTCAGGTGAGCACGGAACAGCAGGGTGACCGGTCCTGTGCTCGGCCCGGCTTCATGAAACCGTCTACATTCCGATGACGGATAGATCCAGAACTGAGGTAATGCGCGAGGTCGTTAACGTGGGCTCCCTAAGCCCACCAACCGGCTGTCGTTAGTTCAATAGCGACCCGGAATTAGCGGCAGCCACCCGCAAATTTCTGCTGGGCGTGCGGATCGACGTGTAGAGCATTCTGGTGCGGTGCAGTTCCCGCGACTATTCGCCAGGCGACGCCAGTCGCTTCGATCTCAGATAGGTCAGCTCCGCTCCCGTCAGAGCCCAGGCGAAAATCCGCTACCGCAGCTCGGCGCGCAGTTCTCGCACCCCGCGACCAAGGCGCTGGCGGAGGAGGGTGCGCAGCGTTGCGCCGTCTATATAGCCAACATCGGCCGCGATTTGGTCGAGCGCTTCTCTGCTGCCTTGAATGAGTGACCGCGCACGTTCGACGCGCAGATCCTGAAAGTAGGCGAGGGGGGATTTGCCGAGCACGGCCTGGCATCTGCGTTGCAGCGATCGCGGGCTGGTCGCCAATGCGCAGGCGGCATCCTGCAGCGAAAAGCCCTCGCGAAGATGCGACCGCGCCCATTCTTCGAAACGCAAGACTAGCGGATCGCTTTGCGCGAGGTGATTGGGGACGATGTAAGCCGCCTGCGATGAGCGGATATCGGCGAGCAGGTAGCGGGACACGAGCTCGGCCAGTTGCGGGCTCGCTTGCCTGACGAGCCAGAGCGCGAGATCGAGATGTCCCATCGCAGACCCTGCCGTCACGCCGACTTCGGTGGGCACCAGCATGCGCGTCTCATCGAGTTTTACCGTCGGAAATCGCTGGCGAAAGAGCGGCGAGACCGACCAGGTCGTCGTCGCTTCCAGCCCTGCCAATATCCCGCTTTCGGCGACGATGAAGGTGCCGATGCAGGCTGCGGCGATCCGGATCCCGTTCACGGAAAACTTGCCGATCAGGGTGACGGCATCGCGCACGTCGGCACGCTGCAGGGGCAGGAGAGTGTCGGGCGTGACCGTCTTCAGCGCAGGCACGATCAGCCAGTCGGGGGCTAGATTATCGGTCACGAGGGTGATCGGAATCGTTAGGCCCTGGGCGGACCGTACCTTTCTCCGCACGCCGACGGTGGTCACGTCGAATTGGGTCACCCCGCCCATCGCAGCCTGGGAGAGCGCGTTGGCCGTCGCGAACACGTCAAGGACCGAGGTCAGCCCGGTGTCGAACAGGCATTCCAATGCGAGCACAGCTATCTTCATGGCGGGAATGACCCTAAAGTTGTCATTTGTGACGATACCGGGCTTGGCGCCCGATTGCTACCTCGGGCGGGTCGACGATGGCTCGACGCAACGAGGAGACAATCCATGAAAGTATTGGCAATCGGATCGGCGGCGAAGGCGATGTCGGACGAAGACCGCAAACGGATCATGCCGAGCGAGGTGCCGCACACGCTGCAGCTCTACCTCGACGGCAAGCTCGAACATTTCTGGTTTCGCCAGGACGTGCCGGGCGTCGCGTTCGTCTTCAACGCCGAAACCGTCGATGAGGTGAAGGTCATCACCGATGCCATGCCGTTGGTGATCGAGGGCTTCCTCTCCTACGAGTTCCAGCCCATCGGTCCGTTGAGGCCGCTCGGCCTGTTGCTGCCCGACTTCTGCCCTGCCTGAATCCGCCGATCGGGCCGCTTGGCGCGGCCCGATCCCCTGTCCGGTATTCAGGTGCCAAGTATCTGGAGGGCGATCGTAACGATTGCGGCGATGCCGACCATGAACGCGATCGTGCGAACGACTGGGACGCCGGCAGCATAGACGACATAGTGAACGATACGGGCGCCGAGAAAGGTCTTCGATGCCAGGATCGTGGCAGGAGTGCTGACACCCGTCAGGGCTGCCACAAGAACAAGCGGAGCGAAGACGGCCAGGTTCTCGATGGCATTGGCGTGAGCGCGGCGCGCACGATCCACCCAGGGATTGTCGGGCGGATCGCTGGCATCGCGGTGGGCCATGGATTTCATCAGGCCGAGCGTCAGTACTCTGGTCGTGACATAGGGCAGCCACATGAGGGCGGTCGTGAGAGTCAGCAGGCTTAGTATGTAGAGCTCTGCAGTGAGCTTCATGGCTCCGGTCCTTTTTTGGAATTGCAGCCATCGGATTTAGAAGCGCAATGAAATTTCCCTACAGTCGTATGCGACAACAATGGCATCATTCACGCCAAACACGTTGTAGAGCTTTCTGTCGGGTCAAGCTGGACAGATCGCTGATAAAGCGGTCGCTCAGCGGCCTTGCGCTTATCCCGTTAGCCGCCGTTGGTCATCATGATGTGCTGCCCCGAGACGATCCGATCTCACCTGCTGCAACTGGGCATAGGATCAGGAGGCTTCCTAGCGATCAATCGTCCGCTCGCTACCCAATATTGGATCCTCGGGAATCAGGTCTGCCCGAGGATGCCTTGTCCCCGTCGCCGCTCGCTATCGACGCTGCGGTAGCCTTGATTCTCAAGGCAATCGCAGTGGCGCTCGCGACGAACGCTCTTTCGAACTCGGCACGGGCTATATACAGACGAATATAGATACTGTGGCTCATAACTCGGAAAATCGGGGTGGGCTGCAGTGGGATCGAGGAGAGAGTGATGAGCGGAGTTGCGGAACTGGACGCCCCGACCACGGGCGGCGTCATCGAGGTGTTCAACCCTTCGACCGAGCAGCGGATCGGCGAAGTCGCGGACAGCGACAAGGCGGCGGTCGACCGTGCCGTCGCGCGGGCGCGCGAAACCTTCGAGAAAGGCGTGTGGAAGAACCTGACCGCGGCCCGCCGTGCCGAAGTGCTGTGGCGCGCGGCAGACATCATCAAGGAACGCGCCAACGAGATCGCTGCGGTCGAGGCGATCGACAACGGCATGACCCGCGCCCACGCCCGCAACCTGATCCTCGGTTCGTGCGAGATGCTCTATTATTACGCGGGCTGGGTGACGAAGATCCACGGCGATGCCGTCGACATCATCACCGAGGGCGGCATCATGGGCACGTTCCAGGAATACCACGGCTATTCGCTGATGGAGCCGATCGGCGTGGTCGGGCTGATCATTCCGTGGAACGGACCGTTCTACGTCGCCATCTCGAAGATCGCACCCGCGCTCGCCGCTGGCTGCAGCGCCGTGCTCAAGCCCGCCGAGGAGACCCCGCTCAGCGCGCTCAAGCTCGAGAGCATCTTCCGCGACGCCGGCGTGCCCGAGGGCGTGCTCAACGTGCTGACCGGCAACGGCGAGACCACCGGCGCGGCGCTGGCCGCCCATCCCGACGTCAACAAGATTTCGTTCACCGGTTCGACCGAGGTCGGCAAGATCCTTGTCCGCGCCGCATCGGGCAATCTCAAGCGGCTCCAGTTGGAGCTCGGCGGCAAGTCGCCGCTGATCATGTTCAACGACGCGGACCTGACGCGCGCCATTCCCGGCGCGGCGATCGGCCTGCTCGTCAATTCCGGCCAGAATTGCTGCTGCACCTCGCGCATGTACGTCCAGCGCGGCATCTACGAAGAGGTCGTCGACAAGCTCGCCGTCGCGGCCAAAGCGTTCCGCATGGGCGGCAGCGAGGACACCGACGTCGACCTGGGCCCGCTGATCAGCGCCAAGCAGCGCGACCGCGTGCTCGGCATCGTCAACGAAGGCGTGGCGCGCGGCGCCACCGTCGTCACCGGCGGCAAGGCGATGGACCGGCCCGGCTATTTCGTCGAACCGACGATCCTGACGGGCACGACCCCCGACATGCGGCTGATCACCGACGAGATCTTCGGGCCCGTCGGCTCGGTCATCCCGTTCGATGACGAAGACGAAGTGCTCGGCTGGGCCAACGATACCGAATACGGCCTCGCGGCCACGCTCTGGACCGAGAACATCGGCCGTGCCCACCGCCTGGCCAAGCGCATCCAGTCGGGCCTGGTCTGGGTCAACTGCGCGCTCGCCGCCGATCAGTCGCTGCCGTTCGGTGGCTACAAGCAGTCGGGCTGGGGGCATGAGCGCGGCTGGAAAGGCCTCGAGGCCTACATGAACACCAAGTCGGTCTACGTCGGTCTCTGAATGGCTAGCGCGGCGACGCGCCTGGCCAAAATGGCGCCAGATTTCAACCGCATGGCTGCGCGGCGAGAATCTGGCGCCCTATCCGGCAAGCGGTTTGGGCAATCTGTTCGGCCGCGACGCGCGCGGCAGAGGTCGGATCCTGACTACTGCCACGCGCGGAACGTGACCCCGACCGTTCGCGGATCGCTCGGCGTGCCTACGATAAGGCCTGAATTGCCCGCCTGGATCGTCAGGTTCTGGAGATAGTCCTTGTCGAACAGGTTGCGCGCGAAGACGCTGATCTCCCAGCCCTTGTCCGAACGGTAGCCGATGCTGGCATTGGTCAGGTTGTAGCCGTCGATCAGCGTGAAGCGCGAAAGGCTGGGGTCGCCGTAGTAGCTGCTGCGCCAGGCGGTATCGGCATGGAACACCAGATTGCCACCCTTGCCGAGCGGTACCGTATAGTCGGCGCTGACCGTTTCGACCCAGCGCGGCAGACCGACCAGCGGCTTGCCCGTGAGATTGCAGGCCGTGGTCGCCGCGGTCTGCACTTCGAGCGGACAGGGTCCGGCCGGATAGTCGGTGTACTCGCCGTGCGAATAGGCGAGCGAACCGCGGATCGTCAGCCCGTCAACCGGGCGTACGACCGCGTCGGCCTCGATGCCCTTCACCACGACTTCGGGGATGTTCGACAGATAGCCGCGCAGGGCCACGGTCTGGCTGCTGTCCACGATCGTCGCCTGGAAGTTGCGGACCTGCGTGTAGAAGCCGGTGAGGTTGAACGTCACGCGATTGTCGAGGAACTGGGTCTTTAGACCCACCTCGTAAGTCGTGTTGCGCTCGGGCTTGACCACGGCCGTGGTCAGCGCCGGCAGGTTGGCGCTGGTCAGCGGCAGGCCCGACATGTTGATGCCGCCCGACTTGAAGCCGCGCGCGAAGCTCGCATAGGCCATCAGGCCATCGGTGAAGCGATAGGCGAGGTTGGCGCGGCCCGACAGGCTGCCGTCGCTGTCGCGCGCCTCGTAGGTCTGGCGGCGCAGGATCGACAGCCGGGCGTTGGTCAGCGCGGTGATCTGCGCGGCCGTTCCGGTCAGTTCGGGCCCGCCGAACACCGGGCTGTCGTAGTTCCCGTACTTCTTCTCGTGCGTGTAGCGCAGGCCGCCGGTGACGGTGAAGCGCGAGGTCACGTCGTAGTTGAGCTCGGCGAAGGCGGCATAGCTGTCGGTGGTGAAATGGGTGCGGCCGTCGGTGCCGTAGCCGTCGAGCAGGTTCGCCGGCACGTTCACCGTCGTGGTTCCCGAGGTGAAGGTCGGACCGATCAGCCAATAGGCCGCCTGCGGGCCGTAGATCGAGATCGGCCGACCATCGAGCGTCTGGTGGAAGAAGTAGAGCCCGCCCACGTAGCGGAACGGCCCGTCGCCGTTCGAGGCCAGACGCAGTTCCTGGCTGTACTGATCCTGGCGCGAGAGGATGTGCTGCGTCACCTGGATGTTGATGCCCGTGTAGTCACGGTCGTTGGCGGCGTCCCAGTTCCAGAAGCGCCAGGCGCTCACCGAGGTCAGCGTGACGGGGCCGAAGTCCCAGTCGGCGATCGCGGTGACGCCGCCCTCGTTGGTATCGACACCGAGTTCGGCATCGATGTCGACCAGCCGGTCGTAGGGGTTGGTGCTCGGCGGCACATAGCCGAGCCCCGCCGCGAGCGACGGATACTGGCGCGCCGCCGCGCGCAGGCTGGTGCCGACGCGCACGAAGACCTGAGTGCAGCACTCGTTCTGGAAATTGGCGAAATCGGCGATCAGACGTAGCTGAAAAGCCTCTGACGGCTTGAACAGCAGCTGCCCGCGCACGGCCTGATTGCCGATGTTGTTCTGCTTGTGCCCGCCCTGACGAACATTGGTGATCACGCCGTCGCGGCGGGTCATCAGACCCGACACGCGCAGCGCCAGCGTGTCGTCGATCAGCGGCAAGGAGCCCGCGGCCTTGACCTGGAGCCAGTTGCGCTCGCCGTAGCTGATCTCCTGGTTCGCCTCGGGCGTGAAGGTCGGTGCGCGGCTGGTGATGTTGATCGCACCGGCCGTGGTATTCTTGCCGAACAGCGTTCCTTGCGGGCCGCGCAGCACTTCGATCTGCTCGATGTCGGAAAAGTCGAAAGCGGCCGTCGCCGGACGCGCGTGATAGACCTGATCGACATAGAAGCCGACACCGGGCTCGAGCCCGTCGTTGGCCTGGCTGACCGCGACGACGCTCGAACCGAGGCCGCGGATCGTGAACGAGGTGTTGCGCGGATTGGCCGACGAATAGTTGAGCACGGGCACGAGGTTGGTCACGCCTTGCGTGTTGACCGTGTAGGCGCGGTCCAGATCTTCGCCGCGCACGACCGAAACGGCGACCGGTACGTCCTGCAGGTTCTCCGCGCGGCGCCGAGCCGTGACGATGATCGCGGCGCTCGAATCCGCCTCGGCCCCCGCCGGACGTTCGGCTTCCTCTGCAAAGCTCGGATCGGCGGACAGCGCCAGCATCAACGGCGCGGCCAGCAAGGCCGCGCGGCGGTTCGAATTGGTCAACGGAAATCCCCCATGCCCATATTGGCTATATTCGCCTGTATATAGACGGGCGAGGCTTGGAAAGCCCCGCATTGTGCATCGCCGCATTCGGGCGCATCCTGCGCTTGCGCGGCCCGAAACGCCGCGCATGGAGAGGAGACAGCGATGAAGATCAGCGCACGAAACCAACTCGCGGGGACCGTCACCGCGATCACTGCGGGTGCGGTCAACGGCCAGATCAAGGTCGACGTCGGGGGCGGCAACATCATCACCTCGAGCATCACCGAAGAGGCGATCGCCGATCTCGGCCTGGCCGTCGGCGACAAGGTCACTGTGCTGATCAAGGCCTCCGACGTGCTGATCGGCAAGTAAGGGCCGACGGGGTCCGCTGTCGTCCCACTCAAGCGGTCATGCCACGCGCAATCTCGAAGTCTGAAGCCTGCCGGCTGTTCACATTCCAAGCCGTAGCCCCTCTCAATTAAGTAAACGATTACGGCTGAAGCGTAGGTAATAACGATGCAACACCGCTTTCCGACGGGTCCGGCGGCCCCTGAATTACCCCCGGTGTTCTGGTTCGGCGCGGTCTTACAGGCTGTGGGCTTTTGGCTTGAGATCTACCTCAGCGGCAGATTTGGAAGCTTCCTGGCCGCAATGGCTGGAATGGCATTCATATTGCCGATAGCCATGAAAGCCACCATTTCGGCACCTGTGCTCCAAGGACAGGTGGCGGAAGCCGATCTCGTCCTGAGGTTCGGGCTAGGACTCACAGTAGTAGCGGTAACTGTACACCTTGCCGGGATTGTGTTCGACAACGGCCGCCACTTCCAGGAGAGCTTATGGGCCGCCGCCGTAATCTCTTCGATAGCCGCCGGCCTTATCGCGTTTCGCGGAATTAAGCCATTTCCGGCCGCTCAAGGCTGACGCCGCTCGACATCGGCAACTGCCAACGTGATGTGATTCAATTCCGTAACCTGTGGAGGCATCGAAGATCTCACGACTGGGTTTCGGCGACCTTATCAGATGTTGCGCCCAGCACATCAAGCGAACCACGTCACGTAGCGCCTCAGTGATCGGAGCCGGCGGCAGATGGAATCCGCGACGTGGCGGACGGCCGGCTTACCTCTCCAGTTCGTCGATAGTGGCTGGTCTACAGAACTGATAGTCGACGGCATGAACGAAGTTTTTGAACTGGGCTCTCGCGCCGGCATGCTGCTCAAGTCGCGGGGTGAAACAGTCGCTATTGGAGAAACCTCAGCAGGCGGCCTGATATCTGCAAGCCTCCTGGCCGTGCTCGGAGCGTCGGACTATTATGTCGGCGGTGCGATCACCTACTCCGCCCGGTCGATTGAGGCACTCGCCGGCATCTCCATCAGGCAAATGAGGGCCGACGGAATTCGTTCGAGCTCTGAACCCTATGCTCTCCTTCTCGCAACCGAGATTCGTGCTCGCCACGGAACGGCAAGTTGGGGGCTGTCAGAGACTGGTGTTGCAGGGCCCGCCAACGGCTACGGCGATCCGGCTGGCCACACTTGCATGGCGGTCGTCGGTACAATCACCGCGGTACGGACGCTGCGCACGGGGATAGACGACCGCGTTACCAATATGTGGGCGTTTGCCGAGGCCACTTTAAAGCTTTTCGTCGAGATTCTCGAAACTGCGCCGACTTGACTTGGCGTATTCACGTCAAATGCGCCCGCCGCCATGTCTTGTTATCCGACGACCGCCTACCTGCCGTTGACGCCAACCTTTCGGACGTTCGAGGACGCGCACGGTGTCGTTTTAAGTCGTCGCTCGTTCAGCCGCTTTAGTTGATGCCCGTCATTGACGGCGCTGGAGCGGTGTTGGGGGAGAGGGCGCGACAATCGAGCAGGATCTACAGATGGGAAGCCGTTTTGCCCAATGGGCACAAATAGAACTCCCGGCATCACCACTCTCAACGGGGAGAGAGTGGCGCTGCCGGGAGCTAATCGGATGTCCGGCATCCGATCGATATCAACCTAGCTCATCCCAAGATGACGCCGTCATCCTGGCGGATATGTTCTCAGAAGAAGAACTGGGCAGAGGCAGAGATCAGACGGCCGTAGAGCGTGCGAACCGTGGCCAGACCGGTGGCCGGGATCGCGCCGCCGCCCGAATTGACTTCGGTGATCGCCTTGGTGTTGAACAGGTTCGAGACATTCAGGCCCAGTTCGATCCGATCGACCGGACGATAGCGCGCGAAGGCTCCAACCGTGGTGAACCCGGGCATCTTCAGGAGATTGACGTCGTCGGCATAGCTCGACGTCTGCCCCAGGATGTTGGCGCCGATCGTGACGCGCTCGATGTCGAACTGCGGGGTCAGCGTATAGAGCAGCGTCGGTTGGCGGCGCGGCTGCTTGCCGACCAGCGCGGCCTGTTCGGCGGCCTTGATCTCGCCGCCCGTGACGGTCACGCTACCGGTGACACTGAACGGCCCGCGGCGCACCGCACCTTCGACTTCGGCGCCGTAGGTGTGGTAGGAACGCGACACCAGCGTCGGCGTCTTGATGCCGAGGCTGTCGGCGATGGTCGGCAGGTAGGTGCCCTTGGTCGTCGCGTAGAAACCGGTCAGGTTCAGCGAGATGCCGTTGTTGCGATACTTGAAGCCCGCTTCGGTCTGACGGACCGAATCGTGGCCCGCATCCTCGTTGAGGAGCGCACCCGAGGTCGCGCTGATGGCCGGCGAGAACAGCAGCGCATCGGCGCCGGCGCGGCCGCCGAGGCTGTGGCGAGCGAACACCGAGAACGACTTGCTCACGCGGTAGTTCACGCCCATCGAATAGGATACGTAGTCGTAGTCGTAGTCGACCGGCTGCGACGAGCCCGGCGCGATGTAGGGGATACCTACGACCTGGCCGGTCGATGCACCCTGCTCGGCGCGGTCGCCGGCCGTCGTGCCATTGCCGTTGACGTCGATCACCTTGCGCGCGGTGCCGCGAGCGATCGTGCCCGAGACCGAGCCCCGATCATAGCGCACCGAGCCGCCGACCGACAGCTTGCCGGTGTGGAAGTTGAACGAGCCGTAGGGCGCCAGGACATTGTAGTCGAGCTTCACGCGCTTCTTGCCGTTGAGGCTATCGTCGTAGGCGTAGGCACCGTTCACGAAGATGTCGCGGCCGGTAGCATCCTTGACGTTGAGCAGCGCCGAATTGCCGCCGCCGACGAGGTCCTGAACGATGATCGAGGCGTAGTATTCGCGGTCCAGCGTCTGCTGCGAATTGTACAGGCCCGCCGTGGTGGTCAGGTCGCCGCCGCCGACTTCCCAAACGCGGCTGACGCGGAAGTCGTTGGTCACGTTGTTCAGGCTGTTGATATTGGTGTGGCCAATCGTCGAAACTGAGACGAGGCCGTTTCCGCTAACCGTGACCGGATTGACGGCGGTACCCTTCTGCGGTCCCGAAGCGTACTGGATCGATCCGCCGGGTGCGAAGTAGCCGAGGAGCGTGCTCGCTGCGGCGAACTGGATCTGCGGATCGAGGATGTCGGCTTGGCCCGAAATGTCCGAATAACGGAAGCGTTCGCTGAAGTTCCACTCGCCGAGCGAGAAGACGACGTCGGTGCCGATGGTGTTCGCCTTGACGCGGTAGCCGTCCTGGGCGTCGTTCCGCACGACGTTGCCCGAGGAATTGACCTGCACGCCGTCCGAGATGTAGCGCGACATCATCGTGTCATCGACCGCGTTGAACTGCGCCAGCGGACGGAAGACGGGCTTGTCGTTCGTGCCGGTCACGGACATCGGGCTCGCGATGTAGCCGGGGAACTTGTCGTCGAGGACCTTGCCGTAGAAACGGATATAGCCGCCGTCGAATTCCTTGGTCGCGTTGAGCTTGATCTGACCGCCGCGCATCGCGGTATAGCCGGTTTCGCGCGGGCCTTCGCCGCGGCGATAGAAGCCGCCGACGTGGAAGCGCCAGCCGTCGCCGAGGCGGTGGCCATAGTCGAAGTCGATGCGATTGCTGTCGTGGTCGAGGCCCGTCGAGAGCCGGACCGAACCGCCTTCGACCTCACCCGTCTTGGAGATCAGGTTGATCACGCCGCCGGGCGCGTTCGAGGCGAAGGTCGAGGCCGAACCACCGCGGATCGATTCGACCGAAGCGAGATTGATGTCGGCACGGACGAAGGCATCGGGACCCATGTTGGTCAGATCGCCGAACTCGAGCACGGGCAGGCCGTCCTCCTGGATCTGAACGTATTTGGCGCCGCCGTTGACCAGCGGCAGGCCGCGCACGGTGTAGCTGTTGAGGCCTTCGCCCGCGCCGCCTTCGACGCGGATGCCCGGAATGTTGCGGAACAGGTCGGCGAGCGACGGTGCCGACAGCTTCACGACCTCGTTATCCTTGAGGACGCTGGTCGAGGTCGCGCTGTCGAGCGGATCGCGCGCCTTGGCGACGCCGGTCTTGACGGTCGCGTCGTCATCGATGGTGCGGCTGGCTTCCCATGCGGTGAGCGGCTTGGGCTCATCCTTCGCGAGTGCGGGTGCGGCGTAGGTGGCGAGAGCCAGGACTGCCAGCGAAGCGCAATTCGCGGCGTATGAACGACGATTGTGAAACATGATTCCCCTTGTCCCGATTTGGTGTTCTTCGGAATTCGGGGGCAATCGAGAAAAATGCTTAATGTCCCTTCAACCATACCCTCGTTGCCATACCTGCGGTTCGCCTAATGATTTGAAACATGAATTATTTTCGCACAAAGAATTGCAATTGGTGTGTTTAATTTCTCGTTGACGCGATTTATGGTCTTAGTTTTTGGTTGGGCAGGCGGGGGAACTGGCTAAAACGGCCGACCTTCCCGTCGCTTTCCGTGCTGCACTGATCGCTTAAGCCACAATCTGACTGGGCCGACCTTAGATTGTCTAGGACGCCTTGCAGCCGATATCTTTCTGCAGGCCGTGATCTGAAAAATATTCGGCCTCTTTTACATCACGAGGTCGTCACGCGCTGGAGCTGGGGCGGAATGGGCGGATCCGCGCTAACTAGGGGTTGCGATGAAGGCGATTTGGCATCCCTGAAAGTGGTCGTTTGTTCACAATATGCTGCTTTGTGTTCGCTCCACCCATCGATCACAGCGGGCATCTCGCCGCACCACTATGGGGATGGCCGGACGTTCCTGCTCAGCACGGATTGTCCCTGGCCATTAGCGACCCGGGGCAAGGGCGCCAGGATCCTCTTGCTACGCCCACCGATGTGGCGGGGGGATTTTCAACAACGGCCTTTTGTTCATTCGCCCGGCGAGACGTGCGACCAAAAGTCGTTGAACTCGATCGCGTCGAAAAAGGCCGAGGCGTGGATGATCTGCCCTTCGCGCAGATTGAGGAACGGCGTAGCTATTCACATAGGGCTTGCCGTCGCGCGCCGTGCCGCGCGCATCGAACAGCACGATCACGGTGTCGCCGTCCGCGTGAAGGCTACGTACCATAGGCTTGAGGCCAACCCGCATCCGTGCGTTGAACGGCCGTATCACTTCGGCGAGGAAGGCCTCCTTGTTCGGATAGGTTTTCGAGGCCACCGAATGGCCCTCGATGGTCCAGCGGGCATCGTCGGCCAGGAGATCGAACGGGCTGCCGGTGCCGCTGCGCCAGGCTTCGAAGCTCTGGGCGACGGCGGCGTGGTTGCGAGTTTCGATTCCATCGGACGTGCGTCTGTAGCACTCCGGTCGGCATAGACGACAGCTAGCGCCGCGGTGCCGAAGCCGAGGAGAGTGCGAAGCAGCAAGCGGGAATTGCGACCAAGCTTCAATAAGCTTCGCTTGCTTGCTCTCTGACAGAGAGCGAAGAAATTTGATGTTATGGGATTTTGGGAAATAGAAGGTCGCCGTCAATAGGTAGCAAACATACGCGCTCTGCGGCCTGATGGCGCGTAAATGCGGCGTCGTTGCGCCAGCCGTCGTCACCATCCCCCTTGGCGATTTGATAATGGGCAGTCTCTATTGCTCGATTGGTTTTTCGAGCCCCTCAGCGAAATACCGCTCCGCCAATCGAACTGCGTCAAGCTGACGACGATGAGCAGGTAGAAATCCGACTGGTAGCCGTTCTCGACTCGGAGGTTTGTTTCGAATTCCACCCTCTCCGCCAAGTGATCCTAGCTATTCCCATGTTTGACGAGGCTACCGAGTAAGGCGCTCGGGCTTCCGGTTAGGGCGCCCTCTCAAAGCTGGGGCGGCTCGATGTCGGCTGCCGAATCCGCCAATTCGCACGGCTCGTCGCTCTCGCGGTCGGCATCCGTTCGCAAAGCTGGTATTCAAGGAAGCGGACGGTGTTTTCGAAAGCTTTCGGTCGATGATCGATCGCGAGGGTCGGCCTGTCACTCCATTGTGAAAATACCGTCATTCAACTGTCATTGAAACGCCATAGAGGCGCGTCCGGTAACTCATGGAGGACCGGGTGCGAGGGTTGAAGTCTAAGAGCGCCGTCTTGTCGCTGAGCCTGCTGGCGCTGACGCCCGAAGCGGCGCGGGCGCAGACGAACGAGGATCTGCAGCGGCAGATCGACGAGCTCAAGGCGCAGGTGCAGGTGCTGACGGCGGCGCTGGCTGCGCAGAAGACCGCCAGCGCCGTGGCTCAGGCCCCCGTATCGCCGCCGGCTTCGACGCCAACTCGTGCACCCGTCCCCGTGATGGCGGTCGCGCCAGCGCCATCCTCTCCCGCCGCCGCCACGCCGCCGGCGGCAAAGCCCAAGGCCTGGTACGAACGCCTGTCTCTGCGCGGCTATACGCAGATGCGTTACAACGCCTTCCTGTCGGGCGACGATACGGCCCCCGCAGGCCAATCGCGGCTGCGATCGGTCCACGATAGCTCGATCTCGGACCGCGGCGGCTTTTCGCTGCGTCGCGCGCGCCTGGTGCTGCAGGGTGACGTTTCGGATCGGGTCTCGCTCTATCTGCAGTCGGATTTCGCGACCGCGGTGAACAATCAGGCCGGGACCGAACGCCGCGAGGGCTACGTCCAGTTGCGCGACGCCTATGCCGACGTGTTCCTCGACAAGGCCAAGACCTTCCGCGTTCGCCTGGGCCAGTCGAAGGTTCCGTTCGGCTGGGAAAACATGCAGTCGTCATCCAATCGCCTGACGCTCGACCGCAGCGATGCGATCAACAGCGCGGTTCCCAGCGAGCGCGATCTCGGCGTGGTCGGCTACTATACGCCGCCGTCGGTCCAGAAGATCTGGGATCGGCTTTCGCACGATGGCCAGAAGCTTTTCGGCAACTACGGCGCCTTCGGGCTCGGTGTGTTCAACGGCCAGGGCACCAACCGCACCGAGCAGAACCGCGGGCTGATGAAGGTGGCCTTCGCGACTTGGCCGATCGAACTCGACGGGCTTGGCGACGGACTCGCAGGCCAGGTCTTCGAGTTCGGCGGCTCGGGCATGCTCAACGACGTCCAGCCCGAACTGCGCAGCGGTGCGGTGAGCGCGCAGGCGTTCAAGGACAATCGCATCGGCCTGCACGCCATGCTCTATCCGCAGCCCTTCGGCATCCAGGCCGAATGGAACTGGGGCAAGGGGCCCGAGTTCGATCGCGCCACGCAGGCGATCGCGACCAAGAACCTCAGCGGCGGCTACGTCCAGCTGATGTATCGCCTGCCGACCGATACCTTCGGGGCGGTAATGCCCTATGCGCGCTGGCAGAGGTATCGCGGCGGGTGGAAAGCCTCGACCAGCGCGCCGCGTCTCGAGACCGACGAACTCGAACTCGGCGTCGAGTGGCAGCCGTGGAAGGCGCTGGAGCTGACCGTCGCCTATGCCCGAATGAACCGCACCGAGGCGGACGAACGTCGCACCGGCCGGGCACGCGGCGATTTGATCCGCACCCAGGTGCAGTGGAACTATTGATCGTAGCGATGGCACGCCCGGCGGTTCGCATCTCTCGCTGCGCACCCGCCGGGCGCTCGTCGATCGGCTATCCGGCGACCGTGTAGCGGCTGCGCAAGGTCGCGAGGGCCGCGGCGTCGAGCCCGAGCCGATCGCGAAGATAGCCCTCGGCACCGCCCGGATGGGCGTCGATCACGCGGAACACACCCTCGATGTAGCTGCGGTCGACGCCCATGAAGGCACGCGACACGTCGGCCGGAAGCTGGCGCCAGACGGCGAAGGCCGGATCGGCCGCCGCGGCGGACAGGTCCGGCCGGAACGTCTGGTTGGACAGCAGATAGTCCTCGATGATCGTCTCGCGCGGGACGTCGAGCGCGGTCAGGATCAGCGCCGCGGCGACCCCGGTACGGTCCTTGCCGGCCGAGCAGTTGAAGGCCAGCGGCGCGTCATCGGCGAGCAGGCGATCGAACAGCTCGCGATACTGGTCGTTGAAATGCTCCAGGATCCCCGGATAGATCGCGGCCATCCGCGCCCGCGCGGTCTCGCCGCTCAGCTTGGCGAGATCGATACCCTCGAGCCCCATGGCGTCCTGCCGATAGTCGCGGGTCAGAATGTGCGGCGCGGTCTTGTCCGGCCAGGGCACGGGTGCGGCCTGGCGTTCCTCGGTGCTGCGCAGGTCGACGACCGTGCGCAGCTTGAGCTTGGCGAGATAGTCGAAATCGGCGGCGGTCAGATGGTTCATCGCGCCCGAGCGCAGAAGCATCCGCCAGCGCACCGTACGCCCGTCGCGGGTCCTGTATCCGCCGAGATCGCGGAAGTTCTGCCCGCCCTGGAGCAATAGCGCGCGGCTGGGTTCGGCCGCGGTTGCCGCCGCGGCCTCGTTCGGCGCCGCGTGCAGCGGCGCTGCGGCTGCCAGAGCGGCAAAGGCGAGCCCGCCGAGAACGCGGGCCAGGATCGTGTTGCGCATCGTCTTCGTCCTCATGGCTCAGAACCGCACCGTGGCGTCGATGCCGTAGGTGCGCGGATCGTTGAACATGCCGAACGAACCCAGGGTCGGGTTGGGGCCGCCGCGGTAGAACAGGTGTTCCTCGTTGAAGAGATTGCGGCCCCAGGCGGCGAGTTCGAAGGTCGCGCCGCGGCCGAGATCGATATCGCCGAGCGACACGCGGCCGTTGAAGATCGTCGAGGGATCGGACAGCACGTCGGTGCCCGAGGCGACGCGGTAGCCATCGGCGAAATTGCCGTCGAGATGGAAGCGCAGGGTCGCGCCGCCCAGCGGCAGTTCATAGTCGATCGCCGTGCTCAGCGCGTTCTTCGGGGTGAACACGACGTAGGACGGGACCAGCGCGGTGCTCGTGTCGAAGGGGTTGTCCGCCGGTGGCAGCTTGCTCTTGGTATAGGCGTAGGACCCGGTCAGCGTCAGGCCCTCGACCGGGGCGATCGTGAGATCGGCTTCGAAGCCGTCGATCGTGCCCTTGCCTGTGGCATTGACGGTCTCGATCGTCGTGCGGTTGCTGCCGCCGAGATTGACCGCGTTGAAGTCGATCTGAATGTCCTTGAACGACGTGTGATAGGCGGCGAGGTTCAGGCGCACGCGGCGGTCGAGCAGTTCGGCCTTGATGCCGCCCTCGATCGTCGAGACCGTTTCGGGATCGAAGGCGCGATAGGTCAGCGAGCGCGAATTGGCGCCGCCGGCGCGATAGGCGGTGCCCCAGCGACCGTAGACGTGGATCGCGTCGGTCGGGTCGAAGGCCAGGGTCACCATCGGGTCGAAGCGGTTCCACTTGCCCTCGAACGGAATGGGGCCGGTCACGCCGTTGAGCACCGGCACGGCGCCGTTGACCTTGGTCAGATGGCCTTCCTTCTTGTCGCTGGTGTAGCGGCCGCCGACCGTCAGGTGCAGGCGTTCGTCGAGCACCGGCGGGGTCCAGGTCGCCTGGCCGAAGACCGCGATCGAGTCGGTCTTCGCGGTGCTGGCGCGGTCGGGAAACACCGTTGCGGCACCCGCGGCCAGCGTGGGCAGGCGCGTCGCGGCGGTGCCGGTCGCGTTCCACACCATCGTGTTGGGCGACCAGGCGTCGTCGTCACCCTTCTCGTGATAGTAGAAGACGCCGCCGACGAAATCGAGATTGTCGAACTTGCCGAGCACCTGCAGTTCCTGGCTGAACTGCTCCTGGCGCAGCGAGGCGAGGCTGTAGCGCGCGAACTGGGCATTGGGTACGAAGCGGCCCGAATAGGCGCCGATCGAGTTGTCGAACTGGCTCTGGTCGAGCTTGCGATAGGCGCTGATCGAGCGGACCTCGATGCTGTCGGCGGGGTGCCACGACAGGTGCAGCATATGGCCGTGGATGTTGCCCACGCTCTCCTGCTGCGGCAGCCCGATGTCGACCGTGTCCATGCGTTCCGGGTGAACCTGGACGAGCGGCGCGAAATTGGCCGCTGGTGCACTCGGATGGCGATCGATCAGCTGGACGAAGATCGGCGTCGTGCGGTCCTGCGAGATGTCGAAGTCATAGCGCGCCGAGAAGCTGTCGCTCGGTTCCCACTTGGCGCCGAGGTGCAGGCCGCGGCGATCGTAGGAATTGAAGTCGTCCTCGCCCTCGAGCGTGTTCTTGACCGTGCCGTCGCGCTTGGTCAGCACGCCGTCGATCTTGACCGCGATGTTGTTCCAGCTCGGCAGGTCGAGATGCGCCTCGACGCGGTGCGCGCCGTAGTTGCCGACGCCGGCGGTCGCGCGCAGGCCGAACTTGCCGCTCGGTTCGCGCGTGACGATGCTGACCGCGCCGCCGGTCGAATTGCGGCCGAACAGCGTGCCCTGCGGGCCCTTGAGCACTTCGATGCGCTCGATGTCGAACAGCGCCGCGCCGAGGCCTTGCGAGCGGCCGAGGATGACGCCGTCGAGATAGACGCCGACGCCCTGGTCGCGGCTGGGCTGGTTGGCGTCGGACGGTACGATGCCGCGAATGCCGACGCTGACGGCCGACTGGCGCGAGAAGAACGGGGCGACGCGCAGCGACGGCACGCTGCCGTCGATCAGGTCGAGCAGGCTCTGCACGCGACGGTTCTTGAGATCGTCGCCGCCGAGGACCGAGATCGCGATCGGCGTTTCCTGGAGGTTGGTCTCGCGCTTCTGCGCGGTCACGACGATGCTCTCGAGCCCGGCCGCGGCATCCGCACTGGCTTCGGCAGTCGTGGCCGCGGCGTCGGCGGCGAGCGCGTCGGTCGCACCGAGCATGGCGCAAAGCGCGGCGCCGGCCATCAGCCAGGCGCGCGGATCGAAGGAAGTAGTCTGTCGCATTTTTGGTGTCCCCGCACTATGATTCGGCGGGGAACTAGAACGCCTGTATTGCCCTTCTGTGACGCTTGTCTTTGGTGGCGCGATCGTCGAATATGCACGGGCCTTGGAGAGATAGCGGTGCCCGGAGAGCTTTCGAACATTCTGGAGAATGGCGGGAAAACGCCAGAAAGACTTGTTTCAGCGGTGCTTTTTGCCTGGGAGAGCCAAGGCTCTGCCGGCATGACCGCGCGAAATCTGGCGGCGCTGGCGCATATTCCCGTCTCCTCGATCTACCATCATTTCGGGAGTATGGAACATTTGTTGCAGGTCGCGCAGGGCGATGCTTGCGCGGCGGCGGGTCGCTGGTGCGAACGGCAGATCGAACTATCGAGCGGCGGCAAGATCGGTGGACCGAGGGCGTTAGGCTCCTTGCTGGCCACCTTGATCGACGACTGGTGCGAGACGCAGCGGAGCCTGGCCTTCGCCTTCCGGCAATCGCAGCTGATGGCGCTGCGCGACCCGGCGCACCGTGAAAAGCGCACACCGTGGAGTGCGCTGTGGCGGGAGTTCTGGAAGGAAATCTGCGATCACCTCGATCTGGGTGACGTGGCGCAGGGGACCGCCTGGTTGTTCGAGGGGCTCATTGCGCTGCATCTCCTGCGGTGGCGTCGGCCGATCGATCGTGCGGCGCTGGAAGAACTGTGTCGCGGCTGGGCCGACTGGCTCGATGGTCGGCTGGCCGGGCCTTCGCCGTGGTTCGATCTGGCCCGCCGCGAAGCGATGGCGCTTGCCACCCAGCGTCCGGTCGGGGTCGAGACGAACGCTTCCAGCATCGCCGCCGCGGCGGCGCGCACGATCGAACAGCACGGCATCGCCGGCCTCACGCATCGTGCGGTGGCGGCCGAGGCCGATGTCACGCTGGGTGTGGTTTCGCACCGCTATCGCACGAGTGCCGATCTGCTCAACGCGGCCTTCGAGGCGATCTACAGTCGGATGGTCCCGCAAGGCGAACCCGAAGAGCGCCTGCGGACGCTCGGGCGGCAGGAGGCCATCGGGCATCTCGAAGGCGCCTTCGCGCCGCGGGCCAATGCTCTCGGGTTGGAAGAGCTGTCGGTTGCAACCGCGCGCGATCCCGCTTTCGCGGGTTTCGCTGCGCAATTGCGATATTTGCGTGGCCGCTCGGCCGGACCCTATTTCCAGGCGATCCTGGGCTCGGATCGCCCCATATCGCCGATCGACGCCGCGATCTTTTCAGCGTTTCTGAGCGGCCGGGGCAACGCCTGCCTCCACGAAGACTGGACCGCAACCGCAGCCGACGCGGCGCCGCTATTGACGCGGCTTGGCGCGTGGACCTGACGCCGCCTCAGCTCTCGCTGCGGACCATTTCGAAGCTCTTGGCCATGTGCTCGAAGAAGCCGTTTTCGGCCGGGTGGAAGGTCCATCCCTCGGCGGGATCGCGAATGGCGGCGATGTCCGCGGCGACCCGCTCGATCGACCAGTCCGGGCGATAGACGCCGCGCGTCTCGGTCACATAGGCGCGCGCCAGACGACCGGCCATCGACACGTAGAGCTCGCCGGTGACCGCGCAGTCCTCGTGCACCAGGTATCCGACCATCGGCGCCACCATGTCCGGCCCCATCGGCGGATACTGCGTGACGTCGAGTCCCTCGGCCATGCGCGTGACCGCGCCGGGCAGGATGATGTTGGACTTCACGCCGCGATCCGCGCCCTCGATGGCGATCACGTTGTTGAGCCCGATCATGCCCGATTTCGACACCGCATAGCCGACCGTCTGGGGCATCGTGTAGAGGCCGCCGATCGAACCTGTCAGCACCACGCGGCCATATCCTGCTTCGCGCATGTGCGGGAAGGCGGCATGGGTTACGTGGAAGGCGCCGAGCAGGTGGACGTCGACCACGCTGCGGAAGGCTTCGGTCTCGATCGTCGCGAAATCGTCGAAGCGGGTGTTGCCGGCGTTGTGGATCAGCACGTCGACCCGGCCCCAGCGGTCGAGCGCGCTCTCGATGATCGCGCGTCCGCCTTCGGGGGTGGCGACGCTGGCGGTGCAGGCGATGGCCTCGCCGCCTTCGGCCTCGATCCGGCGAACGGCCTCGGCGGCGACGCCTTGATCTGCGCCCGATCCGTCGAGCGAACTGCCGTTGTCGTTGATCACCACGCGTGCGCCGCGGCTCGCGAGCAGGCGTGCATATTCGAAGCCGAGCCCGCGCCCAGCACCGGTGATGACGGCGACGCGTCCGTCGAAACGCATGTCGGCCATTCCTCGTCCCCTTTTCGCTGCCCCGTCTACCGGCTGCGGTGACTCGGCGGTTCGGGCGAGCTTAAACGCGATGGCGGCAGGCGCCTTGACCTATCCGGACAATCCTCGCCTGCCGCGACATCTGCCATGGGGTCGTTCGGCGGCGTTCGGTCCAAACTCGCCGGGTCCCGAGATTGACAGGATCGTGCCGCCGTCATCTAGTCGGGCAAAACGGGGAGGGGACCCATGGATAACGCCTTGCGGCAGCCGGCCATCTGGATGGTCCTCGTCGCCGCGTTTCTCGACATGATGGCGATGGGCATCGTCATGCCGGTGCTGCCCGGCCTGATCGAGGACCTGACCGGATCGCTCGCCGCGGCGGGCATCTGGACGGGGGTGATCGGCAGTCTCTGGGCGCTGATGCAGTTCGTCTGCGCGCCGATCATCGGTGGCCTGTCCGATCGCTTCGGGCGTCGGCCGGTGATCCTGATCTCGACCGCCGGGCTGACGCTCGACTGGGTGCTGATGGCGCTCGCGCCCACGCTCTGGTGGCTGGTGATCGGCCGCATCATCGGTGGGATCACTTCGGCGAGCGCCACCGCGCTGTTCGCCTATATGGCCGACGTCACGGCGCCCGAGCGTCGCGCCCGTGCTTTCGGGCTGATCGGTGCGGCGATCTCGGCGGGTTTTGTGCTCGGTCCGGCGATCGGCGGCATTCTTGGCGAGATGTCGCCGCGACTGCCGTTCTGGGTTGCTGCCGGTTTTTCCGGAGCCGCCTTTTTCTATGGCCTGATCGTTCTGCCCGAGTCCCTGCCGCCCGGGCGCCGCAGCCCGTTCACTTGGCGATCGGCCAGCCCGGTCACGGCGTTGCGGATGGTGGCTGGTAGGCGCGAACTGAGCCGCCTGGCGCTCAGCGTGTTCCTGCTGACCTTTTCGCATCGCCTGTTCATGACGATCTTCGTGCTGTTCGCCGGGCATCAGCACGGCCTTTCGACCTTGCAGGTCGGTGCGCTTCTGGCCTTTTCCAGCGTGCTCGACCTGATCATGCAGGGCGTCGTCGTCGGTCCCGCGACCGCGCGCTTCGGCGATCGCCGAACGACGATTGTCGGCCTCGTCGGCGGTATGGCGAGCTTTCTGGCGATGGGGCTGGCGCCCAACGCCGTGCTGTTCGTCGTCGCGATGATCCCGGCCTCGCTGATGGGGCTGGCCGAGCCGACGCTCAAGTCGATGCTGTCGCGGCGGGTGGCCGAGAGCGAGCAGGGCCGGCTGCAGGGCGCGATGCAGAGCCTAGCCAGCGTCGCGGGGATCGTCGGGCCGGTGTTCTTCGGCTGGATCTATGCGATTTCGAGCGCCAGCCTGCCCGGGCTCGGCTTCGCGATCGCCGCGGGCATTCTCGCCATGGCGGCCATCGCCGCTTCGGCTCGAACACCCGGCCCGCTCGCCGAGCCGCAGTCGGCTTCGGGCTGAAGCGTCGCGGAGACCGGGCTTACTGGCTCCCGCTGCCCTTCTCGCCCAGCAGCGTCTGCCGCCAGAACAGCAGGCCGGTCCAGAACTGGTAGTCGGCGTTCTCCTTCTTGGCGAAGCCGTGGCCCTCGTTCTGGCCGAGCAGGTGCCAGGCCGGCCGCCCCTTGGCGCGCACGGCCTTGACGATCTGGTCGGCTTCGGAGGCCGGCACGCGCGGATCGTTGCCGCCGGTGACGACCATCAGCGGGATCGTCAGCTTGTCGACGCTGGTCAGTGGCGAGATCGCCGTGAGCTTGGCGCGCTGCGCGGGATCGCGCTCGTCGCCGTATTCGACGCGGCGCAGGTCGCGGCGATAGGACTGCGTGTTCTCGAGGAAGGTCACGAAGTCGGAAATCGCGACCACGCAGTTCGCGCCCTTGAACCGCGCGCCATAGCGTATGGCCGAGGCATAGCACATGTAGCCGCCATAGGAGCCGCCGGTCACGGCCATGCGTGCGGGATCGATGGACTGGTCCTTGGACAGCGTGTCGAGGAAGGCGCCGATGTCGCGCACCGAATCCTCGCGCTTGAACGGCCCATTGTCGAGATTGACGAAGCGCTTGCCGAAGCCCGTCGAACCGCGGACGTTGGGATAGAACACGGCGACGCCGAGTTCGTTGACCAGATAGTTGTTGCGGCCGAGGAAGCCGGGGCGCGACTGGCCTTCGGGGCCGCCGTGGATGTTGACGATCAGCGGGCGCTTGCCGGGAAACCTCTTCGCGTCGGGGCTGTAGAGGAAGCCCGAGACGCGTTCGCCGTCGAAGCTCTTCACCTCGACCAGCCGGGGTTCGACGTTGGCCTGGGGGTCGAGGCCGCCGGTTTCGCTCTGGGTCCAGCGGGTGACCGCGAGCGTCGCCGGATCGACCGAATAGGCGTCCGAAGGCGATCGGGCCGAACTGAAGCCGAAGCCGACCGTGCCCCAGGGCGCGATGTCCATCTTGCCGAGTGTACCCAGCGGCAAACCCTTGACCTCGCGCACGGCAGCGCCGGGAGCCGCCTTCGGGTCGAGCAGCCGCAGCTTGCTGGCGCCGGCCTCGTTCACCGCATAGGCGATGAAGCTGCCGTCCTTGGCTATGTCGAAATCCTCGACGTCCCAACGCTGTTCGGGGTTGCGCGGCGAGAAGGCGCCGCTGGCGAGGTCGATCGTGCCGAGGCGCTGGAAGTCCGAACCTTCGTCGCTGGTGACCCACAGTGTGCCGTCGGGCGCGAACTCGGCCTCGCCATAGGCGATCGTCCGGCCGTGATCGCCGATCGGCGTCAGCTTGCCGCTGGCAAGGTCGAGCAGGTGGAGGTTCGACTTGGTGATCGAGACATATTCGGAAACCACCGCGCGCTTGCCGTCGGGCGCGAAGTCGGCGATCTGCCAGCCGCCGCCCTTGACCTGGGCGACCATGCGGCTCGACTTGGGATCGCGCGGGTCGGCGACGTAGAGGTCGCTGTCGGTGCCGTTGCGCCGGGTCGAGCTGTAGCCGATCTGCTTGCCGTCGTGGCTCCAGGCGCCGAAGGCGTTGCGGCTCTTGCCGTCGGTCAGCAGCGTGAGCCGACCGTCCTTGAGCGTGTAGAGCTGGAAGAACTCGTCGCCGCCCTTATCCTTGACGACGAGCAGGACGTCGCCGGTGGGCGACCAGCTGCCGCCCACGGGTTCGGCCTCGAAACTCACCTGGGTACGCGCACCCATCGGTTGCTTGACGACGTGGAGCTGGGCGGTGTTGCCGAATCGCGTGCCGATCAGCATCGCGCGGTCGGCGGCGTTCCAGCCGGCGAAGGAGGCGGTGCGGAACTCCATGTAGGGCCGGGTTTCCTCCACGACCGCATCGGGCACCGGCGGGGCGCCATCGACGACCAGCGCGGCGGGGCGCTCGGCATCGGCAAGCGCGGCGGTGCTGCACAGGAGCATGGTGGCGAGAAGGGCTGGGCGCATGGGCGACGATCTCCGGGGAAGGGGTCTGCCCGGCATCCTACATTCGAACGCGCCGGATGCCAGCGATGGCCGGCAAGAAAAAGGCCCCGCCGAAGCGGGGCCAGTTCAAGGTGATCGTTCTGACTTTGCGTGGTGCCGGGATCAGCTGCCGAAGTTCACGCGCAGGCGCACGCCGTACATCCGCGGCGGGGCCAGCAGATAGTCGTAGACGCCGAGCGAGTCGAAGCCGCCGCCCGCGGTCGAGAAATAGGTCTTGTTCGTCAGGTTGGTGACGAAGCCCATCAGGTCGATGTTCGAGCCGGCGATGTTCTTCCAGCCCAGGTTGGCATTGACCACGTTGCTCGGCGCGATGCTGAGGTTGCCGTCGACCAGCTGGCTCGCGGTGTAGACGTAGTTCGCACCGATCGACAGGCGACCGAGGTCGTCGTTCAGCGGCAGATTGTATTCGGCCGCCAGCGTCAGGCGATGCTTGGGCGAATAGGTCAGCGGGCTGCCGACCGAACCGCGCGGCAGGACGCGTTCGAACGGGCTCTGCGGCGCCAGAGTCGGTGCGACCAGTTCCTTGATCTTGGTGTCGAGGTAGGTGTAGCCGAGCGTCAGGTTCAGCGCGTCGAAGACGGTCACGCCGGCGTCGACCTCGAAACCCTTGATCTCGGACTTGCCGGCATTGATGATCGCCGCGCCACCGGCGATGCCGCTGCCCTGCTTGGCGACCAGGCCGCCGAAGATCTGCTGGTTGCTGAAGTCGTTGTAGAAGCCGGCGACGTTGAAGTAGCCGTTGACCGCGCCGCGGAAGGTCAGCTTCGCGCCGAGTTCATAGGAGTCCACCTTCTCGGGGTTCCAGGTCTCGAGCCCCGGGTTGGTGAAGTTGACGCCGCCCTGGCGATAGCCACGCGCCCACTTCGCATAGAACAGCATGTCGGGCGTCGGCTTGAAGTCTAGGTCGATCAGCCAGGTCGGCTTGCTCGACTTGTTGACGATCGTCGTGCCGCAGGCGGCGGTGTTGCCGCCATTCGTCAGCAGGTTGACCGTGGGGTGGTTGAAGTTGTCGTTGCACGACCGCGCGACGGGGATCGTGCCGGTGCCGGGAATGGTCGCGAAGGTGTAGCGGTTGCTTTCCGAATAGCCGACGATCTTGTCGAAGGTGTAGCGGAAGCCGCCGGTCAGCGCGAGCTGGTCGGTAAACTTGTAGGTCGCCTGGGCGAAGACGCCGTGGTTGTCGAAGGACAGCTTGGTGCGCGATTCCGAGACGATTGCCCCCGGCGCGGTGAAGGTGGCCGACAGCGGCACCAGCGGCAGGCCGCCCGCGCAGCTCAGAGTGCCTGGATCGGTGCAGTTGCCGTAGATGCCCGTGCGCTGCTGGCTGAAGCCGAGCGGGCGGCTGAATTCGAGGTAGCCGCCGAGTACGAAGTTGAACTTGCCGTCGGCCGAATTGCCCTGGATCTGCAGTTCTTCGGTCGCGGTCGATTCCGCCGAGGCGTGATAGCCGGGCTGGGTGGCGAGGCGGATGTACTGGAACGGCGTGCCGATCAGCTGCGGGAACTGCGCGCGCGTGATCGGGGTGTCGGGGAAGCGGAAGTTGTCGCTGTAGAGCGAGAAGGCGGCATCCTCGCGGAATTCGCCGTAGCTCATGATGTTCTTCACCGTCAGCGTGTCGCTGGCACGCCAGGTCGTGGTGTTGATCACCTGCCACTGCTCGAGCAGGATGCGCGGGTTGGGATTGCTGACGTCGACGTCGAACAGGCTGTCGCCGCGGGCGGCCTGGCGATCGATCTGCGCGCAGCCGGCCTGGGCGGTCAGATAGCGAATGAATGTCGTCGCGGTCGGCACGAAGTTGCGATCGCACTCGGCGTAGCGCGTGGCATAGCCGTTGGTGTCCGACCGACTGTAGGTCGCGATCATGTAGTTTTCGAGGTCCGGCGTCAGATCGGCGACGATGCTGAGGCGGCCATAGACATAGTCGGTGTCGTTGTAGTCTTTGGGGCCGATCCCGGACTTGTTGTTCATGTAGCCGTCGCGCTTGTTGCGATCGAGCGAGAGACGGACCTTGAAGGTATCGGCCAGCGGGATGTTCAGCGCGGCCTGGAGACGCATCTGGTCATAGTTGCCGTAGGTGCCCTCGACATAGCCCTCGAGATTGTCGGTCGGCTTCTGCGGGACGAGCAGCACCGCGCCGCCGGTGGTGTTGCGGCCGAACAGCGTGCCCTGCGGGCCCTTCAGCACCTGGACGTTCTGGAGGTCGGTGAACGAGCCGGCGCCGACGGTGTTGCCCGAAGTGGTGCCGCCCTGCGCACGCACGCCGACGACGTCGGCGAAGTAGACGCCGACGGTCGGCGCGGTCGACTGGTCCTGGTTGAAGCCGCGCAGCGAGAAGGCGGCCTTTTCCGCACCGTAACGCGCATTGACCGACAGCGACGGCGTGTAGGTCGCCAGGTCGGACGCGACGACGATGTTGCGATTGGCGATCTGTTCGGGGTTGTAGACCGTGATCGAGATCGGAACGTCCTGGAGCCGCTCCTCGGTGCGGCGGGCGGTCACGACGATGTCCGGCGTGCTCGAATCCGCCGAGGCGCTCTGCGCGTAAGCGGGCGCAGCCGCGAGAATGGCGCCCGAAGCGGCCCCAGCGAGTAGTGCAAACCTGCCGATGAACATCGTGTATTTCCCCTCCGATTAATTGCATGTGTGCTATTGCATAATCGCGGGGCTAACCGATCGCGGCAATGGATACAATCGGCCTGCCGGAGGCCGTTTCACGTATTTTGTGGAGAGTTGCCCGATGGCATCACTTCGGCTCGAAAGCGGCGTTAGGGGCGCAAGTAACCGCGTTCGAGCGCGAGTCAGCCGCCCGCGCAGGTGATCCCGATAAGCCAGTCCGAAAAGGCTCGCATCGCGCTGGATATGGGGCGAGAGGACAGGCGGGTCAGCCAGTAGGAGCCGCGATCGACGGCGATGTCGAAGGGATCGACCAGCAACCCGCTCTCGCGCTCGCGGCCGAACATCGCCAGCGGCAGCAGCGCCACCCCCATGCCGCGGATCGCCGCCGTGGCCATCAGGTGCGAGGCGTCGAACACCGGCCCGTTGGCGACGGGCCCCTTGACCTGGGCCTGGGCGAACCAGGCCGGCCAGTCCTGCAGGCGATAGGACCGCAGCAGCGGGAACCGCGCAAGGTCGCCGGGATGGCGGATCTGTTCGGCCAGGCGCGGGCTGCACATCGGCGTCATCGGCGCGGGCATCAGGCTCTCGGCCGCGACGCCGTGCCACGATCCGTCGCCGAAGCGGATCGCCAGGTCGAGGCTCTCGGTCCAGAGGTCGACCGCATTGTTGTTGGTCAGCAGGCGGACTTCGATCCCGGGATGGGCCGCCTGGAAATCGGGCAGCCGCTCGATCAGGAAGCTGACCGCGAAAGTACCCACTGCGCCGACCGTCAGGATCTCGCGGACACCTTCGCCGGCAACCACGGCGAGCGCCGCGCTCATCCGCCCGAGCGCGTCGGAAACCACGGGGGCGAGCACGACACCTTCGTCGCTGAGCACCAGCCCGCGCGTGGTCCGGCGGAACAGCGGCTTGCCAATATGGGTCTCTAGCATCTTCACCTGCTGGCTGACCGCGGCTTGCGTCACGCAGAGCTCGTCGGCCGCGCGGGTGAAATTGAGATGCCGGGCCGCGGCTTCGAAGGCGCGCAGGGTGTTGAGCGATAGCGCGCGGATATCCATGCTCGTTCCTAGTTTTCCTGGGGACGGACCGCAGAAACCATCATTTGCTCCAGGCGTCAAACCTGCGGAGATTGCCGGCGACATCTTGGCTCTAGGGAAGGAAAATCCGATGATCGATCGACGCAGTGCTCTGGCTGGCGCGGTGGCCGTGCTCGTGGCGGGATGCGGCGAGGCGGCGTCGCCCGCCATCGGCAAAGCTGGGGGCAATTTCGCGCGTGAGGTCGCGGCGCTGAAGCGGATCGAGCAGGCGGCGCGCGGGCGGCTCGGGGCTTTCGTGCTCGATCCGGCCAGCGGTCGCAGCTTCGGCTGGCGCGAGAACGAGCGCTTCGCCCATTGCAGTTCGTTCAAGCTCTCGCTGGCGGCGATGCTGCTGGCTCGGGCCGACAAGGGCGAAGTCGATCTCGACGAGATCCTGCGCTGGACCAAGGCCGACATGCTCTCGACCAGCCCGGTCACCTCCGAACACGTCGCTGACGGGCTTCCCGTTCGCGAACTGGCGCGGGCGACCCTGGTGACCAGCGACAACACCGCCGCCAACGTCCTGCTGCGGCGTTTCGGCGGACCCGAGGCGGTGACGCGTTTCTGGCGCTCGACGGGCGATACGGTCAGCCGGCTCGATCGCTACGAACCCGCGCTCAACCTGACGCCGCCGGGTACCGAACTCGACACGACGACGCCCGCCGCCATGGCTGCGACCCTGGCCAAGCTCGTGCTCGGCGATGTGCTGGCACCCGCGAGCCGCGGCACCTTGCGCGAATGGATGATCGCGGTCGCGACGGGCCGTAATCGTATCCGCGCCGGCTTTCCCGCGGACTGGATTTCGGGCGACAAGACCGGAACCGGTGTCGACGAGACCCGCCACACCTACGTCGATCTGGCCTTCGGCGGACCGGCCGGCGCTTCGCCGGTCATCGTCACCGCCTATTTCGAGCCAGAACGTCTGGTCGAGCCGATGGACCCGGTTTCGACCGGCGCGCTTGCCGAAGTCGGGCGCGTCGCCACCGCTTTCGCCGGAAAGCGAGGTTGATAAGGGCCGGCGCGGTGCTTGGCCTCGGCCGTGAACCAATGTTACAGGCGCCGCCCGAGATTTACCCAGGAACCCGAGACATGCCCGCGACGATCGAACCCACTGCAAGCTTCAAGGGCAATCTCGCGTTGCTGCCGTCGGTCGAAGGCCTCGCGCGGATCGATCTCGTCGACGACGCGGGCGTGGTGGTCGCCAGCATCGAGAACCAGCCGGGCAAGCAGGGTTCGCTGGCGGTCTATCAGTACCTGCAGCAGCAGTTCGCCAGCCTCGATGCGCCGGCTGCAGAGCACGGCCTGGCCGTGTTCGCCGAGCATACCGCCGATGCGCGCAACCGTCCGGGCGCGCATCCCAACGTCGATCGCCTGATCGCCATCGTCGAGGGTGCCGCGCCGCTGACGATCACTGTCGTCGCTGCGGGTAACTAAGTCCCTTCTAGACGGCGGCTTGCCTGTCATCAGGCAGGTCGTCGCTCAGGCGCTTTCGGAACAGGCGGCGGATCAGCCGGTCCTCGAGGATTCGTCCGACGACATAGAGTACCGCGAAGAGCCCGGCGAAAACATAGGCCGGAACCGGCGATGGTCCTTCGTCCTCGTCCTTCTTGTCGTCCTTCTTCGGCTTTTCCGGCGCGGGCGCGCCGAGGAACTTGTCGACCGGGTTGAGCTCGCGGACGACCTCCTTCTTCTCGGGCTTCTTCTTCTCGGCCGCCTCGGCCGCCGGCTTGTCGAGCTTGCCCACGGCAATCGTCAGCCCGGCGAAGGTCAGGAACAGCAGCGGTGCCAGGAAGCAGAACAGCAGCGCCCGGCTGGTCAGGCGATAGCGCAGCACGCCGCCGGTGGCGCCCTGCTCGATCCGCAGCACGCCGCCGTCGAAGATCGACATCTTGTCCTGCGCCGCCTGGGCTTTCTTGCTGAAGGTCAGCGTGTCGCCGGTCCTCTGGTGGCTGGTGCCGCCCGTATGGAACAGCGGATCCAGCCGGTCGAAGGCCTCCTCGTGCGTCTGGCCGGGGGCGAGTTCGACACTGCCCCGAACGGTCCAGATCCAGTCGACGAGGCCTGCGTTCACGGAAGGTCCTTGAGGCTGGGCAGCGAAACGGGCGGTCGAAGCGCTGCCCGTCACTCGGCCGGCCACTCCGCGGTCATCGCTGCGGGCATCGCCTGGCCGTAGCGACCACGCCCGAACCTCTCCTTCAGCGACGTCCAGCCCTCGGTGAAGGGGAAGGTCATGGTCTCGCGGATCGACATCTTGCGCCCGCCTTCCATGCCCAGCAGCTCCGCCTCGCCATCGATGCAGGTGCCGAACATGCGATCGATGATGATCCAGGTGCCCGAATAGTTGCTGCGGCTGGCCTCATAGTCCTGCGAATGATGGACGCTGTGGTGCTCGGTTGTGTTGAACAGGAAGCGCCACCAGCGCGGCGTGTTGAAGCGCACGTTGATGTGCTGATAGGTGCTGACCGCCATGCCGAAGGTACCCGCGAGCAGCGCGGCGCGCGGCAGGAAGTCGAAGAAGCCGCCGATGCCGAGGCCTATCAGGAACAGCTCGATCGGATTGCCGACCGCGCCTTTGTTGATGTTGAGCTGGGTGATGTAGTGGTGCGGCGCGTGGATCACCCACAGCGGCTGCCAATTGTGCATGCCGCGGTGCATCCAGTACTGCCCGAAATCGAAGATGAACGAGATCAGGAAGGCCTGGACCAGCAGCGGCAGGCCGGTGAACCAGGACAGCTTTTCCCACTCGAACGCGTTCTGAATCGCACCGATCATCGCGCCGTCGCCGATATAGCCTTCGATCAGACGCAGGACGGTGAAGCCCAGTCCGACGTAGAACAGGTCGACCACGGCTTCCTTCCAGGTCAGTTGCCAGCTCTTGAAGCGCGGATTGACCCATTCGAGCGCCAACAGCAGGACCATGAGGCCGAGGCCGATGACGATCGCGGTGGAGGCCTTGGCGATCGAATTGGGGGCGTAGTACCAGAAGGCGATCAGCGCGAAGAACAGCGTCGGCTGGAACCAGGTGAAGACGAACCGTTTGACCGGTCCGCCTTCGACGCGCGGGACGTTCTCCCAGCCGACGGCTACCGGCGACTGCGCGCCGATGATCCTGTTTCCGACCCGAACTCCGTCCATGGTGCCTTGCCTCGTGCCACCTATCCCATGTCCCTTCAGGCGCGCCGATCGAACAGGGATATGTCCGCCCCCGCGGACTTCATCTCGAAGAGCAATCGTAACAGCGCACGTATTACGCCAGACCGCAATGGGATATATGGGGCATAGATAGCCTCTATGCCCCTGAGTGCCGGCATATGGCATTAACCATGATTCCGCGCCGCCGCGTATTGTAGGCAGCACGGTGTCCTGCAATCGAACGGAACCACTTCGGCCAAAGGGACGCGTTTTGCTGGAACTTCGGGATCTGTTGCGGTAATCTTAACAACTTGTTGAGATTCGCTTGCGGAATGGGGAAGGCGAAATGGGGGCAGCAAAGAACTTCGGATCGGTCACGCTGCGCAATAGCGCATTGGGTTCGGTTGCATTGGGGATGCTGGTGGTCGGGGCGGGCGCCATGCCCTTCGAATGGACCGTCGCGCAGCCTTCGCGGGTGGTGACGGCGCCTTTGATCGCGACGCCTGAGGTTCGGCGCGCCGTCGTCGCTCCGCTGAAATGGGCGAAGCGCAGCTCGCTGCCGAAGCTGACGGCCGTGGCCGCGCCCGACGCCATCGCGCTTCCGGTCGAGCCCGCCGCTGCTGTGGCGCCCGCGGCGACTGCCGTCGCGGTCGGTCCGATCGCGCTGTTGCCGCTGGCCGCGCCCATGCCTGCTACGCCGCAGGTCGAGACGGCCGCCATGATCGCGCAACTGCCGGTCGCAATGCCGGTGGCCGCGACGCCGCCTGCCGAAACGGCTGCGCTGGCCGTACAGCCCTCGCTCGCGGCGCCGATGTCTGCCGCGCCGCCGGCCGAGATGGCAGCTCTGGTCGCGCAGTTGCCGATCGCAGCGCCGACGCCTGCTGCGCCTCGCGTCGAGATGGCAGCCCTGGTCACGCAATTGCCGGTCGCGGCGCCCGCACCTGCTGCGCCCGCAGTCGAGGTGGTTGCGCTGGTTGCGCCGGCAGCGGAGCCGGTGGTCGAGCCCACCGCGCGCGCGGTCTTGCCCGTGGCGCCGATCGCACCGGCCGAGCCGGCGCTCGTGGCCGTGTCCACCGCGAAGCCGGTGATGCCGACGGCAGCGATGCGGCCGGCGATGTCCGACCTCATCCACGTCGATCAGATCTCGGCGCTCGCGCCGATGGCGCAGGTGCCTGCTGCCGGTTTGGCCGCTGCAACGCCGTTCTCGGCGACGCCCTACGGCATCTCCGAGGCGATCTACGTCGAGCAGATCTCGTCCGCCGCGCCGGCCCGGCTCGCGGCTCCGGCTGCCAAGCCTGTTGCGCTGGCTCCCGTCACGGTGACGAAGCTTGCGAAGACCTCGAATCCGTCGCTCGTGGCGAGCGGCGAGCGCTACAAGGTGACCGCTCGTGGGCTCGAGATGAACATTCCGGTCGTGGTCAACGGTACGCCCGGTGGCCGGGTGTCGCTGGTGATCGATTCGCACAATGCGATCTCGATGCGTCTCGCCGACGTACTCGGCCTCGTTCGTCCGCTGATGAACGACGCGAGCTTCGCACGGCTCAACGCCGCCGGGGCAGCGCAGGACTACGTGAGCTTCGCCACGCTGCGCGGGGCCGGGCTTGACCTGCACTACGACGCGGATGCCGATCGCCTGGCGCTGGCCGTCGCTCAGGATTGAACGACGGAGCGGCGCGTGACCGGCTAATCGTTAGTTAGCCGGCGATGGTCAGAAGTTGGCGCTGAGCCGGGTTCCGGCGAAGCCGTGCAGCCACTTGCGGTCGCCGCTGAACGACATGATCGGTTGGTAGTCGTAGCTGCTCGACGCGTCGAGAACGCGGTCGGTGCCATTGTCGAGCAGCCAGTAGCGGCCGCCGCGCTTGACCACGAGCAGCGCATGATCGGCGTTGCGGGCACGGTCGCGCGCGATGGTCAGGAAGACGTCGGAGCGCGGCACGCCGAGCGCGTTGAGCAGCGCCAGCTTGGCGATCGCGATGTCCTCGCAGTCACCGGCGCCGCGTTCGAGCGTGGCCTGCGCGCCGGCCCAGTAATCCGAGCGGCCGTAGAGCTTGCTGTCTTCGACATAGCGGACGTGGCGATTGGTCCAGCTGTTGACCGCCTGGAGCATCGCCTCGTCGCCAGCGGACTGGCTGGTCGCGGCGATCTGGCGGACGAAGGCCTGCGATACGCTGCCGTGACGCACGCGATCCCACTGGCGATCGAAGGCGGTGTGCCGCACTGCGAGCCGGCGGCTGCCGAGGTAGTCGTCGGGGCTGGCCATGGCGCCGCCCGGCATCTGGCCTAGCGAAAGTTCGCCACCGCGCTGCGGTAGAGCAAGGCCGGCGCAGGGCACGCCGCCGGCCGCGGGCTCGGGACGCCAGCCGATCGTGCCGCTGGCGGCGCCGGTGTCGGCTTTCGAGAGCGCGGTCGCGGCCTGTTGCGCGGCGATGCGTTCGAGCTGGCTGACGCCGCCGCCCAGGATCGCCGAAGCCTTGCTCTCCGCACCAGCCAGCGAGCCGGAGCCGTTGATGGCCGGCGTGCACGCGGGGCGCGCCTGGAATGCGCCGAACGGTGCGAGCAGTGTGAACGTGCTGGCCGAAGCCGGCGCGGCACCCAGAGCGGTCGCCGCGAGCGCGAGCAGTGCGAAGGGGGAGGTGCGGGTCACCATGCCCGCGAATCTCGCAGCTAGTGCTTTTGATCGCGTATAATTCCAAGGTTAACCATCCGTTGATGGAAGCGCAGGGCGAATGGCTCTCGGTGGGGCGCTCGAGGGAGCATCCTAGGTAAATGTAAACTTGATCAGTAGGGTTAACTTAATCTTTGTGAGCCAAATTGTGTGGGCAACATTGATGAGGTGACTCATGACCGGATCCATTCACAGCGTCGGCCGGGCCGACACCGCTCCGACGCATACCCGCCAGGCCAATTGGGGCTCGCTGATGTCGGCCATCCGTCGCGGCGACGCGAGCGCGGCTGAGACCGCGAGTACCGCGCTTCGCCAGGGCGAGGGCAAAGGGCAGGTGCCCAAGGGGCGCGCCGAGATTTTCGCGGCACTCGAAGGTGCGCTGCAGACCGGCGGTATCGAAGCGGCGCGCAAGGTGCTCGAAGGCGGCAAGAAGGCGGCTCCGGTCGAACAGCCGGCGGTGCCTGCCGCCCCGGTCGTGCCCACGACCAGCCAGGATGGCGCCAGCGGTTCGGTAGACATCCTCGTCTGAGCCGAGCGTGGCTGACCGAACCTAGCGTTTCCGCAGGAAGCTGGGCAACGGATCGATCGGCTGGCCGTTTACCCGCATCTCGTAGTGGAGATGCGGGCCGGTCGAGAGCCCGGTGGAACCGACGAAGCCCAGGATCTGTCCCCGGCTGACCCGTTGGCCCACGCCGACGCCGAGCCGCGACATGTGGCCATAGCGGGTCTCGAGACCGCGGCCGTGGTCGAGCGCCACGAACAGCCCGTATCCGCCACGCCAGTCGGCGGTGGTGACCACGCCGTCGGACGTCGCGACGATCGGCGAGCCCGTCGGTGCAGCCAGATCGATTCCCAGATGCGCGCGCTGGCGCCCCAGCAGCGGATGTCCGCGCATGCCGAACCCGCTCGTGAGCGCGCGTGCGGCGACGGGAAGGGCGTTGCCCGTCGGCGCCATGATCATGGAGGGGGCCGACAACGCCGAGGTCGTCGAGGGCGTCGAGAAAACCCGAGGGCGGCTAGTCGAGAATACCACCAGCGATCCCGTACCGGCGAGGCTGGTCCGCGCGGCGTAGACGGGTTTGCCCAGCGCATCTGCTGCCCGGCTCACGCTGATGACCGCGCGCGGCGCGCTTCGTGTGTCGATTTCGGCGGGCGCACTGCCGTGTAAGCCTGTCGCGCCGATCGTTCCGCCGGCCGCCGTGGTCGCGATTTCGCCTGCGATGGCTGGCGCTGCGCAGGCGGCGAAGGCCAGCGCGCCAATCGCCGCGGGTAGCCATGACCGTTTGAGCGCCACCAGGTTCATCCCGTTGTCCCGCCAGGCCTGCTTGCGACGGAGCACGCGCCGTCGAAGCGTTAAACTTTGGGAAAATATACCGGTCAAAAGGTAGTCGGCCAATACGAAAAAGCGTAAACCCGGCTTTCTCCACGCGCGCCGTCGCGGTGTGGCTGTCTCCTTTTGGGGCGGGATGCCTAGCCCTCAGGGTTAATTTATACCGGGATCGGCTCGGTTTTCTCGCGAGGTTTATCCTGAAACGGTGCCAGGTTGCTACGCTTGGTCGGCTCTGGAGGGCAGTGTAACTCGATTTGCATTTGTATGAGTTGCAATCATATAATTGAATTAAAACGTATTTTGTCCAAAAATTCGTTTGAATTGCCATCGCTTGCGAGCCGCTGGCCTGCGGGCAGTCATCGTTGACAAGACGTTAAATCTGCAGCAATGTTAATTTCTAGTTGGCGATGCCCCCCTTCGCCACGAGCTTCGAAGAACATGGAGACTGCAGTGGTTGAACCGTCGAAGGCGTTCGCCTCGCAACTTCGTTCGTTGCGTGAAGCGCGTGGGCTCTCCGTACGCGCGCTCGCGGACAGTGTCGGAGTTTCCAAGGTGACCATCTGGAAGTGGGAGCGCGGCGACAACGAGCCGCGTGCGCGCATGGCCACGGCCCTGGCGCGCGCGCTTGAGGTGAGTCCGGTCCAGCTGGGCCTCACCGCTGGTCCCGGTGCCAGTGAGCTGACCGACGATGGTGCGATCGCGGGCATGTCGACGGATCGCGGATCGCTCGAGGTGCGCGCGCAGGAATCCGCCGAAACGCTGGCCGAAGTGATCGCGCGCGCCAAGCAGATGATCGCCGACGCTTCGGGAACGGGGCGCAACAACATCACGATTTCGATCGAATACTGATCGAGGTGGGGCGGCCCTGACCGGCCGCGTGGAGGCAGCGACAAGCGCCTCGGCCGAGCGACCGACGCTTCCCGCTGTCAAGGCAAACGGCGCGAGGGAGGCGTTCGGCATGCACATTCGTCCCGATCGGCGACAAGCTGCTGGTCGAGGCGCGGGTCGCGCCCAAGGACATCGCCTTCATCAAGGCCGGCGATCCCGCGACGGTGAAGGTCACCGCCTACGACTTCTCGATCTACGGCGGCCTGGTCGGCCGGGTGCGCAACATCAGCGCCGACAGCATCTACGACGAGGCCGACAAGCAGGCCTATTACAGCGTCATGGTCGAGACCGATCGGGCCTATCTGGTCAAGAGCGGTCGCCGCCTGCCGATCATGCCGGGCATGATCTGCGACGTGGAGATCATCACCGGCCGCAAGAGCGTGCTGACCTATCTGTTGAAACCGGTGGTGAAGGGATTGAACGAGGCGCTGACCGAGCGTTGAAATAGGTGCCGATGGGCCGGCGTCGTCCGGCTGCGCCTATTCGATGACGAATTTCTTTCCCCTCTCATCCCATGGGTGACGAGGTGCGCTGGTGTTTTCTGAAATATCCTTGAATTTCTTTGGAACGGGAAATTGTATTTCTTGTTTGGGATATTTTTTCGGAATATAGGATATCGATAAGGGAACATTGTATTTTCCCAATGTATCTTACTTGACTCGATTGGCGAAAATTTCGGCGTTACAACTCTTGAACACATAAGAGTTGTGGGTGCGCAATTGGGACATATTCCGACTTTCTCTCCGGGTGATCTGGCCGTTCTGGTCGCCGTTGCCGATGCTGGATCGAGCCGCGAAGCGGCGAGCGCGCTGGGGCGCACGCCCGCCGCGGTAAGTTATGCCATCGGCCGGCTCGAACGCGACGCCGGCTTCCCGATCCTGGCGCGGCCTTCCTATCGCACCCAGTTCACCCGCCGCGGCGAGGCGCTGGCCTCGCGGGCGCGCTCGGTGCTGCACGAGCTCGAGGCGCTGGGCTCGCTGGCCGCGGTGCTCGCGAGCGGGGTCGAGCCGCGCTGGGTGCTCGTGGTCGACCGCGCGATATCGCAGCCGATCTGGTCCTCGATCGCCAAGGCCATCGCGCATTCCTTTCCGAATACCGAGCTCGAAGTGCGCGGCGCCGACGGCAACGACGCCTTCCAACTCCTGGCCTCGGGCTATGCCCAGGCCGCGATCGTCATGGACTATGCCTGCGGCGATCCGGTTCCGGGTTTCGAATACCAGCAGATGGGCAAGATCGAATTCGTCGAAGTGATGAACAACCGCCAGTCGGCCGATCCGGCGGGCGCCCATCTGCCCGAGATCGTCATCGGTGGCGATTTCCCGCACGACCGCCCGCATCAGGTGGCAAACCGGGTCAAGGTGTCCGATCGCAGCGTCCAGCTCGGCCTCGTGCTCGACGGGCTCGGCTGGGGACGCCTGCCGAAGGAACTGGTCGCGGCGCATATCGCCCGCGGCGACCTCGTGGTCATGCCCAATTCGCGGACGGTCGACTATTCGTTCTCGATCTGCCGCAAGAGCGATGCGATCGGGCCGGTCGCCGATCTGGTCTGGCTCTGCGCCGGCCTGCCGATCACGCAGGCGGTGATGTGAGGCGGCGCGGCGCCTAGGCCCGCGTCGCAAGGCTTGCGCAGGTTCGTTACAGGCGCCAAGCAGCCGCGATGCGCATTGCCCTTTTCGAGCCCGAGATTGCCGGGAATGTCGGCGCCGTCCTGCGCCTGGGTGCCTGCCTCGGCGCCGAGGTGGACCTGATCGAGCCGCTGGGCTTCGTCTGGGACGACCGCCGCGTGCGCCGCGCGGCGATGGACTACATCGATCACGTCGCGGTGACCCGCCACGCCGATTTCGCCGCGTTCCGCCAGGCGATGGGCGCGCGGCGGCTGGTGCTCTTCACCACCAAGAGCGAGAGCTCGATCTACGACTTCCGCTTCGCCGCCGATGACGTCCTGCTGTTCGGCAAGGAGAGCGCGGGCGTGCCGGCCGCGGTTTCCGAGGCCTGCGACGCCCGGGTGCGGATCCCGATGCGCCCGCAGGTGCGGTCGATGAACCTGGCCTCTTCGGCGGCGCTCGCGCTCGGCGAAGCCCTGCGTCAGACAGGCACCTTGCCCGGCGACCTGCGCGCATGACCGAACCCGCAAAGGCCGATCGCCCGGCGCAGTCGCGGCGGAACCGGACCTTCGAGGCGACGCACCAGGCGTTGATCGAGGCTTCGGTCGCGCTGATTTCCGAAAAGGGCGTGGACTCGCTGTCGGTTGCCGGCCTGGCGCGCGCGGTGGGAATGAACCGGGCGACGGTCTACTACCACTTCGCCAGCCGCGAGGCGCTGCTCGAGGCCGTCAGCACCTGGTCGTCGGAGCAATTGACGCGCGGCTTCGCCGGTTCCGAAAGCCAGCAGGAGCGGATCGACTTCGTCGCGCGCTTCGTGCTCGAGAACCCCGACCTGATTAAGCTGTGGATCGAGCAGTTCATCGCCCCCGGCGACATCCGCACGCGCTATCCCAAATGGGACGAATTCATCGCCGCCAGCCGGCAGCACGGCCCCCATGCGAGCGATGGCGGCGACGCGGGCGATATCGACGTCGAGGTCTACTGCACCTTCCTGCTCGCGGGCGCGATCATCGGCCCGCGCGTGTTCCAGAGCAGCGTCCGGCCCGACCTCAGCGAAGACGAGGTGATCGAGCGCTTCCGCGCCGAGCAGCAGCGCATGCTTCGGCGCGACGGCCTGCTGCGCAAATAGAAACTTCCAACACATGTGTTGGAAGTTTGGCGCGGGTGCGGTAGAGGAGGGCGACAAGACAACGAGAGGATTCGCTCGTGAAGCCAGCCGTCGCCACCTTTCAGCGCATCCCCGACGATGAGCTGTCGTGGCTGGGTACCGACCCGGTCCCGGCCAAGCCCTATTACGATCCCGCCTATTTCGAGCTCGAACGGCGCGCGGTCTTCCTCAAGAGCTGGATCCACGTCGGCCATGCCTGCGAACTGGCCGAGCCGGGCAGTTTCGTGCGTCGCGATCTGGAATTCGCACGGGCATCGCTTCTGATCGTGCGCGGCCGCGACCAGCGGGTCCGCGCCTTCCACAACGTCTGCCCGCACCGTGGCACCCGGCTGGTCGACGAGGCGGCGGGCCGCCAGACGAAGTTCAGCTGTCCCTACCACATGTGGACCTTCGGCACCGAAGGCGCGCTCCTGTCCGCGCCGGACTTCGAAGCCTTCGGTCTCGACAAGAAGGACTGTTCGCTGCGCGAAGTGGCGCTGCAGGAATGCGGCGGCATGCTGTTCGTCAATTTCGATCGCGACGCCGCACCCTTGCGCGAATGGCTGGGCGGCTATGCCGAGCGGCTCGAGCAGATGCCCGTCGCGCGTGCGACGACCTTCGCCGAATATACCTACGAGATCGCGGCGAACTGGAAGCTGACCTACGACAACTTCCAGGAGAACTATCACCTGCGCTTCATCCATCCGCGCTCGGGCGGTGCGGGGATCGGCGGCGACAACCAGTTCGGCTATCCCGCCAGCATGGGCTTCGACGGCCCGCATCGCACCCAGCGCATCTGGTCGAATCCCGAGCCCGATCTCAAGCCGTTCCAGCGCGCCGCCGCGATGCGCGGCATTCCGGCGCTGGCCGAGCAGGGCCTGCTCGATCTGCCCTATGCGCGCGACTATCTGGCCTTCTTTCCCAACCTCTTCGTCATCGGCACGCCGACGCAGCCGTTCTCGCACACGGTCTATCCGATCGCGGCCGATCGCTCGCGCGGGGTCGTGCGGGTCTATTGGGTGGGCGAGGATCGCAATGCCAGCCACCGCTTCGCGCGCGAATATTCGCTCGGCCAGATCCGCGACATCCATTGCGAGGACATCGCGATGATCGAACGCGGGCAGAGCGGGCTGACCAGCGGCGCGCTCGATCACATCCATTTCCAGAGCATGGAGGCGCTGTGCCGCCACCTGTTCAACGAGGTCGATCGGCGGGTGCAGGACCACGCCCGCGAAACGGGAGTCCCGGCATGAGCACCGCGTCTCTCCCCGAAGGTTTCGCCGCGCTCGAGGGCTTCGTCGATCGCTGGGCGCTCGACGGCACCGCCGCGCGCGCCGCGCGCCGCAGCGAGTCCACGGCCGAGGAGCGCGAGGCGTTCTTCGCGGCCGCCAGTCCGCTGCTCGATGCGGCGCTCGCCCATCTCGATGCGCATGAGCTGGACACATTGCCCGCACCCGAACAGCGGCTGATGGATCTCATGCTCGCGCTCGCGCACGTCGCCCTGGCGGTCGAGATCCAGGGACCCGACGAAGCGAAGTCCGCGCCTTGGCGCGATCGCATGCGGATCACCCGTTCGACCGCCGACCGGGGAGCGCCAGCATGTTCGAACTGACCGGCAAGACCGTCTTCATCACCGGCGGCGGTGGCGGGATCGGGGCGGGCATGGCGCAGGCCTTTGCCGAGCGCGGCGCCCGGATCGTCCTGGCCGACATCGAGCTCGCCTTCGCCGAGCGGGAAGCCGGCAAGCTGCCCGCTTCGGCCGAGGCGCGCGCGATCGCGCTCGACGTCCGCGATCTCGCCAGTTGGCAGGCCGCGAGTGAAGCCGTGGGCGCGATCGACGTCCTGTGCAACAACGCCGGCATTTCCACTGGCTTCAAGCCGCTCGTCGAGCTCTCGCCCGAGACCTTCGAGCGGTTGATGGCGATCAACGTCACGGGGGTGTTCAACGGCATCAAAACCTTCGCGCCGCAGATGATCGCGCGCGGCAGCGGCCATATCGTCAACACGTCTTCGATGAACGGCCTGAGCCCTTTCGCCAGCTTCGCGGCCTATTCGGCGAGCAAGTTCGCGGTGCTCGGGCTGTCCGACGCGCTGCGCGACGAACTCTCGCCGGCCGGGGTGGGGGTCTCGACCCTGTTTCCCGGCCTGACCCGCAGCCGCATGTCCGAGGCCGATGCCAGCGAACTGACGCGCGCGAACATGATGGACCCGGTCTGGCTCGGTCGCGCCGTGGTGCGCGCGGTCGAGGCCGACGAGCCCTATATCGTCACCCATCCCGAATACCGCGATGCGCTGGCCGATCGCCAGGCGCGCATCCTCGCAGCCTTCGGCGAGCCGGCACAGCCCGGATACCGCACCGGCCCGAGCGCTACGCGCTGAGCGAGGCGCTCATGGCGGGGGTCACTGCGGGCGGGCGGGGACCGGCGTGATGATGAAGCGGTCGTGGACTTGCGGCTGGCCGGGCTGATCGAGCGGCGCCTTCAGGCCGGTCCTGAGCTCGGCGATGGTCTCGACGGGCAGTTCGAGCGGATGCTCGTCGGGATGGGTCGCCGCTTCGTGCGGATAGTCCTGCCCCGGCTTGTTGGTCATCTCGATATGCGCGCCGAGCAGGGCGCGGATCGGGTGCCGCGCGGCGAAGCCGGCGACGCGGTCTATCGAGGCGCGATTGTCGGCAAGGAAGTTGACCGGGACGTAGAGCCTGCCGGGGTAGATGGTATCACCCGACAGCAGGATCCTGAGCCGCGGATCATAGACCATGATCGCAGCGGCCTGGTGGCCGGGGGTGGGAATGATGCTCAGCGCGCGTCCGCCGAGATCGTAGCGGACGATCTGATCGGGCCATTTCGCCACGCCGAAGAAACTCGCGACCTCTTCGGCCTTGAGCCCGACCACCGTGGTGTTCGGGCGTTCGCGGAAGGCCGCGTCGCCGGCGACGTGATCGCCGTGGCTGTGGCTGTGCGCGACGATCAGCGGGATGTCGCTGCGGCCGTGCGCCGCCAGCCATTCGGCCACGAGCCGGTCGACGGCGGGGCGGATGCGCCCGTCCTTCGCGCCGGTGTCGAGCAGCAGCGCCTTGTCGCGCCCGAACAGCAGGTAGAGGAACGGCGCTTCGAAATTGGTCTTGACCGATTGCCGGATGACAAAGGTGTCGGCGTCGAGCGCCTGGATCTGGACGACGGGCTCTTCCGCCTGGGTGCCGTCGATCCAGCGTTCGGCGAACAGGTGGGGAAGGGGAGCGGCCGCCGCATGGGCCGTGGTTGCGAGCAGCGCGCTGCAGGCGAGCAGGCTGCGGATGATGCCGTGGTCGAAATTCATTCTGCCCTCGTCCCGAACCGATCGTGATTTGGCGGGGCCGGCTTGCGACCGGCCCCGCTCCGCACAGGTCAATACTTGTACCGCAGCTCGAGGCCGAAGGTCCGCGGGTTGATGACGGTCTGCTTGTAGTAACGCAGGCGCACGCCATCGTTGAGGCCGACGCGCGAACGGTCGTTGGAGACCGAGGCGACGGCGTACTTGTCGAAGATGTTGTTGATGAAGAAGCCGATGCTGTACTTCTCGGCCTCGTAGGTCAGCGAGGCGCGGTTCAGGACGTAGCCGGGCAGCTTGTCGCCGAAGGCACGGTCCCAGCCGAGCCGGGTCACCACGTCGCCGCGGTAGGTCGCGGTCCAGTCGGCGATCAGGTTGTCGTTCCCGAACGGCGCCGTATAGGTCACACCCAGGCTGCCGCTGTTCTTCGCCGAACCGGGCAGGCGATCGCCGGCCAGCGCGTCGAGCTGGATCGGGCTGCTGGGATAGGTGCCCGCCGGCGAATTGACCGCGATGATCCCGGGCACGTCCTCGGTCAGCCTGGCGTTGACGTAGGAATAGGTGCCCTGGATCGACAGACGGTCGATCGGCCGCATGTGGAACGAGGCTTCGAAGCCTTCCGACTTGGCCTTGCCGCCGTTCACGGTGATGCCGACGATGCCGTTGAGCGTTGCGGAATCGACCTGGATGCCGTCCCACTTGATCTGGAAGACGTTGAAATTGAACGTCAGCTTGCGATCGAAGAACTGGGTGCGGATGCCGATTTCGGCGTTCTTGGTGGTGTCGGGACCGTACTGGATCTCGTTCGGCAGGCCGCAGACGTTCTGCTGGGTGGGATCGAGCGGCAGGATGCACGGCGCGACCGTGTTCGGGCCGCCGATGCGATAGCCCTTGCTGTAGGTGGCATAGAGCATGATGTCGGGCGTGATGTTGAACGAGGTGTTGAACTTCCACACCCAGCCGCTCTTCTTCGCATTGCCGCCGGCCGGCGCGATGTCATAGGGGCTGACCGGATCGCCGAGCAGCGGCAGCACCGAGGTGCCGCGGATGTCCGAGGTATAGCCGAAGTAGCGCGCCCCGGCGGTGACCTGCCACTGCGGGATGATGCGGAAGGTGCCTTCGCCGAAGATCGCCTTCTCGGTGATCTTCGATTTCACGAACGAAGCGTATTCGACCTCGTCGGTGTTCGGCTGGACGCCGAATTCGACCCAGGGGTGGTTCGGCACGATCTCGCGATAGTCGCGCTGGCGCTTCTGCTCGTTGTAGAAGCCGCCGAGGACCCAGGAGAACGGCCCGCCGTGGCGCGAGACCAGACGCACTTCCTGGTTGAACTGGCGGCGCTTGTCGGTGCTCTCGTTGTAGCTCGAGAAGGCCGGGAAGGTCTCGTAGCCATAGTCGAGGTCGAGCAGCAGGTCGGTGTTGTCGGACTGCGCCTGGTTGCGGACGTTGGTATAGGCCGAGGTCGCGACCAGATCGACGATGTCGGCGATGTTGGCGTTGATCTCCATCGACGCCAGGTGGGCGCGGCGCGTCACCGGTTCGGTATAGCGGCCGGCGCTCTCGTAGCGGCCGGTGCCGAGCACGCCGTCGCTGTTGTACTGGCCGCCTTCGGTCGTCGTGCGCTGGTAGGCGTAGGTGAAGTTGACCTTCAGGTCCTCGTTGAACTGGACCAGCAGCTGGTTGCGCGAGCTGACCGTGCGCTCGTAGTTGAGGTCCTGGCGGCGGTAGAGGTTGGCCGCATAGCCCGCGTCGGTGATCACGTTCGGGCCGTTCGGCTGCGGCAGCGACACGCCGGGGGTCTGCAGCAGCAGCGGATAGTCGATGAAGCCGGGATCGTAGAAATAGCCCGAGGCCGAGCGGAAGGCGATGTGGTCCTTGACGATCGGAATGTTGATCACGCCATCGACGTTGTAGCCGTAGTTGCGGCTGTGATCCTTGGCGAAGACGCGTCCGTGGACTTCGGCCTCGACCGCATCGGTGTTCGGTCGGTTGGGAATGTTGCGGATCGCGCCGGCCAGGGTGCCGAGGCCGTAGAGCGTGCCCTGCGGGCCGAGCAAGGTCTCGACGCGCGCGATGTCGAGCAGCTTGAAGTCGTAGTAGAGCGGCACTTCGCCCAGATACATGCCCAGCGCGTCGTCATAGGAGGCGCCGGTGGCGTCGGTGTCCGAGGCGTTGAGGCCGCGCAGCACGATCGAGCCGGTCGAGCCCGGGCCCGTGTCCGAGATGGTCATGCCGGGGGTGAAGTCGGCGAGATCGCGGACGTCGTCGATCCGCTGGCGTTCGAGCTGTTCCGAACCGACCGCGCTGATGTTGATCGGCACGTCCTGGATCGAGGTCGCACGGCGGGTGGCGGTAACGACGATCTCGCCGCCTTCGCTGCCTCCGGCGTTGTCCGGCGCCACATCCTGCGCGTAAACCGGAGCGATCCCAACGCCCATGAGCATCGTCGCGCCGAGCAGCGTGTTGCGAAACAGTTTCATAGTCACTCCGAGCCCTTTGTTTTATCGAGCCTTCAAGTGACACCCTTCCCCTTGACGCTCTGGCTATGCCGGCGCCTTGTCAGCCGCATTGCGGCTGATTGAATGCGGTATTCCGTGGTGCCCACCGCGCGTGGCGGCGGGCCTTTCTTGGCACAGAGGGCTGTGCCGATCGTCATTTGCCGGATGGTCCCAGGATCGGAACGCGGACCGAAAATCGCCCAGCGTCGGACAGCGCCGACAACGGACGGTGGGGCGCCCGATGATACAGCTCTGCAGGCCGGTGTTCGATCCGTTGAACCCTCGTTTTGTGCCGGCACCTGGCCGGCGAGACCACCCTTTTCGTTCGCCGCCTCGAAGGGCGACGACCCATACGGTATGGATATTACGGAAAGGGTCAAGAGTAATAATTCCGCACTTGCTCAGTATGACGGCTATTAATGCTGCGTCGCACAAATCTTCGGTTTTTCAAAGATTGGGGCTCGGCCTGCAGCTCGTGGCTCCGCGTCAAAAAGCCAGCGGCGTCATACGGACGACTCATTTTGCTCTCGCTGATTCGCGAATCATGCCGCGATCGCGACGATGGCCGAGAGGTGAGGGATCATCCCCACTCGCGAGGCCAGGATTTCCGACGATCAGTCACCCGAAGGCGAAAATCGCCGGGTAATCGCCGCGCCGGGGCGGGCCGCAAGGCAAGCCTCGGTCCAAGCCACGGCCCCGAGCCACCGTGGTATTACCTATTTTGCCATCTGTAATATTTTTTGATGGACAAGCCTCGGTCTCTCGCTGATGCTGCAATGCGAAAGGGGATCGAATCAATGATCGGGTCGTTCGTCAAGCTGAGCAGGATCGCACTGATGGCCGGGGCGCTTTCGCTGGTCTCGTGCTCGCCCGCCAAGGAGGCTTCCGCCCCCCGTACCGAGTTCAGCATCGGCTGGTCGATCTATGCCGGCTGGATGCCCTGGCCCTATGCGCAGCAGGCCGGGATCGTGAAGAAGTGGGCCGACAAGTACGGCATCAAGATCAACGTCGTTCAGGTCAACGACTACGTTGAATCGATCAACCAGTATACCGCGGGCAAGTTCGACGGCGTGGCCGTCACCAACATGGACGCGCTGACCATCCCCGCCGCCGGCGGCAAGGATACCAGCGCGATCATCGTCGGCGACTATTCGAACGGCAACGACGGTATCCTGCTCAAGGGCGCCGACAACCTCGCCGCGATCAAGGGGCGCCAGGCCTATCTGGTCGAGCTCTCGGTCTCGCACTATCTGCTGGCCCGCGCGCTCGAGAAGGCGGGTCTGAAGCCGACCGACGTGCGGACCGTCAACACCTCCGACGCGGACATCGTCGGCGCCTTCGGCAGCCCCGACGCCACTGCGGCGGTCGCCTGGAACCCACAGCTCTCGGTGATGCGCGGCCAGCCGGGCGCCAAGCAGGTGTTCAGCTCGGCGGAGATCCCCGGCGAGATCCTCGATTTGATGGTCGTCGACACCGCCACGCTCAAGGCCAATCCGAACCTCGGCAAGGCCCTCGCGGGCATCTGGTACGAGACGGTCGCGCTGATGCAGCGCCAGGATGCCGAGGGTAAGGCGGCGCGCGCGGCCATGGCCAAGCTCGCTGGCTCGACGCCCGAGAACTTCGACAGCCAGCTGTCGACGACCTTCCTCTACGCCGATCCCAAGGCGGCGGTGGCCGCGACTTCGGCCCCGGCGCTCGTGACGACGATGACGCAGGTGCGCGACTTCAGCTTCTCCAAGGGTCTGTTCAAGGGCGCCACCTCGGCCGACGCCGTGGGCATGGCGTTCCCCGGCGGCAAGACGCTGGGCGACGCGCAGCACGTGACGCTCCGCTTCGACGAAAGCTTCATGAAGCTCGCGGCGGACGGAAAGCTCTGAGCCGGGTTCCGCAAGGTCTAGCGAAAGTTGGTGTGACGACATGCGTTGGGTGAACCGTCAAATCGATCGGAGCGGGCGGATCCTGCTCGGATCGCTACCGATCCTGTTGCTGGTGCTGCTCTACCTGTTCCTCGCGGCGCAGCGGCACGCAGCCAATCCGATGGACAAGATCCTGCCGCTGCCCACGGGCATGGCGCAAGGGATGGCGGCGCTGCTGTTCCAGCCGGACCAGCTGACCGGCCAGCTGATCTTCTGGGCGGATACCTTGGCGAGCCTGCAGCGGCTGGGCATCGGCCTGGGCATCGCGACCGTATCGGCCCTGGTGGTCGGTCTGGTCCTGGGCATCCTGCCGCCGGTCCGCGCCACTTTCGGCCCGCTGGTGACCGGCATCGCCGTGATCCCGCCGATCGCACTGCTGCCGATCCTGTTCATCGCCCTGGGCCTGGGCGAGACGGCCAAGGTCGCGCTCATCGTCATCGGCATCGCGCCGGTCATGGTGCGCGACATCATGGCCCACGTTTCCGCCCTCCCGCGCGAACAGATCATCAAGGCGCAGACCTTGGGCGCCAGTTCCTGGCAGATCATGATCCGGGTGGCGCTGCCGCAGGCCATGCCGCGCCTGTTCCACGCGGTGAAGCTGGCGCTCGGTCCGGCCTGGGTCTTCCTGATCTCGGCCGAGGCGATCGCCTCCGACGTCGGCCTCGGCTACCGCATCTTCCTCGTTCGCCGCTATCTCTCGATGGACGTCATCATCCCCTATGTCGCCTGGATCGCACTGCTCGCCATCTTGATGGACGTGGCCCTGACCGTGCTGAGCCAGCGTCTCTACCCCTGGGCACACGGAGCAAGCCATTGAACGCGCGCGCCGAAACCCTCCTCAGCCTGCGCGACGTCTGGGTCGAGTATGGCGACAAGATCGTCCTCGAAAAGGTGGATCTCGACATCGAGGCCGGCTCCTTCGTCTCGATCATCGGTCCGTCCGGCGCGGGCAAGTCCAGCCTGCTGCGGATCGTCCTCGGCCAGGAAGTGCCGACCCGCGGCAGCATCCTGCTCGACGGTACGCCGCTGACCCCCGAATGCGGTCCCGATCGCGGCGTCGTGTTCCAGCGCTACTCGGTGTTCCCGCACTTGTCGGTGCTGCGCAACACGGTGTTCGGCCTCGAATGCGAGAAGGCGCCGCTGACCGCGCGACTGTTCGGCAAGGCGCGCCGCGCCGCCGAGGCCGAAGCCGCCGAAATGCTGCACGCGGTCGGCCTGGGTGATTCCATGCATCTCTACCCGGCGCAGATGTCGGGCGGCATGCAGCAGCGGCTGGCGATCGCCCAGGCGCTGATCAAGCGGCCGCGCATCCTGCTGCTCGACGAGCCGTTCGGCGCGCTCGATCCCGGCATCCGCGCGGACATGCACACGCTGATCACCAAGCTGTGGCGCGACTATTCGCTGACGATCATCATGGTCACGCACGACATCCGCGAGGCCTTCTCGCTGGGGACGCGCGTGCTGGCGCTCGACAAGCGCCGCCACGATCCCCACGCGCCCCACCGCTTTGGCGCCACCGCGGTCTACGACCTGCCGCTGCGCCGCGATGAACAGCCGGCGAGCGAAGGCATCGTCGTCGTCGCCGACACCCCGCTCAGCATCGAGGAGACTATTCGACATGGCTAGCGACACCGCGGGCCTGGCCCGGCTCAGCATGAGCCTTCCGGGCGATCTGTTCCGGCAGCTCGACATGATGGTCGAGGAGCGCGGCTTGCCGTCGCGATCGCAGCTGATCGCCGAGCTGATCCGTCACGCCCTGGCCGAGCACGAGGCCTTCACTCGCCCCGACGAGATGCTCGCGGGCACGATCACCATCGTCTACCGCGGCGATCGTGGCCGGGTGCGCCATCAGCTCGCGCAGACCCAGGCCGATTACCTCAAGGAGGTGATCTCGTCGCAGCACGTGTTCTTAGAGGACGACCAGTCGCTCGAGGTGCTGCTCGTCCAGGGACCGGCGCTGCTGCTCAAGGAACTGTGCGACGCGCTGCGCCGCGTGCGTGGGGTGCACCAGCTCCAGCTCGTCACGACGACCGCGCTGCTGCCGCCGCTTTACGACAAGGATGCCGAAGAAAAGGGAGTCGCGGCATGACCCAGGTTTTGGCAAATCCTTCGGCGGCACGCGATCACGCGCGCGCCATGGCGGGCACCGTGGTCGAGGCCATGCCGATCGTACCCCCGGTCGCGGGTGATCTGCCCGCGGGCGTTTCCGCCGACGACCTGCTGTGGGAAGAGACGATTGCGGCGGGCGGCTATGCCACGCGTCGGTTGGCGCGCGGCGATCGCCTGCGCTTGATCGATCTCGAGGGCGACGCCTGCGCATCGCTGCAAATCTTCAACGCCGAAATGCCGACCGAGAGGCTCAACGTCGCCGATACGGTGAAGATCCAGTGGAACGCCTATCTCGGCGCGGGCAAGCTGCTGCTCTCGGACATGGGCCGGGTGCTGATGAGCCTGATCGAGGACGGGGCCGAGACGCACGATACCTTCTGCGGCACGTCCAACGCCGAAACCAATGCCGCCAAGTACGGCAATGGCGCGAACAGCGGACCCTATCCGAACGGCCGCGATCGCCTGCTGCTCGGTGCCGCCAAGCACGGTCTGCAAAGGCGCGACGTCCATCCCTGCGTGAACCTGTTCAAGGGCGCGAAGATCGAGGCCGACGGCACGATCACGCCGCAGGTCGGGCCCTTCGCGCCGGGCCGCAGCCTGGTCCTGCGCGCCGAGATGGACGTGATCGTGGTGGTCGCCAACTGCCCCCACGTGCTCGATCCGCGCGAGGACTGGACCGTGACCCCGCTGCGCGCGACCGCCTGGCGCGGCCCGGTCACCTCGGCCGAAGATCCGGTCCGCAATGCGACGCCGGAGGGCCTGCGCGCCTTCCAGAACGTCGAAGACTATTTCCGTCGTTAACGAGGACAGGCCCCACATGAGCGTCGATCCCCACCTTTCCGGCCTTTCCGGCACTGTCGTCCACGATGTCGTCGTGCCCGCGCGCGCGCCGTGGCTGCACCGCATCGCGGCCGGCCAAACGCTCCGCATCGTCGATCTCGAGGGCAACCAGGCCGTCGATTTCCTGCTCTATGCGGCTGAAGACGACGCCGAGCGCTATTCCGCCCAGGATACGGTCTCGGCCCAAGGCAACCTGTTCCTGCGCCAGGGAACCGTCCTGCGTTCGAACGAAGGGCGGCCGATGATGACGATCGCGGCGACTTCGGTCGACTATCACGACACGATCGGCGGCGCCTGCTCGTGCGAGTCCAACACCCTGCGCTATGGCCACCACACCAAGGCGCAGCACGCCTGCGTCGAGAATTTCCTCGAAGCCAACCTGCTCGACGGCCGCGGCAAGCGCGACATCGTCTCCAACATCAACTTCTTCATGAACGTGCCCGTGGAAGCGGACGGCTCGCTGGGCATCGTCGACGGGATTTCCGCGCCCGGACTGACCGTGGATCTCAAGGCCGAGATGGACGTCGTCGTCGTCGTCTCGAACTGCCCGCAGATCAACAACCCGTGCAACGGGTTCAACCCGACCCCCGTGCGCATGATTGTCGCCGCATGAGCTACGATACCGTCCTCATCGCGAACCGCGGCGCGATCGCCACCCGGATCATCCGCACCCTGCGGCGCATGGGCCTGCGCTCGGTCGCCGTCTTCTCCGAGGCCGACGAGGGCTCGCTCCACGTCTCCGAGGCCGACGAAGCCGTCTGCATCGGCCCGGGCCGTGCGTCCGACTCCTATCTCAACGTCGCCAAGATCCTCGATGCGGCGCGCAAGACCGGTGCAGGGGCGATCCACCCCGGATACGGCTTCCTGGCGGAGAACGTCGATTTCGCCGAGGCTTGCGCCGAGGCGGGGATCGTCTTCATCGGCCCGACGCCCGACAACATCCGCACCTTCGGCCTCAAGCACAGCGCCCGCGAGCTGGCCGCGGCCCATGGCGTGCCGCTGGCGCCGGGTACCGATCTACTCACCGATGAGGAACAGGCAGCCGAAGCAGCGAACCGTATCGGCTTCCCGGTGATCCTCAAGGCGACCGCCGGCGGCGGCGGCATCGGCATGCGCGTCTGCGAGGACGAGGCGGCCGTGCGAGAGGGCTTTGCCGCAGTCCAGCGCCAGGGCCAGAGCAATTTCGGCGACGCCGGCATCTTCCTCGAACGCTACATCCGCCGCGCGCGGCACATCGAGGTGCAGATCTTCGGCGACGGCGAGGGGCGGATCATGCCGCTCGGCGAGCGCGACTGCTCGCTCCAGCGCCGCAACCAGAAGGTCGTCGAGGAAGCCCCCGCGCCGCTGCTGCCCGCGGCGGTCCGCAGCGAGCTCATCGCCGCGGCGACACGGCTCGGCCAGGCGGCGAACTATCGTTCGGCGGGCACGGTCGAATTCCTCTACGACGCCGAGCGCGAGGAGTTCTTCTTCCTCGAGATGAACACCCGTCTCCAGGTCGAGCACGGCGTGACCGAAGAGGTCATGGGCATCGACCTCGTCGAGTGGATGATCCGCGGCGGCGCCGGCGATTTCGCCTTCCTCGATGCGCCGATCCCCGAGCCGCGCGGCCATTCGGTGCAGGTCCGGCTCTATGCCGAGGACCCGGCGCTCGACTACCGCCCGACCTCGGGCACGCTGACCGCGGTCGAGTTCCCCGACGACATCCGCGCCGAGACCTGGATCATGGCGGGCAACACCGTCAGCCCCTGGTACGACCCGATGCTGGCCAAGCTGATCGTCCACGCGCCGACGCGGGCCGAGGCGATCAAGGCGATGCAGACCGCGCTCGATCGCAGCCGAGTCGACGGCATCGAGACCAACCTGCGCTGGCTGCGCGACGTCGTCCGCACGCCCGAGTTCACCAGCGGCGAGGTATCGACGCGCGTACTCGACGGCATCACCTCGAACCCGCGGTCGATCCGCGTGATCAGCGGCGGCACGGCGACGACCGTGCAGGACTGGCCGGGTCGCCAGAAGCTCTGGGCGGTCGGCGTGCCGCCTTCGGGCCCGATGGACGACCAGTCGTTCCGCCTCGGCAACCGCCTGCTCGGCAATCCCGAGGGTACCGAGGGGCTCGAGGTTACCGTGACCGGGCCGACGCTGAGCTTCACCGCGCCGGCGCGGATATGCCTGACCGGCGCCGATTTCGGCGCCACGCTCGACGGTCGCCCGGTTGCGCGCGGCGTGGCGATCGAGGTCGAGGCCGGGCAGACGCTCGCGCTCGGCCGCGCCGCAGGCGGTGGCCTGCGCGGCTATATCCTGTTCGCCGGCGGGCTCGACATCGCAGCCTATCTCGGCAGCCGCTCCACCTTCGAGCTCGGCCAGTTCGGCGGCCACGCCGCACGCCGGCTGCTCGCCGGTGATACCCTGCATCTCGGCGACCAGCCCACGGGCGCGGCGCTGCCCGCGGTTGCCTTGCCCGAGCTCTCGACCGAGTGGACCGTGCGCGTGCTCTACGGCCCGCACGGCGCGCCGGACTTCTTCACCGATGGCGACATCGATGCGATCGTCGCGGCCGAGTGGCAGGTCCACTACAACAGCAACCGCACCGGCGTTCGCCTGATCGGCCCCAAGCCGCAATGGGCGCGCAAGGACGGCGGCGAGGCGGGGCTCCACCCGTCGAACATCCACGACAATCCCTATGCGATCGGCGCGGTGGACTTCACCGGCGACATGCCGATCATCCTGGGTCCCGACGGTCCGTCGCTGGGCGGCTTCGTCTGTCCCTTCGTGGTGATCGCCGCCGATCGCTGGAAGATCGGCCAGCTCTCGCCGGGCGACAAGCTGCGCTTCGTGCCGGTCAATGCCGGCGACGCGACGACGGCCGACCGGCTGCAGCGCGAACTGGTCGCGACGGGCAGGGTTCCCGGTGCCGGCCCGGCGCGTCCGATCGAGACGCTTTCGCCGATCCTCGCCGAGATCGACGAGCGGCCCGGCTGCCCGCGCACGGTCTATCGCCAGCAGGGCGATCGCAACATCCTCGTCGAATATGGCCCGATCGTGCTCGACATCGAGCTGCGCATCCGCGTCCACGCGCTGATGACCGAGCTCGAGCGGCTGGCCCTGCCGGGCATCGTCGACGTCGTTCCCGGCATCCGCTCGCTGCAGGTGCATTTCGACGGCGAGACGCTGAACCAGCGCGCGGCGCTGACGGCACTGATCGCCGCCGAGGAGCGGCTGGGTGACCTCGAGGATTTCGCGATCCCCTCGCGCATCGTCCACCTGCCGCTGTCCTGGCGCGATCCGGCGACGCTCGAGACGATCGAGAAGTACATGAGCGGGGTTCGCGCCGATGCGCCCTGGTGCCCGGACAACATCGAGTTCATCCGCCGCGTCAACGGCCTGCCCGATACGGCGGCGGTGGAGAACCTGATCTTCGAGGCTAACTACCTCGTGCTCGGGCTCGGCGATGTCTATCTGGGCGCGCCGGTGGCCACCCCGGTCGACCCGCGCCACCGCCTGGTCACCACCAAGTACAACCCCGCGCGCACCTGGACGCCGCCCAACGTCGTCGGCATCGGCGGGGCCTACATGTGCATCTACGGGATGGAAGGCCCGGGCGGCTATCAGCTGTTCGGCCGGACCATTCAGGTGTGGAACACGCACCGCCAGACCGACGCCTTCATCGAGGGCAAGCCCTGGCTGCTGCGCTTCTTCGACCAGATCCGCTTCTACCCGGTCAGCGCCGAAGAGCTCGTCGAGTGGCGGCGTGACTTCCCGACCGGGCGGCGCGCGATCCAGGTCGAGGAATCGGAGTTCCGCCTCGCCGACTATCGCGCCTTCCTGGCCGAGAACGCCGAAGCGATCGCCGCTTTCGAAGATCAGCGCCAGGCCGCCTTCGACGAGGAGCGCGCGGAGTGGCAGCGATCGGGCGAGTTCGACCGCGTCACCAACCTGGCCGAGGCGGACGCACCGCAGGCCGGCGCGGTCGACGTGCCCGACGGGGCGGACGTCGTCGAAGCGCCGTTCGGCGGTAGCGTCTGGAAGCTGCTGGTCGCCGCGGGCGACGAAGTGAAGGCCGGCGATACGATCGCGATAATCGAGGCAATGAAGATGGAATGCGAAGTGCACAGCCCGGGTACGGGCACCGTGGCCGCCCTCTACGTTCACGAACGGCAGGCGCTGCAACCCGGTTCGCCGATGCTCGCGCTGAGGGCCGAGGCATGACCGCGCGGGCCGTCAGCACGCTCGAACGTCGCAGCGCGACGGGCATTGCCGCCGCGGTTCAGGCCGGCAAGACCAGCGCGGTCGCGGTGATCGAGGAAACCCTCGCGCGTCTGGCCGACTACGATGCGATCCAGCCGCAGGTGTGGATCAGCCGCGCGACCGCGGAAGATCTGCTCGCGGCGGCGCGTGCGGTCGACGCGCGGGTCGCGGCTGGCGAAGTGCTGCCGCTGGCCGGCGTACCCTTCGCGGCCAAGGACAACATCGACGTCGCGGGGCTCGAAACCACGGCGGCCTGTCCGGCCTTCGCCTATCGCCCGGCGGAATCGGCGACGGTGATCGAGCGACTGACCGCGGCGGGCGCGATCTGCGTGGGCAAGACCAACCTCGATCAGTTCGCCACGGGGCTCAACGGCACGCGCAGCCCTTACGGCAGCCCGCGCAACGCCTACAACCTGGCCTATGTCAGCGGCGGTTCGAGCTCGGGCTCGTCGGTCGCCGTGGCGGCCGGGTTGGTGGCTTTCGCGCTCGGGACCGACACCGCGGGTTCGGGCCGCGTTCCGGCCGCTTTCCAGCACCTGATCGGCTTCAAGCCGAGCAAGGGCCGCTGGAGCAACCGCGGGCTGGTACCCGCCTGTCGCACGCTCGACTGCATCACCGTCTTCACCGACGACACTGCCGACGCGCGGCTGGTCGACGGCGTGGTCGCGGGCTTCGACGTGGAGGATCCCTATTCGAAGCCGCTGGCCGACCGAACCTTGGGACGCAAGACGATCGGCGTGCCGCGCCGCGACCAGCGCGTGTGGTTCGGCGATGCCGAGTCCGAATTCCTCTACGACAAGGCGCTCGAGACGCTCTCCGGCATGGCCGAGATCGTCGAGATCGACCTGGCGCCGCTACAGGAAGCCGCGCTGCTGCTCTACGGCGGCCCCTGGGTGGCCGAGCGCACGGCGGCGATGATGGACATCCTCACGAACAATCCCGGTGCGGTCGATCCGACCGTGCGCGAAGTCGTCGAGCCCGGGCTGACGATGACCGCGGTGGAGCTGTTCAACGGCATCTACCGCATGGCCGAGCTCAAGCGTCACGCTGACCTGCTGTGGGAGGGCATCGACATGATGGCCTTCCCCACCGTGGGCACGACCTATCGCGTGACCGAACTCAAGGCCGCGCCGGTCCAGCTCAACAGCGCCTTCGGCGTCTACACGAACTTCGTGAACCTGCTCGACATGGCCGCGGTCGCCGTGCCGGCCGGCATCCGCGGCAATGCCACGGGCTTCGGCATCACCCTGATCGGCCCGGCCGATACCGACCGCGCGCTGCTCGACGCGGCCGACGCCTACCTTGCCGTTGCCGATCTTCCGTCCCCGCCACCACTCGATCTGGAGGGTAAAATGCAGACCGTGAAACTCGCCGTCGTCGGCGCCCATCTCAAGGACATGCCGCTGCATTGGCAGCTGACTTCGCGCTCGGCCGCCTTCGTCGGCGCCTTCGAAACCGCGCCGACCTACAAGCTCTACGCAATGGCCGACAGCGTGCCGCCCAAGCCCGCGCTGGTGCACAGCCCGGACGGCGCGCCGATCGCGCTCGAGGTCTACGAGCTGGGCGTCGCCGAGTTCGGCAGCTTCGTCGCCGAAGTGCCGGCGCCGCTGGCGATCGGCACGGTAACCCTGGCCGACGGCAGCAGCGTCAAGGGCTTCGTTTCCGAGCCCCGCGCGGTGACCGGTGCTGAGGACATCACCCACCTCGGTGGCTGGCGCGCCTTCATCAACGCGAAGGCCCCGGCATGAACCGCCTCCGCGCAATCACGCTGGCGCTGGTCGCCGGCATCGCCGCCACCCCGCTCGCCGTCCAGGCGAAGGCACCGGCCGAGCAGGTCATCCAGGTTCCCGGCTTCGCCGACTTCCTGGCCCCCGACGGCGACACCGTCTGGGCGACCAATCGCGGTCGGATCGAGCGCTGGTCGCGCACCCAGGGCAAGCTCGCCGAAGTGGCGATCGCCCGGCCCTGCGGCGCCATGGTGATCGCCGACGGCAGTCTCTGGGCCGCCAATTGCGCCGACGGCACGGTTAACCGCATCGATCTGGCGACCGCAAAGCTGGTCGCGACGATCCCCACCGGCCTCGCCAAGCTGACCAAGTCCGAGCACCAGCTCGCCGCGGGGGCAGGCTCGATCTGGGTCGCCAGCAATGCCACGGGGCAGATCTCGCGGATCGACACCGCGACCAATCAGGTCGTCGCGACGATCGCGGTCGATCCCGAGACGTCCTATCTGACCTTCGGCTTCGGTTCGGTCTGGGCGGTATGCCTGCCCGGGCAGACGATCCAGCGCATCGATCCCGCGACGAACAGCGTGACCAAGCGGACCGCCCTGGGCAAGGCGCCGGGCTTCCTCGCGGCTGGCGAGGGCGCGGTCTGGGTGCAGGAGCAGGGCGACGGCACGCTCGCGCGCATCGATCCGACCAGCGGCGAGGTCTCCGGCCGGGTCAAGGTCGGCACCGTGCTCAAATATGGGGACGTCGATACCGGTGCCGGCAAGGTCTGGCTGCGGACCACCGAGGATCAGACCTTCGTCGCGATCGATGCGCGGACGCTGGAGATCAACGCGCGGGTGGGCAAGCCCGAGGGCAGCGGTGCGCTGCGCTATACGCGTGACGGCCTGTGGACCTCGGCCCACGACGTTCACACGCTGACCTGGTGGCCCAAGCCCCGCAAGATCGCGAAATAATTCGTTCCACCCCTGGCCTGCCTCCTTGCTGCTGTGGGGAGGCAGGTCCTTTTTCGGGTCTTCGGCCCGTCCCGGTTCAACTTGAACCGGAACGAACCTGCATCATTATTACTTTGCCGTGATTTTCAAGGCAGCAGGCGTGTTCGCTTGCCGCGAAATCACTTAGCGGCTGTAGGCCACGCGGGCAGCAGCCGGAGCCATCGCCGTGCGCGCTTCGATCTGCGAGCGGACGTCGGCGATCACCGCGGTGCGGCATTCCTGCGACTTGGCTTCGAGCGAGAGGTGCACGTTGGCCAGACGCTCGCCGCAAACGGCGCGTGCAGCCTGGTCGACGCGGATCGCGAGGCGCTGCTCGCCATCGGCGGTCGACAGGTCGAGACCCTTGAGCGTGAGGATCGCCGAGTCCTGGGCGAGGGGGTTTTCGGTGGTGGTGTTCGCGGACGCCGAGGTCGCGAAAGCAAGTGCGGCGAGAGCCGCCAGACCAATCTTCATCGTCATCTCCTGTGCGTTAGGCAAGCGCCGCTGTTCGGCGATTGACGCCTACATAAAGCCAGGAGATGAAACTTACAATACTGCGGTCTAAATTATTCTTTTATTACTTGGGTTGTCTCCAGTTATTACTTCACCCGGATCGTCAGGGTGGCCAGATCGGTCACATGGCCGAGCAATCCGATGGGCAGATCGGCTTCGGTCGAGCTGTCGCGGACCGAGACGGTGATCGTCCGGGCATAGGGGGCAGACCATTCGCGCACCGCATCCATGGGCACCCGGACGCGCCAACGATTCTGGCCTTCTACAATGACTTGGCGGCCGTTGATCAGCACGGGCGCGGCGGCATCGGCGCGGTGGCCCGAGACCAGCAGGCAGCTCTCGGCGCCGCACGAGACGAGGCGCGTGCTCGCTTCGCTCGCCGCCATCGCGGGCGAGGCAAAGGCGGCGGTGAAGGCCGCGCCAGTCAGCAGAAGTCGGGAAAGGTCAGTCCAGGGCAATGCCTGCCTCCTCGAAGAAAAGCCTCACGGGCTCCAGAATTTCGGCGTGCTGCTTCCAGCGCGCGACCGAATCGGCGTAGATCGGCCGACGGACCTGCGCGGCGCTCGGCGTCGAGACGGGCGCGGCATTGGCGTGGAAGCTCAGGCAGTCGTCCGACCAGTCGAGATCGCAATGCGCGAGCAGGCGGCGCGTCTGGCCTTCCTGGTCGGCGACCAGATCCTCGTAACGCAGTTCGAGCACGCGGCCGGGCAGCGTCTCGCGCCAATGCGCCATCAGGCGATCGAAGCGGACATAGTAGGCGGCGATGTCGAGCAGGTCGTAGCTGTAGTCGTAGTAGCGCGAGCTGACCGCGAAGAGGTTGCGGAAGTTGCTCAGCACCGTGTCCATCGGGTGGCGGCGCAGGCAGACGATCTTCGCCGCGGGCAGGGCCTTCGCGATGAAGCCGGCATAGAGGAAGTTGCCCGGGAACTTGTCGGTGAAGCGCAGGCTCGCGTCGCGGCGGTGGTGGCTGGCGCGCTGGAGGAAGTCCTGGCCGATCGCGTCCATGTCAGCCTGCGCGGCCATGGCGACGGTCTCGGGGTCGAGCACCACCGGCGTGCGCGTGCCGGCAGCCTTCTTGACCGCGAGCGGCATTGCCTGGAGCTCGCCGGCGCTTTCGACCAGCGGGTGCGACGAGAGGATGCGGTCGACCAAGGTCGTGCCCGTGCGCGGCATGCCGATGACGAAGATCGGCGCCTCGACGGCGGTTCCCGGCTGGGCCGCGGTGAGCGCGCCGGCCGCTTCGACCGCGTCGAACACCACCGCATCGCGTTCGAAGGTATAGGGCAGGGCGCGGCGGTGCTCGCCATTCGCCGCGCAGAGCGTGTCGAGCGCCTCGGCCGGGCGGCCCACGTCTTCGAGCTCCTTGGCCAGCGCATAGCCCAGCAGCAGGCGGCCCTGGCCGTCGCGCGTCGCATTGCGCACTCGGCCCAGTCGCTCGACGTGGTTGCGGGCTGTGGTCTGCTTGCGCAGGCCGGCGAGCAGGTGGTGCGCGCGGGCATTGCCGGGCTCGAGCTTGAGCAGGTCCTCGAGCGCGGCGTCGGCTTCGTCGGTGCGCCCGAGGAAGTTCAAGGTCACCGCCTGGTTGTAGCGGTACTCGGTATTTTCGGGTTCGATCCGCACGGCTTCGACGAAGTGCGGCAGCGCGGCGGCGTGGTCGCCGAGGCGGGCGTAGACGCAGCCCATCGTGTCGCGGCTGAGTGCGTCGGTCGGTGGTGCCTGCTCGGCATCGCGCAGCATGGCGGCGGCGTCGCCGTCCTGGCGGACCAGGGTGAACAGCTTGGCGAGCTGGGCGCGGTATTCGCCCTGCGGGTCGAGTGCCACGGCATCGGCGATGTGCTTGATGCCCTGGCGGATGCGGCCGGCGCTGGATTCGACGATGCCGAGGAGGAAGTGGCCTTCGGCGTCCTTGGCGTTCTCCGCGATCAGGGTCGTGGCGAAACGGTGCGTCGCGCCCAGATCACCGCGCATCAGTGCGCTGCGAGCGGCTTCGATCCGGGCGGAACGCATGCCGGTCATGCCGTGGCCGCCGGTTCGGTCTGGTCGTTGTCGGCGCGGCGCGCCTTGTAGCGATCGATCAGCGGCTGGAACGGGAACACCGTCTGCTCCCAGATCGACAGGCGACGGCGATCGTCCTGGCCCACGAGCACGCCTTCGCCTTCACGGTAGGTGCCGAAGATACGGTCGAGCAGGATCAGCGAATTGCCGTAGTTGCAGCGCGTGCTCTCGTAGTCGGTCGAGTGGTGCAGGCTGTGGTGGCGGATCGTCGTGAAGAAGAACGAATACCAGATCGGCGGGTTCGACCGGACGTTGGCGTGAGCGAAGGTCGCGATGACGCCGGTGGTGCTGAATGCGGCGAACAGTGCGGTCTTGTCGACGTCGAAGAAGGCCAGCACGCTCAGGCTGATCAGGAACAGTTCGATCGGGTTGCCGACCGCGCCCTTGGCGGCGTTGAGCTGGGTGATGTGGTGATGCGGCGCGTGGGTCAGCCAGAACGGCGTCACGTTGTGCATCAGCCGGTGCATCCAGTACTGGCCGAATTCGAAGACCACCACGACCAGCGCGACCTGCGCGAGCCAGGGCAGGGCGGCCGCCCAGGCGGTGGTGATGCCGAGCGAGGCCTTGAGTGCGCGCAGCGGCTCCTCGGCGACGTTTTCGGTCAGCCAGGCGATGAGCGTGCCGCTGAGCACGGCGTAGAACAGGTCGGTGAAGAACTCCTGCTTGTTCATGCGCCAGCCGGCGTGGCGTTCGTGGACCTGCTCGAGCAGCAGCACGATGATCACGATCACCGGGCCGGCGGCGATGATGGTTGCCGGATGGTCGAGCAGCGACTTGGGGCCGAAGGCCCAGAAGCAAAGCACCAGCGCGATCATCGCTGGGGGAAGCAGGTTGAAGACTTTGTCCTTCATGCCATCACACTGCGCTGCAGTGCGTCATGAGGGCAGGCGCTATTTGGCGATGAAAGCCATAGCTTGGGTCTATGACCTGTGCTGGGCGCGAATCCTTCGGATCACCTCGTCCCAGAACAGCTGGGTCGCAGTGTCGCGCGCCGTCTCCGCCCGCGCGAGCAGGAAGATGTCGTAGGACGGCTCGAAATCGGCGTGGAGCATCGGCCAGAGCCGGCCCTTGGCGACCTCGCTCTCGGCGGCGAGGATCGGCAGGAAGCCGATGCCGATGCCGTGGACGATCAGCCGCCGCGCCTCGTTGATGTCCTCGGCGAGGCCGCTGACCCTGGTGCCCAGGCGGTAGCGCCGGCGCAGGTGGGTGATCTGTTCGATCTCGTCTTCGCCGGTGAGGACGAAGTCCTGGTCCTTGAGTTCGCCCAGCCGGCTCACGCGGTAACCGAAATAGGCGCTGCTGCGCGAGCAGTAGAGCTGCTGGCGCTCGACCAGCAGCGGCTCGTACATCAGGCTGCCGCGCACGCTGCTGTCGTAGCCGACGCCGATCTCGACCTCGCCCTGTTCGAGCGCGTCGAGCACCTGGCGCCAGGGCGAGACGCGGATTTCGACGTGGATCGCGGGATTGCGCCGGTGAAAGCTGGCGATCGCCTCGTCGAACTCGGTCGAGACCAGGCCCGAGACGATCTGCATGCGCACGATGCCTTCGACGCGCTTGGTCGCCTGGGCGATCTGGTGCGGCATCATCCGCGCCGATTCGAGCATGTCCTCGCACAGTGACATCATCGCCTTGCCGGCCGCGGTCATCTCGACGCCGGTGGCGTGGCGGTGGAGCAGTGTCGTCCCGACATGCTCCTCGAGCCGCTTGAGCGCGGCGCTGATGCTCGGCTGCTGGCGGTTGAGCTGCCGCGCCGCCGCGCCGATGCCGCCGGCGCGGACGATGTCGACGAAAGTGCGCATCAGGTTCCAGTCGACCCGGCTCGCGAACTTCTTGTCAATCAGCGGGGCGCGATCGCTCATCCTCGGTGCTTTCCTTGATCGGTCGCTTGATCGGCCGACTTGGTGTCGCGGCTAGATCGGCCAAGTCATAGATCAAATCAATGCAAATCATCGAACTGTCGTAACTACCCCTATGACCCGCTCCGCCTAAGGGTGGGCGCATGACCGTGCTGCCCCTCGTCGACATTTCCATGCTGGCCAGCGAGCGCCTCGAGGACCGGCTCGCGGTCGCCGAGGCGCTCGATCGCGCCTGCGCCGAGGCTGGTTTCCTCTACATCAAGGGAACGCAGCTCGACGCCGCGGTGTTCGGCCGGCTGCTGTCGCGGGCCGAGGCCTATTTCGCGCTCGACCAGGCCGCCAAGATGCGCAGCTACATCGGCGCTTCGGAAAACCACAGCGGCTACGTACCCGTGGGCGAAGAGGAGTTCGGCGTCGGCACCAGCGATCTCAAGGAAGCCTACGACGTCAACTGCGACTACCAGCCGACCACCGGCCGCCGGCCGCTGCTGGGGCCGAACATCTGGCCCGACATGCCAGGCTTCCGCGAGGACGTGCAGGCCTATTACGGCCACGTCACTGGGATCGGCCGCCAGTTGTTTCGGGGTTTCGCGCTCGCGCTGGGCCTGCCCGAAGACCATTTCGAGGCGCATCTGCAGAACCCGCCGAGCCAGCTTCGCCTGATCCACTATCCGTTCGATGCCAGCGCCGAGGATCGCCCCGGGATCGGCGCACACACCGATTACGAGTGCTTCACCCTGCTGTTCGCGACGGCGCCCGGGCTGCAGATCGTCGACCGGCAGGGCGACTGGGTCGACGTGCCGCTGATCGAAGGCACGATGATCATGAACATCGGCGACATGATGGAGATCCTCTCCAACGGCCGCTACGTCGCCACCCGGCACCGGGTGAAGAAGGTCCGCGAGGAGCGCTATTCCTTCGCGCTGTTCCATGCCTGCGACTACGACTACGTCGTCGCGCCGGCGGTGCATGGCGAGGCGCCGCGCTATGCACCGCTCAAGGGCGGCGAGCATCTGTTCAACCAGACCGCGCAGACCTTCGCCTACCTCAAGCGCCGGGTCGCCAGCGGGCAATTGGTCCTGGCCGATGCGGTGCCGCTCGATTCCTTCGGGCAGCGGAGCCTGGCCGGCTCATGAAGCTGATGGATCTGCTCGGCGTCATGCCGCCGGTGGGGGCGGATGGCCCGGCTTTCCCGAGCCGGCTGCTCGGCGCGTTCCGGCGCAAGAGCATCAGCTTCTGTACGGGGCTGACCGACGAGACCAGCGTCGTCTACTGGTTCCAGTCGCGAAGCTTCACCATCGACCTGCGCCTGCCCGACGCGGCGGCGACGCCGGTGCTCGCGCGGCAGGGCTGGGTCGGCGACACCTTGTGGGATGCCGACAAGCAGGAACTCTCCTGGGCGGTCGAAACGGGCTATCAGTTGCACAATCAGTGGCCCGAACCCGCGCGCTTCCACTACATCGGCAACAGCGTGCTCGAGTTCGCGCCGTCGGGCGCCTATGTCGAGGACTGGCGCCAGCAAAGCTCGACCGGCCCGCTGCTCGGTCTGCGGCTGCTGGGCATGCTCGATCGGCGTACGGGGCAGGAGCGACCGATGGACGGCGGGCTCATCCTGGCCGGCGAGCATATCGCCTATGCGCAGTCGCGGCCGCCGTCGATCCACCAGGCGCTGCGGAACGCTGCGAGTCTCGACCAGGCCCGGGCCGACGGGATCGTCACGGCGCGCGAGATCGAGAGCTACGAGGTCTCGGTGGCGATCGGCGGCCGGACCGTCACCCACAGCACCCAAGCGAACGCGGTCGGCCAGGAGATCGCCACGGGCGACTTCGAACTGCAGCCCGACGGATCGGTGATCCTGTCGCGACTGATCGACGGCGAACTGCGCGGCCTGCGTTTCGCGGTCGATCTGCATCTGCCCGAATTCGCCTTCGCGCGGCAGACGCCCTGCGATCCCGAGGCGCTGCGCTGGATGGAAGCGGAGCAGGACCATCTCGCCCGGCACGCATCGATCGCGCTGTGAACAGGATCTCGCTTCTTCCGACGCGCAGGGTCGCGGCGACCCGGGTATGGCTGGCGCCATGACCATCCTGTCCCATATCTCGCCGCGCCGCGCGCGCCTCGTCCTCCTGCCGCTACTGCTGGCGCCGCTCCCGGCCGCGGCCGCCGAACCGGCGCGTGCCGCGACCGCCGAGATCATTCCGCTGCCGCTGAACCCGGTCCTGCCCGCAGGCCAGCGCCTGTGCACGGCGAAGACCGCATCGGGGCTGGGCTACATGATGCTTCGCCCGGCGATGGGAGCGAAGCCGGCCGAGAGCGACTTCGTGCTGGTCAACTACATCGGCTACCTGGCCGCCACCGGCGCCGTGTTCGACCAGGGCACGCAGGCGGCCTTTCCGGTCAACGGGGTGATCCCGGGCTTCTCGGAAGGGCTGCAGATGCTGGCGAAGACCGGTGTCGCGCGCTTCTGTATCCCCGCGGCGATGGGCTATGGCGCCCAGGCCTCTGGGCCGATCCCGGCGAATTCGGACCTGGTGTTCCAGGTCGAGCTGCTCGATTCCAAGTCCGCTGCGGAAATCGAGGCTATGCGCAAGGCCAGCGGCGCCGAAACCACGTCGGGCAGGCAACAGGAGTAAGGAAAGCGATGGCTTTTACCGTCAACGTCAACGGCCAGGATCGTCAGGTCGATCTGCCTGGCGCCATGCCATTGCTGTGGGTGCTGCGCGACGAGCTCGGCCTGCTGGGCACCAAGTTCGGCTGCGGCATCGCGCAGTGCGGGGCCTGCACGGTCCATGTCGACGGCGCCGCCGTCCGCTCGTGCAGCCTGCCGCTCGAGGCCGTGGGCGAGGGCAAGGTCACCACGATCGAGGCGATCGCCAAGTCGCCGGTCGGCGCCGCGCTGCAGGCGGCTTGGGTCGAGCACGACGTGCCCCAGTGCGGCTATTGCCAGTCGGGCCAGATCATGACCGCCTGCGCCGCTTTGACGGAAAATCCCAAGCTGGGCCGCGCCGGCGCGGTCGAGGCGCTCAACGGCAACATCTGCCGCTGCGGCTGCTACAACCGCATCGGCGACGCGGTCGCCGCCGTCGCGCAGAAGCTCGAGGGAGGCGCCCGTGCCAAGGCCTGACACGATCGATCGCCGCTCGTTCCTGCGCGTCGGCGCGCTCGCCGGCGGCGGCCTGGCGCTCAACCTGGGCTTCGCCGCCGACCTCTTCGCGGCCGAGATCGGCAAGGGCGCTCTGCCCAGCGCCGGCATGCTCAACGCCTTCGTCTCGATCGCGCCCGACGGGTTGGTGACGATCGTCTCGAAGAACCCCGAGATCGGCCAGGGCATCAGCACCTCCTTGCCGATGATCATCGCCGAGGAGCTCGACGCCGACTGGGATCGCGTGGTCATCACCCGCGCCCAGGCGAACCAGGCGCTCTATGGCCCGCAGTTCGCGGGCGGATCGCTGTCGACGCCGACCAACTGGCTGCCGATGCGCCGCGCCGGCGCTACCGCGCGCGACCTGTTGGTGCGCGCCGCCGCCGCCGAGTGGGGCGTTCCCGCGGCTGAGTTGAGCACCGCGAAGGGGGTGATCAGCCACGCAGCCTCGGGCCGATCGACGACCTATGGCGCGGTCGCTTCGGCCGCAGCGAAGCTGACGCCGCTGCCGGCCGAGCAGATCAAGCTCAAGGATCCCGCGCGCTTCAGCATCATCGGCAAGCCGATGCGCCAGGTGGCGACGCCGGGCATCGTCCGCGGCGAGCCGATGTTTGGCCTCGATACGCGCCTGCCGGGCATGCTCTTCGCGGTCTATGCGCGCAGCCCGGTGATCGGCGCGAAGCTCAAGCGGGCCGAGCTCGACGCGGTCAAGGCCAAGCCCGGCGTGCGCCATGCCTTCCCGGTCCAGGGCAACGGCAATCCGATGGAGCTCGTCGACGGCGTGGCGATCCTGGCGACGCACTGGTGGCTGGCGCGCGATGCCAGCGACGCGCTCGTCGCCGAATGGGACGAGACGATCGGCGCGGGCCATTCGAGCACGACCTATGCCGAGAAGGCCGCGCCGCTGCTCAAGGCAGTGCCCGCCAAGGTCGTGCGGCAGGACGGCGACCTGGCGGCAGCGCGCGGCAGTGCGGCCAAGCGCGTCCAGGCCGAATATCACTATCCGTTCCTCCACCACATGCCGATGGAGCCGCAGAACTGCACCGCGCTCTACGAGAACGGCAAGTTCACGCTGTGGGCGCCGACCCAGGCGCCGCAGAACGGCATCGACGGTATCGTCAAGGCGCTCGGCGTGGCCGAGAGCGACATCACCGTGAACATCACGCGCATCGGCGGCGGTTTCGGCCGGCGGCTGATCAACGACACGATGGTCCAGGCGGCGGCGATCGCGAAGGGCGTGCCGGGCACGCCGGTCCAGCTCATCGTCACGCGCGAAGACGATACGATGCACGGCTTCTACCGGCCCGGCGGTTGGCACGCCTATGAGGCGCTGCTCGATGGCAAGGGCAAGGTGACGGGCTTCGCCAATCACCTCGTCGGCTTCGGCACGGGGGGCAAGCCGGTCCGCTCGGGCGAGATCAACGCGCAGGAGTTTCCCGCGGGCCTCGTCGACAATCTGCTGATCGGGCAGACCAATATCGAGACGATGATCCCGACCGGGCCGATGCGCGCGCCGTTCTCGAACGGCATCTGCTTCGCCAGCCAGTCGTTCCTCGACGAAGTGGCGCTGGCCAGCGGCCGCGACCTGCCGACCTTGCTGCTCGAAATGCTGGGCGAACCGCGGCAGCTGCCCTCGGCGCGGCCCGGACAGCGCGGCTTCGATACCGGCCGTGCCCGCGGCGTGATCGAGAAGGTGGTGGCGACCTCGGGCTGGAAGCAGCGGCCCAAGGCGCGCGGCAAGACCGGCTATGGTTTCGCCTTCTACTTCTGCCACCAGGGCTATTCGGCACAGGTGGTCGAAGTGCGCGTCGACCAGGGCAAGATCTCGGTACCGCGCGTCTGGACCGCGACCGACGTCGGCAGCCACATCATCAACACTTCGGGCGCGCAGCACCAGGTGCGCGGCTCGGTGATCGACGGGATCGGCCAAGCGCTGGGTCAGGCGATGACCTTCGAGAACGGCAAGGCGGTCGAGACCAATTTCGACGCGATCCAGATGGCGCGGCACGAGATCACGCCGGGCCGGATCGAGGTGGACTTCGTGATCAGCGACAATCCGCCGACCGGGTTGGGCGAACCGGCATTGCCGCCGGTAATCCCGGCGCTGACCAATGCGATCTTCGCCGCGACGGGCAAACGGATCCGTTCGCTGCCGATCCGGCTCGACGAGACCGCGGCCTAGCGCGCCATCGCGCAGGGCTGAGCCCGGTTGGAACGCGTCGCGACAGCGGGGGCGCGCTCCAACCGGGCCTTCGATGGCTCAGATCTGCTTCGACAGGGTCAGGCGCCAGTTGCGCGGATTGCCGGGCGTGACGCGGTCGATGCCGCCGGTGTCGGGCCAGTATCGCTTGTCGAACAGGTTGGCGACGGTGAGCGCAAGGCCCCAGCCGTCGCGCTTGTAGGACAGGCCGGCGTCGACCAGCGTATAGCCGGGCAGCCAGAGCAGGACCGAACCGTCGGGCCGGGTCGAATAGATGTCGCCGTTGCGCCTGGAGTTGTAGCTGACGCCGAGGTTTGCGCCGAGCCCGGCGAGCGGTCCCGATTGCACCTCGTACTGCGCGAAGGCGCCGATGTTGTGCTTGGGCACGTTCGACAGCGGCGCGCCGACGGTGAAGAAGTTGTCCTTCGTCACTTCGGCGTCGACGTAAGTGTAGGCCAGGCTCAGGTCGAAACCGGGACGCGGCTGCCAGTGCATCTCGGCCTCGACCCCGCGCGAGCGCTGCTCGCCGGTGATCACGACGAAGTCGAGATAGATCGGATCGGCGGTGGCCACGTTCTGGCGGGTCAGCTGGTAGATCGCCAGGCTGCCGCTGAGGTTCAGGCCCTCGGGCGCGAACTTGAGGCCGGCTTCGATGTTCTTGCCGCGCTCGGGCACGACGGGGCCGCCGATCGGATTGCCGGCGCTGTCGAAGCCCGCGACCTGCTGGGCGTAGAGCTGCGGCAGGAACGACTTCGACCAGGAGGCATAGGCGTTGACCCCCGAGACGAGCTTCACGGTGGCGCCGACGCGCGGGCTGAAGGCATGGTCCTTCTGCCCCGAGGAATCGGACCAGTCGTAGCGGCCGCCGAGCGTCAGGGTGAACAGGTCGCCGAACTTGAGGTGATCCTGGACGTAGATGCCGGTCTGGTGGCTCTTGCTGCTGCCCGGTGCGCCGCTGACCTGCGAGGTGTCGTAGGGCAGGTCGTAGTTCGGATTGACCAGGCTCAGCGGGAAGCGGGTCTGGTCGAAGTCGCCGGCGCTGAAATAGGTCTGGCGGTTCTGGCGATAGTCGAGGCCGGCCAGCCATTCGTGCTCGATGCCGCCGGTCTTGAACGAGCCCTTGAGCCGGTTGTCGACCGCGAAGTCCTTGTCGGTCGCGTTGTAGGGGCCGTAGTAGTAGCGGCCGATCGTCGCGGTCGGCAACTCGTTGAAGTCGGCGTCGTAGGACGGCGCGCCGCTCGCGTCGAGGAAGCCCGCGGCGAACATCCAGCGGTCCCAGAACTCCTTGCGCCGCGTGTAGCGCAAGGTCTGCGAGAAGCTCAGCGCCTCGCTGAAGCGATGGTCGAACATATAGCCGATCTGCACGCGGTCGCGGTTGTTGATCACGCGCTGGTCGCCGGCGTTGTTGATCGAGAAATCCTCGGGGATCGCGACGACGCCGAGCAGGACGGTGCCATAGGCCGGGACCGGCGAGATCGGGCTGTCGTGATCGCGCTGGTAGCGGCCGAGCACGGTCAAGGTCGTGTCGGGGCCCGGGCGCCAGGTGATCGCCGGCGCGGCGAACAGGCGGTTGATCCCCGAATTGCGCACGAAGCTGTCGGCATCGCGATAGGTCAGGTTGATCCGCGCGAGCAGGGTGCCGCTGGCATTGAGCGGGGCATTGGCGTCGACCGTGCCTTCGACCAGGTTCCACGATCCGGTCGAGGCGGTGACCTTGACGAAGGCCTCGTCGCGCGGACGCTTGCTGACGAGGTTGATCAGGCCGCCGAGCGGCGCCTGGCCGAACAGCATCGACGAGGGGCCCTTGAGCACTTCGATCTGCTCGATCGCCGAGAGCTCCTGGTTGAAGCCGACCCCGGCCTCGTTGACCAGGCCGTCGAGGTAGACGCTGCCATAGGCCGCGTCGAAGCCACGGATCGTATAGGCGTCGTAGAAGCCGTAGGTCGTCGAGCGCGACACGCCGGCGACAGTGCGCAGGGCTTCGGACAGCCGGGTGACGCCGCGTGCCTCGATGTCCGCGGCCGATACGACCGAGATCGCCTGCGGCGTCTCGATAAGCGGGATGTCGGCCTTGCCGGCGACGACCGCCTCGCGCAGCTGCGCGCCGGTGACGACGATGTCCGATCGCTGCGCCGGCTCGTTCTCACCGGTCGCGTCGTCGGCCCAGGCGGGCGAGGCCCAGATCGTGGCCAGGGCCAGGGCCGCGATGCTGGCGCGGCCGTTGAATGTCGTCATGTCACCCTCCTCTGAACGGCGGGCGGGGTAACGCTAATGAGAATCCTTATCAAGATAGATTGTAGCCGAACATTGCTCGGTGTGCGGGTCATCGGCGCAGCGATCACCATTCCGTCAATATAACCATTTGGGCATATCGGGCGTGCCGATATTGTATTAGCATGATGGTGGAAATCGGAGGACGCTGCGGGATCACGTTCCTGTCGCTTCGGGTTGCCTGCCATGACCATCGTCGAAAAGAAGTCGTTCTGCCGCATCTGCGGATCGGGCTGCGGCATCGTCGTCACGCTCGACGGCGAGCAGGTGCTCAAGGTCCGCGCCGACGAGGAGCATCCGGTCTCGCGCGGCTATACCTGCCCCAAGGGGCGGGCGATCGCGACCGATCACCACCGCGCGGAACGCCTCGAAGGCCCGATGATCCGAGTGGACGGCGAACTCGTCCCGACGACCTGGGATCACCTGCTCGACGATCTCGCTCCTAAGCTCAAGCGCATCATCGCCACGACCGGGCCGGTCGGTGTGGGCACTTTCATCGGCGGCGGCGGGTTCCTCGACGCCAGCGGCTTCTACAGCCTGCTGGCCTTCGGCAAGACCATCGGCACGCCGTCGTCCTACAGCGACATGACGATCGACTCGGTGTCGAAGGCGCTGGCAGGCGAGCTGTTCGCGGGGATCTCCGGCCTCGAGCCACGCGCGGACCTCTCGAAGACCAAGATGGTGATCTTCATCGGCACCAATCCGGTCATCTCGCACACGCGCACGATCCAGATGCACGCGCCCACCGCGGCGATGCGCGACATGCGCGCGCACGGCGCCGAGCTGTGGACGATCGATCCGCGCAAGTGCGAGACGGCGATGCGCTCGGACGGCTTCATCCAGCCGCGTCCCGGCCTCGACTATGCGGTGCTCGGCCATGCGATCCGCGAACTGCTGATCGACGGTGCCGACCGCGATTACATCGCCGACCACGCCCAGGGCGTCGACAGGCTGGCGGCGGCCGTCGAGCGCTTCACGCTCGATTACACCAGCGCGGTCGCCGGGGTAGAGGCCGAGACCCTGCAGGCCTTCGTCGCGGCGATCCGCAAGGCCGGGCGGCTCTCGGTCGAGACCGGCACCGGCGTCACCATGCAGCGCGCGGGCAACGTCACCGGCTGGCTCGCGCTGGCGCTGATGGCGGTGACCGGCTCGCTCGACCGCGAGGGCGGCTCCTGGGTCAATCCGGGCCGCATCATGCGCAAGGACAAGGCGGACTTCCCCGCCGCGCCCGAGGACGGCTGGAACCGGCCGGGCCCGAAGAGCCGGCCCGAATTGCGGGGCACCCACGGCGACTTCCCCTGCGCCGCGATCCCCGACGAGATCGCTGCCGGGAACCTGCGCGCGATGATGGTCTGGGGCGGCAATCTCGAAGTCTGCCTGCCCGAGACTGCGCGGAGCTATGCCGCGCTGCAGGACCTCGAAGTGCTCGGCGTGTTCGACGTGCGCGGCAACCGCACGGTCGACATCGCCACCCACGTCATGCCCACCAAGGGCCAGCTCGAACGCGCGGACATGAGCTTCGTCACCGACACCTCGTTCCCGCTGCTGGTCACGCAGTACACCCCGGCGCTGATTGCGCCGCTCGGCGATCGCAAGGCCTTCTGGTGGATCCTGGGCGAGCTGGGCAAGCGGATGGAGATCGATTTCTTCCCCGGCTTCGACCACGCGGCGGGCAGCGACGACAGCTTCCTTGCCTATGTCCTCGGCCTGTTCGGGCATGATTTCGCGGAGCTCAAGGAAAAGCGCCTGCTCATCGAGGAGCCGGTGATCGGCTGGGTGCAGAAGTTCGTCGACGAGAAGCTGGGCGGCTGGCGCCTCGCGCCGCGGCTGCTGGCCGAGCAACTCGCCGGCCTCGAAGCGCGCGAGAGCGCGCACGATGCCGACAAGCTGATCCTGATCCCACGCCGCCAGAAGTATCACGAGAATTCGAAGCTGATCGACCTGCGCGACCCGCCGCAGGTGATGATGAATTCGATCGATGCGCAGAAGCGCGGCTTCGCCGAAGGCGCGCTGATCCGGGTCAGCACGGTCAGCGGCAAGGTCGAGCGGCCGCTCAAGATCGACGACACCTTGCGGCCCGGGGTGATCAACATCCCGCACGGCTGGTCCGACGAGATGAACGTCAACAACCTCACCAGCACCACGCGCGAGGTCGATCCGATCACCGGCATGCTGCTGTTTTCGGGGCTGGAGGTCTCGGTCGAGGCGGCCTGAGGCTAGCGGACCACGAGCAGATTGACCGGATGCGCCGACATAGGGGGCATTCGCAAGGCCTCGTCGGTCCTATCAGCCGCCCTTGTCTTCCAGCCGTCGCCCCTGCGCAGGCAGGGGCCCAACCAAGCTCTCATCCTTCAACGGAAGGCGCGTGGAGGTGCGGTCAGTTGTGCCCCTGCCTGCGCAGGGGCGACGGGGAAGGGGCGGGGCCGCTTTTCCGGCGGTCACGGCTGACACTCGCCCGTACGCACCCTACGACCAAACCGCCGCGCTCCGGCCACGACATCGTGGGGTGTGCCTAGCCCGCCGGAAACAGGGTCGGTGCGTCCCCGGTCCGCCAGGGCTGCAGCCGGACCATGATCGCGGCGAACAGGTCCGAGGCGAGATGCCGGGTGAGCCAGGCCTGCAGGTGCGGCAGCGGCTGCGCGTCGAACCATGCGCGGTCGGTCTCTGCGAACTGCCGGACGAAGGGGAAGATCGCGGCGTCGGTCAGCCCGCGGTGGTCGCCGCAGAGATTGGCCTGTGCGGCCAGCCTGGCGTCGAGCACGCGCAGCAGTTCGAGCGCGGTGGTGCGGTGGTCCGCGGGGTCGGAGCCATGGCGCTCGGGATACTTGTAGCGATCGAGATGGTGCTTGAACGGTCCGTCGTTGACCGCGATGAGGTCGCGATTCTCGCGCCCCAGCCAGCCCTCGGGATCGCGCTGCGCGAGCGCCCAGGCCATGATCTCGCGGCTTTCCTCGATCACCCCGCCATCGGGCAGCACGAGCACGGGCACGGTCGCCTTGGGCGAGGCTTCGATCAGCTCGGCGGGCTTCTGCGCAAGCTTGACCTCGCGGATCTCGCAGGTCGTGCCGCTGATCAGCAGCGCCAGTCTTGCGCGCATGGCGTAAGGGCAGCGCCGGAAGCTGTAGAGGATCGGGTCAGCCATCGCCGTGTTCGGACGGCTTGGCCGGCAGCTTGGCACCGACGTGCGCGGTCCCGCGCTGCTGTGCCAGACGTTCCTGACGATCGCGTTCGGCATAGCCGGCGCGCTGGTCGTCGCTGCGTTCGGCATGGCAGGCCGGGCAACTCACCCCTTCGACGTAGAGCGGATCGGCCTGGTCGGCCGCACTCACCGGCCGGCGGCAGGCATGGCACAGCGCGTGGGTGCCGAGTTCGAGCCCATGCCCAACCGCGACCCTCTGGTCGAAGACGAAGCACTCGCCCTTCCACAGGCTCTCGTCGGCGGGCACGGTCTCGAGATATTTGAGCACGCCGCCGTGGAGGTGGTAGACCTCGTCGACGCCTTCGGCCTTGAGGAAGGCGGTCGACTTCTCGCAGCGGATCCCGCCGGTGCAGAACATTGCGACCTTGGGTGGCGCGCCCTGCCCATGACCTTCGCCGAGCAGCCGCTCGCGCTCGGCGCGGAACCAGGCGGGGAAGTCGCGGAAGGTCGCGGTCTGCGGGTTGATCGCGCCGGCGAAGGTGCCGATCGCCACCTCGTAGTCGTTGCGCGTGTCGATCACGATCGTACCGGGATCGCTGATCAGCGCGTTCCAGTCCTGCGGCGAAACGTAGTGGCCAGCGTCGGTCAGCGGATCGATTTCGGGCTCACCCATGGTCACGATCTCGCGCTTTACGCGCACCTTCATGCGGTGGAACGGCAGGGCCTCGGCGCGCGAATACTTGACCTCGAGTTCGGCGAAGCCGGGCAGGGCGCGGCAATGGGCGACGACGCGCGCGATCGCCTCGTCCGAACCCGCGATCGTGCCGTTGATCCCTTCGTGCGCCAGGATCAGCGTGCCCTTCACGCCCTGGCCACAGCACAGCTGCGCGAGCTCCCGCTGCACCGTTTCGCAATCGTCGAGCCGCGCGAACTTGTAGAGCGCGGCGACGCAAATCGGCGAAAGGTCGGTCTTGGCCACGAATGAGAAATCCAGCGAGTCAGATTGGGGTGAAGCGGCTCCCTAGGCGACTTGGTCGTTCGACAACAGCGCTAGAAGCTGGGCGAAGCCGACCGAGGCGATTTCCTCGACCGCAGCCGCTTGACCCGCCAGCGCCGGCCCCTTAGGTGACGCCGCTTGGTCGGGCCCTTAGCTCAGTCGGTAGAGCAACTGACTTTTAATCAGTAGGTCGCTGGTTCGAACCCAGCAGGGCTCACCATATTTCGCAACCGCCGGAGGGCGGTTGCGGCGTCCGACAGGCAGCTTCACACCAGCTTTGCGTCGAGCGTGATCTCCGCGCGGAACAGCTTGGAAACCGGGCAATTGCGCTCGGCGGTCTGGGCGAGTTCCTGGAACTGCTCCGCGTCGATCCCGGGGACCGCGGCCTCGAGCGAAAGCGCGATCGCGGGGATGGCGAAACCGCTGTCCTGTTGGGCCAGGGTGACCGTCGCCTGCGTATCGAGGCGTTCGGCCTTGAAGCCCGCCTTTTCGAGCGTCAGGGTCAGCGACATGGTGAAGCAGGCGGCATGGGCGGCGCCGAGCAGTTCCTCGGGATTGCTGCCTTTGACGCCTTCGAAGCGGCTGGCGAAGCCATAGGGATAGGCGGCCAGCGCGCCGCTCTCGGTGCTGATCTCGCCCTTGCCGTCCTTGAGGCCGCCCGTCCAATGGGCCGAGCCCTTGCGCCGAATTTCCATGGTCTTTCGCTCCTTGGCTGAGGTGCGGGAACGTACCCTACCGAACGCGCTTCCGCCAAGCATCGCGGAGGTGGGGCAGCCATACCATCGCATAGTGCACGCTGTTCATGGCGGGGCGGATCGGGCTATGCTGGCGGCATGGCGCGCGAGACCCAATCCGAGCTTCGCATGCGGATCGTCATCGAACGGCCGGTTGTCGGCGTGATGCACAGCCTTCAGGACAAGGACGGCCATCCGCTCGATCCCAAGCGTTCGGCCGCAGGCGAGCCGCTCGCGTTCGATTTCGCGATCCGCGTCGCGCCCGGCCCCAGGTTCTTCGGCGACCAGGTGAGGCGGGAAGGACCGCAGCGCCGCTTCGTCTATGTCCGCGTCGGGGAACTCGCCGGCGATCCCGCCTCGCCGTGGTCGCGCCGGATGAAGCTCGACATCCACGACATCGACCCGGACCTGCTCGACCGTGCCGTGGCCGATGGCGGCACGATCGAACTCACGGTCGACGGGACTGGCAAGGACGGCACGCCCGCCTGCGCCACCATCCCCGTCGCGAAACGGCTCAGATGACCTTGCGCTCGCGCAGCGCACCGATCCGGTCCCAGTCGTAGCCGAGCATTTCGAGCAGCACTTCCTCGGTATGCTCGCCGAATTCGGGCGCCTGGCGATGGATGCGCGCGGGCGTCTGCGAGAGCGCGATCGGGAAGCCAGGCAGGCGGATCTTGCCGTGCGAGGGGTGATCGAGCTCGGTGACGTAGCCGTTGATCAGCGCCTGCGGATCGTTCGCGGCTTCCTCGGTCGTGTTGATCGCGCAGACGGGCAGGTCGCCCCGGGCGGTCAAGCGGTCGAGCCAATGGGTGCGGTCCTGCGAGGCGAAGATGCGGTCGAGCACTTCGGTCGCCTCGCGCGCGTTGGCGCAGCGGCTCCAGTGATCGCCATAGCGTGCCGCGTCGGCCAGCTCGGGCGGGTTGCCCAGCGCCTCCATCACCACCGGCCAGTGCGGATCGGTGGCAAGGATCGCCAGGGCCAGCCACTTGCCGTCGGCGCATTTGAACGTGTTCCACAGCGGATTGCCCGGATCGCGGCGCGTCGGCACCTTGGCCTTCATGTGCTTCTGCATGTCCGAGACCGCGCGCTTGCCGTCCTGCTTCATCAGTTCGAGCACCACGGGCAGCCCGCGCAGCCACATCATCGAGCCGAGCAGCGATGTGTCGACCTTCTGGCCGATCCCGTGCCGCTCGCGCGCCATCAGACCCGCCAGCACGCCATAGGCCAGCATGATCGCGCCCATCTGATCGGCCATGCCGCCGTCGGGAGTGTCGGGCTCGTCCTCGTGGCCCGTGCGCAGCAGGAAGCCCGAGCGTGCCTGGCCGAGCAGGTCGTAAGCGCGCGAGCTGCGTTCAGGGCCCTCGGGGCCGAAGGCGCTGGCCGAGGCATAGATCAGCTTGGGATTGCGCTGTGACAGCGTCTCGTAGTCGAGCCCGATCTTCTCGGCGACCGAGGGGCGGAAGTTCTGGATGAACACGTCGGCGCCGGCGATCAGCTCGCGCACCAGCGCGACGCCTTCGGGCTGCTTGAGATCGACCGCGAAGCTCTTCTTGTTGCGGTTGTTCATCTCCCAATAGGGCGACTTGTCCGAGCCTTCGAAGCGCAGCATCGCGCGGCCGCCGTCGCCACGCTCGCGCTCCTCGATCTTGATCACCTCGGCGCCGAGGTCGCCCAGCATGGCGCCGGCGACGGGGCCCTGCTGCCAGATCGTCCAGTCGACCACGCGGATGCCGTCGAGCGGGCCCAGGCCCTGCGCCGTGCAGCTCACGCGCCGGCGCTTTCAGTGCAGTTCACCGCCCAGAGGCCCTGGCGGATATATTCCTTGGCGAGCGCGGCGATGCCCTTCTCGCCCTCGATGTATATCCGTGCCTGGCGCATCAGGTGCGCGGGGTTCTCGGGATCGATCGTCGAATGCAGCACGGCGGGCACGCCGAGCGCGAAGGACCATTCGGGCATTTCCTTGCGGTCCATCAGCACCGAGCCCGCGGCCAGGGTCGAATGCGCGCCGAGCCGCGACATCGGCATCATCGAGGCGGTGTTGCCCAGCATGCAGTCGTGGCCGATGAAGCCCTCGATGCAGCAGCCGTGACCGATCATCACGTTGTCCTCGATATGCGTCGCCGTATGGAGGATCGCGTTCTCCTCGATGTGGACGTTGTTGCCGATGCGGATCGGCGTGGTGTCCGAGCGGATCACCACCCCCGGCCAGATCGAGCAGTCGTCACCGATCTCGACGTCGCCGATGATCGTCACGTTGTCGGCGATCATGTTGTTCTTGCCGATGCGCGGCATCTTGCCGTTGAACGGATAGAGTTTCATCGCTTGTCTCCCAATCGTTGTGGTTCTTGGTGCCCGTCGGTCAGGCGGTCTGAAGCTCGGCCGCCACGCTGGCCGGCCGGTCGCCGATGCCGAGGATCGGGCCCTGCTTGACCGAAATCCGCTCGAGGTAGCGGTCGGTCGTCTGGTCGGGCACGCCGTAATGCATGACCAGGCGGTTATCCCAGATCGCCAGGGCGCCGGGCTCCCACTGCCAGCGCACCTGGTATTCGGGGCGGGCATATTCCTCGGACAGCCGCCTGATCAGCGCCTGCCCGACCTCGACCGGCATGCCCTCGATGTCGAGCGACCAGGTCGTGTTGGCATAGAGCGCGCGCGCGCCGGTGGCGGGGTGCACGCTGACCACCGGCTGGTGCACCTCGGGATACTTGGCGCGCAGTTCGTCCCACTTCTCGGCCGTGCCGAAGCTGTCGTTCTTCTTGGGCATCCGCTCGGCCAGGCTCGAGCGGAAACGCAGGCTCTCGATCTCTTGCCGCAGGTCCTCGGGCAGGCCGGCATAGGCCGCGACCGCGCTGGCGTAGCAAGTGTCGCCGCCGAAAGGGCAAGGCTCGATCGCGCGCAGCACCGAGACCGCGGGCGGCACCGGCAGGTAGCAGCCGTCGGTGTGCCAGACCGAGGCCGTGCCCTCGCGCGAGCCGGCCTTGCTGCGCACCGGCGTGATCATCGGCCGCGCGGGATCGGGGCCGTCGTCGATCGGTTCGCCGAACACCCGCGCGAAGGCTAGGTGCTCGGCGAAGCCGATATGCGCCTGGCCGCGCAGGAAGATCACGCCATGCGCGTAGAGCGTCTGGCGAAGGTCCTCCGCCTGATCTTCGGCGATCGGCGCGGCCAGGTCGATGCCCGACACCACGGCGCCGACCGCAGGCTGCAGGCGATAGACGCCGAGGCCGCTGGCCGTGCGATATTCGCGGGGCTGGTCCATCCTCTCTCCTCGTTCGGATCCACTCGTTCGCTCGGTGATCCTGATGCGGGCATGGTAGCGCGGTGGCCGGCGGCCCGCGCTTCCCAGGCGGCCAACTTGTGGTCCTGAGCGGCCAGATTGCCCGGCGCGGCTATCGGCAGCGCGCGGTTGTGATAGGATGGCGGAAACGAACGGTTGGATTGGGAGATGCCGGCGTTGAACGATTCGAGCGCCGACTATTCGGCGTTGAAGCGCCGCCTATGGCCGGGGGACTCGGTCGTGCCCGAGATCGCGGCGGCGCGCGATGCCACCTTGCTGCGCATGTATCCCGCGGGACAGCAGCCGCGCGCGGGTTCGCTCTGCAGCACGCCGGTCGACGTCGATTCCCACTGGCACTTCCACGACATGCACCAGCTGATCTACCCCTTCGAAGGCGCGATCGAGGTCGAGGCCGAAGCCGGGCGGCACCTGATCCCGCGTCAGCTCGCGGCCTGGATTCCGGCCGGGGTCGCGCACCGTGCGAGCCTGCACAAGGTGCGCTCGGTGGTGGTGTTCTTTCCCTGGGCGATGGTGCCGGATGCGGGCACGCACATCCGCGTGCTCCTGGTCTCGTCGCTGCTGCGCGAGATGATGCGCGAGTCCATGCGCTGGCCCTTGCATGCACCGGATACGCCGCTGCGCGAGGCCTTCTTTCGGACGATGGCGCTGCTCTGCGGCGAGTGGATCGAGAGCGAGGCCGACCTGTTCCTGCCCTCGAGCAACGATGCGCGGCTCAAGCGCGCACTCGATTTCACCGCGCGCAACAGCGCGGCGCGGCTGACCGACGTCTGCCTGCATGCCGGCATGTCCGAGCGCTCGTTGCGGCGCCACCTCAAGGCCGAGACGGGCATGACCTGGGAAGGCTATCGCCAGCGCAGCCGTCTGATCGCGGCGATCACCCTGCTCGGCGAGACCGAGGCCGCGATCGGCGATATCGCCGCGCGGTGCGGGTTCGAAAGTGCCTCGGCCTTCGCCAAGGCGTTTCGCGGCGTGGTGGGGGAAACGCCGCGCGACTATCGGCGCAGGTCCGTCAGCTAGCGAAGGTCAGGCGCTCCAGGCCGGTGGCGCCGCGCAAGGGCGTCGCCACCGGCAGAGGGCTTCGGGTCAGTAGGCCGCCGACAGGGTCAGGAACCACTGGCGCGGGGGGATCGGATAGGCCGAATAGTTGTTCGTGGCCGAACCGATCGAGAGCGTCGACACGCCCTTCTTGTCGCCGAGATTGGTGACGTTGAGCGCGAGCTCGACCTTGCGCAGCGGCAAGGTGCCTTCGGGAACCTTCGCCGCGATGCGCGCCGAGGTCAGGAAGTACGACTTGACGCTGGCATCGTTGGTGAAGGTCGCGAAGCGGCGGCCGACGTAGTCGCCGATCACCTGCGCCTCGAACGGCCCGACGTTGAGCGTCGCCACCGTCTTGTTCATCCACTTCGGCGTGCCGGGGAGCTGCTTGCCGCAGGTCGGCACGATGCCGCCGACGACGAGGAAGCCGCCGATGCAGGTGTCCGAAGCCGCGCCGATGCCGAGCGCGGTCGAGGTATAGTCGTTCTGGTACTTCGACAGGTTGTACGAGGTCGCGTTGTAGAGCGAGAAGGTCCGGCCGAAGCGCAAGGTGAAGGCCGCGTCGACGCCGTCGGTCTTCACGTCGCCGACGTTGACGAGGGTCGAGGTGCCGCCGGTGATGCCGCTGCCGGCGATGCCGCCGGGATTGGTCGGGATCGCCAGCAGGCGGTTCTTGAACTCGACGTGGTAGTAGTTGATCTGCGCCTGGAAGCCGATCTCGCCCGCGAAAGTGCGGCTGGTGCGCAGGCCCGCCTCGTAGGTCCAGCTCGTCTCCGGCTTGCCCTGCTCGGCGAAGGCGTCGAATGCGGCCTGGCTGCCCGTGAACCAGGGACCGCCACCGCCGGCCAGATAGGCCTGGTACTGGCGCAGGTTCTTCTGGACGTTGAAGTAGACCTGCTCGTGGCCGTTGAAGTCGTAGGTCGCGCCGAAGGCGGGCAGGAACCAGTTCTGCGTGTTGATCTTGCCTTCGGGCAGGGCGGTGGTGCCGCCGAGCGAGCCGACGCGCGGCTGGACGGGGAATTCACCCTTGGCCCACTGCGCGCTGGTCTTGAAGCCGGCCTGGATCAGCAGCCGGTCGTTGACCTTCCAGGTGTCCTGGAGGTGCAGCTGGAGCTGCTGGATGCGCGCTTCGCCCTGATACTGGGTGAACAGCGGCTGCAGCACGTCGCCGGGGCGGATGTAGGGCGTGCTCAGCGACGGATCGGCAAGCGGCACCGCGTACCAGCGGCGCCACTGCGTCGTGCTGTTGTGCTCGAACCAGCCGCCGAGCTCGATGCGGTGCGCGCCGAGATCGAGATCGAGCGAGGTGATCAGGCCGCCGCGGTCGATGCGGTATTCGGTGGTGCGGGTGATCATGCCCGAGCCGCCCGTCGCGGCGACCAGCGCGGCGCCGGCCGCGGCCGCCTGGGCGTCGGTCAGCGCGGTACAGGCGGCCGGGCGGATGCCGTTGGCGTTGGCGGCGAAGCGGCAGTTCGTCGGCAGGGTCGCATAGGCGGGATCGAGATAGGCCTGGGCCGTGGTGATCGACTGGCCGACCGGTCCGGCTACGACGCCGGCGCCGTCGTTGTGGTGGTAATAGCCGGTGTTCGTCCAGGTGATCTTGTCGGACAGGCGCGCCTCATAGCGCAGATAGCCGAGGTAGTCGGTGCGCTGCGCGTCCGAATAGTAGTTGCGATAGTTGCTGCCCTCGGCCGCGGGCGAATTGCCCAACGCGGTCATGTAGCTGGTGCGATAGCCGTTGAAGTCGGGGTAGAAGAACGGCTTGGTATAGGGCGTGTAGAGCTGCACCGGCGTGGCCGTGCCGCCCGCGGAGGGCACGAAGAAGACCGTCGCGTCCTCGTTCGGCTGGACCATGTCGTTGTAGTCGAGATAGGCCGTGAACTTGCCGGCATCGCTCTCGTGGACGAACTTGGCGTTGGCCTGCCAGCCCTTCTGGATGCCGTTGAAGTCCCAGGCGCGGGCGCGCTGGCGGACGCCCGAGATATAGGCCGAATTGCCGCCGCCGAACTCGCCGGTGTCGATGCGTACGAAGGTGCGGGAGGTGCTGTAGCTGCCGACGGTCTGCGCGGCCTGAATGCCCATCTCGCTGAGCGGATCGGCCGAGAAGGTCTCGACCGTGCCGCCGAGGTTGCTGTTCGACAGCGTGGCGAGGTCGCCGGCGCCCGTCGCCACGATCACGCGCGCGACGTTCTCCGAGATCACCGCACGCTGCGGCGACAAGCCGTTGTAGTTGCCGTAGCTCTGGTCGCCCAGCGGAATGCCGTCCATCGTGTAGCCGAGCTGGTTGCCGGCGAAGCCGTGGATCAGGATCTGCGCGTTCTGTTCGTTGTTACCCCAGGGGTCGGCGGTCACGTAGAGCACGCCGGGCAGGGTCTGGATCGCCTTGAGCGGCGAGACGCCGGGCAGGATCTTCTGGATTTCGGCCTGCTGGATCGCGGTCGCCGAGCGGGTCGTCTTGGCACCGGTCACGATGATCGAACCGGCATCGGCGCTCTCGGCCTCGGCCGCCGCTGCGTCCGCGGCTTCGGCAGCGACCTCGTCGGCGTGTGCCGTGGCCGCAACGCAAAGCGAAAGCGCCGTACCCGCCAGCATGGCGCACCGCACGACCACGGCCGCCGATCGAATTACCCTCATGGATCTCGTTCCTACCCTTCGCAGTGCGCTTGATCGCACGCTGCGAAGGGGCGGTTAGACATCCTGCATGGCGGTTTGATTTAACCGCGATGACGGTAATGTTTCAGCGGGATTGCTGCGTTCGGTCGGCCTAGTCGCAGGTGACGAGCACGTTGGTGATCTCGAAGGTCGAGACGTTCGGTTCCCACTCGATATGCGGCGTCGAGGCGAGCTTGATGCCGGGTACGCGCAGCAGCCGGTCCATCAGGAACAGGGTTTCGTTGAACGCCAGCGGCGAGCCCGGGCAGCGATGCATGCCGTTGCCGAAGCTCATCATCGGCGCCTGATCGCCGAGCCGCTCCTTGCGCGAGAGATCGATCGCATGGGGGCAGGCGCCGACCAGTGCTGGGTCATGGTTGGCGTGGCGGATGGATAGGCCATAGCGCGTGCCGGCGGTGAACTCGCCCTTGGCGTTCTCGGGCAGGTCTTCGGGTGCGCGGCGATAGAGCGTCGAGACGATCGGATCGAGGCGCAGGATCTCCTCGAGAATGCCCATCTTGCCTTCGTAGTCGGCGGCGAGGAAGGCGTCCTTCAGATAGTCCTTCTCGAGCATGTGCCAGGCGACCATCGAGATGAATTCGCGCGTGGTCTGCATGCCCGCGCCGCAGAGCATCATCACGTCGGCGAGGATCGCGCGATCACCGTAGTTCTCCTTGACGAGGGTGGAGATCACGTCGTCTTGCGGCTTCTGGCGGCGTGCCTTGACCGTGGGCAGCACGTCCTTGCGCCAGAACATCATCATGTCCCACACGCGCCGGATCTTCGCATAGCGCAGGCGCCAGCCGGTCATCGTGCGCATCTTGGTGGCGTAGAGGCAGTTCTCGATCCGTCGGGCGGTCTGCTTCATCCCCTCGCGGTCCTTGCCGCGGGTGACGCCGATCAGGTCGCCGACCAGGGTTACGGCCATCTGCCAGGACACCTCGTCGATCCGCAATTGCTTGTTCTTCTCGAGATCGGCGACGAGCATGTCGGCCGTCTTGCGCATCAGCGGCTCGAAATGCTCCTTGATGTAGCGCGGCGAGAAGTAGCTGGTGATGTGCTTGCGCCGGTCGCGGTGGGCCTTGCCGTCGAGGAAGATCAGCGGCACTTCCTCGGGCTTCATCCCGACTGCATTGGCGTCGAAAACGTCCTGCAACATGTGCGGACTGCGCAGGATGCTTTTGACCCGGTCGCCGTCGTAGACGACTTCGGCCTTCTTCTTGAAGATCTTGCCCTGCTCGTAGAGGTCTGCCGTCTTCCGGTCGTCCCGATCCTGATCCAGCGGCGGCTGTGCAAGGGTGGCCACGCGTACTCTCCAATGCGTCGTTATGATATATGGCGTATCATAGTTGCGATCGGGACTCGGGGGCAACCGCAAGCCGTCGCTCTGCCGCTGCGGGCAGTGATGGCTGCCTCGTCATGCAACTTGAGGCATTGGGACGATGAAAAACCAGGCCCGATGGCCGCACGGGCTAGACATTGGTCGGAGAAACGGGGGCGCCTCATGGACTCCGCGCATAGCTTGGCATAGCTCCAGGTCATCGCCGCCGGACGTCCGGGCCGTCACCCGGATAACCCACCGGCGGTTCTGCCTTATTGATTCCCTGATAGCCTGCCCTGCGGATCGCTCCGCAGGGCATTTTTTTCGTGCGCCCTATGCGTTGCAGAGTTCGGCTCGCGGCGCCGGTCGGCGCGAGAGCAGCACGGCGCCGAGCCCGATCGCCGAAGTCGCCGCGCCCGCGAGCGCTACGGTCGGGTAACCGAGGTCGAGCGCGATCACGCCGCCGCCGAGCGCCGCGCCCAGCGCATTGCCCAGATTGAAGGCGCCGATGTTGACCGAGGAGGCCAGGTTCGGCGCATCGGCGGCGGCGGTCATGACGCGGACCTGCAGCGGCGGCACCAGCGCGAAACTGGCGATTCCCCAGAGGAAGATCAGCACCGCGCTCGCCCCGGCCTGCGGCATCAGCGCGGCGAAGGCGATCAGCACAAGCGACAGTGCGGCCAGCGTGACGATCAGGGTGCGATCGACCGAGCGGTCGGCGAACTTGCCGCCGAGCCAGTTGCCGATCGTCAGACCCAGGCCATAGGTCACCAGCATCGCGGTGACGAAGCCCAGCGAGGCGTGGGTCACCTCGCGCAGGATCGGCACGATATAGGTGAAGACGGTGAACATCGCGCTCGATCCGACGACGGTCAGCGCGAGGGCGCCGAGCACGGGGCCGCGCGCGAGGACGCGCAGCTCGGTCATCGCATTGCCGCCGCTCTCGGCCGGGAGCGTGGGCAGGGTGAGCCGCAGCGCCGCCATCGTCGCCAGGCCGAGCGCGGCGATGCCCCAGAACGAAGCGCGCCAGCCCATGTGCTCGCCGGCCCAGGTCGCCAGCGGCACGCCGACGACGTTGGCGATCGTCAGGCCCATGAACATCGCCGCGACCGCGCCCGCCTGCCGCTGCGGCGGCACGAGGCTGGCGGCGACGATCGAGCCGACGCCGAAGAAGGCGCCGTGGTTGAGCGAGGTGACGATCCGCGCGAACAGCAGCATGGCATAGCCGTCCGAGATTGCCGCCAGGACGTTGCCGATCGTGAACAGCGCGGCGAGGCCGATCAGCAGAGCACGGCGCGGCACGCGTCCGGTCGTCAGGGTCATCAGCGGCGCGCCGGCCATGACGCCGATCGCATAGGCGCTGATCAGCAGCCCGGCGGCCGGGATCGACACGCCGAGATCGCCGGCGATCACCGGCAACAGGCCCATCGGCGCGAATTCGGTCACGCCGATGCCGAAGGCACCGACCGCCAGCGCGAGCAGTCCAGGGTTGAGTTTCATCGGAAAGGTCCTTCAGACGAGCGCGGGATTGAGGCGCGCGAAGCCCTCTTGCTGGCGATAGGGCGTGTGCGGGTAGGGCGGCAGCTCCTGACTGGCCGCGTCGAGCGCCGCGATCTGCTCGCGGGTCAGCGACCAGCCGACCGCGCCGAGGTTCTGGCGGAGCTGCTCCTCGTTGCGTGCGCCGATGATCACCGAGGACACGGTCGGGCGCTGCAGCAGCCAGTTGATCGCGATCTGCGGCACCTTGCGCCCGGTTTCTTCGGCCACGGCTTCGAGCGCGTCGATCACGCGGTAGAGGCGTTCGCTCTCGACCGGCGGGGCGAACTGCTCGGTGTCATGAAGCCGGCTGTTGGCGGGGAGCGGGCGGTCGCGGCCGACCTTGCCGGTGAGGCGGCCCCAGCCGAGCGGGCTCCAGACCAGTGCGCCCACGCCCTGGTCGGCGCCGAGCGGCATGAGGTCGGCTTCGTAGGCGCGGCCGATCAGCGAGTAGTAGACCTGATGCGCGACGAGGCGCTGCCAGCCGTTGCGATCGGCCACGGCCTGCGCCTTCATCAGCTGCCAGCCCGGATAGTTCGACACCCCGGCATAGCGCACCTTGCCCGCGGCGATCAGCTGATCGAGTGTCGCCATCAGTTCCTCCACCGGTGTAGAGGCGTCGAAGGCGTGGAGCTGGAGCAGGTCGATGTGATCGCTGCCGAGCCGGCGCAGCGAGGCCTCGACCGCGCGGATCAGCCGCGCGCGCGACACGCCCCAGTCCTGCGGACCGTCGCCCAAGGGCAGGCCGGTCTTGGTCGAGATCAGCACCGAGTCGCGGCGGCCGCGGATCGCTTCGCCGAGAATCTGTTCGGAAGCACCGTCCGAATAGACGTCGGCGGTGTCGAACAGCGTGACGCCCGCGTCGAGGCAGATGTCGATCAGGCGGCGTGCTTCGCTCGCGTCGCTCTGGCCCCAGGCGCCGAACAGCGGGCCGGTGCCGCCGAAGGTGCCGGTGCCGAAACTCAAGGTCGGGACGCGCAGTCCCGACGATCCCAATTGCCGATATTCCATGGTGGACCTTCCGATTGCAAATTCCAGGCATAGATGGACTGCGCCAGCTTGGCTGAGTAGCGTCGGCTCAGGCGAAAGATTTGTGCGACAGGAGCAAAGATGATCGGAGATGCCAGGCTGGCCGGCGGTGACGATCGGGCGCGTTCGCTGGAGATCTTCGTCGCCGTGGTCGATCATGGCAGCTTTTCCGCGGCGGGTCGCCTGCTCGAACTGACGCCTTCGGCGGTCAGTCGTGCCGTCGATCGTATCGAGGCGCGGCTCGGCGTGCGCCTGCTGCTGCGTTCGACGCGGGCACTGTCGCTGACCGCCGAGGGACAGGCCTATCTCCAGTCCGCCCGGCGCATCCTCGCCGATCTCGACGACGCCGAACAGCAGATCGCCGACCAGGGTGCGCCGCGCGGCCGGTTGCGGGTCAGCGCGGCGCTGTCGCACGGCCGGCTCTGCGTCGTGCCGCTGCTGGGCGACTTCGTCCGGCTCTACCCGCACATCATCGTCGACATCGCGCTGACCGATGCCCTGGTGGACGTTGCCGCCGGCCAGGCCGACGTCGCGATCCGCTTCGGGCCCTTGCCCGACAGTGCGCTCACTGCGCGCAAGCTGGGGGAGACCCGCCGCGTGATCGTCGCCTCGCCCGATTACCTCGCGCGCCACGGCACGCCGCAGTCGCCCGAGGACCTGCTCGCGCACAACTGCCTGAATTTCGATTTCCGTCGGGCAGAGCCGGTCTGGCCGTTCCGGCGTGACGGCGAGGAATTCGCCTTGCCGATGCGTGGCAATCTCGAGGCCAACAACGGCGAGACCCTGGGGCAACTCGCGGCGATCGGCATCGGCATCGCCCGGGTCGGCGCGTTCAGCGTTGCGCCCGAACTGGCCGACGGGCGGCTCGTGCCGATCCTCGAAGACTTCAATCCGGGCGACATCGAACTCGTGCATGCGGTCTTCGTCGGCGGCGCGAATACCCCGGCGCGGGTCCGTGCCTTCGTCGATTTCCTCGCCGAGCGGTTGCGTTAGACGTCGGTCTGACCGCCTTATTTCCCGCCGGCAGGCGCCGAAGATTGCAAAACCGCGCGAAGCTCCTATCTTGAGCCGGCACTCGTCGCCTGCGACGGACCTTATCGGCCTAGGGCCTTTTCGATCCATCTCATGCACCAAGCTCCGCCCACCATGTGGTGGCGGATCGTTCTTCTATTGATTGGATCGTTTCATGCCCGTTGGCACCGTCAAATTCTTCAACGTCGATAAGGGCTACGGTTTCATCCAGCCCGACGATGGCACCACCGACAGCTTCGTTCACATCAGCGCCGTCGAGCGCTCGGGCATGGCCACGCTGACCAAGGATCAGCGCGTCAACTACGAGCTCGAGACCGATCGTCGCGGCAAGATCGCTGCGGTCAACCTGACGTCGGCGTAACCGCATGGCGAAGGAAGAGCTTCTCACGCTCGAAGGCGTGATCGACGAACTGTTTCCCGACGGGCGCTGCGGCGTCATGCTCGAGAACGATCATCGGATCATCGCCTATACCGCCGGCAAGATGCGCAAGTTTCGCATCAAGTCGATCGTCGGCGATCGTGTCCGCGTCGAGATGACGCCCTACGATCTCACCAAGGGCCGCATCGTCTTCCGCGAGAAGGTCGCGGGTTCGGGCGGCCCCGGGCGTTTCCGCCGCTAAGGACCCGCCTGGCTTCGGGCGTGGCCGGCGGAACACCGGATAGAGGAGTTTTGCATGGCAGAGCCGATCACTTTCTATCAGAGCCAGGCCGAAAGCTGCGCCAAGGCCGCTGCCGAGGCCAGCCTGGAAAACCAGCGCGACAAGTTCCTCCAGGCGCAGGCCGCCTGGCAGGCGCTCGCTGACAAGACCGCGATGGTCCAGGCACAGGCCGCCAAGCGCGAGGCCGAACGCGAGCGCGCGCGAGTTGACTAGTAAATCGTGATGGAGCGCGGGCCTTCGGCTTCGCGCTCTACACGTAGTCGCGTTTCTGCGTGAAGCTCTGGAAGGTGTCCGGGTCTTCGAGCGGGATGCCGAAGCTTTTCGTCAGCATGGCCATGGTCACGTAGGTTCCGACGAGCGCGACGACTTCCATCAGTTGGACCCGCGAATAGACCTGGGCGAGTGCGTCCCAGGTCGAATCGCCGATGCGCTGCGTCCGCACGAGGTCTGCCGCCGCCTGTGCCAGGGTGGCATCGAAACCCGATAGGGCCGTTTCCGCTTCGCCGGCGGCCGCGATCGTCGCCGTGTCGAGACCCGCGGTTCGCGAGATCATCGCGTGGTGCCGGGCTTCGTATTCCTCGTCGCAGAGCGCGAGCGTGCGCATGACGAGAATCTGCCGGTCGTGCGGGGGCAACTGGGTTCCGGCGATCACCTTGGCGATCAGCGGCATGAACACCGCGTAGAATTCGGGGTGATTCACGAGCACCGCCGCGAAGTTCATCGTGCCCCAGCCGCCCAGCAGTTCCACCTGGGCCGCGTCCAGTTCTCCGGTGCTGGCCGGCGGAATGCGGACGGGAAAGTCGGGCATGGCTATCCTCTCCTGTTTTGTGTTCGCGGGCAGACTGGCGCGAAGCGGCGGCGTTTGCACGGGCGCGACGCGGCAAGCTTGGATCGCCGGGGCTTCGCGTTCCAACCATTGACGCTTGGGGTGGTGTTCCTGCGGAGCCCGCGGGGCGGGGCGTAAAGCCCGCGGCAAGCCCAGTTAAAGGAATTTCAGAATCGCTTTACGAATTGTTTACTACATCAGTTTACCAAGCACCTGTTCGGTCCATTTTTTTGGTTCGGATGTTCGACATTCTCTCTCCTGTCTGCCCCCGGCCCCGGCCGGGGGATCTTGTCCGGAAGACCGAAGGAACTAGCGGTCTGAAGGGGGTCAGAAGAGGGATTGCCGGAAAAATTGCATTAAGGGCTAAAAATCTTGGACGGTTTGAAATCTGCAGAAATCCGGGCCTTACGGGACCAGACGAAGCGCTTCCGGCCTTCCGAATTCAGGAATTTTAATCCGTTGGTAACCAAGGGTCTTAATAATAACCCTTAGTAACCGCTCTTGTTGCTGGAGGTCGCTCGAAGGGTCGGGCGGCACCCCCGGGAAACCGGGTGAGTTTTTAGGAACTGATCATGGCTGTTATCAACACTAACATCGCCGCCATGAAGGCGTCGAATGCGTCGACTTCTGCGAATAGAATGCTCGGCAGCGCTATGGAGCGTCTGTCGACGGGTAAGCGCATCAACAGCGCAAAGGACGATGCCGCCGGCCTCGCCATTGCGACGACGATGACTTCCCAGGTGCGCGGCATGAACCAGGCCATCCGCAACGCGAACGATGGTATCGCGTTGGCGCAGACGGCCGATGGCGCGCTCAACGAAGTTACCAACATGCTGCAGCGTATCCGCGAACTTTCGATCCAGTCGAAGTCGGGTACCTACAGCACCACCGACCGCACGAATCTGCAGGCGGAAGTCACGCAGCTGACGAGCCAGATCGACGACATTCTGACGAACACCAAGTTCAACGGCGTGACGTTGTTCTCGAAGGCTTCGAACGCCAGCGTTACGATCACGATCCAGGCCGGCGATGCCGCTGCGAGCACGATCAACCTGCGCATCGACGGCGTCGACGGCACCAAGCTGACCAACTCGTCGCTCGACGTGTCGGATCCGACCAGGGCTGCGGACACGATCGGCAACGTCGACTCGGCGCTGACCTCGATCAACACCACGCGCGCTGCGCTGGGTGCCGGCCAGAGCCGTCTGGAATCGGCCGTCAACAACCTGACGACCAACATGACGAACCTGTCGGAAGCCCGCTCGCGCATCGAGGACGCGGACTACTCTTCGGAGACGACCGCGCTGGCCAAGGCACAGATCCTCAGCCAGGCCTCGACTGCGATGATCTCGCAGGCGAACCAGAGCCAGCAGAACGTACTCTCGCTGCTCAAGTAAAACAGCCATAGGTAACGCCTGTCCCTTCCAGGCGAGCCCGACGGTCCTTCTTGGACCGTCGGGCCAATACCGCATGCGTCGATAGCGCGTGTGAAGGGAGCGAGCCCCAAGGCTCCATGAATGTGGACGCCGTGCGCGACTTGTGGTCATCTGCCTCCGGCCTGACGGCGGAGGAACCAGAGGTTGAACGACGCCGGCCCAGATTTCCCGCCGGGCGCCTTCGACCGGATCGACGAGGACGACGACAGCGTCTTCTACGCGCCGCCTCGGCTCGTCACCCACATCGACGAAAGCGCGATTGCCGCGCTGACCGACTGCTACCGCGCAGAGTTGCCCCAAGGCGGCCATGTGCTCGATCTGATGTCGAGCTGGGTCAGCCATCTTCCGCCCGAACTCGAACTCGGCGAATGCGTCGGCCACGGCATGAACGCCGAAGAGTTGACCGCCAATCCCCGCCTCGATTCGTGGTTCGTCCAGGATCTCAACCGCGATCCCGCGCTGCCTTTCGGCGATGCACGCTTCGACGCCGTGCTCTGCTGCGTCAGCGTTCAGTACCTGCAGAACCCGATCGCGGTCTTTGCCGAGGTGCGCCGGCTGTTGCGCCCCGGCGCGCCGTTCATCGTCAGCTTCTCCAACCGCTGCTTCCCGACCAAGGCCGTGGCGATCTGGCGCGCGCTCGATCTGCCGCGCCACGCCGGCCTGGTCGGCGCCTATGCCGAGCGCGCGGGCTTCTCCGCGATCGAGCCGCGCTTGCTTGCCAACGGTAGCCAGGGCGATCCGCTGGTGGTGGTAATCGCGCGGGCCTAACGGCCCGGCTCGACGATTTCGAAGACGTTGCCGTCGGGATCGCGGCAATAGAGCGCCTTCATGCCGCTGCCGGGGAAGGTGATCACGCGACTGTGGATGCGGACGCCGGCTGCGCGCAGCCGCTCGTGGGTTGCGGCGATGTCCTCCACTTCGACGCAGAAGTGCGAATAGCCGCGATCGCTGACCGGGTGGTCGGGCGCCTTGGGCCGCGCATCGGCGAATTCGAACAGTTCGAGCCGCAGTGCGTCGCTGCCGATCATGCACATCCGGCCCGCGACGTCGGGGATGGCCATGATCGTCGCGAAGTCCTCGCCGCCGAAGTCGAACACATCGCAGAGCGGTTCGAGGCCCAGCATGTCGCGATAGAAGGCTATCGAGCGTTCGATGTCGACGACCGACAGGCCGATATGGCTGAATTTCATGCGGCCATCCTTCACAGCGCCCGTGCGGTGCGGAACAGCTCGAGCAGGTGCGCGCCCTCCGCCGCGCCGCTGATCGCGGGAAGCGTGGCATCGCGTTCGGCGATCAGCACGTCGTCGCGTTCGAGCATGCGGCCGGCGACCTCGGCCGTGCCGCCGAGCACCAGCGCGGCATACCAGTCACCGCGCGCACGGGGCGCGATCGTCTCGCCCAGGGCCAGCCGGGTAGCGCGCACCACGCCGCGGTCGGGATCGTCGGCCGCGCCGAGATCCCATTGCCAGCCGGGTGCGAGCCGGGACTTCCACAGCCCCGCGGCGCCGTCGAGCGGCAGGCTCGACCGTCCTTCGTTGTGCCGGTTGCCTTCGGCCCTCGGATGGAACGCGAAAGTGCCGCCCTGGAGCGTGGGGTGATCGCGGTACTCGGGGGCATAGCCGCCGGACGAACGCGCGAGGTCGCCGAAAATCTCGAGCAGCCGCGTGCCCTTGGAGCCGGGCACCAGCGGACCGTATTCGATCGACGGTGCGGCGACGAAGGCGTCGCCCGGCGCCATGTACCAGTCGCCGACCGCGCAGTTGCCTTCTAGAATCACGACCACGGTCCAGCAGTCGTGCCAGTGCATCGGCCAGAGCTGGTTGGGCGGCATACGGATGTCGGGCAGGCACAGGACGAAATCGTCCTCGGGCGTGCCCAGCAGCACGGCTTCGCTCCAGGTCTGGCCGCCGGGAACGTCGGCGTGCACTTCGCCGTTCGGGCCGGCCATGCCGCCGGGATGAAGGCGCCGTACCGTCACGCCGGGGGCGAGGGCGTCGACCCGATAGGGCGCGGCTGGCCCGACGGTGCGTCTGAAGCCGGTCATGTCTCTCTCCCGTCCCGCTTTGCGGTTTATCCGAGTTTGCCACAAGACGATTGCGAAGCAAGCGCTTGGTGATCTACCCTCTTCGCGAGAGCACGAGGCGGATTCGCGCAAGGCGGACGCCGTGACGGCCATAATGGGGAGTGGGACGATGAACGGAGTTTTCGCCGGCGTACGCGTGATCGAGCTGGCGCAGTACGTCTATGTCCCCGGCGCCGGCGTGATGCTGGCCGATCAGGGTGCCGAAGTGATCAAGATCGAGGCGATCGAGGGCGATCCCTACCGCACGCTGCGGATCGCCGGTGGCAGCCGCAATATCGGCAACATCAACATCGCCATGGAGCAGAACAACCGCAACAAGAAGAGCGTCGCGCTCGATCTCAAGAGCGAGGAGGGGCGCGAGGCGCTGCTCAAGCTGGTCGAGACCGCCGACGTCTTCCTCACCAGCCTGCGCCCCAAGGCGCTACGCTCGCTGCGGCTCGACGTCGAGGACCTGCGCGCGCGCAATCCCAAGCTCATCTACGTGCGCGGCAACGGGCTGGGCTTCCGCGGCGCCGAGGCGGACCGTCCGGGGTTCGACGCCTCGGCCTTCTGGGCGCGCGGCGGCGCCTGCTTCGCCTTCACGCGCCCCGGCCAGCAGCCGACCTCGCCGCGCCCGGCCTATGGCGATCACACGGGTTCGATGGCCATCGCCTTCGGCATTGCCGGCGCCCTGTTCAAGCGTGCGCAGACGGGGGAGGCCTCGGTGGTCGAGAACTCGTTGCTTTCGACCGCGGCCTGGGTGCTGTCGGGCGACATCACCGCGGCGCAGATTCCCGGCTATGTCACGCATCAGGCGACGCCCATCAAGGTGCCGCTCAAATTCGCCTATACCACGCGCGACGGCCGCATGGTCCAGTTCATGGTGCTGAATCCCGAGCCCGCCTGGCCGGGCTTCTGCGAGGCGATGGGCCTGCCCGAGATCGTCGACGATCCGCGCTTCGCCACCGAGGAAGCGCGGAACGCGAACGCCGACGTGCTGATCCCGATGATCCAGGAGAAGTTCGGTGCGCGCGACTATGCCGAGTGGAAGCCGATCCTTTCGGGTCTCGATGCACCGTCGGAACTGATCAGTTCGATCGACGACGTGGTCAACGATCCGCAGGTCCATGCCAACGGCATGATCCAGACGATGGCGGTCGAGGATCGCGAGATCAACGTCGTCGCCGGACCAACGGCTTTCGACGGCGCGCCGGTTTCCGGGCGGCTCGATCCCGCGCCCGCGCTCGGCGCCCATACCGAGGCGCTGTTGCGCGAGGTCGGCTATGGCGAGGCGGAAATCGCCGATCTGCGCGCACGTTCGGTCGCACGCTGACAGAGGGAATGCGGTTTTAAGGGCGGCTGGCGCCGGCGTTCCGTTTCGGGACAGTCGCACGATTGCAAGCTGCTGTAATAATTCGTCAATTCGCCAGTGTTAGACAATCACAGCGGGCCCGGCTCCATTGGCTGCAGTCGGGTCCGCTACTGACTTTCGGCATCACGCGTCGGCAAGCCCGCGCCTTTTCCTCCGATGCCGAGCGATCCCCCGCAAAGAGATACTGGCATTATTGCGCACGGAGTCGCATGATGCTCCTTCCGGCCCGCGAGTCCGGCATCTGATCTCAAGTCGTTTTGCAGCTCCACCCCCCAGTGCCTAGCTGGCCTTTCCGGCCGATCGCGGAGGGAGATTTTTGAATGCGCACCACTTGGACCAAAGACTTTCTCGGGCGCCGGATCGACCGCTGTTACCTGATCGCCGCCTGGACTCGGATCGCCGAGAAGCGCGAGGCCTATCTCAAGCTGGCGCGTTACTATCGCGGCATTCTCGCGACCATGTCGAACCGCAACCTGGTGCCCGAAGGCGCCTGAGCGAGGCATGAACGCGCGCTGCAATACCGCTGCCTAACACCACATCTCCGGACCGGATCAGGCGCGACGCCGCTCGGGCTGCGTGTCGTAAAGCCGGCTGACGGCTGCGGGAACTTCGGTGGCGGGCAGCGCGCGCGAATAGAGGAAACCCTGGCCGGTATCGCAGCCCATGGCGAGAAGCTGGCTTTCCTGTGCCGGGGTCTCGATACCTTCGGCGATGACCTCCAGCCCCAGGCAGCGACCGAGGTTGATCACGGTCGAGGAGATCGCATCGGCATCGACGCTCGATCCGATCTGGCGGATGAACGAGCGATCGATCTTGAGCAGGTTCACGGGGAACTGATTGAGGTGCGATAGCGAGGCGTAGCCGGTGCCGAAGTCGTCGAGCGCGATGCGGATGCCCATGCCGCTGAGCCGTTGGAGGACGTTCTTCACCTCGTCGGCGCCCTGGCCGAGGAAGACGTTTTCGGTGACTTCGATCTGGATGCAGGTTGGCGGCAGATCGCGCTCGGCGAGCGCGGTGCAGATCGTCTCGACGAAGTCCTCGCGGCGGAAATCAGCGCTGGTGACGTTGATCGCGACGTGGCCGAAATCGATGCTGGCCGCGGACCAGCGGCGGATGTCGTCGAGCACCCCTTCGAGCATGCGGTCGCTGAGCAAGGTGCCGAGCACCGGATCGTCGAAGGCCGCTTCGATCGTATCGGGTCCGCGGAGCTGTCCGTCGCGATCGTGCCAGCGCAGCAACGCTTCGAAGCCGACGATGCGCGAGGTCCGCAGGCAGACCTTGGGCTGATAGTGCGGGACCACCGCGCTGCGCTGCAAGGCAAGGCGGGCCGAGGTGATCATGGTCTGGTGGCGTTCGACCTCGATCATCATCGCGCGTTCGAAGATCCGCAACTGGGCGCGACCAGCAGCCTTGGCGGCATAGAGCGCGATGTCGGCCGCCTTCATGATCTCCGAGCGATCGCGGCCATCGCGCGGGATGAAGCTGGCGCCCATGCTCGCGCCGCATTCGAGCAGACGGCCGGCGTGGCTGATCGGTTCGCGCAAACCTTCGTAGATCCGCTCGGCGATGCGTTCGACGTCGGCATTGCTCCGCGCCGCGACGAGCAGGGCGAATTCGTCCCCGCCGGTTCGCGCCACGAGATCGCCTTCGGCCACCGCCCCGGCGAGCCGACCCGCGATCGCGCAGAGCAGGGCATCGCCGGCGTCGTGACCGAGCGAGTCGTTGATCGTCTTGAAATTGTCGACGTCGACGATGATCATCGCCGCCGTGTCCGCCGTGCCGAGGTCTTCCAGCAGGCCGTCGAGCCGGTCTTGCAGGAGTGCGCGGTTGGGCAGCCCGGTCAGCGCGTCGTGCTGGGCCATCCAGATGGCCTGTTCCTCTGACCGCTTCTGGTGGGTGATGTCGCGCGAGACCACGATCAGCCGGCCCGAGGTGTCGGACGTGCGGTTGATCACGTTGTCGAACCAGCGCTGTTCGCCTGAAGGCGTCGCGTGGGTCGTCACGATGTTGACCAGATTGCCCGCTGCGGCCTTGGCCAGCGCGGCCAGCGCGACGTCGCGCACGTCGGCGGGAAGCAGGTTGAGCCAGTTTCGCCCGATCAGCGAATCCTTGTCCGAAACCTCCTGGCCCGGTCGCTTGCAGAACACGATGCGATGATCCTGATCGAGGATCAGCGTGTGATCGGGGCTCGATTGCAGGATCGTCTCGTTCAGCGACCGGCTGTGTTCGAGTTCGCCGATGGCGGTCATCCACGAAACCATCATGCGATGCAGCCCGAACGATGCAGACAGGATCGTCAGCATGAAGATCGGCAACTGGACGCTGATCACGGGCATGATCGGTTCGGCGGTGAGCAGGCCGGCCACGGCGCAGGGCAGCAGGGCCGCGACGACCATGGCTGCCGCCAGTCGGGGCGTGCCGAAGTTGCGCAGGCACATGCCACAGACCATCGCGGCTGCCGACAGGCAGGCGATCGTGGCGAGGACCCAGTCCTCGCTGGTGACGCAGATGAAAGTGCCGAAGCCGACCGAGCCGGCCCAGATGCACGACAGCCAGGCGGCCAGTTCGCGCCGTGGGTTTCCCCCGGCAGCGATCCGCCTGCGTCCGTCCACCAGCACGCAGAGACGCACGACGCCGAGCACGAGCTCGAAGATCAGCCAGCCGATGAACGGCGGAGTGCCATGGCGCAAGGCAGCGATCGTGGCGACCGCGGTGGTATTCAGGATGCCGCCCAGGAAGATCGGTACCGACTGGAACAGCGCATTGGTGAGCTTGGCGGCGATTGCGGGCGGCACAGAGGCCGGCGTGCCCAGCAACCAGGTCGCCAGTCTTCCCGTATGCTCCCGTAGAGACTTCATTCCACTCAACCCATGCGACCGCTGAAGTGGACTACAGTCGATTGGTTAACATTCACCCCGGATCACCGTTGGTGGCGCCGCATTTTTCGCGGCAGCCGCGGTGGCATGCTCCGCGGCAGACAAGGAGGCGCGCTTGGTCGATTCTCGCGCGAGTATTATGGTCGGTTGGAACCGGCCGCTTGCGGGACATACCGCTCTTCCGCTCGACAAGGCCGCAAGGGAGAGATGCCGATGACCTCGCAGACCTTCGCCGATGCCGTACCGGCTACGTCGACCCTCCAAATCGAAGCGATCTCGCCCGCCGTCGGCGGCATCGTCAGTGGTGTCGATCTGACCAAGCCGCTTGCGACGGAAACCGTCAGGGCGCTTCGCGCGGGCGTGCTCGAACACGGTGCGCTATTCTTCCGTGACCAAGATCTCACGCGCGAGCAGACCGCCGATTTCATGGCTCGTTTCGGAACCTTGGGCACCGATCCGTTCTCGGTCGCCGCGAAGCACCCGACGAAGGACAACGCCGTCCACAACATGCCGACATATGCCCAGCGCCGCGCGACTGCGGTCTGGCACATGGACTCAACGCTGGCGCCCGAACCCGCCGCCCTGCTGGCGCTGCGCGCGCTCGAACTGCCGCCTTCGGGCGGCGGCGATACCTGCTGGGGCAGCATGTATGCGGCCTACGAGACGCTGTCGGAGCCGGTGAAGGCCATGATCGACGGGCTCAGCGCCGAGCATTCGGCCTACAAGACGCTGCCGCTGCTTGGCGGATCGAACACCGGCTACCTCCAGGCCGACATGCGCAGCGTGCATCCGGTGGTGCGCGTGCACCCCGAGACGGGGCGCAAGGCACTGTTCGTCAACGAGCTCTGGACCGAGAGCATCGTCGGCCTGTCGCGGCACGAGAGCGACAGCCTGCTGGCGATGCTCTGGGCGCATTCGCGGTCCGAGGAGTTCACCATGCGCTGGCGCTGGCGGGTGAACGACATCGTGCTCTGGGACAATCGCGCGTTCCAGCACTATGCGGTCATGGACTACGAGGGCAATCGCGTGCTGCAGAAGAGCTATGTGCAGGGCGATCGGCCGCGCGGCCCCTTCGAAAACGGTTAGGCGCCGCGTCCCATGCCGCTGTCGGCCGTGGCATGGCGCTCGCTCCACAGGAAGCGGATCTGGCGATCGAGGATCAGCCAGCGTCCCTCGTGCCGGACATAGCGATCGACATAGCGAATGTGCACGTTGATCGACACCGGATCGACGTCGTCGCGGGTCAGGTGCCGGGCGACGCAGAGCACTTCGCCGCTGGCGGTGTCGCCATCCACCTCCACGAGATGGTTGGTCATCATGTGCATCGTCGCACGGTACATGCCGCGCATGGCATTGGGCACGGCCGCGAGCTGGTCCGAGCCGCGCAGATCGGCGAAGGGTTCCTCGGCGTCGGGCTGATAGCTGCGCAGCCGGCCTTCGGGATGGAACACGCGCTGGATCCCGGCGACGTCGCAGGCATCGACCGCGGCGGCATAGCGAAAGGCCAGCTGGTTCAGTTCGACGATGTCGGCGGTGTTCACGCGGATGTCTCCCTCGCTTGCGTCAACGCCGCGTCAGGAGGTCCGCACTTGCGATCCTAGTCAAGCGCTCAGGTCCCAAGCGCCGCCGGCTTGCGCGTCAGGCCGCGCGCCTGTGCTTCTCGAGGCTCTCGACCACGTCCTCGATCCGGCCCGGTCGGGCGAGGTAGTAGCCCTGCGCGTAGTCGAAGCCGGCCAGGGTCGCCTCGACGAGCTGCTGTTCGGTTTCGATCCCCTCCAGCACGCATTGCAGCGACAGCGTTTCCGCGAGGCCGCGGATGGCGCTGACGAGCCGGCGCCCGGTGTGGTCGTTCAAGCGTGCGGCGAAGCTGCGATCGATCTTGAGGATGTCGAAGGGCAGCTCGTGGAGCGTTGAGAGGCTGGAGAAGCCCGTGCCGAAGTCGTCGAGCGCGAGCAGGGCGCCGGTGTTCCGCAGTCGCTCGAGCGAGAGCCGCGCGGTGCCGAGATCGGTGATCAGCGAATTCTCGGTCAGCTCGAAGACGATCCGCTGCGGCGCGATCCCCGAGCGGGCGAGCCTGTCGAGCAGCGAGGTCACGGTGACTTCGTCGGCGATGTCGAGCGCCGAGAGGTTGAAGGTCAGGCGCACGTCGAGCGGCAGCCGGGCCGCGCCTTCGAGCGCCTTGTCGAACAGGGTGAGGGTGGTGCGGCGCGCCATGCCCACGCGCTCGGCGGCGGCGATTAGTTGTTCGGGCGGTACGGTGCCGACCTGCGGCGATTCCCAGCGTGCCAGGGCCTCGACGCCGACGAGCTGGATTTCGCGCGTCGCGAAGATCGGCTGGAAGACCACCGAAAGCTCGCGATCGAGGTCCGCGGCCTGGAATGCGCTGTCGACCGCCTGTTCGGAGCGGATCAGTTCCTCGAGCTCGCTTGAGAAGACGACGCAGGCGCCGCGCCGCTGCTCCTTGGCATGATAGAGCGCGAAGTCGGCGCAATCGAACAGGCCCTGTGCGGTCTGGCCGGCATCGGGATAGGTCGCCAGGCCCAGCGAGCATCCGACCACGACGGTCGCCTCGGGGAGCGGGACCGGTTCCTTGACGATGTCGCAGAACTGCTGGCCCCGGACCACGGCTTCCTGCGCATCGAGTTTCATGAGAACGCCGAATTCGTCGCCGCCGAGGCGGGCCACCACCATCTGGCCGGCGCTGACCTGCCGCAGGCGCTGCGATATGATCTGGAGAAGCTGATCGCCCTGAGCGTGCCCGTAAGTGTCGTTCACCGGCTTGAAGCCGTCGAGATCGAGCAGGGCAACGGTGAACGAACGGTCGCCCTCGGCAAGCAGGCGGTCGAGCTCGGCGAAGAAGAAGCGGCGATTGGGCAGGCCGGTCAGCGGGTCGGTCTGCGCGAGCAGGGCGTTTTCCTCGCTGAGCTCCTGGGCTTCGGCGCGCTTCTGCTCGAGCGCCTGCTGCGACAATTCGAGATTGAGGAATCCGGCGAAGGAATCGCGCAGGACCTTGAGGATGACGCCGGTCACCAGCGCGATGTTGATCGCGATCGCGGCGATGACCTCCGAGCCCTTGCTCAGGCAATAGGCGAGGAACGTGCCGATGACGATCGCGCAGACCAGTGCTGCGGCGTGCGGATGATAGCCGAGGCAGAACACGCAACCGAGCACGGTCACCGCGACGAACATCGCGACGTGCCCCTGTTCGTAGGGACCGCCGTACTGATCGAGCGCGATTGCCCAGGCGACGAAGAGCACGGCGAAGACACCCGCCATGACCAGCGTTCGCTGCAGGATGATCCGCGCTTCCGCCGGAGTGATCTGCCGGTCGGTCGGCACCATCAGCCAGCGGATGATCCTGCCGATGCAGGCCGTGATGAGCAGGGCGGGCAGGATAAGCGTGAGCACCGTCGGCGCGACGTGGCGATGGGTGAAGGCCAACGAGGCCGCGCTCAGCGACAGCAGCGAATAGAGCGGCGCGATCTGACGCTGCAGCTTGGCGACCTGCGCGACCTCGAAATGCGTCGCGTCGGCCGCATAGCGGTACCGCTTCAGCAGGGAGAATCGCCCATCCATCCGAATCGGCGTAACGGCAAGTCGTTGACGGGCGGTCAAAGTTGTGACGGGTAACAACCGAATCGGATGTTTAGCCCCTCGCAATATGCCCGTCAGCCCGTCGCCCAGAGACCCAGGGTGACATAGTCGGTCTTGCCGGTACCGAGCACCGGTAGCGCCTCGACGCTGCGGATGTCGCGCGGGACCATGAGCTCGGTCACGCCGTTGCCGCGTGCCCATTCCTGCAGCGCTTTTGCATCGGGCGCCTTGATCGTGGTGAACAGCACGAGCTGTTCGCCCTTCTTGGGATCGGGCCGGGTCACCACCGCATGTTCGGCGCCCGGCCAGACCGCGGCGGCATAGCCTTCGACCGCGGGCAACGAGACCATCTCGCCGCCGATCTTGGCGAACCGCTTGGCGCGGCCGCGGATCGTGACGAAGCCGGCCTGGTCGATCGTGACGATATCGCCGGTATCGTGCCAGCCCTCGGCGGGCGGCTGGAGCATGCCGGGCTCGCTGGCGAGGTAGTAGCCGGCCATGACGTTGGGGCCGCGGATGTAGAGCCTTCCGCCTTCGGTGATGCCGGGCACGTCGTCGAGCCGCGCCTCGATCGCGGGCAGCAGCCGGCCGACGGTGCCGGCCTGGTAGTGCATCGGCGTGTTGACCGCGATGACCGGCGCGGCCTCGGTCGCGCCATAGCCTTCGAGCACGCGCAGGCCGAACTTCTCGGCATAGACCTGGCGGGTTTCAGGCCGCACGCGTTCGGCGCCGGCGAAGATGTAGCGCAGCGAGTAGAAGTCGTAGCCGTGGGCCATGCGCGCATAGCCCGAGAGGAAGGTGTCGGTGCCGAACAGGATCGTCGCGTTGCAATCGTAGGCCAGCGCGGGGACGATCCGGTAGTGCAGCGGGCTCGGGTAGAGCACGGTGCGGATGCCGTTGAGCAGCGGCAGCAGGGTGCCGCCCGTAAGCCCGAAGCTGTGGAACACGGGTAGCGCGTTGAGCACGACGTCGCTGGCGTTGAAGTCGATCCGCGCGGCGAGTTGGGCCAGGTTCGACAGCAGGTTGCGGTGGGTCAGGACCACGCCTTTGGGCACGCCCTCCGATCCCGAGGTGAACAGGATCACCGCCGGTGCATCGGCCGCAATGCCGAGCTTGCGATGGTGGCCGGCGAGGCCCTGCTTGCGGAAGGCGGTCCAGAGCTTGGCGCCGGTGCCGATCGAGGCGCTGACGTCCTCGAGATAGACCACACGCAGGCCGTCGCCCTTGAGTGCGACGATCGTGTCGTGGAGCTTGGACTGATCGACGAAGGCGCGCGCGGTAACGACCGTGCGGATCGCCGCGGTGGTGCAGGCCGAGCGCAGGTTGGCGAGGCCGGCGGTGAAGTTGAGCATCGCCGCGACGCGGCCCTGCGCCTGGAGCCCGAAGAAGGCGACCGCAACGCCGGCGACGTTGGGCAGCAGCAGGCCGACGGCCTCGCCCTGGCGCGTGCCCGCGGCCAGCTTGCCGCCGAGCAGGTGGGCGGCGATCAGCAGGCGGTCGTAGGACAGAGGCTCGCGCTTGATGTCCTCGACCACCAGCGCCTTGCCGCCGTGGATCTCGCGCGCCTCGCAGAGCGCGTCGAACAAGGTGCGGTTCGTGTCGGTGGTGTCGAAGATCATCCGGCTCATCTCGTCGTAGAGGCGGCGGCCGGCCACGGCGCGGCGCTCGCGCGCCGACATCTCGCCCTCTATCGCGAAGCGGCGCGGCGGCAGGACGGTCAGCGAGACCTTGGGGAACCAGCGCTGGCGGACCTTGCCCTTGAGATAGGAGGCCGGCGTGTACTGCGGCCCGTCGAGGCGCAGTGGAATGATCGGCGCGTCGGCCTTGTCGGCGACCATGCCGGGGCCGTCGAACACCTTCATCAGCGCGCCGGTCACGGTGATGCGGCCTTCGGGGAAGATCACCAAGGTCCGTCCCTCGCGTACGGCCTTGACCATCGCCTTGGCCGCCATCGGGTTGGTTGGATCGACGGGGAAGGCCTCGAACAGGCCGAGGAACGGCTTGACCCACCAGGCCTTGGCGATGTGGGTGTTAATCGCGAAGGTCGGCTTGCCCGGCAGGAAGGCGCCGAGCAGCACGCCGTCGAGCAGGCTGAGGTGGTTGACCACGACCACGGCGCGCTCACCGGGCCTGGGCATGTTCTCGATGCCGTTGACCTCGACGCGATAGAGCGTCTTGAGGATCACGCGGATCGTCCACTTGAACAAGGTGTCGGGCAGCAGCCAGATCGAGACGAAGGCGACGACCAGGGTGGCGAGGCCGAGTGCACCGATCAGGCCGGGCACGCGGACACCGAGCGCCATGAGCCCGCTGATCGCCAGCACGCAGAGCACGGCGACGAGCGCGTTGACGATGTTGTTCGCCGCGATGATGCGCGAGCGTTCCTCGGGCGGGCTCTTGGTCTGGAGGATCGCGTAGAGCGGCACGATGAACATGCCGCCGGCGAAGGCGATCACGCCGAGGTCGATCAGCACGCGCAGCGAGCCCGGCGTGGCGAGGAACTGCGCGATCGAGGCGCCCGCGGTGCGCACCGCGAAGTGGCTGGTCGAGAGCCACAGGTCGATCATGCCGAAGGCCATGAACAGCGCCGAAACCGGCACGTACTTCGCCGAGACCTCGCCGCCGAGCAGCTTGTTGACCGCGAGCGAGCCCACCGCGATCGTCACCGAGAAGACCACGAGGAACAGCGTGGCGACCTGCTGGCTCGCCCCCAGGGGACCGCTGACCAGCGGCACGAATTCGGAGACGAGCACCGCGCCTGCGGCGAAGAACCACGAGATGCCGAGGATCGACAGCCAGACGCCGCGGCCGTGGCGCGCGGTCTTGAGGATATGCATGGTCCCGCGCCAGACGTTCCAGTCGACCGGGTGGTCACCCTTGAGTGGCGGGGCCGAGGGCACCGTCAGCGCTGCGCAATAGCCCAGCATCGCGCAGCCCATCGCCACGAGCCCGGCCTCCCACGGCGGCAGAACACCCGCGAGCAACTGGCCGCCGAGGATGGCGAGGAAGGTGCCCCCCTCGATCAGGCCGGTGCCGCCCATGATCTCGTGCGCGCCCAGGTGCTGCGGCAGGATCGAATACTTGACCGGGCCGAAGATCGTCGAGTGCAGGCCCATCAGGAACAGCGCGGTCATCAGCAGTGCGATCGACTGGAACCAGAAGCCGGCCAGGCCGATCGTCATGATGCCGATCTCGGCGAGCTTGATCCAGCGCACCAGCCGCGCCTTGTCGATGCGATCGGCGAGCTGGCCGGCGAGCGCCGAGAACAGGAAATAGGGCGCGATGAACAGCCCGGTCGCCGCCGCGGCCAGCATCTCGGCCTTGGCCGGCTCGGCCGCGAAGATCGTGAAGTTGGCGAGGAACAGCATCGCGAACTTCAGCACGTTGTCGTTGAACGCGCCCAGGAACTGGACGACGAACATCGGTGCGAAGCGGCGCTTGGTCAGCAGCGACAGGTCAGGTGCGGACATCGGTAATTTCCCCCCGGCAGAGCCGTAATAGCAGGAAAGTTAAAAACCACTCAGGCGGCGAAGAAGTAGTTGGTCAGGTGGAAGAACACCGGCGCGGCGAAGCTGACCGAGTCCATACGGTCGAGCGCGCCGCCATGGCCTTCGATCATCGTGCCCCAGTCCTTGGCGCCGAGCGAGCGCTTGACGGCCGAGAGCACGAGCCCGCCGGCAAAGCCCGCCAGCACGATCGCCAGCGCCATCAGCGCCGCCTGCCAGGGTGCGAAGGGCGTGATCCACCAGAGGCCGGCGCCGACCGCGGTCGCGGCGAGGCCGCCACCGATCAGGCCTTCCCAGGTCTTGGCCGGGCTGACGCGCGGCGCAATTTTGTGGCGCCCGAACAGCTTGCCGAAGACGTATTGCAGCACGTCGGAGAGCTGGACGACGGTGATCAGGAAGAACAGCAGCAGGAAGTTCTGCCCTGCGAAGCCCGGAACATGCAGGATCAGCAGCGCCGGCGCGTGGCTGACGCAGAACACGCAGAGCATCAGCGCCCACTGGATGCGCGCGGTGCGGGCCATGAAATCCTCGGTCTCGCCCTTGAGCACGGCGAGCACGGGCAGCAGCAGGAAAGCCCAGACCGGGATCAGGATCGCGAAAAGGCTCTGCCAACCGTCCCAGATCAGCCAGTACTGGAGCGGGATGAACAGGTAGAAGGCGAAAGCGACCGCGCGGTGATCCTCGGGCCGGGTCGGCGTGATCGAGAGGAATTCGCGCAGGCACCAGAAGCTGGTCAGCGCGAACAGCGCGATCGTCAGCTCCTTGCCGACGAGGAAGGCCAGGGCGAAGACCGCCACCATGGCCCACCAGGCCTTGATGCGTGCGTTGAGGTTGGTGACGGTTTCGCTTGGCTTGCGACGGGAGAGCGCGAAGCCCACCACCGAAGCCGCGGCGAGCAGCGCGAAGACGCCGCCGAGCAGCAGGATCATCTTGTCGTTCACTGGACATCTCCCAGCGTGCGGACCGCCTGGCGGGCGCGTTCGAGAAAGGCGGGCTTGGTCTCGTCCGCGGCGAGCGCGATCGGCGCGCCGAAGCTTGCGGTGCAGACGATCGGCGCGGGCAGGATGGCGCCTTTGGGATAGGCGCGCGCGAGGTTGGTCAGGTGGACGGGTACCAGTTCGACCGCGGGATAGTCGCGTGCGAGGTGGTGCAGGCCGCCCTTGAACCGCCCCGGTTCGGTCGCCGAGCTGCGCGTGCCTTCGGGGAACAGGATCAGCGAGTGGCCGCGGTCGAGCGCTGCGCGCAAAGGGGCAAGCGGATCATGGCGCGTGCTTCTGTCCACCAGCACGGCGTTGAGCACCTTGGTGGCGATGTGCCGGCGCAGCCGCCCTTTGCCCCAATAGTCCTGCGCGGCGACGGGATGCGTGGTCGGGCGCAGGTCCTCGGGCAGCGCGGCCCAGAGGATCAGCGTGTCGAGGTGGCTCGAATGGTTGGCGAAGTAGATCCGCTGCGCAGACGAGGGCGCGCAGCCCTGCCAGCGCGCGTGGCCGCCGACGAGGAAGCGCGTGGCGGCGCGGAGCAAGGCGCCGATCATCGTGCCGCCTCGTTCAGAAGGTGCGCCTGGCGCATGAGGCGGCGGCCGGCGGTGAGGGCCGAGCCGAGGGCGATCGCGCCGAGTATCCAGGGCAGGGCGGGGACGAAGAGGCTCGCCACGGCGCCCGCGGTCAGCAGCGCCATGCGGTGCTGCTTGGCCATCGGCCCGCGGAAGTCCTGCGGCAGGCCCAGCGAACCACCGAGCGCGCGGACATAGGCGGTGCCCATCGCGAGCAGCGCCGCGGCCCAGCCCAAGGTCGGCACTCCCGCGCCATAACCGGCCGCGACGAGCAGCAGCGCGTCCTCGATGCGATCGGGGAATTCGTTGAACAGCGCTCCGGTCGGCGACTTGCGGCCGCCCTCGACCGCGAGCAGCCCGTCCATCAGGTTGGCGAGCAGTCGCAACTGGATGAACAGCGCGCCGCCGAGCCAGAGCAGCGGCTTGTCGCCGGCGAAGACGAAACAGGTGGCGCCGGCGGCGGCAAAGCCGATTCCCGCGACCGATACGGCGTTGGGCGTCAGCGGCGTCTTGAACAGCACCTGCGCGAGCGTCGTAGCCCAGCCGGTCTGGCGCGATCGCAGCGGTCTGCGGTTGGCAATCTCGCTCATCGTTCGTTTCTCCGAAGCCGGCTCGACTCGCCGGCCCGGCATCAGATCGCACGATATTGATCACTGTTCAATTAAAATAATAGACAGTGTTCAATTGTCGGGTTAGGGCTGTCTGCATGGGTCGGAGATCGGATCATTCCCGGGAGGAGCTGCGCGCGCTGATCGTAGCCGAGGGGCATCGCCAGATGGCCGAGGTAGGTTTCGCCAAGTTCTCGGCGCGCGAGGTGGCCAAGGCGATCGGCTATTCGATCGGTACGCTTTACAACGTGTTCGGCTCCTACGATCAGCTGATCCTGGCGATCAACGGGCACACGCTCGACCTCTGGCTGGCCGATCTGGAAGCCAAACTTGACAGCTTGCCTGCAAGCCGCCTTCGCGCCGCAATCGACGCCTATTTCGATTTCGCTCTCGGCAACCGCAACGCCTGGACCGCGCTCTACGATTTCCGCCTGCCCGCCGACGAGGTCATGCCCGAGGACTATCGGATCAAGGTGACCGCGATCACCGAGGTCGTCGTCCGCGAGATCCGCAGCGAACTGCCCACCGAACATGCCGGTGAGGCACCCGCTCTGGCACGCTCGCTGCTCGCGACCGTGCATGGGCATTGCTACTTCGCGCTCAACGGCACTTTCGCCTTGCTCGGCGAGCAGGATCCGCTGGCCGCTGCGCTCGACCGCGTCGACGACGCGCTGGCGCGGTTCAAATCCTGATCAGCCGTGCCAGCGGCAGAAGTCGCTGGCCGTCGCCTGGGCGAGCAGGTCGCGATAGGCCGCGTCGTCGACCAGGCCGAATTGCAGGCTGGCGGTCTGATCGAGCGGGACCAGCGCGATCGGGCAGGCGACGGGGATGAGCTGCGAGCCCGAACCGACCTGTAGGGTCGACAAAAGCCCGAACATCCGCCGCTCGCGCGTCGCGCGGCCGAGCATGACCAGCCGGTATTGCCCTTCCTCGCTGGTTACCAGGTAGGTGTGGCCGGAGAGATTGGGCATCGACACGAAGCCTGCCTGGGTGAAGGCGCTATCGGCGCGCTCGCTCTCGGCGAAGCGCAAATGTCCGCTCGGCTCGTCCCAGAAGATCTCGGTGCGATAGGCATAGACCGCGTCGGGCTGGCTGAAGGCCGGGCGCAGGGTCAGGTAGCTGCCCTCGATCCAGCGCACCGCCGGCCGGCTGTAGGAGCCCATCGCCTCGGGCGCGAGCAGCGCGTCAGGCGCAGATGTTGCCGCCACCTGACGCAGCGAGGTGCCGAGCACGTCCTCGATCCGCACCACCGTGGCGAGCGTGAAGGGCCGAGCGCCCGATAGCGCCTTTTCCAGGGTCGACAGGCTGATCCTGGCCATGTCGGCCAGCGCCTGGCGCGAGATGCGCCGCCGCGCCAGTTCCTCGCGCAGCCGTGTCGCGATGGTCTCGTTCTCGGCGCTGCGCAGTTCGGTCATGCGGACATTTCCGCACATTTGCGCACATTCCGTCAAGCGGCTTGCACGCAGCCGTCCGAATGCGCCGCCGCCTGCCGAAACTGGCGGACATTTCGCGTGGCTGTCCGGCACGCGCGCTGCCTAGTCGAAGGGCTCCACAGAACGGAGCCAAGCCCATGCTGATCCATCCTCCCCTTCGCCCCGCCTTCCGCAAGGAAGCGCGCAAGCGCCTGAGCGTCGGCACGATCACTCTGGTCGCGGTCGTGGTCTCCTGCCTCGCCGCGAGCCAGGCCCGTGCCCAGGATGCAAAGGATCCCGCGGTCGGCGGCGCGCTGATGCTCCAGGGCAAGGGCGTGGCGACGACCATGCCCGCGGTCCGCCTGGGCACCGATATGGACGTCACCGTCAGCGGCCAGATCCTGCGCGTGCGCGTCACCCAGGCTTTCCGCAACACCAGCGACAAGTGGATGGAGGCGACCTATCTCTACCCGCTACCCGACGACGGCGCGGTCGATACCTTGAAGATGGTCGTCGGCCAGCGCGTGATCCTCGGCAAGATCAAGCGCCGCCAGGAGGCGCGCGAGATCTACGACCAGGCCAAGGCCGAGGGCCGCAAGGCGGGGCTGGTCGAGAGCGACCGGCCGAACCTGTTCCGCAATTCGGTGGCCAACATCGGTCCCGGCGAGACCGTGCTGATCTCGATCGAATACCAAGCGCCGGTCCGCCAGCTCGGCGGCGAGTTCGCCATGCGGCTGCCGCTGGTCGTCGGCCCGCGCTATGTCCCGCCGCACACGCTGACAGACGGCGCCGCCCTGGCCGATGCCACGCGCGTGATCGCGCCGCTGGCCGATCCCGCGCTGGCCAGCGTCCTGGGGCGTTCGCTCAATCCGGTGTCGATCACCGTCCACCTGGCGCCGGGCTTCGTGCCGGCGAACGTCATCAGCCCTTATCACAAGATCGCCGTGGTCGACGCCGGCCCGGCCGAGCGAACGGTCACGCTGGCAGCGGGCGAGGAGCCCGCCGACCGCGACTTCGAGCTGCGCTGGCGCTCGGCCAGTGCCGATCCGACGATCGGCCTGTTTCGTCAGGCGCTGGCCGGCCAGCAATATGTCATGGCGACGATCACGCCGCAGGCGAAAGTCGAGGCGGGCAAGCTGGCTCCGCGCGAGATGATCTTCGTGATCGACAATTCGGGGTCGATGGGCGGGGAATCGATGGCCGCGGCCAAGGCGAGCCTGCTGCATGCGCTGTCGACCCTTCGCCCCGAGGATCGCTTCAACGTGATCCGCTTCGACGATACCATGACCCAGCTGTTCGATCACGTAACCCCGGCCAGCGCCGAACAGGTCGCGCTCGCGCGCCGCTTCACCGAAGGGCTCGATGCGGCCGGTGGCACCGAGATGCTGCCCGCGCTCAAGGCCGCGCTGGTCGACGACAATCCCGACGATCCCGGGCTGCGCCAGGTGGTGTTCCTGACCGACGGCGACCTGTCGAACGAGAAGGAGATGATGGCCGAGATCGCCGCCCATGCCGATCGCAGCCGCGTGTTCATGGTCGGCATCGGCTCGGCTCCGAACAACTTCCTGATGCGCCGCATGGCCGAGACCGGGCGCGGGACCTACACGAACATCGGTGACGGGGGCGAGGTCATGGCCAAGATGACCGCGCTGCTCAATCGCCTGACCGCGCCCGCGGTGCGCGAGCTGGCGGCGCGCGTCGAAGGCTCGGCGCTGTCGCTGACGCCCGCGCGTCTGCCCGATCTCTATGCGGGCGAGCCACTGGTGCTGCTGGGCAAGGGTGACCGGATCGAGGGCAAGCTCGTGGTCAGCGGCAAGATCGGCGACAAGCCGTGGAGCCAGACCGTCGATCTCGACCGGGCGACGGACAGCCCCTCGGTCGCGCGGCTCTGGGCCAATCGCCGGATCGGCGATGTCGAGGCGCAGCGTTGGTCGGGGCAGATCGAGAGCGAGGCGGCTGACGATGCGATCGCCGAACTGGGCCTGACCTACAACATCGTCACCACCCAGACGAGCCTCGTCGCGGTCGACGAGACGCCGGCCCGGCCCGAAGGTGCACGGCTGACGCGTGAGGACCTGCCGCTGCTGTTGCCCAAAGGCTGGGATTTCGACCGACTGCTCGGCAAGGATGCGCCGGCGCCCGCCGCCAGCGCGCCGCCGCCCGAGCAGGAGCAGCAGATGGACCTGCCGCAGACCGCCACGGGCTTCCTGGGCGCGATCTACCGCGGGCTGGCCTTGCTGGGGTTGGGGCTCGCCGGTCTGGCGGCGTCGCGTCGCCGCCGTGCTGCGGAGCCGCGCTCGTGAGCGCGACCGGCTGGCAGCGCGGCGCGATCGCCGCCGCCTCGCTGGCGCTCTGCCTCGGCGGGCTCGCTAGCGTAACGCAGGGCGTCGCGGTGCCGGTTCGCGCTCGGCTGGCACAGGATGGGCTCGAGCACGAGTTTGCGCGCCGGCTGGAAAACCATCGCGTGACCTTGGCGGCGGAACCTCGGGGGCGCCGCCTCGCGCGCCCGGCCAGCGGGTCCGCAGCTGCCACCCTGGCGCTGCCGAGCAGCGGCCCGATCGCGCGGATCACCGTGGCCCGGCTCGGGGTTGCCGAGATCGTTCTGGCCGGCGCCGCGACTCACGAGCAACTCGCGCGTGGCCCGGCCGTGATCAAGCAGGGGGATGCGGCGAATCCGGTCACCGTTCTCGCCGCGCATCGCGACACGCATTTCCTTTTCGTCCGTGATCTGCGCGAGGGCGACGAAATCACCCTGCAATATGTCACCGGCAGCAAGGAACGCTATCGCGTGGTGCGTTTTGAGACCCTTCGATGGGATACATTTTTCTATCCGCTCGATCCGGCACGGCCGCTGTTGGCGCTGGCGACCTGTTACCCATTTGGAGGAACCGAATACGGCGGGCCGTGGCGCAGGGTGGCATGGGCTGAGCGAGTTGCGTGATTTTGGCGTGTATTACCGCAATCAATTTTACGCAAGTCGTGGTCAATTTGTCGAAATGCGCCAGATCAATTGTGATTCAATCGTATCGCGCGCGCTCGATGATGCGCATTTAGACCCGAAGTCGATGAATACATTGGATCCGTTGTTGCGCTCGAAAACAGAATGAGTCAGGTTTCGAGAACGCCGTTCCTGATTTGCCGACAAAGGCAGACGGGAATGCGCTGTGGGAACAGGATGGGAGTGAGAGGCATGAGAGGATCGATCACGTGCGCCTTGGTCGCGACGACGGCGCTGACCTGGATGACGCCGGCACTGGCGCAGGACGAGGCGAATAGCGGAGCTGCGGCAGGCGACATCATCGTGACCGCGCGTCGTACCGAGGAACGCCTGCAGGACGTTCCGATCTCGATGACCGTGTTCAACCAGGAACAGGTGACCGCGCGCAACATCGTCTCGGGCAACGATCTCGCCACCTATACGCCGTCGCTTTCGGCCAACTCGCGCTTCGGCGCCGAGACCGCCGCCTTCGCCATTCGCGGCTTCACCCAGGAAAACTTCACCTCGCCGTCGGTGGCGACCTATTTCGCCGACGTGATCGGGCCGCGCGCTAACGGCGGTACGGCCGGTGGTAACGGTGCCGGTGTCGGCCAGTTCTTCGACCTGCAGAACGTCCAGGTGCTCAAGGGCCCGCAGGGCACGCTGTTCGGCCGCAACACGACGGGCGGCGCGGTGCTGATCGTGCCGCAGAAGCCGACCGACGAACTCGGCGGCTATATCGAGGGCTCGATCGGCAACTTCGACATGTACCGCATTCAGGGCGTGCTCAACGTGCCGCTGGCCGATACCTTCAAGGTCCGCCTCGGCTTCGAACGGCAGAAGCGCGACGGTTTCGTCCGCAACAAGTCGGGCATCGGGCCGGCCGACTACGACGACGTCGATTACTGGGCAATCCGCGGCGCGATCGTCGCCGATCTGACGCCCGATCTCGAGAACTACCTGATCGTCCGCTACAGCGAGTCGAGCACCAACGGCACCTTCGGCAAGATCGTCGGCGTCAACGCCGTGGGCTGCGACGCCGGAGTCGATCGCTCGCGTTATCCGCTGCCCGGATCGTCGCAGGTCAACCTGCCCGGGCAGACGCTCGCGACCACGGCCTCGTTCCTCGCGCCGCTCGCCTGTTCCGGCACCGTGGCACGCCAGCGCGCGCGGGGCGACGGGTTCTGGGACGTGGAATCGGGCAACACCGATCCCTTCCTCAAGATCAAGCAGTGGGGCGTGACCAACACCACGACCTGGCGCGTCAGCGATACGGTGACCCTGAAGAACATCGCCAGCTATCAGCAGTTCCGCCAGAAGCAGAGCCTGCTGATCGGCAACGACAACTTCACCTTCCCAGCCAGCCCGAACCCGGCCTGGACCGGCCTGCCCTTCACCTGGGTCGGCGTCTATCCGGCGCAGGGCCTCGCCAACGTCGAGCAGGCGACCTTCACCGAGGAATTCCAGATCCAGGGCAAGTCTGGTGACGGCAAGCTCGACTACGTGCTGGGTGCCTACTACGAACGCGCCGATCCGCTGAGCCCGTTCCAGGGCACATATTCGAACATCAGCTACGTCAACTACTCGCCCGCACCGGCGGCGCTCGGACTGCCGGCGGGGACGCTGCTGCCGTTCCTGGCGACGCTGTCGTGTTCGAACGTCGGCCTGTTGCAGTGTACGCCGATCAACACCTTCGGCTCGCCGCAGATCCCCAGCCTGCTGCAGAACTCGCTGACCCGCTACTGGTATGAGAACATCGGCTTCTTCGGCCAGGCGACCTACAAGCTGACCGACCAGCTCTCGCTGACTGGCGGCATCCGCTACACGATCGACAAGACCCGCGCCGAGGGCGGTACGCGCCAGCTCTTCTTCTTCGCACCCAACCAGTACAACGCGGTCTGCGCCGCCAACAACGCGATCCCGGCGGCCAGCGGCGAGGACTGCGTCACTGCGCTGCCGGCGTCGAGCGCGCGCCAGACGACCAAGCGGCCGACCTGGCTGATCAACCTCGACTACAAGCCGACCGACGACGTCATGCTCTATGCCAAGTATGCGCGCGGCTATCGTCAGGGCAATATCAACGCCTCGAACACGATCCCGCAGGGTTGGGGGCCGGAGAAGGTCGAAAGCTACGAAATCGGTGCGAAGCTGTCGTTCCGCGGCGATCTCAGCGGTTATTTCAACGTCGCCGGCTTCTACAACGACTTCAGCGACCAGCAACTCGCGGCCTCGCTGATCCCCTCGCCGGGCTCGACCGCTTCGCCGGCCCAGGCGATCGTCAACGCCGGCAAGTCGCGCATCCAGGGCTTCGAGGTCGATGCCCTGGCCTCCTACTCGGCCTTCAGCCTCGGGGTGGGCTATACCTATCTCGATACCAAGCTGAAGAGCTTCACCCCGGTGAACTTCCCCGGCTATCTGCCGGCGACGCCGAACTCGGACCTCGGTGGCCCGCTGCCGCTCTCGCCCAAGCACAAGCTGACGCTGACGCCGTCGATCCGACTGCCGCTCGACGAGAGCGTCGGCAAGGTCACGCTCAGCGCGACCTACGTGCACACGTCGAGCCAGGTCACGTCGGCCTCGGCAGTCACGCCGTTCGGTACGGTGCCGGCCTTCGACCTGCTCAACCTCAACCTTGCCTGGAACGGCATCGCCGGCTCGCCGATCGATCTGGCGGCCTTCGTCACCAACGTCACCAACGAGAAGTATTACACCTTCCTCGGTGGCGGCTGGCAGTCGACCGGCGTCGAATATGCCAGCCTCGGCATGCCGCGCATGTACGGTCTGCGGCTGAAGTTCCGCTTCGGCGCCATGGCCGACTGACCTATCGGAGCTTCCGGCCTGTCTTCGGGCAGGCCGGAAATCCCGCGACTTAGCGCGCCGACGGAGCTGTCCCGACCAGCGCGGGGCCCACGTCCTGGCGATCCTCGAAACGCAATCCGCAGCCGCCGTCGATCTGCCAGATGGCCACGGCCGGCACGCGTGACAACCCCGGTATCTCGATCAGGACCCGCTGCCCGGGGCGCGGCAGTGTGGGCCCATCGGCGCGCAGGCCGTGGGGCGAGAGGTTGCGGATGCGGCAGGCGCGTTCGTCGCCCGAGACGATCAGCATGCCCGATGCGGCAAGACTGGCACGGCCCTCGCGCCGACGTTCGCCGAAGGGAAGATTGTCGAAAGGGGATGAGGCACTCGAATTGCTCATTTCTGTCCTTGTTTTCAGCGAATCTTGACGCGGAAGCGCAGCTGGAACTGGGTGCCCGTCGCGAAGGTGGAGGTGGTGCGCACGCGGATGCCACGGACATTGGCGTCGTAGCCGCTGGCATCGGGCGTGGGCGTGTAGGTCCAGGTCGTGCCGTTGTAGAAATCGATCCCGTCGGTCGTGCTCGCCAGGCTGGTGAAGGTGTAGCCGAGCCCGCTGCCGCCGAGCCCGGTGCCGAGCAGGCTGCCGTCGAGGAATTCGACCGGCCCCTTGCCCGCCGCCGCGATGTCGGACACGCGCAGGATCACGTTGGCCGGAAGCATGTCCTCGCTGACGATGTTCCGGACGGGCCAGAGCCAGTTCGCGTTCGGATTGAGGTAGAGGATCTTGTAGTCGACGATAGCGCCTGGCAGCGAACGCGGCGTCACGGTATAGCCGAGCGGATCCGAGATCACCGTCGCGGTCTTGGTGATCGTCAGCGGGTCCGCCAATGCCGGCGAGGCAGTGACGAGCGCGAGCAAGGTGAGGAAAAGGCGGCGCATCAGCGGGCCTTCCCCAGCGCGCGGCCGATCGAAGCCTGGTCGAACTTCAGGCGCATCGTCAGATAGGCGCCCTGGCGCGTGTAGCGGTCGTTCTCGAAGTCGCGGTCGCGATAGCCGGCGACGTTGTAGCCGGCGCTGACCCACAGGTTGCCGCCGGGCGAGAAGCCGGCCGAGGGACCGAAGCTGAAGGCCTTGGCGCCGCGGTTCCAGGCGTGCTGCATCGATCCCTGCACGCCCAGGTCGAAGCGGCGTCCCAGATCCTTGCGCAGGTCGAAGCCGATCACGTCGACGTAGCCCGTGTAGTCGTCGTCGCCGAAGCTGCCGCGCACCCATTTCGAGCCGTAGTAGACGGTGGCCTCGAAGCCATGACCGTCGCCCTCGGCGCCGCTGCGATAGTTGACCGCGAGATTGTTGACCAGGCGCAGGGTCGACTGGAAACCGCCGAGGCCGGTCGAGATGCCGAGGACGTTGCCCGCGGTGATCCCGGCATCGGCCTTGTCGTTGCGGAATTCGAAGCGTTCGAGCAGCGACCAGCGGCTGTCGAGCGGTCGCAGCGCCAAGGCGACGTCGGCGTTGAGCGACGATCCGCTCGCACCGTCGCGCTGGCGCAGCCGCGAATAGCGCAGGCCGGCGGCCAGGGTCTGGCCTTCGCCGAGCGTGCGCAGGACGCTGGTGGTCAGGTTCCAGCGATCGTCCTTGTCGCCGTGGCGGAATTCGAGCCGGCCGGTCCACGACCAGCGCGCGGCGCGGTAGGTGGCGCCGAGGGTCACGGCGGTGAAGTCGCCGCTGTCGTTCTGCCCGGCAAAGCCGCTGCCGACGCCGATCGGCGAGAAGGCGTTGATCGCCGCGCCGGTCGGCACCTTGCCGCTGATCGTGTTGCTGGCGTCGAGCGAGGCGTCGATCGTCCAGCTCTTGCCCAGAGGCAGCGACTGGCTGAGGCCGTATTGCGCGAAAGTGCGGCGGCCGTCCTCGGCCACGGCCTGCTGGTTGAGTGTCGAGGTCAGCTTGGCGCCGGTCCAGGGGGCGACGTCGAAGCCGACTCGCGCGGTGTGCGCGGTATAGTCGTCGCCCTTGGCGATCTCGTAGCCGCCGAGCAGGCGGATGCCGTCCTTGACCCTCAAGGCGGCATTGATCTGGTGGCGGACGGGGAAATCGACGCTGGCCTTGTCGCCGCCGGGGGCGAACTGGGTCTGGCCCGAAAGTTCGAGCTTGCCGTCGAACAGCGCCTGGCTGCCGCCGATCGTCAGCAGCTTGGAATTGCGGTCCTTGCCGTCCATCCCGCGATCGAGCGCGAGCTGGCCGCCGACGAAGACCGTACCGCCCTGGCGGCGATGTTCGAGGCGGACGTCGGCGGCGGTGCGCGTGCCCGGCGCGTCGAGCTGCTGCTGGTGCCAGACCGTGCCGGTGAAGGTCAGCTTGTCGTTGAGGCGCCAGGAGCCGTCGACGCCCAGCTTGCGCGTGCCGGCCTCGATCAGGTTCTGCTGACCGAGGCCGAAGCCGCGATCCTGCTGGCGGGCGTAGACGAGCACGTCGACCGACTGGCCATGGTGCTCGGCCTCGGCCAGCCAGGCGCGGCCCGAATTGATGCCCTGGCGGCCGCCGGTAGCCAGTTCGCCGCGCAGTTCGGTGTTCTTCGCGGGACGGGCCTTCACGTCGACCGCGACGATCGTGCCATTGCCGTCGCCGACGCTCTCGTCGCGGATGGCGCTGGCGCCGAGCTCGACCTTGCCCTGGGCGAGGCTCGCCGCGGCGCGGCCGCCGGCGACGAGCTTCTTGCCCCGGCCGAAGGTCTCGTACTCGACCACGACAAAGATCGGATTGAGCTGCGCGTCGCGGCTCAGCACCGGCTGGCGGAAGCGGATCGTGCCCGAGGTCACGTCGATGTCGTAGTCGATGTGGCGCGTCAGCAGTTCGCTCGACACCACCAGTTCGGGGCGCAGGCGATCGCGGACCTCGATGCGCAGCTTGTCGCTGTTGGGGATGATGTCGCGCGCGGAGAGGCGATAGGGGCCCGACAGACCGTTGCCCTGGAACTCGTCGCGCGCATAGCGTTCCTCGCTGTGTGCGGCGAAGCCGGTGAAGCTGATGGTCTTGCCCTGGTACTCGACCTTGGCACCGTTGAGCGTGCGGCTGTAGCGACCGAGGTTCGTCCGCGTCAGGCCGGTCTCGAAATCGCCGAACAGCGCATAGAATTCGCGGCGTTCGAGGCGGAGGTAGAGCTTGCGGCGCGTCGGCGCGTCATAGCCCTGGCGCGAGCCGTCGCCATAGGCGGTGTAGTAGCGGTTGGGATCGATCGTGCCGAGCAGGCCGCGATCGGGATCGAAGCTGCGGTCGCTGTCGTAGGCCAGGGTCAGCAGCCACGAGCCCTTGATCCGGCCCTTGGCATAGAAGGCGAGCTGGCCGTCGGTGACGAGCTTGCCGCGCTGGCTGCGGGGCAGGGCGCTCGACCGCGTCTTGAGCGTGTCGTAGCCGATCGTGCCCGAACCGAAGCCGACGATCATCCAGTCCTTCTGCGTCGCCGCGAGCCAGGCGCGAATATCGCCGGTCCGGGCCGCGTCGCGGTCGCCGAGCGTCAGGGTGGCGTGGACCGCGCCCGCCTGGGTCGTGGGTTCGAGCGCGATGAAGGCCAGGCCGTCGTCGCTGGTGACCCGGGCCGTGGCCTCGGCGCTGTCGGTCCCGGCCAGCTGGCGCGCCTGCTGGAGTTCGATCTCGGTCGCCGCGACATAGGGCTGGTCGACGCGGAAGGCCACGGTCGTGCCGTCGCGCGCGGGCTTGCCGGCGCGGTCGGTCAGGCGCACCGCGATCAGCGGGCGGGTCAGGCCGTCGGCGACGAGCAGGCTCTTTTCGGGCACGAAGGTGGCGGTCACGGCCGCGCCCGAGGCGTGGACCGTACGCGTCAGCGTCTCGACCAGCGTACCGTCGGCGGCGAGCACGCGGGCTTCGAGCTGGTTGTCACCCTCTGCGAGCGGCAGGCCGGTCCAGCGCGAGATCGCGACGTTGCGTGCGGCATCGGCATCGGTCGTGTCGAAGGCGAGGGGATCGATCGGCTGGCCGTTAAGGCGCAGCGCCACGCGCTGGCTGGGATAGTGCTTGATCACCACGCGCAGGGTCGGCGCGCGCGGGTTGTGGTCGACTTCGGGAAACAGCATGGCGATGCCCGGCTGTTCGAACGGCAACCAGTCGCGGTTGCCCGCGGCATGGGCATCGGACGCGACGAGCGGGAGGGCGCTCGTGGTCTCGGCCTTGAGGCCGGTGGGGCGCAGCTGGAAATCGACGCGCTTGAGCAGGCCGCCGTCGCTCTCGACGAAGCGCGAGATGGCGCTGCCGGCCTGGCGCGTGTCGGCGTCGCAGGCGACGGGCTCGTGCGTCGCGGGCAGGCTGGCGGTGTCGATCTGGACGACGTGGCGGCCCGGGCGAACGCCTTCGACGTGGTAGAGACCGTCCTTGTCGGTGATCACGAAAGTGCCGTCTTCGAGCATCAGGCGGATGTTGGGAACGCCCTTGCGCTTGTCCGAGGGATCGCCGCAGCCGCCTTCGGTGACGCGGCCGATCAGGGTGAAGCCGTCGGTGAACAGCAGGGCCTTGATGCGGACGGGTGCCGAGGCCTCGTTGCCGGTCACGCCGTTGTCGGCCGAGGCCAGGACGCGGTTCACCGCTTCGCCCTTGGGGGCGCCGGGGGCGACGGTCACCACGTAGCTGAGATCGATCGACGCGCCGGCGGCGATCGTCGGGATGAGGAATTTCATCGAGCGGCCGTCGGTCGCGACCTCGGGCTCATCCGCGCCGCGCGTCGAACGGCGTTCGTAGCGCAGACCCTGCGGCAGCAGATCTGTCACCTGGACCGCGCGTGCCGCGACTTCCCCGCGATTGGCCACGGTCACGCGATATTGCACGAAGTCTCCGGGCGAGGCTTCGCGAACCGAGGCGGATTTGGTCAGCAGGAGCTTGGTATCACCCTGCCGATCGACCGGAATGTCGGCATAGAACGGATCGAGCGATTCGATGACGAAGCCGCGGCCGAAGGAGGCATCGTTCAATATGAAGTGACGACCCGTCGGGTCCTTGCGCTTGGCGAGTTCGGCAGGCGACTGCGTCGACGGTGCGGTATAGCCCGGCGGCGGCTTGATGCTGATCTGATACTTGCCCTTGTTGACCAGCGGAAAGCGGTAATTGCCCTGGCTGAAGTCGTATTTGCGACCGCTGGCGTCGGTCACGCTCGAGCCGGTGACTACGGTGGAGGGATAGCGGCTGACGCCGTCGTCGCCGTAGACGACCGCGCGTTGGCCGTTCTCGTCCCACAGCGAGACTTCGGCGCCATCGATGAGTGCACCCGTCTGCGAATCGAACACGTAGCCCGCGGGATCGACCAGGATCCAGGCGTCAGAGCCGTAGCTGTACTCGTCTTCGGTGAAATCGAGCCGCAATGTCGAGCCGCGCGTCGCGCGCGGATCGCAGGGCGAAACCTGGGTGCGATTCTTGTCCTCCACCGGAACCGCGCCGGCGAACACGCCACTGTTGGGGGCAGTCTCCAGCAACTCGTTGCGAATGCTGGTTTCACCAGAAGTGGTTGTTATATAAGCCTTTTCTCGGACGTTCGGGTTGCGATTGCCGCCCGAATTCTCAAGCACCATGATGATCGGCTGTTTGAGGTCGAGCGCTTCTAGAGCAGGAGAGGACTCGAGGGTCTGCTGCGTGATCGCTGCGGGGACGAAGGTCGCTTCCACTCCGTCCGTGACGCAGGCGATGCCATCGTAACCGAGCTTATAGTCGACCGGGAGCAGGCGAAAGCTCAACCGTGTGGGAACCTTGGCCCGCGCGACGTCGAGTGTGACGGTGTTCGACGAGACCGAGCGAGGTTCGCCGGCCTCGCGGAAACGCATGACCGCCGTGTTCGACACTTGCGCGGCATCGCCCGCCGACGCCGGAACGGCGACGATCAGCCAGAAGGCCAGGGCGATGAAACGCGCGAGATGCCGGAGAGCGGACATGACGGGGCCTTGCCCGAAGCGCTGAGCGCTACGAGCCGAGTTCATCTCTTCTCGACCTCTTTAGTTGATCTTGACGTGGAACAGGGCGCCGACCGAGGTATTGCCGGGCACGGACGCAATGTTCATCGTCACGGTCTTGGATGTCGGGTTGAACGAGGCCGTGTAGCCGTCGATCTCGCCCGAATCGCTATCGTCGTCGTCTTCGGTCGAGCCGGTAAGCAGGCAGGCCCCGAGGATGCCAACGGGACCGAGCGAAATCGAGCCCGGAACGTAAGTCGTGTTCGCGGGGATGAGGTCGGTCAGTACGACGGCGCTGGCTGCAGTATTCGCCGTTCCGTTATTGACGACGAAGCAGTATTCGACTTCCGCACCGGGCAAAGCCTTCGGCAGCAATGCATTGACGCCGTCGGAGATGACCTTGGCGGTCTTGGTCACGCTAAGGGCAACGTTGCTCGCGGTGACCTGCACACCGCCATAGGCGCGACCCTGGCCGTTGCGCGCGATGTCGCCCGCATAGGCGCCATCGCTGTCGTCGTCGGCGAAGACGATGTCGACGGTATTGTCGGCATTGGCGAGATTGAGATCGGTCGCGACCAGCGCGGCGCCGAGCGAATTCGCCGTGCCGCCCGTGGCGATCGTCACATGCATCGAGGTGAAGGCCAGATTGATGCTCTGCGAGTTCGGCACGTTGCCGACCAGGAACACCGTCGCCGAGGCGTCGGGTGCCAGTTCGTCGATGTATTCGGCGGTGTCGACGCCCGGATCGTAGACGCCGTTGCCGTTCTTATCGACATAGGCCTTGAGCCCGGTCAGGTCGAAGTTGTCGGTGCCGGGAAGGATGCCCAACGAGATGTTCTGCTGATCGGGATCGAGAATGAAATCCTGCGTGCCGTTGGTGGTGTTGGTCACCTTGAACTTCACGAAGACGTTCTGCTGGTTGACCGTCGCCTGGGTGAAGCCCGACTGGTCGAGCGTCACGGTGAAATTCGCCTTGCGGTCGACCACGAAGCTCGACGTCGTCGAGTTCGTCGTCTGCGCGTTGCCGTTCACGGTGTAGGACACCGAGGCCGTGTTGCTGATCGTCGTGCCGGCGGTGGTGCCGGTATCGGCATGTGCGGTGCCGGCGCTGGCGAGTAGCGCCGTTCCCGACAGCAGGATTGCGCGTGTTCTATACATTTTCTTCAAGCCCCGTTTTTATACGATAATGGTTCGATATTTTTACTTGAGCAGGCCTTCGAACGAGACCTGGCCCTGCGCGCCGGCAGCGATCGGCGAGGCGATCCGCCAGCGGACATGGGTGACGTCGTCGGTCGTCGCGGCGCGCGGACGGCCATCGGCACCCGTCACGCGGAGCGTGGCGAGCGCGCCGAAGTTCTGTCCGTCGACCGAGACCTCGAGCGGTGCCGAGCCCGCGGTGGGCGCGCGGAAGGCGATGCCCTTGGGCACCGGATTGCTCAGCACGACATTGCCGATCGGAACGCTGCCCGTGTTGCGATAGGCGAGCCGCATCACGACCTTGTCGCCGGGCACGGCCTTGGCCGCGCGGACGAGGCTGACCGTGGTCGTGCCGTCGGCCGCAGCGCGCTTCTGGAAGGTCAGCATGCTGGACTCGACCGTCAGCGGGCCGTTGGCGAGGGCAGGAACGGCGATCGTGGCGGCCAGAGCCGCCATCAAGTATCGGGACATGAACGATTTCCTCATAGTATTCGAACCTTGAAAACGATGGTGCGAGTGCCGGGGGCCACCTCGCCGAGACCGACGAGGATCGAGCTGTCGTCGGCGCGACCAGGGTCGTCGTCGCCCGCGTCCGACAGCGTGGCGCCGTCGAGTGTGAGGCTGCCGGGCACGTAGGCCGTGCCGGCGGGGATCGGATCCTCGATCTCGACATCGGCGGTGGTGCGCGGGAAGGCGGCGACCAGGCGGTAGGTGACGATCGCACCGGCGCTCGCCGTATCGCTACCGTCCGAGGTCTCGACGCTCTGCGATTTCGTCAGGCTGGGCTCGACCGACTTGGCGAGCAGCCGCAGTTTCGTTCCGGTGACCGTGCCGTTTTTGTCCGCGCCGGTCTTGCCGACGATCGCGTCGCCGCCGCCGTCGCCCTGTCCCGGGAAGACCGTGCCGGGCACGCCCGAACCCGTCCGTGCCAGGGCGCGCAGTCGTACCGACCCCGCCTTGGCGCAATCGCCGCCGACCACCGCGAAGACGTGCGCGCTTGCGCCGCTGGCGAGGGTCAGTTGCGAATTCGCCAGCGGTTTGTCGATCGCGGCGTTGTAGACCCGGCTGCCGTCGGTATCGCCGGCGATGTGGACGACCGATGCGCCCGGTCCCTCGGCCTGGGCGGTCAGGTCGAAGGTTTCCGTGCCGCTGCCGTGGTTGGCGACGACGAAGCCGACCGCACACTCTTCTCTCTCCGGTACGGGGCCGCTCGGCGCATCGGTATCGACCGAAACGTCGAGCGTTTCGGCGATGATCAGGCTGGCCGTGTTCGAGAATACGGTGTGGCGCATGCCGGCGATGTCGAAGCTCAGCGTGGCCGTGTTCGAAATGACGGTGCCGGCGGTCGTCGCTGCTCGGGCCTGAGCGCTGGAGAGCGCGATGGCCAGGCCGAACGCAACAAGCCACACCGCCAGCTTCTTCGCTGCGGTGGGGATGAGGCTCGACCCGAAATTCCGGGTGGCCACAAGGGGTTCTGCGCCGTTCACGCGATCCACCAGCGGCGAACGCGGTTAACTCGGACTTACCTCAGCGCCCAAACCGGGGATTCTGCGACCATGGTCTTAGCCCTACGACCAAGGTCGATGGGCGGATTTTCCGTTTCTGCAGAGAGGGATGGGCCTTACGAGAGCATCATCAGGCTCGCATTGCCACCCGCCGCCGTGGTGTTGATCGAGGTCGAGACTTCCTCGAGCAGCCAGTCGCAAGCATAGGCTAGCGGTTGACCCGTTTCGGCGGCGTGGACGGTCACGATAGCGCCCGGCATGGCGGCGACTGCTTCGACCATCGCCGCGGCCTGGGTGCGGCTGCCTTCGACCAGTGCTGCGGCGAAAGGCGCGGAACGATCAAGCGCGAAAGCCGCCGCAACGGCGGGCGGCAGGCCGGCGGGAAGCGGCATGGATTCGACGAAGCCGCGATTGCCGGTGGCGAGCACCGCGGCCATCTGCTCGATCAGGCCGTCGCGCGTGGCGGGCCGCATCAGCACGGCGCCGCGCGGATGTAGCGCATAGAGATTGCGTTCGCCCACCGGACCCGGCAGCGCGAGTTCGACAGCGAGCGCCGAAGCCTCGCCATAACGCCGCGCGAGCGCCGCACCGGGCGCGTTGCCCGCACGCTCGAGCCAGTCGGCGAAATCGTGCAGCGGTGTCGCCAGGTGTCCGGCGCGTTCGGCGAAGACCGGCGGGACCGTCACCAGCCGCCCCAGATAGAGTGGGCCGCCCGCCTTGGGACCGGTGCCCGAGAGCCCGCGCCCGCCGAAGGGCTGCACCCCGACGATCGCGCCGATGACGTTGCGGTTGACGTAGAGATTGCCCGCCTTCACCCGCGTGGTGACGTGCGCGACGGTTTCGTCGAGCCTGGTGTGGAGGCCGAAAGTCAGTCCATATCCGGTGGCGTTGATCGTATCGATCAGTTCGCCCAGCCGCTCGCGGCGATAGCGCACGACATGCAGCACGGGGCCGAAGACTTCGTGCGTCAGTTCGGCAATGCTCGGGATCTCGATGATCGTCGGCGGCACGAAAGTGCCTTGGGCGGCCTCGGGCGGCAGGTCCTGCTGCTCGACCGCGAAGCCGCGCGCGCGCATCGACGCGATGTGCCGTTCGATGCTCGCCTGAGCCTCGTCGGTGATGACCGGGCCGATGTCGACCGCCAGCCGGTCGGTCCGCCCCAGCCGCAATTCCTTGAGCGCGCCCTTGAGCATCGCCAGGGTGCGATCGGCGGCCTCTTCCTGCAGGCAGAGTACACGCAGTGCCGAACAGCGCTGACCGGCGCTGTCGAAGGCCGAGGCGATGACGTCGGCGACGACCTGTTCGGCGAGCGCCGAACTGTCGACGATCATCGCGTTCTGCCCACCCGTCTCGGCGATCAGCGGGATCGGCTTGCCGGCGGGCGACAGGCGCGTCGCCAGTTCGCGCTGGATCAGGCGCGCGACCTCGGTCGAGCCGGTGAAGATGACGCCCGCCGTCTCGGGTGCCGCGACCAGCGCTGCACCGATCGCGCCGTCACCGGGGATCAGTTGGAGCGCGTCGGTCGGCACGCCGGCGAGGTGCAGCAGGCGTACGGCCTCGGCGGCGATCAGCGGGGTTTCCTCGGCGGGCTTGGCGAGCACCGGATTGCCGGCAACCAGAGCAGCGGCGATCTGGCCGGTGAAGATCGCGAGCGGGAAATTCCACGGGCTGATGCAGACGACCGGCCCGAGTGGCATCTGGCCGGGGCCGAAGGTCGCCCGCGCCTGGCTCCCGTAGTAGCGCAGGAAGTCGATCGCCTCGCGGACTTCGGACACGGCGTTCGCCGCCGACTTTCCTGCCTCGCGCATGGCCAGGCCCATCAGTGCGGGCATCCGTTCCTGCATGGCATCGGCCGCGCGTTCGAGCACTGCGGCGCGTTCGCCGACGGACACCGCGCTCCAGGTCGAACCGACGGCCTGGGCGACTGCCGCTGCGGCCTGCTCGGGCGAGACTTCGACGACTTCGCCGACCACGTCGCGGTGATCGGCCGGATTGCGCACTTTGCGCGCCGTTCCTCGTCCGTCGGCCGGGGCGGCCGTCCAGGTGGAGCGGGCGCTGTCGGTGAGAGCATCGGCGAGGGTTGCGAGCGCATGCTCGTCGCTGAGGTCGATACCCGCTGAATTGCATCGGTCGGGATAGAGTTCGGCCGGCAGCGCGATCCGATCGTGCGGCGCGCCCGGGTGTGGCATCGCGCGGACGAGGTCGATGGGATCGGCGATCATCTCGTCGATCGACACCGCTGGATCGGCGATGCGATGGACGAAGGAGGAATTGGCGCCGTTCTCCAGCAGGCGGCGAACCAGATAGGCTAACAAGGTCTCGTGCGTGCCGACCGGCGCATAGATCCGGCAGGGGCGATCGAGCTTCTGCTTACCGACCACCTGTTCGTAGAGCGGCTCGCCCATACCGTGGAGGCACTGGAACTCGTATTGGCCCAGGGTGAAGTCGGGCCCGGCGAGATGGTAGATCGTCGCCAGGGTCTGCGCATTGTGCGTGGCGAATTGGGGGAACACCGCCTCGGGCGCGGCGAGCAGCTTCCTGGCGCAGGCGATATAGGCGACGTCGGTGTGGAGCTTGCGCGTATAGACGGGGAAGTCGGCCAGGCCCTCGACCTGGGCGCGTTTGATCTCGGCATCCCAGTAGGCGCCCTTGACCAGTCGGACCATGATCCGGCGCCCGGCGCGCCGGGCAAGATCGACGATCCAGTCGATCACGAAGGGACAGCGTTTGCCGTAGGCCTGGATGACGAAGCCGAGCCCGGCCCAGCCGGCCAGTTCGCGATCGAGCGCCAGGCTTTCGAGCAGGTCGAGCGAAAGTTCGAGGCGATCGGCTTCCTCGGCGTCTATGTTGAAGCCGATGTCATAGGCCTTGGCGAGGCAGGCGAGCCGTTTCACCCGTGGCAACAGTTCCTGCATGACTCGATCGGCCTGGGCGCGGCTGTAGCGCGGATGCAGCGCGGAGAGCTTGATCGATATGCCGGGGCCCTCGTAGACGCCGCGGCCGTGCGCGGCGAGGCCGATGGCGTGGATCGCGCGCTCGTAGTCGGCATAGTAGCGTTCGGCATCGGCCGCGGTGGTCGCCGCTTCGCCGAGCATGTCGTAGGAGTAGCGGAAGCCTTTCGCTTCCTGCACCTCGGCGCGCTTCAATGCCTCGGCGATCGTCTCGCCGGTGACGAACTGTTCGCCCATCAGTCGCATCGCCAGATCGACACCGCGGCGGATCACCGGCTCGCCGGCGCGTGCGACCAGTCTTGCCAGCGCGGCGCCGAGCCCGCGATCGTCGACGCTGCCGACGAGCTTGCCGGTGACGACGAGCCCCCAGGTCGCGGCATTGACGAACAGCGACTTGCCGCCGCCGATGTGCGCGCTCCAATCGCCATCGGCGATCTTGTCGCGGATCAGCGCGTCGCGCGTCGCGTCGTCGGGAATGCGCAGCAGCGCTTCGGCCAGGCACATGAGCGCAACGCCTTCCTCGCTCGACAGCGAGTATTCCTGGACCAGCCCTTCGACGCCGCTGCCGCGCTTCTGCTTGCGCAGCGTGGTGACGAGCTGCCGCGCGGTTTCGCGGATGGCGCTTCCGGTCGGGGCGTCGACTTCGGCTGCCGCGATAAGCGGCGCCAGGCATTCGGCTTCGGCGCGTCGATAGGCTGCGGTGATCGCCTGCCGGAGCGGGGTTTGCGGAGCGACGGGCGGGGCGAACTGATCGAAGGGTGTTGAGGCCATGCTCCGAATATAGATCATTTCACGGCGAGGACGATCCGTTGCCTTCGCAGCGCATCCCGCGCTAGCGCGCGCTCATGGCAGATACGACGATCATCGACTGGACCCGCGGCGACATCCTCGGGCTCGACTTCCCCGCCCACCCCCAAGCGCTGCAGGCGGGTGGCCCCGAATTCCTCACGCGTGCGTTCCGTGCGAGCGGCGTGCTCGGCCCCGACAACAGCGTGACCGCGATCACCGGTCTCGACGAATGGACGCTGGGCGGTACCGGCGTGAAGGCGATGCTCTCGGTCGCTTACGAACGCGAGGTGCCGGGTCTGTCGACGGATCTCTTCGTGAAGTTCTCGCGCAATTTCGCGGACCCGGTGCGCGACAGCGGTCGCTATCACATGCCGCCGGAGGTGAGGCTTGCAAACCTTTCGCGTGAGCTGAATTTTCCGGTGGCGGTGCCCGAGTGTTTCTACGCCGATATCGCACAGGACACGCTTACCGGGATCATCGTCACCGAGCGCATTCCCTATGGGCAGGGTAGAGTAGAACCACATTATCCCAAATGCATGGATCACCTTCTTCCCGATCCGAGCGAGCATTACCGGGCATTGGTTTCGAATCTCGCGCGATTGTCGGGCGCGCACAAGTCGGGGCGTTTGGGAGAGACGGTCGAGCGCGATTTCCGCTTCGATGTCGATGGCCTGGTCGCGCGCCGTGCCGGCCTCGAGGTGTCGCTCCTCACAAAGAGGATCAACCGGCTCGCGGAATTCATTCTGCAATATCCGCATTTGGTGCCCGCTCATGTCGCCGACCGCGGCTTTCTCGATCGCTTCTGCGCCGAGGCGCCGCTGGCGGTCGAACGGCAGGAGCAGATCTGGCTCTTCCTCTATTCGCGGCCCGACATGATCGCGCTCTGCCACATGAACGCGAACATCGATAATGCCTGGTTCTGGCGAGAGGCGGACGGCACGCTCGGTGCCGGTCTGATCGACTGGGGCAGCGTCGGGCAGATGTCCGTGGCCTCCTCGATCTGGGGTTGCGTCGGTGCGGCCGAACCCGAGATGCACGATCGCTATCTGGACGAATTGATCGATCTCTTCGTCGAGGAATATGCGCGTGCAGGCGGGCCCGCTCTCGATCGCGCCGAACTCGCGCTGCATCTCGAGATGCACGTGATGATGTCGGCGCTGCACATGACGACGGCGCCGCCGGCGATCCTGCGCGAGGTGCCCGATCCGAACGTCGCCGTCGATCGATACGATCCGATCTTCACGGCGAACGAGACCGCGCGCGTGCAGTTGAAGATCACCGTCTCGCTGCTGAACATGTGGCAGCGACGCGACCTGGGGCGGTACTTGCGCGCGGATGCTGCCTGGCAGGGCTAGGACGGAGAAAGTTCGCCCCCACGAAGTTCCGGGCGATTGACCCGAACGACACATCCCGGTTATTATGCTGAAATATTATTCGGTATATCGAACAATTTGGGAGTCGGAGAGGTTATGACCGCTACGGTAGCGAGCGCGGCTAAGGACGACGATCTTTACGAAGCCCTCTACGACGTGCGCAAGGAAGCCGAGGAAATCGGCAACTACATCGACCACGATCCCTATCCGACGATGAACGCGCTGCGCGAGCGTGGGGCCGTGCAGAAGGGCTTCATGCGCCAGCTGATGGAACTGCCGCCGTTCCACCGGCACAAGGGTTCGCTCGAACGCCAGGGCTATACCTGCTTCACCTTCGACGCTTGCGAGAAGGCGTTCCGCGACAACGTGAACCTGTCGAACAACGTCTATCATTTCGACGGCAGCCCGCCGAAGACGATGGGCATCCTCGAGATGGACAATCCCGAGCACCACGCGTTCCGCCGTGCCGTGCAATCGCTGTTCATCAAGCCCAAGGCGCAGAAGTGGTGGCGCGAGCACTTCATCGACAAGCTGGTCGACGATCTCGTCGTCGACCTCGAGCGTCGCGACCGCGCCGAACTGAACCTGCAGCTCTGCGCACGCGTGCCGGTTCACACGATCACGCGGGCGGTGGGGCTCAATGGCGACGACGCGCTGCTGTTCCGCAACGCGCTGGTCGGCACCTCGGCCAGTCGGCACGGCATGGAAGTGCGCATGCAGTCGCATGCCACCGTCCAGCGGATGCTCATGGAGCAGATCGCCAAGCGCAAGAGCGATCCGGGCGAGGACATCATCTCGTGGCTGCTGGCCGCCGAGATCGACCCGCCGGGCGAGGAACGCCGGCATCTGACCGACCAGGAGATCGTGATCTTTGCGCGGCTGATCCTGCTGGCCGGCGGCGGCACGACCTGGCGCCAGCTCGGCATCGTGCTGTTCGCGCTGCTCGACAACCGCGACTATTTCGAGGCCTGCAAGGCCGATCGCAAGCTGATCGACGCGGCGATCGAGGAATCGCTGCGCTGGAACCCCACGAACCCCACGTTCAGCCGCGTCGCGCTGGTCGATACCGACCTCTGCGGGGTGACGATCCCGCAGGGCGCCGTGCTCGACATCTGCCTGGGCGCGGCGAACCGCGATCCGGCGCGCTGGGACAATCCCGAGGTGTTCGATCTCTACCGTCCGTTCCAGCAGCATCTGGGCACGGGCATCGGCGCGCACATGTGCCTGGGCCGCTTCGTCGCGCAGGCCGAGATGGGCGTCACGATCAACAAGCTGTTCGATCACTTCCCGAACATGCGGTTCGATCCCGACGCGGAAACGCCGCACATCACCGGTGGCCTCGAACAGCGCGGCGTTTCGGCTCTGCCGGTGCTGCTGCGCTGAGCCTGCGGCTTCATTCAACACACAACGAGATCGAGAGGAGAACGCCATGAGCGACGCAGAAGCCACCCCCGCGCGCAGCAATCTGGGCACCGACATCACGCTGATCGGCGAAGAGCACGTGCGCCAGTATCGCGAGACCAATGGCGAGACCGGCTATATGTGGAACGGCGCCACGGCCTGTCTGCTGACCACCAAGGGGCGCAAGTCGGGCGAGGACCGCACGATCGCGATCATCTTCAAGCAGGTCGGCGATCGCTATGCGATCATCGCCTCGAAGGGCGGCTCGCCGACGCACCCGGCCTGGTACCTCAACGTCGAGGCCGATCCGCACGTCACGATGCAGATCAAGGGCGAAGCGTTCGCCGGCATCGCGCGCACCGCCGAAGGCGCGGAACGCGAGGAGCTGTGGGCCGCGTCGCTCGAGCAGTGGCCGAACTACGACGTCTACCAGTCGCGCACCGATCGCAAGATCCCGGTCGTCGTGATCGAGCGCGCCTGACCTGAGGTTTCGGCGCGGGGCGACCTGCGTCGATTGTCGGTAATGAGAAAAGCCCGCGGTCCGAGAGACCGCGGGCTTTTCCTTTTTGGCCGCCGGCAGGCCGGGCTTAGAACGGCGACTGGCTGATGAAGGTGTCGCCGCGGTCGATCTGGACCAGCGAATAGTCCTTGACGCCGAGCAGCGTGACCGTGCCGTTGAGCCCGAGCAGCCCCAGGGTCAAGGTCAGATCCTGCTTGCCGTCGCCGTTGACGTCGCTGACCTTGGTCTTCGACACCGACACGCCGAAGCCGAGCATCAGGCGGTCTTCCGCCACGTTGAAGTCGGTGATCGTGTCCTTGCCGCCGAACAGGCTGAAGCCGAAGGTATCGCGACCCGCGCCGCCGGTCAGCTTGTCGTCACCGGTGTCGCCGTACAGCATGTCGTCGCCGGCACCGCCGTCGAGCTCGTCGTCGCCGAAGTCGCCCGACAGCATGTCGTTGCCGTTGCCGCCGAACAGCTTGTCGTTGCCGAGCCCGCCCCAGAGCTTGTCGTTGCCGTCGAGGCCATAGAGCGTGTCGTTGCCCAGCAGGCCGCCGATCAGGTCCTCGCCCGAAGTGCCCGTCAGCGTATCGGCGCGCAGGCTGCCCACGCGGATCGCGCCGTCGGAGACGCCGGTGACCGAGACCTGGACGGTGGCGGTGCTGGTGAACTGGCCGTCGGTGACCGTGTAACTGAAGCTGTCGCTGGCCTTGGCGCCGCTATCGAGATCGTCGAAGCTTTCGTCGTCGGCGATGTAGAACAGCGTCTTGGCGGCAGCATCGAACTGGACGGTGCCCTTGGTCCCGCTGGCGTTCACCGCGCTGATCGACAGCGTGGCGATGCCTTCGGGATCGATGTCGTTGCCGATCAGCTGCGACCAGAGATTGCCCGAGGTGGCGTCCTCGTCGATCGTGATCGCGTCCGCCTTGGCGGTCGGTGCCTCGTTGACGTTGTCGACCGCGATCTCGATCGTCTTCTCGATTATCGCGTTCGCCTTGTCGCGAACTTGCGTGGTGATCTGGAAGCTCTTGTCGGTCTCGTAGTCGAAGGCCCGGGTCGTGGTGACCTGGCCCGTCGCCGCGTCGACCGCGAAGCGGCCGCCGGCGTTGTTGGTCAGGCTGTAGGTCAGCACGTCGCCAGCCGTGTCCTTGGCCGACAGGGTGCCGACCACTGCACCGGCCGCCAGGTTCTCGGCGACCGCGGCATGGCTGATCGCCAGATCGGTCGGCGCGGTGTTGGGCTTGGCGTTGACCGTCACCGCGACCTGCGCCGAGTGGACCGCACCGTATTCGTCCGTAACCGTATAGGTGAACCTGTCGGTGGCCGATCCGCCGCTCGGAATGGCGTCGAAGGCGTCGTCATCGGCGGCATAGGTGAGCGTCTGCGTCGCCGCGTCGAACACCACCGTGCCGAGCGTGCCAGTGGCATCGACCGCCTTGATCCGCAGGGTCGAAGCGCCGTCGGGGTCGGTGTCGTTGGCCAGAAGCTGCGACCAGAGGTTGCCCGTCGTCGCGTCGACCGTGACGGCGACCGCGTCGTTCACCGCGACCGGCGCCTCGTTCTCCTGGACGTCGGTGATGTCGCCGAGATCCTGGGCCTGGTCGATCGCCTGGGTGACGTCCTGCGTCTCCTCGACCAGCTGGGCGAGCGTCGCCGGCGCCGCGCCGGGCAAGCCGGCACCGATGACCTGGGCAAGGACCTCGGTCTTGGTCAGATCGACCGGCTGGCCATTCTTGGCGAGATCACCGAGCGCGACGAGCGCCGCGGCGAGATCGCCCTGGTTGTCCTTCACCGTGTTGAGCACTTCGGCAACCGATGCGGCGGCCTTCTGGGCTTCGAAGGCTGGCGAACCGGGATTGGCCGCTCCGGCGACGAGGTCGACCTGGGTCAGCGCGAGGCCCGCATCGAGCCCGAAGGCTTGCTTCACCGCCGCCTCGGCCTGGGCCGCGGTCTTGCCGCCATCGACCAGGGTCTGGATCAGCGTGGTCAGCGGGTTGATCACCGAGGCGCCGTCGGGGGCCGAGAGCACGAGGTTGTTCGGCAGGTTCGTGTCGGTGTTCACGCCGCCCACCGCGCGGATCGGGCCGGTGGCACTGCTGAAGAAGCTGAACTTGCCCTGGCTGTCGGTCGTGGTGGACGTCTCGCCGGCATCCAGCACGCCATTGCCGTTGGCGTCGATGAAGACCGTCGCGCCGCTCAGATAGCCGTCGGCCACGGTGCCCTGATTCAGCGCGATGCCGCCCGGCGAGCCGATCTCGTTGGCATCGTTGATCGCCTTGAAGGCATCGTTGGTGCCGACCGCGCTCAGTACCGTGATCGTGCCGTTGAGGCCGGCGGTGTTGTCGAAGGTCGAATAGGGCGCGGTGCTGTCCGCGGCGCCGAACGCGACATTCGCCTGGAGCTTGCCCGAGGCGTCGTAGATGTTGACCTCATCGCCCTTGCCGCCGAGGCCGATCCCGCTGCCGGTGTAGGTGCCGATCTGCAGGCCAGCGGGCTTCACACCGCCGAACCAGGTGTCGACGAACTGCGCGGCGATCGCGGGAGCCCCCTCGATGAAGATCACCGACTCGCCCGGCGCGATCGTCGTGATGCCGTTGAGCGCCAGGGCCGAGCCGAAGGCCTTAGAGTCGTCGTCGACCTTCCAGCCGGCGATGTTGACCGCCACCGTGCTGGTGTTGGTCAGCTCGAACCAGTCGGCCTTGAACGGGCTGTTGTCGTTCGACCAGGGCGCGACCTCGGTGATCGCGATCTTGCCCTGCGGGGTCTCGTTGACAACGTTGGTGAGGCCGAGCGTATAGGTCGTGCTCGCGTCGGGCGTGGTGCCCACGGTGACGTCGTCGACCGAGACCGTGACCGAATAGCTCTGCTTGGCTTCGTAATCGAGCACGGTGCCGGCCTTGATGTAGAGGCCGGTGCTGTCGACTTCGAAATACTGCGCATCGGTGCCGGTGACGCTGAGCTGGTTGGTGCCCATGCCGTCGTCGGTGACGTTCACGTCGGCCACCTTGATCCGCGTCGCCGTGCTGGTGTTTTCCTCGATCGCGGTCGTGGCGTTGGCCAGGGTGATCGCGGTCGGCGCCTTGTTCGACGCGACCGGCGGCGTTGCGCCGCCCGGCGAGCCGATTTCGTTGGCGTCGTTGATCGCCTTGAAGGCGCCGTTGGTGCCCGTGGCGCTCAGCTGCGTGATCGTCGTGCCGTTGAGGCCGGCAGTGTTGTCGAAGGTCGAATAGGGTGCGGTGCTGTCTGAGGCGCCGAAAGTGACGTCCGCCTGGAGCTTGCCAGAGGCGTCGTAGATGTTGATCTGATCGCCGCCCGCGCTGAGCCCGATGCCGCTGCCGGTGTAGGTGCCGATCTGCAGGCCCGCCGGCGCGTTGCCGCCGAACCAGGTGTTGATGAACTGCGTGGCGATTGCGGGATCGGCGGATTCGATAAAGATCACCGACTCGCCTGGCTTGATCGTGGTGATGCCGTTGAGCGCGAGTGCCTTGGTGAAGTCCCTCGAGTTGTCGTCAACCTTCCAGCCGGTGATGTCGATCGCGACCGCGCTCGTATTGGTCAGCTCGAACCAGTCAGCCTTGAACGGGCTGTTGTCGTTGGACCAGGGCGCGACCTCGGAGACGATCAGGCGCCCCACCGAGCCCGGCGAGCCGATCTCGTTGCTGTCCTGCGCCGCAACGAAGGCGCCGTTCTTGCCGACTTCGCTGAGCGTGGTGACGGCCGAGCCATTGATGCCGGCAGCGTTGTTGAACGTCTGGTAGGGTGCGGTGGCATCCGCCGCGCCGAAGGTGATGCTGGCCTGGAGCGTGCCCGTGGTGTCGTAGAGGTTGAGCGCATCGCTTTCGGTGCTGAGGCCGATACCGCTGCCGCTGTAGGTGCCGATCTGCAGACCAGCGGGCTTGGTGCCGCCGAACCAGGTGTTGATGAAGGCATCGATTGCAGCGGGTGAGCTGCTCTCGATGAAGATCACCGATTCCCCGGCAGCGATGCTGGTCACGCCGTTGAGCGCGACGGCCGTGCTGAAGGCCTTCGAGCTGTCGTCGATCTTCCAGCCGGCGATGTTGACCGCGCTCGTGCCGCCGTTGGTGATCTCGAACCAGTCGGCGCCGACCGGGCTGTTACCGCTCGACCAGGGTGCGGCTTCGGAGATGTAGAGGCCCGAATTGCCGCCGCTGCCTTCGTTGACCACGTCCTTGAGCGTGAGCGTGTAGTTCACCGTCGCGTCGGGCGAGCCGCCGACGGCTGCGTCGTCGACCTGGACCGTGACCGAGAAGCTGGCCTTGGTCTCGTAGTCGAGGACCGTGCCGGCCTTGATGTAGAGCCCCGAGGCGTCGGCCTCGAAATACTGCGCGTCGGCGCCGGTGACGCTGAACACGTTGTTGCCGAGCTGATCGTCGGTCACCGTGATGTCGGCAACCTTGAAGCGCGTTGCCGTGCTGGTGTTTTCCACGAGCTCGGTCGCGGCATTGGTCAGCGCGATCGCGGTCGGTGCCGCGTTGGGCACGGACGAGGTCTGGTAGACCCAGAGCTGCGGATGGCTGGCATCGCCGCCGCCGTTCTCGCTGACGACATAGAGGTTGCCCTGCTTGTCCATCGCCAGGCCTTCGTGCTGCTGCTGGTTGGCGCTGTTGCCCGGATCGCCGATGATCGTCAGCGACGAGAGCACGTTGCCCGCGCGGTCGACCTCGAGGATCTTGCCCGATTCCTGGCTGAGCACGAGCAGGTTGCCGCGCTCGGACGTGCCGATCGTCGACAGGTTCGACAGCGCGAAGACGTCGGCCATGTCACCCAGGGCGAGCTTCGCGGGATCGAACAGGTTGGTCGAATTCGCGGTGGTCGCCGAGCCGTTGCTGGCGGTGCCATTGGCGAAATCGACCGTCGTCTGGAAGATGCCCTGCGGATCGCTTTCCTTGACGAAGATGTAGCCGCCGGTTGCGGGATCGTAGGTCACGCCCTCGAGACCGACGTTGCCGGTCGTCGTGCCCAGCTTGACCACCTGGGTATCGGTGCGAACCAGCGAGCCGCCGGCCGTATATTCGAAGCTGATGACGCTGCGCGTGCGCTCTTCGACCATGACGAACTTGCCGTTGCCGACATAGGCCAGGCCCTCGATGTCGTCGAAGGCGCCCGCGGTCAGGGTCATCGAACCGATGAGCTGGCCGGTCTTGCTGATCTCGACGATCGCGGTCGTGCCGTCACCGACGACGAACAGCGAGTCCTTGTCCCAGTTGTAGGTGATCGCCGAAGCTTCGGTTGCGAGCTTGTTGCTCGCCGGAACGCCGGCAGCGGTGGTCGGCAGGTCGTAGCGGCCGGTGCGGACGTAGGTCGACAGGTCGACCGAGAGCGGCGTCTCGCCCTTGATCTCGAACGAGGCGACGAGCGGATCGTGATCGGTGCCGCGCGCGGCGGTATCGGGCTGTTCGGAATTGATGTGGACCGCGTCGAACTGCACGTTCTGATACAGCGCGTTGCTGACCAGGACGTTGTCGAGCGCCTGGGCATTGCTGCCGAACATGTAGGAGTAGCGCTCTTCCTCGGGCAGCGTGCGATGCAGGTTGGTCAGCAGGCCGCCGGCTTCGAGCAGTTCGAGCGACTGTTCGAAGTAGAAGCCGTTGAAGTCGCCGAGCACGGCGACGCGCGCCTCGGTATCGGCACCGATCAGGTCCTCGACATAGTCGCGGATTGCTTCGGACTGGGCGATGCGCGCGGCCTCGGCGCCGTTGACCGGCGGCTGGGTCGCGCCGAACAGCGGATCGCTGCCGCCGCGCGAGCTCGAATGCACCGAGATCGCGGTCACTTCCTCGCCGTTGAACTCGAAGGTCGCGGCCAGCGGATTGCGGCTGTTGGCGAAGGCTACGCCGGTGATCAGCTCGGCGCTGCCCTCGACGTAGTCGACGCGGCCCGGATTGTAGAGGAAGCCGTTGCGGATGTTGCCGCCCGGCTCGCCGCCGGTGGTGCCCGCCGCGCTCGGCGTGATCTCGATATAGACGTATTCGGGGCCGCCGAGCGCCTTGATCGCGTCGATCAGGCCCTTGGCCGTGACATAGCCCGAAAGATCGCTGCCGTTGCCTGCGCCGTCCTTGTCTTGGATTTCCTGCAGCGCGATCACGTCGGGCGCACGCAGGTTGTAGGCGATGTCGCGCGCGAGGATGGTGAACTTGTTGTCGCCGGGATCGAGGTTCTCGACGTTGTAGGTCGCCATCGTCAGGTGGGTGGCGTCGCCGACCAGCGTGGTGGTCTCGCGCGTCGGCTCGGCCACGTCCTTGGTGACGGTGACCGCGCCGGTCACCAGCAGTTCGTAGGACTGGAAGTCGTAGTTGATGATGCCGGTGACGTCGCTGAGCTCGTCGCCCTGGGTGTACTTGCCGTTGAAGCCCGAGAGGCTGGAATCGTCGAGCTGGATCCGCTCGGGATTGTAGTCGTCGAAGCCGTTGGCATTGCCCGAGATGGTCATGCCGCCGCGGTCGTTGAGGCCGGTGGCGCCAGCGCCGCCCGAGGCGACGACATAGGTCTCGCCGAACGAATTGGTGCGGTCGACGACGATGGGTGCATCCACCGTGACGCGCATGCCTTCGAGCGATTCGAAGAAGTCGGCGGCGTCGTTCTGCGGGTCGTAGACCGCGAACTGATCGTCGTCGAAGGTGTCGGTCGGCGGCAGCAGGCCGCCGGTGCCGATCACGACGGCATCGGGCAGGGCGTGGACCAGGGCCTGGCCGCCGGTGTCCTTGGCGACCGATACGGCGGTCGCGACGATTTCGGTGGTCGTGAGATTGGCCGCGGACCCGCCCGGCAGGAATTCCTCGACCTTGCCGGTGACCGTGGCTTCGTTGCCCACCTGCACGCTCGGCGCGGTCGTGGTGAAGACGAAGATCGCGTCCGAAGTCCGCGCGTTGCCGTCGCCGGTCTTGTCCTGGAGGTAGAAGCCGTTGCTGGCGACCGCGGTGACCACGCCGGTCGTCGTCACGCTCTGGCCGGCATAGGCCGACTTATGCGCTTCGCCCTGGATCTGGTAGATCGCGATCTGCTGGGCATCGTCGTTGAGGATCTTGCCCGTTGCCGCGGCCGTGCCGATCGTGCCGGCCGTGGCATTGGCGAGCGTTACGGTGAAGGTCTCGTCGGCTTCGGCGATGGTGTCGTTGACCACCGCGATCTTGATCGTCGCCTCGGTCTGACCGTCGGCGAAGCTGACCTGGCCCTGGGGAAGGGCGTTGCCGACGAAATCGGCGGCGTTCGCCGTGCCGGCGCTGACCAGATAGTCGAGCGTGGCCGCACCGGCCGAACCGCCGCTGCGCGTGACCTTGAGCTCGACGAAGCCAGCGCCCTCGGCGGCCGAACCTGCGGCGATGCCGAACACGCCCGGGGTCGGAGTGACGGGACCCGGATTGGCGGTGATCGCGAAGTTGTCGATCGCGAGACCATCGTCGGAGCCGTTGGCGTTGAAATCGGTCCAGCGGATCCAGAACTTGGCACCCGCGGCGAGCGGATTGTCGAGCGCGACGGTCGACGAGATGTCGGTCCGGTTGGCGGCCGCATTGCCGTCGAGCGCGCCGGCGGTACCAGCCTGTACCGGCGCTACGAAATCGAGCGCGTCGATGTCGGTCCAGGTGCCCGTGGTCAGGCTGGTCGCGTCGAAGCTGATCTGGAAGTCGAGCTGATCCTTGCGTCCGGTCGCGCCCAGGCGCCACTGCTCGCCGGTATAGGCGATCAGCAGCGAGGTAAGCGTCTGACCGGTTTCGTTGACGAATTCGGCGCCGATCGTGGGGGTGTTGGTGCCGCTCAGCAGAGTACCCAAGGCGCGATCGGTGCCGTTCGCCGCGCCGAAGCTGTAGGTATCACCCGCCGTCCCCGAACCGGTGCCCGCCGTGTAGGATTGGTTGACGGTGGCGCTGGTGCCGCTTTCGGACAGGAACCAGCCACTGGGCAGGGCGCTGCTCGCACCAGAAGCCGCAAGGCTGTCGAAATTCTCGGTCGCGGCAGTCCCGGTGCTGGTCAGCTTGGTCACGTCGATTCGCCCCTCGTTAATAAAGCGTTAAGGTCGCTAGGAACTGTCGATGACGGCCGGATGGAGTTTTTGTGACCCTATGAAGACTCTCCCGAAATGAATGGCTGGACCGTGCGGTCCCGGGTGGGGTGGGCTTTGAGAGGCCGGATGAGACGTTAACCGTCCCGACCGCTGAAGGCCTCCCGGCTAGGGGCGAGCCAAGGAGCATGGTTAACGGTTCCGAATGACTTGGCTGCTAGAATTCCGGCCATGCGTTTGTCGACCATCACCAATTGGGCCTACGGGGCAACCGTTGCGCTGACGCTCGTTTCGGGAACGACGATGCTGCTCGCATCGGACGCGCAGCGGGAGGAGCGGGCCGCGGTCGCGCAGCGGCATGGCCTCGATCAGGCGACCGCCAATCTCGAGCGCGACATCTTCGCGCTGACCGATCACGCGCGGCAATATCTGAACACCGGCGACGAGACCTACCTGGTGCTCTATCGCGGTGACATTGGCGCGCTTGCCTCGATCGAGGACCGCATCCGCCATGTCCGCGACGCCGGGGCGAGCGTGCAGGAACTGACGCTGCTCAAGGACGCGATGCGTTGGGCCGACACGCTCCACGACGAACAGCAGGCAGCCCTCGCGGCGCACCAGCGCGGCGACGAAGCCGGGGCGCGGCGCATCCTGTTCGGCGGCGAGTACGAACGCGAACTCGACCGTGCGGTAACGCTGGTCGAACGCTTCCAGGACCAGCTCGATCAGCGGACCGATGCCGAAGTGGTGGAAGCGGGCCGGGTCGCGCAGCTCTGGCGGACGACGTCGGAGATCGTGCTCGGTCTCACCGGCCTGCTGTTCCTCGCGGTGCTCTATTTCATTTTCAAGCGGCGCGTGCTGCGGCCGGTCGTGCGCCTGTCCGACGTGGTGAACCGCCTCGCCGCGCAGGATTTCGCGGTCGAACCGCCGGCCTACGGCGAGATCGACGAGATCGGTGACATGGCGCAGGCGATCCGGATATTCCGCGAGAACGGCCTCGAGCGCCAGCGGCTGGAGGAAGAGCGTGCCGCCGACCGTGCGGTGCGAGACCTGCTCTCGCGGATGACCCAGCGCATGCAGGGCTGCGATACCCTGCTCGATCTCAAGGAGGTCGTGCAGCGCTTCGTCCCCGAGATCGCGCCGGAATTCGCAGGACGGCTCTACCTCGTCGATCCCGCGCGCAACGCCGTGGTCGAGGCCTGCGATTGGCTGAATCCCGTTCATTCGAGCCCTGAATTCTCGCCGCTGTCGTGCTGGGCCATGCGTCGCGGACTGGCCCACCGGCCCGCGGGCGAAGCCATCGACGTTCCCTGCGATCACCTCGATCGCGGCGACGGTCCGGTGCTCGACACGCTGTGCCTGCCGCTGACCGCGCATCGCAAGACGCTGGGCCTGCTCTATTTCGAACTGCGCGCTGCTTCCGGCCGTGGCACGCCCGACGTCTACCTGTCGATGCTCGCCGAGAACGTCAGCCTCGCGCTGGCCAACCTGCGCCTGCGCGACACCTTGCGCGAGATGGCCATGGCTGATCCGCTGACCGGGCTGGCCAACCGCCGCCAGCTCGACGGCATGATGGAAGCGCTGCTCGCAGACGCCGAGCGGCTCGGTCAGCCGATCTCGTGCTTGATGGTCGATATCGATCATTTCAAGCGCTTCAACGACGCCTTCGGTCACGAGGCCGGCGACACCGTGCTGCGCGAAGTCGGCGCGGTCTTGCGCCATGCCACGCGCGAGGAAGGCCATGCCTTCCGCTATGGCGGCGAGGAATTCCTGCTGGTCATGCCGGGCTTCGATGCCGAGCGGGCGGCGGAGCGGGCCGAGGACATCCGTCAGCGCATCGCCGCGCTGGACGTAACCCATCATGGCGGTGATCTGGGACCGGTAACGGCGTCGCTGGGCGTCGCCACGGCGCCGATCCAGTGCACCATGGATCGCCTGATCCAGTCCGCCGACGCGGCGGTCTATCGCGCCAAGGCGCTCGGCCGTGATCGCGTCATTTCGGCGACGGCGCGCAAGATCGTCGCCTAGCGAGCGGCACGCATCGGCGTTGCATCGCGCCTGAAAGGTGACGGGACACCGCTTGCGCGGCATCCCGTCCCATGGTTGCTCAGAACTTCTTGCTGAAACCGACCTGGACCACGCGGCCGAGTGTCTGGCTCTGGCCGCTGGGGAAGCCGTTCTGACGCGCGGCACCGTCGCGCAGGACCGGCGGGTCCGTGTCGAACACGTTGTTGACGTGGAGCGTCATCGCGAGGTCGTCGGTCAGGCCGCTGCCTTCGAAATCGTACTTGAAGAACAGGTTGACCACGTTGAACGCGCCGATGCGATCCTGCAGCCGCGTCGACGACCTTACCGTGTCGTAGCCGTGGGTGTGGTAGAGGCTCGCCTGGGCGCGGAACTTGCCGACAGTGGCGCCGAGGCTCGCCGAGAAGCGCAGGACGGGCTCGTTGGTGTCGAGCAGATCGACCTGCGACGCCAGCGGGCTGACCTGGTTGGTCCGCACCGTCTGCAGGTTGCCGCCGAAGCTCGCGTCGATCGCGCCGAAGCCGGTCTCGTGCGTGTAGTTGGCGCTGAAGTCGATGCCGCCGAGACGGAACAGGCCGAGGTTGCGCGCGCGGATGTCGAACACCGCGACGACGCGCGGGCCGCCCGGCGTGTTGATCGCATTGGGGTTGCCATTGATGATCGTGGTCTCGAGCGCGGCGGTTCCGCCGATCACCTGCGATGCATAGGCCCTGACCTGGGCATCGGTCGGATCGACGATGACGAGCTCGGGGAACTGCGCGAAGAAGGCCTGCGAATCCGAACCAGTCTGCGGGCTGTTGATCGCGTCGCGATAGTCGATGCGATAGTAGCTGGCGCTGAGCTGGAGCCCGGGCACGAAGGGCGGCTGGATCTTGGCACCGATCGACCAGTTGGTGGTCCGCTGCGGCTTGAGATCGCTGACCGTGCCGCGCAGGAGGCTCAGGTTGAACACGGTCTGGCCCAGGGTCAGCGGCGCATAGGTTGCGGTGTTCGGCGCCGAAAGCGTCGCGGGCAGCGAGGCCGAGCTGCTGCCGGGCACGGTGACCACGCCCGACGAGATGTTGGTTCCCGCGGTCAGCGGACCCAACTGGTCGGCGGCGCTCGGCGCGGCGAAGGACTTGCCGTAGTTGGCGGTGATCGTGATCCAGTCGACCGGCTTCCAGGTCAGCGCGAACTTCGGATTGAAGGTGTCGCCGAAGTCGTTGTACTTGTCGTAGCGACCCGAGGCGGAGAACGAGAGCTCCTGCAGGCCCGGCATGGCATTGTCGGTGCCGAACACGGGGACCTGGATCTCGCCGAACAGCGACTTGACGTTCTGCCCGTAGGACACCGCTGCCGGCAGCGTGTAGTTGGTCGTGTCGGTCTTCTGCTGGGTATAGCGCGTGTTCATGTACTCGCCGCCCGCGGCGATCTTCACATCGCCGCCCGGCAGGGTGAACAGGGTGCCGTCGAGCACCGCGCGAACGTCGGTGAAGCGGTGGCGCCCGGTGCCGATGTTGTGCTTGAGCAGCCCGGCGAGCACCGCCGGATTGGTCGCTGCGATGTCATAGGGATTGAGCGCGGTCGCCAGGGTCGTACCGTTGATCGCGGCGGTCTGCGCGGCCGTGTAGAGATCGACGTTGTCGAACAGCGTCGTGCTCTCGCCATAGTTGAACAGCGTGCGGAGCTGCCAGTTGCCCTTGCCGCCGAGATCGGCGGTGAAGGTCGGCGTGATGTTCCAGGTGTCGTAGACGTTGCGCGTGGTGCGCGCATAGTCGCCGAACACCGGGCCGTAGCTGAAGCTGACGGTCTGGTTCGCCCCGGCGTCGGTCGTGCCGACGAGGTTGCGGTAATAGGGATTGGTCGGCCGGATCGTCAGGTTGTTCGCGCGCGCCGGGCCGACGCTACCCTTGTCCTCGCGCCAGGTGTAGTAGGCCTTGACGTCGACGGTCAGCCAGTCGGACAGCTCCTGATAGAGGCTGGCCAGCGCGTGGTGCTGCTCGCCCGCCGGATAGATCGCCTGATAATCGGAGATGTCGCAGGTGTTGGGCAAGGTCGCGCGCGTGAGCCCGGGCAGCGGATAGTTGCGTCCGCCGACCGAGACGTTGGCATTGTCGCAGCCGCGCTCCTGGCCCAGGCCATAGGTGGCATTGGCCGGGTTCCAGTCGATGTTCTTCACATAGTCGCGTTCGATGCCGAAGATCGAGTCATGCTTCGAATAGGAATAGGCGGCGTAGACCGAGCCGCTGTCCCAATCCTTGCCGACGATCGTGTTGGCATCCCAGGTCCAGTAGTCGTCGCCCAGGCCGTAGTGCGCCTCGACCTTCACGCCGTCGAAGCGCTTGCGCGTGATGAAGTTGATCACGCCGCCGATCGCGTCCGACCCGTAGACGGCCGAGCCGCCGTCGGTGATCGCCTCGACGCGTTCGATCGCGCCGGGCGGGATTGCATCGGGATCGACCGCGACCGTGCCGATGCCGGCGCCGACGACGCGGTGGCCGTCGAACAGGACCAGGGTCAGGGCCGCGCCGCTGGTCGAGCTGCCGGGCAGGTTGCGCAGGTTGGGGCGGTTGATCGTCGAGACGCTGTTGCCGCCGGCCGTGCCGCCACCAGGCTGGGGCAGGACGTTGAAGAAGTTGGTCGCCTGCGGAATCTTGGCCAGCAGGTCGTTGGTGGTGGTCGCACCGGTCGCGGCGATCTGCTGCTCGCCCAGGCCGATCACGTTCGAGCCGGCGGGCGCGATGCCGCGGATCTGCGATCCGGTGACGACGATGTCCTTGCTGTCCTCGTCGACCCAGGCCGTGTCCTGCGCCATGGCGGCGGTCTGGAACGCGGCGGCCGCGGCCACGCTCATGCCCAGCTTGAGGGCTGTCCTGAACTGCATTGAAGCTATCTCCTCCCGTAACGTCCACTGTCGGGACGGGGAGCAAGACGCAGCGCTGGACGAAGTCCGAACCGGTTTTTTGGTGTGCTGGTTTCTAGCGGGCCTTGAGCACGATGCGGTTGCTCGTGCTCTCGGCGGTTTCGATCGGCAGGACGTCGGTGAGGGCCTCGGCGAAGGCCTTGGTGTCGCCGAGGCGGAACGCGCCGCTGATCCGCATCCGCGCGGTGCGTTCGTCGGCGAATTCGATGTGCCGGGCGTCGTAGCGGTTCATTTCCGCCGCGGCCGAGCGCAGATCGCGATCGTGCAGTACCAGCAGTCCCTCACGCCAGGAGGCCAGGGCATGCACGTCCTCGCTGTCGACGGCAATGCGGTTGCCGCGTGCGGTCAGGACTTCGTTCGGTTTCAGCATGATGCGGCCGGCCTGCTTGTCGGCTGGCGCCGTGACAGAGACCGAGCCTTCGAGCAGGGCGACGCGGAAGAGATCGGCATCGACGCGGACGTCGAACTCGGTGCCGTGCGCGGTCACCTGCCGCAGCCCCGAGGTGACGGTGAAGGGACGTGCGGCATCCTTGGTCACCTTGAACAGCGCCTGCCCGCGTTGCAGCACCAGACGGCGCTCGCGCGCGGAATAGGCGACATCGAGCGCCGTGTCGGTGTTGAGCGTGACCTCGGAACCGTCGGCGAGCTGGATCGTGCGGCGATTACCGATCGCGGTGCGATAGTGCTGCGAGGTGACCTCGGCATCGCCCGAGGCCAGGGTCGCGACATAAGGGTAGCCGAGCCAGACCGTCGGTACCGCCAGGACCAACGCCACGGCAGCGGCGACGGCGCGCGATCCGTACCAGGGGCGCCGACGCAGCGCGACGCGCGCGAGTGTCTGATGGCGCAGTGCGAGCAGGCCCGGATCGTCGGCGGCATCGCGCGCGATCGCCAGGGTCGCCTCTACCTCTGCAAAGGCCTGGGCGTGGGCCGGCGAGGCGACGAGCCAGGCATCGAGGGCATTGCGGGTCCGTTGCGGATCGCGCGCCAACCGCTCGTGCCAGAGCGCGGCCTGTTCGATCACGGCTCCTTCGATCTCGGGAAGCTGCTCAGACATGACCGCGGGCCTTCATCGCGGCGGTGACCTTGGCCAGCGCCTTGGCATGATGCTTCTCCACTGCACGCTGCGAGATGCCGAGCGCGGTGGCGATCTCCGCCGTACGCATCTCCTCGAACACGCGCAGGACGAAGATGTCGCGCGTGCGTTCGGGCAGCCGCTCTATGACCTCGCGCAGCTCGCGGACGGCGAAACGGCCGATGGCGACGCGCTCGGGCGAGATCTCGCTGCCGCCGTGATGGCTCTCGTTGAACTCCTGATGCGCGCCGTGCTCGCGGGCCGTGTCACGCCGCGCCCGGTCGCGCAGCGCCGAGGAGGCAGTCTGGAACAGGTAGTGCTCGGGCTGGCGCACTTCGTCGAGGCTGCGCAGCTTGGCTAGACGCAGGAAGGTGTCCTGGACCAGATCGGGCACGTCGGCCTTGTTCGACACGCGGCGGCGGAAGAAGCTGGCGAGCGCGCGCGAATAGCGGCGTGCGAGGTGTTCGAGCGACCGCTCGTCCTCGCCGCCGGTGCCGGCCTCGGTGTCGTGAGTCTCGCTTTGCGGCATGGCCTGTCCCGTGAAGGAGAAGGCCGGACCTTGCGCGGCATCACAAGCGAAAAGCGCCGGCTCTTCGAAACAACGCCAGGGCGTGCCGGTCTCGGCCCGCAGCGGTTCGGTCTCGTGAAGGAGATCGCCCTGGCGCATGTCTCGGTTCACTCGGCTGCCAGCGCCGATGCTTCCGCCGCGCAATCGCGCTTCGCCGCGATGGCGGGCAGGGTCGCCAGTTCCTGCCGTGCCGCGGCGAGATCGGCGGCGAAGGCGGGGTTGGACTGGAGGCGCACGAAAGTGGCGGTCGCGGTGACCCGGCCTTCCTCGATGTCGCTGAGCCAGTGGACGTTGCACACGCGCCGGCTGTCGCCGAAGGCGCGGCCGCGCGCGACGAGCGCGGCGGTGCGCGCGGGGATCAGCTCGGCGAGGACCAGGCCCCAGCCATAGCCGATCGCGCTGTGGCCCGAGGGATAGGAGCCGTTGAGCCGCAGATAGCGTTCGGCGTCGGGGGTGCAACTCGGCTGGCCGTTCTCCATGAACGGCCGCGGCCGCTTGTAGTGATCCTTCGCCGATGCGGTCGAGTTCGAGAAGTCCACCGCCGCGCGGCGCAGCAGCTTGAGTGTGACGGGGGTCGCCTCGGCGTCGATCTGGCGGCCCGCCGCGCAAGACAGCGCCGCGGTCGAAGTGGGCGAAAACAGTTCGGCATCGCTGGTCGCGAGGTTCCAGCGTGCGCTGCCGCGCTGGGCCACCGCGCGCTGCGCACCCTCCAGATCGCGCGCCAACGCGGCCGAGCCGGCTTTGGGTGGCGGCGGCACCAGCAGCATGCCGTCGGGCAGTTCACCCGCCGCGAGGTAGGACGCGGGCCGATCGCCGGGCGCCGGAATGCCGGCTATGGGCGCGGCAGGGGCAGCGGCGGGAGCCCGGGGCTCCTCCGCTCGCGACGAGGCGACGCAGCCCGCGGCGAGCAGGACGATCGGCAAGGCCAGCCGGTAGGCGCGAGGTTGGATCATAAAGGCTCTTCTCCCAATCGGTATCGTGCTTGACCAGGACCAAGACGCAAGACGTGGCCAAGCGCGAACCAGAAAATTTACGGTGCGGGACGCCGTATTCGTTTCAGGTCACGGTGTTGCTTATTGTGCATCACGACAAATCTGGCCACTAGCTCGTACGAGGTCCGTGACGGACCGCAGGTGCAAGGGGCCGATGACGAGCAAATCCGATCCGCAGGACGATCCCAAGCTGCAGGACCGCCGCATCCGCAAGACCCGCAACGCGATCCGCGCGGCGCTCAAGACGCTGCTCCAGCGCGGTTCGATCGAGCAGATCACGATCAAGGACATCGCGCGAGAGGCGGACATCGGCTACACCACCTTCTTCCGGCATTTCGGTACGAAGGAAGCGGCGATCGCCGATTTCGCCGACACCGCTGCGGCCGAACTTCTCGACGCGACCCTGCCCCTGCTGAGCACCAGCGATGGCCTGACCTCCACCCTGGCTCTGTGCCATCACGTCGCGGCCAACCGCCACGTCTGGGAAGCGCTGCTGACGGGTGGTGCGGCCGACTACGTGCGCAGTTCGCTCGCCGCCCACACGACGGAACGCGCGACGCTATGGCCGCCGATGCAGGACTGGTTGCCCGCGGACAAGGGCACGATCCTCGCCACCGGCATGGTGGTCGAGACGCTGACCTGGTGGCTGGCTCATGCCCCCGAACTCTCGCCCGAACAGGTGGCGCAGATCATGAACCACACCTTCATTTCGGCGCTGCTCGGCGCGCGCTAGGCGAAATAGGCGAGGAGCATCGCCAGGCCGAAGCTCGCCAGCCAGCCGTCGGTGATCCAGCGCAGCCTGGCCGGCGCGTGGCGCACGTCCATGAATTCGCGGATGATCACGCGGACCTTGATCAAGGTGATCGCGATGGCGCTGAAGGCCACCGCCGCGTCGGGCTCGATCGGTCCCCGGCCATGACTGGCGCCGATCGACCAGGCTACCAGGGTGATCGCCGAAAGCGTGAACCAGGCGGCGACGAGCCGTTGATGTGCCGAAAGTGTCACCGATCACCTCATGACGTAGAGCAGCGCGAAGATGATGACCCAGAGGAAATCGACCATGTGCCAGAAGGTGGCGCCGGTCTCGATGACCTCTAGGGAACGGCGCGCCGGGCTCTTGAGCTGGTAGTAGACGACCCCGAGCGCGATGAACCCCACGAGGACGTGCAGCAGGTGCATGCCCGTGAGGAAGTAGTAGAACGAGAAGAATTCGTCGGTCGAAAAGAAATTGCCCCGGCCGATCTCGACCGACCACTCGTGCAGCTTGAGTGCCGCGAACAGCAGTCCGCCGCCGGCGGTCAATGCCAGGTTGCGGGTAGCGGCGCGATGGTCGCCGGCGCGGGCGCGTTCGACGCAGCGCGCGACCGACCACGAACTTGCCAGCAGGATCAGCGTGTTGATCACGCCCAACGCGAGGTCGAGCTGCGATTGCGATCGCAGAAAGGCCTCGGCGCTGCGGCAATAGTAGATCGTGTAGACGACGAAATAAGACGAGAAGGTGATGGCCTCGATCATCACCAGGACCCACATGTCGGACTGGCCGGGCATGCGCTCCTGGCCGTCGTCGGACGAGGTCGGGCGGGCGCGGGCGACTTCGGTCATGGCGTGGCCTTTCTTTGCGGGGGCACGGCGGCGGTGCGGCGCTAGCGGATGCCGCGCACCTGGGGACTGTCCATGTCCTCGCGCTCGATCATCTTGCGGAGGTAGGTGATGAACAGGCCGGTGTAGATGCCGAACACCACCATGTTGATGTAGAACGCGATCACGCCGTCCCAGGCGAAAGGGCCGCTCTTGAGCACGCAGCAGGTCGCGACGACGACCTCGGTCAGCGCGTTGCAGATGTTGAAGTAGCCGAACCACTTGGGCAGGATCGCGTTCTCGTCGAGCAGGATGGCGACGCCCCAGACGACCGAGCCGATCAGGAAGATGCCCATCGTGCCGCTGAACGACAGGAAGCCCATGTCGTAGAGCAGGCCCATCAGCCTGGGATCGCGATCGGGGCGCATCGCCCCGGTGACGAGCGCGATGCAGGTCAGCAGCATGCCCGGCACGGCGGCCAGCGAATAGAGGATCAGGTAGGACCAGGCGAAGGCCGGGCTCACCGACATGCGGCGGATCGAATAGGTGATCAGCGCGGTCGAGGCCGTGGCGAAGGCGCCCATCACGAAGATGATGCCGAAGCCGACCAGCAGGCCCCAGCCCTTGTCGTGGAACCACCAGACGATCTTGGGCAGGTCCCACCAGGCCTTCGGCGGCGGCTGGGTCCGCGTGATGCCGAAGAACACGATGCCGAACACGTTGTAGAAGACGAGGATAGTGTACCAGGACAGCCATAGCTCGAGCTTGGGATTGTGGCGCCACTGCCAGGCCAGCTTGCCGAGGCTGGAGGCGGGGGGCTGCGGCGCGGTCTCTTGCGCGAGCGCGGCGACGGTCATGCCGCGGCTCCCTGTTCGTGCCGCTGGCGGTAGACCGCCTGACCCGTCACCAAGGTCATGACGACGATCCACAGCGCGATCGCGCCGTTCTTCAGGCCGAACGAGAGCGCGCCGTCCCAGGCGATCGGGCCGTCGAAATGGATCGCGGCGAAAGCCGCCGGCGCCATCGCCGGGGCGGTCGCGAGGTTGAAGTGCGCGACCCAGGTGGGGAAGATCGGTCGCGGCTGGCGATCGAGATGGATCGCGACGGCGAGGAACACGTTCTGTGCGATCAGAAAGGCGACCTGGCTGGTGAAGGTCACCCAGGCCATGTCGTTGAACAGTTGCACCAGTGCGGGATCGCGCTCGGGGCGGAAGGCGGCGATCAGCCAGAACAGGTCGGCGATGCAGAACAGCGTCGGACCGCCGGCAATACAGCCGATGAAGCAATAGGTCAGGATCGGCGTGCGATGGGCCATGCGCTGCACCTGCATCGCGATCATCGCCAGGAACGGGATCAGCGCGACGCCGAACCAGTTGAACACGATCATCGAATAGCGGATCCGCGGCAGGTTGGCGGGATCGAAATAGAAGGCGGCCACCTCCTGCGCCGACAGCTTCGGCGACATCGGCGTGACGAAGCCGGGGAACGCGAGGAACGATCCCAGCCAGAAGATCCAGATCACCGGCATGGCCCAGAGCAGGATCAGTTCGCCGTTCACATGCGTCGCCGGCTTGGCCAGATTCGTCATCGATCCTCTCCCTCGGGGCGCTTCAGCGGGAGGGCATCGTCAGCCGGCACCGTCACGCGCCATTGCCGAGGCGCGCGAAACCTTGCTGCCCACAGAGCCGCTTTCGCCATCGATGACGGCACGCGGATCCCATGCTCTCCCGTTGATTGCGGCCGGCGTGCGGCGCCGCCCGCGAACGCCCTTTGGGTAATTGACTGGATATAGGAGTCAATGGACTATTTGGATTTATATATAGCTTATGGAATACAATGTTCAATATCGTGAGGCGGGTTGAGGCTTGGCATTCGGGTCGAAAGCCGATCCGCCTAGTTCGGCTCCGGGTCTTCCCAATTGCGCACCAGATCGACGAAGGACTTGATCGCGATCGTTTCGATCATGGGCATGCGCGCCTCGAAGGGTTTCTCGTAGCCTGCGAACATCGTCGTGCCTTCCATCGAGGCCGAGATGAACAGGGCGAGATCGTGGCGCTGGTCTTCGCTCAGGTCGGGCCGCATCTCGCCGACGATCTCGACCAGCGGCGCGCGGGCGCGGGCATAGGTTTCCTGCACGCGCTCAAAGACGAAGGGGTCGTGGTTCGACAGCGCCCATAGCTCGGGAAACACCCGCGTCGTCTTCTTGGTGCGGATGTCTTCGAGGATGAGGCCGCAAATCTCCGCCAGGCGTTCCTCGGGCGGGGTGCCGGGCATGTGCACGATCGCTGCGAACTCGATCTCGTAGGCGCGGATGACCGCATCGAGCAGGCCGCGGACCAGGTCCTCGCGACTGGCGAAATGGTAGGTGAGGTTGCCCAGTTTCATGCCGCAGGCCGCCGCGACTCGGCGCATCGACATGGCCTGGTAGCCCTCCTCGACGAGCAGGTTGAGCGAGGCGGCGAGGATCGCCTCGCGCGTTTCGTGGCCTTTGGCATAGCCACCCTCGCGAGGGGGAAAGGCCAGGTCGGCGACCGTGATCGACCGGAAGTTTCCCTTGATCTCCGTCATTTAGGCCATCCTCATTCGCCTGTAAAAAATAGGTCTTACGACAAATTTAGGACGCTTGACAACTTTTATCCCTCTAGGTCACTTTTGTTGCAGTTCTTCGGCAATTCCGATCGAAGCAAGAGGGGACATCCATGCGGACGACACTATCGTCGCTGGCTCTACTGCTCGTTTCCACGACGGCACCGGCATTCGCCAAGTCGGCGCCGCTGCCCGAGGAAGCTATTCCCAGCGTCGCGACTTTGCCGGCGGACTATCCGGCATCCTGGCTACTGGTCCACGACTTCCACTTCAACGCGCTGCTCGATGGCCGTATTGCGATCGTCGACACGCAGAACGAGAAGCTGCCGCTCAAGGCGCAGGTCCGCGCGGCCCAGTTCGCCAACTATCTGCTGTCGCGCGGCAAGCGCGAGATCTACACGGCCGAGACGTTCTATTCGCGTCTCACTCGCGGCGAGCGGACCGATGCGATCACGATCTGGGACACGGCGACCTTGGAGCCCAAGGGCGAGATCGTCCTGCCTGGCGGCAAGCGCCAGCTCTCGGTCAGCTACACGGGCCTGTTCCAGTTCACCAATCGCGAGAAGTGGGCGCTGGTCGCCAATTTCACCCCCGCGCAGTCGATCACCGTGGTCGATCTCGATGGCCGCAAGGTGCTGAACGAGATCGACCTGCCGGGTTGCGCGCAGATCTATCCCACCGGCGACCGCGGCTTTGCCAGCCTCTGCGCCGACGGTTCGCTGATCAGCATGACGCTCGACGACAAGGGCGCGGTCGCCTCGTCGAAGACTTTCGAAGGCTTTCAGGACATCGACCGGCAACCGCTGTTCGGCATGCCCGCCCTGGTCGGCAAGACCGCCTGGTTCGTCAGTTATTACGGCCAGCTCCAGGCGGTCGACCTGTCCGGCGCCGTGGCCAAGCCTTTGCCCGCCAAGGCCTCGGTCGGGACGGCGGAGGGTGGGGCGCCCGAATGGCGGCCCGGCGGCTGGCAGGTGATCGCCAGCGACGCCAAGGGCCTGCTCTACGTGCTGATGAGCCCCAACGGCCGCGAGGGCAGCCACAAGGACGGTGGTACCGAGGTCTGGGTGGTCGATCCCGTGGCCAACAAGCGCCTGCGCCGCATCGACCTCGGCGGTCTGGCCGGCTCGATCACGGTGACGCGCGAGGCGGCGCCGCGGCTGGTGGTCTCGCGGCCCGATGCCAAGGTCGACGTCTTCGACGCGCAGAGCGGCCAGCTCGTTCGCCATCTCGGCGCGAACGTGGGGGCCAATCCGATCCTGCTGGTGCCCGCGCAATGATGGCGCCGGTCACGCTCTTCCTCGCGCTGCTGCTCGCGGTGTCGGCTGGTCACAAGCTGGTCGATCGCGCGCGGCTGGCGCCGGTCGCGGCCCGCCTGACCGGCGCGCCGGCACCGCTCGGCCCCGTGCTGCTGCTCGCCGCCGCCGCGGTCGAGGCACTCGCGGCGCTCTCGCTGCTCGCCGCGCCCGCGCCGGTCGGCGGCGCGCTCGCGGCGGCGCTGTGGACGACCTATGCCCTGGCGCTCTGGCGCCGCCGCGGCGAACGGCTCGATTGTGGCTGCGATCTCGTCCGGCGCGAGCGCCCGGTCGCTGCGGCCGCGATCCTGCGTCCCGCTGCACTGGCAGCGCTCTCGCTCGTCCAGCTTGCCATGCCCGGTCCGGTCTGGACCGCCGAAGCGCCCTTCGCCGCGCTCGCGCTGTTGGCGCTGTGGTTCGCCGCTGCCGAACTTTCTGCTCTTCCCCAATTCGTGAGGAACAAGCCATGATGCTGACGTCGCAGATCCTCCTATGGGTGGCCGTGGTCGTGCTCGCCCTGCTCGTTGCGGCGCTGGCCCGCCAGGTCGGCATCCTGCACGAGCGTATCGCCCCCGCCGGTGCGCTGACGCTGCACCAGAACGTCGCCGTGGGCGAGGTGCCGACCGCGCTCGAGCTCAAGGCCGTGGGCGGAGGCAGCGTCACCGTCGGCGGCCCGCGCGGTCGCAGCCAGCTGGTGTTCTTCGCCGCACCCGACTGCCCGATGTGCAAGAGCCTGCTGCCGGTCCTGCGGTCCTCCGCCAAGGCCGAGGCCGACTGGCTCGACGTGGTGGTCGCGGGTGACGGCAACGAGGCCGCCTATCGCGCCATGGCCGACCAGCACGGGCTGGGCGATCTGCCGATGGTCCTGTCCGAAGCGCTCGGCCGCTCGTTCGGGGTGTCTAAGCTGCCCTACGCCGTACTGCTCGACCAGGACGGCCGCCTGGCCTCGCTCGGCCTCGTCAACAGCCGCGAACATCTCGAAAGCCTGTTCGAAGCCAAGGAGCGCGGCGTCGCCTCGATCCAGGACTTCCTCGCGCGCCGCAGCGGGAGCCTCTGACCATGGCCGACTTCGATCGCTGGACCGAAAAGCTCTCGCGCGGGCTCGCCCGCGGCACCTCGCGCCGTTCCTCGCTGGCTTGGCTCGGTGCCTTGGCCACCGGCGCGGCGGTAATCCCGGCGCTGCCCGTGGCGCGCGCCGCCACCCCGGCACCGAGCGGCGGTGACAAGCGCCCGCCGGTCATGTCGAGCAACCCCCAGGATCCCGGCGACGCGACGACCTGCGAATACTGGCGCTACTGCGCGATCGACGGCTTCCTCTGCACCTGCTGCGGCGGCACGGTGAACACCTGCCCGCCGGGCACCGAGATGTCGCCGATCACCTGGATCGGCACCTGCACGAACCCCGCCGACGGCCGTGCCTATGTGATCAGCTACAACGACTGCTGCGGCGTCTCGTCCTGCGGACAGTGCCTGTGCAACCGCAACGAGGGTGATCGCCCGCAGGTCCGCCCCCAGGCCAACAACGACTACAACTGGTGCCTGGGGACGCAGAGCAGCATCTACAATTGCTCGGTCGCGGCGATCGTCGGCGTCGCGCTGGAGGATGCGAAGTGAGCCGGGGGCCGATGCTGTCGGCCGCCCTGAGCCTGGGGCTGGGCCTTTCCCTCACGGCCGCGGGATCCCCCGCCTTCGCGGCTGGCCCGGCCCCAAACGGCGCGCAGATCTATACGCGCTGCGCCGCCTGTCACACCGCCACGGGCCGCGGCGTCCCCGGCGCCTTCCCACCGCTCGGCGCGGATTTTCGCAGCCAGGCGACCACGCCTGCGGGGCGCCGCTATCTGTCGCTGACGGTGATCAAGGGGCTGATGGGGCCGCTGACCGTCGAGGGCCGGACCTATCGCGGCATGATGCCGGCGCAAGGTGGGCTCGACGATGCCGCGGTGGCGGCCGTGCTCAACCACGTCGGCACCGTCATCGCGCGGGTCGGCCCGCCGTTCCGCGCCTTCACCCCCGCCGAGGTCGCGGCGGCGCGGGCCAGCGGCGCGAAATTGACCGCCGCCGACGTCGCCAAGCTCCACCCCTAGGCCATACCACGATGAAGCGCCTCGCCCCCCTTGCTCTTGCCGCCGCATTGGTGCCGCTGGCAGCTTGGGGGAATGCCGGCGATGCGGCAAACCCGCCATTGGCGATGACCGGCGTGCCCGATCCGGCGCAGGCGCGGATCGACTACATGCTCAAGTGCCAGGGCTGCCACCGCCCCGACGGCACCGGCGACATGGCGAGCACGCCGCCGCTCAAGGGCATGGTCGCGCGCTTCCTCCAGGTCGAAGGCGGACGCGAATTCGTCGGCCGGGTGCCCGGCGTGGCGATGACCGATCTCGGCGACCGCCGGCTCGCGCAGTTGCTCAACTGGACCTTGCACCGCTTCGATGCCCGCCACGTCCCGGCGGGCTTCCGACCATATACCGAGGCGGAGATCGGCGCGCTGCGCCGCGATCCGCTGCGGCTCGACCGAGCGCCGACAAGAGCGCGCCTCATTGCACGCATGAGGGATGACTGACGGCAAACACACCGCACACAGGGAAGGGCAGAACGATAATGTCGAACGTCAAAATGCGGATCTGGGCATTGCCCAATCTCGCCATCGCCGCCGCGCTCTTCGCCAGCCCGGCCTGGGCGCAGGCGGAAACCGAGGCCGGTGCGGGCGATGAGATTGTCGTCACCGCCGCCAAGCGTGCCGAGAACCTGCAATCGGTGCCGATCTCGATCTCGGCGATCGGCGGTGATGCGCTCGAACGCGCGCGCGTGACCAATGTCGACGATCTGGTCACCAAGGTCGCCAACCTGCAGCTGACCTCGATCGTCGGCGACAACACGCCGATCTTCGCGCTGCGCGGCGTGTCGATGTCCGACTACAGCCTCAACCAGTCGAGCCCGGTCGCGACCTATTACGACGAGGTCTACAAGGGCAACTTCGCCTTCCTCGGCGTGTCGATGTTCGATCTCGAACGCGTCGAGGTACTGCGCGGGCCGCAAGGTACGCTCTACGGCAAGAACACCACGGGTGGCGCGGTCAACCTGATCGCGCGCAAGGCCAAGCTGGGCGAGACCAGCGGCTATTTCAACGCGGGCTACGGCAATTACAACCGGATCGACGTCAACGGCGCGATCAACCTGCCGCTGGGCGACAAGGCGGCGCTGCGCCTCGCGGGCGTCTTCGCCAATGCCGATGGCTGGTTCAAGAACGTCGTGCCGGGCAAGGCCGATCTCGCCAGCGTGCGCGAATGGGCGCTGCGCGGCACACTCTATGTCGAGCCGACCGACGGCCTGCGCATGACCCTGCGCGGCTCCTACAGCCGGCAGACGCCGCGCAACTACGGCATCTATGCGCAGCCCGAGGCGGTGAACAGGCCGGGCTTGGGCAAGTGGGAGATCGCCGCCAACATCGACGATCGCCGCCTGGCGGAAACCTGGTCGGTCGCGCTGACCACCGACATCGACGTGGCCGACTGGCTGACCCTGACCAGCATCACCTCCTACGACGACGGCAAGCTTTCGTTCTATGAGGATACCGACGGCATCGCCGGGCAGACGCTCGAAATCCCCTACTACGACAAGGCCAGCCAGTTTGCGCAGGACCTGCGCCTGACCAGCGACACCGGCGGCCCGTTCGATTTCATCCTCGGCGTCTATTACAACCGCGAGAAGGTCTTCAACCGCACCACCTTCGAGATCGGCAAGGACGTCGATTCCGACGGACTGCCCGGCATCACCGCGAATGACTGCGCGGTCGGCTTCCCGCTCGGCTGCCTGTTCAACAACCGGTTCACCCAGATCAAGAAGAGCTTCGCGGTCTACACCGATCTCAAATACGTGGTGTCCGATGCGGTGACCCTGCGCGGCGGCCTGCGCTATACCAACGACCGCGGCCGGCAGAGCGACTTCGAGGCCAATGCCTTCGGCGTCGATGGCGTGCTCGTCACCAACCTGATCCCGAATTCGGAGCTGCGCTACAAGACCGACAATCTCTCGGGAAAGATCGGCATCGACCTCAAGTTCGCCGACAACGACCTGCTCTATGCCAACGTGTCGAAAGGCTATCGCGCGCCGAGCTTCAACGCCCAGGCCTTCTTCGATCCTTCCGAGCTTTCGGTGGCCAAGCCCGAGAAGGTCACGGCCTACGAGGTCGGCGCCAAGCTCCAGTTCGCCGGGCGCTCGATCACGCTCAACATGGCGGGCTTCTATTACGACTATCGCAACCAGCAGTTCATCAACGTCGATCCGGCGACGGCGGCGCAGACCCTGCTCAACATCGACAAGTCGCGGATCTACGGCGGCGAAGCCGAGCTCTCGATCCGCGCGAGCGACATGCTGTCGCTGCGCGGGGGCCTGGGCGTGCTCTCGACCAAGATCCTGCGCGGCACGGTCAGCGGCGTCAACGTCTAGGGCAACCGCCTGTCGAACGCGCCGAGCGTGACCTTCAACCTGGGCGCCGACCTCACCCTGTTCGACAACGACAGCGGCCGGCTCTCGTTCCACCCCGACATGGCCTACCAGTCGAGCCAGTTCTTCGAAGTGCTCAACGTGCCCCGGCTGCGCCAGAGCAGCTATGCCATCGTCGGCGCCCATCTCGACTTCGAGACCGCGGACGGACGCTGGAACGCTTCGGTCTGGGGCAAGAACCTGACCAACAAGTTCTACTTCACCTCGCGCGTCGATCTGCTGGCGGGCTTCGGGCTCGACTACAACCACATCGGCAACCCGCGCACCTACGGCGTCACCGTGGGCACCAAGTTCTGAAGAACGAAAACGAAGGGCTGAGGATCATGACCGAGTACCGACTGCTGATCGGCGGCGAACTCGTCGCGGGCGACGCGACCCTCGAGGTCGTCAATCCCGCGACGGGGCAGCCCTTCGTCACGGTGCCGCGCGCCTCGCCGCGCCAGGCCGAGGCCGCGATCGCCGCGGCCAAGGCGGCGCTGCCGGGCTGGGGCGCGACGCCGATCGACGAACGGCGCGCGCGGATCGTCGCGCTCGCCGATGCCGTCGCCGCCAATGCCGATGCGCTGGCGCGCAGCCTGACCCTCGAACAGGGCAAGCCGCTGCCCGAGGCCCAGGGCGAGGTCGCCTGGACCGAAGGCTACCTGCGCCACTACGCCACGCTCGACCTGCCCGACCGGGTGATCCAGGACGACGACCAGGGCTACATCGCGGTCCGGCACAAGCCGCTGGGCGTGGTCGTCGGTATCATCGCCTGGAACTTCCCGCTGCTCGTCGCCTGCTGGAAGATCGGCCCGGCCGTGCTCGCGGGCAATGCCATCGTGCTCAAGCCCGCGCCGACCACACCGGTCACCGCGCTCAAGCTCGGCGAGCTCTGCCGCGAGATATTCCCCGCGGGCGTGGTCAACATCATCACCGATGCCAACGACCTCGGCGCCCATCTGACCTCGCATCCCGACGTCGCCAAGATCGGCTTCACCGGCTCGACCGGTACGGGCAAGGCGATCGTCGCCAATGCCGCCAGCGGGCTCAAGCGCGTGACCCTGGAACTCGGCGGCAACGATCCGGCGATCGTGCTCGACGACGTCGACATCAAGGCGACGGCCAAGGCGATTTTCGGCAATGCCTTCCTCAACGCCGGCCAGGTTTGCCTCGCGGTCAAGCGCGCCTACGTCCACGAGGACATCTACGACGCGATGTGCGAGGAACTGGCGCGGCTGGCGCAGGAGGCGGTGGTCGGCGACGGGCTCGAGCAGGGCACGTCGATCGGCCCGATCCAGAACCGCGCGCAGTTCGAGAAGGTCCAGGGTTTCCTCGAGACCGCGCGGCGCGACGGCAAGGTGATCGCCGGCGGTCAGGTGCTCGATCGCGACGGCTTCTTCATCGCGCCCACCATCGTGCGCGACGTCACCGATGGTGATAGGATCGTCGACGAGGAGCAGTTCGGCCCGATCCTGCCGGTGATTTCCTATGCCGACATCGACGACGTCGTCATGCGCGCCAATGCCAGCGAATATGGTCTCGGCGGTTCGGTCTGGGGCAGGGACGTCGAGCGCGCGGCGGCGATCGCCGGGCGGATCGAGAGCGGCCAGGTCTGGGTCAACCAGCACATCGCGATCGGTCCGCATATCCCCATGGCGGGCTTCAAGAACTCGGGCCTCGGCGTCGAGCAATCGGTCGAAGGCCTGGCCGAATATACGCAGACGCAAGTGGTGAACATCGCCCGATGATCGAGACCAGCCACGCCGCCGGGCCGACCGAAACGCCGCTTCTGGAGATCACGATCGGCGAAGCGCTGCAGGCGGCGGCGCGGCAGTGGGGGCCGAACCCCGCGCTCGTCTCGCGCCACCAGGGGCTGCGCTATACCTGGGCCGAACTCGATGCCGAGGTCGATCGCGTGGCCTGCGGCCTGCTCGACCGGGGCGTCGGCAAGGGCGACCGCGTCGGCATATGGGCGCCGAACTGCGCCGAATGGACGGTGATCCAGTTCGCCACGGCCAAGATCGGTGCGATCCTCGTCAACATCAATCCGGCCTACCGCACCTCCGAGGTCGACTATGCGCTCAACAAGGTCGGCTGCTCGGTGCTCGTCATCGCGAGCGCGTTCAAGTCCAGCGACTATATCGCCATGCTGCGCGAACTGGGACCCGAGAGGCTGCCACAACTGCGGCTGATGGTCGCGCTGGGCGAGGGCGAGCACGAAGGTTTCCTGCCCTGGGCGGCGCTGCGTGCGCCGGTCGATCGTGCGCGGCTCGACGCCGTCGCCGCAACGCTCGACCGCAACGATGCGATCAACATCCAGTTCACCAGCGGCACCACGGGCTTCCCCAAAGGCGCGACGCTGACCCACCGCAACATCCTCAACAACGGCTATTTCGCCGGGCGGCTGATCGGCGTCGGGCCAGACGATGCGATCTGCATACCGGTACCGCTCTACCACTGCTTCGGCATGGTGCTGGGCAACCTGGCTTCGCTGACCAGCGGCGCGGCGATGGTCTATCCGGGCGAGGCCTACGATCCCGGACTGGCGCTCGAAGCGGTCCAGGCCGAGCGTTGCACCGCGCTCTACGGCGTGCCGACGATGTTCATCACGATCCTCAACCGGCCCGACCTGGCCGACTACGACGTCTCGACTCTGCGCACCGGGATCATGGCCGGCGCGACCTGCCCGGTGGCGACGATGCAGGCGGTGATCGACAAGCTCAACATGCGCGAGGTGACGATCGGCTACGGCATGACCGAGACCAGCCCGCTGACCACTCAGACCGCGACCGACGATCCGCTGGCGGAGCGCGTCGGCACGGTCGGCCGCGTCCACCCGCATGCCGAGGCCAAGGTGATCGGCCCCGACGGCGCGACCCTGCCGATCGGCGAACAGGGCGAATACTGCTCGCGCGGCTATGCGGTGATGCTCGGCTACTGGAACGATCCCGACAAGACCGCCGAGGCGATCGATGCCGAGGGCTGGATGCATTCGGGCGATCTCGCGACGATCGACGCCGCCGGCTACGTCCGCATCACCGGCCGGATCAAGGACATGATCATCCGCGGCGGCGAGAACATCTACCCGCGCGAGATCGAGGAATACCTGCTCACCCATCCGGCGGTGGCCGATGCCCAGGTCTTCGGCGTCGCCGACGAGAAATACGGCGAAGAGGTCTGCGCCTGGGTCATTGCCAAGCCCGGTGTGGTGCTCTCGGGCGAGGAGATCATCGCCCACTGCAAGGGCCGCATCGCCCACTACAAGGTGCCGCGCTACGTCCGCGTGGTCGAGGCCTTCGCGATGACGGTCACGGGCAAGGCGCAGAAGTTCGAGATGCGCAAGGTGATGGAGGTCGAACTCGGGGTGGGGTAAGGCTTTTCAAGCCTCTATCACGATGTGCGGCCGCTCGCCGACGATGCGTCCGACGCGATCCAGCGACACGAGCAGGCGCTCCCGTATCTGCGCCACCGCTCGCCCGAATGGCGCCTGGGCTTCGGCCAGCCAGTCGGGCTCGGCGCGAAAGCCGATCGTCCGGCGCAGATCGTAGCCCGCCACCACGATCGGCTTCGTCCCTGGGCCGCGCAGCGACAGCGGCGCGGTGGTCATGCCGAGCCCCGCGGCGACCATGCGGATGCAGCGCTCGTCGCTGTCGCTGCGCAAGGCGAAGCGCGGGCGGACGTCGTGGCGAGTGAAGAAGCGGCTGGTTTCGTCGAGGCTCTCGCAGCCGCGGCGCAGGATCATGACTTCGGCCGCGAGATCTTCGGGGCGGACCGGGCTGGCGAGGTCTCGATCCTGCGGCACCAGCATGACGAAAGGCTCGTCGAGCAGCGGCACCACATGGCTCGTGTCCGCGCCGATCACGCCGAGCGCGAGATGGATGCGATGGCTGGCCAGCGCCGCGCGCAGCTCGGAATCGGTGCCTTCGATCAGTTCGATCGAGAATTCCGCGGCGAGCGCGGCCACCACCGTTTCGAGCAGTTCGGCGGAAATCGAGCGGATCACCCCGAGCTTGAGCTGCGGCCAGTCGTCGCCTTCGCCGCGGCCGAAGGCGTCAGCCTGGCGGAAGCCGCGCTCGAGATCGCGTGCGATCGGCAGGAAATGCGCGCCGGCGTCGGTCAGTCCGATCCGCTTGCGCGTGCGCACGAAAAGCTGCGTCTGGACCAGCCGTTCGAGCTCGGCGATCCCGAGCGACAGTGTCGGTTGGGTCACGCGGATGCGGTGCGCGGCCTGGGTGAAGCTGCCGGTTTCGACCACGGCCAGGAAATGGCGAATGTGCGACCGCTTTATCATAGATTTTTTCTATACTGATGCCGTCGCCGTTTCAATTTTCTTCGGATGCGGCAGATGCGTATGATGCCGTTCGACCCGCGAGACAGCGAGAGGATGGCACATGCGCGCGACCCCCGACTTCGACTTCGGCCTGCCCGAAAGCGCCCAGATGATCCGCGAAGCCACCGCGCGCTTCGCCGACGAGCGGATCGCGCCGCTCGCCGCCAAGGTCGATGCCGAGGACTGGTTCCCGCGCGAGCTCTGGCCGGCGATGGGCGAGCTGGGCCTGCACGGCATCACCGTCGAGGAAGACCAGGGCGGGCTCGGACTCGGTTATCTCGACCACGTCATCGCGGTCGAGGAGGTCAGCCGCGCTTCGGCCTCGGTCGGGCTCAGCTACGGCGCCCACTCGAACCTCTGCGTCAACCAGATCCGCCGCTGGGGCACGCCCGAGCAGAAGGCGAAGTACCTGCCCAAGCTGATCTCGGGCGAGCACGTCGGCAGCCTCGCCATGTCCGAGGCCGGCGCCGGTTCGGACGTCGTCTCGATGAAGCTCAAGGCCGAGGCGGTCGCGGGCGGCTTCCGGCTCAACGGCACCAAGTTCTGGATCACCAACGGCACCTATGCCGATACCCTGGTGGTCTATGCGAAGACGGGCGAAGGCTCGAAAGGCATCACCGCCTTCCTCATCGAGAAGGACTTTGCGGGCTTCTCGATCGGCCAGAAGATCGACAAGCTGGGCATGCGCGGCTCGCCGACGGCCGAGCTCGTGTTCGACGACTGCTTCGTGCCCGAGAGCCAGATCATGGGGCCGCTCAATGGCGGCGTCGGTGTGCTGATGAGCGGGCTCGACTACGAGCGCGTCGTCCTCGCCGGGCTCCAGCTCGGTATCATGCAGTCGTGCCTCGACACGGTCATCCCCTTCGTCCGCGAGCGCAAGCAGTTCGGCAAGGCGATCGGCACCTTCCAGCTGATGCAGGCCAAGGTCGCCGACATGTACGTCGCGCTGCAATCGGCGCGCGCTTACACCTATGCCGTCGCGCGCAGTTGCGACGCCGGCCAGACCACGCGCTTCGACGCGGCGGGTGCGATCCTGCTGGCCAGCGAAAGCGCCTTCCGCGTCGCGGGCGAGGCGGTCCAGGCATTGGGCGGCGCCGGCTATACCAAGGACTGGCCGGTCGAGCGCTACCTGCGCGACGCCAAGCTGCTCGACATCGGCGCGGGCACCAACGAGATCCGCCGCATGCTGATCGGTCGCGAACTGATCGGCGCCGGGGCTTAGGACGCGCGCGATGTTCTATTTCGAACGCCTGGGACCCAGCAGCTTCCGCGCCTCCGAGCATGTCGGCGGCGCCTGGAATCCGGCCGAACAGCACATCGCGCCGGCGCTGGGCCTGATCGCCCACGCCATCGAGCGCGATCATGCTGCCCGGCGCGACGACCGACTGCGGCTCGTGCGCCTGTCCTACGACATCCTCGGCACCCTGCCGATCGACGTCGTCGAGGTCGAGGTCTCGGTGCTGCGGCCGGGGCGGACGATCGAGCTGGTCGAGGCGCGCCTGGCCCATGGCGGCCGCACCGCCGTGGTCGCGCGCGCCTGGTTGCTTCAGGCCTTCGACACGGGGGCCTTCGCGGGCACGGCCTTCCCGGCGATCCCGTCGCTGGAATCGATGGCGCCGTGGCAAGTCGGCGAGACCTGGCCCGGCGGCTTCGTGCGCAGCGTCGACGTTCGCCGCACCCCCTTGGCGAAAGGCCGCGCGGCGTCCTGGGTGCGCAGCGACCTCGCGCTCGTCGCCGGCGAGGCGGTCAGCACGATCGCGCAGGCCCTGACCATCGTCGATATCGCCAACGGCCTGGCTCCGCGAGAAGCGGTCAATGCGGTGGCCTTTCCCAACGTCGACCTGACCGTTCACCTTTTCGCCGAGCCGCAAGGCCCCTGGCTGGGCTTCGATACGACCGTGTCGTTCGGCACCGAGGGCATCGGCCTGACCAACAGCACGCTGCACGACCGCACGGGTCCGATCGGCGTGGTGTCGCAATGCCTGACCATACGGGCGCGGTAGTCGAAGCCCGAAGCGCAGCGGGCTAGCTGGCGGTCAGCCACCCCCGATAATGAACGATACGGCCGATGAGCGGCAGCGCGATCGGAACGTCGAAGCAGAAGCGGCCATCCTCTTCCCACTCCTGCGCGCGCGACCGGGGCGCGAGGAAGAGCGGCAGCGGCACGCGCCAGGCCGACCAACCCACCATCCGCATCTCTAGACCGCGATGATCGCTCGGCAGGTCGAAGCGGAAGCGTAATGGTCCGAACCGTTCGACAAGGCAGTCGTCCGCCTCCTCCAGCGAACTGGCGAAGGCCCGAGCGCCGAAATGGCGCGTCCAGTGCTCGCCACCGTCGCGTTCGCTAAACGAGACGTGGAGCGGGTATCGTCCCCCAACTGGAAAGCGCATGATGCGGGCGACTAGTTTGCCGAGTGGGTTCGCGGGCCCGGTGACTTCGGCCTCGCCCGAGGCGCCGCCGTCGCGGAGAACCTCGTGGATCCGCCGCAGTGCCTGGGGCAGCTCCGCAAAGCGGCTGCCCATGACGCGGGCGTAGAGCGGTGGCCGAAGCGTTCGTTCGCTGGTCGCATGCGCGATCGCGAGGCCAGCGAAGGCGTCCTGGAAATCGGCGAGCCTGAGGGCTTGCCCGGCGTCTCGGGCGCCGGGCGGCTCTGCGCCCGCCAGGATGCGCGCGGCAAGCGGGGGCACGGCGAGGGCCGGAATCTCGGGTCCGTCGCCGTGCTCCGCAATCAAGGTCCAACGCCGCTCCAGCCGCTGGTTGCCATCAAGGCCGAACAGGCGCAGTCTCATGGCCGATCGGTCGCTTCCCAGCCGCGCCGTCAGCCGCTGCATGGGTGCGATCCAGCGGGCGAGGCCGGCAAGCGATCCCAGCCAGCCCCAGCGGACTGGCCAGCTCAGCAGTCCCAGCGCGACGTTCTGGAAATCGAGCTCGGTGCCCGCGCGGAATATCACACTCGGCGTGCCCGGCAGACTATCCGGCATCAGTGCGAAGTCGGGCACGTCGACGAGTGCGACGCGGCGGCCTCGGAGTGGACGCAGGCCCGCCACTTCGAAATCGATGCGGATCGGTTCCTGCCAGCCATATGCGATGTCCTCGCGCCCGCTGCGTCGAGCGCGGAAAGGCTTGCCGACCTGACCCAGGATCGCTGCCGCTACGGCAGGACCGGCCGCGGCGCGGTTCGAAGCACTGATCGCGATCTCGACTGCGGTCACTCGGTCGAGCCCTGTCGAAAGCTCTCGGACCACCGCGCCGGAAAGCGCCGGGACGCTCGACGCGCCCGAGATCAAGACGACCCCGCGTTTGCGCGCGGCGGCGTCGAGTTCCGGCACCGCGGTGACGAAAGCTCTGCTATCGGCGATATCGCAATAGTGGACCCCCGCGGCGATGCAGGCTCGCGGGATCGTGAGGTCCATGGCCTGGAACGGGCCCGAAGCATCCACGAGCAGGTCGGGGGCGTGCTGCGACAGCGCCGCGACGATGTCCGAGCGCTCGAGTTCGACGGGGATCAGATGCGGATCGCCACGACAGAAGGCCTCCGCCTTGGCGAACGAACGTCCGGCGACGAGCACCTCCAGTCCTTGGCCTGCCAGGCGCCGGCTGATGCGGCCGCCAAAGCCGCCATAGCCCCCGAGGACGAGCACACGGCGCACGGGCTCGGCCGTCATGCCGGCAAGGCCTGGGTTTCGACCAAGGCAGAATATTCCTCTAGGCCTAGTGTGCCGAGCGGATCACCGATCAAGCCGCTGACCATCGATGCCTGGATGGCGGTGGCGGGCCAGAGCTTCGAGACAGGGCCGACCAATCGATCGCGTACGAAGGGCAGCAGGCGGCTGTCGGACTGGTAGACCGGCGTGAACAAGCAGGTCAGCGCCTGGTAGAGTTTGACGTGGCGACGACGCAACGCAATCGCCTCTGTGAGCGCTTGCGCGATGTCTCCATGCTCCGACAAGGCCCTCGCCAGGGCCCAGGCATCGAGCAGCGCCATGTTCGCCCCCTGGCCCAACTGCGGGCTGGCCGAGTGCCAGGCATCGCCGATGTGCACCAGCCTGTCTTCCAGGGGTGTTTTCAGGGTGCGGTGGGCATAGCGGGCAAAGGTCAGTTGATCGCGATCGACGATCTGCTCGAGGAAGGGCTCGCACTCGGGCCAGAGCGCCAGAACTTCCTGTTTCCAGGCGGCCAGTCCGGTTTCTCGCGACCGCGGATAGTCCGTGCCTTTGAGGGACCAGAAGAAGGCCGCACGCAGGGTCTCACCGGCGCCGACACCCAAGGGCAGTACACCCGCCATGGTGCTCGACCGGCGATAGCGTTGCGACAGTGTGTGGGGATCGAGGGGGCTGCCGCCGGGCCAATCGAGACTGGCCCAAAGCGCACCATAGTCCAACTCGTAGCCGGTGGGCGGAGCCAAGGCCGAACGCGTTCCCAGTCCATCGACGACAAGATCGAAGCCTTCGCTGGCTTGTCCGTCAGCGAAGAGCAGCGACCGTCCGCCGGCGACAAGCCGCGAGCCGACGACGGTGTGATCCGTGCGAATATCGATGCCTTCGGCCAGGATCGCGTCATGCAGGGCGGCGAACAGACTGGCGCGGTGGATGCCGATGCCGAAGCGGTCGCCGCGCGGCATCGCCGAATAGCTTACATCCAGGACCACGCGGTCGCCGGCCCGGCCGAACAAGCGGTCGATCCGGGCACCTTCGTGCCGGATCCGCTCCGCCAGGTGCAATTTCGCGAGCACGGCCAGCCCCGTCGGCTGGATCATCAGGCCGGATCCGATAGGCCTCGGCTTTTCGAACCGTTCGAACAGGGCAACGCGTTCGCCGGCGCGCGCGAGCAGGAGCCCGGTCGCCAAGCCGCCGATTCCGCATCCGGCAATGGCTATCGACCGTCGCTTCATTGCTTGCGTCATAGCGCGCAAGAATGACCAAAAACAAACCCCGCCCCAGCGAGCCGGGTCCGCCAACTCATAGCGTCAGGCGCGTCTCGTCCATGCGCCGTTTGCCGTATTCCCCGGTCGGATGCCTGGGGCGCAGGAATCGTGGGCTTTCCAGCCAGATTCGGAGCGGCCCATGGAACAACCAATCCCCTCGCGTCGCCAGTTCCTCGCGGCCGTGGGCAACCTGGCCAGCGTCGGCTGGATCACGCTGAACTGGCCGCAGATCGCGGTGGCGGCCGAACATGCCGATCATGCCGGTCACGACGCGGCGGCGGGACCCACCAGCCTGACCACCTTGACCGCGGCAGAGGCGGCCGAGGTCGACGCGATCGCCAACCGGATCGTGCCCGGTGGCGCCACCCCCGGTGCCCGCGATGCGCGGGTGATCTACTTCATCGACAATGCGCTCGGCAGCTTCTTCGCCGGCCAGTTGCCCGCCTTTCGCAAGGGCCTGACCGAGTTCGGCAGCGCCTATGCCGCGCGCTACGGCGCCGGCGCGCCGTTCTCCGCGGCGCCCGAGGCGCAGCAGACCGCCTGGCTGAAGGAGGCGGACAAGACGCCCTTCTTCACGGCGGTGCGGCGCCTGACCGTGCTCGGCCTGATCGCGCTGCCCAAGTACGGCGGCAACCACGACAACCTCGGCTGGAAGCTGATCGGGGTCGAGGACAACCACTATTGGGAGCCGCCTTTCGGTTACTACGACCGCGATTACGCGGGCTTCGAACCCTATCCCGGCACCAAGCCCTACACCGCCTGACGGAGCCCGCCTCATGGATCGCAAGACATTCAAGACCAGCGAGACGGTCGACTTCATCGTCGTCGGTTCGGGTTCCTCGGGCGGCATCATGGCGCGCGAGCTGGCGCGCGCCGGCAACAGCGTCGTCGTGATGGAGCAGGGCCCGCGCATGGAGGCGCACGAGTTCGAGCACGACGAGCTCAAATACCGCCAACTCTCGGGCATCACCAATAACCCGGCGACCAATCCGCAGACCTTCCGCCGCGACGCGACCGAGAAGGCCGAGCGTACCGCCGGCCGCAATCCGCTGACCTATGCGCGCGTCGTCGGCGGCAGCTCGACCCATTTCAACGCCAACTTCTGGCGCCTGCACGAGATCGATTTCATCGAGGGTAGCCGCTACGGCGGCATCGAAGGCGCGAGCCTGGTCGACTGGCCGATCACCTATGCCGAACTCGAACCCTATTACACCAAGGTGGAGTGGGAAGTCGGCGTCTCGGGCCTGGCGGGCGCGAGCCCGTTCGATCCCTGGCGTTCGAAGCCCTATCCGATGCCGCCGCTGCCGGTGAAGTCCTCGGGCGTGCTGTTCGAGCGCGGCGCACGCAAGCTCGGGCTGCATCCGTTCCCGGCGCCGATGGCGATCAATTCGGTGACCTATCGCGACCGCCCGGCCTGCGCGCAGTGCGGCCTGTGCGGCGGCTTCGCCTGCGAGGTCATGGCCAAGTCGTCGTCGGTCTGGACCGTGATCCCCGAGGCAGAGGCCACCGGCCGCTGCGAGGTGCGCTCCGAGAGCTACGTCTTCCGCATCGGCATGAACAAGGCCGGACGCACGACCGGCGTCTACTACTACGACAGCGACCGCAAGGAGCAGTTCCAGAACGCGCGCGCCGTCGTGGTCTGCGCCAATGGCGCCGAGACGCCGAAGCTGTTGCTCAACTCCGCCACCAACGGTTTCGAGCAGGGCCTGGCCAATTCGAGCGGCAAGGTCGGTCGCTACCTGATGTTCAACAAGGGCGGCGGTGCCCAGGCGCGGTTCGAGCATCCGCTCAACGAATACAAGGGCGCCAACGTCACGCGCATCATGCACGACTTCTACGATTCCGATCCCAAGCGCGGCTTCTACGGCGGCGGCGGCTTCGATGCGCGCTCGGGCGGGCCGCTGACCTGGGGCCAGAGCGTGCCCAAGGGGACGCCCAACTGGGGGCCGGAGTTCAAGGAATACCTCGAGTCCTACACCTACTGGATGAACTGCTCGGGCCACGGCACCTCGCTGGCGCAGGAGACCAACCGCGTCGACATCGATCCCGAGCTCAAGGACGACTGGGGTGTCCCGGCGATCCGCGTGACCTACAAGGACCATCCCGACGACGTGAAGCATGCCAAGTGGCAGGTCGAGCGCGCGGTCGAGATCATGGACGCGGCCGGGGCCGTGCAGATCGTCCCGGGTGAGGTCGGCGAGGCCAGCGGCGGCGTCCACCTGCTCGGCACTTGCCGCATGGGCAACGATGCGGGTTCGTCGGTGATCGACAAGTACCACCGCACGCACGACGTCAAGAACTTGTTCCTCTGCGACGGTTCGAGCATGGTGACTTCGGGACGCGGCCAGCCGACCCAGACGATCGAGGCGCTGGCCTTCCGCGCTGCCGATCACATCGCCAAGTTCGCGAAAGCCGGCGAAATCTGATCGCGCGAGTGGACGGTTTGCGGGACCTGACGGTCCGCCTATAGTGCGGACTGGCCTGCAACCGGGGGATCATCATGGAACGCCGTACCTTCGTCCTTGGCGCGGCTGCAGCGACGATCGCGCCGATGCGCCTTGCCGCCGCGCCCACCGCCGGAGCCGGCGACAAGGCGTTGCACGAGCTGCTCGATCGCATCTTCCACGTGCGGCTCGACGAGGAGCCCGAAAGCGCGACGAACCTCGGGCTCGACACGGGCCGCCGCGCGCCGCTCAAGGCCCGGCTCGACGATCTGTCGGGGGCGGCCAGCGCCCGGCGGCTCGCCCGGGCCAAGGCCGATCTCGCAGCGCTCCGCAGGATCGACGTGGCGACGCTCTCACGCTTCGCGCGGATCGATCACGAGGTCATGGCCTATCAGCTCGACAGGGCGATCACCGGGGCCGAGCGCTTTCCCTATGGCGGCGGTTTCTCGCGCGGCTCGATCTGGTCGCCCTATGTCCTGAGCCAACTCAGCGGCGCCTATCGCGACGTGCCGGACTTTCTCGACGCGCAGGTGCGCGTGCGCGACGCGGTCGAAGCCGACGCCTATCTATCGCGGCTCGAGGCCTTTCCCAAGGCGATCGACGACAACAACGAGCAGCAGCGCGGTGACGCCGCCAAGGGCGCGTTCGCGCCCGACTACATCCTCGATACGACTTTGCGCCTGCTCGCCGCGGCGCGCGACGTGCCCGCCGAGCAGAGCGTGATGGTCGCGAGCTTCGCCAGGAAACTGGCCGAGGCCGGGCTCCCGGCAGGCCGCGTGGCGCGGGCGACGGCGATCGTCGAACAGAAGGTCTTCCCGGCGCTGGACCGTCAGCGCGCCTTGGTCACCGAGCTGCGCGGCAGGGCGGTGCACGACGCCGGCTGCTGGCGCCTGCCCGATGGCGAGGCCTACTATGCCGCTGCGGCCGAAGCGGCGACGACGGTGCGGATGAGCGGCGACGAGATCCATCGGCTCGGGCTCGAACAGGTCGCCGAACTCGGCGGGCGGATCGATGCGATCCTCAAGGCGCAGGGCATGAGCCAGGGCACGGTCGGCGAACGGCTAATCGAGCTCAACAAGCGGCCCGATCAGCTCTATGCCAACACCGACGAGGGGCGGGCGGCGCTGCTCGCGCAGCTGAACCGGCAGATCGAGGCTATGTACCGGCGGCTGCCCGAGGTCTTCGCCACGCTGCCCAAGGCGCCGGTCGAAGTGCGCCGCGTTCCGCCGAGCATCCAGGCCGGCGCGCCGGGCGGTTACTACGAGGCGGCCACGCTCGATGGTTCGCGGCCGGGCATCTACTACATCAATCTGCGCGATACGTTCGATCGCCCCAAGTTCGGCCTCGCCACCTTGACCCATCACGAGGCGGTGCCCGGCCATCACCTCCAGGTCATGGCGGCGCTGGAAAGCCCGGAGATCCCGCTCGTCCGCCGCCGCGCCGGGTTCTCGGGCTACTCCGAGGGCTGGGCGCTCTATTCGGAACAGCTCGCCGACGAGCTGGGCATGTTCGAGGGCGATCCGCTGGGGCAGGTCGGCTATCTGCAATCGCTGTTGTTCCGCGCGACCCGGCTCGTGGTCGACAGCGGCATGCATGCCAAGCGCTGGAGCCGTGAAAAGGCGACCGACTATTTCATGGCCGCTACGGGCATCGCGCGCGGACGCAGCCAGGGCGAGATCGACCGTTACACGGTCTGGCCGGGGCAGGCCTGCAGCTACAAGATCGGCCACACCGCCTGGGTGCGCCTGCGCGACGAGGCCAAGAAGAATCCGGCTTTCACGCTCAAGGAATTCCACGCCGTGCTGGCTTACGGATCGATGCCGCTCGCGGTGCTGGAAAAGGTCGTTCGAGAACGCTGGGCCGTGCGCTAACGAAAACGCCGGGCCGTCCGCTAAGCGGGCGACCCGGCGTCCTGTAATTCGGCGGTGTTCAGGCCGGGGTCGCTGCGAAGTCCAGCGAGGTCTCGGGTTCTTCCGCCAGCAGCTTGCGGACCCGCGAGCGGAACAGATAGTTCTCGAGGAAGTGGCCGACGACCCACAGCGCGAAGAAGATGCCCATGAAGACGTAGGCGGTGGTCATCGAGGGCTTGCGGTTCCGCTTGCCCATTTCCTCGCCGCCCTTCTTCTTTTCGGGCTTCGGCGCGCCGAGCATCTGGTCGACCGCGTTCATCGGCACGTCCTCGGGCTTGACCAGCTGCCGCTTCTTGGCGGCCTCGGCCTTGGCGGCGACGACTTCGGGCGGATTGCGCCATTTGTCCATCGCCACGCCGAGCTGGCCGACCGCGTAGAACATCAGCGGCGCCAGGAAGCAGGCCAGCAGCGCCTTGCTCATCATGTCGAAGCGCAGCACGCCGTCGGTGACGCGGAGCGTGCCGCCGTCGAAGACCGACATCTTGTCCTGCGGGCGCTGGCGCGACTTGGTGAAGGTCAGCGTGTCGCCGTCGATCCGGCGGGTGGTGTTCTCTTCCTGAAACAGGATGTCGATCTTGCTGAAGACCGCCGCGGGCGATTGGCTCGATCCCGTATCGACAGAGCCCCTAACGCGCCAGATCCAGTCGATGAAACGTAGGTTCACGGGTTTTCCTTCGAGATAGCGACGCGATGATGTTGTCTCGTGGTTGCGAACCTCGCGGCGCCGGCTGCTGAGGGGGACCAGCACCGCGAGGTCGCTTGCGTCATTCGGCCGGGACCGCGACCATGCCGCGACGTGCGCCGAACTTCGCCTTGAGCAGCTTGTACGGCTCTGTGAACGTGTAGTGCATCGTTTCCCAGATCGACATGCGGCGGCCGCCTTCCTGGCCCAGGAGCTCGGCCTCGCCATCGCGGCAGGTGCCGTGCATGCGGTCGATGAAGATCCAGGTGCCGGCGTAGTTGCTGCGGGTGCTGTCGTAGTCCTGAGCGTGATGCAGGCTGTGGTGCTCGGTCGTGTTGAAGATTTTGAACCACCACTTCGGCGTGTTGAAGCGGATGTTGCAGTGCTGGTAGGTGCCGACCGCCAGGCCGAAGGCACCGGCCAGCAGGGCCGCGCGCGGCAGGAAGTCGAACAGCCCGCCGACGCCGAGGCCGATCAGGAAGATCTCGATCGGGTTGCCGATGCTGCCCTTCTGGATGTTGAGCTGCGTGACGAAGTGGTGCGGCGCGTGGGTGACCCACAGCGGGTACCAGTTGTGCATGCCGCGGTGCATCCAGTACTGGAAGTAGTCACCGATGAACGAGATCGCGAAGGCCTGGATCAGCAGGGGCAGGCCCATGAACCAGGCGAACTTGGCGAGGTCGAACGTGTCCTGGAACCAGGTGATGATCGCGTCGCTGTTAATCGGCGCGAAGAACACGCGGACGACCATCATGCCCATGGCCACGTAGAAGGTGTCGCAAGCGAGCTCCTTCCAGGTGTGCTGCCAGCTCTTGTAGCGGGGGCTGACCCACTCCATCGCCAGCATGAAGAACTTGACGCCGAGGCCGATCCACAAGGTGACCGACGGCTTGATCCACTCGGCGGGCGCATAATAGTAGAACGCGACGACCGCGAGCAGGAATGCCGGCTGGAAGTGGGTGAAAAAGGCTTGCTTGACCGGGCCGCCTTCGACGCGGCCGAGATTGTCCAGTCCCATGGTGACGGGTGCGCTTACCATGTAGGACGGTCTGTCGATTGTGATCGCTTCACTCATTGGCGGAACCCTTGATGAGGCACTAGGCGTTGGTATCAGGCCCTACTGGCATCCTCGCGGTATTGCGGGCCGCCGGGGGCGATCAGACGTTCTGGAATGATGTAAAAATCCAAGGCAAAGCGGCAGATACTTGTCGCCAATGATCGGCATAGATCATCCCTATGACCAAGGCGCAGTAACGGCGCGAGGGCGCGGTTCGGCGTGGCTTCGGGCTGGGTGGCGTCAGGCGACTGGCCGGGATCGGGCGATGAAAATCCACCGCGGTATGGGTTTCATCTTCAAGAAGTCGGGGCCCGCCTGAACGACAGGCCCCGATAGTTCGGAGTATTAGTATCGGAAACGGAAGTCTACGCCGACGCGGCGCGGTGCCAGGATATTCTGGGCATAGTAACGCTCGACGATGCCATTGCGGACCTGGTTGAACGAACTGATGTCGTTGCTGATTCCGGTGATGGCGTACTTGTTGAAGATGTTGTCGGCGTAGATGCCGAAGTCGAAATGCTCGGCGCGATAGGTGATCGACGCGCGATGCGTGGTGTAGGAGGGGATGACCTCGCCGTTACCGCGCAGACCGATGCGCGAGTAGACGTCGCCCTTGTAGGCGACAGCCCAGTTCGCCTCGATCTCGTTGCCGTTGGCGAGCGGCTGAGTGTAGGTGACCTGCGCCGAGCCCGCGTGCTTGGAAGATCCCGGCAGGCGGTCGCCGGCGAAGGCGCCGTAGGACTTGCCCTGGCTGACGACGAGGCCCGGGGCGTCGGCGGTCAGATAGGCGTCGGTGTAGCTGTAGTTCCCCTGGAGCGAGAGGTTCGGCGTAACCTTGACCCTTGCGGTGAATTCGACACCCTTCGACACTGCGCTGCTGCCGTTGACGGTGATGCCGACCGCACCATTGACCGTGCGCGACGGGACCTGGAGGCCGGTCCATTTGACGTGGTAGACCGAGCCGGTCAGCTGCAGGCGCTTGTCGAGCAGCGAGGCGCGGACGCCGAGTTCGATGTTGCGCGTCTTGTCGGGCTGATAGGCCAGTTCGCTCGGCAGGGCGCAGACGTTCTGACCGGCCGGCAGCGGGATGATACACGGTGCGACGCGGTTGACGTTACCCGTGCGGTAGCCCTTGCTGTAGGTGAAGTAGGTCATCAGGTCCTCGCTGAACTTGTACGAGGTGTTGGCCTTCCACACGAAACCATCGGCTGCCGTCGATCCCGACCGGACGCGGCTCGGGATGATCTGGGCGAGGGGGTAGGGGGTCCGGACCTGGCCGCTTGCGGTCAGCGGGGTGTCCGTGCCGCCCTCGGCGAAGGCGTCGTACTTGAAGTAGCGGACGCCGCCGGTGACCTGCCACTTGTCGGTGATGCTGAACGTGCCCTCGCCGTAGACGGCCTTTTCCTTGGTCTGGGTATTGACGAAGGAGATGTATTCGAGGTCGTCGGGGCGATTGATCGGCGGGCGCGGCAGGCCGGTGCTCGGAACGATCGTGCCGGCGCGGGTCGAATTGTACCAGGCGACGTAGCCGGGCAGCACTTCCTTGCCGTTCGAACCGGTGCGCATGTTGTTGTAGAAGCCGCCGATGACCCAGCTGAACGGGCCGCCATGGCTCGAGACCAGGCGCAGTTCGGCGTTGAACTGCTTCGTACGGTTGTTCGACTGGGTATAGGCCGAATAGTTCGGGAATGCCTCGTAGCCATAGTTCAGGTCGAGCAGCAGGTCGGTCTGGTCGCCGAAGGTGTCCGTGGTCTGCTTGGTCCAGGCCGAGGTGGCGACCACCTGAGCGAAGCCGAGGCTGACGTTCGCTTCGGCCGCGAACAGGTCCGACGTACGGGTCACGGGTTCCTGGTAGCGCTTGGCCGATTCATAGCGACCGGTGCCCAGCACGCCGGCCTGAACCGTCTGCGTGCCGCCGGTCTTCGTCTGCTGGTGCGCATAGGTCAGGTACAGCTTCGCATCGGGATTCAGCTCGAGGAGCAGCTGGTTGCGCGTGGTGAAGGTGCGCTCGTAGTTGAGGTCCTTCTTCGAGTAGAAGTTGGCGGCCTGCTGCGCTGCCGTGCCGAGGCCGGCCTGGGCTGCGGTCGTCCCGCGGACCGGCTGGGGATTCGACACGCCGGGCTGCTTGAGCAGGTAGTTGTAGTCGATGAAGCCAGGGTTGTCGTAGTAGCCCACGACCGTACGGAAGGCGATGTGATCCTGCACGATCGGCACGTTGATCGTGACGTCGCCGTTGATGCCCGCATCCTTGCTTTGCGACTGACCGAAGGCGCGGAGGTGCGCGTCGATCGACCAGTCGCTGCTGTCCGGACGGTTGGGCATGTAGCGGATCGCACCCGACAGGGTGCCCAGGCCGTAGAGCGTGCCCTGCGGTCCCTGCAGCACTTCGACGCGGGCGATGTCGAGCAGCTTGAAGTCGAGGTAGAGCGGCACTTCGCCGAGATAGACGCCGACCGCGCTGTTGGAGTTGGCGCCGCTGCCGGCATCCGACGACGAGATGCCGCGCATGATGATCGTACCGGCCGAGCGCGGGCCGGTTTCGGCCACGGTCAGGCCCGGCGTGAAGGCCGCGAGGCCCTTGGCGTCGTCGATGCGCTGCTTGGAAAGCTCCTGCGAGCTCAGCGCGCTGATGTTGATCGGCGCGTCCTGCAGCGAAGTGGCGCGGCGGGTTGCCGTGACCACGATTTCGTCACCCTCATCCTTGGCGGTGACGGCGACATCCTGCGCATAGACCTGCGTCGCGCTCACGCCCATCAGCATGGTCGCAGAAAGTAAAGTGTTTCGAATCAATCTCATAAGTCACTCCGACCCCTAGCTGTTTGAGCCTATCGTGAAGTGACATCCCTCCCTTGGCGCTCTGGCTATGCCGGCACCTTGTGGTCGTTCTGGTATTCTTTTGTGTTGAGCCCCCGCCCTACTTTGATGGGCGACAAGGGATAAGGTATGGATATTACGAATGTGGTCAAGCGTAATATTTCCGCACCTGCTCAGTATGAGCAAGATTTATGCTGCATCGCACAAATCGTTGGTTCTATGGGGAAAATCGGACGTCCGCTGATTGCGTCCAAAATGGCTTCGTCGTGAAAATCGCACGCGGAGATAGCTGTCAGGTACCCGTTGGCCACGGTCGGCGAATCAAACCGCGGCATCGCAGATGGATACGCATTTGCCTCTAGCGATGCCGCAACGCGACAATCGGAACGGGGTCACCCTAGGATGCCGCCGGCGCCTTCGGTCGCAAGGCCGGGGCCAGGTAAGGGCTGCGCAGAGCCTTGTCGATTTCACGCTGTGCCTCGGCGAGATGAAAATCCTGCGCCGCGAGATCCAGGAGCAGGTCGGCGGGATCGACGCCGTGTAACAGGTTCTCCGCGATCCAGGTGCGCCATTCGTCGTTGAACGACGGATGGTGGCTCGTCCCCGCGGACGGCGGCGGTGCCGCCAAAGCCCGCCGGGGTGTTCCGGGCTCGGCCAGCAGGCAGGTCTGGAGCAGCGCATCCATCCTGCCCTCGTCGATCAGCCACTTCACCACCGCATGCGGCGCTTGCGGAAAGTCCATGATCCGCACCCCTTCGACCTGCGCGAACCTTTCGGCGTGGAGCCGATCGAGGTTGGTGCTGCCGTCGGTCTCGGCTCCCGTGCCATAGACGAGCTGCATCTCGGGCAGCGCGTCGAGGCCTGAGAGCAGGGCCGGTAGATCGTCATAGAGCGGTGAGGGAGGATGCCGCTCCAGCGCCTCCATGACGGCGATCCAGCGCAGGTCGTCGTCGCGCCGGGCCCAGTCCGAACGCAGGTAGGACAGCGGCCCGAAGGCCAGGACGCGGTCCACGCCCAGCAGGGCGCCGTAGAGCACGGCAGCGTAGGCGCCCATCGACTGGCCGACCATGGTGACTGAAGTCGGGCGCACGGCCTCGATCAACTGCCGGATGCGCGCGGCCGTCTCGTGAACGTTGCGGCCGAGCCCGGCGATGCCATGCTGATACCAGAGGTTTGCACTATCGCGCAGGTAGAGGCAGTTGATCGGGCGCTGCGTCGCAGCGCTCATCTTCTGGACGCGGCCGACGAAATCGAAGGCCGGCAGGCTTTCCCAGGAAACGAAGGCGAAGGACACGACGAGCGGCGCGTTCGCGTGCGGAGCGTTCAGCATGAAGCCGGCATCGGGATCGGCCTGTACCGTCGCGAATGGCGTTCGTTCCGGAGCCGTAACGATTGGCTTCGGTGGTTTGACGAGATCCCGCATCGCCGGCCTCTATCGCATCTTTCTCACGTCGATCCAGTGCGGATCGCTCCGGTCCGGCTCGGTTCGATGCCGCGTTACCGCGGCGAAACCACTTGCACTTCCGCCGATTCTGTCGCCAGTGAAGGTGCGGGAGGGGACATGGCCGAGTGGAAAGCCGGCATGCGGGTGCTGTCTGAGGAAATGGTTTGCATCGGCCCCAGCGCGCTGCGGCGAGCCATCGCATGACCTGCTCGTCCGCGCGGTGCGCCGCCCTGTTCGTCTCTGCGACGCTTGGCGTCGGGCATGCTGCTGTAGCATCTGCGCAGGACCGCGCCGTGCAGATCGAGATTCCGGGGCAACGCCTGGACGGCGCGCTGCTCGAATTCTCTCGCCAGGCGAAACGGCAGCTCCTGTTCTCGCCCGACCTCGTCCGCGGGAGGGTTTCGCGCGCGGTCGCCGGTACCTACCCACCGCTCCTGGCGCTTCGCCGCATGCTCGCGGGCTCGGGCTTGAATGTCAGGACGACGGCTTCCGGGGTCTTCGTGATCTTCGTCGACCGGACGAGCGCAATGCCGCGCGCGGCGGCCGCTGCTCCGCGGCCCCGTCCCCCGGTGGCGATGACCGACCCGGCGACGATCGTCGTCACGGCGCGCCGCCGCGAGGAAATCCAGCAGAACGTGCCGCAGACCGTCAACGCCGTGACCGCGCACGATCTGCGGCGTTTCAACGTTCAACGTTTCGAAGATCTCCAGTACCTGGTGGCGGGTCTCGATCTGTCCAGCGGTGCGCGTGGCTTCAGCAACACGGCCTCGATGCGGGGCGTTACCTTCGCCACCGAGAGCGCCGCCAGTCCGACGGTCGAGTTCTATCTCAACGACGCGCCGGTCAGCTCGGGCTTCCTGTTCCAGTCGCTGTTCGACACCCGGCAGATCGAAGTGCTCCGCGGTCCGCAGGGCACTCTGCGGGGACGCGCGGCACCGTCCGGCGCGATAACGCTGACGACGCGCGAGCCCGAAATCGATGCGTGGGGCGGCTACCTCGAGGCGACCGCCACGAACCTCGGCGGGGTGAACGCCAACGCGGCGCTCAACATGCCGCTGATCGAGGGAGCGGCCGCGCTCCGTGTGGCGGGGCTGGTCGATCACAACGATTACGACGGGGTGCGGAGCGTGAGCAATCCCGCGAAGCCCTGGCAGCGGACCCATGCGGTACGGGCAACGCTGCGCGCCGAGCCGCTTCCCAACCTGTCGGCGACGGTGATGTACCAGCATCTCGACAAGGACATGGGGACCTTCCCCCACGTCGCCGGCACCGGTTCGCCCGGCGGCGTTTTCATGGCGCCCGGCTATGCCGAGCCGGTTCGCCTGGCCGCCGGGTTCAACGGACCGGTCCTGCGGGCGCAGGACCGCCGCGCGATCGCCGAAGTCCCGTTCCGCTCGACCGATCGCTATGATGTCCTCATCGGCCGGATCGATTGGCGTTTCGGGGGGCAACGGCTGATCTATGTCGGTAGCTATGCGAACAGCCGCAACCTGAGCCTGCGTCCGGGCGATGCCGGAAATCTGCTCCCCGGTTACGACTACGACGTGACCACGACCAGTCGTAATCGCTACTGGACCCACGAAGTCCGGCTCGAATCCGAAGAGCGCCTGGCCGGCATTTTCGACTATACCGCGGGCTTGTTCCACTCGCGCACCAGGGGCGAAACCGCGAGCAATCGCGGCCCGAGTTTCGATCGCGGCGCCTTCGGTTCGCCGCTCGGCGCGCCGTCTCCGTTCGGGCCCGTGATCGCGCGGTACAGCTCGGCGAGCCAGCTCGACCGTTCGCGCAACACCTGGGAAACCTCGTTGTTCGGCAATCTCACCGTGCATTTCGGTGATCGGACGGAGCTGGCGATCGGCGGTCGCTACATCGCCGCCGGCAAGAACTCGACCACGCGGAATTCGCGTCTGCCCGGCGGGATCGAACTGGTGCCGGCGGCGTCTGACGGGTGCGCGCCTGGACAGACGCTGAGTGCCGCCTATCCCGGCTTTTGCGATGCCGCCATCGCCGCGGGTCTTTCCGGCGCGGCCGTCGTCGAACGCGGTGAGCGCGATCCCTTCGTCTACAATCTCCAGTTCACCCGGCACTTCGACGATCGTCTGATGGCCTACGTCTCCTATGGCACGTCGTGGCGCGATGGCCCGGTCAGCGTCGGCATCACCAATGGCGGGCGCGGCAGCGATGGCGGCACCGGCGATCCGGTCCTCCGGCGGCTGACGGAACTGCGCCCCGAGCGGTCCGCCTCGCTCGAGGCCGGATTGAAAGTGACACTGCCCGATCATCGCGGCCGCTTCAGTCTGGCGGTCTACCGTCAGACCTTCGAGGGGCTGATCTTCCGCGGCACGCCGACCTACTACCTGTCCGACAACGGCGTCTCCCCGCCCTCGGTGGTGCGGTTCAACTTCACCACCAACGCCGATGCCATCGTCGAAGGTGTCGATCTCGATTTCGCCTTCCATCTTCTCCCACGCTGGGTGATCGCCGGGGGCCTCAGCTATGCCCGGGGCCGGATCGACAATGCTCCGATCCCCTGCAACGATGGCAATTTCGACGGCCGCACCGACGCGGTGGTGCCGTCCGCTGCCGATTTCGCTGCTGCGGGACTGCGGATCGCGCAGTGCCTGAGCAATCGGACGATCTCGCAGACACCGCGGTGGAATCTTGGCTTGCAGAGCGAATACGGCTTTCCCGTTTCCCGCCGCGTCGACGCCTACCTGCGCGGGCAATTTTCGCTCTATCCCGAAAATCGCCAGGAGGACGGCAACGCCGCGATCGCGGGATATGGGATCGTCAACCTGTTCGCAGGGATCAAGGATCCCGACGATCGATGGTCGCTCGGCTTGTTCGCCAAGAACCTGCTCGGGGGCAACCGGCTGGTCGCGCGCGAGACGATCGAGGTGGTCTCGGACGGGAACGTCGGGCGCTATTTCGGACCCACCGGCTACTACAACGTGCGAAGCTCTCCGCGCAGGACCTACGGCCTGACTTTCACGATCACGCAATGAGCGATCCATGACGGTCGATTTGGATGCAGCGCTACGGTGCTCTTCCCGGGGCTCACACCAGGGCGATTAGACCAAAGTCTAATACTGGGGGCGATGGGTCTATTGCTTTGCCGGGCATGTCGCCGAATTGTTCGGGGGTTCGTTTGCTCGGGAGACGTCGCTCGCCTCTAAGCATGGGAGGAACGCGTTCCATGGATGATGCCGGTGCCGAACGTCCGCGTCGTACGATCCTTCTGCTCGAAGACGAGATGTTGCCGGCCCTCATCGTCGAGGGGATTCTTTCCGACGCGGGCTACGACGTGGTCGGCCCGGTTCCCAATGTCGAGGAAGCCCTGGCCTTGCTGCGCGGCGCGCGCGTGGATGCGGCCTTGCTCGACCTCAACATCCAGGGGACCTTTTCGTACGACGTGGGCGAACGCTGCGAAGAGCTCGGCATCCCATGGGGCGTGACCACCGGATACGAGGCGCAATCGCAGCAGCTGTCGGCTCGCGACATCCCGGTCCTGATGAAGCCCTTCACCGATGAGCAGTTGCTCGCGATGGTCGCCGACCTGCTCGATCGCTAGGCAGGGGCCTCAGCGCCCAGCGGGGAGAGATCGCGACCTCGTCGAAGATGTGCGCGCCCAGCGACGACAGAATGACCCCGGCACTCGCGCCGAGGAATGCGACGGCGGCGAGGCCCATCTCGGCCGGGGAGCCTTCGTGGGCAGGCGGCGTCTGCACCATGGCGACGAGGCCTGCGGCGGCCAAGCCGGAGATCGCCATGAGCCCCAGGCCGAGGACCCGCAAAAGCAGATCCGTCGCCAGATTTTGCCGTACCTTGGGCATGCCGCACTCCGTCGTTGCGGCGCTTCATCTAACGGTGCGGCAATATGGATTCGAGCCGCAGGCGCTGCCCCTGGCGTAGTAATTTCATAGCAATCGGACGAACCGATCGCCGTGTTCAGAGATCGGCGATCAGGCGGTATCCGACACCCAGCTCGTTGATGATGAGCCGCGGGCTGGCCGGGTCGTCCTCGAGCTTTTGCCGCAGATTGCGGATGACGATGCGCAGATAGTCGACCCGGCGATCGGCCTCGTGCGGCCAGTTGGCTTCGAGGATCTTCTGATGCGTCACCACGCGGCCTGGATGCTGGGCAAGCTGCTGCAGCACCGAGAATTCCTTGCGGGTGAGGTGGACCTCTTCGTCCCCGCGGGTGATCGCGCGATTGGTGAGGTCGATCGTCACCTGGCCCGCGTTCACGATCGGCGCCGCGCCCTGGACGGCAAGCCGGTCGCGCAAGGCGGCGCGGAGCCGGGCCAGCACCTCGTCGCTGTCGAAGGGTTTGGTGACGTAGTCGGCCGCGCCGAGATCAAGCGCGGCGACCTTGTGATCGGTCGCTTCGCGTGCCGAGATGACGAGGATCGGTGCGGGCGTGCGCTGTCGCAGCAACTGGATAATCTCGAGGCCGTCGCGATCGGGCAGGCCAAGGTCGAGCAGCACGGCCTCGGGCTGGTGCCGGGCCGCGAGCTCCAGGGCTTCTGCGGCGGTCTTGGCTTCGATCACCTCGTAGCCGCCGCGTTCGAGGGTGCTGTGCAACAGCCGCCGAATATGGAGATCGTCGTCGACGAGTAGCACGCGGATCGCATTCATATGTCGAGCTCCTGATCCGAGCCGCGCACGAGCAGGCGCTCGGGAAAACCGATCGTGAAGACCGCGCCGGTTCGGTCGGTACGGTTCGTGGCGCTGACCGTCATTCCCATCGCTTCGGCAAAGCCCTTGACGATGGCCAGTCCAAGGCCGGTTCCGCTGATCGAGCGGTCCGATCCCTCCAGCCTTCTGAACGTCTCGAAGACTTCGTCCTCGCGGCCGGGCGGCACACCGACGCCTTCGTCGAGGACCGAGAGCAGCAGGTCGTCGTAGCGCCGTTCGGCGCGCACGGTGATCGGCGAGCCCGGATTGCCATAGCGGCCGGCGTTGTCGAGCAGGTTGAGCAGGCAGTGATGGAACAGCTGCGGATCGACCCGCACCAAGGGAAGGTCGGGCGCGACTTCGAGTTGGATCGCGTGGCCTTCGAGCGAGCGGCGCGTATCGTGCACGGCGCTGGCGACGGCATCGGTGAGATCGACGGGTTCGATGTTGAGCTTGAGCGCGCCGGCTTCCACCCGCGTCATGTCGAGCAGGTTGGCGACGAAGCGGTTGAGCCGCATGGCCTCGCTTTCGATCGTCTCGAGCAAGGGATCCTCCCGCGTTCGGCGCAGTTCCGCCGCAGCCGCGAGCACCGAGGTCAGCGGCGTGCGCAGATCGTGGCTGACCGAGGAGAGCAGCGCGGCACGCAGACGATCGCGCTCGCGCACCGTGTCGACGTCGCGCATCTCGGTCTCGAGCCGCAGCCGTTCGAGCGCCAGCGCGGTCTGATCGATAAGGCTCGCGAGCAGGGCGAGCTGATCCGAACGCACCGGATCGCCGCCGTCGTCGCGGGCGAGGCCCAGCACGCCAAGGATGCGTTCACCGGCCTGGAGCGGCTGGAACCGCCAGTCGGAGGCGGTGAGCGTCGCCGTGCCACGACCGGCCGGCTGGCCCGTGTCGCTGACCCACTGCGCAGCCGCCAGTTCCATCGTTTCCAGGTCGAAGCCCGCTTCGCTGGCGGCCTGGATCGCGAAGCCGGTTTCGGATTGCTTGAGCAGGACCACCTTGACCGCCAGCAGTCGCGCGATCTCCACGCAGGCCGCGCGCGCGACCTCGTCCGCGTCATTGAGCGCGGTGATTTCGCGCAGGTATCCGGCCAGGGCCGCGTTGGTCCGCGCGCTCGTCGCGGCGAGATCGGCCTGCAGGCGCACGCGCGAGGTCAACTGGCTGGTGACCGCCGCCACGCCGAGCAGGACGATGATCGAGATCACGTTCTCGGGATTGTTGACGGTCAGCGTGCCGGTGGGGGGTAGGAAGAAGAAGTTGTAGGCGAGGCTCGACAGCAAGCCGGCGAAAAGGCCGGTGCGCAGGCCGAACAGGCTGGCCGCGGCCATCACCGGCAGCAGGAAGAGCAGGGCCACGTTGCCCAGGTCGAGAATGTGGAACAGCGAAGAGCCGGCGGCCGTCACGCCGGCGACCATCAGCGAGGTGTAGACGTAGCCCGACGGGGCGCCCCAGTCGCCCAGGCTGCGTTTGCGCTTGCGGCTGCGTGCCGGGACGTCGGCCGTGGCGGGCTTGAGCGGCAGGACGTGGACGGCCACGTCGGGCGTCTGCCGCACGAGCCGATCGACCACCGAACCGTGACGCAGCTCGAACAGGCGCGAGCGCGACGACTTGCCGACGATCAGCTGGGTGGCGCGGGCATCGGTCAGGAAGGTCTTGAGCCCTTCGGTCACGCTGGCCGCGGGCAGCGTGGCGACCTGGCCGCCGAGCTGGGTGGCCAAGGCCAGCACGGCCGCGACGCGCTTGTGATCCTCGGGGTCGAACTGGCGCGTGCGCGCGGTTTCGATGTGAACCGCCGTCCAGGGCGCGTGCAGCGCGTCGGCGATGCGCTTGGCGGCGCGGACCAAGCCGTCGGCGCCCGACAGTTCGCTGACCGCGACGACGATCCGCTCGCTACCCGCCCAGGTGCCACCCAGCGCATTGGCGCGCAGGTGCTCGAGCATCTGCGCGTCCACCGCCTGCGCGGCGCGGCGCAGCGCCAGCTCGCGCAGCGCGGAAAGGTTGGACTTGGAGAAGAAATGCCCGAGCGCGCGCGTCGCCTCGTGGGGCAGGTAGACCTTGCCCTCCTTGAGCCGCTCGATCAGCTCGTCGGGTGGGATGTCCACCACTTCGATCTCTGCCTGTTCGAGCACGCTGTCGGGCACGGTCTCGCGCACGCGGATGCGGGTGAACGAGGCGACGATGTCGTTGAGGCTCTCGATATGCTGGACGTTGATCGTCGAGTAGACGTCGATCCCCGCTGCCAGCAGTTCCTCGACGTCCTGATAGCGCTTGGGGTGGCGGCTGCCGGGGGCATTGGTGTGCGCCAGCTCGTCGACCAGCGCCAGCTGGGGGCGGCGTTCGAGCAGGGCGTCGAGATCCATCTCGTCGAGCACGCGACCCTGATAGGGCTCGCTGCGGCGCGGCAGGATTTCGAGGTCGTGGGTCAGCGCCTGGGTCTCGGCGCGGCCGTGGGTTTCGACCACCCCCACCACGACATCGACGCCGGCCCGTCGCCGGGCGGCGCCTTCGGAGAGCATTTCATAGGTCTTGCCGACACCGGGGGCGGCACCGAGGAAGATCTTGAGCTTGCCCCTGCCTTCCTGCGCGGCGGCGCGCAGGAAGGCTTCGGGCGCAGGTCGGTCCCTGTCCGTCAACGGGTTCCGCCCGAACCGTTCACGGCCAATTTGTCGAGTGCCTGGTTGAGCGCCAGGACGTTCACCCGGTCTTCGCCGAGCACGCCGGCGATCGGATGCTCGACATGGCGTTCGACCAGCGCGCGGACTGCGGCTTCGGGTATGGCGCGGATCCTGGCGACGCGCGAGACCTGCGCGAGCGCTGCGGCGGGTGACAGGTCGGGATCGAGGCCCGAGCCGCTCGTCGTTACGAGATCGGCCGGGATTCCGCCCGTGATGCCTTCGGCACGACGCTTTTCGACGTCGGTCTTCACGCGGTCGGTCAGCGCCTGCGCGGTCGGGCCGAGGTTGGAGCCGGCCGAGGCGAGGCCGTCGTAACCCTTGCCGGCGGCCGAAGGACGCGTCTGGAAATAGCGATCGGAGGTGAAGGCCTGGCCGATTACGGTAGAACCGATCACCTTGCCGCTCGCGTCGCGCAGAAGACTGCCGTTGGCTTGCGACGGGAACAGGGTCTGGCCGATGCCGGTCATGGCCAGCGGATAGACGATTCCGAGAAGGATCGCGAACAGGATCGCCATGACGATCGCCGGTCGCAGCGAAGAGGTGAAGTCGTTGCCCATGGTAGTATCTCCTCAGGCCAGACCGAGGCCGCCGACGGCCAGGTCGATGATCTTGATGCCGACGAAAGGCGCGATCAGGCCGCCAAGGCCGTAGACCGCGAGGTTGCGCGCCAGCAGCGGCCCCGCGCCCATCGGCTTGTAGGCCACGCCCTTGAGTGCCAGCGGCACCAGCAGCGGGATGATCAGCGCGTTGAAGATGATCGCGGAGAGGATCGCGCTCTGCGGCGTCTCGAGGCCCATCACGTTGAGCACGCCGAGCCCCGGATAGAGCGCGACGAACATGGCCGGGATGATCGCGAAATATTTGGCCACGTCGTTCGCCACCGAGAAGGTGGTTAGCGCGCCGCGCGTCATCAGCAGCTGCTTGCCGAGGCCGACGACCTCTATCAGCTTGGTCGGATCGCTGTCGAGATCGACCATGTTGCCGGCTTCGCGCGCCGCCTGGGTCCCCGTGTTCATCGCCACGCCGACGTCGGCCTGGGCGAGGGCGGGAGCGTCGTTGGTGCCGTCGCCGCACATCGCGACGAGGCGGCCGCCCTGCTGCTCCTTGCGGATCAGGTCTAGCTTGTCCTCGGGCGTCGCCTGGGCGAGGAAATCGTCCACGCCCGCCTCGGCGGCGATGGCGGCGGCGGTCAGCGGGTTGTCGCCGGTGATCATCACCGTGCGGATGCCCATCTGGCGCAGTTCGCCGAAGCGTTCGCGGATGCCGGCCTTGACCACGTCCTTGAGAAAGATCGCGCCCAGCAGGCGCGGTCCGTTTCCGGCATCCTGCGCCACGGCCAGCGGCGTGCCGCCCTGGCGCGAGATCTCGTCGGTCACGCGGCGCAGCTCGGTCGCGGCAGCGGTCTCGCCCAAGCCGGGATTGGCCTTGAGGATCGAATCGACCGCGCCCTTCTGAATCACCGTGTCACCCAGCTTCACGCCCGAGATGCGGGTCTGCGCGGTGAAGGGGATGACTTCGGCGCCGGCCGGCAGTTCGGCCTGCGACACGCGGAACCTGTCGCGCGCGAGGACGACGATCGAGCGGCCTTCGGGCGTCTCGTCGGCGAGGCTGGCGAGCAGCGCGGCTTCGGCCAGCTCCTGCTGCGCGGCACCGCCGACGGCACGGAACTCGCTGGCCTGGCGGTCACCGATGGTGATCGTGCCGGTCTTGTCGAGCAGCAGCACGTCGACGTCGCCCGCGGCCTCGACCGCGCGGCCCGACTTGGCGAGCACGTTGAAGCGCACCAGGCGGTCCATGCCGGCGATGCCGATGGCCGAGAGCAGCGCGGCGATCGTCGTCGGGATCAGGGTGATGAGCAGGGCGGCCAGGATGGCGACGGGGATGTTGCCGCCGGCATAGCTCGTGAAGCCCGGGATCGTGCCCACGGCGATCAGGAAGATGATCGTCAGGCCGACGAGCAGGATGGTCAGGGCGATCTCGTTCGGCGTCTTCTGGCGCTCGGCGCCTTCGACCAGCGCGATCATGCGATCGAGGAAGCCCTGGCCGGGATCGACCGTGACGCGTACCTTGATCGTGTCCGAAATGACGCGGGTACCCGCGGTCACGGCCGAACGGTCGCCGCCGGCCTCGCGGATCACCGGCGCGCTCTCGCCGGTGATCGCCGCTTCGTTGACCGAGGCGACACCCTCGATCACCTCGCCGTCGGCGGGGATCAGGTCGCCGCCGTCCATGCCGGCTTCGACCAGGACCACGTCGCCGGCGCGGAGCTGGCTGGCGGGGACCATTTCGGTGATCCCGTTCTTGAGCCGGCGCGCGACGAGTTCGGCCTTGGTGGCGCGCAGCGAGGCGGCCTGCGCCTTGCCGCGGCCTTCGGCCAGCGCCTCGGCGAAAGTGCCGAACAGCACGGTCAGCCAGAGCCAGACCGCGAGCTGCGCCTTGAAGGCGAAGCCCAGGGTGTCGTGGCCGACGACGAGCAGGATCGTGAGGAGCAGGGCCACGACCGCCGTGACGAACATCACGGGGTTGCGGATCAGCTCGCGCGGATCGAGCTTCTGGAAGGCGCCGCCGATGGCGGGAACGATCAGTTCCGCCGTGAACAGCGATTTGTTGGATGCTTGAGCCATGGTGTGGCGTCCCGCTTAGAAGAGTTGACCGCGGATCATCGCGAGATGATCGGCGATGGGGCCAAGCGCGAGGCTCGGCAGGAAGGTGAGGCCGCCCAGGATCAGGATGATCCCGACCAGCAGGCCGATCCACAGACCACCGGTCGTCGAGAACGAACCCGCGCTTTCCGGGGTGTGCTTCTTGGCGGCCAGGCCACCGGCGATGGCGAGCATCGGCACGATCACGAAGAAGCGGCCGACCCACATGCAGACGCCGAGCAGGCCGTTGTACCAGGGCGTGCCCGCGGTCAGGCCGGCGAAGGCCGAACCGTTGTTGGCGACCGCGCTGGTGAAGGCATAGAGGATCTCGCTGAAGCCGTGCGGGCCCTTGTTGAGCGGACCGGCCAGGCCGGCCTCGAACACCGCCGACAGCGCCGTACCGCCCAGGATGAACAGCGGCAGCACCGCGATCGCCAGGACCGCGAGCTTGACCTCGCGCGCCTCGATCTTCTTGCCGACATATTCGGGCGTGCGGCCGACCATCAGCCCGGCGACGAAGACCGCGAGGATGGCGAACAGCAGGAAGCCGTAGATGCCCGCACCGACGCCGCCGACGACGATTTCGCCCAGTTGCATGTTGAGCAGCGGGATCATGCCGCCGAGCGCGGTAAAGCTGTCGTGCATGGCGTTGACCGCGCCGCAACTGGCTGCCGTGGTGACGACGGAAAAGAGGGCGGAGGCGGCGAGGCCGAAGCGGACTTCCTTGCCTTCCATGTTGCCGCCGGCGACGCCGAGGCCATGGAGGATCGGGTTGCCCGCCGCCTCCGCCCAGTAGGTGACGGCCGTGCCCAGGAGGAACAAGCACAGCATGGCCGTCAGGATCGCCCAACCCTGCCGCGTGTCGCCCACGGCCTTGCCGAAGGTCCAGGTCAGGCCCATTCCGATCAGGAAGATCGAGACCATCTGGACCAGGTTGGTCAGCGCGGTCGGATTCTCGAACGGGTGGGCGGAGTTGGCGTTGAAGAAGCCGCCACCATTGGTGCCGAGCATCTTGATCGCTTCCTGCGAGGCGACCGGGCCGAGGCCCAAGGTCTGCTTGACGCCTTCGAGCGTGGCGACGTCGACCGAGCCGGCAAACGTCTGCGGCACGCCGCTGGCAATCAGGAACAGGCCGTAGACCACGCAGATCGGCAGCAGCAGGTACAGCGTCACGCGCGTGACGTCGGCCCAGAAGTTGCCGATGCCAGTCGCCTGACGGCGGGCAAAGCCGCGGAACAGCGCGAAGGCGAGGGCGATGCCGGTGGCCGCCGAGAGGAAGTTATGGATCGTCAGCGCCAGCATCTGGCTGAGGTTCGACATCGCCGCCTCGCCCGAATACCACTGCCAGTTGGTGTTGGTGGTGAAGCTGATCGCGGTGTTGAACGCGCCGTCGGCACCGATCGCGGCATAGCCGAGCGGGTTGAGCGGCAGCACGTCCTGCAGCCGCAGCACGGCATAGGTCAGCAACAGCAGCACGACGTTGAAGATCAGCATGTGCACGGCGTAGCGCTGCCAGGTCTGCTCGGCCTCGGGGTCGATCCCCGCCAGCTTGTAGAACCCGCGCTCGACCGGGCCGAGCACCGCGTGAAGCGGCGTCCGGCGGCCTTCGTACAGCGCGAAGAGCCAGAGCCCCACCGGCTTGGTCAGCGCCAGCAGGATGCCGACGAAGGCGAATATCAGTATCCAGCCTTGGATGGTCATGATTGCGCTCCCCGTGTCAGAAGCGTTCGGGGCGGATGAGCACCGCCACGAGGTAGATGAGAAGCCCCAGGGCGGTGAGGGCGGCGAGCCAGAGGTCGATGGTCATGGCTGCACCTCACGCCTTGTCCAGTAGGCGGACATAGGCCAGCGTCGCCGCCAGCAGCCCCCCGAGGATCGCGATCCAGATCAGGTCCTGCATCGTGCCGCTCCCGTCAGGAGGAGGCGGCCTTGCGGACCGGGATGGCCGTCGGAGTGGCCGAGGTACACCTTGGCGATGAGCGGCGTGCCGGAGCTAGCGAGCGTCATGGACTTGATCCCCTGTGATCCCGGTCGAGGTGACCGGAGATTCGTGAGGGGGCTCAATTAGTACCGCGATCCGTAGCATATCGAGATCGAGGCGGGCCCGATCGCATAGTGTTTTCGTATAGATGACCGACTATTTTGCGGCGGCGATTGGTCTGGGCGCTTGGATTAGCGCGCCGGTCGAAACGCTCTGACGAATGTCCGCAATTCGTCGACGAAGGCCTTGGGCTGTTCGAAAGCGGCGAAGTGGCCACCCTTGGGCATTTCGGTCCAGCGCACGATGTTGGTGTAGATCTGGTCGGCCCAGGCGCGCGGGGTGGGACGGATCTCGGCAGGGAAGAACGCGTAGCCGGTGGGCACCGTCACTTTGGCAAGCTGCGTCGGCGTTCGTCCCGGGCCATTGCCCTCGTAATAGAGGCGCATCGCCGAATTGATCGTTCCCGTCACCCAGTAGAGCATGATGTTTTCGAGCAACTGGTCCTTGGAGAACGAGGTTTCGACGTCGCCGTCGCAGTCGCTCCAGGTCTTGAATTTCTCGACCACCCAGGCGGCCAGGCCCACGGGCGAGTCCGTCAGGCCGTAGGCCAGCGATTGCGGCTTGGTCGACTGGATGATCCGGTAGCCGTGTTCGTGGAGATCGTAATTCTCCTTCCAGGCGACCGCGGCCTTCTCCTTGTCGGTCAGGCCGTCGAGCGGATTGGCCGGATCGGCGGGGAAGCCGACGATGAAGTTGAGGTGCAGCGCGATCAGCCGTTCGGGCCGCATCGCGGCCATCGCGGTGGAAATGCCCGAACCCCAGTCACCGCCCTGGGCGACATAGCGATCATAGCCGAGCCGTTCCATCAACCGCAGGTTGACCGCTGCGGCCTTGGCGATGTCGAAGCCGCGCTGACGGGTGGGGCCGGAGAACCCGTAACCCGGGATCGAAGGGGCCACGATGTGGAAGGCGTCGCGAGGGTTGCCGCCGTGGCTGGCCGGATCGGTCAGCGGTCCGAAGATGTCGAGGAATTCGGCGACCGATCCGGGGTAGCCGTGCGTGATGATGAGCGGCACGGCATCGGGTTCGGGCGAACGGATGTGGTAGAAATGGACCCTTTCGCCGTCGATCTCGGTCAGGAACTGCGGGAAGGCATTGAAGCGGGCTTCGGCCGCGCGCCAGTCAAAGCGGTGTCGCCAGTGATCACACAGCGCTCGGAGAAAGCCCATTTCGGTGCCGTAGTCCCAGCCGGCATCGGGAAGCTGATCGGGCCAGCGCGCGCGGTCGAGGCGATCGCGAAGATCCGCGATGATCTCGTTCGGCACTTCGCAGCGGAACGGCTCGATGGCTTGCTCGATCAAGTGGTTCTCCCGACAATTCTATTTATCGAATAAAAATCTTCTAATTGGAAACGAGAATAGGGATCAGGCAGCCCTCGTCAATCGCTTAGCTCTTCGCGATGCACGTCATCGATTGCTCGAGGTTGACGCAAAAATCGATCTCGCTCGACGGGTCGGCAAGGACCGGCTACCCGGACCAGCCACTGTCGACGCGGCGAGGCGGTGAGGCATCGCGCGCGACATGGTTCCGTCCGACCCGCATTTGGCAAGGGAACTTTTGGTGCCTTGAGACTTCAGGACTCGGCGGACATCAATGCGCTGCAGCAAGCTTTCCTCGAAGAACGCGGGAAACTGATCGGCTTTCTTGTCGCGCGAGGCGCGGGCGACGTCGCTGAAGACGTGCTGCAGGACGTATGGCAGCGATTGCCGACGGGCTCGGCTTTGGTGGTGGATTCGCCGGTATCCTATTTGCTGCGCTGCGCGGAGAACGCGCTGCGCGATCAGCGTCGTGCGGAGGTCAGCCGCATGCGGCGCCAGCGGGAATGGCTGGATCTGCTCGGAGATGATAGCGTGGCTCCCGGGGGAGATCAGATATTGATCGGTCGCGAGCGTTTGCAGAAAGCAGAAGCCGTACTGCGCAAATTGGGGCCGCGGATCGACTATGTGTTCCGGCGCTTCAGGCTGGACGGTGTCAGGCAGGCGGCCATCGCGGCCGAACTCGGAATGAGCCTCGGTTCGGTGGAGAAAGACCTGCAAAAGGCCTATCGCGCTCTCGCGAAGTTGAAGGCGACCTTCGATGCCGAACGGGGCTGATCCTCGCGCGACCGGTGCCGCGAACATTCCGACGGCGGGTGTGCCGGACGCGCTACGCGACGCTGCAGCCCTTTGGTTCGTCAAGGTCAGCGATCCCGCTTTCGTGGACTGGCAGGGCTTTACGCAATGGCTCGAGGCTGATCCGGCGCATCGCGACGCCTATACCGAGATGGTCGATGCCGATGCCGTGATCGGAGACGCGCTTGCGCAGGAGGCGCGAGTGACCGCCCGTCACGCTCCACATTCGTTCCCGACCTGGTTGCGCCGGGCGGCGGCCGTGCTCCTGTTGTTCGGCGTTCCCCTGGGCGCATGGAGCGTTCTCGACAGTCGTCCAGAGGTCGAGACGATCAGCACGCGGCCGGGCGAGAGGCGCACCTTCGTGCTGGCCGATGGATCAAGCATCATGCTCAACGGCGAAACCCGGCTGCGGATCGATCGGAACGCGCCGCGCAGTGCGAAACTTCTGGCCGGCGAGGCCCTGTTCGAAGTTCGCCATGACCCGGAACATCCCTTCGTCGTAGATGCGGGAGAGAGCCGACTTGTCGACGTGGGCACGGTCTTCAACGTGACGCTGCTCGGCAAGCGAATGGATGTGGCGATCGCCGATGGTGCCGTGATCTATCGATCGAGTGGCAGAAATGTGCGTCTGAAAGCGGGCGATACCCTGACGGTGGAGGCTGACCGTCCCCTCGTGATCAAGCGCACCAATCCCGAAACCGTCGGAGGATGGCGTTCGGGCCAGTTGGAATATGTCGATGCCCCAATCGGCCGCATCGCCACCGATCTGTCGCGCACGCTCGGCCTACGTCTGGAGGTTGCGGAGAGCGCTCGCCAACGGAGGTTCACCGGTATCCTCATTCTCGACGGCACAGCGGACGAGGCGCTGGTTGCGGTGGCTCCGGTTCTCGACATGTCCGTCCGGCGTTCGGGGGATCATTGGCTGATGACCTCTCGCGATGGGATATAGCGCCGCCCTTGCCGTCATGGGGCTGGTGCTCGTCTCGTCTCCCTTGGGCGCGAAGGAGCGACGACGCGACATCTTCGTTCGGGCCGGCCCTCTGGGGCAGACGGCGATGGTGCTGGGGCGCCAGACGCGCACGAGCATTCGTATCGCGGATCCTGCTCTGCTGAGCGTCATGGTGCGCGAAGTGCGCGGACGGTTCACGGCGCTCGAAGCGCTCACGCATCTGCTGCGTGGCACGTCCGCCTACGCACGAGCATTGTCTCCTACGGCCTTCGCTATCGAGCACCGCGAAATGCCATCGCGGCGAACGCTCGCCAGAGCGAAGGCGGCTGCGGTGCAGCCGAGAGAGATCGTCGTGACCGGCGCAAAGCGTGACCTGCCGTTGAGCGCCTATGCGGGTAGCGTCGCGCTGATCGACGGGACGGCCTTCTCGGATGCCGACGGCGCGCTCGGCACCGGGGCGATCGTCTCGCGTACATCCGCCCTGTCATCGACCCATCTCGGTCCGGGGCGCGAGAAGCTGTTCGTTCGCGGCATTGCGGACTCGAGCTTCGTTGGTCTCGCCCAGTCGACCGTCGGCCAATATTGGGGGGACAGTCGGATCAATTACAGCGCGCAAGATCCCAATCTTAGGCTCTACGACATCGAGCGCGTGGAAATTCTCGAAGGTCCCCAGGCCACGCTCTATGGCGCCGGCGCGCTCGGTGGCTTGCTGCGCGTGATCCCCCGCTCGGTCGACCTGCGCAAGACGACGGCGCGTATCTGGGCTGGGGCGAGTGCGGTCTGGCACGGCGGCCTCTCCCGCGACGGTGGCGTGATTTTCAATCTACCGCTCGTCGCCGAAACATTGGGTCTCCGCCTGGTCGCCTATGACGCACACGATGCAGGCTATATCGATGACCTCTCGCGCGGGCAGCGTGACATCAACAGCGTTCGCACCTTCGGCTGGCGGGGCTCGCTGTCGGCCAGGATTTCCGATCGGCTGAGGCTGGAAATTCGCAGCCTTCGGCAGGTCATCAACGGGCAAGACTGCCAATATGTCGACCTGGGCTCCGACGGCCTGGATCAGATGAGCGTATTTGCCCAACCGTTTCGAAGCGCATTTCAACTGACCGACGCGACGGTGCGTGCGGACCTTGGCCATCTGGATTTTACGTCGGTACTGGCGGTGGCTCGGCACGACGTGGCGGAGAGGTTCGTCGGCGTTTCCGGGGTTCGTTCGGACGATCCGAGCGGTCCCGTGCCCCATTTTACGCCGGAAGTCCGGACGCGCAGGGCGCGCGGCCGTACCGTCACGTTGGAAACGCGCCTGGCCCGGGCCGGGCTCGACGAAACGGGCTGGCTGGCCGGTTTCGCGGCGATGCGAAACGATGCGAGCTCCGAGCGCGGCCGACGGGAAGACGGTCCCCTGGCCAGTTCGATCCGGCTGCGCACCCGCACCGACGAACTGGCGCTTTTCGGCGAGGCATCGCTCAAGCTGCTGCGAAAGTTTCTTCTGACCGGCGGCGGCCGATACTCCTGGTTCTCGGTTGCCGATCGTTCGCAGACCATCGGTTCCGTGGCGACGGGCGCCATCTCCGCCAAGCGCCGCCCCATCGATCGGCAGCGTTTCGGTCGGTTCTATCCTTCGCTGGGGCTCGCACTGCGAACCGATCGGGACACGACTGTGTTCGCGCGATACCAGGAGGGGTTTCGCCCAGGCGGTGCGACCGAAGCCGGAGGGGAGGTCCAGAGCTTCGCGGGCGATCGTATGACGACCGTCGAGTTCGGTCTACGCCATGCCGGAAGACTTGGCGGGATCAATGCCAGCCTTTCCTGGTCACGGTGGCATGGCATTCAGGCCGATATCGTCAACCCGACGGGCTTCACCTCGACGCGTAACGTCGGGGACGCCGAGATTCTATCGGCCAGTCTGTCGGGTTATTGGAAGCCCTTTTCCGCCCTGACGCTGGATGGTGCGGTCGATCTCAACGATAGTCGGATGGTATCCTTGCTCCCCGCATCGGCCGGGACGCAAGGCCAGGCTGGGCAAATGCATCTGCCCAATATCGCCGACGTGACGGGCCGGGTCGGCATGAACTATCGGCGCTTCGTCGGGGCAGCCGAGATGACCCTCGAAGGTCATGCTCGGTACGTCGGCCGGTCCTATCTCGGCGTGGGCCCCATTCTCGGGTTGCCGCAAGGGCGATATGTCGAGACGGGCCTGCAGATACGGTTTGGCATGGGGGCACATGGCTTCAGTCTTGCACTCGACAACCTGCTCGACAGCAAGGGCAACCGCTTTGCGCTCGGCTCGCCATTCCTTCTCGTGACCCGGCCAGCGCAGACGCCGCTGCAACCCCGTACGCTTCGTTTTGGATACGAAATGACGATGTGATACGGTCGGGAATTCGTCCCGCGTCAGCCCCAATACATCCATAATCGTTCCATTTTGCCGTCCTCGCCTTCCGGTTGCTCCTGCGCGGCTGCGTCATCAATCGTCCGTCGGCGATCAGGCCGCGCGGGGACGTTCGGGGAACGATGTGCCGAGTTTGGACGATCAGGTTGGAGAATTCTGCGGCATATCCATCGCGCGGGCTGGCCTCGTGCGGCCGCAAGAATTGGATATGATCGCCAGCCCCGAACGCCTTCGCGATGACCTCGAAGATCGAGATGAACGCGCCGCGAGCGCGCAGTTCACCGCGATCTGGCCAACGGGCCGGGCAGAGCTGGGCATTTCCGCCTGCCCGCGCACGACGGAGTTCATCTTCTCCTCGGAGGATCACTGCCTCGTTTTTCTCATTGGCGGCGGGGCCGAGCGAGCGGAAATGCGGATCGGAGAGGGGGCCGCGGCTTCCTCGTCGATCCGTCCCGGCAGCGCCTGGTTCATCCCGGCCGGGCAGACCGTAAGGTCGACGTGGCGATCTTCGGGCCTGCTGCGCTACATTCGCATATTCCTGTCGCCTGCATCGGTTTGCGCCGTCGCCCGTGTTTCGGGCTGGGAGTCGGTCGGTGGCGGCCAACCCGACCTCGTTGCCGATCCCGATATCCGCAACCCCGAGATACTAAGGATTGCCGCCGAAATCGGCGAAGAGACCAGGCGGCAGGGCAAGGGCTACCAGGCCTATCTGCGCGGCCTGGCGCAATGCCTGGTCGTGCAACTGGTTCGCGATCAGATACGGCCGAGGCAGCGTGATTGCGATGATTGCATCGCACGGCGCGGACCCAACGCATGGCGGATCCGCCGCGCGATCGAGGCGATGGAGGCGCGCATTTCCGAAAGTCTGTCGATCGACGAACTCTCGCGGGTCGCCGGACTGAGCCCGTTCCACTTCTCGCGCCAGTTCAAGCTCGAGACGGGGCGTGCGCCCAATCGCTACCTCGTCGAAATTCGTATCGAGCGGGCGAAACTGCTGCTCGTGGCAAACCTCGACTGGCCTCTGCCCATGATCGCCGAGGCCGTCGGATACCGGTCCGCCAGCCAGTTCTCCGCGGTGTTCCGGCGGGAAACGGGGCGTTCTCCGGGGGCCTTCCGGCAGGGGGTGCAGGCGCTCTCGGTCGGTACCTGTCTGCCGGGGAGCCTCTCAAGGGGCTGAGCCCGAGCTCTGATGTGCCAGACGAGCGGGTCGGCTGCGGTTGGATGACCGTCCGTGCCTGTGGGTCGATCCCCGACGTACGAGGACCGAAAGATAGTTCGCTCGCACCCGCTCGGCGAAGGCCAGTTCCTCAGGACCCACCGCATCGGCGTAGATCGCGGTCGTGCGGATGTCGGCATGGCCGAGCCAGCGTTGAACGAGGTTCAACGGTACCCCGGCACCGATGGATCCTACGGCGAACCCATGGCGAAGCCCTTTAGGGCTGGCCTGCGCGCCGTGGATCCGGGCTGTCGTGAAAATGCGATGGACGTGCCGCCAGGCCGTCATTCGCGTCCACGACCAAATCCGGGCATCCGCATGCTCGACGGGAAGGTCGAGGAGCAGTCTGGCCAGGTAGGGTGAGACCGGCACCGACCGAAACACGCCGCGACGGCGCTTCTTGAGCGATTCGAAGACGATCGTGCCGCTCTCGATTTCGATGCGCCCCAGGGTCAGGCCGAGCGCTTCGGAAATGCGGCAGCCCGTCTCCGCCATCAGGCGGCAAAAGGCATAGACCGACGCTGGCTCGTCGAGGGCAGTGTCGAGAAATCGCTCCACTTCGCCCCGATTGAGATATTTGCGCCGTCCCCTTGCATCGAAAACAGACCACGCCATTCAGCTTGCTTCCATAGCGCCGTGCGATCGTACGCACGGCCCTTGCGACCATTGTTTTTGGCTGTCCGCAGACACGACCACGCATTTGCGGACCGGGTTTCAGCCAGTCCGCATCGAGATCGCCCCAACGACACAGGGCCGGCGGGTGATGTCCAGAAAGAACGGCGCCTTGAGATCCGCCGTTCGCGATCAGCTCGTAATTAAGCTTAATTTCAGGTCTGGGCGGCAAAGGTCAATTCGTTCGAGGCGCCTGGGGCGATTTCGAGCAAGATCGAATAAACGGAGCACGTTTCCGATCGATCAAGGGAGCCGCGGGAGAGGCGTGCTCGATTTTCCGGCGAAGATACGACAAGGCGAAGGCGATGGGTGAAAATACGCCCGCGCGATTGGCTCATCTACATTGGAGTTAAGTAAATGATTTATAACAATAATAGTTGTTACAAAATAGCGCAAATTGTTTCGTCGGGCAAGTGCGGAAAGATAGATCGATAAATCGATCCAACTGAATTTCTCAACGTTTATCCCGGATTGGCTATAAACGAGACGGCATCGGCGCGCGTGATCCCAACTGCACTTAGTGATCACGATAGCGCGTGCCGCCACATTCGCGCGGCGATCTCGCGCTCCTCTGGTCCCATCGCATTGGTATAGATCGCCGTCGTCTTGATGTCGGCGTGACCGAGCCAGCGCTGCACCATGTTCAACGGAACGTGTGATTGCACGGCACAGACGCCGAAACCGTGCCGCAAGCCGCGTGGTGTGGCATAGGTTCCCCGGATGCCTGCCGCGGACATGACTGCGCAGACGCGGCGATAGCCGGTGATCCGCGACCATGGCCAGAGCCTGTCCCGTCCCAGCGCACCCGTGCGCATACCCTCTTTCAGGATGGCCAACACGTCGGGCGGCAGCGGTACGCCGCGGAATACCTGGCGGCCGCGCTTCTTCAGCGAGTGAATGACCACCTGGCCTTCTGAAAAATCGATGCTTCCGGCTCGAAGTTGCAATGCTTCGGAGATTCGGCAGCCGGTGTAGGCGAGAACATAGCAGAATGTCATCGTCTCGACGTCGCCGAGTCGCGCATGTTTCAGAAAGGCATCGCGCTCGTTTCTGGTAAGATACTTTCTGCCGCCGGTACGCGTGAACATGGATGGTTGCGCCGACACCGATCGACTGCCGCTATTATTTGATTTTACCTGCCCGATCGGACCCGGCGTGGCGATCCCGCCCGGATCGGGTGTTACACTATGCGCTATTCGGTTTCCTGCGTGGGCGCGCTTCGGCGTCCCGGTAGGGCACCAAGGTCGATGAGCGCAGGGAACAGGAAGCGGGAAGCGGCAAGGCATACGATGCGCGGCGCGTGGGGCGCCGGCTTCGGGGCTGGCCTTGCCGCTGCCCGCTACCGCAGAGACCGGCATGGCTGAGCGTAAGTCTCGATCGAGGCCGTCGCTGTCGATCGTGCCGCGTCCATGGCATGTGGGCATACCGCTCCTGCGTCCCTGCGCGATCCTCGCCATCGCGGTGTTCGACAACTTTGCGGCAATCGGCTGCGTCTACGGGCGGGCCGCCGCAGAGACGATGCGCCGCGAACTCACCGAGCGAGCGCGCGAATTCGTGGGTGAGGCGGGAGCGGCCTACTGGGTCGAGGCGCGGCTGATCGTAGAGATGTCGCGCGGGGAGAGCCCGCGCGGCGGTGGCGAGGTAGCGGCCGCGCGGCTGGCGTCGCGTCTGGTCAGAGCCTTGACGGGCGAGGGCTTCGAGGTCGGCGAGGCCAAGGTGTTCGCGATGGTCACCATCGTTGCGGCGCCGATAGACGCCGGGGGGCCCGGCGGTGCGAGCCGGGCAACTGCCGTGGATGAGCTCGTTCGCCGGCTCGTTGCAGCGGCACCGCGGCTGTCCTGCACCGCGCCCGATGCGCTTTCGCGCGGTCGCTACCGCACGCAGATGGATTGGGCGGCGCTGGCAGCCGACTGCATCCGCGAGAATGGCCTGGTGCTCACTTGGCGGCCGGTCGGCGGCCTCGACGGCGGTATCCTCTATCGCGAGGCCGAGGTGGGGCTCGTCGATGCCAGAGGTGCCCAATGGCCGGCGGCGGACCTTCGTGCCGCGCTGGAGGAGACCGGGCTCGTTCGTGCGATCGACACGCATGCGTTCGGCCTCACGCTCGATCGGCTGCATGCCGAGCCGGACGCGATCCTCGGCTGCAACATTTCCGCCGCCAGCGCGATCGTCGACGGCTGGTGGGCTCCGCAGTTCGATCGTCTGGTGCGCGACCGTGACGTCGCATCCCGAATGATCGTCGAGATCGACGAAACCGTCGCGTTTTCGAGCATTTCGCTCGCCGTGGAATTCGTCGACCGGTTGCGAGGTGCAGGGTGCCGCATCGCGATCGATCACTTCGGTGTCGGCCATGCGAGCCTGCGTCACGTCCTGGCGCTGGCGCCCGACATCATAAAGATCGACCCGCTCTATCTGCGCCTCGCGGCCACCCGTCCGCAAGGGCAGGGTGCGGCCTTCGCGCCGCTCGTCGGTCTCGCGCGATCGATCGCGCGACATGTGGTCGTCGAGGGCGTCGATGATGCCGCCGCGCTGGCAATCGCCCAGGCAAGCGGCGCGGACTGGCTGCAGGGCCATCACTTCGGCATGCCCGCGCCTAGGCTCTCGCGTGCGGCAGCGATGGCCGGATTGGGCGATACGATCGTCCGGTCTTCCACGGTGCGTCGGTCGGCATTGTCGGGTCGGCTCCAGGTCTTCGCCTGCCTTTTCGTCGGCGCAGTGCTCGCCGTCGGCATGATCTGGGGAGCACCGCTGCCGTGACTTCCCGTCGGCGTCGCATCGCACGCGCCATCGCCCATCCCTGGCCCTTCGGATCGCACCGGGCCAGCGCGAGGGACACCCGGGACAAATCCGGGGCCCCTCGCGTGTCGGTCTTCTGGAAAAAGGTCCCGGACGAGGCGGTCGCGTCGCCCGGCAGCGATCCGCTGGATTCGACACGGGGACTGTTTCGTGGCCTCGCTTTTAGCCTGCCCGTGTCGTTCGCGATGTGGGGTGTCGTTCTGTGGTGGGTGTGGCGGCGATGAGGGGCTCGTCCTGTCTTCGCCGCAAGGCTGCTGTTGCGGCGGGGCTTTGCCTGTTCGCGCGGTCGCCCGCGCAGGCGGAGGAAATCCGCATAGATATCCGCTTCGAAGTCCGTTCGGGCTGTGCGGTCGCGGCGGGAACCGGAGAGCTGGCGCTGCCCGACGTCCGATTGAGTTTCGGCGAGGCTGCAGCCGGTGCCGGAGAGCCGATCGACGCCATGGCGGCCGCGGGCGGCGGCGTGCCGCTGCTCACGTTGAGTTGCTCCTCCAGCTTCACCAACGATGCCGCGCCGACGGTTGTGCTCGATGCCGGTCTCAACGCGGAGGACGGCCAGCGCCGCATGCGCGGGCCGGGCGGGGCTACAGTTCCCTACCTGCTGTTCCAGGATCAGGCGTGCTCGATCCCCTACGATCCGACCACCCCGACCCAGATCTCGATCCCGACCGCGGGTATCGGCGTGCCACTCGCGATCTACGGCCGCGTGCCCGTGATCGGCGACCTCCCGGCCGGGCGCTACGCCGACACGGTCACCCTGACTCTCAGCTATTAGGTGCGAAAGACGATGATCCTGCGCCTGGGTGCCATTGCAGCGTCCTCGATCCTGACCATTTCGCTCGGTGGCCCGGCCACTGCCGCGTCGCTGCGGCTGTCGCCGATCCTGATCGAGATACAGCCTAGCCAGCGCGCCACGGCGGTGACGGTGACGAACACCGATTCCCAGCCTGTCAGCCTTCAGATCCGCCTCTATCGCTGGTTGCAGCGTGACGGCGCGGATACCCTCGATCCGACATCGGACATGATCGTCAGCCCGCCGGTCGCGACGATCCCGGCGGGAGCCAGCTACACGATCCGCTTGGCCCGGCGCGTCATGGCGCCGCCCGCCGGCGAGGTCAGCTATCGGCTGATGCTCGATGAGATTCCGAAGGTCGCCGATCCGAACAAGCCGATCCAGGGCGTCGCAATGGTACTTCGTACCTCGCTCCCGGTTTTCGTCACCGATCCCGCCGCCAAGGCGCAGATAAGCTGGCGGTTCTGGCAGGACGCGAGCGGAATCCACGCCGAGGCGGCGAACCTGGGTACGCGCCGCGCGCGCATCGCGGGGCTGCAGGTGGAAACGCCGAACGGCCGGACGATCGCCTTCGGCAGCGGGCTCAACGGCTATGTCCTCGCACAAGCGACGCGCCGCTTCGACGTGACCGGAGCCGCGGCGGCAGGCCTTCCGTCGCTGAGCGGTGCGCAGGTGAACATCACCGCGCGCGAAGGGGATCGGCAATTGAGGGAAACCGTCCTTGTCGAGCAGCGCTGATCATGATGGCGCGCTGCCGCCCCGACCTCGGCGGCCCATGTTCTCGTTGCGCTCGGCGCTGCTGGCTGGCGCGGCGGCCGGCGCATGCCTGGTCGGCATTTCCGAGGCGCAGGCGGATCCGGTACCCATGACCACGACCGCCGATCCTTCGCGCGCGGACAGCGAGCCGGTCCTGATGGTGCTCGAAGCGAGCGTCAACGGCACGCCGACGCACCAGTTGCTCACAGTCAGGCGCTTGCCCGATGGCGCCTTCGTGGCGCGGCTCGACGAACTGCGCACGATCCGGATCACGCCGCCATCGGAATTCGCCGCTCAGGAAGAGGTCGATCTGGCCGCGCTCGGCATTGCCGGGACCTATGACGAAGCACGTCAGGCGATCGAGCTTACCGTGCCGGTCGAACGGTTGGAAACCTTCGTGGTCGGGCTCGGAGGGCAGCGCCGGCCGGTCGATCTCGACGCGATCACGCCGCTTTCCGGGCTGGCGCTCAACTATGGCCTCTATGCGCAGACGGCTTCGGGGGCCACGGCCGTCAGCGGCAATCTCGAGGCGCTGGCCATGACGCGGCTGGGCCTCTTCGCCAACACTGCGGCCTTCAACAGCCGACGGTCGCGCGGCGACAAGGCAGTCCGGCTCGACAGCAACTGGCGCCTGATCGATCCGAAAGCGGTTCGTTCCTACATGCTCGGCGACTTCGTCAGCAATGCCCTGGCCTGGACCAATGGTGTGCGGCTCGGCGGTTTCCAGATCGCCAGCGCCTTCGACCAGCGCCCCGACATCGTCACCGCCGCCCTGCCGGAGTTTTCGGGCTCGGCCGCCTTGCCGTCCACGCTCGATCTCTACCTCAATCAGCAAAGGGTATTTTCGGGCGAGGTACCCTCCGGGCCGTTCGACCTGCGCGCATTGCCGTCGATCACGGGGGGCAGGGCGCGGCTGGTCGCGACCGACGTGACCGGCCGGCAGGTCGAGATGACGAAGTCCTACTATTACGTCAGCCGCCAGCTCAAGGCGGGGATCCTGCAGTATTCGCTCGATGTGGGCGCACCGCGGCTCAACTACGGCATAGAATCGTTCGACTACGACAACACCGTCTTCGCGTCGGGATCGATGCGGTACGGCGTCAACGGCAGGTTGACGGTCGAAGGTCACGTCGAGGCATCGGCGGACGGGCTGATCGGCGGCGGCCTCGCCGTCGTGCAGTCGATCGGCGGGATCGGCGCGATCATCGGCTCGTTCGCGGCAAGCCGCTACGACGGCCTGACCGGTGCCAAGTACACGATCGAGGCGTCGAGCCAGTTCGGACGGCTTCGCCTGTTCGCCGGCACCGAGCGTACCGTGGACGACTATTTCGATCTCGCGCGGGTCTCGCTCCTGCGTAGTCGCCGGCGCGATGCGCTCGACGGCGCCGACGGTTCGATCCTGGCGACCGCGCGTGCGCGTATCCTGGATCGCGCCGGAGCCTCGTTCCGCCCGGGGTTCGACCCGATCACGATCAGCCTTGCCTACAATCGCATCGTCACCGCCGAACGCAGCCAGCGAACCGGCAATCTCTCGCTGAGCCGGCCGTTCTCCCAGCGCCTGAGCTTCCATGCCAGCGGCTATCTCGATCTCGACACGACCAGCCGCTACGGCCTGTTCTCGACGCTGACCTATCGGTTTGGCGGCGGGATCAGCAGTTCGCTCGGGCTATCGCGCGACCAGGGGCGCGACGGCCTGTTCGTTCAGGCCAGTCAGACGACCGGACAGCGTCAGGGCGCGGTCGGCTGGGGTGTTTCGCTGCGCGAATACGAAGGCGGCGGCAACCAGCGGACGGCTTTCGCCAGCTATCGTGCGCCCATGGCCTTGCTGCGCGGGCAGGTCGATCAGAGCGGCGGCCTGTGGCGCGGCAGTATCCAGGCCGAAGGCGCCATCCTAGCAGCCGGGGGGCGACCGTTCCTCGCCAACCGCATCGGCGATGCCTTCGCGATCGTACGCAACGCCGGGCCCAAGGTGGAAATGCTGCAAGGCGGGGTACGCATTGCCCGGACCGATGACGACGGGCGCGCGCTGCTGCCCAATCTCATTCCCTACTACGAGCAGAAGATCACGATCGATCCGGTGGGGCTGCCCGAAGGCTGGGAGCCCGCGGCGACCGAGCGCGTGGCCATCGCCGGCTGGCGGCAGGGCGCGGTCGTCGACTTCGGCGTCCGCAGGATCCATGCGGCACTGGTCGTCATTCGACGGCCGGATGGCACACCGGTGCCGGCCGGTTACACTGTCCAGCTCGAAGGCGGCGAGCCGGCAATCGCCGGTTACGACGGAGAGGTCTATTTGCGCGGCCTCGCCGCGACGAACCGGATAGCCATCGATCTCGGGCGCGACGGCATCTGCCACGCCGACTTTGTCTATGACCTTGCGGGACCTGCCGTTCAGGAGATCGGACCGGTGACATGCCGCTGATCGCGCGTCTCTCGGTGGTCCTCTGCATGGTGCTCGCATCACACGCGGGGCAGGCCCAGACGGCTACCGTTGCCAGCACGGTCGAGGTTTCGCGCAGCCTCGAAGATCGCGAACAGCCCCGCACGCTCGGGCCTGCCCGCGCCGGGGCTCAGGGCGAACCTCGGAGCTTTGGCCGGGTCTTCGTAGAACTGACGATCGTCGATGCATGTGATGTCGCCACCGGTGCACCGGCGCCGCGCGTCAGGTGTTCGGCCGGCTTCGAGCCGCGTTGGGAGATGGCGAGCATCGCTGTCGAGCCGTCGTTCGGCTTGGTGCGACTGGTCCGCCAGACGGTGGAGTATTGAGGATGCCCGGCGCGCAGATCTTCGCCGGCATCTTGGCTGCCATCGGCGCGGCGTTGTTGGCGCTTCTGTTGGTGCCGTCTCCGGCGGCGGCACAGGTCTCCGCGTCCTGCACCGTCACGCCGACGGGCGGGCAAGGCGAATATACCAACGGAACGCCGCCCCAGATCACCACGACGCTGGGTTTTGTCTGCGATTGGACCAACGTGGGGGCAGAGCCCGCGGCAGCTCAGCAAGCGACGATCTGCGTAACCTTGCAGGGCGGTGGCGCAGCCCGCTCGCTGGCGCGAAGCGGCGGCGGCGGCACGCTCTCCTACGAAATCGGATTGCAGGGACCGACGGCGCCAGCGCTTGAAGAGGGTAGCCACGTCGCGGTCGGCGAGTTGGCCATTCCCGCACTGGAAGCGGCGGAAAGCATCGAGGGTTCCGGTCAAAGCGCGCTTTTTGCCGTGACCGGTCTGCCGAACCTGCCCGCCGTTGCGGCCGGAACCTATGAGGATACGCTTAGCTGGAGCGGCTATGTTGCCGATGCCTCGGCGAGCGGCACCTGCGATGGGGCCCAGGGCGAGATCGCCGGCAGTAGCTTTTCCGGGCGCGAGGGAAGCCTCTCCGTTGAGCTCGCACCGACCTGCGGCATCGTCTCGACCACGGCGGTGCGCTTCGAGACCGTGCCGGGCGGAGGCACGCTTGCGACGTCGATCTATGGGCAGGGCGGCATATCGGTGCAGTGCACCGGCGCGGTCACCTATACGATCTATCTGGACCACGGGCAGGCCGATCCGTCGGGCCCCCGGCAGATGAGCAACGGCGCGGGCGGCGTCCTGCCCTACCGTCTGTGCAAGCAGGCGCCCTGCAGCGGCGAGTGGACCGAGACCAGCATTGCCCAGGGTGTCGGCGGGTCCGGCGGCGTCACCGTCAACGGCAGTACCGATCCCGCACTGACGACGGTCTACGGCGAGATCGTCGCCGGCACCCTGGTCCGGCGCGCGGGCGACTACGCCGATCAGGTCCAGGTCACGGTGGCCTATTGATGCCCCAGGCCTGCCGCCTCGATCGCCTCCTGCAAGCGAGATCACCGTCCGGAAGGGGCGCCGGACGGCTGCCTTACTCTTGCGCCATCGGCGCTTCGCCCTCCCATCACGAAAGGACCAAATCATGCGTAAACTTTTCCTCGTGGCCGCCTCGGCCAGCGCGCTGTTCGCGGCGCCGGCCTTTGCCCAGGACACGGGCACGCTCGACGTCTCGGCCGAAGTGCCCGAAAGCTGCGAGATCACCGGGGCAACGCTCGATTTCGGCGAGGTGCGCCGTGACGAAGTCCTTGCCTCGGGCGACGTCGCGCTCGTCTGCACTTCGGGTGCGGAATTCACGTTGACGGCTGACGGGGGCACGAATGCCAGCAGCGGTCAGCGCCGTCTCGTCACCGGCAGCGGCCCGAATGCGACCTACCTTGCCTACAACCTCTTCACCGACTCCGGCCGTTTGGCCGAACTGACCGATGAGGATGGCATCGAGGGCACCGCCGATGAGACCACCGGCGAAGCGACCGTCACGATCTATGGGCAGATCCCGGCTGCGGCGGACGGTGTGGCGCGCGTCGCTGCGGAAGACTACACCGACTCGGTCGAGATTTCGGTCTCCTTCTGATCGTGTCCGAGGCCCGACCACTAGCGATCGCACGAGTTCGGTGCGCCGGGCCTCTCGGGCTGGTGTGGGTCTGTGTCAGCGCCTTGCTGGCGCTGGCGCTGGTGCCGGCGCAGAGCCGGGCGCAGGTCACGGGGAAGCTCGCGATCGCCGCCAGGGTGCCACCGACCTGCCAGATCGGCACGAACCAAAGCGCCACCGGCGGTGCCACGATCGACCTGGGCGGCCAGGATGCGAGCGGTGGGGCTGGGCTGCTGACACCGATCCAGGTGCCGATCGACTGCAACGACAGCGCGACGACGCCCAAGATCTCGGTCGATCCCGGTAGCCATTCGGACGGCACGAGCCGGCGAATGCAGGGGCCTACGGGCAGCTTCATCCTCTACGATCTGCTCCTCGAAGGGAACCAGGTCTGGGACGGCTCCTTCCTTCCGCTCGCCTATCGCCCTGACGGGACGGCTTTCTTCCCCATCGCCGGCGTGCGCGTCCGGGTCCCGCCCGGAACGCCCGACGGAATCTACATCGACACGATCGTCATTACCATCAGCCTTGAAAATTGACCTCGCCTCGACCTTCCCCACGGGGAACTCCGCCGATGCTGGGGCCCTCGGCGAACGCTTCCTGCTACGGGCGCCGATTACGCGTCTGGTGATCGAGCGGCTGGCGGACCGGCTGCGCGATACGGCCATGTTCGCAATCGCTGGCGAGGCGCGCGACGAGGTTTTGACGATCGCCGAGGAACTGTCCGATCTCGCCCGCAGCGAACGGCGGGCGGCCGAGGCGCTAGACGAGGCGGGACCCGTCCAGCCTTGGGCGCTGCGTCTGGCACTCGGCTTCAAGAGCATCAAGGCTGCGCGTCTTCTTCGCCATTTCGTTTGTGCGCCCGGGGTCCATCACCGTCGCGAGGTGCTGCTCCGCGCAGTCGAGACGACGCCGGCTGCGCTGGTCGCGATGGTTTGGGACATTCGCCGTGTGCTTGGACCGCTCGGCCTGCGCGGCGAACTGCGGCACATCGACAGGGGCTACGTCCTGTCCCAGGGTGGGGCCGAGGCGATCTGCCGGCATTGCGCGCCCGACCGAATAGCGATCCTGTTGAAGCAGCACGGCGTCTCGCTCGCCGTCCCGGCTCTGCCGCCGCCCGCGCTTCCGATCGCCCTGTTCGGCGGTGACACCAACCTGCCGTCTTCAGGGACGGATCACGGCGTCCTTCGGCTCGCCGCCACATTGCGGCTCTTCGCCGCGATCCGCGAGGGTGGTCGGCGGACCGCGGACCGATCGACCAAGTCCAGGCTGCTCGAGCTCGTCAGCGGGCTCAGCACCATGGGGCTGAATCTCGTCACGATCTGCTCGGCCAATCCGGGCGTGTTTCTCGCTCACGCTGCGCTCGTCGCACGCGTCGGCTGCGCCGACGCATCGTTGAAGATCCTGATCCTGAAATTGCGCCGCCATTTCATGGAGGCGGGATTTCCCGATCCGATCGAGACGAAGCGGGGTTTCGGCTATCGGTTTGCACCCGCGTTCCTCGATCGTCTCGCCGCGATGGCCGCCGAACTCCATGACGGCGACGGATGAGCGTCGAGCATCGTTCGCCTAGCCGCGCGGCTGGCACCGTGCCGCGCATTGACGACGATGCCGTGCTTACCGGCATCGCGAGCCAGTTGCGCGTGATCGCGCGCCGCTGCCGCAGCGAAGGACGGATCGAAATGACCACGCTTGCGGAGATCGACCGGCTTGCGGACGGCCTCGACGGGGTCGCATCGCAGCGGCAGGTCCTGGCACCGGAAGTCGCCGAAGCGCGGATGCGGCATCTGCAGCGTCGGCTGGTATTGCGCACGCCCCGCGCGGCCGAATTCTTGCTCTACCTCGCCGATCATCCGGGGCAGCTATGCCCTTACCACATGCTAGAGCGGGCTGTCGGTGGTGGGCGGAATGTCATCAACGTCTACGCCTGCTATGTCCGCAGCGCGCTCGTTAAGCAGCAGCTGGAAGAACCGCTCGTTTCCGAGGTTGGCCAAGGTTATCGCCTCAGCGTCGAGGCCGCGGCGTTCGTTCGGGGTCTCTTTGCGCCGGTGCCCTTGAGGCGAGCCTGAGTGGAAGACGGGAAGAGCAGCCTCTTGAGGGCCGCGACCATATCCGCACCAGCCATAGCGAGGGAACAGCCCGGTTCGCGCGGTAGCTTCCTCCATCCATTGTGTTTTTTCTCCTGCATGGCCTAGGCTCGCGACATCGCCAGTTGGGAGCTTCGCATGATTGATCGGCGCTACTTTCTCTCGTCCGCCTCTGCGGGAGCGGCCCTCGTCGCAGCCGGCCCTTTGCTCGCTCGTGCGACAGGGCCCCAGGCGACCGCGGGCTCGTCGAACAAGGCCCTTGCCGCCTTCATGGACAAATATTTCGAAGCGGAGGTCGACGCTTCGCCCGAGACTGCGACGGGCCTCGGGCTAGACACGGGCGCCCGCGCTGCCCTGAAGTCGCGCCTCACCATTCCGACGCCCGAGCATGAAGCGGAGAACCGTGCGCGCATTCGTGCGGCGCGCGCCGATCTCGGCAAGCTCGATCGCGCATCGATGAGCACGCAGGATGGCATTTACTACGATACGCTCGAGGCCCATCTCGATGCTGTCATCCGCACTTACGCCATTCCCTATGGCCAGGGCGGCTGGCCGGAGGTCTACAGGGTCAGCCAGGGCGGCGGCGCCTACCTCAACACCGGCGATTTTCTCGACAACCAGCACACCATCAAGAACGCGGCCGACGCCGAAGCCTATGTCTCGCGCGTAAACGACTTCGCGGACGTGCTCGCCGCCGAGACGGACCGCATGCGCGAGGACTTCGGCATCGGCGTGGTTCCGCCGGACTTCATCCTGCAGAAAACCATCGGCCTTCAGGCGGGCATGCTGCGTACCAAGGCAGGCGATTCCACGCTCGTGGGCTCGATCGTGCGCCGCACGAGCGAGCAGTCGATCGCGGGCGACTGGCGCGCGCGCGTTGAGAAGCTGGTGGCCGAGCGGGTCTATCCGGCCCTGCAGAGCCAGAACGATGCGCTGAAAGCGGTGCTCCCCAAGGCTGGGCACGAGGCTTCGGTCGCGCGTCTGCCGCAGGGCGCGCAATATTATGCGAACAGCCTGAGCTACATCACCACCACGCGCATGACGGCGGAGGAAATCCACCGTGTCGGGCTCGCGCAGGTTGCGGAGCTGACGGCGCTTTCGGACGCAATGCTGAAGAAGCTGGGGCACACCAAGGGAACCGTCGGCGAACGGATGGTCGCGCTCAACGCCGATCCTGCCAACGTCTATCCCAATACGGATGCCGCCAAGATCGAACTGGTCGCGCATCTCAACACGCAGATGGCAGAGATGCAGAAATTGCTGCCCAAAGCCTTCGGTCGCCTGCCCAAGGCCGGGGTCGAGATCAAGCGCGTCCCGCCCGAGATTCAGGAAGGCGCATCGCAGGGCTATTACAACCCGCCGAGCCTCGATGGCACGCGTCCGGGCATCTACTGGATCAATCTCACGGATACGGCAAACTGGCCCAAATACGGTCTGCCGACCTTGACCTATCACGAGGCGAGCCCTGGCCATCATCTGCAGATTGCTCTGCAGCAGGAGAGTTCCGCCACGCCAAAGGCCATGAATCTCATATTCTTCTCGAGCTACGGCGAGGGCTGGGGGCTTTATGCCGAGCAATTGGCCGACGAACTCGGCACTTACGACAACGATCCGCTCGGTCGCATCGGATTCTACCAGAGCCTTCTGTTTCGTGCCGTGCGCCTTGTCGTCGATACCGGCCTTCACGCGAAGGGTTGGAGCCGTGAGCAGGCCATCCGCTACTTCATCGACAATACGGGGCGGGCCGAGGGAGGCGCGACATCCGAAGTGGATCGCTACTGCGCGTGGCCGGGTCAGGCCTGTGCCTACAAGGTTGGCCACAACGAATGGCTGCGCCTGCGCGCGAAAGCGCGCTCGGCGCTGGGCTCAGGGTTCGACCTTCGCAGCTTTCACGATACGGCGCTGGCAAGTGGCAGCATGCCGCTCACCGTTCTGGAGCGCGTGGTCGATAACTGGATCGGAGCACGCAAGTCGCGGGGAGTGTGAAGGGGCAAGTACCCTTTCGCACTCAGCCGAAGGTGAAGACATAAACTCGCGCTTATGGTCGCGGGGCAGCGGACGATCACCGACGTCGCGCTGATCGAGAACAGCGACCGTTATCTGAGGTGGGCTGCAAGGCAAAACGATCGGCTCGCTGGGCTGGTGTCGGGATCAAGCGGGTCGGCGATTGCTCTCGCGCCGACGATCCCGCTGGCGCTCCGCGGCCCGGCCGCGGTGACTTCCTACGCGCCGTCAAAGATTCCCGAACCTTCGGACGACCTCATGCTGCGTGTCGGTCAGCTCTATGCGGCCGACCGGCAGCTTCACCCATTGTGGTCCGCCGCGCTCGACGCGAAGATGGTCGGGGAGGGCGCGACCATCGAGAAGGGCGCGGCAGCGCTCGGCACGTTGACCGCTGCTTTCCTGACAAAGCCCGATGGTCCCCGCATCGCCATGCTCGAGACCGGCGGTTGGGACACTCACAATGCGCAGGCCGGACGGCTGACGGCGCAGCTCAAGGCGCTGGACGCGCTGGTCTCTGCACTACGCGCCGGCATGGGACCGGATTGGAGCAAGACGACGGTACTGGTTGCCACCGAATTCGGTCGCACGGCAGCGGCCAACGGCACGGGCGGCACCGATCACGGCACGGGATCTATGGCAATGCTGATCGGCGGCGCGGTGAAAGGCGGGCGCATAATTGCCGATTGGCCGGGACTTGCTCCGAGACAGCTCCACGAAGGCCGCGATCTCAAGCCAACCAGTGCGCTCGACGCCGTGATTGCTGGCGCGGCGGCCGAAAGCCTGGCACTCGATCCGGAGCTGACGGGGCGGCGGCTATTTGCCAATATCGCGCAGCGACCCGTGACGGGGCTCGTTAGCTGAGCCCAAAATGGCACGATCGTTCAGACTAAGGTAGCGCCGACGGTTAGAGGTTTTCGCTTTCCGACATCATGAGCTTCTGTTCGACGTTGCGGCGAGCCCGGCACAGATGGTCGCGCATCGCATCCTCGGCCGCCTTGGGGTCGCGGGCTTCGAGCGCGGCCACGATCGCGCGATGTTCCTGCAGCACCTCGGCCGCGCGTCCGGGCTGGGCGCCCGAGCGATAGCGATAGACGCGCAGCATGTAGTGCAGATCGCCGGCCAGCATATGCGCCAGCCGGTCGTTGCCGCTGCCGTTGACGATGCGGAAGTGGAAATCCAGGTTCTTGGTTTCCTGGTAGTATCCCTTGTTTTCCTGGACGCTCTTCTGGTTTTCGTGATCGTCGAGCATCTTCTTGAGCGCGGCGATCTCCGTATCGCTCATGTTGGTCGCGGCGAGGCTGCAGGCCAGGCATTCGAGGGCCTCGCGCACCTGCAGGATCTCGTTGAGGTCCTTCAGGCTGAGCGAGGCGACACGCACGCCGATATTGGGCGTGCGTTCGAGCAGCTTGCGACCTTCGAGCCGCCGGATGGCTTCGCGCAAGGGGCCCCGGCTGACGCCGAGGGAAGCCGCCAGCGCTTGTTCGCTGAGGCGGCTGCCAGGTTCCAGCTGTCCCGATATGATCGCGGCTTCCAATCGCTCGGCGACGACGTCGACGAGCGATTGGACCTGCACCTTGTTATTGAGCGCTCCGGCCATGAAGCGTCCTTAGCGCGCTTCAGGCGGCCTTGGCCAGTAGCCCGGCGTTCTTGCCCGCCAGGCGGCCGAAGACCGAACCGTTGAGCAGGCCGGTGCCGCCCGGATAGTTCTCGTAGAAGATGCCGCCGACGAGTTCGCCCGCGGCATAGAGGCCCGGGATCGGCTTTTCGGTCAGGTCCAGCACCTGCGCGTCGGTGTTGATCTTGAGACCGCCGAAGGTGAAGGTGATGCCGCAGGTCACGACATAACCGTGGAACGGGCCGGTATCGATCGGCAGCGCCCAGTTGGACTTGGGCACTTCGAGACCCTTGGTGCCGACGCCGTCGAGGATCGAGGGGTTGTAGGTCGTGCCGAAGGCGCCTTCGGGGCAGGCCGCATTGTAGGCGGCGATCTCGGCCTTCAGGCCTTCGACGTCGATGTCGAGCTTTTCGGCCAGTTCCTCGATCGTGTCGGCCGTCGCCTTGGTCACCTCGCGGATGCGGTATTCGTCGCGGACGTTGTCGTGCGTCTTGGCGTCGAAGATCTGCACCGCGGCGCGGCCGGGCTGCTTCATCACTTCCTTGCCGTACTTGGCATAGGTGTGGTTCCGGTAGTCGGCGCCCTCGTCGATGAAGCGCTTGCCCTGCATGTTGACGACGATGCCGATGATGTAGCTGTGCTTCTGGAAGTTATCGAGGATCACGCGGTCGCCGTAGGGCGGGGCCGAGATGTCCCACTGCACGGCGTGGCAGCTCGACCAGCCGCCGTGCGGGCGTGCGCCGATCCGCATCGCGGCCTGGATGCCGTCGCCGGTGTTGTGCTGGGTGCCGCGCACGCGGCACGATTCCCAGCCCGCGCCGAGATAGCGCACCCGCATTTCGGGCGAGCTCTCGAACCCGCCGCAGGCCAGGACGGTGGCCTTGGCGTGGAAGTCGACGTAGCCGTCGGGGCCGAAGGCGCGCACGCCGGTGACGCGGCCCTTCTGGTCCTGGATCAGCTCGCGCAGGCCGGTCTCGTACTTGATCGTGACACCCATGCGGTCGCAGGCCTGGACCAGCATGTCGACCAGGCCCCAGCCGCCGCCGACCGCCTCGATGTTCACGCCGCCGTAGAAGTGGTGCTTGCCCTCGATCTTGAACGACTGGCGGCCGAACATCGGGATGAAACGGATCTTGTGCTTGCGCATCCAGCGCATGGTGTCGCGCGATTCGCCGATCAGGATGCGGCCCAGGTCCTCGTCGGCCTGGTTGTCGGTGACCTTCATCAGGGTCGCCATGAATTCGTCTTCGGACAGGCTGGGCAGGTTGCCGATCGAATCGTATTCACCCGGCGTCATGTCGTCGAGGATGTCGGTGCGCAGGTCCTCGACACCGTTGTGGCAGAAGCGGAAGCCGCCGGCGGTGAAGGTGGAGTTGCCGCCGCGGTCTTCGAGCGTCGCCTTTTCCAGCACCAGCACCTTGACGCCCTGCTCGGCGGCGGACAGCGCGGCGCAGAGCGCGGCATTGCCGGCGCCGACGATGATGACGTCGTAGGTTTCCTCAGCGGACATTGCATTCACTCCTTCGATTTGAATGGGTGGGGCGCCTCAGGGCGCGCGATAGAGAACCTTGCCTTCGAACAGTCGGCGCGCGGAGCGGAACACGGCGCCGTTGAGTGCCTTGCCGTCCTCTACGGATGCGTCGACCAGGATCGTGCCCGAGGAATGACCGATACGGATCGGCCCCTCGCTGTTGGCGCAGAGCCGGTGCGGGATCGAACCCGGCACGCGCGCCGCGACGGCGAGGCAGACCGCGCCGGTGATCGGCACCGCGCGGTGCGGCTGGCCGACCGAGATCATGCGCACGACGATGTCCATCTCATTGGCGGCGAGTTCGCGGCCCGACAGCGTCGGCGAGTGCTGCGGCGCCGAAATCATCGCCACCTTGGGGATCGAGGCGAGCTTCTTCGCGCCCGCGAGATCGGCGGTCAGCCCCATTGCCACCGAGGCGGCCTGACGGATCGCTTCCATCTTCTCAAGGAAGGCGGCGTCGCGTTCGAGCGCGGTCGGCAGTTCGACCCCGGTCAGGCCGAGGTCGCTGGCGGCGACGAAGACGCAAGGGTTGGCGGCATCGATGCACGAGGCTTCGATCGGGCCGAGGCCGGGCACGTCGAGCCGGTCGACGGCCTGACCCGTGGGCAGCAGCTTGCCCGTCTTGGCGCCGCCGGGCTCGACGAATTCGAGCTTGATCGGCGCGGCCGTGCCGGCGACGCCGTCGAGCGCGAAATCCCCGTCGGCGGCCAGCATCCCGTCCACGACGGGGAAGCGCGCGACGATGATCTTGCCGGTGTTTGTATTGTGGATGCGGACTGCGATTTCGCCATCGGCCGGTGCCGGGATCAGCCCTTCCTCGATTGCGAAAGGCCCGATCGCCGAGGACATGTTGCCGCAGTTGCCGCCGTAGTCGACCAGCGCCTCGTCGACGCCGAGCTGGACGAAGGTGTAGTCGACGTCGGCATCGGGACGGCTGGCGGGGCCGACGACGCAGACCTTGTTGAGCGAGGACAGCCCGCCGCCCATGCCGTCGAGCTGGCGGCCGTTGGGATCGGGTACGCCCATCGCGGCCAAGAACACCGCATCCCATTCGGCCCGGTCGGCGGGCAGATCCTGGATGCGGAACATCAGCGCCTTCGACGTGCCGCCGCGCATGAAGACGGCCGGGATGCGGTGGAGCGGCATCAGGCGGGCTGCTGCTTGCGCCAGTCGATCAGCCGGCGGATGCCGTCTTCGACGCTGACCTGCGGCTCCCAGCCGATAGAGGCCTTGATCTTCGCGCGGCTGAGCTTGAGCGAAGGGCTGCTGGTGGCTTTCACCGCGCTAGCATCGTCGGCGTAGACCGGTTGCAGATCGCTGCCCGTCACGTCGAGCACGATCTCGGCGATGCGCTTGACCGTGGTCTCGACGCCGGTGACGACGTTGAACACCTCGCCGGTCACGTCCGATGCCATGGCCATGACGTTGGCCCGCGCGACGTCGGCGACGTGGATGTAGTCGTGCACCTCGCTGCCGTCGCCAGGCAGGACCGGCGGCTCGCCGCGCACGATCTTGTCGTAATTCTGGATGATGTAGAGCGCGTTGACCCCGCGGTAGTGCTGCCGCTCGCCGTAGACCGTGGCATAGCGCAGCGCGATCGCATCGACCCCGTGCTTCTGGCTGTAGAGCTTGCAGAGCGCTTCGCCGATCAGCTTGGTGCACGAATAGAGCATCGAGCCAGGCTGGTAGCCCGCGAGGTTGGCGGGGAAGCTCTCGTCGATCACGGCGTCGCCTTCTGGCTCGCCATAGGCTGCGATCGACGAGGAGAAGATCACCTTCTGCACGCCGGCATAGCGGCAGGCCTCGAAGACGTTGACCTGGCCCTCGACGTTGACCGCCAGGCCCAGCGGAGGGTTCTGCGACAACGGCAGGGTCAGGAACCCGGCGATTGCGAAGACCCCGCGCGCACCCTTGAAGGCGTCGTAGAGCTGGTTGATCCGCAGGATGTCGCCCTTGAGCAGCTTGACGCGATCATCGCCGGCGAGGTGCGCGACGGTCTCGGGCGTGCCGAGCGAGAAGTTGTCGAGCAGCACGACCTCGGCCGCACCCTCGGCGAGCAGTATGTCGGCGACGTGCGAGCCGATGAGGCTCGCGCCGCCGGTGACGACGAATTTTCCACCCGAGATCTGCATCGTTCCGCCCTTTCTATTCTGCACGCAGCAGCGCCATGAGCTCTGCCGCGGTTACCTCTTCCAGCGCGAGTACGGCATCGCGGATGCGTTCCGCCTGCGTCGCCGGGATCGCCAGGCTCGCCGAAGCGAGGAACTTGTCTGCGACCGCGCCGGCATCCATCGCGCGTTCGCCGGCGCCGCTGTTGACGCGGACATGGCGGTTCAGCACGCGGCCGTCGTCGAGCGTGACGGTGACGCCGCCCGAGAAGAAGGTCGGGAAGGCAGTGTCGGGATCTTCGTGGCATTTTACCCGTAGGGCGAGGTCGCGCACTTCGGCATCGGCCAGGGCCTCAGGCAGCAGGTCGGGCAGGCCGAAGCGGCCGCGCAGCAGGCAATAGGCGACGACGAACTGCGCGCTGAACTTCGCCTCGTAGTCGGTGGTCGGCCGTTCCTTGGCTTCGGCTGGCTCGGCGATGATGTGCAGCGTCGGCTGGGCGAGGAAGGCGTCGACCTTGACGATCTTGGCCGAACCGATCTCGGCATGGAGGTCGATCGCGGCGTCGGCGCAGCCGTGGATGAAGTGGCAGACGGGGTAGGGCTTCAACGCGGTCTCGCCGAAATGCCAGACCTGGCCGAGATCGTCGGACAGCGGCGCGAGCTTGGTGGCTTCGCCGTGGAGGTGCGTGTCGAACAGGCCGAACTTGCCTTCGTAGGGCCGCGTCGGTCCCTTGAAGCCCGAGCGCGCCAGATAGGCTGCGGTGATCCCTGCGACCGCGCCCCAGCCCGGGTGGAAGCGCTTGGTCCAGGCGCCTTCCTCGAGGAAGACCTGGATGCCCGACGCCGTGCTGCCGGTGATGCCCTGCGCGGCGGTGATCTGCTCGGGGCTCAGCCCCAGCAGCCGCCCCGCCGTGACCGCGCTGGCGAAGTGCGAGACCACCCCGGTCGCGTGATAGCCGACGTGGTGGAAACCGCCGTCGACCGCGAGACCGATGCGGATCCCGGTTTCGGCACCCGCGAGGAAGGCGGCGAGGAGGTCCTTGCCGCTGGCGCCGAGCGTTTCCCCGAGCGCCAGCGCGACGGGCAGGCTCGTGCAGGTCGGATGGATGATCGAGGCGAGGTGGGTATCGTCGAAGTCGAGGCCGTGGATCAGGATCGCGTTGACCAGCGCAGCGTCGCGCGGCGCGAGCCGTGCGCGATGGCCGATCACCGAGCAGTCGCCGGTGCCGCCCATGGCCGTCACCCCCTCGACCGCGCTCCGGCCATAGGTCTGGACCGTCGAGGCGAGCCCGAGTCCGAGGCCGTCGAGAATGTGCAGCTTCGCGCGCAGCCGCACGGCTTCGGGCACCTCGGCCAATCGGAATTCGGTCGCGAACTGTGCGATGCGCTGCGCGGGCGTAGCTTCGGGCATGGGTCTCGCTCGGTTGTCGTTCTGCAGGCCTTTCAAGTGGCCCGGTCGACTGCGCTCCTGACATCGGATCGATGCATGGTCAACTGTTGACAGTTTTCTATCTGCACGAAATAGGTCTCGCGTTAGCGCGCTGCCGCACCCCTGCCAGGAACGATGAAGCCATGACCACGACCTATCAGCTTTTCATCGACGGCCGCTGGCGGCCGGCCTCGGACGGCGCGACCCTGCCGGCGATCAATCCCTACAACCAGGAGGTCCACGCGACGATTCCCGTCGCCACCGCGGCCGACGTCGAAGAGGCGATCCAAGCCGCCCGCCGTGCGTTCGACCAGACCTGGTCGAAGACCACGCCCGGCGAGCGCGCCAAGCTGCTCAACAAGGTCGCCGACCTGCTCGACGCCGATGCGAGCCGCATGGCGCTGCTCGAGACCACCGACAACGGCAAGGTCATCCGCGAGACCTCGAGCCAGATGGGCTATGCCGCGCGGATCTTCCGCTACTACGCCGCCTGGGCCGACAAGATGCACGGCGACGTGATCCCGCTCGACCAGAAGGACACGCTCGATCTGGCGATCAAGGTGCCCTACGGCGTGGTCGCCTGCGTCACCGCCTGGAACTCGCCCGTCGCGATCCTGACCAACACGCTGCCGGCCGCGCTGGCTGCGGGCAACTGCGTGATCCTCAAGCCCAGCGAGCACGCCTCGACCACCACGCTCGAAATGGCCAGGCTCTGCGAGGCGGCGGGCTTCCCCGCGGGCGTGGTCCAGGTCGTCACCGGCGCGGGCGAGGTCGGCGCGGCGCTGACGGGCTCGACCCTGGTCGACAAGATCTCGTTCACCGGCAGCCCCGGCGTCGGCCGGCTGATCGCGGCCAAGGCCGGTGCCAATCTCAAGCCGGTGACGATGGAACTCGGCGGCAAGAGCCCCAACATCGTGTTCGACGATGCCGACTTCGACCGCGCGCTGATCGGCGCGCTCGCGGGCATCTTCGGCGCCACCGGCCAGACCTGCATCGCCGGCTCGCGGCTCCTCGTGCAGCGCGGCATCTACGACCGCATGGTCGAGGGCCTGGCCGCGCGGGCCAAGCAGATCGTCATGGGCGATCCGCGCGATCCCGCGACCGAGATGGGCACGGCCGCCAACGAGCCGCAGTTCGCCAAGATCCTGTCGTTCATCGAAGCGGCCAAGGGCGACGGCGCCCGCCTCGTCGCCGGCGGTGGCCGCGCCGAGGGGCCGGGGCTCGACAAGGGGTTCTTCATCGAGCCGACGATCTTCGCCGACGTGCGCAACGGCATGAAGGTCGCGGCCGAGGAGATCTTCGGTCCGGTCCTGTCGATCATCCCCTTCGCCGACGAGGACGAAGCCGTCGCGATCGCCAACGACACGCCCTATGGCCTGGCCTCGGGTGTCTGGTCGGAGAACATCAGCCGCTGCCTGCGCATGATGCGATCGATCCAGTCGGGCGTGGTCTGGGTCAACACCTACCGCGTCGCCGCCCCGCAGGCCCCGTTCGGCGGCATGAAGGATTCAGGCTTCGGCCGCGTCCGCGGCGAGGCCGGCATCCAGGAGTTCATGCAGACCAAGAACGTCTTCATCGACTTCTCCGGCGACAAGCGCGATCCTTTCTCCATGAAGTTCTGAGGAATAAGACCATGACCTATCTCGTCGCCGACGATCTCCCGCAGGAACCCGCCGGCCATCGCTTCCGCGCCTTGGTCGAAAGCCCGGGAATCGCCAGGTTGCCGGGTGCCTACAACGGGCTGTCGGCGCTGCAGGCGAAAGCCGCCGGTTTTCAGGGCCTCTATCTCTCGGGTGCGGCGATGTCGGCGCAGATGGGGCTGCCCGACCTCGGCATCATGACGATCGACGACGTCTGCTTCTTCACGCGCCAGGTATCGCGCGCGAGCGGGCTGCCGATTCTCGTCGATGGCGACACGGGCTTCGGCGAAGCGCTCAACGTCATGCAGATGGTTCGCGCTTTCGAGGATGCGGGCGCCGGCGCGGTGCAGATCGAGGATCAGCTCCTGCCCAAGAAATGCGGACATCTGAACGACAAGAAGCTGGCGCCCGCGGCCGACATGGCCGCCAAGGTCGCGGCGGCGCGCAAGGCGCGGCGCCACCTCTACATCGTCGCACGCACCGATGCGCTCGAACGCGAGGGGCTAGAGGGGGCGATCGCGCGTGCCAAGCTCTACGTCGAGGCGGGCGCCGACGCGATCTTCCCCGAGGCACTCAACGATGCCGAAGCCTTCGCGCGCTTCGCCGCGGAAGTGAAAGTGCCGCTGCTCGCCAACATGACCGAATTCGGCAAGACGCCTTTCATGACCGCGCAGCAGTTCGAGCAACTCGGCTACAAGATGGTGATCTGGCCGGTCAGCGCCTTGCGCATGGCCGCCAAGGCGCATGAGGAGCTCTATGCGACCTTGCGAAGCGAGGGTTGGGTCAAACCGCTGGTCGATCGCATGCAGACGCGCGCCGAGCTCTATGCGACGATCGGCTATCACGAATACGAGGAACTCGACGGCACGATCGCCCGCTCGTTGATCCCGAACGGGAACCCCGATTGATGTAACGGGATGACCCAGAAGAGTGCCTCAGGCGCCAAGAAGGGGGAGGATGCAGTGACATGTTCATCAAGCTTCTTGATGATCTATCGACGGCCTTGGTGGGTACGACGTTCGCGCCGCATCAATGGCTCGGCGCGACGATCTTCCTGGTAGGTCTCGTCATTTTCGTTTGGCCGGAATGATATCGGCGCGGATCATGGCAAGCGCTGCCAGAGATTGATGGGCCGCGGGGCGTTGGTCTTGGTCGTCGAGATCGAAAAACAAGCCTGAGCGGGGCTCTCGCATGCCGTCGTCTACATCGACGCCAAGGTCCGGCCCCTATTCTCGATTTTGGTGTGGCTGAGCGGATATCGCCGGCTCGCAGGGCTAGTTTGTATTGATGATCGACGCTTTCGCCCGGCGCGGCGAGTTCGTGCCATAAGATGACGTTCGTCCCCACCGGCGGAGTGCACAAGCCGGTTGAACTAAGCACCAGAAACCGATTGATTCCGAATCGGGTCAATTCGATCGGAGCGTTGTGGAACACGAAGTCTTGAGGAACCTCTCCGGGAGGCAGCGGCAGTTGCTGGAGCTTGTCGCCGAAGGCTGTGTCAAATCCAAGGCGCTCGCGAACAGGACCGGGATTGCCGCCGGCACCGTCGACAACCAGTTGCAGCAGGCGGCCAAGGCCCTGGGCGTCGTGGGCAGGCATGCCGCCGCGGAACGCTACAGTGCGCTCAAGGAAAATTCTCACGATCCCTCTCACGTGAGAATTTCCCCCCTTCCAACACCCCGGGAAATCACGCCATCTCGAAAGGCCGGCGCTGTTCGGCGCGGACTGAGGAGGATCGGTCGCTTCTTCCTCGGTCCCGCGTTGGGCGGTGAGGAGTTCAGGCTCCGGTGGGATCAGATAACGCTGCGCATCATGTGGGTGGCAATGGTTTGTCTGACGACCTTCCTGGCTCTGGTGCTGTTCGTTCTGGGCATCATCAAGACGTTCGACTGATTTGTCATCACATCACCGCGGATCCCCTGGATCGCGGAGAAGGGGAAGCCATGCTCAAATTTCAGGAGGCCGCCGTGCATGTCATCGGCGGGGACATCCGAACGACGCTCGACACCATGGACCAGGCCTTCGCATCGCATCTGCGACTGGCGGCCGAAGCCGTCGAGGCCATGCGCGGATCGGGCATGCCGGTCGCGCAGTCCCAACGCCTGATGACCATGCTGCACGAAGGGCATTCGGCGGGACTTGCCTGGCGCCAGAAGATGCAGACGTCCATCGGTCTGATGCAGGCGTTTCACCGCCGCAGCAACCAGGCCGAAACGGGGGCGGGTTGCCCCGAAGGATGGGACGACATCGGTTTCTTCACGTCGGGCTCGATCGCCGAGGCCGAGGCCCCAGAGGCCGCGATGGTCGAGGCGCCCTAGTCTGGATCGGATGCATCGCGAATTGACGCGGTGCGACCGGCTCGATCTCATCCCGGCATGATCATAGGCCTCCTTTACTGGACCGTCGCTGCGGCATGCTGGGCCTATGCCCTGGCCTATGGCGGCAAGCCGAGCCGCTGGGCATTCGCCTGTTTCGTGATGGCCATGCTGGGCACCACGGTCGCGACACCCGGCTCGGGTTTTGCCGGGGTCGTCGGCCTGGTGAAGGTCGAGGCCTGGAGCCGGATGAACCCCGTGCTCCTTGCAACCGATACGCTTTATTTTCTGGGATTGTACGTCGCCGCACTCTCGTGTCGGAGGCACTGGCTGATCTGGTCCGCGGGTCTCCAGTTCGTTTGCGTGGCGACACATTTCGGCCCCCTGCTGGATCCGGGCACCAACGCGAAGCTCTATCGCGGCCTGGAAACCGTGTGGTCGATACCGATGCTCGCGACGATGGTCGTCGGCATTTTCAAGGATCGGAGGTACGAACGCCGTGTCGCTTCCACATACCCGCCCTCACGGCGCCGGCCAGCCTGACTCTGGCGAGATTCAGGCAAGGCTCCAGGATTTGCAGGCGCAGGTCTGGGAACTTGTCCGCCAGGTCGCCTTTCTTGCCGAAGCCTGCGCAAGCCCGTCCGAGGTCTCGGTGTCGGCTTTCGAACGCTCTCCGCCGCCGCTTGGCGTGGTCGCGGAAGACGGCAGCGTGAACCTCGTCTGCAATGCCGGACCGTCATTGCCCGATCCGCGGCTGCTGCGACGCATCGTCCGCAATCGGCAGGCGCGAGCCAAGTTCTTCGGCAGTCTGCCCTTCGCGGACCCGGCCTGGGACATCCTTCTGGACCTTGCCGCGGCTCGCATCGAACGCCAGCGCGTTTGCGTCACCTCGCTGTGCATAGCTTCCGGCGTGCCGCCGACCACGGCGCTGCGATGGATAAAGGTCCTGACCAACGCTGGTCTGTTGACCCGCGTGAACGATGAGACCGACCGGCGCCGCACGTTCATTGCGCTCTCCGATCGCGCGGCCGACGCCATGGCTCGCTATTTCGCGCAAATCGGGGAGGGCGGTGTGCAATCGATCTAGCGAAGCGCGACGGGATGATGGGGCTTCGCAACCGTCGCCGGCTCTTCTCTGGAATAGGTGTGATCGGACCATCGGCGCTTCGTCGACGCGTGTCTGAGCATTCGGGCCGAGAGGGCGCCCTGGCTTATGCCAAGGCGCCCTTCTGGTGTCAGAACTAGGAGAAGGCGTGGGTTGGACCGAGGAGAGAGAGCGTCCGGACCCACACGAGGTTTCTAGGCGGGTATGGTTAACAAATCCTTCACGTCCCTCGGAGGATCGACGTGAAGCCGTCGCTGCGTCAGCCGTATGTGGTCGCCTCGTACTGGCTTCGGTCGCTGCGGCCGACATTCCGATTGCGCTAGGCCGGCACCGCCGCGACCCGGCCGCTGCGCTCGAGCTTGCCCCAGCCGACGACCCAGCCGCCGATCGCGGAAGCGATCGCGCGTAGCACGACCCAGTACATGATCTGGCGATAGACGATCCTCTGCGCGACCAGCAGGAGGGCCGGATAACGCGCGCGGTTGCCGTCGAGGCGATAGGCGATCCAGCCGCAAAGGACGTCGATCGCGGTGAAGGCCAGCCAATAGAGCCCCATCGACGCGACGTCGCCGCTGGTCTGCGCCCAGCCGTGCTGGACGACCCGCAGCGCGGTGGCGACGATCGATATCAGCAGCGCGATGTCGATCAGCGGCGAAACCACCGCGAAGGCGATCTGGAACAGCCAGGCTTGCGGGAGCCCGACCAGCGCGAGCCCCGAAGGCCGGCCTTGCCGCAGTATCGTGCGGTGCTTCCACAGGCACTGCAGCGTGCCGAAGGCCCAGCGATAGCGCTGGCGCGCCAGGGCGCGGAAGGTTTCGGGCGCCTCGGTCCAGGCCGTGGCGCGCGGATCGTAGGTGACGCGCCAACCCGCGCGTTGAATGGCGATGGTGAGGTCCTGATCCTCGGCCAGCGTGTCCTCGGGATAACCGCCGACGCAATCGAGCGCGGCGCGCCGCCAGGCGCCGACGGCCCCGGGGACGACGGTCATCGCGTCGAAGCCGGCGAGCGCGCGACGCTCGAGATTCTGCGCGGTGATATATTCGATGGCCTGCCACCGCGCGACCAGGTTGACGCGATTGCCCACGCGCGCGTCGCCGGCGACGGCACCGATCCGCGGATCGGCGAACCAGCGCGCGAGCCGGCGGATCGTCAGCGGTTCGAACTGGGTATCGGCATCGAGTGCGATCACGATCTCGCCGGTGGCGTGAAGCAGCGCGCGATTGAGCGCCGCGGCCTTGCCGCCATTGGCGAGCCTGAGCAGGGTCACCCGCGGCTCATCGCCGAAAGCGGCGGCGACGACGCGGCTGGTGGCATCGCTCGACCCGTCATCGGCCACGATCACCTGCAGCGCGGGATAGTCGCTGGCGAGGACGCGCGCGATCGACGCGGCGATCACGCGTTCCTCGTTGTAGGCCGGGATGATCACCGAGACGCTGGGCGTGAAGGTCGGCGGATCGGCGCGGAGCCGGCGGCTCTGGAGCCAGGCAAGCCCGGCCATGACCACGGCGCGCGCCACGCCCAGCGCGATGGCGAGATAGAACAGCCAGGCCAGGAGCGCGCTGAGCGCGGCCAGGCAGACGAAGATCGCCACGTCGGCGCGGACGGCCCAGAGATCCTGCCCGGCGATGCGCGGCATCGCCTGCGAAGGCGGGACGCCGACCAGTTGCGAAGCGGGAACGAAGCGATAGCCCTCGGCCTTCAGCGCCGCGACGATACGGGGCAGGGCCGCCACCGTCTCGGCGCGGTCGCCGCCGCCGTCGTGGAGCAGGATGACGTTGCCCGAACTGGTCGGCGTCGCCGCGTGGACCTGGTCGAGCGTCTGGCGGACGATCGCATCGGTGCCGGGGCGCTGCCAGTCGCCGGGATCGACGTGCAGGCCGACCACCGTATAGCCCGCCCGCTGTGCTTCGAGTGCCGGCCCGAGTTCGTCGATCGTGGTCGGCTCGGCATCGCCGAAATAGGGCGCGCGGAACAGCGACATGCGGTGTCCGGTATAGGCTTCGACCAGCCGCTGCGTGGCGTTGAGCTCGAGCCGGGTCTGCGGTTCGCTGGCATTGGCGAGGTTGGGGTGGGTGTAGCTGTGGTTGCCGAGCTCGTCGCCGTCGGCGATGATGCGGTTGAGCAGGCCCGGTTGCGACAGGGCGTTCTCGCCGATCACGAAGAACGTTGCGGGCACATGCAAGTGTTCGAGCTCGTCGAGGATCTTGGGCGTCCAGGTCGGATCGGGACCATCGTCGAAAGTCAGCGCCAGCAGCTTGGGATCGGCGGCGCCGGCGCGCTGCACGACATAGGGCGTGGGCAGGGTATCGTAGCGCTCGTCGCGGATCATGCCGGCGGCGTCGCGCGTGACCTGGCGGCTCCCATCGGTCGGCGTGGCGGTGATGCGCAGGATCTCGCCGCTGCCCTCGACGTCGGTGCCGAGGAGGGCGGTCAGCCGCGACAGGTCGGGAAGGCCACCCGCGCGGAAGGCGTGGAGATCGGACCAGAAGCCCGGATCCTCGCTGCCCAGCCGCCACAGCGCGACGTCGCCCAGCCCCAGCCGTCCCAGGGCGGTGAGCTGATTCGAGCTGGCCGCGGCATCGAGCATCCAGACGACGTGATGTTCGCCGTTCTCGTCATAGGCGAAGCCGGAATTGCCGCTGGCGGCGTCGAAGGTGATCGGTGCCTCGCTGTCGTGTGCCGCCAGCCAGGCTTCCTCGATCGACAGCGCATCGGTGGTCTTGCCGTGCCAGTCGTAGGCATAGCTGCCGAGCGCGACGACGAGCTTGTCCGCGCCGATGATCTGCCGCGCATGTTCGACCTTGCTGACGAACCAATCCTGCGCGGCGATCGGTCCGGCTGTGCCGCCTTCCCAATGCTGGTCGTAGGCCATGAGGATCAGCTTGTCCGAGGCCTTGGCCAGGGCGGCGATCGGCCAGTCGGGATTGTCGACCGGCGCGGTGACGGCGATGCTGGTTCCGGCGGGCAGCGCGCGGCGCACCTGCCCGAGAAATCCCAGGTAATCGGGCATCGCGCCGGCGGGGAGCGCCTCGAAGTCCATCACCAGTCCCGCATCGTGGTGCGCCGTGACGAAGGCCGCCAGACGGGCGGCGAGATCGCGGCGCTGGGCCGAATCGCGCAGCAGGGCGGCCGCACCGGTTCCGTCCCAGGAGGAACGGTCATCGTCGAAGTTCTGGACCATCGGCAGGACCTGCGGGGCATCCTTCATGCCGGCGATCGCTCGGTCGAATCCCGGATCGGCTTGCACGCTGAGGGCGTGCCGCGGCCCGGTCACGAACAATTGCGCCGGCACCACCCAATCGAGAGCCGCCGCATGCTGGCGCAATGAGACCAGGCCGGCGTCGTCGCCGGGCATGTAGAAGCCGATGCTCAGTGCCTTGCGGGACGATGCGCTGTGCCGGGCCGGCAGCCACGCGGCGAGGCGATGACGCAGGACCGTCGGCGTGAACCGCGCCGCGCGCGACGTCGGCAGCGGCAGAGCCAGGTCTCGCGCGCGCGGGACGGTCACCAGCGTGGTCGCAAAGACCAGGGCGCCGAGCAGGATGGTGCCGATCAGCGTGGCGACCAGCCGCTTGGACCAGCGATCGCGGCGACCCGTCGGATCGAAGAAAATGGGTGCGCGCATGCGCTGGCCTCCGGTGCGGCATTGACGCTGCGCCCTTAGCCCGCGCGACCTGCCGTCCGGCTGAGCGGAACCTTAAACTTTGGTCATCTTGGCCTGGGCCGCGCCGGCCGTCAGGTCGCGAGTGCGTAGGTGATCACGAAGCAGGCGGTGGTCAGCAGCAGCATGGCGGCGATGAAAGCCATGTCGGCCACGCGCTCCAGCCCGTGCAGGCGGCCGCCCGATTGCACGCGCAGGGCGAAATAGGAGGTCAGCGTCGCCAGGAGAAACAGCACGGCATCGATCGACAGGAGATCGTCGGCCACCGTGCTGCCGCCATGGACCGCGATCGATACGTGCAGCAGGCCGATGCCGGTCAGGCAGACGCCGACCATCGCCGCCGCAATCGGGCAGATCAGGCGGCAGGTGCGCTCGTCGAGCTCGGCACGAGCCCGCTCCGCGCGGCGGGCGTTGTCGCCGCTTGGCGGTTGTGATCGGGACATACGACGCTCCGTAATATGACCGACCTTGCCGCAGACTGAAAGGAACGCGACTGCAAACCTTCGCCGCCGGCCGGATATCACGCGATGCGCTGAACCATCCTGATGCCGTTCTCCTTGAGCCGGCGACGGCACATCACACTAATCGTGGCAATCGCGCGATGAGATCGAAAGCTTACAGTCCCAACCTGGCCCTCACTTGCGGCTCCAGCTCCAGCACCCAGAACTGGCCGTTGCCCGACATGTAGATCAGGCCGCGCGCTGCATCATAATGGCCGACGCCGCCATGGACCGGCACGCCGTGGTTGAAATAGGCGACCTCGACCGGCTTGGCCGGATTGCGGATATCATAGAAGCGCAGGCCGGCGTTCCCGAAATTGACCATCGCGAAATGCGCGTTCATCGCGTCGTCGATCAGGTGGTAGGCGACGGTCGGATCGCGATCCGATGCCTTGCGCGCCGCACAGTTCTCCGGATCGTTGATCGCCAGCGTCAGCCGCGACACGTCGCGCGGACGGGTCGGCTGGGTGACCTCGGTAATGATCGCATCGAATGCCCAGCCCAGCCCGGTTGGCCGCGGATAGGGGCGGCAGGTGTCGCTCTTGCTGGCGGAAGCGGCCGCGAGGGCGGCGATGCTGGCGGTAGGCGGCGCGCCGGCAGCGGCGGGGCCGAGTTGGAGGGGACCGGTGCCGACCTCGTTCGAATGCAGCACGTATTCGCGGCTACCGACGCGGAACCAGTCGAGGCCATGCCCCGGACCGTCGATCTCAGCCAACAGTTTTACCGGACGCTGGGAGACGTCGATGATGCGCATCGTGGTTCGCCCGTTCGATACCTTCGCACCGCTGCCGCCGGCCTGGTCCGCGATGAAGACGCGCTTGTCGTCGCCGCTGACGTCCGGCGAATGGGAAAGCTGTGGCCACAGCAGAAGGGTCTGCGCGCTGCTCGCGCCCAACCGCCAGTTGGCACCCCGAGCCGAATCCGGTTTGGCGGCATCCTCGCACAGGTCGAGACCGGCCTTGCGGGCGCCCTGATGGATGCCCTGCCAGGGGCCGGGGGATTGGGACAGGATTTCGCAGCGATAGTCGGTGACCTTCCAGCTGCTCGGGTCCTTGAGATTGCTGATGTCGACTTCCCACAGGCCCAGCGAGCCATAGACCTTGGTGCCGGCATGATTGACCCTGAGGTCGTGGGGCAGGATGCCGGTGCCACCGCCGCCGCCCAGCGGCGGGCTGATGCCGACGCTGAGCGGCGGCCATTTGATCTCGCCGAGCAGCACCGGGTTCTGGCAGTCTCTGATATCGTAGACCGAACTGCCCGACACCAGGATCGCCCGATCCTGGTTGACGACGACGCGCATGGTCTCCGAACCATAGAGCACGGGAACGCTGCGGAGGTTCACGGGCTTGGCGGGATCGCTGACGTCGATGACATTGACGGCATTGGCCCCGCGAGGGCGCACGTAGGCGCATCGCCCGACACCCTGAACATTGCCGCCGATGGGCAGTTGTCCGACCAGCCGCACACCGCAGTTGAAGTTCGGCACCTGACCTGCGGCCAGTACGCCGCTTGGAACGTCACCTTGAATGCCCGGTTCCTTGATGTCGCCCGGCCCACAGAGCGCGGGAGACGTGGCTGAAGCAGGTAGCGTCGCAGGCACTTGAGCCAGAGCCGCCGGCGTGGAAAGCGCGAGCGCCAAGATGAAGCTAGTCAGAGAAGCCGCTGGTTTTCCGGCAAGGCGGCTCTTGAACGAATTAGCCATGACAACACTGCTCCCCAATAGTTCAAATTTTGTCTGATTTGACGGGGAGGGTGCTTATTTGTCAAGCGAGGGGCACTTGGTGACCCGTGTCGCGGGTGCTTGGCGGCATCGCCGACAAGCCGCCTTCCGATGTTCCGCTCATTCAGTTTCGAAATCTGCGGTCATCCGAGATGAGGTTTGAGAACGGCATGCGGGTCGAGCCCTCGCAAAATCGCCGCCTTGGCCGGTCGCGCGGGTCGACATCGGTCGAGCCTCGGTACCTCGAGCTGCCCTGGCTACCGGCGTTTTCAAGTAGGGCGGACCGCCGCGGAAGCCTGCGAGCAGCGCGGTGGCGGAGACGGAGGGATTCGAACCCTCGGTACCGGATTTACCAGTACGACGGTTTAGCAAACCGTTGGTTTCAGCCACTCACCCACGTCTCCGGATCGCAGCGGCGAGGGCGCGCTATAGCGAGGGGTTTTGGACCCGGCAAGGGGGGCTTCGCGCAATTCGCGCAAATGTCTTTCGGGAGTGTTCGGCGGGAACATTCGCCCGGTTGCCGGGCTATGGCCCATGAAGCACTATTGTGAGCACTTATGGCCACTTCCAACGCGAAACTCATCGTCCGCCCGGCGCTGTCGGTCGACGCCAAGGCGATCGCCGCGCTGTCGACCAAGGTCTATGGCCGCGCCGACGCCTTCACCGCCGCGCAGATCCGCGGGCTCATCAACAATTTCCCCGAGGGACAGATCGTCGCCGAATACGAAGGCACGATCGTCGGTCATGCCGCCACGCTGATCGTCAGCTCGAAGCAGGCCTTCGCGCCGCATAGCTGGAACGAGATCACCGGTGACGGCTATGGCCGGGTGCCGCCCGACAACGGCGACGTGCTCTACGGCATGGAGGTCTGCGTCGATCCCGACTTCCGCCGCCTGCGCATCGGCGAGCGGTTCTATCGCAAGCGCAAGGAACTGTGCCAGGAGTTCGAGCTCAAGGGCATCGTCATCGTCGGGCGCATGCCCGGCTATGCGCGCAAGAAGCGGCAATATCCCGATCCGCAGGCCTATGTCGAAGCCGTGGTCGAGAAACAGGTGCGCGACCAGGTCATCAACTTCCAGCTCAACCAGGGTTTCAGCCCGCGCGGCCTGTTGCCGGGCTACATTCCCGAGGACAAGGCCAGCGGTGGCAACGGCCTGGTGATGTTCTGGCCCAATCCGCTCGCGCCCGAGGAGACTACGGTCAAGATCCATCGCCGCAAGGCGCGGCTGCCCTCGTCGGTGCGCGTCGCCACGGTGCAGTTCCAGATGCGACGCATCTCGAAGATCGACGAGTTCGAGGAACAGGTCGAATACTGGGTCGACGTCGCCGCCGACTACAACGCCGACTTCGTCTGCTTCCCCGAGCTGTTCACGCTCGAGCTGCTGTCGATCCCCGAGAAGAAGCTCGAGCCGGCCCAGGCGATCGAATGGATCGCCGACTATACCGAGCGCTTCGTCGCCTTCATGGAAAAGCTCGCGGTCAGCTACAACATCAACATCATCGGCGGCTCGCACCCGACGCGGATGGACAACGGCGACATCCGCAACATCGCCTACGTGTTCCTGCGCGACGGCTCGGTCCACACCCAGGACAAGCTCCACCCGACCCCTTCCGAGCGGCGCTGGTGGAACATCAAGGGCGGCCACGGCGCCAATGTCATCATCACCGACTGCGGGCCGATCGGTGTCATGATCTGCTACGATTCGGAATTCCCCGAACTCGCGCGGCACTTGACCAACCAGGGGGCGCTGCTGCTGTTCGTGCCGTTCTGCACCGACGAGCGGCGTGGCTACCTGCGCGTGCGCTATTGCTGCCATGCGCGTGCGGTCGAGAACCAGTGCTACGTCGTCACCTCGGGCGTGGTCGGCAACATCCCGAACGTCGAGAACATGGACGTGCACTATGCCGAAAGCGCGATCCTGACGCCGTCGGACTTCGCCTTCGCGCGCGACGGCGTCGCCGCGGACACCGCGCCGAACACCGAGACGATCGCGATCGCTGACCTCAGCCTCGACGACCTGCTGACCAGCCGGCGCTCGGGTGTGGTGCAGAACCTGCACGATCGGCGGTTCGATCTGTACCGGGTGACCTGGCGCGAAAAGTAGGGTGAACTTGCCGGCCTCGTCGTCCGGTTCGGCCGGCTGAACGGGCGAGAACGACTCGCCTGGCCGCAATTTCGATTCGCCTCGTCGCGGCCTCGTTGCGGCGGCGCGGGTAACTGTCTGTTAACCATAATGGGTGCAGGCAGGCCTCACGAATTGGTCCAGGACGGACTGCCTGGGTACGGAGGCAAGCACGATGGTGCGCAACACTTCTCTCTGGCCGACGGTCATCAGCATCGCATCGGCTTTCGCAATGACGGCGTCGCCCGTGGCGGCGCAGATCCGCCCGGTCGACCCCGACGCGATCGATGGCGATCTCTCGGCGCCGCGGGCCGCACCTGTCACGACCCCGAGTACGCCCACGCCGGCTTCTCCGACGATCGCCGCCGATCCAGTCTACAACGCACCGCTGAGCAATCCGGGCGTTCCGGGCGCGGCGCCGACGCTCCCGCCCGTGGCGATCCCGACCAATGGCAGCAACACCTTCCACAAGGACGACCTGATCGGCGCGGCCGAAGGCGTGTTCGGCAAGGGCGCGCAGGGCCTCGCGCAGATGATCGAGGACGTGCTCAAGAAGCAGGGTGAGCCCAACGGCTACATCGTCGGTCGCGAGGGCGGCGGCGCTTTCGTCGTCGGCCTGCGCTATGGCTCGGGCACGCTCCACCACAAAGTCGAGGGTCAGCGTCCGGTCTACTGGACCGGTCCGTCGATCGGCTTCGACGCCGGCGCCAATGCGGGCAACGCCTTCGTTCTCGTCTACAACCTCTACGACACCCAGGACCTCTACAAGCGCTATGGTGCGGGCGAGGGCCAGGCCTATCTCGTCGGCGGCTTCAACGTTTCCTACCTGCGCCGCGGTAACGTGGTGCTGGTGCCCGTGCGCATGGGCGCGGGTCTGCGGCTGGGCATCAATGCCGGCTACATGAAGTTTTCCGACAAGCAGAAGTGGCTGCCGTTCTGAGCCGCCAGCGGGCGGCGCGTCACAAGATTACGACGAATTCACAAATGTAACATTGTCACATGGGTTGGGCTGGCGTAACGGCGGCCTTATGGCGACGATATATTATCACACCGATTCGCGGCTTCGGCGTTCCCTTCTGGGCGCCGGGGCCGTCCTTTCCATCTTGCTGGTCCCGATGGCCGCGCGTGCGGAGGAGGCCGCATCGCCGCCTGATGACGCGGATCAGGCCGGCGAACCCGCCTTCCACCGCGAGAAGAGCACCGAGATCGTCGTTACCGGCGGTCTGCGCAATGCGCGACAGGACATGCTCTCGGGCGTGGCCGTGGTCCAGGCGGAGGCGCTGACCCAGGCGCTGCGCCCCTCGATCGGTGAAACCCTGGCCCATACCCCCGGTGCTTCGGCAACCTCCTTCGGCCCGACCGCCTCGCGCCCCGTTCTCCGAGGCCTCCAGGGCGAGCGCGTGCGTCTGCTGACCGACGGGCTCGGCGCGATCGACGTGTCGAACACCTCGGTCGATCACGCGGCCGTGGTCAATCCGCTGCTGGCCGAGCGTATCGAGGTGCTACGCGGACCGCAGTCGCTGCTCTACGGCTCCTCGGCGATCGGCGGCGTGGTCAACGTCATCGACCGCCGCATTCCCGTGACCGTGCCCGACGAGGCTTTCCACGCCGGCGCACTGGCGACCTACGGTTCGGCGGCTAACGAGCGTTCGGTTGCGGGCGCGGTCGACGTGCCCGTGTCGGGGCGCTGGGTGGTCCACGTCGACGGCAGCTATACCAAGACCGACGATATCAAGATCGGCGATTATGCGCTATCGCCGGCGCTGCGGGCGGAAGCGCTGGCTTCGGGCTTTGCCGAGAACGCCGCCGTGCGCGGCAAGCTTCCCAACAGCGCCAGCGAGACTTGGGCCGCGGGCGCCGGCGCTGCCTATATCGACGAGGGCGGCTCGATCGGCGTGTCCTATGGCCACTACGACAGCCTTTACGGCATTCCTGTGCGCTATGCGACGCAGCCGGGGCAGGAGCAGGAAGCGCCGCGGCTCAGTCTCAAGCAGGACCGCGTCGATGCCCGCGCCGAGATCAACGCCGGCGGCGATCTGATCGACAAGATCGGTCTGCGCCTCGGCTATGCCGACTACAGCCACTTCGAACTCGAGGAAGACGGCGAAATCGGTACGGCCTTCTACAACAAGGGGCTCGAAGGACGGCTCGAGCTGACCCAGGCCAAGCGCGGTGCTTGGCGCGGTGTCACCGGCGCACAGTTCTTCGCGCGCGACTTCAACGTCATCGGCGAAGAGGCCTTCCTGCCGAAGAACAAGACCCAGCAGATCGGCCTCTTCACCCTGCAGCAGCTCGACTACGGCGCGTTCAAGGTCGAAGCCGGCGGGCGGTTCGAGCATTCGACCTTGCGCGCCGCGCCGGGTGACGACCAGCCGCAGTTCTTCGCGGGTGAGCGCAGTTTCGATGCCTTTTCGGGTTCGCTCGGCGCGTCCTACGTGATCGCGCCGAACTGGCGTTTCGGCGTCAACCTTTCGCGCACCGAGCGCGCGCCTTCGGCCGAGGAGCTCTTCGCCAACGGCCCGCACGCGGGGACCGAGGCCTTCGAGGTCGGCGATCCCGACTTCAAGAGCGAGCGCGCCTGGAGCGTCGAGGCGATCCTGCGCGGCAGCGGCGAGAACTACACGTTCGAGGCCTCGGCCTATCACTCGTGGTTCTCGAACTTCATCTACCAGGACCTGACCGGCGAAGTCGAAGACGGCTTGCCCGTCTACGCCTTCCGCCAGGCCGATGCGCGCTACTACGGTTTCGAGGCGCAAGGTTCGGTGGTGCTGGCGCGGATCGGCGATGCCACGATCGGAGCCGATGCCCTGGCCGACTACGTCCATGCAACGATCAAGGGCGCGGGCCCCGCGCCGCGGATTCCGCCGCTGCGCATGCTCGGCGGCGTGTCCTACAAGGCGCGGATTTTCGACCTGCGCGGCGAGGTCGAACGCGTCTCGGCGCAGGACCGTATCTCGCCGTTCGAGACCCGCACGCCCGGCTACACGATGGTCAATGCCGAGCTCAACGTGCGGCCTTGGGGGCTCGACCATCCGCTGACCTTGGCGCTCTCGGCGAACAACATCTTCGACGTGAACGCGCGCCGTCATGCCTCAGTGCTCAAGGACTATGCGCCACTCGCCGGGCGCGACATCCGCGTCACGGCGCGGGTGAATTTCTGAACAGGCCGCCAAACCCCTTGCCCCCGGCCACTCCCGGGGGTTAAGGGCCCGCCGTCATGCTTACCAACCTGCAGCAACAGCCCGCCGACGCGCTTCTTGCGCTGATCAAGCTCCACAATGCGGATCCGCGTGCCGACAAGATCGATCTCGGCGTCGGCGTCTACAAGACGGGGCAGGGCGATACGCCCGTCTTCGCCTCGATCAAGGCGGCCGAGAAGAAGCTGGTCGAGACGCAGGAGACCAAGGCCTACCTCGGTCCCGAGGGCGACATGGGCTTCGTCGAGAAGCTGATGCCCTACGTGTTCGGCAAGGCCGACCCCAGCCTGGGCGGCCGCATCGAGGGTATGCAGACCCCGGGCGGCACCGGTTCGCTGCGCCTGGCGCTGGCGATCGTGCACAAGGCCAAGGTCAAGCGAATCTGGATGGGCGTGCCGAGCTGGCCGAACCACGCGCAGATCTGTGCGGACCTGGGCCTCGAGCTCAAGACCTTCAACCACGCGACGCCTGAAGGCACGGCCGACATCGAGGCGATCCGCGCCGCGATCGCCGAGGCGGACGAGGGCGATGCCTTCCTGCTGCAGTCGTGCTGCCACAACCCGACGGGCATCGATTACACCAATGCCCACTGGGACGAGATCGCCGGCCTGCTCGCCGCGAAGAAGATCCTGCCCGTGCTCGACCTCGCCTACCAGGGCCTCGGCCAGGGCATGGAAGAGGACGCCTACGGCATGCGCCGCGTGCTCGTTTCGGTGCCCGAGGCGCTGATCGCCTATTCGTGCGACAAGAACTTCGGCCTCTACCGCGATCGCGTCGGTGCGCTCTACATGATGACCGCCGAGGTGGCGCAGCTGCCCGTGGTGATCTCGAACGCCTATGCGCTGGCGCGCGCCAACTGGTCGCAGCCGCCCGATCACGGCGCCGCTGCGGTGCGCCTGATCCTCGAGGACGAAGCCCTGACCGCGCAGTGGCTCGACGAACTCGACACGATGCGCGAGCGCATGCGCCAGGTTCGCGCCAAGCTCGCCGCGGCGGGCAAGGTCGGCGGGGTCGATCTGACCCCGGTCGGTGGCCAGAACGGCCTGTTCTCGATCATCCCCTTCACTCCCGAGCAGGTGCAGGCGATGCGCGAGAAGCACGGCATCTATTTCGCCGGTTCGGGCCGCATCAACGTGGCGGGCCTGACCCAGCTCAACATCGACAAGTTCATCTCCGCCACCGCGGACGTGACTGCTTAAGATGGACCGGCAGCCGGTCCTCGAAGGGGATCGGCTGCTGCTCCGGCCCCTGCGCCCCGACGATTGGTCGACGCTCTACGCGGTCGCCTCCGATCCGCTGATCTGGGAAGTCCACCCGCAGCACGATCGCTGGCAAGAGCCGGTGTTCCGCAAGTTCTTCGACCAGGCCCTTGCCGGCGGCGGCGCCGTCGCGGTGATTGACAAGAGCACCCAAACGATCGTCGGGTCGTCGCGTTGGGAAGGCTTCGATCCGGCCCAGGGCGGCTCGGTCGAGATCGGCTGGACCTTCCTCGCACGCAGCCACTGGTCTGGCGCCTACAACCCTGAATTGAAACGGCTCATGCTTGCACACGCGCTGCGCTTCGTCGCACGGGTGCTGTTCCGCGTGGGCGAGAACAATGGGCGCTCGCGCCGCGCGATGGAGAAAATCGGCGGGCGACTGACCGACGAGTCGAGCATGGTCGAGACCGCCAGCGGCCTCGTCCGGCATGTCGTCTACGAGATCGACCGCGAGAGTTTTGCGCGCGGCCCGCTAAGCGCTTAGCCGCGCAAGCTCTGCATGCGCTTGAGGTAACGCGCCAGCACGTCGATCTCGAGATTGACCCTGCTGCCAGCGGCGAGCGCGCCGAGCGTGGTGACTTCGGCGGTGTGCGGGATGATGTTGACCGAGAAGTGGCAGGTGCCGTCGGCCTGGTCGGTGACTTCGTTCACCGTCAGCGAGACGCCGTCGACCGTGATCGAGCCCTTGGGCGCGAGATAGGGCGCGAGTTCGGCCGAGATCTTGAAATCGATCCGCCGCGAATCGCCGTCGGGCGTCACGCCGATCACTTCGCCGACACCGTCGACGTGGCCAGTGACGATGTGCCCGCCGAGCTCGTCGCCGAGCTTGAGCGCGGGCTCGAGGTTGAGCTGGCGTCCTTCTTCCCAGCGACCCGGCACGGTTCGCGCGACGCTCTCGGCCGAAATGTCGACCGCGAACCAGGCGTCTCCGGCGATACCACCCTTGTCGACCACGGTCAGGCAGGTGCCAGAGCAGGCGACCGAGGCGCCCATGGCGATCCCGGCGGGATCGAAGGGGCAGGTGATGACCGCGCGCAGGTCGCCCTGCTGGCGGGCTTCGCGGATCGTGCCGACGGCGGTGACTATTCCGGTAAACATGGGGCGGTCTCGTATACTTCCAGAGTGTCGCTGCCAAGCTGGCGGCGATCGGTGATGCGCCAGCGGCCGTGCGCATCGGCGAGCGCGCCGAGGCCGATGTCGGCGATGCCGGGCTGGCCGCCGCCGATCACGATCGGGGCGCGGTAGATCGCGAGCCGGTCGACGAGATCCTCGGCGAGGAAGGCCGCGGCGGTCTGCGCGCCGCCTTCGACGAAGAGATACTGCACCCCTGCCATCGCGGTGATCGCCGCGGGGGAGGGCAGCGCCTGCCAGCCTTCGGGCGCCGCGCCGCGCGTGAGCACCCAGCGCTGCGGGCTGCGGGCTTCGAGCCCAGCCAGGCGCACGTCGAGCCGTGGCGCGTCGGCGCGCAGGGTACCGCCCCCGACCAGGATGGCGTCAGCCTTCGCACGCAGGACATGCGTATGCGCGCGAGCGGCGGGGCCGGTGATCCACTGGCTTTCGCCGTTCGCCAGCGCGATGCAGCCGTCGAGTGAAGTCGCCAGCTTGAGAGTCACATGTGGCCGGTTCTTCGTGCGCTGTGTGAGGTAGCCGATCAGGCTCGCGCGTGCTTCAGGCGACTGATGAAGTTCGGCTGCTATCCCCGCGGCGCGGATTCGTTCGAGGCCGGCGCCGGCCGTGCGGGGATCGGGGTCCTGGCAGCCGACCACGACGCGTGCGAGTCCCGAGGCTACGACAAGATCCGCACAAGCCGGGCCGCGCGTAGAGGCATGGGCGCAAGGCTCGAGCGTGACGCAGAGCGTGGCGCCGCGCGCGGTGTCGCCGGCCATGGCCAGCGCCATGGCTTCGGCATGAGGGCGGCCGCCGGGCTGGGTCCAGCCATGGCCGACCACGCGGCCCTCACGCACCACGATCGCGCCGACCGCGGGGTTGGGGCGGCTGAGCGGCAGGCCGCGCGCGGCCAGGCTCGCGGCCGCGGCCATCCAGCGCGCGTCGTCGTTCACTGCTGCGTGTCAGCCTTGGGCAGGTTGAGCTTGGCGCGTTCGCGGGCCGCCTCCACCGCCTGCTCGGCCTTGGCCTTCTTCTCGATCGCGTCGACGTCCATGCCGCTGGCGCGGCCGATCGTCTTGTACATCTGGCGTACGTCCTCGTCGCGCTTGGCCTGTTCGGCGGCGAGGCGCTCCTTGCGCTTCTGGTTGGCGATGTTGGAGGCGACGATCTCGGCCTGGGTGCGGTGCGGGTCCCAGACGGTGATGTAGGTCACCTTGGGCGGCCTGGGCAGGCCGCGGCCGCCCTCGTTCCACATGACCGAGAACACCGCGATCGTGCAGACCGCCGCGGCCACGCCGATACGCCACTTGTTGTCGCCGGCCTGGCGCACGACCTCGGCGAAGTCGGCGATCATGCCGCGCGGGGTGGAAACGTTGCTGAGGAAGCTGCGTGAGCGAAGGAGACCCATTGCGCCTAGATAGGCCGCCTTGGCGCCGAGCGCTAGCCGAAGGCGGCGTAGAGCTTGCGACCCTCGCGCTTGAGCCAGGCATTGGCCTCGTCGATCGAACCTTCGAACAGCTCGTCGAGCAGCGCGTGGAAGCGCGGGCTGTGGTCGAAATGGACGAGATGCGCGGCCTCGTGCGCGACGACCGAGCGGCGCACGAAATCGGGCGCCATGATCAGTCGCCAGTTGATGCGGATCGCGCCGTCGGGGCCGCAGGAGCCCCAGCGCCGTTGCGCGCTGGTCAGCGCCAGCTTGCGCAAGGGCCGGTCCGCCAGCGCGCAGTAGTGCGCGAGATCCTCGGCCATGACCGCGCGGGCCTCGGCCTCGAGCCAGCGCTTGAGTCGCGCCGACAGCGATTCGGCCGGGCCGCCGATGAGGATCGCGCCATCGGCCAGCTCGGGCTTGCGGCGGCGCGCGGGATCATGCGCGATCCGCAGAACCTCGCCGCGATAGGCGAGGGTGCCGCCGGCTTCGGGCGCCTGCGCCCTCGGCAGCGCGGCGAGCTGGCCGGCGAGCCAATCCTTGCGCGCGGCGGCGAAGGCCAGTGCCTCGGCCGTGCGGCCCCAGCGCGGGATCGACAGGCGCACCTCGCTGCCGTCAGGCGCAAGTCGCATCGTCATGCGCCGCGCCTGCGCCAGTCGGCGGACGACCACGGGCAGGACCTGCCCGGCAATCTCGATCGAGGGCGTTTCGCGCGGGTCGCGCCGCAGCCAGTCAAGCATGGCGCGGGTCAGTCATCGTCGTCCTCGTCGAACACCATGTCGTCTGGCCAGACGATGTGATGCTCGAGCGGGCCAGCGACCTCCTCGCTGATCACCTTGCCGACGATCGAGGCGCCGGCGCGGTGGACCGCCTCGCGGTCGCCGCTGATCAGGTAGTGCCAGGGTGGCAGCGGCTCGCCATCGGCACGCAGGCGATAGGCGCAGGTATCCGGCAGCCAGTCGAGCTTGCCCGCCAGCCGCGGAGTCAGCCGCAGGCAATCGGGCACGAAGGCGCGGCGGTGCTTGTAGTCCTTGCACTGCGCGGTGCCGAGATCGAGAAGCTTGCAGGCGACGTTGGTCGGATAGACCTCGCCGGTGTCCTCGTCCTCGACCTTGTGCAGGCAGCATTTGCCGCAGCCGTCGCAGAGCGCCTCCCATTCGGCGCGCGAAAGCGATTCGAGCGGGCGTTCCCAGAACCTCGTGGTCTTTACTTCACCCATTTCGCCAGTTCCGCGGCGACGTCCTGCGGCGCCTTGTCGACCGGCAGCATGGCGATTGCCTCGCCCTTGCGGCCCATCAGGTAGGCCGTGCGGCTGTGGTCCATCAGATAGCCGCCCTCGGTCTCCTTGCCCTTGGCGTGGTAGATCGCGAAGCTCTTGGCCGCGGCATCGATCTGCGCCTGGGTGCCGGTCAGACCGAGCAGGCGCGGCGAGAAGGCGGCGGCGAATTCGCCGACGATCTGCGGCGTGTCGCGAGCCGGGTCGATCGTCACGAAAATCGGCTGGACCTGCGCGGCGAGTTGCGGCTGGGCCTTCTCGAACAGTGCGAAGCCCTGCATCATCTTCTGCACGTCGATTGGGCAGGCATCGGGGCAGAAGCTGTAGCCGAAGTAGATGATCCGGTACTTGCCGTCGAAATCGCTCCACGACACGGCCTTGCCGGTCTTGTCGACCAGGGTGAAGGGCCCGCCGATCGCCGCGCCTTCGAGCGGCGGACGCGGGGCGGCCTGCTCGGTGGAGCCGCCGCCGCTGCAAGCGCCCAAAGCGAGCGTCAGAGGCAGGATAATTGCGGTGAGTCCGCGAAATGTCTTGATCATGGCGCGGCGGTTCATGCTCTGCTAAACCGCGCTTCGCAAGGGACGAGTTGCCGCGATCGGAAGGCCCGGTGCGGCGCTCAGCAGGAGACGACAGGGTGATCAAGGCAGGCAAGTGGCGGGGACGGATGCTCGGCGTCCTGGTGCCGCTGCTCGCGGGGGCGCTGGTGGCAAGCCCCGCGCAGGCGCAGTTCTCGGCGGGCTTCAAGTTCCTCGAAGCCGTGCGCAAGAAGGACGGCGCCAAGGTCGAGGAGGCGATCAACGAGCCGGGCTCGACCATCGTCAACACGCGCGACATCACCAGTGGGCAGACCGCGCTGCACATCGTCACCCAGCGCCGCGACGTGACCTGGATGAACTTCCTCATCGGCAAGGGTGCCAACGTCAATGCGCGCGACAGCCGCGGCGTGACCCCGCTGCAACTGGCCACGAGCCTCGGCTTCGTCGAGGGCATCGACGTGCTGGTGGCGAGCAAGGCGCGGGTCGACGAACCCAACGACGCCGGCGAGACGCCGCTGATCTCTGCGGTCCACCGTCGCGACATCGGCATGATGCGCATTCTGCTCAAGGCCGGGGCCAATCCTGATCGCAAGGACAATTCGGGCCGCTCGGCGCGCGACTATGCCTCGATCGAGGGGCGCACCGGGCCGCTGATCTCGGAGATCGAGGCGAATACCAAGCCTGCCGCGCAGCGTGCCGGCAGCGGCCGCGTCTACGGCCCGTCGTTCTGACGCCATGGTCACCGCCGAACAGAGCATGAGCGACCTGACGGTCGACGAGCTCCGCCTCGCGCTGGCGCCGGGCATTGCCCAGGCGGCCGTGTTCGACGGCTGGAGCGACGAAGCCGTCGCCGGCGCCGCGGCCACGGCCGGCGTCGATCCCGACGTCGCGGCCTATGCCTTCCCCGGCGGGCCGATGGACATGATCTCCGCCTGGATCGCCTCGGTCGACGCGGCGATGATTGCGGCCTTTCCGCCCGAAACCCTGGCCGAGCTGCCCGTGCACAAGCGCGTCCGCCGACTGCTCGTCTTCCGGCTCGAGCGCGTGACCGGCATGGAAGAGGCGCTGCGCCGCGCGCTGGCGATCATGGCCATGCCGCAGAACGCGACGCGTGCGCTCAAGCTCGGCTGGGAAAGCGCCGATACGATGTGGCGGCTCGCGGGCGATACGGCGACCGACTACAACCACTATACCAAGCGTGCGACGCTCGGCGCGGTCTATGCCGCGACCCTTGCGGTCTTCGTCGACGACAAGAGCGAGGACAAGGCCGAGACCTTGGCCTTCCTCGATCGCCGGCTCGCGGGAATCGGTCGTTTCGAGAAGTTCAAAGGGCAGATCCTGCGGCCCGATGCCGAGCATTTCAGCATGGCGCGGTTCCTCGGTCGGCTGCGCTATCCGGCGCGCTGACCGGACATAATTTGTCATATTGCGAACCAGTTGCAAAAACGCACCCAATCTGGCAGCGACGCCATATGAGCGAAGGCAATACTCTGGATCTGCTCCCGGTCGGCCGGCGAGCCCGCATCGTCGCGGTCGACTGGTCGCAACTCGTCGATGAGGAAGCGCAGCGGCTGCGCGCGTTGGGCATCGACGAAGGCGCGCGTGTCGTGGTCTCGCATCGCGGCGTGTTCGGCGGCGCCGATCCGCTGGCGATCATGGTCGGCCGCATGACCGTGGCGCTGCGCCGCGTCCATGCCCGGGCCATGCGGGTGGAGGCGATCGACCAGTGAACGTCCACGCCGTGACCCGCCATCGCAGCGCCGCGCTGGTCGGCAACCCCAACGCCGGCAAGAGCGCCCTGTTCAACGCGCTGACCGGCGCGCGCCAGAAGATTGCCAACTATCCGGGCGTAACGGTCGAGCGGAAGTCGGGCCGCCTGGTCCTGCCCGGCGGTCAGCCGATCGAGCTGACCGACCTGCCGGGCTCCTATGGCCTGCATGCCACCAGCCCCGACGAGGAAGTGACCGCCAAGGTCATCCTCGGCAAGCACGAAGGCGAGGCCTCGCCCGACGTGCTCGTGGTCGTGCTCGACGCCTCGAACCTCGAACAGCACTTGGTCTTCGCGCAGGAGGTGATCGCGCTGGGCAAGCCCACCGTGGTCGCGCTCAACATGATCGACCTGGCCGAGCGCGACGGGCTCGTGCTCGATCCCAAGGCGCTCGAGCAGGCGCTGCGCGTGCCGGTGATCCCGACCGTGGCCGTGCGTCGCCGCGGCCTGGCCGAACTCGCCGCGGCGATCGAGGCGGCGCCCGAGCGCGTGCCCGAACCGCAGCACGCGCATATCACGCTGACCGAACGGCGCGTGACCGCGCACGCCATCGCCGATGCGACGATCGTGTCGGAGACCGCCAAGCACCGGCTCCATGCCAAGCTCGACCAGGTCCTGCTCAATCCCTGGCTCGGGCCGATCATCCTGTTCGCGCTGCTGTTCGTGGTGTTCCAGGCGGTCTTCGCCTGGGCCGATCCCTTCGTCGGCGCGCTCGAAGAGGCTGCCGGGGCATTGGGTGAGGCGGTGCAGGGGGCGCTGCCCGAAAGCCTGCTACGCGATTTCCTGGTCAACGGCGTGATCAACGGCGTCGGCTCGGTCGTGGTGTTCCTGCCGCAGATCGTCATCCTGTTCTTCTTCATCCTGGTGATGGAAGCGTCGGGCTACATGGCCCGCGCCGCCTTCATCATGGACCGGCTGATGGCCCGCGTCGGCCTGTCGGGGCGCAGCTTCATTCCGCTGTTGTCGAGCTTCGCCTGCGCGATTCCCGGCATCATGGCGACGCGTTCGATCACCGATCCCAAGGACCGGCTGACGACGATCCTGATCGCGCCGCTGATGACCTGCTCGGCGCGCCTGCCGGTCTATGCCGTGATCATCGCCGCCTTCATTCCCAACCGGCCGGTCGGGCCCGAGGGGCTCGGCTTCATCGGCCTGCAGGGGCTGGTGCTCTTCGTGCTCTATGTCGCGGGCATCATCGGCGCGATGGCCGTCGCGCTGGTGCTGCGCAGTTCGGTCACCAAGGGCGCGGCCAGCGGCTTCATCATGGAGATGCCGAAGTACCAGCTGCCGCGGATCAAGGACCTCGCGATCGGCCTGTTCCAGCGCGCCTGGATCTTCCTGCGCCGCGCCGGCACGATCATCTTCACGATCACCGTCGTGCTATGGGTGCTGCTGACCTTCCCGCGTGCGGGCGAGGGGCAGAGCCAGGTCGAGGCCTCGATCGCCGGCCAGATCGCCAAGGGCGTCGAAGTCGTGGTCAAGCCGATCGGCTTCAATCACGAGATGGCGCTGGCGCTGATCCCGGCAATGGCCGCGCGCGAAGTCGCGGTTTCGGCACTCGCGACGACCTATGCGGTCGATGCCGGCGACGAAGACCAGCAGGCGATGGCGCTGGGCGATCGGCTCAAGACGCGCTGGACCCTGCCGATGGCCTTGGCCTTCCTCGCCTGGTTCGTCTTCGCGCCGCAGTGCCTGTCGACCATCGCGGTCGCACGGCGCGAGACCAACGGGTGGAAATGGCCGACCTTCATGTTGGCCTACCTTTTCGCCATGGCCTATGTCGCGGCGGGCGCGACTTACTGGATAGCGGTCTGGGCGGGGCTGTAGCGAGCCGTTGAAAAGCGTTCCGACGGACTAGCGGCGGTCCCGGGCAGGTATTACCTCCGGGCCTCGAAATTCAAAGGACAGCGATTCGATGGCAGGCAGCGTCAACAAGGTCATTCTGATCGGCAATCTCGGTCAGGACCCGGAGGTCAAGAGCTTCCAGAACGGCGGGCGCATCGCCAACCTGCGCATCGCCACCTCGGAGAACTGGAAGGACAAGAACACCGGCGAGCGCAAGGAGCGCACCGAGTGGCATTCGGTCGTCCTCCAGTCCGACGGCCTGGTCGGCGTGGCCGAGCGTTTCCTCAAGAAGGGCTCCAAGGTCTACATCGAGGGCCAGCTGCGCACGCGCAAGTGGCAGGACCAGTCGGGCAACGACCGCTACACCACCGAGATCTCGGTGGGCATGAACGGCGTTCTGACAATGCTCGACGGCGCCCCGGGCGCCGGCGGTGGCGGCGGTGGTCGCAGCGGCGGTGGCGGCTGGGATGACAGCGGCATGGGCGGCGGCCGATCCTCGGGCGGCGGCTATGGCGGCGGTCGCTCGGGCGGCAGCGGCGGTGGCGGCAACGACTGGGGCGGCGGGTCGTCGGGTGGCGGTTCGTCGGGCGGCGGTTCGCGCGGCGGCGCCGGTGGCTTCGCCGACGATCTCGACGACGACATTCCGTTCTGAGTGAGTTTTGCGTGATGCGTAAAGCAGAAGCGGAGAAGGCGGTTCGTTTTCTGACTACCAAATGGTTCAAAGAAATGGGCCGTCCAGAAACTCCTCATTTCTCCGATTTTGTGTCTTGGCTACGGCTTGAAGGATATTCGCACTATCTCGATTTTCGCTCGACGATGGGTGCACAGGAAGACGCTGAGAGCTGGTTTGACCAAGAGTTGAGGCCAGCTTTGAGGCGTTAGTCCTTCCCGAGTTTCAAACCTTTGAGCGCGGCGAACGGGCTGGCGTCCTCGTCCTTGAGCAAGGCCCGCGCGGCCTCTGCGTCGGGGCCGGTCAGGAACGGGTCGATCGCCAGCGCTACGCTCTGCGCCACGGCCTCGCCGAGATCGACCGTCGTGCCGGTGAACTCGATCTCGTCGAGTTCATCTTCCGCCAATTCGATCTCCTCGTCGGGCGCATGCGCGGTGCCCGCGGGCACGAAGCGAAAGGCCAGCGGCTCGCGGATCGCAACGGGCAGGTCCTCGGCCGAGACCGCACAGGACTGGACGATGTCGGCGGAGAGCGTGCCCGTGGCGCTCAACGCCTCGCCGTCGCGTTCGAGCACGACTTCGGCCTCGAGCCGATCGATCCGCACTATGTCGAAGCGCTTGGCCAGCGCTGCGCGCTCGGCCGCGTCGGCGACGAGCTGCACGGCGCGGTGATCGAGCTGGCGGACGTCGAAGGGGCGGGCGAACTCGCTCATCGTTCGGCGATCCGCGCGGCCATCAGGTCTTCGCTGGTGGTGGCGTTGAGCGCCACCTGCAGCGCGCGTGCCGCCACGGCGACGCGGATCGGCTTGGCGCCTTCGATCAGGGTCATGTTGCGCGCGAGCATTTCGGCCACGGCGGCGTCGCCCTGCGGCAGAGCCTCGCGCAGCGCACCCAGGCGGCCGCCGAGCGTGCCCATCAGCTTGCCGATATGCTTGCCGACGAAGATGTCGCCGATGCCGGTCTGGCGCAGCTGGCCGTCCATGTCGTCGACGAAAAGCTCGGTCAGCCGCACCGAGCTCTCCATCAGCTCGGGCTCGCGCTCCATCCGCAGCAGCACGAGCGCCAGCACCAGGGTTATCGTGTCGAAGCGGCCGGGGACGGTGTCGGCCATGCCGTGTTCGGCATACCAGGGCTTCTCGCGCGCGATCTCCACGACGCGGTGCCACAGCGGGCGCACGGGCGCGAGCGTGTCCTGGCGATTGCTGAAGAGGCGGGAGAGCAGGTTCACGGGGAGCAGCCTTTCGTTCAGCGGCAATTCAAGCGGATAAAGCCAGTGCCCCGGGGCAACGCCATTGCGGTGGCGCGCGCAGGGGCCTAAGGCTGCGCCGTTACACGGCCCTGCGGGCATATGGCAATCGGATGTCGCACCCGCCAGGGGCACACCGGGGGTTCGGGCGCCAGCCCGGCCACCAGATCGGAGTTTCTCAATGCGCGTGAAGGGTCGGATCGTGATGCTCGGGGCCGCGACCTTGGGGCTGGCGGTGCTCGTCGGCGGTTGCTCGTCGATCCGCGATCATCGTGGCTATCTGATCGACACGGCGCTGGTCGATTCGATCCAGCCGCAGGTCGACAACCGTACCTCGGTCGAGAAGACGCTGGGTCGCCCGACCTGGGTCAGCCAGTTCGGCGCGCAGGACTGGTACTACGTTTCGGTCGATACCAAGCAGGCCGCGTTCAAGCGTCCCAAGACCTACCAGCAGACCGTGCTGCGCGTGCGCTTCGACCAGGGCGGCAATGTCGCCGCGGTCGACAAGGCCGGCGTCGAGAAGGTCGCGCGGATCAGTCCCGACGGCAAGGTCACGCCGACCCTGGGCCGCGAGCGCAGCTTCATCGAAGACCTGTTCGGCAATATCGGCGCGGTCGGTGTTCCCGGTGCGGGCGGCGGCGCCGGTCCGGCTGGTCCGGGTCCCAACGGCAGCTAAATCCCGTCTCTCTTGACGCCGGTTCCCGGGGCCCCATATCCGCCCCTATGGACAATAGCGGGGCGAGCCACGGCCTGATCCAGTGGCACGGGACGACGATCATCGGCGTCAAGAAAAACGGCAGGACCGTCATCGCGGGTGACGGTCAGGTCTCGATGGGCAATACCGTCATGAAGCCGAACGCGCGCAAGGTGCGCCGGATCGGCGAGGGCGGCAACGTCATCGCCGGCTTCGCGGGTGCGACGGCCGACGCCTTCACTCTTTTCGAACGGCTCGAACGCAAGCTCGAGCAGCATCGCGGCCAGCTGATGCGCGCCGCGGTAGAACTCGCCAAGGACTGGCGCACCGACAAGTACCTGCGTAATCTCGAAGCGCTGATGATCGTCGCCGACAAGGAGACCTTGCTCGTGCTGACGGGCAACGGTGACGTGCTCGAACCCGAGGGCGGCATCACCGCGATCGGTTCGGGCGGCAACTACGCGCTGTCCGCGGCGCGTGCGCTCGACGACTACGAAGAGGACGCCGAGAAGATCGCGCGGCGGGCCATGGCCGTCGCCGCGGAAGTCTGCGTCTTCACCAACGACCGCGTGACGGTCGAGACCATTGATTCCTAATTCTCAGGACACTCCCTTGAAAGACTCACTCACCCCCAAGGCGATCGTCGCCGCGCTCGACGAGCACATCATCGGCCAGACCGACGCCAAGCGCGCGGTCGCCGTGGCGCTGCGGAATCGTTGGCGTCGCCAAAGATTGGGCGCCGACCTGCGCGACGAGGTCACGCCCAAGAACATCCTGATGATCGGCCCGACCGGCTGCGGCAAGACCGAGATCAGCCGCCGCCTGGCCAAGCTGGCCGACGCACCTTTCGTCAAGGTCGAGGCGACCAAGTTCACCGAGGTCGGCTATGTCGGCCGCGACGTCGAACAGATCGCGCGCGACCTGGTCGAAGAGGCGATCCGGCTCGAGAAGGAGCGCCGCCGCGAGGCCGTGCGCGAGGCCGCGTCGCACGCGGCGATGGAACGGCTGCTCAACGCACTCGTGGGCGAGGGCGCATCGGAAGCGACGCGCCAGTCGTTCCGCCAGCGCGTGACCGAGAACGCGATGAACGACACCGAGGTCGAGATCGAGGTCGAGGATTCGCCCAGCGCGCCGATGGAAATCCCCGGCATGGGCGGCTCGATCGGCATGATCAACCTCTCGGACATGATGGGCAAGGCCTTCGGCGGGCAGAAGCTCAAGCGCCGCAAGCTCAAGGTGCCCGACGCCTGGGACAAGCTGGTCGACGAAGAGGCCGAGAAGCGGATGGATCAGGACGACGTCGCCCGCGTCGCCTTGGCCAATGCCGAGACCAACGGCATCGTCTTCCTCGACGAGATCGACAAGATCGCGGTCAGCGACGTGCGCGGCGGTTCGGTCAGCCGCGAGGGCGTGCAGCGCGACCTGCTGCCGCTGATCGAGGGGACCACGGTCGCCACCAAGTATGGTCCGATGAAGACCGACCACGTCCTGTTCATCGCCAGCGGCGCGTTCCACGTCGCCAAGCCCAGCGACATGCTGCCCGAACTCCAGGGCCGCCTGCCGATCCGCGTCGAATTGAAGGCGCTGAGCGAGGAGGACTTCGTGCGGATTCTCTCGGAGACGCGCGCCAACCTCATCGCGCAGTACAAGGCGCTGCTCGGCACCGAGCAGGTGACGCTCGACTTCACCGAGGACGCGATCCGCGAAGTCGCGACGATCGCCGCGCAGGTCAATGAAAGCGTCGAGAACATCGGCGCCCGCCGCCTGCAAACGGTGATGGAACGCCTGCTCGAGGAACTGAGCTTCGAGGCCGAGGACCGCACGGGCGAGACCGTGACGATCGACGCGGGCTACGTGCGCGGCAAGCTCGAAGGGCTGGCCAAGGACAGCGACCTGTCGAAGTATATCCTGTGATCTCGATCCTCCCCTGAAAGGGGAGGTGGCATCGACATCGTCGATGACGGAGGGGTGTCCAGCTCTCGATAGGGCGACACCCCTCCACCGCCGCCGCTTCGCGTCGGTGGCCCCCTCCCCCTAGGGGGGAGGATCTGTTAGGGCAGTTCCATGTCCATTCCCCCCGACGACAAGCCGATCTACCGCCTGCTCACCGGCAAGGACGACCGTGCCTTCTGCGATCGCGTGTCCGAGGCGCTCGAGCAGGGCTGGCGGCTCTACGGCTCGCCGGTGATCGCCTGGGACGAGGAGCACGGCTACATGAAGGCCGCCCAGGCGGTGGTCTGGCATGATGCCGACGTCGTGAAGGGCTGACGCGAGCGCCGTGTGCGGTGCTTCGACCAAGCTCGGCACGAGCGGCTTCCGTTTCCAACAAGCACCCCAAACCCGCTCGGCCTGAGCTTGTCGAAAGCCCAGGCGCGATGCTGGTACGCTATTCCGCCGCCTCGCCCAGTTCCTCGATCTCGCTCGCCTGCCGGTTCCACATCTCGGCATAGAGCCCTTCGGCGCGCAGCAGTTCGGTGTGCGTGCCCGCTTCGGCCAGCTTGCCTTCGTTGAGCACGAAGATGCGGTCGGCATCGGCGATCGTCGACAGGCGGTGCGCGATCGACAGGCTGGTGCGGTTCTCCGAGATGTCGTGCAGGGTCGCGAGGATGTCCTGCTCGGTGCGCGTGTCGAGCGCCGAAGTCGCCTCGTCGAGCAGCAGGATCGGCGGGTTCTTCACCAAGGTTCGCGCGATCGCGACTCTCTGCTTCTCGCCGCCCGACAGCTTGAGCCCGCGTTCGCCGACTTCGGTGTCGAAGCGCTTGGGCAGCCGGTCGATCAGGCCGCTGAGCGCGGCGCCGCGTGCGGCCTTCTCGATGTCCGCGATCGTCGCGCCGTCGCGGCCATAGCCGATGTTGTAGCCGATCGTGTCGTTGAACAGCACCGAGTCCTGCGGGACGATGCCGATCGCGCAGCGCAGCGATTCCTGCGTGACCTCGCGGATGTCCTGCCCATCGATCAGGATGCGGCCGCTCCACGGATCGTAGAAGCGGAACAGCAGCCGGGCGATCGTCGACTTGCCCGCGCCCGAGGGGCCGACGATCGCCACGTCCTGCCCGGCCGGAACCTCGAAGCTCAGACCGTGGAGGATCGTGCGCTCGGGCTCGTAGCCGAACACGACATTGTCGAAGACCACGGTCGGCCGCTTGATGACGAGCGCCGGCGCGCCTGGCGCATCGGCGACCTCGACCGGCGTGTCGATCAGGCGGAACATCTCGGCCATGTCGATCAGGCCCTGGCGGATCGTGCGATAGACCATGCCGAGCATGTCGAGCGGGCGGAACAGCTGGACCAGGTAGGTGTTGACGAAGACCAGGTCGCCGACGGTGAACTGCCCGCGCGACCAGCCCCAGACGGTATAGGCCATGGCGCCGCCCATCAGCAGGTTGACCACCAGCGCCTGCGCGATGTTGAGCAGGCCGACCGAATTCTCGCTCTTCACCGCCGCGTCCGAATAGGCGCGCGTCGCCTGGGCATAGCGCTCGAGCTCGCGGTGTTCGGCGCTGAAGTATTTCACCGTCTCGTAGTTGAGCAGCGAATCGACCGCCCGGCTCATCGCCTGGCCGTCGAGCTTGTTCATCCTCTCGCGCAGGACCGAACGCCATTCGGTGATCCAGCGCGTGATCGCGGCATAGGCGAGCACGGCGATGCCCGTCGCGGCGACGAGCCCCCAGCCGAAGTGGAAGTAGAAGATTCCCGCGACGACGATCAGCTCGAGCACGGTCGGCGCCAGGTTGAACAGCAGGAAGTAGAGCATCACGTCGATGCTCTTGGTCCCGCGCTCGATCACCTTGGTGACCTCGCCCGTGCGCCGCGCGAGATGGAAGCGCAGCGACAGGCTGTGCAGCCGCGCGAAGACGTTCTCGGCCAGCGCGCGAGTCGCGTCCTGGCCGACGCGCTCGAACACGATGTTGCGCAGGTTCTCGAACAGCACGGCGGCGAAGCGGCCGAACGCATAGGCGAGCACGAAAGCCAGGGCGAGGCCCAGCGCCGGCCCAAGGACGGGATCGCCCTTGATCGTCATCAGATCGACCGCGCGCTTGTAGAAGAACGGCAGGCCCAAGGTCACCGCCTTGCCCGCGAGGATCAGCAGCACCGCCGCAACGATTCGCCAGCGCAACGCCGTGTTGTCGGCGGGCCAGAGGTAAGGAAGGAAGCGGCGCAGGGTGCGCCAGCCGTCGTGGCGCGCGTTCTCGCCTGAGGTCGGATTGTCGGGTGGCATTGCCGGCTATGTAGAGAGCAAAAGCGAAAACGAAAGGGCGCGGGGTGCAAAACCGATGATCTAGAAGCCCCCGGGCAGGTCGAACATCACCTTGCGCGTCGAGAAGTCGATCGCCACGCGCTTGAACAGCCTGAGCTCGCGCATGCCGAGCATCAGCGCCGGGCGCCGCGTCAGCCCCAGCACGTCGAAGGCCGGACTGTCGGCATAGGCGATGACCAGGTTCTTGATGTTCACGTCCCCCACCGCAAGCTCGCGGGCATAGCCCATGTCGGCCGTGGCCTCCTGCCCGGTCACGCTCGACAGCACGGCCGTGCCCAGCGCGCCGCGCCGACCCAGTGCGCGCTGGAGTGCGCGGTTGCCGATCGAGGTATCCGATCCGGTGTCGATGATCACGTCGGTCCTGACCCCGTCGATCGCCGCCTGGGTCATGATCAGCTGGCCCGCCCGGCGCCGCGCGGTGACGACGATGTCGTAGCCCGAATTGCCGCCGAGGCTCTTGGCGTCGCCCACGGCCATGCGGCTCTTCGCGAAGTCGAGCAGCACGCGCTGGCTCTGCAGGCTGTCGAGCCCGACGATGCCGTCGGCGCCCATGTGCTCGCTCTGGAACAGCAGGACGGTGAGGCCGTAGAACGAGCGGCGGCCGAGCGCGAGCTCGTCGACCACCGCGGTATCGGTGATCTGCGCGCCCGAGACGCCGACGATGCGCAGCTTGTCGTGCGCGGGCAGGGCGAGTCGCACGGCGAGATCGGTCGACAGCGCGGTCTTCTGCGATCCGGTGTCGATGAGGAAGCGATAGGGGCCCTTGTCGCCGATCTGTACGGGAACGGTCATGCGATCGGCGGAGTCGGCCGTGGTGCGCAGGACCTCGACCTCGCTGGCATCCTGTGCGCCGCTGGCGGCGGGGACCGTCAAGAAGGCGACATAGGCAAGCAGCGCCAGGGCAGAGACGGCCATCGCACCTCTCCGATGATTATGTCACGCTTCTATCACATTTCGTGAGGATGGCGAAGCGATCGCTGCGCGGTCCGGCCCGCGCTTAGACGGGGCGCGCCGCCGGTTTGCGCAGGATCTGCGCGAAGGCGTGACGCACCATGCCGGCGAGATCTTCGACCGCCGGGTGGCGGGTGATCACCAGGGCCAGAATCCAGGCGCAGAGCCCGGCGACGCCGGCGACGAACAGCCCGTCCCACCCCAGAGTCTCGGGCCTGCGCCAGGTGCGATAGAGGATGAGCGCGGGCGTTGCGGTGGCAACGGCCACGATGGCGCTACGCAGATAGATCGTCAGCACGCGCGACCAGCGGAAGCCGACGAGGTCGTGCATGAAGCGCGCATAGATCGCGATCCAGATCAGGCCATAGGCGATGCGCGAGATCGCCGCGGCTTCGAGCCCGAACGAGGCGCCGATGATCAATGTGCCCATCGACGCGGCGGTGTCGAGCAGGTTGTAGCGGATCAGCTTGCCCATGCGGCCGAGCAGGATCGGCAGGTCGACGTGCAGTGGGACGGTGATGAAGCAGATTTCGGCGAGCGCCATGAAGACGAGCAGGCGCCCGGCCTCCTGCCAGACGGAGCCGTAGAGGAGTAGCACCACCGGTGTCGCGAGCGCGGCAAGCAGGGCCATGGCCGGCCAGACCACCGCGCCATAGCCGGCGACGACACGCTCGTAGTGCGGGCCCAGCGGCCGGCCTTCGTCGCGCAGGCGGGCGAAGGCCGGGTAGAACACCGAACTGATCGCGCCGACGACGAGCACGTGGAGACTCGAGGCGAGCGCCCAGCCGCGGCTGTAGAGCCCGACGATATGCATACCGAGCATGCGGCCGACGATGAGGTCTGGCGTGCGCACGCCGAAGGCGCCCGAGATCGCAAGTACCGTCGAACCACCGCCGAAGCGAACCGCCTCGCGCGATCCGGCGAAGTCGGGCTTAAGCGGAATCGTGCTCGGCCTCAGCCATTGGGCCAGCGCGGCGCGCACCACGGCCTGGACGATCATCGCCATGGCCAGCGATTCGGCGGAGAAGCCGCTCGCTGCGAAAGCCAGTGCCGAACCCGAGTTGGCGAGGCCGCTGCCGACGTTGACGAGGAACAGTCCGCGGAAGTCGAGATCGCGAGTCAGCAGGGCGCAGGGTACCGCGCTCCACGGCGAGAGGATCAGCGATGCTGCGATCATCGCCAGGATCGCCGTCAGGCGTGGCTCGCCGTAGAACTGCGCGGTCGGCCAGGCGAGCGCGAGGATCACCACGGCTATCGCCAGCGACAGGAGCAGCAACAGCCCTGCGCAGCGGCGCAGTTCGGCCCGCGTCAGCGCCGCATGGCCGGCGATGTACCGGCTCATCCCGAAATCCTGCAACGTCGTGATCATCATCGCCGCGGCGAGCGCGATCGAGAACAGGCCGACCTCGGCGGGCGAGAGGAAGAAGCGCGAGATCACCACCGAGGTGGCGAACTGCAGCGCGAAGCCGATATACTGTGCGACGGCCGACCAGATCGCGGCGGTCCGCGGATCGCCCGCGGCGATTGGCAGGACGGCGTGATCGGACGTTCCGGTCATGCCGCGAGTGCCCGGGCAAGGCGGGCGGCGCGGATCGGTTCGCCGAAGGTCAGCAGTCGCACGACGGTGCGCCACAAACCGCGGCGCGATCCACCACGATGAATGTGGTCGAGGACCAGATCCATGCCTTCGCCGCGCAACGCGTGCCGCGAATAGAGCAGGTGGCCGACGACCTCGGTGCGGATCTTCGCGGAAATACCCGTACGCCCGAATAGCGTGTCGAGTTCGCTGATCGGCGGGAGCCGTTCGAGCGTGGCGGTCGGATCGCTCCGTCCGGCCAGGCGCTCGTGGTAGGCGAAGCGCGAGACCACCGCGCCCGTCGTCTGTTCGACCGAGAAGCGTTTGGAAATCTGGTTGTCGGTGCGGCGATAGCGCAGCAGGCGTTCGGGAATCGAGCAGATGTGCGTGCGCGTGGCGAGCCGCAGCCAGAGGTCGAGGTCTTCGCAATGGCGATAGGCGGCGTGATAGCCGCCCGCGGCGCGGACCACTTCGGTGCGGTACATCACCGCCGGATGGCAGAGCAGGGGGCCGTCGATCTCGATCGATTCGAGGAATTCCTCGTGCGAGGTCGGCTGGTCGGGGCCGCTGCCGTCGCGCTGGATCGATTGGCTCCGTTCGTCGATGTCCTCGCTCCACGAACCGACCACCCCGTGATCGGCATGTTCGGCGAGGAAGGCGACCTGTCGCTCGAAGCGCTGGGGCCGGCAGATGTCGTCGGCGTCCATCCGCGCGATCAGCGGAGCCTCGGCTTCGGCGATCAGCTGGTTGAGGCTGGCAATCAGTCCGCGGTTCTCGCGCAGGATCGGGCGGATGCGCGGATCGCGCTTGGCGAAGCGGAGAATCGTCTCGCGCGACGAATCTTGCGAGCCGTCGTCGAGAATCAGGAATTCGAAATCGGTGAAGGTCTGCGCCAGCACCGATTCGATGGCCTCGGCCAGATAGGGCTCGCCGTTGTGGACGCTCATTGCAACGGTGACTGCCGGACTGGCCATTCTAGACGGATTCCTGAACTCGATTCCCCGCGCCACGCGGGCGCGGATAAGCAGTCTCTGCGCTTAGCGGGGACGGGTAAAAAATCGGTGTTGAGACAGGCCGTTCCACCGCATCCCAAGCAAGGCGATTTATCGCCGATTCCATGCCCGGAACGCGTCCATACGATATAACTATATGAAAAATATACATTTCATGGAAAAGTGCAACAAATCTGCAAAAAGGGTTTGACCGACTCGGACCCCCTCCATATATGCCGCTTCACCGGACGGGACGCTGCCTCTAGCGAGACGCGAAACGCTCGGTCGCCACCATCGACGGACAGCAAGTCCCCCGAAGTAAAAAGCGGG
>NZ_JAPCZF010000005.1 GCF_025938095.1 Novosphingobium sp. JCM 18896
TTACGCCGTGGCGGGATGCCTCCGGGCTACGCCCTCCGCCATCCCGCCACGGCGTAAGCGCGCATCAAACCCTGGTCCCCTATTGCACGCCGATCCCGGTCCCCGTTTGCGCGCCGATTGACAGCGCCGGTCTTGCGCGCCTCGCAAGCCAGGACATAGTCGCGCGAGGGCTGGGTGGGCGGAAACAGGTCCATCATCTGACCGCCGGCGAGACCGTCCTGGCCGACCGCCCGGCTCAGCGACAGGACAAGCTTGGCACGCCTGGCCCCGTCAGGGTGGGTGCGCGGATCGGCAAGGATCTCGAAGGCAAGCGCCAGCAAGGCTTCTCCCGCAAGCACGGCCGTGGCTTCATCGAACTTGCGATGGAGCGTCGGACGGCCGCGTCTGAGGTCATCGTCATCCATACAAGGCAAGTCATCGTGAATGAGGGATTGGGCATGGACGCATTCGATAGCCGCGCCGATGCGCAAGGCCTGCCTATAGGATCCGCCGACGAGTTCGGCGACCGCAGCAACCAACATTGTGCGAAAGCGCTTCCCGACGCCGATGCAGGCGTAGCGCAAGGCCTCGGCAAGGCGATCACTACGCCCCGGAGCATTGCCGATGGCCGCATCCAGTAGCGTATCGACATCGCGGCGAAGTCGGGTTGCGCGCTCGTCCATCGATGCGGAGGGAGAGATACCGTCGAGCCATTCAAGAGCCACCGGCTTGAAGCGAACCGTTTCCTGCAGACCTGGGACCTCGCGCGGCTCAAATCCGTGTTTTTGAAGATGATCGATAACGAGCGAGATCGCCGACTCCGGCGTGGAGGCCGCCGCGGTCAGGCCGATCGTTCTGGCGTGTAGCAAGATCTCTTCGGCAATATCCTTAGGGTCCGAAACGAGCTGGACTTGCGCGCAGCCAGCGGCGCGAGATACTTCAACGAGTCGATGTCCGTTCGAGGACATCGCATCGCCAACGACGATTACCAAATCGCAGCCCGGCGCAATCGCCTCGATCGCGGCTTGCCGATTGGTCGTAGCATAGCAAATGTCGCTGGACCGCGGCCCGACGCAATCGGCGAACTGGGTTTTGATCGCCGCTATCACATCGTCCGCCTCGCGCGCGGCGAATGTCGTCTGTACGGCGTAGGCCACTGCAGTATTGGTGGGTAAGCCCAGGCCGTCGAGATCGGCGGCTTGGGACAAAACCGAGATCGCGCCGGCTGGCACCTGACCCAAAGTGCCAACGATTTCTGGATGTCCGACATGGCCGATGAGAAGGACATGCCGCCCCTGACGGAACCACCCTTCGACTTCGGCATGAACCTTGGCCACGAGCGGGCATATCGCGTCGACGACGCGCAATTCACGCTTGCGCGCGACCCTTTTCACCGTCTTAGCACTACCATGCGCAGAAAGGATTGCGATCGCCCCCTTGGGGATCTCATCGATCTCTTGCACGAATATGGCGCCCTGATCCTCTAGCGACCGGACGACAGATCGGTTATGCACGATGGCGCGCCGCACGTAGACGGGTGTTCCGTGGCGAGCCAGCGCCTGTTCGACCGTTTCGATGGCGCGCTCGACCCCCGCGCAGAAGCCGCGAGGGCTGGCGAGTAGCAGACGCCGTTCGCCGGTTATATGAGCCTGTGCTGCGCTTTCAGAATCATCCTTCACTCAGGCTAATCTATCTAGAATAGGGGCGATTGCCATTCTCCCCTTGGGACAGGTTGTCTGGCGCGGCAGGATTGCCATTTTCGATAAGGCACCCTCCAATTTAGGCGACGTCGATACATGCCCGAAATCAGATCGGCGATCGTGATCGGATCAGGATTTGGCGGACTGGCGCTCGCCATCCGACTCCAAAGCGCTGGCATTGCAACTACAATCGTGGAAGCACGTGATCGGCCAGGCGGCCGCGCCTATGTGTGGAATTGCGATGGCTACCGCTTCGATGCGGGACCAACCGTGATAACCGATCCTGCCTGCCTTGAAGAGCTTTGGGGGTTGTCTGGCAGGCGGATGGCCGACGATATTGTGCTAAAGCCAGTCGATCCGTTTTATCGGTTGATTTGGAACGACGGCGCGCAACTTGATTACTCGGGTTGGGGGGAGAGGCTCGAGGCTGAAATCGCCCGCTTCGCTCCAGGCGATCTAGAAGGATACAAGCGCTTCCTTACCTATTCCCGCGCGGTCTACGAAGAAGGCTACGTCAAGCTCGGCTCCGTGCCCTTTCTGCACTTCACCAGCATGCTGAAGGCTGCGCCGGCACTGGCGCGCCGCCAGGCGTGGCGGTCGGTCTATTCGATCGTAGCCGGGTTCGTGAAAAATGAGCGGCTGCGCCAGGCGCTGTCGTTTCACACACTGCTCGTGGGCGGCAATCCCATGAAAACCAGTGGCATCTACGCGCTCATCCATCACCTCGAGAAAAGCGGCGGCGTCTGGTTCGCCGATGGGGGAACCCATGCCCTAGTCGAAGCCATGGTGAGCCTGTTCGAACGCCTTGGCGGAACGCTGCTCCTCAACGAAGCGGTCAAGACCATCCGCCACTCCGGCACGCGCGTTACCGGGCTCGTCACCCGGTCGGGTGTGCATCTCGAAGGCGATGCTATCGCGAGCAATGCGGACATCGTATCCACCTACAAGATGCTGGAAGATTCCGCCTATGCCGCCCAAAAAGCGCGGCGCCTTGAGCGTAAGCGTTTTTCGCCCAGCCTATTCGTCGTGCATTTTGGGCTTGAAGGAAAATTTCCTGGCATCGCGCATCACTCGATCCTTTTCTCGGATCGTTATCGGCCCCTTCTCGACGACATCTACGACCGTGGGGTGCTGCCCAACGATCCATCGATCTATCTGCATCATCCCAGTGCAAACGACGATCATGCCGCGCCGCCGGGAAGGTCCACGTTCTACGCGCTGGCTCCGGTACCGCACCTGGGCAAGGCCGCCGTCGATTGGGAACAGGAAGCGTCTCGTTACCGCGATATAGTCATGCGCCGTGTGCGCGACCTTCTTATCCCGGACATCGACGAGCGCCTTGAGGTCTGTTTTCACTATACACCGCAGGACTTCACGGACGATCTCGGTGCCCATCTGGGAAGCGCGTTTAGCCTCGAGCCGATCCTGACGCAGAGCGCGTGGCTGCGGGCGCACAACCGCGACGATCACTATCAAAACCTTTATGTTGTAGGCGCGGGGACTCACCCCGGCGCGGGCATTCCGGGTGTCGTAGCCAGCGCCAAGGCTACCGCGGGCTTGATGATATGAGTGGCGTAAGCGCTATCCCTTTCAGTTTCGCTGGGCGCGAGGATGGCAAGCCCAATGACTTCAAGCGCGCTTGGAAGCCTTCCTGTGATGGCACGGCCATCGGATTGCGCCTGAACAATTCCAACCAAAATGGCGCAATTGCCGTTCGCTGTCTTGAAAACGTCGGGGTCACATCCGTTTTTTAAACAGTGTGTGAAGGTTTTCTTCCGCCCGTGATGTGATCAAGAAGGGAGCATGCAGTGGCTATCAACGTCCTTCTGGTCGAAGACGATGATGACATTCGCGAAGTGCTCACCCTAGCGCTTCATCTCGACAGCGAGATCAGCCTGACAGCCTACCATTCAGGAGAAGCTGCGCTGGCGGACATTGCAGAAAGGCAGCTCGCCTTTGATGTCGCGCTGCTGGATTACCGCTTGCCAGGCATGACCGGAATTGAGTTGCACAAGGCGCTGCGGCGGCTCCCATCATGCTGCGATCTTGTGACCGTGATGATCACGGCGAGCCTTGGAAAAGAGTATGTTGCACTCTTCCAGGCGGAGAACATAGCCGGGCTGATTTCAAAACCATTCGACGTCCTTGCAATTCCTTCCGAGGTGCGCGCTCTGACGCAGCCTCGCCAGCCAAAAGGTAATGCAATCAAATGGTTGACGGAGAGAATTCGCACGGCGAGCTAGCTGTTCGATCACAAGGCCTGGATCGTTGGGTGCCAGCAAAGCTGCCGAGCGATTGGCTGGCGTTGAAGACATAAAGACTTGCTGATCATGTGAAGTGCTGTCCCGCGGCCTCCGGCATGGACCGTCGCTTCGGCCAAGCCTATTTTGGCCAAGCCGATTTTGGCTGAGACGATTTTGGTCGAGAGCCGTCGAGGCAGCAGGTTGGTAAAAGCGGAAAATGGACTTACGACATGGCCAAGCCCCTGGTTTGGACATCTTTCCCTCCGCCTCAGGCCAGGCGCAGGGGTAGCAAGGCTGCTATCCCGGTTGATCGGGCCTGCTGGACAGGCATCAGGTCTGCTGAAACCCGGCCGGCGCGCAGCGCTTTGCTCGGCTGCCAGACGTTCAAACGCAACGCGCGCCGACGATCGCGCCATGGCATGGCTTGGCCTCAGCCATGTCTGCAGCATAGGCGTATCAGGCGCTGCCATCCCGCTTCGCTGCTTGGGTCTCGCCAGCCCGACCCTTAGCAAACCCTTCGACCAGTTTCGCGCAAAAGGCCGGCAGATCGTCTGGCGTACGGCTCGTGATCAGCGCCTCGTCGACGATAACCTCTTCATCCACCCAGCTGCCCCCCGCATTCTCGATATCCGTACGGATGCTCGAGAAAGAGGTCAGGCGCCGCCCTGCGACGACATTCGCCTCGACCAGCAGCCAGGGTGCGTGACAGATCGCAGCGACCGGCTTCTCCTGATCGAAGAACGCCTTGACGAAAGCAACCGCGTCCTTGTCTGCGCGAAGCTTGTCTGCGCCCACGCAGCCGCCCGGGATGATGAGGCCGTCAAACGCGTTTGCGGAAACCTCTGCGAAGGTCGTGTCGATCGGATATTCGCCGCCGGGATCAAGGTCTTTATTGTTGGTCTTGGCCTTGCCGCTTTTCAGGCTGATGACCGTGACCTCGGCGCCTGCCTGTTCGGCAGCGCACTTGGGCTCGACGAACTCCGGTTCCTCGGTCCCGCGCGGCGCGACCAGTATCGCGATGGATTTGCCTTCTAGGGACATGGCTTTGTCTCTCGATATGTGTGCCGGCAAAACCAGGCTGGTAAAGCCGGCTGTGTGATGCCGACATATGCCCGGCTTGCCACCATAACGGACTTGGCCGCGAGCCTGTTCCATTTGGTCGCGCAAGCTTTGCGCAAGCTAGCCCCGGAACGCGGCCCCGCCGCCCCGTCCGCTATCCCAAGTCTTGGTCCTGGCGCTGGCATCGCCGCTCGTCATTCTCCGCCCCATGTCAGTCCTGACGCGCTGCTCACCGTTCGGCAGTGCGTCCCCGCGGCGAAGGGCCGTTTCCGACATCGTTCCCAAATTGATGCGCCAGGGGGGAAGGCCGCACGGACGCCGAGTGCTTGCCTGCACGTTCTCACGCTTTCCCCCACTCGGCACCTTATCGTTGGAGGGATGCGACCATCTAGAGGCGCTGATCGACTTATTCTCCGCGAAGTCGTACCATCAGGGGACGATAGCCAATAACCGCTTCCCCCTATCTGTTTTATAGTCCTAGGCCGGCGAATGATCCTGCGCATCGCCATCGTGTCAGTCGCCGTCTTTCTCGTCGGCGCCAGTCTGTACAACGCTTAGGCGGCGGCCTCTGCAACCCTTCAAGCCCGTTTTACACAGTTGCGAGCGCGGGCCTGTTCGCCGTCGGGCCCAGTCGACGACGATCGCGGCCTGCTCGTCTAAGCGGCCAAGCCCTTGGACGAAGGTTTTCTTGTCGGCCGATAACCGGATCAGCTAAGTGGGTGATGGCAGGCTTGCCGCGGTGGTATTGGCAACAGTGAAAATCCAGGCAACCGGATCACGCTTGCCAAGTACGCGTGCATCGCCAGGCTTGGATGGCTTGGTCCCGGTTGGCAGACCAGTCAGCGCAACGCGCCGTTTCGTTGCGCCGAAAATGCCCATGGTAAGCTGAAAATGGAGGGCTGCGATGATATCCGTTTGACAGGCTGGTCTTGTTGACGAGGCGACTAACTATACCGGCAGAGTCGATCCTGCGGTTGGGGCACAAGTCGGAGGCAGAGGGGGCGGCTCGAAAATCTCGGTTGGCCCTATTCCCTGGGAACACGGCTGTCGTCATCGTCCGAGGCCTTTCGCAGCTGCTGCCATACTGCCCTTCTTTTTGCTGAAAAAGCGCAAGGGGATCGTTTGGCGAATGGGTACCAGCGAGACGCTGGCGGCCGCGAACTCGGCTTCCAACGAGGGCGGCGGGGATATCGAAACTAGTTGGTTAAAGGCATCGCGAAGGCGATGGCTCGCCCGTTGAAGTCTATCGGGCGAGCGCTTAGCTCGCGCACCTCAAGAATGGACTGGGCGCTTGGGTAGAGCCGGGCGCCCAATCTCCGTACTGCTACGGGGGGGGGCTCGGTGCTTTTTTGGGCTCCGCCAAGGGGCGTCGTTCTCGATCAAAAAAGCAAGGGCACGACCTACCCCGCTTGGTTTTCGGACGGATGCTTGCTTTGAGGTTGGAGAACGCGTTCGCCGGCGTTGCCTGCTACAGAGTACTCTGGCCCAAGAAGTTCGAGCCTTATCGGCGCCAGATCATGTCCGCCTCCATGATCGCCATGCGTGGCGGCTGCAACGCAAAGGCGAGGTCCCGCACGTCATCTGCGACTGGATCGTCGATCATGACGCCATGCCGCGCTCGCTCGGGCGCGCGGATTTTCGGTTCAGCCGGGCCGCGGCGACGACGCGACGCATAGCACCGGTTTTGACCCGCGCGATCCAAGCCTCCCGCGTGGCCGCACGCTGGCTTCACCCCTATTAGGGCCGCCAGGCGAGCACGATGAGATCGTACGCATTCGCAGTCATGACTTCCATAGATGCCAAGGCGCGCGTCAGCGGGATGATCCAGCGCGGATTCAATGTCCTGTGAGAAGCGACCGCCGACAGGCAAAAAGTCCAAACGCGCGGTGTGGCGCTCTCGCTCTGCGTGCTGCGCGGCCGTTGCCCGGATGAATGCCTTGTCGCCTTCTGGGAAGCTGCCGAGTCGGATCACGACATCGGTCGCAGCCGGGGGGGCACGCGGCCTACAACAGCATCGTGCGCCAAGTGCGCACGCGCGTTGCATTCGTGGATACCCTGCGACCATGATACCGCCCCATGGATTACTTAGGGGGGAGGGTCGGCGCCCCACGGTCGCTAGGCCGAATTAGCGCTGGGCCTAGCGAAAAGGCCCGCCGACTTTCTCGACGTTGAAACCTGAGCGGATTGCCTCAATGCCAGCTTCGGAGATGGAAACATGACAAAGGATCTTGAGGTGCCGATGGAGTTGTTCAGCTCCATCCCGGACGATGCCGACGAATTCACCAAACGCTACATGCGCGCTCAGACGGTGATCCAGTCCGCCTTCTTTTCGCTGGGCTAGCGCGACGTGTCGCCCGGCGAGGCGACACTCGACTATGCCGAGCTCGAGAACATTCTTTGCATGGCCCAGGCGATGCTCATCGCAGGCGATGACAGCCTGAAGACCAAGCGCGACGTTCGTCTGCGCGCGGAGGAGCACGCTAAGATCGTGCGCAGCGCCGCCGAAATGCTGAAGGACGCAGGCGACCGGCAGGCGATCGACCTTCTCGAGATGATGCGCCTTCGCAGGTCCAACCCTGCCAACTGAGAAACACCATGGAAAATCCAAAATCGATGAAGAGATTGCGGGCGCTTGCTGCAGCCCAAATTACCCGCATGGTTGAAGCGGGCGCTGTTTCACTCTCACGGACGCAGCCCCGATGCCGTGCTGGAAGGGATCATTCACGGTCTCGCCATGGTCATCGAACAGGCACCGCAATGCCGAACCAAACGCGGTTTGCGCGATATCAGCCAGGGCTATGGCAAGCTGCTCGTCCAGCGGGCCGGGCAGTCTCGGGCAGCGTTCGACGAAACGGGGGGCATCCACATGCATGAGGACGACGCTACGAGCAGAGTTTCAAAACTGAATTGACTCCGGCCAGGCCCGACATTGTGACGCCGGCGTATCAAAGGTTGATCGCGAGGTTCGACCCTTGGGGCTCGGGGCCTCTTGAACGTCATTTCGATTGGAATGGCCTGCATTGAGCCTCGGAAACAGGCAGGCCGTCCGGAACCGCATCTTAGACCCGCACCGTCTCAAGAATGTTACCCTCTCGATCCTCAACGGTGACGTAGGCATCGGGATCGAAGCGACCGTCCAGGATCGCTATGCTGAGCATTTCGCGAAGGCCCAGGCGCGCGGAATGCAGAGCAGCACACTGATTGGGGTAGTCCGCGCCCTCTTCGTCCCGGACAATCTTGGAATTCGTGCTCGACGTAAAAAAGAACCTTGGCATGGGGTGTCTACGCCGAAGATGCGGCATCGGTTGCCTCGGCAATCTCCGCCCAACGCCATCAGGCGGGCGCCCCGCGTCAGGATGCGCCTCTGCACAAATTGGAGGCTCCGTAACATAAGCTACAGATCAATGCCCTCTGGCGGGGCATGACCCGCGCATTCAAAGACTCGGTCGCAGCGTGAGTGAAAAAGATGGACAGCCCCGTCAAGCGGATCCTCCTGGTCGAGGACGAGCCACTTATCGCCATGGTTTTGGAAACGATTGTATCGGAGGCGGGATATTCCCCCGTCGGACCCGCCGCCGATCGGAACGCAGCGCTCGCCTTGCTCGAAACGCGGAATGTGGATGCCGCAATCCTAGACTATCGGTTGGGCGAGGAGAGTGCTGACCTTTTGGCTGACGAGCTTGATCGGCGCCGCATACCCTGGCTCCTCGCCACAGGTTTTGACCGGCAAGCTTTGCCCGAGCGGTACTCGAGCGCCCCAGTCGTTGCCAAGCCTTTCGGTGAAGACGACGTCAGGGCCGCTCTTGAACGGCTGCTTTTGCGCAACGACTGATAGGTCAGATCCGCGCCGGGCGAAACCTAGGATCGGTTAGCATGGCATCTGGAAACCAATGAGCGGTAACGGCGCTTATTTGCAGGATGTCTGAATCAACCTCGCCCTATGCCCTTGTAGTCGATGACAATGTCATGGTGCTCATGCACGCCTGTGACATCCTCGAAGAGGCGGGCTTCCGCTTCTACGAGGCGTCCACGGGGGATGCCGCAGCAGAGCTGCTGAACGACGTAGCCAGCAATGTGACATTATTGTTCACCGACGTGGAAATGCCGGGCGTTTTGGACGGCTTTGCCTTGGCAAGGCTAGTGAGCGAGCGATGGAGCCATATCGAAATCGTCGTGGCCAGCGGCGGGCTCAGGCCGGAGCCCGGAGACCTGCCCGATAGAGCGATTTTCATTGGAAAACCATTCGACGCCAGTCTGGTCCACGATCATCTTCGCCGCATACTTCCCGACGGAAAGCAGCCCGCCCAATTGAAGAAAGCGGTCTAGCTGCCAGCATGACCTAGTAATCGAGATCGGCGTAGCTCAGCATGTCGCCATTCGGCAGTATGACGCGATCGCGGCCCAGGATGGTGACAACGGGGCAGGCGTGCTCGACCTCCCGGGCCCGCGCGATACTTACCACCCCCTCGTACTTTGCCGGTTCGAGCCGAAATTGAAGCGTGCGATAAGCCAGGATGCGAGGTTTGCCGAGAATTTCGAGCATGCCATGCTGATCTGTAGTCAATGTCGAAAGGTCAAAATCGGGCACGTCGAGACCGGCCATAGGCCCTCCGCTTGAAACCATTCTGCGGATAGCGGCGGTTGTCGCAGCGCGATAGAGGTGATCGCCGCCTCGGTGGAAACGGCGATCGATTTTTTTGATACTGGGCTGGAGCGCCCCAGCACAACATTCAACACAAGTCAGTCCACGGAATTGCGGCCCGAACCCACGATGCGCTCTTTGATCGACGCGAGAAGCTGTCGCCGCAGGCTTCGGCTGTCGAGGTGGTCGTCGATCCGTTCATACCCCTCGCGTTTCAGCTGAGCGCGTATCTGTGCGACGTCGTTGCACGTACCCATTCTTGCGATTTCGAACGCTCGCGCCACTGGATTGTGAAAGTTCATTGGCAGGCTCTACGTCCTCATTCTGGGCCAGGTTCGCGGCGAGAAGACGGGCGACATTCTCCGCGACGATCAATCGGCAAAATCCCCTCGCTGCACATGGTGGGCAACAGCGAGGGGCAAGGGGTCCGGCCGCCGCGGGGCCGCCCGATTGGTCGGGTCTAGCGACGACCGCACGCACCGTGTCGCCGAACTTTGGCGGCCTTAATAACACAGGTTAAAACGTGGGCGCAGGCGCGGTCGGATGACCCTCGCTGGCGACAGGACGAGGTGCGGCGTTGTCGCTGCGGAGGCTTGTGCTGCCTTTAAAGTTGGGGGAGACGGCCGCCGCCCGTTATCGATTTGAGGTAGCGACTGACTAACGGGACCTTTGGGGCGTGATGTTTAAGCTTGTCCGGAACGGGGCCCGCTATGCCGAGTGCGCAGAATATAGAAGCTTCATGATTGCCGGGTGGCGCCGCCTCTTCCTGCGGTGAGAGGGGCACCACGCCGTAGTGGCATCAGGCGGTGCGGGCAGGCGCGCGAGCTGTGCCATGACAGCGTTATGGAGATCCTGTCGTCGCCTTCGAAAGCTTTCACAAGAAGGTCGTAGCAAGATCGATGATAAAGGTTGTATGTGAAACCTTGAATAAGGCTAGTGCTCGATCTCCGGTGTGCAAGCTTTTTGGCTGGGCCGGCATGCGAACAAAGCCAGCGTCACGCCGCATGGCTGAGCATCAACTGACTAACGTGCTAGGTCCGCTATCCTCGCGTTGCCAGCACGCTCCACGAGATCTCGAAGCCTTTTTACGGACGCGTACATGGAGTGCAGGTCCTCGATCGTGACGTGGTAGTTCGGCGAGTATCTCGCATCCACGTACGCCCGCTTCAGCAGTTCGAAGCGCCGGCGATCAAGCTTTGTCGACTGCGACCATGCCTCAGCCAGCTTGGGCTCCTTACCTTCGGATAGAGATCTCAAGAATTTGATATTGTGAGCTTTTGGGAAGTAGAACGTCGATGTGAGCAGGAAGCAAGCGTAGGCGCGTTCAGCGGCCTGATGCAAAGTGAAGGCTGCATCGTTTGGTGAGCCATCGGACATGTAGAATTTCGCACCGCGCAATGCCCGGTCGACTTTCTCCAAGCCGTCCGAGTAATATCGCTCAGCCATCTGCACGGCGTAAAACTATGATAGCGGCTTCGCTGCCGCCAACGGGTGGCCGGGCAACTCGTAAAGCGTGATCCCATCGCGCACGATGTCGGCCCAGAAATACTCGCCGCGTTGGAGCGCATTGTTCACGTCGGTGAGGTCGTGGACGATGATGTTGACCTGGCGGCCGATGCTCTCGTCCCGCAGCATGCGGTCCTCGGCGATGTACCAGTATTCCGCGATGTCGGTCAGCTTCTCATGGCTGACCACGACCAGCAGGTCGAAATCGGAATGATAGCCGCCGACCGGGTCGTCAACCCAGTCGCTGCGTGCGTAGGAGCCGAACAAGATAATTTTGAAGATCTTGCCGCTGCGCTTCCACGCCGAGGTCCCGAGCGCGATCGCCTTGTCGAACTCCTCCATGAGGATCTTCGTCGCGCGCGCCAGATCGTCCTGCTGCTTGGCGCACGCTTGTCCTATGCCGCTTTCGCTAGGGTGCGTCGAGACGCAGTGGTGGCCTTGAGCACGATCTCCAGGCTTGCTTCAGGATAGGGTGAACTCGAGGAGTGCGAAGACATCGCGAGTCGATTCATCGAATATCGAGCCGATTCTTGATGTCTCGTCGGTGAAAGAGGCTTGGTACGGCAATGCCGCTGAGTATATTTCGAATATATTTATAATCGGGAATCGCACATGCCCTATCGTGATGGCATCTGCTCATGAGAGCGGTGGGTCTGACTGATTTCACCGAGCGCATCGGTGAGATCGATCGAGCCAGAACAATAGAGGAGGTATCGGACCTTCTCGAACAATTCACGCAAGAAGCTGGCTTTCGATATTTCGCGCTAGCGCATCATACCGACCCGGCCAATCTGCCAAACCGCTTCCTGTTGCTCGAAAACTACCCCCGGACTTGGGTCGACGAATACACGTCATCGGGGCACTATCGACATGACCCGGTGCGCCGCCTCGCAGGACTTCGTCCTGGGACATTTGTCTGGAGTGAATTGCCCGCGCGCCTCACCTTGTCGCGCAAGGAAGTCGACGTTCTGGCGCGCGCGCAGGCGGCCGGGCTCGGCGAGGGCTTCACTGTAAGCCTCTATGCCCATGGCGATCGCCAGGCGAGCTGCTCCTTCGTTTGCGCAACCGGCGAGCCCCTGCCGACGATCGCCTTGCCCGCCGCTGAGATGATCGCGCGTCATGCCTTTACTCGCCTGTTCGACATCCTCCATCCCACGGTCCTCGACGTCCCGCATCTGGCCCCACGCCAGTTGCAGTGCGTGCTGCTGATGGCGCAGGGCAAGACCGACGCCGAGATCGCGATCATCCTCGGCATTGCCGAGGAAACCGTGACCCAATACATCAACGATGCCAGAAGTCGCTTCGGTGTGACCAGACGGTCTCAGCTCTCGGCCGCCGTGGCAAGCTACGGGCTCATCAGCGCCCGCGAAGTCCTTTGCGGTGATACTCCCCCTTAAGGGGGAATTGCACAGCTCCCGTTCTCATAGCCCAATAGAACCTCATCTCGACTCCGGCCGATAGCGCCGGGTGCCGAGCGGCTTCGACCGATGGCGTATCCTGATTTCGGGACGCGGCCTGGATGCAGGAGGCGTTTGTGATCGATGACGAAATGGCGCGGGCCACGCGTGCAAGGCGCGCAAATCCCTTCCTCAACTCGCAGCAGGCCGCCGAATTCCTGCGCCTCTCGCATCGCCATCTCGAGCGCATGCGCAGCCGCGGACAAGGGCCACGGTTCCGCCGCCATTCCCGCTACGTCTGGTATCACGTCGACGATCTCATCCGCTGGTCCGAGAGCACGAGCGGGAGACCCTTCCATGCCTGAAGAGATGCGTTCTATGGCGCGAGCGGGCTCGGAAGTCCGATCGGGGATTCTGGCGGCGAGTGCGCTCGCCTTCGCATTCCTCGCGGTTCCGCCCGCGGCGCGCCCGTCACCGGTCCTCCTGTGGAACGTGACGGCCAGTGTGCCGACGGGACTGTATAGCCTGGGAGGCAGCGCTGCGATCGAGCGCGGTGATCTGGTCGCGGCCCGTCTGCCCCCACGGGTGCGGTCGCTTGCGGCCGAGCGGCGGTATGTCCCTGCCAGTGTACCCGTTATCAAGCGCGTCGCGGGCGTCTCCGGCGACCTTGTTTGTGGGATGGGCGCGCAGGTCACCGTGAACGGTAGGACCGTCGCAATGCGACGGCAGTGGGACGGTGCGAGACGTCTCTTGCCGAAATGGCAGGGCTGCGAGCGACTGTCGGCGAGCCGAGTATTCCTCCTGGGCGACGCTCCCGATTCCTTCGACGGCCGCTATTTCGGGGTGATCGAGAGCGCTTGCGTCCTGGGCGAGGCGAGTCTGCTGTGGCGATCGTGAGACTGGCGAGAGTTGTCCTCGCAGTCGCCCTTGGAGTGGGCACGCCCGCACCGATACGCGCCGATGAGGTCGCCCGGTGGCGGCCCTTCATCGAGGAGGCATCGAACCGCTTCGGCGTGCCCGTCGCGTGGATCGAGCGCGTCATGAAGACGGAGAGCGCTGGGCGAACGCGGCTCGGGGGACGCCCCATCGTCAGTTCGGCCGGCGCGATGGGCCTCATGCAGCTCATGCCGCGAACCTGGGCGGACATGCGCGCGAAGCTGGGGCTCGGCGCCGATCCCCACGAGCCGCGAGACAACATTCTCGCAGGGACTGCTTACCTACGGCTCATGTACGACCAGTTCGGCTACCCGGGCCTCTTCGGCGCCTACAATGCGGGGCCGGGGCGCTATGCCGAATATCTGAGCGGCGGGCGCTCGCTCCCCGGTGAAACCCGGAGCTATATGGCCGCGACGGCCGGCTCTCGTCCGAGCAGGTTCGTCGGGGGTTCGCAAGCGATCGGCGTGGTCACAGTCGAGGGTGAGGCGAGACGCGCGGGAACTTCGCCCGTCGGGATATTCTTCGATCTCTCGGCGTCGCCAAGGGCGTCGCGGCAGGACGGGATCTTCGTACGCCCGCAACCCTGACCCGGCGTCCGGTCACCGGTGACGGTGGCAGCTCTTGCGTTTGCTTCCGCTGCTTGTCGCCGCTTGCGTCGTTGGTGCGGATGTTGGCGGGTTGGCTCGTTGATGGCCATTCGGTCTTGAGCCGACATTGCTGCCGGCCCGTGTCGCCATGAGGGGGTGGGACATCCGGGCCACGAAACGTCCCGGGACCGGAACGCGCCGGGCTTTGGGCGGAGCCTGGACATGGCACCGGCGACCCGGATGCCCCGGCAAAATGTGCGGGCAAGCGGCGGTGAACCCAAGTCCGCTGGGCGGTCTTTCGACGGCAATCGCCTCCATTGTTGAAGCATCCCTATCATCTGCGGCGTGCCGGCGCGGTGTGAGGCTTGCAATAGGCGGGCCGGACTCTAGAATCTTCGATTGCGCTCATTCGAAGCGCCGAGGCGCGAGATCCTCGCACAGGTCAGACAGTCTCGCCAGGCGGTTTGGAAGCTCCAAGGCCCCGGGTGATTGGCGCGCATGTACAGGCATGATTCCATGCTAAAGGCGCCGATGCTGGCTTCGCGCGACGGTCCCGATTACCGGCTAGACCGGCGCCTTGCCAGGAGAGGCCCATGGCGACGAGCATCGCGCGCTGGCGCGCGGCCCGAGCTCTCTCGTGCGTCTGAAGATCTGGCGCTACCGCCGCGCTCTCGCAGAAGCTGGCGAGAATGCCGACGAGGATCTCGCGGCGCTCTACGAAGCCGAGGCATCGAGGTTGAGGCGGCGGCTGTCGCGCAGCGCGAACCCCGACCGTGCCGCGGACCTCGTCCAGTCGGCCTTCCTGCGCCTGCTGCGGATCGGCCGCGCGCGCCGCGATGCGGTAGAGCGGCCCTATGCCCATCTGGCGCGCGTGGCCGACAATCTGGCCATGGACCAGTCTAGGCGGGCAGAGGGGCGGGCGACTTTCGTCGCGATCGAGGAGCAGTGCGACTATCCGGCTGCGGCCGATTTCCAGGTCATGCTCGAGGCCCGCGACATCTTGCGCCGCGTCGACCAGGCGATCCATCGCCTTCCCGACCGTACTCGCGAGATTTTTCTGGCGCATCGTTTCGACGATCTGACCTATGCTCAGATCGCGGCCCGGATGGGGATAAGCGTCAAGACGGTCGAGAAGCACATCTCGCTCGCCTTGCGCGCGCTGCACAGGGCCAGCGGAGGAAAACCATGAACGGCAGCCGTCCATGAATGGCGATCTAGACCGCGACCGCTTCGGCGAGGCGAGCGACTGGTTCTCGCGCATGCGAGGCGCCGACGCCGAGGCATCGCGCGAGGACTTCGATGTCTGGCGGGCCGATCCCCTGAACGCGGCCGCCTACCGCGAGATCGAGGCCATCTGGGCCATCTCCGCGCGCGGAGAAGCGGGTAAGGGCAGGCGCCGGCCACAGCGGCTGCGTCCGGGATTGATCGCGGCTAGTCTCGCGGCCGCGGTTACCATCGCGCTGTTCGTCCATGGTATCGGGCGTCCCGGATCGGAAAGACCCGGAGAGACTTTCGAGAACGATCGATCGGGCCTGCGCCTCGTCTCGCTTCCCGATGGCTCCAAAGTGACACTCGACGCCGCAAGCGAGATCCGCACCGGCTTCGGCCGCGACGAGCGCAGGGTGGAGCTGCTGGCGGGTCGCGCGCGTTTCGACGTCGCGCACGGCCAGGCCCGGCCCTTCGTCGTCGTCGCCGCGTCACATGCGGTGATCGCGCGCGGCACGATGTTCGACGTGCGTATGGCGGGCGATCGGACCGAGGTCGCCCTCATCGCAGGCGCCGTCGATCTCGAGCGGCGCGGCGACGGAGTCGAGGGCCGTTACGTGGGACGTCTGGTCCCAGGGCAGACCGCGCTATTCGTCGGGAAGGATGCGGCGCCGCGGATATCCGCGGTTAAGGCGGCAAACTGGACGAGCGGAATATTCACCGCCCAGAGCATGCCACTTGCCGACCTGGTCGCGCGCGCCAATCGGTCTTCCTCTTCCGCCATAGTTCTTGCCGATCCCTCGCTCGGCAATCTGCGCGTCACCGGCGGTTTCAACTTGTCCGACGCCCGGTCACTTGCCGCCGGACTTGCCGCCGCGCTCGATCTCAGGGTGAGCGAGCAGGCATCGGGGCGGATCGTCCTGTCACGTTTCGGCGAAGCGTCGCTGCCGCCAGCGGCAAGAGTGCAGGTGGGGCCGACGCCCGAACCGATCAAGCCGCTGGCGCCGCGCGCAATGCCCTGAGCCGGGGCGCTCTGACAGTCTTGTTTTCGGACTCGGTCGGGCGGGACTGGCCGCTTCGTTGAGGCCTGAAATTAAATCGTAGGGTGCCCGGCGCCTGACCTCGTCCTTCCCTTCACAGCCACTCGCTCAGCGAGCGGCAAGAACAGGAGGGACTTACGATGTCACGCTATTCGTCGCGCACCCGCGCGCACATTCTGCTGAGCGCCGCCGCGCTACTGGCCGCGAGCCCGGCCTGTGCCGAGGCGCCGGTTCAGGCCTACGACATGCCTTCGCAACCGCTGAGCGTGGCGCTTTCGGTGGCGGCGCAGCGGGCCGGCGTCTCGATCATCGCGCCGAGCGAACTGGTCGAGGGCCGGCGTGCGCCAGCGATCAACGGCCGATACGAGCCGATCGACGCGATCCGGCACCTGCTCGAGGGCAGCGGCCTCGTCGTCGAGCGGGCGGGCGACAACTACGTGATCAAGCGCGCGGTCCGCGGCGACAATGGCGATGGTCCGTATGGGGCCTATGCCGATAGCGAGATTGTCGTGACCGGCACGCGCATCCGCGGCGCACCGATCGCCTCGACGCTCGTGCGTCTCGATGCCGAAGCGGCGCGCAATGCGGGGCAGGCCTCGGTTGCCGATATCCTGCGCGCCGTGCCGCAGAATTTCGGAGGCGGGCAGAACCCCGGCATCGGCAACAACGTCCCCGAGGCCAACGGTTCGAACATCGGTGGCAGTTCGTCGATCAACCTGCGCGGCCTCGGCAGTGATGCCACCCTGACCCTGCTCAACGGTCGCCGGCTGCCCTATTCGGCGGCATTCCAGTCGGTCGATATCTCGGCCATTCCCCTGGATGCCGTCGATCGGATCGAGATCGTCGCCGACGGCGCCTCGGCGCTCTATGGTTCGGACGCGGTGGCGGGCGTCGCCAATATCGTCCTCAAGCGCGATTTCGACGGGGTTCGCACGAGCGCCCGGCTCGGCGCCTCGACCGACGGCGGCAACTTCCAGCAGCAGTACGATCTGGTCGGGGGCAAGGCCTGGAAGGACGGGGGTCTCCTCGTCGCCTACGAATTCGCGCGCAACACGCGCATCCTGTCGCGCCAGCGCGACTACGGCGCCGTCGTGCCCGGCGTGACCTTCTTCCCGCTGATCAAACGTCATAGCGTGGTCGTCACCGGGTATCAGGACCTCGCGCCGGGCGTCACCCTGGCGCTCGACGCGCTCCATGGCCGGCGCTCCACGCAGACCGAATTTCCGCTCAATCCGGCCGGCGATCTTTCCGTCAGCCGCGCGGAGGCCAATACCGCTTCGCGGTCCTTCGTGCTGGCACCGTCGCTGAAGGCGGAGCTTGGCGGCGGTTGGCGCCTCCAGGCGAGCGCGATGTACGGCAAGGACCGCACCGTGTTCGGCACCGACCAGGTGCTCGGGGCCACCTTCATCGACGGCGGCGACGCCTGCTACTGCAATACCGGTTACGCGGCTGAGATCGGCGGTGATGGTCCGCTGTTCGCCCTGCCGGGCGGGGATGCTCAGCTGGCGATCGGGGCCGGATGGCGCAAGAATGTCCTGCGACGAAGCGCACCGCTCACGCCCAATCGCAACGTGCTGGGCAAGCAGGACAGCCGCTACGCCTACGGCGAGATCAACCTGCCCTTCGTCTCGCCGGACATGGGCGTCGGCGGGATCGCCCGGCTCAACCTGAGCGCGGCGCTCAGGCACGAGCGCTATCCGGGGATCGACAACGTGACGACGCCCAAGATCGGCCTCATCTACGCGCCGGTCGATGGCTTCACGCTCAAGGGCTCCTGGGGCAAGTCGTTCCGCGCGCCGACGCTGCTGCAGCTGAACTCGGTCACGGGCGGCCTCGTATCGACCCCGGCAAGCTTCGGAGGAACCGGATTTGCGCCGGGCGCAACCGTGCTGTTCTTGAATGGCGGCAATTCGCAGTTGAAGCCCGAGCGGGCCGAGTCCTGGTCGGTGACCGCGGTGCTCGAACCCGCCCGCGGCTTGCGGCTAGAGGCCGGCGTCTTCCGCACCAAGTACAAGGACCGCATCGTCACGCCGATCCTGCGAACGGTCCAGGCGCTGAGCAACCCGGACTTCGCCGACCTCGTCCTGCGCGCGCCGAGCCCGGCGCAGGTCGCCGCGGCCCTCGCTTCGGTTGACGTGCTCACCAACACGGTCGGCGGCATCATCCCGGCCAATATCGCGGCCATCGTCAACAATGCCTACGCCAATGCCGCGGGCCAGACGATCGAGGGCGTGGACATGCTCGCGAGCTACGCGGGCGAGCTCGCCGGCGGGGCGCTATCGCTCTCGGCCAATGCGAGCCTGCTCGACAGCGAGCAGCAGCGCGGTCCTGGCCAATCCCTGACCGACCTGGCGGGCACGATCTTCAACCCACCAAACTTCCGCGGGAGGCTGACCGCCGCCTGGGCGAAAGGACCGGTCAATCTCTCGGCGGCGGCCAACCATATCGACGGCGTGCGCGACACGCGCTTCGTGCCCGAACGGGGCGTGCGCGGCATGACGACATTCGATTTTGCGGTCCGATTGAAGCCGGGCGGCGCCGCGCGCGGTTTCGATCTGCTGCTCGCGGTCGAGAATGCCTTCAACCAGAAACCGGCCCCGATCCGCACGACGCTGTTCTACGATTCCCCATACGATTCCACGAACTATTCTCCGACCGGGCGCTTCGTCAGCCTCACCCTGGCGAAAACGTGGTGAGCGCGGTGCTGGCGCGGCGGCTATCGCTCGCTCTTCCGCTGATGTCCTGGGGGGCGCTATCGTGCTCGGCGCCGGCCCTCGCTGCCTGCGAGCGGCTGCTGCCTGAAATCGCGGCGCCGATGACGGTGGGGCAGAAGCGCCGCGTGACCCCGGAAGACCTCGTGGGCCTTCGCGACATCGGCGCTACCGACGTCTCCTATGCCATCGGCGACAGTCCGCTCGCCGTCTCGCCCGACGGCAAGCGGCTCGCTTTCGTCATCACGCAAGGCGATGCCGCGGCCAATCGCCACTGCCGCGCGCTCGTCGTCCTCGATCTCGTCCAAGGAGCAGAGCCGCATGTCATCGACAGCGGCGGCGAGTTCATGACCATGATGAATCCGACGCGCGGATCGCTGATCGCAACCGGAGCGCCCGAGGTCGTCACGCCGATGTGGTCGCCTGACGGACAGAGCCTCGCCTTTCGCAAGCGGATCGATGGTCGGACCGAAGCATGGATCGCCTCGGCGGACGGTAGCGGAGCGCGCCGGATAGCGCGGTTGGAGGTCGACGTCGAAGCGCTCGCCTGGAGCGCCGATGGCGCCCGGCTCGTGCTCGCATCGCGGCCCGGCCTTGCCGCGCAGGCGCGGGGCCTCGATCGCGAGGGCCTGACTGGCTATCTCTACGACGCGCGGGTCTCGCCGAACGAATCCGCTCGGCCGCTACTGGCCGTGGGCGAACCGCTTGTCTTTCGGACGATCGACATCGCGAGCCAAGCACTCGGCGATGCCGGCGCCGACGACGTTTTGCGCGTGCCACCGGTTCTCGATCCGACACGGGTGTGGTCCCCCGTCATTGTCTCCGCGGAAGGTCTCTCGGCGCGGCTTGTGAGCGATGACAAGCCGGGCGGTCCGATGCGGATCTCGATTTTTGGCACGCCCGCTGGAACTGGCGCATCGCCTGTTTGCCTGGCCGAGCACTGCACAGGCTCGATCCGCTCGCTGCTGTGGCTCGGCGACCAGCTTTTTTACCTGCGACGGGAAGGCTGGGCCTGGGAAACGACCGTGCTCTACGCTTGGCGACCCGATCGCGGACAGCCGCGGCGCGTGATGGCCACGACCGATGCCGTTCACGGCTGCGTCCCGGCACAGCGGCGTATCCTTTGCCTCGTAGAGACCGCGACGACGCCGCGGCGGATCGTGTCGATCGACGCGGCTAGCGGGGCGCGTAGTCCGGTTTACGATCCCAATCCCGAATTCGCGGGCATCGCGCTGGGCGAAGTGAAGCGGCTCAAGTTCCGCAATCAATTCGGCATCGAGGCCTGGGGCGATCTCGCGCTGCCGCCGGGTTACGCGGGTGGGCGGCTGCCGCTGGTCGTGGTGCAGTACAACAGCCGAGGTTTCTTACGCGGCGGCACGGGAGACGATTATCCTGTCCATGCCTTCGCCGCGCGCGGTTTTGCCGTCTTGAGCTTCGAACGTCCGGCCGCGGCCGGGACACACAGGCGTGATCGGGCGGTAGGAACGCCGGCCAGTGGGGAATCAGTCAATCGTCCCAATGTCGAAGGTTGGGTGGACCGTCGCTCGCTGCTCGGAGCGGTCGAGGGACTGGTGGCTCAGGCGATAGAGCTGGGCGTGGCCGATCCTCGGCGGATCGGCATTACGGGCCTCAGCGACGGTGCGACGACGAGCGCCTTTGCCCTGGTCAATTCGCGGACTTTCGCGGCCGCGGCGATCAGCAGCTGTTGCACAGAGCCCAACACGGTCATGGTCCAGAGCGGTCCGGCGCGGGCCCGGCAGCTGCTGCTCGACGGCTTTCCGCCACTCGGCCCGGGCGACGCCGACTTCTGGCAGCCCATGTCGGTCTCGCGCAATGCGGACAGGATCGCCGCTCCGATCCTGATGCAGCTCGCCGACCGCGAATATCTGCTCGGTCTCGAGACATGGGCGGCGCTCAAGCAGGCGGGCAAGCCCGTCGAAATGTACGTCTATCCCGACGAATATCACAACAGGTGGCAGCCCGTGCACCGTCTCGCTACCTACGTCCGCAGCCTCGACTGGTTCGACTATTGGCTCGCCGGCAAGCGCGATGCCGACCCGGCTAAAGCCGCGCAGTACGAGCGGTGGGACGCGCTTCGACGGTTGCGCGACGCCGGTGCGGATCACGCGGCAGCAAATCCCGCGCGCCCGGATATGGACTAGCCCGGGTGCGGAGGAGAGGCGTGGGTCGGCGCGAAGCTCATAGCGTTCGGACCCACGCCTCGACATCGGCGACCTTGAGCAACTGGCCGTGCTCGTGCCTTCGAACCGGGCCAATGCCGGCGAGGACGCGCTCGGCCGCGGTCTTGTCGAGCAAACCTTCGGCGGCCAGGGCTCCGCCCAGCAGCAGGTCGCGCAACACGGCGCGATTGGTCTCGAAGACCTTGGCCACGAAGCTATCGGGCGATCCCTTGCCTCGGCGCCATGCGACATGGGCGGGCACGTGCCTTGCCAGCGCGCGGCGCGCGATCGCCCGGTTGTTGCCGCGCTCGAACCAGCGCCAGGTGGGGATGGCGAGCGCGCATTCGACGATGGGCAGAGCGATCAGCGGCGACCATTCGGCTATGTCGCCGTCGAAGGATTCGAGCAGGTTCTCGACCGCGATCATGAAGCCGATATGTCCGGCCGATCCCGGCAGCGCGCCGCGCGGCGTCTCGAGCCAGCGATGGCGGGGCGGGCCAGCGCGCTCGGCGGCCTCGGTCGTCACGAACATCGTGTCGATCGGCCAGCGGTAATCAGGCGATCGCAGCCAGGCGCGGCGAAAGGCCCGGCCCAGGACCGTGAACAGGCTGGCCTCGGTGAGCTCAGCGATCTCCGCGGCGGTCTTGAGCGCCCCAGTGCCGAACCCTTCCCGTCGCAATCGATCGGCGACAGGGACGACCGACTGCATCGCGCAGAACAGGTTGTCGCCGCCGCCGCCGTCGAGAATGCCTTGCGCGCCCAGGCGCGCGGCGATGCCTTGTCGTGCAGCGCGGCTAGCCTGGGCGAAGGATCGCGCGAGCGGTCGCGGTTGGCCCTTGTAGAGCGAAATCGTGACGTCGACCTTGGCGAGGTCGCGTTCGATTTCCCGGTAGGGAACTTCCAAAGCGGCCGCGACGGCCGTCGCAAAATGGCTCTCGTCGCCGGCCGGATCGTTGGAACCGATGTTGACGCAGGTCATGCGCGTGCCCGTCGCCGCGACGAGCGCGGCCAAATAGGAGGAATCGAGCCCTCCCGACAGCATGACGACAACATGATCGAGATCCTCGATCTGTGCGGCGACGCTCGTTCGAGCCGTCTGCCAGAGATGGTCGGCGAGTTCCTCTGGACATCGCCGGTCGCGCTTTCCGGCGGCATGCCAGGGAGACCAGCAGGGATCGATCGATACCGTGCGGTTCGTGAGTGTCAGGCGGGTGCCGCCCAGCAGTTCGCTGACGCCCTCGACGCAGGTGCGCTCCTGGCGCAGTCCCGATGTCATAAGGTGCGAGGCGATGGCATCCCAGTCGGGAGCAGGGCGCGTCTGCAGGCAGGTCTCGAGGAGGGCGAGGTCGGACGCGAGCACGTGGAGCCCGCCCCGCTCGACGTGAAGGCAGGGCAGGTCGCTGAAGGGCGGGCGGATTACCGTCACCGATCCATCAGCGGCGAGGAAGCCGAGGAAGTCGCCCCAGAAGTTCTCGATGAGATCCCGGCCGCGGGTGGCGAGAATTGTGCCCGTTTCGTCCGGCGAGAACGAGGTTGCGGCCGACATTGCGCCCGATCGTCGGTGTGTGCGTCCGAGGACCATACCCGCATCGTGCGCGAGCCACGCGCGGCGACCGCCTTGGGCAAAGAGTGCGAGGCCGGGCGCCGTGAAGGTACTTTCGAGCCCGGCGACGGCGAGCGCTCGATCCTGGATCGGGCGTCTCAGGCCGTAAGCGTCGGTCTCTCCAATGACGGCGATGTAGCGGGGGTGTCTCATGCGCGGTGGATCGGGGCATAGCTGCGCACCCGCTCGTACCGGTCGTTGACGAGGCTGCCATCGCACTCGACCCAGCAATGCGCTCGGAAGGGACCCATGCGCACCCCGACGACTAGTTCCGGGCGGTGGCCGCGCGCCGCGAGGTGGGTCGCCAATGCCAACGAGTGGGGCAGGCACTGGTTGTGCGGCGTGATGAACAGCGCGAGCCGCGCGAAATCCCGCGCTATTTGGGAAAGTTCGCCGGTCGGCGGCGCGCGGCGCGCAGCGCGGCGACGGGCGTGACGTAACGCCTCGAGCCCGCCGGCGAGGCCATCGCGGCGTAGGCAACGTCGGGCCGTCCATATGCCGCTGGCAAGCGCCGCCATGCGCCGGACATCGGCGGACCGGGTGGCGGCCTGGTCGAGCTGGCTAGCCGTTGCGATCGCACCGGGGCAGGGCGGCGATACCGTGAGGCGCCGTCGCTCGAGCAAGGCGACCTGGTCCGGATCCGGAGTGCCGGCGAGCGCGGCCCGCCAGGCCGCCTCGGTCTCCCGGCCGAGGCAGAAATAGCGGTCGGCCGCGACGTCGAGGAACACGAAACGATCCTGGACTTCGCAGAAGGACAATGTCGAAGTTTGAGACATGGCGGACGTGCCTTTGTGGCGACGCGGGCGGGGCAGGCCCGCCCGCGGGGGCGCTAATCGTCTTCGAGACCCGCGACGACCATCCCGAGAACTTCCTCGGCGATGAAGCCGATCGGCCCGAGGGTTTCGCGCGATGCGATACCGAGCTCGATGACGTCGGGCTCTTCCTGGCGGTCCATGTCAGACCTCCTTTTGCTGGGTTGGGAGGCAAAGGGCGCGCGGGGCACAGGCTCCGCGCGCCCCCGGGCGGTCAGTCGTCGGTCAGACCCTGCTGAAGCGAGGCGATCTGCTCGTCGTAGAACACGCCGATGGGGCCCTGGGTCTCGACGCTGGCGGTGCCGAGCTCGATCAGGTCGGCGGTGTCGTGTTCACGTTCCATCACATCTTTCCTTTCGAGTTTGCCGCGACTCTGCGGCAGTTCGAATGATAGATGGCTCGTTCTCTGTAAGAACGTAGTTATTGATTTATAACAATAATATATTCCGACTATCAAATTGGCGTGCTGGGCTTCAGCAGGGCCGCGACGATTGCGGCCACCTCCTTCTGCCGGCGCCGGTGATAGCGTGCCATCAGCTTGGTTAGGTCAGCCACAGCACTGCTCGACCAGGCCGCGACCAGCGCCGCATGCTCCTTGTCGTGATCGGCGAACAGGTATCGTTCAACGAGCCGGGCCCGGTGGAGTCGATCGCTCGTCTGGTGAAGGAGGGCGCCGTATTCCGCATTGGTCGCGGCGGCGATCTCGTCGAATAGCGCGCGAGGCTCCTGCCCGAGGTCGGTCGGTGGGGGCCTCGTCGGGATCCTCGGACGCAGGTTCCGAAGCACGGTGGCGACGAGATCCGCGTTCAGGCCATAGAGTTCGCGCAAGGCTCCCTCGCTCGGAATGGGGATCTTGAACCCCTCGCGCGGCCAGGCTTCGATCAGACGCTCGCCGAGCATCTGGTGAAGCGCGTCGCGCACCGGTGTCGCGCTCATGCCGAGCCTTCGCGCGATCTGCGCGGGGTCGAGCCTGGCGCCTGGCTGCCATTCGCCGCAGACGATCTGCTCCTTGAGCAGATGGTAGGCGAGCTGAGTGGTACGGCCCGGGCTCATGCGCAGCTTCTCGTCTCAGGCGCGTACCCACTTGTCATGCTCACGGTTCGCGCGCCGCTTCGAGCGCCCGCTCGCGCTCGGCATGGGCTCGCACCATGGCTTCCTGTTTCGGTGTCAGGGCGTCGATCGCGGCGGGGTATTGAGGCATGCGATCGTCGAGCAGGAGCGAAGGGCACAGCCCGTCCAGGTTCCCGAGATTGGGGCGGTGTTGACGATAGCCGACGAGCGATCGGAGCTCGGTGCCGAAGTCGCGCGCGATCTCGGGCGGATAGGCGAGCCACAGGTTCTCGTAGGGCTTGAGCCAGCCCAGCGAGTATCCCATCACGAGGCTGCGCCTTGGCAGATCCGTGCGATTGGCGCCGGCGCCGTGGAGCGTCGATCCCAGAAAGACGATGGCGTCGCCCGGCTCGCAGGCCGCCGCCTCCCCGGTTTCGTCGGGCGGAGCGCTCGCGCCTTGGCCGCCATGGCTGCCGGGCCAGAGGCGTGTGGCGCCATTCTCGGGCGTGAACGGTGTCAGCGGCCACATGACGTTGACCAGATATTCGAACTGCCCCTTGGGGCCGTGCCACATATCCTCGTCGCGGTGCGGCACCTGCGCGATCTCGCCGGGGTGGACTTCGATTCCCTGGGCCACGTTGAGCTGGATCGTATCGCACCGCGGCGCGAGGACTTCCCGGGCGATGGCCGTGATCGCCGGATCGGCGGCGAGAAGCCTCGTGGCGGGCGAGCGCACGAGGAGCCGCCCGAAGCGCTTGGTCGACCTTCCGTAGAAGTCGCCTTGGCCGAACGGCGTGCCCGCGAAATGGTCGTCTAGGTCTGCATCGACATGCGCGAGGATGTCGGCGGGAATGGCGTTACGCAGGATCGAGAAGCCCTGGGAGCGCAGCTCGGTCATGACCTCGGCGGGCACCGGGGGCGTCGCAGCGGCGGCAGCCGGGGCGACCGGGGCCGGAGCGCGCGGCGTCACGCGCGGTGCTCCCGATCGATCTCGCTCGCAATCGGGGCTGGCACGGCCATTCCCGTGCGCCAGATCCCGCGGCTTGCAAGAAGCTCGGGCGTTTCTTCGTCGATTGCGATGACGAGCGCTGCCAGCACGCGGCCATCGACGCGCATCGGCGTACCGAGCGGCAGGCAGTTCCAGCCGAAGTCGCGGATCTGCTCGAACCAGGGAAGCTCGGCGACGCCGGTGTAATGCGTGATGCCGCGTTCGAGGGCGTGCACCGCCAGCGCGCTCACCAGCCAGTCGCGTGCCTGGCGCCGTTCGGCCGCGCGCAGCGATCGGTCTAGGCAGAAGCGGGTGATCTCCCGGACAGTTGGGCCAGCGGGTATCGGGCCATCGACGAGCTCCGGAAAGAGACTGTCGAGCAGATGGGGACGATTGGTCTTGAGCAGGCGCGTCGAGGCCACGTGGCCGCTCTCGCCGTCGGTGAGAATGAGATAGGTCGCGTCGATATCGTCGAAATGATCGATCTCCCAGGTCCCGGCCAGAACAGGCACATCCCATTTGAGCAGGTCCACGAAGACCCGCTTCCTCGCCTCGAACATGGAGCGTAGCACGGCCCCCTCGGCCTCGCTCATGCGGTCGATCGTGCGGATCATTGCCTTCCCCTTCAGGTGGTTGCTGATCGAGGAAGGTCATCAGATCGGCGTTGCCGCTTGCACCCCGTGGCCGAGGGGGATTTGCTCGATCCGTCCTGTTTGTCGGTTCGAGTTGATCGTGCTTCAGGCGGCGCAGCGCGGCGGGACGTCGTCGAAGCAGAGGTCTCCCGCTTCGAGAAGAACCATGGCGAGCTCCATCCGGGACTCGACCTCGAGGCGTTTGAAGGCCTCGCGCAGGTGATCCATCACGGTCTGCACACTGATCCCGAGATATCGCGCGATCTGCGGGTTCGTATAGCCGCGGGCCGCGAGCGCCGCGCATTGCAGTTGCCGGGGGCTGAGACGCGGCAGGCGATCCCGGTCTGGATCCCGGTGTAGGAGACGCAGGCGCTCGAAGGCCGCGGCCCCGATCGCTTCGGCCCAGATCAGGGCGCCATAGGCGAGATCGTTGCCGATCTCCGCGACGAAGCTGCACGAGCCGCGCGCCTCGCCCGGTATGTGGAACGGTACGGTCAGGCCTTCGCCGAGCCCGATCTGCCGTCCGAGCAGCAACATGTGCCGGTCGGCGCGATCGAGACGGATGATCTGCGGTACTTCGCGCCAATGAAAGCCGCGGCCGCGCCGCTGGCTCGCGCGGTGGATCGGATCGCACAGGCCGAGCGACCTCGCGTCGTAGTAGGTCTCCCAGCCATCGGGGTAGTTGTGGAGGCGCAGCGCCCGCGGTCGCCTTGAGAAATCGGCGTGCTGGGACAGGGCGAAGTAACGCGCGCCGAGCCATTCGCCGGCTTCGGCCATGATATCGCGCAGCACCTCGGTCGAGCGGGCCTCGGCAAGCCGATCCGCCCAGGCAAGCGCCATCTTGAGCATTTCCATGACGATGATCCGGCAAACGGGCGAACGGTCTCGTGCCGGCAACCCGTCTGCCGCCTTTCAAGTCAAGTCCAGCCGGGCGGTCCCTACACCGTACTGGCAAGCGATGGATGCGACACTTTCGACTTTTGCAAAGGTAAGTAGACGGGGCTCCTCGATTCAGTTTGTACGGGAAAAATAATAATCGGCGACCGTCCGAGTCTCCAATTATATTTGGATTATAATCACGACGGGCAATCTGCAGGTCTGTAAGACTGCAGTGCCGTCGCCGGCACCATCGGCTGTCTTCAAGGGGCTGATCGCGTTCGCGCACAGGCGGGCTCGATGCGTGCAGCGGGCGGTCTGGTCAGGCAGAAGCAAAATGTAGTAACGAAATACGTCAATCTTCATCAAGGCGTGTCGTGAAATTTGCCGGCGCTGGGCTCTGAAGGTCTCTCGATCTTCTCCGCCCGGTCGGCGAGCAGGAAGCAAAGGAGCCTGCTGCAATGACGTCGCGGAATTACGCCGAGGCGGACATGGACGCGGTTTGGACAATCCGGAGCTGACAGCCGAGCAGATCGGCGCGGCGCGCCCCTTCGCGGAAGCCGTCCCCGAACTGGCGAAGACCTTTCGCACGCACGGGCCGGGCAAGAAGCCGGCCAAGGTCAGCCAGACGCTGCGGCTCGACCGCGAGGTTCTCGAGGCCTGGCGCGCTTCCGGACCGGGTTGGCAGAGCCGCATGAACGATGCCTTGCGCAAGGCCATGCCGCACGCGTGAGGCGGGGGCCTGAGTGGCGATCGAACCCGTGCGCGCAAATGACGCTGCTGAATCTGTTCCCATTATGTTCGAATTACGGTAGGATCGGTCGATGGCGTACCCGGTCGACCGAAAGATCATCCACGTCGACATGGACGCCTTCTTCGCGTCGGTCGAACAGCGCGACGATGCCTCGCTGCGGGGTCGGCCCGTGGCGGTAGGGTACGCCGCGGCGCGCGGCGTAGTCGCGGCGGCGAGCTACGAGGCGCGGCAGTTTGGCGTGCGTTCGGCGCTCCCTTCGATCACGGCGCTGCGCAAATGCCCCGAACTGATTTTCGTGCCGCCGCGCTTCGATGTCTACAAGGCGGTCTCGGGGCAGATCCACGCGATCTTTGCCGACTATACCGATCTCATCCAGCCATTGTCGCTCGACGAGGCCTATCTCGACATCACCGCCAATCGCCGCGGCATCGAGACCGCCTGGAAGACTGCCAAGGAAATCCGCGCGCGGATATTCGCGGAGACCGGGCTCACCGCCTCGGCCGGCATTTCCTACAACAAGTTCCTCGCCAAGCTCGCTTCCGACCAGCGCAAGCCGAACGGCCAGTTCGCCGTCACCCCCGACATGGGCGCCGCCTGGGTCGAGACCTTGCCGGTGTCGCGGTTCCACGGCGTCGGGCCCGTGACCGCGCGCAAGATGGCCTCGCTCGGCATCGAGACGGGCGCGGACCTGCGCGCGCGCTCGCTCGACTTCCTGCAGCAGCATTTCGGATCTTCGGCCGACTGGTATTACGGGATCGCGCGCGGGATTGATGAGAGGCCGGTGAACCCCGACCGTGAGCGCAAGTCCTCGGGCTCGGAAACCACCTTCGATCGCGATCTTGTCGATGCCAGGGAGATCGAGGCTGGCGTGCTACGCCAGGCCGACGACGTCTGGTCCTGGTGCGAAAGGGCGGGGGAGTTCGGGCGCACCGTGACCGTGAAGGTGAAGTACGGCGATTTCCAGAATATCACGCGCAGCAGAACCCAGCCGACCCTGGTCTCCTCGCGCGATGCTCTTCGGGCGGCGAGCCTGGCCTTGATCCGGTCGGTGCTGCCGACGCCAAAAGGCATACGCCTCGTTGGCGTCACAGTCTCCAATTTCGAGAGAGCGACATCGCCGGTGATGTCCGATCTTCCGCTGTTCGAGGCCGACTGAGCTGCCGGTGTCGTCACGGCGCGTGGCTCCGTCGGGCTTCAGGGAGCGAGAAGATGGCCGGGAAGCGTTCTCAGGCGTTGTGCTCGCGCCAATAGGCGGCGCGCGCCGCGAGTGGGGCCGCCGCGCCTTCGAGGCCATAGAAGGCAAAGCGATTGAGGAACTGTCGGCCCCAGAACAGTTTGCGGTCGACTTCGCCGAGCCGGGCCTGCGTGCAGAGCTCGCGCCAGTTCTCGCCGATGATCTCGACCTGTTTCGCGACCGTGGCGATCGCGGTCGCCTCGTCCAGATGGAACTGCGCAGCGGCGGCAAGGCAGGTGCGGATCTGGCTCATCCGGTCCTGGCCGCGGATCAGCATGGCCTGGCTCGCCTCCTCGCCAGTCCGCGGCTGCGGGCAGATGTCATAAGCGGGCGTCAGCGCCAGCCGGTTCCCGTCCCAGAATGCGGCGTGGTTGCGGGCATGGTCATCGAGGTTGCCGACGAGCACGTTGTACGTCATCCGGCCAAAGAGCTCGCGTAGCGTTGCCGGCACCTCCTCGAAGCGCAGGCGGATTTTTTCCGCGAGATCCTCGTAGCTTGCGTAGCGCGCCTGCATCTCGTCGAGTTCGAGGACCGTGAGCGCTGAGACCAATGCCTTGCGGTGCCACCGGCCCGCCGTATGCGTGCGGTCGAACCGTTCGACGAGCAGCACGTCTTTCCCCGCGGCTTCGACCAGCCGGACGGGCGCGACTGCGAGCCCCGCGAGCGCGGCGAGGCGCATGGCCAGGAACTCGCCCTTGACCACGCTGTAGATGTCGGTGCTGCTCGAGAACTTGGCGATGTGCTTGGTCTCGCCATCGACGATGAGTGCCTTGGGCCTGGCGCCCCCGATCGCGGTCCCGTGTTGCAGGGCCTGGTCGAGCTCGGGCGAGAGCGGGATGTTGCGCTCGACGCGCTCGGCCGATTCGATCAATTCCTCGAGCGAGGCCAGCCCGCCGCCACGCGGCTCGTAGCGATCGGCGGCCTGCTGGAAATCGAGCGCGCCGATGCGATCGGAACCCGATTCCAAGAGGAAGGTCAGCTCGTCGAGCCTTGCCTCGTCGAGATCCTGGCCGCGGCCTCCGAAGGTCCGGTTGAGGATCACACGCCGGCCCCAGGCGTCGGGCGAGCCATCGCGAATGGCCCCCGCCATGGCGAGGCCGGGAGGAGGGGCGATCGGTGCGGCGCCCAGGGGCAGTTCAGGCAGGTAGAGCGCGATCGCGTCCGCGCGGGCACGGTATGTGCGGCCGTACTGGAAGCGGATCTCTTCACCGACGCGATCGAGACGTCCGGCGACGACCGGTTCACTGCTGCCCGGGAGCCAGGTCCAGACGAAGGCGGTGCGCGGCGCTGTATTTGGGGCCTGCGCCGCGGGGTCAGAAGTCATCGTCGGCCTCCGTCTGGAGCGGTCTTGCGTACTTGGGCAGGAGTGCCAGGCGTTGCCTCATGACCTCGACCCTGTTCTTCACGCCGACCAGGTCCTCCTGAAATAGCGGTATGCCCAGGATCGTGCAGGCTTCGAAAGCGATCCCGAGTTCCACTTTGGGGTCACCGCCCTCGAGACGTTGCAAGGTGCCGCGCGATGCGCCGACGCGCTCGGCGAGCTCCTGCAGCGGCATGCGCCGTTGCTTGCGCTCGGCCTGGATCAGCTGCCCCACGAGTGTGACGGCGGCCTGGGTATAGCGCGCATAGGTTCTCTTATTGGTAGCAGGCATTGATCGATCCATCGGGCATATCGCACTGATCTGGGCGATGTATCGATCGTAGTTAAGTGGCTTACCCTAAAAGATCAATAAAATGATCTATGCATCGATCGTATCATGCCAATTGGATCGATGGATCGACCAAGGCGGTGAACCTGAAGAAGCGGCTCGCTGCCTTGCGCTCTACTAGGTCCGGCGCCAGAGACGCCTGGCTTAGCCGGGCCGCGGTGCGTCCCGGCCTGACGGTGATCGATCTGCAGGGGCGGCGCCGTTCCGCCGTCGAAGCTCCAGCGCGGTGTAAGCCTCGAGGCGGTTTCAGCCTGGTCGAATATCGCGGCGGTCGTTCTAAACAGCTCAGGTCACCGACTCGGCCGCTTTTTGGGTCATGCGGTTTAGGCCGCCAGCGGCAGGGCGTAGCCCGAGACTTCGGCTATCCGGTTCGCGACCTTCGTGGCCTGGGCCGCGTCGAGCTCCATCTCCTCGATGAAGTCCATCTGCAGGGCCGGAGGTATCTCGGAAAAGAACGCGAAGACCGAAGCGCTGAATCCGGTCGCGCTTTCAGGATCGGTGAGCATCGTGGCGAGCTGATGCGCGCAAAGGTCCGCTCCGTAAGGAGCGTTGACCATTGCCAGCACAATTGTCGCCACACTGCTCATCATGGATTCCAGACGCGACCACTCTCTAATCGCTTCTTCGAAATACGCTTTAGCGATTGCCAGAACAACAATGAGAGCACCTGGCCGGCCAGCGCGTGATGACATGCGATTGCTGACCTTATGTCTTACTGCTGTCGAACTTGCGCCTCGCGCCGCGGGCGCGACCGCGCTCTACTACGCTAGGGCACACTCGCCGTTCGCCAAGCTCCGCTGAGCCGCCTGTCAGCGTCTCTGCCTGACGGTAACGATCGACTGGCGCTGGGTCGGGATAGGTCCCGACAAGCGGACGCCGCGCCTCGTGGGCGCGGCGACGTTTCTTGTGGGCCTTCCCCTCGTCGCGAGGTGGGCGGCGCGCCCTTCTGGGCGGGGCCCGGCGAGCCGCAAGCCGGACTTTGTCCGGCTCCTCCACTGCGTTCCGGCCTTTCGGTGCGGCCCGCCTCCCTGGCCCCGCCGTCAGGTCGCCAGGCGCCGCCCACCCCGCTCCGCGGGGAAGCCCTGGTGGGTTTTGGGGCGGTGCTGGAGGAAGCCATGCCGCATACCCCGAACCGCCGCACTGCCCGTGAGGCCGAGCCGCGCGCGAACCTCTACGACGAGGTGACAAGACGGATCATCGCGCAGCTGGAAGCAGGGCGCCTGCCCTGGGTTCAGCCTTGGAGCAACACGCTCGGGGCGGGACCCTGCGCCGGTCTGCCGCGCAATGCCGCGAGCGGGCGGCCCTATTCGGGGATCAACGTCCTGATCCTCTGGGGCGCGGTCATCGAGGCGGGCTATCACTCGCAAGGCTGGCTCACCTTCCGCCAAGCCATCGCGGCGGGTGGAGCGGTGCGCAAGGGCGAGCACGGAACGACCGTCGTCTACGCCGATCGTTTCACGCCGGAGGCCGAGAAGACCCGCGCGGCGCAGGAGGGCGGGGAGGCGCGGGCGCTGCCGTTCCTCAAGCGCTTCACTGTGTTCAATGCTGCACAAATCGATGGCTTGCCCGAGGGCCTTTTCGCGGAACCCGCGCCTTTGCCCGACCGTGAGGTCGAGCCCATCGGCGAAAGCCTGATCGCGGCTTCGGGCATCGATTTTCGCGTCGGGGGAGCCCGCGCCTACTATGCGCCCGAGCCCGACTTTGTCGCGGTGCCGCCGCAACCCGCGTTCCGCGACCAGATCAATTACTACCGCACCTGCTTCCACGAGCTGACCCACGCCACGGGGCATCCCTCGCGGCTCGGGCGCAGCCTCAAGAACGCCTTCGGCTCGAAGGACTATGCGCGCGAAGAACTCGTCGCCGAAATGGGTTCGGCTTTCCTCTGCGCCTCGCTCGGCATCGTGCCCACCGTCAGGCATGCCGACTACATCGGCGCTTGGCTCGAGGTTTGCCAAGAGGACAATCGCGCGATCTTCCGCGCCGCGAGCCAAGCCAGCAAGGCTGCCGACTGGCTGCTGACGCGCCACGCCGAAGCCTGCGCCTCGGACAGCGTTATGGAAATCGAGGGGAGGGCGGCGGCATGATCCTCTTGACCCCCGAACTCCGCATCGCGCTGCGCACCAACGACGCCGCGCACCGCGCCGCCCAGCGCCGCGAGGAGGCCGAGCCCGATCCAGTGCCCGTGCTCAAGCTGTTCAACCCCTTGGCGGCGGCGACGTGGATCGCCACGGAACTCGATGCCGATGGCGACACGCTCTTCGGCCTCGCCGACCTCGGCTTCGGCTGTCCCGAACTCGGCTCTTTCAGCCTCGCCGAAATCGCCGACGTGCGCCTGCCCTTCGGCCTTCGCATCGAGCGCGACGAGCACTTCGTGAGCACCCACACCCTCTCGGTCTGGACCAAGGCCGCGCGCCGCCTCGGCTCGATCATTCAGGCCGAGGCGCTGCTCAGGCGCAATCCGGGCGATCCCCATGGCGGTCTGCCTGCCGACATTGGCGCGGAACCCGGCACCGAAACCGACGAGCTTCCGTCAGCAGACGGATGACGTGGGCGGCCGTTCGCCGTCCAACCTAAGCCGGTCCGCCCGAAAGGGATCGAAGCCAATAGGCGGACCGGCACCCATGTTGAGGTACCCGTCATGAAACTTCAATTTATCGAACACGGCAAGCTGTTCATCGACAAGACCAATATGCGCCACGGGCGCAAGGCTCCAGACGTGTCGGACATCATCGGCACCGTCCGCAGGCGCGGCGTCATCCAGCCCCTGATCGTCAAGCCCGCCAATGCGGACGGGGCATGGGGCATCGTCGCCGGGGCACGGCGCTGGGTCGCGCATGGCCTTGCCGCTGCCGAAGGCTTCGACCACGGCGCGCTCGCCTGCGCGGTTCTCGAAGACGGTGACGATGCCGCCGCTATCGAGGCCTCGCTGATCGAGAACGTCGCCCGCCGCGATCCCGATGAGGTCACCCAATGGGAAACCTTCGTGCGTCTCGTCAAGGAAGGCCGCGACCCCGCCGAGATCGCCGAAACCTTCGGCATGCCCGAACTCATGGTCAAACGTGTGCTCGCGCTGGGCAACCTGCTCCCGCGCATCCGCGACCTCTACCGGCGCGAGGAGATCGACCGCACGACCGTCCGTCACCTGACGCTCGCGAGCAAGGCGCGCCAGCGCGAGTGGCTGGCGATCCACGACGACGCCGAGCAGAGGACGCCGACCGGCCACGGCCTCAAGGCTTGGCTGCTCGGCGGGCAATCCATTCCCGCGCGCCATGCCCTTTTCGATGCGGCGGATGTCACGCTCGTCGCCGACCTTTTCGGCGAGGATGCCTATTTTGCCGACGCGCAAGACTTCTGGACCCGGCAGGAAGAAGCGATCGAGGCGCGGCGCGCCGAGTATCTCGAAGCGGGCTGGCGGGAAGTGGTCGTCGTCCCGCGCGGCGAATACTTCCACGCGTGGCAGTTCGAAAAGACGCCCAAGCGCAAGGGCGGGCGCGTCTACATCGACGTTCGTGACGACGGCGAGGTCACCTTCCACGAGGGCTATGTCAGCACGAAGGAAGCGCGCATCGCCGCGAAAGGCGAGAGCAGCGAGCCCGAGGTGAAGCCCGCCCGCGCCGAGGTCACCGCCAATCTCGGCACCTATATCGACCTCCATCGTCACGCCGCGACCCGCGCCGTTCTGCTCGATCACCCCGGTGTGGCCCTGCGGCTGATGGTCGCCCACGCCATCGCTGGCTCGTCGCTCTGGATCGTGCGGCCCGAACCGCAGGCGACCCGCAATGACGACATCGGCCAGAGCGTGGCGGAAACGCTTGGTGAGGCGATTTTCGACCAAGCCCGGCTCAAGGTCCTGCGCCTGATGCACCTGTCCGAGGACGAGCCGCGCGTAACCGGCGGTAACGGGGACGGCTACGGGCTAGTCGGACTGTTCCTCAGGCTCACCGCGCTCGCAGACGAGGAAGTCATGGCCGTGCTTGCCATCGTCATGGGCGAGACGCTCGAAGCTGGGAGCCCGGTTGTCGATGCTCTCGCCGCCGAGATCGACGTCGGCATGGCGACCTGGTGGGCGGCCGACGACGCTTTCTTCGAACTCCTGCGTGACCGCGAGGTGCTCGTCGCCATGGTCGCCGACGTCGCGGGGCCGCGCATTGCCGAGGCAAACGCCAAGGAGAAGGGCAAGACCTTGAAGGGCATCATCCGCGCGCACCTCGAAGGCGCCGAGGGACGCGAAATGGTCGAGGGCTGGGTGCCTCGCTGGATGGCCTTTCCGCCATCGGCCTATACGGCGCGCGGCGGGGTCGGCTCGGTCGCGGCGCACGAGCGGGCGAGCGCGGCGCGGGCCGAGTGGGACGAGGTGCGGGCGGCGACCGAGGTCGAGGCCGAGACTGCGCACAGCCAAGAGCCGGCGACTGACGGCGCGAGCCCCGAGGTGTTGCCGCCGCTCGCCGCCTGATCCGGCGGTAACGCGAGGTCGCCGCCGGGCTCTATTCATCGCCAATATTTTCGCGCGCCGCGCGGCCTTCGGCCTCGCGGCGCATTTTTTTCGTAGGGTATTCGGCTTCTGCGGTGTCTTCGCAGATCACGGCAAGAATTCTCTCAATCCTGTCCCGCGTTGACCTTTGCGTTAGTCGGGGTAGATCGGAGCAGCAGCAGAAAAGGCGCGCATCATGGCTGAAGACACTTCGAATTCCTCGACCGAATTTCTCGAATTCGCGACCGAGTTGACCATCGCCTGGCTTTCCAATCCCAACACGCGCGCCGCTGCCGAGGACGTTCCGGCCTTTCTCCAGACCATGCATGGTGCTGTCAAAGATCTCGCCTCGGGGCCGGCCGCCAGCGATGAAGTCGCCGCAGCAAAGCCCGGTTTTGTCGGCGCGGTTTCTGTTCGTCGTTCGCTCGCGTCGAAGGATCACCTGATCTCGCTGATCGATGGCAAGCCCTATCGCACCTTGAAGCGGCATCTGGCGACCCATGGACTTACGCCGGCCGAATACCGCGAGCGCTACAAGCTCAAGTCCGACTATCCGATGGTCGCCGAAACCTATGCGGCGCAGCGCCGCGCCATCGCCAAGCAGGTAGGCCTGGGCCGCAAGCCGGGGGAGAAAACGAACAGATCGAAGGCGAAACCCGCCGCAGATGCAGCCAATTCCAGCCCTGCGCGCCGCGGCCGCACGCCGGCGAAAGCGCCGGCGGCCTGACGGGTTACGGCCTTAGCGGTGTTTGCGGATCACCGTATGGCGTTCGCCGCATAGGCCGCAGGCATCGTTGTCACGCACGAAACCGCGCTCGGCCGTGAGTTCCTGCGTGCAGGGCCGGACCTCTTCGAGGTGTGCGTCATCGATCCGGTCCGCGATGCACTCGTCGCAGACCGGTGTCGGTGCCAGGCGCTCGACCAGCCGCCGGACGCGTTCCAGAGTTGTGTTCTGATCCCCCATTGCCGGGCGGCTATAGGCGATGGATCGGGCATATGAAACGGTGCGGGTTATCCCCTTTCGGGATCGCCCGGGCGTTGCCGCGTCCGAGGCCAGCATGGCTCCCCGGTTCCAGCCGGACCTCCTTCGTGGCTCAGGCCCTGACCTGGAACGGCAGGCCAGGCGGCCGAAACCATCGCGTGCCGACTGATTTCCCCGCCGCCTGACGGCGGCTCCTCGCGCCCGCTTCGCGTCCAAATCAGCCCGCCCGCTCCGGTCCTCCGCTGCGCTGCGGCCTGCGGTTCACCGCCCGTCCTCTCGCCGTTCCCCTCGGTCGGCCATCGCCCGGAAGTGGTCCGGATGATCTGAACCAAGGAGAACTATCATGCCTGCAATCGGTCACGTCACCCGCCAGAGCGACGGCAGCTTTAAGGGTATGCTTCGCACGCTTTCGGTGAGCGCTGACATCCAGCTCGTGCCGAACCGTTCCAAGATGGGCGACCAGCCCGACTACCGCGTGTTCGCGAGCGGCGTGGAACTCGGCGGTGGCTGGATCCGCACCAGCGAGATCAGCGGCAACGATTATATCCGGGTCTCGATCTCGGCGCCCGAACTCGGCAATCGCCCGCTCTTCGCCAACCTCGGCCGCGCCGCCGGCCAGGACGACGACGACACCTTCGCCCTGATCTGGAACCCCGCCAACTGATCCGGCAAGCCCCGCGTGGGACACCGCGCGGGGCATTTTTTTGCGCATCCGACACCCCGGTTTTGCGGCGATTCCCTCCAGAACTGGTGAGGTGGAGAAGGGATTTTCTGCTCGGGTCCGCCCAGTATCCGGCGCCGCGCGGCCCGCCCCAAGGACGATCGGGACCCACCATTTTTTGCGGGCGGCGCGGGCTTCGCGTGCGCCCGGATGCGCTGTCCGCCCGCAAAAAATCGTTACCCCAATCGCCGCTGACGCGGCCGCTTCGCGGTCCTTGACCCGGGCCGAGCAGCGCCGGGCGCGCCTCCCGTCGTCACGACAATCAGGAGGAAGTCATGTCCATCGAACAGCAGATCGAAGAGCTTCGCGCCGAACTTTCGGCATGCGACGATGCCGACGAACGCGCGCAGATCGCAGCGGAATTGGAACTGGCCAAGGCGGAATTTTCCGAGCAAGAACAACATGCTTGAACAGCAGGCCAGGGCTTCCGGGCGTTTTTGCTCGGGAGCCCTTTTGCATCGTCGCCGGCGGCCGTTCCCGGGGATGTTGCCCGGAGAGACGGGGAAGAGCAGGGGCAGAAAAGCGGGAGCGGGCGGAGGGCAAGATATAAAGCAATGGCACTGTCCTTGCGGTCTGCGTGCCATAAGCTTTTGTCTGCACATCGTTTTTCGGAAGGGCGAAACAGTGCCGCGCCGAGTCGGACGGTGCCGTCCCTTGGGCAAAGCCGCAGAAATCCTGGGTTTTTGGCGGCACCGATTTTCGTGCGGGCCGACCTGGTGCAGGCTAGCCCGCCCTAGACCGTTCCCGCGAGACTGCCATGTCCAGCGAAGACGATTTCGAGCCCCGGCTCGGCCGGCAGAATGCGCGCGGCCGAGGACGCCTCGCCCGGCCAGCGCTTCATGCAATCCTGGTTGCCGCCAACCGCGCCCGGGGCGGCCGCGCGGTACAGGGCGCGCGAGGCTTTACCGGCAACAGGATCGGCCGCGGCGTCGGCATGGGACAGATGTTCGCGGGCCGCGACCGGCTCGCCGCCTTTCGCGGCCGGCGCGTCATCGTCAAGGCGCGGATCGTGCGGCTGGGGGCACAGGGCATGGGAGCGGCCAAGGCCCATCTGCGCTATATCGAGCGCGACGGAACGAGCCGCTCGGGAGAGCGGGAAACGCTCTACGACGCCGGCAGCGACCGGGCCGACCGCCAGGCCTTCGTCGAGCGCTCATCGGGAGACCGTCACCAGTTCCGCTTCATCGTCTCGCCCGAGGACGGCGGCGAATACGAGGATCTCAAGGGCCTGACGCGGCGCCTCATGTCGCGCATGGAGGAGGACCTTGGAACACAGCTCGATTGGGTGGCCGCCGATCACTTCGATACGGCCCATCCGCACGTCCACGTGATCGTCCGCGGTAAGGACGAGGCGGGGAAGGATCTCGTCATAGCGCGGGACTATATCCGGCACGGCATGCGCGCGCGTGCGTCGGAGCTCGTCGATCTCGATCTCGGACCGCGCAGCGATGTGGCGATCCGCGAAAGGCTGGTCGCCGAGGTCGGGCAAGAGCGCCTGACGAGCATCGATCGCATGCTCGTGCGCGAAGCCGACAATGGCCTGATCACGCCTACAGCGCAGGATCCCTTCCAGCAGACCCTGAAGATCGGGCGTCTCCGCGAGCTCGAGCGCCTCGGCCTTGCGGCCCCTGAGGAAGGCGGCTGGCGTCTCTCATCCGACCTCACCGCGACATTGCGGCGGATGGGCGAGCGCGGCGACATCATCCGCACGATGCAGCGTGCCTATACGGCCCGCGGCGAGGAGCCGCCGCCGGCGCGGTCGCGGGTGATCTTCGAGCCAGTCGCGGATAGGTCGGCTCCGCTGGTCGGCCGCCTCGTCGAGCGGGGCCTCTCGGACGAGTACCAGGACCGCCACTACCTGATCGTCGACGGCGCCGATGGCCGCAGTCATTACGTCGACATCGGCAAGGCGGAGGCGACCGGTGATCTGCCCATGGAGGGCGTGGTCGCGATTTCGCCGAGGGATGTGTCGCCGCGCGCGGCGGACCGCGCGATCGCTGACGTCGCACGGTCGAACGACGGGCTTTACTCGGCCGAGCTGCACCGTGATCACGATCCCGATGTCAGTCGACCCTTTGCCGAGACCCATGTCCGCCGGCTCGAAGCGATGCGGCGCGTCCTTGGGAGCCTTGAGCGAGATCCGGATGGAACCTGGCGCGTCGGCAACGATCATCTGGCGCGTGCGGCTGAGTTCGAAGCCGCGCGAGCGCGAGAAACGCCGGTCGTCGTCGAGGTTCTCTCGCCCGTGCCAGTCCGCGAGCTCGCCGTAGCCGACGCGGCGACGTGGCTCGATCGGCAACTGGTCGATCGTGACGAGCAGGCCCGAGGCGACAGCGGGTTCGGGCTCGAACTGGGCCAGACCTTGCGCGCCCGGCGCGCCTGGCTCCTTGAGCAGGGCCTGGCGAGCGGTCAGGGGGAGGAATGGCGGCATGCGCCGGACCTCATCGAACGGCTCCGGCGACGCGAGCTCCTGCGGGTCGCCGGCCAACTCTCGAGAGAGCTGGGTCTACGCTTTGCGGAAAGCACGCCCGGCGAGCGGATCGAGGGTGTCTACCGGCGGCGGGTCGACATGGTGAGCGGACGCTTTGAGCTGATCGAGCAGAGCCGCGAGTTCACCCTTGTGCCATGGCGGCCAGTGCTTGAGCCACAAGCCGGCAAGGTCGTGAGCGGTCTCGTCCGGGAGAGCGGCATCAGCTGGACGTTCGGACGGCAACGCGGCGGCCCGGGTATTTCCTGAGGGGCCGAGCCAGACCAAAGAAGAGGGCCTGCGCGTCGATACGAGCAGGCCCCAATGAGGCATCCAGTCTTGCGACGAGATACCCCGGTCGCATCTTCAGAATATCACGACCGCCCTCTGGGAATTGTACAATTCCGACGGGGAAGAGGCTCAGCCGTTGAGCTTGTCCTTCACGGCCTTGGCCGCCGCGAAGGTCAGCTTCTTCGAGGCGGCGATCTGGATCGGTTCGCCGGTGGTCGGATTGCGGCCCGTGCGCGCGGGCGAGGCCTTCACCTTGAACTTGCCGAAACCGTTGAGCGAGACTTCGTCACCCTTGGTCGCCGCCTCGGTGATCACCGAGAAGACCGCGTCGACATATTTGCGGGCATCGGTCTTGGTGAGGTCGAGCTGGGCGGCGAGGGCGTCAACGAGTTCGGAATTGTTCATCAGGCGTCTCCTTGAAAATCTGGAGCGCGGGATATCGCGCGCGAAATAGCCGGTCCACCGGCGCCCGGCGCGAAATCCACCGACAAAATTACCGTAACGGACCACCCAGCCAGCCTGTGAGCCGGTGATTTAGCGGGGGCCGCGACTCGCACGAGCAGGCGTGCCGGAGAAGCCCGCGGTGTCCTCGGATCTCCAGGAGGGAGTCGGCGGGAGTCGGCGAGAGTCGGCGAGAGTCGGCGGAGAGACGCTAACGTGCGGGGGCGCGACGTGGGAAATTGGCGTGGCCGGAAGTCCGGTTCCCACCCTTTGCCCCAAGGCCCGCCATGTCGCCGACCAAGCTCCTCATCGGTCAGATCCTTCTGGTCTTCGCGATCGTGCTTCTCGGCGTCTGGGCTGCGACCCAGTGGTCTGCGGCGATGCTCGGCTATCAGGATCAGCTGGGCCCGGCCTGGTTCCTCTTTGCAGGCCATCCGGTCTACCGCCCGTGGAGCCTCTTCATCTGGTGGTACTTCTACGAAGCCTACGCGCCCGAGGTCTTCGACAAGGCTGGCGCACTGGCCGGCGCCAGCGGCTTCCTGGGATGCGCATCGGCGATTGCAGGCTCGCTCTGGCGGGCGCGGCAGTCTCGGCATGTCACGACCTATGGCTCGGCCCGCTGGGCGACGCGAGGCGACATGGTGCGGGCGGGTCTCTTCGGCGATCGCGGCTTTTTCCTCGGACGATGCGGCCGGCGCTATCTGCGGCACGACGGGCCCGAGCACGTGCTCGCCTTCGCGCCCACGAGGTCGGGCAAGGGCGTCGGGCTCGTGGTCCCGACCCTGCTCTCCTGGACCGGCTCGGCCGTGGTCCACGACATCAAGGGGGAGAACTGGAAGCTGACCGCCGGCTGGCGCTCGCGCTTCGGTCACGCGCTTCTGTTCAACCCGACCGACAAGCGCTCGGCGCACTACAACCCGCTTCTCGAAGTGCGCCGCGGTGAGCACGAGGTTCGCGACGTGCAGAACGTCGCCGACATGCTGGTCGATCCCGAAGGCGCGCTCGAGCGTCGTAACCACTGGGAGAAAACCAGCCATTCGCTGCTCGTGGGCGCAATTCTCCACGTGCTCTACGCCGAAGAGGAGAAGACACTCGCGCGGGTCGCGACCTTCCTGTCCGATCCCGAGCGAACCTTCGCCACGACGCTCAAGCGGATGATGACCGCCGAGCACCTGGGGGTGGGCCGCGTCCATCCGGTAGTCGCTTCGGCCGCGCGCGAATTGCTCAACAAGAGCGAGAACGAGCGTTCGGGTGTGCTCTCGACCGCCATGTCGTTCCTCGGCCTCTACCGTGACCCGACGGTCGCCGAGGTCACCTCGCGAAGCGACTGGCGGATCGCCGATCTCGTCGATGCCGCGCATCCGGTCTCGCTCTACCTCGTCATTCCGCCATCGGACATCAGCCGGACGAAGCCCCTCGTGCGCCTGGTGCTGAACCAGATCGGCCGGCGCCTGACCGAGTCCCTCGAGGACGAGGGCGGGGCGCGCCGACACAAGCTCCTCATGATGCTCGATGAGTTTCCCGCGCTCGGCCGCCTGGATTTCTTCGAGACGAGCCTCGCCTTCATGGCCGGATACGGGGTTCGCGCTTTCCTCATCGCCCAGAGCCTCAATCAGATCGAGAAAGCCTACGGCGAGCACAACTCGATCCTCGACAATTGCCACGTGCGCGTCGCCTTCGCGACCAACGACGAGCGCACCGCTCGCCGGATCTCCGATGCGCTCGGCGTCGCGACCGAGCAGCGCGCCATGCGCAATTATGCCGGGCATCGCCTCGCCCCCTGGCTCGCCCATGTCATGGTCAGCCGCCAGGAGACCGCGCGCCCGCTCCTGACACAGGGCGAGGTCATGCAGCTGCCGGCCCAAGACGAGCTCGTTCTCGTTGCCGGCATGTCGCCGATCCGGGCGACCAAGCTGCGCTACTATGAAGATCCCAATTTTGCGGGCCGCGTTGTCGATCCGCCGCGCCTCGGCACGGGCATTTATGGCGATCGTCCGGCCGTACGTCCCGACGACTGGGATGGCCGGTCTCTAGTTCCTGGGCCGGGTGACGATGTCGAAGCGGGGGCCGGCGATCAGGCGTCCGACGACGGTGGTCACGACCAACAGCAGGTGCCCGGCGAGCAGATTGCATCAGCCAAGCCCGAGGTCGCGCCGGCCGAGGAGATCGCCGAACCCGATCGCGACGATGGCGATCCTGTCTCCGACAAGCGCGCGATCGATCGCGTCACCAGTGCGATCGTCCGCGCCCACGCCATGAACCAGGGCCGCGATCAGCAGCCCGACCTCTTTCCGGGGATGTGAAACCATGCGCTTTCGCCAGAACATCTATTTTGAACGCGACGTGGCCGATGCGCTCGACGCGCTCGCGGGCCGCAAGGGCAACAAGTCGCAGCTCGTGAACGACGGACTGCGCGAATGGCTGAAAACACGAGCCCTCAAGAGCGTCGATACGATGCTGCAGCACCGGCTCGACCGCATTTCGCGCAAGCAAGACCGCGTCAGTCAGCAGGTCCATCAAGGCCTCGAGCTCGCCGTCTACACGCTCGAGGCGCTGATGCTCTTCGTCCAACACGAACTGACGGTGACGGCCTCGCTCCAAGAGATGGATGCGGCGGCGAAGGCAAAGGGCGCCAAGCGGTACCAGGAATTCATCGATCGGCTTGGCGTCAACATAGCCAAGGGCACTGCGTTCAGCGCCTCGAATGATGACGCCGTAAATGGCGCGCGCGAGGGCTCGAGCGAGGAGACCGGAGCATGACGCTCGATGTCTCCGATGCCCGCATGCGCGGCATGCTGCGCAGCGCGATGGGTCCCACGATCGCGGCCGCGCTCGGCGATCCCCTCGTGATCGAGATCATGGTCAATCCCGACGGCGTCCTGTGGCTCGATCGGCTGGGCGAAGGCCGCTGCGAAACCGGCGTCCGCTACGAGCCGGCGCAGGTCGAGCGCATCGTACGCCTGGTCGCCTCGCATGCCCGTACCGAGGTACATTTGGCCGCGCCGATCGTCTCGGCGGAACTGCCGCCGCACGGCGAGGGCGCGGGGGAGCGTTTCGAAGGCGTCCTTCCGCCCGTCAGCATCGCCCCCTGCTTCTCGATCCGAAAGCCCGCGGCGCGGATCTACACGCTGATCGACTACGTCAACGACGGCATCATGCTGCCCGAAACGGCCAGAGTCCTGGCGCAGGCGGTGGTCGATCGGCGGAACATCCTCGTGGTCGGCGGCACGTCATCGGGCAAGACGACGCTCGCCAATGCGCTTCTCGCCGAGATGGCGCATCTCGAGGACCGCGTGATCCTCATCGAGGACACGCGCGAGTTGCAGTGCGCCGCACGCGACGTCGTCGCCCTCCGCACACGCTCGGACAGCGTCACGATGGCGGACCTCGTGCGCTCGACCTTGCGGCTGAGACCCGACCGGATCGTCGTCGGCGAAGTGCGCGGGCGCGAAGCGCTCGACATGCTCAAGGCCTGGAACACGGGGCACCCCGGCGGGATCGCCACCGTCCACGCCAATTCCGCCAGCGCCGCGCTCCACCGCCTCGAGCAGTTGATCCAGGAAGCGGTGGTCACGGTGCCGCGCCGGCTGATCGCCGAGGCCATCGACACGATCGTCTTCATCAACGGCCGCGGCCTTGCCCGCCGCGTCGAGGCGATCGCGCGCGTCACCGGGCTTGGTCCGGACGGGAACTACGCGCTGATCGATCTCACGCCAGAAACCTTCCCGCTCAGCAAAGGAGACTGAATATGTCTGCCAAGTTCGTCATGCGCGTCGGCGCTCGTCTGATGACTGCCGCCAGCGCCCTCGCGTTTGCCGGACCTGCGTTCGCCGCGGGCTCGGGCATGCCCTGGGAGCAGCCGCTCGAGCAGGTCCTGGAATCCGTCCAGGGGCCTGTCGCCAAAATCGTCGCGGTCATGATCATCATCGTGACCGGACTGACGCTCGCCTTCGGCGAGACCGCCGGCGGTTTCCGCCGCCTGATTCAGATCGTATTCGGCCTGTCGATCGCCTTTGCCGCATCGAGTTTCTTCCTCTCGTTCTTCAGCTTCGGCGGCGGAGCGCTGGTCGTATGATCGCCTCGCCCGACCAACCCTCAGAAGGCTTCGAGGCGCCGATCCACCGCGCGCTCGTCGAGCCGATCCTGCTCGGCGGGGCGCCGCGCGCGATCGCGATCGTCAATGGCACGCTCGCCGCCGCGCTCGGTCTCGGCCTCCAGCAGTGGCTCGCCGGGCTCGTCGTCTGGGCGCTCGGCCACACGGCCGCCGTCTTTGCCGCCAAGCGCGATCCCGACTTCGCGCCCGTCGCGCTGCGCCACCTTCGCCAGAAGGGATATCTCTCGTGTTGAACCTTCGCGAATATCGCCCGCGGGCCGACCGGCTCGCTGATCACCTGCCCTGGGCCGCACTCGTCGCGCCGGGCGTCGTGCTCAACAAGGACGGCTCTTTCCAGCGCACCGCGCGCTTCCGCGGTCCCGATCTCGAAAGCGCCAGCCAGTCGGAGCTGATCTCGGCCTGTGCGCGGGTGAACAACGTCTTGAAGCGCTTCGGCACCGGCTGGGCGCTCCACATCGAAGCCGAGCGCCGCGAAGCGCAGAGCTATCCCGACAGTCGCTTTCCGGACCCCGCATCCTGGCTCATCGACGAGGAGCGGCGCGGCGCCTTCGAGGCGGCGGGGCAGCACTACGAGAGCCGCTACTACCTGACGCTGACCTTCCTGCCCGCCGTCGACCAGGCTGAGAGCGCCGGTCGCCTGATGATCGAGCGCGAGGCCTCGGGCGAGGGGAGGGACTGGCGCCAGGCCCTGGCCGCCTTCGTCGCCGAAACCAATCGTGCCTTCGATCTCCTGTCGAGCTTCATGCCCGAGATCGCGCCGCTCGATGACGGCGAGACGCTGACCTATCTTCACGGCACGGTATCGACGCGGCCCCACGCGGTCGCGGTGCCCGAGACGCCGATCTATCTCGACGCGCTGCTCGCCGACACGCCGCTCGCCGGCGGCCTCGAGCCGATGCTTGGCGAAAGCCATGTGCGTACCCTGTCGATCCTCGGTTTCCCCAATGTCAGCCGGCCGGGCATCCTCGATGCGCTCAACCACCAGCGTTTCGCCTATCGCTGGGTCACGCGCTTCATCGCGCTCGACAAGACCGAGGCAACCAAGGCGCTGACCAAGCTGCGCCGCCAGTGGTTCAACAAACGCAAGTCCCTGACCGCGCTCTTGCGCGAGGTCATGTACAACCAGCCCGTCCAGCTTCTCGACAGCGACGCCGACAACAAGACGGTCGATGCCGATCTCGCGCTCCAGGCTCTGGGTGGCGATCACGTTTCCTTCGGGCACCTGACCGCGACGATCACGGTGGCCGACGAGGATCGTGCCCGGGTCGAGGAAAAGGTCCGCAGCGTCGAGCGCATCGTCAACGGCCTCGGCTTCACCTGTATCCGCGAGAGCGTCAACGCGGTCGAGGCCTGGCTCTCGAGCCTGCCCGGCCAGACCTATGCCAATGTCCGTCAGCCGCTCGTCCACACGCTGAACCTCGCGCACCTGATGCCGCTGTCGAGTGTCTGGGCCGGACCCGACAGGAACGCGCACCTCGCCGGACCGCCGCTGCTTCACGCGACGAGTTCGGGCTCGACGCCGTTTCGGCTCTCAACCCATGTCGGCGACGTCGGCCACATGTTGATCGTCGGTCCGACGGGCGCGGGCAAGTCGGTGCTGCTGGCCCTGCTGGCGCTCCAGTTCCGGCGCTACGAAGGCGCGCAGATCTACGTCTTTGACAAGGGCTTTTCGGCGCGCGCGACGGTGCTCGCGATGGACGGCGCGCATCATGCGCTCGGGCTTGGCGGCGAGGCTGACGCTGGCACCGGTGATGGCATTGGCGCGCTGGCCTTTCAGCCGCTTCGCCGGATCGATGACGCAAAACAACGCGCCTGGGCGGCCGAGTGGATCGGGGCACTGCTCGAGCACGAGCGTGTGCTTGTCACGCCCGACATCAAGGAGACCGTCTGGTCGGCGCTGACGAATCTCGCAAGCGCGCCGCCTGAAGAACGTACGCTGACCGGCCTGTCTCTGCTGCTCCAGTCCCTGCCGCTGCGATCGGCTCTCGCACCCTACACGCTCGAAGGCCCCTTCGGCCGTCTGCTCGACGCCGCCGAGGACCAGCTCGAGGTGGCCGACGTCCAGTGCTTCGAGACCGAAGCGCTGCTCGGTCATGCCGGCGTGGTCGCGCCGGTGCTGACCTATCTGTTCCACCGCCTTGAGGAGCGCTTCACCGGTCGGCCGACCCTCATCGTCCTCGACGAGGCCTGGGTCTTTCTCGACCATCCGCTCTTCGCCGCGCGCATCCGCGAATGGCTGAAGGTCCTGAGGAAAAAGAACGTCGCGGTCGTCTTCGCGACGCAGAGCCTTGCCGATATATCTGGCTCGACGATCGCGCCGGCCATCATCGAGTCATGCCCGCAGCGGATCCTGCTGCCCAACGATCGGGCGATCGAGCCGCAGAGCCTCGAAGCCTATGCGCGCTTCGGCCTCAGCGAGCGGCAGATTGAACTGATCAGCCGGGCGACACCCAAACGCCACTATTACCTGCAGTCCGCCGGCGGAAATCGCCTGTTCGAGCTGGGCCTCGGCCCGCTGGCTCTTGCGATCTGCGGCGCTTCTGATCCCGCCACACAGAAGCGCATCGATGGGCTGCTCGCGGGGCCCGATCGCGGCGGCTTCCTTGCCGCCTTCCTCGCCGATGCCGGGCTCGAATGGGCAGGCGAGGTCCTCTCCCATTTCTCCAGGCCAATCGCCTGATCCTCAAGCAGAAGGAGTACGCTGTGATGAAGACCAAGATCCTGTCCGCTCTCGGTTCGGCCGCACTCGTCAGCGGCGGCGCCACTGCCCTCACCTGCGTGGGGCTTCCGGCAACGCCGGCTCTCGCGATCCCCGTGTTCGATGCCAGCAACTATGCGCAGAACATCCTGACGGCGGCGCGCACGCTGACTTCGATTAACAATCAGATCCAGTCGCTGCAGAACGAAGCACAGATGCTGATCAACCAGGGCAAGAACCTGGCTCGGGTCGACTTCCCGCAGCTCCAGGAGCTGCAGGCCAAGCTCCAGGAGATTGACCGGCTGATGGGCCAAGCCCAGGGTATCGACTTCAAGGTCGGCTCGCTCGACCGCCAGTTCGAGAGCCTGTTCCCGCAGGACTTCACCGCGCTCGGCACGCGTAGTCAGCGGCTGACTTCGGCGCGCGCGCAGCTCGAGGCGGCCATGGGCAGCTTCCGGCAGACGATGAGCATCCAGAGCCAGATTGCTGAAAACGTTGAAGGCGATGCACGCACTCTCGCGGCGATCGTGTCGCGCAGCCAGGGCGCCGAAGGTTCGCTCGCCGTCAGCCAAGCGACGAACCAACTGCTCGCACTCACGACCAAGCAGCAGTTCCAGATCCAGAACTTGATGGCTTCGCAGTTCCGGGCCGAGGCGCTCGAGCAGGCCCGCCGCGGCCAGATCGAGCGGCAAGCCCGCGATGCGACCGCGCGCTTCCTGGGCGACGGCAAGGCCTACAGCCCTCGCAACTGAGCTCCCGCCGCGCCGGCATTGCGGGTTTTGCCGGCGCACCTCGCCGCGAGGACTTCGAACTTCTCCTGCGTCATGGGTTTCGGGTTCACGCGGCGCTTTGTCTTCTTCGATCAGGACCGTGCCGTGAACGATCTCAACGTCATCGATCAGTTCCTCGACGCCTTCGTCCGTTACATCGACTCGGGCTTCGGCCTGCTCGGAAGCGACGTCGGCTTCCTGACGACGACCCTGATCGGCATCGACATCACGCTCGCCGGGCTCTTCTGGGCTTTAGGTGGCGAGGACGATGTCATCGCCAAGTTCCTGAAGAAAATACTTTATGTTGGCGCGTTCGCGTTCATCCTCAACCGCTTCAACGATCTCGCCGACATCATCTTCCGGTCGTTTGCTGGCCTCGGTCTCACGGCCGGCGGCGGCACGATCACCGCCGACGAGCTGCTGAAGCCCGGGCACCTGGCTGGCGTCGGTTTCGAAGCCGCGGCGCCGCTGCTCGAGCAGGCGAGCGAGCTCGTCGGGCCGATCGCCTTCTTCGAGAACTTCGTCCAGATCGCGGTGCTCGTGATCGCCTGGATCATCGTCATCGTCGCCTTCTTCGTGCTCGCCGTGCAGATGTTCGTGACGATCCTCGAGTTCAAGCTAACCAGCCTCGCTGGCTTCGTGCTCGTGCCCTTCGCCCTGTGGAACCGGACGAGCTTTCTGGCCGAACGTGTTCTCGGCGCTGTGGTTTCTTCGGGCATCAAGGTGATGGTGCTCGCCGTCATCGTCGGCATCGGCTCGAACTATTTCGGTCAGTTCGTCGACGCACTCCAGGGCCAGGAGCCCGACATCGACCAGGCGCTGTCGCTGATGCTGGCGAGCCTCGCGCTATTAGGTCTCGGCATCTTCGGGCCTGCCGTCGCTTCGGGACTGGTCGCGGGCGCGCCGCAGCTTGGCGCCGGATCAGCGGCCGCGACCAGCGCCGTCGCAGCCGGCGGGCTCGTTATGGGCGGCGCGGGCGCGGCCAGCGCGGCGCGCGGACTTGCCGGCGCCAGCATGGGCGCGATTCGAGCCGGTACATCGATGGGGTCGTCCGCATCTACGGCTTACAAGCTCGGCCAGGAAACCAGCGGGTCGTCCTCGGTGTCGGCGGGCATGAGTGGCGTGGCGACCGCAGCTCGCGGCGCGGCGGCCCAGAAGGCTTCCTCTGCGATGGGTCTCGGCGAAGCGGCCGAGCGCGGCAAGCAGGCCGCCTGGAATGCCGGGACGACCAAAGGGGGCTCGGCGCCAACTGCCCCGAGTGAATCACAAGGTTCCATGCCGGCTTGGGCCCAGAAGCTCCAGTCCGAGCAGAGCGCGCGCAATCGCCGTCAGCTGGCGCTCCACACGATCCAGGGCGGCGACCGCGGCGGCGCTTCCGCCACCCCCGACATCAAAGAAAGGGACGACTAGCCATGCCATTCAGACGTGCAGTGCAGCGCTATGGGCGCACTCCCGAGCCCGAGACGCCCTATCAGCGGGCGGGGCAGGTCTGGGACGAGAGGATCGGCTCGGCGAGAGCCCAGGCGAGCAACTGGCGGCTGATGGCGCTGGGCGGTCTTGCCATCTCGGCCGGCCTCTCGGCGGCCCTGATCTGGCAGTCTCTTCAGAGCCGGGTCACGCCCTATGTCGTCGAAGTCGACAAGCTTGGCGAGGCGAGGGCCGTAGCGCCCGCAACCGCGGCTTACGAGCCCAGCGACGCTCAGATCGCCTGGTTCCTGTCGCGGTTCGTCACCAACATCAGGTCACGCTCGCTCGATCCGGTGCTGATGCGCGCGAACTGGCTCCAGGCCTACGACTTCGTCAGCCGAAAGGGCGGGGTGTTCCTCAGCGAATATGCCCGGTCGAACGATCCTTTCGCCAATGTTGGCGACATGACCGTCTCGGTCCAGGTGACGAGCGTCGTGCGCGCCTCGGACAAGTCGTTCCAGGTTCAATGGCGCGAAAGCGCTTTCGAGCGTGGCAGCCTCGCCAGTTCGTCGCGCTGGACCGCGATCCTGACGATCGCGGTGCGGCCGCCGCGCTCGGCCGAAACCCTGCGCAAGAACCCGCTCGGGCTCTACGTCGAGGCGGTCGATTGGAGCCGCGAGCTCGATGGCTCTGGCGAGGCCGCCCAGCCGGCGCGGCCAATTCAGCGCGCGCCGGCACCGACCAATCTGCCGCTGGGCTCTCCGCTCGATCCGGGCCTTGCGGTGCCGGCGGCCGCCACTCTCACCGAAGGGACGAACCCATGATCAGACAGACTATCGTCGTCGCCGGCCTTGCTGCCATGATGTTGTCCGGGACTGCCGAGGCACGGGGTGCAGGGCCGGCGAGCCGTGTTGCCAACGCCAACCGCTCGGCGCTGCGCGAGCCGGCACGTGCGGGCTTCGTCCAGGCCGTCCAGGTCTATCCCTATTCGGAAGGGGCGCTCTACCGGCTCTTCGCCGCGCCCGAGCGCGTCACTGACATCGCGCTGCAGCCGGGCGAAGCGATTACCTCGGTAGCCGCCGGCGACACGGCGCGCTGGACCGTCGGCGACACGACGAGCGGCTCGGGTTCGGGCAAGCGCGTGCATATCCTGGTGAAGCCGTACGCGTCAGGACTGGCCACGAACCTGGTCATTGCGACCGATAGGCGCGTCTACCGGCTCCAGCTCGAGAGCACGGGCCGAACGGCCATGGCGGCGCTCTCCTGGACCTATCCGAATGACGAGATGCTGGCGCTCCAGCGCCAGCGAGATGCGGATGCGGCCGCCGTGCCGGTCGCTGGCGGGCTTGCGGTCGATCGCCTTCGTTTCGACTACAAGATCTCTGGCGACAAGCCGGCGTGGCGCCCGACGCGCGCCTTCGACGACGGACGGCAGACCTTCATCGAGTTTCCCGCGGGGATTGCTGTCGGCGAAGCGCCGCCGCTTTTCGTGCTGGGCCAGGACGGCCAGGCCGAACTGGTCAATTACCGGATGAGCGGCAGATACTACGTGGTCGACCGGCTGTTCGGGGCTGCGGAGCTTCGGCTCGGCGGCAAGCGGCAAAGTGTGGTGCGCATCACGTCGCAGGCCTCCCGCCGTCGGGAGACCGGCCATGAATGATCAGGCAGAAGCAGACCCCGCTCCTCGGCCGAAGATCGATCCTGAAACCCTGGTCCTGCGAGCCACGCCGCGGAAAGCCGTCCGGTTCCGCCGCAGTGCGGTCATCGCCGCGGCCGCTTTGGGATCGGTAGCCATCGTAGGCGTGGCCTGGCTGGGCCTGCGGCCAACGTCCTTCCGCATGGTGGCCGAAGCGAGCGACAAGATCGACGGAGCAGCACCTCCCGAGCAGTTGGCCAATGCGCCCAAATCATACGGCGACGTACCGAAGCTCGGTGCGCCACTTCCCGGTGATCTCGGTCGCCCGATCTTGGCGCATCAACGCGCTGTCATGGCGACCGAGCCGGCCATCGACCGGTCGGCGCAAGCCGTCGAGGCCGAACGCCAACGGCTCGAAGCTGACCGGAAGGCCGCTCGCGAGTCCGGCGTCATGATGCAGATCGCGAGTGCTGGCTCTGCGGGGCAGGTGGGAGGTGCAGCCTCGTTGCGTGCGGCGATGCCCGATGAAGAGGCCGCCAGCGATGATCGCAGCCTGGATATCGATCGGACGGCAGATCCAAATGGACAGCGTCGCAAGGCGAGTTTCCTGCGACAGGCCGACGCGGCATCAGACGTAAATCCCGGCCGGCTCGTGGGCGCACCATCGCCCTACACCTTGAGCGCCGGCAGCACCATCGCCGCAAGTTTGATCACTGGTCTCAACTCTGACCTGCCGGGTCTCGTCACGGCGCAGATCAGCGAGAATGCCTACGACAGCGCTACGGGTAAGATCTTGCTGATCCCACAAGGGGCGCGCCTGATCGGTCGACACGACAGCGTCGTGGCCTTCGGGCAGAGCCGGGCTCTCGTCACCTGGAATCGGATTGTGATGCCAGACGGATCCTCGATCCGCATCGACAACATGCCCGCGACCGATACCAGTGGTTACGCAGGCCTCTCGGACAGCATCGACCGACACACTTGGCAATTGCTCAAGGGGGTGGCCCTCTCGACGCTGCTGGGCGTGGGCACGGAAATCAGCTTCGGCGACGAGCGCAGCGATCTCGTGCGCGCGCTGCGCCAATCCGCCCAGCAGAACGGAGCAAGGGCCGGGGATCAGATCGTCGGGCGCAGTCTGGACATCCAGCCTACACTAAAGGTTCGGCCAGGCTGGCCGCTGCGCGTGGTTATTCACAAAGATCTCATTCTTGCGCCGTGGGCCCAGCGGGGGGTCTTGCGATGAGCCAAATCCGCCTCGCCAAGCTACCCGATCGCACGCCGGTTCGGCTGAATGTCAGCCTGAGTCCTGAACTTGCGGCCACCCTCGGCCGCTACGCTGAATTCTACCGCGCCGCCTATGGAAGCGAGGAGACGGTCGCGGATCTATTGCCCGCGATCGTCGCCGCCTTCCTCGATGGCGACAAGGCCTTTGGCCGCTGGTGTCGCGACTTGGCCGACCGGCCAACCTGATCGATCTCGATCCGTGGCCGCCTCGTTGCCTTTCAGACCCTCGGACTACGTGACGGTCGAGGAGTTTGCCTATCTGGCGCAACTATCCCGGCGGCAGATCGACCGGCTCCGAAAGAGAAGGCCGCCCGGGTTCCCTCGCGAATACGATCTCGGCTCGGGTGACAGCAAGTACCGGCACTGCCCGCGCTTCAAGCGGGCGGACGTCGAACGCTGGATGAGCTCCCGCGCGCTTTGGTAGGCTGAAATTGATCGCGTAGGATTTTGCGCGCGTCTCGGCATCGTAGTCCGGGACGCCGAGGGTCTCGGCAACGCCTGCTTCGACGGCTATCTTGGCGACTTCGCGCTCCCAGGTGATGAACCAAGCGCGCTTCTCCTCTTCCATCTCGTAGCGATCGTAGGTCCGCTCCATCCCCTTCTTTACGTGGTTGAGCATGGCTTCCGCCGTCTCGAAATCGACCTTCAGGCGCTTGGTGTTCGATCGCGCGGTGCGGCGAAAGTCGTGCGGTGTGAAGCGCTCGATTGCGTGGCCAGCAAGTTCTTCCATGCGGGCCCGCACCCGGTCGCGGGCCTTGTACCAGACTGAATTGTTGCGGGGTCCATCGGCACGAGGGGCGGGAAAGACCCATTCGTGATTGGTGAGCATCAGTGATCGCCCCCAGGGGCCGAGCGCAATACTGTGGGCGCAAGAGTTTTTGGCGCGGTTTTCGGGAATGGTCCAGACCTCGCCGGCGAGCTCTGCGCTTCGGGCCTGAACTACCTCTGATATTCGCGCCGCGGTGAGGAGCCACAGGAGCATGCCCCGCTGGAAGTCGCGTTCCTCCTCCACGACAGCTAGCAGGAACCAGCGGATTTCCTCGAGATCCAGCTTTCGCGAACGAGCCGTCTCGGGAAAGCGAAGGTCGCCGAGGCGCAGGGACGGGTCGGTCTCGAGGCCGACTTCCAGGCCGCGCAGGGACGCCGCCCAGCCAAAGAATACCTTGAGCTCGGCGGCCAGGCGATTCGCCCGGATCTTGGCTTTCCTGCCTTTGGCTTCGACCAGGCGGATGAGGTCTCTTTCCGTGACCTCATAGATGTTCGCCTTCGCGAGCTTGGGCGCGATATCGCGGTCGTAGATTTCGAGCTTCTCTTTGATGGTGCGTGGCTTGTTGGGGCGCTTCGCGCGGGACGAACGCCCTTCCCGAACCGCTACCATGTAAAGCCCGTGCGCCTTGGCCACCGTCATTTCGGCGCGCCTTCGCTCGTTCCGGGTGACTTCCCGGGGATCAATGCCCGCTTCGACCTGCTGATTGAGTCCGTCTGCCCATTCACGGGCCGCGGCGATCGTGACAGCCGGGTAGAGCCCGCCGAAGAGAGTCGCGATGATTCTCGTTCGGGGTATCTGCCGACGATATCGCCAGCGCTTTTTGCCGCTGCCCAATACTTCGATTGCCAGCCCGGGCACGAGGGGATCTCGGTGGGTGCCAAATCCTAGCAGATCGATTTGACCCGGAGTGCATTGAAACTGTCTTGCCATGGCCGATTCCAGCGGTTCCGGCGCGATAAAATCATGGCAGAAATCCTGGCAGAATAGCCGTCTAACCCAGTCTAACTGAGTCCAACCCAGTCTAAGTCAGAATCTGAGAGATTTGCCGTAACTTCCTGCGCGGGGCCGATTCTTGAGAATCTGGCTGGCTGGGGCGGCAGGATTCGAACCTGCGAATGCCGGTACCAAAAACCGGTGCCTTACCACTTGGCGACGCCCCAGCAGGAAGGGGGCGCTTAGCGGGTGATCGCCCAGATGTGAAGTGGTTGCGGAGCCCGGTGAACTGCGACAGGTTTGAGAACGTTGTTTCCGACACGGCGCTCGGCGCTGGCGGATCGCGATACAAGACCATTGGGAGAGAGTGGTATGAGAGCATCGATTCTATTCGCCTTGTCGGCGAGTACCGCCCTGGGCGCGTTGAGCCCGGCCATGGCGCAGGATGCCAGCGGCGATGCGGGCGACATCATCGTCACGGCCCGCCGCACCGAGGAACGCCTTCAGGACGTGCCGATCTCGATCACCGTCTACAACCAGCAGCAGCTCAACGAACGCAACGTCGTCTCGGCCAACGACCTCGCGACTTATACACCGTCGCTGAGCGCCAATTCGCGCTTCGGCAACGAGACCGCCTCCTTCGCGATCCGCGGCTTCGTCCAGGAAGCGCAGACGGCGCCTTCGGTCGCGGTCTACTTCGCCGACGTCGTCGCCGCGCGCGGGCAGCCGTCGCTGGCCGGCGCCAACAACGTGCCCTCGGGCTCGTTCATGGACCTGCAGAACGTCCAGGTGCTCAAGGGGCCGCAGGGTACGCTGTTCGGTCGCAATACCACCGGCGGCGCCGTGCTGCTCGTGCCGCAGAAGCCGACCGACCGTCTCGAAGGCTTCGTCGAAGGCTCGATCGGCAACTACGACATGAAGCGTGGCCAGGCCGTGCTCAACATCCCGCTGTCGGACACCTTCCGCGTCCGCCTCGGCGTCGACCGGATGAAGCGCGACGGCTATCTCAAGAATCGCTCGGGCATCGGTCCCGATGATTTCAACGACGTCGACTATCTCTACTTCCGCGGCAGCGTGGTCGGCGACCTGACGCCCGATCTCGAGAACTACCTGATCTTCACCTATGCCAAGTCCGACACCAACGGTAACGTCCCGCGCCTGGCGCTGACCAACACCCAGACGATCGGCGGCGTGCCCTGCGCGCCCGGCGTCGGGCCGACGGGTGCGCCGATCACGGGCGCCGGCGCGCTGATCGGGCCGCTGGTCTGCGCGCAGCAGTCGGCGCGCTTCGCTGGCTACGGCTATTACGACGTCGAGAACAGCAACCCCGACGCGCACCTCGACGCCGAGACCTGGCAGGTGGTCAATACCACCACGCTCAAGGCCAGCGACACGCTGACGGTCAAGAACATCGCCAGCTACGTCGAGCTGCGTCAGAGCCAGAGCGCCAACCTGTTCGGCGACAACATCCGCTTCCCGACCGCGGGCGGGCTGCCGTTCGGCTACGTCAACGTCTACAGCGATCCCAACTACGACACGGTCTCGCAGTACACCTTCACCGAGGAACTGCAGCTTCAGGGCAATAGCAGCGACGGCAAGTTCACCTACCAGGTCGGCGCCTATTACGAGAAGAGCGGCCCGATCTCGCGCTGGCAGGGCACGCGCACCTCGATCTTCGCGAGCTGCACCGACGTGCCGACCCTGCAGTGCACCGACGTGCTGCGCAATCCGCTGACCGGCGCGCCCGGCGGCTTCGTCCAGAACACGCTGACGCGCTACAATTTCGAGAACATCGGCTTCTACGGCCAGGCCAGCTACAAGTTCACCGATCAGCTCTCGCTGACCGGCGGCATCCGCTACACGATCGACAAAGCCGAGGGCACGGGCTCGGTCCGCACCTTCATCTTCCCGGCGCCCAACGTCTCGGTGCCGATCTGCGGCTCGACCGGCGCGGTCTCGCCGCAGCCCGAGGGCTGCCTGACCACCTTGCGCCAGGAATCGAAGCGGCCGACCTGGCTGATCGGGCTCGACTACAAGCCCACCGACGACCTGCTGATCTATGGCAAGTACGCGCGCGGCTATCGCCAGGGCGGGGTCAATCCGTCGAACACCCTGCCGATCGTCTGGGGGCCGGAAAAGGTCGATTCCTTCGAAGTCGGCGCCAAGGCCAGCTTCCACGGTTCGGTCAACGGCTACTTCAATATCTCGGCATTCTACAACGACTTCAGCGACCAGCAGCTCCAGGCGAACCTGGTGCCGCTGCCGGGCACGACGGCATCGCCTTCGGCCGCGATCGTCAATGCCGGCAAGTCGAAGATCCAGGGTGTCGAGGTCGAGGCGCTGATCAGCCCGGTCGAGGGGCTGCGCTTCTCGGGCGGCTACACCTATCTCGATACCCAGTTGAAGTCGTACAGCCCTCCGAACTTCCCGCTGTTCCAGCCGCCGACGCCGACCTCGCAGGTCGGTGGCGACCTGGCGCTGTCGCCGCGGCACAAGCTGACCGTGACGGGCAGCTACACGCTGCCGCTCGACGAGAGCGTGGGCAAGATCACCTTCGGCGCGACCTATACCTATACGGGAACGCAGATCGCCTCGGCGGACTCGCCGCTCGGCCGGTTGCCCTCGACCAACCTGGTCAACCTCAACGCCAGCTGGGAGGGGATCGCCGGCACGCCGATCGACCTGTCGCTGTTCGCGACCAACGTGACCAAGGAGAAGTATCCGGTCTACGTCGGCGGTACCTACTATTCGGCGGGTATCGAGACGCTGCTGATCGGCCAGCCGCGGATGTATGGCATGCGGCTGCGCTACAGCTTCGGCAAGTAACGTCGCGAGCGTCCGGCCTGCTGGGGGCAGGCCGGACGCTCCATTCGACTTAGACCGCTTGGCCGAGCACCGCGTCGATGTCCGCAGCGCTGTGACGTTCCTTGGCGAAGCCGTCGCCGCTGCGGTTGACGACGATGCCGCGCTTCACGCCGGGGCGCTCGCCGAGTTCGCGCGCCCAACGGTCGATGTTCTTGTATTCGTCGAATGAGAGGAACTTCGAGCCGCCGTTGTAGGCTTCGCCGCGGTGGAAGTAGCCTAGCCAGCCATAGATCGCCATGTCGGCGATCGTGTAGTCGTCACCGGCGAAATAGCGCGCTTCGGCCAGGCGCCGGTCGGCGACGTCGAAGATGCGCTTGGCCTCCATCGCATAGCGGTTGATCGCATATTCGATCTTCTCGGGCGCATAGGCATAGAAGTGCCCGAAGCCGCCGCCGAGCACGGGCGCGGTCGACATCTGCCAGAACAGCCACGACAGGGCTTCGGCGCGGGCTGCGCCGTTCGTGGGCACGAAGGCGCCGAACTTCTCGGCCAGATGCAGCATGATCGCGCCCGACTCGAAGACGCGGACCGGCGTTTCGCCCGAGACGTCGAGCAGGGCCGGGATCTTCGAGTTCGGATTGACCGAGACGAAGCCCGAACCGAACTGGTCGTTCTTCATGATCTCGACCATCCAGGCGTCGTATTCGGCGCCGGCATGGCCGGCGGCGAGCAGTTCCTCGAAGAGGATCGTCACCTTCTGCCCGTTAGGCGTGCCCATCGAATAGAGCTGGAACGGATGATCGCCGCGCGGCAGCACGGAGTCGCGGGTGGCACCGGCGATCGGCCGGTTGCCGCGGAAGGGCGTGGGCGCGTCCTTGTCCCAGGTCCAGATTTCGGGCGGCGTGTAATCCTCGGCCATGGGCAAGCTCCTGAAGGGGGAAAGACGCGAAGATTGGGTCTGCTGGACGTTCGATCAAGCAAGGAGAATTGACACGCCCCCCAAAGAAAGTTGCAATGAATGCAGCGAACAAAGTTTCACATGGGAGAATGGGTCATGGGTGCCACGATGGACAACCCGCCGCCGCCGACCGCGCCGCTGAGCAATCGCCAGGTCGATACGATCCGCGGCCAGTACCACAAGTTCGCGCTGATCCCGATGCTCGAGGAGCACGCGACCTGGTTCGATGCCGGGCCGGTCTCGATCGCGGTCGAGGCGCGGGCGCTGGGCGACAGCCCGGAGCGGATGGTGCGTGGCCCGTCGATCCACGTGTTCGACGCAACGCACAGCGACGAATATCTGCGCTTCGACGTGTTCGGCGTGGTGCTGCATTACCACTACATCCACAACGAAACGAACCACAACACGCTGTGGGGCTACGATCCCGACACCAACGGCCCGATGATCCCCTGGGTGGTCTCTGCGCTGCGCGATCGCCTGCCGACCCTGCTGCGCCGCGCGGGCGCGGATCGCCTGGCCAAGGACGTCGAGGAGCAGGGCTGGGACACTTCGGTCCTGCCCGCGGTCGCCGCGGCGGCGACCGCGGCACTCGCCCCGCGCGAAGACGACATGAAGCGCGCCAAGGAGGGGATGGACTGGATGTACCGCTGGAAGGCGGTGCACCCGCAGTTCAACACCGTGGGCGAGGGCGAATACTGACCGGCGGTAAGGTGACAAAGGTGACGAAAGTGACAGGGCTTTTGAGGAGGATCTGTCACTTTGTCTGCCGGACGAGCGATGACGAACGAGCGGGAGGCGAGCGGTCATGACCCGCTTGTGTCACGACCAGACGATGTAGGAAAATTCCTCCCCTGCAAGGGGAGGGGGACCACCCGTAGGGTGGTGGAGGGGGCTCTCGGCATAGGCCGCGCTTGGCGGTGAGCCCCCTCCGTCAGCGCTTCGCGCCGCCACCTCCCCGTGCCGGGGAGGATGGTTTGCTCAGATCTTCATCACCCAGCCGTGCGGATCCGGCGCTTCGCCGCGCTGGATCGAGACGAGACGGCTCTTGAGCTTCTGCGTGAGCTGGCCGGGGCCGCCCGAGCCGATGGTGAACTCGACCTCGCGGCCCGAAACCTTGCCGACCGGGGTGACCACCGCGGCGGTGCCGCAGGCGAAGGTCTCGACCAGCTTGCCCGACTGGGCATCGGCCTGCCACTGCTCGAGGCTGTAGCGGTCCTCGCGCACGGTCAGGCCTTCGTCGCGGGCGAGCGCCAGGATCGAATCGCGGGTGATGCCGGGCAGGATCGTGCCCGTCAGCGCCGGGGTCACCAGGGTGCCGTCGGCGAAGACGAAATAGAGGTTCATGCCGCCGAGTTCCTCGATCCACTTGTGCTCGGCAGCGTCGAGGAAGACGACCTGGTCGTGGCCGCGCTCGATCGCCTCGGCCTGCGGAACGAGGCTGGCGGCATAGTTGCCGCCGCACTTGGCCGCGCCGGTGCCGCCGGGGGCCGCACGCGTGTAGTCGGAGACCCAGATCGACACGGCCGGCGCGCCCGACTTGAAGTAGTTGCCCGCCGGGCTGGCGATGACGATAAATTTGTACTGCTTGGCCGGGCGCACGCCGAGGAAAGCCTCGGTCGCGATCATGAAGGGGCGCAGGTAGAGCGAGGCGCCTTCGGCCGAAGGGATCCAGTCGCGATCGGCCGCGACGATCTGGCGGATCGATTCGACGAACAGCTCTTCGGGCAGTTCGGGCATGGCCAGGCGCTCGGCCGACTGGTTGAAGCGCCGGGCATTGGCCTCGGGGCGGAACAGCGCGATCGAGCCGTCGCCGTGCTTGTAGGCCTTGAGACCCTCGAAGATCTCCTGCGCATAATGCAGCACCGAGGCGGCGGGATCGAGCGCGATCGGGCCGCGCGGACCGATCGTGGCATCGTGCCAGCCGCGACCTTCGGTCCATTCGATCGTGACCATGTGATCGGTGAAATTGGTGCCGAAACCGGGGTTTGCCAGGACCTGCTCGCGCAGTTCGGCAGAAGTCGGCGCCGGGTGAGCCAGGCGGGTGAATGCGGCTTCGGTGGTGGCGGAGGTCGCCATGGGTCGGAATCCCCTCGATTGTTCTCTTGCAGCGTTGAACAAAAATTACGCCAACGGCAATTGAAAAGACATAAACGACAAGTGCGTTTTCTGCATTCCCGGATAGGGGGAATCCGGCGGCGAGGGAAGAGGGAGCGGAATGGAACGGCTATCGTGCGGGCCGGATCGGGCGTGCGATCGTGCGGCGAGGCGCGCGTTCGGTTGGCCCCAAATGAGAAGGGCCGCACCCGGTCCCGGATACGGCCCTTCGCATGGTCAGCGGCCGGAAGTGCCGCCTACGAAGCCTTTATCGCTTAATCTAGAATCAGCGATAATGCCTCGCGACGGAAATTGCCGACCTCTCTGCTGGACCATGAGACATCGGATCACCTCCTTTCGCGCTGTTAGAGCCAAAGCGCCGCTCTCGCGGCTGGGGCGGTAGGCTTGCGACCCATTCCCGCCTTGCCTCAATACTTGGGTGATTCCGCAACGCACAACAAGACTTGCAATCAAATTATTTGGCGTCAGAATTGGGGCTTCGGCCAGATATCCCCAGCTAGAATGCGGGGTTTTGCCCGGGCCGGTCGGGCGCTGAAAGCGCGCCTCGCGAACACCTCAAAAACACCATTCTGATGGAGCCGAAAGCCTAGCGGCAGTCCTCGATCACGCGACTCACTTCGGGCCAGGACGGCACGTAGAGCGGGGCGAGATTCGGTGCTTCGATCGCGAAGCGGCCGCGGCTGAAGGCCATCATGTCGAGCAGCGGATCGCGCGCGCTCAGCGCTACGCCGATCCCGCCCGCGGGCAGCGGCGCGGCGGACAGCGTGCGGAAGCCGCTGCTCGTCGTCACGGTCATCGGCTCGGGCCCCGTCGCGGTGCCCGCGCGCTGGAGCGTGACGGTGCCCGCCGTGCGATCGCAGCGCAGGACCACCTGCCCGCCGGCGAAGCGCGCGACCGACTGGCCGCTCTCGGTGCCCGAAGTCCAGTTGCCCGGCGTGATCGGCACGTCGCGCCAGTCGGTGGTGGTCGGGCGTTGTTGCGGCGGCGGCACGGGGGTGGCGCTCGGCCGCGGCGTGGGCGCCGGTGTCGGCGGCGGGATGACCCGCTGCGAGCAGGCCGAGGTCACCGCGGCAAGCGCCATCACGGTCGAAACGAAAGGGAGCGCCGAGCGGCGATTTGCCATCATCGTCTTCGTATGGAATCTGTCGCCCCGCGCCACAACCCCCGGAATGCCGTGAACACCCCGTCGAAACCTCGTCCCGCCGCCAAACAACGCGTAGATCAGCTGCTGGTCGAGCGCGGCCTCGCCGAAAGCCGCGCCCGCGCGCAGGCGCTCGTCCTCGCCGGGCTGGTGTTTTCGGGCGAGACCAAGATCGCCAAGTCGGGCCAGACCTTGGCCGGCGATGCGCCGCTTGAGGTGCGCGGGCGCGATCACCCCTGGGTCTCGCGCGGCGGCATCAAGCTGGCCCATGCGATCGACCACTTCGCGCTCGATCCCACCGGCGTCACCGCGATGGACGTCGGCAGTTCGACCGGCGGCTTCACCGACGTGCTGCTGACCAAGGGCGCCGCCCACGTCTTCGCGGTCGATTCCGGGACCAACCAGCTTGCCTGGAAGCTGCGCCAGGATCCGCGGGTCACCGTGCTCGAGCAGACCAGCGCGCGCGTGCTGACCCGCGCGCAGATCGACGCGCCGGTCACCTGGGTGGTCTGCGACGCCAGCTTCATTTCGCTGGCCAAGGTGCTCGAAGTGCCGCTGCGCCTGGCGGAGCCGGGCTGCCAGCTCGTCGCGCTGATCAAGCCGCAGTTCGAGGTCGGCCGCGCCGAGGTGGGCAAGGGCGGCGTCGTGCGCGATCCGACGCTGCACGAGCGCGTGTGCCAGGAGGTGCGCGACTGGCTCGAAGCGGGGGGCTGGATCGTCCAGGGAATCGCCCAGAGCCCGATCACCGGACCCGAAGGCAACGTCGAGTTTCTCATTTCTGCGCACAGGGACGCGTAAAACCGCGAAAATCCCTGCAACAACCCCGTTGCCACGGTTCGTCGCGCTCGTCACAAACCCCGCGTACTTCCATCATGTGATTCGGGGAAATCCGCGGATGACTGAGCTTGCCTCACGGGATCAATTGCGCGGAAGCCTGCTGCGTTGGGCTTTGGTGCTGGTGCCGGGCGTGCTCCTGCTGGGCATGCTTTCGGGACAGCTCGGCGGCAGCGGTGCGGAGAACCCGTGGTTCGCCGATCTCGAAAAGCCGCCGCTCTATCCGCCGCCGGCGGTGTTCGGCATCGTCTGGACCGTGCTCTACGCGCTGATGGGCTTCGCCTTGGCCATGGTTGCCTCGGCGCGCGGGGCGCAGTGGCGGCTGGCTGCGCTGATCGTCTTCGCGGTCCAGCTCGTGCTCAATCTCGCCTGGACGCCGCTGTTCTTCGCCGCGCACCAGATCGTCGCGGCCTTCGTGCTGATCGTCGTCCTCGACATCGCGGTGATCGGCACGATCGTGCTGTTCCGGCTGGTGCGGCCGGTCGCGGCGCTGTTGCTCGTGCCCTATCTGCTCTGGGCGCTGTTCGCGACCGTGCTGACCTGGCAGTTCCACGAAGCCAATCCGCAGGCCGACGGCGAGAACGTTTCGGGCGCGGCTGTTCGGGTCAAGATCTAGGCGCGTGAAAATCTAGCTTGCCTCGCAAGGCGCGGCTCACCATTTAGGCGCCATGCAGAGCGAAAACCCCCTGATCGCCGATTTCGTCAAGCTGATGAACAGCGCCGCCGGCACGCTCGCGGGCATGACCCGCGAAGCCCGCGACAGCGCGCGCGAACGCGCCAAGGAAGCGATCGGCGGGCTCGATTTCGTCAGCCGTGATGAGTTCGACGCGGTCAAGGCGATGGCCGCCCGGGCGCGCGAGGATAGCGAAGCGCTTAAGGCGCGGCTCGACGCGCTCGAGGCCAAGCTGGGCAAGTAACCTCTCCCGACCGTATGGGCCGCGATTGAATTCGCGGGGCTTTGTCGCCACACCCCCGCCATGCATGTCCGCGCCCCTGCCGTCGTCTGCGCCAGCCGTCCCAACGGCGAGACCGCCGTCGTCGCGCGTCTGCTGACCGCCGACCACGGGCTCGTCGCCGGCTATGTCGCCGGGGGCAGGGGACGCGATCTGCGGCCCGTGCTGATCCCCGGCAATCTGGTCGAAGCCGAGCTGCGCGCGCGCTCGGACAGCCAGCTGCCTTTCGCGCGGCTCGAACTGCTGACCAGCCGCGGCCCCTGGCTGACCGAGCCACTGCAGTCGGCGGCGATCGGCTGGGTGACTGCGCTGACCGCCGCCGCGCTGCCCGAACGCCAGCCGTTTCCGGCGCTCTACGAGGCGCTGACGGCGCTGCTCGACGCGGTGTGCCTGGCGCCATCGGCGCGCGGCTGGGCCATGCCGCTGCTGTCCTACGAGGTCCTGCTGATGCGCGAGCTCGGCTACGGTGGGCCGATCGAGCGCCCGCGATCCGAGGACTGGCCCGATTTGCTCACAGCCTTCGACCGGCTCGGACGCGATCTCGCGCGCTATCCGCTTGCCCATCGCCGCGTCGATGTTATGGCGGCGCGCGCCATGCTGCGGGAGCGGTTGGCCAGAATTGATGGGGCATGAGTGTGACGACGAATTCGATCAAGATCGCGGTTTTCGCAGGTGACGGAATCGGCCCGGAAGTGACGCGCGAAGCGGTGCGCGTGCTGCAGGCGCTGGATCTTCCCGGTCTCGAACTGGTCGAGGGCGACGTCGGCGGTGCCGCCTATCGCAAGCACGGCCACCCGCTGCCGCAGGAAACGCTCGACATCGCCAAGGCCAGCGGCGGCATCCTGTTCGGCGCGGTCGGCGATTTCAGCCTCGATGGTCTCGAACGTCACCTGCGCCCCGAACAGGCGATCCTCGGCCTGCGCAAGGAGCTGGGCCTTTTCGCCAACCTGCGCCCGGCCACGGTGTTCGAAGGTCTCGAAGACCTGACCACCTTGCGCCCCGAAGTCGCGCGGTCGATCGACCTGCTGATCGTGCGCGAGCTCAACGGCGACGTCTATTTCGGCGAGAAGGGCATGCGCACCACGCCCGACGGCCGCCGCCAGGGCTACGACATCATGTCCTATGCCGAGGACGAGGTGCGCCGCATCGCCCACGTCGCCTTCCGCGCCGCGCAGGGTCGCCAGAAGAAGCTGTGCTCGGTCGACAAGGCCAACGTGCTCGAGACCTCGCAGCTCTGGCGCGACGTGGTGATCGAGGTGGCGAAGGAATATCCCGACGTCGAGCTCAGCCACATGTACGTCGACAACGCGGCGATGCAACTGGTCAAGAACCCCGGCGCCTTCGACGTGATCGTCACCGGCAACCTGTTCGGCGACATCCTCTCGGACCAGGCCTCGATGTGCGTCGGCTCGATCGGCCTGCTCGCCTCGGCCTCGCTGTCCGAAGGCACGCTCGGCCTCTATGAGCCGATCCACGGTTCGGCGCCCGACATCGCCGGCAAGGGCCTGGCCAATCCTATGGCGACGATCCTGTCGGCCGCCATGCTGCTGCGCCACTCGTTCGGCCGCGAAGCCGAGGCCAAGCGGATCGAGGCGGCGGTCGCCAAGGCGCTGGCCGACGGCATCAAGGGCGGCGATCTCGGTGGCAGCCACGGCACCGTCGCGATCGGCGACGCGGTCCTCGAAAGGCTCTGACCCTCCATGAGCGTACAACTCGCGGTCGTCCTGCCGACCTATAACGAGCGTTCGAACATCGCTTCGATGATCGAACGCCTCGACGAAGCGCTCCAGGGCGTGGCCTGGGAGGCGATCTTCGTCGACGACAACAGCCCCGACGGCACCTCGGACGAGGCGCGCGAGGTCAGCCAGCGCGATCCGCGCGTGCGCGTGATCCAGCGCATCGGCCGCCGCGGCCTGGCTTCGGCCGCGATCGAGGGTATGCTCTCGACCGCGGCGCCCGTCGTCGCGGTGATGGATGCCGATCACCAGCACGATCCCAAGCTGCTGCCCGAGATGCTAAAGGCGGTCGAAAGCGACGACTATGACGTCGCCATCGCCTCGCGCTTCGCCGAGGGCGCGAGCACCGAGGCCTGGGGCCGGCCCGACCGGGTCAAGGCCTCGGGCATCGCCAACAGCCTCGCGCGCAAGCTCACCGGGGTCGAACTCAGCGATCCGATGAGCGGCTATTTCATGCTGCGCACCGAGACGCTGCGGGCCGATGCGCACCGCCTGTCGGGCGTCGGCTTCAAGATCCTGCTCGATATCATGGCCACGGTCGACACGGCCCTGCGCGTCAAGGAATTCCCCATGCATTTCGCCGCGCGCGCCACGGGCGAGTCCAAGCTCGACCGCACCGTCGTCTTCGAATTTCTCGTCGGCCTCTACGATCGCTGGCTCGGCCGCATCATCCCGACGCGCTTCGCGCTGTTCGGCACGATCGGCGCGGTCGGCGTCGTCGTCCACATGGCGGTGCTGGCGACCTTCCTGCAAATCTTCGGCGGACCGCCGGTGCGCGGGCAACTGGTCACGGCCTTCGAGCTCGGCCAGACCACGGCGGCGATGGTCGCGATGACCTTCAACTTCGTGCTCAACAACGCGCTGACCTATTCGGACAAGCGGCTCACGGGCTTCGTCCCGCTGCTCAAGGGCTGGTGCAAGTTCGCGCTGACCTGCTCGGTCGGCCTGACCGCCAACATCGGCGTCGCCGCGATCCTCGTGCGCTTCGGCGTGCACGAATATCCCTCGGCGATCACCGGCATCATCGTCGGCTCGGTGTGGAACTTCGCGCTGTCCTCGCGCTTCGTCTGGGGTCGCTATTGATGGCATCTTCCCTCGCGAGGCACGTCGTCCCGCGAGATCAAATGGCCTGGCTGGGCGTGACCGCGCTTGGAGCGCTGCTTAGCCTGTTCGATACGCCATTTCCCAAACTGGCGCCGATGCAGAATCTCCCGACGCTTTTGGTTGTCGCTGCATTGGCGGGCAGCCTTCGGCGATGGCCCCTGCCTAGTTCGGTAGTAGCCTGCCTTGCGATCTTCCTGATGCTGCATACGCTGGGAGGACGGTACATCTATTCCTATGTGCCCTATGATGATTGGGTGCAGGCACTCGGTTTGCCGAAGTTGAGCGATGTTTTCGGATTTCGCCGCAATCATTACGACCGGCTCGTCCATTTTTCCTTTGGCCTGTTGTTGGTGCATCCGATCGCCACCATGCTTCGGCGCTATGCTGGGGTGGGGGCTAGGCTTTCACTCTACATCGCGGTGGAATTCATCTTCGCGGCAAGTGCGCTTTATGAAATTTTCGAGTGGATGCTTACCATGCTCATGGCCGGTGCGGACGCCGATGCATACAATGGCCAGCAGGGCGATGTATGGGACGCTCAGAAGGATATGGCCTGTGCCGGTTGTGGTGCTCTGCTAACCGCTATCTGGCTGCGTTTGCGCCGCTAATCTTCTAGGCGACTGCATGGCGGCGTGACATCGCCGTCGTCGACAGGACCAGCGCCGCCGCGGCCAGGGCCAGCACGAAGAAGCTGACGAACATCGCGTCGTAGCTGCCCGTGCGGTCGAACACCTCGCCGCCGAAGCGGATCGCGATGGCGGAGACGAAGGTCGACAGGAAGCTCGCGGCGCCGGCGGCGCTGCCGAAGTTGATCGCACCGAAGCCGTCGGCGAGCAGCGCCAGGAAGCCCGGCGTGATCGCGCCGCCGGCCATGCCCATCAGGAACACGTAGGCCATGATCGGCGCATAGCCGTGCGCGGTGAGCAGTAGGCCCGTCGCCACGCCCAGCAGCAGGCAGAGCCCGGCGAAGGTCGGCACGCGCGCGAAGCGGTCGCCCAGCCAGGCGTAGAGCAGGGTGCCGATCACCGCGGCGACGCCGTAGACCGACATGGCGCTGGCGCCCTGCGTCACCGATAGACCCTGACCTTGGGCGAAGGGCACGATCGAGACGATGTTCGTGGTGATGATCGCGAAGGCCAGGGCCGAGGGTACGGCGATCGTCCAGAATTGCGGCAGGCGCAGCAGGCGGCCCATGGCCAGGGGCACGGCGGCGACGGCGGGCATGTCGTCGGCCGGTTCGCCGTGGCTCGCACCGGGCTCGACGTCGTTCGGCCCGGGCGCGTTGCGCGCGAGCGCGGCGAGCAGCAGCAGGATCGCACCGACGCCGAGGCCGACGATCATCAGGCACTGACGCCAGCCCACCGCCTCGATCAGCAGGCCGATGACCGGGATGACCACGATCGAGCCGAGCGAGACGCCGATCGACGAGATCGCCATGGCCCGGCCGCGATGGACGGTGAACCAGCGCGCCACCAGCACGGGCGAGGTGACCGTGCCGGCACCGACGATCGCGCCGCCTACACCCACGGTCAGGACCACGGTGCTGAGCCAGAGGTTGTTCGACAGTGCGAGCACGACGAAGCTTGCGGCGAAGACCACGGCGCTGATCGCCATGATCAGACGCGCCGAATGGCGATCGGCCAGGCGGCCGATGATGGGCGCGGCCAGGGCCATGCCGACGTTGAGCACGATCGCGCCGGTGTTGGTTTCGGCGCGGCTCAGCCCGAAGGCCTCGGACACGGGCAGCACGAAGACGCCATAGGCCTGGATCGAGGCGCCGATCGCCAGAGTGTAGACGAGTACGGTGATCGTGACGATCCACCAGCCGAAATAGATGCGCATTTTCTCTCCCGTGGCCTGTGGCCCTTCGGGACAGAGAAGGCGCTCGCAGGAAGCGCGTCAAGCGTTATGCTGACCAAGATATTAGCGAACTTTGTTAACAGGACCTTTCCAAGCGCCGTTCAACGGTTCGTCGCGCGGGGTGAGTTGAGGAACCCAGGGGTTCGCGAATCCCTCCAAATCCGTACTTACCCTGTCCATGCTTCGAATCGTTCTCAGCGCCCTTCTTTCGCTCTCCGCTCTCGTCGCTCTTCCCACCGCAGCCCATGCGCGGCTGCAGTGCGTGACCTATGCCCGTTCGATCTCGGACGTGCAGATCAGCGGTAATGCGCGCGACTGGTGGGGCAATGCGGCCGGCGTCTACGCCCGCGGCCAGCAGCCGAGCGAAGGTGCGGTGCTGGCGTTTCGCGGCACTGCAGCAATGCCCTATGGTCATGTCGCCGTGGTCAGCAAGGTGATCGATGCGCGCCACGTCCTGCTTGATCACGCCAACTGGTCGGGCCCGGGCCTGGTCGAACGCGGCGTGATGGCGGTCGACGTTTCGGAAGCCGGTGACTGGAGCAACGTGCGCGTGTGGTACGGCCGCACGCATTCGCTGGGTCTCCGCCAGTCGCCGACCTTCGGTTTCATCTATCCCGCCGCTTCGACCGGCGGTGCGAGAAAGCTCGCGCGCCGCTGATTGCGGCGAGGCGCTGTTAAGCGCAGCCACTCCCAACAGGTTCCATTCCCGTCATCCTGACGAAAGTCAGGATCCATTGTGCGCCGCGTGGCCGGCCTGTCGCGAGCTTTGCGCCATGGCGACCCAACGGCCGTGCCGACAGGGCGAGGCCGCTCCGAATGGATCCTCCTGACTTTCGTCAGGACGCGGTGAAAATGTAGAGTGAGCAGCCCTCGCATCAGCCAAAAAAGGCCCGATCGTTGCCGACCGGGCCTTGGAAGTTTTGGGAGAGGATGCCTGAAAGGCACGCCCTTTATGTTGCGTCGCAGCAATTGCTGCAAGTGCGAAATATCGATCAACGATTGATATTTTTGCAAGCGCGGTTTCAGCGCCAGGAATCGAGCCACATCCAGTGGACGTAGGACGGCCGGCCGTTGTGCAGCTTGGCGGCCGAGATGATCGGATAGAACCAGACGAACATCGCTCCCGCCGCGGCCAGGCTGCCGGCCGGGATCCATTGCCAGCGTCCGCCCTTGCGCCAGAGCTCGTCGAGCGCGAGCGCCAGGCAGCCCAGCATGAAGGTGCCGGGCAGCAGGTAGTGGTAGTAGAACTGGATCGGCTTGGTCGAAACCAGCCACATGCCGAGGCTCACGATGTAGAGCACGGCGAGCGCCAGCGCGTCGCGCCGTCCGCGCAGGACGCCGGCCCACAGCGCCCAGGCGAGTGCGGGCAGCCCGGCGAGCATGGTGAAGGGGTTGCCGATCAGCAGCACGCCGCGCTGGGCACCGTCGATCGGTTCGTAGAGGTACCAAATCGCGCGCCAGTTGATCACCCATTCGTACCAGACGCTGCGATAGGGATGCAGCTTCTTCACGCTGTCCTGCAGTTCGAGCATGTAGCGGTGGTGCCCGGCGATGTTCCACCAGGCGACCGGGCTCTCGGCATAGAAGAACGTCGGCAGATAGGTCAGCCAGTAGGCGATCAAGGGCACCGACCCGAGCCAGAACGCCGCCTCGATCAGCGAAATGCCGGGGATCGGGCCGCCATCGCTGCGCGTGAGGAAATGCCGGCCGTGGTCGCGCAGGCGCTGGATCAGGAACCACAGGCCCGGCAGCATCGCCGCGGGCGCGATCGACCACTTGGCGCCGAGCGCGAGGCCGAAGCATAGGCCGGTCAAGGCCAGCCGCCAGCGTGCTTGGCGCGCGGGCAGTCGCAGCGCCGCGGCGAATTGCCAGAGCGCGGCCATGCCGAGGCCGGCCATGACCATGTCGAGCATGGCGATGCGGCTCTGGATGTACCAGGCGAAGCCCGTCGCCAGCAGGAACAGCGCGCTCAGGGTCGCGAAACGGCGCAGGCTGGCCCACCACATCAGCCGACCGAAGGCGAACAGCCCGAGCGCGCCGAACAGCGCCGAGGGCAGGCGCCAGACCAGCGGCCTGTCGCCGAACAGCGCGATGGCCGCGGCGATCATCTCCTTGCCGAGCATCGGATGCTCGGGATTGGCCGATTGCATCGCCAGCAGCTTGCGCGCCGCGGGGACGTAGTGGACCTCGTCGAAGTAGATCTTGGTCGGGATGCCGAGCCGGTGCCAGACGAGCGCGAGGAAGGCGAGGGCCAGGCCCGCGGTCCAGAAGAGCGGGTCGCGGTCTTGCGTCGGCGAGGTCTGCATCAGCGCGTCGGATAGAGGAACGCGGCGAAAAGACAAAGCCCCCGCAGTCGTGGTCTTCCACCGCTTGCGCGCGCTTGCCGCGACTCCTAGAAGCCGGGCCATGAAACGCTCTACCGGACAAGACCGCTCGATCACCTCGAAATGGCGCTCCGCCACGCATGCCGTGCGTGCCGGCACCTGGCGCTCGGAACAGGGTGAAACCAGCGAGGCGATGTTCATCAACTCGGGCTACACCTACGACAGCGCCGCCGAGGCGGCCGCGCGCTTCGCCGGCGAGAAGCCGGGCATGACCTATTCGCGCACGCAGAACCCGTCGGTGCAGATGCTCGAAGAGCGCATCGCCATGATGGAAGGCGCCGAGGCCTGCCGCGCCCAGGCTTCGGGCATGGCGGCGATGACCGCGGCGCTGCTGTGCCAGCTCTCGGTCGGCGACCACCTCGTCGCGGCCAAGGCGATGTTCGGCCCCTGCCGCTGGGTGATCGACAACCTGCTGCCGCGCTTCGGCATCACGGCTTCGTTCGTCGACGGCCGCGACAATGACGCCTGGGAAAAGGCGATCCGCAAGGAGACCAAGGTCTTCTTCTTCGAGACGCCGGCGAACCCGACGCTCGACGTGGTCGACATCGCCTTCGTCTCGGCGCTCGGCAAAGCACACGGGATCGTCACCGTCGTCGACAACGCCTTCTGCACCTCGGCGCTGCAGCGCCCGCTCGAATTGGGCGCCGACGTCGTCGCCTATTCGGCGACCAAGCTGATGGACGGCCAGGGCCGCGTGCTCGCGGGGGCGGTCTGCGGTTCGAAGGAGTGGATCGACGGCAAGCTGCTGCCCTTCCAGCGCAACACCGGGCCGACCTTGGCGCCGTTCAACGCCTGGATCGTCCTCAAGGGGCTCGAGACGCTCGACCTGCGCGCGCATCGCCAGAGCGAGAACGCGGTCAAGGTCGGCAAGTTCGTCGAGAGCCGCGTCCCCCGCGTCCTGCACCCGGGGCTCGAGAGCCATCCGCAGTACGAGCTCGCGCGCAAGCAGATGAGCGCGGGCGGCGCGATCTTCTCGATGCTGCTCGACGGCGGCCGCGAGCAGGCCTGGGCCGTGCTCGATGCGCTCGAGCTGATCGATATCTCGAACAACATCGGCGATACGCGCTCGCTGATCTGCCATCCGGCTTCGACGACGCACAGCTCGATCGGCGATGCGGCGCGCGCCGAGATGGGCGTGGTCGACGGCATGCTGCGCATGAACGTGGGGCTCGAGGATCCCGACGATCTGATCGAGGATCTCGACCAGGCGTTCCGCAAGGCCGGGCTCTGACCTTTCGTTCGCCACGGCGATGCCTGGGCATGGTCGTGGCGGCGATGTCCTGATTTTGCGCTTTCCGGCGCGACGATGCTTTGTTCGCGTCGTGCTCCATGCTTCCCTGTCGGCAACGACAAGGGAGAATGCGGAATGGAACGTCAGCGCGAGCTGAGCCTAGAAGGCAAGACCGTCATCATCACCGGCGCGAGCCGCGGCGTGGGCAAGCAGGCGGCGATGGACTTCGCCCGGCGCGGCGCAAACGTCGTCATCGCGGCGCGCACGGTCGAGGTGGACAACGCGCTGCCCGGCACCCTGGGCGAGACCCTGCAGCAGATCGAGGCCTTGGGTGTCGGTGCCCTGGCCGTGCCGACCGATCTGGCCAAGGAGGCCGACCTCCAGAACCTGGTCGATGCCACGGTCGCGCGCTTCGGCGGGGTCGACATTCTCGTCAACAACGCCGCCGCGACCACGGGCGACTACTGGAACATCGGCTCGCTCGAACTGAGCCGCGAGGATTGGCTCTACCAGTTCGACGTCAACGTCCACGCGCCCTTCTCGCTGATCCAGATGTGCTGGCCGATCATGGAGAAGCGCGGCGGCGGGCGGATCATCAACCTTTCGACTGGCAGCGGCGAGGTCTTCCGCCTGCCCGAGGAGCCGCCCAAGGTGAACGCCGTGGGCAAGTTCAGCCTGACCCATCCGGCCTATTACGCCAGCAAGCGCGCGCTCGACCGGTTGGGCAATGCCCTGGCGCCCGAACTCGCGGAGAAGAACATCTTCGTCGTCGGGCTGCATCCGGGGCTCGTCTCGACCGAGCTCGTCGCGATCCGCGTGCGCGAACTGGGGCTCGACGACAGCGTCGCCGTGCCGATGACCGTCCCCGCGCGCATGATCGTCTACTTCTCGGCCTGCGAGAATCCGGCCGAATATACCGGACGGCTGTTCTGGGCCGAGCGCGAGCTGGCCGAAATGGCGATACCGCTCGACTAGTCGGAGCCTTGGCGTTGGCCGCCCCGTTCTCGATCAGACCGTGGTTGAACGGCTCCGATTCAGGCGTTAGGTTCCCGCCGCTATGAAGGAACTGTTCCAGCACGCCGCGATCACTCCGGTCAGCGTGATCGACGCGAGCGGCGCTGCCGTGGCCGCGGCCAGCGGCGGGATCACCGTGCGTGTCGCGGTGAATTTCCTGCCCGAACAGTCGCGGATCGAGGCCGGGAAGTGGTTCTGGGTCTATCACATCCGCATCGAAAACGATTCGGACGAGACCGTCCAGCTCATCACCCGCCATTGGCGGATCACCGACGGGCGCGGCATGGTCAACTTCGTCGATGGCGACGGCGTCGTCGGCGAACAGCCGATCCTGCGCCCGGGGCAGAGCCACGACTATGTTTCGGGCTGCCCGCTGACCACGCCGCACGGCTCGATGGAAGGCCACTACACCTTCCGTCGCCACGACGGATCGGAATTCCAGGCGGCGATCCCGTTCTTCCCGCTGGCCGCCCCCGCGACCGCGGGCTGAGCGGACCTTACTCCCAGGCGTTGTAACCCGCCGGTCTTTGCCATAGGACCGGGGCATGAAGCGCACCCATCTGCCGCTCAACGCCCTGCGCGTCTTCGATGCGGCCGCCCGGCACCTCTCGTTCACCCGCGCCGCCGACGAGCTGGCGGTGACGCCGGCTGCGGTCGGTCAGCAGATCCGCGCGCTCGAGGACCTGCTCGGCGTCGTGCTGTTCCGCCGTACGTCGAAAGGCCTCGAACTGACCGACGAGGCGCAGGCCGGGCTCGAATCGCTGCGCACGGGCTTCCTCCATTTCGAGGATGCGGTGCAGGCGATGCAGGCGGGCCAGTCGAGCCACGTCTACACGATCGCCGCTCCGCGCGACTTCTTCGTCGCCTGGCTGGCCGAGCGTCTGGCCGCCTTCCGCGCCGCCAACCCGCAGGTCCGCTATGTCCTGGTCGATGGCGAGATGACCGACTTCACCGAGGCCAACCTCGACATCGCCGTGCGCTGGACCGAGGGGCCGGGCGATCTCGAAGGCGTGGCCCTCGGCGCGCCCGAGCGCGTGACCGTGGGCGAGGGCGAGTGGATCGCCTGGCCGGGCGACCTCGCGCATATCGAGGGGCACGAGAAGGCGCCGCTGATCGTCGGTGACGCCGGCGAGGCGATCGCCGCGGCGGCGGCCGGCCTCGGCCGGGCGCGCGTTCCCGCGCTGCTCGCGCAGAGTTGGATCGACGATGGCCGGGTCAAGCCCGAAGGACCGATCGAACAGGGACGCCGCGGCTACTGGCTGGTCGCGCCGCTGCCGCAGTGGCGGCAGAAGAAGGTCAAGTCGCTGGTCGCCTTCCTTTCGGGCGAATAGTCAGTCTGACGACTGAAAACGGCACAGGCCCACGCCCCCACCCGGCCTCCCTAAGATAGTACCCTATGGGAGGCCGGGTGGGGGCGTGGTCCGGTGCCGTAGGCAGGGACGGATGTCCCTGCCTTTCGTCAAATCAGCGCCGGCTGCGGCGATACACGCGGCGGCAGTTCTTGTTGTACTTGGTGCGCGCGATCTCGTGACCCGCGACGCCGCCCGCGACCGCGCCGATGATCGGTGCGCCGCGGCCACCGACGACTGCGCCGAGCACGGCGCCGCCGGCCGCGCCGACGACGGCGCCTTCGGTCTTGTTGAGGCGGCGGCAGGTGCGTGCGTCGGCGCTGGTGGCGGTGCCGATCGTCAGAGCCGCGGTGGCGAGGATCAGAAGCGAACGTTGCATGGCTGTCATCCCTTGAACTGGTTCCCGCACAAAGCCCGGCGCGGCGCAATGTTCCAGATGGGCAGTGCTGCCAAGGCGATGAACGGCCCGGCGGGCGCGACGGGCGTTGCCTGATCGGTCGCGCGTGGCCAGACTGGCCACCATTCGGATCTGGGAGGATGACAAATGAACAAACGCCTGTGGCCCTTGGGGCTTGCCGCCGTCGCCCTGGCCTCGCTCGGCTGGACCGCGCGCGCCGCCGCCGCACCCGCCGACACCTCGGTACCACCGACGGTGGCGGGCTGGCAGGACTTCGTCGAGAGCCTGCGCACCTTGCCCGATCGCATGCTCGCCAAGCTGCCCGAGGCGCAGCGCCGCGATCCGCAGATCCAGCAAGAGGTCGCGCGGCTAGCGCTTGAGGCGCTGGCCTCGCAGACGCTCGAGGCGATCGGCGGCGACGGCGACGCGCCGCAGTTCCTGCCCACCTTGGGGCAGGTGCTCAACATCGGCCAGCCCAACGCCGATACGATCTATCGCAGCGCTTCGATCACGCCGGGCGGCTCCTACCGCCTGCGCGGTCAGCGTGGCGACGTCTCGCTCGCGGTGATGCAACAGGTCCTGCCGCCGTCCGAGCGGAACCAGGGCGCTGCCGCGCAGCTCGATCTGTCGACGCTCAAGGCCGACAAGGACGGCCGCTTCGACGTGCTGTTGAGCGCGACCAAGCCTGCGGGCTATAGCGGCGACTGGTGGGAGCTGAAGCCCAGCGCCAACCGCCTGATGGTCCGCTTCGTCAGCGCCGACTGGAGCAAGGAGGTCGAGCCGACTCTGGCGATCGAGCGCATCGACAAGCCTGCGGCCCGGCCGCGTCCGACCGCGACATGGCTCGAACAGAAGCTGCGCGCGCTGCCGCGCCAGGTCGATTTCATCGCGCTGCTGTTCGTCGATCATGTCGAGAAGCTGCGCCAGGAGGGCTTCGTCAACAGCCTCAAGATCTTCAACCCGCCCGGCTCGATCCTCCAGGGGCAGTTCTACTACGAGGGCGTCTACGATCTTAAGGACGACGAGGCGCTGATCATCGAATCGCCGATCCCGGCGAAGTGCGACTATCGCTCGCTGATCCTGACCAACGAGCTCTACGAAACCACTGACTGGTACAACAACCATTCGAGCCTCAACGGCGCCCAGGCGCCCGCCGATCCCGACGGCAAGCTGCGCATCGTCGTCTCGGCGCGCGATCCGGGCGCGCGGAACTGGCTCGACACGGCGGGTCATCCGACCGGGATCATCCAGGGCCGCTGGACCGGCTGCGACAGCCAGCCGATGCCGACGGTGAAGAAGGTCAAGGTGACCGAGGTGCTGAAGGCGCTGCCCAAGGGCGTCGCCACGGTGACGACCGAACAGCGGCAGGAGATCGTCCGCGAGCGTCGGCGCGCATTGCAGGAACGGCCGCTTTGGTAATTCCTCCCCGGAGCGGGGAGGAATAGAAAAAGCCCCGGACTCGCGTCCGGGGCTTTTCTGTTTGGTCGTCAGGTTCCGATCAGAAATCGAATTCGAGGATCGGACCGTCGAAGTTGCCCGCGAGCAGCTGGTTGGCTTCGGCCAGCTTCTTCTGCGGCACGCCGGCGATGTAGCCGTCGATGATCCGCTGGTAGTTGCTGATCATGCCTTCGACGTCGCGCGACAGGCGCATGAATTCGAAGCCCTTGGCATGCATGCCCTGCTGCTGGATCGGAATGTTGGCATAGTCCTGCCGCGGGATCGGCGGGAATTCCTGGCTGTCGTAAGGCAGGATCGTCGGCCCCATGACCGGCTCGGGCTCTTCGCCTTCGGGGAAGGTGGTCAGCGACCACAGCTCGAAGAAGCACGATTCCGGGCCGAGCGGACGGATGCGGTAGGCCGAGAAGCTGCTGAAATAGGGCAGCAGGAAGTAGTGCGGGAACAGGAACTCGACCGACTTGATCGGATCGGTCTGGGTCACCGTGCACAGGTCGGGCACGGGCTCGCCGCGCGCCTGCAGCTGCGTCGAGATCTGATGCATGACCATGCCGAGCCACTGGAACACGGCCATGTTCTTGTCTTCGGGAAGGCCTTCCTCGATGCCGACCATCCCGCGCGCGATCTCGAGCTCCTTGGCGTGGAGCATGCCGGCCATGCCTTCGCTGAGCAGCGCCATCGATCCGACCTGGATCTTCTGGTTCTCGGTGTGCGAAAGCTCGGGATCGGCCATCTGCGGCATCGGCCCGCGCGGCTTCTCGTACATCGAGCCGTACATCTCGGGATGCGCGGCCTGCAGCTGCGGGTGGGTCTTCATCACGTGATAGCCTTCCATGAAGGCTTCCATCGCGACCTTCCAGTTGGCCGGAAGGACCGTGCCGAACTGCCACTCGGCGTGCAGCTTGTGCAGGTTGTGCGCTTCGAGGCGGTCGATCAGCGGGCCGATCGATTCACGCAGGCTCGGCGCGTCGTCGTCGAAGTTGATCCAGACGCAGCCGATCGCGGTGTCGACGCGGCAGGGGACCAGGTTGATGTCGGCGGGATCGAGCTGCCGTTCCGAGAACAGGTGCTTGCCGTACACCATCGTGTTCTCGCCCTCGGCGTTCCAGCGCCAGCCGTGGAACGGGCAAACGAAGCCCGACTTGCGGCAGTTGCCGTGACCGCCGCCGGTCAGGTCGTCCTTGAGCGGGTTGCCCGCGATCGGCACGCCGCGGTGGCGGCAGGCGTTGTGGAACGCCTTGATGCCGTCCTTGGTGTTGACGATCAGGACCGACTTGCCGACGTTCTGGTATTCGATCCAGTCGCCTTCCTCGGGGATCTGCTCGATGCGGCAGGCATTCTGCCAGACGTGCGGCCAGACGTGTTCCAGCTCCATCTGATAGAATTCATCATCGAAATAGCGCTGAGCCGGGATGCGTTCGGGATCTTCGATCGGGAACGGCACGTCGCGCAGGCCCGTGTTAGCTGATTTGAGCACTCCCACACCTCTTGGATTCGTTTTCTGCTGAACAAATGTACAACACCCCCAAGCCTAGGCAATGGGGGTCTTGCTCACTCGCGATTGCACGGGACTCTGCCACACCGGCCGTTCGGCCTCAACCCGCGGGGATCCCAGTCATCGCTGCAGCGAAGGCGCATCGCGGGAAAAGGCCCATGTCCGCGAGAAACAAGCGGTTCAGCGCCGATGCGGATCGAGCGCGGAGCGGCGGACGGGCTGGGGCGGCGTGCCGCTCGCACCGGTGCCGGCCATCGCTTGAAGCGCGGCGATGCGCTTGTCGGTCGCCGGGTGGGTCGAGAACATCTCCGAGACCGACGTCGGCACGATGTAGAGCTGCGCCGCCGCCGGGTTGCGCATCGCCGCTTCGCTCGGCCGATGCTGGGCCGGACCGGCGATCTTAGCCAGGGCCGAGGCCAGTGCGCGCGGATTGCCGCTGATCTCGGCGCCGGCGCGGTCGGCGCCGTACTCGCGCGTGCGGCTGATCGCCATCTGCACGATCATCGCCGCGAAGGGCGCCATGAACACGGCCAGCAGGGCAACCAGCGGGTTGGGCCGGTCCTCACCGTGTCCGCCGAAGAACAGGCCGAAATTGGCGATCATCGACACGGCACCCGCGATCGTCGCGACCATGGTCATGACCAGGGTGTCGCGGTTGCGGACGTGGCCGAGTTCGTGCGCCATGACCCCGGCGACCTCGTCGCGGGTCAGCATGTTGAGCAGGCCCGTCGTCGCGGCGACCGCGGCATTCTCGGGATTGCGGCCGGTGGCGAAGGCGTTGGGGCTCGGGTCGTCGACCACGTAGACCTTGGGCATCGGCAGGTTGCCGCGGCGCGTGAGGTCGGCGACGAGGCCATAGAAGTCCGGTGCCGAAGCCGCGTCGACCTCGCGCGCGTTGTGCATGCGCAGGACCAGCTTGTCGGCGTTCCAATAGGTGAAGAGATTCATGCCCGCGGCGATCAGCAGCGCGATCATCGCGCCACCGGTTCCGCCGAACATGTATCCCAAGGCCATGAACAGCGCCGTCAGCGCCGCCAGAAGCATGGCCGTCTTCAATCCGTTCACGATGAAATTCTCCCGTTCATCCCCATGGAATCTAGGATAAGGCTGGGAAGTTTCAACGCGTTTGCCCGGCCGGAACTTGGCAGCAAAGCTATGTAACATTAGGGATGATCTTCTGGCCAACGGGGAGTACCAGGTGACGAAGGCGCAAGGCGGCAAGAGCGCAGCGATGACCGAGCAGCCGCGCCGCAAACGCCGTTCGTCCGAGGAAGTGGCCGACCGCATTCTCGATGCCGCCGCCGAGGAGTTCGAGAACGCCGGCTATTCGGGCGCGACGACCGCGGCGATCGCACGGCGCGCCGAAGTGACCGAGGCGCAGATCTTCCGGTTCTACGGCTCGAAGCAGGAGCTGTTCCGCGCCGCGATCTTCAAGCCGCTCAACCGCCATCTCGTCGCCTTCCACGAGGCCAACCAGGTGCCGCTCGGCGACAACACGACGATGCGCGGCATGGCGCGGCGCTACATCAACGAGTTGCAGGACTTCGTCGAGCAGCACTCGCGCATGTTCATGTCGCTGATCGTCGCCTCGGCCTATTCGCCCGAGGCGACCAACCCGGTCAGCGACATGGAAGGCCTGCGCGCCTATTTCGAGCAGGGCGCCAGCGTCATGACCAACCGCGTGGGCGAGGGCGCGCCGGTCGATCCCAAGCTGATGGTGCGCGTGTCCTTCGTCGCCGTGCTCGCCAGCCTGATGTTCAAGGACTGGCTGTTCCCCGCGGGCATGGCCAAGGACGAGGACATCCGCGATGCCATCGCCGATTTCGTCATCGACGGCATCATGGCCAACGAGCGCTTGGCCGACGCCGCTAAAGCGTCGGATTGATCACGAACTTCTCGCCCGTCGCCAGCTTGGCATAGGCGGTCATCGTCTCGCGATCGAGCACCTGCGCCAGCGAGATCTCGCGGGTGAAATGGCTGGCGAAGGTCGTCTTGAGCCCGGCCAGGACGCGCGCGTTCATCGCCGCAATGCGTTCGGGCGGAAGCTGGCCCAGCGTGCGCGGCAGCGCCCAGTTGCGCACGTCCCAGAGCATGCCGTAGCGCGCGTTGTGCAGCACGGTCGGCGAACGATCGAGATGGCCGTAGATGTTGACCTGCTTGAGCGTCAGCGAGCCGTAGGGGCTGTAGAAGCCCATCTGCGCGGCGGCGACCTCCTCCATCGCGGCGAGCAGCAGGCCCGGCGAGGTGCCGCCGCCGATCGCGTCGAAGGCGACGGTCGCGCCGGTGGCGGCGATCGCGGCGCGGAGATGCTCGGCGAAGTCGGGATCGGCCGAATTGCAGACATGCTCGGCGCCGAGCTCGCGTAGCAGCTGCGCCTGTTCGGCGCGGCGCACGACGTTGACCAGCGGAATGCCGTCCTCGGCACAGATGCGCACGAGCATCTGTCCGAGGTTGGAGGCGGCGGCCGTGTGGACCAGCGCCTTGTGGCCGTCGAGCCGAACGGTCTCGGCGATGGCCAGTGCGGTCATCGGGTTGCAGAAGGCGTCGGCGCCTTCGCGTGCCGAGACGCTCTCGGGCAAAGCCGCGCATTCGGCGGTCGAGACGGTGACGTACTGGCCGAAGGTCCCGCGGCGCAGCGATAGCAGGGTGACGCGCTGGCCGAGCAGGTGGCTCGCCTCGGCACCCGCCGCGATCACCGTGCCGGCTCCGGCGAGCCCAGGCTGCAGCGCCGCGCCCATCCTTCCGGCATAGGCCTGCGCGGCTTCGGGCGAGAGCGTGATCGTCACTTCGGGCCCCGCGGTGCTGCCGCCGAAATGCGCGGCTGCGGGATCGGCGCCGGCGAGCAGCGGCATCAGGTCCGAGGGATTGATCGGTACCGCTTCGAGCCGGACGAGCACTTCGTCGGCCGCCGGCGCGTCGACCGACACTTCGGCCAGGACCAGCCGCAAGGTGCCGTCGGCCTCCAGCGTCGACGTCAGCTGCAGGCCGTGGTCCGGCGAATTGTCGTTCATCGCGGCATCTCCCTCTCGCCGCGAGAATGATCACGCGGCGGGGAGGGGATCAAGCGCTGCGCTCAGCCCTGGGCGAGCCCGGCCGCGTGAATGCCGGCCTGGGCGGCTTCTTCATCCTTGTCAGACAGATCGCCGCTGACGCCAACCGCGCCGAGCAGGGTGCCGGCCGCGTCGCGGATCAGCACGCCGCCGGCTGCGGGAATCAGCTTGCCTTCCCAGGCGACCGAGAGCGCGGCGATGAACTGCGGCCGGTCCGCGGCCATGTCGCCGAGCACGCGGCTCGACGTGCCCATGGCGAGCGCACCCGCGGCCTTGCCCTGGGCGATCTGCGGGCGACCGTATCCCGAACCGTCCTCGCGCTCCATCGCGACGAGGTGGCCGCCGGCGTCGAGCACGACGACGGTCAGCGGCTTCAATCCGTGCTCGCGCCCGTGTGCGCGGGCGGCGGCGATGACGGTGCGGGCCTGTTCGAGCTGGATCATGACGACTCCCAAAATGTATCCGATCGGTGCCTTAGCAGGTGGGTGGAAGCGGGCAAGGTTTGCGTGTGGAGGAGCCTGTGGCCGCTGGGCTCACGGCTTTGCTGACGGCTTCGCTTTATTGTTGTCCCGTCGCCCCTGCGAAGGCAGGGGCCTAACTGACCGTGCCTTCCCGCGCCTTCCGTTGCAGAGCGAGAGCCCGGTTGGACCCCTGCCTTCGCAGGGGCGACGAGAGAATTTGGAAGCGGTGACGGCTCTACCCTTGCACCGCCAGCGCCCTCAGCGCCTTCTTGTCGGGCTTGCCGACCGGCGTCTGCGGGATCGTTTCGACGAATTCGACCGCCTTGGGTGCCTGGAACGAGCCCTTGCGCGCTGCCACCGGCGCGGTCAGCTCGGCCGGATCGGCACGCGTGCCCGGTTTGAGCACGACGAAGGCCTTGACCGCCTCGCCCCATTTCGGATGCGGCACGCCGATCACCGCGACCTGCGCCACGGCAGGATGCTCGCCGATGATGTCCTCGATCTCGCGCGGATAGACGTTGAAGCCGCCGGTCACGATCATGTCCTTGGTGCGATCGACGATGCGCAGGAAGCCGCCGGGATCGCGCACGGCGACGTCACCGGTGTGCAGCCAGCCGTCGCGGAAGGTCTCGGCGTTGAGCTCGGGATTGTCGCGATAGCCGTCCATCACCAGCGGCCCGCGCACGCAGATCTCGCCGGGCTCGCCGTCGGGGACGGGCTGGCCCTCGGCATCGAGCAGCGCGAGGTTGACCCAGGGCGTCGGCCGGCCGCAGCTCGCGAGCCGGCGCAGATCGGTGACGTCGTGCTCGGCCTTGCGCAGGATGGTCAGCGCCATCGGTGCCTCGGCCTGGCCGTAGAACTGCTGGAACACCGGGCCGATCCGCTCGATTGCCTCGCGGAGCCGCGCCGGCGCGATCGCCGAGGCGCCGTAGAACACGGTCTCGAGGCTCGACAGGTCGAACTCGCCGAAGCGCGGATGGTCGAGCAGGGCATAGATCATCGTCGGCACCAGCATCATGCAGTTGATCCGGTACTTTTCGATGTTCTCCATCACAGCGACGGGCTCGAAACCCGGCTGGACGACCATCGTTCCGCCGCGAAGCAGGGTCGGCAGGAACATCGCCGCGCCGGCGTGGCTCAGCGGCGTGCAGGTGAGCACCCGCGGTTCGGCGGGCCATTCCCAGTCGGTCATCATGATCTGCAGGGTCGTAACCCCGACGCGCTGGATCGAGGGGATCGCCTTGGGCTTGCCCGTGGTCCCGCCCGAATAGCCGAGCCGCATGACGTCGCTGGGCTCTACCCGCGGCGCCACCAGCGGCTGCGGCGCGAAGCCGGCGGCGAGCTGCGAAAGGTCCGCGGCGATCGCGCATTCGCCGAAGGCCATGAGCCTCAGGTCCGGGACGGCGGCACCGATCTCGCCGGCACGGTCGGCGAAGCGGGTGCCGTCGAACACCAGCAGCTCGACGCCCGAATCGCGGATCACATGCAGATGGTCGGCCAGCCCGGCGAGCGGATGCATCGGCACGTAGATTGCCGCGAGGATCTGCACCGCGTGGCTGACGTGGAGCACTTCGGGGCGGTTGGGCGAGATCAGCCCCACGTGCGTGCCGCGGCCGACGCCGAGGCTGGCGAGCGCCTGGACCATGCGGCTGGTCTCGTCGCGCACTTCGCCCGCGGTCAGGGTCGGGCCGCCGAGCAGGTGGAGCATCGGCCGGTCGGCCGCGCTGCTCAGCGCGTTGACGAGGAGATCCGCGGTGTAGAGCGGGCGGTGCAGCGCGTCGTCGGTCATCCTGGTTCCCAATCCTGTCGGTTCTGGTCCCGTCTGTCGCGGGATTCGCTCAAACAAGCATAATCGGAACTCAAGTTCCATATGTCCGGTGATTCCTCCGAATTGGATGCGCGCGCGGATCGACAATCTTCGGTGTGAGGCGTAAAAATTTTCAGGGCCTTAGAGCCCTGGCGCGTCGAAGGGATCCGACTGCCTGGAAAAGGGTCGCAATCTGTCCCCGCTTCTGCGGGCCTTGCTCGATAACCTCGAGGAGGGCTTCATGGTGCTCGACGCGGACGATCGCGTCTGCCTGTGGAACGACGTCTTTCCCGAACTGCTCGAAATGCCGAGCGAACTGATCCATCTGGGCGCACCGGCGCTACCGATGCTGCGCGCCCTGGCCGATCGCGGCGACTATGGCCCCGGAGATCCCGCGACGCTCGCGGACGGGATCATGGCGATGATCCGCTCGCGCAAGCCGGCGCAGGGCGAGCGCGAGATGGTCAACGGCACGATCGTCGAAGTCGTCTGGATGCCGATCGACGACGGCTGTTTCCTGATGCGGCTGCGCAACGTCACGACCGAACGCGCGGCGGCGCGCTTCAAGGACGAACTCGTCACCACGGTCAGCCACGAACTGCGCACGCCGCTGACCGCGATCGTCGGCGCGCTCGGCCTGCTCCAGGGCGGGCTGGGCGGAGAACTCGAGCCGAGCGCCCAGCATCTGATCGAGGTGGCGGGCAAGAACGCCGATCGGCTCGCGCGCATCGTCAACGACCTGCTGGAGATCGACAAGCTCGAAGCCGGCATGTTCGAATTTCGCTTCGAGCCGATCGACGTGACCGCGATGCTCCGCGACGCGATCGAGCAGAACCAGATCTACGCGCAGAGCCGTGGGGTGGAGATCGATCTCGAAGTGCCCGCGGCGCCGATCTCGGCCGAGCTCGATCGCGGCCGCATGCTCCAGGTCATGGACAACCTCCTGTCCAACGCCGCGAAGTTCTCGCCCAAGGGGAGCCGCGTGCGCGTAAGGCTGAGGCCCGGGGCCGAGGGCATGCGGATCAGCGTCATCGATCGCGGGCCCGGCATATCCGCAGAATTCCGCGAGCGTCTGTTCTCACGCTTCGCGCAGGAGACGCGTGATGCGCAGGGCGGGGCGGGGCTGGGGCTCGCGATCTGCAAGGGCATCGTCAAACGCCACGGCGGCCGGATCCACGTCAACACGCGTGAGGGTGTCGGCACGATCTTCCACGTCGACCTGCCGCTCGAGCAGGCGCCCGCGGCGCAGGTGCTGCTGACCTGAAGTCGGTGGTATCCGGCTGGGGTCAGGCTGCCAGCGCCAGGCGGTTGCGACCTTCCGATTTTGCCCGATAGAGCGCCGCGTCGGCTTCCGCGAGGAGCCGCGCCACGTCCATGCCCTCGCGGTAGACCGCGATGCCGCCGCTGACCGTGACGCTGAAGGCGCGGCCATCGACCGCCTGCCTCTGGAACTGGGCGAAGCCGACGCGTAGCCGCTCGCAGACCTCGTGCGCGGTCTGGGCCGTCGCGCCGTCGAGGATCGCGACGAATTCTTCGCCGCCGAAGCGCGCGACCGCGTCGTTCTTGCGCAGCATGCCCTGCAGGTGTTCGGCAAAGGCCTTGATGACGAGATCGCCGGTCTCGTGCCCGTAGGTGTCGTTGATCGCCTTGAAGTGGTCGAGGTCGAACATCACGATCGTGAACGGCGCGACCGGGCTGCCCGCGGCGAAGCGCTCGGCCAGCGCGGCGTCGAAGCCGCGGCGGTTGAGCACGCCGGTCAGCGGATCGGTCTGCGTCTCGCGCACCAGCGCGTCCTCGGCATCCTTGCGCGCCGAAACGCCGTGGATGATGCTGACCACGCCGCTCGACTGGCCGGCCTCGTCGACCGTCGCGCGGCTGTGGCCTTCGTACCAGGCATAGGATCCGTCGGCGCTGCGCGCGCGGTATTCGACGATGAAGGTGTCGTCGGGGTGCTGCAGCGCCAGGCGGTGGATGCGGATGGCTTCGTCCATGTCGGCCGGATGGATCAGCGAATGCGGCATCTTGCCGGTCAGTTCGTCGGGACCATAGCCGGCGATGATCTCGATCGCCGGCGAGATGTACTGCATCGTCCCGTCGACCGCGAAATAGATGATGATGTCGCCGGTCCGGTCGACCACCAGACGCGCGACCGCCGAGGCGGCCTGGAGCTGGCCATGGATGATCTTGCGGTGCTTGAGCTCGGCCGCCGCGGGCCAGGCGATCAGCACGGCGCAGGCCAGGTAGAACTGCAGGAACTGCGCGTGCATGCCGCTGCTGCCGGCGATCAGGTTGATCGGGCCGGCGCCTTCGATCGTGCAGATCAGCGCGATCACGGTCAGCAAGGTGATCGTCAGCGCCGCGCCGAGCCGGCCGATGCGGAACACCGCGATCATCATCGGCAGGATCGGCAGGAACAGCAGCGGCAGGACGTTCTGGGTGAATGCGCCGAGCGTCACCACGCCCATGATCACGACCAGCGATGCCGCCTCGATCCGCTCGCGCGCGTTCGCCTTGGCGGTCCAGTTGCGCACTTCGCCGCTCGATGCGAGCAGGACCAGCGGGGTAAAGGCGATGGCGCCAAGGCCGTGGCCGGTGAAATAGTCGAACCAGTTGCGCAGCATCGGCAGGCCGGTGACCGCATTGGCGGTCAGGCCGGCGAAGAAGCCGGCGACCGCGGGCATCAGCAGGCCCGCGACGCCGAGGAAGATGCCGATCTCGCGCAGCGATTCGAAGCGATAGGAGCGGGGCAGCATCCGGCGCAGGATCAGCGCGCCGCCGATCGCTTCGCCGACATTTATCAGCGCGAAGGGGAGGGCGGCCTTGGGGCCGAGTCCGAAGATGATGGTCGCGGTGGCGCCGGCCAGGCCGCAGGCGAGCGCGGGGATCAGCCAGAGCCGTTTGGGGCGGGTGACGAGATAGGCGAGCAGCGGTGCGGTGGCGATCCAGATCAGCGCGACGCCGCCGTTGAAACGGGTGTAGCGCAAGGTCAGGGCCGCGAGCGCGAAATAGACCGTGGCGAGCGCGATCGCGCTCAGCCAGTTCCGGTTTCCTCTCGCGCGGGCGGCTGCGTGTTCCACGTCTTCCGAAATACAAGGATCGTGGTTAACAACGCCATTATTCCCGACCTAGTATGCGACGAGCCGAGCAATCGTCGCGCCGGTCGACACCTGCAGCAGCGGGCGGGGTTTAGGATTTGCATGAATGTGAAGTTTCATCGCCAAGCGATTGAATTTTGTGCCGACTAATTCTGAGAAATATACGCCGTTCGTTCGATAGGATGCCCAAGCTCATGGATTACGTTAACCTCGGAAAGACTGGCCTCAAGGTCTCGCGGCTCTGCCTCGGCTGCATGAGCTTCGGCGATCCGTCGAAGGGCTGGCATCCCTGGATTCTCGACGAGGAGGCGAGTCGACCGGTGCTGCGCCGGGCGGTCGAGGCCGGGATCAATTTCTTCGATACCGCGAACATCTACGCCGCGGGTTCGTCCGAGGAAGTGACAGGGCGCGCGCTCAAGGAGTTCGCCCGCCGCGACGAGATCGTCATCGCGACCAAGGCCAACGGCCGCTGGGGCAAGGGGCCGAACCAGTCAGGTCTGTCGCGCAAAGCGCTGTTCCAGGCGATCGACGATAGCCTGCGCCGGCTCGGCACCGACTATGTCGATCTCTACCAAATCCACCGCTGGGACGACGAGACGCCGATCGAGGAAACGCTCGAGGCGCTGAACGACATCGTCCGCGCGGGCAAGGCGCGCTATATCGGCGCCTCGTCGATGCATGCCTGGCAGTTCCTCAAGGCACTCAACATCTCGGAACGCCGCGGCTGGGCGCGCTTCGTGTCGATGCAGAACCACGTCAATCTGATCTACCGCGAGGAAGAGCGCGAGATGCTGCCGCTCTGCCGCGACCAGGGCATCGGCGTGATCCCGTGGAGCCCGCTTGCGCGCGGCGTGCTGACCCGTCCCTGGGGTGGTGATACGGCGCGCGCGCAGAGCGACAAGATCCAGGCCAACCTTTATTCCAAGACCGAGGAGAGCGACCGCGCGGTCGTCGCGGCGGTCGAGAAGATCGCTACCGCGCGCGGGGTGCCGATGGCGCAGGTGGCGCTGGCCTGGGTCCTGGCCCAGCCCGACGTGACCGCGCCGATCGTCGGCGTCTCGAAGATGCGCCATCTCGACGATGCGCTCGCCGCGCTCGATGTCGAACTCTCGGCCGAGGAGGTCGAGGCCTTGCAGGCACCCTACGTACCGCATCCGGTGGCGGGCATCGCATGATCTGGTTCGGCGGAGAACGGCCTTCGGCCGATCGGCTCGAGCATGTCCGCAGCCGCGGGCTGCACGCGCATCTGGGCATGGAAGTGGTCGATTGCGGCGACGACTGGTTGCGCATGCGCATGCCGGTCGACGAGCGCACGCACCAGCCGTTCGGGCGGCTCCATGGCGGCGCCTCGGTGGCACTGGCCGAGACCGTCGCCTCGATCGCCGCCAACCTGTGCATCGACGGCGAAACCTCGGTCGCGGTCGGGCAGGAGATCAACGCCAACCACATCCGCCCGGCCTTCTCCGGCTGGGTCTACGCCACCGCGCGGCCCGAAGCGCTCGGCCGTTCGACCCACGTCTGGTCTATCCGCATCGAGGACGAAGCCGGCAAACTGGTCTGCATATCGCGCTTCACCGTCGCGGTGATCGCGAAGGAGCGGGGCTAAGCGTTGAACGCGAGCTTCAGGCCCGGCTCGTCCCAGCGCAGGCGTACTAGCCAGCCGCGGTTCGAATAGGTGACATAAGCGTCGCGCATGTCCTCGCCGCCAAAGGCGATGTTGGTCACGCTGACGTCTTCGGGGATCGCCAGCATCGACACCTGGCCGTCGGGCGTGATCGTGGTTAGCCCGCCCGAGAAGATCGTCGCGACGCAGACGTTGCCGGCCGCGGTCACCGCCAGCGAGTCGAAGCCGACGTTGCCGAGGCCGGTCGCGACGTAGACCGGCTCCTGCGCTGCCACGCGCGCGTCGTAGCGGAACAGCCGCGCCTGGAAGGTGTCGGCGCAATAGACGTGCGCGCCGTTGGGCGAGAGGCCGATGCCGTTATAAGACAGGGTGCCGCGCTTGATCGCGGTGAGCGAGGAGCCGTCGGCCAGCCCCGAATAGAGCCCGCCGAACGCCTTGCTCTTCACCCCATGCTCGCCGAAGTGGAGCGTGCCCATGTCGGTGAACCACAAGCGCCCGTCGGCCGAGAACACGAGGTCGTTGGGTGCTTCGAGCGGTACGCCGTCGCAGGTTTCGAACACGCGTTCGAGCTTGCCCGTGGCCAGGTCGACGCGTTCGATCCGGCCTTCGCTGCCCGGACCGGTCTTGCCGATGCCGCCGTTGTTGCAGAGCCACAGCGCGCCGTCGGGGCCGATCGCCGCGCCGTTGGGGCCGCCGGGTACTTCGCAGATCGTCTCGGTGCGGCCGTTCCAGCAGCGGGTGACGCGCTCGCCGTGGATCTCGACGACGATGACCGAGCCGTCGGCCATGACCGCGGGGCCTTCGGGAAAGCGCAGGCCCTCGGCGACGATCTCCATGTCTCTCTCCCTTGTTGTTGGGCGGCAGGATTGCAGCGCAAGAGAAGGAGGACAACCTCCGCAGACAGACCGCAGCGGCAAGCCCGCTTGATGCCGTGTGCCGCATGGCCTAGCCCGGCACGGCATGATCCCGATGGGGACGGTCGGCGAGGGCAGGCGGGATGTCGATAGTCTACGACGAGCAGCAGGAAGCGATCGCGCGCGAATCCCGTCGCGTGCTCTATGCGCGTGCCGACAAGGCGCGGTTGCTCGACCTGCTCGAACGGACCGGCGCCTGGGACCGGACTTTCTGGGACACCGCGGTCGAACAGGGCTGGACGGCCCTGGCCGTGCCCGAGGCGCAGGGCGGGCTGGGGCTCGGCCTGATCGAACTCGGCCTCGTCGCCCAGGCGAGCGGCGCTGCGACCGCGGGGGCGCCGTTCCTGACGAGCAACTACGGCGTGGTCCGCGCACTGCAGGCCGCCGATGCGGAGTTGCAGGCGCTCTGGCTGCCGCGGCTCGCCACGGGCGAGGTGGTGGGCGCCGTGGCTTTTGCCGAGGGCAATGCGATCCTGCCCGCGCCCCCGGCCGTGACTTTCGCCGATGGCCGGTTGAACGGGCACAAGCCCGGCGTGACCGCGGGCCTTGTCGCCGACATTGCTGTAGTCTGGGCCGAGCACGCCGGCGAACCGGCGCTGGTCCTGGCCGAACTCGCCGCGGTGTCGCGCCAGCCGATCGACAGTTTCGATAACGGCCGGCTCTTCGCCGATCTCGCCTTCGTCGATGCGCCGGCGACCTTGCTGCTGTCCGGCGAGGCCGCGCGCTTCGCCGCGCTCGACCTGCTCGCGTGCCAGGCCGTCGTCACCGCGCACGAACAGGTCGGTGGCGCCGAGGCGCTGCTGTTCGTCGCGCGCGACTATGCCAACGAGCGCAAGGCCTTCGGCCAGCCAATCGGCGCGTTCCAGTCGGTCAAGCACCGGCTGGCCGAGCTCTACGGCCTGGTCGAGATCGCCCGCGCCAACGCGATCCATGCCGCGGCGCTCGAAGGCCAGCCGGGGTTCCTCGCCGCCGCCGCCGCCGCGCGGCTGAGTGCGACCAAGGCCTACGACACCGCCGCGCGCGATGCCGTCCAGGTCCACGGGGGTATCGGCACGACCTGGGAAGGCGGGCTCCACCTCCACATGCGCCGCGCGCGCAGTCTGGCGATCGAGCAGGGCAACATGCTGTTCTGGGAAGACCTGCTGGTCGACGAACTCGCGGGAGCGGGCGCATGAGCGAGATCGAAGCCTATCGGCAAAAGGCGCGTGCCTGGCTGCAATCGGTCGCGCCGACCTACGGCCGCGATGCCCTGCAGGGCCTGTCCGAAGCCGAGCATCTGGCCGCCGGCCGCGCCTATCAGCGCGCCAAGTTCGCGGCGGGTTTCGCCGGCATCCACTGGGATCCCGAACTCGGCGGCCAAGGACTCACACCCTTGCACAAGGTGGTGTTCGAGCAGGAGGAAATGGGCTTCGGCATGCCGATCGCCTATTTCGGTGTCTCGCTGGGCATCTCGGTGCCGATCGTGCTCCGCTTCGCGCAGGATCGTGCCTGGGCCCGCGAGCGCGCGATCGCAGCGCTCAGCGGTGACGAGATCTGGTGCCAGCTGTTCTCCGAACCCTCGGGCGGCTCAGACCTCGCCGGGCTGCGGACCAAGGTCGAGACCGAAGGGAACGGCTGGAAGCTCAACGGCCAGAAGCTCTGGACCACATTTGCCCAGCATTCGGATTACGGCGTGATCATCGCGCGCAACGATCCCAAGGCGCTCAAGCACAAGGGCCTGACCTTCTTCTGGCTCGACATGAAGGCGCAGGGCGTCACCGTCCGCCCGATCAAGCTGGCCGCGGCAGGGCACGATCACGTCAACGAGGTGTTCTTCGACGACGTCCGGCTCGACGACGGCCAGCGGTTGAGCCCTGTCGGCGGCGGTTTCGCCACGGCGATGGCGACCCTGATGATCGAGCGCTATTCGGCCTCCGATCCCGCGGGCTTCGGCCCGACCACGGCGACCTTCGTCGAACTGGCCAAGGCCAGCGAGGTCAACGGTCGCCCGGCGATCCAAGACGGGCGCATCCGCTCGGCGATCGCGCGCAGCCATGCGATGCGCATGGGGCTCGAGGCGATCACCACGCGGGCGATGCGGATGATGGCCGCGGGCATGGAGCCCGGCCCCGAGGGCTCGCTCAACAAGCTCGTGTCGGTGCGCAGCCGGCAGAAATTGTCGGAACTGGCGATCGATCTGATGGGCCAGCTCGGGCTCGCATGGGATCCGCTCGCGAGCAGCAAGGACGACTGGGTCGCCTCGTGGCTCGCCGCGCCCACCGGGCGCATCGCCGGCGGGGCCGACGAAATGCTGCTCAACACGATTGCCGAAAAGATTCTGGGCTTGCCGCAGGACCACCGTCCGGACAAAGGCGTGCCATTCGACCAAATACCGGCGTGAGCCGGGCAGGGGCAGATACCCGCGTAATTTCAGGAGACGAGACGTAATGGCCTTCAAGACGCGCATCACCGAAATGCTCGGTATCGAACACCCGATCGTCCAGGGCGGCATGCAGGGCGTCGGTCTCGCCGAGCTGGCGAGCGCCGTGTCGAACGCCGGCGGTCTCGGCACCCTGACCGCGCTGACCCAGCCGAGCCCCGAGGCGCTGCGCGACGAGATCGAGCGCTGCAAGTCGATGACCTCGAAGCCCTTCGCGGTGAATATCACCGTGCTGCCGACGATCCTGCCGCCCGACTACAAGGGCTATGCCCAGGCCGCGATCGACGCCGGCATCAAGATCATCGAGACCGCGGGCACGCAGGAAGTGCGCGAGATCTGGGAAATGGTGAAGCCGCACGGCATCACCGTGCTGCACAAGTGCACCGCCGTCCGCCACGCGCTCTCGGCCGAGCGCGCGGGCTGCGACATCATCTCGATCGACGGCTTCGAATGCGCGGGCCATCCGGGCGAGGACGACATTCCGGGCCTGATCCTGATCCCGTCGGCTGCAGACAAGGTGAAGATCCCGATGCTCGCTTCGGGCGGTATCGGCGACGGCCGTGGCCTCGTCGCCGCGCTGGCGCTGGGCGCCGAGGGCATCAACATGGGCACGCGTTTCTGCGCGACCAAGGAAGCGCCGATCCACGACAACATCAAGCAGCTCTACGTCCAGAACGACGAGCGCGGCACCAACCTGATCTTCCGCAAGTTCAAGAACACCGCGCGCGTCGGCAAGAACTCGGTCTCGGACAAGGTGGTCGAGATCTCGGCCAATCCCGACGCGGTGTTCGAGGACATCAAGCCCTATGTCGCCGGCGCGGTGGGCCGCGAGATGCTCAAGAGCGGCGACGTCGACCAGGGCATCTTCTGGGCCGGCATGGTGCAGGGCCTGATCCACGACATCCCGTCGTGCCAGGAACTGATCGACCGCATCATCGGCGATGCCGAGGCGATCGTGAAGCAGCGCTTCGGCGGCATGGTCGGCTGAGGAACGGGCAGATGAGCAAGACTTACGAGAAAGTCCTCTATTCGCTGAACGACGAGGGCGTCGCGCGGATCTCGATGAACGATCCGGCGACGCGCAACGCCGGTTCGGCGCAGATGGGCGAGGAACTGGTCGACGCGTTCAACCGCGCCGCCTTCGAGAGCCGCGCCGTGCTGTTCACCGGCGAGGGCAAGGGCTTCAACTCGGGCGCCAACCTGGCCGATGCCGAAGCCGTGCTCGACGATCCGATGCGCGACGTCGGCCATCTGCTCGATCGCTACTACAACCCGATCATCACCCGCATGAAGGCGATGGAACAGCCGATCGTCACCGCCGTGCGCGGCGCCGCGGCGGGTGTCGGCTGCGGCCTCGCCATGGCGGGCGACATGATCGTCTGCGGCGAGGGTGGCTTCTTCCTCCAGGCCTTCCGCCACGTCGGCCTCGTGCCCGACGGCGGCTCGTCGTGGCTGCTGACCCGCGCGGTCGGCCGCGTGCGGGCGATGGAGATGATGTTGCTGGGCGAACGGCTCTACGGCGCGCAGGCGCTCGAATGGGGCCTGGTCAACCGCGTCGTCCCCGACGACGAGGTCGAGAGCGCCGGCATGGCGCTGGCGATCCAGCTGGCCAAGGGACCGCGCTCGTTGGGCATGATCAAGCGCATCGCCTGGGCCGCGGCCGATTGCAGCCTCGAGCAGGCGCTCCAGCACGAACGCGCGGGCCAGCTCGCGGCGAGCCGCACCGAGGATTTCGTCGAGGGCGTGACCGCCTTTGCGGGCAAGCGTCAGCCCGAGTTCAAGGGGCGGTGATCCTGTACCCTCCCCCTTGATGGGGGAGGGATACGGAAGCTTGGCAGCTTGCTGCCTAGCTGGAGTTGGGTAGGAGTGATGTCTCCGGCGAGCGCAGTGTTTGCGGCGCGCTCACCCCCATCCAGCTACGACTAGGGCGCAAGCGCCCAAGTCTTCGCATCCTTCCCCCATCAAGGGGGAAGGGGCTATCTCAAACGATCTTCGCGTCCTTCAGCTCGGCTATACGCTCTGCGCTGTAGCCGAGTTCGCCCAGGACCTCGTCCAGATGCTCGCCGAGCAGCGGCGGGGCGCGGCGGATCGAGGCGGGGCTCTTTTCCATCTGCGCGAGCGGGCTGGCGATCAGGTCGACCGAGCCAGCCTCGGCATGGGCGTGCGGCGTCGTCGCCTTGAGGCCGCGATGCAGGACCTGGGCATCCTGCCAGACGTCGTCGAGCTCGTTGTACTTGGCGGCCGGAATGCCGACGCTGTCGAACTTGGCCAGCAGTTCGGCGACGGGGATCTTGCTCGACCATTCGTTGATGATGCGGATCAGTTCGGCCTGGCCCGAGCGCGCGCGCTTGAAGTTCGAATCGAAACGCTCGTCGGTGAACAGCTCGGGCTGGTCCATCAGCACGGTCAGGCGGCGATAGTGCTCGTCGGTGCCCGCGGTCAGGTAGACGATGCCGTCGCTGGCGTGGAGCAGGTCGGCCGGGCCGCCGCCGTTGCCGCCGTTGCCGAGGCGCGGCGGCGCCATGCCGCTGATCAGGTAGTCCTGCATGATGTGGCTGACCATCGCCACCGAAGTGTCGAGCAGGGCGATGTCGATGTACTGCCCTTCGCCGGTGCGCTCGCGGTACATCAGCGCGCCGAGGATCGCGAGCGCGGTGTTGTGGCCGGTGATGAAGTCGACGAGGCTGGGGCCGGCCTTGAGCGGCCCGGCGCCGGGGTGGCCGTCGGGAATGCCGGTGACCGCCATCATGCCGCCCTGGGCCTGGAACAGGCCGTCATAGCCCGGCAGTGCGGCGCTCGGCCCGGTCTGGCCGAAGCCGGTGACCGAGCAGTAGATCAGCCGCGGGTTGATCGCCTTCAAGGTCTCGTAGTCGAGCCCGAAGCGCTTGAGATCGCCGACCTTGTAGTTCTCGATCAGCACGTCGGCGGTCTCGACGAGCTTCTTGATGATCTCCTGCCCCTCGGGCTTCGAGTGGTTCAAGGTGATCGAGCGCTTGTTGCGATTCGAGACGGTGAAGAAGCTCGACTGGCGGGTTTCGAGGCCGTCCTTGCCCTTGACCCAGGCGGTGCCGTAGCCGCGGCCGTCGTCGCCCACGCCGGGGCGCTCGATCTTGATCACGTCGGCGCCGAGGTCGCCGAGAATCTGGGCTCCGACCGGGGCCGCAAAGACACGGCTCATGTCGATGACGCGGATGCCCTCGAGAGAGCTGGGCTTGGCGGCGCTGGGTTCGATGCTCATGCGAGCCTGTAAGCACCCAATCCGGGCAGGGGCAAGGGGCTAGCACGCGCTATGGCGATCAACAGCGTTGGTTATTTCGTTGCCCGAGCCATTGCCTGCGCTACCAAAGTGACGATAGTCGCGCGGCAGGATAGGGAGAGAGGCGCATGATCGGTCGAAGCCGGCTGCCGTTGCTGGGTATGCTTGCCGTTGCGGCGCTGGCACTGGGGAGTTGCGATGGTCTGGGGCTGGGCGGATCGTCCGGCGCCGAAGCGCAGCTTCTCGACGACAGCAGCGGCCGCGACTGGTCTGGCTATGGCCGGACTTACGGCCAGCAGCACTACAGCCCGCTCGCGGCGATCGATCAGGCCAACGTCAGTGGCCTCGGCCTGGCCTGGTCGATGGACCTGCCGCTCGGCAATGCCGCGACCCAGCCGATCGCGGTCGACGGCGTGCTCTATTTCGCCGCTGGGCTCTCCGTGGTCTCGGCGGTCGATGCGGTCAGCGGCAAGCTGCTCTGGCAATACGATCCGCAGGTCGGCAAGGCCGCGGGCCTCAACTTGCGCGTCGGCTGGGGCGTGCGCGGCGTCGCCTGGTGGCAAGGGAAAGTCTACGTCGGCACCCAGGACGGGCGGCTGATCGCGCTCGACGCCAAGACCGGCAAGCCCGTCTGGGCGCAACAGACCTTCGACCTCAACGCCGCCGCTTATATCAGCGGCGCGCCGCGCGTGCTCGGCGGGCGCGTGCTGATCGGTTACGGCGGCTCGAACGGCGTCAGCCGCGGCTATATCACCGCCTACGACGCGAAGACCGGCAAGCAGCTCTGGCGTTTCTACACGGTCCCCGGCGACCCGGCGAAGGGCTTTGAGAACGAGGCCATGGCCATGGCCGCGAAGACCTGGGCCGGTGAATGGTGGAAGTTCGGCGGCGGCGGCGACGTGTGGAACTCGATTGCCTACGATCCCGATCTCGACCTCGTCTATTTCGGCGTGGGCAGCCCCTATCCTTGGAACCACCGGCTGCGCAGCCAGGGTAAGGGCGACAACCTGTTCATCGATTCGATCGTCGCGGTCGACGGCAAGACGGGCAAGTATCGCTGGCACTACCAGACCGTGCCCGGCGACACCTGGGACTTCGACGCGACGATGGACATCGAACTCGCCGATCTCGAGATCGCCGGGAAGCCGCGCAAGGTGCTGATGCAGGCGCCGAAGAACGGTTTTCTCTATGTCATCGACCGGACCGACGGAAAGCTGATCTCGGCCGAGCCTTACGTGCCCGTCACCTGGGCCTCGAAGATCGATCTCGCGACGGGCCGCCCGGTCGAGGTACCCGGTGCGCGCTATGACCAGGGCAAGGCGGCGACGATCGCGCCGTCGCCGCTGGCCGCGCACAACTGGCTGCCGATGGCCTTCAGCCCGAAGACGCGGCTGGTCTACATCCCCGCGGCCGAGTTCGAGGTCGACTATTCGGAGCCGGCGAAGGACTGGAAGCCCGCGACCGATCGCAACACCGATGCCGGCGCCAACATGATCGGCGGTCCGTTGATCGGCCGCAAGGCGCCGGTTGGCGCGCTGATCGCCTGGAACCCGGTGACGCAGAAGCCCGTCTGGAGGATCGATCACCCAACCTACGTCAACGGCGGCGTGCTGGCGACGGGCGGCGATCTCGTTTTCCAGGGCACGATCGATGGGTTCTTCAAGGCCTATTCGGCGACCGACGGCCGCCGGCTCTGGGCCTACGACACGCGCGCGCCGATGATCGCGCCGGCCATCACCTACGAGGCCAAGGGCAAGCAGTACGTCACCGTGCTGACCGGCCTCGGCATGGCCTATCCGAAGAACATGGGCGCGCTCGATCCTGCCAATGCCGAGCGCTATCGGCTCGATCCGCGCAGCCAGGCGCGGCGCGTGCTGACTTTCGTGATCGGCGGCCAGCAGATATTGCCACCGCGCCCGCAGCCGCCCGAGCCGCCGGCCGATCCGAGCTTCAAGGTCGATCAGGCGCGTTTCATGCCCGGGGCCATGGCCTATACGCGGCATTGCGGCGATTGCCATGGCAGCCTCGCTGTCGGTGCGATCCAGGCGCCCGACCTGCGCCGTTCGCCGCTGCCGCAGGACCGCGCGACCTTCGTGCAGATCGTCCGCGAGGGCGCGCTCGAAGTGCAGGGCATGCCCAAGTTCGCCGAGCTGAGCGACGCGCAGATCGACGACATCCGCTACTATCTGCGCGCCCGCGCCGCCGAACTGCGCGGGCAGGCGAAGGCGCCGAAGGATCAGGATGTCTCGCTGCATTTGAAGTGACTGGCAGCCCGTCATGTCGCAAGCTTTGCCGCGCTAACCTCTTTTCGTCGCCCCTGCGAAGGCAGGGGCCCAACTGACCTTGCGTATTGGCGCTGCCGTCGCCGTATTGGGATATGTTGGTTGGGCCCCTGCCTTCGCAGGGGCGACGGGAAAACTTAGAGCTATAGCCGGGTGGTGCGATCTCGACGCGCCGCGTCGATCCGGCTACCGACCTCGCTGAACACGTGCACAGGTTACAGGGAAGAGACATGAGCGATACCAAGGTTGCGATCATCACCGGCGCCGGCAGCGGCATCGGCCTGCAGACCGCCAAGCTGCTTCACGCCGCGGGCCACGCGATCGTCGGCGTTGGCCGCGACACGGGCAAGCTGGCCAACCTCGAGCAGGAGCTCGGCGGTGAGCGCGTCGCGACGATCTCGGTCGACGTCACCGCCAAGGATGCGCCGAAGCAGATCGTCGACCTCGCGCTGAACAAGTTCGGCCGGATCGACTTCCTGGTGAACAATGCCGGCGTCGGCAGCCCCAAGCCGCTCGACGAGACCGACGACGAGATGCTCGACTACTTCCTCGACATCATGCTCGCCGCGCCGTTCCGCCTGTGCCGCGAGGTCATCCCGCACCTCGGCGAGGGCGCCTCGGTGGTCAACATCACCTCGACCTTCGCGCATATCGGCGGCCGCCGCGGAGGCGCCTATTCGGCGGCCAAGGGCGGTCTCAAGTCGCTGACCGAGCACATGGCCTGCGAATATGGCCCGCGCGGCATCCGCTCGAACTGCGTCGCGCCGGGCGTGACGCGCACCGAAATGGTCGCGCACCGCTTCGAGGACGAGGCCTTCAAGCGCGTCAACGTCGAGACCACGCCCTATCCGCGGCTCGCCGATCCCGAGGACACCGCCGCGGTCATCGCCTTCCTCTGCTCGCCGGGCAGCGAGATGATCAACGGCCAGTCGATCGTCGTCGACGGCGGCTGGACCAAGACCAAGTATCTGAGCCCGCGCGTGACCAATACCAAGTGGGTCGATCCGGACTGATCGCTGAGCCTACCGGGGCAAGCTCCTCCGCTTGCCCCGCCTTGGACCATCGCGGATAAGCGGGGCCAAAGCATCTGGGGAGATGAGACAATGATCCGCGGCATCCACCACATCGGCATCAACTGCCACGACATCGAGCGCATGAAGCGGTTCTACGGCGAGGCCTTCGGTTTCGAACCGGTCGACGAGGGTTTCGCCTGGGCCGACGAGCCGATGATGGACCATATCGTCGATCTCAAGGGCTCGGCCGCCAAGGGCGTGATGATGCGCGCGGGCACCTGCTACATCGAACTGTTCCAGTACAGCGCGCCCGCTTCGGACATCGACCGGCCGATGCGCCCCAACGACCGCGCCTATACCCATTTCTGCATCGACGTGACCGACATGGAGAACGACATCGTTCACCTCCAGAAGTGCGGCATGACCTTCAACGATCGCGATTTCGTCGACGTCGGCCATGTCAAGACGCTCTACGGCTACGATCCCGAGGGTAACGTCATCGAGGTCCAGCAGACCGCGCCGGGGAATGCGTTTGGGTTGGATAAGCTGCCGCGCTAATCCTCCCCAGAATGGGGAGGGGGACCGCGGCGCGAAGCGGCGTGGTGGAGGGGGCTCTCCGCCAGCGCCGTGATTGGCCGAGAGCCCCCTCCACCATGCTTCGCATGGTCCCCCTCCCCGTGCCGGGGAGGATGAAGATGGGAGAGTTTGCTTGACCGATACCAAGGCATTGGCGCGGGCCGAGTGGCGCCGGCACTGGCCGCTCGTGCTGGCGGCGAGCTTCGCCTTCTCCTTCACTTCGGTCATGACGGCTTCGACCGGGCTGTTCATCGAGCCCTGGACCAAGGAGTTCGGCTGGAGCCGGACCCTGCTGTCCTCGGGCATGTCGATCACCTCGGTCACGACCTTCCTGTTCTCGCCGGTGTTCGGCGTGCTGATCGACCGGATGGGCACGCGGCGCATGGCGCTGCCGGGGCTCGTGCTGCTCGCCGCGACGATGGCCTCGCTGAGCCTGCTCGACGGGTCGGTGTGGATGTGGTTCGCGGTCTGGACGGTCTATGCCGCGGCCGCGCTCGCGACCAAGTCGACGGTCTGGACCGCCGGCGTCGCCAGCGCCTTCGACGCGGGGCGCGGGCTGGCGCTGGGCCTGACCCTGTCGGGCAGCGCCTTCGCCCAGGCGCTGACGCCGCCGCTGACCAACTGGCTGATCAACGAGTTCGGTTGGCGCATGGCGCTGGTCTGGTTGGGGCTCGGCTGGGGCGGGCTGGCGATCCTGCTCTGCGCCTTCCTGCTGTTCGACGGCTACGATGCCAGCCGCAAGGCGCGCGCGGCCAGCGGTGAGGCGCCTTCGTCGAAAGCCCTGCTCGCCGATGCGCCGGGGCTGTCGATTCCCGAGGCCTGGCGCAGCGTCGCGCTGTGGCGCATCGCGATCTCGACCTTCGTGATCATGGTCGTGACGATCGCGCTGGTCGTCCACCAGATCCCGATCCTTCAGTCGATCGGCGTCGATCGCACCGCCGCCGCCTATTACGCGGGCATGGCCGGGCTGGCGGGCGTGGCGGGCAAGCTCGTCACCGGCTGGCTGCTCGATCGCTATCCGGCGCGCTGGGTCGGCGGCGTGACCCTGGCGGCGACGGCGCTGACTTTCGTGCTGCTGCTCGTGCCCAACCGCACGATGCCGATCATCTTTACCGCCATGTTCATCAACGGCTATGCCGCCGGCACCAAGCTGCAGATCGCCGGCTATCTGACTTCGGCCTATGGCGGCATGAAGAACTTCGGCGCGATCTTCGGGACGATGGCCAGCCTGATCGCAGCCGGTTCGGGGCTGGGGCCGCTGCTCGGCGGCTATGTCTTCGATCGCTACGGGACCTACGATCCCTATCTGTGGATCGGCATCGTCGGCACGCTGATCAGCGCGGCGCTGATTTTCGGCCTGCCCGACTATCCCGAATGGGTGAAGCGCCCGCACGCCGCGGGCAAGGCGCCGCAACCGGCCTGATTAGCCGTTGGCGCGCCCGACGGAGGCGCGCGAGACGAATTCGAGCGGGAAGTGCGAGGGCAAGGTCTCGGCCTGTTCGGGATAGATGATCTTGAACACCGCGGCGCAGGCCATGACCGCGATCGGTACGTGCACCGTCGTCAGCGGTGGCCAGACGCGGGCGGAGATCGGCGTATCCTCGAAACCGACGATCGAGAGCTCGTCGGGCACGCTGATGCTGTGGGAATAGGCGGCGTGGAGCACGCCCGCCGCCACGGCATCGTTGACCGCGAAGATCGCCGTGGGGCGCGGGCTGACCTCGAGCAGCAGATTGCCCGCCGCCACGCCCGCTTCGAAGCTCAGGTCGCCGCTGGCGATCAGTGCCGGGCCGCGGTCGAGGTCGTGGTCGGCCATCGCGTCGAGATAGCCGAGTTCGCGCTGCTGGGCGGTGCCCGCCTCGTCGGGACCGGCGACGAGGCCGATGCGCTGGTGGCCGAGGCCGATCAGATGCGCGACCGCACTGGCCGCTGCCTCGCGATCGTTGGAGGTGATCGACCGGGCGTCGCGCACCGAGGCGCTGATCCGCACGTATTTGCAGCCGACCGCGGCGCAGACGTTGGCCAGCGCATTGTTCTCGGCCACGCCCGGCAGCAGCACGACGCCGGCCGGCCGCTGGGTCTCGAGGAAGTGGCGCAGATCGTCTTCCATGCTCGCCGAGGAGCGGTCGACCGGGCGCAGGATCAGCGCATATTCGGTGTCGCGGATCGCCTCGAACACGCCATGGTGCGCGGCGAGGACCAGTTCCGGGTTCGAATTGTCGTGGAGCAGCGCGATCAGGAAATTGTGCCCCATCGCCAGCGCGCGCGCCTGCGGGTTGGGGACATAGCCGAGCTCGGCGATCACCCGCTCGACCTTCGCGCGCGTCTCGGGATTGAGCAGCGGCGAATTGTTGATGACGCGGCTGACCGTCTTCTTGGACACGCCTGCGGCGGCGGCGACATCGTTGATCGTCGGCTTGGACATGCGGGGTTGCTACCGGTTTCCCATGCGGAAACTCAAGGACATTGTGGTAAATTTTCCCCAGCAGTCGGCCCCCCTCCCGTAAGCGGGAGGGGGTGAGACATCAGTCCCGCGCCAGCAGCAGTGCGGCCGCCATTGGTCCGCCGCCCGAAGTCGCGACCGCGACCTTGGGATCGCCGGGGATCTGGCGTTCGCCGGCCGCGCCGCGCAGCTGGGTCACGGCCTCGTGCGCGAAGCCGAAGCCATGCAGGCGCCCGGCGCCGAGCTGGCCGCCGGCGGTGTTGAGCGGCAGTTCGCCGTCGCGGGCGATGCGCGTGCCGCCCTCGATGAACTTGTGGCCTTCGCCCTTCTCGACGAAGCCGAGCCCTTCGAGCCAGGTGATCGGCAGGAAGGCGAAGCCATCGTAGAACTGGACGGTGTCGACGTCCTTGGGGCGGTAGTCGGTGTTCTTCCAGAGGTCCGGGCCGGCGTCGTAGGCGGCCGACCATTCGACCTGGTCCCAAGAATAGCGGTCGACCGAGCCCGAGGTCGCGGCGATGCGGACAGGCGTGGCCTTGATCTCGTCGAGCGCGTCGCCGGCCGAGACGATGATCACGGTCGAGGCGTCGGAGAAGCGGTCGCAGTCGTAGAGGCACAGCGGGGTCGAGATCATGCGGGCCGACATGTACTTGTCGAGCGTCAGCTCTTCCTTGGTGATCGCGCGCGCGTTGGGATTGAGCAGCGCGTTCTTCGAGCCGTTGATCGCGATCTGCGCGAGTTGTTCGCGCGTCATGCCGTACTTGTGGACGTGGCGCGCGGCGTACTGCGCGACCCAGCAGGCGGCCGAGGTCGCCCAGAACGGCGAGGTCCACTGCGACGAGCCCGAAGTCGTCTTCTGCTGCAGCGGCATGTATTCGGCGGGATTGGCCATGCCGCCGGCTTCGTAGACCGTGCGGAAGCAGATGACGTGGCGGCAGATGCCTTCCTTGACCGCCCAGGCGGCCATGCCGATCGCCGAGAGCTGCGCGGGCTGCTCCATCGCGCCCATTTGCCACTTCGACTTGATGCCGAGCACTTCGATCAGGTCGTCGGTGCCGACGGGCGAGAAGGCAAGGTAGCCCTGCGCCTTGCCGGGGAACGAGAACACGCCGTCGATCTGGTCGAGCGTGAGCCCGGCGTCTGCGAGCGCCTGGTTGACGGCATCGACCGTCAGCAGCAGCGGATGGCGCGGCAGGCGGACGCCCACCTCGGACTGGCCGACGCCGGTGATATAGGCTTCGCGCGCCATTTCAGTTCGCCTTCTCGAAGAGGGGGTAGAAGATGTCGCCCTGCTGTTCGAAGGTGACGCGGACCTTGTCGCCGAAGTTCACCTGATCGACCGGCGAGTTGACGATGTTGGTGGTCAGGAACACCCCGGGCACGCCGTCGAGCGCGACGCGGGCGATGACGAAGGGCACTTCGAGGCCCGGCGCCCAGGGCTGGTGGTTGACTGTCATCGTATCGATCACGCCGGTGCCGGCGACAGCCTTCGGGGCCACGTTCTCGGACTGGCAGTGGCGGCACAGGATGCGCGGCGGATGCGTGTACTGGCCGCAGTCGCCGCAGTGCACGATGTTCAGATGACCTTCGGCACCGCCGGTCCAGAAGGCGCGGTTCTCGGCGTCGAGCTTCGGTACGGGCCGCGGCGGCGGCGAAGACGGTGGGGCGGAAGACATGGGTTTGGGCTCCGGTTCGGGAAAGTTCAGTTCTGGCGGGCGTAGCTGGGCGTCAGCGCGCCGGTGATCATGCCGCCGACGTTGCCTTCGTCGGTGGCCAGCACCGCGCCGGTGACGGCGGCGTTGAGCGGGCTCGACAGTAGCAGCAGCGACCAGGCTTGCTCTTCGGCGCTGGGCATGCGGCCGAGCAGCGGGTGCGGATAGGATTCCATGAAGGCCTGGCCGAGATGCTGCGCGCTCTGCTCCATGAACGGCGTGCCGGTGGCGCAGGGGGCGATTCCGTTGAGGCGCACGCGGCGTTCCTGCGCGAGCCCGATCGCGGCCTGGTGGATCCAGACGGTGAGCAGCTCCTTCGAGGCGCTGTAGCCGTCGCGCAGCTTGTCGGGATGGGCTTCGTAGAAGGCGCGGACCTCGAGCGGATCGAGCGCGACGATCTCGAGGTTTTCGGCCAGATGATGCAGCCAACCGCGCGCTGCGGTCGAGGTCACCAGGCAGACCGTGCCGCCGTCCCTGACCGCAGGCAGCAACAGTTCGGTGAAGCGGCGCGTGCCGGCATAGTTGATTTCCATGCAGGTCAGCGCGCCGACGGCATGCGGCGGCACACCGGCGATCGGGAACAGGAAGTCGATCGGGCCCAGCTTGCCGAGCTCCGTAGCGGCCGCCGCGACGCTGGCAGGATCGGACAGGTCGACCCGCGTATAGCTGGCGCAGGCGACCTTCGGCTCGGCCAGGTCGGCGATGTGCACCGTGGCGCCGAGTTCGCCGAGCAGGCGCGCCGCGGCCTCGCCCATGCCCGAGGCGCCGCCGGTGAGCACCACCGTGGCGCCGCGATAGCCGAGCCCGTCGAGGTTGGTGCGGCTCATGCGATCGCGCCCTTGGCCTTCAACGCCTCGATCCGGTCCCATTCGAGGCCGAGTTCCATCAGCACCAGTTCGGTATGCTCCGAAGCCTGCGGTGCGCGCGTGGTCTGCAACGGCTCGTTATCCCACTGCACGGGGCCGCGGACGAGACGCAGCGGCTTGCCGTCGGCACCGTCGACCTCGATGATCATGTCGTTGGCCAGCGCCTGCTCGTCCTCGAGCAATTGCGGCAGCGACTGCACCGGCGCCCACTGGCCCTTCATCGTCTTGAGGTGCTGCTTCCAGTAGTCGAACGGCTTGGCGGTGAAGGCCTTGACCATAAGGTCGCTGGCCGCGCCGGCATTGTCGAACAGCGCGCGCGGTTCGGAGAAGCGCGGGTCGTCGGCCAGTTCGGGCAGGCCGATATGTTCGAAGGTGTCGCGGATCAGGCCGGTCGGGCTGTTGATGCACAGGTTGATCGTGCCGCCGTCCGAGGTGCGGTAATTGCCATTGAACGGGCTGCGCGCCGAGCCGCCCGAGGTCGGCATCTGCGCCTTCATCGTGACGCCCGTTTCCATGATCTGCGAGAGCAGCGCGCCCGAGGCCCACCAGGCGCTGGACATCAGCGAGACGTCGAGTTCCTTGGCCTCACCGGTCTTCTCGCGGTGGAACAGCGCGGCCGAGATGCCGCCGGCGATGAACATGGCGCCGATCGAATCGCCGAAGGCCGGGATCGACTGGGTCAGCGGTCCGTCGAGCCCTTCGGGGGTGAAGGTGTCGGCGATGCCGCTGCGCGACCAGAAGGCCGTGCCGTCGAAGCCGCCGAACTCGCGCTCGGGGCCCTTGTTGCCGAAGGCCGAGCCGCGCGCATAGATGATGTTCGGATTGACCGCGCGGATGTGCTCGATGTCGAACTTGTTCTTCTGGCGGTGCTGGGGAAGGTAGTTGGTCAGGAACACGTCGGCGGTCTTCGCCAGTTCGTAGAGCAGTTCCTGGCCTTCGGTGGTCGACAGGTCGATGCCCACCGAGCGCTTGCCGCGGTTGGGATGCTCGATCAGCGTATGACGCAGCGGATCGAGCTGGACGCCGCCCATGTTGAGGAAGCCGCGCTGGGTGTCGCCGCGCACCGGATGCTCGACCTTGATCACGTCCGCGCCCCAGTCGGCGAGGATGCCGCCGGCGGCCGGTACGAAAGTGAACTGGGCCACTTCGAGGATGCGGACACCCTCCATCACGTTGCTCATCGTCGATCTCTCCGCTCTGTTCTTGGCCTCGGTTCGTTGCCCGAGATAGTGTCTGCTTTCTCGCTTCCGTCCCGCAAAGTCGCAGGCCGGTCAAGCGGAGGCGGCCTGCAGGACCGCTCCCGCGCCGGAATCATCGCTTGGGCGCTGCGGTCACTTCACCGCGGGCATGATCTCCTCGGCCACCCATTGCGTGTAGTCGTAGAAGGCCTGGAGATCGTCGACGTCGGGCGTGGTGACCGAACTCATCGTCACGCCGAGATCGGCGAGCGCGCCGAGGCGGTCGACAATCCACTGCTTGTCTTGGCTCGGCTTGGCATTGGGATCGTCGAGCACGGCATGGCCTTCGCCGACGCGGCCGGTCGACATGCCGTAGAACACGTCCTCGAGCCTGCCCGCATAGTCGGGCCGCGACTTGATGAAGTCGATCTTGGCGGGAATGTCCTCGGGCTTGGTCAGGAACGGCCACCAGCCGGTGCCGTAGCGCGCGACGCGTCCGAGCACGGCGTCGGCATCGCCGCCGAACCAGATCGGGATGTGCGGCTTCTGGATCGGCTTGGGCTCGAAGGCGACGTCCTTGAACGAAACGTATTTGCCCTCGAACTCGGGATTGTCCTGGGTCCAGAGCTCGATGATCGCGCGCGTGTATTCCTCGGACATCGCGCCGCGTTCCTTGAACGGCACGCCGAGGATGTCGAATTCCTCCTGCAGCCAGCCGACCGCGAAAGTCACCGTGACGCGGCCGCTCGACAGCCAGTCCATCGTCGACAGCGCCTTGGCCGTGACGATCGGGTTCTGCAGCGGCAGGATGGCGATGCACGAGTTGACGCGCACCGTCTCGGTCGCGCCGGCGAAATAGGCCATGCCGGTATAGGCGTGGAAGTAGTGCGGTCCCGACAGGTCGACGTGAGCCTGCGGGATGATGTGGTGCTCGGGCACGGCGATCATCGCATAGCCGAGCTTCTCGGCCCATTTCGCGAGATGCGTCTGGTCGGCGCCGGTGACGGCCGCTTCCCAGGCCTTCTGCCCCATCGCCTTGAGCCGCACCATGTGCGGCATGCCGAATGCCAGTTCCATGTTCTCTCCCTCCTATCCTCCCCGGAACGGGGAGGGGGACCACCCGAAGGGTGGTGGAGGGGGCTATCGTGCGAGCGCGACCTTGCGAGGGTGCGCCCGGTCGAGAGCCCCCTCCACCACGCCGCCTGCGGCGTCGCGGTCCCCCTCCCCGTTCCGGGGAGGATGAATCAGTCGACGACCTTGCGCGCTATCAGATCGTCCAATCGCTCCTGCGACAAGCCCAGGATTTCGCGATAGACGTAATCGTTGTGCTCGCCGAGCAGCGGTGCACCGCGTTCGACCTTGGGGCCTTCGGGGCTGATCCGCCAGGACGGGCCGATGATCGGGCGGCTGCCGTTCTTGTGGTCGCTGACCATGCGATAGGCCTCGCGACCCCAGAGATAGTCGTCCGAGCAGAGGTCGATCGAGCTCATCGACTTGAACGCGGGGACCCCGGCGTGGCGCAGCTGTTCGGCCAGTTCGGCGGCGTCCTGGTGGCCCGTGAGATCGGCGATCGCCGCGTCGAGCGCATGGCGGTTATCGAGCCGCTGAGCCAAGGTGGCGAAGCGCGGATCGCTCGCCAGGTCATCCTCGCCGAGCACGGTGCAGAGCGCACGCCATTCGTCCTCGGTGCCGACGGCCAGGCTGATCCAGTCGGTCAACTGGCAGGGGTAGGCGCCGTGCGGGCACATCTCGGGATGGAAGTTGCCGTCGGGCTGCGGGACTTCGCCGGTGACGCTGTAGGAGAACAGGCTGTCGCCGAGCAGGCTGGTCATCGATTCGACCGCGGCGAGATCGATGTACTGGCCTTCGCCGGTGTTCTCGCGGTGGTGCAGCGCGGCGATGCAGGCCAGCGCGGCGCAGGCGCCCGACGAGCTGTCGCCATAGCGGATGTTCATGCCCTTGGGCGTCTCGCCCTCATGCCCGACCAGCGCGGTCAGGCCCGAAAGCGAGGCGAAGCTCGGCGCATAGCCGGTCTGATAGCCGAGCGGGCCTTCGTTGCCCCACATCTTGATCGAGCACTGGATGATGTCGGGCTTGATCTTCCTGAGGTCTTCGTAGCCGAGCGTCGAACGCTCCATCGCGCCGGGGCGGATGTTGTCGATGACGATGTCCGACTGCGCGACCATCTGCTTGACCAGATCGAGGCCCTCGGGGGTCTTCATGTTGACCTGGACCGAGAGGATCTCCTGGTTGATCGAGGTGAAATAGGGCGCGGCGTTGATGTCGACGCCGCCATAGGCGCGCATCTCGTCGAGGTTCGACATCGACTCGACCTTGATCACCTCGGCACCGAGATGGGCGAGCATCTTGCCGGCGTAGGGCCCGGCCCAGACCTTGGTGATCTCGAGCACGCGAACGCCCGAGAGCGGTCCGCCGGGGCCACGGGTTGCCGGATGGGTCATCACAGGCCCTCCACTTCGCTATCGTGCGCGCCGAGCGCGGGGGCGGGGGTGACCACGCGTACGGGGCTAGCGCTCATCTTGTAGGACACGGTCGGGTAGGAGACCGTGCCGAAGACCGGATGCTCGGCCTGCTGGAAGAAGCCGCGGTGGATGAACTGCTCGTGCTGCGGGAGGTCGGCGGCGGTGTTGACGGGCACCATGGCGACGCCGCCCTTCTGCGCGGCCTCGCTGATCGCCAGCTTTTCCTGGCCTATGATCCATTCGGAGAACTTCTCGCGGAAGCGGACGACGTTTTCCTTGGTGCAGTCGAACTCGAGCCAGTCCTCGCGGAACTCCTTGGCCCAGGCGGGATCGCCCATGAGCTTGCAGAGACCGTTCCAGTGGCCCTTGGTGGTCATGAACAGGTAGATGTGCCCGTCCTTGGCGGCGAAGGAGGTGCCCGGGCCGCCCATGTCGTAGGCCGTGCGCTCGTCGCTGGGATCGGCGTCGCCGGCGACCATGCGATCGAGCACGCAGTCGATGCGGTTCAATTGCACTTCGACCTCGGACAGGTCGATGAACTGGCCTTTGCCGGTCTTGCGCTGGCGATGGAGCGAGGCGAGCGTCGCCATGGCCGCGTCGATCGCGCTTTCGTAGTCGGGCAGGAAGCGGCCGGCGCCTTTCAGCGGCGGCTTCTCGTGCGGCATCTCGCTGGGCGAGTGATAGGCCCAGCCGCCGGCGTTGATGACGTTGATCGAACGCGCGTTCTGCCATTCGGCGGGGGCGCCCTGGCCGAACGGCGTGATCGCGCAGTGGACCAGGTGCGGATGGGCCTGGGCGACTTCGGCAGCGGTCAGGCCGTGCCTGGCGCCCCAGGCTTCGTCGTGATCGTCGATCAGCCCGTTGGCCTTCGCCAGCAGCTTGTCGAGCGTGGCGCGGTCCGCAGGCTGCGTCAGGTCGAGCACGACCGACTTCTTGTTGGTGTTGAGGAAGGCGAACAGCGCGGATTCGCCGTTCTTGAACGGCCCCATGCGCCGTGTCGGCGCGCCGCCCGGGCGCTCGACCTTGATCACCGTCGCGCCGAAGTCGGACAGCAGCTTGCCGGTGTTCTCGCCGGCCGGACGCTCGGCGATCTCGATCAGGGTGATGCCGGCGAGGGCGCCGGGACTATCAGTCATTTGCGGTGTGCTCCCAGCCGCTTGCGGACGAGGCCGTCGATCTCGACCCAGTCCGAGCTCGGATAGATCGGCGTGTTGCGCGTCGCCTCGTCGAGCCGCTTCAGATCCTCTTCGTCGAGCACGACGTCGACCGCGCCGAGGTTGTCCTCGAGCTGATGGGTCTTGGTCGCGCCGAGCAGGACGCTGTCGACCTGCGGCCGCGTCAGCAGCCAGGCGATCGCCAGTTGCGCCATCGAGCAGCCCTTGGCCTTGGCGATCTCCTCGAGGATCGGCAGTAGCGCGAAGGCCTGGTCGCGGTCGAACTTCAGCCAGTCGAAATTGGCGAAGCGGTTGTCGTCCTTCTGCATGTCCTCGGCGGTGTATTTGCCCGCGAGGAAACCGTAGGCGAGGGGGCTCCACACGGTCATGCCGAGCCCGAAGTGCTTCATCATCGCCGTGGTGTCGCGCTCGACGTCGCGGCCCAGCAGCGAATAGTACATCTGGCCGTGGCTGAACCGCGCGAGGCCCCTGGCCTTCTGCTCGGCCACCGCATTGGCCACTTCCCAGGCCGGCCAGTTCGAATAGCCGATGTAGCGGACCTTGCCGGCCTTCACGACCGCGTCGAGCGCTTCGAGCGTCTCGTCGAGCGGTGTGAAGACGTCGGTCTTGTGGACGATGTAGTAGTCGATCCAGTCGGTGCCGAGCCGCTTGAGGCTCTGGTCGACCGACCACAGGATGTGCCGGCGCGAAAGGCCCGAATGCAGCAGCTCGCGATTGCCCGCGCCGCGGTTGCCGACCTTGGTCGACAGTACCACGCGATCGCGATGCGGCTTGAGCGCGGCGCCGAGCAGCTCCTCCGACTGGCCGCTGGCATAGACGTCGGCAGTGTCGAAGTAGTTGATGCCGGCGTCGAGCGCCTTGCCGACGAGTTCGTCCGCGAGCTCGGGACCGACCTTGTAGAAGGCGCCGAGCGACTTGTCGCCCTGGGTGAACGTGGATCCACCCAGGGCGAGACGCGAGACGATCAGGCCCGTCGAACCGAGCTGCGTGTACTGCATCAGGGCTTCGCGCGTCCGCCGAAGCTCAGGCGCCAATCGGGCGGGAAGCGCAGGTCGTTGTCCTTGACCGAGTTGGCCAGGCCCTTTTCCATGACGTCGTCGCCAAGGCCCTGGTCCATGCCGCCGGCGTCGTCGGTCATGATCGGCTTGAGGCCTTCGAGGAAGCCGGTCAGCAGCGAGCCCATGTATTCGCCGCGGTATTGCTTGTAGATCTCGAAGAAGGTCTTCTGCGCGACGACGGTGTCGTTCGGACGCGTCATTGAGCACGACAGCGCGTACTTCATCGTCTCTTCCTCGAGCTGTTCGCGCGGGACGACCGAGTTGATGAAATTGCTGTCGTACATCTGCTGGGCGGTGAAGGGGCGGCCGGTGAAGACCATCTCCATGAACTTGCGCACGCCCATCATCTCGCACCAGGTCCACATACGCGGGCCCCAGCCGACGTAGCGGAAGGCGGCGTGGCCGAACAATGCGTCGTCCGACGAGACGACGATGTCGGCGTCACCGGCGAGGTAGAAGTGCCAGCCGTAGTTGTAGCCCTTGCACTGCAGGATCGAGATCTTCTTGAAGTTCTGCAGCGAGCGGCAGCCGAAGCTGTCGTCGGCATAGAGGTTGGTGATCGAGCCGAGGAAGCGGTACGAACCCGCCGGCGGATACTTGACCGAGCCGTCCTCGGGAATCTTGAACTCGTGGAGCAGCGAGGTGCCCGGCTGCGGGTTGAGCATGCCGTCCTGTTCCTCGAGATCGGCGCCCGAGCCCAGGTGCTTGCCTTCGCCCTTGATGACGAGGACCTTGACGTCGTCGTCGATGTTGGCGCGGTGAACCAGTTCGGCGAAGCGCAGGCGCGCCGCGATCGTCGGCGCGTTGAGCGCGTCGGGGCGGTTCAGCGTGATCGTCGCGATCTTGGTCTTCGGGTCCTTCGAATAGAGGACCAGTTCCTCGGCCGGCGGGCGGCGCAGGGTTGCACGCATGGAAATCTCTCCCGGTTGGCGGATGGCAAGGGGGCGCCGTCCGCATGTTTTGGTTCTTTGCGCAGTTCGGGCGCGCCCACCAAGGACGCGCCCGCAATTTCATCGACTAAGCGTGCGGCACATCAGCAGTCGCGCTGGAGCTTGTCCCAGTTCGGCAGCTTGGGGCCCATCGCCATGTACTTGTCGATCGTCTTCTCGAAGTGGCGGATGCGGATTTCCTGATAGTCGCCGAGCGTGATGCCGGGCTTGGAGCTGGCTTCCAGGCCTTCCTGCTGGGCGTAGAGGTTGTCCGTGTCCTGATCGAGGATGTGGCCGAAGCCCGGATCCATGCCCTTCGCCTCGGAGAACGACTGGTGATCCTGTAGGATCTCGACCTCGGCGGTCTCGACCTCGGTGCCGTCCTTGGGACGCGGGCGCATGAACATCACTTCGTAGATCGTGCGGCGATGGTCGCGCGCGTCGGGGCGGAAGCGATAGATCATCGGCAGCGAGATGCCCGGGAACAGGAACAGGTTCGGGAAGAACGTGTAGCTGTAGGTGTCGAGCAGTTCGGTGTCCGAGACGTGGCTGAGATCGGTCTTGGTCGCGGTCTCGAACATGTTGCGGAACATGTCGGCCATGACCTGGCGCGCGCGCTCGCCTTCCTTGAGCTGCGGCTTCTGCCCGCCCATCGACGAGCTGTCACCCATGGTGAAGTTCTCGACGATGTCCTGCTCGGAATACTTGCCGTAGAGCTTGGGGCTGACCACGCCGAGCGTCGAGATGAAGCGGTCGACGTGATCCTCGTACCAGTCGTACTGCGAATTGACGTCGCCGTTGGCGGGCGCAACCTGCGGGTGCGTGTCGCCGACGTGATAGGCCTCCATGAAGGCTTCCATCGTCAGCTTCCAGTTGGCCGGGTAGCTCTTCTGGACGTGCAGGTAGATGTAGCGGTCCTCGAGCTTCCAGGCCTTCATGTGCTCCATGATTTCCTTGCCGAGATAGTCGGTCAGGCTCGGCGCGTCGGGATCCATGTTGATCCAGACGAAGCCGCCCAGCCGCTCGACGCGGGCTTCGGGCAGGCACATCTTGCGGCCCTCGGTGTGGCTGAAGTCCCACTTCTCGGGGATTTCCTTGAGGCTGCCGTCGAGGTTCCAGGTCCAGCCGTGGAACGGGCACTTGAGGTTGTTCGAGAAGCCCGTGGTGCCCGAGGGCTTGAGCTTGGTACCGCGATGCAGGCACGAGTTGAAATGAGCCTGAATCTGGTCCTCGCCGCTGCGCGTGACGACGAAGGAATAGGGCCCGAGATCGTAGACGTAGTAGTCGCCGACGTCGGGGATGTGCTCCTCGCGGCAGGCCATCTGCCAGGTGCGCGTCCACATGCGGTCGAACTCGCCCTGGGCGAATTCGGCGGTGGTGTAGCGTTCCTTCGAGACGTCCTCGCTGCCGAGGTATTCGTAGCTCTCGCTGGCGGCCCAGGCAGGGGCGGCGACCTTGTCGCGCGCGATGATCTCCTGCGTGGTCTCGGCCGGGCACCGGGCCTCACCGGGCTTCAGCTTGCCGGTTTCGACGTTCATTAGGCGTGACTCCTTATTCCGCGGCTTCGAGCGCGGGGGAATGGTGGGATTGGTTGAGTGCGGGCGAGATCCGCTGGATCGCGCCATCCTTCATCACGAGCGCAATGCGCCCATGGTCCGTCAGGAGTGACACGTCGGCCAGCACGTCGCCATTGACCAGGATCAAATCGGCGAGCTTTCCGGCTTCCAGAGTGCCGAGGCTGTCGCCGTCCATCATCGCGCGGCCGCCGTTGCGGGTCGCGCAGATCAGCGCTTCCTCGGCCGAGTAGCCGTAGTATTTCATGAACAGGGCGATGTCCTTCGCCTGCTCACCCTGCTTCGACCAGCCGAAGCCGTAGTCGCCGCCGATCAGGTGGCGAATGCCGCGCTTGCGCAGTTCGGTGTGGGTCCGGGCCGAGTTTTCGAGCAGCTCGCCGATGCCCATGTAGCCGCCGATCTCGGCCGAAAGGCCATTGCCCGCGGCTTCGCCGGTCATGATCTGGTGGAGCAGGCCGACCGTGGGCGAGACGAAGATGCGATCCTTCGCCTCTTCCATCAGGTCGAGCATTTCCTCGTCGGAGAACTCGCAGTGGAACAGGCCGTCGACGCCGGCGCGGACGCAGTGCTTCGAGCCTTCGACCGAGCGCGTGTGCGCGTTGATCTTGCGGCCGAGGCCGTGGGCGGTGTCGGCCGCGACCTTGATCTCCTCGAAGGTCATCGGTGTGCAGGCACCGGGGGTCGAGGGGTAGAAGGGGTCGCCCGAGACGTCGAGCTTGATGTTGTCGATGCCCTCGCGGATCTGGAAGCGCACGGCCTTGCGCATTTCCTCGACGCCGTCGACGATCTGCGACGGGCCGCCGGGGCGCAGATCGTGCTCCTTGCTCTCGTCGCCCATCGCACCGGTGACGCTGAGCTCGAGTCCGCCGGCGCGGATGCGCGGGCCGGGCAGGCGGCCGGCGTTGACCTCGTTGCGCACCGCGACGGCGAGGCGCAGCTTGGCCTCGGAGGCGCCGTAGGAGCTGGTGAAGCCCATCTCGATCAGCGCCTTGGCGCCGCGCGCGGCGGTGAAGACCTGTTCCTCGGGCGTGGGCGTGATCAGGTTCTCGGTGGCGCAGACGCCCTCGAACGAGAGGTGCGCGTGGCCCTCGGTCATGCCGGGCATGCAGAACATGCCGGTCGCGTCGATCTCGCTATCGGCCTGCGCGCTCGCGGCGGCGGCGCCGACCGCGGAAATCTTGTTGCCGTCGACCAGCAGGTTGCCCTGGAACGGCTTCGCGCCGGTCGCGTCGAAAATCGTGGCGTTGCGGATAAGTGTCGTGGCCACTGGCCTCTCCTCGTCGCGGCGCCCCGGGAGCCCTAAGGCGCTGCAAATTTGCTGTTCTGTCCAATAGGCTCAGAGCAGACTACGCCAAATGACTGGTAGGGCAGAAGCGGTTTTCCATGGCGGTGGCCAATCGATCACATCGGTCATCGGCAAATTGACAAGGGGGTGGCTGCTGCTAAGAATTTGGTCAGCAAGCAAGATTTGAAGGGTGCGCCCGCAGTCAACTGACGCCGCTTGCAGGAGCCTTTGCGTCGTGGCCGTTTCTTGGGCATGGGGAGCAATGATTCCGCGGGGCGGATCTAGGAGGGTTGTCGAAGTGGGTAATCTCAAGGTCACGATGACGGACGTCAACGGCGTCTCCAAGACGTTCGATGGGGTCGAGGAAGGCACCAGCCTGATGGAGCTGGGCAAGCAGAACGACGTCGCCGGCATCATGGGCGACTGCGGCGGCGGCTGCGCCTGCGCCACCTGCCACGTTTATGTGAACGGCGACTGGTTCGCCAAGGTCGGCGAGCCCGACGACATCGAGTTCGCCATGCTCGACATGGTCGCGGACGTGATGAAGGAAAACAGCCGTCTGGGCTGCCAGATCAAGATGTCGCCCGAGCTCGACGGCCTCGAGGTCACGGTCGCACCGGCTTCCAGCTACTGACGTATTGGCCGGCCCGTTCGGCGGGTCGGCCTCCGCATCGCTCGGGCGCTGAGCGATGCCTTACCTCTTGAGACAAGCCGCGCTTCGAAGATGGGCATGGCTTATCCGCGCGCCGGTTTCCATGATATATGCTGAACCCGAGCAAGGCCGGTCTTTCCGGCCTCGCTGCGCATTGAAACCAGATTTTGGCGAGTAGGATAGGCCCATGGCGACGCAGACGACGGACACCCCAGTTTCGGAGCGGCTGCCGCTGTCGGCCGAGGAGCAGCGCCTGCTCGACGAAGGCACGCTCAAGGATCACGGCATCCAGGCGCATCCGCGCGACTTCTACCGCGCCATGCGCAAGGGGCAGCCGATCTATCACGACAAGGGCCTGAATTCCTGGCTGGTCACGCGCCACGAGGACATCTGGGCGGTCCAGTCTGACCCGGTCACCTTCTCGGTCCAGCACGGCTACCACGAGCAGCAGGCACGCGGCATGCAGGACGAGTTCCGCGCCTATCTCAAGGAGCACGGCGGCGGCTACTTCCCCGACGCGATCATGTCGGACCCGCCGTACCACACGCGCATCCGCAAGCTGATGGAGCGCGCCTTCACCGCGCACCGCGTCAAGGAGCTCGAGCCGCGCCTGCACGCGATCGTCCGCGATCTCGTCGCCGAATTCGCCGACAAGGGTTCGTGCGATGCCGTGCGCGACATCTCGCAGCCGCTGACCATCCGCGTCATCGTCGAGCAGATGGGTCTTGACCACGGCATGGAAGACAAGATCGTCGAATGGTCGATGGCCGTCACCGCGCAGATCGGCGCGATGCAGAGCCGCGAGACGATGCTGGCCAACGCCGCCAAGATCGCCGAGCTCCAGCAGTACCTGATCGGCAAGATGAAGGAGCGCGAGGCCGAGCCGCGCGAGGACATGATCTCCGACATCGTCCATGCCGAGGTCACCAATGCCGATGGCACGGTCGAGAAGCTGACCTTTGAGGAAGCCGTCTCGCTGATCCGCGCGATGGTCATCGCCGGTAACGACACCACCGCGACCGCGATCGGCAACCTGTTCTACGTGCTCGCAACCAAGCCGGGCATGATGGAAACGCTGCTCGAAGTCGCCGAGGACGAGCGCAAGATGAACCGCTTTGTCGAGGAACATCTGCGCAACGAGCCGCCGGTGCGTGCGCTCTCGCGCATGGCGGTCAAGGATGCCGTGGTGAACGGCACGACGATCCCGGCCGGCTCGCACATGCTGCTGGTCTACGATTCGGGCAACGACGACGAGACCGTGTTCCCCGAGCCGCGCAAGTTCGACATGACCCGCCCGAACCTGGGTCGTCACGTCGGTTTCGGCGGCGGTCCGCACCGCTGCGTCGGCATCGCGCTGGCGCGCATGGAGGTCAAGCTCGCCGCGCAGGAAGTCGCGCGCCAGCTCAAGAACATCAAGCTCGCGATCCCCGAGAGCGAGATCACCTATCTGCCGACCGTGGCCACGCACACCATCGAGTCGCTGCCGATCACCTACGACAAGCGGTGATCCGGCTCGGCGGGAGGCGTGCCGGCATGCCTCCCGCTGCGAGTGTTGCGCAAATGCTGCGGTGGCGTGTCGAAATCGCCCCGGCGGGCAAAACGCGCGTGACACCAGTGTTCCAAATGAATCAATAGAGCTTCAATAACCGAGAGTGCCGGCGCGCTCTCGGATAATAATATTTGTGCCGCTGTTCGATAGAAGAAGATTTTGCGCCCGAGCGTGAAATGAGGAGGAAATTATGAGGAAGTTGATCGTCGCCGGCCTTATGGCCGGGGTCTCGGTGCCGTTCGCGCCGGCCTATGCTCAAGACAGTGCCGATACGAACGCCAGTGGTGACGAGATCATCGTTACCGCCCGCCGTCGCGAGGAAAGTCTGTCGAAGGTGCCGATCGCGATCACCGCGATCTCGGGCGCGGACCTCGCCAAGCGCGCGATCAACAACGAGAACGACCTGCAGTCGGCCGTGCCAGGCCTCGTCATCCGCCAGAACGGCGGTGTCCATTCGTTCAACTACTCGATCCGCGGCCAGAGCGTCGACACCTTCACCAACTCGCCGCCGAGCGTGCTGCCCTATGTCAACGAGGTGCAGATCGTCACGCACAACGCCTCGACCTTCTATGACATGGGCGGCATCCAGGTGCTCAAGGGCCCGCAGGGCACGCTGTTCGGCCGCAACGCCACCGGCGGCGCCGTGCTCTACCAGACCGCCAAGCCCACGGACGAGTTCGGCGGCTACGTCCAGGGCCGTTATGGCTCCTACGACGCGCGCAACGTCCAAGGCGCGGTCAACCTGCCGCTCGGCGAGATCGGCGCGCTGCGCGTGGCCGGCAGCTGGACCGGCGGCGGCGCCTTCGTGCGCGACTACTTCACCGGCGAGAAGTACGGCGATCTCGATCAGAAGTCGGTCCGCGCCTCGCTCAAGCTGACGCCGACCGCGGGCCTGACCAACACCACCGTGTTCCAGTACACCGACGAGGACGGCACCAACACGCCGTACCAGCTGTGGTCGGTCAATCCGGTTAACTGCGCGAACCCGGCCAACGGCACGGCGGCCTACTGCCTGCTCAACCCGGCGACGAGCCCGGGCCTGGTTGCCTATCTGGCGACCCATCCGGCGGTGTTCCAGGGCGGCCTCAACGCCGCGGTCGCGCTGCAGCGTCAGCTCGGCCCCTGGGAGTCGCTGGCGTCCTATCCGCCCTATCACAAGGCCAGCAACACCTACGTCATCAACACCACCGAGTTCGAGCTGAGCTCGGACCTGACGCTCAAGAACATCTTCGGCTACAACCGCGCCAAGTCGGACGACGGTTACGACTACGACGGCTCGCCCTATCACTTCTTCGAGACCCAGGGCACGCTGACCGCGAACGAGGTCAAGGTCGTCCCGACCAACGGCTTCCGCCTGAACACGCGCCAGATCTCGGACGAGCTCCAGCTCCAGGGCAAGGCGATCGATGGCCGGCTCGATTACGTGGTGGGCTTCTACTACCTCAACCAGCGTGACCGGATTGTCTCGAACCTGACCTTCGGCCAGCCGATCTTCGCAGCGCCCTTCGCCTATACCGCGCAGATCTCGACCGAGTCGGTCGCGGGCTTCGCCCAGGCCTCGTTCAAGGTCACCGACCAGTTCAGCCTGACCGGCGGCTTCCGCTACACCCACGACAAGACCGAGATCTTCCAGCTGCCGGGTTCGGCCTTCCTGCCGTTCTTCCCGGGCACCGAGAAGACATCGGCCAGCAAGCCGAGCTGGACCGTCAGCCTCGACTATCAGGTCACGCCCGAACTGCTGGTCTACGTCGCGCATCGCGGTTCGTGGCGCGCGGGCGGCTACAACTACTCGGTCACGCCGCTCAACGTCACCGCGGCCAGCGGCGGCAACCTGTTCCTGCCCGAGACCACGCAGGACATCGAGGGCGGCATCAAGTATTCGGGCAACAGCCTGGGCGTGCCGGTGACCTTCAACGCCGACGTGTTCAACCAGTGGGTCAAGAACATCCAGCGCTCGGCCTATATCCTCACCGCGAACGGCGTCTCGCTGCTGACGGTCAACGTGCCCAAGGCGCAGATCACCGGCTTCGAATTCGACTTCTCGGTGCGGCCGACCGAGTACCTGCAGTTCGGCGCCTCGGGCAACTACACCAATGCCCGCTACACCAGCAACGCGGTGTCGATCCTGGGTTCGACGATCAACTACGGTCCCTTCGCCGACGTGCCGAAGTGGAGCGGCACGGTCTTCGCCGAGGTCGGCGTGCCGCTGGGCGATGCCGGCAAGCTGACCCTGCGCGGCGACGCCTATGGCCAGACCAAGATGAACTTCTCCAACGTCGGCGACACGGTGAACCCGAACACGACCCTGCCGGGCTATGCGCTGTTCAACGCGCGGCTGACCTGGTCGGAGATCATGGGCTCGAAGCTCTCGGCCTCGGCCTTCGTGCGCAACCTCGGCAACCGTCGCTACTGGTCGGGCGGCAACGCCGCATCGAACGGTGGCAACACCAACGTCGTCAACCCCGGCCTGCCGCGGATGTGGGGCGGGGAGCTCCGCTACGAGTTCTGATAGTGAACACTATCGCCACGGCGTAGTAACTCACGCTTGAACGGGGCCGCGCAACCGCCATGGTTGCGCGGCCTTTTCATTATAACGACTCCAGAGGAGCGCAGAGGATGGACGAAGCGGCGTGGCGCGGCGGTTTGGCCGAGCATTACGACTACATGCTCACCGAGAAGCCCGAGGATCCGAACATGCGCGAAAGCGCCTCGGTCTGGATCTTCGAGGAGAACGGTGAGTTCGCATTCCCGCGCAACGGGCTCGAGGCGATCGGCTCGGTCTGGGAGAACCACCGCTACGATTGCAACTTCGCTTTCGCCGATGGCCGCGCGCTGTTCGAAAGCAAGTTCGACGGTGCCAGCCATTCGCCGATCGGGCCTGACGGGCGCGCGACGATCCTGGGGTCGGGCGGGCTGCAGTTCGAATGCGTCGAACCCTACAAGCGCTGGAAGGTTCGCTACGAAGGCACGCCGATCGACACGACCTCGGCCGACATCGCCGCGGGCACGGTCGACCGCGAGCGGACGACGCCGCTGCGCTACGAGGTCGACCTGACGATGGTGGCGCCGGCCTGGGTGCAGGACAACACGCCCGAGGCGCTGGCGCGGATGAGCGAACGCGAACGCACCGATGCCGGCCTGATGGGCTTCGGCTATCGCATGGAGCAGCTGTTCCGCGGCGAGGGCACGCTGTGGCTCGACGGCAAGGAGCGCAAGTTCAAGGCCGTCGGCAACCGCATCCATCGCCAGTCGGTGCGTCCGCTCGAGGCCTTCCGCGGCCACTGCTGGCAGGCCGCGGTCTTCCCCGACGGCCGCGCTTTCGGCTACATCGCATATCCGCCGGCCGAGGATGGATCGACCTATAACGAGGGCTACGTCTATCAGGACGGCAAATGGTATCCGGCCACGGCGACGACGATCCCCTGGCTCAGCGATCTCGATCCCACGGGCGGCAACACTTCGCTCGAACTGCAGTCCGAACTCGGCATCACGCGCATCGAGGGCGCGGGCTGCCTCAACACCTTCAAGGTCGGTAGCGAGGGCGAACTCGCCGGTTTTGCGCTGAACCAGGGCGGCACCAAGTATACCTGGGACGGCCAGACCGCCTACGGGATGATCGAAAGATCGACCTGGCTCAACAAAGTCGGGAGCTGATCCGATGAAGGCCATGCCGCAGGACTGGGCCGGCGGGCTCGAGCCCGAACTCGATGGGCAGATCCTGCCCGGACGCCCCGAAGACCCCGAGATGCGCGAGAGCGCGTCGATCTGGCTGTTCGAGGAGAACGGGGCCTTCGCCTTCCCGCGCATCGGCCTCGAAGCGCAAGGCGCGGTCTGGGACCGGCACCGCTACGACGGCAACTTCGCCTTTCCCGACGGCCGCATCCTGCGGCTGAGCAAGCGCGCGCCGACCCTGCCTTCGGACACGGGCGTGCTCGGCGCCGGCGGGCTGCGCTTCGAATGTCTCGAGCCGTTCCGCAAGTGGCGCGTGCGGCTCGACGACGAGGCCTATGACAGCCGCGTCGAGGAGCAGATCGCCGGCCGCTTCCGCGTCTTTGCCGACAGCGAGGTCGATCCCGCGCTGCGCAAGGTGCCGGTCAAGTTCGAGGTCGAGATCGAGATGGCGACGCCGGGCTGGACCCAGGATCTGCGTCCCGACAAGCTTGTCGGCATGACCGAGGCCGAGCGCACCGACGCCGGCCTGATGGGCTTCGGCTGGCGGGTCGAGCACACCTATCGCGGCGAGGGCGAGTTCACCGTCGATGGCGAGACGCGCTCTTTCCGTGCGGTCGGCAATCGCATCCACCGCCAGTCGGTGCGGCCGATGGGCGCCTTCCGCGGCCACTGCTGGCAGGCCGCGGTGTTCCCCGACGGCCGCGCCTTCGGCTACTGCGCCTATCCCCCGCGCGAGGACGGCAGCACCTACAACGAGGGTTACATCTATCAGGACGGCCGCATGTATGCGGCGCGGGCAACCAAGGTGCCGTTCCTGCGCAACGTCATGCCGCGCGGCGACGACGTCTCGCTCGAACTCGAATCCGAGCTCGGCATCACGCGGATCGAGGGCGTGACCACCTTGGGCACCTTCCACGTCGGCAATCCCGGGGTGAACGGCATGACCAACAACCAGGGCGGTGCGCGCTATACCTGGGACGGGCAGTCGACCTACGGGATGATCGAAAGGTCCTCGCCGGCGGAGCTGTGCAAGATCGTCGTGTGATCCGCGGCGGCGCTCACGCCTTGGCCTGCGCGGCGATGCCGAACTCCTCCATCTTGCGATAGACGGTCGAGCGGCCGATCTTCAGCCGTCGTGCGACTTCGCTGATCTGGCCTTTGTAGCGGCCCACCGCGATGCGGATGATCTCGGCCTCGATCTCCTCGAACGGCCGCATGTGCCCGTCATCGGCGAAGAGCGCGAGGATCGCTTCCTTGCCGGCGACGCTGCAATGGCAGGCATCCGCCTGGGGCACGCAGATCGTGGCGATGCGTTCGGCCAGGTCGTCGAGGAAGGGCGATGGTTCGGCGTGGCGGTACTCCGGCCGCGAGAAATCGTCCGGCGCCTCGTATGACCAGGACTCGTCCGCATGGGACACGTCCATCACATAGGCTTCTGCGCTCCTGACCACGATTGGCTCCCTTTGTTGGCGGGCCTTCGTTGGCCTGCAGGAACCTTCTCGCCGGACTCGCTGTCCCAGTCTGTGACATTGGCCACACTTTGAATAATTTAGCTTTTACCATGTTGGGGTGGCCTCGCGGGGCTCACCGGCGCGGGGCAGGGGCCTCGATCGCGGCTCTTCCCGCGAAAGTGACCAGGCTTTCGGCACCGTCGCGGCCCACCGCGGCGACGCCGAAGAACGTGTCGTCGACCGGCTTGTTCGTAAGCACGACCTTGGTCGCGCCCTCGACGACTTGCGAGCCGGTCCAGTCGCGCGCTTCCTGCTCGCGCCAGCGCACGACGTAGCGGACCGCGCCGGGCACGGGCGCCCAGGCGAGCGTCGTGTCGCGGCTGAGCGCGCCCGCGGCCTGGACGCGCGCCGGGGCGGCCGGCGCCTTCGCCAGCCGCGCGAGCGTGGCCATGTTGATCGCGGTGACCTTGGCCAGATAGTCGAAGTCGACGCCTTCCACCGTATCGCCATAGGCGCGGCCGTTCTCGGTGCGCACGTATTGGTGCTGGCGATCCCAGTTCTCGGCGCCGACGGTGAAGCGCACCGCGGGATAGCCGAGCGCGAGGAACGGCTCGTGATCGCCGCCGCGGCCGAAGCGATCGGGCCGCCGCGCGACGACCACGTCGAGCCCGCCGGGCAGGGCTTCCGCTATATGGTCGACCGCCTTGGCCAGCGCGCGGCTGGGGCCGTCGTCCTCGCTGCCGTCGCCGCGGCGCTGTTGCGCTTCGATCAGGCTCTCGGCCTTGGCGACGCCTTCCGAGAACACCCGCACGCGATCGCCCGCGGCGACGCCGCCCTGGCCGATCGAATTGCCGACGATGTCGTTGTTCAGCATGGCATCGACCTGCCAGCCGCGCGCCTTGGCGGTGTCGGCCAGCAGCGTACCGCCCCACAGGCCCTGCTCCTCGCCCGAGAACACGGCGTAGACGATCGTCGCCTCGAAGCGCTGCTTCGACAGGATCCGCGCCGCCTCAAGCACGAGTGCCACGCCCGAGGCATCGTCGTTGGCGCCCGGCGCGTCGGCCTTGGAATCCATCACGTCGCCCGCCATCGAATCGATGTGTGCGCCGACGATGACGTAGCGGTTGGGATCGGTGCCGCGCTGCACGCCGAGCACGTTCTCGACCACGACCCCGTCGGGCGCGCGCGGGCCGACGAAGCGCCGCGCTATCCGTTCGACCGTCAGGCATTGCCCGCAGGCCTTGCCGATCCGCGTGAATTCCGCCGCCGCCCAGTCGCGCGCGGCGCCGATGCCGCGCTTGGGATCGGTGGTGGTCGACAGCGTATGCCGGGTGCCGAAGCCGACGAGCCTGGTGACGTCGGCGCGTAGCCGCTCGGGCGAGGGGCGTTCCTGCGCGGCAACGGGGACGGCGGTGAGGGTGAGCAGGGCGGGGAGGAGAAGGGCGCGCATGGGGAGGCTCCGGCTGGGCTGAATGGCCATCTTGCCCAGTCCGCGCCGGGACGTCATCCCAGGATTGCGGTCGCAACCTCTTGGGGGCGTTCGATGTGCAGCATATGCCCCGCGCCGGCGAAGTCGATCCGCCTGACCTGGGGTGCCGCACCTGCGATCACGTCGGCGATCAGGCGCATGTCGGCGACGTCGTGTTCGCCGGTGAGCAGCAGCGTGGGCATGGCGAGCGTGTGGAGTCGATCCACGTCGGGCAGTTCCATCCGCTGCGGATCGCGGATCCATTGGCGGCCGTGATAGGAGTCGATGGCGTGGCGCAGGTCGTCCGCGGCTTCGCTCTCGCGCACCACCGCGAACATCGGATGCTGGAACCAGCGTTCGTGGGCGAGCGCCAGGTCGCCGTCGCGCGCGGCGCGCGACACGTCGCGCCACAGGCCTCTCCACTCGGCCGACCATTCCCAGCCGACGATGGCGGGGCTGATCAGGATCAGGCGCGAGACCCGGTCGGGATGGCTGAGCGCGAAGTTGAGCGCGACACCGCCGCCCATCGACAGTCCGAGCACGGTGGCGCGGTCGATGCCGAGGGTGTCGAACAGGGCGAGGAGATCGTCGCTATGCGAATATTCGCGATCGTCGCTGTCCGACAGGCCGAAGCCGCGCAGGTCGTAACGGAGGATCGGATAGTCGGCGGGCAGGGCTTGTATCAGGCGATCCCAGTCGCCGCGTTCGCCGGCCATGCCGTGGAGCAGGACGAGCGGCGGTGCTTCCGCACCGCGCCGCTCGCCTGCCAGGGTGGCGCCTTCGACGTCGACCGTGAAGGCGCCCGAGGCCATCAGGCCGACCCCATGTAGCGGCCGCCGTTCACGCTGATCGTCTGGCCGGTCATGTAGCCACCCTCGTCCGAGGCGAGGAAGGCCGCGGCGGCGGCGATGTCCTCGCCCGTGCCGATACGGCCCACGGGGAGCGCCTTGCCATAGGCTTCGACGCGGCCCGGTTCCTGCATGATCTCGGCGCTGCGCAGCATCGGCGTGTCGATCGAGCCCGGCGGGATCATGTTGGCGGTGATGCCGTGCTCGCCCAGTGCCATGGCCAGGCACTTGGTGAAGCCGAGCAGCGCGCCCTTCGAACTGGTGTAGTGCGTCTGCAGAGCCGAACCCGACTGCACCGACGACGAGGTGATGTTGATGATCCGGCCCCACTTGGCCTCGATCATGTCGGGCACGCATTCCTGAGTGACCAGGAACGGACCGATCGTGTTGACGCGCAGCACCTTCTCGAGCAGCGCCAGGTCGATCTCGAGGAACGGCGTGAACGGCGCGATGCCGGCATTGTTGATCAGGATCGCGATCTTGCCGAGTTCGGCGCGGGTCTGTGCGGCCGCGGCCTTGATCGCCGCCGGGTCCGAACAGTCGGCGGTGATGGCGATGGCCGTGCCGCCGGCGTCGCGCACCATCTTGGCGGTCTCTTCGGCGCCTTCGCCGTTGATGTCCCAGATCGCGATCTTCGCGCTGTCTTCGGCCAGACGCAGCGCCATCGAGCGGCCCATGCCCGAACCCGCGCCCGTGATGACCGCGACGCGGCCGTTCAGTGATCTCGTCATCTTGATGCTCTCCCGATCGGATACAATGCTGTACACCCGAACAGCATTGGCGGGGGGAGAGTCAAGAGCGGTCTCAGGCCAGTTCGGCGAAACCGCCGTAGCGGCCGCGGTGGAACAGCATCGGATCGTCGTCGCGGGTGATCTCGAGGCCGAGCACGTTGCCGAGCACGATCCAGTGATCGCCGGCCTCGACCACCGAATGGATCGAGCATTCGATGCGCGCGATCGAATTGGCGATCACCGGCAGGTTGTGCTGCGAAATCTCGTATTCGACGCCGACGAACTTCTCGGGCCCCTTGGCCGAGACCTGCTTGCACACTTCCTGCTGGTCGCTGGCGAGGACGTTGACGCAGAAATGGCCTGCGGCTTCGATCTGCGGCCACGAGGAACTGTTCTTGGCGGGCAGGAAGCCGACGAGCGGCGGGTCGAGCGAGACCGAGGTGAAGGTGCCCACGACCATGCCAATCGGCTGACCGTCCGCGCCCATCGCCGTGACCACGCTCACGCCGGTCGGGTAGGAGCCGAGCACCTGGCGGAACTGGGCGGAATCGATGGAGGGTTGGGTCACGCGGAAGTCCTGCTGTTCATCGTCGTCGCTGCGTTCATGGCGAAGCCGCGGGGGGAGGGCAACAGGCGAGTTGCTTCGACATCACGAACATGCGTTCGTTTTGTCGAATTTGTGCAATCCGTGCTGCAGCTTGATCGCGCAAAATGCTGCACTATCTCGGCAGTATCACAGACAAGCGACCATGCCGTTTTGCGCAACATCCCTTGCGGCGAATCATCTTGAACGGTGCAAGGCAAAAGTGCAGGGGCGGCGTGGAGCCGGATGCCTGAGGATCGCCGGCCTTGCTGCATGCGCAGCGAAGGCCGGCAGCCTCATGACGTCGCGGTGAATAGCGAAGGATAGGACAAGAAGATGGCCGCTGCCCGCCCGATTGCCGACACGCCCGAAGCCAAGGAAGTCGCCGAACTGATCGCTCGCTCGCGTGCCGCGCAGCAGCAGATCGAGCACTACACGCAGGAGCAGGTCGATCGCCTGATCCGCGGCATGGTCTGGGCCGTTGCCCAGCCGGGCGTCGCCGAAGAGATCGCGCAGCACACGGTCGATGAATCGCAGCTGGGCAACTACGACGGCAAGTTCCTCAAGATCAGCCGCAAGACCCGCGCCGCGCTGATGGACATCATCGACGACAAGTCGGTGGGCGTGATCGAGGAACTGCCCGAGCGCAACATCGTCAAGATCGCCAAGCCGGTCGGCGTGATCGGCGCGCTGTCGCCCTCGACCAATCCCGAGGCGACCCCGGTCATCAAGGCGATCAGCGCCGTGAAGGGCCGCAACTCGATCATCATCTGTCCGCACCCGCGCGCCAAGATCACCAACAAGATCATCTGCGACAAGATGCGCGATGCGCTGGTCAAGCTCGGCGCCCCGGCCGATCTCGTCATCCCGATCGAGGTGCCCTCGGTCGAGAAGACCAACCAGGTCATGCAGCAGTGCGACCGCGTGCTCGCCACCGGTGGCGGCCCCATGGTCCTCGCCGCCTACTCGTCGGGCACTCCGGCGCTCGGCGTCGGCGTGGGTAACGCTGTCATCACCGTCGACGACACGGCCGACCTCGACGACGCCGCCGAGAAGATCCGCGTCTCGAAGACGCTCGATCTCGCGGCCTCGTGCTCGTCGGACAATTCGGTGATCCTGTTCGACTCCGTCTACGACCAGATGCTCGAGAAGCTGCAGAAGGAAGGCGGCTTCATCGTCGAGGGCGAGAACAAGCAGAAGCTGCAGGACACGATCTGGAAGGACGGCGCGCTCAACACCGCGATCGTCGCGCAGACCGCCGGCACGATCGCCGGCATGGCGGGCATCGACCTGCCCGAAGGCAAGACCTTCCTGATCGTTCCCGAGAGCAACTATGGCGCCGACGCGCCGTTTTCGGGCGAGAAGCTCTCGGTCACGATGGCGCTCTACCGCGCCAAGGACATCGACGAGGCGATCGCGCTGACCAACGGCATCCAGGCCTACCAGGGCCAGGGCCACTCGTGTGGCATCTATTCGACCAACGACGAGAACATCCTCAAGCTGGCCGAGAACACCAAGACCAGCCGCGTCATGGTCAACCAGCCGCAGGCGCCGTCGAACTCGGGCAACCTGTGGAACGGCATGCGCCAGACCTTCTCGCTGGGCTGCGGCTCGTGGGGCGGCAACTCGACCAACAACAACATCACCTGGCGTGACCTGATCAACGAGACCTGGGTCTCGAAGCCGCTCAAGCAGACCAAGGTCATCCCGTCGGACGAAGACCTGTTCGGCAAGGACATCATCGCCGCCCTGGCTTGAGCCGGAGCGATGTAAGAAACGAGAACGGGGCGGGCGACCGCCCCGTTTTTCGTTGGGCGCCCGGTTTCCCCAGATCCGTCGTCATGACCCTGACTTTCGTCAGGGTGACGGTGTGGGAAGCGGCGCTATGCAGGTGCTGAAAAATCTCGATCGAAGGTATTTAACCGAGCGATTAAATCGGATACAGCGCGCGCCATGACCGACCTTTTCAGCCTCACCGAAGACCAGCTCGCCATTCAGGAAATGGCCCGCCGGTTCACCGCCGACGCCATCACGCCCAAGGCGGCGGAATGGGACGAGACCAAGCACTTCCCGCGCGACGTCGTGCGCCAGGCGGGCGAACTCGGTTTCGGTGCGATCTACATCTCCGAGGAGATGGGCGGCATCAACCTGGGTCGCCTCGAATCGGCGCTGATCTTCGAGGCGCTGTCCTATGGCTGCCCGTCGACCGCGGCGTTCATCTCGGTCCACAACATGGCCTCGTGGATCATCGACAAGTTCGGTGACGATCAGCTCAAGCAGCGTTATCTGCCGCAGCTCGTCGGCATGGAAAAGCTCGGCTCCTACTGCCTGACCGAGCCCGGCTCGGGTTCCGACGCCGCGGCGCTCAAGACCACGGCCCGCCTCGAGGGCGACCACTACGTCGTCAACGGCACCAAGCAGTTCATCACCGGCGGCGGCGTCAACGACTTCTACGTCACCATGGTCCGTACCGGCGACCCCTCTAATGGTGGTGGGGGCGCCAAGGGCATCTCGTGCCTGGTCATCGAGAAGGACCAGGAAGGCGTCTCGTTCGGCGCCAACGAGAAGAAGCTCGGCTGGAACTCGTCGCCGACCGCGCAGGTCTCGTTCGACAACGTCAAGGTGCCGGTCGAGAACCGCGTCGGCGCCGAGGGGGACGGCTTCAAGTTTGCCATGGCCGGCCTCGACGGCGGCCGCCTCAACATCGGCGCTTGCTCGCTCGGCGGCGCGCAGCGCTGCCTCGACGAGGCGATCGCCTACGCCAAGGATCGCCAGCAGTTCGGCAAGCCGATCGCCGATTTCCAGAACACCCAGTTCACCCTGGCCGACATGGCGACGAACCTCGAAGCCGCGCGCGCGCTGCTCTACCTCGCGGCCGCCAAGGTCACCGCCGGCGCGCCCGACAAAACCCGCTTCGCCGCCATGGCCAAGCGTCTCGCCAGCGACAACGGTTCGCAGATCGTCGACCAGGCGCTGCAGATCTTCGGTGGCTACGGCTACCTGCGCGACTATCCGATCGAGCGCTTCTGGCGCGACCTGCGCGTCCATCGCATCCTCGAAGGCACCAACGAGGTCATGCGCATGATCATTGGCCGGGACCTGCTGAAGTGAGCGCAACGGAAGAGCTCATCGTTCGCCGTGACGGCGTCGCGGGCTTCCTGACGCTCAACCGCCCCAAGGCGATCCACGCGCTGACCGCGGCGATGGACCACGCGATGACCGATGCGCTGGTCGCCTGGAAGGACGACGCGGCAGTCAAGGCCGTGATCGTCGACCACAGCGAGGGGCGGGGCTTCTGCGCTGGCGGCGACATCGCCTTCCTGCGCAATTCGGCGCTGACCGACAACGGCGTCTCGGGACTGGCGTTCTTCTACGAGGAATACCAGCTCAACCACCTGATGACGGTCTATCCCAAGCCGATCGTCGCCTTCATCGACGGCATCACCATGGGTGGCGGCGTCGGCATCTCGCAGCCCGCGAAGTTCCGCGTGGCGACCGAGAACACGCGTTATGCCATGCCCGAGACCGGCATCGGCCTGTTCCCCGACGTCGGCGGTGGCTGGTGGCTGTCGCGTCTGCCGGGGCGGCTCGGCCAGTATCTCGCGCTCACCGGCGCGCGGATCGACGGCGCCGAAGCGCTCTGGGCCGGTCTCGCTACGCATTACCTGCCCGTCGACAAGCTGGCCGAGGCCAAGGATCGCATCGCCCACGGCCACGAGATCGGCGGCGTCCTGTCGGCGCTCGCGGTGACCGCGCCCGAGCCCAAGCTGGCGGCGCACGCGGCGGAGATCGCCAGGCACTTCGCCTCGGACCGCTACGAGGACATCCTCGCCTCGCTCGAATCCGACGACAGCGAGTGGGCGGCCAAGACCTTGGCGACGCTCAAGACCAAGAGCCCGCAGACCTGCAAGGTGGCGCTGCGCCAATTGGCCGACAGCGCCAAGCTCGGCTCCTTCGCCGAGAACATGGTCATGGAATACCGCATCGCCGCGCGCGTGCTGACCCGGCCCGACTTCGCCGAGGGCGTCCGCGCCGTGATCGTCGACAAGACCAACGATCCCAAGTGGGATCCGGCGACTCCCGAACTCGTCACCGACGAACTGATCGAATCAATCTTCGCGCCGCTGCCGGCCGACAAGGAATGGAAACCGCTATGAGCTACGAAACGCTTCTCGTCGAACAGCGCGGCGCCGTCACGCTGATCCAGCTCAACCGTCCGCAGGCGCTCAACGCGCTGAGCTCGACGGTGATGAAGGAACTGATCGCCGCTTTCGCCGCCTTCGAGGCCGACGACAGCCAGGGCGCTGCCGTGCTGACCGGCGCGGGCGAGAAGGCCTTCGCCGCCGGTGCCGACATCGGCGAGATGGCCGACAAGCCCGCCACCGAATTCTTCGCCCAGGCCTTCTTCGACGGCTGGCAGAAGGGCATCGCCAACGTCGTGCGCAAGCCCTGGATCGCCGCGGTCAACGGCTTCGCGCTGGGCGGCGGCTGCGAGCTCGCCATGATGGCCGACATGATCATCGCTTCGGAGAAGGCCAAGTTCGGCCAGCCCGAGATCAAGCTCGGCGTCGCGCCGGGCATGGGCGGCACCCAGCGCCTGACCCGCGCGATCGGCAAGGCCAAGGCGATGGACCTGTGCCTGACCGGCCGCATGATGGACGCGGTCGAGGCCGAGAAGTCGGGCCTCGTCGCGCGCATCCTCCCGGTCGAAGGCTTCGTCGACGCGGTCGTCGCGATCGCCGCCGAGATCGCCGGCATGCCGCGCATGGCTGCGCTGCTGAACAAGGAAATGGTCAACGTCGCCTTCGAGACGACGCTCGAGCAGGGCCTGCTCTACGAGCGCCGCACCTGGGGCATCCTGGCCGCGACCGAGGACAAGGCCGAAGGCATGAAGGCCTTCGTCGAGAAGCGCCCGGCGGTCTGGAAGGGCAAGTAAGCCATGGCGACGCCGCCGGTCTTTCCGCACAAGGGAGAGGCCCTGGCGATGCTCGACGAGGAGTTCGCGCGGGTCGATCTACCGACCCCGGCGGGCCTCCATATCGAGAAGCAGAAGCGCCCCGGCAGCCAGAAGCTGGCCTGGTGGCACGGCGATCCCGACGCGATCGATGCCGTCGAGACGTTGGCCAGCCTGGCCTGGCTGCGCACCTGGCTGCGCATCACCGGAGGCCGTGCGCTGCCCGCGGGCGGGCTGCGGCTGCACAAGGACCGCGTCTGGCTCGACCGGGCGATCATCGGCCGGCTCGAACGCGACGGCATTCTCGCCTTCGAGCCGACCGGACATTTCGAGCCGAGCTTCGTGCTGACCGATCAGGGGCGCGAATGGCTGGCCGCGACAGGAGACGTTTGACATGAAGATCGCTTTCATCGGCCTCGGCAACATGGGCGGCGGCATGGCCGCGAACCTCGTCAAGGCGGGCCACGCGGTTCAGGCCTTCGACCTTTCCGCCGAAGCGCTCGACAAGGCCAAGGGCAACGGCTGCGCGGTGTTCACCACGGTGCGCGAGGCGGTGCAGGGCGTCGACGCGGTGGTTTCGATGCTGCCCAACGGCGGCATCGTGAAGAGCGTCTACGAGGCCGACGTGCTCGGCCAGGCGCCCGCGGGCGCGCTGTTCCTCGACTGCTCGACCATCGACCTCGCCACCGCGCGCGAAGTCGGCGAGGCGGCCAAGGCGGCGGGCTACGAGATGGTCGACGCACCGGTCTCGGGCGGCATCGCCGCGGCCAACGGCGGCACTCTGACCTTCATGGTCGGCGGCAGCGAAGAGGCTTTCGCCCGCGCGCAGACGGTGCTCGAGCCGATGGCCAAGGCGGTGATCCACGCGGGCGAGCTCGGCGCGGGCCAGGTCGCCAAGATGTGCAACAACATGCTGCTGGCGATCCACATGATCGGCACCTGCGAGGCGCTGGCCCTGGCCGAGAAGGCCGGCCTGTCGATGCAGAAGTTCTACGAGATCAGCTCGAAGTCGACCGGCTACAACTGGTCGCTCAACGACTACACGCCCGCCCCCGGCGTCGGCGCGGCGAGCCCGGCCGACAACGATTACCAGGGCGGCTTTGCCTCGGCGCTGATGCTCAAGGACCTGCGCTTGGCCATGGCCGGCGCGGCCACCGCCGGTGCCTCGGTGCCGCTGGGCGAGCACGCGACGAAGATCTATGAGGCGTTCAACGAAGCCGGCAACGGCGGCAAGGACTTCGGCGCGATTTTCACGACGCTGTGATCACCTGTCGCGCCTGATGCTTCGACAAGCTCAGCATGAGCGGTTTGGGTGAATTTACACCACATCCGCTCGGCCTGAGCTTGTCGAAGGCCCTGGTGCTACCGCCCCAACAACCCAGGCCCCAGCAGCGTCAGCAACCGCACGTCGATCGCGCGGCCCTGGGCGCGCCATTCGGCGAGGGCGCGGTCGATGCGGTCGAGGTTGATGCGGTGGACGGTGATGTCCTCGCCCTCGACCCCGCCGCCATCGCTCACCTGGGTCAGGCCGTGCGCGCGGAACAGGGTGAAGCTCTCGCTGACCATGCCCGGCGACGAATAGAACTGGCCGATCTCTTCCATGCGCTCGGCGTGGTAGCCGGTTTCCTCCTCGAGCTCGCGCGCGGCGGCGACCTCGTCGGGCTCGCTCGCGTGTTCGTCGTGATCGCCGATCAGGCCGGCGGGCAGTTCGATGCAGGGGCGGCCCAGCGGCACGCGGAACTGCTCGACGAGGATCACGTATTCCTCGCCCTCATCGTCCTCGTCGATCGCCAGGATCACCGCGGCGCGGATGCCGCGCGCGCGGCTGACATATTCCCACTTGCCCTTCTTGCGCGCTGTGATGAAGCGGCCCTGCCACATCACTTCGTCGGGTTCGTTGCGGTCGTGATGGTCGGTCATACTTCGATCAGCCTGTCAGGGAGTTCGTTGCGGTCGTCTTCGGCGCGTGGGAAATGTTGTGCGAGCACCTGGCCGACCTGCGTCACCGCGGCGATCAGGCCGTCGGCGAGGTGGTCGCGCTTGAGCTCGGCGAGCATCGCGGCCATGGCATCGCCCCAGGTCTCGGCCGGGACCTTCGCGGCGATCGCCTCGTCGGCGACGATCTCGGCGCGGTGCTCGGCCAGCGACAGGTAGACGAGGATGCCCGTGCGGCCGTGGGTGCGGCGTTCGGCGCCGACCTTGAAGCAGGTGATCGCCCGCGCGCGGACGCGGCGGTTGCGGATCGCTGCGGGCGTCAGCGCCAGGCGCAGCGGCCGCCACAGCAGGATCAGCCAGGTCCCGGCGAACTTGAGCGCGACGACCAGCGCGGCCACGGCGAAGACCTCGCGCGGGCTCCATTCGTGGACCCAGGCGCCGGTCAGCCGCGCGTAGAGGCCGAGGTAGAAGTCGGGCAGGGCAACGAGCGCCAGCAGCGCGAGAAGGCCGACCGCCGCCGACCAGACCAGCGCGACGTCGCCGTAGTCGTCCGAGCGCTCGGCGAGGATCGTGACGATCTCGCCGGCGGAATGGCTCTCGGCCGCGGCCACGGCGGCGCCGACCCGCTCGCGGTCGGCCTCGGTCATCGGGGAGAGATCGGCCATGTGCTGCCTCCTACCACGAACCCGACGAGCCGCCGCCGCCGAAGCTGCCGCCGCCGCCCGAGAACCCGCCGCCACCACCAAAGCCGCCGCCACCGCCGCCCCAGCTCGAACCCGAGTCCCAGATCACGGGCACGAAGCCGCCGCTGCGATAGCGGCGTCCGCGCTTGCCGCGCAGCAGCGGCAGGACGAAGAAAAAGAAGAAGATCAGCCCGAAGACCACGAAATGGCCCCACTCGACCGCTTCGTCCTGTTGCGGCGCCTTCTGCGCTTGGGCCGCGACCTTGGCGGCCTCCTCGGGCGGCAGGGTCAGCTGGGTGACGATCGCGTCGACCCCGGCCTCGATCCCGCCGGGCATGTCGCCGGCCTTGAACTTGGGGACGATCGCCTGGTTGATGATCAGCGACGAGAGCCCGTCGGTCAGCGTGCCTTCGAGGCCATAGCCGACCTCGATCCGCAGCTTGCGCTCATTCGGCGCGACGATCAGCAGCGCGCCGTCGTTCTTGTCCTTGGCGCCGATCCCCCAGGCGCGGCCGAGCTGATAGCCGTAGTCGGCGATGTCGTAGCCCTGGAGGCTGGGCAGGGTGGCCACCACCAGCTGGCGCCGCGACTGCGTCTCGAGCGCGGCGAGCTTCTGGTCGATCCGCGCCTCGACATCGGGCGGAATGACGTTCGCCGCGTCCACCACGCGCCCGCTGAGCGGCGGGAACGTGGGGGCGGCCCATGCGGGGGTAGATAGAAGTAGCGCGACACCCAACGCGGCTGCACGTAGCACCGATCCTCCCCCGCCGGGGGAGGATCGTCAGGGCGACCATCGTGTCGATCCTACCTCAGAGCTTCCCTTCGAGGCTCGGTGCGACTTCGGCGCCCGGCGTCGCGGCTTGGTAGGGCACCATGACCTCGGCCCCGCGGATCTTCGCGCCGATCATCTCGGGGAAGGTGCGCACGCGCGTGTTATAGTCCTGAACCGCGCCGTTGTAGTCGCGGATCGCCACGCGGATGCGGTTCTCCTGGCCCTCGAGCTGGCTCTGCAGCATCTGGTAATTGGTGATCGACTTGAGCTCGGGATAGGCCTCGACATTGGCGAGCAGCCGGCCAAAACCTGCGAGCGAGCTCGAAAGTTGGTTTTGAGCTGCTTGGAATTGCGCCATTTTCGCCGGATCGGTCAGGTCGTTGGCATTGAGCTGGATCGAGGTCGCCTTGGCGCGCGCTTCGACCACGCCCGTGAGGATGCCCTTCTCCTGGTCGGCCGCGCCCTTGGCCACGGCGGCAAGGTTGGGGACCAGGTTCGCGCGCTCCTGGAACGCGGCCTGGACGTCGGCCCACTTGGCCTTGGCGTTCTCCTGCGCGGTCGGCACCGAGTTGATGCCGCAGGCCGAGAGGCTGACGGCGGCAACGGCGGCGAAGCCATAACGGGCGATAGGCGAAGCGGTCATGCTGGGGCAGCTCCCAAGGCGCCGCGGCGGACTGCCGGGCATCGGCGGCGAATGTAGAGCCGATTGCCGGGGGTTCAAGCGCTGCGTGCGCTTGTGACCGCAAAGCTTCCGTGGCAGCCTCCAGGGGGCAAGAGGAGGAGTGACTATGCTCAACGAATTCAAGGCGTTCATCGCGCGTGGTAACGTCATGGACCTGGCCGTCGGCGTCATCATCGGCGCGGCCTTCGGCAAGATCGTGACCTCGCTGACCGAAAGCGTGATCATGCCCGTGGTCGGCTGGATCACCGGCGGCGTCGACTTCACCAACTATTTCGTCGCGCTCGGCACGCCGCCCGCCGACTACAAGGGCTCGCTGACCGACTATGCCGCGCTCAAGGCCGCGGGCGTGCCGATGATCGGCCACGGCGATTTCATCACCCAGCTCGTCAACTTCCTGATCGTCGCCTGGATCATTTTCCTGCTGGTCAAGGGCGTGAACCGCGTCGTCGCCAAGAAGGAAGCCGAAGCCGCGCCGGCGGGGCCGAGCGAGGTGGATATCCTCAAGGAAATCCGCGACGAATTGAAGAAGCGGCCCTGATCGCGAAACCACTCACTTCACATTAAGCCAGGACCACCTATATAGGACCTCGCCGGTTTCGACCGGCTATGGTGATAAATTGCGGCGTGCAATAGGCACAGCGGACCCGGGGGCGGTACCCGGCGGCTCCACCATTATCATCCTGAACCGGGTCTTCCCGGAGGCAGGAGCCCTGTTGTCGCAGGGATAATGACGGGGCCGAACTAGGATCGACGTGTGTTGAAAAGCGGTGTTTTCACCCGGGCTGAGTAACCCGTTCAAGGCTCAAAACTCATAAGTGCCAACGACAACGAAGCACTTGCTCTCGCGGCGTAATTCTAGGGGCTAACGCCCTGAAGTTACAAAGTTAGAACACGGTTGGACCGACCGGGTAACAGAACGGATTCCAGCGGCCTGGGGTGGGCCGGGCAACAGAACCACCCCACTTCCTCGCGATTCGTGCTATGGGCTTCGGCATGTTGCCGACCGAAACGCCCATCCTGCTGCTCACCACCGGTGGGACCATCGACAAGATCTACTTCGACGCGCTGTCCGACTACCAGGTCGGCGAGAGCGTGGTCGCGCGGCTGCTCGAGATCGGGCGTGTGCGCCGGCCGTTCCGCGTCGAGGAAATCACGCGCAAGGACAGCCTCGAACTGACCGAGGCCGATCGCACCGCGATCCACGAGCGGATCGCGGCGGCGCGCGAGGCCCATGTCATCATCACCCACGGCACCGACACGATGACCGAGACCGCCAAGGTCCTGGCCGACATTCCGCACAAGGTGATCGTGCTGGTCGGGGCGCTGGCGCCGGCGCGGTTCAGCGAGAGCGATGCGAGCTTCAACCTCGGCATGGCCTTCGCCGCGGTCCAGTGCGCCGAGCCGGGGGTCTACATCGCGATGAGCGGTTCGGTGTTCCGCGCCGATCGCGTGGTCAAGGACCGCGCCAAGGGTCTGTTCGTCGCGACGGGCGACTAGGCGGCCGTCTTCTCAGCCGCGGCGGCGTCGCGCGCCTGTTCGAACTTCAGGCAGTCGAGGATCTTGCCGCCGGCCATGAACACCGCGACGGTGCAGGCGAGGAACAGCAGCTTGCCGCCCCAGCCGGGGAACTGCTCGAGATAGGCCGAGCCACGTTCGGTCGCGCCCAGCGCCAAGGCATAGATGATCAGGAACGCCTCGACGCGCGTCTTGATCACGAACAGCCTGCCGATCTTGTTAAACATCGTATTCCCTTCGCGGGCTCCAGTAGCAATCACCATGCCAGAGGCCGAAATCCGCGCAAGAGCGTGGTTAACCCCGCGCTAACTGTAAATTCGCCCGACGCTGGGGCGGGGGAGCGCCGGCCATTTTGGTCAGGTTGCCAAGCCTGCGGGCATGGGCCATAGGCCCGGCGTTCCTTCCCCAGGGATTTCGGCAGATTCCCGGTCGCCCCGCGAGCCAGCGGCAGCGGCCCAAGCATGGTGAGTGAGGCAAATGACGGACAGGATCGATCGCGCGGGGCTTCAGGTCGACGCGAAGCTGGCGCAGTTCATCGAGGGGGAGGTGCTCGCACCGATCGGCAAGCCGGCCGACGCCTTCTGGCAGGGCTTCGCCGCGCTGCTCGCAGAGTTCGCACCGAAGAACCGCGCGCTGCTCGCCAAGCGTGACGATCTCCAGGCGCAGATCGACGCCTGGCACACCGCGCGCGCGGGCAAGCCGCTCGACGCCGCCGAATACCGCGCGTTCCTGGCCGAGATCGGCTACCTCGTGCCCGAGCCCGAGGCTTTCACCGTCACCACGCAGAACGTCGATGACGAGATCGCGGTCCTCGCCGGTCCGCAGCTCGTCGTCCCCGTGCTCAACGCGCGCTTCCTGCTCAACGCCGCCAATGCGCGCTGGGGCAGCCTCTACGACGCCTATTACGGCACCGACGCACTCGACGCCCCCGCGGCCAAGCCCGGAGGCTATGACGCCGAACGCGGCGCCGCGGTGATCCGCGCCGGCCGCGCCTTCCTCGATCGCGCCGTGCCGCTGGCTTCGGGCTCCTGGTCGAACTGGGACGGCGCCGGCGATCCGCCGCTGGCCCACGCCAGCCAGCTGGTTGGCCGTAAGGATGGTGGCCTGCTGCTCCAGCACAACGGCCTGCATATCGAGCTCGTGCTCGATCGCTCGCACTCGGTCGGCGCGACCGACGTCGCCGGCATCGCCGACATCGTGCTCGAATCGGCGCTGACGACGATCGTCGACCTCGAGGATTCGGTCGCGGCGGTCGACGCCGAGGACAAGCTGGCGGCCTATCGCAACTGGCTCGGCGTGATCCGCGGCGACCTGACCGACACTTTCGAGAAGGGCGGCAAGAGCCTGACCCGCGCGCTCGAGCCGAACCGCGAATGGACCGGCGCCGAGGGCCAGTTCGCTCTGCCCGGCCGCAGCATGCTGTTCGTGCGCAACGTCGGCCATCTGATGACCAACCCGGCGATCCTGCTCGCCGACGGCAGTGAGATCCCCGAGGGAATCATGGACGCGGTGATCACCAGCGCCATCTCGACCCAGGACGTCAAGGGTCTCGGCCAGTTCGGCAACAGCCGCACCGGCTCGATCTACATCGTCAAGCCGAAGATGCATGGCCCTGAGGAGTGCGGTTTCACCAACAGCTTGTTCGATGCTGTTGAGGATCTGCTCGAACTGCCGCGCCACACCGTCAAGGTCGGTGTCATGGACGAGGAGCGCCGCACCAGCGTCAATCTCGGCGCCTGCATCCACGCGGTGAAGGACCGCATCGTCTTCATCAATACCGGCTTCCTCGATCGCACCGGCGACGAAATCCACACCTCGATGCGCGCAGGTCCGATGATCCGCAAGAACGACATCAAGGGCTCGAAGTGGATTGGCTGCTACGAAAAGCGTAACGTTGCCATTGGTTTGAAGCATGGTCTTTCGGGTCGGGCTCAAATCGGCAAGGGCATGTGGGCCGCGCCCGACCGCATGGGCGCGATGATGGCCGAGAAGACCGTCCACCCCAAGGCCGGCGCCAACACCGCCTGGGTGCCTTCGCCGACTGCGGCGACGCTCCACGCCATGCACTACCACGACATCGACGTGTTCGACGTCCAGAAGGAACTCGCCGGCCAGCCCGTCCCGGGGCTCGACGACCTGCTGACGATCCCGCTCGCCCAGGGCACCAACTGGTCCGAGCAGGAGATCCGCGAGGAGCTCGACAACAATGCGCAGGGCCTGCTCGGCTACGTCGTGCGCTGGATCGACCAGGGCGTCGGCTGCTCGAAGGTGCCCGACATCAACGACGTCGGCCTGATGGAAGACCGTGCGACCCTGCGCATCTCGAGCCAGCATATGGCCAACTGGCTGCTCCACGGCGTCTGCACCAAGGAGCAGGTTATGGACTCGCTCCAGCGCATGGCCGCCAAGGTCGACGCGCAGAACGCGAGCGATGCGCTCTACGAGCCGATGGCGGGCAACTGGGAGACCAGCCTGGCCTTCCAGGCGGCCTGCGATCTCGTGTTCAAGGGCGTCGAGCAGCCCAATGGCTATACCGAGCCGCTGCTCCACGCCTGGCGTCAGAAGAAGAAGGCTGCCGCGGCGGCCTGAGGCGATCGGCGTCCCCGTTTCGGCGGGGACGCGGACCCCGCGGCGGCCTTGGGGCGCTATCGCAGCATGATCGCGCGCATTATCCGCATCGAAGGCAAGGTCCAGGGCGTGTTCTTCCGCGACTGGACGGTCGAGACCGCGCGCGCGATCGGTATTTCGGGTTGGGTGGCAACCGCCGCGATGGCGCGGTCGAGGTGCTGGCCATCGGCCTGCCCGAGGCCGTAGAGGATCTGATCGCCCGGCTGCACCAGGGATCGCCGGCTTCGCGCGTGGCGCGAGTCTCGGTCGCGGAAGCGGCGCTCGAGGCGGTCGACGGCTTCAGTCGCGCGCCGACCGCCTGAGCGGGCGGGTCAGCCCGCGGTCTTGGCGCTCTTGCGCGGTTTGGCGCGCTTGGGCGGCGCCGCGCTCTCGCGCGCAGGCGACAGTTCGCCGGCGGCACCTTCCTCGGGCGCGACGAAAACGTCCTCGCCCTTGGTCTTCTTGCCGATCGAATACTTGTAGATGACGTAGGCGGATGCCCCGGCCAGGGTCCAACGCAACAGCTTCATCCGGTATCTCCTAAGTCTGTCGGAACGCATGCAGGGGGAGGGCGTTCCGGGATACTCTACAATTCGCCAGCCAGGCTGACGAATTCCGTGACGCTCAAGGTCTCGGCGCGCCGCTGGGGATCGATCCCCAGGCGGTCGAGCGCCTCTAGCGCCCCCGGCAGGCCTTTCAAGCTCTGGCGCAGCATTTTCCGCCGTTGTCCGAAGGCGGCTTCGGTGACCCGTTCGAGAACCCGGGCGGAAACGCCCTCGGGCATCGCGCCGGGCACGACGTGGACGATCGCCGACATGACCTTGGGCGGCGGGGTGAAGGCGCTGCGGTGGACCTTCATCGCGATCTTGGCCTGGGCGCGCCACTGCGCGAGCACGGCGAGGCGGCCGTATTCGGAGGTTCCCGGGACACCGACGATGCGGCGGGCGACCTCTTCCTGGAACATCAGGGTCAGCGAGGACCACTGCGGCGGCCAAGCTTCGCCCGAAAGCCAGCCCGTAAACAGAGCTGTGCCCACGTTGTAAGGAAGGTTCGCAACGATATGATAAGGCTCGGAAAAGAGATCGGCCGGCGCGACCTTCATCGCGTCGCCCTCGATCACCTTCAACTGGCCCGGAAAGGCATCGCCCAGTTCGGCCAGCGCGGGCAGGCAGCGGCGATCCATCTCGATCGCGGTCACCCGCGCGCCGGCGCGGAGCAGGGCGCGGGTCAGGCCGCCGGGGCCGGGGCCGACCTCGAGCACGGCCTTGTCCTTGAGATTGCCGGGAATCCGGGCGATCCGGTCGAGCAACTGCTCGTCGAGCAGGAAGTTCTGGCCGAGCGCCTTGCTGGCCTGGAGGCCGTGACGCGCGATGACCTCGCGGATCGGCGGGAGATCGGGCAGGCTCATGCCGTCATGGTCCGGCGGGCCGCGCATTCGCCGGCCATGCGCAGCGCCGCGATCGTCGCGCCGGGGTGGGCGAGGCGCTTGCCGGCGATGCCGAAGGCGGTGCCGTGGTCGGGCGAGGTGCGGATGATCGGCAGGCCCAGGGTGACGTTGACGCCGTTATCGAAATCGAGTGCTTTCAAGGGGATGAGGGCCTGATCGTGGTACATGCACAAGGCAACGTCATAGTCGCCGCGGGCGTGCGGAGCGAACATCGCGTCGGCCGGGTGGGGGCCGGTGACGGCGAGACCCGCGGCCTGGAGTGCGGCCACGGCGGGGGCGATGATCCGCGCTTCCTCATCGCCGAAACGGCCGTCCTCGCCGGCATGAGGGTTCAGCGCGGCGAGCGCGAGGCGCGGATTTGACAGCCCGAAATCGCGCCGCATTGCGGCCGCAACGATGGTGCAACGCCGCTGGATCAGCGCGGCGCTGAGCGCGGCTGGAACTTCGGCGAGCGCGATGTGGACGGTCAGCGGCACGGCCCGCAGATTCGGCCCCGCGAGCATCATCACCGCGTCCTGAGGTGCCACCCCGCTGGCCGCCGCGACGAACTCGGTCTGGCCGGGATGGTCGAAGCCCACTTCGGCGAGGCGCGACTTGGCGATCGGGCCGGTGACCACCGCGCCGGCCTGACCGGAGACCGCGAGGCGCGCGGCTTCGGTCAGCGAGGCGAGCGCGAGTTCGGCGCCCGCGCGGTCGGGCTGGCCGGGCTTGTAGGAACCGTCGGCCCCCTTCGTCCCGGGAAGGTCGAGCACGGGCAGGGCGCGCGCGAAGACTTCCGCGGCCTGCGCCGGATCGGTGATGCGCTCCACCGGGGCTTCGATACCGCGGATCGCCGCCGCCTCGGCGAGGACCATGGCGCCACCGACCGCGAAGAAGGGCACGAGCCCTTCCTCGGCGCGGCGGGTCCAGGCCTCGACGAACAGTTCGGGGCCGACCCCGGCGGGGTCACCCAGCGATGCTGCCAGCGGTAACAGGGCCGGCGCGGTCATCCGCGCACCATCAGTTGTAGTCGATGATCGCGTCGCGGCGGAGGTCGCGCAGATACATCTGCGCGCGCTTGTTGACGCGCTCGTCTTCCATCTGCGCCATGACCTGGTCGAAGTTCAGCGCGTTGTTGGTCTGCGGATCGTCGCGGCCGCAGAGCATCAGCACGCGCACGCCGTCCTGGATCGAGCCGAACGGCGGCGAGGTCTCGCCCACGGCCATGCTCAGCACCGCATCCTGCAGCGGCCCGGGCAGATCGCGCGCGCGGATCTGGTCGTTGGCGACGACCTGCGCGCCGAGCCCGCGCGCGACGTCGTCGACCGCGCCGCAACCGCGGGCTTCCTTCATCTTGGTCGCGAATTCGCCGGCCTTCTTGGTGGCATCGGCCTGGGTCGTGCCCGCGGGGAAGTTGATCGAGATCTGCTTGAGCGCGAGCACCGCGTCGCGCGGATCGGCGGTCAGCACCTGGCGCTTGTCGATCAGGTAGACGATCGAGAAGCCGCCGGGCACCTCGATCGGGCCGACCAGCTGGCCGGGCTGCAGTTCGCGCGAGGCGGCGGCGAGTTCGCCGGGAAGCTGGCTGAGCCGGATCCAGCCGAGATCGCCACCGACGGCGGCGGTCGAAGCCTGCGAATACTGGCGCGCATAGGCAACGAAGGAGCCGCCCTGCTTGAGCTGGTCGACGATACGCTTGGCGTTCTCGTAGACCTGCTGCTTGGCGTCGGGCGCGGCCGCGAGATAGATCTCGCCGATCCGGTATTCCTCGGTGCCCTTGTCCTGCTGCTGGCGCGCGATGACTTCCTTCACCTCCTCCTCGGAGACGTTGATGAAGGGCTGGACGTTGCGGCGCAGCAGGCGCTGCCACGACAGTTCGCCGCGGATCTGGCGCTTGAGCGAGGCCGGCGACGAGCCGACGCGCGCGAGATAGGCGTCCATCGCGGTGATGTTCTGGTTGAAGTTCTGCTGGGCGACGCGCGCATAGGTCTGGTCGACCTCGGCCTCGTCGATCGTGATGTCGGAAGCCTTGGCTTCCTGGATCTGCAGGGTCTCGTCGATGAGGTTGCGCAGCACCTGCATGCGCAGGCGCTCCTTTTCCTCGTCGCTGATCTTGCCCTCGTTCGCCGCGAGGATCAGCGCCAGGCGCTGGTCGACGTCGGTGCCGGTGATGATGTCGCCGTTCACCAGCGCGGTCGCACGGCGCATGTTGGGATCGTTCTTGCCGAAGATGGTCACGCCTTCGGGGATCGAGATCGTGCCCTGCGCGTCGGAGGGCTCGCCCGCCGGATTGCTGGGACCGGCAGGATCGATCTGCTGCGCAGGGGCGGCGATCGCCATGCCCAGCGCGGTCAGTCCGAGGGCGGCAAGCCAGCCGTGCTTCAATGTCGTGCGAATAGTCGTATCCACCGTATCGTTGATCCCATCCCGCGAGCGCGGCCTAGGCCGGCGCTTTGCCGCGGTCCGGCTTAACCAAAACTGAGTGAGCCGGATAGGGTGTTTGGGGGAAGGGGACAAGCGCCGGCAGAGCGCCGTCCCCGCGTGGCTTGCCGGTGGCCGGGATCACCGGACGCCGATGTTCTTGACCGCGAAATAGACCTGGAAGACGTTGCCCTTGCGCGCGTCGCCGGTGGCGACGTAGTCGCGCCGCCAAGTGAAGGCGAGTTCGAGGCAATCGTCCTGGTAGGCGACGCCGAGGCGCGTGCGGATCGGCTGGAAACCGTCGGAGAGGTTGGTCGGATCCTCGTTGCGGTCGGTCAGGTTGACCACGGCCGAGCCGAACAGCGACCAGTACTTCTTGAAGGCGACGCGGCCGGCGACGCGCAGTTCCTCTCGGTCCTGGAGATCCTCGATCGACTGGATGTTGCGGTTGAGGCGAACGTAGCCGACCTCGGCATAGGTCTTGCTGTCGCCGATCGTCGCGTCGAACTCGTTGCGGCGGATCGCGAAGCTGTCCTTGTCGAGGCGGAAGCGGTGGGTGACCTTGAGGAAACCGCGGTAATAGACCTCGGTGCGGCCGACGATGTCCGAAGTGCGGCTCGACAGGCCGGTGCCGTCGGGCAGCAGGGTCTGCTCGTTGGTCAGGCGATAGGACTGGCCGATCGTCGTCTTGATCTTCCAGCGCGGCGCCTCGAACTGCCAGTCGAAGCCATAGGTGAAGCGCACGCCGTCCTCGACCCGGTCGTAGCCGGGGAAGCGGTTGAGCGCGAAGAGGTTCGAATCCTCGAGATCGACCGCGCGCGCGTCCTCGTTCGGCACGGCGAGGTTGCGGATCGAGGGGGTGGCGACGAGCTGCACGCGCGGCGTCAGCACCTGGGTGCCGCCGAACACCGCGCCGACCAGCGGCCATTTCACGTCGACCGCGGCCGTGGCGATGCCGCGCGTCTGCCAGCCGGGCTGGCCGCGATAGATCACGGTCGAGGTCAGTGTGTTGTCGTCCGAATGGTAGACGTCGCCGCGCACCAGGCCCGTCAGGGTGATCTGCTGGCCGAGGCCGGTGATCCGCGTCAGGTCCCAGCGCGCGCCGGCGAAGGCGCGCTGCGTGTCCTGGCCGTTCGAGCGCAGGATCGCGAGGCTGTTGACCTGGAGTTCGAGCCGCCCGCCGACCAGCGGATCGGTGAAGCGGTGGCGATAGTCGATCGCGGGCAGTGCCAGCGGCACCTGGCCCTGATCGTCGTTGACGCGCAGGGTCTGCGTCGACCAGCCGGCGATCGACAGGTAGGAATTCGGCGCGATCCGCTCGACGTCGACCATCGAGCGCAGGCGGTCGTCGCGGCTGATGTCGTAGCGACGCAGGAAGGTGCGGTCGGTGCTGCGGCGGATCGAGCTCGTCACGCTCCATTCGGGCGAGAGCTGGAAGCGGCCGTTGGCATAGACATAGCCGCGGAAATTGCTCTCGGCGGCATTGCTCGGCTGCCCCGAAACCGCGATCAGGTCGCTCTTCGTGGCATAGCCGGTGATCTGGTACGAGCCCTTGCTCGTCAGCGCGCGATACTGCCCCGAGATCATCGGCGGCGCCTTGGTGTAGACGTAGCCGGTGGCGGTCAGGTCGCTGCTGTCGGACAGCCGCAGGTAATAGCCCTCGCTGATCTCGACGCCGTTCGAGGCCGAGAGGCGCAGGTCGGGAATCAACGGGCCCGAGATCGCGCGGCCGTCGGTCGCGACGAGCAGGCCGGGCAGCGGCATCAGTCGGATGCCGAAGATCTCGAGCCGCGCGCCCTTGAAGCGCACGCTCTTCTGATCGTCCTGATAGACCACCTGCGCGGCGGTGATTCGCCAGGTCGGCCGCTTGGGACAACCGTCGGTGTCCTCGACCTCGCAGGCCGTATAGGACGCGTGGGTCAGCACGACGTCGCCGTTGGGCAGGCGCTTGCCCGACTGCGCGGCGAGGCGGCCGCCCTCGCGCAGCGCGATCAGCAGGTTCTCCATCGCCCCGGTCTTGAGCTCGTCGGTCAGTTCGACCCTGTCGGTGAACAGCTGGTTGCCGTCCTCGTCGATGAGGCGGATGTTGCCCGTGGCGACGATCTTGCCGGTGTTGCGATCCCAGGTGACCTGGTCGGCGCGCACCGACTGGTCGTCGCGCCGCAGCACGACCGCGCCTTTGGCGGTGACCGTATCGGCCTTGTCGTTGTATTCGACCTCGTCGGCCTCGAAGCCGATCGGCCCGTCGGAAGCCTCGACGACCGGCGCGGCGGGGGCATTCGCAGCGGCCGGTTCGGGCGTCGTTTGCGGGGAGACCGCGGCCTGTCCGTCCTGGGCCCAGGCGGGCTCGGCGAGCAGGGCCAGGCCCGCTGCCATCGCCAGCAGATGCCAGGGGCGCAAGCGAAGGACACGGGCTTGCAACTGGGTCCGCGGGGCAGGGAGCATCACTTGCCTATCGCACCGCGGGTGCTTAACTGCAATCCATCCCGACATCTGGTTGGTCCCGATTGGGATCAACCGAGGAGAATTCATGCAGATCCAGTTCCTTGATGCGTCCGCCACGCCGTCCACCCGCCTTATCGCCCGCCTCGTCAATCAGGATGCGATCCCGGCCGAATTGGAGCCGGTGCTGGCCGAAGGTGCGCGCGCGACCCGCTTTGCGGGCAAGGCCGGGCAGATCTTCGAGGGCTTCGTCGAACGCGGCGGCAAGCTGGTGCGCGTCGTGCTCGCCGGGATCGGCAGCCCCGATGCCGATGATCGTATCTCCGCGCTCGAACGCGCGGGCGCCGGACTTGTTGCGCGCTTCCTCACTTCGGGCGAGCCTTCGCTGACCTTCGACCTGTCGGGCACGGCGCTTTCGGCCGACGAGGTTGCGGCGGTTCTGCTCGCCGCGCGGCTGCGCGCCTGGCGTCACGACACCTATCGCACCAAGCTGACCGACGAGCAGAAGCCTTCGCTCAAGGAGATCGCGGTCGCCGGCGCGCCCGACGGCGCTGCTGGGGCCTGGGAGCGCGAGAGCGCCCTGGCCGAGGGTATCGAGTTCACCCGCCAGCTCGTCACCGAGCCGGGCAACGTCATCTATCCCGAAAGCTTCGTCGCGCGCTGCCAGGATCGCCTGGCCGGCACCGGCCTGACCTTGCGCGTGCTCGACGAGGTCGAGATGAAGGCGCTCGGCATGGGCGCGCTGCTCGGCGTGGCCCAGGGCTCGGAAAAGCCCGCGCGGCTGCTGGCGATCGAGTGGAACGGCGGCAAGGCCGGCGACAAGCCGCTGGCCTTCGTCGGCAAGGGCGTGACCTTCGACACCGGCGGCATCTCGCTCAAGCCCGGTGCCGGCATGGAGGACATGAAGTGGGACATGGGCGGCGCGGGCGCGGTCGCGGGCACGATGCTGGCGCTGGCGCTGCGCAAGGCCGCGGCCAACGTGATCGGCGTGGTCGGCCTCGTCGAGAACATGCCCGACGGCAAGGCGCAGCGTCCGGGTGACGTCGTCACCTCGATGTCGGGCCAGACGATCGAGGTGATCAACACCGACGCCGAGGGCCGCCTCGTGCTCTGCGACGCGCTGACCTGGGTGCAGAAGGAATATGCGCCGACGACGATCATCGATCTCGCGACCCTGACCGGCGCGATCATCGCTTCGCTCGCCCACGAATATGCGGGCCTGTTCTCGAACGACGACGACCTGGCGGCCAAGCTGACCGCGGCGGGCCAGGCGACGGGCGAAAAGCTCTGGCGCTTCCCGATGGGCTCCACCTACGACAAGATGATCGACAGCCCGATCGCCGACATGAAGAACATGGGCACGCGCTTCGGCGGTTCGATCACCGCGGCGCAGTTCCTGCTGCGCTACATCGAGAACAAGACCCCCTGGGCGCACCTCGACATCGCCGGCACCGTCTGGGCCGACAAGCCGGGCCAGACCTGGGACAAGGGTGCGACCGGTTTCGGCGTCCGCATCCTCGATCGCCTGGTTCGCGACAATTTTGAAGAATAAGCCGTAAGGTTCTGATGCGCGTAGATTTCTACCAGCTCAGTCGTGATCCCGCCGAGGCCGTGCTGCCGCTCATCGCGCGCAACACGCTGAAGGCGGGCGAGCGGCTGCTGGTTGTCTCTGCGCGCGAGGACCAGCTCGGCTTTATCAGCCGCGAGCTCTGGGGGCGCGCTGCCGACTCGTTCCTCGCGCACGGCTTCTCGGGCGGCGATCACGATGCGCGCCAGCCGATCCTGCTCTCGGACGCGATGGCTCCGGGCAACGGCGCGAAATACGTGGCGATCGCCGACGGCGTCTGGCGGGACGCCGATCCGGGGTTCGAGCGGACCTTCTACATCTTCGACGACGAGACCCTGCAGCCCGCGCGCGAATGCTGGGTCATGCTCGGCAAGCGCGGCGGGATCGACCGGCGCTTCTGGAAGCAGCAGGGCGGCAAATGGGTCGAGGGCCCGTGAGCGAGTCCACTACGGATTTCATGCATCCCGATCGCGACCGCGTGATCAGCTTCGTCCGCGACGAGGCGGGGCGCATCGGCTTCAACGTGCTGGCGCGGATCGAGCCGCTCGAGTTCGAGGGGCTGCAGAAGGTCTACTGGCGCAAGATCCACCGTTCGGAGTTCCATCCCGACGCCGATTCGGCCTTCGCCGCGGCGCGCGAACTGTTCGCCTGGGTCGATTCCCGCTGGCGGGACAGCCTGCAGGTCTGAGCGACCTTGCCCCGCCGCGCTTTCCCGGCTAGGGGCGCGGCCATCCAACGACAGACACAAACCTCGCAAGGAACCCTATCATGGCGGTGACCCGCACCTTTTCGATCATCAAGCCCGACGCCACGCGCCGCAACCTGACCGGTGCGGTCACCGCGAAGCTCGAGGAAGCCGGCCTGCGCGTCGTCGCCTCGAAGCGCATCCACATGAGCCAGGCTCAGGCCGAGGGCTTCTACGCCGTCCACAAGGAGCGTCCCTTCTTCGGCGAGCTCGTCAGCTTCATGATCTCGGGCCCGGTCGTGGTCCAGGTTCTCGAAGGCGAGAACGCGATGCAGGCCAACCGTGACATCATGGGCGCGACCAACCCCAAGGACGCCGCCGAAGGCACGATCCGCAAGCTCTTCGCCGAATCGATCGAGGCCAACACGGTCCACGGTTCGGACAGCGACGAGAACGCCGCGATCGAGATCGCCTATTTCTTCAAGCCCGAAGAAATCGTCGGCTGATCGATCCGATCGAGACAAGCGAAAGGCCGCCGGAGCGATCCGGCGGCCTTTTGCATTTGTGAGCCACCATCGCTATTTTCCCGGCAAAGGAGATTGGTGATGCAAGGCATGGGCGAGACGGGCGAGAACTGCCCGTTCGAATTCAACTTCAAGCCGGAGACCTTCAAGGTCGGCGACACGGTCAGCTATCGCGTGACCGGCAGCCTCGAGGGCTTTCCCTTCGTCGGCACCCTGCTCGAGGTCCACGACGACCACGTCATCATCGCCGGTGACGCCAACGACCCGACCGCGCGCTATCGCGGCACGCGTGAGGACCGGCCGGTCGTCGATTACGCTGAGATCTGATGCGCTATTTCCTCGACGCCGAATACAACGGGTTCGGCGGCGAGCTGATCTCGATCGCGCTGGTGCCCGAGGATGAGGCGGCGCCGCCGTTCTATGCGGCGCTCGCCTGTCCGGCACCGACGGCCTGGGTGGCCGAGCACGTTCTGCCCGTGCTCGACGTCGCGCCGGTGAGCCGCGGCGAACTGGTCGATGGTTTCGCCGACTACCTGATCGACGATCCCGATCCGCTGCTCGTCGCCGACTGGCCCGAGGACCTGGCCCATGCCGCAAGGCTGCTGGTGACCGGGCCGGGGCGGATGAAGCCGATCCGCTCGATCCGCTTCGAACTCGTCGATCCGGTGCTGATCGGCCCGATCATGCCGGGGACGCGCCCGCACAACGCGCTCAGCGACGCGACCGCGCTGCGCGCGGCGATGCTGGCGCATGAGAAGCGCAGCTAGGCGCCGCTCAGCTTCTGCACGGCATTGATCCAGGCATCGATCTTGGCTTCGAGCACGGGCAGCGGCAGCGCGCCCGAGCCGAGCACCTGTTCGTGGAACAGGCGGATGTCGAACCGGTCGCCCAGCGCCGTCTCGGCCTTGGCGCGCAGCCGCTGGATCGTCAGCGCGCCGATCTTGTAGCTCAAGGCCTGGCCGGGGATCGCGACATAGCGCTCGACCTCGGCCGTCGCGTCGGTGCGCCCCATGCCCGAATTGGCCAGCATGTAGTCGATCGCCTGCTCGCGCGTCCAACCCTTGGCGTGGAGCCCGGTGTCGACGACCAGCCGCATCGCGCGCAGCATCTCGTCATCGAGCGTGCCCCAGTGCTGCATCGGATCCTTGTAGAAGCCCATCGGATAGCCGAGCGTCTCGGCATAGAGCGCCCAGCCTTCGACGAAGGCGTTGTTGCCGTCGAAGCGCTGGAAGCCGGGCAGGCTGGTGTCCTCCTGCGCGAGGCTGATCTGGAAATGGTGCCCGGGGATGCCCTCGTGCAGATAGAGCGTCGCCATGCCGGTCAGGAAGCGGCTCGGCAGGTCGTAGGTGTTGAAATAGAAGATGCCCGGCCGCGAGCCGTCCGAGGCGCCCTGGTTGTAACTGCCGCCGGCCTCGTACTTGGCGCGGAACTCGGGATAGGGCTGGATCAGCAGCGGGGTCCGGGGCACCTGCAGGAAGAACCGCGGGATCTGCGCATCGACCTCGCGCGCGATCCGGGCGAAGCCGTCCTTCAGTTCCTGTGCGGTCTTGGGATGGAACTGCGGGTCGGTGCGGATGTGGTCGAAGAATTCGCGCAGGGAGCCGGCGAAGCCCATCTCGCGGCGCACGCCGTCCATGTCGCGCTGGATCCGCGCGACTTCGGACAGGCCCAGCTTGTGGACCTCCTCGGGATCGAGCTTCAAGGTGGTCTCGCGCTCGATCAGCCGGCGATAGAGCGTCGCGCCGCCCTTCATCGCCGACAGGCCCACCTGATCGCGCGCGGCGGGCAGGTATTCGTCCGACAGGAACTGCCGCAGCCGCTGGTAGGCCGGATAGATCGTCTGGCCGATCGTCGCGGCGTAGGCGGTACGCAGTTCGGCGCGCCGCGCTGCGGGCAGGCTCTCGGGGAACTTGAGCACCGGCGAATAGAACGGCGACTGTTCGATCGGCTGCGCGGTCATCGCGTCGAGCTGGCCGATCATGTTGGTGACCGTGAGCTTGGTCTCGACCACGCCGCTGGCCATGCCCTGGCGGAAGCGGACGATGGCATTGTCGATTACCCGGCCGAAGGCGGCGTCGAGCAGCAGCGCGGCGCGGTAGTCGCTGTCCTTCTCGAAGCGGATCGCGCCCTCGCTCGACATCAGCGAGGAGAATTCGACGTGGAGCCCGCCGAAATGGTTGAACGGCCGCACGCCGGTCAGCGCGCGCATGTCGGGCTGGAGCCAGGCGACCTGTTCGCGCTTCGAGCGCGCGAAGACGTCGTAGGAGATCTGCCGCTCGGGCGTCAGGCGCGCGCGGTCGATCTGGCCGAGCGCGCGCAGGCTTTGCTCGGCCGAACCGAGAATGCGGCGATCGAGCGCGTCGGTGTAGAGCTGCGCGAGAACCGCGGGATCGACGCGTGCGCCGCGATAGAGCGCGTCGAGCGGATCGAGCGCGTCCTCGCGCCGGGCATCGTCGGTGAAGACGCGGTCGAGCCGGGCCTCTTCGTCGAATTCGGCTCCGGCCTGCGATGGGTTCGTCGTCTGGGATTGGGCTAGCGCGGGTGGCGCGAGAAGGAGCAACGCGGTCAGCGGCAGAGATTGTATCGAGATTTTCAGCCCCACGGACGCGTCCTGAACCATTTGGTGATGACATATTTGACGCCGCCGGTGACCGGCTGCGCCGCGTGACGGACCTTGGGATTGGGAGTCCCGTCGGGCCGCATGTTGTTCCAGATCAGTAGCGCACCGGCCTGCGGCTGGACGCTGAAATGGAGATCGGGAAAGTCGGTGGCGCCACCGTCTTCCATGTCGTTGAGATAGACCATCGCGGTCCAGCTGCGCTGGCCGCCATGCGCGATCTCGCCGGGCCAGTAGGCGGCCTCGTAGTCGAACCAGTCGTAGTGGGCCTGGAATTCCTGACCCACCTGATAGCGCTGGCCTTGGAAGGTCTCGCTCCAGCTCGCGTCGATGCCGAGCAGGTCGCACAGCCGCCGTTCGATCATTCGCGCGAACGAATCGTTGGGATCGACGTCGCCCGAGTAGGACGTGCGATAGCGCGGGCCGGTCTCGGGGTCATAGGTGCGCGAGGGTTGGGCGACGCGGTCGATCGTTGCGATCAGATGCGCGCATTCGGCGGCGTCGAGGAAACCGCCGACGACGAAAACGTCGGCCTCGTCCACCGCGACGCGGTGGACCGTGGGATCGGCTTCGAGCCGCTGGCGCACCGAAGCGCCGATGCGCGCCAGCGCGGCCCTTTCGGCGGCAGCGCTCATGCGGTCGAAGGAGAAGGGCGGATCATCGTCCCGCCATGCCTAGTCGAAGCCCGGCGAAGGGCAAGGCGCGAATGGCAGAAATGCGTCGAGCCCCCGCACCTTGCGAGCGGGGGCTCGGTACCGGTCCACTCACCGGTAGGGCATCACCAGAAGAAGTCGTAGATCACGTCGACCACTTCGCCCGAATAGGTGTCTACCAGCAGGGCGTCGTCGTAGTAGCGGATCCAGCGATAGGGTCCGTAGGCCGGCGGCAGGCGGTACTGCCACGGGTCGTTGATCCAGTAACGGCTGCCGAAGAACAGCGTGTCCAGATAGAAGCCCGAGTTCAGCCGCCGGTACGAGTAGTTGCGATAGGGCGCGGAATAGGCACCCAGCCGGAAGACGTCGCGGTTGGAACTGCGCCAGCCGCGCCAGTCATAGCGGTTGTCGCGGCGCCAATCGCGGTTCCAGTTGCGCGATAGGCTCTGGCGGTCGTTGTTGCGCCAGCTTTCGCGGCTGCTGCCCCGCCAGGCGTCGTTGCCGCGCCAGTTGGAATTGCTGTCGTTGCGCCAGCGGTTGGCGTTGTTGTCGTTCCGCCAATTCTGGTTCGCAGCGGCGCGCTCACGATCGCGGTCCCGATCCCGGTCGCGGCCTTGCCACTGGCCGGTACCGTTTCCGTTCCAGGCGCGGCGCTGGGCTTCGGCCTGGCTGGGCTGTTGCTGGACGGGGGCCGCCTGGGCCTGTTCCGCCGGGCGATTGCGCGAACCGCTCCAGCGGTTGCCCCCATCCGTATTGGCGCCGTTGCCACGACCCTGCCAGCCGCTGCTGTTGCCGGTTGCGCCGGCGTTGCCGTCGCTGCGCGACCAGTTGCGCTGCGGCCGCGCCTCGATCGGCGCTGGGCTGGTGACGCTGCCCGACTGTTCGCTGCGGAAGCCGCGATTGCCGCCACCGCGCCAACCGCCGCCGCCCTCGCTGCCGCCGCCATTGCCGCGCCAGCTCGGAGTGCCACCGTTACCGCCGTTGTTCTGCTGCGCGGTGGCGTTACCGCCGCCACGACCGCCCCAACCGCCGCGCTCCTGCGCCTGGGCCGGAACCGCCAATACCGCGAGACCCGCGGCCAGCGCCGCGATCCCGCCCGATTTCATGAACTTGCCTACGGCCATGGCCGCCCGCTCCATCATCCCTGCGCCACGCCATCGCGGCGACTGTTGATGAAGGAATACCCGATTCGCGCTGTCATGATCGTGAACCGGTCTGGTAGCCTTTTGTTCATGTTGGCGGCCCATTAAATTAATGACGAGGTCGGTTTTGGACGCATCGCCTTTGGGCTCGGGTTGGACGAGCGAGAAGGCTGTGTTAGCTTGCAGGTCATGACGGTTCACGAGGTCATGGACAGTCCGCAGCGGGCAAAATTGACGGTGGAGGACTTTCTCCTTCTCGACCGTTCGGGCGCGTTCGAAGCCTATGCGAAGGCGGAACTCATCGATGGAACGATTTTCGTCGTGAACGCGCAGTTCAGTGAGCATGTGAAGGCTAAAGTCAGGCTACTCAGGCGCTTGGCCGATGCCTGCGACGCTTCGACCGCGGGATTGGAAGCCTGGTCCGAAGGTTCCGTTGTCATGTCCGGCGGCAACATGCCTGAGCCCGACGTTTTCATCACACGCGAAACCCCGATGACGGGCCCTATCCGGGTCGAGACTGTCGCATTGATCGTGGAGATCGCAGACACCACTGCGGATTTCGATCTTGGCCAAAAGGCCGCTCTCTATGCTGCCAACAACGTTGCCGAATATTGGGTTATGGACCTCAAGGCCGGGCAAGTGCACCAGCTCTATGCCCCACGCGCAGATACCTATGCCGAAAGCCGTTGCGTTCCGTTCGGAGAGTCTGTCGAGGCCGTTACCCTATCGGGTATTCGCGTCTCCACCAAAGATCTTTGAGCCGTAGCGTAGAGCGGAGGCAGCGCGGGATCGACCGCGCTGCCTCCGCTCCGCGAAATCACCGCGTCAGCTTCTTGTAGGCCAGGCGCGTCGGGCGGTCGGCGGCGTCGCCGAGGCGGCGGCGCTTGTCCTCTTCGTAGGCCTCGAAGTTGCCTTCGAACCATTCGACGTGGCTGTTGCCCTCGAAGGCGAGGATGTGCGTGGCCAGACGGTCGAGGAAGAAGCGGTCGTGGCTGATGACCACGGCGCAGCCGGCGAAGTTCTCGATCGCCTCTTCGAGCGCGGCGAGGGTTTCGACGTCGAGGTCGTTGGTCGGTTCGTCGAGCAGCAGCACGTTGCCGCCGCGCTTGAGCATCTTGGCGATGTTGACGCGGTTGCGTTCACCGCCCGACAGCTTGCCGACGTTCTTCTGCTGATCCTGGCCCTTGAAGTTGAACGCGCCCACGTAAGCGCGCGTCGACTGGTCGTGACCGTTGATCTTCATGTAGTCGAGCCCGTCGGAGATTTCCTCCCAGACGTTCTTGCTGTCGTCGAGGTGATCGCGGCTCTGGTCGACATAACCGAGGCGCACAGTGGTGCCGATGTCGATCTCGCCTTCGTCGGGCTGTTCCTGGCCGGTGATCATCTTGAACAGCGTGGACTTGCCCGCGCCGTTCGGGCCGATGACACCGACGATGCCGCCCGGCGGCAGCATGAACGAGAGGTTCTCGAACAGCAGCTTGTCGCCAAACGACTTGGTCAGGTTCTTGGCCTCGATCACCTTGCCGCCCAGGCGCTCGGGCACCTGGATGACGATCTGGGCCTTGCCGGGCGCACGGTTCTGCTGCGCTTCGACCAGCTGGTCGAACTTGGCGATACGCGCCTTGGACTTGGTCTGGCGGCCCTTGGGTCCCTGACGGATCCACTCGAGCTCGTCCTTGATCGCCTTCTGGCGGCCGGACTCTTCGCGGTCCTCCTGCTCGAGGCGCTTGGCCTTCTTCTCGAGGTAGGTCGAGTAGTTGCCCTCGTAGGGGAAGTACTTGCCGCGATCGAGCTCGAGGATCCAGCCGACGACGTTGTCGAGGAAGTAGCGGTCGTGGGTGATCATCAGCACCGCGCCGGCATATTCCTTGAGGTGATTTTCCAGCCATTCCACCGACTCCGCGTCGAGGTGGTTGGTCGGTTCGTCGAGCAGCAGGATGTCGGGCTTCTGGATCAGCAGGCGGGTCAGCGCGATGCGGCGCTTTTCACCGCCCGAGAGGCTGTCCACCGGCCAGTCGCCCGGCGGGCAGCGCAGGGCTTCCATCGCCAGTTCGAGCTGGTTGTCGAGCGTCCAGCCGTCGACCGCGTCGATCTTGCCCTGAAGCTCGCCCATCTCGTCCATCAGCGCGTCGAAGTCCGCGTCTTCGGGCGGATCGGCCATCAGGTTGGAGATCTCGTTGAACCGGTCGACCAGATCGGCGGTCTCGCGCGCGCCGTCCTTGACGTTCTCGAGCACGGTCTTGCTGTTGTCGAGCTGAGGTTCCTGCTCGAGATAGCCGACCGTGATGTTCTCGCCGGGCCAGGCCTCGCCGGTGAAATCGGTGTCGATGCCCGCCATGATCTTGATCAGGGTCGACTTGCCGACGCCGTTGGGGCCGACGATGCCGATCTTGGCACCCTGGTAGAACTGCAGGCTGATGTTGTTCAGCACCGGCTTGGGGGCGCCGGGGAAGGTCTTGGTCATGCCCTTCATGACATAGGCGTATTGGGCGGCCATCGGGTTCCTCTGGGGATTGCGATTTCGGAAAGTTGAAAAGTTGCGGGGCCTGTACAGGCCCGCGCGAGCGCCCGCAAGCGGGGGCGCGCTGCCCGGTTCAGATGGGGACGCGAGCCGCCGATTGCAATCGCGCCGCGCGGGCCTAGCCTGTCTTGCGGGAGATAGAGCGATGGCAGGAACCGATATTCGCTTCGACGGCCGCGCGGTGCTCGTCACCGGCGGTGGTCGCGGGCTGGGGCGGGCGACGGCTTTGCTGCTGGCCGCGCGCGGCGCGCAGGTCGTGGTGGCCGACAACGGCACGGCGATGGATGGCGAGGCGGCGAGCCAGGCGCCGGCGGACGCCGTCGTTGCCGAGATCGTCGCGGCGGGCGGAACGGCCGTGGCTTGCACCGCTGATCTCGCCACCGAGGATGGCGCCGATGCCGCGGTCGCGGCCAGCCTGGCGGCCTTCGGGCGGATCGACGGGCTCGTCCATTTCGCCAGTCCGTGCCCCGATCTCAAGGCGATCGACCGGCTATCGAGCCGCGATCTCGAACTGGTCATGCGGGTCAATCCCTTCGCTGCGCTGTGGATGGCGCGCGCGGCCTGGCCGCACATGGCACGGCAGCACTATGGGCGGATCGTCTTCATGCCCTCGGGCGCGATCTATGGGGCGATGGGCAATACCGACTATGCCGCGGCCAAGGCCGCCTACATCGGCATTACGCGCTGCCTCGCGCTGGAGGGGATGAAGGACAACGTTCGCGTTAACGCGGTGTCGCCCTCGGCGACCACGCGGATGACCGAGCGGTTCCATCCCTCGGCCTATGCCGAGTGGTTCCACGCAACGATGCCGCCCGAGAAGGTCGCCGCCGGCGCCGCCTGGCTGCTCAGCGAGGACTGTGACGTGAACGGGGAAATCTTCGCCATGGGCGGCGGCCGGATCGCGCGGATCACCCTCGCCGAGAACGAGGGCGCGATCGGCGAGGGGGCGACGATCGAGGAGGTGCGCGACCTGATGCCACGGGTGATGGCCGACGAGGCCTTCTTCCATCCCAGGGACCTCGGCGAGCGGTCGGGCAAGGTTGCGGCGCTGTTCGGCTTCGACGGCCGGTTGTCTTCGGACAAGGAGTTCGCGGTCAAGCCGAACGACTAGCCGGCGCGCGTCCAGCGCAGCGAGCGGCAGATCACGAGCACGCAGCCGGTGACCTTGAGCGAGCCGTCGGGATTGAGTTCGAGCGTCGCGCGATAGGAACGCCCGGTCTTGGGATCGTAAGCGCGGCCGCCTTTCCACACGGCGCCGTCGCGGGTGAAGCCGGTCAATGTCGCCAGGCCCAGCAGAGGCCGGCCGCGCAGCTTGGCGTCGGGATTGTTGACGTCGGTGGAGGGCACGCCGGGGCGCTTGTCGAGCACGCTGGCGATCCAGCCGCAGGTCTGCGCGCCGCAGCGACCGATGCGGACCAGGCCTTTGCCGTCGTCGGTGCGCCAGGTGCCCTCGACGCTGGCCGGGGCGTTTGCGAGCAGGAGCGGGGTAAGCAGGAGCGGCAACAGTCGGCGAAGCATCAGTGGGTTCTCGTCAGGTGGGTGGCGGGGGTGATGAGGCCGGGCGCGAGCCGTAGCAAGGCCATCAGCGCGGCGCGGCCGAGCCGTCGTTCGGCGCCGTGCCGCAGCATTTCGGCCAGCCTGCGCTGGCGCGCCGTGCGCCGCGCGAAGCCGGCCTGCCAGGCCTCGGCGGCGTCAGGACCTTCGGCGAGCAGGGCTTCGGCCGCACCGATCCCGCCGGCGAGCGCCATGGCGATGCCGTCGCCCGCGAGCGAGGCGATCACCGCGCCCTGGTCGCCCAGGCGGAACAGGCCGGCGGTCGTCGTGCCGGCGGACCAGCCATAGGGCACGCCGGCGATCGCGCTGATCGGCGCGGGCAGGTCGGGACCAAGCCGCTCGGCGAGTGTGGGCAGCTCGTTGGCCAGTTCGGCCAGCAGCGCCGCCGGCCCAGCGGCTGCGGTCAGGCGCTGCTGCGAGACCGACAGGCAGAGGTTGGCCGTGCCATCCTCCTGCAGCAGCAGCCCGGCATAGCCCTGATCGAACAGGTGCAGCTCGATCGTGTCCGCGAGCGCGGCCTGGCGCGCGGGCGAGGGTGGCAGCGCGGCGCGCAGGCCGACGGCCAGGCTGTCGCGGCGATCGGCGAGCGGGCGCGCGACGCCGCGCAATTCGTGCTTGCCCGTGGCGAGCAGCAGCGCGTCGCAGGCGATCTCGCTGTCGTCGTGCAGCCGCACCCTGCGCCGCTGCGGATCGGCAGAGCGCACGGTGACGCCGCGCGTCACTTCGGCGCCCGCGCGCTCGGCCGCCGCGAGCAGGGCGGCATCGAGGCTGCGGCGCGAGAGGCCCGCCGCGGCGTGGGGCAGCGGGGCCTCGATCCGGCGCTTGCCCGCGATCAGCCGCAGCCGCGTGATCGGCCGCGCGCCGAGTGCCGTGGTGTCGATGCCGAGCCGGCCGAGCAGCGCCAGCGCGTCCCAGCCGAGAAAGCCGCCGCAGACCACGTCGTGTTCGCCCGACGTCCGCTCGATCAGGTGCGGGAGCACGTCCGCCCGCGCGAGCGTGATCGCCGCCGCCGCACCCGCCGGGCCGCCGCCGACGATTAGCGGCGTCATAGGCGGTGGAAGCGGAAGCCCTCGGCGGCGAGGCCGGGGCCGAAGGCGAGCGCCAGGCCGTCGCCGGTGCCCGGCGCGGCGAGCAGGTCGGCGAGGATGAACATCAGGGTCGAGGACGACATGTTGCCATTGCTCGCGAGCACCGCGCGCGAGGCCGCGAGCGCGTCAGGGGCAAGGTCCAGCCCGTGCTCGACCGCATCGAGGATCGAGCGCCCGCCGGCGTGGACCGCCCAGAGCCCGACGTCGGCCGGTGTCCGCTCGCCGAGCATCGCGCCGCGCACCGCCTCGTCGCGCAATGCCGACTGGATGCGGCCGGGCACTTCGCCCGACAGGTGCATGACGAAGCCGGTATCGCCGATCGTCCAGCGGATCAGCTCGGCCGAGTGCTCGAGCTGGACCGCGAAGGGCCTGCCGATCGCGAAACCCGCGCCATCGCCCGTGACCAGCGCCGCGGCGGCGCCGTCGGCGAACTGGAGCATCGCCAGCAGCGGCTCGATCGCGTGGTCGTCCTGGAGGTGGAGCGAGGATAGCTCGACCGTCACCACGAGCACCCGCGCCTGCGGTTCGGAGCGGACGATGTGGCGCGCGGTGCGCAGCGCCGCGACCGCGGCATAGCAGCCCATGAAGCCCACCAGGGTGCGCTCGACCCCGATCAGGCCCAGCGCGTCGGCGACGATCTGGTCGATCCCCGGCGCGACGAAGCCCGTGCAACTCGCGACGACGAGGTGGCTGATGCCGTCGAGCGAGACCTGTTCGCGCAGCCGTGCGATCGCCGCGAGCGCCAGCGCCGGCGCGCGATCGGCATAGATGCGCATGCGCGCGGAGGTCGGCGGCATGCCCGCGCCGTAGAACCCGCCGGGCGCGGTCGGCGAAACACCTTCGGGCAGGACCGACCAGCGATGCGCGATGCCCGAGCGGTCGGCCATGCGGCGGAACAGCGCGCGTTCGCGCGAATCGACGATCTGCCCTTCGGCCCAGTCGATGAAGGCCTGGTGGACGTCGTGCGGAGGAACGGCGCAACCGATCGCATTGATCAGGGCAAGTGGGTCGGCCATGCGGCTCCTATCGGTTGCCCGCGTTGTAGACGGGTGGCGCGGCCAGACAACTCATTCTCCGATATATACGCTGCGCTGGATGCGTTCAGCCGCGATCAATCGCCGCGCGGGCACGAGGCGCCATGCGCCGCTCGCTCGCCCTGGCCACCGCCGGTCTGCTCTCCTCGTCCGCGCTGGCGCAGGAGCCCGACTGGAGCACGGCGCAGCCGGTGACGGTGCTGCTGTCGAGCTTCGACTTCGCGCCCGCCGAGATCCGCTTGCGTGCGGGGCGGCCGGTGACCCTCCATCTGGTCAACCAGGGCGACGGCAGTCACAATTTCAGCGCGCCCGAATTCTTCCAGGCCGCGACGATCCGGGCCGAGGACCGCGGCTACGTGTTTCGAGGCGCTGTCGAGCTCGGCGGGCATCGCGACAAGGCGATCACCCTGGTTCCCCGCCGCGGCGTCTACAAGCTGCGCTGCACGCACACGATGCACGCCATGCTCGGCATGAAGGGCTGGGTGGTGGTCGATTGATCAGCGCTTGGTGAAACGCGCGATCCGTTCCTGATAGTCGGGGGCATTGCCCGGATAGGTCGCCCGCTCGTGCGCCAGCGCTGCGGCCAGCCCCATGCCCTCGGTCTCGCGCAAAATGCGCTTGGCGTGGAAATTGGTGTGCCACGAATTGGCGAGGATTTCGGCCGAAAGGCTCTGCACCGACGCCTCCAGCCCGCCCGCTTCGACCAGCATGTCGACGAGGCCGAGGTCGCGCGCCTCATCGGCGTGTACCGTGCGCGCCGTCATCATCAGGCGCTTGGCCGCGGGCGTGCCGATCCGGCGCGACAGGCGCTGGCCCATGCCCCAGGCGCCGACGAAGCCGAACTTGCCGTGGGTATCGGCGAAGCGCGCGGTCGCGTCGGCGAGGATGAAGTCGCCGGCCAGTGCGAGTTCGAGCCCGCCGGTATAGCAGACCCCGTGCACCGCCACGATCACCGGCTGCGGCAGCGCCGCGAGGCGATCGACCACGCCGGGCTTGAACGCGGGATCGACCAGCTGGCCGTGCCGGTCGAGACCGATCGCGCCGAGGTCCGCGCCGGCGCAGAAGGCTTTGCCCGCGGCGCGCAGGACGACGCAGCCGATCGTCTCGGTCGCGGCCTCGATCGCGGCGCAGTGCGCGTCGAGTTCCTCGAAAGCGGCGGTGTCGAGCGCGTTGAGTTTGTCGGGCCGGTTCAAGGTCAAGGTGCAGAGGCCGCCGGCATCCGCGCGCGTGATCCGAACCTCGCTCATCAGCCTTGCGCCAGCGCGGCGCTTGCTGCCGCCGCCATGTCGGGCACCGCGCAGGCCGCGACATATTCGCGCTGCAGCCGCGCGACGAGCTCGGCCACGCTGGGCAGGTCGTCGATCAGGCCGATGCCCTGGCCGCCGCTCCAGATGTCGCGCCAGGGGGTCTTGCCCGCGGGCAGGTGGTCGGTGTTGTGGCGCGGCGGCACGGGGCCGGGATTGTCGGGATCGAGGCCGGCTTCGCGCATCGAGGCCTTGAGCCAGGATGCCGGCATGCCGTTGACCGCGGCGGTGTAGAGCACGTCGGTGACGCCGCCTTCGACCAGCATCGCCTTGTAGGCCTCGGGCGCCGTCGATTCGCGCGTCGCGATCATGCGCGTGCCGACATAGGCGAGGTCGGCGCCGAGCACTTGCGCGGCGCGGATCACCGCGCCGGTCGAGACCGCGCCGGCCATGACGATCATGCCGTCGTAGATCGCGCGGACCTTGGGCACGAAGGCCAGGTGGCTGATCGTGCCGGCATGGCCGCCGCCGCCCGCGCCGATGCAGACGATGCCGTCGGCGCCGGCCGCCGCGGCCTTCTCGGCGAAGCGGATCGTCGTCGCGTCGTGGAAGTGGAGCAGGCCGTATTCCTGGACCAGCGGTGCGTTGAGCGTCGGATCGCCGACCGAAGTGACGATGATGCGCACACCGTAGCGCTTGCAGCATTCGAGGTGGCGGCGGAACTCCTCCTGGCTGAAGTTCGGCGAGATGTTCATCGCCAGCGGGCCGATCACCTTGCCGGGATGCGTGTCGGCGAAGCGGTCGAGCGCCTCGCGCACGGTCTTGAGCTGGGCCTCCATCTCTTCGAAGTCGCGCGTGTGGTTGCGCGTCAGCGAGCCGACGATGCCCGCCTGGCAGCAGGCGATCGCGAGGTCGGGGCCGCTGACGAGGAACATCGGCGCGGCGAAGGCCGGCAGGGTCAGGTTCGCGCGCAGATCTTCGGCCAGAGCCACCGTTTTCTCCCATCTAGCTCGATTGATTTGCCACGACGGTAGGGGCGAGGCGGGGCGATCACAACATCCGCGATCCCGGCGCCGCGGTGATCGTCGCCACGATCACGCACGAAAAAGGGCGCGGCACCCATGGCGCCGCGCCCCCAATCTTTCAGCCTGCGGGCGTCAGCCCAGGCGCTGTTCCAGCGCGGCCTGCTCGTCGAGCAGGGCCTGCGGAACCTGGCCCAGCTTGGCGAAGTCCTGCGCCGAGGCCTTGGCCTCTTCGCGCCAGACTTCGGCATCGACGCGCAGCAGCTCGGCCATGGCTTCGTCGCTGATGTCGAGGCCGCTGGTGTCGATCGCACCGCTGACGGGCAGGCGGCCCGTGGCGCTGTCGATCGCGTCGGCCTTGCCTTCGCGGCGCTCGACGATCCACTTGAGCACGCGGACGTTGTCGCCGAAGCCCGGCCACAGGAACTTGCCTTCGGCGCTCTTGCGGAACCAGTTGACCAGATAGATGCCCGGCAGCTTCGACTTGTCGGCCTTCTCGCCGAGGCGCAGCCAGTGGTCGAAGTAGTCGGAGATCGCATAGCCGCAGAACGGCAGCATGGCGAAGGGATCGCGGCGCAGCTGGCCGACCTTGGCTTCGGCCGCGGCGGTGGTTTCCGAGGCGACGTTGGCCGCCAGGTAGACGCCGTGCTGCCAGTCGAAGGCTTCGGTCACGAGCGGCACCGCGGTCGCGCGGCGGCCACCGAACAGGATCGCCGAGATCGGCACGCCGGCCGGATCGTTCCACTCGGCCGCGATCGCCGGGCACTGCTCGGCGGGGACGGTGAAGCGCGCGTTGGGGTGCGCGGCGGGGCCGTTGCCCGGCGTCCAGGCTTCGCCGCGCCAGTCGGTCAGGCCTTCGGGCGGGCTGTCGGTCAGGCCTTCCCACCAGACGTCGCCGTCGGCGGTGAGGGCCGTGTTGGTGAAGATGGCATTGCCCCACAGCGTCTCGACCGCGTTGCGGTTGGTGCTGTAGCCGGTGCCTGGCGCGACGCCGAAGAAGCCGGCCTCGGGATTGACCGCATAGAGACGGCCGTCGTCGCCGAAGCGCATCCAGGCGATGTCGTCGCCGACGGTCTCGGCCTTCCAGCCGGCGAGCGTGGGCTGGAGCATGGCCATGTTGGTCTTGCCGCAGGCGCTGGGGAAGGCGGCCGCGACATAGTGCACCGCACCCTCGGGCGAGGTCAGCTTGAGGATGAGCATGTGCTCGGCCAGCCATCCCTGGTCGCGCGCCATGACGCTGGCGATGCGCAGCGCGAGGCACTTCTTGCCGAGCAGGGCGTTGCCGCCGTAGCCCGAGCCGTAGGACCAGATCTCGCGCGTTTCGGGATAGTGGACGATCCACTTCTCGTCGTTGCACGGCCAGGCGACGTCGGCGACGCCCTCGGTCAGCGGCATGCCGACGGTGTGGACGCAGCGGACGAAGAAGCCGTCGTCACCCAGCATGTCGAGCGCGCCGGCGCCCATGCGGGTCATGATCTTCATCGACAGCACGACATAGGGGCTGTCGGTCAGCTCGACGCCGATGACGCTGGCTTCGGAGCCGAGCGGGCCCATGCAGTAGGGCACGACGTACATCGTGCGGCCTTCCATGCAGCCGTCGAACAGACCGTTCAGGCGGGTGCGCATCTCGGCGGGGTTCGACCAGTTGTTGGTCGGGCCGGCATCGGCCTCGTTTTCCGAGCAGATGAAGGTGCGGCTCTCGACGCGGGCGACGTCACGCGGGTCCGAGCGGGCGTAGAACGAGTTCGGGCGCTTGGCGCTGTCGAGCCGGGTCAGGGTGCCGGCGTCGACGAGCAGCGACGACAGCTCTTCCCACTCCGCCTGCGAACCGTCGCACCAGCGGATCGCGGCGGGTTTGGCGAGACGGGCGATATCCTCGACCCAGGCGATCAATTCGGCATGTCGCGTCGGCGCGCCTGCCTGCTGCCCGGTCAAAATCGCTGTCTGCTCGGTCATTCAAGTCTCCATGCCTTCGCGCGCATCCATCGAGGGACGTCGCAGTCTACCGCACTCTTGCCACCACGGTAAGCGGTAGCAGCCACGGCCAGTGGAATCCCATAAGGAATCGTTTGGCCGCCCTTTGGCGATGTTTTGATCGCGCTGCAATCGGTGTGACGACACGCGCTGCGCGGAACTTGTCCCAGCGCGGCCCAGATCGTGCCTGGGACGCGTGGCACCCCGCCGTTCGCACCGTCGGGCGCGCAGATAGCCGCGGTGCGAACGGTTTGCAATTGGCCCGCTCAGGGGCGGCGCAGCGAGGCTTTCAATTCGCCCAGCATATGCGGTGCAGCGGATGCGAATTGCGTCGAATCGAGCGCGTTCGCGCGCTGCGCGACAGTGCTCGCCGCCTGGCAGAAGCGTGCGGGCGACGCCTGGTTGGCGAAGGTGTTGTAGACGCGCGTCTGCTGCCGGTCGAAAGCGCCGAGACCCTGGCGTCCCTGTTCCTCGCGATAGGCCGTGGCGAGCAGGCCGCGATGGCGCGTCAGCATGCGGGCATAGGCGGGGGCCACGGGCTGGCGACCGCGCCCGCGGCACGACAGCGCCGCGACGTTGAGTCCGGCGCGCAGGCCCCAGATCGCCTCGCTGCCTTCGGCGCGGCGTTCGAAGAGCGCCGGACGAGGGGCGGGGCGGGCTGCAGGCCGGCTGGCGACGGCGGGTTTGGCCGGCCGGTCGAACAGTCCACAGGACCCGAGCATGAGGCTCGCGCCGGCGAGGCCCGCTGCCGCGATCGCGGCGGGTATGTCACGCTGCATGAGATTGTGCCTTTCACTCCCAAAACCGCGGGAATGGTCGGCATCGTCTGGTAAATACCGGGTAAGCGCGGGGCCGAAGCGTGCGGCCGCCGGGCCGGGGCGAGGCTTATTGCGCGCGCCGCGGGTTATTGTGGGCGCGCGGCCTTGGCGTCAGCGGGCGTCACCCGGTCCTTGTAGCGGTTGCCGAAATGGCTGCGGACGTAGTTGGTGACGTCGGCCGCCTGCTGGTCGCTCATCATCCGGCCGAGAGGAGGCATGCCGTTGAGTCCTTGCATCATCACCGAGAGCACGTAGCCGCTCGCCTCGAGCTTGGGGTTCTTGGCGAGCGCGGGGTACATGCCGGCACCCTGTGCGCCCTTGGCGTCGGGCATGTGGCAGGCCGCGCAGACATTGCGGTACATCGCCTCGCCGCTGGTCTCGCCGAACTTGTCGCGGCCGGTGAACACGCCGGTCGCGGCGGCGTCGCCCTGCAGCGGGGCCGGCGCGGCGGCGATCTCGGTGGCCATCGTGCCGAGCGCGGCGCTCGCCGCGGCGATCAGCGAAAGGGTCTTGAGCTTCATCTTCAGGCCGCCTGTACGTGTTGATGGAGCCGGGTGATGGCGTCGATCGCCGAGGTGATGCCACCTTCCTGCCAGCCGCCGTAGTAGGACGCATGTTCGCCCGCGAGCATGATGCGGCCGTCCATCGCGCAGAGGTTCTTGTAGTGCTCGGCGCGGGCTTCCTCGCTCCATTGGCCGAAACAGCCGAGCACCCAGGGCACGCGGTGCCAGCCGACCGAGACGCCGCCGACGAACTCGCTCTTGAACTGCGGGTGGATCTGCGAGCCCCATTCGAGCACCTTGGCGATGCGCTCCTGCGGGCTCAGCGCGGTCAGCTCGTAGCCGGGCACGCCGCCGGTATAGGCGGCCAGCAGGACGCCGGGGCCCTTCGCGCCGTAATTGCTGCTCGGATAGGAGATCTGGCTGTTGGGCAGGTCGGTATAGGAAATGCCGCCGTAGATCTGATCGTCCTGCTCCCAGAAGCGGCGCTTGAACTCGAGGCCGACCTTGCAGCTCGTCGAATAGGGGATCGAGCGGATCGCCGCGGCCAGTTCGGGGCCGACGTTCATGTCGATCTGCGCGAGTATCGGCAGCGGGATCGTGCAGATGCAATAGTCCGCGCTGGCGGTCATCTTCGCGCCCGACTTGGTGTCGAGATAGTTGACCGTGACGCCGGCCTCGCTCTGCTGGATCGCGGTGACCTTGCTGTTCAGCCGCACGACCTTACCGACCGCGCGCTCGAAGCCCTTGGCGACTTCGCCCATGCCGCCGACCGGCTGGAAGATCGAGAACTCGTGATCCCAGGTCAGGTTGCCCGCGATCGAGCGCCACAGGCCCGAGCGCAGCACGGTCTCGGCGGTCATCGGCTGGGAGGGGATCGGCTCGGCGGTCAGGCCGCCGCCGGGCTCCTTGTCCCAGCCGCGCCGGTTGCTGGACTCGCGCCCCTTCACATAGCGGAAGTTCTTGTCGAGCGCGCCCCAGGAGCGCAGCGATTCGAGCAGGATCTCGCCGTCTTCCTTCGAGATCGTGTCGGCCAGAGCGCCCTTGTTGACCGCCTTCGACAGCAGTTCGCCGACGTGGCCGTAATAGTCGGCCTGGATGTGGCGGAAGCGTTGCGGCTTGCCGCCGAAGGCCGAGGTCGAGTGGACGTAGGCGTTGTAGTTGACCTGCATGAACGGCTCGAGGCCGACGCCGAGCTCGTGGCAGTAATGGATCAGGCCGTGGTGGTGCCAGGGGATGCGCCAGGGGCCGGGGTTGATGTAGTTGCCGGCCGAGAAGCCGACCTGCTGGGTCGCGCCGCCGAGTTCGGTATAGCTGTCGCCGCCGGCCAGGGTCCACGAACGGCCGCCGACGCGGTCCTGGTATTCGAGGATCTGCACCTGGTAGCCGGCGCGGCCGAGCTCGAGCGCCGCGGTCATGCCGGCGACGCCGGCGCCGAGGATCAGCACCGACTTGCCCTTGGCTCTGCCGTCGAGCTTGACCGGTCCCTTGAAATTCGAGGCCTTGGCCTGATCGAAGGCGCCCATCGCCATGTACATTGCGGTACCGCCCGCCGCGGCACCGATGAGGCTGAGCAGATCGCGCTTGCTCATCCCCGGGTTGAGGTTTTGCGACATTTTCCCTTTTGCCCCCGTGTGCGGCGCCAGCGGCGTCGCCTCGGCATCGACATCGGGCGGAGGGCGCCAAATGTTGATACGCCTTTGTGCGCATTTCGGATGCACCGGTGCGCGCCGAGACTGCCGCCGCCCAATGCCTCTCAGCGGCTCGATTCGGGAATTTCCCCCAATTGGACCTGCCGAGGTTGAAGCAATTCCGCGGTCGAGCGGTCTGAACACGAAGCGCTTGCCAAGACGGTTGTGCGATGCAACATTCGTCACGCAAGTGCAAAAAACGAAGATCCCCGCTTGAGGGCATTGGGTATCATGGGTCGCAGCCACGCACGTCGTAGAACGTTACGTTCGTCTCGTCCGAATGTCGCACCCGCGATCGGGGAGCTCTGACTCGCCGATGATGCTGCGCCGCAATACGAATTGGCTTCGACGCGGCGCGCAGGTCCCGGAAAACCCCTGGCGGATCGGCATGCTCCGCGCTGCGCCGATGTTCGCGCTGGCCCTTGCCCTGGTCGCCATCGCCGCCAATTTCGCCGCCGAGTTCTCGACCGCCGACGACACCCAGATGCACGTCCTCGGCCTGTTCTGCCTGACCGCGATCTGCGTGGTCACGGCCGCGGCGCTGGTGCGCGAAGGCACGCGGCTGGGTGTCGCCGTGGCGGCCGAGGGCGCCGCCGACCAACTGAGCCAGGACAAGCAGGCCGCCGAGGCTGCAAACCTCGCCAAGAGCCGCTACCTGGCCGGGGTCAGCCACGAGATCCGTTCGCCGCTCAACGCCATCTACGGCTATGCGCAACTGATGGAGCGCGGTGACCAGGTCTCCTCGCGCGAGGCTGCGCGGGTGATCCGGCGATCGGCCGAGCATCTGACCAGTCTCGTCGACGGGCTGCTCGACATCAGCCAGCTCGAGAACGGGATCATGCGCGTCAAGCACGATACCGTGCGCTTCGAGGAGTTCCTCGACCAGATCTTCTGGATGTTGCGGCCGAGCGCGCAGGCCAAGGGGCTGGAATTCCGCGCCGACTATCCGGCGCGGCTGCCCGAATACGTGCGGATCGATCAGAGCCGGCTGCGGCAGGTGCTGATCAACCTGCTGTCGAACGCGATCAAGTTCACCGAGGTCGGCTCGGTCGTGTTCAAGGTCCGCTATGCCGGCCAGATCGCCACCTTCGAGGTGATCGATACCGGCCCCGGCATCCGCGAGGAGGATCGCGAGCGCATCTTCGATCCGTTCGAGCGCGGTGGCCATGCCGGCGGCCCGGTGCAGCCCGGGGCAGGCCTGGGCCTGTCGATCACCCAGGCGATCGTCCAGATACTCGGCGGCGACCTGACCTTCGAGTCCACGCCGGGCGCGGGCAGCCGCTTCAAGGTGGCACTGATGCTCGGCCAGGTCGCGGGGCGGGTGGGCGAGTTGGCACCCGCGCGCAGCATCGTCGGCTACGAGGGGCCGCGGCGCTCGATCCTGGTGGTCGACGACGACATCCAGCAGCTCTCGTTCCTGCGCAGCCTCTTGGAATCGCTGGGCTTCGACGTCGCCGCCGTGCCCAATGGCGAGACCGCGGTGGCGCTTTGCGCGGGGCGGGGTTTCGACCTTGCCGTGCTCGACATTTCGCTGCCCGGCATGTCGGGTTGGGAGACCGCGGCATACCTGCGCGACAAGCTGGGCCGGCAACTGCACATCGTCATGCTCTCGGCCAACGTCCAGGAGTTCCACAAGCCCGAGACCACGGTGATCGTCCACGATCTCTTCCTGGTGAAGCCGGTCGAGTTCAACGCGCTGCTTGATGCGCTGGGCGGTCTGCTCAAGCTGTCGTGGCGCTGGGAAAGCCGCGAGGCCGCGCCCGTTCCCAGCCCGGCGCCGTCGAGCGGCCTGTCGGCGCAGGCGATGGTCCACGTCGAACGGCTGCGCGACCTGCTGCGCATCGGCCACATTCGCGGCGTCGAGGCCGAGATCGCCGCGCTCGACGATGCCGCGCCCGACGCGCGCGAACTGATCGCGCAGCTTTACGACCTTCTCGATCGCTTCGACCTTTCCGCCATGAAGAGGAAACTGGACAATGTCTGACATGGCCGTGGCACCGCGGCCCGACACCGTGCTCGTGATCGACGACGAGCCGGATTCGCTGCGGATGCTGACCGCGATGCTCGAAACCGCCGATCTCACCGTGCTGATCGCCACCTCGGGCGCCAACGCGCTCGAAGTGCTCGCGCACGTCAAGCCCGACCTGATCCTGATGGACGCGGTCATGCCGGGGATCGACGGCTTCGAGACCACCGCCCGGATCAAGCGCGATCCCGCGCTGGCGCCGATCCCGGTGATCTTCATGACCGGGCTGACCGAGCCCGAGCATGTGATCGAGGCTTTCGAGGTCGGCGGCGTCGATTATGTCCGCAAGCCGATCCAGTGGCGCGAACTGCTGGCGCGCGTGCGCGCGCACATGGCGCAGAGCCGCGCGGTCCACGCCAGCGTCACCGGGCTCGATGCGACCGGGCGGATGATGATGGCGACCGACGGTGACGGCCGGCTGCTCTGGTGCACGCCGCTGGCCGAGCGCGCGATCGGCCGGGTGGCGCCGGGCTGGACCCGCGGCGACACGGTGCTGCCGCCACTACTGCGCGGCGGGGTGCGCCGGCTGCTGTCGCAGGAGAACGGCAACGGCGCCTCGATCCGCATCGACCAGCCCGACGGTGCCTTCGAACTCGTGGTGGTCGATACCCTGCGCGGCGACGAGGTGCTGATCCAACTGACCGAGCTCGATCCCAAGCGCGACGTCTCGCGCCTGCAGAGCGGCCTCAACATCACCCAGCGCGAGGCCGAGGTGCTGCTGTGGGTCAGCTACGGCAAGTCCAATTCGGACATCAGCGACGTGCTGACGATCAGCCCGCGCACGGTGCAGAAGCACCTCGAGCACATCTACGAGAAGATCGGCGTCGAGACGCGGTCCTCGGCGGCGGCTGTCGCGATCAAGATGATCGGGCGGTAGCGGGCAAGCATTTGGGCCCGCCCCAAAAATACAGCCGTCATCCCCGCGAAGGCGGGGATCCATCTCCGATGCGTGCCGCCTGACGAAACCTCTGGAGATGGGCCCCCGCCTTCGCGGGGGTGACGAAGGTTCTTTGCAGCAGGTTCACCCCGCGCGCTTGGCGGCGATGGCCTCGATCTCGATCAGGTAGTGCGGGCCGACCAGCGCGGCCACCTGGAAGGTGGAACGTGCGACCGTGACCGGCGTCTCGGGCGTGCCGAAGAAGGCCTTGAAGCCCTCGTTCGCGCCGGCGAAGTCCATCTTGCCGGTGCGCGGATCGGGCGCGACGAACAGCGACAGCTTGACCGTGTCGGACAGCTTGTAGCCCTGCGATTCCAGGATCTGGCGGATCTTGCCGAGCGCGCTGATCGTCTGGGTCTTGGTGTCGCCCATGTCCTCGACGCTCTTGACCTCGGCCATCGGCTTGGCCGGATCGACGGGCGAGGCGAGCTGGCCCGAGACGAAGATCAGTTCGCTGTCGCCGCTGACCTTGGCGGCGTCGAGGATCACCGCCTGGGGATTGCTCTTGATCCGCGTCACCTGCGCCTGGGCGGCCGCGGGCAGCAGCGCGGCGGCGGCGAGGGGAAGGATCGCGGCGGACAGAAGCTTGAAGCGCATGGGTCTTCTCCTTGTGAGTGGGGTCAGAGCGCCGCGGTGGCGGTTCTCGGCCGGAAGGCGCGCGCGACGACGTCGATCGAGGCGCGCGCGGCCGCGTAGTCGGGTTCTTCGTTGGGATCGTTGAAGCCGAAGCTCTCGTCGGCGCCGAGCGCCTGGACGAGGATGCCGTCGCGCCGCGCCAGCAGTGAGACGTGGTCGTACTGGATGCCGTAGTCGACGCCCGTCTGCGGCAGCAGCCAGGCGATCTGGCCGCGCACGGGGATGACGCTCTCGTCCTTCATCAGCGCACGCGCGCCATAGCCCGTGCAGTTGACGATCACCTTCTCGCGGATCCGCGCGAAATCGGCGGGCGTCTTGAAGTCCATCGGCACGAAGCGCCCCCCGGCCAGCAGGAAGTCGCTTTCGAGCTGGTGGAACAGGTCGGCGACGTTGAACCGCATCGTCGAGGTGCGCCGCGCGAAGGAAATCGGGAAGGGGTGGCTGCCGCTGGCGAGATCGTCCTGCCGCGGCACGAGGTCGCTGACCCGGTCCTTGTAGTCGACGAAGCTGTCGCTGCCGCCGCCGGGCATGGCGATCACGGTCTTCGGCCGCTTCTCGAACGGCGTGTCCGACAGCGCGTATTGATCAACCCATTCGACCGGCGTGCCGGCTAGGCCGAGGAACGACTGGTGCACGGTGAAGGTGCGCCGGGTCATGCGTTCCCAGCGCGTAGCGAAGGCCTCGGTCGCGCCGCCTTCCATCGCCACGCGGCTGTAAGGGGACCAGGTGCCGGTGGCGCGCGCCGAGCGCACGTCGGGAAAGCGGTCCTTGGTGTAGATCGTGACCTTGAGGCCCATGCGCTGCGCCGTGATCGCGGTGGTCATGCCGATCGCACCGGCACCGACCACCGCGATTTCGCGCGCGCCGGTCTGCATCACCAGCGGCAAGGCCTCCATGGCCGAGCCCCACGACAGCGACCAGCCGCTGCCGCCGTGGCCATAGTGATGCAGCACGGTCTTACCCGCGATCGGCTCGATCTCCATCCGCGGACCCGCCGCGCGGAACGGGCGCAGGCAGACCGTGACGCGAAACATGCGGTCCGTCCGGGCCGCGACCGGCACCAGGGCCGGCGGCGGCGAGAACAGGGTCTGCGCCATCGCCGCCTGGCCGGATGCCGCCAGGCCGAGCGTGGTCATACCTGCATTCTTTAGAACGGTCCGCCGATCGACCATGCCTTTGCGCACTCCTGCGGCGCCCGCTCGCGGCCGCGGATGGCACGATTCGAGCGAGGTCCGGGTCGCTCACTCTAGGTATCGCTCCGAAATGGACCCTACGCAGATCGGCGTATGGGCAATCGGGGTGCTTTCGAGTGGATTGAAAGCTCAATCGGGTAGTCGTCACCTCGGGAGGGAGGCGTACTCGAGAGCAAAAGACAAACGCAGGCCGTCGTCCGATCATACTGGCGATCAGTACCGGACGATCGAACCTGTGAAACGACGGGAGAGATACGACAAAACATGGGGGTCAACCAATGTCGCGTATCTCTAAAGTTGCCATCGCTGTTCTTATGGGTTCCACGGCCCTGACTGTCAGTCAGGCGGCCTATGCACAAGCCGAGCCGATGGAGGTGCAGACTACCGACACCACCTCGGGCGCCGACGACATCATCGTCACCGGCACGCGCGAGGTCGGCACCAAGGCCGCCGATGCCGCCGCGCCGATCCAGCTGCTGAGCTCGGCCGCGCTCGAGAAGGTCGGTCAGCCGAACCTCAACCAGGCGCTGACCCAGATCGTGCCGTCGTTCACGGCGCAGACCCAGGGCACCGACATGGCGAGCTTCTCGCTGTCGGCCCGCCTGCGCGGCGTCAGCCCGAACCACACGCTGGTCATGGTCAACGGCAAGCGCCGCCACGGCAACTCGATCCTCCAGGTGATCAACGGCGCATTCGGCGGCTCGGCCGCACCGTCGATCGACCTGATCCCGCCCGACATCGTCCAGCGCATCGAAATCCTCCAGGACGGTGCCGCCGCGCAATATGGCTCGGACGCCATCGCCGGCGTCATCAACATCATCCTCAAGAGCCAGGATTCGGGCGTCACCGCCAAGGGCACCGTCGGCCAGTATTACGACAGCGAGGGCCTGCAATACGCGCTCAGCACCAATTTCGGCCTGCCCATCGGGGACTCCGGCTTCATCGACGTCAGCCTGTTCCACCGCTGGAACGACTTCACGACGATCGGCGACGGCCAGTTCCAGGCGGTCAACCTGACCGGCAACACCGTCACCAACGTCTCGGCCGCGTTCAAGCCGATCTACGACGCGCTCAACGCCCGCAAGGGTACGGCCGGCATCAACGGCGGCCAGCCGCGCTCGACCCTGAACGTCATGTTCGTCAATGCCGGCTATAATTTCGGCGACGTCGAGTTCTATGCCTTCGGCGACATCTCCCGCCGTCACGGCAAGGCGCTCCAGGGCTATCGCCAGCCGAACCGCGTCTGCGTCGACACCGCCAACCCCGCCACCTGTCTCCAGCGCACGGTCACCGACGGCATGGTGCCGTGGATCGAGGTTATCTCGAACGAGTTCTCGGCCACCGGCGGCTTCCGCGGCGAGGTCAGCGAGTGGAACTGGGATCTCGGCTTCACCTATGCCGAGGACAAGGCCAAGATCCTGACGACGCATTCGGCCAACGCGTCGATGTTCACCAACACCTTCAACAACGCTCGCAACGCCTATCTGGCGGCGAATCCGGGGGCGAGCGCGACCTCGGCTGCGGCGATCGCCGCGGGCCAGGCCGGTGCGATCACGCCTTCGGAGTTCTACGACGGCGAGTTCAAGTTCACCCAGTTCGTCGGCCAGCTCGACGTCCGCCGCGAGTTCGACGTCGGCTTCTCCGATCCGCTGACCTTCGCGGTCGGCGGCGAGTACCGCCGCGAGACCTACTCGATCGGCGCGGGCGACGATGCCTCGCGTTATTTCGAGGGTGGCCAGTCCTTCCCCGGCTATGCGCTCAGCGACGCCGGCAGCCTCAAGCGCGAGGCCGTGGCGATCTACGGCAACGTGATCTTCAAGCCGGTGCCCGAGTGGACCGTCGACATCGCCGGTCGCTTCGAGGACTATTCGGACTTCGGCAACACCGCGATCGGCAAGTTCACCACGCGCTACGACTTCAGCGATGCCTTCGCCATCCGCGGTACGGTCAGCACGGGCTTCCGCGCACCGTCGCTGCAGGAATCGGGCTATTCGGCGACCAACGTCGGCCCCACCAGCGCGACGATCCAGCTCGCACCGAGCTCGCCGGGTTCGGCCGCGGCCGGCTTCGGTGCGCTAAAGCCCGAAAAGTCGTTCAACCTGTCGGGCGGTGTCGTCTTCCGCCCGATCCCGCGCTTCGTCCTGACGCTCGACGGCTACTTCATCCGCATCAAGGATCGCATCGTGTCCTCGGGCTCGATCACCGGCCAGGACTCGCAGCCGTTCCCGACCCCGGGCATCCGCCGCACCAACATCATCAACGGCGTGACCGCCTACGAACTCGTGCAGAACGCGATCCGCGCCAGCGGCAAGGCGCTCGATCCCACGGTGCTTCAGTCGGGCTCGCTGTCGATCCAGACCTTCACCAACGGCATCGATACCGAGACCTGGGGCCTCGAACTGTCGGCGCGCTATCCGGTCGAGACCAGCTTCGGCAAGCTCGACCTGTCGCTGGGCGCCAACTACAACAAGACCAAGGTCACCAACAGCCGCCTGGGCGCGCTGTTCAACCTGTCGTCGCGGGCGATCATCGAGAAGTCGAGCCCCGACTTCAAGACCGTGCTCGGCGCGCTGTTCACCAGCGGCAACTTCTCGGCCAACGCCCGCGCGACCTATTACAGCAAGACCGTCCAGCTCGTGACGCCGAACTCGTTCTCGACCACGGTGCGGCCGATCACCGGCGACGGTACGCCGGGCTACTACGAAGGCGTCGTCAAGCCCGCGGTCATCGTCGATCTCGAACTCGGCTACGATCTGACCAAGTTCCTCAACCTCTCGGTCGGCGCGAACAACCTGTTCAACAAGAAGCCCGAGGTCCCGGCGCTGGTGGCCGACTACAACGCGTCGACGGCGGGCTGGCTGCTCGCGGGCCGTTCGCCCTACGTCAACGGCTCGGGCACGATCAACGCGCCCTATACCCACGGTCCCTACGGCACCAACGGCGGCTACTACTACGCGCGCCTCACGCTCGATTTCTGACCAAGGCCGGGCAGGCGCGAACTGCGTGCCTGCCCGGTACCCATCCTAGTTTCCGGGAGAAGATCATGCGAAATTCCAAGAGCCTCGTCGTCTGCCTCGCTGCCGCCTGCGCGCTGACGGCCGGCGCGGCCGAGGCCGCCCCGGCCAAGGCGCCGCTCGTGGTCGAGCGCACGGGAATGCCGACCGGCGTCATCGCCAGCACTGCGACCGTGCCCGACGGCATGAAGACGGTCTATATCTCGGGCACGACCCCGTCGCCGCCCGATCCCGCCAAGCCCGAAGAACTCGGCGACACGCGCGCGCAGACGCTGTCGATCCTCACCAAGATGAAGGCCACGCTCGAGGGCATGGGCATGTCGATGGGCGACATCGTCAAGATGACCGTGTTCCTCGTCGCGCCGACGCCGGGCGGGAAGATGGACTCGGCGGCGATGAACGACGTGTTCAAGACCTTCTTCGGCACGCCCGAACAGCCCAACAAGCCGACGCGCTCGACGATCCAGATCGCCGCGCTCGGCCGGCCGACGATGTACGTCGAAATCGAGGCGATCGCCGCCAAGGCTCCCTGACCTTCTCAGACATGACGAGACCACCCCGGGAGAAAGGGGCCTGAAAGGTACTGGATAACAACAAAGGGTACCGCGCAAGATGATGTCCGACCTGACGCCCCCGACCCGCCGCGAACTGCTGTCCATGATCGGCAAGATCGGCGGCGGCGTGGCCATGTACCAGGCGATGACCGCACTGGGGCACGCGGCCGAGACGCAGTTCGTCGGCCCGCCCAAGCTCGGCGGCGCGCGCCCGGGTTCGACCGTGCTGGTGCTGGGCGCGGGCCTTGCCGGCATGGTCGCGGCCTATGAGCTGACCAAGGCCGGCTACAAGGTCCAGGTGCTCGAATATCAGGATCGACCCGGCGGGCGGAACTATTCGGTGCGCGGCGGCGACAAGATCGTCGAGGTCGGTGGGGTGACGCAGACGGTCGGCTTCGCGCCCGGCAACTATCTCAATCCGGGCCCCTGGCGGATCCCGCACCACCATCGCTCGCTGCTGCACTACTGCAAGCTGTTCGGGGTCGAGCTCGAGCCGTTCATCCAGAACAACCACAACGTCTTCGTCCACAAGGCCAACGCGTTCGGCGGCAAGCCGCAGCGCTACAAGGAGCTGGCGGTCGACTTCAAGGGTCACGTCTCCGAACTGCTGGGCAAGTCGTTGAGCGCCGGCGCGCTCGACGCCAAGGTGTCGAAGGAGGACAAGGAAAAGCTGATCGAGGCTTTGCGCGAATGGGGCGCGCTCGACGGCAACCTGTCCTACGCCAGCTCGCTGACCGTATCGAGCCAGCGCGGCTACGACCAGGCGCCCGGCGGTGGCGTCAACGGCGCGCCGACGCCGTCCAAGCTCAATGGCCTGTCCGACGTGCTCTCGTCGGGCGTGTGGACGCAGATGGCGTTCTATTTCAACTACGTGATGCAGACGACCATGTTCCAGCCGAAGGGTGGCATGGATATGATCGGCAAGGGCTTCTACCGCGAAGTCGGCAAGATGGTGCGCCTGAACACCAAGGTCACCAAGCTGGCCCAGGACGACAAGGGCGTCACTGCGAGCTGGCAGGACCTCAAGACCGGCCAGATGGGCGAGAGCAAGGCCGACTGGTGCGTCTGCACGATCCCGCTGCCCGTGCTTTCCCAGCTCGATCTGCAGGTCGGCCCGAAGATGAAGGCGGCGATCAAGGCCGTGCCCTATGCCAACCAGGTCAAAATCGGGCTCGAGATGAAGAGCCGGTTCTGGGAAGAGAACTATTCGATCTACGGCGGTCACAGCTTCACCGACCAGGCGATCGGGCTGATCTCCTATCCCAACAACAACATGTTCAAGGATGGCCCGGCCGTGCTGCTCGGCGCTTTCGCCAGCGGTGCCGGTGCCTATCAGCTCGCCGGCATGACGCCCGAGCAGCGGATCGAGGCGGCGCTGGCGCAGGGATCGGTGTTCCACCCGGCCGAATATCGCCGCGAATTCCTCAACGGTGCGTCGGTGCCTTGGCCGCGCATGCCCTGGATCCTCGGCTGCACCTCGCGCTGGAGCGACGCCTCGCGCGCCGAGCACTATCAGAACCTCGTCGCCTTCGACGGCCGCATCGCGCTCGCGGGCGAACATGCCTCCTATTACGGCGGCTGGATGGAGGGCTCGCTGCTCTCGGGGCTCGATGCGATCGAGCGGCTCCACCAGAAAGCCATGGCGACATGACGTGGCGCCGTGCGCCGCTCGCCGGCGCGGCCTTGCTCTTCGCCGCGAGCTTTTCTGCAAGCGCCCAGGACGGGCCGGGCGGCGGGCAGACCAGCGTCGCAGTCGCGGACGAGGGCAAGCAGATCTACGAGCAGATCTGCCAGGCCTGCCACATGGCCGATGCCAAGGGCGGCGGCGGGGCCGGGGCGATGATCCCGGCGCTGGCGAACAATCCGCGCATGGCCGATCCCGCCTATCCGACGATCATCGTGCTCAAGGGCCGCGGCGGCATGCCCTGGTTCACCGACATGCTCAGCGAAGCGCAGATGGCGGCGGTGATCACTTACGTGCGCAGCCACTTCAACGCCTACCCCGAGCCGGTGACCGAAGCCTTCGTCAAGAAACTGGCGGCGGCTTCGCCCCCGGTACCTGACGGACCCGGTACCTGACTGGCCCGGTACCTGACTGGCCCGGTACCTGACTGGCAATGCCCGCCATAGATGATCGGAGACTACCCCGGTCCGGGAAACCACGGCACCGATGAAGACGTGCGAGTTCAACAATGCAGAACGGGTGGTAAGTGACGATGAAAATGCGATTTGCCGGAGCTTTCGGCATGCTCGTGGCCGCGGGCTGCGCCACGGTTTCGCTGGCGGCGGGACCGGCCGGTGATCCGGTCAAGGGCAAGACCGTCTTCGCGCGCTGCATGGCGTGCCACAAGATCGATGCCAGCAACACCTCGGGGCTCGGCCCCAATCTCAACCGCGTCGTCGGCCGTCGTGCCGGCAGCTATCCGGGCTTCCGCTATTCGCCGGCGATGACGGCATCGGGGCGGGTGTGGAACGAGGCCACGCTCGACGCCTACCTGACCGCGCCCGCGCGCAACATGCCGGGCAATCGCATGGTCTTCCCCGGACTGGCCAATCCGGTCGATCGCCAGAACCTGATCGCCTACATCAAGTCCGCCGCGAAGTAGTCTTCATGGCGCGTGGCCTGCCCTTGTTCGTCTGCCTCGGCGCGGCGGTGCTGACCTCTGCCTGCGGCAAGGCCGAGGGTGAGCGCAAGAAGCCGCCACCGCCGCTGGTGGTGGCGGTCGGGGCCGTGCGTCACCGTTTCGTCGACGTGATCGAAGCGGTGGGCACGGCGCGCGCCAACGAACAGGTGACGATCGCCTCGCCGGTGACCGAACGGCTCGAGCGCGTGCTGTTCGACGATGGCATGGCGGTGGGCCGCGGCCAGCTCCTCGCCGTGCTGTCGCAGGGCCAGGAGGACGCGCAGCTGCGCGGTGCGGTCGCCACCGAGACCCAGGCGGGCCAGCAATACGATCGCATCAAGAACCTCTACGATCGCGGTTTCGCCACACGCGCGCAGCTCGATCAGCAGGTGGCACTGACCGAAGGCGCGCGCGCCAGCGCGGCTTCGGCGCGTGCGGCGATCGGCGATCGTATGATCCGCGCGCCTTTCGCGGGCTATGTCAGCCTGCGCACGATCTCGGCCGGCATGGTCGTGACCACGGGCACGCCGCTGGTCACGGTCAGCGACCTGTCACGGATCAAGCTCGATTTCACCGTGCCCGAGACCAAGCTCCAGGCGCTGCGCGTCGGCCAGCCGATCGAGGCGCTGGCCGCAGCCTTTCCCGAGGCGCCTTTCGCGGGCACGATCACCTCGATCGATCCGGTGATCGACCCGTCGAGCCGCGCCGTGCTGGTGCGCGCGACGCTGCCCAATCCCGGCGCGCGGATCAAACCCGGCATGCTGATGACCGTGCGCGTCCAGGCGGCCGAGCGCGATGCCGACGCCGTGCCCGAGCTCGCGGTCACCGGCCGCGGCGACGCGCGCTTCGTCTATCTGGTCACCCCCGAGAAGAAGGCCAGGCAGGTGCCGGTGAAGACCGGGCTGCGCGACGGCGGGCTGATCGAGGTTTCCGGTCTGCCCGCGGGTGCGCGTGTGGTCGGCGACGGGGTGATCAAGGTCGCCGACGGCATGACCGTGCGTGTCCGCGGCGACAAGCCGCGCGTGCCCAAGACCGCCTCGGCCGACTGATGGTCCTGTCCGACCTCTCGATCCGCCGGCCGGTGGTCGCGACGGTCCTGTCGCTGTTGCTGACGATCGCCGGACTGGTCGGCTTCCTGCAGCTGTCGGTGCGCGAATATCCCGATACCGATCCGCCCGTGGTCTCGGTGCAGACGGTCTATACCGGCGCCAGCGCCGCGGTGGTCGAGAACCGCATCACCCAGCCGCTCGAGGACCAGCTCGCCGGGGTTGAGGGGATCGAGACGATCACCTCGCAGTCGAGCGACGGCCGCTCTGACATCACCATCGAATTCCGCCCGGGCCGCGACATCGACGCCGCCGCCAACGACGTGCGCGATCGTGTCTCGCGCGGCGCCTCGGACCGGCCCGAAGACGCGCTTCCGCCCGAGGTGCGCAAGGTCGATGCCGATGCGCAGCCGATCATGTTCTTCTTCGTCACCGCGCCGAACTGGGACCCGATCAAGCTCGGCGAATATGTCGACCGCGTCGTGGTCGACCGGCTCTCGACGCTCGACGGCGTCGCCCAGGTCACGGCCAACGGCCTCGCGCGGCCGTCGATGCGCGTCTGGCTCGATCCGGGCAAGCTCGCCGCCTATCGCCTGACCCCGCGCGACGTCGAGAACGCCTTGCGCAGCCAGAACGTCGAACTGCCCGCGGGCCGTATCGAGGCGGTCGAGCAGAACGTCTCGCTCAAGGTCAACCGCAACTTCACCACGCCGGCCGACTTCGCCGGCTTGATCATCGGCCGCGGTCCCGACGGCTACCTCGTGCGCCTGGGCGACGTCGCGCGGATCGAGGAGGGGGCGGAGAACCCCTATTCGGTGTTCCGCTACAACGGCGTGCCCGGCGTCGGGCTCGGCGTGGTCCGCCAGTCGGGCGCGAACACGCTCGAGGTCGCGCAGGCGGCCAAGGCGATGATGCGCGACATGGAGCGCGAACTGCCGCCGGGCGTGCAGATCAAGATCGGCTCGGACTCGTCGCTGTTCATCGAGGAGGCGATCGGCGGCGTCTGGCAGACCCTGATCGAGGCGGCGGTGCTCGTCACCGTCGTGATCTTCCTGTTCCTCGGATCCTGGCGCGCGACGCTGATCCCGGCGATCACCGTGCCGATCTGCCTGCTCGCGACCTTCGCCGTGCTCTGGATCTTCGGCTATTCGATCAACCTGCTGACCCTGCTGGCGCTGGTGCTCGCGATCGGCCTTGTCGTCGACGATGCGATCGTCGTGCTCGAGAATGTCCACCACCGCATCGAGGCGGGCGAACCGCCCTTGCTCGCCGCCTTCAACGGTGCGCGCGAGGTCGGCTTCGCGGTGATCGTGACCACCCTCGTGGTCTGCGCGGTCTTCGTGCCGGTGATGTTCCTCGCGGGCCAGACGGGCCTGCTGTTCCGCGAACTGGCCGTGGCGATGATCGCGGCGGTCGGCATCTCGGGCTTCCTCGCGCTGACGCTGTCGCCGATGCTCTGTTCGAAGCTGCTCAAGCCGAGCGAGCGCAGCGGACTGTCGGCGCGGATCGAGCATGTGCTCGACCGCGTGACCGATCTCTACGCGCGTTCGCTGGAACTGCGGCTGCGCCGCTGGGTGCCGGTCGCGGCGATCACCGTGGTGCTGCTGGCGACCGGCGGCTGGATGTTCACCCGCGTCGACAGCGAGCTGGTCCCGGCCGAGGACACCGGCGTGATCGACGTGCGCCTGACCGCGCCCGAGGGCACGAGCTACGCCCAGCTCGATCGCGGCGTGAACGAGGCCGAGCGGGTGGTGATCCCGATGGTCGGCGCGGGCGGCATCCGCGGCATGAACGCGCGCGTGCCCGGCGGCGGCTTCGTCACCGAGGACTTCAACCAGGCGAGCATGATCGTCTTCCTCGAACACTGGAACCAGCGCCAGGTGACCTCGCAGGCGATGGCGCAGCAGGTCAACCGCAAGCTGAGCGGCGTCGCCGCGCTGCGCGGCAATGCCGTGGTGCGCAGCTCGCTAGGCCGCGGGCGCGGGCAGCCGATTGGCTTCGTCCTCTCGGGCACGACCTACGAAGGCCTGGCCCAGGCGCGCGACCGCATGCTCGAAGCCGCGCGCGACTATCCGGGGATCGTCAATCTCGATGCCGACTATGTCGAGTCCAAGCCGCAGCTGCTGATCGACGTCGATCGCCAGCGCGCCGGCGATCTCGGCATCTCGGTCGACGACGTATCGCAGGCGCTGCAGACCTTGATGGGCTCGCGCCGCGTCTCGACCTATGTCCGCGACGGCGAGGAATACCGCGTCATCGTCCAGGCCGACGGGATCAATCGCGATACCGAGAACCGCCTGGCCTCGGTCAACGTCCGCGCGCGCAATGGCGAACTCGTGCCGCTGTCGAACCTCGTCCGCCTGCACGAGAGCGCCACCGCGCGCCAGCTCGGCCGCTTCAACAAGATGCGCGCGATCACGCTCCAGGGCGGGCTCGCGCCGGGCCAGTCGCTGGGCAATGCACTGACTTTCCTGGAGGCCGAGGCGCGCAATTCGCCCGAGGTCACCGCGATCGGCTATCGCGGCGACAGCCTGGCCTTCAAGCAGACCGGCGGCTCGATCTGGGTGGTCTTCGCGATCACCGTGCTGATCATCTACCTGCTGCTGGCCGCGCAGTTCGAGAGCTTCATCCACCCCGCGGTGATCGTCTCGGCCGTGCCGCTGGCCGTGGCGGGCGGGCTCGTCGGCCTCTGGGCGGCGGGGATGACGATCAACCTGTTCAGCCAGATCGGCATGGTCATGCTCGTCGGCCTGGCCGCCAAGAACGGCATCCTCATCGTCGAATATGCCAACCAGCTGCGCGACGCCGGCGCCTCGATCGACGAGGCGATCCGCGAGGCTTCGGCCCGGCGCCTGCGGCCGATCCTGATGACCTCGCTGGCGACCGTCGCCGGCGCGGTGCCGCTGGCGATCGCTCATGGTGCAGGGGCCGGCGCGCGCTCGGCGATCGGCGTGGTCATCGTCTTCGGCGTGACGATCGCCACGGCGGTCACGCTCTACATCGTGCCGCTGCTCTATCGCTGGCTGGCGCCCTACACCTCGTCGCCGCAGACGATCAGCCGGCTGCTGCGCAAGCTGCGCGGCGAGACCCGCGCGCGCGCCGCCAGTGCCAGCGCCGTGCCGGCCGAATGATCCCGCACGCGCCGCGCACAAACGAAAACGCCGAAGCGCGCGGGCGCTCCGACGTCGTTCGTTCGATCCCTCATGAGCGCCATCCAGCCGATGGCGCCTATCGGATCTGCGCGATCTTACAGTCCGGTGTTCGAACCGAAGCGGGTCTGCGTCGCCCGGGCAGCGATCTGCTGCATCGTGGGCTGGACGTTCGCCGCCATCTCGCGCCGGCACTTGTAGTCGGGCGAGAGGTCCGCGCCGACCCGGTCGCCCGGGTTGCAGGCGGCAGCGATCGCCTTGTCGATGCGGCCCTGGAGCTTGGCCACGCCGTCGGGCGAGGTCAGGTCGAGGTCTGCCGACGAGACGTTGATCGAGACTTGCTCACGCGCCTTGGGGGCATCGGCCATGACGGCCGAGGACGCGAGCAGGGTAGCGGCCGCGATGGCGGCGCCAAGGTACTTCATACTACTCTCCTGCGAGCTATGTGTTCTTGATGATGTCTTGTGCTTTTGGGTTTGCGTCAGGCTTATAGTCGGGATTTGACTCGACCTGCCTGTCAAGCGTTCTCGATTGCGCTCGGCCCGTGCTTAGTCAGAGTGCACTGCACCAACAAGCGCTAATTCATGCTGCACCGCAGAAATCAGCCGTTTTTTGGATCAAAAACGCACTTTTTGTCGCTCATCGATCGTCTAATTTGGCATTGCCGGATGTTGGGTTGATGTAAATAAACGGCAATATTTAGAAGATCGTATGAACTATTCATTGAATAGGTAATACCGCGCAGTCGATTCAACCCACCACGCGCAGCGGGTCTCGGCCGTCCCAATCCTTCGCCGCGTCCTTCATCATCTGGAACAGCCCCTCGGAGCCTTCCATCGGCTGGAGCAGCTCGATGACGTGGCCCGGGCCGCCGCCGGCATCGACGTAGATCACTTCGCCGGTGTCGCCGACCTTGCCCTCGACCAGGATCTCGGCGCCCACCGCGGCGCAGGCGGCGCGTGCCTCGGCGATCGATTTCACGAAGATGCAGACGTGGTGCATCTGGTCCTTCACCGCATATTCGCCCGAGTAGATCGACGGGGCGTCGTTCTCGGCGCGGATCAGCTCGATCTGGATGTCGCCCCAATAGCCGATGGCGATCGAGAACAAGGCGTCGCTGGGCTGGCCGCGGTACTTCATCTCGCCGAGCTGGACGTTTTCGAGCAGGAAGAACGGGCCGACGCCGACGACCTCGGTCCAGTACTTGAGCGTCGCGTCGAAATCGGACGGCAGGTAGGCGATCTGGATGATCTCGCCGAGCGCCTTCAGTGGGCCGGGTGCGGTCATTGTGGAGTTTCCCTTTTAGACGAAGAGCTGTTCGGGCTCTTCGATCAGGCCCTTGAGTGTCGCGAGGAACTGCGCGCCGGCGGCGCCGTCGATCGCGCGGTGGTCGACCGACAGGGTCAGCGCGATCCGGCTCTCGAAGGCGAAGTCGCCGCCGGGCAGTTCGACCGGCTGGCGCGTCACCGCGCCCACGGCGAGGATCGCCGCCTGCGGCGGGTTGATGATCGCGTCGAATTCCTCGACCCCCATCATGCCGAGGTTCGAGACCGAGAAGGTGCCGCCGTCCATGTCGTCCATCGACAGCCGGCCGGCCGCGGCCTTGTCGATCAGGCGGCGCGTCTCGCCGGCGAGCTGGTCGATGCGCAGCCGATCGGCCTGGCGGACGATCGGCGTGACCAGGCCCTTGGGGCTGGCGACGGCAATCGCCACGTCGGCATGGGGGAAGCGGTGGATCGTCTCGCCATGGACCTGGACGTTGACCTCGGGGTGGCGGACCAGCGCCAGGGCCGAAGCCTTGACCAGATAGTCGTTGATCGAGGCCTTGCAGCCGAGCACGAGATTGGCGGTCTTGCGCAAGGCGATCAGCGCATCGGCCGCGGCGGTGACCCTCAGGTAGAAGTGCGGGATCTGCTGCTTGGCCTCGGTCAGCCGCCTGGCCACGACCTTGCGCACGCCGTCGAAGGGAACGATCTGCGGGCGGTTGTCGACCGGCACGAAGGGTGCCGCAGCGCCGCCCGCGGCGGGTGACGGCACCAGCGCCAGCACGTCGCCCTTGGAGATGCGGCCGCGCGCGCCGGTGCCCTTTACGCCCGCCAGATCGACGCCATGCAAGGCGGCGAGCCGACGGGCGAGGGGGGAAGCGAAAACGGCGCTTCCGTGGGGGGCTTCGTCGGGCAGCAGCGCCGTGCCGCGCAGCGCGGGCCGCGCCTCGGGGCGAAGCGCCTGCTGGACGTCCTGATAGGTGATACGGCCGCCGCGCCCCGAGCCTTCGATCGTCGAAAGATCGGCGCCTTCCATTTCGGCGAGCTTGAGCGCCTCGGGGCTGATCGGGCGGTTGGTGACGATCTTGACGGGTTCGGCGCGTGCCGGAGCGAGCGCGGGCGAAGGCGTGGGTGTCGGTGCGCCGGCCTTGGCCGCGACCGCGGTGTCGGCGGGGCGGAAGCCGGCGACGAAGGCGTCGATCTCGTCCTCGCTGGCGCCGGCCTCGGCGAAGACCGCGAGGAGGGCACCGACCGGCTGCGCCTCGCCGCCGGCGGGCACCAGCACGCGGCGCACGACGGCGTCGTATTCGGCCTCGACCTCGTTGGTGATCTTGGCGGTTTCGATCAGGCACAAGGTCTGGCCGCGCTTGAAGGCGTCACCTTGCGCGACCTGCCATTCGGCAAGCACGCCTTCGGTCATCTCGATGCCCCACTTGGGCATGCAGAAGGGGCGGATGTCGGCCATGGCCCGGTCCTCCCTCAGCGCCAGGCCAGGAGCTTGCGCACCGCGGCCTCGATCTTGTCCGCAGAGGGCAGGTAGGCGCTTTCGAGCTCGCGGGCGAAGGGCACGGGCGTGTGCGGCGGGGTCACCGCCTGCGGCGGCGCCTTGAGGCTGGCGAAGGCCTTGTTGGCGACCAGCGCGCAGATGTCGGTGGCGAGGCTGCAGCGCGGCGGTGCCTCGTCGACCACCACGAGGCGGCCGGTGACTTCGACCGAGTCCAGGATCGCTTCCTCGTCGAGCGGGCTGGTGCTCCTGAGGTCGATCACGTCGCAGCCGATCCCTTCGGCGGCGAGCTTGTCGGCGACCTGTTCGCAGAAGCCGAGCAGCAGGCCGGAGGACACGATCGTCACGTCCTCACCCGCGCGGGAGAGGCGCGCGTGGCCGAAGGGGATGACGAAGTCGGGATCGTCGGGCACTTCGCCGGTGACGCCGTAGAGCGCCTTGTGCTCGAGGAAGATCACCGGATCGTCGTCGCGGATCGCCGCGCGCAGCAGGCCCTTCACGTCGGCCGGGGTCGAGGGCATGACCACCTTGAGGCCGGGCATGCCGGTCAGCATCTGGTGGACCGACTGGCTGTGCTGGGCGGCGGCGTTGTAGCCCGCGCCATAGGCCATGCGGATCACCGCCGGGCACCGGGTCTTGCCGCCGAACATGTAGCGGAACTTGCCCATCTGGTTCCAGATCTGGTCGAGGCTGACGCCGATGAAATCGGCGAACATCAGCTCGGCGATCGGCCGCTTGCCCGCGAGCGCGAGGCCCGAGGCGGCGCCGATGATCGCGCTTTCGGAGATCGGCGTGTCGATCACGCGGTCCTTGCCGAACTTGCCGTAGAGCCCGGTCGAGGTCGACCAGATCCCGCCGATCGCCTCGGGGCCGCCGGCCGTGCCCATGCCGCCGACGACGTCCTCGCCGAGCACGACGACGTTGGCATCGCGTTCCATTTCCTCGGCGATCGTCGAGACGACGGCATCGCGGTACATCATTTTGGCCATGTCGAAGTCCTCAGTACGCGATGTAGACGTCGGCGAGGACGTCGTCGGCGGTCGGGCGCGGGGCGGCGCGGGCGGCCTGGACAGCGGCTTCGATCGCTTGCATCACTTCGGCATCGATCGCGTCGAGATCGCCGCCGTCGAGCAGCTTGGCCGCGGTCACGCTCTCGCGGAACTTGGTCAGGCAGTCGCGCGTGGCGCGCAGGCGGTCGACCTCGCCGGGGCCGCGATAGCGTTGCGGATCGCCCTCGAAGTGGCCGAAGAAGCGCTCGGTATCGAACTCGACCGCGGCCGGGCCTTGGCCCGCGCGGACGTGGTCGAGCACCTCGCGCATCGTGTCGTGGACCGCGAAGAAGTCGGTGCCGTCGGCGCGCCAGACCTTCATGCCGAAGGCCTCGGCGCGGCTGGCGATATCCTGCTGCGTGCCGACCGCATAGTCGACGCCGGTGTGCTCCGAATAGTGGTTGTTCTCGAAGACGAAGATCGCTGGGGCCTGGGTGACCACGGCCATGTTCATCGCCTCGAAGGTCGTGCCCTGGTTGCAGGCGCCGTCGCCCGAGAAGGCGATCGAAACCTTACCCTGGCCGTCGAGCTTGGCCGCCAGCGCCGCGCCCACCGCGATCGGTGCACCGCCGCCGACGATGCCGTTGGCGCCGAGCATGCCCTGGTCGACGTCGGCGATGTGCATCGACCCGCCCTTGCCCTTGCACAGGCCTTCGCGGCTGCCCCAGATCTCCTTCATCATGCCGTCGAGATCGCAGCCCTTGGCCAGGCAGTGGCCGTGGCCGCGGTGGGTCGAGACGATCTTGTCCGCAGTGTCGAGGTGCTCGCAGACGCCCACCGCCACGGCTTCCTGGCCGCAATAGAGGTGGGTGAAGCCGGCGATCTCGCCGGTCTGGATCTCGGTGTGCAGGCGCTCCTCGAATTCGCGGATCACCTTCATCTGGCGGTAGGCGCGCAGCAGCGCCTCGCGGCTCAATTGCATTTCAGGCTCCCGATCATTCTTTTACCCGCCAAGCCCGAGCACGGACCGCGCGATGATGTTGGCCTGGACCTCGTTGGTTCCCCCGAAGATCGTCCAGGCACGGCTGTTGAGATAGCGCGGCGCGGCGAGTTGCGCATCGCGCGAATGGACCGGCTCGGGCGCGTTGTCGCCATAGAGCGGGCGCGCCAGTTCGAGCTGCAGTCCCGCCGGGCCATAGAGGTCGACCGCGAGTAGATCGATCTCCTGGCGCAGGTTCGAGGCGAGCAGCTTGGCCAGCGAGGTCTGGGGCCCCGGCTTGCGGCCCTGGGCCAGCTCGGAAATGATCTTGAGCTCGATCATCTCCAGCGCCTGGACGCCGAGCCGGGCCCGCGCGGCGCGGCGCTGCCAATGCGTGTCCTGGGCCATCGTGCCGCCGCGGCCGTCGCTTTCGCCGGTCGCTGCCTTGGTCAGCTGGTCGAGGTCGTAGATCAGCTTGGGCGCGTGGCAAGATCCGCCGCGCTCGTTCTCGAGCAGGAACTTGGCGATCGTCCAACCCTGGCCTTCGTCGCCGACGAGGTCCTGCGCGGGCACGACCACGTCCTCCAGGAAGACCTGGTTGACCTCGTGGTCGCCCGCGACGGTCAGGATTGGGCGCACCGAGATGCCCGGTTGGTTCATGTCGATCAGCAGGAACGATATGCCCGCCTGCTTCTTCGCGCTGGCATCGGTGCGCACCAGGCAGAACATGCGGTTGGCGTGGTGCGCGTGGGTGGTCCACATCTTCGACCCGTTGAGCACGTATTGCTGGCCGTCCCACACCGCGCGGCATTGCAGCGAGGCGAGGTCCGAGCCGCTACCGGGCTCGGAAAAGCCCTGGCACCAGTAGTCCTCGCCGCTGAGGATGCGCGGCAGGTAGAAGGCCTTCTGCGCCTCGGTGCCGAAGGTCCAGATCACCGGCGCGACCAGCTTGAGGCCGAGCACGGTCAGGTTCGGTGCGCCGGCGAGCGCGCATTCCTTTTCGAAGATATAGCGGCGCAGCGGCGACCAGCCGGTGCCGCCATGCGCCTCGGGCCACTGGTAGCCGAGCCAGCCCTTGTCGTTGAGCACGGCGTTCCAGGCCTGGCCGATCTCGGGCTCGACGAAGACCGTGGGCGAGGCGGCGGCGCCGGCGCGGACGGGCTCGGGCAGGTGCGCGGCCAGGAAGGTGCGCACCTCGTCGCGGAACGCTGCATCTTCGGGGGGAAGGTCGATATCCATCAGCGTTCCAGGATCGTCACGGCGGATACGCCGGGGGCGCCATAGACATGGCTGTAGGCGGTCTTGGGATCACCCGGTACCTGCCGACCGGCCCCGTCACCGCGCAGTTGCACGACGTTTTCGTAGACCTGGCGCAGGCCCGAGGCGCCGATCGGCTCGCCGCAGGCAAGGCAGCCGCCGTCGGTGTTGACCGGCAGCGCGCCGCCGATCTCGGTGCGGCCCTCGGCCAGCCAGGCTTCCTGCTCGCCATCGCGGCAGAAGCCGTTCTCGGCCAGGTGCATGATCTCGGCGCCGGCCTCGGTATCCTGGAGCTGCGCGACCGCGATGTCCTCGGGACCGATGCCGGCGAGGCGGAAGGCGTCGGCCGAGGCGATGTTCGTCGCCGAGCCGCCGCGTTCGACGTCGATCGACGGCGCGAAGACCTCGAACGAGCCCGGCGGGCGCGTGCGCATCGCCGCGGCCTTGAGCCGGATCAGCGGCTTGCCCAATTCGCGTGCCTTCTTCTCGCTGGCGAGGATCAGCGCGACGCCGCCCTCGGCGGGCGAGCAGAACATGAACTTGGTATAGGGATCGCTGACCAAGGGCGCGTCGAGGATCGTCTGCAGGTCGACCGGTTCGCGCCGCCAGGCATGCGGAGCCTGCGAACCGTTGCGGAAGGCCTTCTCGGCGACACGGCCCAGCGTGGTCTGCGAGATGCCGTGCTCGTGCATGTAGCGCGTGATCTTGGCCGCGAAGAACTGCGTGGTGATCATGTAGCCGGCTTCGCCGTACCAGTCGGGCAGGTTGTATTCGCTGGGCAGCGCGTTGAAGGCGCCGCGTGGGTGCTTGTCGAAGCCGACCGCGAGGCCGAGGTCGAACTGGCCCGACTGGATCGCCATCGAGGCCGAGGCCAGCGACGATCCGCCCGCGGCGCAGCCGTTCCTGACGTTGATGAACTGGATGCCGGTTAGCCCCAGGCGATCGACCATCGTGTCGGGATTGCCCGCCGCGTCCGAGCCGCCATAGGCGAACTGGATTGCCGGCCAGTCGATGCCGGCGTCGCCCAGCGCCTGTCGCACGGCGAAGACGCCTTGTTCGAGCCCTGACAGGCCATCGGTGCGGCCGAAGGGGTGGATGCCGATGCCGACGATGCAGACGTCGCTCATGCCGCGCCTCCGGTCGGTTGGAATGCGTGGGTCAGAACCGGCTCGGCGGCCTCGGGATCGAGCACGATCTGCGTCAGCTCGAGCGGCATGCCGATGCGGATCTCGTCGAGCGCGACGTTCGTCAGCCGCGCCTCGACGATCGTCTCGCCGGCCAGCTCGACATAGGCGACGGCCCAGGGCGCGAAGGCTTCGGGGCCGGCATAAGGCGGCGACTTGGGGCGATAGCGCTGGACGGTGTAGGACCACAGCGTGCCTTCGCGGCGCAGCGGGTGCGGTTCGAAGTCGGCGCCCTCGGGGCAGGGGAAGACGATCCGGCCGGTCTCGCGGTTGCGTCCGCCGATCAGCCGTGGTGGCGTCTCGTCGGTGAACAGGCCTTCGGCGATAGCGCGCATCGTTCTCCCACCCCGGTACGATTTGGTCCGGATGGGTATTGTGTAGGCCCGGCGGGCGGGCCTTTCCGACTCACCAAAACGCTAGGGTAGCCTTTGTGCCAGTCCGTGCGAGGTCATGCCTCGGGAGACGGACAATGGCGGAAAGCTGGGACTACATCATCGTCGGCGCGGGTTCGGCCGGCTGCGTCATGGCCGAGCGGCTGAGCGCCGACGGCCGGTCGCGCGTGCTCGTGCTCGAAGCCGGGGGCGAGAACGATTCGTTCTGGGTGACCCTGCCCAAGGGCGTTGCCAAGCTCGTCCAGAAGCGCGAGCACATGTGGACCTATCCGGTCAGCCAGCCGCGCGAAGAGGGCGGCCCCCTCGGCGAGATCTGGATCCGCGGCAAGGGGCTGGGCGGTTCGTCATCGATCAACGGCATGATCTGGAGCCGCGGCGAGCCCGAGGACTACGATGCCTGGGAGCGCGAATCCGGCGCCACCGGCTGGAACGGCGACACGATGACCGCGGCCTTCCTCGCGCTCGAGGATCACGCCGCCGGGCCGAGCCTGATGCGCGGGGTCGGCGGCCTCGTCCATGTCGATCCGGCGATCTACACCTATCCGCTGGCCGATCGCATGATCGAGGCCGGCGAGGCGCTGGGCATGCAGCATGTCGACGATCTCAACGGCAGCACCGGGCCGCGCGTCGGCCTGTTCAGCCACAACATCCGCAAGGGCAAGCGCGAGTCCGCCGCGCGCACCTATCTCGCCGCCGCGCGCAAGCGGGCGAATGTGCAAGTGGTCACCGGCGCCCTGGCCGAGCGCGTGGTCTTCGAGGGGCGGCGCGCGGTCGCGGTCGAGGCCACGGTCAATGGCCAGCCGCGCTGGTTCGACTGTTCGGGCGAGATCGTGGTGTCGGGCGGGGCGATGGAAAGCCCGTTGCTGCTCCAGCGCTCGGGCGTCGGCCACGCCGACCGGCTGCGCGCGGCCGGCGTCGAAGTGGTGGCCCATTCGCCCGACGTCGGCGAGCGGATGATCGAGCACCTGTCGCTGTCGATGCCTTATCGGCTCGAGAAGGGGCGGGGCACCAACAAGAGCTTCTTCGGGATCGGCGCGGCGCTGGCCATGGCGCGCTATCTGCTGCGCCACGACGGCATCATGGCGACCGGGCCGTTCGAGGTGGGCGCCTTCTGCAATGTCGCCCATCCCGACGGGCGGACGGACACCCAGCTCTATCTCGGCGGCTACACCTTCCAGGTCGGCGACGACAACGATCCGGTCCCGCTCGACAAGATCGATCCGCGCCCCGGCGTGACGATCTATGGCCAGTTGCTGCGGCTGACGAGCGAGGGTTCCTTGCGGATCACCGGACCCACGGCCGGCGCCGCGCCCGAGATCCTGCCCAACTGGCTGTCGACCGAGCACGATCGCAAGTCGGCCGTCGCGCTGATGCGGCTGATGCGCGCCTATATGGCCGCGCCGCCACTCGGGCAGATGGTCGGCGCCGAGATGGTGCCGGGGCCGTCGGTGCAGTCCGACGAAGAGCTCCTGGCGGCTTTCCGCAAGCTCTCGTCTTGTGGACTCCACGCGATCCGTTCGTGCCGCATGGGCGATGACGCCGAGGCCGTGGTCGATCCGCGCTTGCGCGTGAACGGTGTCGAGGGGCTGCGCGTGGCCGACTGTTCGGTGATCCCCGGGCACGTCACGGGCAATACCAATGCCCCGGCCATGGCCGTCGGCCTGCGCGGGGCGGGGCTGATGCTGGAGGACCGTCGGCGTTGACGGCCGGCCTCAGTTCGGCCGCGTGATCCGGATGCGGACCTTGTGCATGGGAACCCCCGCCGCGGTTGCGACCAGCGCCCGCGCCAGGTCCATCGCCTGATAGATCGACGCCGAGACCTCAGCCTGTTCGGGCCTCTGCGATCGGCTCTGCTCTGCACGCGACAATGACATCGACGGGCTCCTTGGAGAGCCATCGCCGCTAGGGACTATCTTGCCCAGCCGCAATTGGACATTGGTCGTAGCGGCGAACCGCCGCTTAGCGCGTGTTCAGCGAGATGTAGCCGAGCTGCGCCGCCTTGAAGACGGTCTGGCTGCGGTTGACCGCGTTGAGCTTGGTCGCGGCGTTGTGGATGTGGAAGCGCACCGTCGCGCGGCTGCGCGAGATGATCATGCTGATCTCGAGGTCGGTCTTGCCGATCGCCGCCCAGCGCAGGCATTCGACCTCGCGCTTCGACAGCCGCGATTCCGCTGGCAACGCCTGGGCCGAGCCCATGACCTGGACATAGGTCGAGATGAAGGTGCGCGCGTAGAGTCCGAGCGCGTCGCCATAGGCGATGAAGTCCTCGGTCAGATCGGTCTTGTCGCGTTCGAGCGGGTTGAAGCTGACCGCGCCGATCTGGCCGAAGGGCAGGTGCACGGGCACGCCGATCGCGGCCCAGGTCAGCGCGCGTTGCTCGAAGTTGGTGAGGTCGATCGCGTCGAGATAGGCGTTGGGCTGGCGCGTGCGGAAACCCTCGGCGTTGACCCAGAACGGCTGGCTCTCGAAGCGGCAGGCCGTGGTCAGCGGCGAATCGAGCGCGATGCGCGAATTGCGCCACCAGACGCGGTCGTCGTCGTTCCAGCCGAACACTTCGGGGGCGAGGAGATTGCCGTCGGAATCGACCGGCGTGCGCTTGTCGGCGATGTCGTGGGCGGGGGCGGCGCGCATGCCGCAGGACATCGCGATCGCGTGCAGCGCTTCGGCCGCACGCCGTATGTCCTCGGGTCCCGAGACCCGGACCGCATCGATGTTGGCCTGCGACAGCAGCGACATGTTTCTCTTCTCCCCGCGCGAGCCGTTGTACACCGGAAACCCGCGACGCAAACCGGGAAATGGCCGTTTCCACCCTAACCTTTTGCTCAGCGGGGCCGGCGCGCCGATGATGGTACATCCGTCCCGAAAGACAGGGAGCGGACGGGTGAATTTCGATCTCAGCGAAGACGAGGAAATGGTGAAGGCGCTGGCCGAGCGTTTCGTCGTCGACCATTACGACATCGAGAGCCGGCGCCGCTTCCTCGCCGAGCCGCAGGGCTTCTCCGCGGCCAACTGGGCGCTGCTCGGCGACCTCGGGTTGATCGCCGCGCTGTTCGATGCCGAGGCCGGGGGGCTCGATCTCGATGCCACCGGCATTGCCACCCTGTTCGAGGCGCTCGGCCGCGGCCTGGTGGTCGAGCCATTGATCGAGAACGCATTGCTCGCCGGCCGACTTTTCGCTGCGACCGCGCCCGAGCCGCTGCGTGGCGATTGGCTGCCCGATCTCGTCTCGGGCCGGCGCCGGATCGCGCTCGCGCATGGCGAGGCGGGCGGCCGCGATGCCAGCGGCTGGGTCGAGACGCGCGCCGATGCCGCGGGCGCGCTCAGCGGCGAGAAGGCCTATGTTCCGGCCGCGGGCGGGGCTGACGGCTTCGTCGTCTCGGCGCGGTTCTCCGGCGCGCCGGGTGATGCCGAGGGCGTCGGCCTGTTCTTCGTCGCCGCCGATGCGCCGGGCCTGACGATCCGGCCCTGGCGCATGGCCGACGGCTCGGTCGCCGCCTCATTGCGGTTCGATGGTGTGGCAGGTCTGCGTCTGGACGGCGGTCTCGCCGAGATCGCCGCGGCCGAGGAACTCGCGAGCCTGGCGCGCGCGGCCGAGGCGCTCGGCATCATGGAAAGCCTGCTCGCCGAAACGCTCGAGTACCTGCGCACGCGCGAGCAGTTCGGCGCGCGCCTCGCTTCGTTCCAGGCGCTCCAGCATCGCATGGTCGCGCATTATGCCGCGACCGAACAGGCGCGCGGCCTGCTGAACCTGGCGATGGTGTCCTGGGGGCAGCCCACCTTCGCCAGCGCGGTGCTCGGCCTGCGCGCTTTCGTTTCCGAGGTCTCGGTCGCGCTCGGCCACGACATGATCCAGTTCCACGGCGGCATGGGCGTCACCGACGAACTGTCGATCGGTCACGGCCACAAGCGCCTGCTGGTGCTCTCGCGCTGGCCCGACGGGCCAGATGCCGCGCTCGACCGTTTCGCGGGCGTCGGGGCCGGTTCGCTCTAGCGGCGGATCACGCCCGGTCGGGGAAGTTCACGCGCATCTTGGCGAAGAAGTCGTTGAGCATCAGGCGGCTGTCGATCGACTTGTAGATGCGGATCTTGCGCCCTTCGCTTCGCGGCGCAAAGGTGCCATCCGGATTGAGCCGCGGCGCGATGACCTCGTCGTGGAGGTTCGAGCCGGTGCGTTCGTAGCGAAACGGCCGGTAGCTGCTGGGTCCCCAATCGCCCAGGGCGATGAGCGAGACCAGCGGGTTGTCGCCCAGGGTCCAGGTCTCGCCCATGTTGAGCACCTTGCGGAATCGGTTCGGAGCGTCGACCACCTTGTCGTAGAGCCACTTGCCGATTGCGCCGTGCGGGGCGACGAAGGCCTGCAGTTCGGTCGCCGAGACGACCGTCGTCGCGTAGGCGGCACGCGGGATCTGCCAGATCCGCAGCGCGGTATCGTTGTAGAGATACTGCGCGGCCAGGGGATCGATGTTGAAATTGGTCTCGCCCGTGCCGCCGCTCGGGAAGGCGTCACCGCCGATCCAGACGAGCGTCAGGCGGTCGGCGATTTTGGGCTCGATCAGAAGCGCGCTGGCCACTTCGGTGAGGCCTCCGCCTACCGCAACAAAGAGCGGCAGGTCGGTATCGGTGCGCATCGCTTCGTCGATGATCGCCTTGGTCCCGGGCGAAGCAACGGCCGACTTGGCGGCGGCCATCTTCCCCGCCGCGCCGGTGTGCACGGGAACCCGGCCCGTGAGTGCCATGAGACCGAGAATTTCCCTGGCGAAGTCGGCGGACTTTTCGGCGGTTTCACCGGGGCGACCCGTGCCCGTGCCGACGATGCCGCGCAGGTCTACCGAGCGCGAGAGCAGCATGTGCACGGTCGCGAAGAACCCATCGAGATCGCCGCTGAGATCGTTGACGTAGATGACACGCGAGCGCGGACCGGCGATGGGGGAGAACGCCTGGGCCAGGGCTGGCGAGACGGGAAATGCACCCAGAGCCGCGGCCGCTCCTGCCATGCGCATTGCCGATCGACGATCCATTCCACCACTCCTCTGAATTTGGCCTTACCAATTCCAAAGATGGCCTGATTTGGCAAGGCCGATAAGGGCGTGCCAAAGAGCAACATCGGTCGAGCACAGGATGGTCGTCGGCGCGAAGAGGGGGCGTCACGGAGGAGCGAGGATGAAGGCGGCGCTGCTGAACTACCAGACCCGGATGGAGCGGGTGCTCGATCACATCGACCGGCATCTCGACGAGGATCTGGACCTGGACGTGCTGAGCGGTGTCGCGGCCTTTTCCAAGTTCCATTTCCACCGACAGTTCACGGCGACTTTCGGGCTGTCCGTGCATCGCTATGTCCAGCTGGTCCGCATGAAGCGGGCCTCGTGCGATCTGGTGCGTTCCGACGGCCAGAGCGTCACCGACATCGCGATGGATGCCGGCTACGACGCGCCGGACGCCTTCGCCCGCGCCTTTCGGCAGCGGTTGGGACAGTCGCCCTCGTCGTTTCGGAAATCGCCCGACTGGGCGCCGTGGCTTGCGGCCTTCGGGCCCCTCGACAACGCCAGGAGCAAGCTCATGAAGATCATCTACGAACCCGAGGACGTCACGATCCGCGACCTGCCGCCTATCCCGGTGGCGATCATGGAGCATCGCGGCGATCGCGCGCGGCTGCCCGAAACCATCGAGCGCTTCGTCGCCTGGCGCAAGGCCGCGGGCCTGTCGCCCGAGACCAGCTCGACCTTCAACGTCTTCCGGTCCGAGAGGATACCGGATAATCCCGAAGACTATAGCATGGACCTGTGCATCGGCACGGATCGACCCGTCGCCGCCGACGACGGGCAGATGAAACCGGGCATGATCCCCGGTGGACGTTGCGCGGTGCTGCGCGTCATCCACAACACCAACAATCTCGAACCGGCCGCGCTCTATCTCTACCGCGACTGGCTTCCGGCGAGCGGCGAGGAAGCGCGGGATTTCCCGATCTACTGCCAGCGGCACTTTTCGCTGCCCCCGAACACGCCCGTGCCCGAGGTGGTCTGCGAAGTGTTCCTGCCGCTGAAATAGCGGCTAGGCCGGCTCGCGTTCCTTGAGCCAGCCGATGCCGCGGCGCAGCAGGTCGTAGAACACCGGCAGGTCCCAGGCGCAGCGGTCGACCGTCGGCCACCAGTCGGCCATCGGCTGGAGGTCGTAATGCCCGCGGCAATGGCCCAGGGTCAGGTAGAGCACCGCGCCCTGGCCGTGCTGCTTGATGTAGCAGACCGGGTGCGTGCCCGGCGCTTGCTCGGCCTCGACGAAGCCGGTGCCGGGCTCGGTGCAGACCGTCTCGAGCAGGACGTGGAGATCGCCGTGGCGCTCCATGTGGTAGAGCTCGTCATTGGTCTCGAAGGGCTCGACCCCGGCCACGAGGGGATGGCCGGGGTCGGCGACCGTCACCCGATAGGGTGCGATCGGGGGATGCGAGAGGAACTGGCTGCCGACCAGGTCCATGAACAGCGGTGCCCAGCGCGGCGCGTCCCACAGGCCGTTTTCGAGCAGGCGCAGGACCGAATTGGTACCGTGGAGCGCATACCAGCGTCCGCCCTTGGCCAGCCAGTCGCGCAGCACCTCCTGCGCCGCCAGCGAGGGCGTGACGTCGCAGGTATAGGTGATCAGCACGTCGGCTTCGGCCAGCGCTTCCAGGTTCTCGTAATCCTCGAACACGCGCGTGCGCACGCGCTGGTCTTCGGCGAGCAGCTTCAGGAGTTCGAGCCGCGCGAAGTCCATGTCGTGCCAGACGCCGCCGCAGATCAGGACGCAGTCGATCCGCGGCGGATGCGCTTCGGTTGCGCTCACTTCTTGGCGCCTCCGAGCTCGCCCGACAGATACTTGTCGAGCGTCTGGTGGAACTGGCGGATGCGGATCTCCTGATAGTCGCCGAGCTGGATCTCGCCGGTCTTCGAGGCGTGGAGGCCGTCCTGGACGAAGGGCAGGTTGGCCATGTCCTGCTCGAAGACCGAGCCGAGCACGCCGAGCTCGGGCGCGTCTGTCCACAGCTGGTCGGGGCTCAGCAGGTGCATCGGTACGGCGCGCGGGATCGGTTCGCCCTTCTTGACGCGCGCGAGGATGCGCACTTCCATCAGGCAGGTGTCGGGTGTCTTGCCCGGCCGCCAGCGATAGACGACGTTGGGCATGAAGCCGCCCCAGGGCGCGAAGTTGGGGAACACGTTGTAGACCAGGCCGTCGAGCAGTTCGGCGTCGGTCGCATCGTCGTGGTCGTAGCCGGTCTGTTCGGTATAGGCCTTGCGCATGGCGTCACCCAGCGCCTCGCGCGCGGTCTTGCCCTCGGGCACCTGGACCGCGAAGGGATCGGCGTCGGCGCTTTCGTAGTTGTCGGCCGAGCGGCCGTTGAACTTGACGAATTCGTCGACGATCCACTGCTCGGCCTTGCCCGTCGCGTCGAGGTGCGGCGAGACGATGCCGAAGGGCACCAGGTTGACGTTCACGTTGTCACCCCAGGTCCAGTAGGCCGAATTGCTGTCGCCGGTGAAGGGCAGCAGTTGCGGGTGGGTGACGACCGTGTGCCAGGCTTCCATGAAGGCCTCGGCGGTGACCTTCCAGTTGGCCGCGACTTCCTTGGCGACCCAAATCACCGTCGTGCATTCCTCGTGCCGCCAGCGCTTGAAGTGCTCGGGCAGGGGGGCGAGGAATTCCTCGAGGCTTGGCCCGCCCTTTTCCTCGCGCAGGAAGATGTAGCCGCCCCAGCGTGCGACTTCGGCTTCGGGCAGCTGCAGCTTCTCGTTCGTCAGGTGCTGGAAGTCCCACGAACAGGGCATCTGGCGGAACGAGCCATCGGCGTTCCACGAAAAGCCGTGGAACGGGCAGGTGAAGGTATCGGCGTTGCCGTCCTCGGTGCGCAGCTTGCGGCCGCGGTGGAGGCAGACGTTGTGGAAGGCGCGGACCGAGCCGTCTTCCTGCCGCGTGACCAACCAGGACCGGCCGGCGTTCTCGAACACGGTATAGTCGCCGGCCTCGGGAATGTCCTCCTCGCGCGCGGCGAACTGCCAGACATAGGGCCACATCTTCTCGCGCTCGGCCTGGGCGAAGTCGGCGCTGGTGTAGCGCGTGACGGCCAGCGGCTCCGAACCGCGGTACTGGTAGCTTTCCTCGGTCAGCGAAGCGGGCGCCGGGCGGGAATCGATCGCCATCAGATCGGTCCAGCTGATCCCCCGGCTCTTGTCGTCGTTAAGCCCCGGATCGCGCTCGGCCATAAATCGACTCCTCTTTCCCCAATTCTGGTTGTCCGACGGTTTTGACGCTCCGGCAAGCGGGCGTCACCTTGTCGAAAGCATAGGTGGCAGCCGCTGCGGAATCGGTCACACCGGCTCAACGAACAGATGGGAGAACGCCGTGGACAGACGGCTGGATAATGGGCGGCTGGATGGAAAGGTCGCGCTGGTCACGGGCGGGACGTCGGGCATCGGTGCCGGCACGGTCGAACGGCTGGCGGCCGAGGGTGCGAAGGTGATCTTCACCGGATCGAACGCGGCGGCGGCCGAACAGCTCTGCGCCGCGACCGGCGCGCAGTTCCGCGCGCATCGCGTGCAGGACGCCAGCGCCTGGCCCGCGCTGATGGCGGCGATCCTGGCCGAGCACGGCCGGCTCGACATCGCTTTCGCCAATGCCGGCACCGAGCATGGCGACGCCAGCGTCGAGGACATCGGCATCGAGGGCTGGGACAACGTCATCGCGGTCAACCAGACCGGTGTCATGCTGACCGTCCAGCACGCGATCCGCGCGATGAAGGCCAATCCCGATGGCGCCACGGGCTCGATCATCATCAATTCGTCGATGAACGCGCACCGGGCCATGGGCAACTTCGTCGCCTACTCGGTGTCGAAGGCGGCGGTGGTGGCGCTGGTCAAGTCGGCCGCAGTCCACTGCGGCAACCGCGGCTACAAGATCCGCGTCAACGCGGTGCTGCCCGGCGTGGTCGAGACCGGCATCATCCGCGGCCAGATCGAGAACGCCCCCGATCCCGCCGCCGCGCGCGCGGCCTACGAGGGCATGTCGCCGCTCGGCCGGATGGGCGGGGTGGACGAGGTGGCCGGGCTGGTCGCCTGGCTGGCCTCGGACGAGGCGCGCTTCGTCTCGGGCAGCGAATACGTGATCGATGGCGCAACCACGGCAGGGATGATGGGCGTATGAATGATCTTGGCCAAGATTTGGGTTCTCGGCGCCTGCAGGGCAAGGTCGCCTTCGTTTCGGGCGGCCTGCGCGGCATCGGCCTCGCCTGCGTCGAGCGCTTCCTGGCCGAGGGCGCCGAGGTGGTATTGTCCGATCTCGACGCGCCCGACAGCGCCCTGGCCGGCGAAGTGCTCGGCCGGCTGGGCCAGGCGGCGAGCTACGTCCAGGCCAACGTGACGAAGGAAGCGGACTGGCAGCGCGCGCGCGACGTCGTGCAGAGCCGCCACGGCAAGCTGCATATCCTGGTCAACAACGCCGGCATCGATCTGACCGGCCCGGTCGAGGGCCTAACCATGGAAGGCTGGCGCCGGATCATGGACATCAACGTCGACGGCGTGTTCCTCGGCGTGAAGACCTTCGTGCCCATGCTGGCCGAGCACGGAAAGGAGTTCCGCGGCGGCGCCTCGATCGTCAACGTCAGCTCGATCATGGGGCTGGTCGGCTATACCGATACCTCGGCCTACAACGCCAGCAAGGGTGCGGTGCGGCTGTTCACCAAGTCGATCGCGGTCGAGTTCGCCAAGAAGCAGATGCCGATCCGAGCCAACTCGCTGCATCCCGGCTTCGTCGTGACGCCGCTGCTGCAGGAAGGCTTCCAGCGCTGGGTCGAGAAGGGCGCCGCGGCCAAGGCGCAGGACCTGGTCGATGCGGTCGCCGCGCAGACCCCGCTCGGCCGCCTGGCCGATCCCGCCGAACTCGCCGCGGGCGTGTTCTTCCTCGCCAGCGAGGACAGCGCCTACATGACCGGCGCCGAACTGGTCATGGACGGAGGATGGACCGCACAATGATCGGGCTCGAAAACGTAATCGCGGTCGTCACGGGCGCCGCCGGCGGCATCGGCCGCGCGGTCGTGCGGCAGATGAAGGACGCCGGCGCGACGGTGATCGCCACCGACCTGGCCGAGAGCGCCGAAGTGCCCGGCGCCGACCACTACCTGCGCCACGACGTCACCAGCGAGGGCGACTGGCTGGCGGTCGAGGCGCTCGCGCGCGAGACCTACGGCCGGCTCGACGCGCTGGTGAACCTCGCGGCGATCTCGATCGTCACCAAGATCGAGGACACCCCGCTGGCCGAATGGCACCGGGTCAACGCGATCAACGTCGATTCCATCATCATCGGCACGCAGATCCTGCTGCCGCTGCTCAAGGAAGGCGGCAAGGCGCGCAAGGGCGGGGCCTCGATCGTCAACTTCTCGAGCGTCGGCGGGCTGCGCGGGGCGCCGTTCAACGCGGCCTATTGCACGAGCAAGGCCGCGGTGAAAATGCTGTCGAAGTGCATGGGCGCCGAATTCGGCGCGCTCGGATACAACATCCGCTGCAATTCGGTGCACCCGGGCGGCATCGAGACGGGCATGCTCAATTCGATCATGGATCGCTATGTCGAGCTCGGCGCGGTGCCGTCGCGCGAGGTGTCGTACAACGCGATGGTCGCGAGCCATCCGATCGGCCGGCTCGGCCGCCCCGACGAGATGGGTGGCGGCGTGGTCTACCTCTGCTCCGAAGCCGCGAGCTTCGTGACCTGCAGCGAATTCCTCATGGACGGCGGTTTCAGCCAGGTCTGAACCAGGCGCGGGAGAGAAAAGATGTCGGAAGAGATGAACTGGGACCTCGAGGCCGACGTCGTCGTCCTCGGGTCCGGCGGCGCGGCCATGACGGCGGCGATCGCGGCGAAGGATTTCGGTGCCGGGGAGGTCGTGATCCTCGAGAAGTCGGGCATGGTCGGCGGCACCACCGCCATGTCGGGCGGCATGCTGTGGATCCCGAACAATCCCTATCAGGTCGAGGCCGGCATCGCCGATTCCGATGACGAGGTGGTCGCCTATCTCGATGCCCTGGCGCCCGGACAGCTCGATCCCGAGACCCTGGGCGCCTTCCTCGAAGGCGGGCCCGAGCTGATCCGCTACCTGATCGACAAGACGCCGGTGCGCTTCCACGCCTATGCCGACTTTCCCGACTATCAGCCCTATCTGCCCGGCGCCAAGCCCGACGGCGGGCGCTCGCTCGACAACGAGGCCTTCTCGTTCGCGACGCTGGGCAAGTGGGCGACGCGGGTCAATCCGACCAAGATGGCCTACCCGGTGCGTGGCAGCCTGATGGAGGCGATCCAGGGCACGCTCGACGCGGCGACCTTGGCCGAGCGCGAGGAAGGCGACTATCGCGGGCTCGGCCAGGCGCTCGCCGGCTCGCTGTTCAAGGCCGTGCTCGACCGCGAGATCCCGGTCGAGTTCGAGAAGCGCGCGCGCAAGCTCGTGAAAGATGATGACCGCGTGATCGGCGTCATCGCCGAGGACGCCAATGGCCGCGACTTCCGCGTCCGCGCACGGCGCGGCGTGGTCATCGCCACGGGCGGGTTCGAGTGGAACGAGCAGCTGGTGAAGACCTTCCTGCGCGGTCCGCTGACCGGCCCGGTCTCGGTGCCCGAGAACGAGGGTGACGGCCTGATCATGGCGATCGAGGCCGGCGCGCAGCTCGGCAACATGCAGCATGCGTTCTGGCAGCAGTCGGTGCTCGAATTCAAACCGCAGCATCGCAACGCCAAGCCCAACTACCTGCTCGGTTCGGACGAGCGCGCGCGGCCCGGCGCGATCCTGGTCAACGCCAAGGGCAAGCGCTTCGTCAACGAGGCGGCCAACTACAACGCGATGGGCAAGGCGATGCACGCCTTCGACGCGGGCACCCATTCCTATGCGAACCTGCCCTACTGGCTGATCTTCGATCAGCGCTATCGCGGCAAGTATCCGCTGTTCAACGCCATGCCGTCATCGCCGCTGCCAAGCTTCGTGATGCAGGCCGACACGCTCGAGGCGCTGGCCGAAATCGCCGGGATCGACGCGGCCGGGCTGGCGGCGACGGTCGAGCGGTTCAACGGCATGGTCCGCCAGGGCCACGACGACGATTTCAACCGCGGCGACAACACCTACGACAACTTCTATATGTGGGGCGACGCCGAGTTCGAGCCGCCGTACCGCACGCTCGGCCTGATCGACCAGGGCCCCTACTACGCGGTCAAGATGGAACCGGGCGCGCTCGGCACCTCGGGTGGCCCCAAGACCAACGGCGACGCGCAGGTGCTCGACTGGCAGGGCGAGCCGATCCCCGGCCTCTACGCCGCGGGCAATGCCATGGCGGCGGTGCTGGGCGAGGGCTACGGCGGCGCCGGCGGTACCCTGGGGCCGGGCATGACCTTCGGCTATCTCGCGGGCAAGCATTTGGGGACGCACTTGCCAAACCGGTAACAATCGCTATCTTACCTTCGTCTTACTTCGGAGGTTCGCTGTGGGCGTGCAGGAACGGCTGACGACCGTGATTTCGACCAAGGGGCAGGTGATCCTGCCCAAGGCCATTCGCGACCAGCGGCAATGGGGAGCGGGCACGAAACTGACGGTGGAAGAGACCGCCGATGGCGTCCTCCTCAAGCCGGCGCCGGCGTTCGCGCCATCGACCGTGGATGCGGTGTTCGCTTCGCTGAAATACGAAGGCACGGCCTTGTCGATCGACGAGATGGACGTCGCTGTTGCCCGTGAAGCGAAGCGCCGTGCGCGCGATTGACACCAACATCGTCATCCGGTTCCTGACCGCCGATGACAAGCGGCAGGCCGAGGCTGCCCGCGCGGTGATCTCGGGTGGCGATATTTTTATCCCGACGACGGTGCTGCTCGAAAGCGAGTGGGTTTTGCGCAGCGCCTACGGGTTGACCGCCGGAGAGATCGTTGCCGGCTTGCGCGGCCTGGCCGGCTTGCCGGGAATCTCCGTGGAAGAGCCGTTTCTGCTTGCCCAGGCGCTGACGTGGATGAGCGAGGGCATGGATTTCGCCGATGCGCTGCATCTGGCGAAATCCGGTGATTGCAGGGCATTTCTAACGTTCGACCAGAAGTTGATCAAAGCGGCTGGCCTGCAAGCCTCTATCTTGGTGGAAACGCCGTAGGCTTGGGGCGGAGGGAGGCACAGGCCGATAAACTGCCCTCAACCCGTCGGTATCAACATCTTTACGCCCACCCGCGCGATCTTCCAGCTCTCCGTTTCGCGCACCACGTCAAAAGTGTAGCGAGCCTTGACCTCGAGATCGCTGCCGTCGGTGCCGCGGCTGTAGCCGTGGACATAGGCCTGTGCCGTGGCGCCGTCGGCGGCATAGTCGACCAGCGCGAAATTGCTCAGGAAGTGCGCGTTGTGCGCCATGGTCGGGAAGGCGCCGGCGAAGAAGCCGCGGATCGCCGCGCGGCCCTCGAAGTGGCCGAGGCCGAGTTCGGCGAGATCGTAGACCCCGCCCTCGGTGAACAGCGTAGCCACCCCGTCGACGTCACCGATCCGGTCGACCGCCGTGCAATAGGCGACGGCCAGGTCCTCGATCGCCAGGCGGTCCTCAAGCGGGATGGCCGCGACGGGCATGATCACTGGCCCAGCACCATGTCGTTGAGCAACTCGTGGAACCGCTGCACGCGCTTTTCCTGGAGCGGTAGCAGGCAGCCCTTGAACCCGCGCGAGTTGAGGCCCTGCTGCTGGCTGGTGCCGATCGACAGGTCCTGGTCGGCGACATAGCCGACCGAGACGCCGTCGCCGTAGACCGAGTGCCGCTTGAGCGCGTCGTGGCGCAGCGGTAGCGGGCCGACCGGGGTCTCGACCTCCTTCATCCCGGGCACCGGCGGATAGAGGCACCAGTGCTGAAACACGCATTTCTCGGGATCGGTCGGGTGCGGCTCGGTGCGCAGGATCTGGCACTGCTCGGGCGACATGGTGATCGTCAGGTTGGGGAACAGCGTGCAGTGGAAATAGTCGACCAGCTGCTGGTCGGTCATCTGGTCGTAATTGGCATAGCCGCGCTCGGGCCCGAGCCGGCGCTTGGCCTCGACGATCGCCGCGCGCACCTCGTCGGTGCGGCCCTTGTAGAGTGCGGGATCGATACCCCAGGCCTGGGCGATCGCGTCGAGCGGGGTGGGCACTTCGCCCGAGGCGTAGTCCTTGCGCGTCGTCGCTTGGTGGCCCTTCATCCACATCGAATTGTGGCCCGAAGGGTACATCTCGAACAGCGTGTCGGGCAGGCCATCGTTGATGAAGGTGGCCAGTTCGGGGTGGATCGTCGGGAGGTGGTAGCTTTCGTTGAAATTGTCGCGGATGATTTTCCAGTTGAACTCGCAGTCGGCCGAGACGTTGAGCACGCGCACCCAGTTCTCGAGGCCATAGCCGGCGAGGCGTTCGGGGAAGGGCGCCAGCCATTCGTGCAGCGGCGCCACGTCGTCGTCCATGCACCAGAAGACGAAGGGCCCCCAGGTCTCGCAGCGCAGCTCGGACAGGTGGACGCGGCCGCAGGGATTGCCGCTCTCGAAATCGTCGGGGTCCTGGACCTGGATCAAGGTGCCGTCGAGGTCGTACTTCCAGCCGTGGTAGCCGCAGGTGATCGCCGGCACGCTGGTCGTCTCGCCCAGGATCAGCCGGTTGCCGCGGTGCGGGCACGAATTGTAGAAGGCGCAGACCGAGCCGTCCTCTTGGCGGACCAGGATCACCGATTCCTTGGCGAAGTTGTGGCGCACGATGTCGCCCTCGTCCTCGAGATCGGCGAGCACGCCGCCCAGGTGCCAGACCTTGGGCCAGAGGTTCTTGATCTCGAGGTCCATCCAGTCCTTCGAGATATAGCGATCGGCGGTGATCGCATCGCCGCGAACCGGCTGGTCGAATTCGGGCGAGTAACGGGAAACCTTGCTCTCGGCGTTCATTGGGGCATCCTCAGGAACCGCGATCAGCGCGCCCAGACGCGCGTGTCGCTGAAGTCTTCTCCACGGCGTCCGGCGCGGTTGGTCGTGGGGTTGGCGGCAAAGAAGCCGTGGTCGGCCGGATCGTCCTTCACCCAGTCGGTGATAAGCTTGCGCCGGACGATCCTCCACTCGCCATTCTTACAGGCGTAGTCGTCGACGTAGCGACCGGCGATGAACAGGTCGCGCGGGTTTCCGGCAGGGTCGCGGATGCCGTGCCAGGCCTGGAAATAGCATTCGCCCCTAGCCGTCTTAATGGGGCCGGTATTGCTGCCGTCGATCTCTATCCGCACCTGGCCGAGCAGGTGGTGCGAGGCGTCCATGGCGCCGAGGAAATCCTGGCAGAAGCCGACGAATTCGCCGGCATCGCCGACGAAGATCCCCGCATCGATCTGGGCGTCGTCGTGGAAGGCGCTGCGCTGGAGCGCCGGGTCGAGCCGGTCGAGCCCGCGCATGTAGCGGTGCACGGCTTCGGTGATGTCGCGCCGTGCGGCGAGATCGCGCACCTCGGCTTCGAGATCGAACGGCATGGCTTCTCCCGGTGTTGTCGAAGCCAGTCTGCCACTGCGCGCGGCGCGGCATATCTGGCACTTCGGACAGTTTTGCCGCCTTGCCGCGCTCCTACGATGGCCTAGGTTCGCGCTCGGCGAACGAAGGAGAGGATCGATGGCGAATGTGGCGATCACTGGCGCGGGGCGTGGCATCGCGCTCGAACTGGCGCGCCAGCATGTGGCGCAGGGCGACCGCGTCTACGCCCTGGCGCGCGATCCGGCGGGCGCAGAGGCGCTGAACGCGCTGGCTGCGCAATCTAACGGGCTGCTTTCGGTGCACGCGATGGACGTCACCGACGATGCCTCGGTCAAGGCCGGGGCCGCCGATACCGGCGCGGCGCCGATCGACCTGCTCTACAACGTCGCGGGCATCCTCGGTACGCCCGGCGCACAGCTCGAAAGTGTCGACTGGGCCGAGTTCGACCAGTCGATCGAGGTCATGGTCAAAGGGCCGCTGCGCGTGCTGCTGGCCTTCCTGCCGCGGATGCAGGCGGGATCGAAGGTGATGAACATTTCGAGCCAGCTGGCGGCCTCGACCTGGCCCTATGGCGGCTTCTACGACTACGGCGCGGCCAAGGCCGGGCTCAACCGGATGATGCGATCGGTGGCGATCGACCTCAAGGACCGCGGCGTGATCGTCGGGCTGATCCACCCCGGCTATGTCCAGACCGACATGGGCGGCGCGGGTGCCGACATCACCCCCGAGGACAGCGCCACCGGCGTCCGCAAGCTGGCCGAGGGCTGGACGCTCGACCGGACCGGCGGGTTCTACAAGTGGAACGGCGAAGAGCACGCTTGGTGAGCCACCCTCATCCAAGTTCCGCTAGCCGCTGACGCAGCAAGCTGCGCTATCCTTCTCCCGCCAGCGGGAGAAGGTAAGAGCTAGTCAAACCCTCTCCCGCTGGCGGGAGAGGAGCGAGACTTATTGAGCGAAGCGAAATTAGTCGCAGCGGTGAGGGTGGCCGCGCCGCCCCCCTCACATCGTCGGCTCGGGCAGCGTCGAATCGTCCTCGAGGTACCAGTTCAGCCACTCGTGGAAGTACTGGTTGCCGCGCTCGTTGCGGCCGAAGGTGAGGTCGTCGTGCGCGCCGCTCTCGAGGCCCTTCTGGATCTCCAGCCCGATCACGTAGTCCTCGTTGTAGGTCACGTCGCGGAAGAACTCGATCATGCCTTCCAGGCTCTCGCGATCGGCCTCGTCGCGCGGCGCTTCGCGGCGCAGGTAGTTGAGCACGGTGCGGTTGCGGTCGGGCGTCGGCCCGGGGAACAGCTGGGCGATCTGGGTGATCTCGGGCGCGATGAAGATCGACACGTTGGGGAAGAAGATCCGCACGAAGTCGTAGCCGTTGTTTTCCTGCGCGCCCCACTGGTCGCGCGGCACGTCGCTCAGCGCCTCGGCGATGCGCCGTTGCGGGAAGCCGATGCGGATGTTGGGGCCGAAGCCTTCGTAGTGCGTGCAGTTCGACGGCGTGCGCGGATGGATCGTCTCGGGGTGCAGCGAGGCGAAGTGATAGCCTTCGAGGTATCCGTCGAAGGCGATCTTCCAGTTGGCGCCGATGATCTCGCGCGAGCCGAGGTAGGACCAGTTGGCGAAGTCGAGCGCTTCGAAATCCTCGAGGAAGCCCTGGAAATAGCGATCGAGATCGATCGGCGCGTTGGGTGTCAGGCAGACGAAGATCATGCCCGCGCGCTCCTCGCAGGGCAACTCGCGCAGGCCGCGCGCAGCCTTGTCGATCTCGCCGAAAGTGCTCGCCTCGGAAATGCCCAGCAGCTTGCCGTCCTGGCCATAGGTCCAGGCGTGGTACTTGCAGGTGAAGCGCGCGCAGTTGCCCTTGCCCTCGGCGACTGGCGCGCCGCGGTGCGAGCAGACGTTGAGGAAGGCACGCGCCTTTCCGTCCTTGGCGCGGTTGATCAGCACGGGCAGGCCGACCGCGTCCATCGTCTTGTAGTCGCCGGGCTCGGGCAGCTCGGCGGTGAAGGCCAGCATCAAGGGCACGCGCTTGAACACCAGCTCCATCTCGGCGCGCCACTGGTCGCTGTCGGTATAGGAGCGCGTCGGGACCGTCATCGGCTTGTCGGTCTGGAAGGTCTTCTTGTTCTCGACATAGTCGAGCATGATTTCGGCGACGTCGCCAAGCTTCTGGGCGCGGTCCACTCTCATCTCCCGTATGGTCTTTCGGACCCGAATTGAGCAAAGCCGCCGGAGGGCGACAAGCTGCGAGAGGTAACAGGTGACGCGGGCTCGGCTTGGCCTTTTCGCCAGTTGGCCGCGGGCAGGGGGAAGGGCAGGTCTGGGCTATGGATGAGAGGATGATACCGCCCTGGCGCTGGCTCGAAACGCCCGCGCCGCACCAGCGCGAATTCGCCGGCCAGGGCCTGTGGGACGAGCGCACGATCGCCGACCAGGCCTATGCGCTGGCCGGAGCCGAGCCCGACTTCGTCGCCTTCGTCGAAGGCGAAGACGTGCTGACGCGCGCGCAACTGCTCGCCGATGCCGAAGCCTTGAGCGTTGCGCTGCACGCACGCGGGCTGCGGCCTGGCGAGGTGATCGCCTTCCAGGTGCCCAACTGGCGCGAGGCGGCGGTGATCAATCTCGCGGCGGCGCTGTCGGGCCTGGTGATCAATCCGATCGTGACGATCTACCGCGACCACGAGGTCACGCAGATGCTCGGCGACTGCGGCGCGCGGGCTTTCTTCGTCGCGGCCTCGTTCCGCGGCTACGATTTCGCTTCGATGGCCGGGCGGGTGCAGGCCGCGCTGCCCGATCTCGCGCACGTCTTCACCGTGCGCGGTGCGGGCGACGACGATCTCGCGGCGCTGATCGCCGAAGGGCGGGGCAAGGCCTTCGCGCGGCCCAGGGTCGATCCGCTCGGGGTCAAGCTGGTGCTCTACACCTCGGGCACCACCGGCCGGCCCAAGGGCGTGCTGCACAGCCACGTCACGCTCCAGCGCATCCTCGCCGAGTCGACGCGCGCCTGGGGCGTCACGGCTGGCGAGGTGACCTTGATGCCCTCGCCGGTCACGCACATCTCGGGCTATGCCAATGGGCTCGAGGCGCCCTTGGTCTGCGGCACGCGGACCGTGTTGATGGAAAGCTGGGACGCGCAGGCGGCGATGGCGCTGATCGATCGCCACGCTTGCGTCGGCACGACCGCGGCGACGCCGTTCCTGGTCGAGCTCGCCGCCGCGGCGCGCGCCAGCGGCAACCGGCTGCCCTCGTTCCGCTACTTCGCCTGCGGCGGGGCGGCCGTGCCCTCGGACCTGATCCCGGCGGCGAATGCGGCTTTCGAAAACTGCCGCGCCTTCCGCGTGTTCGGATCGTCCGAAGTGCCGCTGGTGACCTTCGGCTGGCCGCGCGACGAGCATCGGGCCGCGACCACCGACGGCAAGATCGTCGACTACCGCGTGCGCATCGTCGATGCCGACGACCGCGATCTGCCCGACGGCGCCGAGGGCGAGATCCTCGCGCGCGGGCCGGGCATGCTGCTCGGCTATGCCGACGAAAGCCAGACGCGCGAGGCGATCACCGCCGACGGCTATTTCCGCACCGGCGACCTCGGCGTGCGCGAGGCCGATGGCGCGCTGACGATTACCGGGCGCAAGAAGGACCTGATCATCCGCGGCGGCGAGAACATCTCGGCCAAGGAGATCGAGGACGTGCTGCACCTGCACCCGATGGTGCGCGAGGCTGCAGTCGTCGCCATGCCGCATACGCGGCTGGGCGAGGGGGTCTGCGCCTATGTCATCGCGCGGGAAGGCGAGGTGCCGCTGCCCGCTGCGCTGGCCGCGCACGTCGCCGCCAGCGGTCTCGCCAAGCAGAAGATTCCCGAGCGGTTCGAGCTGGTCGACGATTTCCCGCGCACGGCTTCGGGCAAGGTGCGCAAGGATCAGCTGCGGGCGGATATCAAGACGAAGGTGGCAGCAACATAGCACTGCTCGTCATCCCGGGCTTGACCCGGGATCCCGCTTGTCGCGTCCACAGAAGGGTAGCGGGACCCCGGATCAAGTCCGGGGTGACGACGGGTTGAGGGCAGGGTGAAGAACCTAGGTGGAAGCTGCCGCCACCTTCTCGGCGATCTCGTCGTTGGTCGGATTGCGCCGCAAGGTCAGGCCGCCGTTCACCTGCAGGTTCTCACCCGTCATGAAGCAGTCGTCACGCGCGAGGAACACGGCGGCCGTGGCGATGTCGTCCGAAGTGCCGATGCGGCCCAGCGGATAGCCGGCGAGGAAGGCGTCGAACAGGCCGGGGACCTGCTTGGCCTCGGCGGTCATCGGCGTGTCGGTGAGCCCCGGCGAGATCGAGTTGGCGCGAATGCCCTCGTGCCCGAACTCGTGCGCGACGCAGCGGATGACGTGATCGGTGCCGGCCTTGGTGCCCATGTAGGCGGCGTGGTCGTTGAGCATGATCGTCGCCGTTGCCGAAGAGATCTGGATGATCGATCCGCCGCGCCCGCCGCGGCTTCGGGCCATCTTGCGGACCATCGCCTGGTAGAAGTGGAACGGCCCGACGAACTGCAATGCGGTCATTGCCATGACCTCGTCGTGGGTGGTGTCGAGGAACGGCTTGAGCAGGCCCCAGCCGGTCGCGTTGACGGCAATGTCGATGCCGCCGAGCGCCGCGTTCGCGGTATCGGCGAGTGCGTCGACGCTGGCCAGGTCGGTCAGGTCGCAGGTCGCCCAGGCGCAGCCCGTCTCGGCCGCGAAGGCGTCGAGCACGCGCCCCTTGCGCCCCGCGACGAGCACCCTGGCACCTTCGGCCAGGAAGCGCCGGGCGATGTGCTGGCCCATGTTGCCTTCGCTGCTGGCGCCGAGCACCACGGCGGTCTTGCCCGCAAGCTGTCCCATGGCATCGCTCCCTTGCCGTTTCGCGAGCGGGCTAGCACGGCCGGCGGTTCGCCAATCCTGACCAAAAATACAGTGGCCCACGCGCGGCCGAGCGGCGAGAAGGCGGCTCGACGAGAACGATAGGGTTGAGGAGCGCGCGATGGATCTCGGACTGAAGGGCAAGAAGGTCATCCTGACCGGCGGCAGCCGCGGCATCGGCCGTGCGGCGCTGGAGATCTTCGCCGAGGAAGGCGCCGACGTCGCCTTCTTCTCGCGCAATGCCGAGCAGGTCGCCGAGACCGTCGCCGCGCTGTCGCGCCACGGCGGCAAGGTGATCGGCGAGGCCTTCGATATGAGCGACCTCGACGCCTATGCCGCCTGGCTCAAGGCGGCGGCCGAGAAGCTGGGCGGCTGCGACGTCTTCGTCGCCGGCGCCAGCGCCTCGGGCTCGGGCGCGACCGGCGACTGGGACACCTGCTACAACGTCGACGTCAAGGGCACGGTCGTCGGCTGCGAGACGCTCGAGCCGTTCCTGGCGGACTCGGGCGAGGGTGCGATCGTCATCATGTCGAGCACGGCCGGCGTCGAGACCTTCATCGTCCCGCAGGCGTTCAACGCGCTCAAGGGCGCGCTGATCACCTATGCCAGCCAGCTCGGCCAGCAGCTCGGGCCCAAGGGCATCCGCGTCAACACCGTCTCGCCGGGGCCGATCACCTTCGCCGGCGGCAATTGGGAAGCGATCAAGGCCGGCGCGCCCGAGCTTCATGCCGCGACCGAAGCGCAGTTCGCGCTCGGCCGCTGGGGCGGGCCCGAGGAAGTGGCCAAGACCATCGCCTTCCTCGCCAGCCCGGCGTCATCCTACACCACAGGAACCAACGTCGTCATCGACGGCGGCTATACCAAGCGCGTGCAGTTCTAGGCGACTTTGGTTCCACTCCGCACCTGGCGCGGCGGACCTCCGGATCCGCCGCGTTTTTTCGTTTATATGGAGATCCCGCCAATTCACGTTACGTCGCCCCTGCGAAGGCAGGGGCCCAACCAAGCTATCGTCTTGCCACGGTAAGTGCCTGGAGGCGCGGTCAGTTGGCCCCCTGCCTTCGCAGGGGCGACGGAGAATGAGACCGATGGCCTGCGCCTACGAACGGGAAAGCCGTAGTCACCCGATCTTCAACACCAATTTCCCCGTATTCGCTCCGCTGAACAGGCGCATGAAGGCGGGGTAGGCGTTCTCCAGGCCTTCCTGGATGTCCTCGTCCATGCGCAGCTTGCCCTCGGCCACCCACTGCGCCATCGCCGCCGCGCCTTCGCCGAAGCGGTCGACATAGGCTGCGATGAGGAAGCCGTGGATCGTCGCCTGGCGCGCGATCACTTCCCAGAGATTGCGAATGCCGATCTTCTCGGGCGCGTTGTATTCGCTGATCAGACCGCAGAGCACGACGCGGGCATTGAGCGCCAGGTTGAGCAGTTCGGCGTCCATCACGTCGCCGCCGACGTTCTCGAAGACGATGTTCGCGCCATTGGGCGCCGCCGCGGCGATCTCGGCCGAGAGCGCGGCGACCGTTTTGCCCTTGTAGTCGATCGCCACGTCGAAATGGTAGTCCTCGATCAGCCGGCGGCACTTGTCGGCGCCGCCGGCGATGCCGATCACGCGGCAACCGGCGATCTTGCCGAGCTGGCCGACCACCGAGCCGACCGCACCCGCCGCGCCTGAGACCAGCAGCGTCTCGCCCCGCTGCGGCTGGGCCATGTCGAGCAGGCCGAAGTAGGCGGTGAGCCCCACGGCGCCGAGCACCGACAGGAAGTTCGAGGGCGAGGGGACCAGATCGACGTCGACCGGCATGGTGAAGCCGCCGGGCAGGGCCACCGAATAGTCCTCGAGCGCGTTGACCCCGAGCACCCATTGGCCGGGCCGGAAATCCGGGTTGTCCGAAGCGTGGACCGTGCCCACCGTCGTCGCGCGCACCGGATCGCCGAGCGGGATCGGCGGCATGTAGCTTTCGGCGTCGTCCATCCAGCCGCGCTGCGCGGGATCGAGCGAGGCGAAGCGGTTGCGCACGACGAAGCCGCCGGGCGGCGGCACCGGAACCGGGGTGTCGACCAGTTGGAAATCTTCGGGGACCGGCGCGCCCTGTGGCCGCCGAACTAGCAAGAATTGACGATTCCCGGTCATGAAGCCGCTCCGTAAATGACGGCTAGACCTCGCGCGGCGATGGGAAAGACGCACCTATTTCTTTTGGCAGTTAATCCCCCTCGGCCGATCGTAGCATACCCTGTTCGTACCAGCGGGCGGAAGTCCCGTGGACCATTGGGGGACTGAACTCATGCGCTTCGCATATCGTCGTTGCGCGCTCGTTGTAGCGCTTTCCACAACTGCGCTCGTCGGACTCGCGACGCCCGCATTCGCCGAAGGTGTCGCCGAGGAGCAGGCCTCGGATGCCACGGTCGATCCCAACGAGATCATCGTCTCGGCGCGCCGCCGCGACGAGACCTTGCAGGACACGCCGATCGCGATCACCGCGGTCAACGCGGCGATGATCGAGAACAAGGCAGCGATCAACTTGGGCGACCTGATGGGCGCCGCGCCGAACCTGATCATCACCAACCAGAATTCGGGCGCGGCCGCGGCCAACCTCTCGATCCGCGGCCTGACCTATGCCGACATCGAGAAGTCGCAGGAGCCCACGGTCGGCGTCGTCGTCGACGGTATCTTCATCGGCACCAGCACCGGCCAGTATTTCGACTTCTTCGACATCGAGCAGATCGAAGTGCTGCGCGGACCGCAGGGCACGCTGTTCGGCCGCAACACGATCGGCGGCGTGATCAACATCCGCCGCTCGCGCCCGACCGGCGAATTCGGCGCCAAGATCGAGGCGTCCTACGGCCGGTTCAACACCCTGGCGACGCGCGCCGTGATCAACGTGCCGCTGGCCGGCGATACCTTGGCCGCCAAGGTCTTCTATTTCCACAACGAGGCCGATGGCTGGTACAAGCAGGCGCAGACCGGCAAGCCGCGCGGCTTCTCGAACAACGAGAACTATGGTGGCTCGCTGCTGTTCAAGGCGCCGGGCGGCAATTTCGACGCGCTGATCACGGTCGAGCAGCAAGAACAGAAGATGGATCCGGTGGTCGCCGAGATCACCAAGACCGGCGAACTGTTCTGCACCTTCATTCCGGCCAACGAGTGCAACCGCAACCAGACCACCGACATCTACACGGTGTTCGGCCTGCCCAACGTCTCGCTCTACAAGGCGCCCTCGGTGACGGGCGAGATGAACCTCGACCTCGGCGGGGTGAAGCTGACCTCGGTCACCGGCTATCGCAAGATGACCGAGACGCAGACGCAGGACTTCGACGGTTCGACCGCCGATCTCTACTACGTGCTGCGCCAGCAGACCTACGACCAGTTCAGCCAGGAGCTGCGCGCCGCGGGCAAGATCGGCGACAGCTTCGACTACGTCGTCGGCGGCTACTACTTCCGCTCGAAGTACCAGCTCCAGCAGTGGACGCGCCTGTTCGCCTTCAACCCGGCGATCGCGCCCGAGGTGTTCGACACCAACCCGCAGCAGGTCAACGGCAAGACCACGTCCTATGCCTTCTTCGGCGACTTCAACTGGCAGTTCGCCGATCAGTGGCGCCTGTCGTTCGGCGGCCGCTTCACGCGCGATCGCAAGACCTTGCGCAACGCCTTCGGCGGCGTGCAGATCGGCCAGGGTTCGGACACGTTCAAGAAGTTCACGCCCAAGGTCGGCATCGACTTCCGTCCGAACGACGACATGATGCTCTATGCCTCGTGGTCGCGCGGCTTCCGTTCGGGCGGCTTCAGCCCGCGCGCGGGTTCGCCGGCCTCGGCCAGCCGCTCCTACCAGCCCGAGACCGTCGATTCCTACGAAGTCGGCGGCAAGTTCGAGCTGTTCGACCGCAAGCTGCAGTTCAACATCGCGGCCTTCTATTCGAAGTACAAGGACCTCCAGCAGAACACGACCCTGTTCTGCGGCGTCTGCGCGACGCAGAACGAGACGGTTACCTCGAACGTCGGTTCGGCGACGATCAAGGGCCTCGAACTCGACTTCACCGCGCGGCCCGCGGAAGGGCTGCGGATCACCGGTTCGCTCGGTCTGCTCGACAGCAAGTTCAAGGGTTTCGTCGTCGGCGGCATCTCGCCGGTCACCGGCCTGGTCATTCCTTTCGACTTCTCGAACAACGACCTGATCTACAACCCCGACGTCACGGCCTCGATCGCCGCCGACTACGAGGTGCCGACGAGCTTCGGCAAGGTCGTGGCCAATGTCGGCTATCGCTACATCGGCCGCTATGACCAGCAGATCTCGACCAACACGCTGACCGGCAATCTCACCACCGGCCCGGTCGTGGTCACCGGCAACGATCCGCGCGTCCGCACCGATCCGCAGGGCCTGCTCGACGCCAGCCTCTCGGCGCGCTTCACCATCGGCGACGATACCGAGGCCTACCTGACGGTGTTCGGCCGCAACCTCGCCAACGACAGGGGCATGACCCACGGTTTCACCGTCGGCGGCCTCTGGTCCTTCGCCACCGCCCGCGAGCCGCGCACCTACGGCGTGACGCTCGGCGTGAAGATGTAAACCCCACGATTGGAGACACCATGAGCCGCCTCAAGGACAAGATTGCACTGGTTACGGGGGCGGCTTCGGTGCCGGGGCTCGGCAGCGCCACGGCGCAAAGGTTTGCGGAAGAGGGCGCGATCGTCTGGCTGACCGACCGCGACGCCGAGGGCGCCGAGAAGGTCGCCGCGGCGATCCGCGAGAAGGGCGGCCGCGCCCGCTCGGCCGGGCACGACGTGACCAGCGAGGCCGACTGGGACCGCGTGATGAAGGACATCGACGGCGCCCACGGCCGGCTCGACGTGCTCGTCAACAATGCCGGCATCGCCGTGCTGCGCCCGATCGAGGAGATGACCCTGGCCGAGTGGAATCTCCAGAACGAGGTCAACCTGGCCAGCGTCTTCCTCGGCACCAAGCGCGCCGTTGCCATGATGCGCAAGGCCGGCAATGGCGGCTCGATCATCAATCTCTCGTCGGTCGCCGGCCTGTTCGGCGTGCCCGCCTGCGGTGCCTATGCTGCGTCGAAGGGCGGTGTCCGGCTGTTCTCGAAAGTCATCGCGGTCGAATGCGCGAAGGACAGGATCCGCTGCAATTCGGTCCACCCCGGCATGATCATGACCAACATGCAGGGCGTCGCCGCCGAGGACAACGCCGCCAACTACGACGCCACGGTCGCGCTGATCCCGATGGGCTACATGGGCGATCCGATCGAGATCGCGAACATGAACCTGTTCCTCGCCTCGGACGAATCGCGCTACGTCACGGGTACCGAGATGATCGTCGACGGCGGAATGTCGGCGCAGTGATCTTATCCTCCCCGGTACGGGGAGGTGGCAGCCCGCAGGGCTGACGGAGGGGGCTCTCGAAAAGCGCCGCGCTGACCGAGAGCCCCCTCCACCCCGCGCTTCGCGCGCGGTCCCCCTCCCCGTGCCGGGGAGGATTGGCTAGCTATCCCACCTTCACCACCACCTTGCCGATGTTCCCGCCGCTCAGCATGTGGGCATAGGCGTCGAGCGTCCGCTCGATCCCCGCGAATTCGTCGAGCCGCACCGCCAGCCGGCCGGCGTCATGCCAGGCGCGCAGCTGCGGCAGGAATTCGGCGCCGCGCTCCAGGAAGTCGGGGATGAAGAAGCCCTCGACCCGCAGACGCCGCATCAGGATCTGGTCGAAGCGCGCGGGGCCGGGCATCGGCCTGTCGCCGTCGTAGCTCGCGACGAGGCCGCAGATCGCAATGCGACCGTAATGCGCCATGTTGGGCAGCATCGCGTCGAGCAGCGGCCCGCCGACATTGTCGAAATAGGCGTTCACGCCGCCTTCGACGCTCGCCAGCACCGCGGCGACGTCCTCGCCGCGGTAGTCGATCGCCAGGTCGACGCCGATCTCCTCGCGCAGGTAACGGCACTTCTCCGCGCCGCCGGCGATGCCGATCACCCGCGCGCCGAGATTGCGCCCGACCTGGCAGGCCATGCTGCCCGTCGCGCCGGCCGCGGCCGAGACCGCGAGCCACTCGCCGGGCTTGACCAAGGCCACTTCCTTGACCCCGACATAGGCGGTCCAGGCGTTCATCCCCAGCGCGCCGAAATGCTGGCGCGGATCGGAGACGGTCTCGTCGAGCGCTTCGAGCCCGGCGAGATCGGGCACGACGTCGGCATAGTCGGCCCACTGGCCGAAGCCGCGGACGAGCGCGCCCTCGGCGAAGCGCGGATCGCGGCTTTCGGTCACGCGGCCCAGGCACAGGCCGATCATCTTCGAGCCCAGCGGCAGCGGCGGCTGATAGCCGTCGGTGCGCGGGCTCATCCACATGCGCGTGCCCGCGTCCATCGACAGCCACAGGGTGCGGATGCGCACCTGGCCTTCGCCGAGCGGGCCCAGCCTCTCCTCGCGCAGGCTCAGCGCCGCGGCGAAATCGCTGCCTTCGGGGTGGCGGTCCAATTGCCAGAAACGGTTGGTCGTCATGTCGGTTCTCCCGCCAGAAGGCCTGCCGGGCCGAAGTCCGGCGAGAACCTGCCCAAAGGGATAGGCCTAGTATTTTGGGGAGGAATCAAAGCGGCGGCGCGCGCCTAGAACCGCTCTCAAGTCAAATAATTGGGAGGTTTCAGGATGTCGCTTGCCAAGGCAGGCCTGCTCGCATCGAGCATTCTCGGTCTATCGCTGTCGGCCGTGCCGGCTCTGGCTCAAGATGCTGCTCCGGCCGCCGGTGGCGCGGTCGAGGAGCAGGGCGGCCTGTCCGACATCGTCGTCACCGCGCGCAAGCGCCAGGAGACCGCGCAGAGCGTGCCGGTGGCGGTGACCGCGATCTCGGAGGAGATCATCCTCCAGCGCGACATCACCTCGATCGAGAAGATCGCCGCCGCCACGCCGAACCTCACCGTCGGCCGCGCTTCGAACGGCTCGGGCGCGCAGCTGACCCTGCGCGGCATCGGCTCGTCCTCGACCTCGATCGGCATCGAACAGTCGGTCGCCGTGGTCGTCGACGGCGCCTATTACGGCCAGGGCCGCATCATCCAGGAGGGCTTCTTCGACCTCCAGCGGGTCGAAGTGCTCAAGGGACCGCAGGCGCTGTTCTTCGGCAAGAACGCCACGGCCGGCGTGATCTCGCTGACCACCAACGATCCCGGCTCCGACCCCGAATTCATCGCCCGCGCCGGCTACGAGTTCCGCTCGCGCCAGTACCAGGGCGAGATCATCGCCTCGGGGCCGCTGTCCGACACCTTCGGCGTGCGCCTGGCGGTGCGCGGCTCGAAGATGGACGGCGGCTATTTCCGCAACGTCTCGGTCAACCGCACCTATGTCACCGCCGACATCCAGAGCCTGCTCGCGGGCGGCAACGGCAACCCGATCAGTCACACCGCCACCCCGGCCGCGTCGCGATCGCCGGGCGAGGACGAGCTGCTCGCGCGCCTGACCTTGAAGTTCACGCCCAACGATCGCCTGACCGCGACGCTCAAGGCGGCCTACGACTACAACAAGGTCAACAACTCGTCGTGGAACTACGTCGCCTTCGATTGCGGCCTGGCCAGCGGGCTCAGCCAGCTGACCGGCTATCGCTGCGAGCGCGACTTCGTCACCCACCAGAACAACATGCCGGCCGACATCGCCGCGAACTTCCCCTATGCCGAGAAGGACGGCTCGCTCTACAACCGCTATCGCTCCTGGGCGCTCAACGGGAATATCGCCTACGAGCTCGACGGCCTGACGATCAGCTCGGTCACCAACTACAACACCAACAACAACCGCTGGGCCTGCGCCTGCGACTTCCAGACGAGCAATACCGGCCAGTGGGCCACCGAGAATTCGACCTGGAAGGCCTTCTCGCAGGAGCTGCGCGCGCAGACCACGCTCGACGGTCCGTTCAATGGCATGATCGGCGCGCTCTATCAGAAGACGCGGCGCGACTTCGGCCAATACATCGCCTTCGCCGGCCTGCGGAACAGCGCCGCCCCGGCCAGCGACCTCTACGTCGCCACCCGCAAGACCAGCTACACCAAGGGCGAGACCTTCGCCGTGTTCGGCCAGCTCTCGTGGAAGATCGTCCCGACGCTCGAGCTCGCCGGCGGCGTGCGCTACACGCACGAGACCAAGGACAGCTTCTTCACGCAGCCCTACAACAACCCGGGCGTGACCACGATCTTCCGTCCCGAAAACGATCCCGACGGGCTCGGTCGGATCACCGCCGACCAGACCTTCAACAACTGGTCGCCCGAAGTCACGCTGACCTGGAAGCCCAGCGACGACATCATGGTCTACGGCGCGTTCAAGACCGCCTACAAGTCGGGCGGCTTCTCGAACGGCGGCATCAACTCGAAGTTCTCGACCAATCCACTGGCCGACCTGACCTTCGATCCCGAACGCGCGCGCGGTTTCGAGGCGGGGATCAAGACCACCCTGGCCGACAATCAGCTGCGCCTGAACCTGACGGCCTTCACCTACAAGTACCTCGACCTGCAGGTGGACTTCTTCAACTCGCCGATCTTCGCGTTCCAGACGCTGACCGCCGATGCCAAGACCCAGGGCGTCGAGATGGAATTCGAGTACGCACCGCGCAGCGTCGACGGGCTCAATCTCCACGGCTCGCTCAACTACACCGACGCCAAGTACACCGATTTCCCCAATGCGCCCTGCTATGCCGGCCAGACGATCGCCGAGGGTTGCACCTTGATCGGCGGCATCTTCTCGAACCAGAACCTGACCGGCGCGGCGCTCTCGGTCGCGCCCAAGTGGACGGGCAATCTCGGCGTGGCCTACGACGCGCCGGTGGGTGACGGGCTCAAGTTCGGCATCAATGTCGATGCCCGCTACAGCGGCTCCTACCTCGCCTCGGGCTTCGGCAATCCGCGTTCGCGCCAGGACAAGTACGTCACGCTCGACGCCGGTATCCGCATCGGCGCCGAGGACGACAACTGGGAGATCGCGCTGGTCGGCAAGAACCTTACCAATGCCTTCTACGTCAGCGGCGTGGTCGATGGCCCCTCGACCGGTACGGGCACGGGCACGGCCGTGGGCACCAAGGCCGACCAACTCGGCTTCGCCAACCTGCCGCGCACGGTGCGGGTGCAGGTGACCAAGCGGTTCTGACGTTTCGCCAGCGACGAGACGGGAAGGGCGGGGCTGCGGCTCCGCCCTTTTCGTGCGAGGGGGGCGGGAGGGTGCTCGGGGCTCTGATCGGGATGACGAGAGCTTTGTGGCATTGGATGCCTATCGTTTATCCGCCGCTCCAAAGATGGCCTCAAATACGCGCGTCATAAGTTCGATAAGCAGCGCTGGGTCTGCCCTCACCAGCGGATCTAGCTGTAGCATTTGTCGATTCATCTGAAACCCGGCGACGATCGACAGGAAGATCGCCGCTCGCTCGGCGGCGTGCTGTCCCTTCAACAGGTCTTGCGCCGTGGCTTGGTGCGCGGCCAAGATCCGCTCACGCGCGATCCGCGCGGCCACAGGGCTTGCAGTGGAGCGGAATAGGATCAGGAAGCCGTCGAGCGGTTCGGCACCTTCTCCCGTCAGCCCGATCAGCGCCTCGGCGAACCTGCGCGCGATGTCCGGCGCTGCGAGGTTTGCTTCCGACAGGATCACCGGATCGCGCATGCTGTCGGTCACCACGTCGCCGAATAGCCCCTCTTTCGATCCGAAATAGCGACCGATCATCATCGCAGTGACACCCGCCCCCTCGGCGATGCCACGCAAGCCTACTCCGTCATAGCCATGTGCCGCGAACAGTCGCCGCGCCGATTTCAGGATTGCGGCGCGGGTGGCCTCGGCTTTGCTGGAACGTGGTGAAGGGGGTTGGTTGCTGGAATTCATTATACACCTGTAGACTCTCGTGCGATCACAATCTACAGGCGTAGACATATCGATCAATGGAGATTGTCATGACGAAGGTTCTGGTAACCGGCGGCACCGGGTTCATAGCGCAGCACTGCATCGTCGCCCTGCTCAACGCAGGCTACGACGTGAAGACCACCTTGCGGTCGCTGAAGCGCAAAGATGAGGTCATAGCCAGCCTCCGCGCTGGTGGGGTCGAACCGGGCGCTCGGTTGGAATTCGCGGTCGCCGATTTGATGGCCGATGACGGTTGGGCGGAGGCTGCTGCCGATTGTGAGTATGCCTTTCATGGCGCTTCGCCAACTCCGGCGGGCGATCAGGTAGCCGAGGACGATTGGGTTCGCCCTGCCGTCGAAGGCAACCTGCGTTTGCTGCGCGCGGCGCGCGATGCGGGCATGAAGCGCGTCGTGCTAACCTCAGCATTCGGCGCGGTTGGCGCGGGGCACAGGAAATCGATTGGCCGGCCGTTCGTCGAAACGGACTGGAGCGACCTCGATGGGCTGATTGCACCCTATCAGAAATCGAAGACGCTGGCAGAACTCGCATCATGGGAATTCATCGCGCGCGAAGGCCGTGGCCTGGAACTCGCGTCGATCAATCCGACAATGGTGCTCGGGCCCGCGCTCGGCGACTATTCGCATTCGATCCGCACCATCAAACAGATGCTCGACGGTCAGCCTGGCTGTCCGAAGATCAATACCTGCATCGTCGATGTGCGGGACGTCGCGGACCTGCACTTGCTCGCGATGACAGACCCTAAAGCAGCGGGGGAACGCTTCCTCGCGACCTCGGGCCACAGCATGTGGATGGTCGATATCGCGAGGCTGCTCAAGGATCGGCTCGGCCCCGTGGCAAACAAGGTCTCGACGCGTGAGCTACCCAACCTGCTCGTCCGAACGATCGCTATGGCGAACCCGTCCATGAAGGGGATCGTGCCATTGCTCGGCGTTAGACTCGACGCAAGCGGCGAAAAGGCGCAGCAAATGCTTGGATGGAGTCCGCGATCGCCAGAGGACGCGATTCTGGCGAGTGCGGAAAGCCTCGTGCGGCTCGGCGTGATTGGAGGCGGCAGCACTTGAGCATTTTGAAGAGTCAGCCTTGAGGATGAGCGGGTAAACAACGGCATCCACGGCCGACCAATTCTGATCGATATTGTTTGCCTGCGTCTTTAGCCCCCATGCCCGCTCGTTCTGAGCTTGTCGAAGCACCAGCGCCCGTTCTGCCAGCCCCCTTCGACAAGCTCAGGGTGAGCGGCGTTTGGGGTGACTGCCGCAGGTATGGCGAAACGCAGGGCGTACGACCGTTAAGGTCCGCGGAAAACCTCGCCGAAAGTCGATCCGCCGGCCAGCCCAGGCATAGGCGGCGTCTATGCGCCACATAGGGCTTTTGCTGCTGGTTCGGCGCTCGCTGGTTTGGGATTCGAAGCCTGCGGCAGGCGATGGCGCGGTTTTCGCGACGAGCCCTCGGTCCAGGGGAGTAGGCATAGTGAAATTTCGGGTCACGGGCGCAGGTTTTACCCTCACGATCCTGGCGATGACCGGAAATCCGGCCCTCGCGGAAACGCCTCAGGCCGTGCCCGCCAGCATGACGCCAGCGGCGCCGAAGCCGCTGTTCGTGGCTGCGGATTTCGCCGTTCCGACGCTGATCGAAGGGCCGGGCTTCAAGCTGGTCCCGCTGGGGCCCGATCTCGTGAAGGTCGATTTCGATGCCTACATGTCGTCGATCGAGCATCTGCAGCGGACCTTCTCGCGCAGCGACCGCTGGCCGCGCCAGGGCATCACCGATGCCGATGCGATGCAGGACATGCAGAACGAGCAGGCCCGCTTCAGCGGCCGCAAATCGTTCGCCTATGCCGTGCTCACGCCCGACGGCCGGCGCGAGCGTGGCAGCGTCTATGTCTCTCCGAGCCCGGTGAAAGGCCATGACGCCGTGGTCAGGATGTGGGTGACGAAAGCCGACTACGATGCGGGCTTCGACGCCGAGCTGTACCAGTGGGTGACCGCCTGGGTGCAGAAGGACTGGCCGTTCAAGAGCGCCGTCTATCCGGGGCGTTCGATCGAATGGGCCACCTGGGATTCGATGGTCGCCGCCAGCAAGGCCGGGCCGGCCGTATCCAAGTAGCCCGGAAGCCTCTCGCGCAGCCGGGCTCCGCTCGGAGATACGTGTCGACGGCGAGGGCATTCGTGTTACAGCGCGGCGTCGCTGACCTATTCCGGCTCGTCAGCGTATGGGCGACTTAGCGCGCTTCCGCCGCAGCAAGGTGCGTCACGTGAACAATGCCAGCACCAGCGGGGCGCGACCCACCATCCTGCTGCTCGAGGACGAGATGCTGCCCGCACTCGTCGCCGAAGGCGTTATCAGCGATGCGGGCTACGACGTCGTCGGGCCGGTTCCCAACGTCGAGCAGGCGCTGGAACTGCTGCGCGACAGCCGCGTCGATGCGGCCATTCTCGACCTCAATCTCCACGGCAGCTTCTCCTTCGACGTCGGCAATCGCTGCGACGCGCTGGGCATTCCTTGGGGCGTGACCACGGGATACGAGCCCCAGACGCTCGACCTGGCGGCGCGGAACATCCCGATCCTCGTGAAGCCCTTCACCGACGAGCAGCTGCTGGAGATGGTCGCGCGCCTGCTCGGTCGCTGAGGGGCTGTCCTACAGGACGAAATTCGGCCAGGCTGCAAGGCCGCGCCAAGGTGACACTTATCCCTTTTAGGACCGTGTCACTTTCGTCACCTTTGTCACCTTAGGCGGTCTAGAGTCCCGTCGGGGCATGCTGGCGGTGGATGTTGCGGAAGGTGCGGCTCTGGAACAGCCAGCGGCCGTCGCGCTTGACGCAGACGTCCTCGTAGGCGCCGCGATCGCGCTTGGTCAGGCCGTCCTGGTCGTAGATCTCGGAGGTGTAGCTGCGCATCGTCGCGCGGTCGCCGTCGACTTCGATCGCGCCGGGCCAGGCCTCGAACATGATCCCCGGATAGGCCTTCATCGCCTCGATCCACATCGCGACGATCGCTTCGCGGCCCTTGGTTGTGCCGAGCTCGGGATAGTCGGGCAGCGACCATTCGCCGTCCTCGGCCCAGGTCGCGCCCCAGGCCATGGAATCGTTGCGCGTCACCGCGTCGGCATAGGTCTCGAGCAGTTCGCGGATCGCCAGGCGGTCTTCGCTGGGGCCGGTGAAGGGCATCTTCGGTCTCTCCCTCTTGTATTCTTAGATCCGCACGATGGTCTTGCCGATCGTGCGACCGGACATCAGGTCGATGAAGGCCTCGGGCAGTTTCTCGAAGCCGTCGCGGACATTGGCGAGCGGCTTGAGCCGGCCGTCGGCAACCCATCCGTCGAGCTCGCGCTGTGCGCGTTCGAGCACCGCGGGATAGTCGTAAGTGATGAAGCCCTGCATCTTGATGCGGTTGACCACGAGCTGCCACAGCGTCTTCACGCCGTGCGGATGATCGGCGTCGTTGTACTGGCCGACCATGCCGCAGACGGGCACGCGCCCGTGCAGTCGCATCAACGGCAATACCGCCTCGAGCGTCTCGCCGCCGACATTGTCGAAATAGACGTCGACCCCTTCGGGTGCGACCTTGGCGATCTCGGCGGCGATGTCGGGGGTGGCGCGGTAGTCGATCGCCGCGTCGAAGCCGAGGCCGCGGATCACCTCGGCCTTCTCCGCCGAGCCGACCAGGCCCACGACTTTGCAGCCGTGCGCCCTGGCGATCTGGCCCACGGTCGAACCCGTGGCGCCGGCCGCGGCGCTGATCACCACGGTCTCGCCGGGCTTGGCCTCGCCGACGGCGAAGAGGCCGACCCAGGCGGTCAGACCGACCGGACCGAGCGCGCCCATGTAGTGATGGAGATCGGTGCCCGGTTGCGGGTCCACCACTTCGAGGCCCAGCGCATCGGCGCCGATGACGTAGTGATCGGACCATGTGGCGAAGGCGCGCACCAGGGTGCCGACCGGATAGGCCGGATTGTGCGAGACGACGACCTCGCCGAGCGACATGCCGGCGATCGGCGCGTCGATGGCCACCGGCGGCAGATAGCTCGGGCGATCGTCGAGAAAGCCGCGGATCGCCGGATCGACCGAGCCGACGCGCATCTTCACCAGGATCTCGCCGTCGCCGGGCTGCGGCATCGGCGCCTCGGCCAGCGCGAAGTCGCTGGGGAGGGGAACACCCTGGGGGCGGCGGACGAGGACGATCTGGCGCACGGTCTCCATCACCGGTTCATAGCGCCCGGACGAGGCCCGCACGGCTAGTTTATTCGCTAGGTTTCGCCATTGCGCGATTGTCCGCAATCTCCGCCCGACCAAGGAGAGGCGCCATGGCCATGACTCACGAAGACATGATCGCATTCGTCGACCAGCTCTATGCCGCGACCGGGGTGGGGGACTGGGACAAGGCCGCGGCGATGCTGACCGACGATTTCTTCGTCACCGAGGCGGAGGGCCTGCCGATGGCGGGAGTCTATCGCGGCAAATATGCGCTGCGCGACCTGTTCATCAAGGTGATGGGCATGCTCGACGTCGCCGCGCTCGATCGCACGCAGACGACTGCGGGCGGCGACTATGCCGTGACGATCCTGACGATGCGCTTCGCCGATCCCGCGATCCCGCCCGCCGAACTCTGCGAGCTGTTCCGGTTCCGCGACGGCAAGTGCTGCGAGATCAAGCCTTACTATTTCGACCCGCAGGCGATCGTCGCGGCGGCCCGCGCCAAGACCGCCGACTGACGGATGCCCCAGAACGGGGCTTGCGTGATTGAAGTTCGGGCACGAATTGGCCCGGCCGACGTTCTGTGCATTATGCTGACTTCCTGGGGCGATTCCGCACCTCTCGAGAAAGCCGCCGAACATGTCGGTCATTCGCGTTCTTCTGGTCGAAGATGAGCAAGGCATTCAGTTCATCGTCAAGCTCTCGCTGGAGCGAAGCGAGCGTTTCGACGTGACCTCGTTCGATTGTGGCGCCACGGCGCTCGAGAACCTGTCGAACTCGCCGGGACGCTATGATCTGGCGCTCGTCGATTTCCGGCTGCCGACGATGGACGGCGTCGATTTCATCCGCCAGGCGCGCGCTACGCAGGGCTACGAGGACCTGCCGGCGATCATCATTTCGGCCGCCTTGATGGATCCCGAGCTCAAGGAACTGCAGAAGACCGAACTGCTCGGCGTGATCGCGAAGCCGTTCAGCTTTCGCGCGCTGCCCGAGCAGGTGATGGACCTCTATGCCGGCCGGTCCGAGTGACGTCGCGGCCGGGTCCCTAGCCATCGACGGCTAGGGGGCGGGTTGCGTCGGGCGGGCTGCGGGCGGGTTCGCCGAAGCCTTGCGCGCGGCTTCGATCTGCGTGCCCACCGTCTCGATCGCGCGCCGCGCGGCTTCGCTGGCCCGCTCGATCTTTGCGCGTTGGGCCGGCGTCGCGCCCTCCTGTGCCAGACGGCCCAGCTCCTCGGCGAGCTTCGGATCGCCGACGTTGATCGAGACGTTGCCGATCTTGCCGCTGAGACCGCCCTTGTCGTCGATCCAGACGCGGACGTCGTCGGCGAGCTTCGCCGGGTCCTCGGCGGGCGCATCCTGTGGCTGCACCGGACCGCGGGGATTGGCGCGGCGCGGGCGGTCGGCGCGCTTGCCCAGGGCCTCGGCCATGAAGTCGCGCCAGATCCGTGCGGGCAATCCGCCGCCCGAGACGCCGACCAAGGGCGAATTGTCGTCCCTGCCCACCCAGACGCCGACGACGAGATCGCCGGCGTAGCCGACGAACAGCGCGTCGCGGCTGTCCTGGCTGGTGCCCGACTTGCCGTAGGCCGGCACGCTCAGCGCGGCGGCGCGCCCGGTGCCTTGCGTGACGACGCGGCGCAGCATCTGCTCGATGTCGTCGTGGACGCTCGATGGCAGGCTGTCCTGCCCGTCGAACAGGCTGGCCAGCCAACCCTTCGGCTCGACCTTGAACGGGCGGGGGGCCACCGGAAAGCGGTTCGCGGCGATTCCCGCATAGGCGGCGGTGAGTTCGAGCAGGGTCACGCTCGAGGTGCCGAGTGCAAGGCTGGGATCGCCGGTGACCAGCGGCGAGGCGATGCCCAGTTCGCGCGCCGTGGCGATGACCGCGCGATCACCGACCTTGTCGAACAGCCGCACTGCCGCGACGTTGCTCGACCGCGCGAAGGCGTCTTCGAGCGTCAGGCTGTCCGAATAGGTGCCGCCGAAGTTCTTCGGTCGATAGCTGCCCGCGGTGATCGGCTGGTTGGAGATCCGGTCGGACGGCTTCCATCCGTCGTGCAGCGCGGCGAGGTAGACGAAGGGCTTGAAGGTCGAGCCGGGCTGCCGGCGCGCCTGGGTGGCGCGATTGAACGGCGATGCTTCGTAATCGGTCCCGCCGATCATGGCGACGACCTCGCCGTTCGTGCGCATGGCGACCAGCGCGACCTGGGCCGCGCCGGGTAGGCGGCGTGTCGCCCGGCGAGCGGCGGCCTGCAGCCGTGCGTCGAGCGTGGTGGTGATCGTCTGCCGCGAATAGCCGACCTCGCTGAGCTTGCGGGCCTGCGGCAGCGCCCAGTCGGCGAAATAGGTGCCCGTGGGCAGCACGCTGCGTCGGCCCACTGCCAGCCGCGGGGCCGCGATCGTGGCGGCTTCCTTCTCGGTCAGGCTGCCCGTGGCGATCCTGGCCTTGAGCACCAGTTGCATGCGCGCCTTCGCGCTCTCGTAGTTGCTGGTGGGGGCGAGGCGGGAGGGCGCCTGGACCAGCCCCGCGAGCATCGCCGCCTGGCCCGGAGACAGCTTCTCGGGCTGGCGCGAGAAATAGTGGAGCGAGGCGGCGCGCAGGCCATAGGTGTTGTCGCCGAAATAGGCGTTCGAAAGATAGCGCTCGAGAATCTCGTCCTTGGTCAGCCAGATCTCGAGCCAGAACGCGATCAGCGCCTCGCGCGCCTTGCGCGTCAGGCTGCGCTCGGGCGTTAGGAAGGTGAATTTCGCGAGCTGCTGCGTGATCGTGCTGCCGCCCTGGGTGCGGCCCGTGGTCAGGTTGGTCCAGGCGGCGCGCGCCAGGCCACGCGCGTCGATCCCCCAGTGGCTGTAGAACCGCCGATCCTCGATCGCGAGGAAGGACTGGATGACGTGATCGGGGAGGGCGGCGGTCTTCACCGGCGCTTCGACGAAAGCGCCGTTGCGCGCGATCGGGGTGCCGTCCGCGGCCAGCAAGGTGATCTGCGGCGGTGCGATCGGTTCGAGCGATTTCGAGAGCGGCGCGGTGATCGCCAGCCAGCCGATCAGCAGAAGCAGCGTCAGCGCCGTGCCGGCCGCTATGCGGACTGCCCATTTCCGGCGCCGGCCGGGACGCGCTGGCGATGAGGACGCGACCGGCACCGCGGGAGATTCATGCGAATTCTCTTCGGGCGCAGATACAGGTTGGAATGGGAGCGGCTCGTCCATCAGGTGGGCGAGCATAGACGCATAATGCCATGAATGAAGGCTTGCTGAAACGGCGAGCGGTCGCGCCAAGGCGCCGCGCGCCATTCTCGCCTTGTCAGCTGCGCAAAGCGCCGATCGGCACCGTGCGGGAGTCGGTACCCGATCGCAGAACCTTGCCCGGCAGGCGCCCGGTGTGCACGCCATTCTCGACGATCACCGTGCCGTTGACGATGACGCGGTTGATGCCCTCGGCATCGGCGTAGACGCGGTAGGCTTCGGCGTCGCCGGGCAGGTCGTAGCGGAAGTAGGTGCGGCCGCGTCCCACGGTCTCCAGGTCGAAGATCACGAGATCGGCATGAAAGCCCTCGGCGATCTCGCCGCGATCCTTGAGGCCGAAGTAGCGGGCGGCGCGCTGCGTCATCTGGTGCACGGCCTGTTCGAGGCCGATGACCGCGTGTTCGCGCACGCCTTTCTGCAGGACCGTCGTCGAAAAGGCGAAGGTGTCGATCATGTCGAGGTGGGCGCCGGCATCCGATGCGCCGATCAGGGTGCGGTCGTCGGCCCAGACGCGGCCGCGGATGTCCCAGGTGGCCTGGTCGTTGCCGCCCATGTCGAAGGTCATGACGGTTTCGAGGTCGTCGGCGATCGCGACGTCGAGCAGGACGTCGATGACGCGCTGGCCCTGTTCGGCGGCGATGTCCTCGACGTTGCGGCCTTCGAGCGCCTTGTAGGCCGGCGATCGGATCGAACGCAGCGTGAGTTTGCCGAGATGCCCCTGGAACGACATCATCGTTCCGCTGGTTGCGAGAAGTTCGGCCTGGCGCGCCATCTCGTCGCGTGTTGCCGGGTCTTTCATCCGCTCGATCCGCGCCTCGGGCGGCAGGGCGAAGAGATCGCGCCAAATGCCCGGCAGGGCGTGGAGCGCGGTTTGCGATCGCAGGGTCAGGAACGACTGCGGCGTGGAGGGCACGGTCAGCGCGATGACCTCGCCGCCGCGCGCGCGGGCGAGGTCGGACACCGCGAGTTGCCGGGTGACGCGCTGCTCGGCATCGGGCGCGCCCGAGACCACGAGGATGTTCCAGTTCACGGGTCGGTCACCGGCGACCGAGAAGTCGGCCATCAGTTCGGCGGTGCCGTCGGGAAAGGTCGTGTCGGGCAGCAGTTCGAGGCCGGTGCCTTCGTGGTGGCGCACCACGCCGGCGAGCGCGACCAGTTCCTCCGGCGCCGCCCAGCGCGACGGCACCGGCTGGCCGTCGCCGTCGACGTGGCTCGGCGAGATCGTGGTCGAGAAGCCCATGGCCCCGCCGGCGAGGGATTCGCCGAGGAGCTCCTGCATTGCCTCGATCTCGGCCGAGGTGGCTTTCTCGCCGACCGCGCGCGGCCCCATGACGATACGGCGGATCGCGGAGTGCCCTGCGAAGAACCCCGCGTTGAGCCCCACGCGGCCATCGAGCCGGCCGAGGAATTCGGCGAACGACGACCAGTTCCACGGCACGGCCTGGTCGAGCGTTTCGAGCGGCATGCCCTCGACGCGGGCCAGCATCGGCTTGATGTAGCTCGCGGAGTCCTCGGTCAGCGGCGCGATCGAGAAGCCGCAGAACCCGCCGATCACCGTGGTGACGCCGTGGAAGCACGAGGGGCTGAGCGCCGGATCCCAAAAGGCCTGGGCGTCGTAATGGGTGTGCACGTCGATGAAACCCGGCGCGACGATGCGGCCGGTCGCATCGATCGTCTCGCGGGCGTCCTCCGCCACCGCACCCAACGCGAGGATGCGGCCATCGCGAATGCCGACATCGCCCCGATACTGCGCTCGGCCGGTTCCATCGACGATGGTTCCGCCGGTGATCTTTATGTCCAGCATGCGCTCTCCCCGAGGTATTTCTCGCTATCGACGGACTATCGATCAGCGAGGGCCGCTTTTCTGCGCATTCGGCGCTGCCGAATGGACATGGCGCGCGAGTTCAGTTGAGCGTTGAGCGAAAGCGCCGCGGGGTTTTCCCCGTCCAGCGCTTGAAGGCGCGGCCGAACGCGCCCTGTTCCGAATAGCCGAGCAGATAGGCGATGTCGTTCAGCGACACTTCGCGCTGTGCGAGATAGGCCTTGGCCGCGGCCATGCGCTTGGCGAGGAGCAGGTCCGAGAAGCTCGCGTCGACCTCGGCGAGATGCGACTGGAGCGTGCGCGCCGGCAATCCGAGTTTCTCGGCACAACGCTCGATCGAACAGGCGCCCGACGAGAGATCCCCTGCGATGTAGTCGGCCACGCGGTCGACGATGCCGTTTCTCTGCGCTGCGCGGACCCTGTCGAAATATCCCTTGATCAAAGAGAACACCAGGCGGTCGGCCGACGGCAGCGGGTTTTCCAGATAACGGCTAAGAAAGCCGATCGCGCTGAAGTCCTTGCCGGGCCGGAACGGGCAACCGAAGGCCTCGCCGATCGCCTCGTAGTCCGACTTCGGCGTATCGGTCGTCAGGATCACGTAGCTGGGGCGGAAGCCGTCCCCGCCGAGCATTTCGAGGAATTTCAGATTGAGGAAGGCCGCCTGGTAGACGACCTGGTTCGCCACCACGATGCCGGTCCGGGTGGGCCAGCGCAGTTCGGCGATTTCGCCGTCGCTGACGATCTCGAGCCCGCTTTGTGGTGCGTGGACGACGCGGCCGTACTCGACCTTGCAGTTCAAGGCCTGGCCGAAAGTGGCGGCGGCGCGGCTCAGCGCGGCGATCGAACCGAACACGTCAGGGCCCTGTCGGCTGGCCAGTCGGATGCCGAAGAGATTGTCGCTGAAATGGCGGCTGCAGTATTCGAGCAGCCCGACGAGGGTCTCACCCTCGATGTACATGTCGGCGCTGGCGATCGAGCGGGCGTCGAGCCCGAAGCGATCGAGCGTTTCGATCGGATCGCCGCCCAGCGTGTTGATCAGCGGAATGAAGCCCGTGAGGTGTGACGCGCGTATCTGCCCGGCCTTCGGCAGCACGTCCAAAGGGTTCTCTATGCAGTAGAAATGGCCGTCATGCATCGTTCCCTCCGGCGTGTTCATGCGGCGAGGATGCAGGCGCGAGCGGCGAATGTCGAGCAACCGCAAGGGCATGAAGATGCGCCCAGACCGGTAGGGCCGGCCTGGGCGCAGGTGGTGCGGCGCTCGTCAAGCGGAGGAGGTGTTGACGGAGAGGCGCACGGTCGGATCGGCAAGCGGCCGAACGACTTTGGTCGCTCCGTCGCGCGATGCGGTTCGCGCGACGGAGAACTCTTCCGGTCAGTTGCCCAACGTGTAGCGCAGGCGCACGCCGTAGAAGCGCGGCTGGTTGGGGATGATCTCGGCGACGCCGGCCGAGTTCCACGCGGCGGTGTTGGCGACGTTGTACTGTTCCTTCGTGAGGTTGGTCACGAACAGCGAGAGATCGACCGGCGAACCGGCGACGCTGCGCCAGTCGAGGTTGAGGTTGATCAGGTTGGTCGCCGGGGTGAAGCCGAGCGGCAGCCCGTTGACGAACTTCGGCACCGAACCGTCGTTGATGTAGCTCGACTGGTGGACCCAGGTTGCCGACAGAGAGACGTCACCGACGCTCTCGTCGACCGGCAGCGTGATCGTCGGCGTGATGCTGAACTTGTGCTTCGGTGACAGGACGAAGGCCGATCCCGCCTGGACGTTGGGATTGACCGAGCCGAACGGCGTGCCGACGAGACGATCGCCGAGCGGCGATCCGTCGCCCTGGATGGCGCGCGGTGCGACGTCCTTCACCTTGGTGTTCAGGTAGGTGTAGCCGAAGGCGACCCGGAAGATCTCGCCCAGCCCGACCGAACCGTCGACCTCTGCGCCGTAGATCCGCGACTTGCCGGCATTGATGACGGCGTTGCCGCCGGCAACACCCGTCGCCGCCGCTTCGGCCGTGGGCTGAAGGCTGCCGAACACCTGCTGGTTGGTCAGGTTGTTGTAGAAGCCGGCGAGGTTCAGGTAGCCCGACACTGCGCCGCGGAAGGTCGACTTGAGGCCGATTTCGTAGGAGTCGAGCTTCTCGGGATTCCACACTTCGAAGCCGGGATTGGTGAAGTTGAGGCCGCCCTGGCGATAGCCGCGGGCGTACTTCGCATAGACCATCAGGTCGGGCGTGACCTTGTAGTCGAGATTGAGGAGCCAGGTCGGCTCGCTCGACTTGTTGGTCAGCACGGTGGTGCAGACACTGCGATCGAGCGCCGGCGGATTGGCCACGACCGCCGGATCCGCGCGCGGGCCGGTGCGGTTGTGGCGGAACGAGTCGGTGCAGGCGCGGGCGATCAGGCGGCCGCCCACCGGATCGACGAACAGCGGGCCCGTGCCCGCATTGGCGGAGAGGCCGGCACGGGTGGAGTTGGTCAGACCGACGATCTTGTCGAAGGTGTAGCGGATGCCACCGGTCAGCGAGAGCTTGTCGGTGATCTTGTAGGTCGCCTGACCGAAGATGCCGTGGTTGTCGAAGTTGAACTTGGTGCTCGATTCCGAGATCGAGCCGATCAGCAGCGGGTTGTTACAGGTGATCGTCTCGGGCCGGGCGCAGTCGAGGAAGATCGCCGTGCGGCCGACGTTATAGCCGATCGGTCGGGCGAACTCGAGGTAGCCGCCGAGGACGAAATCGAGCTTGTCGAAGCTGCCCTGGATCTGGAACTCGTTGGTGAAGGTGCTTTGCGCGGCGTTGTTGGTGTTGTCGCCCGCGGTGTCGAGGACGATGCGGTCGTAGGGCTGACCGCCGGCCAGCACGACGTTGGGCAGTGAACCGCTGAGGCGACGCGCCGAGAAGCCCGTGGTCGGCTGACCGTTGAGGCCGACGCCGGTGTCGATCGAGGGGATGACGAAGTTCGACGCACCGAGATCGAAGTTCGCACGCTCGCGGAATTCACCGTAGCTGGCGATGTTCTTGACCGTGATGCTGTCGCTCGCGCGCCAGGTCGTGGTGTTGATCACCTGCCACTGGACGATGTTCAGATAGGAATTCGGATTGCGCGTTTCGATGTCGTAGAAGCCGTCGCCGCGTGCGGTCTGGCGCGCGAGCTGCACGGCGCACGAGGCGGCCTGCAGATGGCGCGTGCCGCTGTAGCCCGTGGTACCGACATTCACGTTCAGCGGATTGTCGGGCGAGGCCGGCGTGGCGCAACCGATGATCTTCGAAGCGTAGCCGCGCGTGTTCGAGTCGCTGTAGTGGAAGACCGTGTAGTTCTCGAGGTCCGGCGTCAGGTCGGCGACGAGGCTGAGGCGCGCGTAGGAATAGTTGACGTTGTTGAGATCTTCCGGGCCCACGCCCGACTGGTTCTTCATGAAGCCGTCGCGCTTGTTGCGCTCACCCGCGATGCGGACCTTGAAGGTATCCGACAGCGGAATGTTCAGCGCGCCCTGTACGCGGATCTGATCGTAGTTGCCGTAGGTGCCCTCGAGATAGCCGCCGAGCTCGCTGGTCGGCTTGGCTGGGGTCAGCAGCACGGCGCCGCCCGTGGTGTTGCGGCCGAACAGCGTGCCCTGCGGACCCTTGAGGACCTGGACGTTCTGGAGATCGGTGAAGGCGCCGGCGCCGACGGTGTTGCCCGAAGTCGTGCCGCCCTGCGCACGCACGCCGACGACTTCGGCGAAGTAGACGCCGACGGTCGGGGCGGTGGCGGCGTCCTGGTTGAAGCCGCGGATGTTGAAGTTGGCCTTTTCGGGGCCGTAACGCTCGTTCACCGACAGCGACGGCGTATAGACCGCGAGGTCGGTGGCGACCGCGATGTTCTTCTGGGTCAGCTGCTGAGCGTTGAACACGGTGATCGACACCGGCACGTCCTGCAGGCGCTGTTCGACGCGCTGGGCGGTAACGATGATGTCGCCCGTGGTGCTGTCGTCGGCGTTCTGGGCCAGCGCCGGTGTGGCTAGGCCTGCCAGCAGGGCTGTGCTCAGGAATAGTGTCGGCTTCAAACGTGCCTTGTGCATTGCAGTCTCTCCCTCATGAAATTGTTCTGGTTTACGCGCGAAGATCGAAGGTCCTGCGCGGTAGATGAAATTCGGCATTCGTCTGGATGTGCGCGAATAGTCCTCGTTCAAGACGAGGATCACTCTTGTTTCCGTGAGAGGGTCATTCGCGCTTTTGTGATTTTTTGTTTCTGGATTGCTGTGCTGAATTCTGTGCTGTTCGATGAAAGCGTAACATCGATCCGGAAGGATTTTTCAGCATCCGGTCTGTCGAAATTGACATTCGGCGCAACGTGCCGGTGGTCTCGGCACGAATGCGCCCCGGGGGCGGTGCCATGACGCCCAGAGGCAATTGGCGATCTTGCGCAGACTGCTGAGTTTCCGGCGCCGCCAGCGAAAAAATCCGCGGTCCTCCGTGTTATCCTCGGCTCTCGGATGCAGGCGTCGTCTCAGGTTCGGTGCGCCGCACGGGAAGAGGAAGGAAAGGGAGCGAGATGTTGGCGAAGCGCGTGGCAGCGGCATGACCGCGATGCCGCCCGGCGCGGGCTATGCGCGGGAACTGCGAGAGCATTGGCGGTACTGGCTTGGTGCCGCCTGCGGCCTGTCGGTCGGCATCGCGACGCAGTCCTACTCGAACAACCTCTTTGCGCCGCACATGATCGCCGAGTTCGGCTGGTCGCGGGCGACCTTCGCGCTGCAGGGGACCCTGTCGGTCGCTATGTTCTTCATCGTCCCGGTCATCGGACGCCTGACCGACCTGTTCGGTTCGCGCACGATCGCGAGCGTCGGAGTGATCGGTCTGCCGCTCGCCTACCTCGCGTTCAGCCTCCAGGACGGCAGCATGCCGATGTTCTTCGCGCTCAGCATCTTCAAGATGTTGATCGGCGCGACGACGGCCAGCATCGTCTACAGCCGCGTCGTCGCGCTCCAGTTCACCGTCGCCCGCGGGCTCGCCCTGGCAATCTGCGCGAGCGCGCCGGCGGCTTTCATGATCGCCTTCGTGCCGGTGCTGGGTGTGCTGATCGAAGAGCACGGCTGGCGTAACGGCTATCGCGTTCTCGCGATCGTGGCGCTCGTCATCGGCCTGTTCGCGGTTGCGATCATTCCGGGCGAGGCGCGCCGGGAGGCCGATGCCGAGACGCAGCGGGCTCCCGTACGGCGCACCGCCAAAGGCGACTACGGCACGATATTCCAGGACCGCACCTTCTGGATCGTCATGGCGGGCATGTTCCTCTGCAATGCGCCGAACGTGCTCGTGGCGTCGCAGTTCGGGCTGCTCCTGGTCGAGCAGAAGATCAGCGTCGCAACCGTCCCCTGGTTCATCTCGCTCTATGGCGCGAGCGTCGTCGTCGGTCGGTTCGCCTGCGGCATCGCGCTCGACCGCTTCGCGCCCTATCGGGTGGCGGCCCTGAGCATGGCCATGCCCGCGATCGGCTTCATCCTGATGGCGGCTGAGTTCAACGACCTGTGGCTCGTTGCAGTAGCCGTGGTGTTCATTGGACTGGCCCAGGGTGCCGAGGGCGACCTCGTCGCCTATCTGGCCGCACACTACTTTTCCCGCGCGCTCTATGGATCGGTCGCGGGGCTGATCTCGGCGGGATTGGCGCTGTCTTCGGCGCTGGGCGCGGCCATGCTCAGCGGTGTACTGCACCTGGCCGACAGTTTCTTGCCTTTCCTCCAGATCATGGCCTGCACGACGCTGCTGGGGGCAGGGCTGTTCCTGCTGCTGCGCGGGCGAAGCAAGGGGCTCGCGTTCGATGGCGCGACACTGGAAGCCGACGGATCCCTGGCCTGAAAGACCCGGCTCGAAGCCGCGAAGAATGCCCCGAGCGACGGGCTCCGCTTGTCGCTTCGTGAAAAACAAGTAATTGGTTGATTGTTTCGTGCGGCCGAGCCTTCGGACCCCACGCCCGTTTTAGAAAACTGCTGCTTTATGGAGAGTGACATGACGACCGCGACGGCCGAAGCGCCTCAGAAAACCGCAATCTTCACCGGTGGTGCGCAAACCGATTGGGCCAAGACGCGGCTCGAGAAGTTGATGGCCGAAGACCGTCAGTTCATCGGCGCGCTGCCCGATCCCGCGGTGGTCGAGGCGAAGCGGCAGCCGGGGCTGCGGCTGGCGCAGGTCGTGCAGACGATCTTCGAGGGCTACGGCCCGCGGCCGGCCATCGGCCATCGCGCCAAGGAACTCGTCACCGATCCGGTCAGCGGACGCACGAGTTCGCGCCTGCTCGACAGCTTCGAGACACGCTCGTTCGCGGAGCTCTGGGCCGATGTCATGGCGACCGCCGCCGAATGGCACAACGATGCGAATAACCCGGTCAAGGCGGGCGACTTCGGCGCCGTGCTCGGCTTCGCCAGCGCCGGCTATGCGACCATGCAGCTCGCGAACATCCATCTCGGCGTGGTGAACGTGCCGCTTCAGGCCAACGCCCCGACCGACCAGCACGTCGCCATCATCGCCGAGACCGAGCCGCGCGTTCTGGCGGCGAGCATCGAGCTGATCGACGCGGCGGTCGACGCGGTCCTCGCGGGCACCGTGCCGCCGCGGCTGGTCGTGTTCGACTACGAGCCGCGCGACGACGGCCAGCGCGAGAAGTACGAGGCGGCGCGCGCCCGGCTCGAAGCCGCCAATTGCCCGATCGTCGTCGATCTGCTGCAGGACGTCATCGCGCGCGGGCAGGCCCTGCCGCCGCTGCCAGCGCACCAGTCCGAGGATCCCGATCCGCTCGTCTGGCTGTTCTACACTTCGGGCACGACGGGTACGCCGAAGGGGGCGATGTACACCGAGGAGACCGTCCGCAACACCTTCCTCTACAGCGCCGAAAAGCCGGGCATCACGCTGAGCTTCATGCCGATGAGCCACGCGGTCGGTTACGGCTATCTCTATCTCGCCCTGGCCAACGGCGGCTGCAGCTACTGTTCGCCCAAGAGCGACCTCTCGACCCTGTTCGACGACCTGGCGCTGGTGCGGCCGACGATGTCGTCGCTGGTGCCGCGCGTCTGCGAGATGCTCTATCAGCACTATCTCGGCGAGGTCGATCGCCGCATCGCTGCCGGCGAGGCCGAGGCGTCGGCGCAGGACGCGGTCAAGCTCGACATGCGCGAGAACCTGCTCGGCGGCCGGCTGCTATCGGTCGGCTGCGGCTCGGCCGTACTCTCGCCCGAAGTGCATCAGTTCATGCTGTCGATGCTCGGCGTCCACATGGCGATCGGTTATTCCTCGACCGAGATGGCCACCGCGACGGTCACCGTCGACGGCAAGATCCAGCGCCCGCCGGTGATCGACTATCGGCTCGAGGACGTGCCCGAGCTCGGCTACTTCACCACCGACAAGCCCTATCCGCGCGGCGAATTCCTGGTGAAGATCCCCAAGTTCATGGCGGGCTATTACAAGCGCCCCGACCTGACCGCTGAGAAGTTCACCGCCGACGGCTTTTACAAGTCGGGCGACGTCATGGCGCTGATCGGCCCCGACGAACTCGCCTACGTCGATCGCACCAACAACGTGCAGAAGCTGTCGCAGGGTGAATTCGTCGCGATCGCGCGGCTCGAGGCGCTCTACACGCAGAGCCCGGCGATCCGGCAGATCTATGTCTACGGCACCAGCGAGCGCGCCTTCCTGCTCGCGGTCGTGGTCCCTTCCGATGAGCTGGTCGCCGACTTCGCGAAAGGCGGCGAGGCGGCCGACGAGGTCAAGGCGGCGATCCGCCGCGGCCTCCAGCAGGTGGCCGAAGAGCATGGCCTCGCGAGCTACGAGATCCCGCGCGATTTCCTGATCGAGCCCGAGGGCTTTAGCCCCGAGAACGGCCTGCTCACCGGCATCGGCAAGTTCAGCCGTCCCAACTTCAAGGACCGCTTCGGCGCGCGGCTCGAAGCCCGCTTTGCCGAGATCGCGCAGGAACAGGTCGACGAACTGCGTGCGCTGCGGCTGGGCGGCGCCGATCGCCCGGTGATCGAAACCGTCGCGCGTGCGGTCAAGGCGACCCTGGGCGTTGCCGAAAGCGACATCTCGCCGCAGGCGCGCTTCACCGATCTCGGCGGGGACTCGTTGTCGGCGCTGTCGTTCTCGATGCTGCTCGAGGAAATCTTCGGGCTCGAGGTGCCCGTCGGCGTGATCATCAATCCGGCCGGCGATCTTCGCCTGGTGGCCGACTACATCGACGCTGCGCGTTCGGGGAAGAAGCGCCCGAGCTTCTCGACCGTCCACGCCGCGGACAGCATCACGGTCCACGCCAGCGATCTGAAGCTTTCGAAGTTCATCGACGCGGATCTGCTGGCCCAGGCGCCCGCCTTGCCTAAGCCGGCCGACACCGTGAAGACCGTGCTGATGACCGGCGCGACCGGCTGGCTCGGTCGCTTCCAGGCGCTCGCCTGGCTCGAACGGCTGGCCGAGTCCGGCGGCAAGCTGATCCTCTTGTCGCGCGGCGCCACGCCCGAACAGGCGCGGCAGCGCGTCGAAGAGGCGCTAGACACCGATCCCGCGCTGATCGCGCATTTCCGCAAGCTGGCCGCCGATCACCTCGAGGTGTTGCCAGGTGATCTCGCGCTCGAGAGCCTGGGCCTCGACGACGCGACCTGGGAGCGCCTGGCGGACGAGGTCGACCTGATCGTCCATCCCGGCGCGCACGTGAACCACAGGTTGCCCTACAACCAGCTGTTCCCGTCGAACGTCGCGGGCACGGCCGAACTGATCCGGCTGGCGCTGACCACCCGGCTCAAGCGCCTCGACTACGTCTCGACCATGGGCGTGATCCTGTTCGGCGCGGCTGACGAGCACGGCGACATTCGCGAGATCGCGCCCTCGGCCGAACTCGGCGATGGCTATGCCAATGGCTACAACGTGTCGAAGTGGGCCAGCGAAGTGCTGATGCGCGAAGCCCACGACCTGGCGGGCATCCCGATCGGCGTGTTCCGCCCAGGCATGATCCTCGCGCACAGCCGCTATGCCGGCCAGCTCAACGTGCCCGACATGTTCACGCGCATGCTGTTCAGCCTCGCGGTGACGGGCATCGCGCCGGCGACCTTCTATGCCCAGGACCTGTCGAACGGCCGGCCCAAGGCACGCTACGAAGGCTTCGCCGTCGATTTCCTCGCCGATGCGATCACCGGCATCAGCGCTGCGCTGCCCGAGGGCTTCCGCAGCTACAACCTGGCCAGCCCGAAACCCGATTTCGTCGCCTTCGACGAATTCGTCGACTGGATGGTCGAGGCCGGCTGCAAGATCGAGCGGATCGCCGACTACGACGACTGGTTCCGCCGCTTCGAGACCGCGCTGAATGGCCTGCCCGAGGACCAGCGCGCGCACTCGCTGCTGCAGATCATCGAGCCCTATCGTCATCCGCAGCATCCGGGGATGGGCGAAGGCGTGCCGTGCCAGCGATTTGCCGGTGATGCCGAGGCGGCCGGCTATCCCGTGGCGCATCTCGAAGCCGGGTTGATCCACAAGTACGTCGCCGATCTCAGGCATGTCGGCTTGTTGAAGTGACCTAGGCACGCGGGTGACGCCGGGTGATCTCGATCATCCGGCGGCGCTGCTCATGATCCTCAACCATGGGTGAGGTGCCCTGCGCCCAATGGGTGGCGTCACCGATCTACGGCAAGATTGCGCAGTAGACAGGCTTCCGCGCATGGTCGATCATGCGCGCAGGTATCGAGTGGCTTTTCTACAGGGGATCATGGAGACAATCGTGTCAGTGCCGGCGCATCGCGAAGGCCTCGAAAGTTCGGCCGTGATGGCTGGGCAGCCCCGCCGGAAGGTGCTCTTCGTCGTCGTCACGCACCTGCGCGAGGAAGGCAATGCCGGGAATATCCAGGACTATCCCTATGGCGTCCTGTCGATCATCAAGCACAATCAGGGGCTCGCCGATTTCGACATCATGGACGTTGCGATCGATTACGACGGCATCGAGCGCCTCGAAAGCGATCTGCGCGCCAAGCTCGAAGAGTTCCGCCCCGACGTCCTCGGCGTCTCGGTCATGTTCGACAATGCCTATTTCGCCATCGCGCCGGTCCTGCAGGTCGCCAAACAGGTGTCGCCGGGCATCCTGACCGTCTGCGGCGGACCGGCGGTTTCCCCCGTCGCCAAGAAGATCCTGCACAACCAGCCCGAACTCGACGCCATCTGCTTCTCGGAAGGCGAACTGCCCTTCCGCGACCTGCTGATGGCCGAGGACATGTTCCGCGAAGTCGAGGATCACGCGACCTGGGTTTCGCGCAAGGACATCGACAGCCCCAAGGGGCCGAAGAAGCAGCTGCTCAACGACATCAGCGACGTCATCGACATCGACTATTCGCTGATCGACGTGGCCAGTTACGACCGCCGCGTGTCGTTCAATCCGCTCGACGACCGCTATCTCGACAACCTGCGCGCCTTCCCGATCGTCACCTCGCGCGGGTGCCCGTTCAAGTGTTCGTTCTGCTGGCATTCGGGCGAGAACGACAGGTCCATGCGCTATTCGGGCGTCGACGAACTGATCGCGCACGTCGAGAAGATCGTCGCGCGCTATGGCGCCAACTGCCTGATCTTCTACGACGACATGCTGCTGCTGGCACGCGATCGCGCCAAGGAGATCTTCCGCCGGCTCGCCCCCTTCAATCTGCGCATCGAGCTGCCGAACGGTCTTTCGCCCACCTACATGGACGATGAACTGATCGAGCTGATGTACCAGGCCGGGGTCCGGTCGGTCCGCATCGCGGTGGAATCGGGCGACGAGTGGGTGATCCGCAACCTGGTCAACAAGCCGATGAAGATCGCCCATGTGCAGCCGGTCGTCAACGCGCTGCGCAGGCACAACATCTGGATCGTCGCCTTCATCGTCGTGGGTCTGCCCGGCGAGACCGACGTTCACCGCCAGACGACGCGCGACAAGATTCTCGAATGGGGCATCGACCTCTGCAGCATCTCGGTGGCGAGCCCGATCAAGGGATCGTTGCTCTACGAGCAGTGCCTCAAGGAAGGCTACATCGATCCGAACGCCGAATTCCTGGTTTCGGGCTTCCTCTATGGCGAGAACGTCATCAACACGAAGGAGTTCTCCGCGGAATACATTTCCGACGCCGCCTATGTGATGAATCTCGATGTGAACTTCGTGAATTCGTATCGTCTGCGCAATGGTGACTACGCGGCGGCCGATTCCTACTTCGAGTACATCATCCGCACCTATCAGAACCATGCGTTCGGCCATTATTGCCTTGCGCTCACCAAGGGGCATCTGAACCAGCCGGAAAGCGCGGAGCACCATTGGGCGGAAGCGGTGCGGATCGGCGAGGCGGATCCGCTCTGGGCCGGCTATTTCGATCGCTTCGGCATCATGCTGGGCAGCACCTACGACGAATTCGTCAGCCTGACCCTGATGCGCGGCCATGGTACGACCCAGTTGAGCTACGTCGGTAGCACCGGAACGCTGATCAGCGCTTGAGAGTGCGTAGTTGTCGTCGGGTCAGGCGATCGCAGGCAGCTTCTCCAGGTGCTTGTCGAGCGTGATCGGATAGTCGCGCACGCGCACGCCGGTGGCGTTGTAGACCGCGTTGGCGATCGCCGCGCCGACGCCGCAAATGCCGAGTTCGCCGACGCCCTTGGCCTTCATCGGCGACGACTTGTCGTCGGGATAGTCGAGGAAGATCACCTCCTGGTGCGGGATGTCGGCATGGACGGGGACCTCATAGCTCGCGAGATCGTGGTTGACGAAGAAGCCGAAGCGCTTGTCGACGGCGAGTTCTTCCATCAGCGCCGCGCCCGCACCCATGGTCATGGCGCCGATCACCTGGCTGCGCGCCGATTTCGGATTGATAATGCGGCCCGCGTCGCAGACCGCTAGCATCCGGCGGATGCGGGTCTCGCCGGTGTAGGCGTCCACGCCGACCTCTACGAAATGTCCCGCGAATGTCGACTGTTGATACTGCTTGTCGAGCGTGCCGTATTCAATCCCGTCCTCGGCCGTGAGCGGGCCCGCCTGGACTAGCGGCAGCGAGCGGTTCCCGGCCTTGACCTGCCCACCGGCGAAGGTGGCATCGCTCGCATTGAAGCCCAGCTTCTGGGCTACGGCCTCGCGCAGTTTGACGCAGGCTGCATAGAGGCCGGCGGTCGAATTGTTCGCGCCCCACTGGCCACCGGAGCCGGCCGAGGCGGGGAAGTCGCTGTCGCCGAGTTTGACCATGACGTCGCCGATCGGAACCCCGAGCATTTCAGCCGCGGTCTGCGCGAGGATGGTATAGGTGCCGGTGCCGATGTCGGTCATGTCGGTCTCGACCGTCAGCTTGCCGTCGCCCCCGAGCTTGATCCGCGCCGCCGACTTCTGGAGCAGGTTGTTGCGGAAGCCGACCGCCATACCCATGCCGACGAGCCATGGGCCGTCACGCACTTGCGCAGGCTTCGCCTGGCGGTGCGACCAGCCGAAACGGTCTGCGCCGGTGCGCAGACACTCGACGAGATGGCGCTGTGAGAAGCGGCGCTCGGGCTTGGCCGGATCGACCAGGGTGTCGTTGACGATCCGCAGCTCGACCGGATCCATGGCCAGCTTCTCGGCCAGTTCGTCCATGGCCATTTCGAGCACCATCAGCCCCGGCGCCTCACCGGGCGCGCGCATGGCATTGCCCTCGGGCAGGTCGGTGACGGCGAGCTTCAGCCAGTATTCGCGGTTGGGTGCGGCGTAGATCAGCTTGGTCTGTTGCACCGCGACCTCGGGGCCGCCGCCGGGCAGGTTGCTGCTCGTGCTCGAATGATGGATCGCCGTCAGCCGGCCGTCGCGTGTCGCCCCGAGCCTGACGTGCTGGATCGTCGCGGGACGGTGAGTGGAATTGTTCATCATCAGCGGGCGCTGCATCGCGACCTTGACCGCGCGGCCCGCCTTTTTCGCGCCGAGCGCCGCGAGCACCGCGTCGGCGCGCACGAACAGCTTGCCGCCGAAGCCGCCGCCGATGAACGGGGAATCGATCCGCAGATTTTCGGGCTTGATCGACAGGATCTTGGCGAGCGAGGCCTTCGACCAGGCGATCATTTGGTTCGAGGTCCAGACGGTCAGCTTCTCGCCCTCCCAGGCAGCGATCGTCGCGAAAGGCTCCATCATCGCGTGGCTCTCACCGGGAGTCGTGTAGGTCTGGTCCACCGTCACCGGCGCCTTGGCGAACGCGGCGGCGAAGTCACCGACGCGCTCGACGTCCTGCGGGTTGGGAGCCTCGTCGTCGATCGGCTCGTAGCCTGCCGAAAGCGCGGCCTTGGCGAGGTCGAACCGGCCGTCCGACCGCGCATAGGTCGTGCGGATCAAGGCGGCCGCGGCGCGTGCCTGCTCGAAGGTTTCGGCGACGACCAGGGCAATCGCCTGGTGGTAGTGTGCCACTTCGGCGCCGCCAAACAGATGCGCGACGTTCATCTTGCCGAGCGGCAGCGGCTTGGCATGTTCGAGCGTGGTCACGATCGCGAGCACACCCGGCGCCCGCTCGGCCTCGCGCGTGTCCATGCTGGAAATGCGGCCCTTCGCGATCCCCGCGCTGACGATGTAACCATAGGCCTGGTTCGGCGCGACGTCGTGGCGCTCGTAGGCATAGGGCGCGGTGCCGGTGGTCTTGAGCGGGCCGTCGATGCGATCGGTCGGCTGGCCTACGACCTGGAGCCGGTCGATCGGGTTGGTGCCGGCGGGGGTATCGAATTTCATCGTTCAGGCTTTCGCTTGGGCGATCACCGCGGCGAGCGTGCGCTCGGCGAGCGGGATCTTGAACCGGTTGTCCTCGGTCGGGCGAGCATCGGCGAAGACGCGTGCGCTGACTCCGCGCGCACCCTCGGGGAGCGTGGCTTCGGCTGCCTCGACGCGCCAGGGCTTGGGCGCGACGCCGCCGAAAGCGACACGGCCCGTGCCGTCGCGCTGGATCACCGCGGCGACCGAAACGAGGGCAAAGGCATAGGACGCGCGATCGCGGACCTTGCGGTAGACATGGCGGCCGCCGAGCGGCTTGGGCAGGGTGACCGCGGTGATGAGCTCGCCGGGCTCGAGCGCGGTATCGCGCTGCGGGGTGTCGCCGGGCAGCCGATGGAAGTCGGCGATTGCGATCCGTCGCGTGCGGCCGTCGGCGGCAACGGTCTCGACCGTGGCGTCGAGCACGCGCAGGGCAATCGCCATGTCGCCCGGATAGGTCGCGATGCATTGCTCCGAGGTACCGATGACGGCCAGCTGGCGCGAATAGCCGCCGAGTGCGGCGCAGCCCGAGCCGGGCTTGCGCTTGTTGCAGGGCTGGTTGGTATCGTAGAAATAGGGACAGCGCGTGCGTTGGAGCAGGTTCCCTGCCGTCGTCGCCTTGTTGCGTAACTGGCCGCTGGCACCCGCGACGATCGCGCGGGTCAGGACACCGTAGTCACGCCGCACGCGCGCGTCGGCCGCGAGCGTCGTGTTGGTGACGAGCGCGCCGATCCGCAGCCCGCCGTCTTCGGTTGCCGCGATGGTGTCGAGCTTGAGATCCTGGACGTCGACGAGATGTCGTGGGGTCTCGATCTCGAGCTTCATCAGGTCGAGCAGGTTGGTGCCGCCGGCGAGGAACTTGGCGCCGGGCTGCTGCGTGACCGCGGCCGCGGCCTGAGCGGGGGACGTGGCCCTTTCGTAAGTGAATGCTCTCATGCCTTGATCCCCGCGACTTCGGCCATCGCATCGAGGATGTTCGAATAGGCGCCGCAGCGGCAGAGATTGCCGCTCATCCGTTCGCGGATCTCGGTAGCGGTGATCTCAGGTTTTGCGCCGAGGTCGGTCTGGACGTGGCTCGGAATGCCCAGCTCGATTTCGCGCATCACCCCGACGGCCGAGCAGATCTGGCCCGGCGTGCAATAGCCGCACTGATAGCCGTCATGCTTGACGAAGGCGGCCTGCATCGGATGCAGCTTTCCAGGATTGCCGATACCCTCGATCGTGATGACTTCGTCGCCGCCGTGCTGCACCGCGAGTGACAGGCACGAATTGATCCGCATGCCGTTCACGAGGACCGTGCAGGCGCCGCACTGGCCGTGATCGCAGCCCTTCTTCGTGCCGGTCAGCCTCAGGTGCTCGCGCAGCAGGTCGAGTAGGGTGGTGCGCGTGTCGACCTCGAGATCGCGGGGCCGGTCGTTGACCGTCAGAGAAATCCGCGCTCTCGGCGGCGGTGACCCGACTTTCCGAGTTTCGGCTCCCGCTTGGGCGGGGAGCGTGGCGATTGCCGCCGAGGTCATGCCGCCCACCAGCACGGTGCGGCGCGAGGTTGGAAAGCCGTCATGCGCGTCCATAGAAGTCCTTCGAGGTTCCGCCGGGTCATGCCGGAGCGGTCCGGCGATGCGGCGGCGGCGTTCGCTGCCAAGGGGACAACGCACGAGCTGCGGTTTTGATCTAGGCTCCTCGATCGGAGCATCGCATGCGATCGCAATCCCGTCGCTTTCGAGCCGATGCTGGCGAAATGGACGCCGCCGAATGCCGGACAGGACCTCAAGCGAGGGGCGCATCTTGCGAGAAACAAAGACGCTCGTCAGGCGCCGGGTTCGCCGTCCTCGATCGGTAGCACGATCCTGGCTCTCGCGAGCATGTCGCGCGCCTGCTCGATCGGAATGCCGTGCTTTTCGGCGAGCGCTTCGGCGCTGTAGCGACGCGTGTCGTCTTTGGAGCGAGGCGGTGTATCGGCCATCGCTTCGATGATCGAACGCCGAGGTGCCACCGACAATAACATGGATCAAGAGCCCGACAGGAACGGACGAAGATGGCGTTCACGGCGCGCCGATATTCTTTTCCAGAACCCATCGGCGCGCGGGGCGTTCTCATTAGGGGACACACGGATCGCATCTCAGCGGCCGCCGAAATCGAAGGAGACGATCGATGCCGCTCAAAGCCCTCGCGCTCAATTGCACGCTCAAGGCCGATGCCGGCGAGGAGAGTTCTACCGATGCGATGATCGCGGTTCTTGAGAAGGCATTCGGCGAGAACGATGTCGCGATCAGCGAGACCGTCAGGGTCGCGGCGCTAGACATCAAGCCAGGGGTCACCTCGGACGAGGGCGAGGGCGACGACTGGCCCGCCCTGCGAAAGAAGATTCTCGCGCACGACATCCTGATCTTCGGCGGTCCGATCTGGATGGGACAGATCGGCTCGGTCGCGAAGCGTGTGCTCGAACGGATGGACGCGTTTCTGAGCGAGACCGACGCGCAGGGCCGCATGCCGAGCTACGGCAAGGTTGCGGTCGCGGCGATCGTCGGCAACGAGGACGGCGCCCACTTCTCGTCCGCCCAGCTGTTCCAGGCGCTGAACGACGTGGGCTGGACCATCCCTGCCGTCGCGGCCTGCTATTGGGTGGGCGAAGCGATGGGATCTACCGATTTCAAGGACCTGAAGCAGACGCCGAAGAAGGTGAAGGAGACCGCGGCCATGGTCGCTGGCAACGCCGCGCACCTTGCCGGCTTGCTCAAGTCGAAGCCCTATCCTGGCGGGTCATGATGCACGTACCGCTGCGCTGGATGCTCGCCGCGGTCACCGGGTAGAAGAGCCTTTCCAGCGAATAGACCAGACATCGAAAGCCGCCGCGCCATGCAGCTCAACCCTTCTGTCCCGCTTCATGCGCTGGATCTGGAAATCCTCTTGCGGCTCGGCATGGCCGCCGTCCTCGGCCTGCTGCTGGGCCTGGACCGTGAACTGCGCGGTCATGCCGCCGGCATGCGAACCCATGGGATCATTTGTTTCAGCGCAGCGATGATGACGGTCATCGTGCTCGGGCTCTACATGCAGTTGGGGCAGGGCGAGAATTCGCGGATGGACCCGCTGCGCATCATGGAGGGGACCGGCGCCTTCGTCGGCATCATCGCGGCGGGCCTCATCGTTACCAGCGGGGTCAAGGTCCACAATCTCACGACAGCCGTGCACATGTGGCTGGCGGCGATGATCGGCATAGCCTGCGGTGCGGCGCAGTGGCCTCTGGTGACGGTCGCCGTTCTCGTCGCAGTGATCATGCTGACGCTGCTGCGCGTTATCGAAAAACGTTGGCTCGAACCCAAGGATGCTCGCGATCGCGCGTCTTCTGACGATGGATCGAGGTGATCGGCCGCAATTGCGATGCGTGGGGCCGTGGCGATGGTCGCTTGCGAACCCGAGGGTGATCCCGCGCGTTGAAGTCGCGGGGGATCTAGGAGACGAACGATGCCGCGCGGCGACAAGGATGCCTACACCGACAAGCAGAAGCGCAAGGCACGGCACATCGAGGAAAGCTACGAGGATCGCGGCGTGCCGAAGAAGGAGGCCGAGAGCCGCGCCTGGGCGACGGTCAACAAGGAAAGCGGCGGGGGGAACAAGTCTGGGTCGGGCCGAGGCCAGAAGGACACCCACGTCTCTTCCTCGCGCGGCGGCAAGGCCCACAAGTCGGGATCGTTCGAACAACGCTCGGCCGCGGCGCGAAAGGGATGGGTCACGCGCCGCAAGCACGCGTCGGGCTGACAGAGGTCGAAAGCCCGCCCGATGACTTCTCGGGTGCTGCTTCCGCTTCTCCCTGAACCCCGGAACTTCGGAGCGCGCGTGGCTGCTAGATGCTCTGGTTCCCCAATCCCGCGGCATGCTTGGCGGCGACGAAGCCCCAGGTGAAGCTCGGGCCAATCGAGCAGCCGGCGCCCGGATAGGTACGTCCCATGACCGCGGCGGTGGTGGTGCCGGTCGCATAGAGCCCGCGGATCACCGCGCCGTCCTCGCGTAGCACGCGCGCGGCGCTGTCGGTGACGACGCCGCCGAAGGTGCCGACATCGCCGGGATTGATCGCCACGGCATAGAACGGTCCCTGTTCGACCGTGCCGAGGGTCGCGTTGGGGCCGTGGGTATAGTCGCCGAGGAAGCGGTCGTAGGCCCGGTCGCCGCGGCCGAAGTCCTCGTCCTTGCCCTGGCGCGCGAAGCGGTTGAAGCGTTCGGTCGTGTCCTTGAGCGCGGCCGGCTGGATGCCGCAGGCCATGGCCAGATCCTCGATCGTATCGCCCTTGCGCAGGAAGCCGCTCGATAGCCAGTCGGCGGGCTTGTTCGCGCCGGGCAGCGTGGCCGCGAGCATATAGGTTCTGATGAACTGGCTATCCATGATCATCCAGCTGGGCAGGGCGGGAACCGTCCGATGGCGTTCGAGCATGTTCTGGCAGAACAGCATGTAGGAGCCGCCCTCGTTCATGTAGCGCTGGCCCGATTGGTCGACGAGGAAGGCGTGCGGCTTGCACAACTGCATCTGCGCGCCCGCCGGGCCGCCGTCGCCGGGCGGCATCATGTTCTGGTTGCCGACCATTTCTTCCATCTGGCCCATCTGCGCGCCGATCCGCATCATCTCGCGGTGCATGTCGCCCGTGTCGCCCTCGGCGGCGATCGACCATTCGCTGCGCGTGCCGGGAATGTACTTGTTGCGCATGTCCTGGTTATGCGCGAAGCCGCCGGCGTTGAGCAGCACGCCGAGCCTTGCGCCGATCCGCATGCGCAGGCCGTCCTTCTCGACCACGACGCCCGTGCAGGCGCCGTCCTCGATGACGACCTCCTTGACCGCGATGCCGGTGCGCAGTTCGACCCCGGCCTTGAGCGCGGCCTGGAGCATGCGGCCCTGGAGCGCAGCGCCGGCCGTGACCCAGTGCTTGCCCGTCAGCTTGGCGGTCAGGCCCTTGAGCACCATCTTCGCCGCGGTCCACTTCGCCTTCCACGAGCGGTTGATCAGCGGCAGGATCATCGCATTGTAGATCGGCACGGGCATCTGGAACGCGTTTGGCCGCAGTTTCGCCTTCCACGCGCCGAGCTCGTTGACGTCGAACAGCTTGGCGTGGACCGTCCGGCCGAGGGTGCCGCCGTCGCGATCGTCGTAATAGTCGGGCCAGTGCGGCGCGCGCTCGAACGGCACGCCCTGGCGGATCAGGAATTCGAGCATGGCGTTGGCTTCGGTGATGTAGGTTCGGCGCCTCTCGCGGCTGGTGCCGGGCGCGTCACCCTCGCGCGCCGCGACCACGGCATCGAGATAGCGCTCGCCCTGTTCGACGCTGTCGGCGACGCCGGCTTCCTTCATGAAGCGGTTCGCCGGGATCCACATGACGCCGCCGGCTTTGGCGGTGGAGCCGCCGATCAGGTCGGTCTTCTCGAGGATAAGCACCGACTTGCCCGCCTGGCGCATGACCAGACCCGCGCACATCGAACCACCCCCGCTGCCGACCACGACGAAATCGAACGTCTCATCCATATCCTGCTCCCCTCTCGCGCTCTCTATCCCCGGCATGCGACGAGCGCGTCAACGGATCTTGATCCTGATCGACGTCGCTTCCCAAAGGGACAAGCCAAGGCGCACTTCGGACCGCTTCGGCGGTCAGCTTCTCGACATGTTCTGTCAGCAGGTGATTGGCTCGGGGTAGCGCCTAGAGCCGGCGGTTTCCTGAGCGAAAGGGGACCGGGCTGGATCGGGATCGATGCCTTAAGATGCCGCGCGCCCCTTACCTAACGTTCGTTCGATCGAAGCCCGCGTGACGGGGTGATATGTCGCTTTCGCCTTGCCGTATATGCGCCAAGCGATCGCGGTTCCCCATTCGCACTCTTTCATCAAGGCGCGATATACGGGTGCGATCAGCAGGATACGGCCGTTGTGCGTCAGGTGGTCCTCGATCGAGCCGAGGGCGGGCTCGTAGCGATTGCCGATCGCGAGCTGTAGCCAGGCGTTGCGGACGTAAGGATTGGGTGAGGCCGACAGGGCGTAGGCCTCATCGATCTCGGCGAGCCGTGCCGTCGTCTGCCGGCGTGGCAGGCGGTCGAGGAAGCGCAGCCATTCCTGCGTCGACCAGGCCTTCGTGTCGATCGAGCGGGCGGGGGCTCCGGCCTCGAACCGCGCGCGATCGGCGTCGATCCGTGCGAGCGTGGCCGATTTTACATGCACCGCGTTGCTCGGCAGGCCAGTCCCGTAGACCCAGTCGTCGAGCTGCAGCCGGGCTTCCAGCGCGGCATCATCACCGATCAGGTTGCGGCGCAGGTCGGCCAGGAAGCCTGCAGACGTCTGTGGCTGGAAGGCGTGGCGATCGAAGTAGGACTTGAGATAGGCATCCCACCGCGCGCGGCCGACCGCCTGTTCGATCGTGCGCAGGAAGGTCGATCCCTTGTAGTAATCGAGCTGGCCGGCCGTGCCCTCGGGCTCGCCGTGGAGGCGCGTGGCCTCGGGCTTGGCCGCTGCGAGATCGCGCTGCATGTCGTCCCAGCCCAGGTCGGCCAGGGTGGCAGCGCGCTCCTTGCCGTAGACGGCCTCGTCGATGCGGTTTTCGAAATAGGTGGTGAAGCCCTCGTTGAGCCAGGAATCGGACCAGGTGGCGTTGGTCACCAGATTGCCCGACCACGAGTGCGCCAGCTCGTGGCCGATCACGTTGATGTTGGACTTGTCGCCGGTGATGATCGTCGGCGTCGCGAAGGTCAGCCGCGGGTTCTCCATGCCGCCGAAGGGGAACGAGGGCGGCAGGACCAGCACGTCGAAGCGGCCCCAGCGATAGGCGCCGTAGAGGCTTTCGGCCGCGTCGATCATCTTCTCGGTGTCGGACAGTTCCTTCGCCGCGCGGTCGAGCATGGCTGGTTCGGCATAGACCCCCGAACGCGGGCCGAGCGGGCGGAAGCCGATGTCGCCCACGGCCATCGCGATCAGATAGGGCGGCACCGGATTGTCCATGCGGAAGCAGAAGCTGCGCCGGCCCGGCGACGCCGGCTTGCACCCTTGCGTCTGCGCCTCCGCGCTCATCGCCACGCGCAGGTCCTGCGTCGCGGTGACCCGCGCGCTCCAGGTCTGGCGGATGCCCGGGCTGTCCTGCGTCGGGATCCAGCTGCGTGTATTGATCGACTGGCCCTGGCTGAACAGATAGGGCTTGGCCTTGCCCAGGGTCAGTTCGGGCGGCAGCCATTGCAGCGCGCGCGCATCGGGGCGGGTGGCATAGCGGATCACGATCCGGCGCGCCGTGCCGATCTCGACGGTGATCGGGGCGCCCTTGTAGTCGTCGGCGGCGCCCCAGCTCCAGGTCAGCGCCCGGCCGCGCGCGTCGGTGATCGTGGCGATGTCGAGATCGAGCCCGTCGAGGACGATCCGTTTTGCCGCACGCGTTGCGATCAGGTCGAGCGTCGCGGTGCCGGCGATCACCTGGCGGTCGAAATCGATCGCGAGGTCGAGATCGACGTGCCGCACCCGCGCCGTTGCCGGTTCGGCATAGCTGAGCACGTCGCGCGCTTCGGGTGTGGTCAGGATCGGCGACGGGGCGGAGCTGGCGGCGGCGGGCAGGGGGCTCAGCGCCGTGAGCGCGAGCAGCGTGGCGAGCCTGCGCGATGCGATGCGCGTCATGCGCTGTACCCGCGCACGGGGATGGCGGTGGTGTGCTTGATCTCGGACAGGGTCACGGTCGATTGGATGTCGATCACTCCGGGCAGTTTCTGGATCACCTTGAAGATGAAGTTCTGATACCAGTCGAGCGACTGCGCGATGATCTTCATCAGGATGTCGCGGTCGCCGAAGGCGGTGTGGCATTCCATGATTTCGGGGATCAGCTCGATCTTGCGCTGGAACTCGGCGCGCTGTTCCTCGCTGAGCGTCGCCATCTTGAGCGTGGCGAAGATGTAGAGGCTCTCGCCGAACTTCTTGCGATCGAGCACCGCGACCTGGCCGACGATGTAGCCCTCGTCGCGCAGCCGTTGCAGCCGGCGCCAGCACGGCGATTGCGACAGCCCGACGCGCTCGGCGAGTTCCGTGGTCGAGAGGCTGGCATCCTTCTGCACCTGCTCGAGGATCTTGATGTCGAGTTGTGTCAGCGCGTCGCTCATGCGTGGTGGTCCCTTGACTGCGGGAATCTCCGAATGCCGACGATCTAACATAAAATATCCATACTGTCGCGCTGTTGGGGATATTCCATGCCGTATTGGGCGGCTCTGGGACGCCGCGTAGTCGATGGGGTGGGGCGATCGGCGCGATCATTTCGGGTAAGCGCGGTTTGGCGACACAATTATGCAATAGAGCGCCTGCGGCCTCTGCATTTGCATAAATTTTCCCGCGCGGTGCGCATAGGCTGCGCGGCGACGATGGCCTGCGCATGAACCTCCGCTATGCATTCCTAACCGCGCTCGCCGGGGTGCTCCTGGCCTGCGTGGCGGTCCTGGCGCAGGCCGAAGTGCCCGCGACGGCGCGGCCGGTGGTTGCGACTCATCACGTCGGCCGCTTCGGCGGCGAGCGGATCGCCTATACCGCCACGGTCGAGGGCCTCAACGTCACCACCAACGCCAAGGGCGAAAGCGCGCGCCTGGTCAGCTTCGCCTATACCCGCGATGACACCGATCGGGCACGACGGCCCGTGATGTTCGTATTCAACGGCGGCCCGATCGCCGCGTCGCAGTACCTGCACGTCGGCGGCATCGGGCCACGGCGCGTGGCCTATCCCGACGACGTCACCGCCGACCCCGCCGGTTTCCGCCTGACCGACAACGCCTATTCGCCGCTCGACGCGGTCGACCTGGTCTTCGTCGATCCCGCCTCGACCGGTTTCAGCCGCGTGCTGCCCGGCACCGATGCCAAGGCCTATTTCTCGGTCGAGGCCGACGCGCGCCAGTTCGCGGCCTTCATCCGCGCCTGGCTGAAGCGGCAGGGGCGCGAAGGCGCGCCGGTGTTCCTGTTCGGCGAGAGCTACGGCACAAATCGCGCGGCCGAGATCGCCCGGCAACTGGCTGAAGCGCCCGAGCCGCTGCCGCTGGCGGGCGTGTTCCTTTATGGCCAGGCAGCAAACATCGTCGAATACGCGCAGCGCCCGGCCAATGTGACCTCTATGTCTCCTCGCTGCCGACCCTGGCGGCGATCGCCTGGTATCATGGCCGCGCCGATCGGCAGGGGCTATCGCAGGAGGCCTTTCTCGCCGCCGCGCGCGACTTCGCCAAGCATGACTATTTGACCACGCTCTATGCCGGCAGTGCCGCGCCGCTGGCTGATCGCCAGCGGGTGGCGGCGCGGCTGCAGGCGTTTACCGGGATCGCGGCCGACTGGTATCTCGCCAACGACCTGCGCATTACCAAGGAGCGCTATCGGCTCGACCTGCTGAGCGATCGCGGCCTGCTGCTTGGTCGCTCGGACGCACGCTATGTCGCGCCGTTGACCGAGGCGGGCGGCCGGGCCGATCCGTCGGACGTCGTCGGCGATGCCGCCGAGCGGCTTTTCGCCGAATATCTGCGCCGCGAGCTCAAGGTGACCTGGCCCGATCGCTACGTCGCCATGGCCGAGGCCGGCTTCGGCGGCTGGGACTGGGGCGCGGGCAGCGCGCTCGGGCCTTTCGGCGACTGGCCCTATCACACCGGCATCGGCGCGATGATGGCGCGCAATCCCGGCTTCCGCCTGGTCGTGGGCAACGGTTTCTACGACACGCAGACCACGATGGGCGCGGCCGAACTGCTGGCGACGCAATCGGGCTGGGATCCGGCGCGGGTGACGCTGCGCTACTACGACGGCGGTCACATGGGCTATTCGGTAGCCGCGACCGCGCGCGCGATCGGTGAGGACATCCGTGCGTTGGTCAGGGGCCAGCCGGAAAGGGAAACACGATGAGCCTGCCGTTCTACGATGCGCAAGCGGTCGAGCGGCTGCTCGACTATCGCGGTTGCATCGCGGCGATGCGCGAGGCGATGCGCAGCCTGTCCGAAGCGGGCAAGCCGCAGCCGCTGCGCCAGATCGTCCAGATTTCGGATGCGGCTATGTTCGGCGTCATGCCCGGCGATCTCGGCGCGATCGGTTCGTTCGGCGCCAAGCTGGTCAGCGTCGCCGAGGATCCCGCGTGGCCGGGGCGCTCGCGCCACCAGGGCGTGGTCGTCGCCTTCGATACGGTGACCAACGCCGTCGCCTGCATCGCCGATGCCGAGGCGGTCACCACGATCCGCACCGCCTGCGCGACGGCAGCGGCGACCGACGCGCTGGCGCACCGCTCTGCGCGCGTGCTCGCGGTGTTCGGCACGGGAACCCAGGCCCGCGCACACATCCGAGCGCTGACCCTCGTGCGGCCTTTCGAGCGCGTGCTGCTGTGGGGCCGCTCACCCGAGCGCACCGCCGTGCTCGCGGCAGAACTGTCGGTCGAACTCGGCGTTGCGATCGAGGCCGTGGCGAAAGGCCATGAAGCCGCTGCACAGGCCGATGTCATTTGCACGGTCAGTGGTTCTGCCGAACCCATTCTATTCGGGGATTGGGTGCATTCAGGAACCCACGTGAATCTTGTTGGTTCGAGCTTCCTCGGCCGCTGCGAGGCCGACAGCGCGCTCGTCGTCAAGGCGCGCTATATCGCCGACTATCGTGCCGGCGCCCTGGCGCAGGCGGCCGAATTCGTGGTCGCACGCGACGCGGGCCTTGTCACCGACGAGCATGTCGTCGGCGAGATCGGCCAGGTCTTCGCAGGCAGGCTCATCGGACGCGAGAGGCGCGACCAGATCACGCTCTACAAGTCGCTGGGCCATGTCGCCCAGGACCTTGCCGCTACGGCCTATCTGCACGCGCGTGCCACGGGGGGAAGCCAGACCGCATGAAGTTTTGTTCCACCCTGGGCGCCGTCGCGCTGTTGCTCGGAACCTCGGTCTCCGCGCTCGCGGCGACGACCGAACGGCTGTCGATCGTCGCCAACGACGAGATTGTCGGCTCGCTGGTGGCCGAGAGCGAGGGCGACCGCACGACGGTGGACTTCCGCGTCGACAACAACGGCCGTGGGCCGAAGCATCGCGAGGAACTGCGCTTCGACGCACAGGGCCTGCCGCTGAGCTGGACGATCACGGGCACCTCGCTGATGGGCGGCACGGTCGACGAACGCTACGGCTGGACCAAGGGCCGTGCCATCTGGTCGAGCCAGGCCGATGCCGGCAGCCGCAAGGCGGCGCGCGCGCCGCTCTACGTGGTCAATGACGACAGCCCCTTTGCGCTGTGGGTCTATGCCCGTGCCGCGCTGGCGCAGCCGGGCCAGGCGATCGATGTGCTGCCTGCGGGCAAGGTCTCGATCGAACGGCTGCAGACGCTGACCCTGGGCGAGGGGGCGCAGGCAGCCGAAGTCACCGCCTATCGCCTGATTGGCGTACAGCTCGATCCGTCCTACCTCTTGCTCGACCGCGAGGGGCGGCTGTTCGCGGTGTTCGGTCCTGGCTCGGACGGCACGACGATCCGCGCGGGCTACGAGAAGAGCGTGAAGGCGCTCGCCCGCCTGGGCAGCGAGCTCGAAGGCCAGCGCGCGCGAGACTTGCAGCAGCGGCTGGCGCATCGCTTCGACGCGCCGATCCGCATCCGCAACGTCCATGTGTTCGATCCTGCCACCGGCCAGCGCTCGGGCCTGTCGAGCCTCGTGGTGATGCGCGACACGATCACCCAGGTCATGCCCGAGGACGGCGCGCCCGCGCCGGCGGACGAGGTGGTGATCGATGGCGAGGGCGGCACGGTCTATCCTGGGCTGCACGACATGCATTCGCATGCGACCTTGCCCTCGGGCCTGCTCTACCTGGCCGCGGGTGTCACTGCGACGCGCGACATGGGCAACGACAACGCCTTTCTCCAGGGTTTGATCAGCCGCGTCGAGGCGGGCGAGGTCGCCTGGCCGCGGATTTCGCCGAACGGCTTCATTGAGGGGCGCAGCCCGTTCTCGGCGCGCAACGGCTTCGTCGCCGACAGCACGGCGCAAGCGCTCGATGCGGTGCGCTGGTATGCCGACCGTGGCTATGCCGAGATCAAGATCTACAATTCGATGAACCCCGACTGGGTCGCGCCGATCGCCACCGAGGCGCACCGGCTGGGGCTGAAGGTCACCGGCCACGTCCCGGCCTTCGATACGCCTGACCGGGTGATCGCCGACGGCTACGATTCGATCGCGCACGTCAACCAGCTGATGCTCGGCTGGATCCTCAAACCGGACGAGGACAGCCGCACGCCCTTGCGGCTGACCGCGATGCAGCGCGCCGGCGCGCTCGATCTCAATGCGGCCAATGTCCGCCACACGATCGACCTGATGAAGACGCGCAAGGTCGCGCTCGATCCCACCGCGGTGATCCTCGAGCAACTGATGCTCAGCCGCGCGCGACAGGTGCCGCCGGGGCAGGAGGATTCGCTCGGGCACATGCCGATCGGCTTCCAGCGTTATCGCAAGCGTTCGTTCGTGACCCTGGCCGATGCGGCGCAGGACCAGGCCTATCACAGCGGCTTCGCCAAGGTGATCGAGACGATCGGCCTGCTCCACCGCGAGGGCATCCGCCTGCTGCCGGGCACCGACGACACCACGGGCTTCGCGCTGTTGCGTGAGCTCGAGCTCTACGTGAAGGCCGGGCTTACTCCCGCCGAGGCGCTGCGCAGCGCGACCTTGGGTGCCGAGGAATTCCTCGGTCGCACCGATCGGCTGGGCACGCTCTCACGCGGCAAGCTGGCCGATCTCGTGCTGGTCCCCGGCGATCCGAGCCAGGACATCTCGGTGATCCGCCGTCCGCGCATGGTGCTGCGCGGCGGGGTGATCTATTTCCCGGACGAGATTTACACCGCCTTGGGAATTCAGCCGTTCACCACGCCGCCCAAGATCCGCCCGGCGGCCACCACGGCTGCGCGCGACGACGCGCCGGGCACCACCGGCTTCGGCCATGAGGGGCACGAGCATGAGTTCTGATCCGGCGGCGGCACAGTCGCCCGCGACCCTGCGCAAGAGCGTGGGCCTGACCGGGGTGGTGACCTTCGGCGCGGGCACGGCGATCGGCGTGTCGATCTTCTCGATCCTCCAGCCCACCGCCGAGGTCGCGGGATCGGGGCTGCTCGCGGCGATGGGGCTGGCGGCTTTGCCGATGCTCGTCTTCGCGGTCGCCTATGCCTATCTTGGCTCGGCGCTGCCGGTCTCGGGCGCGTCCTACGAATGGCCGAGCCGCTTCATCCATCCGGGCGTCGGTTTCATCATCGCCTGGCTGCGCATCGTCGCTAATGTCGGCGCCCTGACGATCCTGTCGCAGGTCATGCTCGGCTATCTGTCCATGGTCGTCGACATTCCGCTCAAGCCGGCGATGGCCGTGGCGATCACCGCGATCTTCGCACTCAACTACGTCGGCGTATCGATCGCCGCGCGTCTGCAGTCGCTGCTGATGGGGCTGCTGCTCGTGGCCCTGGCGATCCTCGTCGCCTTCGGCCTGCCCAAGTTCGATCCCGCGCTGGTCGGCCATCCGCTGGAAACGCCGCCGCTGTTGATGCTGGCCACGGTGCCGCTGATGATCAGCCTGTTCATGGGCATCGAATCCGCGGTCGAGATCGGCGAGGAAGTGCGCGACGCCGGCCGCAACGTGCCGCTGGGCATCGCGCTGGCCATCGTCCTGACCGTGGTGGTCTATGGCCTGGTGGCGGTGACCTCGCTCGGGCTGGTCGGACCCGAGGTGCTGGCCACGAGCAAGGCGCCGCTGCTCGACGCCGCCAAGGCCGCGCTCGGCGACTTCGCCGTGCCGCTGATCGTCAGCGCTGCCTGCCTGTCGATCTTCAAGTCGATGAACGCCTCGGCGCTGATGTTCTCGCGCAGCCTGTTCGCGATGGGCCGCAACGGCGCGCTGCCACGGTTGCTCGGCGTGATCCACCCGCGTTTCGGCACGCCGCATCGGGCGATCCTGCTGGCCTATGGCTGCGCGATGGCGGGCCTCCTTCTGCCGCCGAGCCTGATCTTCCTGCTGCTCGCGGTGAACGTGCCGACGATGCTCAAGTATATGGCCTGTTCCTATTCGGCGACCGTCGTGGCGCGCCGCCATCCCGAGATTCACGCGCGCGCGCAGGTGCGGCTGGCGCCGCGCACCGTGGTCGCGGTCGGCTATGCCGGGGTGGTCTGCGCGCTGGTGATCGCCGTGCTCGGCGTCGAGGCCGATCCGCGGCCCTATGCTCTGATCGGCGGCTGGTTCGTGATTGGGCTGATCTACTGGTTCGCCAAGGGCCGGCACGAGATGCGCGGCGAAACCAACCGTACATAGCCGCAAAGGCCGATCAAATTATGCCGAAACCCCGGTTTTGGCCCCGCAGATAGAATAATCCGTTCCCGCTCCACGGCTTAGAAGCGGAAATGGATTTCAGACCGCCCCAAGGCGGCAGCAGGTGAACGCAATGATGGACGAGGCTCCCGGCACATATACGCAGTGGGTGCGTCAGGCGATCGGTCTGGCGCGCGCGCGCAAGGGGGACATGCTCAGCCTGTTCGAGAGCTCGGTACCCGAGCCGCGCGAACTGCTGCGCGAAGCCGTGGCCGCAACCGCGGTGCCCGAACTGTCGCGCTACTACGTCAGCGCCTTCTCGGGCGGCAATCCCTTCATCCGCGAGATGCTGGCCGCGCAGTACCAGGTGCCGCAGGATCATGTGATCTGCACGACCGGTGCCACCAGCGGCCTCGCGCTGATCTACCGCGCCTGCCTGGCGCCGGGCGACCGCGTGCTGATCGAGACGCCGAGCTTCGACCTGTTCACCGGCCTTGCCGAAGTGCAGGGCGTCGCGGTCGATCGCTTCGAGCGCTCGGGCGAACGTTTCACGATCGATCCCGCCGCGGTCGAGGCCAAGCTGCATCCGCGCACGCGGCTGGTGGTGATCTCCAACCTGCACAATCCCTCGGGCATGCCCGTCGATCATGCGGGCATGAAGCAGTTGGCCGATCTCGCCGAGCGGCGCGGCTTCCTGCTGGTAGTGGACGAGGTCTATGCCGACTACGCGGGCGAGGGAGTCTGGCCCTGTCCGGCCCAGGCGTTGTCGCCGGCGGTGCTCAGCCTGTCGAGCCTGACCAAGATCTATGGTCTCGGCACCTTGCGCTGCGGCTGGATCGTCGGTGCGCCCGAAGCGCTCGCGCCGATCCGCCGGCTCAGCGAGAGCACCGAGTTTGGCGTATCGACTCTGTCGCACGCGGTTGCCGCGCAGGTCATGGCCAATCGCGCGGTGTTCGACGCCCATTCGCGCGACTACGTCGCCCGCTGCCGGCCGGTGTTCGATGCCTGGTTCGCGCGCGTTTCGGCCGAAGGGCTGATCGGTGGCCTGCTGCCCGATGACGGCTGCATCTGCTTCCCGTCGCTGCCCGGCGTGGCCGATGCGCGTGCCTTCTCGCGCTGGCTGATCGAGCGGTCGGGCGTGCTCGTCGCGCCAGGCGAATATTTCGGCACGCCGGGTCGTATCCGGCTGGGCTTCTGCCTCGATCCCGAGCGGCTGACCACGGGCCTGGCGGCGCTCGAGGACGGGCTGCGCGCCTATCGTGACAGGGCATCGGCCGCCTGAGGAAATTTTTCCCCCGGACGAGAGGTTTCGCAAAAGTTTATGCGCGCGCCGCGCGCCGGGCCGCGAATGAAAATAATTCTGGCGGAGGGCTGCAGCTATAGCTGCCCCCGACCGCCTCCCCCAGGGCGGGGGTGAATACAAGTCCGCATTGTGGCCGATAGAGCCGCTTCGGGTCGCAAATATGACAAGCGCTGCGCGGGCCTGCGGGCCTGACGCGGCGCAAAAACAAATCAGTGGAGGTCAGTAGATGAGAACGTTCAAGCACGTCGCAACCACCTCGGTGGCCCTTGCCGCGCTCGCCTCGGCGATGCCGGCCCTGGCGCAGGAAGCCCCCGAGGGCGATGCCTCGGGCTCCGAAATCGTCGTCACCGCGCAGAAGCGCACCGAGCGCCTGATCGACGTGCCGCTGGCGATCAGTGCCGTCTCGGCCGAGACGCTGACCACGCAGAACCTCAATCGCCTGTCCGACTACTACAACCGCGTTCCCGGCCTGCAGTACGCCGGTCAGCGCGTCGCGGCGATCTCGCTGCGCGGCGTGACCACGGGCGGTGCGACCGGCCCGACCGTGGCGCTGCTGGTCGACGACGTCCAGTTCGGCGGCACCACCGCCACCGGCCAGCCGCCGCTCCCCGACTTCGACGCCAGCGCGATCGAGCGGGTCGAAGTGCTGCGCGGCCCGCAGGGAACGCTCTACGGTGCGGCCAGCCTCGGCGGCCTGATCAAGTACGTGCTCAAGGAGCCGAGCACCGAGCATATCTCGGGCCGCGTCGAGGCCGGCGGCACCGCGGTGTCGCACGGCGACTTCGGCTATTCGCTGCGCGGCTCGGTCAACCTGCCGATCACCGACTGGCTGGCGATCGCGGGTAGCGCCTTCAAGCGCGAGGACGCGCCCTATCTCGACAATGCGCTGACCGGCGAGAAGAACGTCAATACCCGCGACGTCTGGGGCTTCCGCGCCGCCGCGCTGGTCCAGCCGACGCACAATCTCAAGCTGGTGTTCTCGGCGCTGCAGCAGAAGCAGGACGCGATCAACAGCGACCTCGCGGTCATCGCCGGCGGCGTGCGCATCTGCGCCGCCTGCTACACCGGCACCAATGCCGCGACCGCACCGACCACCTTCGATCCGGTCGACGGCGAACTGACCATCCGCTCGCTGCCTTCGCCGAATTCGGCCAAGTTCGAGCTCTACAGCGCCCGTGCCGAGCTCGACCTCGGCCCGGTCAAGGTGACCTCGATCAGCGCCTGGAGCGAGGCGACCAACGCGATCACCAGCGACGTCACCGGCGTGTTCGGCGGCCTGCTGCGCGCGCGCTTCGGCCTGGCCACCGTGCCCGGCGTCCAGATCGTCAATGCCGACAAGACCACCAAGTTCTCGCAGGAAGTGCGCGTTTCGGGCGATGCCGGTCCGTTCAACTTCGTGCTGGGCGGCTTCTACACCAACGAGCGTGCCACCACCGACCAGACCCTGGTCATGAGCGGCAGCGGCTCGGGCACGCCCTACATCGGCACCGGCCCCGGCAGCTATCGTGAATATGCGGCCTTCGCCGACGTCACCTGGCACCTGACCGACAAGCTCGACCTGCAGATGGGTGGCCGCTACGCCAGCAACAAGCAGGAGAACTTCAGCAACCTGGTGCTGGCGCCGCAGGTCGAGACGACCTTCGGCCCGTCGGGCACCACGATCGGTCGCTCGAACGACAGCGCTGCCACCTGGGTGATCTCACCCAGCTATCACTTCACGCCCGACATCATGGCCTATGCCCGCGTCGCCAGCGGCTATCGTCCCGGTGGCCCGAACATCAACAAGCCGCCGCTCGCGCCGGCCTCGTTCGGTCCCGACCGCGTCGTGAACTACGAACTGGGCTTCAAGGGCAAGGTCGTTCCGGGCGTGCTGACGCTCGACGCCTCGCTGTTCCAGATCGACTGGAAGAACATCCAGCTCCAGGGCGCCGATCCGGTTACCTCGCTGACCTATGTCGCCAATGGCGGCAAGGCGCGCAGCCGCGGCTTCGAATTCGCCGCGAACGTCACGCCCTGGCAGGGCATGTCGATCGATGCGAACTTCGCCTATACCGATGCCGAGATCACGCAGGACATCCTGACCCTGCCCGGCGGCGTGGGCTTCCGCGGCCTGCCCGGCGATCGCCTGCCGTTCACCGCCAAGGTGGCGGGCAGCGTCAGCGCGCAGCAGGAATTCCCGCTGACCGAACGGCTCAAGGGCAACCTCGGCTTCACGGTGATCCACGTCGGCAACCGTCCGGGCGAGTTCCAGAACAACGATGCCGGCGCCACGCGCCCGCGCATCCTGATGCCCAGCTACACCACGCTCGATCTGCGCGGCGGCCTAGTCTACGACGAGGACTGGAGCCTGAGCCTCTATGTGCGCAACGTGACCGACACGCGTGGCATCTCGATCGCCGACAACCGCAACGGTACGGCCGTGCCGACCGCGCTGTACATCGTGCCGCGCACCTTCGGCGTGACCGTGGCGCGGAACTTCTGAGGCCTCGTGTAACAATGTGCGGAAGAAGTGCGCGGGAGCCTCGGTTCCCGCGCACTTTTCATATTGAGAGACTGCCCATGAAGCCGGCGCATTTCCTGTCGACCCTGGCCTCGGCCACACTCGCGGCACTCGCCGTGCCAGCCAGCCTGCAGGCCGCCGAACCCGCGGTCACCGTGACCCTAGCGCCGATCGCCGCGCCCGATCACGCTGACGCGATCGGGACCGTGGCGGTGACCCTGCGCTTCGACGGGCTGACAGCTGCGGCGGGCACGCCGGTGCTGCGGCTGCCGCTGGTGGCGAGCAACGTCGATACGGTCGCGACGGTGATGACCGGCTTCGCGGCGCGCGACGCAGCCGGGCCGTTGACGCTGACTCCGCGCGACGTCGATCTGCCCGAGGCGGGGATGCGCGACGCGGTGGGCGGCGGTCCCTCGCGCGAGTGGCTGGCAGACCGCGCGATCACCGGGCCGCTGACCGTGCGCTACAGCGTGCCCGCCGAGGCGGCCCTGCCGCCGCGCGGGCCGGCGCCGCCGTTCTCGTTCAGTGCCGACGGCCAGGGCGTCTCGGCGGCGGGGCACATGTTCCTGCTGCTGCCGCCGGGCGAGGGGCGTTACCGCACGACCTATGCCTGGGACCTGACGCGCGCGCCCAAGGGCAGTCGCGGCGTCAGTTCGCTGGGCGAGGGGCGCCGAACCGCCGCCCAGCCGCTCGATGGCGCCGAACTGCGCATGAGCTTCTTCATGGCCGGCCGGATCGGCACCTGGCCGGCCAAGGTGCCCGCGGCGGGCTTCTTCGGCGCCTGGCAGGGATCGCCCTGCTTCGACGCGAGCGAACTGCTCGGCTGGACCGGCAAGCTCTATGGCCAATATGCGCGTTTCTTCGCGCGCAAGGACGCACAGCCCTATGGCGTGTTCCTGCGCCACAACCCGATCAACGCCGGCGGCGGGGTCGGCCTGCACCACGCCTTCGTCACGACCTTCGGTAAGAACAGCTGCCGCGATCTCGGCAAGATCCGCCTGACCCTGGCGCATGAGATGTTTCACACCTTCCAGCCGTTCATCGCCGAACCCGGTGGGCTCGAATCCTCGTGGTTTGGCGAGGGGCTGGCGACCTTCTACCAGGCGCGGCTCCCGTTCCGCTTCGGGCTGCTGACGCCCGAACAGTACATCGCCGACGTCAACTGGACTGCGGCGCGCTATTACACCAGCGCCATGGCCCGCGTGCCCAACCGCGAGGTGCCCAAACGCTTCTGGGCCGACACACGCGTGCGCACGCTGCCCTATGACCGCGGCATGCTCTACTTCGCCGCGCTCGACGACGAACTGCGCAAGGCCTCGGGCGGCAAGCGGTCGCTCGACGATCTGATGAAGGCCATGCTCGCGCACGAGCAGACCGGTGCGCGCAATACCAATGCCGATTGGGAAGCGCTGCTGCGGCAGGACCTCGGCGAGGGTGCGGTGCAGCGCTTTCGCGGCTTCCTCGAAGGCGACATCCCCGTTCCGGCGAGCGACGCCTTCGGCCCCTGCTTCCGCCGGATCGCCAAGCCGTTGCGTCGCTACGAGCTGGGCTTCGAGCCCGCGGTGCTGGCCGAGCCCAAGCGGATCGTGCGCGGTCTGATCGCCGGCTCGGCCGCCGCAGCAGCGGGGCTGCGCGACGGCGACGAGATCGTCGACCCGGTCCCGCAGGACGCCATCCAGGGCGAGCAGAACGAAAGCCTGAACTTGCGCATTCGCCGCGGCGCGGAGATTTTCCCGCTCACCTATCTGCCGCGGGGCGAGGTGGTCGATGCCTGGCAGTGGGAGCGGAACCCGAGCCTTGGAGATGGGAGTTGCGGATCGATGTGACATTGCGTCCTCTCGAACGCCGCCTTTCCTTCATCACACGTCAATCGCAATCCGGTGGCCTGCTGAGAAGCTGGGTTTAGTCGGAGAGGTTGGGAAACGGGGGCAGTGTCGCACCCCACGCCTCTCGGTTTCGTCGCGCCGACGACGGGTTTCGTCGCGGGAGGATCTGCTGGGCGAATGATCATCCGCCTCGGTCGCAGGTGCCTGGAGCCTGCGCACGGCTCGGCATAGCCCGCCCCTGATCGCGGCACCCCGCCGCCAGGAGATCCAGCGTGGCTCGTTCCCTATACCGTCATAGCCTGAGCATGTTCGGCCTGCTCGGCGTGCTTGTCAGCGTTCAGGCGCATGCCTCCGTCACCGCGCCGCAGGCCGCGGCCCCGCAACCGCTCGAAGTGCTGCCATCGGGGCATCCCGTCGTCCAAGTGAGCATCGACGGCTCGGCACCGCGGCGTTTCGTCATCGACACGGCGGCGAGCAGCACCACGATCATGCCCAAGCTGCGCGCCGAGATGCCGGGCCTGGTCGCCAAGCCCTCCAACGACCCGCTCGACGGGGCCTCGGGCCGGGTCGACGTGGAGACCGCCGTGGTCGGAGACCTGCAGGTCGCCCGCCAGAGCTTCCGCTCGCCCGAACTGATGCTTTTGCCGCCGGGACCGACCGACCGGCTTGGCGTCGACGGCATACTCGGTGCCGACATCATCGCCGATTTCGTGGTCGAGATGGACATGCCCGGCCGCACTTGGCGCATGGTTCCGAAGCTCGAGGCCGGAATGCTCGACGGCCTGACGGCCTCGACGCCCTTGACCCTCGACAAGCACCGCGCGCCGCGGCTGGTCGTGCGCGTCAACGGCGTCGAGATGCCTGCCGTGCTCGATACCGGCGCGCGCGGCACGATCGTCAACTGGGCGGGGGCAAAGGCGATCGGTCTGACGCCCGACAGCCCCGGTCTGGTCAAGGCATCGGACATCAAGGGGGCGACGAACCACGCGACCGCGAGCGTCGAGACGTCTCTGAACGCGCTAATGATCGGCGAGGCAAAGGTCGAGGGCGGCAAGGCTCGGATTGCCGACCTCTCGGTGTTCAAGGAACTGGGCTTCGGGCTCGACCAGCCCGCGGTGATCCTCGGGATCGACACTTTCGCCGACCGGCGCCTGGTGATCGATCATCCGGGTCTGCGCCTGCACATCTCGCCGCCGCGCGTGGCGGCGGTTCCGCAATCCTGATCCGAAAGCGAACCCGTCATGAAAACTATCCTGATCTGCGGCGTGGCGCTCGGCGCGCTCGCCGTCGCTGCCACGACCGCGCTCGCACAGCAGGTGCAGAGGCCGAAGGTCGAGGCCGATTACTGGCTCTCCGCCGAGACCGTCTCGGGCATGGCCACCGGCCAGCCCGCGGGCGTCGAGAAGAGCCTGATGCTCCAACTTGGCTCGCTGCGCCGCAATGCCGCGCCGAGCGCCGAGCATTTGCCGCCGCAGGTGCTACGCGCGGGCGAGCGCCTGCCGCTCGTCACGCCTCAGACGGGCGTGCCCAAGGTCGATAGCCGGCGTGACTACCGCCCCGGTCCGCAGCAACAGCCCAAGGGGCGGATGGAGCTCTATTGGGGCTGCGGCGAGGCGGCATCTGCCGGACAGCCTTTCGTCATCGATCTTTCGACGATGCGACCGGGCGCTGCGTCGCCCTTCGGTGCGATCCCGCAAGTGCGGACGATGAACCCGCCTTCGACCGGGCGCCACGCGACCTACGGCGAGTGGCTGGGTGGCCGCAAGGGCACGCGGCTGCCGCGCGAGGCTTCGCTCGTCGGCGATCACGTCGTGCAGGGCAACTATTCGCCCGAGATGCGTTTCGCGGTCGCCGCAGGAAGCGATTTCCTCGCGCCGCTCAACCCGCGTGACGCCAAGCTGGCATCGGGGGCGGTCAAGGTTTCCTGGGCGACCCAGGCGCAGGCACGCGGTTATATCCTGACCGTCACGGGGGCGCGCGCGGACGGCACCGTCGTCATGTGGACCTCGAGCGCGGTGCGCATGCCGGGCATGGTCCTGCCCGACTATCTCGAGCAGGGTGATATCGCTCGCCTGGTCCAGCAGCGTATCCTGCTGGCACCCGAAACGAGCGAATGCGCGGTGCCGGCCGCGGTCGCCAAGGCGGCGGAATCGGCGATGCTGATGATGACCGCCTATGGTTCCGAGGTGAACTATGGCGCGCCGCGCGAGGCGCCGGCCGGCTGGACGGTCAAGCTGCGGACCAAGGCGACGCACATGGGCATGCTCGGTGTCGACATGGCGAGCCTGATGGGCGGCGGTGATGACGAGGACGACGATGCGTCCCCCGCGCAGCCGAAGAAGCGACGCGGCCTTTTGCGCGGTCTCGGCGGCGCGCTGGGCCTGCCGCGTTGAGGCGAGTGGCAGACGTGCGGCGTTCGCTAGCCAAACTCGTCATGCTGGGGCTTTTTGCGACCGTGCCGGCGATGTCCGCGGCCCAGGCGGCCACCACCGACGGTCGTGCGCCCAGGCGGCTGATGGAGCGTTGGGCGGTCGCGACGCCGATGCTTGGTGGCGGCTTGCCCGGCTGGTATTCGAAGATCCCCGACATCCATGTGCACCAACCGCGCAACCTCGCGCGGATCCCGCTGGCCGAGATCGATCTGCTGCGTCGCCGCGCGATGGTCGCCTTCGAAGCACTGATGCGCCAGCCGTCGCTGCACGACGTGCGCGGTGCAAGCCTGCAGGCGGATATCAACATCGCGGTGGTGCCGACGCTCGACGGGGTGCGGCTGGTGGGGGCGATCCTGAGCATCAATGCGAAGAGCGTGATCGAGGGAAAACCCGATACGATTCAGCGTGATGGTCGCTATCTGACGCCGTCGGAGGAGGGGGCGGTCCTCAGTGTCCATCTCAACCCTTACGACATGATGGCGCGACGTCGGGTTCAGGCCGAAGGGGTGGAGCGAGGTGGTTTCCAGGTCCGCACGGGAGCGGCTTACGGAATCTACGCCGCCGACCGGTTGCCCGACTACGATCCCAATTCGGACTATGCCTGGGGCCCGCGCGCCCTCGCGCTCGAACTGCAGGATGACCGAAGCTGGTATCAGCCGATGGCGGCGGGCGTGCATCCGCTGCTGGCCCACGTGTCGAGCCATTCGCACGAGAACGAAGACCTGCGCGGCGATCGGTTGAACCCCGACCGTCCGCTCGCGCGGCTCGCTGCGGCGATGTTCATGCTCGACTGGGACGATATCCGCCGCCGCATGAAGGCGGTGACTTGATGCGCTTTCATACTCGTTCGGACAGGGAGACCAGGATGCCCCACGCGTTTGTGGGCCGTCGCCGCCTCATCGGTTGGCGACGGCACGACAACCTGGTCGGGGGAACCGTGTCCGCCAGTCGTCCGAGCCTGATCTGCTGGAGGCTGGCTTGCAGCGCGTCGAGCGTGGAGAACTGGCACGAGGTCTATTGAGCCTCGGTTACCTGAAGCGGATATAGGCAAGGCATGAATCCCAGATCCGACTTTCGGCAGGCGGCGGCGCTGATTGCGGCGACATGGATACTCACGTCGCTCTTCCTGATGGTTCCTTTCCATCTCTCGCGTAGCGGGGGCGCGGGATGGAACATGATCATCTCGCTGGTGAACCTTTGCGTCGTCGGTTCGCTGTTGTCGGCCGGAGTCTATATGGGCGTGCGGGCCGTTCGCGAGCGAGGAAGGCTCGTCCGCTTCGCGGTCGTCGGCGCGGCGGTGGTGATCGCGGCGCTGTTGCTGGCCATGTCCGAAGCGTTGATCTCGCAAATACTCGATCACTACTATCCGCACGCCGCGCGGCCGGCGCCTTTCGCCTTTCGCGTCAGCAATGCATTCGCGGCCCTGGTCTGGGAGTTCGCGCTGCTCGGCACGGCCTTCTCGCTCATTGACGCCACCAACCTCGCGCGCGAGCGCGAGCGCGAACTGGCCTTGGCGCGCGAAACCGCGAGCAAGGCGGAGGCGGCGGCCAGTGCGGCGCGGCTCGCGGCCCTGCGCTATCAGTTGAACCCGCATTTCCTGTTCAACACGCTCAACGCCATCTCCTCGCTGATCGTCACACGTGAATACGGCCCAGCCGACGCGATGCTGGGCAAGCTGTCGGAATTCCTCCGCGCGACCCTGGCCGACAACGCCGACGCTCTGATCCCGCTCGAGGACGAACTCGCCACGCTCCAGCACTATCTCGAGATCGAGAGCGTCCGCTTCGGCGAGCGGCTGGAAGTGGCCTTCGTCTGCCCGAGCGAGCTCAACGACGCTCTGGTGCCGAGCTTCGTGCTGCAGCCATTGGTCGAGAACGCGATCAAATATGCCGTGGCGCCGTCGGCCGAACCGGTGGCGATCTCGGTCGAAGCCGCGGCCGACGGTGAGAGCCTGATGATCTTCGTCGAGGATGACGGGGCTGGCGGAGAAGCCTCTGCCAAGCCCGGGACGGGAGTGGGTATCGCCAACGTGCGTCAGCGCCTGCACACGCTCTACGGCAGTGCAGGCACGCTCGAGACCGCGCAGCGCGAACGCGGCTTCGTCTCGATCCTGCGCATGCCGCTGACGCGGCGCTTCGCTCAGGCGCCGGCGGCATGACCGCGCTGCGCGTCCTGCTGGTCGATGACGAGCCGCTGGCGCTGCGCCGGCTTGCCACCTTGTTCGAGGACATCGACCAGGTCGAGATCGTCGGCACGGCTGCAACGGGGCATGAGGCCGAGGCTCAGATCGCGTCCACACGCCCCGACCTGGTCATGCTCGATATCTCGATGCCGCAGAAGAGCGGGCTGCGCGTTGCCTCGGACCTCCCGGACGAGGAGCGGCCCGAGATCGTGTTCGTGACCGCCTTCGAGGAATATGCTCCCGACGCCTTCGAGGTCGAGGCGGCGGATTATCTGCTCAAGCCGGTGCGCTTCGATCGGCTGCGCCAGGCGGTAGAACGCGCGCGGCGGCGGCGGAGCCAGCGTGACGCGGCCGAACGGCTGGCGGCGATGCCGCAGACCGAGGCGTCGACGCGCGAGGAATCCATATGGGTGCAGGTGCCAGGCGGCCAGGTCCGCCTGGCGATTGGCCAGATCGAATGGATCGAGGCGGCCAAGGACTATGTCCTGTTGCACACCGCCACGCGCAGCTTCATCCACCGCATCTCGATGACCGCGCTGGAGCAGATGCTCGACCCCCAGGAGCTGATGCGCGTGCACCGTTCGACCTTCGTCCGGCCGGGCCTGGTCACCGGGGTTCAGCGGCTCGGCAAGGGGCTGATCGCGCTCGAGATGCGCGACGGTGCGGAAGTGCAGGTGGGCCCCAGCTATGTAAAGGCGGTGCTGGCGCGGCTGGGTTTGGCCTAGGCGAAAATCCGCTTCGCTTGCCGGCAGACAGCCCCAAGAGCTCGACTTTGCCGGCTCTATCCGATTGATCGCACGTAGCGGGTCAGTTGGAGCGAAACATCCGACCGGATCTGACGGAAATCCTGACATCGTGAGAAACGGACGCCTCCCGGAGCTGCGACGCGGGAGGATCGAGGCGTTGGTGTCTTGGGATCGGATCAGCAGGGCTGCTTTGGTCGCGCCATCGTCGGCCTTGGTCGCAGCGGCGCCGGTCGGTCGCGTCGTTATCCTGCTTCGAAGCAGCAGTGCCGCGCCATTTCCGATCCGCCTGTAGTCGATCGCCGAACGGACAGGAGGTTCATGTGACGGCGCTACGTTGTTTTCCCGCGTTTGCGGTTGGTGTGATCTTGTCGGGCGTCGCTGCGCCGGCGATCGCCGCGCAATGCAGCAGCGGCTGGACCGGCACGATCAACTATTCGCGCACCCAGGCCTTGAGCGACAACAAGACGGTCGATCGGGTTTCGCGCAAGGGCACGGAGACGACGAACTTCAACCTGGCCTACAATTACGGTGCCAGCATCGCGGTTCGCGCAGAAGGCGGGGCAGGGCTGAGCGCCGGCCGCGCGAACATCGCGATGACCTCGAGCTCGACCGAGACCAGGTCGGCCCAGGACCAGGATGTCTGTCCGCTCACCAAGCAGCGCCACGAGGTCTCGGGCAGCTTCGTGGACAAGTCGGAGACACGCGGAAGTGGCAATGGTTTGGAGGCCGACGTCCATGTCGGCGTCAACGATGACGGCACCTACACCGTCAGCATAGGCCTGCCGGAGATCGAAGGCGTTCTGAGCGGCTCGTCCAGCGCCAGCTACAGCGGGCAATGCACACCGAGGAAGGGCTCCAACCGGAGCATTCCGGAAACTCCGATCAAGATCGATGGCGAGCGGTTTAGCACCGACGGTGACGAGCGGTTCAGCCCGTCCGATCCCAATCGCCTGAGCGGCAGCTTCTCGAAGACCTGGCAGAACGTCACCCAGACGCTCAGCTGGAACCTGCGCCGTTGCGGTCCGACGCTGCGCCTCGTCGACCTCAGGTTCGAGGACATGCGCTTCCCGCGCTGGAATGACTGGCAGGAGATTACCGAGCAGCGCGGCACTATCGATGGCAATCGCGTGCGGGTCACCGCGGTCGTGGCCAACGACGGCGGCGAGGAGGAGGCGCCCACCCTCAAATTCAAGGAGACGTACAAGGGCGACAAGTGGGACGGCGCCAAGCCGGACAGTTCGATTACCGAGCTGTCCGTCGTCATTCCGGCCGGCGAGCAGCGCGAAGTGACCTTCGACTGGGATAGCTCGGGCTATGCGTGGTACGACGACGGCCGCCCGCGGCTCGTGCAGCGCATCCGTGCCGAGCTCGAGGACCGGGGCAAGAAGGTCGATGAACAGACGAAGAACCTGAAGGTCGCGCCGCGACCGCTCGTGCTGGTGCATGGCCTGTGGTCGAACTGGCGCGCCTGGGAAACGTGGCAGAACATCCTGACGACCAGCCACAGTTACGACTGGAAGGCGTTTCCGGTCGGTGAAAAGCCCGAGCATGGTCGGATGAGCACCGGCGAGGAAGTTGGTAGCTTCGGACCGACCTATACGATTGCGCAGAACGCTTTCGAGCTGGCCAAGACCGTCGAACATGCGCAGGCCGAGCGCAACGCCTGGCACGTCGATCTCGTCGCGCACTCGATGGGGGGCCTGATCAGCCGGCGTTACATCCATGCGATGATGCCGGGCTATGCCGACGGAAAGCCGCAAATCACGCGCCTGGTCATGCTTGGCACACCCAATATGGGAAGCCCTTGCGCCGATGTCTTGAGCGCAACGCTGGATTTCCTCGACAAGCCGATGGAAGCCCTCCGCGAACTGCGCACGGACGTAGTCGCGAAGTTCAACGCCGAGCATGGTGAACGCAAGGGCGTCGAGTTTTCGGTCCTGGCGGGCAATATCCTTCCCACGATGTGCAAGACCGTGGGATGGAACGACGGGGTGGTGACGGTGCCGTCGGCGCGCTGGACGATCGCAGATGCCGTGGAAGACAAGGTGCTGCACACCGACATGACCGGCACCCCGCCGTTCTCGTCATTCGTCAAGCCGCGCCTCGCCAAGGGCCCCAAGGCGCAGCGTGCGACGGGCGGCGGCAGTGGTGCAGCATCGGGCGGGCGCCTCATGCTGATCGGTGACGACGAAACGCCCGCGACCGCATCCGACAAACCCGATTTCGTCAAGCTGGTGAAGCTCGCGCCGCGTGCGATGGTCGAGCTCGAGATTCCGGTAAGCGAAGGACGCCAGCTCGGCGTCAATCTACTCGCTGCGAGCGTCGTGTCGGCGACGCTGATCGATCAGACCGGCGTCGTCGTCGGCAGCAACCTCACCCAGACACCGCAGGCGTCGCAGCCGTTCCGATCGATCGTGGTCGATCGCCCGGTCGCCAAGGGTGTCTGGAGGCTGAAGGTCGAGAACACGAGCGACACTGAGCGCGAGGCTGTCGTGTCGACCTGGTCGGCACGCTGACCGCCCCTTTCTCCGCCTTGATTCAGGAACTTGTCATGAAGACCATCCTACACCTCAATCTTGCCGCCGGGCTGATCTTTGCTGCCGGCGCGATACTGCCGTCCCCGGCTTGGGCGCAGTCCGACTGCGCCGCCCAGGCCAAGAAGCGCCGGCCTAGCCTGTTCGGCGCGGAAGGATCCGGCGGGCTGTTCACTCGGCTCGAAGGCGCGTTGAGCGGCAATCGCAATCTCGGCACGGATATCAAGGATACGGCCAGCATCGGTGCGTCGCAGCGAATGAGCGAGGCGGCGTCGGTCGCGGGCTGCCGCAATCAGGACAAGGTCGAGCGCACTGACGAGGATGCCGATCCACAGACGATGACCGCCACGCGCCAGCCGGCCGAAACGGCGACCCAGCGCGCGGCTCGCCGTCAGGCCGAGGCGGACGCGCAGTATCCCAGTCGCATGCCGATCCCCGCAGAATGGAAGACGGCGAAGACTGCCTACACCGAATTCGGGAAAGTGAGGTGCACCGGATGCGAGGGCGGCTACGCCTATTCGGGCTGGCCAAGCTGGCCGCGCGACGAGTTCTCGGGAGCTTATCGCGGGGACGAAAAGCGCCTCGAGCGTCTGCCGATCGGCCATGTCCACCTCTGGACGTCGAACGGCTTTGCCGGATCGCTAACCATCAACAGCGAGGAGCGGGTCAATGGCTTTCGTTGCCGCAAGATGACCTATCGATTGGAGAAAGACGGCAAGAGTGCCGAGCGTCCCAGCCTGATGTGTTGGGGCAAAGCCAACGAATATGCCGCAAGTGACGGCTGGGTGGGCGTGTTCTGATGACGGTGCCCACGAAATCCCTGGTCGCGCTCGTCGTCGCTGCCGCAACGATCGGTCCATTGCTTCACGCGCAAAGCGGGACATCCGGCCTTGCCGGACGCTGGACCCAGGTCAGCAGTGGCAAGGAACTCGTGCTGGTGCCCCGGATCAAGCTCGTGCCGAATGTCGGCGTTACGCCGGGCACCAACTTGGGCGGCACCGTTGGCTATGGCTCGATGACCCGGACGACGGTCGTCACCGAGCCGGTGATGCTCGACGTCGCCCGGACGATGACGCTGGAAATTGATGCCGCTGGTGGCTTCAAATGGTCGATCTCTCGCCGTCACCAGGAAAAGCCGGGTTGCACGATGAACACGAATCAAGTGAAGCATGGTCGAGTCTCTCGTGCCGGAGCTACGCTCGCCTTCGCGGTTGTGGGGGGCACCGAAACGTTCAACACGAGCTGCGGCCGCAGCGGGAGTTCGGCGCTCACCAATTCTACCGAACGATACCAAGTACGAGAGACTGGCCGGCAGCTGGAGATCGTCAGTGGGGCCAGCCGCTGGCGCTTCGATCGCGCGGTTTGAGAGCGGCGATCCTTTCGATCCGCACGAAGCGCCGGCGTGCAGAGCGGCATTCAGCATCAGGCATTTGCCGCTGCCGTGGCCTTTAGAATCGTTGTCCGCTTGAGGCGGTGACCTCATCAGGAGAAAATGCGGGAAGCTATCCATTCGGACGGCTTCCCTTTTTCGTATCGACTAGCGCGAGCCGAAAGCGACGCGCAGGTTGACGCCGAACTCGCGCGGCGCGGTAAGGCCCGGTGTGCTCGGGTTACCTAGGCTGATGTAGGGGCTGTTGATCGTGGCGCCGCCGGTGACCGCGGTGAAGGCGGGGCCATTGCTCGTGGCGAGGATGGTTTTGTTGTTGAACAGGTTCTTGCCGTAGAACGTCAGCTCCCAGCTCGAATCCTCGCTGCGAACGCCCGCATAGAGATTGAGGCGCCCGTAGGAATCGTAATCGTCGAAGGCGTTGGCCGGGTCGTTCAGCGAACTGCCGCTGAAGGTGAAGAGACCGCGCGCGAACAGGTCGATACCGCTCGCGACCGGGTGCGAATACTCGGCCTGGACGTTGGCATTCCACGGCGACGAGGTCATCGAGCGGAAGTTCACCGGGCAGGTCGAAAGGTTGTTCGCGCCGACCGCCGCCAGCAGCGCCGTCGCTGACGGTGCGCTCGTCACGCTGTCGGGCGTGCCGTCGCCGTTGAGATCGAGACAGGCGACCTGGCCGTTCTTGATCTTGCCCATAGCGTAGGCGAAGTTGAGGTTGAGGCTGAGCCGTTCGATCGGACGCCAGTCCGCCTCGAACTCGAAGCCGCGCACGCGCACCGGCACCGGCGACACGAAGTTGAACGAGGCCACGGCCGGAGCCGAAGTCGCGGTCGCATAGTTGATGTAGAAGACGCCTGAGGGCGAGCGGAACGGGTAGTTCTTGTAGTCCTGCTGGAATGCCGCGACGTTGATCTTCAGCGTGTTGTCGAGGAGATCGGACTTCACGCCGATTTCGTAGGACTTCGAGGTCTCGCTGGGCAGGACCAGGAAGCCGGTCTCGAGCGCGGAGGCGCGCGCATTCACGGTCGAGCGCACCACGTTGTTGCCCGGACGGAACGAGGTGCCGAAGTTCGCGTAGACCATCAGAGCGTCGCTGAAACGGTGCTTTGCGCTCGCCGCGAAGATCGTCTTCTCGAAGGTCCGATCGACCCCACCGAAGGCGAGATTGATCAGGGTGCCGCTCTTGACGATGCCGGAGACGTCCTGCTGGATCGGCTGCGGCGCGACCAGGCCGGGTACCGAGACCGAGCCCAGCGAGGACTGCTGGCGGATCTTGATATGGCGCGCGCCGCCCGAGAGCTCGGTCGCGTCTCCCAGGTGCAGCGTCAGGTTGCCGAAATAGGATTCCTCGCTGGTCTTGCTGCCGCGCAGCGTCGCCGAGGGGATCAGGCTGACCACGCCCGCGACCGGCTGCAGGCGCTCGGTGATCAGATAGCTCGGGGTCGAGGCGTTGGTGCGGAAATAGCCGACCACATAGTCGAACATGCCGGCGACGCGCTCGTCGTTCTGCAACCGGACCTCGTGGCTCTTGATCCGGGAATCGTTCGTGGTGAACTGGCCGAGATTGAGCGCGGGATAGGCATTGGCCTCGTCCTGCGGCGCGAAGACGTTGATCTTCTGGTGGACCGACGAGCCGACGTAGAACAGCCGTTGGCCGAACAGGCCTGCCGAGGCTTTCCAGGTGAAGATGTCGTAGGTTGCTTTCGTGGTCTGGGGGATCGGCTTGATGCCCAGGCGATCCGCGGGATCGATCCGGGTCGGGCAGGCCGCGCCGCTCGTCGAGAACTGGTTGAAGCAGGCGACTTGGTCGAACTGGCGGCTGCGCTGCTCGATGCGCTGATAGACGCCCTCGAGGCTGATCGCGTCGATCGGTTCGGCGCGGACGAAGACGCGGCCCGAGCGGTTGCGCGTCATCGGTTCGATGCCGGGCGCATTGATGCTGTGCACGCGGTTACCTTCGCCTTCCTCGACGAGACCGGCCACACGTACCGCCAGCCGATCCTCGACGATCGGCACGTTGAGCGCGGCGTTGACGTTGGTCCCGCCGATGGTGTTGACCGTCCCCTGGAAGTAGCCGCCGGCCTGGGTAAGGTCGGGCTTGCGATGGGCGATCGTGATCGAGCCCGACGGCGCCGCACGGCCGCGCAGCGTGCCCTGGGGACCGCGCAGGACTTCGATCTGGCCGATGTCGTACATCGCGTTGAACAGCGCGCCCGAGGTCAGCGGCGCGTCGTTGAGATAGTATTCGATGGTTCCGTTCGAGCCGCTCGCGTTCACGTCGAAATTGACGCCGCGCACCGACGAGGTCGTGCCGATCCCGTTCGAATTGCTGTTCATCGTCAGGCCCGGAACGACCGTCTGGATGTCCTTGAAGTCGCGCAGGTTGAGGCGGTTGATCGATTCCGCGGTGACCGCATTGACCACGAGCGGCACGTCCTGGACGCTCTCGTCGCGGCGGCGTGCCTCGACGACGATGTCGGCCGTCGTGCTGGCCTCGCCCGGCGCCGTATCCTGGGCAAATGCGGGTTGCGCGAAGCCGATGAGGCTGACGCCGGCAAGCGCGATGGTTCTTATGGCTCTCATGTCATCTACTCCCTTGTGCTGTTTATGTCGGTCGATGCGCCTGACTGTCGCGCGTCATGCGCGCGCGTCCGCAGTCCCGGACTTGCCGGATCGTCGGCGAGGTCTCGCGTGAACCGGATGATCCGGAATTGTTGGAATTCTTCGACCCCGCAGAGCGGAATCAACAGCTTCGGCTAGCCTGTTCGGTGCATCGCTCATCTCCCACCCGGCGGCTTTTTCCGCTCTCGAGTTGACGGCTTGCCGTCACCTGTCCACGTCGGTACTAATTTAGTTTCATTCCTGCAACTATTTTCCATATGCAACGAATTGCGTTGCCTTGCCGGGAAACCGGCTCGAAATCGCGAATGATCCTGACGGAGCCGAGAAGCGCCCTGGCAGGTTGTCGATGACGGGCCCGCCTTGGCTGCGCCCGGGGCGGTCGTTAAACGGCCGTGCTCAAAGGAACGGGACCCGATGATGCAGAGCGACGACTTGGCGGTGGAGATCAATCGCAGCGTTCGGGGCGGCGGTTTCGTCGATGGAGGACTTCTGGATCAGCTTCTGACCGCCCGGCTGCGCCGTGCGGATATCTTCCTGTCCACGGCTTTCCATCGCGTCACGGCGGCGCACAAGCTCAAGAGCGGTGTGATCGGCTCGCTGGCTTTGATCATTGCCAATCCCGGGATTTCGCAGAACGAGCTTGCCGAGCAGGTGCGGACCGACAAGTCGCGGATCGTCGCGATCGTCGATGTCCTCGAGCGCGAAGGGCTTGCCGATCGCGTCCAGTCGGAGGTCGATCGCCGCCGCCGCGCGCTTTATGCAACGCCCGAGGGGGTCGCGTTTCTCGACCGGCTGATCGCCGAAGTTCGCGAGCTCGAGAATACGCTCCTCGCGGCAGTGCCCGCGGACGAACTCGCCCGCTTCGAGGAGACGCTGGAGAAGATCTTCGCCTCGTGCACGCGCGAAAGCCTCGGCGAGGCTCGCGGGCGCAATCTCCATAGCAACATGCCCTACGAGTGACTTGTTTCGATGTGGATGCGCGCTCGGAGTTGGGCCGGCGGTAGGGAAGGGGCGCTTCGGCCGACATAGCTGACGTTTCATCAGATGCGCTGAAAGGGCGCCATCGCCTAGATTGCCGGATTCCAGGCAGGCCTTGGCACCCGTCCGAAATGGATATAGGCTGATGCAATCGGGAAAACCCGAAGGAGAGGATCTATGACCCGCCTGGACTTGCTGGGTGATCGCTTTTGCGTCGGTCTGTGCTGGCTCGGTGTCGCCTACATCCTGTATTCGCACGTCATCGGTTGAGCTCGCCCGAGCCGAGCTCCGATCGCCGGTTCACTTGAGCCCGCCGCCGAGCGCGCGATAGACTTCCACCGCATTGGCTTCGCGCACCAGTCGCGTGGCGACGAGGTCCTGTTCGGCGGCATAGAAGCTGCGCTGGGCGTCTAGCGTGTTGAGGAAGCCGTCCACACCCGCCCGGAAGCGCGCTTCGGACAGGCGATAGGCGGCTGCGGAGTTGCCTCTCAGCGAGCGTTGCGCGGCCAGCTGATCCTCGATCGTCCCGCGCCGCGCCAGGGCGTCCGCGACCTCGCGGAAAGCGGTCTGCACGGTCTTCTCGTACTGGGCGATCATAGCGTCGCGCTGCGCCTTGGCCGCGTCGAGGTTGCCCGTGTTGCGACCGAAATCGAAGATCGGCAGGCTCGCCGTGGGAGCGACCGACCAGTTCTCGCTGCCATTGGCGAACAGGTTGGAAAGCCCGAGGCTGATCGTGCCGAGCGCCGCGGTGAGCGAGAGGCGCGGGAAGAAGTTGGCGCGCGCGGCGCCGATATCGGCATGGGCGGCGATCAGCTGATGCTCGGCCGCGACGACGTCGGGTCGGCGCAGCAGGATCTCGGACGAGAGCTCGCCGGGCAGGCGATCGAGCGTGACGCCCTGGTCCGCCAGGGCTTCGGGTAGCAGCGCCTGCGCCACGCTGGTGCCGGCGAGCAGGTTCAGCGCGTTCTGGTCCTGTGTGACCTGGGTGGTGAGCGCGGCGATATCGGCGCGCGCGCGGTCGTGGCTGGTGCCTGCCTGCCGCACGTCCAGATCCGACGCCACGCCCGCGCGGAACCGCGCCTGGGTCAGTTCGAGCGTCTGGCGGAAGGCCGCTTCGGTCTTGCGCGCGACCTGCAGCCGTTCCTGGTCCGCGGCCATGGTCAGCCAGGCGGTGGCGACCTCGGCGATGATCGCGATCTGGCTGGCCTTGCGGTTTTCCTCGACCGCGAAGAACTGCTCCTGCGCCGACCTGGTCAGATTGCGCACCCGGCCGAACAGGTCGATTTCCCAGGCCGATATGCCGACCGACGCCGAATAGATATCGAAGCGTCCGGCGCCGGCGCCCGCACCGCCGCCCTGAACGTTGCCCAGCGGCGACTTCTGATAGGTAGCGCCGCCGGTCGCGCTCAGGCTGGGGAAGATGTCGGCGCGTTGGACGCGGTATTGCGCGCGCGCCTGCTCGACGCGGGCCAGGGCGAGCCGAAGATCGCGGTTGTTGGCTAGCGACAGCGCGATGACCTCGCGCAGCCGCGGTTCGGTGAAGAAGACCTGCCAGGACGTATCTACCAGCGCGGCCGCATCGCCCGTGTCGGCGGCGGGCCGATAGGCCGGTCCCTGCGGGGTCTCGGCGGGAACGGGCAGGGCCGGGCGGACGTAGCGCGGCGCCAGGTTGCAGCCCGTCAGCGCGAGCGCCGTCGTCACCAGCAGCAAGTTGCGGATCGGCATCATGGCTCAGGCTTCCTGTGGGCGTGCGGGGGCGCCCGCGGCTTCGTTCGCGTCGCTTGCGGGCCGATCCTGGCGGAACAGGCGTTTGACGACGAAGAAGAACAGCGGGACGAAGAAGATCGCGAGGATCGTTGCGGACAGCATGCCGCCGACGACCGCCCAGCCGATCGCGTTCTGTCCGCCGGCACCGGCGCCGTTCGACAGCGCCAGGGGCAGCACGCCGAAAACGAAGGCGAAGGAGGTCATCAGGATCGGCCGCAGGCGCAGCTTGGCGGCTTCGAGCGCGGCTTCCGCTGCCGGCATGCCCGCGCGCATCTTCTCCTCGGCGAATTCGACGATCAGGATCGCATTCTTCGCCGAGACGCCGATCGTGGTGATCAGGCCGACCTGCAGGTAGATGTCGTTGTTGAGCCCGGCGAGCGTCGCCGCGATCATCGCGCCGACCACGCCGAGCGGCACGACCAGCAGGACCGCGATCGGCACCGACCAGCTCTCGTAAAGCGCGGCGAGGCAGAGGAACACGATCAGCAGCGACAGCGCATAGAGCAAGGGCGCCTGGCCGCCGGACAGCTTCTCCTCGTAGGAAATGCCCGTCCATTCGAAGCCGATGCCGGGCGGGAGCTTGGCCGCCAGTTCCTCCATCGCGGCCATGGCCGTGCCGGTGCTGAGCCCCGGCGCCGGCGAGCCCGCGATCTGGACCGAGGACACGCCGTTGTACCGCTCGAGCCGGGCGGGGCCATAGGTCCACTCGGTCGTGGCGAAAGAGGAGAACGGCGTCATGGCACCGCCCGTGCCGCGGACGAAGTAGTTGCCGAGCGCCTCGGGCGTGATGCGGAATTCGGCGTCGGACTGCGCATAGACGCGCTTCACCCGGCCGCGATCGATGAAGTCGTTGATGTAGCTGCCGCCCATGGCGACGGCGACGGTCGTGTTGATATCCGCCTGCGACAGGCCGAGCGTCGCTGCCGCGACCTGATCGACGTTCAATTTGACCTGCGGGGTATCCTCGATGCCGTTCGGCCGGACCTGGGCCAGGCGCTTGTCCTGCGCCGCCATGTCCAGCAGCTGGTTGCGCGCTTCGATCAGCTTGTCGTGGCCGAGATTGCCCATGTCCTTGAGCTGGAAGTCGAAACCGCTGGCATTGCCGAGTTCCGACACCGCGGGCGGAGCGAAGGCGATGATCTGGCCGACGTTGTAACCCGCGAAATGCTGGTTGGCGCGGCCGGCGATGGCCGAGGCGGTGTTGTCGGCGCCCTTGCGCTCGGCCCAGGGGCGCAGCTTGATGAAGGCGATCGCCACGTTCTGGCTCTGGCCGACGAAGCCGAAGCCGCTGACCGAGAACACCGAGGCGACGTTCGCCTTCTCGGTCTTCAGGTAGTAGTCGCGCATCGTTTCGACCGCGCGCTCGGTCTCCTCCATCGTCGAGCCGGGCGGCAGGGCGACCTGGGTGAACATCATGCCCTGGTCCTCGTCGGGCAGGAAGCCGCCCGGCAGGCGTACGAACAGCAGCGCCATGCCTGCGACGATCAGGCCGTAGACGATCAGCGAGCGCACCCAGCGATGCTCGACGCGCCTGAGCCCGCCGGCATATTTGTCGAGCCCGCGATCGAAGGTCTTGTTGAACCAGCCGAAGAAGCCGCCGCGCTCGCCGTGATCGTGCTTCGAGGGCTTGAGGATCGTCGCGCAGAGCGCCGGCGTGAGGATCAGCGCGACGAAGACCGAGAGCACCATCGACGAGACGATGGTGATCGAGAACTGGCGGAAGATCACGCCGGTCGAGCCGCCGAAGAAGGCCATCGGCAGGAACACGGCGGACAGGACGAGGCCGATGCCGACCAGCGCGCCGCTGATCTCCTCCATCGACTTGTAGGCTGCCTCCTTGGGGCTGAGGCCTTCGTCCTGGATCAGGCGCTCGACGTTCTCGACCACGACGATCGCGTCGTCGACCAGCAGGCCGATCGCGAGGACCATGCCGAACAGGGTCAAGGTGTTGATCGTGAAACCCGCCGCCAGCAGGATCGCGAAGGTCCCAAGCAGCACGACGGGGACCGCGATCGTCGGGATCAGGGTCGCGCGCCAGTTCTGCAGGAACACGAACATGACGATGAAGACGAGGATGATCGCCTCGACCAGCGTGTGCACGACCTGCTCGACCGAGAGGCGGATGAAGGTCGAATTGTCGACCGGGAAATCGACCTTGATGTCGGCGGGGAAGTCCTTGGACAGCTTGGCGACCTCGGCCTTGACCGCCGTCACGGTGTCGAGCGCGTTGGCGCCGGGGGCCAGCTTGATGCCGAGCCCGACGGCTTCCTTGCCGTTGAACTTGGCGAGGAAGCTGTAGTTGTCGGCGCCGAGCTCGACGCGGGCGACGTCGGCCAGCCGGACGATCGCGCCGTCGCTGCCGGCGCGCAGCACGATCTGCTTGAATTCCTCGGCCGTGCGCAGGCGCGACTGGGCGGTGACCGTGGCGTTCAGCGCCTGGCCGCCCACCGTCGGCAGGCTGCCGATCTGGCCCGCCGAAACCTGGGCATTCTGCGCCTGGAGCGCGGCCGTCACGTCGGGGACGGTCAGGCCGAGATTGCCCATCTTCAACGGATCGAGCCAGATGCGCATGGCATAGGGCGCACCCATCAGCTGGATGTCGCCGACGCCGGTGACGCGGCTGATCGGATCCTGAAGGCTCGAGGCCGCCATGTCGCCGACGTCGATCTGGTCGTGCGATCCGTCTTCCGAATAGAGCGCGACGACCGTCAGGAAATCGGCCGTGGACTTGGCCACGCGCAGACCGGCGCGCTGGACTTCCTGCGGCAGGAGCGGCGTCGCTTGGGCCAGCTTGTTCTGCACCTGGACCTGCGCGATGTCGGGATCGGTACCCTGCTCGAAGGTCAGCGTGATCAGCAGGTTGCCCGCGGCGTCGCTGTTCGACGAGAAGTATCGCAGATTGTCGACGCCCTTCATCTGCTGCTCGATCAGCTGGGTCGTGGTGTTCTCGAGCGTCTGGGCATCGGCGCCCGGATAGAGCGTACTGATCGTGACCGCCGGGGCGGCGATCGGCGGGAACTGCGCGATCGGCAGGCTGCGCAGCGCGATCACGCCCGCCAGCATCACGATGACGGCGAGCACCCAGGCGAAAATGGGGCGGTCGATGAAAAAGCGCGACATGGCGGATCAGCGGCCCTTCGTCGCGGCGACCGTGACCTGGGTCGGCCGGCTCGGCGTTACGACCGCGCCGGGCTTGATGCCCATGAGGCCTTCGACGATCAGGCGGTCCCCCGGCTTGAGCCCTTCGGTGATCACCCAGTTGCTGCCGATCGGCCGCTCTGCCGTCACCTTGCGCTGTTCGACCTTGTTCTGCGCGCCCACGACCAGGGCCGTCGCGCGGCCACGCGGGTCGCGGGTGATGCCCTGTTGCGGTGCCAGGATCGCGCGCTGGCGAACGCCCTCGACGATCTGCGCACGCACGAACATGCCGGGCAGCAGCAGGCTCTCGGCATTGGGGAAGGTCGCGCGCAAGGTCACGCTGCCGGTCTGCGGATCGACCGCCACTTCGGAGAACTGCAACCGGCCTTCGGCGGGATAGGTCGTGCCGTTGGGCAGCAGCAGTTTGACGCGCAGGCTTTCCTGCCCGGCATTGCTGAGCCCGCCGCGGGCCATGGCCATCTTGAGATCGAGGATCTGCGCCGCCGATTGGGTCACGTCGACGAAGACCTCGTCGCTGCGCAGGATCGTTGCCAGCGGATCGGCCTGGCCCGCCTGGACCAGGGCACCGGCGGTGAAGCGCGAACGGCCGATCCGCCCCGAGATCGGCGCGCGGATCCGCGTAAAATCGAGCGTGACGCGTGCCGAATCGACCGCCGATTTTTGCGCTGCAACATCGGCGCGGGCCTGGCGTGCCGAGGCCTCGGCATTGTCGAGTTCCTGCCGGCTGACGGCATTGATGCCGATCAGGCTGCGATAGCGTTCCGCCTGGAGACGGGTCGAATCGATGGTCGCCTGGGCCCTGGCGAGATTGCCGCGGGCGGTGCCCAGCGCCGCACGATAGGGGGCGTCCTCGATCTCGTAGAGCACCTGCCCGGCTTTGACCATGGCACCTTCGGTGAACAAGCGGTGGCGGATTATGCCGTTGATTTGCGGGCGAACTTCCGATGTTTCCAAAGCCGATATGCGGCCGGGGAGATCGGCGGTGAGGACCACCTGCTGCTCCTGGATCGTCACGACGCCGACTTTTGCGGGGGGCGGTGCAGGCGGCTGTTCAGCGCTGCAAGCCGCGACAAGAGCGAGCATGCTTAGCGGAAGCACGCGAACGCGGATCATCATCTCATTCACCCGAAATAGTCGACAGCAACCGGAATGAACGTTCATTCCGGTTGCATGCTCCTAACCGGAGCGACTATGATCCGCAAGACAAGTTTGTGCGTTCCGGAGAGGAATTTTTGCGTTGCAGCATAAGTTGCCGGTCAGAGAAAAGGTCGTCGCATCGGCTAAGCGTTTGTTTTCCGAGCGAGGTTTCCATCGCACCGCGATGGCCGACCTGGCACTCGACGCGCAGGTCAGCGTAGGGGCCATCTACCGGTCGTTCGCCAGCAAGGCCGACATCATCCGCGACATCATCCGGGCCGATACCGATGGCACCTTGGACGAACTGCGCGCCAACATCAGCGCCGTGCGCAATGGCACGACAAAGGGCCAGGACACCATCGCGCAAATGATCCTCGAATGGGCGTCGCCGCAGCAGGACGATGCGCTCTATCACGAGATCATCGCCGAGGCCCATCGCAGTCCCGAGGTCGCGCAGATGGTGACTTCCACCTGCGGCGAGTTTCGCGAGCTCCTGCGCGAGCTCGCAACCCTGCTCAAGCCCGGCTTGACCGAAGCCGAGATCGAGGGGGTGGCCGAACTGCTGCTGGCCTGCCTGTTCGGCATGGGCAATCGGGAATTCACGGCGCCGAGGCTCAGCCCGGATCAGACGGCGGCGGTGGTCACCCAGCTTCTGTTGCAAGGCGTGAAGGCGTAAGGGCTCGGCGAAGGCCGCCGACTTGGCCGGCATTGGCGTAAGGGCTCGACCTTACCGAGATCCGAACTCGGTTCAGGTCTGTAGATCGTCTGCGGGCCGCACCACGACATGCATGGCCTCGTGCAATTCGTGGTGGAATGCGGCGAGCCGTGTCAGTCTCGCTGCGGCCTCGCCCGCGGCGATGTCCGGGCCGCGTTTGGCGATGAGTTGGGACATCTTCTCCAGAGTGGCGACCTGCGGCCGTAGCGGCGTGGCCGGGTCGTCGCCGCAGACGTAGAGGATGCGGCGGCTGCCGCGGCTGGGGATGCCGCGGGCGTTGCCGTAGTCCTCGAGCACCTTGGCCGCCGTGTGCGCGTGGCTGCGGCTGATCTCGAGATCGCGGGCGATTTCCTCGAGGCTGACCGGCACGTTCATGATCTGGAGATAGCCGTAGAGCCGCGCGGCATTGGCCGGCATGGACCAGGCGCCGAGCAGCCCGGCGAGATCGTCGATGAACCGGGTCTGTTCCGGCGAAAGCTGGCTTGTTGACATTTCCACTATTTACTGGATATTCCGGACGAAGTGAAGATGGCATCAGCTTAGGCGCCGGATTCGCGAAGAAGCAACACCGGCGCCCGCCGACCGGCACAACTTTGAGGAAGCCCCATGAGCACGCAGACGGACACCCAGGCCCAGGCCGAAACCGCCACGATCCTCCCCGAAGGCAAGCTGTTCATCGACGGCGCCCTGCGCCGCGCCGAAGGCGGCAAGACCTACGACAACATCGGTCCCTGGACCGGCGACGTCGTCGGCGTCGCCGCCGATGCCTCGGCCGCCGACGTCGATGCCGCGATCGTCGCCGCGCGCCGCGCCTTCGACGAGACCGACTGGTCGACCAACCACGAGAAGCGCTTCGCGCTCGTCCAGAAGCTGCACGCGCTGTTCGAGGCCAACATGGACAAGCTGGTCGCGATCGCCCGTCACGAGGTCGGCGCGCCGCTGCTCGCGGTCAACCGCGCGCAGGTGGCCACCTGCCTGGGTAGCTGGAAGGCGCTGATGGAGGTCTATCCGCGCGTGAACTGGGAGAAGGACTACGGCACGCTCGATCACGGCGGCGGCTACGTCTCGCACCGCAAGGCGGTCTACGAGCCGATCGGCGTCGTCGCGGCGATCACGCCGTGGAACTTCCCGCTCTACGTCAACGCCGAAAAGGTCGTCTCGGCGCTGCTCGCCGGCTGCACAGTGATCCTCAAGCCTGCGCCCGATACGCCGCTGGCCGGGGTGATCTTCGGCGAACTCGCGGCCGAGGCCGGCTTCCCTGCCGGCGTGATCAACGTCATCACCGGCGCGGACCCGGCGATGGCCGGCGAGATGCTCGTCACAGATCCGCGCGTCGACCTGATCACCTTCACCGGCTCGACCCAGATCGGCAAGCACATCATGCGCCAGGGCGCCGAGACGATGAAGCGCATGTTCCTCGAACTGGGCGGCAAGTCGGCCTGCATCGTCCTCGACGATGCCGAGAACTTCGCCCAGATCGTCGCGCAGTCGATCCTCGTGTTCCACGCCGGGCAGGGCTGCGCCGTGCAGAGCCGCCTGCTCGTCCCGCGCTCGCGCTACGACGAGGCCAAGGCCGTGCTCCAGGCGGCCTACGACGGCCATGCCGACAAGTGGGGCCACTTCGACGATCCCGCCTGCGCGATGGGTCCGGTCGTCTCGAAGAAGCAGATGGAGCGGGTCAAGGCCTACATCGACATCGGTATCGCGGAAGGCGCGACCCTGCTGGCCGGTGGCGCGCTGCGTCCTGACAAGGGCACGGGCTGGTTCGTCGAGCCGACCTGTTTCGTCGACGTGACCAACGACATGCGCATCGCCCAGGAGGAGATCTTCGGCCCGGTGCTGGTGGTGATCCCCTATGACGACGATGAGGAGGCGATCCGCATCGCCAACGACAGCGTCTATGGCCTGTCGGGCGGCGTCTGGGGCAGCCAGGACCGCGCGATGCGCGTGGCCAATCGCGTGCGCACCGGCACGATCGGCGTCAACGGCGGCGCGCCGATCAACGGCGACCTGCCGTTCGGCGGCTACAAGCAGTCGGGCATCGGCCGCGCCTGGGGCGTCGAGGGTATCGAGGAATATCTCGAGACCAAGGTCATCGCCTGGCGCGAATAGTTCAGACTTGAACCTATTCCATCATGCCGGTGCGGGTGGTGGCTCGTACCGGCATATTTTGACGTAGTCCGCCGACAGGGCAGGCGCTTTGCAGGCGCTCATCTGCCCTCGAACGCGGACTTCGGTTCACAGGAGCGCGAGCCGATCCCATATCAGGCGCTTCCTTCGGGCACTTTCCCGGGCTCCAACCGACTTTCCACGATCCGGTCAACCAGGCCCCATTCGAGCGCTTCCTCGGCGGTCATGAAGCGATCGCGGTCCATGGCCCGCTCAAACTCCTCGTAGTCGCGGCGGCAATGCTTGGCGTAGAGGCTCGTGACCCGTTTCTTGGTGCGCAGGATTTCCTCGGCCTGGATGAGAACATCCGAAACCTTGCCCTGCGCACCGCCCTGATCGTGATGCGAGCGGACCTCCGCGCGGCCGGAGCGAAGGAACCAAAGTTCGCCACCGACCTGTGGGATGGCTATCGGCCCGCGCGCAAGCGTCTGATCGAGACGATCCGCCGCAACGAACTCACCAATGTCGTTTTCGCGACGGGAGATCATCACCGCCATCTGGTCGGTTCTGTGCCCGAGAACGACGAAGAGCCCGAAGGCAAGAAGGTCGCGGTCGAATTCCAGGCGGCGTCGATCACGTCGAACGGCAACGGCGTAGGCGATGCCCCGCTGCGCCACGTGCTCGCGAACAATCCGCACTTCGAGCTTTATACCGACCGCCGTGGCTATCAGCTGTTCGATGTGACGCCCGAGCGCTGGACGACCAGCGTGAAGATCGTCGATCGCGTCGAAACGCCAGGTGGCAAGCTCGAAACTGCGGCGACTTTTGTGGTGTCGCCGAGGGCGCCTGAGATCCATCGGGCTTGATGGAAAACCAGTGGTGCACCTATCGGGATGAACGGCGATCGGTGCCAACTTAGCTGCCACTCATCGACCATTGGTCGCGCCGCAGAGGGCGCCGGTCGATCGGCCGGCGCGATATTGCCTCGGCGCGGCTGATCGATATGCTGACGTGTGCTCACAAGATTATCTCGCAGAATTCTGCTGCTCGGCATGTCATTGGCAGGGCTCGCATTGGTCGGTGCGGGGCTGGTGATCTTCCTGAGTCACAAATCACCGACCGCGTTCGGCTGGGCGGCTGACCTCGCGGTCGTCTCCGGCGACGGCATCAGGGGGCATCGCGATGGCGATGCGGGAACCGCCAGGTTCAGCGATCCCTTCGCGCTAGCGTTCGATCCCGACGGTTCGCTCTATGTGGCCGATGCCGGCGACACCGATCGCATCCGCAAACTGGAGCCAAGCGGGCGTATTTCGACACTGCCCGGCGTGTTCGACACGCCATCCGGTTTGGCGATCGATCCCATGGGCAACGTCATCGTCGCCGACACCGGGGCCAATGCGATCCGCAAGATCAGCCCGGCCGGGGTCTTGACGACGATAGCGGGCGGCGCAGGCCCCGGGTATCGCGACGGGCCGGCCAGCCAGGCTTTGTTCAACGGTCCTATCGGCATTGCCGTCGACGACAGGGCGAACGTCTATGTTGCCGACACCTACAACGACCGCATCCGCGTGATCACTGCTGCCGGTCTGGTCAGGACCCTGGCAGGCGGCTCGTTGCCTGGGTTCGCCGACGGCCAAGGCTCGGCCGCCGCTTTCAACACGCCTTGCGGACTCGCGCTGGATGGCGATGGGAATTTGCTCATCGCCGACACGGGCAACGATGCCATTCGCCGCGTGGACAAGGATGGCCACGTCATGACGCTCGCCCGTACGGCGCCGGATGACCGCGGTGGCGTACTGAAGGCCCCGGTCGGCGTGGCGAGGACCTGGGACGGGTTCCTCTATGTTTCTTCGTTTCGCAGAGGGCGCATCGTTCAAATCGCCCCGTCGGGCAGAATTAGCGTATTGCTAGGGCCAGATGCGCTAGCGCCAGGCAATGCGGCTCTGCGGATGGGTAGCCCTGCCGGCCTGGCCCTCGATCGTGACGGGGCACTTTATATCGCGGATTCGAGCCAATATGCCGTGCTCAAGCTGGTGCCGCGCGGACAGGCCGGCCGGGCGCGGAGCCTGATCCTGCGTTCCGCGCCCCCGGCGTTCGTCCACGCTTCGCCGTTTCCGTGGCCGGTGAGGCCGCAGACGGGCTGGCATGAGGTCGTCGGTACTCTTGGAGAGGTGCGCGGAAACTCCCAGGGGGAAGCGCGCGATCACCTTCACTCGGGATTGGACATCAGCGCTGCGGTCGGCGAGCCGGTCCTTGCGGTGACCGACGAAAAAGTCGTGGATCCGCTGCCCAATTGGAGCCTCGGCGGTCTGTCCGAGGGACTGCGCGTAGATGCGATGACCTACATTCACATGAAGGTCGGCCGCACGGCTACGGGTGCATCGCTCGATCCGGCTCGCTTCTCCTTACTGCGCGACGCGCAGGGCAGGCTGACCGCGGTGCGAGTAAAGCGGGGCACGCGGTTTCGCGCGGGCGATCAGCTCGGCACGATCAATGCGATGGCGCACGTCCATCTCGAGCTCGGACCGCCCGGAGGCAAGATCAACGCGCTGATGTTGCGTTTCGCGGGCTTTACCGACCGCTTTGCACCGCGCATCGAGACAATTCAGCTGGTCGATGGGGCGGGGCGCCGTTTGACCGGCCAACGAGCAGGGCGCCTGCTCGTTCCGCGGGATAGCGGCCCTCTCAGCATCGTGGTCGATGCCTGGGACCAGGTCGATGATAACCTGGTCCGTCGCCGGCTGGGCCTCTACAGTGCCGGTTTCCAGATTCTGCGGTCCAATGGCTCGCCCGTGCCGGGATTCGAAAAGCCGAAGATAAATCTCGTGTTCGATCGCATGCCGCGTGAACCGGATGCGGTGAAGGTCGTGTACGGAGCGGCGAGCGGCGATTCGGTTCACAGCGCGCAGCCGACCCGCTTCAACTATGTCGTGAGCAACCGTGCAGCAGGTGGCGGCACCGCGATCGGCGGCTGGAATCCCGGCGATCTGTCGCCTGGCCACTACACCATCCGAATTTTCGCCGCCGACTATGCCGGCAACCTCGCTCAGGCAAATCGCGATCAGCCGATCGTCGTGCAATAGGTTGGGGGTTTCATGCCGCCGACGGAGTTGGGCGGCCTGACCAACTCTGCGATTGCTGGGGCATTCGGCTGGAAACGACAAATCGGCTTCGAGCCACGAAGCTCTCAAAAATTGAGTGAATCGATGTACGATGCCGATGGAAGAAGTGCGGGCCAAGCCCGTAAGGCTTGGCACTCGAAGATAAGGCACAATGCAGCGCCGAAGAAATGTGGTCGGGGAAAGAGGATTCGAACCTCCGGCCCCTGCCTCCCGAAGACAGTGCTCTACCAGGCTGAGCTATTCCCCGACCGTTCGCGAAACGCCGATGCCGAAGCAGGCGTCCGTGAGGCAGGAGCGGGCCTATAGGGGGACGAACCCGGGGTGGCAAGGGGCATCTTCCACCCCGGTGCAATTCGTCCTCAGGCGGCCGCGCGCAGGGCTCCGTAGCCGGTTCGCCCGGCGTTCGTTTCGCTGGCGGCGGTGTGGAATCGGGTGACGAGCTCGGCGAGATTCGCGGCTTCGTTCGACAGCGTGCAGGCTGCGGCCGTGCTCTGTTCGACCATCGCCGCGTTCTGCTGGGTGTTGAGATCGAGCCGCTTGGTCTGGTCGTTGACCTTGATCAGCGCGCCGGCCTGCTCCTGCGATGCCACCGCGATGCGTTCGATCGCTTCGCCGATCTGGCCGATATCCTCGACGATCGAACGCAGCGACTGGCCCGATTCTCCGACCAGTTCGACACCGCGCGCGACCTGGGTGGTCGAGACTTCGATCAGTTCCTTGATGTTGCTCGCGGCTTCGGCCGAGCGCTGCGCCAGCGCGCGCACTTCGCCCGCGACCACGGCGAAACCCTTGCCGGCCTCGCCGGCGCGTGCGGCTTCGACGCCGGCGTTGAGCGCGAGCAGGTTGGTCTGGAAGGCGATGCCGTCGATCACCGCGATGATCTGGCTGATCTCCTGCGCCGACTTCTCGATCTGAGTCATCGCCGCGACCGTGCGGTCGGCGACGTTGCCGCCATTGAGCGCGTCTTCGCGTGTGCGCTGGACCGTGGCCTGGAGCTCGGCGGCGCTGCGCGCGCTGTCCTGAACCGTGCCGGTGATGCGATTGAGTGCGAGCGCGGTCTCCTCGAGCGTCGAGGCCTGCTGCTCGGTGCGCTGGGCGAGGTCGGCCGAGGCGCTGCGGATTTCGGTCGAGCCGCTCTGGATGGAGCCGGCCGAATCGCTGACCGCGCGAACCATGCGGTTGAGATCCGCCGCCGCCGCGTTGAACGAGGTGCGCAGGTCCTCGTAGCTCTCGGGAAAACGCTGATCGAGACGCGCGGCGAGGTCGCCCTGGGCGAGGCCCTTGAGCGCGCCGCCGATGCCGTCGATCACCTGACGCTGCTCTGCCGCGGCGCGGTTGCGCTCTGCGTCGGTGGCGGCTTCGAGGCGGCTGGTCTCGGCATGGGCCGAAGCCTGGCCGACGACGAGTTTTTCCACCTGGCTGGCGACCATGACCAGTACGGAGGTCTCGGCGACCACGACCACGGCGTGCAGCAACACGCGCTCGAGGTCGGCGCCGCCGGGGAACACGAGGCTGGGGGCGACGAAGTTGGTGAGCAGGTGGTGGACCGCTGTCACACCGGCACCGAGTAGGATTGCGCGCCAGTCGGCGAGCACGGTCAGCATGGCGATGGTGACGAAGAACACCATGTGGAAGTCGAGCATCCATGGTTCGCCGGCCCACTGCCAGAGCAGCAGCGCCGGGTAGAGCGGCAGGGTCAAGCCGAAGGCGAGGCGCGAGGCGCCCGTGCCCTGGTCCTGCCGGGCGAGCAGGCTCGGCACGATCGACATCGCGACGGCGACGGCCAGCGGCAGCCAGCGGCCGAGGTGGAGCGCGCTCGCGGCGAGGCCGAGCACGAAGATCCAGCAGGCGGCCGTGAGGCCATAGACGCCGTTGCGGCGGAGTTGATTCAGCTCATGCATTCCAGGCGGCCTCAGCGATAGGCGGGTTTGCGGGACTTGGCGGCGTTCCCGCAGAGCGGGGCGGGGAGCGACAGCAGCAGCGCGCCTTCGGCGGCGGCGGCCAGCGCAAGATCGGCGCTCGGACTGCGGATCATCAGCGATCCCGGCAGTGGCCCGGGGCCGAGCAGGGTGCTGTCATGGCTGCGCGCCCAGGCGATTCCCTGCGCCGGCGTGGACCCCGCCAGCGGCAGGTACAGCGCCGGGGCTCCGGGCGCAGGGCTTTGGCAGATCACGAGAATCGCGGGCACGGCGAAGGCCTGGACGCCGAGCGCCCATTTCGCCGCGGGGGAAATCCTGCCCGATCTCGTGGTAAACATGCCGTTAGCCATAACACCGATGGCTTTGCCCGAGGCTTTCCGGCAGGCTCCGGAGAACATACGAGGTCGCCGGTCATACGGTGTTAACCATGAGGGCGACGTGCTTCCGCTGCCGCCGCTGCGCGGCTAGGGTCGGGCCATGGCGACCCTGGCAAAGCAGTCCGATTCTCTCGGCGATTCTTCGGACCGAACCCATTGGGAATGGCAGTATCTCGATCTGATGCGCCGGATCTGGGAGCAGGGTGACGAGCGCGTCGATCGCACCGGGGTCGGCACGCGCTCGATCCTCGGCGCCGAGCTGCGCTTCGACCTGTCGGACAACCGCATGCCGCTGCTCAGCACCAAGCGCGTGTTCTGGAAGACCGCGACGCGCGAGATGCTGTGGTTCCTGACGGGCGATACTAACATCCGCTCGCTCTGTGCACAGGGGGTCGAGATCTGGACCGACTGGCCGCTCGATCGCTATCGCCGCGCAACCGGCGATCAGATCAGCCGCGAGGATTTCTCGAAGCGCATCGTCGCCGATGAGGCCTTCGCACGCGCATGGGGCGATCTCGGCCCGGTCTACGGCAAGCAGTGGGTCGACTGGGCGGTCTACGAGCCGGTCGAAGTGGCGGGGCACGAGGGCCTGTTCCGCAAGCGTCCCAAGGGTGTGAACCAGATCGCCGAAGTGGTCGCGAGCCTGCGCAACAACCCGGGCAGTCGCCGTCATATCGTCGAGGGCTGGAACGTCGCCGAGCTCGACGCGATGGCGCTGCCGCCGTGCCACAAGACCTATCAGTTCCACGTCGCCGACGGGAAGCTGTCGGGCCTGCTCTACCAGCGCTCGTGCGACCTTGGCCTCGGCTTTGCCTTCAACGTGTGGTCGGCTGCCTTGCTCGTGCGCATGTTCGCGCAGCAGGCCGGTCTGGAACCGGGCGAGCTCGTGTGGGTTGGAGGAGACGTGCATCTCTATCTCAACCATGCCGCGCTCGTGGAGGAACAGCTTTCGCGTCGGCCCTCGGGCGAGGCGCGGCTTGAGATCGCGCGGCGGCCCGAAAGCATGTTCGACTACCGGATCGAGGATTTCACGGTCACCGGCTATGTGCCGCAGGCACACATTTCGGCGCCCGTGGCGGTCTAGGCGAAGCATTGTTGCGCAAGGTCACGTCAAATCGAAATTGAAATAATATAACTCATATGTAGAATTTTGCTTCGATCTTGCGCAATTCATTGCCGCAGCGGGAGAGAGCGATTTAATGGCCGAAGAGCCCCGAAACCCCGTCCGAAAGCGCGGCAATCTGCCGCCGCTCGCGCTGCATGTGCCCGAGCCCAAGCATCGGCCCGGCGACGCCGTCGACTATTCCGACCTCGTCATTCCGCCGGCCGGCGCACAGCCGCGACCCGACGAGAGCTGCGCGGCGGAAGAGACCTATCCGCTCTGCACCGATCTCGTGCGCGTGCTCGACGACGAGGGTAGGGCGGTCGGCCCCTGGGATCCGCGGCTCGATGCCGAGACCCTGCGCCGCATGCTGCGGACCATGGCGCTGACGCGCGCCTTCGACGATCGCATGTATCGTGCCCAGCGCCAGGGCAAGACCAGCTTCTACATGAAGTGTACGGGCGAGGAGGCGGTCGCGATCGCCGCGGCCTTCGCGCTGGCCGACGACGACATGGTGTTCCCCTCCTATCGCCAGCAGGGCATCCTCGTCGCGCGGGGCTATCCGCTGGTCGAGATGATCAACCAGATCTACTCTAACCGCGCCGATCGGCTGAAGGGGCGCCAGCTGCCGATCATGTATTCGGCGAAGGACTACGGCTTCTTCTCGATCTCGGGCAACCTGACTACCCAGTATCCGCAGGCGGTCGGTTGGGCCATGGCCTCTGCGATCAAGGGCGACACGCGCATCGCCACGAGCTTCATCGGCGAGGGCTCGACCGCCGAGGGCGATTTCCACGCGGCGATGACCTTCGCCACGGTCTACAACGCCCCCGTCGTGCTCAACGTGGTCAACAACCAGTGGGCGATCTCGAGCTTCTCGGGAATAGCCGGGGCCGAGCGCACGACCTTCGCCGCGCGCGCGATCGGCTATGGCATGGCCGGCATCCGCGTCGACGGCAACGACGCGCTCGCGGTCTTCGCCGCGGTGCGCTGGGCCGCCGACCGCGCGCGCGCCAACAAGGGCCCGACCCTGATCGAGCACTTCACCTATCGCGCCGAAGGCCATTCGACCTCGGACGATCCGAGCTCGTACCGCTCGGCGCAGGAAAGCGTCGAATGGCCGCTCGGCGATCCGATCGCGCGGCTCAAGAACCACCTGATCGCGCTCGGCGAATGGTCCGAGGAGCAGCAGGCCGAGATGGACCGTGCGGTGGCCGAAGAGGTCAAGGCCGCGTCGAAGGAGGCCGAGAAGAGCGGCATCCTCGGCCACGGCCTGCACCACCCGTTCAAGACGATGTTCGAGGACGTGTTCGAGGAATTGCCCTGGCATCTCGAGGAGCAGGCCGAGCAGGCGATCCGCGAGCGGCGCGTGAAGTGGCCGGATTGGAAAGAATGATGACCCAGGAGGAATCCCCCGTCTCGCTGGCCGATGCGCCCACCCGCCGCCTCAACATGATCGAGGCGATCAACGACGCGCTCGACATCATGATGGAGCGCGACGCCAATGTCGTGATCACCGGCGAGGACGTCGGCTATTTCGGTGGTGTGTTCCGCGCCACCGCCGGCCTGCAGGCCAAGTACGGCAAGACCCGCGTGTTCGACACGCCGATCAGCGAATGCGGCATCATTGGCGCTGCGGTCGGCATGGCCGCCTATGGCCTGCGCCCGGTGCCCGAGATCCAGTTCGCCGACTACATCTATCCGGGGCTCGACCAGCTCGTCTCCGAGGCGGCACGGCTGCGCTATCGCTCGGCGGGGCAGTTCACCGCGCCGATCACCGTGCGCTCGCCCTTCGGCGGCGGCATCTTCGGCGGACAGACGCACAGCCAGAGCCCCGAGGCGCTGTTCACCCACGTTGCGGGCCTCAAGACCGTGATCCCGGCAACGCCGCACGACGCCAAGGGCCTGCTGATCGCCGCGATCGAGGATAACGATCCGGTGATCTTCTTCGAGCCCAAGCGCATCTATAACGGCCCGTTCGACGGTTACTACGACACGCCGGCCAGCCCTTGGGCAAAGCATCCGGGCTCGGTCGTGCCCGAGGGCTATTATTCGATTCCCCTGGGCAAGGCGCGCGTGGTGAAGGAGGGCGAGGCGCTGACTGTGCTCGCCTATGGCACGATGATCCACGTCGCCGAGGCCGTGCTGGCCGAGAAGGGCGTCGATGCCGAGATCATCGACTTGCGAACCCTGGTGCCGATCGACATGGCGACTGTGGAAAAGTCTGTGCAGAAGACGGGGCGTTGCCTGGTGATACATGAGGCGACGCGCACCTCTGGCTTCGGTGCCGAGCTGTCGGCGTTGGTCCAGGAGCGCTGTTTCTATCACCTCGAGGCGCCGGTCGAGCGCGTCACCGGTTTCGACACGCCCTATCCGCACAGCCTCGAATGGGCCTATTTCCCCGGCCCCGTGCGCATCGGCGAGGCGGTCGACCGCCTGCTGGGGAACTGAGGCCATGGGCACGTTCACCTTCCGCCTGCCCGACATCGGCGAGGGCATCGCCGAGGCCGAGATCGTCGCCTGGCACGTCAAGGTCGGTGACCGGATCGAGGAAGACGGTCCGATCGCCGACATGATGACCGACAAGGCCACGGTCGAGATGGAGAGCCCCGTCACCGGCGTGGTCCGCGAGGTTGCGGGCGAGGTCGGCGATACGGTGGCGATCGGCTCGCCGCTGGTGGTGATCGAGACCGAGGGCGGCGAGGCCTATGCGGAGCCGGAACCGGTTGCCGCAGCTCCAGAGCCGGAACCTGCCCCCGCTCGTGCTGAGCCTGTCGAAGTATCCCGCGCAGCGCCTGCCGCCAGCGGCAAGGGCCGTTTCGTCTTCCGCCTCCCCGACATCGGCGAAGGCATAGCCGAGGCCGAGATCGTCGCCTGGCACGTCAAGGTCGGCGACCGCATCGAGGAAGACGGCCCGATCGCCGACATGATGACCGACAAGGCTACGGTCGAGATGGAAAGCCCGGTCTCGGGCGTAGTGCTCGAGGTCGCAGGCGATGTCGGTGCGACGGTGGCGATCGGTTCGCCGCTGGTGGTGATCGAGATCGAAGGCGGCGGTCTGGCCAGCGTCGACGAACTGGCCGAACGCATCGAGGCGGAAAACACAGATGCCGGCGATGCCGACCGCGTGATCGCGGCGCGGCCCGAGCCGACCGCCAAGCCGGCTCCGGCGAAGCCCGCGGTCCCGGCGCGAACGGCGCCCGGCGGCAAGGCCTTGGCCTCTCCCGCGGTACGCGCGCGTGCCCGCTCGCTGGGCGTGGACCTGGCCGCGGTCAGCGGCGGGCTCGACGGCGTCGTCCGGCACGAGCATCTCGACGCCTATATGCTCGCGCAGAAGCCGGCTGCCCCCGCCCAAACGACATCTGCCGCCAAGCCCGAGGCTAAGCGCGCGCCCGAGCAGGCGATCGAAGGCGCGGGCGAAGCGATCAAGGTCATCGGCCTGCGTCGCCGCATTGCCGAGAACATGGCCGCCTCGAAGCGCCATATCCCGCACTTCACCTATGTCGACGAATGCGACGTCACCGAGCTCGAACGCTGGCGCGTCCAATTCAACGACCAGCGCGGCGACAAGCCCAAGCTGACCCTGCTGCCCTTCCTGATCACCGCGATTTGCCGGACCTTGCCCGAATTCCCGATGATCAACGCGCGCTATGACGAGGACGCGAATGTCGTCACGCGCTACGATTCGGTGCATCTCGGCATGGCGGCGCAGACCCCGGCGGGGCTGATGGTTCCGGTGATCCGTAATGCCCAGAACCTGACGCTATGGGCGCTCGCCGCCGAAATCGCGCGGCTGGCCGAGGCGGCGCGCGAAGGCACGGCAAAGTCCGAAGAGCTTTCGGGCTCGACCTTGACCGTGACCTCGCTCGGGCCGCTGGGCGGTATCGCCACGACGCCGGTGATCAACCGGCCCGAAGTGGCGATCATCGGTCCGAACAAGATCGTCGAGCGACCGGTCTATGTGCCCGACGGGCAGGGCGGCGAGCGCATCGAGAAGCGCAAGCTGATGAACGTGTCGATCAGCTGCGATCACCGCGTCGTCGACGGCTGGGACGCGGCGAGCTTCATCCAGGCGCTCAAACGGCGTATCGAGGCGCCCTTGCTGATGCTGGCGGGATAGGAGCGGTGATGGCGAAGGATGCGCGGATCGATGACTACATCGCCAGGGCCGCACCCTTTGCCCAGCCGATCCTGACGCACCTGCGCGCGCTGATCCACGCGGCGGTTCCCGGTCTCGATGAGACGATCAAATGGGGCATGCCGCATTTTACGCTCGGCGGGCGCAACCTCGCGGGGCTCGCCGCCTTCAAGGCGCATACGGCGCTGGTGCTCCATGGCGAAGGGCGCGTGAGTGCAGCGGATAGCGAGGGCATGGGCGGCTACGGCAAGCTTCGCAGTCTGGCCGACCTGCCGCCCGAGGCCGAACTCGTCGCGGCGCTGCAGGCCGCGGCCGTGTGGCTGGCGAGCGGCGAGAAGAAGCCGAAAAAGCCGGCAGCGGCCAAGCCCGAGATAGCCTTTCCCAACGATTTCGGCGTGGCGCTCTCGGTCGAGGCGCGCGCGTTCTTCGACGGCCTCGCGCCGTCCCAACGTTACGAATATCTCGAATGGATCACCGGCGCGAAGCGCGACGAGACGCGTGCGCGGCGAATCGCCCAGGCCGCCGTCTGGCTGGGCGAGGGCAAGCGGTTCAACTGGAAGTACGAGCCTGCGACACGCTCAGGCTGAGCGGAACCGCCTCAGCGGACGATGCCGCTGTAGGCGATCTGGCCGCGGCCGCGCAGGGCCTGGGTGGCCGGCACGCGCCAGCGCATGTGGGTGACGTCCTCGGGCGTGGCGAGGCGGCTGCCGATTCGCAAGGTGCCGAGCTGGCCCCAGGTGCGGCCGCCGTCGACCGAGACTTCCTGGTCGTCGCGCGCGCTCGCTTGGTAGGCTATCGCCTGAGGCAGCGGATTGGTGATGGTGAAGCCGCCGTCGCCGCCCATGCGGTACCAGTTGACGATCGTCACGACGCGGTCGCCGCGGTTGAGCCGGCTGGCGGGCTCTAGGCTGCGCGTGGTGTCGCCGGCGATGCGTTCGACGAAGACCGCGCTGTCGGTGGCGACGGTCGGCGCGGTCGCATTCGATTGGGCCGACGTGGCGGCCGGCAGCGTGATCGCGAGTCCGGTCAGCGCATAACCGACCCAGGCGTAGAACTTCACGGTATTTCCCCCTGTTCGATCCGCGATGGATCGTCAGGTGCAGTATCTCCGCGCAGTCCAAAGGAATGGTTAACGTGGTTTTGACCATGAAAAGCCGCAGGAATCCGCGGGAAACCTGGCCAAAAACCGCGCTGTCACGGGCTTGCAAAAAATCTCTCGCCAACCGTGTTGACAGCCCCGGAACTCTCGCCTAGTTCGCGGCCTCCCAAGTGGCTGCGCGGGTGTAGCTCAGTTGGTTAGAGTGCCGGCCTGTCACGCCGGAGGTCGCGGGTTCGAGCCCCGTCACTCGCGCCACTTGGGAAGTTTTTCAGACATTTAGATCACGCTACGGCGCACCGCCCGGAAGTTGCGGAACGGCGTTCTGTGCCCGCCGAGGCGGGCTGCGCGCTGGTCTATTAGCCGCCCGGTTCGGCGACCGGTCGACTCCAGCGGCCCGTCTCCATCCAGATCAGGAAGCGCCCCAAGGGCAGCAGCCAGACGACGCCGAGTACGAGATAGATCGGCGCCTGGATCAGCGCGTGCCAATCGGCGATCAGCGGCGCGACGTAGCTGGCGATGGCCATCGCATAGACGCCGAGCCCGACGACCAGCGCGAGAATGCCCACGGGGATTCGCCAGGTCGGTTCGCGACGGTTGCCACGGATCTTGGGGGGCATCAGGATTCTCTTTCGTAGAGTCGGGTCGGCGTGACGACGGCGTTTAGTGTGCGGTCGTGGTCCTCGATCGGCAGATGGTCGACACGCTGGTCGTCCCAGCCGATTCCCACGGCGAGCGTGTCGGGATGGGCCGCGAGCCAGCGATCGTAATGGCCGCCGCCCTGACCGAGCCGACCGCCCTCGGCAGTGAAGGCGAGGAGCGGTACGATCACCAGGCCGGGCACGACCGCCTCGGCCTCGGCGGCTGGTTGCAGGTGGCCATAAGGGCCTTGTTCTAGATCGCTGTCCTCGAACGGATCGTGCCAGCGGTGGAAGGCCATGGCATCGCCGCGCGCGGTGAAGCGGGGCAGGGCGATGTGCCGGCCGTTCTCATAGAACCACTTGGCGTAGCCGCGTGTCGGCGCTTCGTTGGCATTGGCGTGGTAAAGCCCGACCAGGCTGCCCTCGGGCGCGAGATCGGCCAGCGGGCGCGGCGGGCGCAGGAACAGCAGCGCACGCGTGGAATCAGGCAGGGCGGCGACGTGCCTGCGACGCAGATCGCGCATCTCCACGCGGAGCTTCTGCTTCTCGTCCACGCAGTATCCTTCGAACGTGTGGGAAAGGGTGACGGGCCCACCATGGGTCGTTGCCGAGAAATCCACTGACGCGTTCACGTCAGGTGGGGACCATGTGTGTCAGGCCAGGGCCCAACCAGGGACAGCCCCCAAGGATTTGCTTATAGCCTCAGGGATGTTCGTACGGCTCGTGCCGGGCAGATCCCGTCGAGGGACTATCTAGGGCGTGCGCGCCTAGCTCTCAAGCCTGCTCGCGAGATTTTCCAGCCGTTCGGCGATCTCGTCGAGCCGTTGGGCGCTAAGCTGCGATAGGCCAGGCTGCGGCGCGGCGCTGTTGGTCGCGCGCGAATTGGCGTCGTGCAGTTCGTCGGCGAGCAGCAGCGCGGCGAAGAGCAACATGCGGCTCTCGCTCTGGCCCGCGACGTCGCCCATGGTCGAGATCTTGGCGGCGATCATCTCGCCCAGGCCGGTGACGTGGTCTTCCTCGCCCTCGGCGCAGGCGACGGTGAACTGGCGTCCGCCGATCTCGAGTTTGACGTTGCTCATGTGGGTTGTCCCGTGAGCAGGCTGTCGAGCTGATGCAGCGACAGCGTTACAGCCTCGCGCAGGCGTTCATGCCGTGCCGCAAGTTCCTGGTCGGCCTTGGGGGCAGTCGAGGCAGCGCGCTCGATCCGCGTCAAAGCTGCTTCGATACGACCCAATGCTTTTTCGATGGATGCCCCTTCCATGTCCTCATCGCTAGCGCAAAATCGCGCCGCTGCAAAGCGTTGTGCGCAACCGCTGTGACGTCAAAACGTCATTATTGGTACATATTCGCGCCTTCCTTATAGGGGGAGGGCGCTTGACGGGGCGTAGCCTCCCCCTAAAGGAAGCCCCCATCGAATCGGCACCCTTTGCCGCCCTCGGGAGCTATTTCCAGATGAGCCTTGATCCCGCCCGCCTGGGGCCCATGGCCAACGCCATCCGTGCCCTGTCGATGGACGCGGTCCAGGCCGCCAACAGCGGTCACCCCGGTATGCCCATGGGCATGGCCGACGTCGCCACCGTGCTTTACAGCAAGTTCGTCAAGTTCGATCCGGCCGCGCCCAAGTGGGCCGACCGCGACCGCTTCGTGCTGTCGGCGGGCCACGGCTCGATGCTGATCTACTCGTTGCTGAACCTGACCGGCTATGCGCGGCCGACGATGCAGGACATCCGCGATTTCCGCCAGATCACCAGCCCCTGCGCCGGCCACCCCGAGAACTTCCTGCTCGACGGCGTCGAGTGCACGACGGGTCCGCTGGGCCAAGGCCTGGCCATGGCCGTGGGCATGGCGCTCGCCGAGCGTCACCTCAATGCCACCTTCGGCGATGACCTCGTCGATCACCGCACCTGGGTGATCGCCGGCGACGGTTGCCTGATGGAAGGCATCAACCACGAGGCGATCGGCCTGGCCGGCCACCTCAAGCTCGGTCGCATGATCGTGCTGTGGGACGACAACCGCATCACCATCGACGGCGACACCAGCCTGTCGACCAGCGAGGACATCCCCGCGCGTTACCGGGCTTCGGGCTGGCACACCGAGGAATGCGACGGCCACGACTTCGCCGACATCGAGCGCGCGATCGCCGCGGCGGTGGCCGACGGCCGCCCCTCGCTGATCGCCTGCCGCACGATCATCGGCAAGGGCGCGCCCAACAAGCAGGGCGGTCACTCGGTCCATGGCAGCCCGCTCGGCGCCGACGAGATCGCCGCGACGCGCGCCGCCATCGGCTGGGACGCACCCGCTTTCGAGATCCCCGCCGAGATCGCCGCCGACTGGCGCTCGCTCGGTGCCAAGGGTGCCGAAGCTCGCGCGGCTTGGGAAAAGCGTCTTGCAAGCAGCGGTGAAGGCAAGGAATTGGCCCGCCGCATGGCCGGCGATCTGCCTTCGGGCTATGACGCGGCCGAGGCTTTCAAGGCCTGGCTCGACCAGTCGCAGAAGGTCGCCACGCGGAAGGCCAGCGAGCTCGCGCTCGAGATCCTGACCCCGGCGATCCCCGAGATGGTCGGCGGTTCGGCCGACCTCACCGGCTCGAACAACACCAAGGCCAAGGCCACGGGCCCGCTGACCGCCGACGACTATTCGGGCCGCTACGTCTATTACGGCATCCGCGAGTTCGGCATGGCCGCGGCGATGAACGGCATGGCGCTGCACGGCGGCGTCATCCCCTACGGCGGCACCTTCCTGGTGTTCTCCGACTACTGCCGCAACGCGATCCGCCTGTCGGCGCTGCAGCATGCGCGGGTGATCTACGTGCTGACGCACGATTCGATCGGCCTCGGCGAGGACGGCCCGACGCACCAGCCGATCGAGCACGTCATGTCGATGCGCATGATCCCGAATCTCGAGGTCTTCCGCCCGGCCGACGTCATCGAGACCGCCGAATGCTGGCAGCTCGCGCTCGAGAATGCCGACAAGCCCTCCGTTCTGGCGCTGACGAGGCAGAACCTGCCGCAATTGCGCACCGAGGGTGGTATGCAGAGCGCGAAAGGCGGCTATCTGCTGCAGGGCGCCGCGGCCGCGCGCAAGGTGGTGCTCGTCGCCACCGGTTCGGAAGTCGAACTGGCGGTCAAGGTGCGCGAGGCTCTCGAGGCCGAGGGAATTGGTGCAGACGTCGTGTCCATGCCGTCCATGTCGCGCTTCCTGGCGCAGGACGCGGGTTACAAGGCGACGCTGCTGCCGGGGGACGTTCTGAAGGTATCGATCGAAGCCGGCGTCACGCTCGGCTGGGAACGCATCGTCGGTTCGGATGGCATCACCATCGGCATCGACACCTTCGGCGCTTCGGCGCCGGCGGAAGTGCTGTTCCCGCACTTCGGCTTCTCGGTCGAAGCGATTGTTCCGCAAATCAAGGCAAAGCTCGGTAGCTAATCGGATCGGGCACTTAGGAGGAGTTTTTCATATGGCGACGAAAGTTGCGATCAACGGTTTCGGACGTATCGGCCGCAATGTGGCCCGCGCAATTCTCGAACGGACCGACCATGATCTCGAGCTGGTCTCGATCAACGATCTCGCCGATGCGAAAGCCAACGCCCGCCTGTTCCAGCGCGATTCGGTCCACGGTCCGTTCTCGGGCACGGTCGAAGTCGACGGCAACGATCTGATCATCAACGGCAAGCGCATCCAGGTCACTGCCGAGCGCGATCCCGCCAACCTGCCGCACAAGGCCAACGGCGTCGACATCGCGCTTGAGTGCACGGGTTTCTTCACCAACAAGGCCGGTGGCCAGAAGCACATCGACGCCGGCGCCAAGAAGGTGCTGATCTCGGCGCCCGCCAAGGAAGTCGACCTGACCGTCGTCTTCGGCGTGAACCACGACAAGATCACCGCCGAGCACACGATCATCTCGAACGCGTCGTGCACCACCAACTGCCTGGCGCCCTTCGCCAAGGTCCTGCACGAGGCGATCGGCATCGAGCGTGGTCTGATGACCACGATCCATGCCTATACCAACGACCAGAAGATCCTCGACCAGATCCATGACGATCCGCGTCGCGCTCGCGCCGCGGCGATGAACATGATCCCGACCTCGACCGGCGCCGCCGCCGCGGTCGGCCTGGTTCTGCCGGACCTCAAGGGCAAGCTCGACGGTTCGTCGATCCGCGTGCCGACCCCGAACGTCTCGGTCGTCGACCTGACCTTCACGCCGAAGCGCGACACCACCAAGGACGAGGTCAACGCGCTGCTCAAGGCGGCTGCCGAAGGCCCGCTCAAGGGCATTCTCGGCTACACCGAAGAGCCGCTGGTCTCGATCGACTTCAACCACGACTCGCACAGCTCGACGATCGACGCGCTCGAGACCGCGGTCATCGACGGCAAGCTGGTTCGCGTGCTCTCGTGGTACGACAACGAGTGGGGCTTCTCGAACCGCATGATCGATACTGCGGGCGTGATCGCCAAGTTCCTGTGATATGACGGCCGGTCGCCTGGGTGGGATCGCGCGGCACGATAGGCCGCACGGTCCGATCGAGACGATCGGCCACGTTTCCGTGACCGCGGCCGAGGGTGTCCATGGCGACATCCGCGGCGCGGTCGCCTCCACCAAGAAGACGCGCAAGCGCCAGGTGTCGATCATGGAGATCGAATCCTGGCAGGCTGCGCTCGACGAACTGGGCACAGCGCCCGAAGATCGTCCGCCATGGTTTTCGCGGCGTGCCAATCTCTTGGTGGAAGGACTTCGCCTGCCGCGTGAAGCTGGCAAGGTGATCGCGATCGGCGCGACCTTGCGGATCGAGACCACGGTCGAGACCGAACCGTGCGAGCGCATGGATGCATTGCTCCCCGGCCTCAAGGCGACGCTGATGCCCGACTGGCGCGGCGGGGTCTGCGGCCGGGTGCTGACCGATGGCGAGATCGCCGTCGGCGACGAAGTGAGGATCGAGGAATGACCGCTTTCAAGACTCTGGATGATCTGGGTGACGTGACCGGCAAGGTCGCGCTCGTGCGCGTCGACCTCAACCTGCCGATGCAGGACGGCGCGGTGACCGACGACACGCGCATCCGCGCGGCGATGCCGACCGTGCTCGAACTCGCCGACAAGGGCGCCAAGGTCCTGCTGCTCGCGCACTTCGGCCGTCCCAAGGGTGAGCGCGTCTCGACCCAGTCGCTGTCGATGGTGGTCGGCGCGGTCCAGGACACGCTGGGCCGCGAGGTCATGTTCGTGCCAGAGATCGCCGGCGACGTCGTCAAGCAGGCGATCGGCATCCTGCGGGCCGGCGACATCGCCGTGCTCGAGAACACACGCTTCTGGAAGGGCGAGGAAAAGAACGACCCCGAGCTGGTCAAGGCGATCGCCGCCAATGCCGATTTCTACGTCAACGATGCCTTCTCGGCCGCGCATCGCGCCCACGCCACGACCGAGGGCCTGGCTCATGTGCTGCCCGCCTATGCCGGCCGCTCGATGCAGGCCGAGCTCGAGGCGCTCGAAAAGGCGTTGGGCAATCCCGTGCGTCCGGTGGCGGCCGTGGTCGGCGGCGCCAAGGTCTCGTCGAAGCTCGACGTGCTCAAGCATCTGGTCGGCCAGGTCGATCACCTGATCATCGGCGGCGGCATGGCCAACACCTTCCTCGCCGCGCGCGGGGTCGATGTCGGCAAGTCGCTGTGCGAGCACGATCTGACCGGCACCGCCGAGGAGATCATGGAGGCGGCCGACAAGGCCAATTGCACGATCCACCTGCCTTACGAGGTGGTGGTGTCGAAGGAATTCGCGGCCAATCCGCCGAGCCTTCGCACCTCGAACGTGCATGAAGTGGCCGCCGACGAGATGATCCTCGACGTCGGCCCGACCGCGGTCGAAGCCCTGGCCGATGCGCTCAAGACCTGCCGCACGCTGGTCTGGAACGGTCCGCTCGGCGCTTTCGAGACCGTGCCCTTCGACGCGGCCACGGTCGCGCTCGCCAAGACCGCCGCGGCGCTGACCAAGGAAGGCGTGCTGGTCTCGGTCGCGGGCGGCGGTGACACCGTCGCGGCGCTGCACCATGCGGGTGTGGCGAACGACTTCAGCTATATCTCCACCGCCGGCGGCGCCTTCCTCGAATGGATGGAAGGGCGCGAACTGCCCGGCGTGGCCGCGCTGCAGCGCTGACTACCGCTTGAACATTGCGGGGCATGCCCCGCGCCGATACCAAACCGCTTTATCAGAACCGCACGAACCTGGGGATTTGACACGATGAACACCTCCGACATGACCGCCAAGATCGCCGCCGGCAAAGGCTTCATCGCCGCCCTCGACCAGTCGGGCGGTTCGACCCCCAAGGCGCTCAAGGGCTATGGCATCGAGGAAGGTGCCTGGAGCACCGAAGAAGAGATGTTCGGCCTGATCCACGAGATGCGCGCGCGCATCATCACCTCGCCCGTCTTCACCGGCGAGAAGGTGCTCGGCGCGATCCTGTTCGAGCGCACGATGGACGGCCAGGCTGGCGGCCTGCCGGTGCCGCAGGCGCTGATCGAAAAGGGCATCATCCCCTTCATCAAGATCGACAAGGGCCTCGAGGACGAAGCCAACGGCGTCCAGCTGATGAAGCCGATGCCCGAGCTCGACGCGCTGCTCGCCAAGTCGAAGGCGCTGGGCGTCTACGGCACCAAGGAGCGTTCGGTGATCAATTCGGCGAACCGCGAAGGTATCGCCGCGATCGTCGCGCAGCAGATCGAGGTCGGCCAGCAGGTCCTCGCCGGCGGCCTCGTGCCGATGCTCGAGCCCGAGATCAACATCAAGAGCGCGACCCGCGCCGAGTGCGACGACATCCTGCTCGACGAACTGACCAAGCAGCTTTCGGCCATGCCCGGCGACGCCAAGGTCATGCTCAAGCTGTCGCTGCCGGTCGAGCCGGGCAAGTACGACTCGCTGGTCGATCACCCGCGCGTGCTGCGCGTCGTCGCGCTGTCGGGCGGCTACCAGCGTCCCGAGGCCTGCGCCGAGCTCGCCAAGAACCGCGGCATCATCGCCAGCTTCAGCCGCGCGCTGCTCGAAGACCTGCGCTCGCAGATGAGCGACGACCAGTTCAACGCCTCGCTGGGCCAGGCGATCGACGAGATCTACACGGGTTCGACCGTGAAGACGGGCGCCGCCGTCAGCGCCTGATCGTTCTTCGCGAGAGACACGAAAATCCCCTTCCGCCCGCGCGGGAGGGGATTTTTCGTGCGCGGCTATTTGCGGATGAGTTGCATGCCGACGTCGCGGCGGAATTCGAAGCCGAAGCGATAGGCGCGCGGCGGGATCGTGCCTTGCAGCGTGGTCCGCTCGGGCACGACCGCGCTCAATTGCACGCCGCCGCCGCGCACGGCGAACGGCTCGCCCAGGGTCAGCTCGCGCACCACGCCGGCGATCCGCGCCGAGATCCGCACGCGGCCGGCCCAGACACAGCGCGCATTCTGTGGACAGCGGCTGTCCTCGATCACGCGCAAGGGCGTCACGCGCACGCCGTGGACGCGCACGGTCTCGCCGATGCGCGCGAGCGCGCGGTCGGAAGCGGGCGGGGCTGCTCCGGCCGAACCGGTTGCGAGCGAGGCGGCGAGGGCGAGCGGGGCGAGCAGAAGGGCAGCGGTTCTCATGCCGCGCTTGAACGCCTGATCGCCTGAACCTTTCCCGAATGGCTTCTGACTGGCGCCGGAGCGGCACCGACATTATGAGCGCGGGATGATCGAACCCGCCGACGATAACCGCCCCGCCTGCCAGCTCTATCTGATCTCGCCGCTTGACGTCGGCGGGAGCTTTCCCGATCGGCTGGCGCGCGCGCTCGACGCGGGCGAGGTCGCGGCCTTCCAGTTCCGCGTGAAGGGCATCGATGAACATGCGGCGGCCGCGCTGGCCGAGCCGCTGCAGCGCATCTGCAACGATCGCGCGGTCGCCTTCATCGTCAACGACTCGATCTCGCTGGCCAAGCGCCTCGGCGCCGACGGCGTGCACCTGGGCCAGGACGACGGCGATATCGCCGACGCGCGCGCGCGGCTCGGGCGCGATGCGCAGATCGGCGTCACCTGCCACGCCAGCCGCCATCTCGCGATGGAAGCCGGCGAGGCGGGAGCCGACTACGTCGCTTTCGGTGCCTTCTTCGAGACGCAGACGAAGCAAACCGAGCATCGCGCCGAGCTCGAGACGCTGACCTGGTGGCAGGCGGTGTTCGAGATCCCCTGCGTCGCGATCGGCGGGATCACGCCGCAGAACTGCGGGCCTTTGGTCCAGGCCGGTGCCGATTTCCTCGCGGTATCGGGCGCCGTATGGAACGGTGACGAAGTCGCCGCCGTCCGCGCCTTCCACGAGGCGATCGCGGCGGCGAGAGGCTAAGCCCCTAACGCATCATCAGCATGATGCCCCAGGCGAGCCCGGTCGCCGCGATGAACAGCGGCCATGACCATTCGAAGGCATGGCCGGCGATCGCCAACTCGTGAATGTTGAGGAAGCCGCCTTTCGAGCCGCCGCCATGGATCACGGTCGAAACGACGAAAGTCAGAATGCCGCCCATGAGCAGCGCCTTGATCAGCGACATCGATAGCCTCCCTGGGCCGAATTGTTTTCTGTTTAGCGCCTTGCTTCGCCGCGGCCAAGCCGGAGCTCAGGTCCGCTTCGCCGCATGCATCACGAGCAGGCCGTTGATCGCCATCACGGCCATGAAGAACGGCCACGACCAGTAGACCGATTGGCCGGCAATGCGCGCATTCTCCAGGTCCAGAAAGCCGACGTGGTCGGCTTCCGATCCCAGCGCGCCGACGATCGCCGCGACAAGCAGCGTCAGGATCGTGCTCGGTACGAGTGCTTTCATCAGGCTCATGGTCTTTCCCTCCATCAGCCCCAACGTAGTCCCCGCGACAAGCGATAGACTTACGTGGTTGGCACGGGATGAAGCGATGACCTTAGTGCCGGAGTAACCGTATTGCCCCGGTTCGGTGTGTCATTCGGGCCACTCGGGCTCGCGCGCCAGAGCGCGCAACACTTCGGCGGCCACGCGCAGTTCGGCCGCATCGAACCCGGGCAGGCGGCGGTGCACGATCTCGGAGAATTCGGCACGAACCTCCTGGCTGGCCTTCTGCCCCAGCGGGGTCAGCGTCAGTTCGGTCTTGCGGCGATCGTCCTTGCCCGGGCGCGATTCGATCAGGCCGGCTTCGGTCAGGCGGACGAGCTCGGCGGTGATCAGGCTGCGTCCGACACAGAACACCGAGGCGAGTTCGAGCGGATAGGTGATCCCGTTCGACACGACGTTGAGGATCCAGGCGCCGCGCGGACCCAGGTTGTAGCGCTGGGTGACCTTGGCCGTCGCGGCCCGCAAGGCGCGCTGGCCGAAGGCGAGCCCTTCGGCGAGGAAAGCCACCTCTTCGACCGAGAAGTCCGCGCCGCCGGGCTTCGCCGGACGCTCGGGCGTCTGGCGGTTGAGTTCGCTCGAGAAGTTGCGCAGGGTCTTTTCGCGGTCAGGGTGGTTCACGCGCACCTCATTGCGCGCCGCGCCGCCGCAGGCAAGAGCTTTGCTGCCGGGTAGCGCAAGCTATTCGGCGGGGGCGGGCTGGCCGACCGGCTGATCCAGCGGTGTCGATGCCGCGAACTGCGGGTAGGGGCCGAGACCGGCAAACAGCATGGCGCAGACCAGCATGACCGGGGCCGCGGTCCACAGCAGTGCCGTATAGCTCCCCGTGGCATCGTGGATCGCGCCGGCGAGCAGCGGGCCGAACGAAGTACCCGCCATCATGGCGCTGGCGATCGTGCCGAAGATCACGCCGAAGTTGCGCAGGCCGGCATAGCGCGAGATCAGATAGGTGCTGACCTGCAGACCGGCCCCGCCGGCGAAGCCGAGGCAGAGCGTGCCGATCAGCAGTTCGCTGCGCGTGCCGAAGGTGTCGAGCAGCAGGAAATAGCCCACTGCACCGATCGCGAAGCTGCCCACGGGAATCACGCTGCCTTGGACGCGGTCGAGCAGCCAGCCGGCGAGGAACTTGCCGACGAGCCCGGCCACGCCGGCGCTGGCGGCAATCTCGACCGCCTGGCCGCGCGAGACACCGGTCTCGGTGAGCAGCGGTACGAGGTGCACGGTAACCCCTGCGCCGGCAAAGGCCATCAGCAGGTTGGCCAGGGCGATGCGGATCACGCGGGAATCGCGGCAGGCCTCGGCGATCGTGAGCCCGGGCAGGCGGCCGTCTCCGCCCTGGGACGCGGCCTTCTGGCGCTGGCCTAGAGCGTGGGCGTCGTGGAAGAACAAGGCCACCAGCACCGCGCCGAGGCCTGCCCAGCCGATGCCGATGTAGAGATAGGCCTGGGCCCAGCCCTGGCTCTGGATCAGGGCATTGGCGATCAGCGGGGCGAAGACCTGGCCCATGGCCGAGCCGCTGAGCACGGCGGCGAGGGCGAGGCCGCGACTGGTCGAGAACACGCTCGACGTGCCCGCGCTCCACACGGTCGACTTGATCGCCACCGAGCACAGCGAGAACACCAGCCAGAGCCCGAACCATTGGGTCAGCGAACCGTCGGCGAGGCTGAACAGCGCGAAAGTCGCGCCCGACAGGATCAGGCCGTAAAGCGCGATCCGGCGCGAGCCGATGCGATCGAGCAGCGCGCCCATCGGTGGGCCGACGAAAGTGGCGGTGAGGCCGAAGATCGTCAGCCCCACAGAGATCTGCGCGCGGCTCCAGCCGAAGGCCTTTTCGAGCGGCTCCATGAAGGTGCCAAGCGAATAGGTGACCATCGAGTAGAACGAGAAGCCGACGAGCCCCGCGACGATCAGTGGCCAGTGCGCCTTCCATTCCTGGAGCGCCGTCCGTTCCGCCTCGATCATCGCGGGCTTCCTTTCCCTGGATGGGCCGGCTTTGATCGGCCGGTCCCCTAAGCCATCGTCAGTCGACCTTGCTGATCACCTCTTCGCCGAACTGACGCGCGAGATCACACCATTCGGCGCGGGTCGAGGCAAGCACCGAGGCGCCCGAACCGTCGACACCGATCGATTTCATGTGGGCATAGTGGTCGATCGCCTCCTGGGCATTGAAGCCCGGCTTGATCTGGAAGGTGCTCGACGCGATCACCGGCGGCGGCGTCGCGCGGCCGACCTTCTCGCAATGGGCCTTCATGTATTCGATGGCCTCGATGATGTCGTCGTCACCCTCGATATTGGCGGTGCGCGCGGTGTCGGTCACCATCTTGGGGACGATGAACGGGTGCCAGGCGTCGCCGAGTTCGACCGTGCGGCGCAGCGCGCGCTTCGAATTGCCGCCGACGAGCAGCGGCGGATGCGGGTTCTGCACGGGCTTGGGCAGCACGCGGTTGCCGACGGCGGTATAGCCGGTGCCTTCGAACGAGAAGTCCTCGCCGGTCCAGGCGAGCTTCATCGCCTTCATATATTCGTCCATCAGGTCGTTGCGGCTGTCGAAGTCGACGCCGAGCGCCTTGTATTCGGGCTTCAGATAGCCGGCGCCGAGACCGAGGATCACGCGGCCGTTCGAGAAGGCGTCAAGCGACGAGACCGACCGCGCGGTGATGAAAGGGTTGCGATAGGGCAGGACGACGATGTTCGTCTGCAGCCGCAGCTTGGTGGTCACCGCCGCGACCATCGACAGCATGACGAAGGGATCCTGCGCATAGTGGCCGCCGTTGTCGAGCCAGCGGTAGGACGGCACCGGGTGGTCGGTGACGGTGCCCGACCAGAAGCCGGCATCCTCGGCCGCCTTGGCGCATTCGTGGACCGCCGCCATCGAGACGAACTCGTCGCCGTACTGGATGTGGTCGAAGGGAAGGGTAACGCTGAGTGTGAAGGTCATTGTCTAAGTCCTAAAAGTATTTGAAAAATCAGTCGGTGACTTCGGGCGGCAGGATCCAGTCCTGCTTGCTGTCGCGGACCCAGCCGCTCGAGGCCCAGGAGCCGCCGTCGACGGGGAGGATCGTGCCGGTGACGTAGCTGGCCATCTTCGAGGCGAGGAACACCGCGGCCATGCCGCATTCCATGTCCACGCCGGCGCGGCCCGCGGGCACGCGCGCGGCGACCGAGGCTTCGGCGCTGGGGCCGGGGACGTACCACTTGCTCTCGTCGACCGGGCCGGTGAAGTTGCCGCGAATGCCGGGGGTGATCGTGATGTCGGGCGCGATCGTGTTTACGCGAATGCCGTATTCGGCGAGTTCGAGCGCCAGGGTACGCGTCAGGTTGTTGATGCCCGCCTTGCAGGCCGCATAGACCGCATAACCGGGCGCCGCGCGCGAGCCTTCGATCGACGAGACGTTGATGATCGAGCCGCCGCGCTTGCCCTCGATCATGATCGGGATCGCGGCCGAGGTGGCGGCGAGGTTGCTGACCAGGTTGAGATCGATGTGGCGCCGCCAGTTCTTCTCCTGGAGGTCCTTGAAGTGGCGCCGCGCGACGCCGCCGGCGTTGTTCACGAGGATGTCGAGCCGGCCGAACTTGGCGCCGGTCTCGGCCACGGCCTCGGCGACCTTGTCGGTCTCCATGACGTTGTAGGGGAAGGTCAGGACCTCGCGGCCGCGCTGGCGTACCTGCGCGGCGACTTCGTCGCAGCGCTCGGGCACGTTGTCGATCACGGCGACGTTGGCGCCCATGTCGGCCATGCACAAAGCGATCGCGCGGCCGATGCCGCCGCCGCCGCCGGTGACGAAGGCCACCTGGCCGGAAAGGTCTATCGCGCTGGCATCCATGTTTCCCGTATCCTCTTTTTCTAGCTTGCCGATTTCAGCAAGTCCGCCGCATCGGACAGGTCTTCGGGCTCGTCCACGTCGCGGGATAGTCCCGGACTGTGAACCTCGCTGATCCCGAGTCCCATCCGCCCCGCTTCGGCGTTGTGCAGGGCAAAGCTGTCAATCCCGAAGGCGAATGAAAAGCCCCTTGCCGCGGGCAGCGGCAGCGAAATCGCGTTGGTACCGGTACCGTGGCGGTCCGGGGCAATCGCGATCTCTCCTTCGGGCGCGGCGGCGAGCAATTCGATGTCCTGTGCGGTTACCAGCGGCAGGTCGCCGTGGATCACGATCAGCCGGTTCGCCTGGCCGTCTGCCTCGTCGAGGGCGGCCGCGGCGGCGGCGTTGAGCCCCTGGCCGGGGTCGGCCATTAAGGTCACCTCGGCCGGGAGACTGCGCGCCGACCCGATCAGCCGCACTTCGTCGACGTTGCGCGCGCCCTGCGCGGCCGCGAGCACGCGCGCGAGCATGGCCTCGACGAGCGCGCCGCGCGCGGTCTCGTCGAGCACGCCGGCCAGCCGGCTCTTGCTTTCCGGCGTGGCCCTGAGCGGTATGATCGCCCAGACCGTCATCTTATGGAATGGCCGGCGCCGTGGTCAGACCGGTGAAGCGGATGCCCGCGCCGTCGGCCTTGTAGGTCTTGTTCATGTAGATCAGCAGCGAGGTGATCGCCTCGGCCGCGGCCGAATTGACCAGCGCGCCGCCCGACAGGCCGCGCAGTTCCATGTCGTTGACCAGGCCGACGACCGTGTTGCGCGCCTCGATGTCGTCGCTGAACACCAGCACGTCGCAATCAACCTTGGCGTCGGTATCGAGGATGTGCGCCGCGACGTTGTGGAAGGCGGTGACGAAGCGAATGTCGGGGCCCAGGTGCTCGCGCGCCTCGGCGGCGGCGCTGCCCGCGGCGGGGAGCTGCACGCGCATGACCTTGGGCGGCACCAGCGGCACGGTGGTGTCGACGACGATCGCCGAGCCGACCTTGTCCTTGATCTGCTTGAGCGTGGCTTCCTGGTTCTCGTAGGGCACGGTGACGATGACGACGTCCTTGCCCTGCGCGGCGTCGTCGTTCGACGCGCCCTTGGTGCCCAGGCCCATTTCGGCGGCGATGGCTTCGCCCTTTTCCGCCGCGCGGCTGCCGATGGTGACTTCATGTCCCGCCTTGGCGAGACGGCGGGCGATGCCCTTGCCGAGGTGGCCCGTGCCGCCGATGACCGCGATGGATGCCATATCTACTCTCCGGATTCTGTCATTGCTTGCAGGGGCTCATGCCGATAGCGGCAGGGTACGCCAAGAGATAAAAACGAAATTGCGAAGGATTTTTCGTGTGAGCGAACAGAACGACGCGTCCCGAGCGCTCACCGTCGTGCCTTTGCATGGCATGCCGCTGTTCGCTACCGGAAGTTCGGTCGCGCGTGAAATCGCCGCAGCGATGACGCGCACGGGTATGGCGCTCGGCGATGGCGACGTGATCGTGGTCGCGCAGAAGATCGTGTCGAAAAGCGAGGGACGCACCACGCGACTGAGCGAAGTCGTTGCGGGTGAAGAGGCCGTGCGGATCGCTGCGGAGACCCAGCGCGAGGCCGCCGCGGTCCAGCTGATCCTCGACCAGTCGAGCGAGATCATGCGCGCGCACCCGGCCGCGATCATCGCGCGGCACAAGACCGGACATGTGCTCGCGAACGCCGGCATCGACGCCTCCAATGTCGAGGGCGGGGAAGACGACACCGTGCTGCTCTGGCCGGTCGATCCCGACGCCAGCGCGCGCGCGATCCGCGCCGAGCTGCGCGCGCTGGCCGGCGCGGCGCCGGCGGTGGTGATCGCCGACTCGATGGGGCGTGCCTGGCGGATCGGTACGGTCGGGACGGCGATCGGTTGTGCCGGGCTCTGTGTGGTCGACGACCGCCGCGGCGCCGATCAGGATCTTTTCGGGCGCACCCTGCAGGCGACGATGATCGCCGTGGCGGATGCGGTCGCCGGCGCGGCGGTGCTGGCGATGGGCGAGGGCGCCGAGGGCACGCCCGCGGCGCTGGTGCGCGGCGTGGGCCGATGGGTATCGGTTGAGGACGGACCGGGGATGACCGTGGGTCTCCGCCCGGTAGAACAGGACATGTTTCGATGAGCCATATTCTCGCGCTTTCGGGCGGCGTCGGCGGTGCCAAGCTGGCGGCGGGCCTCGCGGCGGTCTTGCCGGCCGAGGATCTGACGATCGCGGTCAACACCGGCGACGATTTCGAACATCTCGGCGTGACGATCTGTCCAGACATCGACTCGGTGACCTATGCGCTGGCCGGGCTCAACGACACCGTCCGCGGCTGGGGCGTGGTCGACGAGTCCTGGCGGACGATGGAACGCCTCGGCGCGCTGGGTGAGGAAACCTGGTTCAACCTCGGCGACCGCGACATGGCGATGCACTTGGCGCGATCCTGGCGTCTGCGCGCGGGCGAGAGTCTGTCCGAAGTCACCGCGCGACTGACCGGAGCGCTGGGCATCGGGCCGCGCGTCGTACCGATGAGCGATGCGCCGGTGCGAACCCAGGTTCAGACTGAGGACGGCTGGCTCGACTTCCAGCACTATTTCGTGCGCGAGCAGTGCCGCCCCGCGGCCCGGGCGATCCGGTTCGACGGCACGCCGGGCGCGGCGATGTCGCCGGGCCTCGCCGAAGCGCTGGCGCGGCCCGATCTGGCGGCGGTGATCCTCTGCCCGTCGAACCCGTTCCTCAGCGTCGATCCGATCCTCGCGGTCGACGGCGTGCGCGAGGCCCTGGCCGCGCGCAAGGTGCCCTTCGTCGCGGTCTCGCCGCTGGTCGCCGGGCAGTCGCTCAAGGGGCCGCTGGGCAAACTGCTCGGCGAGCTCGGCCGCGAGAACAGCAACGCCGCGATCGCCGCGCACTATGCGGGGCTGCTCGATCACCTGATCATCGACGAATCCGATGCCGCCGACGCCGAGGGCTTGCGCGCCATGGGAATTTGCGCAACGGTGACCCCAACAGTCATGTACGGAGCCGCTGAACGGGAGCAGCTCGCGCGCGTAGCACTGTCAGCAGCCCGACTTGGATAGGATGACATGGCTCTTGCTGACCGTGAACTGATTGCACGCGTACTCGATACACCGCTGAACAACCTCCTGGCCGAAGCCCGCAGCCGCCGCGACCAACGCAATGGTCCCTTGGGCCCGCAGCGGATGACCTATTCGCCCAAGGTCTTCATCCCGCTGACGCGGCTCTGCACCGACGTCTGTCACTATTGCACCTTTGCAACGACGCCCTCGCGGCTGCACGCACCCTACCTGACGCCCGAAGAGGTGCTGCAGATCGCGCGCGACGGCGCCGCGGCCGGCTGCAAGGAAGCGCTGTTCACCTTGGGCGACGCGCCCGAGCGCCGCTATGCCGCTGCCCGCGAATGGCTGGCGGAACGTGGTTTCGAGCGCACGATCGACTACGTCCGCCACTGCGCCGAGCTGGTCCTGAAGGAAACCGGCCTGCTGCCGCACGTCAACGCCGGCGTGCTGACCGAAGACGACTACCACATGCTGCGCCCGGTTGCGGCCTCGTGCGGGCTGATGCTTGAGAGCACGTCCGAACGCCTGCTCGAAAAGGGCCAGTCGCACCACGGCTCGCCCGACAAGGTGCCGGCTGTGCGCTTGGCCTCGCTCGAAGCCGCGGGCTGCGCCAAGGTGCCGATGACCTCGGGCATCCTGATCGGCATCGGCGAGACGGCCGAGGAACGCATCGAGTCGCTGATCGCGCTGCGCGACGTGCATCTTGCGCATGGCCACCTGCAGGAAGTCATCGTCCAGAACTTCTGCCCCAAGCCGGGCACCAAGATGGCCGAGGCACCCGAGGCGACCGAGCAGGATTTCCTGCGCGTGGTCGCCGCGGCGCGGATCATCCTGCCCGACGAGGTCTCGGTCCAGGCGCCGCCCAACCTCAACGACGAGCGGCTGGTCGAGCTGATCGACGCGGGTATCGACGACTGGGGCGGTATCTCGCCGGTCACGGTCGATCATGTGAACCCCGAGGCGCCCTGGCCCGAGATCGAGCGGCTCGAGGCGATCTGCGCTGCCGCTGGTCGCCCCCTCGTTGAACGTCTGACGATCTACCCGCGCTTCGTCGCCACCGATGACCGCTCGTGGATCGACGCCAAGCTCCATCCCGCCGTGCTCAAGCTGTCCGATGCCGAAGGCCTCGCGCGTGACAGCCGCTGGAGCCCGGGGGTGTCCGATCACCCGCCGGCCAGCCCGGCGCTGCCGCTGGGCCGGCGCTACGACGGTCCGACTGCGCCGGCGCTGCACCGTATCCTCGACAAGGCGGCGGGCGGCAATGAGCTGTCGGTCGACGAGATCGTCGCGCTGTTCGCGACGCGCGGTGCCCAGGCCCAGGCGGTGGTCGAGGCGGCCGACGACCTGCGCAAGCAGGCCAAGGGCGAGACGGTGACCTATGTGGTCAACCGCAACATCAACTACACCAACATCTGCACGCACACCTGCAGCTTCTGCGCCTTCTCGAAGACCAGCAGCAAGGCGGGCTTCCGCGACAAGCCCTATGACCTCGACCTGTCCGAGATCGCCGACCGCGCGCGCGAGGCCGTCGCCAAGGGGGCGACCGAAGTCTGCCTCCAGGGCGGCATCCACCCGCGCTACACCGGCGATACCTATGCGAGCATCGTCAAGGCGGTGAAGGACGCCTGCCCGGACCTCCACGTCCACGCCTTCTCGCCGCTCGAGGTGACGCAGGGCGCGCAGACACTCGGCGTCTCGGTCAGCGACTATCTGAAGCGGCTCAAGGACGCCGGGCTGGGCTCGCTGCCCGGCACCGCGGCCGAGATCCTGCACGACGACATCCGCCAGCAGATCTGCCCCGACAAGCTGACCACGCGGCAGTGGCTCGACGTCGTGCGCGACGCGCATCTCGTGGGCCTGCCGACGACCTCGACGATCATGTACGGCCACCTCGAACGCACCGAGCACTGGGCCGCGCACCTGCTCGAACTGCGGCGATTGCAGAGCGAGACCGGCGGCTTCACCGAATTCGTGCCGCTGCCGCTGGTCCACATGGAAGCGCCGTTCTACCGCAAGGGGCAGAGCCGCAAGGGCCCGACCTGGCGCGAGGCGCTGATGATGCACGCGGTCGCGCGCATCGTGCTGTTCAGGCAGATCGACTCGATCCAGTGCTCGTGGGTCAAGCTCGGCGTCGACGGCGCCTCGGCCGTGCTCGCGGCGGGAGCGAACGACCTTGGCGGGGTGCTGATGAACGAAAGCATCAGCCGCGCGGCGGGGGCCAGCCATGGGCAGGAGCTGACGGTCAAGCAGTTGCTTGATGCGGCGTCTGCTGCCGGGCGGCCGCTCAAGCAGCGGACGACGCTCTACAAGGACGTGGTCAGCCGCGAGAGCGAGGTGGCATAAGGCAAGTTACCTTGGTTCGTCATCCCGGGCTTGACCCGGGATCCCGCTGCCTTTTCAGCGTTGCGCCCGAAGGAAAAGAGCGGGACCCCGGATCAAGTCCGGGGTGACGTGAGGCGTGAACAAGCACCGATGCGATAGAGCACTGTCTTCGGGAGGCAGAGGCCGACGGTTCGCGTTAGCCCCGCATGTAGACCGTCAGCGACGCGATCTTCCCGCTGTCGTCGAACCGATAGTGGTTGGTCGTGTTGCGCACCGAACCATCGGGCAGTTGCGCCTCGATCTCGACCGCGATGCCTTCCGCCCCGACGAAGCGCGCGCCCGGCGTGGGGAAGGGCGAACCCGACCCGAACACCATTTGCTGGAACTCGCGGATCGCCGGCTTGCCCTGGAAGCTCTGTCCGTTGGGCAGGGCATAGCTGGCGTCCTCGGCGAACAGCGCCATCCAGGCATCGATGTCCTTGGCGCGGACCGCCTCAAAGTAGGCGTCGACCGTGAGGTTCGGATCTGCGGGCCGCGCCTGGCCATCGGCTTCGACGGCAGCGCGGCGCAGGCGCGCCAGCATGACGTCGGCCGCGGCGACCAGCCCCGACAGCGCCAGGGTTTCCGAAACCGGCAGGTCGCGGCAGTGGTCGACGTCCTTCTTGAGCAGGTCGTGCAGACCCTGGAGGCTGGCCGGCGCACCGATCGCACCTGGCTTGGGCTGGACCATGCCGGGGCCGACGCGCAGCGCGAAGCTTTGCGCCGATCCGGCCATGAAGGCATCGATCAGCTGCTGGCGGTCGAAGCCCATGTCGACGCCGAGATCGATGATCGAGGCCGACATGCCGTAGTTGGCGATCGAGATCAGGTTGTTGAGCAGCTTGCCTTCCTGCCCGCGCCCGACCGGGCCGAGGTGCGAAAGCTGGCTGCCGATCGCCTCGAGCCAGGGGCGTGCCTTCTCGAGGTCCGCGTCGTCGGCGCCGATGAACAGCGACAGCTTGCCTTCGAGCGCCGCGGGCTGGCCGCCCGAGGAGCCGACGTCGACGAAACCCACGCCGACGGCCTTGGCCTGCGCCGCGAGTTCGCGCGCCAGCTCGGGCGAAACCGTCGAATGGAGTAGCACGAGACCACCTGCGCCGAGCGCCTCGAACAGGTACCCGTCGCCGGCCAGCGACTGCAACTGCGCATCGGTCCGCACGCAGATGCCCAGCATGTCGGATTGCCGCGCGGTCTCGATCGGATCGTTCGAACGCGTCGTGCCGGGCTCGTCGAAGGCGGCGAGCATCGCTTCCGAGATGTCGCAGCCGATCAGATCGAAGCCCTGGCGCGCGAGCCGCCGGGCGATCGGCGCGCCGAGGCTGCCGAGCCCGATGAAACCGGCTTTGATCGGCGTTTTCGAGGTCACGGGCGCATGACCCAGCCGCCGTCGATGTGGATGACCTGACCCGTAATCCAGGCTCCGGCCGGCGAGCTCAGCATGATTGCCGTGCCGACCAGTTCCTCTGGCTCGCCGCGGGGGCGGGTGGCGCAGGTCATCTGCAGGAACTGGATGAAGGGGCTGTCGTCGGGCACCAGCATCTTGCCCGCGTCGGACTTGACGTTGCCCGGCGCGATCGCGTTGCAGGTGATGCCGTCCTTGCCATAGCGCTTGGCCAGCGAGGTGGTCAGGCCGACCAGCGCGAGCTTGGTGATGCCGTAGAGCCCGGTGGCGGGAAAGGCGCCGCCCGAGGTCTGGTTGATGATGGCACCGCCGCCACGCTCGCGCATCGACGGTGCGACCGCGCGCGCGCAGAGCAGCGCGCCGGTGGTGTTGACCGCGAAGGCCTTGTTCCAGGCGTCGAGCGAGACGGTTTCGAGGTCGTCGTAGGACACGTCGACCATCAGCGCGGCGTTGTTGATCAGAATGTCGACGCCGCCGAAGGCCGCCTTCGCGGCTGCGGCCATGGCAAGGGTCTGCTCTTCGCTGGAGACGTCCACTCCGACAGCAATGGCTTTGCCGCCGGCGCCGATGATCTCGTCGGCGACGGCCTGGGCACCGTCCTTGTTGAGGTCGGCGACGACCACCGAGGCGCCGGCATTGGCGAAGCCGAGCGCATAGGCACGGCCGATCGAATTGCCGCGGCCGCCGGCACCGGTGACGACGACGACTTTGCCGTCGAGGCGGAACTGGTCGAGGGTGAATGCCATTTCTATCAAACTCCGGGATTGGCCGCGGCGAGGAAGCGCGCGGAAATGGCGGCGATCTCGTCGGCGCCGAGGTGGTCGGGCAGGATCGCCTTGAGCAGGTTCATGTCCTTGAGCAGCATTGGCGCGCCGGTGGTGAAGGCCGCGGGCGAGGGCAGGCGCGCGAAGACGCCGAAGCCGAACGAGTTGCCGCTGCTCGCGCCGATCAGTTCGACGAAGGCCTGGCGATCGATGTCGAGCGCGGTCGCCGCCTCGATCGCCGCCTGGGCGACGCCCATGTGCGCCGAGAGCATCGCGTTGTTGACGATCTTGGCGCGCTGGCCGGCGCCGGCGGGACCGAGCAAGGGGATCAGCCGGCCGAAGGTCTGGAACACCGGCAGCGCGGCCTCGTAGGCCTCCTGCCGGCCACCGCACATGACGGTCAGCGTGCCCGCCTCGGCGCCGGGCGAGCCGCCGCTGACCGGGGCGTCGATCAGGAAGAGGCCGGCCGCGTCGCACTGGGCTTCGAGCCTGGCAACGGTCTCGGGCAGGATCGTCGAGTGGATGGCGATGCGCCCGCCACGCTTCATCACGGGGATGAGTTGGTCGGTGATCGACAGCACGTCGGCATCGTTGACCACGCAGATGCCGACATGGTCGCAGGCCGCGCCGAGTTCGGCGACGGTGGCGGCGGCCTTGGCGCCCTTGGCCGTATAGGCTTCGAGCACTTCGGGGCGCCGCGCCCAGACGACGAGGTCCATGCCGGCATCGACGATGCGATGCGCCATGGGGCCGCCCTGGCTGCCGACGCCGATGAAGCCGATGGTTTCAGTCATGGTGGATCAGCCTGCCGTTATGCCAGCGTCGATCGAGACGCAGGCGCCGTGATAGGAACGGCCCGCCGGTGAGGCGAGCATGGTGATCAGGTCGGCGACGTCGTCCACCTCGACCGTGCCGCGCAGGCCCGAGAAGCGCTGGATCAGGTCGTATTCGACGCCTTCGGGCATGGTCATGCCGTTGGCGATATTGGTGATCATGCCGCCCGGCGCGACCGCGTTGATGCGGATCGGCTTGCGCACATATTCCATCGCCATGGCCTTGGTCATCTGCACGAGCCCGGCCTTCGATGCGCAGTAGGCCGCGGCATAGGCCTCGCCGACGAAGGCCGCGGTCGAGGCGCAGTTAACGATGGCGCCTTCTGCTTCGAGCAGGTGCGGGATCGCGGCCTGCGAGAGGAAGAACGGGGCGTTGAGGTTGATCGCGATGGTCCGAAGATAGAGCTCCTGGTCCATCTCGTGGCTGTTGGCGAACTTGATGATGCCCGCGATGTTGCACAGCGCATCGAGCCGGCCGAAGCGCGTCACCGCCGCCGCCACGGCGTTCTTGCAGGCGGCCGGATCGGCAAGGTTCGCCTGGTGTACCAGTACCTCGGCGCCGCCCAGCAGCCCCGCGGTCTCGGCCAGCGCCTCGGCCTGGACGTCGACGATCACCAGGCTCGCGCCGGCTTCGGCCAGCTTGATCGCCGTCGCGCGGCCAAGTCCCGAGGCTGCGCCGGTGACCAGCGCGACCTTGTTTTTCATGTCTATCGGAAGTGCCATCAGTTCACCCGTGCCAGGGAAGGCCGGCTTCGACCTTCTTTGCCATTTCCATGATCACGCCGTTGACCAGCGAGGCGCGGGGCCAGCCGGCGTGGACGCCGTATTGCAGCGAGAATTCGAGCATTTCCTCGCGGGTGCAGTTGCCGCTCGCCATGCCGGCGTGGAAGTGCGACTTGATCGGGATCTCGGCGGCGCTGTTGGCGACGCCGACCAGGGTGATCCAGCGGCGCGAACGCTCGTCAAGGCCCGGACGGCACCACATCTCGCCGAAGACGAAGTTGTTGATCGCTTCCTGGAACGGGTTCGACGAGGGGCCGCCGGGGAAGGTCATCGTCTTGGTGAACTCGGCCTGGCCCTTTTCGCCACGCGCGACGGGATCCCAGGCTTCGGCGCGGATCGGCGGGCAGTTCGCGGGCTTGAGCCCCAGCGCCTGCTGCGCGCGATTGTTCGCCGCATCCCATTCGAGCCCGCGCGGCCAGCCGCCGTAGACCGCCAGGTGCAGCGCGCCTTCGCGCAGTTCATCGAGCGTCAGCTCGCCGCTCTTGAGCGCGCCGCGGACGTAGCCGTCGATCATCGCTTCGGGCGCGGCGCTCATCACCGCGCTGGCGATCGAGATCAGATAGCGCGAGCGTCGGTCGAGACCGGGCCGGCTCCAGACCTCGGCATAGACGAAATCACGGATCGACTCGTCGACCGGTGATACCGGCGCCTGGGCCGGCTGGCCGTTGACTTCGGTCTGCAGCGCCTGGCCGCGGTCCGAGCGTTCCTTGGGATCGAGCAGGGTCATCGATCAGCCCTCCGGTGCCGCGAGGTTCATCCAGATGTTCTTCGGCTGGAGGAACTCGCGGAGCCCCTCGATTCCGCCGAGACGGCCATGGCCGCTCTTGCGGAAGCCGCCGAACGGCGCGTTGGGCTGCATCGCCTCGCCTGCGCCGTTGACGTGGATCATGCCCGCCTGGAGCTGGCCGGTGACGTAGTGCGCGCGGCGCAGGTCCTTGGTGTGGACATAGGCGCCGAGGCCGTATTCGGTGCCGTTGGCCAGCGCGATCGCCTCTTCCTCGGTGTCGAACGGGGTGACGACGAGCACCGGCCCGAACACTTCGTTCTGGGCGATGTGGCAGTCGTTGGGCACGTCGGCGAGGACGGTGACGGGCAGGAAGTAACCGTCGGAATGGTCGCCGCCGAGCCGCTGGCCACCGGCGATCACGCGGCCGCCGTCGGACACGCCGCGGTCGATCATGCCGGTGATGCGGTCGAGCGCGGTCTGCGAGATCACCGGGCCGAGCACCGTCGACGGATCGTAAGGATCGCCGACCGGGATGTGGCTGGCCATGCCCGCCAGGGTCTGCAGGTACTGGTCGTAGATGCCGCGCTGGACGAGCAGGCGGGTGCCGTTGACGCAGCCCTGGCCATTGGCCGAGATCGCGCCCGACATGCCGCGCTTGACCGCGTTCATCAGGTCGGCGTCGTCGAACACGATCACCGCCGACTTGCCGCCGAGCTCGAGCCCCACGGGCTTGAGCGAACGTGCGGCGTTGGCCAGAACCTTGCTGGCGGTGGCGCCCGAGCCGATGAATTCGATCTTGTCGATGCCGGGGTGCGAGACCATCGCCTCGCCGACGTCGGCGGCGCCGGTGACGAGGTTGACCACGCCCGCGGGGAAGCCCGCCTCCTGGATCAGCTCGACCAGCTTCATCGCGCTGTAGGGCGCGAGGTCGGGCGACTTCAGCACCACCGTGTTGCCCGCCGCGAGCGCCGGGGCCATGACCATCGTCGCGGCGAAGAGCGGGCCGTTCCATGGCACGATGATGCCCAGCACGCCGTAAGGCTCATAGGCGACGTAGTCGTGCGCCGGGCCGCCCCACATTGGGATCGTGCGGCCGTGGATCTTGTCGCACCAGCCGCCGAAATAGCGGAACTTCTGCGCGGCGTCGTAGCCCATGTAGGGAGCATAGGACGAAACCGAGCCGTTCTCGGCGATCAGGCTGGGGGCGAATTCGGCGCTCTTCGCCTCGAACAGCGCGGCCAGCTTGAAGAACAGGTTGCGGCGCTGGTCACCGGGCAGGGCGCGCCAGGCGGGGGCGGCGGCGCGGGCAGCGGCGACGGCGCGATCGACGTCGTCGGCATTGGCCATGCGGATCTCACGGGTGACCGTGCCGGTGCCCGGGTAGACGTGGGCCAGCGTGTCACCGCTGCCCTGTTCTTCGCGGCTGTCGCCGATGATCAGCGGAAAGCGCGGCAGGTCGCCCGCCGTCGGTTGCCTGAAGGCCATGATGTCCTCTCCATAACGACGCGGCGTGTCCGCGTGCGAGTCGAACGAGACTTTAATATGCCTGTTTTTAGGCTGGCAAGCGGATTCGTATCGACGTATCGTGTCCCCGATCGATAATAACATGCATATAATTGGAAATGACTGATGGTTGAGGATGGCGAGGCTAAGGGTGGCGCGGGCAAGCGCCAGCTCGTGCAGCAGACCACGGAGCGGCTGCGCGAGCTGATCTATGCGCGCGAGCCCGAGGAATTGATCGGATCGCTGCCCGATCTGGCCAAGCTGCTGGGCGTGGGCATCGTCACGATGCAGCAGGCCGCGCGCCTGCTCGAGCACGAGGGTGCGCTGGAGGTCCGGCGCGGTCCGGGCGGCGGCTATTACGGCAAGCGTCCCGACGCGGCGGCGCTCGAACGCTCGCTCGCGGCCTATATGCGCACGCGCCCGCACGGCTGGGAAGAGGCGCTCGACATGACCTCGCTGCTGTTCAACGAGCTCTGCGCCGCCGCCGCGCGCGAGGGCGATGCGGCATTCCATCCCGAACTGCGGGCGATCGCCGAGCGGGTCGATCTATGCGCGCGCGATGTCGACACCGGCGCGTGGGAAGAGGCCTTCCAGGACCTGCTGTTCCGCATGGTCGAGCGGCCGCTGTTTGAGCTGCTGACGCGCGTGACCCTGCGCTTCGCCACGAGCCGGCCGACGGGGACGCCGTCGATCTACCACGAGGGCGCGTCGATCGCGGGCTGGAAGGCGGGGCGGCATCGCATCATCGACGCGATCCTCGCGCGCGACGAGGCGCTGGCGCGGTTCGAGGCCGATCGCAGCAACCGCCAGGTCGTGCTTGGCTGGATCGAGCGTCAGCGGGGCGCTGCGGACTGAGCGCGCTGCCGTAGCGCTTTCGTCTTTCCGTCGCCCCTGCGCAGGCAGGGGCCCAACCGAGCTTTCGCTCTGAAGCGAAAGGCGCGTGGAGGCGCGGTCAGATGGGCCCCTGCCTACGCAGGGGCGACGGTCGGAAATTCAGGATACCTCGGGGCGATCACATCCGCCGGATCTGATCCCAGGCGGCGTCGGTCATCCAGGTATATTCGAGGTAGTGACCGAACTGCTTGCGGCCGTCGAGATAGAGGAACTTGAGGTTGTCGCCGCCCATGTCGCGCTCCATCGCGAGGGGCAGGTCCTGCTCGTCGACACGCTTGCGGAAGTCGGCCCAGTCCTTCACGCGGAAGCAGACCTGGTGAAAGCGCAGCGGTCCGCCGTTCGACGGGGCGTTGCCATAGATTCCCAGCGGATCCTCGATCGCCTGGATCAGCTCGTACTGGATATCGCCGATCCAGATGAAGCAGAGCCGCACCTTGTTGATCACCTCGCGGCCGTCGGGGCCGTTGACCGGCTGGTCGACCTCGATGATGTGCGGCTCGTGCGGCAGGCCGCGACCGCGGAACTGGTCGATCCCTTCCTCGAGATTGTCGCAGACGAAGCCGAGCTGGTAGAGCTGTCCTTCGAGCATTCCGGTATCTCCCAATCGTCTCTGATCAAAAACCCCTGCCGTCATCCCGGGCTAGACCCGGGATCCCGCTATCCTTCGAACGGCCTTGGGTGACCGCGAGAAGTGGGACCCCGGATCAAGTCCGGGGTGACGATAATGGGGAGGGCGTTCGGCTTACTTCCCCTCGGGCTCGACGTCGTAGCGCGACAGGTAGCGTTCGAACTGCGGTTCGAGCGCTTCCTTCGACAGGCCGAACTGCGCCAGCTTGTATTCGTGGACGCCGAACTTGTCCTGCGGGTTGTCGTCGACCCAGGCCTGGATGCCGGCTTCGGCTTCGGGCGTGAAGTCGTCGCCGAGCGTCGCGTAGAGCTTCTTGGTCGTGCCCACGGGATCGCGCATGAGGTCGGCGTAGTGGACGTCGATGATCTTGTCCTCGCCGAACTTGTCGCGGAAATCCATGATCCGGTTGGCGTGCTGGACCTGCTGCCACGAATAGTTCTTGCCGAGCCATTCGTAGTCCGGCTCGCCCAGGAACATGCGGTGGCTGAGCTGGATCAGGCTCGCGAGCGAGCCGGTCGCGGTATAGGGATCGCGGTGCGTCCAGATCACCCGCGCGTCGGGGTAGACCTTGAACAGCGTCTCGAGGAACAGCGAGTGCGAGGGCTTCTTGAGATTCCAGGTGCCCGGCGCATTGTGCTGGAGCACCTGGAGGAACTTCTTGTGGTACTCGTAGGACGAGGTCATGTCGCACGAGAAGATGAACTCGCCGTACTTGGGCAGGATGCCCTTGGACTCGATCATCAGCGTCTTGAAGTCGCCGGCCATCATGAACACGCATTCGTTCGGATAGACCGCCGAGCCGCGGTAGAACTTGCCCGCGGCGGGGTTGGCGGCGAGGCGGGCGCGTTCCTCTTCGAGCCGGGCGAGGGCGCGCGGATCGTTGTAGAGCGTTTCGCTGGTCGCCGGCGGCACCGGATCGTCGATTTCCCAGGTCAGCGGCGAACGGCGGCCGGGATCGGCGGCGAGCAGGTTCGACATCAGGGTCGTGCCCGTGCGCGCCATGCCCATGACGAAGACCGGGCGTTCGATCGGGCGATCGAGCAGCTCGGGATTCTGCTTGAGATAGTCGGCGATCTTCAGGCGGCTGCGCAGGTAGTGCAGCGTATCGGCCTTGGCGCGGTCGATGCCCATCTCGGTATAACGGCCCACGGCGATGCCGTCGTTGAAGTCCTCGACGAAGACGTCGAGGCCCTCGCGATAGGTCTCGGCGTCGAACGCGTCGATGCCGGTGTCCTTGTGCGCCTGTTCGATGAGCGCGTCGGCGTTGATGGGTTGGGCCATCGTCAGGATCCTTCTTCCCGCTGAATTGCTTTGTGGGCTCGATGGCCCGTTGTCCGCGAGCTAACGCCTTGGGGGGCGGGGTTGGCAATGCGGTTCCATCGCCCCATCAGGCCAGTGCGTCGAAATCAGGACAAGACCGTTCAGGCGGTCCGGATCCCTCGGGTCTGTCGCTGACGGAACTGGCTGGGACTGATGCCCACCGCGCGGCGGAAGGCGAAAGTGAAGCTCGAGGGCGAGGAGAAGCCCATGGTGAAGGCGATCGTCTTGACGTTCTCGCCCGACACCAGCAGCCGCTTGGCGCCTTCCATGCGGCGGCTCTCGATATAGTCGCCGATCGAACAGCCGCGGCTGACCTTGAAGCCGCGGGTCAGCTGGCGGACCGAGATGTTGCAGAGCTCGGCCAGTTCGCCGAGCGAGGGAGCGACGGGATCGTCGCTCAGGCGTTCGTCGATCAGCCGCAGCCGCCAGCCGGCGAGGCCGCCCGTGGCCGGACGCTCGTCGACCTCGAGGCAGAAGCGCGCGAGTTCGATCGCCAGTTCGCCGGTCAGGAATTCGAGCATGCGATCGGCGGCGAAGCCGGGATGGCGCACTTCCTGGGTCAGCCGGAACAGCAGTGCGCGCACGCGCGCGCTGGTCAGGTCGACCGTGGCGGCGAGCTTCTGGTCGGTCCAGGCGAGCTCGTAGCCGATCACCGCGTTCACCGCAGCGCGGTCGAGGAAGCAAAGCAGCGAGGCCTGGCGGCCGCTGTCGCCCTTGATGTGCAGCGCCTCGTCGGGCGGGATCATGAAGATGTCGCCGAGTCGCTCGAACCGATGCGGCCCCCAATGCTGGTGATAGCAGGCGCGCGCGTTGAGCGGCCGCGGGGTCAGGCACATGTTGATCTGGTAGCAATCGGGATCGCAGAGCGTGGACTCGGTCGGCGCCGGAATGTCGTAGCGCACGAGCTGAGCGACCGCAGCCGCACCGCGCAGTTCGGCATCGACGATGATCGTCGCTTCGTGCGAGATGATCGGATCCTGTCCCAGCGGCATCACGCGACCCTGTTCCTGTTTGTGTCTCTGATTTGATGGTCTGGCCGGTAATCTACAGGCAGCGCGGTTGCGGCACAAGCGCGGCGGGAGGACATCTGAAAGCATGACGCGTCCGGAACACCGGCGCATTTTCTGATACCCCGCGAGGAGAGACATGATGGCGAAGGGCTTGTTCGATTGCACCGGCAAGGTGACTCTGGTTACCGGCGGCAACGGCGGCATTGGCCTGGGCTTTGCCAAGGGCATCGCCAAGCAGGGCGGCGACATCGCCATCTGGGCGCGCAATCCCGAGAAGAACGCCGCCGCCAAGGCCGAGCTGCTCGAAGCCGGCGCGGGCCGCGTCGAGACCTATGTCGTCGACGTCTCGTCCGAGGATGCGATCCTGGCCGGCTACGACACGTTCATGGCCGACTTCGGCCGTATCGACTGCGTCTTCGCCAATTCGGGGGCTTCGCCGCGCTATGACTCGGTGTTCGACATGCCCACCGATCACTGGTTCGAATTCCAGAAGACCGCGCTGCACGGCGCCTTCTTCACCTTGCGCGAGGCTGCGCGTCACATGAAGGCGCGCGCCGAGGCCGGCGAACCCGGTGGCAGCCTCGTAGCCTGTGGCTCGGGCTCGCTGTACCAGGGCCTTGCCGGCAAGATGGAATATGCCGGTTCGAAGTGCGCCGTGGCCGGCGTGATCCGCAGCCTCGCGGTCGAGATGGGCCAGTATGGCGTGCGCGCCAACGTCGTCGCGCCGGGGCTCATCATCACGCCGATGATGGGTGCCGCCGATGGCCCGGCGGCGCAGTATCTCGAGAAGACCTACGGTCCGCAGACGCCGGCCAAGCGCGTCGGCTATCCCGAGGACTTCGAAGGCATCGGCGCCTACCTCTGCTCAGATTCCTCGGGCTTCCTGACGGGGCAGACCATCTACATCGACGGCGGCTATCAGATCCGCCCCTGATCGGACGAAGACGCGATAACAAAGATCGGAAGGAGAGACCGCCATGCCCATCCTCAACATCCATGAGGTCAACGACGTCCGCCTCGATCCGAAGGAACCGCCGGTTCCGGGCGACAAGGACGTGGTGATCAAGGTCAAGGCCTGCGGCATCTGCGGCAGCGACCTGACCTACATCAAGTATGGCGGCATCATGCGCCCGCCGGGCGGCGTCACCCCGATCGGCCACGAAGCCGCGGGCGAGGTCATGGCCGTGGGCAGCGCGGTTCAGGGCGTGTCGGTCGGCGATCGCTTCGCGATCAACCCGATGAACACGCCGAGCAACATCGGCAGCGGCGGCCCCGAAGGCGCCTTCACCGACCAGCTCCTCGTCGCCGAGGCGCGCGTCGGCGACAATCTGCTGCCGATCCCCGAGGACGTGCCTTACGAGATCGCCGCGATGACCGAGCCGCTTTCGGTCGCGCTCCACGGCGTCAATCGCGCCCAGGCTAAGGCCGGCGACAAGGTCGTGGTCTTCGGCTGCGGCCCGATCGGTCTCGGCATGGTGCTCTGGCTGGTCGATCGCGGTGCCAACGTCGTCGCGCTCGATCTCTCGGACGAACGGCTCGAACGCGCCAAGGCGCTCGGCGCCAATGCCGTGATCAACCCGTCGCGCGAGAACGTGCGCGAGCGGCTCGAGGAACTGCACGGCACCGCCAAGCTGCTCAACCGCAGCGCGGTCGGTACCGATGCCTTCATCGACGCCGCCGGCGCGCCGAACATCCTGATGGATGTGGTCGGCATGGCCAAGTTCCATGCGCGTCTGGTCGTCACCGCCGCAGTGATGAAGCCGGTCGAGCTCAACCTCGGCACGATGCTGACCAGCGAGATGACGATCACCACGGCCATGGGCTATCCGACCGAGATGCCCGAGGTGGTTGCCGCGCTGCCGCGCCTCAAGGACAAGATCGCGACGATGATCAGCCACCGCCTGCCGCTGAGCCAGGTGCTCGACGGCCTCAAGATCGCGGCCACGCCCGAGAGCTGCAAGGTCATGATCCACGCGGACGAGGACGCCTGAGCATGAGCACGCAGCCCAAGCTCGCCGATTTCGTCCGCTCGGGCGACGCCCAGACCGATGCGGTCGAGATCACGCCCTTCGTGTTCATGGCGCGCGGCGTCTCGAACGCGCACCTCGTCACCACCAGCGATGGCGACGTGATCGTCAACTGCGGCATGCCCGAGGACGGCGAGCGCGCGAAGGTGTTGTTCGCGCCGCATCGCACGGGCCCGATCCGCTACATCATCCTGACGCAGAGCCACGCCGACCACTTCGGCGGCGTGCCCGAGTTTCAGGAAGAGGGCACGCAGATCGTCGGCGGTCCCGACTACGTCGGCGCGCGTGACGACATGATGGGGCTGCAGTCGTTCTTCGGAAAGCGGACCTTCAAGCTCTGGGGCTCGACGCTCAAGCGCGACAAGCCGCCGATGCCGATCCCGCAGGTCACGCCCGACATTTTCGTCGATCGTGAGCTGACGCTCGACGTCGGCGACCGCACCTTCCAGCTGATCTCGGCGCCCGAGGGCGAGACCGTCGACAACATCGTCGTGTGGATGCCCAAGGAGAAGATCGTCTTCACCGGCAACACCTTCGGCCCGGTCTGGCTGTCGATGCCTTTCCTCAACACCCTGCGCGGCGACAAGCCGCGGCTGGTCAAGACCTACCTCAAGAGCCTCGAGAAGATCCGTGCGCTCGGTGCCGAGATCGTCGTCACCGGCCACGGCGAACCGATCGTCGGCAAGGAGCGGATCAAGGCCGATCTCGACAAGATGCACGCCGCGGTCTCCTACGTCCGCGACTACACGCTCGAGGGCATGAAGGCGGGCAAGACCGTGCACCAGCTGATGCGCGAGTTCGCCTTCCCCGACGACATCAAGATCGGCGACTTCCACGGCAAGGCGATGTGGGCGGTCAAGTCGATCTGGCGCGAGTATTCGGGCTGGTTCCACTACGAGGACGGCACGACCGAACTCTACGGCGTTCCGCGCTCGTCGGTCGACGCCGATCTCGTCGAACTGGCGGGCGGAGCGGAGAAGCTGGCCGAACGTGCGAAGGCGCGCCTCGACGCCGGCGAGCCGCTGGAGGCCCTGCACCTCGTTGCGATCGCACTCGGTGCGGAGCCGGGCAACCGCGCGGCCTTGCTGGTGAAGAAGGACGCCTCGGCGCTGCTGCTCGAGCGGTCGGGTCAGAGCAATCTCAGCGAAACGATGTGGCTGCGCTCGGAAATCGCCGACGTGGACGCTGCGCTGGGGGCTTAGTCGTCTCACCCTCATCCAAGCTTCGCTAGCTCCTGCGGAGCAAGCTGCGCTATCCTTCTCCCGCCAGCGGGAGAAGGGGCGCGCTAAACCCTCTCCCGCTGGCGGGAGAGGTGCGAGACTTGCTGAGCGCAGCGAAGCTAGTCGCAGCGGTGAGGGTGGCTTAGCTCACGCAAACGGCGCCAAACCCGTCAGCATCATGCGCACCAGGTCGGCCTGTCCGCTGGCGCCGGTCTTGGCGTAGATCCGCTTCGAATAGTTGCGTGCGGTCTCCTGCGTCAGCTGGAGTTCCGCGCCGGCCTCGACGATCGAGCGGCCCTGGCTGATCGCTTCGGCCAGCGCCGCTTCGCGCGTCGACAGGCCTAGCGTGGCCGCCACCACCGGAGCCGCGCTCTGCGCATTCTCGCGCCGGTCGCGGCGGACGAGGCCCACCGCGTAGCCACTGCTCAGCGGGCTGTCCGAGGCCACGGGCGCGCGGCGCAGCAGCACGTCCTTGCCGAGCCTTTCGTCGAAGCGCACCGTGCGCCGCGCATCGGGCCTGGCCGTCGACAATTCGCGGCAGGCAGCGTTGAGCGCCTGGGTCGCACCCGCGCGGAGCTGTGCGCGGCCGACGCTCTGCCCGGTGCTCTGGATGTCGAGTTCCTCGGTGGCGATGGCATCGGCGATGATCGCCTGGCCCGCGGAGTCGAAGATCGCCTGTCCGACGCCGAGCAGTGCCAGCGCGTCTTCGGCGATCGTCGCGCGCAGGCGCAGGCCACGCAGTTCCATCAGCATCGTCAGCGCCAGCGCGAAATGCGGTGCCAGCGAGGAGAGCAGGGCGCTGTCGCCCGCGCCGAAGTCGAGCCGGTCGTGGAGCAGCACCAGCCAGGCGTTGTGATCGCCCTTGGCGACGATGCGGATGAAGCGCGCATGGGCGACCCAGGCGGCGTCGAGCACGCCGCGCTGGCGCTGCACGGCTTCGGGGCTCTCGGGCAGCGTCGTCTCTTCGAGCGAATAGACGCGGTTGGGACGCAGCGAGGCATAGGGCAGCAGTCCGGCCTCGCTGAAGGCCTCCAGGTCGAACGGCGTCGCGCTGGGGGCATAGCCGCGGACGCGGATCGTCCGCCGGATCGGCGGCATGCCCGACATGCCGCCCGGTCGGATGAACAAGTGCAGCCGCTGCGCGCGGGTGCGCGCGAGCAGGCGATGCAGGAAAGTGTCCCACAACGGCTCCTCGTCCATGCCGGTGAAGAGGGGCAGGAGGAGGTCGCGTTCGTCGATCGTACCGAGCGCCATGCACTTTGCTCCCATATGGGAGCGTTGGGGTCAAGCGCGACTCGTCATGTAGCCCGTGACCGCACCCCAAAAGTCAGGGCGCCGGAGAGGGACGATGACCATCATTTCACCAACCAGACTGACTCACCTGCAGCGGCTCGAGGCCGAGGCGATCCACATCATGCGCGAAGTCGTCGCCGAGGCCGAGCGCCCGGTGATGCTCTATTCGGTCGGCAAGGACAGCGCCGTCATGCTGCACCTGGCGCGCAAGGCGTTCTATCCGTCGCCGCCGCCGTTCCCGCTGCTGCACGTCGACACCACCTGGAAGTTCCAGGAGATGTACAAGCTGCGCGATCGCATGGCGACCGAGAGCGGCATGGAGCTGCTGGTCTACCAAAACCCCGAAGCGGCCGAGCGCGGGATCAACCCGTTCGACCACGGCGCGCTCCACACCGACATGTGGAAGACGGAAGGGCTCAAGCAGGCGCTCGACAAGTACGGCTTCGACGCGGCCTTCGGCGGCGCCCGTCGCGACGAGGAGAAGAGCCGCGCCAAGGAGCGCATCTTCTCGTTCCGCACGGCCTCGCACGGCTGGGACCCGAAGAACCAGCGCCCGGAGCTGTGGAACCTCTACAACGCCCGCAAGAACAAGGGCGAGTCGATCCGCGTCTTCCCGATCTCGAACTGGACCGAGCTCGACGTCTGGCAGTACATCCACCTCAACGACATTCCGATCGTGCCGCTCTATTTCGCGGCCAAGCGCCCGACCGTGGAGCGCGACGGCATGCTGCTGATGGTCGATGACGACCGCTTCCCGCTCAAGCCCGGCGAAGTGCCGGTCGAGCGTTCGATCCGCTTCCGCACGCTCGGCTGCTACCCGCTGACCGGCGCCGTCGAGAGCGAGGCCAAGACTCTGCCCGAAGTCATCCAGGAAACCCTTCTGACCACCACGTCGGAGCGCCAGGGTCGCGCGATCGACAAGGACGCCGGCGGTGCCGGCATGGAAGTCAAGAAGCAGCAGGGGTACTTCTGATGTCGGACATCGAAACCAAGAGCAACGATCCGGTCTACGTCACCGAAACCCTCATCGCCGAGGATATCGACGCCTATCTCGAACAGCATCAGCACAAGACGATGCTGCGGTTCATCACCTGCGGCTCGGTCGACGACGGCAAGTCGACGCTGATCGGCCGTCTGCTCTATGACTCGAAGATGATCTTCGAGGATCAGCTCGACGCGCTGACCGCAGATTCCAAGAAGGTCGGTACCCAGGGCGCCGAGATCGACTTCGCGCTGCTGGTCGACGGCCTCGCCGCCGAGCGTGAGCAGGGCATCACGATCGACGTGGCCTATCGCTTCTTCAACACCGAGAAGCGCAAGTTCATCGTCGCCGACTGCCCGGGCCACGAGCAGTACACGCGCAACATGGTGACCGGCGCCTCGACCGCCGACCTCGCCGTGATCCTGATCGACGCACGCAAGGGCGTGCTCGTCCAGACGCGCCGCCACTCGTACCTGTGCCACCTGATCGGCATCAAGAACCTGGTGCTCGCGGTCAACAAGATGGACCTGGTCGACTACAGCCAGGAAGTCTTCGACAAGATCGTCGCCGACTATGCCGAATTCGCCAAGTCGATCGGCATCGAGAGCTTCACGGCCATGCCGATCTCGGGCTTCAAGGGTGACAACATCACCGGCCCGTCGGACAACACGCCCTGGTACAAGGGACCGAACCTGATCGAGCATCTCGAGACGGTCGAAGTGCTGAGCTCGGTCGACGTCGACAAGCCGTTCCGCCTGCCCGTGCAGTGGGTCAACCGTCCGAACCTCGACTTCCGCGGTTTCTCGGGCCTGATCTCGACCGGCTCGGTGAAGCCCGGCGATGCGATCCGCGTGCTGCCCTCAGGCAAGACCTCGACGGTCACCCGCGTCGTCACGCTCGACGGCGATCTCGACGAGGCGGTCGCGGGCCAGTCGGTCACGGTCTGCTTCGCCGACGAGATCGACTGCTCGCGCGGCGACGTCATCGCCACGGCGGACAATCCGCCCGAGGCGGCCGACCAGTTCGAGTCCACCATCGTCTGGCTCAACGACGAGCCGCTCCACGTCGGCCGCGCCTATTGGCTGAAGCTCGGCACCCAGACCGTCTCGGTCACGGTGCGTGAGCCCAAGTACACGGTCAACGTCAACACGATGGAGCAGATGGCGGCCAAGACGCTCGAGCTCAACGCCATCGGCGTGGCCGAACTGTCGACCGACAAGCCGCTCGTGTTCGAGGCCTATGCCGACAACCGCACGCTCGGCGGGTTCATCCTGATCGACAAGATCACGAATGCCACCGTCGCCGCGGGCATGATCAACTTCTCGCTGCGCCGTGCCCAGAACGTGCACTGGCAGGCGGTCGACATCAGCCGCGATGCCCATGCCGGCCTCAAGAACCAGAAGCCGGCCGTGCTGTGGTTCACCGGCCTCTCGGGTTCGGGCAAGTCGACGATCGCCAATCTCGTCGAGAAGAAGCTGCACCGGATGAACCGGCACACCTTCCTGCTCGACGGCGACAACGTGCGCCACGGCCTGAACAAGGACCTGGGCTTCACCGAGGCCGATCGCATCGAGAACATCCGCCGCGTCGGCGAGGTGGCGAAGCTGATGACCGATGCCGGTCTGATCGTCATCACCGCCTTCATCTCGCCGTTCAAGGCCGAGCGCGAGATGGTGCGGGCGATGCTGCCCGAGGGCGAGTTCCTCGAAGTGTTCATCGACACGCCGCTGAGCGTGGCTGAAGAGCGCGACGTCAAGGGCCTCTATAAGAAGGCGCGTGCCGGCGATCTCAAGAACTTCACCGGTATTGATAGCCCCTACGAGGCACCGGCGAAGCCCGAGATCCGCATCGACACGACCAAGGTCACGCCCGACGAGGCGGCGAACCTGATCGTCGACGCGCTGCTCGGCGACGCCTGACAATACACCGCTGCCCCGGCCGGTCCGGGGCAGCGGGATTGGGAGAACAAGACAATGTCGATGAATGACGCCGAACTCGCGGCCCACCTTGCCGAGGTCTCGGGCCAGATTCTGCTGCAGGTGCGTGCCTCGGGCATGCTGTCGCTGAAGGCGCTGGGCAAGGCGGGCGACGCCACGGCCAACCAGTTCCTCGTTCACGCGCTGCGCGAGCAGCGGCCCGACGACGGCCTGCTGTCGGAGGAAGAGAAGGACAATCCGGTGCGGCTCGAAAAGAGCCGCGTGTGGATCGTCGATCCGGTCGACGGCACACGCGAATACGGCGAGGCGCGCACCGACTGGGCGGTCCACGTCGGTCTCGCGATCGACGGCGTGGCGACGATCGGTGCCGTGGCCTTGCCGGGTCTCGGCGTGGTGCTGCGCACCGACGCGCCGACCACTGTTCCCGCCGCGCCCGAGAAGCTGCGTATGGTCGTCAGCCGTACGCGTCCGGCCAAAGAGGCGACCGACGTCGCCGAGAGGATCGGCGCGGAACTGGTGCCGATGGGTTCGGCCGGGGCCAAGGCCATGTCGATCATCCGCGGCGAGGCCGACATCTATCTGCATTCGGGCGGCCAGTACGAATGGGACAGCTGCGCCCCCGCCGCGGTGGCGCTCGCGCATGGCCTCCACGTCTCGCGTATCGACGGCAGTCCGCTCGTATACAATCAGGCCGACGTCTACATGCCGGACCTACTGATTTGCCGCAAGGAACACGCCGATCGTATCCTTGGTGAGATCGCGCAACTGGCCTGACCGCGACGCTTCCCGACCAAGAGCGATCTTGGTCGGGCTTGCGCGACTATGGCGGATTTGTCACACCTTAAAAAAAGGCGAGAACATCTCGTTTTGCCCTGTTGGCAAACGAACAGTTCATCTCTTTAATCATTCTCGATCGATGTGATCATTGGGGCAACCGCCGATCTCGCGCAAAGCGAGAGGGTGGGGGCATGAGACTGGTCTGACCAGTTCGAGGGGAGGATTGAAGATGAAGGGCATTCGTGCGTTCGCCTTGGCTGGCGTCAGCTTCCTGAGCGTTGCGGCACCGGCTTTCGCGCAAGATCAGGTGGCCAAGGACTCCGACGAGGTCGGTCTCAGCGGCAACGAGATCGTCGTTTCGGCCCGCCGCCGCGAGGAATCGCTGCAGGACGTGCCGCTGGTCGTCAACGCGGTCACCGCGGACACGCTCGACAAGCTCAACATCCGTGAATTCAAGGACGTTGCGACCTTGGTTCCGGGCCTCCAGCTCGGCCAAAGCCAGAACGGTATCGGCGCCCAGGCGACCCTGCGCGGTGTCGCCTATGACGTGAACGCCAGCGGCAACAACGGCACGATCGAATTCTACCTCAACGAAGCGCACATCTCGGCCGGCCAGTTGTTCATCTCGATGTACGACGTCGGCCAGATCGAAGTCCTGCGCGGTCCTCAGGGCACCTTGCGCGGTCGCGCCTCGCCGTCGGGCTCGATCACCGTATCAACACGCAAGCCGGTGCTCGACCAAGCCGGCGGTTATCTCAACGGTTTCGTCAACGACATCCACGGCTGGAACCTCAACGGCGCGATCAACGTGCCGATCATCGAGGACAAGCTGGCGATCCGCGTTGCCGGCGTGATGGATCAGAACCAGGAAAACCGGGTTCGCAGCATCAACAACCCGCTCGATCCGCATCAGGAGACGCAGTCGGGCCGTATCACGGTCCGGGCCGAGCCGTTCGACTTCCTGTCGCTCAACGGCAGCTATACGCGCACCAAGCGCAAGTCGCGCAGCTTCTACCAGTTCGAATCGGCGAACCTGCGCGATCCTTCGCTGCCCGCCAGCCCGGTGTTGATCCAGGCTGACGATCGCCTCTCGGTCATGCAGTTCCCGGCGAAATACGAGCAGGACTACGAAATCTGGAACTGGTCTGCCCAACTTCGCCTGGCCGGGCAGAAGCTCGACTACGTCGGCGCCAACAACAAGCAGCACTTCATCTCGGGCGGCCCCGCGGACACGGGCAGCTTCTTCAGCGCGGCATTCCCCTTGGCGCTGCGCACCGCTGGCCAGTCGACCGACAGCCGCGGCTCGGAAACGACGCATGAGTTCCGCCTGTCGAACGAAGAGCGCATCGGCGGGATGTTCGATTACGTGGTCGGCTATTTCTACGACAAGCTCGATTCGCCCACCGCGCTGATCCAGCAGACCCCTGTCTTCCTGGGCCTGCCGGGACCGACGACGCCGATCACCGTTGTCAACACGCCGATCTCGCGCGGCGGCGGTTCGGTCGAGAAATCGTTCTTCGGTAACGTCACCGCGCATATCGGGGATCAGCTCGAGATTTCGGGCGGCCTGCGCCACATCAAGTACCACTCGACCGGCTTCCTCACGATCGCCGGCACGGCAGTCGCGGCGGCAGCCGAGGATCGCCGGATCAACGCGACGATCTATTCGGCTTCGGCGACCTACCGCGTCACGCCCGACCTGATGATCTATGCCTCGACGGGCAGTTCCTGGCGTCCGGGCTCGAGCACCAATCCGACGATCTTTCGCGAGATCGCCAATCCCAGCCCGCTGCTGTCGTCGTACTACTTCCCGGCGCCGGAGACCTCGAAGTCCTACGAGATCGGCTTCAAGTCCGAATGGTTGGACAAGCGCTTGCGGTTTAACGTCACCGCCTATCATCAGGACTTCAAGAACTACGCCTATTCGTCGCGCAACGTGTTCATCGCGGCCAATCGCGCCAACGGCGCGCCGAACGTGTTCACCGCCGGCCCGGCTATCGCGGTCGGCGTTCCGGCAAAGGTCGACGGTATCGAGGGCGAGATCGGCTACCGCATCACCGACCGCTTCGATATCGGCGTGACGGCGTCCTACGCGCTCAGCAAGATCAAGAACGGTCGCATTCCGTGCAACGACTACTCGCCGCGCGATGGCGTTCCGGACACCTCGGGCGCGGTGCCGACCTATACCGCGATTCAGACCGCCAACGGCGGCGAGCAGATCGCGGTCTGCGCGGTCAACTATCGTGCCGGCGTCGCCGCGCCGTTCAGCGCTACGGTGCAGTCGGAATTCTCGCAGCCCGTCGGCTTCGGCGACGCATATGTCCGCGGCCTGTTCAGCTACCAGGGCGATTCGCAGAACGATCCGGCCAACGCCTTCGACGACATCAAGGCCTATGGTCTGCTCAACCTCTATGCGGGCATCCGTTCGGCCGATGGCAGCTGGGACGTCGGCATCTATGGCAAGAACATCACCAATGTCGGACGCGTCCTGACCACCAAGGCCACGCCGGACACGGTCAGCTATCAGATCGGCGCGACGGGTGCGAACGGTGTGAGCACCTATCGTCAGGTCCAGCTCTACACCAACCCGCGCGAATTCGGCGTCAACTTCACCGTGCGCTTCGGTTCGCGCTGAGCCTAGCACCGGACTTCAGGGGAGGCCGGCGGGAAACCGTCGGCCTCTTTGTTTGCCAGGCCTTTCCGTTGTGTCCTTGCCTGTCCGTCCGCGCCTGCGGCCGGCAAATGTTAACCTATTGCTAAAATGTCACAGCCCGACAGAAACTGAGGCGGCCTCATTTTGTAATTGGCAAATCTCCGCCGCTCACCCTAGTGACCCGCCCTCGCATCAGAGGCGCCGGCTGTGAGGCCGCGCGAGCGGCACGAGCCACTGGGCGATCTAGGATGCGGTTTTACCAGACCGATCATGCGGAGAGAGGTTACCTATGAAGAGCATTCGCACATTCGTCTTGGCTGGCGTCAGCCTGCTGAGCCTGGCCGGACCGGCCTTCGCGCAGGACACTGCGGCAAAGGATACGGACGAGGCGGGCTTCGGCAACGAGGACATCGTCGTCCAGGCGCGCCGCCGTGACGAATCGCAGCAGGAAGTTCCGCTCGTCGTGAATGCGGTCACGGCAGCGAGCATCGAGAAGCTGAACCTTCGCGAATTCCAGGAAATCCAGACGCTCGTTCCGGGTTTGAACCTGTCGTCGAGCGCCAACGGCATCGGTGCCCAGGCCTCGCTGCGCGGCGTCGCCTATGACGTGAACGCCAGCGGCAACAACGGCACGATCGAATTCTACCTCAACGACGCGCCGCTCGCCGCGGGCATCCTGTTCCAGTCGATGTTCGACGTCGGCCAGATCGAAGTTCTGCGCGGTCCGCAGGGCACGCTGCGCGGTCGCGCTTCTCCGTCGGGCTCGATCACCGTTACCTCGCACCGTCCCGACCTGAACGAGACCGGCGGCTATCTGACCGGCACGATCAACGACATCGGCACCCGCAACCTCAACGGCGCGATCAACGTGCCGATCGTCGAGGGCATCCTCGCCCTGCGCGTTGCCGGCGTCTACGAAGAGGGTGACGGCAACCGCGTCACGAGCCTGAATAGCACGGTCAACCCGTATCAGAAGACCCGCGGTGGCCGCATCTCGCTGCGCGCCGAGCCGGCCGATTTCCTGAGCCTTTCGGCCAGCTACACCACGACGAACCGTCAGGTTGCACAGTTCGACCAGGTCGAATCGCTGTCGCAGACCGTTGCCGGTGCTCCGAACGGTCAGGCGCTGATCACCGCTGGCGATCGCAAGTCGGTGCAGTTCATTCCGCGCCGCTACGAGCAGAACTTCCAGGTCTTCAACTGGCAGGGCCAGGCTCGCTTCGCCGGCCAGAAGCTCGACTACGTCGGTTCGTACAGCGATTCGAAGCTCGACAGCCTCGATCCTTCGGACGACGGCGCGTTCTTCGGCGCGACCTATCCGCGTGCGCTGCTCGAGGCCGCGCAGGTGACCAACACCCGTTCGAAGCAGACCACGCACGAACTGCGCCTGTCGAATGAAGAGCGCGTTGCCGGCATGTTCGACTACGTCGTCGGCGGCCTCTACAACAAGCTCGACGCGCCGACTTCGCTGGTCACGCAGACGCCGCTGTTCGCCGGCTTCTTCATCCCGCAGGCCGCGTTCCCGAACTTCGTGCAGACGAGCGGCATCGTTCCCGGTGCTGGCGTTGCCTTCGCGCAGCTCGTGAACACCCCGGTCACGCGTCCGGCCTTCACCAAGGAGCAGTCGCTGTTCGCCAACGTCACGGCGCACCTCGGCGAGGCGACCGAGCTTTCGGCCGGCACGCGCTACATCGACTACAAGTCGACGGGCAGCCTGACGGTCGGCGGCGTTGCGGTTCCTGCGGCGACGCAGAACCTCAAGACCAGCCACTGGATCTACTCGGCTTCGCTCAAGCACAAGTTCACGCCGGACATCATGGCCTATGCGTCGTTCGGCAGCTCGTGGCGTCCGGGTTCGGCTACCAACCCGATCCAGTTCCGCGATCTGACCAACCCCGGTGCGCTGCTCTCGTCGTTCTACTTCCCGGGTGACGAAACCTCGAACTCGTACGAGATCGGCGTCAAGTCGACCTGGCTCGACAACCGTCTGCGCCTGAACATCACGGCCTATCGCCAGGACTTCAAGAACTACGCGTTCTCGGCCCAGAACATCTATGCAGCCGGTACCGACGCCCAGGGCGCGCAGCGCGTGTTCCTCGCGACGCCCGCGCTTGCAGTCGGCGTTCCGGCCAAGGTCGACGGTGTCGAAGGCGAGATCGATTTCCGCGTCAGCGATCGTTTCAGCATTAGCGGCACGGCGAGCTACGCCCTCAGCAAGATCAAGAACGGCGTCGTTCCCTGCAACAACTACGGCGGCGGTGTTCCCACCTATGCCCAGATCCTGGCGGCCAACAACGGCCAGCAGATCGCGACCTGCAACGTCAACTATCGTGCCGGCACCTCGGCGCCCTTTGCGGCGACCGTGCAGTCCGAGTACAACCACCCGGTCGGCGCCAACATGCAGGCCTACATCCGTGGTCTGATGACGTTCCAGGGCAAGTCGCAGAACGATCCGGCGAATGCTTTCGACGACATCGACAGCTACGCTCAGGTCAACCTGTTCGCCGGCATCCGCGATGCCGACGGCGCCTGGGAGCTGACCGGCTACGTCAAGAACCTGTTCAACGTCGAACGCGTTCTGAGCCGTACCGCGCAGCCGCTGGGCGTCAGCTACCAGCAGCTGTTCTGCTCGGCCGCCGTGCCGCAGTGCGCCGGCGTGCTGCCGGCCGGCGTCCCGGCCATCACCTATGGCCAGTCGGGCACCAGCGCTTATCGTGGCATCACGATGACCGCGCCGCGCGAATTCGGCGCCACCTTCACGGTGCGCTTCGGCTCGCGCTGAGCTCTGCCTCAGGCTTGAAAACGGAAGGCCGGCGGGAAACCGCCGGCCTTTTCGTTTGACCCGCCTTTTCGTTTGACCAGTAGGCGTGCCGCTAATAGGCGACAGTGCTGTTCATAATGCCGCGCGTAACCAGGGAGGACGAGGATGGAGAGTCGAGCCAAACGGCGCCCCCGCGATCCCGATGCGACCCGCGAGGTCATCCTCGAAGCCGCGCGCACCTTGCTGGCCAAGGACGGCCCCGAAGGGATCAGCCTGTCCGAGGTCGCCCATCTCGCCGGGGTCAATCGCGGCACGGCCTACCAGCATTTCGAAACGCGCGAGAAGCTGATCGAGGCGACCGTTGCCTGGGCTTCCGACAAGCTGTTCCGCGCTGCCTTCGGCGATCCCGAGACGGTCAGCGAGCGCCGCTTCGAGGAAGAGGACATTGCCGCGATGACCGAGCGGCTGACCGCCTTCGCGATGGAGAACCACGAGCTCTGCCGCGTCTGGCTGCTCCAGGTCCTCGCTTCGCCCGACCCGGCGCAGGACCCGTTCTGGCGCGAATACTGCGGCTCGCTCGAACGCTGGGCGGCCAGCGATCTGGCCGTGCCCGGGATCGATGCCGAAGTGCTTTCGGTGATGAATCTCGCCGGGATCTTTCTCTGGCCGATCTGGGCGCGCGCGCATGCCGAGAACGACGCCGGCCGCGCCGCGCTGGCGCAACGTTTTGCCGACGAGACCTTGCGTCTGTCGATGTATGGCTCCTTGCGGGCCGATGCCTACCCCGGCATAGCTGAGAGGCTCAGCCGGCGGCGGAAATAGAGACTCGCGCGCCAGCGCTCGACCCCATTCGAATGGTCCTAGAGACCCACCATTGCCCAAGGGAGTTTGTATGTTTTCTGCGATCCTGATCGAAAAGACCGACGATGGCCAGAAGGTCTCGGTGACCGAGCTCGACGAGAGCCAGCTGCCCGAGGGCGACGTCACCATCGACGTCGAATATTCGACGATGAACTACAAGGACGGCCTCGCCATCACCGGTGACGGCCCGGTCGTGCGCCGCTGGCCGATGGTCCCCGGCATCGACCTCGTCGGCACCGTCAGCGACAGCTCGAACCCGAACTTCGCCGCCGGCGACAAGGTCCTGCTCAACGGCTGGGGCGTGGGCGAAGTGCACTGGGGCGGTTTCGCCACCAAGGCGCGCCTCAAGGGTGACTGGCTGGTCAAGCTGCCGTCGGCCTTCACCGGCGCCCAGGCGATGGGCATCGGCACCGCCGGCTACACCGCCTCGCTCAGCGTCGATGCGCTGATCAACTTCGGCGTGAAGCCCGAGGACGGCGAAGTCCTCGTCACCGGCACCCCCGGCGGCGTCGGCTCGGTCGCAGTCGCCCTGCTCAAGAAGGAAGGCTTCACCGTCGTCGCCTCGATCGGCGACGACAGCGAGAAGGACTACCTGACCGGCCTCGGCGCGGATTCGTTCATCCATCGCAGCGAGCTGTCGGAGCCCGGCAAGCCGTTCCAGAAGGAGCGCTGGGGCGCGGTGGTCGACTCGGTCGGCAGCCACACGCTGGCCAATGCCATCGCCCAGACCAAGTATCGCGGCACGGTCACGGCCTGCGGCCTGGCCCAGGGCAGCGACCTCGCCACGACGGTCATGCCGTTCATCCTGCGCGGCGTCTCGCTGATCGGCATCGATTCGGTGATGTGCCCGCAGAAGCCGCGCCAGGCCGCCTGGGATCGTCTGGGTCGTGACCTCGACATCTCGCTGCTCAACACGATCGCGACCGAGATCAGCCTGGCCGAAACGATCCAGGGCGCGCGCGACCTGATCGACGGCAAGATCCGCGGCCGTCTGATCGTCGACGTTCGTCGCTAAGGCATGCCGAACGGCCGCGCTCCTGCGGGGGCGCGGCCGGTAGGCCAGGGAGAGTTGAGGACAATGACCAGCAAGGTCCAGGTGGCAGGCGACCTGTCGATCGCCCGCGGTATTCCGCTGTCCGAGGAGGGCGGCATCGGCCCGCTGACCTTGGGGCGCTATGTGCGCGAGATCGCACGGATGTACGGCCCGCGCGAAGCCGCGATGATCAACATCGACGGCGCGGTCGAGCGCTGGACCTATGACGACCTGCTGGCCAAGAGCCTCGAAGTCGCCAAGGCATTGATCGCCAGCGGTACGGGCAAGAGCACGCGCGTCGGCATCATCGTCACCAACCGCCTCGAATTCCTCTCCTGCACTTTCGGCGCGGCCCTGGCTGGCTGCGTCGCCAATCCGATCAGCAGTTTCTTCACCCCGGCCGAGATGGACGAGGTGCTCAAGCTCTCGGGCTGTTCGGTGCTGCTGATGGAGCGCAAGGTCCTCAAGAAGGATTTTGCGGATATGCTGATCGGCCTTGAGCCACAGATCGCCAGCATGACGCCGGGCGAACTGGCTTCCGAGCGCTATCCGTTCCTCCGTCACCTGGCGATGATCGACACCGACGAAGCCGAGGGCGGCATCGAAGGCTGGAGTAAGTTCCTTTCGCGCGGCAAGGACGTGGCCGAGGACCTGGTCGAAGCCGCGACCGCGGCGGTGACCCCGGCCGATCCGGCCGTGCTGATGTTCTCCTCGGGCTCGACCGGCAAGGCCAAGGGCATCCTCAATTCGAACCGCGGCGTCTGCCTGCAGCTGTGGCGCTGGCACCAGTGGTACGACATCAAGCCCGAGCATCCGCCGCGCACCTGGTCGGCCAACGGCTGCTTCTGGTCGGGCAATTTCTGCCAGGCCTTCGGCGGCACCTTGTCCTCGGGCGGCACCCTGCTGCTCCAGCGCTGGTTCGATCCGGCCGAGGCGCTCGAACTGATGGACAAGGAGCGTTGCTCGATGCCGCTCGCCTGGCCGCACCAGTGGCCGCAGCTCGCGGCCGCGCCGAACTACGACAGCGTCGACCTCTCGGCGATGCGCTATCTCGACAAGACGATGCTGCTCGCCAAGCACCCCAGCGTGCACACCGAATGGCTCGAGCCGGGCCAGGCTTACGGCAATACCGAGACCTTCACGCTGATCACGGTGTTCCCCTCGGGTACCTCGCCCGATCTGGCCGTGCCGCTGAGCTATGGCCACCCGACCGCGGGCTCGACGATCAAGATCATCGACCCGCTGACCGGCGCGACCGTGCCGATCGGCGAACGCGGCGAGATCGCGGTCAAGGGCCCGACCCTGATGATGGGCTACCTGGGCATCCCGCTCGACGAGACGCTCGACGACGAGGGCTTCCTGCGCACCAACGACGGCGGCTACATGGACGCCGAAGGGCGGCTGTTCTGGGAAGGCCGCCTCAACGACATCATCAAGACCGGCGGTGCCAACGTCTCGCCGCTCGAGATCGACGCGGTGATCCGTGATCATCCGGGGGTCAAGCTGACCCAGACCGTCGGCATTCCCGACGAACTGCTGGGCGAACTGGTGGTCGGCTGCATCGTGCCGCATGCCGGCGTCAGCCTGACCGAGGACGAGATCAAGGCCTGGGCCAAGGAGAAGCTCGCGAGCTACAAGGTGCCGCGCCGCGTGCTGTTCTTCGAGGAGAAGGAGCTCGAGACCACGGGCAGCTCCAAGATCAAGACAGCCGAGCTGCGCAAGCTTGCTGGCGATCGTCTCAAGGCGGAGGCGGCGTGATGGCGACCTTCGACGACTGGCTCGAGATCCACAACCTCAAGGCGCGCTATTGCCGTCTGCTCGACACCAAGGACTGGGAGGGCTGGGGCCAGCTCTTCACCGAGGATGTCGAACTCGACGTCCGCGGCAGCGGCGGCGAGATCATGCGCGGCCGTGCCGCCGTGGTGGAATCGGTGCGTGGCTCGATCGGCGAGGCCAAGACCGCGCATCAGGTCCATTCGCCCGAGATCGCGATCGACGGTGATCAGGCGACCGCGATCTGGGCAATGCAGGATCGTGTCGTTTGGGATGGCGGACGCGGCCTGACCGGCTATGGTCACTACCACGAGCGCTATCTCCGCACCGCCGAGGGCTGGCGCATTGCCGAGCAAAAGCTGACCAGGCTCCATATGGATTTCGATCAGTAGATCGCGTCCGATCTCGGCACGGCGATTGCCTTACAAGGCTCAAAATAAGTCTGGATTATAGTAACCTTTATTACTAATCTCGTGCGATGGACGAAACCATTGGCACGATGTTGGCGCAGGTATCGCGTCTCCTGCGCAGGCATTTCGACGCGCGGGCGCGCGGCGTGGGGGTCACTCGTCCGCAATGGCAGGTGCTGAGCCTGCTGAGCTTCAACGAGGGGATCAACCAGGGCGGCCTCGCCGAACTGCTCGAGGTCGAGCCCATCACGCTCGGCCGTATGGTCGATCGCCTGCAGGACGCCCAACTCGTCGAGCGCCGCCCCGATCCGACCGATCGCCGTGCCTGGCGCCTGTTCCTGACCGACAAGGGGCAGATGCTGCTCGACCAGCTGCTGCCTTGCGCGCTGGCGACCTACGACATCGCGCTCGAAGGCATCGAGGAACAGGAGCGCGCGGTGATGATGACGGCGCTCGGCCGGATGCGCGCCAACCTTTCGCGGCGGCAGACCGTCGACGTTGCGGCGGTCGATTGAAATCTTGTAAAATCAGATATTTGATCGTGACCCTGAAGGTCGTTTCGGGTAAATAGGCGGAGCCGGCTTCATTTTTCGGCCAAGCATCGCCCGCGCGTTGCGCAAATCCCCTTGTCGTTGCTCCGGCTTTCTGGAAACCGTGCAGCCCCGACAGTCATCAAGCGAGTTGCAGTGTGGGCAAGACCATAGTCATTACGGGAGCCGGATTGGGCCTGGGGCGCGCACTGTCGCGACGCTTCGCGGAAGAGGGCGAGACGGTCGTCCTGCTGGGGCGTACGCTGTCCAAGGTTCAGGAACTGGCCGAGGAACTGGGTGAACCCCATTATGCGGTTGAATGCGACGTCGGTTCGCCCGACTCGGTGCGCGCGGCTTTCGCCACGATCGCCGAGCGTAGCGGCAAGATCGACGTGCTGATCAACAATGCCGCGATCTACGAACCCTTCATGGTCAAGGATGCGACCGACGCGCAGATCCTGTCGATCATGAACACCAATTTCGCCGGCCCGATCTTCACCTGCCGTGCGGCGATTCCGCTGATGGAAAGCGGTGCCACGATCCTCAACGTCACCAGCGAATCGGTGTCGCTCGAATTCCCGATGCTGTCGCTCTATGCGAGCACCAAGGGCGGCGTGGAGCGCTTCACCGAGTCGCTGTCGAAGGAACTCGAACCTTCGGGCATTCGCGTCACCACGGTGCGCGCCGGGCCGATGTACGAAGTCGGCAAGCCGATGGCCACCAACTGGGATCCGGCGGCCGCGCAGCAGTTCCACCAGCTCTGCGTCGCTTCGGGCATCGATCTGATGAAGCGTCCGATCAGCAACGTGACCTCGGTGACCGGCGTTTTCCGCGCATTGATCGATCTGGCGCCCGACGTCCGCATCACGCACGCTTCCATCGAAGCGCGTCGCGCCTAAATACGTATACAACCATTCCATTGGGGATTGAGGACCATGACGACACTTCCCGACGCCAAGCTCTATATCAATGGCCAGCTCCGCGACGCCACCGGCGGCCGCACCTTCGACGTCATTAGCCCCTGGACCGGTGAGACCACCGGCAAGGCGGCCGATGCCACGGCCGAAGACGTCGAGGCGGCGATCGTCGCCGCGCGCAACGCCTTCGACAACACCGACTGGTCGACCAACAAGGACAAGCGCGTCGCGCTCGTGAAGAAGTATCGCGAGCTGTTCGAAGCGAACCGTGCGCGTCTCGGCGAACTGGCCGTGCACGAAGCCGGCGCCGCGCAGGGTGCGGTCAACAAGGCGCATGTCAACATGGCGCTCGACGGCTGGGACGACTACCTGGCCGTGTTCGACAAGGTCCAGTGGGAAAAGGACTACGGCACGAAGGAGGCCTTCGGGTCGAACCATCATCGTGTCGCGGTCTATGAGGCCGTCGGCGTCGTCGCCGCGATCACGCCGTGGAACGTTCCGCTCTACGTCAACATCGGCAAGGTCGTCGCGGCGCTGCTCGCCGGCTGCACCGTGATCCTCAAGCCCGCGCCGGATACCCCGGGCATGGGCGCGATCTTTGGCGAGCTGGCCAAGGAAGCCGGTTTCCCCGACGGCGTCATCAACGTCGTGTTCGGTAGCGACCCGGCCGAAGCCGGCGAGATGCTGGTCAAGGATCCGCGCGTCGACCTGATCTCGTTCACCGGTTCGACCGCGGTCGGCAAGCGCATCATGGAGCAGGGCGCTCCGACCTTGAAGCGCGTGTTCCTCGAACTCGGCGGCAAGTCGGCCAAGATCGTGCTCGACGACGCGCCGAACTTCGCGATGGAAGTGGCCATGACCATGCTGGTGTTCCACGCCGGCCAGGGCTGCGCCGTGCAGTCGCGCCTGCTGGTGCCCGAGAGCCGCTATGAGGAAGCCAAGGCGATCCTCAAGGGCGGCTACTCGCACTTCGGCGACAACTGGGGTGATGTGAACAATCCCGAGCACATCATGGGCCCGGTGGTCAGCAAGAAGCAGATGGAACGCGTGCTGGGCTACATCCAGCTCGGCAAGGACGAAGGCGCCACGCTGCTCCATGGCGGCAGCGCACGTCCCGACAAGGGCAACGGCTTCTTCGTCGAGCCGACCGTCTTCGTCGACGTCACCAACGACATGCGCATCGCCCAGGAAGAGATCTTCGGCCCGGTGCTCGTGGTCATTCCGTTCAAGGACGACGAAGACGCGATCCGCATCGCCAACGAGAGCTCCTATGGTCTGTCGGGCGGTGTCTCGTCGGGCGACCACGAGCGTGCCATGAAGGTTGCGAAGCGCATTCGCACGGGTTCGGTGTCGGTCAACAACGGCATGTGCATTGCCGGCGACATTCCGTTCGGCGGCTACAAGGCCAGCGGCATCGGTCGCGAATGGGGTGTCGAGGGTATCGAGGAGTTCCTCGAAACCAAGATGATCGCCTACCCCGTCAAAGCATAACAAGGGGATAGGGGGGAGGATGAAAGCAGCAGGAAAGGTGGACACGGATCGGGCGCTGCCCGATCCGGCCGAAACGGCTGCGGATGCGGTTGGAGACGTCAGCCATAATCTCAATGGCCAGCGTCTCGGTCGCAAGGGGCGGGGAACGCGCGAGCGGATCCTCGCCGCTTGTGCTGAACTGCTGGCCGAGAGCGATACCGCGATCTCGATGAGCGCGGTCGCGCGGCGTGCGACGCTCGGCATGACCTCGCTCTACAACTACTTCTCGGACCTGACCGAACTGCTGCTCGCCGTGCTCGAGCCGGTCATGGTCACGGCCGAGGACAGCTATCTCGCCATGTTGCGCGAGCGCTGGCCCGACGATCGTCTGGGCGAGCGCGCCTATGCCTTCATGTGCGCCTATCACGATTTCTGGGCGCGCAATTCGCGGCTGCTGCACCTGCGCAACACGATGGCGGACACGCGCGACGAGCGCATGATGATCCATCGCGTCCAGTCGACCCAGCCGCTGATCGGCCTGTTCGTGACGCAGATGGGCGGCGATGGCGACGACATGATGTCGCCGCTGCGCGGCATGGCGACGGTGCTCATGACGGGGGTCGAGCGTACCGTCACGGTTTCGACCGATACGGGCCTGACCAGCCTGTTCGGCGAGCGCGAGCGTCGCAAGCCGGATCACTACATGGTGCCCGAGGCGCGCCTGATCGAACTGGCGATCGCCGACACGCGCGCGCGTTTTGCGCGCGGCGAGTTCGGCTGAGGGGCTGATCTTCCGCTAGACGTCGACGATTTCGCGGATGGGCTGCGCGGGATTACCACCCACCAAGGTGTTGGGCGGGACGTGGCGCGTCACCACCGAGCCGGCCGCGACGACCGAATTCTCGCCGATCGTCACGCCGCCCAGGATGGTGGCGCCGGTCGCTATCCAGACGCCGCGTTCGATCACGATGGGCTTGCCGATCGTGATCGAGCGACGCTGCGACGGGGCTAGCGGATGACCCGAGGTGATGATGCTCACGTTGGGCGCGATCATCACCTCGTCGCCGATGTCGAGGCCGCCGAGATCGTAGAACGTGCAGTTCTGGTTGATGAAGACGTTGCGTCCGACCGTGATCTCGGTTCCGCCCGAGGTGTAGAAAGGTGGCAGCAGCAGGAAGCCGTCGTCCACCTTTCTTCCGATCAGTTCGCCGAACAGGCGCCGGACCTCGTCCGCGTCGTCGAACGTCAGCCGATTGATCCGCGCGGTGATCGCCATCGCCCGTCGGGTCGATGCGACCATCGCCGCCGATTCCGGCGTGCGCCCGCGAACGATCCTGGTGCCGTCGTCGCGGGACATTTGCGGACTACTTGCCCTTGCCGCCGACGCCCTTGAGGTACTCTTCCATCCCCTTGATGTAGGACGGGTTGAGCATCAGGCCCGAGTTGGCCATGCGCTCGATGTGGCGGCCGGCGTCGCGGCCGACGGCATCGGCGATCAGTTCGATCGCTACCTTGGCCGCGCCCATCTGCTCGCCGTTCTGCTTGGTCAGGTGACGGCAGAAATCCATGACGTCCTGCTCGAAGGTCTCGTCGGGGTAGACCTCGTGGACCAGGCCCATGGTCATCGCCTTGTCGGCCGAGGCGGGCTTGTTGGCCATGACCAGCCAGCGCGCCCAGTGCGGGCCGCAGAGCCGCGTCAGGCGGCTGACGCCGCCCGAGGCCGGGAGCACGCCGAACAGGCCTTCGGGGAAGGCATAGCCGGCGCTCTTGGCGGCCAGGCGGAAATCGCACGACAGGCTCATCTCGAGCCCGCCGCCGACGCACATCGCGTGGTGCGCGACGACGATGGGCTTCTCGACGTGCTCCATCTCGTCCCACAGCTGTTGCATGTTGTTGAGATTGAGGCGGTGGTTCTCGCGGATCGAGCGCGCCGACTGCACGCCGCTGACCGAAGGTGAAACCACGTTCTGGTTGCCGGCCTTGAGGTCTGCGCCGGCGCTGAAATAACGGCCGGTCGAACGGATCAGCATGACCTTGAGCTCGTCGGCATCGCGGAAGCGCAGGACCGCCTGGGTCAGCAGGTCCATCATCTGGCGCGAGATCGCGTTGAGCTTGTCCGGGCGGTTGAGCGTGGCGATGAGGATGCCGTCGACTTCCTCGGTCAGCAGGTGCGGTGCTTCTTCGGTCATGGGTCTCTCCAATCAGTCGATCCTCCCCCTGAGGGGGAGGGGGACCGCCCGCGAAGCGGGCGGTGGAGGGGTGTCCTGCCATCGTGAGGGGGACACCCCTCCGTCAGCCCTGCGGGCTGCCACCTCCCCTTGCAGGGGAGGATCGGTATCTTGTTGTCGTGCTTACTGGCGCGAACGCGGCATGCCGAGGCCCTTCTCGGCGACCATCGAGCGGTGGACTTCGCTCGAACCGCCGTAGATCGTCGTGCCGTGGGCATGGCGATAGGCCTGGTTGAGCTTGCCCGCCGGCCCCTTGCGCTTCGACAGCGAATAGGGTGCGGTCAGGTCGAGCAGGTCGCGCGAATCGAGCGTGAACTTCTCCGAGGAGAACACCTTGGTCATCGGGCCATAGGCGAGGTTGGTCTTGCCTTCGACCTGGACCCAGTTGGCGCGATACTGGAGCAGCTCGGCCGCCAGGTAGTTGGCATAGGCCTTGGCCAGGCGAGCCTGGGCATTCGGCTGGTCGATCAGCTTGCCGCCGCCCGGGGCCTGGATCTCGCGGGCCAGCTCGACCGCTTCCTCGACCATGACCTTCTGCACCTTGGCGAAACCGCCGCCGTGCTCGAGCTCGAGGCTCGCCGCCATCGTCCGTGCGCCGCCGTCGACTTCGCCGAGGCGCCAGGAATCGGGGATTTTCACGCCGTCGTAGAAGGTGATGTTGGTGCGCTCGTCCATGAAGGTGTGGACGGCCTGGACGGTCACGCCCTCGGCCTTGAGCGGCACGATGAACATGGTCAGGCCTTTGTGCTTGGCCACCTCGGTGTTGGTGCGCGTCAGCATCAGCACGTAGTCGGTCAGGTTGGCGCCCGAGGTCCACATCTTGGTGCCCTCGATCTTCCAGCCGTTGCCGTCGGGGATCGCGCGGCACTGTGCGGCGAAGACGTCCGAACCCGAGCCCGGTTCCGAATAGCCGAGCGAGCAGATCGCGTCGCCCGACATGACCTTGGCCAGCACGTCCTGCTTGAGCTCGTCCGAGCCGAAGCGGTGCATGATCAGCGAGACCATTTGGCTGACGCCGGCGACGGGGTTGTTCCAGCCCTCTTCCTCGAAGGCGTCGCGCGCGGCGGTGACGGCATAGGCGCTGAGACCGCGGCCGCCGACGTCCTTGGGCAGCTGCAGATAGGCGAGGTCGTTCTCGACCAGCAGCTTGTGGATGCGCGGGTTATGGCCTTCCCACGAATAGTGGAACTTCTCGCGCTCCTCGTCGGTGACGTGCTTGGCGAAGAATTCGTGGATCTCGGCCTGGACCGCGCGGGCTTCCTCGCCGAGGTCGAACTCGATCGGCAGGTCGCCGACGTCGGGCAGGCTCGCCTGCTCGTTGCCGTAGAGCCGGCGGCCGGCTTCGGCGAGCAAGGCTTGCGGGTCACCGAAGGCCAGCGGCCAGGCCTTGGCGCGCAGGTTGAACAGGTGGATGTCGTGCTCGGTCGTCAGGCCGATGCCGCCGAAGGTGTGCAGCGACTGGGTGACCGTGCGCGACGCGGTTTCCGCGGTCCACCAGCCAGCCAGCGAGACCTGTGCGGCGGCGTCCTTGTCGCCGTCGGCGATCGAGCGGATCGCCTTCCACACCATGAACTTGCCGCTGTCGACCTCGGCGATGAGATCGGCCAGCGGGTGGCTGATCGCCTGGAACGTGCCGATGAACACGCCGAAGGCCTTGCGCTCGCCGGCATAGGCCGCGGCCATCAGCAGTGCCGCGCGCGACAGGCCCGAGAGCGCTGCGCCGATCAGCAGCTTCCACTCCTCGAGACCGGCGGCGAAGCTGGCCAGCGCGGCCTCGCCGCTGCCGAGCACCGTGGCGGGCAGGGCGGCGAGGTCGATCTCGGCGATCGGAGTCGAGGCGAGGTTCTCCTCGGCGACGCGGGCTTCGACCGGGACCTGGATCAGGACGACGTCGTTGCCCTTCTTGGCGACGACCGCATCGGCGACGAGGCCGCCCGAGACCCACTGGCGCGGGAATTCGGCGACGTCGCGCATGGCGATCGTGACCACCTTCTCGCCACCGATCGCACTACCGAGCAGGTCTTCCTGGCCGCCGAGCAGCGCCAGCAGGCGCGTCGCGACCAGCGCTTCGGCGACGGGGCCCGAAGCCAGCGTGCGGCCAACTTCTTCCATCACGACGGCGGCGTCGAACAGGCCGAGGCCCAGGCCGCCGGCATCCTCGGGAACGCGCAGCGCGAAGGCGCCGAGTTCGGCCAGGCCCTGCCACAATGCCGGGTCGAAGCCCGAGGGCAGGGCGGCGCGCACGCGCTCGCCCGAGGAATTGTCGTCGAGGAAGCGCGCGAAGGTGTCGCGCACCATTTCCTGTTCGTCGGTGAGGTCGAAATTCATGGAGCTGTCTCTTCCCGGTCTTCTGATCTGAGTGCTGCACGATCGTTCAGCAGGCCCAGCCGCATCAGCACGGAAAGGCGGGTCGCGGCAATGGGAATTTCGCCCCATCGCCGCCGCGATCCAAACAAAAGCGGCGCCTCCCCGTGGGAAGGCGCCGCCTCAGTCTAGCGACCCGTCCGCTCGGCCTTAGTTGCCGAAGCGGTACTTGATGCGCGCGCCCCACATCCGCGGTTCGCCGACGATGGCCGAGACGAAGCCGCGGGCCTGGTTGTCGTTGATCTGCTGGATGACGTGCTCGTTGGTCACGTTGGTCATGAACACCGAGAGATCGATCGGCATCGACGCGACGTTCTCCCAGGTGGCGTTGAGGTTGAGCACGCTCGACGACGGCGCGATGCCGCGGCCGCTGCCGGCCACGCCATCGGCGACGATGCGGCGACGCGACTGGTAGACGAAGGTCGCGCCGACCGTGAACTTGCCGAACGACTGGTCGAACGGCAGCGTGTAGTTGCCCGAGGCGACGACCTGATGCGGCGGGCCCGAGTTGGCGATCGTGTTGCACTGCTCGCCCGTGCAGCCCTGCGCCAGCGGCGGGGTGATGTCGTTGTACGGCGCGGGCACCGCCGGGATCGTCACCTTGAGCAGCTTGGCGTTGATGTAGCCATAGGCGAGGTCGAGCCGCAGGCCCTGGAACGGCGAGACGTTGAGATCGGCCTCGAAGCCCCAGATGCGCGACTTGCCCGCGTTGATGATCGTCGCATTGCCCGAGCAGATCACCGTGAAGCCCGGCTTGGCGGGATTACAGGCGACGCCGAGCTGGAGCTGCTGGTTGCGCAGCGTGTTGTAATAGCCCGACACGTTGAAGCTGCCCGGCACGGCGCCGCGCCAGCTCGTCTTGGCGCCGGCCTCGAACGAGTCCACGGTTTCCTTGTCGTAGGGCTGCAGCGGATCGGGTCCGAAGATCGCCAGGCCACCCTGACGATAGCCGCGCGACCACTTGCCGTAGATCATCACGTCGTCGACCGGCTTGAAATCGGCCTGGATCAGCCAGGTCGGCGCCTTGGTGTCCTTCTTCAGGTTCTGGCCGCAGAAGTTCAGGTGGTTGGCCAGGGTATAGGGATAGGTCGCCGGGTTGGCGGCCGAGACCGGCGAGACGTAGCCGGGGGCGGTGAGGTTGGTACAGCCGAACCGGGTGTTGGCGGGGTTCGTCTGATAGACCGCGGTCTGGTTGATCAGATAGGTCCGCATCTGGTCCCAGGTGTAGCGCAGGCCGCCCGTCAGGGTGAGCCGGTCGGTCAGCTTGTAGCTGGCCTGGGCATAGAGCGCATAGTCGCGGAACTTGGTCTTCTGGTAGGAGAACGAGCCCGTGCCGCCCGAGATCGTGCCGAGACCGGTGCCGGCCGGGAAGGCCGGGCCGCCGACGGCGCTCGACGGCAGACAGCCGAAGTTGCCGATGTCGGTGCAGGCCGTGAACGAGGCGGTCGAGACGCCCGAGAAGCCCAGCGGATCGTTGATCTCGGCATAGCCGCCGGCCTGCCAGGTGAAGGTTCCGTCACCCGGATGACCCTGCAACTGCAGTTCGGCGACGAACGAGCTTTCCGCGTTGGTGCGCTTGGTCAGCGGATTGTCGTGGGTGAAGGCGAAGCCGCGCACTTGCTGGCCGGTCTCGGTGCCATAGGTCACGCCGGGCAGCAGCGCATAGTTGCCGAACAGGTCGAGATTGGTCCGACCACGGAACTCGCCGTAGGACAGGATGTTCTTGACCGTCAGGCTGTCGCTGGCGGTCCAGGTCAGCGTGTTGATCGCCTGCCACTGCTCGCTGATCGAGTGCGAATCCGGCGCGCGGTTGGATACCGACCAGAACCCGAGTGGCGCCTCGCGCGCGATCTGCGCGGCCGACTCGTTGCCGAAGAAGGCCTGGTTCGACGTGCCGGGGAAGGCGGCGATGATCTTGGGGATCACGCCGTTGCTCTGCGAATGGGTATAGGAGAACACCGTGTAGTTCTCGAGATCGGGCGTCAGCTCGCCGATCATGCTGAGGCGCGCGGCCCAGTAGTTGACGTCGCCGAGGCCGCGGCCCTTGAAGTCGCCGTCGCCGAGATTGCCGGCGTTCTTGAGATAGCCCTTGCGATCCATGTGATCGACACCCGCGCGGATGCGGAAGCTGTCGGACAGCGGGATGTTGATCACGCCCTGGGTGCGCCACATGTCGTAGTTGCCGGCGCTGCCCTCGATATAGCCCTCGAGGTTGTCGGTCGGCTTCTGCGGCACCAGTAGCACGGCGCCGCCGGTGACGTTGCGGCCGAACAGCGTGCCCTGCGGACCCTTGAGCACCTGGACGTTCTGCAGATCGAACAGCGCGCCCGGACCGGCGCCGTCGCCGCCGAAGGTCGCACCCGAGCCGCGCGGCGCGACCACGTCGGCGAAGAACACGCCCACGGTCGCGAAGCTGCGCTGCTCCTGGTAGAAGCCGCGGATCGTGAAGGTCGTGTTGTCGGCGCCATAGCGGCTGTTGACCGCGAAGCCCGGCGTCAGGCTGGCGACGTCCTTGAGGTTGCTGATGTTGTTGTTCAGCAGCTTGGCCTGGTCGACCACCGTGATCGAGATCGGCACGTCCTGCAGGCGCTGTTCGACGCGCTGCGCGGTGACGATGATGTCGTTGCTCGAATTGGTGTCGGTTTCGGACGTCTGCGCCTGGACGGCCGCCGAATTGAAGGCGCAGAAGGTCGTTGCGGCCAGCAAGGCCGCTTTCGTCTTGGTGTTCACTGGCATCTTCCCCCGCTATGCGGCCCGGTCACCCTGGATGGGTTTTATGTACCGAGCCGACCTATTGGGTACGCCTCGTGCAGCGATTGCCAATCGGCAAACGTAACAGCGGTGTCAGATTCTTTCGAACCGTTGCTTGTATACAACGAACTGCGAAGGTTGTGAGAAGGCGTGTCTCTTTACTGCTCTCATCTGAGATGATCAGCTACTTTACCATTACTCTTCGATGATCTCGATCACGCGTTCGGGGCAGGCGCGGGCACCGCGCTTGGCGAGCGATTCTTGACCCTCGGGAACGAGCAGGTCCTCGATGGCGATGTATCCTTCGTCGTCGAGCGGGTAGAGTTCGGGCGCGACGGCCCAGCAGCGCGCGTTGCCGACACAGCGAGCCTTGTCGATCCGGATCTTCATGCCTCTCTCCAGCCATGGCGCCGCCTTTGCGGCCGTGCAGCGCCTATTTGCCATTCGCGGGGCGTGCTTGTCGATGCGATCGGGCGCGAGCCGACGGCAATCGCGCGGGCGATGGCACCGAGCATGCCGGTCGACAGGCTGCGGCGGCTGTGAGATTTTCTGCGGCGCATGATCGAGACCCAGGATCTACCCGGCTATCGCCGCCGCATCCGCATCGAGCCGCGTGCCGGCGTGGTGCTGGCGATGCTCGAGGACGACATGCACTGCATGGCGGTGACCTTGCGTCATGAGGGCGGGGTGGTCAGCGCGGTCGAGCCGGTGATGCAGCGTGCGCCGTGGACGACCTGCCCCGGCGCGCGGGCGCAACTCGTCGCCACCTTTGCCGGGCAGCCGCTGGCAGAGATCACCGCGAAGCGCGAAAAGCGCGCGAACTGCACGCACCTGCACGATCTGGCGGTCTTCGCCGCGGCCCATGCCGACGGCGCGCCGCTGGTCTACGACGTGCTGGTCAGTGATCCGATCGAGGGCGAACGCCTGCTCGAATTGCGCCGCGACGGCGAGCCCTTGCTGCTATGGCGCGAGCATATGGGGGTGATCGTCGAGCCCGCGAGCGCCAGCGGACTGATGCTGCACCAGCTTCGCGACTGGATCGCGACGCTGCCGGCAGACTTGCAGGAGCCGGCGCGCGTCTTGCAGTGGGCGGGACTGGTCGCGCATGGGCGCACGATCCCGATCGAGCAGCAGTCGCGCGCGACCGATCTGCCGCCCAATTGCTATACCTTCCAGCCCGAGCGTGCGGTCGCGGCCCAGCGCGTCGGGGCTTTGCGCGATTTCAATGCTGGAGATGCCGAGCCGCTCGACGGTCTGGCCGTCGAACAACTCGCGCGATTGTAAGCGGTCAGGCCGCGGTCGGCAGCTTCTCGATCTTGGTGGGCGAGGCGAGGCCTTCGATCGCATCGTCGAGGCAGCGCACGAGGCTCTCGCGGCTGACGCGGTCCTCTTCGCCATAGACGATGCCGATCGCCAGCGGATGGCTCTCGTCCTGGCCGGGCAGCAGCGCGGCGACGACGTCGGCCTGCGAGCTGAAGCCCAGCTTGCCGCGGACGTGGCCGCTCTCGCGGCAGGTCTCGATGCGCGCGGTCATGTCGGAGACGGCGAACTTGCGATCCTCGGCGGCTTCGGCGTTGAGCCGGCGCAGCACGCCGTCGCGGCGCGACGGGGCGATGGTCGAGAGCAGCAGCCAGCCGGGCGCGCTGTCGCAGAGCGGTTCCTGCAGGCCGCCGTGCAGGCCACGCATGGCCTTGCCCGAGGCACGCGGGCCGGCATGCCACGAGACGATCTGGCTCTTGAGGCCGACGCGACCGAAGACCGCGACCGACAGGCCGGTCTGCGCCGCAAGGCGGTCGACCAGGCCGACGAGGCGGCCGTCACGGACGATGCCGGTCTGGCCGGCGGCGCCGATCAGCGCGGCGCGCGGCGCCAGGCTGTACGAGCGCGAATTGGGATCCTTGTAGAGCAGGCCGAGCTCGACGAGGCTCGACAGCAGTTCGGACGTGGACGACTGCGGCCGGTCATAGCGGCGCACGATGTCCATCACCGTGGCTTCACGATGCGTATCGTCGAAAAATTCCAGAACCTCGATCACACGGCGCGCGATCTTGGCCTTGTTCGAAGGGGCTGACCCGACAGGCATGGACTCTCTCCTCCACCTCTTATGCGTCGAAGTTTGCGCCATATCGGAGCAATGTCAACGAAAATGAGAATGTCTCGTTTATTCCTGACCTTGGTTAGCTTACATTGCAAGCGGCTTGGTGTTCAACCCGTGCGATTTGCGCGATGGATCGTCTCGAAACGGCGACCGATTCGCCCGGAGATCGCGAGAAAATGGACATCCGCGAGCTGATCGTACCGGCGGAACGGCTTTGGCCGGGCGAAGCCTGGGCGGAGGTGCCGCTGGCCTTCGTCGATCTCGACCGCACCGATGGCGTGCCCGAGTCGCTGGCCTTGCCGCCGTGTCCGGTGATCGGGCTGGGCGATCCCGAGCATCCGCTGGCGGCCCATCTCGATGCGGTGATCGAGCCGCCGGTCGGCGCCGAAGCGATCGCGCGCCAGGTAATGGCCAGACCGCGATCGGCGGCGGTGATCGTGCAGCTTCTGCGCCTGCTGCCGGATTTGTCGTCCGATGCCGGGCTGGCCGCGGAGTCGCTGGCCTATGCAGTGCTCCAGGGCAGCGACGAACACTTGCGCTGGCGCGCGGCGCAGCCGCCGGCCGCGAGGCGGGCGGAGGGGCGCTTGCGGGTCGAGCCCGCTGGCGAGGCCTTGGTCCTCACGCTCGCCAGTCCCGAGAACGGCAATGCGATCGACCGGCACTTGCGCGATGCCTTGCACGAGGCGCTGTCGCTGGCGGCGCTCGATCCTGGCATCGCCCGGATCGAACTGCGCGCCGAGGGCAAGGCCTTCAGTCTCGGCGCCGAGCTCGGCGAATTCGGCACGACGACCGATCCTGCGACCGCCCACGCCATCCGGCTGGCGACCTTGCCGGCGCGGCCGGCGTCGCGCTGTGCCGATCGGCTCGACGTCCATGTCCAGGGCGCCTGCGTCGGCGCGGGGCTCGAACTCGCGGCCTGGGCGCGGCGGATCGTCGCGACCGAGAACGCGTGGTTCCAGCTGCCCGAGCTGGCCATGGGCGTGCTTCCGGGGGCGGGGGGCTGCGTCGCGCTGACGCGGCGGATCGGGCGCCAGCGCACCGCGCTGATGATCCTCTCGGGCAAGCGCCTGAACGCGCGGCAGGCGCTAGGCTGGGGCCTGATAGACGAGATCGCCTGACACGAAGGTCGCGCGGACGAGTTCGGCCGAGAGATTTTCGCGCACCGCCGCCCAGGGGCGATCGAGCAGGCACAGGTCGGCGGGTTCGCCCGGCACGATCCGGCGCCGGCGGGTGAGGTCGAGCGGATCGGCGAAGTAGAGCGTCAGCGCCTCTTCAGGTGTCAGGGCTTCGCCCGCGCCGATGACCTGGCCGTCGCGCGTCCGGCGCGAGACCGCCGCGGTCATCGCCTGCCAGGGATCGGCGCTGACGAAAGGCGCGTCGCTGCCGCCGGCGAGGGGAATGCCGGCCTCGACCAGGCTGCGCAGGCGATAGAGATCGCCGTGATGCCGCGGCTCGACGTCGGCGAGATAGCGATCGCCGCGCTCGGCGACGAAGTGCGGCTGGACGCAGACCGACAGCCCCAGCGCCGCCATCCGCGCGACCAGTTCGGGCGAGGCGACCGAGGCGTGCTCGATGCGGTCGCCCGGCACGGCCCCGGCGGCTTCGATCGCGGCGAGCGCGAAGACCAGCTCGATCTCGGACACGCAATGGACCGCGACGCCGCGCTGCTGGTCATGCGCGGCGGCGATGAAGGCCTGGGTCTCGTCGAAATCGGGGAACTGGGCTTCGTGGAGGTGGAGCTTGGCCGGGCCGCGTGTCCAGTTGCCCAGCGTTCCCGCGAGAAGCGCATGCTGGCGGAGCGATCCGGTCTCGCGCTGCCTTGCGAAGTGGCGCGCGATGACGGGATCGTTGCGCGGGCTCATGTCGGTCATGCCGGTGACGCCGAAGCCCGCGAGTTCGGCGGAGACCGCGGCAAAATCGGGCGGCGTGGAGGCGAGCGCGGTCTGGAGCCAGGCGTCCTCGTCGAACAGGTGGCCCTTGGCGCGGTCGAGCCCGGCGGGGGCTTCTGCGCTCGCGAGGACGGTTTCCAGTCCCAGCGAATTGAACAGCCACAGCCGCCCCGAGCGGTGCTGCAGGCGCAAGGGGCGATCGGCCACCAGCGTGTCGAGTTCGTGCCTGTCGGGCAGGCCCATCACGCTCTCGTGATAGCCGATCCCGCGGATCCAGCGGCTGCCGGGGCGCCGGAGTTGGGCCGTCAGCTCGCCGGCGTCGTTCACCTCGGGCGGGCCGCAGGGCACCGAGGCGGCGCGCACGGCCAGGCCGGCAAGGTGGATGTGGTGGTCGTGGAGTCCGGGCAGGAGCGCGCCACCCCGCGCGTCGATCACCGTTTCACCCGGGGTGGGCGCGAGACCGCCGATTTCGGCGATCCGATCGTCGCTCAGGCGCAGGTCGGCCCTACCATGCCCCCAGACCTCGGCGTTGCGGATCAGCATGCGAGCCATGCCGCGGTATCGGCGCCGAGTTCGCGCACCTCCGCCGCCAACGCGCGGCGCGGAACCTTGGGGAAGGGCTGGCCGTTGGCTTCGGCCCAGCCGAGCAGTTCGGCGCGGAGCAAGGCCGGATCATAGGCGCGCTCCTCGGCTAGCGCGCGCGCGGTGATTGCGCTCATGGCCAGGCCGATGCGGCGCGCGGTGCCGCTGCGATAGGCGCGCCAGGCTTCGAGCGCGCCGGTGATCCCGGTCAGCGGATCGGCGATCGCGTCGCCGACGTAGCCGATCGTGCCGCTGGCGTCGGCGAGCGCGCGGGCGAGGCCGCCGGCGACCGCGCAGTCGTTGCCGATCCCGGTCCACATGGCGGCATCGCCGCTGGCGCCGTGGCCGGTGACGCTGAGCCAGACGAGCCCCGGCGTTTCCTTGACCAGCGCCTCGGCGTCGATCCCGAGCTGTTTCAGGGCCCGCACCCGCGAGCTTTCGATGACGAAATCGGCGCGGCGGATCAGCCCGACCAGCGCGGCCTTGTCGGTATCGCTGGCCATGTCGATCATGACGCTGGCCTTGCCCTGGTTGATCAGGTCGAAGGTCGCGGGATCGTCGCGGCGGATCAGGTCGGGGCGGCTGCGGCTCTCGACCTTCACCACCTCGGCACCGGCGAGCCAGAACAGATGCCCGGCGAGCGGCCCGGCCCAGATCGCCGAGAGATCGACGACGAGCGGGACATGACCCGGTTCGCGCTGCCGGTGCGGTCCCTCGACCAGCAGCTCCACCGGCGGCGAGGCTGGCGCTTCGTCGGCCGAAGCCACGGGCAGTCCGAGCAGCCGTCCGCGCATGACCAGGTCGGCGCAGTCGTGCTGCGCCACGGCCGCGGCGATGGCTTCGGGACTATGGACGTCGATGCCGTCGTCGAGGAACAGCGCGGGCAGCAGCTCGCGGTCCTCGGTGCGGATCAGTGTCAGTGCGAACCAGCCGCCGTCGCGCGTCGGCATCAGCCGACTGCCGCCGAGCCCCGCCGAGATGCGGCCGTTGATCGTATAGTCGCCGTTCGAGCCGCGCTCGCCGACGATCGTGTCGCCGGTCAGCGCGGCGATGCGGGGGGAGCCGGTCTCCTCGGCGAGGAGGCGCAGGTGACGGTCGGCCCAGCGGGCGAGGGGGATGGCGGGGCTACTCACGTTCGCCACTCATACCACACCGTCGCCCCTGCGCAGGCAGGGGCCCAACCCAGCTCTCGTCCGAAAACGGAGGGCGCGTGGTGGAAAGGTCGGTTGGGCCCCTGCCTGCGCAGGGGCGACGGTAAAGTGACAGTGCGCCTCAGTCGGCAAGGATCTTCTTGACCTCGCGGCGCAGCAGCTTGCCCATTTCGTTGTAGGGCAGCTCGGCGACGAAGGCGATCTTGTCGGGCACGCGGCTCGAGCGCAGGCGGCCGCGGATCAGCTCCTTGAGCTCGTCCTCGCCCGGTGCGCCATGGCCTTCGCGGACGACCACGGCGATGCCCACGGCCTCGCCCCATTCGACCGACGGCACCGCGCAGGCGCAGGCATCGGCGATCGCGGCATGGGTCAGCAGCACGTCTTCGATCTCGCCCGGCGACATGTTCTCGCCGCCGCGGACGATGACGTCGTCGGCGCGGCCCGAGAGGAAGATGTAGCCGTCCTCGTCGATGTAGCCGGCGTCGCGGGTCGGGAACCAGCCGCCTTCGACGAGCGCGCTCTTTTCCTTGTATTCGCCCGACACCTGGTCGCCGCGGACGTAGATCTCACCCGCTTCACCGGGGGGGAGAATATTGCCGTCCTCGTCGCGAATCACGATCTCGACCGTAGGCAGCGCCTGGCCCAGCGAGGTCAGGCGTGCGCGCACCTTGGGATCGTCCGAAGCGAGCGCCGCGCGGTGATCGTCGGGGCCGAGCAGGGCGATGGTCGAGCTGGTCTCGGTCAGGCCATAGGCATTGGTGAAGCCGGTGTTCGGGAACAGCGCCAGCGCCTTGCTGATCACCTCGAGCGGCATCTTGCCGCCGCCGTAGGAGATCGCGCGCAGCGACGAGACGTCGGCGGGTGTCGTTTCCATCGCCGCGATGATGCGGCCCAGCATGGTGGGCACGACGAAGGCGTTGGTCGCCTTCTCGGCGTCGACCAGCTTGAGCCAGCCCTCCGGACTGAACGCGGGCAGCATGACGATGCGGCGGTTCGAATAGACCGAGGACATGATCGCCGAAATGCCGGCGATGTGGTACGGCGGCACCACCATGATCGCGGCGTCGTCTTCCTCGGCCGAGGCGAATTCGACCGTGCCGAGGATGTAGCCGAGCAGGTTCGAGTGGCGCAGGATCGCCGCCTTCGGGGTGCCGGTCGTGCCGCTGGTGAACAGCTGCACAGCAATGCCTTCGCCCATGTCGTAGACGCGATCGTCGCCGGGCACGGTTTCCTGTGCCTTGAGCGTGAACTCCTCGCGGCTGAGCACGGTGTGACCCTGATCGCCGGCGATACGTGTCACGCGCTCCTCGTCGCCCACCACCAACGCCGGCGCGATGCGGTCGAGCAGGGCGGCGAGATCGGCGTCGGCAAGGCGGTAGTTAAGCGGGCAATAGGGCACGCCGGCCAGCGCCGCGCCGAACAGCGCGATCACCGCGGCCTCGCTGCTTTCGTCGAGCAGGGCGACGTACTGCGCGCCGCTCTGTTCGATCAGCTCATAGGCGCCGCGTGCAGCGGCGAGCAGTTCGGCATAGGTCCAGCGTTTGCCGTCGCAGACGAGCCCGACGCGATCGGGTGCGGCCTCTGCGGCCATTTCGAGAAGCAGCGAGATGTTCATGCGACGGTATCTATCCCCGAGGTGTCTTAAGTCGATCAGTCCGAAGCGGCCGATCAGTCCGAAGCGGGAAGCGGCTTCGCATCCTTGATCACCAGCGCGACGCCGTCGACCGAGAGCGAACCCTTGCCGGGCTTGACGCAGAGCAGCTCGTACTGGCCGTCGGCATCGACATAGCGCTTGCCCATCAGAGTGCCGGCCGAGAAGTCGGCGGCGAGCGGGGCGAGGTCGGCGGGCTTTTCTTCGGCCATCGGCGAGCCGCCGCATTCGATCGTGCCGCCACCGGTGCGGATGACCATGACTTCGGTATCGTCGGCGACGCTCTTCAAACGGGTTCCGGGCTTCATCTCTCTTGTCCTTCGCAGTCAGTATCTGGAATATAGTTTCGCGATCAGGCGATCGCACCGGACGCCTTTAGGCGTTCGATCCGCTCCCAATCAAGGCCGAGCTCCAACAGTACCGTCTCAGTATGCTCGGAATGCTCGGGCGCGCGTGCGCTTTCGACTGGTGCGTGATCGAATTGCACGGGATTGCGCACCACGCGGACCGGGGGCGATCCGTCGATCGGGTCTATGGTGAAGAAGGCATCGTTGGCGATCGCCTGCGGATCTTCGCCGAGGTCGAGCAGGCTCTGCACCGCGGCCCACTGGCCTTTCATCGTCTGCAGATGCGCGCGCCAGTAGTCGAAATCGCGTGCGGCGAAGGCGGCGACGATCAGATCGTTGATCTCGGCGTGGTGCTCGGCCAGGCCGCGCGCATTGGCGAAGCGCGGGTCGTTCGCGGCTTCGGGCAGGCCCAGGTGTTCGAAGGTGTCTCGGATGTAGGGATCGGGCACCATGATGAACAGGCTGATGACGCGGCCGTCGCTGGTCTGGAAATGGCCCATGAACGGATTGACCGCGGCGCCGCCGACCTTGGGCAGACCCACGCGCATCATCGAGCCGCCGTGGAGGTAGGGGGCGATGACCATGCCCGACATCCACATCGCGCTCGACAGCAGCGAGACATCGACCTCGGTGGCTTCGCCCGTGCGTTCGCGGTGCAATAGCGCTGCAGCGATGCCGCCGGCCAGGTTCATGCCGCTCAGCGAATCGCCCATGCCGCCTATGCCCATCTGCAGCGGCACGTCGAACTCCTGCGGGGTCATGGCGTGGGCGATGCCGCTGTGGATCCAGAACGCGGTCATGTCGTAGCCGCCGCGGTCGCGGTCGGGGCCCTTGTCGCCATAGCCGCTGCCGCGCGCATAGATGATGTTCGGATTGGCGGCGCGGATGTGCTCGAGATCGATGTTCAGCTTCTGCCGCGCGGCGGGCAGGTAGTTGGTCAGGAAGACGTCGGCTTTCTTGGCCAGTTCGTAGACCAGTTCCTGGCCCTCGGGCTTGGACACGTCGATCGCGATCGAGCGCTTGCCCCGGTTGGGGTGCTGGATCATCGGATTGGCCACCGCGTCGAAGGTCATGCCGCCGATCGAGCGCGCGCCGCGCTGGGCGTCGCCGCGGACCGGATGCTCGACCTTGATGACCTCGGCGCCCCAATCGGCCAGGACCGCGCCGGCCGCGGGCACGAAGACGAACTGGGCCACTTCGAGGACCCGAATTCCCTTCATCACCTGCGTCATGGCGCGGCCCCTCCCGGCCTGGAAACGGTACTCTAGGCGAGGTGCCTCAGGCGATCGCGCCCTTGGCCTTCAGTTCCTCGATCTTGTCCCACTCGATGCCCATTTCCATGAGCACGATTTCGGTGTGCTCCGAGGCCTGGGGCGCGCGGGTGGTCTCGGTCGGCTCGCCGTTCCACTGGACCGGGCCGCGCACGAGGCGCATCGGCGCGCCGCCGTCGGCGCCCTCGACCTCGATGATCATGTCGTTGGCCACGGTCTGGTCGTCGGTGATCAGGTCGCGCATCGTCTGGATCGGCGCCCACTGGCCCTTCATCGTCTTGAGGTGCTCGCGCCAGTAGGCGAACGGCTTCTTCGAGAAGGCGTCGACGATGTAGCCGCTGGCGATCGCCGCGTTCTCGAACAGCGCGCGCGGCTCGGAGAAGCGCGGGTCGTCGGCCAGTTCGGCCAGGCCCAGGTGTTCGAACATGTCGCGGATCAGGCCGGTCGGGCTCAAGGTGCAGAGGTTGATCCAGCCGCCGTCCGAGGTGCGGAAGTTGCCCATGAACGGATTGACGCTGACGCCGCCCGACTTCGGCATCGAATTCGGGCTGTAGATGTCGGTCTCCATGACCTGCGCCAGCAGCGCGCCCGAGGCCCACCAGGCGGTCGACAGCAGCGAGACGTCGAGCTCGGTCGCCTCGCCGGTCATCTGGCGGTGATAGAGCGCGGCCGAAATGCCGCCGGCGATGAACATGCCGCCGATCGAATCGCCGAAGGCGGGCATGCCCTGGCTCAGCGGGCCGTCGAGCTCTTCGGGGGTCATGGCGTGGGCGATGCCGCTGCGGTTCCAGAAGCAGGTGCCGTCGAAGCCGCCGACGTGGCGCTCGGGGCCCTTGTTGCCCAGTGCCGAGCCGCGGGCATAGATGATGTTCGGATTGACCGCGCGGATGTGCTCGATGTCGAACTTGTTCTTCTGGCGGTGCTGGGGGAGGTAGTTGGTCAGGAACACGTCACACTGCTTGGCCAGTTCGTAGAGCAGTTCCTGGCCCTCGGTGGTCGACAGGTCGATGCCGACCGAACGCTTGCCGCGGTTGGGGTGCTCGATCAGCGTGTGGCGCAGCGGGTCCAGCTTGACGCCGCCCATGTTGAGGAAGCCGCGCTGCGTGTCGCCGCGGACCGGATGTTCGATCTTGATGACGTCGGCGCCCCAGTCGGCGAGAATCGCACCGGCCGCGGGAGTGAAGGTGAACTGCGCCACCTCGAGAATGCGCACGCCCTGCATCACCTTGGTCGTCATCTGTCCTGTCCCTCTGTCTCTATTTGGGAAATCGGGCGGCTGTGCGCGCCCTGGAAAGCGCCGTCCTGCGCGGATTCGCGGCCGCGATCAACCGTCTGGCCATCGCACTGACGATTAAGGCTTGAAATCCGTTTGCTGCGCCGCGATATGCTGCACCGCAACATCTAATAAGCTTGCTTAGTTGTTTGCGAAAAATGCCACTGATGTTGCATTCTATGCAATTGACACAAAGCTTATACTAAACTAGGTTAGCGTTCAGAAGTTGATCCTCCCCCAACTCGTTTCATTCGGAGATTTCTCATGACCAAGTTCGCAATCCCCGCCGCCGCTGCTGCCGCTCTCGCCATCCTCGCTGCTCCGGCCGCCGTGTTCGCCGCTGAGTCGTCGCAGTCGGTTCGCGCCGCCACCGACGCCGCTGCTGGCGCCGTTGCCGTCAACGCCGGCAAGATGCTCTACTCGAGCAACGGCCAGCGCGTCGCCGCGATCTACCGCGTCACCGCCGACGGCAACCCGCAGATCATCCTGAATGGCAAGCTGGTCACCGTCCCCGCCTCGACGCTCTCGGACGTCAACGGCAAGGTCACCACCTCGCTCACCAAGATCGAGCTCGGCCGCGCCAAGTAAGCGCCCGACGCAACTGATACGGAAAGGGCGGCGCCATGCGCCGCCCTTTTTGTTTGTGTGCAATGCGAAAGAAAAAGCCGCCCTGCTGCCGACGCGCAGGCGGTTTCCTTGTGTTTGGCGTGTTCAGCCCTTGAGGACGTTGGCGTAGAGCTTGTCGAGCGAGCTCTGGAGTCGCTCGAGCTCTTCGGTTTCCATGCCACGGAACATGCGCTCTTCGGCCTCGCGGGCGATCGTCGCCAGCTTGTCGAGCAGCGGGCCGGCGAGGTCGGTCAGATAGACCGCGCGCGCGCGGCGGTCGTCGTCGCGCTCGCGGCGTTCGAGCAGGCCATCGGCGCAGAGGCGATCGATCAGGCGGCCGGCAGAGGCTTCGGACATTTCGAGCGCTTCGGCGATCACGCGCTGGGTTGCGCCGGGATGGCGCGAGACCACGGCGATCATGGCCCATTGCGAGCGCGTGACGTGCAGGCCGACGACCTGGCGGTCGAAGTTGTTGCGGAGCAGGCGAGCGAGCACGGTGAAGCGAAGGCCGATGGCGCGCCGCATCTCGTGATCGTTATCTATCGTGGCCTCTATTGTCTTTCCCCGCAGTTAGCGCCGCGCCGATCCGGGGGAAACTACCCGGATCGGCGCGGAAATGCACGGATTAATCAGGAATCGCGCGATGTGATACAGTGTGTATCAAGCGTTCGCTTCAAACCCGTTCGATGATGATCGCGGGGGCCATGCCGCCGGCGGCGCACATGGTGATCAGGCCGTAGCGGCCGCCCGTGCGCTCGAGTTCGTCGAGCGCCGTGCCGATCAGGATCGCGCCGGTGCCGGCGATCGGGTGGCCGAGCGCGATCGAGCCGCCGTTGGGGTTCACCTTGGCGCGGTCGAGGTCGAGGTCGCGGATGAACTTCTCGACGACGACGGCGAAGGCTTCGTTGACTTCCCAGACGTCGATGTCGTCCTTGGTCAGGCCGGCCTTGGCCAGCACCTTCTGCGCGGCGGGGACGGGGGCGTTGAGCATCAGGGTCGGATCGTCACCGATCTCGGCCATGGCGACGATGCGCGCGCGCGGCTTGAGGCCGTGCTTGTCGGCATAGTCCTTCGAGGCGAGCAGGATCGCGGCGGCGCCGTCGACCACGCCCGACGAGATGCCGACGTGGTGGATCGGCTTGATGTCGACGTCGGGATACTTCTGCTGGATCAGTTCGCCATAGGTCTTGCCGCCCTCCTGCGAGGGCATGTTCAGGAACATCTCGAAGGCGGGCTTGAGCTGGGCGAGGCCCTCCTTGGTCGTCTCGGGGCGCGGATATTCCTCGTGGTCGAGGATGACGTTGCCCTCGTCGTCCTTCACGACGATCGTCGACTTGTCGAAGCGGCCTTCCTTGAGCGCGACCGCGGCGCGGCGCTGGCTCTCGACGCCCATCTCTTCGAGCTCTTCGCGGGTGATGCCCTCGATCGCGGCGATCGCGTCGGCGCAGACGCCCTGGTTCGACTGCGGGTGCTTGGCCTGGAGGCGCGGGTTGCCCGTGCCCATGCCGCCGCCGCCGAGGCCGGCTTCGCGCATCTTCATGCCGTAGTAGTTGACGTAGGACAGCATATCCATGCCGCCGGCGATCACGAGGTCGTGCATGCCCGACATGATCATCGCCGCGGCGAAGTTGGTCGTGGTGATCGACGAGCCGCAGAAGCGGTTCATCGTCACGCCGCCGGCCTTGACGTCATAGCCGGCGTCGAGCGCGGCGTTGCGGCCGATGTCGCCGCCCTGCAGGCCGATCGCGCCCGACACGCCCCAGATCACGTCGTCGACGTCGGCGGTGTTCAGGTTGTTGCGGTCCTTGAGTGCGGTCAGGACGGTGGCCGAAAGGTGTTCGGGATGCATGGTGGAGAGGGCGCCTTTGCCCATCTTGCCGATGCTGCGGAAGGTACGGACGGCGTCGATGATATAGGCGTCGGCCACGGGTCTTCTCCTCGTATTTCTTGCTTGCCCGTTCCATGCTTGGCCGGCCGGGCTTTTGCAATCCGTATGGCATCGCCCACGCGATTGCGGTTCCCATCCAATGTGCGTGCGATGCGTCGCGGTTCAAGCTCTGCAGGGCGTGTCGATGGAGCCAGCGGGCGTTCCATGCATTTTGGCCGGGAAGGGGGCCTTGACGCGACGGCGCCGGGCGACAACTACAGGTTCTCAATGGAGGGGAATTGATGGCAACCAGCGCTGATACGCAGAGCGATGCGCGCACCGGTGCCTTCGCCCCGCTGCGCGAGAAGACGTTCCGCACGATCTGGACCGCCAGCCTGTTCTCGAATTTCGGCCAACTCATCCTCGGTGTCGGTGCAGCCTGGGAGATGACCCGGCTCAGCAACAATTCGCCGAGCATGGTCGCGCTGGTGCAGACCGCGATGATGGTGCCGCTGATGCTGGTGGCGCTGCCCGCCGGCGCGGTCGCCGACATGTTCGACCGGCGCAAGATCGCGCTCGTCGGCCTGGGCTTCTCGGCGCTGAGCGCCGCCGTGCTGACCACCCTGGCCGTGCTGGGGCTGACCACGCCCTGGGTTCTGCTCGGCTTCTGCGTGCTGATCGGCGGCGGCGTCGCGCTGTACAGCCCGTCCTGGCAGGCCTCGATCGGCGAACAGGTCAGCCCGCAGAACCTCCCCGCGGCCATCGCCCTCGGCACGATCAGCTACAACATCGCGCGCAGCTTCGGCCCGGCGCTCGGCGGCCTCGTCGTGCTGCTGTTCGGTGCGCAGGCCGCCTTCGGCATCAATGCGGCCTTCTACATCCCGCTGTGGGTGGCCTTCTTCTTCTGGACGCGCCAGCATAGCCCGTCGCGGCTGCCGCCCGAACGGATCGATCGCGCGATCATCTCGGGTGCGCGCTACGCGCTGCACGCGCCGCCGGTGCGCACGGCGCTGGTCCGCGCCTTTGCCTTCGGCCTCGCCAGCGCGACGGCTTCGGCGCTGGCGCCGCTCGTTGCCAAGGAAATGCCGAACGGCGATGCCTCGACATTCGGCATCCTGCTCGGCGCGACCGGCGTCGGCGCGGTGGTCGGCGCGCTCTTCGTCAGCGACATCCGCGAGCGTATCGGCAGCGAGAACGCCGTGCGGATCTTTGCCCTGGGCACCGGCGCCTCGCTGGTCGGCATCGGCTTCAGTCATTCGCTGATCCTCACCTGCGCGGCCTTCTTCGTGATCGGTGCCTGCAACATCCTGACCGTCGCGCTGATCAACGTCAGCGTGCAGATGTCGGCGCCGCGCTGGGTGACCGCGCGCGCGCTGTCGCTCTACACCTCGGCGATCACTGCGGGCATCGGCATCGGTGCCTGGGCCTGGGGTGTGGCCGCTTCGCATTGGAGCGTCTCGATCGCCTTCATGGCCTCGGGCGGCGCCGTCGCCGCGACCGCGCTGCTCGGTCGTCTGTTCCCGCTCGCCAGCGACGAAGAGGTCGATACCTCCTCGGTCGACATCGGTTACGAGCCCGAGGTCGCGCTGGGTCTGACGATGCGTTCGGGCCCCGTCGTGGTCGAGGTCGAATACGACGTCGATCCCGATCAGGCGCGCGAGTTCTACGACGTCATGGTCCGGCTGCAGCGCGCGCGGAACCGCATTGGCGCCTTCGACTGGTCGATCTCGCGCGACATTGCCAATCCCGCGGTCTGGGTCGAACGCTATCACTGCCCGACCTGGGGCGACTATCTGCGCATGCGCGATCGGTATACACAAACCGAGTTCGAGCTGCAGGAACTGGCCGACAGCTACAACCGCACGGGCCACGGTCACCGCGTACGCCGCCGGCTTGAGCGGCCGTTCGGTTCGGTGCGCTGGAAGGCGGATTCGCCCGATCCGTACCGCGGCAGCACCGTCACCTTTATTGGGCCCTGAGTGTCGAACTGCGCCATTATCGGTTTCTTACACCGATAGTGGCCTTCCGGGCACAGGGCGTGGTAAAATCGTCCTCCTCCGTATCGTAAGCTGGACAGTTCGTCGACGTATACGATAGCTCGCGGCCAAACCTGTGCGACCGTACAGAACGATAGAACCACGCGAGGGAGGAAGCCATGCGCCGTCATATCATCCGCAGCACCACGTCCGTTTTCGGCCTGATCGGCCTGGTTGCGCTCAGCGCGCCGGCTTTCGCCCAGGCCGACAGCGATGACGCCAGCGTCTCGTCCGAAATCGTCGTGACCGCGCAGCGTCGCCAGGAGCGTTCGGTCGACGTGCCGATCAGCGTCACGGCGCTGGGCCAGGAAACGCTGGCGACCGCCAACGTCCAGGATCTCTCGGACATCTCGCGCGTCACGCCGTCGCTGCGCTTCGACACCACCGGCGCGTTCTCGCAGCCGACGATCCGCGGCATCGGCACCTCGATCACGACCTCGGGCGGCGGCGCCAACGTCGGTATCTACGTCGACGGTTTCTATTCGCCGAACCCGCTCGCAGCCGACATGCAGCTGCTCAACGTCCAGAGCGTTCAGGTGCTCAAGGGGCCGCAGGGCACGCTGTTCGGCCGCAACACCACGGGCGGCGCGATCCTGATCCAGACCGCCGATCCGAGCGAGGACACGGGCGGCCAGTTCAAGGCTTCCTACGGCCGCTTCAACGAACTGCGTCTGCAGGGCTATGCCACGACCGCGATCGCCGAGGGCGTTGCCGTCGACATCGAGGGTTCGTACCGCCGCGGCGACGGCTTCGTCACCAACATCATCGGCAACAACGACAAGGTCGGCAAGTTCGAGTCCTGGAACGTCCGCGCGGGCCTGAAGCTCGATTTCGGTCCGGCCTCGCTGGTCGTCCGTTACCAGCACGGCGACGTCAACGATCCCACCTCGCTGATGTCGAACACCTATGTCGATCCGGTCTTCGGCGAGATGAAGCCGGGCTTCGTGCCCGACATCACGCGCGGCATCCTCTACACGACCGATCCCGACCAAGTCGCGCTCGATCGGCCGACCTTCTTCCGTTCGAAGAACGACATGGTCCAGGCGACCTTCAAGGCCGACCTCGGTTTCGCCGACCTAACCTCGTACTCGCAGTATCGCGGTGAGAACGTCGACGCGTCGCAGAACCTCGACAATACGGCGGCGCCGATCTTCCAGCTCGGCCTGCCGGTGAAGAACGACACCTGGAGCCAGGAACTGTTGCTGAACTCGAAGCCGGGTTCGGCGCTGCAGTGGACCGGTGGCCTGTTCTACTTCAGCAACCGCGACACCTATTTCACCTATGTCGACACCACGGTCTCCTCGCGCGATCCGATCGGTGCGACGCGTTCGGGCGGTTCGAGCACGACGACGAAGAGCTATGCGGCCTTCATCGACGCGACCTACGAGCTGTCGCCGCAGCTCTTCGTCACGGCCGGCGTGCGCTATGCCCACGACGCGGTGACCAACGCCTACTTCAACGCCGGCGCGCCGCGCACCTACGTGCCGAACATCAGCAGCGATCGCGTTACCCCGCGTGTCGTCGTGCGTTACAAGCCCAGCGAGGAATCGAGCATCTATGCCTCGTTCACGCGCGGCTACAAGGCGGCGCTGCTCGACGTGGGCGGTACCTGCCAGAACCTCACGAACATCCCGACGCCGACCAACCCGACCGGCGCGGGCCGCACTTGCAACGACGTCAAGCCCGAGACGATCAACGCCTACGAGGTCGGCTTCAAGTACGACGATCGCAAGCTGAGCCTCGATTTCTCGGCGTTCTACTACGACTACAAGAACCTGCAGGTCTCGCTGTTCCTCGCCAGCCAGGCGAACATCATCAACGCCGCGCAGTCGAAGATCTACGGTCTCGACGGCTCGATCCGTTACGAGCTGTTCGACGGCTTCCAGATCAGCGCCGGCGGTTCGTGGACACACGCGCGCTACAAGGACTTCGGCATCGCGCCGGTCTACGTGCCTTGCACCGCCGCCAATTCGGCGACCCTGCGCTGCACGCCCGGCCTGTTCGGCGTTCAGCTGACCCCGCTCGACGACGTCTCGATGCAGCGCGTGCCCGAGTTCACCGGCAATATCGGTGCGCGCTACAAGACCGAGATCGGCGGCGGCGAGTTCGTCCTGTCGGGCAACCTCTACTACACCTCGAAGGTCAACTTCGGCCCCTCGGGCGTGCAGTTCCCGCAGAAGGCCTACGAGGTCGCTTCGGCCCGCGCGCAGTGGACCGATCCCAGCGACACCTTCACCGTCGCGGTCTGGGGCGACAACCTGACCAACAACCGCTACCTGACCGCGGTCCAGTACAACACGATCGGCCTGGGCGCGAACTGGTCCTCGCCGACGACCTACGGCGTCGAGGTCGGCCTCAAGTTCTGATCTGACGCGACAAGCCAAACAAAAACCTCCCCGGAGACCGCTCCGGGGAGGTTTTTTGTTGCCGGTCCGGGAAGTGGGCTTAGCCCGCGGCGATCTGCTCCGCGACCGCCACCAGGCGCTGCGCCTGCTCGAGGTGGAGCAGTTCGGCCATCTTGCCCTCGACCTGGATCGCGCCCTTGCCCAGGTTCTCGGGCAGGGCGAAGCCGGCGATGACCGCGCGGGCCCAGGCGAGTTCGTCCTCGCTCGGCGAGAACACGGCGTTGCAAGGATCGATCTGGTTGGGGTGGATCAGGCTCTTGCCGTCGAAGCCGTAGAGCAGGCCCTGTTCGGCCTCGGCGCGGAACAGGTCGATGTCGCGGAATTCGTTGCAGACGCCGTCGAGGATGGCGACGCCATGCGCGCGCGCCGCGGCGACGGCCAGCGACAGGAAGGGCAGGAACGGCGTGCGCTCGGGGGTGAGCTTGGCGCGCATTTCCTTGGCCAGATCGTTGGTGCCCATGACGAACAGCGAGAGCCGGGTGCTGCGCGCCTTGGCGGCGATCGCGTCGAGTTGGGGCAGGCAGGCGCAGGTTTCGACCATCGCCCAGAGCTGGAGGCTGGCCGGCGCCGCCGAAAGCGCGATCTGGCACGCGTCGATGTCGGCGGGCGAGGACACCTTGGGCACCAGCACGGCATCGGCGCCCGACTGCGCGATCGCCGCGAGGTCGTCGGCGCCCCAGGGGGTATCGAGCCCATTGGCGCGGATCACCAGCTCGCGCCGGCCGAAGCCGCCCTCGGCGACCGCAGCCAGCGCGGCGGCGCGTGCCGCTTCCTTGTGATCGGGCGCGACTGCGTCTTCGAGGTCGAGAATGACCACGTCGGCGGGCAGGGTGCGCGCCTTGGCGAGCGCCTTGGCGTTCGTGGCGGGCAGGTACAGCGCGCTGCGGCGCGGGCGATCGATCTGGGTGCTCATATGGGGCCGGATAGCGGCTTGTTGATGAGCTGTCAGTATCCCATGCTCGCGAGCAGGATTTCGCTTTCGTTCCAAAGCCTTTCGGCGGCTACGGGGTCCTTGCCGTGCGGTTGGACGGTGTGCTCCGCCATCTGGTAGAACATGCGCCCGCCGTCCTTGCCCGTCTCGGGCGCGGTCGCCATCCAGACCAGCGTTTCGGCCACTTCCTGCGGTGTCAGTGTTTGGGCCGTCTTTTCATAGGCTTGCATGGTCTCGTCGCCATGCTTGAAGAAGTTCGTCGCGACCGGGCCGGGGACCAGCGCCTGCGACACGATGCCCTTGCCCGCGACGCGGCGGGCGAGCTCGACGTTGAACAGCTGGTTGGCCAGCTTGACCTCGCAATAGGCGGCGCCGGCCGGGAACTCGCCTTCGAGCCGCTGCAGATCGACCCAGTTGAGCCCGTGCTGCGGCTGCAGATAGGCCATCGACGATACGGCCAGCACCCGCACCGCGCCGGGTTCGCTCTCAGCCGCCGCCGTCTCGAGCACCGGCATGAGCTCGCGAGTCAGAAGAAACGGCGCCAAGTGATTGGCTGAGAAGGTTTCTTCGGTGCCCTCGCTGGTCACGTAGCGCTGGTCGCGGACGCCGCCGGCATTGTTGATCAGCACGTCGATGCGATCGGTCAGACCCTTGATCTCGTCGGCGAGTTGCTTGGTCTCGGCCATCAGCGACAGGTTGGCGCGCAGGAAGTGGACCTTGCAGCCCTGGGCCGCAGCCGCCTTTATGGCCGCCGCGGCCTTGGCGCTGCGCTCGGCGTCGCGACCCTGGCCGATGACGTGCCAGCCCAGGGCGGCGAAGGCCTTGGCGGTCTCCAGCCCGATGCCCGAGCTGGCACCGGTGATGACGACGACGCGCTGAGGCGCGGCTTGGGCGCTGGGCTGGTTCATGGTGATCCTCTCCGTGGATTTTTGGGTCAGCGCGGACGCGCGCCGTTCAGGAACAGGTTGACGCCGAAGGCGACCCGCTGGTCGAGCTCTTCGCGGGGCAGGGGGATGGCGGCCAGGATCAGCTTGACCGGGCCCGTGACGACCATCGAGACGAAGGCGTTGGCGGCGGCGAAGGTGTCCTCGATCGCCAGGTTGCCCGCCTCGGTCTCGCGCCGGAGCAGCTTGGCCAGGAACTTGATCGTCGGGAAGGCGCCGATCTCGTAGGTGTCGGTGAAGATCTCTGGAAAGCGGTAGCTCTCGGTCTGGATGATCCGCTGCAGTTTCAGGCCCTGCGGCGACGAGACCAGGTCGATGCGCAGCATGGCGATGTTGGTCAGCGTCTGGGCGAGATCGCCCGGAACCTCGGTCTCGTGGATGCGATCCTCGGAGATCGCATAGCGCGCGATCGCGCGGTTCACCGCGGCGCGGAACAGCGAGGCCTTGTCGGGATAGCGCGCATAGACCGTGCGCTTGGTCATGCCGACGTCGGCGGCGATCGCCTCGATCGTCGCCTGCTCGAAGCCCTTGTCGAGGAAATGGTCGAGCGCGTGATCGAGCAGTTCCTCGTGCCGCGCCTCGGCCTGTTCGCGCGTGGGGCGGCCCGCGCGGGGGCGGCTGATCGGCGAAACTTCATTCATGGTTCGTCACTGGCCTTCCAAGGTCCCCGGCGAATCGCGAATAAATGACACGCTTGAGTTATCATTCTATGGGCGATCCGCGCAAAGGCAAGATCAATAGGGCCGCAGCGGGGTCGTGCAAGTCGCGCGGTGTGCAGAAGGGGCTTGCCTCGGATCGGATTGGAGCGATAATGACACGCATAAGTATCCATTAATCGAGTCGGAGAGAGATCCATGGGCGAAGCCGCCGAAAGCCTGCTCAAGCATATGCCCGATGCCTCGGGCTTCGACATTCCTCCCGCCGATATTCGCGAGACCCAGGTCGCCGCGCTGAACGAGCGTTTCCAGGAGCAGGTCGGCCGCATCAAGCTGGTCAAGCTGCGTGCGCAGGATGCCGACATCACCGAGATTGCCAGTCTCGAGGACGTCGTGCCGCTGCTGCTGCCGCATACGGCCTACAAGTCCTATCCCGAAAGCTTCCTCACCGAGAAGAAGTGGGACCGCCTGACCAAGTGGCTGGGCACGGTCTCGGCCTATCCGACCGACGGGGTCGACCTGTCCGAGGTCAAGGAGATCGACGACTGGGTCGAGGCTTGCGCCAAGGCCGGTCTGTTCGTCGCCTGCTCGAGCGGCACCACGGGCAAGTCGGCGATGCTCGTGGCCTCGAAGAAGGACCTCGATTTTACCAGCCAGGACGGCATCAGCGCGGTCCAGTGGGGTTCGAAGATCCGCGCGGGCGACATGCGCACCTCGGCGGGTGCGGCGGGCGCGGTCGCCTACACGCACAAGAACGCGGCGATGGGCATGGCGATGATGGGCGCTTTCGTCGATCCCGACGCGCCGCGCTTCCAGTCGGGCCTGCCGCCGGTCACCGTCGGTTCGCTGACCAAGATGATCACATTGCGCAAGGCGATTGCCGACGGCACGGCCAAGCCCGGCGAGATCCAGGAATACGAGGCCGAGACCGAGAGCCGCCAGAAGGGCCTCGACGATGCGCAGCTGCGCGCGGTCGACGACATCATCTCGAAGCGCAACGAGAAGCTCTACATCACCGGCATGTGGGGCGCGCTCTATCCGTTTGCCGAGGCGGTGCGTGCCAAGGGCTACAGCGCCAAGGACTTCCATCCGCAGAACGGCGTCTATCTCGGCGGCGGGCTCAAGCGCGCCAAGCTGCCCGACGACTACCGGGAATTCGTCTACGAGACCTTCAATCTCCAGCCCGAGTACATCTACCAGATGTACGGCATGCAGGAACTCGGCACCTCGATGCCGCGCTGCCAGGAAGGCCACCGCTACCACGTGCCGCCGTGGCTCGTGCCGCTGCCGCTGAACAAGGAGGGTGACGCTCTAGTGCCGGGTGTCGGCGACAAGGATTTCCAGGGCAAGGTCGAAGGCCGCGCCGCCTTCTTCGATCTGTCGATGGACGGCCGCTGGGGCGGGGTGATTTCGGGCGATCACATCGAGATCGACTACAGCCCCTGCGCCTGCGGCAACCGTTCGCCGTCGATCGCCGACAACGTCTATCGCTATTCGGACCTCGAAGGCGACGACAAGATCGGCTGTGCCGGCACGGTCGACGCCTACGTGCGCGGCCTGTCCTGATCGCTTGCTCGCTCGGCGATTGGCGGTAAGACGACGCCGAAACCAGATTTCGGGAGAATTGCCATGCCGTCAGCCTTTGCCATCTTCATCCGCGAGGGCGAGATCGTCGATCCCGAGGCGATGGCCGCCTACAAGGCGGGCAATGCCGGCGTGCCCGTGCCCGGCCTGAACCCGCGCGTCGTCTACGGCGCGCTGGAGACGGTCGAGGGCGAGCCTGCCGACGGTATGGTCATCCTCGAGTTCCCGTCGATGCAGGAAGCGCGCGACTGGTACTACGGCGAATACAACGAACGCGCGAAGCTGCGGCAGAAGGCCGCGCCCTATCGCGGCTTCCTGGTCGAAGGACTCTGACGACCGCGGGAAGGGCTGGACAGGCGGCGGCAAGCAGGCGCAAGATCGCGTCATGACCAAACTCGCTCGCGCCGCCGCCGCCCTGCTCACCATGGCCATTCCCGCTGCCGCCCAGGCCGAACTGCCGGTCGGCGCGCGGGCCCCAGACTTCACCGCGCAGAGCGCGATGGGGGGCAAGGTGCAGAGCTTCAACCTGCGTGCGGCGCTGCGCCGCGGGCCGGTGGTGCTCTATTTCTTCCCCAAGGCCTTCACCCAGGGCTGCACGCTCGAGACGCGCGCCTTTGCCGAGGCGAGCGAGCAGTTCGGTGCCGCGCACGCGACGATCGTCGGCCTGTCGACCGACGACATTCCGACCCTGCAGCGCTTCTCGACCGAGGAATGCCGCAGCAAGTTTGCGGTCGCATCGGCGACGCCGGCGATCGTGCGCTCCTATGACGTGGCGATGAAGCGCGATGGCCTGCCGGCAGCGGCCCAGGCGCGCATGCCGAGCAACCTGACGGGGCGCACTTCCTATGTCATCGCCCCCAATGGACGCGTCAGTTTCGTCCATTCGGACCTCGACTACCGCGAGCACGTTCGCTTGACCTTGCAGGCGGTCCAGGCACTCAATCACCGGCACTAAGCAGGCCGTCACGCTTTACAAAACGTGGCGCTCCGCTAAGCGGAGCCCTCGTTTTTGGAGTGCTGTGCCATGCGTGCCGAAGGGCAGGCTCATATCGATCGGATCGACGCCGCACTGGCGCTCGTCCGCAAGTCTCTCGACTGGGATCGCGCGCTGCGGCGGCTGGACGAGCTGAACGCGCGCGTCGAAGATCCCAAGCTCTGGGACAATCCCAAGGAAGCCGAAGCGGTCATGCGCGAGCGGCGCCGGCTCGATGCGTCGATCGGCACGGTCAAGACGATTGCCCAGGAAAAGACCGACGCGATCGAATTCGTCGAACTGGGCGAAGCCGAGGGCGACGACGATACGGTGAACGAGGGGCTCGCCTCGCTGGCCGCACTCGCCGAGCGGGCCGATGCCGACAAGGTCCAGGCGCTGCTCGCGGGCGAGGCCGACGCCAGCGATACCTATCTCGAAGTCCATGCCGGCGCCGGTGGCACCGAGAGCCAGGACTGGGCGCAGATGCTCCAGCGCATGTACACGCGTTGGGCCGAACGCCATGGCTACAAGGTCGAGCTGGTCGACTACCATGCGGGCGAACAGGCCGGGATCAAGAGCGCGACGCTGCTGATCAAGGGCGAGAACGCCTATGGCTATGCCAAGACCGAGAGCGGCGTTCACCGCCTGGTCCGCATCAGCCCCTACGACAGCTCGGCGCGCCGCCACACGAGCTTCAGCTCGGTCTGGGTCTATCCGGTGATCGACGACGACATCGAGATCGAGATCAAGGAAAGCGATCTCAAGATCGATACCTACCGCGCTTCGGGCGCGGGCGGCCAGCACGTCAACACCACGGACTCCGCGGTCCGCATCACCCACATTCCGACGGGCATCATCGTCGCCAGCCAGAACGACCGTTCGCAGCACAAGAACCGTGCGACCGCGATGGGTATGCTCAAGGCGCGCATGTACGAAGCCGAACTGGCCAAGCGTGAGGCCGAGACCCTGGGTGAGTACCAGGCCAAGACCGAGATCGGCTGGGGCCACCAGATCCGATCCTACGTCCTGCAGCCCTATCAGCTGGTCAAGGACCTGCGCACCGGCGTGACCTCGACCGCGCCCGACGACGTGCTCGACGGCGCGCTCGATCCGTTCATGGCCGCTGCTCTGTCGCAGCGCGTGACCGGCGAGAAGGTGGCCGTGGAGGACGTCGATTGAAACGCGCCGCGTGGTCGGTCGGGATTGCATTGCTGAGCCTGGCCCTGTTGGCCGGCTGCGGTGCTAAGCAGGACGACCAGTCCGGCCGGCCAGTGACCGCGCGTGCCTTCCCGCGTCCCGATCGGCCGGTGTCGCAGGCGGGGCAGACCGCCTTCTCGACCGAGGTCCAGCGCGACAGCGTCAACGAAGCGCAGACCGTGATGGATCTGGCCGACATCCGCGAAGGCATGACTATCGCCGACATCGGCGCGGGCGAGGGCTACTACACGGTGCGCCTCGCCATGCGCGTGGGCAAGAAGGGCCGCGTGCTCGCGCAGGACATCGATGCCGCCGCGCTCCACCGGCTGGGCGAGCGCGTCGAGCGCGAGCGCTTCGACAACGTCTCGATCAAGCCCGGCGCGATCGACGATCCGCGGCTGCCGCAGGCCAGCTTCGACCGCATCTTCATGGTGCACATGTATCACGAGGTGACCGAGCCTTACGCCTTCCTCTGGCGGTTGCGTCCGGCGCTGCGCCCGGGCGCGCGCGTGATCGTCGTCGATACCGATCGCCCGACCGACCAGCATGGCATCCCGCCGTCGCTGCTGTTCTGTGAATTCGGCGCAGTGGGCTTTCGTTTGACCCAATTTATTCGTAAGCCGGAAATGCAGGGTTATTATGCGCAGTTCGAGGCCGTGGGTGATCGGCCCGCGCCCGAAGCGATCAAGCCCTGCCGGCAAGCCGACAAGCCTGCGGCACCGCGCTAGCCGCACCGCGACAGAGAGAGAAGATCGCAATGAGTTTCAAGGGTCTGAAGCCGATACTCTACGGCGGACGTGAAGTCTGGCCATTGATCGAGGGCGGCAAGGGCGTGGCTGCCACCAACCACATGAGCTCGGGCGCCTGGGCCGCGGCGGGCGGCATCGGCACGGTCAGCGCGGTGAATGCCGACAGCTACGACGCCGAGGGCAAGATCATTCCGCAGATCTATCGTGCGCTGACCCGCAAGGAGCGCCACGAGGAACTGATCCAGTACGCGATCGACGGCGCGGTCGAGCAGGTCAAGCGGGCCTACGACATCGCCAGCGGCAAGGGCGCGATCAACATCAACGTCCTGTGGGAAATGGGCGGCGCGCAGCAGGTGCTGGAAGGCGTGCTCGAGAAGACCAAGGGCCTGGTCACCGGCGTAACCTGCGGCGCGGGCATGCCCTACCGTCTGTCCGAGATCGCCCAGCGCTTCAACGTCAACTATCTGCCGATCGTCAGCTCCGCGCGCGCCTGGCGCGCGCTGTGGAAGCGCGCCTACAACAAGGTCGCCGATCTGATGGCGGCGGTGGTCTACGAAGACCCCTGGCTCGCCGGCGGCCACAATGGCCTGTCGAACGCCGAGGACCCGACCAAGCCCGAGGATCCGTACCCGCGCGTCAAGGCGCTGCGCGACACGATGCGCGCCGAGGGCGTGTCGGACGACGTGCCGATCATCATGGCCGGCGGCGTCTGGTTCCTGCGCGAGTGGGACCACTGGATCGACAATCCCGAGCTCGGCTCGATCGCCTTCCAGTTCGGCACGCGTCCGCTGCTGACGCACGAGAGCCCGATCCCGCAGGGCTGGAAGGACATGCTGCGCACGCTCGAACCGGGCGACGTGCTGCTCCACCGCTTCTCGCCGACGGGCTTCTATTCGTCGGCCGTGCGCAACCCGTTCCTGCGCGGCCTCGAGGCGCGCAGCGAGCGCCAGGTGCCCTATTCGAAGGTCGAGGCCGGCGAGCACACGGTCAAGCTCGACGTCGGGGTCAAGGGCAAGAACTTCTGGGTCGCGCCCAAGGATCTCGAGCGCGCACGGACCTGGGCCAATGCCGGCTTCACCGAAGGCCTGCGCACGCCCGACGACACGATCATCTTCGTCGATCCCGCCGAGCGCGACTGGATCCGCCAGGACCAGGCCGACTGCATGGGCTGCCTGTCGCACTGCGGCTTCTCGTCGTGGAAGGACCACGACGACTACACCACGGGGCGTTTGGCGGATCCGCGCAGCTTCTGCATCCAGAAGACGCTGCAGGACATCGCCCATGGCGGTCCGGTGGACGAGAACCTCGCCTTCGCTGGGCACGCTGCCTATCGGTTCAAGCAGGACCCGTTCTATTCGAACAACTTCACCCCCACGGTGAAGGAACTCGTCGATCGCATCCTGACCGGCGACTGATCGGGCCTATATCGACAGCCTGTCCTACACGAGAGGAAAGGGGCAGGCTGCGTGCGGTCTTGGTATCGTCGTTCGGGATTCTGAGGCATCATCACTGGCTTGGCGACTGCCAGGTGACGTCTGCGCGCAAGGTGACACTTTCACCTTGCGCCGTGTAAACTTTGTCAACTTCGTCCGCTAAATCGCGGATTCAAACCTTTATCTCTTGTCTCCGCATGTATTCGCGCGGTTGCGCCGTCCCGCGGCCATGCTTGGCGAAGTGTTAACCAACTCGCCCCGTCGCATAATCGGGAAATGCGCCTTTCATTGGCCACGGAATCTCCTATGAGACACCTGGGTCACGGAGAAAAAATGAACAGTCGCGCTTACCGTGTTACCGTTACAGACCTTGCCAAAGACACCGATGCAACCCGGAGTTTCGATACGACCGGGATCGAAATCTGCGAAGACGGATCGCTTTATCTGCCCATGGTCCTCGGGGCGAACATCGTCCGCGAAGACGATTGGGACAGTGTGACGATCCGCAAGCAGAAGGGAAAGCCGGCCGAGGAACCTGGCTGACCGGCGAGACATGCCGGTCGCCTCGGGCAAGTCGTTCAGGCGAGTTCCGAGGCGACGTTGCGTTTCAACGCTTCGGTCTCGTTTGCGGGCAACTGGCCGCTCGCGAGCAGATCGTCGCGCAGCGTGGTCAATATTCGTGTGCGGGCTTCATGGAATTGTGCGTCGGGAACGAAGGCATATTCCTGGCGGACGCCTTGCGCGTACCACGCATAGACTTGCGGATCCGGGTGCCAGAGGATGCTTAGATCGGCCTTGAGCAGCCGGTTGATCGCCAGGTCTTGCGTCGAAATCCCTCCGCGGAAGTGATGGCTCTTGGTCGCGAGGATCATCTCGGCGACCAGCGCCGTATCGAGCGGTGCGAGTTGATCGGCAACCGACAGGAACAGCGCGAGCGACTGGTCTTCGTTGTCCGATCGGGTCGGGTCGTAGACGATGTCGTGGAACAGCGTCGCGGCGACCATCTCACGCGAAAACGGATCGTCCGCCGGGAGCTCGCGCAGCATCAGGTCGATGTGGCGCAGCGTATGGTAATGCCGGTGCGGCTCACTATGTCGCTCGGCGATCGTCGCACCGATAAGCTCGGGCACGTCGAGGCGTTCCATGGCCTCGCTCAGTGCAGGGTGGGCCGGACTCATCGATCCGCGCCTCGGCAACCGCGAAAGAGACTGGCGGTTTCGGTGTGATGCGATGAAAATCCGCTTGTGCAACCGTGCAAGTCCTGGCCCTTTGGGAAGACCATGAGCGTATATGTAGATGCCGCCATACATCCCCTGCGAGAAAGGCTCATGTGTCACATGTTCTCGCCGGACTTGGAAGAACTCCATGTCATGGCCGACCGGATCGGCGTGCAGCGGCGCTGGTTCCAGAATCCGCTGACGATGCAGGTGTCCTGGCCGCACTACGACATCGACCAGGTCCGGCGGTCGCTCGCGGTCGAGTTCGGCGCGATCGAGTGCGACAAGTATCAGACCGTTGCCATGGCCGCTATCATCCAGGGCAGGCCCGAAAAACTGCTGCGGATCCGCTCGCTCGCCAGCCCGAACCGGGACTTCGCGCCCGCGGCGCACGTTCCGGACTGGCTGGCCGAGCAGGGCTTCCCGCAAGCCTGGAACTGGTCGGATACCGACTAGGCGTCAGGCGAAAGGTGTCGCGAATTCGATGCGGATGCCGCCGGGGATGAAGACCAGGAAATGACGTGTCGCCGAGCCGGCGCGGATCGGTCCCGGCGGTACGTCGACCACCACTTCGGGGTGGCTGCTGACCTTGTCCCAGGTCGCCGTGAGCGCTTCGTCGTCGGTGACGGCCAGCGAAAGATGATGCAGGCCGATGTTCGCTCGCCGATCGAAGGCCCGTGCCGAGAGCGGATCGGCGGCGCGCCACAAGGTCAGCAGCATCGCGCCGTCGGACACGAAGATAGACGGATAGTCGGGCACGCCGCCGACCTCGTCGAAGCCCAGCAGGCCGCAGAAGAAGTCGCGCGCCTGGTCCAGATCGGGGACCGTCAGGCCGACGTGGTGCACGCCTTGGGTCAGTTTCTCGCTCATCGGTTCTCTCCTTCCAGTTCGGCCACCCGCGCACGCAGGCGGTCCAGTTCGTCGAGCAGCGGCTGGGTGCCCTGCCGAATTTCGGCTTCGGTGAAGCGCGGGGTGATGTGCTGCGGGCAGTTCCAGTCGAACCCGACCACATCGATCACGAAGGCGCGCTCGGGCTCGGCCGCGTAGTCGGGCGGCATGACCGCGTCGATGTCGGCCGGGTCCTCGCTGCTTCGCGCATGACCGATCAGCTTGAGCCGGCGCTGGTGGGGATAGTCCATCAGGAACAGCGCGACGCGGTCGTCGGCGGCAAGGTTGGCGGTCGACAGGTATTGCCGATTGCCGCGATAGTCGGCGAAACCGATCCGGTTGCCACCGAGGCGCTTGAGAAAGCCCGCCGGCCCGCCGCGGTGCTGGACATAAGGCCAGCCGTCCTCGCTGATCGTCGCCATGTAAAAGCTGTCGCGCGCGGCGATGAACTCGTCCTCGCGTGCGGTCAGCATATCGGCTTCACCGGCTTGGGCTTCCATGCGGGCGTAGGAAGCGCGCGAACCCGCGATCTCCTGCAAGCCGCGGCTGCCGGGGCCGAACATCGTATGAAGAAAGGTCTGTGCCATGCGCAGAGACCTATTCCTGGGCATGGATTATTATAATACCGTAAGATCGTCTCTCACTATTGCAATTTGGGAAATAATGGATCGGTTCGAAACCCTGACCGCCTTTGTTACGGTGGCCGATCAGCGCGGTTTCGCGGCGGCGGCGCGCGCGCTCGGAACCTCGCCACCGGCGATCACGCGCGCCGTGGCGGCGCTCGAGCGCCATCTGGGCGTGACCCTGTTCCAGCGTTCGACGCGTGCCGTTTCCCTGACCGACGAAGGTGCGGCCTTCCTCGATCGCGCGCGGCGGATCCTGATCGATCTGCGCGAGGCGGAGCAGATCGTGATGGGCGGTCGCTCGACTCCGCGCGGGCAGCTCTACGTCACGGCGCCCGTGATGTTCGGTCGGCTGCACGTACTGCCGGCGATCAACGCGCTGCTCGCGCGGCACGAGGATCTGAATGCGCGGATGATGCTGCTCGACCGTAATGTCCGCATCGTCGAGGAGGGGATCGACGTTGCGGTCCGCATCGGCGCGCTAACCGACAGCGCGCTGCGTGTCGTGACGATCGGTGCGGTCCGCCAGATCGTCGTTGCCAGTCCCGAATATCTGGCCGGTCAGGGCACGCCTGTCAGTCCCGCCGATCTTGTCTCGCACCGCTGCATCGTCGGAAGCGGCCCGCGGGCCGCGGGTGCCTGGTCGTTCGGAACCCGGGGTGAGACGAGCGTCTCCGTCACGCCTCGCCTGACCGTCAACACCGTCGATGCGACGATCGCCGCGGCGGAGGCGGGGCTGGGGCTGGCGAACCTGCTAAGCTATCAGATGGAACGGGCCGTGGCGGCGGGGCGGCTGGTCGAGGTCCTCGCCGAACACGCGCCCGCGCCCTTGCCGGTAAGCCTGCTCTACGAGAGCGGGCGCGCCGCGATGCCGGCCGTGCGAAGCTTCATCGAAGCGATGCGCGAACGCGCGCGCCACAGCGCCTGGGGACGGCGTTGATGTCTGCTCTTCAGGCAGGGCTAGCATCCGGTGAGGTGCTTCGCGCGTGGCCGTTGTCGGCATCGACCAGCAACTGTTCGAAGGCGCGCGTGAAGGCTTCGGTGTCGAACAGGGGCTGCGCGGTCCGGTTCGCTGCGAGCCGTTCCTTGACCTCGTGCAGCCGCGCCGGATCCGAGGCGAGCGCGAGTGCCAGGTCCTCATAGGATTGCGCCGTGTCCGTCACCAGGTCGGCTAGCCCGACAGCGCGGAGCAGGCTGCCGGCTACGCGCGAAGCGAAGCTCTCGCCAAGCTTGGTGACCACCGGCAGACCGACCCACAGCGCATCGCTGGTCGTGGTATGCGCGTTGTAGTTGAACGTGTCGAGGAACAGGTCCGCGCAGGTCTGGCGGGCCAGATGTTCGCTGACCGGCATACGCTCGGCGAAGACCAGGCGGTCGGGTGAGATCCCGCGCGCTTCGGCTTCGCGGCGCAGGTTCTCCATCGACCAGGGATTGTCGGCCAGCAGCCAGAGCACGCTTCCCTCAACCTGGGCGAGCAGCCGCATCCAGATGTCGAACTCGGGTCGGGAAATCTTGAAGCTGCCGTTGAAGCAGCAGAACACGAAGCCGGCCTCGGGAAGGCCGAGTTCGCTCCGGCTGAACTGGCGTTGTGCAATCGGGCGCTCGTCGTCGGTCACCTGATAGCTGTGCGGAAGATAGAGGGTCTTCTCCGAATAGTGCTTCCGGCTCTCGTCGGGGATGACCGTCGGGTCGGCGATGATATAGTCGAAGTAAGGTGCCCCCATCGTGCCGGGATAACCCAGGTAGTCGATCTGGCAGGGCGCCGGGTAAGCGGCGAAAATGCCGGTGCGGGCGTCTTCGGTATAGCCCTTGAGATCGACGGCGACATCGATGCCGAGGTCGCGCGACAGCTGTGCCGCCTCGTCGTCGCTGATCCCGCTGACGTCGTGGAACCCGTTCACCGCCGCGATCACGCGTTCGCGCATGGGATCCTGCTTCTGCGGCCCGTAGGAAAAGGCGTGGATCTCGAAGCGCGCCCTGTCGTGCCGCTCGAGCATCTTGATCATCAGCGCCATCGTCGCGTGGTTGTGGAAGTCCGAAGAGAAGTAGCCGATGCGAATCTTCGACTTCTCGGCTTCCGTGCCGAAGGGAACGGGTTCCTGGGCCGGGAAATGCCGGCTGGCCCATTGCCGCGCATTCCTGAGCTGGAGCGCGGCGTCGTCGGTGAGGGCGGCCAGGTGAAACGGCGAGACGCTGCCGTCCAGCTCGAGACGGCGAAACAGCTGCTGTCGCAGATCGTCCTCGACCCAGAGGCACATCTGTGCGCGGAGAAAGACGACTTCGCCCAGAGCGACGTCGTCGCTGGCATCCAGTTCGAAGGCCTTCTCGAAACAGGGCAAGGCTTCGGAGAACCGGCGCAGTCCCTTGAGCGCGGTTCCGAGGTTGCGGTAGGTCAGGGCATGCGACGGTGCCAGGCCGAGCGCGGTCACGAAGCTGTCGATGGCCTCGGGCAGGCGTTTCAGGTGCAGCAGGGTGCTGCCGAGATTGCTGTGCGCGGCGAAGAACTTCGCATCGAGTGCGATGGCCCGGCGATGTTCGCTCGCGGCCTCGTCGTAGCGGTGCAGGTCCTGCAGGATGTTACCCTTGGTCGTATAGGACTGAGGGATGCTGGGATTCAGGCGCAGCGCCGCGTCGATCTCGATCAGCGCTTCCTCGAACCGCTTTTCGGTCCGCAGGGCGATCGCGCGATTGATGCGTGCCTCGACGTAGTCGGGCCATAGCGCGATGGCCGCGTCGAAGCTCAGCACCGCCTCGCGCGTGCGCTTCAGTTCTCGCAGGACGTTGCCGCGATTGTTGAACGCCTCGACGTAGTCGGGCGCCAGGGCGATCGCGCGGTCATAGAGCGTGACGGCCTCGTCGCGATAACCGGCCGCGGCGACGATGACGCCGCCGATATTGTGGGTGACCTCGCAGTCCGGGTACTTTTGCAGGAGCTCCGCCGCCAGGGTGACCGCATCGTCGAGCCGAGCCTGCGAATAGAGCTGGACGAGGGCGTCCAGTTCGCTCTGAGATGCCTTCGACGTGCTCATGGAAAGCCTTGTTCTGGGTCGCTTGGATGGACGATTGCGGATAGCGAACAGGGCCCCGCCGCCCCGGATGTGGGCCATGCTATCGGTCGAGCGGAGTTCGGGCAACGCCCGCCGGTTGCGGTTCGTGCCGGCGAATGATCGCCTTGCGGCGAGCCGTGATAACTTCATCGCAAAGGATTTGCGCGACAAGCGCATTTCTGGATACCGGCAGTACGGGTCCGCGGGGAAATGCAATGAAACGGAATTGGTTGGTCTGTGCGCCGGTGCTCGTCGCTTTGATGCCGGCTGTGGCCTTGGCGGACGATCCCAAGGACCCGGCCATGCGCAGCTCCGCCGCGAGGGCGCGTGATCGCGAGATCATCCGGCAGCTCAATCTTCGCGAGCTCGCGCAGGTGCAGGAGCGCGATGCCCGCTATGCCGAAGGCTGGCGCGAATGGCGTGCGTCGGAACGCGATGGCCTGGCTGCGGATTACAGCGCGCGTTCGCGGGCCTATGACCGCGACCGTGCCGATTACGCGCAGGAGCGCGCCCGTTACGAAAGGCAGATGGCGGCTTGGCGCCGCGCGGTCGACGCCTGTCGTGCCGGCGACTATTCGGCCTGCGACTAGTGAACCGCTTCGCCCGGAGTTCGGCCTCGCCAGGCGGGGCCGGGCCGCGGGCTCATGCGGCCTTGGGCAGTTGCCTCAAGGTCTCCAGCACGTCCTCGATGCTGCCCGGCCGTGCGAGCAGGTAGCCTTGCGCGTAGTCGAAGCCGGCCGCCGTGGCGTCGACGAGCTGCTGCTCGGTTTCGATTCCCTCCAGCACGCAGCGTAGCGACAGCGTCTCGGCAAGCCCGCGGATCGCGCTTACCAGGCGGCGGCCCGTGGCGTCGGCGAGCTGCGCAGCGAAGCTGCGATCGACCTTGAGGATATCGAGCGGCAATTCATGCAGCGACGAGAGGCTGGAGAAGCCGGTGCCGAAATCGTCGAGCGCGACCTTGGCGCCGACCGCGCGCAGGCGCGCGAGCGACCGACGCGTCGTCGTCATGTCCGAGATCAGCGAGTTTTCGGTGATCTCGAAGACGAGGCGCGTGGCGTCGACGGGCGACAGCGTGAGCTCGTCGAGGATCATCGCGATCGTCGTCTCGTCGGCGAGATCGACCGCAGAGAGGTTGAAGTTGAGGCGGATTTCGGCGGGCAGACGTGCCGCTCCCGCCAGGGCTTTCTCGAACAGCTTGAGCGTCGTGCGCCGCGCCATGCCGGCCCGCTCGGAGGTCGCGATCAGGCGTTCGGGAGAGACCACGCCGATCGAGGGCGAGGTCCAGCGCGCCAGCGCCTCGACCGCGACGACCTGATGTGTCCGCGTCGAGAAGACCGGCTGGAAGGCCACCGCCAGCTCGCGATCGAGGTCGGCGATCTGGAAGGCACTCTCGACCGCGCGTTCGGAGCGGATCATGCCGTCGAGCTTGCTCGAGAAGACTACGCAGCCGCCGCGGCGATGGTCCTTGGCGTGATACAGCGCGAAGTCGGCGCGATCGAGCAGGTCCTGCGCGTTGTGCGCTGCCTGCGGATAGCCGGCGATGCCGATCGAGCAGCCGACCACCACGGTCGCGCCGGTCAGGGGCACGGGGCGCTTGATGATCTCGCACAGTCGCTGGCCGGCCTTCGCCGCCTGACCGGCGTCGCCGTTGAACAGGATGCCGAACTCGTCACCGCCAAGGCGGGCGACCGTGCAGTCGCTGCCGAAGTCGCGCAGCCGTTCAGAAATGACCTTGAGCAGGCTGTCGCCTTGGGCATGGCCGTAGGTGTCGTTGACCGGCTTGAACCCGTCGAGATCGACGAGGGCGACCGCGAAGCTGCTCTGCGCCGTCGCCAGCCGTCGTTCGAGTTCGTCGTGGAAGAAGCGCCGGTTCGGCAACCCGGTCAGCGGATCGGTGCGCGCGAGCGCGACATTGGTCTCGATCAGGACCTCGGCTTCGGACTGCTTGTGCGCGAGGTCGCGCTGCGACAGTTCGAGGCGCAGGAAGGCCGCGAAGGAATCGCGCAGCACCTTGAGAATGACGAGCGTGACGAGTGCGATGTTGACCGCGACCACCATGCCGACCTCGCTGCCGCGCGCGAAGCTGTAGATGAGGAAGGCACCGATGACGATGCCGCAGACGAGCATGGCGGCCATCGGCAGATAGCCGAGGCAGAATATACAGGCGACGACGGTCATCGCGATGAACATCGAAACGTGGCCGTGCTGATCTGGACCGCCGTACTGATCGAGTGCCAGGGCCCAGGCCAGAAAGGCGACTGCGATGAAAGCGGCGAGGAAAATCGTGCGGCGCAGTTTGGCGCGAGCCTCGATCCGGCTCGGCGCCGGCTCGCGCGCGGCGAAGAGCCAGCGCACCGAACGGATCATGCACGCGGCGATCAACACCGCCGGGACGGCGATGGTGAGGCTCGTCGGCGCGAGATCGCGATGGGTATAGGCCAGCGAAGCGGCGCTGACCGAGAGCAGCGCATAGAGCGGGGCGATCTGGCGTTGCAGATTGGTGACCTGCGCGATCTCGAAGTCCGAGGTTCGCACCGCGTCCCGATAGAGTTCTTTTAGCGAAAAGAGCGCCCGCATAGGGCGCCGTCTAGCCCGGCGACCTTTGCTGATCGGTGTAGCGCGCGCGTGTAGTTCGCCGCCATCCTCGCTAACTTCCTGGTAAGACACTCTTTGTGACGACGCGCATCAATCGGCGGCCGGTCCCGGAGCCTCGACCCTGCCGGGCTGCTTGGTCGTCACGGCCGGCAGGTAGAGTCTCACGGTCGTGCCTTCTCCGGGCCGCGAGACGATTTCGGCATGGCCGCCCGACTGGCTGGCGAAGCCGTAGACCATGCTGAGGCCGAGGCCCGTGCCGCTGCCAATGCCCTTGGTGGTGAAGAACGGGTCGAAGGCTTGCCTGGCGATTTCCTCACCCATGCCGGCGCCATTGTCGGCTACGAAAACCATCACGTAACGACCGGGCGGAAGCTCGGCATGCAGCTTACGGTTGTCGCTCGCCGTGAAAGGTTCGGCGCCGATTGCGATGGAGCCGCCGTTCGGCATGGCATCGCGCGCATTGATCACGAGATTGAGCAGCGCCATTTCGAGCTGTGTCGGGTCGACGAATACGGTGTTGGGCTGCGACGCGGTTCGGTGCGCGATCTCGATCCCCGCTGGAACCGAGCGACGGAGCAGCGGCAGGAGTCCGTCGATCAGGCCGTCGACGTCCAGGACCCCGGGGGACAGCGCCTGCTTGCGTGCGAAGGACAGCATTCGCCCGGTGAGCTCGGCTGCGCGCTCGCTGGTCGAGAGGATGAGACCGGCGAGTTCGAGGTGGTCGCGATCTTTCAGATCCTCGACCAGATCCTCGCTGCTGCCGATGATGACGGTGAGGAGATTGTTGAAATCGTGCGCGATGCCGCCGGTCAACTGGCCGAGCGCCTCGAGCCGCTGACGTTGGGCGAGGCGCTGTTGGAGTTCGGTCCGCTCCACCAGCATCTGGTCGATTGCCAATCCGAGGCGGCTGGTCTCCTGGAAGTCGTGAGCGGAAGCGGGGATCCGGCTGTCTTGCAGGGCCGGGTCGCTTCGGCCGACGCGGGCGACGTAGGCCTCGAGATCGGCAAGGGGGCGACCGAAGCGGCGCCCGATGCGCAGCGACAGCAGGCCGATGCCGACCACGGCGACCAGGCCCAGCAGCAACGCCTGGATCAACTGACCGTGCAGTATCGTGTCGAAGAACTGCGCGGGCCGGGAAACGACCACCAGCCATCGCTGGTCGCCGGCGATCGGGATCTGCCGGGTCGCGACCCATTTCCGACTGCCGTCGAGCGTCATCTTTCCAACGAACGGCGCGCCCGACGGTTCGGCCAGCGGAAGAAGCTCGCTCGGTACGGTGTGCGGCGTGGCCATGAGCGTGGGCCCGGCGATGAGGCGCGGTTGGGGACCGAGCTGCAGGATCTGGATCTGCCCGTGATACTCGCTCGCGAGTGCCCGGACGAGCCGGTTGAGCGCGGGCATGTCGAAGTCCGTATCGATCACGCCGCGCACGGCGCCATTGCCGTCGCGCAGCGCCTTGACGAAGCTGAAGCCCCACAGCGGTTGCTGAGGCTTGGCATAGTTTCGCCACGGATAGATCGGCATCCAGCCGCCCGTGGCGGGGCCGTCGAGGGCGGCGCGGTAGAACGGGCGCGTGCGGGCGTCGTAGCCCTCGCTCGGATAGGTCTGGTCGGCAACGAAACCGTTATCGGCGAGCGCGAAGGTTCTCACGAAAGCGTCGCGCCGCCGTGCGTCCGGGTAGACTACGAGCCCGATCTTGCCGTTGGCCTTGCGCTCGATGAGGCCATATTCGCCGGTCGTGGGGACGATGATCCCCATGTAGCTGAGGTCGGGGTGCTGCTCGAAGGCGGCGAGCAGCTTGTCCAGCGAAGGGCGCAGCGAGCTGCCGTCGATCGGGCTGTCGGTCGCGACGCGTTCCAGCGAACTTGCGGCCATCTCCGCGGCGTGCACGAGCCGGCCGATCCGGCTGGCCGAACCATCGAGCATCTCGGTGATTCCGCGCTCGGCCGCTTCATTGGTGCTTTCGGTCGCCTGCCAGGCCATGATCGCGAGCGAGCCGAGCGCCAGGGCCCCGTAGAACGCGATGATGTTCACGAGCAGTGCACGGCTGAAGGACAGCGGCTGCCTTTCTGGTCGTGTCGTCATGACGGAACCCCCACGAACGGAGCCCCGGCAATCTGCGCACGGCAAGCTGATGGCCTGGTCGTGCGGCGTTCCGCGGATCCGCACGGCCACTATGCGCGAAATCGGACGCTTGTGCACGGGAGATGCGTGCGGGATTGCGTTTATTTCGAGATACTTCTTTGCGACGCGCGCGCAAAGTCCTTTGGCCGTCAGAGCATGGTGGTGCCGCCTTCTACGCCGATCGTCTGGCCCGTGACGAAATCTGCGTCGTCGCTCGCCAGGAAGATCGCCGTCGGCGCAATATCCTTAGGCTCTCCGAAACGACCCATGGCCACTTTCGCCAGTTCGAGATCGTAGGTGCCGCTGTCCTCGAGATACCAGATCGATTTTGGGGTGAGTGCCGAAGGCAGGATCGTGTTCACCCGGATCTTGTGCTTGCCCCATTCCTTCGCGGCGGTCTTGGTCAGCACCCGGATCGCCTCCTTGGTTGCGGCATAGGCGAGGAAGCCGGGTTCGCAGCGGATCGAATAGCCGGTACCCATGTTGATGATCGATCCGCCGCCCTGAGCCACCATGTGCGAAAAGCACAATTGCATGAGTTGCAGCGAGCCGAAGAAAGCCGACTGCAGATCGGTGCCGCAGTTCTCCTCCATCTTCGGATCTTCGATGGGCAGATAGTCGGTAAAGGTGTGTGCGTTGTTCACGAGGACGTCGATGCGGCCCCACTCGGCGATGGCCCGGTTCACCGTCCGCCGCGCGTGTTCGCGATTGCCCGCCAGTGCCTCGATGCCGATGGCGGTGCCGCCGGCTTCGGTGATCCTCGCCACGACCGCGTCGAGCTTGCCTTGGGTTCGGCCGGTGATGATCACTTTCGCCCCTGCCGCGGCATAGCCAGCAGCGATGGCCTCGCCGATCCCCTGACCTGCACCCGTGACGATCGCCACCTTGCCCGCAAGGCGTCCGGACACACCGCTCATCTGGCTCTCTCCCTTTGTTCGTCATTTTGGTAGCGAGTGGTCAGGCGCGGGTCAATCGCGGTGCCGGGCACCCCGCAAGGACAGGCTTTGCCGGCTCGCAACAGATCGATATCTCACAGGGAGAAGTCGCAGCGCGCCCGACCGTGTAACGGTGGCGCGGTCAGCCAATCGACGAGGACCAGCCTTGACCGAGAATGTCACCTGCAAGCTGAATGACCGGATCTGCCGTTTGACGCTCAATCGGCCCGACAAGCTCAATGCGCTCAACATCGCGATGTTTCACGAGATCGCCGCGCATCTCGACCGGCTCGACTATGCCGAGGTCGCCTGCATGATCCTCGAAGGGGCCGGCCGCAGCTTCTGTGCGGGGCACGACCTCGACGATCTCGCCTCGGGGGAAGAGAGCGGAGCCTCAACCGAGCGTTTCGAGAACGGACTGGTCGAGCGCCTTGCGACCTTGCCCTTTCCGGTCGTCGCGAAAGTGCGCGGCCATTGCTATACGGGGGGCCTCGAGCTGGTGCTGGCAGCCGACATCATCGTCGCAGCCGAAACTACGCGCTTCGCGGATACCCATTCCAAGTTCGATCTCGTCCCGATCTGGGGACTGACGCAGCGCCTCCCGCGTCGCATCGGCATGGCCAAGGCCAAGGAGATGATGTTCAGCGCGCGGACCTATTCGGGCAGCGAGGCTGCGGCGATGGGCCTGGCCAACCACGCGGTGCCCGATGCGGAGCTCGATAGCTACGTCGATGCGCTCTGCGCCGACATCGCCGGCAACAGCGCGCGCTCCAATCGCGAGATCAAGAAGCTGATGACCGATACCGACGGTCTGAGCCTTGCCGCGGGGAACGCCTGGGAACTGCATCACAGCCCCGGTCACGGTCCGGAATTCGCGGCGATGATTGCAAGCAAGCGGCCCCAGAAGTCGGGGTGAAACGCACTCTTTTCGCCTTGCGGGGCTCTTGCCATCGCAGGCTCATCGCTTGTCGCGGCCGGTGACGGGCAGGGCGGTCTTGTAGACCACGGGGCGCAGGGCGAAGCTGGTCGTGACCTGCGCCACGCCGGCGATGCGCGTCAGGCGATGGCGCAGGAAATCTTCGAACTCGCCGAGCGAACCGACGAGCACGCGCAACTGATAGTCGGCCTCACCGGTCATCAGATAGCATTCCATGACTTCGTCGAACTCCGAAACCGCTGCCTCGAACACGGCGAGGTGGCGGTCGTCCTGCTGATCGAGCCGGACGCGCACGAAGGCCGTGACGCCCAGGCCCACCGTCGAAGGTTCCACCAGCGCGACATAGCGCTGGATGACCCCGCTCGCCTCCAAGTGGCGCAGCCTGCGCAGGCAGGGGCTCGGGGACAGGCCGACCCGCTCGGAAAGCTCCTGGTTCGACATCCGTCCATCGGCTTGCAGGTATTGGAGGATCTTGTGGTCGATCTCGTCAATCATGGCATTTTTTGCTTTGATCTTGGATATGAGTGCAAAGTTATGCCAAATTATACCGGATAGGCGATCTTCTTCGCAAGGACCTGCCGCGTGTTCGCGGGCTATCCTCGGGCATGGACATCGCCACCGCCAATGCCATCGCCAATGATCGCCAGGAAACCGTCGCAGCGCTCGAACTGATCGAGACACGGCTGCGTTGGCTCTCGTCCTGGACGATCCACAACGCCAACCACCTGCGCCCCAAGCGCGACGGCCTCAAGGTCGGTGGCCACCAGGCCAGCTGCGCCTCGATGACGGCGATTATGACCGCACTCTATTTCCACGCGCTGCGGCCGCAGGACAAGGTCGCGGTCAAGCCGCATGCCGGCCCCGTGCTGCACGCTATCCACTACCTGCTCGGCCAGCAGTCGCTCGACCGGTTGCAGCGCTTCCGTGGGCTCGGCGGGGCGCAGAGCTATCCTTCGCGCACGAAGGACGCGATCCCTGTCGACTTCTCGACCGGTTCGGTCGGCCTCGGTGTCGCGGTGACGGCTTTCTCCAGCCTGGTGCAGGACTATCTCACGGCGCACGGCAAGCTCGGCACGGGCGATACCGGCCGCATGATCGCGCTGATGGGCGATGCCGAGCTCGACGAGGGCAACATCTACGAATGCCTGATCGAGGGCTACAAGCACGATCTGCGCAATTGCTGGTGGGTGGTCGACTACAACCGCCAGTCGCTCGACAGCACCACCGCCGATCGCATGTTCCGCCGGTTCGACGACATCTTCGAGACCTGTGGTTGGCGCGTCGTGACCTTGAAGCACGGCAAATTGCAGCGCGAAACCTTTCGGCGCCCCGGCGGCCGGGCGATCGAGGAATGGATAGACAATTGCCCCAACGCCGAATTCGCCGCGCTGACCTATCAGGGCGGGGCGGCCTGGCGCGAGCGACTGCTGCGCGACATCGGCACCTTGCCCGAAGTCGGCAAGCTGCTCGGCCAGTTCGACGATGCCGAGCTCGCCCATCTGATGACCAATCTCGGCGGGCACTGCCTCGAGACGCTGATCGATGCCTTCGATGCCGCCGATGACGACCGTCCGACCCTGTTCATCGCCTATACGGTCAAGGGTTTCGGCCTGCCGCTCGCCGGGCACAAGGACAACCATTCGGGCATGATGAACCCCGCGCAGATCGCGCAACTGCGCGGCGATCTCGGCATCGCCGAAGGCAGCGAATGGGAGCCCTGGGGTGGTCTCGGTGCCAATGTCTCGGCGCGGCTCGCAGCTTTCGTCGCCGACAGTCCCATCGCCCGCAAGCCGGCCGAGCCTGCCGCCGCGGTCGTTCCCGTGCCGCATCTCCCCGTGCCGCCGGGCGAGCAGCAATCGACCCAGGCCGCCTTCGGCCGCGTTCTGCTCGATCTGGCCAAGTCGGGCGCGCCGCTTGCCGACCGTATCGTCACCACCGCGCCCGACGTCACCCAGACCACCAATCTCGGTGCCTTCGTCAACCAGCGCGGGCTGTTTCGTCGCCAGGAACTGGCCGACGTGTTCCAGCAAGCGCGCATCCCCTCGGCGCAGAAATGGTCGGCGCACGAAGCCGGGCAGCATATCGAACTGGGTATCGCCGAGAGCAATTTCTTCCTGCTGCTCGCCGCGCTCGGCCTCGCCGCGCCGCATTTCGGCACGCGGCTGCTGCCGGTGGGGACGGTCTACGATCCCTTCATCGCCCGCGGGCTCGATGCGCTCAACTACGGCTGCTATCAGGATGCGCGCTTTCTGCTGGTCGGCACACCTTCGGGGCTGACCCTGGCCGCCGAGGGCGGTGCGCACCAGTCGATCAACACGCCGCTGATCGGCATGGGCCAGCCTGGGCTCACCTATTTCGAGCCGGCCTGGGCGGATGAAGTCGCCCTGCTGATGGAGCATGCCTTCGAGCACATGCAGGCCAGCGACGGCGGATCGATTTACCTGCGGCTCAGCACCCGCGCGATCGCGCAGATCGAGCGCGCGGATGCGAACTGGCAGGCCGATGCGTTGAAGGGCGGCTACTGGCTGAAGCGGCCGGCACCAGGGGCCGAGGCCGCGATCGTCTTCACCGGTGCGGTCGCGCCCGAGGCGCTCGATGCCTGGACGCAACTGGCGGACGACCTGCCCGGACTGGGCCTGCTCAACGTGACGTCACCCGATCTGCTCCATCGCGGCTGGTCGGCGCGCCGGGCCGCGCGCTGGCGAGGGGAGCGGCCGGAGCCCAGTCATGCGGACAGCCTCCTCGCAGCACTGGCTCCGGGCGCCGGCCTCGTCACCGTGCTCGACGGATCGCCTGCCGCTCTGTCGTGGCTCGGCAGCGTCGCGGGCATGCGTGTCAGCCCGCTGGGCACCGACCGTTTCGGCCAGACCGGCGACTTGCCCGACCTGCACCGCACCTATCGGCTCGATGCCGAAGCGATCATCGACGCTGCGGCGGAACTGTTCCTCGGATAGTCCGGCAACTATGTCGTGGAGCGGGTAAGGAAACCGGCCACGCGCTCGCAAGCGGCGCGGATCGTTTCGCCAATCTCGATGACCTGGGCACCGCTGACCTGGCCGGGAATGCCGGTGAGCCCGACGACGAAGGCGACTTCGCGCGCTACGCCGCGGACCGGAACCTGGATGAAGCCGACTTCGTAGCTTGCCTGAGCCTCGATCTCCGTCGCCGGAACCATCGGTGCGTTGGTATGCCTCTGCTCGAAAATCCAGCGCGACGACTCGTCATTCGTCGTGGAGGCCGGATTGCGCACGGCCAGCATGAAGCCATGGCGCTGGATGAAGTCCACGCCGCGATCCATCGCCTCGCACTGCGCGGCCGTCGGGGCAGGTGACAACTGGTCCAGCCAGGCGGCCCTTTCGTCGGGCGACGCCCAGGCGAAGAACAGCGCGGCGAACTGGGGCAGGAGCGGCAAGCGCTCGTTGCGCGGATGGGCGATCCCCAGGTGCGAGAGCGCCGCCGCGCGGGCGCGCACGATGACGTCGTCGTGTTCGCGGAACGCCGCGGTGCAGATCGCGTCGTAGCGGTCGGCGAGCAGGCGCATTTCCGGCTGGACGACCCGGAGCGGCGAGAAATGCTCGCGCGCGGTCTCGCCGATGGCGACGAGCGCGGGGCCGGGCAGGTAGCGCTTGTCGCTGAGCCGATAGAGATAGCCGCCCTCGACCAGCCCGGCGAGCAGGCCGTGGGTCGTGGCCTGGCTGATCTTCAGCGCGCGCGAGACATCGGTGAGCGTGAAGGCGCTCCCCGGGTGATCCGCGAAGAAGTTCAGGACGGCGATGACGCGCCGGACCGCCGGCGAAGCCTGGGACATGCCTTGCTGGATATGCGCAAGCGCGGCCGATGGAAAGCGCGTGCGGGCGATACCCGATTGAGCGCGGCACGAGGCGGATGAACGACGGAACGCCCGTTGTGGCTTGCTCTCGCAGGAGCTTGGCTCGTGCGATGAACCGAAAGTTACTTCGGTTTAATGAAGGATAATTCGCTATTGTGTCTTATCGTTCGGATATGTAGGCGACTGACATCGAACGGCGCCCGACGGAAGGCGCGCGGCGAGGGAGAGGGAATTGGTGAGCTGAAAGTCCGCACACAGTTTCGGCAACGGCTCGGAGAGCGGCCGCATGGGCTGCGCAAGAACAGTTACCTCAGGGAGAATTCATGAATAAGCTTCTGAAATCGTGTGTCTATGTCGGAACGGCCCTGGGCCTCAGCATGGCCGCGCCGGTCTTCGCGCAGGAGGCTGACGATGCCGCGGCCGAGAACGGCGCCGACATCATCGTCACGGCCCGCCGCGTCGAAGAGCGCCTCCAGGACGTGCCGATCTCGATCACCGTCTTCAACCAGGCCCAGATCGACAACCGCAACGTCGTCAATGCCACCGATCTCGCCGCCTACACGCCCTCGCTGAGCGCCAACGCGCGCTACGGTTCGGAGAACACCAGCTTCGCGATCCGCGGCTTCTCGCAGGAAGCGCGCACCACGGCCTCGGTCGGCGTCTACTTTGCCGATGTGGTCGCTCCGCGCGGCGGCGGCAACTCGATCGCGACCGGCGACGGTGCCGGACCCGGCAGCTTCTTCGACCTGCAGAACGTCCAGGTGCTCAAGGGCCCGCAGGGTACGCTGTTCGGCCGCAACACCACCGGCGGTGCCGTGCTGCTGGTGCCCAAGAAGCCGACGGCGGACCTCGAAGGCTATGTCGAGGGTTCGGTGGGCAACTACGACATGCGCCGCTTCCAGGGCGTGCTCAACCTGCCGCTCAGCGACACTTTCCGTGTTCGCCTCGGCGTCGACCGCATGGTCCGCGACGGCTACATGAAGAACGTGTCGGGCGTCGGTCCGAAGGACTTCAACGACACCGACTACTGGGCGGTGCGCGGCTCGATCGTCGCCGAGCTGACCCCGACGCTCGAGAACTACACGATCGTCTCCTACAGCCACTCGGACACCAACGGCCAGCTCCAGGCGATCCGCGCCTGCAACCCGGCCGCGGGGCGCTATCCGCTGCTGCAGCTGTGCCAACAGCAGGTCCAGCGGCTCGCGGGGCAGAGCCCCTATGCGGTCGAGCTGTCGGCCGACGGCGTCTACAACCGCATGACGCAGTGGCAGGTGATCAACACGACGACCTGGCAGGCCAGCGACACGCTGACGGTCAAGAACATCGCCAGCTACTCGCAGATCAAGCAGGCCGCCAACGCCGACTATTTCGGCACACTGTGGATCGTCCCCGCGACCTTCCCGAATTCGACGGGCACGGGCACCGTCTCGTCGGGCGCCTTCGCCGGTTCGCGCACCTCGTTCAACACCGCGTTCTCGCCCCCGGGCGGCACGATCGCGGACCAGGAGAACTTCACCGAGGAACTGCAGTTCCAGGGCTCGTTCGGCGAGCGCCTGACCTGGCAGGCCGGCGCCTATGTCGAGCTGAGCAATCCGTTGGGCTACAACGACGTCTGGGCCGCCTCGAACCTGACCTGCACCGACCGCTTCGCGCTGCAGTGCGTCTCGCCACTGCCCTCGATCGGCGGCGCCAGCGGCTCGATGTCGATCCAGCGCTATCGTTCGTCGTACTATGACTACGGCATCTACAGCCAGGCGACCTTCGCGCTGACCGAACAGCTCAAGCTGACCGGCGGCATCCGCTATACCTGGGACGTTACGAAGAGCCGCGCCTACAACGCACAGTACACCTTCAGCCCGGCTGGCCAGGTCACCTCGCGGCTCTGCGCCAATCCGCTGGTCGTGCCGCGCACGCAGCAGATCACCAGCCCCGAGCAGTGCTACCAGAACCTCGAGCAGAAGAGCGATGCACCGACCTGGCTGATCAGCCTCGACTACACGCCGGTCAACGACGTCATGGTCTATGCCAAGTATGCGCGCGGCTATCGCCAGGGCAGCACCAACCCGCTCGGCGCGGGCGGCTTCCAGACCTTCGAGCCCGAGCGCGTCGATACCTACGAGATCGGCGGCAAGGCCAGCTGGCGCGGCAGCGTTCCGGGCTTCTTCAACGTCTCGGGCTTCTACAACGACTTCCAGAACCAGCAGCTGCAGCAGGGCTTCCTCGATACCCGCGCTCCGGCACCGGCCATCGCGATCGCGCCGCCCAACGCGGCGATCGTCAATGTCGGCAAGTCGCGCATCCAGGGTGTCGAGGTCGAAGCCGGCATCGGCCCCGTCGCAGGCCTGAAGCTCGACGTCAGCTATGCCTATATCGACAGCAAGCTGAAGGCGGTGACCGATCCGGTGTTCCCGGTGGGCAGCCCCTACAACAGCTTCATCCCGCTGGTGGTGGGCAAGCAGCTGCCGTTCACGCCGAAGCACAAGTACACGGTGTCGGCGACCTATACCCTGCCGCTGCCCGAGGAAGTCGGCGAGATCAGCCTGGGCGGCAACTTCACCCACGTCGGCTCGCAGTACGTGCTGCAGACCGCGTTCGGCACGTTGCCGTCGTACGACCTGCTCAACTTCAACCTGAACTGGAAGTCGGTGGCGGGTTCGCCGATCGACCTTTCGGCCTTCGTCACCAACGTGACCAAGGAAGTCTACTACCTCTCCGTCGGGGATTCGAGCGGCTTCGTGAACAGCCCGCTCGGCGCACCGCGGATGTACGGCCTGCGGCTGCGCTACAGCTTCGGGAAGTAACAAATCGGTGGGATCGCGGCGAACCGGACGTTCGCCGCGATCCTGCCTCGACCACCATTTTGCGCTTCCCAAGACCGGGCTCGTCGGGTGATCATCCCCGACGGGAGTGGAGGGACAGAATGGCCGATCTAGTCACACGCGATCTGAACACGCTGATCGCGACCGAGGTTCGCGCCAATACCGGCGATCTGATCGACGGCGTCCATGCCGCGGCCTTGCGCGAGATGCTCGTCGATCGCGGCGTGCTGGTGTTCCGCGATCTCGAGATCACCACCGATCAGCAGCGCGACATCACCGCCACGCTTGGCCCGATCCAGTCGGACAACGACGGGACCGAGCTGCAGAACGTCACGATCGACGCGCGGATCAGCCCCGAATACGCCGCCTATTTTGCCAGCACGCTGTTCTGGCATCTCGACGGCCATCACAATCAGACGGTCCCCTGCTTCGGCGGCTCTTTCCGCCCGATCCATCTGGCCGGCGACGGCGGCGAGACCGAATTCCTCAACGCCTATGCCGCCTACGAAGCGCTCGATGAGCGCGATCGCAGCCTGATCGACGGTCTGCACGTCTTCCACTCGGCCACGACCTCGGGCCTGTCCGCGAACCCGGATGCCACCGACGCGCAGATCGCGGCCTGGCGCCGGCGCCCGCCCGCGCGCCAGCCGCTGGTCTGGCAGCATGCTTCCGGTCGCAAGTCGCTGATGCTGGGGGTGGCGGTTTCGCATGTCGAAGGCATGCATCCGGCCGACAGCTACGATCTGCTGTGCCGCCTGCGCAGCCACATGAACGATCCGGCCTTCATCTATCGCCATTCCTGGCGCGCGAACGATCTCGTGATCTGGAACAACACCGGGACGCTCCATCGCGCCCGGCCGTTCGACCCGACCTCCGGTCGGCTGCTCCATCGGTTCACCCTGGTCGGTGACGAAGCCATCCAAGCCCCTATGTGAGCGATCTCCGCATCAGGTAGACGTCCATGATCCAGCCGTGTTGCCGACGCAGCGCGGCGCGGGTTTCCGCGATGGTGCCGCCAACGTCGGTCAGCGCGCCCTGGACCAGCGCCTCTTGCGGCATACCGAGGTAGGCGCCCCACCAGATCGTGATGCCCTCGGGCGGCAGGCTCTGGAAGCTGCAATCGCCGTCGAGCATGACGACGAGCGTGTCGGCCGCGTCGGGCCAGCCTTCCTCGCGCAGACGCCGGCCGGTGGTGATCAGCACCGGCGAGGCGAGCGTGTTGAGCGGGATCGCGTGGGCGGCGGTCAGGGCCTGGATGCTGGTGATGCCTGGCACGACGCGGATGCGCATATCCATTCCGCCGACGATCAGACGTTCGGCGATGCGTAGCGTGCTGTCGTAGAGCGACGGATCGCCCCATACCAGCAGCGCCAGCTTGCCGCCGCTCGGCAGGTGCGCGGCGATCTGTGCGGCCCAGGCCTCGGCGATGGCGTCGTGCCAGCCGTGGACGGCGTCGATGTAGGGCAGGTCTGCCGAGCGCTCGGGCAGATCGAATTCGACCACGCGTGTCGCGCCGGTCAGCGCGGTCTCGCAGATCAGGCGGCGCAGGTCGATCAGGTCGGACTTCCGATCGCCCTTGCGCGGCAGCAGGATGAGGTCGGCGTCGTTCATCGTCGTGATCGCGGCCAGGGTCAGGTGCTCGGGATTGCCCGTGCCGATACCGATCAGGTGCAGGTCGATCATGCTGGATCCGGTGCGATCAGGTGGAAGAAGCTGCCGGCGACCTGCCCGCGGTGCGATCCGCTCTCGGCCAGCACCGCGCCTTCGGCATCGGTGACCTCGGCCAGCGGCGCATCGGGCTGCGCGACGATCGTCGAGTAGTGGAACTCGTGCCCGCGCAGCCGCGTGCCCTGAGCAAAGCCGGCAGCGGGGGCGAGTAGGCGCGCCTGGCGATAGCCGAGATGGAGCCGGCGATCGGCGTAGCTGGTGACGAGCCCCAGCAGACCCGCCATGCGATGCCGCACGCCATCGCGATCGATCAGGCCTTCGCCGAGCACCATATAGCCGCCGCATTCGCCATAGACCGGCCGTGTCGTCGCATGCGCAGCAAGGCCGGTGAGGAAGGTCTCGGCGGCGGCCAGACGCCCGGCGTGCAGTTCGGGATAGCCGCCCGGCAGCCAGACCAGTTCGGCCTTGGGCGGCGGCGCTTCGTTGGCGAGCGGCGAGAATGGCAGCACTTCCGCGCCGCTCGACCGCCAGGCGGCCAGCAGATGCGGGTAGGTGAACGAGAAGGCGGCGTCCTGCGCCAAAGCGATGCGCTGGGCAGGGGGCGGAATCGTCACTGCCGCGGCCGCCTGACGTGCGCGCGCATCCGCGGCCTGCCGAAGCGCCGGCAGGTCGACATGCGCGCGGATCATCGCCGCGTAGTCGGACAGCAGCGCATCGAGACCCGGGTGCTCGATGGCCTGGACCAGTCCGAGATGACGCTCGGGCAGGGTCAGGTCGGGACGGCGGGGCAGGGCGCCGAACACGCGGATGCCCGCGGCTTCCATGCCGCTGCGCACCAGCCGTTCGTGCCGCGGGCTCGCCACGCGGTTGAGGATCACCCCGGCGAAGGGCACGGCGCCGTCGAGCGTGCGGAAGCCGTGCGCGACCGCCGCAGTCGACTGGGCCTGTCCTGAAGCATCGACCACAAGCACGACCGGCCAGCCCATCCGGCGCGCGAGATCGGCGCTGGCTCCCACGCCGCTTGCGCCCGATCGGGCAGCGCCGTCGAACAGGCCCATCGCGCCTTCGATCAGCAGCAGGTCGGCCTCGTGGCCCTGCGCCGCGATGCCATCGAGCAGCGCGTCGGACATCGCCCAGCTATCGAGATTGAACGAGGCGCGGCCGCAGGCGGCGCGGTGGAAGGCGGGGTCGATATAGTCGGGCCCGCTCTTGAACGGCTGGACGGAGACGCCGGCCTCGGTCAGCGCGCGGAGCAAGCCCAAGGTCACCGTGGTCTTGCCCGTGCCCGAAGCAGGCGCCGTGATCAGCAGGCCCGGGGGCAGCGGTGCGTTCATTCGTCCCCGCCGGCGAAGCGCGAGCCCGCGGTTTGCGGCCGGAAGCGGCGATCGTAGCTCGCCGCGTAGAGGCTGCTTTCGGCGGTGCTGTCGCTGTCGAGCACGCGGCCGACGAGGATCAGTGCGGTTCGCTCCATGCTTCCCGCCAGCGCATCCTCGATCGTCGAGAGTGTGGCACGAACGATCCGCTCGTCGGGCCAACTCGCGCGATAGACGACCGCGACGGGGCAGTCGCCGCCGTAGTCGGGCAGCAGGTCTGCGACCACCTTGGCGAGGTTGTGGACCGACAGATGGATCGCCAGAGTTGCGCCGGTCGCGGCGAAGCGCGTCAGGCTCTCATTCGCCGGCATCGAGCTGGCGCGACCCGGCGTGCGCGTCAGCACCAGGGACTGGCCGATCGTCGGCAGGGTCAGTTCGGCCTCCAGCGCCGCGGCGGCGGCGGCGAAAGCGGGCACACCGGGAGTCACCGTGAAGGGAATGTCCAGCGCGCGCAGCCGGCGCAGCTGTTCGCCCATGGCCGACCAGACCGACAGGTCGCCCGAATGCAATCGCGCGATATCGTGCCCGGCTTCGTGCGCCTCGCGGATCGTCGTGATGATGTCGTCGAGCGCCATCGGTGCGGTGTTCACGATCCGCGCGCCAGGCGGGCAGTGACCGAGCACGGCTTCGGGCACGAGCGATCCGGCATAGAGGCAGACCGGGCTGCTCGCGATCAGGTCGCGACCGCGCAGGGTCAGCAGGTCGGGCGCGCCGGGGCCGGCGCCGATGAAGTGAACGGTCATGACGGGGTTCCTTGGGCGATGGCGCAGGTCGCCATGCGATCGGGTGAGACGTGGCGCGGTCCGAGCAGTCGCGCGCCGGGGCCGGCGGCGGCGAGCGCGGCCGCCTCGGCAACGCTGCCGGTGCGGCGGGCGGCGAGGCTGGCCGACGATTGCGTGATCGTCTGCTGCGTTTCGAGCGCGGCCTCGTCGACGGTGATCAGCGGCAGGCCCAGCGTTTGTGCGAGCGGTGCGAGACCGGCAGCCTTGTCGCGCGGCGTGGCGAGGGCCTCGACCGCGGGAAGATCTGCCTGGGCCAGATCCAGCGCCGCGCGCAGCTCTGGCAGTGCCGTGCCCTGACGAAAGCCGAAGCCCGCGACGATCACAGCGTCACGCTCCACTGCACGATCGGATAGCTGGCCTGCCAGCCGCGGCGCGAGCCCAGCGGCGCGGCCTGGGCCAGGTCGATGCGCAGCAGCGATCCGCCGCGCTCGGCATGCCACTGCGCGAGCAGCGTTTCGGATTCGAGCGTTACGGCATTGGCCACCAGCCGCGTGCCGGGCGCGAGACGATCTGCCAGAGCTTGCAGCAGTTCGGCGCTGAGGCCGCCGCCGATGAAAACCGCCTGGGGTGAGGGCTGATCGGCCAGCACAGCGGGCGCCATGCCTTCGATCACGCGGAGCCGATCGACGCCGAGCGCGGCGGCATTGGCGCGCGCACGCGCGGCCCGCTCGGCATTCGCCTCGAAACCGATCGCCTGGGTCGTCGGATGAGCGAGTAGCCATTCGATCGCGATCGAACCCGATCCCGTGCCGATGTCCCACAGCGTTTCGCCGGGACGCGGCGCGAGCGCCGAGAGTGTCAGCGCGCGCACGGGCCGCTTGGTGATCTGGCCGTCGTGCTCGAACCAGTCGTCGGGACGGCCCGCGGCTGCGGGCAGGACTACGCCGTCGCCGGCGAAGACGATGCCGAGTGCAACCGGATGCACGATGTCGTCGAAGGCCAAGGTCGCAGCCGTCGCCTCGCGCACGCGTTCGCGCGGTCCGCCGAGCGCTTCGAGCACCGTGACCGCCGAAGCGCCGAAACCCCGTTCGTCCAGATAGCGGCATAGCTCGCCCACGGCCTTGCCGTCGCGCACCAGCACCAGCGCGCGTCGGCCCGGCGCGAGGTGCGGACGCAGCCTCGCGAGCGGCGCGGCGTGGAGGCCGAGGCACAAGGTATCCTCGATCGGCCAACCGAGCCGGCTCGCGGCGAGCCCGAAGGTCGAGGGCGCGGGGCAGGCGGTCCATTCCCAAGGCTCGAGCTCGCGCGCGATCACGCTGCCCGCGCCGAACCAGAACGGATCGCCCGAGGCCAGCAGCACGACGCGACGTCCCCTCTGCGCCAACAGCGGCGCGATGCCGTCGGTGAAGGGCACTGGCCATGTCAGGCGCTCGCACCTAAGGTCGGGCACGAGGGCGAGATGGCGTGCGGGGCCGGTGACCAGTTCGGCCTGGGCCAGCGCTTCGCGGCTCGCGTCGGACAGGCCGGACAAGCCATCCTCGCCGATGCCGACGATCGTCAGCCATGCGCGTTCAGGAGTTTGCGACATACCCAACATCCTGATCCTGGGTGGCACGACCGAGGCCAGCGCCCTGGCGGAAGCGCTCGCCGATCGCGGCGCGACGGCCGTGCTCAGCTATGCGGGCCGGGTGGCGAACCCGCGTAGGCAGCCGCTGCCGACCCGGGTTGGCGGTTTTGGCGGGATCGCCGGACTGGTGCGTTATCTGCGCGAGCAGGCGGTCACCCACTTGGTCGATGCGACCCACCCCTTCGCCGCGACGATGAGCGCCCACGCCGTCGCGGCGGCGGCCGAGACCGGCATTGCCCATATCGTGCTGACCCGGCCGGCATGGGCACCAGCGGCCGGCGATTGCTGGCGGCATGTGCCTGACATCGAGGCCGCGGTCGCAGCCCTGGCCGGTCCCCGGCGCCGGGTGATGCTCGCGCTCGGCCGGATGCATGTCAGCGCCTTCACCGCCCAGCCGCAGCACCACTACCTGTTGCGCTTCGTTGATGCGCCCGAGGAAGCACCCGTGCTGCCCGATCACGCGCTGGTTGTCGATCGCGGCCCCTTCTCGGTCGAGGGCGATGTGGCCCTGATGCAGGACCATGAGATCGAGCTCGTCGTCTGCAAGAACGCCGGCGGCAGCGGCGCCGAGGCCAAGCTGATCGCCGCGCGGCGGCTGGGTCTGCCGGTGCTGATGATCGACCGGCCCGCCTTGCCCGAACGGCACACAGTCCACGAGATCGGTGCGGTGCTGGACTGGCTCGATCATGGTGCCGACCGCGGCGTGTAGAGGATCGGCGCGCCCGGTCGTTCGATCAGCCGGGTTTGGCTCGAGCCGACGATGACCATCGTCCGCATGTCGGCCATCCCGGGCCGGGCATCGGCGAGCGTCACGATCCGCAAGCTCTCCTCGGGCGTACAGACCGCGCGGGCGAACAGCACCAGGCGTTCGCCGCCGCAGGCCTCGCGCAGGACCTCGAGCGCGCGGGCGAAACCTTCGGGCCGGGCCTTCGATCGCGGATTGTAGAAGGCCATCGCGAAGTCGGCCTCGGCCGCGAGGCGCAGGCGCCGTTCGATCAGGTCCCAGGGCTTGAGATTGTCCGACAGGTTGATCGCACAGAAATCGTGACCGAGCGGCGCGCCGGCGCGCGCGCTCGCGGCCAGCATGGCAGTGATCCCCGGCAGCACGCGGATGTCGAGATCGCGCCAGGCGGCGGGGCCTTGTTCGAGAGTTTCGAACACCGCGGCGGCCATCGCGAAGACGCCGGGATCGCCCGAAGAGACGACGACCACGCGGTGCCCCGCCGCGGCCAGTTCCAGCGCGTGCCGCGATCGTTCGATCTCGACGCGGTTGTCGGAGGCGTGCAGCGCCAGCCCGGCGCGCGGGGTGACGCGCGAGACATAGGGACCATAGCCGACGATGTCGGTGGCCTCCGCCAGGGCCGCGGTCACTTCGGGCGTGATCAGCGCCGCGTCGCCCGGGCCCATGCCGGCTATGGCGAGCCAGCCGCTCATGGCCGGCGTCCCTGGCCGTGGATCAGCAGGATCGAGAAATAGGGCGTGACGCTTTCCGCCTCGCACAGCGGCGTGACCCGCTGCTCGGCCATTGCCGCATATTCGACGAGGTAGGCCTGATCCTGCCGCCCGGCCGCGACCACCGCGCGGCGCAGCTTGGAGAGATTTCGGCCGATCTTCATCACCACCAGCGCGTCGGTATCGCCGATGCGGCGGGTCAGCTCGTCCTCGGGCATCGTCGCCATGATCACGGTCAGGACGTCATCGCCCCAGGTCATCGGCTGGCCGCATGCGGTCCAGGCGCCCGACATGCCGGTGATGCCGGGGACCACGATGATCGGCACCTGGCCCGACAGCCGCGTGTAGAGGTGCATGAACGAGCCGTAGAAGAAGGGATCGCCCTCGCAGAGCACGACGACGTCCTCGCCGGTGCCCGTCAGCGCGGCCAGGCGCTGCGTGCAATCGGCATAGAAGGCCGCGAGCATCGCGTTGTAGCGCGGATCGGTCACCGGGATCTCGGTGGTCACCGGGTATTCCATCGGCAGTTCGATCACGTCGTCGCGCAGCATGCCTTCGACGATGCGGCGCGCCTGGCCGGGTTTGCCGGCCTTGCGGAAATAGGCGACGTGGCGCGCGCCGCGCACCAGCCGGTCGGCGCGCACGCTGAGCAGGTCCTGCGCGCCCGGGCCGAGGCCGACGCCGTGGATCGTGCCAGTGTTCATTCGATCGGGCTCGCCAGCGCGTTGATCGCGGCGACGGTGATCGCGCTGCCGCCCAGCCGCCCTTCGACGATGCCGCAGGGCACGGGCTGCGCCTCCCACAGCGCAGCCTTCGATTCCATTGCGCCGACGAAGCCGACCGGACAGCCGACGATCGCCGCCGGGCGCGGGCAGGCCGGGTCTTCGAGCATGTTGAGCAGGTGGAACAGCGCCGTGGGGGCATTGCCGATCGCGACGACGGCGCCGGCCAGGTGCGGTCGCCACAGTTCGAGCGCCGCGGCCGAGCGCGTGTTGGCCATGGCCTTGGCTCGATCGGGAACGCTCGGGTCGTTGAGCGTGCAGACGATTGCATTGTCGGCCGGCAATCGCGACCGCGTAATGCCTTCTGAGACCATGCGGGCATCGCAGAGGATTGGCGCGCCGGCCGCCAGCGCTTCGGCGGCGACCGTCGCGAAGCCCGGCGAGAAACGAATGTGCGCGGCGAGTTCGACCATGCCCGCGGCGTGGATCATGCGCACGGCCACGCGTTCCTCTTCGGTCGTGAAGCGGGCAAGTTCGGTCTCGGCGCGGATCGTCGCGAAGGACTGGCGGTAGATGGCCTGGCCATCGGTTTCATAGATGTGGGGCATCAGGCGGCTCCGAAAGCGGCGAGCAGGTCAGTGGCGGTCAGGCCGGCGCGTGACGGCGGATCGCCGGCGCGCGCGGCGAAGGCCAGGTCGAAGCGGCCGTCGCGTCCGGTCACGGTGATCTCGGCCGTGCCCGGATGCGCGCAGCCTTTGGCGCAGCCCGACAGGTGCAACTCTTCCGCGACATGGGGCGCGAGGCGCAGCGCGAGTGCACGCGTCTCGACCGTCGCCTGCGGGCAGGCCGGCATCCCGGGGCAGGCGGCGACGCGCAGCGCGGGATGGTCGGGCGTGTCGACGAAGCCCTCGCTGCATGCTGGGCGCTCACCTTCGAGCAGCACCGTGCGCCAGGGCGTCAGGCGCAGCGCGGACGCACGGCTTCGCTCGATCAGCAGGCGGAGCGCCTGAGCCTTGATGCTGCCGAACGGTACGCCGAAGGCTTGGCCCAGCGGGTGAGGACCGGCAACGAGCGGAGCGCGCGCAGGGGCGGCGTGAACGTCGCCGTCAGCCCAGGCAGGCAAGGCGGCAGCATGACGCGCGACCCTCCCGGCTGCGGAGCCACCGGTGTCGACGAACCAGTGGGCCAGCGCGATCAGGGCATCGACGGCCGTGTCCAAGGTCACGCGCGTGCCGTTCGCGCGTCCATCCGCGCGCAGCAGCAGGGCGCCGTCCGCGGCCCGCTCGATCCGGAAATCCGCGGGGGCGGTCTGCAGCAGTGGCGCGGGTCCGGCATCGATCGCGAAGCCGATCTTCGACGGCAACGGCGGTAGGTCGGCCAGGCGTGAGACCAGCGTCTCGGCCAGGCGCGCGCTGTCGTCTTTGGGCTGCCAGTCCGGCGCGATCAGCAGGTTGCGCCGTGCTTCGCGGTCAGGATCCGGATCGACGAGGTCGAGCGCGATCAAGCCATCGAGCAGCGCAGGCCAGCCCTGCTCGGAAACGCCGCGGATCTGCAGGTTGGCGCGGTTGGTCAGGTCTATCAGGCCGTTGCCGAAGCGCAGCGCGGCATCGCACAGGCCGAGAACCTGGCCGGCCTCGATCCGGCCGAGGCGCGGCTTCACGCGCACCAGCAGGCCGTCGCCGGCCGCCATCGGTCGCCAGGCGTCGGGGCACCAGCCGCGCTTGCCACGCGCGTTCTCGATCGGTGTATCGGGAAGCCCGGTTTCGGACCTGGCGCCCGAAAAAAGGCGCGGCGGCAGCAGACTCACGACGACTCCGTCCACACCGAGCAACGTTGGCGGGGCTTGCCGACGTCCGGTCGGTCGCTGCGTGATGCCGGCGGGCGTGGGAAGCGCCTGGCGTCACGCACCGATGCAGCCCCAGCCGCAAAGGTTCGTCGCCCAGACGGATTACACCGTGCCCTGACCATCCCCTGGGCCACGGCAAGAGCGAACAGACGCCGGCAGGTCTCCTGGCTCGCGGGTCAAAGTGTGCGGCACGGCCTTCCCAGGCCGGCGATGATCGCCGGGCCCAGTGGCGGCTCCTTCCGCTTGGAAAGAGCGATGTGCCTCACGCTCGCCGCTTACAGTTGCAGGGACAGCCTCGGATTGGGGTGGCAGGCCACCCGCACCGCGTTCCCTATTAAGCCCCTTGCGGGGCACCGGCGCGATTCTCGTCCGGCCCGCTCGCGCGCGCCGAATGGCGGCGCCCTATAGGCTTGCCTCGGTCTGTGCAACCGATCGCTGGTTTCGGTCTCGATGATCGGGTCCCGGCTTGACGAAGCCCCGGTCGGTCGGCGACGAGACGGCGATGACCATCGATCTGCTCCCGACCACCCAAGGCATGATCCACTTGCCCGGCGGCGCCTTCGCCATGGGTTCCGACCGCTTCTATCCCGAAGAGGCGCCGGTGCGACGTGTGCGCGTAGATCCGTTCTGGATCGACGAGACGCCCGTCACCAATGCCCAGTTCGCGGAATTCGTCGCGGCGACGGGATACGTCACACTGGCCGAGACCGCTCCCGATCCCAAGGACTATCCGGGCATGGATCCGGCGCTGGCGCAGCCGGGCTCGGCCGTCTTCGAGATGACCGACCGTCCGGTCGACACCGGCGTGCCGAGCTGGTGGCATTTCCGCTTCGGCGCGAGCTGGCGCGCGCCGACCGGCCCTGGCAGCTCGATCGAAGGGATCGAGGACCACCCCGTGGTCCACGTCGCCCATGCCGATGCCGAGGCCTATGCGACCTGGGCGGGCAAGGTGCTGCCGACCGAGGCCGAGTGGGAATTCGCCGCACGCGGCGGGCTCGACGGCGTGGACTACGCCTGGGGTGACGAACTGGCGCCCCAGGGTGCGATGCTGGCGAATTACTGGCAGGGGCTGTTCCCTTTCGCCAACCAGTTGACCGACGGCTGGCTGCGCACCTCGCCGGTGCGCACATATCCGGCCAACGGTTACGGTCTCTACGACATGATCGCCAACGTCTGGGAATGGACCGCCGACTGGTACGCCCAGCCCAAGGTCGAGCGGAAGGCGAAGGGATCGTGCTGTGTTCCCGCCAATCCGCGCGGCGGCACCCGCGGCGGCTCGATCGTCAAGCACGATGCTGCCAGGATGCCGCGCAAGGTGCTCAAGGGCGGATCGCATCTCTGCGCCGAGAACTACTGCCAGCGCTACCGCCCGGCGGCGCGCTATGCCCAGCCGGTCGACACCACGACCGGCCATGTCGGCTTCCGCTGCATCGTGCGCGGCTGACGCGGAAAGTCCGCTCGATCGGGTCCTCGCCTAGCGGACTATCGGCTTGGCCGCGACGAGCGTCCCGAGGATGCGGCAGGGGACCGTGCCCTCGTTCTGCCAGGCATGGACGACCCCGCGATCGACGAGAATGTCGCCGGGGCGGAGGACCGTCTTGCCGGTTTCGGTCACGAGCGTGATCTCGCCCGACAGGACGGCGAGATAGTCGATCGTCGCGGTCGCGTGCATTTCCGTGCCGCCACCCGGCGGAATATCGACCCAGATGCAGTTCGTGCCCGTTTCGGGGAAGTCAAACTGATCATTGCCGGCATCGGCGTTGCCGTCGTTGTCGGCCGGGCAATCGGGGGCCGACCAAATGACGCTCGGCGCCGGGCCGTCGATGATAACTGTCGAGCGCCCGTCGGCATCCAGTCCGGTGACGACGCGACGGGGTGGTTGCATTGCGGGCAAGGGCCAATCCTCTTTGTCGGAAGACGAGGATTTTCAGCAGCTAGGAGAATTCCGGCAAGAGCCGATTCCACCGAAGCGGTTCAGTCCGATTGAAACGTTGAGCCCCAGGCGTTGAGCGCGGCGATCGCAGGCTCCAGCGAGGCGCCCTTATCCGTCAGCGCATAGACCTGAACCTTGGTTTGGGCGCTCAAACGGTCGCGCACCACCAGTCCCGCCTCGATCATTTCCTCCAGGCGCTGGGTGAGGATCTTGGCGCTGACTATCGGCATCGCCGCGCGCAAGTCCGCGAAGCGCCGTGGTCCAGCGATGAGGCACGCGACGATCCGTAGCAACCAGCGCCGCTCGATCAGCGCGAAGGCGTCTTTCGCGCCGTCCTTCTGCGGTTCCTTCACATATTCGATCCCGGACTGGCAAAGGCGGCAAGCCCCCTGCGGACATCCGGCCGGGTCACGACGGTTTCGAACCAGGATCGCAGTCGCGGGAGGCTTGGCCAGTCGAGCCGGTCGGCGCTCGCGCGGATGACCGTCACCGCCGCGATGTCGACCAGCGAGAAGGCATCGCCGGCCATATATCCGTCATCGAGGAACCGTTCCGACGCGACGATCGCCTCGATCGATCGCTGGGCCAGATGATCGGCGCCCTCAGCCTTGACCCGATGCTTCAGAAAGAAGGCATTGCCGTTGGGGGCGATGACATCGGTGACGAAATAGAAGAACCGCTCGAGGGCAATCGAACGCGCGGGGCCGGCTTCCACCGGCAACAGGGCGCCCGGTTGCAGATCGCACAGATGGAACAGGATCGCGTTCGACTGGGTCAGCGTGAGCGGCGCTTCGGGCTGCGATCGATCGACGAGCACGGGAACGCGTCCGTCGGGATTGATCGCCAGAAACGCCGGACTGCGATGTTCCGCGCGGCGAAGATCGACCGGCACCGCCGCATAGGGCAGGCCGAGCACCTCGAGCGCGACCGACACGCGCAGGCAATTCCCGGTCTCGGCGCCGAGCAATTCGAACCGTCGATCCGTCGCCTCAGGCATCGATCGCTTCCCGATAGCGCGGCGCGACCTGGCGGCGCGCGAGTTGCGCGTGCAGTTCGAGGCGCTTCGTCTGCATCGCGTCCCAGTCCGCGGTGTCGTGGAGCGGCGGGATCGTCACGGCTTCCTTGCGGTCGAGCCCGACCAGAGCGGCATCGACGAGATCCTCGGCATCCATCACCCATTCGGGCGGCAGCATCGTGACATCGTTGCCCGACCGTTCCCAGAACTCGGTATGCGTCGGGCCGGGCAGCACCGACTGGATATGAACGCCGCGCTCGGCCGCGTCCTTGAGCAGTCCCTGGCCGAGCGAGAGCAGGTAGGACTTGGTCGCCGCATAGGCGCTGTCGAGGATCTCGGGCGCGACCGCGAGGATCGAGGATATGTTGACCACGCTGCCGCCGCCGTGCTCGCCGAAGGCGTGGATCGCGGCGCGGGTCAGCAGGGTGGGCGCGGTGATGTTGAGCGCGATCATCCGCGTCAGTTCTTCGGGGGCGGCGCTGAGCAGCGTGCCGTGCAGCGCCATGCCGGCGTTGTTGACCAGCAAGGTCAGCCGCGGCTCGCGAGTGATCCGGTCGGCCAGCGCATCGACGGCAACGGGATCGACCAGATCGGCGGCGAGCACTTCGACCGTGCGGCCGGTCTCGCCGTGAAGCTTCGCGGCCAGGGCTTCGAGCCGCACCTTGTCGCGGGCGACGAGGATCAGATCGTAACCGCGCCGGGCCAGGCGGTCGGCATAGATCGCGCCGATGCCCGAGGACGCGCCGGTGACGAGGGCGATGCCTTTTGAGGTCTGTGTCATGTCAGGTTTCCTGGGGGAGGGAGTAGGGGATCAGTTCGAGAGGCGCACTTTCGCGGTCACCGACAGGCCCGGCCGCAGTGCGTTGAGCCCGGGCTGGCCGGGATCGAGCCGGATGCGGACGGGCACGCGCTGGACGATCTTGGTGAAATTGCCGGTGCCCGGCTCGAAGGGCAGCAGCGCGAAGGTGGAGCCCGAGCCGGGGGCGAAGCTTTCGACCCGGCCCTTCAGCGGCTCGCCGCCGAGCGCGTCGACGTCGATCGTGACCGGCTGGCCGGCGCGCATGTCGCGCGTCTGCGTCTCCTTGAAGTTCGCGGTGACGTAGAGCGCGTGGAGTGGCACCAGGGTCAGCAGGCGCGAACCGGGCTGGACATAGTCGCCGACTCTCGCCTGGCGGTTGCCGACCGTGCCGGCGATGGGCGCGCGGATCAGCGAATTGCGCTGATCCTGGCGGGCGAGATCGAGCGCGGCGGCGGCGCGCTGGCGCGCGGCCTCGGCCTGCTGGACCGCGGCGACGAGGCCGGGGCGCCGGGCCGAAGTGACGTCGGCCTGCTCGCGCGCGACGGCGAGCTGCGCCTGGGCGCGGGCCGCGCCCTGCTGCGCGCCGACCGCGGCGGTGCGATAGCTCTCCGCGTCGCGCCGGGCGATCGCGCCGGTGGCGACCAGCGCATCGAAGCGGCGGCTGTCGGCATTGGCGTGGTCGGCCTCGGCCGATGACGAGCGGATCGCGGTGCGCGTCGCCGCGATCTGCGCCAGGGTCAGGCGTTCCTCGGCGCCCTGGCTGACCAGCGCGGCGCGCGCGGCGGCAAGGTTTGCTTCGGCATCGGCGAGGTCGGCGCTGGCCGAGGCGAGCTTGGCGTCGAATTCCTCGGCGTCGATGCGCACCAGCGGGTCGCCCGCACGCACCGTCTGATTGTCGCGCACCAGCACTTCGGAGACGAGTCCGCGCACTTTGGGGGCGACCGAAGTGGTATCGGCGGCGAGATAGGCGTCGTCGGTGCTCTCGGCCGAGGGCCGTGCGAGGATCCACAGCGCGCCGCCGAGCGCCACGGCGCCGGCCAGCGCCGACACCAGCAACGTGCGCGACCGCTTGCGGCCGCGCGGAGCCTCCCCGGCGGCAGTCGTCGTATCGACCTCGCCCGCTTCGGGCTGATCCCGCCGCAATTCGATCACGCGATCCTCGGCTTCGGCTGTCTGCATCACGCGAACTCCCTGATGGCTTGCCAACATGATGTACGTCATATATATGATGATCATCATTTGTCTAGAGGGATCTGCGAAAGGGCCATGACGACCGTCTTCAGCCGCCTTGGCAATCTGGGTCAGGACTGGTCGGCGGACCCCGCCGCGATGCCCGACAAGCGCAAGTTCCTGATCTTCGGGGTCATGGCCTTCGGCCAGTTCATGGCGCTGTTCGACATCCAGATCGTCTCGGCCTCGCTCAGCGACGTGCAGGCGGGCCTGGCTGCCGGGCCCGATGAGGTGTCCTGGGTGCAGACCGCCTACCTGATGGCCGAGCTGGTGATGATCCCGCTCTCGGCCTATCTCGCGCGGGCGATGTCGACGCGCTGGCTGTTCGTGCTGTCGGCTGGCTTCTTCACCCTGTCGAGCCTGCTCTGCGGCCTGGCCTGGTCGATCGAATCGATGATCGCCTTCCGCGCCATGCAGGGCTTCACCGGCGGCGCGATGGTGCCGCTGGTCTTCGCCGTGGGCTTCACCATCTTCTCGGGCAAGCAGCGCGCGATGATCCCGGCGATCCTGGGCACCGTGGCGGTGATCGCCCCTGCTCTCGGCCCGACGGTCGGCGGCATGATCACCCAGGTGCTCGACTGGCGCTGGCTGTTCTTCGTCAACCTGGTGCCCGGCGTGCTGGTGACGGTGGCGTCGATCTTCATCCTGCGGCTGGATCGGGCCGAACCGTCGATGTTCGGCAAGATTGACTGGAGCCACTTCGTCGCCATGGCGGTGTTCCTCGGCGGGCTTGAATATGTGCTCGAGGAAGGCCCGCGCAACGACTGGTTCGGCGATCCGGCGATCGCGGTGGGCGCTTGGCTGTCGTTCGTCGGCTTCGTGCTGTTCCTCGAACGCGCGTTCTTCTCGCCCAATCCGGTGGTCAGCCTGAAGCCGCTGCGCAAGCCGATCTTCGCTTTCGCCTGCGTGTTCAACCTGGTGATCGGCTTCGGGCTCTATTCGTCGATCTACCTCGTGCCGGTCTACCTGGCGCGGGTGCGCGGTTACGACTCCTTGCAGATCGGCACCACGGTCTTCGTCGTCGGCATCGCGCAGCTGGGCAGCACGGCGATCGCTGCGGCGCTGAGCCAGCGGATCGACATGCGCTGGATGATCACCGCGGGCCTGGCGCTGTTTGCCTGGAGCCTGTGGCTGAGTTCCGAGATGACCAGCCAATGGGGCTTCTGGGAGCTGTTCTTCCCGCTTGCCGTTCGCGGCTTTGCGCTGATGCTCTGCATCGTGCCTTCGGTGAACATGGCGCTGTCGGCCTTCCCGCCGCAGGAGCTGGGCGCGGCTTCGGCGCTGTTCAACCTGATGCGCAACCTGGGCGGCGCGATCGGCATCGCCACGGTCAACACCTGGCTGCAGGACTATACGCGGATCGCCGCCGCGCGCTTCGGCGAGGCGCTGGGCCACAGCGCCAACTCGGCCGGCGAGACGATCGCCGCGCTGACCGCCAAGATCCAGGGCGCCGCGCCCGATCCCACCGCCGCCGCCACCGCCGCGCGCGGCCTGTTCGCGCAGGTCGTCGGGCGCGAGGCGCTGACCATGGCCTTCGACGACGTGTTCCGGCTGATGGCCTGGGTGTTCCTGGCCGCGCTGGTGCTCGTGCCGTTCTGCCGTCCTGCCCCCGGCGCCCAGACGCCGCCCCCCGAAGCCGCCGCCCACTGAGGATGAAGCCGATGCGTATCCCGTTCGCCCTCCTGCTCGCCACCAGCCTTTCGGCCTGCGCCGTCGGCCCCGAATATGTGCGGCCGCAAGTCGCGCTGACCCCCGCCTATGCGACGCCTGCGCAGGTCGCCGCGCCCGATGCGCAGTGGTGGCGCCGCTTCGACGATCCGCTGCTCGATCGCGTGGTGGAGCGGGTGCTGGCCCAGAACCTCGACATCGCCGCGGCAGGCGCGCGGATCGCGCAGGCGCGCGCCGTCGCGCGCGGGGCCGGCGCGGCGCTACTGCCCACGGGCGAGGTCGGCGCCTCGGCCGAGACCGCGAAGCAATCGCTGAACTCGCCGTTCGGCGCTGCCGCGCACGAACTGGGCTTTCCGCGCAGCTACGATCTCTACACGGCCGGCGCGCAGGCCTCGTGGGAAGTCGACCTGTTCGGCGGTCTCACCCGTCAACAGCAAGCCGCGCGTGCCGATGCCGCGGGCGCGACCGCCGATGCGGCGGCGGTGCGGCTCAGCGTCGTGGCCGAGGCGGTCGATGCCTATCTCCAGCTGCGCGGGCTCCAGGCGCGGCTGGCCGTGGCCGAACGCCAGCGCGATACCGAACATGCGCTGGTCGGGCTGATCCGCCAGCGCGTCGACCAGGGCGTCTCGGCCGAGCGCGAACTGCAGCGCGCCTTGGGCGAGGAGGAAGGGGTTTCCGCCTCGCTGCCGCCGCTACGCGCGGCGATCGCCGGGCAGATGAACCGGCTCGACATGCTGATGGGCGCGCAGGCCGGCACCTGGCGTGCCGAACTGGCGACGGCGGGCGCGATCCCGCTCGGCCCCGATCCCAGCGGCAGCTCCAATCCCGCCGAGCTGATGCGCCGCCGGCCCGACGTGGTCGCGGCCGAGCGCCGGCTGGTTGCGGCCAATGCGCGGATCGGCGCGGCGATGGCCGAATATTACCCGCACCTCTCGCTCAGCGGCGTGCTGAACGTCGTCAGCCTGGGCACGAGTTCGCTGTTCACCGGCAATTCGGTCCAGGCGAGCGCCGGGGCGGGGCTGCGCTGGCGGCTGTTCGACTTCGGCCGGATCGACGCTGAAGTCGCGCAGTCGAAAGGCAGGGAGGCCGAGGCGCTGGCGCTCTATCGTTCATCGATCCTTCATGCCACCGAGGACGTCGAGAACGCCTTCGTCCGGCTGGGCGAGGGGCGGACCGAGGTGGCGACGCTCGAACGCCAGGTCGCGGCGCTGCGACTGGCCCGCACGCAGACGCAATCGGCCTATGAAAGCGGGGTGGTTGCCTTGCTCGACGTGTTGGATGCAGACAGGGCCTTGCTGGAAGCATCGGATCGGCTCGAACAGGCGCGCGCGCAGCAAGCGCGGGCCTCGGTCGCGGCGATCCGCGCGCTCGGCGGCGGTTACGAGGAGGCGTGAGCCATGGCAGACAAGAGTGCACACAAGGCCAGGACCCGCGCGCGCATCCTCGACGAAGCGGCCAGCGCGATCCGCACGGGCGGCGCGCAGGGCATTTCGGTGGCCGACCTGATGAAGCGCGCGGGGCTGACGCACGGCGGCTTCTACGCGCATTTCGGCTCGCGCGACGATCTGGTGGCCCACGCGATCGATCGGATGTTCGTCGACAGCGCGGCAATGCTCGACCGCCATCTAGGCGTCGATGCCGGCGCAGAGGGGCTGGCCGGGTTGATCGATTACTATCTGTCGGAACGCGCCTACCGCGCGGTCGACAAGGGCTGTCCGCTGCCGGGCCTGCTCGGCGAAGCCGCGCGCATGCCCCCGGCCGCGCGCGAGCGTTTCGAGGCGGGCGTGCGCGCTTTCCGCGATCGGATCGAGCAGGTGCTCGCAAAGCTGGGTCGGGCCGATAGCGCCGCGCTGGCCAGCTCGATCCAGGCCGAGCTGGTTGGCGCGATGACCTTGGCGCGGTCGATCTCCGACGAAACGACAGCCCTGGCCTATCTCGCGGCCTCGCGCGAACGGCTCAAGGAACGCGTGACCTGAGAAGGGCCTCGAAAGCCGACTGAGAAACTAGCTCAGCAACGGCGGCGGTATCGCCGGCACACCGAGATTTTCGCGCAGGGTGCGCCCTTCGTATTCGGTCCGGACGAGGCCGCGCCGGCGGAGTTCGGGGACCACGCGTTCGGTTACGTCGTCGAACGAGATCGGGTTGACCGCCGGCATGAAGTTGAAACCGTCGCAGGCGCCGTGCTCGAACCAATGCTGCAATTGATCGGCGACCTCGCTGACCGGCCCGATCAGCGCCAGGTGGGCGTTGGATCCCGACGAGCGGATCAGCACTTCGCGCAAGGTCAGCCCTTCGCGCTTCGCCGCCTCGACGTGGTTCTTGCCGCGGCTGACCACCGACTCAGCGGGCACTTCGGGGAAGGGCGCATCGAGATCGTAGCCGCTGAGGTCGAAGCCCTTGAGCGCGAGCTCGAGCGAGGCGCGAGCGGCCTCCAGGTCGATCAACCCCTGCAGTTCGCCCCATTTGTCGTCGGCTTCCTGCTGGCTCTCACCCACGACGACGACGGCACCGGGCATGATCTTGACGTGATCGGGGCTGCGTCCCCAGGCCTCGGCGCGCGCGCGGATGTCGTCGCGGAAGGCCTTGGCTTCGTCGAAGGTCGACTGCGCGGTGAAGATCGCCTCGGCCACGCGCGAGGCCATTGCGCGTCCATCGGGCGACTGACCCGCCTGGATCATGAGCGGCCGTCCTTGCGGCGAGGGCACGCCCTTGAGCGGCCCGCGGACGCGATAGTACTTGCCCTCGTGATTGATCATGCGGATCTTCTCGAGGTCCTTGTATATCCCGCGCTCCTTGTCGCGCGGGTAAGCGCCGGGCTCGATGCTGCTCCAGAGCTTGAGCACGACGTCGACGAATTCCTCGCCGCGGGCATAGCGCTCGTCGAGCGGGGGGAAGGTCTGATCGGCATATTGTGCGGCGTCGTCGGGCGAGATGCCGGTGACGATGTTCCAGCCCGCGCGTCCGCCGCTTATGACGTCGAGCGACAGGACTTCGCGCGCGGCGTCGTAAGGCGGGCGATAGGAGGTGGCGATCGTGCCCGCGAGGCCGAGATGCGTGGTGCGGGCGGAGATTGCCGCGAGCAGAGTCATCGGTTCGAGATTGTCGCCCGCCGCCAGATAGCGGAACACCTCGGGGTTCTCGGCATTGCTCGGCGAAGCCGTGTCGGCGACGAACATCATGTCGAACTTCGCGGCTTCCAGCTTGTGCGCGAGCTTGATCCATTCGCCGATGTCGGCCGCATGCGTGCTGGCAGGATGGCGCCAGCCGGCCTGATGGTAGCTGCCACCGCAGAAAGCACCGAGTTTCATCTGCCGTGGGCTCGCCATGTCTTCGTCATCCTGTGAGAATTGAAAGTCGTGAAACTTGGTGTGTGAGCCTTCGGGGCGAACGGCCATTGCCGCCCGCCCCGAAGGCTCGAGGTTCTATCGCGATCCGATCGCGAAGCGGCCCGTGATGCCGATCTCGCGCGGCGCCGTCATCGAGATTACGCGATAGGCGCTGACCGGAGGAACCCCGCCCGCAACCGACGAACCGCTGGTCGAGGTCGTGGCGTTGCGCGTGAGCACCCGGTCGGTGTCGAGCAGGTTCTTGGCGAAGACGCCGACTTCCCAGCTGCCGTCGGGCGCGCGCAGGCCGGCGTAGAGATTGATCAGCGCATAGGACTTCACGTCGTCGAAGGCGTTCGTCGGATCGTTCAGCGAACTGCCGTAGATGTTGGCCAGCGCGCGGACATAGCCGTCGAGCGAGGGACCCAGCGAAGCGGTGTATTCGGACTGCAGCGTCGCGACGAAAGGCGCGCTGGTGCCGGCGCGGAGGTTGGAGACGTTGCAGGTCGCGATCTGTTCGCCGCCGGTGGCCGCCAGCAACTGCGCCGGTGTCGGCACCACGCCGCCGTACTTGTTGCAGGGGATCGTTGCGTTGCTGATCGTGCCCTTCGAATAGGCGGCCGTGCCCGACAGATCCCAGTTGGGCAGGATCTTGAAGCCGATCTCGGCTTCGACGCCGTCGACCTTGGCCGGGACCCCGACGGCGAGCGTGGTGATCGTGCCCACGCCCTGCACGCCGCCGGTGTTGGTCAGGTAGAAGATGTTCGGCGCGGCATATCCGAAATTGTCGAAGGTCTGGTGGAAGACGTCGGCGTTGAGGCGCAGGCGCCCGTCGAACCAGGTCGACTTGAAGCCGAGTTCGTAGGACTTCGACTTTTCCGGCTCGGGGAACAGGAAGGCGGCGAGAGTGCCGGTGATGTTCGATTGGCCACGGGTCTGGATCGCGTTGCTGGCCGAACCCGGGCGCCAGGACGTGCCGAAGTTGGCATAGACCATCAGGTCGCGCGTGAAGTTGTGCTTGGCTGAGGCCGAGAAGATCGTCGCATGCAGCGTGCGGTCTTCGTTGGCGGCCGCGACCGCGACGCCATTGGTCAGCAGGCCGCCGAACGAGCGATAGCGGATGCGGCGGATACCGCCCGAGATTTCGGTATCCTCGCCCAGATGTGCGGTGAGGTTGGCGAAGAACGATCGCTCGCGCGAGCCGCCCGTGCGTAGCACGGCGGTGCGGTTGAACAGCAGCGGATTGGCGGTGCTGCCGGCGAAGACCGGGGTCTGGACATCAAGCGAGGTTGGATTGTCGAGCTTGTTCCACAAGGCGCCGATCACGTAGTCGAAGATCCCGGCGACACGTTCGTCGGACGACAACCGCACTTCGTGGTTGGTCTGCTTGCCGTTGACGTCGCTGACCTGTGCCGCGCCCAGGAAGTTTGCCGGCGCCGTAGAAGGCAGGGCGGCGCCGAGGTCGTTCGGGGCAAAGGCGAAATACTTCTGGATGTTGTGCGAGCCGACGTAGTCGAGCTTCTGGCCGAGGAAGCGGTATTGCCCCGACCAGTTGAACACCTGGAAGTCCTGGCGGAAGCGGTTGGCTACGCGGAGCACGGCCTGGCGATCCTCGGGCCGGATCAGGATCGGGCTGGGCGCCAAGGCCGGGTTGGCGAGATTGCCCGATTCCACCTGCAGGAAATCGCTGACCTTGCGCAGCGTGTGCGTATAGGAACCGTTGAGCGTCAGGTTCTCGATCGGATCGAAGCGGACTGAGGCGCGAATGCCCCGGGTGCGGCGCGTCGGCTTGAGGCTATTGTTGATCGAGCGAACGCGGTTGTCGTCGTTCTCGTCGATCACGCCCGCGACGCGCACGGCCAGCATGTCGCGGATGACAGGCACGTTCAGCGCCGCCTGGAGGTTGGTGTCGCCCCAGGTGTTGAGCGTACCGGTCATGCTCGCGCCCGCCTCGCCCAGGTCGGGCTTGCGCGACATCACGGTGATCGAGCCCGACGGTGAGGCGCGACCGCGCAGCGTGCCCTGCGGCCCGCGCAGCACTTCGATCTGGCTGACGTCGAACATCGACTGGAACAGCAGGCCGGCCGAGATCGGCGCCTCATTGAAATAGAATTCGATCGTGCCGTTGTTGCCGCTGGCGTTCACGTCATAGGCGATGCCACGCAGGGTCGCGCGGTTGCCGATGCCGTTGGTGTCGGACGCCAGGGTCAGACCGGGGACCAGCGACTGGACGTCGCGGAACTCGCGGATGTTCAGCTTGCCGAGATCCTGCGCGGTCACGGCTTGGACGACCAGCGGCACGTCCTGGCGATCCTCGTCGCGGCGGCGGGCGGTGACGACGATGCCGTCTTCGGCCAGACTCGCCGATTGATCGGCATCCTTCGCCGGCAGATCCTGCGCCCAGGCCGGGCCGGCCAGCGCGACGAGGCTGATGCTCGCGAGCGCGAGCTTACGCAATTTCCTCATGTCATTCTCCCGTGTCGTTATCGGTTCGGTTATGCGGTGATCGTCTCGGCGCCCCATTTCGCCAGCGTCAGCCGGTCGAGCTTGCCGCTGCCCAGCCGCGGGAGATCGCCGACGAAGACGATCTCGCGGGGCAGCTTGAAGTGGGCGAGGCGCGGTTTCAGCCAGTCGCGCAGGTCCTCGGCGCAGACGGCCAGATCGCTGCGGCAGACGACGTAGATGCGTACCGCCTCGACCTTGCGCGGATCGGCGACGCCGACCGCGGCGCAATGGGTGATCGCGGCATGTTCGGTGACGACGCGCTCGACTTCCTCGAGGCTGACGTTCTCGCCGCCGACCTTGGCCATCAGCTTGATGCGCCCGCGGTAGGTGACGAAGCCTTGTTCATCGACCGAGACCAGGTCCTGGCTGTGCACCCAGCCTTCGGCATCGACTGTCTTCGCCGTCTCCTCGGGCTTGTTCCAGTAGCCGAGCATCGTGTTGCCGCGGATCCAGGCCTCGCCGATCTGGTCGGGGCCCAGGTCCTCGCCGGTGGCCGGATCGATCACGCGGACCTCGTTGCCGTCGAGCGGACGGCCGCCGGTGGTCTTCTGCTTGTCGGCCGGATCGCGCGGGCTGGTGATCGCGGCGGGGCCGTAGGTTTCGGTCAGGCCGTAAGGCGAAAAGGCGAAGTCGGCGTTTGGCTGGACGATCCGGGCGATGTCGTTGTGGACGTGGGCCAGGCGAATCGACGGGAAACTAAGACCGCGTGCGTGGGCTTCTTCGACGACTTCCTTTCCGAGCACGCTGACGAAGATCGTCGGCCGCTCCTCTTCGATCAGCCGGATCGCCAGGTCGACGCCGAAGGCCTCGGTGAAGACCAGGGTACCGCCCTGGGGCAGCATCGACATCAGGCCGTAGATCGAGCCGCCGGCATGGAACAGCGGCATCATGCTGAAATAGACGTCGTCGCGGCGCATGCCGGTGCGGCGCGCGTGAAGGATGCCGTTGGCGATAAAGCCGCCTTGCTGGAGCATCACGCCTTTGGGAAAGCCCGTGCTGCCCGACGTGTACTTGATCATGATGACGTCTTCGGGCGTCGCCTGCACGGCCATGCGATCGGCCCGGTCGAGCCATTCGCCACCCTTGGCCTCGAGCTCGGTCCAGTCGAAGGCGCCGGGATGGCTGGTGCCTTCGCGCGCGAACATGACGACGTTGCGCAGGTCCGGCGTTTCGGGCGCATAGAGCTTGCCCGGCGTGGTCGCGCGGCCGAAGGCCGGGGCGATCTCGCTCAGCATGGCCGGCATGTCGAGCTTGCGGAAGCGGTCGAGCATGATCAGGTGCCGCGCGCCCGATTGGGCGATGCAATAGGCGATCTCGGGCGGCTTGAGGAAGGTGTTGATCGGCACGACGGCGGCGCCGAGGCGGACCGCGGCGAAGCACGAGATCACCCATTCGAGCCGATTGGTCATCCACAGCACCACGCGGTCGCCGCGCTCGACGCCGATCGAGGCGAGACCCGCCGAGAAGGCGCGAACCCGGTCGAGCAGTTCGCCATAGGTCAGGCGCTGGACCATGCCCTCGTCATCGGCGGCGACCAGCGCGGTGCGTGTCGGATCGAGTGCCGTGGCATCGCTGATCGCTTGCCAGAGCGTGCGCGAGCGTGCCTCGGCGAGCGCCTGGCGTGCGGTTTCGTCGGGTTTGATCCAGGCGATCGGCGATCGCGGTTCGGCGGTGGCGGTCATCGTGAAATCTCCGGGGATGCGAGCCGGAAGGCGGGCACGACGGCGTTCGCGGCTGGCAGCCAGTGCGGCACCAGACGGGCGTCGATCGCGGCCGCTTCGGGCATGGCGTCGATCAGGACCGAGACAAGCCGCACGCCGGGGGCGTCGGCAAACTCGACGAGCACGGGAATCCGCTGTCTTGCCGGCTCATCGTCGCCGGCGCTGCGGACGGGCAGGATCGTGAACGAATAGATCCGCGGCTCGCCTGCGGGCACCCAGTCGACGGGCTGGGCATGGCACGAGGGGCAGAACGGCCCGGCCGGCCAGCGGAAGGTGCCGCAGGTGGTGCAGCGCGGGAAGGTCAGACGATGCTCGGCCGTGCCTTGCCAGAAGGGTTCGCTCCACGTGTCCATCGGCACTTCGAGCGCGGTGAAATCGGGGGTGATGCTGGGGCCGGTCATCGTTCGCTGCTCAGGATTGCGCCGGTCATCGGCACGGGGGCGGGGCCGCCGGTGATCAGCGCCGTGGTCGCGCCGGCGACCTGGTTGACCGCCGTCCCGCGCAATTGCTCGACCGCCTCGCGGACGTGGGTGACGCCGACGACATAGGCTTCGGACAGGTGCCCGCCGTGCGGGTTGACCGGGATGGTGCCGCCCGCGCGGATCGCGCCGCTCTCGACGAAGGCGCCGCCTTCGCCGCGCGGGCAGAAGCCGTAGTCCTCGAGTTGCATGATCACGAGCGGCGAGAAATGATCGTAGAGCAGGGCCACGTCGATGTCCTGCGGCCCCAGGCCGGCGCGCGCGTAGAGCCGCTGCGCGACGGCTTCGGCCCCGGCGCTGACGAAAGCGTCGTCGGTCTGGTTGAGCCAGAAGAAGGCGCGGCCCCAGGCGGGATCGGCGACCTGGGCGACGGCCTTGATCCAGACCGGCCGGTGCGGGCGATCGGCCGCGCGATCGACGGCATTGACCACGAAAGCCAGCGCGCCGTCGGTCTCGAGGCAGAAGTCGAACTTGCACAGCGGATCGGCCAGCATCGGCGCCGCCATGTATTCGTCGAGGCTCAGCGGCTTGCGCCGGAACGCGGTCTCGCGCGTCGCCGCCGCGGCGCGACTGGCCATGACCACTTCGGCGAAGGCCTCGCGCCGGGTGCCGTAGCGATGCATGTGCCGCCGCGCCGACAGGGCCAGCGCCTGTCCCGGCCCGCCGAGACCGGCGATGCGGTGGAACACGTTGTCGGGCGTCGCCGCGAAATTGCCCAACGCCTGGCCGACACGGCGCCCGACCTGCTGGGTCGCGCCGATGCAGACGACGTTCTTCGCGCGCCCGGTTTCCACGCCCATCGCGGCAAGGTCGAACATGCCGGCCATGCCGCTGCCGAAGCCCGAGACGCAGTGCGCGAAGACCACGTTCTTCAGGCCGAGTTGCTCGATCAGCAGGCCGGTGTCGAAGCCGAAGGCGAAGAAGACCAGGCCGTCGATGTCGTTGAGACCGATACCGGCGTCCGCGGCCGCGGCGTGCACCGCCTTGCCGATCAGTTCGTAGATCGTCTGCGGCGCGGATTCGCCGCGGAAGTAATAGGGCGTCGAGCCCGAGCCCACGATCGCCGCAGTCGCTTTCGCTGTCATGATCGTCTCCCGCGCAGCCGGCTCAGGCGGCCGCGAGGAATTCGGGACGGTTCAGGCGGAACAGGCGCGCGGCGTTGCCCCCGACGATGTCCGCCTTGTCCTGCTCGCTGATGTCGATGCCGTCGAACAGATGGGCGATCACCTCGCGCGAGCGCGGGAAGGTGCCTTCGTGATGCGGATAGTCGGCGCCCCAGAGCAGCGCCTTGGTTCCCGTCACCGAACGCGACATGATGCAGGCGCGGTCGGTCTGGAACGAGCAGGCGGCCTGGCGGGCGATGATCTCGCTGGGCAGCAGCGAGAGCTTGGGCCGGACGAACATGTCGTGCGCCAGGTAGACCTCGTCCATGCGCTCGGCGAGGGCGGCCAGCCAGGAGGCACCGCCTTCGATCACGCAGACCTTGGCGCCGGGGAAGCGATCGAGCAGTCCGCCCGCGACCATGGCGCCGATCGTGATCATGCCGTCGGTCGCCTGGACCATGTAGTTCATCACCGCGCCGCCGGCGCCGCGGAACGAGCGTACGTCGGTGCGGCCGGTGCCGGTGTGGAGCGCGAAGACGATGCCGAGGCGCTGGGCCGCATCGAACACCGGATCCCAGGCCTCGCGGGTATATTCGGGCAGGCCCGAGCCCTTGTCGATCAGGCTCGGGATCATCGCCGAGGTGAAGCCGAGCGCGGCGATGCGCTCCATTTCCGCCACGGTGTTGCGGAAGTCGCGCACCGGCAGGATGCCGCAGCGCACGAAGGTGTCGGTATGATCCTTGAGCAGGCCGTGCAGCCAGTCGTTGTAGACCTGCGCCGTCGCCAGTTCGGCTTCGGCGTTCTCGATCATGTAGGCGGTGAGGCCCAGGCTGGGGAACACGATCTCGGCATCGACACCGTCGAGCGCCATGTCCTGGAGCCGGAATTCGACCTCGCGATTGCCGCGGCGGTCGGGGCGGCCGAACGGCTCGCCGTCGGGGCCTAGCCGCGGCGTGCGGTCGAGCGGGGTCTTGCTCAGCACCTTGTCGCCGGCCAGCGAGACGATGAATTCGTCCTGCATCTCGGAGCGTAGACCGAACGGCCGCAGCGACGGCGGCAGACCCTCGCTGAACAGGTTCGACGGTTCGACGAAATGCCCATCGGCGCTGAACACGAATGCCATGGTCGTCCCTCTCCGAGCGCGACCGGTCGTGCCGATCCGCTTGTTCTGATGTTCGATTGTGGAAGCGATGCCCGCACGATACGGCGGCGGCTTTCCCTTGAGATGCGGCTTAGGCAGCGACCGGGGTTCGGAATAGCCGCAATTCGAAGATACCCCTTATCGGTTCATCCGATGGGCTTCGTTTCGGCCAGATCACCGCGCTCGAGCAGGAAGGCATCGAACGCGCGCGCGAGGCGCCCGCGCCAGATCGCCTTGGGCCGCGCGAGGCTGAGCGAGCGCGTATAGGTGAAATCGCCGACGTCGAGCTGGCAGAGCCGGCCGTTGTCGAGATCGAACTGGACGATCGCGCGCGACAGGCAGCCGATGCCGCCGCCGGCGATGACCGCATGGCGTACGGCCCAGTTGCTGGTGGATTCGAAGGCGACCGGCAATTGGCCGAGCTGTTCGTGCAGCATGTAGCGCAGCCGCGCCGTATTCGACGAGAACTGCTCGCGCGTGCACCACTTGTGGCCGGCGAGATCGGCGATCCGCAGGTCCGATCGTCCCGCCAGCGGATGATCGGGGGCGACGACGAGGATCAGCTCGTCGGTCCGCCACTTGGTCAGTTCGATCCCTTCCATGTCCGGGAAAATCTCGATCAGCGCGGTCTCGAGCTCGAAGCGCTGGAGCCGCTCGAACAGGTCGCCCACCGATTCCGCCTGAACCATGATGCGGACGTCGGGGTGGAGTTCCATGAATTCGATGCAGAGCCGCGGCAGCACGGTTTCGGCGATCATCGCGGTCGAGCCGACGACAAGGCGGCCGCTCAGCGGCGCTTCGGACGAAGACACCTCGATCTCGTTGACCTCGCCCAGGACCGAACGGACCAGCGGCTGCAGCCGCTTGCCCTCGTCGGTGATCTGCAGGGGCCGGCCTTTGACATGGGCGAACAGCGAGCGTCCGAGAATGATCTGCAGATCGGTGAGCGCGCTGCTCGCGGCGCTCTGGCTCATGTTGAGCTTGGTCGCCGCACGCGTCACGCTGCCCAGCGTCGCGACCGCATCGAACACCAGGAGCTGACGGAGCGTGACTTTCATAGCGGGTCTCCCTTCTGCGCAAGGCGCTTCGCGCAGATCCCACGCTCTCGTCCTAGCCGTTGACTTGAAAACGAACCAATCAATTCATCCGATGGGTTGGCGCGATGCGGACCGGTGTTCCGCCGGGCCGTCGGCATCGGTAGCCTCGCCGACTTTCGCGCTCGCCGCTTTCGGCAGCAGTGCAAAGATCGCGCTGCCGATCGCCACGGCTATGGCGATGAGCGTCAGGAAGAGATCGAAGGAATCGGTCAGTTTCAGCGTCAGGCTGACGATCGCCGCACCGAAGGCCGATGCCGCGAAGACGCCGCAGTAGACGAGGCTGAGCGTGGTGCTGAAAATTCGCAGGTCGAAATGGCGCGCGACGAGGTAGGACTGGAGATCGCCTTCGGCCCCGACGGCGAGGCCGACCAGGAACATCGAAAAGGCGATGACCGGTAGCGCGTCGAGCGAGGTGGCGAGAAGCGCGAAGCCGAGCGCGGGCAGCAGCATCGAGATCACCGCGACGGGCGGCGCGCTGAATCGATCGAGCGCCACGCCGCAAGCGAAGCGTCCGACGATCGTGCCCACGCCGTAGACCGATATCATCGCTGCGACCTGGGTGCTGGCGAGGTGATTGTCGCCCAGCATCAGGCCCATCTGCGACGAGTGTAGCGGGGTCGACAGCGTACACAGGAACATCGCCACGAAGATGATCCAGAAGGGCCGGCTGGTCAGGATCGCGCGGTAGTCTGCCCGGGCCGGTCGCGGTGTGCTTTCGCGTACTTCGGCCGGCTTGGTCGAGGCCGGCAGCAGCCAGATCGCCAGCAGGCTGCACGCCAGCACGAACAGCGCCAGCGCGCGATAGCCGGCGCGCCAGCCCCAGGCTTCGATCACCTGGGTCAGAACCGGCGCCGCGATCGCACCGAACAGCGCCGGCGCGATCGTCACCACGGTCAGGGCCAGCCCGCGTGCTTCCTTGAAATCGGCCGCGATGATCCGCGTGTAGACCACGGGGCTGGTGAACGAGCCGAGCACGAGGATCGCGGTCGAGATGGCGAAGTAGACCGCGAAGCTGCCGGTCATCAGGCTATAGGCGACGAGGCAGCCGGGAATGCCGAGCGCGCCGACCAGCGCGGTTCGCGCCACGCCGAACCGATCGGTCAGGCGGCCGATGAACGGCAGCGCCACCAGCGAGAACAGCATCGACAGGCCGATCAGCGCATATTGCGCGCGCGACCAGGCGAATTGCTTGACCAGGAACGGCGCGAAGACGGTGGTGGTATAGCTCATCAGCATGAGCCCGGCGCCCGATCCCAGGCTGGCCGCGACAAGCGATCGGACATTGCGGCGCAGTTCGCCCTTGTAGCTCATCGACGATCCCTCCCAAGATGCGACCCATCGCTAGAGCATCGAGCGGTGAAGGGAGTCATGTCTTTTTCCGATAGGGGGCATCTGGATTTCGGGCGTATCGCTGGCGCCCATCCGAACTAGGCATCGGTCAAAACGGATTGGAGAGAATGCGCGATGGATACAGCGATGCCGAAGGCCGCGGTATGACGACCCCGGTTCCTTCGAACGACGACGTCTTCGCGCATTTTCACGACGTCCACGTCGATCGCGACAATCTCGAGCACTATCGCGCGCTGATGACGGGACGACTGGTGATCAACCGCTGCGACGATTGCGGGCACTGGATCTACCCGCATCGCCCGCTCTGTCCGGCCTGCCTGTCGTGGTCGGTGTCACCCCGGGAGGTCGGCGGCGAGGGGCGGGTCTATATGTACACGCTGCTCCACCAATCGCGCGATCCCAACAAGCCGCTGACCGAACCGATGGGGCTCGCGGCGATCGAATTGGCCGAGCAGGCGGGCTTGCGCTACCTGTCGCGCGTGGTCGGCTGTGCCGGCGAAGCCCTGTTCCATGGCATGCCGGTCCGGCTGACCTGGACGACCGAGGCGGACGGGCGCCGCTGGCCGGCCTTTGCGCCGGTAGGGGAGGGCTGAGCATGGCGCGCAACCCCCTCAAGCACCACGTCGCCATCGTCGGCGTCGGCTCGGCCGGCTATGGTCGCGATCTCGAACGGACCGCGCTGTCGCTGGGACTCGAAGCTGCGGTCAAGGCGATCGACGACGCCGGGATCGATCGGCAGGAGATCGACGGCATCTGCGGCACCGGCATGACGCCGCTGGCCATGGGCGGTGCGGGCTTCCTCAGCCTCCAGGGCGCGCTCGGCATCGAACGCTGCACCTGGGCCAAGAACGGCTGGCTCGGATCGGCGCTGGTCTTTGCGGTCGAGGCGGTGTTCGCCGGACTCTGCGATACGGCGCTGGTCGTGCAGTCCTACCTGCGCGAGCCCGGCATGTCGCGGGCCGCCGCACGCGATCCCTTCCGCCGGCGCGCCCAGGCCTATGCCGACGTCGGCGGCGACGTCGGGCTGGGCGACATGGCCAAGCGCTGGATCCACTCGGGCGAACCCTATGCCGCGATCATGCGGCGCTACATGCACGACTTCGGCGTGGACAACGAAGCCTTCGGCCTGATGGCGGTCAACAACCGCAGCCACGCGCTGACCAATCCCGACGCCGTCCTGCGCAGCCCTTTGACGCTCGACGACTATCGCGCCTCGCGCTTGATCTGGGAGCCGATGGTCATGGCCGACATGGACCTGCCGGTCGATTGCGCCGAGGCTTTCGTCGTCACCACGGCCGAGCGCGCGCGCGATCTTCGGGGGGACCCCGTCTATGTCCACGCGATGTCGCTCGGCGGGACACGGATCGGCGAATATTACGAGAACTGGGCCGGCTGGCACGATAACGCCTTCACCGCCTGCCTCGACGGCCTGCGCGCGCGCAGCGAGATCTGGACCGACGATCTCGACCTGTTCTATCCCTACGACGGCTATACGATCGATGCGATCGCGATCACCGAAGCCGCCGGTTTCTGCGAACTCGGCGGATCGCGCGACCTGTTCCGATCGTCCTGGGATCAACGGGACCAGATCCTGCGGCTCAACGGCCGGACGCTGGTCACGCCCAACGGCGGCGGCCTCGCCATGGGCCGGGCCGGGGGCTCGAACCTCTATGCCGATGCGGTGCGCCAGCTTCGCGGCGACGCCGGCGCCAACCAGATGGCGGGCGCGGACACGGCGATGGTCGGCATCGGCAGCTTCTTCCACGATCCCGCGGCCATGGTCCTGGTGTCTTCGCGCCAGGTCTGAGCGCGGCGATGCGGTGTTTCAGTCTCGCCGGGCGAAAACCTTGCGGACAGCGACGACGCTGTTGCCGAAGCAACTCCCGATCAGCAGATCGGCGCCCGCCTGCACGGCGACCGTCGCAGCGTTGAGCGGGGTGCCGGCGAAGGCGAACAGACGCTCGGCCGTCATCGTATCGGTGCGGATCGCATAGACTTCGGACGCGGCCGGGCAAGGCTTTTCGGGGTGCTGGAAGCAGGCCATCGGCTTCGGACCGGCGGCGACCCCGGCGACCAGCAGACGGCCGTCCGCAGTCCAGGAGGCATTGTCCGGGTTAGGCACGGCAACGCTGGCCACGACCCTGCCCTGGGCGAGATCGAGCTTGCGCACGTCGCCGCCCTTGCTGGCCGTGTTGATGTAGGCATAGCGCCCGGCGGCATCGACCTGGACGCCGTTGGGCATCGGCGCTTCGCTGCCGGGCTGGCGGCCGATGCCGGCACCCGGCGCCCAGCGCCAGAGGAAGCCCGTGTTCTCGCCGCGCGCGGCTTTCAACCCGGCGTCGCGCGTCTCGGCATTGCCGCCCATGTGCATGGTAGTCACGAGAAAGGCGCCGCCCGGCAGCGCCGCGACGTCGTTGAGATGGCTCGAGGCCGGCGCGACCACACAGCCGCGCCAGCGCAGCGACCATTGTCCGGCGCGGCCGGTCAGCTCGAAGAATTCGACCGACTCGCGCCCGCCATGATTGACCGCCAGAAGTTGCCAGGCGCCATCCCGTCGCTTCGACAGATGGAGGCCGTGCGGTAGCAGGCGCGCGCCGATCTCTTCGGTGCAGGTGGGATCGCCCCAGGAGGCGCGCCCCGGCCGGGCCGAACGCGCGGGATAGAGCGCGGCGACCGTGCCGGTGCGAAGGTTCACCAGCTTCAGGACGCCCGGCTGCGGCTCGAGACCGCTGGGCCCCATCTTCAGATGCATGTCGCTGGCGATCACGCTGGCGGTCCCCGGCACGGGCTCGAGATCCTCGGGAAACGGCACGCCGCAGTAAGGAACGAGATCGCCGTTCGCCTGGCATTCGGCATCCGCAGCTCGGAGCTGATGCTCCTGCCCGACCGCAGGTGGCGTCCCGAGACCTGCCAGGATTGCCAGCGCGCAGGTTTGCGCGATCGATCGCCTTGTCGCCATATGTCTCTCCCTTGTCGGGAGCGGTCGATACCAGCCCCTGCCGACCGCGCCTCATGGCGATTGACGAAGACACCCATCGTTTTAGCTGATGGGCTCGGCCTGTTCGTTGCTGCAGCGGACTATCTGCGCGAGCCGCACGTGCCTCGAGCGTTTGGCTTCAGGTTTTCGTCTGCATGGCGAAGATCATCCTGCAAGACTGGCGGAGCGGGAGGGATTCGAACCCTCGATACGCTTTTGACGTATACTCACTTTCCAGGCGAGCGCCTTCGACCACTCGGCCACCGCTCCGCATGCTCTGGAAGGCGGGCCCTAGCGGGGGGCGGGGCACTGCGCAAGTCGTGGCCCGCATTTTAGAACGTGGCGATTTCGCCTCAGATGCGTTCGGCCTCGGCCACGGCTTCGCTCGCGCGCAGCGAGGAGATGATCCGCGACAGGTGGGCGACGTCCTTGACCTCGAGATCGACCTCGTAGGTGCCGAAGGGATCGTCGCGCTGGATCATGTGCAGGTCGGTGACGTTGGCGCGGTTGTTGGCGAAGATCGCGGTGACTTCGGCGAGAGTTCCCGGACGGTTGTAGAGCACGATGCGCAGGCGGCCGACCGCGCCGGTCGAGCGCTCGCCCCACGACAGGTCGAGCCAGTCGGCATCGATGCCGCTGGCGAGGCTGAGGCAGTCGATCGTGTGGACCTCGACACCCTTGCCGGGCTGGCGCAGGCCGACGATACGATCGCCGGGCACCGGGTGGCAGCATTCGGCGAGGTGGAAGGCCATGCCCGGGGTCAGCCCGCGGATCGAGATCGCGCGCTCCTGCTTGGGCCAGTCGTCGTGCTCGGTGAGGTCGGCGGCGCTGCCGGGGACGAGCGCTTCCATCACCTCGCGGTCGGACAGCTTGGCCGTGCCGATCGCGGCCATCAGCTCTTCCTCGCGCGCGAAGCCGAGCCGCTTGACCGCATCGGCGATCGCCTTCTTGCCGATCTTGGTGGGCAGGCGCTCGACGATCTCCTCGAACAGCTTGCGGCCGATCGCGGCGATTTCCTGCAATTCCTTGGCGCGCACCGCACGGCGGATCGCCGCGCGCGCCTTGCCGGTGACGACGAAGCCGAGCCACGAGAGCTGCGGCTGGGCGTTGCGGCTCTTGATGATCTCCACCACGTCGCCGTTGTTGAGCGGGGTGCGCAGCGGGATGTGGCGGCCGTTGATCTTGGCGCCGACCGCGGCATTGCCGAGATCGGTGTGCACGGCATAAGCGAAGTCGACCGGAGTCGAGCCCTTGGGCAGCTGGTGCAGCGAACCCTTGGGGGTGAAGGCGAAGATGCGGTCCTGATAGATCGCCAGCTTGGTGTGCTCGAGCAGTTCCTCGGCATCGTGGCTGGCGTCGACGATCTCGATCAGGTCGCGCAGCCAGCCCACTTCCTCGTCGGGCCGCGGGCCGCCGGGATTGGCGCCGCCCTGCTTGTAGGCCCAGTGCGCGGCGAGGCCATATTCGTTGGTCTCGTGCATGTCTTTGGTGCGGAGCTGCACTTCGACGCGCATCGAGTTCTCGTAGATCAGCGCCGTATGGAGCGAACGATAGCCGTTGGTCTTGGGCGTCGAGATGTAGTCCTTGAACCGGCCAGGGATCATCTGCCAGGTCCGGTGGAGCAAGCCGAGCGCCTGGTAGCAGTCGTCGACGCTGTCGGTGATAACGCGGAAGGCCATGATGTCGGTGATCTGTTCGAAGGTGACGTGGCGTTCGGCCATCTTCTTCCAGATCGAATAGGGGTGCTTCTCGCGCCCCGAGACCTCGACCTTGAGCCCGGCCTCGGCCAGCGCCTGCTTGATCGACAGCGCGATCGCGCCGACCTGGCTGCCTTCCTGGCTGCGGATCTGCGCGAGCCGGCCGGTGATCGTGGCATAGGCTTCGGGCTCGAGCTGCTCGAAGGCGAGCAGCTGCATCTCGCGCATGTATTCGTACATGCCCACGCGCTCGGCCAGCGGCGCATAGATATCCATCGTCTCGCGGGCGATGCGGCGGCGCTTGTCCTCGCTTTTGATGAAATGGAGCGTGCGCATGTTGTGCAGGCGGTCGGCCAGCTTGACCAGCAGGACGCGCAGGTCCTCGCTCATCGCCAGCAGGAACTTGCGCAGGTTCTCGGCGGCGCGCTCGGTGTCGGTCAGGGTCTCGATCTTCGAGAGCTTGGTGACGCCGTCGACGAGCCGCGCGACGTCGGGGCCGAAGAACTTCTCGACCTCGTCGATCGTCGCCAGGGTATCCTCGACCGTGTCGTGGAGCAGGGCGGTGACGATCGTTTCCTGGTCGAGCTTGAGCTCGGTCATAAGGCCGGCGACTTCGACCGGGTGGCTGAAGTAGGGATCGCCCGAAGCGCGCTTCTGCGTGCCGTGCTTCTGGACGGTATAGACATAGGCACGGTTCAGCATGGCCTCGTCCGCATCGGGATCGTAGGCCTTCACACGTTCGACAAGTTCGTACTGGCGCAGCATCTCGGCCTAAATGGGCGGAGAACCCCCGCGAGGGCAAGGGGGAAGCGCCGGTGAAATGAAGGAGAAGCCTGTCGCCGCCAGCTTTGAGCGCTCTGGCCCAGGGAGGATAGGCGGCGACAGTACAGCCTATACGCGCAGACCCGGCATTCGGTTCCCGTCCGTGCGGCCCGCCCGCGAATTTTTTCGTCCTCGGAAAACGCGCTTAACGGGCCGGTAAGTAGTTATGCGGATAAAGGTCGCGACACGGCGGAAAACGCCGGATCGGGAAAAAGGGGTGTCCTGCGCAAGGCGACGAGACGCGGCAGCAGGGGGCGCCACATTGCAAGACGACATTCTCACACTCGCACTCGACCTGTCGCGCAACACGGCCGACAAGATCAGCTCGATCGACATGATCATGGTCAAGACGCAGATGCTGGCGATGAACGCCCGGCTCGAGGCGGCGCGTGCGGGTGAAGTGGGCAAGAGCTTCGCGGTCGTCGCACAGGAGATGGGCGAAGTGACCAAGGAGGTCAGCGCGCTCTCGGCGGGCCTGCGCACCGCGATCAACGACAATGCCGGACGGATCGAGGCAGCGGGGCGGCAGATGCTGCTCGATTCGCGCGGCAATCGCTTTGCCGACATGGCGCACAACGCGGTCGAGATCATCGACCGCAACCTCTACGAGCGTTCCTGCGACGTGCGCTGGTGGGCGACCGATGCCGCCGTGGTCGACGTGCTCGAACGGCCGTCGCCTGAAGCCCAGTCCCACGCCACCGGCCGGCTCGCGACGATCCTGCGGTCCTATACCGTCTATCTCGATCTCTGGATCGCCGATCGCAACGGCGTGGTCGTCGCCAATGGCCGGCCCGATCGTTACGGTTCGGTGGTCGGCCGCAATGTCGCGGGGACCGAGTGGTTCCGCAGCGGCATGGCCACGGCCAGCGGCGATTCCTTCGCGGTCTGCGACATCGAGCGCAATGCCGCGCTCGATCAGGCCGAAGTCGCCACCTATGCCACCGCGATCCGCGCCGGCGGCGCCGAATATGGCCAGCCGCTCGGCGTGCTCGGCATTTTCTTCGACTGGGAGCCGCAGGCCCGGGCGATCGTCGAAGGCGTGCCGCTCGACGCCGACGAGCGGCGCAGCACGCGCGTGATGCTGCTCAACGCCCGGCACCGGATCATCGCGTCTTCGGGCGGGCAGGGCGAGGCCGAGACCTATCCGCTCCAGGCCGGCAGCAAGCGCGGTTTCTATCAGAACGGCGCGAAGCTGGTCTCCTTTGCGGTCACGCCGGGCTACGAAACCTATGCGGGCCTCGGCTGGTACGGCTGCATCGAAACCGCGGCGGGCTGACTTTCGCAGCGGAAGCCGCGGCTTGCCCAAGGCGGTGCCAAAGCGGAGATTGTATACGAACCGCGTTGACCTCGGCGTGATGTCTGGCACAAGCGCCGGACAATAAGGCACCGAGGAGAGTAAACCGCATGCCCGCATCGTTCGCCGTCGGCTGGCGCCAGGTCGGCATCTGCTTCCTGCTGCTCGCCGCCTCGGGCATGATCGCCTCGACCTATTCGCTGGTGGCCCTGCCGCTGGCGCAGGAATTCCAGCCCAAGCGCACGGTGCTGATGCTGGCGATGACGGTCTATTCGGCGGTCAGCGCGGTGCTGATGCCGCTGATCGGCAATCTCGCCGACCGGTTCTCGGTGCGCAAGCTGATGGTCGCAGGTGGCTGTTTCCTCGCGGCCGGCTATGCCGCGATCTCGCTGGCGACCTCGTTCTCCCAGGTTCTGATCGCCTTCGCGCTACTGATCGCGCCGGCCAACGCGCTGATGGGGCCGGTGGCGGCGACGGTGCTGCTGTCGCGCTGGTTCGCCAATCTGCGCGGCCGTGCGATCGGCATCGCCATCGCCGGGATTTCGGCCGGTGGCTTCGCCTTTCCGCTGATCATTTCGGCGCTGCTCGGCGCCAACGACTGGCGGCAGGCGTTGCAGTGGCTATCGGTGGTGCTGATCCTGTGGACCGTGCCCGCGGCGCTGCTGGTGGTCGAGCGACCCGCCGATCGCGGCCTCAACCCCGACGGTGCGCCCGAAGCGCCCGAACGCGCGCGGATCGATCAGGGCGAGGCGCCGATCTCCGCCCGCCGGATCCTGACCGATCCGGCCTTCTGGGCGATCGCCGCCACGGTCTCGATCGTCACGGCGGGGATGAAGGGCATGATCACCAACCTGGCGCCGCTGGCGCAGGACAGCGGCATCGACGCGACCCGGGCCGCGACCTTGATCTCGGTCTATTCGGCTTGCAGCTTCGTCGCCAAGCTGAGCTTCGCCGCGCTGGCCGACCGCGTCGGGCCGCGCGTGCTGATGTTCGTCGCACTCGGCGGCTTCGCGCTGGGCATCGGCATGCTGACCCAGGCCAGCGCCGGCTATGCCGCGATCGCGCTGGGCGTCGCCTGCATCGGCATCTTCGGCGGGCTGATGGTTCCGATCGAGAGCTTCATCGCGCCGCGGGTCTTCGGCCAGCGCGCCGTGGGCCGGGCGATGGGCCTGCTTTCGGGCACGATCCTGGTGGCGATGCTGGCGACCCCGCCGATGTTCGGGCTGATCTTCGACCTGACGGGCAGCTACAAGGGCATCTTCTGGACCTTCAGCGCGCTGGGCATCGCCGCCATGTTCTGGCTGCCGGCGATCCGGCTGCACGCGCGCGACGAGGGCGAGGATCCGGTCGCGGCGTTCGAATAGGGCCGACTCCATCGCTCCCGCGAAGGAGGAAACCGCGTTCTCACCGATGATTGCTCGGCGCGCGGGTTGGTGGCATGCACCTTCTCAATAAGGGAGAAGATCATGTCTGCGCCGACCATTGCCGCCCCGCATCCCAAGAGCCTCGACGACATCCGCGTCGATTTCCCCGAGGCACCGCCGCACGTTCCGAAGGACCGGATCGTCGATCTGTCGTGGACGATGGGCGGCCTGCCCAACGATCAGGTCGATCCCTACGAGCACATGGGCTGGCTGGCTGGCGAGAACATTCCGCGGCTGCTGTTCAATCCGCCGGCGCCTGGCGGGCTGGGCGCGATCGCGGGGGGCTCGGCCGCGGGCAACTGGGTGGTCACGCACTACGAGGACATCGACCGCGTCTATTGCGACAACGATCACTTCTCGAACAAGGGCACGGCCGAGTTCCAGCGCCTGATCGGCGAGACCTTCCCGTCGATCCCGCTCGGCCTCGATCCGCCCGAGCATACGCCCTATCGCATGTTCCTCACCCAGTTCCTCGGCCCGGCGACGATCACCCGCGTGATGGAGCCGATGATCCGCGAAGTGCTCGACGAGATGATCGGCGAGATCGAGAACAAGGGCGAGGTCGACATGGCCTGGGATTTCGCCCGCGTGTTCCCCGTGCGCATCTTCATGGGCATGATGGGCTTCCCCAAGGAGATGTTCGACGATTTCCTCGAATGGGAATGGAACATCCTCCATTCGGGCAGCCTCGAGAAGATGCAGTGGGCGCTGCGCAGCGTGCTCGATTTCCTGCGCGGGTTCATCGCCGAGAAGGAAAAGAACCCCGACCAGTTCCTGACCTCGTCGATCGTCCACGGCGACATCAAGGGACGTAAGTTCACCGATGACGAGAAGATCGGCATGGTCTGGTTCCTCTGGCTCGGCGGTCTCGACACCGTCGCCGCGACGATCGCCCAGATGTTCCGCCGCATGGCGCTGCAGCCCGAGATTCAGACCCAGCTCCGCAACAATCCCGAACTGATCAACGGCGCGGTCGAGGAATTCCTGCGCACCCAGCCGATCCTCTCCTCGGCGCGCCGGGCGACCAAGGACTTCGAGTGGCACGGCGTCCAGGTGAAGGCCGGCGACAGCTTCTCCTGCCTCAACCCCGCGGGCAATTTCGATCCGGCGCGCTTCGACAACCCGCGCGAGTTCGATCCCACGCGCAAGGGCAACCGCCACTTCACCCTCGTCGGCGGTGTCCACTCGTGCCTCGGCGGCCATCTCGCCCGGCGCGAACTGCGTATTCTGCTCGACGAATGGTTCAAGCGCATTCCCGAGTTCCGGCCCAAGCCTGGCAGCGATACCTCGGTGTTCCCGGGCCTGATGTCGATCCGCAACCTGCCGCTGGTCTGGGACGTCAAGTGATCGATCGTCCCCGCCCGCGCGGCGGGGACGACACCATCGACGGCGGCTACAAATAAAAACAGACTCGTGGGCGCGGTGATGGCACAAACCGCGCTGCTGATCGTTGCGCGCGGGAAGCCGGTGATCGGGACGCGAAAGGGTCGAACAGGGGATGCCTAGCCTATCGGGCAATGCGGAGCATTACCGCACGCTTTTCGAAACGATGGACGAGGGCTTCTGCGTCATCGAATTCATCGACGGCCCGCACGGGCCGCTGAGCGACTACGTCCACGTCGAGGCCAATCCCGCCTACGAGCGCAACGCCGGGTTGCTCAACGTCGTCGGCAAGAAGGTGCGCGACCTCGTCGGCGACGAGGCCGATGGCTGGGTCGAGACCTATGGCCAGGTCCTGGCCACCGGCCAGCAGATCCGTTTCCAGCGCGAGATCATCGAGACCGGGCATCACATCGAGGTGTCGGCCTATCGCATCGGCGACGGTTCGGAAAAGCAGGTCGCGGTGCTGTTCAAGGACGTCACCCCGCGCATCGAGGCCGAGGCGGCGCTGCGCGAGCTCAACGAGACGCTCGAGGCGCGGATCGCCGAAGCCCTGGCAGAGCGTGAGGAAACCGAGGCGGCGCTGCGCCAGGCGCAGAAGATGGAAGCCGTCGGCCAGCTCACCGGCGGTCTGGCGCACGATTTCAATAACCTGCTGGCGGGCATCTCGGGCGCCTTCGAAATGATCGGCACGCGCCTGGCGCAGGGCCGTACCACCGACGTCGAGCGCTATCTCCAGGCCGGGCAGGGCGCCACCCGCCGCGCGACCGCACTGACTCATCGCCTGCTCGCCTTTTCGCGGCGGCAGAACCTCTCGCCCAAGCCGTTGCTGGCCAATGCGCTGCTGCAGGACCTGGCTGAGCTCGTGCGGCGCACCGTCGGGCCGGGTATCCACGTCGAGACGATCGCCGCGAGCGGTCTGTGGTCGACGCTGGTCGACGAGAACCAGCTCGAAAATGCGCTACTCAACCTCTGCATCAACGCGCGCGACGCCATGCCCGATGGCGGCAAGATCACGATCGAGACCTCGAACCGTTGGATCGACGCGCGCGCCGCCGCGCAGCACCGGCTCGATCCCGGTCAGTACGTGACGATCTGCGTCAGCGACACGGGCACGGGCATCGAGAAGGAAGACCTCGAGCGCGTGTTTGATCCCTTCTTCACGACCAAGCCGATCGGCCAGGGCACCGGCCTGGGCCTGTCGATGGTCTACGGTTTCGCGCGCCAGAGCCACGGCCACGTCCGCATCTATTCGGAGCTCGGCCAGGGCACGATGGTCTGCATCTACCTGCCGCGTCACGATGGGCCGAGCGAGCAGGAGGAGCCGCGTGCGCAATCGAGCGCCGCCGCGCCGCGCTCGGGCGAGACGGTGCTGGTGATCGACGACGAGCCGATGGTGCGTATGCTCATCGTCGATTCGCTCGAGGACCTCGGCTACGGCTGCCTCGAGGCGGCCGATGGCCCCTCGGGACTGCAAATTCTGGAGACCACGCCCGACATCGATCTGCTCGTCACCGACGTCGGTCTGCCGGGCGGGCTCAACGGGCGCCAGGTGGCCGAACGCGCGCGGCAGCTCAAGCCAGGCCTGCGCATCCTCTTCGTCACCGGCTATGCCGAAAACGCCGTGCTCAACCACGGCCACATCGAGCGCGGGATGCAGGTCCTGACCAAGCCTTTCGCAGTCGAAGAATTGGGCCGGCGCATCAGCAACCTGATGCAGCAGAAGGACGGCTAGGCGATCGCAGGTTCCGGCGTGGGCTCCGGCTCTGGCCGCCACAGCAGCGGTGCCGGCCGGAGCAGCGCGAACAGCACGCCCGAGAGGATGAAGCCGGGAACCGTCGCCCAGATCACCGGCGTATAGGACTTGCTGACGTCGTAGATGTGGTTGGCGATCAGCGGACCGATGCCCATGGCCACGGTCGTGGTGATGCTGATCACGCCGTAGAACAGCCCGAAGCTGCGCGCGCCCAGGTGGGTGCTGACCAGATAGACCACGGCGTTCATCTTCATGCCGCCTGTCAGGCCATAGGCGATGATCCCGCCCATCGCCGCCCAGAATGTGCCCGCGCCGAGCAGCAGCGACAGCGGCAGGCCGAGCGACACCACGCAGGCGCCGATCGCCAGGCGGCGCACGTCGTAGCGGTCCATCAGGTAGCCGCCGACGATGCGGCCGACGATCGAGGCAATCCCCATCGATCCGGCGATCGTCACCGCCTCGGTCCGCGTCAGGCCGGTGAAGGTCAGCACCGGCACGAGGTTGAGGATCAGCGCGACCCCGGTCATGGCCGAGAGCAGCGAGGCGAAGAACAGGATATAGAGCGTGGGCGAGGCGAAGCCCTCGCGCGGGGTCAGGCCGACGTTGCGGTCCTGTACCGGCGCCAGCGCGTCTTCGGCCTCATCGACGGGGCCGGTCGTGTTCGGCACGAAGGCGAGGACCAGCGGCAGGGTTGCCGTGCACCACATCACGCCGAGCGCGAGCAGGCCGGTGCGCCAGGAATAGTGCTGGACGAACCATTCGGCGATGCCCGGCGCCAGGGTCATCGAGATGCCCGTGCCCGAGACGGTCAGCGCGATGGCCATGCCACGGCCCTTGTGGAAGATCGTCGAGACCGGCGCCATCCACACGGTCGAGGTGAACGAACCTGCGATGCCGAAGATTGCCCAGCAGGCCCACCACTGCCAGAGCTGGTCGCCGATCGCCGACATGCCGGCGATCGAGGCGAAGGAGCAGGCGATCACCACCAGCCCGCAACGCCGGGCGCCGAACCGGTCGATCAGGTGCCCGGCGGGGATCGCCAGGAACAGCCCCATCATCGAGACCACGGCGGGCCCCGACGAGATCTGCGCGCGGGTCCAGCCGAACTCCTGTTCGATCGGGCCGAGGATCACGCCGAACACCGAGGTCAGCATCGCCGCCAGCGACATGCCCATCATCGTCGCCGCGACGAGCGGCCAATGCTTGCGCCATTCGGTCAGGGCCGAGCCGGGTGTTGTCGTCGCCATCAGGCCGCGGCCTCCTGCCGGGCGAAATCGGGATAGGGCCCGAGCGACAGGTAGAGCAGCGCCGCCATGGCCAGGAAGGGCACCGCGGTCCACATCACCGGCGTGTAGGACTTGGTCAGGTCGTAGACGTAGTTCGCGGCAAGCGGGCCGAGCCCGACGCCGAGCGCGATCGCCGTGTTGGTCGCGCCATAGAGCGTGCCGAAGGCGCGCGCGCCGAAATGGCGGCTGGCGAGGTAGGCGACCGCGGGCACCTTGGCGCCGCCGAGCAGGCCGTAGATCGCCACGCCCGCGGTCGCCGCGGCGACCGATCCCGGCGCGATCAGCAGCAGCGCGGGCAGGGCGATGGCTCCGGCCGAGGACATCGCGGCGATCGTCCCCGCGCTCATGCGGTCGATCAGCCAGCCGCCGGCGATGCGGCCGGTGATCGTGGCCAGGCCGATGACCCCGGCGACCGCGGCGGCACTGGCCGGCGTGAGCCCGGTATAGCGCAGCACGGGCACGAGGTTGAGGATCAACGCGACGCCGGCCGACATCGACAAGAAGGCGGCGAGCGCGAGCTTGTAGAACTTGGGCGAGGTGAAACCCTCGCGTGCGGTGAGGCCGGGGAGTGGGGCCGAGGGCTCGGTGGTCGCTGCGGCCTGGCCCGTCGCCGGCTGCGGACGTGCCGATCCGCGGAAGAACAGCACGATCAGCGGCAGGGTCACCGCCGCCCAGATCGCGCCCAGCCCGAGATAGGCGCCGCGCCAGCCGTAGTTCGCGAGCAGCTGGTTGGCGACGATCGGCACGAGCGAGGTGCTGATCCCCGAGCCGCTGAGCGCGATCGCGACGGCGAGGCCGCGACCCGACTGGAACAGGCTCGAGATCGGCGTGAGCCAGACCGTGGGCATGGCCGAGGCGGCGAGCCCGACGATGAGCCACAGGCTCCACCATTGCCAGAGTTCGCCCGCGACCGCCGACATCAGCGCTACGCCCGAACACATCAAGGTCGCGGCGACGATGCCGACGAAGCGCGCGCCGAGCCGGTCGATCGCCAGGCCGACGAAGGTCGCGAGCAGGACCGCCATGAACGAGACGAGCGAGGTGCCGAGCGAGATCTGGGTGCGGCTCCAACCGAACTCCTGCTCGAGCGGTTCCATCATCACGCCCAGCGACGAGACGCTGATCGCGGAGAGCGAAACGCCTGCGGCGGCGGCAAGCACCACGGTCCAGTGAGCGCGCCACTCCGATGCGGCCGTGGCCGGCGATATGTCTGGCAATCCTCTCTCCCTTTTGCCCGAAGCTCCCAATTGCGAGCCGCCGTGTCAATCGCCGGACGGTCGCTTTTTCGGTCGGTCCGATCGCTGCGAGCGGTGGGGGCGCGAGCTGCGCGATGCTTTTTCGTTTGGGGTCAAGCCGGTGCGGCGGCAGTCATTCGAAACATGGTACTAAAGTTCCAAGTGTTGCTTGACACCTCCGCAATAAAGGCCAAAATTCGAGGCCGAAAAGCAAGAAAACGATTGGGAAGGTTGGCGGAAATCCGTCCAATCCAGCGCATCTGACGACACATCGGGCCACACCCGCAAAAGCGGTCGCCCGGCGGGGATAGTGGGGAGGAAATAATGAAAAGAACGAGGAACTTTGCTTTAGCTGCGACCGCCATGGCCGTGGTCATGACGACGCCGGTCTTCGCGCAGGAGGCGGCCGAGACCAACGCCGGCGACATCATCGTCACCGCCCGCCGCATGGACGAGCGCCTGCAGGACGTGCCGATCTCGATCACGGTCTACAATCCCGAGCAGCTCGCCGCGCGCAACATCGTCAACAGCACCGACCTCGCGACCTATACGCCGTCGCTGACGGTCAACGGCCGTTACGGCCCCGACAAGTCGAGCTTCGCGATCCGCGGCTTCTCGCAGGATCTCAACACGGCGCCCTCGGTCGCGGTCTACTTCGCCGAAGCCACGGCGCCGCGCCTGTCGTCGAACATCACCAGCGGCAACGGCGCCGGCGTGGGCCAGATGATGGACCTGCAGAACGTCCAGGTGCTGAAAGGCCCGCAGGGCACGCTGTTCGGCCGCAACACCACGGGCGGTGCGATCCTGCTCGTGCCGCAGAAGCCGACCGACCGCTTCGAGGGCAATGTCGAGGGCACGATCGGCAACTACGATCAGTGGCGCATCCAGGGCGTGCTCAACGTGCCGCTCGGCGACAGCATCCGCTTCCGCGCAGCGGTCGATCGCAACACGCGCGACGGCTACATCCGCAACCGCTCGGGCGTGGGGCCGAGCACCTTCAACGACATCGATTACTGGGCGGCGCGCGCGAGCCTGGTGATCGATGTGACCCCCGATCTCGAGAACTACGCGATCTTCAGCTGGGCCAAGTCCGACACCAACGGCTACATGGGCAAGTACGCCTACTGCAACCGTGGCACGGTCGCGGGTTCGGACGGCAACATCGGCACGGCGCTGACCTCGCGCGCGGCCAACTGTACCGAGCTCGATCGCCAGACCGCGGCGCGCTACGGCTACTACGACGTCGCCAACAACAACCGCAATTCCTTCGTCAAGAACGAGACCTGGCAGGCGATCAACACGACCACCTGGCGGGCCAGCGATGAGATCACCGTCAAGAACATCTTCAGCTACGGCAAGGCCAAGGAATCGTATTCGTTCAACCTGTCGGGCGATGCCTTCCTGCTGCCGGCGCTGGGCGATACGACCGTTCCCCGCTCCTTCGTCATCACCAATCCCGGCCCCGACGGCGGCCAGGGCGATCAGTGGACCTTGAGCGAGGAGCTCCAGCTCCAGGGCCACACCGCGGGCGACAAGCTGGTCTGGCAGGTCGGCGGCTACCTCGAGCACAGCGAGCCGAACAAACAGCAGACGCAGTATACCGCGATCCTGTCGAACTGCGTCAACCAGGCCGACGTATGGGCCTTCAACTGCAGCGCGCTGGGCAACATCTCGATCGCCCACAACAACTATTTCTACAAGAACTACGGTCTCTACGCGCAGGCCACCTACAAGCTGACCGAACAGTTCGCCATCACCGGCGGCATCCGCAACACTTGGGATCGCGTGCGGGTGGAGGCGGACAACATCCAGGTCATCCGCAATGCCACCACGGGCGCGCTGACCTATCGCTGCGCGCGCGCCGCGCAGCCCGCGGGCGGCGCCACGGCCGCCGTTCTGACCAACGGCGCCTGCGGCATCGGCCGGAGCTTCGAGACGCGGTCGAGCAAGCCGACCTGGCTGATCAACCTCGACTTCAAGCCCGATCCCGACACGCTGATCTACGCCAAGTACGCGCGCGGCTATCGCGGCGGCAGCGTCAACGAGGCGAACCTGCAGTTCGAGGCCTGGCAGCCCGAATATGTCGACAGCTACGAACTGGGCGCCAAGGCCAGCTTCAACAGCGGCGACGTGCGCGGCAACCTGAACTTCGCGGCCTTCCTCAACAAGTTCAAGGATCAGCAGGTCTCGGTGTTCATCCCGCAGTGCCTGCCGCTGACCAATGCCAACGGCGTGCCGAATGTCGGCGGCCGCGCGACCTGCACGGCGCCGGCGCCGACGGGCATCAACGGCATCCAGAACGTCGGTCGGTCCGAGCTCAAGGGCGTCGAGGTCGACGGCTCGCTGATGATCGGCGACGCTTGGCGGTTCGATCTGGGCTATGCCTATCTCGACGCCAAGGTCATTCAGGGCGGCGGCACGGTCACCAACTGCAACAGCGCGGCGTTCAACTGCGACCAGGCCAGCGGCTTCGCCAAAGGCACGATCCTGCCCTTCGCGCCGAAGAACCGCGTGACCTTGACCGCGACCTACTCGCTGTCGGTGCCCGAGGAAGTCGGCAAGGTCTCGTTCGGCGCGACCTTCACCCACACCGACAAGCAGTTCAGCAACCACGGCAACGACAAGGCCTTCGCCCAGGGCGCGATTCCCTACAACGCCAGCATCGCGCCGGCGACCGACCTGCTGAACCTCAACTTCAACTGGAATTCGATCGCGGGCAGCGGCGTCGATCTCGCGGTCTTCGCGACCAACGTCACGGGCCAGAAGTACTGGGTGGCGTCGAGCAACGGCCTCGCCTCGTCGGGCGCCGAATGGCTGCTCCTCGGCGCGCCGCGGATGTACGGCATGCGCGTGAAGATCAATTTCGGCAGCTAAGTCTTTTCCCGAGCGGAACAGAGCGGCGGCGGTCCCTTGCCAAAGGGGCCGCCGTTTCGTTTAACCCGGGTGGGAACGGGACGCGGGAGAGGACAATGAAACAGGACGCGCCGCGAACGGCGTTGAGCGAGTGGCGGCGGCATGGCGTGCTGCCGATCGCGGCCGGCATCGGCTATTCGACCATGGCGCTCCAGACCTACGGCGTTGGTCCCTTCGTCGCGCCGCTCGAGCAGACCTTCGGCTGGTCGCGCTCCGAGGTGATGCTCGGGCTCACCATCTCGAACACGATCGGCGTCCTGCTCAACTTCGCGGTCGGCGTGCTCGCGGACCGCATGGGGCCGCGCCGGGTCGCGCTCGGCGGCGTCGTGCTCAAAGCCAGCGCGATCGCGCTGCTCGCGACGGCGACGGGCACGATGTTCAACTGGTCGCTGCTCTGGCTGGTCGTCGCCTTCGGCGCGGTGCTCGCGCAGGCCAACGTCTGGGCCAGCGCCGTCGCCAGCCGCTTCGACAAGGGCAGGGGGCTGGCCCTGGCGGTGACGCTCAGCGGCTCGTCGTTCTGCGCGGCGATCGTCCCAGTGCTCGCGACCTGGCTGATCGGCGCCTATGGATGGCGCCTGGCCTTCGTCGGCGTCGCCGCGATCTGGCTGGCCGTGGCGCTGCCCGTGGTATTCCTGTTCTTCTACGGTCGACAGGACGACGAGCGGCGGGATCGCAAGGCTGCCGAAGTCGCCGCGGCCGAGCTGCCGCCGCTGCCCGGCGTGACGATCCGCGAAGGATTGCGCATGCCGGCCTTCTGGCAACTGATGGTCGCGGCTTTCGCCTTCGCCTTCTACACGATGTCGATCGCGCCCAACCTCGTGCCGCTGATGAGCGAGAAGGGCCAGACCGCGCTGGTCGCCGCGCAGCTGGCGGCGCTGATGGGCATGGTCGGGATCGTCGCGCGGATTTCGGCGGGCTTCCTGCTCGATCACTTCTCGGCGACGATCCTCGGCACGGCGGTGTTCACCCTGCCGGTGATCGGCTGCGGCCTGATGCTGATCGACGTGCCCGGCTACCTTGTCCTCGCTCTGGCCGTCGCCAGCTTCGGCGTGACGATCGGCGCCGAATACGACGTTGTGTTCTATCTCGTCTCGCGTCACTTCGGGCTCAAGAGCTTCGCCTCGCTGATGGGCGCGCTGCTGACCTCGGGCGCGCTCGGCGGGGCGGCGGCGCCGCTCGTCGCCGGCTGGCTCCACGATCGCTCGGGCGACTACGACCAGATGCTGGTCCTGTTGATGATACTGATGGGTAGCGGCGCGGTCGCGATCGCGACTATGGGGCGGCCCAAGCACGACTGGAGCCTGGGGCACTGATGCATAGTGGAGATCGTCAGGCCGGTGCGGCCGAGTGGCGCGCCTATTGGCCGCTGACCCTGGCCGCTCTCGTCGGCTATTCGACGATCGGGCTGCAAAGCTACGGCATCGGTCCCTTCGTGCCGCATCTCGAACAGGCCTTCGGCTGGACGCGGGCCGACGTGATGATCGGCCTGTCGCTGTCGAACGCGGTCGGCGTGTTCCTCAACATCCTGATCGGCATGATCGTCGATCGCTTTGGCCCGCGCCGCGTCGCGCTGACGGGGCTGCTGGTCAAGACCGGTTCCTTCGCGCTGCTGGCGACGGCGACCGGCACCCTGCTCAACTGGTCGTTGCTCTGGGTCGTGCTCGCGGTCGGCGTGGTGCTCGTGCAGTCGACGGTCTGGACCAGCGCCGTCGCCGCCAAGTTCGATCATTCGCGCGGACTGGCCATGGCCGTGGCGCTGTCGGGTACGCCGATCACCGCCGCGGTCGTGCCCGTGCTGGCGACCTGGCTGATCGGCGACTACGGCTGGCGCGTCGGCTTCGTCGGTGTCGCCGCGGCCTGGATCCTCGCGACCTTCCCGGTGGTGTTCCTGTTCTTCAAGGACGGCCGCAAGCCCGGCGAGGCGGCGCAGGTCGTCACCGGACCGGTCCCCGGCCTGACCCTGCGCGAGGGCATGCGCACCGCGGCCTTCTGGCGGCTGCTGATCGCCTTCGGCGCCTTCTCGCTCTACAACATGGCGATGTCGGCCAATCTCGTGCCCTTGCTGGGCGAGACCGGCATCAGCCCGATGCAGGCGGCGCGGATCGCCTCGGTCATGGGGCTCGTCGGCATCGTCGCGCGGCTCACCGTCGGCTTCCTGCTCGATCGCTTCCCCGGCGGCCTGCTCGGCGCGGCCACGCAGTTCCTGCCGGTGATCGGCTGCGCCATCCTGCTGCTCGACGCGCCGAGCGTCATGCTTCTGACCCTGGCGGTCGCCTGCTTCGGCATCGCCACGGGGGCCGAGATCGACGTCGCCCTTTACCTCGCGACGCGGCACTTCGGCCTGCGGTCCTTCGCCGCGCTGTTCGGCGCGATCATCACCTTCGGCGCGATCAACGCGGCGATCGGTCCCTATGTCGCGGGCGAACTGCACGACCGCACGGGCAATTACGACGGTCTGCTGATCACGGTGATGGTGGCGATGACGATCGGCGCTCTGGCCATGGCGACGATGGGGCGGCCCAAGCGCGATTGGCGGGTGGAAGCGCCCTGAGCGGACCATGCTCGTGGGGGCGATACCGCAGGCTTGCGCGGGCAAAGCCCACAGGTGCGAGGCCCGCTTTCCTTGACTTGAGCGCCTGGGGTCCTAGGTGATGGGGCCCGTAGTCAGGGGTTTTGGATGGCCGTTACGCCACGCAGGGTTGGAGCGGAGAATTCGGCGACGCGCGCGCTGATCCTCGAAGCGACCGAGCAGTTGATCCGTGAGGAAGGCTATGCCGCCGTCAGCACGCGCCGCGTCGCGGCGAAGGCCGGACTCAAGCCCTCGCTGGTCCACTACTACTTCACCACGACCGACGACCTGCTGCTCGCGGTTTCGCGTCACGGCGCTGAGCACAGTGACCGGATGATCGAGGAGGCGTTGCGCTCCGAAGATCCGATCCGCGCGCTTTGGGCCTATCTGACCGACACCAGCCGGATCGCCATCGCGCTCGAATTCATGGCGCTCGCCAACCACCGCAAGGCCGTGCGCGCGCATATGGCCGAACATTGCGAAGCGATGCGTCAGCGCGAGGTGGAGATCTTCACCAAGCTGCTCGGCGAACGCCTGGCCGGACCCGATGGGGTGCCGCCGGCTGGGCTCAGCCTCGTGCTGGCCGGGATCGGCCGCGCGCTGGTCATGGAAGGCGGGCTCGGCGTGACCTCGGGGCACGAGGATGCGCGCGCCTTTGTCGAGCAATGGCTGGACAAGCTGGCGCCGCCGTTGGACAAACGCGCCGAACCGGCGGAGGCGCGCCAGGCCTGAGCCTCGCCCCGGTTCGCGGGAGAGCAGGCATGGCAAGCGAGGCGGCGCACCGGCTCGACTATCGCACGATCAAGCCGACGATCGGGGCCGAGGTGCTGGCGGACAAGCCGGCGCTGCTCTCGGGAACCCATGCCGCAGACCTGCGCGCGCTGCTCGAGGAACGCGGGGTCCTGGTCTTCCCGCGCGTCGATTTTTCCGAGGCCGAGCTGGTCGCTTTCACCAGGACGCTCGGCGCCTATGCGCCCGATCGCAAGGACGAGGGCGTCACGCCGATCTCGATCGATCCTGCTGGTGGTCGCAGCGCCGACTACACGCGCGCCTCGTTCTTCTGGCACTTCGACGGCTACATGAACGCCGCGCCGATCCTCGCCTCGATCCTCTGCGCCAAGGTCCTGTCGGCGAGCGGCGGCGAGACCGAGTTCTGCAACACCTATGCCGCCTGGGAGGCGCTACCCGAGGATCGCAAGCGCCAGATCGAGGGGCTCCAGGTGGTCCATGCGATGGCCGGCGCACAGCGCGCGGTCGATCCCGAGCCGAGCTACGAGACCCTCCAGCAATGGCTGCGGGTGCCGCGCCGTACCCTGCCGCTGGTCTGGACGCACCGTTCGGGGCGCCGCTCGCTGGTGATCGGCAACACCGCGGTCAACGTCGTCGGCATGGACCCGCTCGAGAGCTTCGAACTGCTCGTCTGGCTGCGCGACTGGGCGACGCAGGAGCGGTTCCGCCATTCGCATGCCTGGTCGCTCGGCGATGCGGTGATGTGGGACAACACCGGCACCCTGCACCGCGTGCGGCCCTATCCGGCCGACAGCGGCCGGCTGATGATCCGCACCAAGCTCGCCGGCGAGGAGCCGCTGGGCTGACGGAATCGCTGTCCGAATTCAGATCAAATTAAACTGTACACGATCACAGTGATCGCCTCGGCGTCCTTGACGGCCAGCCCCGCTTGGCAGAAATAGACGCGATTAGTTCGTTTTTCTCATTGATCGGAGTTCGCCATGGCCACCGCCGCCAAGACCCGCCTTTCCGTCGAGGACATCAAGCCCGGGATCGGCAGCCGCATCCTCAACAGCAAGGAAGAGCTGCTGCGCGGCGAGAATGCCGAAGAGCTGCGCGACCTGCTCGAGCAGCGCGGCGTGCTGGTCTTCCCGCAGGTCAACTTCACCGACGAGGAACAGGTTGCCTTCACCAAGACGCTCGGCACCTTCGCGCCGGAAATGACCGACAAGGGCGGTGAGGACAAGGTCCACCCGATCACGCTCGACGAGAAGGTCAACCCGAGCTCGGCGATCTACCTCAAGGGTTCGCTGTTCTGGCACATCGACGGTACGATGAACCAGATGCCGATCCGCGCCTCGCTGCTGCGCTGCGTCGTGCCGTCGCCCAAGGGCACGGGCAACACCGGCGTCGCCAACACCTATGCCGCCTATGAGGCGCTACCCGAGGACAAGAAGGCCGAATTCGACAGCTATCGCGTCCGCCACGGCGCCTGGCCGACCCTGATGTACTGGAACCCCGAGCCCAACCAGGAACTGCTCGAGCGCATGCAGGGCATCGGCGACGTCGAGATCCCGCTGGTCTGGAACCACGAGTCCGGCCGCAAGTCGCTGGTGATCGGCAACACCGCGCACACCATCGTCGGCAAGGACCACTTCGAGAGCGTCCGCATCCTCAACTGGCTGCGCGAGTGGGCGACCCAGGAGCAGTTCGTCTACAGCCACGAGTGGTCGGTCGGCGACATGATCATCTGGGACAACACCGGCACGATGCACCGTGCCGAGGCCTATGATCCCGCCACGGGCCGCATGATGGTCCGCACCAAGCTGGAGGGCGAAGAGCCGCTGCAGTAAGCGCGCCTTCGTTTCGAACTTTCGCGGCGGCCGCCCTCGCAAGAGGGCGGCCGTTTCGCGGTGGGCTATCCCGTCCAGGACGTTCCGTCATCAAAACGCTTTGCCCCACTATCTCGTCGCCCCTGCGAAGGCAGGGGCCCATCTGACCGAGCCTTCTTGCAGCCTTCGTAGCAGGACGAGAGCTTGGTTGGGCCCCTGCCTTCGCAGGGGCGACAGCTAAGGAGCATCTGCTCGCGATCGGGCCTGCCCCTTTCGCGTTGACGCTCGCGCGCGTCGCGCTGTACAAGTGTTCAACAAGAACGCCGGCAAGGCATTTGGGAGAACACGAAGATGGCCACGGCCGTATCCTCACGCTGGGAAGTCACCGACGTCGCGCCGAAGATCGGCTCGGCGATCCACACCGACAAGGCGACCCTGCTGTCGGGCGAGCGCGCGAGCGAGATCCGCGAGATCATGGAGCGCCGCGGGGTCATCGTCTTCCCCGAGATCAACCTGACCGACGACGAGCAGATCGCCTTCACCCACACGCTCGGCACTTTCGCGCACGAGGACGGCGAGGCCGCGGGCGGCAAGGATGCGGTCTATCCGATCACCATGGATTCGAGCATCAACCCGATCGCCGAATACCTGAAGGGCGCCTTCTTCTGGCACCTCGACGGCACGATGTCGGACAAGCCGATCCTCGCCTCGATCATGAGCGCGCGTGCGCTCGCGCCGGTCGGCGGCGAGACCGACTTCTGCAACACCTATGCCGCCTGGGACGAACTGCCCGAGGAAGACAAGGCCGCGATCGAGGGGCTGCAGGTCGACCACGCGATGTGGCGTTCGCAGCTCTACGTGAATCCCGAGCCGAGCTATGCGCTGCTCCAGCAGTGGCAGTCGCGCGGCAAGAACACGCTGCCCTTGGTGTGGAAGCATCGCTCGGGCCGCAAGTCGCTGGTCCTCGGCGCGACCGCGCTGTCGGTTCTCGGCAAGGACCCGACCGAAAGCGAGTCGTTGCTCGTCCGCCTGCGCGACTGGGCGACGCAGGAGCAGTTCTCCTATCGCCACACCTGGAAGCTCGGCGACATGGTGATCTGGGACAACACCGGCACCATGCACCGAGCGCTGCCCTACGACCACAAGAGCGGCCGGCTGATGATGCGGACCAAGCTCGAGGGCGAAGAAGCCTTCGCTTGAGGGTGCTTCGCTAGACAGCCCTTTGATCGTCATCCCCGCCTGCGCGGGGATGACGGTGGTGGCAGGTGCTGGAGCGGCGTATCCGGAGATTGACCGCTCCCGGCGCACGTCGCTAACAACCTGACGAATCGAAATCAGGGAGAGACATGATGACCCAGCCACCCGTCGCGATCGTCACCGGCTCGAGCCGCGGAGCGGGCAGGGGCATCGCCACGGCGCTCGGCTCGCACGGGGCGATCGTCTACGTCACCGGCCGTTCGCAGAAGGAAGGCCAGGCCTCGATGCCGGGGACGATCCACGCCACCGCGGCCGAGGTGACCGCGGCCGGCGGCCAGGGCATCGCGGTCGCCTGCGACAGCAGCAAGGACGAGGAAGTCGCGGCGCTGGTCGAACGCGTGATCGCCGAGCAGGGCCGGGTCGACATCCTGATCAACAACGCCTGCGCCATCTACGACGAGCTGTCGATGCCCGGAAACTTCTGGGAAAAGCCGCTCAAGATCGGCGACATGATCAACGTCGGCGTGCGTTCGGGCTTCGTCGCGAGCTGGCACGTCGCGCCGCACATGGTGAAGCAAGATCGCGGTCTGATCCTGTTCACCTCGTCGCCCGGCGCGATGCACTACTGCTTCGGCCCGGCCTACGGCGCGCACAAGGCCGGCATGGACAAGATGGCCTTCGACATGGGCGTCGACTTCGCCGATGCCGGTTCCAAGGTCGCCGCCGTGTCGATCTGGATGGGCGCGCTGACCTCGGAACGCCTGCTCGAGATGATGGCGGCCGAGCCCGAGAAGTTCAAACACCTCGAAGGCCAGCTCGAATCCACCGGGCTCACCGGCCACGTCGCCTGGGCGCTCTACAACGATCCCAAGCTGCTCGACTACAACGGCAAGACCCTGGTCGGCGCCGACATGGCCAAGCACTACGGCATCACCGACCTCGGCGGCCAGTTCGCGCCCTCGTTCCGCGAGGCGACCGGCATCGCGCCGGTGGAGTACGGCGCCTACAAGGTTAAGTGAGCGGCGGCCGCGCAACCTTCATCCCAAGCTCCAACCCTCTCCCGCTCGGCGGGAGAGGCGCGAGACTTGGCCGCGTAGCGGCTTAGTCGCAGCGGTGAGGGTGGTTTAGCGCATTATCGATGGCTCGCAGAACGCCGTCGTTGTTCTCCAGCACTTCGTTGTTCCAGAACCGCACCACGCGATAGCCTGCTCGCTCGAGAAAGGCCGTCCGCCGCGCGTCGATTTCGTTCCCGTGCTGGCCGCCATCGACCTCTATAATCAGCCTTGCGGAGTGACAGAGGAAGTCCGCTACGAATGGCCCTACGGACACTTGCCGGCGGAACTTCCAGCCCGCGAACCGGCGATCCCTGAGGCAATATCAAAGCCGTCGTTCGGCATCGGTCATGTCACGCCTGAGCTGGCGTGCGTGAGAATTGGTGCGACGTGTGATCGCCACCCTCATCCAACTCCGGCTAGGCGCTGAAGCGCCAAGCCTGCGTATCCTTCTCCCGCCAGCGGGAGAAGGGCGATTGCATCCGTTTCCGCCCCCTCCCTTCGCGCTCCGCTCAGGCCGCCACCGGTGCCACTTCGATCGGGATCCCCGTGTAGAGCACCATCCCCGTCAGCCGGTCGACCTGCTCGACGCTGGTCAGCAGGTTGACGTTCGCCGCCTCGTGCCCGTGCGGGATCGAGGCGACGCCGCGGCGGATCGTGTCGCTGACGTTCGCGGTCAGCACGATCTCGCCGCGCGTGGTGCTGACGCGCACCGGATCGCCGTGGACGATCCCGTTAGCCTCGGCGTCGGCGGGGTGGAGGATGATGTCGGCGGGGCTGCCGAGGAAGCTCAGCGCGGCGTTGAGTTTGCGGCGCTGGCGACGCGAGATGAAGCACAGCGGGCGCGGCTGGCCGAGCAGGGCCTCGTCCTCGGCGCGGAGTTCCTGCCAGAAGCCGACGAGCGCGGGCGGCGCGAGCTTCCAGCCGCCCATGCGCTCGATATGGGCGTCGACCCATTTGCCGGGGAATTCCATCGGCAGGACCACGGCGCCGTTCGCCGCGACCTCGTCGTAGCTGGCGCGGGCATAGGGCATCAGCGCGGCGAGCATGGCCTCGTCGGCGCCCTGCTGGAGGTCGCTCTCGGGCACGTAGTCGGGCAGGGGCAGGTCCACCCGGCGCATGATCTCGGCGATCACCCACCAGGCCGAGCGGCGCTCGCCCTGCGGTTCGACGAGCGCGGGCGTGTGCATCATCGACAGACTGCCCGACAACGTATCCCAGAAGGCGATGTCGGGGCGTTCGACCTGGTCCTTGGTCGGCAGGACGTGGGTCGAGAGCGCGGTGGTCTCGTTGGCGACGATCTCGAAAGTGACGTGGAGGTCGAGGCTTTCGAGCTGCGGCGTCAGCACGTTGGCATCGGGGAACGAGCGCAGCAGCGCGCCGCCGAAGTTCATCATCGCGCGGATGTTGCCCGCCGCGATCTCGCCGGGAAGGGCGGCGCAGGGCCAGTCGCCGAAGATGCCCGAGACCTCGGGCATGGTCGGCGCGCCGGGGGTGAAGGGATCGTCGAGTACGGGCAGTTCGAAGCTGTCGAACTGGGTGATGAAGCCCGGATGGAACCAGGTGCCGCCCTCGCGGTTCATCCGCCCGGTCAGAATGTTGATCACCCAGCCGAGCCAGACGGTGACGTTGGCGCTTTTCGACATGGTCACGCCGGTGCCCGTCTCGATCGTGACGTGGCCCTTGCGACGGACCGCGGCGAGCAGGTCGGTCAGGTCCGCCTCGGGCACGCCGGCGATCTCGGCCGCCGTGGCGAGGTCGAAGCCGGCGAGGGCCGCGCGCAGGTCGTCGAGGCCCTGGATCGGCTGGGCCGGCGTCATCGGTCCGCCGTCTATGATCTCGCGCGCCAGCCAGGCGAGCACGGCATAGTCCTTGCCCGGATAGGGCTGGATGTGGCGGGTCGAGAACTTGGCGGTCTCGGTCAGCAGCGGGTCGATCGTCCAGACTTCGCCGCGCCTGGCCATCGCGCGGATAGGGCCGGCGGGGTTGAACATGCCGGTGTTGTGGCCGTGGCTGACCATCGGGTTGGTGCCGACATAGACCAGCATGTCGCAGTTCTTGTCGTCGGTCTTGGGATTGAGTCCGGGGAAGCCGCCGACCTGCATCGCCACGAGCAGCTTGGCCGTGCCGTCGATCGTCAGCGGCGAGAACTTGGGCGGGGCGACGCCGCCCTTTTCGGCGAGCGCCTTGTAGAAGGTGTCGACCAGCCGATAGCCCGAGGCGTCCATGCCGAGCCCGCTGCCGAAATAGACGCCGATCGCCTGGGGGCCGTGCGCGTCGATCACGCCGCGCAGCTTGGCGGCGATGTCGTCGAGCGCCTCGTCCCAGCTCACTTCGACGAGCGCGCCCTGCTTGCGCATCATCGGCCGGGTGATCGCATCGGGGTGGTGGTGGATACCGCCGATCGCACGGCCCTTGGGGCAGGAGTAGCCCTTGCTCAGCGGATGCTCGCGGTCGGCGCGGATCTTGACGATCTGCTCGATGCCGGCCTCGTCGCGCGCGACGTCGACGACCATGCCGCACTGGTTGGTGCAGATCCGGCAATAGGTCTTCTTGCTGACCGCATTTTCCACGGTTCGAACTCCCAAATCCCAATAAGTGGTCAATCGGCCACTTGTGAAACCTTGTCAACGGGAAGCACTCTGATAGGCCGGGGCGATGGAGTCCGTTCTCGCCGACAAACCGGAGCCCAAGCGCCGCAATCTCGAGCAGACGCGCGCGCGCATCCTCGCGGCCGCGGCCGACGTGTTCACACGCTCGGGCTATGCCAATTCCGGCCTGCGCGAGATCGCGGTCCAGGCCGAGGTCGCGCCCTCGCTGGTCAGCCGCTACTTCGGCTCAAAGGCGGCGCTGTTCGAGGAGGCGCTGGTCCACGTCCTGCGCGCCAACTCGGTGTTCACCTGGCAGAAGGTGGGCTTCGGCGAGGCGATGGCGCGGCTGATCCCCGAGCGCAGCAATACCAACATCACCGTCATGCTGGTGACCGCGCTCGCCGATCCCGAGGCGAAGGAGATTGCCCGCCGCGTCTCGCGTGAGCACATGATCCAGCCGCTGGTCGACTGGCTGGGGCCGCCGCACGCGCTCGAACGCGCGATGGACCTGTTCGCGCTGATGACGGGCTTCGTCATCCAGATGGACGGTCTCTATCCCGAGACGATCCCCGACCATTCGCTGCGCTGGCTCGCGCGTTCGCTCCAGGCGATCGTCGACGGCGAGGATTGACGGTGGAGGACTTCGCGACCGGTCGGGCCACGGGCCTGGCGATGCCGACACATCCCGAAGCGCTGCAAGAAGCTGGCGCCGCGTTCCTGACGCGCGCCTTTCACGCCTTCGGCTCGCTGCCGGCAGACAACGCCGTCGCGCGGATCGTCGCTGCGGAACCGTGCCATGCCGGCAATTCGGGGCAGAAGCTGCTGCTCAGCGTCGAATATGCCAGGCCCGATCCGGCGCTGCACACGGGGCTTTTCGTCAAGCTGTCGCGCGACTTCGCCGATGCCTTCCGCGACCGCCGTCGCCACGAGCTCGAGGCCGAAGTGCGGCTCGCCGAGCTGGCGCGACTGCCGGCGTTTCCGGTCGCCGTGGCCAAGCCCTATTTCGCCGACTTCGATCCCGCCAGCGGCTCGGGCCTGCTGATCACCCAGCAGATTGCTTTCGGCGAAGGCGGGCTCGAACCGCTGCGCGCGAAGTGCCGCGATCACGAGCTGCCCAACGCGCTCGAACACTACCAGGCGACCGTGACCGCGCTCGCGGCGCTCGCCGCCGCGCAGCATCGCGGGGCGCTGTCGCCCGAGCTCGAACGGCTGTTCCCCTGGGATGAAGCCGCCGCCGCGGCCGACCTTCCGATCCCGCAGGAGCCCGCGCAGATCCGCGCCAGGGTCGCGGCGATCGGTGCGCTGGTGCAGGGCAGCCCGCAGCTGTTCCCGCCCGCGGTCCGGGCGCCGGGCTTCATAGAGCGGCTCGAACGCGACGCGCTGGCTTTCCAGCGCCACGAAGCCGCGGTGCGCCGTTTCCTCCACGCCGATCCGCGCTTCGTCGCGTTGACGCACTGGAACACCAACATCGACAACGCCTGGTTCTGGCGCGATGCCGCCGGTGTCCTGCGCTGCGGCCTGCTCGACTGGGGCATGGCCCGCCAGATGAACCTCGCTTACGGCCTCTGGGGCGGCCTCTCGGCAGCCGAGGGCGCGATGCTCGAAGCCGATCTCGACGACCTGCTCGACCTCTTCGCGCGCGAACTGGCGGCGCGGGGTGGTCCCGAACTGCCGCGCGACCGGCTCGACCTGCACTTCGACCTGTCGGTCGCCATGCTCGGCCTCGCGCTGATGCTCGAATTCCCGGCCCTGCTCACCGCGCGCCTGCCCGAGGCGGCCTCGGCCAGCGGCCCGCGCGACCCGCTGATCGACCGCGACCCCGTGGTCCGCGGCTTCCTCCACGTTTCGACCAATTTTCTCGACCTCTGGGCCCGCCGCGATTTCGGCGCGAGCCTGGACGCGATGCGGTCACTGGTCTGAATCGGGTCTGTTTACACCCGCGCAACTTCACTTGGCGTTCAGCACACCGCTGGTTATAGACCCCGCCATGCTCGATCGATCGCCGCTGAAGCTCACCGTCCTTGCCGTCGCCACCGGCGCCATGCTGCTCACCGCCGGTTGTGGCGGGCGAGGGGGCAAGAACCGCGATACCGCCTATGTCGCGCGCGACGTCGACACGCTCTACGCCGCCGCCAAGACCCGCCTCGATCGGGGCGATACGCGCCAGGCCGCGGCGCTGTTCGACGAGGTCGAGCGTCAGCATCCCTATTCGCCCTGGGCGCGCCGCGCGCAGCTGATGAGTGCGTTTTCCTATTACGTCGCGCGCGACTACACCAAGTCGATCCAGTCGGCGCAGCGCTTCCTGTCGATCCACCCGGGCAACAAGGACGCGCCTTACGCCTATTACCTGATCGCGCTCTGCTACTACGAGCAGATCAGCGACGTGACGCGCGATCAGAAGATCACGCTCCAGGCCAAGACCGCACTTACCGAGGTCACGCGCCGCTATCCGAACACGCGCTATGCCAGCGACGCGCGGCTCAAGATCGACCTCGTCAACGATCACCTCGCGGGCAAGGAAATGACGATCGGCCGGCTCTACGAGCGCACCGGCCGCTGGGTCGCCGCGACCCTGCGCTTCCGCAACGTCGTCGACAATTATCAGACCACCAGCCACACGCCCGAGGCGCTGTTCCGCCTGGTCGAGTCCTACCTTTCGCTGGGCGTGCCCGAAGAGGCGCAGAAAGCCGCTGCCGTGCTCGGCAACAACTATCCCGACAGCGAGTGGTACAAGAAGGCCTACGAGCTGATGGGCAAGCACGCGCCCGGCACGACGACGAGCTGACGGGCAGGAGCTGAGGCCTGAGCGACACGGGGAAGAACAAATCCCCGTCCGTTTCTACTCCCCAAGTTGACATTTCGCGTGAGCGCGCGCTGAGTGAGGGCACATGCTCTCGCAGAAGACACGCTACACGATCCGCGCCCTTCAGCACCTGTCGGACACCTGGCAGCAGGGGCCCGTGCGCCTGGATGCCATCGCCGAAGCGCAGAACATCCCGCGCAAGTTCCTCACCGTCATCCTCTCCGAAATGGTGCGCGAGGGCCTGGTCATTTCGCACCGCGGCCGCGAGGGCGGCTACGAACTCGCGCTGTCGCCGCTCGACATCCGCTATGGCGACATCATCCGCCTGACGCGCGGCAGCCTGGCGCTGGTGCCTTGCGCCGCGCGCAACGCCCACGAGCATTGCACGAACTGCCTGCCCGAGGCCGAATGCCGGCTGCGCGGGCTGATGCTGACCCTGCGCGACGAGATGGCCGACATGCTCGACAAGGTTTCGCTCGCCGATCCGATCACCTTGGTGCCGCCGTTCGAAGGCACCGAAGTCGAGTGACGATCTGATTTCGCTGCGCTAGAACGTCCCGCGAACATGCTGACCCGCCTTTCCATCCGCAACATCGTACTGATCGAAGCGCTCGACCTCGATTTCGCGCGCGGTCTCGGCGTGCTTACCGGCGAGACCGGCGCGGGCAAGTCGATCCTGCTCGACGCGCTGGGGCTCGTGCTCGGCAACCGCGCCGACAGCGGCCTGGTCCGCGCCGGCGAGGACAAGGCCAGCGTCACCGCGAGCTTCGAATTCGGCAAGCTGCCGGGGGGCATCGCAGCGATCCTCGATGACGCCGAGGTGGAAATCGAGCCCGGCGAGCCGCTGATCGTCAAGCGCCAGCTCAAGGCGGATGGCGGGTCGAAGGCTTTCATCAACGACCAGCCCGTGGGTGTCGCGCTGTTGCGCGAGCTCGCCGGCTTCCTCGTCGAGCTCCACGGCCAGCACGACGACCGCGGCCTGGTCAATCCGCGCGGCCACCGCGCCCTCGTCGATCGCTATGCGCGCGCCGATGCCGCCGGGCTCGAGGCCGCCTGGCGCAGCTGGCGCGCGGCGGAGGACGCCCTGGCCGCGGCGCGCGCGCGGGTCGAGCAGGCGGCGACCGACCAGGACCTGCTGCTCGCACATCTCGCCGAGCTGACCGCGCTCGCGCCCGAGGCGGGCGAGGAGGAGCAGCTCGCCGAAGCCCGCGCGGCGATGCAGAAGGGCGAGAAGCTGTCCGACGACCTGTCGGCGCTGCAGCATCTGTGGTCGGGATCGGATTCGGCGCTGGCCGCGCTGCGCGGTGCGGCGCGCCGGCTCGACCGCATCGCCGAGGAGCATCCCCTGCTGGCCGAAGCGCTCGAATCGCTCGACCGCGCGGTGATCGAGGCGAGCGAGGCCGAGGATCGCATCGGCCGCGCGATCGAGGCGCTGTCGTTCGATCCGGCCGCGCTCGACCGCATCGAGACGCGGCTGTTCGACCTGCGCGCCGCCGCGCGCAAGCATGCCTGCCAGGTCGACGACCTGCCCGAGCGCATGGCCGCGATGCGCGCTGCCCTGGATGCCATCGAGGGCGGCGAGGCCGAGATCGCCGGGCTCGAACAGGCGGCACAGGTCGCGGCGCTCGACTATGGCGCCAAGGCCGAGGCGCTGTCGGTCGTGCGCATCGAGGCGGCGCAGCGGCTCGACAAGGCGGTCGCGGCCGAGCTCGCGCCGCTCAAGCTCGATGCCGCGCGCTTCCGCACCGCCGTGCTGCGCCTGCCCGAGGATCGCTGGGGCCCCGGCGGCATGGACGCAGTCGAATTCCTCATCGCCACCAATCCCGGCGCCGACTTCGCGGGGCTCGGCAAGATCGCCTCGGGCGGCGAGCTGTCACGCTTCATCCTCGCGCTCAAGGTCGCGCTGGCCGAAGAGGGCGGCGCGGCGACGGTGATCTTCGACGAGATCGACCGCGGCGTCGGCGGTGCGGTCGCTTCGGCGATCGGCGATCGCCTGGCGCGGCTGGCTTCGGACGGGCAGTTGCTCGCGGTCACCCACAGCCCCCAGGTCGCCGCGCGCGGCAATCGCCACTACGTCATCGCCAAGTCGAGCGAGGGCACGGTCACCCGTACCGGCGTGACCCTGCTCGACGCCGCGGGCCGTCAAGAGGAGATCGCGCGCATGCTCTCGGGCGCCGAGATCACCGCCGAGGCGCGCGCCCAGGCCGATCGGCTGCTGGAGGGCGTGTGACCACGCTGCCCGATCCCGCGCCCTATCGCAGCCAGGGTTACCTGCCGCTGCCGGGGCTGCTGCCGCGCGAGGTGGCGACGGGCATGCTGGCGCGGCTCAAGGTCGATCTCGGTCGGCAGAAGGTCGATTTCGCGCGGTTGGCCAAGGACGGGCCGCTGCTCGCGCGGCCGGCGGTCGAGATCTACGGCTACCACTATCCGATGTTCGCCGCCTTCCACTGGGGGCTGACCGGCACCGTCGCGGCGCTGACCGGCGAGGACCTGCTGCCGTCCTACTGCTATTTCCGCATCTACCGCGCGGGTGACATCTGTCGCGTCCACGGCGATCGCCCGGCCTGCGAGCACAGCGTCTCGCTGATGCTCGGCGCGGCCGACGACCGACCCTGGCCGCTCGAAGTGGCGCGGCGGCCGATCGAAACGCCCTATGAACGCGCCGACATGGCTTTCGCGCCCGAGGAAGATGCCGGCGCCATGGCGATGACCACGGGCGATGCGGTGCTCTATCAGGGCGTCCATCACCACCACGGGCGCACCACACCCAACCCCAACCGCTGGTCGGCGCACCTGTTCCTGCACTGGGTGCGGCGCGACGGACCTTTCGCCGGCGAAGCCTTCGACAAGCAGCCGCCGCCGGCGCACGTGGATTTCTGAGGAGCCGCAGATGAACGACCCGCTCCAGCTGGGCGAGGCCGAAGCCGCCAACGAACTGATGCGGCTGGCCCGCCAGATCGCGCGCGCCGACCGGCTCTACCACGCCGAGGATGCGCCCGAGATCAGCGACGCCGAATACGACGCGCTGGTGCGCCGCAATGCCGAGCTCGAGGCGGCCTTTCCGCAGCTGATCCGCGCCGACAGCCCGAGCCGCAAGGTCGGCCACGAGATCGCCGCCTCGCCGCTGAGCAAGGTCACGCACGAACAGCGCATGATGAGCCTCGACAACGCCTTCTCGGACGAGGAGGTCGAGGAATTCGTCGCGCGCGTGCGCCGCTTCCTGGCCCTGACCGAGGACGCGCCGGTGACGATGACCGCCGAGGACAAGATCGACGGCCTGTCGTGCTCGCTGCGCTACGAGGCGGGCAAGCTGGTCCGCGCGGCGACGCGCGGCGACGGCCAGGTCGGCGAGGACGTCACGCCGAACGTTGCGCACATTCCCGACATCCCGCAGCAGTTGCACGGCACCGTGCCCGCGGTCTTCGAGGTGCGCGGCGAGGTCTATATGGAAAAGGCCGCCTTCCTCGCGCTCAACGAGCAGCTGATGGCCGAGGGCCGCGCGCTGGCCGAGAGCAAGGGTGAGGAATTCGATCCCGCCAAGATTCGCCAGTTCGCCAATCCGCGCAACGCCGCGGCCGGTTCGCTGCGCCAGAAGGACGCGAGCGTGACGGCGAAACGCCCGCTGCGCTTCCTCGCGCACGGCTGGGGCGCGGCGAGCGAAGTGCCGGCGAGCACGCAGTTCGGCATGATGGGCCAGATCGCCGAATGGGGGCTGCGCGTTTCGCCCGCCTTCGTGCGCTGCCATTCGGTCGCGGAGATGCTCGCGCACTACCGTGCGATTCGCGAGGGCCGCGCCGCGCTGCCGTTCGACATCGACGGCGTCGTCTACAAGGTCGACAGCCTCGAATGGCAGGGCCGGCTGGGCTTCGTCGCCAAGGCGCCGCGCTGGGCCATGGCGCACAAGTTCCCCGCCGAGAAGGCCGAGACGACGATCGAGGCGATCGACATCCAGGTCGGCCGCACGGGCAAGCTGACCCCGGTCGGGCGGCTCAAGCCCGTGCTGGTCGGCGGCGTCACCGTCACCAACGTCACCCTGCACAACCGCGACGAGATCGGCCGGCTCGGCCTGCGCGTGGGCGATCGCATCGTCCTCCAGCGCGCGGGTGACGTGATTCCGCAGGTGGTCGAGAACCTGACGCGCGAGGAAGCGCGCGCGGCCTACCACTTCCCCGATCACTGCCCCGAGTGCCAGTCCGAGGCCGTCGCCGAGGAGGGCGAGGTCGACGTGCGCTGCACGGGCGGCCTGATCTGCCCGGCGCAGCGGACCGAACGCCTCAAACATTTCGTCAGCCGCGGGGCTCTCGATATCGAGGGGCTCGGCGACAAGACGATCGCCGAATTCTTCGGCGAGGGCTGGCTCGAAAGCCCCGCCGACATCTTCCGCCTGCGCAAGCGCCGTTCGGAGATCGTCGGGCGCGAGGGATGGAAGGACAAGTCGGTCGACAACCTGCTCGCGGCGATCGAGGCCAAGCGCACGCCAGACGCCGCGCGGCTGCTGTTCGGTCTGGGCATCCGCCATGTCGGTGCGGTGACCGCGCGCGACCTGCTCAAGCGCTTCGTCACCCTGCCGGCCTTGCGCGAGGTCGCGCAGCAGGCGCGCATCGAGGAGGCCGACGCCGAAGGCAATGTCGCCAACGAGGCCAAGGCCGAACTGCTCTCGATCGAGGGCGTCGGCCCGGTCGTGGTCGAGGCGCTCGGCGACTTCTTCCACGAGCCGCACAACGTCGCGGTATGGGAAGACCTGCTCTCCGAAGTCGCGCCGCCCGACTACGTGGTCGAGACCAAGGCCAGCGCGGTCGCGGGCAAGACCGTGGTCTTCACCGGCAAGCTCGAGACGATGAGCCGCGACGAGGCCAAGGCCCAGGCCGAAGCACTCGGCGCGCGCGCGGCGGGTTCGGTCAGCGCCAAGACCGATCTGGTCGTCGCAGGACCGGGTGCCGGCTCGAAGCTCAAGCAGGCCGAGAAGCTCGGTGTCGAAGTGATCGACGAGGCAGCCTGGGCGGAGATCTTCAAGGCGGCGGGGTAGGGCGTTCGGGGGTACCGTTCGCTCGCCCCCAATTCCGCTCATGCTGAGCTTGTCGAAGCACTGCCCTTTTTTCCGCCAGCGCTCGGCCTCAAAACAAGAGCAGCCCTTCGACAAGCTCAGGGTGAGCGGTGTTGGGTGGCCGAGTTCATCAACTCGGCGACACGGGCTCCTCGGGCGCGACCATGCGCAGTTCCATATCGGCCAGCGGGGTGCCGCTGACGCGGTCGACCACCAAGGGCTCGATCTCCGCACCGGTCGTGCCGTCGGTCATGACGTTGAGGCAGCCTTCGCCGAAGTGCCTGCGTCCCCAGGCGCCGAGCGCGGAGAGGATCGGCAGCAGATCGCGGCCGCGCTCGGTCAGGACGTATTCGTCGCGCGGCGGGCGCTGGCTGTAGCGCCGCTTCTCGAGCAGGCCGTCCTCAGTCAGGGCGGCGAGCCGCTTGGTCAGGATGTTGGGGGCGATGCCCAGGCTGGTGCGGAACTGGTCGAACCGCGTCGCGCCGAAGCCCGCATCGCGCAGGATCATCATCGACCAGGCGTCGCCGACGCGCAGCAACGCACGGGCGAGGGGGCAGGGGCCGGCGGAATATTTCTCGGTGTCCATTGCAGAACGATAGCGACATAACTATCAAAATGCAAGTCACTCGACATCGAGTCGAATTCAGGAGTTGCGACATGAGCAATACCCAGGGAACCGCCCTCGTTACCGGCGCCTCGAGCGGGATCGGCGCGGTCTATGCCGACCGGCTGGCCCGGCGCGGCCTGAACCTCGTCCTCGTCGCGCGCGACACCGCGCGGATGGAAGCGCTGGCCGAGCGGCTGCGCGGCGAGACCGGCGTGGCGATCGAGGTGATCGGCGCCGATCTCACCGCCGATGCCGACGTTACCCGGATCGAGGCGCGGCTGGCCGCGGGCGACGTCAGCCTGCTGATCAACAATGCCGGCATGTCGCTCGACGGCAGCGTGCTCGAGAACGGCCCGGACCAGCTCGCGCGGATCATCGCGCTGAATGTCACCGCGCCGACGCGACTGGCCGCCGCCGCGGCGAAGGCCTTCGTCGCGAAGGAAGACGGCGCGATCGTCAACATCGCTTCGGTCCTCGCGCTCGCGCCCGAAATGTTCGACGGCGTCTACAGCGGCACCAAGGCCTTCCTGCTCAACCTGAGCCAGGCGCTGTCGGCGCAGCTCGCCGACAAGGGCGTCTATACCCAGGCGGTGCTGCCGGGCGCGACGCGCACCGAGATCTGGGAGCGTTCGGGCAAGGACGTCGACGCCTTCCCACCCGATTTCGTCATGGATGTCGACGATCTCGTCGATGCGGCACTGCTCGGCTTCGATCGGCGCGAGACGGTCACGATTCCGCCGCTGCCCGACGAGGGCCAGTGGCAGGCGATGCAGGCGGCGCGGCTGGCGATGGCGCCGAACCTGTCGAAGGGCCAGGTCGCGCCGCGCTATCGCGCCGGCTGAGGCTCGCCATCATCGCGAAATTGTCATAGCGTCCGTCCCTTATCCTAAGGGGCGGGGCTATGTTGCGGAATTTCTTCAAGAACCTTGAGCAGGACCTGCAGGCACCGATCGAGGTGCGCGGTTTCGGTTCGGGCTGGTTCGCGGGCTTCTTCGCGCTGCTCTTCGCGATCTGCGGCTTCGGCATGGTCCTGGCGCTGCGCTATCCGGGGCTTTTCGCGATGCCCGAACTGCAGGCGCTCAAGGACTGGCCCGAGTTTCGCCTGGCGGTCCATGCGCTGCTGCTGGCCTCCTATGCACTCGCCCTGCTCAGCCTGCTGCTGCGCCCGCGCAAGGCGCTCGGCGCGACCGCGCTGGTCGTCGGCCTCGTCGCGGCGCTGATCGGCGGATCGAACGTCCAGCCCGCGGAAATGCGCGACTGGGGCATTTTCTTCGGGCTCGACTTCTTCATCGTCAACCTGCTCGTCACCGGCTTCATGTTCGCGCCGATCGAGCGCTTTTTCCCGCACCGCGCCGAGCAGCGGCTGTTCCGCATCGAGTGGCGCGAGGACCTGTTCTATTATCTTATCAGCTCGATGATGGTGCAGGCCTTCACCTTCCTCGCGCTGGCGCCGCAGGCCTATGTCAACGCCAATACCGGCGGCTGGGAAGGCTTCCGCCACTGGGTCGCGGCGCTGCCCTGGGTGGTCCAGTTCCTTGCGGTGATCGTGCTCTCGGACCTGTTCCAGTACTGGTACCACCGCCTGTTCCACACGGTGCCGTTCCTTTGGGGCTTCCACGCGGTCCACCATTCGGCACCGGCGATGGACTGGCTGGCGGGCGCGCGCATGCATTTCGTCGAGGTCGTGCTGCTGCGCGCGGTGACCTCGCTGCCGCTGTTCACCCTGGGCTTCAGCCCTTCGGTGATGCAGGCCTATATCGGCTTCGTCTATGTCTACTCGTCGCTGCTCCACGCCAACCTGGGCGGAGACTTCAACCGCCTCGGCCAGTGGGTCGCGACGCCGCGGTTCCACCATTGGCACCACGGGCTCGAGCAGGAGGCGGTCGACGTGAACTTCGCGATCCACCTGCCGCTGCTCGACAAGCTGTTCGGCACCTTCCACCTGCCCGAGGGGCGCTGGCCCAAGGACTACGGCGTGCCCGAGAAGGTCCCCGCGGGTTACTGGGCGCAGCTGAAGTATCCGTTCGTGCGCAAGCAGCCGAAGGATTGAGGGAAAAGATCCTCCCTGTTTTTGTCCGAAGGACACAAACGGGGAGGGGGACCGCGACGCGAAGCAGCGTGGTGGAGGGGTAGGTTGCGCGAGATACCCCTCCACCACCAGCCCAATTGGGCTGGCGGTCCCCCTCCCCATTTATGCTTCGCAGAAATAGGGAGGATCTAAGAGAAGGTCAGAACTTGTACGTGGCTTCCACGCCCCAGCGCCGCGGCGGCGCCTGGTAGAGGTTGGTGAACAAGGTGCCGACATAGGTCGCCGTCAGCGAGTACTTCTCGTTGGTCAGGTTCTTGACCCAGGCCGACAGCTTGAAGTCGCTGTTGCCCTCGGGCGACCAGGTCAGGCTGGCGTCGACCAGGTGATAGGCCGCGGCGAAGTAGTTGCCCGGATCGTTGGCCGGGGTCTTGCCGCTGTAGTTGAGCGAGGCGCGGCTGGTCAGCACGCCGCCCGAGCCCAGGTCGAGATCATGGGTGAAGGCCAGGGTATAGGTCCACTTCGGCGCACGGATCAGCTGCTTGCCGCTGAGGTTCGTGGTCGTGCCCGGCAGGATGTAGTCCTTGTACTTCGCGTCGAGGTAACCGACGTTGGCGGTCAGCGCGAGGTTCGGCGCGGGCAGGAAGGTGGTTTCGAGCTCGACGCCGTTGACCGTCGCCTTGGCGACGTTGGCGATGAAGTTGACCAGGCCCTGGTTCACCGTGCGCTGCAGGCCGTCGTAATTGTTGTGGAACGCGGCCAGGTTGACGCGCGCCTTGCCGTCGAGGAACTCGGTCTTGATGCCGCCTTCGAGCGCCTTGACGACTTCCTGATCGTAGGGCCCCGCGGACTCGTTCGCCGCGGCCGGGGTGGCCGGGTTGAAGCGAGCGCCGGTGGTGCGGATGTTGTAGCCGCCCGAGCGGAAGCCCTTGGTCCAGCTGGCATAGACCAGCACGTCGTCGGTGGCCTTCCAGCTCAGGCCGACCTTGGGCGCGAAGTTCTTCCAGACGGTCGAGCCTTCGTCGGTCAGGCTGCAGACGAGCTGGACCGTGCACTCGTTGGTGCGGCCCGTCGCCGCGCGCTTCTTTTCCCAGGTGTAGCGGCCGCCGGCGGTCACGAAGAAGCCGGGCACCACCTCGTAGTCGCCCTGGGCGAAGACCGACCAGGTGTGGTGGTTGAGCACGCCGCGCGAACGCTGGTTCGAATTGCCGAAGAAGAACACATGGTAGAACTGCTCCATGCGCTGTTCGAAGTAGTAGGCACCGATCGTGTAGTCGAGCTTGCCGTCGAGCGCCTTGCCCGCATAGCGCAGTTCCGAACTGAACTGGTGCTGGCTCATCTTGTTGATCGCGCGCGCGGTCTCGCTCTGCGAGCCGTCGGTGTCGCCGGTCGAGAAGTAGTCGACCTTGCGATAGCCGGTGATCGAGGTCAGCGTGCCGCCGCCCAGCTCGACATTGGCGTCGAGCACGGCCTGCTTCCATTCGATGTCGGTGTCGCCGTCGAAGTTGATCGAGAGGTTCTCCGCGCCCTTCGGCTCGCGGATGCCCTGGGTGTAGAGCAGCTGCGCCGGGTCCTCGATGAAGCGGCTGGCGACGCCGTCGCCGTCGGTCTTGCCGTATTCGCCGATCACGGTGATGTCGACTGCGGAGCTCGGGCGGAAACGGATCATCGGGCGGACCGCGAAGGTCTCGTCGGCGCCGTGGCGCTTGCCCGTGGTCAGGTTGTGCCAGTCGCCGTCATAGTCGCTGTACTGCGCGAAGATCTTCGCGGCGACGGTGTCCGACAGCGGACCCTCGACACCGGCGGCCAGGACCTTGCGGTTGCCGCTGCCCGAGCCGATGCGGAAAATGCCGCCGAATTCGCCCTCGGGCCGGCGCGAACGCATCACGACCGCGCCGCCGGTGACGTTGCGGCCGAACAGCGTACCCTGCGGGCCGCGCAGCACTTCGACCGATTCCAGGTCGAGCGTTTCCTGCAGGCCGCCGAGGTTGGCGCCGATGTAGATGCCGTCGACGAAGGTGCCGACCGTCGGCTCGACCGAGGCGATCGTCGAGTTGAAGCCCATGCCGCGGATCGTGTAGTTCGACACGCCCGGGAAGGCGCCGCCGTCGTCGAGGCGGACGTTGGGCATGGTCATGCCGACGTCGGTCAGGTCCTGCGCGAACATCGCCTCGATCTGCGCGCCGCTGACCGCGGTCAGCGCGATCGGCACGTCCTGCGCGCGCTCGGCCGCGCCTTTCTTACGCGCGCGGACGACGATGTCGTCGATCAGCGCCGCGGCCGAACCCTGCCGGGCCTCGGTCTCCTGCGCGGCGGGCGCCGAAGCGGCGTCTTGAGCCTGTGCTGGAACGGCGAAAAGCAGTGCGGATGCACCTGCCAGAAACGCGAATTTCGAGTGCTGCATGGTCCCCTCCCATTTTGTTCACTTTCCGTCGCATGCGGCGCGCTGGGGGCCGCTGCAACCAAAACGGAGGGATTTGACCGATACAGGCAAGGCCGATTGCCCTGCGGAATTGTTCTACGACTTTGGAGAACAGTGTGCTCGCAAAAAGGCGCGTTACCAGCGCCGCGACCAGTCGGGGAGTTGCCCCGGCCGCGTCGTGCGGACGCGGGCGCCCTGGCGCTTGCGCAGCCACAGGATCGACCAGTCGCCGTTCACCAAGCGCGCCGCGAGGCGCAGGCCGGCGCGGCGGCAGGCTGCGCGCACCTGGGCTTCCTGCGTCTCGAGCAGGCCGGCGAGGAGCAGATGTCCGCCGGGGACCAGCGCGTCGGCGAAATCGGGTGCGAGTTCGATCAACGGGCCGGCCAGGATGTTGGCGATCAGCAGGTCGTAGGGGCCGCGCACCTGCAGTACGGGATGGGCCATGCCGTCGGCCACGACCATCGTCACCGCACCTGGCGCTGCGCCCAGCGGGATCCCGTTGAGCGCGGCGTTGTCGTCGACCACCCCGATGCAGACGTCGTCGATGTCGCTCGCGGTCGCCAGCGCGCGCGGCCAGAGGTCGAGCGCGGCGAAGGCCAGCAGGCCCGTGCCCGTGCCGATGTCGGCGAGGTTGCGCACGATCACGCCCTCGCGCTTCATGTGCGTCAGCATCGCCAGGCATCCCGCGGTCGTCGCGTGCTGGCCGGTGCCGAAGGCACGGCTCGCGGGAATGGTGAAGTCGCGCACGCCGCGCCGGGCCAGCGGCGCGTGTTCGGGCGTGTGGACGTGGAATTTGCCCGCGCGGATCGGTTCGAGGCCCTGCTGGCTCTCGGTCACCCAGTCGGTCTCGGGCAGTTCCTCGACCTCGAGCGGCGGCGCTTTGTCGGCGAACAGCGCGACGACCGCGGCCTTTTCGGCCTTGCCCGGCTTGTGCGGCAGCCAGACCTCGAGCCGCCAGTCGTCGGGATTGTCCTCGGCGATCTCGCTGCCCGACAGCACCATGTCCGGATCCCAGTCGAAGGCGTCCTCGTGCGCGATCAGCGCGGCTTCGATCACGGCGCGCGGCGCGAAGGCGGTCAGTTTCCAGGCTGTGCTCATGCCGCTCCCCATAGGCATCGTGCAGCCGATCGCCAAGGCGAAGGCGGCACCGACTTGCACGACCCGGCGATTTGGCTAAGGGGGAGCGCAAGAGCAGCACTCAATGTTGCTTCGCACAACGGGGATTCGAGAAAATGGCTCAAGCCAGCCCTTCGGGCAGGAACCGTCCGCTTTCGCCGCATCTGCAGATCTGGCGCTGGGGACCCGCGATGGCCGTGTCCATCCTTCACCGCGTTACGGGCAACGGCCTGGCGGTCGCAGGTCTCGGCGTTCTGCTGTGGTGGCTCGGCGCGCTCGCCAGCGGCCCGGCCGCTTACGCGACCTTCACCGGTCACGCCTCGGCCTGGTACGGCATGGTCGTACTGGTTGGCATTTCCTGGGCCTTCTTCAACCACATGGCTTCGGGCATCCGCCACTTCTTCCTCGACGTGGGCGCGAACTTCGAGCTGAACAGCAACGCGCTGTGGTCGGTCCTCACGCCGATCATCGGCATCCTCCTCACTGCCGCCTTCTGGGCGGCGCTGCTGCTGCGCTGAGGGAGCCAGGCAATGGGTAACGGAACCTCGATCGGCCGCGTCCGCGGCCTCGGCTCGGCGAAGACGGGCTCGCATCACTGGCTGCTCCAGCGCTTCACCGCGATCGGCAACCTGCTGCTCGTGCTGTGGTTCGTCGCATCGCTGCTGATGATGCAGAACTTCAGCTACGAGAGCGTGCGCGAATGGATCGCGCGGCCGGTCCCCGCGACCGCGATGGCGCTGCTGATCGTCAGCAGCTTCTGGCACGCGCGCCTCGGCATGCAGGTGATGTTCGAGGACTACGTCCACGAACATGGCAACAAGTTCGCCGTTCTCGCACTGCTGAACCTCGCTGCCTTCGGCGGCGCGGCGTTCGGCTTGTTCTGCGTCATCCGTCTCGCGCTCGGAGGCGCATAAGCATGTCGACTCAGTCCGCCTACAAGATCATCGACCACACCTATGACACCGTCGTCGTCGGCGCCGGTGGCTCGGGCCTGCGCGCCACGATGGGCAGCGCCGAGGCCGGTCTCAAGACCGCCTGCATCACCAAGGTGTTCCCGACCCGCTCGCACACCGTCGCGGCGCAGGGCGGCATCGCCGCCTCGCTGAAGAACAACAGCCCGGACCACTGGACCTGGCACATGTTCGACACGGTCAAGGGTTCCGACTGGCTCGGCGACCAGGACGCGATCGAATACATGGTGCGCGAAGCACCCGCCGCGGTCTACGAGCTCGAGCACGCGGGCGTGCCGTTCAGCCGCAATGCCGATGGCACGATCTACCAGCGTCCGTTCGGCGGCCACATGCAGAACATGGGCGAGGGCCCGCCGGTCCAGCGCACCTGCGCCGCGGCCGACCGTACCGGCCACGCGATGCTGCACGCGCTCTACCAGCAGTCGCTGAAGTACGACGCGGACTTCTTCATCGAATACTTCGCGATCGACCTGATCATGGACAACGGCAAGTGCGTCGGCGTGATCGCGCTGTGCATGGACGATGGCACGATCCATCGCTTCCGCGCCAAGGCCGTGGTCCTGGCGACGGGCGGCTACGGTCGCTGCTACTTCACCGCCACTTCGGCGCACACCTGCACGGGTGACGGCGGCGGCATGGTGCTGCGCGCGGGTCTGCCGCTGCAGGACATGGAATTCGTCCAGTTCCACCCGACCGGCATCTACGGCGCGGGCGTGCTCATCACCGAGGGCGCGCGCGGCGAGGGCGGTTACCTGACCAACTCGACCGGCGAGCGCTTCATGGAGCGCTATGCCCCGTCGGCCAAGGACCTCGCCTCGCGCGACGTCGTCAGCCGTTCGATGGCGATGGAAATCCGCGAGGGCCGCGGCGTCGGCCCGAACGGCGAATACATCTACCTGCACCTCGATCACATCGATCCCGCGGTGCTGGCCGAGCGTCTGCCGGGCATCACGGAATCGGGCAAGATCTTCGCGGGCGTCGACCTGACGCGCCAGCCGCTGCCGGTGGTTCCGACCGTCCACTACAACATGGGCGGCATTCCGACGAACTACCACGGCGAGGTCATGACGATCGGCACCGACGGCAACCCCGAGACGGTCGTCCCCGGCCTGTTCGCGGTGGGCGAAGCGGCCTGCGTCTCGGTCCACGGCGCCAACCGCCTGGGCTCGAACTCGCTGATCGACCTCGTGGTCTTCGGCCGCGCGACCGGTCACCGTCTCAAGGAACTGGTCGATCCGGCTGCCGCCTGGCCCGAACTGCCCAAGGATTCGGCCGATCTGGCGCTCACGCGTCTCGACCACTTCCGCAACGCCAAGGGCGGCTCGCCGACGGCGCAGGTTCGCGCCGAGATGCAGCGCACGATGACCGCGCATGCGGCCGTGTTCCGCACCGACGAGCTGATGGTCGAGGGCAAGGCGAAGCTCGCCAAGACCTACGAGCGGATGCAGGACCTCCACGTCACCGACAAGGGCCTGATCTGGAACTCGGACCTGGTCGAGACGATGGAACTCGACAACCTGATCAGCCAGGCGAGCGTCACGCTCCACGGCGCGCAGAACCGCAAGGAAAGCCGCGGCGCCCACGCGCACGAGGACTTCCCCGATCGCGACGACGCCAACTGGATGAAGCACACCGTCGCCTGGTTCGACGGCTGGGGCGGCAAGGGCGGCGGCGTCAAGCTCGACTACCGCCCGGTCCACGAATACACGCTGACCGACGACGTCGAGTACATCAAGCCGAAGAAGCGCGTGTACTGATCGACGGCATCGGAGCCGGAAAAACGAAAGGCCGGGGCGCAAGCTCCGGCCTTTTGCTTTGGTGTCGATCGGCGAAGTGCCGATCAGGCGAAGGTTTCGACCAGGCCCGGACGGACGTCTCCGGTCAGCCGGCGATAGATCGCGACGAAATAGGCCGACAGGAAGATTGTCGACAGCAGGCCCATTGCCAGAGTGAATACCCCCGACACCAGCGGATTGGCCTGGGTGATCGCGATCATCTGCATCGGCCCCCCGGCGATGCCCCACAGCACGAGGCTGGGTATTGCCATCACCAGCAGGAGGACGAGCAGCGTGGCAAAAATTTTCCAACGCGCGCCTTTGGACAGGCGCCGGCTTTCCTGCAGGGCGGCCCAAGGGCCCAGTTTTTGATCGACCATCGCCGGGATTGCGGCGGACCAGATCGTCACGACGATCAGCCCAGGTACGACCAGCAGTATCGAGCCGACGATGAAGGCCAGATACCAGATCAGATAGAGCACGATGAATTTGCCGACATTCGCGATCGAGATCGCGATCAGGTCGTTGAACGATACCGCGCCGCGCCGTTGCAGCATCGAGCCGACAAGGGCCGTCGTATTCCACCCCGCGATCACGATGCCGAGCAGCATGGCCAGCCAGTAGTAGGGCGAGGAGAACAAGGCGAGCTGATTGCCGGGCTGGGCCTGGGTGGTCAGCGCTTGGCGGCTGACGATCTGGCCGGCCAAGGTCGAGAGGACCATCGCGGGCAAGGCGTAGGCCAAGTGAAAGCCGAATCTGTCGCGGATGTTCTCGATCGTGTCGCCGATCACTCCGCCTATGCTGAACTCCTTCATCGTACCCCCTGGTTTCGACCGTTCCCCACGGCCCGAGCGCGGCGGATGTTTAGAGCGATCGGTGGCCATTGCCACGCCAGCTTGGTCCACATCCGTTGCATCCGTCGCGTGACCCAAGCCGCGACGGAATCTGCCGATCGGCAAAGCAAAACTTGGTTAACGAGACTTGCGGTATAAGCGGAGCGCCGGCAGTCTCGCCGGCAGGGATTGCTCGCGGCGTGGGCCGCGCGGGTGGGTTGATTGCGTCATTTGCTGGGTTTGCTCGGCCTGTTGGCGGGTGCGAGCATCGTCTCTCCTGCGGCCATCGGTCAGGACCACGCGGCGATCGCAAGCGTGTCGGTCCCGGTCGTCCAGCCGCTCCCCGGTCGCGTTCGTGTCGCGGTGATCGACAGCGGCATCGCCCGAACCCCTGAACTGCAGGCGCTCGTCACCAGCGAATTCGACATGGCGGCCGAGCCGGCGCGCCCGGCGTTCCGTCCGCGCGACAATCACGGGACCATGGTTGCGACGATCCTCGCGCGTGAGGCCAAGCGCCCGGTCGAGATCATCTCGCTGCGCATCGACGATCCCGCGGGCTGCCCCGTCGGCTTCAATCCGCCCTGCCAGGGCAGCGCCGCGCCGGTCGCCGGCGCGATCCGCAAGGCGATGGATCTCGGCGTTTCGGCGATCAACATCTCGCTGGCGATGAAGGACGATCCGCTGATCGTCGAGGCGGTGCGCGCAGCCGCCGCGCGTGGCATTCTCGTGATCCTCGCCGCGGGCAACGACGGGCACGATCGCCCAAGCAACCTCGGCGCGGCGCGCGCGGCCTATCCGGGCGCGGTGCTGGTCGGCGCGCTCGATGCCCAGGGGCAGCCGTGGAAGGGCACCAACCGGCCCGAGGCCGACACCACCGGCTATCGCTACGTCTGGCAGCGCGGTGTCGGCGTGCCGACCGCGCTGGCCGATGGTTCGGGCGCCATGGCGACCGGCACCTCCTTCGCCGCGCCGATCGAGACCGCGCACCTGCTCGACATGCGCGTCGCGCAACCGGGCGCCTGATCGTTCCAGCCTTCGCGCTTCACCGGGTCATCTTGCCGGGATAGCCTTGGTGTGCAGCAGGGCTTGCGGCATAAAATATGACCGATCCGTACTATTAATGGATGACCCGCGAGTCCGCCCGTTGTAGCGAAGCAAACAACAATGATGCGGGAGGAGAGGCGATGCATCCGAAATATCCCAAGGTTTTCTCGCCGATCCGGCTCGGCCCCGTCGAAATCCCGACGCGCTATTTCTTCGCCCCGCACGGTTCGGCGCTGAGCGCCGGTTCCAAGCCGCTCGACGATCTGGTCGCCTATAGTGCCGAGCGCGTGCGTGGTGGCGGCTGCGGGCTGGTCGTGGTGGCGCTGGCGATCCACGAGCGCGGACGCACGCGCCAGCCGTCGCCGCATCCGCCCGAGAACGTCGCCGCCTTCCGCGTCATGGCCGATGCGATCCACGCGGCCGGCGGCAAGATCTTCGGCGAGACGCTCTACCACTGGATCGGCGCGGGGCAATGGCAGGCGCTGAGCCCGCCGGCACCGTCGCTCGCGCCCTCGGTGCGGCAGTTCGGGCTCAACGGCCGCGCTGCCTCGACGCGGGCGATGAGCAGGGAGGAGATCGCGGGAATGATCGCCGCGATCCGTCAGACGGCCAAGCACATGGCCGAGGCGGGTTTCGACGGCATCATGCTCCACGCCAGCCACGCCGCCTTGGTCGAGCAGTTCCTCTCGCCCTATTTCAACCAGCGCACCGACGAATATGGCGGAAGCCTCGAGAACCGCATGCGCTTCGTCGTGGAGGCGCTGCAGGCGGCGCGCGACGGTGCGAACGAAGTCGCCGGCAGCGCTTTCGCCGTGGGCATGCGCTTCAATTGCGACGAGCAGATCGAGGGCGGCTACGGCACCGATACGGCATTCGAAGTGGTGCAGCATCTCTGCGAACGTGGCCTGCTCGATTACATCGATCTCGACGTCGGGCTCGAACCGCAGCAGTTCCACCACGGCATGCCCACGGGTTTCGAGCGCAAGCAATACTACCGGCCCTTCGTCGAGCAGGTGCGCAAGGCGGCGGGCGCGGTCCCCGTGCTGTCGGTGCTCGGCAACCTGACCGATATGGCCGATGCCGAAGCCGCGCTCGCCGACGGGGTCTGCGATGTGGTCGGCTCGGCGCGCCAGCTGATTGCCGAACCGCGTTTTGTCCAGAACGCGCGCGACGGGCTCGAGCATCTGAGCCGCACCTGCATCGCCTGCAACTGGTGCACCGCCGCGGGCGGCGACGGCGCGCAGGGCTGCGCGATCAATCCCGCGAGCTACCGCGATCGCGTGTGGAACGACGACAGCTTCACGCCGGCGGCGGAGAGCCGCAAGGTCGTGGTCGTCGGCGGCGGGCCGGGCGGGATGGAGGCGGCGCGAGTGGCGGCGCTGCACGGGCACGCGGTCACCCTGATCGAGAAGAACGCGCAACTGGGCGGCGCGCTGTCGCTGTGGGCCGGCTTGCCGGGACGCGAGCACTACCGCTCTGCGATCGACTGGTGGGCACGCGAAATGGCGCGGCTCGGGGTGGACGTACGAGCTGGAATCGAAGCCACGGCCGACGGCGTCCTGGCCGAGGCGCCCGATGCGGTGATCGTCGCCACCGGCGCGCGCTACAGCCCCGGCGGGCGCAGCATCAATTTCGACGCCGACCTGCCCGGTTGGGACCTGCCTTTCGTCCATCGCCCCGAAGCGATCCTGGCGGGCGGCGTGCGGCCGAGCGGCAAGGTCTTCGTGATCGATGCCGAGGGCTATCACACGGGCCCGGGTCTCGCCGAGATCCTCGCGGGCGAGGGCGCCGAGGTGCAGTTCGTCACCGCGACCTATTCGCCGGTCTCGGGGCGCAACACCGACAACTGGGAAGAGCGCTACATCGTCGCGCGGATGAAGCGTGCCGGCGTGCGCCTGCGCCCGAGCACCTGGGTACGGCGGATCGAACCGGGCGCGGTCGTGCTCTACGACGTTCACACCGGCGAGGAGCGGCGCGAGGCGGCTGACGCGGTGATCCTGTCGACCGCGCGCGAGCCGATCGACGACATCGCCCGCGCACTCGAAGGCAAGGTGGCGCAGCTCTTCACGATCGGCGACGCGCTCGCCGCGCGCATGCTCGCGGCGGCGCCCTACGAAGGCCAGAAGTTCGCCCGCCTGATCGGCGAACCCGATGCGCCGGCGACGATCGGCGAAGCCTGGTTCGCGCCCGATCCGCTCGAAACGGCGATGCTGCCGGCCGACCTTCCACGGCGGCATTGACCTTCGTTCAGCCGCGAGCAAGTCTCGCCGGGTGATCTTGACCGGACGTTGGGGAAGGGGCCGTCATGACCGAAACCGTGCGCAAGGAACGCTCGCCGGGGATCAAGCTGCTGCTCGCCAGCCTGATCGGGCTGGCGCTCGTGATCCCGCTGATGATGGTCTATGCGCTGGTCTGGGACCGGCAGAGCCAGTCCGAAACCGCGCAGAATTCAATCAATGCCGGTTGGGGCGGGCCGCAGGTGCTGGCCGGGCCGGTGGTCGTCGTGCCTTTCCGCACGACCGAGACGCAGAACGAAACCGGCTCCGACGGCAAGACCACGACGCGCACGGTCGAGGTCGAGAAGCTGCTCTACATCTCGCCCGTGCAGAACGACGTGACCACCGCGATCAAGCCCGAGGAGCGGCGCAAGTCGATTTACCGTTCGGTGCTCTACGAAGCCCAGGTCAAGGGCAAGGCGAGCTTCGCGCTGCCCGCCGACCTGCCGCGCTTCGGGGTGACCGCCGACAAGCTGATCTGGGACCGCGCCGAACTGCGCCTGGGTGCTTCGGATGCGCGCGGGCTCACCACCGGCGGCACGCTCATGGCCAATGGCCAGGCGCTCGCGGTGCAGCCGGGCAAGGGACCGGGCGCGACGGGCGGACAGGGATTCTTCGCCTTCGTCCCGTGGACGGGTGCGGGTACGCTCGCGGTCGACTATGCCTTCGGGCTGCGCGGCAGCCGCTCGCTGAGCCTGGTGCCGCGCGGCGGCCAGACCAAGTGGGACGTGACCTCGCCCTGGGCCAGCCCGAGCTTCGGCGGTGCCTTCCTGCCCGAGAAGCCGCAGATCTCGGACAAGGGCTTCAAGGCCAGCTACACGGTCGACAAGCTCGCGCTCGGCCAGGCGCCGGTCGCGACCGACGATCAGGGACCGCCGGTCATCGACACCGGTGCGCCCGACGGACCGTCGAGCCGGATCGGCATCACCGTCGACGGCGTCAGCACGAGCTCGGGCCAGGCCCTGGCCGTCACGGTCGGACTGATCGAGCCGGTGAACCTCTATTCGAAGGTCGATCGCTCGGTGAAGTACGGCTTCCTGTTCATCGGCTTCACCTTCCTCGCCTTCCTGCTGTTCGACGTCGTCGGCGGCGCGCGCGTGGCCGCGGCGGAGTACCTGCTGACCGGTGCCGGGCTCGTGCTGTTCTTCGTGATGCTGCTGGCCTTCGCCGAGGTGATCGGCTTCACCGCCGCCTATCTGCTCGCCTCGGCGGCGATCATCGGCCTGCTCAGCGCTTACAGCGCGGCCGTGCTCAAAAGCTGGCGGCGCGGACGCTTCATCGGCGCGCTGCTGGTCGGGCTCTATGCCCTGCTGTTCGTGCTGCTCAACCTCGAGGCCTGGTCGCTGGTGATCGGCTCGGTGTTGCTGTTCGCTGCGTTGGCCGGGGTGATGTACGCGACGCGCAAGGTGGACTGGAGCGCGGTCGGCCGCGCTCCGGGCTCAGCGCCAGCGTAGCCGGTCGCGGTTGAGTTCGGCGACGCTCTTGACCCCCATCAGCTTCATGCCGCGCTCGATCTCGTCCTTGAGCAGGCCGATCGCGCGCTCGACGCCGGGCTGGCCGGCGGCGGCGAGGGCATAGAGGTAGAGGCGACCGCCCGAGGCGCAGTCGGCGCCCGCGGCCAGCGCCTTGAGTGCGTGGGTGCCGCGACGCACGCCGCCGTCGCAGATCACCTCGATCTGCCCGCCGACCGCGTCGACGATCTCGCGGACCTGATCGAACGGTGCGCGGCTGCCGTCGAGCTGGCGGCCGCCGTGGTTCGAGATCATGATCGCATCGGCGCCCATCGCCACCGCGCGCCTGGCGTCGGCGACCGACATCACACCCTTGAGCGCGAACTTGCCGCCCCAGTCCTCGCGCAGCTGCTCGGCCATCTTCCAGTCCATCGACGGGTCGAGCATCGTGTTGAAATAGCCGGCGATCGACACGGCCTCGCCGCTACCCTCCTTCACATGGGTGTCGAGGTTGGGCAGCGCGAACTTCTCGCGGAACACGTAGTCGAGCGCCCAGCGCGGCTTGATCGCATAGGACAGCGCCGACGAGGGGGTGAACTTCGGCGGCGAGGTGAAGCCCGAGCGCGCGCAGCGCTCGCGCTTGCCCGAGACGATCGTGTCGACCGTCAGCGCGATCGCATCGAACTTCGCGGCCTGGCAGCGCTCGATCATCGAGCGGTTCAGCCCGCGGTCCTTGTGGTAGTAGAACTGGAACATCTTCGGCGTCGAAACGAGCGCGCCGATCTCTTCGATCGACACCGTCGCGAGGCTCGAAATGCCGAACCACAGGCCGAACTTCTCGGCCGCCTTGGCCACGGCGCGTTCGCCCTGCCAGTGGAACACGCGCTGCAGCGCGGTCGGCGAAAGGATCAGCGGTAGCGCGCTCCTGCGACCGAGGATCTCGACCGAGGTGTCGATCTCGTGCACCCCCGCGAGCACGTCGGGGACGAGGTCGCAGTCGGCATAGGCCGCGGTGTTGCGCCCCTTGGTCAGTTCGTCGTCGGCGGCGCCGTCGATGTAGTCGAACACCGGCCAGGGCAGGCGCTGCTTCGCGAGAAGCCGGAAATCGTCGATGTTGTGGCAGTCGGTTAGGCGCATGAGCGCTCGCTAGCGCAAGCGCTCAAAAGCAACAATCCTCACCGAAGAGACAGGGGGCTCAGTCGGCGCGCTGGACCATCGGCCGCGAGACATAGCGCACCGCGCGGGTATCGCTGCGGCTGCTGCCGCTACTGCTGTTGGTCGGTTCGGCGTCGGCCGGCCGCGCGCGCGGCGGTTCCCTGCCGGCTTCGAGCGCGGCCATGCGTTCGTTGAACACGTCGAGCGTGGCCGAGCGCGCCGGATAGCGGCAGCCCTTGCCCTGGCCGATGCCCTTGAGGAACGAGCGCCGCGCGACGCCCGAGAGGATCGCCGCCTGCAATGCGCGGTCGCGGCTGTTGGCGCCCGAGACCTCGCGGATCAGGCCGCGGAAGGGGATGAACGAGCCGACCACCGACTGCGCGACGCGGCCCGGCGTGGTGCGCTTGCCCTCGGTCTGCGGCATGTCGACGTCCTCGCCCAGCACCGCATCGAGATCGCCGATCGCGGTCGCGAGCTGGCGGCAGGTCGACAGCCCGCTCAGCGTGTAAGGGCGCTCCTCGGCGGCGAGCAGGATCGCCGGAATCTCGTCCTTCTTGAGGTTGAGATCGGTCGCGGGCGTGGAGACCACGTCCTTGGCGCTGACGTCACGTTGGGTGATCGGCTTTTCGGGCTCATCGGGTTCGGCGAGCGCGGGGGCGGTCGCGAGCGCCATAGCCGAAAGCGCGAGCCAGCTCATCTTACGCATGCGAATCTCCAACCGCCGTGTGCCTTGCCAGGGTTCCATCGAAGCGGCGCCGGCGCGACACGACCCGTCCTACCGCCTCAGATCGGCAAACGTGTCGCAGGCGTCCTCGTTCCCGCTTTCGAGTCCCTTGCGCAGCCATTCCATGCGCTGCGCACTTGAACCGTGGGTGAAGCTCTCGGGATTCACGCGCTGGCCGGCGTTCTTCATCAAGGTGTCGTCGCCGATCGAACTGGCCGCGGTCAGGCCTTCCTCGATGTCGCCGGGCTCGATGCGGTCCTTGTTTTTCGCGGCCCAGACGCCGGCGTAGCAGTCGGCCTGAAGCTCCATGCGCACCTGCAGGGCATTGGCCTGGCCCTGGTTCTGCTCCTGCGCGCTGCGAACCTGGCGCGACAGGCCGGTCAGGGTCTGGACGTGGTGGCCGTATTCGTGCGCCATGACATAGGCGCGTGCGAAATCGCCGCCGGCGCCGAGCTTCTGCTCCATCTCGCGGTAGAAGTCGGTGTCGATGTAGATGCCGTTGTCGCTGGGGCAGTAGAACGGCCCCATCGCGCTCTGCGCCGCGCCGCAGCCCGAGCGACCCATCTGCGAGTAGAACACCAGCTTGGGCTGTTGGAACGGCACGTTCGAGCGCTCGAAGATCGGCTGCCAGGTGCGGTTGAGCGAAGCCAGCGCGTTGCAGGTTTCGCGGCTGACCGCGTCGACCGAGCAGCTTTCGCTGAGGCTCTTGGGCGCGCCCTGCGGCTGCATCGGTGCCGATTGCTCCTGCGATTGCTGGAGGCCGCCGAGCATCTGCGTGGGGTCTACGCCGAACACCACCGCCGCGATCAGCGCGATCACCAGGGTGCCGCAGCCGATCTTGCCGCCGGCCATGCCGATCGGCAGCATGCCGCCGCGCTGATCCTCGACGTTGATGTCGCGAGGATCGAAATCGTCGAGGCGCATTGGCCTTCTTCCTCCCTTCGCCGCACTTGCGTCGATCATGCCGCAAGTGCGAATACCGCTGACGCAATCCTAGCTGACAACCCCATGGAGTCGAGCATGTTCCTCAAAGGCAAACGCGCCCTCGTCACCGGTTCGACCTCGGGTATCGGCCTGGCCGTCGCGCGGGCGCTGCATGCGGAGGGCGCCGAGATCGTGCTCTCGGGCTTCGGCGAAGCAGAGGCGATCCAGGCGCTTTGCGACGAGCTTTCGGCGCGTCACGTCGCCGGCGACCTATCGCAGCGCGACGGCTGCGAAGCGCTGATGGCGGCGGCGGGGCCCGTCGATGTCCTGGTCAACAATGCCGGCATGCAGCACGTCGCGCCGATCGAGGAGTTCCCGGTCGAGAAGTGGGACATGATCCTGGCGCTCAACCTGACCGCGGCGTTCCACACCAGCCGTCTGGCCGTGCCGCACATGAAGGCCGCGGGCTGGGGGCGGATCGTCAACGTCGCCTCGGCGCATTCGCTGACCGCATCGCCGTTCAAGTCGGCCTATGTCGCGGCCAAGCACGGGCTCGCCGGGCTGACCAAGACGCTGGCGCTCGAACTGGCGACCCATGGCGTCACAGCGAACTGCATCAGTCCCGGCTACGTCTGGACGCCGCTGGTCGAGAACCAGATCCCCGACACGATGAAGGCGCGCGGCCTGACGCGCGAGCAGGTGATCGAGGACGTGCTGCTCGTGCGCCAGCCGACCAAGTCCTTCGTCCAGCCGAGCGACATCGGCGCGATGGCGGTGTTCCTGTGCAGCGAGGCCGCAGCCAACGTGACGGGGGCCAACATGAGCATGGATGGCGGTTGGACGGCTGAATAAAACCTCTTGGTTAACAGTCATAAATCTTGATGACCCTAGGCGATGCTGTAACTTGACCGGATGAACAGGGGCAGGCTTGCGATCATCGGTTGCATGCTGATGACGGGTCTCGGCCTGTCTTCAGAGAGCCTCGCTGCGTCGCGTCGCGACACGGTGCTCGAAGCCCAGCTGATGCAGCATATCCGCGCACTGGCCAGCGACGATTTCGAGGGGCGTGAGCCCGGCACCGACGGCGAGGCGAAGACCCTGCGCTATCTCGCCAAGCAGTGGTTCGACATCGGCCTCGTCTCGGGCACCAACACGCCTGGTCACGAATGGTTCGCTCCGGTCACCCTGATCGCGCGCGAGCCGGCCTCGTCCTCGGCGATGTTCACGCGCAAGGGCCGCCGGCAGTACGTACCGCGCGACGCGGTGCTGATGCTGACCTCGGGGCGGCGCGCGCTGGTCAAGGATGCACCGGTGCTGTTCGTCGGCCGCGGGCAGGGAGCGCTACCCGCGCGCAGCGAGCTGGCCGGGCGCATCGCGTTGCTGCTCGATGCCGGGATCGACGACAGCGAGCGCCAGAACGCGCTGCTCGCAGCCGGCGCCTCGGCGGTGCTGACCGTGCTCGACGGCGATCGCACGCTCGACAGCGTTGCCGCGCGGCGTCGGCGTTCGGGTTATGCCCTGGCCGAAGACGATGTCGGCGGCGATCTCGAAGGCTTCATCACGCGCGAAGGCGCAGTGGCGCTGTTCCAGGGCGCCTCGCGCAGCCTGGACGGGCTCGAGAAGCTGGCCGTGGCACCGGGCTTCGCGCCGCAGCCGCTCGAACTGACCGCGACGCTCGAGGCGACGAGCACCGAGACGACGATCAAGACGCACAACCTGATCGGCAAGATTCCGGGGCGTCGTTCCGATGCCGGCGCCGTGCTGTTCCTTGCGCATTGGGACAGCTTCGGGCGCTGCGCCGAACCGCCGGCCGAGGACCAGATCTGCAACGGTGCGATCGACAATGCCAGCGGTCTGGCCGTGCTGACCGAGACCGCGCGTCGGCTGGTGCGCATGCCGCCGGCCGATCGCGACATCTACTTCCTTGCCACCACGGCCGAGGAACTGGGCCTGCTCGGCGCGCATGCCTTCGCCGACAATCCGCCTTTGCCGCTGGGTCAGATCGTCGCGGCCTTCAACATCGACAGCTTCGCCATCGCGCCCGCGGGCACCCCGATCGCGATCGTCGGCAAGGGCATGACCTCGCTCGACGCGCAGATTGCCGCCGTGGCCCGGCAGCAGAAGCGCAAGCTCGTCGCCAGCGACGGGATCGACGCCTATGTCCGCCGCCAGGACGGCTGGGCATTGCACCAGCACGACATTCCCGCGGTCATGGTCACCAGCGCCTATGGCGACATGGCGCGGCTCGAGGCCTTCTTCGAGGGCGGTTACCACCGCCCCAAGGACGACCTGTCGCAGAAGATCGAACTCGGCGGCGCGGCCGAAGACGTCGCCTTCCAGGTCGCGCTGGGCCGCTGGTTCGCCGACGTCCGCCGCGTTCCCCGACGGAGCGAGGGGAAGAAGTAGGGACTGCTTCCTCCCCCTTGATGGGGGAGGGATACGGAGGCTTGGCGACTTGTCGCCTAGCCGGAGTTGGGTAGGGGTGATTTTCGCCGGCTGATGCATCGGTCGACTGCGCACTCACCCCCATCCAGCTGCGACTAGGTTCGCTGCGCTCACCAAGTCTTCGCATCCTTCCCCCATCGAGGGGGAAGGACAAGGTGCAATTCAGCCCTAGCGGTATCGGGCCGGCTTGATTACATGGGCCGCCACGAATCCAACCGCGAAAGGCGCAGTGGCACCATGGACATCCCTCTCGGCCTGACTTTCGACGACGTCCTGCTGCGTCCGGCCGAGTCCGACTTCCTGCCGAGCGAGGCCGACACCCGCACGCGGCTGACGCGCGAGATCGGGCTCAACATTCCGGTCATCTCCTCGGCGATGGACACGGTCACCGAAGCCGACATGGCCATCGTCATGGCGCAACTCGGCGGTATCGGCGTGCTCCACCGCAACCTCACGGTCGAGGAACAGGTTGCCGCGGTGCGCGCGGTCAAGCGCTTCGAGAGCGGCATGGTGGTCAACCCGATCACGATCACGCCCGACGCCACCCTGGGGGATGCCCAGGCGATCATGCAGGCGAACCGCATCAGCGGCATCCCCGTGGTCGAGGCCAGCGGCAAGCTCGTCGGCATCCTGACCAACCGCGACGTCCGCTTCGCCGCCAACCCGGCCCAGCCGGTGCGCGAACTGATGACGCACGAGAACCTCGCCACGGTGAAGCTCGGCGTCGATCAGGAAGAGGCGCGCCGCCTGCTGCACCAGCGCCGCATCGAGAAGCTGCTGGTCGTCGACGATGCCTTCCACTGCATCGGCCTGATCACGGTCAAGGACATCGAGAAGGCGGTCAACTTCCCCAACGCGACCAAGGACGCCTCGGGCCGCCTGCGCGTCGCCGCGGCGACGACCGTCGGCGAAAAGGGCTTCGATCGTACCGAGGCGCTGCTTGCGGCCGAATGCGACGTCGTCATCATCGATACCGCCCACGGCCATAACAAGGACGTGGCCCGCGCGGTCGAGCGCGTGAAGAAGCTGTCGAACTCGGCGCAGGTCATCGCCGGCAACGTCGCCACGGCCGAAGCGACGCGCGCGCTGATCGATGCCGGCGCCGATGCGGTCAAGGTCGGCATCGGCCCGGGCTCGATCTGCACCACGCGCATCGTCGCGGGTGTCGGCGTGCCGCAGCTCACCGCGATCATGGAAGCCGCGGCCGAGGCCGCCAAGTCGGGCGTGCCGGTGATCGGCGACGGCGGTCTGCGCACTTCGGGCGACGCCGCCAAGGCGCTCGCCGCGGGCGCCTCGACGATCATGATCGGCTCGATGCTCGCGGGTACCGAGGAAGCGCCGGGCGAGAGCTTCATCTACCAGGGCCGCGCCTACAAGTCGTACCGCGGCATGGGCTCGGTCGGCGCGATGGGCCGCGGTTCGGCCGATCGCTACTTCCAGGGCGACATCAAGGACCAGATGAAGCTGGTGCCCGAGGGTATCGAGGGCCAGGTGCCCTACAAGGGCCCGGCCAAGGACGTGATCCACCAGCTCGTCGGCGGCATCCGCGCGGCGATGGGCTATACCGGTTCGCAGTCGATCGACGACCTGCGCACCAAGGCGCAGTTCATCCGCATCACCAATGCCGGCCTGCGCGAGAGCCACGTCCACGACGTCTCGATCACGCGCGAGGCGCCGAACTATCCGACCCGGTAAGCGGCGATGACGCCCGCCGCACGGGTCCAGGCGGCGATCGAGGTGCTCGACCTCGTCATCGCGGCGGCGCGCGACAATGGCGCGCCGGCCGACCGGCTGATCTCGGACTGGTTCAAGTCGCGCCGCTTCGCCGGCAGCGGCGATCGCCGAGCCGTGCGCGAGCTCGCCTATGCGGCTATCCGCGCTTGCGGTGAGATACCCGAGAGCGGGCGCGCCGCCATGCTGCTGCTCGCGCAGGACGATGCCGCATTGGCGACACTGTTCGACGGCTCGCGCCATGCGCCTGCGCCGATCGCGCCGGACGAGCCCGTCGCCCAGCCCGGCGTGGCGCCGGCCTGGCTCGAGCAGGCGCTGGCCGATAGCGGGCTCGTCGGCGCAGAAGCGGCGGCGCTGCTCGATCGCGCCCCGCTCGACCTCAGGATCAACACTTTGAAGGCCGATCGCGCGACGATCGAACTGCCTTCGCCGGGCGAAGCCACGGTCGCGGCGCAGGGCCTGCGCCTGCCGTTCGGCACACCGGTCGAGCAGTGGGACGCCTACAAGGCCGGGCGGATCGAGGTCCAGGACACGGGCTCGCAGCTCACCTGCGAGGCGCTGGCGGCGCAGCCCGGCGAGACCGTGATCGATCTCTGCGCCGGGGCCGGGGGCAAGACGCTCGCACTCGCCGCGGCGATGGCGAACCGCGGGCGCCTGATCGCCAGCGATGCCGACCGCGCGCGCCTGTCGCGCCTCATGCCGCGCGCCGAGCGCGCGGGCGTCTCGATCGTCGAGACGGTCCTGCTCGATACCGGACGCGAGGCCGAGGCGCTGGCCGCGTGGCAGGCCAAGGCGGACGCGGTGCTCGTCGATGCGCCGTGCTCGGGCGTGGGGACCTGGCGGCGCAATCCCGAGGCGCGCTGGCGGCTCACCGAAAAGCAGCTCGCGCGCTATGTCGCGCTGCAGGCGCGGCTGCTCGATCTTGCGGCCACCTTGGTGCGCCCCGGCGGCCGGCTGGTCTATGTCACCTGCTCGCTGCTTGACCGCGAAGGCGCGGGGCAGGTCGACGCCTTCCTCGCCCGTCACGGCGAATGGCAAGCGACGGTGCCGATGCTTCCGGCGGGGCAAATGCGCGGCGAGGGCCTGCGGCTCAGCCCGTTTCACGACGGAACCGACGGATTTTTCGTCGCGATCTTAACCCGAAGCTGCTAACTGTCATGGAAATGCCCATGACCGCTGCTTCGGCCAAGGACCTGTTGATGCGCTACACGCCCGCTGCACTTGCCCTATCCCTGCTCGTCGCCGTTACCTCAAGCGTCAGTTTCTCCGCGCCGGCCAAGCCGCTCGATCCGCGGGCTTCGGCGCTGCTGTCGCAAGGTCGCGCCGAACTGGCCGCCGGCCGCGTCAACGAGGCGGTCGACGCCTATGAGGCGGCGCTGACCGTGCAGCCCGGCAATATCCAGATCCTGCTCGACCTGGCCGAGGCGACTCGCCGCCAGGGCATGCAGGGCAAGGCGCTCCACTACTATCGCGAGGCGCTGAAGACCGAGCCGAGCAACGTCCAGGCGATCTCGGGCGAGGGCGCCGCGCTCGCCGAGAAGGGCGCGATCGAGAAGGCGCGCCGCAACCTGAGCCGCCTCGAAGGCCTGTGCGGCAGCAATTGCGAAGCCACGCGCGCGCTTTCGGCGGTGATCGCCAAGGGCCCGCCGCCGCGCGTCGTCTCGGCCGACGCGGTCAAGCCGCAGCCGGTCGTCAGCGAGAACTGATCCTCCCCGGTACGGGGAGGGGGACCGCCGCCGTAGGCGGTGGTGGAGGGGGCTATCGTGTGATGCTTCCTCGCGAGGGTGCGCCTGGATGAGAGCCCCCTCCGTCAGCGCTGCGCGCTGCCACCTCCCCGTGCCGGGGAGGATACTCAAATCAGATCGCGAAACTCTTCCAGGACAGTGCGATAGACGCGCTTCTTGAAGGGCACGATGATGTCCGGCAGCGTCTCGGGCGCGACCCATTTCCATTCGAGGAATTCGGCCGGGTCGTGGGCGTTGAGGTCGATGTCCGCGTCCTCGCCGGCGAAGCGCAGCAGGAACCAGGTCTGGCGCTGGCCGCGGTACTTGCCCTTCCACAGCTTGCCGATCAGCTCGTCGGGCAGGTCGTAGAGCAGTTCTTCGCGTGACTGGGCGATGATCGTCACCAGGTCCTCGCGGACGCCGGTTTCCTCGGCCAGTTCGCGCAGCGCGGCGGGGCGCAGGTCCTCGCCCTCGTCGACCCCGCCCTGCGGCATCTGCCAGGCGTCGCCTTCCTTGTTGTCGATCCGCTTGCCGACGAAGACCTGCCCGTCGCCGTTGACCAGCATCACGCCGACGCAGGGACGATAGGGCAGCGCGCTGAAATCGCTCATCGGCAGGGCCCGACCCGAGTCGGGAAAAATGATCTGAACTCAGGCATGAATGATCTTTCCGGGCACAAACGGCTCGCCATACCCATATGGCCTGCATTGCTGCTTGACTAGGCTGCGCCTGCGGCGTCTTGCAGATTGTATGTTGGCGACAGAGGCTTTGTCGCCTGACAGTTTTTCTGAATTGTGCTTCCCCCGCGGGAGCGTAGGGCGACCGGCAGTAGATAGACCGACGCCATAGAGGACAGTGATGGCAACGATTTTGGCCGAAGGTGACGAAGCGGCAAAGCCGCGCGAGAATGACGTTCCAGAAGCGGTCGTGGTGCGCTTCGCCGGTGACTCCGGCGACGGCATGCAGTTGACCGGCGGGCAGTTCACCCTTTCCACCGCGCTCGCGGGCAACGACCTGGCGACCTTCCCGGACTTCCCGGCGGAGATCCGCGCGCCGATCGGCACCCTGTTCGGCGTTTCCGCCTTCCAGATCAATTTCGGCTCGACCGAGATCACCACCGCGGGCGATCAGCCCGACGTGCTGGTGGCGATGAACCCGGCCGCGCTGAAGACCAATGTCGCCGCGCTCAAGGCCGGCGGCCTGATCATCGCCGACAGCGGCGAGTTCAACAAGCGCAACCTCGAGAAGGCCAAGTACGAGGCCAATCCGCTCGAGGACGGCAGCCTCGCCAAGTGGGACCTGCTGGCCTTCGACATCAGTGCGCTGACCGTCGAAGCCGTGAAGCCGTTCGGCCTCGGCAACAAGGACGCGCTGCGTTGCAAGAACATGTGGACCTTGGGCCTGGCGCTCTGGATGTTCGACCGTGATCGCCAGCCGATCATCGACGGGCTGAATGCCAAGTTCAAGGGCGACAAGAAGATCCTGGCCGATGCCAACATCGCCGCGCTCAACGCCGGCCATGCCTATGGTGAGACGGCCGAGCTCGCAGGTCCGCTCAAGAAGCTGCATCTCGAACCCTCGCCGTCGCCGGCGGGTCTCTACCGCACGGTCACCGGTGCTGAATCGGTGTCCTACGGTCTCGTCGCGGGTGCGCAGCTGGCCAAGCTGCCGATGTTCTTCGGCGGCTATCCGATCACCCCGGCCTCGGCGATCCTTCACAACCTCGTGAAGATGAAGGAATTCGGCGTCACCACCTTCCAGGCGGAAGACGAGATCGCCGCGATCTGCGCCGCCATCGGCGCTTCCTATGCCGGCCAGCTCGGCGTCACCTCGTCGTCGGGTCCGGGCATCGCGCTCAAGGGCGAGGCGATGGGCCTCGCCATCATGACCGAACTGCCGCTTGTCATCGTCAACTCGCAGCGCGGCGGTCCGTCGACCGGCCTGCCGACCAAGACCGAGCAGTCGGACCTCTATCAGGCGGTCTACGGCCGCAACGGCGACGCGCCGATCCCGGTGATCGCCGCGCGCTCGCCGGCCGATTGCTTCGAGGTCGCGATCGAGGCCTGCCGCATCGCCGTGCAGTACATGACTCCGGTCATCCTGCTGACCGATGGCTACATCGCCAATGCGGCCGAGCCGTGGAAGGTGCCGAACCCGGCCGACTTCGCCGAGTTCCCCGTCGAGTTCCTCGAAGAGAAGAACGGTGACGGCCCAGAAGAGACTAGGGTGGTCCTGCCGTTCAAGCGCGACGACAAGGGCGTGCGCCCCTGGATCAAGCCGGGTACGCCGGGCCTGATGCACCGCATCGGCGGCATCGAGAAGGCGGTCGATACCGGCAACATCGATTACTCGCCGCTCGCGCACCAGACGCAGACCGACGCCCGCAAGGCCAAGATCGACGGCATCGCCGCTTCGATCCCCGATCAGGACGTCGCGCTGGGTCAGGCCGGCGGCAAGCTGGCCGTGGTCGGCTGGGGCTCGACCTACGGGCCGATCCACCAGGCGGTGCGCCGCATGCGCGCCAAGGGCCTCGACGTCAGCCACGTCCACGTCCGCCACATCTGGCCGCTGCCGCAGAACCTGGGCGAACTGCTGCACAGCTACGATCATGTGCTCGTGCCCGAGATGAACACGGGCCAGTTCAAGACCGTGCTGCGCGATCAGTTCCTGGTCGATGCCAAGCCGCTGACCAAGACCAGCGGCCAGCCTTTCACGATCGCCGAACTGCAGGAGGCCATCGCGACCTTCTTCGACGGCATTCCGGGCAACGAGGGTGGCGAGGTCGACGCCGACGACACCCAGCTCCCCAGCACCAAGGCGGTGAACCCATGAACGACATGAGCCCCATCCAGACCACTCTCAAGGACTGGGAGTCGGATCAGGAAGTCCGCTGGTGCCCGGGTTGCGGCGACTATGCGATCCTCAAGGCCGTGCAGCGCACTCTGCCCGAGATCGGCGCCGATCCGGCGAACACCGTGTTCGTCTCGGGCATCGGCTGCTCGAGCCGCTTCCCCTATTACGTCGAGAGCTATGGCTTCCACACGATCCACGGTCGTGCGCCGGCTTTCGCCACGGGCATCAAGCTGGCCAATCCCGAGCTCGACGTCTGGCTCGTCACCGGTGACGGCGATGGCCTGTCGATCGGCGGCAACCACACGATGCACATCCTGCGTCGCAACCTGAACTGCCAGATTCTGCTGTTCAACAACGAGATCTACGGCCTGACCAAGGGCCAGTACTCGCCGACCAGCCGCCTCGGCACGCCGTCGCCGTCGTCGCCGGTGGGTTCGGTCGATCGCCCGGCGCAGCCCGCGGCCCTCGCGCTCGGCGCCGGCGCGCGCTTCGTCGCGCGTGGCTTCGACGTGTCGAAGGAGCTCTCGGGCGTGCTCAAGGCCGCCCACGCCCACAAGGGCGCGGCCTTCGTCGAGATCTTCCAGAACTGCATCGTCTATAACAAGGACCGCTTCGAGGACTTCGCCGCCCCCAAGGGTGCCGAGGGCAGCCAGCTCTGGCTCAAGAACGGCGAGCCGATGCTGTTCGGCAGCGAGAAGTCGGGCGGCGTCAAGGGCATCGCGCTCAACATCGATCACCTGCATCTCGAAGTCGTCGACGTCGTCGATGGTGACTGGCAGGCGGCGGGCGTGATCGTCCACGACGTGACCAACCGCGCGATCGCGCACATGCTGGTCGAAATGCCGTTCGGACCGTTCCCGATGGCGCTCGGCGTGCTCTACGACGATCCGCGTCCGACCTTCGAGGACGAACTGCTCGGCCAGGACCGCCAGGTCAACGCCGGCAAGTCGGCCGATCTCGGCAAGCTGCTCGCCAAGGGCCAGACCTGGACCGTGACCGAGGGCGGGCCGGAACTCTAGGTTCCGGCCTCGGCCACCACGGCTGCGGGCCGGTAGAGCAGGGCCGACGCGAGGAAGGCCCAGCCCGCGCCGCCGAGCCAGCCGGCCAGGACGTCGCTGGGAAAGTGCACGCCCAGCCAGACCCGGCTCAGGCCGACCAGCAAGGTCAGCAGCAGCGCGCCGCCGATCAAGGTCCAGCGCAAGCGCCGATGCGGGCTCAGTGCGGCGAAGGCCAGCGCCATCGCGATATAGACGACGGCGGCGTTGAACGAATGCCCGCTGGGAAAGCTCGCGCCGTCGACCGCCATCAGGTGCGGGACGATGTCGGGTCGCGCACGGCCGAACAGCGCCTTGAGCGCGCTGCCGACCAACCAGCCGCTCATGACCGTGGCCGCGAACAGCACGGCCTCGCGGCGCAGGCGCAGGAACAGCAGCGCCGCCACGGCCGCGAGCGCGAAAAGGTGGCGCAGCAGCAATCCGCCGAGCGCGGTATAGTCGCGTACCGCCTCGATCAGCCAGCCGGGTCCGCGCGGCAGGCCGAGGTCGGCATGATCGCGCCACAGCCTGAGCCCGGCCGCGTCGAAGGCGCCCATCCTCCCGCTCTGCATCAGCACCGCCATCGCGGCGAAACCCGCCCAGCACAGTAGCCCGGCGATCAGCGCGTGGCGCGGGTCGATGCGCCAGCCGTGCGCGGAGCGGGGAGGGGTGGGGTGATCGGTCATGTTTGCGGATAACGCCCGAGCCAAGGCGATGCTGCAAGCGGGGATTGCCTTTGTTCGCGCGGACTTGCACCAAGGTGCGCATGGACAATGTCACGCATAGCCTCGTCGGCGCGCTGCTCGGCCAGATGGGGCTCAAGCGCAAGACCGGGCTGGCGATGCCGACCCTGATCATCGCCGCGAACATTCCCGACATCGACGCCGGCTGCACGGTGCTCGGCACGGTCAGCCTGGCCTTGCGGCGCGGGATCACCCACGGGCCGATCGCCATGTTGGTCCTGCCGCTGCTGCTGACCGGGGCGATGATCTGGTACGATCGCTGGCAAACGCGGCGCGGCAAGCGTCCCGCCGATCGCCTGCCGCTGCGACCGGGCTGGCTGCTGGCGCTGGCCTATCTGGGCTGCCTCAGCCATCCGCTGTTCGACTGGATGAACTCCTACGGCGTGCGCCTGCTGGAACCTTTCTCGCACCGCTGGTTCTATGGCGATGCGCTGTTCATCGTCGATCCCTGGCTGCTGGCGATGCTGATCGCCGGCGTGTGGCATTCGCGGAAGCGGGACAAGGTCGGACGGCGCGACTGGCGGCGGCCGGCCGCGACGGCGTTTGCCGGGATCGTCGCCTATCTTGCGCTGAATCTCGGCATCAGCGCCCAGGCGGCCGCGCAGGCGCGCGATCTGGTGCCGGGTATTCGCATGGTCGTGGCCAATCCGACGCCGTTGACCTTCTGGCGACGTGAGGTCCTGGTCCGTACCGATAGCGCCTATGGCAGCTATGAGAGCGAACCGTTCTTGGCCTTGAAGGCCAGGACGCCATTTCGGCCGATCGGAATGTCCGATCCGCGCATTGCGGTGCGCGCCGTTCACAGTCCCGAAGCACAGGCCTTCCTGTTCTGGTCGCGCATGCCGCTAGCCGAGGTTCAGGGTGAGACGATCGTGCTGGGCGACCAGCGCTTTTCCGGCATCACCGCCGGCAATTTCCGGGTCGAGCTCAAGCCGTGACCGCCCCCGTCCTCGTCTGGCTGCGCCGCGACCTGCGGCTCGCCGATCAGCCCGCGCTCTGCGCCGCCGCCAGCGAAGGCCCGGTGATCCCGGTCTTCGTGCTCGACGACGAGACTCCAGGCGACCGCAAGCTCGGTGGGGCCTCGCGCTGGTGGCTGCATCACAGCCTCGAAGCGCTCGGACGCTCGCTCGGCCGGCACCATTCGAAGCTGATCCTGCGGCGGGGCGAAAGCGTCGCCGAATTGGTCAAGCTCGCCAGGCAGACCGGCGCCAAGTCGGTCCACGCCATCGCGCACTACGAACCCTGGTGGCGTGCGGCCGAGGAAACCCTGGCGGCCAGGCTCGACCTCCATATCCACGACGGCAACTACCTGCTGTCGCCGGGCGCGGTCACGACGGGTGCCGGGACGCCGTTCAAGATCTACACGCCTTTCGCGAAGGCTGCGATGCAGCGCCTGCCCGAGCGCGAGCCGCTCGATGAGCCCGCGCTGACCAGTCCCGCGACCTGGCCGAAGTCCGATGACCTCGCCGACTGGAACCTGCTGCCCAGCAAGCCCGACTGGGCGGCGGGCCTGCGCAAGGACTGGGCCTGCGGCGAGGCGGCGGCGCAGGACTCGCTCGACGAGTTTCTTCACGTCGCCGCCGACTACGAGCGCGACCGCAACCTGCCCTCGGTCGAGGGCACCTCGCGTCTGTCGCCGCACCTGCATTTTGGCGAGATTTCGCCGACACAGGTGTGGAATGCGGTGGCAATGCGGCGCGGCGAGGGGGTGTCAAGTTTCCGCGGCGAACTGCTCTGGCGCGACTATGCGCAGACCGTGATCTGGCAGTTTCCCGACTATGCTGAGCGCTCCTATCGCGATGAATTCAGGTCGTTTTCCTGGCGGCGCAGTGCCGCCGATCTCAAGGCCTGGCAGCAGGGCCGCACCGGCTATCCGATCGTCGATGCCGGCATGCGCCAGCTCTGGCATACCGGCTGGATGCACAACCGCGTCCGCATGATCGCGGCGAGTTTCCTGATAAAACATCTGCTTATCGACTGGCGCGAGGGCGAGCGCTGGTTCTGGGATACCCTGGTCGACGCCGACTATGCCAACAACGCGGTAAACTGGCAGTGGGTCGCCGGCAGCGGCGTCGACGCCAACCTGTTCACCCGCATCATGGCGCCGCTGACCCAGTCACCCAAGTTCGACGCTGCCGGCTATATCCGCGAATGGGTGCCCGAACTCGCCGACCTGTCGGACGACGATATCCATGATCCGCCCGACGATCGGCGTGGTTCCTATCCGGCCAAGATCATCGGTCACCGCGAAGCCCGCGAGCGCGCGCTCGAGGCCTATCGTGCGATGAAGAGCGCCGCTGGGCGCTGATTTCGAGCTTACGAGACCGAGCGGAAGATCCCGCTACCGCGCCAGCGCTCGAGCAGGTTGTCGTGGATGATCGGGTTGAGCAGCTGGTTGAAGGCACAGCCGACCAGGCTGTTGTTCCACCAGATCACCTGGGCTTCCATCGATTCCATGCCCTGGATCGTCAGCCAGCACAGCGTTCCGGGATGCAGGCGGTTGATCGCCATGGCCGAAAAGCCCGAGAGCGAGAGATCTTGCACCACGGTCTGGAACCCGCGCGAGCCCGAAGGGCGCAGCGAGGCCGGGATCGAGATGCGCGTCCGCGGCGAGGAGCGATCCTCCTGCGCGGCCGAAGCGTAGCGATCCTGTGAAGCGAAATTGGACATCCCGGGCTCCGTAATCCTTCCCGGCGGCCAATCGAGCGCCGCCGGTCGACCGGTTATGCTGCCGGTCTGGCTACGGGGGAGTTTATTTCGCTAGTTAACGGACTCTCTATGACCACTGGCAAAGGGTTCTGCCAAAAGCGAAACCAGCCTTTCCGCAACGACTTCGGGAGCCTTCACCGAAGCCGGATCTTCGCCCGGATAGGCGCGTGCGCGCATCGCCGTGCGCGTCGCGCCCGGATTGACGATCGCCACGCGCAGCTTCGAGACGTTGCGCGTTTCCTGGGCATAGCAGTCGAGCAGCACGTCGAAAGCGGCCTTGGTCGCGCCATAGGCGCCCCAGAAGGCGCGCGGCTGGGCGCCGACCGAGCTGGTCACGCCGATCACGCGCGGATCGGCGCTCCGCCGCAGCATCGGGTCGAAATTGGCGATCAGCGACTGGGTGGCGAGGACGTTTACCGTCAGCGCCTGGTTGAAGGCGCGCTGGCTGATGTCCTGGACCGAGGTCAGCTCGGGCAGAACCGCCGCGTTGATCACCAGCATGTCGAGCGCCTTCCAGCGCTGCGAGATCGCCGTCGCGAGCCGAGCGATGCCGTCGGGCTCGGCCAGGTCGACCGGCGCGATCGTCGCATTGCCGCCGGCCTGGAAGATGCGCTCCTCGATTTCCTCGAGCCGCTTGGTGTCGCGCCCGGTCAGGACGACGTGCGCACCGGCCTTGGCCAGAGCTTCGGCCGTGGCCGCACCGATGCCGCGGCTGGCGCCGGTGACGAGCGCCACCTGGCCGGAGAAGGGCCCTTCACTCATGTCCGAACTCCCTTACGCGACGCGGTTGATCGGCAGGGTCAGCAGATCGGGGGTATCGCGCTCGGCCAGGTCGGTCAGGCGGGTCGGATAGTCGCCGGTGAAGCAGGCGTCGCAGTATTGCGCACAGCCCTTGTTGCGACCGGCTTCGCCGACGGCGCGATAGAGGCCATCGATCGAGACGAAGGCCAGGCTGTCAGCCTGGATGAACTCGGCCATCGCCTGGATGTCCATCCGCGCGGCGAGCAGCTTCGAACGTTCGGGCGTATCGACGCCGTAGAAGCACGAATGTTCGGTCGGCGGGCTGGCGATGCGCATGTGCACTTCGGCCGCGCCGGCATCGCGCATCATCTGCACGATCTTCATCGAGGTGGTGCCGCGCACGATCGAATCGTCGATCAGCACGATGCGCTTGCCTTCGACCAGCGCGCGGTTGGCGTTGTGCTTGCGCTTGACGTCGGCATGGCGTGCGCCGTCCGAAGGCTGGATGAACGTTCGGCCGACGTAGTGCGAGCGGATGATGCCGAGCTCGAAGGGAATGCCCGATTGCTGGGCATAACCGATCGCCGCGGGCACGCCGCTGTCGGGCACGGGGATGACGAGGTCCGCTGCAGCCAGCGATTCCTTGGCCAGCTCGACGCCGATCTGCTTGCGCACGTTGTAGACCGACTGGCCATCGAGCACCGAGTCGGGGCGGCTGAAGTAGACGTGCTCGAAGATGCAGGGGCGCGCGTTGAAATTGCCGAAGGGGCGATGGCTGGAGATCGTGCCCTTGTGATCGACCTGGACGAGTTCGCCCGGTTCGATCTGGCGGATCAGCTCGGCACCGACGACGTCGAGCGCGACGCTCTCGCTGGCGAAGACGATGGCATCGCCGATGCGGCCCATCACCAAAGGGCGGATGCCCAGCGGATCGCGGCAGGCGATCATGCCTTCGCTGGTCATGCAGATCAGCGAATAGGCGCCCTCGACCATGCGCAACGCATCCACGAACCTGTCCAGAAGCGTAGGATAGCGGCTGGTGGCGACGAGGTGGATGATGACCTCGGTGTCCGAGGTCGACTGGAAGATGGCGCCCTTCTGCACGAGATCGCGCTTGAGGTGCATCGCGTTCGAAATGTTGCCGTTGTGCGCGATCGAGAACCCACCCGAGGCGAGATCGGCGAACAGCGGCTGCACGTTGCGCAGGCCCGAGCCGCCGGTCGTCGAATAGCGGACGTGGCCCGAGGCCATCGCACCCGGCAGTTCGGCGAGCCGTTCGGCGCTGTTGAACACCTGCGCGACGTGGCCGATGCCGCGATGCGAGTAGAACTCGCTACCGTCGAAGCTGGTGATGCCCACGGCCTCCTGGCCGCGATGCTGCAGGGCATGGAGGCCCAGAGCGGTCATCGAAGCGGCATCCTTGGCGCCGATCACGCCAAATACGCCGCATTCCTCGCGAAGCTTGTCGCCATCGCGATCGAGAAAAGGATTGGTAAAGTTCATAGAATCGTCCGGCCAGCGAGCCCTATATGCCGCGCATTTGGGCCTAGTCGGTCGCGAAAGCAAGGGGAGCGCGGCGGGGCGGTCGCCGAACTCCCCGGTTTGGTATGTTTCGCTGTGCCGCGGCGCTCCGGTCAGGGGTTCTCATCGCGGCGCAAACGGCCTTTCAGGTGAACTTGGACACCATGCCGTAGACCTTGTTGGCGCCGTGCTGGACCGCGCTCAGCGCACCGGCCTGGACCACAGGACGCGGGGTCTCGTTGTGAGCGGGAGCGACAAAACGCACTTCGGGCTGCTGCGAGAGCGGCTTGGCCGGCTCGGGTGGCTTGGGGGCGACCGGTGTGCGGCGCTCGGCGACGAGCGGTCCATTGCTGCTTCTCGTAACAAACACGCGTCAGATCCCTTCATGATCGTTGCATGCTATCTAGCCGGGGGTTTCTAACGAGGGGCCAAGGAGAATGGTTCAGCAGGCCACAAGCGAATTGGTTTCACACAGGTTAAGCCTGGCATGGTCACGGTGCTTGCCAAGGCCCCACGGCTGACCCTAAACCGCCGGCGAACCCATACCGGTTATCTGACAGGCAAACTCCGCTTGATCCTCAGCCCTTTCGAATGGACGATCGCCAAGCGCTATATGCTTCCCGGACGCGGCGAGGCCTTCATCGCGCTCGTCGCCGGCATCAGTCTCGTCGCCGTCGCGCTCGGCGTGGCCGCGCTGGTCATCGTCATGAGCGTGATGAACGGCTTCCGTGCCGAGCTGTTCGACAAGATCGTCGGTCTCAACGGCCATGCCATCGTCAACGCCTATGGCGGACGGCTGGAGAACTGGCAGGGCGTACTCGCCGACGTGCGCAAAACTCCGGGTGTCGTCCGCGCGTCGCCGCTGATCGAGCAGCCGCTGCTCGCGACCTTCAACGGCCGGGTCGAGGCGATCTTGGTACGCGGCAATACCGCCGAGGACATTCGCCGCATCCAGCCGCAGGTGAAATCGGGCCGGCTGATCGATCTGCAGGCCGGTTCCAGCAACGTCGCGATCGGCGCGCGGCTGGCCGAGAACCTCGGCGCGCAGGTCGGCGATACGATCACGATCATCAATCCGGCCGGTCGCTCGACGCCGTTCGGCACGGTGCCGCGGCAGGTCGCCTATCATATCTCGGCGATCTTCGAGATCGGCGTCTACGACTATGACCAGGCCTTCGTGGTCATGCCGATCCCCGACGCGCAGACCCTGCTGCTGACCGGGGACTCGGTGGGCATGATCGAGATCACCACCAATGATCCCGACCGGGTCGGCGAGATCCTGCATCCGCTGGCCGAGCGCCTCCAGGGGCAGGCCGTCGTCACCGACTGGAAGACGATCAACGCCTCCTTGTTCGAGGCGCTGGCGGTCGAGCGCGTGGCGATGTTCGTCGTGCTGTCGATCATCGTCCTCGTTGCGGTGTTCAACATCCTCTCGTCGCTGATCATGCTGGTGCGCGCAAAGACCCGCGACATCGCGATCCTGCGCACGATGGGCGCGACGCGGCGCTCGCTGCTCAAGATCTTCGTCACCACGGGCTTCGTCATCGGCGCGCTGGGCACCATCACGGGCCTGCTGCTCGGCTTCGTCTTCCTCTATTTCCGCCAGCCGATCGTGAACCTGGTTCAGCTTGTCACCGGGCAGAACCTCTGGGATCCCTCGATCCGGTTCCTGACCGAACTGCCCAGCCGTTCCGATCCGGTCGAGATCGCCGTGATCAGCGTCATGGCGCTGGTGTTCTCCTTCCTCGCGACGCTCTATCCCGCCTTCCGCGCGGCGAGCACCGATCCCGTGCAGGTGCTGCGTTATGAGTGAACCAGTCGTCCGCATCACCGACCTCAAGCGCAGCTTCGCACAGGGCGGCGTGACGATCGACGTGCTGCGCGGGGTCGATCTGGCTGTGCAGCCGGGCGAGATCGTCGCGCTGCTCGGTCCTTCGGGCTCGGGCAAGTCGACCATGCTCCAGGCGATCGGTCTGCTCGAGGGCGGCTTCCAGGGCAAGATCGAGATCGCCGGCACCAATGCCACGGCGCTCGACGGTGACGCGCGGACCACGCTGCGCCGCGACCATCTGGGCTTCGTCTACCAGTTCCACCACCTGCTGCCCGACTTCAACGCGATCGAGAACGTGCTGCTGCCGCAGCTCGTCGCCGGCCGTACGCACGAGGAAGCGACCGCTCGGGCGACCGAACTGCTCGTTGCGCTCGGGCTCGGCGCGCGGCTCGATCATCGGCCCAGCCAGCTCTCGGGTGGCGAGCAGCAGCGCGTCGCCGTGGCGCGCGCGCTGGCCAACAAGCCCGAGCTGGTCCTGGCCGACGAGCCCACGGGCAACCTCGACGAGGCGACCGCGGATCGCGTGTTCGGTGAGTTCCTCAAGCTCGTGCGGGGCGAGGGCTCTGCGGCGATCGTCGCGACGCACAACGAACGCCTGGCCCAGGCCATGGATCGCGTCGTGCGGCTTCACGACGGCAAGCTCGAATAGCGACTTTGCGCTGCAACCTCCGTGCGGGAAAAGTGTTCACTAAGGATCACGCCGCGCGATAGGGCGGACACGGAGAAAGGAGCGAAACATGAGCAATCCCAGCACCTTCAAAGCCGAACCGAATGGTGCGTCGGGCCCGGACTGGGGGGATCACGCTTCGCTCCACCGCAGCAACGACGGTGGCGGCCTGCTCTCCGATCTCAAGGCCGTGCGCCACGGTAGCCTGGCCGACCTGATCCGCTTCGTCGTCAATCTTCCCAGCGACGAGCAGGACCACTACGTCATCGAAAAGGCGGGCGATCATCGTCTGACCATCGGCGAGATCCGCACCTTGTCGCGACGCGCCGATTTTCCCCGCGGATGAAAGGACCTGAATGACGCAGCCCCGCACGATCGCCGATTTCGACGCCACCCTGCCGAACGGCGAGCGTGTGAGCCTGGCCGACAAGGCCGGCAAGGTGCTGCTCATCGTCAACACCGCCAGCAAGTGCGGCTTCACGCCGCAATATGCGGGGCTCGAGGCGCTGTGGCGCCAGTACGGCGAGCGCGGTTTCGAGGTGATCGGCTTCCCCTGCAACCAGTTCGGTCACCAGGAACCCGGCAATGCGGACGAGATCGCCAGCTTCTGCGACCTCAACTTCGGCGTGAGCTTTCCGCTGATGGCCAAGGTCGAGGTCAACGGTCCCGGCGCGACACCGCTCTACGACTGGCTCAAGGCCGAGGCGCCGGGTGTGCTGGGCACCAAGGGGATCAAGTGGAACTTCACCAAGTTCCTGATCGGCCGCGACGGCAAGGTCGTGCGGCGTTATGCGCCGACCGACAAGCCCGAGAAGCTGGCGGCCGACATCGAGGCGCTGCTTTAGTCATTTGATCCTCCCCGGCACGGGGAGGGGGACCGCCAGCGAAGCTGGTGGTGGAGGGGGCTCTCGGCAAGCGCAGGCTTTGTTGGCTAGCCCCCTCCGTCAGCGCTGCGCGCTGCCACCTCCCCGTTCCGGAGAGGATTAGGGGTTACCCGACCAGGTCCGCCAGATCGTCGTGGTCGATCGAGGAAACCGCCTGCTTGAGATCGTCGATCGAACCGGCGCTGCCTTCGGCCTCGATCATGAAGCGGTTGTTGACCGTCGTGCCGAACTTGCCTGAGTTGGTGGTCTTGTTCCAGCTTTCGCTCTGCATCTGGCCGTTGACCGAATAGGTCTTCTCGTAGCCGTTGGCGTCTTCCTTGCTCTGTTCGACGCCCATGGCAGCGCCCAGGCCCGAGAGCGCGCCAAGCGCCGACATGTCGGCGATCTTGAGCACGAAGCTCTTGTCGCCGGCGGTGTAGGTGCCCTGCGCGGTCGAGCCCATCGCCCCGGCCGAGACGCTTTCGGTGGCCGAGCGCTGGTAGGCGCCGATCGTCTCGGGCAGCAGGGCCTTCATCCGGTCGGGCGCGATCGGCGGCGACTTGCCGTTGGCGGCGTCTTCCATCTGCTTGGTCGCCTGCTGGATCTTGTCGAGATCGACCGAACCGCCGCCGGGGATCGTGACCTTGCCCGAGACGTCGCCGTCGGACTGGGTGATCGCGCCGCCGCTGAGGCCGGCGAAGAGCAGAGTAATCGGCGCGACGATCAGCGACAGGATGAAGCCGCCGACGATCGCGCAGAGGAAGGTCACCGCGGTATAGCCTGCGGCCTTGTCCTCGGGCACTTTCATCATCGGTCCGACGCCGACATAGAACAGGTAGAGCGTATAGAGCCCCAGGATCGAGAAGAAACCGATCGCCGGAATCAGCCCGAACACCTGAGAGAGCCAAGCCGCGGTCGATGCATAGACGACGAGCTTGAACGCGTTCAGGCGGTTGCTCTGCCCGTTGAATTTGGGAGCCAGGAAATCGGCGATGAAGGCCAGGACGAAGATCCCGGCGATTACGACGATATACTGGATCAGCGCGCTGATGATCGAGCCGACCAGCGAGGGCCGGAACGAGACGCCGAAGGCGCCGTAGCCGAAGACCTGGCCGCCGATCAGCGAGGCGACCGGACCGATCGCGGCGAGGGGCAGGACGTAGCTTGTGAGGATGTCGCCCTGCGACGTGTTCTCGCGGCCGATCTTCGGCCATTCGTCCTTGGGCGTCAGGATGATCGCCTTGGCGCGATCCACGAGCGATGGCGGCCTATCGACCCCCGACAAGTCGGCACCGGACAGATCGACCATAACCAGCTTCCCCTCACACCTCTCGGGCTCGGATAGGAGCATATCTGTGCAATTTTGCAAGCTTGCCCGCGACATTTCCCCAAGGACATGCAGCTCCGCGCTTGATACCGCGGGGGGCTAATCCCTAATCTGAGGCCCATGTCCTATGCGCCTTTCGTGCCCCTGCGGGTCTTCTCCAGCTATACGATGCTCGACGGGGCGATCGAGCCGAAGGCGATCGCCAAGCTGGCCAAGGAGCGGGGCTTTCCCGCGATCGCCATCGCCGATCGCAACGGGCTCTATGCCTCGACCGCTTTCGCCGGTGCCTGCAAGGACATGGGCGTGCAGCCGATCATCGGCACCTTCCTGGCCGTGGCGCGTCCGATCGACCTGCCCGGAGCCGGCGCGATCGATTGGCTGGCGCTCTATGCGCAGAACGAGACGGGCTGGGACAACCTCTGCCACCTGGTCAGCCGCGCGCACCTCGACCGGCCGGTCGAACTCGATCCGCATGTGCTACTGACCGACCTCGAAGGGCATAGCGATGGCCTGATCGCGCTGACCGGCGCGGGCGAGGGCGCGCTGGCGAGGCTTCTGGCCGATAACAAGCCCGACGGTGCCGAAACCTATTGCGATCGGCTTCAGGCGCTGTTCGGCGATCGGCTCTATATCGAGATCGCCCGCCGCGGCGATCAGGTCGAGGATGCCTCCGAAGACGCGCTGATCGACCTCGCCTATGCGCGGAACCTGCCGCTCGTCGCGACCAATCCTGCGCAGTTCGCCGAGCCGGGCTTCCACGCCGCGCACGACGCGGCGTTGTGCATCGCCAATTCGACCCATATCGACGCGCCCGAACGGCCGCGCTCGAGCGGCGAATCCTGGGTCAAGCCCGTCGACCTGATGGCACAGGCCTTCGCCGATCTGCCCGAGGGCCTGGCCAACACGCTCGTCGTCGCACAGCGTTGCGCGGTCGCGCCGCCCAAGCGCAAGCCGATCCTGCCCAGCCTCGCCGGCGACAAGGAAGGCGAGGCGCGGGTCATGGCCGCGGATTCGCGCACCGGCCTGGTCGAGCGGCTCAAGCTCTACTATCCCGAAAGCGCCTGGGCCGAACTGCACGCGGCGCTGACCTGTCCGCCCGACGAGTTCGAGGGGCGCAGCTTCCCGACGCTCGAGGCCGAGGGGCTGTGGGAGGAAATCCAGGCCTACAAGACCCGCGTCGAGTTCGAGATTTCGATCATCAACCGCATGGGCTTCGGCGGCTACTTCCTGATCGTTGCCGACTTCATCAAGTGGGCCAAGGACAACGGCATTCCGGTGGGCCCCGGCCGTGGTTCGGGCGCGGGCTCGGTCGTCGCCTGGGCGCTGACCATTACCGATCTCGATCCGCTCAAGCTCGGCCTGCTGTTCGAACGCTTCCTCAATCCCGAACGCGTCTCCATGCCGGACTTCGACATCGACTTCTGCGAAACCCGTCGCGGCGAAGTGATCCGCTACGTCCAGCGCAAGTACGGGCACGATCACGTCGCGCAAATTATCACCTTCGGTAAGATGAAGGCGCGCGCCGTGCTGCGCGACTGCGGCCGCATCCTGCAGATGAGCTACGGCCAGGTCGACCGGCTCTGCAAGATGGTGCCCAACCATCCGACCGACCCCTGGACCCTGCCGCGCGCGCTCAACGGCGCCGCCGACTTCAAGCGCGAGTATGACACCAACGATGAGGTCAAGCGCCTGATCGATCTGGCGGTTCAGCTCGAAGGCCTGCCGCGCAACTCTTCGACCCACGCGGCCGGCGTCGTCATCGGTGACCGCCCGCTGGCCAAGCTGGTTCCGCTCTACCGCGATCCGCGTTCGGACATGCCGGTCACCCAGTTCGACATGAAATATGTCGAGGACTCGGGCCTGGTGAAGTTCGACTTCCTCGGCCTCAAGACCCTGTCGGTGCTGCGCAAGGCGGTGGACCTGCTGCAGAAGCGTTCGATCACGATCGACCTGGCGACACTGCCGTGGGACGACGCCATGGTCTACGAACTGCTCCAGCGCGGCGACACGGTCGGCGTGTTCCAGCTCGAATCCGAAGGCATGCGGCGCACGCTGGCGGCGGTGAAGCCGACCAACTTCGGCGACATTATCGCGCTCGTCTCGCTCTATCGTCCGGGTCCGATGGACAACATCCCGCTGTTCGGCCGGCGCAAGAACGGGCTCGAATCGATCGAGTATCCGCACGAGAAGCTCGCGGGCATCCTGTCCGAGACTTACGGCATCTTCGTCTACCAGGAACAGGTGATGCAGGCCGCGCAGATCCTCGCCGGCTACTCGCTCGGCGACGCCGACCTTCTGCGCCGCGCCATGGGCAAGAAGATCCAGGCCGAGATGGACGCGCAGCGCCTGCGCTTCGTCGAAGGCTGCAAGACCGAGTCCGACATCGACGCGAAGAAGGCCAACGAACTGTTCGACTTGATCGACAAGTTCGCCGGCTACGGCTTCAACAAGTCGCACGCCGCCGCCTATGCGCTGCTCGCCTATCACACCGCCTGGCTGAAGACGCATTACCCGCACGAGTTCTATGCCGCGGCGATGTGCTTCGACATGCATCAGTCGGAAAAGCTGGCGATCTTCGTCGACGACATGCGCCGCGCGGGCCTGGCGATCGAGGGGCCCGACATGAACCGGTCCGAGGCTGAGTTCACCGTCGAGCAGACCGACGAGTCCTATGCCGTTCGCTATGCGCTCGCCGGTATTCGCAACGTCGGCGAGAAGGCGATGGAGCAGATCGTCGAGGAGCGCGAGGCGAACGGCAAGTTCACCAGCATGGATGACCTGTTCCGCCGCGCGCCGGCGGGCTCGATGAACCGCCGCCAGCTCGAAGGCCTGGCCGCGGCCGGCGCTTTCGACAGCCTTGAGCCTAATCGCGCCAAGATCATGGCCAACGCCGACACCCTGCTGATGGAGGCCGACCGTTCGGCGCGCGAACGCGTCAGCGACCAGCACAGCCTGCTCGGCGATCACACCGAACAGGCGCTGCGCATGGTCGAGGCCGAGCCCTGGTCGCGCTCCGACCAGATGGCCAAGGAGCGCGAGAACTTCGGCTTCTACTTCGCCGCGCACCCGGTCGAGCAGTACCGCGCGATCGCCTCGGCCAACGGCGCACGAAGCCACGCCAGCCTGATGTCGGGCGGCGTGGCGGCCGGTCGCCTGCAGGCGACGATGGCGGCCATGGTCGAAGGCGCGAGCAAGGGGCGCACGCGCAAGGGCGCGGAGTTCGTGCGCTGCGACTTCTCGGACAACACCGGCCAGTTCTCCTCGGCCTGCTTCGAGGAGTCGATGGTCGAGAACTTTGTGAAATGGGGCCGCGAGGGCACCTGCGTGCTGCTCACCGTCGAACTCGACAGCCCGAGCCCCGACGAGCCGCCGCGGATCACGGTCCGCGGCGCGCGGCCACTGTCCGAAGTGCGCGACGCCGCGAAGATGGTGCTGTCGCTCGACATCTCGGGGATCGACGCGGTGCAGGAACTGGCGATGATGCTCGTCACCGGCGCGCCGGGCCGCGGCGAGGTCCGCGCGGCGCTGCACGTCGGCGATGACACGGTGAAGAAGGTGCGCCTGGGCCGCGATTTCGTGCTCGATGGCGAACTCGTCGACCGCATCGCCGAGATCGAGGGCGTCGCCAACGTCTCGCTGCGCGCCGAACGCGGCGCGAGCCTGCGGCTGGTGGCTTGAGGTCTTAAAGCGCCACGTTCCGGCTTATCATCCGTCATCCCCGCGAAGGCGGGGATCCATCTCCGGGGCTTTCATCCTGCGCCGCGGCTCGATCGGAAAGCTCGGGTGATGGATCCCCGCCTTCGCGGGGATGACGGATGTTTGTGAAGGGATTGGATTTGCTTGCGTTCTAGCGCTGAAACACCCGCGTGTGGCGGGCCGCAAGCATGAGGATCGTCGGCGCCAACATAGTGTTCCACAGGTCCTTCCCGTTGCCCCAGAGATCGATCCGCGTGTGGTAGGTCAGGCTGTCGCGCAGGTCCCAGGCCTCGCCGATCACGGCCACCACCAACACCGCCAGCCACGGCTTCCACTGCGCGGCCTTCCAGCGCAGCAGCAGGCAGGTGCCGAGGAACACGGTCAGCGCCACGTAGATGTGTAGGGCATCCTTGGCGAGGTCCAGATGCTCGACGAGGAAGAGCTTGGTCTGCTGGAGCGGGCTCATCCGCAAGGTGTGGCGCGCTTCGCTGGGTTCGGCAATCCGGCGACAATCGGTGAGCAAACATTTCCGGTGCAAGACACGGCTGGCGGGAATCCGCGGAATCGCTAAGCTGTCCCGACGCTTGAGCTGTCAGGGGACCACAACCGAATGACCATTCTGGGCGCCATGCAGGATTGGGAGCTGCGCGTCTCCCTGCTGATCGATCACGCCGCGCGCGAGCATGGCGAGCGCGAGATCGTCACGCAGTGGGCCGATGGCAGCCAGACGCGCGCCACCTGGGCTTCGATACGCCGCGATGCGCTCAAGATGGTCCAGGCGCTGCAGCGGCTGGGTGTGGCCAAGGGCGATCGCGTCGCTACCCTGGCGATGAACCACGGCCGCCACCTCGTCGCCTGGTACGGCGCGACCGGGGCGGGCGGGGTGCTCCACACGATCAACCCGCGGCTGTTCGATGATCAGCTCGACTACATCGCCAACCACGCCGAGGACCGCGTGCTGATCTACGATGCGGCCTTCCAGCCGATAGTCGATCGCATGCGCGAGCGCTGGACCACGATCGAGCACTACGTCTGCTTCGACTCGTCGGAGCACGCGCCGCACTTCGAAGACTGGATCGGCGCCGAGGACGGTGAAGCCGAATGGGTCGATGGCAGCGAGCGCGATCCGGTCATGCTCTGCTATACCAGCGGCACCACCGGCAATCCCAAGGGCGTGCTGTTCGAGCATCGCTCGAACATGCTCCACACCTATGCCGCGCTGATGCCGCAGTGCCTCGATCTCGACGCGCGTTGCGCGGTTCTGCCCGTCGTGCCGATGTTCCATGCGAACAATTGGGGCTTCCCCTGGGCGGCGGCGGCGGTCGGCGCCAAGCTGGTCTATTGCGCCAACAACGAAGCCGCGAACCTGTGCAAGCTGATCCACGAGGAAGGAGTCAACTATCTCGCCGGCGTGCCGACGGTCTGGCTCTCGGTGATCCAACATTGCGAGGCCACCGGCCAGCCGCTGCCGCCGCTGACCAAGGCGCTGACCGGCGGCTCGGCCATGCCGCGCGCGATCATCGAGCGGCTGATGAGCGAAGGCATCCGCATCGCTCACGCCTGGGGCATGACCGAGACCTCGCCGATCGCGACGATCGCCTTCGAGCCCGCCAACTTCGACGAACTGCCGTTCGACGAGCAGGTCTCGATCAAGGCCAAGCAGGGCAAGGCGCTGTTCGGGATCGAGCTGCGCACGGTCGACCTCGACGATCCGAGCAAGGTCCTGCCGCGCGACGGCGTGACCTCGGGCGCGTTGCAGGTGCGCGGTCCCTGGACGATCAAGCGTTATTTCAAGGCGGACTACGACGCTGCGCCCGATCCCGACCAGTGGTTCGACACCGGCGACGTCGCGACGATCCATCCCGACGGCACGCTCCAGCTGACCGACCGCACCAAGGACGTGATCAAGTCGGGCGGTGAATGGATCAGCTCGGTCGAGCTCGAGAACGGTGCGATCGCCCATCCGGCGGTGGCCGAGGCGGCGGCGATCGGCGTCTATCACTCGAAGTGGGACGAGCGGCCCATCCTGGTGGTGGTCAGGAAACCCGGCATGGAGGTGACGGGCGAGGAATTGCGCGCGCTGCTGGCGGCGCGGGTCGCCAAGTGGTGGCTCCCCGATGCCGTCGAATTCGTCGACGACATACCGCACACGGGCACGGGCAAGATCAGCAAGAAGGACCTGCGCGAGCGGTTCAAGGACTACAGGCTGGAAGGGTAGGCGCGGCTGGAAGGCGGGGCTCGTCCCAAAGCCGGACAAATACCCGCAAGCGTCATCTGGTGTTCAGGCGCCGATCGTAGCATTTAGATAACCATGATCGGGAGAACGACTATGCGCAGCTTCCAGGCCGTGCTCCTTGCCGGCGGCGCCCTCCTGGCTTCCGCCGGTGCAGCCCAGGCCGCCGATCCGCAGTGGCACACGACGATCGTCGAGATGCCCGACGGTTCGGACATCGAGATCCAGTACGTCGGCGACATCGAGCCGCGCGTGCGCGTCGCCATGCCGGTGGTGCAGGGCGCCAGCCCCGCCGCGGTCGAGCCCGAGGGCACGCCGATCGCCTATGGCGGCATCCCGCGCGCGCGCCGCGTGATCCAGCCGCCCACGCCGGGCGTCTCGCAATATGCGCCGCAGTACGCAGCGCCCGTGGCATCGGTGGCCGCCGCGCCGCAGTTCGTCATCGCCGGCGATCAGCCCAAGGGCAGCACTTACGAATATACGCTGATTACCACGGGTGCCGACGGCAAAGTCTGCCAGCAGCGCACCGAGTGGACCTCGCAGGGCAAGAACAAGGAGCCGCGGATCAAGCGCGTCGACAGCGGCGAGGGCTGCGCTGGCCTGATCGCGCCGCCGCCGGTCTCGGCGCCGGCCATGCCCACCGCGCCGCAGGGTGCATCGCCGCGGATCGTTCCGGTCGATCCGAACTCGATCTGATGACTAACCGCTAGAGCAAGCTCAACTGCCCATTCGCCGAAGGCTTGCGAAACCCGCCGACGTCCAGTTCCAGCGATACCCGGTTTATCCCCAGCCGCTTGCAGGCCAGGCGGAAACGCGTGCGGAACAGGTCGGCCCATACGCCCTGCGGTTTCATCCGTGAAAAGAAGCTCGGATCGTTGTCGCGACCGCCACGGATCGACTGGACGATGTGCATGACCTTGGCCGCGCGATCGGGGTAGTGGACGTCGAGCCATTCGCGGAACAGCGGCGCCACCTCGTGCGGCAGCCGCAGCATGATCCAGCTGGCCGAGGTTACGCCGCGTTCCGCCGCCTGTCCCAGGATGGCTTCCATGAATTCGTCGGTGATCGAGGGGATCACCGGTGCGATCGAGACATGCGCGGGCACGCCCGCCGCGGCCAATTGCCCGAGCGCCGCGAGCCGCTTGGCGGGCGCCGAGGCGCGCGGCTCGAGCAGGCCCGACAGGCGCGGATCGAGGCTCGTCACCGAAATGCCCACGGCCACCAGCTTGAGCCGGGCCATTTCCGCCAGAAGATCGAGATCGCGCGTGACGCGCGCCGACTTGGTGGTGATCGTCACCGGATGGCGCACTTCGAGACAGACTTCGAGCACCTGCCGGGTGATCTCGTAGCGCGCCTCGATCGGCTGGTAGGGATCGGTGTTGGTCCCCATCGCGATCGGCGCGGGCTTGTAGCCGGGCTTGGCCAAGGTCTCGCGCAGCAGCCTCGCCGCGTCGGGCTTGGCAAAGAGCTTGGTCTCGAAATCCAGTCCGGGCGACAGGTCGTGATAGGCATGGGTCGGCCGCGCAAAGCAGTAGATGCAGCCGTGCTCGCAACCCCGATAGGCGTTGATCGACCGGTCGAAGACGATGTCGGGAGACTTGTTGAAGCTGATGATCGTCTTCGGACGTTCCTCGGTCACCGTCGTGCGCAGCTTGGGACCGGGGCCGTCGATACCCTCGCGTGCGTCGAGCCAGTCGCCGTCGTCCTCGCGCGCGGCAAGGCCGAAGCGCTGCGGGACCGCGCCGGACTGCGCGCCGCGGCCGTGGACGGAGGGCTTGGAACTCATATTTCATGAGAACATATAAAGAACAAATTTGCAAGCCAAGGCTGGCGTGGTCCGTCGTCGGCGGCTAGATCGCGGGCATGACCACGACCGATCCCCGTCTCGCATCCTATCTGGACCGCATCGGGCGTGCCGCCGTGCCGACGCTCGACGCCGCCGGGCTCCTGCAAGTGCTGGCGGCGCATCGGCAGGCGATCGCCTTCGAGAACCTCGACATTCCCCTGGGGCGGGGGATCGCGGTCGATGGCGACAGCGTATTCGACAAGCTCGTCGCGCGGCGGCGTGGCGGTTACTGCTTCGAGCAGAACCGCCTGTTCTCCGACATGCTGGCGGCGCTCGGTTTCGCCAACCGACCCTTGCTGGCGCGCGTCTGGCTGCAGGCGGTGCCGGGCGTTACGCCGCCGCGCACGCATGTGCTGCTGCTGGTCGATGTGGGTGGCGAAGACTGGATCGCCGACGCCGGGTTCGGCGGCAGTTTCGTCCCGCCACTGCGCCTGGTCGACGGGGCCGAGGGGCACACGCCGGACGGCGCCGCGCACCGGCTGCGGCGTCTGATGCCGGAGGACGGCATGGCCGGCGAATGGCTGCTCGAGCGGGCAGGGCCCGTCGCCGCCACCGACGGCCGCTCGGCTCCCCACGAGGACTGGCAGCCGCAGTACAGCTTCGAGCTAGGCCAGGTCGCACCGATCGATCTCGAGCAGGCCAATCACTGGACATCGACCCGAGCCGAAACGCGTTTCACCACCTTGCACGTGGTCAGCCGCGTGCTGCCCGACGGTTTCGCGGCGATGAGCGATCGCCGGCTGACGATCTACCGCGGCGGCGAGACCGAGTTCCGCGCAATCGAGGACGCCGCCGAATATGCCACGACGCTGCGCGACGTCTTCGGCCTCGATATCCCCGCGTCCGAGCTTACCCGGCTGCGGATATTCGCTGGGTGAGGTTGCCCGCCCGCCGCGATTTGCCTATCGCGCCCGTCGATTGAAGGAGTTTTCCGAATGGCCAATATCAAGCTTTCCCTGACCGAAGACGAGGCCGAGATGATCGCCGACGCGCTCGAGGTCGACATGGAGAACTATGCCGAGGCCGCCAAGGAAGCCCGCGGCAACAACCAGCGCGACGACGCCAAGACCTTCACCGAAGCCGCCGAGCGCATCGCCGCGCTGCTGGGCAAGGTGCGCGCGCTGCTCGAAGACTGAGGGAACTTCTCCCGGCGTCGCGTCTTCCTTTCCGCAAAAGGAGATTTCGATGCTTGGTAAATTGATCGCGGGTATCGCTGGCCAGCAGGTCGCCGAACGCCTGGGTAGTGGCAACGGCGCCAAGGGCGCTGCCATGGGCGTTCTGGCGGCGACGATCGCACGCCGCCTCGGGCCGGCCGGCATCATCGCCGCGCTGGCCGGTGGCTATCTGCTCAAGAAGCATAGCGAGAAGCGCCAGGATGCCGCGGTTCCGCCGACCTACGGCGCGGCTCCGGGCTGACGCCTAGACTTCGCGCAGCCGCGGCATCAGCTCGACGAAATTGCAGGGACGGTTGCGGCTGTCGAGTTGCTCGGCAAGGATCTGGTCCCAGCCGTCCTTCACCGCGCCGTTCGAACCGGGCAGGGCGAAGATGTAGGTGCCGCGGCTGAGCACGGCCATCGCGCGAGACTGCACCGTCGACGTGCCGATCGACTTGAAGCTCAGCCAGCGGAACAGCTCGCCGAAACCGGGAATGTCCTTTTCCTTGACGCGGTCGAGCGCCTCGGGAGTGACGTCGCGGCCGGTCAGGCCCGTGCCGCCGGTCGTTACGATGCAGTCGATGCGCGGATCGTCGATCCAGTTGTTGAGCCGCGTCACCAGCCGATCGACCACGTCCTTCTCGATCGCGCGCTCGACCAGCGTGTGGCCGGCGCCGACGACTCGGTCGGCGAGAACCTTGCCCGACGTATCGTCGTCGAGCGTGCGGGTATCGGAAATCGTCAGAACCGCGATGTTGATCGGGGTGAAGGTCCGGCTCGTGTCAACGGGCACGCACGACCGCCCCGTTCGCCGCCATGCGCACGGCGTTGGAACCGGTGAGGCCCGGGAAGGTCGGCCACATGCCCTGGACCAGCGCGACGCGGCTTTCCGAAGGTCCGCCGGCCTGGCGCTCGTACATCCAGTAATTGCGCATGACGATGTTCACGTAGCCGCGCGTTTCCCAATAGGGCACCGACTCGATCCACAGCAGCGGATCGCCTTGGTCCTTGATCTCGGTGTTCCAGCGGCTGATCGGCAGGACGCCGGCGTTGTAGGCTGCCATGACCTTGGGCAGCAGACCCTGGGTGCAGTTCTGGTCGCGCAGCATGTTGAGATGGCGCTGGCCGAAGGCGAGGTTGACCTCGGGCTTGTTGAGATCGCTGGCATTGCCCGTGTAGCCGAGCGTGCCCGCATGGTCCTTGGCCGCGGCGGGCATGATCTGCATCAGGCCGCGCGCACCCGCGGGGCTGACGACCGAGGCGCGGAACACCGATTCCTGCAGCGCATGAGCATAGACCAGCGCGGGATCGACCTGCCAGCCGCCGACGGGCGTCCACTTCGGCGTGGGGAAGCGCGTCGCCGGCTCGGGCTTGCCGCCGGCCGGCGCATTGTAGGCCATCCACAGCTGGGTCGAGGGCAGGCCGAGATCGCGCGCGAGGCGGGTCAGCGGCTGATACTGATCGGCCGACCCGATGCGCGCCTGGTGGCGCAGGACTTCGTCGGCGAGCGCATCCTGGCCGATCTCGGCGAGGCCGACCGCGACGCGGACGTTGCCGCTGTCGCGCAGGCGCTGCCAGTCGTTCTGGGTGAAATCCGCTTCGCCGTGCTGCTCGGGCAGCTTCATGCCGAGTTGTTCGGCCGCGAGCATGCCGTAGAGCGTCTCGTCGCGCGCGGCGGCCATGCGCAGCGGCGCGGCGGCTTCCTCGGGCTTGCGGCAACGCACCAAGGCGCGGCTCTGCCAGTAATAGGCGGCCGAGCGCAGTTCGGCGTTGTCGGCCCGCGCGGCGGTGTTCTTGAAGGCGTCGGACGCGCCCTGGCAGTCGCCCAGGCGCCAGGCGGCGAGACCGGCAGTCCACCAGGCTTCGCCGACCCATTGGCCGGCACCCTGGGTCGCGAGCTGAGCCAGGCCGTAAGCCTCGGTGTCCTGGTTCTCGATGTAGAACGACCAGGCGACGCGCTGGCGCCACTCGGCGCGCGCGGAATCGGATAGCGTGGCGTCGACGCCGTCGAGCAGCGTGCGCGCGCCCAGCGGATCGTCGTTCTTGATCTTGTCGAGAATGCCCGCGGCGATCGCGGCGGGCATCGTGCCGTCCTCGACGCTGCGCGGACGGATGCGCTTGGCCACGCTCGGCAGGCTGACCAGCGGCTGCGCGCCGGGCAGCGAGGGCATGGCGCCGGCGCCGCGCGTCATCGCCAGACGGGCGATCTGCTCGGATTGCGGCAGGCTGGTGCCCTTGGCGAGCCAAGCGCTGAGCTGGCCGAGCTCGATACGCGGGCTGCCCGAGGCGAGGTAATATTCGGCGAGGGCTTCCTGGTGGAGCGGGCCGTCTTCCTTCTGCGCGAACAGAGCCTGGACGCGGGTCCAGTCCTTCTTGTCGATCGCGCTGAACAGGTCGCGGTAATAGGCGCGTTCGTCCTGGCTGAGCAGCGAGGGCACGGCCGTGCGGTCCGCGCGCGTGCGGAAATAGTCGACGGCGGCGCTGTTGGCCTGGGCGGGGGCGCTTCCGAGCGCAAAGGCGCTGGCTACGGCGAGACCCAAGGTCAGCGCCTTTGCTTTCGCAGCGAATGTCACTTTAGCGTCCGATTCCTATTCCGTCCCCGGCTCTGGAGGATCTGGCCTGATCGTCTAGGCCTGCGTCCAGTCGAGCCACCCTTGCCACAGCCCAGCTTTCCAGCGCGGTCGTTCGAGCAAGGCAGACAAGCTCTTACCCGCAAGCAGGGGAATGGTCAGACCCTCATGGTTAATTTCGCGTAAAACGGCAGGACTATGCGCCGGATCGTTGCCCAAGAGCGGTAGGATGTTGCTTCCGAGTGCGATGACCCGTTGCGGTGCGGCCAGTCCGACGTGGTGCATCAGGAGTCCACCGAAGCCTTTGTCGGCCAGCGCCGGCCAGTCGGCCATCGGCATGTTGCGCGGCAGGACGCTCGCTAGATAGATGCTTTCGGGCGCAATCCCCATCGCCGCGAGCATCGCGTCGAGCAGCTTGCCCTGCGGCCCCGACAGCAGTCGATCGGTATCGTCGCGCTCGGGCTCGGGCACGATGACCATGAACGCGGCGCCCTTGCTGCCGCGCGGCGCGACACGGCCGCTGGTGCGGCCATCGTCGAGCATGGCCTCGCTGAGCCACCATTCGTGGAATGTGGCGAGGTCCTGCGGCCAGGTGCCGCGGTCGATCGTCGGCTTCGGCGGCGGGGGTGGCGCTTCGGCGACGACGGGACGACGGGCAGCTTGCTTCGCCTCGGCCTCGGTCGGCGCCAGCCAGCGGTTCGGCTCCTCGGCGAAATCGCAGTCGACCCCGGCATCGCGCCACCAGTCGAGCGCGGCTGCGATTTCGTCACCGATGCCGGGTTTCGCCGCAAGTTCCATCCGCCGGGTCTTGACCTCCCCGCCCGTTCCAATCAAGGCGCAGGTGAATTTAATTGCACGATTAGTGTAATGTACAGGGGTCGGCCCACCAGGGCCGGGAGAAACAGGACAGGACAGATGAGCGAACGGGAATCGATGCCCTATGACGTCGTGATCGTGGGCGGCGGGCCGGCAGGCCTGGCGACGGCGATCCGGCTGAAACAGCTCAATGCCGACCTTGCGGTCTGCATCCTCGAGAAGGGGTCCGAGATCGGCGCGCATATTCTGTCGGGCGCCGTGGTCGATCCGCGCGCGCTCGACGAGCTGCTGCCGACCTGGCGGGATGACGGTTGCCCGATGGCGGAGACCCCGGTGACCGACAATTGGCACTGGTTCCTCACCGCCAACGGCAAGATGCCGATCCCGCACATCCTGATGCCGCCGTTCATGTCGAACGACGGCAATTATACGGGCTCGCTGGGCAACCTGTGCCGCTGGCTCGCCGGCAAGGCCGAGGAACTCGGCGTCGAGATATTCCCCGGCTTCCCCGCCGCCGAGATCCTCTATGACGACAAGGGCGCCGTAATCGGCGTCCAGACCGGCGACATGGGCGTCGGCCGCGATGGTGAGCACAAGGGCGACTACCAGCCCGGCATGAACCTGCTCGCCAAGTACACCGTGTTCTGCGAGGGCGCGCGCGGTCACCTGACCAAGCGGCTCAAGGCCAAGTACGATCTCGAGCGCGATTGCCAGCCGCAGAAGTACGGCCTCGGCATCAAGGAACTCTGGGACATCGATCCCGACAAGCACGTTCCCGGCCGCGTGCTCCACACCCAGGGCTGGCCGCTGTCGGAGAGCGGCAGTGGCGGTGGTGGCTTCCTCTACCACCAGGCCAACAACCAGGTGGCACTGGGCTTCGTCACGACGCTCGATTACGCGAACCCCTACGTCTATCCGTTCGAGGAATTCCAGCGCTGGAAGCAGCACCCGGAAATCCGCAAGATCCTCGAAGGCGGCAAGCGTGTGTCCTACGGCGCGCGTGCGATCAACGAGGGCGGTTGGCAGTCGGTGCCGCAGCTGGCCTTCCCGGGTGGTGTCCTCGCGGGCTGCTCGGCCGGCTTCGTCAACGTGCCGCGCATCAAGGGCAGCCACACCGCGATGAAGAGCGGTATGCTGGCCGCCGAATCCATCGCTGCCGCCGTCGCCGGTGGCCGCGAGCATGACGCGCTGAACGAGTTCGACGCCGCCGTGCGCGACAGCTGGATCGCCAAGGAGCTCAAGCTCGTCCAGAACGCCGAACCGCTGCTCGCCAAGTTCAACGGCGACATCTTCGGTGCGGCGCTGGCCAACGTCGACATGTGGCTGCGCTATCTGAAGCTGCCGATCTTCCCGGCGATGAAGCACCACACCGACGCTTCGGAAACCAAGCGCGCGGACCTGTTCCAGCCGATCCACTATCCCAAGCCCGACGGCGTGATCAGCTTCGACCGCCTGACCTCGGTCTCGTTCTCGTTCACCAACCACGAGGAAGACCAGCCGGTTCACCTGCTGCTCAAGGATCCGACGGTTCCGACCGAGATCAACCTGCCGGTCTATGCGGGCCCCGAGGCGCGCTATTGCCCGGCCGGCGTCTACGAATTCGTCGATCCCGACGGCGCGGGCCAGCGCCTGCAGATTAACGCGCAGAACTGCGTCCACTGCAAGACCTGCGACATCAAGGACCCGACCCAGAACATCGACTGGGTCGCGCCCGAAGGCGGCGGCGGGCCGAACTATCCGAATATGTGAGGGGGCTAACATCCTCCCCGGTACGGGGAGGGGGACCGCGACCCCGCAGGGGGCGTGGTGGAGGGGGCTCGCCGACGAGCGCAGCGCCCGCCCGAAAACCCCCTCCACCGCCTGCGGCGGTCCCCCTCCCCGTGTCGGGGAGGATTGAGTGCACGAAACCGCCTACGCCAAGATCAACCTCGCGCTCCACGTCCGCCGACGGCGCGAGGACGGCTATCACGAGCTCGAGACGCTGTTCGCCTTCGTCGACCAGGGCGACCGGCTGAGCGCCAGTCCCGCCGCGCGCGACGTGCTCCACGTCAAGGGCGAGTTCGCCGGCGCGCTCGACGATCCGTTCGGCAACATCGTCGCCAAGGCGCTGGGCAAGCTCAAGCATGTGCCCGGCTGGTCGGTCTCGCTCGAGAAGAACCTGCCTGTGGCGGCGGGGCTCGGCGGCGGTTCGGCCGATGCCGGCGCAATTTTCCGCATGGTTCGCCAATGGGGCGGTCTGCCCGAGAACTGGCACGAGATCGCCACCGCGCTCGGCGCCGACGTTCCCGCCTGCGTCGAGAGCGTGACCTGCCTCGGCACGGGCACGGGTACCGATCTCGCGCCGATCGAAGACGATCTCAAGGGCACGCCCGTCCTGCTGGTCAATCCGCGCGTGCCGCTGGCGACCGGACCGGTGTTCAAGGCCTGGGACGGGGTTGATCGCGGCGCAATGCCGAGCGGTAGCGCCCGCGACATCGCGCTTTCGGGGCGCAACGATCTCGAAGGGCCTGCGATCGGCCTGTGCCCACCTATCGCCGATGTTCTCGCGGCGCTGAACGACACCGCGCCGCTGATCGCACGCATGTCGGGCTCGGGTGCAACCTGCTTCGCGCTCTACGCGAGCGAGGCGGCGCGCGATGGGGCGGCGGCCGAGATCAATCCCGAGTGGTGGCAGATGGCAGGGAAGCTGCGATGAGCGATGCCTTCCGCCTCGTCGGTACGCCCCGCTTCGGCGGCATCCTCGTCGTTGCCGATCACGCCTCGAACCGCGTGCCCGACGACATCGACCTCGGCATCGATCCGGCGCTGCTGGCCCAGCACATCGCGGTCGACATCGGCGTGCGCGAGGTGGCCGAAGCCATGGCCGGGCAGGCGGGTGTCGCCGCCTTCCTGTGCAACACCAGCCGCCTCGTCTGCGACTGCAATCGCGACGAAGGTGCCCCCGCGATCGTGCCGATCGCCAGCGACGGTCATGCTATTCCCGGCAACGAACTGATCCATGCCGAGCGCGAGGCGCGGCTCGATCGCTTCTTCCGCCCTTATCATGCCGCGCTGGCCGACCAGCTGAACGCAGTGCCGCCCGCGCTGATCCTGTCGCTGCACAGCTTCACCCCGCAGCTCGCCAGCGATCCCGGCCAGCAGCGTCCCTGGCAGGTCGGCGTGCTCTACAACGAGGATGATCGCGCTGCGATGATCGCGATCCCGCTGCTCGAGGCCGAGGGGCTCGTGGTCGGTGACCAGCAGCCCTATTCGGGCAAATTGCTCAACGCGACGATGAACCGCCATGCGGAAGCCGAGGGCCGTCCCTATATCGGTATCGAAGTGCGCCAGGATGAAATCTCCGGCGAGCAAGGCCAGGCCGCTTGGGCGGAACGCCTGGGGCGAATTTGTAATAAAATTGCGATTATAATGGGTGAATGAGTTATTTTCTTCTTCACATAACGGTCTGTCTGCCCTAGGGCGCTGATACGAAATCACGGAGCCGAACCATGCCTGCCTATCGTTCCCGCACCACCACCCACGGCCGCAACATGGCGGGCGCGCGTGGCCTCTGGCGCGCCACGGGCATGAAGGACAGCGACTTCGGCAAACCGATCATCGCCGTGGTGAACTCGTTCACCCAGTTCGTGCCCGGCCACGTCCACCTCAAGGACCTCGGCCAGCTCGTCGCGCGCGAGATCGAGGCCGCGGGGGGGGTCGCCAAGGAATTCAACACGATCGCGGTCGATGACGGCATCGCCATGGGTCATGATGGCATGCTCTATTCGCTGCCGTCGCGCGACCTGATTGCCGATAGCGTCGAATACATGGTCAACGCCCACTGCGCCGACGCGATGGTCTGCATCTCGAACTGCGACAAGATCACGCCGGGCATGCTGATGGCGGCGCTGCGCATCAACATCCCCGTGGTCTTCGTCTCGGGCGGGCCGATGGAGGCCGGCAAGGTTGTGCTGCGCGGCAAGGAAGTCGCGCTCGACCTGGTCGACGCCATGGTCGCCGCCGCCGACGAGAAGTACACCGACGAGGAAGTGAAGACGATCGAGCGTTCGGCCTGTCCGACCTGCGGCTCGTGCTCGGGCATGTTCACCGCCAACTCGATGAACTGTCTGACCGAAGCGCTGGGCCTGTCGCTGCCGGGCAACGGCTCGACCCTGGCGACCCACGCCGATCGCGAGCGTCTGTTCCTCGAGGCCGGGCGCCTCGCCGTCGACCTCTGCCACCGCTATTACGAGCAGGACGACGCCAGCGCCCTGCCGCGCAACATCGCGACCTTCGAGGCTTTCGAGAACGCGATGAGCCTCGACATCGCCATGGGCGGTTCGACCAACACCGTGCTCCACCTGCTCGCCGCCGCGCACGAGGCGGGGGTGGACTTCACCATGACCGACATCGATCGGCTGAGCCGTCAGGTGCCGTGCCTGTCGAAGGTCGCGCCGGCCAAGCAGGACGTCCACATGGAGGACGTCCACCGCGCGGGCGGCATCATGGCGATCCTCGGCGAGCTCGATCGTGCCGGCCTGCTCAAGACCGACCTGCCGACCGTGCACAGCAAGACCATGGGCGACGCGCTCAACCGTTGGGACATCAAGCGCACCAACGAGGCGTCGGTGCAGGAGTTCTTCCGCGCGGCGCCGGGCGGCGTGCCGACCCAGGTCGCCTTCAGCCAGTCGCGCCGCTGGGAAGAGCTCGACACCGACCGAGAAGCCGGGGTTATCCGCTCGGCAGAACACGCTTTTTCGAAGGACGGCGGCCTTGCCGTTCTCTCGGGTAACATCGCGCTTGACGGTTGCATCGTAAAGACTGCCGGTGTCGACGAGAAGATCCTCAAGTTCACCGGCCCGGCGCGGGTCTACGAGAGCCAGGACGCGGCTGTTGCGGGAATCCTGGGCGGTGAAGTGGTGGCGGGCGACGTCGTCGTGATCCGCTACGAAGGGCCGCGCGGCGGGCCGGGCATGCAGGAAATGCTCTACCCGACGAGCTACCTCAAGTCGAAGGGCCTCGGCGCCGCCTGCGCGCTGATCACCGATGGCCGCTTCTCGGGCGGCACTTCGGGCCTGTCGATCGGCCACGCCTCGCCCGAAGCGGCCGAGGGCGGCGCGATCGGCCTGGTCGAGAACGGCGACACGATCGAGATCGACATCCCCGGCCGCACGATCCAGCTGGCCATCTCCGACGCCGAACTGATGAAGCGCCGCGCCGAGATGGAAGCCCGCGGCGACAAGGCCTGGCAGCCCGTGCACCCGCGCCCGCGCAAGGTCTCGGTCGCGCTCCAGGCCTATGCCGCCATGACCACCAGTGCCGCGCGCGGCGCCGTGCGCGACGTGACCCAGCTCAAGCGCGGCTGATGGGCCTTGGCCTTCGACGAGCTCAGGCTGAGCGGAGTTGGGTGGTCAGCCGCAACTCCCGCTCATGCTGAGCTTGTCGAAGCACCCGCACCTGATCTGCCTCATCGGGCTCCTCAGCGCCTGCTCCTCCCGGGTTGATGACGGTGCGAGAGGCGAAGATTCTGCCGAGAAGTTGCCTTGCGCCCTGCGAGGAGCCGAGGGCTTCGCCGCGAACTGCACTATCGAGCGTAATGGTGGTAAGTTCGTCATCCGCCATCCGGACGGCGGATTTCGCCGTTTCGAAGCCAACGGTGACAAGGTTTCCACGGCTGATGGAGCGCTTCCTGTGCAGGTGACCCCGATGATCGAAGGCGGCTTCGAGCTGAAAGTAGCTGGTGACCGATATCGGACCTTGCTCCCGGCTCCGACACATGCCGCCGCACGCTGACCAGATACTCACCGTCGCGCAGATGCGCGCGGCCGAGCAGGCGCTTATCGACGCGGGCTCCAGCGTTGATGCGCTGATGCTGGTGGCCGGCCGCGGCGCCGCCGACTGGGTCTGGCGGATCGCCGCGCATCACAAGGTCACCGTGCTTTGCGGCCCCGGCAACAACGGCGGCGACGGCTGGGTCATCGCCGAGGCCTTGCGCGAACGCGGCGGCAAGGTCGCGGTCGTGCCGGCGGCCGAGCCCAGGACCGAGGCCGCGCAAAAGGCGCGCGCGCTTTATCGGGGCGAGGTGCTTGCGGCAGATGCAGAGGTCCATGGCGACGTCTTCGTCGATTGCCTGTTCGGCAGCGGCCTGACCCGGCCGCTGAGCAGCGAGCACGTGGCGCTGATGAACCGGCTCGCCGCGAGCCACCGCCTGAGCCTGGCGGTCGATCTGCCCAGCGGCGTGGAATCGGACAGCGGCGCGCTGCTCAACGACGATCTTCCCGCCTTCGACCTGACCCTCGCGCTCGGCGCCTGGAAGTTCGCGCATGTGCTGATGCCGGCAAGCGCGCGGCTCGGCGCGCTGCGGCTGGTCGACATCGGTGTGGCGGCGGTCCCGGGCGCCGCGACCTTGCTCGGGCGCCCGCGGATCGCCGCACCCGCGGCCGATGCGCACAAGTACCGGCGCGGCCTGATCGCCGTGGTCGGCGGGGCGATGCCCGGTGCAGCGGTGCTCGCGGCGACGGCGGCGCAGGGGGCGGGGGCGGGCTACGTGAAACTCTTCGCGGATCACGTCCCACCCGTCGCGCCCGATCTCGTCGTCGCGACGGGCAAGCTGTCCGAGGTGCTGACCGATCCGCGCAACCGTGCGGTGCTCGTCGGCCCCGGGCTCGGCCGTGACGCCCAGGCACGCGAACGCCTCGCCACTGCGCTCGCCGATCCGGTACCGGCCGTGGTCGACGCCGACGCCCTGCTGCTCCTGAGCGCGCGCCAACTCGCCGAACGCCAGGCGCCGATCGTCGCGACGCCGCACGAGGGCGAACTGGCGGCGCTCGAGCAGACCTTTGGTTGTGATGGCGGCGGTACCAAGCCCGAGCGTGTCTTGGCTCTGGCCAAGGCAAGCGGGCTGGTGATCGTCGCCAAGGGGCCTGACACCGTGATCGCCGCGCCCGATGGCCGGCTTGCCTGCGCCGCGGGCGCTTCGTCGTGGCTGTCGGTCGCCGGCACGGGTGATGTGCTCGCCGGAACGATCGCCAGCCGGCTGGCGACGGGCGTCGAGGCCTTCCAGGCCGCGGGCGAGGGCGTCTGGCTCCAGGCCGAGGCCGCGCGGCGCGCGGGTCCGGCTTTCAGCGCGAGCGGGCTTGCCGCGTGCCTGTCCGATGCTCTAGCCGCCTGCCTATGAGCGAAACCGAAGAAATCCTGCGCATCGCCGCCAAGGGCGATGGCGTCACCGCGTCGGGGCGTTTTGCCTGGGGCGCGGCGCCGGGCGATCTGCTGCACGCCGACGGCACGCTCGAACGCGGTCCGCATCATATCGACCCTGCCTGCCGCCACTTCAGCCAGTGCGGCGGCTGCCAGCTCCAGCAGCTCGACGAAGAGAGCCTGACCGACTTCGTCGAGAAGCGCGTCTCCAACGCTTCGAGCAGCCAGGAACTCGGCGCCGAGCTGGTCGCGCCGCCGCATCTCTCGCCGCCGGGCACCCGCCGCCGTGCCTCGCTGCGTGCCGAGAGTTCGGGCGGGCGGATCGTCATCGGCTTCCGCGAAGCCAAGTCGCACCGGCTGGTCGAGCTGGCCGAATGCCCCGTCATGCTGCCCGAGCTCTTCGCGATTTTAGGACCCTTGCGCAAGTTGTTGATCCAGCTCGGGCAATCGGGTGGTCAGAGCAAGGGGCGCAACAAGAAGCCCGGCGGCAAGAACGCCATGCCGCGCATGGCCGCGGACATCGAGCTGGCCATGACCGAGCAGGGCGTCGACCTCGGCATCAAGGGGCTGACGGTCGAGGGGCTGCAGGCCAACGAACTGATGCTCGATTTCGCGCGCGATCATGGTCTCGCTCGGATGACGCTCGATCAGGGCTGGGGGCCGGAGACCTTGTGGGAGCCGGTACCGGTGACGGTCTCGCTCGGCGGTGTCAGCGTCGGTTTTCCGTCGGGCTCTTTCCTCCAAGCCACGCTCGACGGCGAGCAGGCGCTTGTCGCCGCGGCGCGCGAGTGGCTGGAGGGTGCGGCCACCGTGGCCGACCTCTTCTCGGGTCTCGGCACGTTTGCCTTTGCTCTCGCCAAGCCTGAAACCAAGGTCCTCGCGGTCGAGGCTGCGCGCGACGCGCATCTGGCTTGCAAGGCGGCTGCAGGGCGGGCGGGCCTGCCGATCCACGCGCTGCATCGCGATCTGTTCCGCAATCCGCTGCAGGTCGAGGAACTCGACCGCTTCGACGCCGTGCTGCTCGATCCCCCGCGCGCCGGCGCGCGCGAGCAGGTCGAGCGGCTGGCCGACAGCCGGGTGCCGCGGATCGTCTACATCAGCTGCAACCCGTCGTCCTGGTCGCGCGACGCGGCGCTGCTGGTCGAGGCTGGCTGGCGGCTCGTCGAATTGCGTCCTGTCGGCCAGTTCCGCTGGTCGACCCACGTCGAACTGGCCAGCCTGTTCGTCAAAACAGGTTCATGATCGCCAGCGCGACGAGCGCCATCAGCACGAAGCTCGACAGCGCGAAGACGAGGAAGCGCAGCTTGACCTTGTTGATCAGCACCTGGATCAGCGAGTGGATCACGCGCAGCGCGACATAGGCCCAGGCCAGTTGCAGCGCGAGGCCATCGCCCTTGCCGATGATGGCGAGCGTGATCGCCACCGCATAGAAGACCGTAGGGGCTTCGTGCAGGTGATTGTAATTATGCGCTTTCCACTGGACTTGTGGTGGCAGGATCTGATCGAGGCCCTTGGTCGTATCGTGGACCAGATCGTCGGGATCGACCTTGGCCGCGCTCAGCGCCGGGATGCGGGTGCCATAGAGCCAGAACCACATCACCATGGTCCAGGCCGCCAGCGCGACCACGGGTTGCAGGATCGTCATGCCGACCATTCCGTCTTCTCCTCCAGTCCTCTGGCGGAGACTGTTCGGCGGGCGGCGTGAAGTCAAATCCCGCGGGTCAGGGTGACCTGCTGGAAATAGCCGAGCGGGCCGCGCTGCGCATGGCATGACATCCCGCGCTGCGCGGCGATGTCCTGCGCCGCCGCGATCAGATCGAGCCGCGGCGTGACGTGGAACGCCGCGAGCCAGGCGCGCAGACCCTTGCGCAGCGGTGCGGGCAGCCCCGCGAGATCGCCAAAATCGACGACGTGGAGTGATCCGCCCGGTGCCAGCACCGCAGCGCCCTGGTCGAGCGCGGCGCGCCAGTCGGGGATCATCGACAGCGCATAGGACAGGATCGTGCGGTCGATCTCGGCGCGGCCGAACAGGGCCTGCGAGCAGAACGCCGTGGCGTCACCCTGCGCGAGCAGCGCCGAGCCGCCGAGCGTAGCGCGGGCGGACTTGAGCATCTCGCTCGACAGGTCGAGCCCGTGGAGGACCGCACCCGGCCACTTTTTCGCCACCTGCGCGAGGTTGCGCCCCGTGCCGCAACCGATCTCGAGCACCGCCTGGCCTGGCCGGGCATCGAGCCCGGCGATCAGCCGGTCGCGGCCGAACAGGTAGTATTTGCGCGTCAGGTCGTAGACGTGGCGCTGGCCGCGATAGACCGAGTCCATCAGCGCGGCGTGATCGCGGGCGAGGCTGGCCGCCATCAGCGCAGCACGTAGAGGTGGACGCCGCCGTAGATCGACGAGCGATCGGCCTCGGTCGCCGCGCGCGATTCCGCCTCGGCGTAATGCCACTGCGACAGGACTGCATCGGATACGCGACCGGGCAGCAGGCTCGGCTCGGCGGCGGTGCGGAACAGCACGCGCGCTTCGGGGCGCGCCGTGCGGGTGATCTCGCGCCACAGGCGCGTCAGCGTGGCGTCGTCCATCCAGTCCTGCGCGTCGAGCAGGATGTAGCGGTCGAGGCTCGCCGCGGGCTGGGCGGCGAGGTGGTCGATGAAATTGACCTGACGCACGTCGAGGCGATCGATCCGCTGGCGCACGACATCGTAGTTCGCCTGGTGCAAGTAGGGCGGCAGCGAATGCTCGGGCTCGCGGCCATAGCCGCGGCCGAAGGCCTGCCAGGCGAAGTAATTGTCGTTGACCGGGAAGCCGCAGGCGAGCTTTTCCAGCCGCTTGCGCAGGACGTCGGCCATGCGGTCGTCGCCGGCGAGCGCGGTGTATTGCGCAGGCGGGATGCCGAGCCCGAACAGCGAGGCGGGGCGGTCGGTCAGCCAGCGGACGAAGCGGCGGTCGAAGATCGGAGCGAACTTCTCTTCGAAGACGCGGCGCTGGTCCTCGATCGTCTCGGCCTCGAGGATCTCGCGCGGGTCGATCTTGTATATCTTGGCAAGAAAGTGCGCCAGGCCAATGAAATTACCCAGCAATCCACGCTTGTAGATGCCGTTGGCGAAGCCGCCGATGCGCTTGCGGCCGACGAGGTCGCGGCCTTCCCAATAGCGCTGGGTTGCGGCATCGAGCTGCGGGGCGAGCAGGCGGCGATAGGTCTCGACGTTCTCGGGATGGTCGGCTTCAGCACAGAAGCGGCGCAGCGCGTCGTAGTCGGGCAGGTGGCGGACCGCGGCGATCTTGAGCCGGCCCAGCGCGAGGTGGGCGGCGTTGAGATCGACCGCGGTAATCCGTTCGGGATCTGCGGTGAGGTAGGACAGCGCGTTGCACGAGCCGCTGGCGATGGTGACGATCCGGCTGTCGGGCCGGATCTGCAGCGCCTTCATGTCGACCACGGGATCTTCCCAGATCTGGGCATAGACCAGGCCCTTGAACGCGAAAGCGAAAGCCTTGTCGAGCAGCTTGCCGCCGGGATTGGCGTCGTGGCGGACGACCGCCTGGGTGACGAGCCCGGTGTTGGGGGCCTTGGCGGGTTTCGGCATGGTCGGACACCTCGAATCGCGTGTGCGGTGCCGCTCAATTGCGCTTGGCGCATGACCGTTCGGTGACGGTGTTGAGATGTCATGGAACGGGCCTATATGCGCCTGTCTGGCCCTGGTTCCATCGGGCCGAAGGAGATGCGCTTTGAGCAAGGTTCTGGTTATCGGCGCGGGCGGCGTCGGTTCGGTCGCGGTCCACAAGATGGCGATGAATCCGCAAATTTTCTCGGACGTGCATCTCGCCAGCCGGACGAAGTCGAAGTGCGACGCGATAGCCGAATCGGTCAAGCAGCGCACCGGCCAGGCGGTCAGCACCTATGCGATCGATGCCGAGGACGTGCCCGCGCTGACCGCGCTGATCCAGCAGATCGGCCCCAAGCTCGTCGTCAACCTGGCGCTGCCCTACCAGGACCTGACGATCATGGACGCCTGCCTCGCCGCCGGCGTCGACTACATGGACACGGCGAACTACGAGCCCAAGGACGTCGCCAAGTTCGAATACCACTGGCAGTGGGCCTATCAGGACCGCTTCAAGGAAAAGGGCCTGATGGCGCTGCTCGGCTCGGGTTTCGATCCGGGCGTGACCTCGGTCTTCGCGATGTGGCTGAAGAAGCACAAGCTCAAGACCATCCGCACACTCGACATCCTCGACTGCAACGGCGGCGATCACGGCCAGGCCTTCGCGACCAATTTCAATCCCGAGATCAACATCCGCGAAGTCACCGCGCCGGCGCGTCACTGGGCGAAGGGCGAGTGGGTCGAGACCCCGGCGATGACGATCCGCCAGAACTTCGACTTCGACGCCGTTGGCCCGAAGAACATGTACCTGATGTACCACGAGGAGCTCGAAAGCCTCGCCAAGTTCATCCCCGAGCTCGAGCGCGGCCGCTTCTGGATGACCTTCGGCGACGCCTATATCCAGCACCTGACCGTGTTGCAGAACGTGGGCATGACGCGGATCGACCCGGTGATCTACAACGGCCAGGAGATCATCCCGCTGCAGTTCCTCAAGGCGGTCCTGCCCGAGCCGGCCTCGCTCGGCCCGACGACCCAGGGCAAGACCAACATCGGCGACATCGCGACCGGTGAATCGCTCGACGGTTCGGGCGACAAGACCTTCTATATCTACAATATTTGCGATCACGAGGACGCCTATCACGAGACCGGCAACCAGGCGGTGTCCTACACCACCGGCGTGCCGGCGATGATCGGCGCGGCGATGATGCTGACCGGCGCCTGGAAGGGCGAGGGCGTGTTCAACATGGAGCAGTTCGATCCCGATCCCTTCATGGACATGCTCAACCAGCATGGCCTGCCCTGGCAGGTGAAGGAACTGGCGGGGCCGCTGCAGTTCTGACGAAGGAGGCTCGCCCGCCGTGTTCAAGCCGAACGGCTATCCCGCGCTCTCGCCCTATGTGATCCTCCAGGATCCCGAGGCCACGCTCGCCTTCGCCGAGGCAGCGCTCGGGGGCGAGCTGCTGCGGCGGGTCGAGGATGAGACGGGGCGGATCCGCCACGCCGAGATCCGCGTCGGTGAGGTCGTGCTGATGATCGGCGGCGCCCTGGCCGACTGGCCGGCGCAGGAGGCTCATCTGCACCTCTACGTGGCCGACGTCGACGCGACCTATGCGCGCGCGCTCGCACTGGGCGCGACGGTGGTGCAGGCGCCCGAGACGAAGGACGATGCCGACCGCCGCGGCGGCTTCCGCGATCCCGGCGGCGTCACCTGGTGGGTGGCGACGCAGGTCGATCCCGACTGATGGCGGCGAGGGTCGACTTCTGGTTCGATTTCGCTTCGACCTATTCGCATCTGTCGGCGTACCGGATCGGGCGTGAGGCGGCGGCGCGTGGCGTTACGGTGCGCTGGCGGCCGTTCCTGCTCGGACCGATCTTCGCGGCGCAGGGTTGGACTGACTCGCCGTTCAATCTGCAGCCTGTGAAGGGCCGCTACATGTGGCGCGACATGGCGCGGCGGGCCGAGCGCTTCCGCGTTCCGTTCCGCGGCCCCGATGCCGCCGAGCAGTTCCCGCGGCGTAGCCTGCTGGCGGCGCGCGTGGCGCTGGCCGTGCTCGACGAGCCCTGGGGCGAAGACTTCTGCCGCGCGGTGTTCGCGGCCGAATTCGCCGACTGGCAGGACATCGCCGATCCCGTGGTGATCGACGCCTGCCTGGCGCGGGCGCGCGGCAGCACGGAGGGCTTTGCCGCCGCCGAGGTCGGCGATGCGCAGAAGGCGGCCTTGCGCGCGAACGGCGAGGAAGCCGTGGCGCTGGGCCTGTTCGGTGCGCCGAGCTTCGTGGTCGGCGACGAGATTTTCTGGGGCGACGATCGCCTCGAGGACGCCCTCGACTGGGCAGTGAAGGACTAGACGATGGAAACCAGAGCCGGCGATCCGGGCGCTTTCGCGCAGTTCGACCTTCAGCGGGTCGACAGCCCCTCCTTCGTGGTCGACGCGGCGCGGCTGCGCCAGAACCTGCGCATTCTCGCCGAGGTCCGCGATGCAGCCGGGATCAAGATGCTCTCGGCGCTCAAGGCCTTCTCGATGTGGAGCGTGGCGCCGCTGATCGGCGAATACCTCGACGGCGTATGCACCTCCGGCCTCTGGGAAGCGCGGCTCGCGGGCGAGTTCTACGACGGCGAGATCGCCACCTATTGCGCGGCCTACAAGCCCGAGGACCTGCCCGAGATCTGCCGCCTGTCGGACCACCTGATCTTCAACTCGCCGGGCCAGATCGAGCGCTTCTGGCCGATTATCGAGGCCGCGCGCGCGCGTGGCGATCACTTCGATATCGGTTTACGAATCAATCCCTTGCATGCCGAAGGTGAGGTTCCACGTTACGATCCCTGCGCGCCGCGCTCGCGGCTCGGCTTCCCGATCGACCAGTTGACCGAAGATCACATCGCCATGGTCGACGGCATCCACATGCACACCTTGTGCGAGCAGGACTTCGAACCGCTCCAGCGCACCTGGGACAAGGTCTTCGACTTCCTCGAACCGCACTTCGGCGAGTTCAAGTGGCTCAACCTCGGCGGCGGCCACCACATCACACGCGCCGACTACCAGCGCGAGGAACTCGTCGGCTTCCTGCGCGACATGGCCGAGGACACCGGCGCCGAGATCTACATGGAGCCGGGCGAGGCCGTGGCTCTCGACGCGGGCATCCTCGTCGGCACCGTGCTCGACACGCATTGGAACGGCATGGATCTGGCGATCACCGACGTCTCGGCGACCTGTCACATGCCCGACGTGATCGAGGCGCCCTATCGTCCGGCCATGCTCGGCGAGCTTCCGATCGACCGCGACGTCGACGAGGCTCCTGAAGGCGTGACGCGGCTCGGCGGCCCCTCGTGCCTCGCGGGCGACGTCATCGGCGACTATGCGCTGCCGGTTCCGGCCGAGCCCGGCGCGCGCTTCGCCTTCCTCGACCAGGCGCACTATTCGATGGTCAAGACCACGACCTTCAACGGCGTGCCGCTGCCCTCGATCTGGCTGTGGGACAGCGAGACCGACGATCTCGAACAGGTCCGTCGTTTCGACTACGAGGATTTCCGCGGGCGTCTGAGCTGAGTCACAGATCCTCCCCTGCAAGGGGAGGTGGCAGGCGCGCAGCGTCTGACGGAGGGGTGTCCCCCTCTCGATAGCAGGACACCCCTCCACCACCAGCTACGCTGGCGGTCCCCCTCCCCTTGCAGGGGAGGATCTAGGCGGGCTATCCCGTTGACGCCGGCGTGAAATTCCCGCGTGGCGCTTCGTTCAGTCGCTTGGCGAGATCGGCCAGGGTGCCGAACTGGTCGATCGTGCGCACCAGCAGTTCGCGGTCCTTGCTCGCCTCGATGCCGCCGCTCTCGAACAGGTCCTTCGAGTCGATCAGGATCAGCAGCTCGCCGCCGCAGAACAGGCAGCGCAGGTTCGAGCCGGCGAAGGCCTGCTCGACCGCGGTCAGACGCTCGATGTATTCGGGGTGGACGAGGAAGCGCGCCTCGACCGGATCGTCGCCCCAGACGGTGAAGCGTGCCTCGAAGGTCTGGTCGACCATGTCGCAGCGGCCCAGGATCAGGCCGCCGAGCTTGATCTCCTCCTTTTCGCCGCCGAACCACTTCTTGCGTGCGCCGTCGCGCTCGACCAGCGTGGTGCCGTGGAAGCGGCGGGTGAAGCCGACCGACAGCACGACGCCGCGGAACACGGTGCGCCACTTGGTCTTGCCGTCGTCCTCGTATTCGACCTCGCAATGGGCCTCGTAGACGCGGAAGGGCAGGGCGCCGATCGCGCCCGACCAGCCGTCTTCGAAGCTCGCGCGGTCGTAGCCGGGGGCCAGGCCGAACTTGCGCGCACGCGTCCATTCCTCGCCCGTCGCGGGTTCCATCGCATAGGTCAGGCCCAGCGCCTCGGCGATCGCGCCGTTGATCCCGCCCTTGATCGTCTTGGTCAGTTCGGTCTTGGCCATCTCGCCCCAGACCCAGCCGCCCAGGCCGATGAAGCCGCCGAACCAGAAGCCGGCTTCGGGATCCCTGGCCAGCAGCATGATCACGAAGCCGATGCCGAGCGCGGCATAGAGCGTCAGGCGCCGGCGATGCTTGACCTTGGCCTTGACCGTGTCGCGCGCCTCGCTCTGGCTCGCCAGCCACTGGCCCAGCGGACCCGCGAGCAGGACATCGGGATCGGGCCGCTCGATCATCGCGCTTGCCCTTCGGCGGCGATTTGATAGCCCTTCGCAAGGGCTTGGAGCTTCAAGGGGAAAGCGGACATGGCAATGATCGTCGTCGTAATCGCCATCGTGGTGGTTCTCGCGCTGATCCTGATCGGCATCTATAACCGGCTCGTGGCGCTCCGCCAGACCTGCCGGCAGGGCATGGCCGACATCGACGCGCAGCTGCGCCAGCGCAACGACCTGATCCCCAACCTGGTCTCGACGGTGAAGGGCTATGCCGCGCACGAGCAGGAGACCTTCGAGCAGGTGATCTCGGCGCGCAACCGGGCTGCGGGCGGCGGCGGGGCCGAAGCGGAGAAGGAGCTCAACGGTGCGATCGGCAAGCTGATGGCGCTGGGCGAGGCCTATCCCGATCTCAAGGCCAGCGCGAACTTCCAGTCGCTTCAGGGCGAGCTCGCCGATACCGAAGACAAGCTCGCCGCGGCGCGCCGCGCGCTCAACAGCGCCTCGGCGCGCTACAACGCTGCGCGCGAGAGCTTTCCCGCGGTGCTCTTCGCTGGAGGCATGGGATTCGAGCCCTTCGCCTTCCACGAACTCGCGGCCGACGAGCGTGCCACCGTCGGTGCGGTGCCGAAGGTCTCGTTCTGAGTCTCGCGATCGCCGACGAGTCGCCGTATTTGCACCCCAAATCGTCGTTCGACATTGGTCTAATCGACGTCTGGGCACGCCGAAAACTGTCATATATGTCATTGGTTTGACGTGATTTGTTGAGTGAATCCAACATTGTGGCATTTCTGTGAAAATGGGGGCCCATTTTCACTTGCAGTTCACCACCACGCCCCTATATCGACCCCCCGCTGCCCCATGGGGACTTCCAATAACCGCAAGGCAGCCTTGTCCATCTAACCGTGTTTTTGGGGGTCCCTTGAGTTGCACATTCACCAAGACGCATCGGCTGTAGCGCGCACCTTCGCGCCTGACGAACCGGTCCTTCTGAACCGCCCGCAAGCCGCGGCGCGGGCAGCACGGTTCTTCGTCGAAAAGTTCCCGGGCAAGTCGCTCTATGCGGTGAAGGCTAATCCTTCGCCCGAGCTGATCCGCGTGCTGTGGGATTCGGGCGTGACGCATTACGACGTCGCCTCGATCGCCGAAGTGCGCCTGGTTCGCGAGACGCTGCCCGAGGCCGAGCTGTGCTTCATGCACCCGGTCAAGCCGGCGGCCGCCATTGCCGAGGCCTACAAGGTCCACGGCGTGCGCACCTTCAGCCTCGACAGCCACGAAGAGCTGGCCAAGATCGTCAAGGCGACCGCCGACGAGAACGGCGAGCCCGCGACCGACCTGCGTCTCTGCGTGCGCCTGCGCGTCTCCTCCGAATATTCGGAGCTGAGCCTGGCCTCGAAGTTCGGCGTCGATCTGGCCGATGCGGCGCCGCTGCTCCAGGCGACTCGTCAGGTCGCCGACTGGCTCGGCATCTGCTTCCACGTCGGCAGCCAGGCGATGACGCCCTTCGCCTATGTCCAGGCGCTCGAGCGCGTCCGCGCGGCGATCGTCGATGCGTCGGTCACGGTCGACATCATCGATGTCGGCGGGGGCTTCCCCTCGGTCTATCCGGGCATGGAACCGCCGCCGCTCGAGGACTACTTCGCCTCGATCCACCGCGCCGCCGAATCGCTGCCGGTGTCGTACTCGTCCGAGCTGTGGTGCGAGCCCGGTCGTGCGCTCTGCGCCGAGTACAACTCGCTGATCGTCAAGGTCGAGAAGCGCCGCGGCAACGAGCTGTTCATCAACGACGGTGCCTATGGCGCGCTGTTCGATGCCGCGCACCTCGGCTGGCGTTTCCCCGTCCGCTCGCTGGCACCGGTCCAGGGTGAGGCCGAGGAGGGCTTCGCCTTCTACGGCCCGACCTGCGACGACGGTGACTACATGAAGGGCCCGTTCCCGCTGCCCGCGGACATCGAGCCCGGCGACTACATCGAGATCGGCATGCTCGGGGCCTATGGTTCGGCCATGCGCACCGGCTTCAACGGCTTCGGCCAGGGCGCCGCGATCGAGGTGTCGGACGAGCCGATGTCGAGCCTCTACACGGGCCGCCGCGATCCGCGCGTGTCGGACAACGTCGTCTCGCTGCGCTGAACCGCTAGCCATCCAAACGAAAAGCCCCCGGGAGCCAAGGCTGCCGGGGGCTTTTTCGTTTCTGCGGTGCGGACCGTCAGGCGGCGCGCTGATCGATGTCGACGCGGCCGCCGACGATCTCGTCGAACTGCTCGATCGGCGCGGGCCGGCTGATCGCATAGCCCTGTATCAGTTCGCAGCCCTTGCGCTTGAGCATGTCGATCTGCACCTCGGTCTCGACGCCTTCGGCGAGGATCTCGACGTCGAGACCCTTGGCCAGGCCGATGATCGCCCGGATGATCGCGCGCGACTGCGGATTGGTCTCCATGTCGCGGATGAAGGTCTGGTCGATCTTGACCTTGTCGAAGGGGAACTGGCGGAAATAGCTGAGCGACGAATAGCCGGTGCCGAAATCATCCATCGAGATCTGCACGCCCAGCGCCTTGAGCGCGTTGAGGATCTTGAGCGCACCGTCGGCGTCCTTGACCAGCACGCCCTCGGTGATCTCGATGTCGAGACGGTGAGCCTCGAGCCCGGACCAGGCCAGCGCCGAGGCGACGATCTCGACGATGTTGCCCGTGGTGAACTGGACCGGCGAGAGGTTGACCGCGATCTTGAGACCGTTCGGCCAGCGCGCCGCCTCGCGGCAGGCCTCGCGCATGACCCATTCGCCGATCGGCACGATCAGGCCGGTCTCTTCGGCCAGCGGGATGAAGGTCGTGGGCGATATCTGGCCGAGCTCGGGATGGGTCCAGCGCAGCAGAGCCTCGAAGCCGATGATCTCGTCCGTGGTGAGGTTGGCCAGCGGCTGGTAATGAAGCTGGAGCTGACCTTCCTGCAGCGCGGTGCGCAGCTCCGCCTTCATGCGGAAGGCCTCGACCACCTGATCGTCCATGCCGCAGTCGAAGAAGCGGAAGCACGAGCGGCCGTCGCCCTTGGCGCGATAGAGCGCGAGATCGGCACGGCTGTGCAAGGTCTGGGCGTCGTGCGCGTTGGTCGGCGCATAGGCAATGCCGATCGAGGCGCCGATCGTGATCGTCTGCTCCTCGATCGTGAACGATGCGGACAGCTCCTCGATGATGTCCTCGGCCAGCTGCGAGGCGCGCGCCGGCGTGCGGTTGGTCAGCACGGCGAACTCGTCGCCGCCGAGGCGGGCGAGCAGTTCGCTCTTGTCGAGCAGCGCGCTGATGCGGCGCGTGACCTTGATCAGCAGCGTGTCGCCGATCGGATGGCCGTAGAGATCGTTGACCGGCTTGAAGCGATCGAGATCGATGCACAGCAGGCCCAGCGGTTGCGCCGCGTCGGCATCGGCGAGGCGTTGCTCGAGCGCGCGGTTGAAGGCCAGGCGGTTGCCGACGCCGGTCAGTGGATCGTGGGTGGCAAGGTGGGCGATGCGCGCCGCGGCGGCCTTGCGATCGCTGATGTCGCGCACGACGAGCAGGGTGCAGGGCTTGCCGAGCATGGAAGTTCGGCGCAGCGCGGCTTCGATGTCGAGCGGCTCGGCATCGGGACGCACGAGCAGCGTCTCGATGAACGGCGCCTCACGCTCGGCACCCGCGAGATCGGGGATAAGGTCGCCAAGCTCGATCTGTTCGGGGGCTTCGCCTTCGGCATAGCCGGCGAGCTTCCAGAATACGGCATTGGCATCGATGATACGGTCGTCCTCGAGCACGGCGAGGCCTTCCATCGCGGTGTCGGCGAACAGCTTCATGCGCTGTGCCTCTTCCTGGCCGCTTGTGATGATCCGACGCTCGGTCTTCAGCATGACCAGGCTGACGGTCAGCAGCGCGACGACGAAGGCGGAGACGACGATCGTCAGGCTCTGTGGGCTGATCGAGCTCGGCGAAATCACGACGCCAGGATCGGGCACGATCGTGATCGCCGACATCGAGCCGAAGTGGATCGCGGCGACGGCCAGGGTGAACAGCAGCGCCGGGATGACCGTGAGCCGCGTCTTGAAGCGGCCGAAGGTCCAGCTCGATGCGGCAACGAACAGCGCGCCGACGGTCGAGGCTGCCAGGATCGTCGAGAAGTCGTATTCGAGCCGGCCCGTCGTCTCGAGCGCGGCCATGCCGATGAAATGCATGGTCGAGATGCCGACGGTCATCTGCAGCGAGCCCCAGACGATCGAGCGGATGTTCATGGCCGCGAAGCAGACCGCGAAGCAGACCAGGAACGAAAGCGTGGTCAGCAGCGGCGAATAGGCGCTGGGCAGATGCGGCTGATAGGCGAGCATCGCGATGAAATGCGTGGCCCAGATGCCCGAGGCGACGACGAAGCCGATCATAACGCTCCAGCGACGCTGCGGCAGGGTGGCCATGCGGCGAATGTCGCCAGCCAGCGTGAAGCTCGTCAGCTCGGTGAAGAAGCAGATCGCGACCGCGACGAGCAGCAGGCGCAGATCGTGCTCCTGCGCGATGCAGCTATAGACCCTTAGCATTGTAGTTTCGCGACCTCTCTGCACCCCCAATCCCACTTGGGGGCGGACCGGTATTTACCTGCCCGTAGAAGACCCGATTAAAGGAAACTGGTGAATCAAATGGTAGGCGCCGCTCGCAGTTCTACCGAGAAGCCTACGACCTTGGTCTAACCGCGTTTGGCGTCGTCCCAAACGAGATCGGCCACGGCGATGCGAAGCTGCATGCGCCGTGGCCGATCTTGTCGAAACCGCGAAGGTTCAGAGAGTTAAGCCGCTTCGAGCAGTTCCATGTCGAGGCGTTCCCAGATCTCGACGAGCGCGGCGGTGAGCTCGCGCATCATCTCTTCGGAGTGGCTGGGACCGGGGGTGAAGCGCAGGCGCTCGGTGCCGCGCGGCACGGTCGGGAAGTTGATCGGCTGGACGTAGACGCCGTATTCGGCGAGCAGGATGTCGCTGATCTTCTTGGCCTTGACCGGATCGCCGACCATCAAGGGCACGATG
>NZ_JAPCZF010000006.1 GCF_025938095.1 Novosphingobium sp. JCM 18896
CGCCGCGAGCGCTCATACGAGGCTCGTTTGACTGCTCGATATCCACTCGCAAGGCCTCCGTCTGCCCCGCGAACTTCACCCCATCCGCCCACCGCACAAGGCCGGGTTCCGTCGGCGCTTACGCTGGATCTTCGGATCACCGATTTTTAAGCCGTTACCTCAGCACTTAATGAGTCCACTCGTGAGCACACGAAAAAGCCCCGCGGAGGAGGTCCGCGGGGCAGTTTATATCAGGGATAAAATAAAGGTATTTCGCCGGCGTGGATTGGATGACGGTCCAACAGGCGCCCGTGGCGATGGGCTAGAGCTATGCCTGTGCGGGAAGAGAGTCCATGGGCAGAGCCGCCCAGTCAGACCAATGCCTAGCGCAGGCGCGAGGCGGCATGCGACAATGGTGCCGCGGGCCGCCAGGGGCCGGTATCGCCGCGCTCGAGCGGCATCGCACATCTCTCGCAGTAGGCCTGGTAGCCACCATGCTTGCCATGCGCCACCGACACGGGGAGAGCGCATGCCGTCCGAAGAAGCAGAGGATCGACATTGTCCGAGCCTATCATGTCGCTGACGGTGCGTAATCCACTAGCTCCGGCCCGTCTGACGACAGATCATAATGAGACGTGCGCACCCGCGGGTCGCGGCGATTGGGGCAGGTTCAAGAAGTTGAAACGGCTACGTAATGTACGACGACCTTTGCCACCGCTCCCATCGGCTTGATCCATACTGGATCATACAGCGTCGCGATGTCGAAGCAATGTTCCCCCTATGCAGCTAGCTTTCCTCAGCGTGCATAAGTTCAAACGGACCATTTCGGGGTGCCGATGAGTACGAACCGTCAGCCGGACATTGATGAATGCGGCACGTTGCCTGCCGGTCAGCCCCGGTGTAAACTAACCAACTTCGGGGCGTGGGGTAGCCCCGGGCACGACTGCAGCGCAGGTCTGATGGGTGGCTGCGCTGTAGCCATGACGGCCGGTCGATCTCTCGCGAACGCCTCCCTGCACTAGGTCGTTTGGCGCCAGCTTTGCAGACGTTAGTCGAGCAAGTTCAATCCTCGGAGATCAGGATCGACGTCGGGCCGATAGTTCGAGATCGCTGAAGGCAGGGTCAGGGGCAACGAGCGACCTTAAATGCGCTCAATGAGAGATTTGCTCCAAACCAGCGCGGAATCGATCGCCCAGTCCGCTTGCTGCGGTGACAACCTCGGGAGCTCATGTTCGCCAGGCCCATGCCCGAAAGGATTGCGAATGTTCCGAAACATGCCTTTGAGCATGTCACCTTCCCAAGCCGCAATGAACCGTCCGCTGCGCTCGCTGATCAAGTTGTCGATATAGTGGGATGCACCTTTCTCGTTCCCAGTGTTGGCTTTCAGGTGTCCGCTGATGATCTTGATAACCGATTCCAGCGCCGACACTGCATGGAACGGCGCTGTGCGGTCGTCCGCGTCCCGGCGGTCAAATGCCTCTTTCATCTGCTCGTCAACGCTTCTCCACATCGAATGAGACACGAGCTCCCAGAAATACTCGTAAACTTCTTCCTCCACGAGCTCATCGCCTCGCAGCTGAAACAGGCCGTTGTGAAAATGTAGCGGCAAGCCGGCAATCCCAAGGCGTTCGTTTAGCTCTTCGCTAGCGACAGCAAACCTCTCGTTGAGAGCCTTGTTCTCATCCTTCACGCGATCACGATGGTATGTTGTCAGCTTTGCCGTCGCTCGCTCGATCTGTGCCCCCCAGTCCTGTCGAGAACGGGTGGGGGACCCACCTCGCGAAACGGGCGGCACAGGAGCTCTACTGACGTATGGCGACCCACGAGTCTCGTCCTTTTCGAGAGCTTTCGCGATTTCAACGTCTAGCGCAGCGTTCCGTTGCTGAACGTAATCGTAGCCGTACTTGAATGCCTGCTCTATGACACTGATGCGATCGTTCAAGAAGTCCTCGAGTGAATCTCCACCCTGCGGGACCTGAAGCATATAGGCTCGAATGATTTGAGGATAGCTGTAACGGTAGGTACGCAGGTTATTAACATATGTCGGTGCCGATAGATGTTCGACACCAATTTCAATTGCCACTTTATCATGAATTGACCGATAAATACGATCAGTATCCTCGTCAACCTTCTCGTAGTTCTTACCGGACCAGAGGATTTCCCGCATCATGGCAACGGACTGGACCATCAGGGCCGTCTCGCGCTTGCCCCAAGTATCGAGAAGTTGCACGCCCTCATAGCGACGACTAAAAATATCCGTAATTGCCATACACACTCGTCGTCAGAATTTAGAATGCGGGTGCTGTCTAGAGGGCCAGGGTATGGCTCTATCCTCAAAACTGCGCGGTCAATCAGCATATTCGATGAGGCGATGCCTGAGCAACCTCCGTTCATCAAGTTCGCGTGCTCAATGGGTTCGACTAGCCGCCAATCCCCTTCCAATGCTAGCCATCTACGAATGAGCGATCCTCTTGAAGAGACCGAAGCGCCGCCAGCTTGCACTGTGGACCAATTAGATTTTGATAACCCATCGGCACTGGTCAGGAGCTCAAACGTGGCCCCCTACGACCGCCGCCATTAGTATCGAAACCTTGGCTTATAACGCTCTTCAAGCGAAACTTCTTCGTCGATCTGATCCTCCTCAACCTCGTCAACGAGCAGAAGGACAGTTTGAAACCCGTCCGCCTGATCAAGGCGCTGCATTCGCACGGAGGGCAGTCGCCCTTGACGCTCGGTTCGCAGCCAGTCTGTCGCATCTGTCTCCGACCATGCCATCTCAAAGTTTGCCCCGACCAAACAGTCTGAGGGCGCTGGATCGCCAGGGCGGATCGACAGTGACGGAAACGATCGCGAGGGGCGCGAATAGCGGACCTTGCCGTTGCGCAGAAAAACGAAGGCGCACGATTCGCATGACAGCTCGATATAGCGATTGGCCGCAGCTTCGATGCTGACCAAGTACGTCGAAGCGATGGCGCGAAGGTGACGAATATCCGGTGAACCAAGTTCGTCCATTTGCGCAACGAACCAAGGCTTGGGCATTAATAGACCCGCCGCGAAGCGATTGGCCTGAGCTTCCTCTTTCTGGTGCCAGGTTTCGCGCCGGTTCTCTAGCATATCTCGGGACGTGCAGCGTTTGTCGCCTCGGTGTGCACCAATCAGATAGTGACCCAACTCGTGTCCGACAGTGAACCGTCGCCGAGGTACCGACAGGCCTGCCGCTGACAAGATGACACCTTTGGTCTTATCGATGTCGGTCATGAGGGCGCCCACGAACCCCTCGACTTCGAGGTCACGGTATTCGAGGATTCCCACTGTTAGGCCAAATGCCTCGATATCGACAGGCGGACGCCACGCAGGGTGATGATCGAGGATGACGCTGAGAAGGCGCTCAGGGGAACCGCAATCCGCGAGCTCCATCAGCAGTTCCTCGTTCACCGTCATTTCTGCTTGAGCCTTTCAGCGAGTGACCGGAGCACTTCCCAGTCGCCTTCTGAGATGTCCCCGCCGAACTCGCGGAAGAACTGCAATGCGGCGGGATCCTCGACCTCCTCGTCGCCGATTAAGAACGCGATCGTCACCGAAAAATGATCCGCAAGTTTACGCACGAGTTCGATCCCCGGATTGCGACTTCTACCGGTTTCGAGTTCCCATATGTGCGCCTTTGACACGCCGACCGCGTCTGCGACCTGCTGCAAGGACTGCCTACTCCTGGCGCGAAGGTCCTTGAGCGTGCTGGCAATTGACAACGTCATTTCTCCCCGACGCCAATCGGCGCCGTCTGCTTGATCTTACGACACGTGCGCCAGAATTTACAAGTGCGCCGTCGTATGGTATATCTTACGAAATTGAAGAAAGGGTATGCTATGGCGTCCGATTCTGCGGACGATACAACGAAGAGACACCTTCCTCGCCGCATCCTGGCGATCGATGGAGGTGGGCTGAAAGGTGCGATGCCGGCGGCATTTTTGGCGGAACTTGAACGACTGACCGGAAAGCGCGTCGTCGACCAGTTCGACCTCATTGCGGGGACTTCCACGGGCGGCATAATCGCCTTGGGGCTGGGGCTCGGCATTTCCGCCGAGGATATCTGTCGGTTTTATGTGGATCGGGGACCCGCGATCTTCGACCAAGCTCCGTTAGGAGGGAGGTTCACCGCTGCCAAACACGCTTGGCGAAAGCTCGCCCGTACGCTGAAGCACATCGGAACCGCTAAATACGGTTCTGACGAATTGCGCAGCGCGCTGGAGGACGTTTTCGGAGACAGCTCGATTGGCGATAGCATTACGCGGCTGGTGATTCCGGCATTTGATTCTGCGCATGGCGGACCTTACGTGTTCAAGACCGCCCACCACCCACGCTTCAAAGTAGATTACGAGCGCAGGGCGGTCGATGCGGCACTGGCGACAGCAGCTGCACCCTCCTTCTTGCCAGCGCACAGCTTCGACGGCGCCTCGCACCTGCTGGATGGTGGGATCTGGGCGAATAATCCGATGGGCTCGGCCGCAATTGAAGCGGCCTCTACCCTCAAGTGGGACATGGGAGAGACCCGCATGCTCTCGCTTGGCTGCACCGATACCGTTCATCCAGTGAAAGACATGGTCGGGCTGAAGGACGTCAAGTGGTTACTGGAACTAATGTTCCAGGGGCAGGATCGCTTCAGTCAGGCGACAGCCAAGCTGCTGTTGGGCCACCCGCACACCAATCCGCACCTTCGACGCATAAACGCGATGGTCGACCCAGGTTTTGTCGCGCTCGACGACGCATCGAAGATTGAGACGCTGGTCAGGATGGGGCGCGCGAGCGCGCGTAACCACCTGCCCGACATGGAAAGCTGTTTCTTCATCGGTACTCGGGAGCCGTTCGTCCCGTTCCACCCTGCAAGGGAGTCTTGAGATGCTGCATTCCCGCCCCGTCAATCGCTTCTACGATGATTTGCTTGCGGATGTTGCCCGCAAGATCCAGCTTTCGCCAACGGCCTACGATGAAGCGGTGGATCACTTCGGCGCGGTGAGTCGCTACCTCGATGACGAGGCGAGCGGACTTTCGGGCTACGATCCGGTGATTTATCCGCAGGGATCCTTTCGCATGGGATCGACGATCTCCGCTTATGACGATCGCGAAGATTATGACATCGACCTTCTTCTAGAGATGGCGCTGCATCCTGATTCCGACCCTGAGCAGGTGCTGCGGCTCGTGGCGCGTTCCCTCGAAGCCGGTAAAGGCCGGCTGAAGTTCACGACATGCGAGTTGAAGAAGCGCTGCGTCACACTCGGCTATTCCAACATGCATTTGGACGTAACCCCCGCGGTCCTTATGCCCGGTCGCGATGCTAGGGTTGTTACTATTTTCGATAGGCACCCCGATCGGCCTAACCACGCATTGGCGAACCCGGAAGGTTTTGCAAATTGGTTCGATGCTGCGGTGCGGCCGCGCAGCGTCATCGCTAAACGCTCCGTCCGTGCACAGATCGTGCCCGTTCCTGAGCAAACTCCGGCCGACGCCAAGCCCGATCGTCTTCTCGCCGTGCAACTGCTGAAGCGTTATCGAGACCTTCGCTGCGACGCTGGGCGCTATGACCGCTGTCCATCTGTTCTCCTTTCGCGCATCGCGGCGGAGGCCCCCCAGGGCTCGGGTTTGGTCTCTGACTTCCGGCTCGCATCGATCCACGTCGCGCAGAGTGTCTCGGCAAATCCGCTACACGTCGTCAACCCAGCATGCCCCGAAGACGTTCTCTCCGACCGATGGCCGAAGCACACCGATGCGAACTACCGTTTTGCGCGAGACCTGATGCAGCTTGTTGTGCATCTCGATGAGCTTGTCCGGGAGGATGGCACACAGACCCGCAAGGCGGAGATCCTACGAACCCTTTTTGGCGAGAACGCCGCAATGGATGGTTACCGCCGCGCGACTGAGCGGGCTGCAGAGCAGAGCCGTGCTGGCCGCTTCGCAGCAGCGGGGTCGGGCGCGGTCAGCTTCTCCGGTTCGACGTCCTCACGCAGCGTCGCCGCTCCGCCACATCGTTTCTACTGCGGCCCGGCGCGATGATCCCCCTGGTCGACCGCGCGATGCCTCTACCTCTCTTCTGGGACGAGCCTGCGTTCTCGCCCGGATCAAGCCATTGGCAGGATCGCTTTGGGCGGCGTCTTGGTTGGAGGCAGGAGGACGCCATGCGACGCCTTTTCCCAGCCCTTCGGCCAGTCATTAGTTTACCGTGGATCACAATCTGGGAAGGTGAGCTTTGTCCTCTCTCAAGTTCATATCGAGTTCGAATTACCGATTGCCGCGGGTGCAGAGACGAGCAATTGACCTTCATGGCACGTTGGCCAGTCGCACGGGTGTTATCTCCGCTTTCGCCGCGTGAGGATAAAGCCATCCCACATCTTTATGGACTGTATGACGATCCTCGCGGCGCGGAACTCTGCCTTTATTATCCAGATGGCGCTGAGTGGTCCGAAGGTATGCTCCTTGCGGAAACGATCGTGCCTTGGACCGCGGAATGGCTGTTTTACTACGAGATGTGGCAGGTCACCGGCACCTGGGGTGGTCCAGAGGCTCCGCACGCGGAAATGCCCCGACGGGAAGAACAAGTCGACGTAGCCGCCAAGCGCGTGCCATCGACACCGACGCGCACCGTCCACGCCCCCTTACTGCGGTCGTTGAATTATCTTATGGCGCGGCCGTCCGAACGGGCGTTGCCCGAAACACTCGCGGCTTAGCGCAAGGCCACTCCGTCGCTCATCGAACTGATTTCCGCGAGGCATTGTTAGGCCCGCATTGAGGCGGTTTTATCTAGCCTCAACAGTTCTTTCGGAGCGGTGATTGGTGGGCGCTGACGGGCTCGAACCGCCGACCCTCTCGGTGTAAACGAGATGCTCTACCAACTGAGCTAAGCGCCCCACCTGCCATGAAAGCCCGTGAATACTATGCTTTTACCCCCGCCTTTGCAAGCGTAATCGGCTTGCCTCTGACAGGAATGGTCCGCAAGTGGTCCGCGCGCCAGGTGGTCGCTTCACGCTCTACGGATTGAAACAGCTTCGTCAACGCCCTGACTGCCTTGGGGCAATTATACGGATCGAAGTGCAGGTAATTCTTGGCCGTGGTCTTGGCGACGCCGCGGTGCCGGGGGATGTGGCCGACGATCCCTGACATCTGCGCGCCGGGTACGCCCTGCTCGTCCATGAAGGTCGATACGGTGTGCCGGAAGCCATATGCCAGGGCCTCATCCGGCAGCCCGAGCACGCGGCTCATAGTCTTCCACCAGCGCTTGCGGCTCTTGACCGGGGGGTGCGGGTTGGCTTTCCACGCCTCCAGTATCTCGGCCAGCGGCTTGATGACGGGCACGACCGGGTTCTGCTTGTCGGTCCACGCCACGCCGGGGCGCTGCAAGTCGAGCACGGGACCATGCCATTGCGTCGCCGGATCGAACGCCAAGGCCACGCCAGGGCGGCAGCCGGTGGCCAGCATCATGGCAAGCCAACGATAGGCCTCGATGTCGTCCTGAGCATAGCCGAAGATCGACCCAAGCTGCTTGGGCGTATAGATGAAGTCGCGCGGGCCCGACCGAAGGTTGCGGCTTACCGATGCGATCTTAGGAGCGGTGATCCTGCCTTCGGCCTCCGCGTGATGCAGGGCCGCCCGCAAGTCCTCGATATTGCGCTGGACCGTCTCGCCAGTCACGCCGGCCGAGGTGTTGGAGAACACCTTGCCGTTCCATGGTACTGCATAGCTATGCGGACCCATGCGCCAGCGCCGGAAGCGCGCGACCATGCTCTTGGTCACGTCGGCCACCTTGGCGCCCGTGGTGAGCTCGTCCTGTTGGAGGAAGCCGATCCACGCGCGGAAGCTGCTCTTGACGGTATCGAGGCGCTTCACGTCCGGACCGTGCTCGGTGAGATAGTGGAACAGGTGCGGCACTAGATCAGCCTGGCTGGCGGGCTGGTCCTTGCTCTTGGACCGCTGCTCAGCTTCATAGGCGCGCAAGACCTCTTGGGCCTTTTCATGGTCTAGTGTCCGGCACTTAGTGCTTCGATAGACAACGGACCGCGACTTGTCGGAGTAGGATGCAATCTGCCAGATGTCCGGCGACTTCCCGTCTCGGCGCTTGGCGAGCCAATAATCTCCGACGCGGAACTCGGGTTCTCGGGGCATAGTTCGTCGGCTTCCTTGGTGGCCAGCATCTTGAGTACGCCGAAGCCGGCCAGCTCCTGCATCTGTTCGAGCGTGAATGTCGCGCCTGTGCCGTTGCGTAAAGCGCGGCGGAATTTCGAGGCGATCGTCTGCGCCGTCACCGCACGCTCCCCGCGATAGCGATCGAAGCCCGTAGGTCGGAGACCGACAGGGCTCCGTTCACGAGAGCGCGGGCCGCAGGCATCGTCCTGAGTGGGTAGGTCATCCCCTCCCCCTATCGGAGAGGGCTTGGCGGGCGCGCAAAATGTCGTCGTCGTGCTGGCGCTTGCGTTCACCGATCATCTCGATGCGTCGCTCAGGCGTGGCATTCGCCCACACTGGCGGCGTCGGGTCGGAAAGTTCTTCCTCGATCGTGCGGCGTTCAGCAAAAGGCTTCAACGCCTCCCTCAGAGCTTCCACCTCTGCGGCCATTCGCTCTAGGGCGTTGGCTGCTTCGTCCGCGATGGACAGGTCATCGTGCTCGTGTCGAGACATTGACCGCAACCGCTCAACGAGGGCCTGGGTGTCGCTCACGACCTTTCTCCCCGCTCTTCGGCCAGAAGAGGTAGGGCTGCGTCTAGGGCGGCTTGGGCGAGGCCGAGGCAGTCCTCTTTGTTCGCGAGGTACGTCATCACGTCACGCTTGCAGCAATGCTCGTGGATCGCCCGGGCCATTCGCTCCACAACAGCCTCCCTGTCCAGCGGGGGTGCTGGGGGATGGGCGTCGAACTGCGCCGCATAGAAGTCATGGGCGCGGCCAAGCTCAGCGCGAATGTAATCCTGCCACCAGTTCACATCACCACCACCGTAGTCGTTCAGCAGCCCAGCGTCGTAAGCATCCAGCGCAACCGGCTCGGCCTGTGCAGGGGTAAGGGCGGCAAGGACGATGCGGGCGTTTTCGAGCCGTTCCGCAAACGTGTTGCCGGGAAACTCGCTGACTGAAATGCGGCTCGCAATATCGTATGCCTCCCCCTCCTGCCCGAAGCGCTGGGGCTCGGTAAGGGGTTGGGCATTGAATGCAGCGTCCATGGCGTCAGCGGCGGCGCGCGCTTCCTGCGCCCCGTCGTAGTGCAAGGCGTCTAAGCCCTCCCGCAGTTCAAGGGCGCATTCCACATCGCTGATCACGCCGGTTATCGCGTGTCTCAAGCGTAGCCATGTTTCCCGCAGCCCCTCAGACGCGGACTGGCTGTGGGCGAGGCGGGTATTCCATGCGGCGATGGCCTCGGTCGCGTCTATGTAGAGCGCGCCGTAGGTTTCCGCCCAGCACTCGTCGGTCTGGCATCTGACGTACCATGCTGTCTGATAGCCGCCCAACTCAGCCTCACCGCCGCAAAACGGACACGGCAGTAGCGTCGCCTGGATCACGGCCTGTTCGGGGGTCTTGGTCATGACAGGTGCTCCATGTTCGACAGGGCGTCGTGGCATACCGAACAAGGCTCGCGGCACTCATCCAGCTTGGCTAGCGCCCGCTCCGTCACTTCGAGGATGGCGGCGAGGGCTGCAACGCGAAGGCCATCGGTCAGCACACGCTCAACGGTGCCGCTGTAGGCCTTGCCGAACAGGCATTCGAGGACTGCCGGAGCTTCTCGTTCTGCGACAGACCGCGCCAGCTTGAGCGCCGCTTCGTTGGTGGTCATGGGGTGGGCTCCTTTAGGTGGGCGGCAACTTGGCGGCCTAGGTCGGTGAGGCGGTAGGCCCGGCGCTTGTTCCGGCTGACCGGGATAAGTGTCGTTTCGGCTATCGCACCGCGCCCAAGCCCAATCTTCGCATGGTGAAGTGCCCATGCTCCGTTTGCATCGAACGTGGCTTTGCCTGGGAAATCCCACTCGCAACGCATTGCGACGCAGGCTCGTGAGGCACCTGCCGTCAGCCCCGCCGCGATCTTCGCGATGTCAGGCTCTGTCATTGGGCAACCCTTCCATCGAGCCACTTGCGCAGCCGGAGATACGTCTCGATCGAGGGTGGAAGCGCCTTTTTGGCAGCACGGTGGATGCTGGCCTGATCGCTGCCAATCAACGAGGCGAGTTGCCGATAGCTGATGTTCTCACTGGCCATCGCCAACCGGACCTCCAGCGCGAAAGCTTCGGCGTCGAACAAAGGCTCTGAGGGGGTGTTGTCCATTAGTAGGGGTCCTGGGATAGAGGGTGGGCGATGCCGTTCCGGCCCGGGCCGTCGTGAACGGAGCCTGCAAGCAGTCTCCGCCCTGCCGGGCTTCCGTCCCTATCGCGGGTCATGCGGCGAGCCTTTCGTCGAGCTCGGCCATCACCGCTTCGATGAACGCCGTCGCGACTTCGGCATTGATTGCATTGCCGCTGATACGAAGTCCGCCCACACGCGCGGGATGCCCTGGAGCCAGAGGGAATGTTCCAGCGTCAACGGGCCGCCAGCGTGGGCCTCGTGGATCCCGGCAAAGAAGCCAGTCTGCATCTCGCCAGAATCCGTTAACTGGCCGCGGATCGCTGTCACCATTTGCACCGCCGTGCGGAGGTCCATCCCGCCCGTCCCGTGCAAGCCCGCTCCATTCGTGTCGCTCGCTCGTGGCGTCGGCCAACCCGATAGTTGCGTCGCTATCGCTAGTGTCAGTCCCGCTCCATTGCCGTTGCCGTGCCTCTCCTTCATCCGATCCAGGCGCGCGAAGTGCTTCTCCACGTCTGCTCCGTCGTTCATCAGTGAGGCATCGGGCGTCGGCCACCCCGCCAATTGCGCCTGCGTGCCCAGGGGCAAAGCTGGACCACGGAATATGCCGGTCGTCTCGGTCAGCCGCCGCTTCCTCGCGATCACCGTCTCGGCGGACTGGTCCGGCTCCATGGCGCACAGGGTTGCCCAACCGGTCAGGGCCGCAATGTTGGGCAGTTCGGTCTTGCCCACCCCCGCCGATCCCCGCGCGTCGGCCGCCAACGGCGTGGGCCAACCAGAAAGACCGGTGACGAGGGTTCGGCGCACCGAAGCCCGCAGACGCAAGCGGGACACACCCGAAGGCGTAACCCATGGCTTCCAAGTCAGCTTGTACAAGGTCGACCCAAGGGTCTGCACCCTTGTCTGCAACCTGCTCGCCAGCGACGCACTCAGGCGCGCACTGCTCGATGAGCCATTGCGCAGCGGGCCAAAGGTGCCGCTCGTCATCAAACCCGCCTCCCTTGCCTGCCGCGCTGAAAGGCTGGCATGGGCAGGAACAGGTCCAGAGCGGGCGATCGTCAGGCCATCCGGCTCGTCGTGCGGCGTAAGACCAGATTCCACCTCCAGCGAAGAGATGGACCTGAGAATACCCGGCAAGGTCATTTGGTGTAATGTCACGGATATCCCTTTCGTCCACGACGCCAGGCGCGATCACGCCGGCCTTGATGGCCTCGCGTATCGTCTGCGCCGCAAGCGGATCGATCTCATTGTAGAAGGCCGTCACGCTGCACCCGCGAAAGCGATTGAAGCCGAATGGTCGAGACCCACAGGGGCTCGATCGCGAAGCGACGAAAGCGCGGTGCCGTAGGCATTCGCCCGCGCTCTCGGACTCCCCTGATCCTGTAGAGAGAGGGTCATAGCGAGCCTCTGGTGGCTTTGAGGATTGCGGCGCGGGCTGCCTCTAGGTCGCTAACTGCGCATTCACGCTGGTCCCCGTCCCACTGAAAGGCCGCACATTCCAGGCAGGCACTCAGCCAGTCCACGACAATGCCAAGCTGCTTGAGCATGTCGGGGGCGGCGGCTATCAGGTGGGCGTCAGCCTTGCTCTGCTCATAGTCGCGGGAAAGTGCGGCAAGGTGGCACGTGGCAACCAGTCCGTCTTTGGTGACGATGGCGGCGAAGTGGTCCCAGCCATAGCTTGGCTCGGCAACCTCCCAAGGCCCCGGCGTAAACGCCCCCTGCCCCTTCTGTCCTTCCTGTTCCATGGTTAGGACTCCGCTTTGGCGATGGCGGCGCGGAACTTAGCAATGCGAGGTCCGATGTCGTCCCATTCAGGGCTGCCACTAGCATTGCTCTCGACCCGACCGAGTATGTCGACAACCCCGCTCATGGCGTCGATCAACTCATCATAGCAAAGCACATGCTCAGCGAGCTTGGTGATGACCTCGCGTCCGTCCTGTTCGATGTGTCGGGCGATATCGCAGGACTGCTGGCACCAACCTGCGCCGGGCCAGTCCTTGGCGATGTCGTGGATGTTGGCGAAGAACAGCGCCTGACGGTCGCCAGTTAGTTCGCAGAACAGCTCGGCCAGCTCGTCGGGGCCGAGCTTTATCTCGATGGTGCGGGTGACGGCCATGGTTAGGACTCCGAGACTGTGGGGGTGCGGGCCGCCTCATCGGCTGCAAGGATGGCCTTGGCGAGCGAAACCCAATCTTCCCACGGACCCTCGGCGTTCTGGTTGTCGTTGCGCGGCGACCAAGAAATGAACCAACCATCTAGCCAAGCGCTCTTCTCGACACCGCACCTTCGGCCGCCGGCGATCCGCTCGGGCAGCGCAGCGTGGTTGATCTCCACCCCACTCTTCTCTTCCTGTACCATACTCTACAATTCCTCTGTCTAAGGGGGTCAGGTGGGACTGATTGAATTTGGGCGATGCCTTTCGGCCCGAGTTTGGCGGTGCTGAGGCACCCGAGCCGCCTTCGCGTCTCGGCGCTGACGCGCGCCATCTCTATCGCGGCTCACTGCATCGTTCCTTCTGGCCAGATCTGCACATCATCGATCGTGGTGATACGAACCGTGCCGGGGTTCAGAGAGGCATGCAGAGCCCAATCCTCACAGGCGGTGCCGATGACCGGGTAGAAGCCGTCTTCTCGGTGAAAGACGACCATGCGGTTGTAGGCGCAATGGGGTTGCGCCCCGCAGTTGCAGCCCCGTTCGCTCATGCTGCTTTCCTGCTAAGCTGACCCTCAAGCTCGGCCACGCGGGCGCGAAGTTCCTTGAGCTGAGCGTTCTTCTTTTCGAGCACGCGGTTGGCGTCGGTGAGGTGCTGCTTCATGCGCCTGAACTTGCTGCTCATCGCATTGTCGGGCACTTCCTCGCCAAGCTCTGCGAGACGCTTGGTGATCCAGTTACAGGCGATCCGGGTATATCCCAGCTTGCGCGCCATTCCTGTCGTGCCCTGAGCGTCCACCAGTTTCAGGCTGCCGATCATGGTGGCGAGTTCATTCTCGACCTGGCGCAGGTCGGCGTACCATTCAGCTAGCAGCGCGGTGTCGGTTTCCTCCGCGACCAGTTCGCGAGTGATCTCCTCATCTTCGATCTGCTCGTAATATACGTTCATAGCTTTAGTCCTTGAACTGGATGCCGTTGCGAGCGGCGTATTCATGGATGGTCTCGATCAAGGCGCTCATCTGCTCCTTGGAAAGCTTCGAGGTGCGGAAGCCGACCGGGACCATGCCCTTGCCATCGAGAGCCATTTCAAAGCGCTGGGAGTGATCCAGGGCGTGCAGGAAGAGGCTCTTCCATACGTCGGGGGTCAGCTCCCGGCCTTCGGGCTTGGCGGCGCTGATCTGGCTGAGAAGCGACCACATGAGCGCGTTCTGGTCGAGCGTGCGGCGCGGGGCTGCGATCTTCATCACGCTACCTGCGGGAGCGGCATCGACCATGCGGTGCGCAAACTCGCGGTGCGTGCGGAGGATGGCGGTATGCTCAGCTGGCATGGCAGTCCACCGGCTGTTCGGTGAGCATGGCGGTCATGCACTCGCGGAGCATTTCTGCCAGTTCGGCTGCGCTCATCTTGCGATTGCGCGACATTCCCCGGCCATTGTATTTGTACCAAGAGACGATGAAATCTCGCCACTTGAAGTTGAACGGCTGTTCGTCGTCCCCCCAGTCGTATGCGTGCGCTTCGAAGCATGACCAGCGATACCGGGCGCCTGAGTTGCCCCACGGATTGTACAGCTTCGGATGCAGAGCGCCGAACACATTCTGAAGCGCGTCCATTGCGGCCTCCAGTTCAGTCGGGACCGACAGGGATTGCCCTGGTTGGCCGAATAGCATCTGGCCAAGTTCTGGTTCATAGTTGTCAGACATTGACCAGCCTTTCCGCTTTCACGCGCTTGATCTCGGCTGCCTTGGGAGAGGCCTTGCAAAGCTCATCGAGCAACTGATCTACCGACTGGCCCGATGCCGCCTTGTAAGCGCTCCAGAACGTCTCCTCGCCTTGCGAGTGCTGCGAGGAGTGATGGAACTTGCAGAGCGGTGCCGCCCGAAAATCATCCGGCTTCTGGCCCATGCCTGCCCCGGAACCGAGGCGAACGTGAGCCGCCTCGATAGGCATTCCCTGACAACCGGGGACGGCGCAGTGGAAAGAGCGGACGAAACCAAGGTGGGCTTGCGAGCGCCACCGGGTATCGCGCTTGGCTTTCTTCGGGAGGCGATTGGGGAGAGCCATGACGCTACCTCAAAAGGGGATCGAGTCGTCGAGGTCTTCGGCCTGCGGGAAGTGGTCGCGGACCTGATCCCCGGCGCTACGCTGATCGCGCTGCCCGCCCTCCGAGCGACCGCCCTGCAAGGCGATCTCGTTGGCGCGAATGTTGAGCTGGGGCTTACCGTCGTACTCCCCGAGCGAGAATTCGCCCTGAACGGTCACAGAGGCGCCCTTGGTGAGGTATTGAGCCAGTGCCTCGCCGCGCTTGCCCCACAGGCTCACACGCCACCAGTTCGTAACCTTGTCGCGCCCCTGCCGGGTATCGACGGCGACGGTGAAGCCACAGACTTGATCGCCGTTCTGTGTGTTGCGGAGTTCCGCGTCTCGGCCGATGCGGCCAGCGATGGTGATGCTCTGCATGGGTTAGGCTGCCTTCTTCTGCTTGATCCAGTCCGTCACTTCGCGGACCTGGCCAAAGGTGAGTTGCTTGAGACTGGAGACTTCGAAGGCCCGGCAGACATCGCCCACCTGAACGGGGGCGGCGTCGATCTGCGCTTGCAGCCAGTCGCGGGTCTTGTCGGTAATGGGGCTCATCGGGTCCGGCTCAGTGACCGCCGCAAACTCCCGCCTCATCTGCTCGACGTATTTCTGATCGTCGAACTTCCCGAGGAACACGTCGGCATTGAAGCCGAGCTGGCTCAGGAGCTTCGTCAGGCCGTCTGTGGTCGCTTTCTTGGGGGCGTCGCTGTCAATGCGCCCCTTGGCGTCTTTCCACTCCTCGCAGCCCCACATAGGGCCGAAAGAGTTTTCGCGGTTGCCGTGCCAAAGCGTGACCGGGATCATCACGAGGGTATCGACGATGACGGGTGTGTCCGTTGTGTAGCCCCAGCCTTCGCCAATCGGCCCGAACAGTTCGGTCGCCGCAAGGATCTGGTAGTTTGCGCTAACCGCGGTGAAGCCGCCGCGCTGATTGACGTGCTTGGTGTGGGCCGGATTAGTCTTCTCGACCTTCGACCAGATGCGGAGATTGTCGGTCATTTCGTCCTCGCGCTAACGACATCGCGAGCGGGGTCGCGGGTCAGCCAGTTGGGAAGGGTTTCAGCCTCTGCGAAAGCCGCATTGATCGCGGGCTTGTCGGGCTCGGACTTCACCCGCTGATACTCAGTGGGGACGGCGGCGGGGTCCAAAACCCGCAGCGTTGGTTTGCCGTCCCTCACTGAGTAGGTGACTTCTGGAAGCTCCAGCTTCGCGAGCTGCCCGGCGCGGAGGAACTTGCCGATCGCTGCCTTGGCAGCCTCGACACGATCATTGATCCGCTGCTTGCGCTCTTTGAGGCTTTCCTCGCGCGCCTTGATGCCGATGAGCATTTCCTGGTCGCGGGCGATCTGCTCATGGATACGCGAGACAATGCGATCGATGTCGCTTTCGCCCTGGAGCATGTCATGGAAAAGCTGCTCGTCATCGTCGCAGAGGACGGAAAGTTGCTCGGCGATGCGGGCGATCTCGCCCAACTGGACGTGCGCGTTCATGCCGCCCTCGCCACGTTGAAGGCGTTCGGCTGCTGAGCCTTGGCAAGGGCCTCGGAGACAGTCCCGCCGACACCAGCGCGCCCATCCATAAGCACCACGAGGATGCGGCCGGCGGTGCGCTCGATCTTCTTGATGCCCTCGCGCTCAAGGGCTGCGGTGAGGTCGAAGTTCATTGCGTAATCACCCAAAGAAAAGCGAGAATGGAAAGGATGAGGATGCCCCAGCCCACGCCAGCAAGAAGGCTCGGCTGCTCATCCCAAATGGACAGGTGTTCGTATCCGGTGCCCTCGTCTTTGAGGGGGCGGTCCATGGGGAGGAGCTTGCCGTGGATATGAGCCCGGCGAGCCGAAGAGGTGTGGTCGCGCCATCCTTCGTGGATGCGGAAAGTGCCTTGAGCGGTGATGCGGCTCATCGCTCCCACTCCTTTTCAAGTTCCGCCCTTCGTTCAGGCGATAGTGAGGCAAGGTGCTCACGGGCTTTGCGGGCTTCGTAGCTCTGTCCGATGGGTGCGATCTGCTCAGTTACGAGGGGGATCGGATCGGGACGAAGGCGCGCGGTGAGGCTGCGATGAAAGGCAGCGATGGCCTTGACCTCATCGGGGATGCGATCTGCGTAGAGGCCGGTCATGCGGGTTGCTCCGTCTTGGAAGCTCGCAGTTCGGCGCGCAGGGCAATCTTCTCGGCCAGTGAAAGGCTACCTGCACGTTGGTTGCAGGGCTGATGCGCCAGCACGAGGTTGGATAGCGAGTTGGTGCCCTCGTCCGACTTGGGGATCAGGTGCTCGATGGTTTCCTCGAATGGCGTCATCTCGACACCACAGAACCAGCAATCCCGACCGTCGCGCTCGCGTAGCTTCTGGCGGATCTTCGCCGGCTTCTGGATGCGATTGGCCTTCGCCTTGAGATTACCGCTCTGCCTCTCCGCTTCCTTCACGTTCACGGGCATGAAGACGCCATTGATAAACGCGCGGTAATGTTCGGCGGATGCTCCAGTGTAGGTCAGGAGCCCGCTGTCCTTGCAGTAGACGATATGGGTCGCGGCCTTGGAACCACCGTTCCAAAACGCCCGGTACCGAATGACCTCGTAGCGATTGGTGGGGACGCCAACTTCACCGCCGTTGGCGGTCAGCCAAGCTGCAAAGTTGGCCGTCTGAAACTGCTTCTCGCGAATGGGAAGTATTGCCATTACGCAGCCCTCCCCAGGCCATAGTGCGCCGGCCTAGCAATCGCCTCTTCCCGCCATCCAGAGACGTTCTCTGCACAGTCGATGTGGTGTTCGATCGATTGCATGTAGGTGGCGAACCAGAGCGTCATGGACTGCTCGTTGGCGTTGTTGATCTCCCAACGAAGCTGACCGCGAAGGTTCTTCAATCGGGCGATGTTGAACGAGCAGGTCTCGATCGCATCGGTAAGCCTACGCTCTACGGAGAGAGCGCGGACGAATACCGGGAGCTTGAGCTTGTCGGACTGGATTTCGGCGTGGGTAGCCATGGCAACCTCCAAGCCACCGTTTGCCGTTGGGCATCGTGGCGTTGGAGATGTTTTCACAGATTGTGATTATGGGGTCAAGCGTTTTTTATCACATTTTGTGATGTACACAGTCACAGCGCGCGAATCATCTCACTAGAATGAATGGCGATGTGCGTGTAGGAAAGGCATATGACGATGCCCCCACGAGACCAGCCTAGCGTAAAGACTGCGCCTGTGCGTTGCGTGCGCGCCAAAGCGTCAGCGGACGTACTCATCCCTGACGACGGATATCGATATGTGGAAACGTGGCAGTTCGGGGCGAAGCGCCCGATCTACGTTAGGATGCCGCTGGCTCAGGTCGAATTTGTCGAGCCCAGCCCTCTAGGTACTCAGCCATAAGGCGATGCGCCTCGGTAATTTGCTCGCCCACAGTGCCTTCAGGATGGACAGTCACTGCAAACCGCCCAACTGCGCGGGCCTCTCGGTCGGTGAGCTCGAACTCATGCCGGGGCAATCCACCGTCAGCAGGAAAGTGTATACCTGCATAGCGGAATGACAGGTGCTTTACGGTATCCATTGCGGTCCCTCTACAATCCGGCGTAATTCACCCGTCCGTACCCGTACGAACCAACGCCTTCGCCACTTCGGCGATTTGGCGCTGAACCGAAGGATCTGCGTTCATCCATATTTCTAGGATGTCGCTAGGCATCTCGTTTGGGTTGTGGTCGAGCAGGTGGCCCGGCGTTATCTTTAGCGCGTCAGCCAACTTGCGAAGCCACTTAGCGGACAGCCCACGCTCGCCGCTCTCTAGGTAGCCAATCATGTTGGCGTTAGTTCCGACGCGGTTAGCCAGCTCGGCCTGCGTCAACTTGCGGTATTCGCGCCACGACTTGAGGTGGTTCGGCCCGCCGTTTTTCGCCTGATCGTCCATGGTCACAATCTGCCACGGCAATCCAACATGGTCGCCGCACAGGCTGTGATATTTTGGACTTGATTTTAACATCACAATCTGTGACATCAGGGCATGACCGATGCCCCCCCTTCCATCAAGGCACTCATCGAGGCGACCGGCATCAGCCAGTCCTACGGCAGCATGATCCTCAGCGGCGCCCGGATACCACCCCGCGCGCTCGCAATCGCCATCTATCGCAAGACCGATTGGCGTCACGACACGATCGCCGATCTGACTGACGAGCAGATGGCTGTTCTGGAAAGTGTCGAGCCGTGGACCCCTCCTAAGCAGAGGGCAGCGGCATGATCATCGCGGCTCTCCTCACCGCATGGTTTGTAGCCAGCATCATCTTCGGCCTCGCCCTTGCTCGCTGCATGAAGGTGGAACGCTAAGTGCGCCCGCCCGCTTTTCTCAGGCGTCTTGGTGCGCGCGGTTCCGAGAGCTTCACGATCTCGCTGCGCCCCACGCTCATCTTCACTGATCTCGATGCTCCAGGCGCGTTGGCTGATCCCACGCGCGCCTACCTTGGCCGGGCGGGTTGCCCCACCCCCGCTGCGATCCGCTCGGCCGCTTTGTCTAACCCCCTTTGTCATGACGCTCTCGATAGCGCGGAGGTTCAAGGTAATCATGCGTGACGTTTCGACGATTATCCAACTTTACCGATCCGGAATGACGCAACGCCAGATAGCTAAGCAGCTTGGCATCGGGCAGGCGAGTGTTTCGCGCGCTGTGATTTGTGAGGTTGGAAAAACACCCGATCACGAAATCAACGCCCGCAGGAAAGCAGGGCAGACAGGGCACCTGCTAGAACGGCAAACTGCCAAAATAGACGATGGACTGTTCAACATCCAACCGTCGGGTGAGTTCATTTCCGCTGTTATCGGTGAACTCGCCTTTCTCTTCGATGCCGAAGATGAGGCACTGCTTCGAGCGTTCTGCTGGCGGGTCACGACAGACGGCAGACTGAGCCGGCAAGTTCGCTCCGCCGATGGCAAGCGCCATAACATCTATGTCTATCACGACATTCTAGGGGTTCAGCCCTCGCGTTTGCAGGTGGTGGACCATATCAATCGGAATCCGCGAGACAATCGTAGGTCCAACCTGCGGATCTGCAGCTACAGCGAAAATAGCCGGAACCGCACGCCGATGCCCGCCCTTCTGACGGAGGCGTGCAATGCCGCTTGATCCGAAGATCATCCAAAACGTGAAATCGTCGCAGGAGCGGGTTTTCCGCCTTGCCAAGCGCGACCATGGGCTGACGCTCAAGGCCATTAGCATGGACAGCGGCGTCGATTACGACAGCCTCTGCAACTACGCCAAAGGCGAGACGCAGATGAGTCTGTCGGCGCTGGTGGCACTGATCGGCGTTGTCCCCGATGAGCTGTTGAGCCTGCTGCTGCCGGAAGGTCGATCGATCGTCCGCGCGCCTGAACAACTCGACCACGACGAGCTCGAAAAGGCTGCACGCGATTACCTCGCGGCCAAGGGCGAAGCTCATCATCAGGAAAGCGAAATGGGCCGCGAACTTGGCCCCAACGAGCGCGAGCGCCTGATTAAGAAGGCCGTCGTGTTGAAGGCGGTGGCGTGATGATGAGGATCTTTCGCCTCCTTCGCATCAAGCGCGAGATCGCCCGTGGCATTGCACGTCAGAAAGCCATCCGAGAAGCCCGTCAAAAGGCAGCCCTGAAAGGCCGCATCACAGAGCACAAGAACCGCCGTATCGCGGCTTGGGCGATGTTTGGGGCTCCCCATGCTTGAGGCGCACCGCTCCCCCGAAGCTATGGCGCGCGTGCTCGTCCGGTACATTCCCTGCGACCGAAAGGTGCGCAGCGAGATCCTGACTGAGTTCCTGAACGCGCCAGGTCTTCGTCGCATTGCCGAGATCCGCGAAATGCAGAGCCGGCCGATGCTCGACTACGACAAGTACGATGAGCGCGGTTTCGACTGGCGTGGTGAACAGATGCGCGCCGACGCTGACATTGCCTCTCAGGTGTTTGTCGCGGCCCTTCTGCGGGAGGCCAAGGCGGCATGAGGCCCGAAACGCAACTCCAGCGCACGCTTGTTCGCTATCTCACGGTCAAGGGCTATCGCTCTGTAGCGATCCCCAACGGCGCGGTGCTGCGTGGCGACAAGATGGATCGCGCCCGGCAGATGGCCAACCTCAAGCGTGATGGCCTTACGCCGGGGTTTCCCGATCTGATCGTCTACGGCACGGATGGCCGGGTTGGGCACATTGAAGTCAAAATTGAGGGCAGGTATCAGTCCGCCTCGCAGAAGGATTGCGAGCGCTGGCTGACCGAGCTTGGCCAGAAGGTCGCTGTCTGCCGGTCGATCGAGGACATCGACGAAACCCTCCAGCAGTGGGGGTGGCAATGACAGCGCCCGTCGTCCCTACCTACGTGATCGAAGAGGATGAGGTTGACGCCTCATTCCAAGCCTTCGCAGCGCTTCGTCGTGCTGCCCAGGCAGAACCCAGCCTTGTCGAGAACAAGTATTTCAAGGCGCTTCAAGACACCGCCTACGCGCGCTTCCTCCTTAACTTCGAGGCCCTGTAATGAGCCGCTGGTTTCGCCACTACGCCGGGATGATGCGTGACGAAAAGCTCGTCCGCGTCGCCATCAAGAGCAAGCAACCCGTCGAGCGGGTCCTGTGGATCTGGGGCGCCATTCTCGAAAGCGCAGCGGAGATCGATGAGCATGGCCGGTACGACTTGGACGCCGCCGAGGTCGCCTACTTTCTGCGAGCGGATGAGGCTGACGTTGACGCTGTGCTCGTTGCTCTCGCCGATGCTGGGCGGGTGGCTGAGGGCTCTGTGGTCAAGTGGGGCGACCGTCAGTTTTCTTCTGACCGGTCCAAGGAGCGCGTCGCTGCTCATCGTCAGCGGAAACGGTCATCGCAGGACACTGGTAACGGTGAGCAGAGGGACGGTAACGACGGTGTAACGTTACAGGAACGTCACCGTAACTCACCAGAGACAGAGACAGAGACATATATTCCGTTAGCTAACGCTAACGGCCGCGATGTCATCGATCCTGAAAAGGTGATGTTCGACTCTGGCGTGGCTCTGATCACGAGCTGCGGGAAGTCCGAGAGCCAGGCGAGATCGTGGCTTGGCAAGGCAAAGCGCGACCACGGCGCCGAACTGGTGATTACCATGATCGGCCGGGCGAAACGCGAAGGCGCACCCGACCCGATAGCCTTCATGGAGGGCGGTTTCAGGGCGAAAGCCCGAGCTAGCCCCGCTCCGGTGGTCGGCCTGTGACCTGGGCACCGACCAAAGCCGGGAAGCAGCTTTGCCCCCAATGCTCCCACAGCCGGCGGAACAAAACGGACCGCTGCATGAGCGTCACGCAGACCCCGACCGGCTTCGTTTTTCACTGCCACAACTGCGGATTTTCAGGAGGAACAGGTGATCGAACCGAGGCACAAGGAATGGCTGGACCAACGCGGCGGCCTATCCTCGGCAGCAGAGGAAATGGGTTTCTCCAGCACCCAGCGCAGCGGAGCGTGGTGGCTTTCGATCCCCTATTTTCTCGACGGGAAGATCGTGAATCGCAAATACCGCAGGACCGGCGAGAAGCAGCATTCGATGGACGCGGGCGGCAAGCTATGCCTGTGGAATGCCGACGTCCTATCCGAGCGGCCCCGTGAATTAATCATCACCGAAGGCGAGTTCGATGCGCTCGCCGCGATGGTCTGCGGATTCCGCAATGTCGTCTCGGTTCCCAACGGCACCAGCGCCACGGAAACTGGCAAGAACCCGCTCGCCGGTAATGCCTACGCCTACCTCTACGAAACCGAAGAGGCGTTGAAGCACGTCGAGACGATCATCTTGGCAACCGATGGCGACAAGCCCGGTCGCACCCTGGCGCACGACCTTACCTGCATCCTCGGTATCGAGCGTTGCAAGTTCGTCACCTACCCCGAGGGCTGCAAGGATCTCAACGAGGTCTTGGTCCAATACGGCCAGTCGGCGGTCGTCGATGTGATCAGCTCGGCCAAGCCGTACCCGGTGCGCGGCCTCTACAGCCTCAGCGACTTCCCCGATGATCACGAAGTCCGCTCGATGGATACCGGTATCGCCGATCTCGACAAGTACATGCGGATTTGTCTCGGCACTCTGACCGTGTTCTCGGGCTATTCGAACATGGGCAAATCTACGGTGATCAACACCATCCTTGCCCACTGCATCGCTCGCAGCGTGCCGGTTTGCATCGCGAGCTTTGAAACGCTGCCCAAGCCCATCCTTCGCAACAGTCTGGCGCGGGCGTTGATCGGATGCTCCTGGCAGCAGTTCCCCGTTCACGAGGCGCGGGAGGCAGCCCTTGAGCAGATCGAGAAGCACGTCACGGTTATCTCGAACGCGCTCGACGATGAGGCGGACATCACGCTTGAGGCATACCTAGACCTGATCCGCGTCGCCGTCGTGCGCAATGGCGCCAAGGTGATCGTTCTCGACCCTTGGAACGAGATCGAGCACAAGCGGAACCGCGACGAGACTGAGACGGATTACATTGGCCGGGCGATCCGCGCGCTCAAGCGGTTCGCCAAGCGCTACGACGTTTCGCTTTGGGTCGTCGCCCATCCCTCCAAGCCTCAGAAGGGGCACAGCGGCAAGCCCGGTCTGTACGACATCAGCGGCTCTGCGAATTGGGCGAACAAGGCCGACTATGGCCTGATCTACCACCGCCCCGACAAGACGGTGAACGAAGGCACACTGACCGTCGTTAAGGTCCGCATGGGTCTACCCGGCGAGTGTGGCGAGATCAGCGTCAGCCTCAATGACAAAACTTGCAGGATCGAGGGCAATGGCTTCGCAAGCTGAGGCATTCCTGCCGTTTGTGCGGATTGAACCGATCGACCGCACAGTAGGCATCGGCAACGGTAAGTTCCTTGGCGATGTCGCTAACGGGATGAGGCGCTCCGAACTCGAGAAGCGCTTTCGAGCCGGGGAATACCCCGATCTGCATTCCGGTCTGGCGAAAGAAGCCATGAAGTACACCCCCACCCCAAGGAGCCCCGCATGACTGACTGGGTAATCCTGCGCTGCGCCGGCCAGAGCACCCTGCGCCTCGCTGAGAGTTTGACCGAGGACGGCTATGAGGCTTGGAGCCCCAGGGTCGCGCGGCATTGGCGCGAGGGTGAATCCCGAACCCGCAAGACAGAGATCGTGCCCGGCACTCCATGCTATGTGTTTGCCCGGTCAGATCGCTTGGTTGATCTTCTCGCTCTCGCTCGGTCGCCATCCTTGGGCTACATGAAGTGGGATCCAGAACGGCGTCGCCATGTATCGCGTGGCCATCCGCGGTTCTCGGTAATGCCCGACAGCGATGGCTATGCTTCGGTGACCGATCGGGAGCTTCGGTACCTCAAGACAGCCGAGCGCAAGGACAGGCCGAAGGAACTGGTGCGGCCATTCCTGACAGGCGAAGAGGTCAAGGTTATCGATGGCCCATATCAGGGGCTCTCAGGCACCGTCATCCGAGCCTATGGCGTACATGTGCAGATTGAGTTTCCTCGCTCGACGCTATCGCATAAGCTCCCGATGTGGATGCTGCAGCACGCGGAAGAACTGGAGAAGGCGGCGTGATCAATGCAAAGGTCATGTTCGAGGATGATAATGAGGTTTGCGCTGTCTGGCTGAGAGCAAAGCCCGCTGTCGGTGAGTACCTTTGGCTTGGCGATCGAGGCTCCTTCACGATCATTGAGATCGCTCATTGGGTAGACACCGTTTGGAGCCCATCCACCCACACTGGAGACCCCATCCACTCGCTGGCAATTTACGTCGAAAAGACGGCCCGCGATGCCAGCGCTTGACCGGAACCACCAGTTAATCTAGATAGTTGCATACCTGAACAGTGCAGCTTGACCACCGAGGCGCGGTATCCCCCTCGCAAGCAGCCTAAGTCCCGCGTTCGCGCCGGAAGGAAAACCTCGCCCTAAAGACCGGAGGCCTTATGCCATGGCCGACTACATCGCGGCATAGCCGAGGGTATGGCCGGGAGTGGACTAAACTCCGAGAGCAGGTGATGCGGCGAGATGGCCGGCTATGCCAGCCCTGCCTACGCAAGCGGATCGTGACGCCGGCAACCGAGGTCGACCACGTCATCCCCAAGGCCAAAGGCGGCAAGGACGAGCTGAGCAACTGCCAAGCGATCTGCGGCCCATGTCACCAAGCGAAGACGTTGGCCGATGAGGGGAAGCGGGTGAAGCCGACCATCGGCGAGGACGGATGGCCGATCGCATAAGCCGGGGGCGTAGGTAAAACTACGTATCCCCGGATCGCCAGTACCGCGCTTGGCCCTCAATTTCAACGCTAACACAGGATTTTGTCATGGCTGGACGGAAGGACCGCATCGATAGCGCCTCTGCCGCCGTGAAGGTGATGGCTGGGGCAACCCGCGAGATTGCCCCGCCGTCGCATATCCGCATGCAGGATGCCGACTGGCCGTTCTGGCACTCGGTGATCGCTGAATTCGCTCGATCGGAATGGACCGATCACCAACTCGAACTCGCTGGCATGCTGGCGCGGTCGATGGCCGATCTGGAGCGCGAGCAATTCGACCTGCGCAGTGAAGGCTCGGTCATGTCGAGCGAGCGAGGCACTCCCGTAGTCAACCCGCGCAAGCAGGTCGTGCAGATGCTCGCCGGCACCATCCTGTCGATGCGCCGCAGCCTGTCGCTTCACGCGCGCGCGCAAAAGGGCGAGGCTCGAGACGTCGCAAAACGCCAGGGCATCGCCAAGTCGATGGAGCCCGAGTTCGACGACGACGATCTGATCGCGAGGCCATCGGTCCAGTGAGGGACATCGTTCGCCGCGCGATCAAGTGCGGCCCGGTTCCAACCATTCGAGACTGGCGCTCTCTCGGCAAAGAGGATCTTACCCGCGCTGAGCGCAACATGCGTTTCGTTGAGACCATGTGCCGCGTCCCGGAAGGCCCCCTTGTCGGTCAGCCGGTTCGTCTCGCCGATTTCCAGGAAGCGTTTTTCTACGCCATTTACGACAACGAGGTGGTGACCAAGAAGGCGCTGCTCAGCATCGCCCGCAAGAACTCCAAGACGGCGACGATCTCGATGATCGTCCTCGTCCACACTGTCGGCCCCGAGGCCAAGTTGAACAGCCGCATCAACTCCGGCGGCCGCTCGCGCAAGCAGGCCGCTGAGGTCTACAACTACGCGTCGAAAATGGTCCAGCTTTCGCCGAAGTTGCGCCAGTATTGCCGGCTCATCCCGTCGAACAAGAAGATCATCGGCCTCCCGATGAACGTCGAATACGAGGCGCTCTCGGCGGAAGGTTCTACCACTCACGGCGGCTCGCCGATTGTGGCGATCGTCGACGAGGCTGGTCAGATCAAGGGGCCGCAAGACGACTTCTGGGACGCGCTGACGACGGGCCAGGGCGCATACGACGACGCGCTGCTGATCGTGATCTCGACGCAGGCACCGACTGACGCGGATCTGTTTTCGATCGAGCTGGATAACGCCGAGCGCTCGCAGAACCCGAGCACGGTCAGCCATGTCTACGCGGCCCCGGAAGACTGCGAACTGGACGACGAAAGCGCATGGGAAGCGGCAAATCCGGCGATGGGCCTTTTCCGATCCCGCAACGACGTCGAAGAGCATGCCCGCGGCGCCAAGGAGATGCCGAGCAACGAACCGACGTTCCGGGTGCTCTACCTCAACCAGCGGATCAACATGGTCTCCGCGTTCGTGTCGGCCAGCGTCTGGAAACAGGGCAATGAGACCCCGGGAGCGCTTGAGGGTGTGGTCTACGGCGGCCTCGATCTCTCGGCCACAACGGATTTGACCGCCCTTGTTCTCACCTCGCGCGTCGACGGCTTGCTGCATGTACACCCGACGTTCTGGATGCCCGAAGACAGCGTCATGGAGGCCAAGAAGCGCGACAAGGCCCCCTACGATGTCTGGGTAAAGCAAGGCCTCCTGCGCACCACGCCCGGCAAGGTCATCGACTACGATTTCGTCGCTCGAGACATCGGCCAGATTACCGCGGGCCTGAACATCGCCAAGATCGGCTTCGACCGCTGGCGCATGGACCGCATGAAGGGTGCTCTGGAACGCCAGGGCGTGGAATTGCCGCTTGAGCCGTTCGGCCAGGGCTACGTGAGCATGTCGCCGGCGCTGGATGCGTTGGAAGCCGACTTGCTGAACGGTGTTGTTCGGCATGGAGGGCACCCGGTGCTGGCGATGTGCGCCGCCAATGCCGTCGCGGTCCCCGATCCTGCGGGCAACCGCAAGCTGGACAAATCCAAGGCAACGGGCCGCATCGACGGTCTGGTCGCGCTCACAATGGCGGAAGGGGTCGAAGCTATGCACGCTGAAACCGACGTTTCCGTCGATGACTGGCTCAAGAGCTTCGCGGCGTGACGGGTTACGCGCTGTCGCGGGAGGCGAGGCAGGCAAACCAGGCATGGGACGCTGCCCGAGAACGCAAGTCCGTAATTGGGGCTGGCGCGCTCTCGACCTGGGCCGCGGGTGGAGTGAGTCGGCAGAACGGATCGAACTTCACGACCAACCAGGTGACGCTTGCTCAGTACGATGACGCGATGGCGGCCGGCTATGGCAATGCGATTGGGCTCTCCGCAACGTGGTCCTGCGTCAACCTGATCGCTGGCACGATCGCCAGCCTGCCCTTGGTCGTCTATCGCACCTCTGCAGGTGGCGTGCGCACGGTCGCACAAGGCCACCCGCTCTACTACGTGCTCCATGATTCCCCCAACTTCGACCAGACCGCTCTCGATTTTTGGGAGTTCATGGCCGCTTCGATCGAGCTGCAGGGCAACGCCTACGCCTCGGTAGAGCGGCGCGACGATGGCTCGGTCTACTCGCTGATCCCGATCCGCCCGGATATCGTGACCGTGACCCGCGTGAATGGCCTGCTTCGCTATGAATGGTCTGAAGGCGGACGGGCTATCGTCAAGGACGTGCGCGACGTGCTTCACATCCGCGGTCCAATGGGCAACGCGCTGAGTGGAGCCTCGACCCTTGCGGCCTGCCGCGGAACCTTCGCAAGCGCGCTTGCGACCGACAGCGCGGCTCGCACTACGTTTTCCAACGGAATGCGCCCGTCTGGCGTGCTCCGAACGAAAGACTCCCTAACCAGAGAGCAGCGCAACGACGCAGAGCGCGCGCTCCAGGAGAAATACAGCGGCTCGATCAATGCCGGCCTGCCGATGGTCCTCGACCGCGACATGCAGTGGCAGCAGATCAACATCACACCAGAAGACGCGCAGATGCTCGATAGCCGCAAGTTCAGCGGTGAGGAAATTTGCCGGATCTTCGGCGTGCCACCCGCGATGGTCGGCTACGGCGATAAGGCTTCAAACTGGGGCACCGGCAAGGAGGTGGATGTCCTCGGTTTCCAGAAGTTCACCCTGCGCAAGCGCCTGAAACGCATCGAGCAAGCGGTGATGAAGCAGCTTCTGACCCCCGCCGATCGCGCCCAGGGCATCACCCTGGAGTTCAATCTAGAGGGTTTGCTCCGAGCCGACAGTCAAGGCCGCGCGCAGTTCTATCAGACCATGACCCAGCTTGGCGCCATGACGATCAACGAGGTTCGCGCCTTGGAGAACCTGCCGCCCGTCGCTGGTGGCGATACCCCCCGCATGCAGTCCCAAAATGTACCCATTTCTGGGCCGGGAAGCGTTTCACAACCGGAGGAAGACACGCTATAGAAAACGGGCCGCAACGGTGCTGGTAACACCGCGCGGCCCTGACGTCCGCTCTGGGCAAATCAGAACATCAGCAAGGGCGCGAAACGAACGCACCTGATTTGATGCGGAGCGTCTCGTTAGGAGAACCAAACAATGACTGAGGTAGGGACTTTCCTCCAGACACTTCTTCTATCTCTGAAGGAGTCTGATTCTAACGCCAATGCTGCTGACATCAAGTTCGCATCAGAGATGGTTGAGCATCATCGGATGGCAGTCAAAATGTCAAAGGCAATCCTCAGCAAGGGCAAGGACGAATGGATAGCCAAGTTGGCTAGGGGAATCATCTCGGCGCAGGAAAGAGAGATCGACGAGATGAAGTATTGGCTGAAGAGCAACAAGCCGTCTGCCGGCAGCGGCGGCGGAATGAATATGTGAAATGCGCATGCAGTCCCAGAACGTGCCGATCACGCAAGCGGGGCAGGAGGAAATTTGATGGACGAGCTGGACTTTGCGCTCGACGCCAAGAGTATCGACGATGATGGCAACATCGAAGGCCTTGCGGTTGGCTATGGCAACATGGACCACGGCGGCGATGTAGTGATGCCGGGCGCGATCAACTTCCAGGGCCGCAAGTCTCTGCCGATGCTGCTCTTCCATGATCAGAAGCGCCCCGCGGGGGTATGGAACAGCTTCCGAGAGGTCAGCGAGGGGCTTTTGGTCAAAGGTCGTTTCTCGATGTCGACCAACCATGGCCGAGAAGCGCACGGACTGGCTAAGGACGGTGCCCTTCAGGGGCTATCAATGGGCTACAAGACCCTGAAGCACCGCTTCGAAGGCAAGGCGCGGCAGCTTCTCGACGTTGCGCTGCACGAAATCTCGCTGGTGACGATCCCGATGAACGATCGGACGCGCATCATCAGCGTCAAAGACCTGGTTGGCGCCGGCGAACTGCCGACGCTCCCGCAATTCGAGGATTTCCTGCGCGAGGCCGGATTCTCGAAGACGCAGGCCGCTGCCATCGCTGGCAAGGGCCTCTCGTCGTTGCTCCGGGGTGAGCCCGGCAACACCACCGAAGCCGATGAATACCTCTCGGCTCTTGCGGCGCTGAACCGCGCCTAACTCACCCCAGCAAAAGGGAAATTCACATGACGACTGAAACCAAGTCGGCGGCCGAACTGGCTGCTGAGACGAAGGCCCTGTTCGATCGCCGCTTCGATGAGGTCAAAGGCCTTGCCGAAGACGCGCTCGGCAAGATCCGCAGCGGCGAAGAGCTGACGGCGGCCACCAAGGAACTGGCTGACCAGGCCATCACCGGCATGAACGAAGCGAAGGCCCGCATGGACGAGCTGGAGCAGAAGATGGCGCTGCGCCCGAGCGGCGATCAGCATGAGGCCAAGTCAGCCGGCTATCTCTTCACCGAGAACGAGAACGTGAAGCAGTTCCTGGCCAACGGCGGCCGCGGCAAGGTTGTCGTCGAGATGGAGGCCAAGGCCATCATTTCGTCACTCACCACCGACGCCAACGGCTCGGCCGGCGACCTCGTCGTCCCGCAGCGTGGACCGCTCGTCTCGGCCGTCGAGCGCCGCATGACGGTGCGCGACCTGCTGACGCCGGGCCGCACCTCGTCGAGCTCGATCCAGTATCCCAAGGAAACCGGCTTCACCAACTCGGCCGCGACCCACACGGAAACGGCGGGCACGACCAAGCCGCAGTCGGAAATCAAGTTCGACATCGCAACGGCGAATGTCACCACGATCGCGCATTTCGTGAAAGCGACGCGCCAGATCATGGACGACGTTCCGGCGCTGCAATCGTACATCGATGGCCGCCTGCGTTACGGCCTGGCCTACGCCGAGGAGCTGCAGCTTCTGAACGGCGACGGCACCGGCACCAACCTCAACGGCATTTACACGCAGGCCACCGCGCTCGCTTCGAACCCCGCCGTCATCACGACGCCGACGAAGATCGACGTTCTGCGCGTTGCCATTCTCCAGGCGACGCTCGCCGAGCTGCCCGCGACCGGCATCGTCGTCCATCCGACCGACTGGATGGGCATCGAGACCACCAAGGACAGCGCCGGCAACTACATCGTTGGCGACCCCTCGAGCAGCATTCAGCCGCGGCTATGGTCGCTGCCGGTAGTGCAGACCCAGGCAATGACGGTCGACAAGTTCCTGGTCGGTGCGTTCCGCATGGGCGCGCAGATCTTCGACCGCATGGACGCGCGCGTCGAACTCTCGACCGAGGATGGCTCGAACTTCGTCCAGAACCTGATCACGATCCTCTGCGAGGAACGCCTGGCTCTGGCGGTGTACCGGCCGGAAGCCTTCACCAAGGGCGACTTCTCGGACGCGATTACCGACCTGACGTCGTGACGAATGCAGGGGCTGGTTTTGGCCAGCCCCTCTTTTCTTGAGTGCCGCCGAGGCGACCCTCTGGAAAGGAGACCACTGATGGCTACCGAAAAAAACGAAGAAGCTCAGGCGAATCCTGGCCCGAAGGGCGCCTATGGCGTGATCCACGCGCAGGAGAATCAGATGCGCGACGCTGGAGACGGCGTATTCGAGGCGAAGTCGAGTGAGGCTGGCCGCCGCAGAGGCAAGCCGCGCGCCAAGGCTGAGAAGGCCGCCGACTGATGGCTCGGTCTGCACGCGCTCGCATGAACGCGCGATCGGCCGGCGCATTCGCCGCCGATAACATGCCGGTCAATTCGGTCGCACCGGCCATCACTGGCACGAAGACGCAGGGCCAGACCCTGACTTGCTCGAGCGGAACCTGGTCAAAGAGCCCGAGCTACGCCTACCAGTGGCGGCGCAGCGGCGTGCCGATTATCGGAGCGACTGCGAGCACGCGCGTGCTCTCGGCCGATGACGTCGGCGCGACCATGAGCTGCACCGTCAGCGCCACTTCGAATGGCGTCACCGCCGTCGCTACCAGCGCTGAAACCACGGCTGTCGTCGCCTCCTAAGGCGCTCGATCCCGGTGAAGGTCACCGCGATCCGCTGATCAACGAAAGGCTGATTTATGGCCATCAAATTCAACCAGCGCGTCAAGCACGGCGGTCACGATTTCCACCCGGGCGTGCCGTACAGCTTCGAGGACGCCGACGCCGAGCCTTACTTCAAGACCTGTGGCTGGGCCGAGGACACCGATGAAGAGCCCACGGTGGTGTTCACTGTCGGCGAAGTCGACGTGGACCCCTGCACAATCTGGGCGGACGGCGCGAACAAGCACAAGTTCGTGATGCCCGAGCGCGCTGCCGAAGCCCGCGGCATGACGTTGGAAGATGCCCAGGCCTACGTCTGGAGCGGGGAGGATCTGCGGAATGGCTAAGTCGGTTGCTGACCGCGTGCTCGATGCCGCGCTCAATATCATCAAGAACAACGACACGCGCCAGACCGTCTGCAGCGCGGAGCCGACCAACTACACGCAAGGCAACGCGACCTATGCGCTGGCCGACGTGACGATGGCATCGGGCGACTACACGTTGGCGAACGGCGACACGAGCGGCCGGAAGGTGACCGTGGCGTCGAAGACTGCGGTTCCTGTCGATGTGACCGGCACTGTGACCCACGCAGCCCTTCTCGACGTGTCAGGTTCGCTGCTCGACTACGTGACGACTACGGCTTCGCAGGCCGTGGCAGCGGGCGGCACCGTCGACATCGGCTCGTGGAAGGTGGAAATAGCGGACCCGTCGTGACGCGCCGCGACACGCCGATCCAGACCTAACCCATGACCACCCCGTCGTATCTCAACGTCGGCACGCGCAGCCAGTCGGCGGGGGTGTAGCATGACCGCTGTTACGCTGACTGCGGGGTCGTTCGGTTCGTACCGGGGATACGCGAAAAGTGGGTCTCCGACCGGGCTCGGCCCGATCGGGTCGATTTCGGGTCAGCCGCTCTCGGGTTTCATCCTTGACTCTCTCACGACCGGTCCCAGCAACGAGCTTTGGTTCGAGGGTAATACCACCGGTGTTGCGTTTGTTCTCACGGTCGATGGGGTGGCGTGGCCGAAATCGGCGGGCAGCTTTGGTGGCGGCTATACGTCCTATAGCGTCACGCCACCTGCTGGCTTCACAGGCGGCTCTACCTACACGATTGATTGCAAGGGATATGAAGGGCCGGCTTGGGTCAATGCCACGTCTGGCGCAGGCAGCACGGCTGCAACATCAATTGACTTCTCATCCAGCGGCCGAGCGGCAGGCGATGAGCTGTTCATTGCGGTCGCAACCGCAAACCAAGCCATCGCGACGCCTACAGGTTTTACCGAGGTCACTGACAATTCGGCGAGCCCGCAGTCGCGCGGCACTGCTGCTGCGGCAGGCGGACTTCGGGGCGCTGTCTTTCGGAAGACCAGCGACGGTACCGAGACGACAGTTACGATCGCGGACAGTGGGGACCATCAATACGCGGTCGGCGCGGTGTTTAGGCCCGCATCCGGCCAGGCCATTGCTATCGAAGCTGCGGCCGGCCGGAATGCCGCCGCTGCGACCTCGCAGACCGGCAACTCGCTCACTACGGGCGTCGACGAATGCCTTAATGTCGATTTCTGGTTCACCGACCGCGACAATGCTGGTCCGACCTATAGCGCGCAGGCCAATGCCAGCCTGACCAACGTCACCAAGCGTTTCGACGCCGGCACGACGCAGGGCCAGGGCTCTGGCATCATGATCGTGACCGGCGAGAAGGCTACGGCCGGATCGGTCAGCGCCACGACGGCCACCAGCGCGGCGAGCGCCGCCTATTGCGTCATTACCCTGGCGCTCAAGAACACGACGGGCGGCGGCGGAACGACCCTGACGCCGAATAACGCGGCGCACACTCATACGGCAACGCAACCCGCTCTTGCCGCGAAGTCGAGCGTCACGCCCAACAGCTCGACCCACGCAAGCAGTTCAACCAGCCCTGGCCTTGTCGCTTATGCGCCGTCCGTTGCGATCACTGTTGGTAATGCAAGCCACGCTCAGGCCGCGACCAGTCCGTCGATCACAGCCAAATCATCGGTCAGCCCGTCCGACGCGGTGCATGGACACACTTCCACAAGTCCGACCCTTTCGGCGAAGTCTACCGTTTCCCCGGACAATTCGGTCCACGCCCACGCCTCGACGCAGCCGACCATTGCCACGAAGTCGTCGGTGTCGCTCGCCAACGCCTTGCACAGCCACGAAGCGACATCGCCGGCCCTCACGCTAGGCACGATTGGGATTGCGCCTGTAAGCAGCGTCCACGGGCACACAGCGACGCAGCCTGTTCTTGCTTTCGCGGCGACGATCGTTCCGGCTGGGTCGGTTCATGGCCACACCGCGACTTCGCCAGTCATCGCAGTTTCCGGTTCGATCACGGTGAACGCGGCCACGCACGCGCAATCTGCCACCTCGCCACCACTGGCAGCCAAGGCTTCGGTGATGGTCAACGGCGCCGTGCACGGACATGCCGCGAGTGAACCGACGATCGGCGCTCACTTCTCGGTCGCGGTGAACGACAACACGCTGGGCCACCAGGCTACGTCTCCAGGGCTCGCATTCTCGTTTCAGGTCGCGCCCGACAGCGCATGGCATGCGCACATCGCTTCCTGTCCTGCGCTGCAGTTTCATCGCGGCGACATTCGCGTGCCAACGGCTAGCCGGCCGACCTTCGCGGGCACCACTCGCCCCGCAACACCGATCACGCTTCGGCCGGTGCAGATCGGTGTACCTCGGCCGGCCCAATCCATCAGCCGGCGTCCACGCCAGATCAGCACAGGGAGGCGCTAAGATGGGGCTAAAGCTCATCACCCCACCGACGACCTCGCCGGTGAGCCTCGACGACGCCAAGCGGCAGGTTCGCGTCCACACGTCGGACAACACGTTCAACGCCGAACTCCAAGCCTACATCGACGCGGCAACCAACCACCTCGATGGCCCAAACGGCATCCTCGACCGCGTCCTCGAGCCACAAGTCTGGGAACTGACGCTCGACGCTTTCACGGACAGCATCGAAATTCCGCTTCGGCCGGTGATTTCGGTCGAAAGCATCAAGTATAGCGATGCCGATGGCGCCGAGCAGACGCTGAACCCTGATGCCTACACCGTCGACCTTTCATCCTCCACGGCGTGGGTCGTCCGAAATTCGGCTGAGAGCTATCCTCAGACGGTTGATGGCATCAACGCGGTGCGAGTGCGGTTCACTGCCGGATACGCGCTCAGCGGCTCTGAGAGCGGCGTTCCGGCGGCATTGAAGCAGGCAATCCTTCTGCTCGTGGGTCACTTTTTTGAGAATAAAGCGGCCGTATCTGTTGGAAATCCAACAGAAGTTCCTTTAGCATTCAACGCGTTGGTGATGCCATACCGTCGACTAGCCATAGCGTGATGAAAGCAAATGCCGCCAAGAGAATGCAGAAGATGTAATGTCTCGTTTATACGAGGACACAGCGCAGAGCGGTTTTGCTTGTCCTGTCGAGATGAGGGACGCGCGGAGACAGCAAGGCGAGGCCAGCGTGCTTACCGGGATCGGGTGAAACAGGACCCAGAGTACCGGAAGAAGCGTACCGAAATGACCCGCTCTTACGTCGCTCGCAACCGCGATAAGGCCAATGCTTATCAGCGGGAATATGCAGCGCGGCAGTCGGATCACAAGCGTCGAACGGCCGAACTATGGCGAAAGAATAATCCTGAGCGCTGCAAGGAATTAGCCCGCATTCGCACAGAGAAACAGCAAGCGACCGGTTGGGCAGAGTTAAATGCACGTCGGCGAGCCGACCCCAAGTTCCGTATTGATAACCGAATGAGCGTCAATATCGGCGCGGCTTTAAAGGGACGGAAAGCGGGGCGTCGTTGGGAGTCGTTGGTGGGCTATACTCTCGACGACCTTGTGGCGCATCTCGAGGCTCTGTTTCTGCCGGGGATGACCTGGGACAATATCGGCGAGTGGCACATTGATCATGTCCGGCCGAAATCTTCGTTTTCCTATTTGAGCCCAGATGAGGCGGAATTTCGGGAGTGCTGGTCGATGGCAAACCTGCAGCCTCTTTGGGCATCTGACAATCTGTCGAAGCACACCAAACTTGATTGGCAGCGCCAAGCATGAGCGCCGGCAGTCACAACCGCGAGGTTGAGATCCAGAGCCGCGAGACGACCATCGATCCGATCTACGGGACGAATGAAGAGGTCCAGTGGACCACGATCGCGACGGTGTGGGCGGAAGTGCAGGACATGCTGCCCTCGCGCGCCGAGCGGGTCGATAACGGCATTTCCATGAGCCAGCGCCCGACGCGGGTTCGGATGCTGTTCCGCGACGACGTGACCAGCGCTATGCGGTTCGTGGTCAAGGGCCGCTCGCCGGGTGAGGCTGATCGTGTGCTGCGGATTACCGCGGGACCGGCTGAGCTTGGGTTTCGGGAGCGGGTGGAGTTCATGGCCGCTGAATACAGCTCGAGCGGCGAGGAAGTCTGACCATGGCGGGCTTCTTCGACATGAAGATGGTCGGCGGCGCAAAAATGCACGACCTTCTGCAGCAGCTCCCCGTCGAAATCGAAACCAAAATCATGCGCAACGGGCTAGCCGCTGGCGTGCGAGTGCTGCGAGACGAGGCGCGAGCTCAGGTTGCGGACAGCACTGCCACCGGCAAGCTGCGCAAGTCGATCAAGACCACACGCGACACCAATCGCAAGACCGGCCAGGTCATCGCCAAAGTGAAGCTCAAGGGCGAGCATTCCTATCTCGGCCTCTGGATGGAGCGCGGCGTCTCGCCTCACCTCATCACTGTTCGGGACGGCTCCGGGGCGCTCAAGATCGGCCGCAACTTTGTGAGCGGCGAGGTGATGCACCCTGGTTTTGCGGCCAAGCCGTTCATGACACCGGCCGTCGACATCAAGGGAGACGCGGCGATCAATGAGGTGGGCGACTACATCGCCCGCTACCTCAACTGGGGCACGATCCAAGCGCCGGCTGTAGCGGTAGACGAGGAAGAGGCAGCATGAGCGACGGCGTTGCAGTGGTGCGCCAGCTTCTGCTCGCGTCCTCCGATCTTCTTGCAACGGTCCCGGCATCGCGCATCGCCGCTGGCCCCATGCCGCTCGGGATCACGCTTCCCGCTCTGTCGATCAGCAGCATTTCGTCGGTTGACGAGAACATCCCCGCGCCTGGCGCGACCCGGTTTGTTCGCGAGCGCGTCCGGGTGACGGCGATGTCGCCGAACTACCCGACCGTCAAAGCACTCATCCGCAAGGTTCGCAAAGCTCTGGCCGATCAAGCGCCCGAGGTCGCTGGGCTCCAGCATGTCACCGTCCACACCGACGGTACCGGCGGCGATTACATGAACGACGAGGCCTCGATCCGAATGTCGGACCAGGACGTGATCGTGAAGTTCAACGAAGCTCGATAGGAGAAATACCATGGCCAAGACCGTCAACGCCGTCGTGACCCGCGCCCGCGGTGCCCGCATCGGTGATGAATTCCATGAGCATGGCGCGACCGTGACGCTGCCCCAGAACCAGTTCGACGACCTCGGCCCCGACGGGATCGGTTGGGTCGACAAGGCGGGCGCCAAGACCACCGAGACCAAGGCGGACGCCAAGCCCGCCTGACACGAGATTGCCGTTCCCGGCAATGCCATGCCCCGGCCGTGAACTGGGCGCTTCAACCTGGAGTGAAACCCCATGACGTTCGCAACTGCTGCCGGGACGACGCTTGCCCTTTCGGCTGCCGCACCCGCTACCTACACCGAAGCCGGCTATGAAGCCCTGACCTTCACCACCGTCGGCGAAGTTACCGACCTCGGCGAAATTCCGAGCCGCGTCTATGAACTGGTCACGCACCAGCCCATCGGTGAGCGCGGCATGCGCAAGGCGAAGGGGGGCTATTCTATCGGGTCGCAGACCATCGTCTATGCGCTCGACGCCGACGATGCAGGCCAGACCCTCGTCGACACTGCGACCAATTCGGACACCGTCTATTCGGTGAAGATCAGTCACCCGCTGCTCGGCGACATCTACGCTCGCGCGCTCGTGATGGGCGGCCCCAAGAGCTACGGCGACGTCAACACTGTCGCTACCCGCTCGGTCACGCTCGAATATACGATCGTCAACCAGACCACGGACGGCATCGTCTACGTCGAGCCGGCCTGATCCCTCTTCCGCCCGTGAGCGGGAGGTTTGCTCCTCTCCCAACCTTGCCGGTCTTCGGGCCGGCCCCTTTGTCACCGGCCCGGCTCGTCACGGAGCGTCGGGCCGGTGGCGCCCTTCCGTGAAAGGATCCTCGAATGCCCATCGATCTCACTCAGAAGCTCGTCCCGACTGTTGGTCTCATCCAGATCAAGGCGCAGGACGGTTCACCCCTTGTCGATGACGCTGGCCAGCCCGCTTTCGCGCGCGTGCACTCCCCCGCGTCGAAGGTCTGGGAAGTCGCCAACGCCGCACGTCGCCGCAAGTCGATGAAGCGCGTTCGCGAGAACGGCGGCAAGATCGAAGCGGCAGCCGACGCGCCCGAGGACGTCATCGAATTCCTCTGCGCGGTGACCGAAGAGTTCATAAATGTCTCCGTGCCGCTGGCCGAAGGCGAGACCGGCGCCAAGGCGATGGTCAAAGCGATCTATTCGCACCCTCAGCTCGGCTACATCCGCGATCAGATGGACGGCGATAGCCGCGACTGGGCGGCTTTTACGAGTGGGTCCACGAGCAACTAGAACTCTGGACCCGTCAAATCGCCTGGCTCAACACGGCCCCGTCTGTTGAGCACAGCGGCAAGGGCAAGCGGCCCGAATCTAAGTCCCGCATAGCAGCGAAGCGGGAGCGTGATGAACCGATCGTGCTCCCGCCGAACCCCGCCCCGCACATCACGGACTGGCTGATGGAGATTGGCCCGACTGTCCCGGCCGGCATGGGCGAGGGTCCGATTGGCTGGGAAGCGATGGACGCATGGTCGCGGCTGACCGGGATTGATTTGGATCCTTGGGAGGCGAAGACAATCCGACGCTTGTCGGAGGCATTCATCAGCCAACGGCACGAGGCTCGAGCGCCGTTGTGCCCGCCGCCCTTTACCGACGCCCCGCCCAAGGTGGTGCGGGACAAGGTAGGTGATCAGTTCAAGGCTATGGTTTCGGCGCTGACTGCGCGGAAGAGGTAGCGGGGACGCAGTTGGTCTGAATTCGAACTGCTCGGTAAAGCGCTTCGGCGTTCTTCCGGTAGGCCGCTTCAAGAGCGCGGCAGGTAGCCTCATCTGCAACCTGCATCGGGTTCTGACAGGCGACGTTATCAACCGACGTCGCAAGGCAAGCGATAAACCAAATCATAGAGGTCTCCCGCTCGCGACTTAGCGCGGATCGGCCGCCTCGTCATCACCTTGATGAAAGGATCGCCAATGGCATCCAACCGCGTCGCCACGCTCGAGATCCAGATGGCGGCAGACATCACGCGCCTGCAAAAGGACATGAAGGACGCTCAGCGTGCCATCGATGCGATGACCGGCGGCGCAGAGGCGGGCTTCAACAAGTCTGGCCGAGCCGCCTCAAACATGGCGCGCGCCGCACAGGATGCCGCGGCGGGAATGAACAAAGCCAGCGGTCAGGGCCGCATGATGGCTCAGCAGTTCAGCCAAATGGCGCAGCAGGTGATGGCCGGCGGCAATGCGATCCAGGCGCTGGCGATCCAGCTTCCTGATATCGTCAGCCAGCTCAACGCCTCGGGCCAGGCCGCCAACAAGTTCGCGGCGTTCATGGGCGGCCCTTGGGGCATTGCCCTTACCTCGGCTATCGCGCTAGCCGCCTCGTTCGGCTTCGAAATGCTCAAGGGCGAGGAGTCGACCAAGAAGAACGAGCGGGCTCAGCGTTCGTTTGTCGACGTCCTCAACGACAGCAAGTCGTCGTGGGAAGAGGTTCGCAAGGCAGCGAAGGCCTACAATGACGAGCAGGCGAAAACCCGCGTTCTGACGCTCGATCAGATCCAGACCGAAGCGCTAGCAACAGCAGGCAAACTCAAGAGTGCAGCTGCATCACGCACCAAGTATCTGGCAGAACTCGAAGCGGCTAAGCTGGAAGCCGACATCGCGGCTCAGACCGGCAGTGGCGAAGGGCTGATGTTCGCCCTTCGCAAGCAAGCAGAAGTCGAGGCGAAGATTCGCGAGAACGTCGCCGCGATCAGCGAGCTTGAACGCAGCGCGAGCGAGATCACTATCAAGACGGCAGAGGCCATCGCCGCGCTGCGCCTTGACCCCTCGGCGAAGTTGAAGGCCGGTTTCGATATCCTGCGTAATCAGGCCCGATCCTCAATCACCGACGTCAACGAACTGGGCAATGCCCTGACCGACCTGGGGCGGCGCGAGGAAGCGGCCCAGAAGGCAATCACTGAAAGCACGCGCAAGCGGGCTGATGAGACGATGAAGCTCGCCAAGGTGACGGGTGAGGAGATCGCCCGCGCGCTTGGCACCACGATTACGAGCGGCCTGCGCTCCGCATCGCGCAACGCAGGTGTCGGGGGCGCGAAAAACTCATATCACCTAATCGGCCAGGCCATCGACATTCCGCTGACGGTCAACGGCCGGCCGATCACGAAAGAATGGATCCGCCAACAACTTGAACCGCTCGGAATCCAGATCAAGGAACTGCTCGGACCCGGCGACAAGGGCCACAGCGACCATTTCCATATCGCCTTCGGGATAAAGCGCCTCGCCCCTGATCAGGTACGTAGGCTGCAGGACGATGCAGCCGAGGCCGCAGAGAAAGCTGCCAAGGCAGCACGCGAAGCCGCGACGCGTGAGTGGCAGGCCCTTTACGACATGCAGGCCGACATGGCCGCAAAGCTGCTGCCTGGCCTACTGCAGATTGAGGCTGTGCAGCGCTCCATTTTTTCCGATCAACTCGCTCGCGACAACGCGGAGCGCACGAAGCATATCACGGATGCTGCGGACGCGACGTTGCGTTGGAATGAGCAGCTGGAAAGAACTCTCGAATACCTAGATGGCCTTGGCGGCGCAGGCCGAACGCTAAGTGACATCGCGGCGGTAATAACCGGGCTGCAGGTAGGAGATTTCCGAAACGTCAGGGGGCCTCTTGGGTCGACGCTAAACCTCCTCAACCAAACCGACTTCGGCAAGAACTTCCTCGGCAAGTTCGAGGGAACGCTGGACAAGTTCTTTGGCGGCAAAGGCGCGTTCACCGAAGCCCTCGGCGCGTTTGGCCTTGCTGTCTCGGCCAACCAGCTGATCGGCGACATCGTCGGCTTCAAGGGCGGCCCGCTCGGCATCTTCACGAGCCTAGTCGAGAGCATTTTCAAGAAGGACAAGTACGGCAGTTCGGTCGTCACGGCGAGCGGCGTCTCGCTGCGCGGCAACAACAGCGACGCCAAGTCGGGCGCGGACTCGCTGGGTAACGCGCTGAACACGTCGCTGCAGAACCTGGCCAAGATGCTGAACACGACGCTTGACCAGTATGCTGTGTCTATCGGCGTCACGAACGGCAAAATCAACGTTAACCCGGGCACGGTGAACGGCAAGATCGGCACCACGTTCCAGCGCGACACCATTGATTTCGGCAAGGACGAAGCTGGCGCGCTCAAGTGGGCCATCCAGAACGCGATCGAGGATGGGGCCTTTGCTGGTCTCTCTGAGGGCGTGAAGAAGTTCCTCACCTCGGGTGACGTCGAGCAGCAGATCCAGCGCTACATGAACCTGCAATCCGCCTTCGACGAGCTTTCGTCGATCAAGGATCCGCAGGGCTACGCTCTAACGCAGCTGGACAAGGCGTTCACCGAACTCCGCACGACGGCGACGGAAGCGGGCGAAGACTTGGCGCGCGTCGAAGAATTGTATGGTTTGAAGCGCAAGGAAATCGTCGAGAAGTACGCCGAAGACACCCTCGACCTCGAACGCCAGGCCCGATCCATGGATGCCGAGATCGCGCGCCTGCAGGGCGATGCCATCAAGGCCACGGCCATCGCGCGCGAGCTGGAGCGCGAGCAGATCGATGAGACGCTGCGGGCTCGGTACGACCTGATCGCGTCGCTGCAGGACGAGGCACAGGCGGCTCAGGAAGCGGCGGCGGCTTCGGACCGTATCCTCGCCCTGCAAATCCGCCTGTCTCGTGCTCAGGGCGACGAAGCGACCGCCAAGGCCCTGGAGAACATGCAGGAGCTGAACTCGGCGCAGACCGAGCAGGAGCGGCAGATGCTGCGGATGATCCACGAGACGGATCGTCTGATGGAGCAGCAACAGCAGGCCACCGAGGCGACCAGCATGTTCGCCAACATGATCCAGTCGGTCGCCGACGCCGCATACAAGGCAAGCGCCGAACTGCGCACCTACGCCAACCAGATCTTCGACGAGGCCACGCAGACGGACCCGACCGTTTTGCTCAGCCAGATCCAGGCGGCGATGAAGGCCGGTAACGCCGCGGTTCTGCCCGAACTGATCAAGGCCTACCTGCCGATGGCCGAGAACCAGGCGGGCTCGCTGGCCGATTACCAGCGCCAGATCGCCTTCCTTCGCCAGGGCAGCCTCAACACGGCAAATCTCGCTGATGCCCAGGCCAACCAAGGCGCGAGCGCCATGTCCTGGTACCTGCGTCAGATGCAGGAAACCGGCGGGCGCGGCAGCTGGATGGCAACCATGCCTGATGGCTTCCGCGAGGAGCAGGAGCGTCTAGGCGGGATCACGGCCGAGAAGCTCGATCGCGTGATTGACCTGCTTGAGCGGCAGAACGCCATCGGTGCCGATCAGGTTGTCGAGCTACAGACGCAAACCTCGACCATCGACGACGCCTTTAACGGCGGCGCTGGCGTGGTCGTTCTGGAGCCGGCGGCATGAGCGAGGTCATCAACCCCGCGGTAATGACGCTGGTCTCGACGACCGCGACCGAAACGGTGCCGCTGTGGACCGCTGGATCGTACAACATCGGCGTCCAGAAGCGGCTCGATACGACGAACCGGATCTATGAGAGCTTGGAGGATGGCAACACGGACATGCCGCCAAGCGCGAAGTGGGCGGACGCCGGCCCAACGAACCGATATGCCGTATTTGACGACAGCTATCGGACGAAAACGACCCGCGCGAGCAGCCTGACTTTTGTGATCAGCGCCGCAGCGTTCACCAACCGTATCGCGCTCCTCAACCTAGTCGGCACGTCGCTTTCGGTCGTGGTCACGAAGGATGGCGACGAGGTCTACAACAAGACGTTCTCGCTGCTCAGCAGCAACGGCATCGTCGATCTCTGGACCTACTTCTACACGCCCTACGCCTACATCCGGGACAAGGTCGTGATGGATATTCCGACGATGTCCGGCCTCACCTACACGATCACGATCACCGGACCCGGCGAAGTTGGCATCGGCCTCATTCGCATTGGTCTCGGCAAATATATCGGCAAGGCCGAATACGGGTCGAGCGTCGGCAACAAGAAGTTCAGCATCCCCGGCTTCGACAAGTACGGCAAATGGACGCCGACGTCGCGGCGACCGAACGCCAAGCGTGGCTCGTTCGACATGTGGCTTTCGGGCAACGATGACGTCGACGACATCAAGTCATTTCTCGATGACCTCGACCTGACGCTCGTCGTCTTCGTGATGACGCCCGAATACACGCGCGGGATCATCTGGGGCTACGCGAACGACGCCAACTTCACCTTCCTTACCTACGGCATCGACAAATACCGTCTCGAAATTGAGGGCGCGACATGACCATTCCTCTCGTACCAGTTCTTGAGCCCGTCCCGCTTCGTGGGGATCAACCCGAGCCCGAGTTCCAAGAGAACGTCGTCACGTTCCTCGACGCTCTGCCCGATTATTCCGAGGCGCAGAACGCGCAGGCAACGGCGATGAACGAGACCGCTGCAGCGATCGACGCTCAGGCCGCGCAGGTGGCGGCCGATACTGAGACGGTGAGGGATCTCTACGACCTGATGGCCACCGACGATGCCAGCGAAATGCGCGGCAGTTCGACGACGTCAATCACCATCGGAACGGGCGCAAAGTCCTTCGTAACGCAGGCCGGCAAGCTCTGGCGGCCGACCCAATGGCTGCTGATCCGGTCGCAGGCCAATCCGGCGAATTACATGAGCGGCCCCATCACGGCCTATGACGTTTCGGATGGCAACCCGCTGACGCTCGACGTGCAGCAGACGGGCGGCTCGGGGACATTCACCGACTGGCAGATTTACGCGGTCGGAGCGCCTGTCGTTCGTGAGCAGTGGGAGTTGATTGGTTCACCAATTTCCACGGCCTCTGGCACTTCGTGGACGATCAACCCTCTGCCAAACAACTATGCCGATCTCCTGGTTGATCTGGCCGGCGTGCAGCAGAGTTCCGGCGGGCCCCGATCCTTGCTCGTGCAGCTTTACGACGGAACCACATGGCAAAGCGCGGGGGCTGTCGCGTCAAATATCAGTAGCGCCACTCCATTCACGGGGCACGTGAACATTTGGGGTTATGGCCACGACCTGATCCGCGTGTTTGGCAATCCGAACTTGGGGCAAACCAGCCTCAATTCCGCATCAGTGACCGTAACCGGTGGCGCCAAAGGCATCCGGTTCCTTTGGGCTGGCAACGACACCGGCACTGCCGGCACCATTCGCGTTTGGGGGAAGTGATCATGGCTGACGGTCTCGAAATCATCCTCAACCCGATCACCGGTCAGGTAAACGAGGTTCCCTATGACCTGCCCGTACCGACGCTGGCCGAGGCCAAGGCGGCGAGGCTGGCCGACCTTGCCAACATCCGCTGGCAGCACGAGGTCGCAGGGATCGTCATTCCCTACAATGGGCAGCCGGTGCAGATCAGGACGGATCGCGAGGTTCGCACCGAACTGTATCAGGCGATGGGCGAAGCCGAGAAGGACGACGAGTTCGTCTGGAGCTTCAAGATGGCGAACGCGATCTGGGTCCGCAACGTGCCAGCTGCGGCAGTCCTCATGGTCGGATCGGCGGTCAAGGCGCACATCAAGGCATGCTTCGATAACGAGTTGACGCTGAACGATGCGATCCTTGCCGCCACCTCGGTCGAGGCGGTGCAGGCGATCGACCTGACGGTGGGGTGGCCGGGCTGATGTCGAATACCGGCGATGCAGCTCAGACACGCCTTATCGTCGAGCAAGTCGTCGAAGCGTCATTCGTCACGTTGGCTGACAGGATGGCGGAGAGGTTTCAGCCAGCGGCTAAGGAGCCTCCCATCCATCCTCTCGTCAAATGGCTGGTCGGCGCGATCGCCGGGCTCGGTGCCGCCGCAATCATCGGCATCGGCTTCTGGCTCGTCTCCAGCGTCAGCGGAATGCAGCAGACGCTCGCGCGGATGGACGAGCGCATGGTCAGCGGCGCGGTGAAAGACGGGCGTGTCGATGAACTGGACCGTCGCGTCACGAAGCTCGAAGCCTATCATCAGGGAGGCGCGAAACAATGAAGGGACTGACCGAAGCCCTTAAGGGGATCTCCGGCGACTACGAACTCAACCGACTGGTCGGGTTCTTCGGCGGCATCGTCTACGTCATCGGCGCGCACATTTTCGTCGGCTATGAGGTGCTGTGGCTGGGCAAGCCGTTTGACCTCACTGCCTACTGCCTCGCGTTCCCCGGCGGCCTGGCTGTCGTTGCGGGTGGCACTGCTGCTGCGGTCGCCATCAAGGACCGCAATGTCGCCGCGTCGAAGGTCATCGAGCAGACCGGCAGCAACCCGGCGACACCGCCTGCACCGGCTCCCCCCGTGCAGCCTGAGTTGGCCGTCGTGCCTGACGATACGCTGCCGGAGTATGCCCGATGAGCCTCATTGATCGGCGCGAGATTTTCCAGGCCGTCAAGGCGCTGCGCAAAGGCCAAGGCTTCACGCTGGCCGAGGTGCAGCAGCTGGACGCTGCAATCGACCGGGCGCTTGCGAACGTGACGCCGCAGTTCGCGCAGCCGCCGCCGACTGGCCGTCAGGTAGGTCAACGCGGCATCGACCTGATGCACCAGTTCGAAGGCTGCCAGCTTGAGGCGTACCCTGACCCGGGCAGCAAGGACGGCAACCCTTGGACGATCGGCTATGGGTCGACCGGCCCCGGCATCGCCAAGGGCGTGCGGTGGACGCAGGCGCAGGCTGACGCGCGCTTTGCCGAAGACCTCGCGAAGTTTGCCGCACGAGTGGACGCATTGATCGGTGACGCTCCCACGGATCAGTCGCAGTTCGAGGCCCTGGTTTCGCTCGCCTACAACATCGGTCTCGACGCGCTGAAAAAGTCCACCGTCCTGCGCAAGCACAAGGCTGGCGATCATGCTGGTGCGGCGGCTGCCTTTCATGCCTGGCGCATGAATGACGGGAAGGTCATGAAAGGACTGGTTCGCCGCCGCGCCGCTGAGGCGCAGCTCTACTTGGCCGATGACTAGCGTCCAGTTGCCTCTGCCCAACGGTCAACCGGCCAATGTTCCACGCGGTAGGCCAGCGTTGTTGCGTGCACGTGTAGATGTCTCGCGAGTTGGGCTCGTGTCCACCGCTGACCTTGGTACTCTATCATCACGTTGTTGCGGAGATTGGCTTGCTGTTGGGCTGGCGTTGCCCATCGGCAATTTCCCGGCTCATAACCTTTGGAGCCGTCGATCCTGTCAATCGTCATGCCGGAAGGGCGTGGCCCCATATCGTCAAAGAACGCTTGGAAACTGTGCCAGCGCTCGCAGACATTTACGCCTGCAGCACCATACTGATGGTACTTCCCAGCCTTTGGATTCTCGCACCGCTGCAGCATCGCCGCCCAAGATCGATACTCGCCCGTGTCGCAACGACCATGCCGTGTCGCACCTCGTCTTAGAAGGTTCGCTTTCGCGTTGCACGCACGCGAGCAATAGTTGCCCCGACCTTGGGCGAGCTTCGATGCGTACGTCTGGAACGTGGCCCCGCACGTCGGGCATTGGCGGTCAATCGGCATGCCCATTTGTAGCTCAAAAACAAAACGAGGGCAAGTTATGAACCTCCTCATCCCCCTGCTGACGTCCTGGGGCGTGCCGGAGAAGCTTCGCCAGCCATTCCAGTGGTTGGCGGTCATCATCGCCGCTCTCGGCCTCCTGTGGGCCGGGAAAGCGATCTACGACGCCAGCGTGATCGAGAAGCACGAGCAAGGGCGCGCCACAGATGCCATCGCGGCCTACAGCACCAGCGCCGAACAGCGCGCGGCCGACACCATCACCGGCATCATCGCGAGCAAGGACCGGGAGGACGCCATTGCAACCGCTGCGGCATCCGAGGCGGCGAAACCCGTCGATCAGCGCGCCAAGCTCCCGCCCACGACGCTGGCCCTGAACTGCGCTCGGTTTCGGCAGGCCTACACGGCGCGCGAACTGGCCAAGAACGCGGTATACCAGGAGAAGTGCTCATGAAGCGCGCGATCGTTCTCTGTCTCGCCGTCGCCGGCTGCGCGTCGAAGCCGCTGCCGTTTCCACCGCGCGCAGATGTAGTCGCGATGACCGAGGCGAAGCCAAAGCCCGGCGCCGATGTGCTGACCGATCCGGCTGCGAACGATCGCTATAACTCCGTGTTGGAAGCTAGGGGAGATCGACTCTATGCAGCAGGCGTGAGGTTGTGTCGGTTTTTCCGCGACACTGGCATGGATGTCGATTGCCCCGGCTGATACCCTCCACCAACAGCGTGGAAGCTCAAGGCGTCTCGGCTCAGGCTGGGGCGCCTTTTTCGTTTCAGCTATGACCCGACCATGCGAATCGACACCCTCGCCGATCTGCAGCGGCACAGATGCAATCTCCTGGTCCATTGCCGTTCATGCCAGAAGTGGTCAGAGCGATCGGTGCACCAGCTTACGGGCATGCCGTGGGGGCCCGACCTGCCGCCGGGCGATCTCACCGAGAAGCTGTCGGCCGTGGTCGCGCGGCTCAAGTGCTCGAACTGCGGCGTGCGCGACGTCGAGACCTGGCCGACCAGGACCGGATCCGCGATGGACGATATACGGACCGGGAGATGGTCTCCGCCCGCCGATGAATGAGAAAGACCGCCGAGCGTCTCGCCCACCCGGCGGCCTCACATGTCGGAGAGAGGATCCGTCATCCGACGCGGCGGTTCTACGCCTCGCTGACCGACGCTCCAAACTCGATCGTGTCGACTTCGGAGGCAAGCCTTAGCAACCGCTTTGCCTGCCGCCGTCCCCACGGTCCCTGCTTGGCTATGCGGAAAGCACGAGCTCGAATTCGATCAGGCTGGTCCATGGCGCTGGTGTATCAAGTGATTTCCGTGTAGGAAATGCGTGCCGAAAGGGAGGGACGCGGCCCTCGCTGGGGTGGCCCGCTTAACAGTGCCCCGGCCGTTATTGCTTGGCCTGCTTCCGGCCGGCGCTGATGAATGACCTCGCCGTCATGAACGCTTGGTGCTGCCCGAGCATGATCAGGTATTCGCGGCTCTTGGTGTCTCGCTTAGACACCCGATCGAGCAGCGGTTCACGCAGGGCGGCCAAACGCTTCACGAGCCAAGCGTCGATCTCGTCGGCCTCGCTCACCGCTCACCCCCAATCAACTCCGCATCCCCCTCTGCCAGATCAGAGAGAGCCTTACCTCTATGGTGGACGCCTCTCTTGATCATTCCTGCGGCTTGGTCGTAGTAGGCGGCTCTCGAAACGTAGAGCATTGCCATGTCTGCGCTGGCCGTATCTACTCCCTTTCGGCTCTCGTCCGCTTCCGCCTCCAACCACGCCACGATCGCCTTCCTTTCCTCCCCATCAGTACGGGAGGAGCGGATACGATCGACCATGATGTCGAACACCTCCTGAGCGGTTCTGCGCTCAATGCCCACGATGCGCCGCGTCGGGTCGGTATTAGTCATTGGCTGGGCCTTTCGGTGGGAGGAAGGCGACAAGATCGACTTGCTCAGGCTCGCACCACCCCTCGACCACCTCGTACCCTGCGGCTCGCATGGTCTCTTCAACTGCGATCGGACAGAGGCAGAAAGATAGATCGTCGCCCGCCATATCTGCCGGTTCGCTGACAATGCTTTCATCATCCCCGAACCACAGGACATTCTCCCGACCTACCAGTGCCGCCAGTTCGCGCGCTTGCTCGATCCAGTGATTGCCGTCGCGGACGTGAAGTTCAGTGCACATCGGTGCCTCCGCAATAGGGATTGAAGCCCGAGAGGGTGAAGACGGGGACCGGCTTCATGCGATAGCACGAAAGCCCGGCCCGTAGGGATTGCCATAAGTTATTGACGGTATTGCTGTTATCCTTCATGGGGGCGCTCCGGTTTGTAGGCCTGGATTGATCCGGTTAGGTTCGTAGGTATCTCCCAATGCCATTCCTTTGCTGAGAGCATGTACGAATGCTCCACTGCCCCTGAGTGCGTCTTGAGGATCACGCGACACGGAATGTGAGGCGCAACAGGCATCGGACCACCATCATGCGCAATCCAGCCCTCGGGCAGTTCCTCGCTCATTCCCCTTCCTTTCGCGCTGTGGCGTTTCTCGCATCACTGCAAAGACGATAAGCCTCATACCAGCCACGACGGGTGCGCTCAGCGAGTTGCTTGGCGTAGGGAGGCCGACCACGCAGGCAGACGAACCGACCGCTCCAGAAGCGTGGTTCGATCCCCGCTAGCTTGAGGCCATCGTTCATCATGCCGGGGAACTGCTGCGCCTCGACCACGGCATAGATCTTGCCAGCCTCCACGATCTGCTGATCGTCCTTATGTAGGCCATGCAGGCAGTAGGCTCGGTCTCCCGGCCGCCAGTGGTCAAAGGGCTCAACCGAGAAGATCATGCTGTCCCTTCCTCACCAGCATCGCTGGCTCGGCCCGAAGGGTGAGAGCCCGGCCCGTCAGGGCATCGCCCGGGAGTGGTGGTCATCAGCGGTCCTCCGTCGTGACGTTGGGCTGGTGGCTCGGACCGAACGTCCACTTGAGGACAACCCACATGATTGCCCCGATGAGCAACGCCCCGCCTTCGACAGCGAAGTGGTGAAGCCCGGCCGGATAGCGATCCGCGTAGACCGAACCGGCGGTTAACTGCGCGACAACCAAGGCTTGCCAGAACCTCATTCCACACCCCCATTCAACCGCTCGATTTCAGTAAGGGTCATGATGCCTCCTCAATCTTGGCATCTATTTCGGCGATCAGATCCTCGCGGCTGTCAGCGTAAGCCTTCTCGCCGTTGTCGCACCACTCGCCGTCGTCATCGATCCAGGCATCGTAGTTCGGGCCGAGCGCCATCCATGCTGGTTCAGGCCATTGCCCGTTGCTGATCGTCCAGTCTCGGTATGCTTCGCTCATGATGAGAGCCTTTCGTCGGACCCGCATGTGTCATCCCGTAGCCCCTCGGTTGCGGGCTGGCAGGCCAAAGCAGCTTTGAGCCTAGGCAACATTTCGCTGTCCCAGACCTCTTTCGGTGATCGCGCCTGAGCCGGAATGCCCATGAGCGCGGCGAGTTCATAGAAGGCGGTTGCGTAGCCATCAGCGGGCTGCCGATAGTTCGGACTCAGCCCAGCAGGTAACTGATCGTCCTCCCATTCGTGAATTGCCTCCAGGCAGTCCTCAAGTGATCCGACAGAGCCGCGGCGAGTATCACCCGCATCAGGCGCGCCATCGAAATCGTCGTGCCACCAGTCGAAGTCCCAAGCAGTCGGCAGGATTGGCTTGGGCCGATACTCGATGCACCAAGGCCCGTATTTCCATTGCGCTTTGTCTTTGGCGACCAGGGGGTAACGGTGCTCGGTCATGCCGCGCTCTCCATGAACATGTCGCCTTGGCGCTGGGCGTCCTCAATGCGCTTGCAGGCGATGTCGAAATACTTGGGCTCGCGCTCAATGCCGATGAACTGGCGCCCCATCTGGACTGCAGCGACGCCGGTCGTGCCAGAGCCCATGAACGGGTCGAGGATGGTCTGCGCATCAGGCAGGAAGCCGAGGCACCACTTCATCAAGCGAAGCGGCTTTTGGGTTGGATGCGACTTGCCCTCGCTGGCAAGTTGGGCATGCGCAAAGTTGAATGCACGCACGGGTTGATCGAGCGTCGTCCACGCGAGTTCGGCGTGTCCACTCGTGAACTCACGGACAATCTTGTCCCACAGGAGCCAACCGCGACGAGGCGGGAGCGAGAAATAGTTGCCACCCCAGATTATGGAATGCTCCGCAAGATCTGGGAGGCCGAGCACAACCTCGGTCGGAGCCTCTACGTCCCAACCCATTTCAGAGCCGCCATCATTCAGTTTCCAGCTAGCTTTCGTGCCCGCGGCGCCGCCCTGCCATTTGTCGCCAAGCCCATACGGCGGATCGGTCACGACGGCATCGACCTTGCCCAGCGTCGGTAGAACCTCCCGGCAATCACCGAGATACAGCGTCGCCCGCCCGATGTGCTCGACGCGGCTCATGCCACCTCTCCCTGCAACCGCTCAATCTCGGCCAGGATCTCAGGGGCGGGATTGAACCATTCGCCTCGCTTATGATGCGCTTTGAACCGGGCATGATACTTGCGCTCGGTAGCCACCCCGCCTTTCCGCAGAGCGCGAACCGCCAGCTTCTCGGCCTGAGCCTGCTGGAGTTTCTTGACGCGCATACGCAGGTTGGTGGTCGTGCCGATCTTGATCGGACCATTCTCGCCAGCCTGGATGAAGTAGACCAGACCATCGTCAGGTAGGGGGAGCCTGCGCTTGGCTGGCGTCGGCTGCGCCAGCAATGCCAGGGCGTGCGCTAGGGCCTCTTCTCCCGTGGTCCGCGCATGGTCCGCAGATGCTCGAAAGTTCGCCATTGAATCACCTTTCGTTCGACCTCAAGTGGGCCGTTCTTCAAGGCTTTCGTGGCTGTTTCTTCGGTGTAAACGAGATGCTCTACCAACTGAGCTAAGCGCCCGCTCGCGGGATTCGCGCTTTAGGCGATTTTCCCCCGTGGTCAATCGCAGGAGATGATCCGTCACCCGCGAAGCTGACGGCATCCTCCTGTTTTTCCGGACGGATGTAGATCGACGAGATCGACGACGAGATAGCCTTGAGCTGGGCCTCCATCTCCTCGATCAGCCGCTCGGCCTCGCCCATCGGCAGGCTATCGACGAAATCGGCGCTGATCGCGACGAAGATCGAATCGGGTGCCGTGTGGATCGTGCGCACGTGGTTGAGCGCCGTGATCTCGGGCCGATCTTCCAGCGCGCGGCGGAGCTGTTCGATCAGCGCGGGATCGGCGCTCTCGCCGATCAGCAGACCCTTGGCCTCGCGCGCGAGAAGCATCGCGACCGTAGCCAGCACCGCGCCGATCGCGATCGAGGCCATGCCGTCGATCCGTGGATCGCCGTAGTGGTGGCTGAACCAGACGCCGAGCCCGGCGAGCAACAAGCCGACGAGCGCGGCACTGTCTTCGAACAGCACGATGAAGCCCGCCGGATCCTTCGAGCGCTTGATCGCGGTCCACCAGGTCGCGGCACCGCGTCGCGCACCGAACTCCTTCACGGCGATCGCCCAGGACGTTCCTTCGAGCAGAAAGGCGACGGCGAGCACGATGTAGTTGATCGTCGGATCGGCAAGCGCCTCAGGCGCAGCGATGTGGCGCAGGCCCTCGTAGATCGACACGCCCGCGCCGATCGCGAAGATAAGGATCGCGACGACGAAGGCCCAGAAATAGAGCTCGCGGCCGTAACCGAAGGGATGGCTGCGGTCGGCAGGCTTCTTCGCGCGGTGCTGGCCGTAGAGCAGCAGGACCTGGTTGCCGCTGTCGACCAGCGAGTGGACGCCTTCGGTCGCCATCGACGACGAACCGCTGATCCCTGCGGCGACGAACTTGGCCACGGCGATGCCGAGATTGGCGAGCAGCGCGCCATAGAGGACGATGTTGTCCTTGAAATGCGCCTTCCTGCCGTCGTCAGCCATGGCGCCACAACGATGCGCGCCGCGACTTGTTGCCTGCGCGGCTAGATCAGCCGCGCGGCGTTGACCTCGATCTCGACGAAAAGGCGTGCCATGGCATCAGCCGCGCGGTCGGTGAGGACGAGGAAGGCGCGGCGGCGATCGGTATCGTCCTCGACCCGCTCGATCAGGCCGGCTTCGGTCAACTGGCCGATCCAGCGCAGCGCCGTGGTCGGCGGCACGCCCGAGGCGATGCACAGCGAGGTGACCGAGACGCGCTTGTGCTCGGCACGCGCGGCGGTGAGATCGAGCAGCATGTCCCAGGCGGGATCGGCGAAGAGATCACCGTCGAAGAACCGCGCGCGCAATTGGCGCTGGCGCAAGATTCGGCGCAGCAGCCGCGGATCGGGCAAAGGCGGCCGCGTCTGACGGGTGAGCCGGGCGCCGTCGTCTCCCGCAGGTGCTCCGTTCAGATTGGCCGCGGGACTGGCGAAATCGCGCTTGAACGCCTCGAAGCGGAAAGCGCTGCCCGGGCCGAAGCCTTGCCCCGGATCGCCCAGGCGGTCGAGCCGCTCGGCGATCTGCGCGACCTGCTCGGTCAGCCGCAGCAGAACCAGCCGGTCCGCCTCGCCGAGTTCGCGCAACCGCAGCTGCGGCACCTTGCCGAGCACGCGGCCCAGCGCGATCACGCGCTCGGCCCGGCTGGGATCGACGAGGAATTGCGGGTTCGACTGGTCCATGCAGGCGAAGACGTCGTCGAGCGCTTCGACCGTGGTCGAGACCACGAGCTGGGCGCCGGTGTTCGCCGCGCGCAGATCGAGCCGCGCGAGGGCGGCGAGCACGGCGCCGTCGATCACCGGGCAATCGAGCAGCACCACTTCGCCCAGCGGTCGCGCCTCCCCCTCGAGCAGGCTGGCGATGTCCTCGCTGCGCATGATGCGGAAACCCGCGGCCTGGGCATCGTCGCGCATCTCGTCGCGCAGATGGGCACGGTCGGCGAAGACCGACAGTCCGAGCGGCAGCCCGGCGGCATCGCTCGCGCCGCTCTCGCGCACCGAAGAATAGGCGAAACAGGCTTGCGGCATGGGTTCCGACTCCGATTCCGAATATGGAACGAGAGTAGAACAAATAGGGATTAAGTCAAGAATGGAGGCTTAGCGGTCAGATCCAGCCGCCAAGCTCGCGCCGAACCAGGCCTTCGAGCATCGCCATGCCCGCTTCGCCGGTGTTCAGGCAGTCGAGCGTCGCATAGTCGTTGCCGCCCGCCTCGAGGAACTGTTCGCGCCCGCGGATCGCCAGTTCCTCGCGCGTTTCCAGGCAATCGGCGGAAAAGCCCGGAGCGACCACGGCGAGCCGCCGGGTGCCCTTGCCCGCCTCGGCCGCGAGCACCGCGTCGGTCGCGGGCTCGAGCCACTTGGCGCGGCCGAAGCGCGACTGGAAGCTGGTCTCGATACGCATATCTGGCCGCGCCAAGGCTTCGCCCAAAAGCCGCGCGGTCTCCAGGCACTGCGCGTAATAGGGATCGCCGAGCTTGTGCGTGCGTTCGGGCATGCCGTGGAAGCTCAACAGCAGCACTTCGGGTGCGAACGGCAGCCCGGCGAGCTGACGTTCGATATCGACCTTGAGCGCCGCGATGTGCTCAGGATCGTCGTAATAGGCCGGCAGGATCCGGATCGCCGGCTGCCAACGCAGCTCGGCCAGCGCCGCGCCGACCGCGTCCATCGCCGAGGCCGTCGTCGCCCCCGAGTATTGCGGATAGAGCGGCGCGATCAGGATACGGTCGCAACCCGCGGCCTGAAGCGAGGCCATTTCGGCGGCGATGGCCGGGTTGCCGTAGCGCATCGCCCAGCGCACCTCGATCTCAGCCCCCAACCGCGCCTGCAGGCCCGCTGCCTGGGCCCGCGTGATCGCGGCGAGCGGGGAGCCCTCCTCGGTCCAGACCAGACCATAGGCATGCGCCGACTTCTTCGGGCGGGTGTTGAGGATCACGCCGCGCAGGATCGGCTGCCAGAGCAACGGCGGGATCTCGACCACGCGCCGGTCCGAGAGGAATTCGGCGAGATAGCGACGCACGGCCTGCGGCGTCGGCGCATCGGGGGTGCCGAGGTTGACCAGCAGGACGCCGATCCGATGTGCGGACACGCTCAAATCTCCTCCGACAGCAGCGGCAACTTGCGAAAGCGCAGCCCCGTGGCCGAGAACAGCGCGTTCGACAAGGCCGGTGCCGCCACCGCCACGCCGAGCTCACCCGGATCGGCCGAGGGCGCGTCGCTGTCGATGAAGGTCACGCGGATCTCGGGACAGTCGGCGAGCAGCGGCAGCGACAGCTCGGCGAGGCGCGCCGTGGTCGGCAGGCCGTCGGCGTAGCCGGTGCTCGACCCGAGCGCGAGGCCGATGCCGAAGACCAGCCCGCCCTCGATCTGCTGGCGCGCGATGTCGACGTTGACGATCCGGCCGATGTCGGCGACCGCGTCGATCCGGTCGACGCGCACCCCGTCCGCGTCGCGCCGCGCGGTGGCCACGACAGCGATCCTGCCGTCGCCAATGACGTGGCAGGCGACGCCCTGCCCGCTGGCTTCGACGCCGCCGCCCCACTCGGCCTGCTGCGCGACGCGCTGGAGGCAGTGGACCAGCCGCGCATCGTGGCCGAGCATGGCAATGCGGAACGACAGCGGCTCCTGATGCGTGTGGTGCGCGAGTTCGTCGACGAAGCTCTCGTTGAAGAAGGCGGTATAGCCGTGGGCATTGCCGCGCATGCGGCCGGTGGGCAGGTCGATCGTCGCCGGGGCGTGCTCGACCACCATGTTCGCCACGCGATAGGGCGGGATCGCGCCTTCCATCGCCAAGGTATCGCTTTCGCCCGCGCTGGCCTTGATCGCCGCGCGCGTGCCCATGCCGTCGAACAGCCGGCGGCCGAATTCGTGCGCACTGGCGGGCAGCGCCAGCCGCGCCTTCCAGCCGACCACGGCATTGGCGGCATCGGTCCGCGCCGCGAGCACCGCGGTTACCGGCGTACGCGGAGGGCCGGCGACGGCCTCCTGCCAGCGCGACCAGGTCAGCTGTACGGGCCGGCCGACGGCCTTGGCGATCACCGCCGCTTCGATCGCGTGATCGTGTTCGAGCCGACGATCGAAGCTACCACCCGCGGGCATCGGATAGAGCACGCAGTCGCGCGGAGAGATGCCGACGGCGGCCGCCGCGGCGCGGCGAGCCGCCTCGGGCGCCTGGCTCGCCACCCACAGTTCGAGCCGGCCCTCGGCGAAGCGCGCGGTCGCGCTTGCGGTCTCGAGCGTGGCGTGGAGCGCCGGGGCGACATCGTAGCGCAGCGCCAGCGAGAACTTGCGCTTGAGCGTGCTCGGATCGCCGCGTTCGAGCAGGGTCGTGGCCTCGCCCTTGCGCAGCGCCTCATCGAGCGCGGTTTCGATCCGGCCGCTGTCGGCGCGCTTCTTCGCGATGAAGTTCGGCGCGATCTCGGCGAGCGCACGCTCGGCCGCCCACCAGGTATCGGCGACGGCGGCAAACCAACGCTTGCCCCGCACGAATTCGATCACCCCGGGCAGTCCCGCCGCGCGCTTGCGGTCGTAGGAGGCGAGCTCGGTCTCGCCGATCGGCCCATGGCGGATCGCGGCGAAGACCATGTCGGGCAGGCGCACGTCGCCAGCGAAGCGGTGACTGCCGTCAACCTTCGACGGCAGGTCGAGCCGCGGGAAGCGCAGAGCGCTGACCTGCACCTCCTTGGCCGGATCCTTGCGCAACGGTGGATTTCCGGGCGGATCGAAGCCCGCGGCCTCGGCCGCCAACGTGCCGAAGGGCAGGCGCTGCTTGCCATGGACGACGAAGCCGCCCTGCGTGTCGCAGGCGCCCGCATCGACATCCCATCGGTCGGCCGCAGCCTGAACCAGCAAGGACCGCGCGCTCGCCGCCGCCAGCCGCACCGGATATTCGTAGGCGGCGAGCGAGGTGCCGTCGGCGGTGACGGTGAAGACGCCGTCTTCGGCCCAATGCCGCGTGATCGGGCTGCCGACGCTGGCGACCCGCGGGAAAAGCGGCATCCACAGCTCGGCCCAGCGCGAGGCCAGCGGCAAGTTGATGTAGAGCGGGCTCGGTGGCGCAGGCTCGATCGCCACCTGGCGCCAGTCGGCGCCGAGCTCGACCGCGACGATCTGTGCGATCAGGGTGCCGATGCCCTGCCCCATCTCGAGCTGCGGCACGGCGACGGTGACGATCCCGTCGCGACCGATGCTCAGCCAGGCATCGAAGCCCGTCTCCCCCTCGCCGGCCGCCAGTGGCGGCTCGTAGTGACGCGGGCGCAGCGCATAGCCGATCGCCAGCCCGCCACCGACCAGGCTCCCGATCAGGATGCCGCGGCGCGAGATCGCCATGTCAGGCCTTTTTATCGTCCAGCCAGGCGGCGACCTGCCGCGCGATCGCCGTGAAGGCCTCGGCCTGCGAGCCCTCGCCCGCGGCCGGCGGCTCGCCCGCGTCGCTGGCCTGGCGGATCGCCAGGTCGAGCGGCACGCGGCCGAGGAAGGCGTGCCCCATCGACTTTGCCGCAGCCTCGGCGCCGCCCTGGCCGAAGGGATCGCTGACCTCGCCGCAGTGCGGGCAGGCATAGCCGGCCATGTTCTCGACCAGGCCGATCACCGGCACCTCGCTCTGCTCGAACAGGCTGATCGCGCGGATCGCGTCCATCAAGGCCAGGTCCTGCGGGGTCGAGACGATCACCGCCCCCGCCGGCTTGAAGCGCTGGAGCATGGTCAGCTGGACGTCGCCGGTACCCGGCGGCAGGTCGAGCAGCAGGATTTCGGCGTCTCCCCAGTCGGCATCGACCAGCTGCGACAGGGCATTCCCCGCCATGGGGCCGCGCCAGGCGATCGCCTGTCCCGGCTCGATGATGTGGCCCATCGACAGCACCGGCACCCCCCAGGGGCTGGGCACGGGCAGCAGCTTCTTGTCGCGCGTGCCGGGCTTGATCCCTTCGTTCGCCAGCAGGCGCGGCTGCGACGGGCCGTAGATGTCGGCATCGACGAGGCCGACCTTCTTGCCGAGCCGCCGGAGCGCCACCGCCAGGTTGGCCGAGAGCGTCGACTTGCCGACACCGCCCTTGCCCGATCCCACCGCGATCAGCCGGCGCTTGGGAGCCGCTTCGGCGCGATCGGCGGTCATCGCCACGCGCACCTCGCTGACGCCGTCCTGCCCGCGCAGCGCGCCCTTGACCGCGATCTCCAGCTTGTCGCGCTCGAGCCGGTCGAGCCCGGCGACGTCGAGCACCAGGGTCGCAACGCCTTCGGCCAGTCGCAGCGACTGCAGCCGCTCCCGCGCCTGGGGCGGCAGGGCCGCTTGCAAAGCGCTATGGTCGTCGCCGCTCATCACTCGTCCCTACTGCGAAACACTATGTCACACGCCATAGGGCGTCTCGGGCGGAAAAAGCAAAGGCAGGCACTGTTTTTGTCGCGAATGCTTCCTATAAGTGCCGCATGACAACGAACGGAAGTGCCCCAAGATCCGGGCTCATGCGCGGCGTTCTGGCCATGGCTGGGCGCCGCAGCCCCTGGGGCGGCGGGGACAAGGGTGGCGACGAGACCGGTGACGACACCGGTGAGACCGCGGGCGGTTCGGACGGCGACGGCCAGTCCGATCAGCCGCGCGGACCGCGCAATCCCTGGCTGCCGCCGAGCGGGGGCGATACGCCGCCACGCCGCTCGCCCTCGATCGACGAGATCTTCCGCTCGAAGAGCGGTCGCCGGCCCGGTGGCGGCGGTGGTGGTGGTAACGGCGGCGGCGGCATGCCGCGCCTGCCGCAGCGCCCCGACGGCAAGTCGTGGTTCCCGCTGATCGCCGGCGGCATCGCGCTGGTCTGGCTGGGTTTCTCGACCGTGCACATGGTCGGCCCCAAGGAACAGGGCATCGTCACCCTGTTCGGCAAATATTCGCGCACGATCGATCCCGGCGTGTCGCTGACCCTGCCCTGGCCGATCGAGAACGTGAACGTCACCGACGTGACCTCGATCAACCGCTTTAACATCCCCGAGGGCGAGGGTGAGAAGCTGATGCTGACGAGCGACCAGAACCTGGTCGACCTGTCCTATCTGGTCCGCTGGAACATCAAGAACCTCAAGCTCTACACCTTCCAGCTCGAAGATCCCGACCAGACCGTGCGCGAGGTCGCCGAGGCGGCGATGCGCGCCTCGGTCGCCGAAGTGCCGCTGCGCGACGCCATGGGCGGCGCCGGCCGTGCGACGGTCGAGCAGAACGTGCGCGAGCGCATGCAGGCGATCCTCGACGCCTACCGCGCCGGCGTCGCCATCCAGGGCGTCGAGATCAAGAAGGCCGACCCGCCGGGCAAGGTCGTCTCCGCCTTCCAGCAGGTCACTTCGGCACAGCAGGACGCGCAGCGCGACCTGTCGAACGCCCAGGCCTGGGCGCAGCAGCTGACCGCGCGCGCGCAGGGCGATGCCGCGGCCTTCGACAAGGTCTACGAACAGTACAAGCTCTCGCCCGAGGTGACCAAGCGCCGCATGTATTACGAAACCATGGAGCGCGTGCTCGGCGGCAACGACAAGGTCGTGGTCGAAGGTGCCGGCGTGACGCCCTACCTGCCGCTGCCTGAGCTGCGTCGCAAGGCCGCAGCCGCGACCGAACCGCAGGCCACCGTGCCCGCGGCGCCCGCTTCGCAGGGAGGCCAGTGATGAGCCTCGCGAACCTCTGGGAAGACCACAAGGCCGGCCTGACCGTGATCGGTCTGGCACTGATCGCGCTGGCCTCGAGCGTGATCGTCGTGCCCGAGACCGAACAGGCGGTGGTGATCCGCTTCGGCCAGCCCGATCGCGTGATCAACCGCTTCCGTCCGAAGGTCGACTTCGGCGAGACCGGCGCCGGCATCACCTTCCGCATCCCGATCGCCGAGCGGCTGGTGCGTATCGACAAGCGCGTGCTCGCGCTCGACATGGAGCGCCAGCAGGTGCTGTCGAGCGAGCAGCAGCGGCTCGAGGTCGATGCCTATGCGCGCTTCCGCATCATCGATCCGGTCAAGATGGTCCGCACCGCCGGCACCACCGAGCGCGTCGCCGAACAGCTTCAGCCGATCCTCTCCTCGGTCTTGCGCCAGGAACTGGGCAAGCGCACCTTCCAGTCGCTGCTCACCGCCGAGCGCGGCCAGGCGATGAAGCAGATCCGCGAAGGCCTCGATCGCGAAGCGCGCGAATACGGCGCCCAGGTCATCGACGTGCGGATCAAGCGTGCCGATCTGCCCGAGGGCGCGCTCGAGAGTGCCTTCTCGCGCATGCAGGCCGCGCGCGAGCAGGAAGCCACGACGATCCGCGCCCAGGGCCAGAAGAACGCACAGATCATCCGCGCCCAGGCCGAGGCCGACGCGGCCAAGACCTATGCGAACAGCTTCGGCAAGGATCCGGCCTTCTACGATTTCTATCGTGCGATGCAGTCTTACGACTATACCTTCTCCAACGGACAAGGTGCGACGACGATCCTGCTGTCGCCCGACAACGAATATCTGAAGCAGTTCAAGGGTCGCTAAGGAACAGATGCGGCGTTTGCGCGCTCGAACCTTTCGACCTTTAAATCCGCCATTCAAACTGGGTTAAGCCAACCAAGCCTGAATTCGCGGTGCCAAGACGAGGTGGCCCTGCCACCGGAGACAAAGGAAACTGAAGGACGTGAAGCCCGTGCGATACGCCTATGGAGTCACCACTGCGCTGCTGCTCGGCGGCGCCGCCATCTCGCTCGTGACCGGCATCCCGGCCGGCGCGCAAGTCGCCCAGAACGACACCAGCCAGATGCAGAACGTCGTCCCGCGCGCCGGTGCCCCCGCCAGCTTTGCCGATCTGACGCAGCAGCTCGCGCCGGCCGTGGTCAACATCTCGACCCGCCAGCGCGTGCGGGTGGCCAACCAGAACCCCTTCGCCGGCACGCCGTTCGAGGACCTGTTCGGCGGCGGCACCCCCGGTGGTCGCGGCGGCCAGCCGCAGACGCGCGAGGCGCAGTCGCTGGGCTCGGGCTTCATCATCTCGGCCGACGGCTATGTCGTGACCAACAACCACGTCATCACCGCCGACGGCCAGGGCGAGGTCGAATCGATCACCGTCAACATGCCCGACGGCACCGAATATCCGGCCAAGCTGATCGGCCGCGATGCCGCCTCGGACCTCGCGGTACTCAAGATCACCACGCCCAAGGCCCTGCCCTTCGTCAAGTTCGGCGACAGCCGCTCGGCGCGCGTCGGCGACTGGGTGATCGCCATCGGCAATCCCTTCGGCCTCGGCGGCACGGTGACCTCGGGCATCATCTCGGCGGTCTACCGCAACACCGGCTCGGGCTCGGCCTACGACCGCTACCTGCAGACAGACGCGGCGATCAACCGCGGCAACTCGGGCGGCCCCATGTTCGACATGCGCGGCAACGTCATCGGCATCAACAATGCGATCTTCTCGCCCACGGGCGGCTCGGTCGGCATCGGCTTCGCGATCCCCGCCGAAACCGCAGCGCCGATCGTCGAGCGGCTCAAGACCGGTCAGTCGATCGAGCGCGGCTACCTCGGCATCCGCATTCAGCCGGTCAACGAGGACCTCGCGGACTCGCTGGGCATTGCCCACAACAAGGGTGAATTCGTCCAGGCGGTCGAGCCGGGCCAGGCCGCGGCCAACGCCGGCATCCGTGCCGGCGACGTCGTCGTCAAGGTCGACGGCAAGGACGTGACCCGCGAGCAGACGCTGTCGTTCATCGTCGCCAACGTCGCGCCGGGCAAGCGCATCCCGGTCGAGCTGATCCGCGACGGCAAGCGCACGATCGTCACCGCCACGGTCGGCAAGCGCCCGAGCGAGGAAGAACTCGCGCAGAACACCTTCGACCAGGATCAGGACCAGGACGAAGACCAGTTCAACAAGCCGCCGACCAAGCAGGGCCAGGGCGTTTCCGAACAGGCGCTGGGCCTGTCGGTCCTGCCGCTGAATGCGACGATCGCTCGCCAGCTGGGCATGCCTGAGACGACGCGCGGCGTGGTCGTCAATGCCGTCGATCCCTCGTCCGACGCGGGCAGCAAGGGCCTGCAACGCGGCGACATCGTGCTCTCGGCCAACTACCAGGACATCTCGACCCCGGCCGAGCTCGAAGCCGCGATCAAGGCGGCCAAGAGCCAGAACCGCAACGCCGTACTCCTGCGCGTCCAGCGCCGCGGCCAGCCGGCAACCTACGTGCCGATCCGCATCCGGTAATCGACAATACATGCCTTCATCCTCCCTGAAGCGCAGCTTCGGGGAGGGGGACCGCCAGCCCCATAGGGGCTGGTGGTGGAGAGGTCATTCGCGTTTGTCCAATACGTATCGGACGATGGCATCGGCCACACCATCGGGATCGCGCAGCACTTCGCTCGCCGCGATCCTCAGCATCTCGATCCCCTCGCCATTCAGCCAAGCCGAGCGCTTTTCGTCAAACTCAGGTTGATCGCCCATATCGTGGACGATGCCATCCACTTCGATCGCCAGCCGGGCCTTCGCACAATAGAAGTCGAGCACAAAAGGCCCAGCCGGGTGTTGCCGGCGAAAACGGACGCCCTGCGGATCGCCGCGCAGACGCTGCCAGAGCGTCGCTTCCGGCTTTGACATCTCGCGCCGCAGACGACGGGCGCGGTTTACGGTCTGCAGTGACTTGGCCATGCCACCCCTCCACCACTCGCTTCGCGAGCGGTCCCCCTCCCCGAAGCTACGCTTCAGGGAGGATAAGGGTCAATTCCCCGGCGCTGGCGTGGGCCGCAACTGGTTGCCCGGCTGCCCCGGACGCGGTGAGGGGACGGCGCCAGGCCGCGCCGGGTTCTGGTCGCGCTGGCGGCGGCCGGTGGCCTGGTCGAGGAAATCATCGTTCGCCGCCGGCGGCGGGCCATCCTGCTGGAAGCCGATGTTGTCGCCCTGCCCTTCGGCCGGCGGCTCGCCCGGCCCCTTGTTGGCGTCGCCGGGGCGGATCATGTTGCCCTGGTCGTCGGTGTAGTAATATTCGTTGGGATCGCCGTGGAGCTGCTCGTCATCGGGTTCGAGCTGCCAGTCGGGCAGCTTGAGTTCGGTGTCGAACTTCTCGACCGGGCGCCGGGCCACGGCATAGCGCATATAGGCGGCGAAGGCGCGCGCGGGCGCGGTGCCGCCCTGAAGGCCAGGCACGGCCTTGGCATCGTCGCGGCCCATCCACACGCCGGTGGTCACGCCGCTCGAGAAGCCGACGAACCAGCCGTCCTTGTTCGAGCTCGTCGTACCGGTCTTGCCCGCCACCGGTCGGCCGATCTGCGCGGCCTTGCCGGTGCCCGTGGCGACCGCCGACTGCAGCAGGTCGGTGATGCCCGCGGCGACATATTGCGGCACCAGCAGCTCGCCGCGCGGCGCCGGGCGGCGATAGATCTCCTCACCGTCGGTCTTGGTCACCTTGAGGATGCCATAGGGCTCGACCGAGGCGCCCTTGGCCGAGACCGCGGCGAAAGCCCGCGTCATGTCGATCAGGCGCACGTCCGAGGTGCCGAGCACCATCGAGGGCAGGGTGTTGACCGGGGTGGTGATGCCGAAGCGCCGCGCCATCGAGGCGACCGCACCGAAGCCCACCTCGTTGCCGAGCTGCGCGGCAACGGTGTTCTTCGAATAGGCGAAGGCTGTGCGCACGTCGATCTCGCCGGCATAGCCACGGCTCGAATTGTGCGGGCTCCAGCCCTGGATCGTCACGGGTTCGTCGACCACGCGATCGTCGGGCTTGTAGCCCGCCTCGAGCGCGGCGAGATAGACGAACAGCTTCCAGGCCGAGCCAGGCTGGCGCACGGCATTGGTCGCGCGGTTGTAGTTCGAGGTGACGTAGTCGGTGCCGCCGACCATCGCGAGGACGGCGCCGTCGCGGTCGAGGCTGACCAGTGCGCCCTGCGCGCCCTTGGGCGCGTTGGCCGCAACCGCCGCCGTGGCGGCGCGCTGCATGCCGGGATCGAGCGTGGTCCAGACCTCGATCGGCTCGTCGTTGTCGGGCAGGATCAGGTCGAGCTGCGGCAGAGCCCAGTCGGTGAAATAGCGCGCCGAGTTCTGACCGGCCTCGGGCGCAGGCTTGACCCCGTCGAGATCGGCAGCCGCGCGCTGTGCCGCGGTGATGACGCCCGCTTCCTGCATGACCGAAAGCACGACCTCGGCGCGCTCCTTGCCCGCCTTGGCATCGGCGGTCGGCGAATAGCGCGAGGGTGCCTTGACCAGGCCGGCGATGATCGCCGCCTCGGGCAACGACAGCTGCTTGGCGTCGTGGCCGAAGAACTTGCGGCTGGCCGCGTCGATGCCATAGGCGCCGCCGCCGAAATAGACCTTGTTGAGGTAGAGTTCGAGCACCTGGTCCTTCGAGAACTTCCACTCGAGCGCCATGGCCAGCACGGCCTCGCGGATCTTGCGGTCGAAGGTGCGGTTGTTGTTGAGGAACACCGTGCGCGCGAGCTGCTGGGTGATCGTTGAACCGCCCTGACGCCAGCGGCCGCTCTCGACGCGGACCATCAGCGAGCGGACGATACCGATCGGATCGACGCCGATGTGCGAGCGGAAGCGCCGGTCCTCGACCGAGACCGTCGCGTCCTTCATCACTTGCGGGATCTGATCGTAGGGGATCCACTTACCGTAGCTCGGCCCGAGCGAGACCAGTTCGGTGCCGTCGCGCGCGCGCACGACGATCATCTGGCCGACCTGGCTCGACTTCAGCTTGTCGTAAGTCGGCAGCGACTGCGCCGCGACGAGCACCGAGACCACCACGACGATCGCCGCGAGCAGCGCGCCGGCAAAGCCCCAGATGGCGGTGCCGCGCACGAAGCGCCAGAAGCGCGAAGGGGTCTTCTTGGGCTTTTCGGGCGGAGACGGGGGCGAACTCTGCGGTTTGCGCAGATTGTCGTTGCGTGCCATGTGGCTAGCTGGCCCCTCCGGTGGACGCGCGCGTCAAAACAGTGCCGCCCGTTGCATGAAACAAGCATAACACAGGGTTAACGGCAGGCACCATAGCCCCCTAGCCGCAGGCCAGGGGGCTGGCAAAGCCTATTCCTTCGGCTTGAAATCGAGCGAGGCGCTGTTGATGCAATAGCGCAGCCCGTTCTCGCCCGGGCCATCGGGGAAAACGTGGCCGAGATGGCTTTCGCACTTGGCGCAGCGCACCTCGGTGCGGACCATGCCGTGAGAGACGTCGCGCAGTTCCTCGACCGCGTCGGCCGCCATCGGCTCGGTATAGCTCGGCCAGCCCGAGCCCGAATTGTACTTCTTGTCCGAAGCGAACAGCGGCGCGCCGCAACCGGCGCAGGCGTATTCGCCCTCGGCCTTGTTCTGTTCGTACTCGCCGGTGAAGGCTCGCTCGGTGCCCGCCTCGCGCAGGATGTGATACTTCTCGGGGGACAGCTTGTCGCGCCATTCGGCGTCGGTCAGCTTCAGCTTGTCGGTCATGCGAAACTCCTTTGCCGGCGAATATGGAAGTCGCCCGAAGTTCGCGCAAGCGTCAGTGAAGGTGCTCGACCAGCAGGACCACCCCGTCGAGACCGGCGACGCGCATGCGCGTGCCCGGTTCGGCGTCGGGGCCCTTGGCCAGCCACTCGCTGTCGCCCTGCTTAACCCGGCCATTCCCGCCGTCGATCGCATGGGTCACGACCACCGTCTCGCCCACCAGCCGCGCGCCGCGGTCGTTCATCTTGGGATCGGCGCTCTCGATCGGATTGGCCGCGAGATAGCGCTTGCCGGTGAAGACCGAGACGATCGCCAGCACGGCGAAGATCACGACCTGCATGGCGATGCCGAGCGGCAGGGCCCAGGTCAGCGCGCCGGTGATCAGTGCGGCGCCCGCCAGCCAGATCAGGAATACGCCGGGAATCGCCATTTCGGCGGCGGCGAGGACCAGGCCGATGGCCAGCCAGTGCCAGTGCGCGTCGAGCGCCTCGAACCATTCCATCACTTCGGATCCTTTCCCAGTGCCTCCTTCGCGAGTTCACCGATGCCGCCGAGCGTGCCGATGAGCTGCGTCGCCTCGACCGGGAACAGGATCGTCTTGGCATTGGGCGAGGTCGCGAACTGGCTGACCGCCTCGGTGTATTTCTGTGCGATGAAGTAGTTCAGCGCCTGGGTGCCCGAAGAGGCGATCGCCTCGGAGACGACCTGGGTCGCGCGCGCCTCGGCCTCGGCCTCGCGCTCGCGCGCCTCGGCGTCGCGGAAGGCGGCTTCGCGGCGGCCTTCGGCCTGGAGGATCGCGCCCTGCTTCTCGCCCTCGGCGCGCAGGATCTCCGACGCGCGCGAGCCTTCGGCCTCGAGAATCTGTGCGCGCTTCTCACGCTCGGCCTTCATCTGGCGCGCCATGGCGTTCGAGATGTCGGCGGGCGGGCGGATGTCCTTGATCTCGACACGGGTGATCTTGAGCCCCCAGGGCGAGGTCGCGTGATCGACCACGACGAGCAGCTTGGCGTTGATCTCGTCGCGCTTCGACAGGGTCTCGTCGAGGTCCATCGAGCCCATGACCGTGCGCAGGTTGGTGGTCGTCAGCTGCATGATCGCGACGTAGAGATTCGACACCTCGTAGGCCGCCTTGCCCGCGTCGAGCACCTGGAAGAACACGACCGCATCGACCCCGACCATGGCGTTGTCGCGGGTGATGATCTCCTGCCCCGGAATGTCGAGCACCTGCTCCATCATGTTCACCTTGTGACCGACGCGGTCGATGAACGGGATGATCAGGTGGAGCCCCGGCGTGGCCGCGAGGGTGTACTTACCGAGCCGTTCGATCGTGTAGACGTAGCCCTGGCGAACGACGCGAACGCCCATCAGCAGGAACACGAAGACGACGACGATCAGCGCAATCAGAAAACCGCCCATATGCCCACTCCCCTCGAGAAGAGTGCAGTCTAGCACGCACGGCGGCGGAAGGAAGCGACGTTCCTAGATCTCGACGAACTGCGGTGCCGGCGGCGCGCCGCGCAGCCGTTCGGCGTCGCGCGCGGGGGGCAGGCCGAACATGCGCGCATATTCGCGGCTGAACTGCGAGGCGCTCTCGTAGCCGACACGGTGCGCGGTGCTCTGGGCATTGGCCTCGACGATCAGCAGCCGCCGCGCTTCCTGCAGCCGCATCGCCTTCTGGTACTGCAATGGGCTCATCGCCGTCGCCGCCTTGAAATGGCGGTGGAACGAGGCGCGGCTCATGCCCGCGAGATCGGCCAGCAGGTCGATGCTCAGCGGCTGTTCGTAATGCGCGCGGATCTGGTGGATCGCGCGGTGGATGCGCGAGAGCCGGCTGTCGGCGCGGGCGATCTGCTGGATCGTGCCGCTGTCGTCGCTCTGGACCAGCCGGTAGAGGATCTCGCGGCGGATCAGCGGCGCGAGCACGGCGATGTCCTGCGGCGCGTCGAGCAGTTCGATCAGCCGGCGCACCGAACCGAGCAGTTCACCGGTCACGCCGCTGACAAAGAAGCCGGCGTCGCGGCCGACGGGGCGTTCGGGCAGGTCGGCGAGGCCCGAGGCCAGCAGCGCGCGGTCGATCGTGATCGACAGGCCGAGATAAGGCTGTTCGGCGCTGGCCTCGATCACGCAACCGGCGGCGGGCAGCTCGACCGAGGCGACGAAATAGGTGCTAGGATCATAGCGCACCGTGCGATCGCCGATCGTCACCATCTTCGCGCCCTGGAGAATGACGCAGAACATCGGCTCGTAGACCCCCGGGACCGGCGCGGTCGGCGCCGTCACGCGGTTGAGCCGCACTCCGTCAAGTGCGGTTTCGACCAGTCCGCCCGGGCAGTGGCGATGCGCTATGTCCAGCAGGCGATTGAGGTCATCATGCATGGGCGAGAGATGCGCATGGGCCCGAAAGGCTGCAAGCCCCGAGGCCGTCGCGCGCAGCGTTTGAGACGATCGGGCAAGGATCGGAGCCTATCGGGCGAGGTCCCTGCCCTACCCGGCCCCATCTCCCGATCATCATTCACGCGTGGCTTCACGCAAAATGGAGAAGGGACCTCACCATGTCTGCAACGATCGAGAAGACGAAAAGCTTCGGTGCCCAGTCGACCACCGACAAGGTGCTGGCGGGCGTCGACCTCAAGGGCCAGCGCTTCCTGGTGACCGGCGTCTCGGCCGGGCTCGGCATCGAGACCGCGCGTGCGCTCGTCGCCCACGGCGCCCAGGTGGTCGGCACCGCGCGCGACCTCGCCAAGGCCGAGCGTGCCACGGCGCAGGTCCGCGAGGCGGCCTGGGAGAACGGCGGCTCGTTCGACGTCGTCGAACTCGACCTCGCCTCGCTCGCCTCGGTCCGCGCCGCCGCCGACGCGATCGTCGCGGCGGGCCTACCGTTCGACGTGATCATCGCCAATGCCGGCGTCATGGCCTGCCCGCTGGGCAAGACCACGGACGGCTTCGAAACCCAGTTCGGCACCAACCACCTCGGCCACTTCGTGCTGGTCAACCGCATTGCCCACCTGCTCAAGCCCGGCGGGCGGCTGGTCAATCTCTCGTCATCGGGCCACCGCTATTCGGACGTCGACCTCGAAGATCCGAATTTCGAGCATACGCCCTACGAGGAATTCCAGGCCTATGGTCGCTCGAAGACCGCGAATGTGCTGTTCGCCGTCGAGTTCGACCGGCGCCACCGCGATCGCGGCGTGCGTGCAACGGCGGTGCATCCGGGCGGTATCCAGACCGAACTGAGCCGCCACATGCCCGACGGCGCGCTCGACGACCTGCTGCAGTCGATCAACGAGCAGAACGCCGCCGCCGGCCAGCCGCCGATGGCTTGGAAGACGATCCCGCAGGGCGCCGCGACCAGCGTCTGGGCGGCGGTGGTTGCCCCGGCCGAGGCGGTCGGCGGCCAGTTCTGCGAGGATTGCCACGTCGCCGAGATCAGCGACGTTCCGGGCCTGACCGGCGGCGTCCAGCCCTATGCCCTCGATCCCGAGAACGCCAAGGCGCTCTGGGCCAAGAGCGAGCAGATGGTCGGCGAGACGTTCTGACGGCTCACGCGCTGACGACGAACGAAGGCCCGGCGCTCACCCGCCGGGCCTTTTCGCGTCAGAGCTTGGCGTAGAGCGCCAGCAGCCGGCCCCAAGCGCGATCGGCCTGGACCTGATCGTAGACCGGCGAATCGGGCACGCACCAGCCGTGGTCGGCGGGATAGACCTCGATCTCGGCCGGGCGCTTGGCCGCATCGGCGGCGACGCGCAGCGCATCCTTGTCGCCGGGTGCGCGCGCATCGTCGTTGCGCGCAATGGCGAAGAGGTAGGACGCCTTGGTCTTGTCGAGCAGCTTCGCCGGGCTATCCGCCGCATCGCCGACCAGACCGCCGCCATGGAACGAAGCCGCCGCGCCGACACGCTCGGGCGCGGCGAAAGCCGTCCGCACGGTGAAGGGCCCGCCCATGCAATAGCCCTGGGTGCCGATCTTACGGCGCTTGTCGACCGCAGGTTGGCCGTCGAGCCAGGCGGCATAAGCCTTGCCGTCGCGCGTCACCGCCTCTGCGGTCAGCGCCTCGCGCAGCGGCGTGATCTTCGCCTGGCCCGCAGGCGTGCGCCATTCGGCGAAGGAGGCGAGCACCGGGGCCTTGGCACCACGATAGTACTGATTGACGACGAGGACCGCATAGCCCTCCGCTGCCAACCGCCGCGCCATGACCTGCTTGGCCTCGCGCAGACCGGCGATGTCGGGCCAGAGGATCACGCCGGGATGTGCGCCCTTGGCCGGATGGACGAAGAAGGCGTCGCAGGTACCGTCGGGCGTCGGCACCTGGACCATGCGCTCGGTAAGGCCAGCCTCCGCGGCCGCAGCCCCGTTCCAGGCCAGCATGGCAGCGCCCGCGGCGCCCATCGCGGCGAAATCGCGGCGGCTCAGGCCCTTGCCGACGAGCGCGGCCGCCGCGGTGGTCTCGGTGAAGTCATCGCACATGTAGGATCGCTCCGCTTGCCTCGCCTCTGGCCGCCTGCATAACGCGCGTCAAAGCGCGGCGTAAAGCGCCAGCAGGCGATCCCAGGCACGATCGGCCTCGGCCTGATCGTAGGCCGGCGCATCGGGCACGCACCAGCCGTGATCGGCGGCATAGACCTCGATCTCGGTCGGGCGCCCGGCTGCCGCCGCCGCCTCGCGCAGAACGTCCTTCGCCTCGGGCTGGCCGGCATCGTCGTCGCGACCGGGCAGGATCAGGAAGGCCGCCCGGGTCTGCGCCATGATCCGGTGCGGGCTGTCGGGCGCTTCGGTGACGAGGCCGCCGCCGTGGAAGCTCGCCACCGCGCGGACACGCTCGGGCACCGCGGCCGCCGTACGAAACGCCTGACCGCCGCCCATGCAATAGCCCTGGGTGCCGATCCCGCGGCCGGTATCGACCGCATCCTGCGCGTCGAGAAAGGTGGCATAGGCCTTGGCGTCCCGCGCCAGGGCATCGGGCGTCAATGCGGCGATCAGCGGCATGATCTTCGCGCGCGCCTCGGCATCGCGGAAGCTGTCGAAGCCGATGCTCAGCGGCAGACTGGCGTTGCGGTAGTACTGGTTGACCGCGAGCACGGCATAGCCCGACGAGGCCAACCGCCGCGCCATCGCCTTCTTGGCGGGACGCAGGCCGATCGCATCGGGCCAGAAGATCACGCCGGGATGCTGGCCCTCGCCCGGATGGACGAAGAAGGCCTCGCAGGTGCCGTCGGCCGTAGGGACATCGACCATGCCCTCGCTGAGACCCGGATAGGCCTGCTCCTCGAGGGCGCCGATCGCCTGCTGCGGCTGCCTGAGCCCGGTGAATTCGTCGCACATGTCCGCTCTCCGCTTGTTCGCTGTCGCGGCGATGCTAGCCTCGCCCCGGGAGGTGGAGCAATGCCCGAGGATCCGGAACACATCGTCGCCTGGCAGCGGCTCGACGCGCGCACGACCACTTCGGGCCGGATGACGCCCGAGGACGTCGCCGTGCTGGCGCAGCTCGGCGTGCGGCACGTCATCAACCTCGCGCTCGTCGATTCGCCGGGCGCGCTGGCGAACGAGGATGCGCTGATCGCCGAACACGGCTTGCGCTATACCCATATCCCCGTGCCCTTCGACGCGCCGACCGAAGCGCAGTACCAGGCCTTCCGCGCCGCCTATGAGGCCAACGACGAGGCGGTCCACGTCCACTGCATCATGAACTGGCGCGTCTCCGCCTTCTTCTATCGGCTCAACCGCGAGAACGGCATGGCCGAGGAGGCCGCGCGCGCCATCATGGAGCAGCAGTGGCAGCCCGCCACCAATCAGCAGAAGGACGGGCCCACCTGGGCGCGCTTCATCGCCCAGGGAGACTCTTGAATGGATTTCACCGGCCAGCACATCGTCATCACCGGCGGCTCGACAGGCATCGGCCGCGCCACGGCCGAGGCGATCGTCGGGGCCGGCGGCAAGGTCACCTTGATCGCGCGCCGCGCCGAAGTGCTCGAGGCGGCAGTGCGCGAGATCGGCCCCGCCGCGCACGGCATCACCGCCGACGCCGGCGACAAGGATTCGCTGCTTGCCGCGCTCGATGGTGCCGTTACGGTCCATGGGCCGATCGACGGCCTGTTCCTCAACCACGGCACCGAAGGCATGTTCGCGCTGACCCCCGACTACAGCGATGAGGCCTTCGAGCGGGTGATGCGGGTCAACGCCTTCTCGCTGTTCTGGGCCATGCGCCATGTCCTGCCGGCGATGACCGCGCGCGGCAAAGGCGCGATTCTGATCACCTCGAGCCTGGGCGGCGAGACGGGCATGGTCGGCAACATCGGCTACTGTACCAGCAAGCACGCGGCGATCGGCGTCGCGCGCACGATCGCGATGGAAGGCGCCGCCGCGGGCGTGCGCTGCAACTGGCTGTCGCCGGGCTTCATCGACACGCCGATGCTTGGCGACGTGCCCGACAGCTTCAAGGCGCAGATGGCCCGGCGCGTACCGCAACAGCGCGTCGGCACTTCGGCCGAGGCCGGTGCGGTCGCCGCCTTCCTGCTGTCGGACTTGGCCAGCCACGTCACTGCGCAGGGCCTCGCGGTCGACGGCGGCCTGCTGGGAACGCTGGTCATAGAGCAGTAACACGCGGCGTTCAGGACGGCCCGATGCTATCACGTCGCACCCTGATTGCCGCCGGAGCCGGCATGACCCTCGCTAGCGCCTTCCCCGCCACAGCGCGCGCGCCGCGCCCCGCCAAGCCGCTGGTGCTCGCGCACCGCGGCGCCTCGGCGCTGCGGCCCGAGCACACCCTGGCCTCCTATGCCAAGGCGATCCAGGACGGCGCCGACTTCGTCGAACCCGATCTCGTCGCGACCAAAGACGGCGTGCTCGTCGCACGGCACGAGAACGAGATCAGCGAGACCACCAATGTCGCCGATCATGCCGAATTCGCCAGCCGCAAGACCACCAAGACGATCGACGGGCAGGCGCTGACCGGCTGGTTCACCGAGGACTTCACCCTGGCCGAACTCAAGACCCTGCGCGCCAAGGAACGCCTCGGCATGGTCCGGCCGGAGAGCCAGGCCTACGATGGCCAGTTCCAGATCGTTACCTTCGACGAGATCGCCGACTTCGTCGCCGCCGAAGCCGCCGCGCGCGGGCGAACGATCGGCCTGATCCCCGAGATCAAGCACTCGACCTATTTCGCCGGCATCGGCCTGCCGCTCGAGCCGCGCTTCCTCGCAGCCGTGCGCGCCCACGGCTACCTGCGCTATGCCCCGCTGATCGTGCAGTCCTTCGAGACCGAGAACCTCAAGGCGCTGCGCCCGCAGATCGCCGAGTTCCACAACATCCAGCTGCTGCAACTGGTCGAGCCCTCGCCGCGAGCCGCAGCCATGCTGACGCCGGCGGGCCTCGCGACGATCGCGACCTATGCCGACTGGCTCTCACCCTACAGCCGCCTCATCATCCCGACGGACGCCGACGGCAAGCTGGGTACGCCGACGGGCCTGGTCGAAGCCGCGCACCGCGCCGGCCTGCTCGTCAGCGCCTGGACCTTCCGGCCCGAGAACCGCTTCCTCCCCGCCGACCTGCGCGACGGCGCGGGCGAGAACGCGCGCAACCCCAAGGGCAGCCTGGCCGAGATGCGCCGCTACCTCGCCGCCGGGCTCGATGCCCTGTTCACCGACGACCCGGCGCTCGGCCGCGAGGCCGTCGACAAGACCTAGGACGATTCCGCGATGCCCCGTTCCGTTTCCCCCACGCGCGTCAACCACATGAACGCGGTACTGCGCGACATCGAAAAGAGCGTCGCGCACTTCGAGAACGCCTTCGGCGCCGAATTCCTCGCCGATATGCCGCAGAAGCAGTTCCACGCCTGCCTGTTCGAAATCGGCCAGGTGATCTTCGAGCTCTTCGTGCCTTACGACTTCCTCGTCAGTGCAAGGCTCGGCCCGCACTACGTCGGGCTCGAATGGCAGGCGGACATGGACGCGGTGCGCGCCGCACTCGCCGATCACGGGATCGGCACGGTCCGCGACATCGGCCTCGCGCTCCACACCGATCCCGCCGACTGCTTCGGCGTCGCGCACGAGTTCTACGCGGGCGAATTCCACTCGCGGACCTGGGACACGCTCGGCGGCGAACCGATGAAATCGCCCGCGCAATGGCGCGACGAGCACCCGCTGGGGCTAACCGGGCTGATCGGCTACACCCAAGTCGTCGAGGACATCGATGCGGCGACCGCGTTCTACGAAAGCTTCTTCGGCGCCGAGCGCCTGTTTACCGAGGATCGCCCGGCCATCGCCGGCCAGGCCGTCGGTCTCCGCGTCGCCGACGCCATGGTCGAGCTGCTGATGCCCACGCGGCCGGGCTGGCTGGTCGAACGCCTGCGCCGCCAGGGTCAGGGCATCCTCTCGACCGTGTTCGGTGCGCGCGACCTGGCGCAGGTGCGCCGCTATTGCGTGGCGCAGAGCATTCCGCTCGATTTCGGCACCAAGCAGAACCGGGTGGCAGTGCCGCCCGAAGCAAACCACGGCATCATGTTCGAATTCGCCGAGAATCCTGGCACCGAAGCCTAGCTCGCGGGTCAGTCTCCGGCGAAATTCAGCTCGAGCATCACGTTGTTGGGATCGCGGACGAAGACCTGGCGCAGGTCGCCGTACTTGCGGTCGTTAACCCGATGCTCGACGCCGAGCGCTTCGCAGCGCGCCACGGTGCCGGCGAAGTCCTCGCAGGCCAGCGCGACGTGGTCGATCGAGCCGGTGGCCGAACCGCGATCGAGATCGGCATGACGATCGTCGTTCCAGCCCATCAGGTGGATGATCGGCTTGCCGCTCGTATCGTGGAGCCAGGCACCCTTGAACCCCATGGCCGTACCAGGGGTTTCGCCGCGGCGCAGGTCCAGCAGATCGCCATAGAACCGCGCGGTCGCGTCGAGGTCCTCGGCGATGATGTTGACGTGATCGAGGCCCTTGACCGACATTGTTTCTCTCCCCGGCGGTTCCGTCTAGCTGCGGAACACCACCGTCTTGCTGCCGTTGAGCAGCACCCGGTCCTCCAGGTGCAGCCGCACGGCTTCGGCCAGCACCCGCCGCTCGATGTCGCGCCCCTTGCGGACCAGGTCCTCGGGGGAATCGGCGTGGGTGATCGCCTCGACATCCTGATGGATGATCGGGCCTTCGTCGAGATCGCCCGTGACGTAGTGCGCGGTCGCGCCGATCATCTTCACGCCGCGCGCATGCGCCTGGTGGTAGGGCTTGGCGCCCTTGAAGCCGGGCAGGAACGAGTGGTGGATGTTGATGCAGCGGCCCGAGAGCCAGGCCGCCATCTCGTCCGAGAGGATCTGCATGTAGCGCGCGAGCACGATCAGTTCGGCGCCGGTATCCTTGACGATGTCGCGGATGGCGGCTTCCTGCTCGGGCTTCGTGTCCTTGGTGATCGGCAGGTAGTGGAACGGGATGTCGCCGATCGTCGCGTGGTCGAGCACTTCGCGCGGATGGTTGCAGACGATGCCGACGACCTCCATCGGCATCTCGCCGATGCGACGGCGATAGAGCAGGTCGGCCAGGCAGTGGTCGAACTTCGAGACCAGCAGCAGCACCTTGCGCGGCTTCTCGCGGCTGCGCAGGTTCCAGCGCATGCCGTATTCGGCGGCGAGGTCGGCGAAGCCCGCGCGCAGCGCCTCGGGATCGGCCGGGCCTGGCTCGAAGGCGACGCGCAGGAAGAAGTCACCGCCTTCCGGATCGCCGAACTGCTGCGCCTCGACGACGTTGCCGCCCTTGTCGAACAGGTAGGAGGTGACGCGCGCGGTAATGCCGGGCTTGTCGCGGCACGACAGCGTCAGGACCTGGATCTCGCTCATCAGGCGGCCTTGCGGCGGGCCAGCGCCTGCTCGCATTCGGCCAGCAGGGTGGCGATGATCTCGGCCACGGGCTCTTCCTTGGTGACCATGCCCACCGATTGCCCGGCCATGATCGAGCCGCGCTCGACGTCACCGTCGATCACCGCGCGGCGGAGCGCGCCGGCCCAGAAGTGCTCGATCTCGAGCTGGGCGGCGTTCATGTCGACCGAGCCTTCGTCGAGCATCCGCGCAACCGCGATCTGCTTGGCGGTGAACTCCTCGCTGCCCTTGTTCTTGAGCGCGCGGACGGGGATCACCGGCAGACGCGGATCGACCTGAACCGAAGCCACCGCATCGCGCGCCGAGGCGCGGAAGAAGGCCTTCTTGAAATCGGGATGGGCAATCGACTCGGTCGCGCAGGCGAAGCGCGTGCCGAGCTGCGCGCCGCAGGCGCCCATCTCGAGATAGCCGGCCATCGCCTCGCCGCGAGCGATACCGCCGGCGACGAAGACGAGATTGTCCTGCGCGAGTTCGGGCAGGATCTCCTGCGCGAGCACCGAGGTCGAGACCGGGCCGATGTGACCGCCGGCCTCGCTGCCCTCGATCACCAGCGCGTCGGCGCCCGAGCGCAGCAGCTTCTTGCCGAGCGCCAAGGTCGGCGCGAAGCAGATCACCTTGGCGCCCGATGCCTTGATCGCCTCGACCGAGCCCTTGGGCGGAATGCCACCGGCGAGGACGACATGACCGACCGCGTGCTTGGCGCAGACCGCGATCAGATCGAACAGCATCGGGTGCATCGTGATCAGGTTGACGCCGAAAGGCTTGCCCGTGAGCGCCTTGGTCGCCGCGATCTCGGTGTCGAGCAGTTCGGGGGTCATCGCGCCGCAGGCGATCACGCCGAAGCCGCCGGCATTGCTGATCGCCGCCACGAGATTGCGCTCGGACACCCACGACATCGCGCCGCAGAGGATGGCCCACTCGCTCCCGAGGAACTCGGTTCCACGCGCCATCAACGACTTGGTCTTGCTGTTCACCCTGCCTCCATGGCGCATTCTTGTGTTGCCGGGCCTATAGGCTTGGCCAGCGCGTCGCGCCAGACCCTCGCTCTTGATCGCATTTGCCGATCACAAGTTTCGGATTAATCGGTTTCGTCGCGGAACCTGCTGGCGGTAAAACGCTTCCTACCGAAAACGACTGGAGGAAAGGCGATGTCCCAGGACCCGATCAACCGCGGCAAGTGCCCGGTCACCCATCTGACCACGGCGTTCGGCGCGCCGGTCGTCGACAACCAGAACTCGCTGACCGCCGGCCCGCGCGGACCGCTGCTGATGCAGGACGTCTGGCTGATCGAGAAGCTGGCCAACCTCAACCGCGAGATCATCCCCGAGCGGCGCATGCACGCCAAGGGCTCGGGCGCCTTCGGTACCTTCACGGTGACGAACGACATCACGAAGTACACCCGCGCCAAGATCTTCAGCGAAGTCGGCAAGCAGACCGAGATGTTCGCCCGCTTCACCACGGTGGCGGGCGAGCGCGGCGCGGCCGATGCCGAGCGCGACATCCGCGGCTTCGCGCTGAAGTTCTACACCGAGGAAGGCAACTGGGACATGGTCGGCAACAATACGCCGGTCTTCTTCCTGCGCGATCCGCGCAAGTTCCCCGACCTCAACAAGGCGGTAAAGCGCGACCCGCGCACCAACATGCGCAGCGCCACCAACAACTGGGACTTCTGGACGCTGCTGCCCGAGGCGCTGCACCAGGTGACGATCGTCATGTCCGATCGCGGCATCCCCAAGTCTTACCGCCACATGCACGGCTTCGGCAGCCACACCTATTCGTTCTACAACGAGGCCGGCGAACGCTTCTGGGTGAAGTTCCACTTCAAGACCCAGCAGGGCATCGAGAACCTGACCGACGACGAGGCCGCCAAGGTCGTCGCCGGTGACCGCGAGAGCAACCAGCGCGATCTCTACGAAGCGATCGAGCGCGGCGATTTCCCCAAGTGGAAGATGTTCATCCAGGTCATGCCCGAGAAGGACGCGGAGACCTATCCGGTCCACCCGTTCGACCTGACCAAGGTCTGGTACAAGTCCGACTATCCGCTGATCGAGGTCGGCGAGTTCGAGCTCAATCGCAATTCGGAGAACTTCTTCCTCGACGTGGAGCAGAGCGCCTTCGCGCCGTCGAACCTGGTGCCCGGCATCGGTGTCTCGCCCGACAAGATGCTGCAGTCGCGGCTGTTCGCCTATTCGGATGCGCAGCGCTATCGCCTGGGGGTCAACCACCACCAGATCCCGGTCAACGCGCCGCGCTGCCCGGCCTTCAGCAACCACCGCGACGGTCAGGGCCGGGTCGATGCCAATTACGGCAGCCTGCCGCACTATCAGCCGAATAGCTTCGGCCAGTGGGTCGATCAGCCCGACTTCCGCGAGCCGCCGCTGCAGATCGACGGCAACGCCGATTTCTGGAACTTCCGCGAGGATGACGACGACTATTTCACCCAGCCGCGCAAGCTGTTCCAACTGATGAGCCCGGCGCAGCAGCAGGCACTGTTCGCCAATACGGCCGCAGCGATGGGTGATGCGCCCGACTTCATCAAGCAGCGGCACATCGACAACTGCACCCGCTGCGATCCGGGCTATGGCGCGGGTGTCGCCAAGGCGCTGGGCATGAGCGTGAAGTCGCCCGACCAGTTGCCGGCTCAGCCCGAACTGGCCGACTGACCGCGCACCGACGGTTAAGACCTGGCCGTTTGATCCCCGACCGGCCGAGGTCAGCCCCGCTTCCCGTACCCCCTACCGGAGGCGGGGCAACTCTTGTGGCTTGTGATGCTCCCCTGCGAAGGGAGGATCTATGCCTAAGCTCAAGCCGCTACGGCGACCGGGCCGATCGTGCGCGGCACGCCGTCGAGCGCGAAGTAGCGCTCGGGCCGCACTAGCCGCAGCCGCTTGCGCGCGGCGCCGAGCGGTTCGCACAGCAGCGCCTCGTAGTCCTCGCCGAGCAGCCACTTGGCGCGCTTGCCCAGGCGATAGCCCTCCCAAATCGCCGCCACGGCCGCACGCCCCTGCGGGTGGCGCAGGCTGGTGAGCGCCGCCCCCAGCCCGATCGCCGCCCAGCCGAGCCCCTTGGTCTGCGCGTAGGAGAAACCGACGAGGCAGGCCTCGCCCAGCGGATCGTCGGCGCGGTAGCCGGTGAGGACGTGCCAGATGTCGTGGACGTCGCGCGTGCGCCGGCCGAACCACTCGTAGGGATGCGGAGCCTCGAACGGCTCCTCGGATTGACTGACCATGGCCAGTCCCTGCGCCGAAAAGCCGGAGCGCTGGAGAAACGCCGCATAGGCCGCACCGACCGAACCCTCCGGAAAGCGCGCGACATAGGCCGGATCGGACAGGTGCTCGGCCAGTTCGACACGATCGTAGGCCATGCGCCCGCCCTCGGCGGTCTGCAGCAGCCGATCGTAACCGGCCTTGGCCGTATCGACGTTGAGCGCGCGCATGATGCGGAAGACCTGCGCGGTATCGTCGGGATCGGCCATCAGCGCCTTCACCGAGGTGAAGGCCGTCTTCCAGTCGCGCTTGAACGAGAGCTGCACCGTGTCGGTCATGAACTCGACTCCAATCTGATAATCTATATTTTCAAATTGTCAGATAGAGTCGGCTGTGTCAAGACAGGTGCCATGGGGATCGCCAAGGACCGCCTCTACGGGGGGCAGAGCCAGGAAGCGCGCGTGGCCGAGCGGCGCGAGAAGCTGATGCAGGCGGCGGCCAAGCTTTATGGCCAGGCGGGCACGACCGGGGTCTCGGTCACCGCGATCTGCGCCGAGGCCGGGCTGACCCCGCGCTATTTCTACGAGAGCTTCGCCAGCCGCGAGGAACTGCTGCTCGCGGTGTTCCGCGAGGTCTGCGACCATCTGATCGCCGACGTCACCGCCGCGATCGACGCGCGCGCGCCGGCCGACAGCGCGCTGAGCGCGTTCTTCCAGCTCCTGGCCGATCATCCCGACCTGGCGCGCGTCTTCCTGGTCGAGACCGACCACCACGACCCGGAGATGCTCAAGGTCGGCCGGGCCATGCTCGCACGCCTCGCCGCGCTGATCGCGCCCGAGGTGACGCTACCCCTCGCCCAGGTCGGCGCGATGGGCGCAGTGCTGCGCATCGCGCGCTTCTGGATCGAAGGCGACTATGCCGAACCGGTGGCGGAGATCAGTGCCTTAGCGCGAAGGTTCGTGGAGGCGGCGCGGTAGTAGGAAGAACTATCTCACACAAAGGCACGAAGGCACAAAGGAGAGGTTCAACTCCGCGGAGCGAAGTAGTCGTTGCCTATCCGCCGTATGCCATCCTTGAAGAGTTCCTGGCCGAAATTCATCAGCAGGCCGAGTGGTAGATTCATCAGGCGAAGATAAGTGAGAACCTGCTTCCCGTGAACCCCGGCAATCCGCTCGATCGACTTCAGTTCGATCAGCAAACGCCCTTCGACAAGCAAATCAGCGCGAAAGGCGTTGTCGACGACAACACCCTTGAAACTGATCGGGACGGGCAATTGCCTCTCAACATCCAGACCTGCTTCACGCAGATATTCGGCAAGCAGGACTTCATATACGGATTCGAGCAGACCTGGCCCGAGATCACGATGCAATCGGAAGCCGCAATCTACGGCAGTGCGGGCAATCGCTTCAAGATCGTCCGCACACGCCATCTTTGCGCCTTTGTGCCTTTGTGTGAGACCGACTTTCCTTAGATGGTCTCACAGCACAAAGCCAAAGATCTTTACTCGCCGTCGAGGCCGTAGGCGGTGTGCAGCACGCGTACCGCGAGTTCGGTCTCGTCCTCGTCGATCAGCACCGAGACCTTGATCTCGCTGGTCGAGATCGCCTGGATGTTGATGCCGCGGTCGGCCAGGGCGCTGAACATGGTCGAGGCGACACCGGCATGGCTGCGCATGCCGACGCCGACGACGCTGATCTTCGCGACCTTGCTGTCCGAGATCATGCGGAAGTAGCCGATCTTGTCCTTCTGCCCTTCGAGCAGAGCTTCGGCGCGCGGCAGGTCGGCCAGCGGCACGGTGAAGGTGACGTCGGTCTCGCCCTTGTCCTTGGCGATGTTCTGGATGATCATGTCGACGTTGATGTTGGCGTCGGCGAGCGGCGCGAAGATGCCCGCGACCGCACCCGGCTTGTCGGCGACGCGGGTCAGCGTGACCTTGGCCTCGTTCTTGTCCGCGGCGATGCCGGTGATGAGCTGGCGTTCCATGTCCGATCCTTCCAATTCCTCGTCACCGACGATCATCGTGCCCGGCAGCGTATCGGCCGCCGGCGCATCCTCGTCGATGAAGCTCGACAAAACCTGCACGCGCACGCCTTCCTTCATGGCGAGGCTGACCGAACGCGTCTGCAGCACCTTCGAGCCGACCGAAGCGAGCTCGAGCATTTCCTCGTAGGTGACGTTCTTGAGCTTGCGCGCCTTGGCGACGATGCGCGGGTCGGTGGTGTAGACCCCGTCGACGTCGGTGTAGATGTCGCAGCGATCGGCCTTGATCGCCGCCGCCACGGCCACGGCCGAAGTATCCGAACCGCCGCGGCCCAGCGTGGTGACGCGGTTGTCGTCGGTGCGGCCCTGGAAGCCCGGGATCACCGCGATCTCGCCCGCCGCCATCGAGGCCAGCATCTCGGGGCAGTCGATCGTGCCGATGCGCGCCTTGGCGTGGGCATCGTCGGTCTGGATCGGCAGCTGCCAGCCCAGCCACGAGCGCGCCTTGCAGCCCATCGCCTGCAGGGTCAGCGCCAGCAGGCCCGCGGTGACCTGCTCGCCCGAAGCGACGACGACGTCGTACTCGGCGGGATCGTAGAGCGGGTTCGCCTCGCGGCAGAAGTTGACCAGGCGGTCGGTCTCGCCAGCCATGGCCGAAACGACCACGGCGACCTCGTGCCCGGCCGCCTGCTGGCGGCGCACGATGCCGGCGACACGGCGGATGCGCTCGGTGCCGGCCATCGAGGTGCCGCCGAATTTCATCACGATCCGAGCCACGGACTACGCTCCCGTCTTAAACCAACCAAAACTTGAGCGGGGCCTAGGCCCCGGGCGGGCGCCCTGTTAGGGACGCGGCATGGCGAATGCAACCATAAGACCCGAAGAGGCCGCGCATTTCGGCAAGCTGGCCGCCGAGTGGTGGAATCCCAAGGGTTCCTCGGCGATGCTGCACAAGCTGAACCCCGTCCGGCTGGGCTTCGTGCGCGAGGCCATCGACGCGCACTGGCGCTGCGATTCGCGCGCGCTCAAGCCCTTGGCTGGCAAGCGTGCGCTCGACGTCGGCTGCGGCGCCGGCCTGCTCTGCGAACCGCTGGCGCGGCTCGGCGGCACGGTGACCGGGGTCGACGCGGCCGAGGAGAACGTGAACGCCGCGCGCGAGCACGCACAAGGCTCGGGCCTAGCGATCGAATACCGCTGGGGCGACGTCGGCCAGCTCGGCCTCACCGACTACGATCTCGTCACCTCGATGGAAGTTATCGAGCACGTCGCCGACAAGGCGGGCTTCGTCGCGGCGCTGGCCACGGCGATGAAGCCCGACGGCTTGATGATCCTCTCCACCCCCAACCGCACCCCGCAGTCGCGGCTCTTGCTGGTCGAGGGTGCCGAACGCCTCGGCGCGATCCCGCGCGGCACGCACCACTGGCAGGACTTCGTCACGCCCGAGGAACTGCAAGACCTGCTCAGCGGCGCGGGCCTGACGATGAGCGCGCCGAAGGGCATCGCCTGGTCGCCGACCAAGGGCCTACATCTGTCGGACAACCTCGCACTCAACTATATCGTGACGGCGACGAGGGCCTGATTGCACTCGCTTGGCTTACATCCGAACCCGCTCGGCCTGAGCTTGTCTAGGGCGTTGGCCGCGCGGTAGCCTCCGCAAATGGCCGGCACGGGTGGACACGCCACGAACGCGAGTGAGGCAACCGCTCATCGCATCAGGCGCAGGACATGGCTGCGCCGTTCGGGGCCCATCATCGCGTCGCTAGGCATCGCCTGGCTGTTCCGTTTCGGGCTTGCCGGATTGAGGCCGGATGCCGCCGTGATCGGGGCAATCGCCGGTGGCGCATGCCTCACCTTGCTCCTGCGCAGCGCGCTTCCCCGCACGCACGCACAAGCCGTCGCGTTTCTGGCCGCCGCCTCGATCCTCGCGCTTGCGATCATGCCGCAGGCCGGCCGCGCGCTCCTGCTCCACGGGTACGGCTGGCTGATCTTCACAATCCCGCTCGCGATCCATGTCCTGTGGGGTGCGGCTCGCGGCGCGGCGCAGGTCAAAGGCACAGCGCTACCGCTGCGCGGACGCATCGAGCGCATGCTCGCCGAGATCGTTCCGGCCCCGCTGGCGCGGCTTGCCGCCGCCGAGCTGACCATGCTGTCCTACGCTTTCCGCTGGACCGGACAGCCCGAGGTACCGCCGGCCGCGATCGGCTTCTCCTACCACCGGCTGGTCGCACCGATGATGTGGGCGTTTCTGTGCCTGGCGATCATCGAGATCTGCATCGTCCATGTCCTGCTCTATGCCTGGAAGCCGGCGGTCGCCTGGATCGTCTTCGTCGTCAGCGATATCGGCTTTCTCTACCTGCTCGGCTTGATCGGCTCGCTCCGGCATCTTCCGGTGCTGCTCTTCGCCGATCATCTGCAGGTGCGCACTGGGATCCTGTTCGATTTCGTGGTGCCGCTGACCGCGATTACCGCCTGTTCCGTCACTTTCGGGGTAGCGCCGGCGCGGCGCGGAACACTCAAGGCCTCGCTGCTTGCCGGCCCCAACGTCATCCTCGAGGTCGCACCGCCGCTTCCGTCACCCAAGCCTTTCGGAAAGGGCGGGCCGGTGACGCGTATCGCTCTCGCACTCGACGATCCGATCGCTTTCGTCGAGGCGGTCCGCTCGCGGATGCCGACCTGACGCGCGAACCGCGTCAGCCGACCTCGAGCAACCTCTCGAAACTCCCTTCGGCTGCGACACGCCCCGGCTTTTCGTGTCCGGCCAAGGTCGTGCGGTGCATGACCCGGCCGGTGTCGGTGTAGGGGACGACCCGGTGCATCAGCCCCTGGTTGTTCCACAGGACCAGATCGCCGACCCGCCATTCGTGGGTATAGACGAAGTCGGGCTGCGCCGCCCACTGCTGCAGCCGCCAGAGCAGCGCGCGGCCATGCGGATTGGGCATGTCCACCACGCCGTCGGCATGGCTGCCGAGCAACAGCGACTTGCGCCCGTCCTCGTGCGTCCAGACCAGCGGATGTTCCATGGCATGGGCAATCGAACGCCAGCGATCGAGCCGTTCCTGCGATGGCACGGCGAAGACCGGGCGGACGCTGGCCTCGACCGTATGGATCACCCGCATGCTTTCGTAGAGCCGCTTGTCCGCATCGGAGAGCCCGTCGTAGGCCGCGTAGAGATTGGCGAACTCGGTCGATCCACCCGCGTCGGACAGGGTTCGCGCCGAAAGCAAGGTCGCCTTGGGCAGCGGCAGGTCCATCGTCGCACCGTCGACGTGCCAGAAGAAAGTGCCGAGCACGTAGTCGGGCTCGTTGTTGACCGATCGGTCGAGCGTGATCTTGTAGACGTCCTTCGCCGAAACGTCGGAGCCGGGCACGCGCTGGTTGTAATTGCCGCGCCCGCCGAGCGCGTCGGTCAGCGCGAGTTGCTCGTCGTCGCTGAGCGCGATCTCGGGGAAGACCAGCACGCCGCGTTCCTCGAGCGCCGCGCGGATCGCCGCAATGACCTCGGGATCGGTCAGCCGGGCCTTGTCGACGGTGACCTTGCCGCCGATCAGCGGCTTGATGGGCTCGATGGCGATGGTCATGGCAGTTCTCTCGTCCCCGCGCGTCTCTTGCTGAACGCTTGCTCAGCATCGCGCGGAAGGCGGAGCAAGTCCAGCCCTAGCCCTCGAGCAGATCGAGATAGGCGACCACATCGTTGTCGGTGGCGATGAACAGGCCTTCCTGCACTTCCTCGGGCTGTTCGGCCGCCACGCGCATCGCTTCGGACAGCGGACCATAGAGCAAGGTCTGCGCGCCGTCGCCCTCGGGCCGCGAGTCGAGGTGATAGAGCCGCACCGTCGCCTGATCGAACGTCGTGCGCATCAATCGTCCTTCCCGTCATCGCCGAGCCTGGCGCCGTCGACCGTGCGCACGAGGCGATCGGCCTCCTGCTTGCGGCGCAGCTTCTCGCCCTTGGTCTCGCCATGGAGGCTGCGGTTGGCCGCCGCCTGGTTCGCCGCCGCATCGCGCTGTTTCGCCTTGCGCGCCTGACGCAGGTTGATGATCTCGGCCATGAGCCCTCCTGCACCGGTTTGCCGGGACAGCGCAACAACCGCTTCGCCGGGCGCGAAATTGCGCAGCAAGGCCAGTGACTTGCCTTAACATTCGCGCTTGCGCACACCGGACCCGCATATGACAAGCCTGTGTTACTGCGGAACCAAACGGTCGCGGAACGGTTTGGCACTGCGCGGAATTTCAATTGGGCAGCGGAAGTTTGATGACGGACGGCGATTTCCAGGTCGATCTGACGAATTGTGATCGCGAGCCGATCCATCTCCTGGGGGCGATCCAGCCCGTCGGGTTCCTGATCGCGCTCAGCACCGACTGGATCATCCAGCGCACCTCGGCGAACGTCGAGGACTATCTCGGCCATCCGCCCGAAACGCTGATCGGCAACCCTCTGTCCGATTTCGTCGACCCGCAGCTGCTGCACGACCTGCGCAACCGCTGCGCCTATCTGGTCAGCTCGGACACGGTCGAGCGCGTGTTCGGCTGTCCGCTACGCGCCGACCATGCACCGTTCGACATCGCCATCCATTTTTCGGGCAAGCAGATCGTCATCGAGGGTGAGCCTGGTTCGAAGAACCCCGGCGACGCCACCGGCACCGTCCGCTGGATGATGGCGCGGCTCGACAGCCAGCCCAATCTCGAGGGCTTCTATCGAGAGGGCGCGCGCCAGATCCGCGCGCTGCTCGGCTACGATCGCGTGATGGTCTACAAGTTCGCGCCCGACGGCCATGGCGAAGTCGTCGCCGAGGCGGCGAAGCCCGGCATCGGCAGCTTCAAAGGCCTGCACTATCCGGCCAGCGACATTCCCAAGCAGGCGCGCGCGCTCTACCTGCGCAACCTGATCCGGATCATTCACGACGTGAATGGCGTGCCCGTGCCGATCGTCCCCGCGCTCAACGAGCACAAGCAGCCGCTCGACCTGTCGCTGTCGGTGCTGCGCTCAGTTTCGCCTATCCACCTCGAATACCTGCGCAACATGGGCGTCGGAGCCTCGCTGTCGATCTCGATCATCGTCGACGACAAGCTGTGGGGGCTGTTCGCCTGCCACCACTACGCGCCGCTATCGCCGACCTTCGAGCGGCGATCGCTGTCCGAGCTGTTCTCGCAGATGTTTTCGCTGCGGCTCGAAAGCCGCGAGCGGCGCGAGCTGGTCGAATACGAGCGACGCGCGCGCGACATCTCGGACCAGTTGCTCGGCGCGGTCGCTTCGGACGAGACCCTGCTCAACGATCCCGACTGGCTCGGCGACATCCTGACCAGCGCGATCCCCGCCGACGGCGTCGGGGTCTGGATCAACGGCGCCTATGCCTTCTCGGGCGTGACCCCGCCGACCGACGACTTCCGCCGCATCATCCGCGCGCTCAACGGCACGGCCGCGGGCAAGGTCTATGCGACCGAGCACATCGGTTCGCTGGTCGACGGGGCCGAGGCCTTTGCCAGGGAGGCCTCGGGCCTGCTGGCGATCCCGATCTCGCGGAGCCCGCGCGACTACGTCGTGCTGTTCCGCTCGGAGATGAAGGAGAAGGTCCGCTGGGCCGGCGATCCGCACAAGCCGATCGAATATGGCCCCAACGGCCCACGCCTGACCCCGCGCGAGAGCTTCGCCGAATGGCAGGAGGAAGTCTCGGGCCGCTCGACGCCGTTCACCCCCTCGCAGATGCGCGTCGCCGAGACCTTGCGCGCGACCTTGATCGAGGTCGTGCTGCGCCTGGCCGACGAGGCCGCGGCCGAGCGGCACCAGGCCAATGCCCGGCAGGAACTGCTGATCGCCGAGCTCAACCACCGCGTGCGCAACATCCTCGGCGTGATCCGCGGCCTGATCCGCCAGTCGCAGCCCGACGAGGACGCGGTGAAGGACTTCGTCAAGGTCGTCGACGGCCGCATCCACGCCCTGGCACGCGCGCACAACCAGATCACCGACGATCACTGGGGCCCCGCCCCGCTCGAGGCACTGATCGAGGCCGAAGCCGCTGCCTTCGCCGCGCACAAGCAGAATTCGATCCTCGCCTCGGGCCCGCCGATCCTGCTCAACCCGCAGGCCTATTCGACCATGGCCCTGGTGATCCACGAACTCGTCACCAATTCGACCAAGTACGGCAGCCTCTCGGGCGACGGCGAAGTGCGGCTAACCTGGGATCGCAACCACACGGGCGACCTCGTCATCGACTGGCACGAGGTGAAGGGGCCGCCGGTGCGCAAGCCGACGCGCAAGGGCTTCGGCACGACGATCATCGACCGTTCGGTGCCCTACGATCTCGGCGGCTCGGCGCAGATCGAATACGATCCTGCGGGCGTCCGCGCGCAGTTCTGCATTCCCAAGCGCCACGTCTCGGAGCGTCCGCTAACGGCCAAGGTCCGCATTCCCCATGCCGAGCGTATCAAGGACGTGCCGATCCAGCCGCACCTGCTCGACGACGTCTCGGTGCTGCTGGTCGAGGACAGCCTGATCATCGCGCTCGACGCCGAGGACATCCTCCAACGCTTCGGCGCGCAGATCGCCACGGCCTCGACCGTCGATGCCGCGCACGATCAGCTCGACGAGATGCGCCCCGACATCGCCATCCTCGACATCAACCTCGGCGACCAGAACAGCTTCGGCATCGCCGACCGGCTCCACGACATGGGCGTGCCGTTCTTCTTCGCCTCGGGCTATGGCGAGCAGGCCAACCTGCCGATGGAGCACCGCGCGCGGACGGTCGTGCAGAAGCCCTACACCACGGGCAACATCATGCGCAGCGTCGAGGATCTGCTCGGCATCCACCCGACGGTGGACTAGGACGCGATCATGCAAGCAAGCCAAACCGATTCCGCCGTCGCCCACCTGCGCGCAGCAACGCGCGTCGATCACGAGCAGGTCGACGCCGCCTATGGCCGCTTCGCGCTGGACACGCGCGACGGCTATCGCGATTTCCTGACCGCCCATGCACGGATCCTGCCGCTGGCCGAGCGGCTGATCGATCCCGGTGCGCTGGTCGAAGGCTGGCACGGCCGCACCCAGGCGTTGCACGACGATCTCGCCGCGCTGGGCGGCGAGGCTCCGCCCGAGCTCGACTTCGCGCTGCCGCCGGGCGCGGCCGCGCGCTGGGGCGCGCTCTACGTGATCGAGGGCTCGCGACTGGGCGGCGCGGTGCTCGCGCGCTCGGTACCCGAGGGCCTGCCCGCTGCCTATCTCGGCGCGCGCCACGGCTCCGGCGGCTGGCGCGATCTGCTGGCGCGGCTCGAAACCGCGATCGGCGACGAATATGCAAAGGCCGAGGCCGGCGCCAAGGCCATGTTCGGCGCCTATCTGGAAGCGGCCCGCCGCTGAACCGGCGCTTGGATTCCTCGACCAAGACGTTTAGTGCAGTGCAGCATATGAATCAGACTCCCGAGGCACTCGCCCAAGCCCGTACCGACTGGACCCGTGACGAGATCGCGGCGCTGTTCGATCTGCCGTTCACCGAACTGGTGTTCCGGGCCGCCGAGGTGCATCGCGCCAACCATGACGCCGGCGCGGTCCAGCTTTCGACCCTGCTCTCGGTCAAGACCGGCGGTTGTCCCGAGGACTGCGGCTACTGCTCGCAGTCGAGCTCGGCCGACAGCGGCGTCAAGGCGACCAAGCTGATGGACGTGCGCCAGGTGCTGCAGTCCGCCGCGCGCGCCAAGGACGCTGGTTCGACCCGCTTCTGCATGGGCGCTGCGTGGCGCAATCCCAAGGATCGCGACATGCCCGCGATCATCGAGATGGTCCACGGCGTGCGCGCGATGGGCATGGAAACCTGCATGACCCTGGGCATGCTGACCGGCAAGCAGGCCGAAATGCTCGCGGCCGCCGGGCTCGACTACTACAATCACAACCTCGACACCGCCCCCGAGAAGTATGGCGACGTGATCACCACGCGCACCTTCGAGGACCGGCTCGAGACGCTCGACAACGTCCGCAAGGCGGGCATGAACGTCTGCTCGGGCGGCATCGTCGGAATGGGCGAGACGCGGCCCGACCGCGTCGGCTTCATCCACGCGCTCGCCACCCTGCCCGAGCATCCGCAGTCGGTGCCGGTCAACGCGCTGGTCCCGGTCAAGGGCACGGTGCTCGGCAACATGCTGGCCGACACCCCGCTGGCCAAGATCGACGAGATCGAGTTCGTCCGCACCGTCGCCGTCGCGCGCATCACCATGCCGCTGTCAATGGTCCGCCTCTCGGCCGGCCGCGAGTCGATGAGCGAATCGACCCAAGCGCTGTGCTTCCTGGCCGGCGCCAACTCGATCTTCACCGGCGACACCCTGCTGACCGCGCCCAATGCCGGCGACGACGCCGACGGCGCCATGTTCGCCAAGCTCGGCCTGCGCCCGATGCAACTCGAGGACCTGCCGGGCTGCGTGCGCGAAGCGGCCGAGTGACCTATACAGAATGACCTATAGCGCGCAGCGTAACGACCTTGCCCGACTTTCCGCCGGCGCGCGCCGCCGCAGGCTGATCCCCGAGGTCGGGGTCGATTTCGCCTCGAACGACTATCTCGGGCTCGGTCGCTCGGGTCTGCTTGCCGAGGCTGCACGCGCAGCGCTCGACCGCGGGGTCTCGGTCGGCTCGGGCGGTTCGCGACTGCTGCGCGGCAATTGCCCTGAGCACGAGGCGCTCGAGGCCGAGGCCTCGGCCTTCTTCGGCAGCGAGTCCGCGTTGTGGTTCGCCACCGGCTATGCCGCCAATTCGGCCCTGCTCTCGACCCTGCCCCAGCGCGGCGACCTCGTCGTCCATGATGAACTGGTCCATGCCTCCGCACACGAGGGCATGAAGCTCGGCCGCGCCGAGACCGTCGCAGTACGCCACAACCAGGTCGACGCCTTCGACCATGCGATCCGCCGCTGGCGCGCCGAAGGCGGCATGGGCACGCCCTGGCTCGCGGTCGAGAGCCTCTATTCGATGGACGGCGACCAAGCCCCGCTCGCCTCTCTGATCGAGGTCGCCGATCGCCACGACGGCGTGCTGCTGATCGACGAAGCCCATGCCACCGGCGTGTTCGGCCGCGACGGCCGCGGGCTTGCCGATACGATCTCGGATCGCGAGAACGTGATCACCCTGCGCACCTGCGGCAAGGCGCTCGGCGCCGAGGGTGCGCTCGTCTGCGGTTCGGCCGTGGTCACCGACTTCCTCGTCAACCGCGGCCGCGGCTTCATCTTCTCGACCGCACCCTCGCCGCTGATGGCCGCCGTCGTGCGCGCCGCGCTGGGCCTCGTGCGCGACCGGCCTGACCTGCGCGAAGCGCTGTGGGCACGCGTGCGCCAGGCCGAGACCTTGCTCGCGCCGCTCGGTGCCGCGGTGGCGGGCTCGCAGATCATCCCGCTGATCGTCGGCCCCGACGACCGCACGATGGAACTCGCCGGCGCGCTCCAGGCCGCGGGCTACGACGTGCGCGGCATCCGCCCGCCGACGGTGCCCAACGGCACCGCGCGGCTGCGCATCTCGATCACCAACAATGCGGCGCTCGCCGACATCGAGGGTCTGGCCGCCGTGCTCGCGGAAGCCACGGCCAAGGCATGAGCCGTTACGTCGTTACCGGGACCGACACCGGCGTCGGCAAGACCCTGGTCGCCGCCGGCCTCGCCGGCCACCTGCGCGCGCGCTACTGGAAGCCGGTCCAGGCCGGGCTCGACGAGGAAAGCGACAGCGAAGCGGTCCACCGGCTGACCGCAGGCCGCGCCGAGGTTCTGCCCGAGACCTGGCGGCTGAACACCCCCTGCTCGCCGCACGAGGCCGCACGGATCGACGGAGTGCGCATCGATCCCGCCGCGCTGGTACTGCCCGAAGGCGACGGCCCGCTGATCGTCGAGGGCGCGGGCGGCGTGCTCGTGCCGGTCAACGACGAGACGCTCTACGCCGATCTCTTCGCGCAATGGGGCCTGCCGGTGATCCTCGTCGCGCGGACCGAGCTCGGCACGATCAACCACAGCCTGCTCTCGCTCGAGGCGCTGCGCAGCCGCGGCGTGGCGGTGGCGGGTATCGTCTTCTCGGGCGAGGAGAACGCAGCCAGCGAGGCGGCGATCGTCGGTTTCGGGAAGTGCCGGCATCTCGGGCGCCTGCCCCGGCTCGATCCCGTGACCCCCGCTGGCCTGGCCGAAGCCGTAGCCGCGCATATCCGCACGGACCTGCTGTGAGCCCCATCTGGCATCCGTTCACCCAGCACGGCCTGCAGGAACCGATCCCGCTAGTCGAACGCGCCGAGGGCGCCGCGCTGCACCTCGCCGACGGGCGCCGGCTGGTCGATGCGATCTCGTCGTGGTGGGTGACGACGCACGGCCACAGCCACCCGCGCATCGCCGCGGCCATCGCCGAGCAGGCCGGCAAGCTCGACCAGGTGATCTTCGCCGGCTGGACCCACGAGCCCGCCGAGAGCCTGGCGCAGGGCCTAATCGCGCTGATGCCCGAGGGGCTCTCGCACGTATTCTTCTCGGACTCGGGATCGACCGCGGTCGAAGTCGCGCTGAAGATGGCGCTGGGTTTCTGGCACAACCAAGGCGTGGCGCGGCACCGCGTGCTCGTGATGGAGCATTCGTACCACGGCGACACGATCGGCGCGATGTCGATCGGCGCGCGCGGTGTGTTCAACCGTGCATACGAGAAGCTGCTGTTCGACGTCGGCACCGTGCCCTTCCCCGCCGCCGGGGCCGAACAGGCGACGCTCGACGCGCTCGACCAGGCCTGCCGCGCGCAGGACGTCGCCGCCTTCATCGTCGAGCCCTTGGTGCTCGGTGCAGGCGGCATGCTGATGTACGGGCCCGAGACCCTGCGCGCGATGCGCGAGATCTGCGCGGGCCATGGCGTGCTGTTCATCGCGGACGAGGTGATGACCGGCTGGGGCCGCACCGGCACGCTGCTGGCCTGCGAACAGGCCGGGATCGTCCCCGACATCGTCTGCCTGGCCAAGGGCATCACCGGCGGTTCGCTGCCGCTGGCCGTGACCCTGGCGAGCCCCGCGGTGTTCGACGCCCACTGGTCGACCGACCCGGCCAAGCAGTTCTTCCACTCGTCAAGCTACACCGCGAACCCGATCGCCTGCGCCGCGGCCAATGCCAACCTGGCGATCTGGCGCGACGAACCGGTGCAGGCGCGGATCGACGCGCTGGTAGGGCGCCAGGCAGCGATGCTGGCCGATCTCGCGCGCCTGCCCAACGTCGCCAATCCACGCCAGGTGGGGACGATCATCGCGCTCGACGTGGTCGACCCGGCCAGCGCGGGCTATCTCTCGCAGGTCGGGCCGCGGCTGCGCGAGAGCTTCCGCCAGGCACCGGTGCTGCTGCGCCCGCTCGGCAATACGGTCTACGTCATGCCGCCCTATTGCGTCGACGAGACCGATCTGGCGGCCGTCGGCAAGGCGATAGGGCAGGCCGTGGAGACGCTGGCTCAGCCATAAGGGAAAACCCCTAGGCTCGTAGTTACCAGACATGATTAATCCTCGTTTACCACGTCCCTTAATTCTTCGGCCTTCCGGCCGTCGCGAAGGGACCAGCGAGCATTATGAGCAGCCTCGAAACCGCGATGATCAAGGCCCGCGGCGCTGAAAAGCGCGGCGATTTCGCCGAAGCCGAGCGCGTCTACGGCTCGATCCTGCAGAAGTTTCCCGGCAACACCCGCGCCCGCAAGGGCATGGACCAGATGTTCAAGAACCGCGCTCTGGCGATGATGCGCGCCGACGCACCGAGCCAGGCCGAGATCGACGCGCTTTCGGCTGCCTACGAGCAGGGTCGGCTCGCCCAGGTCGTGGCCATGGCCGAAGGTCTGCTCGTCCCCTATCCGCGCTCGACGATCGTCCACAACCTGCTCGGCGCTGCTTTCTTGACACTAGGTCAATCGGACCGCGCCGAAGCCGCATTGCGCGAGGCCCATGCCCGCGGCGTGCGCCATCCCGCGATCTGCAACAACCTGGGCATGGCGCTCGCCAATCTCGGTCGTCATGACGAGGCCATCGCCTTCTACGAGGAAGCCGCCGCGCTCGATCCGAGCTATGCGATCGCGCGTAACAACCTGGGCAATGCGCTCAAGGAATGCGGCCGCGACGAAGAGGCGCTGGCCGCCTATCACCAGGCTCTGGCGTTGCGTCACGACTACACCGACGCCAGCAACAACCTCGCCGTGCTGCTCGACAAGCTCGGCCGCGTCGCCGAGGCCGAGACCGCCTACCGGCAGGTCCTCTCGCTGCAGCCCGATCACGCCCCGGCCTGCAACAACCTCGCCAACCTGCTGGTCGGCCGCGGCGACTATGCCGGCGCCCATGCCTTCTATGCCAAGGCACTGGCGATCCGTCCCGACTATCCCGAGGCCCTGCTCAACCTCGGCAACCTGCTCAAGCGCCAGGGTCGCACGAACGAAGCCAGCACCATGTTCGAACGCGCCAAGGCCGCGCGCCCGGGTTATGCCGAAGCTTCGGCAGAACAGGGCAAGGCCGAAGCGCTTGCGGGCCATCTCGACCTTGCGATCGCACTGTTCGACGAAGCCCTCGCCAGCGATCCCGCCCACGCCGGCGCCGAAGCGCACCGGCTGTTCTACCAGCTCCACATGGCCGACTGGTCGCGGCTCGGCGACTGGCCGGCGCTGCGCGATCGCGCCGACACGGCGATCTCGCCCTGGGCCGCGCTGGCCCTCGAGGACGATCCGCAGGCGCAGCTGCGCCGCTCGCGCGGCTGGACCCAGCTGAGCTTCGGGTGCACGAAGGCTCCGCTGCCCCAGCCGCAGCCCGCCGCCGACGGACGCATCCGCGTGGGCTACTTCTCGGCAGACTTCCATGCCCACGCCACCGTCTACCTGATGGCCGGCCTGCTGCGCGAGCACGATCGCAGCAAGTTCGAGATCCACGCCTATTCCTATGGCCCCGTGGTCGACGAGGCGGTGCGCGCGCAGATCAAGGCCTGCACCGACAGCTTCACCGACGTCCAGGACATGGCCGATGCCGAAGTGGTCGCGCTTGCGCGCCAGCACCAGCTCGACGTAGCGGTCGATCTCAAGGGCTATACCCAAGGCGGCCGCACCCAGCTCTTCGCCGAACGCCTCGCGCCCGTCCAGGTCGCCTTCCTCGGCTACCCGGGGACCAGCGGCGCCGACTTCATCGACTATGCCGTGGCCGACCGCACCGTGGTTCCCGCCAGCGAGACCGACAGCTTCAGCGAGGCGCTGATGCTGATGCCCGGCTCCTACCAGTGCAACGACGACCAGCGCGTCATCGCCGACACGGCCGGCACCCGCGCCGACCACGGCCTGCCCGAAACGGGCTTCGTGTTCTGCTGCTTCAACCAGAGCTACAAGATCGGCCCGCGCGAATGGGCCGTGTGGATGCGGCTGCTGAACCAGGTCGAGGGCAGCGTCCTCTGGCTGTTCCAGTCGAACGCCTGGGCCGACGATGCACTGCGCGCCGAAGCCGCCAAGCACGGTGTGGCGCCTGAACGCCTGGTCTTCGCACCCAAGCTGCCGCAGGCCGAGCACCTCGCGCGCCACGCGCACGCCGATCTGTTCCTCGATACCTTCAACTACACCGCACACACCACCGCCTCGGACGCGCTCTGGGCCGGTCTGCCGGTCGTGACCCTCGCCGGCCGCCAGTTCTCGGCGCGCGTCGGCGCCAGCCTGCTAACCGCGGTTGGCCTGCCCGATCTAGTGACCGAGACGATCGAGGACTACGAAGCGCTGATCCTGGCGCTCGCCACCGATCCCGCGCACCTCGCCGAGCTGCGCCAGCGCCTCGCCGCGAACCGCACGACCACGCCGCTGTTCGACAGCGCCGGCTATGCCCGCAATCTCGAGGCCGCCTTCGCCGAGGCGTATCGCCGTCACCAGGCGGGTGAGCGGCCGCACGAGATCGTGATAGACTGAAACCCATGACGATCGCCGCCACGCTGATCGCCCGCAACGAGGCGCGCTGCATCGTGCGCTGCCTCGACAGCGTGCGGCCCTTCGTCGATCGCCTGTTCGTGCTCGATACCGGTTCGACCGACGGCACTCAGCAACTCGCGCGCCAGGCCGGCGCCGAAGTCCAGCATTTCGACTGGCCCGACGACTTCTCTATCGCACGCAATCGCGCGCTCGAACTCGCCGATGCCGACTGGCACCTCGTCATCGACGCCGACGAGCACATCGAGCGTGGCGGCGAACTGCTGCGCCCCTGGTGCGCCGCAGGGCCAAGGCTCGGCCGCGTCCTGATCAATCACGCCTTCGACGATAGCGCGGCCGGAGCGGTCACGGTGGCGCGATCCTGGTCCACGCGCGTGATTCCGCGTGGCGCCCGCTTCGAGGGCCGCGTCCACGAACAGGTCGCCTCGCCGCTGCCGCGCGAACGGCTGGAAATACACCTCGGCCACGACGGCTTCCGCGATGCCCAGCTCGAAACCAAGCGTGATCGCAACCGCAACCTGCTGCTGCGCGACATCGCCGAGCGGCCGGACGACGAATATGTCGCCTATCAGCTCGGCGTCGAAGCCGAAGGCCGCGGCGAATATGTCCAGGCCTGCGAGTGGTACGAGAGAGCGCTGACGGACACCCGGCTCGAGGCGAGCTGGTTCCACGATCTGCTGATCCGCCTGCTCCATTCGCTGGGCCAGGCCGGCCGCGTCGATGACGGGCTCTCGCTCGCCCAGGCGCATATGGAGGCGATGAACGAATCGCCCGACTTCTACTTCGTGGTCGGCAATCTCGCGCTCGACCGGGCGCTGCTCGATCCGGCGGACGCGCTCGACCACTGGCTGCCGCTCGCGGTGACCTGTTGGGAACGCTGCCTGGAGATCGGCGAACGCCCCGAGCTGGAGGGCAGCGTCGCCGGCCGCGGCAGCCACCTTGCGACCTACAACCTCGACCTCGTCAAAGGCCAGATCGCGCTGCTGGGACGCTGATGCGCGATCGCGTTCGGCGTCAGGCCGGCTTGATCGTGAAATCGACCATGATCTCGCCCGAGATCGCCTCGAGCGCGTTCTGGACCGCCTCGGGCGTGGTCGCATCGGGAACGGTCAGCCGCGCCGTGGCGCGGAACAGCTGCTCGGCGGACATCGAGCCGACCTCGGTGCGCGTGGTGAAGTCCTCGATATTGACGCCGAGCCCGGCGAGCACCGCGGTCACCTCGTGGACGATGCCCGGTCGGTCCTGACCGACGAGTTCGAACCATAGTGGCTTGCCTTCGACCACCACCTCGCCGCCCGTGGGCACGATCGCGACGTGCAAGCCCCCGGCGTTGAGCCGCGCGACGGCCGCCTCGAGTTCGCCGATCCGCGCGGCGTCGAGTTCGACGAGGATCGCACCGACATATTTGCCGCCGAGATGGCTGAGCTGGCTTTCGAGCCAATTGCCGCCGGCGCTGAACACCGCTTCGGCGAGGCCCTGGGTCAGGCCGGGGCGGTCGCCGCCGACCGCGGAGAGGATCACGCTCGTCTTCATGCGGAGCGGTTTAGGCCCTTCCACAGCGAAGGGAAAGCGGCCCGGTCGAAACCGGGCCGCCAATCGTAATCAGGCGTCGGCCGGCTCGGCGTGACGCGTGAACATGGCCATCACGTCGCCCGAGGTCACCGGACGGACTTCGCCGACCTGGGCCGGACGCTCGCCGCTCTGCGACTTGATCGAGACGTCGACGCCCTTGGCCGCGGCCTTGGCACGCAGCGCGCCGACGTTGAGCGTCTCGCGGGTGTTCTCCTTGAACGGGTTGAACCTGAACTCGCGCATGGCGTTGCGATGGGTGATCAGGTCGATCGCCTCGTCGCTGAGGTGCTGGACCGACTTCCACAGCACTTCGGGAGCGTAGGGCCAGGGCGTGTCCGAGTGCGGATAATCGGTCTCGAACATCACGCGATCCTCGCCGATGAGGTCGAGATTGCGCAGGCCATAGGCATCGTCGATGAAGCAAGAGGTGAAGTTGCGGCGGAACACCTCGCTGGGCTTCATGTCGCCGAAATAGGTGTTCGAATGGGTCCAGGCACCGTGCTGCTCGTGGCTGTAGTCAGCGCGCTCGGTCAGATAGGGGATCCAGCCGATGCCGCTTTCGGACAGCGCCACCTTCATCGTCGGATAGCGGTGCAGCGCGGCCAGATTCATCCAGTCGGCGGCACCGAAAGCCACGGCCATCGGCATCGTCGCGATGTTCACCTCGATCGGCGATTCCATCGACGGGTGCGGACTGACGTTGCCGCAGCCGATGTGCAGGCAAACCGTGGTGTCGTTGTCCACCAAGGCCTTCCAGAACGGCTCCCAATGGTCGCTGTGGACGCTGGGCAGGCCGCGCTTGGTCGGGTTATCGTTGAACACCACGGCGTGGCAGCCCTTGGCGGCCAGGCGCTTGACCTCGTCGGCCATCAGCTGCGGATCCCACAGCGGCAGCAGGCCCAACGGGATGAAGCGATCGGGATAGGCGCCGCACCACTCGTCGATGTGCCAGTCGTTGTAGGCGCGCAGGTGGGTCAGCGACTGCTTCTTGTCGGGCGCCTGGAGGTAGACGCCGCCGTCCATCTGCGCGAGGCTGGAGAAGTTCATCGAAGCCGCGATGCCGCCGACGTCCATGTCGTCGATGCGCGCGTGAACGTCGTAGCAGCCCTTGCGCAGCTGGTTGAGGTTGGTCGGCTCGAAGCCGTATTCCTCGCGCGGGCGGCCGACCACGGCATTGAGCGCGACCGAGCCCATCTGCATGCCCTGGTATTCCCAGTAGTTCGCGCCGTTCTCACGCTCGCGCAGCTTGGGAGCCGTGGCGTAGTCCTCACCCGAGAGCTGGTTGTCGAACACCTCGGCGGGTTCGGTGATGTGATCGTCGACGCTGATCAGCACCATGTCTTCCATTTTCATCGCACGCACTCCCGATCGTCTCTTCTTGAATGACGAGAGCCTGCGCTAAGAAAACGGTCAGATCAACGGCAATCACGCCCCGCACGACGGCATCGCCGGGGCGGGATCACCCGCGTGCCGGCGATATCAGCCGCGTTCGGAGAGCTTTCGCTCCCAGGCCAAGGCATGCTCGACGATGGTATCGAGGTCCGCATGCTGGGGCACCCAGGGCAAGGTCGCGCGGATCTGGTTGTTATCCGCGATCAGGCTGTCGGGATCGCCGGCACGGCGCGGACCGATCTCGCGCGTGATGGTCTGCCCGGTGACGCGGTCGACCGCGTCGAGCACCTCGAGGACCGAAAAGCCACGACCATAGCCGCAGTTCATCGTCAGCGAGCGCACAGGCTCGGCGATCAGCGCGCCAAGCGCCAGGACATGCGCCTGGGCAAGGTCTGAAACGTGGATGTAATCGCGCACGCCGGTGCCGTCGGGCGTCGCGTAGTCGCTGCCGAACACGCCGACGTAGCTGCGCTTGCCCAGCGCCGCCTCGACCGCGACCTTGATCAGATGCGTCGCGCCGGCGGTCGACTGGCCGCTGCGCGCCTGCGGATCGGCGCCGGCCACGTTGAAATAGCGCAGCGCGCAGAAATTGATCGGATGGGCCGCAGCGGTGTCGGCCAGCATCAGTTCGGTCATCAGCTTCGACATGCCATAGGGATTGATCGGCAGCTTGGGCGAGGCCTCGGTCACCGGCGAGACTTCGGGAATGCCGTAAGTCGCCGCGGTCGAGCTGAAAATGAAATGCGGCACCCCGGCCGCGACCGCCGCGGCCAGCAGGCTGCGGCTCTTGGCGGTGTTGTTGTGGTAATACTTGAGCGGGTTCTCGACCGACTCGGGCACGATGATCGAGCCGGCGAAATGCATGATCGCGCGCGTGCCCTGCTCGGCGAAAATGCGTGCGAGCAGATCGCCGTCCTCGATGTCGCCTTCATAGAACGGCACACCGTCGGGCACCGCCCAGCGGAAGCCGGTCGACAGGTTGTCGATCACGGCGACGGGCCAGCCAGCGTCGGTCAGGGCGAGGACGGCATGGCTGCCGATGTAGCCGGCGCCGCCGGTCACGAGTACGGGGATCTTGTCGCTCATCTGTGCGGCTTAGCACAGTAGCACGACACGAAAACAAGCTCTTCGCGCGCTGCGGCGCAACATGCGCTCGGCTCGACGAATTCGCCTTGCAAGCCTTCTGCAGCCCCCGGCCGCAGTGGACGACGAAGTGCCCTATGGGCGCGATAAGGCGATTTTAACCACAGACCTGCACCGAAGCGCGACCTTTGGCCGGTATCAGGCGATCAAACCATCGCATTGCCAAGGAAGCACCATGAGCGCTCAGGACAAGATCGTCGTTGCCGTCGCAGAAGCCGGTCGCTCGCGTGGAGCCTTCGTTGCAACGGCGTCGCGCACGGCAGAACTCCCCATCGCGGAACAGCTGATCCAGGCCGTTTCGCGTGGTGCTGGCGTGGTGGCCCTGCTCGGCACGGTCGCGATGATGGGCTGGTTCGCGCTCTGATCCGCGACCTGTCGGAAAGCTCCTCGGGCTGCCTCCGACGAACCGTGCATTTTCAATGGCAAGTTGCCGCGTTTTCGCGTATTCGCGGTTAATAATCCCGATTGCGGGATTCGGGATGCATGGAAAGGTTGGGCATGGTGCAGCGCGATCTGCACGGCGGTGACGCGTTGCCGTCCGACGATACTATCGCAGAGGGATCGGCAAACCGCGATGCATCCGCATCGGGTGCGTTCAATACGCGTGCCAAGCCTGCGCCGCAGCCCGCCGAAAAATCCCCCGTCGAACAGGCCGAATCGATCGTCCAGTTCGTATCCCGTGCCGCCGGGCCGCTGGCCATGATCGGCGTGCTCATCGGGCTCTATCTGCTGATTTTCTGACCGGCCATTCCGGCTGCGGCTGGATTAACGAGTCGACGACCTTCGTTCATCTGGGCGTCAGGAAGCCTGCGATCACTTGTGCCCTTATAGCGGACAACCCGAGTGGCGGGGTCCTAGCATTCGCGTCTCGAGCGGGGTAACCTCGCTGCACTGCACAAATTGCGGTTTAGGCGGGTCGAGACAATCGCGGAGCTCCTGTGACGGTTCAGCATCAACTTGAAATCGACGCCGCTGCCCTGGCCGCGATCCCCAATCGCGCCGGAGGCCTGTCGAAGAAGACACTGCGCCTGAAGCTCTATATCGAGCTATTTGCGCTCGACATGTTTCTTCTGATCGCCGCACCGCTCGTTCCGAACATCGTCGCGACCGTAGCGGGCTTGCCGCCGAGCAATTTCTACAGCTCGACCGCGATATTCTTGATCTACGCGATCCTGTCGATGCTGCGCGGGGGCTATTCGATCGAAACCTTGGGCAGCAGCCTCTGCGCGGTGCGCGACGGCCTGATCTCGCTGTCGATGTCGCTGCTGATCATCCTGATGGTGGCCTTCTTCTTCAAGGACAGCAGCGGAATCTCGCGGCTGAACTTCGGCATCGTGGCGGTGACGAGCACCTTCTTCCTGGTGCTGGGACGCGCGCTTTTCCCGATCTATGCGCGGCGCGCGGCGAACGGCACGCTGATCGACGAACTGATCATCGTCCACGGCAAGGCTCCAAGCATCGAGCGCAAGGGCGCCGTGATCCTCGACGCCGATCGCGCCAATCTGATCCCCGACCTGCACGATCCTTATACGATGCACCTGTTCGGCACGGTGGTCTCCGCCTTCGATCGCGTGCTCATCGACAGCGATCCCGAATATCATCGCGCATGGGCGCTGATGCTCAAGGGCGCGAACATCAACGGCGAGATCTTCGTCGAGCAGGCCAACCACCTCGGCGCCATCGGCATGGGCAAGTTCCACGGCCAGGACACGCTGCAGGTCGCGCGCCAGCCGCTGAGCCTCGCGCACCGCATGCAGAAGCGCATGCTCGACATCGCCGTGTCGGTGCCGCTGATCATCGCGCTGTTCGTGCCGATGGTGCTCGTCGCGATCGCCATCAAGATCGACTCGCCGGGCCCGGTGTTCTTCCGCCAGCAGCGCGTGGGCCGCGGCAACCGCCTGTTCGAAGTGCTCAAGTTCCGCAGCATGAAGATCGAGAGCTGCGACGCCTCGGGCAACCGCTCGACCTCGCGCGACGACGATCGCATCACGCGTCTCGGCCGCTTCATCCGCGCGACCAGCATCGACGAACTGCCGCAGCTGCTCAACGTGCTGCTCGGCGACATGAGCCTGGTCGGCCCGCGGCCGCACGCGCTGGGCTCGCTCGCCGGCGAAAAGCTGTTCTGGCAGGTCGACGAGACCTATTGGCTGCGCCACCAGCTCAAGCCCGGAATCACCGGCCTCGCCCAGGTCCGCGGCCTGCGCGGCAACACCGTCACCACCTCGGACCTGACCGACCGCCTCGACGCCGACATGGAGTATATCCAGGGCTGGAACATCTGGCGCGACGTGGCGATCCTGGTGAACACGGCGCGGGTGGTCTGGCACCCGAACGCCTACTGAGCGGCGCCAGGGCCTGACGGCCACGCCCCCAAACAATGGCCTACGCCACCACCCTCTCCCGGCCCGGCGCCGCGCAGCGCATCAGGAGTGAAGACACGCCGCCGCGCAGCCCCGCTGCGCCGCCAATGCCGCCGCCCCAGCCCGCGCGGGACCGGCATTGGCATCGGCGACCACGCGCAGGCCTGTGGATCGGGCTGACGCTCGGCCTCGCAGCCCTGATCGCCGCTGCGTTCTACCTGACGCAGCCCGATCAGGCGAAGACCTCGACCAGCAGCCTGCGCGAAACGGTCTCTACGGCGACCAAGGCACCGCCGCTGCTTCCGCCGGTCGAAACGCTCGAGGTCCTGCCGATCGGTCCCGACGATGCGCGCGCGCGGAACGCGCGGCAGCCTTTCGTATCCGGACCGATCACCGCCGCGCGTCCGTTCGTGTTCCGCGGCGACGCCCAGGCGCGCTCGCTCGCGCGCGACTGCCTGGCCGCGGGCGCTTGGTACGAAGCCGGCAACGACGCGGTGGGCCAGAGCAGCGTCGTCCAGGTCATCCTCAACCGCGTGCGGCATCCGGCCTTCCCCGCCGATATCTGCTCGACCGTATTCCAGGGTTCCGAACGCCGGACCGGCTGCCAGTTCTCGTTCACCTGCGACGGCTCGATGGCCCGCCGGCGCCCGTCGCCAGCGCAATGGATCAAGGCGCAGGCGCTCGCCGACAACGCCCTGTCAGGCTTCGTCGACCCGCGCGTCGGCGTCGCCACGCACTATCACACCGACTGGGTCGTGGCGAAGTGGAGCCCGAAGATGGAGAAGCTGACCAAGGTCGGCACGCACCTGTTCTTCCGCTGGCCGGGCAGCTTCGGCCGGCCGCAGGCCTTTGCGCGCCGCACATTTTCGCCCGAAGCCTTCGAGCCGCTGATGGCCGCGCTGTCGCCGGCGCATGCGCTGGGGCCGACGGCACAGATCGCGGGACTTCCGCCCGTGCCCGCGGCCGGCCGTGAAGCCACCGACTATGCCGCGCAGGGCAAGAACTTCCCGAAGGACGTCGGCGCCGGCACGCGCGCGCTCGCGAGCCACAGCATCGTGCGGCGCGACCCGGCGGGCGGAAAGTTCGTCATGCAGGTATCGGACTCGGCCGGCGCGGGTACCTATGCCCTCAGCGCACTGGCGCTCTGCCGCGGCCTCGCGACCTGCGAGGTCGTGGGGATGCGCGATGCCTCCAACGGTACTGCCACCAAGCTCGCCTTCCGCTATCGCCGGCTTGCCGGCGGCGCGGAAACCGCGCAATGGGACTGCAAGGCCTCGCCGCGCCCCCAGGCGAACCAGTGCCTCTAGCTAGGCTGGGTGGTCAGTAGCCGGTCGTAGAGATCGTCGATCTCGCTGACGAGCCGTTCGGCGGTGTAGTTGAGCAGGAAGTGTTCGTGGGCGCGCTCGCGGTAGTCGGCGAGCTGCTCCTGCGTCACCTCGCCCAGGAAACGCCGCAGCGCCAGCACGTTGTCCGAGGGGAACATGAAGCCGTAGTGCCCGCTCTCGAGGATCTCGTTCAGACCGCCGACCGCCGAGCCGGCGACGGGAAGCTTGCAACGCATCGCCTCGACCGCGACGAGGCCGAAACCCTCCCAGCGTGACGGAATGACCAGCAGATCGGCGCTGAGCATCTGCGCCGTAACCGCCTCGCGGCTCATCCAGCCCATGAAGCTCACGCCTGGCCTTTCGACCACCCCGGCCGAACGCGGCCCGACGACGTGATCGCCGACGGCGCGGATGCAGACGCGATCGACCAGCGGCTCGGCCGCCTCGAGCAGGACGTCGAGGCCCTTCTGTCGGTCGAAGCGCCCGACGAACAGCAGCTTCAGCCGATCATCGTCCCAGTCGGCCGGCGCTACGGCGGGCGGCATCCGCGTGATCCCGTTGAGGATCGTGCTGATCCGCTGCGGATCGATGCCGATTTCGAGCCCACGATCGTATTCGTACTGCGAGATCGCGATGATGTGATCGGCGCGCCGCGACAGCACGCGCTCGAGCATGGCAAACAGCTTGCGCGTTGTCGGCCGCTTCGACATCTCGAAGGTCCAGCCGTGCGCACAATAGACCAGCGCCCCCTTCGGCCGGGGAAACAGGCGCGTCACCAGCCCCGCCCCCGTCGAATGCGCGTGGACGACGTCAGGCCGGTGCCGTTTCCAGACCGAGCGATAGCGCAGCGCCAGGTTGGCGAGCCCGCGATAGCGCCCGGGGCGCTTGAAGAATTCGAGCGTCACCGCCGAATTGCGCAGTTCCGGCTCAAGATAGTGCGCGTGATCCTGGGGGATGAACAGGATCACGTTGCCGGCACCGTAGAGCGCGAGCTGGCGCGTGAGCAGCTCGGTCAGATATGTACCCGTTCCACCCGCCACCGTATCGCAGACATGCAGGACCTTCTTGGCCCTAGCGCTGCCCGGTGGATCTCTCGTCCCTTCCATGGGCATCCCTCATTTTATGGCCGCATGAAACACTTCCAGCGTTCGTGCGGAGACCTTGTCGGCGGTCAGATTTTCCATGACGTGCACTTTCGCCCGCGCCGCCAGATCGGCGGCCAGCTTGGGATCATCGAGCATCGTCCGCAAACAGTGCGCAAATGAGGCAACGTCACCCGGCTCGGCGAGCAGGGCAGTCACCCGATCGATCGACACGTCGGTGACACCCGTCGGCAGGTTGGTGGCGACCACCGGAGCGCCGCAGATCATCGCTTCGACCTGCGAAAGTCCGAAGGCCTCGGTGATCTCGTTCGACGGGAAGGCGAAGAGATCGATCGCGGCGAGCAGCCGCAGTTTCTCGCGGTGCGAGATGCGGCCGAGGAAGTGCACGCGGTCGGTGATGTTCAGCTCGCGCGCGATGCGCTGGATCTCGTCGTAATACTCGCCCGTACCGCCGATCACGGCATGGACGCCGGGCAGCGTGACCAGCGCGTGGAGCAGCACGCCGAGGCCCTTGTAGCGCGCGATCCGGCCGACGAAGCCGATCAGCGGCGCATCACCCGAGAGCTCGCGGCGCCAAGCCTTCGCCTCCTCGATGAGCTCGGCATCGAGCTGGTACTCCTCGGGTTTGATACCCAGCGGAACGACCTGATAGTTCGCATGCCGCGGCAGATCGCGCGACACCTCCAGGTTCTTCTTCGACGTGACGATCACGGTCTTCGACCGGCGGACGAGGTGACGCACGAAGGGCAGCGACAATGCGCGCAGCAGCTTGCGGCCGAAGATCTCCATGTGATGGATCACCACCACCGGCGGCACCTTGCGGCCCAGCCCCTGGAGCAGGAACAGCGCGGTGGTGAAGGGGTTCGGCGAATGGAAGTTGATCAGGTCGTAGTCGGCGAAGCGGACTCCGCGAAACATGCCGAAAGAAATCGGCTGACCCTTTAAAAACAGGTCCTGATTGCGCCGTATGACGGTTACGCCATTTATAACTTCGGAAGATTCTCCCGATTCATGATTATTCACCAGAACCGTGACATCATGATACTTGGCAGCATACTCGGCGACAATCTGGGTAACCTCCTCAATCCCCCCACGGAACGGAGTGTAGAATTTACCTACAACCAATATCTTCATAGAAGACTGCCCGATCTTCGTTGAATGATGCTTATGCTGCATTGCATCATTGCGTGCTATGCAATAGAAACGGCTGCCGCAAGCCCGCGTGCGGTACGTTGACGCTGGCTATCGACGCACGCCCCGCGAGGGGCTTGAGAAGGAGCCCCGCATGGCAGAGAAAGCCGCGGCATGATGTCGTCGCGCCTTCGCCGATTGGCCACAGGGGGAGGCCTCAACCTCGTCCTGCGCGCCGCCACGCTCGCCTTCCGTTTCGGCCTGTCGTTCTACGTGGTCAGCTACCTCGGGCTGCAGGCCGCGGGCATCTATGGCCTGCTGCTCGGCGCCGTGGGCGTCGCGCCCGCGCTGATCGGCTGGGGGCTCAACTATTTCGTCGCGCGCGAGGTCGTCGGCCGGACGCCCGACGCCGCAGCCGGGTTGGTCAAGACCCGGCTGACGGTCACCTTCGTCTCGCTGAGCCTGCTGACGATCGTCGCCGCAATCGCCGCGAGCGTGACCGGTATCGAATGGCGGCCGCTGTGGTTGCTGGTCCTGGCACTGATCTGGCTCGAGACCTTGGCGCTCGACCTCTACCTCCCGCTGATCGGGCTCGAACTCGCCACCCAGGCCAATGTCGTCGTCTTCGTCCGCTCGGCGCTCTGGGTACCGATCGCGGTGGCCGCCGGCATGGCCTGGCACGACCTGCGCTCGCTCGACGCGCTCTGCGCCTTCTGGATCGGCGGGCACCTGCTGAGCCTGGCGCTGATGGCGCGCTTCCTGCGCGCCTGGCCGGTCTGGGAACGACTCGCCGACCCGGTCGATCGTGGTTGGATTCGCGACCGCCTGAGCCGGTCGTGGTACATCTATCTGAGCGACCTCGGCATCGTCGGGCTGATCTACCTCGACCGCTACATGGTCTCGGGCCTGCTCGGCCTGACCGCGACGGGCATCTACACCTTCTACTGGTCACTGGCGAACGCGCTGCAGACCTTGATGCAGGCCTCGGTGGTTCAGCTCGCGCTGCCGCGGCTGGTCAAGGCCTATGGCCAGCGCGACATGGCGCTTTGGAGCCGGCTGGTGAAGAGCGAACTGCTCAAGGCGATCGTCGTGTCGCTGGGCCTCGCGGCGCTGATGTTCGTGGCGATGGAACTGGTCTTCGTCTTCGACAAGAGCGGCCACTTCCCGCGCGAGCGCGAACTGTTCGGCTGCCTTCTGCTCGCCTCGGTGCTGCGCGCGGGATCGGACCTGCTCAACGTCTGCATCACCAGCAGCGGCCGCGACCGCTACTATGCGGCGAGCAACGTCGCCGGCGTGTTCCTCTCGCTGGCCTGCGCCTTCGTCGGGATCTCGCTGTTCGGCCTGATCGGCAGCGGCCTGGGCGCTGCGGCGACCGCGGCGATCCTGATCGTGTCGCGCTTGATCCACCTGCGCGGCATCGTGCGCAGCGAAGCCGGCGAAGGTGGCGCGATGCCGGTGCCCGCGCGGAGCGAGGCGTGATCTACATCAACGGGCGGTTCCTCACCCGAACCGTGACCGGCGTAGAGCGCTTCGCGATCGAGATCGTCCGCGCGCTCGATGCAACGCCTGACGCCGAGAGCTTCTGCCTGCTGGCACCGTACGGCGTCGCGCGACCCGACTGGCTGCGCAATATCGGCTTCGCCACGGTCGGCCGGCTGAACGGGCACGCCTGGGAACAGATCGAACTGTTCGCGGCCGCACGGCGCGGCGCGTTGCTCAACCTGTGCAATTCGGGGCCGGTGCTGCATCCGCGGTCGCTCGTGGTGCTCCACGATGGTTGGGTCTTCCGCCATCCCGACCATTTCTCGCGCACCTATCGGCTGTTCCACCAGACGCTCGATCGCGTGCTGGCGAAGCGGGCGCGGATCGCCTCGGTATCGCAATTTTCCCGCGAAGAACTCGCCGCGATCCTCGCGCTCGATCCGGCGCGCGTCACGGTGATCCCGAACGCGGCCGATCATCTCGATCGCATCGCGCCCGATCCCGCGATCACCGAACGGCTGGGGCTCGGCGGTTCGCGCTATCTGCTGATGGTCGGATCCTTCGCGCCGAACAAGAACATCCCCATGGCCATCCGCGCCTTCCTCGATTGCGCGAAGCCCGACGAGCAATTGGTCATCGTCGGCGCCAAGGTCGACGTTTTCGCCAACGACACGCCAAGCGACCTGCCTGGCAAGGTGATCCTCGCCGGCCGCGTCAGCGATCGCGAGCTCGCGGCGCTCTACAAGGGCGCCCACGCGCTCGTGTTCCCCAGCATCTACGAGGGGTTCGGCATCCCCCCGCTCGAAGCGATGCACCTGGGGATTCCGGTGCTCGCCAGCCATATTCCCGTGGTGCGCGAGGTCTGCGGCGAGTCCGCGCTCTATTTCGATCCGCGCGATCAGCAGGCGATTGCCGAGTCCATGCGCCGGGTCTTCGACGACGATCACCTGCACGCCAGATTAACGAGCGCGGCCCGGCTTCGGGCTACCGGCTATTCATGGCAGGTCAGCGCAAATCGGCTGACGGAGCTCTCCGGCACCCTGTAGTGTGCACTGCAGCATAAATCGTTTGCTGCGCACACTTGGAATCAGGGCGTTCGTCTGGATGCATGTCGTTATCAACGGCCGATTTTTGACCCAACCGGTCACCGGTGTGCAGCGCTATGCCCACGAGGTGACTCGCGCGCTCGACGACCTGCTCGACGAGCGGAGCGACGTCAGCCTGGAGATTCTCTGTCCTGAACTGAACGGCCCTAGCCCCATCTATCGCAACATCGCGGTGCGCAGCGTCGGCTCGGCGGCGGGCCACGCCTGGGAGCAGATGGTCCTGCCGCGCGCCTTCAAGGGCGACGCGCTGTTCTGCCCCGGCAACACCGCGCCGATCGCCTCGCTGCTCGGCAAGCCGCGTGTCGTCGTCTGCGTGCACGACCTCTCGTACCTCTATTTCCCAACCGCCTACAGCCTGCCGTTCCGCGCGGTCTACAACGTCCTGACGCCGACGATCTTCCGCCATGCGGACCACGTCATCACCGTCTCAAACTCCGAGAAAACCGCGATTACGTCGCGTTATCCGCACATTTCACCGCGCATCACCGCGGTGCAGAACGGGGGCCTCGCAGCCTCGGTCGACACCGCCGCGCCGGCGCTGGCCGACCTGCCCGAGCCCGGCTATGTCCTCTATGTCGGCAGCCTCAGCAAGCGGAAGAACTTCCCGCGGATGTTCGAGGTCGCCTGCGATCTGGCACGCCGGCGCGGGCAGCGCACGGTCTTCGTCGGCGGCACCGCCGCCTCGCTCGAGCAGTCCGATCTGACGATCGATCCCGACATCGCCGACAAGATCGTCTTCGCCGGCCAGATCAACGACACCGACCGCCTCGTACAGTACTACAAAGGCGCGAGCGTATTCATGTTCCCCTCGCTCTACGAGGCTTCGCCGCTGCCGCCAATCGAGGCCATGGCCTGCGGGGTGCCCGTGGTCTCATCGACGATTCCGTCGCTACTCGAGCGATGCGGCGATGCAGCAATTTACTGCGATGCAGAGGACGTTGGCTCGATCGCGAGCCAGGTCGAAGCCCTGCTCGACGATGAAAAACTGTCAGAAAACATAAGACTGAAGGGGCGAGAGCGAGCCAAGGCGTTCAACTGGCGCAACTGCGCCGAACGAACCCTTGAATTGATCGTCGGATGATGCACGGCCGCCCCCCGACACCGCCGCGGCCCTCTTTCCGCGCCGCCGTGCGTAGCGACCTCGCGCGCTATGCCGCCTCCGAAGGCCGCGCGGTCACCTGGGCTTTCACCCTGCGCATGATCTTCCTGATGCCGGGCTTCCAGTTCGTGCTCGCACGCCGCATCCAGGACCGGCTCTACCGCCTGCCGATCGTCGGCCGCGCGATGGGCCGGATCTGGTGGTGGTGGACCTGCCGCAGCTTCGGCGCCGAGATCGCCATCGCCGCCAGCATTGGCCAGGGCCTCTACGTGCCGCATCCCTATGGCATCGTCATCGGCGAATGCGCGATGGGCGACGGCGTGACGATCCTGCAGAACGTCACGATCGGCAAACGCTCTCGCGCGGCCGGCGGCATCCCGATCATCGGCGACGGCGTCTATCTCGCCGCCGGCGCCGTCATCGTCGGCGACGTGACGATCGGACCCAATGCCTCGATCGGCGCCAATGCCGTCGTCCTCAGCGACATTCCCGCGGGCGCCACCGCGGTCGGCGCCCCGGCCAAGCCGATGGGCAAGACCGCCACCGCCAAGCCGCTTTCCAACGCCGTCATCTGAAGGACCCACCGCACCCATGCGCATTCTGATGATCTCGTCGCTCTATCCACCCTTCGTCCGCGGGGGTGCCGAGATCTGCGCGCACAACCTGGCAACCTGGCTCGCCGGCGAGGGGCACGAGGTCTCGGTACTGACCACGACGCCCGATCCCGCACAGGAGACCTGGGGCGAGATCGAGGACGGCTGCCGCATCTACCGCGTCTCGCCGCCGCGCGCCTATTCGCCGTTCGACGCCGGCGACGCGCCCGGCTGGAAAAAGCCGCTGTGGCACCTGCAGGACCTGTTCGACCCGCGCAACGTCGCGCTGATGGACCGCGTGCTCGACGACGTGCGCCCCGATTTCGTCAACATCCAGTACATTCAGGGCCTCGGCTACAACGCCATGACCGCGATCGGCCGCCGCGACATTCCCGCGGTGTTCACGCTCCACGACCTCGGCCTGACCTGCGTGCGCATGTCGATGTTCGTCGATGGCAAGGAGTGCAACGGCCTGTGCACGCCCTGCCGCGCCAGCGCCGGAGTGAAGATGCGCTACCTGCGCTCGATGGATCGGCTGGGCTTCATCTCGCCCTCGACCGCCAATCTCCAGAAGCTGCAGAGCTTCCAGCCGGTCGGCGACTATCCGTGCCACCGCGTGCTCAATCCCAACGAGTACCCGCGCCCGACAGTCACGCGCGAGGAAGCCGGTGACCGGGTACGCCTGCTCTACGTCGGCCGCCTGCACACGTCGAAAGGCGTCCAGGTCCTGCTCGAAGCGCTCGACGGGCTCGGCCCGCAGCCGGGCTTCACGCTCGACGTGCTGGGTTCTGGGCCCGACGAGGCGGAGTGGCGCGCGCAGTACGGCGATCGTCCCTGGCTGCGCTTCGCCGGTCACGTCTCGCTGCAGGCGGTCGCCGACCAGATGGAGAACAGTGACATCCTGCTGGTGCCCTCGATCTGGAACGAGAACTCGCCGGGGGTGATCATCCAGGCGCTGCTGCAGGGTCTGCCGGTGATGGGCAGCGACAAGGGCGGCATTCCCGAGCTGGTCCAGCACGGCGAAAATGGCCTGCTGGTCGAAGCCGGCAGCGTCACGGCCTGGCGCACGGCGGTCGCCGAACTGGTCGCGAACCCGGCGCAGCTCGCGCCGCTACGCACCAATGCCCTCGCCGCATCGGGTCGCTTTGCCAAGACCGCGCTGAGCCACGAGGCACTGGCCGTGTTCGAGCAGATCCTGGCGAGCGCGCCCGAAGCGATCCGGACCCAGACCCGCGTTCCGGTGGGAGCCCACGCATGAACAGCCAGCCGAAGTTCGACAGCGCCTTCCCGCTCGACCCGCGCAGCGGGCAACCCGCACTCAAGCGGATCACACTCTACGATTCGTCGTATACCACCGACAATCTGGGCGATCAGATCATCATGAACGCGGTGCACGATCACCTGCGCGAGATCTTTCCCTACGGCTTCTTCACCGGCATCCCCTCGCACGACTATCCGGGCAAGCACGGCATCCAGAAGGCCGCCGAGTGCGATCACGCCTTCGTCGGCGGGACCAACATCATCGCCAGCCACTGGCTGCGCTATCACCAGATCAAGCTCTCGCTGGGCGACGTCCTGCGCGTGAAGCCGCTGATCCTGATGGGGGTCGGCTGGCACAAGTACCAGCGCGATCCCGATCCGGTGACCAACCGCATCCACCGCCGGCTTTTCGATCGCGAATACCTGCATTCGGTGCGCGACACCTACACCTACGAGAAGCTCAAGCGCTCGGGCATCGACAACGTCGTCTACACCGGCTGCCCGACGATGTGGCGGCTCACCCCCGAACACGCCGCGACGGTGCCGACCACGCGCGCCGACGAGGTGCTGTTCGCGCTGACCGCCTACCTGCGCGACGAAGCCGCCGACCGGGCGATCCTCGATCTACTCGTGCGCAGCTACAAGACCGTCCATTTCTGGCCGCAGATGTTCGACGACATGGCCTATCTGCTCGAGATCGGCAGCGACCACCTGCTCAGCGGTGCGGTCCAGATCGTCAAGCCGGGGCTGACCGACGTCGCCGACCTGCTGCGCCGCGACAACCTCGACTACGTGGGCCTGCGCCTGCACTGCGGCGTGCTGGCGCTGCAGCACAAGACACGATCGCTGATCGTAACCGTCGACAACCGCGCCTCGGAGATTTCGCGCGATACCGGCCTGCCGACCGTCGCGCGCGACGACCTCGCGCGCATCGATGAGTGGATCAAGGGTTCGGACCCGATCGCGCTGACCCTGCCGTTCGACGCGATCGCCGCCTGGAAGGGCCAGTTCGACCGCTGACCGTCCGCCGCCACGCGCGGCGCAGGTCATGGTCGAACGCCCCGTTTGTTGGATATTTTTCAGAGGAAGACGTCAATATCATGCCGAACTTCCTGAGACGCCTGATCGGTTGGCTCACCGGCGACACGGCCGCAGCCAAGCCCCAGCTCCTGACCTGGATCGGCGACGAGCCGCTTCCGGAAAAACCCGCGCCGGCACCGCCGCCACCGGCCGCCGCGGTGATCCGCCATCCCGCCAGCAAGAGCCAGCGCGTCCGCATCGTCCGTGCCTTCGACAGCTCGATGCCGGTCGAGGATCGCTCGGGCCTGTCGGGCCGCAGCACCGAACTGTCGCGGCTGACCAACGCCGTGGTCGAACAGGGCAAGCACGCGCTGGTGTTCGGTGGGCGCGGTTCGGGCAAGACCTCGCTGTCGCGCGTCTTCGGTGAACTCGCCGACGAGGCGCGCTTCCTCGTGCTCTACCATTCGGTCAGCGGCGACCTCGACTTCCGCGAGCTGATGGCGCCTTTCGTCCACGAACTGGTGGCAGTGGCATCGCAGGGCCGCCGCGCGATCGTCGCGCCCGAGGACGGCGCCAACGCCAGGCTCCTCGCCGACTGGATGGCGATCCATTTCGACCAGGACATCGTGCTGCTGCTCGACGAGTTCGACCGGATCCGCAATCCGCGGACGAAGGAAGAGCTGGCCAGCCTGATGAAGCTGCTGTCGGACATGCGGCTGCCGATCCGCCTGTTCATCATCGGCATCGCCGGCGACATCGAGGAACTGGTCGTCGGCCACCCCTCGCTGCGCCGCCACATGGAGGCGATCCAGCTCGGGGCGATCGCGCGTGCCGATCTCGATCACCTGCTCGATCACTGCTGCGCGATTGCCGGCATGACGATCGATCGCCCTGCGCGCGATGTTCTCGTCCGCGCGGCGATGGGCTCGGCCTATCACCTGCGGCTGTTCGGCATGCATGCCGCCCTGCGCGCGGAAGAGCGTCAAAGCCTGCAGATCACCGAGGTCGAGGTCGGCGCCGGCCTGACCAAGGCCCTGCTCGAATGGGCGATGATCAGCCGCGAGACGCACGACTGGTTCCGCCACCTGCTCAACGCCCCCGATGCCGTGCCCGACCAGCTCGGCGCGATCGCCGTGCTGGCGAGCTATGCCGGGCAGTTCGACGCCGCGGCGGTGGCCGACGCGCTGCGCTCGATCGGCGTGCCCGAGCACCAGATCGCGGTGCGCAGCGAAACGCTGATGCAACAGCTCGAGCGCGTGACCGACCCCGTCGGCAATCGCGGCGCGCGCATGTTCCGCGACAATCTGTCCGCGCAGTTCCTGATGCTGATGGTCGCCCGCCGGCAGCAGATTTTCGACGAGGAGGTGTCGCATCAGCGGCAGGACATGAGCCTCGCGTTCCAAGAGGTTGGGGAGGCATTCCGATGATACCATTGGTGGATCTTGTGGAAGCCGTACGCCAGCGCTGGCGCCTGGCCCTGTTCGGCGGGCTCGCGGTCTTCGCGCTGATCGTCATCATCGCGCTGGCCCAGCCGCGCTATTACGCGGCGGTCTCGTCGGTGGTGATCGACGTCAGCCAGTCCGACCCGACCGAAGAGGAAAAGTCGCTCAGCCCGCAGCAGATCGAGGCGATCGTCGGCACCCAGGCCGACGTCATCAAGAGCGAGGTCGTGCTGGCCGAAGTGGCACGCCGCGCCGGCCTGCTCGCGCGTCTGCCGGGGCTCGAGAACGACCGCCGCCAACAGGCGGTGGCGATCATCCGCAGCAACCTCAAGGTCGTCACCGACCGGACCAGCAACGTCATCCGCATCAGCTACATGGACAAGAAGGCCGAGCAATCGGCCAAGATCGTCAATCTCGTCGCCGACGTGTTCATGGAAAAGCAGGTCGAGCTTCGCGCCGTGCCCGCGCGTCGGAACGCGCAGTGGTTCAACGAGCGCACGGTCGAGGTTCGCCAGCGCTACGAACAGGCGCAGGAACGCCTGTCCAACTTCCAGCGCCAGCATGGCATCGTCGGCATCGATCGCATGGATCTCGAAGGCGATCGCGTGAAGACCTTGACCGACCAGTTGGTGATCGCCCAGGCCGATGCGGCGAAGGCGCATTCGGTCGCCGGTCGCGGTACCGTTCCCGAAGTCGCCGGCTCCGACATCGTCCAGAATCTGGAGCGTGAGGTCGCGACCCAGGCGGCCAAGACGCAGGATCTCGGCAAGACGCTCGGCGCCAATCACCCGCAGATGATCGCGGCCAGGGCCAACCTGCGCGAACTGCAGGCCTCGCTCGCCCAGGCCCGTTCGGGCCAGGAAGGCGCGCTCAGTGCCGCGAGCGGCGCCGCCAGCGCGCGCGAGCGTCAGTTGCGCGCGCTGCTCGCCGATCAGCAGGCGCGAATGATCGGCCTGTCGACGGTCCAGGACCAGCTGATGGTGCTCCAGCGCGACGTCGATGCCGCACGCCAGACCTACGATTCGGTGCGTCAGCGGTTCAACGAAGCCTCGCTGCAGGGCGAGATCTCGCAGGCCAGCGCGACGCGGCTCGATCACGCGGTGGTTCCCGTCTTCCCGGCGAAGCCCAATCTCATGCTGTGGTTCGTCGCCGCGGTGGTTCTGGGCGTGATTGCGGGCATCGTGCCGCTGCTGCTGCTCGAACTGGCCAAGCCGCGCATCCGTTCGGCACGCGGTGCCGCCCGCGCCACCGACGTCGAGCACATCCTCGACTTCACGCGGCCGATCAGCGTCGAACCGGCGCGCTTTGGGGGAGTGGCAGCATGAGAATCCGAGCCAAGATCGACCGGGCGCCGGCCAACGGTGGCTTCCCCTTCGCCGCCGCCTCGGTCGCCGCAGCCGCCGGGGTCGAACTCGACGTGCAGGACCCGCCCGGAGACCTGTCGAGCGAGCTCTTCGCCGCCTACGACATGGAACATTCGGCCGTACGCAAGATCCGCGCGCTGCGCGCGACGATACTGCAGGCGGTCGACCAGAAGCCGCGCGGCGAAGCGCTGACCTGCGCGCTGATCGGCATGGACTGCGCCGACGAATTGCCGGGCATCGCCGGCAACCTGGCGATCGTCATGGCCCGCCTCGGCATGCGTACCCTGCTGGTCGAGGCCGACTTCCGCGCGCCGCAACTGGCCCGGTTGTTCGGCCTGCCCGGCGATCACGGGCTCGTCGGCTATCTCGACGACAGCGACGAGCAGCCGGCGCCGCTGGCCACGGCGGTCGAGGGTCTGCAACTCCTGCCCGCCGGCGCCGAACAGGAGCTTTCGAGCCACTATCTCGAACGCTATTCGATCCTCGAGGCGACGCGCGGCTGGCCGGCCATGACCGAATGCGTGATCACCGGCCTGCCGATCGGCCGCGATCAGGAAGCCGGCTTCCTCGCCAGCGTCTTCGCCGGCTTCGACACCGCCGTGCTGCTGACCAAACAGCACCGCACGACCTACGACCGCGTGCGCTCGGTGATCGACGTGCTCGACGGCGCGGCGATCCCGATCGCCGGGACGGTCCTGCTCTGAAGGCCTGCGATCATGGCCACCCAGACTTCGCAGCGATACCTCGCGGGTGACTACCTCGCCGAGAATCCCGATTGGCACGAAGACGACGCGCCGTGGAAGGCGGGACTGATCAAGCAGATGCTGGATGAGGCCTCGCTGCGTCCAGGCTCGATCTGCGAGGTCGGCTGCGGCAGCGGGCGCGTGATCGAACTGGTCCAGCAGGCCTTTCCGGGCGCCACCGGCGACGGCTTCGATATCTCGCCGCAGGCCTGCCAGATCAGCGCGCGCCGCGCGCGGCCCGATCTGCGCTTCCATTGCGGCTCGCCCTTCGGAAAGCCGCTCGCCTTCGACCTGGCCATGGCGATCGACGTGATCGAGCACGTCGAGGATCCCTTCGCCTTCGCGCGCGATCTCGCCGAAATCGGCGCCCACCAGCTGTTCCACATCCCGCTCGACATGAACGCATTGTCGGTCGCGCGCGGCTGGCCGGTGACGGATGCGCGGTCGCAGATCGGCCATATCCACTATTTCAACCGCGACACCGCGATCGCCCTGTTGCGCGAATGCGGGCTGGAGATCGTCACCGAGCGCTATACGCCCTGGGCGATCGACCAAAGCCACAAGACCTGGAAGAAGCGGCTGGCGGCCTGGCCGCGGCGGATCGCGTTCCAGCTCGGCGCCCATGCCAGCGTGCGGCTGCTCGGCGGCTGGTCCCTGCTCGTGCTGACGCGAAAAGCCTCGCCGGCGGGGTCATGAACCAGGGCCCGACCCGCAGCTGGCAGAGCCGCAGCACCGCCTCGCGCTGGGCCAGGCGACTGGCGGCGCCCGCCGTGCTCGCGGTGCTGGCCGCCGTAGCGACGGTGGTGTCGAGCGCGGCGCCGCCGGCCAAGGAACGCATCGTCGTGCCCAAGACCCTGCCCGCCGGGCGCGCGTCGCCCCTGCTGATCGGCGTCGGCACCCATTTCGGCATCGGCGGCGAATACAATTACCAGATCGACGAGAGCGCGCGGCTGATCGACGAACTCGGCTTCGACTCGTTCCGCGACGATCTCGACTGGCCCGCCTTCCAGGATGCGGGCGGCGTGTTTCCCGGCCGGCTCGGCCAGTTCATGGCCGCGACCAAGGCGCGCCCGCTGTTGATCCTCACCGCCGGAAACCGCCGGATCGAAGGCGCCAATCCGCCTGTCACCCCCGGCGGCCGCACCGCCTATGCCAAGTTCGCGGCGCAGGTCGCGGCCACCCCGCAGGCCGATCGCGCGCTGCTCGAACTCGGCAACGAATGGAACCTGCGCGCGGTCATGGGCCGCGCGGCACTGGCCGGAGCGGGCCGCACCGACGATCCGCGCGCTGCGGGCAACTACGTGCCGCTGGCCCGCGCCGCGATCGCCGCAGCCGGGTCGGCCAATCCGCGCGCCACCCTGCTCTACGGTGCCGCCGGCACCGATCCGCAATGGCAATGGCTGGGCGCGGTCGCCGCCGGGCTCAAACAGCAACGCGCGGGGCTTTCGGTCCACTACTACAACCATTGCAAGCCCGCGGCCGATCGCACCGCGAGCGAGGCGATCGGCGAGATGCAGCGGCTGCGCGAAACGCTGGGCGGCACGGCGGGTAGCGCGCCCGATCTCTACATCACCGAGATCGGCTGGCCCACGGCGACCAGCTGCCGGATTTCGCGGGAGCAATCGGCCGACAATCTCGCCCAGTTCCTGCTGTGGTCGATGGCAACGCCTTGGGTGCGCGGGGTTTGGATCTACCAGCTCAAGGACCAGGGGCTGAAGACCGACGATATCGAGGACAACTTCGGGCTATACGACTACCACTACCAGCCGAAACCAGCCGCCTGCCTGGTCAAGGAGTCGATTGCCCTGTCACGCGCAATGCGACAGGGACGCGTCGTCTATCGCTCCCCGCGCGTCACCGTGCTCGACTATGTCGGCGCGGACGGGCGCAAGCTGATCGCCTGGACCAACGAAGCCGAGGCCACCGCCACCCTGCGCGCGGCGGATAGCGTTGCAAGCCGACCGCTCTGCGGGACGGGTGCCAAGGGCACCACGGTCGGCATCACCAACACACCGACCGTCATCGCCCTGACGCAACCGAACGCCGACACGACCTTCGAGGCCGAATTTTGACGCGCCCCACCGCCTCCACCGTCGCGGGCAAGGCCAGCCGGCTTGAAGGCATCCAGGCGCTGCGCTTCCTTGCGGCCTTGCTCGTGGTGATCGGTCACTGCCAGCACGAAGCGCTGGCGGCGCTCGGCGACCAGGCCGGCGCCTTCGGCCTGATCGCCTTCGACTGGGGCCTCGGCGTCGACATCTTCTTCGTCATCAGCGGCTTCATCATGTGGCACCTGATGCAGGATTCGTTCGGCCAACCCGGCGAGGCGCAACGCTTTCTGCGCCGCCGCGTGTTGCGCATCGTGCCGATCTACTGGCTGGGGACGACCGCGATCGCGCTGGCCACGCTGTCGGCCTTCACACTGGCAGAATCGCTGCCCTTCGCACTGGCCTCCTATCTCTTCATCCCCTGGCCGCATCCCGACGGGCGCGGCCTGTTTCCGGTGCTCACGCTCGGCTGGACGCTGAACTACGAGATGATGTTCTACTGCGTCTTCGCGCTGGCGCTGACCCTGCCGCGGCGTCTGGGCTTGACGCTGCTGCTGTCGGTCTTCGCGGCGCTGTTCGTCGCGGCGCGGCTGGCCCCGCCCCAGGCTTTCATGCTCAAGTTCTGGGGCGATCCGATCATTTTCGAATTCCTGTTCGGCATCGGCCTGGCGGCACTGCATCGTCATCGCCCGCCGCTGCCCGGCTGGCTGGCGCTGACCGCAGCCGGCATCGGCTTCCTGCTGGCGACCTGGTCCTACCAGACCGGCGCCTACCATGAGCTCGCGCGCGCCATCACCGGCGGCATTCCCGCGCTGCTCATCGTCGGCGCCGTCGTCTGCGGACCTCAACCGGCGATGACCTCTTGGCCGGCGCGGATGGCCGTGCTGGGCGGCGATGCGTCCTATGCGCTCTACTTGGCGCACCCTTTCGCGCTCAAGGCGGTGGCCGCGGTGTCGGCCCGGCTCGGTCTGTGGAACGTCCCCGTCGTGCCGATCCTCGCCATGCTGGCAGCCGCGGTCGTCGCCTCCGTGCTGATCTACCGCTTCGTCGAGCGCCCGATCCTGAGCCTGCTCCAGCGCCGTTTCGCGCGCCCGGCGATGCGGTTGGGGAACTGACATGGCGACCCTCGCCCCCGACCTCGCCGACCGATCCTGGCGCACAGCACCGGCCGCCTCCCAGTCGAAGCCGGCGGACGGGTTCCTGTCCCAATGGATGCTGCGGCTGTTGTTCCTCGACGTCGCGCTCTACGCGATCCGCGACACGCTGACTGGTTCGATCCGCTACTACATGGACATGTTCGGGCTATCGACCTTGTGGTTCGTGCCCGACGTGATCGCTTTCGTCGTGTTCGGCTATTTCTGCTACACCGCGATCATCCAGAACCGCTCGCTCCTGGCGGCGATGCTGGTGGTCAACTTCTTCGCGGCGGCGGTGATCGGCGCGATCTACATGAACCAGTCGAGCCTGGCCTTCGTGACCGGGATCAAGGCGGTGATACCGCTGTTCGTCGGCATGGCCTTCATCGACCGGTCGATCACCGAGAAGCGGTACTGCCGGATCATCCTGTTCACGATGATGGCGATGTCGGCGATCGGCCTGATCTTCGCGCCCCATTCGAACTACCCCTGGGTCGGCGCGAACATCAGCAACTTCGGGTTCGAAAAGACCGTGGGCAAGCTGTGGTGGGCCGGCGGCGTGGTGCGCTACGGCGGTTTCGCCGGGGACAGCACGATGGCCGCCTTCATGGTCATCTTCCCCTATTTCCTGCTCTACAACCACCTGCCGCGCTGGGCCAACGTGGCGCTGTGGCCGGTGCTGTTCTACGCGCTCGACATTTCGACCAGCAAGACGGCCAGCGGCGTGCTCGCGGCCTTCGTGGCCTATTACGTCGCGATCCACATCCTGATCCCGGCGCACCGACGCCTGGGTCTGCAGCAAGGCGTCGCGGTCTCGTCCTACCTGCTCGTGCTGTTCCCCATCCTGATGATCTTCGTGCTCGGCGGCGCCAATATCGACGCGAACTATCCCGATCTGTTCAGCCTGCAGGACCGGATCGACAATTCCTGGCAGAAGCCGTTCGAATACCTGTCGCAGACCTATCCGGCCGGGCTCCTGACCGGCTGCGGCCTCGGCTGCTTCTCCTATCCGATGACCTATACCGAGATGGCCGGCTATGCCGTGCCGGTCGATAACTTCTACATCACGACCTATCTGTTCCTCGGCATTCCCTTCGCGATCCTGGTGATCGCCCAGGCTTTCGCGGTGCGGAACCTGCGCGACCCGAGCAAGCTCGCGCTCGTCGCGATGCTCAACATCTACACGGTCACAGTCGCCTGTTACGGGCCTTCGTTCGCCACGATCATCGCCGGCTACGTGTTCAGCGGCCTGTTCGGCAAGGCGGCTTTCGGCCCCTCCTATGCGCGCAAGCACCGCCGCAGTGCCGCCAAGACACCACCGGATCCCTCCATCGCGGAAGAACCCGCCCACCGTCCAGGAGCCGCCGCATGACCGAAGCGCGTCCCAAGCACCGGCTCGATCACATCGATGGGCTTCGCGGCCTCGCCGCCTTCGCCGTGCTGCTCGGCCACTGGGCCGAATATGTCGGCCACGTCACGCCGTTCCGGCCGCTGGGCGAACTGCTGACGGGGGCCTTCCGCGACTATTTCAGCACGGGCCGGCTCGGCATCGTCGCCTTCTTCTGCATCAGCGGCTTCGTCATCCCGTTCAGCTTCAGCGGCCCGGCGCCGATCGGCAAGTTCGTGATCAGCCGGTTCTTCCGGCTGTACCCGGCCTATTGGGCCTCGATCCTGCTGGCGATCCTGGTCGTCCCGCTGTTCTCGGGCCATGTCTTCGGGACCTGGCAGATCGTCGCCAACCTGACGATGGTGCAGATGCTGCTGCGTGCGCCCGACATCCTGGGCGTCTACTGGACGCTGTTCATCGAGCTGATCTTCTACGGGATCTGCCTGCTCGCCTTCGCCGGGCGGCTGCTGCACAATCCGCGCTTCAATCTCGCGATGATGGGGCTGTTCCTGGGCCTGGCCCTGGCAATGGGCGGCTACCGCTGGATAAACCCGCAAAGCGACCTGCCCGTCGGCCTGCCGACCTACCTCGCGGCGATGCATTTCGGCACGATCGCGCGGATCTGCATCCTAGAACGCGACGCTTTCGCCTGCCGGATGTTCTGGCCCTCGGCGCTACTGCTGGCCGGGGTGACGACCACGGCGAATACCTTGGCCTATCTCCACGCGCAGAACGAACTCGTGGGCTGGGTCGCCGCCAACACCGGCTACCTCGCGGGGCTCGCGTTATTCTTGCTCTGTGCGCTGCGGCGCTGGTTCGGCGGTGCGCTGTTTGCCTGGTTCGGGCTGATCAGCTATTCGCTGTACCTGTTCCACCCGATCTTCCTGCACATCTTCGTCGGGCTCTGGCCGACCATGCCCTGGACCGTATCGCTCGCGGTGCTCACGCCGATGCTGTTCCTCGGCTCGATCGGCACCGCCGCGCTGGTCCAGAAATATATCGAGGCACCAGCAGTCGCGCTCGGTCGCGCATTCGACCAGCGCTACCGCGACTGGACCGCGCGCCGCACGCAAAGCGCGTGAGGCGCGCGCGCCGCAATCAGAACAGCTTTTCCTTGATGACCAGCACGTCTTCCGGCTGGACGGCATCGTCGAGCTTGAGGCCTTCGACGCGCTTGCCCCCGCGCCGCACCTCGATCTTGCTCGAGGCCGCCAGGGTCGGGCCGCCGGCCTGGGCCATCGCCTGGCGATAGGTCATGCCGGGCTGAAACTTGTAGCCGCCCGGCTCGTTGACCTGGCCGTAGACGAAGAAGCGCTCCTGCGGCGGCACGAACAGCACGTCGCCCGGCTCGAGCCGGCGCGTGGCGGCACCGCTCATGTCGTTGAGCGAAATGCGTGCGGGCGCGCCGCCGCTGGCCGGGGTCAGGATCACCGCGTTCGCACCCGAATCCTTGATCCCGCCCGCGAGCGCGATCATCGAGGCGACGGTATAGGGCCGGTCGAGCGGATAGTTGCCCGCGCTGGGCACGTCGCCCAGCACGGTCACGGTCTTGCTGATGAAGCTGGTCACGTCGACGTTGACCGAGGGCTTCACCAGGTACCCCCCCCGCTCATAGGCCTGGGCGATCTCGCGGCTCAGGTCTCCGGTGGTCTTGCCCAAAGCCTGGACCGGACCGAGCAGGACGAGGTTGACGGTGCCGTCCGCCTTGATCCGCGTCTTCACGGTCATGTCGGGCTGGCCGAAGATCTTGACCTCGACCTCGTCGTTCGGGCCGAGGAGATAGTCGGCCGCTTGCCGCGGCGCGGCTGGCTGCGCCGCGGCAAGCTGCTGGGCGTGAACGACACCGGCCGTGCCGAGAGCCAGGGGAGCGACCAAATACATCGCGGCGATCAGATCGCGCATCTGCTTGTCTCCATTGCTAGAAAACCGCCTCCGCCCCCAAGGTCACGGTAAAGGCCTTGTAGTTGCCGACCACCGCATCGTCGGTCGCTCGGCTGTAGTAGCCCGCGCCGCCGACCAGCTTGAATCGTTCGGTCAGCTTGCGCCGCAGGTTGAGTTCGGCGGCCCAGACACGATCCCGGTCGATCGGCGAGCGATTGGTGATCGTCTCGTGCCGGAAGCGGCGGTCGCGCCGCTCGACACTGCCTTCGATCTCGGTCAGGCTGCTCAAGGGCAAGCGCAGCCGCGCGGTATAGGCGTTCTGCAGCACGTAGCCGGTGGTGATCAGGCTGTCGTTGACCACGGTCCGCCGCGATCCCAGCGTGATGACCATCGGGCTCAGCACCCGCGTGGTCGCCGACACGTCCCAGCCCAGGCCGTCGTACTTCTGGATCGTCGCGACCGTCGGCCGGACGCGTAGTGCGTGGACGTCGATGTGCGCGGACAGGCGCGACGAGATCGCGCGGTCGAAGATCACGCCGGCACGGTCGACGCGGTTGGTATAGCCGAGCCTGTCACGACGCGCCTCTTCACGCTGCACCGCCAATTGCAGGACGCCGAAGCTGGGCTTCGCGAAGTTCAGGCTGGCCGTGTAGATGTTCGAGGTCTGATCGGCGAAATCGAAGGCGTCCTCGTTGCGTGTGGTCGTGCGCAGGTAGGAGGCCTTGGGATAGATACCCGCGGGCCGCTCGCACGACACGGCCACGCCGAGTTCGCTGAAGCGCTGCTGGTTCTCGACCGCACTGTTGAGATCGCCGTAGTTGGCACGCTCAGCGCGGTAGGAGGCCTTGGGGCTCACCGTGCAGGGATTGAGCACCGCGATCTTGCCGCCGATCCGCCCGACGAAGCGCGGCTTGCTGCGCTCGCCGTTGGACAGGAAGCGATCATAGCCTGCCAGCGCCGAAACGCTCAGGCTGTTCGGACCGGTCGTGCGATTGAACCGCGCCTCGACGGTCGGCGTGACGATGATGTCGTCGACCTTCGGCGCGACGTCGTCGTTGGTGCGAAAGATGTTGCTATCGTAGGTCGCCTGGACCGCGGCGCGCAGGTTGAAGCCGTTCTGCTCGGTCGCCGGCAGGGCCTCGAGCTTTTCGCGTTCGGTCTGTGCCAGAGCGGGCGAGGGCAGCATCGCGGCCACGAGCATAAGCGCCGCGCGGCGACGCGATGCCAGGCGGCCGGCGAAGCGCCGCTGCGGATTGAGTGCCGTCATCTGCGGCTTTTACTGCGCTGCAGCGTTGCGCGCTGCCAGCGCTTTGTCGCCAGCCGTTGCTGGATTGCGATGGATTAACAGTATCGCGCTTCGGCCAAGGCCGAAAAATTGTGCAGCGCACCCTAGCCGGCCCCCTCGGTTCGAGAGGGGGCCGGCGCAGGATCAGAGCATGAAGCAGCTCGCGTTCAGCGGCGCCGGGGAGTCGACCCAGAAGCTGAAATCGGCCTTGCCGTCGCCGTTCACGTCGCCCTGAACGAGGAAGTGGTTCGGCGACTCCGCAACCGCGATGAGCTGTCCGGCCTTGCCCGTGAAGGCACCGGTCTCGACGAAGGTGAACTTGTCGTTGTTCGCCGTGCCCGCGATCGCATCGATCTGCGAGAGATCGATGATGTCGCCCTCGGCACGATTGAAGTCGCGGATCACGTCGCGCGCCTCATTGGTCGACTGAGCCATCGTCTGGAGCAGGAACGTATCCGCCCCGGCGCCGCCGAACATCGTGTCGGCACCACCGCCCCCGATGATCCTGTCGTTGCCCGCACCGCCCATGATGACGTTGTCGCCGGCATTGCCGAACAGCACGTCGTCGAAGGCCGAGCCGGTCAGGTTCTCGAAACCCGACAGCGTGTCGATACCCGCGCCGATCGTGTCCTGACGACCGAGACCGAGATTGACCGTCACGCCGGCCGTGGCCGATTCGTAGGATACCGTGTCGGTTCCCGTGCCGCCCGAGAGCACGTCGTTGCCCGCGCCGCCGTCGATCAGATCGTTGCCCGAGCCACCGAGCAGGGTCTGGTCGCCCGCACCGCCGATCAAGGTCGAATCGGTCGTTCCCACCACGGCATGCTTGGTCAGCGCACCGGTCGTCGGATCGAAGCTCTTCGTAACCGTGGTTCCGGCGAGATCGGTAATCAGCGAGGTCAGCTTCGCGCCGGCCGCGTTGTAAGTGAAGGTCTGCTTGGTGCCGTCGGCCTCGATGCGGGTCGAGCTGGCGAGCTTGCCCGCCGTGTCATAGGTCGCGAGCGCCTTGGCACCGCTCGCGGCGTAGTTCTCGGTCGAATAGAGCGTGCCATCGGCGCGTTCGCGCACGACCGCGGTGACTTTGCCCGTCGCGTCGAAATACTGGTGCTGCTGCGTGTAGGCCAGGCCCGTCAGCTTGTAGGCGAACGATTCACCGGTCCCGTTGGCGTTTACGACCGTCTTGTGCGTCAGAGCGCCCGTCGTCGCGTCGTAGAGCTTGGTGGTCTTCGTCCCCGAAACGTCGACCTGCAGCGTCGAGATCGCCACGCCCGAACTGTTGTAGGTCGAGATCAGCTTTGCTCCATTCGCCTCGATCCGCGTGGTCGAAGCCAGCTTGCCCGCCGTATCGTAGCTCGAGAACGCCTTGGCCCCGGTCGCACCGTAGTTCTCGGTCGAATAGAGCGTACCGTCAGCGCGCGTGCGGACCACGCCCGTGACCTTGCCCGACTGGTCGAGGTATTGCTGCTGCTGCGTATAGGGCAGCCCGGTCAGGTTGTAGGCGGTGGCCTCGCCGCTGCCGTCCGCCTTGGTGACCTGCTTGTTGGTCAGCTTGCCCTCGGCGTCGTAGGTCATCGCCGTCTTGGTGCCGTCGGCGCTGACCGAGTTGACCGTGCGCGCGCTGCCCGTGCCCAGCACCTCGACGCTGCGTTCGCCCGTCGCGGTCACCTTCGAGATGCTGGTCGCCAGGTTGTTGGTGAAGTTCGTCGAGATCGACGAGCCATCGGGCGCTTCGGACTTCGTCCAGAGCTTGAACCCGGTGACCGCGTCGAAGCTCGTGGTCACCCGCAAACCGGCCGCCGAGACATCGACACGCTCGATGATCTTGCCGCCCGTATAGCGCGACACGCTGCGCGAACCGTCGGTACCAACGGTCTGCTCGTACTGCTTCACGCCGTTGGTAAAGGCGATATCAGTCGTCGCCACGAGCTTGCCGCTGGCGTCGTAGTTCTGGTCCTTCTCCCAATTCGTCCCGGTCAGCGCGACGACGAACGAATAGCCACCATCGACCTTGGCCAGCACGTCGCCATAGTTGGCGATGATGTACTTCAGCGTCTCGTTGGTCGAGACCGCGAGCTTGTGCGTGTCGCTGAGGACGATTTTCGTGAGCTGCGGATTGTCGGCTAGTTGATCGAGCTGCGCCACGAAATCGGCGGCAGTCATCGTCATTTCGGCCGGCGTGGTATCGGCGGCTGGCGTGACCGGCCCCGATGCCCCGACTTCGACGATGAGCGGCCGATCGCCGACCGCCAGGGTCACCGCACTCACGTTGTGATAAACCGCGACCGGGCTCGAGCCGGCGATCGGATCGTAGACGTAGACGCTTTCCTGGACCGATCCGAACTCGACCTTGGTCTGGACCGCAGCCGTGGTGTTCTCGACGTTCTGGACGTCGTTCCAGACCTGCACGTCGCGCCACAGCACGATGTCGTAGACGCCCTCGCCCTTGGCCAAGGTCAGCGCGTGCCCGTCCGACGGCAGACCCGTGGCGGTGAACTGGGTGCCGCTGGTGACGGCCGTGCCGCTGGCGCTGGCATTGCCGAGCACCGTGGTCAGGTTGTGCAGTGCCACGGCCGCGAGCTTGGGCGTGCCATCGTGCTCGAACAGACCGAAATTCCGCTCGCGATCGCCCTTGTCGGTGGTCTGGTTGCTGTCGAACAGCTCGTAGAGGAAGGTCTGGGCCGAGCCGTTCTCGAAGGCGTTGAACAGCGCCGTCAGGGTCAGCTTGGCCTGGCTCGACTGGTTGACGCCCAGGCGATCCTCGGTTTCGTGCGTGGTATAGCCGGTCTCGGTGATGAAGACCTTCTGACCGCCGACGGCATTGGTCGCGAGCGCGAGCAGGCGTTCCTGTTGCGCGTCGGCGCTCCCACCGGTGGCGGTATAGGCGTGCGAGTTGCCATAGTCGGCATAGAGCGAAAGATTGCCGACCGCCGCGTACTTGCTGGCGTCCTCATGCCCGATCGAGAGATTGATCACCGGTATGCCGGCGAGATCGGCGTTCGTCTTAACCGCGCCATAGAGCACTTGCTGCGCCGCCGCGGCGCCGGCCAACGTGGTGTTGCCGTTGAAGTTGACCGCGTTGAGGTCGACCTCGTTGAGGCCTTCGACCGCGATCACCGCGCCGGGATTGCCCTTGGCGAAAGCGCCGACGTTCTTGACCCAGGTCTGCAGATCGGCCGTGGTCGCCTGCGGGGAGAGAATGAAGTCGAACTTGATGCCGGCATCGGCCAGCGCGGTCAGCGCCTGCTGCGCGGCGCCCTGTGCCGAGAAGGCATCGCGGACCGTGTCGATACCCAGATAGTTGAGGCTTTTGATGACCAGCGCCGTATTGGCGTAGCCATCCATGACGAAACCGGAATGCGTGTTGACCCCAAGAGTGGAAAGAAAGTCCGACGCCGACAGCGAACCGGCGGTAAGATTGATAGACATTTAGGAACCCCGTTGCAGTGAGCGGGTATATGCCTCGCGGGGCTCAATTTTCTGTGGTGATCGACGGTAAATGAAGATTAGGAATACCCCGTAAAGCGTTCAAAAGTGTACAAAAACTCAGGAATACGACGGACCGTTGGCTGGCACTGATCGGGGCTTCCACGAGCCCGATTCCGGGCGCAGAAAGGGGGCGCCGCCCGCTCCGCGCAGGCGACATTTTCTTGTCGTAATCTGTTATTTTCACCCGCTTACAGCCGAGCCCCCGCTCGCATCCGCCCCCCTTTTATGCGCCGGCCGCGGGTCGGCAAAGCTGTCTTGGTCCTGCCGCACCGGGCACGCGGCGAATCGCAACGCCCGCCCCTCCTGTCGAAAGCCCGCGCAGCATGCTAACGGCTTCCGCGTTCCGTCATCGTTCCGCTATATCGCGGGCGAGACGCCGTCGCGCGATCACGCGGCACCAGATTAACAAGGGACAATCTCCGAATGCGCATCGCGATGATAGGATCGGGCTATGTGGGCCTCGTTTCCGGCGCCTGCTTCTCCGATTTCGGACATGACGTCGTCTGCGTCGACAAGGACGAAACCAAGATCGCCGCGCTGAACGCCGGCGAGATCCCGATCTTCGAGCCCGGCCTCGACCATCTCGTCGCGAGCAACGTCAAGGCCAAGCGCCTCTCGTTCACCGCCGATCTCGCCTCGGCCGTGCGCGGCGCCGACGCCGTCTTCATCGCCGTCGGCACCCCTTCGCGCCGCGGCGACGGCTATGCGGACCTGTCCTATGCCTATGGCGCCGCGCAGGAGATCGCGCAGGCGATCGACGGCTTCACCGTGGTGGTCAACAAGTCCACCGTCCCCGTCGGCACCGGCGACGAGGTCGAGCGCATTATCCGCGAGACCAATCCGCAGGCCGAGTTCGCCGTGATCTCGAACCCCGAGTTCCTGCGCGAGGGCGCGGCGATCGCCGACTTCAAGCACCCCGACCGCATCGTCATCGGTGGCGAGGACGAGCGCGGGCTCGAGGTCATGCGCGAGATCTACCGACCGCTGTTCCTCGGCGGCAAGTCACCGCTGATCGAGATGAGCCGTCGCGGTGCCGAGCTCACGAAATATGCGGGCAACGCCTTCCTCGCGACCAAGATCACCTTCATCAACGAGATGGCCGATCTCTGCGAGAAGGTCGGCGCCGACGTGCGCGACGTCGCGCGCGGCATCGGGCTCGACAATCGCATCGGCTCGAAGTTCCTGAATGCCGGGCCCGGCTACGGCGGCTCCTGCTTCCCCAAGGACACGATCGCGCTGCTCAAGACTGCGCAGGACTTCGAGGCGCCGCAACGCATCGTCGAGGCCGTCGTCTCGGTCAACGATCAGCGCAAGCGCGCGATGGGCCGCAAGGTGATCGCCGCGGCCGGTGGCGACGTCCGCGGCAAGCGCGTTGCGATCCTCGGCCTGACCTTCAAGCCGAACACCGACGACATGCGCGATTCGCCCTCGATCGCGATCATCCGCGCGCTCCAGGACGCCGGCGCGACGATCGCCGCCTGCGATCCGGAAGGCGTGGACCAGGCGCGCAAGGTGCTCGACGACGTGGTGTTCACCGACGATCCGTGGGAGGCGATCGAAGGCGCGACCGCTGCGGTGATCGTCACCGAATGGGATGCCTATCGCGCGCTCGACCTGCGCCGCATGCGCGAAAAGCTCGCACAGCCGGTGCTGGTGGACCTGCGCAACATCTACGATCGCAGCGCCGCCGAGGCCGCCGGCCTCGTCTATCACGGCATCGGCCGCTGAGGCCCGTAGGCGGGCCGGCGCGACCGGCCCGCCAACCAGCAACTCAGTCGAGCAGACGCCGCGCGATCTGGCGAATGTCGTCGGCCATGTCGGGACGTTCGAGCGCGAGCGCCAGGGTCGCCTCGACGAAGCCGATCTTCGAACCGCAGTCGAACCGCCGGCCGGCGAAGGTCACCGCGTGGAACGGCTGCTCGCCGATCATCCGCGCCATGGCATCGGTCAGCTGGATCTCGCCGCCCGCACCCTTCTCCTGGCTCTCGAGCGTGCGCATGACCTCGGGCTGGAGAATGTAACGCCCTGAAATGATGAGGTTCGAGGGCGCCTCCTCGAGCTTCGGCTTTTCGACCAGGCCGCGCACCTCGGTCAGAGCGCCGCCGAAACCGTCGAGCCGCTGCCCGGGCGCGATCACGCCGTAGCTCGGCACCTCCTCGCGCGGGACTTCGAGGACGCTGATCAGGTTGCCGCCGATCTCGTTGTAAGCCTCGACCATCTGCTTCATGCAGCCCGGCGATCCGACCATCAGTTCGTCGGGCAGAAAGATCGCGAAAGGCTCGTCACCGACGATCGCGCGCGCGCACCAGATCGCGTGACCGAGCCCAAGCGGCACCTGCTGGCGCACCGTGATCAGATTGCCCGGCTGCACCCAGGTCCGCTCGAGCGCGTCGAGGTTCTTGCTGCGATCGCGCATCGTCGTCTCGAGCTCGAAGGCGTGGTCGAAATGTTCGACCATTGCCGTCTTGCCGCGACCGGTGACGAAGATCAGTTGGTCGATCCCCGCCTCGCGCGCCTCGTCGACCGCGTACTGGATCAGAGGGCGATCAATGATCGGCAACATCTCCTTGGGGATGGCCTTGGTGGCGGGAAGGAAACGGGTGCCGAGACCGGCCACCGGAAACACTGCTTTGCGGACCGGCTTGCGGAGCGATTGTGCGTTCATGAGCCAAGCATAACCAGATTATTTGTGCAGTGCAGTGAAAGTTGTACCGGGATACCGCATGCCGAGGTCCGATCATCGCACCGCGATCGGTCGCCATACGGCGACAGGTTCGACTATAGGGCAACAGGTAGGCGATCGTTAACCATGAAGGCATAAGCAAACCGGCCATGCGCACCGTCCTCGTCACCGGCACGGCCGGCTTCATCGGCTTCCACCTCGCCCGCCACCTCCTCGCCGAGGGCTTCCGCGTCGTCGGCGTCGATGCGATCACCGACTACTACGACGTCGGCATCAAGCACCGCCGCCACGCCATGCTGCGCGAGAGCAACGCCTTCAGCGCCGAGGAATTCGACATCCTCGATCACCAGCGCCTGATGGACTTCGCGCACCAGGCCAGGCCCGATGCGATCGTCCACCTCGCCGCCCAGGCCGGGGTGCGCTACAGCCTCGAGCATCCGCGCACCTATATCGACACCAACATCACCGGCACGTTCAACGTCATGGAAGTGGCGCGCGAACTGGGGGTGCAGCACCTGCTGATGGCCTCGACCTCGTCGGTCTACGGTGCCAACGAGGACATGCCCTTCGGCGAAACGCAGAAGTGCGACACGCCGCTAACCATCTATGCGGCCACGAAAAAAGCCAACGAAGAGATGGGCCATTCCTATGCCCACCTGTGGAACCTGCCGGTCACGATGTTCCGCTTCTTCACGGTCTACGGCCCCTGGGGCCGGCCCGACATGGCGCTGTTCAAGTTCACCAAGGGCATCCTCGAGGGGACGCCGATCGACATCTACAACCATGGGCAGATGTGGCGCGACTTCACCTATGTCGAGGATTTGGTCCATGGAATCAGGCTCTTGATCGACGCAGTGCCGGTCAGGCCGGCCGACCGGGCGGCGATTCCGGCGGGCGACAGCCTCTCGCCGGTGGCGCCGTTCCGCGTGGTAAATATCGGAAACAGCGACAAAATCCGGCTCGAGGACTTCATCGACGCGATCGAGCAGGAGCTCGGCAAGAAGGCGGTGCGCAACTACATGGACATGCAGCCCGGCGACGTTCCGGCGACCTGGGCCGACGCCTCGCTGCTCCAGAGCCTGACCGGCTACAGCCCGAAAACCGATGTGCGCGAAGGGGTTAGGCGTTTCGTCGCCTGGTACCGCGACTACTTCCAGGCCTGACCCGGACCGCGGCCGCCCCCGTTTCGGGCGTTTTCTTGACAGCTGCCATTGGCGCCGCATTCCGCCGCCAGACTGCCGCACAAAGCAAAACGGCAGCAGGGCTTGCGCCGCTGCTGCCGTCTCGGCCCGTAAGCGGGGAGGCGCCGGTGACGCGGCCCCCCTTACCGGGGCAATTACTGGCGGATCGAAACCACGTTGCCGATGCCGTTCTGCGAGACGAAGGCCACGCTGGAATTGGTGCCCTGGTAGACCGAAGCCTGGTTCTGGTTGCCGAACTGCAGGATCGAGGCGAAGGCGTTGTCGGCGAACTGCTGGGTCGTGGCGCGGTTGCCCTGGCCGTCCTGCAGGATGAAGCCGACGTTGCCGTTGCCCACGGTCTCGAGCGAAGCGAAGTTGTCCGCGCCGCGCTGGAGGGCGACCTGGAGGTTGTCATTGCCGTTCCAGGCGTACTGCTGGGTGTTGTTGTTGCTGTCGGTGTACGAGGCCTTGCCTTCACCCGAGACGCGCTGGAACTTGCCGAGGTCGAGACCCAGGCCCAGGAAAGCGAGTTCGGCACCGCCGCCGCGCGAGTTCAGGCCCGGCGAGATCTGCTCGGCCGAAGCGGCGTCGGCGAAGCGGATCACTTCGGTGGTCGCCTGGAAGCTGTAGGTGTTGCCGCTATCGGCCGTCTCGACCTGGGCGACGAAAGTGCTGGCGGCGGCGCGCGGGGCGACCTGCTCGATGCCTGCCGACTTGGCCGCACCGAGGCTGACCTGGTCGACGAAAGCATCGGACTGGACGGCCATCGCGGGCGTCGCGGCGGCGAAAGAAAGAGCCGCAGTCGCGGCCGAAATCATGATGTCGATCTTGCGCATTTTTCTGCTGCCTTCTCTCGGATGTTCGATGAGGCAGAATTTATGCGCCGGCGGTAAAAACGTAGTTCTTGGCCAGAGTTAACCGATATTTACCTATCGAGAACGGTCTCCCCCCGTAGTTCTACGCCCTCGTAGACACGCAAGTGTATGGAATAATGGTCCGATTCGCCGAGCCGACCGAACGAGACCTGCGACAGACGCGCCGCCGAGCCGGGTGTGACCGCCACCTGGCCGCCCTGCGACACGCTCGAATGTCCGCCGGATCCCCGCTTTTCGCCGACGAGTTGATAGCGCAGGGTTAACGCCGAATCGGCGCTGGCATAGCCGACGAAGACCTCGCCGCCGCCCGCGACGGGTTCGGCGGCGATCCAGACTTTCACGGGCTCGGGTTGCGCAGCGGTCACGGGCGTAGCGCCAAAGGCCGCAAGCAGCCCGGCGAGCCAGACGCGCATGGGCTCAGTTGCCGGCCGGCGGGGCGCCGAGGCTGGCGCCGCCGGGGACGATCGTCGCACCGCCGGCGCTGACGGTGCCGGGCGTGCCCGCGGCGGCGTTCTGCACGGCCGCGGCCGCGGCCTGGGCGGCGACGGCCTGGGCGACGGGCGAGTTCGCGATGTCGCCGGTCTGCAGGCGCAGCGCGACCTCGCCGGCGTCGGGGGCATTGCCGCGCGCGAAGCGTTCGGCGGCGATGCGCTGGCCGTCGCGCTCGTTGTCGGTGGTCAGCAGGGTCTGCTCGGCCGAGACGAGCACGGCCGGCGGCGCGGCCTGGACGACGATCGAGCAGTCGACGCCCTTGGGCGCGGGTCCCTGCCCGGCCGCGGCGCGGTCGCAGGCATCGGCGAGGCCCGGCGGCAGCGCGGCGACGCCGGTAGGCGTGTTGCGCGTCGAGAGCTGCGCGGTCGGGGCATTGCCCGCGGCGCGCGTCGAGAGCTGGCCGAGCGCGGGATCGCGACCGGCGCGCGGGCTCGAAACCTGATTGGGCGCAGCGGGCACGGCGTTGCGGCTGACCTGGGTCATGCCCGGCGAGTGCCGGGCATCGGCATTGCCGATCTGCTCGACCGCGCGATTGGCGTTCGGCGTAACCTGATCGACGCTGAGATCACTCCGCTGCGCGGAGACCGCACCGGCGGTCGCGATCGCCGCGACGGCCGAAAGCGAAAGAAGCAGGCGCAGTTTCATGTCAGGTATCCTCGTGCGGTGCGACGTTATTGGCGCACACTAGCGAAGTTGCGGTCGCCTGTCTGCGAAATCGCGCTCGCGCTCGAAGCGACGCGCTGCGAGACCCAGGCCTCGTTGCTGTTACCATTCTGCACGATCGCGCTATAGACGCCCTGATCGACCGTGCTCGACGGCGCCGACTGGAACACGCTGGCAAAATTGTCGGTGCCGCCGCGCTGCTCGATCGCGGACTTGGCATAGCCCGATTCCGCCGTCTGGTTGACAAAGGCCTGGTTGCGGCTGGAAAGCTGGCGAACCAGCGATTCCTGCAGGATACCACGCTGGAACACGACCGCGACATTGCTATTCACGTCGGGGAGTTCGGGCGCACCCTGCTCGATCAGGCTGTACTGGCCACCGTCGAGCACGTCGCCGTTCTGCGAGACGAAGGCTTCGTTGTCCGAGCCGTACTGGCGAGTGATCGCATTGGCATCGTCTTCCTGGAGGATGACGGCGCGGTTGCCGATGCCGACCTGGGTCATGATTGCGCGGTTGTTGCGACCGACCTGATCGCCGAGTTCGAAGGCATAGAGCGCGGCGGTCTCGAGACCCTGCTGGATCACGCCGTCGTTGCCCGCCCCGGTCTGCTCGATGCGCGCGCGGTTCTGCGCCGATCGCGCGGTGGCGGAGACAGGCACGTCGCGCAGGTTGAGGTCACGCGTGCCGCCCTGCTGGATCGTCGCATTGTTGGGATCGTTGATGCCCGAAGCCACGGCGCGGGTCGGATCGAACGAGCTGTGCGTCTGCACGATCTCGGCAGTGTTCGAATAGAGCCCCGAGCCCGAAGGTGTGGCGGAGCCGATCTGACCGACATAGGCGCGGTTCCGTGAAGCCTCCCCCGGAGCGCGGGTATCGGCCTGGGTGATCGCGGTGGAGTTGTCCTCGCCCGCCTGGTTGACCACGGCCCAGCCGCCACGGCTGCGCTCCTGGTTGATCGTCGCAAGGTTTCGAGTGCCGTCCTGTTCGGCGGCGATCTTGTTACCGGCGGTGGTGAACTCGAGGCCCGGCACTTCGTCGAGGTTGAAGTTACCGATGATGTTAGCGGCCGAGCTGCCGAAGGCGGCGCGCGCAGCACCCGCGACATCGCCCTTGTTGAAGGCGCTGCCGCTGACGATCTGCGCATCCGCCGCCTTCTTCAGCGCTTCGGCGAGCACCTGATCGTCGAGGAAGGTCTGCGGTGTATCGGCGATCTGAATGTCGGTGACCGTCGTGCCCGTGCTCGCGCTGTTGCTGCGATCGACCAACTGTGCCGACGCCGGAGCGGCCATGAGCGCAAGGGCCGATGCGGCGCCGAGCGCGATCTGTTTTGCCCTGTTGCCCATTACGTTCTCCTCAAGCCGCTAGGCGGCAAATTTCATCAGTTCTGCGTGATCGAGATCGGCGACGAACCGCTCATGCCGGCCTGCTGCTCGATGGCGATGCTGCGGCCGCCATACTGCGAGATCGAAATCGCGACATTGCCGGTCTGGCGCAGGGCGATGCTGTTGCCGCCGCCGGTCTGCAGGAGATTGGCGCTGTTACCGCCACCCTGCTGCTCGAGCCAGATGTCCGAGCTGCCGTCCTGCGACGTCGTCGCGGTGTTACCGCCACCCGACTGCGAGACATAGGAGAAGTTGCCGTTGCCCGTCTGCGTCTGCGAACTGTAGTCGCCGCCGCTCTGGATGACGACCGCGGCGTTCAGGTCGCCGGTGATCGTCTGGAAGGCACGGTTGTCGCCAATTTCCTGCGAAACATAGAAGTCATTGTTGTTGCCGCGAATGGTGACTTCGGCGCTGTTGCGCGGGCCACGCTGGCTGATGACACCCGAAGGCAGATTGGCCGGAACCGTGATGCCAGCGGTCAGGATCGGCGCGGGGGCCTGGCTCTGCGCCTGCCCCTTGCCGTTGTTCGAGCCACCATTGTTGGTGCCGCCATTGTTGTCGGGATTGCCCTGCTCGCCGCCGTTGTTGCTGCCGCCGCTGTTCGGCTTCTTACCGTTGTTGTCGCCGCCGTTGTTGCTGCCACCATTGTTGGTGTTCTGATTGGACGGGGTCGACTGGACCACGGGCACATAGACCGTGAGCTGCCCCGACGACCCGTGCTGGATCGAACCGGTGCCATTGTTGCTGCCGGCGATGTAGACGACCGCACGGCTGCTCTGCGCGCCGGTCTGGTCGATAGTCGTCTGGTTGAGATCGCCGATCTGCGCGATGCAGGCCACGTTGGCCGTGCCGACGCAGGCGTTCTGGAATTCGGACAGGGTCGGCGCGGTCTGCGCGGATGCCATCGGGGCGAAGGCCAGGGCGCTGACGCTCATCAGTGCCACGAGCCCGATCTTCTTCCACTGCGCGTTCATTTCACTTCCCCCTCGGCTGCGCTTGAAAAGCGCGCCGTTCGATGAATGACCTTACCGGAGCGAAGCCGCAGCTTCGTTCGGGAAAGGCGCGGGGTGGCCGAGGCCACCCCGCAAAACCCATTACTGCTTGACAGTGGCAACGTTGCTGTTGCCGAGCTGCGAAACCGTGGCGGTCGAAACCGGCGCGGCGGTCTGCAGAACCAGCGCGTCGTTGAAGTTGCCGTTCTGGAAAACGGTCGAGACACCGTTCGTCAGATCGCCCGACTGGTTCACGAACGCCTTGTTGCTGTTGCCGTTCTGCTTGATGAACGAGTCGGCGCTGCCGAAGGTCACATCCTGATAGTTGGCGGCGTAGTTGTTGTTACCGGTCTGAACGACATCGCTGTCCAGGCCACCGGCCGACAGCAGGCCAAGGCCCTGCACGATGACAGCCGTCGAGTTGGTGGCGCCACGCTGGAAGATGGCAGCATTGCCGTCGAAGCGCTGCTGGATCGTGGCGCTGTTGTTCGAGTTCACGCCACCGGCGGTCAGGCGAACCTGCTCAACGTAAGCGTAGTTCAGACCACCGACGATAACCGCACCGACACCCTGAGCGATGTTCGCATCGTTGCCCGAACCGGTCTGATCGACACGGGCCTGGTTGTTGAGGCCGTTCGGAGTGACAGTGATGTTCGCCGGACCGAACGGGAAGGCCGGATTGGCAAAGGTGGTCGAGAAACCGCCCTGCTGGATGCTGGCGTTGTTGCGGCCACCGACGTTGCTGTCCTTGACCTGGTTGACTTCAGCCTTCTGGCCGTTGCCGATCTGCTGAACGAAAGCAGCGTTGCGGCTCGCGATGCTGGCATTGCCGCCAACGGTTTCGTCCTGATCGATGTCAGCCGAGTTCGAATCGCCGTTCTGCTTGATGGCAGCCCAACCACGCTGACCGCCCTGCTGGTCGATGACGCCGTTGTTGCTGTCGCCGTCCTGATCGACAGCTGCCTTGTTGCCGGCGTCGGTCAGAGCCGGAAGACCCGCACCCGTAACGGCGTTGATGACGGCAGTGGCCTTGTTGACCGGCGTGGTGGCATCGCGGTTACCGATGTTGTTGCCGAACGTCGAGTTGCTCGTCACCGGAACGGTGGTGTTCTTGCTGATGTTGACTTCAACAGCAGCGTCCGGAGTTGCCTGCGAAACGAGCTGCGCGTGAGCAACGGTCGTGGTCATGGCCAGCGCCGAGGCGCCGATAAGAAGCTTCTTAATCATGGTACTCTTCTCCTGTTTCATACGCATACCGCTCTTTTGAGCGGCAGTTTTGGATCACCGGATTCTCTCTCTCCGGTCATTCCGTGCGTGCCAGAAGCCTTGTGGCTGCCCCCTGGTGCACTGGTCGCACTCCCCCGATGGCCGGGACCGAGTTGGTGGACCGCACGGCCGCGACCGGGCCGTGCGGAATTGGTTTGCCCTTACGGGCGGGCCGCCTTCGGCACCGAAGCCTGAGCGGTCGCCGGGCGCACGGTCTGCGTGCTCGTCGGCGGGGTGACGGTGCGCGCCTGCTTGCGCTGACGCTCGGCGCGGCGGTCGGCCGGGGCGGCGTCGCGCCAGGCCTGGCTCAGCGCGCGGTTCTTCTCGGCCTGGTAGTCGGTCAGCAGCTTGTCGCCCGCGGCCTTGTCCGCGAAGTTCCAGAGCTGACGGGCACCGGGCTGGGCGCCTTCGAGGACGAGCGCGTAGACCGCCTTCTCGATGGCTGCCTGGGTGGCGATCTGCATCGGCTCGTTCGCCGAGATGCCGGCCTCGCCCTCGAGCAGCTCGTCGAAGGTGACGAACTTGAAGACGTTGGCGTTCATCGCCACCGAAGCGACCGTCTTGGTCGTGGTGACGTTGCCGAGCACCTCGCCGGTCTTCACCGAGATCGCGCGGAGCGAGATCGTGACCGTGTTCTGGCGCCACTGCATGTTGCCGCCGATGCCGAGGAAGCGGGCACCGAGGCCGCCGGTCTGCGTGTTGCTGTCGTAGCCGACGATGCCGCCTTCGAGCAGGATACCCGCGAAGAGCAGCGAGGGCAGGACGTTCGACGGCGTCTCGGGCTCACCGAGGTAGCGCTGACGCATCTCGCGGATGATCTGGCGCTCCTTGAGCAGGTTGTCGAGACGCTCGCGCTCGACCACCGTGAACCAGTTGCCGTTGCCGGCATCGCGCAGCGCCTTGATCAGGATCGAGGTGCCACCCTGGGTGACGGCGCGCGACAGGCTCTGGATGTTTTCCGAGGGCTTGAGCTGGCCGGTCTGGTCGGTGAACGAGTAGACGGCGATGGGAACCGGCGCCGGCGGCGGCGGCAGGTAGATCAGGTCACGCTGGCTCGAGGTGACCTTGGCGAGCTGCGGTGCTTCGCTGGCCGTGGCGATCAGCGACTTCTGCGCGGCGGCACAGCCACCGAGCGCGAGCGACGCACACGACATCAGCGCGAGAATTGCGGTCTTCTTCATAATGTTGCCCCCCAATCCCCGTTTACTGGCCAGTCAGGCTGGTCAGGAGTGAACCTTCCACGCTCGACGTACCCGTGAGGGTGCTGCCGAGCAGCGAGCTTTCGGCCGACGTATTGGCCGAGAGTGCGGCCGAAGCGGCCGAATTGGTGAAGTTGAGCACCGGGACCGAGATCACCGTGTTCTCACCCGTGGTGTTGTCGAAGATCGTCAGCTTGATTTCGCTGAGCGTGCGTTCGAACGAGATCTTCTGGTCGCCCACGGTGAACTCGCCGGTGGTGCCGGGGTTCGAACCGGTAATCGCCTCGACCACGGACGACGACAGGGCGGAAAGCAGGCGGCTCTGGATCTGGCGGGCGAACAGCTGCGCCTCGGTCAGTTCACCGGTCGTGCCGTCTTCGCTGGCCGGCTTGTCCGGACGCTGCGCCGTGGCGATCGCCAGCAGGTGATCCGAGTTGAACGGATTGCCGCCGAACGACGGGTTGATGAACTGGAACTTCAGCTCCTGGGCCGAAGCCGCGCTTGCCATCGAGACCGCGGCCAATGCCGCTGCGCTCATGGCGACCAACCTCACCTGCTTCATTATGGTAACCCCCTTAGCTCTCGAAACCCGACTGTTAGGCGATTCGTTACCGGTGTTTTCACCATTAACGAGTCGTTAAATTGCTATTAGCCGAGTCAGACGTGCGACGCAACGAGTGTTTCAGAGCACCGTTCCAATCTGAAACACCTGATGTTGCTGTAATCGCCCTAAAAGCAAAGCAAAGAAACCGGCTCGTCTTTCAATGTTAAAATAATTGGTTAAAATAAATAATCTAATACACAGAGAAAATCGCGACTTTTATTTAAGGCTCGGTTGGCTCCGGCGGGAAGCTATATTTCAATCGCGACTGAGAATGGCTCGCACGATAGAGCCCCGCGAGCGACGAAGCATTGTCTCTCGGCCCTTGCCAAGTGGGACTTTCTGCTTGATACCTATCGTCGTGACGGCCCGAAGAACCGGCAAGACCGTTTTCTTACGTGCGCGCAGTCTGCGAAGTACTGCGCTGCGACGCACGCGGCCCTTCCCGCCACGCCACAGCCTAACCGCACCGAACATCGTTCTTAACGACTGTAAACCATGCGAAATCTGGCAAACCCGCACGCGCGACCGGCGGGGCCTATGCCTTATAAATTGGTGAATATCGCGCCGGTTTACACAATAGGCGCATGTTGCAGCGCCGCAATTAGTGCGGAGCGCGCAGCCACGCGGCGTGATTACGCGCGTCTTTCACGCGTATCACCGCAACACCGATTCGCATTCTCGCGAAGAATGCAATCTCGCATAACTACGTAATCTGCGCAGAACCTTGCGCCCGTGCGAGATCGATCGCCGCGACGCCCGGCGGATCGCCATGCGGCCCCTTAGGAGGAACGCCCATCGCGCGCCGCGGCACGCATAGGAAAAGGTCGAAACGCCGAATCCGCGGCCGAATCAGAGCGCGTCGAGCGCGCCGCGGTCGATTTCGGCCTGGAGTTGCCGACTCGGCACCCCCGCAGCGTGCCGGCCAGCGAGATAGCCGTGGGTCATGCCGCGCGCGTTGGAGACGCCGCTCTGCATCGTCGCGCCCGTATCCATGCGTGCCACCGAATTGCCCGCGACGTAGAGTCCGGGGATCGGCTGATCGTCCCAACCGATCGCGCGGCAGTGGTGATCGGCGAGCAGCCCGGCGGCGGCGATGGCGCTGCCGCCGAAGCGATGGAGCGGCACCGCGTAGAACGGCCCCTTCTCCAGGGTGCCGAAATTGGGGTGCGGCTTGTTGTAGGGATCGCCGCACATCCAGGCGCTCCAGACATGGGTGCCGCGGCCGAAATCGGGATCCTCGCCCTTCTCGGCGTAATGGTTGAATCGCGCGACGGTCGCCGCCAGCCCCTCGGCGTCGATCCCCGTCTTGGCCGCGAGCTCGGCCAGGCTATCGGCCTTGATCGCCATGCCTTCGGGAATCTCCTGGCCCGGCATGACGCTGGCGAAGGGGTATTTCTCGCGCTGCTGGCTGTCGAGCACCGCCCAGCACGGCATGTTGGGATGGGTCTGGGTGCCGCCGTGGATCGCATCGACCGCATAGAGGATGTCGCGATAGAAGGCCTCGTTGCCGAAGCGCTTGCCCGCGCGGTTGACGACGATGACGTGCGGCAGACCGATCGGCTGCAGGGCCGAGCGCCACAGCGGCTTGCCTTCCTCGTCCTCCTCGCCGACGACATGGAAGCCGAGCCCGGTGATGTCGGGCACGCGCGCCACTCGGCCGCCGAACGGCCCGGCCATGCGGAAGTGCGCGCCGTCGACGGTCGAGAAGACCATCGATTCGAGATCGAGCGACGAGCCCACGGTCTTGTTGAAGCCCTGGTTGCGCTCGTAGGAGCTGACCGCGACGACCACGCCCTTGTTGGCCTTTATATAGATGTCCTTGCCGTCCTCGACTGCATGGACACCGACTACGCGCTCGCCGTCGCCGATCAGGCCGACGACGTTGACCCCGGTCTTCATCGGAATGCCGCGGTCGAGCACGCCCTTGACGAAATAGGCGACGAGGCCGGCGCCGAGGCAGCGGACGTCCTGGGTCAGCCGCTCGGCCATCAGTTCGTAGTCCCACTTCATCATGTTGGCCGCGCCGCCGCGCGAGAACATGTCGTGGTGGGTCATCGCATAGGGTACGAGCGGCGAGATCCGCGTCTTTTCCTGCCACTCGCCGAGGCTCGCCGCTTCGAAAGGCAGGCATTCGAGAAGGCGCCCCTCGCGGACCGCATCGTTCGACGTGCCGTAGTAATAGTCGGGACAGCCGCGGATCGCCTCCATCCTGAGGCCGATGGTGTCCTCGAAATAGCGCAGCGCCTCGCGCGCGTTGGTGACCAGGTTGAGCATGGCCACGTCGTCGCCGTAGCCCATCGCCAGGCGCTTGAGATAGCGGAAGCCGCTGTCGGCGGAGTCCTCGACGCCGAGCGCTTCCTCGTGGTGGTTGCCCGCGACCCAGACCTCGCCCAGCGACAGCGCGGTGACCCCGCCGACCTTGTCCGCGCGTTCGAGCACGATCGCGCTGCTGCCGTGTTCGTGCGCGGTGATCGCCGCGGAGAGCCCACCGATGCCCGAGCCGATCGCGACGACGTCTGCCTCGAGGTCCCACTGCGCCGGTAGGTTGCTGATCATCGCCGCTCTCCCAACGTCCGGCTTATGATACCGTGACGACTATTTGTTGCTAGAGCTTGCAACTCCGACCCGTCAAGCCCGTCACCATTCGGCACGGCCCGCGAGCAAGGTACGCACGGCGTTGGCCACCCAGCGCTGGCGGTCACGCGCCGAGACATGGCGGTTGGTCAGCAGCACGTCGACGTACCAGCCGCGCAGCATGAAGATGAAGGCCTCGGCCACGGCCTGCGGATCGCGGCAGGGCACGCCTTCGGCATCGGCGCAGGTGCGGATGAAGATCGAGACGTCCTCGATGCCGAGCTGGGTCCGCTCGGCGGCAGCCTGGCCCAGTTCGGGGAAGCGGCCCGATTCGCTGTAGATCAGCCGGTTGACGTGGAGCAGGTCGCCCTCGAGGCTGATCTCGAGCGTGCGGTTGCCATAGGCCTCGAGCCCCGAGGCGAGATCGAGCCGCCCCTTGGGCGAGCGCAGCGCGGTTACCGCGGAGAAGCGCTCGATCTGCCGCCGGCAGATCGCCGCGAAGAGATCGGCCTTCGACGGATAGCGCGTGTAGAGCGTGGTCTTGGAGATACCGGCGATCTTGACGATGCGCGTCAGCGAGGTCCCGCCATAGCCTTCGGCCAGGAACTCGCGCAGCGCCACGTCGAGCAGCAGCGTATCGATCTGGGCGACATCGTCGAGCTTGGGCCGTCCGCGAGGCCGGCGCGGCACCTCTATGGCATCGTCTTGGACAAGCAACTTCATAGCGCCCAGCATACCAGCAGTTCGCCGCTTGCCCAGCTAGCAATGGTAGGAGCCCTTCCATTCCCGGGACGGAATGTGCAGCACCGTGAGCTCGCGCCGTGACGCGCAGACATCATTCTACTCGGTCGTAAAGCCGTCGCCCCTGCGCAGGCAGGGGCCCAACCAGGCTCTCGTCCTGAAACGGAAGGCGCGTTGAGGCGCCGTCGGCTGGGCCCCTGCCTGCGCAGGGGCGACGACAAAGGATTGGGGTTCAATCCCCGGCCCCGCCCCGCTCTAACGGTACATGCCCTCGCGCAGGTTGATGCCGCGTTCGACCCAGAGCTTGAGCGCGGCGAGCATCTGCGACCAGCCCATGCAATTGCCGTAGGACGAGCCCAGCGCCGCCTGGTTCTCGCGCCAGCCTTCCTCGGTGATCGAGACCAGGGTGCGCGTGTCGTCGTCGAGCGGAGCGAACTCCATCGTCACCGTGGTCTGATAGCCGGGCTGCGCCTCGCCCTCGTTCGCTTCCCACTTCAGCACGATCTTCCGATCGGGCACGACCTCGATCACCTCGACCGGGAAGCGCCCGGGAAAATCGTGAAAGTCCCAGGTCACGGCGCTGCCCACCTCGAGCCGTCCTTCGGCCCCGCCCGTGGTGAAATAGCCCGAGAGCTTGGCCGGATCGGCGACGGCCTCGAACACCTCGTGGCTGGGGCGCGAGACGTGGGCGAAAACCTTGAACTTGAGTTCCACGGCGTGACCTTTCCAGAAAAACCGATTTGGCGAGTCGATCTAATATGTTATATATTCATAACATGTCACCGTCCGAACGCCAAGACGCGGTCTTTCGCGCGCTCGCCTCGCCCGCACGGCGCGCGCTGCTCGACCACCTGCGCGACACGCCGCTGACCACGGGCGCGCTATGCGCGCTGTTTCCCGAGCTCGACCGCTGCAGCGTGATGCAGCATCTGAAAGTGCTGGAAGCGGCCGACCTGGTGATCGCCGAACGGCGCGGCCGCGAGCGCTGGAACCACCTCAATCCGCTGCCGATCCACGAGATCCACGAACGCTGGATCGGCCCGCACGCGGCGCGCGCGGTCGAGAAGCTGGCGGGATTGAAGCGGGGGCTGGAGAAGCAGGCGAAAGCGACGGCGGAGAAGGCTTAGCTGGCGTCCACGGGAGACGCATGATTGGGGATGCTCTAGTTGCCTTAGGATGCGGACTGTCGGGTTTTGCTCTGAAAGGTGGAATCTCCACCATTCCTCACCCCGTCACCCCGTCACCCCGGGCTTGACCCGGGGTCCCGCTTTGTCCGTACCCGACCGGTCAGACGAGAAAGTCGTAGAGGTCGTTCCAATCAGGATTGCCACGCTCGATCAGAGCAAACTTCCAGGCGCGCCGCCATCGCTTGACCCGCTTTTCGTGGGCGATGCAGTCTTCGATGGTTTCGCCGCGCTCCGCCCATACCAGTCGCCGCAATCCGTACCGGTAGCAGAAGTCTGATCCGGTTCCTTGGCGATGCTGGAATATCCGGCGCGGCAGGTCCGTCGTCACGCCCACGTAGATCGTGCCCCGATAACGGTCGGCCATGATATAGACCCAGCCGCCTCGCCGCTCCCTGTCCATGCGCCGAGTTGAAGAACAGCGGGGCCCCGGGTCAAGCCCGGGGCGACGGAGAGTATGTGAGAAGGGTCTGTTATCGAGGCAATCAACGGTTGCGCGTCATGGCCGCAAAGTTGGCGACATTAGACTAGCGAAGCCCGCCCGCCCCGCTCCATTCGGCCCTAACCGCCCAGCCGGCGCTCCAAGGCGGCGAGATCGGCCTGGGTGTTGATGTTGGCGGGTTCGGCGCCGACCGTTACCGCGCGTGCGCCGATCACCGCGGTCAGCCGCTTGAGCGAATGCGAGCCTTCGGCATGGAGGATGTCCTCGACCGCGCCGACCGCACTCGAAGGCCAGAGCCCGATGATCGGCTGCGAGGCGAGGAAGGCCGGCGCGGGGCTCAGCAGTTCGGGCAGGTTCTCGGGCAGGTCGAGCGAATCGACGCCGCAGGTCAGCAGGAATTCGTAGCCCTCGTCGCGCGCGTGGTGGAGCGCCGCGGCGATGCCGCCGAGCGGGCCCATGCCGGGGCGCGGCCAATCGGGCAGGGTCGGCGCCGGCGCGGTCTCGCGTCCGACGACGATGACGTGCTCGCACCAGCCCGACAGCATGTCGACCGCATGAGCGAGCAAGGTATGGCCGCGAAATTCGGCGAGCGCCTTGTCGCTACCGAAGCGCGAGGATTGGCCACCCGCCAGAACGGCTCCCAGGATCATGCCAACTCCTCCCGAATTCATGGCTTTCGAACCGATAGTGCGGCCGGATGTTCCCGCGCGCAAGCTCAGCCGCGATGCAGGTGCCCAGCGTGCCAGGCCACGTGCTCGGCCAGGAAGCTCGAGATGAAATAGTACGAATGGTCGTAGCCGGGCTGCATGCGGATCGTCGCCGCGATCCCCGCCTCGGCGCAGGCCTCGACCAGCAGCTGCGTCTTGAGCTGCTCGGCCAGGAAGCCGTCGGCCTCGCCCTGGTCGACCAGCAGATTCGGCAGGCGTGCACCGTCGGCGATCAGAGCGCAGGCATCGTATTCGCGCCAGGCCGCGCGATCGGGACCGAGATAGCCGCCGAGCGCCTTGTCGCCCCAGGGGCAGTTCAGCGGGCTGACGATCGGCGCGAAGGCGCTGACCGAGCGGAACCGACCGGGATTGCGCAAGGCGATCGTCAGCGCGCCGTGGCCGCCCATCGAATGGCCGGTGATCCCCTGCCGCGTCATGTCGGCGGGGAATATGGTCGCGACGAGTTCGGGCAGTTCGCTCTCGACATAGGAGCGCATGCGGTAGTTGCGGGCCCAAGGCTCCTGCGTGGCGTCGACGTAGAAGCCGGCGCCGAGGCCGAAGTCATAGGCCTTGTCGGCATCGTCCGGCACATCGTCGCCGCGCGGGCTGGCGTCGGGCGCGACGAGGATCACACCGGCCTCGGCGCAGGCTGCGCGGAACTCGCCCTTCTCGGTGACATTGGCGTGGGTGCAGGTCAGGCCCGAGAGGTACCACAGCACGGGCAGCTTCGTTCCTTCCGGACGGTCGGGAACGAAGACCGAGAAGGTCATCTCGGTCCCGGTCGCGGCCGACGGGTGGCTATAGACACCCTGGGTGCCGCCGTGGCTTTTCGTCTCTGATACGACCTGGACCGGGACCTGCTCCATCAGAACACCACGACCGAGCGGATCGATTCGCCCGCGTGCATCAGGTCGAAGCCCTTGTTGATCTCCTCGAGCGTGAGCACGTGGGTGATCATCGGGTCGATCTCGATCTTGCCGTTCATGTACCAGTCGACGATCTTGGGCACGTCGGTGCGGCCCTTGGCGCCGCCGAAGGCGCTACCCTGCCAGACGCGGCCGGTGACGAGCTGGAACGGGCGCGTGGAGATCTCCTTGCCTGCCTCGGCCACGCCGATCACGGTCGAGACGCCCCAGCCGCGGTGGCAGGCTTCGAGCGCCTGGCGCATGACCTCGGTGTTGCCCGTGCAGTCGAAGGTATAGTCGGCGCCGCCCTCGGTCAGCGCGACGAGATCGGCGACGACCTCGGGCGTGGACTTGCCCTTGGGGTTGTAGAAGTGGGTCATGCCGAAGCGCGTGCCCCATTCGGCCTTGGTATCGTTGATGTCGACGCCGATGATCTTGTCCGCGCCGACCATGCGCGCGCCCTGGATCACGTTGAGGCCGATGCCGCCGAGCCCGAAGACCACGACATTGGCGCCCGGCTCGACCTTGGCGGTCTTGACCACGGCGCCGACGCCGGTGGTGACGCCGCAGCCGATGTAGCACGACTTGTCGAACGGCGCGTCCTCGCGGATCTTGGCGACGGCGATCTCGGGCAGGACGGTGAAGTTCGAGAAGGTGCTGCAGCCCATGTAGTGGAAGATGGTCTGGCCCTTGTAGGAGAACCGGCTGGTGCCGTCGGGCATCAGCCCCTGGCCCTGGGTGGCGCGGATCGCGGTGCAGAGGTTGGTCTTGCCCGAAAGGCACGACTTACACTGGCGGCATTCGGGGGTGTAGAGCGGGATGACGTGGTCGCCGGGCTTGACCGAGGTCACCCCCGGCCCGACCTCGCGCACGATCCCCGCGCCCTCGTGGCCGAGCACCGAGGGGAAGATGCCCTCGCTATCGAAGCCGTCGAGCGTATAGGCGTCGGTGTGGCAGATGCCCGTCGCCATGATCTCGACCAGGACCTCGCCGGGCTTGGGACCTTCGAGGTCGAGCTCGACGATCTCGAGCGGGGTCTTCGGCGCGAAGGCGACGGCGGCGCGGGTCTTCATGGGGATCTCCTGAAAGCGGTTGCCCCGCTATAGCCCGCGGCCCGCACCCCTGAGCAATAGGCAATCTTGCCAAGCGATAAGCGATAGGCTCCTTTCGCGCGATGAAAGCCTTACGCGATCCCCAGAGCCTGCTGTCCGAGGGGCTGGCCGCGATCCGCGCGCAGTTCCGCGTGCCGGACGACCTCCCGCCCGAAGTGCGCGCCGCCGGCGAAGCGGCCGCCGCGCGCAAGCCGAGCGAACACGCCGACTGGACGGCCAAATTCCCTGGTCGGCACTTCGTCACGCTCGATCCCGCCAGCTCGACCGACCTCGACCAGGCCTTCGCGATCGAGCGCGCCGGAACCGACCTGCTGCTCCACTACGCGATCGCCGACGTCGCCTGGTTCGTGCGAGACGGCGACCCGCTCGACGTCGAGGCCTGGAAGCGCGGCACGACGACCTACCTGCCCGACGGCAAGGCCAACCTCTATCCGCCCGCGCTCAGCGAAAGGGCGGCCAGCCTCCTCCCGGGCGGACCGCGCCCGGCCGTGGTCCTGATCACGCGCGTCGCGCCCGACGGTGCGGTCAAGCTCGAGGGCGTGGTCCGCGCGCTAATCGAGAGCCGCGCCAAGCTCGCCTACGAGACCGTGCGCGACGAGGACCTGCCGCCGGGCTTCGCCGAGCTCGCCGCGCGGATCGAAGCCGCCGAGGACCGCCGCGGCGCCGGGCGCGTCGATCCGCCCGAGCAGGAGGTCACGCGCGATGCGGCCGGCCACTTCACCCTGCGCTACCGCCCGCAGCTCCCCGCCGAGGAGCGCAACGCCGCGCTGTCGCTGGCGACCAACCTCGCGGTCGCCGATGCCCTGCTTGCCGCGCGCACCGGCCTGTTCCGCGTCATGCCCGAGCCCGATGCCGGCGCCGAGCCGCGGCTGCGCCGCACCGCCGAGGCCTTCCACCTCGCCTGGCCCGAAGGCATGCCGCTCGCCCAGTTCGAGAAGTCCTTGCGCCCCACGGTCGCGCCCGAGGCCGCCTTCATGCTGGCGATCCGCCGCGCCGGCCGCGGCGCTTCCTACGTACCGTTCCGCGAGGGCGAGACGCCGTGGCACGCCGCCATGGCCGCGACCTATGCGCATTGCACCGCGCCGCTGCGCCGACTGGCCGACCGCTACGTGCTCCAGGCCGTGCTCGCAGTCGCCAACGGCCAGCCGGTGCCCGAGGAGGTCCAGGCCGCCTTCGAGCGCCTGCCCACAGCCATGGCCAAGGCCGAGAGCCGCGACGGCCAGATCGAGCGCGCGGTGATCGACCTCGCCGAAGTCGCGCTGCTCGCCAACCACGAGGGCGAACAGTTCCGCGCCGTGGTCACCGACCTGGGCGAGAGCGGCGCGCGCATCCAGCTCACCGACCTGCCGATCGTCGCGCGCACCACGGCGCACGGCGTGATCCCCGGCGAGACGATCCGCGTCCGCCTGCGCGCTGCCGACCCGCTCCGCCGCCACCTCGATTTCGAGCGGGTGAGCTGAACGCACCGAATCCGATTGCGCTGGCTGGCAGAGGTTGTTAGGGGCGCTTTCCCGCGATCGAGGCCCGATGGCGGAGTGGTGACGCAGAGGACTGCAAATCCTTGCACGCCGGTTCGATTCCGGCTCGGGCCTCCACATTTTCCGCTGCATGGTAAGCATGCACTTTTATGCGAGATGCGAAACCTTCGGCTCTTGCAAGCGCGGTTCGGTTCAGACAACTTCCATTGTTCCATGGTGATTTCCGTAACGGCCAACGTCGAGTTGCCCGCTCGCCGAATACCGTGCACGTTCTCCTGAGGGGGACAAGCAATGACCTTGAATGAATGGCTTACACTCGCCGGTGTAGTGGTCTCACCCATTTTTGCCGTCTGCATAATACTCTGGATTGAAGGCAGACGCCGCGACCGCGAAGGCAAAATGGTGGTTGTTCGAGCGTTGATGACAACCCGACACCTTCCGGCAGATCCGAATTATTCCGGAGCCATCAATCTTCTGCGGGTAGAATTTGCTCACTGCAGACCAGTAATGGAGGCTTTCAAAGAATATCATCGCAACATTCGTCGCGAACAGCCATCAACACCTGAAGGCGCCAATTTGCACAACCAGGACGTTTTGGCCGCGCAAACAAAATTGCTATCGGCCGCCCTCAATGCGGTTGGGATCAAAGCGTCGGAAGCCGATCTGGCCGTTGAGGCGTACGCTGCCAACGGCTTCATTCTCCGAGACAATATTTATCTCGCTTCGCTTAAGGCTCAAGATCGGATCGCGGTGGCACTCGAGAGATCGGTCATGTTGAATGAGCAAATGCTGTCAGGCGAAGACCGAGCAAAAAACGCTTAATGTCATCGACATTTGCGATACGTTGAAGATGCAGATGAGCCGTTGGCTATTGCCCCGGCGCGAAAGAGCCGTTGGGCAAAGCAATCTCCATCAGGCCACCTTTGAACAACCCTGTGCCATCCCCCGCTGGACGCCGCGCCCCCGGCTTCGCTACCGGCGCGGCATGGCAATCATCGCGACAATCATGAACACGGTCACCGGCCGTCCGATCCAGAAGATGAGCTTCGGGCGCATGCCCAAGCCCTGGATTTCCTTCAATCTCGAGACCGGCGAACTCGTCACGGCCGAGCGCATCGACGTGGGCAAGCCCGCGCCGGGCAAGTTCGTCGCGCCGGTCGACATCTGGGTCACGCTCAAGCCGAAGGACTGACCATCGCAATGGATACGCCCGATCTCGCAATCCGCCTGCGCCGCGCCGCGTTCAACCGCGCGCTGGCCGAGGCCGATCTCGCGGCGATCGGGCCGCTGCTCGCGCGCGACGTGGTGCTCGTCGCGGGCACCGACAGTGCCGTGATTTCGGGGCGGCAGGCGCAGCTCAAGTCGTGGAAGTACGAATTCGCCGCGCCCGATCGCACGATCTACACGCGCACGCCCGAGCGGATCGAGGCCTCGCCGGTCGCGCCGCTGGCTTTCGAACATGGGCAATGGCGCGGGGTCAGTCTTTCGGGGCGCGAACTCGCCTCGGGCAGCTACAGCGCCAAGTGGCGCAAGCTCGGCGCCGACTGGGTGATCGAGGCCGAGATCTACCTGACGCTCGCCTGATCGCGCAGCTTGAGGCGCGCGATCGCCGCATCGGCCGAGGCCGGATCGCGGCGCGCCTGTTCGGCCAGGCAGCGCTGCCGGTGCTCGCGCCGCGAGAGCGCACGGCGATCGTCGACATCCTGGGCAAACCAGCCCGCCCACGAGCGCCGCGCCGATTGCGGACGGCGGCCGGCGGCAAGCGCCACGTCCTCGGCAACCGCCTGGAGATCCAGCCTGCCGTGGATGACGACGTCGCTCAGCCCGGCAGCCGCGTCGACGAGGCCGCGGCTCTGATGGCGCGCGAGGCTTTCCGCGAGGGCGCGGGCCAGTCGATCGGATCGCATCGGCGGGTTTCGCAGCTCAGCGCCCGGCGCTGAGCAGGCCAAGCACGACGGCGAGCGTCAGGACCGCGAGCGGGCCCCACCACTTCCACTGCCACCAGCGCCGGCCGGTGCCGCGACCACCCTTGCGCGGATCGCGCGGATCGTGGGGCGGCTTGGGGTTGTAGCCCTGGAACTGACCGCGATTCTTCGGCGGACGCTTGAACTTGTGCACGGTACCCATGACGGCGCTTATCGTTCGCCGTCCGGGATCGGGCAAGAGCGGTTCAGAATTCGGTCCAGTCCTGGTCGATTGCGGCATTGCCGATCGCGACCGGCGCGCGTGCCGGCGCCTGGCGCGCCAGCACGAAAGGCGATTTCGGCGCGATGCTTACCGGCGGGCTGGCGACCTGGCGCGAACCGCCCGAAAGCGTGAAGCGCGAAACCAGCGACGAGAGCTCGCCCGCCTCGCTGGCGAGGCTGCGCGAAGCGGCGCTCGACTGCTCGACCATGGCGGCGTTGTGCTGGGTCATCTGGTCCATGTCGCGGACCGCGGCGTTGACCTGGGCGAGGTTGACCGCCTGGGTCTGCGCGAGGCCGGCGATCGTTGATGCGAGCTTGTCGACGTCGCCGACGCGGGCGGCGATCGCCTCGAAGGCGGTGCCCGACTTGTCGACGAGCTGGGCGCCGAGGCCGACCTGTTCGACACTGGTGTTGATCAACGCCTTGATCGAGTTGGCGGCATCGGCCGAGCGCTGCGCGAGCAGGCGCACCTCGTTCGCGACGACGGCGAAGCCCTTGCCCGCCTCGCCGGCACGCGCGGCTTCGACGCCGGCGTTGAGCGCGAGCAGGTTGGTCTGGAAGGCGATGCCGTCGATGACGTCGATGATCGTCGAGATCTCGGCCGAGCTCTTCTGGATGCGGTCCATCGCCGCGACCGCCTGGCTGACGACCTGGCCGCCGGTATGCGCCTCGCTGTTGGCTTCGCCCGCGACCTTGGTCATGTTCATGGCGCCGTCGGCCGCTTCGCGCACGCCGGCGGTCAGCTTTTCCATGGCCGTCGCGGTTTCCTCGAGCGAGGCCGCCTGGCGTTCGGTGCGCTGGGCCAGGTCTTCGGAAGCCTGGCGAATTTCGCTCGAACCCGTGTTGATGCGTCCGGCGCCGTCGGCGACCGCGGTCAGCGCGCCGTCGATGCCGTCGCGCATCGCCTCGAAATCGCGCTCGATCTGCTTGTAGGCCTCGGGCAGGCCGGTGAGCTTGGCCGAGAAATTGCCCTTGGCCACTTCGGCGAGCGCCTGGCCGAGTTGGTCGATCACCGCGAGGCGCGACTGTTCCTCGGCCTTGAAGTAGGCCGAGAGCGCGATGTCCATGTCGACGAGCGCGGCCTTGACCAGCGTCGCGACGGTGGCGCCGGCGGCTCCGCCCAGCAGGCCGCCGCAAATCTGCTTGATCACGCGTTCGAGAACGCTGGCATAGCCGCCGATATACCAGGTCGGCTCCAGGCCGATACGCGCGTGAACCATGCCGATCTGTTCGGCGTTCGCGTGATAGTCGGGGCCCATCCGACCGGAGAAGAGACCGGCCCAGTGCGAGATCTGCTTGGCCTTCGCGTGCTCGATCACCTTGTCGGAGGTGAAGAAGTGCGCGACTTCGGGCGTTTTCTTGATCTTCTTGTAGAGATCGTCCAGCGCCTTGACCGCGACTTTGTCTACACTCTTGGCAATCTTGGGAAATTTACCATAGTCTTCTTCGGTAATGCCGAAAAAGTCGAGACGCGTCGACGCCATGTCATCTTTTTTTGCGCTGCTCATCGTTTGCCACCTTCGCGACCGAGTTGCCGGTTTCTACGAAGTCATGGTGAATCCTGGGGTAAGTTAACCCTTGATGTTTCTACTTACGACCAATGTCTAATGCCGATGCGACGGTCGTTTAACGAGCCTGCGCGGTCGCATCGGACGATGGCCGGCATTGCGCCATGGAAACCCTCCGGGACGCCCCCTATCTTGAGAGCGGGGGCGCGAGAGACGAGGATCCTTGATGCGTAGCCAAGCCGAAGTCGCCGCCATGTCCTGCCCGGTCTGCCAGGTCCCGCTCGCGATGAGCGAGCGTTCGGGGATCGAGATCGACTATTGCCCGCAGTGTCGCGGCGTCTGGCTCGATCGCGGCGAGCTCGACAAGATCATCGAGCGCAGCGCGCCCGAGCCACAGACCGCGGCCCAACCCGCGCCGCAGCCGGCGGCGCCGCTCCATCAGTCGGGCGGCAGCGATCCCTGGGCGCCGCGCGGCTACGACCACGGCGGCTACGGGCATGGGAAGCACGACTACGGTAAGGGCCAGCACAAGCCCTACAAGAAGCGCAAGCACTGGCTGTCCGAACTGTTCGACGACTGAACCCTCAGGCTCGGCACCAGTCGCGCCGATGGCCCTGCCACGGCTCGGCCAGGCCTTCGGCGGTCAGCATCGCCCCCAGGCTCTCGCCGCCGCGCGTGACCACCAGCAGGCGGCGGCCATAGGCATCCTGCGCGCGCGCGATGGGCTGCAAGCTGAAGCCGCCCGCGTTGAGCAGATCGGCGAGGCGCCCGGCCGCCCGCGCGCCGAGCCGCGCCTCGGCCCGGCAGTGCGGCGACGAGAGTTCGGGGGCGTTGATGTCGGCGAGGCGGATCTTGGTTCCGCGGTACCAGAGCGTGTCGCCGTCGACGACGCAGGTCACGCGCAGGCCGCCGCCGCATGGCGCGAAATGCGCGGCCTCGCGATCGGCCGGCGCGTGCCTTGGCGCCGCCTCGCTGGCGGATACGGCGAGGCCGGTCAGGGCGAAGGCGAGCAGGGCTATGGCGGTCTTCATGCCGCCACCCTGCACCGCAGATTGCCGCGCGAGGCCTAGCCGTTCCCTCCGAAACGGTGCGATAGGCCACGCATTTCCGCGAAAAACCTAGACGAACAGGCTTTCGGGATTGGGCATCGGCTGACGCTTCTGCGCGTTGACCAGCGCCAGCACGCAGCGCACGAGCACGAGCACGCCGACCGCGAGCAGCAACAGGAAGCCGATCGCGACGATCATCAGCACCACGCTGATCACGCTGCCCACCACGCCGATCCAGAAGGTGCGGATCAGGTACTGGTAGTGCGACGTCTCCCAGGCCTCGTGCGTATCGCCCTTCCAGACGTAGGCCAGCACGACGCCGACGATCGCGGTCACGCCGACCACCATCGAGGCGAGGTAGAGCAGGCTGATGATCGTCGGGTGGTTGAATTCGAAGCCGCCGGCTACCGATGGCGGCGAAGAGGGCGCCGATGAAGGCCCCTGGCCGAGGTCGGCCCGCGGCGCGGGCTGGGCGGAAGGATCGATGTCGCTCATGCGCCGGTCTCCTTTGCAGAAGGCCAGTCTAGCCGCGGCGCAGCGGCAAGTCACGCGCGGTGAAAAACGGGATCAGGCGGCGGTGATCGCCGGTTCGGCGCGGCACAGGCGGATCAGCGCCTCGAGCCCGGCGTTGTGCAGCGGCCGTGCAAAGCGCAGGCCGACCACGCCCTCGCGCAGCCAGCGCACATGGCCCTCGATCGGATCGGCGCCGGCGATGCGCAGGACCATCGGCTCGTCGAGCGCGAAGCTGTCAGTCTTGGAAGCGTGGCTGATGCGGCAGCCGTCGAGCGAGAGTTCGATCAGCAGGCCATCGACGCCGCGACGCCCGGACTTACCGAGCCGAATCTTGCGGCAGACCGCGAAACGCTTGTGGGCACGAATAGTAAAAACCGTCACGATGCGAGCCTACCCCCCGGAAAAACTCGACAGATCACTGTCATGATGTGTCACACGAAGGTTAACAATGTCCTGATAATGTCACGCAGGGGGAGTCGGGGTATTTTCGCGACGAGTTTGCCCCTCGCTATCCTTCGAGCGATTCGACCGCCTGCTTGGCTTCGGCGAGTCCGAGCCCGGTGGCTTCGCGCATCAACTTTATCGCATTGATCTTGTTGCCCCGCGCCAGCTCGCCGCGAATCTCCGCAAGCTTGTCGGGTGCCAGGTCGCTGGGCGCGCGGGCGGTGGCGACCGGGCGCGCCGGCGTCGCCGTCCCCAGCCCCGCCGGCGGTGCCGAGAGATCGCGCGCCCGCCCCGCGGACAAGCGCCCCAGCCAGAACACGAAGGCCGCCGCGGCGAGCAGCACGGCGATCGCGGTCGAATCGATGGTCACGGTCATACCCCGGTCTACCACGAGCCGCGCAGGCACGAAAAAGCCCCGCCGGATCGCTCCGGCGGGGCCTGTTCTTGTAGCGAGGCGTGAGGCTTATTCGGCCTCGTCACCCTTCAGCAGGTAGTCGCCGGCATCGGCGTCGGTGCCGTGGGTCTCGCCTTCCATGCTCGCCAGCGGATCGTCGCCGATCGCCGCTTCGGGGCCCTGGGCGAGCTCGGCCGCGTGCTCTTCAGCCGCGGTTTCGGGCGCGATCAGGTGCTCCTGGAGCTTGCGATACTGCGCACGCAGCGCGGCATCGCGGCTCGAGGCGGCGACACGCAGACGGTTCATGCCCGCGCCGGTACCGGCGGGGATGAGACGGCCGACGATGACGTTCTCCTTGAGGCCGATCAGGCTGTCGCGCTTGCCTTCGACCGCCGCCTGCGTGAGCACGCGGGTGGTCTCCTGGAACGACGCGGCCGAGATGAACGAACGCGTCTGCAGCGAGGCCTTGGTGATGCCGAGCAGCACCGGCTTGCCTTCGGCCGGGCGCTGCCCCTCTTCCAGCTTGCCGTTGTATTCGAGCATCTCCTCGAAATCGACCTGCTCGCCCGGCAGCAGCGTGGTGTCGCCGCCGTCGGTGATCTCGACCTTCTGCAGCATCTGGCGAACGATCACCTCGATGTGCTTGTCGTTGATCTTCACGCCCTGCAGTCGATAGACTTCCTGGATTTCCGCAACCAGGTATTCGGCCAGCGCTTCCACGCCGAGCACTTCCAGGATGTCGTGCGGATTGGGCGAGCCCGAGATCAGGTTGTCGCCCTTCTTGACCCAGTCGCCTTCCTGAACGTCGATCACCTTCGACTTCGGAATCAGGTACTCTGCGGGTTCGCCTTCCTCGGGGATGATCGCGATCTTGCGCTTGGCCTTGTAGTCGCGAATGAACTCGATCCGGCCGCTGATGCGGGCGATGATCGCGTTGTCCTTGGGAATGCGGGCCTCGAACAGCTCGGCAACGCGCGGCAGACCGCCGGTGATGTCGCGCGTCTTGGCAGCTTCGCGCGAAGCACGCGCCAGCACGTCACCCGCCTCGACCATCTGGCCGTCCTCGACCGACAGCGTCGTGTTCGGCGCCATCATGTAGCGCGCGGCTTCGCCCGAGGCCTCGTCGAGCAGGGTGATCCGGGGACGCAGGTCCTCCTTCTTGCCCCGGCTCGAAGCACGGTTCTCGGTGACGACGCGGCTGGTCATGCCGGTGGCTTCGTCGGTCTGCTCGGTCAGCGTGCGGCCGTCGATCAGGTCCTGGTACTTAACGATACCGGGCTTCTCGGTGATGACCGGGGTGGTGAACGGATCCCACTCGGCCAGACGCTCGCCTTCCTTCACCTTGGCACCGTCGGTGTGCAGCAGGTGGGTACCGTAAGGCACGCGGTGGATGGCGCGCTCGCGGCCTTCGGTATCGAACACCACGATCTCACCGTTACGGGCAAGGCTGAGGCGACGGTTGCGCTTGTCGACGATCGTCGGGATGTCACGGTACTGGACCGTGCCGTCGGCGATCGCTTCGAGGTGCGAGGTCTCGTTGACCTGCGCCGCGCCACCGATGTGGAACGTACGCATGGTCAGCTGGGTACCCGGCTCACCGATCGACTGAGCGGCGATGACGCCAACGGCCTCGCCGATGTTGACCGGGGTACCGCGCGCCAGGTCGCGACCATAGCACTTGCCGCAGACGCCCTGGGTCGCTTCGCAGACCAGCGGCGAACGGATCTTCGCGGCCTGGAGACCGGTCGCTTCGATCTTAGCCGTGGTCGGCTCGTCGAGCAGCGTGCCGTTGGGCACGATGACGTTGCCTTCCTTGTCGACGATGTCCTCGGCCAGGGTACGGCCCAGGATACGCTCGCCGAGCGAGGCGATGGTCGAACCGCCCTGCACGATCGAGCGCATTTCGAGCGCACGCTCGGTACCGCAGTCGTCGATCACGACGACGCAGTCCTGCGACACGTCGACCAGACGGCGGGTCAGGTAACCCGAGTTCGCCGTCTTGAGCGCGGTATCGGCCAGACCCTTACGGGCACCGTGGGTCGAGTTGAAGTACTCGAGAACGGTCAGGCCTTCCTTGAAGTTCGAGATGATCGGCGTCTCGATGATCTCGCCCGACGGCTTGGCCATGAGGCCGCGCATACCGGCGAGCTGCTTCATCTGCGTCGGCGAACCACGAGCGCCCGAGTGCGACATCATGTAGATCGAGTTGATCGGCGCCAGACGGCCCGTCTCCGGATCCTTCGGCGTCGCCTTGATCTCGTCCATCATGGCGTTCGCGACCTGGTCACCGCAACGGCTCCAGGCGTCGATCACCTTGTTGTACTTCTCCTGCTGCGTGATCAGACCGTCCTGATACTGCTGCTCGTAGTCGGCGACGAGTTCCTTCGTCTCCGCGACCAGCGCATCCTTGCTGTCCGGGATGATCATGTCGTCCTTGCCGAACGAGATGCCCGCCTTGAAGGCGTTGCGGAAGCCCAGGGTCATGATCGCGTCGGCGAACAGCACCGTGTCCTTCTGGCCGGTGTGACGATACACCTCGTCGATCACGTCGCCGACGTCCTTCTTGGTGAGGAGGCGGTTGACGATCTCGAAGGGCACCTTGTGGCTGCGCGGCAGGCACTCGCCGATCAGCATGCGGCCCGGCGTGGTCTCGAAGCGCTTCAGGTATTCCTTGCCGTCTTCGTCGGTCTGCGGAACGCGCGCGATGATCTTCGAGTGCAGGGTCACGGCCTTGACCTCGAGCGCCTGGTGCACTTCGGCCATGTCGGCCAGCAGCATGCCTTCGCCCGGCTCGCCGTCGCGGTCCATCGACAGGTAGTACAGGCCCAGCACCATGTCCTGCGACGGCACGATGATCGGCTTGCCGTTCGCGGGCGACAGGATGTTGTTGGTCGACATCATCAGCACGCGCGCTTCGAGCTGGGCTTCCAGCGAAAGCGGCACGTGGACGGCCATCTGGTCACCGTCGAAGTCGGCGTTGAAGGCCGAGCAGACGAGCGGGTGAAGCTGGATCGCCTTGCCCTCGATCAGCACAGGCTCGAAGGCCTGGATGCCGAGGCGGTGCAAGGTCGGCGCGCGGTTCAGCATGACCGGGTGCTCGCGAATGACTTCGTCGAGGATGTCCCAGACTTCCTTGCGTTCCTTCTCGACCCACTTCTTCGCCTGCTTGAGGGTCATCGACAGACCCTTGGCGTCGAGGCGGGCGTAGATGAACGGCTTGAACAGCTCGAGCGCCATCTTCTTCGGCAGGCCGCACTGATGCAGCTTGAGCTCGGGACCGGTCACGATGACCGAACGGCCCGAATAGTCGACGCGCTTGCCGAGCAGGTTCTGACGGAAGCGGCCCTGCTTGCCCTTGAGCATGTCGGACAGCGACTTCAGCGGACGCTTGTTGGCGCCGGTGATGACGCGGCCGCGGCGGCCGTTGTCGAACAGCGCGTCGACGGCTTCCTGCAGCATGCGCTTTTCGTTGCGGACGATGATGTCCGGCGCGCGCAGCTCGATCAGGCGCTTCAGGCGGTTGTTGCGGTTGATCACGCGGCGATAGAGATCGTTGAGATCCGAGGTCGCGAAGCGGCCGCCGTCGAGCGGCACCAGCGGGCGCAGTTCGGGCGGAATGACCGGCACGACGTCGAGGATCATCCACTCGGGGCGGTTGCCCGAATCGATGAAGCTCTCGACGACCTTCAGGCGCTTGATGATCTTCTTCGGCTTGAGCTCGGACTTGGTGGTCGCTAGCTCTTCGAGCAGGTCGACCTTCTCCTGCTCGAGGTCGAGCGCGATCAGCATCTGCTTGACCGCCTCGGCGCCGATGCCGGCCGAGAAGCTGTCTTCACCGTACTCGTCCTGTGCGTCGAGCAGTTCGTCCTCGGTGAGGAGCTGGTACTTCTCGAGCGGGGTCAGGCCCGGCTCGATGACCACGTAGCTCTCGAAGTACAGGATGCGCTCGAGCTGCTTGAGCTGCATGTCGAGCAGCAGGCCGATGCGCGAGGGCAGCGACTTGAGGAACCAGATGTGCGCGACCGGGGCGGCCAGCTCGATGTGGCCCATGCGCTCGCGGCGCACCTTGGTGACGGTGACTTCGACGCCGCACTTCTCGCAGACGACGCCCTTGTACTTCATGCGCTTGTACTTGCCGCACAGGCACTCGTAGTCCTTCACGGGGCCGAAGATGCGCGCACAGAACAGGCCGTCACGCTCGGGCTTGAACGTGCGGTAGTTGATCGTCTCCGGCTTCTTGATCTCGCCGAAGGACCAGGAGCGGATGCGCTCGGGCGATGCGAGACCGATCTGGATCTGATCGAAGGTCTCGGGCTTGGCCATCTGGTTGGTGAATTTGGTCAGGTCGTTCATGGTTTCAGTCCCTTTGGAGGGTCAATCTCTGCTGCGAACGGGGGAGCGCCACCCGTGCGGGGCGGCGCTCCGATCGTTCACTCGGCCGCGATGGCGATCCCGTCGTCGTCCTCGTCGTTGTCGAGCGACGAGAGTTCGACGTTGAGGCCCAGCGAGCGCATTTCCTTGACGAGCACGTTGAAGCTCTCGGGAATGCCGGCCTCGAAGGTGTCGTCGCCCTTGACGATCGCTTCGTAGACCTTGGTGCGGCCGACCACGTCGTCCGACTTCACCGTCAGCATTTCCTGCAGCGTATAAGCGGCGCCGTAGGCCTGGAGCGCCCAGACCTCCATCTCACCGAAGCGCTGACCACCGAACTGCGCCTTACCGCCCAGCGGCTGCTGGGTGACGAGCGAGTAGGGCCCGATCGAACGTGCGTGGATCTTGTCGTCGACCAGGTGGTGCAGCTTGAGCATGTAGATGATGCCCACGGTGACCTTGCGGTCGAACGCCTCGCCCGTGCGGCCGTCGAACAGCACCGACTGGCCCGACGTGTGCAGACCGGCCTTGGTCAGCATCGCCGAGACGTCGGCCTCGCGCGCGCCGTCGAACACCGGGGTGCCCATCGGGACGCCGGCCTTCAGGTTGTCGGCCAGTTCGAGGATCTCGGCCGGCGAGCGCGCATCGATCTGCGCGTGGTACTGCTCGCCGTAGACGTCCTTGAGCTTGTCCGCGATCACCGTCGGCGGTTCGGCCGCCTGCGGGTTCGGGTTGGCGTGGCGCCAATCCTCGAGCGCGTGCTTGATCTGCTGGCCGAGGCCGCGCGCGGCCCAGCCGAGGTGCGTCTCGAAGATCTGCCCGACGTTCATGCGCGAAGGCACGCCCAGCGGGTTCAGCACGATGTCGACGTGGGTACCGTCCTCGAGGAACGGCATGTCCTCGATCGGCAGGATGCGCGAGATGACGCCCTTGTTGCCGTGACGGCCGGCCATCTTGTCGCCCGGCTGCAGCTTGCGCTTCACCGCGACGAAGACCTTGACCATCTTGAGCACGCCCGGGGCCAGCTCGTCGCCGCGCTCGAGCTTCTCCTTGCGGTCCTCGAACTTCTCCTGGATCGCCTTGACGGTCTCGTCGTACTGCGACTTGACCGCTTCGAGCTGCGCCTGGCGACCGTCGTCGGCGACGGCGAACTTCCACCATTCGTGACGCTCGACCTCACCCAGGACTTCCTCGGTGATCTCGACGCCCTTCTTGATGCCCTTCGGCGCAGCCGCGGCGGTCTGGCCGAGCAGCATGTCGCGCAGACGGTTGTAGGTCGCACGGTTGAGGATCGCGCGCTCGTCCTCGCGGTCCTTGGCGAGGCGTTCGATTTCCTCGTTCTGGATCGCGCGGGTACGGTCGTCGATCTCGATGCCGTGGCGGTTGAACACGCGGACTTCGACGATCGTGCCCGAGACGCCCGGCGGCAGACGCAGCGAGGTGTCGCGCACGTCGCTGGCCTTCTCGCCGAAGATGGCGCGCAGGAGCTTTTCTTCCGGCGTCATCGGGCTTTCGCCCTTCGGCGTGATCTTGCCGACCAGGATGTCACCCGGGTGCACTTCGGCGCCGATGTAGACGATGCCCGCCTCGTCGAGGTTGCGCAGGGCTTCCTCGCCGACGTTCGGGATGTCGCGGGTGATGTCCTCGGGCCCGAGCTTGGTGTCGCGGGCCATGACTTCGAATTCCTCGATGTGGATCGAGGTGAAGACGTCGTCCTTGACGATGCGCTCGGAGATGAGGATCGAGTCCTCGTAGTTGTAGCCGTTCCAGGGCATGAAGGCGACGAGGCTGTTGCGGCCCAGGGCCAGTTCGCCCAGCTCGGTCGACGGACCGTCGGCGATGATGTCGCCCTTCTCGACGATGTCACCCACCTTCACCAGCGGACGCTGGTTGATGCAGGTGTTCTGGTTCGAGCGCTGGAACTTCTGCAGCGTGTAGATGTCGACGCCCGACTGGCCGGCCTCGATATCCCCGCTCGCACGGATGACGATACGCGTGGCGTCGACCTGGTCGACGATGCCCGGACGCAGCGAGGCAATCGCGGCGCCCGAATCGCGCGCCACGGTCTCTTCCATGCCCGTGCCCACGAAGGGCGCGTCGGCCTTGACCAGCGGCACCGCCTGGCGCTGCATGTTCGAGCCCATGAGCGCGCGGTTGGCGTCGTCGTTTTCCAGGAACGGAATGAGCGAGGCGGCGACCGAGACCAGCTGCTTGGGCGAAACGTCCATCAGCGTGACGTGATCGCGCGGCGCCATGACGAATTCGCCGCCTTCACGCGCCGAGACCAGTTCCTCGACGAACGAGCCGTCGGCATTGGTTTCGGCCGAAGCCTGGGCAACCGTGTGCTTCTGCTCTTCCATCGCCGAGAGGTAGACGACCTCCTTGGTCACCTTGCCCTCGATCACCTTGCGGTACGGCGTCTCGATGAAGCCGTACTTGTTGACGCGGGCGAAGGTCGACAGCGAGTTGATCAGACCGATGTTCGGGCCTTCCGGCGTCTCAATCGGGCAGATGCGGCCATAGTGGGTCGGGTGAACGTCGCGGACTTCGAAGCCCGCGCGCTCACGCGTGAGACCGCCCGGCCCGAGCGCCGAAACGCGGCGCTTGTGGGTGACTTCGGACAGCGGGTTGGTCTGGTCCATGAACTGCGAGAGCTGCGAGGAACCGAAGAACTCGCGCACCGCGGCGACCGCGGGCTTGGCGTTGATCAGGTCGTTCGGCATCACCGTCGACACGTCGACCGAGCTCATGCGCTCCTTCACGGCGCGCTCCATGCGGAGCAGGCCGACGCGGTACTGGTTCTCGAGCAGCTCGCCCACCGAACGCACGCGGCGGTTGCCGAGGTTGTCGATGTCGTCGATCTCGCCCTTGCCGTCCTTGAGGTTCACCAGCTCCTTGACCACGGCGAGGATGTCCTCGGTGCGCAGCGTGGTGACGGTGTCCTCGGCATCGAGGCCCAGACGCATGTTGAGCTTGACGCGGCCCACGGCCGAGAGGTCGTAGCGGTCGCCGTCGAAGAACAGGCCGTCGAACAGCGATTCCGCGGTTTCCTTCGTCGGCGGCTCGCCCGGGCGCATGACCTTGTAGATCGCCTCGAGACCCATCTCGCGGTTCTCGGCCTTGTCGGCCTTGAGCGTGTTGCGGATCCAGGGACCGGTGTTCACGTGATCGATGTCGAGCAGTTCGATGTGATCGATGCCCGCCTTGTCGAGCGCGTCGAGGTTCTCGGGCGAGACCTCGTCACCGGCTTCGATGTAGATGCGGCCAGTGCTCTCGTCGATGACGTCGAGCGCCGAATAGCGGCCGAAGATTTCCTCGGTCGGGATCAGCAGCTCGGCCAGGCCGTCCTTCTGCGCCTTGTTCGCGGCGCGCGGGCTGATCTTCTGGCCAGCGGGGAAGATGACCTCGCCCGACTTGCCGTCGACGATGTCGAAGGTCGGCTTGGTACCGCGCCACTGCTCGGGCGCGTAGGGCAGGCGCCAGCCGCCCTCACCGCGCTTCCAGGTGACGGTCTCGTAGAAGTGGTTGAGGATCTGCTCGCCGTCGAGGCCCAGCGCATAGAGCAGCGCGGTGACCGGCAGCTTGCGCTTGCGGTCGATACGGACGTTGACGATGTCCTTGGCGTCGAACTCGAAGTCGAGCCACGAACCGCGGTAGGGAATGACGCGCGCGGCGAACAGGAACTTGCCCGACGAGTGGGTCTTGCCACGGTCGTGATCGAACAGCACGCCCGGCGAACGGTGCATCTGCGAGACGATCACGCGCTCGGTGCCGTTGACGATGAAGGTGCCGTTGTCCGTCATCAGGGGCATGTCGCCCATGTAGACGTCCTGCTCCTTGATATCGAGGACCGAGCGGGTCTCGGTCTCGGCGTCGACCTCGAACACGATCAGGCGCAGAGTGACCTTCATCGGCGCCGCATAGGTGATGCCGCGCTGGCGGCATTCGGTGGTGTCGTACTTGGGGTCTTCCAGCTCGTAGTGGACGAAGTCCAGCTCGCTGGTGCCGCCGAAGTCGCGGATCGGGAAGACCGAGCGCAAGGTCTTTTCCAGGCCCGAGACATAGCCGCTGGCCGGGTCCGAACGCAGGAACTGCTCGTAGGACTCGCGCTGAACCTCGATCAGGTTCGGCATCTGCACGACTTCGTGGATGTCGCCGAAGATCTTGCGGATGCGCTTCTTGGCCGAAGCGCGCGGAGCGTTGACGGGCTTGGTCGCCATGGAGAGGTTTGCCTCTTTGTTGTCGGGCCGGAGAACCGGCGAAAAAATTCATGCCACACGCGGCGTGGCGCAACCGACGCAGAAAAGGCCACACGGCACACGGCCACCCAAGGGGTGCCATGGCCTGCAGCCTATCGCGTCAGATGATGCCCGATTCGCTTCCTTCGTGGGCGAATCCCCGCGCATGGATCCGTCTTGCTCGAAGCGGTGAGCGAGAGCGCATATAGATACGCCCCCGAGGCTTGTCAAATCGACCGGCAGACGCAGCCCTGCGACAAGACGCGGAACATACCCCGCCAGTTACAAACTAACTGTTCTTACTATATCAGAGATATATAAATAATATTAGAGTATATCTTCGCGTAAATCACGATTTACCGTGGATCATACTCGATATTACGACGTCAAAATTCGTCAATTCGTCGACAAAACACGCTCAACCCATCGCTTTATCGCATCACGGGGCTTTTCAACCACATCTGTTCGCCCAAGCTTGAGAGCATGACACACGCACCCACCCCCATCCTTCGCGCTACCACGGCGATTTGTGCCGTGCTTGCGCTCGGTTCCACCCCCGCCTGGGCTCAGGAGGTCGCTCCGACGATCGACGTGCCGGCCGCCAGCGCTCCGGCAGCGGCCCAGCCGACAATCGTGCTGCCGAACACGGCCCCGGCCCCTGCCGCTCCGGTAGCCGCGCCGCCGGTCATGACCTCGCAGCCGATGGTCCAGCAGACGCCGGTCGTCACGCCGCCGCCGGCCGCGATCACCGCCGAGGAAACCGCGCCGACGCGCGCCGCAGCGGAACGCCCGGCACCGCGCACCGCCGCGCGCACCACGCCGAGGGCCAGCGCCGCACCCGCCCAGGCCGCCGCGGCTCCTGCAGCCGAACCCGTTCCCGCCGCCCCCGTGACGGCAGATGCCCCGATGTCGCCGGCCGCGTCCGTTCCCCTGACGCAGCCTGCGACCACGCCCCCGCCTGCGGATACCAGCCTCCAGAATGGCCCGCAGGAGGGGGCGCAAGCTCTCGAAGACAACAGCGCAACGGCCATGGTCGGCGCCGGCGCAGCCCTGCTGCTCGCGCTCGGTCTCGGCACCTTCGCCGTCACGCGCCGCCGTCGTCGCCACGTAGAGGTCCACGAGGACACCGCCCTGGCAGCACCGGCCACGGTCTATGCCGAACCCGCCCCGCGTCCGGTCGTCACAGCCCCGGTCGTGGAACCCACGATCGCGCCCCAGCCCGTTGCAGCCCAGTCCGTTGCAGCCATGCCGCTCGACCCGCGCCGCTCGATCGGCGAGGAAGAACTGGTACCCGCAACCCATCCGGCCGCAGCCAAGCCCGCCGCGTCGCTCGACGGCCCGGTGCCGCAGACCCGCGCCGAACGCGACGCGCTGCTCGATCGCATGATTTCGGCCGAACCCGATGCGAGCAATCCGTTCACCTCGCGCAAGGCGCGCCTGCGCCGCGCGCGGATCATCCTGCAGTCGCGCGAGATTGACGAGAAGAACGCCGCGACCACGCCGTTCGACTGGCGCGCCTACAAGTCGTCGACCAGCAACCCCGCCCCCGCAACTCCCCCGCGGGTCACGGCCTGAAGGTGCGTGTGCCCAACCCCCAAGTCGGGGGATGGGACGAAGAAGGCGGCCCCAACCGGGGCCGCCTTCGCCGCATACAGGACAGCCGATTGCTTCGCGCAATATGGGCGGCAAACCCCGGCTTTCCGTAAAACGATCAGCCGCATATCGTTTTTCGATATTATCGATTGACAATAAGGTCGACTCGCCTTATTGAATATCGATATCAAGCATATCGGAGAACGATCAATGACCCGCACCACGAACACTTTCGGCGCTTTCGCCTTTGCCGCCCTCGCCGTTTTCGCGCTCTGGACCTCGACGCTGACCATGCCTCTCGGCACCGCGCCGACCTCGGTCGCCACCGTCGCCGCACCCGCCCTCGCGTGATGACCTCCGCTGGCGGTCCTCGCCTCGATCCGCTGCTCGCCCTGGTCAAGCTGATCCTGGCGATTTCGATGGCCGCTTTCCTGGCCCTGGCAGCCGTCATCGCCCTGGCCGCCCCCGCGCTGTTCCTCTGGCGTGACAAGGTAACGGCCCAGATGGCCGCGCAGGGCGCGCCACCCGAGGCGATCTGGGCGATCGTGGCCGTGCTGCTGCTCGTCTCGGCGATGTTCGTGCTGGGCTTCTATTTCGTCCGGCACCTCTACCGCATCGTCGCCAGCGTCGGCGAGGGCGATCCCTTCGTCCCGATCAACGCCCGCCGCCTCAGCGCCATGGCCTGGATCGCGGTGGCCGTGCACGTCATGGCGATTCCCGTGTCGATGATCGGCGAATGGGCGGAGACGCTGTCACCCCGGATCCACTGGGAAGGCGACATCCCCCTCGCGGGGCTGTTCCTGGCGCTCGTCCTGTTCATCCTCGCCCGCGTCTTCCGCGAAGGCACACGCCTGCGCGAGGAACTGGAAGGCACCGTCTGATGGGCGACGAAACGACCGAAGGCACGCGCATCCAGGTGAAACTCGACGACCTCCTCCACGCGCGCCGGATGACCCTGACCGAACTGGCCGAGCGCATCGACATCACGCTCGCCAACCTCTCGATCCTCAAGACCGGCAAGGCCAAGGCGATCCGCTTCTCGACGCTCGAGGCGATCTGCCGCGAGCTCGAATGCCAGCCCGGCGACCTGCTCGGCTATGACGGCGCAGACTGAGACGGCCGGCTAGGGAAGCCGAGTCCATGCGGCGACCAGCCGGGACATGAAGGCCACGCGCTCGTTCGCCGCGGCATCGACACGCAGCCGCTGGGCTAGGGTGTCGATGCCGATATCGTCGAATTCCGCAATGCCTGCACGCGCGATCGCCGGCAGCAGGCTGCGCAAGGCCTGTACCAGTTCGCCGTAGCCGGCGGCATCCGCGCCGCCGAAAACCCCCTGCACGGCGTTCATCTCGGGGGCCGGCAGACCGGCATGGCGGAATGTCGCATAGAGTCGGCTGCCCATTTCGAGTTCGGTCCCACCCGAGGCAAAGCCCTGGAGCACCCAGTCGCGCGTCCGCACGAAGATTTCCGAGGGCGGGACCTGCGATATCGAGGTCAGATCGACTTCGAGAAAGGCGATAATGCCGCCCGGGCGCAGAAACTTCGTCAATCTCTCGAGCGTCGCGACCCGATCGGGCAAATAAGACAGTATGAAACGGCCAATGATGGCATCGAACGTCCGTTCGGGCGCGAAGTCCGTCAGATCGCCAGCGACGAAGGTGAGGTTGTCGAGCCCGGCTTCCGCCGCGCCGCGATCTCGATCGACGACGACGCCTGCTCGACCCCGACCACTTTGCCATTCTTGCCGACCAGACGCGCGGCAAGCATGGCTACGTCGCCCACGCCGGCGCCCAGGTCTAGCACCTCAAGCCCTGGCCGCAGCCCAGCGCGCCGCAGGACATCCTCGGTAAAGCCTTCCAGTTGCAGAGCCTGCGCGGCCAGTCGCCGCGCTTCCTCGTCCGAATGCCCAAGCGGGTAATCGGCTTCATGCTTAGTGCTATCGTGCGTCGCCATGGTCATCGCTCTCCCTGCGATTCTTTGGATATAGCTACCTTATCATAAAGAATGAACGATCACTCTTTATTTTTGAACACGATTGCATCATCGGCATCCTACGGACTACGGATGAGCCTCTGATCGCCGCGAAGGACAGATACCAAGACGATGGCTCGCAGTGCCGAAGCCCTGGCCCGGCGTCAGGAACGATCCGAGTTGCGCCAGGAGCAGGTGCTCGACGCGGCCGAGACCTGCTTCCTCGCCGAGGGCTTCCACGGCGCCAGCATGTCGCGCATCGCCGCCGCCGCGAAGATGAGCGTCGGCCACATCTACCAGTATTTCGAAAGCAAGGACGCAATCATCATCGCGCTGTGCGAGCGGCGGTTCGCGGGCTTCGAGCACCTGCTGGTCGCGGTCGAGCAGGACACCCACCTCGCCCAGGCGGCCGACATCGACGCCTGGCTCGCCCAGTTCGCCTGGTGGATCGATCCGGTCCGCGCGCCGCTGACGCTTGAGATCATGTCCGAGGCCGGACGCAACCCCAAGGTCGCCGAAGTCGTGACGCGGATCGACCGGCGCTTCCGCGAGATCATGCGGCGCAGCCTGATCTCGGCCGCCGCCGGCATTCCGGCCGAGGAGGTCGAGGCCCGGCTCGAGGCGATCGTCATGCTGTCGCACGGCATGACGAGCCGCATCACCGCCGACCGCGACGCCGATCCCGCGCGCCTGCTGGCCGCGTTCCGCGCGGCGGTGCGCCGGCTGATCGTCGCGCCGGCCTGAGGGCGGGCGCGCCACCCGGCTTGACTTTCTGCACCGATTCCGTCAGAGGCCGCGCCAGACCGGCGGTTCGCTGCCGATCATCCGTCCGAGACAGTTGGTGCAGGCTTCCTGCTTAATTCCCAGCCTAGACGGGGAAAAGAGATTCACGGGACGTCTCGTCCCTGCGGCCCTCCTCTTCGAGAGTGCGGTGCCTCACTGCGTTTCGCGACGCAGCTCCTTCCCCTCAACGGACTCGCCCGCAAGCGCTTTTGCGCGTGCGGACAACGTAGCCGGCCACGGGGGTTCGCCTCCAAGGCCATTGTGAAGGAGTAAGGCATGGATCGTTCGCAGAAAGCCGAATCGGTCGCCACGCTCAACGCGACTTTCAACGAGGTCGGCGTGGTGGTCGTCACCCGCAACCTCGGCATGTCGGTGGCCCAGTCCACCGCCCTGCGCGGAAAGATCCGTGATGCGGGCGCGACCTACAAGGTTGCGAAGAACCGTCTTGCCAAGCTTGCCATCCAGGACACGGACTACGCGGGACTCGACGAGTTCTTCACGGGTCCGACGGCGATCGCCTCTTCGGTCGATCCCGTCGCTGCCGCCAAGGCAGTCGTGGACTTCGCCAAGACGACCGACAAGATCGAGATCGTCGGCGGTTCGATGGGCTCGCAGGTTCTCACCCCCGCCGGTGTCCAGGCTCTCGCCTCGATGCCGTCGCTGGATGAGCTGCGCGCAAAGCTTATCGGCCTCGTTCAGGCACCGGCGACCAAGATCGCCCAGCTCTCGACCGCTCCGGCGGCCAAGCTGGCGCGCGTCTTCGGCGCCTATGCCGCGAAGGATGCCGCCTGAGGCATTCCGGGGGCAACCCCGGTCCTCAGAAGCAAGACTTTCAACGATTTACCGATCAGCGCCATTCAGGACTGACCGGACACACAACTAGGAGTAAGCATCATGGCCGATATCGCCAAGCTTGTTGAAGAACTGTCGAAGCTGACCGTCCTCGAGGCGGCTGACCTTGCCAAGGCCCTCGAAGAGGCATGGGGCGTTTCCGCCGCTGCCGCCGTTGCCGTCGCTGCCCCCGCTGGCGGTGGCGCTGCTGCCGAAGCCGCTGAAGAGAAGACCGAATTCGACGTCATCCTGACGGGCGACGGTGGCAAGAAGATCCAGGTCATCAAGGAGGTCCGCGCGATCACCAACCTGGGCCTGACCGAAGCCAAGGCTCTCGTCGAAGGCGCCCCGAAGGCGATCAAGGAAGGTGTCAACAAGGCCGAAGCCGAAGACATCAAGAAGAAGATCGAAGAAGCCGGCGGCACCGTCGAGATCAAGTAATCGCTTCGATTACTTCGATTGGAAAAAGAGAAGGGCGGCTCCCATGGGGCCGTCCTTTTTCTATGTCGCTCTCCGGGGCTGCGGCGGCGCAAAAACCACCCTCACCGCTGCGACTAGCCTCGCCTTCGGCTCAGCAAGTCTCGCGCCTCTCCCGCCAGCGGGGGAGGGTTTCCTCCGCTTTCTCCCGCTGGCGGGAGAAGGATAGCGCAGCTTGCCGCTCTAGCGGCTAGCGAAGCTTGGATGAGGGTGGCAAAGCGCAGCCTTACCCATGCAGCACGCTGTCGGGACTGATCCACAAGGTCCGCGGACGCCGGTGGGCGAGCCGCCAGGCACCGTCCTCCTTGCGCAGCAGGTCGTCGTAGTAGCCGTTGTGGTCGAGCCCGGTAGCGCTCGTCACCAGCCAGTAGGTCCGTGCCTTGGCCGTGCCGTCGCCGAGCAGATCGACCTTCGAGGTGGTCAGGTGATGGCTGATGAAGCCGGCCGGCTTCTGCTCCGCCGCCTCAGCGTCCTTCGGCGGCGGGATCGGCGAGGGACCGCGCATCCATTGCCGGATGGTCTCGCGCCCGGCGTAGGCCTGATCGAGCTGCAGCACGCCGTCCTCGGCGAAGCAGTCGGCATAGGCATCGGCCTTGCGCGCGTCGCCGGCCTGGGTGCAGGCGGCCAGCAGGTCGCCGATCGCCAGGCGGTCCTTCAATTCCTCGTCGGTCATAGTCTCTCCCTTTCGGCAGAGGCTAGATCTGCTTGGCGAGGTAGTCGATGATCTCCTTGCGCTTGGCCGGGTTCGACTGGCCCGCGAAGATCATCTTGCTGCCGGGCACGAGCTTGGTCGGCGAGGTCAGCCAGGCGTCGAGCGTCTTCTCGTCCCAGGTCAGGCCCGAGGCCTTGAGCGCGTTCGAATAGGTATAGCCGGCGACGCTGGCGGCGGGTTTGCCGACGATGCCGTGGAGGCTCGGGCCGATGATGTTCCGCCCCGCCTCGACCGTGTGGCACGAGCGGCACTGCGCAAAAGCCGCTGGCGGCGCATTCGCCGGCGTCGCCACGGCGACGGGCGTCCCCTCTCCGCCCGCGTCCGGCGTCTTTTCTCCGCCGCAGGCCGAAAGCGCGCCGATCAGGCCCAGGACGACGAACTGCATGGCAAACCGCATCGCACCAAATCGCATGAAACCTCCCTGCGCATCTTTGCCCGCGGCTCTACCGCCCCCGCCCCGCGAGGCAAGGATTCGCTTTCCTCCCCCGCCGCGCTCGCCTATCGCCTCGCGCCCATGGCCAGCGCCGCCCCTTCTCCCTTCCGCGTCGAGCTCGGCGCCACCCTGCGCCTCGCGGGGCCGCTGGCGCTCGCCAACATGCTGCAGATGGCGGTCTATGCGCTCGACGTGATCTTCGTCGCGCGGCTCGGCTCGCACCAGCTCGCCGCCTCGAGCCTGGCGATCGCGGTGTTCGGCCTGATCAACTTCGGCTTCCTCGGCCTGACCGGCGCGGTCGCGCCGCTGATCGCCGCCGAGCGCGGCCGCAAGGCCCACGCGATCCGCGAGATCCGCCGTTCGGTGCGCATGGCACTGTGGCTGGCGGTGGTCGGCGGTGTCGGTGGCATGATCCTGTGCCAGTTCGGCGAGGCGCTGATGCTGCTGACCGGCCAGGATCCGGCGATCGCCGAGACCGCGGGCTGGTTCCTGGCGCTGCTGTCGCTGGCGCTGATCCCGATGCTGATCACCAACGTGCTGCGCATGTTCGTCTCGGCCATGGGCCGCCCGGTCTTCGCCACGCTGGTCACGGCCATGGCGATCCTGGTCAACGCGCTGGGCAACTGGGCGCTGATCTACGGCCATCTCGGCATGCCCGCGCTGGGCCTCGCGGGCTCGGCACTGTCGACCCTGCTGACCGCGGTGGCGACGGCGCTCGCCTATGCCCTGGCGATCGGCTGGAACCGCAACCTGCGCCGCTATCACGTGTTCGGCCGCTGGTGGCGCCCCGAATGGCAGCGGTTCCGCGAGATCGTGCGCCTGGGCGTGCCGATCGCGCTGACCGTCGTCGCCGAGGGCGGGCTTTTCTCGAGCGCCGCCTTCCTGATGGGCCGGATCGGCGAGACCCAGCTCGCCGCGCATACGGTCGCACTGCAGGTCGCCGCCTTCTTCTTCCAGGTGCCCTTCGGCGTCGGCCAGGCCGCGACGATCCGCGTCGGCTATCACTTCGGCGCGCGCAACGCCGTCGCAGCCGGTCACGCCGGCTGGGCCGCGGTCGCGGTCTGCCTGCTCTTCGCCGGCGTATCTGCCAGCGCCATGGTGCTGTTCCCGCACCTGATCCTTTCGGCCTATATCGACGTCACCGCGCCGGCCAATGCCCTGCTCGTCGGCTTCGCCGTGCAATACCTCGTGGTCGCCGCGGCCTTCCAGCTCGTCGACGGGGCCCAGGCGGTCGCGGCCGGAGCGCTGCGCGGGCTGCAGGACACGCGCGTGCCGATGATCGTGGCGATCGGCGGCTACTGGCTGATCGGCTTCGTCATCGCCATCATGCTCGGCTTCGCGACGCCGCTGCAGGGTATCGGCGTGTGGATCGGCCTCGCCGCGGGGCTGACCGCGGTGGCGATCCTGCTGGTCTGGCGCTGGCATCGCCGCGACACCCTCGGACTCTTGCCCGACACGGCTCCCGGCCTGTCCTGACTCCGACCCAGCCCGAAGATTTTTGCCGAGAGTCCGCTTGACGCTCCCTCGGGGCGGACCCATATGGCCGCCGCTGGCACTCTCCAGGCGAGAGTGCCAAGTGCTGGATTCATCGTTGAAGAGAGAGGGGAGTATCCCATGGGTTTTCGTCCGCTGCACGACCGCGTGCTCGTGCGCCGCGTTGAGGCCGAGGAAAAGACCGCCGGCGGCATCATCATTCCCGACAGCGCCAAGGAAAAGCCCGCCGAGGGCGAAGTGGTCGCCGTGGGTTCGGGCGCCAAGGCCGAAGACGGCAAGGTCACGCCGCTGGACGTCAAGGCCGGCGATCGCGTGCTGTTCGGCAAGTGGTCGGGCACCGAGGTCAAGGTCGACGGCCAGGACCTGCTGATCATGAAGGAAAGCGACATTCTGGGTATCATCGGCTGATGCCGATGGGGCTCGGCATCATCGCCTGAGCCCCTCCTCCCAAGACAAGATTTAAAAGGAATTACAAATGGCTGCCAAGGACGTGAAATTCGGCCGCGATGCGCGTGAGCGCATTCTCGCCGGTGTCGACACCCTCGCCAACGCGGTGAAGGTCACGCTGGGCCCCAAGGGCCGCAACGTCGTGATCGACAAGAGCTTCGGCGCTCCGCGCATCACCAAGGACGGCGTCACCGTCGCCAAGGAAATCGAGCTCAAGGACAAGTTCGAGAACATGGGCGCGCAGATGCTGCGCGAAGTGGCCTCGAAGGCCAACGACGCCGCTGGTGACGGCACCACCACCGCCACGGTTCTGGCCCAGGCCATCGTGCGCGAAGGCATGACCGCCGTCGCCGCCGGCATGAACCCGATGGACCTCAAGCGCGGCATCGACCTCGCGGTCGGCAAGGTCGTCGAGAACCTCAAGGGTCGTTCGAAGAACGTCTCGGGCTCGTCGGAGATCGCCCAGGTCGGCATCATCTCGGCCAACGGTGACACCGAAGTCGGCGAGAAGATCGCCGAGGCCATGGAGAAGGTCGGCAAGGAAGGCGTGATCACGGTCGAAGAGGCCAAGGGTCTCGAGTTCGAGCTGGACGTCGTCGAAGGTATGCAGTTCGACCGCGGCTACCTCTCGCCCTACTTCGTCACCAACCCCGACAAGATGACCGTCGAGCTCGACAACCCCTACATCCTCATCCACGAGAAGAAGCTGTCGAACCTGCAGTCGATGCTTCCGATCCTGGAAGCCGTCGTGCAGTCGGGTCGTCCGCTTCTGATCATCGCCGAGGACATCGAGGGTGAGGCTCTGGCCACGCTCGTCGTCAACAAGCTGCGTGGCGGCCTGAAGATCGCCGCCGTCAAGGCGCCGGGCTTCGGCGATCGCCGCAAGGCCATGCTGGGCGACATCGCCACGCTGACCCAGGGCGAGATGATCTCGGAAGACCTCGGCATCAAGCTCGAGAACGTGACGCTCGCCATGCTCGGCCAGGCCAAGAAGGTCTCGATCGACAAGGACAACACGACCATCGTCGATGGCAACGGTTCGGCCGATGAGATCAAGGCCCGCGTCGAGCAGATCCGCGCCCAGATCGAAGTCACCACCAGCGACTACGACCGCGAGAAGCTCCAGGAGCGTCTCGCCAAGCTTGCTGGCGGCGTGGCCGTGATCAAGGTCGGCGGCGCCTCGGAAGTCGAGGTGAAGGAGCGCAAGGACCGCGTCGACGACGCTCTCCACGCGACCCGCGCCGCGGTCGAGGAAGGCATCGTCCCCGGTGGCGGTACCGCGCTGCTCTATGCCACCAAGGCTCTCGAAGGCCTGAAGGGCATCAACGACGACCAGACCAAGGGTATCGACATCATCCGCAAGGCGATCACCGCTCCGCTGAAGCAGATCGCCACCAACGCGGGTCATGACGGCGCTGTCGTCGCGGGCAACCTGCTGCGCGAGAACGACGAAACCCAGGGCTTCAACGCTTCGACCGACGTCTACGAGAACCTCGTCGCCGCCGGCGTCATCGACCCGACCAAGGTCGTGCGCACCGCGCTGCAGGACGCCGCTTCGGTGGCCGGCCTGCTGATCACGACCGAAGCCGCGATCAGCGAGAAGCCCGACGACAAGCCCGCGATGCCGCCGATGGGCGGTGGCATGGGCGGCATGGGTGGCATGGACTTCTAAGTCCGAACCACCCGCCGACAGGCACAGCGAGAAGGCCGGGAGGGGAAACCTTCCCGGCCTTTTTCGTTTGGCGATCATACGCTTGAGACGACGAACGATCCTCCCCTGCAAGGGGAGGTGGCAGGCCCGCAGGGCCTGACGGAGGGGTGTCCTCCCTATCGATAGTGTGACACCCCTCCACCACCAGCTTCGCTGGCGGTCCCCCTCCCCTTGTAGGGGAGGATCTTCCGCGTTTGCAGGCCTTTCATTTGGACAGCACGCCGAGGTCCCCGCGCCCGCGTTCATCGCCAGTTAGCCAAAACGGCGCCATCAGCGGTTGATTGTCGGACGCCCGGGAATAGATAGGGCCCGATTTGAGGGAATTGGGCTTTCAGTGGACCTGGAAAAATACGTCAAGGAACAGGAGACGCTGGCCGTGCGCGTGGGCAAGCATCTGCGCTGGCCGCTCAACCGCTTTCTCGCGCGCCAGTCGTTGATCGGCACCCAGGCCTTCTTCACCGAGGACCAGGTGCCCGGGCTCGATCGCCTGCGCGCGCAGTGGCCCGTGATCGAGGCCGAGGCGCGGGCGCTGATGGCCGAGCGCGATACCGTGCCGCCGCTGGGCAAGATTTCGCCCGATCACCGCACGCTCGCACCCGATGCGCGGTGGAAGAGCTTCTTCTTCACCGGCTACGGCTACAAGGCCGAGGCCAACCGCGCGCGTTGCCCGCAGACCGCTGCTCTGGTCGATCAGGTGCCGAACCTCGTCGTCGCCTTCTTCTCGATCTTCGAGCCCGGGACCCACGTCCACCGGCACCGCGGCCTGACCAAGGCCATGCTCAACGTCCACCTGGGCCTGATCGTCCCCGAGGAGCGCGAGGCCTGCCGCATGCAGGTCGAGGACGAAACGCGGTCCTGGTCTCCCGGCGAATACCTGATCTTCGACGAGACCTTCCACCACGAGGTGTGGAACGACGCCAGCGAACCGCGCGTCGTGCTGTTCCTTCAGGTGATGCGGCCGATGCGCTGGCGCGGGCGCTGGCTCGGCAATTTGTTCCTGTGGATGGTCCGGCGCACGAGCTTCGTCCAGGACGTCCGTCGGGCCATCGGCGCGGCCTGAATTGTCGCCGATTTTCCCGCCCAAACAGGCGCTTGGCTGGTTGGTTTCACCGTTGCCCGCACCCACAATTCGCTTCATCGACGAAATCTTTGCATGCCAACGCCTTATCGTTAAGAAAATACAAAGGCGCGTTGATGTATCATGGCGAAGTGATGCGGGGATTTTTGAACTTTTTCACACGTCGGGCAGCCAACACGCTGGCCCTCGTCCTGGCTTGCGGCGCGTCGCTTTCGCCCGCAGCGGCCGGTGATCTCGATGCGATCCAGTCGTCGTTCGACAGCACCTTCGGCACCGAGCAGCGCGCGCCGCGCACCTATGCCACGCCGCTCGAAGCCCAGGTCGCCACGCTCGCCAACGCCCAGGGCGGCCGCATCGGCGTGGCCGCGCTCGACCTGTCGACGGGCCGCAGCGTCGCGGTGCTCGGCAACCAGCCCTTCCCGATGGCCAGCACCAGCAAGGTCGCCATCGTCGCGACCTTCCTCGAAGGCGTCGATCAGGGCCGCTTCCGCCTCGAAGACCAATATCCGCTGATGGTGCCGGTGCCCTCGCGCAAGTTCGACGGCCCGGTCGCCCCGGTCCGCGCCGGCGAGATGTACAGCGCGCTCAACCTGATCGAGATGACGATCACGCGCAGCGACAACCGCGCCACCGATGCGCTGCTCGCCGTCGTCGGCGGGCCGCAGGCGGTCAACCGCTGGCTGCGCAAGTCGGGCCTCAACGATCTTCACATCGACCGCGACATCGCCACCTTGGTGCGCGACGACGGCGCGGTCGATCCCGCGCGCACGGTCGACACGCGCGACGCCGCCACGCCGCTGGCGATGGTCCGCCTGCTTTCGGGCATCTACCGCGGCGAATGGCTCAGCGCCTCGAGCCGCGCGGTGCTGATGGGCGCGATGGAGCGCTGCCGCACCGGCGCCCGCCGCATGCGCGCGCTGCTGCCCGAGGATGCGCGCGTCGCGCACAAGACCGGCACGCTCTACAACACCTCGAGCGACGTCGGCTTCATCCACATGCCCGACGGCCGCCCGATCGCCGTCGCCATCTACGTCACCGGCCAGGGCGGCAAGCCCAACCGCGACGCCCGCATCGCCGCGATCGCCCGCGCGCTCTACGACGGCTACGGCGCCGACGGCATGGGCCTGCGCCGCACCGCGGCGCGCTGATCTAAAAACACTGCCGCACCGCGGCGCGCTGATCTCGCAACGCCAATCCTCCCCGCGACGGGGAGGGGGACCACGCGCAGCGTGGTGGAGGGGGCTCTCGTTCAAGCCCCTCGCCGCGGGAATGCGCCCAATCGACAGCCCCCTCCACCACGCCGCTTCGCGTCGCGGTCCCCCTCCCCGTTCCGGGGAGGATAACGATCGCCTCGTTCCGACCGTCCATCTGCTCCGCACAAACGAAAGGGCGCGCAGGTTGCCCTGCGCGCCCTCGAAACTCGTTCGCTGGAAAGCGAAGCTTAGTGCTTCGTGGCTTCCGAAGCGGTCGCAGCGGCTTCCGAAGCAGCGCTCGAAGCGGCAGCGGCAGCGTCCGTAGCAGCAGCCGAAGCACCAGCAGCGGCGTCCGAAGCAGCAGCAGCGGCTTCACCAGCGGCGTCCGAAGCGGTCGCAGCAGCGTCGGTGGCGGTTTCAGCAGCTTCGGTGGCTTCCGTAGCGGCTTCTTCCGAACCCTTCGAGCAAGCCGACAGACCGAGGACGGTGGCGGCGGCAACAGCAGCGAGAGCGATCTTGCGCATGTATGGTATCCTTGAACAGCGAGTGGACCAAGCACGGCACAAGGCCGGGCCGAAAGCCTACTGCAGCAGTAGACTTCGGTCGTCAATTAACCAGCTTGGCGTGCCGATGCAAGCATCTAGTCACTTTTGGCCGCTGTTCAGGGCTGGGCGATAGGGCCACTCTAGAACCAGATTGTGTCGAGGTTGTGACCGAGCAGGCCCAATCCCCGCCTAATTTCCGCCATATTTGGCACTCTCGCGACGGTCGGGCGCTTCCCCCCGGAGGCATCACCGGCTAGGTAGAAAAAATGGAGCCCAAGCAGCATCTCTACCTGGTCGACGGCTCGGCCTACATCTTCCGCGCCTATCATCGCCTCCCGCCGCTGACCAATCCCGAGGGGACGCCGGTCGGCGCGGTCTATGGCTATACGACGATGCTGTGGAAGCTCGCCGACGATCTCCACAAGGCCGACGGGCCGACCCATCTGGCCGTCATTCTCGACAAGTCTTCGGTCTCGTTCCGCAACGACCTCTACGACCAGTACAAGGCCAACCGGCCGCCGCCGCCCGAGGATCTGGTTCCGCAGTTCCCCTTGATTCGCGATGCCACCCGCGCCTTCTCGCTGCCCTGCATCGAGGAGCCGGGGGTCGAGGCCGACGACGTCATCGCCTCCTATGCCCGCGAGGCGACGCGCAAGGGCTGGGACGTGACGATCGTCTCGTCCGACAAGGACCTGATGCAGCTCGTCGGCAAGTGCGCGCAGGGCGATGACGGCGTGGAGGGTGGCTGTGTCGACATGCTCGACACGATGAAGAACGCGCGGATCGACATCCCCGAGGTGATCGAGAAGTTCGGCGTGCCGCCCGAGAAGGTCGGCGACGTGCTCGCGCTGATGGGCGATTCGGTCGACAACGTCCCCGGCATCCGCGGCATCGGCCCGAAGACCGCATCGAAGCTGATCCAGGATTACGGCGATCTCGAATCGGCGCTGGCCGCGGCGCCGACGATGAAGGCCGGCAAGCTGCGCGAGAGCCTGATCGAGCAGGCCGGCATGGCGCGCCTGTCGCGCCAACTGGTCGCGCTCAAGGAAGACTGCCCGCTGCCGATGACGCTCGACGAGCTCAAGCTCGGCACGATCCCGCCCGAGCCGCTGGCCGCCTTCCTGTCGACCCACGGCTTCACCAGCCTGCTCAAGCGCCTCGACACCGGCGCCGGCAGCCCCGATCGCGCGACCCAGCTCAATCCGGCCCCCATGAATCGACTTGGGCCCGTCACCGCCGGCGCCCCGGTCGCGACCGGCGGCAACCGCCAGCCGCTGCCCGAAATGCCCGCGGTCGATCTCGACGCCTACGAATGCGTCCAGACGCGCGAGCGGTTGCAACACTGGATCGAGCGCGCCTTCGCCGCGCGCATGGTTGCGGTCGATACCGAGACCTCCGCGCTCGACGCGATGCGCGCCGATCTCGTCGGCATCAGCCTGGCATTGGGGCCCAACGACGCCTGCTACGTGCCGCTCGGCCACGGCGGCACCGACATGTTCGCCGAGAAGCCCGAGCAGGTCGACAAGGCCGAGGCGCTGGCTCTGCTCAAGCCGCTGCTCGAGAGCGACGCCGTCCTCAAGGTCGGCCAGAACATCAAGTACGACCTCAACGTGCTCGCCCGCCACGGCGTGCGGGTCGCGCCGATCGACGACACGATGATCGTCAGCTTCGCGCTCGACGCCGGACGCAGCGAAGAAGGCATCGGCGGCGGCCACGGCATGGACGAACTGGCGACGCGCCACCTGTCGCATACCACGCTGACCTTCAAGGACATCTGCGGCAGCGGCAAGAAGGCGATCCCCTTCGGCGAAGTCCCGCTCGACCGCGCGACGCGCTATGCGGCCGAGGATGCCGACGTCACCTGGCGGCTCCACCGCCTGCTGCGCCCGCGCCTGGCCGACGAGGGCGGCACGCGCGTCTACGAGCGCGTCGACCGGCCGCTGATCCCGGTGGTCGCGCAAATGGAGCGCCACGGCATCAAGGTCGACCGCGAGCGGCTGGCCGGTCTCTCGACCGAATTCGCCACCGAGATCGCCAAGCTCGAAGGCGTGATCCACGGCCTCGCCGGCGAGCCCTTCACGATCGGCAGCCCCAAGCAGCTCGGCGACGTATTGTTCGACAAGCTCGGCTACAAGGGCGGCAAGAAGGGCAAGAGCGGCCAGTATTCGACCGACCAGGGCATTCTCGAAGGCCTGGCCGGGCAAGGCGCCGAGATCGCCACGCGCGTGCTCGAATGGCGCCAGCTCTCGAAGCTGCGCTCGACCTATACCGAGGCGCTGCAGGCGGCGATCAATCCGCAGACCCAGCGCGTGCACACCTCGTACTCGCTGGTCGGTGCGCAGACGGGGCGCCTGTCCTCGACCGAGCCCAACCTGCAGAACATCCCGATCCGCACCGAGATCGGCCGCCAGATCCGCGACTGCTTCGTCGCCGAACCCGGCAATGTCCTGCTCTCGGCCGACTATAGCCAGATCGAACTACGCCTCGCCGCGCACATGGCCGACGTGCCGCCGCTCAAGGAGGCCTTCGCGCAGGGCGAGGACATCCATGCGCGCACGGCGATGGAGATGTTCGGCACGGTCGACCGCGACACGCGCGGGCGGGCCAAGACGATCAACTTCGCGATCCTCTACGGCATCTCGCGCTGGGGCCTCGGCGGCCGGCTCGGCGTGCCGGCGGAAGAGGCACAAGCGATGATCGACCGCTATTTCGAACGCTTCCCCGGCATCCAGAAGTACATCGTCCACACGCTCGAGACCGTGCGCGAGCGCGGCTATTCGGAAACGCTGTTCGGCCGCAAGACCTGGTTCCCGCGGATCAACTCCAAGCAGCAGGCCGAGCGCCAGGGCAGCGAGCGCGCGGCGATCAACGCGCCGATCCAGGGCACCAGCGCCGACATCATCAAGCGCGCGATGGCGCGCATGGGCCCGGCGCTGCTCGACGCCGGCCTGCCGCAGGTGAAGATGCTGCTCCAGGTCCACGACGAACTCGTGTTCGAAGCGCCCGAGGGCGATGCCGAGAAGGCCGCGCCGGTGATCCGCCAGGTCATGGCCGAGGCGGCGCAGCCCGCGGTCACGCTCGACGTGCCGCTCGGCGTCGAGATCGGCTTCGGGGGGAGCTGGGGAGCCGCGCATTGAGGCTGCCGACGACCGCCGAGATTCTGCACTGGGCCGAAAACGGCACCAGCGCCGCAATCGTCGCCGGCATCGCGCTGGTCTTCGCCTTCCTCGTCCATTTCGTGCTGTTCGCCGTGCTCGACCGGATCGCGCGGCTCTCGCCGACGCGGTCGGACGACGTCGTCGTCGATCGCCTGCGCCAGCCGCTGCGCTGGTCGCTCGCGGCGGTCTGCGTCTCACTCGCGGCCGAGAACCAGCCGATGCTCGCGCAGATCTGGGGCAGCGTCGCGCGCTTCGTCGTGCCCGCGCTGCTCGGCTGGGTCGCCTTCGCGCTGGTCAAGGCCTTCGCCGTGGTCATGTCGGACCGCGCCGAACTGTCCGACGACGAGCTCGCCGTGCGCAGCCGCCGCACGCGCATCGCCATCCTCTCGCGCAGCCTCGGCTTCGTCATCGTCTTCGTCACCGTGGCGCTGATGCTGCTGGGCATACCCGGCGTGCGCAACGTCGGCGTGACCCTGATGGCCTCGGCCGGCGTCGCCACCCTGGCGGTCGGCGCGGCGGCACAGCCCGCCCTCAAATCTCTGATCGCCGGCATCCAGATGGCGCTGAGCGAGCCGATCCGCATCGGCGACCTCGTCGTCATCGAGGGTGAGACCGGGCGGGTCGAGGACATCCGCATGACCTATGTCGTGATCCGCACGGCCGACGAGCGGCGGATCATCGTGCCGACCGCGCGCTTCCTCGAAACCAGCTTTCAGAACTGGACCCGCGTCGCTGGCGGGCTCACCGGCAACGTCATCCTGCCGATCGTGCCCGGCCACGCGATCGCGCCGATCCGCGCCGCCTTCGAGGCGCTGCTCGAGGATCAGGCCGACTGGGACAAGCGCACCGGCGCGCTACAGGTCTCCGAGCTCAAGGTCGATCACCTCGAGCTCAAGCTCGTCCTCAGCGCCGCCGATCCCGCCGCACTGACGCGCCTGCGGCTAGCCATGCGCGAGGCGATGGTCGAATGGCTGCGCGCCGAAATGCCCGAGGCGCTGAAGACCACCTGATCATCAACTGCCGAAAACAGTTTGCCATTCGGAAAACTATCCAACAATAGTTCGCCATATGGCAAACAATATCGCATCGCTCGATTCGGCCTTTCACGCCCTCGCCGACCCGACCCGCCGCGCGGTGATCAGTCGCCTGATCACCGGCCCCGCCTCCGTCAGCGAACTGGCCCAGCCTTTCGCGATCGGCCTCCCGACCTTCCTCAAGCATCTCAAGGTGCTCGAGGATTCGGGACTGGTCGGCTCGGGCAAGACCGGGCGCGTGCGCGTCTGCCACCTGCAACCGGCCCGCCTGGCCGCGGCCGAGAGCTGGATCGCCGAGCAGCGCGCAATCTGGGAAGGCCGCGCCGATCGCCTGGCGGCCTATGTCGAGAACCACATCCACAAGGAGCAAGGACAATGAGCGCCGACCTGACGATCTCGCGCCTGATCAAGGCCCCGCCCGCCGCGGTCTGGCAGGCCTGGAGCGATCCGCATCATTTCGCACAGTGGTGGATCCCCGAACCCTACGAATGCAAGGTCATCAAGCTCGACCTGCGCCCCGGCGGTGGCTTCGAGACGATGATGCGCGAAGGAGACGCCGCAAAGGCCGGAGGCGAATTCCAGCCGCACGTCGAAGGCTGCTTCCTCGAGATCGAGCCCGAGCGGAAGCTGACCTTCACCACCTCGCTGATCGAGGACTGGCGGCCGGGCGAACCCTGGCTGGCGCTGACGGCGCAGATCACCTTCACGCCCGAGGACGGTGGCACGCGCTATACCGCGCGGGTGTTGCACAAGACCGAAGCCGAGGCGCGCAAGCACGACGAGATGGGCTTCTACGAAGGCTGGGGCACGGCGCTCGCGCAGTTGGCGCGGCTGCTGGAGAAATGAGAAACGCCGCCCCGGGGTAAAACCCGGGACGGCGCCTCTGACATTCTACGTTGGCTTACCCGTGCTTCCGCTCGCGCGTCGACTCTAGCATGCCGGGGGCGATGAAGCCGATCGGCGAGACTTCCATGGCGCGCTTCTTGAGCTCGCCCTTCATCTTCTCGTAGTCGGCTTCCATCTCGGCGGTCACCGTCGCACGGCTGTCGGCCAGCGCGTCGGCGAAGTCGTCGGCGGTCACCTGCACCACCGCCGCACCGCGCTTGCGGATGGCGATGAGGCCGGCGCGGCGCACCACGTCCTCGAGATCGGCCCCGGTGAAGCGCTCGGTCTCCGAGGCGATCACCTTGAGGTTCACGTCATCGGCCAGCGGCATCTTCGCCGTGTGGATCTTGAGGATGTGCTCGCGGCCTTCCTCGCTCGGCGTGCCGACATAGACCAGCTCGTCGAAGCGGCCCGGCCGCAGCAGCGCCGGATCGACCAGCGCCGGGCGGTTGGTCGCGCCGATCAGCACGACCGACTGCAGTTCCTCCATGCCGTCCATCTCGGCGAGGATCGTGTTGACCACGCGCCCCGTCACCTGCGGTTCGGCGCCGCCGCCTGAGCCACGCGCGGGCACGAGGCTGTCGATCTCGTCGATAAAGATCACGCAGGGCGCGACCTGGCGGGCGCGGGCGAACAGTCGGGCGATCTGCTGCTCGCTCTCGCCGTACCACTTCGACAAGAGGTCGGACGACTTGATCGCGATGAAGTTGGCCTCGGCCTCCTTCGCCACGGCCTTGGCCAGCAAGGTCTTGCCGGTACCCGGGGGGCCATAGAGCAGGAAGCCCTTGGCCGGACGGATACCCAGGCGGTGGAATGCCTCGGGGTTCTTCATCGGCAGCTCGACGCCCTCCTTGAGCTTGAGCTGCGCGTTGTCGAGCCCGCCGATGTCGGCCCAGCCGATGTTCGGCACCTGCACCATGACCTCGCGCATCGCCGAAGGCTGGACGCGCTTCAGCGCCGCGACGAAGTCCTCGCGCAGGACCGAAAGGCTTTCGAGCACTTCGGGCGGGATCGTCTGCGCCTCGAGATCGAGCTTGGGCATGATCCGGCGCACGGCCTCGATCGCCGCCTCGCGGGTCAGCGCCGCCAGGTCGGCACCGACGAAGCCATGCGTCGTGCGCGCGAGTTCGCCGAGGTCGACGCCGGGATCGAGCGGCATGCCGCGCGTGTGGATGCCGATGATCTCGCGCCTGCCCTTCTCGTCGGGCACACCGATGACGATCTCGCGGTCGAAGCGGCCGGGACGCCGCAGCGCCTCGTCGATCGCATCAGGCCGGTTGGTCGCGGCGATGACGACGATGTTCGAACGCGCCTGCAGCCCGTCCATCAGGGTCAGAAGCTGCGCGACCAGACGCTTCTCGGTCTCGCCATGGACCTGCTCGCGCTTGGGCGCGATCGAATCGATCTCGTCGATGAAGATGATCGACGGCGAAGACTTGCTCGCCTCCTCGAACACCTCGCGCAGGGCCTTTTCGCTCTCGCCATAGCCCGAGCCCATGATCTCGGGCCCGTTGATGATGAAGAAGCTGGCCTCGCTCTCGTTCGCCACGGCGCGCGCGAGCATGGTCTTGCCCGTGCCCGGCGGGCCGTGCAGCAGCACGCCGCGCGGCGGATCGACGCCGAGGCGGGTGAACAGTTCGGGATAGCGCAAAGGCAGCTCGACCATCTCGCGCAGCTGGCGGATCGTGTCGCCCATGCCGCCGACGTCGTCGTAGTTGAGGCCGGCGCGGCTCAGCCGCGCTTCCTCGAACTCCTCGCGCAGCTCGACCTCGGTGTTCTCGTCGATGTGGACGATGCCCTTGGGGCTCGTCGACACGACGGTCAGGCGGATCTGGGTCAGCGCATAGGCCGGCGCGTTGAACATGCGCTGGACCTGCGGCGGCATGTCGCGGACCTGCTGCTGGCCGGCGGTGGCGACGATGTCACCCGCGAGCAGCGGCCGGCCGAAGAAATTGCGCTTGAGCGCGACCGACGGACCCTGGAGGCGCATCTCGCGCTGGGCGGGCGCGAAGACTACGCGCTGCGCGGGCCGCGATTCGGCCTTGCGGATGGTAACGTGATCGCCCGAGCCGACTTCGGCATTGGCGCGCTGCAGGCCGTCGAGGCGAATCACCTCGATCGCCTCGTCCTCGGCATAGGCGGCGACGGCGCGGGCCACGGTCGTGCGCTTGCCCGAAATCTCCAGGGCATCGCCCTCGAGCGCGCCGAGCGCCGAGAGCGCCGACTTGGGCAGGCGGGCGATGCCGTGCCCGCTTTCTTCCTGGCGCGCGGCTGCGACCTGCAGCCTTACCGTCCGTTCTTCCACGCTTGCCGTAGCATCGGCCATGTCGATTGTTCCCCGATTGGCGTCCCCCGCATGGGGGTCTCAGCAAGCTAGGAACTGCGCCTTGCGATTGCAAAGGGGGTGCCCGGGGAGCCCGGTCGAAAAAAAGGCCCGATCGTTGCCGACCGGGCCTTGGAAGTTTTGGGAGAGGATGCCTGAAAGGCCTGTCCTATATGTGCCGAATCGCCCTTTTGTGCAAGTGCGAAATAACTGGTTAATGATGCAAAAAATGCAACCATGGTTGCAGTGACAGATATAATATTGATTTTATTTGTTAAAATAACAGAATATGTCTCATTTATTACTGACTCAGGTGTTTGCAACACACTGCGTGCTGCGCTGCGTCAGGAACTTACCTGGGTGAGCATTTCTCCCGCAAACCGGGGGTTTGCCGCGATCGCGAGCCCGATCGGTGCGATCAGTGGGCCATCAGCAGCGCCGGGCGCGGACAGTCCTCGAGGAAATAGCGCGTCACCCCGCCGAACAGGAATTCGCGCATCCGGCTGCGGCCATAGGCGCCCATGATCAGCAGGTCGCCGCCGAGCTTGAGCACGGCCGCCGCCAGGGTCTCCTCGGTCGAGCCCTTGCGCGTCAGTTCGTGCGGGACCGCCTTGATCGAATGCCGCGCGAGGTAGCGCACCGCGTCGGCCGCGGGAAAGCCGCCGGGCTTCTCGCCGACCGTGAGCACGTTGACCGAAGCGCAGCGTGCGAGCAGCGGGATCGCCCCGCGCAATGCCGCCGCCACCTCGTTGCCGCCGTCCCAGGCGACGCAGGCATTGGCGACGGGCACGGCCAGCGGCTTGTCGTCGGGCAGGACCAGGACCGGCGTGCGTGTCGCCAGGACCACCTCGCCGGCGATCGCGCTGGTGCGCGAGACGATCACGACGTCGGCCAGCCGCGACGCCACGGCCAGGGCGGCAACCGGCTCGTCCTCGCTGCGGATGACGTCGTAGGGCAGGCCCGCCTCGTGGAGTTGCGCCCGCAGCCGTGCGGCCTGGCCATCGTCGTCGGCCAGCGCCTGCTGCATCGCGTCGGAGGCGACGTAGGATCCGCCCATCGGGTCCATCGAGATGTAGCGGCCGATCGGCGTATCGACGAGGAGGGTGATGTGCCCTTCGCCAGCACGCGCCAGCGCCAGTGCGGTCTCGAGCCGGGCCGGCATCGCCCGGCTGCGGTCTGCGTGGACTAGGATGGAACGCATCGCGATCTCCCTGTTGTTCTTTTCTAACGAACCGTCATTAGGGCCGTTCCGCCTTGAGCGCGATCAAATCCTGCCGAAAATCTCAGCCGAGAAAGACCGAATCGTGCCGCTTCCGTTCACTGCCGTCATCTTCGACTTCGGCGGCGTCATCACCGCCAGCCCCTTCGAGGGCTTCACACGCCTCGAAGCCGAGCGCGGCCTGCCCGCGGGGCTGATCCGCCGGGTCAATGCCACCAATCCCGACGACAACGCCTGGGCGCGGCTCGAACGCTCCGAAATCGACACCGCCGCGTTCGACACGCTCTTCGCCGCGGAAAGCGAGGCGCTGGGTCACCGGCTGTCGGGGTGTGCGGTACTCTCGGTGATCGCCGGTGCCGTCCGGCCCGAAATGGTCGCGGCGCTCGGCAAGCTCCGCGCTGCCGGCTATCGCCTCGGCTGCATCACCAACAACGTGCTGTCCGAAGAGAGCCAGCCCGGTGCAGCGCTGAAGCCGGCCTATGCCGAGGCCCTGGGCCATTTCGAGCAGGTGATCGAAAGCGCGCGGGTCGGCCTGCGCAAGCCCGATCCGCGGATCTATGCGCTGATGTGCGAAAGGCTGGGTGTCGCGCCCGAGACCTGCGTCTATCTCGACGACCTCGGCATCAACTGCAAACCGGCGGCCATGCTCGGCATGCACGCGATCAAGGTTACCAGTGGCGCGCAGGCGCTGGCCGACCTGGAAGTCGCGCTGGGACTGGACCTGACCGGAGACTAGGCCTGCGAGGGCAGCGGATAGGGCCGGCCATCGAGTTCGGCCGCATAGGACGCGCATTCGGGCCAGAACACGAGCCCGTCCGGCGTCCGCTCGATCGTCGCCGGTTGCGGCTGAGTCAGCGAATGGCAGGTCAGCACGAGCACCGATCCCACGGGCACGCGAATCTCGTCGCACCACATCTCGATGCGCACGACCATCGGGTCGGATCCCGCATTCTGGAAACGATAGGTACCTGTCATGACGCCTTGCCGGAGCCTCGCGGAGCCGATCACATCGTGTGTCGCTACCGAGCGAGCTGTCAGATAGGCGGGGCCGGATAGCTTGGGAATATCGTAGTTCTGCGTCAGACCTTGGTCGCAGGCGCTGCATCGGCGGTCGACCGGCCGAGAATTCACGCGCGAATGCGTTCGCGTAGTGCGCCGCGATGCGCTAGGGCGGTCGCGCAGGCCATACTGGCCTGCTCGCGGCAGACAGACGATCGTGCTCCCGCTCAAGTCCGGGAGCATTTCGTAAGCATGATTCCCCCTCCCCTCCCGCTTGCGCGCGTATCACCCACGAAGGGCGCGAGCGACGACGCGGTTTGCGCCGGCAAGGCCCTGCTACTCGACGACGGCGAATGCATCGGCCGCGCGCGGGTGCCCGGCGGGATCGAGCTGCGCCTCATCCGCCATGACGACGAGTTCTCGATCGTGCTCGAGGACAACGAGTTGATGAGCACACGCGTCAGCGCATCCGAGATCGCGCTCGCGACGATGACCCATGCCCGGTTGGGCGCGCGAACCGCGTCGGAATGGCTGATCGGCGGCTATGGCATGGGCTTCACCCTGCGCGCCGCGCTGGCCGCGCTCGACGCCGATGCTTGCGTCACCGTGGCCGAGCTGGTCCCCGAAATCATTCAATGGGCGCGCGGCCCGATGCAGGCCGTGACCGCCGGCTGCCTCGACGACGCGCGGGTGATGCTCGTCGACGAAGACGTCGCCACGCTGATCAACGCCGCGATCGACAGCTACGACGCCATCCTGCTCGACGTCGACAATGGGCCCGAGGGTCTGACCCGCGCGCAAAACGACTATCTCTATTCGCCGAGCGGGCTCGAGGCGGCCAGCCGCGCGCTCAAGCACGACGGCATCCTCGCCGTCTGGTCGGCCGAACCCGACGCGCATTTTCCCGCGAAACTGCGCGATGCCGGCTTCGATGTCGCCGAGGTCGAGGTGAACGACGGACACAAGGACGATGCCGACATCCACGTCCTGTGGTTCGCCCGGAAGCGCGCCGAAGCCTAGGCTGCCTCGGTTCGGTTGTGCCGATCTGCGCCAGATGGGCCATCGACACCCTCCCCGGTCGTGACCGCCGGAGAGGATGCCGATGTTCTCAGGACCGTCCGATTAGGGGGATCGTTCAGTCCCGAGGAATCTGCCAGCGGATCGCGCTGGTATAGGTCGAAGGCACGCGCTTGCCTTCACCATCGGTCGCTGGCTCGAACTGCGCGCGACGCGAAACCTTTTCGCAGGTTGCCTGGTCCAGCCCCGGATGACCGCTGCTCGCGATCACCGTGCAGTTCTGCACCCGACCATTGGCATCGATTGCCAAGGTGAAGCGCGTGGTACCCTGATTGCCTTCGCGCAGATCGCGCGACGGATAGTCATTCGTGGTCGCCCAGCCGCCCGGCGCGTTGCGCGGCTTGGCGGCGCGCGGAGTGAACGTCTGCGTCGGCGACGGCTGGGGCAGCGGATCGGCATGAGGTGCCGGGATGAAGTCGGGAAGCGGCTGCAGCGGAACCGGATCTGCCGGAATTTGGCGCGGCGTCAGGACCACGTCGGGCACCTGCGTTCTCGATTCGATTATGGGCTTCTCGATCGTCTGGTCGGGCGGTGAAGGCGGAACCGGGATCGGCGTGAGCGGAATCTGCGCGGCCTCGGTCCGCGGGGGCGGCGGGCGGTCGAAGAACTTGACGGTGAAACCGTTGATCAGCGCGACGATCGCAGCCCCCTGGATCAGGGCCACGACAGCCGTCGCTACGGCCCGCTGGTTTCCTCCAGCCCTGTGGTCGGTATAGGCCATGGCACTCCTCTCTTTTTCGCCCCCCAAGGCCAATACTTGGGAGACCGTTTTGAGGAGCCAAATTTATCAGGATAGTTTCATCTGAAAACAAATTTATACTAAACAGAACAAGTATAAAATCTAAGCTAACTGAGTAAATTATAGGCAGGCTCAGTATTCGTCCCGAAAGGACACAGCCAAACCTAGCGGACGGCCGCCAGGGCCTTCTGCCGGCGCCGCTGGACCGAACTGCCCAGGCCGATCGCCTCGCGGTACTTGGCCACGGTGCGGCGGGCGAGATCGAAGCCCTTCTCGCGCAGCAGGTCCACCAGCGCGTCGTCGGAGAGGATCGCCTTGGCATCCTCGGCATCGATCAGCGAGCGGATCGCCGCCTTGACCGCCTGGGCCGAAACCGCCCCTTCGCCATCGGCCGCGGCGACGCCCGAGGTGAAGAAGTACTTGAGCTCGAACAGCCCGCGCTCGCACTGGAGATACTTGTTCGAGGTGACGCGGCTCACGGTCGATTCGTGCATGCCGATCGTCTCGGCCACGGCGCGCAGGGTCAGCGGCTTCAGGTGCGAGACGCCATGCCGGAAGAAGCCGTCCTGCTGGCGCACGATTTCGGCCGCGACCTTGAGGATCGTCTTCTGGCGCTGGTCGAGCGCCTTGATCAGCCAGTTGGCGTCGGCCAGCTTTTCCGACAGCCAGCCCTTCGACGGCTTATCGGTGCACGAGCCCTTGAGCTCGACGTAGTAGGAGCGGTTGACGATCAGCCGCGGCAGGGTCGCCTGGTTCAGCGCGATGTCCCAGCCGCCGTCGGCGCGCGCGGTGATCAGGATGTCGGGGGTGACCGGCGCCCCGACCCCGCCGCCGAAACGCAGGCCCGGCTTGGGGTCGTAGCCCTTGAGCTCGGACAGCATGTCGGCGAAGTCCTCGTCGTCGACACTGCAGATGCGCTTGAGCCGCGCGAAATCGCCGCGCGCGACGAGATCGAGATTGTCGATCAACCGCGCCATCGCCGGATCGTAGCGATCTGCCTCCTGCGCCTGGAGCGCGATGCATTCGCCGAGCGAACGTGCGCCGACGCCGGTGGGATCGAGCGTCTGGACCAGCGCCAGCCCTTCCTCGACTTCGGCGAGCGCCAGGCCGAGATCCTCGGCCACGTCGCGCAGGGATACCGGCAGGTAGCCCGCATCGTCGAGTTGGCCGATCAGGTACCGCGCGATCGCAGCGCTGCGCGGATCGTCGGTCGCCGTTCCGATCTGCGCCTCGAGATGCTCGGCCAGGGTCTCCTCGCCGCCACCGCGCTCTTCGATCGACGGGCCTTCCTCGCCCATGGTGAAGCGGCTGTCGCCGCCCCAATCGCCGCTATCGAAATCACCGGTGTCGCGATCGCGATCGAGCGTCGTCGGGTCGATGTCGAGCGGCCGGTCGTCGGCAGCCCGCCCCTCGCCGATCAGCGCATCGACCGGCGAGCTTTCGAGGCTGGTGCGACGAGCTTCCTCAGGAATTTCGACCGCTTCGGCCGCCGGTGGTGCCACCTCGCCCAGGTCGAGCAGCGGATTGGCCTCGAGCGCCTCGCCGATGAAGGTCTCGATCTCGAGATTGGACAGCGCCAGCAGCTTGATCGCCTGCTGAAGCTGCGGCGTCATGACCAGCGACTGGGTCTGACGTAGATCTAGGCGGGGCCCCAACGCCATAGATCAGTGCTTCGGCAAGCTCAGCATGAGCGGGGGTGGAGCAATAACCGACATCCGCTCATCCCGAGCGGACATCCGCTCATCCTGAGCTTGTCGAAGGATCACAACGTGAAATCCTCGCCCAGATAGAGCCGGCGCACGTTCTCGTCGGCGACCAGCGCCTCGGGCGATCCCGAGAACAGCACCTGGCCGCCATAGACGATGCAGGCGCGATCGCAGATGTCGAGCGTCTCGCGGACGTTGTGATCGGTGATCAGCACGCCGATGCCGCGCGTCTTGAGATCGCGCACGAGATGGCGGATGTCGGCGATCGACAAAGGATCGATACCGGCGAAGGGCTCGTCGAGCAGCATGATCGACGGCTTGGCCGCGAGCGCGCGGGCGATCTCGCAGCGGCGGCGCTCGCCGCCCGAAAGCGCCATGGCCGGGCTCGCGCGCAGCCGGGTCAGGCTGAACTCCTCGAGCAGGCGGTCGAGTTCCTGCGCGCGCACGGCCTTGTCGGGCTCGATCAGTTCGAGCACGCAGCCGATGTTCTCCTCGACCGTCATGCCGCGGAAGATCGAAGTTTCCTGCGGCAGATAGCCGAGGCCGAGCACGGCACGGCGGTACATCGGCAGGCTGGTGATATCGACGCCGTCGAGCAGGATGCGCCCGGCATCGGGCTTCACCAGGCCCATCACCGAATAGAAGCAGGTGGTCTTGCCGGCACCGTTGGGGCCGAGCAGGCCGAGCACTTCGCCGCGCGCCACCGACAGCGAGATGTCGGTCAACACCGCGCGCTTGTCATAGCTCTTGGCGATCGACACCACTTCGAGCCCGCCCTGCGGGATCGGCGGTGCCGCGCTGTCGTTCTGTCCTGCCACCTCGGGCGAGGCCGTCTGCGTCATGATGTCGGTCATGTCCTGCGCGATGTAGGGGGCGGCGGGATGATGGGCAAGCGCCCTTTAACCACTTGGCAGGTTTTATGCATGGCAGATCGCCGCTCGGCATAGACGGGCTGGGGCGCGGCGTGGTTAACCCGCTTGATCGATCGACGATTCGATGATTTACTCCGCTTCCGATGTAATAAGAGAGGATTGGGAATGGCGAAGGTGTGGCAGCGCGGTTTCATCGCGCCGCAGACGGAAGCCCGTCCGAACGAAGCCAAGTCGGTCGACTGGCGCCGCCGGATGAGCGACAACATCGCTTACGCCCTCCTCGTCTACACCGCCCTCCAGATCTTCGTGACGATGGGCGCGCTCAAGTCCGAAGGCGCCTCGCTGCTGCCCTACCTCGCGCTCGTCGTGCTGGTCGGCGCGATCATTCCGGCCTGCCGCCGGTTCGAACGCCGCTGGAACCGCCTGACCGAAGAGCAGGCCCACGACCCCTCGATGGCCGGCTATTTCCGCCGCGATCGCCTGGCGCTGTGGGTCATGGCGATCGGCCTGCCTTTCGCGCTGACCGGCCTGTTCAAGCTGCTGGCCCTCACCTTCGCCTGAAACATCTGCCGAAATGACGGTCCGGCACCCGTGATCCCGGACGTTGCCCTTCCCGCCCGCGAGGACTAGAGCCGCCCCTTCACCCGCGCGACGTAAGCGTTTGAAGGAGTGCCCAATGCTCAGCCTCGAAGCCGCCCAGGAACGCGCAGAGGCGCTGCTCCAGCGGGCGCGCAAGGCCGGCGCCGACGCCGCCGACGCGGTCTATTCGGCCGACGCTTCCGAAAGCATCCAGGTCCGCCTCGGCAAGCTCGAGGACGTCGAGCGCTCGGAGAGCGAGCACATTGGCCTGCGCGTGTTCATCGGCACGCGCTCGGCCTCGATCGGTTCGAGCGACATGGGCGACGCGGCGCTCGACGAACTGGCCGCGCGCGCGGTCGCCATGGCGCGTTCGGCACCCGAAGATCCCTATGCCGGGCTTGCCCCCGGAGACCTGCTGACCCGCGGTCCCTTCCCCGCGCTCGATCTCGAGGATGCCGAGGAGCCCAGCCCGCAGACCCTGCGCGCGATCGCCGAGGCGGCCGAGGACGCCGCCCGCGCCGTGCCCGGCGTGACCAATTCCGAGGGCGGCGGCGCCAGCGCCGGACGCGGGCTCTTCGCGCTCGCCACGAGCCACGGCTTTTCGGGCTCCTACGCCACGACCAGCCGCGGGCTGTCGGCCAGCGTCGTCGCCGGCGAGGGCGCCAACATGCAGCGCGACTACGGCTGGCGCTCCGCCCGCCACACCGCCGACCTGCCCAGCCCGGCCGAAATCGGCGAGATCGCCGGCAACCGCGCGGTCGCACGGCTCAATCCGGGCAAGCTCAAAAGCGGGCCGATGCCCGTGGTGTTCGATCCGAGAGTCGGCGGCACCTTGGTCGGCCACCTGATCGGCGCCATGGCCGGATCGTCGATCGCACGGCGATCGAGCTTCCTGCTCGACCGCCTGGGCGAGCAGCTGTTCGACAGCGGCGTGCAGGTGATCGAGGATCCGCACCTGCCGCGCGGGCTGCGCTCGCGCCCGTTCGACGGCGAAGGCCTGGCCACGGCGCGGCGCGCGCTGGTCGAGGACGGCCGCATCACCACCTGGCTGCTCGAAAGCGCTTCGGCCCGCCAGCTCGGCCTTCAGCCCACCGGACATGCCTCGCGCGGGCACGGCGGCGCGCCGGGCGCTTCGGTCAGCAACCTGCACCTCGCCGCGGGCACGGTCAGCCCGCAGGCGCTGATGGCCGACATCACGGACGGGGTCTACGTGACCGAACTGATCGGCCACGGCGTCAACGGCGTGACCGGCGACTACAGCCGCGGCGCCTCGGGCTTCCGCGTGGTCAATGGCGAGAAGGTCGGCCCGGTGGCCGAATTCACCATCGCCGGCAATCTGCTCGACATGTTCGCGGCGATGACGCCGGCGAACGATCTCGAATGGTTCCGCCCGATCAACGTGCCGACGATCCGCGTCGACGGACTGACGATCGCCGGGGATTAAGGCGCCGGGAATTGAACCGCCGGCGACTGAAAGCAAAAAGGGAGGGCAGCGAGCCCTCCCTTCGAATTTGCAGCACTTCCGCCTGGGCGGAAATCAGCCCTTCTTGTTGGCCTGGTAGCGCTCGATCGCTTCGACCGTGATGCGGCGGGCGTCTTCGGCGCCGCCCCAGGTGCCGATGCGCACCCACTTCTTCTTCTCGAGATCCTTGTAGTGCGTGAAGAAGTGCTCGATCTGCTCCATGACGATGCCGGGCAGGTCGTCCTTCTCGGCGACTTCGGAATAGTAGGGGAAGGTCTTGTCGTCGGGCACGCAGACGAGCTTCTCGTCGCCGCCGGCTTCGTCTTCGAGGTTCAGCACCGCGATCGGGCGCGCGCGGACGACGCAGCCCGGGACGAAGGGCGAGCGCGCGATGACCAGCGCGTCGAGCGGATCGCCGTCGGGCGACAGCGTGTGCGGCACGAAGCCGTAGTTCGCAGGGTAACGCATCGGCGTGTGCAGGATGCGGTCCACGAACAGAGCGCCCGATTCCTTGTCGAACTCGTATTTCACGGGTTCGCCGCCGACGGGCACTTCGATGATGACGTTCAGGCTCTCGGGCGGGTTGTCGCCCGTAGGGATCAGGTCGATACGCATGCCCGCGCCCCTAGACCCGACCATGGTGCACCGCAACAGCAACCTTGCGTGCGGCACGCCAAAAAAGCACGGTTTCTTGCGAAACCTCCGCTACCCGCCTCCGCCCAGCACGTTGATCGTGAAAGCGATGACGCCGATGTTGAAGACGAAGGCGGCGAAGCTGTGCAGGATAACCACCTGGCGCAAGGTCGGCGCGGTCACCGCGACGTCGGAGGTCTGGAAGGTCATGCCCAGGGTGAAGGCGAAATAGGCGAAGTCGGAATAGGATGGGGTCTGGGTGCCGGGAAAGTCGAGCCCGCCCGCATCGCCGCCTCCATCACCGCCTTGACCGTCGCGCCGATAGTAGTCGTGCGCATAGTGCATCGCGTAGACCGAATTGGCGAAGAGCCAGATCAGCACCAAGGTCCCGACCAGCTTGACCGCGGCGAAGGGATCGCCGCCGCGGACGTGGCGCAGTTCGCCGCTGACCGCGATCATCACCACGACCGTGAGCAGCGAGGTGATGATCAGCACCATCAGCCGGTTGGCATCGTTCTCGCCGGCATGGCGCCGCATCGCCGCGGCCCCGCTATCGCGCAGCAGCGGCACCAGAGAGACCAGAAAGCACAGCGCCGCCCCGTCGAAGGCCAGCGCCGTCGCATCCTGCCATTCGTCGCCGAGCGCCCAATGCGCGGCGACGAAGCCGGCGAGCAGCAGGACCAGAAAGCCGATGAAGCGCGCCGGCGCGATCCGGTTGCCCAGCGGACGGCGCGCCGCGGTCACTTCTCCGGCGTGCCCCGCCGCGGCGCCATCAGGCTGTCGAGCGGCGCGGTGCCGCGCGTCGAAGCGCGCTCGAGCCAGGGCCAGCGCAGCCCGCCCTTGTAGGGCACCGACACGGTCAGGAAGCGGTCGCCGCGCTTGACCAGCAGCTCGATCGGCTTCGCGCCGGTCTTGGCCGCGGTGATCGCCTGCTTGATCTTGTCGTGATCGTAGGTGCGGCCGTTGACCGCGACGATCTTGGCACCGGTCACGAGGCCGGCGTTGAAGGCCGGGCCGTTCCACTGCGTCGCGGTGACCGTGCCCTCGCGATCGAGCGAAACGCCGAGCGAATAGGTCAGGCTCAGCGACTTGGCGTCGTCCATCCGCGCCTTGTCGTAGGCGTTGGGCTCGTCGCGCCAGACCAGCCGATAGCCGCCCTTCTCGATCCCCGCGAGCGGCGCGGGCTGGCCCGTGCCCTGGATGCGCGTGCGCAGGAAACCGGCCCAGTCGTAGCGATAGACCGAATCGAGCGTCGCGACGACATCGGCGAACTCGTAGGTCGCCGAGGGGCCGTCGCCCTTGTACGAGAAGAAGGCCTTCGCGAAGTCGTCGAGCCCCTTGCGACCGCCGGTACCCGCACGGATGATCTGATCGGCCTCGAGCCAGATCAGCGCGCCTTCGTTGTAGTAGTCCTCGCTGCGCGCGAGCGTGCCATAGGGCTTGGGCTTTCGCGCGGCGAAGACCGGATCGAAGGTCGTATCCTCGACCGAGCGCCACGCGCGGCCCGGCTGCTCGGCGTAGTTGCCGGCCTGGCTGGCCAGCATGCCGAGCACCATCTCGCGCGTCTGCACGCCCGATCGCGCCGCGTGGATCAGACCCCAGAACTGCGTCTGGCCTTCGTAGACCCACAGCAGGTCGTCCTGCATCGGCTGGCGATAGTCGGGGGTCCACAGCCGCGCCGGGCGGCGATACTTGCCGTTCCAGCTATGCGCGAACTCGTGCGGCAGGACGTTGCGATCCCAGTCCATGCCTTCCCAGTCGATGAAGTTGCGCGGCTCCATCTGGTTCTCGCTCGAGCGCAGGTGCTCGAGCCCGATGCCGCCCATGCGGTCGGTCAGCGCCAGCAGGAACTCGTAGCGATCGAAGGCCGGCCGCCCGAAGGTCGCCAGGGTCTCGTCGACCATGGCAGTCAGCTTGGCCAGGTTCGACGGCGCGACCGCGAGCAGTTCGGGCTCGTCGGCCACGACATTGAGCGTGACCTTGTGGCCGAGGTCCCACTTGCGGAAGTGAGTGCCCGCGAAGATCGGCGAATCGACCAGGCTTTCGTAGTCGGTCTCGGCCCAGCGAACCGTGTCGCCCGAAACGCTCTGGCCATCGAGCGCCGTAGCGGCGGTCCAGCCCTTGGGCAGGACCACGCTGGGCTTGATGCGGATGCGGCGGACGTAATGCCCGGCCGGATAGAGGCTCATCTTCTCCCACTGGAGGTTGAGCATCTCCTGCGTGACGGTGATGCGCCCCTCGGAGGTCTGCAAAGGCGACGTGTGGGCGAACTTCGCCACGAGTTCGCGCGCGCCTTCGGGGAGATCGACGTGGAAGGCATAGACCTCGACCGGATCACGGCGCCAAACGACGGGCTTGCCATCGACCGTGAAGCGCAGGTCGGCGAGCTCGGCCAAGGGTCCGCGCGGGCCATGGTTGCCGGGCAGCCACTGCGGCAGCAGCAGCGCGATCTTGCGCGTGCCCGCGGCCAGCGGGATCGTCTCGGTCACGCGATAGGCGCCGCGCTGCGTGTCGCTGGCGTCGATGTCGAGCCGGATCGTGCCGCCGGGCCAGGCGACATCCTGCGGATCGGGCACGGCGCGCACGATCGGTTGGGCCATCGGCGGTGAGTTCAGCGCCTGCGAAGACGGCAGCGTTTGGGCGTTGGCGGAAAAGGCGACGGGAAGGGCCGCGAGCAGCGCGGCGGCGGGGATCAGGCTCCTCATACTGACATTCATGGCGGCAACTGCGCGTAACCGCAACCACGGCACCGCCCGTCGCGCGGCGATTGCGGTGACAAAGTGTTGCCGGCGCCACCCGCCTGATGCTTTCCCGCCACGAAAAATGGGTCTAAGCGCGCGCCCATGAACACCACACCGCAAGCGATCAGAGGCACCCAGGACATTTTCGGCCCCGACGCCGAGGCTTTCGCCCATGTCGTCGAGACCTTCGAGCGCGTGCGCAAGCTCTACCGTTTCCGCCGCGCGGAAATGCCCGTGTTCGAGAAGACCGCGGTGTTCAGCCGCTCGCTCGGCGAGACCACCGACGTCGTCTCGAAGGAGATGTATTCGTTCGAGGATCGCGGCGGCGAATCGCTGACCCTGCGCCCCGAATTCACCGCCGGCCTAGCCCGCGCCTTCCTGACCAACGGCTGGCAGCAGCACGCGCCGCTCAAGCTGGCGACGCACGGCCCGCTGTTCCGCTACGAGCGCCCGCAGAAGGGCCGCTATCGCCAGTTCCACCAGATCGACGCCGAGATCATCGGCGCGGCCGAGCCGCAGACCGACGTCGAGCTGCTGGCCATGGCCGACCAGCTGCTCAAGGAACTGGGCATTTCGGACGGCGTCACCCTGCAGCTCAACACCCTGGGCGACGCGCCGAGCCGCGAGGCCTGGCGGCTGGCGCTGATCGAATACTTCCGGAGCCACCGCGACAGTCTGTCCGAGGACAGCCAGAAGCGGCTCGAGGCGAACCCGCTGCGCATCCTCGATTCGAAGGATCCGGCCGACAAGGTGTTCACCGCCGACGCGCCGAAGATCGACGCCTATCTGTCGGGCGAGGCGCAGGACTTCTTCGGCGCCGTCACCGCCGGGCTCGACGCGGCCGGTGTCGAATGGACCCGCGCGCCGGCGCTCGTGCGCGGGCTCGATTACTATCGCCACACCGCCTTCGAATTCGTCACCGACCGGCTCGGTGCTCAGGGTACCGTGCTCGGCGGCGGCCGCTACGACGGCCTGATCGAGACCTTGGGCGGCCCGCACACGCCGGCAGTCGGCTGGGCCGCGGGGATCGAGCGGCTGGCCATGCTGGTGGCGGACGCGGGCCATGCCGGCGAAGCCAAGGCCGAAGTGGTCGTGGTCGCCGAGAACCGCGATTTCGAGGTCGAGGCGATGAAGCTGGTGACGCGCTATCGCCGCGCCGGGATCTCGACCGAGATCGTCGCCACGGGCAGCCCCAAGAAGCGCTTCGATCGCGCGCGTAAGCTCGAACCCGCGGCTATCGTCTCGCTCGACCTGCGCGACGGCGCCCCCTCGCGCACGCTCAAGCTGCTCGACGAAAGCCATGCGCGCCAGAGCGACATCCGCGGCGTCTACGACGCGTTTCTGACGGACAACGCGTGAGCGTTTCCGACGCCCGCCTTGCCCAGATCGCCGCGCGCTTCGCCGAGCTCGAGGCGCGGCTCGCCTCGGGCACGCTCGAAGGGCCCGAATTCGTCGCCGCGAGCCGCGACTATGCCGAGCTCGAGCCCGTCGCCAGGGCCGCGCGCGAGGTCGCAACGATGCGCGAGGAACTAGCCAGCCTGCAGGCGCTGAACGAGAGCGATCCCGAGATGCGCGCGCTCGCCGAGGAAGAGATCGCCAGCCTCAAGGCCGATCTGCCCGAGGCCGAGCACCAGCTGTCGATCGCCATGCTGCCGCGCGATTCGGCCGACGCGCGCCCGGCCATGCTCGAAATCCGCGCCGGCACCGGCGGCGACGAGGCCGCGCTGTTCGCCGCCGACCTCTATCGCATGTACGAGCGCTATGCGGCCGAGCAGGGCTGGAAGATCGAGATGGTCTCGGCCAATGCCAACGAGCTCGGCGGCTTCAAGGAAGTCGTCGCCAACGTCGCCGGCCAGGGGGTCTTCGCCAAGCTCAAGTTCGAGAGCGGCGTGCACCGCGTCCAGCGCGTGCCCGTGACCGAGAGCGGCGGCCGCATCCACACTTCGGCCGCGACCGTGGCCGTGCTGCCCGAGCCCGACGAGGTCGACGTCCAGATCGATCCGGGCGACCTCAAGATCGACATCTACCGCGCGAGCGGCGCCGGCGGCCAGCACGTCAACACCACCGATTCGGCCGTGCGCCTGACCCACCTGCCGACGGGCCTCGTGGTGATCCAGCAGGACCAGCGCAGCCAGCACAAGAACAAGGACAAGGCGATGCAGGTGCTGCGCACGCGGCTCTACGACCTGCGCCGCGCCGAGGTTCATGGCGCCGAGGCCGAAGCGCGCAAGGCGATGGTCGGCTCGGGCGATCGCTCCGAACGCATCCGCACCTACAACTTTCCGCAGGGCCGCGTGACCGACCACCGCATCAACCTGACCCTGCACCGCCTGCCCGAGATCCTCGAGGGCCCGGGGCTCGTCGAGCTGATCGATGCGCTGATTGCCGAAGACCAGGCCAAGCGCCTGGCAGCGATGGATTCGTGACGATCGACGCAGCGCTGCGCGCCGCCGCGGCGGTGCTCGAAGAGACCAGCGACACCCCCCGTCTCGACGCCGAACTGCTGATGGCCGAGGCGCTGGGCGTCTCGCGGTCGGACCTGTTGCTGCGCCACGCGCGCGATGCGGTGCCTGCGGGCTTCGCCGCACTGCTCGAACGCCGACAGGCGCACGAGCCGATCGCCTATATCCTCGGCAATCAGGAGTTCTTCGGCCTCGAATTCCGGGTCTCGCCCGCGGTGCTGATCCCGCGCGGCGACAGCGAGGTCCTGGTCGAAGCCGCGCTCGCGGCGCGGCCCGACGCCGCCCGCGTGCTCGACTGCGGCACGGGTTCGGGCGCCCTGCTGCTGACCGTGCTGCATCGCCTGCCCCGCGCGCAGGGCGTCGGCATCGATCGCTCGCCCGACGCACTGGCCGTGGCCCAGGGCAATGCCGAGCGGCTGCATCTGGCCAATCGCGCCCGGATGATCGCCGCCGACTGGGACCAGCCGGATTGGTCGGAAGCGCTCCGCGGACCGTTCGACCTGGTCCTCGCCAACCCTCCCTATGTCGAGGATGCCGCGCCGCTGGCACCCTCGGTCCACGCGCACGAACCGCACGGCGCGCTCTTCGCCGGACCCGAGGGGCTCGACGCCTATCGCGTACTGATCCCGCAGCTGCCGGCGCTACTCGCGCCCGGCGGCGTGGCGGCGATCGAGATCGGTGCGAGCCAGGCCGAAGCGGTCGCCGCGATCGCCGCCGAAGCCGGCTTCGCGCACCGCTTGCACCGCGATCTCGGCGGCCGTGCGCGCGTAGTCGAACTTTCGCTCCGGCAATAAAATTCCGCTTGGCATTTGGCCGCGCGATGCTTATCTCCACTCGTGACCAGCGGATGGATGCACGCTTCCCATCCTGCCGGTTCAACTCCTACATTTGCATAGGGCTTGCGGTCAGGAACCGTTCGCCAGGCGCAGATGTCGGGACCACGGGTCCCAACGCGATCCGTGGCTGAGTGGCGTGCGTCATGCCGTCCGGGATGTTTGCCGGAAGAGGCCAGGGGCTTTGAGGAAGATCACCCTTGAACAATAATCGTGGGAATAACCGCCGGCGCGGCCGGGGTAACAATAACAACAACCGCCAGGGCGGTGGGCAGCAGCTCAACCGCATCGACAGTCGCGCGCGTGGCAATGCCCCGCAGCTGCTCGAGAAATATCGCAAGCTCGCCCATGACGCGCACCTCAACGGTGATCGCGTGCAGGAAGAATACTACCTCCAGTTCGCCGACCACTATTTCCGCGTGATCGCCGATCAGCGCAACCGGCAGGAAGAGCAGCGCCAGCGCCGCGATGAACGCTGGCAGGAAGGCGGCAACGACGGCGAGCGTGAGGACGGCGATTTCGCCTCCGAATACGGCAACGACAGCGACTACACCGCTTACGACCAGCCGCATCGCCGCGAGCGCGAGGACCGTCCGCAGCGCCAGGAAGAGCGTTCGGAACGTCCCGAACGGGCAGAGCGTCCCGAACGGGCGGAACGCGCCGAGCGTCCAGCGCGTGCTGAGCGCACTGCCGAGCCGCGCGATGATGAAAGCGCCGAAGACGCCGCAGGCGAAGACGGCAACCGTTCGGTTTACGAACCGGTGGAAAATCCCTTCGTCCGCGAAGGCCGTTCTACGCGTGGCCTGAAGCCGCGCCGCGAAGGCCGCGAGGAACGCCGCCCGCGCCGCGAGCGCGCCGAGAACGAAGACGCGGCCCCGGCCTTCGACGCCAGCGTCCTGCCCCCGGCCATCTCGGGCGGTCGCGAGGAAGCGCCCGAAGCCGAAGCCCCGGCCGCCGAGGAAAAGGCCAAGCCGCGTCGCACGCGCAAGCCGAAGCCCCCTGCGGGCGATGCCGGCGAGACGCTCGAAACCGTCAGCTGATCCGAAAAGCCCTCTCCCCGCGGAGAGGGCTTTTTCGTTGGCCCCTCCTACTTGGCCTGAACCTCCACCCACCATTCGTTCCGGCGCAGCAGGCCCGGGACGACCGGCGCGTTGTAAGCCGCAAACTCGGGCTCGCCGAGCGTGTGCAGCCCGCGCTTCTGGACTCTTTCGAGCAATTCGGCGCGCTTACGCGCGACCAGATCGCGATCGGTGCCACGGCCCGAGAAGCGCAGCGCCGCGATCGTCCGCCCCGGCAGGTCGGTCAGTGCCACGTCCTGTGCCGGTTCGGGCAGGCGATCCCGCTGCCAGGCACGCGGCATGACGAAGCGGACCAGCCAGTCTCCTGACGCGGCGCCGGGTGCGACCGTCACCGGCACGGTCATCGCGATCCCCGCCTTGTCCGCGCCCGGCTGACGCGCTTCGGGCTTGCCCGAGATATAGGCGTAGAGCGGCTCGAACCCGGCATCCATGGCTTCGGCCAACGTGCCGGCCCTGTGCACTTCGGCGACGGTCAGGCGGGCGTAGCGGCGCAGGCTGAAGGCGCCGTCGCGCTCGACAACCTTGTGCTCGGCCTCCTCCTGGCTGCGTTCCTTGAGGAAGTAGAGCGCGAAACCGCTGAGCGCGAGCCCGGCGGCCCCCAGCGCAATCTCACCCGCCAGACGCTGGGGCGAGCGCGACGACGATCGAAGTCTGTCGAACGAAAACGAATGCCGACGGTGCGGCAGGTGGGCCGTCAGGGCCATATGCGGGTTCTCCCGGAATGCGGTTTTCCTACACAGGAGAATGCCGCCCCTTTGCGCCCGTTCCAGCGCTTGCGCAGAAAGCGGCGAGCCGCCACAAACCCGCGACGATGCCGCAGCTCTCCCGCCTGACCGCCCGCTTCCTGGCCCACCCGCGCTGGTCCGCGCTGCTGCTCGGCGCCTTGGCCGCCTGCGGCTTCCAGCCGCTGTCGCTGTGGCCGCTGACCTTGCTGGCCATGGCCGGGCTGATCGAACTGATCGCCCGCGCGCCGACACGCAAGGACGCCGCGCTGATCGGCTGGCTGTTCGGCGTCGCGCATTTCAGCCTCGGCAACAACTGGATCGCCACGGCCTTCACCTATCAGGCGAACATGCCCGCCTGGCTCGGCGGCATCGCGGTGGTGCTGCTGTCGCTCTACCTCGCGGTCTATCCGATGCTGGCCGTGCTCGGCGGCTGGTGGCTGTCGCGGCGCACCGGTTCTCAGGGCGAGGCGGCCCTCCTGCCCGGCTTCGCCGCCTGCTGGATCATCAGCGAATGGCTGCGCGCCTGGGTCTTCACCGGCTTCGCCTGGAACCCGCTGGGCATGGTGCTGCTGGGCTCGTTCGACACGCCGGGCCTGGCCGGGCTCGCGCGCTGGAGCGGGACCTACGGACTTTCGGGGCTGGTCGTGATCCTGGCCGGCATGATCCGCCTGTGGCCCGCTATGGCGGCGCGCGCCGAACCCGGACGCCGCTGGCAGGTATGGGCGCCGGCGATCGCGCTGGCACTGGTGGTGACCTTGGCGATGGAAGTGCCGCGCGGCGATCTCGGCCAGGCGCGGGGCACGGTGCCCTTCACCCTGGTCCAGCCCGACATACGCCAGGAAGATCTCAACGATCCGCGCCAGTGGGAGGATCAGTTCCTCAAGACCGCCAGCTATACCGTACCCGAGCAACGCGGCCTGCGCCGCTTGGTGCTCTGGCCGGAATCGGGGGTGCCCGACTATCTGCGCGACGGTTATCCGGCACATCTCTACCGCGAGACCACCTACATGGCCGATGCCAGCCAGGCGCGCCGGCGCATCGGCCGCGTGATCGGCCCGGGCAGCCTGCTGCTGACCGGCGCGATCGATCTCGAGCTCGAAGGCCGCCAGCCGGTCGCCGCACGCAACGTCATCACCGCTATCGACGAAAACGGCGCGATCCGCGGTTCCTATGCCAAGGCGCACCTCGTGCCTTATGGCGAATACCTGCCGATGCGCTGGCTGCTCGAACCGCTCGGCGCCTCGCGGCTCGTCGCGGGCACGCTCGACTTCTGGCCCGGCCCCGGCCCGCACACGATCGACTTCGGCCCCTGGGGCAAGGCGGGCATGCAGATCTGCTACGAGATCGTCTTCTCGGGCGAAGTCGCCGATCGCGCGCATCGGCCCGACTACCTGTTCAACCCGACCAACGACGCCTGGTTCGGCACCTGGGGGCCCCCACAGCATCTGGCCCAGGCGCGGATGCGCGCGGTCGAGGAAGGCCTGCCCGTGCTGCGCGCGACGACCACGGGCATCAGCGCGGTGATCGACGCCGACGGCGTGGTCCGCCAGCACGTCCCGCGTCACGTCGCGCAGCGGCTCGACGGATTGATCCCGCCGGCCGCGGCGCCGACGCTCTTCGCCAGGCTCGGCAACATGCTTCCGCTTGCCTGGGCCGTATTTCTACTTACCCTCTCGGTGATTGCCTTGCAGCGCGCCAGGCGGTAGAGGGAAAGCCACATAAAGAATTCTTTATATCGGAATCCTACCCATGCGCAGCGATTACCTCTTCACCTCCGAAAGCGTTTCCGAAGGCCATCCCGACAAGGTTTCCGACCAGATCTCCGACGCGATCGTCGATCTGTTCCTGTCGAAGGATCCCGAAGCGCGCATCGCCTGCGAGACGCTGACGACGACGCAGCTCGTGGTGCTGGCCGGCGAAATCCGCGGCAAGGGCATCATGGATACCGAAGGCAACTGGGCCCCCGGCGTCAAGGACGAGGTCGAGCAGGTCGTGCGCGATACCGTGAAGCGCATCGGCTATGAGCAGGACGGGTTCCACTGGCAGACGCTGCGTTTCGAGAACAACCTGCACCCGCAGTCCGCGCATATCGCCCAGGGCGTCGATTCCTCGGGCAACAAGGACGAAGGCGCCGGCGACCAGGGGATCATGTTCGGCTACGCCGCCGACGACACCCCCGACCTGATGCCTGCGACGCTGTATTACAGCCACAAGATCCTCGAGCGCATGGCCGCCGATCGCCACTCGGGCGCCGCGCCGTTCCTCGAGCCCGACGCCAAGAGCCAGGTCACGCTGCGCTACGAAGGCAGCACGCCCGTCGCCTGCACGGCGATCGTCGTCTCGACCCAGCACGGCAAGGGCTATGACGCGGGCGAGAAGGAAGCCGAGCTTCATTCCTATGTGAAGAGCGTCATCGCCGACATTCTGCCCGCAGCGCTGCTGTCGGCCGAGACCGTGTATCACATCAACCCGACCGGCAGCTTCGAGATCGGCGGTCCCGACGGCGACGCCGGTCTGACCGGCCGCAAGATCATCGTCGACACCTACGGCGGCGCGGCCCCGCATGGTGGCGGCGCCTTCTCGGGCAAGGACCCGACGAAGGTCGATCGCTCGGCCGCCTATATCACCCGCTACCTGGCCAAGAACATCGTCGCCGCCAAGCTCGCGCAGCGCTGCACGATCCAGTTGGCCTATGCCATCGGCGTGTCGAAGCCGCTGTCGCTCTATGTCGACACCCACGGCACGGGGACGGTCGGCGACGACAAGATCGAGCAAGCGATCATGAGCATCGACGCCCTGGGCGGCCTGACCCCGCGCGCGATTCGCACGCACCTGGGCCTCAACAAGCCGATCTACCAGAAGACCGCCGCCTACGGCCACTTCGGCCGCAAGGCGGAAGGCGACTTCTTCCCTTGGGAAAAGACCGATCTGGTCGACCAGCTCAAGGCCGCTGTGGGCTGACCCCGACGCGGGCGGCGCGCCTCAGGGCGCGTCGTCTTCCAACCGGTGCATGTCGTCGTCGGACAGGCCGAAATGGTGGCCGATCTCGTGGACGACGACGTGGTTGATCAGGTCGCCTAGATCGACGCCGGTTTCCTGCCATTCGGCCAGCAGCGGCTGGCGATAGAGCGTGACCGTGGGCGGCATGTCGCCCGTCATCCAGACCGATTGCTCGCCGACCGGGCGACCGTGGTAGAGCCCCGTGAGCTCCCACTCGCTGTCGATGCCCATCGCGTCGAGCGTCTCGTCGTCGGCGAATTCCTCCACCTTGATGACGATGTCGCCGAGGTGCTCGCGGAATGGATCGGGCAGGCGGTTCAGCGCCTCGCGCGCCAGGCGTTCGAAGGTCGCGACGTCGGTCGATGTGGGGAAACGGCGGAACATGCCGCCAATATAGGAGCGCCGGCGCGGTACGGAACCGCGCCGACACACTATCTTACGCGATGGACTTACTTGGCGAGTTCGGCCTCGATCGCGCCGACCAGCGCGGGATCGTCGGGGGTCATCGCCGGCGCGAAGCGGCCCGCGACCGAACCGTCCTTGGCGATCAGGAACTTCTCGAAGTTCCACAGCACTTCGGGATCGTCGTTCGGGGTCATGCCGTAACCCTTGAAGCGTTCCTTCATGCCGTCGACGTCGCCCTGCTTGGTCGGCACAGCGGCGGTCAGCGCCTGGTAGAGCGGCTGCTTGTTCTCACCGGTGACGTCGGCCTTCGAGAACAGCGGGAACGAGACGCCGTAGTTGAGCGAGCAGAACTCGACGATCTCGTCGTTGGTGCCGGGCTCCTGCGCGCCGAAGTCGTTGGCGGGGAAGCCGAGGACCTCGAAACCCTTGTCCTTGTATTCCTTGTAGAGCTTCTCCAGCCCTTCGTACTGCGGGGTCAGGCCGCACTTCGAGGCGACGTTGACGACGAGCAGGACATTGCCCTCGTGCGCGCCGAGCGTGTCGGCCTTGCCGTCGATGCGGCTCAGCGGAATTGCGGAAATATCGGCCATGATCGCTTCTCCCAGAATTGCGTCGCGCGCTGTATGCGCGCGCTCCGTTACCGGGGCAAGACGGGTCAGGGAGTCGCGCGGAAGTCTGCGATCACTTCACCGGCCGCGGCCAGTTCGGCCTCGTGCTCGGCCTCGCGCCAAGTCTCGGCCAGGGCTTCGGCTTCCCACTGCAGCATAGCCGGATGGGCGAGGACCTGATCGACCCAGGCCTGGCCCTTGCCGACGTCGAGGCCGTAGGTGCGGATGCGGAAGGCCACCGGCGCGAAGAAGGCGTCGATCGCCGTGAAGTCCGCCCCGGCCAGCCAGGGTCCGCCGAAGCGCGCCAGCCCCGCCTCGAACAACTCGCGCAGCCGCGCAATCTCGCGCTGCAGTTGCGGGCGCATCGGCCGCGGCTTGACGCGCACGCCGACGTTCATCGTGCAATCGTTGCGCAGCGCCGAGAAGCCGCCGTGCATCTCGGTCACCGCGCATTGCGCAAAGCTGCGCGCGGCGGGATCGGTCGGCCAGACGCCGTCGTGCCGGTCGGCGAGATGGAGCACGATGCCCAGCGAGTCCCAGACCGTCGCGTCACCGTCGAGCAGGACAGGCACCTGCCCCGTCGGCGAGAAGGCGCGGAATGCGTCCCAATTGCTCGCCTGGGTGAAGGGCTCGACGCGATCGGCGAAAGGAATGCCCAGCGCCTGCATCAGCAGCCAGGGGCGCAGCGACCAGCTCGAATAGTTCCGGTTGGCCGTGATCAGCGTATAGGCCATCGCGGACGATCTCCCTCAGTCCAGCCCGTTCAATCGAGATAGTGCGCGGTCGTTTTCTCGCGAACCTCGGCGGCGGTGATCCCCGGCGCCAGTTCGATCAGGCGGAAGGCCGAGGCGTGATCGGCGCGCTGGAACACGGCGAGGTCGGTGATGATCATGTCGACCACGTTCTTGCCGGTCAGCGGCAGGGTGCAGGTCGGAATGAACTTGGCCGAGCCGTCCTTGGCGTTGTGTTCCATCACGACGATGATCTTCTTGACCCCGGCGACGAGGTCCATCGCCCCGCCCATGCCCTTGATCATCTTGCCCGGGACCATCCAGTTGGCGAGGTCTCCGTTCTCGGCCACTTCCATGCCGCCGAGCACGGCGAGGTCGATATGGCCGCCGCGGATCATGCCGAAACTGGTGGCGCTGTCGAAATAGGCCGAGTGCGCGACTTCGCTGATCGTCTGCTTGCCGGCATTGATCAGGTCGGGATCTTCCTCGCCCGCCCAGGGGAACGGACCGATGCCAAGCATGCCGTTCTCGCTCTGCAGGGTCACGGTCACGCCCTCGGGGACGTGGTTCGCCACCAAGGTCGGGATGCCGATGCCGAGGTTGACGTAGAAGCCGTCCTGCAGCTCACGCGCGGCGCGCGCCGCCATCTCATCACGAGTCCAGGGCATTCACTTCACTCCTTGGGCTGCAGGATCGGCCCAGCGCCTTTCGGCGGGGAACGTATCGTCCCAGCCGCTGCCGAGGCCGCTGCCGTAAACGGGATTGGGGAGCAAGAACCAGCGCCGCCCCCACAAGGCTTCGTAGGACGCCGTCATCGCCGCCTGCCGGCGCGTGGCCGCGGCCACGCCGGTCAGCGCATCGGTGAAGTCGCCGAGTTGGTCGCCGCCGAGCGCGACGACGCACCACTTGGCGGCGATCGCCAGGCGGCGGCCGTCCTTGCCCGACTTGCCGTCGACGTCACCCTTGAGGAACAGCGTTTCGCCGTGGCGGAATTCACCGAGGCCGGCAAAGGCCAGCGCCTTCGCGGTCTGCTCGGCCGAAGCGGCACCGCGGTTGGTGTTGATGATCGGCGTGACGTTCATCGCACGCAGCGCCGCAAAGGCCGCCTTGGCGCCGGGCACGGGATCGACCTTCTCGGCACCGGTCTGCTCCCAGCGCGCCCAGCGCGCGGGATTGTAGCCCTGCCCGGTCCGGGCATCGTTGTATTCGAAGCCGGTGTTGAGCACGGCCGTCTCGTCCATGTCGAACACCGCGGCCAGCGGCTTGCCCGCGCAGGACGGCACGGGCGTGCCCTCGGGCATCACGATCGCCGATTGCGGCGGCTTGCTGGTGGCCAGGTTCTGGCGCACGGCATCGACCAGCACGTTGTAGGCCTGGACGCTCAGCGCCGCGGCCTCGGCCGAGCCGTAGAGGTACTGCATGCCTTCGGGCGGCTTCTCCGCCGCCGCGGGGTTCGCCACCACGGCCGAAACGGGCACCGGCGCAGGCTGCGGCGCGGCAGCACAGCCCGCCAAAGCCAGGATCAGCGCCGGCGCCGGGTTCTTCACGCGGTTTCCTTCTCGCGAACCGTGCGGAATTCGATCTTCTTGTCGTAGGGGCTGCCGACGATCAGCCGCTGGACGAAGACGCCCGGCAGGTGGATCGCATCGGGATCGAGCGCGCCCGCAGGCACCACTTCCTCGACCTCGACGACGCAGACCTTGCCGCAGGTCGCCGCGGGCACGTTGAAATTGCGCGCGGTCTTGCGGAAGATCACGTTGCCGGTCTCGTCGGCCTTCCAGGCCTTGACCAGCGACAGGTCGGCGAAGATGCCGCGCTCGAGGATGTAGTCCTCGCCGTCGAATTCCTTCACTTCCTTGCCTTCGGCCACGAGCGTGCCGACGCCGGTCTTGGTGTAGAAGCCCGGGATGCCCGCGCCGCCCGCGCGCATGCGCTCGGCCAGAGTGCCCTGAGGGCAGAACTCGACCTCGAGCTCGCCGGCCAGGTACTGCCGCTCGAACTCCTTGTTCTCGCCGACGTAGCTGGCGATCATCTTGCGCACCTGCCGCGTGCGCAGCAGCTTGCCGATGCCCTCGTTGTCGATGCCGGCATTGTTCGAAGCGAAGGTCAGGTCCTTGACGCCGCTGTCGCGCACCGCGTCGAGCAGCCGCTCGGGAATGCCGCAAAGGCCGAAGCCGCCGCAGGCGATCAGGAGACCGTCGCGCAGCAGGCCGTCGAGCGCCGCTTCGGCCGTGGGGTAGAGCTTGTTCATGCAGCCTCCTCGAGGAGCGGGAGCGAGCCGGTTAGCGGATGCCCGCCCTTGCCGCAATTGCGATTGACCACGGCGGAAGCCAAAGGAACTATCGCCCCGAACGGAGGAGGCACGATGAAACCGCTCGGCATCGAGAGACTCGGCGTGTTCGGCATGCCGCCGGTCGAATTCGTGACCCTGGCCGCCGATCTCGGCTGCACCTCGGTCGGCATCGGCCTCGCGCCGACGCCAGAATACAATCCCGACGGCCATCCCGACTGGTCGCTGCGCGACGATCCGGCGTTGCGGCGCGATACCATCACCGCCTGCCGCGACCGCGGCGTGGCGATCGGCATCGTCGAGGGCTTCGCCGTGCTGCCCGGCCGCACCCCGCGCGACTTCGCCGCCGATCTCGACCTCGTCGCCGAGCTCGGCTGCCACCGCATCAACGTGGTCAGCGTGGGCAAGGAGATAGGGCAGGCGATCGACGGCTTCGCCGCGCTGGCCGAACTGGCGGCGGCGCGCGGCCTCGCAGTCAGTGCCGAAATGGGTTCGCTCGGCCCGCTCGACCGCATCGCGCCGGCACTCGCAGTGGTCCGCGCCGTCGATGCCGCGAATTTCTCGCTGCTGATCGATTCGATGCACTTCTTCCGCCTGGGCAACACGCTGGCGGACCTCGCCGCGCTCGACCCGGCACTGATCGGCTACGCCCAGCTCGCCGACGCGCCCTGGGCCCCGAGCTTCGAGACCTATATCGAAGAAGCGATGTTCGAGCGTATGATCCCCGGCGAGGGCGAATTGCCGCTGCGCGAATTCCTGGCACTGCTACCCGAAGGTATCACCGTGAGCCTCGAGATCCCGCTACGGTCGCTGGCCGAGCAAGGCGTGAACGCGCACGAAAGGACGAAGCGCTGCGTCGAGGCCGCGAGAATGCTCGGCTTCTGACCGACTAGACCGCCGAGCAACTCAAGCCGGCTCGGCGTTCGCCGTCGCGGGAACCAAGTCGACATAGAGCTTGGTCAGACCGCGCACGATGTAGCTGGGTTCGTAGTCGAAGCGCCGATCACCGGCCGGCCCGTGCGCCCGCTCGGAGATTTTGAGGTCGGCGGTGTGTTCGAAGAAGCGATCGAACAACACGCGGACTTCGGCGCGGGCGAGCGGATTGCCGATGCAGGTGTGTGCACCGCGACCGAAGGCCAGGTGCTCCTTGATCTTCGGGCGATCGAGCCGAAACGCATTGGGATCTTCCCAGCGGCTGGGGTCCCGACTGCCGCCGGCGAGCGAGATGACGACGCGCTTGCCCGCCGGCAGCTCCATGTCGCCGATGCGGGTGGACTTGCGGGTCAGGCGGTGGGTGACCTTCGACGAACCTTCCAGCCGCAGCATCTCCTCCATGAACGGCGCGATCTTGCTGCGATCGGCGCGGAGCTGGGCCTGCAGTGCGGGGTTTTCGCCCAGGAAGCGCATCGAATTGCCGATCAGCTTGGCCGAGGTGTCCTGCCCCGCGGCGAACAGGAAGATCGCGAGCATCACCAGTTGCTCGACCGTCGGCTCCGACCCATCGGGGAACTTCGCCGTGGCGAGTTCGGTCATCACGTCCTCGCGCGGATTGGCGCGCCGATCGATGATCCAGCCGGCGAACATCGGCGCGACCTTTTCGGCGATCGGCTGCAGCGATGCACCGGCATCGGCATCGTCGACGGCACCCGGCAGCGGCGCATTGGCCAGGATCTCCGTGATCTCCGCGCGCGCTTCCTCGGGCACGCCCAGCAGATCGGCGATCACATAGGTCACATAAGGCGTGGCCAGTTCGTGCATCAGCTCGCAACCGCCTTTCGCCACGACCTCGGCGATCATGCGGTCGGCCAGGCCGAGCATATAGGCCTCGTTGGCCTTGAGCCGCGAGGGCGTGAACAGCCGGTTGACCAGCTGACGCCAGGCGGAATGGTCGGCACCGTCCATCGACAGGAACGTCTCGTGGCCGACGAACTGGTGATGATGCGCGGCGATCTGGCCGGTGATGTCGTCACCCTCAGGCTCGAAGGGCAGCGGCGCGGTGGGGCCAGCGGCCGAGATCACCGCGGAGAAGTGTTCCCCGTCGAGCAGGACCTGGGTCGCCTCGGCAAAGCCGGTGATCATCACGAAGTCGTGATTCTCCATCTGCCGAACCGAGGCCTGCGATCGCACGGCCTCCAGGACCTCGTAGGGATCGAGCAGGACCGAATGGTCGGTGAAGAAGTCGGGTTCCTTGAAATCTTCGGTCATCGCGCAAGCTCTCTCCTGGCCAATGGACTCCGCCATTGCTGACCACTTGCTTAGCAAGCTTGAGAGCGATCGCAAGCCATCGTGCGATCGGTCGCGAACAGGGTTGAAATGAATCTTTCTCGCGCCGCGATGTCACATCCGGCGATCCGAGCTCGTCTAGACCGCAAACGCCGACGAACGGCGTTCGGAGAACAAAGCTCATGCCACAGAAGATCGTGATCGCCGGTTCCGGATTTGCCGGATTGTGGGCCGCCCTTGCCGCCGCGCGCACCATTGCGCTGGCCGGCAAGCAGGACGAGATCGACGTGCTCGTCGTTTCGCCGACGCCCAAGCTCGTGATCCGTCCGCGCCTCTACGAGGCGGAACTCGACAACATGAATCCGGATATCGGAGAACTGCTGGCCACCGTCGGTGTCCAGCACCTGGCCGGCTTCGTCGAGAAGATCGATGCCGATGCGCGCAAGCTCAAGGTCATGCTCGTCGCAGGCGGCAGCGAGACGATCGCTTACGACCGGTTCGTGCTCGCCACGGGAAGCCAGTTGTACCGCCCGAACGTGCCGGGCCTGGCCGAACACGCGTTCGATGCCGATCAGTTCGACAGCGCCCAGGCGCTCGACGCCCATCTCAAGGCGCTGATCCGTCAGCCCGAAAGCACCGCCCGCAATACCGTCGTCGTCGCCGGCGGCGGCCTGACGGGGCTGGAGGCGGCCACCGAGATGCCGATCCGGCTGCGCGCAGCCCTGGGCGAAGAGGCGGCCTTTCGGGTCGTCCTTATCGACACCGCCGACACGCCCGGCGGATCCTTGGGCGACGAGGCAGCCCCCTATTTCGCCGAAGCGCTCGATTTCGCCGGGGTGGAGGTGCGTACCGGGGTGCGCGTGACCGCCATCGACGCGACCGGCGTCACGCTGTCGTCCGGCGAAAGGATCGAGACGCACACGGTGATGTGGACCGCCGGCATGCGCGCCAACGCTCTCGCCGCGCAGGTCCCTGGCGAGAAGGACGAGATCGGCCGGGTGGTCGGCGACGCCTATCTGCACGCACCGGCGGCCAGCGGCATCTTCGTGACCGGCGACACGGTGCGCGCCGCGACCGACGAGCTCGGCAACGTCAGCGCCATGTCATGCCAGCACGCGCTCAGCCTCGGCCGGGTGGCCGGACACAATGCCGCCGCCGAACTCGTCGGCAGTCCGCTCCATCCTTACAGCCAGCCGAAGTACGTGACCTGCGTCGACCTGGGCGACTGGGGCGCGCTCTATACCGAAGGCTGGGATCGGCAGGTGCGCCTCACCCGAGCCGAAGCGAAGGCGCTCAAGCAGGAAATCAACCGCGTGTGGATCTATCCGCCCGCTGCCGACCGCGATGCCGTCTTCGCAGTCGCCAATCCCGACTTCGTCATCGTCCCCTGAGGCGGCGATCCGGTCCAAACCCAACTCACCATGACTCGCGCAAGGCCGACCGCCGATGCGGCCTTGCGCGACGCCTACGAGGATATGAGGGACCCGGCATCCGGGCCATGGGCCCGTCTTTGCAAAGGCCTTACGAGGCTCAAGTTCACTCCAGATTGGAGCCAATAGAACGGGCTATTAGGCAATACGCAACACATGCAATGCGACACGATCACGCAGACATCGTCATCCAGGCCAATGATGTCGGAAGCGCGCCGTCGCGTTTGGGAAGTTGTGTTATGACCACTGCAGTACTCGTACACACCGTATCGCAGCCTCGGCTACCACAACGCGATCTCGATACGATTCGCGAGACGGTACTGTTCAATAAGTCTTCCGGATCGAGCATATTGAAGACAGTAAAAGATGAAAACGCCCCCGACCTCGTCCAGATACGGCAGACTCCCAGCCTGATGGGGCTCTATTCCGCCGTGAGCAGCGTCGATCCCAATCGGAATCAAAAAATCCATTTCGTGAAATACTTGACGCTGGGCAACACGCCCGCTTCCGCGCCTTCTGCCGCTTCGACGCCACTGATGGTCTCGCCCAACGTATCGGCGATGAGCGCCGAAGTCCTCGCCAAGAACCGTCACGCGCTGGAGGCCCACGGCTATAGCGCGCAGGAGACGATCGATCTCTACGCCTACGATCTCACCAAGCGCGTGAACGCCAGCCTGGAACGCAACGGCTACGCCAACTTCTCGGGATCGTGGGGCGATCGGTCGACAACCGACGTGAACGAATACGTCGGATGGCTCTATCAGGCCGTGGCCGCGGAAGAGCGCATGCCGGATGTGGCCGAGGCACATGGCTCGGTGACGCTATCCGCAACCAATTCTTCCGGACCCATAGCCGAAACCGAACTGGCAGATCTGAAAGACGACGTGCTCGCCGCCCTGGCGATCGAGCGGGGCTGAATATCGGGGCGTGGGCAAGCCCAGGCAGGTTGCAGGGACGAAGCGAGTGTCGAGGACAATCCGATGACGAAATCGGGCGACGACGAGGCGGCCAAGCCGAGCTGGCCGCGAAAGCTATGGGACGCATTTGCCAACTTCGCGGCCACGGACGTCGGAGACGCGGCCTACGTCGCCGATCGCGTTGCCGAGGTCGAAGCGCGCTTGCTGGAAATGGAAAGACAGTTCGGGCTCAGCGCGCTCGACGCCGACGATGACGCTCGCGCGGCTAGGCCCGCTCCGATCCTGGACCGACACGAAAATCGCCCCCGAAACAACGCCGCTTGCCAATGACCAACGATACGCCTAGCATCTGGGATGCAATGACCAGCCAGCCGAACCAGTTCTTTTGGTACTTTAGCTATCCGACGCCCTTGGCGGACGGAGGTTTCGGCTTGGCCTGATCATCAGGCGATACGACACCAACCAGCCGCCAGTCTTGGCGGCTTTTTTTGTCGCCGGACTGCCCGCTCTTACTCGGGAAGAATCATGCCACAGTCCACCGACGACGTCCGCATTCGCGAAATCCAGGAACTGAGTCCCCCCGCCGAAATCATGGCCGAACTCGTGCGCACCGATGCCGTCGCCGCGACGGTCACCGCGGCGCGCAAAGCCGTCCACGACATACTCGCGGGCGACGACGACCGCCTGCTCGTCGTGGTCGGCCCCTGCTCGGTCCACGACACCAAGGCCGCGCTCGAATATGCCGAACTGCTCGCCTCCGAGCGGCGCCGGCTGGGCGACGACCTCGAAATCCAGATGCGGGTCTACTTCGAGAAACCCAGGACGACCGTCGGCTGGAAAGGGCTGATCAACGACCCCGCGCTCGACGGCACCTTCCGGATCAACGAGGGGCTGCGGATTGCGCGCGAGTTGCTCCTCACCGTCAACGGCATGGGCCTTCCCGCGGCTTCGGAATTCCTCGACGTCATCACCCCGCAGTACATCGCCGACCTCGTCAGCTGGGGCGCGATCGGCGCGCGGACGACCGAAAGCCAGATCCATCGCGAAATGGCCTCGGGCCTTTCCTGCCCTATCGGCTTCAAGAACGGCACGGCGGGCGACATCCAGATCGCGCTCGACGCGATCGTCGCCGCCTCCCAGCCGCACCATTTCCTGGCCGTCACCAAGGAAGGCCACGCGGGCATCGCCAACACCACGGGCAATGAGGATTGCCACGTCGTGCTGCGCGGCGGTCACGAACCGAACTACGACGCCGCGCACGTCGCCGCGACCTGTGCCGCGCTCGCCAAGCGCGGCCTAAAGCAGAAGCTCATGATCGACGCCAGCCATGCCAACAGCGCCAAGCGCCCGGAAAATCAGCCGGCCGTCGTGACCGACATCTGCGCGCAACTCGCGAGCGGCGACACCGGCATCATGGGGGTCATGATCGAAAGCAACCTCGTCGCCGGGCGGCAGGACCTGAAGCCGGGCGAGCCGCTGACCTATGGCCAGAGCATCACCGACGGATGCGTCGACTGGGCGACCACCGCGACGCTTCTCGACGAGTTGGCCGCAGCCGTCCGCGCGAAGCGCCTGACCCGCAACGCCCGAGCGAACGTCGCGCAGCCGAGCTTCGCCTGACCGCGAGAAATTCGGGATATATCCGCCCACAGGCGAGCGGCATCCCTGTTCGACCGTCTTTCGGGAAATTCGAGAGACGGTCGAACGATAGCCGCCCTCCCCACAGGGGAAAGCTCTTTCCTTCGATCTGTCGGATTTCCCTAGGGAAGGGATGGTGCTTAGGTGACTCGAACACCTGACCCCATCATTACGAAACAGAGGGAAACACGCAACAACTGTGGCATGTTTACTGCACTTTGGAGCCCAATTTGCCTACCACGATGCGGCTTACCCAAGGAGGTCCCAAAATGCCGTGAAGCCCGATCTCCCCGCTTACTGAGCCAAAGTGCTTTCCTTCGATTCGGACATTGGAATCGTCCCGGTCCAGCCCCACAAGCCATTCCCCGCTGGCTGTACACAAGCGTCGCAGAACCGAGAGTCGACGAGCGCGTTCCCGCAGGCTGATGGCTCTTTCCACCCCATGCGCCATCGCCTAAAGAGGCTAGCCATGGGGGAAATCAAGACCGATCGCCGCAGGAGGGAAACTTGTTGGTGGGAACCGACTTATGACCCGGACCTAGTAGGCAAGCTCGCGGAGGGCGTATGGGATTTCGCGCACGCCCGTGGCCCCACGCGCTGCTTCTTCCGAGATGACGGCTATCAGGACGCAGCCAAGGCATCGCGCCACAAGTTTTCGGATGTGACCTTCACTGATTGTGATTTTGGTGGGTTTTTTGTCCTTGAGATCCAAGTCGCCTTCAATGGATGCACCTTTGTAAACTGCGATTTTGGCCTGACGACATGGAAGAATGTAAAATTCTCAAATTGCAAATTCACGAAATGCTCCTTTGGCCAGACAGTTTTCACCAATTGCGAATTTCGCGGCTGCAAATGGGCAGATATAGGCTTGTCTCCCAATATGCTTGAGCTGAATTCTACATACATTAGCAATGCTTCTGAACTAATCTCCGCGGCCTATACAAATCTTGACGAGAGCGTTCTCTCAAATAAGAAAGTTCGCCGTGAGGATCAGGTTGTTAAACTTGAACACACCAAGGCGACCATTTCACGACGCATTCTTCGAAATCTTCAAGAAGAGGGAGATGAGGGTGCATTTTACGATGCTGTCAAGACCTTCCAAATTCAACAGGCCCGCGCCCGCCGCTTTCAAGCACGACAAGATACGGCGGACAATCCCGGAATCCTGTTGTCAAGAAGTAGACTTCTGCACCTTAGCTGGACGACAGAAGAATTTATTTTAAAAATTATCGGGAAACTTAATGACTGGGGAGCAAGCATTGTAAGGCCGCTCGCCATGACTATAGCCCTTACCGTGCTAATGTCATGCATTTACAACTGGCTTTGCACTCCACAGATTTTTCCTCACGCCGCACTTCAGAGAAGTTTTGATATTACGATCCTGGCTGGGTACAGTAATTATGGCAGTGAAAAAGACAAATTGACTTATTTTATACAAAATTTGCATGTTGCACTGGCCACACTTTTTCATGCCATCACATTCACAACCATTGTTACAAGGCTCGTCCGGGTTCGCTGATGCTTCTATCCCTTATTCTTTACGGAAGTCGTGCGCGCGGCGACCATCAGCTGCGCTCTGACGTCGATCTACTCGGCGTCGTTGAGGGCGGCATGATACACAAAGAGGTGTCCAAGCGCGGCGCGAGCTTTTACCACTATCCAGCCCCTACTTTGCTTGATAAGTCGAGATCCGGCGATCTATTTCTTCTTCATTTAGTTAGCGAAGGAAAAGTTCTTCATGACACGATGAATTTTTTTGAACGCGTCAAAGATGAATTTACATTCCGAGTTTCGTACGAAGAGGAGGTACGCGAGGCCCACCTAATATTGCGGTTCGTGCAGTCCCGTCCCTCATTACTTCAGCGCAAAAAGGGCAGAAAACGCCTAATCTGGGGTATGCGGACGATCCTGATCGCCCGCTGCGCCGAGCAGGGTCAAGCCCGGTTTTCGTCATCTGCTCTAGAAGAAAAAAGCGGCTACAACGGCCTCAAAGCGCTTATCGATGGCAGAAACACAGCAGATATTGATGCGCTATTGAAGGCTTCCGATTTTATTGTAACAAAATTTGGAAACCCTCAAATAGACAAGGAGTGGCCATCGGAACTAAAGGCGCAGCGAGATCTTCTAAGATTATCCGGGGGCATTGCGAAGAATACCACAGAACTGGGGGCGCTGTTTCGTTTCAGAGACACCCTGCCAACGCCCAGCGACGAATTTTATGAATAAATGATTGAGATTGATTGATTTAGCGCGCCGGTATTTGACTGATCTTAAGCGTTTGCGGCTCGGGCTGGGGAGCATCGATTAGGCAGGGCTGTAGCTTCGATTTAACATAACGGACCTTATCGTCGCCATCCGACATCCGGGATCAGCCGCCTTTTCGAGCAGCCACTAAGCGTTGAACCTCTGGACGCAATACGTTGATCCACACGTTCACCGTGTGTCGCAGCCAGGCATATGCTGCCGCCCGGCTCTCGGCTGACTGCAAATCGCCGACATGTTGTTCGTCCCCAATGGTAACCCTTCCCCGAACGGTCTTCAACGAGGCGTTGCCACCCAGGCTTGGAGCAAGCTTCTCAAAATACTCAACGATCGCCTTACCCGCCTCCTCACCAAGCTCTCCGCGCGTCCAACCGAGGGTCACCCCCACGTTTCCAAGCTTCAAATCTCGCCAAACCGTCAGCCAGCTGCTTCCGCCGGGTGCAGGTAACGAGAACGTGATGTAGCCTTGCTTCGCCGGGTTAGGGAGGGGCTGCGCTTGATCGTCCAGCCTCAGGTTGCTCAGAAACTCAGACCAAAACGCCTGTCTTTCCAAGCTGAGCGCCGAGGGACCGGGATCGGCGTGCAATAGGGGACCAGGGTTTGATGCGCGCTTACGCCGTGGCGGGATGGCGGAGGGCGTAGCCCGGAGGCATCCCGCCACGGCGTAAATCGCCTTCTTTTCCAGGTG
>NZ_JAPCZF010000007.1 GCF_025938095.1 Novosphingobium sp. JCM 18896
CCCCGCTAGTGCCAGCATCGTCACATGACATCGTCATAGCACTAACGACCTCCGCCTGATCAAAGGCGGTGAAACTCGGCTACGCGGTTCACACCCGCAAGGTGGGGCTCAGGCTCCGCTTACGTTCTAGCAACGGGACTGCCCTGAACGAATGGCGGGTTTCAAGAAGCGGCTACGGCTCCTCGAACGGCAGGAATGTCGGCGGGAGGCGCCCTCACCCAGCCCGGCTTGAGCGCCCGACGGCCCGGTTGTGGTGTCCGGACAGGCAGTTATCGAGCGGCGAGGAATGGAAAGCGGACTTATAGACCTAGCACCCCAATCGCGCTTATTGAATCTCCCAGCTATCCAGAAACGCCATTGCTTTTGCCTTCATCCTCGGCATCTCATCGGCTTCCGTTTCGTCAAAACTGAACTGGAGTAACATACCTTTGTAGCCCCAAACGGTGGTGCATAGGTTTGAGGGTTTCGGGTTCGCCGGATTGGGTTCGAAGAGCTGACAGCTCGCAACCTGCTGCCACGTTTTCTGACCAGTTCGGTCGTCGTGATACACGATGAATAGATCTGAGGACCAAGAACCGAGTTCGTTCTGACGGCGCTCGAATTTTGGGTTCGTGCCAGTCAGCTCCGTTGCCTTCCCACATACAACATCCATCAAATGCGACACACCACCCGGACAGCGTCCGGCTAAAGGCTGAACTAGGATGCGATGCTTCGGTATCTGGTTCGGGTAGCGGTTGGGTTCCAATAGAAACACGAAGCTATCGCTCTCGGGAGCGGGGAGCCAGGGTATCTTGGCGTCGAATACGTGGTTTTTGGGCACATCGAATTGATGCCCTGCAACGCTCTGCCGAGATTTTTCGCTAAAGCCGGCCGCCGCAGACCAGATCGCGACAATCGCGCCAACCGACAGGAGAGCAGCTTTCATCACCCCGCATTCGCCCGATCATCGCAAAAAACTCGTCCGCTTTTATCCGAATGATGCCAAGATACAAAGGTCCGCAATGTTGGCGCGAATGGCCGGCGGACTTCAGCCTGCGGTCCGCGTATGAGAGCGCCCTTGGTCGCAGCAAGAGTGGCCAGCATCCCAGCCCTGTTGGCTGTTGATGCCGAGCATACAGCTCCATGGGAATTTTAAACCCCCTCAAGGCCTTTCTAAACGATTTGACAGATAAAATTGTTTAGAATAGCCCTTCGTAGTATTGGAGGGTTCATGTCGCCGACTCGCATAATCCGCAAGCAGCTGAAAGCCATCGAGGCAGAGCTCGAGCTCGTCGATGGCCTGCGGGACCTAGCGAAGACGGAAGGGGGGCGCATGACGGAGTTCGGCCGCGCTCTCCTCGTGGCTGCGAAAGATGCAGAAGTGAAGCAATCCTTCATGGCCCGTTTGCTCGGCATATCTCCGGGCGCTGTTTCGCAGCACTACAACAAGTAAGGGCATGGTGATGGATCAGGACAGCCCTCAGGTTACCCCCGCCTTTAGGCCAGAAGGAAGTGGCTCATCGGCAGCGCGTAGCTTCAGAATGGTATTCTTGTCCGTTCTTTGCGTAACGATACTTTGTCTCGGAGGCCAAGTTCTACTTGCGGCTCTGTGGCCTCTCCCAACTCAGAATCAGCAGGGGGTGTCCGATGCGCTTGGTTTTGCCTGGAAGACGGGGCTGGGATCGATAGTAGGATTGCTCGGCGGCAAGCTCGTCTAGGCCAGGCACCTGCCATGGCCAACGTGCAAAATAGGGGCGTCCTTGCCGGTTCCGTTTAACGAATGGCAGCCTTCAGGTAGGCCATTTGGTAGCCTGAATGTCGGCAATGGCTAAGGGGTTGCGGTCATCGTATCGCTATCCCCGCCGCGGATGAACGGGCGGCAGCTAACGATGCCGCGATCCAGGACCGCGAACGGCAGGTCTGTTGGCGGACGTCGCCATTCGCTCCGCAATTGCATGCCCCCTCCTAGGATCCCGCGACTTAAGGGAGTACCGGGGCGGTTTGAACCGCTCCGAGCCTGTGTAACAAATTATTGCCCCCTTCAGTGATTGCGGGCGCCACCTTGAAATTCAGCCTTCGAGCGATAGCTTGAAGGAGCGGACCGGGCCCCTCTGGCGAGAATAGTCTCGTGATGTCGGACGTATCGAACTCACGGGGTCTTCCGAATTCAAACGTACCCCGCGAGCTAGATCCATTGAAGTTGGATAGAGGAGTATGTTGTGATCTTATCTTTGCTCGCCATGACTGCTGCTAGTGCTGCGCCGATTGCTAATCAGGTGCATCGGACGAACGTCGAGAATGAGGGTCGGCGATATGAAGTCAGCTATCGCGCCGATGTAACGACATCAACCCAGCAGATTGGCATGTCAGCGGGGACTAGGCCCAGCACTGAACGCTGTCTCTGGTCGGTCCGGGTAGCCGTCATCCGCGATGTCACCCCCACCACCGGCGCAGCGCTGTCGCATCGTCTTGACGACGATAACGTGATCCGTGGCAGTCATTTCGGCAAGTGTTCGGAAAATAGAGGAAACGTTGCCGCTTCTATCGCGCGGCGTGCCGACGATGTGCGGGCCCATCTCGTGAAAGCTGCTGACCGCGATGCTGACCGCTTGGCCGCCGATCTGCGCTCGGCTCAGCAATTCGCGGCGAACTGACGCCTTTAGCCGTTGGTTAGGGTGCCCCCGAACGCGGCTCGTCCGGGGTCCTCTAAGTTGAAGGGCCACTGTCGCAAGTGAGTCCTTCAAGATCCCGGCTCCGGCCCGCACGAGCAAACTGCCCCCTCCCGAACTGTTGGCGCTTGACGCCACATCGTCGAGGAGCCTCAGTCGTTATTGGGAGTCCAGCGTAAGCTCAATCAAGCAGGGAGAAACAGCGTGAGCGAAGACGGTTGGAAAAGCTTCCTTGCCGAGGGTTTGACTGATTGGGTGGTTCTACACGGCGGAGCCGCCGCGTTCTTCAGGACCGGTTCGCTCGAAGCCGCAGGGCGCCTGGCCGCCTCCATCTCTGCGGTATCGGACCTCTCCGGTCGCGGCGCGAAGATCACGATCTCTGATGGGGGCGTCGCGATCCGGCTCACGCGGGACGTTTGGCAGCTTGAAGACGAACACCGGGGGCTGGCTCGAGCCGTGTCTTCGGTAGCCCATCACCAAGGAGCTGTTGCAGACCGAAGCGCGGTGCAGGAAGTTCAGATTGCGGTTGCCGCGAAAGAAAGCTGCATAGATCTCGGGTTCTGGCGAGCGGTGCTCGGGTATGAACCGATGGCCGATGACAATGCGGTAGACCCACTGGGTCACGGATCCACGGTCTGGATGCAGGAGCTGTCCGAAACGAAGTCACTTCGCCATGCGATGCACATCGACGTTTCTGTCTCGCGAGATCAGGTGCAGGCGCGCCTCACTGCGGCCATTGCCGCAGGCGGCCGTATCGTCGATGAAAGCCACGCGCCCTCGCACTGGACCTTATCGGATCGCGCAGGCAATCGCGTGTGCGTTTGCGCGTGGCCGGATACGGGGCCTGATCATTGAACGGCCGCTTATGCAAAACTTTGAGCACCCGGCGAACAGCCGGCCTGTGGTCATCAGATCACCCCGACCGCCCCTTGAGCCCAAATAACGGCAACAGCAGACGCGACCGCAGCCCCGATGATGATACGCGAACGTCGCGAGATTCTCGAGTGGAGCAACAACTCAAACGCACCGCCTGCCCCAAACAGCAAAACGGCTGCGGCGACGAAATCAAAACCTGACCAAGTCACTTCATCGGTGACCTGCATCGCCAGAAATGGCAGCAGCAGGCAACCCACGATGGTCGTCCAAAGAGCCAATCGCACTGTGCCAAAAGCCGGTTGATCCGTACCATCCGCCACAATGACATCCCCTGCTGATGCGGCGGTTAGCGCCGCGCCGTCACATTACAACGAACGACGTCTGTGGACGCCCCTAAAGAAGCAAGCGATAAATGAGGTCCGGCACGTAGTCAGGTGCTCTCGTCTGTCCGGCCTCTGATACAGCCTATGGCTGTGGGCCAGTATGGGAGTTCGCGGACCGGATCCACATCGGCTTTGCGCGCTTGGTTAGCGCTACGCCATTCTCTGGTTTTCCGACCCCGTCGTACCGACTGTTGTGCCATACCCTCCTTCGACCGCCTACGTCTCCCGGCGACCTCTGGCCTTCGCCGCAGCCCTACGCTGCAGCGACGACCGGAGCTTTGTAATCTTCTTTCCTGGTCATCAGTGCCCAAGCGATGCGCGCCATCTTGTTCGCGAGCGCCACCGAGACAAGCATCCGGGGCTTACGCGCTAGCATCCCTTCCAGCCACGAGCCTGGCCGCGCGCCATGTATAGTAGCCTGCCTTACGACCGCGCTACCGCCGATGATGAGAAGCCGCCTGATCGTTCGCTCGCCCATTTTCGAGATGCGGCCGAGCTTCTGCTTGCCTCCCGTCGAGTGTTGGAGCGGAGCGAGGCCCAGCCACGCAGCAAAGTCGCGCCCCTTGCTGAACGTGGCAGCATGAGGCGCCAGCGCCACGATCGCGGTAGCAGCGATCGGCCCGATGCCGGGGATCGTCATTAGCCGGCGGGCAACCTCATCCTCGCGGGCGCGACGTGCGATTTCCTTGTCCAGGTCGGCGATCCGGTCGCCAAGTTCGGCCAGCATATCGGTCATGATGCGGAACATGGCGCGTGCCGCCTCGGGCAATGACGAAGCCATTTCATCCTCGTCGAGCAAGTCCGCCAAAATCGTCATCTGGGCCTTGCCGCGCGGCGCTACCCAGCCATATTCGGCAAGATGGCCCCGCAATGCATTGATGAGCTGGGTGCGTTGCCGGACCAGTAGGTCACGGGTCCGGAAGACCATACCGGCAGCCTGCTGCTCCTCCGTTTTTATCGCAACGAAGCGCATGCCCGGTCGCCGCGCCGCCTCGCAAATAGCCTCTGCATCGACCGCATCGTTCTTGTGTCGTTTCACGAACGGTTTGACATAGGCAGGCGGGATTAGTCGCACCTCATGGCCGAACTGCGTCAACTCGCGAGCCCAGTGATGCGAGCCGCCGCATGCCTCCATCGCGACGAGGCAGGCCGGTTGCGTGGCGAAGAAGTCAAGCAGCTTGCCCCGGCTCAGCTTGCGGCTGAAGACCGCCTTACCGCGTTCATCGGCGCCATGCGCGTGGAACGAACTCTTGGCGATATCCAACCCGATTGTGATAACCTGCGACACGGACGCCTCCCTCAAGTGGTGATCAACACCTCCACTTTGGCACATCGATGCCGTCGGGGGGCGTCCACCCCATCAGCTTTCGGGAACGTGAACCATGCTGACGAACGACCGTTTTGTCGGCGGGCGACGACTCCACACCGGCTACCTTTCGCTCGCGCTGCCGATCAAAAAACTATTCCGCAGAGGGCGAATTACGAACAGCAGACGCTTAGAGCACAACAACGCGATCCAACTCCTCGTAATCAGCAACGAGGAAATCAGCACCGGCGGCTGCGAGGCGTTCGGCGAGATTGGGGCGCACGTGAGATCCCGCAAGTAGACCGACTACAGACATTCCTGCAGCCTTGGCCGCCTTAACGCCCGACACGCTGTCTTCGATCACCAGCACTCGGCTAGGCAAAACGGCAAGTTGGTTTGCCGCGTGAAGAAACAAGTCCGGAAACGGCTTGCCCCTCGCAACGTCATCAGCGCTGAACACACGACCGGCAAAATGCTCCCTCAAGCCAATCTTTGCCAAACTGGCCTCAAGCCTAGCATGCGAACTCGAAGACGCGATGCATTTCGGAGTTCCAGAATGGCGCTCAAGGTATGCGGCAGCACCCTTAACAGGCTCCAGTCCCCTGGCAAACGCTTCAAGGGTACGGGATAGGAGGGTGGTCTCAAATCCTGGCAATGCTTGGCCCGTCTCCTGCTCTATGATGTCGCGCACCTCAGAGGATCGCTTTCCAACAAAAATGTCGAGAGCGTCCTCAGGGCAAACGGAATAGCCTAGTTGAGTTGACAACTCGGACACCACGACGTTGGCGATGTGTTCGCTATCGGCGATCACGCCATCGAAATCGAAAATGAGTGCTTCAATGCTCACGTGGTCACCCTTAGAACCCGCCAGCAGATCGCTGCCGTTACGGCAGAATGGAACGGACTATTTCCTTAGGCAATCGAATGTGAGAAACTGCTTCGACTACGTGGGGGATATTGTGGACGCGATCGTTTCTGTCGAGCCAAGTGAAACAAAGTGCGGCGAAAAGCGGACACCAGAGCACTGGGTTAAGAGAGCCTGGAATGGGTTTCTCGGCTTCAATCCGCCTGACTTTCGCGATCCGCGTATATTTGTGCCGATCTTCTCAAAGCCCAACGAGGATCAGATTCGCTGCGCAGAGATGATCGCTAAACAAATCGAGGTTGAGCAAGGTTTAGCAAGCACTCGAATGACCTGGAATCTTACGTTTCAAGGATTTACGATCGCTGCATACGCGTTGGTAGCTTCGTCCAATGGCACGACGCCAGCGAAAGGAATTCTGGGATGGGCTATTGGACTTTCTTCCGGTTTTGTCGCATATGTGACTATGCGGGGTATTGTCGCATCTCAGGTTCAGCGAAAGTATCTCAAAGATTGTTGGGCAGCAAATGAGTTAACTCGTTTCTTCCCTGAACCATTTTCTATCAGCAAAACTTCCTCTCATGGTCGCTGGCCATCATATGCGATTTGCGTTGTACTCATGGTCATGTGGGCAATCCTCTTGCTCACATCACTTTGGAGCACGAATGACGACCCTACCAAGGTGCAGCTCGTACGATCTTCGAAAGTGTCGGCTCCAATTTTAGTCGGTCAGAATGTGAGAAATTTTCAGGCCAAAGCGAGGACCTCTCCGCAACCACCTGTTTTCCGTTCGACTCTGTCCTGAGGTTTCCGAAAGTCAGCGCGGCTTTTGCTATTCTCTTTCTCGGAAGTATGAACGCACGGCGCTTTCAGGGACTGCCAACCCCTACTTCGTCGACCGCTATGTCGGCGGAGACCGGGGTACGCGCGGCAGTCGATATAGGCGGCTGCGGCCAACTTTACCCTCACATGGAGATCCCGAGCGAAGTTCCGAAAGCTTTCCATTGATCATGCGGCATGGTCCGCGAACTCGAGCGTCCGAAATCCAGGCTGACGCATGCCAGGCGTTAACCTGAGCATCGCTGCATTGAGTTATCGTGGGAGGATGCGCAGTCACCACATCCCCACCATCACAGCGGTCGCGGCATCCATCTTCTCAACCGAGCCCGCAAATGCGTGTATCGACATTGCTCCGTTCAAATTCGAAGACATTCGATATGCCGATGCGATCGTGGTAGGCAGAATCTCAAATTTTCACGTCGTTCTCGACCAAAGGGCAAGAGACGATAGGGCGGAAATGCTAAAACGCCCAGATCTCTCGCCTGAGTTCCGTGCTATGATGGAAAACCAGTCCGGATGGATTACTGACTACGCGGAATTCGATGTCAATGTGCATCAAACGATCACCGGAAATGTCCCAAGAAAATTAGTAGTTACCTGGGACAACTCGACATTCTCCGAACCAGAGGTGTTTCCTGCGGGACCATATTTGATCGCGCTTCGCAGACCTCAATCTATGATACCGCCGCTTCGCGGCGGCAGTGCGACGGTTCTGCCAACTCAGCGACCAGATTTATTCACAGTCCTACAGGCTCCCTGCGCAGGTGTTTTCATCCTCGACAGCTCGCAAGAAAACATCGCCGATGCTCAGAGGGCGCTTAAGGGTGAGGCAGTAGCATCCAGGCATTTCGGAGAGCAGGTTTCACAGGACCTAAATCGTGAATATCAGCAGCTGGATGCGGTCCGAAGGCGCGCCTTCATGTGGAAGGTGATTACAATTTGCCTTTCCATCGCAGGTTTCGCTTCCATACTTTTTACTTTGCTCCGTAGACGCCGCAAGATCAACGGAATGCGCCAGAGTGATAATGCGGTCGAGCGCCGTTCAGTGGGATGACCACCCTCCTGATATGAGAAGCGCGAAATGGCTAGCGTTGCAATTCACAGAGAAAGGCGCTGCTCCAACCGCCAACCGATCCTCCCTCCCCATCATCATGAACAAGTGGCCGCTTTCAAGGAGCTCGGAGGCACGGTTGAACGGCGGCAATGTCGGCGGTACCGCGCTAGTCCCAGAGCCCTATGATCGCGCAGACTCCGCCGATCAATGCCAGCAGGAGCGCCAGCGCCATTAGGCGCCCAGCCGTCGGCCCGCACCTGTCCCACACGTGGGTTACGACCCACTCATATCCCGCTTGAAGGGGTTGGTCAGGCATAGGAGGCAACCTACTGCAGATCTGCAAGTGCGCAACAGAAGCGCTGACATGACATGCCGATGTCAGAGATCTCGGTCATCAGGCTACTCCTGATTTCGTCAAGCTTCATGAATGGCCGGCCGCTTCTAGGGAGCGAGCATCAGCCGTCGAATGTCGGCAATGTGGGCGATCATCGCGTGTCCCGGCGGCGGGGTAGATCATATCTGGAGCTTTCCGGTGTTCTCCCATCCTCGAAGATCGGTATAGATCGAGATCGATCGTCGCGGAGAACCCATGCCAGCAGCCTTTCTGCCCAAAGCGATCGAAGCAGCGTCCGTCGAAAATCAAGCCGATGTCATCGAAGTGATCGGCACCCGGGCTCAAGAGTCCGAGAAAATCGACAGACGGACTTATCAGGTCCAACAAACTCCCCACTCGGCGCAGAAGGACGCGGTGCAACTGCTCCGAGGGTTGCCCGCGATCACCGTCACGCCCGATGACCGTATCCTGCTGCTGGGTGCCGGTAACGCAAATATCTACATCAATGGCCGACCCTACATCGGCGACGCCAAGCAGTATCTGCGGACGCTTCACGGCACCGACATCGACCGGATTGAGGTCCTGACCAACCCTTCCGCGCAGTTCTCTGCGGAAGGAACCGGCGGCGTCATCAACGTCATTCTGCGCAAGAACGAAACGGCAGGCACCTCGGGCAACGTCAGCCTGCAATCCTCAAGCTACGGACACAGCCTCGTCGACACGACCGTAAACGTCAAACGGGGGAAGTGGGCCTACGAGGTCAAGGCAGGCGGAAACGTTGGGACCATGGCGCGTTCGCGCTATCAGAAGCTGCGCACCGTCGAAGGCCCAGGCGGCGACCTTGCAAACGTGAACTCGGAAGATGGAGAGTTCTCCTATGAAGGCGTGGTCGGACGGCTGAGCGGCAAGGTTACCTACGATCTCGATCCTAAGACCACCATCTCGGCCCAGCTGGGAGGCGGAGGAGGTCACGACATCGTGACCAACAAGGGCCAGTTCCTCGGTCTCACTGCCAACTTTCCCTCGTTCTACGAACACCGCATCATGAGCAGCGTCGCCAGCTACCTGATGGGCGAGTTCAGCATCCTCCATCGGGGGACTGCCAAGGGTGAGACGCTCAGCGCCTCCGCCCAGTTTTATGCGAACCCCGACGTTCGAGATATGACCGACGCGCGCTTCAGCGACGGACGGCTCTTTCGGACCGACGTTCATAAGCCCTCGCAATCCGTGGATGCACATATCGACTGGAAACGCCCCACCGCGGCAGGCCAGATCCTGTCGATCGGCAGCACTTGGCGGCTCGACGGCACAACGCAGGACTATCGGTTCACGAGCATCGGCGCCGGCAGTACGCTCGGACCTGATGTGACGGATGCGTATGACGGCTCGAGCAGCACGACTGCCGCCTATGTGACTTTTCAGCAGCCTCTGGGCGCTCTCATCCTGACGCCCGGCCTACGCGTGGAACACAATGCCCGCCGCATCTCGAGCCCTGGATCCGCCGAATTGGTGATCAGGCGATCAGATCTGTTTCCGACGTTCCACGCTAAGCAACGGCTGGGGAGAAAGCTGGATCTGAGCGCCAGTTACAGCAAGAGAATCGAACGAGCTCGCCTTGAGATCCTGCGCCCATATGGTTTGGTCGAGGATGCCGTGACGGTCTTCCAGGGCAGCCCAAACCTGAAGGACCAGAGCACGCATTCCTACGAAGTGAGCCTGCACTACCATTCGGGAAAAACCCAGGCCGGCATAATCGCCTACATGCGCGACACCGACGATGTGTGGAGCAGGACCTACACTGTGAGTCCTGCGGGAACGACCGTCTACAGCTTCGTCAATGCGGGCAGCCGCCGAAATGCCGGCGCGCAATTCGATCTCAGCACTGCGCTCAACCGCCGCCTTAAGGTCAGCGCGAGCCTCAATCTGTTCAATCAACGCAATCCGGTCGATGCTTTCGGGCGTCCCGAGGTTCGAAGCGACTTCCGCTACACGACAAACGGCACGCTCGAATGGACGCTTCCAGAGCGGGGCTCTGTGCCCGGGGACGTGGCGCAGCTTCAGTGGTCGTACAACAGCCGTTCTCGCGACTACCAGCTTACCGACCTGGCCTGGTGGGACGCGAGCCTGGCCTATACCCACAGCATCAGCCGGACGCTGTCGCTATCGGCTACCTTCCGGTCCCCTCGGCGTACACGCCAGCGCCTGATTGCACCTTTTGCCCAAGAGGCGATTTCTCGGCAGAGAACTCCCGAATTTCAACTCAAGCTACTCAAAACACTTGGCGGCCGTTGAGCCACCGCGCCGATCGAACTGAGCCGGTACACTAGAGATGAGACCTTGAACTGAACCGTCTCGGTCTTCGCTGAACGAAATTTCGCTAACGACGAGGACTGAAGGACCGTGCATCGCCGCCTCGTCGGCTGCTAGTTCCCGCAGTACACGAGGATGCTGAAATGTCACGTGTGTCGAACCGGCTTGCCAGCTCTGCGAGACTAAAACTCCCCAGCCGCCCTCGCGAGAGCATCTCAGCCTCGCTGATGGCGCGCTCCAGTGCGTCATCGACGCCGCGTTCGACCACGCACTTTCAGCGTTGCGGTGCATTGTCACCGTGTCGCTAATGCATCAGCTCTTCTACTCATTTCAGTCCCGGCATGCATCGTGAAGGGGCATCAGAGAGAAGCGACTCAGCTCAACTGATGGAACCTCGATGCGATCACCAGCCACCTGAACGCAGCGGCTCCCTAATAGGAGATGATCCAGTCTCGAAACCGCGGGCGGCAGCAGGCGGATCCTGGCGACAACCTGCACCATCGACAATACCAGGCTCAGCGGAGTAGCGCCGGTCGCCTGTGGAACAGACCTCAGACCCATGAGGTAGCACGCGACGACCACCGCCATCCTCGCGCGGCATCTCCGCGTCTGCCCCCCCCCGGCCAGCTAACTGGATTATAATGGCGATGGGTGACTGTCGAAGTGAGCGGAATCGCAACCCAGGCAAATGCGCACACGGCCGATTCGAAGTCGGCGGCCCATTTTGGGACGAGGCGCGGCGGTATAATGCTCAGAAATTCGGGCAGAGCAATAGTAGAATCACTAGGGTGAGACAAACCGTGCCACCTATACCGCGAGTTGTTTCAACCAATTAAATAGGTAGCGGCTGCCCGCCGGGCCGTTAACCGTAACAAATAACGCATACTATTTCCGCTTTAATCTGCGGCATTTACTTTAACCATTTCAATTAACTCACCGGTACTATCGGTATTAGTCTAAGTTCTAACCGACTCATTACAGCAAGTTCGCGTGTTTCATATTGGAACACTGCTTTTAACGAGCCCATTGCGCCTGCTTAACGACTCATGTAGTCGCTCCTTAACGAAACGCTAATGGTGAAAACGCCGGTAACGATTCGTGACACAGTCGGGTTTCGAGACCTTTAGGGGGTTACCATAATGAAGCAGGTGAGGTTGGTCGCCATGAGCGCAGCGGCATTGGCCGCGGTCTCGATGGCAAGCGCGGCTTCGGCCCAGGAGCTGAAGTTCCAGTTCATCAACCCGTCGTTCGGCGGCAATCCGTTCAACTCGGATCACCTGCTGGCGATCGCCACGGCGCAGCGTCCGGACAAGCCGGCCAGCGAAGACGGCACGACCGGTGAACTGACCGAGGCGCAGCTGTTCGCCCGCCAGATCCAGAGCCGCCTGCTTTCCGCCCTGTCGTCGTCCGTGGTCGAGGCGATTACCGGTTCGAACCCCGGCACCACCGGCGAGTTCACCGTGGGCGACCAGAAGATCTCGTTCGAACGCACGCTCAGCGAAATCAAGCTGACGATCTTCGACAACACCACGGGTGAGAACACGGTGATCTCGGTCCCGGTGCTCAACTTCAGCAATTCGGCCGCTTCGGCCGCACTCTCGGCCAACACGTCGGCCGAAAGCTCGCTGCTCGGCAGCACCCTCACGGGTACGTCGAGCGTGGAAGGTTCACTCCTGACCAGCCTGACTGGCCAGTAAACGGGGATTGGGGGGCAACATTATGAAGAAGACCGCAATTCTCGCGCTGATGTCGTGTGCGTCGCTCGCGCTCGGTGGCTGTGCCGCCGCGCAGAAGTCGCTGATCGCCACGGCCAGCGAAGCACCGCAGCTCGCCAAGGTCACCTCGAGCCAGCGTGACCTGATCTACCTGCCGCCGCCGCCGGCGCCGGTTCCCATCGCCGTCTACTCGTTCACCGACCAGACCGGCCAGCTCAAGCCCTCGGAGAACATCCAGAGCCTGTCGCGCGCCGTCACCCAGGGTGGCACCTCGATCCTGATCAAGGCGCTGCGCGATGCCGGCAACGGCAACTGGTTCACGGTGGTCGAGCGCGAGCGTCTCGACAACCTGCTCAAGGAGCGCCAGATCATCCGCGAGATGCGTCAGCGCTACCTCGGTGAGCCCGAGACGCCGTCGAACGTGCTGCCCTCGCTGCTCTTCGCGGGCATCCTGCTCGAAGGCGGCATCGTCGGCTACGACAGCAACACGCAGACCGGCGGCCTCGGTGCCCGCTTCCTCGGCATCGGCGGCAACATGCAGTGGCGCCAGAACACGGTCACGATCTCGCTCCGCGCGATTTCGGTGAAGACCGGCGAGGTGCTCGGCAACGTCACCACGACCAAGACGGTCGCTTCGGTCGCGATGAACGCCAACGTCTTCAAGTTCGTCACCTTCGACGAGCTGCTCGAGGGCGAGGCCGGCATCTCGGCGAACGAGCCGATGCAGATCGCCACCCAGGCAGCCATCGAGAAGGCGGTCTACGCGCTCGTCCTCGAAGGCGCCCAGCCCGGTGCCCGCCAGCTCTGGAACTTCGCGGACAAGGCCGCGGGCGACAAGCTGCTGACCGACTATGCGGCCGAGAAGAACCGCGCGCTGAGCCAGGCCTGGCGCGACGCCGCCCCGGCCGACCGCCGCCGCGAGCGTCAGCGCAAGCAGGCGCGCACCGTCACCCCGCCGACGAGCACGCAGACCGTGCGCCCGGCGACCGCCTCGGCAGACTCGGCCAACGTGCCGGCGAAGCTGGCCCGGCCGTAAGGCCAACCTAATTCCGCACGGCCCGGTCGCGGCCGTGCGGTCCACCAACTCGGTCCCGGCCGTCGGGGGAGTGCGACCAGTGCACCAGGGGGCAGCCACACGGCTTCTGGACGCACGGAATCACCGGAGAGAGAGACCCGGTGACCCAACCCGCTGCGACACAATCGCAGCAGATGCGTATGAAACAGGAGAAGAGTATCATGATGAAGAAGCTTCTTATCGGCGCCTCGGCGCTCGCTCTCACCGTGAGCGCTGCTCACGCGCAAAACGCCTCGACCGACGCACCGATTGCGAACGCCTATCAGGGCCTTTCGAGCACTAGCAACAACAACTCGGAAATCGTCCAGAACGAAAACAACAACCGCGCTGACGTCGATCAGACCGGTGGTTCAAAGAACCGTTCGACGATCACGCAGGGTGTCCTGAATGTCAACCGCAGCGGCGACAATTACGCTAAGGTCACGCAGAGCGGCACCGCCGGCAACCAGTCGAAGGTTACGCAGATCGGCACCGATCGTACGAACCTCAACGTTCTGACCCAGTTCGGCGTCCCGGCGGGCATCCAGGCCGGATACGAGCAGAGCGCTATCGTCACGCAGAAGAACAACACCAACCTTGGCGACAACAAGGCTGAGATTTCGCAGGGCAACCTGCAGGCTGGTGGCCTCGCCAACCTCGCCAAGATCGACCAGAACGGCGGCGCCAACGAGGCGGCGATCCGTCAGGGCGGCGTGAGCGGCGGTACTCCGGAAGAAGACGGCCGCATGCTGGCCACGATCACGCAGACCGGCAACAGCAACAAGGCTCAGACCGTTCAGGGCGAAATCGACACTTCGACGACGCTGCAGGTCGGCAACAGCAACACGGCTTACGTGTCGCAGACGGCAACCAACGTCGGTGGTTCGGACACGCTGGGTCGCACAAGCAAGGTTGAGCAGTACGGCAACAGCAACCAGACGTACGTCGTGCAGAGTGCCAACTACACCAACAGCGAAGTCTATCAGGGCGCTAACGGTGCTAACCGTAACTCCAACGAAGCATACGTATCGCAGTCGGGTGTCGAAGCTCGCAGCAAGATCAACCAGACTTCGAACAACAACATCGCTTCTGTGAACCAGAGCGGCGACAGCGTCGGCGCATTCAACGCTCAGAGCGACATCCTGCAGCGCGGCGGCGACTTCAACGATGCTGACGTTCGTCAGACCGCCAACGCGACGAGCGAAGTCGATCAGAACGGTACCCGCAACGTCACCGACGTTCGCCAGGGTGGCGCTCGCGCCGACAGCGAGGTGTTCCAGACTGGCAACCGTAACACCGCGGATGTCACTCAGAACGGTGAGCGTGGCACCAGCACGGTGAATCAGACGGGCAGCTCGAGCATTTTCTTCGGTCTGGTCCAGCTCGACAACCACAAGGCGACCGTCAATCAGAACGCCGATGCAAAGTTTGCTGACAGCGACATCACGCAGACCGGCAATCGTCACACGGCGACGGTGAACCAGAAGGCTGCTAACAACGACAGCGATGTCACCCAGAGCGGCGGTAGCGCTTCGCTTGGTGGCAGCACTGCAGTTGTGAACCAGAATGCCGGTTCGGACGATGCCGCGAGCGAAGTGTTCCAGGCAGGCGTGGGCCACCAGGCTTTCGTTACGCAGTCTGGCAAGGGGAACACTGGTTCGTCGACGCCTGAGAGCTACATCAATCAGGTTGGTACCGGAAACTACGCCGAACTGAATCAGGCTGGTGACCGCGCTCGTTCGTCGATCCGTCAGGGCTTCATCCGTACCCCGGGTTCGTCGACCACTGGTTCGACTGCCAATATCGCAACCGTGGAGCAGACTGCTGCTGCTGACGACTCGTCCAGCGACATCTACCAGAGCGGCGTTGCCAACATCTCCGACGTGTTCCAGGCCGCTGCGGCGACCAGCACGATCGACCAGATCGGAAACGCGAACATCAGCAACGTCAACCAGTTCGCTGCTGCCACGAGCACCGTGTACCAGAAGGGCAATGCCAACGTCAGCAACGTCAACCAGTTCGCTGGTGCCACGAGCGCTGAAAGCGTCATCAGCCAGGACGGCAACACCAATCTCGCTGGTGTGACCCAGTCGGGTGCGAATGCTTACAGCTCGGTCACCCAGAAGGGTAACCTCAACCTGGCATCGGTCACGCAGAGCGTCGCTGACGTCGACAGCATCATCAAGCAGACCGGCAACCTCAACGCCGCCTTCGTGACGCAGACGGCCCAGGCTGGTTCGTACAGCATCGTTACGCAGACGGGTAACGGCAACATCGCCAACGTTGCGCAGTAATCTTTAGTGCGGGGTGGCTTCGGCCACCCCGCCCCTTTCTCGAACCAAGCTGCGGCTTGGCTCTGGAAAGGGCCCGATACCAACGGGACCGAAGGCCAAAGGAACAGTGCAATGACTGGCAAGAAACTGGCAAAGGGCATTCTGGCAACGACGGCCGGCGCACTCGCGCTGATGACCGCGAGCCACGCCGCCGCGCAGACCTACGCCGAGTTCGCAGCGAGCTGCGTGGGCACCGCCAACGTCGCCTGCATCGCCCAGATCGGTGACGGCAACAACACCTCGATCGACCAATCGAACGCCGACGGTAGCAAGGCGCAGGTCTACATTCAGGGCAACAATAATGGCACCGGTACGATTGCCACGATCGGCAACGGCGCGCCGGTGCAGCTCTTCAAGGAGACGGTCGTGGTCGTGCCCGCGGCATCGGCACCGGGCAAGAGTGACGGTCACAGCCAGGATGGCGATAAAGGTCAGGGCGACCAGCATCATCAGAGCGACGGCAAGGGCAACAACAAGGACGCCGGCGCGACCACCACGCAGTTGGTTCTCACGCCCGCGGATCGGCCCATCACGCTGCCGACGAACCTGCCCTCGGGCACGATCACCCAGCGCGGTTCGCGCAACTCGGCGGAAGTCGCCATTCTGGATGGCGACGACAACGACTTCTACATCTCACAGACCGGCGGCAACAATCAAGCTTACCAGCGCATCACCGGCGATCGCAACCTCGCGGTCATCATCCAGCAGGGTGAGCTGGGCGCGCGGAACTCCGCGTCGGAGATACAGAGCGGCGCGAATAACATCGCCTATGTGAAGCAGACTGGCGGTGGCAACACTGCTAACCTTTCGCAGGACGGCAATTCCACGATCCTGCTCGAACAGGAAAACGGCTTCAACACCGCGAACCTGACGCAGACGGGTGGCGCCAACTACATCGCGCTGCGCCAGACCGGCGGCGCCGACATCTCGATCAGCCAGGCCGGCGGACGCAGCATCGCCATCGAGCAGAGCGCGGGTACCTTCGGCACATCGGGCCTCTCGGTGATGCAGTATTGACTTGAATAGTTCCGTCAGTCGGCGGGGATGAAGACGACCGAACCACCCCATCCGTGGGGCACAACAGGAGGTTCACGTGGGTAGCAGGGCAAAAACGATCGCGCTTGGCGCCGTATCGGCTCTCGCTTTGGCGAGCTCGCCGGCGGCCGCGCAGGTCATCTTCCCCGATGGCAGCTCGACGCCGATCACGGACATCCAGATCGCCGACAATCCGCAAAGCTTCCTCGATGATGAGGTTCTGAAGGAAGCCCTGCGCAAGTCGCTCGACATCGAAGTGGTCAGCCGCAGCGACGTCCAGAAGGCCGATACCCGGGCCGCCGTGCGCGCGGCCTTCGACCAGTCGGCCGAAGACATCATCGCCACCTTCAACCTGACCCAGGTGCCGGGCCTGCAGTTCCAGACGGCGGGCAACAAGTCCGCGGTCGAACAGGACGGCAGCCGCAACCTCGCGCGGATCGATCAGACCGCCGGCAACCGCGGCTGGGCCATCGTCAACCAGAACGGCGAAGACGGATCGGCCACGGTCCGCCAGGCGGACACCGGCGCGCCGTTCCAGGAATCGTTGAACCGCGTCTACATCGGCCAGGTCGGCTATGCCACGCCTACGGGCAGCAACCTCTATTCGAACACGGCTGAGGTCAATCAGACCCACCGCAGCTTCGATCTGAGCTCGCAGGCCTTCAACGGCACCAATGCGGTCAACAATGCCACGATCCAGCAAGGTGGCATGCGCAACTTCAACTTCTCTTCGGTCAATGTCCCGACGACCGGCGTCGGCGAGCAGAACCGCGCGCGCATCGATCAGCTGGGCGCCGGCAACGACGGCGTGATCCAGCAGGGCCTCGACAACGCAACGACCTTCGCCGCCGAGACCGGCGATACCGTCGGCAGCTTCAACAGCGCGATCCTCTACCAGGAAGGCTTCGGCAACCGCGGTGCCATCCTGCAGGAAGACTATGCCATTGCTATCACCCGTCAGGTGGGCAGCAACAACGAGGCCTACGTTCGCCAGGACGGCGACGTGCTCGATAGCGGCAGCTTCAGCGAGATCGACCAGGGCAGCCTCGACGGCGGCGATGCCGACGACAACTTCGCGGTCGTCTACCAGCGCGGCATGGCGCAGGAATCGACGATCCGCCAGCTGAGCAACAACAACACGGCCTACGTGTACCAGGCGCCGGGCTCGGCCTATGCCAAGTCGACGATCGAGCAGAAGGGCGGCGTCGGCAACTATGTCAGCGTGCTGCAGTCGGCCGCGGTCGGTACGGAAGGTCTCGCCGTGATCAGCGCGATCCTGCAGAACGGTTCGGGCAACGAGGCTTTCGTGTCGCAGACGGTCGTAGCCGGCAGCGTGAGCAACGTCACTCAAACGGGCAACGGCAACTTCGCTAACGTGCGGCAGTAAAGGTTGCTGTCGGAGGATACCTGACATGAGATTGCGAACCGTTCTGCTTGCCGGCGCCGCGCTTCTGGGTGCGACGTCCGCCTTTGCACAGCGTAGCGATCTCACGGTCGATCAGGTTTCGCCGGCTTCGAGCGGCTCGATGCAGCAGATCGGCGACGTCAAGTCCGTCCCCTCGAGCGGCATCAGCCAGGTTAGCCGTACGGCTAGTCCGGTTACTGCAAGTCAGGTAGTCAGCCCGCGCGCCGGTCAGGACCCGCGTTTCGGCCAAACCGCCCCGCGTGCTTCAAGCAACGCATCGACTTCGCAACTCGTCGACCGCAATACGCGTCCTGGCGTCGCCGCGCTGCCGCAGGGTCTTGTCGACGCCTGCGACCGCGCCGCGGCAGGTCAAGGGCCGGCGCCCAAGGGCGTCGACTGCTCGATCGTCGTCCAGGCCGCGCCGCCAGTGGCCTTGGTCTCGGCCGAGGAATCGCTGCTGACCAACGCTACCGAGCGCGACGCCCAGCGCGCCGCCACCGAGCGGTTCGCACGCGGCAATGCCCCCGACGCGGGCGAGGTCGCGCTGCGTCTGTCGACCGGCGACATCGCGAACTCGCCCGTCGCCCAGGCCGTCGCCGCCCAGGCCGCGGCCCAGGCGCTGCAAAACGCTACGGGCGGTACCGGCACGGGCACTGGTGGCACGCCTGTGATTGTGCCCGGCGGCGGCACAGTTGCTCCGCCCACCGGCAACTGATCGAATATGTTTCGCCGCATCATCTCGAGCTGTGCCGCAGTACTAGGCGGCTTGCTTTTGAGCGGCGCCAGTGAAGGAAGCACCGTGACAGAATGTTGGATCGCCGAGGAAGGGCAAATCTTTGTCGGCCACGTCCAATCACCCGAAAGCTTTATCGCACGGTACGAGCTTGTCGGCGAAAAGCGGGGTCCCTCTGGCAACTCGGTCGTGCGTCAAGGCGGACAGGTAGCAGTAGAAGCAAATAAGCCAGCGCGGCTTTCGCAATTGTCCTTCGGCGCTTTGGGCGCCAATGACCACTACTCTGTGCATCTGCGTCTGTTTGATGGTGACAAGCTCGTTGGCGAGAAGACCATCCAGAACTAGTCTCAACAATTCCACTGCAGCTACTTGGTAAATAGCTCCCAAAGGGATCTGGCCGCCGGGCCGGCGGGCTCTTTGGTGCGGCAGACCAAAACCGAGGGATGAAATGGCATGTCGGCCGGAGGCGAGAACTGTATCAGTTTTCCGATTTCGAGTTGATCTTCGAGCAAATGCGCCGGAAGCCTTGCCCAACCGGTCCCATCCAAAACGAGCGAGAGTTGCAGCATGCGGCTCGACACATGAATGCATCTCGGAGCGTGCTGACAGTCGATGTGATGCGGATCGTCGATGAGAACGATCTGGGGCAGCGACGAGGGGCGTTCGGCCCCATGGAAAGCGGTCCCCGTGCGGCAAACCTCAACAAGCTCCACGTCCTGGATGATCTCCCACTCAAGATCATCGGAACTCACCAATGTATTATCGAGGACCAAAGCGACGTTCACTTGGCCCGATCGCAGTAGCTCGCTACCTTTCGTGCCATCTGCGGCGATGAGTTCGAGCTTGGTGTTCGGGTAAGTGCTTGCGAGTTCAGCAATTATCGAGGACCAGAGTTCCTTGGGCGCGGCTTGATCCACCGCGACTGAAATCTGGGGTTCAATGCCGGTCGCAAGGACTTCTGCAAGCTTGGCAAGCGCTTCATGCTCGGCCATCACAGACCTCGCCCTCAAGACCAGCGCCTCGCCCCGATCGGTGAACTTCACTGTCCATGAAGGCCGCTCGAGAATTTCAAAGCCAACTGCCCGTTCGAGACGAGTGATGGCCATGCTGACCGCGGGCTTGGTCCGCCCGTTGCGCTCGGCGGCTTTTCCCATCGAACCCGTTTCGTACACCGCAATGAGGTCTAAGAGCTCGACAGGTGAGAAATTTCGATCCTGCGCCACGTAGTCCTCAAGATGCTAAACCTATGTCGAACCGTCCGTCGGCCCACCCTCCTTAGAGCGGCCTTGGCATTCAGAGGCAAGTTCGAGGTTTTTGGCCGACAGCGAGCTTAGCTCTTCAGCGCAATCGTTGGCGGCTGCTACGCCAGCAGCAACCCGTAAGGGCAACATCACCCTAGCTACCAAATTTGAGTCAGCCGCAAGCTCATGAGATGATCGCCATCGGTTGGCTCAGTCTCTCACCAGAGCGTAGCACCTTCATGAATGTACGGCAGATTCCAGGGAGCGTTTTCAGACCGACGAATGTCTCCTTTGTTGGCGAATTAAGATAGCCTGACTCTGAACCATTCCGCCACGTCAGCCTCCGCTAGAGAGCCACTGGCCAGCGCCAGAACCATCCGAATGGCTTCGTCAGGTGCAAACGCGATTTGCGCCTCGTTCAAGGCGAGAAACAAGCGCGCCAATACCCATGCGGTGCGCTTGTTGCCGTCAGCAAAAGGATGATTGCGCGCCACGCCGTAAGCATAGGCTGCCGCCAGAGCGCAGAGATCGGTTTCGCCATAGCCCCACTGATTACGCGCTCGCGCCAGCGCCGACTCCAGTGCCGACGGGTCGCGAACGCCGACCGGACCACCATGCTCAGCCAACTGACGATCATGGATGGCCAAGGCGAGCTCGGCCTCGATCCAGACCGGCTCTGCAACTTGTCCCATCTTACTTGGCCAGTACGCGCAGGATATCCCTGTCCTCACGCATGATCTGCTCCGCCAGCGCCATTTTAGCCTCGAATGAAGGATCGCCAGCGGTAATCCGGATACCATCGGGCGTCTCGGACACATACAACGTGTCGCCCACACCGGCACGCAACTTGGCGAGCAATTCCTTGGGCAAGACGACACCGGCGGAATTGCCGATCTTGGTGATTTTGAGGCTCGCGTTCATACGATAGTTATAACATGAAGCGCGAGGTTCTCAAGAGGCGTATCTTGCCCCCGGCCATCCGGGCCACAGGAGAAGCACCATGGGACATTCAGATCTCGACCCCGCCGTACACGAACGGAGACCATGGAATGCGGGCCAGAATGTCGGGCCGAAGCGCCCGTTAAAGCCCCGCGACATCTGGGCCATTCGGTTCTACCTCGACGAGCATCGGCGACTACGCGATCGCGCGCTGTTCGACCTCGCCATCGACAGCAAACTGCGCGGCTGCGACCTGGTCAAAATCAGGATCGGGGATGTTGTAAGCGGTGGCACGATCCGCAATCGATCCACTGTCATCCAGCAAAAGACCGGTCGCCCCGTGCAATTCGAGATTATGTCGGAGGCTCGCAAGAGCCTGACGGCGTGGCTCGAGCGACGCCGCGGGAATATACATGATTTTCTATTTCCCAGTCGCGTGGACTACCTCGGCCACTTAAGCACTCGGCAGTATGCCAGGCTCGTCGATGAATGGGTTTCGACGGTCGGTCTCGATCATCGGGAATACGGCACGCACTCGTTGCGTCGTACGAAGGCGTCTATCATCTACAAAGCCACCGGAAACCTGCGAGCCGTCCAAATCCTGCTTGGTCACACCAACATCGAGAACACGGTCCGCTACCTCGGCGTCGATATAGATGACGCCCTAACACTGTCCGAAAGGACAGAAATATGAATGATCACCGGCTCCTCGACCAGTTCGAGGGGCCGGTGCACACTTGTGAACCGATGGCGGCTATCAAGGCACGTCACGCGGTCGCTGGGTGACCGCAATGTCGGCGGCAGAGGCCTACAACGCGACCGAATCCAAGCATGGCAGCTTGCGACCAACATACGCCGTTCGTCGCCAGATGCGGGAACGTCAGCTTGTGCCAAGACCCACCGTTCGGCAGACATCAAACCTCGCAAGCACAAGCCCGAGGAGATTATCGGTAAGCTGCGTGAGGCGGAGATCGTGTTAGCGCAAGGTGGGACGGTGGTTAACGCTTGCCGCCGGATCGGCGTCACCGAACAGAGCTGCTATCGCTAGCGCAAGGAAAGTGGCGGCCTGACGAATGGATCAGGCCCGGCGGATGAAGTACCTGGAGAGCGAGAATGCCCGGCTACGGCAAGCGGTGTCGGACCTGACGCTCTACAAGCTGTTCCTACAGGAGGCCGCCAAGGGAGATACTACTGAGCCCCGCGCGTCGACGGCGCTGTATCGATCACATCCGAGGGGTGATGGCTGTCGCCGCCGACCAATGACCCCCGTGTCATCTTGCGCATCGTCAGCCAGATGACGGAGGCCATGTTTCAGCCGGGGGGCGTCTATACGAAATGCGGCGTGCTGTCGGAGGACCTGACGCCGGTAGAAGCGGGCCAGGCCGACCTATTCGCCGCGCCCGACCCTCGGGCCCCGGCATTGCTGGCCGCCATAGACGGCCCGAATAGCCGTTTCGGTCGCAACACCATCACGCTTGCAGCTCAAGGCCACGGCGCGAAGGCTTTCGACACCAAACGCAGTCAGAAAAGCCCGGCCTGGACGACGCGAATCAGCGAGATTCCAGTGGCGCGATAGCTCATGCCACGACCACAATGAATTTCGGGATGCTCTTAGCTATAGCCCGCTTAAATTGGCAGCTCAGGCAAATAAACATGTAAAGATTGTTCATTACGGGCAACCCCGCCGAGGCGCGAAAATGCCTCGATCCGATCTTCGGAAGTAAGGAATTCGCGGTAAAACGCCGCCCGTTCCTCGCGAAGATTGGCTTCCAGTTCCTCGGAGCTTTCGGTCGAGCTTTCATAAAAAAAGCTCACGGCACTGTCATAGTTTTCGAAAATGCCACCCTGTTCAACAAACACTGTTTCCAGATAATCCGTCGTATAAGGATACCTTTCCTTTAGCCCAGCAAGGTTGCCCTCGGTCATCACTGCACGCCTTCGGGAAGACAGATGAAATTATAGGCGGGATCGATGTCGGGGGGCGACACCAGCACTATCACCTTGTCTGGCGAAACCGAAGCGGGCACCTTTTTCAGTACCACGCGGATTCCATTCGCAGAGTACACCGTGTTCGCCTTTTTTATGTAGATGCCATATAACCAAGCCGGATCGACCTGGAAATTAAATTGCCTGAGAATGATCTGCTTGCCATCAGACATGCCCGCTAGGTCTGGTCAAGGCTGGGATAGCCATATCGCGACCGCATCTGATCCTCAGCGGCAAGTGCGCGATTGATGAAATAGCTGGCATCCCATTCGTACCAGTAGGAGCTGGCGCAGGTTAAGCGCATCTCCCTTGAAGAGACAACGCAACGCAAAGGGCTGAAGCACTGACAACATGTGCTCGGTGAGCAATTTACTCAGGGGCAACATAAGCACCAGATATCCAGTGGCCACTTCCAGCCATGATAAATTCGCCATTTGGGCCCATCGAAAAGCGCGCGTGCGACGATAGGGCGGATCGAATGCCGGCATCGATGACTGAATCAGCGCCACAATCTTTTGAAGCTGACTTGCTGGACGCCTCGATAACCCAACCGCTTTGCCGCCAAGTTCCTGACAACGTGCCACAATCCGCAGTTGCCCGCCATTCCTCGTCGTCAAAATCAATAAAACTGGACGTGATCTGACGGCTTTGCGGCAGATATCGGCCATCAACGGCGAGGAGTTCGATCCGCTTACCCTTCAACATCGGCGCTGCATTCGTGACTGGCGCCTTGTCGTCGGACACACGTCGCAGGCTCAAACTATGACCGCCTCCTTGTAATGTTGCACCGCTGTCCCCGGCGAAGATAACCGCAGGAGACGCCCGCATCACTCTGCTGAGCACGGCCTCCTGCGCATTTACGATCTCGCCGCACGACAGCAAGGTTGGAGGACCTGGCTGCGTATAATATCGGCCTTCGTGAAAAACCGCGATTCCGAACAGGCTATTACAGCCTGCATTAGCGCCATAGTTACTCGGCATGATGGAAAGGTCCGTTGGACGGCGGTTGCCTTCCGGTGCTGACGCCGAGGGTTTGCCGTCGAACGCCGTAATGATCCATCGCCCTTCGAAGGCGGGAGGCGCCGCCGTAGATGCCGGCGTGCCACTCGCGTCACTTCTGGAGTTTTGGGGTGGCACAGGATCACTGGTCGGCGAACAACCGGCAAGGATGGCTGCCGCTAGTCCGATCGAAGGGCTGGAAAGTTGCTTCATCAGGAAACCACCATAATGCCGGTGGGAATGACCTTCCTCGCTCCAACGTTCCCGGACAAACGATACTCGGCCGAATATGAGCCAAGATTAGCGATCGCTGCGCTCAACATGACGATCAGTGAACCGTCACCCTCCCTGCGCGTGATCCGAGCCGTGTACAGCGTCGCCCGGTCGCGCGTTGCCTTCACGAAGGGATAGATGTGGAACCCGCATTGCGAAGCTGCATAAGCGGGCAGGCCGAATCTAACACCGAATCTATCGAGGAGATCCTGTGGAACGTCGCGAGGCCTGTTTTCGTCCAGCGGTTGGATCGCAAAGCACATCGCTCCGAAGGACGGTCCAGCCTGCTCAATCGCCAAATTGAACAGAAGATCAAGGTCGCTCGCCTGCAAACCCGCATCACTGACTGACGCTTCCGCAACGGGCTTGGCACGCGCCGACATCGCGTCATCTATGGATGGCGGCGGATCCGAACGAAGCACTCTGGTGGCGGGAAGACGGTCGAATGCCTCATCCACTGGCGCTATCTCGCGACGAATGGCGTCGAGACTATGGATCTGTTCATCAGAACGATACGACAGCACCCTGTCGCCCTCGACCCGCGCAAACGTCGACCACGAAACATACCAGCGCGAGCCGGCGGGAGAGGCATTCTTGCCTCCGACAAGGGCCGCGCTGCGCGAATAGAAGCCGTCAGACAGGTTGAGCATCCATCGCGTCCCGGTCGTCATCGCTCCGGGAAGTCCTGCGAGCAGGGGCGGCTCTTCGTTCGCTTGCACATAGGCGTCGCCTTCACGCCCCGAAACCATCCGCATCGTAAGGAGGTCGCCGGACCTGGCATCCCCTTTCAGGCTTTCGATCACGCGAAGCACCACCGTCGAGCGATAACCGTCACCGAGTTGGGCCTCGTAAGTCCGTACGGGTTCGACCACTACAGTTTCTCTCGCCAACACCGCCTGGTTCGCAGGCGTGGCAAACCCGTTCTGACGCACCCAGGCATTCACAGGATCGATCCCCGCGGCCTGCAATGCGCGGATGCGGTCGGCGGTGAACCCCAAGGTCACGAGAAAGCGGGCGATATCTAATGACTGCACGCGGCTAGGCTTACGAGGGGGATCGGTTTCTCCGCCGCCTGCAAGGATCGCAGGTACTGGCGTCGCTTCGATCAGCGTGCGGATCACTGCAAAATCGGGTGCTGCTTCGGCGGCCCGGTCGACGACCTCCAGCGCATCAGGGATGTAGCTTCCCGCCAGTGTTGCCCCGTCGGTGGTGAGATCGATATCCGGTGAGAGGTTGACCTGACCAGTCTGCGCCGCCTGCGCGAGGCCTCTTAAATCTGACACATCGGTCAACGTCAGCCGTCCTGCCTGGATGTCCCATCCGACACGGGCCTCTATGCCAATGGCTTCAAGTTGGTCGCGCAATTTCTGCCGCTTAGACTGCAACACCGCCAGCGGACGCGGAACAGCAACAGTGGTAATAAGCGGCCGAAGATCGGCCGGTACGGCGACAAGCAGCCGCGCATCCTCACCGCCCATCAGATAAAGGGTTGCCTTGCCATCATAGGCGGCAAGGCCGCCAAAGCGATCAGGCGCTGACTTGCTCAATTGCGGCGCCAGCGCTGCCAGGCGTTCCGTCAATGCCTCGGTCCTGCGAAGCCCGGCAAGCGCGTCCGCTTTGCTGACCTTTTGATCCCTCGCGATGCCCTCGGCCTGCGCCTGTAGCACCCGGTCCCTATATCCAGCCCAGGTTTCGAAGCTGGCGATAAACATGTACGGTCCGGGACAGCGCGGGTCCGTGTCGATGACTGGTTCACTCCAGCCTTTGGGTATGGCAGAGCTTTCTAGCGCGGCATCCTCGCCGACCGCAACGCGGGCTCCATTCTCGCGATCGACAATCGCGATCACGCCGTTTTGGCTACGATCGACGGCGGCCTCATTCGACCACAGGATGGTGCGGGGACCATCTTCCCCCTGTAAGGACAGGCAGCCTTCGTAGACGATGATCTTGCGTTTCGAAGACGGCATCATCGTCGACAATTCGCCTCGCCGATAGTAGGCGCGGGGGAAGGCGTGCAGCCTCGCATCGCCCGCGAAGGGAGGAGGAACGTTAAACCGAAGCGGGCGCGGCGGGATCAGATCGACATAGCCGGGGATGTTGATGCGTCCAGCTTTCTGGGCGCTGCGAACGATGTCCGCCTCTACGGCAAGGCCGATCTCGACACGCCCGGTCTGCTCGCTTGAAGAACTGTAGCTGGGACGTGCATTGATGGCAGTCAGCTCGCGCGTCAGCCGCTCCTGCGTAGCGCGCAACGCCGCTAGCGTCGGTCCCGGGCGGTCAAGCGGTTCGAACAAGGGATCCCGCGTGTATTTGGAGAGCGTCCGCGCAGCATCGCGGGTGAAGGCCACGACGACGCGGTATTTTGGCTGATGTTCGATCCAGAGGCCCGCAAATGTGGAGGCCTCCTGTTCGGTTACGGCCGACATGACCGCGCCTATGCTGTCTGGCGGTGGCGGGGGCGGTGGACCCGGCTCTGTGCGGGGGGCGACTGCATGACGGTTCTGGATTTCCATGCGCCGTTGAGCCTCGGCGATCGAGACGCACTGGCTTTCCGCATACCATGCGACCCCGCGATACGGTCCGGAATAGCCCTCGATTGCCCCGCGTTCCTCGACGGTGAGCGCCGAGCATCGTTCAGCGAGAGGAGAGGTGTCCTGCCCCCACGCAGCGCCGGCTGCCACGCAAGGCAAAAGGATTAGAACGCATTTTTTCGCAAGTGACGGCATCCATGATCCTCTCTCAGACCTAGCACACACCAGCCAAATGAATGACTGGTGAGTTAGATGCCTGGGAACCAATCCCGAGAGGGAAGCTATTGCTTTGAATAATGTCTCGCGGGATTCATAAATGCGGCTCAATCGCTGTTTTTGCTTGGTCTTAACGACGTGCCTGGTCGTCGGGAGTTCAGGATGTTCCGACGTTCCACCTTGGTCACGGCAGAAAGTTCAAGGAAGCGAAAAATCCGTCGCCGGCTTGCCTCAGTTCCGGTCTGCCGATCGGTTCGTGATCTCGGGCTGCTGTTCGCTTCCGAAAGTCGTCTCGAATGACATCAAGCCCGGAAACGGGATTGATTCCGAGATCTACGAGTTGCGAGGATCGACATACAAAATCGATTTCGTTTTCGGACCCTACGATGGCGGTAGACCTATGTCTGGGTACGAAGAGTATTCTCGTAAGAAAATTGATGAAGTTGAACTGGTCGCGTTCCGATGGCGCCAAAAAAATCATGCTGCCCCAGAGGGTGACTTGCTTTGGTTGGCGCAGGTTGGAGGCCGAACGATCGATCGGGTGGATTATTCGCCTTGGACACTCCGGATGATGGCAAAGTGCGCGTCGCCCTCTGCATGCGCTTCGGCATCGAAAATCGCTGATACCATGCGATTTTGAGCTGAAGGGGAGGTCGGTGCGAAAGGTGCTGCTGAAAGGCAGGTGACAGCCCAACAACGGTCATTGCCAGCAAAGCGATGAGCGGCAGCAAAGTCCCAAGGCTTGTCGTTTGCGCCAACGCAGCGACGAGATGAACAGACGGCAGGCACCAGGGAAGGCAAGCGAACTGTCTAACGGCAGCTCTGTCGGCGAAGGCCGATAACGCTTCCGGCACCACGGCCTGGCACCTTGCGACAGCGCCGATCATATCAGCTTCGGTGAACGTCCGATCTTGCACGGTCCTGCCGATTTGACCGCCTGTACCGAGCGATTAGCGCGGCTACCCATTCTGTGTCGTTGAACTTGCACTGTCGGTTGGCTGAGGGCGACGTCAGATTGATGCGGATCCACCCCATACATTCGACATCGCCGTCGGGCGCGAGTTGCGAAAGCAAAAGGACACCGGGGCACGCAGGCGCCCCGGTCGCATCGTTCGGGATGCCTACGAACCGGAGCGCCTTTAGGGCGAGCCTGATCTCTGGCCCCGTTTGCTTACCTTCGTCGGACCGAAGCGCGGCTCGTCGAAGCACCTCCATAGCCTCATCCATCGCCGAGCATCTTGATTGTCTCGGACGCAAATCCGCGCATCACCATCTGCCAGTAAGGCGGCGCGTCCGACCATTGGTCTGGGTCGATCTCACGATCGCGGCGGCTTTCCCACATGCGCGCGGCTAGCTCCTCGACGAGGCTTTCGCGATCGTTGGTAGTGCAAAGGCGGCAGCGGTGGGCCACGGCGTCAATTTGCCGTGCTCGATCGGCGAAGGCGCAGCATATCGAGAATGTCGACAGTTTGCCGATCCCCGGCTTCCTTCAGCATCTCGGCCGCAGATCGCACGAGCTTCGCGTGCTCCTCGGCGCGTAGCCGGACGTCGCGCTTCGTTTTTAGGCTGAGATCACCTGCGATCAGCATCGCCTGGGCGAGGCAAAGGATATCCTCAAGCTCGGCATAGCCCAATGTCGCGTCGCCCGGGGACGTCTCTCGATCACAGAGCGAATAGAAAGCGGACTGAATGACAGTCTGAGCGCGCATATACCGCTTGGTGTGTTCGTCGGCATCATCGGGGATTGAGCTGAACAGTTCCAGGGGCACTTCAAGATCGTCGGGCATTCCAACCTCCGGGCGACTCAGCAAACCACGGCGTTAGCATGTTCCCCTTGCGTTCCGAAAGTCGGCGAGTAAATCGGGACCGTCTGAGCCTCTCAGAGACAAACATCCAAAGCCGCTTCAGTTCGCAGCGCGAAGCCTGAGTGAAAGGTGATAGCTTATCGCCGGGAGCAGCGCCCAAGGCCAACGACAAGCCGTCGCCCTTCTCGAACCCCCCAGGGCGACGGCCAGGTCGAAGTTTCGCCCGTTGTGCGCACGACAATACCTTCTGCTTGTAGAGGCGACCGAGCGCTGCCAGCATGGCCCGCTGTGAATACATGGGGACGATCGCGATGATTAGGTTAGGCCTTGGGCTGGTCGCGCTAGCTTTCGGAACCCAGGCGGAAGCCGCGGACCTAGTCTGTGCTGCTACCGAAACCCGCACCACTTACCTGATCAGTGATCGACCTTCGGTGACACAGGCTCAGCCCGGGACCGCGAAAGAAGGCTTTCGAATCAAGCTGGAGGGCGCCTCAGGGCCAGACGTCCTGTGGAATGAACCGCAGTTTGGCTTTTCGTCCGCCAGAGCAGGCGGACTCAACTTAAGGTCGCTTGAGGGCTCCGATCTGAGTAAGTCATTTGCCCTCGCCGCTGGTGGCGATGTGATGAGCTATCTGATTCACGTGAACGTGGACGACAAGGGCACTAAGCGCTTCGCAGCGGTTTCAACGATGTTCGTTGGGAACTATGCCGTCATGACATCGTACGGGATCTGCAGATGATCAGCACGCTGGGAGATGTCGTGGGCCAAGATCAAACGCCTGCCCCGACCTCCACATCGAGAGCATGACGACAGCGAGCGTTCGAGCCAAAGCAGTTCGCGCCCGGCTCACACTAGCGCTTGATGCTGTCGCGATATCCGTCACTTAGCGCGCTGTTAACCAACGCGTTATTAAGGGCTGTTGCGCGGACCCGGCGTCAGCCGTGACCGGGTCCGCACCTCACCGAGGACCCAGATCTCGCGATCGACCTCAACGTTGAAAGCCTCGGTTCAGGCGGCGCTGCTATCAACGAGGCCCACGTTGGGAGAACATAATGTCCGATCATGCTGTGATCTATGCCGGCTGCGAATGCGGCGGCGAGCGTTACGCGGTCCCTTTGCAGGGCCGAGATCTTGAGTCATTGCGCTTCACGTGTCCCCACTGTGGCTTGGTGGAATCGTTTGGCACCGAGCAGATCGCAGCGCTGAAAAATCATTTCGGCGACGCTGTCGGCCCGCTCAGCTCAGGCTTTCAGGCGAGACTCGAAGCTGAGGTACGTCAACCTCACTAGGAGACCGGGTCAACGAGTTTGGCCTCGCCGCCGTGTCTCCTATCGGTATGTGAGCGCCAATCGAGTAGCTCCACTCGACTAGGCCGGGCGCTGGGTAGCCTACGGCGCCCGGCCACATTCAGCGCGTTGCTTTGTTTGCCGCCAGAAGCGCTTGATTGCCGACAAGCCCGCTAGCTTGGCGATCGACAGATTTTGCTTGAACGATAGTCGCGCTCCCTGCCCGGAGGCTTGCTGAGCGGGATGAATATCGCAACCTCGAACGGGTCGCCGGTGGTGAGCCCGCCGACGACCCTGACCACCATTGCGGATTAGGAGGCGCTAAGTGGCTTTGGCCAAGATAGTGCCTGCCAACAAACTCGCTACCTAAAAAAGAAACCCCCGCCGAAGCGAGGGTTGGGGTTAGGTGCGCCGGGACAACAGGTCGCTCAAGAAGCCCCCGCGGCACTCCTTCGAGCACGGCGTCGCAGTGATCGCTAGGTCATTGGATGTCAATTAGATAACTGGCCGTTGCGCCGGAGGGCGATTCGATTGGGCGCTGCGCTCATGCTCTGCGACCGGCCGATGTCGTGCTCGCCCTACGATCCCCTGAAGTATCGGATGTCAGCCGCCGGAATGTCGACAAAGGCCGTCGCCCTACTCGCGCCGCCCAAGGTTGGCGGCCAGTTCGACCAATCATCAGGGCGCTTCCGCCCGCCCGCGTCGCTTTCATCCAAATTGGAGGCATTGCCGCTTGTGAGAAAGCGGGTTGGTGGTTTGATCACAGTTCGCGCGTGAGGGGCACGCGCTGGGGGGCCAATCATGAAACAAGCTATCGCGCTTCTTGCGCTGTCGGCAGCCGTGCCGGCTTTCGCTCAAAACGCAGCCGTCGTGGCGCAGCCTGCCGCGCCCGCCCAGGTCGCCGTCATCCAGCCGAACACCACGGACAACGTTCTCCGTGCCGGTAACGAGATCCCGCTCATCATCCGCGAGGAACTGACCACCAAGAAGAAACAGCTCCGCGTCGGGCAGCGCATCCAGATGGAAGTCTCGGCGAACGTGACGCAGAACGGGGTGACCGTAATTCCCGCTGGCACACCTGCGGTCGGTGAGATCACCGAAGTGCGCAACAAGGGCATGTGGGGCAAGTCGGGTTACATCGGGGCTCGCGTGCTCTCGTTGCGCCTGGGCGACCGCCACGTGCGCCTGACAGGCACATTCGACGACAAGGGTGTGACCGGCACTGGCGGCGTCGTCGCAGCTGTCGCCTTCATCCCGGTCGCTGGGTTCTTTACCACCGGCACCAGCGCCTACATCGCCAGCGGCTCGGCTACGAAGGGCTTCTTGGACGAGGATATCGTGTTCCGTACCGTCGCGCCCGTACAGGTCTTGGAGGTGCCCGCCGCTGCGCCCGCTCCAGTGGCCGCAGGGGTGATCCCCGCCGCCGTCACGACGAAACCGTGAGCGACAAGGGAACGGCAGCCAGCCGGCGTTATATGATCGCTGGCTTGCTCGCTCTCGTGCTTGTGCCAGGGGAAGCAGAGGCCAAGCGGAGATCATCCTCCAAGAGGCGGTCTAGCGGGCGGCGTCGATCAAGCGGCGGGTCAGCCAGCTACTTCTCGTCATCAAGCGCCGACGTGTCTTTCAGCAGTTGCGCAGATGCTCGGGCCAACGGCTATCGTCGTATGCGATCCGGTGATCCGGGCTATAGTAGGCGCTTGGATCGCGACGGCGACGGGATCGCCTGCGAGTGAAATGGCTGTTTCTCTATGTCATCTTCGACGTCTTGGTCGGTGGGCTACAGCCGAAGGTTGTCATGCGCCAAGCTTTCGACAACGAGCCAGCCTGCAATGCATTCGGACGGGAAATCGAGCGCGAGATCGGATATAAGGACAATTCGCTCAAGAGCTTCTCGACCTGTATCCCAGAGAGCGCATTTCAGGATCGTGGCTTGAAAGCTGATCGAGTAGACGGAAGAAATTGATCTCAGCTATCATTGCAGCCGTGATCGTCCCTGCGGGTCAGGCGTTCGCTTGCACTCCTACAGCAGTCTATGACGGTGACGGCCCGATCTGGTGCGCTGAAGGGCCGCGCATACGCCTCGCTGGCATTGCCGCGAGAGAGATGGATGGGAGATGCCGAACCAACCAACCCTGCCCCGCGGTCAGCGCCGAGCGGTCACGTGACGAGTTGGTGAGGCTGGTCGGCGTTCCAATCGGCCGAGGCCGTGAAGGTCATGTGCTGGTGCGCGGACCAACAATGCGCTGTCAGTCGGAAGGTTCGGCCGGCGGATCAAGGACGGCGGCTTGGTGCGTGTCTCCTCGCGGTGGAGATCTGAGCTGCGCTATCGTGCGAGGTGGCTGGGCGCTTCGCTGGGAGCTATATTGGAAACGCCACCTCTGCGCGGCCGATTAGGCTGCATGGGCATCCCACCGAACTGGATATCAATCTGACTCGACTCGCTTGAATAGGTCGCGTGGCCGCATTTGGTTTTCTGCCTCCAAATGCCGACGATCGGGCCCCCGACTAAGCCTTCCCGGATGTAATGAACGACCGGCCGCTTTCAAGGACACCGCACCGTTGCTTGAACGGCGGCAATGTCGGCGACCGCCGCCCTGCCCCCGGTCTCGGCGCGTAGCGCCGCTCCCCGACCAGCTCTCGACGCTCGCCAGTGGGAGGATGACCGTCGGGATCTGACAGAAGCCGACGTGCGAACCGTGAACCCTGCCGATCCGTAGTTGCGCCAGCTGCACACCGGGTTATGATCGGCGTATGAAGTTCATCACTCTCAATCGCGCGTTCGCCTTCCCGCTGATCTGAGCGGGCCGGGTTCGGCTCCATTGGCGGCATTGCCGCCCGATGATCCACGCCTTTTTGAGAGACTTTATGCCAAACCAATCAGATCCTGCGCTGAGCGCAGATGACATTGCCGCGTTCGTGCGCGACGGCTTCATCCGTATCGACGAGGCCTTCGGCGAAGATACAGCGGTACAAGCGCGCGAAATCTTGTGGGAAGCCACCGGCTGCGATCCCGACGATCGTTCAACATGGACCCGGCCGGTCGTGCGACTGGACCAATTCAGCCATGCCCCGTTTCGGGAGGCAGCAAATACGCCGAAGTTGTGTGCGGCATTCGATCAGCTTGTCGGTGCTGGCCGCTGGTGTCCTCGTGGAACCCTTGGCACTTTTCCAATTCGCTTTCCCTCTCAAGAGTCGGTCGGCGACGATGGTTGGCACATTGATGTTAGCTTTGGATACGAACACCCGGACTTCATGGAGTGGCGCGCCAATGTCAGCAGCAAGGGGCGAGCCTTGCTTATGCTGTTCCTTTTTTCAGATGTTGGTGTCGATGATGCGCCGACCCGCATCCGCGTGGGCTCTCATGCTGATATCGCAAGGCAACTCGCCCCCGCAGGCGAAGCTGGCCTGACCCTTCGCGAGCTTGCCGCAGATGGTTTCGCCAGCTCGGCGGAGAGGCGGGAGGAATTGGCCTTGGGCAATGCGGGCACGGTATATCTGTGTCATCCGTTTCTCGTGCACGCTGCGCAATTGCATCGGGGAATAGCGCCACGGTTCATGGCGCAACCGCCTTTGATGCCGCGCGAGCCCCTCTCTCTGCATCGGAAGGACGGAGGCTACTCGCCCGTTGAGCAGGCGATCGTGGATGCGATTTCCGACGAGTAGGAAGATTTGGTCGGGCCTTCTGCTTTGAATTCCTGAGGAAAAACAGACACGGCGGAAAACGGGTGGCAAAGCCGCATGGCGGATCTCGACCGCAAGAGGCGACAGCAGACGCTTTTCAGTTTGTCGCTCGAACTGCTACCGGGCACGAATGAAAGTTCTTGTGACCGGTTCGTCTGGCTGGCTTGGCCGGTTCTTGGTGCCCGCGCTCAAAGCGCAAGGGCACGACGTTATTGGAATCGATCCGGTCCCCGCGCCAACTACCGATGTGTTGGGGAGCGTCAGCGACACAACACTTATAGAAGCGCTGTTCGCAAAGCACGGCTTTGAAGGCGTGGTCCACGCTGGTGCTCTGCACAAACCCGATATCGTCCGATACACCAAGCAGCGCTTCGTTGACGTCAATGTCATGGGGACGCTGAACCTCCTCGAAGCCGCGGTTGCTTATGACTCGCGAAGCTTCGTGTTCACTTCGACGACCTCCCTGATGATTACCCAGGCGATCAGAGACGAAGTGTCAGCGAAAGCCATATGGCTGGATGAAAAGGCCGGTCCACTCGAACCCCGCAACATCTATGGCGTAACGAAGCGCTCAGCCGAAGATCTGTGCCGCCTTACCCACGCAGAGAGTCGTCTGCCGATCATCATTCTGCGCACGGCGCGCTTTTTTCCGGAGGACGACGACACGCATCGCGTTCTTACGGGTGAGAATATGAAGGCGAACGAGTTGCTCTTCCGTCGATTGACGGTGGAGGACTGCGTCGATGCGCATATAGCCGCGCTGAACCAATCGCCGACGATAGGTTTTGGTATCTACATCGTTTCGGCTCCCCCGCCGTTTCAACGACAAGACTGCGCTGAACTGAAGGAGCATGCGCCCGCAGTGATTGCACGGTATTTTCCTGACGCCGCGGGCCTATATGCAGCCAAGGGCTGGTCTCTGCCCACAAGCATTGGGCGGATCTACGATCCCTCTGCTATAGAGCGAGATCTCAAGTTCCGCTGCAAAGACGATTTCGGCGCGGTTCTTGCCGCGCTTCGCGGTCAAGAGAAGATGCCTTTCGCGCATAACGCGAGCTACGTCTCACCTAACGAGGTCAATTTGCGCGCCACCGAAAGTAAGGTCTTTTGATCCATTCGGCTGCAGATGGCGGGAGCAGAGGCCGGATGTCGGCTGCTGATGAAACCCACCGTTCGAACGATCACTCTAGAACAGCAAGGTCGCCCAGCCCGTCGGTATCACCAGCCCTTTTTCTCTCGGTGAACAAAGGACCGCTCTCAGGGAGTGGATCGGGCCCGTCGAACGGCGGGTAGGTCGGCGGACGCGGCCGGAAGGACCGCCTTGAGCACCCAATCCTCGCCTTTGAAACCGAGGTTCCACCAACGTTTATGTCGACCAAACATAGATTTCGGAACGTTGCTTTATCAGTTCTGGCTGCCCGTGACCTTGCCAACCAACCAGATGTGAAGAGCATGCACCCCAATCATAGACAACGCCAAAATCAATACGACAGGAACTTCCAACCCCTCCTGTCCAGGATGAGGCTTCAGGAAAGCTGTCGAAAGCACCGCTGCGAGTAGGATGCAGATTGCGACACCGGGGATGACCGAGAGCGCTATCCGGCGAGGCGCAGTCCACGTAACTTCGCCACCGAGGGACCATTGCATCGGCAAACGATCCATATGCTGGAAGCGCCTGTCAGCCTTCCGTGACATTACGACAAGAGCCAGCAACGCCGCTGCTGAGATGACCGAGCTAATCACGACTTCAATCATGCGGATAATATGTCACGTTCGGCACGTTCTTCGCAAACGTAATCCTGCTCTTGGCCGCGAGACGTCGCGCGAATTCTCCGCAAAGAACCAGACCAGCGCCGGTATTCATCCATCATGAACGAATGTCAGAGATTGAGTAGCGAACAAGGACTGTCGGACGGCGGCAATGTTGGCGACTACTTCCCGTCCGTCAAAGCTGCATTGGCCTTCTGCGCCGGCGGGTCGATCAACGTCCCCGATGCCTTTCGCTCTGAATAGCGATCGACCAGTTGCGCCGCGTGCGGACGCATCAGGATCGTGAACCGCACAAGCTCCTCCATCACGTCGACGATGCGATCGTAGTAGCTCGAGGGCTTCATGCGCCCTGCCCCGTCGAACTCGTTGTAGGCCATGGCGACTGACGATTGGTTGGGGATCGTGAACATCCGCATCCAGCGGCCAAGCAGACGCAACGTGTTGACAGCGTTGAACGATTGCGAGCCGCCCGACACCTGCATCACGGCAAGCGTGCGTCCCTGCGTTGGGCGCATTCCTTTCAGTTCCAAAGGCAGATGATCGATCTGCGCCTTCATGATCCCGCTGATCGCCCCATGCCGCTCGGGGCTGCACCAGACCTGCCCTTCGGACCACATCGACAGCTCACGCAGTTCGTGTACTGCCGGGTGGTCGTCACCGGCCACCTGATCCGGCAGCGGAAGATCGGACGGATCGAATATGCGGGTTTCCGCGCCGAAGAGCTGTAGCAGGCGCGCCGCTTCCTCGACCGCGAAACGCGAAAACGAGCGTTCGCGCAGCGAACCGTAGAGCAGCGGGATGCGCGGCGGCGGCAGATCGTCGCCCAGACCTGAACCGGGCCTGGCGACCGCAAAGCGGCCATCCAGCGCGGGCAACAGGTCAGGATCGGAGAGAGTGCGCAGACGTGACATGATAATTCCTGACCTGATCAGCGTGCCGGCGCGGCGCGCTCGTACCAGCCGCGGGTGGATTTCACGATCGAGACCACCGACAGCATGACGGGCACTTCGACTAGCACGCCGACGACGGTGGCCAGGGCAGCACCCGAATTGAGCCCGAACAGCGAGATCGCCGCAGCGACCGCAAGCTCGAAGAAGTTCGACGCGCCGATCAGGGCAGCGGGTGCAGCAACGCACCAGGCGACGCCAAGGCGGCGGGACAGCAGATAGGCGATGCCCGCGTTCAGATAGACCTGAATGAGGATCGGCACGGCGATCAGAGCGATAACGATGGGCTGCCTGACGATCTGCTCGCCCTGAAAGCCGAAGAGCAGAACGAGCGTGGTTAGCAAGGCGACCAAGGATAGCGGGCCGAGCTTGGTCAGCAGACGATCGAGCGAGCGCTGGCCGCCCGATGCCAAGACCGATCGGCGCAGTAGCTGCGCGACGATCACGGGCACGACGATATAGAGGCCGACCGATATCAGTAGCGTCGCCCAAGGCACCGCGACTGACGCAACGCCGAGCAGAAGCGCGACGATCGGCGCGAACAGGACGACCATGAGCAGGTCGTTCAGGGCCACCTGGCTCAGTGTGTAGGTCGGATCGCCGTCGCACAGGTTCGACCAGACGAAGACCATGGCCGTGCAAGGCGCGGCGGCAAGGAGGATCAGGCCGGCAATGTAAGACGAGGATTGGCCGTCCGGCAGGAGAGGCGCGAAGAGCCAGCCGAGGAAAAGGGTCCCCAGCAAGGCCATCGAGAACGGCTTGACCGCCCAATTGACGAAGAGCGTTACGCCGACGCCGCGCCAGTGCTGGCGCACCGAGCCCAGCGCCCCGAAGTCGATCTTGAGCAGCATCGGCACGATCATCAGCCAGATCAGGACCGCGACGACCAGATTGACCTGGGCGACTTCGGCCGAGGCGATAGTCGCAAAGGCGCCCGGCACTGCATGGCCGAGCGCGATGCCGGCAACGATGCAAAGCGCGACCCAGAGCGTGAGCCAACGCTCGAACAGGCCCATCGCCGGCTTGGCGGGTGCGGCTTCGACTGCCGATGCCATGTCAGTTCACGCGCTGCCCGGAAGCATCGATCACCTGCTCGCCGTCTTCCTTGGCAAATGCCCCTCGCTGCGCGTCTGGCAGGATGTCGAGCACCGCTTCCGAGGGACGGCAAAGCTTCACACCCATCGGCGTGACGACGAGCGGGCGATTGATCAGGACCGGGTGCGCCATCATGGCGTCGACGAGCGCTTCATCGCAAAGCGTCTCATCGCCGAGGCCGAGTTCGGCATAGGGCGTGCCTTTCTCGCGCAGGAGTTCTCGGGGTGTCATTCCGGCGGCTTTGATCATCTCCACCAGGAGCGGGCGCGAAGGGGGTGTTTTCAGGTACTCGACGATATGCGGCTCGACGCCGGAGTTGCGGATGAGCGCAAGCGTGTTGCGCGAGGTCCCACAGTCGGGATTGTGGTAGATGACGATCGTGGTCATGGCCGGCCTTTCAGCAGCAGGTGAGTTCGGCGAGCAGCGGCTCGCAAAGATCGGGGCGCCCCTGGCAGCAGTCCTTGGCAAGGAAGAGCATGAGGTCGCGAAAGGCATCGATACTGATGCGCTGGATTTGTTGGCGACCGCGCTTCTCTGACATGACCAGGCCTGCCTTCGCCAGCACGGCGAGATGGGTCGAGAAAGTGCTCTGAGTCAGCCCACTCTCCTCGACCAGTTGCCCCGTCGACAGTCCTTCAGGCTCATGCCGCACGAGAAGGCGGAACGTCGCTAGCCGCACAGGATGCGCGAGCGCGGCCAGCATCGATAGGGCGGAATCGGTTTCCATACATCGGATTTAACCGATGCAATTGAAGGCCGTCAATACGCATCGAATTTTTCCGATACGTTGGTTCAGGTATTCGATTATCCGCTGCCAATAATGGCCTAGACTAAGGCTATCGCCGATGAACGAAGGGCGGATTTCGAGGAGTGCCTGCGGCACCCCGAACGGCTGGAATGTCGGCGAAATAGCGCTTTTCGCAGGGTCGGAGGATTGCTCGAAGAAACCGCAGGCTCTAGCTGCGACCCAGTTGGATAATCTCAATAAGATGGCCATCGGGATCCGATGCGATTGCGGCGAGCACATGATGCTGAGGATTGTCATGGATCGGCACCCTGATTGCGCCGCCGCTCCTGACAACCGAAGCAAGTGCTAGTTCAAGATCGGCGACGACAAATCCGGTCCAGGCCGAGCCGGCTGGGGGACACCGCCGGTTGCGGTATCGCGCCAAAATCAACTTATGGTCGTCTGCGGTGCGCGACAGGATCACTTCGTCCAGCGCGAACTCGTGCGCTTCTGTGGTTACACGGTGTTGCGGCAGCAGGCCGAAGACCTCGCAGTAAAACAGCTCCGCCCGTTCAAGATCCTCCACAACCAGCTTGGTGAAGCCGAATGCCTGTGCCGTCATCGCGGGTGCTTCCTCAATTACCCGGCACCGCGTTGAAAAACGCCATCCCATGTTCTTCGGCGCGAATGTATTCCAGGTAGTGCCCGAGCTCCGGGGCATCGATGTAGATCGCGTCCATGAATCCGGGATTGTACGTCTCGAACACGACCTCGCGACCATCCTCGAGGAACCTCGACTTCATCTGGGACCACGCAGCCTCATCGGGCAAGAGGAAGCCCAGATGATGGAAGCGGATCGCGAAGTCGGCAGTCGGCAGGCGGTTCGTGTAGAAGGCTCCCCCCGGACCGGAAGCGTCGATGATCTCGTACATGGTGCGCCCCGCCCAGGCGAAGGCCACACGGATCTTCCCGCCACCGATCAGATCGCCATCAAGAAAGCTGAACTGGCCCAGGCCAAAGCGCCGGCCCAGAACCTCGCAGGCCCGGTCCAGGTCCGAAGTCACGTAGGCGCACTGGAAATGCTCGTTCCCCGCGAGAAGGCCGCGAAGCCCGGCGAAGGTCGAGGCCCGTTCCAGCGGGGAATTGCCATCGTTCATTGCCGCAGCCTCAGGATGCCGCTCGCTTGCGAAATTCGCGCGGTTGGACGCCGGCCGAGCGGCGGAATGCATAGGTAAAGCTCGCAGGCGAGGAGAAGCCCAGCTCGGCGGAGATGTCGGCAATCGGAAGGTCGCTTTCGATCAGCATCCTGACAGCCCGTTCGATCGTCACTTCGATGATCTTGCAGCCCAGCGTCTTGCCGGTCTCCTCCTTGTAGGCCCGGCTCAATTGCCTGACCGTCATGCCGCAAATGTCCGCCAGCTCGGGCAGTCGCGGGGCCGGAGCATCGGCCGAAATCCGCTCGTGAAGCAGCCGCTGCCGCCAGGGCGCCAGGCCGCCCTTGCGGATCGTCGACTGTGCCGACTGGGACGCCCGAAGACATCTGACGAGCTCGATCCGCAAGGCACTGGCATAGGCTTCAAGGGCTGCCGCCGAGGCGAAATTCTGGTCGCGCAGTTCCTCGTAGATGCGATTGAGAAGCAGACCGATGACCGACATCCGCGGGCGGATATGGGCCTGCCAATCATCGGCGCCGCCGGCGAGAGGTTGGTCGAGCAGGCCTTCGAATTCGTTGCGATCGATGGAGCAATACATCGCCCTCACCTGCCAAGGCGGGAGAAGCATGCGATAGTCGTCTCCGGGGTTCATCAGCTCAATGCGCTCGAGCTTTCGACGATGCTCGCGGCCGAAGTGATCCGTCTTGTAGAGGAACCCGTTCACGGGTCTGGGAGAAAGCGCGAGGTTGAACGAGATGCGGTCATCGAGCTGACGCAACCGGACATCGACCGGAGACGTCCAGCTGAACTTTCCGACCTCGATCAGCCCGCAATCGAGAACCACCTGCCGCTCGATGTCGTAATTGATCGTCGTTGCCGCCAGCGCCTCTACCGACGGTGACGGATGCGCCAGTTCGCTTGGCATGTTCTGCATCGCTCTCCCCTTCCGAGACTGCGCCATTGCGCCAAGTCCGCTGGCCTTCTCAGCTCAGTCTCTCGCCCCCGCCAGGCCACGACAGGCACGCTTTTTCAGGTCCGGGGCCGGCCATCTGGCGAGCCTTGCGCCACGAATCCGGTCATCCAATCCAGCCTTGGGGCGCCATCATATCGCGAATCCTCGCATCTCACTTGCGATATTCGGACATTTTTCGCCGCAAGAGCCGGCCGCCTCTGTCCTTATCCTACACCGCCCCACTATGGAAAGTGAAGACTATCTAACACACCCAGACGCAAGAGCGTCGGGCCATGGGGAGGAAGACGTGAAAGCTCAGAAAATCATCGCGATCATGCAGGGCGTCGTCATCGGCGCGGGCCTCGCCTCGCCGGTTTTCGCACAGGACGTGGGGAGCGATTCGAGCAACGCAGACATAGTCGTGACCGCCCGGCGCGTCGAGGAGCGCCTCCAGGACGTTCCGATCTCGATCACGGTGTTGAGCCAGGAGCAATTGGCGAACCGCAATGTGGTCAACGCGCTCGATCTCGTGAACTACACGCCCTCGCTGTCCGCCAACAGCAACTTCGGCGCGGACAACACCAACTTCTCGCTGCGCGGTTTCATCCAGGACATAGGCACGCCGCCCTCGGTCGGTGTCTATTTCGCGGACGTGGTGGCGCCGCGCGCGGCATCGATCGGCGTTCTCATGGGTGACGGCGCCGGCCCCGGCAACTTCTTCGATCTGCAGAACATCCAGGTCCTGAAGGGCCCCCAGGGCACTCTCTTCGGACGCAACACCACGGGCGGCGCGGTCCTCTTCGTACCGCAAAAGCCGACCCACGACCTCGAAGGCTATGTCGAGGGCAGCATCGGCAACTACGACATGAAGCGCGTGCAGGCCGTGCTGAACCTGCCGCTGGCCGATACGTTGCGTGTTCGCCTCGCGGTCGATCGGCAGAAGCGAGATGGATATCTCAAGAACGATTCCGGCATCGGGCCCAAGAATCTGGCCGACGTCGATTACCTTGCCGTGCGCGGCAGTCTGGTCGCGGACCTGACGCCCGATCTCGAGAACTACACCATCTTCTCGTATCTTCATTCGGACAACAACGGCACCATCCAGCGCCTCATCGCCTGCGACGCGGCCGGGCAACTGGGCTCGCTCGCCTGCCCCCAGATCGCCGCCGCCAATGCCCGCGGCGCCGGTTTCTATACGGTTCAGAACGGCGTGACCTCGCCGCGCTCGCGGATCGACCAGTGGCAGGTCGTCAATACGACCACCTGGCGCGCCAGCGACAACCTGACGATCAAGAACATCGCCAGCTATGCGGAACTGCGCAACAACCTCAGGATCTCCTACGGTGGCAGCCTGTTCACCCTGGCACCGGGTCAGAACGTCCTGTTCTCGACAGTCCAGTCGCCCCCCGGCTACGACATGGGCAGCCAGTCGACCTTCGTCGAGGAATTGCAGATCCAGGGCAGCGCAATGGGTGAGCGCCTCACTTTCCAGGCCGGCGGCTACTACGAGACGAGCAAGCCGCTTGGCGAGACGATCAATGCATCGCCCGTCCTGCTATCCTGCGCCAACGGCTCCTCGGATGGGTTCCAGTGCACCGATTTGCTTGGCATCGGTTTCAGCGCCCAGTCGAACTTCGCCTTTCCCGTGAAGGTCGGCAACATACAGTGGGTCCGCAATCGCACGAGCTTCCAGAACGTCGGCGCCTATGCCCAGGCCAATCTCAACCTGACGCAGCGCCTGAAGCTGACCGCGGGTCTGCGCTATACCTGGGACGAGCAGCAGACGAGGAACGAGCTCCTGAGCTTCACCTTCCCGGTGACGCCGCCCTTCACTGGTCCGGTCGAGCGCACCTGCACGGACGCAGCTTCGGCTCCGAGTTGCATCATCACGGCCAAGCAGTCGTCGAACAAGCCGACTTGGCTCGTCAGCCTCGACTACAAGCCCGTCGATGAGCTGATGGTCTATGCGAAGTATGCGCGCGGCTACCGTGCCGGCGGGATCTTCCCGACGTCGCCGTCAAACTACCGTGTGTTCAATCCGGAAAAAGTCGATTCCTACGAAGCCGGCCTCAAGGCTACCTTCAACGGAGCGGTACGAGGCTATTTCAACCTCTCGGCCTTCTACAACAACTTCTCCAACCAGCAGATCCAGGTCGGCTTCAACGCGGCGCCGGGTCGCAGCCTCTCGCCGACCACCGGCATCGTAAATGCCGGCCGATCGCGCATCTACGGCGCCGAAGTGGAGGCGTCGGTATCTCCCTTCGCGGGCTTCACGCTCGACGGCAGCTACACCTACCTCAACGCAACGATCCGCGAGATCGAGACCCTGGTGTCCAGCGACCCCAACTACGTCGTCAGCGCGCAGGTGCGGCCTGGCGATCCGCTTCTGCTCTCACCCAAGCACCAGGCCACCGTCACGGCGAGCTACACCTTGCCCCTCGACCTCAGCATCGGGAAAATCACCTTCGGTGCCACCTACTCGTACATCGGCAAGCAGCTTTCCTCGTACGACTTCAACAACCCTGCGCTGCTGGCGGCCTACGGCTCGAACCTGGGCGAACTGGGCGAGCGCAATCTCGTCAATCTCAACCTGTCCTGGAATTCGGTGCTCGGCTCGCCGATCGACGTTGCCGCCTTTGCGACGAACGTGACGAACCAGAAGTACTACAGCTTCGTCCCCTCGTTCGGAAGCCTTGGTTTCTATGTCGCGACCTTGGGTACGCCGCGGATGTATGGCCTGCGCCTTCGCTACCGTTTCGGACGCTGATTTCTTCGACAGCGGTGGGCGGCATGGCCGATCGTCCTGCCGCCCACAGCCCGGCGAAACCTTCGCCAATCCCTTGCTTGTGCCTATCGCAAGATTCGAGATTTGCTCTAGATCGGCGCGCGGGGTGCGAGAGGAGGCTTCAATTCCGGCAGTGCCAGTTCCTCACCGGGTGGAGACGAGCTACGCGTTCGCCGGCGGCCTCGTGGAAGTACGCCGATACTTCTGGACCGAGCCACTCGAGCAGACCGTCTTCGCGATGGACGACGCTCTGGTCATCAACATGGCCCTGACCTCGCGCCCCGCGCATACGCGCGTCGAGCGAATCCTCCAGGGTGACGAGGATTCGCAGATCGGCGAGGCAGGACGCCTCCTGGTCATGATACCGCGCGCGCCCTACCATCTGGTCGCTCCGAGCGGCACATTGCGGTCTCTCCACTGTGCGATCGATTGCGAGCGGTTCGAGCAGCTCGCGGGAGAGAAAATCGACTGGTCCGCGCTCGGTCCCTTCAGCGGCGAGTGGCGCAGCGGCCTTGGCATCGAAACGCAGATGGCCCGCATACACGAGGAACTCATTCGCGGCGGTCTCGGCCGCGAGATGGTGATCAAGGCCTGCATCGACATCATCTGCGTCGAGCTCAGCCGGCAGTTTCGGCGGGGTCGCCCTGCCCGGCCGGATGTCCTGGCGGGCGTCCTCGCCACCTGGCGCATGCGCTCGATCATGACCCGTATCCAGCAGCCCGGACCGGCACCGCGCGTCACCGAACTTGCCGACATTTGCGGACTGACCGAACGGCAATTGAGCCGCGCCTTCAAGGCCGAGACCGGACAGACCATCGGACGCTTCATCGAGGAAGTCACCATGGAGCGCGCGCATCGCCTTCTGATGACCACCGAAAAACCGCTGGGGGAGGTTGCCCGCGAATTGGGGTTCGCCAGTTCGGACAGCTTCGCCCAGTCCTATCGCCGTCATACGGGCACTTCGCCCAGCAAGGTGCGACGGCGATGAACGAAGTCCGCTAAATTAGGCGAACTCGATAAATTCAGACATATTCATAGCCCGCCATATTGCAGGCAGTCGAATTTACCGAGATTACACTCGTGATTTCCAGACATCGCCAGCCAGTCAAACTCGACGAGGCTGGCGGCTGGATGTTTGCGGGAGAGACGATGTGACGGCCTTGATGGAACGCAAACCGAGCCGGCAAGGCCATGCGCTCTTGGGGCGCGAGCATTCGCACTCGGCCTGGGTGACCAACGATATGGACCGAGCGATAGGGATCTTCTCGGACCGTTACGGCATCAAGGACTTCCAGTTCATCGAAGGCCCCATGCCCAGCGGCGGACAGATCAGGGTCGCGTTCGCCTGGGCGGGCGGCCAGGTCCTCGAGATCATCGCAGCGAGTGGCCCGGGCACGGAATTCTACAATGCCACGCTGCCCGCCGACGAGTTCGCGATCCGCTTCCATCATCTCGGCTTCGTCGTTCACGACGAGGCCGGCTGGCGAGAACTCGAAGCCGACCTCGCCGCTGGCAAATGGCCGATCGCGCACCAGACGCTGACCGGCAATTTCATCGACGCATATTACATCGAGGCGCCTGAACTCGGGCACTACCTCGAATACGTTCGCCCCTTGCAGGCGGGGATCGATTTCTACGCGAGCGTGCCCGCGAATTGACCGGATAGAGTGATGATCACCGCAACCACCGAAGTTCCCCCGCACGTCCCCAAGGATCGTGTCTGGGATCACAACCTGGCCGCGTTCCTGCAGGGGGGCGACGATCCCTTCGTAACGGCCGGCCGCCTGCACGATGGTCCCGGAGCGATCTGGGTGCCGACCGCAGCCCATGGAGGGCCTGCCTGGGTACTCACCCAGCATGCGCTGATCGAGAAGGGCTTCGCGGACTGGGAGATGTTCTCGAGCAAGCGCGGGGCCAACGCCGCAGTCATGGACTCGAGCTGGCTCCTGCTCCCCGTCGAGGCTGATCGCCCGGAGCATCGCCACTACCGCAATGTCCTGAACCCGCTTTTCACGCCGGCGGCGATGAAGAACCGGAACTCGGCGGTTCAGGACCTGTGCGATCAGCTCATCGATAGCTTCGTCGATCGCGGTTCGTGCGAATTCGTGTCCGAGTTCGCGGCTATCCTGCCCAACGCCATCGTCATCTCGCTGCTGGGCCTGCCCGCCGAGGCCCTGCCCCAGTTTCTCGCCTGGGAAGAAGAGATCATCCACGGCGCCACGCCCGAATCCAGCTTCGCCGCGGGCCAAGCCATCATCGACTATCTCAAGCAGCACATCGCCAGCGAGCAAGCGCGCCCGCAGGCTTCGACAGACGTGATGCAGGCGATCCTCACGGGTCGGTTCGCCGACCGGGCGCTCAACGAGGCGGAGATCCTCGGGATCGTCTACCTGCTGTTCGTTGCCGGGCTCGACACGGTCACCTCGACGCTGGGCTGGATCATGCGATATCTGGCGATCGACCAGAAGCTGCAGACGCGGCTGCGCGAAAATCCGCACGACATACCCGCGGCCATCGAGGAGTTCAGCCGGGCCTATGGCGTGAGCGCGCCTTCGCGCACTGTCGCTCGCGATGTCGAATTCGATGGCGTGACGATGAAGGCCGGCGATCCCGTCCTTCTGCCCACCATGCTGGCGGGACGCGATCCGCGCGTTTGGGACAATCCGCACGTGATCGACATCGACCGCAGGCCTCGGCACGTGACCTTCGGCACTGGCCCGCATGTGTGCCTGGGCGTCCATCTCGCCAAGCGCGAGATGCGGATCATGCTCGAAGCTTTCCTCGGACGCATGCGCAACATCCGCCTGCCTGAGGGCGGGCGCTACGAATACCACACGACGAACACCATCGGCATCGATGTGCTGGATCTCGAATGGGACCCCGCCTGACCAAGACGTAAAACGGGAGATAAGGAAGATGAAGACCCTGATTGTCGGCGGCGCCGGCTTTGTCGGAAGCGCGACCTCGCTCCACCTGCACGACGCAGGCCACGAGGTGACCATCATGTCGCGCTCGAAGCCTCGTCCTGGATCGCGCCTCGATGAGCTCCCCTTCATTGCCGGAAACTACATCGACGACGATTTCAGCGACGGCCGGGTGCTCGAAGGCTTCGACTGGCTCGTCTTCTGCGCCGGCAGCGACATGGGCAACTACTCCGAAGGCACTACGGCTTCGCAAGCGGACTTCTTCGAAAAGGCCAACATCGTCGCCCTCCCCCGCTTCTTCGAAGCTGCAAAGAAGGCCGGCATCAGCCGCAGCGTCTACATGGGCAGCTTCTATTCCTTCGTCGCGCCGCAGGTGATGGACCGCATCCCCTACGTTCGCTCGCGCGACATCTCGGACAATGCCATCCGAGCGCTGAGCTCGCCGAATTTCAATGTCTGCTCGGCGGCGCTGCCCTGGATCGTCGGTCACACGCCCGGCGTCCCGGTCCAGCACTGGCACGCCCTCGCCCTGCTCGCGCAAGGCAAGCTCGCCGGCGTTCCCGAGAGCGCGCCGGTCGGCGGCGCGAACTTCATGTCGAGCCACGCGATCGCGCAATGCATGTTGGGCGGTCTCGAGCGGGGCGAGTCCGGCAAGGCCTACATGATCGGCGACGAGAACCTCAGCTGGAAGGAATTCTTCGAGCTCTGGTTCGAGGCAGCCGGGCGCCCTCGCGACCTGTCCACCGCACGCGGTAACGCTCTCGTTCCCGATTACGTCCTTTCCTACCTCGAATTCGGCGGCACGAACTATGAGCCCTCGGCCGAGGACACGGCGCTGCTCGGCTACGACCGCGGGACGCTCCGCCAGACCGTCAAGGACAGCTTCGCTTACTACGCGGGCCTTGCTGAACCGGTCGCATAGCAAGCGCGGCAAAAGCCGCCATCCAAACTCAACAACCAAAATGTCTCGCGGCACATGGGGCCGCGAGACGGAGAGCCGTGCTCGTCGCGGCGCCGGAGGGGAAGTCATGCCTGTTTCAAAGAAATCGCCGTATTGCCGCAGGCTCACGCTAGGCGCCGTGAGCGCCTTGGCCGTCATGTGCCAGCCGGCTTACGCCAAGAACGAGGACGAGACCGGCAACGGTCTCGAGGAGATCGTGGTCACCGCGCAGCATCGCGAAGAACTGCTGCGAGACGTTCCGATCGCGGTCAACGCGGTTAGCGCCTCGGCGCTCCAGAACATCGGCGTGGCGGACACGTCTGCGCTCGTACAAGCCGTTCCCAGCCTCAACTTCACGCGATCGGGGCCGAGCGGCATATTCGTCATCCGCGGTGTCGCGACGCCCAACGGTTCTGCGGGCGAGGAAGGCTCGACCGCAGTCTACGTCGACGACGTCTACATGCCGGACCTCGCCTCGACCATCAACACGTTCAACAACATCCAGAGGATCGAGGTTCTGAACGGCCCGCAGGGCACGCTCTTCGGCCGCAATGCCGCCGGCGGCCTGATCCGCGTGATCACGCGCGAGCCCGGCGATGAGGTCCAGCTCAACGCCCAGGCCGGTGTCGGCAACTACGACATCTTCACCGGCCAGCTCTATGCATCGGCGCCGCTCGCAGAGAACGTCGCAATGGACGTCGCCTTCACCGGCCAGAGCCAGGGCGAAGGCTTCGGCTTCAATCCCACGCTCAACAAGCGGGTCCGCACGCAGGATTACTGGGGCCTGCGAAGCAAGCTCGTCGCCAAGCCGACCGACAATCTCAAGATCACCCTGTCGGGCGACTATTACCAAACCGACGATAGCACCGCGACGTTCCTCTGGCCGCTCAGCTATACGCCGAGCACCGGCGTTCTGACCGGAAAGCCGGCGAGCCAGGATTCGCTCTCGGAATATCCCAATCTCACGCAAATTCGCGTCTGGGGGATCAGCGGCAAGGCAGAATTCGACCTCGGCGGCGCGACGCTTACGAGCATCAGCGCCTATCGCAGCCTCAAGAACCTCAGCAACTTCGACGTCGAAGGGCTGCCCGCCGACCTTTATCACATCTACTATCCCGCGCGGAACCGCACGTTCCAGCAGGAGCTGCGCCTGTCGTCCAACTCGACCGATCCCCTGTCCTGGCAGGTGGGCGCTTTCTATCTCCACATGAAGACGAACGTCGATCAGCTCCAGGGCGGCAGCTTGCTGCGCGGCACCCAAAGCCATGTCGTCGCGCAAGGCATCACGGACTCGATATCGGTTTTCGGCGAGGCGACCTACGCACTCACCCCGTCGACGCATCTTACCGGCGGCGTGCGCTGGACCAGCGATCGCCGCGAGCTTCCCGTCGGCTTCGTGGAAGTCTCGCTGGCCAGCACGGGTGCCGTGCTCAGCCGCTCGAGCAATGCGCTGAAGGAAGTGACCTACCGCAACGTGACTTATCGCGCGGCGCTGCGGCAGGATCTGACCGAGGACCTCAATCTCTACGCATCGGTCAACAAGGGCTTCAAGTCGGGCCAGTTCAATCTCCAGGCCCCCAACCTGCCCCCCGTTCGCCCCCAGACGATCATGGCCTACGAGGTCGGCCTGAAAGGCGACGTGCTCGATCGGCACCTGCGCTTCAATCTCGCCGCCTTCCACTACGACATCAGCGATTACCAGGTACGCTCGACCTATCCGAACCCGAGCGGCGTGGGCGTGATCACGGGCCTTTACAACGCGGCCAAGGTCAAGATCGACGGCGTCGATGCCAACGCCGAGATCGTGGTATCGAAGGCACTGCACCTGACCGCGGGCGCAAGCTGGCTCAATTCGCGCTTCGCCAACTTCGGTGGCCCCGGCACCGGTATCACGGCACCCGGCTTCTATCCCGCGAGCGATCCGGGCAATGCTTCGGGCAACCGCACGCCGATAGCCCCGCGCCTGACGCTCAATCTCACAGGCACCTATACCGTGCCCTTCGAGAACGGCAGCGAGCTACGTTTCACCGGTGGCGTAAGTCGCCGGAGCCGCATCTTCTTCGAGCCGGACAATGTTCTGACGCAGCCCGCCTATGCCGTGTTCAATGGCTCCGTCGAGTTCAAGGCGAACGACCACTACTCGGTCGAGTTCTACATGCGGAACATCGGCGACAAGCTCTACAACGTTCAGATGGCGACCGTTTCCCCGGGCTACGCCATCGCAGGCGCCCCGCGCCAATACGGTCTGAACTTCAGAATGTCCTATTGAACCGCCGAGGCGCAGGGCCGGTCGGGATTGTCGCAAGACACCGGCCCATTGCGCACGCGGCAGCGGTTTTGGTTGGTCGCCCTCCGCCCTGCCAGGACCGCGCGTAATCGCACTCGCAACGGGACGGGCGGCATGACCTACATTGGATAAATGCGAAGAAACTGGCCTCCTGTGCTGGCCGCCACTCATCGCCATGGTCGGCAGCCTTCTTATCGCCGCGACGTTTCCGTTCGTCGGGCCGCTGGCCGACGTAGCCGGCGTCCGCAAGACCGCCCGGCGAACGGCGCAAGCTCACTCCATAGAAAGGAAACGGCAGACTTCCTCAGCGAAATGCTCACACTCCCGCCCGCCGGCGCGACGGATGCTCTCGTCGAAGTGGTGATCGCGGGTAGCCGAGCCGTCGGCAAAGAACAGCCCTCGTTTGCGAAGGGAGAGTGATGCGAAGGCAAGTTCCTTCAACGGTTCGGGTGCCCCGGCAAACCGGCCCTCGCACAAGGCCTCAATGCTGTCGATCGCCCCGGGATAGACGATGAGCGAGCCGCCCTCTTCGCGAAGAACGGCAAACAAGGCGGATTCCTCAAGCAGGTAGGCGCGAGCGATCTCCCGCGCCTGTTCTGCTGACACGGCAAACGGGTTCACATCGAGCTTGTCGCCCGCGCGAGGTACAGGTCCGCGAAGGCTTCGACAGAAGCCGCGAATGCAGGATCCTTGCGCGCGAGATCCTGGAGTGTTGCTAGATGGTTTGCAAAGCCCGGGTGGCGTTCCACCTCGGAAAACGGCCTAAATGTGAACGTGCAACGATCGACGTACTGTCGAAACAGCGGCGCGTAGGTGGCGATGAAGTCACGCCCGGCCGCGATTGCCCGGTGCCGCGCTGCAACTTCATCCAAGCCTCCGAGCAGGGCTAGCGTCAGCCTGTACACGGTGTCGCCAACGACGATCGCGTACTCGGTGAAGTTGGCGGTGATCCACTCGATACAGGCTTCAAGCCGGGCGCCTTCGAAATTCGCGCTCCCCAGCGACACGCCCAGCATGCACGCCCCCCGCCCGTCGACGAGCCCCGCACGCGCAAGGGGAGCGACGCGGTCGAGGGCGGCCTTGTATCGATGACTGCCAAAGGAGATGGCGTTCCAGTTGGACGTCTCAAGAAGTTGGGTCTCCCAGACATTTGGCCTGCTCCCGCTGCGCCAGAGCTAGATGCCCGATGCAACCGCGGTCGCCAACCCGTACGCGTTTCAAGAACCCGCGTTTGTCTGCTTGGGCATGCAGGACCAAGCCCGCCATTGGTTTACCGACTCTCCAGCCAGGAGCAGATCCACTGCGGTGGCGATCGCATCGGTGGATCGAGTTGGCTTCAGAGATTTCGACAAGGTAGGCGCTGAGGCTCGAAGACTGCCTCGATGGATGAGCGACATGTTCCAATGCCCCCGAACTAGCGCAAAATCACTAAGACCACCGGCGTTTTTTAATTTTGCACCCGATCGGGAAAATTAATTGACTTTCACTGGACAAAAAACCAATTTGCTCCCGAAAGGGATCAAATGGCACTTCCACCTGAAACTGCTGCGGCACGTCTCCTGAAAGGGCTCAACGAGCGTGACGCACTGCTCAAGTCGTTGGAGGCCGTCGCCCTACCTCTCGCGAATGAGCGCTATTTCAAGGATTTTCTGGCGAAGATCAACGGCGCCAAGACAGGCAATCGGCCAAACGATATCGCGGCGACGTCCAAAAGTGCGCTTGCCGGGATCGGAGAACACCAACTCCCGGTGTTCCTGCACTTCCTCAGTTCGTTGGAGAGCTCAGACACTTTGCGCGCGACCGACCTCGCGCGGCAACTGGGACAATTGCCGGACGAGGCAAGCGCGTCGAAGACAAAACCCAACGTGCCGCCCGTCGCCAACGCTACAATCCGCAGCACAGACGATCTGGGCCGGATGATCCGCAAGGCGCGCAAGTCCATGAAGCTCAATCAGACCGAGTTTGCGGCGCATGCGGGGGTGGGAAGGCGCTTCATTTCCGAGCTGGAGGGCGGAAAGGGCTCGCTGGAGTTCGACAAGGTGATAGGCTGCGCGATCGCCGCGGGTATCGACCTGACCGCCCGTAGCCGGACATCCTGATGCTGGTCCTGGATGTCTGGATCGAGGCCGCGCCTAGCCCCATCGGCCATCTGGTTCGCGACAACGCGATGAACCTCGCTTTCGCCTATACGCAAGACTGGCTCAAAAACGCCAACAATCATCCCCTCTCCCTGTCATTGCCCTTGCGCGACGAGCCCTACGACGATGTCCCGGTTCGCGCCTACTTCGACAATCTGCTCCAGGAAAACAGCCAACTGGAGAGCCTGATGGCGCGCGAGGGTCTCCAGCGCGGTGATATCGCCGGCTTGCTGGAGCACCTGGGCGCAGATTGTGCGGGCGCGGTCAGCGTACTTCGCACCGACCATCCGCCGGTCAAGCGCCCCGGCAATGTTCGGGAAGACTACGACCCGATCGATGAAGCGACTTTCACCGAAATCGTGACGCGGCTCGCCACGGGCCGTCCCTTGCGGGAGGAGATGCGCGATCCGTCACCGGTCGCAGGCGTCAGGCCCAAGATCTCGCTGGCGGCCTTGCCCGACGGCCGCTTCGGTTTTCCCAAGCCAGGCAGCGGGGCTCCCACAACGCATATCCTCAAGCTCCCGGATCCCGACCACCGGCACGAGGCTCGCGACGAGGCATTTCTCACGCTTCTTGCGGCAAGGTGCGGGTTCCAGGTTGGCAGTTCGATCGCCGATACGGTCGAGGGACATGATGTTTTGCTGATCGAGCGGTTTGACCGGATAATCGACGGGGATTTCATCTACCGCCGGCATCAGGAGGACTTCGCACAGGCCGCAGGCTTGCCGGCCGAGCTCAAGTACGAGAGGCGCGGACGGCCTGGCCGGCGTTTCGACGCCACTACGATCGGTCGCATCCTGGCAGCGACCAACCGGCCGGCGATCGCCCGCGAGACGTTCATGCGCATCACGCTCTTTAATTTGCTAGTCGGCAACAACGACAACCATGCCAAGAACCACACGTTATTCCATGACCCGGGCAATTCGGTCGAACTGGCACCGTTCTACGATCTTGTCCCGGTGCAGACCGTTGCCGGATTCAAGGAAGACCTCGCATTCCGCTTGGGCAAAGCTGAATTGCCTGAGCAGGTAGGGGCCGCCGACCTTCTTCAATTCTGCGAAAAGATCGGCCTTCCCGCCAAGGGCGCCCGCAGGCTACTCGCCAACGCGGCGCGAGATCTGCTGGAGCATCTCGAAGCACTATCTCCGGACTTCCCGAAGGAGATGGGAGCGCTAGATCGCCTTTTGGGCGAGACATCCGACCATCTTAACACCGCACTCGAGCTCGGCTTGAATATCCGACAACGCGACGCGCATGTAGTCAAGGGCGGTGGCTGGGCATTGAGCTGAATGCAATGATCGCGGGGCCGACCGATCCGGCGCATCGGCTTAATGAACGAAAGCCGGCCATGTCGTGGAACAAAACCACCACCAACGACCGAAATCTCAAGCCTTGTTGGATTGCGGCTCGAGACCGCCGCTCTCCGAGTAGCCATTGCCCTTCTCGACCGTGATCGCAGGCATGAGCCCATAGGGTACAAGCGCGGTCCTGATGTAGATCGAGTAGACGGCGAGGGCATTGTGGGGACCGCCGATCTCACGCTCGATTTCGTCGTAGCGGCACAGACGCTCGGGGCGATCCGCCAAATGCAGAAGAAACATCGCTGCGCGAGGCCGCGGCAGGTTGAGCTTTCGCTGAAGAAAGCGCGCTCGCGCGTCCACCAGCTCGCGTGGCGGTACCGCTCAGTCGACCGCAATTTGTTCGAGGCGCTGCGCGATGACCTCCAGATCGGCCATCAGCGAACCGCTGGCATGTGGGATGCGAAGCCGTCGCCGCAAATGCGATCGCAGCCGCCGGGCCATGGCGGTAAGCGCAGCGCCGCCGCCGGAGCCGTATCTTCCAAGAGACGCGAGATAGCGCAACGATCGCCTCGCGCTTCTGATCGCCCGGCTCAACTTCCAGCCCTGCCGTTTTCCGTTCCGAAAGCCCGGTTGTGGGCGTCCAGCCGTGGACCAGCGGATCTGCATCACGATATTAGATCTTCTTGCGCAGGCATTTGATCTCGGCATCGCGCTGGGAGTGCTCGACGTCGAGGTATCACGCCTTGGGGTCGCGTGCCGTCGCCGTTCCAGCGATAGCGTCTCGCGCTGAAGGTGTCTTTGAGATCGAACTGGGAGTTTGCCGTCAGGTCAAACGCAGGCAGCGGGCTTCGACCAACCTTCGTAGCCAGTGAGCTACGTTCGCGCCATGCCGCTTCCTGCGGCTCGGTGTGCCCGCTGTCGGTTCAGTCCGTTCTTGGACGATCGACCAGACGAGTGGAGCATCAGACATTGTCGAAAATAGACCGGTGAGCTTTCCTACGGCAATGCCTGCGACGCTTGGCAGGCGATGGGGAGAATTGTCGTAGCCTGGCCTTACAACCTTCCGCCGGAAAGACGGGGAACTTCAGCGCCGCGTGATCTCGCTGAAAGGCGCGATCAGATTGCACAGGCAACGAAGGGCGGGGCATGGTCGACCGACCTAGTGCCGACATCGATCGTCGTCGGCGGCCGCGAAGCCTTGCTTTTCGAAGCCGCTGACGTTCCCTCCCGGGCAACGCTCCTGCACTTGCATGGCGGCGGGTTTCGGCAGGGAGCTCCGGAAATCAGCAGTGCCTTCGCCGAAGCGCTCGTGCGTCGCTGCGGGCTCAGCGTCTATGCCCTCCGCTACAGGCTGGCTCCCGAACACCCTTTCCCCGCAGGCCTCTCGGATGCCTGGTCCGCGCTCGAGGCCTTGCGCCAGCTTCATGGCGACAGGCCGCTCATCGTATGCGGAGATTCTGCCGGCGGCGGTCTGGCCGCGGGGCTGGCCGCCATCAATGGTTCGCGTGAAGACATGCTGATCGATGGCCTGGTGATGCTCTCGCCTTGGCTCGACCTCACCGTCAGCGCTCCGACCTACCGCAGCAATGCCGCAAGCGACCCCCTGTTCTCTGCAGACACCGCGGAAACGGCAGCACTCCTCTATCTTCAGGGCACGCCGGCCGATCACCCCCTTGCATCGCCCTTGCACGCCTCCGTGCATGGTTTTCCGCCTACACTTATCGTAACCGGCCGGGGAGAGGTCCTGCTCGAGGACAGCATTCGAATGGATGCCCGACTTCGGGCCGAGGGGGTACAGAGCACCCTCGAGGTTATTGCGGGAATGGACCACGTCGCCGTCACACGAGGACTAACCCTGCCGGGCGCCGCGCAATGCCTCGATCATGTGACGCATTTCATCGATCGCCTGATCGACACTATCAATGCAGCGCCCCGCGGCGCGCATTTCTCATAGCCGAACGAAGCAACAGCACTCACGAGTATTCGGGTCTCGCAACCCTGTCTCGCCAATAGCCGACCTCGTCGATCACATTTCCGTTCTTGAAGCGGATGGCAGAAGGCTGCTCGGCGCGAAAATTCAGAAACCGAAGGCCGTTGGGGCCCGGCAAGAAGCTGTACATAGTGTCGGCTGCGATCGCGATAGCAGTACCCGGGCCGAACAGGCGCTGACCAAGTCGGATCTCGCCCGCGGCGACGAAGATCACCTCGTTTTCAGAGTGGCAGTGGATCCCTGCTTCGACAGATTGGAACGATGTGCCGGAGGTTGGCGGAAATTCGTTCTCATGCAGCCAGGCGGAGCAGGTCGCGCAGCTCCCATCGGCATGCAGGCGCCAGCGAGACCGTTCTCGCTGAGGAAACGCGGCACTCTATCGGCAGGAAGGAGGTGAACCGCTCCGCCCGCGCAGCCCGACACCGGCGCCATGGCGGCAAAGACGATGATCCTTGCGCCGAGATCGCCACCCTCGGCGACGGCCTCGGCGAGCCGCTCGACGACAATGCTCGATCCCCGCGCGAGGATCACATCCCTGATGCGCAAGCCGCCCTCCCAAACATAGGCGACGCGATCACCAGTCGCGGGAAGAAAGACGAGCCTCGCACCGGGCTCTAGAGTGATGACATGCACATTGATCGGATCGGTCGATTGGCCAAGCAGGACCGATACTGAGCCGGCTTCAAGCTCATACCCGTCCTGTCCCGTGCGATGCGACGCCCTTTTCGAGCGTTGAAATGGCAACCTTTGGCATCGTAACTCCCGTGCGGTGCTCTCTCTTCAGTTCGTTTCATTCCTCGCCAGGGCTCGGCGCAGGTCAGCGAAGGGTCGGATGGCAAAGGCCATCAAGATCGCCATGGCCGGTACCGTCACCAGCGACACGAGCGACATCGAATATCGGACATCGCCAGGATCGGTAAAAAGACGGTCGGTCATGATTCCCACGATCATCGGCCCGAGCCCCAGACCGACGAGATTGAGTATGGTGAGATAGCCCGCGGTCACCTGGGCGCGCAGTTGATTGGGCATGACCATCTGCAAGGCCATTGGCGCGCAGGCGAATGCCATAGGCTTGAGGAAGAGCATCGGCAGGAGCATGAGAAGTGCCCCTTCACCCGATGGCATCAGCGGTGCAGCGACGCCGAAGACGCCGCCAACGGCGAAACTGACCGTGGCGATCAGGATCGGCGCGTCGAGGCGATCACGCGTGGTCATCCAGTCGGTGATCCAGCCCCCGAGATAGCTTCCGATGACCGAACCGAGCAGGATCACGAGGCCGATCCAGATGCCGGCCTGGGTAGCGCTCCAGCCATAGACGCGAATGAACAGCGCCGGCGTCCAGACGCTGACGGCCTGCGTCATGATGCTCGCCATCGACATGCCCGCGAAGACCAGGACGAGAAAACGGCGACGACTGCCGAGTTCACCGAGGATTTCGCGCAGGCCGAGGTCGACTTTGCGTCCCGCGAGGCCCTGACGAGGCGGCTCACGCAAAAGGAACATGATCGGCCCAAGAAGCAGCCCCGGCAGGGCAATGCTGACCACAGTGGCCTGCCAGGGCGCCAAGCCCAGCATGTATCCGGGCGAGCGACTGTGCAGGGTTTCGAAGGCGCCAAGCAACACGCCGCCGAGGACATAAGCGAAAGAGGCCCCCACGAAGTTGCTCGCGCTGAAGAGGCTGGCCGCTCGTCCCAGCTTCGCCGGCGGAAAATAATCGCTGATCATCGAGTAGCCGGCGGGGTTGATGCTGGCTTCGCCGAAACCAACCCCCATTCGAGCCACGAACAGCTGCGTAAAATTCCGCGCGAGACCGGTCATCAGCGAGAAGGCGCTGAAGACGCACACTCCGACCGCGATGATCAGGCTGCGCTTATACCGATCGGCGAGCACGCCGATCGGTATCGCCATGGTGACGTAGAAGGTGGCGAAGGCAATGCTCTGGAGGGCGCCGAACTCGGTGTCGGACAGGCCGAACTCGCCTTTGATCGGTTCGACCAGGAGGTTGATAACACCGCGGTCGAGGACCGAGACGATCAGACCTGCCATCAGCAGGAGCAAGGCCGTCCAGGCGCGAGCAGGCGATGGCCAAACGGCATCGCCGAACTGGTTGCACACCCGGTACGGTGCCTGGCCCCCGGCCTCACCCCCGCCCTCGCCGACATGCGGCCGGTTAGCATCCAAGCGACGCTACTCCGCTGCGAGCCTGAGCGAGCGCTCGAGCCCCGACGCCGTCCGGGTCGCGCCCGCCGCCTTCAGCTCCGGGATCACATAGTCGCCGAGGAGCGCAATGCTCTCCAGCACCGCGTCGTTCGGCAGATAGCCGAAGTTCGTATAGCAAAGGACCTGATCGACCCCGATTTCCTCGTATCGCAGGAACTTGCGAAGGCATTCTTCGGGGGTTCCGATGATCACCATGTCCTGCTCGTCGAAATGGTTCATGTCGAAATCGCCGTCCGCCTGCTTCTTCAACAGGGGAAAGGCCTTTTCCTGCGCTTCGGGCGGCAGGTGAGAAAGTTCCCATTTCAGAGTGAACTCGGCGACGCTCTGGTACCACCACCAGACCGATTCCCAGAGCCGGTTGGTCTCCAGCTTAGCGCGAGACGGCGTGCAATGGACGAGCGTGTAGACGCCCACCTTGTTGGTGTGGATCGAGGTGACGGGCTTGGCTTGGAGCTGTTCCTCGCGATAGGCCTTGATGAGCTGGGCCAACTTGTCGAGCGGCTGCATGATCGAGAAGCAGAGCAGACCGAGGCCGTTCTGCCCGGCCATGCGGATCGTCTCTTCCGACGAGGCCGCCATCCAGCAGGGCGGGTGCGGATACTGGTAGGGCTTGGGCGTGATCATCCGCTTGGGAAATTTGAGGTACTCGGAATCCTCCTCGTAGTATTCCTGCTCCCACATGCCGGTGACCGTCTTGGCCGCGGCCAGCATCTTCTTCTTCGAACTGGGCGCATCGACGTCGAAGGCGATCTGCTCCATCGGAGTCGAGCGTCCCATGCCCCATTCCACCCGGCCGCGCGACAGCAGATCGACCGTCGCGACCTTCTCGGCAATGCGCGCGGTGTGGATGAATTCATGGGGCATCAGCGCAACGCCGAAGCCGAGGCGGATATTCTCGGTTATCTGCGACAGGGCGCCCAAGACCACGTCGTTGCAGGGCATGTGGCTGCGGCCCTCACGGAAGTGATGCTCGACCAGCCAGGCTGTGTGGAAGCCCTTCTTGTCGGCTAGGGCAATCTGCTCGACGCAGTTCCTGTAAGCCATTCGCTCCGCCGTACGCTGCCCCCAGGGATGTTCGCCGGCCCAGGGCTTGGGCGCTTCGAATTCGTAGAGAAGTCCGAGTTCCATGATCAATTCCCGTTCAGTTTCGTCTGGTCGAAGTCCTTGCGGTTGCGCCGGGCGCCGCCGCAGAATTTGGTGCTGAGCGCCCGATCGACGGTCAGGTTCTGGCCCGAGATGCCTGAGGCCATGCCGGACAGCAGGAACACGATGGCCTGGGCCAGTTCCTGTGGTTCGGTCATGATGACCGTGTCATTCGGATCGCGGCTCGCCTTCACGCGCTCGGTCATACTGGCAGCCTTTTCGAGGACACGCTCGCTCATCACGGCGCCCGGCGAAACCGAGTTCGCCCGAATGCCGAATTCACGCCATTCGTTGGCCATGGTCCGGGTGAGCGCGAGGATCCCCGATTTTGCGGCGCCATAAGGACCGTGCCAGGGCGCGCCATCCTTGGCGCTGACCGAGCCGACGTTGACGATCGCACCCGGCCGATCGGTGCGGATCCACTCCGCCGCGGCATCGCGGCAAAGATAGAACACGTATGCGAAATTGAGCTGCAGCGTCTTCCAGAAACTGTCGCCTGGCGTTTCGTCGAGCGGCATCCATTCCTCGGCGCGCGTGCCCCCGGCGATATTGGCGATGCCGTCAATCGGGCCGAACTGTTCGAGCACGCGCGGTATGACCTGCTCGCACTGCGCGATATCCATGAGGTCCGCGGTCAGCGTATGGATCGTGCCGCCCAATGCGCGGACATCCTGTGCGATGCCGTCGACATAGGCCTGCTGGTTGTCGAGAGCGATGACAGTGCCGCCGCCTTGCGCGATCAGGCGGCAGGTCGCCCCGCCCATCCCCCCTTTGTGGACCCCGCAGACGAGGATGGTCTTGCCGGTAAAATCGAGTGCGACCGTCATGGTTGGCCTGTCCCTTCTTGTCTCATCCTGCTCCTCCGCTCGATCTTCGTTGCGAGATCGAGGTCTCGGGGCAAAGTCGCCGCATGCTGCGATCCGGGCAAGGGGCGCCGCTCCAGCACCGCGTACTGATCGTCCAGCCGCGACGACGCCGAGCCACGTGACGCCCCTGGAAACGTCCGAATTGGGAAGATCTCCCTTAGCGCAGCAGGCTCCAGCGGACTGCGCAATGGAGCATCAGTTCCGGCAGATGGAGGGTCGATCATAGGGTCCGCCGGCCGGCACGGCATAGTCTCCCGGCGGTCGCGCGGCGGAGTGCGCGCGAGAAAAGGAAGCGCGCAGGCGCCTCGTCAGGGGAGAGAACGAATGGCTTGGAAGAAGCACAAAAGGGTTATGTTGATCGGAAGCGCGATGGCGATGGCGATGTCGACGCCAGCACTGGCGCAGCAGGGCAGCAGTTCGGACGGCAGCGACATCGTGGTCACCGCCCGCCGCACCGAAGAGCGGCTACAGGACGTGCCGATCTCGATCACCGTGTTCAACCAGGCACAGATCTCAGACCGCAATATCGTCACCGCGGCCGATCTCGGGACCTACACTCCGTCTCTGTCGACCAATACACGTTTCGGCCCCGACAAGGCGTCGTTCGCGATCCGCGGTTTCTCGCAGGATCCGGCGACTTCCCCTTCGGTCGGCGTCTATTTCGCCGAGGTCGTCGCCCCGCGATCGGCCGGCGCGACCACCGGCGGCAGCGGCTCGGGCCCAGGCCAATTGTTCGATCTCCAGAACGTCCAGGTGCTCAAGGGACCTCAAGGAACCCTGTTCGGCCGAAACACGACCGGCGGTGCCGTGCTGCTGGTCCCCAACAAGCCGACCGGAAACCTCGAAGGCTATGTCCAGGGCACGCTTGGCGATTACGGCCAGAAACGCGTCGAGGCGGTGCTGAACGTTCCGCTGGCAGATACCTTCAAGGTTCGCCTCGGTGTCGACCGCAACAAGCGCGACGGCTACCTGAGAAATCGCTCGGGGATCGGACCTGATGCGGTTGGCGACGTCGACTACCTCGCCGCTCGGCTCAGCATCCTGGCAGACCTGACCCCTGATCTGGAAAACTATACGATCGGCAGCTTCAGCCGTTCGGACACCTACGGCATCTTGCTACGCCCGATCGCCTGCAACCGCAGCGGCCTCAATCAGCTCACCGTGCAAGGTTGCGCCCAGATCGACCGCCAGAACGCGCGCGGCGATGATTTCTGGGATGTCGAGAACGCGCATCCCGATCCCCGCAGCTACTTGCGGCAATGGCAGGTCATCAACACGACGACCTGGACGGTCAGCGACACGCTGACGGTGAAGAACATCGCCAGCTATTCGGAGTACGAGGAGCAGACGCGGTTCGATCTGAATGGCCTGAATGTGCAGCCGGTCGCCGGCCGGCCGTTCAACTATATCATTGCCAGCCATGCGCCCGGCTATCCCACCGCAAGCCAGAATGGCTTCACGGAAGAATTGCAGCTCCAGGGTCGCTCGAGTGACGGGCGGTTCAACTGGCAGATCGGCGGTTATCTGGAATCGAGCAGGCCTCTGGGGCGCAGCGCGGCGTTCAACCCGATCAACCTGTCCTGCACCGACTATTTCAATCTGCAGTGTCAGAACGGGCTCGATCCGACCAAGCCGAACTATTCCGCCGGGACCATCACGTCGACTTCCTGGCAGCTCGCCTCGCGCAGCATCGGCCTTTATGCGCAGGGCACATACAAACTGACGGAACAGTTCAGCGTCACCGCCGGGGTTCGCTACACCTGGGACCGGACTACGGCCTTCGCAGAAAACCTGCGCATTCTGTTCCCGCAACCGAACACGCCGCTCCTGACGTGCTCCAACAGCATCCGCTATCCAGGTGCCAGTCTTGCGATCGGCAAGACGGTTACCGATCGCAGCCAATGCCACGTCGATTACGAGACATCCTCGCAGAAACCGACCTGGCTCATCGATGTCGAATACAAGCCGATGGACGACCTCATGGTCTACGGCAAATGGTCGCGCGGCTATCGCCAGGGCTACATCAATCCGAACGTCATCGCCTTCGAGACCTGGAACCCGGAGAAAGTCGATACCTATGAACTCGGTGCCAAGGCCAGTTTCGACGGTGCGGTGCGAGGCTATCTGAACCTTGCCGCCTTCTACAACGATTTCTCCGACCAACAGGTGCAGGTGAACGCCTTGGCGCGCCCCGGCATTCCGATTGCGGGCGCGAACGTCACGGTCAACGCGGGCAAGTCGACGATCAAAGGCGTCGAAGTGGAAGGCTCGATCAGTCCGTTCGACGGGTTCAAGCTCGACGTCGGCTATGCCTATCTCGATACCAAGCTCAAGGCGATCGTGTTCCCGGCGATCGATCCCAACAGCCCTTACGGATCGTTCGTCCAGCCGGCGGTCGGAGACAGCTTGCCGCTGACCCCCAAGAACCGCGTTACGGTGACTGGCACATACACGCTGCCGCTCGACGAAGCCATCGGCCGCATAGCTCTTGGCGCCACCTTCACGCACACCGATAGTCAGCTCGCGACCGCCCGGTCCAATCCCTTCGGCCTGCTGCCGCCGTCCGATCTCTTGAACCTCAACATGACGTGGTCGGACGTGCTGGGCCAGCCGATCGACCTCTCCGCTTTCGTGACCAACGTCACCAATGAGAAGGTATGGCTGAACGTGGGCAACGGCTACAATTCCATCGGCGTGGAATCGGTGCTGCCGGGCGCTCCCCGGATGGCCGGTGCGCGTTTGAAGACCCGCTTCGGCAATTGAACGGACAGGAAGTCATGCAGCCCAGGCTTCCCTGGATCTTCTAGCGGTTCGCCTCGACGAGTTCTGCGCACCAGGCACCGAACTTGTCGAGGCGCTGCCACAAAAGCTGTCTTGTGCTGGCAAAGTTATGGATGTGGCCCATCTTCGGACAGACGAACAGATCGACGCTCGGAGCCGAGCGGAAGGCACGCGGCTCTCCGCCCGGCTCGGCTATGAAATCGCGTTCTCCCATGGCGAGCAGGACCGGAACGGTCACGGCAGCTGCTTCGGGGATAACGATGCCCGGCGTCATGACGCTTCTCGAGGCCTTGCCCGCGATTCCCGTGGCGGCCCAGGGAACCGTCGGGGCTCCGATCGGCGGGATACCGTCAGCCGCGTACTCGTAGTGTGAAATGTCGGTGGCGATGACGTCCTCGGACACGTCATCGAAATAGGAGCTCCACTGCAACGCGGTGAGACCACCGCCATCGGTTCCTGAAGCCTGACTGGCTTCGACCTCGTCGAGATTCAGGATCCCGCCGGGCCTATCAGCGGCTATGTCCCTGCTGAACCATGGCACCACGACGGGCGGCAGTCCCGGAGGCGTGGGCGGATGATTATGAAATAGACCGTACCCCAGCACGACGACGCCGTCGTAGCAGCGATGATGGGCCTGCTGCATGATCGTCAGGCAACCACCAAGCGAATGTCCGAGCCCGATACGGACAGGCTGGATGACGGGTGGGAGGTTGGGACAGAGCATCCCGTTGGCCAGCCGCAGCAGGATTTCCTCTTCGGCTCGCCGGTTGATCTCGCAGACGGCCGGAAGGCTCAGGGTGTCAAACGGATGCCGCGAGCTCTCACCTGTCCCGACGTTGTCGAGCGCCACGAAGATCCAGCCGCGGCGCGCATGCCAGTCGGCTTGTGCCCCGCTCCCGGGCCCAGGGAGATCGCAGGTAAAATAGGCGCGCGAATAGCTTCCCGCAGGCTTTGAAAAGCAGATGATCGGAGGGTCGCTGAGCGCATCCGCCGGCGGTAAGACAACCGTTGCCGCGACTTGCGCGTATTCCGCAATGCCGGGCACGTCGACGTCGATTCTCAGCTCGATACTTGCCGTCAATCCCGCCACCCCCCGGGGCTACGATGCAGATGCTCTGCCCAAACGATCCATCACCTAACTGACGAATCTGCACGGGCATTACAATGCCGCCGGACCCTTGGTCAGTCGTTCTGGACGCCCGGCCAAGTTGCCGAGTTGACAGCCCTTCTCTCGGTCCTATCGTTTTCGCACGGACAACCGCCACGCGCCCACAAATGGTCGAAGATGGCATCCGGGAGAGACCAGATCGATGAAAGGCGTGAATAGCCCGAGCCGCTCGCCGTCGATGGCCGATTTGCTGGAGGCGGTGGAGCTGCGCGGCAGAGGTTGGTGTTACGTCGACCTTTCCGATACGGGTGGCTACTCCGTAAAGCCAAGCGATGCCGTGTTCCTGCATGTGGTCCTTGCCGGCCAGGTCGTACTTGCAAGATCAGGCGGGGAACCGGTGCGGATTTGCACCGGCGAGGGCATTGTCGTCGCTTCTGGCGAAGCCCATGCAATCCGGGCCGGTGCGACCGCAAGCACGCAGACCTTGGACTTTCTGTCGACCGAACAAGATGTGGACATTCCCCCTACGATCCGTCTCGGCCGAGCCGGCAACTATTGTGCCCGTCTCCTCACGGCCCGGCTCCGGATGTCCTGGCCCGAAGGACTTAGTAGAGCGTCAATTCCCCCAACACTTCGGCTGGGGCATTCCGTAGGATCATCTGCCGAAGACACGCTCGATCCGGCCCTGCTTTCACGATGTGGCTTCGGCCCAGGCGCCACGCTGGTCCTGACGCGACTGGCGTCGGCAATGCTCACCGATGCGTTGCGACGAGAGCTTCTGCACCGCAAGAAGAAGGACATCGCCATCGCCGATCCACTCGATGAAGCGCGCAATCTGGTCGAACTCAGTCCGGGCAAGGGATGGACTGTCGAGACGCTCGCCCGAGCCGTAGGAATGGGGAGATCAAATTTCTCTGCCCAGTTCAGTCAGAGCTACGGCAAGTCGCCGATGGAGTTCGTAACGTCGGTCCGCATGCAGAGAGCTGCCGAGCTGCTACGCGACAGCCATATGGCCCTCCAGGAAATCAGCGAAATGGTCGGTTACGGCTGCGAGGCAGCGTTCAATCGGCGTTTCGCCAAGCATTTCGGAGTGACACCCGGCACGATGCGGTCGGCGTCCGCGGCGACGCAAGAGATCACCCGTTCGTCACGCGAGTTCAGCGTGCTTTCCGGCAGCCTCACCCGCCCTGCAGCTATTCGTCGGCCGGCTGCGGCTTAGCCAAGCCATTGTTCGGGAAGCTTTGCATTGCCCTGCGAAGGCAAAGACGGGCCGCAAAAACTTCCTCGATTATCGGAGCCGGCCGATTATCCAAAAACGCCAGTCTTTGAGATCACGGTCAAAGCAAACCGCCTTGGTCCGAGTTCGATCGCTAGACCCGCCACTCTAGCTTGCTGCCTATTTGCCCCAAATCCGCCTGTGCATTTCGGCCCGCGCGCGATTGGCGGCGAGGACCGCGATCTGCTCATCCCCGGCAGCGATCGCATCAAGTTCCAGTCGCGTGGCCCGTCGCCAGGCCTCCACGAACAAGGCGTGGCTCGACGCATCGTCTTCCCCTGCGGGTGACGTCGCGAACCGGCGCCGGGCGAAGTTCGCGTTGATGTTGAAGATCAGTTCCACGTAAGGACTTTCCAAGAGCGTGAACAGCTCGGCGCGGATCTTGTGCTCGAATTTCTGGATCGCACTGAAACTCGCATCCCTGGGAAGACGCTCCAGGGCGCGCTGGCCGCGGGCGACTAGCTTGAGGAGCCGCTCGTCCCGGAGTGCCGTTGCCTTGCGTACCGTTTCCACCCAGAGCGCCGTCGCAACGTGTGTCAGATCCTCGGGACTGGCCTGGAGCACCTCCAGATAACTCGCGACCGTCGCCTCGATGAAGCTCGCGTCCGGCCTTGCGCAAAAGTAGCCGCCATTGTTACCGCGCCTGACCCGCAATAGTCCTTCGCGCTCGAGTACGCGCGCGGCCTGCCGGACTGTAGGCTTCGAGGCGCCGAGAAGCCGTTCGAGCGCTTCCTCGTTGCCCAGGAATTCGTCGTTTGCGCGCGCCAGCGTCACGGCTCGCAGACGCGAGACGACCTCGGGGACGTTAGACCGGTGGTTCGATGCTGGCACGTACAGACCTTCGAGGTGGAGCGGTTGAGAAGCTCAAAACGATATTTGATTTGGTGATTTTTTCAATGTTACTGTCACCTAAAGAGCAAAGAGATAACGATTCGGGACGACGATGACCGGCGATGCGAAGACTGCTGTCGTGACGGGTGCCAGCTCGGGCGTTGGCCTCGCCGGCGCGATCGAATTGGCTCGGTTGGGCTGGAATGTCATCGCCCTGGGACGCAATCCCGAACGAAGTGCGGAAGCGCTGACCACGATCCGCGGCGCCGCGACGTCCGGGGCGAAGATCGAGATGATCGTAGGCGACCTCGACCTACTCGCGGGCACGGCACGGATGGCCGACGGAATCCTGAGCACCACCGGCAAGATCGACGCCCTGATCAACAACGCCGGCGGCGTGCGCAACCGGCGCGAAATCACCCCCGAGGGCAACGAGGCGACCTTCGCGGGCAATTATCTCGGCCACTTCCTGCTCACGAAGCGGTTGCTGCCCGCGCTGCGCCTGGGCGCGCAAAGCGGCAAGGCGCGGATCGTAAATGTATCTTCCGAGGGCCACCGTCAGGCCCCTGAGTTCGATTGGGCCGATCTCCAGGGCACGAACAACTGGGTATCAGGGCGCAACTACTGTCTGGCGAAGCTCTGCAATCTGCTCTTCACCTTTGAACTGGCGCGGCGTCTCGAAGCTGACGGCATCGTCGCCCACGGAATGCATCCTGGCGAAGCAGCCACCAACTTTTCGAGCTACGCCGTTCCGGAAATGCAGGCCTACATCGCCAGTCTTGAGACGATCTCGCCGCATGTGGCAGGGCGCACGATCGCGTGGCTGACGGCCTCCGACGAAGCCGCCTGCACGACGGGCGGGTACTACTTCGATCGCGAGCTCGTGACGCCCGCCCCATCGGCCAGCAATGCCAGCGACGCCGCGCGGCTCTGGACCGAGAGCCAGGCCCTGCTCGCCCGGGCTGGCTATTGAACCAGAACATGGACCAGAGGACTTCACGCATGGCACCGCAGACCTTCAAGGCCGCCATCTTCCGCGGGGTAGGCAGCATCGACGTGGTAGACCTTCCGTACCCGCCCTGCGGTGACGACGAGGCGATAGTCCGCAACGTGCTCACGGGCATCTGCGGCTCGGACATCTCCGCATTTCATAAGCACACGCCGGAAAGCCGGATCTGGATCGACGAGGAGTTCGGGCACGAGGCGATCAGCGAAGTGGTCGAGCTCGGCAAGAACGTGACAGGTCTCGCGATCGGCGACCGGGTCTTCGTCAACCAGGACAGGGCCTTTCGCGATGCGCGCCGTATCTCGGCGACGGGAGGCTTTTCCAACTATCTGCGGATCCCCCAATGCGAGGTCGGCTATAGCCTGCTGCCGATCGACAACGACCTGCCGACGCGAACGGCCGTACTGTTCGAACCCTTCGTCATCGGCGCGCGGGCCGTTCAGGGCCTGCTGCCTCAGGCGGGCGATACCGCCATCGTCTTCGGCGCCGGCATCATCGGCATGACCAGCGCGATCATGCTCGACTGGCTGGGCTGCAAAAAGGTGATGGTCGTCGACTATTCCGATTTCCGGCTCGAGAACGCGCGCCGGCTCGGCTTCCTGACCTGCAACCCCCGCCGCGAAGACCTGAAGGCGAAAGCCATCGCCGAGTTCGGTACGCAGCGCGGATATCCGTCCGAGAAGTGCGGCGCGCAGCTCTATGTCGACTGCGTTGGAGTGCCGTCGGTCATCCACGATTTCGCGGCCCTGGCCCGTCCTGGTGCCAGCATGTCCATCGTCGGCGTCCATAAGGAAGCCACTTCGCTCAACTTCACCGAGATTGCCTTCAACAACTGGCAAATCCGCGGCTGCGGCAGCGAGACTACCGAAAACCTGCTGCCGGTTATTCTCGAGATGATGCGTTCGAGGCGATATGACCTCTCGTCGCTCGTTACCCACGAGTTTCCGGTCGATCAAATCAGCGAGGCAATCGCGCTCGCGGCCAAACCCGACGAGGCGCAGAAGGTCTGCATCTCGTTCTGACGCGCCCTTCGCGGGCGAGAGGACAAACCAGCAACGAGGAGTTCAGCCGTGGGACCGATTGCTCTCGACGTGGAGGTGACGGACTCCCTGCCACCCGACGTCACCGACGGAAAGCGGCTTACGATATCGGCTTGGCTGTTCTTCCCCGACGATCCGGTGACATTGGGCGAGCGCCCCGTGACGATGACCCTGCTAGCCGGCGGCAGTTACGACAAGCGCTACCATCATGCCGTCATTCCGGGATTTTCCGGCTATAGCGCTGCCGAACACCTTGCCGCACTCGGCAATGTCGTGATCCTTGCCGACCATTTGGGGGTCGGCGAAAGTTCGCGCGCACCCAATCAGTCGAAAGCCACGCGCCAGATCTGTGCGAGCGCCATGCATGCAGCCGTTGAGGAGATCCATCGGCGCCTCGCTGAGGGTGACGTTCACCCTACCCTCCCGCCGCTCGCTGCACCCGTGCGGATCGGTGGCGGGCACTCGATGGGGGCCATGCAGACGGTTGTCCAGCAAGCCCGGCACCGGACCTATGATGCGATCATGTTCCTCGGCTACACGACGCAGGGCGTACATTTCTATCACGGGACGACGCGCGTTCGCGCGGGCGACTACATGCCCCCCGAGCCCTATGTGGACTATGCGGAAAACGACCGCGCGGCCCAGCGCTATAATTTCTATTGGGGCGACGTACCTGCGCAGGTCATCGCTTTCGACGATACTTTGGCCGTCCCAACGCCCACCCAGATCGGGCTCGATTCCATCAGGCTCGACATCATCAAGGAGGATGCGGCTGCGATCGACGTGCCGGTTTTCTTCGGTAACAGCGAGCGCGACGTCTCGCCAGATCCGCAAGCCGAGGCAGCGCGTTTTTCCCGTTGCACCGATTTCACAATGTATCTGCTTCCGCACGCAGCACACTGCCAGACCTACGCCGGAACGCGGCAATTGTTCTGGGACCGCATGCATGGCTGGTCCCGATCCGTAACGTGGCCTAGTCCCCCCGCCTAGACTGTCACTTCCCGTCGCCGCGCGTCGCAAAGCAGAAATTTTCCACGCTAGCAGTCGCGAACACCCCAAAGATGGTCGATCATTGCGCCAAACTGTGGGTGACCGAAGACGAGTATCGGAGGTGCCATCCGGAATTCGGAGCGATCGCGGTCTTGACGCTGTCGGCTAAACTCGAAAGTCGCGCCCAAAGCGTCGCGAAGGCCCCGTGAACGGCGGCTCGGTCGGCAAACAATGATGTTGTGTGTAAGCCGCCCGACACCGGCGTTGACCCACGATGTTCAACTCGGCATAGGAACGGCCACGGCAATGGATTTCTGCCGGGCATCGTGCCGAACCGCCCTCGCAAGGGCCGATGATTCCTACCAGGCGCCGCAAGGCAGCAAGGAGGAATCGTGCGCGCGACTTTTCAGAACCTGTTCGACGGATTGAACCTGGCCGCCTTCGTGCGCCATCGACACGACCACGCGGTGTCGGTTCTGCGCTGGGTGCTACTGTTGGTCCCGATGGCCGTCGGCGTCGGGACGCTCTGCGCCGCATTCCTCTGGAGCCTCGATGCGGCGACACGTGCACGGTTTGATCACCCTTGGCTACTGTTCCTGCTTCCGGTCGGCGGCGCCCTTGTCGCATTTGCCTACAATCTGACAGGCCGCAGCGTCGAAGCCGGCAACAACCTGATCGTCGAGCAGATCCACGAGCCGGACGGTGGCGTGCCCTTGCGGATGGCACCATTGGTGTTCACCGGTACTATTGTAACGCATCTGCTGGGCGGCTCGGCCGGCCGCGAAGGAACGGCGGTACAACTCGGCGGTAGCCTAGCCAGCGCCGTGGCCAGCCGGTTCCGCCTCGACGCGCCGAGCGTGCGCATTCTGCTGATGGCTGGCATCGCCGCGGGCTTCGGCGCCGTCTTCGGCACGCCACTCGCAGGCGCTGTGTTTGCGCTCGAAGTTCTCGCGATCGGTCGCATCCAATACGCCGGCCTTGTTCCCTGCCTGCTAGCCGCGCTGGTCGGCGATTGGGTCTGCCTGGCCTGGGTATCCATCACACCCCTTATCTCGTCACCTATCCCCCACCGCCGCAAGCGAGCCGCTGCTGCTGGCGAAGGTCGCCGTGGCGGGCGTGCTGTTCGGGCTCGCTGGGCTGGCGTTTGCCGAAGCCAACCATGCGTGCGGCGGATTTCTAAAGCGGCGCGTTCCCTATGCGCCGCTGCGTGCGGCGCTGGGCGGCGTCGCGGTGATCGCACTGGTCAACCTGTGCGGTACGCGCGCCTATCTCGGCCTCGGCGTCTGGTCTGCGCTCCCCGGTGATCCGACTATCGCCGGGTTCTTCCACGATCCCGTCGATCCGTGGAGCTGGGCATTCAAGATGCTGTTCACTGTCGTCACGCTCAGCGCGGGGTTCAAAGGTGGCGAGGTGACGCCCTTGTTCTTCATCGGCGCTGCATTGGGCAACGCGCTGGCCGGCCTGCTTGGAGCGCCGGTCGACCTGTTCGCCGCAATCGGCTTCGTCGCGGTGTTCGCCGGTGCCGCCAATACTCCCCTGGCCTGTGCGATCATGGGGATCGAGTTGTTCGGATCGGCCTATGCCGTGCCGATCACCGTGGCCTGTTTCGTCGCTTATCTCTGCTCGGGGCACAGCGGCATTTACCTGTCGCAGCGCATCGCCGTACCCAAGCATCGCAGCCATACTCTGTCGCAGGAGGCGACCCTGCGCGAAGCCCGGGTACGCCGGCGGGAAAGCGCGGCAACCTCCTTACCCCATCCAAAAGCGAGTGATTGATTTGGTAGCAGTGCTCTCGACCACGGCGGTCTAGGGTGACGGCCCGACCGAACGATGTGAATGGATGGCTGCTATCAGGGGCGAAGTTTGACGCCACGAACGTCCGCTATGTCGGCGAGACGAGCCCCCCCTAGGTCCTATGACTTTTTAACGTGACTGACCTTATCACGGAGTGATGTCCGAAGCCGCGCTCACCGACCACACCCGCCCGCCGATCGGTCCCCGAGCAATCCGCATAAGGTGGGTCGCGATAGCCGTCTTCGCCTGGTGGGTTGTGGATATAAACCTGCAAGACACAATCCTCATGACACCGATTGACACTCGGATTCGCTGGACGGCCTTAATGGCCGGCCTTTTGAGCGGGTGCGGGTTTGGTTACGAGCTTTCGAAGCTGGATCGATCCGCAGCGCTTCCCGCTGCTCGCCGCATCCAAAGGCGCGCTCTAGTTTTCATCATGTGCTCGCTCGGTATGTTTTTCGGCGCGGTAATTGCCGATCAATTGGTTTGGCGCACAGCAAATCTGATCCAGTTCGCCGGCGCGCGCTCAGAAGTTTCAGTACGATCATTTCCAATTCGCGAAGTCTTTGGCGGACGAGGCGGCCCTCGGGTTTCGATCGGTTCGCGCGGTGAACTGGACCGCTTGCATATCTCACCAGAAGACTATCGCATTTTAGCCGGTCAAGGGAGACCGCGCCGACCCTGGATCCACTGCCTGAAGCTGCTGCGCGAGACGACTGATACCGCAGTCAGGGTCTGGCTGCCTTCTCGCCATCGGCTCACATCGAAGCAGCGAACCGTGAGCTCGTGCCCCGCGAGTGTGCGGTGGATCTGACCTCTGCGATCGCATAACGCGCCGACTGCTTTCGAGGCCCTGATCCTCACGGCATTACGTCGGCTTCGTTGGCGTAGGCCCGCCAGCGCACCGGGATGTTGGCGACCACGCCAATGCCACCGAGGTAGCACGGTACCCAAACCCACGCAGATCGCCGGAACGCCCCCCACTGTTCATGACGCCCGCCAACTTCATTGCGGGAACAGCTCGACATGCGTTTCGCCGGTGCGTCCGAAATAGGCTGCGCGGCGCGCCAGGAAGGAGACAAGATAACCCGCACAACCTGCGGCCTTCACTCTCTCGCAGAAGCCAGCATAGGTGTAGTCGGGATTGTTCGATTGCGCCCATCGCACCAGCGCATCCACACTTTCGCTGTCGAACGCCTTGGCCATCGCAGTGCGGAACGATGGGCGCGCTCGCTTCTTTACATCGCATACCCCCCAGTCGCGTTGGAGACAGCCATGGCGCTCTTGGCCACGCTGCCGGACTGGCTTTGGCGTAGCCTCGTCATTGTCGTAGTCCTGCTGGTCGCAATAATCGTTTATCGTTCGATGGTGATCATCCTGCGTCGGATGCTCGCCAGGCACGACAACGGCATGACGGTCTTGGCGCGCCTTCAACGCCCCGGTTTCTGGTTCGTCATCGGCATTGCGCTGTCGCTGGCCCAGCCCGCGCTCGACCTCTCCGCGCGCGGTGTCGACGCGTGGAACCGCGCGGCCGGCATAGCGGTGCCGGGACTGCTCGGGTGGATGATCGTCGCCATTCTCGGAGCCATCGCGGACATCCTGAAGGAGCGCGCCGACATCTCGGTCGCGGACAATCTCCGGGCCCGGCGACGCCGGACGCGCATAGACATACTCCGGCGGATCGCCGTCTTCGTGGTGGTTCTCGCCACCTTCTGCTTCATGCTGATGAGCATCCCCAGCGTCCGCAATATCGGCGTGACGCTGATCGCCTCGGCCGGCCTGGCGGCTCTCGCGGTCGGAGCCGCGGCGCAGCCAGCGCTCAAGAACCTGATCGCCGGGCTGCAAATGGCCTTTACCGAGCCGATCCGTATCGACGATGTCGTCATCGTGGATGGCGAATGGGGGCGTATCGAGGAAATCCGGCTGACCTACGTCGTCGTCAAGATCTGGGACGAACGCCGCTTGGTCGTTCCGATCTCGAAGTTCCTCGAAGAGAGCTTCCAGAACTGGACCCGGGAGACCAGTCAGATACTCGGCAGCGTGTTCTGGCATCTTGATCCCGCCACAGACGTCGAGCGCCTGCGAGCCGAGCTTGTCTCACTCGTCGAGGCCAACGAACGTTGGGACGGCCGCTTCTGCAATCTGCAGGTCACCGACGCGAAGCCGGAGGCGATCGAGGTTCGCGCGCTGATGACAGCCAAGGACGCATCGACGGCCTTCGATCTGCGATGCGACGTGCGCGAGGGATTGCTCCGCTTCATCCGCGCCGAAATGCCCGAGGCGATCGTGCGCCACCGCGCTTATTTGGAGCCAGCCTCGCACCGCTAGGACGCCTGAGGTAAGGCGGAGCGAGGAACCTTTCATCGCGCGAGGCATTCCTGGTGCAGGGAAAAGGATGTTCTGCAAGGCCAGTCGCCGCTGCGAACGCGGCTTTCGTGTCCATTCGTCACCTTGCAGCGACATCACGAGGTATCGACATCATACGGGCAAAACCCAGTAAACTGGCCCATCCGGCCACCGATCTCCTGTCGGGAGCGAGCCTTTTTCTCGATCTCGACGGCACTCTCTTCGACATCGTCGCCGATCCGGCCTTGGTCCGCGCCGATGCGGCGCTCGAACGCCTGCTTGTCGATCTAGCTGAACGCCTCGACGGACGCCTGGCGATCGTCAGCGGCCGCTCGCTCGAACAGGTCGATGCGATGCTGGGAGACTGCGCGCAGGAACTCGCGGTCTCGGGCAGCCATGGCTGCGAGCATCGATGGCGCGGGATCCACGCCCGCCCCGACCGGCCCGCATCTCTCGACGTCGCCGCCGAGCGGCTGGGTACGCTCGCCGCCGCCGAACCTAGGTTGCTGCTCGAGCACAAGAGCTTCGGCGTGGCGCTTCACTATCGTGCAGTTCCGGAGGCGGAAGGCGAGGTCCGCGAGCTCGCGGCGCAGCTCGCGCAGGAACTCGATCTCGCCCTTCAGCCAGGTAAGATGATGGTCGAGCTGCGTGTTTCGGGCGGCGACAAAGGACTCGCCGTCGAGCGCCTGATGCGACGTCCGCCGATGCGCGGAACGGTTCCGGTGTTCATCGGTGACGACGTTACCGACGAGCCCGGCTTTGAAGCGGCACTGGCCCTCAATGGCCACGCGATACTGGTCGGGGAAGAGCGGCCCACCGCTGCACGGTACCGTCTGCCAAACCCGGCGGAAGTCAGGGCTTGGCTCGCGGATGCCGTAACGGCGGGCGCTGCCCGATGACCGCCACGCTCGATCTTTGGCCGATCGGTAATTGCCAGGTCTCGGGTCTGGTAGACCGTGCCGGCCGTCTCGTGTGGGGCTGCGTTCCGCGAGTAGACGGCGATCCTGTGTTCTCCTCGTTGCTCGACGCCGCGCCGCGCGCCGGCGAAGGCGCGCGCGGCTTTTGGGAGATCGATCTCGAAGACTGCGTCGAGACGACGCAATCCTATCTGCGCAATACGCCCGTTCTGGTCACCCGGCATCGCGACGCGAACGGAAGCGCCGTCGAAGTCGTCGATTTCTGCCCACGCTACCGCGAGAACGGCCGCATCTATCGGCCTGTGGCTTTCGCGCGGATCGTCAGACCGGTGCACGGATCGCCGCGGATCCGCATTCGCTTGCGTCCGGCGCGGGACTGGGGCAGCGAATCGCCACCATTCACGCGCGGCTCGAACCACCTGCGCTTCCTGCTGGATGAGATCACGCTGCGGCTGACCTCGTCTGCGCCGATCGGTTGGATTGAGAGCGAAAGGCTGTTTCGCGTCGAGCGACCGTTGCACTTCTTCCTTGGCCCGGACGAGAGCTTCACGAGCGATCTGCGCATCGGGCTGGAAACCATGCTCGATCGCACTGTCGAGGAATGGCGCCACTGGGTGCGCGGGCTCGCGGTCCCACTGGAGTGGCAGGATGCCGTGGTTCGCTCGGCGATCACGCTGAAGCTGTGCCAGCACGAGGAAACGGGCGCGATCGTCGCCGCGCTGACCACCTCTATCCCCGAGCATGCGGATTCGCAGCGCAATTGGGACTACCGGTACTGCTGGATCCGAGACGCCTACTATACGGTCCAGGCACTGAACCGGCTCGGCGCGCTGGACGTGCTGGAAAGCTATCTCGAATACTTGCGCAATATCGTAGAGAATGCCCGGGGCGGGCATATCCAGCCACTCTACGGGGTCGGCGGCGAGGAGACGCTCGAAGAGCGGGTTACGCCGGGGCTGACCGGATATCGCGGCATGGGTCCGGTGCGCGTCGGCAACCAGGCCTACGAACAGGTCCAGCACGACGCCTATGGGCAGATCGTGCTTTCGAGCACCCAGGCATTCTTCGACACGCGGCTCTATCGGATGAGCGGCGTCGAGGATTTCGAGGCCTTGGAAGCGGTCGGCGAGCGCGCCTGGCAGGTCTACGACAAGGCCGACGCGGGGCTCTGGGAACTGCGCACGAAAAGCAATGTCCACACCTATTCGGCGGCGATGTGCTGGGCCGCCTGCGACCGCCTCGCCAATGCCGCAACGGCGCTTGATCTCGGTCCGCGATCCGAATTCTGGCAGGATCGTGCCGAGGTCATCCGCGCGACAATCGAGAAGAGCGCCTGGCGTGAGGAGACCAGTCGCTTTTCCGCAACCTTTGGCGGCGATGATCTCGACGCCAGCCTGATCCAGCTGCTCGATCTGCGCTTCCTGCCGCCCGGCGATCCGCGTTTTCGCGCAACGCTCGTCGCGGTCGAGGACGGGCTGCGGCGCGGCAGTCACATGCTGCGCTATGCGACGGAAGACGACTTCGGCCTGCCCGAGACCGCCTTCAACGTCTGCACCTTCTGGCTGATCGAGGCGCTCGCCGTCACCGGGCGCATCGAGGACGCTCGCGCGCTGTTCGAGGAGATGCTCGCGCGCCGCACGGCTGCGGGGCTGCTTTCGGAGGACATCGATCCGCACACCGGCGAGCTCTGGGGCAACTATCCACAGACCTATTCGCTCGTCGGCATAATCAACTGCGCAGGTCTGCTGAGCAAGCCATGGAGTACCGTGCGATGAACCGGCTGATCGTCGTATCCAATCGGGTTCAGCCTCCCAGTGGCCAAGGCACGGCCAACCAGGGCGGGCTGGCGGTCGCGCTATCGGCGGCGCTGCGCGAAAGCAACGGCGTCTGGTTCGGATGGTCCGGAGAAGAGACCGAGACTTTCACCGGCCAGATCCAGTTCCAGAAGGCGGCCGGCGTCACCACCGCGACGATCGACCTGGAGAACCAGGATATCGAGGAGTACTACAACGGCTACGCCAATCGTACGCTTTGGCCTCTGTTCCATTATCGTATCGATCTCGCTGAGTTCCAGCGCGGCTTCGCGGGCGGCTACGAAAGAGTCAACGCGCGCTTCGCCGACACGCTGACGCCGCTCGTGACGCCCGAGGACGTCGTCTGGGTCAACGACTATCACCTCATTCCGCTCGGCCGCGAGCTGCGCAACCGCGGATGCGCCAACCGCATGGGCTTCTTCCTGCATATCCCGTGGCCGCCGATGCGGCTGCTGCTCTCGCTGCCCAGCCACCGCGAACTCGTCGAATCTTTGTTCGCCTACGACGTCATCGGCTTTCACACGCGCGATTGGCTCGATTCCTTTCTCCATTACGCACGCGAGCAGCTCGAGGCGGAAGTCGCCGAGGACGGAACCGTTCGCTATGCGGGCAGAAGCCTTCGCGCGATCGTCTGTCCGATCGGGATCGACAGCCAGGAGTTCATAGCAGCTACCCAAAGCGAGGCGGCGGTGCGGATGCAAGAGACGATGGAGCGCAGCGCCGGAGGCCGGCAGATGATCGTCGGCGTCGATCGGCTGGACTACTCCAAGGGGCTTCAGGAGCGCTTTCTCGGCTACGAAAGATTCCTCGCGAGCAATGCCGACCAGCACCAAAAAGTCTTTCTCCTCCAGATTGCGCCGCCTTCTCGGGGCGAAGTGCAGAGCTATCAGGAAATACGCGCCTCGCTCGACGCACTCTCGGGGCGGATCAACGGCGAATATGCGAGTGCCGAATGGGTCCCGATCCGCTATGTCAACAAGGGCTACCCGCGTGACCAGCTCGCCGGGATTTACCGCGCGGCGAAGGTCGGCCTGGTGACGCCGCTGCGCGACGGGATGAACCTGGTCGCCAAAGAGTATATCGCGGCGCAGGATCCTGAAGACCCTGGCGTTCTGATCCTCTCGCACTTTGCCGGCGCCGCCGCGCAGATGAGCGAGGCTCTTCTGGTCAATCCCTACAGCGCGGAAGACGTGGCAGACGCGCTTTCGGTCGCCCTGGCGATGCCGAGAGAAGAGCGCATACGGCGCTGGCGCGCGCTCATGGAAGGGGTCTGCCGAGAGGACGTCATGTGGTGGCTGCGATGTTTCGTCACCTCCATTGAAGGCGGGGAGTGCGGCGATGCGGGAGCGCCCGATCAGGAACTTGGGGCAGCCGCCTGATCGCTGTCAGTTCGCATCGAATCATTCCGCGGTCGACACGCACGGCGGCTATGATGCTCCAGATCAAGGGACGGCCGCTCCACGAGGCCCGGTCCTCAGACGCTCCGCATGCATGTATCCTTGTAGAACGGCGACAGCTGCGTTAGGCGGCCGCATTCGCAAGGACCCGGTGGAATTCCGGGTGGCTATTCCGGCCGCTTATCCGCCGGACAACGCATGTCGCACTCTTGCCCGTCCGCGCCAGTTCGCGGCGTCCTGCGACTTCCGCTGGTATTTCCATGACTTCCCAAGCTTTCGCTCGGTATTGCGCCGAATGGTTCGACAGCGCCGGCAACGCCCGTCGCGACATCCTGGCCGGAATGGTGGGGACTTTCGCGCTGATCCCCGAGGTTATCGCCTTCTCGTTCGTCGCGGGCATCGATCCGGAGGTCGGGCTGTTCGCATCCTTCGTGATCGGCATCGTCATCGCCTTTGCCGGCGGCCGGCCGGCGATGATCTCGGGCGCAGCGGGATCGGTCGCGCTGGTCGCGGCTGCCCTCGTCCATAGCCATGGCCTCCAGTACCTGCTGGCGGCCACGCTGCTGGCAGGATTGTTTCAGATCGCCTTCGGCCTGATGAAGCTGAACGTGCTGATGCGCTTCGTGTCGCGATCGGTCCGGACCGGCTTCGTGAACGCGCTCGCGATCCTGATATTCTCGGCGCAAGTGCCGCAGATGCTGAACGTGAGCTGGCATACCTATGCCATGATAGCGGCCGGCCTAGGCATCATCTATCTGACCCCCAAGGTTACGAAGGCGATTCCTTCGCCGCTGATCTGTGTCATCGTGCTGACCGCGATCAGCATGGCCTTCCCCATGCCGATCCACACGGTCGCCGATCTGGGCCGGCTGCCGGCTACCCTACCGGCCTTTGCGCTCCCTGCGGTTCCATATGCCTGGCAGACACTGACTGTCGTGGCGCCTTACGCGCTGGCCATGGCCGCGGTCGGCCTGCTGGAATCGATGATGACCGCCAGTGTCGTCGATGACCTGACCGACACCAACAGTTCGAAAGCACAGGAATGCACGGGGCTGGGCCTGGCCAATCTGGCCGCCGGCCTGTTCGGCGGCATCGCGGGGTGCGGGATGATCGGGCAGACGGTGGGCAACGTGCGATATGGCGGGCGCGGCAGGCTCTCGACCCTGGTCGCCGGGGTCTTCCTGCTGCTCGTCATGGTGCCGCTGCGGCCATGGATCGCGCAGGTCCCGGTGGCGGCGCTGGTGGCGATCATGATCATGGTGTCGATCAGCACGTTTTCCTGGGCCTCCCTTCGCGATCTGGCCCGGCATCCGAAGCTCTCGGGCGCCGTCATGCTGGCGACGGTCGCCGTGACGGTCGCGACCCACGATCTCTCGATGGGCGTCGGCGTGGGCGTGCTGCTCAGCGGGGTCTTCTTCGCATTCAAGGTGACGCGCCTGATGCAGGTCCGTTCCGAATACTGCGACGCCACGGACACACGGACCTATGTCGTCTCGGGCCAGATATTCTTCGCGAGTGCCGAGATCTTCGTCGATCAGTTCGACCTGCGCGATACGGCCCGGACCGTGCGGATCGATCTTTCCGCCGGGCACCTGTGGGACGTCACGGCGGTCGGCGCGCTGGAGGACCTCGTCACCAGGATGCGTCGTCATGGCATTACGGTGGAGGTCATAGGGATGAACGAGGCGAGCGCGATCCTGGTCGATCGCCACGCTCCCCTCCTGGGCAATCCTGCCTGAGCAGCCGTTAAGCCAACGCCGGTCATCGCGACGTATACCTGCCGTCGTCAAAGGCAGGCATGTTTAGGGCTACTTCCCGTCCGCCAGAGCTGCACTCGCACGTTGCCCCGATGGCTGCGGCATCGGCATGGTTTCTAAGCAGAGGTCGGCCTGTCCATTGGGGTTTCGACACACCGCCTTTTCGCTCGAAGGGATGAATCGTTCCGGAAGCAGTTGGCTGCAAACTTTCCGCGCGGGCGGGCTTGCCCTGCAACCGTGCTCATATAATCTCCGCTTCCGAAAGAATTGGCCGATCAGCCTATGACTAGGGAGAAAACAGCCGGGAATGCGACGGGCCCCGAACGGGCTCGCGGCTTGTTCGCGACCTTTCCGTATTCGCACCCCCAAGGCAGGCTGCGCGAGCGCGTCAAGGAGTTGCATTGCCTCTACCGCGTCCTCGAGGTGACGTCGGACAAGGAGGCAGACGTCGAAGAGGTAGGCGCGCGGGTAATCGAACTTCTGATGGGAGCCTTTCTCTACGAAAACCGCACGGTCGTGCGGATACGGCTCGGCGACAAGGACTTGAGGTCGGATAACTGGAAATCGCCTGACCTCGCCATGGAGGAGCCGATCTGCTGCGAGCGCGAGGAAATCGGATCGCTCGTCATCGGTTATGTCGACCACCAGGGCGCTGAGTCCGACTTCCTGCCCGAGGAGCACGACCTGGTTGCCGCGGTCGCAGCCAATCTCGGCAAGATGGCAGAAGATCGACTTCTGCTGGAACGGGTGCGGCAGGCTGAACGGAGCCGTGCGAGCGCGGAAATTACAGGCGTATTCGCGCACGATTTCAATAACCTGCTGACCGTAATCATGGGATCGGCCGAAAATCTGCTCGACGACATCCGCGAAGGCGATCCCGCGCGCGAGCAGGTTCAGATGATAGGCGAGGCGGCAGTTCGCGGATCGGCGATCGTCGCGCAGCTGCTGGCGCACATACGGAGCAGACCGCTGCCGCGGCAGGCCGTCCAAACCGCAGCGATGTTGCACGACATGGGCCGTATACTGGCGAGCGCGGTCGGCAAGGCCATCACGGTCGAGCTACAGATCGCGCCCGACGTCTGGCCGATCTGCGTCGATCGCACGCAGCTCGAAAATGCCTTGCTCAACCTTGCCATCAATGCGCGCGACGCGATGCCCGCTGGCGGCCGGCTCTGCATTTCGGCAACCAACGTCCGCGCCGAACGGGATCAAGACAATCTCCCCGACACGGCCATGGCTGGCGACCGCATCCGCATCGAGGTGAGCGATACGGGAAGCGGCATGACCGACGACATCGCGGCGCGGGCCTTCGAACCCTTCTTTTCGGCAAAACCGCATGGGACCGGTCTCGGTCTCAGCAGCGTCGCCGGCTTCGTCCACCAATCCGGCGGCACGATCGAGCTGTCATCCGAGCCCAATCATGGCACGACATTCCTGATATCCCTGCCGCGCGCCCAGACTTCATAGACCGGTTCACTACCGCCATCGACCGGCTTGCCATAGAGCGCACATCCTCTTGCCGCTGATCGGTAATGATCGAGGAGAAGTTTTGCGGCCGCAGTTTCAAAATCATAGGCGGTGCGTCAGCTGACAAGCAAAGCCCTGGCATCCGCGTGCGCGCTACAAACGTCGGGCAACGCCAGGAAAAGGTTGCCATGCTGATATCCGCAGCGCCGCTCGTCGAGGGCCGCGTCCTTACCGGCCAGCAGCCTGATATGCCTGCGGCGCCAGATCCGGCGCGTGCGCGGCGGGTGGCCTCGCCTCCAGGCGCGCGATCATGCGCTTCATTTCAGCGATCTCACGCCGCTGCGCCGCGATGATCCCGTCGGCAAGCCGGCGTACCTCGGGGTCGCGGATATGCGCGCGCTCGCTGGTCATGAGGGCGATCGAATGATGCGGGATCATCGCCTTCATGTAGGAGACGTCGTCAACGGTCTCCTGGCTGCGCACCAGCCACAGCGAGGCTGCGAAGACGACCCCCGAGGCGGCGAGGATGGCGAGGTTGAGAGAGCGATTGCCGTACATGCGCCACATGAAAACGAGCATGATCATCGTCATCACCGCGCCCATCAGCACCGACATCCAGACCCGGGTCTGACTGAACTCGACATGGTCGATCGCATAGGTGTTGAGATACATCAGGCCGAACATGACGATCGTGGAGGTGGCGATCATCGCGGCAAAGCGAGCATAGCTCATCGTCTGGGTTTCCCTTCGCAGGCGCTCAATCCGTCGGCTGTTTCGCGGCCCCCTCTCTCCTACAACGCCTGAGGGACCAGCGCGTTGCGTTCGGCCCCGCGAGCGCCGATCGGGTCGGCGGCCGACCAGAAAACCGCGCGCTCGTGACCGCCACCCCTGACGTCGTCGAGGATTGGCGTTTTGGGTATCGTTTCAATCGTGTTCCGGACCTGGGCGAGCCGCTTACTGAGCGCCGCCGAGGATGCCATCGCCTGATCTTGCCCGCGCCGGGCACATGGCCTTCGCAAGCTGCCGCGGCCCTCTTTTGGCGCCGGCGATCTAGTCGAAATTGTCGGTACTATAGACGATGTCGCGCTCGTTTCCTTGCGGTCATGAAGCGAGATAGCTACCCCGCGATCTATCGCGCCTTCGCCTCCAATCTGATCTGGCGTCACATCGCTGCAGGGTTGGAGGTTTTCAGCCCAGCAAAAAAGAGGCCAAGACCATTAAAATCTCAAATTCCTCATAGACATACCCCCCCTAGTTTAGGCGACGTGTGACCGGATCTTTTCGCTTACGATAACAATCCGTAGCCATACCGCTTTCGGAAAGGCGAAGGAGCGCGGTCCTGTCGCACATTCTCGCAGTATGGGCTCTCCGCCGGAACCGCAGTCCAAAGAAGTTCGGAAAAAACAGTCGTGTCGATCTTACCAGAATCCGTGCGTAGGCTGCCACTGGGCATGCTTTGCGTGCTTATCGCGATCGTCCTTTTTGGACTTGCGACCCTATACTCGGCAGCCGGGGGCAAAATGTCGCCTTGGGCATCCAGTCAAGGCATACGGTTCGTCCTGCTTTTCTGCATGATGATCTTCCTGTCGCGAATTCCCGTGTCCCGATGGATGGCGGCCGCCTATCCCTTTTACGTCATTGCGCTGGCCTTGCTGCTCATCGTCGAGCTCTTCGGCAAGATCGGCATGGGCGCGCAGCGCTGGATCGATCTCGGCTTCATTCGACTGCAGCCATCCGAATTCATGAAAATTGCCGTCGTGCTGAGTCTCGCACGTTACTTCCACCGGTTGCCACCGGCCTATGTTTCGACGACCTCGGCCCTGATCGCACCTGCGCTCATGGTCGGCTTGCCGGCCGCTCTCGTCATGCTGCAACCCGATCTCGGCACTGCCCTCATGATCACCATGGCGGGCCTGCTCATCATGTTCATGGGCGGCCTGCCACTTCGCTGGTTCATGGGCGGCGGGATTGCCGTCCTGGCCGCCGCGCCGCTCGCCTGGTCGCTGCTTCACGACTACCAGAAGCGCCGCGTCCTCGTGTTCATGGACCCGGAGAGCGATCCGCTCGGGTCGGGCTATCACATCACGCAGTCCAAGATCGCAGTGGGTTCAGGCGGCGTATTCGGCAAAGGTTTTCTCAATGGCTCGCAGAGCCACCTCGACTATCTCCCCGAATCGCACACCGATTTCATATTCTCGACCATGGCCGAGGAATGGGGCATGGCCGGGGGCCTGATCCTGCTCGCGGCCTATGCCTACCAGATCCGCTGGGGAGCAAAGCTCGGCGCTGGCGGTGCGATGGAATTCACCCGTCTCACGGCAATTGGGCTATCGTTCACGCTATTTCTCTATGTGGCCATCAACCTGTCCATGGTCATGGGGCTTGCTCCTGTCGTGGGCATCCCGCTTCCGCTCATGTCCTATGGCGGATCTGCCATGATGACGGTCATGATCCTTCTCGGAATTCTCATGGCGATCCATCGCGAGGACCTGCGAAAGTCCTGATTGGCTTGCATTTGGTTATGTGTCCGCGATCGTTCCGGAGTCTCGAAGCCTGGGGTACCAGCCGGTCCCCGCCCCGACACCAGCAATTTCGACATGGCTGGGGAAGTCGACGGCCGCCTGACCTGTTGCCGGATAAGAGGTTACAGGGGTGGACGCGGCGCACGACCTATTTCGCCGACTGGGCACTGCCGCAGGCGGCTCCGCTCATCGAAATGGCGATGAAAGCGATTTCGACCGCCTCATTCTTTTCGCGCCTCGGAAGCAGCGATGAGCCGATCGAGCTTTGCCCGCACCTCCGTCTCGAAATCGGCTGCAAATCGATGTGATGGGCGCCCCTGCACCGCGGCAGCGACTATCGCCGCCTTGATGCGCTCGAGTCCATCGGCATCCAAGACGTCGGCCAGGCGGAGCTCGACGACGAGCTGCAACAGCGCCGCGGCGACGATAGGCGAACGGATCCCCACCAGATCCATGAGATGACTGCGCAGTTCGCTTTCGTCGAGAGACATAGTGTCAGACCCAGCGTTACGTTTTGCAGCGGCGCCAGGACAAATCACCGCAGGCGAGCCGATGCGACCTCCCTCATCGCGGACAAAAACCCCGGATCCCGACCCTTCGATCGGCTTCGGGCGCATAATCACGGCATCTGCGAGCCACGAAATAAGCGCGCCGCGCGTTCGCGAAGCTGCGCCGAACCACACGCCAGTCCGACGCAGCCCGCGAAAGCCAAGGCCTGGGATCTGACGGCCTGCCTTCTGTCCCCTTGGGCCCCTTGGAATAGTCGAAAGACACGCCGCGGCCATGCAGAAATCCCCAAACGAACCGTTCGGATTTACCAAAGTTGCCGCCGCCGCCGTCAGCCGGCGATGGGACTGGCCCATCGGCGGTTGCCGACAGTGGACGCAGGCAAGCTCAGTTGCGCCGACTGCCGTCCCGCGCGCTGTTCGCCGGCTTTTCCGCGAAATCCGGATGGCGTCAGATGGAGCTTGCGAAACGATTGCAGCCAGGCAGATTTAGGACCAAACTTGGCCAGGCCCGCCGCCAGACAGGGAGCGTGTCGTGTCCGGCATTCAGGTTTCTCGTACAGGGTATGTGCCGCAGGTTCGCGCCGTGGCGCTGACGAACTACATCGAAGTGGCGATCGACCTTGGCATCGATCCCTATCAGATGCTGCGTGCGGGGATCGCACCTGAAGATCTCGCTGATCCCGAAGCGCGTCTCGCAGCCGACAAGGCCGTGCGACTGGTCTGCGAAACGGCGTATAGGTCGGGCTGCGAGCATCTCGGGTTGTTGCTTGCCGCCCCCCGGGATTTCGCGTCGCTCGGCCATATCAGTCTTCTCCTGCAACATCGCAGCACGATGCGCGATGCGATGGTCTCGCTCAGCAAGCACCAGGCCATGCTCAACGACATCGTCGATATGTCGCTCGAGGATGATGGCGAGACGACGCCCTTTCGCGTGGACATCCTGCATGGCTTTGCCACCAGGGAGACGCTAGAACTGGCCGTCGCGGTGCCCTTCAAAGCGCTCGACGACCTCTCGGGACGGCTCTGGCACCCCGCGAGCATCCATTTCCGGCATTGCGCTCCAAGCGATGTTTCCCGTCATCGCCGGTTCTTTCGCACGCAGGTTCAATTCGACAGTCACTTCAACGGCATCCTATGCGATTCGTCGGCCCTCGCCCTGCCGATCCGCTCGGCCAACGCGCATCTTGCGCGCCACGCGGAGAAATTCATCGACCTGGTTTCGGACAGGCGTAGCCCAAGCGCGATCAGCGATCAGGTACGCCGCGTCGTCCACGACCGTTTGAGTAAAGGTGTCGCCACGATCGAGCAGGTGTCGGCGAGGCTCGGCCTCCATCCACGCGCGCTCCAACGCCTGCTCGCCCAGGAAGGCACGACCTATGCCGAGGTTCTCAACGACGTCCGGCGCGGCCTGGCCTCGCACTATCTGTCAAGTTCGGACCATAGCATCCTCGATATCGCCATCGCGCTTGGATATTCGACGACGAGCGCGTTCTCACGATGGTTCGCCGGTGAATTCGGAAAGCCCCCCGCCAGCTGGCGCCGTGCGGCAACCGTTACCGCCCGACACTGAAATCGAGTTTCGCTGCAAAATGCCGGCCTGCCCCTGCCCGCGGGCGGTTGCAAACGGCGGCTCGACCGGCGCGAGGCATGATCGGCGAAGAGGTCAACCGCCGAGGGCGATGGCCTCGTCAAGTCGTCATGCCGCGCTTTGCCAGATCCACCAGTCTGGCCGCGAGGTCCTCGTCCATCGAGCTGCGCCAGCATACGTAGGGTGAGAAGTCGATCGATGGCGTGTCGTCGACTGGCTCCAAGAGGCGCTTGGCAAAAAAGGGCCGCGCCATGCGCTCCGGCACGAAACCGCTCGCCCCCATGTCGACGAGCCACTGCAGCGACAGGGCCCCGAGATCCAATTCGAGGCCGGCCGAAGGCCATACATCGAGCCGGGCCATCAAGGCGGCGCTGGCGCTCTCGCCCCAATTCAGACGCACGAAGTTCTCCTTCCAATCCAACCCCGGCCGCGCCGTCGCGAGCACGAGTCTGTCGGGGGCGAGTTCTTCGACGCGCACGCCGAGACGCTGAACGGGATCGTAGAGGAACACTATGTCGAGCTCGTCTTCCTCGATAGCTCGGTTGAGCTGCGCGGGAGCGGCGGCAAGAGCGCTGACGGCGAGCCTCGAAAACTGGTCGCGGACCTCGCCCAGCCAGGGTATCAGCAAGGACGGCCAGAGCGCGTGCTGCCCTCCCAACCGGATGACCGCCTCGAATCTAGGCGGCAGCGCGACGCGCGCACATCCTTCATCCCAGGCCCGGACCATCGCCTGTGCCGGCTCGACGAGGCGCCGGCCGGCAGCCGTCAGCCTGCAACCGCGGCGGTCACGATCGAACAGCCTCGCGCCCAGCACGTGCTCCAGCTGCTTTATGCGCTCGGTGACGGTCGGGGGACTGGCGTGAACGCGGCGCGCAGCCGCCACGAAACTGCCCGTCGCAGCGGCGGCAAGGAAGGTGCGCGCGGTCGGTACATCCATTTCGGTTAAGTAACTCCGAATTCAAGGTTCAGAACATTCGATAACACAAAACTTACAGACCGGGTATCGGGTTAGCGGAGAGGATCGCCAGAACGCGCAATCAGGCGCGGGTCAGGTGCAGCCAGCCTCGCAGAGGGGCCGCAAAGTGCGGCAGAGACGAGACCGCTGATCATCACCTAGCGGTCCTTCACGAAGAGCATGTCAGGTGCACGGACTCAGCAAAATCGAAATCATCTTCATCGCTGCAATTCTTGGGCTCGGGGTTCTGCTCCTCGGCTGGTTCGAGCTGGAGTATCTCCTTGAACGCTGAATCTTCCCAGCCCTGCCGCGAGCGCGGCCAGACACCCTTAAAGTTTGTCAATTCCGGACCGCCCTTGCGAACCGGAATTCGGCTCTGCCGACCACTGGCGGCTGTTTTGCTCGTCGCCGCCTGTCCAGCTCTCGGACAGGAGAGGCCCGGCGAGCCGCGAATGCAGAAGATGGAAGCGGAAATCCGAGCCCTGCAGCGCAAGGTCTTCCCCGGCGCTGGCGGTGAAAAGATTTTCACGCCCGAGTTCACCAACGCACCGACCCGCACGACCGTCCCCGGCCGCGCAGCCAGCAACCCTGCGACCGATATCTCGCTGCGCCTCGACAGCGCGAGCCGGCACATCGCGCGGCTGACGGCGAGGCTTGGGGAGGTGAACGAACGGCTTTCAAGGATCGAGAGCGCGATGGTCGCGAACGAGCAGGCAATTCGCGGCGACAAGCCCTCGACGGCGGCCCCCGGCCTGCCCCCGTCGGAACCGGTCCCGCCGGCTCTGGTGGCTGTCGACACGACAGCACCCGCGGGCCCCTCCCCCAATCGGCTCGAACGGGTTCGCGCGATCGTCAAGCCCCGCACGAGCGATCCAGCCGACGACGATTACAGCTACGGGTTTCGCTTGTGGCAGGCCGGACTCTATCCTGAAGCGCGGCAGCAACTGAAATTGTTCCTCGCCAAGTATCCCCGGCACGGCCGCATCAGCTTCGCCAGGAACCTGCTTGGCCGCGCCTTCCTCGACGAGGGCAAACCGCGCGAGGCCGCGACCTGGTTTCTCGACAATTACAGGAACGCCAAGCAAGGCGCGCGCGCGCCCGACAGCCTGCTTTTTCTCGCCGAGGCCATGCACAGCCTGAAGGACGACAAGCGCGCCTGTATCGCGCTCGCCGAATTTGGCGACGTCTTTGCGATGGAAGCCGTCGGCCGGCTGCGCGAACACTATCGATCGGTCCGCGAAACGGTCACCTGTCGGCAGGCATCGGCGACACGAGATCACGCCTGACGATCGGCGCTTCGCCAACCGAAATTCCGCACGCTGGCCCAAGCTCGCCCCACCGAAGGCGGACTGGACAGCCAGCTCTACCGCGCCCGTCCGAGGAAACGAATGATGGCGATGCAGCTGCAAGGACACCATGGGCAATCCGCCGGGTACCCGACATTTCGTATTGTAAAAAGTCCTCGGCTCCGGCGGCTTGGCCAGTCCTCGCGCCTCGCGCTGATGATCTGCGCCTTCTTCGCTTTGGCACTGCTATGGTCGTTCTGGGCCCAGCTCGACCAGGTGGCACGTGCGCCCGGGCAAATCATTCCGACCGGCCGGGTCCAGGTCGTCCAGACGACCGATGGCGGCAAGATCGAGGCCATTCGCGTACGCGAGGGCGACAGGGTGCGAAAAGGACAGGTCCTGGTCGAGCTCGATGCCGTGAAGATCACGGCGGCCGTCGGCGACGCGCGCGGCAAGGTCGCCTCGCTTATGAGCTCGATGGCGCGTATCAACGCCGAGTTGTTCGACCGACCTTTGACCTTCCCGCCTGAAGTCCAGGCCTTTCCTGAATTCATCGCGAACCAGACCCTGCTCTATCAAAAGCGCCAGCAGGCCCTCAAGGATCAGCTGGAGGCGCTACAAGCGATGCTGACTTTGATGAAGCAGGAGTTCGACATGAACCAGCCTTTGCTCAAGCAGGGCGATGTCAGCCGCGCGGACATGCTGCGGCTCCAGCGCGGCGTATCGGACATCCAGTCGAAAATGGTCAACGTGCGTAACCGGTACATTCAGGATCTCCAGGCGGAATATACCCGGACCGAGGAGGACCTCGTCTCAGCGCGCGAAATGCTTGCCCAGCGCAGCGACGCGCTTACCGACACCAGGATCGCTTCGCCGGTCGACGGGGTGGTAAGGAACATCCGCGTGACCACGGTCGGGGGCGTCTTGCGCCCATCGGAAGAGGTACTCTCGATCGTCCCGACCAACGACCAGCTGGTCCTCGAGACCAAGATGAGCCCGCGCGACATCGCCTATATCCGCGTCGGCCAAGGGGCCTCGGTCAAGTTCGACGCATATGACAGCTCGATCTATGGCTCGGCCATCGGCAAAGTCACCTATGTCAGCCCCGACACCTTGACCGAGCGAACGCCGGCTGGAGAACAGGTCTACTACCGTGTCCACATTTCGGTCGACACGCGCCTCATGAAGCCGCACCTGCCTGGCGAGACGATCGAGATCCAGCCCGGGATGACCGCGACAGCGGAGATCCAGACCGGCCGCGACACGGTCTGGCACTATCTGACCAGACCGATCCGCAAGATCCTGAGCGAAGCGATGACGGAGCGGTGAAGGGAAAGCCCGCAAGCCTGACCGGTTTCGATCGCGAGCGATGCCGGCGGGTTCAAGGCAGCCGCCCGGCGAGTGCGAATTCTTGACCAGGAGTGCGGGGACGATGGTGGCGCGCGCGCCCCGACCGCACGGGCACTCCGAGCGATCGGGGGGCGCGGCTTAGTTGATCGGGAAAGACAGCGTGAGGGTTTCACCGGTTTCGGCGATGAGGAAGGTTCCATCTTGTTGGCGCGTGAGAGCGCGGCCGTCCTGCAATATGAAGTCGCGGTCGTCCCCCTCGCCCATCTCGACGATAGTATGACGGGTCTGCGAACTGCCAATGGCCTCATGCTTTGCGATGACCCGCCACATGCCCCGCTTTCCAAGCCTTGCCGGAAGGGAGCCCCGCCACTGGAGCGAGGCTCCCGGTGATCATCCGTGCGAGCATCCTCGTCGGCGGCGATCCTGTGTGGAACGACGGCCATGGCATGGCGGTTCCCGCGGCGCGGCGGGATTCACCCCAACCTGTTTCACCGCTCTTCCCAAGGCGTGCGGCTGGCCGAAGGATTTTCGCATGCACGGACGGCGGGGGTTCGGGGTCGCGCAGGACAAAAGCGCTGGCGGCGGCCAAAGCAGCGGGTCGCGGCCGCGAAACCTCGACCATCTTCGCCGGTTGCAACGGGCCGGGCTTGCCAATATCGGCCAGTCGGGCATCGATGACGCGAACCTCGGCAGCGTCGCGATCGAGGAGGCGAGATGACCCAGCATTCGATGCGCGCTGACGCTTCCACTTTGGAAGACAGGCTGAGCCGCCTCGCGCTTTACCGCTGGTGGCGCAGCCACGTCGTGGGCAGCATCGATCACCCCGCGGTTGTCGAGAAGATCGTTGCGGAAAGCGGCTGGTCGCCGCGTTTTCTGTTCATGACGATGATGTCGGCGGGGATCGCCGTGCTCGGGCTTCTGCTTTCGTCGCCGGCGGTCGTTATCGGAGCGATGCTCATCTCGCCCCTGATGAGCCCCATCCTCGGCCTCGGCTTCAGCCTCGCTCTGTTCGATTTCGCGGAGATGCGGCGCGCCCTGACGGCGCTTGCCGCAGGTTCTGCCTGTGCCGTCGTATTCACCGCAATCATCGTCATGGCCTCGCCGCTCCAGGCGCCCACCGCGGAGATCATCGCACGCACGAGACCAAATCTCTTCGATCTCGCAGTAGCGCTCTTTGCGGCGCTTGCCGGTACTTTCGCGATAATCCGCGGACGCGGCGACACGGTCGTGGGCGTTGCCATCGCGACGGCGCTGATGCCCCCGCTCGCGGTCGTGGGATATGGCGCCGCCACTGGCAACCTGCCCGTCCTTGGCGGAGCCTTCGCCCTGTTCGTCACGAACTTCGTCACCATCGCGCTCTCGGCAACGGTAATGGCGCGTTTCTACGGCTTTGGTCACGCGCTTTCGAGCCAACAGACCTGGACACAGACCATCGTTCTGATTTTCGTATTCGTCGTCATGGCCGTGCCGCTTGGCATTTCACTCAAGCAGATAGCCGGCGAAGCGGTAACGGTCACGCAGGTGCGCTCCTTTCTCACCGGCCGCTTCGGAACAGACGCGCGGGTAACCCAGCTCGACGTCGATTTCGACACAGCGCCGATCGACGTACGGGCAGTCGTGATCACCCCGCGCTCGCGAATGCAGCGAACCGGATTGCTGCAAGAAGACCTCAAGCGGCGTCTCGACAGGCCAGTGCGCCTTCAACTGGACCAGGTCCTGCTCGAGGCTGGTTCGGGCGCGCTCGAGGCGCAGCGGGAAGAATTGCGACAGGCGGGCGAGGCGGCGGGCATCGAGAACGCCCGGATCGCCGCGCTATCGCGGATGCTGGCGCTGGCGGCGGGCACTCCCGTCGATGCCGTGACGATCGACCGCGAACATCAGCGCGCTACCGTTGCCGCCTCTCCCCTGCCCGGCGCGACGCTTGCGACCTACCGTGCGCTTGAAGAGCGCGCTCACCTCGAAGCCGCGGAATGGGAAATCGCCATTACACCGCCGCAAGGTCCCTTGCCGCTTATCGCCTTTGCCGAGAACGACGATGAGCTCGATGCCGCCGCGCGCGACGCCGTTCTGACCTCGGCCTGGGCCGCCAAACGCTGGAACGTCCGCACGCTCGCCGTTCCGGGATTTGCTGATACCGCGGGCGGAACGCCGACGCTGTCGCAGCGGCGCGGCGCCGCGATCGCGGGGCTGCTACGCGATCAGGGCCTGGGGCCCGTGCATGCACCGCCCGCAGGACAGCGCTTCCGGCTGATCCGCTCCGAGCTCGCGCAATGATCGCAGATTTCGCTCTCACCCCCTTCGACGCGGCCGCGATCCTGATCGTGCTCGCCGCATGCCTCGCCTATCTCAATCACCGCTTCGTGGGGCTCCCTTCCTCGGTGGGTCTCACGATCATGGGCGCGGTCGCCTCGCTCGTGGTGGTGGGGCTAGACAGATTGCTCCCAGGCAGCACGATGGCGGGAGATGTCGCGCGCTTCATCGCCGGCATAGATTTCCATACGACCCTGATGGACGGCATGCTCTCGTTTCTCCTGTTCGCCGGGGCGCTGCACGTCGATTGGCATGAAATGCGCCGCGGCCGCTGGCCCATTCTCGTCCTGAGCACGCTCGGCGTCCTCATTTCGACAGCGATCGTGGGATCAGGCTTCTGGCTTCTTGCAGGCGTCCTGGGCCTCGAGATCCCGCTTGTCTGGTGCCTCGTCTTCGGCGCGCTGATCAGCCCGACCGATCCCGTATCGGTCATGGGCGTGCTCAAACGCGCCAGGGTCTCGCCCATCCTGGAGGCAACAGTAGCCGGCGAGAGCCTGTTCAATGACGGTGTCGGGGTCGTCGTGTTCGCCATCCTGCTTGCAACAGCCCTGTCGGGAGCGCCATTTTCGCCGTCCCATGCCGCGCATCTCTTCCTGCTCGAGGCGGGCGCCGGCGTTTTGCTCGGACTTGCGATCGGCTGGATCGCCTTTCGCATGATGCGCTCGATCGACGAATACAAGGTCGAAGTCATGATCAGCCTTGCCGTCGTCATGGGAGGCTATGCCCTCGCACGGGCAGTCCACGTGAGCGGCCCCGTGGCGATGGCCGTTGCCGGCCTGCTCATCGGCAATGCCGGCGTCACCTATGCGATGAGCGACATCACCCGCGACTACGTCCACAAGTTCTGGGCGCTGGTCGATGACATTCTGAATGCGGTCCTGTTCTTGCTGATCGGCCTCGAGGTCGTCACGATACCCGCGGACCCGCGCCTGCTGTTGCTTGGCCTCCTCGCAATTCCGCTCGCGCTAGGTGCGAGGGCGGTCTCGGTGCTCATTCCCTTGGGAGCGATGCGTCCGCGCCTCGACCTTGGGCCATTGGCCGCCCCTACGCTGGTCTGGGGCGGCCTGCGCGGCGGCATCTCGGTCGCGCTGGCGCTCGGCCTCGCGAGTGAAGCGGCAAGACCCGTTCTCCTGGCCGCGACCTATATCGTCGTCCTGTTCTCGGTGATCGTCCAGGGCGGCACGATCGAGCGCGTCCTTCGCTATGCCGAAAGCCGAAGCAAGTCCCAGAAATCCTGACGCTCGTGTTGCGGTATTCGCGTCCGATCCGCACGCTCCGGCGATGCGAGAGGGCATGTCCAAAGTGACGCCTGTTCATCCATGGGCGCTGCTGGCCGGCTTGCACACCGCGGCGAATCAACTGCCGTCAGGAGAGACGGAAAGGGCACGTATCGAACCAAGCACCGCGAACGTGTTCTGCGGCGCACCAGTCGCCCTTATCCCGGAAAAAAGGAGTTCAATGCAAAGGGAGATGCCGGGGAGAGCGACACCGCTCAACCACGTGTCTTTTGCGCGGTGAAGTCGATGGCGATCTGCGCCTGATGGCCGTTGTGGCAAGCAACCTTGTAGATCACCGAGCGCGGGGTAGACCGGTTGGCGATAGTGACGACATCGACGCGGTCGCATCCACCAGCCCCCCAGACCTCTTGAGCGATCATCGGCACGCGGAGCGTAGCGCGGTCGAAGATTTCGCCCCCCAGGCGCTGCGTCATGCGCTCGTAGGGCGGGACGGGCCAATCCCCCGGCGATAGTTGCATCGCTCGACTTGGCTTGCCCATGGCGACCAGGGACGTCTCCTTGAGCGCGAGCACGGCCACAAGGGGCATGAGCACGGCGACCAACATGGACCAGATGAAAGACGTAGACCGCGCGCAATGCGAAACCGGCATCGACAAGATGCGCCCCCTCCTTGCCCGAAGACAGAGCCGATCTCGCGTTCCATCGCGCGACATCGCGACCAGAAATCGCGAGGAGCTCAATCCTGCAACGTCCTCGTCGTCAACCGGTTCCTTTCGCCCATCACGAGCCAGTCGCCATCCGTGAATTCTTTTGCCCGGCGATACGCCTCGCGGCTCGGCGGCGCTCGGGCGCGAGCTGCAAGACCGGCTGCTCCCCCCGCCCTCGTTACCTATCCATGAGCGCCGGCAATCTGCGACGCGTCGGCCTGGTCGCGCGCGATGTCCTCCAAGCGCAAGCGTTCGTGTGCAAGTGCCGCCTGGGCAATCGCGGTCGCGAGCAGGACGCGCCGCTCGGGCGGGACGGGGTCCCGGCCATCCTCGCGCGCGAGGCCGAGGATCGCGAGCGTTCCCAGCGACGTCGCGAGCGGATGGAACTGCCAGCTGGCCTCCGAGATCCTGCCCGTCCCGCTCCCGGCGGCTTCTCCCCGCTCCCAGACCCAATCGAGCGCCGTGTGGTCGAGCGGATCGAGCTCGACCTCACAGGGATGCGAGGCGATGACCCTGAGACGGCCATCGATCTCGCGTGCGACGAGAGCGTGTACGTGCATCAGGCTTCCGATGTCGCGAGCGACGACCTCGCCTGTCGCTGCCCAGTCGGCAACCCGGGTCAGATCCTGGGCGAAACTGGCAAGCGCCGCGCTTTCCTGGGCGCTCCTGTCGCTGAGAAGCAGGCGGTCGCGCAGTGTGCCAGTCAGCCAGGATGTGTAGAGGGCGATGCCGGCAAGGACCGCGAACATGAGCCAGGTCTGAGCCGCCAAGGGATCGAAGGCGGTCACGGGTGCCAGGAAAAGGACGTTGAAGCCCGCCGCCGATACGAGTGCAGCGAAAAGCGCCGGCCAGAATCCGGCCCGCGCGGCTACGGTGATCACCGGGAAAAGGAAAAGCAGGCTGAAATAGCTGGTACCCGTCGCACGCTCGAGAAGGAACACCAAGGCAAGCGTGGCCAAGGCGGCCAAGGCTGCGACGACGTAGGCGGTGGCGGATTGGGACGATCCCGCCGCGCGCCCATTTCGCGGCGCGCGGTCACCGGCGACCATGTGCACCACCAAGTCGGGGCGACGCAGGACGAGGCTTTGCGCGAGCGAGGGAGCACGCAGTCTCTCGATCAGACTTCGCGGCGAGAGCGCCAGCACGATGTGGGGACGCGAATAGCCCGAGACATGGGCTGCGATCGCATCCGCCATCGTTGCGGCCGGTACCTGCGATACGCTCGCGCCTAGCCGAACCGCGAGGGTCAGCGCCTTGGCGCCACGCCCGTCGTCGAGCGAAGGATCCACCGACCGCGTCACGGGAAGAATGGCCTCCCAGGGGACATTGCAGATGCGAGAGAGGTCACGGCCGAGCGACACCGCCTTCTCGGCGCCCGCCGAACCATCGATGACGACGACAATACGGTCGCTGCCCATCTTCTCGGTGTCAGCTCCTGCATCCATTCGCCGCTTCTCCACGGGACTTAGCGCCCCCGCAGTTCGTCATACCGGCAAATGTCACCATGCCGCTCCCTCGAGCCATGGCCATGCAAATGCGGTGAAAACACGGCAACGAACCGAGCGGGCACAATCCGCCGACAACGAAGCCCGGGAAAGCCGCTACGCCAGGCGAACCGGTAAAAATGGGTTCATCCCCCAAGCGCAGCGCGATATCGGCAGCGGCGGCACCGCCAGCTCGGCCGGCCTGCCCTCGTCGCCCGCCGCTTCGCGCATCAGCATTCCAGGACCAGGCAAGTCGCTCCAGCACGCATGGTAAGATCGGCCCGAGGCTCGTCGGCAAGCGCCAGAGCGTCGTTCGCGCCGAGCTCGACATCGCAGGCCAGGATGCTCCCTGCCATGGCGCAAACGTAGGAATGACGCGAGCCCAGCGGCAAGGAGCAGAAGCGCCTTCCCTCGGACTGTACAAAACGAAGGCTGGCACCGGTGCCGAGCAAAATCGCGGGGGCGTCCTCGACACGGGAGGAAGCGACAAGACCCTCGGTGTGGTTCCACCGCTGGCGCGACATTTGCGAAGGCCCCGACCACTCGTCCGAGGTGAGCCACAATTCTATGAGACCGGCCACTTGCGATCCGCGATTGACGAGCCCGAAATCATCGCCGCCGCGCATGCGCAAGTGGATGATCTCTCCGGGTCGCGCGAGGATCCTCTCGCCGCCGCACTGGACGAGCGCGGCCCCCGTCTCGGCGATCAGCAGGACTTCCATGGCGCCCAGGAAATTCGGTCCGCGCGCCCCGCCCGGCGCGACCTCGAGGCGATTGAAAGCGCGCAGACGCCCCCAGTTGATCCGGTCGGGCGACTGGTAAGGGCCATAGCAGAAATGATGCCTCGACGTGACGCCGCGGAACCGCGTTTCTCCCTGCTGATCGGCGGGTCTTGGCTCGATCATCGCGCATTATCCGCGGAAAATCGCAGCGACAGGGCGTGATAAAGGCGCTCGCGGCACACGAACTGGGCAACGAAATCGGCGACGAGCGCCGCCGCGAGCAAGGGCATCATCAGCCCGCGACTGGCCGTCGTCTCGGCGATGATGATCACCGCGGTGAGCGGCGCGCGCACGATGCCCGTGAAATAGGCAACCATGCCCAGGAGAACCACTGCGCCAGTGGGGCAATCTGGAAAGAGCACGCTCAGAACATAGCCCACGCCGGTGCCGGCCGAAAGCGAGGGCGCGAAAATGCCGCCCGGCAAGCCCGAAACGGCAGTCGCGAGCGTCGCAAGCATCTTGGCTGGACCAAACCAGTAGGGCGCGTCCGTGCCTGAAATGATCGCGTGGGCCGTGGCGTAGCCGGTCCCCCAGGTGAGCCCGGTGAGGAGGCCGAGCGCGGCGACGACCAGCCCGCAAAGACCGGCGAGATGCAGCGGACGTGCCCGAAGCCAGGCAAGCGGCCGAGCGCGAGAGGCGCCCACGGCGAGCATGGCGCGCGAGAAAAGCCCCCCCAGGAGGCCACCGACGACGCCGGCGACCGGAGCGACCACGAGCGCCTGACCGACGCTCAGTGTCTGCCCCATTGCGCCAAAATAGACGTAGTCACCTGCCAGGCCGAGGCTCACCATGCCGGCGATGAGGACGGCTGCCATGACGAGCAGTGTCATGCGCTGCTCGTATGCGGCGGCAAGCTCCTCGATCGCGAAGGCAACGCCTGCCAGGGGCGTATTGAATGCAGCCGCCACGCCGGCTGCACCGCCCGCGATGTAGACCGAAGCGCGGATCGGCACCGCCATGAGCCGATGCGCGTGGCCCATGATCGAGGCAGCGACCTGTACGGTCGGGCCTTCGCGTCCCACCGAAGCTCCACAAAGAAGCGCCGCGATCGTGAGGACGAGCTTCGTCACGACGGTCCGCGCCGATAGCAGGCGCTCCATCCCGCGCTCGGGGTGACGGGTCGCCGCCATGGTCTGGGGAATACCCGACCCAGCAGCCTCGGGCGCGATCCGGCGCGTCATCCAGACCAGGGCGACGAAGCCGAATGGCGTCATCACCATCGGCGCCCACCACCAGCGGGCGACGATGTGATGGAAGAGCTCTCCCGCCGCGTCGGCGAGCCGGGCGAATAGAAGCGCTGCCAGGCCGACGAGAATCGCTCCCCCAAGGAAGGCCGCGCGCCGTCGCATGACCACGGCACCCAGGCCATATAGCCTGAGGAGCGCGCGAGCCCGGCGCGGCGTGAAACGCGCGTTCGAGATCATGACGCTCCTCCGATCCTGGGCTGCGGTGCGAAACGCAGGACGAGAAAGCCAGCGATGCCCGAAAGGAGCGAGCCACCGAGCACGCCGATCTTCACTTCATCGACGAGCGCCGCATTGTCGAAGGCAAGCCCGCCGATGAACAGGCTCATGGTAAAGCCGATGCCGCAAAGCAGCGCGGTGCCGTAGATTTGCACCCAGCTCGCATGGCCGGGCCGGCAGGCAAGCCCGAGCCGGTCGCACAAGGCGACCGCACCCAGGACACCGACCTGCTTGCCGAGGAAAAGGCCTGCCGCGACGGCGAGCGGCAAGGGCGCGAGCAAGTCCCGCATCGTCACGCCGACCAGCGAGACACCGGCATTGGCCAGGCCGAAGACGGGCACGATGACGAATGCGACCCAGGGGTGTAGCCTGTGTTCCAGGCGATGCAATGGCGAATCCTCGGCGTCCGGCGCAGCGGGGCTGACGCGGATGGGTATGAGGCTCGCCGCAAGAACGCCGGCAATCGTCGCGTGGATGCCCGAGAGAAGCACGGCCACCCACAGCATCGCGAACAGAAGGAGGTAGGGCCACAGGGCCGTGACACCCGCGCGATTGAGAACGAACATGACACCAAGCAGAATGCCTGCGGCCAAAAGGGCGGGACCGCCGATCGCTTGGGTGTAGGCCAGGGCGATGATGACGACGGCGCCCATGTCGTCGACGATGGCAACCGTGGTCAGGAAAAGCTTGAGCGATGCGGGCACGCGGCGCCCCAGAAGCGACATGACACCCAGCGCGAAGGCTATGTCTGTTGCCGAAGAGATGGCCCAGCCTGGCGCAAGGCCCGGAGTGCGGCCGGCGACCGCGAGGTAGACCAGCGCCGGAACGGCCATGCCGGCGAAGGCCGCGATCGACGGAAGCGCCCGATCCGACCAGGATGCAAGATGCCCATCGACGAGCTCGCGTTTGATCTCGAGCCCCACGAGGAGGAAGAACACGGCCATCAGACCATCGTTGATCCAGTGAAGCAGCGAGAGCGGTCCGACCGGAAGGTGGAGGACGGCTGCGAATACCGGCGCGAGATCGCTGTTGGCGAGGACCAGTGCAAGCGCTGCAGCCGCCATCAGGATGAGACCGCCGGCGGCTTCGTGGCGCAGGAATGTTCGCAGCGCGGAGGCGGGGACGCGTCTTATCGATCGCAGGACGGACACGGTATCAAGCTCCCTGAACAGAAAAATGCCATGGCCTTCACTCGGGCAGTCGAGTGCTCAGGCCCCCGACCACTGGGCGAGAACCTCGCCTGTGCTGGGATTGACGATGGCGACGTTATCGAATTGCACCGAGACGAGGCAGTCGGGCGGCGCTGAAGGACGGCTTAGGGCGCAGGCTATGACGCGGCCGCTGGCCAGGCGGCGCAGACGTCCGGCGAGGACGATGTCGTACCCCTCGAGGCTCGGGCTTTCGCCGGCGCGAAGCACTTTCGTCACCGCATAGCCGCGCTCGGCCCGCCGATGGGTGCGCGCGTCGTCGGGCGTGAAGAACTGGGCGATACCGATATGCCGCTGCTCGCTGGAAGACCTCTCGCCGGCATCGGCGTTCAAAGATTGAGGCTGTCCCGAAGGCTCCGGGCCCGGTGCCGACGCCGCGACGGTTCTCGGCGCCTCGGCGCCCGGGGCAGCCTGCCGGCAATCGGCGGCAAGGAGCCAGGGCCTGCGGACCCAGAACCCCTCGACGGCTTCGTAGCCACTTTCATGTAGGCCCAGGACCAGCGGCGATTGCGCGCCGATCTCGTTGTCGATCCTGAGCTCGAGCTTGCCGCGCGTTTCATCGAACGTCAGCCGGCGCCCCGGCACCGGCTCGTCGCCGGCGCATCCGAACCGCATGCGCAGGGCGAAGCGCGTTCCGTCGAGGTCACGCTGGGTTGCCGACTGATCGCGTCCAAGCGCCGTATCGCTTGCCGCCCGGGCAATCGCGAGCAGCAAGGCCTCGCGCCCCAGAGGCGTCTCGACGAGCGGTGGTACGAACGTGGGTGCGCCAGCGCTGGGGGTCGCGGTGGGCAGGACTTGAGGCGCGTCCCCCTTCTTGCAGGCGGACAACAGGCAGACGCCCGCCACTAAGGCGGCTGTTGCGGACCATCGCGTCATGCGAGAGGCCCTAACACGATTGTCGCGGACTTTGCGAGCCTGGTCTCAACTTTGTAAGCCGGATTGCTTGGCGCGGCGCCGATTTCCTATCATAAGCGGCCCATGACCATGAGCCAGCTGATCACGCTCGCCGTGCTCGTTACCGTCGTCGCCGCCTTGATCTGGGATCGGTTGCGATCCGATGTCGTGGCACTGACGGGCGCCGCGGTGCTGCTGATGACGGGAGTGGTGCGGCCGGTCGAAGTGCAAAGCGCTTTTGCCAGCCCTGCCATCATCGCGCTCGCCTCGCTCTTCGTCATAGCCTACGCCATGGAACTGTCAGGCTTGCTCGACGCGGCGATCGCGCGCGTCACGCGTTTGTGCGAGAAGATCGGCAGGGCGGGACTCTGGCTGCTGATAGGTCTCGCCGGCGCGGCCTCGGCCTTTCTCAACAATACGCCGATCGTCGTGCTCGGCGCGCCGGTGGTGCGCGATGTCGCAAGGTCGCTGCAGCTTTCCCCCAAGCCCTTCCTGATTCCCTTGTCCTATGCCGCGGTGCTGGGCGGTTGCTGCACGCTGATCGGCACCTCGACCAATCTCCTCGTCAATGACATGGCCTCGGTCGCCGGACAGCCCCGCTTCGGCATCTTCGAGATCACGCCGGTCGGCGTCCTCGTGGCCTTGTCGGGCGGGATCTACCTCATGCTGTTCAGCCAGGTGCTGATCCGGGCCGAGCCGGAGGCCGAGCCATCGCCGCGGCCCGATGCCTCGGCGCTTTCGGAACCTGGTCTTGCGGGGGGCCAGATCGGTATGGCGGCAGCCTTTGCCGAGCAGGCGGGTCTGCGACCGGCGGCCGCTGCAACGGCCGCGACGGTTTTCGTAGGCGTCGTCGTCCTGGCGGCGCTCGATATCGCGCCGATCGCGGCCTGTGCCTTTGCCGGGGCGGTTCTTCTCATCCTGCTACGCGTGCTGACGGCCGAAGAGGCCTATTCGGGACTGAGACCCGAGGTCCTCATGCTGATCGCCGGGATGGTGGTTCTGGGGATCGCGCTCGACGTCACGGGGCTTGCAGCGGCGGTCACCGCGGGTCTGATCCGTTCGCTCGACGGACTGAGCCCCTTCCTGGCTCTGGTGATCATCTACGGCGTGACCCTTTTTGCAACCGAGCTCCTGTCGAATGCGACGGTAGCCGTACTGTTCACGCCGATCGCGGTGTCGCTTGCCGAGGCCTTGCACGTAAGTCCTCGCCCCTTTTTGGTCGCGGTCATGATTGCCGGCAGCGCGGCCTTTGCAACGCCCTTCGGCTACCAGACCAATGTGCTCGTCTACCAGATGGGCGGCTATAACTATCTCGACTTCGTCAAGGTCGGCATTCCGCTCAACCTCATCACCTGGATGGTCGGTGTCGCGGCCATCCACGCGTTTTTTCCCTTCTGAAAGGGACCCGCGCCCGCATGAGATGATGCGGGATCGATCCCTCCGCGCGCATGGCGATCAACCCGCAGTTCGTGGGCGCCAGGCAACAATCCACGGGCGGATGACCCGATTTCCGCTGGTCCAGGCGCCGGCACCATAGATGCCGCGGCCCTCAGGCACGCGAATACGGCTCGAGTGCCGCAGCGGTGCCCGCCCGGTTGAACCGTCGGCGCCGACAAGCTAGGAAAGTCGAACCCGACGCATGCGGGGCGTGGCCTGCGCGTGGGTTTCGATCCCGTTCCCCGGCAGGCCACGCACATCGCGATCGGGTCGGCGACGCTCCGCCGAAGGTTCGAGCAGTCCGTTCGCCATAGCCAGGACACCCGGGCGCCAGCGCTCGTTCAATCCGTGATTACGGCCGACAGGCGGCGAACCCCGATGGCAATGGCGCGAATTTCGCGGCGCGAGAGCCGGGCCAGGTCTCCGGCCCTTGCCTATTCACGTGGCTCAACTGCATCTGCCTGCGCGCCGATCCGGAATTTTCGTCGCACATTGTCCGCCAAGGGCCGCGAGACTCAACGCCCCGCGAGCCACCAATGCAAACCTTCCGCTACTGGCCGGGCGCGGGTGATGCCGCCGATTTTGCGGCGGCCTCCAGTTCGGCCGTGGTCATCCAGATCGTCAGGCCCGCAGTACCGAGGGTGAAGGCGCTCCTGGAAAGACTGACGGCGCCTTCTGGGCGATCGATGAGCACCTGATCGCCAGATACTTCCTTGATCGTGCCGATCATTGCGCCGGCCTTGCCATGAACCTGGGCCCCGACGACCAGAGCCGCGTCGCGTGCTGCATTGGTCTTCGCGGCAGCGGCAACGACCATGTCGTCAAGCTGCGCCTTGGTGGCATTGATCACCGGGCCCTTGGCGCCAGCAGTAAAGGCGCTGCGCGGTAAAGTCGCTTTATTGGCCCCTGTGTCGAGGACGACGGCGTCTCCTGACTGACTGACGATCTTGCCGACTTCTCCGCCCTGCGGGTCAAAGACCGTGGCGCCGGCGGCGAGGGTTGGACTGGCAGGCGCCGAAGGCGCGCCCTGCGCGAAGGCGGCCGTCGGCGTCATCGTTGCCGCCAGGACCGCGATCGTGAGGTGCATTCTCATAAATTACTCCCAAAACTGGAAAAACTCGGATCGAAAGCCTTTCGCTGATGCGATCGACCTCGACCGCATCGGCATTGGAAAGCGCAATTGCGGCGAAGATGTGTTCATGGGATCGAGGAATGCCGCGAGGGACAGCCTGTGACCTCGCGGCCCGCCCTCAGGACCGCGGGTCAATTGCCCCTCGCAAGCGAGCGGGGACCGGACGCATCAAGGCGGCATGAAGGGGCATGGGAGAGGCGCAAGCCGCCCGCCGATCTCGTTCAGTCTGGTGCGATGCGGTCGATGATGCCCGCATCGATGACCGGCGCGGCCTCGAGGCCGTCGGCATCGAGCACGGCGGAAAGGCGCTCGAGCATTGCGACGATCATCGCCTGCTCCCAGTCGGCAAGCTGCGAAAACCGCTGCTGGAAGCGATCCTGCATGACATCGGGCGCGGATGACAGGATTTCCTGGCCTTCAGCGGTGATCGTCACCCAGACCTTCCGGCGATCCTTCTCCCGGCGGCTTCGCACGACGAACGATCGTTCGACGAGCCGGTCGACGATGCTCGTCACGGTAGCCTGACTGAACTGGACCGCGGTGGCGATCCCCCCGGCGGTGGTTTCGCCCTCGCGTGCCACTTCCTGCAACACGACCAGTTGCGACGGGGTCAGGCCCGTCGCCGCTGCCAGACGCCTTTCGCTGAGATCGGCAGAACGCAGCAGACGGCGGATGGCCCTCAAGGCGAACTCGGTGCGGGGCTCGATCACGCCCCCAGCTACCCGCCGAATGCAGCCGCGCCAATCGTATATTTTATTTCGAATTCCAAACAGATGAACGCAGCATTCCGTTTTTTCGAACGAAAGGCATAGATCCATCATCTTGTTTAATATGGTTTTTATGTCCACTTATGACGCCGACTCGTGCCAGCGAGCCAGGTAATTTCATTCCTATTTCGAAATAATGGGGGACTTCACTTGATCGACAGCGACCATGCGGACGACATCGTCCGCAGTTCCGCCCAGCCGAGCAGGCGTGCCGGCTCGGACCACTGTTTTCGCAGTCCGACATCGCGCGACGCGGGCGCGGTCGCGGCCCTGGTGGCGGCCAGCCCGCCGCTCGATGGCAATTCGCTCTACTGCAATCTCCTGCAGTGCACGCATTTCGCTGGAACCTGCATCATCGCCTCGCGTGACGGCGAGATCGACGGCTGGATTTCCGGCTACCGGCCGCCCGACCAGCCCGAAGCCTTCTTCGTCTGGCAAGTCGCCGTGCACGAGCGCGCCCGCGGCGCGGGTCTCGGCGTTGCCATGCTCGAAGCGCTGTTCGAGCGGGACGGCATGGCCGATGCCCGGTGGCTCAAGACCTCGGTCACGCCATCGAACAAGGCGTCGCTGCGCATGTTCGAGAAGTTCGCGGCGAAGCGCGGGGCGCCCATACGGCGCGAGCCCTGGTTCGACGCCGCCGCCCACTTCGGCGGCCATCACGAGAGCGAGGACCTCTATTCGATTGGTCCGCTCCCGGTCCATCTTCCCACACGATCGACCCGAAAGGAAACTCGATGAACACGATCCCGCGCCCATCCGCGACCCAGCCGAACGCCGCCCTTTATCGCCGGCTTGAATCGCGCGTTCGCAGCTACTCGCGCGCCATGCCGCGGGAGTTCGCGAGCGCGAGCGGCCCGTGGATGATGGATAGCCAGGGCGGGCGCTACCTCGACTTCCTTTCGGGCTGTTCGACCCTCAACTACGGCCACAACCATCCCGTCCTCAAGAAAGCCCTGCTCGACTACATCGAGCACGATGGCATCGCCCACAGCCTCGACCTTCACACCGAGGCCAAGACGACCTTTCTCGAAGAGTTTGATGCGACGATCCTCAAACCGCGCGGACTGTCCTACAAGGCCATGTTTACCGGCCCGACGGGGACAAATGCGGTCGAGGCGGCCCTCAAGCTCGCGCGCAAGGTGACAGGCCGACAGCATGTGATCGCCTTCACCAATGGCTTCCATGGCATGACGCTCGGCGCCCTCGCCTGCACGGGCAACGCCGGCAAGCGTGGCGGCGCTGGCATCCCGCTCAGCCACGTCAGCCACGAGCCGTTCGATGGCTATTACGGACCAAAGATCGACACGGCCGATCTCCTGCGCCAGCGGCTCGAGGACCCTTCGAGCGGTCTCGATGCGCCGGCAGCCATCCTCCTGGAAACCGTCCAGGGCGAAGGCGGCCTCAACGTCGCCTCGCCGCGCTGGCTGCGCAAGATCGCGGCGATCGCCAAGGATCACGGCGCGCTGCTTATCGTCGACGACATCCAGGCCGGTTGCGGGCGAACGGGCTCCTTCTTCAGCTTCGAGGAGGCCGGCATCGCCCCCGACATCGTTACCATGGCCAAGTCGCTATCGGGCATGGGCGTGCCATTCGCCCTGACGTTGATCCAGCCGAACCTCGACGTCTGGGATCCGGGCGAGCACAACGGCACCTTCCGCGGGAATTGCCACGCTTTCGTCACGGCGACGGCGACCTTGCGGCACTTCTGGGGTGATCCGACCTTCACGCAGGACCTGCACCGTCGCGGCGAGTTCCTCGCCGAACGTCTCGAGGCGATCGCCGCGGCCTGCGATGTGCCCGCCCAGGTCAAGGGGCGCGGAATGATGCGCGGGATTGACGTGGGCTCGGGCGCACGCGCCGCGGCGATCACCGCGGCGGCATTCGACCTTGGCATCGTCATCGAGACGAGTGGTCCGCGCGACGAGGTCGTGAAGGTCTTGGCACCGCTCACGATCGACGACGACGTGCTCGCAAACGGGCTCGACCTGCTCGCCCATGCCTTTCGCAGCACCGGAGCCCAGCCGCTCGGCGCGGCGGCCTGAGGAGACCGACAATGCTGATCAAGAAGCTCCACGAGATTCGCAGGTCCGACCGCAACGTCACCGACAAGGGCTGGGAAAGCAGCCGCCTTCTTCTCGCCGAGGATGGCATGGGCTTTTCCTTCCATGTGACGACGCTTCAGGCGGGCGGCGAATGGACCTTTCACTATCGCCACCATGTCGAGGCCGTCTTCGTCCTCAACGGTACGGGCAGTGTCGAGGACCTGGCGACGGGCGAGCTCCATGCCCTGTCGGCGGGCACGCTCTACGCGCTTGACCGGCATGATCGGCACACGCTGCGCGCCGAGACCGAGCTCGTCACTGTCTGCGTGTTCAATCCGCCGGTCACGGGCAGTGAAATTCACGACGAGAGCGGCGCCTATCTGCCCGCTGTTCCCGCCTCGTGAACGCATCGGACCCCACTAGCAAAGGAGGAGCGACAATGGCCGATCCCTATCCCTCCCGGTGCGGCCGGGAGGCGGCCGTGCTGCCGCGCGTCGATCCGGTCGTGCACGGCACCTGGCATGAAGGCGCGCCGCTGACGCAGGAGCAGTTGACGCAATTCGAACGAGATGGCTACCTCGTTCTCGGCGATCTTTTCACCACCGAGGAGGTCGCCGCCCTATGCGAGGCGAGCGCAGGGCTGCTCGCCAATCCCGAAGCGCTCGAGCCCGACACCCTGATTGCCGAGCCCGGCTCGCGCGAGGTGCGGTCGGTCTTCATGATCCATCGCCAGGACCGGACCATGGCTCGTCTGGCGGCGGACCGACGCCTCGCCGACATCGCGCGCCTTGTGCTCGGAGACGAGATCTACGTCCATCAGTCGCGGCTCAACTACAAGCCGGGCTTCGCGGGACGCGAGTTCTACTGGCACTCCGATTTCGAGACCTGGCACGTCGAAGACGGCATGCCGCGCATGCGCGCCCTGTCGGTGTCGCTCCTGCTTTCGCCCAACGATGCGACCAACGGCCCGCTGATGATCATACCCGGCTCGCACCTCGCCTTCCATGCCTGCGCCGGCGAGACGCCGCAGGACAACTATCGGGCCTCCCTGCGCAAGCAGGACCTCGGCGTGCCCGATCAAACGACGCTGACCGATCTCGTAGCCGAGCACGGGATCAGGATCGCGACGGGCGAGCCGGGAACGGTCATCCTGTTCGACTGCAACGCCATGCACGGCTCGAACGGCAACATCACGCCCTTCCCCCGTAGCAATGCCTTCATCGTCTACAATGCCATTTCGAACCGGCTGGGGCCTCCTTCGGGAGACCTCGAGCCGCGTCCCGAATTCATCGCCGCGCGTAAGGCAGCACCCGTAGTTTCGGGGCGACCGCCGCTGCCGCTCGAAATCGCCACTATCTGCTGACAGCGGGCCGAGTTGTCTCGGCCTGTCTCGAAAAACCATGCTCCAGAACATTCGCTCCGTTGGCACCCTGCTTCTCGCCATCTTCATGCTGATGATGGGGAGTGGGTTCCTGGCCACGCTCGTGGCGCTGAGGCTCCAGGCCTCGGGCGCCGCCGCCTTTGCAGTGGGCATCGTCGCCATGGCCTATTTCGCCGGCCTCGCGATCGGTTCGATTCTGGCCTTCAGCGTCGTTGGCCGGGTCGGGCATATCCGCGCCTTTGCGGCTTTCGTCTCGTTGTTCTCGGCGACCTCGATCGCCTATGCCATCGCGCTGGATCCGGTGTTCTGGGCCTTGCTGCGCCTGGTCGACGGCCTTTGCATGGCCGGCGTCTTCGTTTGTCTCGAAAGCTGGCTCAACGAACGCGCCCGGCCCGAAAATCGCGGCGCCGTTCTCGCGCTCTACATGATCGCGCTCTACGCGGGCCAGGCGATCGGACAGTTCCTGCTGAACCTGGGTCATGCCTGGCCGTCGATGCCGTTCATCGCTGCCTCGATCCTGCTCTCGCTTGCCGTTTTGCCCGTGGCCCTGACGCGCATGCCGACGCCGCCGCTGCCGCAAGGGCGGGTCATGCGGCTCGGTCGGCTCTATGCCGCCTCGCCGCTCGGCGCCGTCGGCGCCGGCGCGACGGGCCTCATGCTCGGCGCCTTCTACGGCCTCGGCGCCGTCTTCTCGCGCGGCTCGGGCCTTACCGACGCGGGTACCGCCTTGTTCATGAGCGCGACGATCCTTGGCGGTGTTGCCCTGCAATGGCCGCTGGGGAAACTTTCCGACCGGCTGGATCGGCGAAAGGTGCTCGTGGCCTGCTTTGGCGCGAGCTTCGCTATCTGCCTTGCAATCGTTCTCGGTGCCCAGGGACGTGCCGAGTTGATGGCCGCGGGCGGACTTTTCGGCGGTATGTCCTTCGCGCTCTATCCGCTGTGTGTCGCTCATACCAACGATCACCTCGGTGCCGAGCAGCGGGTAAGCGCGACAGGCGGCCTCGTGCTCGTCTATGCCCTCGGCGCCGCCGCCGGACCGGTCCCGGCAGCGCTGTTCATGGACATTGGCGGGCCGCGCGGCCTGTTCCTGTTCATCGCTCTTTGCGCGGCGCTCGTCGTCGTCTTCGCCAGCTACCGCCTTGTCGTGGCCCCTCCCGTTCCCGGTGAGAGGCAGCGCCGCTTCCTGCCGCTGCCGCGTACGACGCCGCTGACCGCAAAGCTCGCGCCGAGCTCCCGCGAGGCGAGACGCTAGATGGAGCACGTCAACGAACTTGTCGCCGGCTGGCCGGTCTGGACGCAGGCTATCGCAGGCGCCGCCGCGCTGGTCCTCTTCGCGGTCTTGGCAAACATCCTCGTCAAACGCGTCATCCTGCGCCTGATCGATCGCGCCCTGGTCCGGCTCGGTCTCGAGACCGGTACCGCCTATCTCGATCCGGTCGCGCGGCGCCTCGCCAACGTCGTTCCCGCGATCGTGGTCGCGCGCGGGATTGCCTGGATCCCCCGACTCCCAGCCGATGCCATATCGTTCGGTCGCAACGTCGCCCATGCGGCCATCATCGTCGCCGTCGTTCTGGCGCTGAGCGCCGCGCTCGACGCCTTGAATGCCCTCTATCAGCGCCGCCCCCAGGCCGCGAGCCGTCCGATCAAGGGCTATCTCCAGGTCGCCAAGATCCTGCTGTTCGGCGCCGCGGCGATCCTCGTGGCGGCCCTGCTCATGGACCAGTCGCCGCTGCTCCTGCTTTCGGGGCTTGGCGCCATGGCGGCCGTGCTCATGCTGGTGTTCAAGGACACGATCCTTTCGCTCGTCGCTTCGGTTCAACTGACCTCGAACGATATGTTGCGCGTCGGCGACTGGATCGCTGCCCCGCAATTCGACGCCGACGGGGACGTCGTCGACATCGCGCTTCACACCGTGAAAGTGCAGAATTTCGACAGGACGATCACGACAATCCCCACGCATCGCCTCATTGCCGAACCGTTTCGCAACTGGCGCGGGATGAAGGAGACCGGCGCCCGCCGGATCATGCGGGCGCTCCTGCTCGACCAGACGAGCGTCGCTTTCCTGTCGGAGGATGCCGAGACCCAGCTCGCCCAGTTCCAGGCGCTTGGCATCTATCTGAAGGACAAGCGCGCGCAGATCGCTCGCTGGAATGCGGAACTCGACGACCGCGGTGAAGCCGCGATCAATCGCCGCGCGCTCACGAACATCGGTACGTTCCGCGCCTATGTCGACCACTACCTTGCCAGTCATCGGGGCTTGCGTTCCGACATGACGCGTATCGTGCGCCAACTTGCGCCGAGCCCCGAGGGCCTGCCGCTCGAGATCTACTGCTTCGCGGACACCTCCGATTGGGGCGCCTACGAGGCGATCCAGGCTGACATTTTCGATCATCTCCTCGCGATCCTGCCGCGGTTCGGCCTCCGTCTCTATCAGCGCCCCGGCGGCAGCGACTTTCGGCCGCGCGGCGGCTCAATTGCCGCCGAAAACTGGGAGGACAGCCAGCGAAACCAAGAGGGTGAGGAATTGCCCGTATGATTTCTCGAAGCGCAGCGCCGCTGCTGCCGTCATCGCGCGCGACTTTGCATCGCGCGATCGCGGCTTCCGCCCTCGGCAATGCCACCGAATGGTTCGACTATGGCATTTATGCCTATGGGGTGACCTACCTGTCGGGCGCGCTTTTTCCCGGCACGACCGAGAAAGCCACGCTCTTCGCGCTGGCAACTTTCGCGATATCGTTTCTCATCCGCCCTCTCGGCGGTCTTTTCTGGGGCCCTCTCGGCGACCGGTACGGTCGCAAGACGGTGCTGTCTCTGACGATCGTCATCATGTCAGCGGCAACACTCGCGATCGGCCTCGTCCCGTCCTACGCCTCGATCGGGTTCTGGTCTCCGGTCCTGCTCGTGCTGCTGAGGCTCGTCCAGGGTTTCTCGACCGGGGGAGAATATGGCGGAGCCGCCACCTTCATGGCGGAATATGCGCCCGACGAACGTCGCGGGTTCTACGGAAGCTTCCTCGAGGTCGGAACGCTCGCGGGCTTCTCGCTGGGCGCGCTGCTGATGCTTGGCTGCTCGATGGTCCTGGGCGAGCCCGAAATGCAGGCCTGGGGCTGGCGCCTGCCCTTCCTCGTCGCCGCCCCGCTCGGCCTTGCCGGCCTCTACCTGCGGTCGCGCATCGAGGACACGCCGGTATTTCGCGAAATCGAGGCGATCGGCGCTAAAGAGCGCGGGCACCTGCGCGAACTGCGCGATCTCCTGCGCCGGTTCCGCGCCCCGCTGATCGTGCTCGGCATGCTCGTCGTCGCGCTCAATGTCGTGAACTATACCCTACTGAGCTACATGCCGACCTATCTCCAGCTGCGGCTTGGCTTGACGCCCGAACAGGCGCTCTACGTGCCCATCGTCGGCATGCTTTTCATGATACCTTTCCTGCCGGCGGCAGGCGCCCTGTCCGATCGCTTCGGACGCAAGCCTCTCTGGTGGGCCTCGCTTGCCGGCCTTCTGGTGATGGCGATACCCGCCTACGAGCTGATGGCGACCGGTATTGCCGGCGCGGTCGGGGGGTTCGTCCTGCTGGGACTGCTCTACGTTCCCCAGCTCGCGACGATCTCCTCGACCTTTCCTGCAATGTTTCCGACACACGTCCGTTTCGCGGGCGTCGCGATTGCCTACAACGTCTCCACCTCGCTATTCGGTGGCACAGCCCCCGTCATCAATTCCTGGGCGATCGGTGAGACGGGCGACATTCTCATTCCCGCATATGCCATGATGGCGGCCTGCACCGTGGGCCTCGCGGCAATGCCCTTTCTCGTCGAGACAGCCGGTCAGTCGCTTCGCGGGATCGGCACGCCGGGGACGTGAACGGTTTGCCGCCCAAAGGCCCGCAGTCCAAGGCTGGCGATGGGGTAGCCGCGACGAGCGAGCAGATGCTTCGCGGCGCCGAGGCCACTTCTCCAACGGCAATGCCTTTCAATGCCTGGCGCTCGATCGCTCGTCGCGTCTGGCTCAATAGCGATCGCCATCATCTGGGGCTGATGTCGGCGGGCATCGCCTTTTACGCCTTTCTATCGTTCGTCCCGCTGCTGGGCGCCTTGGTCATGTCTTACGGAATCATCGCTGACCCGGAAGCGGTCGGACGGCACATGGCCTTCATGATCGAGGTTCTCCCGACCGACGCGGCCCGGCTGGTCAACGAACAGCTCGTGACGCTGCTCGTAACCGCCAGCAAGAAAAAGGGTATCGCGCTGATCGTCGCGATGATCATTTCGGTCTTCAGCGCGAGCCGGGCGGCAGGCGCGATGATCGAAGCGCTGAACGTCATATATGAAGAAAGGAACCGCCGCGGCCTCGTCCGCAACTGGCTCGTTGCGATGGCGCTGATCGTCGCCGCCGTCGCCATCGCGCTGACGGGCCTCGCCGCAGCGGCGCTTTTCGCATTTGCCGAGGCGGTCTTCACAAGCGCGGGCTCTTTCGTCGCGCCTCTTGCCCGAGCGCTGGCCTGGACCACGGCTGCCTTGTTATGTTGCCTCACCCTTGGCGCCATGTACCGCTTCGCGCCCGATCGATCCGACGCGCGCTGGCAGTGGCTGAGTGTGGGAGCCGCGATGGGCACCGGGCTGTGGCTCGTGGCGACGCTTCTGTTCGGTGTCTATGCGGCAAATTTCGGGAATTACGATGCCACTTACGGTTCACTTGGCGCGGTCGCGGTCCTGCTGATGTGGCTCTATGTTTCGGCTTACGCAGTGCTGGTCGGCGCGCTCGTCAATGCGGAGATCGAGCGACAGACCGCGCGCGATACGACGACGGGTTTGCCCCGTCCAATGGGGCGGCGCGGCGCCCACATGGCCGACATCAGTGCAGCGCTGGACGAAGCCGGCGCGAATGCCGACCTACGTCAGTAAAATTATTCAGCAATTAGTTCGGTATAGTTCGACTTCGTCGTGACCGATGTGATCTTCCGCGAACTCTAGACTACCAGGAAACGTACTTTCCAGACTGCAAAAACGACCAAATCAAGTTCTGCTCTTTATCGGCTTACGCGCCGATGTCCTGTCAGGCGCTCCAACTCAGCGGAAGCCGCCGCATTGTTGACAAGTCTGCTTTTAAGCGCCGGAAGGCGCGGCACCAAAAATCAGCGCTAGCGTTTCGACAAGGGCCTCCTTGTTGTAAGGCTTGGCCAGAAACTTAACCTGGGTGTGACCGGGCATTCCATTCGCATAGGACTCGCTGGGATATCCCGACGAAAGAATTACGGACAAGCTTGGGCGTGCTGCAATCGCTCTCTCCGCCAGGCTAGCGCCATCCATACCTCCCGGCATTCTAAGATCGGTGAACAGCAGGTCGATGTCGTCGCGCTCTTTCAAGATCATCAACGCATCCGCAGCGCGTGCGACGTCGAGAACCCGATAGCCCAAGCCATGCAACTGCCGGTAAACGTGTTGCCTGACCAGGTCATCGTCCTCGACGAGCAATATGCACTTGCCTCCCCCCTTATGCTCCTGCCGCCGCGGCGCTTCCGCTGTCTGGGTGTCCGGCTCTCCTCTTGGCAGATAGAGCGAAATCGTCGTCCCCTTCCCAAGGCACGTCTCGACATCGACGAAACCACCGGATTGCTGAACGAAACCGTAGACCATGCTGAGACCCAGTCCCGTGCCTCGTCCAACTTCCTTGGTCGTGAAAAAGGGGTCAAAAATTTTGTCGATGATTTCGTCCGGAATCCCCGTTCCGGAATCGCTAACGCGAATTGCGACATACTCGCCGGGCTTGGCATCCAGGCAGCGCCGGGCAAGCAGTTCGCCGACTATCGCGTTTTCGGCACAGAGGCGAAGAGAGCCGCCCCGGGGCATGGCATCGCGCGCATTCAGCGCAAGGTTGAGGATGGCGCTCTCGAGTTGTGCGGGATCGGCATTGAGAGACCAAAAGTCAGAGCCCGCTTCCAACGCGAAATCCAGTTCGCTGCCCAGCGCTCGCCGGATCAATGCCTCTAACCGGTCCAGCAGTTCGGCGACGTCGAACGTGCGTGGCGACAAGGTTTGCTGCCGCGAGAAGGCCAACATGCTGCTGGTTAACTCGGCTGCGCGTTCTGCTGAATGTCGGATCAAGTGGGCGACGTCCTGAAGCTCTGGGTCAGAAATCTGCTCGGTCAAGTCTTCGCTGCTGCCGATGATCACGGTCAGGATGTTGTTAAAGTCATGCGCTACACCTCCGGCAATTCGGCCAATCGCCTCTCTGCGCTGTGAATTGTGGAGTTGATGCTGAAGCGCCTGTGCGGTGCTCTCCGCGCTGATCGCATCCAGCGCTGCCCCCCACTGCGCGGCCATGCCCGAAAGCAGCGCGCGCGCCTCGCTGTCGAAGTAGCCCTCTTGACGTGTGTAGAGGACGAGTATCGCGCGAACACCTTCGCGCTGGTTGATCGGCAATGCGGCCGCGCCCCGCCATCCGAACGTGCCCGCCCGATCGTGCCATGGACCTGTCCTCTTGTCGCAACCAAAGTCGTCAACCCAGGCGGCTGTGCCCTCGCGATAGGCCCTGCCGAGCGGCCCCTGCCCTGTCACATCTGCCGAGCTAGTCGAGACCTCCAGCCCCTCAAGGTAACGAGCATCAGTTGCGCTGCCGAAACTGGTATAATGGACGATCCGATCTCCCGTCTCGTCGGGCACGCATACGCCGGCCAAGGCGATGTCGCCCTCCTCAACCAAAATTCTGCATATTTCATCGGCTATGTCGCGCATTGAGCGACGTTGCAGGATGGCATGGCTTGCGGCCGCAATCGCACTGAACAGCTTGCTGTGGCGCATTGATTTTATGGCATTTTGCATTGCCAGATCGATGTCCATCTCGATCCCGGTAATTCGCGTGGGCTCCCCGCTCTCCCCACGTTCGGAAACCATTCCACGTGCCAGAAACCACTTGTAGTTGCCGTCCTTGCAGCGGGCCCGGTATTCGAATTCTAGCTGGGCCGTTTCGCCTGCTATGTGACGGCGATATTCTTCGCTGACAAAGGTCCGATCATCGGGATGGGCAAGATCTGCGTCTTTGGGCAGCAGATCGCGCTCGCCATATCCGCGCATTTTTCGCCAAGTTGACGAAACTTCGAGATGCCGTTTGATCTGATCACGGTTCCATACCCCCAAGCCCGAACCGTCGATGGCCATGCGCCATCGCTCTTCCTGTAGGCGCGTCGTGGTGAGGGCATCCTGCAGTGCAGCCTCGCGCGCGATGTGCTTCGCGCGTCCGATAGCAAGCGGAATACTTGCCAAGACCGACACCGCCAGGAATAGCTCGACAAAAAACCCGACTTCAATCGGCGAGAATCCTGCTGCTGCGAGCCTGTGTGTGTAAGATCCAGGCATCGTCTGCAGGATCAGGCCTGTGCCATTGGTGACAAACGCGCCCCAGCCCGCCCCTTGGAGGCCATATCGCCAGGCCAACCACATCAGCGGCAGCATTATAAGGTAGGCGGCAAAGAACGCCGGCGGTCCAAAAAAGAAATAGGACGCGACAGCCAATGCTATGAGTATCGGATAGCCCGGCCAATCGAATTTGAAGCGCTGTGCATCTTGTTGCGCGGTGATCGCCAGCAGCGGCCAACCCAAGGCGAATGTGCTGAGCGCAACGCACGCGATCCAGATCAAAGGCTGGGCGGAAAACTCCCGCCCGTGGCGATTAGCGCTTGTGGCCGTCCGAGCGTGATGATCCCGCTCCCGACGACGGCAATCTTTGCAAGTCCGGTTAGACACGCCATGGCGGCAAAGGCCGTCAAATGGGAGATGTTGAGAAGGTCGAATTCGCGACAGAAACGTCGCAGGACGAAAGCACTGCCACCGTATTGCAGGGTGCTCGTGACACTCTGGAAAACCGCCCAATCCAGTGGCATCCCGGCAATCCAGTGACGAGCGGAAAGATCTCCAAGGACCGCGCTGAGGATTGCCAGCGGCCAAACCTGAGTTTTCGTCCGCAGCAAAACGGCAAGCGGTAAGCCATTGGCGAACCAGAAAATCGCGTGCGATGTCGGTTCTGCTGTGAAGCGGCTTTCGACCGCCATGGCAGCGAACATCGCAAATCCCAGTGCGACTGCGATCACCAAGGATCTCAGCAGCATAGCGTGATCCTCTCCGAGCCTCCCAAAATCTCACTCTGCGCTGAACATTCGCTTTGCGCAATTGTGACATCGGACCAGATAAGGGCGTCCGCTTCTGCCAACTGGTCGATACACGAAAGCGGCAGGAAGGTCCGCGTGTCCTGCTGCGGTCACTGCGGGGCAGTTCGCGACCAGACCCAGCCCATCGCCACTCCGCGATTATGCGATGAACGAACGGCGGGTTTCAAGGAGGCGTCTTGGACCGCCCTACGTCGGCAAGGTTGGCGGATGTCGCCTTATCTCGCGCCAACTCAATTGGCTGCTGCGAGATAGGCGGCACATGCTCGAGGCAATTCCCGGCGGAGGCGCGCAAGATCACCCTCTGCCGCGCCCGCCTCCATGACGACGCGTACAGATCCGCCAAGCAGGACAGCCACCATGAAGGCCGCAGATTCGGCATCGGCCAGATTTGTATCGGGTGCGGTAGCGATCAGTCCGCAGATGACCTCGATCATCCGCGACATGGCGAGCGCCATGTGCTCGCCAAGGTCGAACTCGGCGGCGATGGCATAGATCGCCCGTGACGAAACGATGTCGGCCGTCTTCGCGTCAAGCCATGCTGTGGCAAGCCCTTCGGCAAGGATCGCGAGGTCTGCACCTTGGAGCCGTTCGGTGGCTGCCATCATGGTGTCCATGATCGTTTCGAGCTGCCGCTCCACGATGGCGAACAGCAAGGCCTGTTTGTGCGGGTAGTACTGGTACATCGTGCCGACTGAGACGCCGGCCCGCTCGGCCACGCGCGTCGTCGTCAACTTGCCCACGCCGTCTGCCAGCAAAACCTGAATGGTCGCGGTGTGGATCGCCTCAATCGTCGCCGCGGATCGGGCCTGCCGGGGCGATTTCCGGGGTTGGAGAAGCGCGGGCAAGCGGCGGTTCATATGCGAATTCCGAAACTGAAGGATCATTCATATCTTGAGCCTGCAAGCACAGGTTTGCAAGGAGCCACATCATGAATACCGTTCTCATAACTGGTTGCTCGACCGGCTTCGGCCGTGAAGCGGCCATCCATTTCCTCGACCGCGGCTGGACCGTTGTCGCGACCATGCGTGATCCCGCCGCCAGCACTCTGCCGATTTCCGACCGGCTTCGCGTTCTACCGCTCGATGTCACCGACGCCGGCAGCATTGCCCTCGCCGTCTCGAAAGCGGGACCGATCGACGTACTGGTCAACAATGCGGGCATCGGTTGGCTCAATGCCCTCGAAGGTACGCCGATGACGGCAGTGCATGGCATCTTCGAGGCCAACCTATTCGGCGTGATCGCGACGATGCAGGCGGTCTTGCCGGGCATGCGCGATCGACGCTCCGGCGTTATCATCAACGTCAGTTCAAGCTCGACATACAAGCCGCTTCCGCTGCTTTCGGTCTATCGAGCCAGTAAGGCCGCGGTCACGGCGCTGACCGAGTCGGTCGCGCTCGAGCTTGCCGAGTTCGGCATTCGCGCCGCAGTGGTAGTGCCCGGCATGGCACCCTCCACCAATTTCGCCACCGACATCTTGGGACGAATCGCAAAGGGCGGTTGGTTTCCTGACGCCTATGAAGGCTTCGCGCGCCAGACGATGGCCATGATGGAACAGTCCGCAACTGGGGAGATTACGACGGCGCAGGACGTGGCTGAAGCAATCTTCCGCGCCGCGACCGACGCGGCGTGCCCGGTGGTCCTTCCGGCCGGTGCGGACGCGGTCAGTTGGTCAAAAGGCGACTGAGCAGCGATGCCCGGGAGCGAACGTCGACGATTGGATGTTCGCTCCCACGGGGCGAGAGTGCGACACGTAACGAACGACCGCTTTTGGAAAGTTCCCTGGACAGGCGAACGACCGCAAAGTCGGCAATCTCCGTCTATGATTTGGCCACAGTACGAAATCTGTCGCGCAGGCGCAGGGCAGCCGGCGAGAGTGAGCGATCACTGCGGCTATACATCATCAGGCGTATGATTGGTCCCTCATTGGCGGGTTCCAAGGGGAGACAGCACAGCAGCCCCGCTTCCAACTCCCGGACGGCGGTGGCGCGTGATGTCACCCAAATCGCATCGGTGTTCTGCGCGATCGAGGACAGACAATCTAGATCCTCGATCTCGAGCTGCGGCTTCTGCCGGAGTTGTGAAAGGCTGTGCAACTCGTCCAGGGGCTGCTCGGCGACAACCTGCTTGGTGATTATCCAGGGAAATTCATGAGGCTGCCGGCGCTCAGTCGGGTCGAGCAAAGGATGACCACGCCGCACGAGCTGATCACTCGTATAGACGCCGATCGGGCTGCGCTTGACTGGCGCCCCTTCGGGCACGAGCGCATCGGCGCAAAGGAGGAATTCGATCTCATCGAGGAGCAGCATCGACAGCAGCGTTTCCGAAGTGCGCACGAATGTCTTGATATGCAGCGTCGGATTGTCCGCGAGTTCCTGCGCCATTACCTGCGGCAAAAGAGCCTTTGCCGGCAAATGCCCCATCCCGAAAGTTACGCTGTCCTGTGACCCGCGGGCAGACTGCTGGACCGTGCGCTCGAACGCATTGGCCTCATCGACCAGTGCCGACGCACGCTTGGCCAGTTCCTTGCCCACCACCGTTAGGTGAACACCGCCCCGATTGCGATCGAACAGGCGAACTTGAATCGAATCCTCGAAGCGCTGGATGCTCCGTGACAGCGCCGATTGCGTGATCCCCAGTTCTTCCGCCGCATGGGTGAAACTCAAGTGCCTCGCCAGAGCCACGAGATGCCGCGCAGCGCGAATATCGATATTCCACTGAGTCATAAGTTCTCCCCCAGCCGGAATTTGACACCGGCCATGCACAGTGTCGACAATCAATCCATCAGGAGCCGGCAGGAATATATCGGCCATGTCATGAGGGGAGAGTTGCGACACCGCCAGTTTGCGCGTGGGTAGGGAAATTCCGCAGATTCTGGACTATTCCGTCATCGCGATCGGTCTCGCGGCGCGAACCTACCGTGCTCTGCCTGCTCGCTTTTCCGGCAAACGAACCACCCAGCGGTGCCGCGCTGCGGGCCAGGCGACGCTCGCCATCATTGTACCAATAGGGAATGCAACGGACCCGGGGCTTCGCCGGTGCCCAACCGAGGATCGGACAAGCGTATGACGGTCAAACAGCTTCGTGGCATCGGCTTGGCTGGGGCTCTGGTGATGACAGTCGGGGCAAGCCAGGCGCAGGCGCAGACTTCGCCCCCGGCCACGACGCCGATCGCCAACCCGCCGGGCTGGGCCGAGCTTGTCGGCACGCTGGGCGATCTGCCGGCACGCATGCTGGCCAAGCTGACGCCCGAGCAACGGGCCGATCCGCAGATCCAGCAGGAGGTCGTCCGCTTCGCCCTTTCAGCGCTTGCCCATGCGACGCTCGACGCGCTGGGGCAGGATGGCGACCATCCGGTGTTCATGCCCGCGATCGGCCAGGTCATCAGCATCGGCCAGCCCAATGCCGATACGGTCTACCGCACGGCGAAGATCACGCCGGGCGGTAGCTATCGCCTGCGTGGCAAGCGTGGATCGGTGCGCATGGCGCGCGTCGCGCAAGTCGCGCCGCGGCCCCGCGACAAGGTCGACGCCAACGGCATGGCTGTGCTCGGCCCGCCGCGGATCGTGTTCGACATCAATGCGCTGCAAGTCGACGCCCAAGGCAATTTCGACGTGATAGCCAGCCCCGTTCGACCAGCGGGCTATACCGGCGATTGGTGGCAGCTCCAGCCCGATACCAATGCCCTGATGATGCGCTGGGTCGCCTCCGACTGGGGGAAGGAAATCGATCCGACGATCTCGATCGAGCGCGTCGACGGGCCGATCGTGCGCCCCCGCCCGCCTGCTGCCCTGCTCGAACAGCGACTACGCGCGATGCCCGGAGACATCACCTTCAGCGCGATGATGTTCCTCGACCATGTCGCCCGGCTGCGCGAGCAGGGTGTCGTCAACACGCTCAAGGTCTTCGATCTCGCGCTCGCGGGCGGTCTCGCCGGCCAGTTCTACTATGAGGGTGCCTATGACCTGAAGCCCGACGAAGCGCTGATCGTCGAGGCCAAGGTGCCGACAAAGTGCGCCTATCACTCGGTCATCCTGACCAACGAGCTTTACGAGACGACCGACTGGTACAACAACCAATCCACGCTCAACGACGCGCAATCCCGGACCGATCCCGACGGCATTCTGCGCGTAGTGATCTCGGCCAAGGATCCCGGCGTGGCCAACTGGGTCGACACCTCGGGCTATCCGACCGGAGTCATCCAGGGCCGCTGGACCGAATGCGACAGCCAGCCCGTGCCAACCGTGCGCAAGGTCAAGGTTGACCAGGTTGCGCGGTCACTGCCGTCAACCACGCCCAGGGTGACCCCGGAGGAGCGGGAGCGGATCATCCGCGACCGCCGCAGCGCGCTCCAGCAGCGTCCGCTGTGGTGAACCGACAAGCCATCAATCCGAAAATTGGGGGATTACCGATGACAAGACCGACGATCAGGCTGCTGGCCGCCACCACACTCTTCGCGCTATCCGCGACGCCGGCGCTCGCACAGGGCCCCGCCGATGACGACGCCGGCGCGATCATCGTCACCGCGCGCCGCACCGAAGAGCGTCTGCAGGACGTGCCGATCTCGATCACGGTGTTCAACCAGCAACAGCTCAACGATCGCAACATCACCAATGCCGGCGACCTCGGCAAGTTCACCCCGTCGCTGACTACGAACAGCCGCTTCGGCAGCGAGAACAGCTTCTTTTCGCTGCGCGGTTTCACCCAGGAGATCCAGAACTCGCCGACCGTGGGCGTCTACTTCGGCGAAGTCGTCGCGGCGCGCGCGGCGGGCGGCACCACCGGCGGCAATGGCGCCGGTCCGGGTTCGTTCTTCGACCTGCAAAACGTCCAAGTGCTCAAGGGCCCACAGGGCACGCTGTTCGGTCGCAACACCACGGGCGGCGCCGTGCTGCTGGTGCCGCAAAAGCCAACTGACAATCTCGAAGGCTATGTCGAGGGATCGATCGGCAACTACGGCTTGCTGCGCGGCCAGGCGGTTCTCAACATCCCGCTGGCCGATACCTTCAAGGTCCGCCTCGGCGTCGATCGCCAAAAGCGGGACGGCTATCTGAAGAACGTCTCGGGCATCGGCGTCAAGGATTACAACGACATCGACTATTTCGCCGCCCGCTTGTCGATCCTCGCTGAACTGACGCCCGACCTCGAGAACTACGTGATCGCGTCCTACATGCGCAGCGACACCAACGGCTCGTTCTCCAAGATCGTCAGCCAGGACAACGCCAGCCGCGACCCCTGCACCAGCGCGGCCGTACGCGCGGCCTTCCCCACGGTCTGCCCGGTCGACCTGCGCGCCGCACAGATCGCCGCAACCTCGGGCAATTTCTGGAACGTCTCGGGCGGCCGCCCGGATGCGCGCCAGCTGATCGAGCAGTGGCAGGTCATCAACACCACGACCTGGACCGCCAGCGACACCCTGACGATCAAGAACATCGTCTCCTACGCCGAATACCGCCAGCGCTCGCGCGGGGACATCTTCGGCGAGAACGGGTTCCAGAGCGGCGCGACTGTCGGCTATCACCCGGCCGGCGCGAACAACGTGCCGGGCACCAACAACATCGGCCAGTCGACCTTCACCGAGGAACTCCAGCTCCAAGGCAAACCGAGCGACAACCTGTCGTATCAGGTCGGCGGCTACCTTGAGGTCGCCGATCCGCTCCAGGGCTTCCAGACGACGATCGGTGCCAGCGGCATCGCCTGCTCCGACATCGTCGCCAAGCTTTGCGCCGACATCACCGGCCGCGGCTTCGAGCAATTATCGCAGAGCAAGTACCACTTCCGCAACCTGGGCCTCTATGCCCAAGGAACCTTGAAGTTCGCGCCGACGCTGAGCTTGACCGCGGGCTTCCGCTACACCTCCGACGTCCAGTCGGGCCTGGGTCAGGTGCTCAAGTACACCTTCCCTGCCGGCTCGACCCCGTCGGCGCCCAGCGGCGTCGCCTGCTCGCAGCCGACCGGCGTGGTCATCGGCGGCACCTCGGCCCAGATCGCCGCCGATCCATCGCGCTGCAACTTCTCGCGGCGCGTCTCGTCGAATCGGCCGACCTGGCTGGTCGACCTCGACTGGAAGCCGAACGACGACGTGCTGGTTTATGCCAAATATGCGCGCGGCTATCGCCAGGGCGGCGTCAACGTAACCAGCTACGGCCTGGAGACCTGGGGACCCGAGAAGCTCGATCTCTACGAGATCGGCGCGAAGACCAGCTTCGACGGCGCGGTGCGCGGCACCTTCAACATCGCTGCCTTCTACAACGATTTCGCGAGCCAGCAGATCGCGATCAATACGCTGCCCTGCAGTCTGCTACCGCCGGCCCAGCAGCCCGCCTCCTGCGTCGGTGCCCCGGCCGTCTCGGCGGCACAGGGCATCGCCAGCGGCGCAACCTCGACGATCAAGGGCGTGGAAGTCGATGCCTCGATTTCCCCGTTCGCGGGCTTCCGTGTCGACGTGGGCTATGCCTACCTCGATACCAAGCTCAAGAGTTTCCCGGACCTGTCGAACGTGCCGCCGGGCTTCGCCCAGTTGCTGCCCGCCGCGACGGTTGGGGGCGTGCTGGCCATGACGCCCAAGAACAAGGTGACGGTGACGGGCAGCTATACCGTGCCGCTTCCCGAGACCCTTGGTCGGATGACACTGTCGGCGACCTACACCTATCAAAGCTCGATGTTCGGCAACAGCTCGTCGCTGCCGAGCCGGCAAACGATAGCACCGCAAAACCTCGTCAATGCCAACCTCAACTGGTCAAGCGTGGCCGGCAGTCCGGTTGATCTCTCGTTCTTCATCACCAACCTGACCAACGAGAAATACTACACCTACTATATCGGCTCGTCATTCGGATGGGAGGCGGGCATCCCCAACGAGCCGCGGATGTATGGGGTTCGCGTCAAGTATCGCTTCGGCGACTGAGCGTGATGACATCGAGGGGAGATAGCCCAATGGCTCGAAGGTTGCGTAACACCTTGCTGGCGGCGACCGCGTCCTGGTCGCTCGCCTGGTCTCCCCTCGCCGCAGAGACGGGCTACCCCCCGGCGCCCGCGCCGCCGCCAGGCGCGCCCAACGTGCTGGTGATCATGACCGACGACGTCGGCTTCGCCGCCTCGAGCGCGCTGGGCGGCGGGATTCCGACGCCGAACCTCGATCGGCTCGCGGCGAACGGGCTGACCTACAACAACTTCCACACCACCGGCCTCTGCTCGCCAACGCGCGCCGCCCTGCTCACGGGTCGCAACCATCATGCCGTCGGCTTCGGCAGCGTCGCCGACTTGGCGCGCGGCGAGCCCGGCTATAATTCGATCATTCCCAAGAGCGCGGGCACCGTCGCGCAAGTGCTCTCGGCCGCGGGATACGACACCGCCTGGCTCGGCAAGCACCACAATGTCCCCACCTGGCAAAGCGGCAGCCTGGGCCCATTCGACCAGTGGGCCAGCGGCCTGGGCTTCCAGTATTTCTATGGATTTCACGGTGGCTGGACCGACCAGTATGCGCCGCAATTGATCGAAAATACGCGCATGGTCGATCCGCCGGCTAAGGGCGATGGGACCGAGAAAGGTTACATCCTCGATCGCGACCTCGCGGATCATGCTCTGGCCTGGTTGCAGACCCAGCGGGTCCAGCATCCGCACGCACCGTTCCTCATGTACTATGCGCCGGGCACCGCCCACGCGCCGCTGCAGGCCCCCGCCGAATGGATCGCGAAGTTCAAGGGCCGGTTCGACCAGGGCTGGGATGCCTATCGCGAGGCCGCTTTCGCGCGGCAGAAGCGCATGGGCATCATCCCGCACGAAGCCAGACTCTCGCCGCTGCCCGAGGGCATCCGCCCCTGGGCTCAGCTCTCGTCCGACGAGAAGGCGATCGCGGCGCGCTACATGGAAGTCTACGCGGCGATGATGGCCTATTGCGACGCGCAGATCGGCCGCGTGCTCGACGACCTGAAAGCCTCGGGCCAGCTCGACAACACCTTGGTGGTCTTCGTCGAAGGCGACAACGGCGCCTCGGGCGAAGGCGGCGAACTGGGCTCGTTCAACTATATGACCCGCGTGTCGATGAGCGCCGGCCGCGACGAGGAGATCGCCTGGTCGCTTGCCCATCTCGACCAGATCGGCGGACCGCACAGCAATTCGGTAGGGCCGGTCGGTTGGGCCGCGGCCATGAACACGCCACTGCCCTACTACAAGACCGTCGCCTCGCGGCTCGGCGGCGTACGCAACGGCATGGTCGTCTCCTGGCCGGCGAAGCTCACGGCGCGCGGCGTGCGCCAACAGTTCGCCGACGTGACCGACGTGATGCCGACGATCCTGGAGGCGACCGGCATCGCCGCACCAGCTTCACTTGGCGGCGTGACGCAGCAGCCGTTCGACGGCGTAAGCTTCGCCTACAGCTTCACCCAGCCGCAGGCACGCTCGCGCCACCGCACCCAATATTTCGAGGTCTTCGGCAATGCCGCGATCTATCACGACGGCTGGATGCTGGCCGAGCGGGTGAAGACGGATCCTCGCCTGGGCGCGGCCCAGCCCGACGCGGCACTGCCCTGGCAGCTCTTCGACCTGAGCCGGGACTTCTCGCAGGCGGAAGATGTCGCCGCCGCCCATCCTGACAGGGTAGCCGAGCTCAGCGCGCTGTGGCAGGCCGAAGCCAGGCGCAATCAAGTGCTCCCGATGGCGGCGAGCAATCTCGCCTCGATGCTTCCCGGCGCCCGGCCCGAACCTTTGTCCGAACCCGGACGCTACGTATTCCGCGCGACGCCCGACCGCTATCCTGAAGGCGTGTTCCCCGCTCTGAGCAACCGCAATTGGTCGATCGACGCGAACATCAACGTGCATGCGGGAAGCGAAGGCGTGCTTGCGACCCAAGGCGGACGGATGTCCGGGTGGGCGCTGACCATGCTCAAGGGCGTCCCCACCTTCCTCTACCGTACCAGCGACCGCGACACCGCGCTGTTCCGCCTGGCCGCGCCGCAAGCGCTGCCACCAGGCCGGCACAAGATCACGATCGCTTTCACGGTCGACGGCCCCGGTTTCGGCAAGGGCGGCCGCTTCGTGCTGCGCATCGATGGGGAACCGGCTGCCGAAGGCCGCGTCGAACGCACCGCGCCGTTCAAGTTCGCGCCCGAGGACGCAACGATCGGCCGTGACACGGGCTCGCCCGTCAGCGACGACTATGAGGTGCCTTTCACCTATACGGGCACGATCGACGCCGTGGCACTGCAACTCGGCCCGGTCCAGCCGCCAGGGACGCCTGAAAAGAGATAGCAGAATGATTTCGCTGGCGCTGCATGGTGCATCGGCTGGGCCGCTCCCACAGTGACCGCGTCGAGATTATCCTGGCACGAGATGACTCGCGCGAACGATCGAGAACTCCGCCGCTATCAGCGCGCTCACCAGCACAGGCGAACGGCTGCTCTGTCGGCGGAAATCTCCCGCCACATCGGCGGGCGTAGCGAGGGGACCTTTTGGCGCCCTTGACCCGGGTCGCTATGGCCAAGGCACCATAGCATTCAGCAGCACTCTGTTCCGAGACCTAGGCCTTCGCGCTTGGCGAACATCGCGGCGATCCGCTCGGGACCCCGCCAGCCCTCGGCAAGGCCCGGTCATTCCAAGACGGCAGCATAGATCAGGTGCGTGACGGGTCGCAGTGGTCCTGCAAGTTCGGCACAGGCGGCCGGATCGGAAAGATCGACGCTCGCATGATCAAAGCGGACGACCTGCGTCACCAGGGGACGCCGTCGCGACAGCACCGTCACGCTTCAGCCGGGCATCCTTGCGAAATGCTTGGTCGCCGCCGCGCCGATGACGCCGCTGCCCTCTCGACGAGAAGATGCATGCCCAAGCGCGACCACCCTAATAGAATGATTCTGATGCAATTCTTATTGCTCAGACTTTCGCGCTTTGGCAAGTTCGGCTTGGAGGATCTTGCCGCCATGCTCTATCCCTCACGCGAGCACCTGCCCGATCACGTGGCGCCGGCGCTGGTGGTCGACTATGACACCTTCGTTGTCGATGCACCCGACGGGGACTTCGCCGCCGCCATGGTCCGTCTGCGCGATTCCGGCGTGCCCGGGCTGTTCTGGACGCAGCGCAACGGCGGCCACTGGGTCGCCACGGGCGATGGCCAGGTGCGCCGCATTCTCGAGGATGCGGAGACGTTCTCGAGCCGTGCCATGCGCGTGCCCAAATCGGCCAATCCGGTGCCGCCGATCATTCCGCTGATGCTCGATCCGCCCGATCACCACAAGTACCGGCGGCTGATCGGACCGGCGATGACGCCCAGCAAGGTCCAGCGGCTAGAGGATAGCGCGCGTATCCTCTCGATCGGCCTGATCGAGGCCCTCGAACCGCAGGGCCACTGCGAATTCATCGGCGATTTCGCGCAGCAGATGCCGATCGCGATCTTCATGGGCATGCTCGATCTGCCGCCCGAGGATCGCGGGCACATCATGGGCATCGTCGACCGCATCATTCGGCCCGACGTGCCCGAGACACGCATGCGCGGTTTCGAGGAACTGGCCGGCTACACCATGGTCAAGGTCCGCGAGCGCCGCGCGGTGCCGGGCGAGGACCTGGTCAGCCAGCTCGCGCTCGCGAGGATCGACGGCGAACTTCTAGACGATGCTCCGCTGCAGGGACTCATGAGCGTACTGCTGCTCGCCGGGCTCGATACCGTCGCAGGCATGCTCGGCTTCATCGTGCGTTTCCTCGCAACGAGCCCCCGTCACCGCCGCCAGCTTCGCGAGGAACCGGCGTTGGTCAATTCGGCGATCGAGGAATTCCTGCGGCGCATGGCGATGGTCAATCTCACCCGCGAGGTCGAGCGGGACACCGAGCTTGGCGGCGTGACGCTCAAGCGCGGCGATCTCATCGTCGTCCCCACGCCGCTGGGCAATTTCCCGCAGGACGGGCAGGACTGGCTCGCGGTCGATTTCCAGCGGCCGCGCATCGCCCACGCCACCTTCGGCGCGGGGCCGCATTTCTGCCTCGGCGCGATGCTCGCCCGTGCGGAAATCCGCATCTTCCTCGAAGAATGGCTGGCCCGCATTCCCGACTTCGCCATTGCCGAAGGCGCTTCGCTCAAAGTCCAGGTCGGCGCCGCCGCGATGATCCCATGCCTTCCGCTGGTCTGGCCGGCCGCGGCCAAATAGCATACAGCTATTGCAATTAACCTCCGCCCGCCCCTAACGTGTGACAGCATGTAACACATTGGCGCCAAGCCGAGTCGAGCCGGGAGAAATGCGATGGAAATCCGTATCCTCATCAAGGGTGGCACCGTGGTCGATGGCTCGGGTGCGCCGGCCTATGCCGCCGACGTTCGCATCGCCGGCGGCCGGATCGTCGAGATCGGCCGCGATCTGGCGGCGGGCACCGGCGAACGCGTGTTCGACGCCGCGGGCTGCTACGTCACACCCGGTCTGATCGAGACGCATAACCACTGGGACGGCGGCGTCTGGTGGTCGCCTAACCTCGATCCACTGCCCGCCTATGGCGCGACGACCTCGATCAACGGCAATTGCGGCTTCTCGATGGCCCCGGCCCCCGCCAGCGACGAGGGCCGCCAGAACGTGATCGACATCTTCAACTACTTCGAGGACATTCCCGAAGAGCCGATGCGCTCGATCGTCCCCTGGGACTGGAGCAAATGGAGCGAATACAAGGCCTCGATGGAGGCCAAGGTCCGCCTGCCGCTGAACTTCTGCTCGTTCTGCGGCCACATCCCGATGCGGCTTTCGGTAATGGGCCAGGATGCCTGGACGCGCACTGCAACGCCCGACGAGATCGCCCGGATGTGCGCGCTGCTCGACGATGCGCTCGCGGCCGGCGCCATGGGCCTGTCTTCCAACTTCCTCGATTTCGACAAGTACGAGCGCCCCCTGCCCTCGCAACTCGCCGATGATGCCGAACTCGAGGCGCTGATGGAGGTGGTCGCACGCTATCCGGGCGCGACGATCCAGGTCATCCTCGACTACTTCATGCGCCACACGGCCAACGACAATCTCGAGCGCTTCGGAAAGCTCGCGAAGAAGACCGGCGTCCGCCTGCAGTGGGCCGGCATGCCCTCGCTCGAATACATGAAGCCGCAACTCGCACGGGCCGAGGAACTGCACGCGCAGTTCAAGGCCGAGGGTCTGCCGATCTACACCAGCTTCAACGTGCTCTCGCCCACCTCGGTGATCAATTTCGGCCGCACGCTGGTCTTCGGGCAGAACGGCAACCCGGTCTGGCAGGAACTGGTCAACACGCCCGGCTGGGACGCCAAGGTCGCCCTGCTCAATGACCCGGAATGGCGCGACCGCGCGCGGGATGCCTGGGAGAACCAGTTCCCGCATTCCTACCTGCACCACCCCGACGCGCTGTTCCTGCGCGAAAGCGAGTCCGGCTACGGCCCGATCGGCGTGACCCTGGCCGACTACATGGCGCAAACCGGCATCAACCACGCCTCCGACGCGATGGCGCAGTGGGTGCTCAACAACGGCCAGGAATCGGTGATCCTCAAGAAGTCCTGGGAGAAGAACGAGGAGATCCTCGAAAAGCTGCTCGTCGACACCCACTCGCTCGCCAACGTCAGCGACGCCGGCGCGCACGGCAAGCTGTTCTGCGGCGCAGGCTACAACGTGTTCCTGTTGACCGACTATGTCCGCGACCGCGGCATCATCTCGATCGAGCAGGGCGTGCACATGCTGACCTGGCGGCTCGCCGAATTCTTCGGACTGCACGATCGCGGGCTGATCGAAGTCGGCAAGGCGGCGGACATCACCGTGTTCAACTTGGACGAGATCGAGATGCGGCCCGAGAAGAAGACCTGGGACGTCTGGGACGGCACCGGCGGACGTACCTATCGCTACACGCGCGATCCGGCGCCAATGCGCCTGACCCTGGTCAACGGCGAGCCGACTTTCGACCGCGGCGAGTTCACCGGCCGCTATCCGGGCCGGTTCGTCGGCCCCGAGACGTCCGAAGAACTGGCGATCGCCGCCGAATGACCGGCGCCGCCCTCGCCCTGCCCGCCGGGCTGCTCGCGTTCCAGAGCCGCCGCAAGGAGGATACGCGCGGCCGGCTGCTGGCCGCCGCGGCGACGGCCTTCTGCGAGCGCGGCTACGTGCCGGTGTCGATCGAGGAGATCGCGCTGGCGGCAGGCGTCAGCCGGATGACCTTCTACCGCCACTTCGGCGGCAAGGCCGAAATCGCGACCGAGCTTTTCCGGTTGAACGCGCAAGCCCACCTGCCGATGATCGCGGCGATCGGCAGCCGCGACTTCCGCGATCTCGAGACGGTACGCGACTGGATCGCCGGGATCTTCGCGGTCGACCGCGAACAGCGCGCGATCCTGCAGGCGTTCATCCAGGCGAACGTGATCGAAGCCGGCTTCGCCGAGGAAGGCCACGCCTTCATCGACGACAGCATCTCCGCGCTCGGCAAGGACATTCCGGCCTTCGCGCTCGATCCGCACGCGCCAGCGGATCGCCGCCGCTATGTCGAGGCCTCGCTGCTGCTCTACGAACTGTTCGACCAGAGCAACCACGCCGCGCGCAATCTGGGCGTGGCGGCAGACTTTCTCATCGTCGAAGTTCTCGCCGACCGCTTCGTCGCCTTCGTCGCGAAATAACTTCTGCTGCCCACGCGGGCGGCCATTGCTGGAGGTTGCATGGAACTTGGTCGTCTGGGAGTCTGGTGCGCCACGGATGGGCTGTCATCGGCGCAGGTCGCGCATTTGGCCAGGACCGTCGAGGCGCTGGGCTATGGCGCGCTCTGGCAGCCCGAAAGCTTCGGCCGCGACGTGACCGTGCTGTCGTCCTGGCTGCTCGCCAATACTTCCAGCCTGATCGTCGCCAGCGGCATCGCCAGCATCTACGCACGCGACGCGCAGTCGGCCCGCGCGGTCCAGCAGGGACTGGCCGAACAGTCGGATGGGCGGTTCCTGCTCGGCCTCGGCGTCTCGCACGCGCCGGCCGTCGAACGAATGCGCGGACATGCATACGGCAAACCGATCGCGGCGATGCGGGCCTATCTCGAAGCCATGGCGCGATCGCTCTACATGGCCCCGCCGCCGGCAGCGACGCCGCCGCTGGTGATCGCAGCGCTCGGCCCGCGCATGCTCGAATTGGCGGCCGAGATGACCGACGGCGCGCATACCTACAACGTCACCCCCGAGCACACCGCCGATGCGCGACAGCGCCTCGGCCCCGATAAGCTGCTCTGCGTCGAACAGATGGTGGTGCTCGAAACCGACGTGGCGAAGGCCCGTGCGACCGCGCGCGCCACGCTTGGCATGTATCTGAACCTGCCGAACTACCGCGCCAACTGGCAGCGCCTCGGGTTCAGCGACGCCGACTTGGACGATGGGGGATCGGACCGGCTGATCGATGCCACGGTCGCCTGGGGCGATCTCGACGCGCTGCGCGACCGAGTACGCTCGCACTGGCAGGCAGGCGCCGATCACGTCTGCATCCAGCCGCTGTCAAACGCCGGCTTCGGCACCTTCGACGACGCCGCCCTAGGACAGCTCGCGCCAAACGGCTGGCAGGAGCCATAGAGTGAGCCGGATCGTCAGGATCGGCGCCGCCACCGCCTTCTTCAACGACAGCCGCATGGGCATCGCCCAACTGCTCGAGAAGGCCGACAAGCTCGACTACATCATATTCGATTTCCTTGCGGAATCGGTCATGGGCGGGCTGGGCCGCGGCATGGCCCAAGGCACCGGCCTAGGATTCGCGGCCGATTTCGCCGACGACTATATCCTGCCGCACCTCCAGACCCTGCTCGACCGGAACATTCGCATCGTCGCCAATGCCGGCGGGCTCGATCCCGCAGCCTGCGCCGAAGCTCTGCGCCGCCGCGCCGAGGCATTGGGGCTGTGCCCGCGCATCGGCGTTGTCGCTGGCGACAATCTCACGGCGAACCTGAATGCCCATATCGACGCCGATACGTGCGACATGTTCGATGGCTCGTCGGTGCTGGAAAAGGTCGAACGCGCCGACCGCGTCGACAGTCTCGTCGCCTATACCGGCGCCTTCCCGATCGCGGCCGCATTGGGCGCCGGCGGAGACATCGTCATCACCGGCCGCGCGGTCGACAGCGCGTTGGCGCTGGGGCCACTAATCCAGGAATTCGGCTGGGGGCCGGACGATTTCGACCTGCTCGCCGCGGGAACGCTGGCCGGACACCTGCTCGAATGCTCGGCGCAGGTCACCGGCGGCACCTTCACCGACTGGCGCGACGTACCCGACTGGGCGGGGATCGGCATGCCGATCGGCGAGTGCGCCGCTGACGGCAGTCTGGTCATCACCAAGCCTGAGGGCACCGGCGGTCTGGTTTCGGTCGGAACGGTGTCCGAACAGTTGCTCTACGAAGTCAGCGATCCGCAGCGCTATGTCGTGGCCGACGTGGTCTGCGATTTCACCGCGGTCACGTTGAAGCAGATCGGCCCCGATCGCGTCGCGGTCAAAGGTGCCCGCGGACTGGGCCGGAGCGGGACCTACAAGGCCAGCCTGACTTACGACAGCGGATGGCGAGCGGCGGCGCTCATCCCGATCATAGGCCTCGAAGCCGACGCCAAGGCGGAGAGGATCGGCGCGGAACTGTTCCGCCGCGTCGACACCATGTTGCGCCAGAGCCAGTTACCGCCGCTCACGCGAACGCGCTGCGACGTTATCGGCGGCAGCGGTGAGGGAGCGACGACCGCCCTGTGCCGGATTGTGGCTGATCATCCGGACCGCGAAGGCGCGCAACTGCTTGTACGCGAACAGGCCTCGGCGATCAGCCACATGTCCGTCGGCACTACATTGGGACTCGGCGCCTCGGTCCGCCCGGTCCAATGGATCAGCGGGTTTCTCCTCCCCAAGTCAGCCCTGTCGCTGACCGTTACGCTCGATGGAGCCCCCATTTCGTTCCGGCGGGAGGATGCTGACGCGGGGCACCACGCACGAAGCAAGGCGCCGGCCTTGCCGGTACCGGCTGATGATGCCGATCCGCTGCGCGTTGTGCCGCTAGTCCGGCTGGCCTGGGCACGGAGCGGCGACAAAGGCAACCTGTTCAACGTCGCGGTGATCGCACGGCAATCCGAATATCTGCCCTACATCGCGGCCGCGCTCACACCAGCAACGGTGGGCGAACACTACGGCCGAGCACTCGGCTATCCCGGTGCGCTTAGCGTCGAAAGCTTCAGCGTGCCGGGATTGTCCGCGCTGAACTTCGTCGTGCGGAATGCAATGGACGGCGGCGTCCTGGCCTCGACCTATGTGGACCCCGTCGCCAAGGGCATGGCACAACTACTTCTGGAGATGGATATTCCGATCAGCGCAGAATTGCTGCAAAGGTCATACGAAACGTGAAGTTATGAACCGAGGGCAGCTTCCGACGAGCCTTAGCGCCCATCTCAAGACCGTTCAGTCGGCGGCCCCAGCCTTACTTCTCTTCCCTATGGCATGCAGCGGCTCACGGCCAGGTGGGGCTCGCTTGCCGAGGCGGACACCTGGCGGTGTGCCTAGGACGCGCGAGCTGAAGGCCTATGAAGTTCCGCCAAGGGGTCGAGCACGGCTGGCCAGGCGCGGACGATCTTAGATTCTCGGCACCCTACTCGGCAGCGATTGCCCGCTCGATACCACGATGCGGACCGATGAAGCGGCCAGGAAATTTCCCTGTGAACACGCCTTGGTCGAACGTCGGGATACCATTGACGATCGTAAGACGCATCGGAGCAGCAGGCCGGATATAGCGATATGTCCGACCACCCGAGCCGTCGGGAATATCCCAAAGTTTCTCTTCTGGCCGCCGCTCGATCTCGGCTAAGTCGAACACGCAGACGTCAGCCAGCATGCCCACCTGCAAGACGCCGCGGTCGCTCAAGCCAAAAAATTCCGCCTGCCGGCCGGTCAGCGCGTTGATCCCCTCCTCGATCGTCAGGTGCTTGCCGTCGCGGACGTATTCGGTCAGCAACAGCACGTTGTCGCCTGCACCGCAGAACATCTTGCCGTGCGCCCCCGCGTCCGAGACGTTGGGAATCGAGCGGGGATCCTTGAGCAAGCGGATGATCGTTTCCTGCACCTTGCCCCAGCCGTCCTGTAGCGCGACCGAGTCCGTGCCATTGCGGATCACCCAGTCGGCCAGCGCGTCGGATGGATGATCGATTCCTTCGGCCTGCATGAACACTTCGAGCTTCACGCCCACCGGGCCCGAGCCATTCTCGCTTTCGCGCAGGAACACCGACTGAGCGGTGAAGGCATTGTTGCTGAAGCCGGAGTCCCAGCTCTCGCGTGCCCGCGCGCGCCATTCGGGATCGGCCAGAGCGGCCAGCTTGGCCTGATCGTCCGTGATCTCGACGATATCCTGCCAAGGCTGCAAGCCCAGCTGCGCGAAGATCAGCGTACGCTTGAAATCAACCGAGAACATGAACTGCACATGGGTGAAGCCGGTCCAGAACGGCAGGTTCTGCGCCTTGAACCGTTCGTGCAGTTCCCACTGCTCGCTCGCCGCCTGCTGCTGGAAGTCGAGCGTCGGCAGTCCTGCCCACTGATACGGCACCCCCGCCTGCTCGCAGAGCCCGCCGAGCCGTTCGACCACCTTTGTCGCGGTCATGTGCATCCAGTTGTCGATGATAAGTTGGAAGGTGGCACCAGGATAGCGTGCCAGGATGCCCAGGAGAGCAAGGTATTCCGTGTCATCGGCCAGTTGCGAGGGCAGCGGCCTGTCGTGCTTGTCGTGGTCGAGTTGGTTCGACGAGAGGCCCATGGCCCCGGCCGCGAGCGCGTCGTCGAGCAGGGCGCACATTCGCTCGACCTCCTCGGCCGTCGCGGCGCGTTCCCAGGCCGCCTCGCCCATGACCGCCAGGCGCATCGGGATGTGGCCACAGAACGAAGCGAAATTGACCGGCGTACGCACGTTGCGCTCGTGCGTGGACTTGTAGTCGCTCCACGTGTGCCAATCCCAGGGAATGGCGCCCCTCATCGGGACTTCGGGGATGTCCTCGAAAAAGTTGAAGATGTCGACGATGTCGTCGCGACCCGAGCCATCCTGCGGAAGCGGCGCCAGCGAGAAGCCACAGTTGCCGTTGATCGAAGTGGTTACGCCATAGCCCGGAAAAGGCTCCATGTTCGGCGACCACCAGACCGCCGCGTCCCAGTGGTTATGCGCCTCGATGAAGCCGGGGGTCACGTAGCAGCCGCTCGCGTCGAACACGCGTTCGTTGTCCCGCGGTTCGAGCTGCGGAGCGATCTCGGCAATGCGTCCAGCGCGGATGCGCACGTCGGCGCGATAAGCCGGGCGGCCGGTTCCGTCGACGACAGTGCCATTCCTGATGAGCGTGCGATAGTCCATGCTCTACTCCCGCTGCTTGGGCCGGCTTGCCAGCCGGTCTGCTGTCCTGACCAGGATAGCTATGTCCACGGGTGGCGATGGTCTATGACGCCGGACGACACATCGCGGGCCTTCGCCGACAAACCTATCAGGTCAGCGTGACGAGGCCTGCGCCATGCACGTTGGCAAGCTCACCAAAGCCGAAGAGCTGGCGCTGCGCTTCGTCCAACGAGGTAATCGTCGGGGGCCGCAGAGTCTCATGCCAGCAGGCCTGCGGACGAATGAAGCCCCGGCTGAAATAGGCGAACAGCAAGGCCCGGTCGGCGTCCTGGGTGATATTGTCGCCCGAGGAATGCCAGGTACGCCCATCGAGCACGATCACCGATCCGGCCGGCGCCTCGAACGCACGCATCTGCGCTTCGGCGTCGGCGGGCAGCTCCGCCATCTCGGAAAAGCGATGGCTGCCGGGCAAATAGCGCGTGGCGCCGTTGGCGTCGTAAATGTCGTCAAGGCACCAGATCATGTTGAGTGCCCAGCGCTCGCGCCAGGGCGCCGGGATCACCAGGGCCATGTCCGAATGGATCTTCATGGCCTTGGCGCCCGGCCGTGCGATATTCGCCGAGAAGTTGGAGAGGATGACGTCCGGTCCCAGGCAGGCATCGACGACTTCGCGCACCACCGGTTCCGATACCAGCTGCAGGAAGGCCGGGTCGTGATCGGGCAGGCCATAGACGCGCACGTTGGCCGGGTTGGGGTCGATGATCGCCGTATGGGTCGAGACGCCCCTGGCCTCCAGCTCGCCGGCGATTTGGATAAGCCGGGCCTTGAGCGCCGCGGCCTGGGCCGGGTCGAGCACGCCTTCGATGATGCTGAACCCCTGATCCTCGAGATCGCGGGCGATCGCCGGGCCATCGAGCCGAGGATTGAGCGTGACGTGCAAGAGTACAACTCCGATGCTGCCCGTCCTCCATGCACCCAGGCGCCGGTCCGAGCCATGCCCGGCCCGCCTGCTGGTCGGTGCCGCAGCCAGATTGTCGCCTGAGGTCAATCCGCAGGCTTTGGCGAGGAGGCGCCCGCTGCGGTAGCCTGCACACGACAGGCCACAAGGCCCTTTGGGATCGGAGTTTAGATGGTGGGTTATTCTCCCGAAGACGTGCGCGACGACTACGTTCCGAAGGCCGACGTCCTCGATCGAAGCTTCCACGAGCTGGAGAAGGAGCACCTGTGGCCCAAGGTCTGGCAGATCGCCTGCCGTGAGGACGAAGTGCCCAATCCCGGCGACTACATCGTCTACGACATCATCGACGATTCGATCGTCATCGCGCGCGGCGACGACGGCACGCTGCGCGCGTTCTACAATTTCTGCACCCACCGCGGTACCCAGCTCGTCCAGGGCAAGGGCAATACCAAGCAGTTCGTCTGCCCGTTCCACGGCTGGCGCTTCGCCAACAGCGGCGAATGCGTCAAAGTGGTCGACCGCGCCGACTGGGGCACGTGCCTCAGCCAGCAGGACATCGATCTCGTCCCGGTCCAGATCGGCACCTGGGGCGGTTTCGTCTGGATCAACATGGATGACGGATGCCAGCCGCTCGACCAGTTCCTCGAGCCGATGAAGGCCAAGTGCGAGCTCTACGAGTTCGAGAAGTTGCGCCCCGCCTGGTACAAGACGGTGACCGTGCCGGCCAACTGGAAGACCACGCTGGGCGCCTTCACCGAATTCTACCACGTGCAGACGACGCACGCGCAGATGCTGACCTATACCAAGGACTATTCGATCAGCCGAGCCATGGGGCGCCATGGCTGGATCTCCTATGCCGGCGGCGCAGGTCTACCCGTCGGCCGCAGCGAACGGCTGCCGCCCAAGGAGATCAGCGACTTTCGCGAGTACCTGTTCGAATATGCCGACCAGTTCCGCGACTACCTGAAAGCCATGCAGACCGATCGCGCCTATGAAGCGACGCAGCGTCTGCGCAAGGAAGTGGCCGCTGACGCGCCGGCCGAGGAAGTGCTCGGGAAATGGGGCCAGTTCATCTACGAAGCCGCAGTCGAATCCGGCGCCGGCTGGCCCGCTGGCCTCACTCCCGAATATATGGCGGAAAGCGGGTTCGACTGGCACGTGTTCCCCAACACCGCCTTCCTTCATCCCGCGGTCGAAGCGGTGATCTGGTACCGCTTCCGCCCCTGCGGCGACGATCACCAGAAGACGGTGTTCGACGTCTGGTCGCTCGAACGCTTCGCCCCGGGCCAGGAGCCCAAGGTCGAGCACGAGGTCTACGACGACTGGCGCGACGGCGACTATCCGCTGATCTTCCGCCAGGACTTCGAGAACATTCCCAAGGTGCAGAAAGGCATGAAGTCACGCGGCTTCAAGGGCGGCCGGCCGAGCCCAGTCCAGGAGCGTGCGGTGTCGCACTTCCATCGGACCCTGCGTCGGTTCCTGGAGGATGCGCATGCGGACGACGCGCTGGGGGCCGAACCGCTGGTGGAAGTGCCTGAAGCGGCGGAATGAGAGCAAGCTAGATACTCCCCCTCTTTCGGGGAGGATCCCACTCAAGCCGACCAGCGCAGTTCCGCGCCGGGGGCATCCAGCAGGGCAATGTCCTTCACTTGTCGTACGGTCGTCGGCGACTCTCCGAACCATCGCTGGCAGCTGCGATAGAGCACCGACAGCTCACTATAGCCGAGCAGGCTCGCCACCGTCTTCAACGGCAAGCGCGTCTGCCGCAGGTACCGAACCGCGGCATCGCGGCGCACCTCGTCCTTGATCGCCTCGAAATTCCCGCCCTCGTCGCGCAGCCGGCGCTGTAAGGTCCTGGGATGCATGGCCAGCGCCGCCGCGACATCGAGCTGGGTGCAGGCCCCCTCGCCCAACTGCTGCTCGATCGCCAGCCTCACGCGGCTGCGGATCAGCGCGGTCGGCGACGGGAATTGGGAATCGATGAAATAGGTCGCGAGTTGCAAGACCCGATCGTTGCGCCCGACCACCGGCGTGCTGAAATCACCCGCCGCATAGAACAGCCCATTGCTCGGCTGGGCGAAGCGAACGCGGCAGCCGAAGCGCTCCTCGTGCGATGTCGCTTCCTCGATCGGCTCGTGCTGGAACCAGACCTCGCGCGGCACTGCCCGGTCGCCCGAGAACATGCGGGTAGCCAGGTGCGAGATCAGCAGCGCATGCTCGACCGCCTGCCGCCGACGATAGAGGCGCGGCAGGACGATCTCGAAGCGGATCGCGGTCCGGTCGCGCTCGCGGTCGCTGACGATCGCGACATTAGCGCCCGAGCTGTAGGTGTAGGCGTGGTCCGCACAGAAGCGCCAGGCGTCGACCACGGTCGCCGAATTGCGCATTGCGATGTCGAGCGGGCCGAGGATGCCTTCCGAATATTGCCGCTGTGCCAGGCGCAGGCCGAGATCGGGGCAATCGAGCTTGTCCGCGGCGTTTTCCAGCAGCTGGATCATCTGGCGATAGGGAATGAACTGATCGGGTGTCGCCACGACCGCGGGGTCGATGCGCACGCTGGCGAACAGCGGGTGCGGGTCGTGCCCGCGCGAGCGGACCAGCTCGGCGAAATAGGTCAGGCTCTCGGCGCGCACCATGGCCTGCGAATCGCTTGGCGGTGCCGCGACCTGAGGATTCGAACCGCTCGTGTTCACCCTATTGCTCCTCTCGACCATCATTTTCTTGGCCGCCTTCGCCCTTCGTCGAAGTTGCTCCCGGAAGATGCCAAAGGCGGGGCCTTCTGGCAACCACGCGGGGGCTTGCCGTCCCGGGATCGTGCTGTCGGCATTGCCCAGTCGAATGTCGCGAGGTGTCAAAGACAGCCCCTTCCCGCAACACTAGGATAGTCGTTCAAACGAGCCTGCCGGCGAACGACGCAGGCTCGCCTTGCGGAGGGGCTGGATGAATTTCGACGAGACTTTCGACCTGGTGATCGTCGGCAGCGGCTGTGCATCGGTGACCGCGGCACTCGCGGCCAAGGCGTTGGGCGGTCGCCCCGTGATCCTGGAGAAGCAGGCGCTGTTTGGCGGTTCGACCGCCTTCTCGGGCGGGATCGCTTGGATCCCCAACAACCCGCTGCTCGACGATGACAGCGAGGAAGCCTCGCGCACCTATCTCAACCATATCGTCGGCGAACCGTCGAAAGCCTCGCCCACGGCCAAGCGCGAGATGTTCCTGACGGAAGGCCCTCGCGCGGTGCAGTTCCTCCTCGACCAGGGAGTCAAGCTGATCCGCGTTCCCTGGCCCGATTACTATTCGGCGGCGCCGGGCGGGCACGACTATGGCCGGACGATCTCGGCCGAACTGTTCGATCTTAACGAACTCGACGAATGGCGCGACAAGCTGGGAAGCTTCTACGGCTTCCCGCCGCTGCCCGTCGGCAGCTTCAAATTCGTCGACCTGACCCTGGCGAAGCGCACCTGGAAGGGGAAGAAGGCGGCGCTGCGACTGGGGTGGGACATCTTCCGCGACAAGCTGACCGGCGCCAAGCGCCGCGGCTCGGGCAATGCCGTGCAGGGCCGCATGCTGCGCGCGGCGCTCGATGCCGGCATTCCGATCCGCATGGAGCACGAGTTGACCGAGCTCCTCACCGATCGCGGCGCCGTGGTCGGGGTCAAGGTGCGCACGCCCGAGGGCGATCGCACGATCGGCGCGCGGCAGGGCGTATTGCTCAACGCAGGCGGCTTCTCGCGCAACCAGGAGATGCGCGACAAGTACCAGCCGCAGCCGTCGAAGACCGAATGGACCATGGTCAATCCCGGCGACACCGGCGATGCGATGCAGATGGCGATGGCGCTGGGCGCCGACATCGACTGCATGGAAGAAGCCTGGTGGACCCCCGGCTCGCTGATGCCCGACGGCACCTATGGCGGTTTCCACGTCCCGGGCGAGAGCGGCAAGCCGCACATCATCATCGTCGGCCCCGACGGCAAGCGCGTCGGCAACGAAGCGGGGTCCTACATGGAGTTCGGCCAGCGCATGTATGCAAAGGGCGCGGTGCCGTCATGGGCCATCCTCGAAAGCCGCGCCTTGAAGCACTATAGCTGGGGTCCGGTGATGGTCGGCAAGTCGCCCGAACCTTTGGTCGAAAGCGGCTATCTGGTGAAGGCGGACACCCTGGCCGAACTCGCCAGCAAATGCGGCATCGATGCCGCCTGTTTCCTGGCCGAGGTCGAACGCTTCAACGGCTTCGCCGCGCGCGGCCGCGACGAGGACTTCAATCGCGGCGCCAGCGGCCACAACAAGGCGATGGGCGATCCGACCCACGGACCCAACCCATCGCTTGGCGCGATCGAGCAGGGGCCGTTCTATGCAACGCGGATTTGGCCACTCGACGTCGGCACTTCGGGCGGGCTCGTCACCGACGAATACTCGCGCGTCCTGACCACCGAGGGCGTGCCGATCGCCGGGCTCTATGCCGCCGGCAATATCACTGCGCCCGTGGTCGGTCATAGCTACCCCGGCGCCGGCGCCTCCATCGGCGGCGGCATCGCTTTCGGCTACGTCGCGGCGCGCCATGCCATGCAGGCCAACCAGATCAGCGCGGCGGAGGCGGCATGAGCACGCTCGCGGATCCCATCGACAGCCTGGCGGAGGCCTTCTTCGGCGCGCTCGAAGCCGGATCGGTAGCGGGCGTGCTCGCCTGCTACACTCCCGACGCGCGCATCTGGCACAATTTCGACCAGCTTGCCCTGGCGCCCGAGGCCAGCATCGCCGGGCTGAGGACGCTGTTCGATAACTTCACGGCCCGGCGCTACATCGAGGTGCGCCGGCTGCCGACCGCGGAAGGCTTCGTGCAGCAGCATATCCTTCAGCTCGAAAGCGCCGACGGCCGGGTGGTCGACTGGCCGGGCTGCATCGTCTTCACGCTGCGGGAGGGCTTGATCGCCCGGCTCGAGGAATATGTCGATCTATCGCAACTCGCGGCGAAAGACTGAGGCGATGGCTGAGACATCCCTACTCGCCATGCCGGACACGGAGCCCCAGGTCCCTGCAGCCGCCATGGAAGCACTCGCCCGCGACGGCTTCTGCGTCGTCGAAGGTGTGCTCGGCGCCGACGAACTCGCCGACTACCATGCTACGCTCTACCGCATCGCGCGCTTCGACCGCGAGGAAGGCTGGCAGAAGCGCTATGCCTACGACGGCGACACCAATGCCAACCAGCGCGTCTGGAACCTGATCAGCCGCGATCCCTCGTTCTGCAGGCTCGTCGAGCATCCGCTGGCCTTGGCTTTCCTGCGCGCGACGATCGGCTGGCCCGCCCTGCTTTCGGGCAGCGCCGCCAACCTGGTCAACCAGCACGGCGCCGACGAGGTGCTGCATGCCGACCAGTCCTATATGCCCGAGCCCTGGGCCGCGCCGCACGGGATCAATATCGCCTGGTGCCTGGACGCGTTCACCGCCGACAACGGCGCGACCCGTGTCGTCCCCGGCAGCCACCTGCTCAATCGCAGCCATCGCGCCGACGAGACCCTGCCCGTGCTGGTGCCGATCGAAGCTCCCGCCGGCGCGATGCTCGTCATCGACGGGCGCTGCTGGCATCGCACCGGCCGCAACCAGACCCAGGCCCCGCGTGCCGGCTTATTCAACTGGTACACGCTGCCCATCTACCTGCCCCAGGAAAACTGGTTCCTCTCGCTCAATCCCGTCATTCGCCAGTTCGGCTCCGACACCCTGCTGACCCTGCTGGGCTTCCGCCCGCAGATCGTCGGGCGGTTGAACGGGCTCGAACCCTAAGCCTGGAGATCGACGATGACCGACGACAAGCAATTCAAGATCTTCCGCGCTGCCGACGCGCCCATGGCGGCCGAGACCGGCTGCATGCATTTCGAACCGTTCAGGGACGAGGTCCTGCCGCTGCTCGGCCAGGTACAGGAAGCGGGCGTGTTCAACGGCGCCGAGGAGAGACTGCTGGTCAACCTGCCCGGCTTCAGCCTGCTGCATGTTTGGTTCAAGCACGGCTATCCGCTGCCGCTGCACAGCCACGACGCCGATTGCCTTTATTACATCGTCGCGGGCTCCATCCGGCTCGGCACCGAGACGCTGGGTCCGCGCGACGCCTTCTTCGTACCCGCCAACGTGCCCTATACCTACACCCCCGGGCCCGAGGGTGTCGAAGCGCTGGAATTCCGCCATGCGACCAGCTTCAACTTCGTCAACCATGCCAATGGCCTCGCCTTCTGGCAGAAGGCGCTCGATACGGTGACCGCAAAGCAGGGCGAATGGGCGAGCGCGACGATGCCGGCACTAAACGCCTGATGGCCACGCTGCCGATCGACGTTGCGGACTACGATCCGTTCAGCCAGGCGGTGATGGAGGCGCCGCTGCCGTTCTACGAAGTGCTGCGCGCCAAGGCGCCTGCGCTCTTTCTGCCGCGATACGACACCTGGGTCTTCTCGCGCTTCCAGGACGTGTTCGACGTGCTGACCGTCGGCGGCAACGCCTTCATCGCCACCGACACGACCCTGCCCACGCCCGAGATTCTCAGCCGGCACAATGGCGGCGAGGTCCAGGAACTGCCGCTCGATCCGCTGCCGATCGGCGCGATGATGGGTTCTCCGCATTTCGAGGTGCTGCGCAACGCGCATATCAAGCCGTTCCGCCCGCGCGCGGTGCGTGCACTCGCCGAATTCGTCCATAATCTCGCCGAGCGCAGGCTAGATGAACTCTTGCCGCGCAAGACCTTCGATCTGACCCAGGACTATGGCGGCCATGTCACCGCCAGCGTGATTTGCCACCTGCTCGACATGCCGCTCGCGCGAGCCGGCGAAGTGCTCGATCTGGTCAATTCGCTGAGCCGCACCGATCCCGAGGCCGGCGGCACCGACGTGCCGACGATCATCGGGCATTGCGTGGGCATCATGAGCGAATATGTCGCCAGGCGGCGCCACGCCGGCGCGGACGGCTCGGTGGCGCTGATCGATGGGCTGATCCAGCTTGGCTACTATGGCCGACCGCTGACCGATGCCGAGATCGCGACCCAGCTCACCTGCGTCTTCATCGGCGGGGTCGAGACCGTGCCCAAGATCGCCGCGCACGGCCTGATGGAACTCAACCAGGCGCCAGGCCAGCTCGATGCCGTGCGCGCCGATCTGGCTGCCAGGGTCCCCGTCGCAGTCGAGGAAATGATCCGCTTCTGCGCGCCCGCGCAATGGTTCGCCCGTACCGCGCACAAGGATGTCGAAGTGGCGGGCGCGAAAGTCCGCAAGGGACAGCGGATCATCGCCCTGTTCGGCTCCGCCGCACGCGATCCCACGGAATTCGAGGATCCCGATCGCTTCGTCTGGAACCGCAAGATCGCCCGCGTGCTTTCCTTCGGCACTGGCCAGCATTACTGCATCGGCATCCATCTCGCCCGGCTCGAACTGCGCATCCTGGTGGAGACCTTCCTGCGCCGCGCCAAGCGTTTCTCCTTCGATCGCGATCGCGCCGTCCGGCTGCCGTCGAGCTTCCAATGGGGTTGGAACGAGCTGCCGGTGATCATCGAGGAGCACGCCGCGTGACCATCTTCGAGCCCGAAGTCACTCGCATCGGCGCGATCGACGACGTGATCGGCGAGACCCCGGTCTGGCGTGAAGTGGAGAACGCGCTCTACTGGATCGACTGCGAAGGCCCGTGCATCCAGCGCTGGCAGGCCGATACGGGCGAAACGACGAGTTGGACGATGCCCGAACGCGTCGGCGGCTTCGTCTTCAAGGCCCAGGGCGGCGCGCTGGTGACGCTTGGTTCGGGGATATTTGATTTCGACTTCGCCAGCGGCGCGCTGACCTTGCGCGCCGCTTCGTCGCTCGGCGACGAGGCCTCGCTCCACGAATGCGCCTGCGATCCGGCCGGGCGTTTTTGGGTGGGCGCGATCGATCACCGCGTCGGCCCGGCGAACCTCCATCCCGGCGGGGCCAAGCTGTTCCGGCTCAGCGGCGACCGGCTGGTTCCGGTGATCGAAGGCCTGTCCTGCGCCAATGGATTGGCTTTCAGCCCGAGCGGCGACGCGCTCTATCTGTCCGATTCCACCACGATGCGCTGCGACCGCTATGCGGTGGACCCGGCCAGCGGCGAACTGGGCGAGCGAACCACCTTCTTCACGCTCGGCCCCGACGACGGCTTCGTCGACGGCGCCGCGGTCGATGCCGAGGGCGGCTACTGGGCCAGCCTCGTCTATGCCGGCAAACTGCGCCGATACCGCCCCGACGGTACTGCCGATGTCGAGATTCGGCTGCCTTTCGCCAATCCCACCAAGCTGGCATTCGGTGGACCGGACATGACCTCCATGTTCGTCACCACGATCCGTCACGGCCTCGACGGCCAGCGCTCCTCGGCGCTCGACGGCGGTCTCTTCCGCATCGAAGGCGACCATGCCGGGCGCCTCGATCCAGTGTTCGAAGGCTAGTCTCATGAACGCTTCCACCAGCCCTCTACGCCAACGCCTGATGGGCCCGCCCGCCGCTTTCGGCACATGGCTGGCTTTGGACAACACGGTCTCGGCCGAGACCATGGGGCGGGTCGGCTTCGATGCCGTGGTCATCGATACCCAGCACGGCGCAGCCTCGGAAGCCGCGCTGCTGCCGATGCTACAAGCGCTCGATGCCGCCGGCGCGCCCGCGCTGGTACGCGTGCCCTGGCTCGATCCAGCGCGGATCATGCGCGTCGTCGATCTCGGTGCGGCCGGGGTCGTGGTGCCAATGGTCAATACGGCCGAGGAGGCCGAACTGGCGGTCGCCGCGAGCCGCTATCCGCCGCGCGGCTTCCGATCCTTCGGCCCGGTTCGGCGCTGGTACAGCCCCGACGGAGCGGCCCACGATGCGCTGTGCGTGGTCATGATCGAAACCAGGGAAGCGCTCGCCAATGTCGAGGCGATAGCGGCGACGCCCGGGCTCGACGGCCTGCTGGTCGGGCCGGTCGATCTAGCGCTGAGCCTCGGTTACGAATTCTCCTTCGAGATGCGGGCCGAAGTGATCGACGCGATCGCGGCCGTGGCTCGGGTCTGCAAGCAGCATGGCCTGATCTGCGCCTCGGTATCCTTCGGGTCCGACAATGCGGCGCTGCAGATCGAACGCGGCGTGACCTTCCTGGCCACGGGCAGCGACTCCCTGTTCATGCGCCGCGCCGCCGAGGCCGAGCTGGCACAGTTGCGCAAGCTGGCCGGCGAATGACGGGCGCCGTGCTGGGCGCCGCGCTGGCCGCGGTCCTCGGCGAACGCTACGTGGTTCGCGGCGACGAAGCGGACACGAAGTTTCGCAGGGACGTGCTCGGCAAATATCTGGGCGACCCGCTGTTCCTCGTGCGGCCAGGCTCCACCGATGAGGTCGCCGCCGTGGTTCGCCTGGCCGGCGAGCACGGGGCTTCGGTCACCGTCGTCGGCGGCCAGACCGGAACCGTCGGCGGCGCCATTGCCGAACCGGGCGGCATTGCCCTGTCGCTCGATCGCATGGATCGCGTGCTGGAGATCGACACGGACGGAATGAGCATGACGGTCGAGGCCGGCTGCGTGCTCCAGATCGCGCAGGAAGCGGCCGAAGCCGAGGGCGCGTTCCTCCCGCTCGACCTTGGCTCGCGCGGTTCGGCCACTATCGGCGGCGCCATCGCCATGAACGCCGGCGGCAACCGTGTGCTGCGCTGGGGCATGATGCGCGACATGGTCACCGGGCTCGAAGTCGTCCTGGCCGACGGCACCGTGGTCTCGGCGTTGACGCCGATGATCAAGGACAATGCCGGCTATGCCTGGAAGCACCTGATGATCGGCAGCGAAGGCACCCTGGGGATCGTTACCCGCGCCGTCTTGCGCTTGCGGCCGCGCCCGGCATCGGACCAGACCGCGCTCGTCGCGCTCGCCGATTTTTCGGCAGTCACGCGGCTGCTGCGTTCGCTGGAAGTGCGGCTGGGCGGCCGGATGTCCTCGTTCGAATTGATGTGGCGCGAGTTCTACACAGCCATGACCGAGGCACAGCTCGGCACCCGCCCGCGGCCCATGGCCGAAGGCCAGGCATTCTACGCGCTGATCGAGATGCTCGGCGGCGATCCCGAAGGCGATCCCGATCAGTTCGAAGGAGCGCTGGTCGCGGCGATCGAGCAGGGTCTCGTGGTCGACGCGGTGATCGCCAAGTCGGGCAAGGAGCGCGAGGCGCTCTGGGCTGTGCGCGAGGACATGGCCGGGGGCCTCGCCGCCTATCGGCCTTTCGTGGTCTACGACGTCAGCATGGCGCTGGGGGCAATGCCGGGCTTCGCGGCCGAGGTGCGGGCGCGGATCGAAGCCGCCTATCCGGGTGCGCGCATGCTGTTCTACGGCCACGCCGGGGACGGCAACCTCCACATCATCGTCCATGTCGGCCCCGAAGGCGAGGCGCTGGAGCCCGCGGTCGATGCCCTGGTCTACGAGGCCGTGCGCCGCGTCGGCGGCTCTATCGCCGCCGAGCACGGCATCGGCCGATCGCGCACCGGCTTTCTCGGGCACACGCGCAGCCCGGAGGAGATCGCGCTGATGTGGCGGATCAAGCACGCGCTCGATCCCGCCGGATTGCTCAATCCGGGCAAGGTGATCCTGTGACCCGGCGCGTCGCCATTGCTGGCGCCAGCGGCGTGATCGGCTGCGCCGCGGTGGAAGCCTGCGCCGCCGCAGGCTTCGAGGTGCTGGCGATCTCGCGCCGCGCGCCGGCCGTGGCCGAAGGTACCGCGTTCACCCACCTATCCCTCGACCTGACCGACACCGCTGCTTGCACGCAGATGTGCCGCGAGCATGGTCCGGTAACCCACCTCGTCTACGCGGCCGTCTCGGAGCAGGCCGGCCTCGTCGCGGGCTGGTCCGATACCGCGCAGATCGCACGCAATGCGGCGATGTTCACCAACCTCGCGGCGCCGCTCGCGCAGGCCGGCGCCTTGTCCTGGATCGGGCTATTCCAGGGCACCAAGGCCTATGGTGCCCATCTTCATCCAATCGCCCTCCCCGCCCGCGAAGACGCACCGCGCGACGATCACGCCAACTTCTACTTCGAGCAGGAAGACGCCTTGCGTGCCCTAGCCGACCGGCACGCCTTCGGCTGGACGATCCTGCGCCCGCAGATCGTCTTCGGCAGCGCACCGGGCGCGGCGATGAATCCCGTGGCCGCGCTCGGCGCCTATGCGGCGCTGTGCCGGGAACTGGGCCAGCCCTTCGCCTATCCGGCCAGCGGCCCGCTGGTCTGGGAAGCGGCGGATGCGGGCCTGATCGCCAAAGCCCTGCTCTGGGCGATGAGCGCCGACGGCGCCCGCAACGCGACATTCAACCTGACCAATGGCGACATCTTCGTGCTTCACGACGATTGGCCCACTCTGGCCACGGCACTGGGCCTGGTCGCGGCCGATCCGCGGCCGGGCGGGATCGCGACCTTTCTCGAAAGCGACAAGGCCATCGCCGCCTGGAGGCGCATCGCCGAACGCGAAGGCCTGCGCGAGCCGGACCTGGCAGCGGTCATCGGGCAATCGCACCACTATGTCGATCTGCTCCTCAGCGAGCGGATGATCGCCAAGCGCGCACTGCCGACCCTGGTAAGCACGATCAAGATCCGCACCGCCGGCTTCGCCGCCTGCCGCGACAGCCTCGCCAGCCTGCTGGACGGGCTCAAGCGCATGCAGGCGCTGCGCCTGCTGCCAAGCTTCTAGGAGAAACCCGCATGGACTTTCGCGAGACAGGCAAGCGCCTGAGCAATTGGGGCCGTTGGGGCGCGGAGGACCGCGTCGGCACCCTCAATCACCTGACCCCGGCGCGCGTGGCTGCGGCGGCACAAGGCGTTCGCAGCGGGCGGATCATCCCGCTAGGCCTCCCTCTGAGCAACCGTGGCATCCAGGTGGGCCTGGGCGGCAGGGTCAATCCGATCCACATGATGACGCTGACCCCGCCCGACTTCGCAGACCGGCCCGACAAGATGATCGTCGCCGACGACGCACCGTTCCTGCCGCTGCAATCGGTCACCCAGTGGGACGGCCTGGGTCATGTCGGCTACGACGATCTTCTCTACAATGGCGTGCCCGCCCATTCGATCACCACCGGCGTCGGCTCGGCTGCGCTGTCGATCGACCAGATCGCCAAACATGGCGTGGCCGGCCGCGGCCTGCTGCTCGATATCGCGCGGCTGAAAGGCAAGGACCGGCTCGAAGCGGGCGAAGCGATCACCAGCGCCGATCTCGACGCGGCGCTCGTCGCACAAGGCTGCCAGACGCGGCCCGGCGACATCCTCATCTTGCGCACCGGCTGGCTGCGCTGCTTCACCGTCGATGGCGATGCCGCCGCCTATTGGAACGGCGAGCCGGGCATCACGCTCGATTGCGCCGAATGGTTGCAGGCGCGCGAGATCGCCGCGCTGGCCTCGGATAACTGGGGCATCGAAGCGATGCCGGCCGACGACAGCGCATTCGAGATGCCCGTCCACTGCGTTCTGATCCGCGACCTGGGCATGACGCTGGGCGAAGTCTTCGTGCTCGATGAGCTGGCGGAAATCTGCGCCGCGGAGAAATGCTGGAGCTTCTTCTTCACCGCGCCGCCGTTGCTGGTGGTGGGCGGTGTGGGCTCGCCGCTGACGCCGCTGGCGATCCTGTAAGCTTTGCCTCGACGATCCTCCCCCGAAGAGGAGGATCGTCAGGGTCGTTCTAGAACCGCACGGTCGCCTGTAGCACGACCTCGCGCGGGCGCAGGGTGAAGCCGCCGTATTCGCCCGGCGTACCGAAAGTCTTGTCGTTGCTCACGAGCTGGTAATAGCGGTCCGTGAGGTTGCGCCCGATCAGCGCCAGCTCCCAACGATCGTCGGGCGAGCCCACATGAACGCTGGCGTTGAGCCTCCAGAAGGCATCGACCACGCCATCGGGCGACCCCTGCTCGTCGGTGAAGAAGCGGTCCGTGTAGATCACCTCCGAGCTCAGCCCGGCCTTCAACCCCGAGCCCACTTCCCGTTCGTAACTCCCCCCAAAGTTGAATGTCCACTTTGGCGCGCGGGGCAGCGACTGGCCGCTGCGGTCGTAAAACCCGTTGGCGCAAGCCGGCGTGCCGACGATCTTCAGGTAGCACTGCGCGTTCTGGAAGCTCAGGTACTTGGCATCGTTATAGGATCCGCTGGCGTGGAGGCCCAGCTCTGGCGTCGCCTGCCAGGCGATCGAGGCCTCGACGCCCGTGGTGCGGGATCGGCCCGCGTTCTTGATGAAGTAGGCGATCAGGGTCGGCTCGAACGAGGTGAGCTGCAGGTCCTCGAAAGTATAGCGATAGGCCACCAGATCGAACCGGATCGAGCGCCCGGCCAGCTCCCCCTTGATCCCCGCTTCGAAGCCTTTCGACTTTTCCGGACGGAACGACAGCAGGCTGGGGTTCGCGCCGTAGACCGCGGAGATCGTCGCCGGGGTCGAGATGCCGCCTGACTTGAAGCCGGTCTTGTAGGCCACATAGGTCATCAGGTTGTCTTGCGGTTTGAACGTCAGTGTCGCTTCGGGCGACCAGTTGGAGAAGGACAGGTCCTGCTGCACGGTCTGCCCCACCGGTAGCAGGCCGAAGGCCTGGCCCAGCAGATTCAGATAGAGGTTGCGGCCCGCGATCTCCTTTTTCTCGTGGGTGAAGCGGACGCCGCCGGCGAGCTCCAGGTTGTCGATCAGCTTGTAGCGGAGTTGGCCGAAGGCGGCATAGGTATTGCCGCTGTTGTCCCAACGGTTCTCGAACGTGTAGGCCGAATTGCCGTTGGCCGCATCGAAGCCGACGAAGCCCAGGATCGGCTGGAAGGTGTTGTTGCGCTTGGAGTCCTCGAAAAAGCCGCCGAGCGAGAAGTTGAGCGGCCCGTCGAGATCGCTGGTCAGGCGCAGCTCCTGCGACCAGGTACGCGTGTCCTCGACCAGATAGGACCCTACCGCGGCGAAGGATGTGAGGTCGTAGAAGCCCAGGTTCTTGCCCTTGAGCTTCGTATAGCCGCTGACCGAAGTCAGCGTGATGTCATTGAAATGGTAGTTCAGTACCAGGCTGCCGACATAGGTGTTGAGCCGGTTGTACGAGTGCCCGTCCTTGGCCCCGGGCCAGTTGTTCAGCACCTGGCTGGGTAGAGCGCCCTGCGCGCGCACCTTGTTGAGGTTGCAGTCGCTGTTGGGATCGAAGACCTGCTGGCCGGTCACCAGGTTGGTCGTCGAGAGCTGGCCGCGCGCACTGGCCGGCGCCGCGCAGAAACCCTCGATCGCGTCGTCACCGTTACCCTTGAGGTAGTTGGCCGAGAACTTGAAGGTCGCATCGAAGTCGCTGGTCGGTTCCCACTTCAAGGTCAGGCGGCCCGAATAGCTCTGGTAGGCAGGCGCGTCGCCGGTGGCCGGCCCGGGAATGGCGAAAGGATAGATCGGATTGGCGCCGCCGGGCGCGACGTTCTTCAGCCAGCCGTCGAGATCGGAGAACTTGCCTGCGACGCGGGCAAGCAGAGTGTCCGAGAGCGGCCCTGAAACGAAGCCCTCGACATATTTCTCCCTGGCTTCGAATTCATAGCCGCCGCGGACCATGGCCGCGAAGTCGCGGGTCGGGCTGGCCGAAGTGATTGAGATCACGCCGGCAGGTGAATTCTTGCCGAAGAATAGCGCCTGCGGCCCCTTGAGCACTTCGACCTGCTGAAGGTCGAATTGCGAGGCCATGATGAAGCGCCCACGGCCGACCGAGACGTTGTCGACCAGCACGCCCACCGACTGCTCGATGCCGGGATCGAGATAGGACGAGCCGACGCCGCGGATCGAGATGGTCCCACCCCCGCCGCCCGACGCCGGGGCGATAAGCAATTGGGGCGTCATCTGCGCGATCTGGGTGACGTCGGTGACATGAGCCGTGTCAAGCGCCTTGGCCGAAATCGCCGAGACCGCCACCGGCACGTCGATCACCGATTCAGCGCGGCGGCGGGCGGTGACGACGATCGCGTCCAGTTCGCCCGCATGCGAGCCTTCTGCCGGCGCCTCATTCTGCGCATGGGCCGCGTTGGGCAAGGCCAGTGCCAGCAGGCTCACCGCGAGATGGAATCCGTTTCGTGCTCTGCCCATTCCTGTGTTCCTCCCCATGGCCTGCGTCCTGCGCGGCGGCATTCTAAGTTGCCGTCAGCAAAATCCCTGGGACGCCTGGCGGCGACAATGGCGGCGGGCGACAATGGGATGGTTCAAGGCGACAAACGCTCGCTCGCCCGTTGTGGCGGGCAATTCTGGGGGCCTAGACCCTGGGAACAACGCAAAGCGCCTGGGAGAGCGAGCAGCATATGGAGCAGATGGAAACGCCGAGCCTGAACATCGATCTCTATGCGCCCCAAATGCTTGCCGATCCCTGGGCCACGCTGGCACGCATCCGCGAGGCCGGCCCGCTAGTGTGGAACGAGCAGGGATACTGGATGACCGCGCATGATCGGCTGTGTCGGCAAATCCTGACGCAGCCCGACCGGCTCGGCCAGGAAGGCCTCATCGCCTCGCTGTTCGGCGAGGAAGCCTTCATATCGATCGACGATCGCGGCCTGCACAATGGGCTTCGCGACGTCTGGGTGGCGACCTTCGGTCAGAAAGGGGTGGAGAGCCTGGCGCCTTTCGTACGGCAGGTGATCCACGACATGCTCGATCAGGCCCTGGCAACGCTGGGGGCCGATGGCCAGGTCGATCTCGTCCGGACCCTGTGCCGCCCCCTGCCCGCCCATGTCATCGCGCGCATGATGGGCGTCGCGCCGGACATGATCCCCATGATCATCGCCTGGAGCGACCGCATGGCCGAGGCGACCTCGGGAGGATTTCCCATAGACTACACTAGTGATCCTGCCTGGCTCGCCTCCGAGCAGGCGAAGGCCGAGTTGGCCGACTACATCCGCGCGCAGATCCGCTTCCGCCGCGCCGCGCCCGGCGAGGACCTGATCAGTGCCATGATCCATTCGGACATGGCGAGGACGCTTTCGGACGAGGCGATGATGGTCAACATTCGGCAACTGCTGTTCGCCGGCAACGAGACCACCTCCAACTGGCTCGGGCACATCGTCATGACCTTTGCCGAGCGACCTGGCTTGCGCGAAACGCTGCTGCGCGATCCTGGCCTCGTTCCGGCCGCGATGGAGGAGATCATGCGCTGGCAAGGTGTCACCCAGGTGCTGCCGCGCGGCGTCGGTGGTCAGGGTGCCGAAATCGCCGGCGTGAACCTGCCGCCCGGCGCCGAGGTCATTCTGCTGATCGGCGCGGCCGGACGCGATCCGGCGCGCTGGGAGCAGCCGGACGATCTCGACATATATCGGGAAGCAAAGCCGCACCTGGCTTTCGGCTTCGGCCTGCACAGCTGCCTGGGCGCCACGCTTGCGCGGATGGAAGCCCGCAAGGTCGCGACCGCCCTGCTCGGCAAATTGCCCCACTTCCAATTGGCTGGCCCCGTCGCTTTCGGCAATTTCAGCCTGCGCGGACCTAGCTCGGTCGTGGTGACGCGCTGATGGCCGCCTTCCGCTTCCGCCTCCGCTCCGAGGTACCGCCGATCAGCGTGGCCGACTGGCGCGCTCGCGCCCGCCGCCGCCTGCCCGACATGGCCTGGAGCTATATCGAAGGCGGCGCCGACGACCTCGTCACCTTGACCGAGAACGTCGCATCGTTCCGCAAGCACCGCCTGCGGATGCGCTCGCTGACGGGCATGGCCGCGCCCAAGCTAGCCTGCCGGATCGCCGGGACCGACGTGTCGATGCCGGTGGCCCTGGCCCCCGTCGGCGCGACGGGCCTGGCGCACTGGACGGGAGACGTTGCGGCCGCCCGCGCCGCCGAGGGCGCCGGCACGCGCGCAGTGCTAAGCACGGCGGCAAGCTACTTGCTCGAGGAGGTCGCGCAGGCCACCGAGCAGAACCACTGGTTCCAGCTCTATCCGATCGGCGGCCGACAGCGTATCCTGGAGCTTATGGAGCGTGCCCGGACGGCGGGCTATTCGGCGCTGTTCGTGACCGTGGACATCCCCACCCTCGGCAATCGCGAAGGCGAGCGGAAGTGGCATTTCCAACTGCCCTGGACGGTCACCCCGGCGCGCGCGCTACACCTCGCCTGCCATGCACGATGGGTCTATCAAGCCTTGCGGCACAAACGGATGGCCGCGGTGCATTTTCTCGAAACCGCGCGGCAGCTCGCAACTGAAAGTGCAGTCGCCGCCGCGGCGAACTCAAGCGCGCGCCTCGCCAGCCAGCTCCAGGCGGACCTTTGCTGGGAGGATCTGCAATGGATGCGCGACAACTGGCCGGGCCGCTTCTACGTGAAAGGCATCCTCGATCCCGACGATGCGGCGCATGCCGTTGATGCGATCGGCGCCGAGGGGGTGGTCGTGTCCAATCACGGCGGTCGGCAGCTCGACCGTTCGCTCGCGAGCATCGACGCACTCCCTGCCATTGCCCAGCGGATCGGCGACAAGGCCGAAGTCTATCTGGACGGCGGCATGCGGCGAGGCACCGACGTGATCACGGCCCTGTGCCTGGGCGCCGATGGTGTCTTCGTCGGACGCCCCTACCTTTACGGCCTCGCCGCCGCCGGCCAGGCGGGTGTCACGGCCGTGCTCGAGCTCCTGAGGGAGGAATTGTCCCGGGATATGACTTTGATGGGTTGCCCCTCAGTCCAGGATCTGGGCACCGAGTGGCTGATCCATGACGAGAAGCAGGCGCGGAACACCAGCTCTGACGCAATCGAGGCCCGATAAGAGAGACACTCCCTGCCACAAGCGGTCGAGGGCCTCGTTCATGAATGCTCTGACGTCGGCTATCGGGATCGAGGGAAGATCGCCGAACGGCTCCCTTGTCCGCGCCCCCGTCCTACGGCGAGGTTCGCTACCGTCAACGCGCCGCGATCGCCACCACTATCGCGGGGGATGCTGCCCCGTAGTGACGAAAAGCGTGCCATCGCGGCAACAGTGATCGCATTTCTCGTATCAGCTCACCGAAAAGATGCCTGCGGCGCGTCAACACTTGCCGCAAATCACCGCTTTGAACTGCCCCCGACAGCGTTCCTCTACTCGCGAGGCCCCTCGTCGCTCACAGGCTCTCGAATGAGGGGGGCCAGATTGGCAGAAAAGCGTCGCTTGGAGGAAGGAGCGGCGCAAGCTTTGCAAGTTGGCGTGATGCCTTCGACGGTGCGTGAGGAAGACGTCGGGCGCCCAACATCACTCCATAAATGCAACGACACGATGCCATTTCTTAACCGCCAAACGAATCTTTCGCGGCGATCCCGAGGCGGTTGATTAACGACGTTGTTAACCACGCCTCGATCATCAGGCCCCCGTTCCCAGCGAACGAACGATACAAACGGGGGGTTTCTGTGAAGGCATTTCATCTTCTTCTGACCATCGCGCCGATCGCGCTCGCCACGCCGGCTTGGGCGAACGACGGTTCAGCCGACGCCGCGCAGGAAAGCGCCACGTCGCAGAGCGCTGCTGCTCCCGACGCCAACAAGCAGGTATTCAGCACGGGCGTCGCCAAGGGTCGCGACATCCTCGATTCCGCCATTTCGACCAGCTCGATCCGCGAGAGCCAGGTACAGAAGCTCTCGGCTCGCTCGCTGGGTGAGATCTTCCATAACATCGCCGGCGTCCGCTCGGAGATCTCGAACGGCGAAGTGAACAATAACGTCACCGTGCGCGGCCTGCCGATGGCCTCGACCGGTGCCAAGTTCCTGCAGATCCAGGAAGACGGCCTGCCGATCGTCGAATTCGGCGACATCATCACCGGCAGCGCCGACATGTTCATGCGCGCCGACCTCAACTTGGCCGCGATCGAAGCGATCCGCGGCGGTTCGGCCTCGACCTTCGCATCGAACTCGCCGGCCGGTATCATCAACCTGATGTCGAAGACGGGCGACGTCGAGGGCGGCTCGCTGATGCTGTCGACCGGTCTCGACTACGAGGAATATCGCGCCGACTTCGACTACGGCGCCAAGATCAGCGATACGCTGCGCTTCCACGTCGGTGGCTTCTACCGCCAGGGCGAAGGCCCGCGCAGCGCCGGTTACGACGCGCTCAAGGGCGGCCAGATCAAGTTCAACATCACCAAGGAATTCACCGGCGGCCATATCCGCCTCTACGCCAAGCTGCTCGATGATCGCACGCCGGTCTACCTGCCGATGCCGATGTCGGTTACCGGCACGCCGTCCGACTTGAAGTTCGCGCCGCTGCCGGGCTTCGACGCGAACAAGGACGCGCTCCTTTCGCGCTACATCACCAGCCAGCTCGGTCTCGACGAGAACAACAACACCGTCACCCACGACATCCGCGACGGCAGCCGTACGAAGGTCAAGACGATCGGGCTCGAGGCACAGTTCGAGGTCAAGGACTGGTCGGTCACCGAGCGTTTCCGCTATTCGAAGATCTCGGGCCGCTATATCACCCCCTTCCCGGCGATCATCGCGCCGGGCGCGACCGTGGCAGCGCTCTTCGGTGGTCCGGGCGCGACTCTGCGCTATGCTGGCGGCCCCAACAAGGGCCAGCTGGTGCCGGCGAACGCCAACGGTAACGGCCTGATCGCTGCGCTGGGCCTGGCGGACAATACGCTCAAGAGCTTCGACAACATCACCAACGACATCCGCGTCAGCCGCGTATGGAAACTGGGCGACGGCGAACTGACGACGACGGCCGGTTTCTACAAGTCGCGCCAGACGATCGCGACATCCTCAGACTATGCTTCCGCGCTGTCCGACGTAGTCGGTGGCGGCAAGGCCTCTCTCGTCGACATTTCAACCGCCACAGGCGTGCCGCTCAGCGAGAACGGCTACTACACCTATGACGGCACGTTCTTCGGCGGCTACCCGCGCAAGGGCATCGACGTCGACTACGACACCAATGCGGCCTTCGGCTCGCTGAATTTCAAGACCGGCCCGCTCGCGATCGGCGGCAGCCTCCGCTACGATTTCGGCGGCGCGCAGGGCACCGTGTCCAGCTATGCGCTGTCGGGCAGCGTGGGTTCGTTCCCCCGGGACATGAACGGCAACGGTGTGATCTCGATCCCCGAGAGCCAGGTCGGCTTCCTGCCGGTTACCGGCCTGTCACCGGTCGACTACACCTATCACTACCTTTCGTATTCGGTGGGTGTGAACTACCGCGTCGCCGAGCCATTCGCGGTCTTCGCCCGCTACAGCCGCGGCGCGCGCGCCAACGCCGACCGCCTGCTCGGCAGCGCCGCGATCAACCCGGTGTCGGGCGCGCTCGCCAACAAGGACGCGCTGATCGACTACGTCAAGCAGGCCGAGGCCGGTTTCAAGTACCGTACGTCGCACTTCACGCTGAACGGTACCGCTTTCATGGCGAATACGCTCGAGCACAACAGCTACTTCGGCCCGACGATCGACCGCAAGTACAAGGCCTATGGTCTCGAGCTCGAAAGCTCGTACCGCACGGGCATTTTCAGCCTGACCGCGGGCGCGACCTATACCCACGCCGAAATCAGCAACGATAGGCTCGACCCGACCGTCATCGGCAACAAGCCGGCCGGCGCGCCGACGCTGTTCGGTTACCTGACGCCCGAGATCTCGACCGATTTCTTCACCGTCGGCGCCAACCTTTATGGCATCACCAGCCGCTATTCGACCGACCTCGAAGACTACAAGATGCCTGGCTACGTGTTGGTCAATCCGTTCGTCCAGGTCAGGCCGACCGAGCGAATGACCGTCAGCGTCAACGTCAACAACCTGTTCAACGCGAAGGGAATCACGACGCTCGTCGTTCCGACCGCGCTCGCACCTACGGTCGGAAGCGTCACGGCTTTGAATGGCCGAACCATATCGGCATCGGTCCGCTTCAACTTCTAATCCAAAACAGACCCCAGGGAGTTCCGCCTTCGATCTCCCCATCCTTCGCGCCCGCTTTTCATCGGAAGCGGGCGCGACCTTCTTGCAGCACGGTAGCCCGCAAGCCTGTCCTGCAGACTGGCGAGGTCAAACGGGGAAATCGCCATCGCCCGCCTCCAGCCTGCGAACATCGCGCAAGGCCCGCGCGACGAGCCGGATCTCATCGGCCGTATAGGGCGCCATATTGCGCGTCACGATCCGCGCCATTTCACGGCGGACATGCGCGCAAGCCGACGCGCCAAGCTCGGTCAGCGCCAAGTCCAGCTGACGCTTATCGTTCACGTCGGGTCGCCCCTCGACTAGCCCTGCCTTCGTCACCCGGTTGAGCTCGATCGTTACGAGTGCCCGGCTGGTATGCAGTGCCCTCGCCAGGTCTTTTGGTGTTCGAACCCCACCCGAAATCAGACTGAGTATCCAGGCTCCGCGCGGACCGAGATCATATCTTGCGGTTACGCCCTGAGTTGCCGTCTTGAGCGGCAGAAGCCCATGGGCCAGTCCATCGACCAAAAGGCCCAGATCATCCCAAGAGAGCCTGTCTTCCGACCCGCGTCTCTCGTCCAGGTTCCGCGGTTTGGACACGTCAGCGAGAGGATCCATCGAACGGCGGCGGATAGACCGCCTGTAATGTCTTCCGCCAGTCCTCGTCGGTACAGGGGTCCCCCGGCCCCTCTATTGCAATGCCACGCCTAGAGAGATCGGTGCGATAGATGTCGACCACCTGGTCCAGATCGAGGTTCAATGAGGCGTCCTCAAACGAGGCGAGATGGGTCTCGTCGCGAAACACAAAGGCCTTCCACAGCAAGCTGATCCTCACCTCATGACGGTCGAGCCGCTGGACGATCCGATCACCGTCGCGGATCTCCCAAGCGTCGTCACCCGCGAAATGAAGCAGGTCTGTCGGACGCAGTCTGAAGTGGAGCTTCTCCTGCAACGGCGCCGGACCGATCGGGCCGACACGGTGCCACATGAATTCGTTGTCGCTGACGACGCCGAAGTTATCGAGCGGCGGTTCGATGCGGGCGGGCATCCCTTCGGGACCATCCGGCCAATATTCGAATTCGCCCCCCTCGCCATCATAGAACCATGCCAAGCCCGAGGCCATGGGCGCCGCCCAGTCGTGGAACAAACCCGAATAGGTCATGTTCATCAGCAGCCAAATGGGCGCGCTCTCGAATGTCAGCCCGCGGTAGCGAGGCCCATCCAGATGTGGGGGGCCGCTCTTCATCGGCCCGTAGACGTTTATCGCGGCCATGAACGGCCGCACGATCCCAGCCGAAAAGGCCTGCTTCGACGCTTGGACGAAGGCCGGGATTTCGAGGAGACCAGGGTCGGTCACGCGCCGCTTGAACCACGGAAAGGCCGCGGTCCAACCCATGGTGTCGCCCATTCGATCATGCTGCGCCTGGGTCTCATAGGGCGCCTCGCTACGAATGAGCCGCAGGAATGCTTCGGGATCGCTGAAGACCTTGTCGACTATGACCGGCTTTGACTGCATCGCGGCCGGTCGCAGCCGATCGGATTGGGCAAGTGCTGAGACGGCCATCCTATCACCCCCTGTAGATCGCACGCGAAAGCAGACCCTCCGCGCACCCAACAAATTTGATTAAAATCTTTAACGAGTCAACCGTTGGCAGAGCGGGCAGGCCGGACCGCGACCAAGGCTGGCCGCTTCGCGCGCGGTCACAGGAATGGAGTGCTTGGACGCTCTTTGACCACAGACAGCCAGAGCCGAACTCGGCCATGCGTCGCGCCGAAACGAATGCGCGAACCTCCTGGTAATAATTCAGCGATATGAGAGTGCTAGGCAGAAAGCCGGCAGCACGATTGAACGCCTTCGTGTGCGTTCAGCCAACGAGCACAACTTGGCGCGATCATGGAAATTCTGAAAATCAATGCGGCCGCGGCGAAGGAGGATCCTCGCATGGTGCTCATGGGCGTGATCAACTGCGCCCAGTTTTTCGGCCTGCTCGGCTCCTTTGGCATGCTGGTGGCACAGATGGTCAACGGCCCAGACCGTTTGTCATTGGCCATCGGGACGATTCTTGCTGGTATCGGTATCCTTCTGTGGATCGTGACAACGAGCGTTGGAGCGCTCCAATACAGCAAGCAGATCATCGCCAAGCGGGGCATCGACGAACTTCTCGGTATGACCGAAGCACTCCAGAGCGCGGACAGTCACGAAGACACGGCGACAGTTCTCAAGGCCACTTCGCTTGAACTCCTGCCCGAGTTTGGTGGTGCTCTTTACGTCTTCAACAATTCTCGCGACCGTCTAGACCTGGCAGGGCACTGGAACGTGCCATCCGACTTCGTGCTGTCGGAGACTCTGGCGCCGAGCAACTGCTGGGCCTTGAAACGCGGCAAGCACCACGTGAACCATGGCACGTCCACGAAGCTAAGATGCGCCCACCACGGTAGCGGGGCCGCGACCCTAGAGATACCGATGATCGCAAGGGGCACGGTCTACGGCCTGCTCATGTTCATTGCGCGCGACGCTCCCGACACGCAAAAGCGTCTCGCGGTCGCGACGCGCGCCGCGCATGCGATGGCTGATGCGATGTCGCTCGCGCTCTCGAACATCGCCCTGCGCGAACGATTGCAGATGCAATCGATCCGCGATCCGCTCACCGGACTGTTCAATCGACGCTACATGGAAGACGCCCTCGAGCGTTACGTCAGCCTGGCCGAGCGGAGCGGGACACCCCTGTCGGTCCTCATGTTCGATCTGGACAACTTCAAACGGCTCAATGACGAACACGGGCATGCGAAGGGAGATGCGGTGCTTCGTGACGTGGCCGGAGAGATCGTCGGCGGCCTCGGCAATTCGGATGTTACTTGTCGATATGGCGGGGAGGAATTGATCGCGATCCTTCCAGACTGTTCGCTCGACGAGGCAGCATCTAGGGCGGAAGCGATCCGCTGCAGGATCGAGCGTTTGTCTGAGAACCATGGGGTCTCGATCTCGGCCTCCATCGGCGTGTCGAGCTTTCCCGAAACTTGTTCCAGACCGTCCGAGTTGGTCGTGACGGCCGACAAGATGCTCTACGCAGCCAAGTCGGCAGGCAAGAACCGGGTGGAGAAAGCCGGGTCGCGCGACGTTACGGCACGCTTGACCGTGGCGCGCTAGCGCGGCGGCCGATCCCGAGCGAGATACCCGCGCTTCGGCTAGTCGATCGTCATCCCGCCATCGATGGAGAGCGCATGCCCCGCCACGAAACTCGCCGCTTCGCTGCATAGCCAGATTACCGCTTCGGCTATCTCTTCAGGCCGCCCCAGACGCCCGCTCGGGTCTTTGGAGAGCAGTTCCTCGGTCAGTTCGGGAGAGATCGAACGACGCCACATCGGTGTATCAATCATGCCCGGGCAGACCGCATTGATTCGAATGTTCGACCGCACATATTCGAGCGCAGCCGACCGGGTCAGGCCTACGACGCCATGCTTGGACGCGGCGTAGGTCGAAAGCCCCGCAACGCCGACGAGGCCGGCACTCGACGCGCAGTTCACGATCGCACCGCCGCCCTGCCCCAGCATCTGGCGAATCTGATACTTCATGCAGAACATCATTCCCTTGAGATTGACGTTCATCACGCGGTCCCAGTTCTCGCTGCTGGCCTCGGCGATCGGTCCTGGATCGCCGTTGATCCCCGCGCCGTTGAAGGCCGCGTCGATCCGCCCGTAGCGCGCGACTGCGGCTTCGACCGCATGGTCGACCGAGGTTTCGTCGCTGACATCGCAGGCGATAAAGGTGCAATCGCCGAGTTTCCCGAGTTCCGCCTCCGTCTGCTGCCCGAGCTCTAGGTCGCGGTCGACGAGGGCCACGCCGTATCCGCGCAACAGGAATGCACGAGCCGCGGCCTGCCCGATGCCCGACCCTGCCCCCGTGACGAACGCGACCTGCGATGCATTGCTCATTTCGATGTCCTTGCGCCTGCGCGGTAGATTGGAGGCATCCCGCCGCCTCCTGACAGGCTTTTGAAACTACGCGACTTCATTGTTTCAGAGCCCCGGTGTCGCGCCCGGTATTCGCGCGAGGTAGCGACCTGCGTCGATGAACGACTGCTCGCCGGTCAGGAAATGCGCGTTGGCAGCTTGGAGGTCGCGGTAGCACCGCTGAAGCCGGCCGCCATCGCGCAGCCCCGTCGTAGCGGAGGACGCAAAGGCGACTTGCCCGATCTTCGCGGCCGATGCGATCACGTTCGACGCACAGAGCCGCCCGTCCACGCGCATGTCATCGGATAGGCCGCCCTGCTCCGCGGCGCCGTAGAGGGCGCCGAAAGTCGTGCGAACATAGGCTTCGGCCGCGCGCATGCGAGCATGCGCGTGGGCAAAATCGCGCTGGAACGTGTCGGTCTGCGCGAGCGTCCCGCCCTGCGGGCGCACCTTCGCATGCGCGTAGCCGGCCCACTCGTCGAGAAGCCGCGCGCCGCATCCCAGCCCAAAGGCCGAATGACACAGGGCCGGGATGGCCGAGAATCCCATCGCGTACAGGGGGCCGCCGCGCTTCTGGACGGGATTACCCGCGTCGAACACGAAATCGGCGTGAACGACCTGCTCGGTCACCCGGAAGTCGTAGCTGCCGGTGCCGCGCAAGCCGAGAACGTTCCAGTTGCCGAGGACCTCGACGCGCTCACGCGGTGCGAGCGCTATGAGCATCACCGGCTGGCCGTTCTCGCGCTTCACCGGCACCCCGTTTTCATGAAGGATATAGCCGCCGACAACCCAGGCAGCGTTGGGCAGGCCGCTGCCGAAGCTGAAGGTGCCCGAGATGCGGTAGCCATCGCCAACGCGCTCGGCCTTGCCGCTCGGCGCAGCCTGGCCTGCGCAGGTCGGGCGCTTTTCCGAACAAAAGATCTCCTCGATCGCCCGGTCGCCGAGAAACGCCCCAGCGACAGCCACGCCGGTGGTCGCGGCCTGGCAATACCATCCCGTGGATCCGTCAAAATAGGATAGCGTCCTGAGCGCGTCGATGACGGTCAGCGGATGGGCCTCGAGCCCGCCGAGCTCCGCCGGGGCCATGAGACCGAACAGGCCGCTGTCCTCGAGCGCGTGGATTACCTCTGGCGAGATTTCCGACGCTTCATCCCGTTCTTGGGCGGAAGCTTCGACGAGATCGCGCAGCCCGATCAGCTCTTGGATCAAATTGGCCTGCGATTGCTCCGGCAGGGGGCTTTTCATCGAAACGTCCATCAGAATGCCGTCGGACGCAGTGTCAGGCGGAGATAAACCTGACGCCCAGGATCGGCGATGCAAGCTGCTTCGGGGCGACCGATCGGCGAGACGGCGAGACCCGGCGCTGAAATCGCCAGGACGTTGCCGCCCGCGGCATCGAACAGGGTGCAGTTACCCGTGGTGTACTTGTCGGTCAGGTTGTTGCCGATCAATGCCAGATCCCAGGCGCCGCTGTTGGCCTTGACCGACAGATTGGCGTTCCACTTGGCGAAAGCCGGCTGGATCGTATCGACGTCATTGCCCAACGTCGTCGTGTACTTCGACGAATACTGGACACTCGAGCCGAAGCTCAAGGTGTGATTGGCGCCGATTGGCAGATCATAGTCGAAGCCGCCGTTGATCATCCAGTCTGCCGCACGCGGCAAGCGTGTGTTCGACAGGTCTCGTGCCGGCGCTCCCGCGAAAGTCGTGTTGCAGCCCTGCGAAATCGTCTGACCTGTGTCGCAGGTCGCGTTCTCGAACTTCTCGAAGCGACCTCGGTTCCAGTTGACCGAAAGACGCAGTGCCAGACCGTCCAGCGTTGGCGGACGATAGCTCATGTCGAAGTCGACGCCGTAGACCTTTGCTGAGGCGGCATTGACCGTCTTGATGACGGTGTTGCCGGTTGCGGGATCGATCGTATTGGCCCCGACCTGCAGTCCTTCATACCTGTAGTAATAGAACGCGCCGTTGACGTTCAGCGCACGGTCGAGCACGCGAGCCTTGAAGCCCACTTCCCCGCCCGTCACCTTCTCGTCGCCGAACGAGTTGTCGGTGCCGACCGAAGGCGGCGAGGTCAGAATGAACGAGCCCGACTTGTAGCCACGCTTTGCCGCGCCGAAGATCGTCAGGTCGTCTGTCGGCGTGTAGGTCACGGTGAATTCGGGCGAGACATTCGACGACGAGAGACGGGGATTGGGTAAGGTGATCGGTACCGGCGTCGCGTACATCGAAGCGAGGCTGTAGGTGTCGTCCCGCCGCGTCTCGTGCGTGTAGCGCGCACCGGCCGTGAGCTCGAGCTCGGGAACCACCTTCCAGCGAAGTTGGCCGAAGCCCGAGATCGATTCGATGTGGACGTCGTTGATGCCCTTGAACGTGGCGAAGACGAAAGGCACCGGCAGCACCGGGATACCGAGGCCTGCGAGGATGTCGGTATTGTAGCGGTTGTTGCCGTTGACAACCACGCGGTTGCGCACACGGGCATTCTGGTAATAGCCGCCAACGAGCCAGTTGAGAGGACCCGAATTGTCCGATTCGATGCGGAGTTCCTCGGTTGCATCGCGCCGGGTAAAGTGGTTGTCGGCGTAGAGAGTGGGGCCCGCGTAGCCCGAGTTCACGCCATTGATCATGCCGTCGACCGTCGTCTTGAAATAACCGGTGGTCGAAGTGATCGAGACGTTCGAATCTGTGCGGTAGGCCATTTCCAGGGTGCCGAAGGTCTGGAGGGTCTTCATGAACGTCCTACCGCCGTTGCGCACGTCGGCGAAGGCAGCCGGGTCAAGATCCACGATGTAGACGTCGCGGTCGACCCTGCAGGTGTCGTTGGGATTGATCAACTGCACGCCGGGGTTGAGGACCTGCGCCGAGGTCGGCAGCGCATTGCCATCGGGGCAGTTGCCCAGCGGTGAGCCGGCTCCATCCGTCTTCTGGTAGGCGTGGTTGACCTTTAGCCGAGCGCTGAAAGCCGCGGTCGGCTTCCAGACGGCGGTGCCGCGCAGGATGTACTGCTCGGTGCGACCAAAACGTGAGTTGGGCGTGACGGCACCCGTGCCCGGCTGCGCGGTGGCCTTGTTGAAGAAATAACCGTCGTCGTCCGAGTACATGCCGGCGAAGCGCAACCCGAGCGTGTCGGTGACGGGGCCCGACAGGATCAGCTCGCTACGCTTCTCATGCGAGTATGCCTCGTAGCTCTGGGTGAAGGCCACTTCGGCCTCCGCCCCCGGATCGTTGGTACGCATGGCGATCACGCCACCAGGGCTGTTCTTACCGAAGAACAGCGCCTGCGGCCCCTTCAGCACCTCGATTTGGGCAAGGTCGAACAGGCCGACATTGTAGGTCGCGCCCTGGCTGAACTGCAGGCCGTCGATATTGAGCGATATCGACTGGTCGACGCCAGCGTCGAGCGTCGAGGTGCCGACGCCGCGGAGCGAGATTTGCGCGCCGACAGTCAGCACATTGCCGCCGATGACGAGGCCTGGCACGTTGCGCGTCACGCCGCCGACGTCGGTGATTGCCGCCTTGGAGATCGTCTCGGACGTGATCACGGATTCCACGACCGGAACCTTCAGGATCGATTCCTGGCGCTTGCGTGCAGTGACGATGATGTCGCCCTTGTCGAAATAGGCACCTTCAGCGGCAGGGGCCGCGGCGTCCTGCGCGAAAGCCGGGGCAGCTATGACAAGGGCGAGAGCGCCTGCGGCGGACAGCCCCATTAAGGTTTTGATCTGCATGGTTATCCTCCCTGAAATTTCGTTGTCTTTATCGTTTCGTCGAGGCCGGCAGGCACCTGCCGCCGGACGGATCAATCATCCGCTGCCTCGTACGAGCGAAGCCCCCAACCCGAGGTGTCCATCGCCGCAAGGCCAACCGCGCTCGCCGTCGCGGGGTCCATCACTTCGTTCCACCGCTGCGCGATTGTCTCGATCGTATGGTCACGGTCGCTGAACCCCGCGGTGCGCGCGATGAAGCAGCGCTGGACCTCGCCGCCCACGGAATCGATGCATTCGCCGGTAACCGGGCAGGTCTCGTGCGCGAGAAACGCCACGGCTGGCGACGACAGCTCCGGGGGAAGGTTCTCGCGTGCATTGGCGAGGAGCGGGGAATCGTGCTCACAGGTGGAGATGACGAGCCGGGTATAGCCTCCGGGGCTGACGGCGTTGACCTTGATGCCGAGCGCCTCACCCTCGGCGGCGAGCGAACGCGTCAACGACCAAGCACCGCCCTTGCTGGCCGCATAGGCGACCTGGTTGGCGAAGCCTGTCATCGAGCTCGAGGTGATGTTGACGATCCGGCCGTAGCCCTGCACCTTCATATGCGACCAGACCGCACGTGCGCACCAGATCGAGCCCATCAGGTTGATGTCGATATGGCGCTGGATGTCGCGTTCGCTGATTTCATCAAACGGCGCGCCGATCGACACACCGGCATTGTTGACGAGGATGTCGACCTTGCCGAAGGCTTCGAGAGCGCAATGGACGATGGCCTCGGCGCCCGCGGCCGATGTGACCGATGCCGTACTCGCGATTGCGCGGCCGCCGGCCCGGCGGATTTCTTCGGCTACGGTCTCGGCCGAGGCAGCGCCGGGATAGTGGCGTGCTTCGGGATCGGTACCGATATCGTTGACGACGACGTTGGCCCCGCGGGATCCCAGGAGCAGGGCGTGGGCCCGTCCCAGGCTTGGGTTTCCGCCGGCACCAGTGACGATCGCGGTCCGGCCGTCGAAACGCAGCATATCCATTAGGCTTCTCCCATCTCGAATTGTACCGGCAGGCCGCGAATGCCCCAGGCACCCGGAAACGGCCGCCAGCCCTGCGGTCCCGTCGTCCGCGGGTTGCGCATGCGCCGGGCGATCAGCTGCAATCCCTCCTGGATGAGCGCCCGCGCGAGGTACTGGCCAAGGCAGATGTGAGGTCCAAGGCCAAAGGCGATGTGCGCGGTCTCGGCCTTGCGGTCGGGGTCGAAGCCGTCGGGATCGCTGACGTAGCGCTCATCGTGGACCGCAACGCTCATCGGAAACCAGACGATCGCGCCCTTCTCGAGCACCACGCCCCGGTATTCCATGTCCGCCAGAAGCACGCGCTGGGTCGATGTCGTGCTGTGATAGCGCAGGGCCTCATCGAGAACGCGCTTCGCGTAGTCCGGATCCTGTCCGACGCGTTGATACATCGCGGGACGCGGGATCAGCAGGTTCATGACCAGCGTCGTCATGTTCTTCGAAGTGTCGTAGCCAGCGACGAAAAGGAAGATCAGCAGCTCGTGAAGCTCGAGGTCGGTGAGTTCGTCGCGATCACGGATCGCAAGGAGGAGGTCTAGCAGATCCTCCTGACCGCCGTGCGGCGCAGCACGGCGCTCGGCGACGAGATCGACGACGAAACGCTCCATTCGCTCGACGCCTTCCTGCATCGCCGGAAGCCAGCGCTTGTCCATGCTGGTGGAAAGGCCGATCGCTTCCATCGCCCCGCGCAGGCCTGGAACAACCGAAGGCGACGCGCCGATCATCCGGCACATGACCGAAATCGGATAGTAGCTGGCGAACTCCTCGAAATCGAAGGCACCCCTAGGCAGCCACTCGTCGAGCAATTCGTTCATGGTCTGCCGCATCAAGGGGCGCAGTTCGTTCATCCTGCGCGGGGTGAACGAGCTCTGCAGCATGTCGCGATAGCGTTTGTGCGCGGGCCCCATCTGGTTGAGCATATGGCGCTGCTGGAAGTCGCCCCAACGCGTATTCTTGGCGTCCATGATCTCGACGATCTGGTCGTAGAGCTGCCCCATCTCGCCTTCGCGCGCGTAGAGGTCGCGCATCGCCTTGTAGTCGGTGACGACATAGCCGAGCACCCAACGGGCCAACCAGGGATGCTCGGCCCGGGCCCGTGCGAAGTGCGGCAATGGATCGGCTGCGAAGGCGTCGCTTTCCATCGTCAGGTAAGGGAGATCGAGTTCCGATCCGCGCTGCATCGAAGTGCTCCTTGTTATCGCCTGGTCGGTCAGGCGGTGCGCCCGGTTTTGCGTTCCCAGACCTTGAACGCCGCTTCGGCGCCCTTGGTGCGTTCGCTCTCGAGCCGATCGATGTTGCTTTCGAGCGCCGCGTAGGAGGCCTGGCGGTTGCGATTGGTCCCGGCGAAATGCGGCATGACGAAGCGCGCGTAGAGCTCGTAGCTCTTCTTGGTCTCTTCCCATTCGGCCCAGTTGTGCGCCTGGAACAGGATCACGCCGAACTCGCCCTGCTTGGCCTGGAGCCGCTCGATCATGGTGATCGCGTCCTCGGGCGTACCGATCACCGCGCGGCCGGCATTCACCAGCAAGTCGGCCGGATCGCCGGCGCCGCTCATCCCGCGCATGCCCGCGGGGGCGACGCGGTCGAAGTATTCGACCCAGCGTGCCAGACCTTGCGCGACGTCCTTGCGCGCCTGCTCGCGCGTCGCGGCGATGTGCATCGGCACGACGAGCCGCAGCTTGGCCGGATCCATCCGCTGACCATGCTCCTCGGCCATCTGCTGCGCGATCTTCCAGTTCTCGTCGAGCACGTCGAAGCCCGCGGTTTCGGTCGCGGCGACGCAGAGCATGCCAAAGCCGTACTTGCCCGCGAGCATGCCGCCCGAAGGCGTGATCGCACTGGCCACGGCGATCTCGGGATGCGGCAGGGTATAGGGCCGCAGGTGCGTGCGTGCCTTGTTCAGCCTGTACCAGCTCGTCTCGTGGGTGACCTCCTCGCCCGAGAGCAGCGGCACGATGATCTGCGCGACCTCCTCGAGCTTGCTGCGCAGCGACTTGATGTCGACGCCGATCATCTCGGCATCGGTCGGCAGCAACCCCGGCCCCATGCCGAAGATCACCCGGCCCATCGTCATATGATCGAGCTGGAGGATGCGGTTCGCGACCATCAGCGGGTTGTGGTACGGTATCGAGACGACGCCGGTGCCCAGGCGGATGCGGCTCGTGCGCTCAGCCGCGGCGGCGATCATCAGTTCGGGTGAGCCGATCGTTTCCCAGCCCGTCGAATGATGCTCGCCGAACCAGGCCTCGGCGAAACCCAGCTTCTCGACGTGCTCGACGATCTCCAGATCCCGGCGCAGGCCGATCGTCGGGCTCTCGGTTACGTCGTGATAAGGGGCGATGAACAGCCCGTGCTGGAGCGTAGATACCGGCATGTCTTCTCCCATTTGCATAAGCATCCCTTGGAAGGTGCCTTGCGATGGGGAGGCGACTATCAGCGCTCGCGCTCTTTTAAAAATACGCCCGTTTTATTTAAAACAAGCGTTTTACTATCGAAACGGTTGTTGAATTCCTCGACGTGGTACTCCAATCGCCAACCATGGCGATCGATCACGAAAAACGCCGGCATGACATTGCGACCCTCACGATCGACATGGTCGCGCGCGAGGGCATCGAGGCGGCGACGATACGCCGTATTGCGATGGAGGCGGGCTTCAGCACGACCGCGATCACGCACTATTTCGCCGACAAGCAAGAATTGCTCGAATGGGCGTTCCACATTCTGGCGAAGGAGGGTGAACGGCGTTTCGAGGAAGCACGCGAAGAGGAACCCGACGACATCGTCGCCGCACTGATGACACTCGTACCCTGGTGCCCGGTCAATATCCGGCGCTGGAAGGCTTATCTTTCCTTCTGGGACCAGGCGGCGCGCGACCCCGAACTCGCAACCATGCTGGCGCGGGGCACGCAGGTCGGCTTTGAGTTCCTGCGCCAACTCCTACGCGCTCGTGCCGGCAAAAAGCGCGACATCGAAACCGCGGCAGAGATGCTCAACGCTATGATCCAAGGTCTGGCCCTCCAGATGCTGGTCGATCCGACGACCTGGAACGAGGCGAAGGCTCGCACCACGCTTTTGGACATGTTCGAACTTGCTATCCTAAAGGTCGAGCAACGCGGTCACTGATCCGAATGGGCAGTAAAGCAAGAAAGCCCTCCTGACCGACGCCAGGAAGAAAGCCTGCGCGAAGCGCGCTCGCCCGGCAAATGTGCATGTATCACTTCCGCGCTCGGAATGCGATGCGACGACACGGCTCTCACACACGGCATATCCGGAGAAGCATTATGACAAGAAGCTGGCTCAAGCACCTGCCCTGGGCCACGACGGCCATTGTCGCGCTTGCCGCACTGAGCTTCGTTGCGGTCTCGCGCGGCGAGCCGATCAACGCGCTCTGGATCGTCGTCGCATCACTTGGCACGTTCCTCGTCGCCTATCGCTACTATGCGCTCTACATCGGCCGCACGGTGATGCGGCTCGATCCGGCGCGGCCGACACCAGCGGTCTACCGCGCAGACGGCCTCGACTATGTAGCGACCGACCGGCGCGTGCTGTTCGGGCATCATTTCGCGGCGATCGCCGGCGCAGGCCCTCTGGTCGGCCCGGTTCTCGCCGCACAGATGGGCTACCTCCCCGGCACCTTGTGGATCGTTGCGGGCGTCGTACTGGCGGGCGCCGTGCAGGATTTCATGGTCCTGTTCATCTCGATGCGCCGCGATGGCCGCTCGTTGGGCGAACTCGTCCGCATGGAAATGGGTTCGGCCGCCGGTACGATCGCGCTGGTCGGCGCATTCCTGATCATGGTGATCATCCTTGCGGTGCTGGCGCTCATCGTCGTGCGCGCGCTTGCCGAAAGCCCATGGGGCACTTTCACCGTCGCCGCGACCATTCCGCTCGCCATCGGGATGGGTGTCTACACGCGCTGGATCAGGCCCGGCCGGATCGGCGAGGTCTCGATCCTCGGCTTTATCGGCCTGATCCTTGCGATCGTCTTCGGCCAGACGGTGGCTGCCTCGCCGACCTGGGGGTCAGCGCTCACCTTCACACCGGTGCAGCTGTGCTGGATACTCGTCGCCTATGGCGCCGTCGCATCGATGTTGCCCGTCTGGCTGCTTCTCGCGCCGCGCGACTACCTGTCGACCTTCCTCAAGATCGGCGCGATCGCAGCGCTCGCCTTGGGTATCGTCATCATGGCGCCGCCTCTCCAGATGCCGCCGCTGACAAAATTCATTGCCGGAGGCGGCCCGGTCTGGTCGGGCGCGCTCTTTCCCTTCCTTTTCATCACCATCGCCTGCGGCGCCGTATCGGGCTTCCATGCGTTGATCGCCAGCGGCACGACACCCAAGCTCATCGCCAGCGAGACCGACGCACCGCTGATCGGCTACGGTGCCATGCTGATGGAGGCTTTCGTCGCCATCATGGCGCTCATAGGGGCCTCCATCCTCGATCCGGGTCTCTATTTCGCGATGAACAGCCCGGCCGCCGTCGTGGGCAGCGATCCCCAAAGCGCAGCTGCTGCTGTGACAGCCATGGGATTTCCGGTTTCCGCCGACGTTCTGGCGCAGACCGCGCGAGACGTCGGCGAGCACACCATCGTCTCGCGGACCGGCGGCGCGCCGACCCTCGCCGTCGCGATGGCAGAGATTTTCAGCCATGTGGTCGGCGGTCCGGCGATGAAGGCCTTCTGGTATCATTTCGCCATCCTGTTCGAAGCGCTATTCATCCTCACCGCGGTCGATGCGGGCACCCGTGCGGGCCGCTTCATGCTCCAGGATCTCATCGGCCTCGCCGTGCCCTCGTTTCGCGATACAAGTTCGCTCCTACCGGGCGCCGTCGCCACGCTGTTGTGCGTCGGCGCCTGGGGATTCTTCCTCTACCAGGGCGTCACCGATCCCTTGGGCGGCGTAAACACGCTCTGGCCGGTCTTCGGGATCTCCAACCAGATGCTGGCGGCGATCGCGCTGATGCTCGCCACGGTGGTGCTGTTTCGCATGAAGCGCGATCGCTATGCCTGGGTCACCGTCGTACCAACGGCCTTGCTCCTCATCTGCACCTTGACGGCGGGATCGCTCAAGATCTTCTCGGCCGACCCCGCCGTGAGCTTCCTGGCGCACGCCCGCAAGTTCTCAGCGGCAGCGGCCCGCGGCGAAATTCTCGCCCCGGCAAACTCGATGGCCGACATGGAGCGTATCGTTTTCAATGATCGGGTGGACCTCGCCCTGTGCTCGCTGTTCCTGCTCATCGTCGTGACGCTCCTGGTCTTCACGATCAGGACTTGCCTCGCGGCGCGGCGCAGCGAAGTTTCTCTCGTGCGAGAGGCGGCAGGGGCGGCAAGGACGGCAGGGGCGATAGGGGCATGAGCCGGCTGCTTGCGCGTTTGTGCGAGGTAGCACGATCGATGGTCGGGCAGCCGTCCTATGAGAGCTATCTCGCGCATATGAAGGAGCATCATCCTGATCGCGAGCCCATGTCCGCTATCGAATTCTTCAGAGACCGCGAGAAGGCACGATACGGATCGGGAGGCGGACGGTGCTGCTGACACGGACGACTAGCCGCCAGCCTCGCGATCCGGCCCGATCGTCCCGGTTCTGCCTGACGAGGTCCGGCGCGACGGCCAGCACGCCGATGTGCTTCACTCGCCGGCCTGCGGCCAGGCAGAAGTCGCGATCGACGGGTTGATCCTCGCAAATTGCTCGGACGAATTCAGTATTCGCTCCGTCCGACGCGGCGAGACCTTGACGACCATCATCTTGAAAGGCGTGGGCCGGCACCTGCAATGCCCGCCTCCCCATCCCGGCTGGTCGCCCCCACCGCGCTCAGGCGACCGAAGCATCTTCCGAAAGCGAAATCGCGCGCGCGGGGCACTGGCTCTCCGCCCGGCGCATCGCGTCCTCATCGGCGGGCGCCACTTCGCTGACGAGAACGACGGCGTAGCCATCGTCGTGCAGTTCGAAGATTTCCGGCGCGATGCCCGTGCAGATGCCGAAACCCGCGCAGATATCCGGATTGACCTGGACTTTCATGGTCATTCCGCCTCCTTCGCGTCGAATTCGAGGGCGATGTGGGTCAGGCCGCGCAGGATGAAGGTCGGCAGATAGCGGTAGCGCCGCGCGCCGGCGGGCCCGTGAACCTTCTCCGAGATGCGGATGCCGCTGGTCCGATCGAACATGCGATTGAGCGCGACGATCGTTTCCGCTCTCGCCAGAGGCGCGCCTGGGCAGGCGTGGCGCCCTGCGCCAAAGCCGACATGGAGACGCGCGTTCTTACGATCGAGCTGGAATTCCGCCGGGTTCTCGAACTTTCGAGCATCTCGGTTTGCTGCCCCGTTGGCGATGAACAGGAACGTGCCGGCCGCAACGTCGATGCCGCCCACCGTCGTCGGCATCTTGGTCAGGCGGAAGTCGCCTTTCACCGGGCCCTCGGTGCGCATGCACTCCTCGACGAAATTGGGAATGAGGCTGCGATCCTCGCGCAGGCGCTTCTGGATATCGGGGCGATCGCCGATGAGCTGGAAGGCGTAGCTCAGCAGCCGGACGGTGGTCTCCTGCCCGGCCGCGAAGACATTGGCGGCAATGCGAGCGACGTCCATGGGCTCGGGCACCGAACCATCGGGGAACGTGGCCTTGGCAAGCCCGGTGAGAACGTCCTCGCGCGGATTGGCGCGGCGGTCCTCGATGTAGGCCGAGAACTTGTCGTAGAGGAATTCCAGGGGACCGTGCGTCACCTCACCATCGGTGCCGCCAACGACGGCGCCGCCGCTCTCCTGCTCCACGCGGATCAGGTGCTTGCGGAATTCGACGCGGTCCTCGGGCGGCACGCCCAAGAGGTCGGAGACGACGAGCACGGCGAAAGGCTGCGCGAAATCATCCATGAACTCGCAGGCGCCGCGACCGATGAACGTGTCGATCTGCTCGTCGGCCAGCCGCCACATGAAATCCTCGTTTTCCTTGAGGCGCCGCGGGGTAATCAGCGACATCAGCAGGGAACGGTGGGCGGAATGAACCGGCGGGTCCATCGTCGGAAGCTGGTCGTGAAACGGCGTCTTGTCGCGCCATTCCTCGATGAGCTCGGAGATGTCCTCGTTGCGATGCTGATCGAGCGGAATCGGGCAGCCACCGAAAGGCCCGGTCGTCGACATGCAGGAGGAGAAGCGTTCGGGATCGTTGTAGATCTCCAGCGCCTCGTTGTAGCCCGTGACCATGAGGATGCCATGATGGGGCTCGCGCTGCACCGGCGACTTCGTTCTCAGATAGTCGAAATAGGGATAGGGATCGGCGACCCACCGGTCGCTGAGGAAGAAGTCGTGGGCTTCGAAATCCTGGGCCTGATCGTTCATGTTGGCTCCTTGTCGAGCGCTTTGCGCGCCCTCCATCCCGGAGGGTCACATAGCCCTGCCCGACGTTTTCGCAAAGGCCGCCAGGCACCAGCCCGTAGAATTAGGGCACCGCCGAAAAGCCGTTCGTTCTTGAAGGGAATTGCGCTGAGAGAGCCCTGCCCCGCACAAGCTGCAAGGGACCGGCAGACTGCTATTTCCCGACGTCCGATCGGGCAGGATCCGATCCACGAACTTGTCGCCCAACCGCCCGACGGATGGACGTGTGACGCCCCGTGGGCAAATGGCCTGGCGAAGAATATAGCCGGCATTGTCTCCAGACGAATGCCGGCTCAGGGACGCGGGTCACCGATCCTGCGATCGATGACGCGCACGGGGAGAGGTTGAGAAGTAGAAGCGGATCGACGTCGAGATCGTCCGGCCCGAAACGTACCGCGCCGTCACGATACCATTCGCCGGCATGCTCGACTGGTCCGCGTCGAAGAAGCTCTGGACGTCGAACACTTTGTTGGGATTGAGCAACAGGGGCTGGCGAACTAAAATGCGCGATCGAGATGCAAGGCCTGCGCCCTGGAGTTGAGCGCATCATGCGCACGGTCGGCCGCGCCCACGTGCTCACCGGCACGCCGATGACCGTCCACACCGCGACCCAGGCCCAAACAGGATTGATCGCCCAGCGCGTTCTGTCCGAGGAAGGCGTGAATCTCGAGCACGTGATCATCGGCCATTGCGGCGACAGCAAGGATATCGACTATCTGATGAAGCTAGCCGATCGCGGCTCGCTGCTCGGCATGAATCGGTTCGGCGTCGTGTTCACGATCCGATGGAAGAGCGTGTCGCGACGATCATCGAAATGGCCAAACGCGGCTATGTGAGCCAATTGGCGCTATCCCACGATTGCCGCGCCTGGTCGGACTTCTACCCCCGGGGTCGAAGATTATCATGTCGCCATACCTCGCCATCACTACCTTCACATTCACGAGGAAGTGATCCCCGCTTTATTGGAGGCCGGCCTCGGCGAAGGCGAACGCGACATGATGTTTCGCGACAAACCGCGCCGGCAGAGTTCGGCGGCAAATTTCGCGCAGCGCTGATCGCGTGACGTCGCATTGCCGCTGATTTTTGCAATCTTTCTTGGCACGCCCGAAGCGGCCTTTCCAAACGGGGAACTACGTCGCCCTGAACTGGGACCAGCAGAGCCCCCGGCCTTAGCTGACCTGTTCGCCGATTTTCGTGATGGTCACGGTCTCCCACATATCCGCGGACAGGATTTCTGCGCCGAGAGGTAGCGATAGGTAAACCGACCCATCATCCAAGAGTTCGAAGCCAAGGCTTTCGAAAATGGTATCGGGGGCGCCGCTCTCCGCCAAAGCGGCAGCGATGCTGACACGGTATCTGTGATGCGACATGCGATCTCCGTCACCTGGGCACAGCCTAGATTATCTCCTCCGGGGGCCGATCAAAATACATCTCCAAACTCAATGTTTCAGCGTGCGGTTATAGCACCGGATTCCAGTCCCTGAACTAGGTACCGCGCAGAACGCGTGGGTCGTAAAGCCACTTCCTGACTTTGCGCGCGGAAACGCGGGCCGCAGCGGGATGCGCGGGATTGATGAGCAGGTTTCGTTCCTCGGGCACGATAACGGACGGCACCACGAGCAGAAGCGACAGCCGACTTTTCGCCCACCCCGTTCCAAAAGCGATGCTTGCGCGCCCCGCAGGCTCGGCATCCCAACCGACGAGCTCGGTAGGCTCGACCTGTTCGGCCGATGCCAGCAAGTCGTCGGGGATGTCGATCGCCACGAGATATCGGTTGAGCGGCAAGGCACCGACACCCAGATGAACGAGCGTTTCGAGACAAGCGAGCGAGCGAGAACTGGACGCATAGACCAAGGGAACCCCGACCTCGTTCCAGCGCCCTCCGAAGACTTCCGCGCCCGTGCCCGACAGGTCATCGGCCTCGTAGGTTTTAGAGTCCGGCGAGATGCGCCAGAAGGTCTCGCTCATGCGTAGACGCCGGCCAACATCTGCCCGAGCGTGCGCGAGATCAGTGCCTGGCCTTCCATCGTGTCGAGATAGGCTATGGGTTTTACTCCCCCGAAGGCAGGAAGCGGCCTCCGCAGCCAATCAGAGAGCCACTCGGCCGCATCGAACCCTTCGGGGTCTCCGGCCTCTTCAACCATCGCCTGTACCTGCCCCACGAGCTTCACGAGCCCGATGACCCGCTCCCCCTCGTCTATCGCGAGGGTCTCGTCGTTGACCGCCTTGCGATTGACGGTTGCCGTCTTCAGGCCGAGCGCATCGAGCATGACCTTCTGGTCGAGCTGGAAGCGATTGAAGAGCAGCTTGGCTTTGCGTGCCGACACGCCGCTCTTGATGAACGCAATCCGATCCGCGGGCATTGCCGAGTAGACGGCCCGGAAGTCGAATGCCTGCCCTGGCTTAGCGGAAGGGGATTTGCGGGTGACGACTGCTTCCGCCATAATTGCGCTCCTTTGAGCACTAAGATAGCTCATATGATCATCCATTCAACTGAAACGTGACCCGTGACTTTTCCGCCACTTTTGAGATCAAGCTGTTCTTTGAGATCACAGGGACCGCAAAAGATTGCGGGAAGCCGACCGTCGAGATTCACCCCATTCTGGCGCGAATGGCGCCGCGCAGGTTGACGAGCCAGAGCGCAAAAATTTCCACTTGGCGAGCCCACCGTGACAAACATGTGCCGAGTGTGGGGTTGAGTGTGGGGTAAGGATTACAAGATCAATTTTTTTACTTAATTATCAACACGATAAATCTAAAATACGAATCCCTCCGTCGGTGATGTAGTCCGCTGCGGGCGACAGAAGATAGAGCACAAGATCCGCCACCTCCTCGGGCCGGCCAGCGCGCCCCCAGGGTATCGCCGCGGCCTTGAGCGCCAGCTCTGCCGGGTCGTCGAGCGCAGACTGGTTCATCGGCGTCAGGATCATTCCCGGCGCCACGGCGTTTACCGCGATCCCGCGCGGGGCGAGCTCGAGCGCCAGCGTCGCGGTGAGTTGCGCGAGTCCGCCCTTGGCGCTGTCGTAATCGACGGCCCCCGCAGAGGCGCACGTTCATGGATCGACGAGATGTTGACGATGCGCGCCCCGCCCCGACGCCCCTCCAAACCTCGGACGAGCTGCCGGCACGTAAGGAACGGTCCATGCAGATCAGCCCATAATGCGGTCGAACTGGGCGAGGCTCGTGTCCTGGACCGGTGTCCCGGTCATGTTGAAGCCGGCGGAATTTACCAGGAGCCTGACTGGTCCGAAGCTCGCTTCGGCGGCGGTATACAGCGCCTCGACGTCGGTTTCGCTTCCCACGTCAGCCTGCCTTGAAATGGCCTTGCCGCCGGCCGCGACTATCTCGGAAACCACCGCCTCGGCGGCCGCCTCATCATGGAATCACGTCAGCGCGACGGCAGCGCGGGCCTGGCCGAGCGCCAATGCGCAGGCCTTGCCGACGCCCGATTCACCTCCGGTGACAACGGCGCATGTCCAGGCGAGATCCATGTTTGGATAACGTCCCCGTGCCGCCGCAGTTTCATGAAAACACTGTAAGATTTGGGCTCGTGACGATCGCCGCCGCCCGTAGTGACGCTACGCAGCGACTCGCCAGTCTCATCGACCTTGAAAGTGCCGTCCGGCTTCCGCGTTAGCGCGCGGCCGTCTTGAAGTATCCAGTCGCTTTCCGGACCGCTGCGCATCTCGACGATGATAAAGCGCTCGCCCGCTTCGCTAATGGCAAGGTGCTTGCCGGTGATACGCCACACATTATCACTCCGATGATCTAAAAAAGGAATTCCGCGGCTGACACGAGGTCGACCATATCGCCGAGGATCGGCGCGGGAACACTGACCACCCGAACGACATGAAAACGCATAGCGCTTCCACAGGTTCGCATCGCTCCCGCGCTCGGCGATGGCGGTCGGGAAGCTAGGCAGTCCTACGGGACGTTTCGCGATCGAAATCATTGTCAGCGGGAGCGGCTGGCACGGATCGCGCGCCAGTAGCCATCAATGGCCCTTGACAGAAGCAAGGGCGAGGCCTCCTCGGCAATCAGGTCCTTGAGTATGGGAACCAGCCCATCGCCGAACTTCGAAAGGTAGACCCCCGGTATCGACTCAACGACGTCATCCGAGAGGCCGCTGGCCCGACCGCACATGGCCTCGATCAGGACATCCACGAGGCGTCTCGCCGCATAGTCGTCCTCGGCCGACGGCCCGGCGTCGCCGTCGTGGGAGAAATATCGCGTCATCGCATCCTCGATGTCGGCACGACGCAACATGACGTAGGTCGCGAGATTGCTCTCGGCTGCTTCCTTCATTTTAGGGTCTCCGTGGATGCCGCGTCGCCGCGGACCTCTTTCCTATCCGCTACGGGCCGATTCCGGCCGCGGTCAGCCCCGACGGCGCCGCTTGGCCTATCGGCTGCGGCGCGCCGAGGCCGCGGAGCGGGTCATGAGGCTGCCACCGTGCGCCTGGAGACGAAGAAAAGTAAGGTGGACGACCATCTGGGCACCGTATCACCGAAGCGGCCTCAGGCAAACCACGCCGTTTAGCAATCCGCCGGATGTGCCAACGTCACGCGCCCTGAGTCCAGACGCCGCGAAGCAGCAAGGGCGGAAGTGCGGCGGAAGCCCGACCTATTCCAGCGTTACGCCGGTCACCGGTTGCAATCCGACCGCCAGTCCCCAGGTTGAGAGAGAAGAAGAGGAGGTGCGAAGTGCCGGGTCGGGCACAATGGTGGGATCAACGAGGGCGGTGCGCGGCGCTCATCCTATTATTCGGCCTCCTGGCTGGCAGCTCCTCCGTCTCAAATCCGCCGTCAGTTCGCGATGCAGTCGCGCGGCTCACGCCTTTTCGATCGAGCAACGCCGCGGCGGTCCCCCTAGCAAACCTCCGCTCCAGTCCCCGCGAGAGCCAACCGACGCTCCTGCCGGACCTCTACCCACCTCCGGCACCGAAGATCCTCCGCCGGGTCGGTCTTCTGCACCCCGCGCCCCAGGCAAAACCCACACTCTCCGCCAACACTCCCGGCGCGCGTTCGACCTACTATCGCGCGCGTGCTCCTCCCCAGGCTTGAGGCCCCAACACGCTCAAGCAGCGGGCGCACAGTGCCCGCGTCATATTCTGGAGGAAATCATGTCAGCTGCAGCTTTTAGACTGACGAACATTCATCGTCGCCTGGACGAGGCCATCAAGCGTGAAAGTCGCGCCGTACTCCCCGACAGCTTCAGGATTTTACGTCTCAAGAAACTTCGATTGGCCGTAAAGGACCGCCTGACCGCGCTGATGCGTAAGAAGGCGAAGAACTGATGATGCGGCCGGCGTCCCAAGGGGCGCCGGCTCGCTATCCGAAAATCATGCCGACGAGACCTTCGCCTCTGGTTGGCGCTCCACCACCGGTGCCCGCATGTAAGCGGCAGAGGACAGCGGCGCTTCCAAGCGTGAGGCGCCGGGATGAACAGGGAGACCGTGCTTCCTTCGCCTTCCACAGAGTCGATCGTCATGAAGCCGCCGGCGCGCTCGACGAAGGCTTGCACCTGCGGGATCCCGAGCCCGGTGCCACTGCCATGTTTGGTGGTGAAGAACGGATCGGCGACCTTGCGCCGCACCTCTTCCGGCATGCCGGTCCCATCGTCGTCGATCGTAAGGCGCAAACAGGCGGTTGGCCCTTCTTCAGGGGCCAGTTGAAGCGAAACAGACATGGTGCCGATTGCAATGGTCCCGCCGGTCAGAAGCGCATCCCGCGAGTTGACTACGAGGTTCATCACCGCGGCATTGAACGCCAGCAGATCGAGATCCATTTCCGGGGCGCCCGGATCGAGATGAAGGTGGATGCGGATTCCAGGCCCGGCTGCATAGTGGAGGAACGTCTCCAGCTCCCTGAGGGCGCTGTGTAACCGTCCGGCCTGAGCCGCTTGTCGAGGTTGGGCTGTGAGCTGAAGACGTCCTTAGGGTCGCACACAAGGACGCGCTTAAGGACAGCCATGACGCAGGTAACGGTGCTGACGGGGGCGGG
>NZ_JAPCZF010000008.1 GCF_025938095.1 Novosphingobium sp. JCM 18896
CCGTCGTCATCCTCCGCCTCGTCGCCAACCAAAAAAGCTGACGACCATAGATGACCCGGGGGTGGTCCCCGATTAGGCGCCGATCACCGAGTCAGGTGGGCACCACTTGCACGCCGAAACACACCTTGCTGCTCGTGCGGAGGCCATACGGAGGCGAGCGGCCTCCTGCTGTTCCTCTGTCATCGTCCGTCGCGCGAGGGGATTGATGCCCATGCGGAAGGGCCAGAGGGTGCATCCGGTAGCGACGCACTTGCGGGCTTCGGTCCTGTCGCCTCCGCAACAGTCGATGCACTTGGACCTCACGGCACCTAATACGGAATTAGAGATGTGGCCGAGGGCGTGAAGGTCCGCTGTGTCCATCTGGCGAGGATCGCGGCCAATGATTTCCCCTGATGCCGTTTCTAGGCCGAGAGGGATGGCGGGGGTGTTTGCAATATTGAGGTTGGTCATTCTGATTGATTTCAAGATTGGGGATTGAAGGTGTGGGCGTGTGCGTGGCTGGGGGAGCGAGGACCTGGAGGGTGCTTCAAGACTCCCTGAGCGCGTTGAGGTGCCTTCCGCTACGTGGGTAGCTTGAGGGCGTGTGAAGGCGCTCAGGGAGTCTGAAATCTAGCTCAGGGGCGTGTGGGCTATGCGGCTAGGGGCATAGCTTGGATTTCGCTCGGAGCTTCCGCAATCCATTTGCGTACCCACTCACGGCCGCACTTGGTCGTCACGCCGAACTTTCGACCTAAGGCCGCGCCGGAGCATCCGGTCATCAGCCAGTATCGTCGAGCTTCGTCCCTTCGCTCCTGCCCGCGCTCGGCGGTGGTCATGCTCTTGTGGACGGTAGGATGAAGGGCTTCCAGATGGCTACGCCGCACACAGGCCCTGTTCCCGCAGAGGTGGTGAACCTCCCATCCGAGAGGGATCGAGTCTTCTCCGTGTTTGGACATGTAGCTGAGCCTATGCGCTGGTATGTGGCGAGACCCGCCCGATGCCGGGACGTTGAGTTGGACGTATCCGGTGGGGCCGCGGAAGTGGCTAACGATCTCAATACAGCCTGTCCCCATCTTGGGGTTAGGGACACGCTCGAATGCAAGCTGCTTTCGCCACAGACTGTGAGGCGAGCGAGCGACAACGATCATCGCTTGATCCTCGCCAGTTCCGCCCTGATCGCAGCGGCGCGGGCAGCTTCAACAGGACCAAGCATCCCGAGGTCACTGTCCCTGACAGGTCTTGGCTGACTTATGGTTCCTATAGGCTCGTTGGTGTGAGCGCCTGAGGGCGGTTGAGTAGTGGTCATTGTAATATTCTACGTTGTGGGCCTCCTGCCCCGGCCTGTGTTCGACACAGAGCAGGCGCGGGAAAACCCGTATGGATTGATGAAACTGGCGCAGACAGCCGAGCCTAGACCCGAAGCCTAAGCCAGTTCCGATGATGTTGATTGCCCGAGGTCACGGAGGCCCACGCTGTAGCTCGAAAGCAGCGATCCGGTGCCCATACCCTTGCGGGTTCTAAACGGAGGAACACATTCCGTAGCTGCGCAGGAAGCTAACCTCGGGCGCGATCCACACGCCCCACCGAACTTACAACCCTTGCGGGCGGGTGGCTCTTGATAAACATCTTCATATCGAAGTCAGAAGCTTGCGCAAGCGATTTTGGCAAAAATTGAGATATTTTTCTCGTATTTTCAAACTGTTAGTTCGGCAATCGGATATTAGATCCGTTGAGTCTTCTCGATTTTCAACGAGTTATGCAGGGTGGGGCACGATGTTTACCCCTCCCAAAAGGGCGTTTCGGTTAGGCTTCGGGGTGAGGGAGCCAAGTCACGGCACTGAAGCGGCGTTGCTGCGACTTCCCCCCTTATAAGAGGGATTTATTTCGAAACCGACACAAGTCTTTAGTTTCAATGAGTTGCTAAGAAGCCAGAAAATCCACTTGCGGATAATGCTCTACATTCGGTGCATTATTGTGGATTTCGTGCCCTTCAGCATCGCTTTGGCGCTGGAACCGACCGGGGACGCGGGGGTTTCTTTTCAATCAAACGCAGGACCCGCAGACGCGGAAGGTCGCTAAGGGACTGCGCCAATCACAATTCAGTCACAAGGCTCGGGGATTGCCAGTCTAAGTGTCTCGCGCTACCAAGATGGCTGAGCCGATCAAGGCTTTGGAAACACTGGTTTTCAGGACTGAAGGTTCTGCTGAGTTTGGTGCCTGCTCGCCTTCGGAGGGCAGCGCTCTATCCAGCTGAGCTACGGGTGCGGGCCGCGTGCGACTAGCAGAGCGTGGGCGCGATTGCCAAGCGCAATGTCGTCGCTTCCGATCAGGCCGTCGCGGGATCGGCCAAAGCCGGGTTCTGCGGCGCATCCTCCTGCGGTGCTTCGTCGGCGTCGAGATCGGGGTAGGGGCCCAGCAGCAGGAACAGCAGCATCGTGCCGAGACAGGCGGGGATCTGCGCCCAGAGCACGATGTCGTAGCTCTTGGTCACGTCGTAGATGTGGTTGGCCAGGACCGGGGCGATGCCGTTGCCGAACAGCATCAGGCCGTTCATCGTGCCGAACAGCGCGCCGAAGCTCTTCAGGCCGAAATGCCGCGCGGCGAGATAGGCGCAGCAGTCGACCTCGGTGCCGACCGCGAGGCCGAGGATCAGGCAGGCCACGGCGGCGACGGCGGGGCCCGGGAAGGCCAGCAGCAGCAGCACCGTCACCACGGGCATGGCCGTGCTCGCCGCCGCGACCTTGGCCGCGTCGAACCGGTCGAGCAGGAAGCCGCCGACGATGCGCCCGGTGATCGAGCCGAGGCCGAGCAGGCCGGCGATGCCCGCGGCGCCCGCGGGGGTGAGGTCGCGCGCGATCAGCACGGGCACGAGGTTGGTGGTCAGCGCGCAGATCGTCACCGAGAACAGCAGGGTGGCGCCGGCAAGCTTGAGGAAGCGCGGCTGGGTGAAACCCTCGCGCGCCGAGACACCCTGGACCTGGCGCGGGGTTTCGACCGGCGCGCCGGCCTTGCCGCCCTCGGCCGGCATGCGGAACAGTAGCCAGGTGACGGGGAAGGTGAGCGCGGCACCGATCACCCCGAGGCCGACATAGGCCTGGCGCCAGCCGTAGTGCTCGACCAGTCCGTTGGTCAGCGTCGGCACGAAGGCCGCGGCAATGCCGGTGCCGCAGAGCGCGATGGCGAGCGCGATGCCGCGATTGCGGTCGAAATAGCCGTTGATCGCCTTGGTCCAGACCGTCGGCAGGATCAGCATGTTGCCCGCGCCGAGCAGGATCCACAGCAGCCACCAGGATTCGATGCTGGTCGCCTGTGAGAGCATGGCGAGGCCGAAGGCGAAGACGAGGATGCCCGCCAGCGCGATGCGGCGCGGCCCGACCTTGTCGATCGCGAGGCCGACCAGCGGCGCCGCCACCAGCGCGATCGTCGAGATGATCATCAGCCCCAGCGAGGTCTGCGCACGCGCCCAGCCCATCTCGCGCTCGAGCACGGGGATCATCACCCCCAGCGAATAGCCGTGGGTCGAGCAGAGCATGATGCCGATCATGCAGGGCGGCAGGATCCGCCAGTTCTGCCGCAGCTCGCCGAAGCCCGGCCGCGCGCCGTCGATCGCCATCACACTCTCTCCGAATATCTCGTTTTCTCGCGCCAATTGACCGCGCTTTGTCGCGGCGCGCAAGTGCGCGAGCCGCGGTTTTAGCGATTTGGCAAGCAAGAATGCCTAGGTCGAACGGTCATGGACGCGACTCCGATCAACTTCCATTCGGCCACGCCGCTCGGTGCGCCGCTGTTCGGTCAGCTTGGCGCGCTTTCCGATGTCGCCGCACAGAAATGGATCGCGCTGCACGATGCGGCGGCGGTCGTCGCGGCGCTCGCCGGGGTGGCGCCCGAGACGCCGACCGCGGCGCTCACGGGCTTCGCCGTGGCGATCGGCCAGGCGCCGCACTGGCGCCGCGAGCTTGCGGTTCAGGGCATCGAGGACCTCGCTGCGATCATGGAGCCCGGCCTCTCGGCGCTGATCGCGGTCCAGGCCGCGCGCGGCGATGCGGCCGCGCCGGCCCATGCGCTGTGGCTCGAATTCACCGCCGCGCGCGACGCGCTGCTGACGCTCGCCCTGCCGCTAGACTGAGCCCACCCTCTTTTCAGGTTCGTGTTATGTTCCTATGAAGGGGCATGGCCGAATCCGATTCTCCGCTCGCCTCCTCGTTCGATCGCATTGCCGCCGAGGCCAACTCGGCTGGCAGCGAGGGCAATCGATTGGGGGAGGAACGCCGTGCCCTGGCCGTGGCGCGTGGGATCTGCCGGCTGTTCGCGCGCAACGAGACCTGGTGCCTCGCGGAAATGCCGCTGCGTTGCGGTCGCCGGGCCGACCTGATGGGGATCGACGCCAAGGGCCGCATCACCATCGTCGAGATCAAGGTCAGCCGCGCCGACCTGCTCGGCGACGGCAAGTGGCCCGACTATCTCGACTATTGCGACCGCTTCTACTGGGGCCTGCCGCCCGAGCTCGATCGCGCGCCGCTCGACACGCCTTCGTTCCTGCCCGAACGCTGCGGCGTGATCGTCGCCGACGGCTATGACGCGGAAATCCTGCGCCCCGCGGCATTGGTCCCGCTGGCCGCCGCGCGACGCAAGGTCGAGACCGAACGCCTGGCGCGCACCTCGCTGCGGCGGCTCGTCACCGGTGCCGACCCGTACACGGGGCAGTGGGGTTTCGAGGGCTAGCGTTTCCCCATCCGGCGTTCATGCCGATCTGCTAGTCTGCCGCTGCCGCGACCGGCGGGAGGGATGGCGATGCCGACGCTTTGGACCCGCATGTTCTGCCTGATCTTGCTGGTTGCCCTGTCGGGCAGCTCGGGCAGCGGTGCTGGTCCCAGCGCTGCGGCGATCGAGCCGCAGGTGCAGCAATGTCTCGATCGGGGGTGGCGGCGCGAGGTCGTCCGGATCGGCGATACCGCGCGCGAAGTGCTGTGGCAGGGGCCGCCGGGGGCCTGGCGCAAGGGCGCGATCCTGGTCCTGCACGGCGGCGGCGGCCGGCATTTCCAGTTCTGCGTCGCCAATGCGCGCGTGGTCGCGCCGCAGGTCCGGTTCGGCGACCTGGCCGTGGCCCAAGGTTTCGCGGTATTCCTGATCGATTCCACCGACCGCGTCACCGACGCGCAGGGACGGGTCTGCGGCAAGATCTGGGACGACGAGGTCCGTCCGCGCGCCAATCTCGATCTGCCGTTGATCGGACACGTCCTGCGCGGTGCGATCCCGCGGCTGCGTCCCCCCGGCTCGGCCCCGGCGATCTTCGTCACCGGCCTCTCGTCCGGCGGCTACATGACCGTGCGGGCGGCCACCCATTTCAATGGACTCGTCACCGCCTTCGCACCGGTATCGAGCGGCGATCCCTATGGCTGGCATCGGGTCTGCGAACCGGGGCTGACCGCCCGCACCAAGGTGCATGGCACCGGCTTCGACAACGAGACCGGCAAGCAGATCGTCGAACCGCGATCGTGCCAGGCGGAAGACTATCCCGCGGAAGCGCGCTGGGACGATGGCGGCGCTGCCAGCAAGCCGCGCTTCCGGCTGTTCCGTCACGAGAACGACGGGGTGAACGATGCCTCGTGCGGGGAGAAGGTGGAGCGGCTGCTGCGCCGGCACGGCTATCCGGGGGAAGCCGATTTCCTGCTGCGCGGCGGGCGGCGCAGCCTGCTCAACCATCTGTGGCAGGATGCCTATAACCAGCCGATTCTCGACTTCTTCTCCGCGCGGGTCAGCGCTCGCTAGCCGGCGCACGTTCCGCGGCGGGATTGCCGATGCCGCTATCTGTGCCCTTGGCGACGTGGTCGGCGACCCAGGCGCCGCGCTCGCCCAGCGGCCGCTCGGGGCCGCGCGTGGTGTCGCGCGCGGTCTGGTGCTCGAGCTCCGAATTGAGCTCGGCGCCGAAGATCAGGATGTAGCTCGACAGGTAGAGATAGGTCAGCAGAATCACCACGGCGGCAAGCGAGCCGTAGGTCGCGTTGTAGTTGCCGAACTTGCCGACATAGAGCCCGAAGCCCAGGGTCAGCAGGACGAAGGCCAGGGCGAACAGGACCGAGCCCGGGCTCAGCCAGCGCCAGCGTGCGCGGCGGCGCGAGGGACCGAAGCGATAAAGCGTCGCCGCCACGGCCGCGGCCAGCATGGCCAGGAACAGGTGCGCGGCGATCTTCGAGAGCACCACCGCCAGCGAGGCCGGGATGAAGGCCTCGACATAGGCGAAGACCGCGATCGACATCATCGCCACGACCGCGCCGATCACCGCGCAGACGGTGATCGCCAGGGCCAGCAGGTTGACCTTGATGAAGCCGCGCTTCTCCTGCTCCTCGTAGGCGATGTTGAGCGCGGTGACGATCGCGCTGGCGCCGTTGCGCGCGCCGTAGAGCGCGACCGCGAGCGCGATGACCACGCCCAGTCCCTTCTTGCCTTCGGAAGTGTGGACGACTTCGAGCAGTTGCGTGGCAACCAGCTTGGCGACGTCGGCGGGGATCACCGTCATCATCGCGGTCATGTCCTCGAGCACGGTCTGCGGATCGGCGAGCAGGCCATAGGTCAGGACGATCGCGCCGAGCAGCGGCACCAGCGCCAGGAAGCCGTAGAACGATACGCCCGCGGCGATCAGCCCGACGTTGTCGGCATCGGCTTCCTTCCACGTGCGCACGAGCACCTGCTTCCAGGCGGCCAGCGGCATCTGCCAGGGTGAAGTGGCATCGCGGCCCGTGCTCGGCATGCTGGTCAAGTCGCTCGCTCCTGTCTGTCGTCAGACAACGGGAGGCTTGCGCCAGGGTTCCGTACGTGTTGCTGGTGAAGGCGGAGGAGAGCCATGCCGTCACGCCGCGAAATCATCCGCATGACGCCCGAAGAGGTGCGCAGCTACCTGTCCGGGCAGCGCCGGATCGTGCTCGTCACCATCGGCCCCGACGGCATGCCGCATCCGCTGCCGATGAACTACGGGCTCGACGCCGAGGGGCGGGTGCTGATCACCAGCTTCCGCAAGAGCCAGAAGGTCAAGAACCTCGAACGCGATCCGCGCGCGACCCTGCTGGTCGAGAGCGGCGAGGCCTATGCCGAGCTCAAGGCGGTCGTGCTCCATTGCGAGGTCGAGCTGATCACCGATCCCGATGCCATCGCCACGTTCATGCGCGAGGTCCGCGCCGATACCGCGATGTCGGACAGCCTCAGCACCGAGATGAGCGCGCAGGTCCGCGCCTCGCTGACCAAGCGCGTGGTCTTGCGCTGCACGCCCTTCCGCACCGTGAGCTGGGATCACGGCAAGCTCGACGGCTTCTACTGAGCCCCGATCGAGCGTCGCCGGTCTTCGAGTGCGCGCAGCAGCGCCTGCTTCTCGCGCACCGGGAGCATGGCCCAGTCGGCGATCTCGTCGAGCGTGCGCAGGCAGCCTTCGCACCAGCCGGTCGTGGGAGCGATGCGACAGACGCCGGTACAGGGCGAGCGGGGCTGGTGCGCGTACATCGCCGGCAGCCTAGCACTTCCAGGCTCGCCAGCCGTTAACTACTCCGCGTAATTTTCTTGCTTTTTGCCGCAATGCACACTAACTGGCCCGTCAGCAACCGGCGCGCGAGCCCTTTCTCGCCGCAATCCGGCGCAGCGTGAGGTCCGCGTCTCCCCGCAGGACCGCCCGGCTTAGCGGTTGTACGTATTGCTAGACGCTTCCTTCGTCACGCAGGGTCGCAAGTGAACGAACCCTTGCTTCGCGCCGCGGCCATAGCCCGGCGCGCACGCGCAATTTGAAAGATTTTCATGTCCTATTTCACCGAACTTGGTCTGGCCGAGCCCATTCTCCGCGCGCTTGGCACCAAGGGCTATTCCGATCCCACGCCGATCCAGCGCCAGTCGATTCCGGCGCTGCTCGAAGGCCGCGACATCCTCGGCATCGCGCAGACCGGCACGGGCAAGACCGCAGCCTTCTCGCTGCCCTCGCTGCACCGTCTCGCGCAGAACCCGCAGCCCCGCAAGAACGCCTCGTGCCGCATGCTCGTGCTGTCGCCGACGCGTGAGCTGGCGGCGCAGATCGCCGACAACATGCGCGGCTATGCCAAGTATCTCGACATCTCGGTCCAGTGCGTGTTCGGCGGCGTGCCGATCGGCAAGCAGTCGCGCGCGCTCGTCGGGGGTACCGACGTGCTCGTCGCCACCCCCGGCCGCCTGCTCGACCTGATCGACCAGCGCGCGCTGACCCTGCGCAACGTCGAGATCTTCGTGCTCGACGAGGCCGACCAGATGATGGACCTCGGCTTCATCGTGCCGCTCAAGCGCGTTGCCAACCTGCTGCCCAAGGATCGCCAGAGCCTGTTCTTCTCGGCGACGATGCCGCAGTCGATCGCCGATCTCGGCAAGCAGTTCATCAACAATCCGGTGCGCGTCGAAGTGGCGCCGCAGTCGACCACGGCCGAGCGCGTCGAACAGTACATCGTCCACATCAACCAGTCCGAGAAGCAGGCGCTGCTGACGATCTCGCTGAAGAAGGGCTTGGCCTCGGGCGAGATCGACCGTGCGCTCGTCTTCACCCGCACCAAGCACGGCGCCGATCGCGTCGTGCGGCACCTGCACGCTGCCGGCGTGACCGCCGCGGCGATCCACGGCAACAAGAGCCAGGGCCAGCGCACCGCCGCGCTGGGCGCCTTCCGCAAGGGTGACTGCCCGGTGCTGGTGGCGACCGACATCGCTGCGCGCGGCATCGACGTCACCGGCGTCAGCCACGTCTTCAACTTCGAGCTGCCCAACGTGCCCGAACAGTACGTCCACCGCATCGGCCGCACCGCGCGCGCCGGCGCCGATGGCGTCTCGGTCAGCTTCTGCGCGCCCGACGAGAAGCCCTACCTGCGTGACATCGAGCGGCTGACCAAGGTCAAGCTGACCCCGACGCCGCTGCCCGAGAGCTTCCTCGCCGAAGCCGCCAAGCTGCCCGCACCCTCGCGCAAGCCGGCCGAGCAGGCGCAGGACGCCCGCCGCGAGGAGCGCGACGCGCGCGGTCGCGGTGGCCCGCAGGCGCGTGGTCGTCAGGGCCAAGATCGCAGCCGCAACAACAACCAGAGCCGCGGCGGCCAGGGCCGTGACGGCCAGTCTCGCGACCAGCATGCGCGCAACGACCGCCAGGCCCCGCGCGAGCGCGGCCCGGTGTTCAACCCGCTGGGCAACGAAGGCCGCGGTTCGGTCGACAACCGTCAGCCGCGCCCCGACGGCGATCGCCGTCCGGCGCGGACCGATGGTGACCGTCGCCCGCAGCGCGCCGAGGGCGATCGTCGCCCGCCGCGTCCCGAGGGCGAGGGCGGCCAGCGCAACTTCCGCCGTCGTGGCGGCGGTGGCGGTGCCCATCGCGGCCGCGTCAACGCCGGCTAACTTCCAGATCCTCCCCTGGAAGGGGAGGGGGACCGCCGCAGGCGGTGGAGGGGTGTCCCGGCAAGCGGTTACACCCCTCCGTCACCGCTTCGCGCTGCCACCTCCCCTTACAGGGGAGGATCGAATCGCGTATGGCCGGCACGATGTATGAACCTCTCGCCGCCGCGCTGCTTTCCGCGATCGCCATGACGGCGATCGTCGGTCTGCGCTATCTGGCGACGAGCGGCCTGTTCGCCTGGATTTCCCAGCGCGTGCGGCCCGGGATCTATGCCGGGCTCGGCCCGCAGATGCGACGCGAGGTGGCCTGGTCGCTGGCCTCGGCGGCGATCTACGGCCTGCCCGCGGGCGTGGTCGCCTGGGGCTGGCAGGCGCATGGCTGGACGCGCATCTACACCGATCCGCAAGCCTTGCCGCTGTGGTGGCTGCCCGCTTCCTTCCTCCTCTACCTGCTGCTCCACGATGCCTGGTTCTACTGGACCCATCGCTGGATGCACCGGCCCGGCCCGTTCCGGCTGGCGCATGCCGTCCACCACGCGAGCCGTCCGCCGACGGCCTGGGCGGCGATGAGCTTCCACCCGATCGAGGCGCTGACCGGCGCCGTGGTGATCCCCGCACTGGTCTTCGTCGTGCCGATCCACGTCGGCGTGCTCGGTCTGGTGCTGCTGACCATGACGGTGATGGGCGTGACCAATCACATGGGCTGGGAGATGTTTCCGCGCTGGCTGGTCCATTCGCGCCTCGGCCACTGGCTGATCACCGCCACCCACCACCAGCGCCACCACGACGAGTATCGCTGCAACTACGGCCTCTACTTCCGGCACTGGGACCATTGGTGCGGCACCGACAAAGGCCTGGCAACGGACTGAATTTGCTACCCTGGACATGTCGCGAGGGGTTGCGGCTGGGGGGGGGGCCGCCTAACCGCGAAGGGTGGCCGATATCGAACCGCCCATTCCGACGACTCTGCGCGACCGGCTGATGCAGCCCGGCGGAGCGCTGGCGCCGTTCAAGTCGCAGTCGTTCCGCATGATCTGGTTCGCCAACCTGTCTTCGGCGCTGGGCTCGACGATCCAGTCGGTCGGCGCCGCCTGGCTGATGACCGCGCTGACCAAGTCGCACATCCTGATCGCGACGGTCCAGGTCTCGACCACGATCCCGATCATGCTGCTGGGCATCTTCGCCGGCGCCATCGCCGACAATTTCGAGCGTCGCCGCATCATGCTGATCGCGCAGGTCGGCATGTTCGTCGCCGCCGTGCTGCTCGCGCTGCTGACCTGGGCCGAACTGATGACGCCGGCGCTGCTGCTGGCGCTGACCCTGGCGGTCGGCACGGGTACGGCGCTCAACTCGCCGGCCTGGCAGGCATCGGTGCGCCAGCAGGTGGGCACGCGCGACCTGCCGCAGGCGATCTCGCTCAACACCATCGCCTTCAATCTCGCGCGCAGCGTCGGTCCGGCGCTCGGTGGCCTGCTGATCTCGCTGTGGAACAGCTCGGCCGCCTTCCTGGTCAATGCGATCTGCGTGATGGTGATGATCCAGGTGCTTCTGCGCTGGCGCCCCGAGGGCGCCGTGCCCGAGCGCAAGCCGATGCTGCCCGCGATCGCCATCGGCCTGCGCTTCTGCGCCCATTCCAAGCCGATCCGCCGCATCCTGCTGCGCGGCATGATCATCGGCTTCGGCGTCGCCGGCTATCAGGCGCTGGTGCCCGCCGTGGTGCGCGACCGGCTCCACGGCAGCGAGATCGACTTCGGCCTCATGCTCGGCCTGTTCGGCATCGGTTCGATCCTGGCCGCGCTGTTCATCGGCAAGGCGCGCCAGCGCTGGGGCACCGAGTCCGTGCTGACCCTGGCGACCCTGGCCTTCGTCGCCGCGCAATCGGTGCTCGGCTCGGCCCATTCGCTGACCGAGGCGCTGCCCGCGACCTTCCTCGCGGGGGCCGCCTGGGTCGCCTCGCTGACGACGATCAACGTCGCCATGCAGATGCGCTCGCCCGAGGAGATCATCGGCCGCTGCCTGTCGATCTACCAGGCGATCACCTTCGGCGGTATGGCGCTGGGGTCCTGGGTCTGGGGCGCGCTGGCCGACGTCAAGGACCTGCCTTTCGCCCTGCACGCAGCCTCGGCCTTCCTGCTCGTGACGCTGGTCCTGATGCGCCTGTTCGCGCCCATGCCCCAGCCGCACGAGGGGCGTGTCGGCTAAGACCAAAATCGCACAAAGTGCCGGCGCGACTTAACCGGTAATTTACCATGTTGCGCCACTACTGCCTCCACTGGGGCAGTAGGGAAGGCCAGATGGATACTTTGCGCGGTCGTTTGGATGGTGGTCAGCCGTACGGCGAACCTTACGATTCGAACGACGACGACATCGGTCGCGATCTGCCCCCGGCCGCGGTCGGCCAGGACGAGCGGCGCATGCAGGTGCGCGCCTACAACTTCTGGGCGTCGATGCTCGACGATCGCACGTTTCCGTCGGTCTCGCAGCTCGATCTCGACAATCTGCCCGATTTCGGCCCCAACAGCGTGCTGCTCGATTTCACCGACGGCATCGAAAATCCCGGCATCCGCTTCCTTGGCGCCAAGCTCGCCGAGGAATGCGATGCCGAAGGTCCGATCACGCATCTCGCCGACGTGCCGCGCCGTTCGCTGCTGTCGCGGATCACCGATCACTACATGCAGATTCTCGCCAACCAGGCGCCGATCGGATTCGAGGCCGAATTCGTCAATCAGCGCGGCGCGACGATTCTCTATCGCGGCATCCTGCTGCCTTTCGCCGACAACGAAGATGCGATCGACCACATCTACGGCGCGATCAACTGGAAGGAACTCGCCGACCAGAAGACCACCGACGAACTGCTGCTCGAGATCGACCAGGTGCTCGAGGCCGTGCCCGAGATCGCGCTGTCGGCCTCGCCGCTGACCGCCTGGGCCGATGGTCCGGCCGACGATTCGGGTGTGCTCGATCTGGTCACGCCGTTCGAGCCCGAAGATTCGCTGGTCGAATGGCCCGAGCCCGGTTTCGGCAGCCTAGCTTATGCGGTGGCCGAAGATGCGCCGCTGCCCGCAGACGATGCCGACGACATGGAGCTGGCCGACTGGCTGGCCTCGGCGCGCGAACTCGCCGAACGCGCCCGCGTCAGCGAGGACCGTTCGCACCAGGCGCTCTATGCGGCGATCGGTCGTGCCTACGATTTCGCGCTCGCCGCCGCGGCCGAGCCCGACCAGCTTCAGGACATGCTCGAGGACGCCGGCCTCAAGGCGCAGCAGCGTGCGCCGCTCACGCCGGTGGTCAAGCTCGTCTTCGGCGCCGACTACGACAAGACCCGCCTGGCCGAATATGCCTCGGCGCTCGGCTATGCGCAGCGTCTCGACCTGCCGCGCGGCACGCTCGCCGCGCATCTGGCTGAAGCGCCGGGCGGTCTCAAGGGCGTGGTCGCGGGCGAACGCCGCCTGCGCCGCGAGGAAGCCGGCAAGCTCGTCACCCCGCGTGAAGCGCCGCGCAAGGCGCTCCAGCGCAAGCTGCGCAATATCGCGCACCAGCCGCTCGCCGAGGTTTCGGCCCAGGGCAGCGAATTCACCCTGCTCGTCGCACGCCGCCTCGACAGCGGCGAGGTCGTCCTGCTCGGCGAAGTGAGCGACGACCTGTCGCTGCTCGAACGCGCCGCGAACAAGCTGGTCGCCTAAACCCGCTCACCCCAGAGCGACGGCGTTCATCTTGTTGCCGTCGGGATCGCGCCAGTAGGCGCAATACATGCCGTTGGCGCGCGGTCCCGGGGCACCCTCGTCGGTGCCGCCGTTGGCCAGCGCGGCGGCGTGGACGCGATCGACCATGGCCGCGTTCTCCGCGCCGAGAGTCGCCATCACGCCATTGCCCCAGGTCGCCGGCTCGCCGTTGTAGGGCAGGGTCGCGGCGAAGCCGATGCCGGTGCCCGGCTTAGACCAGTAGATCGCGGTGTCGGTCGCATGGCTGCGCGCGGCGCCGAGTGCTTCGGCGATGGCATCGTAGAACGTGCCGGCCTTTTCGAGATCGCGCGTGCCGAAGCAGACGTGGATGATCATGAACCCCTCCTAGAGCGGCTGGCACTGCTCCTGTAGCCAGCCTTTGGCCTCACCATCGACCAGCGGCCCGACGACTTCAAGCACGCGGGCGTGATAGGCGTTCCACCAGGCCACTTCATCGCCCGTGAGGAGTTTGCGGTCGACCAAGGCGCGCTCGATCGGCACCAGGGTCAGCGTCTCGAAGCCGAGGAATTCTCCCTCGGCGCCGGCGATTGTGCGCTCCTCGACGAGGATCAGGTTCTCGATGCGGATGCCGTATTCGCCGGTCTTGTAGTAGCCGGGCTCGTCCGAGAGGATCATGCCGGGCAGCAGTTCCTGCTCGGTGCCGGCCTGGCCGCCCGCGCCCTTGGCGATGCGCTGCGGGCCTTCGTGGACCGAGAGGAAGCTGCCGACGCCGTGGCCGGTGCCGTGCTGGTAGTCGAGCCCGACCTGCCAGAGGAACTGGCGCGCCAGGCTGTCGAGCTGGCTGCCGCGCGTGCCCTTCGGGAAGACCGCCGTGGCCAGCGCGATCATGCCCTTGAGCACGCGGGTGAAGCGGTCCTTGACCTCGGCTGGCGCTTCTCCCGGACCCACCCAGACGGTGCGGGTGATGTCGGTCGTGCCGTCGGGATACTGGCCGCCCGAATCGAGCAGGAAGACGCTGCCGGGTTCGAGCTTGCGGTTGGTCTCCTCGCTCACGCGGTAGTGCACGATCGCGCCGTTGGGCCCGGCGCCCGAGATCGTGTCGAACGACAGGTCGCGCAGGTCGCCGGTGTCGCGGCGGAACTGGTGCAGCCGCTCGGCCGCGGCAATTTCGTCGACCCCGCCCTTGGGGCCTTCGACCGACAGCCAGTGGAGGAAGCGCGATTCGGCGGCACCGTCGCGCGCCTGGGCGGCGCGATGCCCGGCCTGCTCGACCGGGTTCTTGCAGGCCTTGGGCAGGATGCAGGGATCGCGCTGCTCGACGATTTCGGCGCCGGCGGCTTCGAGCGCACCGAAGATCGCCTGGACCGCATTGTCGGGATCGACCGCGACGCGCTTGCCCGAGAACTCTCCCAGCGCCGCGACGAAACCGTCGCGCGGGGCGATGCGCACGGCATTGCCCAGGTGCGCGCGCAGTTCGGGAGTGACCTTCTCGTCGGCGATGAACAGGTCGGCCGTGCCGTCGGCATGGACCACGACGTAGGACAGCGCCACCGGCGTCCGCTCGACGTCGGTGCCGCGCAGGTTGAGCAGCCAGGCGATCGAATCGAGCGCCGAGATCACCGCGGCGTCGAGCTTCTGATCGGCCAGCCATTCGGAGACGGCGGCGCGCTTGGCCTCGCTCGCCTCGCCGGCGAAGCGGTCGGCATGGACCAGCGCCGGCGCGGCCGAGGGGGCAGGGCGGTCCTGCCAGATCGCGTCGATCGGATTGCTCTCGACCGCGACCAACTCGCCGCCCTTCTCGGCCAGCGCCTTGCGCGCGGCGGTGACCCAGCCCTTGCCGTGCAGCCAGGGATCGTAGGCGATCCTGGCGCCCGCGGGGGCATGTTCGCCGAGCCACTTGGCGACGCTGGTCGAAGGCACGTTCTCGTAGGCGTAGAACCGCCCGTCGACCTGGTCGCGGACCTGCAGAGTATAGCGCCCGTCGACGAACATCGCCGCGGCCGGCGCCAGCGACGGGTCCGCTAGCACCACGGCGGTGCCCGCTGAGCCGCCGAAACCGGTCAGCCAGGCGAGCCGCTGGGCATAGAGGCCGACATATTCGCTCATGTGCTCGTCCGAGATCGGCACGACGAAGCCGTCGAGGCCCCGTTCCTTGAGCTCGCGGCGCAGCGCGTCGAGGCGCTGTTCGTGGGTATTCATCAGCATGGGGAAGAGGTCCGGCTTGATAGCGTCATCGTGCAAACATAGATGCAGGCGATGGCCAATTCCACCCAGACACCGTCCGCCCCGCCCGTCGCCGCGAAAAAGCCGCACAGCTTCACCCATCACGGCCTGACCGTCACCGACGACTACGCCTGGTTGCGCGATCCCGGCTACCCGACGGTGACCGACAAGGAGGTGCTCGCGCACCTCGAGGCCGAGAACGCCTGGTTCGAGGCGCGGATGGAACCGCACAAGCCCCTGGTCGACACGCTGTTCAAGGAAATGCGTGGTCGCATCAAGGAAGCCGACAAGTCGGTGCCGCAGAAGGACGGCGACTGGCTCTACTGGATCGAGTTCGAGGACGGCGCCGAATACAAGAAGTGGTGGCGCAAGCCCGTTTCAGGCGGGGCCGACGAACTGATCCTCGACGAGGTCGCGCTGGCCGAGGGCAAGGAATACTTCCGCCTCGGCGCGCTGTCGGTCAGCGCCGACGGCAAGCTGCTCGCCTATGCGATCGACGACAACGGTTCGGAGCGCTTCACCGCGCGGATCAAGGATCTGACGACGGGCGAACTGCTGCCCGACGAGATTCCGGGCACCTTGTCGGCGCTGGTCTGGGTCGCGCAGGACAAGGGCCTCGTCTATTCGCTGGCCAACGAGAACTGGCGCACCGACAACGCAAGGCTGCACTGGCTGGGCCAGCCGCTCGCCAGCGACGTCGAGCTCTACCATGAGGATGACGAGGGTTTCCGCGTCGGCTCGTCGCTCTCGGCCAACGAGAAGTGGCTGATCGTCTCGGCCTCGGACCACGAGACCAGCGAGGTCCGGTTGATCCCCGCCGCCGATCCGCTGTCTGGCCCGATCCTGGTCAAGCCGCGCGAGAAGGGCGTCGAATACGATGTCGATGAGCGCGACGGCGTGCTCTACGTCCATGCCAACGACACCCACGAGAACTTCCGCCTGGCGACGGCACCGCTGGCCGCACCCGGCGAATGGACCACGGTGATCGCGGGTTCGGACGAGTTCTACCTGACCGGGTTTGACCTCTTCGCCGATTTCTACGTGATCGAGGGCCGCCGTGCCGGGCTCGATCAGATCGAGCTGCGGCATTACGACGATCCCGCCTATGTTCAGCCGATCAAGTTCCCCGAGGCCAGCTATTCGGCGGGACTCGCCGACAATCCCGAATGGGCGGTCGACCGCCTGCGGCTGTCCTACGAGTCGATGGTCAGTCCGGCGACGGTCTACGACTACCACCTCGCCGACAAGAGCCTCGAAACGCTCAAGGTCCAGGAAATCCCCTCGGGCTACGACGCGTCGCTCTACCGCACTGAGCGGCTCGAGATCACCGCGCGCGACGGCACGGCGATCCCGGTCAGCGTGGTCATGCGCCGCGACCGGCCGGAAGGCGGGCCGCTCTATCTCTACGGCTATGGCGCCTATGGCATCTCGATCGATCCGGGCTTCTCGACCGCGCGGCTGAGCCTGGTCGATCGCGGCTTCGCCTATGCCATCGCGCATATCCGCGGCGGCGACGATCTCGGCCGGGCCTGGTACAAGGCGGGCAAGCTCGAACGCCGGACGAATACCTTCAACGATTTCGTCGACGTCGCCCGCGACCTGATCGCACGCGGCCATACCCAGGCCGGCAAGATCGCCATCGCCGGCGGCTCGGCGGGCGGCGAGCTGATGGGCGCGGTGATCAACCAGGCGCCCGAGCTGTTCGGCGCGGTCGCGGCGCATGTGCCCTTCGTCGACGTGCTGGCGACCATGCTCGACGAGAGCCTGCCGCTGACGCCAGGCGAATGGCCCGAATGGGGCAATCCGATCGAGGACAAGGCCGCCTTCGACCTGATCCGATCCTACAGCCCCTACGATCAGGTCACGGCCCAGGCCTATCCGCCGCTGCTCGTCACAGCCGGGCTCAACGATCCGCGCGTGACCTATTGGGAGCCGGCGAAATGGGTCGCCAAGCTGCGCGAGCTCAAGACCGACGGCAACGAGCTGTTGCTCAAGACCAACATGGGCGCGGGCCACGGTGGCAAGTCGGGCCGCTTCGAGTCGCTGCGCGAGACCGCCGAGGAGTTCGCCTTCATCCTCTGGCAGCTCGGGGTGGAAGCTTGAGCAACCGCCACAGCCTGACCTTCACCGCCGCGCCCGAGCACATCGACGTGATGGGCCACGTCAACAATGCGGTCTGGGTGCAGTGGATGGAGGCGCTCGCGACGGCGCACTGGGAGGCCGATGCCGCGCCCGAGCACCTGGCGTCCTATGCCTGGGTCGTGACCCGGCACGAGATCGACTATCGCGGCAACATCAAGCAGGGCGAAAGCGTGGTCGCGGAAACCTTCATTCCCGACCCGCCGAGCGGAGCGAAGTTCGATCGGCGGATCGATTTCCGCAACGAAGCCGGAAAGGTGATCGTTTCGGCGCGGTCGACCTGGGCCATGATCGATCTGAAGAGCGGGCGCCTGATGCGCGTGCCGGCAGAGGTCGCAGCACCCTTCATGCCGGAGTGATCAGGCCGCGCGGGGCCTGAGACCGCCGAAGCTCTGCATCTTCTCGCGCATCGTGCGGTTGCGGCCGGCGTCCTTGGCTTCGTAGAGTAGGCGGTCGCAATGGCCGTAGAGCACGTTGAATTCGGCGCGCATCGCGTCGTCGTCGGGCATTTCGACCAGTCCCATCGAGGCGGTGACCATGCGGTCGAGCCCCGGAATCTGCGCGGCGATGCGCGTGGCGATCGCCTGGCGGCGGCGCTCTGCCCGGTTCACCACGTCGACGCCGCGCAGCAGCAACAGGAATTCCTCGCCGCCGAGACGGATCGCGCGCGTGTCGACGTCGGGTTCGAGCGCTTCGGCCGCGGCGCAGAGCACGGCGTCGCCGGTGACGTGGCCGTAGGTGTCGTTGACCGACTTGAACTTGTCGAGGTCGATCACCGCCATCGCGCGATAGCCCTCGGCGCGCAGCGTTTCGAAACGGGTTTCGAGGCCGCGGCGGTTGAGCAGGCCGGTCAGCGGATCGCGCTCGGACTGTTCTTCGATGATGCGGATTTCGGCCACGGCGAGGTCGCGCTCGCGGCGGATCGAGAGCAGGCGATCGAACACGCCGAGCGAGGTGATGACCACTTCGAGACCCAGCGCATAGTGTTGCGCGACGAGCATCTCGATCGGTCCGTCGGTCAGGCCGAGGGCCGAGCCGATGCGCACCGCCGCGGTCACCATGACCGGCAGCCAGGCGGCGGCCTGGTAATAGACCGCGCGGCTGCCGCGGCGCCAGGCGACCAGCATGACCCAGACGAACAGGCCCATCGGCGGCAACAGCGAGGCCAGATAGAACGGCGCGACATAGGGGCGCAGGTCGCCGCTGACGAAGAGGTAGACCAGGGTCACGGGCAGCATCCACAGGCCGACGCAGCGCAGCAGCCGGCGCTGGATCGGGTCGAGCTTGCCTGGTTCGATGAGGTCCGCCGAGAAGGCCGAGGCCGCGGCGATCCCGCCCGCGACCGAGAAGGCCGAGGCGAGGCTGAGCTGGACGATGTCGAGCGTCAGGAAACGGTTGATCAGCCCCGAGGTCACCAGGGTGTGGATCAGCATGCAGGCGGTGGCGAGCACGTGCCACAGCAGGAAACGTTCGCGCAGCACGCGGAAGAAGGCGAAGTTGAACAGCAGCGGCATGCACAGCATCCCGCAGAGCCCGGCGATCAGCAGTTCGTGCGACAGCGAAACGCCATCCGAAGCACCGGTCAGCTTGGCGAAGGAGAGCATGCCGGTGTGGCGTGCCCCCTCGATCTCGACGACGACCGTGGCGATCGGCCCGGCGATCCGTGGCAGGTCGGCCGACAGCATCCAGTCGTCGGTGGACGGCGTCACCTCGCGCTCGGTGAGCTGCCGGCTGGCCGTGGTGCCGTCGCGCCCGATCACGGTCAGGCGCATCGTGGTGAACCGCGTCAGGCGGGTGGTGAACGCCGTGGGCGTTTCGCTGCTTTCGCTAAGGTCGAAGCGGACGAAGTTCCTGGCCGATGCGACCGACCAGCCCGCGGTCGTGCAGTTCCAGCGCGCGGGATCCTGGGCGATCGCCGTATAGGTTTCGGTCGCATTGCCGTTGGCGTGGCAGGTGGAGCCTGCTGGCGATCCGTCGGCCCATGCCGGCTGTGCCGCCGCGAGGCCCAGGGCCGCGACGATCCACAGCAGAAACAGACGTATAGGCCCCCAATCCATTTCGGAGGGGTACCCGCACGCTGCTCAAGAACGGGTTAACTGTATACGACTTTGGACTAAAAAACTTCGGCGAGCGGTTTGAAGTCATATCCGAGTTCGCGCGCGACGGCCTCGTAGGTGACATGCCCGGCGTGGACGTTGAGCCCCGCGGCGAGATGCGGATTGGCGCGGAGCGCGCCCTGCCAGCCGCGCTCGGCGATTTGCAGGACATGCGGCAAGGTGACGTTGTTGAGCGCATAGGTGCTCGTTCGGGCGACGGCGCCCGGCATGTTGGCGACGCAATAGTGGACGATCCCGTCGACCACGAAAGTCGGGTTGCTGTGCGTGGTCGGATGACTGGTCTCGAAGCAGCCACCCTGGTCGATCGCGACGTCGACCAGCACGGCACCGGGCTTCATCGTGCCGAGCATGTCGCGCGTGACCAGCTTGGGCGCGGCGGCGCCGGGCACCAGCACCGCGCCGATCACCAGGTCCGCCTCGGCGACCGAGGCGGCGAGATTGGCCTTGTTCGAGAAGCGCGTCTTGGCGCGCGCCTCGAAATGGATACCAAGCCGTTCGAGCGCTTCGGGATCGCGATCGAGGATCGTGACGTCGGCGCCCATGCCCACCGCGACCTGCGCGGCGTTGAACCCGACCACACCGCCGCCGATCACCGCGACCTTGCCGGGCAGCACGCCGGGTACGCCGCCGAGCAGCACGCCGCGCCCGGCATGCTCCTTCTGCAGCGCCGTGGCGCCGGCCTGGACCGACATGCGCCCGGCCACCTGGCTCATCGGCTTGAGCAGCGGCAGGGCATTGTTCGGTCCGGTCACGGTCTCGTAAGCGATCGCGGTCACGCCCGAGCGCACCAGATCCGCGGCCTGTTCGGGATCGGGCGCGAGGTGGAGATAGGTGAACAGCACCTGGCCTTCGCGTAATTGCGCGCGCTCGCCGGGCTGCGGCTCCTTGACCTTCACCACCATTTCGCACCCGGCAAAGATCGTCTTCGCATCGGGGGAGATCGTCGCGCCCGCGGCCTCGTAGTCGCGGTCCGAAGCGCCGATGCCCAGGCCCGCACCGCTCTCGACCCAGACCTCGTGCCCGTGGCCGGTGAGCTCGCGCGCCGATTCCGGCGTCAGCCCGACGCGGTATTCGTGGTCCTTGATCTCGCGAACGGTGCCTACGCGCATGCGAATTCCTTTCAGCCGCTCCCTTCCCTTACATGGGCAGAGCCGCGTCCGGGTTCAATCGCGGCGGTTTAAGCCGTGAAGCGCGCGCGGTCGATCGTCAGTGGGCGCCGGTACGAGGGATCGCCGCGATCGCGCGTCGCGGGGACATAGGCGCTGTTGCCGGCGTTGCCCTCGGGGCCCCAGATCTCGTCGCGCACTTCGACCACGCAGACGCGTTCGGCGATCGCCCAGCGGCCCTCGCGGCGCTCGAAGCGGTCGAGATAGCGGCCGCTCGAAATGTTGTACCAGGGCGGTGCGCGGTTGAGGCAGCGGAACAGGTAGTAGCTTTCGGTGTGCGCGACGTCGCCGTCGAGCTCGCAGCGATGGTTGGTGATGTGGTGCTGGGTGAATTCCTGGTGCGTCTCGTGCATCTTCAGCACGACGTCGGCGAAGTCCGCGACCGGGCCGACGAAGGTGCTGCCGTGATCGTCGATCGCATCGGGATGATAGGCCGACAGCAGCATGTCGCGATCGAGCCGGTCAATGCCGCGGCAATAGCGCATGACGCAGTCGTAGATCTCGTGGCGGTCTTTCATCTCGCGCGCGATCGCGGCGGCTTCGGCATCCATGGCCTCTCTCCCTCATTTGTTTCGGAGAGTTAGCCACGGCTCCGGCGATGCCGCCAAGGCCAATCGCGCCGGCGTGCGATGCTCATCCGGCATAGGTCGAGAGCAGGCGTCGATCGAACCGCCATTCGGCCGGCCAGGCGCCGCTGGTCACCGCGTCGGTCCATTCTTCGAAGATCACGTGCTCGACCTCGTTGTAGGTGCTGCGCGGTACGCGCCAGAGCGGTTGGACCGCATAGAGCACGGTGCGGTCCAGCGCGGGATCGGTCACCGGCACGGCAACGAGTTCGCCGCTCGCCAGCTCGTCGCGGCAGAGCAGCGGCGGCAGCACCGTGTAGCCGGCGCCGGCCGCGACCACCTGCTTGGCGAGATCGACCGAATCGACCTCGCTGGTGACGACGAAGCGGGCCTCGCTGCGCGCGGCGAGCTTTTCGAGCAGCGTCGGCAGGCTGTCGGGCGCGCTCGGCAGGATCAGCGGGAAATGCTCGAGCTCGGTGAAGGGCAGGCTGTCGCGTCCCGCCAGCGCCGATCCGGGCGCGCCGACCAGCCATAGCGGCTCGCGCAGCACCTCGCTGCGGAACACGCGATTGTCGGGGGTGACGCCGGTCAGCACGGCAATATCCACGAGGCCGCGCAGCAGGTCGGCGGCGAGGCTGGCCGAATCGCTCTCGACGAAGCGCAGCTTGAGGTTGGGCAGTTCGCGCGACAGCCGCAGGAACAGCCGCGGGCCCAGCACCTGCATGACGCCGGGCGGCAGGCCCATGGTGAAGGCCACGTCGACGCGCGCACCGAACGAGCGGACGTTCTTGAGCGCGAGGTCGAGCTGCGCGAGCGGATGGTCGAGCGCCTCGCGCAGGTATTCGCCTTCCTCGGTCAGCTGCATGCCCTTGGGCACGCGGCGGAACAGCTTCACCCCGAGCTCGCTTTCGAGCAGCTGGATCTGCCGCCCGAGCGCGGGTTGGGCGACGCCGAGACTGCGCGAGGCGCGGCCGAGCGAGCCTTCGCGCGCGGTCTGGAGGAAATAGCGGAGTCGGCGCAGTTCCATGCCAGGGGCATATCAGTCAGGCATGGCTATGCCACGGATATTGTAGTGGCGGCATGGGTAGCGCGCGCGCATCCTCGCTCTCGACGATCCGGCCGAAGCCGGACGCTGGGAGATTTGGGATGGCCACGTCAGCCGAGTACAACCTGGGCGAGCATGCCTTTCCGCGCGGCTGGTTCGTCGTCGCGAACAGCAGCGAGATCGACGGCGCGCGGCCGCTGAGCGCGCGCTATTTCGGCGAGGACGTCGTGCTGTTCCGCGGCGCCAGCGGCGCGGTCGGCATGGTCTCGGCCTATTGCCCGCATATGGGCACGCATTTCGGCACGTCGAACCATTCGTACATCGTCAGCGCCGGGCTCAACGTCCAGGGCGAGGGGGTGCGCTGCCCGTTCCACGGCTGGCGCTTCAACCGCGAGGGCGTCTGCGACCACATCCCCTATTACGACGGTGCGATCCCGCAGGCGGCGCGGGTCAAGGCCTGGCCCGTGGTCGAGCGCTGGGGCGTGGTGTTCTGCTGGAACGATCCCGAGGGCGGCGAACCAGACTTCGATCTGCCCACGTTTCCCGAGTGGGACGATCCGGCCTATGTCCGCTGGCAGGGGCTCGACCATCTGGTCGACCTGCCGTGCCACCCGATCGAGGTGTTCGACAACAATTCGGACTATGCCCACCTCAACTACCTGCACGGCGGCAAGACGCTCTATTACGAGAACGAGGTCGACGGCGTGCTCTACCACCAGCGCCAGTCGGTGCTGTCCTACCGCGTCGATTTCGGCGAGGAATGGCAGCGGCATCCCGGGGTGACGCCGGCCTGGGACGAGCAGGGCCAGCAGCCGCTGTCGACCGACAACGCCTATCACGGCGTCGGGCTCAACGCTGCGCGCTTCTTCGAGCTCGAGGCGGCCGAGCTGATCGCGGCGACGCCGATCGACGACGGTTCGTGCCGGCTCTGGCAGGGGGCCTTGGTGCGCGCGCCGGGCGGCGTGGTCGACGATGCCGCGCGCGAGCGGGCGCGGATGCTCAACCAGATGTTCGGCCAGGGGCTGGGTCTCCACGACGGCGAGATCTGGCAGACCAAGCGCGCGGCGACGCGGATCATGCAATTGCCCACCGATGGCCCCTTCGGCCAGGCGCGGATCTGGTACAGCCAGTTCTTCAACCCGCGCGCGCGGGCGCAGGAGATCGTCGCGCGCGTCACCGGGGTGCATCGGGTTAAGGGTGTTCCCGGCGCGCCGGCTGCCCAGGCGGCGGAGTAGCGCCTATCCCCAGGCGGGAATATTCTCGGGCGGCGATCTGCGGAAGGTTCGCGCCGGGCGAAGGAGAGGCCTGTTGGACTATCGGGAACTGGGCCGCAGCGGCCTGACGGTGAGCGCATTCGGCTTGGGCGTGATGACCTTCGGCGGCCAGACGCCCGAGGCCGACGCGCTGCGCCAGCTCGACATGGCCTTCGACGCCGGCGTGACCCTGTTCGACAGCGCCGAGAACTATCCGATTCCGACCGGGCCCGAGACGCAGGGCCGCTCGGAAGAGGTGCTCGGCCGCTGGATCGCCGACAGGGGCCTGCGCGACAGGGTCGTGGTCGCGACCAAGGTGGCGGGGCCGGGCAATGCCGCGGGCGACATGACGCATATTCGCGGGGGCCAGCGCCGGCTCGACCGTGCCAACATCCGCCAGGCCTGCGAGGACAGCCTGCGCCGGCTCGGTACCGACCGGATCGATCTCTACCAGCTCCACTGGCCCGAACGCGCGGTGACGACGCTCGGCCGCTCGCGTTTTTCGCTGGTCGCCGACGCGCCCGGGCAGGTGGCGATCGAGGAAACGCTGGCGGCCCTCGGCGAACTCGTCGCCGAGGGCAAGGTCCGCGCGATCGGCGTCTGCAACGAGAGCCCCTGGGGCGCGATGCGGTTCCTCGCCGAGGCCGAGCGGGCGGGCTTGCCGCGGATCGCCGCGGTGCAGAACGGCTACAGCCTGCTCGATCGCTACTACGAACTCGGCCTCGCCGAGATCGGCCTGCGCGAGGGGCTGGGCCTGCTCGCCTATTCGCCGCTCGCGCGCGGGACGCTGACGGCGAAGTACCGCAATGCCGCGCCGGAAGGGCAGTCGGCCAGCTTCGCCGCGCGCATGCTCTCGGAGAACCGCAAGCACGCGATTGCCGCCTATGCCGATCTCGCCTCGGCGCACGGGCTCGAACCCGCGCACATGGCGCTGGCTTTCGCGCGGCAGCAGCCGTTCATGGGCGCCGTGCTCATGGCGGCAAGCTCGGTTGACCAGCTCCGCGACAACCTCCGTGCGGTCGACCTTTCGCTTCCCAAGGAGGTGATCCAGGCGATCAACGCGATCCACGACGCCAATCCCAATCCAAAATAAGAACTGACGGTGAGACGATGAACTTCGGCCTGAACGACGACCAGCAGATGCTGCGCGACACCTTCGCGCGCTTCCTCGACGAGCACGCCTCGATGCCGCGGCTGCGTGCCGCGCAGGAAGCGGCCGGCTTCGATCGGGCGTTGTGGCAGGGCCTGGCCGAGCTCGGCACTTTCGCGATGCGCGTGCCCGAGGAGGCCGGCGGTCTCGGCATGGGCACGCTCGACGCCGGGCTGGTCGCCGAGGAGATCGGCCGTACGCTTGCCTCGGGGCCGGTGATCGAGGCGGTGCTGGCGGCGCGGCTGCTCGGGCAGCTGGGCGCGGCGGACCTGCTCGCGGGCGTGGTCGACGGCAGCCTGGTCGCCAGCCTGGCCTTGCGCGACCTGGCCGACCATTCGCTGCAGTGGTTGCCCGGCGGCGCCCAGGCTGATCTCGTCCTCGCGCGCCGCGGCGACGACGTCGTGGCGATCACGGTGCGCGAGATCGACCGCAAGGCCGAGGACAGTCTTGCCGCCAACGGCATCGGCGAACTCGATCTCGGCAAGCTTCCGGCCACGGTCCTCGCCAGCGGCCAGGCCGCGGTCGAGACCTTCGCCGGCGCGCTCGAGGAATGGAAGCTGCTGACCGCGCTCGCGCTCAACGGCCTCGCGCGCGAAGCCGTGCGGCTCGCCGCGGCCTATGCCTGCGAGCGCCAGGCCTTCGGCCAGTTCATCGGCACCTTCCAGGCCATCTCGCACCCGCTGGCCAACTTCCAGGTCGAGATCGAGGGCGGCAAGCATTTCGCCTGGAAGGTGATCCACGAGATCTCGGTCGGCGACGCGGGTGCCGCCGCCAACGTCAGCCTGGCCTTGTGGTGGGCCACGCAGACCGCGGTGCGCGCGGGCGTGCAGGGCCTGCGCACCTTCGGCGGCTACGGCCTGACCACCGAATACGACATCCACCTCTACAACCTGCGCGCCAAGGCCTGGGGGCTGATCCTCGGCGATCCGGCGCGGCTGCTCGAAGAGGCGGGGCGGCGCATCTATGCGGGCGAGGCGGCCGCGCTGCCCGACGTCGGCGTGGTCTCGATCGACTTCGACCTCGGTGAGGAGGCCGAGAGCCTGGCGCGCGAGACCGACGAGTTCTTCCGCAAGACGCTGACCCCCGAGCTCAAGAAGCACGCGCACTATTCGTGGGACGGGCATCATCCTGAGGTGCACAGGAAGCTCGCCGAGGCGCGACTGCTGTTCCCCGAGCTGCCGCCGGAGAAGGGCGGGCGCGCCGCCTCGCCCTATGCCAGCCACGCGGTCGCTTCGGTCTGGGAGGAGCACGGCTGGACCGGTCACGCCAAGGGCACGACGATGATGGTCGCGGCGATGATCGACAAGTTCGGCAGCCCCGAACTCAAGGAAGAGGTGCTCAAGCCGATCCTCGCCGGCGAGAAGATCTGCTCGCTCGGCTATTCGGAGCCGGGCTCGGGATCGGACGTCTTCGCCGCGCAGACCAAGGCCACGCCCGAAGGCAACGGCTGGCGGATCGACGGCACCAAGATGTTCACCAGCGGCGCCAACCTTGCCGACTATGTGATCATGCTCTGCCGGACCAATCCCGACGTCGCCAAGCACAAGGGCCTGACGATGTTCATCCTGCCCTTGAAGGCCGAGGGGATCACCGTCCAACCGGTATTCACCTTCCAGGACGAGCGCACCAACATCACTTTCTACGACGGCGTGAAGGTGCCCGACACCTGGCGGCTCGGCGAGGTCGACGGCGGTGTGAAGACGATGAGCGCCGCGCTCGAGCTCGAACACCGCGGCGGCGGCTTCTCGAAGGCGCACCACGCGATGATCAAGGCGGCCGAAGTGCTGGCGCGCGAGATCCAGTTCGAGGGCCGCCCGCTGATCGAGGACCGCGGCGCGCAAGGCCGCCTGGCGCGGGCTAGGGCGCACGTCGCGATTTCCGAGATGCTCGGCCTGCGCGCGCTGTGGGGCGCCGAGGAGAAGCAGAACCTGCCCGCCGCCGGGCCGATGGCCAAGCTGTTCTCCTCGGAGAAGTTCCTCGAGGACGGCAGCGACCTGCTCGACCTCACCGCGCCGCTGTCCTTGTCGAAGCGCGAGGGCGCGGCGCTGTTCGTCAACCAGTCCTACCGCCACGCCCACGGCACGACGATCTATGCGGGCACCAGCGAAGTCCACCGCTCGATGATCGCCGAGCGCGCGCTGGGGCTGCCGCGCAGCAGGGGCTGAAACTCATTTTTTCGCGGCGTCGGCCTCGGGTGTGGAGATTGACAAAACACCGCACCCCACCCGCCGCCGCGAGCGGAAGGGTCATCGATTCCTCCGCAGAATTTTTTTCACAGATTCACTTTGACTCTTGCGCCCCGCGCGAGCGCCCGAAAATCGGCGCGTCGCTCGGTGCGGGGGTGAGTCCGCGCGGCCACGCGGGGCCGTCATCAAGCTTTCACTATGATTAACCCTCTTGCGCGCGACTCGGAATTTGCCACTATCGGTTGTGGGTCGGCAGCAGGGGTGCAGCTAAACCTTGAATCGAGCAGGAAGGGCGCCACATCGGTTCCGTCCCGCGGATTCATGGGTCGAAAGGCGCCTCTCGGTCCTGGCCGAAGTTCAAATGGGGGATAAGTTTTTCCCCCAAGCCACGTCCGTCTCGCTAGGTTGGGCGCTTGCCCGCTGAGTCGAACGAATGTGGAACACAGGCGAAGCGCATTTTTCGAGAACCGGGGGCCGGAACGTGGAATTCAGGAACGGAAACGAGGCGGATATGGACGGTGCTGAAGCGAGCCTGTTCGCGGCGGAAACGCTGACGCCCGGCAAGACCAAGGAGGCGGGCGCGAGCCCGGCAGTCGCGATGACGCAGAAGACCGAAGCCAGTGAAGCCGATCTCGTGGCTCAGCTCGGCGCGGAAGCCCTGGCCAATGCGGTCACGGGCGCGATGAAGGCGGCGGTCTCGACCAAGGAGGATTCCAAGGCGATCGCCGCGCGTCGCTTCACCATCGTCACCGACGACAGCCGCGACGCGCTCCTGACCGATTTCGGCAAGGACACGCTCGACGACCGCTATCTGCTGCCCGGCGAGAAGTACCAGGACCTGTTCGCGCGCGTCGCCGACGCCTATGCCGACGATCAGGACCACGCGCAGCGGCTCTACGACTACATCTCGAAGCTGTGGTTCATGCCGGCGACGCCCGTGCTGTCGAACGGCGGCACCGGTCGCGGCCTGCCGATCTCGTGCTATCTGAACTCGGTGTCGGACAGCCTCGAAGGCATCGTCGGCACCTGGAACGAGAACGTCTGGCTGGCCAGCCGCGGCGGCGGCATCGGCACCTATTGGGGCTCGGTGCGCGGCATCGGCGAGCCGGTCGGCCTCAACGGCAAGACCAGCGGCATCATCCCCTTCGTCCGCGTGATGGATTCGCTGACCCTGGCGATCTCGCAGGGTTCGTTGCGCCGCGGTTCGGCCGCCTGCTATCTCGACGTCTCGCATCCCGAGATCGAGGAGTTCCTCGAAATCCGCAAGCCGTCGGGCGACTTCAACCGCAAGGCGCTGAACCTGCACCACGGCGTGCTGCTGACCGACGAATTCATGGAAGCCGTGCGTGACGGCGCCGAATTCGATCTCAAGAGCCCCAAGGACGGTTCGGTGCGCGGCACGGTCGATGCGCGCAGCCTGTTCCAGAAGCTGGTCGAGACGCGCCTCGCCACGGGCGAGCCCTACATCGTGTTCTCGGACACGGTGAACCGCATGATGCCGCAGCATCACCGCGACCTGGGCCTCAAGGTGTCGACCTCGAACCTCTGCTCGGAAATCACGCTGCCCACGGGCGTCGATCACCTCGGCAACGATCGTACCGCGGTCTGCTGCCTGTCCTCGCTCAACCTCGAGACCTGGGACGAGTGGAACGGCGACGACATGTTCGTCGAGGATGTGCTGCGCTTCCTCGACAACGTGCTGCAGGACTACATCGACCGTGCGCCCGACGAGATGGCGCGCGCCAAGTATTCGGCCGCGCGCGAGCGTTCGGTCGGCATGGGCGTGATGGGCTACCACTCGTTCCTGCAGAAGAAGGGCATCGGTTTCGAGAGCGCCATGGCCAAGGCCTGGAACCTCAAGATGTTCAAGCACATCGCCGCCAAGGCCGACGAGGCCTCGCTGATGCTCGCGCAGGAACGCGGCGCCTGCCCCGATGCCGCCGACATGGGCGTGATGCAGCGTTTCTCGTGCAAGATGGCGATCGCACCGACCGCGTCGATCTCGATCATCTGCGGCGGCACCTCGGCCTGCATCGAGCCGATCCCGGCGAACATCTACACGCACAAGACGCTGTCGGGCTCGTTCGTCGTCAAGAACCCCTATCTCGAGAAGCTGCTGGCTTCGAAGAGCAAGGATTCGACGAACGTGTGGAACTCGATCCTCGAGCACGGCGGTTCGGTCCAGCACCTCGATTTCCTCAGCCCCGAGGAAAAGGCGGTCTACAAGACCTCGTTCGAGATCGACCAGCGCTGGCTGCTGGAGTTTGCGGCCGACCGCACGCCCTATATCGACCAGGCGCAGTCGCTGAACCTCTACATCCCGGCCGACGTCGACAAGTGGGACCTGATGATGCTCCACTTCCAGGCCTGGGAGCGCGGCATCAAGAGCCTCTACTATCTGCGCTCGAAGTCGGTCCAGCGCGCGGGCTTCGCCGGCGGGGTGGAGGCGGACAACACCGCCGAGGCGCCCAAGTACGAGCTGGCCTCGAGCACCGACTACGACGAGTGCCTGGCCTGCCAGTAAATTGGGCCTGCCAGTGAGCTAAGTTCCTCCCCCTTAGGGGGAGGGGGACCGCCGAAGGCGGTGGAGGGGGGGCCGGCTAGCGGCTACACCCCTCCGTCAGCGCTTCGCGCTGCCACCTCCCCTTGCAGGGGAGGATCGAAACCTACCGCCCCCGCCGATCCACCGTCGCCGTCACCGCGACGTCCATCGTCACGTTACCCAGCGTGCGCATGATGTCGGGCAGCATCTCGACCGCGACGAGCAGCGCCAGCGGTTCGAGCGGTACGCCCATGGCCAAGGCGATCGGCCCGGTCGAGGCGATGAAGCTGATCGTGCCGGGCAGCGAGATCGTGCCCCAGGTCGTGGCGAAGGCGACGCCGACACCGGCGGCCAGGGTCGTCGCGGTCAGCGGCATGCCGGTCAGGTAGGCGACGTAGATCACCACGGCCACGTTCATCGCCGGGCTGGTCGCGCGGAACAGCGCGACCGCGAGCGGCAGGACGAAGTCGCCCGAGGCCTGGCGCAGCCCCAGCGCGCGGCAGGCGGCGAGCATGGCCGGCAGGCTGGCCAGCGAGCTCTGCGTCGAGAAGGCGACCGCCTGCGACGGCGCGACCGCGCGCGCGAAGCGGCCCAGCGGCTGGCGCGCGCCGGCCATGGCGAGCACGTAGCCGAGCACCAGGATCGCCAGGCCCATCGCGCTGACCATGACGATGTAATGCGCGAGCGCGGCGATCACCGCCGAGCCGCTCTGCGCCGCGACCGGCAAAGCCAGCGCGAAGACCCCGAGCGGCGCCAGCGCCAGCACCCAGCCGATCACCACCATCATCGCCGCCGCCACGGCCGCGAAAAACTGCGCGAGGAGATCGCGCTGCGGCGCGGCCAGCCGCGTCGCGGCGAGCGCGAAGAGCCCGAAGAACACGATCACCGGTACCATGGCGTTGGCCGCCGCCGCCTCGATCACGTTGCCGGGAACCAGCGACAGGACGAATTCGGCCATGCCGGGGACCGTACCGGGCTCGGCCGTGGCGCCACCGCCCAGCGCAGTCACGGCCGCGGCGGGGATCGGAAAGGCATCGAGCAGCAGCGGCAGCGCGATCGCGGTCATCACCGCGCCGCCGCCGAGCACCAGCGCGAAGAGCCCGAGCGTGCGCCGCGCGAGTGCGCCGGCTTGCGCTGCCGCCACGGTCTGGACCACGCCGGTGAACAGCAGCGCCGCGACCAGCGGCAGGATCGTCATCTGCAGCCCGCGCAGCCACAGGGTGCCGAGCGGCTGGACCACGGCGAGCACTGGCGCTTCGGCGGCGCTGCCGCGCAGCAGTAGCCCGGCGATCAGGCCGAGCGCCAGGCCGGCGAAGGTCAGCGCGGCGGGGACGCGGATTTCGGGAAAGCTGGTGCTGCTGGGTTCGTCGGGGGCCATACGGTCCTGTCGTCTGCGATCGGCAGGGTTGTCTTATCCCCGCCGCGGGCACATTAACCGCCCGTCGTTACATGGCAATCGAACGCGCGAGTTACGGAAACGGGCATGGCAAAGAACTACTTCGGCACCGACGGCATCCGCGGGCGCACCAATGCCGGGGTGATGACCGCGGCCGTGGCGATGAAGGTCGGCCAGGCCGCCGGTCATCGCTTCCTGCGCGGCGATCACCGCCACCGCGTGGTCATCGGCAAGGACACGCGCCTGTCGGGCTACATGCTCGAGAACGCGATGGTTGCGGGCTTCACCTCGGTCGGCATGGACGTGGTCCTGCTCGGGCCGATGCCGACCCCCGGCGTCGCCATGCTGACGCGCGAGCTGCGCGCCGATGTCGGCGTGATGATCTCGGCCAGCCACAACCCTTACGAGGACAACGGCATCAAGCTGTTCGGTCCCGACGGCTTCAAGCTGTCCGACGAGGACGAGCTGGCGATCGAGGCCATGCTCGGTGAAGAGCAGCCGCTCGCGCCCAGCGAGGACATCGGCCGTGCCCGCCGCATCGACGACGCGCGCGGACGCTATATCCACGCGGTCAAGGGCTCGCTGCCGCACGACATCCGCCTCGACGGGCTCAAGATCGTCGTCGACTGCGCCAATGGCGCCGCCTACCAGGTCGCGCCCTCGGCCTTCTGGGAACTCGGAGCCGAGGTCCACGCGGTCGGCGTCACCCCCAACGGCAAGAACATCAACGACAAGGTCGGCTCGACCCATCTCGATCTGGTCAAGGAGACCGTGGTCGCGAGTGGCGCCGACATCGGCATCGCGCTCGACGGCGACGCCGACCGGCTGATCGTCGTCGACGAGAAGGGCCAGACGGTCGACGGCGACCAGATCATGGCGCTGATCGGCAGCCAGTGGGCCGCTCAAGGGCGGCTCTCGGGCGGGGGCGTGGTGGCGACGGTCATGTCGAACCTCGGCCTCGAACGCTTCCTCCAGGGGCAGGGGCTCGAGCTGTTCCGCTCGAAGGTCGGTGACCGTTACGTTCTCGAGCTGATGAAGGCGCAGGGCTGCAACTTCGGCGGCGAGCAGTCGGGGCACATGATCCTGCTCGACCATGCGACCACCGGCGACGGCACGATCGCCGCGCTGCAGGTGCTCGCCGCGCTGGTGCGCTCGGGCAAGCGCGCGAGCGAGCTGCTCCACCTGTTCGATCCCGTGCCGCAGCTGCTCAAGAACGTGCGCTTCGCGGGCGGCAAGCCTTTGGAGGACGCGCGCGTCCAGGCGGTCATCGCCGACGTCGAGGCCTCGCTCGCGGGCAAGGGGCGGCTGGTGATCCGCCCCTCGGGCACCGAGCCGGTGATCCGCGTCATGGCCGAAGGCGACGATGCGGCGCAGGTCGAGCAGTCGGTCGACGCGATCTGCGCGGCCGTGGCAGAGGCGGCGGCATAATGCTGGAAATGCGCCCCGATTGTGAGAAGTGCGGCACCGATCTTCCCGCCGAGGATCCCGGCGCCTTCATCTGCTCGTTCGAGTGCACCTTCTGCGCCGAGTGCGCGGAAAGCCTCGACGATCGCTGCCCCAATTGCGGCGGCGAGCTGATGGACCGCCCGACCCGCGCGAAGAAGCATCACGCCAAGAGCCCGCCCTCGACCGAGCGCAAGTTCAAGGGATGAGCCCACCCCCACGCATCCTCTCGATCGCCGGTTCGGACAGTTCGGGCGGCGCCGGCGTGCAGGCCGACATCAAGACGATCACGATGCTCGGCGGCTATGCCATGACCGCGATCACCGCGATCACCGCGCAGAACACCCTGGGCGTCACCGATGTCGTCGCGCTCTCGCCCGAGATGGTCGGCGCGCAGATCGACGCCTGCGTGAGCGACATCGGCGTCGATGCGGTGAAGATCGGCATGCTCGGCTCGCCGGCGATCGCCGCAGTGGTGGCCGACCGGCTCGAAGCGCTGGGCGCGCCCGTGGTGTTCGACCCGGTGATGATCGCCACCAGCGGCTCGGTCCTGGCCGACGCGGCGACGATCGCGGGGTTCGAACGGCTGATGGCGCTCGCCACCTTGACCACGCCCAATGTGCCCGAGCTCGAGGCGCTGGGCGGCACCGCCGGCTTCGCCGCGCGCGGCGTGACCTATCTGGCCAAGGGCGGCGATGCCGAGGGCGATGTGCTCGAGGACAGCCTGTGCTTTGCCGGCCACGCGCCCGTCGCCTGGCGCGCGCCGCGCATCGTCACACGCCACACCCACGGCACCGGCTGTACCCTGTCGAGCGCGATCGCGACCTACCTGGGCAAGGGGCTCGATCTCGAGGAAGCGATCTTCGCGGCGCGCCAGTTCGTCCGCGCCGCGCTCGAGGCCGCCCCCGGCTTCGGCCAGGGGCACGGCCCGCTCGGCCATCAGGCGGTGCGGCCCGACTGAAGTACCCGCGAAAACGCTTTCCTACACGGCCGCGCGATGAGACGGTCCGGGCCGCTCTTCACATAGTCAGAAGCATGGATTCACACGAAAAATTGCCCCGCGGTGATTTCGCGGGACAAAATTTCGCCATGGTCGATACGTGCGAGCTTCGTGAAGTTCGCTGACCGCCGTCAGCACTCCAGGTCGTAGAACTCGACGATCTTCTGCCAGCCGTCCTCGGCGGTCTCGACCCAGTGGAACAGCGCGGTGTCGTTCTCGTTGATCACGCCTTCCTCGGCGAGCGCCTGGAAGTTGATCACGCGGTTCCAGTAGTCGCGGCCGAACAGCAGGATCGGGATCGGCTGCATCTTGCCCGTCTGGATCAGGGTCAGCAGTTCGAAGAACTCGTCGAAGGTGCCGAAGCCGCCCGGGAACACCGCCACGGCACGCGCGCGCAGCAGGAAGTGCATCTTGCGCAGCGCGAAGTAGTGGAACTGGAACGAGAGATCGGGCGTGACGTAGGGGTTCGGCGCCTGCTCGTGCGGCAGGACGATGTTGAGGCCGATCGAATCGGCGCCGGCTTCCATCGCGCCGCGGTTCGCCGCTTCCATGATCGAGGGACCGCCGCCCGAGCAGACGACGAACTGGCGCATGCCCTTCTCGACGATCGCGCAGGTGCTGGCGATATGCGCGAGCTTGCGCGCTTCCTCGTAGTACTTCGACTTGGCGATCAGGCTCTCGACCACCTTGGCGCGTTCGGGCGTGGTCGCGGTGGCGCGGACGGCCTCGACGTGTTCGGGCGAAGGGATGCGCGCCGAGCCGTAGACCACCAGGGTCGAGCCGATCTCCGCCTCTTCCATCAGCATCTCGGTCTTGAGCAGCTCGAGCTGGAAGCGGACGGGGCGCAGTTCCTCGCGCAGCAGGAAGTCCGTGTCGCGGAAGGCGAGCAGGTACGAGGGGCTCTCGGTCTGCGGGGTGGTGTTGAGCTTCGCGTCGGCGAAGGAGGCTTCTTCGCCGGCCTTGTAGAAGCGGCGGTTGGTGAGTTTCTTTTCTTCGTCTGTCATTTCATCCCCAATGCGCCTCTGGACAGGCGCCGTCGAGACAAAACGCCATGGCTATGGTGGTGAATCGAGATCAGCTAAGCCTTAACCATGCGCGACTATTGCGACACCATTGCGGATGAGGGGAACGGGAATGGCGACGCGTGAGGAACTGCTGGCGGCCGCGGGCACGCTGGGCACGCCGCTCTACGTCTACGACCTCGACCTGATCCGCGCGCGCCTGGAGCGGCTGCGCGGGGCCTTCGGCAGCCACTTCGGCGTGAGCTTCGCGGTCAAGTCCAACCCCAACGTCGCGCTGCTCAAGGCGCTGGCGCCGTTGGTCGACAGCTTCGACGTCAGCGCCTTTGCCGAGGCCGAGCGCGCGATCGCCGCGGGCATGGAGCCCGAGCGGCTGACCTTCTGCGGCCCGGGCAAGCGGCCCGAGGAGATCCGCCGCGCCGTGCGCATCGGCGTGGGCGAACTCGTCGTCGAATCGCTGCACGAGGCGCGCCTGGCCGATGGCTTCGCCGGCGAGCTCGGCACGCGCCAGACCGTGCTGCTGCGGATCAACCCGGCGACGAGCCCGCGCGCCTTCGGGGTCAACATGTCGGGCAAGCCCAGCCAGTTCGGCGTCGACGAGGAAGAGATGGAGGCCGCGATCGACGCGCTGGCCGCGCTGCCCAACCTCGATCTCGCGGGCTTCCACATCTATTCGGGCAGCAACAGCCTGTCGCACGAAGGCCTGGCCGAGAACTTCGGTATTCTCACCGACATCTTCCGTCGCGCCACCGCGCATTGGAGCAAGTCTCCCCGCAAGCTGATCTTCGGCGCGGGCTTCGGCGTGCCCTATCTGCCGACCGACGCGGAGATCGACCTGGCCGCGCTGGCCGCCGAGGTCCTGCCGGGCATCGACGCGCTCAAGGCCGAGCCCGCCTTCGCCGACACCGAGCTCGAACTCGAGCTCGGTCGCTGGCTGGTCGGTCCCTGCGGCTGGCTGCTGTCGTCGATCATCGGCGCCAAGGCGAGCCGCGGCACCGAGCTGCGCATCTGCGACGCGGGGTTCAACACGCACCTTGCCGCCTATGGCATGATGGGGTCGGTGATCCGCCGTAACTGGCGCATCGCCAATCTCTCGAACCCCGAGGGGCCGGTCGAGCGCTACACCGTGGTCGGGCCGCTGTGCACGACGATCGATACCCTGGCGACTAAGCTCGAACTGCCCGCGACCGCGATCGGCGACGTCATCACGATCGAGAACTCGGGTGCCTATGGCCTGACCTCGAGCCCGACGCGCTTCATCAGCCATCCCGAGCCGCGCGAGGCGCTGCTCGACGGTGGCCGGCTGACCGACGTGACCGAGAGCCTGCTCAACCACTGGCGTCTCGCCGACAATTGAACCGTTTCGCGCCGCCGCACGAATGTTGGTTGCGGTAAACGATTCTTTACCCCGTTTTGCTAGGTAGTGCTCAGGGAGGCACTAATCCTTGCAAATGGAACGCCGTCAGTTCGATCGCGAAACAGCGACTGTCGCCGCGGCATGCCGCGTGCGCGGTATCGCCTATCGTGCGCGACTGAGCGAAGTTTCGCAGCAGGGATGTTGCGCCGAGATGGCCCGCGACGTCGCCGCACCCGGCGAGCGCATTTTGCTCCAGCTCGGCGCTCTGCTCACTCTGCCCGCGATCGTACGCTGGGTCGAGGGTGACCGGGCCGGCCTCGAATTCGCCCATCCTCTCCACGGTGCCATACTGAGCCAGTATGCCCGCCGTCAGGACGAAGAGCGGCGCGACCTGCACTGAGAATTTTTTCGCTTCGGGTATCTCCCGAGGGACGAGTTTAACCGAAACGCATTTTGGAGTGGGTATGCACGCGAACGTGGACACTTCCAATTCCTCGGGAACACTGTTGGGTATGCTGGGCCTGCGCACCAAACCTTCTGATGCCAAGTCGACCAAGTCGGACGTGATGAAGCAAGCGCGTCGGCAGGTGCTCGACGCGATCTGCGATTTCCTGCTCGACAACGACCTGGCGATCACCCCCGACAACCTGTTGGCCGCGCACGGCGCTTTCGCCGGTGGCAACCCGGGGCTGGCCCGCCAGATCGCTGCGCGGCAGCAGAGCGGCGCACGTGTCGAGCAGGAATGGCTCGACGAGGTCACCGCCAACCAGGCGACCGAGCGCAAGGACGTCGCGATCGAGCGGCTGATCGGCAAGCTCGAACAGAACCTCGACGCCTTCACCAAGAGCTCGAAGGCCGCGCACCGCGCCACCACCGACTACAGCACCAAGCTCGAAGCGCATGTCGTCGAGCTCGAGCAGGTCGAGGACACGGGCCAGATCATCACCGGTCTTGCCGATCTCGCCAAGGCGATGGCCGAGCGTACGCGTCAGGTCGAGGCCGAGATGCGCAAGAGCGAGGAAGAGGCCAAGTCGCTGCGGCGCCACCTCGACCGCGCCAAGCGCGATGCCGAGGTCGATCACCTGACCGGCTTGCCCAACCGCCGCGCCTTCGAGGCACTGCTCGACAAGCACTACCGCGAGGCGCAGGCCGAGGTCGATTCGCTGAGCGTCGCCTTCTGTGACATCGATCACTTCAAGAAGGTCAACGACACGCACGGCCACGATGCCGGCGACCGCGTGATCAAGCTGATCGCCGATTCGCTCGCGCGGATCTCGAACGACAATTGCCACGTCGCGCGTCATGGCGGCGAGGAATTCGTCATGCTGTTCCGCGGGCTGACCCCGCAGGAAGCCAAGCAGCGGCTCGACGAGGCGCGCGAGGAAATGGCCGCGCGCAAGCTGATCAACCGTCGTACCGACGAACCGATCGGCCAGATCACCTTCTCGGGCGGTGTCGCCAACGTCTTTGGCTTTGCCGATCCACGTGCCGCGCTCAAGGCCGCCGACGAGGCGCTCTACAAGGCCAAGCAGGGCGGCCGGAACCAGATCCTGCTCGCCTGACGCAAAGGCGCGGCGTCACAGCGCCTTGCTGAACCCCAAGGTCATGCTGGCCGCGCGCTTGCGCACGCGATCCTCGCTGCGCACGAGCGGGCCGGTGAGGTCGCCGGTGAAGAACCGCCGCAGGCGATCGTTGCGCAGACCGTTGATCGCATTGACCGTGAGCGTGGTCTTCACGCCGCGGATCGCGGTGCTTTCGAGGTATGCCGCCCAGGTGCCGCGCTCGCGGCGCGACGAATCCTCGTCGACGAAATAGTAGTCCTCACGCACGGTCGAGACGTAGCGGATGCCCCACGACATCTTGCGGCGATCGAGATCCTGGCGGAACTCGGCATTCCATGAGGATTCGACCACGCCGTTGATCGGCCGCGATCGGCGCAGCGCGAGGTCGAGCACGTCGGAGCGCTGGAACAGCCCGTCGAACTTCACCTGGCCGCCGGGCACGAGAGGCGCGAGCGCTAGGGTCGCCTGCGCGCTCAGGCCCCAGACGCGGCCATCGCCGATCGCACCGAGTGCCTGGCCGCCGTCGGGCAGGGCGATGAAGCCGAGTACGCCGCTGCGCCATTCGTGGAAGCCTTCGGCAGCGATCGCGTTGCCCTTGCCCCAGCGGTGATCGACACGCAGCGAGGCGCGCCGCTTGCGCGTGGGGCGCAGCGCGGCATTGCCGCTGATCGGGCGATCGTCGACGACGTTGGTCGAGGCGGCGAAATCGCTGAAATCGAGCTGATCGACGGTGCGGCGGATCGCCAGCCGCACCTGCGTCTTGGGCCCCGCGTTCCAGACTAGCGCCGCAGAGGGCTTGAGATAGCTGAGGTCCTGGCGGTTCGCCTGGTCGCCGACGACGGTGATCCGCGACAGTTCGACCGCCAGGCCGGTTTCGAGCACCAGCCCGGGGCGAAGCGTTGCGGTCAGATTGGCAAAAGCCTCGCCGCGCCATTCGGCCGCGCGGGTGTCCGTGCCCGGCAGTGGAATGTCGACGAGGCCGCCGCCCGTATCCTCGGCATAGTCGAGCGTGCTCGATAGCCGATTGTAGGCGATCTCGGCGCCGATCTCGGGGCGCAGGACATGGCTGCCCCCGCGGACGACGGTGGCGCGAAACACGGCTTCGAGCGGCGTCAGGCTCTGGCGCGAGCGGCTGCGGTTGCTTCCGTCGCGATCGTCCTGATCGATGGCGACGGTTTCCCGGCGGACCAGCGCGACGAGCTTCGTCGACCAGTCTTGTCCCAGCGCCCGCGTCCAGTCGGCGCCGAGTTCGGCCTCGGTATACTGTTCGGCATAGTCGAAGCGCCGCGATCCGAGCGCAGGTCCATCGATGGTGCCTGCGCGGCGTGCGATGTTCTGGGCCGAGCGGTAATCGTCGAAACCGAAACGGCCGTTGAGCGTGAAGTCGCCGCCGCCCAGCCGGCGCGAGGCCGAAGCCGCGATCGCGGCCTCGGGACTGTTCAGCGCGAACCGTTCGAGCAGGGTCTCGATCGGACTGCCCGCCCCGTCGCGGATGGCGTAACGGCTGTTCAGCGTCTCGCGCTCGTACTCGCCCGAAAGCTCGACATTGGTCTGCCAGTCGCCGATCCGGCGGTTGTAGCTGACCGAACCCTTTCCGCCGAACAGGCCGCCCGGCATCAGCGTGGTCGATCCGGTGAGCGTTCCCGATCCGGCGGCATCGGCCTTGAGCACGACGTTCGCGACCAGGCTCTGGCCCGCGGCCTGCGCGACGTCGCCGCCGCCGCGCAGCAGGACGATCCGCTCGACGAGGCTGGCCGGGATGCGGCGCAGCACGTCGGTTATGCCGTTGCCGGCCTTTACCGTCGGCCGCTGGCCATTGATCAGGACGTTGCCCGCCGCCCCGCCGAAACCGCGCACGTAGTCACCCGCATCGATCGTGAAACCGGGCGTGCGTTCGAGCATGTCGAAGGCCGTCTGCGGCTGGAACGATGCATAGAAGCCCGCGGGATAGACCGGATTGTCGGGCAGGTCGGATCCCGGCTTGCGATCCGTCGCCGTGCCGGCTTCCTGCGCGCGACCGGGGGAGCTCGTACAGCCCAAGCTCAGCGTCAGAACGAGCGAAACGCGAACGCCAAACCCTGGGATCACGCCGGTGCTCGGCTATGGCTGGCGGGGCGGGCGGGATCGTCGCGCACGGATGTCTCCTTCGCGCCCCTCATATTTTATTGCGAATGATTTGCAACAAATTCGCATGGGCTGCCCGATGCATCCATCATGCGACCCGCCCGGACAAGCGCAGACGCATCCACCAAGGAGCGATCGCCAGGGTCAGTCGGGCATGCGGGGTGATGCGCAACCGATCGCTTCGAGCAGCTGGTCGGGATCGATCGGCTTGGTCAGGAAGGCGACGGCGCCGGCCGCGAGCCCCTGTTCGCGCATCGCCGCAGTGGCATAGGCGGTCATCAGGATCACGCGGTGGCGCCAGCCGCGGCACGCCATTTCGGCTTGCAGCTCGAGCCCGGTCATCCCGGGCATGTTGATGTCGGTGACGACGCAACCGAAGGCGCTGCCGTCGGCCGCGAGCAAGTCCGCGCCGCTGGCGAAGCCACGACAGACGACACCGGCGGATCGGAGCAGGCTGTCGAGGCTGCGCCGCACGTCGGGGTCATCATCTACGACGGCGATCACGAACGGTGAATTCAACCTTACTGCTCCGGCTGGCATGGACTCGGCGATGGCAGAATGCCCGTGCCGCCACGCCGGCGCCATCATACTCAGATGTTATAGGCCATATCGGTGGATGGTCTCGTCGCGAACGCCGAGTTGTTCGGCCATGCGCACCAGATCGGCCAGCGATTGCGCCTCCATCTTGCGCATGACGTTGCCGCGATGGATCTTCACGGTGATCTCGGAAAGGTTGAGCCGCCCGGCCACCTGCTTGTTCATCAATCCGGTGACGACGAGCCCCATGACCTCGCGCTCGCGCGGGGTCAGGCGCGCGAAGGCGCTGCGCAGGCGCTCGCTATCGCCGGCCGAGGCGCGGCGCGTGCTGTCGGTCTCGAGCGCGCGCAGCACGGCCGCGAGCATGTCGTCGGGGCTGAACGGCTTGGGCAGGAAGTCGATCGCGCCGACGCGCATCGCGCGCACGGTCATCGGGATGTCGCCGTGACCGGTCATCATCACGATCGGGATCGCGATGCCGCGCGCCGCCAGCAGCTCCTGGAAATCGAGCCCGCTTTCGCCGCGCAGCCGAACGTCGAGAACCAGGCAGCAAGCGCAATCGGGCAGGCCGGCTTCGAGGAATTCTTGCGGGCTATCGTAGACCAGCGCCTTGAGGCCGGCCGAGCGAAACAGGCTGGCCAGCGAGCCGCGCATGGCCTCGTCGTCGTCGATCACGCAGACGCAGCGCTCTCCCTGATCGGTCATGCCTTGGCCCCCGGCGCGATGGACGGCGGCGCGATCGGGAGGGTGAAGCGGAAGCTGGCACCGCCGTCGGCGCGGTTGGCGGAGGTCAGGCGGCCCGCATGACGCTCGATGATCGCACGGCTGATCGACAGGCCCATGCCCATGCCGTCGGGCTTGGTCGAGCGGAACGGTTCGAACAGCGGTTCGGTGTCGGGGGGCAGGCCGGTGCCGCGATCGCTCACCGTGACGATGACCTCGTCGCCGTCGCGCGAGGCCTCGAGCTGCAGTTCGCGCCGGTTCGCCGGAGTCTGCGTCATCGCCTGGTCGGCGTTGAGCATGAGGTTCATCAGCACCTGCTGGATCTGCACGCGATCGCCCCCGAGCATGGGCAGATCGGGGGCGATCGCCGTGCGGACGACGACCTCGTGCGACTGCAGGTCGCGCTGCAGCAGGGCGATGGTTTCGGCCACCAGACCGGCGAGTGCGAAATGATCCTGCCGTGGCTCGGCCCGGCGCGCGATGTCGCGGATCCGGCCGATGATGTCGGCGGCGCGCGCGGCGTTCGCGGCGATGTGGTCGAGGCAGTCGGCCGCTTCGGCGGCATCGGGCTCGGCGCGCCCCAGCCAGCGCTGGCCCGACTTGGCATAGGTGACGATCGCCGAGAGCGGCTGGTTGATCTCGTGTGCGATCGAAGCACCCATCTGACCGAGCAGATTGAGCCGCGAGACGTGGGCGAGCTCGGCCTGGGCCTGATCGAGCCGCGCCTGCGTGTGCCGGCGCTGATCGATCTCGGCCAGGTGGCGGATCGAGAGGAAGGTCGTGATGGCATTGGCGACGAGGCTGACGGTCAGCCGCATGGCCGGCGAGCCGAGCGGCTCGGCGCTGTGCGAGATCAGATAGGCGAGGACGGCCAGTCCCGCACCGACCGTACCCGTGGCGATCACCAGATCGCGCTGGCCGGTGCGCGCCGAAAGCAGCACGACCGTGGTGTAGAGCACGGCGACGGCACCCTGGAGCGGGCTCAGAACGTCGAGCGCGAAGATCGCCAGGGCGACGACCGCCGCGCCCGCCATGCGCAGGTGAATCACCAGTCGCTGTCCCCGCGCGTCGCCGCGCATGATCGCCTCCCGCCAGATCTCGATCCGGCTGCCCCAGAAGGACAAGAGGCTTAGCCGAGCAAGCGCGCGCGGCAACGGGAAAGATGCGAAGCGGCCCCCACTCATCGCGCGGTGACGTCGAGCACGAAGTGGGTGCCGGGCATGGCGTCGAGACAATGGCAGGTCGCGCCCAGTCGCCGGGCGAGCAGTTGGATCAGTTCCGAGCCAAGGCCCGTGCCGCGCGCGCCTTGCGCGAGGCCGCGGCCGCGATCGGTGACTTCGACGCGGTAACCGCCTTCGTCGTGCGGGCGCAATGCCACGGCGACACCGCCGGGCTGATGCGCGGCATAGGCGTGCTTCGCGGCATTGTTGACGAGCTCCGACAGGATCATGCCGATCGCGCCAGCCTCCTCGGCGGCGACCGTCACCGGTTCGGCTTCGAGCACCACGGGACGGCTGCCCATGGCGGTCAGGCCGCGGACCAGGTCGGCCATGTAGGCGGCCAGGTCGATCGTGCCGCGCGCCGGGCCGTGACAGAGCAGGCGGTGGACCCCGGCCATTGCGGCGATGCGGCGCCCGATCGCCTGAAGCGCGGCGAGCCCGGCGGGATCGGACAGCGTGCGCGCCTCCGTCGCGACCATGGCCGAGAGAAGCTGGAGGCTGTTGGCGATGCGATGATTGGCCTCGTCGGCCGGGCTCGGTTCATGCCGGCCAGGCAGCACGGTGACCATCGGTTCTCTTGTTGCGGAGGCTGCCTGCATGATCCGTCACCTCTCGTCCGCATCGGCGGTTTCGACGGGCGGCATCATCCTGCGCACTGTGTGCGAAAGGTATCATACGCAGGTATGGGAAAGCCGCGTTTCCGGCGCGATTACTTAGCTCGATGTTAACCGGCGGCGCTTAATCACCTCTCGCCGATGAGAGGATGAGCATGTTCGACGTCTTGCTGTGCATTCATGAAAAGCATGACGAGTGGCTCGTCCTGCTGGCCGCGGTGATTTGCATAGTTTCGACGATGAGCGCGGTGCTGCTGCTGCGCCACGCCCGGCATTTCGCGGGCAAGGCCGCCGCCAAATGGGTCGGCGGCGCTGCGGTCGCGATCGGTTTCGGCATCTGGGCCACCCATTTCGTCGCGATGCTCGGCTACGACCCCGGCGTCGTCGCGGGCTATCACATGCCCGCCACCCTGCTGTCGCTGGTCATCGCCATCGCCATGACCGCCATGTCGTTCTTCGTGTGCCTTGCTTATCCGCAGGCGCGCGGGCTCGCCGCGGCGAGCGTGCTGGGCGGCGGCGGTGTCGCCGCGATGCACTACCTCGGCATGTCGGCGCTCGAGCTGCCGGCCGATATCACCTGGCGCAGCGGCTATGTCGCGCTGTCGCTCGTCTTCGCGGTCGTGCCGATGTATCCGGCGCTGGCCTTCGCCGTCGGCGGCCGCAGCGTGCGCAGCGGCGTTGCCGCGGGCCTGCTGATGACCCTGGCGATCGTCCTGCTGCACTTCACCGCGATGACCGCGGTGGTTCTCATCCCCGCGCCGCTCGACGAGCGCACGGCCATGCTGCTGTCGCCCAACAGCATGGCCATGGCCATCGCCGCGGGCTCGATCGGCCTGCTCACCGTCTGCATCGCCGTGCTCAGCGTCGCGCGCACCGCGCGGATCGCGGTCCACGCCAGCCAGCGCGATCTCGCGATCCTGGTCAAGGGCGTGACCGACTGCGCGATTTACATGCTCGATCGTGATGGCAAGGTTGCCAACTGGAACCCCGGTGCACAGCGGCTCAAGGGCTATACCGCGCGCGAGGCGATCGGTCTGCCGCTGGCGCAGTTCTATTCGCTCGAGGATCGTCACGCAGGCCTGCCCGAGAAGGCGGTGAGCATCGCGATGGAGCAGGGCAAGTTCTCGGGCGAGGGCTGGCGCATGCGCCGCGACGGCTCGCGCTTCTGGGCCCATGTCACGATCGAGCGCATTTCCGACGATGCCGGCAATCACATCGGTTTCGCCAAGATCACCCGCGACATGAGCCGGTTCAAGGAAGACCAGGACCGCTTGCAGGAGATGACCGCGCACCTCGATGCGGCGCTCGGCAACATGCACCAGGGCCTCTGCCTGTTCGACGCCGACGAGCGGCTGGTCGTGGTCAACGCGCGCTTCCTCGAGATCTGGGGGCTCGACAAGGCGGCCTGCACGCCGGGCATGACGCTCGACGAGGTGGCCCATGTCGCGCTCGCCTCGCGGACGGGTGCGGCCGTGCCGCAGGAGCGCGTCGACGATCTGCGCCTGACCCTGCGCCAGGCGCTCGACGATCACAGCTTCCCACCGGTGGTGTCCGAATTCGGCGATTCGCTGGTCGTCTCGATGATCAGCCGCCCGGCCGCCGACGGCGGTTGGGTGACGACCTTCGAGGACGTCACCGAACGCCGCCGGTCCGAGGAAAAGATCGCCCACATGGCGATGCACGACGGCCTGACCGGGCTGCCCAACCGCTCGAGCTTCAACCAGTGGGTCGATGCCGAGCTCGAGCAGGCGCGCCATTTCGGCCACAACCTGGCGGCGGTGGTCATCGATCTCGACCGGTTCAAGGAAATCAACGACACGCGTGGCCACGGCGCCGGCGATGCCGCGCTCCAACTGCTGTCGCGGCGCCTGATCGACATCCTCGACGACGGCGAGATCGCCGCGCGCGTCGGCGGTGACGAATTCTCCGCGGCCAAGCGCTTCCGCGACCAGGCCGAACTCGCCGGTTTCCTCGATCGCATCGAGAGCTGCTTCGCAACCCCGGTCGGCAGCGAGGACAACCGCTTCCACCTCGGCGCCTCGATCGGCGTCTCGGTGTTTCCTAACGATGGTTCGCTGCGCGAGCAGATCCTCAACAACGCCGACATGGCGATGTACCGCGCGAAGGCCAGCCTGGGAGAGCGCATCGCTTTCTACGAGCCCGAGATGGACGAGACCGCGCGCGCGCGCCGCCAGCTCTCGAACGACCTGCGCCATGCCCTCAGCCGCAACGAGCTGACCCTGCTCTATCAGCCGCAGCACGACCTGCGCACCGGCGAGCTCAGCGGTTACGAGGCCCTGCTGCGCTGGCAGCACCCGAAGCGCGGTGCGATCGCGCCCGACTATTTCATTCCGCTGGCCGAAGAGACCGGAGAGATCCTCGCGATCGGCGAATGGGTGCTGCGTCAGGCCTGCCTCGAAGCGCGCACCTGGCCCGGCGATCTCAAGGTCGCGGTCAATCTCTCGGCGGTCCAGCTGATGCAGACCGAACTCGTCGAGATGGTCAAGGCCGTGCTGATCGAGAGCGGCCTGTCACCGATGCGGCTCGAGCTCGAGATCACCGAGACCGCGATCATCTCGGACAAGCTGCGCGCGCTGCATCTGCTGCGGCAGATCAAGGCGCTCGGCGTCAGCATCGCCATGGACGATTTCGGCACGGGCTATTCGTCGCTCGACACGCTGCACTCGTTCCCGTTCGACAAGATCAAGATCGACAAGTCGTTCCTGCTCAAATCGCAGCAGAGCCCCGAGGCACGCGCGATCATCAAGGCCGTGCTGGCATTGGGCCAGAGCCTCAGCGTGCCGGTGCTCGCCGAGGGTGTCGAGACCGAGTTCCAGCTCGGCCTGCTGCAGGAACAGGGCTGCGATCAGGCCCAGGGCTATTATTTCGGCCGCCCGGCCGTGGCGCCGAGCATCGCCACCGATGCCGACGAAACCCGCCGCGCGCAACCCTAACTCCGTCTCGTATCAGAGCGGGTTGCCGTCCTTGTCGCGGTAGATGTCGCGGCGGCCGACGTGGTTGGCCGGGCCGACGAAGCCGTCGGCTTCCATGCGCTCGACCCACTTCGACGCGGTGTTGTAGCCGACACCCATCTGGCGCTGGATCCAGCTCGCCGAGACCTTCTGGCTCTCGAACACGAGCTGGCAGACCTGGCGGTACTTGCGCTCCTCGGGATTGTCCGAAGCCGCATCGATGTCGTCGAAGCCGAAGCCGCCGTCCTCGGGCTCCTCCGTGACCGAATCGATGTAGTCGGGCTTGCCCTGGGTACGCCAGTAGTCGGCGACGCGCTCGACTTCCTCGTCGCTGACGAAGGGGCCGTGGACGCGTTTGATCGGGTCGGTGCTCGGTTTGTAGAGCATGTCGCCCTTGCCCAGCAGCTGCTCGGCGCCCTGTTCGCCCAGGATCGTGCGGCTGTCGATACGGCTGGTCACGGCAAACGAGATACGCGTCGGCATATTGGCCTTGATGACGCCGGTGATGACGTCGACCGACGGGCGCTGCGTCGCCATGATCATGTGGATGCCCGCGGCGCGGCTCTTCTGCGACAGCCGCTGGATCAGGACTTCGATTTCCTTGCCGACGGTGATCATGAGGTCGGCGAGCTCGTCGACGATCAGCACGATCTGCGGCATGGTCTCGTAGTCGAGCTGGCGATCCTCGTAGAGCTCCTCGCCCGTATCCGGGTCGAAGCCGATCTGGATGCGGCGACCGAGCGGCTTGCCCTTGGCCGCGGCGGCGCGGACCTTCTCGTTGAAGCCCGCGAGGTTGCGCACCGAGATCTCGCTCATCATGCGATAGCGGCGTTCCATCTCCTCGACCGCCCACTTGAGCGCGCGCACCGCCTTGGGCGGCTCGGTGACGACCGGTGAGAGCAGGTGCGGGATGTCGTCGTAGGACTTGAGCTCGAGCACCTTGGGATCGACCAGGATCAGGCGGCACTGCGCCGGGGTCAGGCGATAGAGCAGCGACAGCAGGATCGTGTTGAGCCCGACCGACTTGCCCGAGCCGGTGGTGCCCGCGACGAGCAGGTGCGGCATGGTCGCGAGGTCGGCGACGATCGGCTCGCCGGCGATGTCCTTGCCGAGGATGATCGGCAGCAGGCCTTTGTGGTTGGCGAAGGTCTCCGAGCCGACCATCTCCTTGAACGAGACCATCTGGCGGTCGGCGTTGGGCAGTTCGATGCCCATGACGGTGCGACCGGGGATCGATGAGACGCGCGCCGAGATCGCCGACATGTTGCGGGCGATGTCGTCGGCCAGGCCGATCACGCGGCTGGCCTTGATGCCCGCGGCGGGCTCGAGCTCGTACATCGTCACGACCGGGCCGGTACGCACCGCGGTGATCTCGCCCTTGACGTTGAAGTCGTCGAGCACGGTTTCGAGCAGGCGGGCGTTGCGCTCGAGGCTGAGCTTGTCGATCTTCGGTGCCGAGTTCGGCGGCGGGTCGGCGAGCAGGTCGAGCGCCGGCAGCTCGTACTGGTCGAACAGGTCGCCCTGCTTGGCCGCGACCGTGTTGAACTGGGCGGGCTTGGTCTGGCGGTCGGGCTCGACGATCTCGGTCGCGCGGCGCGGTGCCTCGGTGAATTCGATGGTGGAGGGGGCACCGGCTTCGGCCGCGGCCGGCTTGGGCTCGCGCAGCTTCTTCTCGCGCGGCGGCGTGATGAAGGGCACGCCTTCGGGCATCGACAACCCGCGCGCGCCGCGCAGACGGCCGGGGAGCGTGAGCAGCGCGGCCCAGTCGAGCGCGAAGACGCGGCCAGCGAGCATCGCACCCGAGCCCAGGCAGGCGAGCGCCAGTGCCAGGATCAGCCAGCCGCGGAACGCCTCGGGCAGCAGATTGGCGACGCCGCGGATCGCGCCCGATCCGAGCAGGCCGGCGAGGCCGCCCATCGAGGCGGGCAGGGTGCCGCCGGGCTCGGTGAAGGTCAGCGAGAGCACGGTCGAGAGCAGGGCCATGCCCAGCAGCAGCACGCCGATCGGCCGCCACCAGCGCTGGTCGCTGTGTTCGAGCGTGCCGTCCTCTTCCTCGACCATGCGCCAGAGCTTGCGCGCGAAGACGTAGAGCAGCGGCAGGAACAGCACCGAGACCGGGCCGAACAGGAACAGCGCGCGTTCGGCCGCATAGGCGCCGAGCGGCCCCATCCAGTTGCGCACCTCACCGCCGGCGGCGGTCGAGGCCGAAGGGTCGGTCTGGTGATAGCTGGTCAGCGCCAGCGCGAGGAAGACCATGCCGCCGAACAGCAGTACGGCGCCGCCGATCTCGGAGCTCCGGCGCAAGGCACGGCGCAGCACCGCGCGCCAGTTGGGCGCGGCGATCCGTCCGCCGGAAGTGATTGGGCGTGTGGCCATGGTCGTCCCCTGCTAGGCGCGAATTATGCGCCTCGGGGTGACTCCCCGTCAAGAATCCTTGGGAATCAGCCCGTCGATTGCCGCCCAGGCGTGACCGCCGAGGCGTCGCGCGCGCCGGGCGTCGATGCCGCCGAGCGCGATCACGGGCAGGCCGGCGCGCGCGGCCAGCAGCCGGAAGCGCATCGGTCCGAGCCCTTTAGCCCCCGGATGCGACCGCGTCGCGAAGGCCGGCGAGAGCAGGATCGCGTCGGCGCGCGCGCGGCGGGCGTTGGCGATCTCGGCGAGCGAATGGGCGGTGGCCAGACGGAGCAGGGCCGGGCCGGCGCTGAGCATTGTGGGCGAGCCATAGGCACCGTCGGTCCGCCAGGCGCGGGCTTCGGCGGCGTTGCCGGCCAGGACAAGCCAATGGCCTCGCTGGCGCGCAAGCCTGGCCAGGGGCTCGAACCGCGCGCGGCGTTCGGCGGGCGGCAGGTGGTAGTGCCGGTAGATCAGCCCCGAGCCGCGCGGCAGGCGCGCCAGGACGGTCTCGAGCATGGCGTCGTTGCGGGCGTCGCTGACGAGCCAAATCTGGGGCAATGCGGACTGGCGCTGCGGCATCGCCTCGCTATAGCAGCGCGCCATGGAGGAACCAGCCACCCTGCTCGCGGCCGTCAACGACCGCATCGCCGCCGCCGCCAGGCTCGCTCGCCGCAAGCCCGAGGAGGTCACGCTCGTCGCGGTCAGCAAGACCCATCCGGCCGAGCGCATCGCGCCGCTGATCGCCGCCGGCCAGCGCGCGTTCGGCGAAAACCGCGTGCAGGAGGCACAGGACAAGTGGCCGGCGCTGCGCGAAATGCACCCCGATCTGGCGCTGCACCTCGTCGGCCAGCTCCAGTCGAACAAGGCCGAGGACGCCGTCGCGCTGTTCGATTGCATCCATTCGCTCGATCGCCCCTCGCTGGTGACGGCGCTGGCCAAGGCGATGGACAAGCTGGACCGTCAGGTGCCCTGCTTCGTCCAGGTCAACATCGGCGCCGAGGAACAGAAGGGCGGCTGCGCGATCGCCGACCTGCCCGCGCTGCTGGCCGAGATCCGCGCGACGGCGATCCCGCTCGCCGGCCTGATGTGCGTGCCGCCCGCGACGATCGAGGCGGCGCCGTTCTTCGCGCTGCTCGGCAAGCTCGCCGACGACAACGGCATTACCGGTCTGTCGATGGGCATGAGCGAGGACTTCGAGACCGCGATCACGCTCGGTGCGACGCATGTGCGCGTGGGTTCGGCGCTGTTCGGGGCGCGGTAGCGCTTCGCCACCCTCATCCAAGCTTCGCTAGCCGCTGCCGCGGCAAGCTGCGCTATCCTTCTCCCGCCAGCGGGAGAAGGTAAAGGAAACCCTCTTCCGCTGGCGGGAGAGGAGCGAGACTTGGTGAACGCAGTGAACCTAGTCGCAGCGGTGAGGGTGGTCAGCCCGCGTGCCGCTTCAGTTCGTCGCCGGTCAGTGTGACGACATGCAGCAGGTTGGTCGCGCCCGGCGTGCCGAACGGAACCCCGGCCAGCGCGATCAGTTTCGAGCCGGCCGTGCCGAAACCGTGGCGCAACGCCATGCGGCGGCCCTTGGCGATCATTTCCTCGAACGAGCCGATGTCCTTGGTGTGCACCGGATAGGCGCCCCACAGCAGCGCCACCTTGCGCGCGGTCTTGATCGAGGGGGTCAGCACCAGGATGCGCACGCCGGGCCGCTCGCGTGCGACGCGGCGCGCGGTCGAGCCCGAGCCGGTGAACACGATCACGCCCGCGATCGGCAGGGTCTGGGTGATCTGCGCGCAGGCCTCGGCCAGCGCGTCGGCGGTGGTCGCATCGGGGCGCACGTCGGTGAAGTGGACGCGCTCGCCATAGCCGGCGTCGCTTTCGACCTGGGTGGCGATGCGGTGCATGATCGTCACCGCTTCCTCGGGCCAGGCGCCCGCCGCGGTCTCGGCCGAGAGCATGACCGCGTCGGCACCGTCGTAGACCGCGTTGGCGACGTCGGACACTTCGGCGCGGGTCGGCGCCGGGCTCTCGATCATCGATTCGAGCATCTGCGTGGCGACGATCACCGGCTTGCCCGAACGGCGCGTCGCGGCGACGATGCGCTTCTGCAGCGGCGGCACCTCTTCAGGGTTCAGCTCGACGCCGAGGTCGCCGCGCGCGACCATGATGCCGTCGGCGAGTTCGATGATCTCCTCGAGCCGGTCGATCGCCGCGGGCTTCTCGATCTTGGCGACGAGCGCGCCGTAGCCGCCCATCAGGCGGCGCGCCTCGGCGACGTCCTCGGGGCGCTGGACGAAGGACAGCGCGACCCAGTCGGTGCCCTGCTCGACCGCGAAGGCCAGGTCGCGGCGGTCCTTCTCGGTCAGCGCCGGCACGGGCACGACCGCGTCGGGCACGTTGACGCCCTTGCGGTCCGAGATGATGCCGCCGACTTCGGCCGAGCAGAGGATTTCGTTGTCGTCGGCGCGGATCACGCGCAGGCGCAGCTTGCCGTCGTCGATCAGCAGGCGCTGGCCCTTCTGGAGAATGCCGAACAGCTCGGGATGCGGCAGGCATACGCGCGTCTCGTCGCCCGGCGTCGGGTCGCGGTCGAGCGTGAAGTGGCTGCCGTGGCGGATGACCGTGCGGCCTTCCTGGAAGATTCCGACGCGCAGCTTCGGCCCTTGCAGGTCGCAGAGAATGCCGATCGGCCGCCCGAAGTCCTTCTCGGCCGCGCGGATCGCGGCGATGGTCCGGGCGTGGGTCTCGTGATCGCCATGGCTCATGTTGACGCGGAAGGCGTCGGCGCCGGCGCGCAGCAGGCGGCCGATCATCTCGGGATTGGCGCTGGCGGGCCCCAGCGTCGCCAGGATCTTCACCTTGCGCGCTGCGAGCGTCACTTCCGGGGTATGGGACTTGGCCAAGACGCTACCTCTTTCACAATCGCGGCGTCCTATGGCAAAGCCGGCCGCAAAGACCAAGGATGAACGGCATGAATGACACGTTGGATACGCTGGATGACGCAAAGGCTGCCGCCGCTTTCCGCCGGCTGGTCCGCCATTTGCGCAAGCGCCACGATGCGCAGAACATCGACCTGATGGGCCTGGCGGGCTTCTGCCGCAACTGCCTGGCCGACTGGATCATCGACGCCGGTTTCGAGGGCGACAAGGCCCAGGCGCGCGAACTGATCCACGGCATGCCGGCGGGCGAGTGGAAGGACAAGTTCCAGACCGAGGCCACGCCGGAACAGCTCGCGCGCATGGAGGAAAGCCTCAAGAAGAACGGCGGGACTCACTGACGCCGGACTAATCCACAGGCGCCGCTTTCTCCGATGGGCTCGCGCGGCTAAAGGCGCGGGCAACCGATTCACTCAAATCCTTTGGAGACTTCCCCGATGGCCGAAACCGACGACCGCCTGCGCCTTCTCATCGAGCGCATCGAACGCCTCGAAGAGGAGAAGAAGGGGATCAGCGACGACATCAAGGACGTCTACAACGAGGGCAAGGCCGTCGGTTACGACGCCAAGATCATGCGCCAGGTCGTGCGCCTGCGGAAGATGCCGCCCGACGATCGCCGCGAGATGGAATCGATCCTCGACCTCTACAAGGCCGCGCTCGGCCTCGAATAGTCCGGTTCGGCTCGTCATCCCCGTGACCGCGGGGATGACGAAGCCTCGGATTGCCCGAAAGGCGCCAGTGGGCTAGGGGCGCGACAACGCCAACCCAGCAGACGAAAAGATCCCATGGCAGGCCATTCCAAATTCAAGAACATCATGCACCGCAAGGGTGCGCAGGATAAGAAGCGCTCGGCGCAGTTCTCCAAGCTTTCGCGCGAAATCACCGTCGCCGCCAAGATGGGCATGCCCGACCCGGACATGAACCCGCGCCTGCGTGCCGCGGTCAACGCCGCCAAGGCGCAGTCGATGCCCAAGGACAACATCGCGCGCGCCATCGACAAGGCGTCGAAGGGCGACGGCGAGAACTACGAGGAAGTGCGCTACGAGGGCTATGGCCCCGGCGGCGTCGCGATCATCGTCGAGGCGCTGACCGACAACCGCAACCGCACCGCCACCAACGTGCGCACGGCCTTCGCCAAGAACGGTGGCAACCTCGGCGCCTCGGGCGCGGTGAGCCACGGCTTCGAGCGCCTCGGCCTGATCGAATATCCGAACAAGGTCGGTGACGAGGAAAAGGTCCTCGAGGCAGCGATCGAGGCCGGCGCCGACGACGTCGAGAGCGACATGGGCGAAGACGGCCTGCACGCGATCTGGACCAGCGTCGAGAACCTGCACCCGGTCTCGCGCGAGCTCGAGAAGGTCCTGGGCGAGGCCGAGGCGGTCAAGCTCGCCTGGCGTCCGAACCTCAAGACCGATGTCGGCGAGAGCGACGCCGCGACCCTGCTCAAGCTGATCGACGTGCTCGACGACGACGACGACGTCCAGACCGTCTGGGGCAACTACGAGATATCGGACGAGGTCATGGAGAAGCTGGGTTGATCCACCCGATCCTCCCCCTTTGGGGGAGGGGGACCGCCGTCCTGAGCTTGTCGAAGGGCGGTGGTGGAGGGGGCGAGGTCATGCGCCCGACACCCCCTCCGTCAGATGCTTCGCATCTGCCACCTCCCCCGGTGGGGGAGGACCTGCTGCCATGATCATCATCGGCATCGATCCCGGCCTCACCTGCACGGGCTGGGGCCTCGTCGCCAAGGCGGGCTCTCGGCTGAGCCACGTTGCCAACGGCCAGATCCGCACCGATGCAAGCGCTGGCATGGCCGAGCGGCTGGTCGAGCTCGACGCCGAGCTGACGCGGGTGATCATCGAGCATCGGCCCGATGCCGGTGCGGTCGAGGAGGTCTTCGTCAACGTCAATCCGCAGTCGACGCTCAAGCTCGGCCAGGCGCGCGGCGTGGCCATGCTCAGCCTCGCGCGCGCCGGGCTCAAGGTCGCCGAATATTCGACCAAGGTGGTCAAGAAGGCGCTGGTCGGCACCGGCGGCGCCGAGAAGGCGCAGGTCCAGGCGATGCTCAAGGTCCTGTTGCCGGGCGTGAAGCTCGCGGGCGCCGACGCTGCCGACGCCCTGGCCGTGGCGATCACCCACGCCAACATGCTGGGCAGTCACCGCTAGGTTTCCAGCTGACGCCGTTGCCGCTTGCGCTTTAGCCTAAGCCCCGGCCTTCTTCGCCAGCGCGATCGTCGCATCCTTGCCCGACACGCCATCGGGGACCTTCTGCGCGGTGACGACGATCATGCGGGCGCCGTCGATGAACACCGTCAGTTGGTCGATGCCCGGCGCGAAGAAGGCGCCCTTGCCGAGCCCGGGAACGTCCTCGGGCGTCTTGCCGAAAGCCTTCAGCGCCGCGGCCGCGGTCGAGCGTGCGGCGGTGATCGTCTCGGCGGTCTGGTCGTTGATCGGCGACCAGCGCGCCATCAGGCTGGCGACATTGCCGTCAGGCCCCGCATAAGTGCATTCGGAGGTCGCCGCGTCGGTCGCGCTCGGTTCGTGCACCAGCGCCAGGCTGGTCTCGCCGACCTCGCGCTTGAGCACTTCGGCGACGGCGGCCTTGTCGAGGATCGAGCAGGCGTCGGTCGCCTTCCAGTTCGCCGGCATGCCGCCGCCCTCGCTCGGCTTCTCGGCGGCAGAGCCGCCCGCCTTGTCGCCACCGCTGCCGCAAGCGGCCAGCGCGCAAACCGTCGCCAGGGCCGTCATCATCCGGTATTTCGCCATCGTTCTTCCTTCCTGAACCGATAGCGACCCGTGGTGTTCTGTCGTTGGCCGATTGTCTGGGGCAGACGGCAGCACTTGGCCAGAAAAAACTCGGGCATCAGGTACGCGAGAGAGATTCCCTTTTCGTTCCGGCGTGCTATCAGGCGCGCATGATCGCCAAGCTCTCCGGCACGCTCGACGATACCGGCCCCGACTGGGCGGTGATCGACGTTTCCGGCGTCGGCTATCTCGTCCACTGCTCGGCCAAGACTTTGACCGCGCTCGGCATCGCCGGCGATGCGGTGACCGTCCACACCGAGATGCAGGTCAGCGAGAACGACGTGCGGCTGATCGGCTTCGCCAGCGGCGCCGAGCGCGCCTGGTTCCGCCTGCTCACCGCGGTCCAGGGCGTCGGCAGCAAGATGGCGCTGGCCGTGCTTTCGGCGCTCTCGACCGAGGAACTGCAGCGCGCCTGCGCCGGCGGCGACGCGGCGACGGTGGCACGCGCGCAGGGCGTCGGCCCCAAGCTCGCGGGCCGCATCGTCAACGAGCTCAAGGACAAGGCCGGCGGCCTGCCGACCGCGCCGGGTGCGACCGGTGCTGGCGGCGCGGCGCTGCCAGCAGGTCCGGCCTCAGCCGACGCTGTCTCGGCATTGCAAAACTTGGGTTTCAAACCCCCGGTCGCGGCACAGGCGGTGGCGCAGGCGCTTGACGAGCTCGGCGAAGACGCTCAGCTCGACGCGCTGATCCGGGTGGCGTTGAAGAGGGCGACACGATGAGCGTGCCGATCGTTGCGGTCTACAGTCTCAAGGGCGGTGTCGGGAAGACGACGCTCGCGGTCAATCTCGCCTGGGCGGCGGCGCGCGCGGGGCGGCGCACCCTGCTTTGGGATCTCGACGGCCAGGCCGCGGCTAGCTGGCTGCTCGGCCACGACGAAGGCGGCGAGAAGGCCGAGGCGGCGATCCGTAAGGAAATCGATCCGGCCAGGCTCGTCGTGCCCACCGCGGTCGACGGGCTCGAATTGCTGCCCGCCGATTCCTCGTTGCGCGATCTCGACGTGATCTTCCGCGATCTCGACAAGAAGAAGCGGCTGGCGAAAATGGCCGAGGCGCTGTCCGCCAAGCGCGATCTCGTGGTCATCGATTGCCCGCCGGGGCTGACCGACACCTCCGAGCAGGTGTTGCGCGCGGCGAGTCTCGTCGTCGTGCCGGTGATCCCCGCGCCGCTGGCCAAGCGTGCGCTCGACGCGGTGGCCGAGCACGTTTCGGGCCGCAAGGCCTTCGAGGCGCCTCTGCTGCCGGTCTTCTCGATGGTCGACCGCCGCCGCGTCGCGCATCGCGAGGCGCTGGCCGCAGAGCCCGACTGGCCGGCGATCCCGATGGCGTCGATGTTCGAGGCGATGAGCCACCGCCGCGCGCCGCTGGGCGCCTTCACCTCCGCGCGTTCGCCCGGCGTCCAGGCGGTCGCGCAGGTGTGGAACAGGGTCGAGCGGGTGCTGGCGAAGTGACGGGGCCAAGTGACGGGGACGACGTGACGGCAGGGGCGGACATTCTGCAGATCGCGGTGGCCATGCTGCGCCGGGCCGACGGCCGGCTGCTGCTCGTCCGCAAGCAGGGCACGAGCGCCTTCATGCAGCCCGGCGGCAAGATCGAGCCCGGCGAAGAGCCGCGCGTCGCGCTGGCACGCGAGCTCGGCGAGGAACTGGGCCTGGCGATCAAGCCGGACGCCTTCGACTATCGCGGCCGGGCCTCGGCACCCGCCGCCAACGAGCCGGGAATGACCGTCGTTGCGGAGATCTTCGCGCTGCGCGTGGACGGCGCGATTACCGTCCAGGCCGAGATCGCCGAGGCCGTCTGGATCGATCCCGCGGGGCCGATCAACCTGCCGCTGGCGCCGCTGACGCGCGATCACGTCCTGCCACTGGCCCTGGTCGCGGCATGAGCGATCGCGAGGATCGTCTGACCGGGGCCGAGCGCCAGGCCGAGGACGTCGATGCGGCGCTGCGCCCCAAGACGCTCGGCGAATTCGTCGGCCAGGCCGCAGCCAAGGACAACCTGCGCGTGTTCATCGAGAGCGCGCGTTCGCGGCGCGAGGCGATGGACCACGTGCTGTTCTTCGGCCCGCCCGGCCTCGGCAAGACCACCCTGGCGCAGATCGTCGCGCGCGAGCTCGGCGTCGGCTTTCGCGCGACCTCGGGTCCGGTCATCGCCAAGCCCGGCGATCTCGCGGCGCTGCTGACCAATCTCGAGCACGGCGACGTCCTGTTCATCGACGAGATCCACCGGCTCAATCCCGTGGTCGAGGAAGTGCTCTATCCGGCGATGGAGGACCGCGCGCTCGACCTGATCATCGGCGAGGGGCCTTCGGCGCGCTCGGTGCGGATCGATCTGCCGCCGTTCACCCTGGTCGGCGCGACGACGCGCCAGGGCCTGCTGACGACGCCGTTGCGCGACCGTTTCGGCATTCCCGTGAGGCTCAATTTCTACACGGTCGAGGAGCTCGAAAGCGTGGTCACACGCGGCGCGCGGCTGCTCGGCATGAGCGTCGAGCCCGGCGGTGCGCGCGAGATCGCCCGCCGCGCGCGGGGCACGCCGCGCGTTGCCGGACGGCTGATGCGGCGCGTGCGCGACTTCGCCCATGTCGCCGGCAGCCAGGTGATCGATCATGCCCTGGCCGACGATGCCCTGACCCGGCTCGAGGTCGATTCGCTGGGGCTCGACGCGCAGGATCGGCGCTATCTGCGGATGATCGCGGGGATCTACAAAGGCGGGCCGGTGGGGGTCGAGACCCTGGCCGCGGGCCTGTCCGAACCGCGCGACACGATCGAGGAAGTGATCGAGCCCTACCTGATCCAGCTGGGCCTCGTCGCGCGCACGGCGCGCGGTCGCTGCCTCAACGATCTGGGCTGGAAGCACCTGGGAATCACCCCGCCGAACGGAAGCCAGACGGGGCTTTTCGATTCTCCCGGTGACGATCAGCCGTAACCATTCGCGCGCGATTTCTTCGGGTTCTGCCGGTGAACAGTTCCGTTTCGGGACAGTCACATAACTATAGCCGCGAATAAGCGGGCATTCTCACTTCGGGACAGGCGAATCACAGTTAACGCCGTTGTCGCATTAATCACTCTCTGCGTTTTTGGTGGCACAGGGTGTGCTGGCTTGGGTGCTTACCAAGGCCGGCGCACGGGGAAACGAAGAGAGCACGCTTATGTCGGTTCGTATGGCCATCGCGAAATTGTCCGCCGCAGTCGCGGGCGGTGCGCTGATCGGAGGCGGGGCGGTTCACGTCGCTGAGCCGCCGGCCAAAAACCCGCAGTACGTCAAGCACGTCAAGCAGCCGAAGGCGCGCCGCGTCGTGCAGCGTCGGCAGCCGCCGGCGCGCCGCGTCGTGCAGCCGCCGCGTACGGCTCGGGTCGAGCCGCCGGCACGCCGCCAGATCGAGCCCCCCGTGGCCATGCCCTATGTTGCGCCGGCACCCCAGGTGGTGGTGACCACGTCGGGCGGCGGTGCGCCGACGATCATCGGCGGCTCGGGCGGCGGCGGCTTCGGCGGCGGTTTCTTCGGCGGCTTCTTCGGCGGCAGCGGCGGCGGTTCGGGTGGCAGCATCGTCATCACCTCGACCAGCACCGGTGGTTCGACCTCGACGTCGAGCGGCGGTTCGGGCGGCAGCTCGACCTCGACCAGCGGCGGTTCGACCTCGACTTCGACCGGCGGCGTGACCAGCACCACGGGCGGCGTCACCAGCACGACCGGCGGCATCACCTCGACGACCACCAGCTCGTCGGGCGGTTCGAGCAGCTCGTCCTCGTCGTCGAGCTCGTCGTCCTCGTCTTCGTCGAGCTCCTCGTCGTCGAGCGGTAGCAGCGGCGGCAAGCCCGATCATCCGCATCACGGTTCGAGCGGCAGCTCGGGCTCGAGCGGTTCGTCGAGCTCTTCGAGCAGCAGCAGCGGCTCTTCGGGTTCGAGCGGTAGCTCGGGTTCGTCGGGTTCCAGCTCGTCGTCCTCGTCGAGCAGCTCTTCGTCGAGCTCGTCGTCGTCGGGCAGCAGCGGCGGTTGCGGCAAGCACTGCGGCGCGACCTCGGGTGGATCGTCGTCGAGCTCGTCCTCGTCGAGCAGCTCCTCGAGCTCCTCGTCGTCGACCGGTTCGACCGGCGGCTCGAGCAGCACCTCGTCGTCCTCGTCGAGCAGCAGCTCTTCGTCGAGCTCCTCTTCGTCGTCGACCGGCAGCACCAGCGGCGGTCACGAAGTGCCGGCTCCGCCGATGCTGATCCTGTTCGGTGCGGCTGCGGCGACCGTGTTCGCACGTCGCAAGCTGGCCAAGCGCGACGACGACGCCGGAACGGGGGCCTGAACGGGCGCCAGTGTTTCATAATCGTACAGAATGAAAGGGGCGGCCGCATCGGCCGCCCTTTTTGTTTGAGATTTCCGCGTGTTCGATCAGGCTTTTATCACGAAACCACCAAAACGGATTCATCCGAGGGGTGCCTAGCGCGGGACGAAGCATACACTTTTCCACAGACCGTCCACAATCGGGCGAGTCGAGGATGGGAAAGGTGATGAGCCAGGGTTTCATCCCTCAGGTTCGAGCGTCTGCCCTGCAGACCTTCATGAACGTGGCGCGCTTCGTACGCCTGGATCCGTACAGCCTGCTGCGCGAGAACAGGATCCGGCCCGAGGATCTCGAAGATCCCGAGACGATGATCGCCGCCAGCGCCCTGGTGAAGCTCTACGAGGACAGCGCCGCGCAGTCGGGCCGGGAGGACTTCGGCCTGCTGATCGCCGGCAGCCGCAGCGTCGGTACGCTCGGGCCGATCAGCCTGCTGCTTCGCTATCAGCCGACCGTGCGATCGATCATCGAGAAGGTGATCGGCAACATGAAGCTGCTCAACGACATCGTCTCCGCCGGGGTCGAGGACGACGGTCATCACGCGATGATCCGCATTGAGCATCTGCCCGGCTTCGCGCAGCGGCAGATCGTCGAATCGACCGTCGCCATCGCGGCAAGGTCCTATCGCGAGCTGATGGCCGGCGCCTGGCAGCCCGAGAGCATCCACTTTCGCCATTCTGCGCCGGCCATGCTCAACACCCATCGTCGCGTGTTCGGCTGCCCCGTGGTGTTCGACAGCGAATTCGACGGCATCGCCTGCAGTTCGGCCTCGCTCGACCTCGCCAATCCCTGGAGCGATCCGGCGATGGCCGCGCACGCCCAGCGCTTCATCGACATGCTGTCGCACCAAAGGCCGACGAGTTCGGTGACCGAACAGGCGCGCCAGGCGATCTTCCTGCTGATCAGCAGCGGCAATGCCACCAAGGAGAAGGTCGCCGAGAATCTGGCGATCCATCCGCGTGCCTTGCAGCGGATGCTGAGCCGCGAGAGCACCAATTTCGGCGAATTGCTCAACGAGGCGCGGCGCGAACTGGCGATGCGCTATCTCAACGGTTCGAAGCAGACCGTGACCGACATCGCGCTCTTGCTCGGCTATTCGACGGTCAGCTCGTTCACCCGCTGGTTCACCGAGGAATTCGGCAAGTCGCCGGCGGCCTGGCGCAAGGCCTCGCCCGAGGAAAACGTCGTCAAGGTAACCGCCAAGGCGGCCTAGGCGGCTTCGTCGCGCAGTGGCGTACGCGCCCACAGCGCCTGTTGCGCGGCGAGCATTTCTTCGCGCGATTGCTCGACCGTCATGTCCTGCACCACGCCGACGATCGCAGCGACCTTGCCCGAAATGCCGAACTCGGCTTCGGCGATCGTGCGCAGCCGCCGTTGCACGCCGGCCGGACCGACTATCGTGAAGGTGTGGTCGATCGGCTCACCGGACCCGATGCAGGTCTCGAACAGGGCCAGAGCCGCGGCGCGCTCGGTGGGCGAGATCGTCTGGATCGCATCGCCCCAGTCGCCGCGATCCTCGGGGCGCAGACGCAGGATCTCGCGCGCCGCTGCGGTATAGGCGAAGAGCTGGGTGCCGGTGTCGAAGCGCCAGCCACCGATCCTGGCGATCCGCGATGCGTGCCGCTCGATATAGCCGAGCTGCCGGTCGGTCGTGCCTTGCGCGGCGCGATCGGTGACGTCGCGGCTGATGACCAAGCGATAGTGACGATCGCCGATGTCGAGGCTGATGCCGCGCAAGGTCAGTTCGAGGATCGACCCGTCGCGGAAATGGTGCTGGAGCACTTCGTCGTCGGCCGGCAGGCGATCGTCGCGGAGCATCCGCAGGCCGGTCAGCAGGGGGGCTACGCCCGGGTGCAGGTCGCGCAGGGTCAGCCCGTCGAAGGCTTCGCGCGACAGGCCATAGCGCGCGATCGCGGCATCGTTGCTGTCGGCGAAGCGCAGCTCCTCGCCCTCGCAGATCCAGCAGGGATTGGCGTGATGGCGGAAGAAGGTCTCGATGATGCTCGTCACTGCGGCGTTTCCCCGGCAGGCTCGGCCCAGCGGCCGCTCGCGGACATCTGCGCCAGTTCATCGAAGTGCGCGCTCGATACGGCCTTGCTGAACAGGTGGCCCTGGCCGTAGCGCACGCCGAAGCGGCGCAGCATGGCGACGTGCTCGGCGCTCTCGATCCCTTCGGCGATGACCTGCAGGCCCATGCGCGTCCCGAGCGTGGACATGGCGACGACGATCGAGTCGTCGGACTCGTTGCCCAGCCCGCCGACGAACGAGCGATCGATCTTGAGCGCCGAGATCGGCAGCTGCTTGACGTTGGTCAGCGAGGCATAGCCCGTGCCGAAATCGTCGAGCGAGACGCGCACGCCGGCATCGGCCAGCTCGACGAGCGCCTGGCGCACGTGATCGCGGCCCGAGCCGAGCGCGACGGTCTCGGTCACCTCGACCTCGATCATCGACGGCGCGATGCCGCGCAGAGCGAGGCGGGCGAGCAGCCGGTCGGCGAAGTCGCCCGTGGCGAAATCGAACGAGGTGGTGTTGATCGCGACATGGCCGACGTCGATGCCGCGGGCCAGCGCGTCGGACAGGTCGGACAGGACCCCTTCGATCATGCAATCGGTGATCGCCACGGCCAACTCGCGGTCGTCGAAGGCGGCGGCGATCGCAGCGGGGAGTTCGACGTTGCCGTCGCGCGTGACGACGCGCAGCAGCGCCTCGTAGCCGATCAGCCGCCCGGTCTCGAGTTCGACCTTGGGCTGGTAGAACGGCAGGATCCGGCCTTCGGCGAGCGCGGTCTCGGCCCGCTCGAGCATCTGGCGCTCGCGATCGTAGGCGCCTGCCAGCGTCGTGCTGAAGGCGCGCGCGCAACCGCGTCCGGCGGCCTTGGCATTGCTCAGCGCGAGGTCGGCCTTGCGGTGGAGCGTGGCGAAGTCGTCGTCCTGGGCCGCGGCATAGCCGATGCTGATGCGGCAGTTGAGGTTCCGGCCTTCGTGGAAGAACGGCAGGTTCACCGCGTGCAACAGGGTGCCGGCGATCTCGGCGGCGTGGTCGATCGAGGCGCATTGGCGCAGCATCACCGCGAATTCGTCGCCGCCGACGCGCGCGGCCAGGGCGTCTTCACCGAGCGTCTCGCGCAGGCGATTGGCCAGTTCGGTCAGCACGAGATCGCCGGCGGTGTGGCCGAAGCCGTCGTTGATCGTCTTGAGATTGTCGACGTCGATCAGCAACAGTGCCGGATCGTGGTCGTAACCGAGCGGGGCGGTCATACGGCGTTCGAACGCGCGGATCAGGTTCGCGCGGTTGGGCAGGCCGGTCAGGCTGTCGTGGTTGGCGGCATGCTCGAGCTTGCGCGAGAGCCGGCGCTCGCGCTCGATCCGCGCTTCCTGGACGGCAATGGCGCGACGCAGTTCGAGCTGCGTCTCCACCTGCTTGCCAAGCACCGCCAGCGCGCGCGCTTGGACCGGGTCGAGCCCGTCGGGCCGGGCCGTATCGTCGAACACGCAGAGCGCGCCGATTGGCACGCCTTCGCGCGAGTGGAGCGGGATTCCCGCGTAGAAGCGCAGATTGGCTTCGCCGCGGACCAGTTCGTTGGCGTGGAAGATCGGATGGCGGGCCGCGTCGGCGACGATGAAGACGCCCGAGCCCTCGATCACATGCGCGCAGATCGCCTGTTCGATCGGTGTCTCGCGAAAGCCGACGCCATGCGCGGCCTTGAACCACTGGCGGTCGTCGCAGACCAGCGAGATCGCGCCCATGCCGGTCTCGCAGATTTGCGTCGCCAGTTCGACGATCGAATCGAACGCGGGTTCTGCGGGCGTGTCGAGGATCGCGTATTCGGCGAGTGCGCGCATGCGCTCGGCCGCTTCATCGGGCCTGGCGCGGCGTCGGGTGACGGAGGCACCGGCCGCGAAGAACTGGGAGAATGGCATTTCGAACATGCCCGCGGGGCCCCAGGACAGGCGCTCGCCGTTGCGACGATGGCGCGAAAACGTGGAGCCGACCCGCCGCATGAGGGATGGGTTTGGCCGATCGGCTCGGGGCTCACCTTATGGAACCCCGGTTCCGCGCGCTCGCCAATCGCCGACAGGGCCTTAGCAGTTGGGGACTCGTCAGGCTTCGGGCGCAGTCTGCCATTCGACCCCGGCGTCGGCCGTGCCGATCACGTCGGCGAGCTCCCAGACGTTGCGGTAGCCGTAGCCGTGGAGATTGACGAAGGTCGGGATGTTGAGCGCCAGCGGCGCGCTCTTGAGCGGCACCGGAGCGCGGTGATCGCGGAAGTTGTTGTTGCAGTAGATGTAGACCGGCCGGTCGCCGTCGGGCCCGAGCGCGGCGCGCAGGCTCTCGGCGGTGAAGTCGGTGAAGGGCAGGTTGATTGCGCCCTTGATGTGGCCGCGCGCGAAGGCTGCGGGGGTGCGCGCGTCGAGCAGCACAGCGCCCTCGGCGCGGGCGCGGCGGGCGAATTCGGGCCAGGCCAGACGATGCGCCTCGCGCACCGGGCCCAGCTCGGCGACGAGCCGGGCGAAGCCGGCATAGTCGACCTGGATTGGTCGGAGCCTGCTCGGCGAGGGCTGGCCTAGCCAGAAGGGTGGGCGCCAGAAGGGCGAGCGCCAGAACCGGAAGCATGCGCTGCATAAAGAAAGTCTCCCGCTCCCTGGGTGGGAACGGGAGACTGATCTTGTCGGCTTTACCCGAAGCTGAACGCTTACGAAGCGAGCTTGCGCAGCACGTAGTGCAGGATGCCGCCGTTGTTGAAGTATTCGATCTCGTTCGCCGTATCGATGCGGCAGAGCGCGGTGAAGGTGAAGGTCGAGCCGTCCTTGCGGGTGACTTCGACGGTCACGTCCTGGCGCGGCTGCAGGCTGGCGACGCCCTTGATCGTGAACTGATCGTCGCCGGTCAGGCCCAGCGAGGCGCGGGTGTCGCCGTCCTTGAACTGCAGCGGCAGCACGCCCATTCCGACGAGGTTCGAGCGGTGGATGCGCTCGAAGCTCTCAACGATGACGACGCGGACGCCGAGCAGGTTGGTGCCCTTGGCCGCCCAGTCGCGCGACGAGCCCGTGCCGTATTCCTTGCCGGCGATGACGATCATCGGCACGCCGTCGGCCTTGTTCTTCATCGCGACGTCGTAGACCGCGCCGACTTCCTCGCCGTAGCGGCTGAAGCCGCCCTCGACGCCGGGGACCATCTCGTTCTTGATGCGGATGTTGGCGAAGGTGCCGCGCATCATGACTTCATGGTGGCCGCGGCGCGCGCCGTAGCTATTGAAGTCGGCCTTGGCGACCTGGTGCTCCTGCAGCCACTGGCCGGCGGGGCTGTCGGCCTTGATGTTGCCGGCGGGGCTGATGTGGTCGGTGGTGATCGAGTCGCCCAGGATGAGGAGCGGCTTGGCCTCGATGATGTCCTGCACCGGGGCCGGGGTCATCGACATGCCCTCGAAGTAGGGCGGGTTGGCGACATAGGTGCTGCCCGCGCGCCACTGGTAGGTTTCCGAACCCGTGACGTTGATTGCCTGCCAGTGCTTGTCGCCCTTGTAGACGTCGGCGTAGCGCGCCTGGAACATCTGGCGGTCGACGGCATTGGCCATCGTCGTCGCGACTTCGGCATTGGTCGGCCAGATGTCTTTGAGGAACACGTCCTGGCCGTTCTTGCCCGTGCCGATCGGCGTGGTGGTGAAGTCGTCGATGACCGTGCCCTTGAGCGCATAGGCGACGACCAGCGGCGGCGAGGCCAGGAAGTTCGCGCGCACGTCGGGGCTGACACGGCCCTCGAAGTTGCGGTTGCCCGAGATCACCGAGGCAGCGACGATGTTGTTCTCGTTGATCGCCTTCGAGATCGGCTCGGCCAGCGGGCCCGAGTTGCCGATGCAGGTGGTGCAGCCATAGCCGACCAGGTTGAAGCCGACGTTGTCGAGGTGCGTCTGCAGACCGGCCTTCTCGAGGTAGTCGGTGACGACCTGCGAGCCCGGTGCGAGCGAGGTCTTGACCCAGGGCTTGGGCTTGAGGCCGAGCTCGTCGGCCTTCTTGGCGACGAGGCCGGCGGCGACGAGCACGCCCGGGTTCGAGGTGTTGGTGCACGAGGTGATTGCGGCGATCACGACGTCGCCGTCGCCGATGTCGTGGTCCTTGCCGGCCACCGGAACGCGCGACTGCTGCTTCTTGTAGACCTCGCCGAGGTCATGGTTGAACACGTCGTCGACGTGGGTCAGCACGACCTTGTCCTGCGGGCGCTTGGGGCCGGCGAGCGAGGGCACGACGGTGCCGAGGTCGAGCTCGAGGCTCGACGAGAAGATCGGCTCGACCGACGGGTCGATCCAGAAGCCCTGCTCCTTGGCATAGGCTTCGACGAGCGCGATCTGGCCTTCCTCGCGGCCGGTGAGGCGCAGGTAGTCGAGCGTCTTGTCGTCGATGCCGAAGAAGCCGCAGGTCGCGCCGTATTCGGGCGCCATGTTGGCCAGGGTCGCGCGGTCGGCGAGGCTCAGCGAGGCGAGGCCCGGGCCGAAGTATTCGACGAAGCGGCCGACGACGCCGTGGGCGCGCAGCATCTGCGTGGCGGTGAGGACGAGGTCGGTGGCGGTGACGCCTTCCTTGAGCTCGCCGGTCAGCTTGAAGCCGACGACCTCGGGGATCAGCATCGACACGGGCTGGCCGAGCATCGCGGCCTCGGCCTCGATGCCGCCGACGCCCCAGCCGAGCACGCCCAGACCGTTGATCATCGTGGTGTGGCTGTCGGTGCCGACGCAGGTGTCGGGATAGGCCACGGTGACACCGTTCTGGTCGGTCGAGGTCCAGACGGCCTGGGCGATGTTCTCGAGGTTGACCTGGTGGCAGATGCCGGTGCCCGGGGGCACGGCGTAGAAGTTGTTGAGCGACTTCGAGCCCCACTTGAGGAAGTCATAGCGCTCGAAATTGCGCTGGTACTCGATCTCGACGTTCTGCTCGAAGGCCTTGGGGTGGCCGAACTCGTCGACCATGACCGAGTGGTCGATCACGAGGTTCACGGGAACCAGCGGGTTGATCTTGCTGGTGTCGCCGCCGAGCGTGGCGATGGCGTCGCGCATCGCCGCGAGGTCGACCACGCAGGGCACGCCGGTGAAGTCCTGCAGCAGCACGCGCGCCGGGCGGTACTGGATCTCGTTCTGCGATTCGGCGGGGTTCTTCTGCCAGTCGACCAGCGCCTGGATGTCGCCGGTGGCGACGGTGAAGCCGCCGTCCTCGAAGCGGAGCAGGTTCTCGAGCAGGACCTTCATCGAGAAGGGCAGGCGGGTGATGTCGCCCAGCTTTTCGCTCGCCTTCTTGAGCGAGTAGTAGGCGATCTCCTTGCCGCCGACGTTCATGGTGCTGCGGGTGCCGAGCGTGTCCTGTCCGACCTGGGTCATGCGCCTATGTTTCCCTCGATGGTTTTTGTCTGTCCGGCCGTCGTCCGCGGCAGCATGCTGCAACGCGGAAAATGACGGATTCGTCGCGCCGCCGATGCGCGTTCCGGGCCGCTAGGTCAAGGGGCGCGGGGGATTTCGGAGCGGGCCTCGGCGTGTCCCAGGCCGCAGGATGCTGGCCACAATTGCAAAGCAATCGTCGCGATCGGGCAAACCTACGCGCGAAATCTCTGCTTTGAGGGCGAAGTGCGGGGTTCTCTCATCCCCCTTCCCCGTATCAATCCATAAAAACTTCTCCATCCCCCTACTCGAACGGGGAGAGCCTCAGGCTCTCCCCGCTCTTTCGTGGCTGCGGCCCGCGTTTCGGGAGCGGCCAGGCTGCGACCTTGGTGGGTTAAATCGGCTTAACCGTCGAATTTGCCCCGGCAGTAACTGGGGTGGGCGCACCAGAGTGGCATGCGCCAGATCGCCTCCCTCCTGCTTCCGCTCATTGCCCTTCTGCCGCAGCCACTGGCCGCGCAGGTGCTGCCCTATGACCTAAACTTCGCCGAAAGCGAGCTTGCCGCGACGGTGCCCGTCGCCGAGCCCGGCAGCGAGCGTGCGGTCGAAATGGCCAAGGCGCCTGTCGCCAAGGGCGAGGCCGTCTACGGTCCGTTCCGCGTGCTCGACGCCAAGCGCGTCGCGCTGGTCGGCATCACCGACAGCGATTCGGTCACGCATTTCGAGACGCTGCTGCGCGACAATCCCGGCATCGCCACGATCGAGATGATCGATTGCCCGGGGACCGAGGACGACCGCGCCAACCTGCGCCTCGGCCGCCTGATCCGCGCCAAGGGCATCGCCACCCACGTTCCGGCCAACGGCTTCGTCGCCTCGGGCGCGGTCGAGCTCTATCTCGCCGGCCAGCGCCGTTCGGCCGAGAACGGCGCCGAATTCGCGGTCCACTCGTGGGAAGACGACGCCGGGCACGAGCCCAGCGACTTCGCCGCCGACGCGCCGCAGAACCGCGCCTACCTCGACTATTACCAGGCCATGGGCATGAGCGACGGCGAGGCCCGCTCGTTCTATGCCATGACCAATTCGGTGCCCTTCTCGAGCGCCAAGTGGCTCTCGGCCAGCGAGATGGACCGCTGGGCCCGCTTCGACGTGCCGGCCGCCGTGCCTGCGGCCGCGCCGGTCCAGACGGTTGCGCCGCAGTATGCTCGCACCGCCCGTCCGGCCGCGCTGGGCTTCCGCTCGCAGACCTATGGTCCCTTCCGCGTCGTCGATGAGACGCGCGCCTCGATGGTCGGCGTGACCAATGCTGCGACCCCGGCCGCCTTCAACGCGATGCTGCGCGATCACCCGGGCATCGCCACGATCGACCTGGTCGAGTGCCCCGGCACCGACGACGATCGCGCCAACCTGCGTCTCGGTCAGATGATCCGCGCCAAGGGCATCGCCACCCACGTTCCCGCCAATGGCTGGGTTGCTTCGGGCGCGGTCGAGCTGTTCCTCGCGGGTGTCCGCAAGTCGGCCGAGCCGAGCGCGCGCTTCGCGGTTCATTCGTGGGAAGACGATACCGGTCGCGGTCCGCAGGACTATTCGATGAACGCGCCGAAGAACCGCGCCTACCTCGACTACTATCGCACCATGGGCATGAGCGACGGCGAGGCCCGCGCCTTCTACGCCATGACCAATTCGGTGCCCTTCTCGCGGGCCCGCTGGCTGAGCGCCGCCGAGCTGGCGCGCTGGACGCGGATCGAACGTGCCAGCCCTGCGCCGCGCGGCCGATTCGCGCAGGTCGCCCTGGGTGATCGCGTCGCCTTCTGAAGGCCGCGAGTCGATACGAATCTGCCGGTCGAACGGTCGGCGCGAGGATCTGATTTCGTCCCCGCGGGGACCGTGTTTTGTGCACTTACGACCAACGTCGCATGGAATCTGCTGATTGGTATCTGGCCTTCGAAGGCAGAGTCTCCGATTGTCAATCCGGTGTCGTTGAAAGCGAAGGGCGTTCGGATCGGGTCGGATAGTCAGACATGGTTAACGGCGAATCGCTGTCGCCGAATCAAATCCTGTGCGGAGTTCTCGGAATGGGCGTTGCAGACTACAAGGTTGCAAAACAGGGAGCAGAAAAGCAGGGCTTCGCTACCGAATTTCATCAGATGTCGCAGGATCTCCGCAATCCGCTGAATTCGATCAGCGGTTTCGCCGAACTTCTTCTTCTCGACGAAGGCCTAAGCCCCGCCAGTGCCGAATATGTCCGCGCTATTCTTTCGGGCAGCCAGGCGCTCACCGACGCCGTCCTAACCTATCTCGACCGCGAGGAAGCGCGCGAGCCGACGCTCGCCATCGCGCCGGCCTGCACGGCGTTCGGCGAGACCAAGGCGGCTTCGCGCCGCGCCATGTTCAAGCGCGCACGCCACTGGAGCGTGCCGCACAAGCTTCGCAGCGTGGAGCGTTGAGAGACCCGGAATGAGTGCCATGGAAGGATCACGTCCGGAATCGGTTGTCGGCCCCATGGGGCTGCCGCTTACGCTTGCCTCGCTTCCGCCCCGCAACACCAAGCGCTGGATCGCGCACCGCAAGGCCGAGCTCGTGGCCGCGGTCGATGGCGGGCTGCTGACGATCGAGGAAGTCTGCGAGCGTTACGGCATCGAACTCGAGGAATTTGTCTCGTGGCAGCGCGGGGTCGAACGGCTCGGCATGCGCGGGCTCTGGGTCACGCGCTCGCAGAAGCATCGCGAGATGTTCGAGCGGCGTCAGCGCTACTGAATAGAAGCGATTCGATTTGGGACGGTGCAAGATTTCGCGCCGCTATCCGCTTGATGCCCCTCGCGACTAGGCATAGTCTCCCCCGAAACAAGTTGGGGTGATGCTTGTACATTCACATAGTCGACGATGAACCCCAACTTCTGGCGTCGCTATCGTTGATCCTGCGCCGCGAAGGCCATGACGTACAGACGTTCCCCACCGGTGAAGCCTTTCTCGCAGAAGCAGCGGACCTGCCCTCGGGCTGTGTCTTGCTCGATCTGCGTCTGCCCGATCTCGACGGGCTCGAAGTGCAGAGCCGGCTGAGCGCGCTCGACACCGATCATGCGGTGGTCCTGCTGACCGGTTTCGGCGAGGTTCCGGATGCGGTTTCGGCGATGCGCGCGGGCGCGATAGACTTTCTCAGCAAGCCCTATCGCCGCGAGAAGTTGCGCGACGCGCTGACCCGCGCGGGCGAGCGCATCGAAGAGAACGAGCGCCTGCGCGCCGAGCGCGAGAAGCTCGGCGCGGTGAATTCGCTGTCGGAGCGTGAACTCGAAGTGCTGCGCGCGCTGGCCACGGGCAAGCAGAGCAAGGTCGTCGCCTACGAGCTCGGCCTCAGTACGCGGACGATCGACATGCATCGCGCGCGCATCATGAAGCGCCTGAACGTCGCCAACATCGGGGCGGCGCTGGTGATGGCCAAGGAAGCGAAGCTGATCTAGCCGCTGTGGCTAGGCGGTCTCGCTGCCGCCGAGCGCCTGGCGTAGGTGCGCGGCCAGTTCCTTCTTGCGATAGGGCTTGCGCAGCAGCAGTGCGTCGATTTCCGCCAGCCGCTGCAGATGTTCCTCGGCGTGGCCCGAGGTGAACAGCACGGGCAGTTCGGGGCGGATGGCGCGCGCGCGATGGACCAGTTCGATCCCGTCCATGCCGCCGTCCATGGCGATGTCGGTGAATAGCAGGTCGACGTGGGTGTCGCTGCCGAGCACCGCGAGCGCGGAATGCCCGTCGAGCACGGCGATCGTCTGATAGCCGAGCGCATCGACCTGCGACGAGACGAACTTGCGCACCATGGCATCGTCCTCGGCGATCAGGACGACCTCGCCCGTGCCGCGGTCGTGCGGCGTGGCTTGCGCGGAAGGGGCATGCGGGCGCGCTTCGGTGGTGGCGGGCAGATAGAGCCGTACCGTCGTGCCCTCGCCGGGCCGCGAGGCGATCTCGACATGGCCGCCCGATTGGCGCGCGAAGCCATAGACCATGCTGAGGCCAAGGCCGCTGCCCTGGCCCGGTCCCTTGGTGGTGAAGAACGGATCGAACGCCTTTTCCAGCGTTTCCTCGGTCATGCCCAGTCCGTCGTCGCTCAGGGCGAGCACGACGTAGGGTCCCGGTTGCAGCTCGATCACCCCGGGCTTCTTGCCGACGAGAATGTTTTCCGACGAGATCTCGATGACGCCGCCGCGCGGCATGGCGTCGCGCGCATTGAGCACGAGATTGAGCAGCGCCATCTCGAGCTGTGCGGGATCGGCGTAGACCGAGCGGGTCGAGAAGCGCGCGGGCAGCTTGAGGTCGATGCCGTCGGGTATCGCCCTGCGGAGCAAGGGCAGCAGTCCGTCGAGCAGGTCGCCGATCTTGATCGCGCTTGGCATCAGCGACTGCTTGCGTGCGAAGGTCAGCAGGCGGCCGGTCAATTCCGCGGCGCGTTCGCCGGTGGTCAGGATCAGGCCCGCAAGTTCACCGAGATCGCCTTCGCCGAGTTCGCAAGCCAGCGCTTCGCTGTTGCCGATGATGACGGTCAGCAGATTGTTGAAGTCGTGCGCGATGCCGCCGGTGAGCTGGCCGAGCGCTTCGAGCCGCTGCCGCTGCGAAAGCTGTTGCTGCAGGTCGATGCGTTCGGTGATGTCCTCGATCATCACTAGATGGCGGGGATTCTCACCGTCGGGCGTGTCGAAGCGGGTGGCGGTGAGGCTGGTCGGAACCACCGATCCGTCGGGCCGAAGATAACCCTTCTCCGAGGAAAAGCTCTGTACCTCGCCGTTGAAGAACGGGGTTACGTCCTCGATGCATTTCTGCAGCTGGTCGGGCGGGGTGATGTCCTGCCAGCTCAGACGCTGCAGGGTGACGAGATCGCGATCGACGATCTCCTGGAACTTGGCATTGGCGTCTAGGATCAGGCCGGTCACCGAATCGACCAGCGCAATGCCCAGAGGCGCGCGTTCGAAGATCGCGCGCGCGCGCCATTCGGACAGGCGAAGGCTGTTGCGGAACCGCGTTGCGGCACGCTCGGCCTCGAGCGCGTCGAGCGCGAGGCCGAATTGCGCGCCCATGTCCTGAAGCAGCGCCTTGGTGGTCTCGTCGAAGAATGCGGGCTCGTCGGTGTAGAGCGTCAGGACGTTGACGATCCGGCCCTTCTGGTAGATCGGAATCGCCGCCGCGCCCTTGAGCCCCGAGCTCGTGGCCCGATCGTGCCAGACCTCGGTGCTGACGTCGGTGACGACGTCGTCGATCCACACGGCGCTGGGGCCACGATAGGCGGTGCCTGTCGGACCACGCCCGAACGGATGGTCCGCGCTCGTCATGATGACGAACTGCTTGATGTCGTGCGCTTCGGGATCGAGGCTGTAGCTGGTTACGGGCTCGATCAGGCGGCCATCGGGGGACGGGCGCCCGACCCAGGCCATGTCGATCTCGCCACGCTCGACCAGGATGCGACAGATGTCGCTCGACAGTTCGTCGATCGACTTGCGGCGGGCGATGGCGAGATTGCAGGCGGCGATGGCCTCGAGCAGCTTGCCGTGCCGGCGGGCCAGGATCGCCGCGCGCTTCGCCGCGTCGATGTCGAGATTGGTGCCGATGATCCGCGTGGGCTGGCCGTCCGCGTCGTGCTCGCAGGCCATGCCGCGGGCGATGACCCACTTGTAGCTGCCGTCGGTGCACTTGATCCGATGTTCGAGCTCGTAGTGCGGGGTCAGGCCGGCGAGATGATCGGCCAGGGTGCTGTCGACGAGCGCATGATCGTCGGGGTGTACCCATTCGCGCCACTGACCGATGGCCGGGCCATCGTCGTCGTCGCCGAGGCCGCGCATCTCTTTCCAGATCTGAGAATAATAGATGCGACCGCCGACGACGTCCCAGTCCCAGACGCCCATACCCGCGGCGTCTAGCGCAGTGCGCCAGCGATCTTCCCCATCCAGCATAAAGCTGCTGCCCCCATGACCCTTGATCATCGTGTAAGCCAAAGAATTCAGCAATATGGCGATTCTACCGTAGCGTGGCCGCCGCGCGCCAGAATCGCGGGTTGGCAGCGCGTCCGATCGCTAATGAAACCGACTCTCATTCAGTTTTCCACAGAAAACCGTTTCTGATCAAGTCGATAGAGAATTGCAACGGATCGAGTGACAAAAACCTTCGCGCAGCAAAGACTTGTCTTGCGATTTTTCCGGTGAAGCGTGCCGCAGATGCGGTAGTTCTCCGATATCGCATATCTTGCGCAGATGCGTATCTGGAACCCCGTCAGGGGGTTTCCGCGTTATGTCGAAGGTCCAGTCGGTCAAGTCTGAGTTCGTGCCACAGGTTCGCGCCGTTTGTCTGGCGAACTATATCGAGGTGGTGAGCCAACTGGGTGTTGATCCCTATGCGCTGCTGCGCAAGGCGCGGATTCGTCCCGAAGATTTGAACGACGCCGATTCGCGGCTGGCGGCCAGCGCCGTCGTTCGCCTGGCCGAAGAGACCGTTCGCGAAAGCCGGTGCGACGCTCTGGCCCTGCTCATGGTCGAGCCGCGCAATTTCGCGGCGCTGGGCCCGATCAGCCTGCTTCTCCAGCATCGCGGCACCCTGCGCGGCGCGGTCGAATCGCTGGTCAAGCATCAGCGTCTACTCGGCGATCTGATGGACTACGCGCTCGACATCGAGGGCGACATGGCGACGATCCGCGGCGACATCCTTCCCGGCTACGGCTCGCGTCAGATCGTCGAGTTCGCGATCGGATTGCTGTTCCAGACCCTGCGCGAACTGTCGAACGGCCGCTGGCAGCCCGAGTGCATCCACTTCCGCCATTCGGCACCGGCCGACATGCGCATTCACAAGCGCTTCTACCAATGCCCCGTGCAGTTCGACAGCGACTTCGACGGCATCATCTGTGCCGCTGAAACGCTGGAGATCGGCAACCGCGCGGCCAACGAAGTGATGGCGCGCCACGCCGAGCAGTGCCTCGAACTCTACGCCGGCCCGCGCCCCGTCGCGACCGTCGCCGAGCAGGTTCGTCGCGTGATCTTCGCCACGCTCAGCCGCGGCAACGTGACGATGGACAGCGTCGCCGACAAGCTGAGCCTGCATCCGCGCATGCTGCAGCGCTTGCTCGAGAAGGAAGGTGCGACCTTCGCCGCGCTGCTCAACGAGATCCGCCGCGAACTCGCAGTGCGCTATCTCGGCACGTCGAGCCATTCGGTCACCGACGTCGGTCTGCTGCTCGGCTATTCGACGCTGAGCTCGTTCTCGCGCTGGTTCACCATCGAATTCGGCAAGTCGCCTGCAGCTTGGCGCTCTGCCGAGCGCGGTCTACCGCTGTTCGAGCGCGACTATCGGCACCCCGCGAAGTTCGACATCCTCGATCCCATCTGCGCCTGAGGCGCTGCTCGCATCGAGATCACAGGAGGGCCTCGTCAAGCTCGACGAGGTCAGCTATTCGCTTGAGTCGATAGTGCATTGGTGACGCAGGCGAGGCAGCGTCCCAAGTTGAAACTGTACAGTCGTCAAGTCACTATTGATCACCTGTACAACAGCGTTAGAAACGAGCTCGTGCAATTCGAGCTCTTGCCTTGAAGTCTGCGCGATCGGGTTTCGCCAGGAAAAAGATTTTATGCCAGACCGTGCCGATTGTTCGGCAAGCCAGATGTCGGCAACGGCAGTTCGTGACGGTCTGAGGGAGCTGACGGCGAACCTTATGCGCATTGCGCGCGGGACGGGGCGACCCGAGCTGGTGCTCGAACAGGCCTTGACGCTCGTGGGCCTGTTCGAGGCCCATCGCCAGGTCGCGGGCGAGGACATGCCTGCCGCTCATGTCGCCGAGGCGCTGCGTCTTGCCGAAATTTCCGAGGACGAAGAGGCCGTGTGGGGTGATTGGGACCGGGCCGTGCGGGCGATGGTCCAAGGTTCGCTCCAGGTCGCGGCCGCCGAACTGATGGCGCAGCACGCGCAGGCCGCGGCCGGCCGCAAGGAACTGTTCGCCGGCTATCGCAACATCGAGAAGCTGCATTCGCGCCAGCTGCGCCGTCTGATCCGGCGCTAGGGCGCGGGCGGCAGGCTTGCGGCCGGCACGGCGGGGGCTTCCTCGCGCGTTGCAATCCAGCAGCCGATGACGATCAGCACGGTGCCCGCGATGGTCGTGGCGGTGACCGCTTCGTCGAACCACAGCCAGCCCATCAGCGCGGCCCAGACGAAGGCGGTATATTCGAGCGGGACCAGCGCCTGCGCCTCGGCGCGGGCATAGCCCCAGGACAGCAGCATCAGCGCGATCGCCGCGAGCACGGCGGCGCCGGTCACGTCGCGCAGCGCCAGCGCGCTCGGCACGACTGCGAACCACGGTGCGGCGAGCACGAGGATCAGGCCGATGAACACGTTCTGGAACAGCGCGACGTCGACGGGCCGGGCGATCTGCGCCTGCTGGCGCTGGAGGATCAGGTTCCAGGCATAGAACACGGCCGAGAGCAGCACGGCCAGGATCCCCGGTCCGGCCGCGCCGAAGCCGCCCCCCTCGCCGAAGCGGGCGGCCGCGATCACCGCCACGCCGGCGAGGCCGAACAGCGAGGCGAGCACCGCGCGCGAGCGGATCGTCTCACCGAGCAGCACGGCGGCGAGATAGAGCGCGACGAGCGGCGAGATGAACGACAGCGCCATGCCCTCGGCCATCGGCAGCCGCACGAGCCCCCAGAAGAACAGCAGCGCCATCGCCGCGACCACGGCCGAACGCAGCGCGTGGACCTTGAGCGCCTGGCGCGAGGGCCAGCGGCCTTTCGCCAGCAGCCAGACCGGGACCATCAGCACGATGCCGATGCCAGCGCGGAACAGCAGCGCGTTGTAGACCCCGGCTTCGATCGAGGCGCTCTTCATCAGCGCGTCCATCGTCGAGAAGGTGGCGATCCCCGCGGTGACCGAGAGGAACGGCATGATGCGATGCGCGCGGGTCATGGCGCGTCGCTTAGAGCATCAGGCGCGCGGGGTGAATCCCCGGCTGGGGATCAATTGCCGGGGATCAATTGCTCTTGGGCACCGAGAACGAGCCCGAGACGCGCCCGCCGCGGCTGGTCGTGCCGCCCACGGCCGAGGACGAACCGCCCGAACGGCCGTCGACGCTCGACACGCCGCTGTTGAGGTCCATCACCAGCCGCCCGCCGTTGAGCGTGTCGGTGCCGCGGCGCAGCGCGACGTTGCCCGCCATGGTGATGATCCGGCGGTTGAAGTCGTAGACCGCGACGTCGCCGCGCGCGCTCTCGTTGCCGCGCGTGACGGTGACCCCGCCGGTCGCGTCGAGCCGCTGGATCTTCAGCGAATCGGTATCGGTATAGGCGACCGTCGAGCGCGAGGCGCGCACGCGCAGATCGCCCTGGGTGATGTCGACATTGCCCGAGAGCACGACGCGCTTGGCCTTGTCCTGCAGCTCGATGCGATCGGCGGCGTAGTTCACCGGGGCATTGCTGTTGTGCCCGGCGATCGCCTGGGCGCCGAGCTGCTGCAGACCGACGATCGCGGCGCCGCTGACGGCGAAGGTCCCGAGCGCGATGCGGAAAGAGCGGCCGAAACGCGACATCACTTGGGCATCCTCATCTTGCCGGGAACCATGTTCAGCCGGGCATTGCCTTCGAGCGTCACGGTCCGCGCGCCGAGATCGCCGACTATCTTGTCCGCGGCGAAAGTGCCAGCCGGAACCAGCCCCGAAACCCCGCCCGCACCGGCGATGCGCCGCGTCTTGAGATCGATCGCGACGTTCTGCGTGATCATGCGATAGCCGTCGGCCGCGGAGAAGTTGACCGGGCCGGGCACGGCGACCTGGCTCGTGTCGAAATTGTAGACCCCGCCGGGCGCGACGAGTTCGGCCGGACCGTCGGTAAGCTGCAGCCGCGCGACGAGGTCGGTCATCTCGAGCTCGCGCGAGGTCGCGGACGGCTGGATCGCGCTGCCCGCGGTCAGCTGGAACGGGCGCCCCTGGTTGTCCTCGCCGCGGTACATCGCCTTGTCGACGTGGATGCGTTCGGGGGTGACCGCCACCTTGTTGCGGTCGAGCAGGAAGCTGATCTCGCCGCGCGGGCTCAGCGGCACCAGGATCATCACCGCCGCCACCAGCCCGATCCCGGCGGGCAATGCGCGCGAAAGGAACTTGACCAGCCGATCGTGCGACCCGCCGGGCTGCGCGAAATGGTGCCGCTTGTCGCGGATGAGGTCCGCTTGCGCCGTCATTCGTGGCTGAAGATGTCGTGCTCTGGCCAGCCCGCCAGGTCGAGCCGGGCGCGCGAGGGCAGGAAGTCGAAGCAGGCCTGGGCCAGCTCGGTGCGGTGTTCGCGCGCCAGCCGCTCGACCAGGATCGCGTGCATCGCGTGGAGGTGACGCACGTCCGAGGCGGCATATTCACGCTGCGCGTCCGAAAGCTCGGCGCCGCCCCAGTCGCTCGACTGCTGCTGCTTGGAGATTTCCTTGCCGAGCAGTTCGCGCACGAGGTCCTTGAGGCCGTGGCGATCGGTATAGGTGCGCACGAGCTTGCTGGCGATCTTGGTGCAGAACACCGGCGCCGCGGTCACGCCCAGATAGTGCTCGATCGCGGCGAGGTCGAACCGCGCGAAGTGAAACAGCTTGAGCCGCGCGGGATCGGCGAGCACGGCCTTGAGATTGGGCGCGGCATAGGCGCTGCCGGGATTGAAGCGGACGAGATGTTCGTCGCCCTTGCCGTCCGATATCTGGACGACGCAGAGCCGGTCACGCGGGGTGATCAGCCCCATGGTCTCGGTATCGACGGCAACGGGCCCCGGTGCGAGCACGCCTTCGGGGAGATCTTCTTCGTGGAAATGGACAGCCATAGGGCAAGCGGCTTAGGCCTATCTGCGCGCGAGTCAAAGGGGTTTGGGGTAAAGTCGATGGCAGCCGAGGCGGTTCCCGAAACGTGGCGGGCGGCGATCGAGCCGGTGCTGGCCCTGCCGGCCTCGCGCAAGCTCGGCGGTTTTCTCCAGGCCGAGGAAGCCGCGGGCAAGCGCATATTCCCGCCGCGCGGGCAGCGGCTGCGTGCACTCGAACTGACGCCGCTCGACCAGGTCAAGGTCGTGATCCTCGGTCAGGATCCCTACCACGGTGCCGGCCAGGCGCATGGCCTTTGCTTCTCGGTGCAGGACGGGGTCAAGGTGCCGCCGAGCCTGGTCAACATCTACAAGGAGATCGCCAGCGATCTCGGGCTCGAGCGACCGTCGCACGGCAATCTCGAGAAATGGGCGCGGCAGGGCGTGCTGCTGCTCAACAATGCGCTGACGGTCGAGGAAGGCAAGGCCGGCTCGCACCAGAACATGGGCTGGGAGGCGATCACCGACGCCGCTGTCGCCGCAGTCGCCGCGCGCGACGTGCCGACCGTGTTCATGCTCTGGGGCAGCCACGCGCGCAACAAGGCGGCGCGCGTGCCCGAGCTCAAGCAGGGCCCGCACCTGGTCCTGACCGCACCGCACCCGAGCCCGCTCTCGGCCCATTCGGGCTGGTTCGGCTCGGGCCATTTCTCCAAGGCTAATGCCTTCCTGGAACAGCACGGCCGCGGCGCGATCGACTGGAGCCTCTAGCGCGGGCGAACTTCGCGAAGGTCACGCGTGTGGCGCGTGGCGAATTTCTCGTGGATTCGCGCGCCGGGGCGGAATTGTCCCGCCCGATCCGATGGTTGCGACGATAAGAAAGAGCGCGCGGAACCTTGCAGCTTCATAGGCTGTAGGACAGCGATTTCGTCCGCTCCGGTGGCATATCGTCTGGTGCCTGCCGCCGCCGGTGATAGGCTGCGCGCGGCCAGGGGATAGGCACAGGAGACCGACGTGAAAGCCAAGACGATGCTGCTAGCGATGGTGGTTCCCTTGGCGGCGTTCGGCAGCGCCGCTTCGGCTGCGGACAAGCCGGCAGAGCCGCGCGCTTGCGCCAACCCGGTCCAGCGCGTGGTGACGCCCGCCGCGCCCGCGAATTTCAAGCCCGGCCAGCAGCCGGCGATGACGATCCGCGCGGTCGAACTGCGCGTGGGCGCCTGCTCGGTCCTGCTCGCGGCCAACGGCACGGTGTTCGAGGTGCCCGCCATGGCCGAAGCGCCGGCGACGATGTCCCGCGCGCGCTGACAGCTATAGCTCTGCGGCGGCGCGTCCGATCAGAAGCCGCCGCCACCGCGCCAGTTGCCCGCGTCGCAGCGGCCTGTGAAATTGGTCGCGGCGCGGATGGAGATCCGCCCGCTGCGCCGATCGATGTCGATGCGCGGCTTGTTGAGGCCGTTCATGCGGTACTGTCCGGTGATCCGATCGGGCGTCACGACGAGGTTCTCGATCGTCCACCAACCGTTGTCTCCGCCCGAATGGATCGGCGAGATCAGCTTGCCTTCGGGGCGGATGCGGCCCCGGCCGTGCCAGATCTCGATCTGCAGGTCGGAGGCGAAGCCTTCGCGGCCCAGGGTCGTCCCGAACTGCGGCTCGAACCGATGCGAGCGCGAATTGTAGGCATAGCCCGACTGGTATTGCGCGGCCGGTGCGCTGCCCCCGCCGAAGCAGATCAGCGTGATCGACGGGCCATAGCGGTCGCCATAGCCCGGGTCGGCCGGAGACGGTCGATTGTCCGGAGAGGCCGGCAAGGTGGCCGCGGTCTGTCGGCAGTTCGCTTCCGGCACGCTCTGGATCGCGTCGTAGCGTCCGTTCGATGTCGCCACCTGCACGCACTGCCGGGTGCGCTCCTTCCACCAGAACGACCACTTCGTGTCGCGCACGGTGTTGGTCGTGACGAAGACGTAGCCGCGCGCTTCGAGCTGCGTCTCGCCGCCCGCAGCGCGGGCGCCGACCAGGTCGGTGAGTTCGGGAACCGATTGCGCAAGTGCGGGACCGGCCAGCGACAGCGCCGCCCCCACGATGGCTAGACGTCTGGCGAGCATGGCGAGGGGCCTCCGGCTTGGCGTTGCGAGCCATCTATATCGGTTGTTCGGCCGCTGCGTCCACAGGCCACGGCAGGGGCAAGCCGCGCTCGTCTAGAAGACGTAGACGTTGCCTGACGAAAGCGTGTCGAGGCCGGCAAGTCCGGTCGTGCCGGCCAGCTTGATAAGAATGTCGTCGGCATCGCTCGCGTTCGTTCGCTCGGCGAAGACATAGCTGTCGCCGAGATAGCGGAAGACTAGCGTCTCGTTGTCGGCGGTGGTGGCGGTGCGGGCTGTTGCCAGGGCCTCGGTGAGGCTTGCGGGAGCCGTGCCGAAGGTTAGCAGACCGTCCTTGACCGCATAGCCCGTCCCTATCCGATCGGCCGCCTGGACGGCGCCGGTCAGGACGATCGTGTCCGCGCCGTCGGGTTGGGCCGCGTCCTCGCCCGCGCCGCGGCGCAGGTTCGAGATCGTGACGCCGTTTGCGGGCGTGAGCACATCGGCGCCATTGCCGAGTGCGACGGAGCCGCCGTCGAAAGCGGTGATCGTGCTCGAGGCCTTGAGCTGCTTGAGGTCGAAGCCGACACCACCCAGGCTTCCCGAGGCATCGAGCAGGCGCAGGCCGGTGGTTTCGGCACCGGCGCTATCGCGGACCGACAGGCTGAGGTCGGTGAGCGTGTTCAGCGTCAGGCGATCGACGCCCTGGCCTGGCGTGACGATGAGCTTGAGCCCTTCAGGCAGCGTATTGGGATTGTTCGGGAAGCCATTGAACTTGCCGGCCACCACCGTCACGCTGTCGAGCAAGCCCGCGGCGGTGGTGCTTTTCACCGTTATGACGCCGTTTGGCTTGATCGCATCGAGTGCAATTGCGGCGGAACGCGAATCGTCGATCGTCGTCACGTTGACGCCGCCGCTGAGGTCGAGGTCGCGGAAACCGGCCGAGACGCCTGCGGCCAAGTTGGTCACGTCTGCTGCAGCCATATTCTGCCAAAGCTGACGGATTCCGTAATACTTGGAGATGTCCGTCAGTCCGGGTGTTGCCGGGCCGGCGTTGCGAATCGTGATGACTTCGAAAATCGCAACCGTCGCATTCTCCGGAAACGTCCGATTTTCCGTTGCCGTCGTGTAGATGACGAACTCGTCGTAGAACTCGCTTCCTAGGAGTTGATCGCCAGCCGTGAAGGTGGTCGCGGGAGCGTCTGCAGAAAGGGACGATGCATAGAGCGCTCCACCACTAGGCCCGAATTTGTCGACACCGGGCGTGAGATATTTTGCCGGGACTGGATAAGATCCACCGACGGTAATTGTCGCGGGCGCCGCGGTCGGCACGGTCACGCCGCCGAGCGTCATGCCTGCTGCGGAGATCTTGGCGCTGTACCAGCCAGGAGGCGTGTCAGTGTCAAAGCCGAGTTCGGTTCCGTCTTCGTCGCCCTGCACCGCGATCCGCGCAACCACCACGGCGCCGGCATAGATGACCAGCTGGTTGCCCTGCTGCTGGAAGGCATATTCGTACGAGTCGGCCAGAAAGCTTACGCGATCGACGTTCTGGTCGATCGTCACCCCGGTCACCGTGGGCATGTAGGTGACCGTTTCCTTGCCACCCGTGCCGAAGACACGGCCACCGAAGGTCACGCGCAGCAGATCGTCGTCTGCCGCAAGATAGATATCCGCCATGTCGCCCCCGCACTGGATCAGGACGGCTCGACAACATGGCGGGCGCGACACCGCAAGCGGAACGACTTCCAAAATGGACTATTCGGCAGGCCGTTCAGCGGCTTGCGGGCGCGGCTCTCCTACTTCTTCACCAGCTCCACGCGCCGGTTCTTCGCGCGGCCGTCTTCGCTGGCGTTGTTGGCGATCGGCTTGGTCTGCCCGTAGCCCTTGGGCGTGAGGCGATTCATCGCGATGCCCTGTGCCATCAGCGCGCCGACTACGGCGGAGGCGCGGCCTTCGGACAGGGTCAGGTTGTGCGCGGGGGTGCCGGCGTTGTCGGTGTGGCCCTGGACCTCGAGCTTGAGACCCGGATTGGTCGTCAGCAGCTTGACGATCTCGCCGACGGTCGCGGCCGAATCCGGTTTCATCGCGGTCTTGTCGGTGTCGAAGTTGATGTAGAGCGCGACGTGGCCGTCCTTGTCGAGCGCGGCCTTCATCTCCTCGGCGGCGAGCAGGCGCGCAGTCATTTCGAGCGGCTTGGTCTCCATCACGGTCAGCCAGTAGCCCTTCGAATCGTCCCAGGGCTGGTAGACCTCGACCCAGATCTGGCGATCGGGTGTGCGCACCATGTAGACGCCCATCTTATCGTACTGGAGCAGGTGCTCGCCGCGATAGCGCTGGTCGGCGAACTTGAGCTTGAGGTTCTCCATCACCTCGCCCGAGCCTTCGAAGACGGTGACGCCGCCGAGGCCCTTGACCAGCGCCTCGTAGGTCTTCTGGATCTGGAACCACGAGGCCGCGGTGCCGAGCCCGCGCGTGACATAGGCGCGACCTTCGACCGGGATCAGCTTCTTGCCATCGAAGAATTCGAAGCGCTCGTACTTGACGTCTTCGAGCCATTTCTTGGATTCGTAGCTCGGGCTGTTCTCCGGGGTCATCCGGGTATAGCCGTCCATCAGGCTGAAATAGGGCCAGGCGCCTGGCGGGTTCTGACCCTGCGGCGCGGCGGCGGGATCGAAGCCGGCGACCGCAGGCGCCGCCGCCGGTGCCGCGGCCGATGGGGCGGCGCTCGGCGTCGCGCTCGCGCTGGCCGCCGCGGCGGCGCTCTCCTCGCCGCCGCCTTTCGAGCAGGCGCCGAGGAGCGTGATGGACACGAGGGCGAAAGCGCTGAGCAGCGGGCGGTCGATCATCATGACCGCGAGGAGTAACGCCTTAATAAGACTTGAGAAGTGTGAAATATCGCCAAGACAAAGTGAGAAAGATCACACTTCCGCGATTCTCGTGCGGAAGGATGGAATCAACCGGTCCTTAACCACAATCCCATAGGGCACGGATATCCATTCGCCGCTGGCGGCCGCGAGAGACCCCGATGCCCGATCCCGCACGCCACGTCGCCTCGATCACCGGTTTGCGGGCGATCGCGGTGCTGGCGGTGATCCTCTACCATCTCGATCCGGCCTGGATGCCGGGCGGCTTCGTCGGGGTCGACTGCTTCTTCGTGATCTCGGGCTTCGTCGTGGCCCATTCGGTGATCGGGAAACCGGCCAACAATGCCCTGGCTTTCGTCGCGGGGTTCTATCGGCGCAGGTTCCTGCGGCTCTATCCGGCGCTGCTCGTCTACATCGTCGTCGCCACTACGGCGAGCATGCTGCTGATCCCGCTGGTCGCGGCGACGGCCGAGTTCGAGAAGTTCGGCGCGGCGGCCGCGCTCGGCCTCAGTCCCTTCCTGCTCAGGGACACCGGCTTCGACTATTTCGCGATCGCCAGCGAATTCAACCCTTTCGCGCACACCTGGTCGCTCGGCGTCGAGGAGCAATACTACGTGCTGTTCTCGCTGTTCGCCTATCCGCTGCTGATCGGCGGCGGCGCGCGCGTGCGGCGCGGGCTATGCGTGCTGCTGGGCGCCGCCGGCCTGGCCTCGCTCGTCTACAGCGCGCGGATGACCGCCAGCGACCCGGTCTTTGCCTTCTACATGCTGCCCACGCGCTTCTGGGAACTGGCGCTCGGGCTCGGCCTGCGACTGGCGATCGAGCATCCGCAGGTGACGGCCTGGGCCGCCACGCGCGCTCGGTTCGGCGAGATCGGGGCCGCCGCAGGGCTCGGCGCGCTGGTTCTCGCCTGCTGGTCGACCGCGCTCGTCGGCTTTCCCTACCCCGGCGCCCTGCTGCCCTGCCTGGCGACCGCGGTGCTGATCGCCGCCTTGTGGCTCTGGCGCGATAGCGGGGTCGCGCGTCGGCTGCAGAGCCCCATGCCGCTGTGGATCGGCCTGGCCAGCTATTCGCTCTATCTCTGGCACTGGGGCGTGATCGTGTTCATGCGCTGGACCGTCGGTGTCGACACGCTCGCGCTCAAGCTGATCGCGCTGGCGGCGACTTTCGCGATCGGCGCGGTCAGCTATCACGGTATCGAGCGCGCGGGACGCCTGCGCGCGGTGGCGGCGGTTTCTTCGAGCAGCTTCTTCCTGCGTTTTGCCGGCATTGTCAGCCTGGTCGTTTCCGCCTGCGTCTGGGCGGTCGCCTTCAAGCCCGAGGTCAGCCTCGCCGCGGCGAGCCAGTTGGAAACGTGGAATCCCTACAGCGCCCCCGCCGAACCGCGCCCCTGCGTCGCGCGGCAGGAGGTCCGCCTCGAAGGCGGCGTCGAAGCGCGCACCTTCGTTGCCCCGTGCCGCAAGCCCGGCGCGCCGCGGCTGTTCGTACTCGGGGACTCGCACGCCTCGGCCTACAGCCGAATGCTGTGGCGCGTCGCCGAGACCGGCGACTGGGAGGTCTGGCTCTATTCGCTACAGGGCTGCGGCGTCGTCAACTTCCGCGTGGCGCAGCGCTTCGAACGCTGCGAGCGCTTCTCCGAGGCCGCGCTGGCCGACATCGGCCGTCGCGCCAGAATCGGCGACTTCGTGTTCCTGCCGGCCTTGCAGACCGAACGGTTCCGCAACAATTGGGGCGATCCCGAGCAGCCGATCTACAGCGACCGCGGTATCGATTCCGCGATCTTCGCGGCCAATCGCGCGCGATTGGCGCGGGTGGCGGCGATGGGACATCCGGTGATCGTCGAAGGGCCCAAGCCGCTGATGCCGATCGCGCTGTTCCGCTGTGCCGACTGGTTCAACCGCGAGCAGACGTATTGCCGCACCGGAAATGCCGTGGCCAAGGACCGGATGCGCGCACGCATGGAGGTACCTGACGAGGGGCTGCGGCGCATCGTCGCGGGTCTCCCGGGCGTATCGATCTGGGAGCCCGCCGGGCTGCTGTGCCCGGGCGCCCGGTGCGACGGCTACGACCGCGGGCTACCGCTATTCGTCGACGTCGATCACCTCAGCGCCCATGGTAACGACGTGCTGTTCCCGGGCTTCCTCAGCGCGCTCGATCGGGCTCAGGCGGCGGCCCGATCGACCTTGGGCAGGAACAGGCAGAGCATTCCCAGCGCCGGCATAAAGGCGACCCACTGATAGACGGCCTCGATGCCGACCTTGTCCGCCGCCCAGCCGAGCGCGGCGGCGCCGATGCCGCCGACGCCGAAGGCGAAGCCGAAGAACAGGCCCGAGACCGTGCCGACGTGGTCGGGCATCAGCTCCTGCGCGAAGACGATGATCGCCGGGAAGGCCGAGGCCAGGATCAGGCCGATGACCATGGCCAGCGGCGTGGTCCAGGCGAGGCTCGCGTGCGGCAGCAGCAGCGCGAAGGGCAGGGCGCCGAGGATCGAGAACCACAGCACGTAGTTACGCCCGAAGCGATCGCCGAGCGGTCCGCCCGCGACCGTTCCGGCGGCGACCGCGGCGAGAAACAGGAACAGCTGGAACTGCGCCTGGGCGACCGAAAGGTGGAACTTCTCGATCAGGTAGAAGGTGTAGAAGCTCGTCAGGCTGGCGAGGTAGATGTACTTCGAGAAGACCAGCCCGAGCAGCACAGCGATGCCCAGCCGCGCCTTGCCCTGCGGCAGCGGCGTGGTCTTGCGCGCCTTGCGTCCGGCCTGGAGCCGCGCGAGGCCGTGGTGCTTGTACCAGCGGCTGACGTTCCACAGGATCGCTGCCGACAGCAGCGAGAGCAGCGCGAAGAAGGCGAGGCTGGTCTGGCCCCAGCGCACGACCACCAGCGCGGCGGCGAGCGGCCCCAGCGCCGAACCGGCATTGCCGCCGACCTGGAACAGCGACTGCGCGAAGCCCGGCCGCGAACCGCTGGCCATGCGCGCCACGCGCGAGCTTTCGGGATGGAAGATCGACGAGCCCATGCCGAGCAGCGCGGCGCCGAGCAGCACCAGCCAGTAGACGTGCGCGACCGACAGCACGGTCAGCCCCGCCATCGAGAACAGGGTGCCGATCGGCAGCGCCAGCGGCGCGGGCTTCTTGTCGGCGACGAGGCCGATGATCGGCTGCAGGATCGAGGCGGTGATCTGGTAGACCAGGGTGATCAGGCCGATCTGGCCGAAGCTCAGCGACAGTTCCCTGGCCAGCCCCGGATAGATCGCCGGCAGCAGCGACTGCATCATGTCGTTGATCAGGTGGCAGGCACTGATCGCTACGATGATGCCGAGCACGGTCTTGGCCGCGTCGGGCGTGGGCGCGGCGGTGGCGGCGGCCTCGCCGGGGGTGGGGGGACTGATCGTGGCCATGCGAAACTCCTGTAACGAAATGTTGCCTAGCAGCTTTCGCTATGTCCCGCTTCCGCCTATCGGTCATTCATACTTGAGTTTGGGACAGCTCGGAACGATGCTCAACGACCCCAATGTCGAAGTCGCGCGCGCCGTCGTCGGTGTCGGCAACGACTATCCGCCCTCGTTCGAGCTGGCGCCGCACACCCACCGGCGCGGGCAGTTCCTTCATGCGACCACGGGCGTCCTCGCCGTATCGACGCCGCAGGGCGCCTGGGTTTCGCCGCCGCAGCGCGCGGTGTGGATTCCGCCGGGAACGCCGCATGCCGTGCGGATGATCGGCCATGTCTCGACGCGCAGCGTGATGATCGATCCGGCGATTGGCCGTTTCGATCCCTGCTGCCGCGTGGTCGGCGTCTCGCCGCTGCTCAGTGCGCTGCTCGCCGAGGCCTGCGAGACCGTGCTCGAATATGACGAGGCCGGGCGCGACGGGCTGGTCATGCGGTTGATCGTCGCCGAGATCGAGCGCGCGCCGGTTATCCCGCTCGCCGTACCGTTCCCTTCGGCACCGGCCCTGGCCGCGCGCTGCCACGCCTTCCTCGAAGCGCCGAGCGTCAAGAGCGGGGTCGACGAATGGGCCGATGCGCTGCACCTCAACCGCCGTAGCTTCACGCGCCTGTTCCGCCGCGAGACAGGGATGAGCTTCGCCGAATGGCGCCAGCAGGCCTGTCTCGCCATGGCGCTGCAGCGGCTGGTCGCGGGGGTTTCGGTGACCGAGATCGCCTTCGATCTCGGCTACGACACGCCGGCGAGCTTCTCGACGATGTTCCGCCGCGTGCTCGGGGTGCCGCCGAGCCGCTACAGCGTTTAATGATGATCCTCCCCCGTCGGGGGAGGTGGCAGCCCGCAGGGCTGACGGAGGGGGCGCAGGCGAGTGCTCGCGCATCCTGCTGCCGCGCCCCCTCCACCCCTCGCTGCGCGAGCGGTCCCCCTCCCCCGGTGGGGGAGGATCTTTGATGTCAGGCCATGCCCTTGCCGACGGTCGCGCGTACGGGGATGCCCTCGGGTTCGAAGTCGTCGAGGCAGAACACGTTCACGCCGACGAAATCGGGCGTCACGCGCTTGCGGTGGAACGGGTAGATGCCGCAGGTCCGGCAGAAGAAGTGCCGCGCGGTGCGGGTGTGGAACTGGTATTCCTGCAGGCTGTCTTCGCCGGCGAGCAGCTCGAACGCGCTTTCGTGGACCTTGACCATCAGCGCGTTCTTGCGCCGGCAGATCGAGCAGTCGCAGGTGGTCAGCTCGGGGAAGTCGGTGGTGATCGCGAAGCGCACCGCGCCGCAGTGGCACGAGCCCTCGTGACGGGCGAGCGGGCGCGAACCGCCGCTGGTCATGCCGGCTCGACCAAGCGCGGCTGCGCGGCGAACCAGGGTTCGAGCCGCGCCAGCGCTTCCTCGACCAGCGCGGTCGAGACCGCGAAGCTGAAGCGGACGAAGCGGTTGCCGCCGAGCGGGTCGAAGTCGATCCCCGGCGCCGTGGCGACGCCGGTCTCCTCGAGCATGCGCCGGCAGAAGCCCAGGCTGTCTTGGGTCAGGTGGCCGACGTCGGCATAGATGTAGAAGGCGCCGTCGGGTGGGGCGATGTGGCTGAGGCCGAGCCGGGCGACGCCTTCGAGCATCAGGTCGCGGTTGCGCGCATAGGTCGCGACATGGCCTTCGAGCTCGTCGCGGCAGTCCATCGCCGCGAGGCCCGCGTGCTGCGCGAGGCTTGGCGGCGTGAGGAACAGGTTGCCCATTCGCGCGCGCGCCGGCTCGAGCAGATGCGGCGGCACGACCAGCCAGCCGAGCCGCCAGCCGGCCATCGAGAAGTATTTCGAGAACGAGTTGATGACGAGCGCCTGCGGCGCGACCGCGAGGGTCGAGCGGACGGGGCCGACGTAGGAAATGCCGTGGTAGATCTCGTCCGAGACGATGGCGATGCCGCGTTCGGCGCAGACCTCGGCGATGCGTGCGAGCTCTTCGGGTTCGATCACCGTGCCCGTGGGGTTGGCCGGGCTGGCGATGATCACGCCGTCTGGTGCGGGCTCGACCGCGGCGAGCGCGGCGGCGGTCAGCTGGAAGCGCTCGGCCTCGCCGCAGTCGAGCTCGACCGGCTCCATGTGCAGCGCCTTCAAGGTGTTGCGGTAGGCGACGTAGCCGGGGCGGGCGAGCGCGACTCTCGCGCCGGGTGCGAACAGGGTCGACAGCGCCAGCACCAGCGCAGGCGAGGCGCCGCAGGTGAGGATCACCTGTTCGGGCGCCACGGTCACGCCGTGCTCCTCGGCATAGAGCCGCGCGATCCGCGCCTTGAGCTGGGGGTTCTCCCAATAGCCCATCGGATCGGCGTCGAGCACCCGATGCGCGATCGCGATCGCCGCGGCCGGCGCGCCGGTCGAGGGCTGGCCATATTCCATGTGGATCACCGATCGGCCCTGGCTCGCGAGTTGGTAGGCGAGCTCGCCGATGGCGATGGCGTGGAACGGGTCGATCGTCGCGGTCATGCTGGGGCGTTTCGCATGCGGCGCCGGGGCGCGCAATCTAGACGAGCGGCGTCATCCGGCTGCCGCGGTGGTGCAGCAGCGCGTCGAGCAGCGACAGCGCGCGGGTCAGGCGTTCTCGGCTGAGGCTGCCGCCGATCGAGACGCGTACCGCGCGTGCGGTGTCGGCGGGATCGGCGACGAAGGCCTCGCCCGAGACCACCGACAGGCCCGAGGGCGCCAGGGCGCTGACCAGTTCGGTCGGCGCGAGCCCTTCGGGCAGCGGGATCCACAGGTGATAGCCTTCGGGCTCGGCGCGAAAGCTGCCCGCGGGCAGCAGTTCGTCGGCGATCGCGCGGCGTGCCACGCATTCGGCGCGGACCTCGTCGACCAGGCTCTGCAGGCTGCCGTCGGTGAGCCAGCGCGTCGCCAGCGCGACGTTGAGCGGCGGCGCCATGACCGTGGTCGCGTGGACGTCGGCCGCGAGCCGCCAGGCGTCGCGCAACGAGGGCGCGCGCAGATAGGCGACGCGCAGCGCGGGCGAGACGATCTTGGACAGGCTGGCGACGTGCCAGGTTCGCTCGGGCGCAAGGCTCGCCAGCGGCGGCAGCGGTTCGGCGGCGAGGCGGCCATAGGCGTCGTCCTCGATGATCTTGAGCTCGTGGCGCCGTGCCACTTCGGCGACCGCGCGGCGGCGTTCGACGCCCATGGTCGCGGTGGTCGGGCTGTCGTTGGTCGGCACCACGTAGAGCGCGCGCACCGGCTGACCTGCAAGCGCCTGGGCCGCGCAGGCGCGGTCGAGCGCCGCGGGATCGATCCCTTCGGCATCGCTGTCGACGGCGAGGACCTGGAGCCCGAGGCGGCGCGCGATCGACAGCCAGCCCGGATAGGCGAAGCGCCCGGTGCAGACCACGTCGCCGGGTTCGAGTGCGGCATGTGCGATCGCGTGGAGCGCGGTCTGGCCGCCGCTGACCACGAGGACATTGTCCTCGTCGGCCGCGATGCCGCGCGTGGCCAGCCAGTCGGCGCCGGCCTGGCGATCGCCGGGCGCGCCGCCGGCGGGCTGGTACTGAAGGCGGTTGGCCGCGGCAGGCCCGGCCAGGATCTCGCGCAGCCCGGCGGCATAGGCTTCGGGCAGGCTCGAACGCAGCGGCAGCGGCGGCAGGTTCATGCCCGTGTCGAACGGTGCGATCTGTTCGGCCGCGAGCGTGCCACCCAGAATGCCATGAGCCTCGCGCACGAAGGAGCCGCGGCGGCCGTCGGCGTCGATCAGGCCCTGGCGGCGCGCCTCGGCATAGGCGCGCGTCACCGTGCCGAGGTCGATCCCCAGCGCTTCGGCGAGGTCGCGCTGTGGTGGCAGGCGGTCACCCGGGCGCAGTCGTCCGGTCTCGATGTCGCGGCCGAGCGCGGCGCTGATCGAGAGGTATTTCGGCCCGGCCGAGCTGGCGATTTCAGGCAGCCACATATTGTATGCCTATATGCGTTGATTTTGTATCCATACAAACTATATGAGCGATACCGACAAGGTGCAAGGGCCGAGTCGGGGGCCATTCGCGGCCCGCTGCAAAAGGTGTGGAATGTCCGAACCGGTTCTCGAAGGTCGCGCCAAGTTCGACTGGATCGTCCACTGCGGCTGGAAGGGGCTCTGCCCGCGCTGCGGCCAGGGCAAGATGTTCCGTCGCTGGCTCAAGCTCGCCGACACCTGTCCGTCCTGCGGGCTCGACTACAAGTTCGCCGCGCCCGACGACGGCCCGGCCTTCTTCTCGCTCTGCATCATCGCCTTCCCGCTGATCTTCTTCGTGGTCTGGCTGCAGGTCGCCTATGATCCGCCGTTCTGGGTCCACCTGCTGACCTCGTTCCCGCTGCTGGCCTTCGGCTGCATCTTCCCACTCCAGCCGATCAAGGGCTGGCTGGTCGCCTCGCAATACGTCAACAAGGCGCAGGAAGCGGGGACAGAGAGCCTGTGGGCGCAGCTCCACGACCGCGCGACCGAGAGCAGGCGCGATGGGCGCGATGACTGATCCGGTCTTCGTCCAGGCGCGCGAATTCGCCGCGGCCTTCCTCGACGGGATGCGCCGCCAGGACCTCGCGCTGATGGTCCGCGCGGGCGAGGGCGACGACTTCCCCGAAGTGATCACCGCTGCCGCGCTGCTCGAAGGCCTCGGCGCGCGCAACGCGCACCAGGAGCAGGCGCTGCGGGCCTATGCCGACGCCGAGTTCTGGGACGAGGACCTGCCCGGCGGCCCGCTCGCGCTGCACGACAAGGGCGCCATGGCGCGCAACGTGCTGGCCGGGCGCGAGCCGCACTACAACTGCGAGTAGCGAGCTAGGCTGCTACAAGCCTCTGTACCGTTCCCCCGTCGCCCCTGCGCAGGCAGGGGCCCAACTGACCGTGCCTCACGCACTTCCCGCTTCAGGACGAGAGCTTGGTTGGGCCCCTGCCTGCGCAGGGGCGACGGATGGATTGGTGGACTTGGCCTAGTCCAACCTTACCCGCAGGTGGTTGACCCCGCGCGCGACCAGGCCGCCGATCATCTTGGTCGGCTCGGGGCTATCGGTGTCGAGCCGCATCTTGGGGAAGCGGTCGAGCAGCGCGTTGATCGCCGCGGTCATCTCCGCGCCGGCGACGAAGCGGCCGAGGCAGGTGTGCGGGCCCGCGGCGAAGCCGACATGGCGCTTGGCCGGACGGTGGAGATCGTAAAGGTCGGGGTTCTCCCAGCGCTCGGGATCGCGGTTGGCGGAACCGAGGCAGCAGTCGATGATCGCGCCTTCGGGAATGTCCATGCCCTCGAGCACGGTGTCGCGCGTCGCCATGCGGTAGAACAGCGGGTCGGTGCAGTTCCAGCGCACCGATTCCTCGATCGCCTGCTCCATCAGCGAGCGGTCGGCGCGCAGGTCCTCGAGCTGGTCGCGGTTGGAGAGCAGCGCGAACAGGGTGATGCCGAGCTGGCGGAAGGTCGTGCCGCCGCCGGCAAGCAGCAGCAGGCGCGAGAACGACAGGATCGCCTCGTCGGGCAGTTGCGAGGCCTTGCCCTCGGCATCGGTGAAAGGCGCGTCGATCATGCGCGAGATCAGGTCGTCGCGGCGCTCCTGGCGGCGCTCGGCGATCGCGCCGAGCAGGACGGTGCGGACCTTCTCGTGCGCGACCTTGCGCGCGGCCTCGGGCAGCATCGGCGCCATCGAGGTCAGCAGGTTGTCGCGGAACTCCAGCGCCTCGTCCGAGGACAGGCCATAGGCGGCGGTGACCGTGTGCATCGGCAGGCGGCCGCAGAGCTGTGGGACGAGGTCGACCGCCTGCTGGCCCTCGATCCCGTCGAGCAGGATCTGGACGAAGGGCTCGATCCACTTCTCGGTCCACCAGCCCATCGCCTGGTCGCGCGTCATCATCGGCTGGACCGCGGCGCGGTGGCGCGCGTGTTCCTGGCCGATCATCGTCAGCACCGTGTGCCCGATGTTGAGCATCACGCTCTCCTGCTCCTGGTAGTGGGCGGAGGAGAACTTGGCGGCGTCGACCAGCGCCTTCGAGCAGGCATCGAACGAGAGCGCGGTGAAATGCTGGCGCTGCGGCGAGGTGTGGTCGGGCTGGCCGGTCAGTTCGAGCGACAGGCTGCCCTTGAACACGGGGCCCTGCGCGCGCAGCCGCGCGAAGTCGGGATAGGGATCCTCGAGCATGACGCCGCCCGAGTGCTCGATCTCCTTCTCGACGTTGAACATCTCCTTGTAGCGCGGATCGTCGCGCGTCAGCGCATTGTCGGTGGCCATTTTCTGCTCTGTCCCTCGCTGGCGCGGGCCACCTTGTCGGCGCTCCGCTGTCTCTCCGTGATATATGATGTATCATAGTCTGATCGCGATACCGACACAACATTCGAAATAAGAACTTGCATTCGCTGTTTGGGGAACAAAATGGGTCCAGATCGGCTGCAAATGCGGACTCAACCATGCAAGATGCTGCTATGATGGGAAAAATCGGCGGGGATTGATCGTGGCGGTAATCGATTTCGAGCGCGCGAAGCGCTTGCGACAGATTCAATCATGTCAGCTCGCGCTCGAAATCGACGCGACGCTCCGTCCGGGCATGGAACTGCCCGAGCCGTTGCTGCTGATGTTCGCGTGGATCGAAGCCCACGGCTGGTTCGAAGGCACCAAGAGCGGCCGGGTCGGCTACCTCTGCCCGCGCGCCGACCTGCGCCAGGGCCTGATCAGCAGCGCCCGCGCAGGCGGGACTTTCATCCATTTCGGTGCCGAGGACAGCGAGGATCTGTCCTACTGGTTCGCTGCCGACGATCCCCAGATCGTCGCGCGGCTCTGCGTCTTTTCGGAGGTCAACGGCGACGGTTCGCGGATCGCGCTGTGGCTGGACGACGACGGCGCGCAGAAGATCGTGCTGATGGGCTCGAACCTGGGCTGCGCGACGATGTGCGTGCTCGCCGACGATCCCGTCGATTTCTTGCGGCTGATCGCGATCGGCTACGACAACATCGATGGCGACGATTTCGAAAAGCTGCCGAACGAGGTCGATCCCGAATATCCGGTCCATCCGAACTTCGCCTTCCGCGCCTGGGTCGAACAGACCTTTGCGGTCACGATCCCCGCGCGCGGCTCGGAGATCGTGCGGCATGCGCACAGCCGGCTGGCGCCGAGCTCGCCCGATCCGTTCTGGCAATGGGCGCGGCGCATGACCGAGACACCGCCGGCGCAGACCGTGACGGCGCGCCCCAGCTAGAGCCCCAAGCTAGAAGGCTCTTGGCCTGCGCGAGAGGGCGCTGGCCGGGCTGCGAGCCACTCGGAATGCTTCCCATTTGGGGATATGCCGCGCGCCGTGCGCGTGCTGTCTGTCGCCAAGCGCTCGCGCCGCCAAGGTCGCGAGTCCAGACCTGTTTGGGAGAGGATTGCCATGGATTTGCAGCTCACGGGCCGACGCGTGCTCGTCACCGGCAGCAGCAGCGGGATCGGCGCCGCCGTCGCGCGGATGCTGGCCGAAGAAGGCGCGCGGGTGGTGATCCACGGCCGTGATCGCGCACGCGCCGAGGCCGTCGCGGCCGAGGTCGGCGCCGCGGGTGTCGCCATCGGCGAGCTCAGCACCGACGAGGCCTGCAGCCGCGTCCACGCCGAGGCCGTCGCGGCGCTCGGCGGCAACATCGAGATCCTGATCAACAACGCCGGCGGCAATTCCGAAGGCAATTCGACCAAGCCGCCGCACCAGATCTCGGGCGAGCACTACCTGTCGAACTTCAACGCCAACGCGTTGGCGGCGATCCGCCTGACCAACCTGTCGATCCCCGACATGGAAGCCGCGCAGTTCGGCCGCGTGATCAACGTGTCGAGCGCGGTCGCGGTCCAGCCCAACAACATGGGCGGCGACTATTCGGCGGCCAAGGCGGCGATGAACAACTTCACCGTCAGCCTGGCCGGTGCGCTCAAGGGCAAGGGCATCACGGTCAACACCGTCTCGCCGGGCATCGTCATGGTCGATGGCCTGCTGCGCATGGGCCGCGATCGCCTGGGCAAGCCCGATGCGACCTTCGAGGAAGTCAGCGACATGCTCGTCGCCGCCGGGGTGTTCACCCTGCCGCCGGCCGGCCGGGTCGGCATCCCGGAGGATCTCGCGATCATCATCTGCACGCTCGCCAGCCCGCGCTCGGGCTATGTCACCGGCGCCAACTACCGCGTCGACGGTGGCCAGATCCGCAGCCTGAACTGAGGGGAGACACCGCCATGTCGCAGAACAAGTATCGCGTCATCCAGTGGGCCACCGGTACGGTCGGCACCGCGGCGCTGCGCCACTTCATCCAGAACCCGGCGATCGAGCTCGTCGGCGTCTACGTCACCAATCCCGACAAGGCGGGCAAGGATGCGGGCGATCTCGCCGGCCTGCCCAAGACCGGGGTCCTCGCCTCCGACGATTTCGAGGCGATGATCGCGCTCGAGGCCGACTGCGTGCTCTATGCGCCGGCGCAGGGCCCCACCCTGATCGACACCGCCTGCCGCCTGCTCGCCTCGGGCAAGAACGTGGTCTCGCCGGCGGGCCCGTTCCTGCCCAACAAGTGGTTCCCCGAAGTGGCCGAGCGGATCGAGGCCGCCTGCCGCGAGGGCGGGAGCTCGTTCCACGGCTGCGGCGTCCATCCGGGCTTCTCGGGCGACATCCTGCCGCTGACCCTGGCGCGGCTGATGGCGCGGGTCGACACGGTCGAGGTCACCGAGATCATCGACAAGGTGCGCAACCCGATGATCTATACCGAGATGGCCGGGTTCGGGCTCGATGCCGACGAACTGCTCGCCAATCCGCGCCGCTCCCCCGAGACCTACAAGGCTTTCTATTCGTCGATGGACATGCTGGCCAAGGGCCTCGGCAAGGAGATCGAGAAGGTCACGGTCAAGTTCGAGGTGGCCAAGGCCAAGCGCGACATCACGCACCTCTATGGCGAGATCAAGCAGGGCACGGTCGGCGGCCAGCACTACGAGTGGACCGCCTGGGCCGATGGCAAGCCGCTGATCGTCTACAACTTCTTCTGGCAGCTCGGCGACAGCGCCGACGATCTCGACCCGCTGTGGGAAGAGGGCGAGTCCTGCTACCGCGTGCGCATGCACGGCGAGCCGCCGATGGAAGTGAAGCTGATGGGCATGCCCGAGGCCGATGGCCGCCGCCCGTTCCACGGCCTGCCCTGGACCGGCATCGTCGGCGCCACCGCGGTCCCCGCAGTCTGCGACGCGGCGCCCGGCGTGGTCAGCCACATCGATCTCGGCGTGGTGCAGATGCCGGGGATCACCGGCTAGCGCGTTCGGCCCAATGCCGTCGCGCCAAGGCCTTTAAGCGGGCTCGAGCGCGGCGAGCAGGTCCTGGAAGTCGTCGGCGCGGATCAGGCGTTCGAACTGGAAGCCGGCGCGTTCGACCGAGGTCCAGACCAGGTGCGCCTCGATCCAGCCGATCACCGGCAGCCGCATCGCCACCCTGTCACCGCGCCGGAGCATCGGCAGGTCGGTGGCCATGAAGCCCGAGGCCGAGATGTTGGCGATCGACAGGCCGATTTCGCCGAGGCGAGGATGCTGCGCGATGACCTTATGATCGAGCGAATGGCGTGTCGCCTTGCGCTCATCGACGGCGGAGAGACATGCCTGCAAAGCCCGAGTTCCTTCTGCGGTATGCTCGCATCTTAGGCGCGACCACCCCGCGGTCTGGTTAAGAGACGGTAGGATAAGGCTCTGCATTCCTTAGACATTGGTCGAGAGAAGGGGGCGACGACGCGCTCGGCGCGACGGCTGAAGCGGTGGGTTTGTCGTGGTGTGCGGACGGGCGGGTTTTGCTCGGAAACGTATGATTTTCACCATACCAAACTCGTCACCCCGGACTTGATCCGGGGTCCCGCTTTCGCCTCTAACCCGTCGGTCAGATGAGGAAGTCGTAGAGATCGTTCCAGTCCGGATTGCCGCGCTCGATCAGAGCGAACTTCCAGGAACGGCGCCACCGCTTCAGGCGCTTTTCGTGGGCTATGCAGTCTTCGATGGTTTCGCCGCGTTCCGCCCAGACCAATCGCCGCAATCCGTAGCGAGCACAGAAATCCGATCCGCTCCCGTCACGATGCGCGAAAATTCGCTGCGGCAGGTCCGCCGTAACCCCGACGTAGATCGTGCCGCGATAGCGATCGGCCATAATATAGACCCAGCCGCCGCGCCGCTCCCTGTCCATGCGTCGAGTTGGAGAAAAGCGGGCCCCCGGGTCAAGCCCGGGGCGACGGGGAGAGGGGGTGAGAAACGTCGGCTATGGAGGCAGTCGGCGATCATGCATTACGACCGCAATGTCCCCACTCGCAGCCGCTCCGAGCGACCGGCAAGCCTAAGGCTTGCTCTCGCCGGCTAGCTTCATCAGTAGCTCCGCCACGCGATGCGGCTCGGTCACCATCATATCGTGTCCAGTGTCGACGCTCCAAACGCGGTCGGCATCGAGACTTCGCTCAAGGCTTTCGCCTTTGCGAAGCCGCAGTGTCGACGGGGCGTTGATGTTGGTCCTGGGCAAGGCCCGCACAGCCGCTCCGTCGGAGAGTTTCAGCGGCTCGATAAAGCACTGCCATGGATGCGGGGTGAGCTTGCTGCGCAGCCATTCTTGATCGGAGGGATCGGTCACCCCGTAGATCATGAACGACGGAGCGTCGGGAAACAGCACCAGTTCGACACCGTCGACGACGCGCATTTCGTTTGCCGCAAGCTGCCTCAGCGCTGGCGACCAATCGACCAATGCCTCGCCGTCAAAGGGGATGGCGGCATCGAGATAGACCATCTCGCTGATGCGCCCGGGCAACTTATCCGCGACACCGGTGATCACCATGCCGCCATAACTGTGGCCCACGAGGATGACATCGGCGAGATCGCCCTGTTCGATAACCTCGACAATATCGGCGATGTGGGTGGCTAGTGTCGTTTCGGGCGAAAGCAGCGACGCCCGCTCGCCGAGCCCTGTCAGCGTCAGCGCATGGACCTCATGACCTGCAGCCGTGAGAATTGGCCTGACACGATCCCAGCACCAGCCACCGTGCGCGCCGCCATGAACCAGGACATAGCAGGCCAACACTTGCTCCTCTCGTCGACGGTAGCCTCTAGCATGTGGACCCGATTGATGTTCTCGATGATTCAAACTACCCGCAATCAACTTTGCCTATGGCCGCGCCGACCGCCATCAAACGGGTTGCTTAAATCGCCTCACGCTCGGCTTCCGCGCCGGCAGATTGCATAGAGGCAGATCGTCAGGTTCTTGAATTGCAATGAATTATCGCCACTCCTTCCATGCGGGCAACAGCGCCGATGTCGTCAAGCACAGCCTGCTGATCGCCCTCGTGCGGGCCTTGCAGCAGAAACAGGGCGCGCTGACCCTGATCGACACCCATGCCGGCTGCGGGCTCTACGACCTCAACGGCGATGAGGCCCAGCGCACCGGCGAGGCCACGCAGGGCGTGATGCGGGCCCTCGCCGACCCGAATCCTTTGCTGGACGACTACCGCGCCGCTGTGAAGGCGGTGAATGTCGAGAGCGAGCCGCGCCTTTACCCCGGTTCGCCGCGGATCCTGGCGCAGCTTCTGCGCCCGCAGGATTTCCTGGTCCTCAACGAAAAACATCCCGAGGACGTCCATGCCCTGCGCGGCGCGATGCGCGACACGCCCGCTGCCGTGCATCAGCGTGACGCCTACGAGCTTTGGCTGGCGATGGTGCCGCCCCGCACCGCGCGCGGCGTGGTGGTGGTCGATCCGCCCTACGAGCAGACGGACGAACGCGCCCGCATCACCGCCACCCTCGCCGCGGCGCACCGCAAATGGGCGCATGGCGTGACGGTGATCTGGTATCCGCTGAAAGAGCGGCCCATGCACGCGCAGTGGAAGCACCAGTTACGCAAGCTCGGCATCCCGAAACTGCTGTGTGTCGACCATTGGCTGTACGATGCCGATCAGCCCGGCATCTACAACGGTGCGGGCCTTTATTTCGTCAATCCGCCTTACGCCTTCACGCAGGCGCTGCCGCCGCTGCTCGAAGCCCTGCGCGCCGCGCTAGCGCCAGAAGGGCATAGGGGCGAGATCACAGCCGATTGGCTGAACGACTAAAACGAACCCTCATCGCCCCCTTCTTCCAAGCGAGGAGCCAGCGATAGGTTCCGATGCCGCGATCTGCCGGCTTCGTCCCCGCCGAAGGTGCGCCATAGAGAACATCGGTGCCGTTGCCTCGTGTCGCAAAGTCACCGCGATGCTGACATAGTCGGCGGCATCGCTTTGACGAACTCGGAGGTCATGGTGCTGCAGCTTTTCGCTGAGGATTTATGGATCGCCGAGGGGCCGATCGTGACCAATTTGGCCTTCGACTTCCCGACGCGCATGATCGTCGTCCGCCTGTCCGATGGTGCGCTCTTCATCTGGTCGCCGATAGCGCTCTCCCAAGAGCTTCGCAGCGCCGTCGATGGCCTCGGCCCCGTGCGTCACGTCGTCGCGCCCAATACCCTGCATCACCTGTTTCTGGAGGCGTGGCATCGCGCTTATCCCGAAGCGACGCTTCATGCCGTGCCGGAACTGCGCGCGAAGCGCTCGGAACTGGAGTGGGGCGACGATCTCGGCGATAGGCCGACCGCGGCGTGGTCGAACGATATCGACCAGGTCGTCATTCGCGAAAATCGCATCACCACCGAGGTCGTCTTCTTCCATCGCCGCAGTCGGACCGCGATTTTCACCGATATGATCCAGCAGTTCGACGCCGGCTGGTTCAAGGGTTGGCGCGGCCTCGTCGCAAAGCTCGATTTGATGACCGCGCCCGCGCCCACCGTCCCGCGAAAGTACCGGATGGCGTTCCGCGATCGGGACATGGCGCGACAGGCTCTGCAGCAGATCCTGGCCTGGCCCACCGAAGGCCTGCTGGCAGCGCATGCCAGGCCGATACGGCATGGCGGCCGCGACGTGATCGCCCGGGCTTTCGACTGGCTGCTGCCAGCCTAGCCAACGAAAAAGGGCGCGCCTTGCGGCACGCCCTCTCTCTTTTCGAAGCTGAAGCGATCAGCGCGGCAGCTGGGTCGCGCCCATCAGCGCCTCGTCGACCGCGCGCGCGGCCTGGCGGCCTTCGCGGATCGCCCAGACGACCAGGCTCTGGCCGCGGCGCATGTCGCCGCAGGCGAAGATCTTGGGATCGCTGGTCTGGTAGTCGGTGACGTTGGCCGCGACGTTGCCGCGGCCGTCGAGCGTGACGCCGGTCTGTTCGACCAGGCCCTGCTTCTTCGGACCGACGAAACCCATGGCGAGCAGGATCAGCTCGGCCTCGAGCACGAACTCGCTGCCTTCGATTTCCTTCATCGCGCCGTCGACCCACTCGACGCGCACGCATTCGAGGCCGCGCACGTCGTTGTCGCCGACGACGCGCTTGGTCAGGATCGCCCAGTCGCGATCGACGCCTTCCTCGTGGCTCGACGAGGTGCGCAGCTTGAGCGGCCAGTTCGGCCAGCTAAGCGCCTTGGCTTCCTTCTCGGGCGGCTTGGGCATGATCTCGATCTGGGTGACGCTCTTGGCGCCCTGGCGGATCGAGGTGCCGACGCAGTCCGAACCCGTGTCGCCGCCGCCGATGACGACGACGTTCTTGCCCGTCGCGAACAGCGAGCCGCGCGGCGCGGCGCGCATCTCGTCGTCGCCGGCATTGCGCTTGTTCTGCTGGGTCAGGAATTCCATCGCCAGTCGCACGCCCGGAAGCTCGGCGCCCGGGATGTCGAGCTTGCGCGCATCCTCGGCACCGCCGGCCAGGACGATCGCGTCGAAGTTCTCCTTGAGCGACGCCACCGAGATGGTCACGCCGACCTCGACCGAGGTGCGGAACTGGACGCCTTCGGCCTCCATCTGCACCGCGCGGCGGTTGATCAGGTGCTTTTCCATCTTGAAGTCGGGGATGCCGTAGCGGAGCAGGCCGCCGATCCGGTCGTTCTTCTCGAAGACGGTGACCGAGTGGCCGGCGCGCGCGAGCTGCTGCGCGGCGGCCATGCCGGCCGGGCCCGAGCCGACGACGGCGACGGTCTTGCCCGTGCGCTGCGCGGGCACCTGCGGGGCGATCCAGCCTTCCTGCCAGCCGCGATCGACGATCGCGCATTCGATCGACTTGATGGTCACGGCCTGGTCGACGATGTTCAAGGTGCAGGCTGCCTCGCACGGGGCGGGGCAGATGCGGCCGGTGAACTCGGGGAAGTTGTTGGTCGAGTGCAGGACCTCGAGCGCGTTCTTCCAGTCACCCTCGTAGGTCAGGTGGTTCCAGTCCGGGATGATGTTGTTCACCGGACAGCCGTTGTGACAGTAGGGAATGCCGCAGTTCATGCAGCGCGAGGCCTGCGCGCGGAGATCGCTCTCCGGCAGCGGCACGACGAATTCCTTGTAGTGCTTGATGCGGTCTTCGACCGGACCATACTTGCGGTCCGAGCGATCAAGCTCGAGGAAGCCGGTTTCCTTGCCCATGTTGCCTAATCTTCCCTGATCTTATTCGGCCGCGACCGAGGCGGCTTCGAGCCGTTCGGCTTCGAGTTGCTTGAGCGCACGCGCATAGTCGCGCGGCATCACCTTGACGAACTGCCCCAGCGCATTGTCCCAGTCGTCGAGCAGCGCGCGGGCGCGCTTCGAACCGGTGTGCAGGTGGTGCCGTTCGAGCAGCACGCGCAGACGCTCGGCGTCGTGACGCAGCATGTCGCCCATGCCGTTGTCGTGAACGCCGTTGGTCCGCTGCTGCGGACGGCCGGCGCCGTCTTCCTCGTCGCGTTCGGGCGAGATCGGCACGACGTCGACCTGGGCCATGTTGCACAGGTCGGCGAACTGGCCGTCGGGGTTGTAGACATAGGCTACGCCGCCCGACATGCCCGCCGCGAAGTTGCGCCCGGTCTTGCCGAGCACGACGACGGTGCCGCCGGTCATGTATTCGCAGCCGTGGTCACCGCAGCCCTCGACCACCGCGATGGCGCCCGAATTGCGCACCGCGAAACGCTCGCCGCCGACGCCGTTGAAATAGGCCTCGCCCGCGATCGCGCCGAACAGCACGGTGTTGCCGACGATGATGTTCTCGGTCGGCTCGCGATCGACATGGCCCGGCTGGCGCACGATCACGCGGCCGCCCGACAGGCCCTTGCCGACATAGTCGTTGCCGTCACCGGTCAGGTCGAGCGTCACGCCATGTGCCAGGAAGGCGGCGAAGCTCTGTCCGGCGACGCCGGTCAGCTTCACGTTGATCGTGTTGTCGGGCAGGCCGGCATGGCCATAGCGCTTGGCGACCTCGCCCGAGAGCATGGCGCCGACCGTGCGGTTGACGTTGATCACCGGGCGCTCGATGCGCACGGCTTCCTTCTTGTCGAGCGCGTCGGCCGCAGCCGCGATCAGGTCGTTGTCGAGCGCGTTCTCGAGCCCGTGGTCCTGCGTCTCGGTCCAGTTCAGCGACGGGCCTTCACCCAGCGGCGCCTGGAAGAGCAGCTTGGTCAGGTCGATGCCCTCGGCCTTCCAGTGCGACACGGCCTTGCGCGCGTCGAGCCGGTCGACGCGGCCGGTCATCTCGGCGATCGTCTTGAAGCCCATCTCGGCCATGATCGAACGCAGCTCTTCGGCGACGAAGAAGAAGTAGTTGATCACGTGCTCGGGCTCGCCGGTGAAGCGCGCACGCAGCACCGGATCCTGGGTGGCGACGCCGACCGGGCAGGTGTTGAGGTGGCACTTGCGCATCATGATGCAGCCCGCGGCGATCAGTGGCGCCGTGGCGAAGCCGATCTCGTCGGCGCCGAGCAGCAGCGCGATGGCGACGTCACGACCGGTGCGGATGCCGCCGTCGGCCTGCACCGCGACGCGGCTGCGCAGGTTGTTGAGCAGCAGGGTCTGCTGGGTCTCGGCCAGGCCGATCTCCCAGGGCGAACCCGCGTGGGTCAACGAGGTCAGCGGCGAAGCGCCGGTGCCGCCCTCGTAGCCCGAGATCGTGATGTGATCCGCCTTGCACTTGCTGACGCCCGCGGCGACCGTGCCGACGCCGACCTCGGAGACGAGCTTGACCGAGACGCGGCTGGTCGGGTTGACGTTCTTCAGGTCGTGGATCAGCTGCGCCAGATCCTCGATCGAGTAGATGTCGTGGTGCGGCGGCGGCGAAATCAGGCCGACACCCGGGGTCGAGTGACGCGTGGCGCCGATGGTCTTGTCGACCTTGTCGCCGGGCAGCTGGCCGCCCTCGCCGGGCTTCGCGCCCTGCGCCATCTTGATCTGGATGTCGTCGGCGTTGACCAGGTATTCGGCGGTGACGCCGAAGCGGCCCGAGGCGACCTGCTTGATCGACGAGCGCATCGAATCGCCGTTGGGCAGCGGCAGGAAGCGCTTGGGATCCTCGCCGCCCTCACCGGTGTTCGACTTGCCGCCGATGCGGTTCATCGCCAGCGCCAGGGTGGTGTGCGCCTCCCACGAGATCGAGCCATAGCTCATCGCGCCGGTGGCGAAGCGCTTGACGATCTCGCTGGCGGGCTCGACCTCGTCGAGGTCGAGTGCCTTGTCGGCTTTCTTGAGGTCCATCAGGCCGCGGATCGTCAGCATGCGCTGCGACTGATCGTTGATCGACTGCGCGAACTCCAGGTACTTCTCGGGCAGGTTGCCGCGGACAGCGTGCTGGAGGTTGGCGATGTTCGACGAGGTCCAGGCGTGTTCCTCGCCGCGCAGGCGCAGGCCGTACATGCCGCCGACGTCGAGCATGTTCTTGTAGATCGGGTTGTCGCCGTAGGCCGCGGCGTGACGGCGCACGGTCTCTTCGGCGACCTCGATCAGGCCGACGCCCTCGATCGTCGTCGCGGTGCCGGTGAAGTAGGCCTCGATGAACGGGGTCGACAGGCCGACCGCGTCGAAGATCTGCGCGCCGCAGTAGGACTGGTAGGTCGAGATGCCCATCTTGGACATGACCTTGAGCACGCCCTTGCCGATGGCCTTGATGTAGTTCTTCTGGACCTGCTTGGCTTCGAGGTGCGGCAGCTTGCGGCTGCGGATGTCCTCGAGCGTCTCGAAGGCGACATAGGGGTTGATCGCTTCGGCGCCATAGCCCGCCAGCGCGCAGAAGTGATGCACTTCGCGCGCTTCACCGGTCTCGACCACGAGGCCGGTCTGCATGCGCAGGCCCTGGCGGACGAGGTGGCTATGCACCGCGGCCGTGGCCAGCAGCGCCGGCATGGCGATGCGGTCGGGGCCCTGGGCACGGTCGGACAGGATCAGGATGTTCTTGTCGGCCAGCACGGCTTCGGTCGCCGACCAGCACATTTCCTTGATCGCCTGCTCGAGACCCGCGGCGCCGGTGTTGGCATCCCAGGTCATGTCGATCGTCTGCGTGCGGAAGGCACCGTCGAGCGCCGCCTCGATCGAGCGGATGCGGGCGATGTCCTCATTCGTCAGGATCGGCTGGTCGATCTCGAGCCGCTTGTGGCTGCCCGCATCGTGGCCGAGCAGGTTCGGACGCGGACCGATCATCGAGACCAGGCTCATGACCAGTTCCTCGCGGATCGGGTCGATCGGCGGGTTGGTGACCTGCGCGAAGTTCTGCTTGAAGTAGTCGTAGAGCAGGCGCGAACGGCTCGACAGCACCGCGATCGGCGTGTCGGTGCCCATCGATCCGATCGGATCGTCGCCGTTGGCGGCCATCGGCTCGAGGAACTTGTTGGTGTCCTCCTGGGTGTAGCCGAAGGCCTGCTGGCGATCGAGCAGGCTCGTCGTCTCGACCGGTAGCGCGGCCAGCTCGGGCTCGACGACCTCAAGGTCCTTGAGCTTGTACTGCGCCGAAGCCAGCCACTCCTCATAGGGCTCGGCGCCCGAGAGCTGGGCCTTGATTTCCTCGTCCTCGATGATGCGACCTTCCTCGAAGTCGATCAGCAGCATCTTGCCGGGCTGGAGGCGCCACTTGCGGACGATGTTGTCTTCCTTGATCGGCAGCACGCCCGATTCCGACGCCATGACGACGAGATCGTCGTCGGTGACGAGGAAGCGCGCCGGGCGTAGACCGTTGCGGTCGAGCGTCGCGCCGATCTGGCGGCCGTCGGTGAAGGCGACGGCGGCGGGCCCGTCCCACGGCTCCATCAGCGCGGCGTGATACTCATAGAAGGCGCGGCGCTTGCTATCCATGATCGGATTGCCGGCCCATGCCTCGGGGATCAGCATCATCATCGCGTGGACGAGGCTGTAGCCGCCCGCGAGCAGCAGCTCGAGCGCGTTGTCGAGGCAGGCGGTGTCCGACTGGCCGTGCGGGATCAGCGGCCACATCTTGTCGAGATCGGGGCCGAGCAGCTCCGATTCCATCGTGCGGCGGCGCGCGTTCATCCAGTTGACGTTGCCGCGCACCGTGTTGATCTCGCCGTTGTGGGCGATGAAGCGGTAAGGGTGTGCGAGCTTCCAGCTGGGGAAGGTGTTGGTCGAGAAGCGCTGGTGCACGAGGCCCAGGGCCGAGACGCAGTCCGGGTTGCGCAGGTCGTCGTAGAACGAGCCGACCTGAGTCGCCAGCAGCAGGCCCTTGTAGACGATCGTGCGGCTCGAGAAGCTCGGCATGTAGAGCTCGGACAGGCCGGGCAGGTCATGCTTGACCTCGAGCGCCGCGAGCGGGTTCTGCGCCTGCTTGCGGATCGCCAGCAGCTTGCGCTCGAAGGCGTCCTGGTCGGCGCAGTTGGCACCGCGCGCGATGAAGCACTGGCGGATCACCGGCATCGAGGCGACGACGGCCTTGCCCAGGCCGTCGAGCGTCGTCGGCACGTCGCGCCAGCCGATCAGCTGCTGGCCTTCCTTGGCGATGAACTCCTCGAAGTGCGAGACCGCGAAGTTCCGCGCGGCTTCGTCCTGCGGCAGGAAGCACATGGCCACGGCATAGTCGCCGGCCGCGGGCAGGGTCAGGCCTTCGCCGTCCGCCCACTTGCGGAACAGCAGATCGGGCATCTGGATCAGGATGCCGGCACCGTCGCCCAACAGCGGGTCGGCGCCGACGGCGCCGCGGTGGTCGATGTTTTTGAGAATCTCCAGCGCCTGGGTAACGATCGCATGGGTTTTGGCGCCCTTGATGTGGGCAACGAAGCCCACGCCGCAAGCGTCGTGTTCATTACGCGAATCGTAGAGCCCTTGGGGCTGAGGAAAACCCATCGATAAACCCATCCTGTCATTGGCCGGCCCACTGTACGCGAACCGGTCGGCAAGCGCGACTCACCCCGCCGGAAACCGGCGTGAGGAGTGCGAGCGCGCCCCATGACAATATGATGGTATTTTTGCAACCGCGAAGAGATTGCCGGGGTTTTCTGCGAGTGTGCCGGTCGTGGACTGGCGCAATAAAACTGCGGAGAGCGCTTCTATCCTTGCGCGTCAGCCGCCGCGGGTGCCGCTCATCCGTTGGAGCTGGGCCAGGGCATGGCGCAGGGCGATCTCGGTCTCCTGCGGCGCCACCAGCGGGGTCGGCGCCGAGGGAGCGGGGCGGACGCTGCGGCGATCGGCGAAATCGGGGAAATGCACGACCGGGCTGGGCTCGGCCGACCGGGCCTCTTCGGCCTCGGACAGGGCTTCGCGGCGCTGGAGCGCGATGGCCAGGCGTTCGATCAGCTCGACGTGCGAGAGTTCGGCGAGATCGGCGGCGGCGATCCGCTCGGCAGCGGTCGGTTCGCGCGATTCGGGTTCGGCGAAGAAGGGCTCGGTGACCAGCGGGGCGATCTCGGCGACCGCGGGCTGGGGTTCGATGATGACCTCGGCGGCCACGACTTCTACCGGCTCGGGGCTGGCTTCGGGCTCGTCCGTCGCCGGAGCGATCAGTTCGGGCAGTTCGGGTTCGGGTGCGACTTCTGGCGCGATTTCTGCCGTGACCGCGGGCGGCACTGCAGCCGCGATCGGCTCCGCAGCGAGGCTGGCGGGATCGAGCACGGGCTTGGGGGCCTTCTTCGCCTTGGGCGGATCGACCTCGGCCACCTTGAACACCTGCGGTGCCGGGCGCGGGGCGGGGTTGGCGACGCGCCTGGCCAGGAACCAGCCGATCGCGGCGCCGAGCAGGCCGAAGGCGAGCGAGACGGCCAGCCGTGCCTTGAGGCCCAGCGGCGGAGCCGCGGCGGCGATCACCGTGTCGATGCCGGTGGCGATGACGAAGCGTTCGAGCAGGCCGGTACTCAGCGAGAGGCTGCCGACGCCGAGCAGGGCGGCGAACCACAGCGCGACGATCGCCGGAAACAGCGGGTGACGCGTGATCGGTTCAGGCTTGGCCGCCTGTTTGCGGTCGCGCGGCGTGCTTTTCGACTCGGCCAAGATCGTCTTGCCCCTGTTCCCTATTCGCTGCCGCTCAGGCGACGTGCAGCTCGGATTGCGGCTGTTTGCCTAGCACGCGATGGTAAACGACTTGATAACGCTCCACATTGCGCGCCCAATCGTGTCGCGTTTCGACATGCGCGCGACCGGCCTCGCGATAGACGTCCCAGCGGTCGCGTTCGGCGAGCAGTTGCGCGAGCGCCTCGGCGCAAGCGGCGGCATCGTCGGGGGTGAACAGCCGGCCGGTCTGGCCGTCGGTGATCAGCTCGCGGTGGCCGCCGACGTCGGAAGCCGCGACGAGCTTGCCCTGGGCCATGGCTTCGAGCGGCTTGAGCGGGGTGACGAGGTCTGTCAGCCGGCTCTTCTTGCGCGGATAGGCCATGACGTCGGTCAGCGCGTAGTAGCGCTCGACCTCGTGATGCGGCACGCGGCCGACGAAGCGGATCGCCTGTGCCGCGGGCGAGGCGAGCGCCTGCGCCTTGAGCATGGTCTCGCTCGGCCCGCCGCCGACGAGCAGCAGGCGCGCATCGGGCTGTTTCGCGATCAGCGCGGGCATCGCCGCGATCAGATCGTCGATGCCTTCGTAATCGTAGAAGCTGCCGATGAAGCCGATCACTGGGCCGTCACCGAGGCCCAGCTCCGCCGCCAGCGCCGGGTCGCGCGCGATCGGCGAGCCGAACAGTTCGAGATCGACGCCATTGGGCATGATGCTGATATGCGTGGCGTCGAAGCCGCGCGCGATCAGGTCGCCGCGCAGGCCTTCGCAGATCGTGACGACCGCATCGGCGTTGGCGACGACGTGGTTCTCGAGCGCGCGCGTCAGCCGGTACTTGGCCGAGCCCTCGCGCCCCGTGCCGTTGCCCACGGCAGCGTCTTCCCAGAAGGCGCGGATCTCGTAAACCACCGGAATGCCGAGCCGCCGGCCCGCGCGCAGCGCCGCTTCGCCGCCCAGCGCGGGCGAATGGGCGTGGAGCAGGTCGGGACGCCATTCGCCACAGAGCCTTTCGATCGCCGCCGATAGCCGGCCGATCTCGCGCCATTCGCGCAGGCCCGGCGGCCCGCCGGCCTCGCCCGGCGTGCGGTGGAACAGCAGGCCGTCGGCCTCTTCGACCGGGCGCTGGTCGATCTCGGCCTCGGGACCGGCCACCGCGCGCAGCTCGGCCGCATGGCGCAGTCCGGTGATGCCGCGGACGTCGAGGCCCATGGCCTGCTGCGCCTTGAGGATCGCGCGCGTGCGGAAGGTATAGCCGCTGTGCAGCGGCAGCGAGTGGTCGAGGACGTGGAGCACCCGGGTCATGCGCGGTTCTCTAGGCCGGGAAGGCTTAACGGCCCGTCAACCGCGCGCTGCTAGGCAGGCGGCGATGATCGACCTGTTCGGCATTATCCTGACGCATGGGCTGCTGGCGCTCGCCGCTTGGCGGCTGCTGTCGCGCGCCGATCTCGATCGTGATCCCGGTACCGAGAAAGAGGCGCGCCCGCGGCCCGGAATGCGCGCGCCGCGTGACTGACTATACCTTCTTCCTGTTCTTCTGCGGATTTGTCGCGCTCGGCTTCAAGCGGCCGTTCCTCTGGGTGCTGTGCTACTGCTACGTCGACATCGTCTCGCCGCAGAAGGCCTCGTGGCACCTTCTGGCCTCGCTGCCCGTCTCGCTGATCGTCTTCGCCGCGGCCTTCGGCGGCTGGCTTCTGGTCGACGACAAGCGCGATTCGCGCTTCACCTATCGCCAGGGCATCCTCTGCGCGCTGCTCGTCTATTGCGGTTATACGACCTTCACCGCCGACTTCCCGGTCGAGGCGCTGGGCAAGTGGGACTGGGTGTGGAAGGCGCTGCTCTGGGCGATCATCCTGCCGCTGACCTTGCGCACGCGGCTGCGGATCGAGGCGACGGCGCTGGTCATTGTGCTGTCGCTGGCCGCGATCATCATTCCCGCCGCGATCAAGACCGTGCTCGGCGGCGGCGGCTATGGCATGTTGCGCCTGCTGGTCGACGACAACACCGGCCTGTTCGAGGGCAGTACGATCGCCATGGCCGCGATCGCGGCGATCCCGCTGATCTGGTGGCTGGTGCGCTTCGGCACGATCTTTCCCAAGCACTGGACCGTCACGCTGTTCGCCGTGGCGCTGACCGGTGCCTGCATGCTGATGCCGATCGGCACACAGGCGCGCACCGGGCTGGTCTGCCTCGCCGTGCTCGGCCTGCTCGTGCTGCGCACGGCCAAGCGCCGCTTCCTCTACATGGCGCTCGGCTCGCTCGCGCTGTTCGCGGCGATACCCTTCCTGCCCAAGAGCTTCACCGATCGCATGAACACGATCGAGAACCACAAGGCGGATCAGTCGGCGAGTACGCGTCTCGCGGTCTGGGCCTGGACCTGGAACTACGCCAAGGACCATCCGGGCGGCGGCGGCTTCGAGGTCTATCGCGCCAACAAGGTGCGCTACCGGCTGAAGACAGAGCCGTCGGCCGACGCGGAGAGCGAGCCGACCTATATCGAGGAAGCCGGCCGCGCCTTCCATTCGAGCTATTTCGAAATGCTGGGCGAGCAGGGCTGGCCGGGCTTGACCCTGTGGCTGTGGCTGCAGGTCTCGGGGCTGTGGCAGATGGAGCGGCTGCGGCGGAAATGGCGCAAGCGCAGCGAGCCCGACGAGCGCTGGGTCGCGCCCTTGGCCAATGCGTTGCAGATGGCACAGGTCGTCTATCTCGTCGGGGCGCTGTTCACCGGCATCGCCTATCAGCCCTTCGTGCTCATGCTCGTCGGTCTGCAGTGCGGGCTTTGGTCCTATCTGAAGCGGATCGAGAAGCCCGTGGCGCGCCGGCTCGATCAGCGGCCGCGGCCGGCGCCGCTGGTCGCTGCTCCCGAACCGGTCCGGAGCGCATGACGCGGCTCGTGCATCGGGTGCGCTTAATCTCTTCGCTTTCTCGGGCAGTTCGGGCTACCGGGATCGCAAGATGACGGGTTGGATCGCACGAAACGGGCTTGATCGGGATGCGCTGCGTCCGTGTCCGACGTGCGTGCGCAAGGGCCTCGCCACCGATGCGCGCCGCTGACGCGTCGTTCCCGGCTGCCGCGTCGCCTGCGCATCTCGATGCGCTGACCGGCATTCGCGGCATCGCGGCCTGGTTGGTCGTGCTCTACCACATCCGCTTCTCGCTGCTCGAACTGTTGCCGATTCCGGTGATCAAGGTGCTGGCGCGGGGCTATCTGGCGGTCGACCTGTTCTTCGTGCTCTCTGGCTTCGTGCTCTGGTACAACTACGCGCCGCGGCTGCGCGCGGGCGGAGCGGGCGCGGCCGGCACCTTCCTATGGCGCCGCATCGCGCGGATCTGGCCGCTGCACCTGGCGGTGCTGTCGGTGCTCGTGGCCTTCGCCCTGACGTTGGTGGTCACGGGGCGCGACGCCTCGTTCTATCCTTTCTCGGAACTGCCGCTGCACCTGTTGCTGATCCAGAACTGGGGCTTCACCGACCATCTGACCTGGAACGATCCCGCCTGGTCGATCAGCACCGAATGGATGGCCTCGCTGCTGTTCCCGCTCGTCGTGCTCGCGGCGAAATGGGAACGCACGCCCACCCCCGTGTTGCTCGCTGTCGCCGGCATCCTGCTGGCGGCGATCCCTTTGTTCTTCTGGGGTGCGGGCAATACCAGCCTCGGTGCTGACATTTCGCACCTCGGCCTCGGGCGCTGCCTGTTCGAATTCTCGCTCGGTAATCTGCTGTGCCTGCTGTGGCTGCGCTGGCGTGACCAGCCGCTGTGCCCCTGGCTGTCGCTGGTGGCCTGCTTGGGGCTTCTCGCGGCGGCCTATGCCTGGGATCTGCCCGAGACGGTCTTTGTGCCCGCCGCCTTCGTCACCGGCCTGATGGCGCTGGCGACGGGGCGCGGCCCCATCGTCGATGTTCTGAGCTCGCGGCCGCTGCGCTATCTGGGCGAGGTCAGCTATGCGACCTATCTCGCGCATACCGTGCTGTTCCTGCTGTTCAAGCTGGCTTTCGTCGACGCTTCGTTGAAGCTCGACTGGCTGCGTTTCGGCGCCTTCCTCGCGCTGGTGCTGGCCGCATCGATATTCTGCTACCACGGTCTCGAGAAGCCCGCGCAGCGCTGGTTCAACCGCCATCCGCCGCGCTGGCCATTGCGCGCAAACGAGGTTCCCGCCGAATAGTATCTTGCGTTGCGCGCTGCCTGCGCCATGCTGCCTGCCGACCTATGGACAGGGAGTGACGCGTGACGCTGGAAGAGATGCAGGCGAAAGTGGGCGAGGCAATCGGCACCTCGGATTGGCTGCTGGTCGACCAGGCGCGTATCGACGCTTTTGCCGACACCACCGAGGATCACCAGTTCATCCACGTCGATCCCGAGGCGGCCAAGGCTACGCCGTTCGGTCAGACCATCGCCCACGGCTTCCTCACCGTCTCGCTGCTGGCGCCGATGATGGCGCGGATGGAAAAGCCGGCGGTGCAGATGAGCGTCAACTACGGCTTCAACAAGCTGCGGTTCCTCACCCCGGTCAAGTCGGGCAAGCGCATCCGCGGGCATTTCAAGCTGCTCGAGCTCATCGAGAAGCGCCCGGGCCAGTGGCTGCAGACGGTCGAGGTGACGGTTGAGATCGAGGACGAGGCCAAGCCCGCGCTGATCGCCGAATGGATGTTCCAGCACTTCGCATAATCGAAAACGGAACCAGAGGAGACCTGACATGCGCGACGCCGTCATCGTAGCCGCAGCCCGCACGCCGATCGGCCGCGCCTACAAGGGGACCTTCAACGCCACCGCCGCGCCGACCCTGGGCGCGCTGTCGATCACCGCGGCGGTCGAGCGCGCCGGGATCGACGGGGCGGAGGTCGAGGACGTGGTCTGGGGCGCCGCGCTCCAGCAGGGCGGCCAGGCGCTCAACATCGGCCGGCTCGCGGCCTTGCGCGCCGGCCTGCCGGTGACCGTCGCGGGGATGAGTGTCGATCGCCAGTGCGGCTCGGGGCTGATCGCGCTGGCGACGGCGGCCAAGCAGGTGGTGATCGACCGCATGGACGTGGTGATCGCGGGCGGCCAGGATTCGATCTCGACGGTCCAGACCAAGGACTTCCGCGTCGAGTTCGACCGCGACCTGATCCGCCTGCGCGAGGCGGCCTACATGCCGATGCTGCAGACCGCCGAAGTCGTCGCCCAGCGCTATGGCATCGCGCGCGAGGCGATGGACGAATATGCGCTGCAGTCGCAGCAGCGCACCGCCGCCGCCCAGGCCGCGGGCGCCTTCGACGCCGAGATCGTGGCGACCACGACGACGATGAGCGTCACCGACAAGGCCACCGGCGAAACTTCCAAGAAGGAGGTCACGCTCACCAAGGACGAGGGCAACCGGCCCGAGACCACGCTCGAGGGACTGGCCGCGCTGAACACGGTGATCCCCGGCGGCACGACCACGGCGGGCAATGCCAGCCAGCTGTCCGACGGCTCTGCCGCACTGGTGGTGATGGAATCGGCGCTCGCCGCAAAGAAGGGGCTCGCGCCGCTCGGCCGCTTCGTCGGCCTGGCCGTTGCCGGCACCGAACCCGACGAGATGGGCATCGGCCCGGTCTTCGCCGTGCCCAAGCTGCTCCAGCGCTTCGACGTGAAGATGGACGACATTGGCCTGTGGGAACTCAACGAGGCCTTTGCGGTGCAGGTGCTCTATTGCCGCGACAAGCTGGGCATCCCCAACGAACTGCTCAACGTCAACGGCGGCTCGATCGCGATCGGCCATCCTTACGGCATGACCGGCGCGCGCTGCGCGATGCATGCGCTGATCGAGGGCAAGCGCCGCGGGGCGAAATACGTAGTCGTGACGATGTGCATCGGCGGCGGCATGGGCGCGGCCGGTCTGCTCGAAGTGCTGTGAAGTGACGGCCGGGCGGGGCGGCGCGTGATGCGCTTTCCCGCAGCCTGATGTCGCCTCGTCGCAAAGAAAGTCGTTACGAGAGACTAAACATTGGCATCGCGTTTACGGCAAATTAACCTTTAATGTTCATAGGTCCTATGGTTAATGGATCACATGGCCCTTCACCCAAGGGTCAGGTTTTATTTTGTCGGGCCAAAACAAGGGGTTTCGCATGCGAGTGCTGCTGATCGAGGACGAGCCCACCACTGCACGGGCGATCGAGCTTATGCTCTCCGCCGAGGGCTTCAACGTCTATTCGACGGACCTGGGCGAGGAAGGCCTCGATCTGGGCAAGCTCTATGACTACGATATCATCCTGCTCGACCTGAACCTGCCCGACATGCACGGGTACGACGTTCTGAAGAAGCTGCGCGTTGCCAAGGTGCAGACGCCGGTTCTCATCCTGTCGGGTATTTCGGAGATGGACTCGAAGGTGCGCAGCTTCGGCTTCGGCGCCGACGACTACGTCACCAAGCCGTTCCACCGCGAAGAGCTCGTCGCCCGCATCCATGCGGTCGTGCGTCGCTCGAAGGGTCACTCGCAGTCGGTCATCCGCACCGGCAAGCTGATCGTCAACCTCGACGCCAAGACCGTCGAAGTCGATGGCGCCCGCGTGCACCTGACCGGCAAGGAATACGCGATGCTCGAGCTGCTCTCGCTGCGCAAGGGCACGACGCTCACCAAGGAAATGTTCCTCAACCACCTCTACGGCGGCATGGACGAGCCCGAGCTCAAGATCATCGACGTGTTCATCTGCAAGCTGCGCAAGAAGCTGGCCCACGCTTGCGGCGGCGCCAACTACATCGAGACCGTCTGGGGCCGCGGCTATGTCCTGCGCGATCCCGACGAGCGCGCCGAAGCGGCCTGACGCTTCACCGAAAACAAGTTTCTCCTCGACTAGCACTCTCTCTCCGGTCGAAGAGCGGCCCGCTGCCCCAGGCAGCGGGCTGTTTTCGTTTTGGCGGGGCTTGTTGGGGAAATTCTGTGTCATCCCAACCCCGCTCACCCTGAGCTTGTCGAAGGGTGCTGGCGCGACTGTTGCGCATGGTGCTTCGACAAGCTCAGCACGAGCGGGTGGGTGTGCGGATTGGCTTGGTCCGCTGTCGTTTGCCCGTTTTCGTTTGACCCATGAACGTGCCATGCAGCGCAGATGGAATTCGATCCCGCCAAGCTGCCACCTGTCGGCCCGCGCCCCTGGTATGCGCATCTCTACGTCCAGGTCCTGATCGCGATCGCGCTGGGCGTGTCGATCGGCCATTTCGCGCCGGCGACGGGCGAGGCGCTCAAGCCGCTCGGCGACATGTTCATCAAGCTGGTGAAGATGGTGATCGCGCCGGTGATCTTCCTGACGATCGTCACCGGCATCGCCGGTATGCGCGATCTCGGCGCGGTCGGGCGCGTGGCGGCCAAGGCCTTCGCCTATTTCCTGACCTTCTCGACCCTGGCGCTGATCGTCGGCCTGGTGGTCGCCAACCTGGTGCGCCCGGGCGAGGGACTCAACATCGATCCCGCCACGCTCGACGCGGGCAAGGTCGCGCAATATTCGGCCAAGGCGCACGAGACGAGCCTGGTCGGCTTCGTCTCGGCGATGATCCCCGACACGCTGGTTTCCGCGCTGACCGGCGACAACGTGCTCCAGGTCCTCGTCGTCGCGATCCTGTTCGGCGTGGCACTGGCTTCGATCGGCGACCGTGGCCAGCGTGTGCTCGATCTGCTCGAGGACGTCTCGCTGGTCGTGTTCAAGCTCGTCGGCCTGGTCATGCGAGCGGCGCCGATCGGTGCTTTCGGCGCCATGGCCTTCACCATCGGCAAGTACGGCGTCGGCAGCCTCGCCAATCTCGCGGCGCTGCTCGCCACCTTCTACCTGACCTCGCTGGTCTTCGTGCTCGTCGTGCTCGGCGCGGTGGCGCGGGCGGCGGGCTTCTCGATCCTGCGGTTGATCGCCTATCTCAAGGGCGAACTGCTGCTCGTGCTCGGCACCTCCTCGTCCGAGAGCGCATTGCCCGCGCTGATCGAGAAGATGGAGCGCGCCGGCTGCCCCAAGGCGGTGGTCGGCCTGGTCGTGCCGACCGGCTATTCGTTCAATCTCGACGGCACCAACATCTATATGACCCTGGCCGCGCTGTTCATCGCCCAGGCCTGCAACGTCGAGCTGAGCCTCGGCCAGCAATTGCTGCTGCTGTCGGTGGCGATGCTCTCGTCGAAGGGCGCGGCGGGGGTGACTGGTGCGGGTTTCATCACCCTCGCGGCGACCTTGTCGATCGTGCCCTCGGTGCCCGTCGCGGGCATGGCGCTGATCCTCGGCGTCGATCGCTTCATGTCCGAATGCCGCAGCCTGACCAACTTCATCGGCAATGCCGTGGCGACGGTCGTGGTCTCGCGCTGGGAGGGCACGCTCGACCGCGCGCGGTTGGAGGCGGCGCTGGGCGGAGAGGCCGAGCCGGACGCACCCGCTGCCGTTTAGGACAAGTGCACCGGCTTTACCCGAGCCGTGCCGGCGCTAGGCTGGCGTGATGGCATCGCTGTCACCCGAAACGCCCGACTGGCTCGCGCGCACGCTCGCGCTTCCCGGCACCAGCCGCACGGTCGAAGTTGCCGGCTGTCCGATCCACTATCTCGAATGGGGCACCCGCGGCGCGCCGGGCCTGCTGTTCGTGCCCGCCAGCGCGGGTCATGCGCATTGGTACGATCACGTCGCGCCGCTCTTCGCCGACCAGTTCCACGTCGTCGCGATCGACCTGTCGGGCTGCGGCGATTCGGGGCGGCGCGAGGTCTATACGACCGAGCTGATCGCGGCCGAGATCTTCGGCGTCTGCACTGACGCGGGCCTGCTCGACGCCGCAGTGCCGCCCGTGATCGTCGGTCACAGCGCCGGCGCCCAATACGCCATGCGCGCGGCGATCGCGCACGACGACGCGCTGCTCGGCGTCATCACGATCGACGGGCTGCGCTATGCGCGGCTCGAGAAAGACCATGCGGTCAAGGTGCTCGATGGCGAGCGCGCACCGCCCCGGCCGCCGCGGATCTATGCCGATCGCGACGAGGCGCTGGCGCGCTTCCGGCTGATGCCGCAGCCCTTGGCACCGATCGAGGCCGACGCCGTGATCGCGCATATCGCGCGCCATTCGTTCCGCGCGGTCGAGGGCGGCTGGGCGGTCAAGTACGACTCCGCGCAAGGGGCGACGATCGGCCTCGCGCTCGAGCTCGTCGATGCGCTCAAGGACCTGCGCTGCCGCTCGGCGGCGGTGTTCAGCGAACATACCCATCTCGCCGACGAGACCGCCGCCGAGGTGATCGGCGCGGCCTCGGGCGGGCGCACCGTGGTCTTCACCATCCCGGGCACGACGCATTACCCGATGATCGACAGCCCCTTCGCGTTCGTCGCCGCGGTCAAGGGCGTGGTCCTGTCGTGGATCGCCGAGTACCGCACCCGCGGTTGACCGGCCCTGGTTGACCGGAGCCGGCTTTTCCGCCACGCGCCCGCCCCATGACCGCGAACAAGCCCGGCGATCCGACCACGCTCAACCGCCTCTATGGCCGTTCCCAGGGGCGCCCCCTGCGCAAGTTCCAGCAGGAGCTGGTCGATACCCTGCTGCCGCGCATCGCCGTGCCGGCCGAGGGCGAGGTCACGGCCGAGCGGCTGTTCGGCCAGGACTGCCCGCTGCACTTCGAGATCGGCTTCGGCGGTGGTGAGCACATGGCCTTCCGCGCCGACATGCTGCCCGACCACGGCTTCATCGGCGCCGAGCCGTTCCTCAACGGCGTCGCCCAGGCGCTAGCCCACGTCGACGGCGACGGCGGCAAGAACACCCCGCTCGGCAATGTCCGCATCCAGCACGGCGACGCGCTCGAGGTGCTGAGCCGCATTCCCGACGGCGCGCTGTCGTTCATCTACCTGCTGCATCCCGATCCCTGGCCCAAGGCGCGCCACGCCAAGCGGCGGATGATGAACGACGGCCCGGTCGACATGTTCGCGGCCAAGCTCAAGCCCGGCGGCGAATTCCGCTTCGGCACCGATCATGCGATCTATCTGCGTCACGCGCTGATGGTCATGCGGCGCCACCGCGATCAGTTCGAATGGCTCTGCGACAAGCCGCAGGACTTCCAGAAGCGCCCCGGTGGCTGGCCCGAGACGCGCTACGAGCACAAGGCGCGCACGGTCTACGGTCACGAGGTCTGGTACTTCCGCTACCGCAAGCGCTGAGGCCGAGCCTAAGCAAGCGGGCGGCACAAAGAATTTCTTTTTTCCGTGCGCGGCCAATCTCAATCTAATGCGTCGACATTACGATTCGTGGGGCTGCGATGGATTTGGGTTTTCTGGATGTCGATAGCCTGCTGCCGTTCATGGCGGTCGGCTTTGCCGCGCAGCTGGTCGACGGTGCGCTGGGCATGGCCTTCGGCGTCATTTCGAACACCTTGATGGTCGGCGTGCTCGGCATTCCGCCCGCGCTCGCCTCGCAGCGCGTGCACTTCGTCGAGTGCTTCACCACGGCGACTTCGGGCATCAGCCACCTGCTCCACGGCAACATCGACAAGGGCCTGTTCTTCAAGCTGCTGATCCCCGGTGTGATCGGCGGCGTGCTCGGCGCCTATGTCCTGACCTCGATCGACGCCGGCGTGATCAAGCCGTTCATCCTCGCCTACCTGTCGTGCATCGGCCTCTACATCCTGTGGCGCGGCCTGTTCTATCCGCCCAAGGTTAAGGACGCGAAGATCGTGGCGCCGCTGGGCCTGATCGGCGGCTTCCTCGACGCCGCCGGCGGCGGTGGCTGGGGCCCGGTGGTCACGTCCAACCTGCTGCTCCAGGGCGCCGATCCGCGCAAGGTCGTGGGCACGGTGAACTCAGTCGAGTTCTTCCTGACCCTGACCGTCTCGGCCGTGTTCATCTGGCATCTGGGGATCGCCGATCTCGCCGGCGCGACGCTGGGCCTGCTCATCGGCGGCCTGCTGGCCTCGCCGCTCGGCGCCTGGGCGGCCAAGCACCTGCCGGCCAAGCAGATGCTGATCCTGGTCGGCATCGTGCTGTCGCTGACCAGCGCTTACGGCGTCTACCGCGCGCTGAGCTGATTTGGGGCGGGTGTGATTGGCGGGGTGGCCGGTGCTGCCCCGCGGATCGAAACGCGGGGCAGCTTTCGGCCGAAGGTGGAGCGCCTTCGCCAAAGTGAGGTTGCTGTCGCCGAAATCCGTCCAGATAACCCCCCGGTGCGACCCGATCCGGTGATCCGCGACGACAGCGATTGCTCAGCTATGCCGGGTCGGCCCGTCTGTAAATCACCCGGGGCCGCTGCTGCTACCAAGGTCTAAGACCTGGCTGCGATTGATGCCTCAGGCGGCTGCCGGGGCGGCGCGGTGGCGGTTCAACAGGGTCAGCAGGTGGCGGCGAAGCGGCACGTCGATTCGCGTGTTCAACCACCAGGCGGCGGCGATCAGCAGGGCCCAGAGATAGCCCGGCGATCCCCCCATCCCGTTGCAGGTCTGCACGATGACGCCGTGAATGCAATAGAGCGGATAGGACAGCCCACCGATCTCCTCGACGAGGCGGGTGCGCGGGGCTTCCCAGATCGTCCCGAACCAGAGGATCAGCGGCAGTAGCACGAAGGCGCTGGCCAGGTTCCAGGCGGTGTCGGTGGCGCTTACCTGCAGCGTCACCAGGATCAGCGCGATCGGCAGCAGCCAGGCGAGCTTGGTCTCGCGACGGCGGATCGCCAGGCGAAGGTGCAACCGGTGCATGGCCACGCCGAGCGAAAAGGAGAACAAGGTCCGCGCCAGGCCGAAACCGATCGTCTGCCAGAACGCGCCGAGTTCGGCCAGGCCATAGGTCAGGCCGCCGGCGAGGAAGATCGCTCCGCTCGCCAGGATCAGGGTCGTGAGCCCGCGCCAGCCGAGCCGGACGATGACGAGCGCGAAGACGAGATTGGCGAGCAGTTCGAGTGCCAGCGACCACATCGGGCCATTGCCGGGATAGAGCGGTGCGAGTTCGGGATAGCGCACCGCCATCCCTTCGAGGTTGGGCAGGAGCAGCAGCGATTCGAAAAAGCGGCCCGACAGGACCACGCCGATCACCGCGCCGACGAAGGCCATCGGATAGACCCGCACCAGCCGCAGCAGCACGAATTCGCGCAGCGGCATGCTGTCGCGCAAGCGGGCGTCGTAGGCATGGGCGAGAACGAAGCCGCTGAGCGCGAAGAACAGATCGACGGCGAGATAGCCGCCGGGGATCCGGATCGGCGAAAACGGCCCCAGATGGTAGAGGAGCACGAGGATCGCGGCGATGCCGCGCAGCCCGTCGAGAGTGTTGAAGCGCATTCGCTTGTCCGCCTGATCCGCGATGCGCCGGAATAGACGGTTATGGTAAACGAAGTGCTACCGCCCACCCCGAAGGGCGGGCGGCGATGCGTGATATTAGCCGGTGATGCCCGCCGCGGCGAGCACGGCCAGGGTCAGCACGTCGGGGGCGATCGCGGTCATCGGTGCGATCTGGACGGGCTTTTCCATGCCGATCAGCATCGGGCCGATCGTGGTGTTGCCGCCGAGCTCGCGCAGCAGCTTGGCCGAGATGTTGGCCGACTGCAGCCCCGGCATGACCAGCACGTTGGCCGGTGCCGACAGGCGGCTGAACGGATAGTTCTTCATGATGTTGGGGTTGAGCGCCGCGTCGGGGGCCAGGTCACCCTCGTACTCGAAGCCCGGATCGCGTGCGTCGAGCAGCGCCACCGCGTCGCGGATGTTGTCGAGCCAGCGACCCGCGGGATTGCCGAAGGTCGAGAACGACAGGAAGGCGACGCGCGGCTCGTGGCCGAGGCGGCGCGCAACGGCGGCGGTCTCGATCGCGATGTGCGCGAGATCCTCGGCCGAGGGGCGCTCGTTGATCGTCGTGTCGGCGATGAACACCGTGTTGTTCTTGGCGATCGTCAGGTGGATGCCGAAAGGCAGCGCGCCGGGCTTCGGATCGAGAACCTGGCGGACTTCCTTGATCGACTGCGAGAACGGCCGCGTCACGCCCGAGATCATCGCATCGCCGTGGCCCAGCGCGACGAGCAGCGAAGCGAAGACGTTGCGGTCCTGGTTGACCATGCGCTTGACGTCGCGTTCCATGAAGCCGCGGCGCTGGAGGCGCTGGTAGAGATAGTCGACCATGGCCGGCACGTGCGGCGAGGTCGCCGAATTGTGGATCTCGAAGGACTCGGGATTGCTGATGCCCAGCTCGAGCAGCTTGTCGGTCACCGCCTGGGTGCGGCCGACGAGCACCGGCGTGCCATATTCGAAATCGCGGAACTGGATCGCCGCGCGCAGCACGACGTCTTCCTCGGCCTCGGCGAAGACCACGCGCTTGGGATTGGCGCGCGCCTGGGCATAGACGTTGGTCAGCACCGAGGTGGTCGGGTTGAGCCGTGCCTTGAGGCTGTGACGATAGGCGTCGAAGTCCTCGATCGGCAATTGCGCCACGCCCGAATCCATCGCCGCCTTGGCCACGGCCGAGGAGACGACTTCCATCAGCCGCGGATCGAACGGCGCCGGGATGATGTAGTCGCGGCCGAACTGGTGGTTCTGGCCATAGGCCGCGGCGACTTCCTCGGGCACCTGCTGGCGCGCGAGTTCGGCGATGGCGCGGGCGGCGGCGATCTTCATCTCCTCGTTGATCGCGGTCGCGCGCACGTCGAGTGCGCCGCGGAAAATGAAGGGAAAGCCGAGCACGTTGTTGACCTGGTTCGGATAGTCCGAACGGCCCGTCGCCACGATCGCGTCGGGGCGCACCGCCTTGGCGTCGGGCGGGGTGATCTCCGGATCGGGATTGGCCATGGCGAAGATGATCGGCTCGTCGGCCATCGTCTTGACCATGTCCTGCGTGACCGCGCCCTTGGCCGAGAGGCCGAGGAAGATGTCGGCGCCCTTGATCGCTTCGGCCAGGGTGCGCTTGTCGGTGTCGATCGCGTGGGCCGACTTGAATTGGTCGATGCCTTCGCGGCCCTTGTAGATCACGCCCTTGGTATCGCAGACCGTGACGTTCTCGTGCCGCACGCCCATCGACTTGATCAGCGCGGTGCAGGCCAGCGCCGAAGCGCCGGCGCCGTTGACCACGACCTTGACGTCTTCGAACTTGCGGCCGGTGATGAAGCAGGCGTTGACCAGGCCGGCGGCGGCGATGATCGCGGTGCCGTGCTGGTCGTCGTGCATGACGGGGATCTTCATCCGCTCGCGCAGGGTCTGCTCGATGATGAAGCACTCGGGTGCCTTGATGTCTTCCAGGTTGATGCCGCCGAAGCTCGGCTCCATCATCGCGATCGCTTCGATCAGCGCCTCGACGTTCTCGCTCGCGAGCTCGATGTCGATCGAATCGACGTCGGCGAAGCGCTTGAACAGCACGGCCTTGCCTTCCATCACCGGCTTCGAGGCCAGCGCGCCGAGGTTGCCCATGCCGAGGATGGCGGTGCCGTTCGAGATCACCGCGACGAGGTTGCCCTTGGCGGTGTAGTCGTAGGCCGTGGCGGGATCGTCGGCGATCGCCTGGACGGGCACGGCGACGCCGGGCGAATAGGCCAACGACAGATCGCGCTGCGTCGCCATCGGCTTCGAGGCGATGATCTCGATCTTACCGGGGCGGATCGTCTTGTGATAAAACAGAGCTTCGCGCTCGGTAAAACGGACGTTGCTTTCGTCGGCCAATGGAATTCTCCCCGCTGTCGGGCCTGCCCTAACCAATGTTAGGCCCCGGCGATAGGGGTTTGCGTGTTTCGGCTCGGTAATAATCGAAAATAATTTGCCGCTCGCGGAGCAGTGATGTTGCGCGGCATTTTGGGGGAAAGCCGAGGGTGCCGGCATTCCGAATCGCCCGCCCGCCCGCTACCGCAGCAGCATGTCCGCCCCCGTGACCCCGATGATGGCCCAGTACCTCGCGCTCAAGGCGCAGGCCGAGGACTGCCTGCTGTTCTACCGCATGGGCGACTTCTTCGAGCTGTTCTTCGACGACGCCAGGACCGCCGCCCAGGTGCTCGACATCGCGCTGACCAGCCGCGGCGAGCATGGCGGCGCGCCGATCCCGATGTGCGGCGTGCCGGTCCATTCGGCCGAGGGCTATCTGGCGCGGCTGATCAAGGCCGGCTGCCGCGTCGCCATCGCCGAACAGGTCGAGACGCCCGAGGAAGCCAAGAAACGCGGTGGCTCGAAGGCGCTGGTCGCGCGCGACATCGTCCGCTTCGTCACCGCCGGCACCCTGACCGAGGAAGCCCTGCTCGAACCGCGCCGCGCCAACGTGCTCGCCGCGGTCTGCGAAGTGCGCGGGCTGGTCGGCATTGCCGCCTGCGACATTTCGACCGGGCGCATGGAGCTCGAGGAATGCGCGCCCGACCGGCTCGGCGCGGCGCTGGCGCGCATCGGCGCGAGCGAGGTCGTCGTGCCCGAGGGGTTCACAGATGGCCCGATCGACGCGATCCCGCGGCCGTCGCGCGATTTCGGCAGCGACCAGGGCGAGACGCGGCTCAAGGACGTCCACGGCGTCGCCACGCTCGACGGCTTCGGCAGCTTCACGCGGGCGATGCTCGGTGCGGCGGGCGGCCTCGTCGCCTATCTCGACCACGTCGGCCGCGGCGCGCTGCCCTTGCTGCTGCCGCCGGCGATGCGATCGGGCGAGGCCCATCTGGCGATGGACGAGGCGACGCGCGCCAGCCTCGAGATCCTGCAGTCGAGCCAGGGCGGTCGCCGCGGCAGCCTGATCGACGCGATCGACCGCTGCGTCACCGGCGCCGGCGCGCGCCAGCTGTCCGAAGACCTGTCGGCGCCGCTGACCGACCTCGCGGTGATCTCCGAGCGGCTCGAACTCGTCCAGTGGCTCCACGCCAATTCGCTGCTGCGCGGCGATCTGCGCGCGGTGCTGCGCGCCTTGCCCGACGTCGGCCGCGCGCTGGGGCGTGTCGTCGCGGGACGTGGCAGCCCGCGCGATCTCGGCCAGCTGCGCGACGGCCTGACCGAGGCGCGCCGCGTGCGCGACCACCTGCTCAAGCTCGGCGACCGGCCGGCCTTGCTCGACCGCCTGCTGCCGAGCCTCGGCGGCCACGGCGCGCTGACCGATCTCTATGCGCGCGCGCTGGTGCCCTCGCCGCCGACCGAGCGCGGGCAGGGCGGCTATATCGCCGAGGGCTACGACGCCGCGCTCGACGCGCTGCGCGACACCTCGGGCCACGCGCGCCGCGCGATCGCCGCGCTCGAGGCCAAGTACCGCGACCAGACCGGTGTGGCCGCGCTCAAGATCAAGCACAACGGCGTGCTCGGCTACTTCATCGAAGTGCCCGCCAAGCACGGCGACGCGCTGATGCAGCCCGACTCCGGCTTCACCCACCGCCAGACCATGGCCGGCGCGGTGCGCTTCAATGCCCTGGCACTGCACGAGGAGGCCAGCCGCATCGCCGAGGCCGGCGGCCACGCGCTCGCCGCCGAAGAGGCGCATTTCGAGCAGCTGGTCGCCGAAGCCATCACGGCGCGCCACGCGATCGCCGCCACGGCCGAGGCGCTGGCGCGGATCGACGTCTCCGCCGGCCAGGCCGAGCGCGCGGCCGAGGGCGGCTGGAGCCGGCCCGAGATCGTCGACCATCCCTGCATCGAGATTTCGGGCGGCCGCCACCCGGTGGTCGAGGCGGCGCTGGCGCTCAAGGGCGACCGCTTCGTCGCCAACGACTGCCGGCTCGCACCCGACGACCGGCTCTGGCTGATCGGCGGCCCCAACATGGGCGGTAAGTCGACCTTCCTGCGCCAGAACGCGCTGATCGTGCTGCTGGCCCAGGCCGGCGGTTTCGTGCCCGCGCTGGCTGCGAAGATCGGCCTCGTCGATCGCCTGTTCAGCCGCGTCGGCGCCTCGGACAACCTCGCGCGCGGACGCTCGACCTTCATGGTCGAGATGGTCGAGACCGCGGCGATCCTGGCCCAGGCGACCGAGCGCAGCTTCGTGATCCTCGACGAGGTCGGCCGCGGTACCTCGACCTACGACGGCCTGGCGCTGGCCTGGGCCGTGGTCGAGGCGGTGCACGAGACCAACCGCTGCCGCTGCCTCTTCGCGACGCATTACCACGAGCTGTCGCGCCTCGCCGAAAGCTGCGACGCCTTGTCGCTCCACCACGTCCGCGCGCGCGAGTGGAAAGGCGATCTGGTGCTGCTCCACGAACTGGCCGAGGGGCCGGCCGATCGCTCCTACGGTCTCGCCGTGGCGCGGCTCGCGGGCGTGTCGCCGGCGGTGCTGTCGCGCGCCAAGACCGTGCTCGACCGGCTCGAAAAGGGCCGCGCCGAGACGGGTGGGCTCGCCGCGGGGCTCGGCGACCTGCCGCTGTTCGCCGCGGCCTTCGAGGCCGATTCGGAAAAGCTCGACACGATCCGCGAGCGGCTCAACGGGCTCGATGTCGATGCGCTCAGCCCGCGCGAGGCGCTCGACCTGCTCTATGAGCTCAAGCGCGAGGCCGGCACCGATCATTAACCGCGCGGCGCTATGCTACGCGCATGTTCGGACCGCGCATCACCACCGTCTTCCGCAGCAAGTGGCGCGCGCTATGGTTCGCGGCGAGCGTGCTCGTCGGTGTCTGGTTCTCGGTACCCAAAGAGGGTGAGAAGGCCGATCCGGCGCAACAGCAGGCGGTCGAGGCCGTGGCCGGGCTCGTCGGTCAGAACCAGCCCGCGCCCGAGCACAAGCACGTCAATCCCTGGGCGAAGACGCCGCAGTAGGCGCCAGATTAGACGTTAGTCGTCCTCGCCGGCTTCGCCGAGCAGGTCTTCCTCGTCATCGTCGTTGCGCTCGCCGCGGAAGGCATCGTTGTCGATGCGGCCGCTCGAGACCATCTGCTCCATGTGATCGACGAGGTCCTGCGCGTCGTCGCTGTCGTCGCCCGACGAAACCTTGTCGCTGTCGCCAGTGGCGAAGTCGCCAGAGCTGCGGCCCAGCGCCTCGTCGGCCAGTTCCTGCGCCTGGCTGGCCTCGTCGTTCTGCTCGGAGTTCCGGTTCTCGGGAGCCAGCTCTTCGGTCTGCTGGTCTTCGCCGTCGAACTTGCGCGGGTTGTCGGTCATGGGAGTCTCCTTCGCCGGACTCAACGAGCCGGCGAAGGGACAGGTTCCCCGATCAGCGCGTCGGGACGGGCACTTCGCCCGAGTAGTCGTAGAAGCCGCGGCCGACCTTGCGGCCGATCCAGCCGGCTTCGACGTACTTCACCAGCAGCGGGGCCGGGCGGTACTTGCTGTCGCCGGTGGTCGAGTAGAGCACCTTGATGATCTCGAACAAGGTGTCGAGGCCGACGAAGTCGGCAAGGGTCAGCGGGCCCATCGGGTGGTTGAGGCCGATGCGGCAGCCCTTGTCGATGTCCTCGATCGAACCCATGCCCGCGCCGAGCACGAAGATCGCCTCGTTGAGCATCGGGCAGAGGATGCGGTTGACCACGAAGCCCGGCTCGTCGCCGGCGAGGACGATTTCCTTCTTGATCGATTCGCCGAAGGCGCGCGCCTTGGCGGTCGTCTCGGCCGAGGTCGGCAGGCCCGGGATGATCTCGAGCAGGCCCATGACCGGCACCGGGTTGAAGAAGTGCATGCCGATGAAGCGCGAGGGATCGGGCACGCGCGCGGCCATGCGGGTGATCGGGATCGAGCTGGTGTTCGAGGCGAGGATCGCGTCGCTCTTCAGGACCTTGACCACTTCCTCGAAGATCTTGTGCTTGATCTCCTCGCGCTCGGTCGCGGCCTCGATGACGATGTCGGCCTCGCCCAGCGGCGCATATTCGCCCACGGCGGTGATGCGCGCGAGCACGGCCTCGGCCTCGGCGGCGTCGAGCTTGCCGCGGCTGACCAGCTTGTCGAGCGTCTTGGCGATCTTGGCCTTGCCCTTTTCCGCGATCTCCAGCGAGATGTCGGTCAGCAGCACCTTGTGGCCAAATTGCGCGGAAGTCTGGGCGATGCCCTGACCCATCATGCCCGCACCGATCACGCCAACGATAGACATATTCCGTTCCTCTTCGCACCCGCAGCAATGGCGCGCGATTTAGCGTGCGCGGGGTGGCTTGGCTAGCTCTCCATTAAGCGGGCGATTAACGATTCTGGCCGGGCACCCACAGGACGTCGCCCGAGCCGGCAGCGTTGATTGCCCGGGTCAGCACGAACAGGAAGTCCGACAGCCGGTTCACATAGGCCAGCGCGGCCGGATTGGTCGGCGCTTCGGCGGCGAGCGCGGTCATCGCCCGCTCGGCGCGGCGCGTCGCGGCGCGTGCGACGTGGACGCGGGCCGCGGCCTCGCTGCCGCCGGGCAGGATGAAGCTGGTCAGCGGCGCCAGATCCTCGTTGAGCGCGTCGATTTCGGCTTCCAGCCATGTCGCCTGGGCCGGAACGATACGCAGCATCATCTCCGACGGGGTGAAATCGTCTCCCGGAGTCGCGAGGTCGGCGCCGAGGTCGAACAGGTCGTTCTGGATCCGTGTCAGCGTCGCGGCATGCGGGCTATCGGGCAGCGCGCAGACCGCGAGGCCGATCGCGCTGTTCGCCTCGTCGACCGCGCCGATCGCTTCCATCCGCGCGGCGTGCTTGGGCAGGCGCGAGCCGTCGACCAGACCGGTCGTGCCCGCATCGCCGGTGCGGGTGTAGATCTTGTTGAGCTTGACCAAGGTTTAGCGCGCGACGGCCATCAGGATCACGACCACGGCGATCGCCGCGCCCTGATACTTGATGCGCGCCCACATCATCTTGTTCTGCTTGAGCTGGAGCAGATGCGCGCCTTCGGGATCGACGTCGGCATCGAGCGTCTGGCGGAAGGCGTTGAGGCCCTTGAGCAGGCTGAACAGCGTCATGCCCATGAGCAGGATCAGCGCCGGGATGAGAATGTAGATCATGGCGCTCCATCTAGGCTTTGTGACAGCGAAATGCCAGCGGGGAAGCGATGCGCGCGCAGCCTGTCGGCGACGGCGGCGCCGTCCTCGCCGGCGCGGCGGCGATCGGCCAGCGAGGGGGAGCCGCGGCGCTTGGCCAGCTTCCTGCCGTCGGGCTCGACCAGCAGGCCGTGGTGGTGCCAGGCGGGCACGGGCAGATCGAGCAGGGCCTGGAGCAGGCGGTGGACGTGGCTTGCGGCGAACAGGTCGGCACCGCGGGTGACCAGGGTGACGCCGTCGGCCGCGTCATCGAGCGTCGCGGCGAGGTGATAGGAGGCCGGCGCTTCCTTGCGCAGCAGCACGACGTCGCCGAAGATCTCGGGTGTGGCGATCTGCGGCCCGGCGATCTCGTCGACCCAGGCGAGCGGACCGGCCAGCGCGGCGGCCTTGGCCATGTCGAGCCGCCAGGCCGCGCCCACAAGATCCTTGGCCGGATCGACCTCGCGCCCGCGGCAGGTGCCCGGATAGAGCGCACCGTCGGGACCCTGCGCGGTCGCCGCGGCAGCGATCTCGGCGCGGGTGCAACGGCACGGATAGAGCAGGCCCAGGGCCTTCAGCCGCTCGCCCGCCGCGGCATAGGAGGCGAGCCGTTCCGACTGGCGCACCACCGGTCCGTTCCAGGCGAGGCCGAGCCAGGCGAGGTCGGCCAGGTGCTCCTCGGCGAGTTCGGGCCGGCTGCGCGTGCCGTCGATGTCCTCGACCCGCAGCAGGAATTCGCCGCCGCGCGCGCGCGCCAGATCGTGCGCGACCACCGCGGCATAGGCATGGCCGAGGTGCAGCGAGCCGTTGGGGCTGGGGGCGAAGCGCGTGCGCATAGGGTCGCCGTAGCACGGTTTCGGGCAATGCGCCGAGGCACGGCGATAGGGAAGATAGTTTCACACGAAGACACGAAGATGGAGCGCTGGCCGCAGGCCCTTGTTCATTCTGAGACTGCGGAATGAGAGCGGCTTCGCCGCGGTCACGGCGTCTTCGTGTCTTCGTGTGAGATCCCTTCTCTCGTCCTCACTTCACCAACGTCATTCCCCGCCTGTGGATTCTCGCGCAGCAGCCTTGACGTCAAATTCGGCGAGGCTCAGAAAACACCCATGCGTTGCCATCAAATCGCAACAGCGGCCTGCGACAGGAGGCCATGCTCAAGTCGGAGCTGATAGAGCGCGCGGCCCGGTTCCGCAGCGCGGGGGATGATCCCTCCCGGCATTTGTCCGACTGTCCGGCGCTCGTGCTCAACGCGGATTACACCCCGCTCTCCTACTACCCGCTCAGCCTCTGGCCCTGGCAGACCGCGATCAAGGCGATCTTCCTCGAACGTGTCGACATCGTCGCCTCCTATGAGCGCGTGGTCCACTCGCCCTCTTGGTCGATGCAGGTGCCTTCGGTCATCGCGCTGCGCCAGTTCGTCAAGCCGAGCGAGTTCCCGGCTTTCACCCGCTTCAACCTGTTCCTGCGCGATCGCTTCGCCTGCCAATATTGCGGCAGCCCGCAGCACCTGACCTTCGATCACGTCGTCCCGCGGCGGCTCGGCGGGCAGACCAGCTGGGAAAACGTCGCCACCGCCTGCGCCCCGTGCAACATGCGCAAGGGCGGGCGCACGCCGCGGCAGGCGCGCATGCCGCTGCTGATCGAGCCGATCCGTCCGACCAACTGGCAATTGCAGGAGCGCGGCCGCGGTTTTCCGCCGAACTACCTGCACGAGACCTGGCGCGACTGGCTCTATTGGGACATCGAGCTCGAGGCTTAGGCCGGTCCACCCTCATCCAAGCTTCGCTAGTCCGCCTTGCGGACAAGCTGCGCTATCCTTCTCCCGCCAGCGGGAGAAGGCGACAAGAACCCTTTCCCGCTGGCGGGAGAGGCGCGAGACTTGGCAGCTCGCTGCCTAGTCGCAGCGGTGAGGGTGGCAGCGTGCGGGAATCGTCTCTCTGAGGCCTCGCACTAAGGGCGCTCCTAGGCTCCGATTAACCTGTCTTCGCTATCCTCGATTCCATGGGTCGGGCATTGTCGCATCGGGGGTGGCGCGCGGGGGCGCTGGTATGGGCGCTCGCGCTCGCCTGGCTGCCATCGGTGGCCTCGGCGAATAGTCGGACGTCCGATTTCGCCGCGCTCGATCTGCTCGACACGCCCAACGAAATCCAGGCCGACATGGACAGCGATGCCGCGCCGCTGCGGCTCTCCACGCTCGCCATGCGTACCTATCGACCGATCCCGGCGGAGCGGGCCGCGGCGAACTGGACCTTCGGTGAGACGGCCGCACCCGCGATCGGCGGCGGCTGGCGCGAGGACGCCACCTTGGTCCGCTTCGAGCTAACCGGCAAGCGCCGGCTCGGCGGCCATGTCTTCGCGGCGACGATCGGCGGTGTCGATCTCGGCCGCGGCAATCTTGGCCCCAGCAATCTCGGCGGCGTGCCGGCGACGGCGAACTTCGCCACGGGACTCGGACCGATCCGTCAGCCGATCCCGCTCTCGGGCGATGTCATCGACTACGTCCAGCCGCGCTACGGCCATCCGTTGCTCGATTTCGCGCCGGGCGCCTTCAAGCGTCCGGGCTTCTACGGCAAGCTCGCCTGGACCGCGCCGGTGCCGGTGCGGGCCGAACTCATGCATTTCGACAGCAACGCCGATCCGATGGTCGCGGGCGGCGATCGCGAATGGGGTCGCCGCACCTTGTTCGACGCGCTCGGCGTCGTGGCCGAGCTCGACCGCGATTGGGAACTGCGCGCCCAGGCGCTCGCGGGGCGCACGCGCCAGGGCGATCGCACCGGCGGCGACAACTGGATCGATATGCGCTTCCACGCCGCTTACGGCATGGTCACCCGCCGCTTTGCGCGCACCGCGCTGTCGGCGCGGGTCGATCTCTACCAGACGCGCAACGCGGGCAGCGCGGGGCTGGCCGACGACGAGGCTGGCTGGGCGGTGACCCTGGCCGCGCGGCGGCAGATCGGCCCGCAACTCGCCGCCCTGGTCGAAGTGCTCCACGCCGAATGCGACGGCGAGGCCCGTCTGCGCCCCGCCGGGGCCTTTGCCGGCCGCCGCAGCCAGGTGATGATGGCGATGCGCGCGCACTGGTAGCGCCCAGATTCCTTGCCCCATGCAAAACGCCCCTCGCGAAGGAGGGGCGTTCCGGCGCGACGACCTCGAAAAATCGTCGAAACTGGGTATCGGTCAGGCTTCCTGACCGAAATCGTTGTCGCCGCGTTCGCGCAGGCGAATCTTGTCGCCCTCGATGCCCGCGACCTGGCTCAGCTGGACGTAGTGGTGCTGGCCGTCGCTTGAATCCGACCGCGAAAGCTTGATGCGGTCGCCATCGACGTGATCGACCGTGCCGACGTGCTGGCCGGCATCGTCGATCACTTCCTGGTGTTCGCGGATCTGGTCGGCGAAGCGATCGGTGCCGCCACCGCCCGACTGCTGGCCGCCGGTCTGATCGAACTGCTGCTGCTGGCCGCTGCTGCGTGCGGCCTGCGAATCGCCGAGCGGGCTGACGTTCTGCTGGCCCTGCTGTTGCTGGTTACGGCGGTCTTCCATCGATCTTCTCCGAGATTGGGCCGCGAGGACTGTCGCGGCGTGGGGGTACTCGGAGAACCGCGGCGCGGGGGCTTCCGTTCCGCGTCGCGGGTGCTCAGGCGACGAACCGTGCAGCGATGGCCAGCAGGGCCTCGGTCAGCGCCTCGGGCGCGCAGAGGAAGGGCGAGTGATCGGCCGCCAGAGTCACCACCGGATCGCAGGGCGCGGCCGCCTGCATGTCGCGCTGCTTGGCCAGCGAGACCGTCGCATCCTCGCTGCATTCGACGAAGGCGCGCGGCATTTTGCCCCAGCGCTCCCAGGTCACCGTCGCGGGCTCGTGCATGACGCCGAGCGGCTCGCGGTGAAGCCGCGCCAGCGCCCAGGCGGCGTCGGCGTCGCTGCAGCCCGAGTAGAACTGCGTGCGGGCGATCGCGGCAAGCGCTTCGGGCGCGAGCGGCGGCGCGTCGGGATCGGGGCGGTGGCCGGTGACCTGGGCCAGGCTCTGCCCGGGCGGAACGATCAGCGCGGTCAGGTAGACCAGCCCGGCGATCAGCTCGGGCACGCGTTCGGCCGCCTCGCCGATCACCAGCCCGCCGCGGCTGTGCCCGACGAGCACCACCGGTTGCCCCGTCGACCTATGCGCTGTCCGCACGGTCTCTGCGACGAAGTCACCCCAGTCGGCGAGCGTCACCTGGTCCACGGGGATCGCCTGGTTGGTGCCCATGCCGGGCAGGTCGGGCGCGATGACGATGTGGCCCGCGGCTTCGAGCCGCGGCACGATGCGGTCCCAGGTCCAGCGCCCGTGCATCGCGCCGGGGATCAGCACGAAGCTTGCCATGGCCTCTCTCCTCTTCTGTTATCGGCACGAAGCGAGCAGGCGGCGGAAGGCCTGTCAATCGGTGAGGAACAGCATGGGTCAGCCGCTGACGTTCTACGGCATGTCGAGCCCCAACGCGCGCAAGGTCGCGATCCTGCTCGAGGAGATCGGCCTGCTCTACCGCACCGAGCACGTCGCCGTGTTCCGCGGGCGCCAGTTCGACGAGCGCTTTCTCGCGCTCAGTCCGATGGCCAAGGTGCCGGTGATCGTCGATCCCGACGGGCCGGCCGGGGCGGAGCCGATCTTCGAATCGGGGGCGATCCTGATCTACCTCGCCGAGACTTACGCGCCGCAGTTCTATCCCGCTGACGGTCCCGAGCGGTGGCAGGTGCTCAAGTGGCTGATGCTGCAGATGAGCCAGGTCGGCCCGGTCTTCGGCCAGCATTCGCACTACCGGCTGCTGCAGGGCCAAGACTATGCCGCAGGCCGCGCGCGGCGGGGCATGGCGCAGATCTTCCAGGCGCTCGAGCGCCGGCTCGGCGAGGCGCAATGGCTCGGCGGCGGGTCCTATTCGATCGCCGACGTGGCGACCTATCCCTGGGCCAAGCGGCTCAAGCGCTATGGCCTCGATCCCGCCGAATACCCGCAGGTGACCGCTTGGCGCGCGGCGATCGAGGCACGACCGGCGATCGGGCGCGCGCACCGCGTGATCGCCGAATGGGCCCGTCAGGACACGGCCGACCGTGCCGCCGCGACACATGAAGAAAATGAAATGTTTCAGGGGCTTCACATTCGCGCGCCGAGCGCGCAGGCTGCTTCCGCACATAACGGCCAGATCGAATCCGAACGGGAAAGGAACGGGCATGGCTGAGCTAAACAGGCGGCGCGTCGTCACGGGTCTCGACGCGCAGGGCCGCAGCACCGTCCTTATCGACGGCCCGATACCCCACGCCGAGGAGACGACCGCGGCGCTCGTCTGGCGGACCCACGCGCACCCCGCCGACAACGCCGGCAGCGACGATCCCGTCGCACCCTACGAGACGGCGATGCTGCACACGCCGGGCTCGAACTTCGCGATCTGCCAGTTCCGCCCGCGCACGCCCGAGATCATGCACGCGACCAACACGATCGACTATCTGGTGATTCTCTCGGGCCGGGTCACCCTCGTGCTCGAGGAGGGCGAGACCGAACTCGGCGCGGGCGACTGCGTGGTCGATCGCGGCGTGGTCCACGGCTGGCGCAACCCGCACGACGAGCCCTGCGTGGCAGCGGTGGTCAACCTGCCGGCTTATCCGGTAGGCAAGGGCCGGACGATATAAGCGACAAGGGGCGAGGACCGATGCGGCGGGTGGTTACCGGGCTCAATGCCGAGGGCAGGTCTTGCATCGTGTTCGACGGCGAGGTGCCGCGCCACCAGCCCGCGGCCAACCTGATCTGGCGCAACACGCTGCCCGCCGATAATTCGGGCGAAGCCGAAGCCGCGGTGCCTTACGACATGGGCCTGCTCCACGACGGCGGGGTCAACTTCATCCTGACCGAACTGCCCGCGGGGCTCGGCGGCGAGGCCTTCCTCCACGCCACCGACACGATCGACTACCTGGTGATGATTGCGGGCGAAGTCGTGCTCGTGCTCGAGACCGGCGAAGTGACCCTGCGCGCGGGCGACTTCATCGTCGACCGCGGCGTGATCCACGGCTGGCGCAACGACGGCACCGAAACCGCGGTCTTCGCCTCGGTCACGGTGCCGGCCCTCCCTGTCGGCAAAGGGCGGACGGTCTAGATCAAACCATCGTCCAAAAACCATCGTCATTGCGAGCGTAGCGAAGCAATCCAGGGCGGCAGAGCATGGCGCTCTGGATTGCCGCGCCGCTTCGCGGCTCGCAATGACGAAGCAGAATCCTAGATCCGCTCTTCCTCGATCGTCGGATCCTCTTCCTTGCGCTTGACCTCCTCGGGAGTCGGCTGGCTGCCGTCGGCCTTGGGCGGGGCGCCGTCGGTGTTGGTCCAGCGGCCGTCTGGTGTCGCGGCCGTGCCGGTGACGTTGCGCGAATCCTCGGGTTCGTACTCGCCCATGGCTTATCTCCTTGGCTAAAGGCCGCGCGGCGGCCATCCTGTACACAACCACAGGAAGAGCGGCGCGGTTCCGCGCGTCGCCGCAGCGGGAAAGGTATCCGTCCGAAATGTCCGAGAAACTCGTCCTCCACGGCATGCAGAGCCCCAATGTCATCAAGGTGATCCTGATGCTCGAGGAGTGCGGGCTGGACTACGAGCTGCGCCACACCGCGGTGTTCAGCCAGGCGCAGTTCGAACCGGAATTCCTCGCCAAGAACCCGCTCGGCAAGGTCCCCGTGCTCGAGGACCCGCGGCTCGGCCAGCCCTTGTTCGAATCGGGCGCGATCCTGCTCTGGCTCGCCGAACGTGAGGGCAAGTTCCTGCCCACCACCCAGCCGCAGCGCGCCGAGGTCATGCAGTGGCTGATGGTGCAGATGGCCAACGTCGGCCCGATGATGGGCCAGGTGAACCACTTCAACATCGCCCCGCCCGAGACCGCGCCTTACGCCAAGGCGCGCTATCAGGCCGTCGCCGCCAAGCTCAACCGCCTGCTCGACGAGCGCCTGCAGAGCCGTGACTGGCTCGCCGGCGGCGAATACTCGATCGCCGACATGGCGACCCAGCCCTGGGCCTTCTACGTCGAGCGCCACGGCTTCGACCCGGCCGACTACCCGGCGCTGATCGCCTGGCGCCAGCGCATCCAGGACCGCCCCGCCACCCAGCGCGCGATGGCACGCGTCGCCGAGGCCTTCGACGACGTCGCCAACCGCACGCGCAAGGGCGCCTCGCGCGAGGATCTCGACCGCTTCTTCGGCCGCACCGACACCGTCCCCGCGACCGACTTCACCGCCGTCCAGCAGATGTGAGGGCAGGGCGGTGATCACCCTTCCCCCTTGATGGGGGAAGGATGCGGAGACTTGGGAGCTTGCTCCCTAGTCGTAGCTGGATGGGGGTGAGCGCGCCGCCAACGCAGGGCCCGTCGGCACGCTCACCCCCACCCAACTCCGGCTAGGCGGCTGCGCCGCCAAGCCTGCGTATCCCTCCCCCATCGAGGGGGAGGAAGGTCGCGTGCCGCACCCCGCCCCATTTTTCGTCATCCCCGCGAAGGCGGGGATCCATCTTCCGCGCTTGCCGATCGCACCGCGGTGCAGGACGAGAACCTTGGTGATGGATCCCCGCCTTCGCGAGGATGACGGGTGTTTGCGAGGTGTGACGAGGCCCGGAACCGGGTCGGTCGTCCACTTCCCGCCACACCCCATCCAGACTGTTGATAAACGCCACATCCTGTGGCGAGCGACCCTGCGAAACACTATGTAGGGTGTTCGGCCGCGGTTCCGCGGGTGCCGGTTTACGCCGGAACGCCTGGAGAACAGCGGCCGAATCGTCTACACTCGCAGCCGTCCGATCCGAAAGGTCGCTCCAGATGCCTCTTCTCGAAGCCCGCAAGACCTACAAGCCCTTCGAATATCCGTGGGCCTACGAGTTCTGGAAGCGGCAGCAGCAGATCCACTGGATGCCCGAGGAAGTGCCGCTGGGCGAGGACTGCCGCGACTGGGCGCAGAAGATCTCCGAGCATGAGCGCAACCTGCTGACGCAGATCTTCCGCTTCTTCACCCAGGCCGACGTCGAGGTGCAGGACTGCTACCACGACAAGTACGGCCGCGTGTTCAAGCCGACCGAGATCAAGATGATGCTCGCCGCCTTCTCCAACATGGAGACCGTGCACATCGCCGCCTATTCGCACCTGCTCGACACGATCGGCATGCCCGAGAGCGAGTACGGCATGTTCCTCGAATACGAGGAGCTCAAGGCCAAGCACGACTACCTGCAACAGTTCGGCGTCGACAACGACGAGGACATCGCCCGCACCCTCGCCATGTTCGGTGGCTTCACCGAAGGGCTCCAGCTCTTCGCCTCCTTCGCCATGCTGATGAACTTCCCGCGCTTCAACAAGATGAAGGGCATGGGCCAGATCGTTTCGTGGTCGGTCCGCGACGAGAGCCTCCACTGCGAGGGCATCGTCAAGCTGTTCCACACCTTCACCAAGGAACGCGGCTGCCTGACCAAGGCGGTCAAGGAAGACATCATCGACTGCTGCCAGAAGACCGTGCGGCTCGAGGACGCCTTCATCGACCTCGCCTTCGAGCAGGGCCCGGTCCCCGGCATGAGCGCCAAGGAGATCAAGCGCTACATCCGCTACATCGCCGACTGGCGCCTGGGCCAGCTCGGCCTGCCCGAGATCTACATGATCGATGAGCACCCGCTGCCCTGGCTGACCCCGCTGCTCAACGGCGTCGAGCACGCCAACTTCTTCGAGACGCGCGCAACCGAATATTCGAAGGGCGCGACCAAGGGCAACTGGCAGGACGTCTGGTCGAGCTTCGACCAGCGCCGCAAGGCCAAGGGCTCCGACGCCGCCAACGAGGCCGGCGAGACCGAGGGGCCGGACATGTTCGCCAAGGCGGGGATCGCGGCGGAATGAATATTTGGAAGCTGGTGGGAAAGATTTTCTAGGGATTCTGGTTCCTGTAGGCGCAATCTGCAAGAACTAGGCGCTTAGGGTCTCCTTTTGCGGATTCGATTTTTGAGGCCCAGAAACGTAGTTCTTTCTCACCAGATACAGTGTTGCCATGCAACGACCATGTTAGCAGTCCTCGTTTATTGTCTGGAAATGCGGCGCCGGGACGAAATGGTAAAACTCTCTGGAGCTCTCGCACGAATGCGCGCCCATTCCCGCTTATAGAATTGTAGCGCGTGATGCTCCCGGTGAATTCTTCGACATTGGGGTTCTCATCCCTTGTGTTGACCCATTCACTAGTGCTCTGGTTAAAAACAACAAGTTTAGATCTAGGTCTCTCTAAGGTCACTTGGTTGACGCCATGGTCAATGGCACGATGGGCTCTTTGAAGGCTGCCTTCGAGAGTTTCTGCTAGATGGTCGAAAAAGGTTTCGTCGATCGACAGTTTTTGTACTGCAGGTGTTTCCGGTTTCGTTCCGAGGTATCCTGCTGCCTTGGAAAATGCCGTTTTCATGAAATCATAAAAAACAGCTCCTCCGAGAGCTGATGTCGCAGGATATTGCTCAATTACGGTAATAATATCAAATAAAACGCTACCCCGCCTTGGAGCTCCGAAATACATTTCGGCTCCCTTCATCGCTGTAGCCCGTGATACTACCTCGCCGGTCATATAGGCGTGGACGGCTATCTGAAGTGCCTGGGAGAAGCCATAAAAGGACGTTGCTCCATCGTATAGATCGAGCCCATTTTCCTCAATGTCCTTACCGCTAAAGCGCAGCTTTAAAGAGAATTTGCTTAATTCAGGCATGGTGTCCCCTTTGCGCTCATGGTGACACACAAAAAGACAAATTCAACCCTTCTTTAATTAGTTTTTACTATGTTCTCGTCTGACGGAGGCGGTGCGCAAAATGCCAATCATTTCGCAATAGGCGTGTCTATTTCCGTCCTTCTCTCTGTGTGTCACTTCCGTCTCGATCTGATGACCGCGCTGATCGCCATCAATCTCCTCACCTTCGCCGCCTTCGGTCTCGACAAAATGCTCGCCAAAACACACTGGCGGCGAATGCGCGAGACGGCCTTGCTGTGGTTCGCCGCGCTCGGTGGGACGCCGGGCGCCTATGCCGGCCGCGCGCTGTTTCGCCACAAGACGCGCAAGCAGCCGTTCTCCCGCCGGCTCCACGCCGTTGCCGCGTTTCAGCTCCTGCTGCTGGCCGGTGCACTCGCCTGGGTCATGGCGGGCTGAGCCGCAACCGGCGCGGCTAGGCCGCACGACACCGGCATTTTCCTACACGCCGCGCTTCTGTCATGGTCGCGCCATGCCCACCCGTCGCCGCCCCAGCCCCGCCTATCATTGGACCGACGAGAAGATGATCGCCTTCATGGAAGCCCTGGCCGCGACCGCCTCGGTTACCGCGGCGGCGGCGAAAGTCGGGATGAGCCGGCAATCGGCCTATCGCCTGCGCGCGCGGCTCGACCCCGAACGCGCGGCGCTCTGGGATGGCGTGGCCGTGCTGGCGCGTCGCCTGCGCACCGCGCGGCGGTAAACCCGATGGACAAAGTGACACGTCGCGCGGCTCGCCCCCTTGTCACTTTCGTCACTTTCGTCACTTTCGTCACCTTATCCGGTCTCGGGCAGCGCCCCAGCCATCGCCCCAGTCACCGCCGGGGTCATCGCCCGGTCAAGATCGCCGGCTAACCTGGTTCGGCCCCAGCAACGAGGAACCCCGCCCATGTTCCACGGCAACCTCCCCCTCGAGATCGCCGAAGGCCTGCGCACCTTGCGCAGCCGGATCGAGGCCGCGGCGATCCCGCCCTCGAAGCTCGACGAGACGCTCAACGTGGCCACCTGGAACGTCCGCGAATTCGGTACCAAGCGGCGCAGCCAGGCGGCGATCCACTACATCGCCGAGGTGATCGGCCAGTTCGATCTCGTCGGCCTGGTCGAGCTCAACGAGAACCTGCAGGACCTCCAGCGGATCCTGCCGATCCTCGGGCCCTATTGGGACGTGGTCTATTCGGACGCGATCCGCGACTACGGCGGCAACTGGGAGCGGATCTGCTACCTGTTCGACAAGCGCGCCTGCACCTTCAACGGCATGGCCGCCCAGGCCTTCCCGCCGCGGGTGAAGAAGGGCGCCGAATACCTGCCCGAGACCTCGTGGTGGCGCATGCCCTACGTCGCCTCGTTCAAGGCGGGCAATTTCGACTTCCTCGCCTTCACCACTCACGTCCGCTGGGGCAAGAGCGAGGCCGAGCGCGCGGTCGAGATCCAGGGCCTGGCCAACTGGCTCGAGGCGAAGATCAAGGCCAAGCATGCCGAGGACCAGGACGTCCTCGTCATGGGCGATTTCAACATCCCCGCGCGCGACCACCCGACCTTCAAGGCGCTGACCTCGACCGGGCTCAAGCTGCCCAAGGCGCTCCTCCACGACGATTTCGGCACCAACCTCGCGCGCGACAAGCGCTATGACCAGATCCTCCACTTCGCCCGCTTCGACGAGAGCTTCACCGACAAGGGCGGCGTGCTCGACTTCTACAAGGGCGATCACAGGCCGCTGTTCCCCGACCTGACCAAGGACCAGTTCACCTACCAGATGTCGGACCACCTGCCGCTGTGGATCCAGATCAACACCGACATCGACGGCGCCGTGCTCGACCAGCTGATCCAGCGCAAGCGCGGGGGCTAGCGGCTCCACGCCCGCCCGAGTTTGGACGGTTTCGGACCCATCCCGGGGGTTCCCGGATTGTACCGCCCGGCCGATGCGTCATGCTCGTGCGCATCAGTGGGAGTGCAGCCGATGGGCGCGGGAACGGAGGGTAACGGGACGGCGGAGAAGGTCCGCATGGTCTGCAGTCATTGCGGCTCGGACGAGGTCACCCGCGATGCCTGGGCGGCCTGGGATCCGCAGGCGCAGCAATGGGCGCTGCGCGCGACCTTCGACTACGCCTTCTGCCACCGCTGCATGACCGACGCCCGGATCGAGGAGGTGCCATGCTGAACCTGACCCCCATGCTGCCGTCGGCGCTCGCCCTGGCTGCGCTGCTGTCGACGCCCTTGGCCGCGGCCGAACCGCGCGCCGAGCCCGACGAGACCGTCGACGTCCGCACCGACGACCGCCGGATGAACGCGGCCAAGGCCAAGGCGCGGCAGACCCTGCCGACCTTCCTCGCCGTGCTCGCCGCCCCGGCCGGCGCGCGCGACCTCGCGTTCAAATATCCGCTCGAGGGGTGGGAGCACATCTGGGTCGAGCAGGTCGCGCGCCGCGGCGACAGCCTGACCGGGCGGCTCGCCAACAATCCGCGCGCGCCCGGCTATCGGCTCGGCCAGAGGGTCACCGTGCCGCTGAGCGCGGTCAGCGACTGGGCCTACCGCGACACGGCCGGCGTCATGCAGGGCCACTTCACCACGCGCGCCCTGCTGTCGCAGCTCGCCCCCGACGACGCGCGCCAGATCCGCGAGGCCTTCGGCTGGCCCGCTCCGCGCCGCCGCGCCGCCGTGACGAAGCCGCCGCCCTGACCCTGCCGCCTGACAGTGTCGCGCGGCGCCCGCAGGGGCCGCAGCGAGGCCGCACGCTCCGGCAAGGTCGCTGCCGGCGCGCCGCGGGCGGCGAGGTGTGGGATGCCCAGGGGGGGCCTAAAGGGATGGGCGCCTCGCCGTGCAAACACCCTCGCTGCGGCCCCTGCGCGCGCCGCGCGAAAGGACCGGCCTGGCCTTTCCGCTTGCACCCCGCGCGCCACCGGGCATGTTCGCGCTCGGCGGCGGGGAGGCCGCTGGAAAACAAGGGGGAATTGCCGATGCTCACCAACCAGGTCGCGATCTTCGTGCCGATGCTCGTCGTCGTCGCGCTGACCTTCGTCGCCTTCCTCAAGATGGGCGCGGCGCGCGGCGCGGCGGTCAAGGGCGGGCACGATCCCAACTACTACAAGGCGCATCTCGGCACGCCCGAGCCCGAGGCGACCGTCGCCGCGGTGCGCCACTACGGCAACCTGTTCGAGCTGCCGACCCTGTTCTACACCGCCTGCCTGACCGCCTTCGTGCTCGGCGTGGTCTCGACCTGGGTCCTGGTCTTCGCCTGGGGCTACGTCATCGCGCGGCTGGTGCAGAGCGCGGTGCACATGACCTACAACAACCCCGGCCACCGCGGCGGCGCCTTCGTGCTCGGCGTGTTGTTCCTGCTCGCGCTGTGGGTCACCCTGGGCCTGGCGATCCTGAGCAAGCTCTGACGCCAGAAGGGAGCGGGCTCGCGGCGCCGGCCGTTGACAGGCCGCGCGCCGCCGCCCTATCCGGGGCCTCTATGCAGGAGATTGTCACCCGCTGAGCCGATGGCCGGAGCCGCCAGGCTCCCGTGCCGTCACGCAACGTGCCCGGTCCCCGTCGCCTAGACGGGGTCATCCGGGCGCGTCCGTGCACGCCAGCAGGGACAGACCCTTTGAACATCTCGAAATACGAACAGCGCGTGCTCCACGCGCTCGCCCAGGGCGGCTGCATCCGCCACACGCGTTGCCCGCAGACCGGCGACGTGATCGCCGCCGACTGCTTCAGCCGCGACGGCCACCGCCTAGCCGACTGTACCCTAGCGCTCTTCCGCCGGCTCAAGCGCCGCGGTCTGATCGCCAGTCAGCAGGGCATGCCCTACCGCGTCACGCGCCTCGGCCTCGCCGCGGTGCGCGCGCAGCTCGACAACCGGTAGGTCTTTTGATGCCGTGATTTCCGAGCCGGCAGGTGATTCCACCTGCCTTGAAATCACTCCAAACGAGAAGCGCCGCCGTCTCGGGAGAGGCGGCGGCGCTTCGGTGTCCCGGCGCGGGAGTGGGAGGGGCGTGCGCCGGGCGGGGGGAGGATCAGCGGTAGTTGCCGGCCACGGCGATCTCGGAGACCGGCTTGCGCGGGCTCGGCACTTCGCCGCCACGCAGGCCTTCGGGCAGCCGCTCGGGTGCATCGCGCCGGCCGATCGCCACGGCGGCCTCGAGCCGGATGTCGTCGGGCAGGCCCAGCTCGGTGCGCGCCTTGTCGAACTCAAGCCCGGTCATGCCGTGGGCGTGATAGCCGAGCAGGCTCGCCTGCAGCGCCATCTGCGCCCAGGCCGCGCCGGCATCGAACGAGTGGCTGTAGAAGTCGGCGTGATCGGCGCCCTCTTCCTTGCGGTGCTTGGTGTCCGAGACGATGAACACGAGCACGCCCGCGTCCTTGGCCCACGACTGGTTGAACGGGATCAGCAGCGACAGGAAGCGCTCCCAGTTCGCGTCGCCGCGGCGCGCGTAGAGGAACTTCCAAGGCTGGTAGTTGAAGGCCGAGGGGGCGAGGCCGGCGGCGGCGAAGATGGCTTCGAGGTCCTCGTCGGGGATCGCGCTCTCGTCGAAGGCGCGCGGCGACCAGCGGTCGACGAAGACCTGGTGGACCTTGGGGTGAGCGGTGCGGGTGGTCATGGTGGAAACTCCTGGAATGCGAAGGGGGTGGCCCCTCCCCGCGGGGGGAGGGAAAGGGGAGGGGCCCGGGGGGGGGGGCTCTTAGGCGGCGTCGACGAGGACGATTTCGCTGTCCTCGATCGCGGTCAAGGTGATGCTGTCGACACCGGTGACGGCGACGCCGTCGCGGGCATTGGCTTCGACCTCGTTCACGCGGATCTTGCCCGTGGCGGGGACGAGATAGGCGTGGCGGTCGGCGGTCAGCGGGTAGGTGACGCTGTCCCCGGCCTTGATCGTCGCACCGACGACTCGGGCGTTGCTGCGGATCGGCAGCGCGCCGTCGTCGCCCGCGATACCCGAGGCGAGCGTGACGAACTTGCCGGCGCGGTCACCCTTGGGGAAGGGCTGTGCGCCCCAGCTCGGCTCACCGCCGCGACCGTCGGGCAGGACCCAGATCTGGAACAGGGTCGTTTCCTCGTCCTCGAGGTTGTACTCGGCGTGCTGGATGCCGGTGCCGGCGCTCATCACCTGGACGTCGCCCGCTTCGGTACGGCCCTCGTTGCCGAGGCTGTCCTTGTGGGTGATCGCACCCTTGCGGACATAGGTGATGATTTCCATGTCGCTGTGCGGGTGCGGCGGGAAGCCGCTCTTCGGTGCGATCGTATCGTCGTTCCACACGCGCAGCCGGCCCCAATTGGTGCGGGCGGGCTCGTGGTAGCCGCCGAACGAGAAGTGGTGGTGCGCGTCGAGCCAGCCGTGGTCGGCGGCGCCGAGGCTCGAGAAGGGGCGGAGTTCGATCATTTGTTGTCTCCTGCTGGAGTGTGTCTGTTGCAGCCGAGATAGCCCTTGCCGCTTTCCAACATAATTGAGATAAAATCGGCCATTATGTTCGAGGAAGTTGAATAGATGGATGTCGGCCAGCCCAGCCTCGACCAGCTCCGCGTGTTCCTGGCGGTTGCCGAGGAAGGCAGCTTCAACCGCGCGGCGCAGCGGCTGGGCCGCGCGATCTCGGTGGTGTCCTATGCGATCGGCCAGCTCGAGGGGCAGCTCGGCGTCTCGCTGTTCGCGCGCGAAGGCTCGCGCAAGCCGACCCTGACGCGCGAGGGCCAGGCGCTGCTCGCCGAGGCGCGCGCCGTGGCTAGCGACGTCGATGCACTCGTCGCCAAGGTCCGCAGCCTGCAGCAGGGGCTCGAGTCCGAACTGGCGCTCGCGGTCGACGTCATGGTCCCCGGCGACGCGATCGCGCGGATCCTGCGCGAGTTCCAGCGCATGTTCCCGACCGTGCCCTTGCGGCTCCACGTCGAGGCCTTGGGTGCCGTCGCGGCGCTGGTGATCGACGGCCAGGCCGACATCGCCATCGGAGGCCCCGTCGCCGCCGACTGTCCCGAGGTCGAGCGTCAGGTGATCGGTTCGGTCGAGCTGATCCCCGTCGCCGCGCCGTCGCATCCGCTGGCGAAGATGGCGACGATCCCGCCCGGCGAGACGCGCAAGCATTCGCAGCTCGTCCTGACCGATCGCTCGCCGCTGACCGAAGGGCGCGATTTCTCGGTGCTCAGCGCCCATTCGTGGCGGCTCGCCGATCTCGGCGCCAAGCACGTCCTGCTGCGCGAGGGGCTGGGCTGGGGCAACATGCCGCGCCACCTGATCGCCGAGGACCTGGAGCGCGGCACCCTGGTCCATCTCGACGTGCCCGAAGGCCCGCGCTTCGATTTCCAGCTCAGCGCGCTGTGGCGCCGCGATCGCGTGCCCGGCCCGGCTGCCTTCTGGATGCTCTCGGCCTTCCAGGAGGCGCGGTTCGGCCAGGCCTGAGACACGTCTGGCCGACCGTTCCTCGGCTCGTCGCTTCAGGCCTTCCCTCCGGCGCGCGCCGCTTGCGCCTTGCGCGGGTGCGGCGAAGGTCGTCGGTGGGGGCATGATGTCATGAGGGACGGGTTCGCGCACAAATGTCGCTATTCAATAGGTTTTCCTTGTCGCCCTGCGATCTCGCGATCGATCTGGGCACCGCCAACACGGTCGTCTACGTCAAGGATGAGGGTGTAATCCTGGCCGAGCCTTCGGTCGTCGCGATTCAGACGACCAACGGCATTCCCAAGGTCATCGCCGTGGGCGCCGACGCCAAGCTGATGCTCGGCAAGACGCCCGACAACATCAAGGCGATCCGCCCGCTGCGCAACGGCGTCATCTCGGACCTCGAAGTCGCCGAGCAGATGATCAAGCACTTCATCGAGAAGGCGCAGGGCGGCCGCGGGCGCATGCGCGGTGGCCCCGAGATCGTCATCTGCGTGCCCTCGGGCTCCACCCAGGTCGAGCGCCGCGCGATCCGCGACGCCGCCTCGAACGCCGGCGCGCGCAAGGTCTGGCTGATCGACGAGCCGATGGCCGCGGCGATCGGTGCCGACCTACCCGTGACGCATCCGATCGGCTCGATGGTGGTCGATATCGGCGGCGGCACGACCGAGGTCGGCGTGATCTCGATCGGCGGCATGACCCTGTCGACCTCGGTCCGCGTCGGCGGCGACAAGATGGACGATGCGATCTCGTCGCACGTCCGCCGCACGCACAACCTGATGATCGGCGAGGCCACGGCCGAGCGTGTGAAGAAGGAGATCGGCACCGCGCGGATCGGCAAGTCGAAGCCCGCGATCAAGACCTTCATCAAGGGCCGCGACGTCGCCCGCGGCGTGCCGCGCGAGATCGAGATCACCCAGGCCGAAGTGCTCGAGGCCCTGGCCGAACCGCTCGGCGCGATCGTCGAGATCGTCCGCACCGCGCTCGAAAGCACCGCGCCCGAGATCGCCGCCGACATCATCGACGCGGGCATCATCATGACCGGCGGCGGCTCGCTGCTGGCCGAGATCGACACGGTGCTGTCGAAGGAGACCGGCCTGCCCGTGCGCGTGGCCGAGAACCCGCTCGACTGCGTCGCGCTCGGCGCGGGGCGCGCGCTCGAGGATTCGTCGTACCACTGCGTGCTGCACGCGGCCTGATCTTCGGCGGCCCGGCGGCATCGTCGCGCGCGAACCTCCAGAACGGGGGTTATCCGCGTTGACGGTGCTGCCGGCCTTGCCCATGCCCGTTCGACGAACGGAAAAAACAGCGCGGAGTCGCCGGACATCAGGGAGGTCGATGTCAGGAGACGGACATGGACGAAACCACGCCGCTGGGTAGCTGGCTGGACCGCATCGACCAGATCGCGCGCGAGCACCCGCAAGTCACGGCCCTGATCATGGCCGGCAAGTCGCCGGCGAGCGGCCACCGCGAAGTTCTCACCTGGCATGATCTCGCCTGGCGCTCGGCTGGCGTCGCGCGCCTGTTCGCCGAGTGCGGGGTGACCTTGGGCTGTACGGTGGCGATCCAGCTGCCGAGTTCGGTGCCCTTCGTCCTCGCGGCGCTTGCCGCCTGGCGGCTCGGTGCCACGGTCGTGCCGATCCGCTGGGACCTGTCTGCCGAGGATCGCGCGCAGCTCGTGGCGATGGCCCGCCCGCTGCTGATCGTCACCGCCGACGGCGCCGGTGCGGATGAGATCGCCGGCGACGAGGTCGCGCAGGCGCCGCCCGTCGATCCCACGACCTTGCCCTGCTCGCTGATCGCCGCGCCGGCCTGGATGACCGCGTCCGAAGCCTTGAGCTCGACGCCCACCCTGGTCGCGCCGAAGGTCACCACCGCGCTTGGCAGCGCCAGCGGCATGGGCTTGGTCGGCGGCCGTTCGAGCTTCGCCGACAACAGCCACCATCGCCATCCGGTCCATCTCGTCTGCACGCCGCTCTACCAGATGCAGGGTTTCGCCCTGCTGTTCCGTGCGCTGACCGAGGACTTCCGCGTGATCCTCATGGAGCGGTTCGAGCCCGAGCCGTTTCTCGATCTCGTCGAGCGCGAGCGGGTGAACTTCGTCGCGCTGGTGCCCGACATCACCGTGCGCTTGCTCAAGAGCCCGACGATCGTCGATCGCGACCTGACCTCGATCGAGAACGTGATCCTCGGCGCCGGAGCCACGCCCGACTGGGCGATCCGCGCGCTGATCGAACTGACCAGTCCCGAGACGATCAAGCTCGGCTACGGCATGTCCGAGGGTGTCGCCGCGGCCTTCCTGCGCGGCGACGAATGGCTGCAGCACCCAGGAAGCGTCGGCAAGCCGAGCGGGGTCGAGACCCTGGTGGTCGACGCCGAGGGGCATACGGTGCCGCCCGGCGAGGAGGGCGAGCTGTTCTTCCGCCCGCTCGGCGGCACCGGCGACAGCTTCAAATATGTCGCCGAGGACGAGACCCATCGCCTGCCCGGCGGCTGGACGTCGAGCGGCGACCACGGCCGCGTCGATCTCGATGGCTATCTCTACATCACCGATCGTGGCGACGATGCCTTGGCCAGCGGCGGCAATGTCTTTGTCAGCGAGGTCGAGGCGGCGCTACTCCAGCATTCGGACGTCGCCGACGTCGCGGTGATCGGCCTGCCCGATCCCGAATGGCAGCGGCGCGTCCATGCGATCGTCCAGCTTCGGCCGGGTGTCGACGCGGCCGGGATGGACACCGCGCTGCGCGCCCATGCCAAGCAGCATCTGGCCGCCCACAAGGCGCCGCAGAGCTATGAATACGTGGCCGAACTGGCCCCCGCCGAGGGCGATCGCGAGCGGGCTGATGGTTCGAGCGAGCGATAGCCGTCGCTGCCGGTCTAACTGCGATCCTCGCGCAGCTTGCCGCGACGAACCTTGCCGGCCTCGTCGCGCAGCGGCGCGTCGGTGAACTCGACTGCGCGCGGCAACTTGTAGGCGACCAGGCGCTCGGCCGCGAAAGCGAGGAGCGCTGCGGTATCGGTGTTCGCGCCTTCCTCCAGTCGTACCACGGCATGGACGCGCGCGCCGAGATCATCGTCGGGCAGGCCGATCACCACGGCCTCGGCGACGGCGGGATGCTCGAGCAGCGCGCCCTCGACCTCGGCCGGATAGACGTTGTGCCCGCCCGAGACGATCAGGTCGGTGCGCCGGTCGGCGATGTAGAGATAGCCGTCGTCATCGACCCAGCCGTGGTCGCCGAGCGATTCGAAGCCGTCGTCGAGCCGCCGCGATTCGGCGCCGACGTAAGCATAGCTCGGCGCGCTGGCACCTGCCCTGCGCATGAAGATCTCGCCGATCTCGCCCGGGGGCAGTGCTGCGCCGTCCTCGCCGCGGATCAGCAGTTCGCCGCCCGCGGGGCGACCGACCGAGCCGCGATGCGCGAGCCATTCGGTGCCGTTCAGCTGGGTCGTGCAGAAGCCCTCGGTGCCGCCGTACATCTCCCAGATCCGCTCGGGACCCAGCCAGTCGATCCAGAACTGCTTGAGCGCGGCGGGGATCGGCGCGGCCGTGTGCCAGACCGTTTCGAGCGAGGACAGGTCGTGCGCGCGCCGCAAGGCCTCGGGCAGGCGGGCGATCCGCTGCATCATCGTCGGCACCAGGCTGACCCATTGCACGCGATGGCGCTCGACCAGCGCGAGGAACTCTTCGGCGTCGAACTTCGCCATGCCGACCACCGAGGTGCCGTGCAGCATCATCATGTGCGTCATCGCGAAAGGGAAGTTGTGATAGAGCGGCGCCGGATTGAGCATGACCCCGTCTGCGGGCATGCCGAGGCCGCGAAAGCCGTCGTCGATCCGCGAGGGCAGGGCATCGACGATCAGCTTGGGCCGTCCGGTCGACCCGCCCGAGGTCATCGCCTTCCAGTGCGGCGCTACCTTGCTCGCCAGCGGCGCGCGTTCGGCATGGTCGCGGCCGAAGTCCTCGGGCAGGGCGCCGAGTGCGCTCCGAAGCGCGGGATCGGCGGCCACCACCGCGCGCGGCTCGGCCAGTGCGACGATCGCCACGAGCTCGGCCGCGGGCAGTCGCGGCGATACCACCGTCGGCGTCGCGCCGAGCTTCCACAGCGCGAAGGTCCATTCGTAGAAGGCGTTGGCGTTGGGCAGGGCCAGGACCACGCGATCGCCTTGCGCCACGCCCTGTCCGGCCAGCGCATGGGCGCGGCGCAGCGCACGCTCGGCGAGTTCGCCCCAGGACAGCACGTCCTCGCCGTGCCGCACCGCCCAGCGATCGGCGCCGAGCCGCGCGGCGTTGCGTTCGGGTACGTCGCCGAGCAGGACTTCGGCCACGATCAGCCCTCGGTCTTGGTCGCGGCCAGCGCGGCTTGGAGATGCCGGCGCACCGTTTCGGGCAGCTTGGTCACGTCGATGGGAAAGCCGTGGAGCAGCATGTTCTGCAGGTGGCCGATCTGGTGGTTGGCGAAGGCCGCCTTCATCGCTGCGCCGCGGCCCATCGCGTCCTGCGCGGTGTTGATCGAATCCTTGATCAGCTTGAGCGCGAAGCGATCGGTTCGCGCGATCTCCTCGGCCAGCGCCAGGGCGCGGTCCTGCAGTTCGGCGCGCGGTACGACCTCGTTGACCATGCCCGCCGCCGCCGCCACATGCGCCGAAAGCCAGCCGCCGGTAAACAGGAACTGCTTGGCGCGGCGCACGCCGAGCTCGAACGGATGGTTGAAGAACTCGACCCCGGGCACGCCCATGTCCGAGCCGGTGTTGTCGCGGAAGCGCGCGTCGTCGGCGGCGACGATGATGTCGGCCATCCACATCAGCATCAGTCCGCCCGAGATGACGCTGCCCTGGACCGCAGCGATGACCGGCTTGGGGGCATTGCGCCAGCGCTCGGTGATCTCGAGATAGACCTCGCGCTCGCGCGCATAGAGCCCTTCCCAGCCGGGGCCCTGGTATTGGCCCCAGAGCGTGACCCGCTCGGCTTCGGGCGCGGCCGGCGGCTCGGACATCGACAGGTCGTGCCCGGCGCTGAAATGGTCGCCCTCGGCGGCGATGATGATGACGCTGACCGAATCGTCCTGGCACGCACGGCGCATCGCCGCGTCGAGCTGGTAGGTCATCACCGTACCCTGGGCGTTGCGCTTGTCCGCCCGATCGAGCACGATCCGCGCGACCTTGGGTGCGGGCGTCTCGTAGCGCACCTGCGGGCGATCTGCGGTATCGGCCATGTCTCTCTCCCGGCGGCGCCGTTTCGGCCGCTTTCCTTTGCCGCGAGCATATCGGGACGGCGCGGGGCGGCAAGAATGATTGCGCGATCGCAAAATCACGCAAAACGACCCTTGCGCCCGGCGCAGGTGCTGGCTAAAGGCCTGCCCCTGCCGAAGGCAATGTCCGGGGGCACGCCGCTTTAGCTCAGCCGGTAGAGCACATCATTCGTAATGATGGGGTCAGGTGTTCGAGTCACCTAAGCGGCACCATCCCTTCCCTAGGGAAATCCGACAGATTGAAGGAAAGAGCTTTCCCCTGTGGGGAGAGACTGGGTCCTGTTTGGGGCGCTTTGTGTAGGAAAATGGCTCGCCCGTGCCGATCCCGCTCTGAGGTGGTTCATGAGGTGGGCATGGCTTAACCCTGGGCCACGGGGTCCAGTAGATACCTATGCTAGCCTGCACCTCAAACGCAGGAGGCTTTCGCGCAAGCTGGCTGAGCGCGCAGCTACGGGCATCAAGAAGGTGTATGCTCCGCAGCATTTATCGCCGCTTCAATTTGCTCAACTGTCGTTGCGCACCCACCGTACACCCAGGCAGGAATTGCCTCGGGTGCCGGAACGAGCAGGGACTTCAACGTGCGATTCGCTTGACGCCCGTAACTGTAGCGAAACATGTTGGCACGGATGCAGGCGCAATAGAATAAAAGCTCATCGATGCAAAATTTTTCCCTGGGCTTCAGATAATAAAGATCTCTGCCCGAGTAAAATCTCTCCGTCTGCAGGAAGGTTTCAAGAACGGATCCGCCTCCTGCTACAGTCAAAACGCCACCGTCGATCGGCTTAATATGCGGGACTTCTTTTACCTTTGCAGAGACCCCGTTGTTTTTTGAAGTCCTGGACACAAAATTTATGCCGTTTGGATCCTGTTGTAGTTTGTTTAGCTCTAAGTTTGAGCCATATATTACATCGAAGAGATCGCTGACCATAACGCGCGATTCGCCAATCTGCGGCTGAGCCGCATATGGTGCCGGAATATGTTCAATTAGCGGGCTGAGCCTGCCTTCAAAATCCTTGTGAGCGGATGTAAGTGCCTCTCGAAGCCATGCCGGTGCGGAACTGATTGAAGGAACGCGGAGGACTTTGATGGTCCTGTTCGCCTCTCTTCCAAACGCACTGTACCGAAACCTATTGTGCCTAATGGCAAGGCAAACGTAAATTTTCTGCTCGAAGCTCATTGCCACCTTTGGCTTTAGAACGGCAACGTTTTGCGCGGTGTAAAACGGAGCAGGCTGGACAAAGGCGGAAAGCAGCTTGGTACCGCCTAGTGCGACAGTGATCATGCCGGCCTCAAACGGCGGCACTGCGGACACCTCGGCTACTGTGGCGGAAACACCCAAGTTTTGGCTCGATCGACCAACAAAGTTCACCCCTCCGGGCAAACGGCTCATTTTGTTGAGATCGAATTTATTACCGTAGCTGACGTCAAAAACAGACTGCAGTTCAATCGTTTGCATCTGCTTCTTCTCCATCTGCCGCACTAGCGCTTCCGTTTTGATTCATCACATGGAAGACAAGATATTTCTTCACCTCTTCCTCGAAATCGGATTGCGATACACCACTGTAATCCGTTTCGAGATATGCTTCGGCGCACCATTCATCGCTTGCGCCAACCTGTACCATTACACTTTCTCCAGCGTGAACCTCACGGTTTCTGTAGCTGGATACCCACCGCTCCCGAATTGTCGGCCATTTGCCGTCCTGGTCGATGCGGCCAAGATGTTTGGTTTTCACGAAACCGTCGTCGCGCCAGTAACCGAACCACGTTTTCCGCTTGCTGGAAGCGTGCGGCACCCCAGCGGTGAAGACCATGACGCACGTCACGGTGCCAACGGGCGAAAACAATTCCAAGGGCATGGACATAACGGCTTCAAGCGTATGCGCCTTCAGCAACTCCGTCTTTGCTGGGTGTGGAGATATAGCACACGAAATGGGAACAATGGCCACACCGACGCCATGCTTATTGAGGCAATCAAGCATCTGCTTGACAAAGTATAGTTCGTGAAGATCTGCATCCCCCTGAGAAAATGGAGGATTTAGAAGTCCGACTGTGCACTTGTGCGTCTTAATGGCAGAAGAAATTGCATCGTCGAAGCAAGATCCCTGATGCAGGTTGGCTTTACCATCTCCACGAAGAATCATGTTGGATGCAGCGAGCGCGAACATATTTGGCTGTTGCTCCACACCGATAAGGCCACTCGACTTAATATTAAATATTTCTCCTTCAGTGCTGGCATCTTTGATCATTTCTCGCATTGCCGAAATAAGAAATCCGCCAGTTCCCGCGCAGATGTCAAGAACCCTGCTTTCCTTGTTGACGTTTGCCAGTAACGCGAACAGCTCTGTTACATGGCGCGGCGTCAATACTATTCCAAGAGCCTTTTTATCTCCGCCAGTGTACTTGAGAAATTCTCCATAAAACTGGCCAACGACATCGTACTCGTGGTATACCGATATAAACGGCCAAACCTTTTCTCTAAGCCTACGGATTAGCTCATGTAAAACACCGCGTGGCCAATTCTTTGTTTTTTTAGAAAGCTCTGGATGGACTGCGATGCTCGAGTACGGTTGTGCCATATTTGCTTTTTTTGCTTTGGGAATGTCGGCTTTCTGAATTTCGTCCTGGATCACCTGCATCCATTGTTTTTGTAGATCTTCTGGAGCATATTCGTCGAACGCCTTTGCAAACGCTTTATTTCGAAGAGCAATCAGCGTGCCGCTTACCATCAACGGCTTCTCGCTTTCGGTTAGTTTAGCGTGATCTCGCATGAAATCATGAAGTTCACGTGAAAACGCCATCAGTTCGTCAAATCTAACCTTTTGAATAGCCGGATCGAATTCCGCATGACTGATATAATCATGCCATGGAATAATTTCGTCAATGTTATTTCCAGATGGCGTGTGAAGCGGGCGCGGCGCACTTTGTCCTTTCCCAAACAGGAATGTGGAGATCTTAAGAGAGCCCTTAGTTTCGCCGCTAGCCGCTATAGCGATCACGTTGAATTCGCGTGCAAGGTGCTGCGCATAATGAGCCACGCCGTCTGTGGCGAAGCGCTGCAACCGCTTTGTTCTCTCGGGACCAGTTTCAAGTACAGGACTACCTGCCACGACTGCCGCAAACGCGGCGCTGCAGTGATCTTTCGTCGATGCTTTGCATTCAATAATAATGAGAAAGTCTGGGTGGCTTGGCGAACTTACGATGAATTCGGGAGATCCTATGCCGCCACCCCCCGATTTGCTCGCAGCTTTTAGGAGTCTCTTTACCGCGTCGATGTGGCTCTTTTGCTCTTCAACCTGTATGTCATTCCCGTCATCGTAATATTCGAACTTACGCAGCGCATCACGCACCAGGTTTTCCGTATTGCGCTCATTCTTAGCCAAGACTGCCCCCATTCTCCGTTCGCAAAGTGGCTCCTACGGAAATCGACTCTCGGGATCAACGGCCAGGGGGCAAGCACCTTTGCGTTACGGTTTGGTTGATGCTGGTAGCAAGGTGCGCAAATCCAACCATCTTATATGAACAGGCATGGGCTCTTGCGATTGCCCTGAACTCCCGCCAGAACCGTCCTTGCCTTCCGTGAAAGCCGGAGGGTGGGGCGTGGAAACCCCAACACACATGAACTCGGTCACCGAACACGGAGGCCGGGTGGCATGCGCGTATGTCCAGCCGGCAACGGTAAAGGCGCATGCGCCTGTCTGTGTGTCAGGTTTCCAACATCCGGCTTCGGCCGTCGCTCCAAGAGGTACATAGGGGCGGCACAGGGTCAAAGCCGACGTCGCTCCTCAGCGCAGGGGGCGAGACGATGAACAATCCAGAGCCATAGCCGCCTGTTCAGCCGTGCCCACGGGGCCGGTCATCTCCCCTATCGCTGAAAGGAAACGATCGCGTGATCGATCAAGAATCATTGAAGAGCATTGAGGACCTGCACCGTCTGAAAACGGAGGGCATCATCACCGAAGCCGAGTTCGACAAGGCAAAGGCAGACATCCTGTCTGGCTCCACCACGCGCAGGCCGAAGCCCCATATTCCAACTGCGCAATCCAACTTTCAGTTGGCAAGCGATCTGCCCAGGGTCGATGATCTCGTGTCGTGGGCTATGCGGCCCCTTCAACTGTATGCGACCTTCACGGGTCGATCGACACGTAAGGAATTCTGGACCTACATCCTGGCGCTGGCCGTCGTCATGCTGCTTATCAGTATGTTCGTAGCCATTGATGAGTATGGTCCGACCGGTCGGAATGGTGAACTCGTTCTCGCCTTGCTGATCGTAGCTACCGCAGTCCCCAGTTTCGCGGTCCAAGCTCGCCGCTTTCACGATCAGGATTTGTCCGGCTGGTTGGTCCTGCTGAATATCATTCCGTACCTCGGCTCCTTGATCGTGTTCGTCTTTATGCTTCGTGACGGCACTCCCGGTGAGAATCGGTTCGGACCGGATCCAAAGGGGCGGGAACCGCTGCCAGCCGAATAATTCACCCACCCCCTCCCCCACCATGGGCCCTCGGACGACCTCCGGGGGCCTTTTTCGTTGGAGTTGCCCAATGCGCATCATTGCTACAGCAGAAGACGCTCTCGCCATCTGCGACCAGCCGATCGATCAAGAGTTAGCCCACCTCTTGCGTCGGTACTCGGCCATCCTGGACGAATTTGGAGAAGGCGCCGACGCCAAGATTTTGGTGATCCAGGAAGGCGAAGGGTCGGCCCTAGCTGAACAGATCTGCGGCCGTCCGATCCTCGCCGATGGGCGTTTCGCATTTCCGGTCGAGCTGATCACCCGCCATGATCATTGGTTTGAGGTGGTCTGGATCATCGCCGACGATGGCTCAGGCCTTGTGCTGCTCATCGAAATAGCGGCTGACACGGAGCAAGCTTGGATCACCGCCTGTCACAGGGCCTTGGCAGAGATGGCGCCTTAGCAGGATTCCGCACCATCTGACCTAGGCAGGTCTCTTAGTTCAATACCTCAAAATCGCGTCTTACGGGACGTCAGTCAGCCTCTTGGCCCGCCGCCGAGGGGCTTTTTTCATATCTGGAGAGCACGATGATCTCACTTCCTGACCGGGAGGCGCTGGGTGCTGCGCTCTCGATGCCGCTACCAGCCGCGCTTTATAGCTTGTTGTCCGATGCCATAGCCCTGGCAACCGAAGGCAACCTGCTCGATCTGACATACGTGGTTATCATCGAAGAGGGCGATACCGAAGCCGACATCATTGAAGAGATCGGTTTCTCGCCGCTGGTCCACCCGATCGACGGGCATCGATACGGGGATGCTCAGTTTCAACCCTACTGGGCTTACCTTCAAGAGCGGGGCGGCTGGTTCGAGCTGATCCATACGGTCAGCAACGACGGTTTCGCTTTCGTGCTGCTCGTTGACGGTGACGCCGAATCCGACCTCGTCCGCATGTGCCGTCGATGGAAGGACGAGGGGTGAGGTTCCTTGTTCCAATCATCATATTCTCGCTGGCGATCGCGGCATTCAAGGCTGCGATTGCGGTTCTCATGGCGAGCTACCTGTTGATGCTTGTCGTAGCCGCGCTGGTGAAGCCGGCCGAGACCTTCGGACTCTTCGCGTTCTTCGTGATCTGCTTCCTGCTCCGAGAACACCCCGCCGCGACGTTGTCGGTCTTGGGTCTGGTGATCCTACTCGGTTTGATTCGCGGGCGTTAGCCGATCCACCGGGCTCACGAAGAACAAAACGGGAATAGTGACCTACTTTGTGACGGATCTTTGTACAGACAAGCCACCTCAGGCTGGCCATTATCAAAGGACGTCGCATGGAACGACGGCCTGCAATTGCTCCACTGTAGGTAAATTAGAGTGATGGGATGGAGACCCATCAATGGAAGGAAATAGGGATGCGAAATAGTACATAGAGACGCACTCTCATTTCGTTCTGGTACATAAGGATAAAAATCATGCCAGACACATATATCAAAACTACACTCGCCTCTGTGGGTGCGATCGATCAGATTATTAAAGATCTTGGGCAGTCGCGTCACAAGGCTCTGAAGCTCTTTGCAGCCGCCCTGTTGTCGAAACACGGCAGTGCCGAGACAGCTGTCAGAGAAGCGGAGCGGCTTGGGGGCAACGACCTCGGCTGCGACGTGGAGCAGGCATTAGGAGGCCAAGAGAGCAGGGTCTTTGAGCGACCTTGGCTAGCTTGGGTGCAAGGTTGAATCGGATGTCGGATACAATGACTGAAATTTCACCGAGCACAGGTCGGGTAGCCAAGCGTCGTTTGGACCCGAACTCGTTCCCAGATGCTCCTTCTGCTGGATCACAACGGCCACCGTTGACCATTGAGAACGTTGAACATCTCTTGCAGGAAACGGGTCTCAAAACCCGGTTCGACGTGATCAAGAAGCGCGTGGAGGTAAGGTGGTCCGACGGGAGTCAGGCTAGCGAGAATGACATCGTCAGCATCGCGAACCTGAACCACGTATCGGGGCAATGGTTGCAGGCGTTCATCTACGAGATCGCGAACCGCAACCGTTACAACCCCGTCGCTGATTGGATCAGCACGAAAGAACGGGACCGCATCGATCGCCTTCCCGAATTCTGTGCGACGATCCAAGCCGCAGAGGAATACCCAACGGAATTGAAGGCGGCGCTGTTGCATCGTTGGATGCTTAGCGTTGCCGCGGCAGCCACGCGACCCGGTCGAGTGTGCTGTAGAGGGGTGCTTACCCTCCAAGGTCCGCAGGGAATTGGGAAAACCAGTTGGGTGGCAAGCCTGCTGCCCGCTGGGCATTTGCGGGAGAGCTTCATCAAGCGGGATCACCATCTCGACGCGACGAGCAAGGACTCCATTCTGGGTGCGGTGTCTCACCTCATCACGGAAATTGGAGAGCTAGACAGCTCGTTTCGAAAGGACGTGGCTCGTCTCAAGGGGTTCTTGACCAACGACTGCGACAAGCTTCGCCCACCATACGCGCGTAGCGAGGTCGAGTTTGATCGAAAGACGGTGTTTGCCGCGACGGTCAACGATGGAAATTTCCTCGTCGACTCTACCGGGAACACGCGGTTCTGGACGATCGCGGTCGAACGTCTCGATTACCAGCATGGCATAGATTTGCAGCAGCTGTACGCGCAGCTCGCTGCGGAACTGGCCGATGGTGCTCAATGGTGGCTTACTGCCGACGAGGATCAAGCTTTAGGTGTCTACAACCTGCGTCACCGCAGTGTCAGTGCCATCGAAGAGCGGCTGGCCGATTTCGTCGATCACGAACGGATCGGAAGGGATGAAGGCGCCTACATGACAGCGATCCAGGTGCTGAAGCAGATGGGCGTTGCAAATCCTTCTAACCGCCAATGCAAGGAATGCGGCAGCGCGCTCCGTGACCTCCTCGGAGATCCGAAACGCGTAAGGGGGCGCGACAGGTGGCGCGTACCAATTGCCGTGGACGAAGACCCGAGTGTGGCCACGCTAAATTACCCGGTCGCCGCGTCACGATACGCACCTGAGGATCGTTTCTAGCGCCCTGGGTGGGGTAGGGGGCGGCAAGTCTCTGCTCCCTACCTTTTTCTCACTCAGGTCGCACGCGGCGATGTCAATTTTTACCCGCACCCTGCCCCCCCACCAGCACAGGACGATAGCGCCAGGTTTGCGCTGGGTGGGCTGCCCTGAATTTCCGCCTCGAAGGCCTGCTGAACACCAAATCGGTGTGGTCGGCACGTTACCTCTCGCTCTGTGGCGAGCGGTCCTTGGCGGCAATTTTCCAACTCTATGCAGGAGATCACACATGCCAAAGATTAAGCTCGATTCCGCATTCTGCCGCGTCGCGCTTTGCGAAGCCGCGAAACGTAAGACCGACTACTACGACACCCAGACCACCGGGTTCACCCTTGAATGTCGCGCTAGTGGCGGGAAGACCTACTACCTGAGATACAGCGATGAGCACGGAAAGCTGCATCAGATCAAAATCGGCCGGTACGAAGACATATCGTTCGATGATGCCCGCAAACGCGCCAAGATTTTTCGATCTGAGGTGGTGCTTGGCGGTAACCCGGTCACGCAAAAAGCCGAGCGCAAAGCCATACCGACCTACGGTGAGTTGGCCGATCAGCACATCGCCGATGCCAAAACCTACCTAAAAAGGCCCGAGAACATTGAGCAAGTCATTGAAGGTCATATTCGGCCTCGCTGGGGGCATCTGCGGCTCTCCGAGATAACACAACAGGCCATCGCATCCTGGCTTGCAGAAAAGCTGGCGTCCGGCTTGTCGCCCGCGACGATCGAGAAGATCCGAATTACCTTCAACCGTAGTTTCGAGCTTGCCGCCAAATGGGGCATCCCCGGTGGGCAGGTGAACCCGGTCAAGGGCGTGGCGCGTCGCAAGTACAGCAATGCTCGTCAACGCTATCTTACGACCGACCAGGCCAAGAGTCTCCATAAGGCGGTCGAAGCCTCGTCCAACACCCAGCTCCGCTACATCGTCGGCTTGCTGCTGCTGACCGGTGCTCGAAAGTCCGAGCTGATGCTCGCAAAATGGGAGCATATCGACCTTGAACGGAAGGCGTGGTTCATCCCGGATACTAAGACTGGCGCGCCTCGCCATGTCCCACTTTCCCAAGCGGCAATCTCGCTAATCGAGCAGCTGCCGAAATTCGAGAAGTGTGACTGGCTTCTCCCGAATCCGGACACGAAAGAACCCTTTGTCTCCATAAAACGGGCCTGGGACACCGCACGTAAAGACGCCGGCCTGGCTGGGCTGCGATTGCACGATCTCCGCCACAGCGCAGCAAGCTTTATGATTAACGCGGGCATCGATTTGTACGCGGTCGGACGCATCCTCGGCCATGCCGATCACAAGAGCACAATGCGGTACAGTCACCTCGCAAATGACACGCTGCTCAAGGCGGTAGAGGCCGGGGCGTCTGGCATGAACGTCTCCTGGGCCGAGGCCGCTGCCTGAGTGTCTCCTCAAATTCGGGCAGGAATCACGCCTGCCTCAACATTTACAGGATGAAGATATGACGAACCTGTCCGATGACAATTCACCGCCCTGGGAGCAAGAAGTGCCGAACATCGAAAGCCAGTCAGAGGGTCTGATAATGCGGCTACGCCGTGTCGCGAAAGATTGCGGCGATGGGGCGAACATCAACGACCGCATCACGGCGATAATCGCAGCTTGCATAGAGGAAGGCATTCATGGCGAGGGGCAGATAGTGGCCGTGCTTATGGGCCTCGGCTTCAATAATCGTCACGTCGGTGCGATCCTCAATGGTCATGCCGGTAGAAACGGGGCCCATCATCTCTGGCGGAAGGAGCCGGGCAAAATTTATAGATTGAATGAGCCGGGCGAGGTCGCCCCGGTAATCTGCTCTACGGCCGAAATCAAAGTGCCTCCGCTTCGACACTCTAAAGAATGAACCCACTTGCTCGTTGCAGTAGCAGAATCGCGACCTGCAATCTAATAGGCTCATAATGAAAATGTGGATTGCGCGGTTATGAATGTTTCGACCATCGGTGCCAACATCCGGAGGCTTCGGGAGGAAAGGGGACTCTCTATGCGAGACCTTGCAAAGTCCTCCAAATTATCGTACAATACTATATATAATATAGAAAATGGTAAGACCAGTAAAATAAACCCTCATACCGCGCAATGTCTTTCAATTGCTTTCAATTTGTCTGTTTCTCACATAATAGATGTAGGCGGTCGACCGCATCCGGCGCTGAAGAGTCGGGAAGAGATGGATATCCTGACGGCCGCCTTGGCGAATCTCGCATCAATCGGTCGGAACATCTCGGAGATTTGCGCGCGTGACCAGGTCGATATGGTGGACGAACAGGGTTTTTGGATCGTCAGAAACGGGACTTGGGTGGCGGGGTTGAACATTCGTGCTGAAGGGTTCGATCCGTTGCCGCAGGAGGGCGTTGCGCCGATCGTCAGCGAGGCCATCGTGGCATCATCTGATCCGGAGCCGAATCCACTTTAGTGCCAGAGGCTTGTCCTTGCCCAGACCGCTTTCCCCCTCGGAGCGGTCTGGGTTTCACCTTTATATTTTTTTTCGGCCGGATCTGCGGCTGGGCGCACATCCGCTCGAGCCGATATCGTCCCCGTCCCCGCTCGCGATTTATGTCAATTCTGCCCGAGGAAGCCCGCTAAGCGCGAAAACTGCCGCGTCCCGCCCCTTGCCATGCCCGGCGGCCAGCGGCGCTAAGCGAGCGATTGGTTTTCGAGCTTTCAGTCATGACCGCCGACTTATCCTAAGAAAAGTGCGATAATGAGGTCGGGGAATGGCCTTGTTCGTCTCAGGGATCGCCTAACGCCCTCAGCGACTTGAGCACGACCAGCCGTCGTCGACCGATTGTGATCGTCTCCACCGTGCCCCGATCGAACAGGCTGTACATGGTGGTGCGCCCGACGCCGATGAGCCGGCAAGCTTCGGTGACAGAGACGTATAGCTTTTCCATGATTGAGGTGTCCTTCTCTGCGATGCCATAAGCGTGCAGCGATGGTCTCAATCAGGGCAAAGCAGATCGGCTATCCAGCGGCAAAGGCATCGCCGTTCGCATTTTAGGCTTGATGCTCCTATCATCGCGAACAGCCAATGTGAGTCACCCGCTCGGACTCGAACACCTGACCGTAGTGGGGCAGGTGGGAGCGACCCAAGCATCCCTCGGAATGCCGGTTGAGAACGGATTTTATGTTCAGAATCAGCAGATGAAGGCTAAGCAGCAGGCGGAGGGGGGCTGCGATGGCACAGGGAAACATCTACGCGGTTGATGCGAACGGAGAGCTTCGGAGGATGTCCCCGGCCGCTCCAGAAAACGAAGATCGAATGCAGGAGCTCGTCGCGAGGTATCCGGAGCTCATCACCGATGGAGATGGCGATCTCCTGCTCATCCGCCGCGAGCAGGCAATCCGCGACAGCGAAGATGGAACTGGTCGATGGTCGGTGGATCACCTGTTTGTGACGCGTGATGCCGTCCCTGTTCTCGTCGAGCTAAAGCGAGCGGTTGATACCAGGCTGAGGCGGGAAGTGGTGGGGCAGATGTTGGACTATGCGGCCAACTCGACCGCATATTGGCAGGCCGGTCGGATCGCAGATTCTTTCGCACAATCCTTTGTCGGCGCTGAAGCTAGTCCAGAAGAGGTTCTGGCAGAGTTCATCGGAGACACAGAGCCAAGCGCGTTTTGGGAGCAAGTCGACTCAAACTTCTCTGCAGGGCGTATCAAACTCGTCTTCGTCGCTGATGAGATTCCTCGCGAACTGGCTCGCATCGTAGAATTCCTCAACGACCAAATGCGTGCAGATGTCCGGGCGGTAGAACTGAGGTGGTTTGCGGATCAGCGGGGCAACATAAGCTTGAGTCCGCGGGTCATTGGCGAAACAGAGCGCACCGCTGTGGCTAAGCGCGCGGGCGCGAATGCATCCGCAGAGCAATCGGCTGTGTTTCGGCGTGCAAGTGGTGCCCACCTGACTCGGTGATCGGCGCCTAATCGGGGACCACCCCCGGGTCATCTATGGTCGTCAGCTTTTTTGGTTGGCGACGAGGCGGAGGATGACGACGG
>NZ_JAPCZF010000009.1 GCF_025938095.1 Novosphingobium sp. JCM 18896
CGGCGAAGGACGGTGTGGTGTCGCTGACGAGTTCACAGCTTGCCTGCTTGCTCGACGGGATCGACTGGAGGAACCCGCAATATTCCTGGCGTCCGCAAAGCGCTGGATAGCTTTGAACTAGCCCATTTTCGGCTTGCGCGTGAGCGGCGGCGATGATTCACTCAATGCCGTGGAAGCCGCCGTTTCGCCCCTTCCGAACAACGTCGAGGCGCTTCAGGCGTTGCTCGCGATTGCGACCCAGAGAGCGGATGAAGCGGAGGCCGAACTGGCCAATGCCCGTGCTCGGGAGAGTGCCGCCGAAGCGATGATTGCGCATCTCAAGCTGCAGAACGCCAAGCTGCGGCGCGAGCAGTTTGGCCCTAGCGCGGAACGCACCGAGCGACTGCTGGCGCAGATGGAGCTCGAGCTCGAAGATCTCGAAGCTGACGCGTCCGAGGACGAGCTCGCCGCCGAAGCTGCTGCGGCGAAGACGTCGACCATCACTGCGTTCGAGCGCAAGAAGCCGGTCAGGAAGCCGTTCCCTGATCACCTCCCGCGCGAACGCCTCGTGGTCCCTGCGCCGTGCTCGTGCCCGGCCTGCGGCGGCGACCGCCTGTCGAAGCTTGGCGAGGATGTGACCGAGACGCTCGAAGTGATCCCGCGCTCGTGGAAGGTGATCCAGACGGTGCGCGAGAAGTTCGCCTGCCGGGACTGCGAGAAGATCACGCAGCCGCCGGCACCCTTTCACGTCACTCCGCGCGGTTGGGCCGGGCCAAGCTTCCTCGCCATGCTGCTGTTCGATAAGTACGGCCAGCATCAGCCGCTTCACCGCCAGGCCGAGCGCTTTGCCAGCGAAGGTGTGCCGCTCAGCGTCTCGACGCTCGCCGACCAGATCGGCGCGGCCTGTCTCGGGCTGACGCCCATCTACCAGTTGATCGAGGCCCACACCCTGGCCGCCGAGCGCCTGCACGGCGACGACACCACCGTGCCGATCCTGGCCAAGGGCAAGACCGTCACCGGGCGATTGTGGGACTACGTTCGCGATGATCGGCCCTTCGGTGGCAATGATCCCCCTTCGGTCATCTTCTATTATTCGCGCGACCGGCGCGGCGATCACCCGAGGCACCATCTTGCTGCCTGGTCCGGGATTCTGCAGGCGGACGCCTATGGCGGCTACAACGAGCTATACGCTCCGAACCGGCAACCGGGGCAGATCCTCGAGGCTGGATGCTTCGCGCATGCCAGGAGAAAATTCTTCGAGCTGGCCGACGTCGATGGCGCGGCGCGCAAGAAGAGCCGCGGCGAGAAGGCCGGGCTCGTCTATCCGATCGCGCTCGAAGCCGTGCAGAAGCTCGATGCCCTGTTTGCGATCGAGCGCGTCATCAACGGCCAGAGCCCGGTCGAACGTCTCGCGGCCCGCCAGGAACTCAGCGCGCCGCTGATAGCCGAGCTCCACGAATGGCTGAACGCACAGCTCGCCCGAATCTCGCGCAATCACGATCTCGCCAAGGCGATCAACTACATGCTGCGCCGCTGGGGTGCGTTCACTCGCTTTCTCGACGACGGCAGAGTCTGCTTATCGAACAACGCCGCCGAACGATCGCTGCGCTGTGTGCCCCTGGGACGTAAGTCGTGGCTATTCTGCGGCTCCGACCGCGGTGGTCAACGGGCCGCGGTTGCGTTCTCGCTGATCCAGACCTGTCGCCTCAACGACGTCGATCCCCAGGCATGGCTCGCCGACGTGCTCGCCCGCATCGCCGACCATCCCATTAGCCGGATCAACGAATTGCTCCCGTGGAACTGGCAGACCGATAAAGGTCGATCTCGCCGCCTGACCTAACTTTGCCGCGGCCCTCGGCGTATGCTTACGAAGCTGCTTGGTAATCAGACGAAAGGCCGCCTCAGCGCCGGATTCGCGCTGACGTGGTGTCTGACATCAAGCACCGGACGAGTGATTAAAATTCCATTTCGTGAGTTCAAGTCAAGTGCAGCCACAGAAACAGCGCGTAGGCACTCAGTAGAATGGCGCCCTCGATCCGGCTCACCTGTCGCCCGCTCGCCATCACCAATACGACCAGCACCGTCGCTACGACCGTGGCTGGTAGGTCCAGGGTTGCGATATCTGGATCGATCGAAGCGGGTGCTACAAGGCCGACAATACCGGTGACGCCCAGCATGTTGTAGATGTTGGAGCCCAGAACATTGCCGATCGCCACATCTGTGCGCCCCCTGTAAGCCGCAATAGCCGAGGTTACTAGTTCAGGTGCTGAGGTTCCGCCGGCGACAATGGTCAGACCGATCACAGTCTCGGAGGCGCCGAACATCCCGGCAATGTCGATCGCCGCTTCTACAAAGATGATTCCGCCCAGAACCAGCAGGCCAAGTCCGACAGCAAACACGCAGGACGCCAGAATCCAGCCAAGCTTTGCGACCAGGAGATCAAGGTCATGACCGAACCCTCCGGTAGCAGGCACGCGTCCCGGCCCAACTGCATGATCGACAATACGTCGCCGGTTTGAACCAGCACGGTAGGCCATAGCGATATAGCCGACAAGCAGCAGAAACAGCAGGGCGCCGCTAGTCCGCTCAAGCCACCCGTCCCACACAAGAAGAAGGAGGAGGAGGGTTCCGGCCACCATCCAGCTTGCATCGCGTGTCAACATAGAAGGTTCGACAGGCAGACGCCTGATGAGCGCCGCAATCCCCAAGATTACCAAGCTGTTGATAAGGGTGGATCCGACGACGTTGGCAATCGCGATGTCCGGCGATCCCAGGAGGACGGCATCGACGCTGGTGGCAAGTTCGGGTGCTGACGTTCCGAACGCCACAACGGTCAGACTAATCAACAATGGCGAGAGCCTCAGGCCCTCGGCCAACCTGACCGCGCTGCGCGTCAGAAGTTCGCCTCCTACGATAAGGAGGAACAGCCCGCCGAAGAAGCTGAAGATTAACACGGGGTTACAACGATGTGGGTATCGAGCAATCTGTCGCGACGTGGCTGCTGCTCTGTGCGCCCAGCGAGTTTAGTCATTACCTGACGGGCCCGCTTGAGCGCCACGTCCGGACGCGGCAGATGACGCGTGACCGCGAGCTTCACCGTCAGCCTCTTGGCCCACAACGCGGTGATGCTCCCGAGATCGGGGCTGGGCCTGCCACGCTCGCGGACTCGTCTACTTGTCAGCATGCTGTTTTCACCCAGTAATAGCACAACGAGACTGTTCATCGGGACGCTCCTCTGGCGACAGCGTGGCCCTAAACTGTTCCGCAGGGCCACCATTTCAGGCAATCAAGCGATCCCACCGACCGTAGCGCTGCAGAATCGGTCCGCGCGGCCAACTCAGCATGATGAGCGCAATACCGCACCCAACGCCATTAATCAGCCCAGAGATCGGCGAACCGTACCAGAAGGGCAGCGCGATCAGGGCCGCGCCAAAGGCCATATTGAGAAAGCGAACCGCCCGGGTCGCTTCTGCCGCGGCGATCGAGACCGTTGTTAGGACCAAGAAGCCGATCACATGATCGGCGTTGGCCATCGAGTCGGTGCTACCGAGCGTTAGCCGGGTGAAAAGCAGCCACAAGCCGATTAGGGCGCTGAGCGCCAGCGTTGGGGGCAGGCTAACGCCTCCGGTCACGCTATCGCGGACGACCGCACCAAAGGAGCGGTTAAACGCGTCATCCGTAACTTCAACCTCACCAGTATCAGTGTCGCCCATCAACAGGACGTGCAACCAGTTGCGACCGGCTTGCGCTCGGCGCCGAACGAACTGGAGCGACGCGATCAGCTCGTCCACGGCGAACGGGATCTGAAGCAACATAGCCGCAGCGCCGACGAGCGTCAGCGTGCCCCAGGTGCCGATCACCAACGGCTGAATGATGACGAAACTGATCGAGGTTACCGAAAGCGGCACGATTAGGAGGCCGAACAGGATGACTAGCCAAGGCATAGTCCGCCAGCGCGCCTTCAATCCCAAGACCCCGGTGAGGATCTCCAGAATGTAGGTGATCCCGCCCAGGCCACCGTCGGAGATTGGCCAAGCCTCGGCCACGGTCGAAGTGATGATCTCCTCGGTGCCGTTCTGCGGGTCGGAAGCGCTGCCCGCAAAGAACGGCTCCCACACACCATCAAGCTGGCCGAGTTGATAGGCGGCGAGGTAGCGCGAAACGTAGAGACCAACGAGTGCTAGCGCGATGATCGGCAGGCGCTGTGTCCATGCGGAGGGATTGTAGGTCCAGCCCGGGGGAATGTCGGGTCCGGTCATGGCTGCCACAGGAGACGGGCCTGGCTCAGGCGGTAGCGCGAGCGCAAACCCGATAACCAGCGTGCCGACCAGCGTGTCGTTGAGATAGGCAGCGCCGCTTGTCGTCCAAAAGAACAACGGCGCGAATAGTAGCCATATACCGACCGCACCCGTGGCCCAGCGAGCCCAGGTTGCTCGCCATGCCATGGATGCGAGCGCGAGAACGATGACGAGTGCGCCGGCAGCTATGTCGCTTGCGATCATGCGCGGATCGGAGACACCGATCAGTGGCGGTGAGGTTATGAGCCAAGTGCCGAGCGCGACGTTGACGAAGTGCGCCCAACGGTAACGACCATGTTCTTCGCGCCTTGCGCGCAAATAGCCATTAAGCAGCGTGTCAGGCTCGTGTCCCGCCTCTTGCGCTGATAGCAGCCAATCGGGCGGTGTGATGCCGTGCCGCCCATACCAGCCCACCGGATCGCGGCGGAGAGCGCCTATGATCTCGGGGAGCTCGTCCTTCAGCCGGTGCTTTGGTTCCCAGCCAATCAGTGTTTTCGCACGCCACGTGTCGAGCGCGTAGTGGTGGTCGCCCATCATGGCCATGTAGGGGCGGATGAAAGGCTTTTCGCCGCGGTCGATCGCGTCGGGGATGAGCGGTTCGAGCCGCTCGAGCCCCCATACACCTGCCGCCGCGAGCGGCTTGGGCACTCGAAGGGTTGGCCAGTCCTCGACGCCATGGATCAAATATCCGATTTCGTCCTGCAACGTGTCGTAGCTCAGGGGATCGGGTTCCCCGATTAACATGACGGCGTCCGGCGGCAGCGTGGCGCGTCGATCAACCGCCAGATGCACCGCCTCGGCAAGATCGTCTTTGTGCAGCATCGACTGGCCCGTCAGCGGCGACCCCGCGTAGAAGTAGCCTTGCAAGTCGCGCTGGTGTATGCGGGCGATCTGCTGCGCGAGCGTGGGAACCAAGTGATCGCGATCGTAGACGCCGGCGAGACGCAACGTCACGAAAGGGATGCGACCACATTCCTGCTCAACCACGCGTTCGGCTGCGAGCTTCGACTGCGGATAGGCATAGGCCGGCTCAAACGGCTGATCTTCGGTGATCCGCTCACCCGGTTTGCATGGCGCGTGGACGAGCAACGTGCTCGCATATACGAACTGGTCGACCTCGAATTCCTGGAGGGCGCGCAGCAGGTGGCGCGTGCCCTCGACATTGACCGCCTCGTAAAGTGGGTGATCCTGACCCGACTGATCGAAATAGGCGGCTAAATGCACCACGCTCGCGATTTGCGATCCGTACCGTTCACGGAACTTTACCATCGCCAGCTCGACAGCCGCAGCGTTGGAGAAGTCGGTTGCAAACGTCGGAATCGGAGCCTCGCTGGCGGTCCGATTGAGACCTACCACGCGATAATCATGCGAGAGAGCGGAAGAGATAGACCGACCAAGGGTGCCGGACGCGCCGGTGACAATGACGATGGGAGCATCAAATCCAGCGCCCCGGCCATGCTTGTGCGCGCTTGGGGACATAACTCCTCCTCAACTAGCTTATGGCGCTAGCGCGCCATGAACACCGGCAGCCTCGCTTGTTCCAGGACGTGGTGGGTGACGCCGCCGAACAGCGTCTGGCGCAACCGAGAGTGCGTGTATCCGCCCATCACCAGGAATGTTGCTGAGAGATTCTCGACCGTTTCGAGCAACGCTGCCCCGATCGGCGCTTCTGAATCCCGAATGTGCAGCTCGGCTTGGATCCCATGGCGATCGAGATAGCCGATCAACTGCTGAGCGCGCGTCGAGTCCGTTCGGGTAGTCGGGAAAATCACGATGTGAACCGCTTCCGCTCGGCTCAGCAGGGGCAGCGCCGCTGTCACGGCATGGGCCGCTTCGAGGCTGCCGTTCCAAGCAATCGCCGCGGTTCGCGTCCAGTCAGTTTCTAACTCGCCCCTCGTGATCAGCACCGGCCGGCCGGCGGTCTCGATCGTGCATTTCAGTAGTGGGGTGACCGGAACCTTCTGGTCGTCATCCGTCCAATCCGCACGCGCGAATATCACCAGATCGTGGGTGAGCGCTGCATCTATGATGACAGCTTCGTCATTTCCGTAGACGGCTTCAAAGGAGAAATTAGGGCGACCCTCCTCGCCCGGTCCAGGCAACAGCTTCAATTCATGGAGCAGCTTGCTCACCGCAGCTTCGCGCCGTTCGGCGAAGGCGAGGCTCTCCGCGACCATGTTGTCCCAACCGGCCAGCAGCGGGTGGTGCGGTACGGGGAGGGACGCGAAGTCGATGAGAGGAAGAAAGGCGGTGAGATGCCCGTCGACGAGTTCAGCGATCTGAGTTCCTACCATCAAGGAGTGTCGATCTTGCCGCTCGTCGCTGAGCGGCAGGAGTATGCTGCGCAAGATTATTTCCTTTCGCTGTACAGTCGTGAATTCCCCCACACTCTCAGGGGTAGAGCAAACACGATGGATCACGCCGCGACGGGATCCGGCAACGATCCCGCAGTCTGCTCCTTGATAAGCACGGCTTGCAGTTTGGCCTCGTCGTCAGGTGAGAGCGAGGAGCGTAGGATGCGGCCGCTATACCCTTCGAGTTCGACGAGAACCTTCTCCGGCTGCACCTTGCGGATCAGCAGGAACAGCGCCGAGCTGTCGGGTGTCAGCGTATCGCCGATCTCGCGGATGAAGTCGTCGTCGATGCCGTAGTCAACAAGGCTACCCGAGAGCGCGCCGGTGCCTGCACCCACCGCGCTCCCGAGCGCTAGACCGGCCAGTGGGTTAAGAAAGAGCAGGCCGATCAGCGTACCCCATACCGCTCCGGACAGCGCACCGCAGCTAGCGCCTCGCCCGACCATGCTGATCGACTGCTTGATGTGGACCTTGCCATCGGGATCGCGGATGGCGACCACCGCGTCGGCAAGATCAATCAGATACTCGCGCCGAAGTTTGTTGAGATCGGTGAGCACCCGATCGGCGTCGGTCGGTTTGTCGAAGCCGACGACCAGCAGTTCAGACATGATTTTTCTCCTCCAAAGTTAGACTTCGCCGCTGCCAGCGGCCTGCTTACCGTGTCGCAGAAGTGTTACGCAGCGGTTCGGCTTGGGAGGAAAGTTAGGTGCGGTCTGGACGCAACAAAAATAGAAAGGATCGCGTCCAAGCGTTAGGCGGAAGCTATAGGGTCAAGCATCTGCCGCGCGCATTTCTGCACGTGCTCGGCGATCAGCCTGAAGGCTGCATCCATCGGCGATTGCTTCCGCCAAGCCATCGCAATGGAGCGGTGCCGGCGCCACGCGCGAACGCTGAGTTTCACAAGCCCTACCGATCCTCCGACATCCGATCGAAGGTACAGGCTCGGCAATATACTCAAACCAAGCCCACTTGCCACCATCTGGTGCAGGCTGTCGAGACTGGTGCCATAATAGTCCGGCGCAATTTTCATGGCATAGGCCTCGGCGATCTCGGCGGCCTGCCGCGCGAAATGGTGGCGCGGGTCGAGCGATAGCAGAGGGCAGCCCGCAAGTGCTTCCGATGCGACTTCTTTTTCACTAGCAAGCGCGTGGTCTCGCGCCGCGACGAGGTGTAGCGGCTCGCGAAACAAAGGTTCGACCGTCAGCCCTTCGCCCATGATCGGCATAGGTCCAAGCACGACATCAATGTTACCACGCGAAAGCTCGAGTACCTGGTCGTCAGGTATGCCTTCACGAACGTGCAGCCGTAGGCCTGGCGCGACCCGGTGAAGCTCGGCGATGATCGGCGATAGCAGGTAGGGACCCAAGGTCGGGGTAGTGCCAAGCTTTAGGGTACCCGTCAGATTATTTGCCGAACTGGACGCCAGAGCGACGATGTCGCGTGCATCGCTTAGCATTCGCCGCGCCGTGACCACGACGCTGCGGCCGACTGGCGTCAGCACGGCGCCAGCGGTTCCGCGATCTAGCAGCCTGACACCTAGGCGATCTTCGAGCGCCCTGACCTGCTGGCTGAGCGTCGGCTGCGACACGTTGGTGAGCCGAGAGGCCTCTACGAACGACTGTGTGTCCGCAATTGTCACGAGATATTCAAGTTGGCGAAGTGTCGGCATGGATGCGATATAATCACAGCCTATAGGCAAATCGCAACAGAACATATTGGCCTCTGACCGACGCAAGGCTTATGGCTTCGTTGTACGGGCAGGTTCGAAACGTATCAGGGGAATAGATGGCGGAACATCAGCAACTCGGCTTGCGCGACGCGGCGCGTTGGCTTTCCGAGATTATCGGACCAGACGCGAGCTATCTTCGTCTCGCAGCCGTATATGGCGTTGCCATAAGCTTGTTGTCGCTGGCCACGCCGATTTCGGTGCAGCTGCTCATCAACAGCGTGGCTCATACCGCTTTGCCGGCCCCGCTTTGGACCCTGTCAGCGGTATTGTTCGTTCTGCTGCTCATCGTGGCAGTGCTGAGCGCACTGCGGGTGCATCTCATGGCATTGTTCGAACGCAGGATTTTCGCGCGTGTCGTCGCGGAGATCACGGTTCGCGCCGTCCACGCCCGGGATCCATTCTTTGGCGACGCCCGGCGTTCGGATCTGTTCAACCGCTACTTCGATCTCGGCGTCGTGCAGAAATCGGTGCCTAGTCTGCTGATTGGTGGCTTCACCATCGTTCTACAGTCGGCCGTAGGTCTGGCGATAACGGGCTTTTACCATCCTTTCTTCTTGGCCTTTAACGTCATTTTAATTGTCGCCCTGCTGCTGGTCTGGCTGCTATGGTCGCGCGGCTCGCTGACCTCGGCCGTCGCCCTCTCCCACGCCAAGCACGATACAGCTCGGTGGCTGGAGACCGTCGGCGGATCAAACGGCTTTTACAAATCGAGCCGACATCTTGGCTTTGCGATGGATCGGTCCGAAGCCATGACCGCAACTTATGTCGAGCGGCATCGCCGCTATTTCCGCTATAGTTTTGCCCAGACCTTGGCGTGTCTCCTGCTCTACGCGACCGCGTCCGCTGCCCTGCTGGCGCTAGGGGGCAATCTGATTCTCTCGGGCCAGCTGTCGATCGGGCAGCTCGTCGCGGCGGAACTGATCTTGTCGGGTGTTTTCTACGGCGTGTCCCAGCTTGGCTGGTATCTAGACACCTTTTACGATCTCGTCGCTTCGTCCGAAGAACTATCGCTGCTTTACGCAATCCCACAGGAGCCTGCGCCGGACGATCGTGCCGAAGGCCCCCGAGACGGCGCCGTGGCATTGCGCAATGTGGCCATCGAAACAGCGCGTTTCGACTTCGCGCTCGCCGCCGGTGAACAGCTTGTCATCGTCGCCGAAGCTGGCGTCGAGCGCCTGCTTGCCAGGGTTCTCAAGCGCCATGCAGCACCCGAGCAAGGATTGGTTACTGTCGGTGGAGCAGATTTGGGCGGACTGGACATGTATCTGCTCCGCTCCGAGATCATCGTGCTCGATCGACCAACCATAGTCGAGATCACCATCCGAGAGTATCTGTCACTTGCAGCCCCTCATGCCAGCGCCTCTGCCATGCTCGATGCCATCGGTGCGGTCGGTCTGTCGCCGCGCATAGCCATGTTGCCCGACGGTCTCGATACGCCGCTGGCCTCTTCGGGTTGGCCGCTCATGGTCGGCGAGGTCATGGAATTGAAGCTCGCGAACGCGCTTCTGGCCAAACCAAAGCTTCTGCTCTTGTCGCCGCTGTTCGATGTGATGCCGCCCGAGCGACTGGCCGCGGTCTTAAGCGATCTGCGGAAGGCGGGAACCACCGTCCTCCTCTGCACCGGCCGCCCGGGACCTATCGAACTGGATGGCTGGCTTTGGCTAGGACGTCGCGAACAGCGCCGATTTGACGGACGAGATGCATTGCAAGCTTTCGTCGCGATGCTGGAGGTTGGCCATGCCGTACCGCGCTGAGCACCTGTCTCACTTTCCCACGCTCGCCGCGATGCACACCCCCCGCATTTCGGTCGTCATCGCCTGGATGATCGGAATTGGCGTAGCGCTCGCGGCTGCGATCATGTTCTACGTGCCGTGGGTTCAGACGGCGATCGGCGATGGGAAGGTGACGGCGCTTGACCCTGATGATCGTGCGCAAGACGTGGCGGCCCTGATCCCTGGACGCATTGAGCGATGGTACGTGCAGGATGGCCAGCATGTGGAACGTGGACAACCTATCGCCCGCGTCGTAGACGTAGATCCTAATATGTTGTCACGCCTTGCGGCCGAACGGGCGCAGGTCGAAGCCGAGATCGCGGCCGTTCGGCAGGGGCAAGCCGTAGCGAACATCGATGTCGGCCGAACGCGGCAGCTTCTGGCCGAGGGGCTGGCGGCACGGCGCGATTTCGAACAGGCTCAGATCAAGGTTGCCGACGCAGCGGCAAAGCTCGCGGAATCGCGAGCGAAGTTGAATCGGATCGACGTGCAGGTCAGCCGTCAGTCGGCGCAACTCGTACGGGCGCCGCGCGATGGCCGCATTCAGAACGTCAACGCAGCCGCCGGTGGTGCTCTTGTGTCCGCTGGAACGGTGCTGGCAGTTGTCGCGCCCGAGCGGGTGGAACGCGCTGTCGAACTTTACATAGATGGGCGCGATGTGGCGCTTGTGCGCACCGGCCAAGCCGTGCGGCTCGAATTCGAAGGATGGCCGGCGATCCAGTTCAGCGGTTGGCCGTCGGTGGCGCAGGGCCTTTTTGATGGCCGAGTCCGCGGGCTCGACCCGACGCCCGGCGCCAATGGCCTATTTCGTGTGCTGATTGAGCCCATGCCGGGCAAGCCTGCCTGGCCAGATCGCCGCTTCGCGCGGCTCGGGGCCAAGGTACGGGGCTGGATTCAGATGGAAACGGTGTCTGTCGGCTACGAACTCTGGCGCCAACTGAATGATTTTCCCCTGTCATTCGGCGAGGGACAAGGTGTTGCCAAGTCCGAGCATGGAAAGGACGACGAAGCGGCTGTGCTTAAAGCGGGCAAGGCAAAGTGATGCTCCGGCGTGTATGGGTACTGCTAATGCTCTGGCCAATGGAATTGGCAGCCCAGGGAACATCGCCTCTGACACTCGACGAAGTTCTGAGAGCATCGGCTGTTCATGCCCCTCAAATTGTCGAGGCTATGACCCGCGTGCGCCAGGCCGAAGGACGTGCTCTGACGGCTGAAGGCGCTTTCGACACAGTGTTCGAGATCGACGCGCAAAGTCGTGTCGCGGGCTACTACGATGGAAGCACGATCGAGAGCCGCGCATACCGTCCACTTACGGGTAATGGCGGACAGGTTTATGGAGGATACCGGGTCTCGCGAGGCACCTTTCCGATCTATGAGGACAAGGCGTACACGGATCGGCTCGGCGAGCTAAAGATCGGGGGCCTTTTCGCCTTGCTGCGCGACAGCGCCATCGACGAGCGGCGCGGACGCGCAGCCATTGCCGCACGCGACATAGATGTGGCGCGTCTCGACCGGGAAATGGTAGCGATCGGTGTGCAGGCACGGGCCGTATCAGCCTATCAGAACTGGGTCGCCGCAGGCTTGCGTCTCAAGGCATACCAGTCTTTGCTCGAACTCGCGGAAACTCGGCGAGGCGGCATTGCGCGCCAGGTTCAGCTCGGCGCTAGGGCAGACATCCTCCTGACGGAAACGGATCAGAACATCGTGCGCCGCCGTGCTCTCGTGGTGCGCTCTGAGCAGGAATTTGCGGCGGCGGCGAACGCCTTGTCGTTTTTCTATCGCAATGAGGCGGGCAACCGTCTGTCGCCCGCCCCTGACCGACTCCCCAGCTCCCTGCCAAAGTTTCAGAGCGCCCGTCCGGTCGGACCGGTTGACCGCCCCGACGTTCGTTCGCTCGATGCACGGATTGCTCAGTCGGAACTACGCCTCGCGCTTGCCGAGAATGAGCTCAAGCCACGTCTCGACCTTCGCGGCGAACTCTCTTACGACATGGGGCAAACAGGCCTCGGGGGCCGATCGCGCGATGGTGAAGAGGCGATTGTCGGCTTGCGCTTTACATTGCCGCTGCAACGCCGTCAGGCACGAGGAAAGATCGCAGAAGCCCAGGCTGAGATCGATGGGCTGCGCACGCGGCAGAAGCTGATCAGCGACCAAATCGCGGTGGAAGTCAGAGCCATCGTTATCGCCGTGGAGGGTGCGGATCGCACCGCGCAACTTGCGGGACAAGAAGCTGAGCTGGCCGATGAAATGGCCGAGGCTGAACGGCGCAGGTTTTCTTTGGGAGCCAGCGATTTCTTCGTACTCAATCTCCGTGAAGAGGCCGCCACAGACGCCAGAGTCCGGTTGCTTGACGCACAAGCTCGTGCAGCGCTCGCCGGGGTCGATCTGGCAGGGGCAACAGGCGATCGACAATCGCTGGGTCTAACCGATTAGGAAATGTGGTTGGTTTCATGCCGATCTGTTGTGCCCCTGGCAGAGGCTGCTGCGCCGCACAAAGGTCGGCCAGCAACATGCATGCTGGCTCACCGGTCGTTGCCAGATCACCGGAAGCACTAGCCGATAGGCTAAGACTATAGCGCAAACGTGGGTCTTTCAATTATCCGACAGAAGGCATCTTGCTAGATATGCCTCATGGAACAGCGGCAACCTGAAATAGCACAGAAAGACAGAAGTAGCTTCGGCGCGACCAAATTCGCCAAGCGCGACTTTTTGCAAAGTTTCACTTACCATCGCAGCGGGGCGAAAGCCCAATATTTCGACGCCCGCGCAGCCATCGAAGCGGTCCGCTCGGGCAGCTATGACGGCCTGCCCTACGTCTCTCGCGTGTTGGCCGAGCAACTCGTCCGCCGCTGCGATCCGGCGCTGGTCAACGACGCGCTGATCCAGATCGCCGACCGCAAGCGCGATCTCGACTTCCCCTGGTATCCGGCGCGCGTGGTGTGCCACGATATCCTCGGTCAGACCGCTCTCGTCGATCTCGCCGGCCTGCGCGATGCAATCGCCGATCAGGGCGGCGATCCGGCCAAGGTCAATCCGGTGGTGCCGACCCAGCTCATCGTCGACCACAGCCTTGCCGTGGAATTCGGCGGCTTCGATCCGCAGGCCTTCGACAAGAACCGCGCGGTCGAGGATCGCCGCAACGAGGACCGTTTCCACTTCATCGAATGGACTAAGAAGGCCTTCGAGAACGTCGACGTGATCCCCGCCGGCAATGGCATCATGCACCAGATCAACCTGGAGCAGATGTCGCCGGTGATCCAGCTTCGCGACGGCGTGGCCTTTCCCGACACCTGCGTAGGCACCGACAGCCACACGCCGCACGTCGATGCGCTGGGCGTGATCGCCATCGGCGTCGGCGGGCTGGAGGCCGAGACGGTGATGCTCGGCCGCGCCTCGATGATGCGGCTGCCCGATATCGTCGGCGTGAAGCTGACCGGCCGGCGCATGCCCGGCATCACCGCAACCGACATCGTGCTGGCCATCACCGAATTCCTGCGCCAGCAGAAGGTGGTGGGCGCCTGGATCGAATTCTTCGGAGAAGGCTCGGACAGCCTGTCGATCGGCGACCGCGCGACAATCAGCAACATGTGCCCCGAATACGGCGCGACCGCCGCGATGTTCTACATCGACCAACAAACGATCGACTATCTGCTGCTGACCGGGCGCGACCCCGCGCAGGTCGCGCTAGTCGAGACCTATGCAAAGATCACCGGCCTTTGGGCAGATGCGCTCAAGACCGCCGAGTACGAGCGCGTGCTGGAGTTCGACCTGTCGAGCGTCGTGCGCAACATGGCCGGCCCGTCGAATCCGCATCGCCGCCTGCCGACTTCCGCACTGGAAAAACGCGGCATCGCCGTCGATCTTGAAAAGGCGATGGCTGAGGAACGCGAAGGCCTGTTGCCCGATGGCGCGGTGATCATCGCCGCGATCACGAGCTGCACCAACACCTCGAACCCGCGCAACGTGGTCGCCGCCGGCCTCGTTGCGAAGAAGGCGAATGCGCTGGGCCTGACGCGCAAGCCGTGGGTCAAGTCCAGCTTCGCGCCGGGATCGAAGGTTGCGCGGCTCTATCTGGAAGAGGCCGGCCTATTGCCCGAACTGGAAAAGCTGGGCTTCGGCATCGTCGCCTATGCCTGCACCACCTGCAACGGGATGTCGGGCGCGCTCGATCCGAAGATCCAGCAGGAGATCATCGACCGCGATCTCTATACCACCGCCGTCCTCTCGGGGAACCGCAACTTCGACGGCCGTATCCACCCTTATGCCAAGCAGGCCTTCCTTGCCTCGCCGCCGTTGGTGGTTGCCTATGCGCTGGCGGGCACGGTACGCTTCGACATCGAGCAGGACGTGTTCGGTGTTGTCGACGGCAGGGAAATCCGCCTCGCCGACCTCTGGCCAAGCGACGAGGAAATCGACGCGATCGTCGCCGCCTCGGTGAAGCCCGAGCAGTTCCGCAGCGTATACGACCCGATGTTCGCACGCACTGGCGCGGGCGAGAAGGTCGATCCGCTCTACGATTGGCGCCCGCAGTCGACCTATATCCGCCGCCCGCCCTATTGGGACACGCAAGGCGTCGGCGCGCTGGCCGCCAATCCGCGCACGCTCACCGGGATGCGTCCGCTGGCGATCCTGCCCGACAATATCACCACCGATCACCTGTCGCCCTCGAACGCGATCCTCGCCAGCTCTGCGGCAGGCGAATACCTGACGAAAATGGGCGTGCCCGAGGAAGACTATAACTCCTACGCCACCCACCGCGGTGATCATCTGACCGCGATGCGCGCGACCTTCGCCAATCCGCAGCTCGTCAACGAGATGGCCTTGGTCGACGGCGCGGTGAAGCAGGGCTCGCTCACCCGCGTCGAGCCCGACGGCAAGGTCATGCGCATGTGGGAAGCGATCGAGACCTATTTGGGCCGCAAGCAGCCGCTCATCATCATCGCCGGGGCCGACTACGGCCAGGGATCGTCGCGCGACTGGGCAGCCAAGGGCGTGCGGCTGGCCGGCGTGGAAGCCATCGTCGCTGAAGGCTTCGAACGCATTCATCGCACCAACCTGATCGGCATGGGCGTGCTGCCGCTGGAGTTCAAGCCGGGCACGACGCGCCTGACGCTGGGGCTGGACGGGACCGAAACCTACGACGTGACCGGCACGCGCCGCCCGCGCGCCGACCTGACGCTGATCATCCACCGCGCGAGCGGCGATAGCGTGGAAGTGCCCGTGACCTGCCGCCTGGATACCGCCGAGGAAGTCTCGATCTACGAGGCCGGCGGCGTGCTACAGCGCTTCGCGCAGGACTTCCTCGCCGCCGAAGCGGAGCCTGCCTGATGCCCCCGATCAACCCGGCCATCCAGCCGCAGATCCGCGTTCCCGCCACCTATATGCGCGGCGGCACCAGCAAGGGCGTATTCTTCCGGCTCGAAGACCTGCCCGAAGCGGCGCGCCTGCCGGGCCCGGAGCGCGACCGGCTGTTCCAGCGGGTGATCGGCAGCCCCGATCCCTACGCCGCGCACATCGACGGCATGGGCGGCGCGACCTCGAGCACGAGCAAATGCGTGATCATTGCGCCAGCGACCGTGCGCGATCACGACGTCGACTACCTCTACGGCCAGGTCTCGATCGACACCGATTTCGTCGACTGGTCGGGCAATTGCGGTAACCTCTCGACTGCAGCTGGCGCCTTCGCGATCCACGCCGGCTATGTCGCGGCGGGCGAGGAAGGGATCCGCACCGTCCGCATCTGGCAAGCCAACGTCGGCAAGACGATCATCGCTCACGTGCCCGTCGCAGGCGGTGCGGTGCTGGAAACCGGCGACTTCGAATTGGACGGCGTCACCTTCCCCGCAGCCGAGATCGTGCTCGAATTCGTCGATCCGGCAGAAGACGATGGCAAGAACGATGGTGGGGGCAATTCGATGTTCCCAACCGGCAATCTCGTCGATACGCTCGAGGTGCCGGACGATCTGGTCGCCGGCGGCAGGCTGGAAGCCACGCTGATCAACGTAGGCATTCCCACGATTTTCGTGCGGGCCATAGACATCGACTATACCGGCACCGAGCTGCGCGAGGCGATTAATGGCGATGCCGCCGCGCTTGCTCGGTTCGAGAAGCTTCGCACGATCGGTGCTCTCAGGATGGGGCTGATCAAGACCCCGGAAGAAGCCGCCAAGCGTCAGCATACCCCCAAGATCGCCTTCGTCGCTCCGCCCGTTGACCACCAAACGTCGAGCGGCAAGACAGTCGCAGCCGGCGATATCGACCTGTTGGTCCGCGCGCTGTCGATGGGCAAGCTCCACCACGCGATGATGGGCACCGCCTCGGTCGCGATCGCCGCGGCAGCGGCAGTTCCAGGCACGATCGTCAACGAGGCGGCGGGTGGCGGAGAACGCCAGGCTGTGCGCTTCGGCCATCCTTCGGGCACGCTGCGTGTCGGCGCCGAGGCGAAGCTGAAAGCCGGACAGTGGATTGTCACCAAGGCGGTCATGAGCCGCAGTGCTCGCGTGCTGATGGAAGGCTGGGTGCGTATTCCCTCGATCGAAAGTCAGGAAAACATGATGGGAAAGCAGTCATGATTGAAACGAAGAAACGCGTTGCGCTTTCAGGTTTGGCTGCCGGCAACACCGCGCTCTGCACTGTCGGCAAGGCCGGCAATGACCTGCACTATCGCGGCTATGACATCCTGGACTTCGCCGAGACCAGCGAGTTCGAGGAAATCGCCCACCTGCTGGTTCACGGCTGGCTGCCCAACGCGGCCGAACTGAAGGCCTACAAGATCAAGCTCAAGGCCATGCGCGGCCTGCCGCTGAGCGTGAAGGAAGCGCTGGCCGCGCTGCCCGCCGCCTCGCACCCGATGGACGTGATGCGCACCGGCGTCTCGGCGCTGGGCTGCGCCATGCCTGAGAAGGACGATCACAACGCCCCCGGCGCGCGCGACATCGCCGACAAGCTGATGGCCTCGCTCGGCTCGATGCTGCTCTACTGGTATCACCTGTCGAACAACGGCAAGGAGATCGAGGTCGAGACCGACGACGAGACGATCGGCGGCCACTTTTTGCATCTGCTCCACGGTAAAACCCCGCCCGAGAGCTGGGTGCGCGCGATGCATACCTCGCTGATCCTCTATGCCGAGCACGAGTTCAACGCCTCGACCTTCACCGCGCGCGTCGTCGCGGGCACGGGATCGGACATGTATTCGGCGATCACCGGCGCGATCGGCGCGCTGCGCGGTCCCAAGCACGGCGGCGCCAACGAGGTCGCCTTCGAAATCCAGAAGCGCTACCAGAACGCCGACGAGGCCGAGGCCGACATTCGCCGCCGCATGGACGCCAAGGAAGTCATAATCGGCTTCGGCCACCCGGTCTACACGATCAGCGATCCGCGCAACGTCGTCATCAAGCGCGTCGCCAAGGCGCTCTCGGACGAGGCCGGATCGACCAAGATGTACGACATCGCCGAACGGATCGAGACGGTGATGGACCAGGCCAAGAAGATGTTCCCCAACCTCGACTGGTTCTCAGCCGTCAGCTACCACATGATGGGCGTGCCGACCGCGATGTTCACGCCGCTGTTTGTCATCAGCCGCACTTCCGGCTGGGCGGCCCACGCGATGGAACAGCGCGTCGACAACAAGATCATTCGCCCCTCAGCCAACTATACCGGCCCCGAGAACCTGACCTTCGTGCCGCTTGCCGAGCGCGCCTGATCCATCCTGCCCCAAGGACCATCCATGCCCTATCTTGTTGCTGACGAACTTCCCAAGACCAGCGCCGGCCAGCGTTTCCGCGAAGAGCTGGCGCGCCCCGGCATCTACCAGCTTCCCGGCGCGCACAACGGCCAGGCGGCGATCCAGGCGAAGCAGGCCGGCTTCGACGGGCTCTACCTCTCCGGCGCGGCGATGACCGCCTCGATGGGCCTGCCTGACCTCGGCATCATCACGGTGGACGAGGTGGCCTTCTTCATCCGCCAGATCGTCCGTTCGTCGGGCCTGCCGCTGCTGGTTGACGGCGACACCGGCTATGGCGAGGCGCTCAACGTAATGCACATGGTCCGCACTTTCGAGGAAGCAGGCGCGGGCGCGGTGCACCTCGAAGACCAGATTCTGCCCAAGAAGTGCGGGCACCTGAACGGTAAGAACCTGGTTCCGGCGCAGGACATGGCCGCCAAGGTCGCCGCGGCAAAGAAGGCGAGCCGAGACATCGTCATCGTCGCGCGCACCGATGCCGCTGGCGTCGAGGGCTATGACGCCGCCGTGGCACGCGCCAAGCTCTATGTCGAAGCCGGTGCAGACGCGATCTTCCCCGAGGCGCTCGTCACCCGTGAGATGTTCGCCCAGTTCGCCGAGGATCTGCCCGGCGTGCCGCTGCTCGCCAACATGACCGAGTTCGGCAAGACCCCGTTCTACACCGCCGATGAGTTCGAGGCCTGGGGCTACAAGATGGTGATCTGGCCGGTCTCCAGCTTGCGCGTCGCCAACAAAGCCCAGGCCAAGCTCTATGCCGTGATCCGCAAGGACGGCGGCACACACAATATGGTCGACGAGATGCAGACCCGCCAAGAGCTCTACGACGTGATCGGCCTGCATGAGTACGAGGCGCTCGACACCTCCATCGTAAAGACTATCGTCCCTGAGTCAATTTGCTAGGTGCACAATGTGCAATTGGACTTCTCAAAGTACGTACTCCCTCGAGTTTTATATCTCAAATTTTGGCTCGATGGGGCCTACGACAAGTCCGTGGCAGAATTAACGACATTGTACCGGTCGGTTAATGATTAAACGACTTAAAGGTGTTACACACTCGCCGTTGCGCAGGCGATTCTCCCCGCGGGCGCGGCGAACGACCAGGCCAATACACTTGCTAGTCCCGGCAGGATCGGCTGTGTCGCCGCCCTGCCCTTTGCCGCCGCCATGCTTCGATCGACGTGGGGGTCGTGAACCGCCTCCTGTTTTTCAATGTCGCGAGCATCTGCAGCGGCACGCCGTCAAGCCGGTGAGTGGCACATTCGGGGGCCGGCGCGGCTCTAGGCGCCTCTCTCCAGTGCGGCGACGATGTGCTGCGCAAGCCGGTGCGCGGTCTCCGAAAGACCGGGGCGTTCTATCAGCGCGATCTCCGTATCGTAGAGCGCGGGAAGCACAGGATCCTCGGTAATCGAGACGAGGCTTGAGGGCGTCACCTCAAGGTTTGTGCGCCAGACAACGATTTGGCAGACATAATGCGAACATCGGCTAATTAGCGAGCTTGAGGCGCGACATGGGATCGTTGAGCTGGCGGAATTCACCGCCAGGCGGACGCTCCGCCTGCCCTCAAAGGCAGCCGCCGGGCAGGCTACGCCGCGGGGTACGATGCTACTGACATGGCCAAGCCTTCGCTAACGAGCGTTCAGCTCCGGCCACCATATGAACACTCATAAAATAGCTATTCTGCTCCGCCCAGCGTAAATATGCCGCGCGCAGCGCCGATCGGTCATAGCGTGGAGCGCGGCATTCCGCTTTTCGCGCGACGATCATCATGTCGAGCACGCCTTGGAGGTAAGCGCCGCATCGCGGCTCATTCGCTTGACAGCTTACGAACAACGCCGAGCCCGTCGCCGACGCGGGTTCGGTTTGGCCGATCGCACTATCAGGCAGGGCGGCCAAAGCGGCGCATAACAATATCCATCGCCTTGGCCGCATTTTCGTCTCCTATTCCGCAGTATCATTTCGGAAGGGGCGCACGGCCCTCGACGGCCGGCGCCCCGTGCTGATCCATCATTCGCGGCCGAGCACCTGGCCTTCGGGCGTGACGAACAGTTCGATCGTCTTTCCGTCGCTGTTCTTGCCCTTGATTTCATAGAGCGTGCTTCCGTCCGCCTTTCGGGTGACTTGCTCCGCTTTGCTTATTGACGCGAGTTGCGCGCGTGCCGCGTTCATCGCGGCCTCGGGCACCTGAGCAAGCGGGATGTCTCGTTCGCTGTGCTTGCCGATTATCCGGTTTTCGTTCGCCTCGTGGTTTTGCGCGATCGCCACGCCCGCGATCGCCAGCGCGGCCGCGCCCACGCCTGCGACAACAGTGAGAGTTCGTTTGCTAGCCATGTTCCATTCCACTTCCTGCATAAGGGCCGTGGGGTCGGGCGGGCGGCGGTTACGGCCCAATGAGCCGTCGTCCGAGTTCAACTCCTCTGATTGTTCATCCTGTCGAGCGCCGCGCGCAGCCCACGGGCGAGCTTGGCTGCGTCGTCGTTGGCCCAGAAGTGCATGAAGAACAGCCGCGGCTCGTCGTTTAGCATATGATTATGCAGCGCCGTGACCTCGATCCCGTTCGTCCGCAGCACGCGCAGGACCGGATCGACCTCGTTTGCGACAAGTACGAAATCGCCGGTGATGGCGGCTCGGCCGTCCCCGGTTGGCTGAAAGTTGATCGCGGTCGCCGTGCCCATCGTCGGCGGAGTCTCCATATCGCCGTCCATCAGCCGCTCGGCGCGCGGAAAGCTGTATTGGAGGATGCCACCGGCCGTCTTGCCCTCACCGCCCATCAACCGGTTGAGCGCGGCCACATCGAGGTCGAGCCGCGATGCGGCTGCGCTGGCCGAAGGCGATTGCGGCGCGGCGAGCGGGGTCCGACTGGCTGATAGCGCTTGCCGGAGCGCGGCCGCGAGCTTCACCGGGTCGCCGTGGCCGGCAATGTGCATGTACATGGTCGCAGGCGAAGAGCGGAGCAGGTGATTGTGGAGCGCGGTGATCGTAAAACCGCTTGCGAGCAGGCGGCTCAAAACGGGGTTCACCTCGTCGTGAGTCAGCACGAGATCGCCCATCACCATCGCCTCGTCGCCCATCGGCTGAAACGCCGCCCAAGAGCCGAGCGCGAGGGAGGGCTTGATCGTCACCCCATCCAGCGTGACGCTCAGGTCCGAACGCGGGAAGCTGTAGCGGTGAACGCCCCCCGGCTGTTCGGCCCCCGCTCGTCCTATCGCCCGGTCGACAGCCGACCAGTCCGGCGCTGCCCATGCCGGGCTTGCCAGCAGGAGGCTGGCGAATCCCAAGGCGATGGTCTTTTTCAGCATAATTGATCCTTCATCAGCGCACTCGACACGGAAAGCCTCACGTCATGCGAGCGCGCCGCCGGCGAGCCGCGACATTGCGCTCCGGTTTCTTTCTTCGGGATAAGCAGTCCTATGCTCATGAGGCTTGTGATGCAACCCTTACACTTGTAGGCTAGTGACGATACAACTATGACAAACACACAAGCTTCCCCTTGGTTGCTCCTGATCCCGCAGCTTCCGGCTAAGCCTGCCTATTTGCGGGTGAAGGTCTGGCGGCGTTTGCAGGCGATCGGGGCCGCGCCGCTCAAGAACGCCGTCCATGCGCTCCCCAATCGCGAGGACACGCGCGCGCTGTTCGAAGAACTGCATCGCGAGATCACCGAAAATGGCGGCGAGGCGCTGATCCTCGAAGCGCGCCTTGTCGGCGGCATGGGCGATGCGGAGCTGCGCGGAGTGTTCGACGCTGCGCGTGACGCCGACTATGAGGAGTTGGCACGCGAGGCGCGCGCGCTGTGTGAGGGCGAGTATGTCGCGGCGGCGGATGTGGGCCGCCTGCGCAAACGCCTGAACGAGGTCGCCGCGATCGACTTTTTCGGTGCGCATGGTCGGCAGGCGGCACAGGCCGCCATCACCGAGGCGGACCGCCGCTCTCACCAACATCCCGATGTGAGCGGCCCCGGTGCGCCCGAGCTGACCCCGGCGGAGCTAAAGCGCCGCGTTTGGGTGACGCGCCGCCATGTCCATGTCGATCGCATCGCGTCCGCCTGGCTCATTCGCCGCTTCATCGACCCCGAGGCGAGCTTCAAGTTCGTCGAGGGCAAAGGATATGTGCCGGAGCCTGACGAACTGAGGTTCGACATGGCGGACGCTGAGTTCACCCACGAAGGCGACCGCTGCTCCTTCGAGACCTTGGTGTTCCTCACCGGTCTCGAGACCGACCCCGCGCTGCGGGCGCTCGGCGAAATTGTTCACGACCTTGATATTGCCGATGCTCGGTTCGAGCGCCCGGAAACTCCGGGAGTGAGCGCGCTTATCGCCGGCATCTGTGCCGGCACCGACGACGACGAGGAGCGGATCGCGCGCGGATCGACCGCGCTCGACGGATTCTATGCTCACTTCACCCGGCGAAAAGAGGACTAAAGATGGAGGCCAGCGCACGCGCTGAAATCGCAGTCGAGACGCTGCACGAGCACGGCATCAGCTTTGGCGAGGCGGTGCGCGTCTGGATCAGGGTCGCGCTGCTCAGCTTCGGCGGACCGGCGGGCCAGATAGCGGTGATGCATCGCATCCTGGTCGAGGAGAAGCGCTGGATCGGCGAGGAGCGGTTCCTCCACGCGCTCAACTATTGCATGCTGCTGCCCGGCCCTGAAGCGCAACAGCTAGCTGTCTATATTGGCTGGTTGCTCCATAAGACCAAGGGCGGCCTGGTCGCGGGCGCGCTATTCGTGCTGCCCGGCTTCCTCGCGATTTTAGGGCTCAGCTATGTCTATGTGCTGCTCGGCGAAGTGGCGCTGGTCGAGGGATTGTTCTTCGGATTGAAGGCCGCCGTGCTGGCGGTGGTGCTACAGGCGGTGGTCCGGGTGGGTTCGCGTGCCTTGAAGAACAACGTCATGCGCGGTTTTGCCGCGCTGGCGTTCGTCGCGATCTTCGTGCTCGACGTGCCCTTCCCGCTGATCGTGCTTGCCGCCGCGCTGATCGGCTTCTTCGGTGGCCGCGCTGGTTACGCCGCATTCAAGGGCGGCGGCGGACATGGTCCCGCCGGCGCTGAGATAATCCACGACCGCGACACCGCTCTTGGCGAGGGCCTTCCCGACCATGCCCGGCCGAACCTCTCTTGGTCGCTGCGCATCTCCGGCGTCCTGCTGCTGCTCTGGCTCGGGCCGGTCGCAGCGCTGCTGTTCGCGTTCGGCCCCGACGACGTGTTCAGCCGCATCGCCACCTTCTTCAGCCAGATGGCGGTGGTGACCTTCGGCGGCGCCTATGCGGTGCTCGCCTATGTCGCGCAGGAGGCAGTCGAGACCTATGGCTGGCTCCAGCCCGGCGAGATGCTCGACGGGCTCGGCATGGCCGAGACCACGCCCGGGCCGCTGATCATGGTGACGCAGTTCGTCGGCTTCCTCGCGGCCTTCCGCGAAGCGACCGGGCTGCCGCCGCTCGTCGCCGCGACCTTCGGCGCAATCCTCACCACCTGGGTTACCTTCCTGCCATGCTTCCTGTGGATCTTCGCCGGCGCGCCATTCATCGAGCGGCTGCGCGGCAACCGCGCATTGTCGGCCGCGCTTTCGGCGATCACCGCCGCAGTGGTCGGCGTGATCCTCAATCTGGCGGTCTGGTTTGGTATCCACACTCTGTTCGAGCAAGTCCGCGAAGTGCCGTTCGCAGCCGGCACCATCGATCTCCCAGTCCTAACGTCCGTCAACTGGCCGGCGCTGGCGCTCGCGGTGGGTGCGATACTCGCCATGTTCCGGTTCAAGGCCGGCATGCTGCCGGTGCTCGGCGTCTGCTCGGTCCTCGGGGCCGCATATGTAATGATCATCTGAAGGAGTGACGCGTGACGATCGACCATCTTTCCCGACGCAGTGCAATCGCAACTCTTGGCATCGGAGCCGCCGCCATGACTATCAACGAAGCCTCTGCGCAGACGCCGGCCGCAGCGCCGGCGGCTGTCCCCGCCTTTGCCGGAAATCATCAGGTCAAGCCGCTCAGGTTCAATCCCGCCAGGCTTCACGGCCTCTCCGAAAGGCTGATCACATCGCACCACGAGAACAATTATGCGGGCTCGGTCAAGGCCCTGAATATGATCGAGACACGACTTGCCGCCGCGCTCGCTGACACGGACCTGCCGCCGGTGGTCTATGGCGGATTGAAGCGCGAGGAGCTGCACCGCACCGGCTCGGTCGTGCTCCATGAGGTCTATTTCGACGGGCTCGGCGGCAACGGCCAGGCAGCCGGTTCCATCCGCGACGCGCTGGGCGCGGCGTTCGGCTCGTTCGACCGCTGGGAAGCCGACTTCCGCCGTACCGGGATGAGCCTTGCCGGCGGATCGGGCTGGTGCGTGCTCGTCTACAATCTCCACACGCGCTCGCTGCACAACCATTGGGCGTGGGATCATATGCACGGTGCGATTGCCGGCGTGCCGCTGCTCGCGCTCGATATGTACGAGCACAGTTTCCACATGGATTACGGCACCGCCGCCGCCAAATATGTCGACGCCTTCTTCCGCAACATCGACTGGGAAGTGGTCGACCGGCGCTATGCCGCGGCTTTGCGCGGCGGCGGCTGAACCCGACCGCCGTGGCTTAACACCCACTGCTGCGCGACACCTGAGTTCGCGACCACAAAGGGGACAGGTCCGATGGGGAGATGCAACAATGACATCCGGCCCGAACATCGCTCTTCTTTGGCGTGGGCAAGCAGCCGAGTGGACGCATCGCTTTCATGAAGCCCGGCAGTGGCCGATAATGCAGGCCTTGCGGGCGCTCGGGGCGACCGCAAGGCCTGTACTGTACAGGGACGAGGCGGTTCGCGAGATTCGGGACGAGCTGCTGTCGTGCGACGCAGTGCTGGTCTGGGTGAATCCGTTGGACATTTCAGGCGACCGCTCGCAGCTCGATCCAATGCTGCGCGAAGTCGCGGGGTGCGGCGTTGTCGTCAGCGCGCATCCTGACGTGATCGCCAAAATCGGCGTCAAGGAAGTGCTCTACACAACGCGATCCATGGAATGGGGCAGCGATGTCGATCGATACGTGGACGCTGAAGGCCTTCGCGCTCGTTTCCCCGAACATCTTGCCGCAGGCCCGCGCGTGCTGAAGCCGAACTACGGCAACGGCGGCAGGAATGTATGGCGTGTCCAACTAGACGAAGCGGGAAACGCTCCGGCTTTGAAAACGCCGGTGAAAGTTCAAGAGGCCCGCCAAGGAAGCAAATCGGAGCGCATCAGCCTAGCCGAGTGCTTGGAAAGGTGGGTGCCGTTTCTAAACGACGGCGGCGTGCTGATCGATCAGGCTTATCAGCCGCAGTCGTCCGAGGGCATGGTCCGCTGCTACGTGTGCGGGCACCGAGTGGTTGGCTTTGGGCACAACCTGATCACTGCGCTGATGACGCCAACGGCCATTGATACAACGTCGTCAACCCCACAGCCGATGGGCCGCGCCATGTTCGGACCGGAGGTGACGCGCTTCGCAGCCTTACGGAAAGCGATGGAGGATCGCTGGATTCCAGAGATGCAAAGGTTGCTGTCGATCGTCGACCACGATCTTCCGCTTCTTTGGGACGCCGACTTCCTATTTCGCCCTGGTGAAGCCATCAGCGATGGCTCCTATGCGCTTTGCGAGATCAATGCTAGTTCGGTTGCACCATTTCCGCCAAGCGCCGTCCAGCCAGTCGCCGCAGCGGCAATCGGTCGCGCTCTTGCCATTCGTTTGACGAAGGAGACCTCCAATCCTCATTGATATGATTCAAGCAATTCAAGAGACGTGACATTGGTCGTATCAATCAGACAAGCCTAAGGGTGAGCGAGGCTGGGTGAAACCGGCTCAGGTGGCAGCGCGGAGATACTGGTAGAGGGTTTCGCGACTGATCCCCAGGTCACGGGCGATGACGGCCTTGCGCTCGCCGTCATCAACACGGCGGTGCAGCTCGGCGACCATTTCGTCGGAGAGGGAACGTTTCCGCCCGCGATAAGCACCGCGTTGTCTGGCGACCGCAATGCCTTCGCGCTGCCGCTCCCGGATCAGGGCGCGCTCGAATTCGGCGAACGCACCCATGACCGAGAGCATCAGGTTGGCCATCGGGGAATCCTCGCCCGAGAAGGCCAGGCTTTCCTTCACGAACTCGATCCGGACGCCTCTTTTGGTGAGGGACTGAACCAGTTTGCGCAGATCGTCGAGATTACGCGCCAATCGATCCATGCTGTGGACCACGACGGTGTCACCCTCGCGGGCGAAGGCGAGCATGGCATCGAGTTCGGGGCGGTTGATGTCCTTGCCCGATGCCTTGTCGGTGAAAATCCGGTCGAGCGACTGCCCGTCCAACTGGCGATCGACATTCTGATCGAATGTGCTCACCCGGACGTAACCGATCCTCTGGCCTTTCATCGCCGCCTCCGGTCAAAATGTCAGGTTGAATTCTATGACACGGCGGAACATGCGTCAATAAATGCTTGCCATAACCCTATCCTGACAGAAACCGCCGCTGCATCCTGACGTCCGGTTAGGCTATACTCCAGATTGACGCTAGCCTGTCGCTCTCGACTCGGGATGGAGGCAGGATGGCGCGGCGGCGATTATTGACCGGAGAAGAAAGGCGTCGCCTGTTCGATATCCCCCATGACGAAACCGCGATCGTCGGCCACTATACCCTTGCCGCCGAGGATCTCGAACTGGTCGGTCGCCGCTATCGCCCTGCCAACCGCCTCGGTCTGGCAACGCAGATCGCGCTTATGCGGCATCCCGGCTTCGGTTTGCAGCCCGACGTCGACGTCCCCGATGCGGTCCTTCACTATCTCGCCGCCCAGCTCTTCGTCGATGTTGATGCGTTCGCCGACTATGGCCAGCGCGCGCAAACACGTAACGATCATGCCGACATTGCGGCACGGCATCTGGGACTACACCCTTTTCGGCGAGGGGATATACCGCTCGCGCTCGATCTCGCCGCAAGAGCTGCGGAGCGGACCGATCGGGGCGAACCTATTGTCCGCGCATTGATGGAGGGGCTGAAGCAGGAACGCTTCATTCTTCCATCGGCAGACACGCTCGAACGTGCGGGCCTCGCCGGCAGGGCACGCGCCCGCAAAGCCGCGGCGGCGCTCATTGTCGAAAGCCTGGGTCATGCCGAACTGGCGCGGATCGATGATCTGATCGTCAACAACAGCGACTTCGGCATGACGCCGCTGGCCTGGCTGCGCAATTTCGAGGAAGCGCCCACCACGGCGAACATCAACGGGCTGCTGGAACGGCTACGCTATGTGCGCGGAATCGGCATCGACCCGGCGATCGGCGCGAAAATCCCCGACTTCCGGTTCGCGCAGTTCATGCGCGAAGGTGGCGTTGCGCCGGCGTTCCTGCTCTCCGATTATAGCCTTAACAGGCGCCGCGCGACGCTGATCGCGGCGGTCATCGACCTCGATGCCAGGCTCGCCGATGGTGCGATCCAGATGTTCGACAGGCTTGTCGGAAGCCTGTTCACACGGGCGCGGCGCGGGCGGGAAAGGCGCTATCAGGACAGCATCCGCTCGGTCGGCGAACTTATGCGGCTGTTCGGCGCGACGATCGCCGCGCTGGGAGAGGCGGTCGAACATGGCGGTAATCCGCTCGAACTGATCGACGAAGCGGTAGGCTGGCACAGACTGGTCGCAGCCAAATCGCAGGTCGATGCGCTGGCCGAGCTGGCGGGCGAAGATGCGCTTGTCGCGGCGACTGGTCGCTATGCGACGCTGCGGCGGTTCAGCCCGGCTTTCCTCGATACATTCACGTTCAAGGCATCGGGGAGCGGATCGCAACTGGTCAAGGCCATCGAGGTCATCCGCGATACCAATGCCCGCAAGGCCCGCAGCCTGCCCGAGGGCGTTCCGCTCCCATTCGCCAACCGGCAGTGGAAGCGCCTCATCACCGAAGGTGGCCAGGTCGATCGCCGGCGATACGAGACGGCCATCATGGCCACGCTGCGCGATCGGTTGCGCGCCGGCGACATATGGGTCGAAGGAACCCGCAATTATCGCCGCTTCGACACCTATTTGCTGAGTCGACGCGATGCCGATAAGGTGGCCGACAGCCTGCCATTCCAGACCGATGCGGCCGCCTATCTGGAGGAGCGGGCAAGGACGCTCGACTGGCGGCTGCGCCGTTTCGCCAAGCAACTCAAGGCGAACAGGCTCGCGGGCGTGGCGCTCGAACGCGACCGGCTCAAGCTGCAACCCATGCCGGCGATCACTCCACCCGAGGCGGAGGCTCTCGATCGCAGGCTCGACGCCTTGCTTCCGCGCGTGCGGATCACCGAACTCCTGGTCGAGGTGGCCGAGCGCACCGGGTTCCTGAGCGCATTTCGCGATCTTCGGTCCGGCAAGGAGCATGACAACCCGCACGCGATCCTCGCCGCCATTCTCGCTGATGGATCGAATCTGGGTCTAGAGCGCATGGCCAACGCCAGCGACGGGGTGAGCTACGCCCAGCTTGCCTGGACCCACAACTGGTATTTGTCGCCCGAAAACTATCAGGCCGCGTTGGGGATGATCGTTGCCGCGCACCATGATCTTCCTTTCACGCGCCATTGGGGAGCCGGCACTAGTTCATCCTCCGATGGGCAGTTCTTCCGCTCGGGCCGCAACCGATCGGCGGCGGCCGACATCAATGCGAAATATGGCAGCGAGCCGGGCCTGAAGATCTACTCCCACCTGTCCGATCATTTTGCCTCGTTCGGATCGCGGATCATGTCGGCCACCGCCGGCGAGGCCCCCTACGTGCTGGATGGCCTGATGCTCGGCGCCGGCGCGCTACCGCTGCATGAGCATTACACTGATACCGGCGGCGCGACGGACCATGTCTTTGCCCTTTGCCATCTTCTCGGCTTCCGGTTCGTGCCCCGTCTGCGCGACATCGCCGACCGGAAACTCGGCTCGATCGCCGCGCCTTCGACCTACAAAGGCATCGAAAGCCTCATGGGCCGCACGATCAAGACGGCGGCGATCGAAGCCGATTGGGATGACATCGTCAGGATCGTCGCCTCCATTAAGGAAGGAGCCGTTGCGCCCTCCGCGATCCTGCGCAAGCTGGCCGCCTACAAGCGCCAGAACAGGCTGGATTTTGCGCTGGCCGAACTCGGCCGCATCGAGCGGACGCTATTTGCGCTCGACTGGCTTGAACAGCCCGACTTGCGTCGCGCCTGCCAGGCCGGCCTCAATAAAGGCGAAGCACGTCATACCCTTGCCGCCGCGATCTACACCAACCGACAGGGGCGGTTCACCGATCGCTCGATCGAGAATCAGGAATATCGGGCATCGGGCCTCAATCTGCTGATCGCGGCGATTTCTTACTGGAACACCGTCTATATGGACAGGGCCGCCCAGCATCTCCAATCATCCGGCGGCACCTTCGATGATGCGCTGCTTGCCCATCTCTCGCCGATGGGCTGGGTGCATATCAGTTTGACCGGCGACTATCTGTGGCAAAGGGCAAACCGGCTCTCCCCTGGCGAGTTCCGCACCCTCAACGATCCCATGGCCCGCCTCAAACTCGTGGCATAGCCAGTGTTCTCATTATGTCCGCCAAATCGTTGTCTGGCGCACAAACCTTGAGGTGACGCCAACATGCCCGCGATCACCGGGATTTACGCCGTGAGCATCGCAGCGACCATTGGCGCAGCGAATGGAATTCCTGCAATGGTGGCCGGCCGGGGGATCGATATTACGAAGGTTATTGAACAGGCTGCCGGCACGAGAGGCGCCTGAACACTCGCGAACTCCGCACAAGGCATAGCTTTAGGGCGAAGCTTGGCTCCTGAATTTCAAGCTCGGTTCGCCAGTCCATCGATGTATCGTATACTCTCACGGATTTTTTGCCAGCTGGGATCCCCGCATCCAAAATTGTTGGGCCGCAGATGGGCAGCAAACTCTTGCTAGGTCTGGCAGCCCAGGCGCCTACCGTTGCGCCGATGCGCAGATGGCCAGAAAAACTTCGCTGGTCCCTACGTAGACCTCGCAGGCCTATCGTGCCGGCATGCGTCGTCCCGACTATTGAGCCCAGGCGCTCTCAGTCTCGCTGCCGCTATCACGCGAGCGCCCATGACGATTCGGAGTCTACGTATTCCGAGCCCGGACATGGGACCATAGTCCTGACCAAGAAGAACAACGTCTTCCCGTCGAAGAAGTGAGCGACGGTCACACGAACCCAGGAGTCGGGAAATGATCAGGAAATCCGTCATGGCGGCGCTCGCAGGTATTGCGATGCTCGGCGCCACCCCCGTGTTTGCGCAAGGCCTAGGCCATACCTTCTTCATGCGCGGCTCGATCGTCGATACGAGCGCCAGCGGCACCGTCGTCTGCATCGGCAAGGCGGACGGCGCCGAGGTCGGGCAGGTTCTCGAAGTCTACCGTGTCGTGCAGCATCCCGGCCCGGCTTCGTCCAAGGGCAATGTCGCCCCCTTCCATCGCCAGCGCATCGGCCAGGTGACGATCGATCACATCTACGACGATCACTTCGCCCATGTCAGCGTCACCGAAGGTAAGCCGGCCAAGCACGACATCGTCGAGCTGCGTCGCCCCAACTGACGCCCAGCGCCTGGCTCACTCAAGGGTAGGAACTCGATATGAAAGCACTCATGTTTGCAGCGGCGGCAGGGTTGGCCCTATTCTCGACCGTACCCGCCACCGCCCAGGGCATCGGCCATAGCTGGCTCATGCGCGGGTCGATCGTGGGCAACGACGACGCCGGTCCTGTCGTCTGCATCGGCAAGGCGGACGGCGCCGAGGTCGGGCAGGTTCTCGAAGTCTACCGCAACGTGCCGGTCGCCGGCAGCTCGTACAAGGGGGCGGGCCCCACGTTTCGCAGGCAGGCGGTCGGGCATGTCAGGATCGATCACATCTATGACGAACATTTCGCTCACGTCAGCGTGACCGATGGCACGCCTACGAAGCACGACATCGTCGAGCTGCACAGGAACTGAACGTGGCTTTGCGTTCTCAGATGTCGTTCCGCCCTGCGGCCATCCGTCCGGCCGCAGGGCGGACAGGGCGGCAATCGCGCGGTACCGCTTCGCACTGCGACCGGGCGGAAGCCGGGCCGGATTCCGTCCCGGTTATCCAACAGGGATCGGCGCGCGAAAGCGCCGGACTGTCATGACGGCCTTCAAGATCGGCGAGCTCGCCGCGGCGGCCGGCGTGGGACGGGATACGATCCGCTACTATGAGCGAACCGGTCTCCTGCCCACGCCGGATCGCACCAGTGCCGGCTACCGGCTCTATGGAGATGCGGACCTGCTGCGTCTCAACTTCATCCGCTCCGCGCAATGGCTGGGCTTCACGCTCGCCGAAAGCGCCGAACTCCTTGCCCTGCAGGCCTCAGATACCGCGAAGGCGTCGGCTGTGCTCGCCATCACGCTCGAGAAAATCCGCGAAGCGGAAGCCCGCATCGAGCGGCTCACCGACATCCGCGATGTCCTCCATGCGCTCACCGAGGATTGCCCGGTCGATGTTCCGGTCACCGATTGTCCCATTCTGACCTTCCTTTCGACGCGGCATGAGCTGCGCCGAACCGAAGCACACACATGACAACGGTGGGGAGAGCGACGACCACCAAGCAAGAGGGAGTGATCATGAAGACACGCATCATCATTGCAGCGGTACCGGCCCTGTTCCTTGCCGCCTGCGCGACCACGCCGCCGACCACGGCCGAAATCGACAGTTGCCGGACGATGGAGGGACAGATGGGCCTCCAGAGTCCGCACGACCACGGCGAAATGAAGCAGCAGGGGCTCAACCCGATGAACCTGTCGCACGACCGCTGCCGCCGGATACTCGGCGACAGCAAATGAGGCCGCCCGGGTGGCTCCGCGCCACCCGGACTTTTCCATGAAAGAGGATAGAGGATCATGAACAGCACATCGAAATCCGCCCTGCCCTTCACCGCCGCGCTGGCCGCCGCGCTCATGCTTGCCGGCTGCGGCAAGAAGGACGAGACCGCGCCCGCCGCGACCGATTCCGCGGCACCCTCCAACCTCGCGACCGACGCCTCGGGCGCGGCGACGCCCGAGGCGGACGCGAGCGACAATGCCATGCACGACGCCATGAAGGACAACGAGCAGATGGAGCGTCACCACCGCCAGGAAATGGACCATGACGCGATGCGCCAGGGCGGCATGCGGGACGCTCCAGCGACCGACCCCGGCGCGATGAACCAAGCGACCCCGATGAAAGACATGTAAAAATCGTACGGGGATCCGGGATGCTGAATACGGTCGGCCTGCGTCGCCTGGGTCTTTGCGCGGCGCTCGCGCTGGGACTTTCCACCATCGCGAGCGCTCAGGAAGGCGAAGACCATGCCGCGCATCACGGCGGCGCGGCGGTGCCCATGGTCGGCGGAGACTCCATGGCGCCGCCGGCTGCCGCTAGCGGGTCCGGCATGGACGCGATGATGGGGGAGATGATGGGGGAAGCAGGCGAGCATGGCCGGAGGACGGGGCCCTTCATGTCCCAGCTGCTCGTCCCTGCGCTCGGCGCGGACGATCGCAGCCGGATCGCCCGGCAGGCGCGCGAACGCGTCGAGCAGGGGCTTGCCTTGATCGGCGAGGCGTCCGCCGCCGCCCGCTCGGCCGATCCCGGAACGCGGGCCAAGGCGGCCTGGCGGATGCGCGAGGGCGCCGACCTGTTCCGCAGCGGCTCCGCCGCGCTTGAAGCGGTAGACGGCGAGCGGCCTCCCGAGCACACCGCCGTCTCGTGGTTCCGCGAGCAGATGGGCCTCGGCCCACTGCCGCACGAATTGCCGGCGCGGTGGCTGGGCGTCTCACCGTCGCACTTCATGCTGATGTTCGTGCTGGCGCTGGTCAGCGCGACGCTGCTCGCGCTTCAGCTCGCGCGGCTGCGCCGCATCCGGAAGATCGTCGGCGCAGCCGCGCCAGCGCAGCCGCACGGAGCCGCGTCGGCCGTTCCGGCCCCCGTCTCGCCCAGGGTTGCGCCGGCTTCCGCGACCAGCCTCGACGCCCTCACTCCCAGCAATTCTGCGCCGGCGGCGGGCGCGTCGCTGCGCAAGCCGAAAAGCTGGTCCGGCCAGCTGCGCGTCGTCCAGATCGTGCGCGAGACGCCGACCGTGCAGACCTTCCGCCTCGCTGATCCGGCCGCCGACCGGCTGCCCTTCGATTTCCTCCCCGGCCAGTTCCTGCAGGTCGAGGTCGAACCGGAAGGCGGCAGGGCGGCGCGCCGATCCTACACGATCGCCTCGTCGCCGACCCAACGCGCCCATGTCGAGCTGACCGTCAAGCGCGAGGAGCAGGGTGTCGTCTCGCGCCATCTACACGACCATGTGTCCGTCGGCGATCATCTGAAAATCACCGGCCCGTTCGGCGCCTTCACCTTCACCGGCACCGACGCCGAGAGCATCGTCCTCATCGCCGGCGGCGTCGGGATCACGCCGATGATGTCGGTGCTGCGCTACCTCACCGACACCGCCTGGCCCGGCGAGATATTCTTCCTCTACGGCGCGCGCTCGACCGAGGAGTTCGTTTTCCGCGATGAGCTAGAACGGCTCGAACGCCGCTTCGCCAACCTCCATGTCCTGGCGGCGATGCAGCGTGCGCCCGGGACCGTGTGGCTCGGCCCCGAAGGTCCGATCACGCGCCAGATGCTGGTCGAGGCGGTTCCCGACATCGCGCGCCGCCGCATCCACCTGTGCGGCCCGCCGGGCATGATGGCGGCGATGCGCAAGGAACTGGCCGAACTCGGCGTACCCGAAGTCCAGCTCCACACCGAAGCCTTCGGCCCCGCCTCGCTGCCGGCCGAGCCCGAGACGCTTGAAGTCAAGGCCCCGACAGCGCCGTTTGAAGGCACTCCCGCGGCGGCGGCGGTCGCGGCGACCACGATCACTTTCTCGGTCGCCGGCGTTTCCGCCGCGCTGCCTGCCGACCAGACCGTTCTGGAGGCCGCCGAAGGGGCCGGTGTTGAAATCCCCTATGCCTGCCGCTCGGGCGAGTGCGGGGTCTGCGTGACCCGGCTGATCTCGGGCGAGGTCACGATGGAGGTCGAGACCGGGCTTGCGCCCGAGGACAAGACCAAGGGCTATGTCCTTGCCTGCCAGGCGAAGAGCACGGGACAGCCGCTGGTGGTGGAAGCCTGATGCGCGAGCGCGGCGACCTGCTCGTCGGCCTGCTGGTCGGCTTCCTCCTGCTCTTCCCGCTGGGCTATGTGCTGCACGTCGCGCCGCGCTTCCCCGGCAGCCTCGCCGGCGGCGTCATCGGTATCGCGGCCGCGCTGCTCATGCTCCTGACGCTTCCCTATGTCGCGGCAAAGCACTGGAAATGGGCCGAGCGTCTGCTGACCCGGTTCGTCAGCAAGCCCACGCTGCTGGCCGTGCATGTCTATGCCGGTGTCCTCGCCCCCATTCTCGGGCTGGTGCACGCCGCGCACACATTCGCCAGCCCGGTCGGCGTGCTGCTGACGGGGCTACTGCTGCTGACCGTCCTTACCGGCTTCGTCGGCCGCTATCTGCTGGCGCAGGCGGCCAAGGCGCTGCGCGGGCGCCGCTCGGAACTGGCCTCGCTCCAGTCGGCCTTCCTCCAGCTGCCCGCCCCCGCCGCCGCGCAGCCCCTGCCCGCCGCGCCGCTCTCGCGCTGGAAGCGTCTCTTCTTCGTCTCCGCAGAGCCGCCCGTGCCTTCCGTGCCCGAGGAGGCCGAGGACATCGCAGCCGCGCTGGCCGATACCGAATTCGCCATCCGCGCCGAAGAGGCGACGAACCGGCTCTTCCAGCGCTGGCGGTGGCTGCACATCCTCGTGGGAAGCCTCGTCTATGGCCTGCTGTTGCTCCACATCGGCGCCGCGATCTACTTCGGGCTGCGCTGGCTATGACCCGTGCCAAGCTGCTCTACTGGCTCTTCCTCGCCGCTTCGATCACGCTGCTGGTAGTCGCGGTCGCAACGCGCTCAAGCGCGCCGGCGGGCGCCGGGCCGATCGCGCGGCTGGTCATGCCGGGGCCGCTGTCGGCCGCGCACCAGCCCTTCGGCGCGCAGTGCAGGAGCTGCCACTCGCCGCTCAAGGGCGTCGAGGACAAGAGCTGCGTTTCGTGCCACGCCGGCACGGACTTCGGGACCAAGCAATCAACGCAGTTCCATGCGCAGGCGAAGAAATGCACCTCCTGCCATGTCGAGCATGAGGGCGATCGCGGCATCGTCCGCATGAACCACAAGGCGCTGCTCGATCCGAAGGTCTGGCGCCCGGGTGCGATGTCGATGCTTCCCAGACCGCTCCCCATGGCGCCCGAGGCGGCGCTCGACTGCGCGAGTTGCCATTCGATCCGCGACCCGCACCTGGGCCTGTTCGGCAAGGACTGCGCCAGCTGCCACACGACCGCGAGCTGGCGGATCTCCGACTACCGCCATCCCTCGGTCAACTCGACCCAATGCTCCGAGTGCCACAAGGCGCCGCCCAGCCATTTCATGGAGCATTTCAGCATGGTGTCGCAGCGCGCCGCCGGCTCGAAGGCTCGTGTCGATCAGTGCTTCGCCTGTCATACCACCGACAGCTTCAACAACATCCGCAAGCGGGGCTGGTATGATCACCACTGACGCCGACTGGCTCAGTGCCTTCTTCCGGCTGGCCGTAATCGGGCTCGAGCTTGCGGGCACGCTGACGATCCTCGTCGGCGCCGCGCTTGCGACCTGGCTCTTCGCCAAAGGCGCGCGAGGCGGCGACGGCACCGAGGCGTACAGCGCCTTTCGGTCCGCGCTCGGCCGGAGCATCCTGCTGGGCCTCGAATTCCTGGTGGCCGGCGACATCGTCAAGTCGCTGGTGATCAACCCGACGCTGGAGGACCTGATCGTGCTCGCAGGGCTGGTGCTGGTCCGCACCTTCCTCAGCATTTCGCTCGGCGTCGAGATCAACGGCCACTGGCCCTGGGAGGAGACCCGCATGGCCAGGGACAAGGCGCGCATGGCGCCGGATGGCCCGGGCCCGAAGGATGTCGTGACGGCGAGGCAGACAGGAGAGCCATGATGATCGAGAGACGGGAATTGCTGATCGCGGGCGCAGGCCTGGCAGTGGGCGCGGCGGCTCCGGCCGTGGCGCAGCATCATGCGATGGAGGGCATAGCGATGCCGATGTCGATGACCGAATGCATCGATGATTGCATCGCCTCGCACCGCATGTGCCTGGAGACGGCCGCCTATGCGAGCAAGCGCGGCGGCGCGCTGGCAAGCGCCTCGCTCCTCGCGCTGCTCACTGATTGCGCGGAGCTGTGCCAGGCGACCGCAAACTCGATGCTGCGCGAATCCCCGCTGCACAAAATTCTGTGCGGCGCCTGCGCCGAGGCGTGCGAACGATGCGCGCAGGAGTGCCTGCGTCATGCCGGTGACTCGCGGATGGCCCGCTGCGCCACCACCTGCAGGGAATGTTCCGCGAGCTGCCGGGACATGGCGGCGATGGCCGGTTAGATCCCGGCCAGCTTCGCAAATTACGTATACTGATGCGCTATGCGCCTCACCATCTTTCCAGCAAGCTCGGTAGCACGAGCGACAGGTCGACCGGGCAACCGGTCGGAACTCACGAACAGACTGAAGGATAGCATAGTGCGAAAGAAGACGATCATCATAACAGCCGCCGCCGCTCTCGGCGTTCTCGCCGTTGCCGCCGGACCGGTGCTGGCGGACGAGATGCCTCCGGGCATGCCCGACATCGTGGCGGCTCCGAAGGGCAAGGCGGTGTCGCCTAAGGCCGAAGCGGCCCATCATAAGCAGGGCATGCCGCACGGCGGCGAGCAGATGCACGCGCAGATGATGCCCGAGCACAGGATGGCCATGCACGGCGCCTCGGGATCGGACAACGCTTCGATGTCGCGCATGTCGCGGGGCGGCTGCTGACAGGCGACCACGCCCGGTTCAGCGATGCTTCCGCTAATAACGGCAAAGATATTGGCCCACCGCGCACGCCACGGTGGGCCACTTTCTTTGGAAGGATACTACAAAAGGCTTTCGAACGTCACATAAACCGGCGAGTAGACAACATCGCCGGACAGGATCGCAAATAGTCTTGACCCTGGACTATGGTCCAACCTGCATAATCGCTGCAATGCCTCATCGGCCAGCCCGTGGATTCGTAACTTACGTATATCGATGACGAGGCTTGGACAGCATTGAAGTGTCGACGATGCCGGACGCGACGAATGCGACGGCGGGCAGTCAGGAGACAAGCCATGGACAAGACGACACTTCTCGCGGCCGCCCTCGGCCTTCTCGCGACCGGAACCCTCGCCGCCGGCACGGCCATGGCCCAGTCGGCCCCCGCGCATCCGGCTACTGCGCACCCCGCGCCGGTGCCCTCGACGGCGCCTGCCCACCAGGACGGCATGGATCATGGCGGTCAGCAGATGCACGATCGGATGATGAGCGACCACCAGGCCGGGATGAACAAGCCCCCGAAGCAGGGACATGCATCGGGCACGCCCAAGCCGGCCGCGCCCAAGGCGCCAGCCATGTCCGACAAGCCCAAGGACGATTGCTGCATGGGCGGCATGCCGATGCCCAAGGACAAGCCGGCCGACAAGCCCATGGGCCATATGTGAGATTTCCAGCCCCATAACAGACCACCCCAGGGGCTGGGGGCCCGCCGCTCCCCGCCGGCGGGCCAGTTCTTCGGCGAACCGGGCATCGGCATCCCACGGCATCGATCGCGGCCGGCCAAACTCGGGCGCCCATGAGCCGGGGACAACAGAAGGAGCGGGATCATGTTCGAACAGGCTATCGGGACCATCAACGCCGCGCCGATCTTCCGGCATCGCTACGACAACTTCATCGGCGGCCGCTGGAGCCCACCTTCCACCGGCGAATACTTCGCCGACACCAGTCCGATCAACGGCGCTCCGATCGCCGAGTTCGCCCAATCGACCCACGAAGATGTCGAACGCGCGCTCGATGTGGCCCACGCCGCCAGGGACCAGTGGGCGAGGCTTTCACCGGCCGAGCGAGCAAAGCTGCTCAACCGGATCGCCGACCGTCTGGAAGACAATCTGGAACTGCTGGCACTGGCCGAGACGATCGACAACGGCAAGCCGATCCGCGAGACGCGCGCAGCCGACGTGCCGCTCGCCATCGACCATTTCCGCTATTTCGCCGGCTGCATCCGCGCAGAGGAAGGCGCGATCTCGACGATCGACGCCGACACCATCGCTTATCATTTCCGCGAGCCGCTCGGCGTCGTCGGCCAGATCATTCCGTGGAACTTCCCACTGCTGATGGCCGCCTGGAAGATCGCCCCGGCACTGGCCGCCGGCAACTGCACCGTCATCAAGCCCGCCTCGCAGACGCCGCTGACGCTTCTGATGTTCGCCGAGCTGACCGCCGACATCCTGCCGCCCGGCGTGCTCAATGTCGTGACCGGACCGGGGCGCACCGTCGGACAGGCGATCGCCGCCAATCCGCGCATCGCCAAGGTCTCCTTCACCGGCGAAACCACCACCGGCAAGCATATCATGCACGCCGCCGCCGATCACCTTATCCCGCAGACGATGGAGCTGGGCGGCAAGTCGCCAAACATCTTCATGGCTGATGTCATGGACGCGGAAGACGCATTCCTCGACAAGGCGCTCGAGGGGTTCACGCTCTTCGCCTTCAACAAGGGCGAGGTCTGCACCTGCCCCTCACGCGCGCTGGTCCATGAATCGATCTTCGACCGCTTCATCGAGCGCGCCGTGGCGCGCGTCGCGACGATCCGCCAGGGCGACCCGCTTGACCCCTCGACCCAGGTCGGCGCCCAGGCGTCCGAAGACCAGCTCCGCAAGATCCTGAACTATATCGAGATCGGAAAGAGCGAGGGAGCGCAATGCCTGACCGGCGGCGCGCGAGCGCTGCCGGGAGGCGAGCTAGACAAGGGTTTCTTCGTCCAACCGACCGTGTTCGTGGGCCAGAATCACATGCGGATCTTCCAGGAGGAGATCTTTGGACCGGTCCTCTCGGTGACGACCTTCAAGACGGTCGAAGAGGCGATCGGGATCGCCAACGACACCGCCTATGGCCTTGGTGCGGGCGTCTGGACGCGCAACGGCAACACCGCCTACCGCCTCGGCCGCGCCATCCAGGCCGGCCGGGTCTGGACCAACTGCTACCACCAGTATCCCGCCCACGCCGCCTTCGGCGGCTACAAGGCGTCGGGCTTTGGCCGCGAAAACCACAAGGCGATGCTCGACCACTACCAGCAGACCAAGAACCTGCTCGTCTCATACGACGAGCACGCGCTCGGCCTGTTCTGACGTCCTCGCTCAAAGGGAGAAACAGACATGGCAGGAACCATGAAGGCGGCCGTCGTCCGCGCATTCGGCAAGCCGCTGATCATTGAGGAGGCACCGATCCCAACGGTCGGACCGGGCCAGATCCTCGTGAAGATCGCCGCGACCGGCGTGTGCCACACCGATCTGCACGCGGCCGAGGGCGACTGGCCGGTCAAGCCCAACCCGCCCTTCATTCCCGGCCATGAAGGCGTCGGCCATGTCGCCGCGGTCGGATCGGGCGTCACCCACGTCAAGGAAGGCGACCGCGTCGGCGTTCCCTGGCTCTATACCGCCTGCGGCCAATGTGTGCATTGCCTGGGCGGCTGGGAGACGCTGTGCGAGAGCCAGCAGAACACCGGCTATTCGGTCAACGGCAGTTTCGCCGAATATGTCCTCGCCGATCCGAACTATGTCGGCCACCTCCCCGACAATGTGGATTTCCTCGACATCGCGCCGGTCCTCTGCGCGGGCGTCACGGTCTATAAGGGGCTGAAAGCCACCGAAGCGAGGCCCGGCGAGTGGGTGGTGGTCTCCGGGATCGGCGGTCTCGGGCACATGGCGGTGCAATATGCTCGCGCCATGGGTCTCAACGTGGCGGCGGTCGACATCGACGACCGCAAGCTCGATCTCGCGACCCGTCTTGGCGCGGCATTGACGATCAATGCCCGCGATCAGGATCCGTCAGCTGCCGTCAGGAAGGCGATCGGCGGGGCGCAGGGCGTCCTCGTCACGGCGGTCTCCCCCAAAGCCTTTCAGCAGGCACTGGGAATGGTCCGGCGCGGCGGCACGGTCGCACTCAACGGCCTCCCGCCGGGGGATTTTCCGCTTTCGATTTTCGACACCGTGCTCAACGGGATCACCGTGCGCGGGTCGATCGTCGGCACGCGCCTAGACCTCCTCGAGGCGCTCGCTTTCGCCGGTGAGGGCAAGGTGCACGCGACCGTCCACACCGAGAAGCTCGAGAACATCAACGACGTCTTTGCGCGCATGCACCGCGGCGACATCGAGGGACGGATCGTCCTCGACCTCGCCTGACCTCGGAAGAAAGACAAACCGAACCCATGCCTCCCTTTCAGGCCCGTCGCGGCACCGGCGAAATTGCGGAAACGGAGAATAGGCTATGCAACTTGCCATAATCGGTCTGGGACGGATGGGTGCCAATATTGCGCGCCGATTGATGCGCGGTGGTCATCAAATCATCGCATTCGACCATAACCAGAGGGCGATCGATAGTCTCGCCCAGGAGGGCGCAACCACTGCGATCTCGCTGCAAGACGCAGCCACCAAGCTTTCTCGGCCGCGCATTTTCTGGATAATGCTCCCGGCAGGCGCACCAACCGAAAGCACGATCGACGCGCTGCTCGATCTCGCCAGTCCAGGCGATATCCTGATCGACGGCGGCAACAGCTTCTACAAGGACGACATCCGGCGCGCGAAGATTTGCTCCGCGAAGGGAATACTGTACGTCGATGTCGGCACTTCGGGTGGCATCTGGGGCCTGGAGCGAGGCTTCTGCATGACAATCGGCGGCGAAAAGGCATCGGTCGACCATCTCGATCCCATCTTGGAAACACTCGCGCCCGGGCTCGGCACGATCCCGCGCACGCCCGGCCGAATCGACAACGGAAGCGAGGATTCGCGTGCCGAGAAGGGCTATGTCCATGCTGGTCCGCCCGGGTCTGGCCACTTCGTCAAGATGGTGCACAACGGCATCGAATATGGACTGATGCAGGCTTATGCCGAAGGCTTCGACGTGCTCAAGGGCAGATCCTCCGACAAGCTCGCGAAAGACGAGCGCTTCAACCTCAACCTCACCGACATTGCCGAAGTCTGGCGGCGCGGCAGCGTCATCTCGTCGTGGTTGCTCGACCTGTCAGCAGCGGCCTTGGCGGCGAATCATACGCTTGACACGTACAGCGGCCGCGTCGCCGATTCGGGCGAGGGCCACTGGACGATCGAGGCTGCGATGGAGGAATGCGTAGCTGTTCACGTCTTGTCGGCGGCACTGTTTACGCGCTTCCGCAGCCGCGTCGAGGGCACGTTCGGCGACAAACTGCTGTCAGCGATGCGTTTCGGTTTCGGCGGCCATGTTGAAATTCCGCAATGATCGGGGGGCGCCGTGCTTCCACGATCAAAAATGACCAGAAAGGGTTTAGTATTGAGCAAGACTGATTTTCCAAAGGATTTTAAGGAATGTGGCGCCGGTGGTTCCGCGGCGAATGAAGGAGCACACGCATGAAAATCAGCCTGTCCGCAGCCCTCCTGTTCCTTGCCGTGCCCGGCGCGGCGCTCGCGGCCGGCGATGCGCTCGTCCACCGGGATCCGGGCTGCGGCTGCTGCGAGAAATGGGCGCAGATGATCCGGGATAGGCTCGGCCGGAAGGTTGTCATGCGTGAAGATCCCTCCCGGACCACCTTCCAGCGCCGTAACGGCGTACCCCCCCGGCTGTCCTCCTGCCACACGGCTGTCATCGACGGCATGATCTTCGAAGGCCATGTGCCTATCGCCGACATTCAGCGCGTTCTGCGGACGCGCCCCGCGGGTGTTAAAGGCCTGGCGGTCGCAGGCATGCCACTGGGCTCGGACGGCATGGAAGTGCCGGGAGCACAGCAGCAGCGTTACGACGTCGTTGCGTTCGGCTCAGGCGGTGTGAAGATATTCACCCGACATTGAGGCGGTGCGGCAAATGATCCGCAAGTAGGCGTTGCGCTTCTCATTGGAGACCCGATCGCGCGTGACGGCCAACCGCATCGAGCACCGCCCGGCCGATCAGCGGCTTGGGAATGACGTGATCGAATCCGGCTTCGTGCGCTCGCCGTACAAGGCAATTGTCGTGAAAGCCCGAAATCATAATCGCGGTGCCGTTCCAGCCTTGCGCGCGCAACTGCTCCAGCATCGCAAAACCGTCTATGTCGGGCATGCGATAGTCCAGGATCACACAATGCGCATCGAGCGCCTCAGGGTCCGCCAGGAGGGCTCGTCCCGTCGTATAGCCGCACACCTGATACCCGTGCGACCGCAGCAACAGGTGAAGCGCGCGTCGCACGGCCGGATCGTCGTCGGACAGGAGGACCCTGTACTTGCGGTTTGAAGGGGAACGACGAGACGACATGAGGCGAGGCACAATACCGCAAGGGAGAAATTTGCTTCCCAAATGCCCATTTTTGGTCGGGTTCGTCGCTACGTAAACATCGCAGTCACTTCGATTTGCGGCCCATGCCGGCGGCGAATGCGATCCTCAGGGCCTCGGACAGGTTGCGAACATCGAGCTTGGCCATGAGGCTGGCCCGATGGACCTCGACCGTTCGCGACGAGCATCCCAGATCGTAGGCGATCGTCTTGTTGGGATGGCCGTGCGCCAGTCCCTCGAGGACTTCCTGTTCCCTGGGGGTCAGGCCGGAGATGCGGACCTGCGCTTCGGAGGCTTCGATGGAGCGGACGTCGGCATCGTCGATTCGCGCGAACGCTCGCGTGACGGCCTGGAGCAAAGCCGCCTTCTCGAAAGGCTTTTCCAGAAAATCGATCGCGCCGGCTTTCATCGCCTGCACCGCAACCGAGATATCACCATGTCCCGTCAGGACGATGACCGGCATGTTGACGCCGCGTTCGGCCATCGCCGCCTGCACCTCGAGACCATCCATGTCCGGCATCCGGACATCGAGGATGACGCAGCCGGTCTCGGCCGACCTTGCCGACTTCAGAAACTCAACGCCCGATGCGTAGGTGACGACCTCATAGCCAGAGGTCTTCAGCGCGAAGCCGGCAGCCTTGCGGATGGCCTCTTCATCGTCGACCAGATGTATGGTTCTTCTATCCTCCATCGTCTCCCTCCGCCCGCGCGTGGATTAGTGTGAAATGAAAGCGCGTGCCGCCGCCATCGGGATGCTCTACCCAGATGCGGCCGCCGTGCGCTTCGATGATGGTCCGGCAGATCGAGAGCCCGAGGCCCATCCCGCCAGCCTTGGTCGATGTGAAGGCCTTAAACAGTTGCTCGTGGATCTCCTCAGCGATGCCGGGGCCGCTATCTTCGATCGTCACCTCGATCAGGCCATCATGCCGCAGAGTCGATGCCACCTTGAGGTCGCGGATCGGTGAGTCCGCCATGGCCTCGATGGCGTTGCGCATCAGATTAACGAGTACCTGCTGGACCTGGACCCGATCGACGAGAACCGGTGTCGCGGCGGGATCGACGGCGAAGAAGCTGCGCACGCCGCGCTCGCGCGCGCCGACCAGCGCCAGTTGGCAGGCCTCAGCGATGACTTGGGGAAGATCATGAAGGTTTTTGTCAACCTCGCCGCGCGCGACGAAGTCGCGTAGCCGCCGCACGATGTGCCCGGCCCGAAGTGTCTCTTGCGCGGCATCGTCCATCACCGAGCGCAGGGAAGCGAACGGCTCGCCGTCCTGCTCGTCCAGCATGTCACGGATCGTTTCCAGATACAGCGCGACGGCAGCGAGCGGCTGGTTGAGCTCGTGCGCGAGGGTCGAAGCCATCGTCCCCATCGCGCTCAGCCGCGAGACATGGACCAGCTCGGCTTGCAGCTCCTTGAGCTTCAGTTCGTCCTGTTCCTTCGCGGTTAGGTCGCGGATAAAGCCGGTGAACACGCGCTGGCCGTCTTCTCCGGCCTCGCCGACCGACAACTCCATCGGGAAGGTCGAGCCGTCGCGGCGCTGGCCGACCACCACTCGGCCCACGCCGATGATCCGGCGCTCGCCGGTCTTGAGATAGTGTGCGATATATTCGTCATGACGGCCGCGATCGGGCTGCGGCATCAAGCAGGACACATTGCGCCCGATGAGCTCAGCTTCCGCATAGCCGAACAGGCGCTCGGCGGCAGCGCTGAACGAGGTGATCGTCCCGACCTCGTCGATGATGATCATCGCATCCGGCACGGTCGCCAGGATGGACTGCAGATGCTGCTCGCGCGTCTCGATCGATGCACGGACCGCCGCCTCGTCGGTGACGTCGCGCGTGATGCAGCCGAACCCTAGATGAACCTCGCCGTCGAACAACGCGGTGATCGTCAGGCGCGCCAGATATTCCGAACCGTTCTCACAAACCCTCCAGGCTTCGCGCTCGAAGGTTCCTTCGTCCAGCGCTGCCGCCAGATCGGCTTGCGGCCGGCCCGCCGTGACCTCGTCGGGCGGGTAGAACATGTCGTGGGGATTTCCCATGACATGTTCGATCGGCCAGCACTCGATCCGCTCACCTTCCTCGTTATAGCTGAGCACCCGTCCCGAGACGTCGAGCAGCGAGAGGATGTAACCGCCGGCCTGGCGCAGGAAGAGCGATGCGAGCCGTTCGGTATGAACCGCACCATCCTGGGAATTGCGATCATTGTCGATCACGGCATTCTCAGCGTCTGGTGAGGATGGCTTTCATCTGATCGATCTCCTGTCGCTGCGACTTTTCGATTGACCGGCAGAGCCCGATCACTTCCGGATCGCGCAGCTTCGCCTCGCGGCACATCAGAATCGCGCCGGAATGATGGGGAATCATCGAGCGCAGGAAGGCCGTGTCGCCGATCGTGGTCTGGGTCCGGATCAGCGCATAGCTGCCGAAGAAAGCGACGAGCGAGGCAGCGATCAGCGCGATGTTGGCCGCTCTCGAGGGAAACATGTGCCGCATCGCGAGGATCATTAGAACCACCATCGGCGCGACCATCATCAGCGTCATGTAAAGCATGTTGAGATTGTTGTAGAAACTGTCCAGCCCGTCGATCATGACGAACATCACGAGGTACATGATGACACCGCTGACGAGGGTCTGGAGCACAAGGCTCCGATAGGCTCCCTTTTGTGCGCCGCGGTGGCCTTGTGCATGGTCCATGGATCGTCTCCTTGATTCGGCCCCCGCCGATTTCATCGAGATTGCTTCGTGCCCAGACACCCCGCCCCACCATCGACCGCTCCCGACCCTAGAACCAGAAGCGGACGCCAACGACGAAGCTCGTGGCATGGACGTCTTCGCCCGCGAGGCGGGAAAGCCGCGCCGTATCTCCGGTCTTGCGCAGATAAGACACGCCGACATAGGGGGCGAACTGGCGGCTGATCTCGTAGCGCAGCCGAGCCCCCAGCTCGATATTGACGAGTCCTGAGCCAATGTCATTTTCTGGCACATCCTGCGCCGAAAGATTGAGTTCGAGGCGTGGTTGCAGGACCAAGCGCTGGGTGATGCGCTGGTCGTAATAGCCTTCCACCCGGCCCAGCAGGTCGCCCTTGTTCGAGAGGAATAGCGCGCCCTCCACCTCGAACATTCCGGGCGCCAGTCCCTCGAAGCCGATGGTCGCATAGGTGCGGTCGGGCCCGCGTCCAAAATCCTGGCGGACACCGGCTTGCAAGTTGAAATAGGGATCTATGGCATGGCTGTAGAGCGCCTGGACTTCCCCGGAATCGATCCCCCGGCCGAACTCGCCTTCGCCCTCGCTCTTGAGCCACAGGCGGTTGATGTCGCCGCCGTAGAAGCCCTCGCCGTCCCAGCGATAGCCGTCGCGCCCGCTGTGCGCCTGATACTCGAATACGTTGAGCATGAGCTGACCGAATTGACCGCCGCCGCTTTCCTTCATCATCGCCTCGCGCGAGCCGGCCATCTCGCCGCCCGGAAAATCGCGATCGGCGTAGTGATCATGCGGGACCGGCGGTGGCGGCGCATCGCCGGCGGGAAGCGCCGTGCCGGTCATCTCCATCGCCGGCATCGGCGCCTCACCATGCTGCGAATGATCCATTCCCGGCATCTCGGGCATCGCCCCGCCCTGGTGCTGCGAAGGGTCCATCGCCGATGGAGGCGTGGCGCCGGATTGGTGCAGGCTATGATCCATGCCGGGCATGGCCGGCATGGGTTCGGCGGACGGTCGCTTCTGATCGCTTGCTGGCGAGCCATGCTGGGAATGATCCATGTCCTGCATGTTGTCGGCAGCCGGCGTGTGCGCGTCTGCAGGCTTTGCCTTAGGGCGGGATCGCACGGGCTGCGAGGCGCGGGGCTTGGTGGGTGCCTTGGCCGGCTTGGTCTGTGCAGCATGCCCCATGCCGGGCATGTCGTGCATCGAATGATCCTGCGCGAACGCAGGCGCGGCGAGTAAGAGCGCGATGGTACTACCGAGCATCGGAAGCGAGCGGATCATTACGCGTCTCCCTTCGGGCGCACACTCACGACGCGCATCATCCCAGCATGCATGTGGTAGAGGAGATGGCAGTGGAATGCCCAGTCGCCGACCGCGTCGGCGGTGAAGTCCCAGGTCACTTTGCCGCCGGGCTGGACGATCACGGTATGCTTACGCGGCGCGTGATCGCCATGCCCGGTCACCAACTCGAAGAAGTGGCCGTGGATGTGGATCGGATGTCCCATCATCGTGTCGTTGATGAGGTTGATACGCACGCGCTCGCCCTCGATAAAGGGGATCGGCTCATGGTGGTCCGACATCTTCTCGCCGTCGAACGACCACATGAACCGCTCCATATTGCCGGTCAGGTGAATATCGATGCTGCGGCTCGGCGCCCGAACGTCGGGGTTGCGCTCGAGCGCCATCAGGTCCCTGTAGACGAGCACCTTGTGGCCGACGTCGGCGAGGCCTTGACCCGGCTCGCCGGTGCGATCGACCGGCATCGGTGAGATGGTCTGGACACCGGGATCGCGCTTGATCTGCGGCGCATTGCCGAAATCGCGCATCTTCATCGAGCCCATGTTCATGGCGCCGCCGCCATGGTCCATGCCCGCCATTTCGGCGCCGCCGCCGCCGGCCGCCATGGCCGAATGGTCCATCCCGGCCATCCCCGAGTGGCCCATGCCTGAATGATCCATACCCGGCGTCGCGCCGCGGGCCATGGTGGAGGACACGGCCGCCGCGCTCGCGGCTCCGGTCGCGAGGCGCGCCGACGCGTTCTGCTCGGCGCTCGGATCGACTCCGCGCGTCGCGCCGCCCGACATGTCCATACCTTCCATTCCGCCCATGGAGGACATGTCCATGCCCATGTCCTTCATATCGGCGAGCGGCCGGGGGCGCAGCAGCGGCACCTCGCCCGCCATGCCGGCACGCGGCGCCAGCGTCGCACGGGCCATCCCCGAGCGATCGATTGCCTCGCCGACGAGCGTGAAAGCTTTGTCCTCGCTGGGCGTGACGATGACGTCGTAAGTCTCGGCGACGCCGATCTGGAACTCGTCAACGGTGACAGGCATCACGTTCTGCCCGTCGGCCTGGACGACGGTCAGCGGCAGGCCCGGGATACGCACGTTGAAAGTGGTCATGGCCGAGGCGTTGATCACCCGCAGCCGCACTCGCTCGCCCGGCGTGAACAATGCGGTCCAATTGTCGGACGGGCCGTGGCCATTGACGAGATAGGTGTAGGTCGAACCCGTCACATCCGAAATGTCGGCCGGATCCATGCGCATCTGACCCCAGTCGAGCCGGTCCTTAAGCGGTTGGTCGCGGCCCGACAGCAGGCCCGACAGCGTCTGCCGCTGGAAGTTGAAGTGTCCCGGATTGACCTTGAGGCGGCGGAAGATCGCCTGCGGCGACAGCGGACTGTGATCGGCGAGCACGACGACATGCTCGCGGTCGTAAGCGACCGGATCCACGCCCGCCGGATCGATGATGATCGGGCCGTAGTGGCCTTCCTGCTCCTGCAGGCCCGAATGACTATGATACCAGTAGGTGCCGCTCTGCTTGACGGGGAACTGGTAGAGGTAGTTCGATCCCGGCTTGATGCCCGGAAACGACACGCCCGGCACACCGTCCATATTGGCCGGCAGGATCAGCCCGTGCCAGTGGATCGAGCTGTCTTCCTCGAGCTTGTTGACGACGTTGAGCCGCACATGCTGACCCTCGCGCAGCCGGATGAGCGGCGCGGGCACGGTGCCGTTGATCCCGATCGCCCGGAACCGGCGGCCGTCGATGGTCATCGACTGGCGCGCAATGGTGAGCGTGATGTCTTCACCCGACACCGTGGGCAGCGTCGGACGCATCCCCGCCGAGATCGTCTGCGCCCAGGCCGGGAACCAGGCGGAAAAGGCAAGGCCGCCGCCGGTGAGGGCCGCGCCTCGCATGAATTGGCGACGGTCGAGAACGGATGTCATGGGCGGGCGTCTCAGCTCTTGTTCATATGGGCCTACTGGAAATACGCAGCCCGTCCGGACACCCCTCAAACTTTTTGCAAAATTTCCGCCAGGCGCATCCGCGCGCGATAGAGCCGCGTCTCGACGGCCTTTTGACTTATACCGAGAATGTGCGCGGTCTCCGCTTCGCTATGCCCCTCGATCGTCCTCAGGATGAGCGGCTCCTTGAGCGTTTCGGGCAAGGCCGAGATAGCGCGCATCGTGCGTTCGAACTCCTGCTCGGCCACAAGTTTGTGATCGGCCAGCGGCGCTTCGTCCGCCACGTCCTCGGCGTCGCTGATCGGGAACGCAAAGGACAGAAAGCTCCGGACTGTCCGGCGTCGGCGCCAATCATGACATTTGTTGATCGCGATCCGCGACATCCAGACCGGAAAGGGACGTTCCGGATCGTAGCGGCGCAAGGCACCGAAAGCCGCGACGAAACTCGCCTGAGTCACGTCCAGCGCTTCGTCGGTATCCCCGACATGATTACGCACCAACCGGAAAACCCACTCACGGTGGCGCCGGACCAGCTCACCGAAGGCCGGCTGCCGCCCAGCCAGCGCCAGCGTGGCGAGCTCGGCATCCGAACAGCCGGCGAGCTCGAGCGTCACTGTTCCTTGGCCGTCAGCGCTTTCACCACGGCCTCGTCGAACTTGACCGCCTGGTCGGGACGCAGCACGGCCCGCATCGCGAAGATGTGCTCCAGAGTCTCCTTCTGCAGCTCCCCCATCGCCTGATGCGAACCGTCGACCGCGGCGGCGACCTTCGGCCCGTAACCATGTTCAGCCTCGATCGCCTCGGCCAGCCGTGCATTGTCGGCGCGCAGTTCGGCCTCCAGCGCGCGGCGGCGGATGGCGAACTGCTTCTCGATGCCATCAAGCCGCTGGTGCTGCGCCGCATCGATCTTGAGCTGATTGTGGAGAAGCTCGTGCAGCTCGTTCTCGACCGGCTTCTGCGGGACGACATAGACCCGTCCGATCACGACGCCAGCCACGGCTGCGGCGAAGGTCAGCAGCACCAGCAGGGCTATCCTCCGCCAGTCCCGCATCACTCGCCGCCCAGCAGCGTCGATGGCGCTAGCGCCAGACGCGCGTCGAAGGGCGACAGGGTCGTGGCGGCAGCCCGATCGGTCTGAACCACCGATCCGGCAATGCCGAACACTAGGGCGAGCGCGGCGACCGCGCCGAAGGTTCCGGCCCGAAGCGCGGGTGTAGCCTGGATGCGGGCCAGCTCGGCCATGACGGCGCTGTCGATCGTCGCGAGCGCAGCGGGAAGGGGAGCATCGCGCAACCGTGCCAGCATCTGGTTGAGATCATCCATCGTCGTTCTCCATCCTCATTCTGCAATACGCATCACAACCGCCCACCCCTCGCTAGCCACAAAAAAGATAATCCGAGGGGTCCGCCGACGGGATGCGTATTTCCCTATGCCACCAACCTGGAGAATTCCGATGCGTCCCCTTCCCCTGTTTGCCGCCCTGACCGCCGCCGCCAGTCTCTTCGTTTCCGCGCCGGCGCTTGCCCATCCCAAGCTCTTGTCTTCGACCCCCGCCGCCAAGGCAAGCGTGGCGGCGCCGTCGCGGATCACGCTTACCTTCAACGAGGGCCTGATGCCCAGGCTGTCGAGCGCCGAGATCGTCATGACCGGGATGCCGGGCATGCCCAATCACCGTATGGCCGTAACCGGCTTCCAGACCGCGGTAGGCGCCGACGGCAAGACGCTGGTCCTGACGCTGGCGCGTCCGCTCTCGTCCGGCACCTATCAGGTCGCCTGGCACGTCGTCTCGACCGACACCCACCGGATACAGGGCAATCTCGCGTTCACGGTAAAGTGACATCATGGGCGACGCCGGCCTCATCGCGATCCGCTGGGCGCTTTACGTCGACCTCGGGCTGCTTTTCGGCCTGCCGCTGTTCGCGCTGTACGCGCTCGGCGGCGGCCGGACGGCCGCTCGTTATCTGCCAATGTCCGCGATCCTCGCTGCTCTCGCGCTCGTCGGCCTCATGCTCTCCTCACTCGGGTTCATGGCCCAGGTCTCGGCCATGACCGGCCTACCGCTCACCCGGCCGGATGTCTCGATCCTCGGCGACTTGCTCAACGAGACGGCGCTGGGCCTCGCGCTCAAGGCGCGGATCGCCGCGCTCCTGATCCTCTTGCTATGCGCGCTACTCTGCAGCCGCGCACCGCGCGTAGCCGCCGCGGCATCGACCCTTGCCGGCGCATGCGCCCTGGCAACGCTTGCCTGGGGCGGCCACGGCGGCGCCGGTGAAGGCGGCATCGGCTGGCTGCAGCTGGTGACCGATCTGGTTCATCTTCTCGCCGCGGGGGCCTGGATCGGCGCCATCGCCGCTTTCCTGCTGCTTGCCTTGCGATGGGTCGATGCCGACGACATGGACCATGTGTCGCTGACGGAAGCCGCCCTACGCGGCTTTGCGACGGTCGGATCCTTGGTCGTCGGACTACTGATCCTCACTGGTGCGGTGAACGGTGCCATCCTTGTCGGTCCGGGCAACATACTGTCGCTCGGAAAGACCACCTATGGCCTGCTCCTGATCGCCAAGCTGTCGCTGTTCGCCGCGATGCTCGGCCTGGCCGCGCTCAACCGTTACCGCCTGACGCCCGCGCTCGGCCTTGCCGTCGCGCAAGGCGATGCGCGGTGCGCCATGGCGATCCTGCGCAGGAGCCTGCTCGCCGAAGGCGGCCTTGCCATCGTCATCCTGGCGCTCGTGGCCTGGCTGGGCACTCTTTCCCCGCCTATGTCGACTTAGAAGGGATGACCGCCAGGAAGTCCTACACGCCGCCGCTCGGCACTGGGTCCACGGCAGACTATGATCGCGCGATACGGCTTTGGACGCGCGAAACCCGCTGGCGGACCGCGATGAGGGCCTATCTCGCCGCTCGGCCAAACGAGACGATCGTCGATGTCGGTTGCGGAACGGGCAGCTTCGCATTGTTGCTGAAGCTTGCCGAACCGCGGCTCACTGTCATCGGCATCGATCCGGATGCGGAAGCGCTCGATATCGCGCGCGGCAAGGCTCATGCCGCCGCGGTCGACATCGAATGGCGCCAGGGGTTTGCAGGGGATCTCGCAGCCGAGACGGCGGATGCCGTCGTATCGAGCCTCGTGCTGCATCAGATGCCGCTGAGCGAAAAGGCCGCGACGCTTCGCGCGATGAACAGGATGTTACGACCAGGCGGCCGTCTCGTCATCGCGGATTATGGCCTTCAGTGCGGGTTGATGCGCCTCCTCTTTCGCCTGACCGTGCAGCGCCTCGACGGCGTGACCGACACCCAGCCTAACGCGGACGGTGTCATTCCAAAGCTGATCGCGGCAGCGGGATTTGAGGATGTTGTGGCGCCCTTCACGATCTCGACGATCACGGGAACGATCCAGCTGTTCACCGCACGTCGTCCAATCTCGGATGCCTGGCGATCTGTCGCGAACGATCCCGACTGATTTTCGGGCGATCGGTGTCGAGGCTTTCGCAGGATCGCTTCGGAGACTACGTATTGACCCTGACACGGTGTCAGACCCTACATCGTCGGGCGTCGAAAGGAGCAAGGCGATGAAAGAGACACATTCAGCGGCGCATGGCGGCGGTTGCTGCGGCGGTCATGCGCCCAAGAAGACGGCGACCGGGGTCAAGGATCCGGTCTGCGGCATGACCGTCGATCCGGCATCCACCGCGCACAACGCCGAGCATGGCGGCGCGACGTACCATTTCTGCAGCGCCGGCTGCCGCGCCAAGTTCATCGCCGATCCCGAGCGCTATCTCGGCCCGCCAACGCCGCCGGTCGACGCGCCTGCGGACACGATCTGGACCTGTCCGATGCATCCCGAGATCCGCCAGGACCGTCCCGGCGCCTGCCCGATCTGCGGCATGGCGCTGGAGCCGGCGACCGTCACCGCCGATGGCGCCCCGAGCCACGAGCTGGTCGACATGACGCGGCGCTTCTGGATCGGCCTGGTCCTCGCCGTGCCGGTGCTGATCCTCGAAATGGGCGCGCACCTGTTCCCGGCGATCCACCGCCTCGTGCCGGTGTCAGTTTCGGTCTGGATCCAGTTCGCGCTGGCGACGCCGGTGGTGCTGTGGGCCGGCTGGCCGTTCTTCGAGCGCGGCTGGGCTTCGGTCAAGACCCGCAACCTCAACATGTTCACGCTGATCGCGATGGGGACCGGGGTCGCCTGGGCTTATAGCGTTGTCGCGACGCTCGCCCCGCAGATCTTCCCGCCGGCGTTCCGCGGCGCCGACGGCATGGTGGCGGTCTATTTCGAGGCGGCGGCCGTCATCACCGTGCTCGTGCTGCTGGGGCAGGTGCTCGAATTGCGCGCGCGAGCGCACATCGGGCGCGATCAAGGCCCTGCTCAACCTCGCGCCCAAGACCGCGCGGCGCATCGGCGCCGACGGCAATGAGGAGGAAGTTAGCCTCGATCTTGTGGCGGTCGGCGATCGCCTGCGCGTGCGTCCGGGTGAGAAAGTGCCTGTCGACGGCCTCGTCGAGGACGGCCGCTCTTCGCTCGACGAGTCCATGGTGACCGGCGAGTCCATGCCTGTTACGAAGGCGAAGGCCGACAAGGTCATCGGCGGCACGCTCAACCAGACTGGCGCGCTCGTCATCGTCGCGGACAAAGTCGGCCGCGATACGATGCTCGCCCGCATTGTCCAGATGGTCGCCGAGGCCCAGCGTTCCCGCGCGCCGATCCAGCGCATGGCGGATCAGGTCGCAGGCTGGTTCGTACCCGTCGTCATTGGCATCGCCGCGGCCGCCTTCATCGCCTGGAGCATCTGGGGTCCCGAGCCGCGCTTTGCCTACGGGCTCGTGGCGGCTGTTGCCGTGCTGATCATTGCCTGCCCTTGCGCCCTCGGCCTGGCGACGCCGATGTCAATCATGGTTGGTGTCGGCCGCGGCGCTGGCCTCGGCGTGCTGATCAAGAATGCTGAAGCGCTCGAGCATATGGAAAAGGTCGACACCCTGGTCGTCGACAAGACCGGAACGCTCACCGAAGGGCGGCCCGCCGTCACAGGGATCGTCCCCGCCCCAGGGTTCGACGAAGCAGAACTGCTGCGGCTCGCGGCGTCGGTCGAACGCGCGTCCGAGCATCCGTTGGCGCTGGCGATCGTCGAGGCAGCGAAAACACGGAACATCGCCACCAGCGATGTCGGCGACTTCGACTCCCCGACCGGCCGAGGCGCGCTCGGCACCGTTGACGGCCATCGGATCGTGCTCGGTAATGCACGCTTCCTTGGCGAAGAGGGGATCGCGACCGAGACGCTCGCCGAGCAGGCCGACGCGCTGCGCCGGGATGGCGCTACCGCGATCTTCATCGGCGTCGGCGGCAAGGTCGGAGGCGCCTTCGCAATCGCCGATCCGGTGAAGGAGACGACTCCCGAGGCGCTGGCTGCGCTCAAGGCGGAGGGTGTCCGCGTGGTGATGCTGACCGGCGACAATCGCACGACGGCCGAGGCGGTGGCAAAGCGTCTCGGCATCGACGATGTCGAGGCCGAGGTCCTGCCCGACCAGAAGAGCGCCGTGGTCGCCCGCCTCAAGGCTGAAGGCCGCGTGGTCGCGATGGCAGGAGACGGCGTCAACGACGCTCCAGCGCTCGCCGCCGCCGATGTCGGCATCGCCATGGGCTCGGGCACCGACGTCGCCATCGAGAGCGCGGGCGTGACCTTGCTGAAGGGCGATCTCACTGGCATCGTGCGGGCACGACGGCTGAGCCAGGCGACCATGACGAACATCCGTCAGAACCTGGTCTTCGCCTTCATCTACAACGTCGCCGGCGTGCCGGTCGCGGCGGGCGTGCTCTATCCTGTGTTCGGCATCCTGCTCTCACCGATCATCGCGGCCGCGGCCATGGCGCTGTCGTCGGTGAGCGTCGTCACCAATGCGCTCAGGCTCAACCGGCAGGCGCTGTGAACATCGGGGTGGCGTCGAGACGGACCGGCGTCTCGGAGCGTATGATCCGGCATTATGAGAAGATCGGCCTCATCCCGCCGCCCCCCCGCCGGGGCGCCGGCTATCGCGCCTATGCCGAGCCGGACCTCCATCGGCTGCGGTTCATCGCCAACGCTCGCGACCTCGGGTTTCCGATCGAGGATATCAGGACCTTGCTCGGCCTGTGGGCCGACGGAGGTCGCAGCAGCGCGGAGGTGAAGGCGGTCGCGCTCGCGCGGGCGAAAGAATTCCAGCGCAAGGCGGAGGCCCTCTCGGCGCTGCGCGATGCTTTGGTCGATCTCGCTAAGCACTGTCACGGCGACGAGCGGCCGAACTGTCCGATCATCGCGGAACTGGCGGGCGCACGAAATTGATATTCTTGGCCGGGGCGAACCGGCCCAAAGTCGCAATCGTGATACCGAACTGGTCGCCGCCCCTCCGTAGGTCTACGGAATGCATCGACAACGCCAGCCATGCACGACTTGTTGCACCGCAGCAAAAGTGTGAGCGTGCCAAATCAAACCGATTGCTGGTGCCGTGCTGGGACAAGCCGTTAGGCTCATCTTTCCGGTGCTTTGCCCATGCCCGCCGCGAAAGCGATCCGCAGGGCGTCTGCCTGCGTCTGAACCCCGAGCTTGAGCATCAGGCTGGCGCGATGAACCTCGGCAGTTCGCGATGAGATGCCGAGATCATAGGCGATAGTCTTGTTCGGATAGCCCTGCGCCATGCCCTCCAGAACGTCCTGTTCGCGCGGCGTCAGGCCCGCGACCTGAGCCTGTGCCTTTGCCTGTTCGGCCGCGCGCGTGTCAGCGCGCTCAATCCGCGCGAACGCGCGCTCGATCGCGTCGAGCAACAGCGCCTTCTCGATCGGCTTGGCGAGGAAGTCGACAGCGCCGCCTTTCATCGCCTGGACAGCCAGCGCGACGTCGCCATTGGCAGTGAGAACCACCACCGGCATGTCGATTCCGGTTTGCGCCATCGTCGCCTGGACCTGCAGGCCATCCATAACGGGCATATGCACGTCGAGCAGCACGCAGCCGAGCTCGGCCTCGTGCGCGCTTCTCAGAAATTCGGTCCCCGATGAATAGATTTGGACGACAAAGCCCGATGTGTGCAGCGTGAACCCGACCGATTTGCGTATGGCTTCATCATCGTCGACGAGATGAACGACGCGTCTATCCCCCATGATCCTCCTGAGACCGTAAAATGAGCAACATGCTTCGGCGATGGACGCGCCACCGCTTCGTGCTCACCGCTTTTGCGGCTTGGACCATAGTCCAAGGTCAAGAGGGGAATTGTCGCCGGAGGACTTTCTGTCTTTGGTCGCGGGAAGCCAATCGCCGAGGCTTTCGACCAGTTTCTTTACAGGAGCGCCTGGACTGCCTCAGCAACGGGCCCAACCACGTCGATACCATTGGTCGCATGGACGATTGTGTTGGTGCTGACGATGCGGCGCGCAAGCCCGCTCAGCGCCTGCGCGGCGTCGCCCGCGAACAGCGGGTGGACCACCACACAGTCGGGCGGTGCGAAGCCCATGTCGACAAGTTGCTTCGCCGCGACCGCTAGGGTCCGGCCCGACGAGGCAATATCGTCCACGAGCACCGGCTGGCGATCGGCTAGGTTCTCCGCGCGCGGTATCGAGATTCGCACTTCGCGGTCCCCCGACCGTTCTTTCTCGCAAACGAGGAAGGGGGCATCCGCACCCGCCGCGACCTGCGCGACCCATTGCTCGCTTTCCTTGTCGGGTCCGATGATGACCGGCCGCGAGACGTTCTCCCGTATCCAGTCCGCCATCAGCGGCGCGGCATGAACGACGCGGCTCGGGATCCGATAGACGTCGCCCAGCGCATGATAGCGATGGAGATGCGGATCGACCGTCACCAGCCAGTCGAGATGATGCGAGAGGACCGTGGCAAAGCTACGCGACGTGACCGCTTCGCCCGGATGGAAGCGAATATCCTGGCGCATATAGGCCAGATAGGGTGCAACAAGGCCGATCTTGCGGGCGCCCATCTCGCGCAGCGTGTCTGCGGCAAAGAGGAGCGGCAGCAGCTTGGGATCGGGGCGATCCAAGCTGGAAACAAGCACGACGTCCCGATCCGCGACCTCGCTCATGATCCGCAAATAGGTTTCTCCGTCGGGAAACTGCCGGTGATCAAGCCCACCTGGCTCGCCGAAGACATGCGCGCGCAACGCTTCGCCGAACGCCTCGCTGCCCGGCAAGGCAAGGATGACGGGGCCGGTCACTGCTCGACGATCCCGAAGATCGCACCGTCGCTCTCGGCGAACGCAAGCGCATAGTCCAGCTCGCCTCGGCTCTCCGCGTGGATGGTGCAAAGCATTGCGCCGGTTTCGACGCGCTCTCCGAGCCGCGCATGCATCGCAACGCCCGCCGCCTTGGCCGCCGGCGCTCCGGCTAGCTTGGCGACCGTCGCGATCTTGCGATTGTCGATATTTCCAAGTCTGCCAGTATGCGGCGCCACAAGATCATGTTGGAAGCGCGCGATGGGAGGCGTGCGCATCCCACCTTGGGCCTCGCAAATCCGCTGGAATTTCGTCCAGGCGCGCCCGCTCTCGATCACCCCATAGGCGCGGGCATAACCCGCGCCCGGCGCTGATCCTCCGGCAAGCTCGAGCAGAGCGCCAGCGAGTTCGCAGGCACGGTGAACCAGATCCTCAACGCCAGACAGGCCTTGCAGCGCAGAGAGGACATCCCGTGCCTCAAGCGCCGGCCCGATGCCCCGTCCGATCGGTTGGGTGCCGGGTCCGGTCATGATCTTTGTCCTTAGACCGAAATCCTGTGCAACGGATTCGAGCGCCGCGCCGAGCGTGGCCGCCGCCTCGTCGGTTCGCACTTTGGCGGTCGGACCCACAGGAATGTCGATCACCAGATGGGTCGCTCCTGCGGCGATCTTCTTAGAAAGGACCGACGCGACGAGCTGTCCGACCGCGTCGATGTCGAGCACGCGTTCGACGCCGATGATGATATCGTCCGCCGGGCTTAGCCGGACGGCACCGCCCCAGGCGATACAGCCACCCTCCTGCTCGACGACCCGCCGGATCGCGGGAAGGTCGAGATCGACCTGCGTGAGTACTTCCATCGTATCCGCAGTCCCCGCCGGCGACGTGATCGCGCGCGACGACGTCTTGGGCATCATCATGCCTTCGGCCGCCATGATCGACACGACGATCGGTGTGGTGCGATTGCCCGGCAAACCGCCGACACTGTGCTTGTCGACGATGATCTCGTCCGGCCAAGTGAGCCGCTCCCCGGCATCAACCATGGCTCGGGAGAGTCCGATCATCTCGTCGCGATCGAGTGGCAATGCCGAACAGGCGGTCACGAAGGCGGAAAGATGCACATCGGTATAGCGGCGCGCGACGATGTCCCCGACGATCGCGGAGAAGGCCCCTTCGCCAAGCCTGTTGCCATAGATCCGCCGCCGCACCTCGCTCAGCGATCCGAGCGGCTGCGCATGCGTCACCGCGACCAGATCGCCATCCGCCACGCCCAGGGCGTGCCATGCAGCCTCGGAGAGCCCGATCTCGCCATGGGCGAGAAGATCGCCCGAACTGTGCAGCAGCGAGGCCACGACCTCCCGACCGCCGATGCGGAGTGCGACCTGGGCACGCGAGGCCAGCCCCTCCGAGCGGCAGACCGCGCAGTCGTGCCGCATGACTGCAAGGAGATCATGCCCTGCGGCGGTCAGGCCGAGCCGCCGAGCGCGCAGCACGCTTGCGCCGACAGCGGCCTCCGCCGCTCGAGAGACGAGCGCGCTCATGCCAGCACGCTCCAACTGCCGAGCGTCGGCACGGTACAGGACCAGCCCAGTTCCTCGGACACGCGCTTGGCGAGGACATTCGATCCGGTCGGTTCGCCATGGGTGACGAAGACCTGCCGCGGTGCCTGCTCGAGCGAGCCGAGCCAGCGGATGATCTCATCGCTGTCGGCATGCGCCGACAACATGGTGAGGTTCGCGACCTCAGCCTCGACCGGCACATATTCGCCGTGGATCTTGATCGTCTTCGCGCCCGCCACGAGCGCGGCACCGCGCGTCCCGGCGGCCTGGAATCCCGCGAACAGAACGAGGTTCTTCGGATCTGGCGCGAAACGCTTCAGATGGTGGAGTACGCGGCCGCCTGTCGCCATGCCGCTCGCCGAGATGATCACCTTGGGGTTGGTGTCCGCCGTCAGCGCCTTGGACTCCTCGACCTCGCGGACATAATGGGCGACGCCGCACGCCGCCTCGCAGTCTGTGCGGTTCAACCGATGCTCGTCCATGAACTTGCACATCAGCTCGCTCGCGTTGATCGCCATCGGGCTGTCGAGATAGATGGGCGTATCGCGCAGCCGTCCCGCCGCGCGCAGACGCGACAGATGGTAAAGCAGCGACTGTACGCGGCCGACAGCGAACGCGGGGATCACCACTGTCCCGCCGCGACGAACACAGCGTTCGATATGGTCGCCGAGCGTCGTCGTCGGATCGACCTTCTCGTGCCGGCGATCGCCATAGGTCGATTCGACGAGAACATAGTCCGCCCGGGCGGGTGGGACGGGATCCTTCATCACGGCATCGCCATAGCGGCCGATATCGCCCGAAAAGAGGATCGTCCTGCCCTTCCACGACAGTTCGATCGACGCTGCGCCCAGAATATGGCCAGCGTCGTGATAGCGGGCCGAAATACCGTCCGCGATTGGGTGCCATTCGCCGAACCGGATCGTCTGAAACAACTCAAGCGCCAGACGGGCATCGGCTTGGGTATAAAGTGGCTGTGCAGGCTGATGCCGCGAAAATCCATGACGATTGGCGAAGTCGGCATCCTTTTCCTGGAGATGGCCGCTGTCGGGCAGTAGCAGCTCGCACAAGGCGGTCGTGGCGCGGGTACAGAGCACCGTCCCATTCCAGCCCAGCCGGGCCATGCGCGGAAGCGCGCCGGAATGATCGAGATGCGCATGGGTGAGCAGGACCAGGCCGACGTCGGCGACATCGGGCGGAATCGGCGCCCAGTTGAGGACGCGTAGATCCTTCGCTCCCTGGAAAAGTCCGCTATCGACAACGACCCGTGTCTCGCCGTCATCGACAAGATAGCGTGAGCCGGTCACGGTTCCCGATGCGCCAAGGAAGGCGATGGCAAGACCGGCTCCCTCGGGCCGCGTCTCCAGATGGAGACTGGCGTTCGGCTCCTGGAAGGCGATGCCGGGGTTATGCTGCTGACGATGCTTCTTCTTGCGCTTGTGCATGATAGCCCCGGCCTTGCCTCTCTCCGTGTTCACGATTGTCGGTCGCAACTTTCCGGGGACTGCGTATCGAAGATATACGCAAACACCGTAGCGCCGGTTCGGTATCGGCACCGGCCGCATAAAGTGATGGCAATCGGCAAGATGGGCGAGCTAGTCTGGATGCTTCTCAATATCTTCGGCGACAGCCGGAATTCGCCCAACACAAGATTCGGATACGGCCAAATACATGGAAACTCGCCTGGCTGACGCTCACGATGCGCGCGACGCGCATGTCCGGCACCTCATCGACCGCTGGCGCGAGGATCCCGGCGCAACCTATTGCAGTTGGTTCCTGTGGGATGAACGGATCAAGAATTTCCGCTCCATCCGCCGCGGAATCGCCCAGGTGGTCAGCGACATCGAGGCCGGAAGTTTCGGCAATGCTTATCGCGGTTCGTCACTCGAGACGATCGTCCACTCAGTGGCCGAGCAGCGGCAAATCTTCAAGGGCGCCGATCACGCATTCCTTTGGAAGCCCAAGCTTCGCATCCCCGATATCTATGAGAACCGCGAGAACCAGCGCGCGTTCGGACGTCTGCTCCACGCCTGCTCCTGCTGCGACACTGCCGAGGATATTGTCCGGCATATCCACGAAATCGATCGGCTCGCCATCAAGGGGCTAGGACCGGCCGTCGCCAACCTGCTCTATTTCCTTCATCCGACGCTCGTTCCGCCCTTCAACACGGCCATCGTCAAAGGCTACAATGCGCTGACGGGCGCGAACGTGAAGCTCGGGAGTTGGGGGCATTTCCTGGCGATGCGGGTCGGCATCCTCGATCTCAACGATCGCTATCGCGACCTGCTTTCCAACGATCTCGGGGCGATCGGCGGCCTGCTCTTCGACATCGGCTCGGGCCGCTATCCCGCGCCGCCAATCGACGCGGCCGGGCCGGCGCTCGACGACTGGAACGGACGCCTCGAAGCAGCGCGAGAGGAAGCCCGGACGTTATCCAAAGCGGCGCAGGTCGAAGGCCAGAACGAGCGCACCCATACCGAAATCCAGGCATGGCTGCGCGACCTTGGCCGGGCACTCGGCTATGACGTCTGGATCGCCGCGAATGACCGCAGCCGCGCATACCAGGGAACGGCCCTCGGCACCGATTGCCTCAGCCGCCTGCCCGACACGATCGCCGAGGCGCCGGGCGCCGACGCGATCCGGCTCATCGACGTGCTGTGGCTCGAACCCGGTGCCGACCGTGTCGTAGCGGCCTTCGAGGTCGAACATTCAACCTCCATCTATTCCGGTATCGTCCGGATGCTCGATCTCGCACTCAGCGGCAGTGATTTACATGCCGCTGCGGGACTTTTTCTGGTGGCCCCAGACGCACGCGAGGCAGATGTCCGCGCCCAACTCCAGCGTCCCGCATTCAGCCGGATCAACGATCTCGACATTTCCTACCTACCTTATGGCGAGCTCGAGCATAACAAGGAGGCAATCGCCCGTTTCGGTTCAGGCCTCAAGGCGATCAAGGCGATCGCGAGGCGACTGGCATGAACCGCCGCCAATTTCGGACAATATGAGGCTTGGTCAAAAGCTGCGACGTCTACTTATTTCCCGATCTCTCGCCACAGCGGATGATATGTCCGGTTGACAGCGAGGAAAGAGAGTCGCGGCAATGGATGATCAGAGCGCCCGTCGTGCCTTTCGGGGCAAGATCGTGTTCGTGGGATTTCTCCTGGTGGCCGGATTCTATCTGATTACCGAACATACCGCACACTTTCTTGGCGTGCTTCCTTTCCTGATATTCCTAGCCTGCCCGCTCATGCACCTGTTCATGCACGGCCATCACGGCGGCCACGCACACAATCATGGCGACAGCGCGGATCAGTCCACGCAGACGACCACATCTCACGCGCAGGCTGAAGGGCAAGGACAATGACGCACCCTGACTATGGATATGGTCTGTGGGGACTGGCGCTCCTGAACGCCGCCGTCTTTATCTTGTTCGCATTCAGTTTCTTCAAGCCCGCGACAAAGCGGGATTGGCGTAGTTTCGGTGCGTTTAGCGCCTTCATCGTCGCTTTGTTTGCTGAAATGTACGGCTTCCCGCTGACGATCTTTCTGCTCTCCGGGTGGCTCCAATCCCATTTCCCGGGGGTGAACTGGTTGAGCCACGATGCCGGACACCTGCTCGAGATGATGTTCGGCTGGCACGTCAACCCGCATTTCGGGCCATTCCACATCGCAAGCTTTCTGCTGGTCGGCTCTGGCTTCTGGCTGATTTCGGCCGGGTGGGCGCCCCTCCACGCAGCCCAACGTGTTCACAAGCTGGTGACGACAGGTATCTATGCCAGGGTCCGTCACCCGCAATATGACGGATTCATTCTCGTCATGTTGGGCTTTCTACTGCAATGGCCGACGCTCCTGACACTTGCCATGTTTCCAGTCCTGGTGGTGATGTATGTGCGGCTCGCTCGGCATGAAGAAGCCGACGCAATCGCCGCCTTTGGTCAGGACTATCGCGACTATATGGCCAGAGTACCGGCCTTCCTGCCCAAGTTTGGAGGATTTATCGCCACCCCTCGGTGACGGCATGGAAGAGCAAGCCCCTTGTAGCAAGCGAAGCGGATCTGATGGCCACTAGATCATATGCGCATCATTTCTCGAAGGCGGCTGCAGTCAACGCGACGCCTGATGAGGTCTTTGCCTATGTCGATAGTCACGAGCGCCTCACTTCGCACATGATGCGTTCATCGACAATGATGGCCGGCGGCCGGATGAACTTGTTCCTTGACGAAAAGGAAGGGCGCGCTGTCGGAGCGGTAATCGGAATGTCAGGTCGCATGTTCGGACTCAATCTGACGCTGCAGGAAGTCGTAACCGAGCGCGAGCCGCCGATGCGCAAAAGCTGGGAAACCATTGGTCAACCGAAGCTCTATGTGATCGGTCTCTACCGCATGGGCTTCGCCATCGCGCAGACCAATGGTCACACGATGCTCACGGTCATTATTAACTATGATCTGCCCTCCGGGCTTTTCGCATGGATAGGCTGGCTGCTGGGCGGCTTCTACGCCAGATGGTGTGTCGTCAACATGGTCGAGGGGGTTGTGAAGCATTTCGAATCACCGACATGCTCCTAGCGAGTGACTGCGTCAGTCGCTCCGCCGCCCCCCCAGACAGACCAGAGCACCGGGATAGATACGCTGCAACCGATCAAGTAAGGCAGAGGGAAATCGACGATGAGAGCTATCACCATAAAGTCCGCGCTTGTAAGCTTGGCGATGATGATGGCCACTGGCGCGGTCGCCGCCAGTCCCATCCTCATCCACCGGGATCCGGGCTGCGGCTGCTGCGAGAAATGGGCCGAACAGGTGCGAGCGCAATTCGGGCGCCCTGTCAGAATCGTCGATGATCGCTCGCGCGCCGCTTTCCAGCGCGCGCGGGGCGTCCCGTCACGGCTGTCCTCCTGCCATACCGCGGTGATCGATGGGCTTGTTTTTGAGGGACATGTGCCGGTCGCCGACATGAAGCGGCTTCTCGCGCAGCGTCCCCGTGGTGTCAGCGGCCTCGCGGTTTCAGGGATGCCGATCGGTTCACCCGGCATGGAAGTGCCCGGCCAGCAGGCGCAGCCCTATGTCGTGATTGCGTTCGGACCTTCAGGCCAGCGCATCTTCGCTCGCCATTAAGGCTAATCTTCATTTGGTTCTGAGTTGGGCTTTTGCTAGAAGTACTCGTCGTGAAACGCTTTCTCGCCTCCCTGCTTCTCATCGGAGCGCTATTTGGTCTCTTTGGAGCCCAGATGGCGGCGGCTCGAAGTGTGCCGACGGCGATGGCCGCGCCAAAGGCGATGGCGATGGACGCGGATTGCATGGCGATGATGGCCAAGCAGAAGCCCGCGCCTGAAAAACAGCCCTGCAAGGGCCTCACGCTCAACTGCATCGCCGCCATGGGATGCGTCATTCCATTGGTCACGGCCGACCTTTCCACCGACATTGCCACGGCTCGCGTCTATGGGGCGACGGGCTTTTGGCCGACCGATACCGTCTTGACCGGCAAGTCTTTCGCGCCCGATCCGGATCCCCCCACGACTCTTGGCTGATTGGACCATTGTGTCCGGCCCCTGCGCTCCTCCGCGCAGCGCCGTGACCTTTTTCAATTCAGACAAGGATATTCGTGATGAACATGAAGATGATTCTGGCTGCCGTGACGGCCGCCTTCAGCGTCGCCGCACCTGCTTGGGCTGATGCGTCGCACGACTCGAGCCAGGGCCATTATGAATGGCGATCGGTGCCGCAATATGGCCCGCGTACAACCGGCCCGGTCCGGCAGCGCGTCTGGGTCGCGGATCATGCCCAGATGGCAAATTGCGACTGCGACATGATGAAGATGCGCGCCGACGAGTGCATGGGCAACATGCATCGCGGCCGCGACAAGCCGTCGGCCGGCTAAGCTCGAGTTCCCGGCCGTCAGATCAAAACAGCTAGGCCAGGCGCGCGGCGCCGGCGCGGGACATCAAGCCCTGCGTCGGTGCCGTGTTGGCAGCTTTGTGATCGCGCGCCGGGGACTCCCGAACGGGAGATGTTCATGCGCACCCTTGCCCTCGCCCTGCCGCTATTGGCGCTACCGACCACAGCCGCTTTGGCAGGACCGCTTCGCTTCGAGGAGGCGCTTGCCAGAGCCGAAGCCCAAGCCCCTTCGCTTCGCGCCAAAGCGCTGGAGGCGGACGCGCGCCGATCGGCGCTGCCCGCCGCTGGGCAGCTTCCCGATCCCAAGCTCGGGCTCGGCATCGACAATTTCCCGGTCTCTGGCCCGCCGGCCGGGAGTTTCGTCGAAGACAGTATGACGATGGCGCGCGTGGGCGTCTCGCAGGAGGTCCCCAACGCCGCCAAGCGCCACGCCCGCACGAGCCGGGCGCAAACCGATCTCCAGGCCGCCGAAGCAACGCTTTTATCCGAGAGCCGCCGGGTCAAGGTAGCGACAGCGTTGGCGTGGATCGATCTCGCCTATGCGGAGCGCCGCCTCGCCGCCCTCGATGGCATTCTTTCGCGACTTGCCCCCCTCCCCTCCGCGGCGAAGAGTGGCGTCGCCGCGGGCACCGCGCGCCCCGCGCAGACGCTGCAGGTTCGACAGTCCCTCGCGGTCCTGGAAGATCGCAGGAGCGAACTCGCGGCTGCAGTGGGACGCCAACGCGCGATCCTTTCGCGCTGGACCGGCGAGCCAGCGCCGGAGGCAGTCGGAGACATCCCAACGCTCACCGTCGATGCCACGGCCCTGCAATCCGGGATAGCCAATCATCCCTATCTCGGCGCCGCCCATGCCCGGGTCGCCCAGGCCGAGGCTGACGTGGCCATCGCCCGGGCAGACAAGCGTCCCGACTGGGCCTTCGACGTCGCCTATCAGCGCCGGGCTGACCGCTATGGCGACATGGTCTCGGCCGGCGTCACGATCAGCCTGCCCCTTTTTGCCAAACGGCGGCAGGATCCGATGATCGCCGCCAGCGCAGCGAGCGCAGCCGCGGCGCTGGCCGAACAGGAGGATATGCGCCGGTCGCTTCTCGCCGATCTCGAAGCCGGCCTTGCCGACCATGCCATGCACCATGAGCAATGGATGCGCGCCCGCAACACGCTGCTGCCGCTCGCGCGCAACCGGGCCGAGCTCGAGACAGCAAGCTATGCGGCGGGTCGCGCCGGACTGCTCGACGTGATCGAAGCACAAACCCTGCTCGCCGACAGCGAGCTTCAATTGCTCGACAGGGAGGCCGAAGTCGCACGCGATGCCGTGCGGCTCGTCCTCACCTTTGGGGGGAATAGCCAATGAAATTCGACCCAACCTCGCGCGCGCAGATGGGCATGGCCGCCGCAGCGCTCGCACTCGCGGCGGGTGGCCTCGGCTATGGCCTCGCGAACTGGCGCCATGAATCTCCACCTGGGGCAACAGCGCAGAGCGGACGCAAGATCCTCTACTGGTACGACCCGATGGTCCCGAGCCAGCATTTCGACAAGCCGGGCAAGTCGCCGTTCATGGATATGGAGCTTGTCCCCAAATATGCCGACGAAGCAGCGAGCGGCGAGACCGGCGTGGCGATCAACCCAAGCCGCACACAATCGCTTGGCCTGCGCATCGCGGAGGCGCGAACGGGCACGCTGGGATCGAGCCTCACGGCGACTGGCACGATCGAGTTCAACGAGCGCGACATCGCCATCGTCCAGGCGCGGACCGGAGGCTTCGTTAACCGTGTCTATGCGCGCGCGCCGGGCGATGTGATCGGGGCGGGCGCCCCGCTCGCCGATATTCTGGTGCCGGAATGGGCGGGCGCGCAGGCAGAGTATCTGGCGGTGCGGCGGATCGGCGATGCAGGCCTCAGCCGCGCCGCCCGTCAACGACTCCTGCTGCTGGGCATGCCCGCAGGAACGGTCGCTGCGGTCGAACGAACCGGGCGGCCGCATAATGTGGTGACGATCTCGGCGCCGACCGGCGGCACCATCAAGACGCTCGGCGTCCGGGCCGGGATGACGGTCGCGAGCGGTCAGACGCTCGCCGAGGTCAATGGCCTCGGCACGGTATGGCTGAATGCCGCGGCGCCGGAGGCGATGGCCGGCAGGCTGCGCCCGGGCCAGAGCACAACCGCGACCCTCGCCGCCTATCCGGGCGAGCGTTTTACCGGCCGCATCGCGGCCATTCTCCCGAGCGTCGCCGCCGAAAGCCGGACGCTCACCGTGCGGATCGAACTTCCCAATCGAGGCGGACGCCTGCGCCCCGGCATGTTCGCCTCGGTCGATCTCGGCGGCGCTGCGCGGCCGGCACTGCTCGTCCCCTCGGAGGCGGTCATCCTCACTGGCAAGCGCGCGCTGGTCATGCTGGCTCTGGCGCAAGGGCGCTATCGGCCCGCCGAGGTGCAGACCGGCGCCGAGTCGGGAGGCCAGACCGAAATCCTTGCCGGCCTCGCCGAGGGGGAGAAGATCGTCGCATCGGGCCAGTTCCTGATCGACTCCGAGGCCAGTCTCTCGGGCATCGAGGCGCGCCCGATCGGCGGGGCAGCCCCAACTCCGCGGCCGGAAGCGCCATCGACCGGCGCCTATCGCTCCAACGGCCGGATCGAGAGCATCGCGGGCGACAGGATTACCCTCAGTCACGCCCCTGTCCCCGCGCTCAAATGGCCCGCCATGACGATGACGTTCAAGCTGGGGATCCCGGCGCTCGCGCGCGGGCTCAAGAAGGGCGACCGCGTCGTCTTCAGCTTCGACCAGGCGGCGGAAGGCCCGGTCGTTCGCACGCTGAGCCGCGAGGCGGCGCGATGATCGGCCGTCTCATCGACTGGTCGGCCAACAATCGCCTGTTCGTGGTACTCGGCGCCCTGGCGCTCGTCCTCGGCGGACTCCTTGCCTTGCGCAGCACGCCGATCGACGCGCTGCCCGACCTCAGCGACACCCAGGTCATCATCCGCACGAGCTATCCGGGCCAAGCCCCCCAGATCGTCGAAAATCAGATCACCTACCCGCTCGCGACGACGATGCTGTCGGTGCCCGGGGCGAAGACCGTGCGCGGCTATTCCTTCTTCGGCGACAGCTTCGTCTATGTCATTTTCGCCGATGGGACCGACCTCTATTGGGCGCGCTCGCGCGTCCTTGAATATCTCAACCAGGTCCAGGGCCGCTTGCCTGACACCGCACGCAGCGCGATCGGCCCCGACGCCACCGGGGTGGGGTGGGTCTATCAATATGCGCTGGTCGATCGGACCGGCGGACACGACCTCGCGCAGCTGCGGTCGCTCCAGGACTGGTTCCTCCGCTACGAGCTCAAGAGCCTGCCTGGGGTGGCCGAAGTCGCCAGCATCGGCGGCATGGTCAAGCAATATCAGGTCGTGCTCGATCCGGTGAAACTCGCCGGTTACGGTATCACACACCGCCAAGCCGTTGAGGCGATCGGGCAGGCCAATCAGGAGACCGGCGGCTCGGTCCTCGAACTCGGCGAGGCCGAGTATATGGTGCGCGCTTCGGGCTATCTGCAGTCGCTCGACGATTTTCGCGCCATACCGCTGCGCACTGCGGCCGGCGGCGTGCCGGTAACGCTCGGCGACGTCGCGACCATCCAGCTTGGCCCCGAAATGCGCCGCGGTATCGCCGAGCTCGACGGCGACGGCGAAGTGGCGGGCGGAGTCGTCATCCTGCGTTCGGGATCAGACGCACGTGCCACTATCCAGGCGGTGCAGGACAAGCTCGAGCTCTTAAAGAAGAGCCTGCCGCGCGGCGTCGCGATCGTGCCGACCTATGACCGCTCGCACCTCATCGATGCCGCGATTGAGAACCTCACGCACAAACTTGCCGAAGAGTTCGTGGTTGTGGCGATCGTCTGCGCGCTGTTCCTCTGGCACGTGCGCTCGGCGCTTGTCGCGATCGTCACGCTGCCGCTTGGCGTCCTCGCCGCCTTCATCGTGATGCATTTCCAGGGCGTCAACGCCAACATCATGTCCTTGGGCGGGATCGCGATCGCGATCGGCGCCATGGTCGACGCCGCGATCGTGATGATCGAGAACGCCCACAAGCGGATCGAGCAATGGGAGCATGATCATCCCGGTGAAGAGCTGGCCGGGGGGGCGCGCTGGACGGTGATCACCGACGCGGCGCGCGAGGTGGGTCCCGCGCTCTTCTTCTCGCTCCTCATCATCACCCTGTCCTTCGTGCCCGTCTTCACTTTGGAAGCACAGGAAGGGCGTCTCTTCGCGCCGCTCGCGTTCACCAAGACCTACACCATGGCGGCCGCGGCGATCCTGTCCGTGACGCTGGTTCCGGTGCTGATGGGCTGGCTCATCCGGGGCAAGATTCCTTCCGAGCAGGCCAATCCGGTCAACCGCGCGCTGACGCGGGCCTATCGTCCCGCCATCGACTGGGTGTTGAAGAAACCCAAGGCGACCCTCGTCCTCGCGGGGCTGGTCTTCCTGACGACCGCTTGGCCGCTGTCCCGGCTCGGCGGCGAATTCCTGCCGGCGATGAACGAGGGCGATCTTCTCTACATGCCCTCGGCGCTGCCGGGGCTCTCTGCCGCCAAGGCCTCGGAGCTGCTCCAGCAGACCGATCGCATGATCAAGTCGGTGCCTGAGGTCCAGAGCGTGTTCGGGAAAGCGGGGCGCGCGGAGAGCGCGACCGACCCCGCCCCGCTCGAGATGTTCGAGACGACGATCCGCTTCAAGCCGCGCGAGCAATGGCGGCCCGGCATGACTCCGGAGAAGCTGGTCGAGGAGCTCGACCGCACCGTGAAAGTACCCGGCCTCGCCAACATCTGGGTGCCGCCCATCCGCAACCGGATCGACATGCTGGCGACCGGCATCAAGAGCCCGATCGGGGTCAAGGTCTCTGGGTCGGATCTTGCCGCCATCGACCATATCGCGCGCGAGGTGGAACGGGTCGCGAAGGGAGTGCCCGGAGTGAGCTCCGCACTCGCCGAGCGGCTGACAGGCGGGCGTTATGTCGATGTGCAGATCGATCGGATCGCCGCCGCGCGATATGGCCTCAACATCTCCGATGTCCAGGCGATCGTCGCGGGCGCGATCGGCGGCGAGAATGTCGGCCAAACCGTCGAGGGGCTGGCGCGCTATCCCATCAATGTCCGCTACCCGCGCGAGTTGCGCGACAGTCCGGACGCACTGCGCGCTCTTCCGGTGCTCACGCCATCGGGCCAGCAGATCACGCTGGGCAGCGTCGCGCAGATCGCGATCAGCGACGGACCGCCGATGCTGAAGACCGAGAACGGACGGCCATCGACCTGGGTCTATGTCGACGTCCGGGGACGCGATCTCGCCTCGGTGGTCGATGATCTGCAGACTGCGGTGGCCCGCGAGGTCAAGCTCTCGTCGGGTGTCAGCCTCGCCTATTCGGGCCAGTTCGAATATCTCGCGCGCGCGATCGACCGGCTGAAGATCGTCGTGCCGGCGACGCTCGCGATCATCTTCCTGCTGCTGTACCTCATCTTCCGGCGGCTCGACGAGGCAGTGCTCATCATGGGCACACTCCCCTTCGCGCTCACCGGCGGTTTCTGGATCCTCTACCTGCTCGGCTATCACCAGTCGGTCGCGACCGGCGTCGGGTTCATTGCGCTTGCCGGCGTCGCCGCCGAGTTCGGCGTCGTGATGCTGATCTATCTCAGGGATGCCCTCGAGGCGCGGGGCGAGAGGCCGTCGCACGAAGATATTGCAGAAGCGGTGCGCGAAGGCGCGCTGCTCAGGGTCCGGCCCAAGGCGATGACCGTCGCCGTCATTATCGCGGGGCTTTTGCCGATCCTCGTCGGCTCCGGCGCCGGCTCGGAAGTCATGAGCCGGATTGCCGCACCCATGGTCGGCGGCATGCTGACCGCGCCGCTTCTCTCGATGTTCGTCATCCCCGCCGCCTATCTGCTTCTGAGGCAGCGGTCTTCTCAACCCTCGATCCCAATGAAGCACCACGAAAGGAACCTGCAATGAAAGTTCACGCTCTGTCCGTCCTGGCCCTGACCGCTGCCCTTGCTGCATGTGGCTCGAAGACCGAGACCAATGAGGCGGCAGCGACGAATACGGCGGCACCGGCGGCTACCGAAACCAACGCGATGGCGGGCGACATGGGCAATATGGCGATGTCCCCTACAGCAAAGATGGCCAAGGGCACCGGCAAAGTGACGGCCGTCGACAAGGCCGCCGGAACGATCACGCTCGACCATGGCCCGATCGCCGAGGCCAACTGGCCGGCTATGACGATGGCATTCAAGGCCGCGCCGGCGCTCATCGACAGCGTGAAAGTGGGCGATGAGGTGAATTTCGAGCTGAAGCTCGACGGCAATGCCGGCGAGGTGACCGCGATCACAAAGCAGTAGTCGATTCCAGACCTGCTCCGGGCGGGTCGCCGGAATGCCGGCGGCCCGCCATGGCCAACGATCGTCAGGTGCAGCAGGAGGCGTCCGGCCCGGCGAGTTGGATCGGCGGGCACGGCACGGTCCCGTAGGAGCAGAATACGCAGCAATCGCCGGTCTTCGGCCGCAAGACCGCTCCGCAACCGGTGCAATCATAGAAAAACTGGCAGGCGTTCGTCGGCATCGTCTCCGTCTTCGTCGTGCCGCACAGCGGACAGGTGAGGACCGATTGAGGAACGAAAACGCGCTCAGACATAGGAATAGCCAAGCCAGAACAACGTCACGCCCAGCAGCAAGCCGATGAAAAGGACCGCGCGCACAGCAGGCGGTGTGCAGACGCCCTCGGATGCGCAGGTCATCGCCACGCGCTGCTGCCGCCAGAGCATGATCGCGCCGCCGATCAGGAAGAGCGCGCTCAAGCACAGCAGGAGCATCCGATACGGGCTGGCCGCCAAGGCAATGCCGCCGAGCCATCCGGCACCCAAGCCGGCGGTGGTGAGCAATATGGGCAGCGCGCAGCAGGATGCCACGGCGAAGGCGGCCGCGATTCCGCCGACCGTGAGAACAGCAGCGCCCTCCGCTCCCAAAGAACGGCGCAGTTCAGGCGGTTCGGACATGATGGGCGACTCCTTGTGATCAACGGAATCGCATCCTACCGTCTGTAGCCGCTACAGACTCAACCCCCAATTTTGAGCAGAAGATGACGACATCGGAGATTATCGCAATCGGGGAACTGTCGCGGCGCACACGCTGCAACATTGAGACGATCCGCTATTATGAGCGGATCGGGCTCCTGCCCGAGGCGGCGCGGCGGGGCCGGTATCGGAGCTTCGGCCCCGCGGACGTGGCGCGGCTGCATTTCGTTCGGCGCGCGCGGGAACTGGGCTTCACGCTGGACGAGGTTCGCACGCTGCTCGGCATTGCGACCGCCAATGACATCTCATGTGACGATGCCCGCGAAATCGCGACCTTGCATCTGACGCAGGTTCGCGCGCGGATCGCGGATCTGAAGCGCATGGAGCGGGTCCTTGCCGACACCGTGCGGGCCTGCAGTTCCGGCGATCATGTCGGGTGCCCACTGATCAATACATTGTCTGCGGCTCGCTAAATTCCGCCTGGGCGACGCCTTCTGTACGCCGAACTCCATACTCTTCGGTTCCGGCCCCCGCGTGGAGGTCATGAGCGGCATCGCTGCGACCATGATCGACAGCCTGAAAGTCGGCGATCAGGTGAATTTCGAGCTGAAGCTCGACGGCAATGCCGGCGAGGTCACCAGCATCAGCAACAAGTAATTCGATGAGGGCTTCGGGAGGCACTGTGGAAGCGCCTCCCGATGAGTTCCGACAGTTGGGACAGGCAAATGTTTCGTCAGATCCATGATCGATGGCGAGGGCAAGTTAGCCCCTCGCCATCACTTCACGGCCTCAGCAGACATCGCTCCCGTCGACCCAAACGCGGACCGGTCCCTGCAACGGCGCGCGCGGACCATATTGCGGCCGCATCCGCCACACGTAGCGACCGGTCTTGCCGGTATAGGCCGGATCGCATTCCGGTCCGCCTTTGCCAGTCCACTGGTCGCGTTGGTCGCCAACCTTCTTGCAGACCCTCGCACTCAACTGTGCACGCGGACCAGGAGCTTGGGGTTGCCACTCGCATTTGACGGTGGCCGGTTTCTCGACATCAGCCTGTGCCAATGCCGGAACCGGGGCGGCGACGAGCACTGTGAATGCGGCCGCGGCGGCGGTGAATATCAAGGTCTTCATGATTTCTCTCCTCGGACTGAAGGTGCCGTGGGCAAACTGGCTCCGAGGGGCTGGGCAGCCTATGGCCGTCCAGCGCTTGGGAGGGTTCGCCTGGCGAGTTGTCAGGCCAAGGTGTCGGGTGGATGCTGTTCCGGCGGAGCCGACCGTCCGTGTAGCGCCGGATAAGATGGAAAGACGACAAGAACATCCGCGCTCACTATTTCAGCCGCTAGGGGTCCCCGGCTCTCGAGCGCATATAAAGGGAGACACCCCATGCCTGCCAGGCAAGCGAGCGTCATCCGCTGACAGGGGAGTGGTTTCTCGCCATCGTCCTGCGTCATCCCGACACAGTCCATGGGCATCGTTGCTGCCGCGTTCGCGCTTATGGCGGTTGCCACAGCGGGATCTGCGGCAACTGTGGCTATCTGTCCAAACAGGCCGAGAAGGACGCCTAAGATCAGCGCAAATTTGTGCGCTCGTCTCATGTCCGCATTCTCTGCCTGATGCTGAATTGAGTCAAGTTTCCCAAGACCATAATTGGGCCGAGACTCAGCCAACGACGTAAGCTCACGTCATACAGAGCCAAGATCATGCGCGACGCAGCTACCCCTTACCAATTCCAGCTTTGTTGCCCTTGCTGGCTGCCCCGATGGAACCTCGAGCTTCATTGCGCGCGCCGTCGGATCACGCTCATGAACGACCAAGCATGCCGGGGTGTTGGGCGCGCTGCCGCGCCCGTTGATACCACTTGACCCTCTAGCTACTACAGGGTGCAAGTTGCGAACAATTCTTATCAGAGACTCGCAAATGTATCCTCGCTCGCCTGCCGCCATTTCCGTCGTTCTTCCCCTCAGATGGCGCCGGACAGCGCATCTCATTGCGCTGGCGTTCGCAACCCTAATGATGATCTCGCTCCCAGGACGAGCCTTGGCGAGCGATGCGGACGTTCAGACCAGCTGGCGGCTGCTCGATTATATCGGGGTGGATTACGCCGGGGCTGTCGCGGACGGGAAAGTGACAAGCTCGGCCGAATATGGCGAGATGACCGAGTTCGCGGCACAGGTCGAGACACGACTCAAGGCCCTGCCAGAAAAGCCGGCGAAGGAAGACCTTCTCCGCCGATCGGCCACACTGCGAAGCGCGATCGCCGCGAAATCAGCACCCGCGGTCGTCGCCGAGCAATCGCATCTTCTCGCCTCGGCACTCCTGGCGGCCTATCCGGTGCCGCTCGCACCGGGCACTCCCCCCGATCTAAACCGGGCCGCTAAGCTGTACGCCGAAAATTGCGCGAGCTGTCATGGCATGAACGGCGACGGGCGCGGGCGCGATGCGGCCAAGCTCGACCCGCCACCCATCGCCTTCACCGACAAGGAACGTGCCGACCAGCGCAGCCTCTTCGGTCTCTACCAGGTCATCAGCCAGGGTCTGGACGGCACCGCCATGCAGAGCTTCGAGGCGCTACCGGAAGCGGACCGCTGGGCCCTGGCATTCTATGCCGGCCATTTCGCCTATCCTGACGCTGCCGCCAGCGAAGGCGAGCGTCTTTGGCGGGAGCGCGCCGATATGCGTTCAAAATATCCCAATCTGGCGGCTCTGGTCGGGACGACGCCGGCCGCCTTGGCCCGCGACCTCGGCCCCAAAAACGCTGCGATGCTCACGGCCTTTCTGCGCCGACATCCGGATGCCGTCACCGCTCGTCCCGACGGCTCGCTTGCGCTTACGCGTGAACGCCTGGCCGAAAGCTTGACCGCCTATCGGGCCGGCGATCGCAAAGCCGCAGCCGAATTGGCTCTTTCGGCCTATCTCGACGGCTTCGAGCCGGTTGAGCCGGTGTTGTCCGCACGCGACGCTGCGCTCATGGCGCGGATCGAGACAGGGATGGCGCAGCTTCGTGCGGCCATCGGGCAAGGGCGCCCTACGGCCGAGGTGGAAGCGGCGAACCGTTCACTGGCCAACCTGTTTGCTGAGGCCGAGGCCGCGCTGGCGCCGGAACGGGCAAGTGGAGCATCCAGCTTCCTGGGGGCGTTCGGCGTATTGTTGCGCGAGGGGCTCGAAGCGCTTCTGATCGTGGTTGCGATGATCGCCTTTCTGAAGAAAACTGATCGACCGGACGTCCTCGGCTATGTTCACGGCGGATGGGCGGTAGCCCTCGCAGCCGGTGTCGCGACCTGGTTCGCGGCAACCTACTTCATCACCGTGAGCGGCGCATCGCGGGAACTTACCGAGGGCTTCGGTTCCCTCTTCGCTGCAATAATCCTGCTCAGCGTCGGTATCTGGATGCATGGTAAGAGCAATGCCGAGGCATGGCAACGCTATGTGAAGGCGAAGGTCAGCGCCGCCCTTTCCCGCCGCTCGGGCTGGTTCTTGTTCCTGCTATCGTTCGTCGTCGTCTACCGGGAAGTCTTCGAAACGATCCTGTTCTATGCGGCTCTCTGGGCCGAGGGAAATGGCGCAGCGATGCTCGCGGGCGCAGGCGCCGCAGCGGGTCTGCTTGCGCTCGTCGCGTGGATAATGTTGCGTTACAGCGCTCGCCTGCCGATCACCCAGTTCTTCTCCTGGAGCTCGGTCCTGATCGCGATCCTGGCCGTCGTGCTCGCCGGCAAGGGTATCGCCGGTTTGCAGGAGGCCGGTATCCTCGGCGTGAGGCCGCTGGTGGACGTGCCACGTATCGAGATTCTGGGTCTCTTTCCGACCAGGGAGAGCGTGCTCGCGCAGGTCACCGCCATCGTAGTGCTTGCCGCCGGCTTCTGGTTCAGCGGTCGCAGTTCGGCGGCGGCCGCATCGCAAGCATCACCCGCCAAATAGCCGAGCGGCGATCAACACAGCGGCGACCGAATAGCAGGTGAGCGTAGCCAGCGCGGTCGTCGCCATCCCGAAGGCGCGGGCGCCAGCGCCCCTGGAATAACAGCGATAGAAACTCACGCGGCCGATGGCGAAAAGCACAGGCGAGGCAATCAACAGTCCCAGCCATCGGCCCTCCGCGATCGAACCAAGGAGCAAATGGGCACCGACGCCCAAGAATGACTGCTCGAGCGTATTTTGCAGGAATGCGACCTTGATCGCGAGCGCCGGGCTGGGCGCGCTCTTGGCGGCCCCGCCAATATCGGCCTCCGAACGATAGCGTCCGCTCGAAACAAGCCGCACCGCCACCAGCACGAGCAGGAAATGGATGCTGCTGGTTTGGATTGCGAAGGCGAGACGCTCGGCAAGCGCTTCCGGAAAGGACATAACCTCTGGAAGAAGCAGCACGCTCCCGGTCGAAACCGCCGCGCAAGGCAGGAGCGCCAGCGCCGACCGTTTCCGGATTTGCCGCTGTTCTTCCGCCAAATCCATCGTTCTCGCCTCAGTCAGGCCGACTCGCCACGATAAGGCCGATGGTGCCGGTAACCGTGTCGAAGCGTGCGACGTCGCGCACCTTGCGAAAGCCCGCAGCTTTGACCAATTCGGGCAGGATCCCATCCGCATTGGGCTGGGTATCGGCGACACCGTCGAGCCGCTGAATAGTCAGGCGGAACAGCACCCGCATCAACCCTTTTTGCCGGCCATAATCGGCAATAACAATCCGTCCGCCGGGTCGCACTGCCGCAAACATTGCGCTCAGGCCGGCCCGCTTCTCCGTCATCGGGACTTGGTGGAACATCAGGCTCGACACGATCGCATCGGCCCCTCTGACGCCGAGATCGCGGGCGAAGCCCTGCTCCCACTCAACGTTCAGGACCGCAACATCCGCCTTTGCGCGCGCAATGGTCAGCGCCTCTTCATCGGGATCGATACCGATCACGCGCACAGCGGGCTGGGAAGCCTTGAGCATGACAGCGAAGCTGCCAGTGCCGCAGCCGACGTCGAGAATTGTCTCGCCCGGCCGGGCTGCCAATTCCTCGAGCATTGCCCGGCGCCAGAGCGTCTCGCGCGTCCAAAGCCGGATCGCGCGGTCGTAGTCCGCAGTGCTGTCCTTTCCGAGCGGCGGGGTGTAAGCACGCGCGTTCACTGCACGACCCGCCTGCCATGCTCCGTCAGCTCCTTGCGGGCATCGCGGATGATGTCATAGGCGGAGTGCAAGAAGAGCAGCGCGATAACTCCCGCGACGAGCAGATCGGGCCATGCCTGCCCGGTCCACGCCACCAACGCCGCCGCCGCGATGACCGCGACATTGGCCAGTGCATCATTGCGCGAGAACAGCCAGATTGCCCGCGAGGTGGCATCGCCCTGATCGCGGAAACGGGCGAGGACCAGCGCGGCAGACACATTGACGGTGAGCGCAATAATGCCAAGCGCGCCCATCAGATCGGCCTCGGGCGGCACGGCGTTGAATATGCGCCAAAGCGCCGATGCGATCACGCCGAGCCCAAGAGTGGCGAGGAACAGGCCCTGAATGAGTGCGGTCCGGCTCCTGGCCACGGCAGACCAGCCAAGCGCGACAAGGCCCACCAAGGTGATGGATCCGTCGCCGATGAAGTCCAGCGAATCCGCCTTGAGAGCTTGGGAGCCTGCGACAAAGCCGCCCACAAGCTCGCAGATTCCAAATCCCAGATTGAGGATTACGACGATCCACAAGGCACGCTTGTAGCCGGGATCTGTTCCGGCGCGGGCGGTGTCCGTTTCGCATCCACAGTCGCTCATCGATTGTCTCCGCAGCGAGTCGCAGCGGAATTCTGCACCCTCTAGTAGCTACAGGGTCAATGCCCGCGCTGAGCGGACGGACCGAGGGCCTCGATAATCCGGCATTCGGATATCGCACCCTGGCTGCACTGGCCGATCAACTCGTCGAGCTCCCGGCGTAGCGCGCGAAGATCGGCGATCTTCTGGTCGATGTGCGCGAGATGGGCGCGGGCGACGGTATCGACGGCGGCGCATGACCGGTTACGATCGTCAGACAAGGTGAGCAGCTCGCGCACCTGGTCGAGGGTGAAACCGAGATCGCGTGCCCTGCGAATAAAGGAAAGCCGCGCCAGGTGAGCGGCACCATAGTCGCGATAATTCGCCGAGGTTCGGCCCGGCTCTGGAAGCAGGCCGATTTTTTCATAGAAGCGGATAGTCTCGACCTTCGTCGAGGTCGTTCGGGCCAGCTCACCTATCTGCATCAGAAATCCTCTTGACCCTATAGTTGCTACAGGGTGCATATAGCGAGCCGTTCTAAGAATACGAGAGCCCGACCAATGGCATGTTCCAGCTGTGCCGCCGACAAAGGCGGCCCCACAAACAGCCCCGCCTGGCGGCGCGCGTTGTGGATCGCGCTGGCCGTCAATGGGCTCATGTTTGCCGCCGAACTGGCCGCCGGCATCATGGGAGGATCGAGAGCACTCCAAGCCGATGCCCTCGATTTTCTTGGTGATGCCGCCAACTATGCGATCAGCCTTGGCGTAGCGGGCCTTGCTCTTGCCTGGCGCGCTCGCGCAGCTTTCGTCAAGGGCGCGACTATCTTCGCATTCGGCCTCTATGTGCTGCTAAACGCGATCTGGGCACTCTCACATGGCACCGTTCCCCATGCCGAGGTGATGGGCGCGGTCGGTTTTGTCGCTCTGCTCGCCAATGGCGGTGTCGCGCTCATCTTGTATCGCTTCCGTGAGGGCGACGCGAACATGCGCTCGGTATGGATTTGCTCGCGAAACGACGCGATCGGCAACATTGCGGTGATGCTGGCCGCTTTGGGCGTGTTCGGCACCGGCTCGGCGCTGCCCGATATAATCGTGGCTGGAATTATGGCGGCGCTCGGGCTGTGGGGTGGTGCGCAGATCTTGCAGCAGTCCATCACCGAGCTAAGGGTTTCAAAGGGGCCAAGCCGGACCGAACTCCTTACTGCGCGTGCGGCCAGCAAGGGGTGAAGGCGAGAATGGTCCGGCTGCTCATCGTCCTCGCCTGCTTGGCCTTCATTCTGTCCCTCGGGACCGGATCCTTTGCCCACGCCGTGGCGTCGATCGACTGCTCCGCGACTTCTCCAACCATCGCGGCTGAAGATGGTGCCGAAGAGGGAAGATCGCTGCCGGCAGATCCAAAGAAGGCCTGCCACCACAACCATTGTGGCTGTCATGGGCACCATCTTGCCGCCCTTCCTGCGACCCGCGATCTCCCAATCGCTCGGGCCAGCCCGCCAGACATGTTCATTCATACGGCGAAGGCACTCACGGCTGCGCCACGCAGCGCAGAGCTGAGACCCCCAAAAGCCTGATGATAGCCGCTGGGGCGCCACCGATTATCGCGCCCCTCAGCCATCACAGGAGTTCCAAGACATGAATCGACTGTTAGCGGCCCTTGTGGTCGCAGCGCCGTACGCTTTCAGCGCCCAGGCGCAGACGCCGCCTTCCGCAGAAACACAACCGCCCTTGACGTTGTCGCGCGCACTCGACCTTGCAGGCGCGTCAGCGCCAGCGCTTGAGGCAGCATCGGCGGGCCTTCGAGCGGCTGAAGCGGCTCGAACCATCGCCGGCCTCAGGCCAAACCCCACGATCAATATCGAGGCGGAGAATGTCGCGGGGACTGGGCCCTATTCGGGGACCCAGAGCATGGAGGCAACGACCTCTCTCCAACTGCCAATCGAACTCGGCGGCAAACGATCCGCGCGCGTAGCAGTCGCAGATGCCCAGCGCGATCGTGCGGGAATTGAGCGCGCTATTGCTCAGGCGGATCTCCGATTCGCGGTAACGCGCGCCTATGCAGAGGCCGCTGCCTCGGAACGTCGCCTCGTCAACGCCCGCGAGCAGTTCAGGATTGCGAACGAGGGTCTTCGTGCCGCCGATGTCCGTGTCCGCGCCGGACGCGCGTCACCGCTTGAAGTTCAGCGCGCCGATGTCACGCGGATCAATGCCGCGGCCGCCCTGGAGCGCTCGGAACGGTCTGCCGAGGTCGCCCGCTTCACGCTCAGCCAGCGGATAGGCCAAACCATCCTGGCGCCACTCGACGGCTCCTGGTTCAATAGCGTCGACAGCCGATATGGACCGCTGCGGCCCCCTGATGCTGCCGGTACACTCTCGCTGGCTGCGGCCAATGCCGACCTTGCCACGGCAACCGCCCAAATGCGCCTTGCACGCGCGCAGCGCGTCCCAGATCTCACGCTGGGTGCAGGCGCTCGCCGTCTCGAGGAGACGAATGACACCGCAGCGGTCTTCAGCCTGTCGGTGCCGCTTCCTTTCTTCAACAGCGGCAAGGCAGCGCTCGAGCAAGCGGGTGCAGAGCAACTGCGCGCCGAAGCACAAAAGCGGGTGACGGCACAGGACGTTGCGCAAGCAATCGCCGAGGCACAGGCGGATGCCGCTAACGCTGCAACGAGCGCCGCGACCGCGACCGGGCCTGCCCTTGAGGCTGCCGAGGAGGCAGCGCGCATCGCCCGGATTGGCTATAGGGAGGGGAAGTTCAGCCAGCTCGATCTGCTCGATGCGGAGCGCGTCCTATCCGAGACGCGCGCAACCGCCATCGATGCGCTGCTCGCCTATCACAACGCACAAGCGCAGCTGGAGCGGCTGACCGCCCGCGCGCCCGATCAGGGAGACAATCGATGAACTTCACGCAGCGGGCCATCGCGCCCCTCGTGCTCGCACTGGTCGTGGCCGGATGCGGTAGCCAGCCCGCCGAGCAGGAGAAGGCGGAAAAGGAAGAAGGCCACGCGGGCGAAGAGGGTCTGATCCGACTCACGCCCCAGCAGGTCGCCGCGGCGCGAATTGAGGTCGCGCTTCCCTCCCGCGGCGGCACGGGCGCGATCACGCTGCCTGCAACCGTCGAAGGCGATCCCCAGGGTATGCAAGTCGTTTCCGCTGCCATCGGCGGGAAAGTCGTCGCGCTGACCCGGAATCTCGGACAAGACGTGCGACGCGGCGAAACGCTCGCCATCGTCGAAAGCCGTGAGGCCGCCTCGCTCAAGGCCGAGGTGGAAGCTGCGCGTGCCCGTCTGGCGCTCGCACAATCCAACTTGAGACGCGAGCAACGCCTGTTTGCCGAACGCGTGTCGCCCGAACAGGATCTGATCGCCGCACGTACGGCAGCAACGGAGGCCAACATCGCTCTGCGCTTGGCCCAGCAGCAGGTCTCTGCAGCGGGGGGTGGCGGCGGCGGTCTCAACCGTCTCGGCATCGGATCACCCATTAGCGGCCAAGTCATCGCACGAAGCGTGACCCTGGGGCAGACCGTGGCAGCCGATGCCGAACTTTATCGGGTCGCCAATCTCTCCCAAGTCTCGGTCAACCTGTCGCTGTCGCCGGCCGATGCCGGCCGTGTGCGACCGGGTTCAACCGTCGAGATCACGGCGCCTGGGCGCCGAACGACTGCGCGTGTGAGCTTTGTCTCGCCAATCCTCGACGAAGGCACCCGCCTCGTGCCTGTCATAGCCCTCATCGACAACCGGGCGGGCCAGTGGCGGATCGGCGAGCCGGTGACGGCGGCAATCTCGGTGGCAAGCAGCTCCTCGGGCATTATGGTGCCCGCCGACGCCGTGCAGACGGTCGAAGGAAAACCATCGGTTTTTGTTCGTGTTCCGCAGGGCTTCAAGGCGATTCCAGTTGCCCTCGGGCAACCCAGCGGCAACGCCGTGACGATCCTGTCAGGCCTTTCGGGACGCGAGCAAATCGCCGTCGCCAACAGCTTCACTCTCAAGGCCGAGCTCGGAAAGAGCGAAGCGGTCGACGAGGATTAAGCCATGATCGAGCGCATTGTGACCTTTTCGGTCGAGCGGCGCTGGTTTGTGCTGCTCGTGACCGTCATCGGCGTGATCATCGGGGGTTGGGCACTCTCCCGCCTGCCGATCGATGCCGTCCCCGATATCACCAACAACCAAGTGCAGGTGAATGTCCGGGCACCTGCCCTCTCGCCCGAGCTCGTCGAAAAACAGGTGGCGTTCCCGATCGAGACGGCGCTCGCCGGCGTGCCGGGCCTTGAGTATACAAGGTCGCTGAGTCGAAACGGTTTCGCACAAGTGACGGCGGTCTTTTCCGATTCCACGGACATATATTTCGCACGGGCCCAGGTGGCAGAACGGCTGCGCAGCGCCGAGGAGAGCCTCCCCGAGGGGGTCACGCCGGAAATGGGGCCGATCGCCACGGGTCTCGGTGACGTGCTGATGTGGACGGTCCATCTCGCACATCGCAAGGAGGATCGCCACGCGCCCGGTGAGCCCGGCATCCAACCCGACGGCAGCTACATAACGCCCGAGGGCGAGCGGCTTGTCAGCCAGGCCGATCAGGCAACCTATCTGCGGACCGTCCAGGACTGGATCGTCTCACCGCTCCTGAAGAACACGCCAGGATTGGCCGGGATCGACTCAATCGGCGGCTATGTGAAACAGTACCAGGTTGTCCCAGACCTACAGCGCTTGGCAGCCTTGGACCTCAGCCTCAGCGACCTCGCGACTGCGCTCGAAGAGAATAACAGCTCGGTCGGCGCAGGTGTGATCAACCGCAACGGCGAGGGACTGGCCGTTCGTTCCGACGGCCGTCTGCTCAATGCCGACGAACTCGGCCGAACCGTCATCGCCACCAAGGAAGGGATACCGATCCTCCTGAATCAGGTCGCGACCGTTCGTTCCGGGCAGGCTCTGCGGATGGGTTCCGCGTCCGAAAATGGCAGGGAAGTGGTGGTCGGCACCGCCGTCATGCGCATCGGTGAAAACAGCCGGACGGTGGCCTCAAGCGTCAACGCCCGGCTTCAGGAGATCAATGCCTCCTTGCCGAACGACGTCGTCGTACAGCCGGTTCTCGATCGAACGGCCTTGGTGAATTCAACGATCAAGACGGTCGTGAAAAACCTCACAGAGGGTGCACTCCTCGTCATTGTCGTCCTCTTCGTCCTGCTTGGAAACTTTCGTGCGGCATTGATCGCGGCACTCGTCATTCCCATCACGATGCTGCTCACCAGCTTCGGGATGCTGCGAGGCGGTGTTTCGGCCAACCTCATGAGCCTCGGAGCGCTCGACTTCGGCCTCATCGTCGATGGCGCGGTGATCATCGTCGAAAACACCCTTCGACGGATCGCTGAACGCCAACATCACAAGGGGCGCACCCTTGATATTGAGGAACGGCTCTCGACGGTCGCCGCCTCTGCTCGAGAAATGATCCGGCCTTCGGTCTATGGCCAGGCGATCATCATCCTGGTCTATGTGCCGCTGCTGACGCTGAGCGGGGTCGAGGGAAAAACCTTCACGCCGATGGCGCTGACTGTGATCCTAGCCCTCGTCTTCGCCTTCATCCTCTCGCTCACGTTCGTGCCTGCCATGCTCGGTATCTGGCTTTCAAAGCCTGTCGAGGAAAAGGAAGGGCGTGTCATGAGCTGGCTCAAGACCCGCTACGAGCCGGGTCTTAACGCAGCCATGCGGCGGCCCAGTCGCACGCTGGGAATCGGCATCGCCGCGTTTGTCGTGGCGATCGGCAGCTTCGCGACGCTTGGACAGGAATTCCTGCCACAACTCGACGAAGGCGACGTGCTGATCCAAGCCTTTCGCGTGCCCGGTACTTCGGTTGACCAGAGCCAGGCGATGCAGATCGAGATCGAGAGAGCGATCGCGCGCGAGCCGGAGGTGCGGTTCGTATTTTCAAGGACCGGCACTGCCGAACTTGCCTCGGACCCGATGCCAACGAACGTTTCGGACACGTTCGTGATCCTGAAGCCCCGCAGCGACTGGCCCGATCCGCACCTTGCGAAGTCCGAATTGGTTGAACGTCTTGAGCAGCGGCTCTCGCAGCTTCCCGGCAATGCCTACGAGATCACTCAGCCGATCCAGATGCGGTTCAACGAGCTGATCGCAGGCGTCCGCAGTGACCTTGCGGTGAAAGTGTTCGGTGACGACTTCGAACAGATGGGAGAAACGGCCAACCGCATCGCCGCCGTGCTGCGGAAAGTCGAGGGAGCGACCGATGTCCGCGTCGAACAAACCGAGGGGCTTCCCATGCTAGACGTCACGCCCAATCGCGACGCGATGGCGCGGTTCGGCATCACCGCGCGAGCGCTTCAAGACACGCTCGCAGCGGCCGTTGGTGGGCGCGACGCAGGTATGATCTTTGAGGGCGACCGGCGTTTTGCCGTGACGATCCGATTGGGAGAAGAGGCACGCGCCAATCTCGAGACCTTGGGCCAAGTGCCGGTGCCGACGCCGACTGGAGCCTTTGTTCCGCTCGGCAGCGTTGCGACCATCGCGGTTGTTGATGGTCCCAATCAGATCAGCCGCGACAATGGCAAGCGACGCATTGTGGTCCAAGCGAATGTGCGCGGCCGGGATGTTGCGAGCGTGGTGACCGACGCGCAGGAGAAAATCGCAAGCGATGTTCGACTGCCGGCAGGCACCTATCTCGAATGGGGCGGTCAGTTCGAAAATTTGGCCTCAGCGCGCGATCGGCTTCTGCTCGTGATCCCTGCCTGTTTCGCGCTGATCCTGCTACTGCTCTATGGCGCGCTTGGCAGCGTTAGAGAGGCGGCGATCGTCTTTACCGGCGTACCACTTGCACTGGTGGGCGGGGTATTGGCGCTCGCGCTGCGCGGCATGCCCTTCTCCATCTCGGCTGCCGTCGGCTTCATCGCTCTTTCCGGCATCGCGGTGCTGAATGGCCTGGTGATGGTGACATCGATTCAGGATCTGATGGCGCGCGGTATGGCACGGGCGCGAGCCGCGCACGAAGGGGCGCTCGCCCGCCTCCGCCCCGTGGTGATGACCGCGCTCGTCGCATCGCTGGGTTTTGTGCCTATGGCGCTCGCGACAGGGCCTGGCGCGGAGGTGCAGAAGCCGCTCGCGACGGTGGTGATCGGCGGACTGCTTTCCGCAACGCTTCTCACGCTGTTCGTGTTACCGACGCTCTACGCCAGGTTTGGACGCCGGGAGACACCGACACCGCCGGCGAAGGACCCGCTGGCTGCTGACGCCGCGCATCAATAACGAAGAGGGGGTGCCGCTCGCCGGCGGCATCCCCTCGTAGTGCGCCTCACTTGAGCTTTGCTGCGAGCCGGCCAACCGCGCCGGACTCGGCGGCGAGGTTGCGGTTGTACGCGAGCGGCATGCGCGGGCTTTTCCAGCGCAGCGCATCCATGATGCCCGCCAAATCCTCGCCGCTGGCGAAAAGGTCCTGGTTGAGGCCGACCCGCGTCGAATGCGCGCTGATACCCTTGAGCAGCCGCGCCAAGTCGTCGGCGGTGAGATCGCCCAGAGCGCCACGATCGAACGCCCGTCGGATGATCGACCGCCAGATCGGTCCGATCGAGCCAGGATGCAGCGCCGCCGCGCCGACATCATATTCGGTCCGCGCCGGGATCGCGGGCCGAGACAGCGTCTTGCGCAAGTCCCAGGTCTCGCGCCCGGAAATGGTCTCGATCCGCCTTCCCTTGACCGCCGCCCGCGCCTTGTAGCGGCGCACCTGCACCCGTCGGAACAGCGGCCCCGCGTCGATCCTGGACGCAGCCGTCCACGCCGCGATCGCCCGCACCGAGCGCGGCGACAGGAAGGCGGTCGCCCCCTCCCCTTCGGGGTCGCCCTTGCTGCGCGGAATGGTCAACAGCCGCGCTTCGGGATCGAGCGCGTCGACGATGTGCTTCAGGTCGATCGCGACGAGTTCGGAGGCGCGCAGACCGGTGTCATAGGCGACCGACAACAGCGCGCGATCGCGGAGGCCCGGCAGATCGTCCGCGCAGGCCTCGAGCAGCGCCCGCACGTTCAATCCGCGTGGGCTATCGTGTGCGACGTCGCGCACCGGCCCCTTGAACCGCAGCGGCCGCGCCTGCGCCTGCGCGCTGCCCTTGTCGCGCCGGATTGCGCGGAGCCGCAGCTTGACCAGTTCGGTCTGGGTCGGATCCTTGAGATCGAGCAATTGATGGATCTTGGCGATCGACGCCTTGTAGCGGCTGAGCGAGGCTGGCCTCGCCCCCTGCCCTGCCCGCGCGTCGAGATAATCCGCGACCAGCTCGGGCGTCGCCGGCAACGCCGGTCGCTTGATCTTGCGGCACCACAGATCGAAGGCTTCGAGGTCTGATTTGAGGGCGCGGATGCTGTGCGGTGACGACGCGGCCTGATAGGCGTCGATGAGCGCCTTGTTGACCGTGATCGTCTGCCCGGCGCCAAGCTTGGTGACTTCCCAGGCCAGGTCGACCGAATGCGCCGCCTGATCATCGATCGGCACGCGAAGAGAATCCTCCCCGGTCATCTGGAGAGCGCGACAATGTGGTCGTAGCTGTGCGGCTCGACCCCGTAGACCGCGGCCAGACCGTTAAAAGCGTCGACCGCCGCCTGCTGGAGCGCCTCAGGGGCAACCGAGGTCAGGGTGGCCTGATACTCGTAGCTCTCTTCGACGGCAGCATAGCCCTCGTCGCCAAAATCGAAGCGTCCCTGCGGCCACCAACTTCCCGCGAGGCCATTGACCCCGAGCCGGACGTGGATCGGCAGCGACCCGCCATGCGCGAGCGCCAGCGCCGTGTTGCGCTTCAGAAATTCCAGCCAGTGGTGGAAGAAATAGCCGGTGGCGAGCCGTACTCGCCCTTCCCGCTCGAACAGGAAGCCACCACCCACCCCCCAGAATTCGCCGGTGTTCTCGAACCACTGGGTGACCGCCAAGGTCGGATTGACCCGATTCTCCTCGGTGCCGGGCCAGTAGACCGAGGTTCCGCCGCGACTGATCCCGTAACTCAAGGAGTTGGCGCGCGCGAGCAGCGCCGGATGCCCGGGATGATTGGCCAGCGACTGCTTGGCGCCCGCCTTTGCTTGCCACTTTGACGGGATAAGCCGCGCGTAGCCCGGAAACTGGTCCATCCAGACGAACTTGCTCGTGCCGTGCGCCGGGTTCGTCACGAGTTGCGGTTCGGCCCGGTCGAACCAAAGGTCAGGATCCCCAGCGAAATGCGGCTGCCAATGCACCGCTTCAGGCGGCGGCGAGGGCAGCTGGCCTAGCGAGAGTCTGAGCGCGACCGCGAGCTGCTTGGCAAGGTCGCCGCGCACGCGGCGCAGCTCGGTGGTCACCGCGCCAACCGGCAAATGGAAGCCGATCGGCCCCCGCCGCCCCCGCATATCGAACGGCAGCTTGTCGAGCGTGGCCCCGTCGAAAGCCGTGTTCCAGACCTGGATCACGCGGGTGTCGGTCAGCGCCCGGTTGGCATAGCCCATTTCGAGGAGGACGTTTGGGTTGGCGCAGGCCTTGCCGCTCGCCGACACCGCGATCGGCGTGACGTCGCCGACGAAGACGGCGGCCTCGTCGATCTTGCGCAGGATCGTCGCGACAATATCGGGCGTGCCGGCCACCCCTTGCGTGTCCGACGTCAGGCTCGGCCGCTCGGCTTCCTCGACATCGGCCGCGAGCAGCGTGATGGCGGCGTCGAGCGCATAGCGGATGACCTCGCGCGTGACGCGCGCATCGAGGTCGCTTTGCCAGGACCAGAAAACCGTCTTTTCCAAACACTTCCCCCTTGTCCGCCTCAGCGCCACCTGTAGCGCACCTTATAAAGGGGCGTCAAACATGCTTATGTGATAACTGCAATTATCGAATATCCACATTTACAATCCTATCGGCTGAGTTGACTGAGAGTGCTGTTGGGTTAAGTTTGGGACGTGTCTGCGCCGCTGCCCTCACCCCAGTTCGGTCCGGCTTACACGCCGCAAATGGTCAACGCGATCGCCAGCTGCAGCGCAGCGATTGCACGGCTTGATGCCCGTATTTGCGCGAGTTCGGTACGCGCGGCTTGGGTCCGGCGCGCCGCCTGGAGTGGCTACGCCAAGGCGCTTCAGCTGCAGCAGGTCGAGCTTGATGAAATCGACGCATTTTCCTGGGGCTGCGGGCTCAAATTGCCCGGCCGCGCGCAGCCCACCACGCATCTCGACCTCTACGCCGACTTCGCGCCGTGGCAGGCCGCGCTCGCCGAGAGCGATCCCCTCGCCTGGCGCGACGCGCTCCCGCTTGCGATCGGCGAGCCCGCCGGCGCCGCCGAGCACCCCACCCTCATCCGCGCGCTCGACCGCGTGCGCCAGCACGCGCGCGTCGATGGCAGCCCGATCCCCTGGCTCGGCCTCCCGTTTGCGCTGCGCGATCTGAAACTGGCGAGCACTCCCCTCCCCTGCCTCGTTGGCGGGGTGAAAGCCTTCCGGCTCAAGAAGACGCCGCAGGATGCCGATTGGCTCGCGGCAATCCGGGATTTAGAGGCAAAGGCTAACGCCGGGCTCGCGCGGCTCGATGCGCTCGAGCGGCTCTACCGCGATGCCCAGCGCGCGATCACCGCCGCGTACCGTCCTGGCGCCCTGCCCGCCCTCCTCGCGCTGACCCAGCATCGCCCGCTGGTGTCGCCGCAGTTGGTGGCAAGCGATCTGGGTCTGAGCCTCGCCGGCGCGAGCAAGCTGCTCGAGCGCGCGCGGGCCGCGGAGCTGCTGGTCGAGATTACCGCGCGAAAAACCTGGCGCCTGTTCCTGACGCCGGATCTTGCCGCGGAGTTTGGGTTTGTAGCGCCGAAGCGGGGGCGACCAGTCAAGGAGGCCGCTCCCCTCCCCCGCGATCGTGAGCTCGCTGCGGTGTTCGATGCATTCGATCATGAGATGGCGAAAATCGACGCTTTGCTGGCACGCACGGCGTGACATCCTACGATCTGGGGCAAAACCTGACCCAAATTGTTGATTTATAAGCTCAATTTTAGACGTCGATTTAAAGGGCCGTACAGGGCCGAAACTGACCTTGGCAGGGGCATCGTACTAGAGACCCGACGAAAACGCTGTAGCACCCCTTAAAACGCATTTTTAGAGCTCCCTGGGTTTTCGGCGAGCATCAATCCACTCTTTCGGGCTTGTGGCCCGTCTTATCGCGCCTTTTCGCGGCACGACCTCGTCATTCCGCCGAGCTCAACCACGTGGACGCTCACGACCAGTGCTGGTCAAGGATCGCCTTCAGAGCCAACTCTGCTTCGATGCGAGATGCACCACCTTTATGGAGCAGTGTAAGCCGGACCCCCTTGCGATCAGATCCCTCGATCCTGAGGACAGGCCTGCCCCCTTCACTGGTGATCGTTTCACCCCTTCCTGACTTCTTGGGGGATCCTGACTTCTTGGGGGGGTCTACCGCGAGAGTCAGCGTCTTGATGATATCAACGACCGTCTGGACGGGCGCCCCGGCCTTCCGCGCCTCGGCTATCCGCCCAGCTTCAGCGAAAGCCCTCGCTTTACGTTCCTCCGGTTTCAACAGGCCCTTCAGCGCGATGCCGTTTCGGACCCCTAAATCCTGAAGGTTAGGAAAAGCTCGTGTCAATTCCTCGGGCAACCGCGCGAGATCGAGATAGCGTGTAAGCCAACTCTCGGTCACGTTCAGTCGCTCCGCCATCGTCTTCTGTCGCCCCCCGTAGTACAGGTCGAGCGCACGGAGGTAGTCCCTCGCCCGCTCCAGGTCCGAGAGATCGTCACGCGCGCGGTTCTCAATGTCAGCAAGGCGGAATGCCTCTTCATCGCCAATATCTCGAATGTCGATGAGGAACTTGAAATCCGGATAGTTGTGTGACCGGAGCCAGCTGATCGTCCAATGCCGCCGCGCTCCGCAAATGACCTCGAAGTCATAGTCGGGTTCGCCCGAGACACGACGAACGATGGCGGGCATCTCCTGGCGCCCCTGAGCCTTGATACTATCGATCAAATCGGCACAGCGCTCTTCGGTGAGCAGTTGATAGTCGCGGTTGTGCCCCTCCCACATTCGGCAGCGAGCAGGGTCCACCAACTCCTGCATGCGGTTAATTACTGCGCCGGAAGCGAGATCAGCGAGCCTGTTCGAGCGACCGGTCAAAACGTTTGAAGCAATGCCCGTTCGCCGCTGCGGAGCCTGCTCCTCAGACAGATCGATTCCTGCCGCTAGATCCGCTGCAAAACCGCTGTTCTTTCTGGTCATCCCAGCATCCTCACACCTAAATTGCACGCGTGCAATTTGACCAACTTAAGCCAGAGCTGCCTTGCGCAATGCCGCTTGATGGCTCGGCCACATCGACCGGATATCGACTTCGATTTCCGCGTTGACCCCGTCTAAATATCCGAGGCAGCGATTGCGAACGGCTGAACTCGTTGCTGGACCGTCCAACTCGTAGACAGTCATTAAACGTGCGGTCGCGTTATCGATCTCCGCAGAATCCTTGAGCGGGGTTCGAACCATAGCGTGGCCGAACAGGGTCCGCATCAGCTGCAAGAGCTCCTTCTGCATCGACTTGTTTTCATCGACTTTGGAGCCGACGAAGCGCAGGAATTGAAGCTCTGGCGCCATCTCGCGTTCAGCGAGCTGCTCAATTGTCTCGTCGAGCATCGACAAGAAGGCTGCAGTAGATGAAAAATCCATCACGGTGGGCGGGACCGGAACTACCAGCGCATTGGCGGCACGAAGCACAGACAATGAGATTGCTCCCAGTGCTGGCGGCGGGTCCATTACAATAACATCAAAGCGGTCGGCGATGCTGTCGATCCCGACTTTCAGTCGGTTAAGCAGCGCGTCGAACCCTCCCCTCGCCATCCGCGCGGCGAGCTCATACTCAGAATTGAAGAGACGTAGATTCGCGGGGATTAGCTCAAGACCGTCGAAGTGTGTCTTGCGGAGCGCATAGTCGAGCGAAGTCCTCTCATCCTCTCGGAGGAAAGGATACAACGTGTCTTCCTCATCTAGGTCGAGGTCAGGCACATAGCCAAAAAGCGTCGTCGCAGAGGCCTGGCTGTCACAGTCTACAAGGGCAACTCGGTACCCTCGGATCGCGAGGTACTGTGCCAGATGGACTGCTACAGTCGACTTGCCAACTCCACCCTTGAAGTTCTGGACTGCAACGACACAGCAAGGATCGCCTGGGGCTCGATAGGGTCTCGTCCCGAAGACACCGCGCATGTCGTTCAGCTGTGCCAACGTGTACCGTTCGCGTCGGTTTTTGTCGGTACGCAACGGCTCCGGTAGGCGGCCGTCTTTCTCCGCATCGCGAATTGCCGCAGGCGTCCTGTTTACCAGCTCTGCCGCCTTGCTGATTGTGAACGTAGGTTCGCGGCGGTCATCTGCTCGCGCATTGCGGGCAGAATCTCTCAGCTTTTCGAGAACCGACGATGTCCGATTTGCAAGCGTCGCCACCGACACAAGACGCTCGGCTTCTTCAATATCGAGACCGTTAGACACATGCCCACCTTTCGCAATCGCGAAGGTGGTACCTCAACTTGCGCTTTTTGGTCAAGAAATTCACGAATTGCGAAAGTGCGAACAGCTTGAGACCCAGTTTTTGGCCCGATTGCGGCTTATCCTGACTCAATGGGGGAGGCAGAATTGCACGCGTGCAATTTTTACTGTGGACGCCCCCTGCGGATGACCCATCCTTCACAAAATCCTCTCCAAGATGCGATCATTTTGGCGCCACGAAGCCTCTCGAGACGATCTCCCATGTGGTCGCGATAAGCGTCAGCGATCATGTTGACATCCCAGCCCCCACCGAACTGACGCCCAATCTCGAGCAGGTCATTTGCTCCGAAGCTGATCGAGCCTCTGGGGAAGGTTCTATCTTCCGGCTTGATCACACTTTTAGTCGCAGCTCCGGGAAGCGCGCGCGCTGACTGGGCAACTGCAACATCCTCGACTGTCCCGTCTCTCCGAGCCTTTCGCCCCGACGAATGCCGGTCCAATTCGTCGACTGTATCAAGTACGTCGGGGGCGCCCTTGGGCTCGAAACGAAACTCAAGCTCGGTGACCGTCCTTCCCTTGCGGATCTCGCTCCATTCAACTTTGAAATGGGCGAGCTGGTCGATCTCCGCCTTTGCCTTCTCAAGCACCTTTCGGCGAAGCTGAGCGAAGTCAGTATAAACCTCTGGCGGAATTCCGAGCGCCGCCCGAAGGCTTGCCATATCACCCTTCCAGGTGGAATGCCGGCGATGCAAGCGCAGTGCCCCAAGCTCATAAAGCTTGAGCGCATAACTTGATCTGAACCCAAGGACGGCTTGGCGATTTAGTACTGCATACGTTTCAGACGCCTGGATGAGACGGCGAGCGTCGGGCGTGAATTCCCATTCAATCCAGCCAGCCTCACCGTCTTCTTCACTCTCCTCGCGTGATCGAGAGATCAGCGAAAAACGTGTGGTGGCCTTCTTCCCGCGCCAAGATTTGTCATCTACGGCGAACAAGGTTCGATGAAGCTCCTCGAGCATGTCACTGATACGCTCGTTGCCCTTGTGACCGCGGCGGATATCGGCTTTGCGCATCCGGTGTGGACGGTCTTCCCAGGCATCGCCGCCTGCGGTCAGAATCATCAAGGCCAAAAGGCGCGATGCGGTGAGACTAAGGGACTCGCCCTTTACGAATTTAACTTCGATGATGCTGCCGGGTTTCGCGAATTCATCGCCCCCCTTGGCTTTTAAAGCCGCAGCAACGCGCATTGCCCGACCCGGAGCTTCGTCACCACGAGCTGGCTCAGCTGTTTCAGCTATTTCGTCGGCTTGGTCATCCATGCCATAATCCGATCAGAATCGGGTACATCGCCGTTAGTGGCTGCCTGACCTGACCTGTTTCGTCAAGTCAGGTCAGGATAGAAAGGCTGTGTATCCCCCAATTGGTCAGGATAGAAAATGCCTAGCGTGCGGCAGATGGGCAGCAATGCAGGCGAGTCGCACAGCATAGCCAGCTATGGCGTTTTGCTGCGCTAAAACCCTCCCTCTAGAATTCTGGAGGGACAAATTCACCTCAGAATGGTCCCGCACTCGACCTCCCCCAAAAGGTCAGGATGGCCCCCGCTCGGTCAGGTAAGGCCCCCCACTAGGTCAGGAAACTGCCCCCACAAGGACAGGCAAAATCCCCCGCCAAGTCAGGATAACCGTTCTATCACATTAATATCGCTTCGTTTTTTAGGCTCTGAATCTGAATCCTTTTGAATCACGAATCCTTCCGCTGCAAGCAGCGGCGTTTTTAGAGATGGTTCTTGGTAGATGGAAAAGCCGGCACACACGGTGCCAAAACAGGCAACCAAACCGAACAAAGGCAAGAGGGAGGGGTTTGGTCGGAAAGGAACGACCATGACGCTCAAGGCTAATAGACCCTCCCAAGAGCTGGTGGACCTCGTCGGCGCCCTCCGCGGTATTTGGCACGGCAACTACGCTATGTGCCTTTGCCCCGCACACGCCGATGCAAAACCGAGCCTGTCCCTGCGGCAGGGCGATCGTGGGATCATCGTCCATTGCTTCGCTGGCTGTCAGTCCGAGGATGTGTTGCGCGAACTTCGCCGGGTGAAGCCTGCGGTGGGGACGCCCATGCCCGAATACCGCCAGCCAACGGGAAGCGGCAACGTCAGCAAGATCTGGGACCAAGGCCAGCCCATCGCTGGAACCCTCGCTGAGCAGTACCTATCGATACGCAGGTTGCCGGCCGACCTTGAGGACCTCCGGTTTCATCCGCGCTGTCCTCATAAGCCCAAGCCGCATACCGAGTTCAAGCCGGCCTTGCTGGTAGCGGTTCGAGACCGTCTGCAGCTCACAGCAGTCCAGCGTATATTCCTCGATCCGGCCACCGCCTATCGGACCGAGAAAGTCATGCTCGGAAGGCCGGGGCAGGGTGCCTGGCGACCAAGCCTCAATGGCGGGCGCAAGCTGGCGATCGCCGAGGGCATGGAGGACGCCGCGGCGTTCACGGCGATGCACGGAATTGTCTGCTGGGCCTCGCTTGGCGCAGAGCGACTTCACCTGCTGGCGCTTCCCGAAAACATCGAGGAGCTCGTCATCGCCGAGGATAACAACGGTGCGGGCAGGGCAGGGGCTCGTCGCGCATGGGCTACCTATCAGCACAAGAAGCTGCAGCTCATCCGCAAGACTCCCCATCCCTTCGAGGATTGGGCCGAGGCCAACCTGAAACGGTAAAGGGGAGGGGGAGGGCCTGGTGCTGGCATCGTCAGCATCAGGAGCCTCGCAGTGACCGACCTTCTCACCTACACCAGTAGCGCGCAAAACGCCGCGATCGATCGCATCGCCGGGCACATCGCCAGCGGGACCATCAACCGCAAGGTGCTAAACCTTGAAGCCGAGACGTTGTTCGGTGGGACCAACGCCAACGGCTGCTGGACCCAGCGCGACACCTTCGAACTGCTCGAGCAAGGCCTAACCCGCCACGCCCTCGGTCTTCCGCGAGTGACATGCGCCCAGGACATTCACGCGTTGTCGGATCTTGTTGCAGCGCTGCCAACCCAAACGGTCCGCAGCGAGGACCAAATCCGATATCAGCAGTTCTCGACACCGCTCGATATAGCAGGATTGGTGGTCTTGCTTGCGCAAGTGAGGGCCACCGACATCGTGCTCGAGCCAAGCGCCGGGCATGGCAGCCTTGTCGCCATGTTGCCGGAGGTCAAAGACCTCCACCTCAATGAGCTCGATCCGAAACGACGGGACGCGCTCAAGCTCCTTTTTCCTGGAGCGACCATCACCGGTCATGACGCAGCTCTGCTCGCCGCGACGCTGGCGCCAGACTTTGCGCCCACGCTCATCCTGATGAACCCACCGTTCTCGCGCTCAGAGGGGAGGGGCGTCGATCAATTCGCGGCGGTCCGGCACTTGCGCTCCGCGCTTTCTCGCCTCGCGCAGGGCGGGCGGCTCGTTGCAGTAATGCCCGACTGGTTCACTAGCAGCGCCAGCATGGGGCAGTCCTATGAGGCAACGTTCACCGGCTGCAGCGTGATCGGATCCTACCGGCTCGACAAATGCTACCAGAAGCAGGGCACGAGCGTCGCGGTGCGCATCTACGTCGTCGACAAGAAGCCTGGCCTCGGGCGCTCGACAATCGTCGCACGGGATTCAGTGGCGCAGCTCCTTGAGGCGGTGACGATAGTGCCGCGCTGCAGCGCCTCCCCGGTTCGACCGGCTACCGCGACCGCAGTCGCGCGGCCGAGCCTTTTCAAGGCAATGCGCGCGACCAAGAAGACGGTGCCGGCGGCGATTCCCGCTCCGAAGCGCAACGATGTCCTTCCCGTCCGCTTCACTGCCCTCCAAGTACCTCGACCTCTCGGCGAGCAAGCGGGGGTCTATCTGCCCTATCGGCCGAGCCGCATCGATTTCCACGAGGCCGGCCAGCATCCGACCGATCTCGTCGAATCCGTCGCGATGGGCTCTATCCCCGCGCCGGTACCCAATTACGAGCCAAGGCTTCACGAGCGAATTGTTACCGAAAAGCGTCTGTCCGAGGCCCAGCTCGAAACGATCGTTTATGCGGGGAGCGCATGGACCCAATTCCTGCCGGGCCGCTTCGTCCCCGACAAGGAAGGCGTCGGCCTGATCCCCTCGGAGGACGGTCGGGAATATCGCAAGGGCTACTTCCTCGGCGATGGTACCGGGGCGGGCAAGGGCCGTCAGGTCGCCGGCTGCATTCTCGATAACTGGGTCAACGGCCGTAAGAGAAACATCTGGGTTTCAAAGAACGAGGCGCTGCTGGAAGACGCTCGCCGTGACTGGCAGGCGCTGGGCGGTATGTCGGCCGACGTCCAACCGCTCTCGGCCTGGAAGATCGACGAGCCGATCACGCTCGCACAGGGCATCCTGTTCGTGACCTTCCCGACCCTGCGCAGTCAGCGGCAGGACGCGTCTCGGCTGCGCCAGATCCTCGAATGGGCCGGCGAAAATTACGAGGGCGTCATAGCCTTCGATGAAAGCCATGAGATGGGCGGGGTCGCTGGCGGGGAGGGGGCTCTCGGCAAGACGGCCGGATCGCAGCAAGGCATCGCCGGTGTGCTGCTCCAAAATCATCTACCCGGCGCTCGGGTGCTATATGCTTCGGCGACGGGGGCGTCGGACGTCAACAACCTGGCTTATGCCGTCCGGCTTGGCCTTTGGGGGCCGGGGACGTCATTCGCCAATCGCGAGACTTTCATCACGGAGATCCGCGCGGGCGGGATCGCGGCGATGGAGCTCGTCTCACGCGATCTAAAGGCCCTGGGCCTATATCAAGCCCGCGCGCTGAGCTTCGCTGGCGTCGAATACGACATCCTCAAGCACGAACTTCGCCCAGATCAGATCGGAATCTACGACGCCTATGCAGATGCGTGGGCGGTGATCCATCGCAATCTGGAGGAAGCGCTCGCGATCACAGGTGTGGTCGACGACATTGGCGGCGGCACGCTCAACAGCGGGGCCAAGGCTGCGGCGCGCTCGCGGTTCGAATCCTGCAAACAGCGGTTCTTCAACCAAGTGCTGCTGTCGATGAAGCTTCCCACCGTCATCGACGCGATCGACAGTCATATCGCCGGGGGGCAGTCGGTCGTGGTCCAGCTCGTGACCACGGCTGAGAGCATCCTCAATCGGCGGCTCGACGGCCTCAGCCCGGAGGAGCGCGCCCGGCTCGAAGTTGACCTGTCCCCACGCGAATACATCATGGAGTATCTCGAGCGGGCATTCCCGACCCAGCAGATGCAGACTTTCACCGACGACACCGGCAAGGAGTACTCGCGGCCGATGTTCACCGAGGCCGGACAGCCCGTGCACAACCAGGTCGCCCTTCGAGCGAAGCAGGATCTCATGGAGCGGATCTGCGTGATGCCGCCGATCAAGACCGCGCTCGACGCGCTACTCGAGCACTACGGCACCGAATCCGTCGCCGAGGTCACCGGCCGGTCCAAGCGCCTGGTCTCGCTATCCGATGGGCGACAGCGGCTCGAAAGTCGTTCGGCCCGCACCAATCAATCCGAGGCCGCCATGTTCATGGCCGGCGAGAAGCGCATTCTGGTTTTCAGCGACGCCGGCGGCACCGGCCGTTCGTATCATGCGAGCCTCGACGCCAAGAACCAGCAGCGCCGCGTTCACATCCTGCTCGAACCCGGGTGGCGCGCCGATCGCGCGATCCAGGGTCTGGGCCGAACGCACCGTACCCATCAGGCGACAACGCCGCTGTTCCGCCCCTGCACGACCGACTGCAAAGGCGAACTGCGCTTCACCAGCACCATTGCTCGCCGTCTCGACAGCCTGGGCGCGCTGACGCGAGGCCAGCGGCAGACTGGCGGCCAGAACCTGTTCGACCCGGCCGACAATCTCGAAAGCGAATATGCCAGGGCCGCGCTCGTGACCTGGTTCGGCCTGCTTCATACGGGCAAGCTCCAGAGCACGACGCTGCTCGATTTCGAAAGCCGGTCTGGGCTGAAGATCACGACAGATGACGGCTGCATCGTTGAAGATCTTCCGCCAATCACTCGGTGGCTCAACCGGATCCTGGCGCTACCGATCGGGATGCAGAACGCGATCTTCGAGGAGTTCCTGGGCCTGGTCGAGGCACGGGTTGCGGCAGCGCGCGAGGCCGGCACACTTGATGTCGGCGTCGAGACGATCGCGGCCGACAAAGCCCGGGTCGTGGGCGACGTTGTCCTCCGGACCGATGCGCGTACCGGCGCGACTTCGCATCTGCTGTCGATCGAAATCGAGCGTGCTGTGCGGCCGACAACGCTCGAACGAATACTCGCGATCGCCGAGCGAACCGACAAGCCGCAGTTCATGCTCAACACGAAGTCGGGCCGGGTCGCTTTCGCCGAACGAGCTCGGTCGCTGATGGAAGACAGCGGCGAACTCATCCAGCGGGTGATCCTGACGCGGCCGACCCGTCACGAGTACAAGATCGCCGCAGATCTCGCTGAAAGCGCATGGGAGACCACGGATACCGATACCTTCGCGCGCCTGTGGGCGGCCGAGGTCGAGGAAGCGGCTGCCAAGACCGAGGTCGATACGATCCATCTCGCGACCGGCTTGCTTTTGCCCATCTGGAACTCTCTCCCGCACGACTACATTGCCGTTCGCCGGGTGGTCGACGGCGAGGGGAACAGCTGGCTCGGCCGCCTGGTTGACGAGAGCGATGTTGCCGGCGTGCTCGCCAAATTCGGGGTGGCCAGCGAATTCCAGGCTTCGCCCAAAGCGATCATGACTGCGCTCGCCCAGAAGGGCTCGGCGGTGGTCGATCGACCCTGCCCCATGACGATCCGGAAGAGCCTGGTGAATGGTGAGCAGCGGATCGAGCTCGTCGGCGAACTCTACTCGCAGCTCGCTTGGTTGAAGTCGCTCGGGTGCTTCACCGAGATCATTCAGTTCAAGACCAGGATCTTCGTGCCCGTGGCCCAGGCAGACGCGATTCTCGCGTCGATCCTCAAGGAGGGCTGAAGAAGGAGGGGAGGGGGAAGGGGAGGGTGCTCCGGCAGAAGATCGGGGCTTCAGAAGGAAATCCCCATGATCCAGACTGTCAAACTTGCCAAGCTCGTCCTCTCCGAAAACAACGTGCGCACTGATGGCGAACTCTTCATCGAACAGATGGCGGCCGACATCGGTGCGCGCGGCGTTCTGCAAAACCTGCTGGTTACGCCGGCCAAGCCCCGCGGCACCTTCGCGGTGTTCGACGGCGGGCGTCGGCTTCGCGCGCTGAACCTGATGGCCGAACGCGGCGAAATCGCCGCGGATAGCTTTGACGTCTCGGTCCTCGTCCTCAAGGGAGACGATGCGACGCTGTCGGAGACCTCGCTGGCGGCTAACTTCCATCAGCTCAAGATGACGCCGGCGCAGGAATGCCGCGCGTTTCATCACTTCCTTGGCAATGGCGGTGATATCGCTGGCGTGGCGAAGCGGTTCGGTCTGACGCGTCGTTTTGTCGAAGGCCGGCTCCGCCTCGCGACGCTTGCCGAACCGATCTTCGAGGCATTGGCCAGCGGCAATCTCTCGCTCGAGATGGCCAAGGCCTACGCGTCGACCGATCAGCACGCGGTTCAGCTCCGGGTCTATGAGCAGGCGCGGTATCACGGAGAGAACCCGGACTACGTCCGCCGTTTGATTGCCAACGGTTCGACCCGGGGCAACGATCCGATCGCGCTACTGGTCGGCGAAGAGGCGTACACCGCTGCTGGTGGCCGCATCGAACGGGACCTCTTCACCGAAGCTGCGGACGATCGTTGGACCGATCTCGAGATCCTGCAACAGCTCGCCGCTGCCAAGCTCGAGGCTGAAGCCGCGAGCTTGTCTGAAGAGACCGGTCTCGGCACGATCTGGCCCGTTGCCAACACGTCGAGCTGGCAGGCCGCGCGTGATATGGATCTGCACCGGGTTACTCTCCCGCCGGCGCCGTTGACTGAGACCGCGGTCGCTCGGATCGATGAAATCGAACAGCGCATCGAGGCGATCTGCAGCGAGGTCGACGGGCTCGATGAGGAATCCGACGAGGCCGTCGCCCTCAACGCCGAGTACGACCGCCTCGACGAGGAAATGCAGGAGCTTTCCAATCCGACGGCCGAACTTCCCGAGGAATGGAAGTCTGAAGTGGGCCGCTTCCTGATCATCACGACCAAGGGCGAGATGGTGCTCGAGGCCGACTTCTTCAGCGAGAAGCAGCTGCGCATAGAGCGCGACGAGGAAGGCAAGGTCACCGGCGGAAGCTTCCAGACGCCGACGGGATCGAGCCCGGTCGCGACCAAACCTTCGGCGCCCGAGGCCACGGCCCCCGGCGGCAAGGCTTACAGCGCTCGCCTGTTCGACGAACTGTCGGTCCAGCGCCGCAACATTCTCGCCGCCTCGCTGCTGGGCGATCCCGGCCTGGCGCTCGACTACGCGATCTTCGCGCTCGCCGACGGCATCCTGCATAGCTACGACAACCGCGGGACGACGATCAAAGCCGGTCGGCCGCAGGATCCGGTGTCGGCTGATGCGGTGCCCAAGGGCATGGCCGACGAGATCATCGCTGGCGCCTACGAGGCTCTCGACCGGGCCTGGGGCGAGCACAAGAGTGTGGTCGACCGGTTCATGGCATTCCGTGATCTCGGCGACGAGGCCAAGGGCGCCTGGGTTGCCTATAGTGTCGCCACCTCGATCGAGGCCAAAATGGGCTATGCTTCGGGCTACAACCCCATCCACGCGCAGCTCGGCCAGCTTCTCGAGATCGAACCTGCCGCGATGTGGCGCCCGACCTCGGAGAATTACTTCGACCGCATCAGCAAGGGTAGCATCCTCGACCTGCTGAAGGACGTCGGCGGCGCGGAATTGTCCAACCGCTATGCGGCCTCGAAGAAGACCGAGATTTCGGAAAGCTGCGCCAAGCTCTTCGCTGGCGAGGTCATTGTCGAGGACGCCATCAAGGAACGAGCGCTCGCGTGGGTTCCCGCCGCGATGCGGTTCGATTGTGATGCCCCGGGCGATGTGGAAGCGGAGGACATCGACGAGGCCCACGGTCTTGAGGGAAGCGGCGATGGCCACACGTCCGATGAAGATCCGAACGTGAGTGGCGTGCTCGCTGACGACAGCACGACCGACGAAGACCCCGGCAGCAGCGATACCGTTAGTGACACGGTCGACCAGGAGGAAGGCGAGGTTCTCGCGGCCTGACGCCGTCTCCTTCCTGCTGATGACAATCTGGGCCCGGCGCATCTCTCGCCGGGCCCTTTTCATTTCGAAGAGGATCACGCCCATGCGCCGTGCAGGCAAGCGCGACATCGCGCAGGAAATCACCGATCTCATCATCGCCAAGATCGAGCTGGGCGTGCTGCCATGGCGGCGGCCGTGGCGCACATTCGGCGCAGGTGGGCGGCCGCTGCGCGCCGGTGGGCAGGCCTATACTGGCATCAACTCGATCCTGTTGTGGGCGATTGCTGATGGAAGCGGTTACCAGTCGCGCTTCTGGATGACAGCACGGCAGGCCGATGAACTCGGCGGCCGGATCGTCAAGGGTGCGCTGCCGGCGCCCAGCATCTACTTCAACACCCTGCGCAAGGCCGGAGTCCCTTCACTGGCTGGCGAGGATGCCGGCGTGCGCTTTATCCGGTTCATGCGTTCGTACCTCGTCTACAACTGCGACGATATCGAAGGCCTGCCGTCGCGGTTCTACCCCGATACTCTTGCCCTAAAAGCTCCCGATCCTTCCGCGCACCAGGAAGCGATCGATGCGTTTTTCTCGGCGATCCCGATCGAGACGCGGCATGGGGGAAGCCGGGCCTACTACTCACCAGGCGGTGACTACGTGCAGATGCCGCTCAAAGCCGCATTCATCAGCAGCGATCATCACGCGGCGACGCTAGCGCACGAGTATGCCCACGCGACGGGTGCTGCCCACCGGCTCGGGAGGGAATTTGGCCGCCGGTTCGGCGACAAGGCCTACGCGTTCGAGGAGGTCGTCGCCGATATGACTTCGGGAATGATCTGCTGCGAACTTGGCCTGCCGTGCGAGCTCCACGACAGCCATGCGAGCTACATCGATCATTGGATTGGAATTCTGAAGGCCGACAAAAGTGCGATCATCACCGCCGCGGCCAAGGCCGAACAAGCCTTCAAATGGCTCGCCGCATGGTCAGCTCCGGGCCGTACTTCCATTTCCGAGGAACGGCATGAAAACGCGCATGCCGCATCGCTGCACTGAAAAGAGGAGGGGGACGGGGCCCGGCATCCAACGTGATGCAGGAGGTTTTCCTTGTCCTACGATCTCGATTTTCGCTTCCGCCGCGCCCTTCACCCGGAAGGTTTGACGACTTTCGCGAGCTGCATGGCTGCGTTGAACGATGCGGCCAGCGATGCCCAGCGGGCGGGATATGATCCTGGTGGCGACCCCGCGGTGAAGCTCTTCGCCAGGCGCCTGTCGCGCCTCGCCGAGGGCGCGCTCGCCGAAGATCATCCCGATGATGGACCGCTGCGAGAGGCCTGCCTGTCACGGCTTGCCGAGCTCAAGCACAAACCCGCGATCGTCGCCCTTCTGCGCAAGGGCATCGACTACATGCCCGAGGATCTGCGGGCCTTCAGACGAGAGGGGCAGCGAGCTTTGCGCCAGATCGCATTCGAGCTGGGCCTCGCACGCGCAGACTATCGGCTCGACTATGTCGCGCCGAATGCGTCGATCGCCGGAGACTATGTGCTCGAGGGCGATGTCGTTTACATGCGGCTGTCAGTCGAGCGCTTCGGCTCGCCCGCGCTGACTTACCGCCATCGCCACTGGAAAAGGCCAGGAAACCAGGTCCGGCATGCGAGCGCCGGCAAGCTCGCGGACATTCCCGCGCTGGCTCGCCAGATCGCCGTCCATCTGCAGATCGAGGTGGGCCGCTCTCAACCAACGCTAATGTAGGAGATCATCATGGGATGGCTGTCGATGCGCCTTGCCAGTATGGATGGGCACGCGAGCCCCAAGCAATATCTCGACGCGCAGTTCACCTATGAACGGTCTGCGACCGAGGAGGCTCCTCCTCACGGCTACCGTGTTCTGGAGAGCGCGTGCCCGGGCAACCGCGTCTATTATGCCGCGCTCCAGGCTTACGACGACAACGGTCCTGGCGCGGTGACCGCGATCGTCTGCCTGGTGCGGTGGAACCCGAAGGCAGACGACGGTTTCGCGTTTTCATACAAGGACATGAGCGAAAGCATGGGGCCAAATGAGGCCGATTGCCCGCTCAGGATCCTCGATCGGCTGACGCCGACGCGCGATCCGAATGCCTTGGACTGGCGTCGACGCTGTTTTGCGACGATCCGGCGCCGTTCGCGCGCATTGCCGGACGGCGCGCTGATCCGGTTTCCCGAGCCGATCGCTTTCAGTGACAATACCCAGCACGAACTCATGCGCGTGATGCGCAGCGGCAAGCAGATCGTTCTCACGCGCAGCGATGGGACCGGTCGGTATCGTGTCAGCGGGCTGCTGGACCGAAAATTCGAGATCGTGCGCGAGCGCAAGATCATGCCGACCATCTTCACCTGAAAGGCCCGGCCAGTGACCGACCCTGTTCTTGATCCGCGTCGACGGACGCTTTGCAGCCGTGGCAACGCGGACAGGATTGCGCAGAAAATGTGCGAGGAGACCGCCATGCCCTTCGCAGTGGTGCGTACCGACTTCGCCCTGCAGCCCTATCGGGTCGTCAGGGTCGCCGATACGACTTCCCACGACACGATAGAGCTTGAGGTGATGACGCTCTGACTATTCCTCGATCACGCCGCCAAGATCAGGATCGAGATACCAGGAGGGGCCTTCCTCGAAATCGGGATCGGCGCTCACCAGCGGACCGTCCGGCTGCGCCGCGACGTATGGGTTCACCATAACCGCCGGCCACTCCTTGGCCCGGAACAGATCCGCCGAGATGACAGTGCGTTTTCCCAGCAACGCCTCGAGCCAGGTCAAGACTTCCAGCATCTGGATGACACCGCGGCCCGCCAGCTGGTAATAGAGGCAGCGCTGATAGTCGTCGCACTCTGTGCCAAGAATGCGGGCCAGGCGCTTCTTTGCTCCGATGCGACCTTCGTGAACGCCTTCGACAGCTTCGCGCAGTTCACGCGTGGAATAATAAGCATCGAACGGCTCGATACCGATCGACGCATTTGCGACCATGCGACGAGCCGGTGAGTTGCGCTCGTCGAGCGCCTCGTCCCTTAGTTGAATATCGAGGTCGAACCGGCCAATCTCGAACTTCTTGATCATGCTGCTCTCCTGTTGGAAAGAACGTATCAAGAACAAATGTCCTGCACAAGAGGTCGTTTGAACTATGTGGTTGGTACCGCGCGATACCCACGGACTATCTGCGCGCCGAGAAATTCCCCCGAGCGTGCAGGATGCCCTGGTACGTTGGTACACCGGGAAAGGCAGCGATGCCGATCACCGCGCGTCCGTCACGCTGGTGACGATTGCGCGTGAGAACGAGCAGTGGATCGCTTGCGGTTGCCTCGGCGAAACATGCCCGCCGCCGCTCACCAGTCCAGCGTACCTGTCCGAAGCCGAGACCTATTACCTCCGCCGGCTGACGAGCCGCCCGCTGCACCAACGCCGCTGCCCATTCTACCTACCCCAGGCGCCTGACCGCATCCGGGAGCGACCGGGCGACAGTCTGTTCGAGATCGAATTCCCCAAGGGCCTGTTCAATGCGCACAAGAAGGCTCCCGAGAAGCTCGCGCAGCAACCCGACGACGAGGAGCTCGACGATCGCAGCCGCGGCGTCTCGATCCCGCGCCTGGGTCGATTGCTCTGGATGCTGCTCGAAGCGTCCCATGCAAACGTGCTGCCGGCGCTTCCGGCCCAAGGCCGGCCGGAGCATGGCCTGCGCGACGAGTTCGCGCGCATCCGCGAGGCGGCGAGCCGGTTCCTGATAGCCCCGCGGATCAACTTGCAGGACCACCTCTACTTCAACGTAAAGGATTGGGAGGCCCGGCGCGTTCACGCTCGTCTGCGCGAGGCCGAAAAACTTTGGCCCGGCGATTTTGCCCCGCAGGCCTTCCTGCTTCTCGAGGCGCACGGGATCTCGGGGACGACCATCCATACCGGGCTCGGCGACCTCAAGGTCCGCAACCGCGTCCAGCACACCGGCATCATCCGTGCCAAGGTCGAGCCGCCCTTCATCGTCCTCGCCGTCGTGGGCGAGCATAGCCCGCGTGAAGGATACCTTCCGCTCCGCGCCTACGCGCAACCGGTGTTCAAGGGGAACCGCTTCATCCCGGTTGATCGCGAAGAGGATCGAACCTTTCTCGAGCAGTTGGTCAGTTTCCAATACCGGATGCGCCGCAAGAATGTGCAGGTCGCGATCAAGCGCCCGCTATTCGATATTGTCACCCAGGCCGGCAAAGTGCGCCCCGATGCCATCGTTGCCTTCCTCGACCTGCGCACAGGTCTCGAGGCCGATTTCGCGGTTCAGTTGCTGCGCGAACGCACGCCTCAGTACCTGGAGATGAAGGCCGATGAACGACAGCGGTTCGAGGAATTCCATCGAACCCTGAGTGTCCAGGTGCACCAGCTCGGTGATGCCGACTTCCTGGACCGCCTCGAGGCGATGCTCGACCAGGCCTGAGCCGCCTGAAAGGTGAAGGGGGATGAGAGCGGCGAACTCGCACAGGAGATCGCCATGAAGACGTTCGCATTCAGTCCCCGGCCTCAATCGTCCATCTGGGGGGCAATCCAGGAGGCCGATCAGATTCTTCCCGGCATCTGGTCGGTGACCACGCCGTCGCATGGCGGCCTCATCCTCTCCGATCAGCGACAGCAGGCTATGCCGGATTCACTCCGCATCGAGGGCGCTTCGTATGAGGAAGACGTGGACTGGTCGCATGTCATTCTCGCCCACGAGGCCGAAATTGCACGGCTAGGCCGTTATCCGGCGTCATTCCTTCAGCTCGCCCGTGACACCGTCCGCTGTTGGCATCCCGACGCGTTCTCGGCCTTCACTGGTGAAAGCGTGACGGAGAACCAGTCGCATGTTCTTAAGCGCCGCAAGGCCTACCAGGATAGCATCGGCGAGTTGTGCGTCACCGCCGCCTGGGGCAGCTGGGCCGATTGGGTTCCAGAGGGGAAGACCGGCGTCGTCGGAATGATCGTCGAAAGCGTCAATCATCTGGGCTTCGCCAGCTACGCTGGCGAACGACAGTTCGCCTTGGTCGACGCCAAAATCTACGAAGGCCGCAAGGAGCCGGCGTCCTTCGCGAGCCTCGGCGCCGAGCTCATCGACTGCCCACCCGGCATGAACCTTTGAGGCGGGCCGGGCATGATACAGATCGCACTTGGCCTGCCTCATTTGCGCCCAGGCCCCATCCTGCGCCGAGCGCTAACCTTGAGGGCGACGGTGCTCGTTTCAGCCAGCGCGCTCGCTCGTTGGAAGTCTGCGGGAGGTCAACGCCAATGGATCGGTTGGGACTTCGCGCAACTGGGCAACCTGCCCGCAAGCGTCGACGCCATCCTCGATTCTGGCGGGTTCACGAGCCACGTCGTCTACGGCGGCTTTCCGTGGTCGATCGACGACTACATCGCGCTCGCCGTGGCGCATCCCTTTCGCCTGTTCGCCAGCTTCGATTACCCCTGCGAGGCCGAAATTGCGCGCGACCGGGCATCCGTGTCCGAGCGACTGTCCCGAACGATCGGCGCCAACAGAGAAACCCGCCGCAGAGCTGATGCCACTGGCATTGCCGACAGGTTTATGCCGGTCCTGCAAGGCCGATCGCCGACGGACTACGAACGCTGCGCCGACGCTCTAGCCTGGTCCATGGTCCCGGGCAGAGTAGTTGGTGTCGGCTCGATGTGTCGCCGGGAGGTCCGCGGGCCGGAAGGCCTGATCGCGGTCGTTGAGCACCTGGATCGGATTCTGCCGGCCGGTGTTCGCCTGCATTGCTTTGTGGTCAAAGGCGCGGCCTTGCCCTATCTGCGCGCGTTTGAAGATCGGATCGCCAGTATAGATTCTATGGCCTACGGAATCGCGGCTCGCCGTGAAGCTTATGAGCGCGGGATCTCCAAAACCGACATGCTGGTCGCAGACCATATGACGCGCTGGTTCCTGCGGCAAAAGCGCCGAGCCCGCAGCCCGGTTCGGCTGCTGCCGCCCTCACTCGCCCCGAGGCCGGAATTGCGACCAACCGACCCTTGGAGTTTGGCGATCGCCACTGCTCGTAAGGAGATCGGCGAGCTCATTGAAATGGGCGACCTCTTAGGTCCGGTCCTCTGATCTGTCTCATTAGGAACGGATGCGGAGAGGGATCAGGCCGACCGCCGCGCTAACCCAAAGAGCTGGCGGTGGTCGGCCTGATCCCTCGCTTGGCGAGGCGCTCGACTTAAGCGATCGACTGCGATGCCAGATCGGGAGCGGCACCCTGCTTTGCCGCCTCCGCCTTCCGCTCCGAATAGCGGTCGACGAGCTGCGCGGCGTGCCCACGGGTGAGCACGGTGAAGCGCACCAGTTCCTCCATCACATCGACGATGCGGTCATAATAGCTGGAGGGTTTCATGCGCCCGGCTTCGTCGAACTCCTTGTAGGCCATCGCCACGCTTGACTGGTTGGGAATGGTGAACATCCGCATCCAGCGGCCGAGCAGCCGCAGCGTGTTGACCGCATTGAACGATTGCGAGCCACCCGACACCTGCATCACCGCGAGCGTGCGGCCCTGGGTCGGGCGCATCCCCTTCATCTCCAGCGGCAGATGGTCGATCTGCGCTTTCATGATGCCGGTAATCTGGCCGTGCCGCTCCGGGCTGCACCACACCATGCCTTCGGACCACATGGCATGGTCGCGCAGTTCATGGACGGCGGGATGATCGTCGCCCTTCACCTGATCCGGCAATGGCAGGTCGAAGGGATCGAAGATGCGCGTCTCGGCCCCGAAGAATTGGAGCAACCGCGCGGCCTCCTCGACCGCGAAGCGCGAGAAGGACCGATCGCGCAATGAGCCGTAGAGTAGCAGGATACGCGGCGGCGGATCGCCCGCGCCAAGCCCGAGCGCCGGCCGCTCATGGGCATAACGCAGATCGAGCGCGGGGAGATTGTCCGGGTCGGTCAGCTCGCGAATACGGGTCAAGCCATCGCTCCCTTCTCATACCAGCCGCGCGACAGCTTCACGATCGCGACGACCGACAGCATCACCGGCACCTCGACCAGCACACCCACTACGGTGGCGAGCGCAGCACCGGACTTGAGGCCGAACAGGCTGATCGCGGCGGCGACCGCCAGCTCGAAGAAATTGGAGGCGCCGATCAGCGCGGCGGGCGCGGCCACGCACCACGCCACGCCGAAGCGGCGGCTCAGCCAATAGGCCAGCCCCGCATTGAAATAGACCTGTACGAGAATCGGCACAGCGATGAGCGCGATCACCAAGGGCTGCGCGACGATCGCCTCGCCCTGGAAGCCGAACAGCAGCACCAGCGTCGCCAGCAAAGCGGTGAGCGACACCGGCCCGAGCCGGGCCAGCAACCCGTCCAGCGCTGCCTGTCCGCCCGACGCCAGTACGGCGCGGCGGACGAGCTGCGCGACGATCACCGGCACGACGATATAGAGGCCGACCGAGAGCAGTAGCGTATCCCACGGCACCGTCACCGAGGCGACACCGAGCAGCAGCCCCACCAGCGGCGCAAAGGCGAACACCATGATGAGATCGTTCAGCGCCACCTGGCTCAGCGTGTAGTTCGGCTCGCCGTCGCAGAGGTTCGACCACACGAACACCATTGCCGTGCAGGGCGCAGCCGCGAGTAGGATAAGCCCGGCAATGTAAGACGGAGCTTCGCCCGCCGGCAGCAGCGGCGCGAACAGCCAGCCCAGGAACAGCGTACCAAGTAGCGCCATCGAGAAAGGCTTGACCGCCCAGTTGATGAACAGGGTGACGCCGACGCCCTTCCAGTGCTGGCGGACGCTTCCCAGCGCGCCGAAATCGATCTTGAGCAGCATCGGCACGATCATCAGCCAGATTAGCACCGCGACCACGAGATTGACCCGCGCCACCTCGGCCGAGGCAATCGCGCCAAACAAGCCGGGCAACAGATGGCCGAGCGCGATGCCTGCGACGATGCAGAGCGCCACCCACAGGGTCAGATACCGCTCGAAGAAGGAGATGCCGGGACGGACCGGCGCGGTGTCGGCGTCGAAAACGGTCGCCATGCCTCAGATCACCCGCGCGCCGGTCGCATCGACAACTTGCTGGCCGTCCTCCTTGGCGAAGGCGCCCTGTTGCGGCGCGGGCAGCAGGTCCAGCACCGCCTCCGAAGGGCGGCACAGCTTCACGCCGAGCGGCGAGACGACCAGCGGCCGGTTGATGAGGATCGGATGCGCCATCATCGCGTCGATCAGGGATTCATCGGACAGGGAGGGATCGCCCAGGCCAAGTTCGGCATAGGGCGTGCCCTTCTCGCGCAGCAGCTCGCGCGGTGTGATGCCGGCGCGCTCGATAAGCTGGACCAGCAGCGTCCGCGATGGCGGGGTTTTCAGATATTCGATGACGTGCGGCTCGACACCCGCATTGCGGATCAGGCCCAGCACGTTGCGCGACGTGCCGCACTCCGGGTTGTGATAGACGATGATGTCGGTCACGCCGCATCTCCCCGGCGAGCGGTCGAGCCTTCGGCATGGCCGATCTCGCGCAGCTTGGCGGTCAGCGCCGTGGCTTCGAGCTTGTCGATCGGCAGCGAGATGAACAGCCGTATGCGGTTTTCCAGATAGTTCAGCGCCATCACGAAAGCGCGTTCGCGCTCGATGTCGCCGCCCTGGACATGGCTGGGGTCTTCGATGCCCCAATGGGCGGTCATGGGATGGCCGGGCCATACCGGGCAAACTTCACCGGCCGCGTCGTCGCAAACGGTGAACACGAAATCCATGACTGGCGCACCGGGCTGGGAAAATTCTTCCCAACTTTTCGAGCGCAGGCCCTCGGTCGGATAGTCGAGCCGCTCCAGCAGTGCGAGCGCGTCGGGGCTGACCGCACCCTTGGGATAGCTCCCGGCCGAGAAGGCATGAAAGCGGCCTTGGCCGAGCTTGTTCATGGCGCTTTCGGCGAGGATCGAGCGCGCCGAATTGCCGGTACAGAGGAACAGGACGTTGAATACGCGATCGGTGGACATGGCAGTCTCCGTCAGCAGCAGGGGACGAGTTCGGCGACGAGTGGCGCACACAGCTCCGGCTTCCCGGCGCAGCAGTCCTTAACCAGAAAGAGGGTCAGCGCGCGCAGCGCACCGAGGTCGGCGCGGTAGATAATCGAGCGGCTGTGCCGCTCGGAACGCAGCAGGCCCGCGCGCGTCAACGCGGCGAGGTGCGCGGACATCGTGTTCTGCGGAACGTCGAGCGCTTTCGCGATCTCGCCGGCGGGCAATCCGTCGGGCTCGTGGCGCACCAGCAACCGAAATGCGTCAAGGCGCGTGCCCTGTGCGAGAGCGGAAAGGGCCGTGATAGCCGAATCTGTATCCATATATCCGAGATAGTGGATATATGGATGAATTGGAACAGGCATTGCGTCGCCCGACCCAAAAATTGCTCGCTCAGCCGACTGTCCGAACAGGAAGGGCCGGGATGATGTTAGAATAACCGCCCTGATCCCGCGTGGGTGAGGCGGAGGTGTGATCCATGGTGACGATCATCCGTGCCGTTGTAGGTGAGCCCGGCATTCCCGCCGGGTTCCCCATCCTGTTCGAGGCGAATATGGCCATCATCGAGCCGGCCTTTGCCTATCTGCTCGAACATGCCGAGGTTCATGGCCACTCCCAGGCCTCGGAGACGGTACGGACCTATGGCGAGCACCTGTACGAGTGGTTCGATGCGCTCGAGCAGTCCAACATCAGATGGGATGTCGCCGACGAGCATGTGCTCGCCGCTTTTCGATCCCGAATGCTCGAAGGGCCGAGCCAGCATACCGGACGGCCGTTTGCCGGCTCCACCATCAATGCCCGGGTTGCCACCGTCTATCGCTTCTATTCCTGGGCCCTCGATCACGACTTCATCCGGCATCGCGCGTTCCCGCGACCGTTGCAGATACGGCAGGGCAGGGGACCGCGTGTTGGGCCACAGATCAGACGCCGTTCGACCGGGAGCCTCACGGTCTCGGTCCCGGAGCAACTGCCACGACCGATGCGCCCCGATGAGCTGGCAAGGCTGTTCGCGCAGCTTGCGCCGACCGCGCGCCTTGCAGGGGAGTGGGCGCTGTGCGCAGGCCTTCGACGCAAGGAACTATGTGCTCTGGCGGTCGATCAGATACCGGATAGCTGGTCGCTTCACCCGGAAGAAACCCCGCTTGTGGGCGTGCCGCTCAGCATCACCAAGGGCGACCGGCCGCGAACGGTCTATCCGCCGGTTCGCCTGCTTGATCGCACGCACTGGTATATCGGAGAGGACCGGGCCCGGATCGTGCGGCGCGCGCGCAATGCCGATCCCCGCTACAGGGCGCCGCCCAATCTTCTCCTGAATGAACATGGCCGTGCGATGACGCGCAAACGCCTGACGGCGCTTCTGTCCGAGGCGTTCGCGGCCGCCGGGTTGCCCGGCACGCTGCATTGGCTCCGTCACACCTTTGCGATGGTGATGCTCACGCGACTTCAGATCCAGGCTCGTGCCAATCCGGCGCTGAATCCGCTGAAGATCGTCCAGGTTCTGTTGGGCCATGCCTCGATCGCGACGACCGCCATCTACCTGCGCTGCGTCGAGCTGTACGAACCCGATATCAACGAGAGCCTTGCCTGGCTCTACGGCGAAGCGATCAACGATGCTGTCTGAGGGACGGATCGACCGCCGTATTGCGATCGATCGAGCGTCGACCGCGCAAGCGCCAGATGATCGAGGCATCTCCTTTCGTGATGAATGGGGACAGGTCGTGCAGACGTTCGATCCGGTCGCCCTCGACATGCCACGTGACCTCACCTGCGCCTTTGTCGAGGCGTTCAGGGTTCATGATGCCGGATCTTCGATCTCCACACGACGCGGACGCTGGAGAGTGATCCGGCGCTTCGGTCGCTTCCTACGCACAGAAGGCGTAAGCTGCGCTGCTGATGTGAACGCCGGCACGATCCGGCGCTACATTGATGCGCTGGCACCCTCGAGAGAAGGCCGCCAGCTTAGCCGAGCCACGATGGCGCAACGCTTCGCCAGCCTAAAACCATTGCTCGAGCGCATCGAGCAGACCGATCCGGATCTGTTCGGGAGCGCGCTCGCGATCCCTTACAGTCCGTTCCCCAGCACGGGGTGGGCGCCAGAACCCAAAGCCCGGCTCACGGCAGCGGAAATGAAAACGATCCTCGCGGCCGCCTATGAAGAGATCGACATCGCATGGGCGCGGTTCCAGCGTGGCCAGAAGATCATCGCCTCTCCCCACCCCCCGGAGGGAACTGGTCCGGGAGAGCCGCTCGCGCGCTGGGTGTGGAAACTCCACCGGATCGGCGGCGGCATCGCTCCCAGCGGCGAGGCAATCCGCGCTGCCGGGATCAACCCGAACTCGCTCGAGCATCATGGACGTCAGGAGGTGATCGCCCAGCATTATCACTTGACCTCGCACACGATGGGGCCGTTCTTTGTCGCGCTGGCGATCCAGCTTGCCGCCAATCCCCAGCCTCTTCGGGCGATCCGCCGCGACTGCCTCGTGCCCCATCCACTCGATGATCATCGGGTCATGGTGGAATGGCTCAAGCAGCGGGGCGGTCGAACTCCGAAAATGCAGCGTCGGTCTTTCGACCGCCGTAAAATGCGATCCGCACCGCGTCTGATCGAAATGCTGCTGGCGATGACCGAGCCGCTGATCGCGCATGCTCCGCCCGAAGAACGGGAATGTCTGTTCCTGATCCGCTACCTGTCACGCGCCTATTATCGCAGGCACGACCATCCTGCCGGACTGATCGCGCCCGACAGCATCCCCGGGTTCATCAATCGCTTCATCGGCCGCACCAACCGGCGGATCGAACGCTGGAACACCGCACATCCCGAGCGGCCGAAGCCGCTGGTGCCCAAGTTCACGGCCTCGCAACTGCGCGGCAGCGTGGCCACGGAGCATTATCTGGCTTCTGGCGGCGACCTGCGCGCGGCAGGGACGGTTCTCAATCACGCCAGCCTCGTCACGACTGATCGTTACGTCGAGGGACCGGCCGCGCGCAAGCTCGAGCAGGAGACGATCGCGCGCCTTCAGAAGCTCATGGTGGCCTGGGTCTGCGGACCCGACTGGAAGGAGCCCGCCCGCCACGGCCCGGTAACGGCATTGTTCGGACACCGTTGTTTGGCGCCTGTCGAACAGGGTGCTGACGGAAATCCGCATCTCTGTCCGAGACTGCGAGGTTGCCTTGCCTGTCCGGGGTTGATCGTTCCGCTTGACGTCGAGCGGTTCGCGCGCGTGCTACAGGCCCTCCGGCACCTTCTCGACGCCCGCGATCAGATCGATCCGGCCCGCTGGGCGTTGTTCTATGCGCCCAGCCTGCAGGTGCTCGAACATGATCTTCTTCCGGTGTTTCCGCCCGACTTGAGGGAGGAGGCTGAACAACGGGCCGCGATGCTCCCCGATCTCCCGGAACTGGAATGAGCGTTCCACTCCTCGCCTTGCCGCAGGCTTCGCTTCGCGTCTCTCCGCACTCGATGTTCGGCGACGACCATTGGCAGATGGCAACAGGCGTCGTGGGTCAACGGGACACCACCTTCCGCGTCGACTGGGGGTTCACACTGCCCGACGGAAGCCGGTTCAACGAGCCGCGCTGGCGGACGCTGCGCGAGGCGAGCAAGCATCTGCTCTGGTCGTTGCACAGCGATCCACCTCCCGGCCGATCCGCGCTCTCGTTACGTTCGCTTGGAACGCAGGGAACGCTCCAGCGGGTCGTGCTGGAATGGATGGCGGCCCGCGGCCTGGCTCGATGGTCGGAACTGAATGACGAGGCCATCCGGCATTTGTTCGACGATCTCGCCCAGCGTCCGAGAGACAATGGCACGATGGCGCTATCGACCGCGAGCAATTACCGCACGCTGCTGCGGGCGTTTTACCAGCAGCGTGAGAAGCTTCCCGACACCCCGAAATCCGCGCCGCCCGCGCTCAATGAGCTGGGCCGGTGGCGCCCGGTCGAGCGGTGGCCCTATACGCCTGATGAGATCGCAGTGCCGCTCGTTGCGGGAGCGCTCCATCTCATCGGCGAGCCAGCCGATGCCATCCTTCAGATGCGTGACGACATACAGGCGTTGCACGATGCGGCGTCCGCAAAAGGGCATGCAAAACCGGGGCGTTCCAGGCGCATACGCCGATACCTGCACGCTGCTCCACCGATCGAGTTTGTTCCTGGGCAGACTCAGCCGCTGACGGTCCAGCCGATGCTCACCTTCAATGGCATGGTGGCCCGTCTCTACGAGGCTTGCTTCATTGTCATCGCCTATCTCGTCGGGCCGCGCGCTTCGGAAATCCTGTCGCTGGAAGCCGGTTGCATCGAGAGGGTGAAGGGCGAGCAGCAGGAGATGTTCGCCTATCTGACCGGCACGATCCGAAAGGACGCTCCAGGGAACGGAATGCTGCATCGCTGGATCGCCCCCGAACCCGCCGTTCGCGCCATCGAAGTTCTCGAGCGCCTATCAGCACCATGGCGAGCGATCGACGGCCGACAATATCTCTGGCTGCTCCAGGTCCGCCCGGGGAGCGCGATCCGAACCTCGGCATTGCCGATCGAGCCGCTCACCAGTTCGGCTATGAATATTCGCCTGAATGACGGCATTGGGGCCGCGCTTCGCCTTCCCGAAATCAACGGTGAAAGCTGGAGACTGGCCACCCACCAGGGTCGCAAGACGTTCGCGCGGTTCGTAGGACGGCGCGACAGGACCGGCCTCGCGGCATTGGCCAAGCATCTCGGGCATGTGACCCGCGGCATGACCGACCGCGCCTATGTCGGCACGGACTTCGAACTCGCCGACCTGGTCGACGCCCAGGCGGCACGAGAAACCCGCGCCGCGCTCGAAGAGTTGCTGGTCGCGCCTCGCCTGGGCGGCAAGGCCGGGCGCGATCTCGCGGCGCGATCGCCGTTCCGCGGTCGCACGCACGATGGCGACCTCGATGCCTACATCACCCGCCTGCTGGCCGATACCGACATCAGGCTCGATGTCTGCGACTGGGGCTACTGCCTCTACCGTCGGGAGACGTCGGCTTGCCTCGGGTCCGACAAAGAGCCCAATCCCGTTCTCCGCACGCAGGGCACCTGCGTCACTTGCGCGAACTTCGCAGTGAGCGAACGTCACAAGCCGGTCTGGGAAGCCCGCCTGAAACGAAACCTGACTCTCCTGGAAAGAACCGACCTTGACCCTGAAAGCCGAAATCTGGCGATCACGCGGGTCGAGGAGAGCCGCCGCGTGATCGACGATCTCGATTTGCAGCCCGCCGATGGCAACCTCGGCTGATACTCCCCAAGGGCGTCGCCGCGAGCGGGTCGCTGCCCGCCTGCGGGAAGCTCTCGCCGTGTTGCGCGCCGATCCTGAATCCGAAATCTCCGTTGCGGCGCTGGCCCGGCACGCCGGCATCGGACGCAACGCGCTCTACACCAATCATCGCGCTGTGCTTGAAGATCTCCGTGCCCTTCAGGCTGAACGATCTCCGGCTTCGGGTCAAGATGAGGTTCCAAAGCTGGATGGAGGAAAGGGGGAGGCGGAGGTACGGGTCCGGGTGCTGGCCACCGAGAATGCCTCTCTCTTGCGGCGCGCGTTGATCGCGGAGACCCGCGCGAAGCGGTTGGAGGAGCGCAATGCCGATCTTGTCCGCGAGCTTCGAGACCGACGCAATGTTGCTATGCTGCCGATCACCCCACCGAATGCGTCCGAAGAATAGCCGCGCGCGGGGCTAACCAGACGTCCGGTTAGCGAGCGCGCCCGAAAACCCTTCAAGGTCAGCCCGCTGGGCCTAATCGGACAGGCAGAACCAGACCTAAGACCTCGACCACGATCAGCTTACCGAGTGCTGGGTCGAGCAATGGGCGGCAGACCTCTGCCAGGCCAGTTAGGGAGAGGAGAGGGAGGGAAATTTCGGCCCGCCAGATTTGGTGGGAAGTCGGGAGCCTCCCATGGACTGCAACACCATCGACGTGACGAATCCGGAAACCTGGCTTCGGCGCGGGCGGAGCCCGGCCGAGGCCGCAGCTCTCGCCGCCGCCTGGCAGGACTATCCCGATTTGCCCATCAGCGCGCCGGCGGATGAACGAATGGCGCGCACCCACGCCAGGACGATCGCCATGCGTCCCATCTTCGAGGCCATGCGCGTGCGCACCGAGGCCGAGCGCCAGAGCAAGAACTTCGCTTTCGTCTCGGGTCAGATCGCCGACGGCAGGGCCAGCGAACAGGACAAGGCGATCGTGCGGGCCCGGGACGATTACGGCTACGACTGGGATCGAGCGGTGCAGTTTGCGCAGGGCTGGTACGCGGCAATCGCTGGATGGAATCACCGGTGCACCGTGGCTGGCCGGAGCGACGCTCACGGGGCGTTGAAGGCAGCATACGATCACGGCTTTGCTGACGGTGGCGGTGACATCAGCGATCTGTTCGACGCTGCCCGTCGGGCGAACCTCGCCAGGGAAGATACAAGCGTGCGCCAATCCGCGCCTACTTCGCAATCCAGCGGCAAGCTCCGGCCGAGCCAATGGCCCATACCTCAGGACGGACATCGGCCGGTGTCGTGGGAGCGCCGGATCGTCATTCTGACAGAACTCGACCTTCTTCCGCCATTGGGGCGCGGCAACAGGCCGTCACGCCGACCGAGCGCGCTTCATCTCGCGCGCGAGCGCTCGGCAGAAGCACTCTCGATCCTCGTTTTGACCAGGACTGGATTTGTCGAGGCGGAGGATGCCGTCCCCTGTTCCCACACGATAACCGCGGCCGAGGCCGAAATTCTGATCGCAGACGACGCCGTAAGGGCCCAGCTGAAGGCAAGACTGGCCGCTCGCGAATGCGATGATCTGCTGGTTACCGCTCAAGGCGAGTTCCTGCGTGTCCTCGACGCACTGAGCGATGCGTTCCCCGTCATGCGCACGATGGAAAGGACGCGCAACACGCCGCTCCAGCAGCGCGCCCACCTTGAAATCTGGCTCGCTCGAGGCCGGATGCCGGGGCAAAATCTGGGTGCAGGTCACATTCGCTGGAGCAAGGCGAGCAAAGGACTGACGGCAAAGCTTGGAGAGTTCACAGCCCGCTACGCGGGCCCGGCTGCAGAATGGGGGCACCTCATCCGCGTGAGCCTTGAGGACGGCTCGATCGCTGACGGTTTTGTCACGGCCGACCATTCACCGTTGGCGCCTGAGATCCGTATCTCCAGCAAGGCCCGCCTGCGGCTCGAAATGGCCCAGGCGCTGCGCGCCTTTGGCGGCGCGACGCGCCTTAGCGAACGGTTCCCGTTCTGAGCCCCGCGCGAAACCACTTCCCTTCGGAAATTCAACCAGGAGCTTCGCATGGAAATCGCGAAAATGATGGTGCTTGGCACCGTTCACATGAGCCCGAAGACGGCAAAGGAGTGGATCCCGAACTGTCCGTGGGCCTGCTATGACAAGGGAGACTATGGTTGGTTCATGTACGTCTGTGATGACGTAGGCATCACGGAAGACGACGGTGTGCCGGCTGAGATCCGGTCCGCTATTCACGTCGCAAAGCGCGAAGGGTGCGACTGGATCATGTGGGACTGTGACGGTCCGCAGGTCGAAGAGCTTCCCGACTACGATTGGTCCGCCGCGACCGCGATGGTGCTTTCATGAACGCGATCGCCCCTCCGCCAATGACATCGGGCCGTCCGCGAAGGCCGATCGACTTCCTCTCGCTTGCGCGTCCGCGGGCCGTGCTTTCCTACGGCGTCGGCGTGGACTCGACCGCGCTTCTCCCCGAGCTCGTGAGCCAAGGCCGACCGCCCGATCTCGTGCTGACCGCCGATCCCGGCGCCGAGAAACCTGAGACCTACGCCTATCTCGAAATCATGCGCGACTGGATGGCGAGGCGCGACATCGAATTCCATGTCGTGCGCTACGTCACCAAGCGCTTCAAGAACTACCCGCCCTATGCCGATCTTGCAGGCTCACTCCTCACGAACGGCTGCCTTCCCAGCATCGCGTTCGGACGATCGTCCTGCTCGCTCAAATACAAGGCGGCGCCCCAGGAGGCCTTCATCAAGCGGTGGCAACCGGCGATCGACACGTGGGCGCGCGGCGAGAAGGTAACCCGCTACATTGGCTACGACGCCGGGAAGCGGGATGGGCAACGCTACGCCCATGCCGCGACGATCGCCGATCCATTCTTCGACAATCGCTACCCGCTGCGAGACTGGGGATGGAATCGACAGGCCTGCGAGGATCGCATCCGCGCCGAGGGTCTCCCGGTTCCGCCCAAGTCGAGCTGCGTGTTCTGCACCGCGATGAAGCCCGACGAGGTGCGGGCACTGCCCGCCTACTGGTTGCGCATGATTGTCCTCATTGAAGCCCGCGCGGCCCCGCGGTTGCAGACCGTCGAAGGTCTTTGGCGACGATCGACGAAAACCAAGCCTGGCAGGATGACGGACTTCATTCGTGTAGAGCGCCTGCTCCCCGAGGCCGAGATCGACGAGATAGTTGCCTCTGCCCCGACCTCGTTGGTGCGCTTCCAGGAGATGGCCGCCCACTACGATCTCGACAACAGACCCTCGCTCGAGACCTGGCTGCAGCGCTTTCACGCTCGAAGAGGGTCTGAAGAAGCGCGTGGCGGTGTCATGTAACGCGAGGAATTTCTGCGCAGGGGATCAAAGGTGGAGTGGGAGGGCCGCGGCGATCTAGCTGAAAGGAACGGCCATGCTCGCTACCACCCAAGCAACGACAGAGACGATCGCCCGGCTCAACGATCGAGCCCGCCAAGGTCTCGACCGCACCGCCAGGATAGTCATAACCGCAAATCTGCTGGCGCAGATTTCGGACGGAACGTTTCCTGGCGACGTTGTCGCACAGGCGAGGGTCATGAAAGCAGCTCGAGAATGCACCTTCACTTCGAGCTCGCCCGAGAGGGACTTCTCCAGCTTCGAGATCGACGGCGTGCAGGCCTGTCTCAAAATCGATTACTACGACCTCTGCCTCGAATTTGGATCGGATGATCCTGCAGATGCATCGGTCACCCGCAGGGTCATCACCATCATGGCCAGGGAGGACTACTGATGCGCCCCCTCACACCCGCAAGTCCGCGCGCGAAGCGCCAGATAGACGAAGCCTTGCAACTTATGAGACGGGCCCGCAAACTCCTTCGCGAAGCCGGCACTCCCAAAGCGACACAGAAGATCAGTATTGCGATTAACAGCGTCGAGGGTGCGCGCCGACATTGCGATCGCCGACCGATGATCTCGGAGCCTTAGTCATGGATAGCAATTTTCATTCTCCTGAATTTCCGCCGGTAGTCGACGCTGAAGCGTCCGCGATTGCCGCGGGCTTTACGAAGGCCGTGATCGCTGACAGCTCGCAGCATACGCTCGAATTGCTCATCAAGCCCGATACGGACCTTGATGGCACTTTTGAGGCATACGATCGGAGCGAGAACGAGATGCTCTCCGTCAATGGCTGGCTGTTCGATATCAGTCTGGACACTTGAGCGTATCATGTAACCTTGGTCGGAATGTGTAGTTAACATGCGATAACATCTGTTGCCTCCATTACGGGCGTAACTAAGTATTTCGTCGCATTTATACTGTCCGGACAATTTTCGAATGCGTACAAAATGCATGCGACCCGAAGGGCACTGCATGACCACGCAGTGTTTCCTTTCCCTGGGGCGGCCTTAGCTCCCCCGCCGGGGCCGCCCTCTCTTTTGCGCGTTTTCCCTTCCCCTTGGCAGACGGACAATGGCTGTCTGAGCGGCTGCGCCGCTCGGCCTATTTCACCCTCACCGCCAAGCCAGCGACGCCGCGCCTGACCGGCGCGGCGGATACGCGCGTTCGCGCGGGCCGGGCCGAAGGGCCCGGGGGAGGAGGGGGAAAGAGGATTGTGGTTCGGACATTGGGTTTCGGACTCATCAGGAGAAGTGGCATGAGCATGAACATTGGTAATCTGAAGGCGAACGAGCAGGGCACTCCGGTTGGTCGCATCGTAACGCTGGGCTTCAACGCAGTCGTCGCGCTGCGGGGAGTGGTCTCGAACAACGAACGCGCACCGGTTTTCGATGTTATGGGCCTCTCGGCCGATCGTCGGACCTGGGTGAAGATCGGCGCGCTGTGGGAATACTCGGCAAGCGGCACCGGCGAGAGCTTCTACTCGGGCCGGCTCGACGATCCGAGCCTTGCGGCGCCGCTCGATATCGCGGTCTTCAAGCAGGAAGACGAGAGCTTCAACGTCAGCTGGCGGCGCCCGCAGCGCAAGCGCGAGATGCCCGCAGCGTCGGGTGATGGCGCTCTGCCGCCGATGCCGCCGGCGGAGCCTGAAGGTGATCAGGTCGTCGACCCGGCCGCGGGTGGCGACGGTCTCGGTGACAGCACGGCGCCCGCTCCCAAGACGCCCGCGCGCGGCAAGCAGAAGGAGTTCGAACCCGCATAAGTGACGCGCCTCCGGCGTCGATTGAAAGGCCCGCCCTCCGGTCTTCCGGAGCGGCGGGTCTTTCTATTCATCCCTCATCACATTTGAAAGTTCGCTGCTGATCGGACCGACTTGGGGCGAAGTAGTGGTTCCATGGCCAGCTTCAGCGCCATCCCTTCCTTATTTTGACTCCGCTTGATCGAGCGCAGCCAGAAATTCCTTCATCACGTCGGCCGCACGCCGCTGACGTAGAATGCGCCGGTCGCGCGGCTCGGGCTCAGTCTCCACGTCGGCGTCGTCATCCTCGAAGCGCGCCACGGCAGTGGGACCGTCGCGCAGATAGCTCTCGTCAGGATTGGCGTCGCTGAAACGGACCGCGAGACGGCCGAGGGCCTCTCGGATCACAGCGCCATGCTCTCCCTCCATAGCAGCGCTAAACGCGCCATAGAGGGCTTCCTGGCCTCCCTCGTAATGCTCCAGGCAATAGACGAGGTCATGCGCGTCCTTGGGCTCAGCCCGCTGATCGAATGCGAACGCCTTGAGGCAGGTGAAGCTGACGATGTCGGCAAAACGTACCACCTCCGTCGCGCGGCCACCGCCATTGAGCAGCTCGGCGGTGATCTCAACCTGATCATGGAGGTCGAAGACCATTGAGGCATGTGGGATGTTGATCGCGGTCACGTTGCCCTCGGTAGGCAGCTCGGTCACGCGTCCACCGCTGAGTTCGGGCGCGTCCGCCAGAAATTCGATGACCATCGTTGCGCGACCGTCGATCTGCGCTTTCCAGCGCCAGGACTGCTTCTTGCCGGCGTCGTTCTCCGCACGATCGAAGCCCATCGCACGAAGATTATTCTCGAGCGTCTGATAGGCCTTCGTGTCGGTAAGCATGGCGATGTCGACGACGATGTCGACATCACCGGTCCCTGCATGCTGCGGGACGGCCGGCGGCCGGGCGGTAATGATATAGCGCGGTGCGAGCCCGCCGATAAGGAAGACCGAATCCTTCCACGGGCCGAGCCCGCGCAGTAGCGTGACGAGAACCCGCTCGCAGCCTTCGGTGACAGCGGCGCCATAGCCGCCGATGGTACGGGGCTTGGCCATTACTGCTCGAGCCTTTCTGTGCGGAGATGGGCGGCCATCTCCTTGGCTCGCCCAGAGCCCTGCAGCAGGTCGAGATAGACCTGCAGCGGCGGCGCGAGGGCGATCTCGTCGATCCGCTCGCCGACGGTGACATCACCCCGAGCCCTGGTTTCGATCACGGCCAGGTTCCAGCCTTCCGAAACCGGGCGGGCATGCAGACGTTCGAGTGCGCGATCGCGGTGTGGTCCGGGGACGATCCGGCAGCGGATCTGAGAGACGCTCGAGAGATAAGGCGCATAAGCCTGTGCGGCCGCCTCCGAGGTGACAGCATAAGCAGCATTAGCTTCATCGCACGCTCGATCGAGCTTTTGGGCGAGGTCCTCGGCATTGGCGCTCGAGACATAGTAGCGGTCGAACTTCGGCGGCTTTTGATCGGCGAGGAAATCGGCCCAGGCGTCGAGGACAAGTGTCGGTGCGCGCAACCGGCGCAGTTTCGAAGGCCCGGCGCCTTCGACCTCGACCCATTCACGCCGCTCCATTTCGCTGAGCGTTTCGGATGCCGTGGCGGGCGAGACTTCGGCATCCTCGGCGATCTGCTTGACGCTCACCCAGTCGGCGCGTCTCGCGAAGATTTCCTGGACCACGCGGGCGCGCTGGCCTTGGAAAATTGCCCGGAATGCCTTGCTGTCCTTGGGCGGAACGGGGCGATCGATATAAATGAAGGTGTTCGGTGCCGGTATGTAGAGCGTCCCGCCCAGGTCGTAAAATCCGATCTTCTCCTCCCGCAGGATCTCGCGTGCGCCCGGTGAGATGGCGCGCGCGATGAAGAAGGGCACCACCTCGCGTTCGGCGTCGTTCTGATGAGCGAGGTGGTTGCGGAGCTGCCAGACCGCCTGGCGCACGTCGCGTGGAAAGGCCTCGCGCTTGGCTTCGACTAGAAGCTGAAGCGACTGACCCGCGATGATTGCCTCGATAATGGCATCGACTCGACTACCGCGCGGCGTGAGTGCGACCTCCCGCTCTGCGATCCAGGCTTGTCCTTCGGGCAACCCGCCGATCGCATCGACGAGCCCATCCAGTAGCTCCTGTTCTTCATTTTCGAGTTTCAGCATATTTTCTGTCCAGTGAATAAGCATGATCTAGCGTATATTTGCCAATAAGTCTATATTCACTGAACAGCGATTTTCTACCGTTCTCTGGATTCCCGGATGCTCGTCTTGATAGCGTGTGTTCCGGATTTTTGCGCTTCCCAGATCAGAACGCCAGTGGCCAACGGGCCGGCAAGCGTGGATCCTGGTCGCCGGGAATGGCTACCTCACCGCCTGACGGTCAGCGGCGATCCAGCGAGAAGTCGTTCATCTCGAAAGAAGCCTCCAGTTGAACCGGTGGGCCGACCGCCTCGGTAGTGCCCCTTGCCCCTGCTCAGGAGCCGCCCCAACCCCGGCGTCCCGGGCCGTGTTGCCCGCTTCGCGGGCTGCCCGCACCACCCCGGTCCTTAGGGGTTTCCCTTCGCTTCGCTCCGGTGGGTCAGCCCCCGCCCAGGGGCTCATCAGGGGCACCGGCGGACGATCCACCGGTTCAACTGGAGGCTTAGGAAAATGAACAACGTCAACCTCGTCGGTCGTCTTGCCAAGGACCCCGTCGCCCGCGATCGCGGCGACACCCGGATCACCGAACTCACCCTGGTGACCGAGCGCCCGCGCATCCGCGAAGGCAAGGTTCAAAAGGACCCCGTAACCGGCTTTCCCCTCAAGGACGCCGAGTTCCACAAGGTCACGATCTTCAACGGCATGGGCATCGGTGTTCGCAACCATAAGCACAAGGGCGATCTGCTCGCGGTGATTGGCCGCATCCACTACACCCGCTGGACCGACGGTGATGGCCAGACGCGCTACGGCTGCGAGATCATCGCCGAAGAAGTCGAGTTTCTCTGAACCGAACGAGGGCGGCGCGCAGCGCCGCCCTTTCTGTTGCGTCCCGGACAGGAGAGCACCGTCATGAAGGACTTTGCCATCACATCGCAGCGCGACTTCGATCGCGCGGCACAATGCCTCAGGGACTTGGAGCGGTTCGCAGATCGCCGGGCCCAACTGCTCGCCTCCCTCGATGTTGGAAGCCTAGGCCCTGGCCAGCGGTGGCAGCTCGTTGTCGACGACGAGCGTATCGCCGAAGAGCTTGCGTGGGGGCACCTGTATCTCGAGCATCTGGTCAACATGGAAGCGCTCGGATCAGCGCTGAGCGGGCTGTCGCACCTGGCGGCCTGACGGCGATCTTGCCCGACCGATGCAGCCGGATGGATCTCGCTATGGCGGGTGGCCAAGTTACATGCTGCCCGCCGGAGCGATCTGAACCGTGCTTGTCGCCCTGCCTTACACGCAGGCCGCCTGCAGGATCGAGAATCTGGGGTGTCCCAGATCTGCAGATGGATTTGCACCCCACCTCAAATGGCCTGTCTGACGATGGGCGTGCTGAAGACTTGGACCTCATAGTTCAAGGGGCGCCGTGCGGCCGTTGGCCAGTAGATGTCGGGGAAGATCTGGGGATGGGGATCGCGCTCAGGTTCCGATATCGCGTATGTGTTGAAGGGAAGCAGGAAAGGGGACGGCGCATGCCGCTGCGCGGCACCGCTGCTCTATTCCGCTAGGGCTTCAGCGCATCGCCGGCCCAAGGGCCGGCTCGCTCAAAGCCCAAGCTCCACCGAGCCCCGCAAGCGGGTCTCGGCCCTGCGGGTGACGATCAGACTTGCGGGGGCGGCCGCGCCACCGACGTCGCGCCAAACGCACTGCCGCGCGCGGGGCGCGGGGAGAGCACAATTCTATTTATTCTCACACTGTAGGCCAAGTGTGGCACGCGTCGGTTGGCGTCCGTCAAGGATCCGCGGTCCCCCCAATTTTCACGACACCCTTCCGCTTCGCTCCAGGATGCCGAGAAAATCGGTTCCCCCACGGCCCGCTTCGCGGCGGCCTGCGGCCGTCCCTGACCTCCTGACCGCCACGTGCCTGATGATGAGGGTCATCAAGACGATGACGGACAATCGGAGGCTTATCATGACCCAGTTCAACAACTTCGCCGACCTCGCCGCCCACGTTGCCAACGAGCGCATCGCCCGTTCCGATGAATCCCACGAGCAGAGCTATGACGGCGCCTTCATCGAGCACAGCGAGCTGGCCAAGCTGACGGTCATGGATGCGCCGATTGCCTCCGAAATGCCCGATCCGGACATGGCTCGCGCGGCCGTGGAACTCGCCGTTGGCACGATCTTCGACGTCTTTCGCGACACCCGCATGGAGGAGTTCGCGCAGCAGATCGTCTGGGGAATGGTCAACTCCTTCCATATGACCGCCCGTATCGCCGAGGGACGCGAAGACGACGCCGCCAAGAAGCTGGGAGAGCTCGCCCGCAACTACGATCCGTCGGAAATCCACGCCGTCGAGATGGAGGAAACGCAGCTCCTCTGCCAGACCCTGCAGGGTTGCCGCGAAGCGCTGGAAGCCATGCGCGACCACGCATCGGCCGTCTATCGGGTCGAGACCGGAAAGCCCTTCACCGCAACGCGCGGCTCGCAGATTTCACGGGGCGGGGTCACCGCCTCGCAGATCAACGCACGCGACTTCCTGGCCGCACGAAACCGCCAGCGCAACGAAGAGCACGCACCGACCGGTCCGATGGTCGTCGTGTCGGGCGGTCAGCAGTGGCACGACCACGAGATGCTCTGGGACATCCTCGACGACATCCAGGCCCGTATCCCGGAAATGGTCCTCGCCACGACCGGGATGCGCAAGGGCGTCGACGCCACCGCCACCGCATGGGCGCAGGCCCGCAAGGTCAAAGCGATCAGCTTCATCCCCAACCGCGCCCACGGAAACCGCGCCGCCTTCCTCCGCAACGAAAACCTGGTCAAGCTGCGGCCGGTCGAGGCGATCGTCTGCGAAGGTTCGGGCATCCAGTCCAACCTCGCGCAGCGCCTTCGCCAGGCAGGCGTTCCGCTGCACATCCGCCGGCTCACCGATCAGCGTCCGGAGCAGTTCTCCAACCGGGCGTGAGCGCCCATCGGGAGGCTCGGGCATTCGCCCGGGCCTCCCTCTCTCTATCTGTTGCCCTGGGGCGCGACTGCAGGGGCATCGAGCCCCTTCGTCGCGGTCGCGACATGCCCTCTGGGCAGATCGCTCGCGAGCAAACCGAGAGGGAAAATCTCTCTCTAGTCGGCCCAGTCTGTCGGCCGTGCCGGGTGGTCTCAAGGACGGCAGGGGCCCACCATTTTCCCTGCGGGAAAATCGTTTCCCCTACCGCCGCTGACGCGGCCGCTACGCGGTCCCTGACACCACCCGGCACGGCCGACCTGATCCCTTGCGTCATCAAGACACAGGAGGAACGATCATGCAGGTTTCGTTGTTCAGAGCGCTGAAGTCCGCTAATATCTCGGACGAAGCCGCCGAGCGGGTGGTGCACGCCTTCGAGGAACACATCGAGATGGCCGTCGCAGAAGCCATGAAGCACTACGATGATCGCATCACCGCGATGCAGAGCATCATCGAAGCGAAACTCGATGCCGGTTTCAAAGGCATCGAGGCACGCATGGCGGGTCTCGATGGAAAAATCTCAGGCGTCGATGGGAAAATCGCAGGAATCGATGGGAAATTCGAGGGCAAGTTTGCGGGGATCCAAACGTCCATCGACGTGATGAAGTGGGTCCTCATCGCTCAGGGCACCTTGATACTCCTGGCAGGCACGATCGCCGGATACGTCAAAATCATCAGCTGACGAGGCTCAGCGCCCGCGCGAAATATTGGAGGGTCATCCGGGCGACCGGGTGGCCCTTCTTCGCATGTTCGGACGCCCGATAGGTCGCTAGCCAGCGGCACGGTCAGTGGCCGGCGCGGCAGTCCCTTGCTCGCTGACGGCCCCACGGCCGTTTCGCTTCGCGCGGGCTGCCGGCGCCGGATCACGGCATCGCCGGCATGCTCGCACCGGCCCGCCTTCGCGGTCCAGGTGCATCGCCCCGGCTCGCCTGCGTAGCGCGAGCGGAGAGGTCGAACGCGTGCGGCGAGGGCGGTGGCCGGCGCGGCGGTCCCTTGCTCGCTGACGGCCCTGCGGCCGTCTCGCTTCGCGCGGTCCGCCGGCGCCGGATCACGGCACCGCCGGCAGGCTCGCACCGGCCCGCTTTCGCGGTCCAGGAGTATCGCCTCGGCTCGCCTGCGCAGCACGAGTGGAGAGGTTGATTGCTTGCGACATGGACGCTGCGGCGCGTCGCTTCGCATCGTCCCACGGTACCACGGTGGAGCGTCAAGAATTGCGAGCAGCACGCGCCGAACTGGCGATGAAAAGAGGAGAGGGAGGGGAAAGGCCAGCCTATCAGCTGGAGACGATCGATGCCCGCCATGTTCCGCATTGTCGATACGGAATCACCCCTTCACTCGAAGCCTGCCACCCTCAATGCCCGGGAGCTGGCCGCACTGCGCGTTATCCTTCAGTCAGCAGGCCGCTACGCCATGCCCGACGATGGCGAGATGGACGGCACGGCTTTCAATTTCGAACACAACGCCAATGCCGTGCCGATCGCTACGTTTGCCAGCGCGCTGGGCGATCGCGAGGACATTCTGGCGATAATCGAGGAGGCCCAGTTTCTCGGCCGGGCTATCCGTGTAAGCCGGGCATCCACTGCTGACGAACCGCAGCTTCAGGTCAGCCCCAACATCGCACTCTCACCGCCGATCGCGGTCACGTTTGAGCAGGCAGAGCGCGTTCTGGAATGTCTTGGTTTCGAAGCCGGGGAGGTGCCCTCGATCCCGCTGGCGACGGTCCGCCAGAAACTTCACGATCCCGCAACCTGCTATCGTTTTGATCGATGCAAGCTCAGCCACATTTTCGATTATCTCGTGCGTTTTTGCGACACCGATTGCGGCGACCAACTCCCGCACCTGGCTTGGGCCTGAGACCGCTGAAATCGTCCTATGGAAAGGGCGTCGGAGCAAGCTCCGGCGCCCTTCATTTTGCAATCTGCTCTCGCGGCCTATGCCGCCTCGGCCGCCGGCTTCTTCGAAGCCGTGCCGATTGCAGATTCCAGCGCCTCGAGCGCGCGTTTCGAACCCAGTTCAACGGCGCATTTCAAAACTGAAATCGCCTTGTCGGTCGAGAGCCGTTTCACGAGCTTCTGAAGCTCGCGTTCCTCCTCTTCGCGCTCCATCTCCTCGAGGCGCTTACGCCGTTCCTCGAGCTCGACCTCCGCTTGTCGCAAGGCAGCTCTTTCGCGTTCGATCTTCGACATGGTTTCGCACCTTCCAGGACAGAAATGTCGCCTGGGATCATTGCCGAAATGCGAGCGATGATCGAGATGGATATTGCACGAGTTTGACTTGTTTTTACACCGATCTGGCGACCCTATGGAGTTCATTCCATGAATAAATTGCGGTTCAGCCTAGCGGCTGCCGCGTCCCACAAGGGTATCTATTTTGTCGTCAAGAACCATCAGGGAAACATCGGCAATGGCAAGGCTTCAAGTTCCTATTTTTTGCACACCCTACACGGAAAAACCGTAAAAGCAGGGTAAAAAATCAAGTAAAATCAAGCGATGCCGCTGCTGAAAACACGAGAGGTTGGACAGTTGCCGCAGGCCAGTTGCGTGCCAAGACCAAGGATTCCGGCGGGCTAGAGAAGGCAAAAAAGCGACCCTGCAGGCTATATGCGTACCACGCACTGCGTAAGCCGCCGAAAACTGTGACAATCCTGTGGGATACAGAAGTGCCGGCCTTCGGCCTGCGCTGTCGTCCTAGTGGGCACAAGAGCTGGATTGTTCGGTATCGTGAGCGCGGAATGGAGCGGTTCAAGACGCTAGGGAGTGTGCCGAAAATGACGGCGCGCCAGGCACGCCGGGAAGCTCTCAGAATCCTGCAGGAGGTAGCGCTAGATGGCCTGCCTCAGAAGCCGAAAGAGAGGCCCGGAAAAGGGCTCACGTTCGAAGAGTTTGCGGCGGAGTTCATTGGCCTGCGTAAGGGCGGTTGGAAGCCGTCTACTACGGCTCGCAACGAGCATGCGCTGCGCAGAGACATCCTGCCATTCTTTGGCTCCATAGCCGTGGCGGCGGGGCAGGTCAGTGACGTCGCTCGTTGGCGTGATGCGATGGCCCATGAGCCAGCCATGTTCAACCGGGCTGTGCCGGTGCTCTCGGCGATGTTCCAGCAGGCCGAATTGCTCGGCTATCGCAAGCGGGGCTCGAACCCCTGCAAGGGCATCGCGCGCTACAAGCGCAAGCTCCTCGAGCGCTACTTGAGCCCTGCAGAATATCGTGCGCTTGCCGCCGTCCTGAGAGAGGGGGAACGGGAGTACCCGGCTGCCGTCCAGCTCATCCGGTTGCTGATCTATACCGGTGCCCGCGTCGGCGAAATCGCGGGCCTGGAATGGGAATGGGTGAAGCCCCCACGCATCTTCCTGCCTGATAGCAAAACCGGGGCGAAGGTCGTCTATTTGAACGCCCCAGCGGCGGCGATCCTCGACGACCTCCGGGGTGAGAATGCCACAGGCCTGATATTCCCGTCCCGACGACGGCCGAGCCTACCGTACAACGTCAATCCGGCGTGGATGGACTTGCGGACGCGGGCAGGCCTCAGCAACGTCCGGTTGCATGATCTGCGCCACAGCTTTGCATCCGTCGCGATCCGCGATGGCATTCCGCTGACGCTGATCAGCAAGCTTCTGGGCCATGCCCTTCCTGAAACCACGGCTCGATATGCGCACCTGGCTGATGATGTGGTTTCCGAGGCCGCAGCACGCGTCTGCGCTTCGATCGCTGGAAAAATGGAGCCGACAGCATGAACGCTCTTACGCTCAAAGCCATTCTCGTCCAGGAGCTTGCCTCGCTGGGTTTGCCTGCCGATGACGCAGGGCGAAACGCGCCAGGCAAGAGATACACGCAGTGGGCAAAAGACCTGCCATGCTTCGGACTGCGATCCTACAGCTCGGGCCGGAAGGTGTACGTCGTACAGGCCAGATCAGAAGGCCGAAATCGAACACTGACGATCGGCAATGCCCGTGTGCTTTCGCGCGCGCAGGCGCTCGATGTGGCGCGCCGAATTCTTCTGCGCATGCAGACGGGCGAAAGCCATGGCGACGACAAAGTCGTAACTAGGCGCATGCCACTCTATGAACAGTTTTTGCAGGAGTTTTGGGATAAGATTTCCCCAAGATGGAAAGCATCAACGTTGTCTCGGAATGCCTACTACCGAAACCATCTGACGGGTGCGTTCCCACGGCGCTTTCTGGACAAAATCGAGGTCGCGGATGTTGCGCGCTGGTTCGCGGCGATCACCGCGAACTCGGGGCCGGCGGCCGCGAACCGCGCGCTTGAACTGCTATGCGCGCTATTCAACAAGGCCGAAGCGTGGGGAGTGCTGCCGGGCAGAGCGAACCCCTGTACCGAGATCAAGCGCCACCGCCTGCACAAGCATCAATGCCTGCTTACGGCTGATGAACTGGCGCGCTTTGGTCAGGCACTCGCCGACCTGGAGGCCGTTGCACCGATGCAGGTCGCGGCGATAAAGCTGGTCGCTCTCACGGGTTGCAGAAAATCCGAAATCTGCGGCTTAGGCTGGGATGAGGTGAAAGGGCGTCGCCTCTTGCTCCACGACGCCAAGACCGGCCCCCGCACGGTATGGATGGGCGCGGAAGCGGAGGGGGTTCTGTCTTCCATCGCCAGGCACCCGACGGTCCCTTGGGTTTTCAGGATCGGAGATCGTCAGTTAACCGTAGCAAGCCTCGACGGCGTCTTTCGTAAGGCTCGCTTGGCGGCCGGTCTCTCACACGTGCGGATGCACGATCTCCGTCATAATTTTGCGAGCCATGCCGCGACTATGTCGGAAACTCTGCCGATGATCGGCAAGTTGCTGGGTCACGCGTCGCTGCAGATGACGGCGCGCTATGCGCACCTTGATGACGAAGCGGTCATCTCGGCTAATGATGCGATTGGACAGCTATTGGTTAGGATGACGGGGGAGGGGCAAGCTGTCCGATAAGCTTGGCCAAGCCGTCATCCCGCAACCCAGCGGGCGAGAAAAGTGATTCTAACTCGCCGAAACCCGTGATATGTTCCCTATATGTTCTGCCGTCGAAATCTGGAAAAGCGTCCAGCTGAGTGGCGTCACGTCGAGGAGATTGCTATGGGGACCGTCGGTCGGTTAGGGGCGAAACGGACTGAATTTTCTGAGACATCAAGCTTGAATAATGCTTTAGTTCAAAAGCAACGCAAGGATGATTTCTCCTCTATCGGGGCCAGGCGGGGAATGAGAACCTATACATTTGGTGATTTGTTTTCGGGCTGTGGTGGATTTTCGCTCGGCCTGTCGCAAGCTGGCTTGCAGGGGGTTTTTGCGATCGAACGCGATCCGATGGCGTTCGATACTTTCTCGGCCAATTTCCTTTCAAAAGCGGCCAAGGGCCGTCGATTTTCTTGGCCAGACTGGCTCTCCCGCCAGGCTTGGGACATTGAGCAGCTACTGGACAAGCACCGTTCCGATCTGGCGAAGCTTGGAGGGAAAATCGACGTTCTGGCGGGAGGCCCCCCTTGCCAAGGTTTCAGTTTCGCAGGGCGGAGGGTGGAAGACGATCCCCGGAATCTCTTGTTCGAGCGGTACGTCGAGGTAGTCGAGGCCTTACAGCCGCAGGCGCTTATCCTCGAAAACGTGCCCGGAATGAAAGTCGCTCACGCCCGCAGGAACGTGGTCGATCTTCCAATCCCAGGTTCGCTGGCAGAGAAGCCAAAGTCGTTTTATGATCGGCTTGTGGAGCGGCTGCGCGTCGCAGAATACGAGGTCGCGGCGGTTCTCGTAGATTCGTCGCGCTTTGGTGTCCCGCAGCGCCGTTCCCGCCTAATAGCGGTCGGCGTTCGCCGCGACCTGTGCGAATGGCTGGACGGCGGTCTGGGGCGAATTTTTGAATTGCTCGAAGAGGCCCGTGTGAGGCAGTTGAAGGAACTTGGCCTTCCTAGCGCCGTCAGCGCTAGCGACGCGCTGTCCGATCTCGAAGTGGGTGGAAAAGGCTTGGTGGATTGCCATGACCCCGCGCTTTCGCGTCCAGCCAAGGAAGTCCCATACGACGGTCCAGCCACGCGATACCAATGGCTCATGCACGAGGGACACGAGGGTCCGATGGACAGCATGCGATTAGCACGTCATCGCGACGACGTAAGGGAACGGTTCGCGCGAATCTTGGCAGAGTGTCGGCGCGGGGTTCGTATGGACGACGAGAGCCGTAAGACCTACGGCCTCAAGAAGCACCGCATCTATCCAATGGCGAGCGGAGAGCCAGCCCCGACCGTCACGACGCTTCCCGACGACATCTTGCACTATTCCGAGCCTCGAATCCTGACAGTGCGGGAATATGCGCGTCTCCAGTCCTTCCCTGACTGGTTCGCATTCAAGGGCAAGTACACTACCGGGGGCGAGCGCAGGACCAAGGAATGCCCTCGCTACACCCAAGTCGGGAACGCTGTACCTCCGTACCTTGCTCGCGCTATCGGCGCTGCTGTACGCGACCTGCTAGAGGAGGTCGCGGTTACGAAGTCTGTATTCGGCAAGTCAGTGGAAGCAATGCCGATCGCGGCCACAGCCTAAGGGGGACGAATGACGGTCGAAGGTGCGGCGCCTTATCCGGCGCAGTTGCTCAATTGGGCTGGCAATCGGTCCGGTGGTGTCCGGCGCCTTTTCGATTCAAGCAGCGGCCGGCCCGGCAAAGCAGTGTTCGAGACGAACCTACTTCATAGATTGGAGCAGTGGACTTCGGACATCGCCTCACGACCCAACGAGACGCCGCGGATTCTCCTGCTAGTTGGAGGGCCTGGGAACGGTAAGACCGAGGCGATCGAGTCGACGGTAGGGTGGCTAGACGCCTCCCTGCAATGTGGTGGCGAATTGATTGCCGGTCTTCGCCAAGCGTTCTTCCCAGCGGAGGGAACCGCCGTTCCTCGGGTCGTGCGGGTCCTTGCCGACGGCGGCTCGAACGAGGGTAAGGCGACGCTCGGACTGTCGATCGTGCAAGACGCATCCGCAGTAGTCGATGCTGCCGGTCGCACGGCGGCCCAGCTCCTGCTCGATGAACTGGAGAGTTCCGAAGCATCGACCACCGGAGAGGCCTACCTCTGCTGTGTCAACCGCGGCGTGCTGGATGACGCGCTGATCGAAGCAATCGACACGAATAGGGAGCGCTCGCTCAACCTGCTTGAAGCAGTGACGCGGGCTGTGAGCCTTTCGCCCAACGCCGCCCGATGCTGGCCACTCGATGGCTTCCCGACCGTGGCGGTTTGGCCGATGGACGCTGAATCTCTTCTCCTGTCGCCTGAAAAGGCAGGAGAGGAGCCGGCTCGCAGCTTGTTGCGAACCGCGCTCGATAGCCGGATGTGGCTATCCCCCGGAAGTTGTGCCGGCGGCGCGACCTGTCCGTTCTGCGGGAGTCGGGAGCGCTTGGCGCGTGAGCGGGAAGAAGGCTCGCTGCTGAAAATGCTTCGGTGGTACGAGGTGGCGAGCGGTAAGCGTTGGAGTTTCCGCGATCTCTTTACCCTCGCGTCATATCTGCTTGCTGGGCACCGCGTGACCCCTCGCGACGCTGCTCTAGAACCCTGCGAGTGGGCGGCCAAGCAAGTCCTCCAAGACGAACAAGCCCGGAGGGGAGCAAAACCGTCGAAGGAACAGTCGACAGCAATCTTCCAGCTTGTTGCTGCGCAGTACCAGCACGCCTTGTTTCATTCCTGGGACCGCGAGGCCGGGCCGGCACTGCTTCGCGAGCTCAAGGACCTCGACATGGAAGACGACAACACCGCCATGGGCTTGGCCTGGTTCCTGTCGTCGCGGCGTTCTCCCTACCTTCCAGCGATGATAGCGGACACGCTTGAGGGACTCTCCATTCAGCTGGATCCAGCGCTGGCCGACCCAGACATGGAAATCCAGGCGACGACAAATTCAAGGTTTGCCTTGAGGGAGCTAGACGTTCGCTTTAGCCGCTCGGTGGCCGAGGGGTTGGACTACGTTCGCCGGCTGCAAGTCCTCACGCGGCCAGAAGTGGACCTTCTGGAACGACTGGCGAAGCTCGATGGCGACCTCTCTCTTGGAGGCGTACGGCGCAAGCGGCCGGCATCAGCCACAAACGTCCAGCGCTTAGTAAGGGATTTCGCATGCCGGCTGGTCAGGCGATCCTTCGGCACGCGCACCGCGGCGGCGCTAGACGCGCCGATCCTCGCTGACTTCCAGCGAGTTATCGAGGACACCGCGGGCGATGACCTCTTCGACGTCGCCCAGGAGGTAGAACAGCTCCTGAACCGGAATCAGGACTTTGAGATTTCCCTGACGACGACCTTCGGCCAGCCCCTCCCACCAGCCATAAGGCGGGCGACGCTGATCGTCCCATCGCGGTCTGTGCAGCCCCTGGAGATCGATACGGTTGGTCGGCCAGCATCCCCAATCTGCTTCCTCATGGTTGGAGATGGTCGGTCCGGGCAGCCTATTGCCCTAACCTATGATCTATTCAAGGCCGTCAGGGAACTGGAGCAAGGCATGTCCATGGCTTCGCTACCGCGCACGGTGCTGGCACTTCTGGACACAACGCGCGCGCGACTTTCTGGCCCGATCGTTCGCGACAAGATCATCCTTGACAGGGCGCGCATCAGGATCGGCTCGACTGACACTTCCGTCGTCCAGCGACGGTCGGGCTTTGGCGTTCGCAAGGAAGGGGCATCGCGGTGACTCTCGCGAAATTCCGGGATGAACCCTGGCGCACTTCCCATTCAGCATACCAAGACTCGGTCTTGGCGATGTCGCCGGCTCCAGAGTATGCAAGTTCCGAAGTAATCTTGTCGTCGTTGTACAGACACGTAGGACTAGAGGGCTCATCGGAGCGCACGGTCCCGCAGCGGGGCCGTGAATTGGACAGGGAAGTCCAGCGCAGCCGCGACCGGTCGCGAAAGCCCGATGACGCTGCGCTCGACGCGGACACATTCCATTTGTTGCTGCATTCGATTCTCGAAAGCCCAAAACTACCGAACCAGTCATCGAAGCGGTTCGTGCAGGTCACGCCGCTCGTTCCGCAGGCAGCGGTGTTCTCGGGCTCCGCAAGATTGAGCAGCAACTCATGGCCAGCCGGCGCGCTTGTGCGCCGCATGGTCTGGCTCGGCTCGCCAAACGATGCCGCCGCAGCGGCAACTTGGACCGCGCTATTCGAGGGCCTGTCCGTCTCCGAGGAAGACGATGTTTTTGCCCGCTTCCTGCAGCAAGAAATGTCGTCCTGGTGCCCAGAGTCCAGTTGGGCGGAGTTCGAAGTGACCGAGAGGGGCACGCTCGACCCTGCTGACCGCAGTGGGTTGCAATATCCTGCCGGTCGCTTCGTCCGCGACCTGTCGGCTATCATCGCAGCGAAGGATGCAATGACCAGGAGGCAGTGGACAAGCCTCCTGGAAGCCATAGTTCGGATCGCAGCCGTCGCCCATGTTACATGGCTTTGCGACGTGCATGCGCGAACATGGAATTGTATTCGCTCGTCGCTCGATGGAGGTGGTCCCGTTGGCGAGACCGAAACAAGAACGGCGATGTTCCCGCAGAGGTTCCAGTTCCTTTCCTATGGCGATAGGGCGTTGCCCGGGATCAAGGATCGGGCATCAGCTTTCCTCCAAGCCCGATTGGGGATGAACGCCGCGCTCTGGACATTGCAGGAGGCGGGCATTTCTTGCCAGCCGCTATCATCGGCCCAGTCCGTCGCGGCGACGTGCGAAAGCCTGCGTTGCCTATCAGCTGGACAGATTTCGGCGATTAAGGAGCTACTGGACGAAGTTTCCGAGCGCGAAACCCGGACGCTTCTTTGCAAGAAGGGCATCGGCTCCAACATCATGGAATTCGCGCGCCACGTTCTCGGGCAGCGCCAAGCCGCCAATCCCATCCTTCGGGGCTATGATCAAGGCTACGCGCTGCGCAAGCGCGGGACGAGTAATGCCAGCCCATGGGTAGTCGGTCTTGGGCCGGTCAGCGTGTTGGCGCTCGTCCATTGCGCCCTGGCTGGAACCAGCGGTCCCCGGTCGGTTCGCCGCCTCTCCCAACACCTCGCAGGCTACGGTGCAATCGTCGACCATAGGGACATCGCCACGAATGACCTCGGCCACCAACTTAGGATGCTCGGCCTGGTCCTAGATAGTCCAGATGCGGAGAGTGGAATGCTCTTGGTTCCACCGTTTGAAATTACGCAGGATTTCGCCGGATGAGTCGCCTTGCCACCCACATCGCAAACCTGATCCGCGACAAGCTTTCCCAGTCTGCCGAGGGAGAGGTGAGGCTGATTTTTCACGGCCCGCCGATGGAGGTGATGGCAGGCGTCTTCGATACCCTCGTCTCAGGTGCCGAGCAGTCGGCCGTGCCGATCCTACTCCAGCTCCCTATGCTTCAGGCTGGCGAGGTAAATCCTGCCATCGGCGCGTCGGGACGATGTGACGATACCCACCTCCTCAACTTGCGGAATTCTCCGCGTAAGCCGATCTTCCTGGCGCTCGTGCCTCCTGGTCAACACAGCATGCGCTCCGTCACCTCCACGACAGACGAGTTCGGGGTCGCGGCGACTAGCAACGGCGGGAACGTGCCGTTCGAGGACTGGTGGGCAGATGGGTTTCTACAGGAGATAGTCAACGTCGGCATAACGAATGCCGGCATATCCGATCCGGTACAACGGGAAGAAGCCCGCGACCTCTTGTCGCGATCGGCGTCGGCCGCGGATGAAATGGACGAGGATCGGACGCAGCGCCTGGCTGCCTGGAAAACGATTTCACGACTATTCTCGATTGAGCCAGGCCGAGAAGGTCTTTCCGGCACGCAACTGCTGAGCCTGGCATGTGGCATGCCACCAATGCGGGATGGCTCGCTGTCGGCCAAGGAGCAGGCAGCAATCCTGGAGAAGGTTGCTGACGCAATGGCGGATGGCTTTGGCCCAGGCATCCGGAGGGCCCAGGAGAGCGCTTCCGACGAGGACAGTCGCCATCTCGATGCCTTTCTAGGCCACTTGAAGGACGGCGGGATACTTCCGACGGCCTTCGAGCGCGCGACGCCTGCGTACTACGCTTCAAGCGGCGGCTTAGAGCTTGAATGCGCGCAAAACTGGTGGCGAGCTTTGACCGTCGAGAAATGGTCCGAACTGCTGACGGAAGATGCAGCGGCGCAGGGCGACATCAAGATGGGTTGCTCGAATGGCCTAATCCCGGTCGCGAAGGGCATGCCGTTCATCGTGGAATCCAGCGTGGCCTTGACGTTCGAGGCCGTCGGTCCGGATGCCGTTGCTACAGTTGTTTCCATTGAGCGCGGAAAGGGCAACAACGTTGGGAACGTAATTGCAGGCGAGAAGCCGGAGAGCGTCTTCGTCGATCAAGCTCCTCCATCGCACAAGTCGCCGATCCGCTATTCGGCTTCCGCGGAGAACTTCAAGCCCGGCGCCGTGAAGGTCATTTCCCTCGCGACATGGCAACCAGGCATCGTGGTCGCGTGCCGACTAGCCCGCAAAATGGCGCCGCCGAAGAAGCCTTCGCGGGCCCCCAAGGGCTCGCCGGCATTGGAGACGAGTCTTACCGTTCCAGGTGGCGGTCGCTACGAATTGTTGGTGCTCACCTCCCCCGGCGTTGAGGTCGATCCAGTCGCCTTTGGGGTTTCCGACGAGGTCCATGATCGTCCAGACGGACGCCAAGAGCTGGACGTGCGCGCTATCCGCGAGGGCTTCCACCAAGTCGAGGTCGAAGCCGATACCAACTACCAAGTCGACATTAGCTTCACGAAGTCGCTCCCGGACGGATCTGTCTCCGCGGAGACTTGTCGCGTTTTCCTTGTGGTCGAGGAAGTCGTCGAGCAAGGTTGCCGCAGTGAATTCGAGCGACTGATTAGGGCGAACAGACGAGTTATCGAGCCTTCCGAGGCGAAGCCGGTCGTCCAGTTGAATCGAAGTGCGCGCGCTTCCAGCTTGCAAGATTGGATGTTGTCGGAAGACGCCGTGCCGCGGTCATATCTCCCGATTGTCCTCGCGGACGACTACGTCGACGCCTGGGTGCAGCCTGCCTGGGGGGTAGGGACCGGGCCGATCTTCTCTCAAGGGCGCTTCTTGCAAGACCCGCGCCCCCATGCATCGGAGTTCGCACCGCCCGACGGGTTCATCGAGGCGCGCCAGGCGATCGCGGCGCGCGTTCGCGGCATCGGCGACCAAACGGGCCTCGTCGAGGCGGCGGAGTTGGGGAAGTGGCTTTCCACCGACGACGAATTCCGGACGCTGGTCGAGCGGTACCTCGATGCCTACCAGGCTTGGCTCGCATCAGATCCGGACGTCGCATGCTGGGTTGATGTCGCAGTCGTCACCTCGCTTGAGGATGACCGCAAGACGATCTCGCGTGTCCCCGACGCGATCCTGTTGTCGCCCTTGCATCCATTGAGGATGGCTTGGCATGCCGTCGCGCAGAGCGTGCTGCTAGAAGCGGACGAGGGCGGCAACCCATGTCCCGCCGTTAGCGTGCTCGATCCCGATTGCATCCCCGACCTGTTGTCCCTCTCCCTTCGATCCCCCGGAGGCATCGAGAAGGTCGACTTCCTCGCCGTGGAGAATGGCACGGACTATTGGTCCGTCCTTTGGAATGGTGATCGCCTCGGTCGCCTTCCCCAACGGTCCAGGCTTGCTCCGTTCGGCGAGGCATTCGGAATTTCAGTAGGCGGGATTTCGGTTGGATTCAGCGCAGCGCAGGTCGCTAGGTCATTAGATGACGTCTCGGGCTTGCTATCTGCGAAGACATCCATCGGCGTAGTCGTTTCGAGTGCTGGCGGCACAACTGACGCTTGTAACGAGGGCCTTTTGACGTGGTGCTCCGAGCGGTACCGCGAACAAACGACGCGAGCGACAAGGCAGGCCGCCGGCCGCAGGTTCGTCGATATCTATGATCATCGGGACAGTCTTTCGCGGCCGGACGACGCAACGATCGCGAACTTGACCGAGGATACTAGGAACAGTGTTCGGTGGTTCGAGGGCCAGCCGCCGAATGCCAGGCCCGACCTTGGTATCATCGCTCAACTTGACATGTCGGAGCCGAGCGCCGCAGAGGTTTCCGGAAGATCGCCGCTTGGCCTTGGCGGATTGCTCCGCCACCGCGTGCGGAGGCAGCTACCAGGAGCGTTTCTCAGCGAAACGCGTCAATCATCCTTGTCCACCGCGTCCGGCGACGTGCTGGCCGACAAGGTCGCTACTTGCGTGGCCACGGTTGAAAGCCTGGGCGAGCGCCGGACGGGGCTGCGGTTTGCGCCGAACGTAAACGTCGTCAGGGACATGCTGGAAACGCGAAAGACGGACTTCGTCGCGGCTTCCTCCTCGGCGATCGACCCGGCCTGCTTCCTAGGGGGATGGCTAGAGGGCGCGTATCTTTGGGACTACGACATGCCATCGTATTCCCATCGAGCCGGCGACACTAACGGCTACTACCTCTTGTCGAAGGTCAAGGATGCCGACCGAGAGGCGCTGTCTAAGGCACTGTCCAAGTTGCCTGGCTGCGCGGCAATCGACTCCTCCAAGATCCAAGATGTTTTGCTGGAAATAGCTCGACGAGGCATTCCTACAATTCGCGGCCTGGCTGGCGATAACACTGGGGCGACAGGCGATCTTGGCCTCTTCGTCGCCGTGCGAATGCTGCAAGATCGGTTTCGCCTCTCGAACATAGGCGACAGTCTTGTCCCCGTGCTCGACGTCGATGGGGACGGGGTCTCGGCGTGCATCATCGTGCCCGTGGACCCATTCCGCGGCTATTTCTCCGACTTGGCCAAGTCGCTGGGCCACGAGCGAAAGGACGCATCGCTCTCGCGGCCGGACCTCCTTGTCGTCGGCATGAAGGCCACGAATGGCGGTGTCCGTGTCCATCTAACGCCGGTCGAGGTAAAATGCCGGCCCGGATCCGTATTTCCTGCCGCCGAGATCAACGACGCCTTGGAGCAGGCCCGGACTTTTTCGCGATTGTTGTCGAGCATGTTACCGCATGAAGGGCAGCCGGTCGCATGGACGCTGGGCTTTCAACATCTGTTGCTGTCGATCATCGGCTTCGGGATGCGCGTGTATAGCCAGCACCCCGACATCCAAGGCAAGGAGACGCATTGGTCGGTGTTGCACGAGCAGGTCGCGGCCGCGATCCTCGATCCCAAGCCATGCGTCTCGATTGACCAACGCGGGCGACTTATCATCGTCGACGACAGCGCCCGCAGTGGCGTCCGGGATCGCGATGGCGACGGGTTCGACGAGACGATAACGATCGGAAGTGCTGACGGTGGCCAAATCGTGTCCGGTAATCCCTTGGAGTTCTATGAGGGCGTCCGCGCGCGCGTAGGACATTGGGACTTGTTCCCCACGGGTGCCGAAGCGGTCACGCGATCGGTTGCGATCAGGTCCACGGACGAGGGCATCGCAGAGGTGGAAGAGGCGGCAATTCCGACGGGGGCGGAGGCTGGCGTCGCGGATGCCGCAGTCGTCGACGCCGCGCAGGCAGTACCGATTGAGGTTGAAGCGCCCGCGGTCGCCCCAGATGCGTCGACGGGGGTGATCTTGTCGATCGGCAGGACCGTCGACAGCTTCCAGCCGGCCGACCTGTCGCTCAACATTTCCGACACTCGGCTAAACCAGTTGAACATGGGAGTCGTCGGCGATCTCGGTACCGGCAAGACGCAGCTCCTGAAGTCGTTAATCCTCCAGATCAGCGATTCCACCGCCGGCAACCGCGGCATCAAGCCGCGCTTCCTGATCTTCGACTACAAGCGAGACTACAGCAGCCCGGACTTTGTGGAGGCGACGGGTGCGCGGGTCGTCCGGCCCTATCGTCTCCCACTGAACTTGTTTGACACGTCAGCGATGGGCGAGGCCGCGGCTCCTTGGTTGGATCGCTTCCGCTTCTTCGCGGACGTCCTCGACAAGATTTACTCCGGGATAGGGCCGGTCCAGCGCGACAAGCTCAAGAAGGCTGTTAAGGCGGCCTACGAGAGTTGCCTGCCGGGCCAGCAGCCGACGCTCTACGACGTGCATACGGCATATGGAGAACTGCTCGACGGCAGGTCGGACTCCCCGATGGCGATTATCGATGACCTGGTCGACATGGAGGTGTTTGCCTCAAGTACCAGTGACACTATACCCTTCGACGAGTTCCTCGACGGTGTTGTGGTCGTATCCCTTGATGCCCTCGGTCAGGATGACCGGAGCAAGAACATGCTAGTCGCAGTGATGCTGAACATGTTCTACGAAAACATGCTGCGGACGCCGAAGCGACCGTTCATCGGCACCGAACCGCAGCTCCGTGCAGTCGATTCCTATCTGCTGGTGGACGAGGCAGACAATATTATGCGGTACGAATTCGACGTGCTGCGGAAGTTGCTGTTGCAAGGTCGCGAGTTCGGCACCGGAGTTATCCTCGCCTCGCAATACTTGCGGCATTTTAAGGTGAATTCGACGGATTACCGCGAGCCGCTGCTGAGTTGGTTCATTCACAAGGTACCTAATGTGACGCCAGCTGAGTTGTCGGCGCTGGGCCTAACCGGCGGCTCAGCGGAGCTTGCCGAGCGCGTAAAGTCGCTTCAAGTCCACCAATGCCTTTACAAGTCCTTCGATGTCCCGGGCGAGGTGGTCCGCGGGCTACCGTTCTTCGAACTTGTTGCGCAGAGGAGCGCGAATGAGATATAGGTAATGGTCGATACCCTGACGCCTGCCCAGCGATCAGAACGAATGTCCCGAATCAGGTCGCGCGATACCAAGCCAGAAGTCGCGTTGCGGAGGGAACTTCATCGCCTAGGATTTCGCTTTCGGCTCCATGGCAAGCACCTTGCCGGCAAACCCGATATCGTCCTGCCTAAGTACCGGACCGTAATCTTCGTGCATGGCTGCTTCTGGCATCGCCATCAGGGATGCAAGGTCGCAACGACGCCAAAGTCGAACACCGAGTTTTGGATCGAAAAGTTCAATCGAAATGTCGAGCGCGATGGACGCAATCTCGAACAGCTTCGCAACGAGGGATGGAACGTGATCGTTGTTTGGGAGTGCGAAATCAACACGCCGCCGAAGGCCGAGGCCAGAGCCAGATCGCTGGACGTGTATCTGCGAGGAATTGTAAGCTAGTGATTTCGCATATTCGGATTATGTCATTACGATAAAGGAATTTCTAAAGAAGTATACTGAGATAGCCTCAGGGGAATTATGTCAATCATACTGAGCTTCCAAGAAAATATGAATTTGTCCGCCTATCCGGCTCATGATTGAGTTCGGCCGATACATCGAGTAATTTCTCTTATACGCCTTTAGTTCATTTCTGAAATCAGTAGTACTCGTCTGTGACTGTAATGATAGGCTCGCCGCTATCGGCTTTTCTGGATGCTGCTATCGCTTCAGCAACCGCCTTGTACTTTGCACCAATTAAATCGGCCACGCTCGAATCTGGCTTGCAGCCCGCATCAATTCGAGCCTTTCTGTTTCGAGCCTCGGTCATCTCCGCGACCGTGTCGTATGCTCTCAGGACATTGCTGCGCTCATTCCAGTTCCAGCCATTGTTGCTAACGGAAGTTTGCTCAATCACTACTTGAGCAATCCTTTTAGCGAATATCGCGGAATAGATCGCACCGTCAGTCAGCTCCGGACGATTTTCAAGAATCTCTAACATCTCAAGATAGGTTCTGGAGTTCTGATTTATGCGTTCGATCGCTAGGAAGCCTACCCCATAGACGTTGTCGGCATCGCAAATCGCGATTGCGGCGTTTCGATACGAGAGTATCCGCGCCACACTCGAAGTGACCTCCCGGATCACATCATTCTTTTCTTTCTTGGCTCGTGCGAGATCTTTCTCCCTGATCTCATCCTGACGCTTCCATTCTTTCTGGGCCGCCCTTCCAGGCAACCACATTGCCAAGAACGCCGCCGCAACCGTGCCAATTGCCGACCAGGCTTCCCAGTTTATCTTGAGCGCCCACAGAAATGCTAGGACGCTTACGCACGTGCTACCCAACTCAATCCCTCCAAAGAAGCCGCTAACTCGGCACATAACATAAGTACAAAGCGCCAGCTATCGGCTCCATCGTACCAGAGTGACGGAACAATCAGTCGCTCTTGAAAAATATGAGTTCATTAATATCTAGAAATATTGAACGCTACTTATCAATGTCGCGTCCTTGCAGCGTCGTCAAAACATCCATCATGCGATCCAAGCAATCATTCTTCTGCTTAACGTCCTCGCGAGCAGGTGATGGCATGGTGTTCAACTGTCTATTCAGTGCAATTAGATCTTCATCAGACAGCTCTTCAAACTGGCTACGGTATTTCTCAACGCCCTCGCTCCAAATAGGCGAGTTCCAATCCGTACAGTCATCAGTGTCGATGCTCATAAAGCCCTGAACTTTATCGGGGCCAACCACCTTTTGCTGAAACAAGATAGCGGTCTGCGTGATGAGGGATGCGCGCGCTGTAGCTGATAGGCCCTTCTCGGGCGAAAGTGGCTCGAGTCTTGCCCAATGCCCGGATGGCATCGTCACGGGAGACTGAAATGGAATTTTTTTGAGCAGAGGCTCCGGTTTGTCCGCATCGGTGGCCGCCGCGCTAGCAGGCGTCATTTCTGGTCCACTCGGGGCTGGTGGTGGATTTGAGCACTGCCATACAGCCACCGCGAGGCTCGCAACAGCGAGCGAGGTGCCAATCCACCATCGCCGTTTCTCGATTTGTGCCTTCGTCGGCATCGCCCGCCCCCTGATGATGCCTAAGTGTCCCGCACGTAACTCAGCGGCTGTCCGAAATCAATGAATGCCCGTCTTTGATAAATCCCGGATCCCAAGTCCACAAATTCTGATCCGAAGTCTCGCCGCTTGTGGACGGCATTCCCACGACGTGCGGTCAGCCTAACTCGCATCCTGCCACTAATTGGCAAGTTGGATTTGTCCTGATTTGGTGGACGCGTCAATCGCGGGTATCTGCGATATAGGAAATGTCCCATTACAGGCGGTCGAACACGGAGCCTAGGCGGGGCGAGAAGAGCCGTTCGTATGTGCGGAGGAGGTGATTGTCGGTCATCCCGCTCACGTAGTCGCATATTACGCGTGCAGGCTTCTCACCGCTATCAAGCTTGGCGTAGATGTCCGTCGGCAGGAAGCTCTTTGGATCCGATTTCATCACCTCGAAAACTGCGATCACCATCATCTGTCCCTTGAGTTCTAGGTGCTGCACGCTTGGGCTTCGAATGACCATTTCGTAGATGAAGTCCTTCATCGCATCGACAAAGGTTTTGACCGGTCCGGGCAGGCCGGCCCGATAGCGCAAGCGAGGCTCCTCGAACTCGGTATGCTCGTCAAATCGGACGGACGGAATGATGTAGTTCAGCACCCGGTTTATCTGGTGTTTGCGGCGGTCGCCGCCACCGAACAGCCTTTCTACAAAACCTTCGTAGACGTCGTTGCCGTACTCCCCCCACGCAGCATATTGGACAGCTAGGTAGTCGAGTATTCCTTTGCATTTGTCGGGCGGTACATGACGGCGAAAATCGTTAGGCTCGATAAGCCTTAGCGCCAGCGCATCCTCAAGGTCGTGGACCCCGTAACTGATGTCGTCGGCGAGGTCCATGATGCTGCAAGCGAGCGACTTGTGCTGCGCCCTGTGATGCTTGCCCTTCTTCGCCTCGAAGCCTTGGAACAGGTCCCGATCGCCTCGCGACAGAGGCTGTAGGATCCAGTCGACCACATCGTCTTCGGTGCCCAAGTAGCACTTTGGCGGCTTCGATGCTTCGCGGTCCAGCAGAGGTGTCCCGCTGGTCTCCTCAAGCATCTTCGGCTTGATGGCAGGGTTCGCAGCGAGATCGTATGCAATGGGGTACTTGAGGACGCCCATCATCGTCTCGCGTGTCAGGTTCGAACCCGCCTCTCTCGAAAATTTCTCGAGCCGCGAAAGGATGCGCAAGGTCTGCCCATTGCCCTCGAAACCGCCGTCGGCGCGCATGCAATAATTCAGCGCAACTTCCCCGCCGTGTCCGAACGGGGGGTGGCCGAGATCGTGCGTACAGGCGATAGCTTGGATGAGGCTGTGCTCAGGCAGGCTGGCGAGGGCGGGATGGTCTGGATAGTTGAAGCGCAACTGCTTCACGATGCCTCCCGCGATCTGGGCGACTTCAAGCGAATGCGTCAGCCGCGTCCGATAGAAATCGCTGTCCCCGAGATTGAGGATTTGCGTCTTGCCCTGGAGCCGGCGGAAAGACGCCGAGTGGACGACACGACCGTAATCAATGTCGCCCTCCGAACGGGCATCGTAGGGCTTCCTGGTTTCGGGCGTTCTGCGCTCTAGCCAACTCATTATCGTCCCCGATCTGCCGCCGTGTCAGCCCTGCGGACTGGCAGCGGGCATCCGTGCCATCCGTTTAGCTTTGGGCGCCTTGCGTGCAGCCCCAGCATCGTCCGAGACGACGTCTTCAACGGGCGGCACGGGTGCATCGACGGCCGGCTCCACTGCCTTGCTACGAAACAAACCGAGCTTCGCCCGTGGAGGCGACTTCGCGGTGTCGACAACGGCCGATTCCGATTTCGCCTGGCCGCTAGGTACCACCTTCGTTCGGTTGCGCGTTGGAGCCTTGGAGGTGGCAGCCGCCGCTTTCGCACCCGCATCACCCTTCGGCTTTGCTTCCTCCGACGGCGCGGCCTGAACTTGCGAGGCGGCGCCATCCGCCGCAGCCACCGGCTTCAGATCGGCGACCGGTTTCGTCGTCTTTTTTGCGGAAGAATTGCCCGAGGCCTTGCGCTTCGCAGTGTCGACGGCTCGCTTTGCGACAGGCTTCTCTTCCGCCGTTTCGATCCTCGGAGCTTTTGCGAGCGGTGTCTTCGCGGCAGGCGATTTCGAGCGGGTTCGGGCAGGGGAAGCGGCCTTCTCCTGGGTCAGCTTTTGCGCTTCGGCCGGGGCCTTCGCTGCGGTTAAGGCCGCAGCCTTTTCAGGAGCTGCCTTTGCGCGAGAGCGGGCAGGAGATGAAGCCTTCGTCGACGCCAACTTGCTTACCGCCTTTTCGGTCTGCGGCGCGGCGGCTTCGATCTTGCCGACAACCTCGGCGACCACTCCAGTCTGGCTCCCAGCATCCGGCGATTCAGCTTCAGGTTTCCGCTTGACGCCAAGTCCAATCTTCTGAGCGATCTCGCGCCGCTTAGCCGCGAAAGCTGGCGCGACCATGGGATACGAATCCGGGAGGTTGTAGCGTTTTCGATAGGTCTCAGGGGTCAATCCGTGGCGCGTCAAATGCCGCTTCAGCGTCTGGTAGGGCTTGCCGTCGATGAGGCTAAGAATATGGTCGGGAGAGGCCAAGCTTTTGCGCACCGTGACCGCTGGCGCCGGATGTTCGTCGGCTGCCGGGTTAGATGCCGCCGGCGGATCTTCGGTGAGCGCAGATCGCGTCGTGCGGATGAGGTCGGCAAGCTCGTTTGAGGCGACAGTATTGTTTGCCAGATACGCGCTCAGCAACTGAACCGTGAGGGCGGTAACATCCGGTTTAGGCTCGGTCTCTGGCATGATGCATTTCCCTTTCACGGCTATTCGATGTGCCGGGCTGATCAGGCAGCCGTAGACGCCATTTCTTTCAAAATCCAACATCGCGGCGCGGCAGCTTTGCAAGGAACTGCCGGGCGATACCTGGCCCCGCAGTGAGTCAGTAATCGTTGTCAGTTTGCATATTCATGCAGGCTATCTGTGGACCGAAGGCGCGATTGCGACGCGTAAGGGCGAACAACGAGGGTAGCCATCAAGCGCCGGCTCGGCTAAATATCCCCACAGGAACGGGAAAGAATTGTCCGTTTCCTAAATCCGACCAACCATTATTCGAGGTGATGAAGTGCCTACTACGGAAGCACACCCTACACGGCAAGCCGTAACTCTAAGTAGGTGATATTGCGCCGTTAACGCGCGTAAACGGCGTTTACGCATGTAAACGCCATTGGTGTCGTTTAGTTTATCCCGCAAAATCACGCGTTTCCGCGGCCCTGTCTGTAAACGCTTAGACGGTAGACACCGCGCTTGCTGGCGATTAAGAATGGCAGCGCGATAACCGAACCAAGCCTTCTTTCGAAAAGGCTTGGAAATGAAATCACCTTCAGAAAGCCAAGTCGTCGGCGTGCGTCTGCAGCCAGACATGGCGGGCATGATCGACCAGGTCGCGTCGATCCGTTCATGCGATCGCTCTGAGGCGCTTCGCCACATCATCCAGATCGGCGCGCCGCTCGCTCTACGCTCTCAGAACGTGAACATCGACAGGCTGCTGACCGGGCTCGAAATCCTCGTCATCGACTGCCTTCGCCGAGCAACCGAAACCGATGCGAAAGATGCCGAAGTTTTGATCCAGGCGGCCACTACGAACGTGGCGACCTACCATGGCTGATCAGGACATCCGCTTCAGCAAATCCGCCGCCACGATCGAGCATCATTCGGCGCGCGGGAAGGTTGTCCGAAACGCTGGAAACTTCACCCGGGGATCGCAGCTTTTTTCGCATGAGCTGATGATGACCTGGGCAGGAATCCGGGTTCCGATCCTGACCTGGCTTGGCACCTCCGCCGTGCTTCTGTCGATCATCTCCGCCTTCTATTTCGAGGAACACGAAATCCAGCTGTGCCTGATGAAGATCTACGCGGAATTGTGGAATTGGGTGGCGCTCAATCCGCACAAGCCGGTCAACCTTACGTTGCCCGATGGTTCGGTCGTCGTAGGGCAGATGTCGTGGGTTCCGCACCACTCGGCCGTCGTTGTGGCGTGGGCGAAATTCATGCGTCTGTTGTTGGCCTCGGGGCTAGGCTCGGTGTTCATCTGCGCACCGTTGACGCTCTGGTTTATCGACTACTCGAGGAAGCGCGGGACTGAGATTTTGAAGGAGCGCCATGAACGCGGCGCACTGCTTATTCCCAAGGATCAGCTCGTCGAAGAGATCCGCCGTCACAACCGCGCGGAGTTCGACAAGGAATGCGCAGATCGTTCGCCGCCGGCGTCTCCTCCGGCGGTCCTTGATCTTCCCACCGCCGAGCGCGTTCGCAGCGGTTTTCACGTGCCCTATTTGCTTGCCGGCATCCCCTATCCGTGGCGGCTCGAACAAAGCCACGCGATGTTCATCGGCACGACCGGTGCGGGGAAGACCACCGAGCTGAAGAAGCTCGTGACGCAGGCCCGCGCGCGGGGGCACCGCTGCGTGATTTTCGATCTCACCGGCAGCTTCGTCGAGAGCTTTTTCAATCCAGACACGGACACCATCCTCAACACGATGGACCGGCGCTGCAAGCCGTGGACGATCTTCTCCGACTGCGACAACTACGCTGAGTTCCTGTCGGCCGCGACGGCGCTCATTCCGAGCGGCCACAATGCAGAGGATGACTTCTGGCAAAAGGCCGCCCGCACGCTCTTCGTCGAGATGTGCATGAAGCTCATCCAGAAGGGCGCAACGAGCAACGGCGCGCTGGCCTATCATCTCATGCAGGCTGACCTGAAAACCATCAGCCAGGAGCTCGAAAATACGGTCGCCGCACCGCTCGTCGCGACCCAGGCGGCCAAGATGGCGGAGTCCATCCGCGCGACCTTCAACACGCACGCCAATGCGCTCCGCTTTCTCCCCGATCCCAGGCCCGGCGAGGAGGGTTTCTCGATCAATCGTTGGATGGCCGACGAGGGCGGTGAGGGCGCTATTCTGTTCATTACCTCGACCCACCCGGACCTCGTGCTGAACAGGCCCCTGCTGACGCTGTGGATGGACCTCGCGGTGAACGCGTTGTTCCGCATCGGTCGCACCCGAAATCTGCGTACCTGGTTTCTCCTCGACGAGGTCCACGCGCTTCATCGTCTGCCGGCGATCGAGCATGGTCTGCAGACCGCCCGCGCGGTCGGCGGCGCCTTCGTTCTGGGCATCCACTCGTTCGGAAAACTCGCCGAAACCTACGGCGAGAATGGCGCGATCAATCTCGGTTCGCTCGCCCGAACGAAGCTCATCCTGACCACCTCGGATATCGAGACGGCGAAGCGTTGCTCGGACTTCATCGGCAGCCGCGAAGTGCGCCAAATGGATGAGGCATACAGCTACGGCTACAACAATTCGCGCGATGCCTCGACGATCACACCGCGCAAGGAAGTCCAGCATCTGGTGATGCCGGACGACATCAAGGAACTGCCCTCGCTCCACGGCTTCGTGAAGTTCCCGGACGGCTTCCCGGCAGCCAAGATCCAGCTGAAATGGTTGAGCTATCCCCACGTCGCCGAAGGCTTCGAACGGGTCACCACCATGCGGGCATCCGAATACTCCCCGGAGGAGGAATCCGACGACGAAATGGGCGAGGAAGGGCGCGAGGGCGACGGGCCTGACGGCAAGCCGCAGGAGGTCCTCGATCGTGGTGAGCGGCAGCCTGAGAAGGATCCTGCAGCGGTTGATGACCGGTCAGAGGCAGAGCTCAGCGCGGAAGCCCTGCGTAGCGCGTTCCCGATGGCGCCGGCCAAGCCGACCGAAGAGCCAGGGGCCTCGAGCCCGACGGGGCAAGGCGAGCAAGCGCCCAAGTGGCTTGGCGGCCTCAAATCGCCCAACACCGGGAGCACGGATGACAGGCGGGAGAGCGAGCGTGAGCAGCAGGGAAGTACCGATGCTCAGCGTCTCCAGACCTCCGACCAGCGGAAGGAAGCCGATCGGCCCAATGCTCGAAAATCGGAGCAGGAAAGCCTGATCGCGAAGGAAGAGCGTCAGGGTATCGGTCTCGAGGAGGAGGAGCATCGCCGGGACCACGATGCCGGCGACGATTTCGGGATGGAGATGTAGACCATGCACTCCATCGCATCGGTGCGCTCCGCCGGCGGAGCTGCCAACTATTTCGCCAAGGACGACTACTACACGGCCGAGCATTCGGCCGAGGCCACCGGGTGGGGCGGCAAGGGGGCTGAGGCGCTTGGGCTTACGGGCGATGTGAAAAAGGAGGACTTCGAAAACCTCCTCAACGGCAAGCTGCCCGATGGGACATTGGTGAACCAGAGCGCCAACCGGCGCACTGGAATCGATCTCACCTTCTCGATGCCCAAGTCGGCCAGCGTCATGGCCTACATCGCCGGCGACAAGCGCATCCTCGCGGCGCACATGGCCGCCGTCAAATCGACGATGGGCTGGGTCGAGAAGACCATGGCGGAGGCACGCGACTACAGCCGCAACAAGAGCGGCGAGCCTGTGCGAACGGGCAATCTCGTCTATGCCATGTTCGAGCACGACACGAGCCGCAAGCTCGACCCCCAGGGCCATATTCATGTCGTCGTCGCAGCGATCACCAGGACCGCGGCTGGCAAATGGCAGGCGCTGTGGAATGGTGAGCTCTGGAAGAACAATACGACGATCGGTTCGGCCTATCACGCCGCGTTCCGAGAGGAACTTGCCAAGCTTGGATATCAAACTGAGCTTACCGGCAAACATGGGCAATTTGAGATCAGAGGCGTCCCAAAGGACGTCATCCAGGAGTTCAGCCAACGGCGCGAGGAGGTGGTCGCCAAAGCGAACGAGATCGGCATAACCACGCCTCAGGGCCGGGACCGTGTGGTGGTCAATTCCCGGGATCCCAAGATCACGGTCGATGATCGGGCGAAGCTCGGGGAGTCCTGGGTCAATCGCTCCGCCGCCCTAGGGTTCGATGGCAAGGCGCTCTTGAGCCAAGCTCTCAGCCGGAGTGCTGTCGGCGCTGGGATCGATGGGCAAAAGCCGATCGGAATTCCGGCCAGGGTTCAGGAGATCATCGCCAGCGTGAGCGGTGTGATAGGCGACTACCTGCGGCCCGCAGACGACCTCACGACCAAGGGCTTGGCCCGAGCCTCCTTGTCACCGGCGCAGCTGCGAACCGAAATGGCGGTAGCCTCCGCGATCCGAATGTTGGGGCAGCGTGAGGCGGCATTTTCGGTCAACGATATCTACAAGTCGGCCCTGAACTTTGGCCTGCCGGGCGTGACCATCGAAGGAGCGGAGAGCCGGGTCTCGGCCCTGGTGGGCCAAGGCAAGCTGATCCCAGGAGCGACGACGAGGCTGGACGGGGTCTCCAGTCAGGTCACCACACCGCAGCATATCGCTCAGGAGCGTCAGCTGCTTGCCGGTATCGACGAGGGCAGGGGGGCCACGGCGCCGATCGTCTCCGCCGAAGTGGTGAGCGAGAAGCTGCAGGCCGCCGCCGAGCGGCCGCTCAATGGTGAGCAGCTCGCCGCGGCAACTCTTGCGTTGAGTTCGCCCGATCGCGTCGTCGTGATACAGGGCGTCGCCGGCGCCGGCAAGACAACCATGCTGCAGGCCATGGCCGCTGTCGCCACCGATCATGGAAAGGAGGTCATCGGCCTTGCCATGGCAAACAAAATGGTCGCCATGCTCCGCGACGAAACCAACATCGACGCGACCACGGTGTCGTCCTTCGTCAACCAGCATATCCGCGGCGCAAGGGCAGGGCAGGGGTCGGCCTTCGAGGCCTCGAGGGCTGCGCTCGAGAACAAGGTCCTCGTGCTCGATGAGGCCTCGCTCGTCGCCAACGAAGCTATGAATAACCTCGTCACCATCGCCAATGTCTTCAAGCTCGACGGTCTATGGATGACGGGCGATGAGAAGCAGTTGGCTTCGATCGACTGGGGCAAGGCCTTCGGTCTTGCCCAAAGCCACGACCCGGCGATGGCGCGCCTCGACACGAGCCAGCGGCAAAAGACCGAGCACATGCAGCAGGTGGCCTCGCTCAGCCGGGCGGGCAGCTTCAAGGAGGCCTTCCAGGTGCTCGGTGCGCGGGTCCAGGCCCATGGCAACGAGTATCTCGAGCAGGCTGCGGACCGTTGGCTCAGCTTGTCGCCTGAAGATCGCGAACGCACCGCGATCTATGCTTCTGGCCGGGTTGCGCGCTCGGAACTCAACGAATTGGTCCAAGCCGGCCTCAAAAGCGAGGGGTCGATCTCGGGCGAGGGCGTGCGGGTTACAACGCTGCAGCAGGTCAACACGACGCGGGAGGAACTGCGGTACCCGCAAACATACCGCGCCGGTCTCGTGCTCGACGTGGTCCGGCGCAATGACGACATCAGCCTCCTGCGAGGGCGGTACGAAGTCCTCGGCTCCGATACCAAGGGCAGGGTAGTCCTGCGTAATGAGAGCGGCCGGGAGCTCCGGTTCAATCCGCAGAAGATCAATCCTGCAGATCAGCGCGATACGCTGAAGCTTTCCGAGAAGATGGATACGTCACTGCATGGGGGCGACAAAATCCGCTGGGCCGACAACGACAAGCAGCGGGGCCTGCTGAACTCCGAAGCTGCCAAGATCCTCTCGGTCGGCGAGAACGGCGTGAAGATTGAGAACGCGAAGGGAGAGGTCCTCGAACTCCAGCTCGGCGACAAGATGCTCGAGCGCCTCGGGCTTTCCTACGCCATCAACATGCACCAGGCGCAGGGCATGACGACCGACAGGGGTATCGGCGTCATGCACTCGACTGAGCAGAACCTCGCCACCCAGAAGTTGAGCTATGTGATGCTCACGCGCGTCCGCGAGGACGTGGAGATTTTCACGAACGACCGCGACCAGCTCCTGCGGACGATTTCGCGCAATGATGGTGAGAAGACCAGCGCTCTCGAAACAACCGGAGAGAAGACCCTTGGCAAAGCCTCGCGCTTTGACGCGAGCAAGGTCGGCAAATTCAGCGCGAGCGTATCCGCCGGCGTACTCAACGGCGCTGGTTCCGCGATCGGCTTTCCGACGCACGGGCTTGAAGCCCTTAGCGCAGCCAAATCATCGGACACGCCGGCCCCGGCGAAGGACGTGGACCTGCCCGAACGCAATATCGAACGCAGCCGATGAGGGCGATCACATGCTGACACCATCGAACACTCTGGCATCCATCGTCAGGCAGGCAGGCCTCGAGGACTTTGCCGATGCGATCACGATCCACAAGCCCATGCGATGTGACTCCCATGCCCAAACTTATGCGCGATGCGGCCACTTGGCGGACGCGATCGCGCAGGAGCAGGTCTTGGCGGATGTGGCGGCGATTGGCTTCGCGCTGTTTGCGGCCGCTGTGGTCGGCCGGATCGCGGTTACCTTTGTCGAGCTGGCGGGGCTCGCCCTCCGACGTCGACGCGATTGGTTGAAGGTCCGGGCAGCGATCTCGCACGGCGGTTTGCAAGCGGAGGCGATCGATGGCTAGTGGTCACTCTTACGGAGCTTTCTGCCGCTCCTCATGGTTCTCGGGTTCGCGCTACTGGTGAAAGCCTGGCTTGGGCGGCGACCATCGGGGCCAACGCTCGACGTGATGCCGGCGCCCCTGATGACGCCGATCGAGCGCAGGACGCTCGCGCTGATTGAAGAAACGCTGCCCTGGGCGAGGATCCACGCTCAAGTATCGATGGGTGCGATCCTCAAGCCCAAGAAGGGTCTGAACCGCTCTCAGGCGACGTCCGTTCGGAACAGGTTCTCGAGCAAGCGCGTGGATTACGTCGTTGAAGATCGTCAGACCGGAAAGGTCGTCCTGCTGATCGAGCTCGACGATCGCTACCACCGGGCCGATTCAGATGCCCGCCGGGATCGCATGATGGCGGCCGCTGGATACGCCACGCTGCGCCTGCCAGGGTCGGAAACTCCGAGCCGAGAAAGTGTGGAGCGGCACATTCGGCACGCCTTCGCTCAACAGCCCGAGCTACTTCCGCGGGAGATCCGCTATGGGCATTGATGATCGGGATTACATGCGCGAGCGTAAAGGTCCGCGGCCCGGTGCCCCGGGGGACACGCGCTGGAACGATCGAAGGTCGCGTGTCGAACGAGGCGACTGGGCAGGCGCCCGCTGCGACCCGAACCGACAAGGCTTTGTGTACCAAAAGGACCGCTGATGGCGAGAGCGAGGGGCAAAAACCCGGGTCGCCTGGGCGGGAAAGCTTGTGCTCCCGCTGGTGCTGCTGACCTATGGATTGAGGTTCTACACAGACGCGAAACGGTGGGACTTCCTCCCCGACTTCAGTTTTTCCGAGCCCTTCCCAAAGAGCGGGGAGTTCAAGGTGCGTCGGGCTTATGCGTCCGGCGAAACGATGCCGCTCATGGTGATCGCGAGCGACCGGAAGGTCGTCGTTCAGCTGCTCAATAAACGCTCCGAGCCGATCTTCGCGACCTATGTCCGCGAGAACCAATCCGCGAGTGTACAGGTGCCCAAGGGGGCATGGAACCTCCGTTTGATCGAGGGAAAGAATTGGCACGGCGACAACGAGTTCTTCGGCGCCAACACGGTGACGGAGGACTCCCTTAAGCGAATGGACCTCACTGAGCGCGGGCGAACCATCGACCTGCGGCGCCGGTTCGACGGCAACCTCAAAACCGTGAACCGCTGGTCGGATCCGACTTTCTAATTCCCGCTCGACGGGGGATTGGAAATCAAGCTGCCTGCTCTGCTTCGCAGGAGTATTGGTTGGGTGCACCGTTGGCTATCATGTCGTGCGCTAGGACAAGGACCAGGCCATGGACGACACGCGCATCTTTCTGAACGCCGAGATCAGCAAGATCAATTTTCTCCTTGAGAACCTCTACGCGGTCGCGCTGCGTGATCGCGGTGCGGCGGCTGATGACGTTCCGGGCCTTGCCGAAGCACTTTTGCATCAGGCGAGCCAACCAGGGACATCCTATGGTGAAAGCGGAGGCGAGGAGGAGGAAGTCGCGATCCGTGAACTTGCCCAGCACAGGATCGCGATGTTCTTTTCCGGAGTCCAAGAGCGTCTGCGCTCGCATGAGGCTGGCGATTGAGCGTCCAGCGTCCGTTGTGACAGGCGGATCGGCCCTTACGGCGTAACTTGGCGACGGCAGTACGTCGCTCACTACCTCCACAGTTGTGAGCGCGGCGCCGATCTTCTTGCCTCAAAACCTGGCGGGGCGCTTGCGTCGTCAATGATGAGGTGTAGAATTGAACGCGCGATAACCGAACCAAGCCTCAAGTCAGAGGCTTGTTCATGAAAATCCCCAAAAGTTTCATCGTCATCGCCGTACCTTTAGCCATGGCCAATGTGGCAAATGCTCGCCAGGTGGAGGTAAGCGCCTTCACCGCGAGCAATGGCGAGTTTCGTCTCCTCGAACCGGGGCGCACGCCATCTACCAGCGCTGATACGGCAGCGGTGTCTTCCGCACGTCTCGACAGCGAATTCGAAGCATTGGCTCCCGAAACCATTACCGATTCTGGCCCGAGCCTTGTCGCGAGCATGAATATCCCATCATGGATGAAGGGGAGGGCTTCCTCAACCGATGTCACCGCGCCGCTCGCGTCGAACGCATCGATCACGGCGTGCGGGCCTGTCCCTTACGCGCCGCACCCAGCTCTGAACGCGGCGCAGGAACTGCGGCGGCAACGGTATTTCGGTCAGATGGCGACAGCTGCGTGCGGGGCGGGGGTGCCGGTCGATCTGTTTGATGCGCTGATCATCCAGGAGAGCCGCTACAACCCGCTCGCGATCAGCTCGAAAGGCGCCTCTGGTCTGACCCAGCTCATGCCCGGCACCGCGACCTCTCTGGGTGTTTTCGATCGATGGAGCGTTGTGCAAAATCTTGATGGCGGAGCGCGCTACCTGCGCAAGCAGCTGGACACATTCGGGAATTGGGCGCTCGCGCTCGGGGCATACAATGCAGGTCCAGGCAATGTGATGAAGTACGGCGGGCTGCCGCCGTTCCGAGAGACCCGCGGCTATGTGCGAGCGATCCTCTCGAGCGTCAGCACATATCAACTGCGGCAGAGGTCTGGGATCGGACTCGCGTCACAGCCGAGCAGAGGCGTCACGCTCGCGTGGTTCAACCGATAGGCTCGATGTTCCAGAAGACCTCGAAGCCGATGTGATTGGCGAAGGCGAGCGCAATGAGCGCTATGACCGGTGCGCCGTGAAAATAGTTCTTCTGCCATCGGAGCCAGATTTTCGGCAGTGCCAAAGCAATGTCGAGCCTGGTTCCGAGGGCGGGGCGCCATGTGCCCGCTCGCAATTCAGACGCGGTGACGATGACCGACAGCACCGCGCAGATAAGCGCCATGGAGTCCACAGCGATATAGAGCGATGTCCAGGCGATCAGTGCATCGGGGTTCATGCGGCAACCATAGTCGATACGTTCTATGATTGCATTAATGGCGGGCGAAGTGGCGGGTTCCGGCGGTTCCTTCTGCTTGGTCAGCCGCGATGAGTTATCGCTGTCGGTACCATGTCTTGGCGTAGCCATCCGGTGAAAGCCGCGGCGTAGCGCGGATCAGGTGGTGATCGAGCGCTGGGTTGGCTGCCAGTTCCACGGCAGCAGCTGATCGAGTTGGCGGGCCGGATGCTCAGCAATGCGAGCGAGCACATCGGCGAGCCAGGCCTGCGGATCAACGTCGTTGAGGCGGGCGGTCTGGATCAGGGTGTAGAGGATGGCCGCGCGCTGACCGCCGCGATCGGATCCACAGAACAGCCAAGCCTTCCGTCCGAGCGGCACGCACCGCAGGGCACGTTCTGCGGCATTGTTGGTCTGGCAGATCCGGCCGTCGTCGAGGAAGCGGGTGAAGGCGTCCCAGCGCCGGAGCATGTAATTGATGGCCTTGGCGAGATCGTGGTTGCGCGACAGCCTGGCGAGCTGGGTGGTGAGCCAGACGTGAAGCTCGGCCATGAGCGGCACACTCAGTTCCTGGCGCACAGCGAGCCGCTCGGCCGCGTCCTTGCCATTGATGCCGCGCTCGACGTCGAACAGGGCATCGATCCGCTGCACGGCCTCGAGCGCGATCGGGTAGATCATGCCGGCATGCTCACCGCGGCTCTTCTTGCGAGCTGCGCCGGCGACGTCGGCCAGCTCGAAGAACTTGCGCCGCGCATGGGCAAAGCAGCCAGCCTCGAGCACGGGCGCAGGCATACGTCCGGGAGCGTAGAGCTCGCCGTAGCCGCCATAGGCATCGGCCTGCAGGATCCCTGACCACGACGCGAGATGCGCTCGTGGATGTTCGCCGCGCCGATCGCGGGAGTAGTGGAACAGCGCCGCGGGCGGATCGGCGCCGGCGAACGGCCGATCATCGCGCACGTAGACCCAAAGTCTGGCCGTATCGGTCTTCACCTTGGCCATGACGGGCACGGTCGTATCGTCGCCATGCAATCGCTCGGCGGCGAGGACGTGCGCCTCGATGAGGCGATAGAGCGGCATCAGCGCAAAGGCGGCGGCACCGACCTGGTCGGCGAGCGTCGAAGTGCTGAGCAGCACGCCCTCGCGGGCGAAGCGCTCGGCCTGACGGTTGAGGGGCTGATGCTGGCCGTACTTCTCGAACAGCAGCATGGCGAGGAAGCTGGGACCAGCCCAGCCACGTGGCACGACGTGGAACGGCGCCGGCGGCTGCGTAATCGTCTCGCAGTCCCGGCAGGAGAACTTCTCGCGCACGGTCTGGATGACCTTCCAGGCGCGCGGGATCACCTCGAGCGTCTCGGTAACGTCCTCACCCAGCTTGGACAGCCGGGTGCCGCCACAGGCCGGGCAAGAGCATGGCGCCGGCACGACGACCCGCTCGCGCGGCAGATGCTCGGGAAACGGCTTCCGGGATGGCCGCTTGCGTTCGAAGGCGGTGACGGTCGCGGTCTTCTCGGCCGCGGCTTCAGCTGCAAGATCATCCTCGGCCGCGTCGGCCTCGAGATCTTCGAGCTGCAACTCCATCTGGTCGAGCAGCCGCCGGGTGCGCTCGGCACTGGCGCCGTACTGCTCGCGCCTGAGCTTGGCGATCTGCAGCTTGAGGTGCGCGATCACGGCCTCGGTGGCGCTCTCCCGGGCATGGGCATTGGCGAGCTTGGCCTCGGCCTCATTGGCGCGCTGGGTCGCGCTCGCCAGCAGCGCCTTGAGCGCTTCGATATCGTCAGGAAGGGGCGAAACG